>CAWCAX010000001.1:0-281139 GCA_963793635.1 uncultured Planctomycetaceae bacterium
GATGGCAGAACACCAAGCATACGCCCATTAATATTGCCACGGGGGCTTTTGTAATCATCCCCTGTGGTCTCTTTTTCGGCTTCTGAAGCTCCTTGGCTTTGGCACAATATTTCTCCAGCCATCCCCATTACCTTTGCATATCTGGCCTACATCTGTGTCTCTTCCTTTATTCATGCTTCTGTTTCAGATCCGGGCGTAAGTTAAATCGAACGAAATATCTACCCTCGTTCTCATATGATACTGACCGCAAACAGATTCTGCCTCGAAATCTTCACCAATTCCCGCCAGTCGCTGACCAGGATGACCCTCTCCGTCTTGGGCCACCGACCAACGACTGGACACTGGTAAAGTCAGCCGAATCTTCGGCCGCTGCCATGGAAGTCCCGGTTAAGCACTGCCGGACTTGCAACATTTGGCGGCCACCTCGTGCTCACCATTGCCGCTTATGCGATAACTGCGTCGAGACGCACGACCATCACTGCGTATGGCTCAACAATTGCGTCGGCAAGCGCAACTACCGATATTTCTTTACGTTTGTTTCATCGGCCACGATTTTGGCCGCATATTTAATTGGCACCAGCTTCACACAAATCCTCGTATATATGCAACGCGAGAATATTTCGTTCGGCGTGTCTATCGACAATTTCCGGTCCCATTTTGCTCTTGTTATTATTGGGATACTCTCGATTGTATACCCTGGCGGCCTGATGGGTTACCACTTGTTCCTCATGGCACGTGGGGAGACTACACGAGAGTACATTAATTCGCACAAGTTTGCAAAGAAGGAACGCTATAGAGCCTACAGCCAAGGCAGCTGGCTCAAGAACCTAGTTGCTGGTCTTGTGCCGCCCTCGATCACCGGCCTATTACCGGTTCAAGGGCAAGTATCGACCTGGCGACCAGCGACTCGGTCTACACTATAGTCAAAGACCACGCAAAAATTCACAGAGCCTTGAGATGGATAATGTGACAGCACCTGGCTCGCGGGGGTTCCAGGGGCCTGTTGCCCTCGTAGGGCAAAGTCGCGAATAGATGGCACGGAAACCTCATCAAGGATTTCGTGATGACTGCATTGTTGGCCTGCGTATATACCTCGGATCGCGGCTGTATTTTATAGTGGGGTTTCGTTTCTCTTCTTGTTACTTTTTGTCAAGACCTTCATGTTGGTCCAGCTGGAAAGAGGTGATGGGCTACACATCCTGAATGTTTATCCCATGGCTTTTGATTTTGACGACGGGCGAGACGTGGATGGCTTGGGCTTGAGAGGCGACGGACGTTATGGGCAATATTATATAATGTGTTTTGTTTATTATACCCTCAGCGACCTGAGTTTTTTTTTTTTTTTTCTTTTTTTGCTCTTACCAGGGGGTTGGGGGCGGAAGAGCTGGGAGGAACATGTATAGAAAATTTTGGTCAGGCTGCTGGGTCTGAAATAGATGCCGCTTAAATATATGTTTGTTGATGGTGTTGCGAATTTGGGAATGTTGAATGGTGAATGTCGAGTGGTGACGAGAGGTTGGTACCTGTTCTTGAGGTATTTACCTAGGTACTCCAGTCCTTGCCACGGGAGGTATCTCTTGGTGCAACGGCTCGTCAAGAGACGATGCTTTGTTCTCTTGTTGTCTGGGTATCTGCCCAAGTTGATGCATTATCTCGAACGGCGTCGGCAAGTGCTGACCCCCTATGTGGAAATTCTCTCCGAGACATCAACGACGGTGAGGTGATCAGGTTTGAGTGCCACCAATTTGGGAGTCACAGGAATGGGCAAGTGAGTGGCTGCCGTGTGCCAGTGGAGGCTCACAAGTGGACAATGAGAGGTACGTACCGAGGGGAGGGTGGAACCGGGCGAGTTGATGGTGGGGTGATAAGGAAAAAAGTTGGCTCGATAAGCGGATAAGGGGAAAAAAATCTCAAAAAAATTTCAGCCGGGTTTCACAATGGCCAAAGCCTAACTGGCCAGAAAATACGTACAAGGCTCCCGCTTCTTGGGCACTGGGACCCGGAATCTCCAAGTACCTGGTACTTTGACGTCTGTCAGCAAGGTCTGGTCTAAGCCTGGATACTTTCGCGCCGCCGTAGCAAGCCAGCCAGCCTTGAGTCGCTGCAGTCCCAGCTTTTCCTCCCCCTTCTCCCCTTCTAGAGTTCTGGTCTTGTCATCCTTTCTTTTTCCTCTCTCTCAAGGACGAGAGGGAGCGCTCGTGGACTGCAATAACTCCATTTGCGCTCGTCTGCCTTTTCTCGTGGAGAAGAATATGTCTGGTCCTTTGTACTGCGTACCTAGGTATAGGTAGGTACCACACACAAGGAGGGGCAGAAACCACCAGATTCGAATCTACGCATCTTCGACAACTTCTTCCCTGTTTGAAGCTGCAACTCGAGGCTACCTATCCCACGATGCCTCATCCCGTCTCACCACCGACAATGGTGGCCAAGGACGCTCCTCCTCCGCCGTCGAAGGAGGACGTCGCTGGCTTCGTTGACGTTATTTTCAACGCCAAAACTTCGGCCGCCGCTATCTTGTGGATCAGTTATGGTCCTCGGTGTCGAGCTGCTCGCTGGCGATCGGCGTCAGCGTGCCGAACAGGCCGTCGGCATAGCCATTGATGACGTGGCCGCGAAATAGAGGCTGAGCGGCGAGCCCTCCTGCCTGCGGCGCCGCGATTGCCGACCTCGATACCCCACAGCCCCGAAATGACGAGCGTGTTGCCGGCAGTATCGAGCATGTTGCCGAGGAACTTGCCGCTCTCGGCATTGAAGGCGGCAATGGTACCGCTGCCGCGATTGGCGATCAGCAGATCATGGCTGAACGTGCCGAAATCCTGCGGCGCCAGCGCGACGCCCCAGGGCGCATCGAACCACGGGCCGTTCTCGAGCACGCTGACGATTTGGCTGTGAAGGTCGTAGACGATCACGAAGCCCAGGCCCGTGCCGTCGGTCGCGGCCGTCTTGGTGCTGTTCTGCTCGGCATAAGTGACGACCAGATTGGCGCCGACCGCCTGCACATTATAGGGCGCGAAGCCGAAGATCGGGCTGAAGGCGAACTGGCCGACGCGATTGAAGTTCGCATCGATGGAACCCTAGATCAGGCCTGTGGCGATGGAACCGCATCCGCGTTACGAAATTTTTGCCGAGATCGCCTCGGGCGACTTTGCCACGGTCTATCGCGGACGCGACCGCGAACTGGGCCGCGAGGTGGCGATCAAGCAAATCCACCGCCAGTTTCTCGGCGATGCGCGGCAATTGGACCGCTACTGGCAGGAGGCCCAACTCCTGGCCACGCTTCAGCATCGCAACATCATGACGATCTACGACATCGTCCGGTCGCGGGGCTGGCTGATCTTGGAGCTGATGCAGGCCAGCCTGCAACAGGCCGCCCACGGCGAGCCAATGGACCTGGATCAGTTGCGCCTGGCGCTGACCTGCACGCTGCAAGCCCTGAAATTCCTGCACGAAAATGGCGTGATCCACGGCGACATCAAGCCCAGCAATTTGTTCGTCGACAAACGCAATTGGGTCAAGCTGGGCGACTTTGGCCTGGCGCGCCGCGTGAGCAACGACCGCGGCAGCCTGCTCAAGGGCACCACGCGCTACATGGCGCCGGAGCTCGTTTCGGAGCAGTTCGGCCCGGTCGGACCGGCCAGCGACTTGTACTCGCTCGGCTTTGCCGCCTACGAGTTGATGTGCGGCCCGCAGTTCGATTCGCTGTTCCCGGGCTTGGAAGCCTTCGGCCGCGACAAGCAGATCGCCTGGATGATGTGGCATGCGGCCTCCGACCGCCGGCTGCCCCAGATCAACCGCGTGCTGGAGGGCGTGCCGGACGATCTGGCCAAGGTGATTCAAAAGCTCGTGACCAAGAACCCGGCCCAGCGCTACCGGACGGCCGATGAGGCGCTAGCCGATCTGCGGATCGATCCGTCGCTGGCCGACACTTTGGCGGCCGGCGGCCCGACCGAGGAGCAGTTGGCCGCCGAGGCGCGTCGCAAAAGCGCCGCCGGGTGCTGGGCGTCCTGTCCACGTTTGCCGTCAGTGGCCTGATCATGGCCGCGATCGCCTGGATGGCCAAGCCTCAGCCTCCGCCAGCAGTGCCGCAAGCGCCGCCGCCGATCTTCGGGATCGTGCGCACCGTGCTGCCGGAAAAGCACACGCTGGTCATCGAGTCGGACGGCAAACCGTTGGAATACACCATTCGGTCGCAGGACCATCTGTTCCTGAACGGCTCGGCCAGCATTCTGCGCGAGTTCCAGGACGGCGATCACCTGAAAATCGAAAAACTGCGCGACCAGTCCGGCGCAAGCGTGCTGGAGATTTCTGCCACCCGGCCCCAGCGCAGCCAGGGCGTCGTCGAGAGCGTCGAACCGGACGACGGCCGCCTGACGCTCTCGATCGGGGAGGGTAAAGCGGCTCGGCAGCTCAAGCTGAGCGTGCCGCAAGACCTGGCACTGCGCCTCAACAACCAGACGCAAATCGACGGTGCCCCGGTGACGCTCGGCAATTTGATGCCCGGCGATCATATCACGGTCGAGCACGACGGCGATTCGCAGCTGCAGACGGCAATGTCGCTGTCGGCCATTCGCGGCGTGACCGACAAGGGAATCATCCGCGCGGTCGACCCGGGCAAGAAACAACTCACCCTGGCGCTGGGCAGCGACGAGAGCGCCAAGCTCGTCACCTGGCCGATCGCCGACGGCTGCGAGATCACGCTCAACGATCACCGCTTTCTCGAAGGCCGGGTGCTCAAGCCGGCGGACCTCAAGCCGGGGGACGAAGCGACCATCGTTCACGATACAACCGTGCTGCGGGTTGACGCGTTTCGCATCTTCCGGCAATCGGGCGTGGTGCTCGACGTGCGCTCCGGCGGATCGCGTGCTCGAAGTGCGGACCAGCGACGGCAAGGCCGCCAGTTGGACCGTGGCGGCCGACTGCGAAGTGACGCTCAACGATCAGCCGGCCGAGCTGGCCGACCTGCACCGCGACGACAAGGTTTCCGTCACGCACGATTCGCCGGACAGCAAGGGGGCCGAAGTCTCGTCGATCGAGGCCACGCGCGAGGTCGATCCGCGAAAGTGGGCGCTGGTGGTCGGCATCTCGGCCTACGAAGATTCCGCCGTCACGCCCCCCAAGTTCGCCGCGTCCGACGCACAGCTGATCGCCCAAACGCTCACGTCGCGCTATCAGACCGAGCAGGACCACATGCTCGTGCTGGCGGACGTCAGTCGCATTCGCCTGGAGCAAAGCCTGCCGGCCTTCCTGGACAAGGTGCCCCCGGACGCGGAGCTCTTGGTGTTTTTCGACGCCGAGGCCTACGCCGACGCGCAGGGCAAAATCTACATCGGGCCCACCGACCTGGCCCTGGCCCGCATCGATGCCACGGGCGTGCCGCTTCCGTGGCTAATCGAGGCCCTGGAGAAATGTCCGGCCAAGGACAAGCTGCTGCTCTTGGACATCGCCCACGCGGGCAAAGGGGCCGATCTCAAGGATCAGCCCTCGACGGCCGAAATGCTCATGTCGCTCAAGTCGCCCGGGGCGCTGTCGCCGCTGCGCACGTTTCCGGCCATTGTCAGCAGCCGCAAGGGGGAACGGGCCCAGGATCTGGCCGACAAGGAGCACGGCCGGTTTGGCTGGTTCATTGCCGAGGGGCTGACCGGCCAGGCGGACAAGAATCGCGATAACCGCTTGGAGCCGACCGAACTGTTCGAATTTCTGGCGGCTCGTCTGCCGGGAAAGGGGGGGCAGACGCCCGAGTTGATTCTGCCCGATGCCACGCCGGCCCGGCTGACGCCCGAGGCCAAAGTGGCCATCCGCAAACTGGCCGCCGATCTGCAAGGCCGCAAGCTGAATCTCAAGCAGGCCGCGAGCGACTACGAAGCGGCTGTGGAGTCAGCAGCCAATCAGCCGGAGCCCAAACTGCTCTACGCGCTGATCCTGACCAAAGGCCTGAAGGAAAAAGATGCGATCAAGCTGATCGACGACCTCAAAGCCACGCAGCCCGATCTGCTGATGGCGCTGGAAATCAGCGCCTGGCTGCATTTTCGCAAACAGGATTATGTGGCCGGCACGGCGGATCTCGTTCAATTGCTCACCAGGCTGGCCGACGGCAAGGCCAAGCCTTACGAACAAGCCCAGGCCGCGCGACTGCTGGCCTGGGCGGGCCGACTGCGCGAGTTCGCTGCCATTGCCGCCAACGAGCAATACCGGCCGCCGGCCGGCGTGCTCGAGGATCTGGACGCCTGGGCGGAAAAATTTCCGCCCGAGGATCAGCACGCCTATGCCGAAGGGCGGCAGCACGTCCGTGCCCGGACTCAGGAGTTCGACAAGCAGATTGCCGATGAGCCGGACAAGAGCGGCATGCTCAAGCTGCAAGTCAGCCGCCGGCAGATGGTCAACTACGTGACGTTTCCGCTGGACGCGATCAGCAAGGGCATCCTGTCGCGATTGGATGAGTGAGGCCGCCCGTCTCGTTCAACCCAACGCATCGCTGCCGGCATGCGCAGCACAGTTCGACCAGCCACCGACACTTACAAAACAAGAATGTTCTTAATAGAATGGTCTCTGGAGAGCCTATGAGCACCACCGCAATTCATCTCGACCGTTTATTGGAGCCACTGGCCGGCTGCCTCTCGCCGGATGTGGCCGCCAAGGTAGCTGATTTGCGGGCGGACGACGCGATGCAGGATCGCATCGACTATCTAGCTGAGCAATCCAACGAAGGCTTGCTGACGGCCGAAGAGCGCGAAGAATACGCGGGCTACCTGCACGCGATCGACGTGATCGCCGTCTTGCAAGCCAAAGCCCGCTCGCTGCTGCGCAAGTCATCGTGATGGATCAATCGTTGCGCTCTCTGGTCCGTAAGCGGGCGGGCGACCTGTGCGAATACTGCAGGCTGCCACAAGCAGCGTCACGATTTGCGCGATTCCACGTCGAGCATGTCATTGCTCGCCAGCATGGCGGTCCTACGGAGTCGGAAAATTTGTCGCTGGCATGCAGCTTCTGCAATTTTCACAAGGGACCGAACATTGCCTCGCTCGACCCAGAGACTGGACAGCTTGTCCCCCTGTTCCATCCACGACAGCAAAATTGGAAAGAGCATTTCACCTGGCGGGGGACCGCGATCGTGGGGCAAACCGCGATTGGGCGGGCGACGGTGCAGTTGTTGGCGATGAACGATTGGCAGCGCATGGAGGTCCGAGACAACCTCCAAATCCTTGGCGAGCCATTTGCGGGTTGAATACTCGCGGGAGACCTTTGCTGACCCCCAAGTCTCCGTTGCCCCGTTGGGACAAGGATGAAATTGGTTGATTGGCCGACCCAGGGTTTCGAGAGGCGCGAATCCTGGGCTGAGTTTCGCGGGCCCTTCAGGCCCGGCCGCAGGGGCAAACCGAGTCGCCACGGTGGAACGCGACCCGGATTAGCACCGATGACCGTGCCGCTGCGTAATTTCACTTCGGCCCCAGCAGCGCTCGCACCCCCAGCGGATCGCTCGGGTCGAAACCCAACAAGCGCTCGACGACTTCGGCCGCCATTTCCGCTTTGCCCAACTCGCACAGGCAATACGCCAGGCCCTTGCCGGCCTCGAAGAAAGCCTGATTGGCCGACAAACGATAGGGCGCGGTTGCGGCGCCGGCCCGATCGAGCGCTTTGACGCCGATCTGATAGGCGTAGCCAAAGTGCCCCCGGGCCAGCGGCAGGTCCTGATCCAACAGGGCCAGCTCGCCCAGTGTTTTGTGCGCGTCGATCATGTCGGTGCAGCCGCTGAGCAGCCACTGCAGCTCCTCGCGGGCAATCTCGATCTCGCCCCCGGCGATCATTTTGAGGACTTCTTCCACGTCATCCGCCCGATCGAGCGCGCAGCCGCGGATGCACCAGTTCCCAGCCGCCTTCGCCAGCGGCCTTGCGGGCCAGCAGCAGCGTGGCGTTGCGGCCCACCGACGGCGCGGCCCCGGGGCGTGATTTGCCGGGCGGGCGGGCAGATTTCTGGGAGTGCGGCTTACGCTTGGGGGGCACCGGCGGGATCCTGAATGGCAAGTGAAAGTCGATCGCGGTCCGTTTGAGCCTAATGCAACCCGGCCGGCGCGTCTATCGGTCTGGCCACTGGGTGTGCCCGGTAGGGCCGAGTATCATGGGGTTTTGAATATCCCCCGGAGTTTGCCAGCCATGTCGCGCCACGGAAAGCCGCCAAGCACGCCGCCCCCTGCCGGATCGGCGGACGAGGCGGATCACAGCGAGCGTTTGCAAAAAGTGCTGGCCGCCGCCGGATTGGGCAGCCGGCGGCAGTGCGAAGAACTGATCGAGACCGGCCGGGTCGAAGTCGACCGGAAAGTCGTGACCCAGCTTGGCTCGAAGGCCGACCCGCGGCGGCAGGAAATCCGCGTCGACGGCGTGGCCCTGGCCCGGCCCAAGCTGGTGCATTACATGCTCAACAAACCGATCGGCATCGTCTCCACCAATGCCGACCCGGCCGGCCGGCCGCGCGTGGTCGACCTGATCCCGGGCGGCCAACGGCTGTTCACCGTCGGACGGCTGGACATATCGAGCGAGGGATTGATCCTGGTGACCAACGACGGCGACCTGGCCAACCGGCTGGCCCATCCGCGGTACGGCATCGAAAAAACCTACCAGGTCGAAGTGGCGGGCCGGATCGAAAAGGAAGATCTGGCCAAGCTGCGGCAGGGGGTCTATCTGGCCGAAGGGTTCGCCAAGGTCAAACACGTCAAGGTCAAGACGCAGTACAAGCAAAGCGCCCTGCTGGAGATCGTGCTCGACGAGGGCCGCAATCGCGAAATCCGCCGCCTGCTGGCACGCATCGGGCACAAGGTGTTGCGGCTCAAACGGGTCGCCCTGGGGCCGCTGCGGCTGGGCGAACTGGAGCCGGGCACCCACCGGCCGCTCTCGCACGACGAACTGCGCGATCTGCGGCAGGCCACCACGCCCGAAGGCCGCCGGCAACGCCGCAAGGAACGGGCCAAGCGTGACGCCGCGCGCCCGGGCCAACCGCACGCCAAATCGGCCGGACCCAAAGCCAGGGGGCGCAAGCCCGGCCCGCGCGACCCAAAATCGCTCGCGCCTCGGCGGCCGACCGTGATCGGCGGCGATGACTCTCGCCCGGCAAGCAAGCCCGCCCCGGCCAACAGGCCCCGCCCCGCCGGGACGCTTCGTCCGACCGGCAAGTCCCGTCCGCCGGGCAAACCTCGTCCAGCGGGCAAACCGGTCGGCCGGCAGCGGCCCCGCGCCGCCGGTAAGGAGCGACGCAAGTGACCAGCCCGCTGCATGCCGCCTATCTGGCCGATCGCGCGCAGGTCGAACAGGTGACGTCCAGCAAAACGTACAGTTGGCCCACGACACGTTTCGCGTCCGCTTCGACTGCCCGAGCATTGCCCAGCGGATCGTGCCCGGCCAATTCATCATGCTGCGCTTGGCCGGCAGCGACGACCCGCTCTTGGCGCGTCCGCTGGCGCTTTACGACACGGTCCTCGACGCACAGCAGCGGCCGGTCGGACTCGATATCGTTTACCTGGTCGTGGGCAAGCTGACGGGGCGCCTGGCCGCGCTAGAGCCCGGGGCCGCGCTGACGGTTTGGGGGCCGCTGGGCAACGGCTTTTCGCCGGAGCCGGCCGAACATTTGCTGATGGTGGCCGGCGGCATCGGTCAGACCCCTTTTCTGGCTCTGGCCCGCGAGTTTCTCGGACATCGGCAATACGGAGATCCGCCCCGCCCGGTGCCGCGGGCCGCTCGCGTAACGCTCTGCTACGGCGCGCGCAGCAAGGGCTATCTGGCCGGCGTCGAAGATTTCGAGCGACTGGGCGTCGAAGTGCGGCTCAGCACCGACGACGGCTCAATAGGCCATCACGGTCTGGTGACCGATCTGGCGCGGCAGGCGCTCTGGCGAATCGCCGGCGGCCCGGGTGGTGTGCTGCGGGCCCGAGCGGATGATGGCGGCCGTGGCTCGTCTCTGCCAAGAGCGGGGGGCAAGCTGCCAGGTGTCGCTGGAAACGCCGATGGCCTGCGGCATCGGCATCTGTTTCAGTTGCGTGACCAAGGTGCGCGACGCGACGGGTGAATGGGACTATCGCCGAACCTGCGTCGAAGGGCCGGTGTTCGACGCGGCCGACATCGTGTGGTGAGCAACGGAAAGTCGCAGCCTCTGAAGCGTGACGAGCGTTACGCCTGACCGCGAATCGCGTGCTTACTTCTTTTGCTTCGACGCTTTGATGGCCGCCGAGAGCCGCGATTTGAGGCGGCTGGAAGCATTGCGGTGGATGATTCCGCGGGCGGCGGTCTGGTCGAGTTTCTTGACGGTGACGCGGAACTCGCTTTCGGCCACTTCGACATTGCCGCCGGTAATGGCCTCGCGAACCTTGCGGACCTGGGTCTTGATGACGCTCTTGGCGGCACGATTTCGTGCGCGGCGAACCACGCCTTGGCGTTGACGTTTCTTGCCGCTGTGTGTGTTGGGCATGTTGGGCGGGACTATCTCAAGTGACAGAAAGGCCATGCAGCGCGCGATGGCGAATTAAGCTTTATTACGCATTTCCATGAGCTTGTCTAGTAGACCCGGCACGTCTTTGTAGCCGAACTCCATTCCGGCCAGCTCGTTCAAGTTTTTCTCGGCCGAATCGAGCCATTTGTCGTTGCCGTTGGCATCGTTGATCGCCATGGCCAAAGCCAGCCGGCCCGCCGAGTACAGCGCACTCTTTTTGGCGTCGACTTCGCGTTCCGAGGTAGCCTCGATCGCGTCTTCGAAATTCTTGAGTGCCAGCGGATACTGCTTGAGTTTTTGAAAGCACTCCCCCAGTTCCTGCAGGACCAGGGCCTTGCGTTTGGTATCCCCTCGAGCCAGCTGCAAATATTGGATCGCGTCCTTGTATTTGCCGGCCCGCTTGAGCCGCACGCCCAACTCGTACTTCAGGCTCAGGTTGGTCGGACTGCGGTCGCTGCGGCTGCGATAAATGTCGATCTCGATGCGATTCAATTCGGCCCGCATGGCATTGGCCAATTCGCGGGCCTCGTCGGTCTTCTCCTGAGTGGCCCGGCGCTCCGCGGTGATGACATCGTTGCGGTGGCGGCGCAGTTGCACGTCTTCCAGCCGCTCGCGCAGACTCACGTCGCCGCCCGAGACTTCGAGCGCTTTGGCAAAAACAGCTTCGGCCGCCGCCAGGTTCTCGTTGCGCTCGTGCAAATCGGCCAACTCGACATATAGCGAAACGTCGGCCGGCTGCTTGGAAATCTTTTTTTCCAATTGCTGCTCGGGCGTGAGCTGCACTTTGCCGTCGTCGTCGTCTTGTTTGACCCGCCGGACGTCGGTGCTCGATTCGGCCTCGTCGTAACGGCCGTGGCTGATCGTCCGTTCGACGGCCAGATCGGCGATGGCCCGCTGCGCCTCTTCGTCGCCCGGCTTGGCCTGCTCGACCCGATGAAAACAGGCAATCGCCTGATCGAAATGCCCCAGTCGAGCCAGCGCCCGGCCGCACAAGCGGTTGACGTCGGCATCCTTGGGGTTGACGTCCAGCGCCACTTTCAGAAAACACAACTGCGACTCGGCCAGCTCCATTTGATCGCAGGCCTGGGCCATCACCGAGAGCGTGGCAACATCCCAGGGATTGCTCTTGAGGACCTCGATGCCGGTCTTGATGACCGTCGGCCAGTCCTTCTGCATGCTGGATTTTCTGAGCGACGTTTTCGTGCCCGCCGACTTGATGCCGGCCATCTTGCTCACGTTCTTGGGACTATTGTTATACTTGCGCAGAGCGTGCTCAGCAGCTCTTGAACGTAGATCCGATTGCCGGGGTCACCGGTCACGCATTCGCTGAACAGCTTGATCGCATAGTCGGCATCGGCCGCTTTCGAGGCGTGCTCGAACAATTGCTGCAAGCGACGTCGCTTGGCAGGGGGGATGGGTTCGCGGGAAACTGCCATGGGCTTCAGCTAGACGCCAGCGCCTAAAAAGATGAGGGCCAGTTCGCCCAAAATGAGCGAACTCTCACCGTAGAATGATTTTAGTGGCGCATCGCCGGCAAAACAACGTGCCCTGCGGAACTCGGATGTATGATCGTATCCTGAGCGAACACCCGATTCAACTTCGATTAGCCCTCGTTTAGGCCTTCGTTAGAGAGACGGATGGGTCCATGAGCCACCCGCCCACAGGCAGGATCTATCTCGTCGGCGGCGGGCCGGGCGATCCGGGACTATTGACGCTCCGCGGGCGGGAGTGCCTGGAGCGGGCCGATGTCGTGCTCTACGACTATCTGGTCAACTCGCGCGTCTTGGAACATGCCGCCGCATGCCGAGCTCGTCTGCCTGGGCCGTCATGGTTGCGACCGAGTGTTGGATCAAGCGGAGATCAACGCCCGGCTGGTCGAGCTGGCCCGCCAGGGGCGCGTCGTGGTCCGGCTCAAAGGGGGCGATCCGGCGGTGTTTGGCCACCTGGCCGAAGAGGTCGAAGCCTTGCGCGCCGCGGAGGTCGACTACGAGATCGTGCCCGGCGTCACCGCCGCCTCCGCGGCGGCCAGCTACGCGGGCATTCCGCTCACCTGGCGCGACGCGGCGTCGGCCGTGGCGTTCGTAACTGGACAGGAGGGAGAGGAGAAGGAAATTCGGCTCGACTACGGGGCCCTGGCGCGTTTTCCCGGCACGCTTGTGTTTTACATGGGCGTGACCACCGTGCGCCACTGGACCAGCGGACTGATTGCCGCGGGACTGTCGTCCGAAACACCGGCAGCTTGCATTCTGCGCGCCAGCTGGCCCGATCAGCAGGTGCTGCTGACGACGCTAGGGCAAATGGCCGATCAGATTGCCCAGCGGCGGATTCGACCTCCAGCGATTTTCATCGTCGGGCGCCGTGGCAGGGCTTACCGGCGCCATCGATTGGTTCAGCCGCCGGCCACTGGCCAGGCAGTCGGTGCTTGTCACTCGGCCCCAGCGGCGCGGCGACCCGTTGGCCGATCAACTCTCGGAACTGGGGGCCCATGTCTTACGGCAACCGGCGATCGAAATCGGCGAGCCGGCCGATTGGCGCGAGGTGGACGCCGCAATCCAGCGGCTGCGCCAGTTCGATTGGCTGGTGTTCTCCAGCGCCAACGGCGTGCAGGCGTTGCTTGATCGGCTGCCGGCCGCAGGGCATGATTTGCGCGCGCTGGGAGCGATCCGGTTGGCTGCCATTGGACCAGGCACGGCCGATGCTTTGGCCCATTATCACTTAAAGGCGGACCTGGTGCCGGAGGAATTTCGGGCCGAGTCGTTGGCCGCGGCCCTGATCGGCAGCGCTGGCCGGGGTGAAAGTGCCGGCCGGGGAGAAGGTGCTGGCTGGGGTGAAAGTGCCGGCCGGAATGAAAGCGTCGCCGGTCGCCGATTTTTACTGGTGCGTGCCAGTCGCGGCCGAGAGGTGCTTGCCGAGGAACTGCGCAGGGCGGGCGGCCAGGTGGAGCAGATCGTCGCTTATACCAGTCGCGACGTGACGCAGCCCGCCGCGGACATCGCCGACAGGCTGAAGTCTGGCCGGATCGATTGGATCACGGTCACCAGTTCGGCCATCGCTCGATCACTCGCGGCGATGTTCGGCCGCGATTTATCCGGCGCCAAGTTGGCGAGCATCAGTCCGATCACGTCCGCCGCGCTCGGCGAAGCAGGTTTTCAGCCGACCGTCGAGGCGACGCGGTACACAACGTCTGGTCTGGTGGCGGCGATTCTGGACTGGCACACGCGTCACGGCCAGCCGCCCGGCTGACCGCGAGCGAGAAATCTGGAGCCGTCGCGTGCGAGCCGTGGTCTTGGTCAATTCGGATCTCGGCTCGCTACGCGGACGACATCGCGGCGCGCTGGTGCAGCTCGAAGCTTTATTTCGAGAGGCGTCGGTCGTGGCAAGCGTTCGGCGGGTTCCCGGCGCTCGATTGTGCGAGCAAGCGGTCGCCGCGGCGCAGTCCGGAGCCGACGCGGTCGTGGCGGCCGGCGGCGATGGCACGATCAGCTCGGTGGCGGCCGGTCTGGTGGACAGCCCGGTTCCGCTGGGGGTGATCGCGCTGGGCACTTTCAATCACTTTGCGCGCGATATCGGCGCTCCGCTGGCCCTGGGACCCGCGATCGAGGCCATTGCCACAGGCTCCGTCCGCCAGGTCGACGTGGGGGAGGTCAACGCGCGCACGTTTATCAACAACGCCTCGATCGGCGCGTATCCCGCGATGGTGCTCGATCGATCGCTGCAACAGATGAAATTCGGCCATTCCAAGTGGCGGGCAATGCTGGGTGCGAGTTGGCGGGTGCTGCGGCGGCTGCCGCTGTTGGAAGTTCGCCTGGCGCTCGACGCCGATGCGCCGTGGTACGAGACGCCGTGTGTGTTCGTCGGCAACAACCGTTATCGATTCGACCTGTTCGCCCCGGGCACCCGTCCTGCGCTCGATCATGGACGGCTCAGCGTTCACGTGGCACGGGCCACAACCCGGCTGGCGGTGCTGAGGTTGGGACTCGAGGCGGCGCTGGGCAAGTTGGACCACGACGCAGATTGGATTTCCACGGAGCTCGAGGAATTCTGGATCGAATGCCGCCGCAGCCAGGTGCGCGTGGGCATCGACGGCGAGGTGCGCCACCTCGCGGCGCCCTTGCACTTCCGCATCCGGCCCCGAGCGCTGCGCGTGATCGTGCCGGGTTAGAGCGCGTTTGTTTTGCGTCTGGTATACATTCCCGCAACGGCACGCACCGGGATTCGTTGAATCCCGGCTAATGTCGCAGTGCGATGCTAAATCCGGTGCAACTCGACGGTCGCCTCAGCCCGGGGGTTCGATTTCCAATCGCACTTCGCCGATCAGTCCGCCGGGCAAGCCGGCGCGGCCCGGTCGCAGGGCTTGTTCGGCCGAGTGCGCGAGCGGCGGCAGTTCGACCTCGATTACCAACTGATTGCGCTCGATCAGGTCGGCGCCGATCTCGAAGCGGGTTGCGGCCTGGTATCCATCGATCGGGCCCAGACTCCTGCCATTCACCCAAACTGCGCCGCGCAGGTCGACGCCGTCGCAGACCAGACAGACCGATTGGCCGGCGGCCAGATTCGTCGGCCGACCGAACCGGCGGAGATAACGCACCCGGCCGCGAAACGCCGCGCCGAGCGTCGCTCCCCAATCGCCCGGCAACGTGACGCGACCGGAGGGCGGCAAGGGCTCGGCGGCGGACTGGGTCGAACCAGCGGCCGCGGGCACGAGCCGCACGAGCGGCTCGTATTCCCAAGGACCACGCAGGCGAATGACGTGCGGTGATGCAGGTGTGGGCATGGCTGGCGAGAATCTAATTCCCAGGCTTGTGGCCCCCGGCTGATTCGACCGCAAGCCGGCACGTCTTATCGCCTCAGCAACATGCGCGTATGAGCGATGACTTCGCGGATCACCTGATCCAGATCGTAGGCCGGGCGGAAATTGATCGCCTCGCGCAGCCGGGTGAGATCCGGTACGCGACTGCGAACGTCCTCGAAATGTTCGTCCTCGTAGGCTTCGTGGTACGATTGAAATTCGATCGCCGCGCCCGGCTTGGCGGCAGCGACGACGCGCTGGGCCAACTGGAGAATGCTCACCGGTTCGTCGCTGCCGATATTGAACACCTTTGCCACGGCCGATTCGGCGGCCGTCAAGTCGATGACCGCACGCACGACGTCTGCCACGTGCGCGAAGCAGCGCGATTGCTGGCCGTCGCCATAAACTTGCAAGGGCCGGCCGACGAGCGCGGCTTCGACAAATCGCGGCAGAACCATGCCATAGCGGCCTGTCTGGCGGGCGCCGACCACATTGAAAAACCGGCCGATGACCACCGGCAGTCGATGCTGCCGCCAATAGGCCAGGGCCAGGAACTCGTCGAGCGCCTTGCTGGCGCCGTACGACCAGCGGGGCCGCGTCGTGGCCCCGAACACCAGGTCGTCGTCTTCGTTCCATCGCTGCTTGGGGTTTTTGCCGTAGACCTCGCTCGAACTGGCCAGGAACATCTTGACCACGTGACCGGCCTTGGCCCGGCGCAAGACCTCGCTGAGCAGGAGTTCCGTCGGATAGAGATTGGTTTCGATGGAATGGATCGGAGCGGAGTAAATCAGTTGCACGCCCACCGCGGCCGCCAGGTGATAGACTTCGTCCACGTCGACCAGCACGCGGCGCAGCAAGGCCTTGTTGGCGACGGAGCCTTGCACGTAGCTGAAATGGAAGTGGTCGCGCATCGTGACCAGATTCTCGGCCGAGCCGGTCGATTCGTCGTCGATGACCGTCACGCGATAGTCTCGCGCCAACAGCGCCTCGGCCAGATAGCTGCCGATGAAGCCCGCCCCGCCGGTGACCAATGCGTGTTTCACGTACGTACTCTAGGGCTCTTAGGCCAGCGGTCCATCGTCGGGCGGATGCTTCGACAGCACGGAGGCGATCATCGCGATGCCCAACAATCCTAAGATAATTGCCAACGAGACCAACGGGGGAATTAACTGCCCGGGTCGGCCGAAAAATACTTTGGCGACAAACTCGGCAATCATCTTGATGCCAATAAATCCCAGCACGGCGCTCAGCCCGTACTTCAGATAGCGAAACATGTCCATTACGCCAGCCAGCAGAAAATACAGCGCTCGCAGGCCGAGAATCGCGAAGATATTGGACGTGAAGACGATGAACGGATCTATCGTAATGCCCAAAATGGCCGGCACGCTGTCGACCGCGAACACCACGTCGGTGCTCTCGATGACCAACAGCACCAGAAACAAGGGAGTCACCGCCCAGCGGCCGGCCTCCTGGACGAAAAACCGCTCGCCGTGATTCTCGGCGGCGACGTGGAACACTCGCGAGGCGGCCCGGCGTAGCAGGTTTTGTTCGGGATCGACCTGGCTGTCTCCCTGCCAGATCAGCTTGATGGCCGTATAGACCAGGAACAGTCCGAATAGCGGCATGATCCACTCGAACCGGGCAATCAACTGGCAGCCCGCCAGCACGAACGTCAGACGCATCAGGATGGCGCCCAGGATGCCCCAAAACAGCACCCGATACTGATACTTGAGCGGCACGCGGTAGTAAGTGAAAATGACGGCGAACACAAACACGTTGTCCATCGACAACGACCACTCGACCAAATATCCGGTCAGGAACAGCACGGCCCGCTTGGCATCGAACCACCACCAGACCAGCCCATTGAACGCCAAGGCGATCAGGCACCAAATGACGGTCCAGACGGCCGATTCGCGCAGCGTGGGCTCGCGCGAATCGCGGTGAAAGATCACCAGGTCCAGGGCCAGCAAGACCACGACCGTCGCGCCGAAGACGATCCAGTGCCAGGGTTGCACATGAGCGGCGCCTGCCGCCGGCTGGACTTGCGCTACCAGAAAAAATTGCCAAGGCGACAGTTCTGGCACGCGGGGCCGTTGTTGGTTGAGATTGTAGGCGGTTGAGACTCGCCCGACCGCGAGCGGCCGACCGTTTCGGCCCCCATCATAGGTGCGCCCTGGCGTCGAGCAACCGCGGCAGCGGGCGTGCCGCGGCCCCGCGAAGGAATCCGTCGCACGTGAGTCACTGTAACTAGTTCGCCGGCAACTACATTTCCTTTTGGAAAACTCGGCGCGCCGCAGGCCATCCGCATTGATCAGCAGGGAATTGGCGGTCGCCGAGCCGCCAGGCCCTGCGATTTCGGTCTTTTGGCGCTCGTTTCTTGTAAAGCCCTGTGCAGCCTGGAATAATGAAACCGGCATACCTTGTTGAACAGTGGGGAGAGGGACGGATGAAGTTTTCATGGCTTGCTCGCCCGGGCGGCGCCCGTCGTGCGCTGCTTTTTTGCCTGCTCGGACTGTGCTGCGGCGCGTCGGCGCCGCTAGCCGCCCTGGCCCAGGACCAGGCCGCTGCGCAGGCGAAGTCGACGCCGGCCGCGATTCGGCAATACCGCGACGCGGTGGCCTTGCAGAACCAGGGTGTCTACGATCTGGCCAGCGACGAGTGGGAATCGTTTCTCAAGAAATTCCCGGAGGACCCGCTGGCGGCCAAGGCCCGTCACTATCTGGGCGTCTGTAAGTTGCAGGTCAAGAAATACGACGAAGCCGCGGCCGCCTTTCTGACGGTGCTCAAAACCTGGCCCAATTTCGAACTGGCGGAAGACACCTATCTGGATCTCGGGCTGGCCCAATTGAACGCCGGCCTGCGGCGGCAAGGCCGAAGCGTATGACCAGGCGGCGGATACCTTCCGCAGCCTGCTGGATAAATTTCCCAAGGCCAAAGAGGCCGGCAAGGCCCTCTATTCGCTCGGCGATGCGCTCTATGCTCGCGGAAAAAAGGAGGACGCGATCAAGGCCTACTCGCAGGCCCTGGAGCAAGAAAACCTCGGTCCGCTCCGGCCCGACGCCGAGTACGCGCTGGGAGTGGCGCTGGAGGAAACGGGCAAGCAAGCCGAAGCCGCCGCCGCCTATGACCGCTTTTTGAAAGATAACAAAGAGCATGCGCTGCGCCGGAAGTGATTTTGCGGCGCGGCGACCTGTTTTTCGCCGCCAAGGATTATGCCAGCGCCGCCGGCTGGTTCGCCTCGGCCGCAACAGCCAAAGATTTCGCGCTGGCCGATCGGGCCCTCTGCCGGCAGGCCGAAAGCCTGTACGAGCAGAAGAAATACGCCGAAGCCGCCGCGTTCTTCGCTTCGCTGCCGGTCAAATATCCCAAGTCGGAGTACGCGGCCAAGGCGGCCTTATATGCCGGGACTTGTTATTACCTGGCGGGCAATCTGGACGAAGCGGCAAAGTGGCTCGCCCAGGCGCTCGCCGCCGGAGGCGACGCGGCGCCCGAGGCCGGTCACTGGCTGGCCAAGACGATGCTCAAGCAGAAAAAGTATGGCGAGGCGGAGAAAATCGCCACGCAGGTGCTTCCGCAGGCCGCCGATGGGACGTTTGCCGCCAATCTGATGTTGGATCAGGCCGAAGCCCTGTATGAGCAGGATGCAAAACGCAAAGATTCCGTCGCCGCGTATGCGGCCGTTGCCCAGAAGTTTCCCAAGCATGCCCTGGCGCCCGAGGCCATGTATCTGGCCAGCTTCGCCGCGCTGGGACTGGGTGATTATGCCGCCGCGCATGCGCAGGCCGACGCATTCCTGAAGGCCTTTCCCGGCGATCCGTTGGCCACGGAGGTCAATGTCGTGGCCGCCGAAGCCGATTTGCAGCTCAACCGGTATGACGACGCGGAAAAACTCTACGACGCGTTGTTGGCCGGCCAGCCAAATCATGCCGACGTCGACAAGTGGAAGGTCCGGCGCGGGCTGGCCTTGTTTCTCGAAAAGAAGTACGCCGACGTGATCAAGTCGCTCGAACCGATCGCGGCCACGCTCAAGACCCCCGACCTGGTGGCCGAAGCCGACTACCTGATCGGCAGCTCGCAGCACGAGCTGCATCAATACGATGCGGCGGCAAAGTCGCTTCAGGCGGCGCTGGCTGCCCAGCCCAAGTGGCGCCAGGCCGACGACACCCTGCTGGCCCTGGCTGCGAGCCAGCGCCAACAGAACAAACTGCCCGAGGCGACCGCGGCGGTGCGCCGGATGCTGGCCGAATTTCCCCAAAGCAAACTGCTCGACCGGGCTCACTTCCGGCTCGGCGAGCTGGCCTTGGCCGGCGGTGACGCCAAGCTGGCGGGCAGCGAGTATCGACAAGTGATCGACAAGTGGCCCTCCAGTTCGCTCGCGCCGCACGCCTGGTACGGTCTGGGCTGGGCCGAGTTGGTCGGCAAGAACTACCCCCAAGCCGCCGAGACGCTTACCAAGCTGATCGACACGTTTCCCGACAACGGGGTGGTTCCCCGGGCGCGTTATGCCCGCGGCATGGCCCGTCAGCAGCTCAAGCAGTTCGACACCGGCATCGAGGACGTCCAGGCGTTTCTCAAGTCGAATCCCGCGGCCACGGAAAAGTCGGATGCGCTGTACGTCGAGGGCTTGTGCGACGTGGGGCTGCAAAAATATCCCGCCGCGATCGAGATCTTCCGGGGCATCCTGAAGGACGACCCGACCTATGCCGGCGCCGACAAGGTGCTTTATGAGTTGGCCTGGGCGCTCAAGAGCGAAAATAAGGAGCCGGAAGCGGCCGCGGTTTTCGGCCAATTGGCCAAGGACCATGCCGGCAGCCCTCTGGCCGCCGAGAGTTTGTTTCACGTCGGCGAGTTCAACTACCAGGGCAAGGATTACGCCAAAGCGGCCGAAGCCTATTACGCGGCCGACAAAATTGCCGGCACCGGCGAATTGGGCGAAAAGGCCGCCCACAAACTGGCCTGGGCCTATTACCAGCAGGCGCAGTACGACAAGGCTCACCAAGGCTTCGACTATCAAGTGGCGAAATATCCGCAGGGCGAGCTGGCGGCCGATGCGATCTTCATGACCGCCGAGAGCCTGCTGAAGCAGAACAAGTATGAGGCGGCGTCGGCGGCTTATCAAAAGTCGCTCGCCAAACTGCCCGCGAGCAAGGACTTTCAGGTGCTCGCCCAGTTGCACGCGGCTCAGTCGCTGGCCCAACTGCAGAAGTGGGAAGCCAGCCTGAAATTGCTGACCCAAGCCGCCAAGAATTTCCCCGACACTCCCTACTTGAGCGAAATTCAATACGAACAAGGCTGGGCCCTGCAGAACCTGGGCAAGCCGGACGAAGCCTTGAAGCAATACGATGAGGCCGCGGCCGGAAGCGAGGGAGTCGTCGGCGCACGGGCGCGCTTCATGATGGGAGAGATCCTGTTCGAGAAGAAGGATCATAAAGAGGCCATCCGTAACTTCTTGAAAGTGGGCTCCGGCTATCGCGATGCGCAGGCGCCGGAAGCCATTCAAAAATGGCAGGCCAATTCGGCCTACGAGGCGGCACGCTGCTTCGAGGTCCTCAAGGCACCCGCACAAGCCAAAAAGCTGTATCGCGAAGTGGTGGAAAAATATCCCAACAGCGACAAAGCACCGCTGGCCAAAAGTCGCCTCGAGGCCTTGTAAACCGCCTGGCGCTCGTGATCGGCGATTGGTTGAGATAGAATGGACATGCCCCGGTGTCGCGGGCGGCGACGCTTGGGGGGGATTGAAACTAATCCGTCGGCCTTGAGCGTCGGCAGCCGTTATTTTCGGGATTCGAGTCGTTCCCGCCGCACCGCCTTCACCCGCCCGCGACAAAGCCCATGTCCCAAGCCCGAACTGACAACGCCCAGACTGCCGCTCGGGTCCCGTTTGACGAGCAGGTTTGGCCGATCAACCTGGCGCTGGTGGTTCTGGCGGGTTTTGGGGCCGGATCGATCATTGCCCTGGGCGGATTCGACAATCCGCGTCCGCTCGACAACGGCTGGGTCCGGCTAACGCGCGCTGGTGATTTCCGTCGGCCTGCTGGTGTGGGGCGTGAACTACATCGAGAGTCGCCGACTGCGGCGGACGTTGCAGTTGGGGATCGTGCTGAGCTGTTTGGTCCATGTCGTTCTGTTGATCGTGCTTTACAACCAGCGGATTGTCGCGGCCGAGCAGCAGGCCAGCGAAGGCAGCACGGCCAGCGACAGCGCGACCGCCGATTCGAACGTCGTGATTCCGGATTACGCCAGCCAGGCCCTCGATGAATCGCCCCAGGATTTCGATAAGCCCATCGAGGTCGAAACCCCCGAGCAAGTAGCCCCCACGCCGGTCGCGCGCGAGCTGACCCAGACGCCGGATACGGTTCGCGACAGCCCGCCGACACCTCTTCCGGCGCGACGCCCGATGTCCAAGCGCAGGCCGCCGAGCTGCCTGCACTGGAGCAAGCGGCCCCGCACAAGGGCGAGCGGCCGTCGCTATTGAGCCGGCGCATGACGGATGTCGATCTCCATCCGCGCGACCCGGTCGCCGCACCGCGATCCGACGCCGGCCAGGAGCCCGGAACCGGCGGCGTGGACGCCAAGCCAACGGCCCTGGCACGCCAGGCAATCGATCCAGCGGCGCGCTTGGTTGATGACACGTCCGGACCGCTGCCGGCTCCCCCGCAACAGGCCGAGCGGCTCGCCCGGCGCGAGATGCCGGAGCCGACGGCCGACCTGCAGTCTTCGGTCTCGAACCTGCCGCGCCGGGTGAACCGGCCGGCGGCCGTGCCGCGCAGCAGCGCCGAGTCAAGCGAAACTGCCGCCGGGTTGGAGCAGCCGTCGTCGATGCAGCCGCACGTCGTGATTTCTCGCCGCGAGATCGGTGGGCCGCAAGCGTTCCTGCAGCCATCGCCGGAACTCAAATCGGCGGCGGCCGCCGAGGTCGGCAAACTCAATGTGGCTCGCACCGATCGCAGCGCTCAGCCGCAGATCGCCAGCGCGCCGTTGAAAGTCTTGGGCCGCGCAACCGACCAGGCCGGTCTGCCCTCCGCCGTGGCCGCCGAGGCCTTGCAAGCCGCCGCCGGTGCCGGCCAGGCCCCCGGCAGCTCAGCGCCGGGCGATGGGTCGCCCGCGGCCGTCGCGCCCGCCGAAGTGTCCGTCGCTCGCGGGCAAGCCGACTCGCCGCTGGGTGAGGGCGAGCCTGGAGCGCTGAGCGCAGGCGAGGCGCCGCAGGTGGCAGCCGGTCCGCCGCTGGCGGGCTCGCCGGTTGCCCGCGCCGAGACATCCTCCGCGCCGAGTCTCACTCCGCAGGCCGCCGCGGGGGGCACGGTGGCTCGCGCAACCATTGCGCGCTACGGTCGAAGCGTCGCCCGTGAGCATCGATAGTCCGGCGGCGGGCGAGTCGGCCGGCAACGGCGATCTGCAGGCGGCTCCCGCGGCGACGGGGCTGGCCAAGGGGTCGGGCGGTGGAATCGGCGGCGGGCTGGAACCAAATTTCGGCAGTGGAATTTCAGACGCCGCTGGGGCGGCGACCGCGGCGGCAATGTCGGCCGATCGTCCAACCAACATCCAGCGCGGTCCCGAGGGACCGGCGTCGACGCCCAGCGCGCCGGCTGTAGGGGGCCGCTCGATGGCGCGGCGCGAGCGCGCCGTCGGCCACGCTCGTGGCTTCGGCTGACGCCGGGGTGGCCGATGCCGTGGGAGCCTCGCGGGCCGGTTCGATCGAGGCATCCGCCGGCGCCGCGGTGCAAAAGGCCAGCGGGCGCGGACAGCCGGGCCCCGTTTCGGCAGCGGCCGGCAGCGGTTCGATCGATACCGGTCCGACGCAAATCGTTGCCAGCGCTGGGTCCGGACGCTCCGCAGGGGGCGGCGGCGGGCCAACCGGCCACCTGGCTACCGCAGGCACACAAGTTGCCCGCTCCGGCGCTGGCGGCGCTCCGCTGGCGGCACTCGCCACCTCGACGGTGGCGGCACTTCCCGAAGCGCCCGCCGGCATCGGTGGCGGCAGCGGTCCGGCCGGCCAAGGCGGCAGCGGAACCGCGGGCCAGGGCGGCGGCAGTGCCGGCGGCGGACCCGGGGCCGGTCCGGCAACCGCGCCAGCCCGGGCGGCGGGAAGCGCCGATCTTCCGATCGGCTTGTCCTCGGGCGCCGGACCGATCGTGCCAAATCCGGCCGGCGGCGGCGGGGCAGGCCAAGTCGCGACCGGACCGGTCGTTCGCGCCGGCGGCGGCGATAACGAAGCAGCGCCCGGGCTGGCGGTCACGGGCAGCAGCAGATTCCCTTCGCGAAGCTTAGGGCAAGCGCTCGTGGCGGACACCAGGCGCGGCTGGACCACAATTGCCGGCCGGGCCGGTGCAAGCCGACGCGCCGGGTACCTCGCCCGGACAAACCGGCGGATCGCCCAGGCCGGTGCGCAGTGTCGCCGGATTGCCGGGGGGCCAGATTCGTGGCCCAGTGGGAGCCGCCGAAGGCTCGACTGCGGTCGATTCGCCGATCACAGGGACGCCCGGCTTGGGCATCGGCCCCGCCGCGCCCCCCGCTGCGGGTGAACAAGTACCCGTCGTCGGCAGTCTGGCCACCGCCGGACCCTTGCGCAAAACCAACGTAGCCGGCCTGGCCGGCGGACAAGGTCTGGTCGGAGCCACGGGAACGGCCATCGACGTGCCAGCCGCCGAAGGCCCGGGGGGCGGCCAGCCGCGGTCGGAACCGTCCGGTTCATCGGCAATCGGCACGCCCGGGCGGAGTTCGGGGGGATTGCCCGTGCAGGTCGCGGCGGTCGACGGTCCTGGCGGGCTCGGCAGGATGATTTCGCCCGAGGTCGGCTCGATCAGCAACCGGGCGCAGCGCAACAGCGAGATCGTACATGCCGGCAAGGATCGGTTTCTGACGCGGGCGGCGGGCGGCCCGCTGAAGGTGGACGGGAAGGCCCGGGAACCTGCGCGAGCCTTTTCGGGCCGCGGCGGCCAGCGATTGACGAAAGACGGCACGCTGCCCGATCAGGTCCAGGAGCGGACCGAAGATTCGATCGAGCGTGGCCTGGAATTTCTGGCCCGACATCAATCCACCGACGGCCGCTGGAGCTTCAATGCGTTTGGCGCCGGACAGCCCGGCTACGAGAAGGAAGAAGCGACTTTTCACTCTGACGCGGCGGCCACAGGACTGGCGCTGTTGGCTTTTCTGGGAGCCGGCTACGATCACTACGACGATCGGTATCAGAACGTGGTCGGCGGCGGGTTGGAGTTTCTGACCCAGAATCAGAAGGCCAACGGCGATTTGTATTTGGCGACCGATGCCGAATCGAACAAGAGCGCCTGGTTTTACAGTCACGGCATCGCTTCGATTGCCCTGTGCGAAGCCTACGGCATGACCGGCGACGAAAAACTGAAGGGTCCGGCCCAGCGCGCGATCAACTTCATCGTGGCCTCGCAGCACCCCACCCGCGGCGGCTGGCGCTACGCGCCGCAGTTCGACGCCGACACTTCGGTCAGCGGCTGGCAATTGATGGCCCTCAAGAGCGGCGAGCTGGCGGGCCTGAAAATTCCTGCCGGCACTTACGATAAAGTTCGGCACTGGCTCGACAGCGCCCAGGCCGCACCCGGCGATCCGGCCCAATATGTCTACAACCCCAATGCGCCCAACACGATCAAACAGCGCCATGGCCGTCGGCCGACCACCACCATGACCGCCGTGGGTCTGTTGATGCGGCTCTATACGGGCTGGAATCGCAACGACCCGCGAATGGCGGACGGCGCCAAGCATCTCCTGGAGCATCTGCCCGCGATCGGCACCAAGGCGGACCCGCAGCGCGACACGTACTACTGGTACTACGCCACGCAGGTCATGTTCCACATGAAGGGGGACTACTGGAAAGCCTGGAACGACCAGCTCCGCCCGCTGCTGTTGGAAAAGCAGATCCCCAGCGGCCCGCTGGCCGGCAGTTGGGATCCGTTGGGGGCGGTTGCCGACAAGTGGGGTCCGCAGGCCGGGCGGATCTACGTCACGACGCTCAACCTGCTGTCGCTCGAAGTCAACTATCGCCATCTGCCGATTTACGAATCGGAAGCCCGATAAAACCGGCAGTCCGCCCCGGCGGAAGATTCGTTTCCGACAGGCCGCGATTTGCGCCACGTCGGCATGCTAGAAGTTTTGCAATCCGCGGGCTACGAGCGCAGCGAAACGACTTTGCTGCGAGCGTCCTCTTCGATTGCGATCTTTTCTTCGCGGGCCAACCAGCCGATGGCCTGCATCACCACATCCCGCGGGGCGTCGATGTCTTTGACCAGCCGCGTGAGGGATAGTGGACCTTGCTCGTTGAGCGAGTGCCAAATCTGGCCGGCCACTTCTCCAATTTGATCGATCGTCGTACTGCCATGTGCGGTTGCCATAGGGCGCTGTCTCCTACGCTGCCTCGATGGGGCGGTTTCAAAATAACACCGGCCCGCCGCGTCCCTGCCCAGTAAGAGCCGGGCAGAGCAGCGCCGGTCTCGTGCTACCGGTGGTGCCGTTGACGTAAATATAGCGGCTGGCCGAACCGACGCTCAAGCGCCCCAAGCTCACGATTCAGGGCGGACCGCGGCGCCAGCGGAGCCAACTGCAGCCTGAAAGGGGGGCAAGTGTGCCAATTCGGCCCAGGATTCGAGCGCAAAAAAAGGGGCCCGCGCGGCTCGGACTTCTCGAGCCAGGCGGGCCCTCAAACCGTGAAAAGCTGGTTTTCCCGTAGCGGGCAAAGGTCGCCAAAATCGGGGGGCGACGTTCCACTAAGATTCACGGTGCATCAAGCTCGCTGTTTTGGCCAGCCGATTGCGGGCGGCATGGCCAACCGGGTCGAACATGAGCGATAGCCGATAGATGCACTTCGTGTGCCGCGGTCGTCTATCCGGTCCTTGATAGCAGGGCGCACGGACTACAAGCTCCCGCCGATGCCTGAGTTGCGCTGTAATTCAAACGCCCGGCGGGCTGACAGCTCGCTCCGCTCGGCTGGAAATATTTACAACGCATGCACTCCGGCGGCGCGAGCCGGGCGCCTGCAAGCAGCTTCGCATCCTGAGCAGATCTATCTGGGCCAATCCAAATCCGTCTGGACCTGATTTCCTTGGGCAGCGCATCATTTCCTTGCCGAGCGCGGCGGACTCGGCCGATACAGAGGGAATACACAACCCAATCCCCCCCGCTCGCACGTCAGGGCCCCGCGCATGGATGCTTCGCCCAAACAACCGCCTGGTCAACCCGTCGAAAAAGCCATTTCGCCGGCGGCAACCGGACCGCAAAGCGTGGCGGGCAGTCCGCCGGAACATTTCATTCCCTGCCGCCAGGCGGAATTGGTGGAATTGCTCTGCGCCGAGCCGGGCCTGACCTCGGGCCAGTGCGAAGCCATACGGCGTCTGGCCGAGCGGCTTTCCGCAACGCTGCACTTCGAATATCACGCCCAGCTCACGGCGCTCAAGTCGGATTACTCTGCGTTCGATCCCGACGCCGAAACCGTGTCTCCGTTTCCGCCCAGCGATACGGAGCGCCGCGAGCAATTGGACGATCTGTTTCGGCGTTTCTCCTGGCTCTTGGAGCGGGCTAACTTCACGCGATTGCCGCAGGAAGCATTGGCCGAGGCGCTGGCCGGCCACAGCCACTGGGGACTCAACCTGGAGGTCGATTTCGAGGTGTTCGATCGGCTCGAAATCTACTACCGCGGTGAGACGGTCGAGCAGCGCGAGCGACGCGGCCTGAGCACGTTGTTCAAAGTCCGGCAGGAAGACGTGCCGGCCTATCAGCGGCTGGTCGTCATTTTGAAATTGCGGGCCAATCTTCGCACCCGGGGAGTCGTCGACACCGAGGACGTCCACGTCAAGCTGTTCAAGGACATCCCGCGGATGGACCTGGAAATGTTGCTGCCCGGCACTCGGGTCAAGATGTCGCTGGTCGATCGGACGAAGATCGTGCTGCCCACGCTCTCGGGATTGTCGCTGACCGCTTGGAAGCTGGTCAGCGGGGCGGTGGCGGTCGCCACAGGGGGTATGTACAACGGTCTGGCGCTGTTGGGTCTGGTGGGCGGTTCGATCGGCTACGGTCTGCGCTCGTTCCACGGTTACTTGCAAACCAAGCAGCGTTACCAACTCAGCCTGACCGAGAGCTTGTACTATCAGAACCTCGACAACAATGCCGGGGTGCTGATGCGATTGCTCGACGAGGCCGAGGAGCAAGAAAACCGCGAGGCGCTCCTGGCCTGGTTTTTCCTGTGGCGCAGCGCCGGCAACCGGGTTGTCGCCCGAACAGCTCGATCGGCGCATCGAAGCCTTTCTGGTCGAAAAGCTCAAGCGGCCCGTCGACTTCGAAGTCGACGACGCGCTCCAGAAACTGGTCCGCTTCCAACTGGTGGAAACGCTCCCCAGCGGCCAACTTCGCTCCGGCGGGCCGCTGGATGCCCTGAGCACGCTCGACGCCTCGTGGCAAGGGCTGGGCGCGCGGCGCGCCGCGGCTTAAGCCCGGCTTCGCCGTGCGTGCGGCAGGCTTTCTCGTGTCGCGTCTTTCTGCGCAAGCGCCGGCCTCATGGTTCAAGAACAAATGGCTAACTCGTGCGTTGCTCCTGGCGGGTCCGTTTGTAACGGTTATGCGCAATGTCGCCGCGGCGCGGAGCGTGCCGCGCGAGCCAGCTTGCCCCGCGGCCGCTGCCAGGCTCGAATCGTAACCTAGATTTTGGAGTGAACATCCACAGTGTCCAACTCGTCATGTCACACGTTTTCCGATCGCTGATGGGATGGATCACCCATTTAGATCGGCAGGAATGGCTGATCGTGCTGGTGGTGGGCACGGTTCTAGGCTGTTTGTGCATGCGCGGTTACGGCTCGCGTTCGAACTACTGAAGCATCCCAGGCTATCGGGGTAGCCCAATGGATTTTTTTTCGCTTCCGGCGCCTGTCGCCTTCGCGGTAATCGCGGCCATCGGATATTTGGTCGGACGGCGTTCGCACGAACGTGCCCGGACCGAAATCGACGAAGCCCGGCGTGAACTCAAGCGGGCCAAAGCGGTTGCCCGCGAGCTGGAAACGATCGCCGAGAGCGTGCGCAAGAACCTGGCGCACCATCATGCGAGCATCGATCGCTTCAAGGGTCGGGTGCACGAACTGACTTCGCAAAACAAGGAGGCGGCGTGGCAAGAATTGTGCCGCGAGGCGGAGGAAATGCTCAAACCCACGCTGCGCTTGGCGGCCCAGATCGCCCACGCCTACGATGAAATCCGCCAGCAGTCGAATCACTTGATGACCTTTACCGAAGTCCGCACCGACCCTTTGACTCGGGTCAGCAATCGGCGGGCGCTCGACGAAACACTGGTGACGATGTTCGCGCTCCTGAACCGCTACGAACAATCGTTCGCGGTGACGATATTCGACATCGACCACTTCAAGAAGATCAACGACGCCCAAGGCCACTTGCAGGGCGACCGCACGTTGCAGAACGTTGCCCGGATCATCGACGAAACGGTGCGCGACACGGACATCGTGGCCCGGTATGGCGGCGAGGAGTTCGTCGTGGTCATGCCGCACACGGATCTGCCCGGCGCCACCATGTTCGCCGAACGGGTCCGGGTCAAAGTTCAGGAATCGCTGGATCTGACGCTCAGCGGCGGCGCCGCCACGGCGCAGGACGGCGACGATCCGAACTCGCTGCTGACGCGTGCCGACACCGCGCTGTATCAGCGCCAAAGCGGCCGGCCGCAACCGGATTTACTGCCACAACGGTCGCGAGATCGAAGCGGTGACGGAAGAACCGGCCGCGGTCGTTGCCTGACGCTTTGTGGACGGCCGGGTAGAAACCGGACTTCATCGCTCGCCATCCAATGCGCCGCCTGGCGGGGCTCCCGGCGGCCCGGCCCTGTGCCTTGGCGTGCCAGGCAGGGTGGGCTCACTGCCGGCGGAGCACTTCGCTCGGGGGCACGCTAGTCGTATACGGCAGCCGCTCCAAACGATTTGGAAAGGCCTTCAGTTCGGCAAGGTGTTCCAGCAGAATCCGCCGCACCTCCAGCACGCTTCGCGGATGTCGATGCAGGTTCATGTGCTCCGCCGGAACGATGATCTCCGACTCGACATCGTCCAGGTGCGCGCTCGAGTAGGCCACCACTCCATCACTGTCGCCGGCGACGTGTCCGATCAAACCTTGCTTGGGCAAACGTCCCACGATGTTGTGGTACTTCACGCTGGGCAAGTGCTGCGAGGCGAGCATCACCGGAAAAATCGGCGAATGCGGCTCCAACGAATCGATGCTGGTCGGTACGTCGATCAGGTTTTTCTCGGGAAATAGCCCCGGGTTGTCGCGATGCAATTGCTCGCCGCCGGAAACGACCACCTTCGGTAGCGTGATCAGCTTGCGGCCCACCCAGGCCGCCGTGCCGTTGGCCACGTCGCTGCCCCGAAACGGTGTTCCGATCGTAATCAGCCGGCGAACCCCGGAATTGGGGTGGAAGAAAAAAGTGTCCTCCAGGGTGTGCTTCACTTCGGGCGAGGCCTTAACCAACTGGAACGGCTCCTTGCTGACCACGTGCCAATAGTCGTTGCCGCTGTCGAGCGTCTGCAACTTGGCCACCAGGCCCGCCCATGCTGTGACCCACGAGCACCATTTGTTCCAAGGCGGGTTCCTGGCGGCCCGGGTCGATCATTTCGCGCATGGCGGCCAGGTCGTCGCGCAGCTGGGCCGCGCTGTACCAAAAGGGCTGGCCCGAGGGATAGAGATAGAACCAGAATTGATAATCGGTCGCGAATCTCCGGCGCGCTGCGTAGATCGTTGAACATTTCCATCCAGGTGACGGGGGACGACCAGATGCCGTGCACCATCAGCACCGGAATCTTGCCCGGCTGATAGGGCTCGAGCATGTACAGTCCTTCGGCTTTCTTGGTGGCGTCGGGATCGAGCAAGCCGAGCGTCGACTGATCGAGGTTGGCCAGTTGCGGCTGGTTGAGCATATAGGCCAGCGGCGTGCTCAAATCGGTTTCCATCGGCACGCGCCGGCCAGCCACCGAGATGTCGCTCGAGCTGAGCGGATCGTGCAACTCGAGCACGACGGCATGCTCGGTGGCATTGCCCGACGTGTCCGGCAGCATCCGCAGGAACGCAGTGACGGGCAGGCTTAGTCCTGGCGGATAGTAGCGTTCGATCGGATTCTGCCGTGCATGGTTGCGGCGAACCGCGATCAGCGGCACGCCCAGCCCGTAGGTGTGAAACTGGTTCTTGAGGCCGGTGACTTGGTAGTCGGAGACGAACTCGAACCGCTCGAAGTCATCGGCCTGCCAGCCTTCGCCGCCCAGCACGATGGTCATGTTCATCGAATGGCTGGCGGCCTTGATCAAGTGCGTCATTCCCGGCTTGAGGCCGCCGTCCTTCTTGATGATCCGCAGTGCGCTTTCCAGCGCGCTGTTATACAAGTCGCAAGCTCCGCGAAATTCGGGATCGTAAGGGTTTCGCAAGTCGGCGAATCGATCGTCGAACAGATACATGTACGAATGCAGCAGCGTGGCGCCGTACAGTTCGAGCGCTTTATGCGGGTGCGTAAGTTCGGTCTTGCGTCCCGAGATATAGGCCAGCTCGGCCAGCGAATACAACTTGTCGGCCGTCGGCTCGCGATTGAAAATCTCCCGCAGCTCAGCGACCAATTGACAGGGATCCTCTTTCAACCCATCGACCAGATCGTACTGCCGCAGCATCAGCATCGTCCGCGCGCTGGGATGCGGCCCACCCCGCGCGACCAGCTCGAGCTGGGTTGTGAGCGGATTCTCGGGAGTGCGCCGCACCGATACCCAGTGTTGCGACGCGCAGCCCGACGCGGCCAGCGCAAGCATCAACCCCAGGGCAATCGCTTGCCAGGTGTAGACGGTCTCGGTATGCAGGGCTTCCTGCCGCATTCGTCTGGCCAGACTTGGAAGAGGTGGCTGAAAAACTCGGCGCGCGACCTGGGCGCAGCCGCCGGTCGGGACCGCCCGGTTCAAGCGGCGGAGAATAGGAGTTTAAAGCCCAGAGGGTCAATGTCGCTTTGCGAGCTAAAGACTCCCGGCAGCGCCGATTCAGGCCGGCGGCCAACCTTTGGCGTCGCAACCATAAGCGGCGGCCAACGACGGCCCGGACGTCATGGCGCAGAGCGGCCGCAAGTTCCCCCGGGCGCTAGCAGGCTGTTGCGCAAGCACGGGTTGGCTTAGAGTACAAGCACACCAGAGTCGAACTTCGCCAATCCAGCCAACTGCTCCGATGCCGCCAACGCTTGCCCTCCACGGGGGGTCGCCCAGTTTGCCCGACGCGCCGTTCGCTTGGCCGCCGCCCGATACCGAAGTCCGCGATGCACTGCTAGCAGCCTGGGCCGCCGGCAGTTGGGGCCACTACCACGGTCATTACGGCGAACACTTGGCGCGCCTGCTCGCCGACTACCACCAAATCGGGCACGTCTGGCTTTGTTCGTCAGGAACGGTCGCGGTCGAGCTGGCGCTGCGCGGCCTGAAGGTCGGTCCGGGCGAAGAAGTCATTCTGGCGGGCTATGACTTTGCCGGTAACTTTCGAGCCGTCGAAGCAGTCGGCGCCTGGCCGGTGCTGGTGGACATCGACCCGAACAGTTGGTGCCTGGATATTCATGGGCTCGACGCCGCGCATACGCCGGCCAGCCGGGCCATCATCGTGAGCCATCTGCATGGAGGCCTGGCCGACATGCAACGGTTGATGAATTGGGCGCGGCAACGCAACGTGCCGGTGATCGAAGACGCGTGTCAGGCTCCGGGCGCGACCGTTGGTGGGCGCCGCGCGGCGCACTGGGGAGACGTCGGGGTGCTGAGTTTCGGCGGCAGCAAGCTACTCACCGCCGGCCGTGGCGGCGCCCTGCTGACTCCTCATGCCGAAGTATTGCAACGTGTCAAGATTCATGCCCAGCGCGGCAACAACGCATTTCCACTCAGCGAATTGCAGGCCGCCGTGCTGCCGCCACAACTGGCCAAGCTCGACGAGCGGAACCGGCTCCGGCGAGCACGGGTCGATCAGTTGCTGCTGGAAACGGCCGACTTGGCGGCATTGACACCCGTTTCCGGAGCTGGACCCCTCGACGAACCAACCTACTACAAGTTGGCCTGGCGGTACGACGCATCCGCCCTGCGCGACCTTCCGATCGAGGTGTTGCTCGAGTGCGCTTCAGGCGGAAGGTGTGCCCCTGGATCGCGGGTTCCGTGGATTCGCAGGTCGCAGCAACCGCCGCTGCCGGCACGTCGGTCCGCTTGCCGCGAGTCGTGCCGCGGCCGAGACCACCTTGGTGTTGCACCATCCCGTCCTGCTCGAATCGCAGGAGGTCATCGGGCGCCTGGCGGCCGCATTGAAAAAGGTGAGCACCGCGCTGGGCCGCTCACCGTGAGGCAGGGCACGCCCCCTCTGGCGCGACCCAAGCCGGGCCACAAGAAAAAAGAACCACAGGACAGCCTATCCATCACATGATGCGATAACTTTAAAAGTTCGGACAAGCTGCCTGTGGCCCTTAAGCGATGTGCAAACTGCCCCGTCTTCGCGACATCGCTGTTCCGACTCAACGGGGTTTGGATCCACTGAGCACGGCGGTCGCTTCCAATTCTTTGTGATGTTCTTCTTCGAGCATTGCTTCGAACGTCGGCAGTTCGCCGCGGATGATCTTGGTCGTCTGCGGCGCTTCGATGCCGAGCGTCACCCGCTGCCCCGCGATGCGCTTGACGATAACCGTAATCCCACCCCCGATTACCAAACGCTGCCCAACTTTTCGACTGAGAACCAACACGGCACATCCTCCCGAATACAAGTCCCTGCCCTGCCCAACGGCTGCCAATCGATTTGATCGAGCAAGCGAAATCCGTCAGAGGCTCGATAGGAAGCAATGCAACGGTTGTGCCAGTTTTGTCGGGGAAGATGCGGCTGAAATCGCAACCCATTTGCCATCAATGTGTTGCGTGAGATTTAAATTCACCCGGTGATGCCCGCAGACCTGCAGAGCCCCGGAAAGACGTCTCAATTGCAGACTACCGTCTCAATTTGAGACATTCGCGCGGCGAACTGTTGGCCTGTGCGCAACCACTATGCGGTTTTCCCCCCCCGTTGAGATCGGTTAGCCATATCGCTAGTATAATAACACATTATGGCGGCAGAGAAGGCAAACCGGGTTCACCTATGCTGTGTGATCCCCTATCGATATGTGGAAAACAAAGTCGAATATTGTCTGCTTCTTTCGCTTGAAGACCGCGCGTGGAATTTTCCCCAGACCGCGGTGCCGGCCGACGCCTGCGGCCCGGAAGTCGTGGCCGAAGAAGCGCAGCTCCTGGGCGGACTGTACGGTGTTATCGATTCTGCCCGGCCGTTGGGACAGTATGCCTCATCGCGTGGCGGCACAAAAAAAGAAGTGACCGCTTTTCTGATGCAGGTCACGCGGATGGACGACCAACCCGGCGCTGCCCCGCGGCGGTGGTGCTTGGCCGCCGAGGCCAAAGCTCGCATTCGCCGCAAGCCGCTGCGCAGATTGATCGACATCGCGCAACGGATGTTGGAGGCGCAATTCTGAATGCGTCCGCGGACTAAGAGCTAAGAAACACGCGCAGCCGCAGCAGGCCTGGCAAAAACCGGAAACGACTTCCGCGGGCGAGGCCATTTTTGTCGAGAGCCGCCCGCGCATCCGTTAGAATGATCGCGTGGTCCAAGCGGTCGGCTGCCAACGGGGCGAGCGCCGCTGGCAATCTACAAATCCACCTGGACGCAGTTGTTTTCGCATGGCACACATGGGCAAAGGCCTGGTTGCGATTCTGTTGTTCTGCAATGTGCATCGCACGACGGTCGCGCTTGCCGGCGAGCCGGCCACGCTCGACGCCGCCGAGGCCGCCTATACACAAGGACGTCTGACAGTCGCACGCGATTTGGCCTCGCAAGTCATCGAAGCCGGCAGTCCTCCCGCGGGCGCCTATGCCCTGCGTGCCGCCTGCTGCTCTTTGAGCGGAGACCACCGGGCGGCACTAGCCGACTATGACCAGTTGATCCGGCTTGAGCCCCGGTCCAGCCAGGCTCACGACGCACGCGGCAGCGAGAATTTCATGCTCGGCCGGTTCGATGCGTCGATTGCCGATTTCGATCGGGCGATCCAGCTGCAACCGCAGCTCGAGCGGGGGCACTGGAAACGCGGGATTTCCTATTACTACGCCGGCCGCTATGCGGACGGCCAAAAGCAATTCGAGGGCTATCAACAAGTCGACGGCAATGACGTGGAGAATGCGGTCTGGCGATTTTTGTGCATGGCCCGCGGCCAGGGACCGGAAAAAGCTCGCCAGGAGATCCTGCACATTCGAAATGACGCGCGCGTGCCGATGATGCAGATCTACGCCCTGTACAGCGGCCAGGGCACCGAGCAAGCCGTGATGGAAGCCGTCCGGGCCGGTGATCCCACGCCGGCCGAGCTTGATGCCCGAACGTTCTACGCCGAGCTCTACCTGGGCTTATACGCAGAAGTCAGGGGCGACAAACGCCAGGCCCGCGAGCAGATTCGCTCCGCCGCCGAAAACCACAAGATTTCGCACTACATGTGGGACGTGGCCCGCGTGCATGCGGATTTGCTGGGCCCGGAAAACGATCGCGGCGCGAAGCCCTGACGTTGGCAGCGGGCGCCGCTTTGCGGCAGGCGCCGGCGGCGCAGGGGGGGCGATTATCCGCGGCGGATTTCTGATCCTTTGAACGTGATCTGGATGCGGTAGACGGCTTTGGATCGCCCGTGAATCCGGCCGGTTTCCAGGTCCACCCGTTCGGGAATCTCCTGGATGTGCTTGTCAACCACGGCGTGGAATCCGCGTTCGGAAAAAATATCGATCAGCATGCTCAGCGCGAGCGGATCGTCGAAAATGGGATCTTCGGAGTTCACGACGGCCCGGCCCGACAGCGCATGACGGGCAATGATCGGAATGAACTTGGTTTTAATGATCTCGACGGTCCGCACGAACAGGTCGGTGTGCTCCAGTTCGTAGCTGTCGAGGCGTCGGACGAGCTCCTGCCGCGCATGCAGGATGATTTCTTCGGCCAGCGGCAACGGGCCGAGCCGGTCGTAAGTCCGATGTTCCAGTTCGAGCGAGCTTTGGTACTGCAGTTCCTTGAGGATGTTTTCCTCGACCTCTTCGATCGGGCCTTCCGCATTGACGAAGTGGTAGTGGTAAATGTCCTTCAGAGACTGCAATGCGTCCCAGGTCTGTTCTTTGAAAACGCGATACCTGCGGCGCGAGGTTTCTTCGCTCATGTCCGTGGGACGCAGTTCCATCAGGCTGCCCACGCCGGTTTCTTCGACGGCCTTGTTATGCGCCGCAATGTTCAGTCCGCGCTGGATCTGGCGCTGGATGCTGGTTCGTTCGCTGACGAACAGCACCATGGCATGAATGGTCGGCCGGCGGAAATGGATCGCCAGCGGCGTGTTCTCGAATTCCGTATGGAGCTGGTTGATCTGATCGACGAGCAGTTTGAGGCATTCGACCTGCACCCGGGTTCTGGGAAACCCGTCCAGCAGGGCCCCGTCGCGGAAATCCTGCTCCAGCAACTTTCGCAGCAGAATGCCGACGACCTCCTTGTCGCCGACCATGCCGCCTTGGTCTTTGATTTTCTGCGCTTCGGGGGTGACGAGCAACTGGCTGATGACGATCGGCGGGCGCGTCAGGCCGCGGGCTTCCATGATGAAGCGGGTCTGAGTGCCTTTGCCCGCACCGGGCGCTCCGCCCAGCAGGATGATTTCCTTGGGGAATCTCAAGTTCTCATGACCAACTTCTTCTTCCAGCGATTCCCAAACCGTGTCGAAAATCAGGTGGGCATCTTTGATTTCCAAATCCACCGGCTGCCGCTCGTGCTCTTTGTCTTTGGCAAAACGCGTGTCTTTGGAATTCGGCTGGTGCAGCATGTCGGTTCCGCCCCGTGCTTGTTGATCGCGGTCTGTGGCAGGCAAACGCCGGACCAGCGCTCCGCACAGCCTCAGATGCCCCTAGTGTGACGCGTCGGCAGACGCCGGACCAGTGGCCGTTGCCGACTCGCCGCCTTGCGGACCCTGGCGGCGGCCGAGTTTCTCCAAAATGCCCGCTCTGGGTGCCAATGGTTAATGATAATCCAACCGATCGAGGCTCGGGTAGTCAATGCCTTGGGTGGTAATAGGTGATAGTTGCGCTAGAGAGCAGGCGCCAAAAGAGGTGCGTGGCCCTAGAAGCCTGGCCTCAGCGCTGCGCGGCCGGTCCGCGCCTTATGCGCGACCGTAGAAATCTTCGTCCGTGACCTGGTGCTCTTCCGTCAGGTGGAAGTGCCGGCGGATCGAATTTATCACCGGGATAGGCTTTTCGTCGCTGTCGCTATGACAGCGCGTCGGTAATCGCGTGACCTTGCCGTCCACGATCCCAACAAACATCCGCTCCGACCCCTTCCCTCGCTTGGTATCCTCAACAATCCCGAACGACATTAGGATTTACCTGAGGTCCCGGTAACGCAGGGGCTCTTTGGCTGCCATTAGGCAAACGCTAGTTCGCGCACCTCGAATCGCGTTGAATCGGGCCCCGCTGAGACGTCGAGGTCCGCCGCCAGGCTATACATGCGCCAAAATTCAGGCGGCGCTGCGCGGAAGATGGAATCAAGATCACCCTCATCGTAAGCGGCGCAGACCTGCAATTCACACAGGCGCTTCACGGCCGACAGGGCGTCTTGGGGGCCGTCCCCCTCGGCCACGATATCGAGTTCCAGGCAGTGAGCAAGCCAAATCGGGCCCTCCTGGTAGACGAGAACCCGGAAAGTCAACCGAAGATTTTCACGCATCTTGTTTCCTAGGCGCAAAAAAAGGCCGCTCACTCCCATGCGTGGCGCCCGTCACTGATTCCTTCTGGCGGCGCGAGACTGACGCATGGCATCGCTGCCTTCAGTACGGCTCGTCACAACGACTTGTGCGAATTTAAGAAAAAACAGGTAAGGAAAACGAACTCTGACGCTGGCGTCGAGACCACCTAGCCTATATCGGGATCCTACTTGACTTTGCGCTGGAAATCAACAAGCATTTCCCGTGACGCTACGACGCATCACCACTTGTAATACTCCGCAAGGGTGTTGGAATCTGTGTGACGAATGGTGGAGTCGTGCGACTAACGGCGGCTTAACCGCCAGTTAACGGCTCTAGTTCGTGACGGAAATTTTGTATTCCGGGCGGCCGCGTGCGCCTCGGCTACCGTTGCTGAAGCCCATGACCCCTCCCCGCCGCTGGTCGTTCTCTCTCAGGATGATGTTTGCGGTGGTGACAATTGCGGTTTTGTCAGTCTTCGCAATCACTGAGCGCTTGCGTCGAGGTGGACTAGAGGCCGAGAATCGGGAGCTTCGGCAGCAGAACTATCTTCTCGACGCCGAATGCAAGATGCACCGCGCTATCCCATTTCTGCGCGCAGGGAACCCGAAGGTTCGCCTTCTCCGCAGGCTGAACGGCGGTAATTTTTTCCGGATTCTACGATTTCGTATCTGCGCGGGATCGAAACTGTACCACTACCCCGTCGGCCGACGGATCAGGAGTTAACGATTCCGGGATTTTTTAGCGGTGCCGAACTGCGCTTTCAAGCTGCCGATCAAAGGGCGGGCCGCTGGGCTCCCGAGGGCGCAGTTCGTCCAGGATCGGACCGTTGAGCGTTTCCTCCATGGCGGCCAGGGCCCGGGCAATCATTGCCCCGTCGAGCACCCGATGATCGTAAATCAGCCGCACATTGACGTTTCCCTGCTCATCGATCACGCCGTAATTGATCACGAATGACAGGGGCGATAGCGGATGCAGCGATTCGGAACCCAGGCCCGAATAGACGCTGACGCCGTAGGTGCCGAATTGCCGAGCGCGAAAATAGCCGTCGGAATTCAAACCCCACCACCACAGCACGTGCCGCAAGGGGCGCCACAACAGGCTGATCCACAGCCCGAGTCGCGCCAGGCCCATGTTCTTGCCGGGCAAATGGATGAATTGACGAAGATAGCGGTCGAGCGCCAGCAGCCGATGGCGGTCGGGCCTGCGCAGCTTGGCGAAGAACACTTCCGGCGCCCCGGCATCGATTTTTTCCACGGCGATCGAGGCGATGCTGATCGGATGTTCGTAGAGATGGGCCCAGGGAAGCTCGAGATACGAACGCCGCAGTTCGGGGCATGGGCGGCGACCAGGGCAAAGGCTTTGGCGAAAACGGCCACCCATGACGGGCGCGGATCGGCCCGGCGGCGCGCCTCCTGCACCGCGCCCAGCGACATCCGCCGCTGCACCGGAATGCTCGGCACTTTGCGCGAGAAGTGCATCAGATCGCCGATCATCACGCGGTGCGCGCTCAGCCCGACCCAACGCCCTTTCTTTTCTTGCATGGTTGGCCGCGCGGCAGCAGGAACGCAACGGAATTCACGTTAGGTCACCAGGGTAGTGGCAATTGCGTGCGCATTCAATCCCCGCAGGTTGCGAAAAATGCGGACGGCCTGTCACGCGCGGCACCGGGACAGCGACATCAGCGCAAAGCCCGTGCCGTACTGCTGGTGATAATTGTAGAGCGGATAGTCCCACCAAGAGCCGTCTTGCTCCTGTAGCGGCAACCGCCGCTGGCAAAGCGGGTCGCAGTGCGGACCGCGCCGGCCGGCCGGCAACAGCTCGATGCACTGCGCCGCGTAATGAAGCGCGACGTACGAAGAACCTGGAGACAAAACTGTCTCGGAGAGGGGGACAGTACGGAACCCGAGGGCCCCCAACAGATCCCGCGAGCCCCTTGTTACTGGGGCAGCTGAAAATCGGCGAGCCACAACTGGCTGGCGTGATCGTCGGACCGATTGCTGGTCCACATCAGCCGTTTGCCGTCGGGGGAAAACACCGGCAGCACGTCGGCCGCCGTGTGGTCGGTGACGCGCAGCGGAGCGCCCAGGCCAAACACACCGTCGGAGCGGATCTCGTACTTCAGCAGCCACAAGTCGTAGTTGGGCCGCGCTTTGGGATCGCTGTGATCGGCCCCGGTCCAAATGATATAGGGCGCATGGGGATGCCAAAAGGGGGCCCAGTTCACACCCACGTTATCCGTCAGGGCCGTGTCGTGCTGACCGTCGACGCCGATCACATGAATCTGCAGAAAGCCTTGCTGTTTGCGGTCGCTGCGATACACAATCCACTGGCCGTCCGGAGAAAAGAACGGGCCGCCGTCGTAGTTGGGCGCATTGGTCAATTGCCGGACGTTGCCCCCTTCGGCGTCCATGACGTACAGATCGGGATCGCCGTCGCGATCGCTGCAAAAGACGATCTGCTTGCCGTCAGGCGAATAGGAACATTCGGCGTCGTAGCCCTTGTCGTGCGTCAGTTGCCGGAGGTGCTGGCCTTCCAGATCGCACTCAAAAATTTCCATGTAGGGATCGAAGTCCCACTGGTAGCGGCGGTGCTGGCCGCTACGGGCTTCGTCGGCCTGGCGCTGGCGCTCGGCCTGTTCGGTCTGGCCGATCTCGGGATCGAGATGGCTGGAGGCATAAATCAGGTGCTTGCCGTCGGGATTGAAAAAGCTGCACGTGGTGCGGCCACGGCCGCTGCTGATCCGGCGCGGCGGTGCGCCGTACTCCGGTTTCTGCAAATAGATCTGGTAGAAGGGGTACCCCTCGGGGACTGCCTGATAGACAATCAAAGACGCGTCGGGCGAGAAATAGCCCTCGCCGGCTTTGACCTGTCCGCTGGTGATTTGCCGGACGTTGGTCAAATAGCGAGCTTCCATCGATTCGTCGGCCGAAGCGATCGGAACCGTCGCGAAAAGACCGGCGGACAACAGGCATCGACAAACCATGTGCACCGACATGCGGATCCTCCCGGTGATTCCTGCCAAGGCGAGCCAGAATTCCATATCAGGCATTATATGCGGCGGTTGCTGACAACGGAGCGCATGGAATGAAGATCTACACCAAGACCGGAGACCAGGGGGATACGGGCCTGTTCGGCGGTGCGCGCGTGAGCAAAGACAACCCTCGAATCGAAGCCTATGGAACGGTCGACGAACTCAACAGCGTGCTGGGTGTGGCGCGCGCCGAATCGTTGCCGGCGGATGTCGATGCTCTGCTGGCCCGCGTGCAGCGCGAGCTGTTTTCGCTGGGCGCGGAACTCGCAACCCCCGATCCGGCCGCGCATGGCACGGCGCTGGTCGGCGCCAGCCAGAGTGCGGCCCTGGAGCAGGCCATCGACCGCTACCAGTCTCAACTCGAGCCGCTCCAGCAGTTCATTCTGCCCGGTGGCACGCGGGCAGCCGCCATGCTGCATCTGGCGCGAACCGTTTGCCGCCGGGCCGAGCGGCGGCTGGTAAGCCTGCTGACCGGCTCGGTCGAGCCGGTCAGTGGAGAGTTGGTCGTCTATCTCAACCGCTTGAGCGACCTGCTATTCGTGCTGGCGCGCGAGGTCAACCGGCGATCGGGACTCAACGATGTGCCCTGGGAGAAACCCCAATAGTGCAGGTCTGGCTCCGGGGTGCCGCGGGCGGAGAAAAACAGTGCCGCGGGCGGAGAAAAACAGTGCCAGGACGCCTTTGATTGAATCTACCGATCTGGGCTACACTGGGTGCGTGAAGGTTTGAACTGGCTGGTGCATCGCCAGGCCGCGGAGGCTTGACGGCGGGTAGTTGTAAACAAAACTCCAAGGAACCCCGGCATGAAGAAGATCGAGGCCATTATCCGGCATTTCAAACTCGAGGACGTCAAGAACGCCTTGGACGAACAAGGACTGCACGGCATGACCGTCAGCGAAGTCCGCGGCTTCGGTCGCCAAAAGGGGCACACCGAGATGTATCGTGGCACCGAGTACACGGTCGATTTCGTCCCCAAGGTCAAGATCGAGCTGGCGGTCCCTGACGAAACCGCAAGCCGCGTGATCGAAACCATCATGCGCACCGCCCAAACCGGACAGATCGGCGACGGAAAAATCTTCGTGTTGAATTTGGACAACACGATCCGGATCCGGACCGGCGAAACCGGAGAGGAAGCGCTGTAGACGAAACCGCAGACCGGGAATCCAAATTCCTTGCGCGTCTTCACACTCTGCTTTTTCGCAGCGATCCACAAACTCTCGCGACTGCCCGCGGATGACCACCAACTCCACGAATTCTTCCCAGCTCACGGCCGCCGTGTTTCGGGATTCGCTATTGGCCGCGCGGCAGCGGTTGGTGGACACTCGGCACAAGATCTGCCAGCAGCACGAAGCCGGTTCGCCCGGCATCCAGGTGTGCGCCTGCCTGACCGACCTGGTCGACACGGTCGTGCTCGATTTGTACGAAGCGGCGCTGGCCGACTTGTATCCCCAGGGCTCGGAGGAGGTTCGTTCGAAGCTTGCGTTGGTGCCGCTGGGGGGCTACGGGCGTCGCGACGTGGCGCCCTATTCCGACGTCGACCTGATGATCCTGCATGCACCCGGCGCCGAGAATCTGGTTGCGCCGCTGGCCAAGCGGTTGCTGCGCGACGTGTTCGACGCCGGCCTCGAATTGGGTCAGAGCCTGCGCACTCCGGACCAGGCGCGGCAACTGGCCGCCGGCGACGCGACGATTCTGCACCTCGCTGGTCGAAGCGCGGTATTTGGCCGGCAGCGTCAAGCTGTTCAGCGCGTTCATGCAGAAATTCCAACGCTATACGCAAACCCATTTCCGCGCCGTTTTCACCTCCATCGAGCAGGCGCGCCGCGACGAGCGCTTGCAATACGGCGAGACGGTGTATTTGCTCGAGCCGAACGTCAAACGCTCGCGCGGCGGTCTGCGCGACATCCAGCTCATCCGCTGGGTCGGCTTTGCCCGCTACGGCGCCGCCGAGCCGGAGAGCTTGCAACTGCTGGGCGCGCTGCTCCAAGGAAGATCAGCGCACGATTCGGCGGGCGACGGAGTTTCTGCTGCGGTTGCGCAACGAGTTGCACTTTCACGCCGGCAAGTCGAAGGACGTGCTCGATCGGGCCGAACAATTGCGCCTGGCCGAGCGTCTACGGATTTCAAGGCACCGACGGCATCCTGCCGGTCGAGCAGTTCATGGGCGAATACTTTCGCCACACCAAGGCGGTGCGGAGCGTGGCCTCGGAGTTCGTGGCCAGTTCGCGCCCCGGCTCGCACGTAGCCCGCCTGCTCGGCGCGATCGTCAGCCACCAGGTCGAAGGGGACTATCGGGTCGGCCCGCGAGAAATCACGGCCACGCGGCGTGGATTGGCCAAGGTCCGCACCGACCTGGACGAGGTCTTGCGGCTGATGGACATTGCCAACCTGTACGACAAGCGCATCGCCCAATCCACCTGGGACGCGGTGCGGGCGGCGGTCCCCGGTTTCAGCGGCGAAGTCACGGCCGAAACGTCCCGGCACTTTCTGTCCCTGCTGTCGCAGCCCGCGCGGCTGGGCGAACTGCTCCACCGCCTGCACGAACTGGGCGTGCTGGAGAAAATCATTCCGGCCTTCGCCCACGCCCGCTGCCTGCTGCAATTCAACGAATATCACAAATACACCGTCGACGAGCATTGCATTTTGGCGGTCGAGCAGGCGACCGAATTTGCCGCCGACAAGGGACCGATCGGCCAGCGTCTATCGCAAGATCAAGCAGAAGCGGACCCTGCACCTGGCGCTGTTGATCCACGATCTGGGCAAGGGCTTCGTCGAGGATCATAGCGAAGTGGGGCTGCGGATCGCCGACGAGACCGCCAAGTTGCTGCGCCTGCCGCTGCGCGAGGCCGAGGCGCTGAAGTTCCTGGTCCACAAGCACCTGGTCATGTCGCACCTGGCGTTTCGCCGCGATACCAGCGACGACCAGGTCGTGGTGCGGTTCGCCGTCGAAGTCGGCTCGCCCGAGATGCTCGACATGCTGTTGGTGCTCACGGCGGCCGACCTGGCGGCGGTCGGGCCAGGCGTGTGGAACGATTGGAAAGGCGAGGTCCTGGTCGACCTGTATCGGCGTACGATGCGGCACCTGGCCGGCGATTCGCCCACCAGCGACTGGGCCGATCGGAGGCGATCGGCGGTGCGTGCCGCGCTGGCCCGGGAGGCCGCGGCGGATCTGCCCTGGTACGACCGGCAGATCGAGGCTTTGCCCAGCGCCTATCTCGAGGGCTCGGATCCCAAAAAGATCGCCGCCGAGCTGAAGGACCTGCGCACGTTGCAGGCTGGCGACGTGCATACCGCGGGCCGTTACCTGAGCGAGAGCCGGACAGTGGAGTACGTCGTCGGCACCAGCGAGGACATCACGCCGGGGGTGTTCCACAAATTGACCGGCGCACTGGCCAGCCAAGGCTTGCAAATCCTGTCGGCCGAGATCAACACCCTGGCCGACGGATTGGTGCTCGACCGGTTCAACGTGGTCGATCCCGATTATTCCGACCGGCCGCCGGCCGAGCGGATCGAAACGGTGAAATACGTGCTGGCCGAGTCGCTTCGCTCGCCGTCCGAAGATTCGCCGGCTTTTCGCAAAGTGTGGCGCAGCGAAGCGGCAGTCGCACCAGTTGTCGCTCAACCAGCTGCCCGCCCGAGTTCGCAGCGACAACAGCACTTCGGATCGGTTTACGATTCTCGATATTTTTGCCCGCGACCGGATGGGCTTGCTGTACACCATTGCGCGGACATTGTTCCAGATGGGGCTCTCGGTTTCGCTGGCCAAGATCGGTACGTATCTGGATCAGGTGGTCGACGTATTTTACGTGACCGACCAGTTGGGCCGAAAGATCGAGGACGAAGGCCGGCTGCAAGAAATCAGCGCCAAGCTGCTGGAGGCGATCGAATCGCTGAAGGAGTAGCGGGTGGGGGGGTTCGCGAGCCGTTTTTTGGGCGCCGGTCCGGGTTTGGCGCAAACTCGGAACTCGGAACTCGGAACTCGGAACTCGGAAAAGGGAACGCGGAACGACCGGGTTCAGTTGCCTTCCAATGTTCCGAGTTCCGCGTTCCCAGTTCCGAGTTTTCCTTTCCCCAGCATCGCCGCGCGCCATCGCGGTTCGAACTCCTTCAACGGCATGCCGACGAGCTGCTCGAAACGCTCGACTTCCGGCTTGTCGGCCGCGGCCAGATCGACGTAGCGCTCGAGTTGCCGGGTGCCCAGCAAGGGCTGCTCAAACGTCAGGTAGTAGGCCAGGCCCCAGCAATACAAATACAAGCGCGAAGCGTCGGCCGTATTGCCGCGATGCGCCGACAGGAACTCTTTGGCGTCGGCCGTAAGCAGTTCTTCCAGCGCAAGGGGCCGCTCGCCCCCCAGATCGCTCTGCAACTGCGCCAGCCGCTTTGGGTCAGGCGCGTCGACGCGCAGCATGTCCGCTTCCAACTGACCCCCCTCGAACGTCTGGGCCAGGCCCTCGTTCAGCCAGCGCGGAACATCGTACAGCGCATGCGGGTAGACGAGATTTTCCAGATAGGCGTGAAACGATTCGTGGTTGAGTCGGTTGAACATCTGGCCGGCAACCTCCTGAAAGCTGCCCGCATTGCGGCGTTCGGCCGCTTTGATTTTGGCTTCGAGCGACGGCCACCCGTTCGCGCCATTTCCGTTGTTCGGCGGCGGAGATACGCTGCCGCTCCTCGGCCGGCAGCCCCGACTTGCGCAGCTGGTCGTTCAGCTCTCGCAGCCGGCCCGGTGTTTCGGCCAGCAGACGCTCGTACTGCTCGCGCTCGGCCTGGTGCACCTGGCGAATCCGGGCCAGCTCGGCGACGAAGCGGTTCAGGTCGCTGCCGGCGACCACCAGGTTGAAATCGGCGGCAAAAAAGGCCGGGTTTTCCAGGTCCAGCCCCCGGCCCCCCAGAAAGTCCCGGTAGCGGTCCGTATCGCCGAACAGCAGAATCTGCAACCGCCGCCGGGCCGTGGTGCGCGGCGGCAGGATCTGCCGGTAGGCGGTAAAAATCTGCTCGATCCGCACGATCGAGCGCCGGGTCATCGCCTCGTCGGCCGTGCTCTCCAGCGAAAACCAATCCCCCTGATACTGCCAATAAACCGTGCCGTCGCGGCTGATCGGCGTCAGGCGCAGGTCCTCCATGCGCCGGGCCTCGATCCGGCGCGCGATTCTTGAAACCCTCGATCCGCCGCGGCCAACTCGGCTCGATCCGCAGCCCCCAATCGACTCCAGCTTTCGATGCTCTTGCGATCGATCGACCGCACGACCAGAAGACATCGGCTTGCCCGCCGGCCGATGGACTTCGACGAATTCGATTTCGGCCGGCCCTTCGAGCCGCGACCAGCCCCTCGAACACCTTGCCGTCGGCCAGCATCACCCGCTCGAACTTCCAAGCGGTCGCCGGCCCGGCGGGGGGATCATCGGCCGCAGCCCGCGCGCCGGCCCAGGGCAGGCAGGCCAGGGGGCCCAAGAAAATCAGCAGCGGCAAATATCGAGGACCGACGCATCGATCGCACCCAGAGGAGAATGTGCCGCTTGGGTGCGGCACCAACCTTCACCATCCCCGGCCGGGCGCGGAAAGTCAAGCGACCCACACGGCGCGGGGTCTACATGTTCTTGGGAAACATCCGGGGGCTGTTGATCGGCCGGCCGGGCGGATAGCGGTCGAACGGATTGGCCGGATCCCAGCCCCAGCGCCACTGGTCGCCGGATGTCGCCCGGGGGACGGCCGGTTGATGGGCGACCCAGCCTTGCGGCCCGGTCCAAACCAGCCAGCGGTTGTCGGTGGTCCAATACCACCAGCGACCGTTGTGCCAGCGGTAGCGCCACGAGGGGGCCTTGCTCGCCGTGTCGGTTTGAGCCGGCCGATCGGCGGGCTGCGGATCGGCCGCGGCGGCGCTGGGCTGAGCTTTTGGCGTGTCGGGGGCCGGATCCGCCGGCCCGAGCTATGCCGAAGAAAATCATCGCTGCCGCAATTGCTGATAGCCGAACGAACCGCAACATGACCGACCACCTTTCGATGCGTTTTTTCCGAGCCGCGTTCCGGCATTCATTGTAATTGCGCCGAGCAAACAGTGGGGGCGATTGATGAGCCTTTGGCGCTCGCTGCCGCCAGCGCTGGCGTCGGCCATGGCGCCCCGAAGGGCTCCGCCGGGTTCGAAATGATCGGCAAACCCGGCCTCGTTCCTCAAATCAGATGCACGATTTCGGCTAGGAAGGTAAACCGCCTCCGATCTGCGTCCATCCGCGTTCATCTGCGGTTAATTTTCGTTTTGCGCGTCGGACCGATTGAGACTCCTAACAGGTACTTCGCGGCGTCCGTCTTGAACCCACAGTCCAGCAGGTAACCGCAGATAAACGCGGATGGACGCAGATACGAGCAAAAGTACAGCGACGGTATGAAGGTGCATCACCACGAAAAATGCAGGCGAGAGCCGAGGTATGCGGCAGCCGTCTAATCAAGACTGGCTGGCCACGGTACAGCGTTTAGACCATCCCTACATCGACCGGGCCGGCAGCCCGCCGAAATCGGGCGATTTGATTCGCGATACGAATCGGCAGCCGACGACGTACATCGGCTTGCCTTTGACCTGCTCGGGCCACTGGTGCATGATTTGGGCGGACACAAAGATGAACGGCGCGGCCCCCAGCGCCACGACCAGATACTCGGTGTCGGGCCGATCGCTGGCGACGAACGAGAATCCGGTGGGCGAAAGGTCGCGGCACAGCACGCGCCGAAATTCCGCCTGCGTCGGCAGCCGGCCATCGGCGTAGGGGGCCACAAACTGCAAACAGGAGAAACGGCGGCGGCGATTGTCGCGGCGGTCGGTGTCGGCCGCCAGGCTGCTTTCGAGTACGTGATGCACCAGAGCAAAGAAGTTTGCGTCGGAAGTTTCTCGATGCAGCACGACGCGGCTCCCACGGACTGGCGCGAGGACAGTTCGGCAGTTTGGTTTCGACCTTGGCTGGAGTGTCTGACCCCGGCTGATATCTCAAGCCATTGAATACTTACCTCGCGGCCCCCTGGCTGGCAAATGGCCGTGCGGCTGCGCAGCCGGTCCCGATGGATCGCTCCGGCCGGCGGTACGCCTGTGACGGCTGTATCGACTCCCCGGTCGCGGTGGACCGTGACGGCGGCATGGAAGATGGCTATCGTTGCCCCGCAGTTTTACTGCGCGGCACCCGATTGCAAACGGGTAAGTTCGATATAAATGATCTCGAGCGCGGCGGCCGCAAATGGTACCTTGACGCGCCTGCGAGGTCAAAAATGTTCTCGCTTCGATTCCCAAAGCCCGCGATTCTCTTGTCGCTTTGTCTGTGCAGCCATGCATCGGCGGCGCCCCAGGATACATTTCGTGTCACGTTCGCGCCCTGGCGGATTGGAGTGCCCGCGGACACGGGGGCCCATGATTCCGGCCTCCGGTTGGGCGACCATTTATGGCTTGGCGCGCACCGCTTAAAGGACCGGGAGATCGCCCACGTCCTGTATGTCGAGGCTCGATTGGGTTTGGCACCCCAGATTTGGCTGGACTACGGCGCCGACCCGGCCGACGTGAATTTTGCGGAGGTCATCAGCGGCATCGAATGGCTGAACCGCCTGATCGAAGGCAATTTATGGAAAGATCACGCCATTGAGATCGTCGTCTTTCCTTTCCACGACTCGGCCACCCTAACCACACTGCGCTACGACGACGGCCCCGCGGTGAGCAAGATTGTCGACCGGGGCGATAAGCTATCGGGGCTGACTTGGCGAGTGGGGCAAATCATCACCGGCCCCCGTAGCGATTCGTCGGTTGAGCCGCCCTGCGCGACTCGCGTGACGCTTGCGCGCGCCCGAATCACCACGTGCCGGCGGACACGGGCTTGTTTCGGTGCGAGGCCTTTCTGCCAGATGAATTGTGGAATATTGGGCGCCGCCTATACCGCTTAAAAGACGACGAAATTGCGCGCGCCATTGCCCGAGGCACGGCATTCTATAACGGCTTCCAGATTCAGTTTGAAATCAGCAGCGCCGACCAGACAACGTTTGCCGAGGTCGCAAAGTCCGTCGAAAGGCTAAGTCGCTTGATCGATAAAAACGCCCGGGAAGGCTGCCCCGTCGAGATCGTCGTCTTTCCGACCTCGCGTCAGTCCCGCTTTGCCGACATTGAAAATTAGCTCAAGGTCGGTCCAAGCGATAATGGCCCTCACAACCTCAGGTCAACGCGCGGGAGTTGGTCTTCACGCTCGGATCGTCCGCCACGTTGACCCACACGTGAACGTGCGGAGCCCCGCGGTAGTACCAGACGAACGACGGCCCCTCCAGCCGCCAGCAGTCCCAGACCTGGTCGCCCCCGATGTCTCCTTCGCGATAAAACGCCAGCGAGCATTTTTCCAGTCCGCCCTGCGCTTGCAGGCAGCGGATCGCTTCCTCGCGATCGGTCTGGCGATAGGGCTCGACCAGTTTTTGCAGCACCTCTTCGACCAGAGACCGCTGATCGCTCGACATGTCTTTGACCGGCAAGCCCGGCAGTTGGCCCTCGGCGCCGTGGAAGGCGACTTCATCCTCGCGCGGCAGGCGGGTCGACCAAGGCCCGCTCGCGCTGTGCGCCGTCGAGCATTTCGAACACCTTGTTCGCCGCCAGGGCCTGGTGCCAAAAGACGTTGCCCGGATGGTTCGGCTTTTCGTTGAAGCCCGACGCGGCGTGGCCGTAGAAGATCGGGCCGCCGAAGGCCACGTGCTCGGTCGAGTTGCCGTCGCAGCGAATGGTCATGTGGCGGCCGGTCATCACGAATTCGAACTTTTCGCCCGGCTTGCCGAACATGGCGATCGATTGCTCGTTGCCGAAACCGCCAGCGTCGTCTTCCAACTGCTTGTAGATCCGCTTGTGCCAATCCGGCTGGATGATTCCCTCGAACGCCTGGCGAATCATGGCTTGCTGGTCGGCGGTGTAGAATTCGCCGTTGACCGTGGGCTTGGTGATGCTCCAGTTGTTCTCGACATGGGTGCGCAGCAATCCGCGCTGCGGGCTGACGAAATCCCAATCGAAGCAGACTTGTTGTTTTTGGCTCTCACTGAGCGAATCGAAAAGCGACTTGACGATCGTTTCCGGCGGGTTGGCGGCCGAGTCGGCGGCCCGTGCCGTGGCCACTCCGCCGGCGGCAACAGCCACCGCGGCGCCGGCCGTGGTCTTGAGGAAATTGCGGCGCGTGACAGAAAGGTTCTGGTCATCGCAATCCGGACAATTGCGTGTTGGGTCGAGCATAGCGGGCCTCCCTCTGGGGTAGGGTATGAGGTGTCTCGGCGGGCGTGAGCGCTGGAATGTTTATTCATTAGAGCCGTGTTGGCGGCAGATGCAAACAAGGTCGGCCGCCTACTCCGCCCGCAGGGCGGGCAAAAGTTCGGCGCGGATCACGGCCCGCACGGCCAGCAGACCGGCCAGCAAGCCCACGATCAAGCACCAGCGCCAATGTGCCCAGCAGAAACAGCCAGGGAATCGCCGCGCCGCCGCCGATCAAGTGCGGCAACACGGCCACCAGGGCCGCGGCCACGCCGACCGCCAGGCCCACGATGAGCAATAGTGCGTTCTCGATCATCACCATCTTGGCCAGCCGCGCGCGGCGGAAGCCGACGGCCTGCATCAGCGCCAGCTCGCGGCGCCGCTCCAGCACGCTGCGCAGCTCGACCATCGCCAGCCCCACCGTGCCCAGCAGCAAGCCGAGCCCCCCCAAACTCTGAAACGTCGACAGATACGTGTTCTGCACCGCCATGAAGCCGGCCAATCGCTCGGCCGCGGGCTGGGCGTCAAAGCCATAATCCTCGAGCGTCTCTTCCAGCAGGTCCTGCACCTGGGCCACTTCCGACGGCGGCGCGTCGATCAGAAAAAACCGATAGCCGCTGACGCTTGGAAACAGCCGCAAAAATTGCCGCTCGCCGACCAGCAGGCTGCCTTGAAACAGGCTGTTGGTCAGCAGACCCACGACTTGCAGCCGCACCTTGGTCGCCCCGCTCGTCGGTGATCGCATACTGCTCGCCGACCCCTTTCATCAAGTGCAGGCTGTACATGGCGGTGTTCAAATCGAGCACGACCGGCACCGGCCGCACACCGGCCGCATCGGCCGGCAATTCGCGCTCGAGCAGCAGCCAGGGATTGGCTCGCTCCTCGGGCGTGCTGGCGGCCGTAGCGGCCCAGGCAAATCCGCCGCGTTCGATCAGGGCGGTCGGCACGCCCAGCACGCGCGGCTGCGCGGCTTGATAAAGATTCAAGCAACTGGCGTCGTCGCCGGCGTGCACTCGCAAGCGCAAACGCATCGGTGGCGGCCAAAAGCTTGTCGGACTTCGCGGAGAAGCCCAGCTCGTCGCGCCCGTCCTCGGTATTGAGATTCTGATAGATCGGCTGATCGCTCTCGGCCACCAGGGCGAAGCCGCCGCTGCCGCTGGCGCGGACGTGGGCTTCGGCTTCGGGGTCGAGCCGAAAGGCGCTGGTCGCGACGATCAAGAAACTGGCCGCGGCCACCAGGCCCACCGACAGCGTGCTGCGCCGCGGATTGCGGGCGCCGCTGCGCAGCGCCAAGTCGCCCACCGTCCGCGCCAGCGCCGTCTCGCCGCCAGGCGCTGACCATCCGGCGCAGCCGCACAAACAGCAATACCAACAGCGCCACAGAGCACCAGCAGGCCCGAGGTGAAAAACGCGCCGGCCTGCGCTTCGCCCCCCAGCCGCATGGCAGCCATCCCCAGCACGATCGCGGCGGCGCACAGTCGCCCAACCCGCGCGTCGCGTGCGGCGATATTCGCCCGGCGCGAGCAGTGGCGTGCTCTGGGCCTCGCCCGCCAGCAATCGGCGCACGGCAGACGCGGCGCATGCGCCGGGCGGTCCAATAAATGGTCGCGGCCGTGACGAGCAGGCCGACCAGATAGCCGAGCGCCAGGCTGGTCGGCGTGACATACACTGAGAAACGGGGTGGAAATGGCGCCCAGCCACCAGGTGCGCAGGCCAGCCAGCATCAGCCAGGCGTAGCCGATGCCGGCCACCACGCCCACAGCGCAGCCCGACGCCGCCACCAGCAATCCTTCGGCGGCCAGCAGCCGCACCACGCGGCGCCCGTGCATGCCGACGGCCAGCAGCACGTCCGAACTCGGCGGCCCGCTGCTCGATGCCCAGTTGAAACAGCAGCGCCACCAGCATCACCGCGGCCGCGATCAGAAAGAAGCTGAACGCCAAAAACAGCACGCCGAACGGCGTCGTGCCGGCAGCCGCCAGCAGGGCCTGCTGCTTGACGGGCAAAAATCGCAGTCCAAAGTCAGCCGGGTTCAGCTTGAGTTGCGCCGTCAGCGTCCGCGGCGGTTGTCGGCTCGGGCGGGGCCAAGCGAATCGACGTCGTGCGGCCAAAGCGGCTGGCCCACAGCCGCCGACCCGTGGCCAGCGAAACGAACGCCTTGGGCGTGGCCCGATACTCGTCCCAGTATTTCTCGTCCTTCTTGCGCACGCGGGCGGCATCGAACGGAAACGGCGGATCCCAATTGCTGATCGAGGCCTGGTCGGTGACGCCTTTCATCTCGGGCGTCAGATTCCGATCGGCCGCGGCGCCGTCCAGGGCCACGATCGCCGCCAGCCGTAGCTTGATCGTTTCTTCGCGCACTTCGCCGTGCGTGCTCTCGGGCGCGAAGTAGGTCAGCTCGACCTCGTCGCCAAGCTTGGCGCCCAGATCGTCGGCCGCCCAGGTGTTCAGCGCGATCTGGCCGTCGGCCAGCGGCGGCAGGGTTTCGCCCGTGGGAGTGGTGAATGGTCCCAGCGGCGGATCGGCCACAAAGTCGATCGCGGAGACGGTCGAGTAGGGGATCTCGCGCTGGCCGATGCGGATCGTGTTGGCCAGATAGGTCAGCATCGGCTGCGGGAGGTCGGCGGCCAGGCGGTCCATCACGGCCTGATCGGCCGCCGGTTCCAGGATCAGCCGCTCCGAGGCAAACTGCCAGTAGCCGCGCTCGGTGCGGTCGAGCGAATATCCGTAGTCGGCCAACCGCGGCCGCAGTCCGTCCTGGAGCGAAGCATCGGCACGCGGATCGGCGCCGGCGCCCGTCACGAAAATGGCGTTGACCTTGTCGGTCACGCCGAGCACATCGGCCAGCGTTTGGTCCGCGACGTAGGCGTTGAGCGGCAACTGCTGCGTGGGCCGCAGGCCGAAGCGTCCCAAGCCTTCGGCCGCAATGATCTGGCTGACGGTCAGGCGGCGGCTGCGGGTGGTTTCGGTCTTGCGGCCCAGCGGACTATCGGGCGGGATCTGATCGATCTTGCCGATGCGCAGCAGAATCTCGTCCCCCACTTGCGCATGGATCTCGCCGGCCAAGGGTTCGTTGAGCACGACCTGGCCCGGCTCGATGGCTTCGCGCGGGCCGCCGGACCCGAGCGTGCCGAACTGGGCGCAGCCGACAATGGTCACCTGGCCGGCGCGGGCCGAATGCCGCGGATTCAGGTTTTTGACGCTGCCTTCCAGCAGGATCGCCGGCAGCGAGCGATCGAAGGCCGGACGAAACGTGGGCTCGGCGGCGATCTGTTCGGCCAACTGGCGGCGAAAAAATCGATCCGCAATCAGGGCATCGTCGATGCGGCCCAGGCGATCGAGCGCCAAGTGCCGCAGGCTGCCGCGGACCGAGTCGCCCACGACCAACGCGCCCGCGAGCACGGCGGTGGCCGTGGCCACGCCCAGCGCCACGGCGAAATGAATTCGCCAGTGATAACGCAGACTGCGACGAATCAATTGCCAGGCGGACATCAGGATGAATCTGTTATCTCTAATTCGGTTGCATTTCCACCAGCCGGCCATCGTTCAATTCCGAGCGGCGCTGAAACAGCCCAGCCAACTCCAGGCTGTGGGTCACGACCACGAGCATCGTCTGCTCCTGCTCTTGTAGCTCCAACAGCAACTGCGCGACGGCCAGCGATGTCGTGCGGTCTAGATTGCCGGTCGGCTCGTCGGCCAACAGCAGCGTGGGACGGTTGACCAATGCCCGGGCGAGCGCGGCCCGTTGGCGCTCGCCGCCCGACAGCTCGGCCGGCGTATGCTCGAGCCGGGCCGACAAGCCGACGCGCGCCAGTAGCGAGCGGGCCCGCTCGATGGCCGCGGCGTCGACAGTGCCGGTCGCCATGGCCGGCAGGAGCACGTTTTCCAGCACGTTGCACTGCGGCAGCAGGTGGTGGTCCTGAAACACGAAGCCGATCCGCCGGCTGCGAAAGTCGGCCAGACGCGGCTCGTCGAGTTCCCACGGATCGGAGCCGGCCAGCCGAACGCGGCCCGAGCTGGGGCGGTCCAGCGTGCCGACGATGTGCAGCAGCGTGCTCTTGCCGCAGCCGCTGGGGCCGAGGATCGCCAAATTCTGGCCCGGGTCCAAAGCCAGAGAAACGCCGCGCAGTACCACGAGCGGCTCGGCACGGGTGGGATATTCTTTGGCGACGTCTTCGACGAGGAGCTGGGGCATGGGGAGAAAGGCAGAAGGATGAAGGATGAAGGATAAAAAACGAGACGAGGAAACGGAGGAATCTTTGGGTCAGTCAACACAAGCAATGCGGAAAGTGCGGTTCATTTTTTTCATCCTTCATCCTTCATCCTTCCGCCTTCCCTACTTGCCCTTGCCTACTTCCTTCAGCACCGCTTCGTCGAGTTCCTTGAGGCCCTGATCCTGGTGCACTTCGTACTGTCCGACGTGGTAGTGCGCGATTTTGCCGTCGCGGCCGATCACGACGAACAGCGGTAGCGTCGCGCCGAGAACGCGCGGGTCGCCGAATTTCTTGAGCATCCCGCCGCTGTCGAGCAGGACCGGAAAACTCAAGTTCATGAACTCTTTCAGTTTGCGGACGCTGCGCTGGGCGGCCGGCCGCGTGGCGTCGTCGGCCAAGCGGCCATCGACCGCGATGCCGTAGATTCGCACGTCCCCCGCCTTGCGGCGGTGATTGAGAAAGTCGAGATAGCCGACCTGGCCGTAGGGCTCTTTGAGGGGTTCGTCGCGATACTCCCAAAAGTGCAGCACCGTGACGTTGCCGCTGAAGTCTTCGTCTTTGAGCGACTCGTCGCCGAAGCCGCGGATCTCGAACGGTTCGACCTGGCCCCCTAGTTGCTTGGCCGCCAGCTCGGCGATCGCATCGCTGCGGCCGGCCTGCAGTTTCAGATCGCGCGCGGCGGAGGCCAGCACCTTGGCCAGCGCAGTGCCGGTTGCGGCGCGCTCGGCGTCCGGCAGAGCCTGCTCCAAGAGCACCAGTTCCTGCGGCTTCCAATTGATTTCCAGGCTCTGCCGCGGCCGGCCCAGTTTGCCGCGCAGCGCCAGGGCGGCCTCGAAGGCCTGGTACACCGCGGCGGACGTTTGCGGATCGATTTGCTCCGCGCCGACCAGTTCCAGCTTGAGCAGGTACTCATCGCCGCGGCCCAGGATCACGCGCTGGCTCATGGCCACAAGCAGGGGACTTTGCTCATCGATCCACACGGTCCCCTTGGCTCCGAGGGAATCGCTGAGCGATGCTTGCCACACCGCGCCTCACCCCGCTTGTCCGGCTTGTCGACGTGGAAGCGAAAGCGATCGTTTTGCCACTCGACGTCGACCGCCAGCGGCTCGTCCGACTGGGTGATCGGCAGCAGCAGCGGCACGATGTCCTTGCCGGCGGGGGTCTTGCCGGCCGGACCTTGCCGTTCGGGCCGGTCGTAGAGCAGGGCAGGGGGGTCGCCGGTCGCCGCGCCTTTGGCATCCACCCGGGCCGCGCCGAAGCGGTCGATCCAGGGCCACTCGCCCCGGCCGCGCTCGTCGAGGAGCCAATACACGGCGGTCCCGCCGGCGTCCAACGGCTTCGTCCAACAGCTCAGATCGAACGGCTTGCTGCAAACGGCCTGGGCGTCGGCATCGGCCGCCGCCAGCGTGCCTTGATAGTTGAGCTGCATGGGCGACTGCGAGGGTGCCTCGCCCAGCGTAGCGGCGACCAGCAAGAACCAACCAGCACACATCGCGCGAATCTCCTTGGAAAAGCATCGCAAAATCGGCAGCCCCATTGTAGCCGCGCGGGGGCAGCGGTGGTTAGTGGCTACTCGACCGTGATTTCCGCGGGCGGAGTCTCGGTTCGCCCATCTATCGCAAGACTCGGCGCAGCATGCTTCTTGCCGCGGTTGTCATTCCCCCCGCCGCATTCCATACTAGCAAGGAATGGCACTAGCTTAAGGGAAAGAGGCGCGGCCAGATTGGCAGCGGGCGGGAGGTGTCCCAAGATCGCGCGCATGCCGTCATGGCCGGTCAGCCTGGGTAGCGGGCGTGCCGCTTATCGTGTGGGGCGTCTCCTACGCCACCAAGCCAAGTACGCGACTAGCGCCAATGCTTCGGCGCCCAGTACGAGGAAGAATCGCTCATTCAGCTTGTATTCAGCAATTTCGTAGGCACGCAAATGTTGATCCGAATACGCGGTCACCTCCAAATAGATTGGTGCCCCTTGCAGGACCAAAATGGCGACTGCCGTCACCGCCGCGAACATCGTCCTCAAGCTGAACCGGAACCAGCGGCGGGGAGGGGTCATTTCTGTGCCGTCAGGATTGCGTCGGTCGTGCGCTCTGCCGAGACGAGCGGCAAGTCTGTCGCAACCAACAGCCCGATCATTGCCGCCCTATCGCGCCTCGTCACGGCCATGTCCCACTTGTACAGCAAGCCGGCGGCGAATAGGCGCTCATTGATCGTCATTCCGCAATAGGGGCTTCCCGGAGGCGCGTCCCAGGGATTCTGATTCATTCCAGCATTCTATCCGAACGGCGGGGCGGGGAGAGAGGGGCGTTAGAGGATTTTCTTTATCATGTCACCGTGTCGCATGAGGATATTGACTTCGCCGGCCAGGGTCACGCCGGCGACAAATGGCATGTCGAACTTTTGGAGAAATCGCATCATCGTCGGAAGAGCCGTGCAGAATGCCTTTGCATTACTCGGCCCGCTCTCACTGTTCGAAGTCAGCACGAAAGAAGCGGTGTCGGATTTCATGAGGGCAATGATTTCCACTTGATTGCTGCGGATATGCTTGTCTGCCGTGAGAATTATCCATCCACGCCTGCCTACGTTCGGGAATCCAATCCGAGTCTTCGGCTGTCTGGTCGAAGTGGTCGAAATGAATTTCTACAGGAAACCCGGCTTCGCGCAGGGCATTAGGCACGACCGCGCCGCCCAGGCACCTGTCTACGAACAACGTAGGCTTTAGGCCGCCTGCGGGAGTTCGCAACGAATCGCCTCTTCGATCTCAGACTGCGGGCAACGAAAGTCGGCCACGAGATCGTCAATCGACTCTCCAGCTTTGTAGCGCCCGGCGATCGAAGCGGTGGGAATGCAGGAATTTGCCAAGACTGGCCTGCCAAATGAAAACCGGGGGTCGATAAAGACCGATCGCGGCCCGGTGTGCCCTGGTCGAGTGAACGGATAGAGCCGTGTGACCATCGAGTTTTCGCGCTGGAGGCGTTCGAGGTGCCCCATTATCTCCGGTATTACTATTTGCCCATGCGAAGAGGCATCCACTAATTGCTCCAGTTTCCGAACAAACAGTTTAACGCCGTCAGTCTCGAATGTCTGGTCGATCAGTGGATGCTTAGCGGCGAATTGCGTCTCAACGTAATCCAGCGCTGACCGGATATGGTCTAGGCGAATCTTCTTGTCTCGCCGAAAAGCACTGAGCACGTGTGCTTCGGCCAGGTTGAAGAATGAAAGCAACTTGGTCGCTGGATCAGGCAGCGCGATTACAGGCTCAAACCACCTGCGCCCCGAGTCCGTTGGGTATTCGCGACCGAGTACCCATGAGCGAAGGGTTGCTGCCGGGAGCTGCAAATAGAGAGCGGCGAGCGGGATGCTGTATGCCGGCATCTCGCGCGGATCGTCGAACGATTTGGTGGCGTTGAACCGCAGTTTTGCCACTTGATTGCTCGGCTTTTTGTGGCCCCCTAAATTCAACTAAATGCTATGCGGCACAATGCCTTGAGTCAATGCCGGCGAACCCGTCGATCGCGACAACGCTCATATCAATCATGCCACGCATGCACTTCTACTCTCGTTCGCGGTTCGCCTACTCCCCACGGAGAGCGGCCCGGGTCTTGGCGGCGCAGCGGTCAACCGCGTTAGGGAGCCGCACGCGCTGCCTGGGTTCGATTCCCCCTCTTTCCGCTAAGCCTTCCGCTTGGCGAGCTGTAGCAGCTCCATACGCGCCCAGGTGGACGTATCTAGCGTCCGCTGGTCGGCTGCTGCATCAAGTGCCTTGCGCTCGGCTTCCGTTAGCCGGATTCTGAGGAAGTTCTGCCGTCGATCGGCTTTGGGCTCCTTTGGTCCGACCATGCGCCGCGCTGGATTTTTGCGCGCCACTGTTCCTTAACTTAGTGCCATTCCATACTAGCAAGGAATACTCCCTGCGAGGTGTGTCCGCGATGAGCAGCTCCGAACCGTCCGATGTGATCCCGGTCGCCTCCGGCGAATTGACGGGCACTCAATTGGGCGGATACCTGTTATTGCGCCGGCTGGGCCGAGGCGCCATGGCCGAGGTTTACCTAGCCGAACAGGTCTCGCTGCGCCGGCACGTGGCGCTGAAGATTTTGCGCGCGAATCTGGCGGTGCAGAATGCCTACGTCAAGCGTTTTCGGCTGGAAGCACAAGCGGCCGCTTCGCTGGTCCACCCCAACATCGTGCAGATTTACGAGGTGGGCTGCGCCGGCGGCCTGCACTTCATCGCCCAGGAATATGTCCAGGGCATGAACCTGCAGGAAATGCTGGTCCGCCGCGGCACCCCGGAACTGAAAGTCGCGCTGGGCATCATGCGCCAAACGGCCGCCGCGCTGGCCAAAGCCGCCGAACGGGGCATCGTGCACCGCGACATCAAGCCCGAGAATATCATGCTTTCCGGCCACGGCGAGGTGAAGGTGGCCGACTTCGGGCTGGCCCGGCTCTCCAGCAACGAAACGCGGTTGACCCAGGAGGGCTACACGCTCGGCACGCCGCTCTACATGAGCCCCGAGCAGGTCGAGGGCAAGCCGCTCGACGCGCGGAGCGACATTTATTCGCTGGGCGTGACCTGCTACCACATGCTGGCCGGGCAGCCGCCGTTTCATGGCGACACGGCCTTGAACGTGGCCGTGCAACATCTCAAGGGGGGAGCCGAAGACCTGGCCCTGGTGCGGCCCGACCTGCCGCCGGCGCTGTGCCGGCTGATTCACACGATGTTCGCCCCAAAGCCCGAGGACCGCTGCGCCAGCGCCCTCGAGATCTTCGAAGCAATTGCGGGCGATCTCGGCCAGTTGCGGCGTGGATGCCGATTCGGAGTTGCATATTTCGGTGCCCGAGAATTTCGCGGCGGCGCCGACCTCGCGCGAGGCGGTAACCCAGCAGTTGCAAATCGCGATGCGCTCGGCGGTGCTGCCGGCAGTGGCCTATCGGCGCTGGCTCTTATTGGCCGCCGGCACGCTGCTGGCATTTCTGATCGGCCTGGGCCTGGCCCGGCTGACCCGTCCGGCGCGGCTGCTGGAGCCGGTACACGCTTTGGACAGCGGAATTCGGAAGTAAGCACGTCGATTCGCAGATCTTGCTTTGCCCGGAACGCCTCCGAGATCCTCGTTCCGCGTTTTTCGTCTCGACTGACTTCGATGAGCTCAGTCGAATCGAGCTCGTCGCAGGCATCCTTCATCCTTCTGCCTTCATCCTTTCCGTCCACCCCCCCCCGTATCTCGTCGTATCCCCCCATCCCCTTCTAAATCGGGGTCGCCTCATGCCCCTCGCGCCCTGGCCAAACGGGGCCACTTTCGGCACAATTGGCAGCTTGAGAGAGCGACCTACCGGTTCGATAGATGAAGGAAATCCTCATGAGCTCGATCGTCGACATCAACGCACGTCAAATTCTCGATAGCCGCGGCAATCCGACCATCGAAGTCGACGTGGCCCTGGTCGACGGCTCGTTCGGCCGGGCGGCCGTACCGAGCGGCGCCAGCACCGGCATCCACGAAGCCTGGGAACTGCGCGACACCGATCAGAAGAAAGTTTTCGAGGGCAAGGGAGTCACCCGGGCCGTCGATAACGTCAACGAAAAGATCGGCGAAGAGCTGATCGGCATGGACGCGCTGGAGCAGGCGGCCATCGACCAGCGAATGATCGACCTGGACGGCACGGAGAATAAGAAGAACCTGGGGGCCAACGCCATCCTGGGCGTCTCGCTGGCCGTGGCCCACGCCGCGGCCGACCACTGCGGATTGCCGCTGTATCGTTACCTGGGGGGCTGCGGCGCTCGGCTGTTGCCGGCCCCGATGATGAACATCGTCAACGGCGGACAGCATGCCGACAACTCGGTCGACGTGCAGGAGTTCATGGTCATGCCGCTGGGCTTCGACACGTTTCACGAGGCCCTGCGGTCGGGCGTGGAAATCTTTCATCAGCTCAAGAAGGTGCTCAAGTCCAAGAAGCTCAACACGTCGGTCGGCGACGAGGGGGGCTTTGCTCCCGATTTGCCCAGCAACGGCGCGGCGATCGACCTGATCCTGGAGGCCATCGACAAGGCGGGCTACAAGGCCGGCGAGCAGGTCTGGATCGCGCTCGACGTGGCGGCCACCGAACTTTACGACGCCAAGAAAGGCATCTACCACATCGACGGCAAGGACATCGACTCGGCCGGCATGGTCGACTTTCTGGCCGACTGGGTGGCCAGGTACCCGATCTGCTCGGTGGAAGACGGTTGCAGCGAGGACGACTGGGAAGGCTGGAAGATGCTCTCCGGGCGGCTCGGCGAGCGGGTGCAGTTGGTCGGCGACGATCTGTTCGTCACCAATACCAAGCGGCTGCAGCGGGGCATCGACGAGCACGTGGCCAACAGCATCCTGATCAAGGTCAACCAGATCGGCACGTTGACCGAAACCATCGAAGCCATCCAGTTGGCCCAGCGCAATGGCTACACGACCATCTCCAGCCACCGCAGCGGCGAGACCGAAGACGCCACGATCGCCGACCTGGCCGTGGCCCTGTCGACCGGCCAGATCAAGACCGGCAGCGCCTCGCGCACCGATCGGATGGCCAAATACAATCAATTGTTGCGGATCGAGGACCAATTGGGCGAGTCGGCCCTGTACGGCGGGCGGCTGTTCCCCCTGCGCAAATAGGCCGCCGACCGCGCGAGCACAAATGCCCGCGAGCGGTTATGATGGCGGGAGCCGGCGGATCGATGCTTTGCCGATTCGCGACGCTCAGCTTACGGCGACCCCTTTCTCATGAACGCGTCCACCGCAGACACGCCCAGCCTGCTCGAGCGGCTCCGTCCGCTCAGCGAGTCGCCTTCGTTCTGGCTGGTGGTGTTCGTCAACGCGGCGATCGTGGGACTGCTGCTGATTGCGCCCAAATATCGCCAGCGGCAATCGATGCTGGAGCGCCGCTTCGAGGCGCGGCGCGAAATTGCCCTGCGCCAGGCGGCGGGCATCGCGCCGCTCGAACCCTCGGTCGCCACAGCCGATCCGCACGCCGGCGACCGCGAGCTGTTGGTGCCGTTGTGGCGCTTGCTGTCGGGGTTGATCGGGCTGGACGTGGCGGCCATTTCGATCTTTGTGTGGCAGCGGCGCCCTAAACCCGATTCCAAGCCGACGGAACCTTCGAGGGCCCGAATATGAGCTGGCTCGGTGACAGCCCGTGGCTCATCCTGTCGATCGGCATGTTCCTGGAAGTCGCGCTCTTGGGGTGGCTGTTGCTCACCGGCCGCGGGGCGGCGCTGATCGGCATGGGCTGCGTGGCCGTGCTGACCACGGTGCTGCTGGTCGTCGAACGAATCGTCATCACTGCGTCCGAGCAGGTGGAAGCGACGCTCTACGACCTGGCGTCAACGCTCGAAACGAACGACGTGAATGCGGTGCTCGAGTTTATCTCGCCGTCGGCGACCGATGTGCCGCCTGAGGGCCCTCCAGGGCCTGCCCCTGATCAAGATCGAAGATGCCCACATCGGCAAGGACTTGAAGATCAAAGTCAACGAGGGGACCCAGCCACTGACGGCGATGGCGATCTTCGTCGGCAACTTTTCGTTCAAGTTGATCCGCGGCAATTCGCCCTATGAAAAACTCATCCGCCGTTTCCACGTGGTGTTCGAGAAACAGGATGACCACTGGCGTATCATCACCGAGGACGACAGCGACATCACTCGACACTGAGCTGCCGAGTTGCCGGCTCTAGCGGCGCCGAGCCGCCGCTCCACGTGCGGGCGGCCGATCAATACTTCGCGCCGCCCTGGATCCAGCTATCCCAGATGTTGATCTGGTCGAAGGTTCCGCCGCCGACGTTGATCTGGCTGCGGATGTAGCGATAGCCGCTGGTGACCGCCACGCCTTGCTGCTGGGTAAACACCGGGCCCCGCGAATACTGCCGCTGAATCCGCACCGGCTTCACTGGGTGGTGGCTGTAGTACGAGGGCATGAAGATCCACTGCTGGGCTTGCGCCGAGCCGCTCAGGCCGGCCCAGGCGAGCACGATCGCAATACAAAACCGTTTCATAAGATGCATCACTCAAGGGGGTCCATCGGTTGCGTTCCATCGTTGAATTTCCTGCACTTGCGAACCACCGGGCCTGACAGGGCCGGCGGCTGAACAGCTCATTCCGCCGCACCGCCCGGCACTTGCCGTTCGACCATCAGTTCATGTTCTTTGGCGTCGTAGACGTAATGGTCTCCAGGGGGCAAGTCGGGCAGCCGGATGTCGGCCGGATCGAGAATCGCGCGCTTGAACTCGGCCATGTCCTTGGGATAGCGATTGTGCTCGGCTTGGAACAGCTTCATGCCCTCGGGAATCTGGATCTCGAAGGTGATCCGGTCCTGGCCGATGAAATACTGCCGAACCGGCTCGGTGATGATCCCGCCGCCATAGCCGCGTCCCTTCTTGCCCACTCCCGCCTCGGCCTTCTGCCGCTCGACAACAGCCGCGGGCGTCGCCGGAGCGCTGACCTGGCCGGCAGCGGCCGGCCGGGCGGCCGTCTGGGCGGCGGTGGACTGCGCTTCGGCGGCCGGCGCCGCACTGCTTGGCGGAGCCACGGCATGCAGCTTCGACGGCTCGTCGGCTGAGTCTTCGCAGCCGCCCAGCCCGACGCATGCCACCAGCAGGATCCACAGCCTGTTCATGATTCGCCTCCTTGGGATGCCCCCAGATCGAACTTCCAAGCTTCCATCTCCGCCAGCACGCGTCCCTCGGTCAGATCGAAGTGCAACGGGGTGAGTGTGATGTATCCTTTGCGCAGCGCGGTCAGATCGGTCTCGTGTTCGCCAGGCGGGGGGGGCGGCTCGTTGATCGCCCAGAAGTAGTTCCGCCCGCGCGGATCGGTTCGTTTTTCGTATTGGTCGCCGTAGCGGATCAGGCCCATCGGCACGACGCGGACTTCGTGCCTTGGACCACGCACGGCGGCGGTCGGGATGTTCAGGTTGTAAAGTTGCGGGCCGGCGCCTTTTTGGGCGATGGTCTGCTCGATCACTTGCCGGGCCAGAATCGCCGCTTGCGTGACATCGGAATGTTTGTCGAATTCGAGTGATACCGCGACGCTGGTGATGCCGAAAAAAGCCCCTTCGATTGCCGCCGCCACGGTGCCGGAGTACAGCACGTTGATCCCGGCGTTCAGGCCGCCGTTGATCCCGCTGACCACCAGATCCGGCCGCCGCGGACAGCACTCGAACAAACCCAGTTTGACGCAATCGGCCGGGCTGCCTTCGACCGCCCAGCCGCGGCGCTGGTCTCCTTCGAACAACTCGTTGACGATCAGCGGGCTGAGATAGGTGATCGAATGCCCGACGCCGCTTTGCTCGGTGGCCGGCGCGACCACGTAGACCTCGCCCAGCGCGGCGAACTCGCGCTCCAGCGCCCGCAACCCCGGAGCGTAGATGCCGTCGTCGTTGGTCAGCAAAATCAGCACGGATCCACGCGTCCTCGCTCGCGGGGGCGATCCTCCCTGAGCCGCCAGAGACTCCACTATAATCGGGCTCGGCGCCGGACTCAACGAGCGGTGGCCGACCGCGCCGGGTCAGGGGGCCGCGCGCTGCTGCGGCGAGCATGGGCCGCAGCGCCGCGCCGGCCCGGCTGTGCCGATTGTATCGCCTGGGCGGGCGCCAGCTCGGACCTGGCGGGCGCGATCGAGGATTGGCTCCGGGTCGCAGCTCACGCAGGCGCGCAAGTCACGGGGAGGACGCCGCCCGGGCGTCGTGGCGATACATCAGAATCACGACGTATTCCATCGTGACCAGGCCTTCCTGGACCAGGGTCTCCAGCGACGGCAGCAGCAGCTTGATTTTTTCCTCGACGTCGACGATCTCGATGACGATCGGCAAGTCGGTCGACATCTCCAGCAGTTTTGCCGCGTGCATGACGCTATTGGCGCCGAAGCCCGCGCTGCCCCGCAGCACGGTGGCTCCGGCGAGGCCCAGCGTGCGCGCCTGTTCGATGATCACCTCGTACAGCTTGCGGCCCTGGTGCCGGTCGGACTCGCCGATGAAGATCCGCACCAGCACGCCATTTTCGTTGATCTCCATGTGCTCACTCGCTTGAATTTTGGGTACGGTCGAAAGGGGCGTCAGCAGCGCAGCGAGACTCAGCCGGTTCGGCGGGTTGTCGTGCCGGTGCCGATACAGCATCACGCTGGCGCGTTCCAGCGTGACCAGCCCGTGCGAGAGGACGCCGCCCAGCGAATTCTCGACGAACGGCACGATCCTTTCCGCGCTGTCGACGATCTCGACAATCACCGGCAGATGCTCGGCAAGCGACCACACCGAGCGCCGGATGATGCCATGCGCGCCCAGGCCGAGAATTCCTTTGAGCATCGTCGCGCCCGCCAGGCCCTCGCGGCGGGCGGCGTGCAGCAGCCGCTCGTAGGTCGGAGTCAGCGGAGCGCGGTCCGCGGTTTGCAGATAGGCCCGCAGCAGAATGCGTTCGCCTTGAATGCTCATGGGCTGTTGCGTCATCGGCTGGCCAGCCAGATGCCCAACCGCACGGCCAGCAGGCCGAGCACCAGGCTGCCCAGTAGATTGAACCCGGCCTTGAGCGTGGCGCCGTCCGCCAGGAGCTGATTGGACTCGAAGGCAAAAGTCGAAAATGTGGTATACGATCCGACGAAGCCCACGGCCACGGCCAGACGGACCGTGTCGCTGACGATCAGGCGGTCGCCGATCAGGGTCATGAACCAGCCCAGCAGCACGCAGCCGCTGAGATTGATGACCAGCGTCCCGACCGGAAACTCGGGGCCGAACAGGCTGCCGCAGACCGAGCCGACCAGGAGCCGCAGCATGGCGCCCAGCGAGCCCACGGCCCCGACGGCCAGATATTGCATCAGAATTTTCATCGCTGCTCCCCACGGAAAACAGCAACCCAGCTTGTGCCGAGCGATTCTAGCAGCGGAAAACTGACGTTGTCGAGCGTCGCAATCTGCCAGCGCCGCAGTCGGGCTGGCAGATTGACCGCCCGCAGGCAGGCAATAGAATCGAACCCACGGCCGGCCGCGCCGGTTCGAAACGGCTTTTACAATTACCTTCTCTGAGTGCGTGCCGATGGACTTGAAATTGGCGGGCAACGTCGCCGTGGTGCTGGGAGCGGCCCGCGGGCTGGGCCGCGCCATCGCCGCGGCACTGATGGCCGAAGGTGCGCAGGTCGGCGCTGGTGGATGCGGCGCCGGAGGTGAAAACCACGACCGCCGAATTGGCTAGGGCGGATCAACCTGTCAAAAGCTGGATCGCCGATGTGACCGACTACGCCGCGGTCGAGGACGTGGCACGTCAAATCGCTTCGAGCCTGGGGCCGGTCGAGCATGTGTTTTTCGCGGTCGGCATCGGATCGGGCAAGTTCGGCTTCCCGTTCTGGAACCTGGACCCCGGCGATTGGGACCGGGTGCTGCGGGTCAATCTGATCGGGGCGGCAAACGTGGCCCACGCCTTCGGGCCGGCATTGGCCGAAGCGCGGCGCGGCACGATGCTGTTCGTTTCGTCGATCGCGGGGCAAATCGGTTCGCAAACCGATCCGCCCTACAGTGCCGCCAAGGCGGGGCTGATCAACTTTGCCCAGTGCGCGGCCAAGGACCTGGCCCCGTTCGGCGTGCGGGTGAACACGATTTGCCCCGGCATGATCCAGACCGTGCTCAACCGTTCGGTCTGGCAGGCCTGGGCCGAGCAGCAGCCGCTCCCGGCGCGGCGGCCTTATGAGGAGTGGGCGGCCGACAAGATCCGGGCCCTGGTGCCGCTGAACCGCTGGCAAACGCCCGAGGACGTCGCGGCGATGGCGGTGTTCCTGGCTTCGCCGCGGGCCCAGAACGTGACCGGCCAAACCATCAACGTCGACGGCGGCCAGGTGATGCACTCATAGCAGCCTGTTGAAAAATTGAAGTTCGACATGAAACGGGGTGCCACTGCTGGCTTGCCCAGCAGTGAATCAACGGTTTTGACAGCACTGCTGGACGAGCCAGCAGTGGCACCCAAATACTTCAACATGCTGCTAGGCCAAGATTCAGCTTTGTGCTCCGACAAGAGCCGGCGTTCAACCGAACGCCGGACGTCAGGGAACAAAAAGGTCGCTCAGCAATTCCTCGCCGGGCGCGCAGGCGTACTTGGAAAAATCGTGCTCGCCGTGCTGGCGCAATACGTCCTCGTCCAGCAGCGTCTGGCCGGTCAGTTTTTGATCCGTGGTGGTCAGAATCCGGTAGGCCGCCTCGGCGACGATTTCCGGCCGCCGGGCATGCTTGCGGCCTTCGTCGCCGATCAGCATCTCGACCGCCGCGGTGTCGATGATCGTGCGCGGCCACAGCGAGTTCACGGCGATGCGGTCGGCAGCCAATTCCCGCGCCAGTCCCAAGGTGCACAACGTCATGCCGTATTTGGAAATGGAATAGGCCAGATGCGCCGCGAGCCATTTGGGATCGAGCGAGATCGGCGGCGAGAGATTGAGAATATGCGCATTGGGCGAACGCTTGAGATAAGGCAGGCAGGCCTGCGAACAGAGAAACACGGCCCGGGCGTTGATTTGCTGCATCAGATCGTAACGCTTCATGGGCGTTTCGGCGGTCGGTGTCAGGCTGATGGCGCCGGCGTTATTGACCAGGGCGTCGATGCGGCCGAATTTCTCGATGGTTTGAGCGACCATCTGCGCGACGTCCTCTTCGCTGCGGACGTCGGCCCGAATTGGCAGTGCATTGCCCCCTGCGGCTTGCACCTCGGCGGCCACCGAGTGGATCGTGCCCGGCAGCTTGGCGTGGGGCACGTCCGACTTGGCCGCGATGACCAGGTTGGCGCCATCCAGGCGCAGCGCAGGGCGATGGCTCGGCCGATGCCTCGGCTGGCGCCTGTGATCAGGATGGTGCGGCCGGCGAGTGTGGACATGGTTTTCTTTGAAGATCGAAACGCCCCGGAAACGTATTGAACCGCAAAGGCGCAAAGATGCAAAGCAGAATTCAAGAGTTATCGAGCGAGCCGCCGAAGTGCCCAGGCGATGGCGGCGGGTCGCACAAGTTTTGACTTTTCGTCGTATCCGCGTTCATCCGCGTTTATCTGCGGTTGCCCACCCCACGAGCATCATCCTGAGCGAGAACGACCAGCGGCGGGGATGCGTCATGGATTATCCACCTCGTTGGCGAATTTTTCGGCGTGGGCCAATGCCTCCGCGTGTTGGCCATCGTAAAGCTCGGTATCGTCACACAGGCCTGCTTCAATCCGTCTCCTGGCTTCGCGAATCACGAACGTGAGAGCGAGTTCCTGTCGCAGAAACGTTGCCACTATAACGTCCGGCAGCTGGCATATCGGAACACCCCAGTGTGACCTGCACCGCTGGATCAGCCCGGCCTCGAAATTCGGATCCTGCCACGGGCCGACTATATCTGCGGCCGACCGCTGCTCTGGCTGCTTTTCCATGCTTCTAATTCTACCCAAGCGGCGGCGACGGAAGAGAGGGCCTTGCGCGTAACGGCCTGACACCAGGGTGCATTCCCTGGTTTGTAGTGATTAGGCGGCGACGCGATAGCAGTTCGAACCGGTTTGCAGGGCTTGCCAGCGGCGCCAAAACGGACCCAACGGGTCCGAGTCGCTGAGGCAGTCGGCCCGCAATTGCAGGACCGCGTCGCCGCTGCTGCGGCACCAGAACTTCTCGCTGCCTTTGATGCGTCCGTTGACCAGCTTGATCGTGGATTCGATGTGGCTGCTTGTCAGCGGCAAGCCCTGCCGACGATAGGCGGGGTACTCCATCCGTTGCTGGTTGTTCGTGTAGTAGGTCAAGGCTCGAGCCACACGTTGGCGTGGATCGTTCGGCTCGGCGTCGTTGCTCGGCGGCCCGAGTTGTCGCTGAAGTTCCTCCAAAGCCTCGATGACCTGACCGACGTTCCCTTGCCAAATCTGCGTGGCCCAGGATCGATAGGACCGGCTTTGGTCGACGGCCATCGCGGCCGACCAAGCGTAGCTGAGCGCGTGCATCAGATCGAGAATCCGAGTCGCGCGCGGGAAGTGCCGCCGGGCAATCTTCCAATTGACAGCGAGCCCGTCAGCGACGAAGGCCTGACGCGGAGCTGTCGCGAATCCCAGTTGCCAAGCGCGGGCTTCGAGTTGCCAGCCGAAAGTCTCCGCTTCGTCGCTGCTGGCGACGACCTCACGCGACAATAACTGTGGCGGCTCGTAATCGGGAGACGAGCCTTTGACCAGAGGAACCGTCTCCGCGGCGCAAGTCTCGGAAGCGCCCGTTTTCTCGGCGATTTTAGCCAGTTCGGCCACCACCGCCGCAGTCGACAGCCACTCGGGGAATTCGGGATTCGGGTCGTGGTCATGCACATCGCTGCGCATCGAGAGCAAGCAGCCGACCTTCGTTTCGCGCCAGTGTGTCTCGGCCCGTGCGACGCCGACCTCGCGGCGAAAGTGATCGCGTCGCTGGTAACGCCCGCCGTCCATCGAGATCACCGCTAACTCAGGACTCGCCGCGGCGCGACTGCCCGAGCGCCGCTCGGGCAGGCTCATCGTCTTGAGTTGCTCGACCGCAGCGGCGCGCTCAGCGAGCCGTGCCTGGCCCACCTCGCCGACGAGCCTCCGCACTTGTTTGGCGCTGAGCCGAATCTCCGCCAGCCGTTCGAGCGCGGCTGCGGCCTGCGGGTAGCTGCCGTTGTTGGCTCCCGCCCAGACCGCTTTCTGTAACACCTTCGTCGTCACCGTGCTCCGCGCCGGCAGGCCCAACCGGGCGGCCATCGGGAAAAAAAGACCGCCGACAGCGGTCACAATAATGCCGTGGCTGAGAGTAAGCCAACGGACCGCGTAAGCCCGTCAGCACGACCGGCTCGTCGTCTGGCATGGGCACGCAGTACAGCCCGCAATCGGGACAGTCGGCTGGCTTGGCGCGACATTCTTGGCCACGACGAACCAGTTCTTGTTCGGTCAGGCGTCGGGTGACTTCATCGCCAAGCTGGCAGGTCAATTCTTCGAGGTCGACGATCGTGCCCGCGGCCGCCAGTTCCGCCGCATGCTCCCGAGCCAGCTCCGCAACCATCGCTTTCATCCGTGCTTCCAAGCGGTAATCCATTACCGGATCCTCCCGAAATTCCCAAGGTCCGTTAGTACGAGGCCAATTCCCATCCCCAAGTCATAAATCTTCCGTGCCAAATCGCAAAGTGCGGAATGCACCCCTGACACCACCACGGCCGAAAGCTTACTTGTCGTTTTTGGCCGGGCGCGTTACGATTGCCCAGAGCCCGTCGCCGTTGGCCGGATCAGGTCTCGCCGGAGGGCGCCGGGCAATTTGTGGCATTTTCTCTGCCATGTTCGTGCTGTCGATGATCCTTTTCGCGGAGCCGATAAGAAAGCTCGCCGGGAACCAAAAAGGCTCTGGCCGCGTGTATAGCCGCCTGACCCCTCGGGGTCGCCAAGGGCGGATCCCACAACCCGGGGCCAAGGTATCCCACCTTTAGGAAAGCGGGCTCTCGAAAAACGCATCGCCACGGCATTGCGGTGGAGATTTGCCGCCCTTTATCTCTCATGTCCACTCTCGAAGAACAACGCGAGCGGCTGCTCGACCTCGTGCGCGGGTTCGAGAGCTGTGCGGTGGCGTTTTCCGGCGGAGTGGATAGCGCCGTCGTGGCCAAGGCCGCCCAGCTTGCCCTGGGCGAGCGGGCCGTCGCCGTGACGGGCACCAGCGCCAGCCTGGCCGCCGGTGAACTGGACGAGGCGCGCCACGTGGCCGCCCTGATCGGCATTCGCCATGTGGTGATCGACACCGACGAATTCGCCAACCCGGCCTACGTCCAAAATTCGCCCGACCGCTGCTACCACTGCAAGACCGAGCTCTATACGCAGCTCGACCAGCGCCGCCAGGAACTGGGCGTCGCCGTGATCGCCAGCGGGGCAAATCGCGACGACCTGGGCGATTATCGGCCGGGCTTGCAGGCCGCGGCCGAACATCAGGTTCGCAGCCCGCTGGCCGAATGCGGACTGGGCAAGTCCGACGTCCGGGCCCTGGCCGCCCATTGGGGTCTGCCGGTCTGGGACAAGCCGGCCACGCCCTGCCTGAGCAGCCGCGTGGCCTATGGCGAGAGCGTGACGCCCGAGCGGCTGGCCATGATCGACCAGGCCGAGCAATACCTCAAGCGGCAGGGACTGGTCACGCTGCGAGTCCGTTATCACCCCGGCGACTGGCGCGGATCGAAGTGCCCGGCGATGCGATTGCGCAGCTGTGCCAGAACGACGTGCGCGCGGCCCTGGTGGCCGAGCTGAGCCGGATTGGCTTCAAATACATCACGCTCGACCTGGAAGGCTTTCGCTCGGGGAGCCAAAACGGCGTGCTGCAAAACCGATCGCAGCAAAGCGGCGCGCTGCCGCTGGGCAACCTGCCCGTGTTGGAGTGATCAAACGCCTGGCGGACGTCACCGGCGGTCGTTGACAGTCGGCTATTCGCAAGATGTTTGCTAGAGCCGGCCTTTGACAACTGGCCTGTGGCGCTAGCGGCCCTTCTTCGAACCGGCCCGGGATACCCAACCCATGGCCAATTGATCGGGGCTGTTGCCAAAAGCCTTGCCAAAGGCCTGGGCAAAGGGAACGCCCGCGCGAACCGCGGCCAGCATCGAGTTGTAACGGGCGGTGTTGGTCATGAGTGCTTTGACGAAACTGTAGCTCAGCACGCCGCTGTCTTCCGGGTTGAGGACTCCGGTCATGAAATCGTCGGGTTTGGTGCATTCGCCCAAGCTTCGCATGATGCGCTCGTCCGATTGTCGCACCAGCGGATCTTTGGGATAGATCCTGGCGGCGATTGCCCGGCCCGATCCTTCGGCAAACCATTTCGGGATGCGCGCCCTGCCCCTGCGCCGACGTAGACCGAGGCGATCTGCTGGCAGAGCAGCGCGGCCAGCGAATACTCGCCGCTTTTCGGCGGCACGACGCAGGCATAGGCGTCGACGATCGTGTAGCGCCAGTGCCCGTGCGACTCGGTGGGAATTTCGCGCCGCTCGATCATGGTGCCGATTTCGCCGTAGTCGTAGTGTTTCTGGAAGGCGTAGATCGTCAGTCGGCCCTTGATGAAGGGGGAGATACTGGGCGCTTTGAGCGTCTTTTCGATTTTCGCCACTTGCTCTTCGGCCAGTCGGCCGATCTCTTCCAGCTCTTTCAAACCGACACTGCCATAGACCAGGAAGTGATCGGTCTCGGCCCGGTCGGTCGGCATGTCGGGCATGGCCAGGTGCCAGATCTTGGCGGCCAATGCCACTCGGTCGTGGGTCAGTTCTTCGTGCGTGGACATCCTGGCCTTGTAAATTGCCACGACATCGGCAACTGGTTGGGCCGGGTCTGGGGCGTCGAACTTCGCCCCGCCGGCGATCCACTTCTCGAAGATGGCAATCGTCTCGTCCGACAGCGGGGGTTTGCCCTGGGGCATGCGATTACCGGTGGAGGTGCCGCGGAGTTTCCTCATGATCAGACTGCCGGTCGGATTGCCCGGCGTGATCGGCGCGCCGCTTTCACCCCCGCGCAGCATGCGGGCGAACGTGTCGAGGCCCAATCCGGCTCGCGGTTGCAGGTCGCCGTGGCAGCCGATGCAACTGGCAACCAGCACTGGACCAATGTCGCGCGAGAACAACACGTCTTCCTTGCCCGTGGCCTGCACCACGGCGACTGCCGGCTGCTGCTCGCCCGCCGGTGTGCCGGCCGGCACCAGTCGCGCGGCGGGATCTTTGCCGTCGAACGTGGCTCCCTCGTCGATCCATTTGATCAGCAGGGCCAGTTCCTCCGGCGCCACCGTGCCGCCGCCGCGTGGCATGTCTTGCTGCTCGATCAGCTCGATCATGCGGCTGGTCTTGCCCTTGCCGGCAAACAGCACCACGCCGTCTTTCGAGCCTTTCATCAGTTCCGCGTAGGTGGACATGCTGAACGCGCCGCTGGAGCGATCGACGTGACAGCGGCCGCACTTGCTGACCAACACGGGCGTGACCTGCTTGGTAAAGCTGATCTTGCCGGCCGGTGCCACGGCGGCGCCAGGGGCTGGCGGGGGCGCCAGTTGTGGCAGCGTGATTCCTTCGGCCGCAAGTTGCCCTTGCGCCTTGGCGATGCTCTTGCGCAGCGCGGCGGTCAGAGGGAGCACCTGCTTGGGATCGTCTTCACTTTCGAGTTCGGAGAGCAGCTTCTGGGCTTCGCCGAGCGTGTCGCCCGCTTCCTGAAATTTCTTGGCCTGAAATTGCCGGGCAGCCTTTTTGATCAGCGACTCGGCGGAGTTCGCCTTGGTTCGCTGCTGCGGCGTGGGCGCCGCACAAAGGTTCTGCTGGCCTGCGACGACAAACGCAAGAATTAATAGAAGTCGGCCGATGGCGGTCAAACCCTTGATGCGCATCTCCGAATCGGCAGCTCCAAGGTCTGAGAGTGAACCGCCGCGCTGCGAGTCGGCGAACCTTGGCGGAGAAACAAGCAGGCGGTTGCGCACGCATGCACCTCGATCGAGAAAGGGGTCTGAGTTGCGGTGACCGCCGCGCGACAGCTTGCACGCGGCCGATTATGGGCCGACATCCAGTTCGTCGATTATAGGCGGTTTTATTCGCCGCAAGCTATCCGAACTGCGAGTTCGCGGCGCACAGCGGGCGTCCACGCTCTCAGGATACCTTCCCAAACGCGGCAAGCCCAGGGATCGCATTCCCCTGGGCTTGGCTTGATATTCCGGCGGTTCGTCCGGCTTTCGAGATCCCGACGTGATCCAGCCGCTCACGCCAGCCGTTTGGCGTTGTGATGCCGCCGATGGACAGCCCGCGCGCCGGCAGTCAGTCGCCTGGTTGCTTTGTAACCATGCTCCAGCGCGAACCACTCGGCGTAGCGCTCCCGGTCGACATAGCGGGTGTTGCGGCTGTCGACCAGATGGCCTAACTCATGAATCAGGATGTTGTTGAGATAAAAATCATGGACTGCCTCTTCGGTCCAGACCAACTTCCATTGCTGGGCCGACTCCTGAATCCAGCGGCCGCCGTACATCCGGGCCTCGTTGCGCTGGGCGGGGGTCGGCGGGCAGTTATAGTACTCCACCAGGTTGTCTTCGATCGGATAGAGATAGAGCGAGGAACCCCATTGCATTCCATAGCAGGGGAAACTCTGCTTCTTGCGCGTCATGCCGCTGAGCTGAACCACTTCCAGGTTCTCGACGAATGCTTTGGGCAGCTCGGAGAGCCGATTGCGAATGTCTGCCGGAGTCAGGATGTGGCGAAACCCGAGGCCCGGCGACTTGACGACAACCCGATAATCCCGGCCTGTTTCGGTCGGTTCGTACCAATCTTCGGGCGGAATGAAAGGCAGTTGCTCGTTCCGCTGGCCGCCCCGCGCACGCTTATTGATCAACACTCCGCGGCGGCGATGCGTCTTGGCGTTGGCCATGGCGCTATGTTGCTTGGGCTTGGGAAACCGGCCCCCGAAATTGAGTTCATGGCGGCTTTGCATGACATCGACCTTTGGCATGTGTCAAGCAGCACGAGCCACTCCTTTGATGAGCACCGTAGCGACTACGATGCCCCGGCTGCATCCAATCCTGCGGCAGGGCTGAGAAAAGGCTGCCGAGCCCTGTGGGCCCGGCAATTCCATCCTACGTGCTGGCCCTGTCCAAATTCAAGCAGATGACGCAAGTCACATTCTGGAAATGACTTGCAATTGTGGACTTGGGGCAAATAACTTCTCGGAACAGGCTATTGACGACGGCCGAAAAAGTGCTTCTGCCAGCGAGGCGATATCCGCCGCGGGGCCGATCCGCTTGTCGCCGTACTGCTGCATCGCTCCAGGGGCTGGTCGCGATTAGCCAACGAGGCTGCCACTGCAGCGCCGCGCCGACTGTCGGTGCGCGTGTTTCCGCAGATGCGTTTCCACCCAATGTTCCAGCGTCCATCGCACGCGGAAATCCAAACCGGCGGACGCAGCACTTCAAGTAGGCAAGATGGACAAGACAGCGAAATCGACGACTATGAGCCGGACTCGTCCGCAGGGGGAGTGGAGTGCTTTTCCAATTTGAACTGGGTTTCAAACGGCGGCAGTTCGTCCGCGCCTCGAGGCGGCGCACGGCGGGGCACGGGGGCTGCCGGCTCCGGAACGACCGGGGCGTTCAGACGTTTCGAGATCAACCAGATGCCCGTGATGGCCATGATGAGGCTCAGCAGCAGGCCGCCGGCCAGGGCCGCCAGCAGCCAGGGCGGGCCCTGTGGGCGTCCGCGCCGCGAGCGCACTCCGCTGGACGAGTCGCTCGCGCTGGGATCTTTGGCCACTTCTTCTTCGGCGGTCCGATTGAATCGGCTGCCGCGGTCGCGGACCTTCTCTTTGGCCTTGTCTTTGCCCTTTTGCCGGGCGCGCCTTGGCGGAATCGTCGCGGGCTTTATCGGCACGCGCCTTTTCTTCGCGGACCTTGTCGGCGCGGGCTTTTTCGGCGCGGGCTTTTTGCGCGGGCTTTTTCGGCAACGTCACCCGCGCGATTTCGCGGGCTGGCCGGTTCCGTGGCGAAGTCCATGCCTTGGAACGGATTCTCCCGAATGGATTTGGCAACCGGAAGCTTGTTCCGCTCGGGGCCCGTCTCCACCGGCCGACCCGTTTCGACGGGCCTTCCCGGCGCTGGGTCGGGACGGGCCTTTGATCGTGCCTTGATCGAGGTCTGAAACCGTGTCGTCGGTGCCGGGGGCACGCTCGGCCGGCATCGGGCTGACGGCGGGAAAGCGGCGCCGGACCGGCGCTGGGCGAATGCCGCTATCGCCTGGCCCAGCGGTCTTTCCGACGGCTGCCAGGTTGCCCGACGAACCGCCGGTTACTTTGCCTGAATCGCCGCTGCGGGCGGAGTCCGGGTCGTCGCTTCCGCGATCGAGCCAACCGTTGAGTGCTTTGCCGATTTCGGCGGCGGTCTGATATCTGGTGTCGGGAGATTTGTCCATCATGCGGTTGCAGATATCGACCAGTTCGGCGGGCGCGTCGGGCCGGTCGTTGAACACGCTGGCCGGCATTTGCGTCTGATGCATCATCAGGCGTTGGGGCAAGGTTCCCTCGGGGAAGGGGGGATGACCGGTCAGGACGAAATACAACGTGCAGCCCAAGCTGTAAAGATCAGCCCGCCGATCCACGCTATGGCTATTGAGCGCTTGTTCGGGCGCCAGATAGTCGGCTGTACCGAGCACATTTTCATCGTGCGCGATCGTCAGCGAGGCCTTATCGCTGTTCGAGAATTTGGCCAATCCCAGGTCCAGCACTTTCACCGTGCCTTTGGAGTCGACCAACAGGTTGGCCGGCTTGATGTCGCGGTGGATCAGTCCCGCTTCGTGGGCATGGTCGAGGCCGGCGGCCGCCTGGGCGATGTAATTGGCGGCCAGATAGTAATCCAGCGGGCCGCTATCCTTGACGATGTTTTGCAGGTCCCGGCCCTCGACGTACTCCATCACGATATAGTGGGTCTTTTCCCAGTTATCGACGTCATAGGCCCGGACGATATTGCGGTGATCCAGGGCTGCCGCGGCCTGGGCTTCGAGGTGGAAGCGCGCCAGGTACGACGAATCTTCGACCCGGGTTTGGGGCAGCACCTTGATGGCCACGCGGCGCTGCATGAGCACGTGCTCGGCCAGATAAACGCTGCTCATGCCGCCGGTGCCCAAATGGCCCAGCAGTTTGTACTTGCCGAGGAAAAAGCCCTTGTGTTTTCCGTCGAGAAGTTTGTCGCACTGCCAGCGCGTCAGCAGCCCGGCTTGGATCAGACCGTCGGCCAGATAGCCGGCATCTTGCTTCTGCTCGGCGGAAGCCTGACGGCGAATATCGGCGAGCACTCGCTGAAACTGGTCGAATTCGACCAGCTTGCTGCGCTGCACCGATTCCAGGAATTTTTCGACCCGTACCTTGGCCATGCTGTCGGCCGAACGATCGACCCCGTACCTATTGCGTCCACATCAGAAGTGCAGGAAGAACGCATCTCCAGGAAATCTATCGCCGTTGCGCACCTCGCGAATAGGGCAAGTTCGGCCGGAAATCGCCGGCTGCGCTCCGAAACCCTTTTTCCTGAGCAAGTTTCGGTTATTTTGAAAATAACACGGATTTCACCTCAATACTAGCAGTGGTATCACCGAAATCGACGGCGCGATACTATTTTTCACACCGACTGGCGATGTCTCGTCCGCAGAGCTACCCCTGGCGGCGAGCCTGGGGCCCTGCGGATCGCTTTCGCCGTTTGCAGCCAACATGCTCGAAGCAACCCTCTATACCCGCCAGGGATGCCATTTGTGCGACCAGGCCAAAGCGGTCCTGCTGCGCCACGGGCTGCGCCCTTGCGAAATCGACATCGACGCCGACCCGACTTTACGAAAGCAATACAACGAATGCGTTCCGGTGGTTTGGATTGGCGGCAAGGAGCGGTTTCGCGGTCGGGTCGACGAGATCCTGTTACGCCGCTTGCTGCGGCATGAAGATAGCGGTTAGAGCCAGCGCGTGTGTCGCGGCCTTTACCCGGGCTCTCAAGAAATGAAAACTTTTGCCGCCAAAACGGATCCGCGATGCCTGATTGCCTGATCGTCGGCGGGGGGGTGGTCGGACTTTCGCTGGCCTATGAACTGGCTGCTCGAGCTATGCAGGTGCGCGTGATCGACGCGGGGCAACCGGGCCGCGAGTCCTCTTGGGCCGGCGCCGGCATTTTACCCCCCGCCGGACTGCACGCCGCGGAACCGCTTCAGCAATTGACCGCGCTGAGCAATCGGCTGCACGCCCAATGGCACCAGCGGCTGCATAGCGAAACGGGCATCGATAATGGCTTCCGCCGCTCGGGAGGGATTTATCTGGCGCGAGCCGGCCGCTGCGCTGGCGCTGTTGCAATCGGTGGCAGCCTGGCGGCTGGACGACATCGAATGCCTGGAGATGGCAAGCCTCGCGACCCTGGCAGACATCGAGCCAGGCTTGCGCACGAGCGACCCCATCCAAGCGGCCTTCTACCTGCCTGGCGAGTGCCAGATTCGCAATCCTCGCCATCTCAAAGCGCTGATCGCGGCCTGCCGCGAGCGGGGCGTCGAGATTTCCGGCAATCTGGCCGCAGAGGACTTCCTGCTGCGTCAGGGACGGCTGGCGGCGGTGCGCACGGCCGAGGGCTTGCTCGAAGCCGATCAGTTTTGCATTACCAGCGGCGCTTGGAGCAGCGCCTTGGTGGGGCGCATCCGCCGGCCCCGCCAATCAGGCCAGTGCGCGGCCAGATGGCGCTGGTGTCGCTCGCCACGTCGCCGCTGTCGCGGGTGGTCAACGAGGGACCGCGCTATTTGGTGCCGCGCGGCGACGGGCGCGTGCTGATCGGCTCGACCGAAGAAGAAGCCGGTTTCGACCGCACTCCCACGACCGCCGCCATCGCCGAATTGCTGCGGTTCGGCAACTCGCTCTGTCCGGCGCTGAGATCAAGGCCGGCTCGAGCGCAGCTGGGCCGGCTTGCGGCCCGCCTCGGCGGATGGCCTGCCTTATCTGGGACGCATCGCAGGCCTCGAAAACGCATTTCTGGCGGCCGGTCATTTCCGTAGCGGCTTGCAGCTCTCGACCGGCACGGCCGTAATCATGGCAAACCTGTTGTGCGGCGAGCGGTCGCCGATCGACCTCGTGCCTTTTCGGCTAGACCGCGGTTAACGCGACCGCGCGAGGTGGAGTAAATCCAGCGGCCAAGAATCACTGCCGGCATGAGCAGCATCAGGATCAGCACGGCAGGCAGCGGTCCGGTCGTTGCCAGGCAGGCGCCGGCGTCGATCACGATCAGTGACAGGATGCAATTCTTCACGGCCATTTGCACGATCAGCGGACGCGGGTCGACGACCGCCCGCACACACCGCCAGGACACCAGTGCACCGAGCACCAGCCAGAACATATTCCAGCGCTCGGGTACCGGATATTGCTGCGGATCGATTTGGGCCCGCACTATCGGATACCAGGCCACCAGGGCCATACCGCCGAGAATGACGAGCGTGCTGGCCGCCAGCCGGCCACGATGGCTTTGCTCGGCTTCGGTCCGCGCAAACCACGTGACGCCGACAATGTACAGGCCGATGCCGCCGGCGATGAGCCAATAGTAACTGTGCCACTCTCCGGTCATCGCGCTCATGCCCAACAGCACGTTGAGCAGCCGGCAGCCGCCCATGGCCAGCGGGGCCAGCGGAGTCGGCTTGAGCCAGCCGTCGTAGGCCACGACGAGCGCCGCCAAAGCCGTCGCCACGATGCCAGGCAGAAAACGGTTCGCTAGTGCGCTAGCCATCCAGCCGGCGGCGATGCCCGCGATCAGCAGTCCGACACCCAGCCGCTTTGCGGTTGCCAATGCGATGCGACCGGAGGGAATGGGCGCGTGGGCCGCTCCTGGGCATCGAGCGTGGCGTCGAAGACATCGTTGAGGACCATTCCGGCCAGATAGAGCGCGGCCGACGAAGCGACCAGCGCGACCAGCAGCGGCCAAGCGTCGACGGTGCCCTGGGTAACGAGGTAGCCCATCGTCACGTCGGCGATTGCCGTGAACACGTTCGGCAGCCGCAGTAGTTGCAGATAGGCGCGTAGCGCGCTAGCGGACGCGTGGGTTGGCGAGGGTGTTTCGGATGAGGCCATCCCAGCAACTCCTGGAATTCTCGACGAGGGTTAGCGGAAAGCCTACCATGCGGTGCGATCGGCTGCTGGGCGATTGGAAAGGCGCTTTTTTTCCTCGACACGGCCCGATATACTAACGCTTCGCCTGACCAGAATTGGCACGCTCCATAACCGCCGCTCGACGCTTGCATCCGCATCGGGCCGATTTCCATGCCTTTCTCGCGCAAAGCAACGTCGCGACTCGACCGCTTCGCAGCGGTGGTGGCCGTGCTCGGGTTGCTACTCGAGGCCCGTAACGTCAATGCGCTGGAAGATCTGAAGTACCAGATCAAGCCTGGGGACGAACTGGCTTACACGTTCACGATGAGTGCCGAGAGCGGCAATCATCGGGGCGAATGGGCCGGCACCAATCGGATGCGGGTCGATCCGATGCCTAAAATGGAGAAGGCCGAAGAATCGGAGCCCACGATCGCGACCGGCACCGGGTTTTTCGTCACCGCCGACGGATACCTGATGACGTGTGCGCACGTGGTCAAGGACGCGGCGAAGATCGAAGTCGCGATCGATGACAAGAAGTACGTAGGGCGCGTAATCGCGCAAGACAAACCCCACGATTTGGCCCTGGTGAAAATCGACGTCACCGACGTTGCGCCACTGCCGCTTGCCGATTCCGACGCGGTCGAACTGGGACAGGAAATCCGGGCGATCGGCTTTCCGCTCTCCAGCGTCCTGGGAGACAGCATGAAGATTGTGCGCGGCACCCTGGCCGGCGTGATCAATCAGCCCGACGGCAAGATCTTGCAGGTCGACGCCGGAATCAATCCGGGCAACAGCGGCGGGCCGGCCGTCAACGAGCAGGGACAAGTCGTGGGGGTGGTCAGCGCCAAGCTGACGGGCGACACGATCTCGAATGTGGGTTTCGTGCAGCCGATCAACGACGCCAAGAAGCTGCTCGCCGGCAAGAAAATCCTGTTTCGATCGGCCGACGGCGGCGAGAAGCTGGAAGGGCCGGCCCTGTTCAAGCGAGTCAAGCCGTCGGTGGCGCTGATCACGGTCACCCTGCGTTCGGATTTGGAGAAACTGCGATTGATCGCTTACCGCGGAACGTACAGTCGGCAATCGCCGGCCAATGGAACGGCCGTCAACATCAGTGACGAAGGCCACGCGATCATCAGCACCAGCGGTGAAGTGCTGCTGAACAACTATGGGCAAAACCTGCCGCTGTTTGTCGGTGCGTTGGGGCAGGTGGGGTTGGAACAATTCTCGGACGAAGGGCACAAGAAGTGGCAGATCGAGCGTGCCGCTCAGTTCACGTTCAGCATCACGGACACCGCCCCCGGCGCGGTATTCAACAATGCTCCGGCGAACACGCCCCGCGGCAACACACCGGGCGACCGTTCTCCACTTCAACGGTATCAAATCATCGTTCCCCGGCCGGCGCCCCAGGCCGATCGGTCCAACCCCGGTTCGCACAAGCGCGGATCGTCGCGTTCGCGCGTTGAAATGGTGCCCGTTCAGCCCTCGGCCCGGGCACAGCAGGCTCCCCAGGTCCGCCAAACGACGGTTGCCTTGCCGGCGCTGGAGCGGATGCAATACGAGATCAAATCCAGGACCGACTCGGCCATCACGATCAAAAAACTGTACGAGATGGCATCGCTGTCCAGGCCGGGTGAAACGACGCACATGAGCCTGACGGGCGAGGCCACGCTGGAAATCGATCCGCGCACCAACTTGCCGGAACACTACCAGTTCGAGGGCACACTGACGATCGCCAGTGAGCGCGTCAAAATCAAATATTCGTTTCATCGCGCCGACCCGGCAACGCTGGGTGTGCCCGGTCCGCCCCCAACGCCGACGCTGGCCAGCAATCAATCCAACAAGCCGGCGGCCAACGATTCGCAAACTTCTCCGGGCACGGAGGGTAAGTCGGCGTCCGCGCAGCCTTCCCAGCGTCGTGCGGAGCGGCACGAGGTGCCGACCGGGGCCGCGCTTGCCAAGGCCGAAAAATTAGTGAGCGATTTGTTCGAGAAGGAACTGGCCGAGGCGGATACGAGCGTCGAAAAAATAACTTTGGCCAAAAGCCTGCTCGAGCAGGCGCATCAGCAAAAGCCCGCGCGCCGGACCAGTATGCGCTGTTGGACAAAGCCCGCTATCTGGCAGCCGCCGGCGGCGACATGAACTTGACCAACCAGATCACGAGCGAAATCGCGCCGGTTTTCGCGCCGATATGGCGATGCTCAAAAATTCGTCACTGCAACTGTTGAGCGAATCGGTTTCCGGTGCCGACGGCCAGAAACGGGTGGCCGAGTCGGCGATGTCTGCGATTGACGACGCGGTGCGCACCGATCGGTTCGACATCGCCCGCCAGTTGGGTAAGCTGGCCCTGGCTGCCGCTAAAAAAGCCAAGGACGAGAAGCTCGTCCAGCGGATCAACCAGCGGGCTGCTGATTTCAAGGCCGCGCAGGCTGCGTTTGCCGAGTACCAGCAGGCCCAGCAGCAACTCAAGCAGGATCCCAAGGACGGTCCGGCCAGCACGGTCGCCGGCAAATATCTCTGCTACATCCACGACGACTGGAAGAACGGCTTGCCCCTGTTGGCGCAAGCCAGCGACACCACGTTGCGCAACCTGGCCGAGACTGAACTGGCCGAACCGACCGTCGGCGAAGTGCAACTCGAATTGGCCGAAGGTTGGTGGGACCTGGGGGGCAGTCAAGGTGACCTGCAAAAAGGCAACCTGCAGGCTCACTCGCGCATCTGGTATGAAAAGGCCGTCGGCGGGTTGTCCGGGCTGTCGAAGACCAAAGCCGAAAAACGACTCGCCAGCGAAGCGACGACCGAGGCGGAATCCGCCAGTTCGGGCTTGCCAACGACCGATGCGTCGGGCAAGCCATTGCCGCCGGCCGTCGCTGCGCGCAACCAGTTGTTCAAGCTAGTCGAGACCTCGATTAGTTCCGGCCGCATTCTGAGGACGCAGGAGGTGGGCATCGTGCTCAACAAGCAACCGTTTGCGCACGTGCCGGAGGAGACGGGAATCGTGGTCGGATTCGACATTTCCTACAACGGACGGATGCTGGCCGCGATTCGGCCGATCTTCTTGACGGTCAAGGGTCAGAAGGATGGCCCGGTGTTCGGCGCGGCCGCCTTGCCCAGAAAGAATTCGCCGCTCAACGCCCAAATCATCAACAAACACGTCGTGGCCAAGAAGGGCTACGCCGTCTCGGGCGTCCGAGCGCGCGGCGGAGCGGGAGTGACCGGATTGTCAATCACGTTCATGGAGATCGGCCCCAAGGGACTCGACCCTGCCAATACGTACGACAGCCCTTGGATCGGCCCCGAGGGGAATCTTGATCCTCCCATCGAACTCACCGGCAATGGGTTGCCGATTATTGGTGTCTATGGCCATGGATTGAACACGACGATCTTTGCGCTGGGACTGATGGTCGCCGACAAGTGATGTTTCGGCGCCGCCTGTGTCGCGGGGCCTTAGCCGCCCCCCCGCAAGAAAACTCGGGGCGAGGTTGCCCTCGCGCCGATTGAGCGGCTTGATGCACCCGGAGCCGCCGGCTTAAACCCGCGGAATTTCATATCCGGCCCGCGGCTGCCGGGCAGCCATGGCCTGAGCCTGATCGTCGCCTACGATCTTCTCGGCCACCGGATCCCACTTGATCACGCGCCCCAGCCGGGCGGCAATCCCCAGCAGATGGCAGGTGTTCATCGCCTGGACGTGGCTGAACACGTCCGACACGGGCAATCCGCCCTCGCGGATACAGCGGTAGAAGTTCTGCTTGTGTCCTTCGAACGGCTTGCCCTTGTACAACCGATCGACGTCTTCCTGGGTGAATTTATCCTGGTCCCAGTTCTCCTCGATCGGCTTGCCGGCAATCTTGCCGCGGCTGACGAAGATCCGTCCCTTAGTCCCCTCGAACAGCACACCGTTTTCGCTGCGGCTGTCGACGACCAGCTCGACGCCATTGGCGTACTTGCACTTGATGGCGAAGTCGTTCGAGGTGTTGTAGCAATCATCGACGGTCGGATAACCGTCCTTGAACTCCACGGGATGCTTGGCGTCGGTGCCGTCGATTTCGACAGGTCCCTGTCCGAGCTGGTCCTGCTGCAGGGCCCAGGTGGCGATGTCCACGTGGTGCGCACCCCAGTCGGTGAATTTCCCGCCCGAGTATTCGTACCACCAGCGGAATTCATAGTGGCAGCGCCGCTCGATATAGTCGACCGCCGGTGCCTGGCCCAACCAGAAGTTCCAGTCGAGCTCGGCCGGCGGATTCGTCTTGGGGAAGGGGCCACCCGTCGGGGCGCCGTTGATGCCGACCGTGACCTGGGTGATGTCGCCCAGCAATCCCTTATGCACCATGTTGACGGCCCGCAGAAACAGGTCGCGGGTGCTACGTTGCTGCGTGCCGACGAGGAACGTCTTGTCGTATTTCTTACACGCGTTGCGGATCAGTTGATTCTCTTCCAGGGTCAGGGTCAGCGGCTTCTGGCAAAACACGTGTTTGCCGGCCTGCAGCGCTTCGATGGCGATCTTGACGTGCCAATGATCGGGCGTGACCACGCTGACCACGTCGATATCGGGCCGGTCGAGCACTTTGCGATAATCGCCGTAGGCGTCGGCCTTACCCTTGCCGATGCCGCTGTCGTTCTTGGCGGCCTCGGACCGGCGCGAATCAACGTCGCACACCGCCAGGATATCGCCAAAGTCCGCGTGCTGCTTGGCATCGCCCGTGCCCATGCTGCCCACGCCGATGCATCCGATCTGGGGCCGATCGTTGGCCGCCAGATTGGCGAAGGCCTTTTTCGACCAGGGAAAATAAGCCGTGCCGGCGCCGGCGGCCGTGGCGATCGCGGAGCGCTTGAGAAAATTTCTGCGTGTGGTACGTGGTAGTGACATAGAGAATCCTTAGACTACGGTATTATTCGCGGTTGATCCTGATATTGTAATCGTTCGGCCGGTCGTGTGTCTTGCCGGAAAACATAAACGCTGCGGCCCGCTGCGGCAAGTTGCCCTGGGCGCCCGGCTCGCTACGATTGTTCCCCAGACAGAAGATAACAGCACCGCAAAGAGCCCCACGATGCGCACCTACCGCTGCCTGTGCGGCAACGTAACCTTTTTCGACAATTGCCAATGTCTGGCCTGTGGGCAAGCGTTGGGCTTCTGCCCGGCCTGTCGCAACCTGGCCACGCTGCTGCCGCAAAACGACGGCTTCTGGCAGTGCGGCAATCCGGACTGCGGCACCCGCCTGGCGCAGTGTTTCAATTATTCCCAGAACAATGTTTGCAACCGCTGTGTCCGTCTGCCGGCGCCCTCGGGCAGTCTGTGCGACTGCTGCCGGTTCAATGCCACGGTCCCGGATTTGAGCGTCGCCGGCAACCTTTATAAATGGTACCGGCTGGAAGCGGCCAAGCGGCGGCTGTTCTACGACTTGAGCCAATTGGGATTGCCATACGGTACCACGTCGGACGGCGTACATCCGCCGCTGACTTTCGACTTCAAGGCCGAACAGATTCCCAAGCAGGACATCTGGCGCTCGCTGGGCAACAGCGAAAAAGTCTTCACCGGTCACGATCACGGTCGCATCACGATCAACCTTCGCGAGGCGGATGACGTGGAGCGGGAAAAGTTGCGCGTCGACATGGGCGAAGCACAGCGCACCCTGATCGGACACTTCCGCCACGAGATCGGCCATTACTACTGGGACATGCTGGTGCTCGGCCGGCGCGAGCAGGAGTGCATCGCGATCTTTGGCGACCACAACCATCCGACCTACGCCGAGGCGCTCGAGGCGCATTACAAGCATGGGCCGCCGGCCAACTGGCGCGAGCGATTCATCAGCGCCTACGCCACGATGCATCCTTGGGAAGACTTCGCCGAGACCTGGGCCACCTATCTCGACATGGCAAGCACGCTCGACACGGCCGACCACATGGGTTTCATCGGCGAGACCGACCCGGTGCATGCGGATCCCGATGCAATGGTATCGCGCTATCAGCAACTCGGCATCGCGCTCAACGAACTGAATCGCAGTCAGGGGCTGCTGGACATCGTTCCCGAGGTCTTTTTGCCGCCGGTCGTCGTCAAGTTGCGCTACATTCACCAGCTCGTCCAGGCAGGCCGCGCCGAGAACGGGGCCCTGCGCCCCGCCGGTTCGCAGCAGCCTCTCCGCGCTCAAATGGCTTAGCCGCCTATTCGAGAACCACTCGGCGAACCGATTTACGTCTCGTCCGGACCGCTCAGTCCCTACTTGTTAGGCTTCGGTTAGGACTGCTGCGGGTTTTGCTTCGCCAGCTTATAAAGGGTGTTTGCTTTAATAGCCGGACTAACGCTAGACGAGAGATTCGACCGATGCGACTCCCGCGCTGGATGTGTGTTTCGATGCTCCTTTGCTCGTCGGCAATCGGTTGTTCCGGCGGCGCCAGTGGTGGCGGCAAGCAGGTGAAGCTCCACGGGTCCGGAGCGAGCTTTCCCGCACCGCTCTACAACAAGTGGTTCAAGACCTACAACGCGGCACACCCCGACTTGCAGATCGACTATCAGTCGACCGGCAGCGGCAGCGGCGTCAAAGCGGTCATCGACAAGACAGTCGACTTTGGCGCCAGCGATGCCGCGATGACTCCCGAAGAAATCCAGCAGGTCGACGTCGGCGTGCAATTGCTGCCGATGACGGCGGGCAGCATCGTGCTGGCGTACAACGTGCCTGGGGTCGACCAGTTGAAGCTGTCGCGCGCGGCCTACGTCGCAATCTTCCTGGGCCAGGTGACCAAGTGGAACGATCCGCTCATCGCCGAGTCGAACCCAGATGTCACGTTGCCTGCCAGCGACATCCATGTCGTGGTGCGTGCCGACAGCAGCGGCACGACGTTCGTTTTCACCAAGCACTTGAGCGCCCTGAGCGAAGAGTTTGCCGCCAACCCCGGGGTCAACAAGATGCCCAATTGGCCCGTGGGCACCAAATCGAAGGACAATGCGGGGGTCGCGGCGAGTTTGCATACCACGCCCGGGTCGATTGGCTACATCGAGTACGGTTTTGCGATTGGAGCCAAACTCACGATGGCCCAGTTGGAGAACAAGGCCGGCAAGTATGTCGAGCCCACGATCGCTTCGGCCCAGGCGGCGCTCGAGTCGGTCGACATGCCCGACGATTTCATCGCCTGGCTCCCCGATCCCGAAGGGGACGCCTCGTATCCGATCGTCACCTTTACTTGGATCATCGCCTATCGGCAATATGCCGATGCCGGCAAAGCGCAGGCGCTCAAAGATGTGCTGAAGTACTGCTTGAGCGACGGACAGTCGCAGAGTGCAGCATTGGGCTACGTTCCGCTTCCCCCCGCGGTGACCCTGAAAGCCCTGGCCGCTTTGGAAAGCATTCAAGCGGGCGGCGCGGACAAAAAGAATTGATCGTGCGAGTGATGCGTGCGGGAAACGGACTTCCCCGTGGTGCTCCCCAGAGCCACAACCGTTGGTAAGTCCGATGACCGAAGGCAATTCAATCTCCCGGCCTCCCACCCGCGGGGAAATTTACACCGATCGAGCGTTCCGCGGGCTGACCTATGCATTTGCCTGGTCGACCGTGTTGTTGGTGTTGCTGATCGTGTTCGATATCGGCGGGTCGGCGCTGCCGGCGATCAAGAAACACGGCCTGAGCTTTATCAGCGGAACCACCTGGGATGCAAACCAGGACCAATTCGGCATCCTGCCGCACATCTGGGGCACCCTGTATAGTTCGGCCCTGGCGCTGGTGATTGCCACGATTCTGGGGGTGGCGGTAGCCGTCTTTCTCAGCGAACGGTTTCTGTCCGCGGTCGTGTTTCAGTTCTTGAAAGCGCTGGGCCTGCAATTCCAGCCGTTCTGGGCCAAACTGCCCGACCGAATGGAAAGCTTCCTCAAGAATCTGATCGAATTGTTGGCGGCGATTCCCAGCGTCGTGTACGGGTTGTGGGGAATCTATGTGATCATCCCCTTGATCCGGCCGATGTGCAATTGGACGCACGACCACCTGGGCTGGATTCCTTTTTTCGGCACTTCGCTCAGCGGGCCGGGCATGTTGCCCGCCGCGCTGGTGCTGGCAATCATGATCCTGCCGACGATTTCGGCCATTAGCCGCGATGCGCTGGTCAGCGTGCCGCCGAAGTTGCGCGAGGCGGCTTACGGTTTGGGAGCCACCAAGTGGGAAGCGATTCTGGCCGTCATCATTCCCACGGCTCAGACCGGCATCCTGGGCTCGGTGCTGCTGGCGTTCGGCCGCGCGCTGGGCGAGACCATGGCCCTGGCCATGCTGGTGGGCAATGCCAACGTCATTAGTTGGTCGCTGTTTTCTCCGGCCAACACCCTGGCGGCCCTGCTGGCCAACAATTTTCCCGAGGCCGGACGCGATCAAGTGGGCGTGCTGATGTACGCCGCGCTGGTGCTGATGGGCATCACCTTGATCGTCAATATCTTCGGCGCTATGGTGCTGCAACATTCGTCGCGACAGATGCGAGGAGGCCGTTGATGGAAGACAACGTGGTGCGAAGTGCCGGCATGGCCGACGCCGCACGGCTGGGCGAACGGATCGGTCCGGAAGCCCTGCGGAAATCGTTGCGCCGGCCGCGGGCGCTCTTCAACTTCTCGATGAACGTGCTCACGACAGTGCTGACGCTGGTGGCGCTCGTACCCTTGATTTCAGTCGTCTACATGCTGGTGCTCAAGGGCGTCCACAAGCTCAGCCTGTCGGCATTCACCTCGCTGCCCCCCGCCGCGTTCGAGGAGGGTGGCGGGTTCGGAAATGCACTGGCCGGCACGCTGATCGTCGTGGGAATCGCCGGACTGATTAGCGTGCCTTTCGGCATCCTGGCGGCCATCTTTCTGGCCGAGGTCGGACCGCAGACGAAGCTGGCCTATCTGGTGCGCTTTGGGGCCAAAGTGCTGAGCGGATTTCCTTCGGTCCTGGCCGGCGTGTTTGCTTACGGCTCGGTGGTCCTGTTGACCGGTGGTTTTTCGGCCCTGGCGGGGGGCGTCGCCCTGGGCCTGTTGATGTTGCCGACTATCATCCTGACCGCCGAAGAAGCCATTCGGATGGTGCCGGCCAAAATTCGCGAAGCCGCGATCGGCATGGGCGCCACACCCACCCAGGCGATTTGGCATGTGATGCTCCCCACCGCGATGCCCGGTATTCTGACCGGCGTCATGTTGGCCGTCGCCCGGGCGGCGGGCGAGACGGCTCCGCTGTTGTTCACCGCACAGTTCAGCAATTTCTGGCCCATGCACGAAGGCCATTTGGCCGTGATGCAGCCGACCGCGTCGCTGGCGGTTTTGATCTACAACTTTTCCGCCACCCCCTTCGAAAATCAGGTCGAAATGGCTTGGGCTGCCGCCTTGGTGCTGGTGGCAGTCGTGCTCTCGACCAATCTCATCGGACAGAGTCTCTCACGTCGAAATGTCGAATAGGAGTTTCCTCGATGATCAACGTAGACCCCTCAGCCACGACCGTCGCTGACGCCTCGGCCACCGACGTCGTCGTCGATTGCAACGTGTCGGAACTGTACTACGGCACGTTCAAGGCCGTCCGCGATACCAGGATTCCCATTCGTCGGGGAACCATCACGGCGTTTATCGGACCCTCGGGTTGCGGCAAAAGCACCGTGCTGCGCTGTTTGAACCGCATGAACGATCTGGTCCGCGGCTTTCGCTTCAGCGGTCACGTGCACTTTCGCGGTCAGGACATTTATCACCCCAGCATCGATCCGGTGGCCGTCCGGCGGCACATCGGCATGGTCTTTCAGCAGCCCAATCCGTTCGCCATGAGCATCTATCGAAACGTCACGTTTGGACTGCGGCTGAACGGGTTTCGGGGCGACAAGGCCGAAAAGGTCGAACAGGCCTTGCGCGGCGCGGCACTTTGGGACGAAGTCAAAGACAAGCTGCACAAGAGCGCGCTGGCACTGTCCGGCGGTCAGCAGCAGCGGCTGTGCATTGCCCGGGCCATTGCCACCGAACCGAGCGTGCTGCTGATGGACGAACCCTGTTCCGCGCTCGACCCCATCGCCACGCGCAAGATCGAAGAGCTGATGAACGAATTGAAGAAGCGGTTCACGATCGCCATCGTGACGCACAATCTGCAGCAAGCCCAGCGCGTGGCCGACAAGACCGGTTTTTTGTATGTCGACACCACTGCGGGAGGCCGCACCGGCTACCTGGTCGAGTTTGGCGACACCCGGCAGATCTTCGACAATCCGCAGGAGAAGTACACGCAGGAATATATCCGCGGCGAGTTCAGCTAACTGCGGCCGAATGCCCGCCGCAGACGGTCAGTTCCCGGCGGTCCACCTCGGGGTTTCAGCCCGACGCTTTCAACTCGTCCAGCAGCTTTGCCCGCTGCTGCTCGCGGACACTCAGGGCACAGACGATGACCTCCGCACAGCCGGCCACCGGCAGCACTGAGGTGTTGAGCATCAGATCGTAGTTGTAGGGGCTGGTCGGATCGGTGTGGAAGTGGTCTTTGAGGAACGTCGTCCGCTCGCGGTCGAGAGTTTTGACTCGCCGCGCGGCCTCGGTGGAAGTCAGCCCCATTTCGTGGACGACCGTCCGCACCCGATCTTCGAAATCGGCCACCAGCCGCACGCGCAGCGTGGTGGTTGGCGGCAACACGTGGACGGCACCCCGGCCGACGATCACGCACTTGCCGCGGGCACCGAGCGAAAGAATGGTTTCGATCACCCGCCGCACGTAGGCATTTTCGCTGACATAAGGGACGGCCGAAAACGCTTCCATCCTTTCGACCAGCCAACCGACGTGTCGCTCGTCGATGCTTTCCAGCAAGTCGACGTGCACGTGCATCTCTTCGGCCATGCGCTCCAGCAGGGCGTGATCGTAGACGGGCCACGACAACCGGCGGCCCAGCTCGTTGGCGACCGAGGTGCCCAGCGCACCGGCCTCGCGGCTGAGGGCCACGGTGATCGCGGGCAGCGGCTCGGCCGGGGCCACGGGCGGGGTGTGATGCGCCTGATCGTGGCCCACGGCCTTGAGCAGGGCTTCCGGCAATCGAACCGATTCGTGCGGATTCATTTCGGCCTCCAGTTGCCATGCGTGGTTCAGGGAACCCTCGTTATTTTAGCGTTTCGGCGAAAATGGCCGCTCCACAGGAATGGTTACTTTTTGGTAAGTTGAAGTCGCCGCAAGACTTTTTTCGCCGAGAACCGAATCCATGCCCAGCTCGCCAACGTTCGAGACCCTCCGCACCGACATTGCCGGCATTCCCGCCGCCCAGCTCGCCCGGGAATTCGGCACCCCCGTCTACGTCTACGATGCCGCCAAAATCGTCGAACGGGTCCACGATCTCAAGGCCTTCGACGTCATTCGCTACGCCCAAAAGGCGTGCTCCAATCTGGCGATCCTCGATCTCATCCGCCGCCAAGGGGTCTTGGTCGACGCGGTCAGCGGCGGCGAAATCGGCCGGGCGCTGGCCGCCGGCTATTCAACATTGGGCGATCCACCCCCCATCGTGTACACGGCCGATATCTTTGACTCCGAGTCGCTGGCCCTGGTGCTCAAGCACGGCATCCACGTCAATTGCGGCAGCCCGGACATGATCGATCAGCTCGGCGAGCGGCGCACAGGCAGCCACATCACGCTGCGGCTCAATCCGGGCTTCGGCCACGGCCACAGCCAAAAAACCAACACGGGCGGCGAGCAGTCCAAGCATGGCATTTGGCATGAGCAACTGGCCGACTGCCTGCGCCGGGCCGATCATCACGGCCTGGGTGTCAGCGGGCTGCACATGCACATCGGCTCCGGCACCGACATGGAGCATCTGGCACAAGTCTGCGGAGCGCTGGAGACCGCGGCGCGCGAGGTCGGCCGCTCGCTGACCGCGATCAGCGCCGGCGGCGGATTGCCGATTCCGTATCGCGAAGGGCAGACCTATGTCGACCTGGATGCGTATTTCCGCCTCTGGGACGCCACCCGCCGACGGCTGGAAGACGCCTTCGGCCACAAGCTGCGCCTGGAAATCGAGCCCGGCCGCTACCTGGTCGCCGAAAGCGGCTATCTGCTGACCGAGATTTGCGCCATCAAGCAGATGGGAGAGAACACGTTTTATCTGGTGGACGCCGGCTTCAACAACCTGGCCCGGCCCATTCTGTACGGCGCTTACCATCCCATGTCCGTCGTGCCGGCCGATGGCGCAGCGCGCAGCCTGCGCGACGTCGTGGTCGGCGGACCGCTGTGCGAGTCGGGGGATATTTTCACGCAGGAGGAAGGAGGGTTCGTCATCACGCGCAAACTGCCCGCCGCCCGCGTGGGCGAACTGCTCGTGATCGAACGGGCAGGGGCCTACGGATTCGTGATGGGATCGAACTACAACTCGAAGCCGCTGGCCGCCGAAGTGCTGATCGACGCCGGCCGGGCGCATCTGGTCCGCCGCCGCCAATCGTTTGACGACCTCGTGGCAGGCGAGACAATCCCGCGCATCGCGCCGATTGCCGGGCGATAGTCTCTTCACCGGCTGCCGGTCCCCACACGGGGCGCGGTTTGTAACTCCCCGCCGGCGTGTCACTTGTGGCGGATCAATCCGCTTGCGCCGACGGTCCGGCCTCTTGGAGGAAATGTTGCCTGCCGCGGAAGTTGCGCGGATTTCATGTCCAATTCCGGCGGGGTCGGGGTATTTGTAGATAGTTTCGCCACGGTGGCTGCGTTGTTTGCCCTGGCTGGGTACCTGAAAGTACCGCCTGACATGAATGCGCCCGGCGTTGAAGCCGACCACTACCGAGAGTTCATGGGATTGTACTCGGCCCATGCCCGCCGCCTCTACGCTTATACCATGACCCTGGTGCCCAACTGGGCGGACGCAGACGACGTGTTCCAGGAGTCGAGTCGCGTGCTGTGGGAAAAGTTCGATCAGTTCCAGGCGGGCAGCGATTTTGTCGCCTGGTCGTGCCGCATCGTCCACTTTCAGGCGCTCAGTTTCCGCCAGCGGCAGCAGCGCTCTCGGCTGAAATTTTCGCCCGAGTTTCTCGATGCGGTCAGCTTGCAAGCCGCCGCCGACACCGACCTGCTCGAAAAGCAGCACCACGCCTTGGCCGATTGCCTGCAAAAGCTGACGCCGCGGGCCCGGAAATTGGTGCAGTTGCGCTGGCAACCCGCCGCCACGACCAAGAGCGTTGCGGACCAGGTGGGTTCGTCCGTCGAGGCGGTTTATAAGGCTCTCAATCGCGCCCAGCGGCTGCTGGTCGAGTGTGTCGAGCGGGCCGTGAACCGTGGGGAGGAAAGCTCGTGAGCCTGACATTGCAACAGGTCGACCGGCTGCACAAGTTGCTGGGAGCATTGCGCGATGACCGGTTGTCGAGCTCCGAACAAACTGCGCTCGCGTCGTTGGTTCTCAGTGAACCGGAAGCGCTGCGGCTGTACGTTAGCACGATGCACGTTTTCGCCAGCCTGCGGTGGGTAAACCACGACGAAGCGCGCGATCTCCAAGACGGCCTGCCCGGCCCGCTGTCGAGCGAACCTGGCGCTCCGATTCCCGGCCTGCTGCTCCAGCCGTTCGGACCGTCGCGCGAGGGAGTGACTTCATGCGACTCGCCGGCTGCGGCCGTCCCCGTGGCCGCTCCGCCTGCCGATGCGGCCACGTCGCACGGCAGCCCGGCCCCGCTGTCGCATCCGATCTTGGGATTTCTGAACGAAGGCATCAGCGGGGCGGTGCGAGCCACGACCGCGTCAACGTGGTTGTCGCTTTTGCTCGGGGTGCTGCTGGCGTCGTTGTGCTGGCTGGGGCTGGGCACTTGGATCACGTGGTGGCGCACTGGGCAAACGGTCGTAGATGCGCAGCCGGCCGCGCCTTTTCCCGTGGCACACATCACGGCTGCCCAGGGGTGTCGTTGGCGCTCGACCGCCGCGCTCGTGGCCGGTGTGGAACTGCCGGCCGAGGTCCTGGAATTGGCAGAGGGTTGCGCGGCGTTCACGCTCGACAGCGGCGTCCAAGTGATCGTCACGGGGCCCAGTCGTTTTCGGTTAGTCAGCGCCGACCGGCTGCACCTCGACATCGGGCATTTGAAAGCCTGGGTTCCGCGACCGGCGACGGCTTTACGGTCGTCACGCCGTGCGCGGAAATCGTCGACTTGGGCACTGAATTCGGGGTCGAAGTGACGGGCGCCGGCAGCACCGACGTCCACGTATTGACCGGGCGCGTCGAGTTGCGGCCGATGCGGGATGTCGATGCGCCAATCCGGCGCAGGGTGGTGACCGCCGGCAGCGCGCTGCGGGTATCCAGCGGTGGCAGGCAGGTGGCGGCGATCCCTTACGACTTCAGCCGCTTTGGCGCGTCGGTCACCGAATCGGCCCTGCCGGCCCGCGGCGTGGACTCGCCGGTTGTGGCTGCGACCGACAAGCTTGTGCCCTCGAATTTCAGTGAATACGGCCAGGACGTGGCCGGCTATCAGGATTTCTTCGGCGGCACCAGGTTCGACCCCGGTTGGGTGGAGATCCACAGCGACAAACTCGTGCCGACGGGCTCGACGAGCGGGTTCACATTGCCGGGGGACGGAACGCTGCACATCCGTCGGGCCGCCGGCGTTCTCAATAAGCTGCTTTACGCGGGCGTCGGTTACCCGCGGACGGCCCAAACCATCCTGGCGATGATCCGGGTCAACTCGCCGGTGCTCAAAGACCCAGACGGCCATTGGCGCGGGGGCGTCGGAGTGTCGGCCGACCCGGACGAGAATTATTCCGGAATCAGCCTCGTGGCTGCGCAGGATGGCGTTCACGACGGTCGCGGTTTGCACACCAACCTCATGAACGACTACGTCGTTTGGGGGCCGGTCAATGTGGAAGACCTGGCGACGGATGCCTATTACTGGCTGCGATTGACCTACGATGGCGTGACCGCGACGGCCAAGGTCTGGCCGGCCGACGGAGCCACCGCGGAACCCGCCGACTACCAAACGACCTGGTTGGCCCCCGGCCGCCGCGGTTTGGCCGGCCTGGTCGGCAATAGCTACGACGGGGACAGCCATTTGCAGGTGAACTACGTGCTGATCCTGGCTCAGGGTCTGCCGAACATCCGGGCCGGGGTCCCGCCGGATGTCACGCGCCGGCAGCCGATCCCAGAGCCCGTCGCGGAAAGGCCTTAAGCAACTCGGCGGCGGGGCCTGCCAACATTTCAGCCCAGAACAGTCGTCTCGATTTCGATGCCCAAGCGGGCAATGTGTTTCCTTTAGCAAATCCCTTTTCGTCACCCTTTTTCGGAGAAGATCTAATGATGTCACGTCAAATTTTGGTAGCGAGTGCGAGCATCGTGTGCCTGGCTTTGTCGGCTTTTTCGCTGGTGGCCAATTCGGCCCAGGCGAATCCGGTCAATGTGATCAATGTGGATTTCAATGTGACCGACCTCGCCGGCGGCGCGGGTACCTACATCGGCAGCGCCGAGGCCCCCGGCGCCGGCACGAGTTGGAACGGCGTTTACACCGGTACGTATACTAACCCCGTGACCACCTTTACGTCGGCGGCGCTCACCGCATCCGATGGTGTCACCCCGACCAGCGTGACGGTGACGCTGGGAAATTACGCCAGCTATGACACCGCACCCGGCTATGCCCTTTTCGACGCGGTGCTGCTCGATGATTACGTCTACGACATCCACTCGAACCTTCCTACGAGCACATCCCCCGCGACATTTTCGATCGACCATCTGACGCCGGGCGGCCATTACGATCTGTATGTCTACTCGCAGGACGGCGTTTACTACTCCGTGCAGGACAACTTCACGGTCAACGGCGTGACGCAGTCGATCACCAACACCGGCGCGGACGCCAGTGGCTTTGGGTTGGGTGACAACTATCTGTTGTTTTCCAATGTGCTCGCGACGGGAGGTTCGATTTCCGGCGACTTTGTGACCACGTTTGGCGGTCCCGGGGCGTTCAACGGCTTCCAGCTCGTTCAGATCGTCCCGGAGCCGTCGAGTATGGCCTTGTCGTGCTTGGGGCTGGTCGGCCTGGCGGGCGTCGGTCGGCGTCGGCGCCAGAGGGCCGTTGACAGCGTGAACGAAGGCGCTACATTTTAGGCAAGTTGTGGCGCAGACCTTTTTTTCAACCACCAACCCCGGCCACGCCGGCAGTCGAACTTGGCGCCGGACAACTCCGCCAACCCGATTTTCGGGTGTCAGGACCCAGCCTATCCCAGAACCGTTCGGGAGAAGGGGACAGGCACATTTTGCTCCCAGGGTACCGCAAAATGAGCCAGTCCCCAACGGTTCTCGGATAGGCTGTTATTTCATTCGGATCATTGCATGTCACAACCGCATTCACGCGGATTTACGCTGATCGAACTTTTGGTCGTGATCGCGATCATCGGCATCCTCGTCGGCCTGCTGCTGCCGGCCGTGCAGGCGGCCCGCGAGGCCGCGCGGCGCATGCAATGTGCCAGCAATCTCAAACAACTGGCCCTGGCGTTGCACAGTTATCACACGGCGCACGCGCACTTTTCCGCCGGCCGCTAGTTTTCCTGCCGGCGAAATCTACCAGACCTCGGTCAATTTCGGGCCGAACTGGGTGATCCTCGTGCTCCCCTATCTCGAGGAGCAGCAGCTCTACAAATCTTTCGACCTCACGAAGCCGATTTCGGACCCCGCCAATCGAAACTGGCGCGGTACGACGATCAATGAAATGCTCTGCCCCAGCGATCCCAACAACGGCCTGAACTATGCCGGCGCCACGGGAGAGGGGGACAACTGGGCCCGCGGAAACTACGCCGCCAACGGCGGCGGCGGCGACCTGGGCACTATCTACAGCAATGTCGGCGTCTGGTCGGCCACGTCGCCGGGCTGGAGCGACGGGCGGCTGGGGGGCGTCATGGGACCCAACCTGTCCTTCGGGATCAAGAGCATCAGCGACGGCACCACCAAAACCATCCTGCTGGCCGAAATTCGTAGCGGCGTCAATGAGCAGGATCCTCGCGGCACCTGGGCCCTGGGGACCGCCGGCGGCAGCGCCGTCTATTGCTACGGCTCGATCAGCGACGACAACGGGCCCAACGCCGCCAACGATTACTCCGATAACATTAAGGGATGCGACTACCTACGCGACACATCGCCGGGCACCGCCGCGCTATTGTCGGCGGGGATGTCCTGCGCCGCGACGCTGACGAATGACTCCGCCACCAGCCGTAGTTGCCATGCCGGCGGAGTGCAGATTGCGCTCTGCGACGGCAGCGTCAGGTTTATCGGCGACTACATCGAAATCGTCGGTCCGGTGTCCGACTGGCCCTGGCCGACCGAGTCGGTCTGGGATCGACTGATATCGAGCCGCGACGGGCTGCTGGTGGATTGGGCCCAATTGGATTTTTAAGCGATCGAATCGACGGGGCACGGGCAATCGGTTACGCAGAAGCTTCGACGGTGCCTATGAGCGAGCGGTCAGAGCCGATCAGCGGTCTTGCACGCAGGGTCCTGTGGTTGGTCATTTTGGTTCTGGTTGCGACGAGTGTCGGCTGCGGTGCGCGCGAGCCGTTCGACTACGTGAAAGTCTCCGGCACAGTGACCTACGATGACGGATCGCTGATTCCCGGCGAGCGCCTGGTCGTGACGTTTCTGCCGCAAATGAAAGCCCTCAATGCCACGACCTATCCCCGTCCGGGTATTGCCGAAGTCGACGTCAACACCGGCAAGTTCGAGTGCGTCACCAGTCACAAATACGGCGACGGCGTGGTGCCCGGCGAGCATAAAATACTCGTCGAATCGATCGGCTCGATCGAAAGATCGCTGCTTGCGTCCGGCGCGGTTCCTGCGGAATACCGGTCCGCGGAAAAGACGCCCCTGCGGGTCGACGCGCGAGATTCCCCGTTTCATTTCCTGATCCGCAAGCCAATGGACGCGCAGGAGCGGCCCAGCCCCCGATAAAGGAACTTCAGGCCAAGCTGGCTGAGATCGGCGGACCCGCTCTTTAAATCCATCCCGGCCGCCTGCCGGGCGGCACGCCCCCGGGCCTGATGCGGGGCCGGGCATTCGAACCCGGGCCACCCGAACCCGCCCCGCTCGCGCCAGGGGCGAGTTTTTGGCTTATTTGAACAGCTTTTAAGCTTGAGTTGCCTGGAAGCCGGCCAAAGAGTCTAGCTATCCTTGAGGTTATGTCTATTTTTTGCGCCCCCGCCCGGCGTCGTGATGCTGTTTTTCCTGTGCCGCGCCGCGGCCACTGGCAGCGCGCTGTGGACGGGCAGTCGATCGGGAGCGGCCCGGGCGAAGTCAGATAGTCGCATAGGTTCCGCGGTGGCGTTTTTCCTGTTGTAACATTCGGTTTCTTCTTTCTTGAGGAGTGCTAATGATGTCACGTCAAATTTTGGTGGCGAGTGCGGGCGTCGTGTGCCTGGTTTTGTCGGCTTTTTCGCTGGCGGCAAATTCGGCTCAGGCGACGACGATCAATGTGGATTTCAACGCGACCAACGGTTCCTCGCGCACATACAGCGGCGCCGCCATGGCCCCGGGCGGCACGAGTTGGAACGGCGTTAATATCGGCAACATCGGCGCCGCCGTGACAACTTTTACGTCGGCGGCGCTCACCGCATCCGATGGTGTCACCCCGACCAGCGTGACGGTGACCTTGGGAAATTACGGCACCTACGACACACAGAGCTACCACGCAAGCGTCGCGCCGGCGCTGCTCGATGATTATGCGTACGACATCCACTCGATCACGACAGACCATCCGCCGACGGGCGTTTCGCCAGTGACATTTTCGATCGACCATCTGACGCCAAACGGGTATTACGATTTGTATGTCTATTCGCAGAATGGCTTCTTCGACAACATCGCCGACAATTTCACCGTCGATGGCGTGACGAAGGCGATCGCCAACACCGGCAGCGATTCCACGTTTGGGTTGGGCGCGAACTATCAATTGTTTTCCACAGTGTTGGCGATCGGAGGCACGATTTCCGGCGACTTTGTGGACACAGAGTTTGGCAATTTAGGGGTGTTCAATGGCTTCCAACTCGTCACCACCACCCCGGAGCCGGCGAGTTTCGTCCTGTTTGCTTTCGGCGTCGCGGGTTTGTTTGCCTATCGCATTCGCGGTATGCGGGCGCAACGCGCCATCGGCGCCGCCTGCCTAAGCGCCGTTTGCCTGGCTTCGTTGCCCGCGGCCAGTTCGGCTCAGGCGGGCTCGATCAATGTGGACATCAAATATGCCGCAGACTTTCTGCCAGCCTATAGTGGCGTTGGCGAGGCTCCCGACTCCGGGACATTCTGGAACTACGCGCCGAATGGAGTTCCTACGCCGTCGACCATCAAGGAGTCGGACGGCGTTACAACCACCACCGCGACACTCTCGATGTCCGGACAAGACGGGTTTAGCTATTATCCCTACGCGGTGCCCAGCATTGCCACCAGCTTGTACTTCGACTACGCCTATACGAGCGCCACTTCCGCGGGTCACGCGACGTTCACGATTGGCGGCCTGACGGTCGGCGGCGATTACGACGTTTATCTCTATTCGATGAACAGCGGGGCTCACAATGGCGCCACAACCACTTTTAACGTGGGTGGTGTCAACATGACGGCCGACAGCACCGATGCCGGTGTGCTCACCTCGTTCGTTCAAAACGGCAATTATGTCGAATACACCGGCGTGATCGCCGCGGGCGGCACGATCACGGGCTCGTATTTCGAAGGGGTTACGTCAACTACCGACGGGAGCTTCAACGGCTTCCAGCTCGTTGCCGTCCCGGAGCCAGCCAGTTTCGTTCTGTTTGCCCTGGGCATCGCGGGCTTGCTAGCCTATCGCATCCGCGGCAAACGAGCTTTGAAGGCCTAGTGCTTAGTCAGTCCTGGTTGGATGGATCAGCGCTGGGCATTTTATTTACCGCAGAGTACGCAGAGGGCCGCGGAGAAGGAATCATCGGTTATTTTATTTCATTCCACTTTGCGACCCTCCGCGGCAAAATCCCGTCGGCTTTACTTGATTCCACTCTGCGACCCTCCGCGCCCTGCGGCGGTAAAATCCCGTCGGCTTTACCAATCCATGCAAGGCTGACCGACCACCCGTGTGGTGTCTCGGACTCCGCGGGCCTTCTAACTCCGCGCAGTGCGAGACGGACGGTCCCTTGCCGGTCGATAAATCCCCATCTGGGTGAGACGCGACGCTAGCGAGGCCAGTGGCCCTAGCCCACACGGCGGGTCGAACACGTCGGGCCCGACATTGACCCCGCGCGGACATTTGGACTAAGATTCCCCGCGCTTCCCCACCCGGGAACCGCTCGCACCGCCGCTATCTTGTAGGGTCCGCTGTGCGGACCACCTGTTGCTAGCGGGATCGGCGCAGGGAAGGTTTTCGGCCGCGGAAACAGGGATGTTTTCGGCCCTCCTCAAGCAATGCACGGACGCTGCGGATGCGAGTCGTCATTCTCGCCGGCGGTCTCGGCACGAGACTGCAAGAAGAGACCACGATCAAGCCCAAGCCGATGGTCGAAATCGGCGGCCGGCCGATCTTGTGGCACATCATGAAGCACTACGCGCATTACGATCTGCGCGAGTTCGTCGTGGCGCTGGGCTACAAGGGCGACGTGATCAAACGCCACTTCCTGGACTATTCTTCCACCAACGGCAGCCTGTCGATCGATCTGGCGACCGGGAAGGTCGAACCCCAGCACCGCGAATGCGAAGACTGGCTGGTGCACCTGGTCGACACCGGCGACAAGACGAACACCGGCGGCCGCATCCGCCGACTGCGCCGCTGGCTCGACGCCGGCACCTTTGCGGTCACCTACGGCGACGGCGTGGCCGACATCGATTTGCAGGCCCTGCTGCGTTTCCACCGCGCGCACGGCCGGATCGCCACGATCACCGCCGTGCGCCCGCCGGCCCGCTATGGCGGCGTGATCTTCGACGGCGACATGGTGGCCCGCTTTACCGAGAAGCCCCAGGCCGGCGAAGGTTGGATCAACGGCGGCTACCTGGTGCTCGAGCCGGGCGTTTTCGACTATCTCGACGGCGACGGGAGCAGCCTCGAAGTGCATGCCCTGGAGCGACTGGCCGCCGACCGGCAACTGGCCGCCTTTCGGCACGACCGCTTCTGGCAGTGCATGGACACGCTGCGCGACAAGATTTATCTCGAATCCTTGTGGAGTGCCGGCGATCCGCCCTGGAAAGTTTGGACATGATCAACCCGCAACAAGCTCCCGATCTGCCGCCGGCCGAGCGCCCCACGAGCCCGGGCCAGAAAGACTTCTGGCTCGATCGCCCGGTGCTGGTCACCGGCGGCACGGGGCTGGTCGGCGTGTGGCTGGTCGAGCGACTGGTGGCCGCGGGCGCCGAGGTGGTGTGCCTGGTCCGCGACTGGGTGCCGCAATCGGAATTGCTCGGCTCCCGGCTATTCGACCGGGTGCCGACCGTGCGGGGCGACGTTTGCGATCAATCGCTGCTGGAGCGCGTGCTGGGAGAGTATGAGATCGACACCGTGCTGCACCTGGCGGCCCAAGCCATCGTGGGTGTGGCCAACGCCAACCCGGTCTCGACGTTCCAGAGCAATGTGGCGGGCACCTGGGCCCTGCTGGAAGCCTGCCGCCGCAGTCCGCGCGTCAAGCAGATCGTGGTGGCCTCGAGCGACAAGGCCTACGGCGATCAGGAGCAACTCCCCTATCGCGAAACGGCGCCGCTCGATCCACGGCACCCTTACGACGTCAGCAAGGCCTGCGCCGACCTGATCGCCCGCAGCTATGCGTTGACGTACGGACTGCCCGTGGCCATCACGCGCTGCGGCAATTTCTACGGCGGGGGGGACCTGAATTGGAATCGCATCGTGCCGGGCACGATCCGCTCGGTGCTCCGCGGCCAGCGGCCGGTGATTCGCAGCGACGGGCATTTCGTCCGCGATTATTTCTACGTGGAAGACGGCGCGGCGGCCTACATGCACCTGGCCGAAGCCCTGGCGGGAAACCCGAAGTTGCACGGCGAAGCCTTCAATTTCTCGAACGAGGGACAATTGAGCGTTCTGGACCTGGTGGCCAAGGTCCTGCACCGCATGCAGGCGCCGGTCGAGCCGCTGGTGCTCTCGACCGCCTGCCACGAAATCCGCCATCAATATCTGAGCGCCGAAAAGCGCGTAGCGTGCTCTCTTGGCGTCCGCTATTTACGCTCGACGAAGGGCTGCGGCGGACGATCGATTGGTATCAAAATTTTCTGGAGCCTGCATGCAAGACATACTCTCTGCCTGTCGGTCGTGCGGCCAGGTCGGCCTGACGCCGATCTTGTCGCTGGGCACTACCCCCTTGGCCAACCGGCTGTTGTCGGCGGACCAGCTCCAGCACGAGGAGCCGAAATATCCGCTCGATCTGGTGGTTTGCCCAAGTTGCGCGCTGGTGCAGATCACCGAGACCGTTCCGCCCGAAGAGCTGTTCGAAGAGTATGCGTACTTCTCGTCGTTTTCCGACGCGATGCTCGCGCATGCCCGGACGCTGGTCGAGCGTGTAATCCGCGAGCGCAATCTGACCTGTCGCAGCCTGGTAATCGAAATTGCCAGCAACGACGGCTATCTATTGCAGTATTACCAGCAGGCGGACGTGCCGGTGCTGGGCATCGAGCCGGCGGCCAACATTGCCGAGCACGCGCGGTGCAGCCGCGGCATCGCCACGCTGCCGAAATTTTTCTCGCGCGAGCTGGCCTTGCAAATCGTCGAGTGCGGCCAGCCGGCCGACGTGGTCCACGCCAACAACGTGCTGGCGCACGTGGCCGATCTCAACGGCTTCGTGGCCGGTCTGCGAACCGTGCTCAAACCGGACGGCGTGGGCATTATCGAGGTGCCCTACGTCCGCGACCTGGTCGAACGGGTCGAGTTCGACACGATCTATCACGAGCACCTGTGCTACTTCTCCCTGACCTCGCTGGAGCCGCTCTTTGCCGAACATTCGCTGGTGATTACCGATGTCGAGCGGATGCCGATCCACGGCGGCTCGTTGCGATTGATCGTGTCCCGGCAGGGTGAGCCCGGCCAGAGCGTGAAGAGCCTGCTGGCCGAGGAAGCGGCGCTCGGCCTGAACCGGCTGGACTACTACCGCGATTTCGGCCGCCGAGTCGAACAATTGCGGCACGACCTGGTGGAATTGCTCGGCAAGCTCAAGCGTCAGGGCTGCCGGATCGTGGCCTACGGGGCCTCGGCCAAAGGCAGCACGCTCTTGAACTACTGCGGCATCGGCCAGGACACGATCGATTTCGTGGTCGACCGCAGCACGGTCAAGCAGGGCCGCTACACGCCCGGCACGCACCTGGCAATCCACTCGCCGGACAAACTGGCCGAAGCCCGTCCGGACTACGCGCTGCTGTTGAGCTGGAACTTCGCCGACGAGATTTTGGCTCAGCAGCAGGGATTCGTGCAGGGTGGCGGCCAGTTCATCATCCCGATTCCGCAGGTCCATTTATCTTAAAAACCCTTCAGCAGCTGACAAACGGCTAAAGGAAGGAGATAAGGAGATGACTGGAAAGGATGAAGGCGAAAGGATGAAGGATGAAAAACGAGGAACGAATTCGCAGTTCCGATTTCCGAGTTCCCAGTTCCGATTTGTTTTCTTCATCCCCCGTATCCCCAGTCATCCCCATATCCCCTTCTCTCTTTTATGTTTCCGCTAACCGCCCGAAACTTAAAAAAGAACTGAAAACGTGATTTTCAAAGAACTTCCTCTGCCAGGCGCGTACCTGATCGAGCCCGAATTGGGCCACGACCAGCGGGGGTTCTTTGCCCGCACCTGGTGCCGCGACGAGTTTCGTGCCCAGGGCCTGAATGCGGATTTGGTGCAATGCAGCGTGGCGTTCAACCGGCTGCGCGGCACATTTCGCGGACTGCACTACCAGCGGCCGCCGCATGCCGAATTCAAGCTGGTGCGCTGCACGCGGGGCGCGATCTTTGACTTGCTTGTGGATCTGCGGCCTGCTTCACCGCAGTTCGCCCATTGGCAAGGTTGCGAACTTTCGGCCGAGAACCATCACCTGCTGTTCATTCCGCCGGGCGTGGCCCACGGCTACTTGACCCTGGCCGATGACAGCGAGGTGTTCTATCAAATGTCGCACGCCTACGATCCCACAGCGGCCGCCGGAGTTCGCTACGACGACCCTGCGCTGGGAATCGTGCTGCCGGAGCCGGTGCGCGTGATCGCCCAGCGTGACCGAAGTTTCCCCGACATCGCCGAGGTAGCCCATGCCGCCTTGCGCTGAAAATCCGGTCGACACCGGCGCCCGGGGCGGGTGTCGCGTGCTGGTGCTCGGCGGCGGCGCCTGGCAACTGGACCTGATTCGCCGAGTTCGCAGCCTGGGCCATCGGGCGATCGTGGCCGATATTTCGCCCGATGCGCCGGGCCGCGCCCTGGCCGACGAGTTCGTCGAGGCCGACACCAACGATCGTCCGCGGATGCTGCAAGTCGCTCGCGATCACGGCGTCGGGCTAGTGCTGGGCGATCAGGCCGACCGCGTCGTGCCGATGCAGGGCTATTTGAACTCCGCCTTGGGACTGCCCGGCATCGACCAGGCGACCGCTCAGCGCTTCACCAACAAGCTGGCCATGCGCGACGCGCTGGTGGGCCGTGGCATCCCCATGCCGCGCTATGCCGAGGTCGGCACTCTGGAAGAAGCGATCTATCAGACCTCGGTGCTCGGTTTTCCGGCGATTTTGAAGCCGAAGCAATCCTGGGCTTCGATGGGCGTAAAGAAAATCGACAATCTGGCCCAGTTGCGCCAGGCCTGGCCGGAAAGTCTGCAACAGTCGCGAGACGGCAAGTTGCTCGTCGAAGAGTTCATCAACGGCATCGAGATCACGGTCGAAGGCTACAGCCTGGCGGGCCGCTACTATCCGCTGGCCATTTCCGAAAAAGAGCACTATCCGCACAGTCCGTGCGTGGCCCGGAAGCTGGCTTATCCGCCCCGTTTCACGGCCGAGGCGCTGAGCGCCATCCGGCTCAACGCGGCTTGGGTCGTGGAAGGGCTGGGCCTGGTCGAGGGCATCAGCCATGCGGAATACCGGTTACGCGACGGCGTGCCGTACCTGATGGAAGTCGCGGCCCGCGGAGGCGGCAATCGCATCGCATCCTTGATCGTGCCGCACGTGAGCGGAGTCGATTGCTATGAACTGCTGGTGCGCCGGCTGACCGGCGAAGCGCTGGCCATGCCGGCCCGGTCGCATCGGGCGGCGATTCTGCAGTTCTTCACCTTCCGGCCCGGCACGGTCCGGCAGATCCACGGCCTGGAGCAGGTGCGTCGCCAGCGGCTGGCCGAGCAGATCGTATTGCAGTTCCAGCCAGGCGACCGCCTCGATTACCCGACCGACGATCGGCGCCGGGTGGGATTTTTTATCACCTTGGGCGAAACGCGCGACGAAGTCGAGGCCCAGGCCGCGCGTATCGAAAGCCTGGTGCGCGTGGAATACGAAAAAGATCCGCTCTCGCGAAATGCCGCGTAAGGCAGTTGAAAAAGGGGACTGGCTCGGAGCGAACGGGAGAATTTTTTGGACCACGGGGCGCCGCCGCGAAGTGCCTGCCCCCTTTTTCAATTTTAAGGAATTCAGTTTGCGATACTTCGATGCGCACTTGCACCTGCCCACGCCCGACCGAGCCGGACTCGATCGGCTGCTGGAGCACGTTGAGCGACAGGGGCCCGATTTGGTCGGCGGCTTGCTGATCTTGAACACTCCGCGGGAAGTGGATTTCGCCTTTACCCATCTGGACGAGCTTCCACCTCAGCTGTTGAGCGTGCCCTATTACGATCCGCAGGCCGACTTTCCGGCTGCGATCGATCGCACCCTCTGGTACAAGATTCATCCCGACTTGCATCGTTTGGAGCAAAGCAGCATCGCCCCGCTGGTCGACGAGCTGGTGCACGCCGAGGTCCGACCCAAGGGACTGATCGTCCATTGCTATCCCTGGGGCCCGCGTTTGGAGTCGTGCATCAGCGTGCCGCTGGTCGTGGCGCTGGCCCAAGCCTTGCCGGACGTCGCGATTCTGGCCACCCACGGCGGCGGATACGACGCCTGGCCGCTGCGCGCATACCGGCTCGTTGCCCAACGTGCTGTACGACTTTTCGGTGACGCTGTCCTACTTTCGCGGCGCCGACGCGGTTCGGCCCTACGGCGTTTATATGCGCACCAAACCCGGCCGGGTGCTGTTCGGCAGCGACTGGCCCAGCGCCGATCCGGCCGAGCAGTGGACCGAGAGCGTCCGCCTGGCCGAGGAAGCCGGGATTACGGCCGGCGCGCTCGAGCAGCTGTTCCTCACCAACTCGCGGCGCTACTGGCCCGAGCCGTTTGTCGCCTGCGCGGCCGAAACGGGTGTGTCTCTGGCCGCAGCGACCGGAAAGGACTAAGCCGATGCCCTGCTTTTCGCGAGTGGCCGAAAGCGCCTGCGAGGCGCTGTCGATCAAGTACAACAACCTGGTATATGAGCTCAAACGGCAGGGAAAACGGGTCGTCGTGCTGTCGTTGGGCGAATCGTTTTTCGACATTCCGCTGTGGCCGATGGACGACCTGCCGTTTCCGGCCCTGTACCACTATTCGCACTCGCGCGGCATTCCCGAACTGCGCTCCGTCGTGGCCGATCATTACCGCCAGCGCTACCAGGTGCCGGTCGATCCGGACCGGGAGCTTCTGATCACGGCCGGCTCCAAGGCCGCGATCTATCTGACACTCTTGGCAACGCTCGACCCGGGCGACGAGGTGCTGATCCACGAGCCGGCTTGGGTCAGCTATCCGGAGCAAGTGCGGCTGTGCCACGGCGTGCCCACGGCGATTCCTTATTCGGCCACCGTCTTTGATTACGAGCGTTATCTCCATCGGCGCACGAAACTGATCATTCTCAATAATCCCCACAATCCGACCGGCAAAGTCTACAGCCGCCGCGAACTGCGGTACGTGCTGGATCTGGCCCGGGCCAACGATCTGTTCGTGCTGGCGGACGAAGCGTATAGCGATTTTCCGATCGACGATTCGTTCGTATCGTTGGGCACGCTCGACACTGCCAAGCAGCACGTGATCGTCGTCAATTCGCTGTCGAAGAATCTCGGCATGTCGGGCTGGCGCTTGGGTTACGTGATCGGCAACCCGCCGCTGGTGGACCAGGTGCTCAAAGCGAATCAGCACATCGTCACCTGCCCGGCCACGATCCTGGAGCATTATGTGGCCCGCCATTTCCACCAGATCCTTGCTATCACCCGGCCGCAAATCGAGCTGCTCGCCGACAAGCGGCGGCAAGTTGCCGCTTGCCTGGATCAGCTTGGATTGCACTATCTGCCGGGTGATGCCACGTTTTATTTCTTCGTTTCGATCGCGCCCAGCCGGTTGACCTCTGACGAGTTCTGCACGCGGTTGTTGACCAACGATTACATCAGCGCGGTGCCGGGCAGCGGTTACGGCGGGTCGTGCGACCAGTTCATCCGGGTCAGCATCGGCGCCGAACCGATCGAGGTGATCCGCGGGGCGCTGGAGCGGATTCGGATCCTGATTTCCTGGACCGCTCGCAGCCAGGCGGCTTGATCCAGGGGGCGAAAAAGGCAGCCATGCAACAAGCCGAACGAGAATCGCTGGTCAAACTCTATGAGGACCGCTACGCCCAATTGGGGCGCAGCGTACGCGCCTTGGGCTGGAATGCCGATTACGACCAACGGCTGCGGTTCGAGGTGCTTTCGCAAATCGCCGATCTGTCCGGCTCGTCGGTCTGCGACGTCGGTTGTGGATTTGCCGATTTGCTGCCGTACTTGCGCGAGCGATTCAGCGATATCACTTACACGGGCATCGACGTGACTCCCTCGTTCGTGGCCGAGGCGCGTGTCCCGCTTTCCGGAGTGCGCCTTTCACTGTCTCGATCTGCTCGAGCAGCCGTTCGACGAGCCGTGCGATTATTTTCTGCTGTCCGGCGCCCTGAACTATCGCGTGGCCGACAATCTGGCGCTGACGCACGGCATGATCCGGCGGATGTTCGCGCTGGCCCGCAAGGGGGTCGGCGTCAATTTCCTGTCGACCTATGTCAATTTCGAGCGCCCGCACAACTATCATCACAACCCCGGCGCGCTGTTCGATTGGGCCCGCACGCTGACGCGCTGGGTCACTTTGCGGCACGATTATCCGCTCTGGGAGTTTACGCTCTATTTGTACCAAGAGTCGCAAGACCTGGCCGACGCGCCCGCGCGTGGGTAGTCGAAGTGGTCTCGAAACTCAATCAGCCTGAAGGAAATGAAATGGAACGGATCCCGGTTGCCGGCCCCTCGATCACGCAAAAGGAAATCGATTACGTGACCGACGCGGTGTCCAACTGCTGGTATGGCGATGCCAACCGCTACCACGACCGGTTCGAGCGCGCGTTTGCCGAATATCTGGACGTCCGCTTCGCCGCGGCGCTCCCCTCCTGCACGTCGGCCATTCACCTGGCGCTGGCGGCGCTGGGGATCGGCCCGGGAGACGAAGTGGTGGTGCCGGACATCACCTGGATCGCCTCGGCGGCGCCGATCTCTTATGTCGGAGCCACGCCCGTGCTGGCCGATGTGGATCCGCAAAGCTGGTGCCTCTCGGCCGAGTCGCTCGAAGCGCTGATCACGCCGCGCACCAAAGCCGTGATCCCGGTCGACCTGTATGGCAGCCTGCCGGACATGGACGCCATTCGAGAAATTGCCGCGCGGCGCGGCCTGAGCATTGTCGAAGACGCGGCCGAAGCCATCGGCTCGCAGTACCAGGGCCGCCAGGCCGGCAGCCTGGGGGACGTCGGCGTGTTCAGCTTTCATGGCTCCAAAACCATGACCACCGGCGAAGGCGGAATGCTAGTCACCAACCGCCGCGATCTTTATGAGCGCGTGTTGTATTTGCGCGATCACGGCCGGCATCCCGGCGACAAGATGTTCTGGAACAGCGAAGTGGCTTTCAAATACAAGATGAGCAGCATGCAGGCGGCCTTGGGGCTGGCGCAATTGGAACGGATCGACGAGCTCATCGAGCGCAAGCGACAGATTTTTGCCTGGTACCAGCGCGCCCTCCAGGGCTGCCCGCATGTGACGCTCAACCGGGAGCCGGCCGGGATCAAGAACACCTACTGGATGGTCACGGCCATCGTTGATCCCCAACTGGCGCTGCCCAAAGAACGGCTGATCGGCCAAATGGCGGCCGAAGGCATCGATTGCCGTCCGTTTTTTTATCCGCTCAGCTCGCTGCCGGCATACGTCACCACTCCCCAAGGACGCCGGGCACAACAGCAAAACCACGTCAGCTACGCTCTGAGCCCGTTTGGAATCAACCTGCCCTGCGGGATGCGCGTCACCGAGCAAGTCGTGGCCCGGGTGGCCGCTGCGCTGACGCGGATGGTCGCCGAGCAGGCCCGCAAAAACACCCGGCGCGCCAGGCCGCCTGAAAAACTTTCAAAGTCGAACTTCAAAAATCCAAATCTCCGTGCGAGAGTGCCATTGATGGGTTCCATGCCGCTGGTGAGTATCGGAATGCCGGTCTATAACGGCTTGCCGCACGTCCAGGAGGCCGCCGCGGCGCTTCTGGCGCAAGACTATCCGAACTTCGAGCTGGTTGTCTCGGACAATGCCTCGACCGACGGCACGGGCGAATATTTCCGGCAACTGGCCGCCAAGGATTCGCGCGTCCGATACTGCCGCAACAGCGTCAACGTCGGCGCCATGAATAATTTCAGCGCGGTGCTCCAGCGGGCGCGCGGCAAATATTTCATGTGGGCGGCCCACGACGATCGCTGGAACAGCACGTTTGTCAGCGCCCTGGCCGAAGCGCTCGACGCCGCCCGCGACGCCGTGCTGGCGACGCCCGTCGTGGTGCACATGAACGAAGACGGCACGCTCCGCAACGATCCGGTCGACCGCACGGCCAGCGGCACGTCGGGCATGGCCAACCTCAAGATTCTCTGCGCCGACCACGCCATCGGCTGGTATTACGGCCTGTATCGCACCGATTGGATCCGCCGTCACTGCGACGAACCAAGCGTCTACCCGGCCTGGGGTAACGATTGCCTGTGGCTGGCCGATGTTTGCCTGCGCTACAAAGTCGTGGGCAACGAGCGGGCCATGATGTGGAAGCGGCTGCGGCGCAGCGGCGTTCGCCCCAAAAAACGCCCGGGCAACGGTGGTCAATTGGGCCGGCATGTTCTATCACTTCACCCGGATCAGTTTCCGCCAAGGCAAAAATCGGCGCGAGCAATTGACGGCCTTGGCATTGTGCTATGGCTATGTGTACCGGCTGGGCATCAAGCGGTCGCACCTGCCGCGAACGGTGTGGCGCGTCGTGCGAATGCTCTCCTTGGCCGCATTGACGAGCATTCCGGCCGGCTTGCGCCGGCTGATTCCCAAGCGCCACACCACCGAGGCCCTGCCGGTCCCGGCTCCCGTGGCCGCCGATCCCGCCGACGGCCCGGGCGAAATCTCGAAAGCGGCCTAGCCGCCCGGCAAGCGGGCCTGATTTCCCGTGGCGAGCCTGCTCGGCAAACGCCATCCCCTTTCGCAGGGGCGCAGCCGCAAGTTAGACTACGATCTTTCCGTAGTCGCTAACTCCCCTCATTCCGTCGACGCGCTGTAAACCCATGGCCCACGAACCCGCGCCGCTGGTCGGCATCATCATGGGGAGCAAGTCGGACTGGGAGACGATGAGCCACGCCGACGAGATGCTCACGCAATTCGGCGTGCCGCACGAATGCCGGGTCGTCTCGGCCCATCGCACGCCCGACTGGATGCGCGAATACGCCATCGGCGGCCGAAGGGCGCGGGATCGAGGTCATCATCGCCGGCAGCCGGAGGCGCGGCCCATTTGCCCGGCATGGTCGCCGCGCACACCACGCTGCCCGTGCTGGGCGTGCCCGTGCGAATCCAAAACGCTCAAGGGACTCGATTCGCTGCTCTCGATCGTGCAAATGCCCGGCGGCGTGCCGGTGGCGACGCTGGCCATCGGCAAGGCCGGAGCCACGAACGCGGCGCTGTTGGCCGTGAGCATCCTGGCGCCTGCGCGGCCCGAGCTGCGCGCAAAGCTCAAAGCACTTCCGCCGCGAGCAGGCCGAGCAGCGTGCTGGGAGAAACGCTGCCGTGACGCAAGCGATTTTGCCGGGCGCCACCATCGGCGTGCTGGGCAGCGGGCAATTGGGACGCATGTTCGCCATCGCCGCCCGCCGAATGGGCTATCGCGTCCACACGCTTTCGCCCGACGACGACACGCCCACCGGCCAGGTCGCCGATCGCGAAGTGCGCGGCGCGTACGACGATCTGGACGCCATTCGGTCGTTTCGCCCGCAATGTCGACCTGGTGACGTTCGAGTTCGAGAACATTCCGGCCGCCACGGCCGAGGCCGCGGCCGAGATCGTGCCGGTTCGGCCCAGCGGCGAGGTGCTGTACATCACGCAGCACCGGCTGCGCGAAAAGACGTATTCTGCGCCGAGCACGGCTTTCCGGTCGTGCCGTTCGTGCCCGTCCGCTCGATTGCCGATCTGCGCGCGGCTCTGGACCGATTGGGCACTCCGGCCGTGCTCAAGACGGCCGGCTGGGGCTACGACGGCAAAGGGCAGTTCAAGCTCGCGTCCGCCGGCCGACGCCGAACAGGCTTGGAAGACCGCTGGACGGCGTCGAAGCCGTGCTCGAAGCGTTTGTCGATTTCGAGTGCGAAGTGTCGGTCGTCGCCGCCCGCGGACTCGACGGCTCGACGGCCGATTTTGGCGCTGTTTGGAACACGCACGCCAACCATATTCTGGACGTCACCGTGGCCCCGGCCGGCATCGAGCCGCGCGATCGCCGCCGAGGCCCGGCGAGATTGCCACGGCCGTGCTTGCGGCAGTTGACGGTGGTGGGCGTGCTGTGCGTCGAGTTCTTTCTGACCCGCGACGGGCGGCTGCTGATCAACGAGTTGGCGCCGCGGCCGCACAACTCCGGCCATTTCACGTTCGACGCCTGCGTGACCAGCCAGTTCGAGCAGCAGTTGCGGGCGATCTGCGGCTTGGCGCTCGGCTCGACCGAACTGCTGCGGCCGGCGGCCATGGCCAACTTGCTGGGCGATCTGTGGAGCGACGGGCGTGCCCAATTGGCAGGCGGCCTGCCGGTTTCCGGACGTCAAGCTGCACTTGTACGGCAAAGAAACCGCTCGGCCCGGGCCGCAAGATGGGGCACCTGACGGCCTTGGCCGCACACGTCCGACGAAGCCCGACGGCTGGTGCTTGCCGCCCGCGCCGCGCTCACTCAGAAAGACCCGCAATGATTCTCGACACGATTGCCCGCTCGGACCAATATCTGTCCTTGCATCGCGGCTTCGCGGCGGGCTTTGCGTTCTTGCGGCGTCCGGATTTGCTCGAACTGGAATCGGGCCGCTACGAGATCGACGGCAGTCGCATTTACGCGCTGGTCGACCGCAGCCCGGGCCGTGGCCATGTGGGCGCGAAGCTAGAGGTCCATCGCCGGCACATCGACATTCAGGCTTCGCCGGACGGACGCGAAGTGATCGGCTGGCAAGCGCTTGCCGATTGCCACACGGTCGAAAGCCCCTTTGACGAGGATCGGGATGTTGGTTTTTTTGTTGATCGGCCGGCGGTTTGGCTGCCGCTGGCGGCCGGCGCCTTCATGATCTTCTTTCCCGACGACGCCCATGCACCGCTGGCAGGCGAGGGAACGCTGCACAAAGTGGTGATCAAGCTGGCGGTGGAGTGAATCTGCCTTGGCTGGGCGAGTTGCATTTCGTTCGCAACCGCGAGTGAAAGTTGGCATTCCGCGCGGCCGGCTCTACAATACATGCGCGGCAGGGGAGACTTCCGATGGCTGGCATGGACGATACATCGCTGGACTCGGGCCTCGGGCGGGTGCGATTGCAGTTCGGCCTGCGGAGCTTGATGCTGGCGATCACGCTCTGCGGGATTTTGTTCGCGGCGATGTCCGCGCTGGGCGCACTGTGGTCGGCGACGCTGATCCTGTTTTTGTCGTTGGCGGCGGCCCACGTCGTGGGCAACGCATTGGGCACCCAGCTGCGCGACGCGGGCAGCCGGCAACCCGGTCCGGTCGAACCGGCGGTGCCTTTCGATGCGGCCCGGCCGCCTGTGCCGACCGCGCAGCGGCTGCGCGAGCGAACCGGCGTCAGCCGCGGCATGCTGGTCATCGCCGCGATCGGCGGCCTGGCGGGGGGCACGTTGGGCGGCGTTGCGCTGGCGGCCACGCTGGGCGAGCAGGCAAGCCTGGCTGCGTTCGCGCTGGGCGTCGTCTCTTCGGCAGTGTTGGGCGGATTTTTCGCCTTCTTGTCGTCGAGTTTCTGCTTCGTGTTCTCGCGGGCACTTGGCGAAGCGCTGGGCGATCCGGCCGTGCGGCCTTACTACGCACGGCCCACGCTAGAAGTTGAATCCGCGTTTCGCACGCTCCTAGCATTTCAGTCGCCGCGGCCACTTTCTGGCAGCCGCGGAATTCTTTAGACTCGTGCTGTCGTTTGTTTCCTTGATCCAACCGCACGGGAACCTCTCATGGCCATTGCCGCCGAGCCGCTGGAGAAACTTCCGCACTGGGACCTGTCAAACGTCTATTCGGGCCTCGAGGCCGAAGACTATCAGCGCGATTTCGCCCGCTTGCAGCAATCGCTCTCGGACTTGGAGCGGCTGTTCGATGCACAAAATATTCGCCGCCTGGCCGATTCGCCCCCGCCGCTCAGGCAGCCGGGGGCCGAACTGAGCGAACTTCTGGCCACGGTCTTGGAACAGGTCAATCAATTGTCGCGGCTAGCCGAGACGCTTTCGTCCTATGTCTACGCCTTTTACAGCACCGACAGCTACAACGCGATCGCCGCGCGCGAGGTGTCGAAGCTGGAACTGCTGGGCGTTCGACGCTCTCAGCTCGCCGTACGGCTGCAGGGCTGGATCGGCAGTCTGGCTCCGCGGCTGGGCGACTGGATCGCCGGCAATCGACTGCTGGCCGATCACAGCTTTTTTCTGCACGACAGCGCACGCCGCAGCCGCTATTTGATGAGCGAAGAACTCGAACACCTGGCGGCCGAATTGTGCGTCGACGCCGGCGGCGCGTTCGGCAAACTGCAAGGCACCGTGACCAGCCAACTCAAAGTGCCGCTGGAGCGCGAAGGGCGGACCGAGAACCGTGCCGATCACGGTTGTGCGCAACTTCGTTTTCGATCCCGATCCGGCCTTGCGCGAGCGCGCCTATCGGGCCGAACAGCAAGGCTGGGAATCGATTCGCAGCACCGTGGCCGCCTGCCTGAACGGCGTCAAGGGAACGGCGCTCACGCTGGCCCGCCGCCGGGGCTGGCCGAGCGTGCTCGACTGGTCGCTCGATGCAAACCGGATCGACCGCGCGACGCTCGACGCCATGCTGGGCGCCATCCGCGAAGCGTTTCCGATGTTTCGTGGCTACTTGCGGGCCAAAGCCCAAAAGCTGGGACAGCAGCAGCTGCGCTGGTGGGACTTGTTTGCGCCGCTCGGGGCCCAGCGGCGATTTAACTGGCCGCAGGCGCGGCGAGTTCATCGTCGAGCGGTTCGGCACATTCAGCGGCGAGATGGGGGAATTCGCCCGCGCTGGCTTTCGATCGCAACTGGATCGACGCCGAGCCCCGCAACGGCAAACGGGGCGGCGCTTTTTGCATGGCGGTCGAAGGGGTCGAAGAGAGCCGGATCCTGGCGAATTTCGACGGCAGCTTCGACCAGGTGAGCACGCTGGCCCACGAGCTGGGGCACGGCTATCACAATCATTGTCAGCGCGGCCTGCCGAGCTTGCTGCGCGGGGCCCCTTCGACCCTGGCCGAGACGGCCAGCATCTTTTGCGAGACCCTGCTGGCCGAAGCCACCCTGGCCGAGTCGTCGCCTGAGGAGCAACTCGGGATTCTCGAACTGCAACTCAGCGGGGCCACGCAGGTCTGTCTCGACATCACCTCGCGATTCCTGTTCGAGTCGGCGCTGCTTGGAGCGCCGCCCGAGCAGCGAACTGAGCCCCGACGAACTGTGCCAGTTGATGCTCGAAGCCCAGGCGCGAGACCTATGCCGACGCGATCGACCCCGAGACGTATCATCGCTACATGTGGCTGTGGAAGCCGCATTACTACGCGCTACGAGCACAATTTCTACAACTTTCCGTACGCGTTCGGCCACTTGTTCAGCGCTCGGCCTGTACGCGATCTATTGCCAGGAAGGGCCGAGCTTCGTGCCGCGCTACGACGCGCTGCTGCGCTCGACCGGACAGGAATACGCCGCTCCGCTGGCCGCCCGGTTCGGCATCGACATCACCCAGCCCGACTTTTGGCGGGCCAGCCTGCGGGTGATCGGCGAAGCAGGCCGAGCGGTTTGCCAAATTGCGGTTTGCCACATTGCCTTGCGAAGGGCACCGCTAAAGGCTAGCCTCAAACGGCCCCCAGCCCTCCTTGCGCCGAACTATTTCCGGCAAACCGGGAAAATCATTCGGAATAACGCTGCGATTTGGGCTGCGCCGAGTAGGTTACAGGTAGGTCACGATGGCCAACCATCTCTTTCCGAGTCATGACGGCTCAAGGTCGCGAAGGTGCGCGTACTTATTATTGAGGACAGTGAGGACACTGCTTTTTGCATTTCTCACTTGTTGCTTGCGGCAGGCCATGAAACCCGCCTTGCGGTTAATGGCGAAGAAGCCTTGCAGTTGGCGGCCGATTTTCAACCGGAAGCCGCGCTACTCGACTTGCAACTGCCGAACATGGATGGCTATGAGGTAGCTACACGTCTGCGAACGCTGGCCCCCTCGCTCCGCCTGCACATCATTGCCCTCAGCGGCATCAATGTCGATGAATGCCGCGATCTTGCGGCGGGCATTGATCACCATCTCATGAAGCCTGTTCAGTTCATCGAAGTTCTGAATGCGCTGCAGACAGGCCACGCGGAGCTGTTGCCCGCCAGGTTGCGATTGCCGATTTGAAAAGGCAGACCGCGAAGGTCCCTGCCGCGCCGAGTTTGACAAGTTGTTGCGTTTTCGGGACTCGTTTTTCGAAAGGGATATCTATGTTGAGATGGGCCATTATCTGTTTGGTCATCGCCTTGGTTGCCGGCGCGTTGGGCATGTGGGGCCTGGAAGGTGTTGCGATGGAGGCCGCGAGGATTTTATTCTTTGTCTTCTTGATCCTGTTCGTCGTGACGCTCGTGCTGGGCAGGCGCACTCCCGTAATCTAGCTGCGTCACGCGAGCCGGCTGGCTGAATCGTGCCGGACCGATCGGGCTGCCAGCGCCCGCACTCGAGGCATGTAAATCCCCGGCGGTCAACGACCGCCGGGGAACTCATGGCGACTCGATTCTGCTTCTCACCCTTCCGAATTCCGAGTTTCCCCCTTCACTGCGCCCGCAGCACCATGTCGAGCACGCGCTCGACCGCGCGCCGGAGCCGGGGGGAAGCCCCGGCTGCTCGGCAAGTCGCCCGGCAATCGCCACCAATGCATCCAGATCGAGCCCCAAGAAACGTGCGTCCGCAGCCGCCAGCTGCCCGCGCGTGGCGGCGAACAACTGCCCGGCGCGAACGGCATGGCGCTGCACGCCGTCCAGGCGGCCTTCGCGCGCCTTGACGCCGGCCGCAGCCAGCTTGATCAGGCCCTTGAGAAAGTCGGCCTCCACGCCGCGGCGCCCGGCGGCGTGCCACAGGCCCTCCCAGACTTCGTGCGATTCCCAATAGAAGCCGTGATTGAACAAATCGACGGCGTGGCAGTAGTCGCGCGAATCGCGCCACCGCGCCGGATCGATCGCCGCCGGTTTCGCGGGCGATTGCCCAAAACTGTGGCCGGCCGGATCGGACAGCGGATGCGGAAACCTGCCGGTGACGTACGAGTACGGCGGCAGCGGCAGCTCGGGCACCAGTCGCGGGGGCGGTGGATCTGGCATGCGCAATCAGTTCAGCCGCGGGTCGGCGGACAGGTTCTTGATGCCCAGCGAAGCCAACAGGCCGCAGCCGCTGATCTCCTTGGTCATCGCCTCCCAAAAATCTTCCGGATCGCGAAACACGCGCTCGGCCGTGGCCGCGATCGTGCTCCAGGCGCCGGCAGCCAACTCCGACTCGAGCTGCTCGGCTCCCCAGCCCGCATAGCCGATGAAGAACTTGGCCGACGTTTCCGGTTCCAGGACGAGGCCCTCGAGCTTTTCTTTGCCGGCCGTGAAATAGACGCCCGGCAGGGCTTCGATGTCGAGAAGTTCGGCGCTGCGGTGCAAGGCCATCAGCGGGCCTTGGATCGGTCCGCCGACGCGCAACGTCTCCAGGCTGGCGCAAGGGCCGGTGCTGATCTGATTCCAGACCTCGCGCACCGAGGTAGCCGTGGGGCGATTCAAGGCCAGTCCAAAAGCGCCGGCCTCGTTATGCCGCACCAGCAGCACGACGCTGTGGAAGAAATTCGGATCGCGCAGTTTTTCCGACGCAACCAGTAAATGGCCAGGCAGAAAATTCACGGTTCAAACCAGCAGCGGTGCATGGTGACGCGGTAGTTTTTTTGGCCCCGCCCGGTGCCCCAAGCGTGTCCGACGCGCGAAAAAAGCGGCTCCGACACGGTTGCAGTATACCAAAGTCGACCTCGTGCGAGTCGGTCGGCCAGGCCGCCCCGACCGGCGATCAATCCGCCATGGCCGCTTTGTGCCGGGCGACCGGCAGCAGCATCAGGCTGGCCAGCAGGCGCAGGCGGCGCCCAGGCGAACGCCGTGCGGGGGCCGTAGACGTCGTACAGGCGCCGAATATCAGGTTGGCCGGCAGCGCCACGATGCCGATCGCAAAATTGTACCAGCCGAAGGCCAGGCCGCGACTGTCACTCCCCACCAGGCTGGCCACCAGCGCTTTCTCGGCCGGCTCGGTCAGCGCGTAAAACAGGGCGTAGCCCAGGAACAACCCCCAAATCTCCGCGGCCGTCGTGGCCCAGGCAAAGGCGAAATAAATCGCCGCGTAGACGATCCAGCCCAGCAGGATTAACGGTCGCGACCCAATGCGGTCGACCGCCGCGCCGGCCGCCAAATTGCCGGCGCTTTTGATGACATGAAATCCGCACCACAAAGCCGGTCCCGATACGCCCAGCTCTTCCGCCCGGGCCAGAACGAAAATATCGCTCGAATTGCCCAGCGAGAAGACGACCAGCGCCAACAAGAACAGGCGAAATTGATGGTCGAAGGGTCGAAGCGTTAGTTGAAACGGTCGGGCGGCGGGCGTTTCGATCGGCCGCTCCTTGAGGCCGAAGATGAGCAACAGCAGCACCAGCAGCCCGGGAATCAGCGTCAGCAGCAGCAGCGTTTTCAATTGGCCGGGCTCGGGCCAGAAGTGAAGATACAAAAGCGCCAGCAGCGGACCAACCGCCGCTCCGACATGGTCCATGGCCTGGTTGAATCCGTAGGCCCGGCCGCGAATGGAGCGCGCGGTCGAATCGGCGATCAACGCATCGCGCGGGGCGCTGCGAATCCCTTTGCCCAACCGATCCGCCGAGCGCACGGCGAACACCTGCCAGGGCGCAGTGGCCAGGCCGATCAGCGGCCGTGCAAAAGCGGCCAGCGCATAGCCGGCCAGGATGAAACTGCGCCGGCGGTGCCAACGGTCCGACAAACTGCCGCCCAGCAGTTTGGTCAGGCTGGCCGTCGTGTCGGCCACCCCTTCGATCGCGCCCAGTTGCAGCCTGGTGCCGCCCAACACGGTTTGAATAAATAGCGGCAGCAGCGGAAACACCAGCTCGCTGCCGATGTCGTTCAGCAGGCTGGCCACGCCCAGCACCTTGACGTTCAAGGGCAATCGAGCGCGGCGGCTGGATCGGCGCTTCGGCGGCGGGATCGGGCGTTTCCGCGGCGGAATGCATGCACGTTTTTAGCTTCGCGCCGGCGGCGGTGTCAAAAAAAAATGCCCCGGCGCAAGCGGCGCGGGGGCAAATTGCGAATCGCAGGCTTACCGTGCGGCTTACCTGGTGTCGTCTTCGAGCTTTTCGGCGCCTTGCTTCACGGCTCCGGCGGCTTCGTGGGCCGCTTCCCTGCCGGCCGCGGCCGCTTTGTGCCCGGCCTCGGAGACCTTCTCTTCTCCTTCCGCCGCCGCGTCCTTGGCCGCATCGCCCATCTCGTCGGCGGCGTTCTCCATCTTGTGGGCGGCGTCCTCCATCTTGGCCTTGGCCTTTTCGCCCTGGGGCGTGTCGCACCCGGCCACGACGCTGAGCCCCAATACCGCCAGCAAAGCACCTAGTTTCTTCATGTTGCATTCCCTTTTCGAAAAAAGAACCCGGTTCTCGCCGGCGACCGCGACAGATGCCCGCCGCCACCCGCGCAAAAGTAGTCCGTCTGCGGCCGCAGTGCGAAAACTGCGACACCCATGCGGGTGTTTTTCGCCCGGCCATTGAATAAGAGACCCGGCGGCGCGGATTTATTCCCTGAATTCCGCGAGTCGAAGACTCCTTGGGACGAAAAGCTCAGCGGCCCAACACGAGGCACACGCCAGCGGCGATGGCCAGACCGGCTAAAATCGGCGCGGTGTCGATCGCGCCAACGTGGACGAATGTCAGAGCGCCCGTCGCGATCAGCCAAATGGCGAGCAGCAGCATCCCCAGATTATTTGTGCCGATCCACTTCATGGCAGGTCTCCATTGGGGGCTCTGTAATCGGGTAAACCAACTATGGCGATTGTAACCGCAACAGGCGTAGCGGTCTTGGTCGACGATCCGCCGATGCCTGCCACGCGAATACCTCGTCGTAATCGGACCTACGGGGCTACCTTACCAGGTCGTTGGATACCTCGCGGCGATCGCGGAGACGATTTGCAGTAGAATGCCGGCGGCAAGCAGCAGCCATCCCCACAGCGACCATTTTGCCATCCGGTTTAAGCTCTGAGCGTAGGCCCGATCGTGCCCCGTGGGCGCTACCTGCTTGGTCTCGACGGAACTTTGGAGTGCGTGCAGCCAGGCATGGGTCTTGCTCATGATCGTCGAGTTTACCAGCGCAAGAATGACGGCTGCCACGAGGCACACGATCAATCCGGAAACTGAATACAGCATGGACCACCTCCGAAGAGCGTTTGCAGCGCCAACGGCCTTCCATTGTCTTCGATTATTGCATGACCGGGAAGCCTGTGGTCAATGCAACTGTGGTCAATGCATCTCGTTCGAGCCATTGGCCGCTGCGACAATGGGCGTGGGCTCGTCGCCGCGGTGCGCCGCGCGAAGCCCAGGGCCGGCTGTGGCGCAATCACTCACCGCCGCATTCGCGCGGGAACACCAAATAGACGGCCAATGTCAGCGTCAGACACTGCAGAATCGGCGCGGCGATCGGAAAAGCGAGAAGAATTTTGAGCATACGCAAACCTAGGTCGGCAAAACCGCTTGTCAAGCCGCGCGGCTGCCCCGGAATCGCATCGGACGCACGCTCTCCCGCAAAACGGACGCATGGCAGGCACTTATGCAGCACGAAGCGAAGTCGATTTATCGAAATGGGCCCCGGGCTGCCGGTCAAGCGGGCGATTGCCGGCGCGGCGTGGGCGAAGCAGCTTTTTTCCAATTCGGCGCGGGCGGCAGAGCGCGCGTAGAAAAGGCATCTCCGCCCCGCACTTAACCGGCGAGTCCGAGCGCCTTCTTGATTTTCGTCCGCCGCGCTTTTCGGCGGGCCTTGCGTTTGCCGCTGTTCTTTTTGATCGTTGCGGCGACCTTCTTCACCGCTTTTTTCACAGCCTTCTTGATTCGACCGGCGGTTGACGCCTTCTTTTTCGTTGGCTTCTTCGTGGCCACCTTGGACCTCCTCGAAAATGCATGCAGCGTTACCCAGCGCTTGACCGCATTTTTGCAGAGGCCAGCAGGGCGTCAAGTTTCTGCGTCGTGCACGCAAGTCGCTCGGGCCGGTCAGCCTGCCCAACGGTCAGGCTATATGCGGCGACGACGGGCAGTGACGAACAGGCCCATGGCGCCGAGGCCACAGAGGATGATCGAGGACGGCTCGGGAACTGGAACTGTTGCATTAATGCGGATATTGTCAAACAGGCTTTGTCGGTTGAGGCCGTCCGGTTGGCTCGTAAACAGCTGTACATTCAATGCCTCACCATCGACTCCGCCGCTTAGCGGCGAGGTGAAGGACACGCTGTAGTCGGTAAAAGTGTTATTCGGAATGCTCGTGCCAGTGATGGTGGTGGATGCGGCAGGGATCACGAGGCCATTAGCCAGTAGCGAGAGAGTGATGTCGGCCGGCACGCCAAAGGCCGTGTCGTCCGCGTTTCTTGGGTTGCCCAGCGCCACCGTCAACGTGTACACGGTATTCGGCAGAATGTTCCCGGGCGACGTGTCGTTTGTCACCGTCGTGGTCGGGCTCGCGCCCGTGTTGTTGACGAGCAAGGCATTGGTTTGATCCGAGGTGCCGGCATTGTCGGTGAAGCCCGAAATCGCAACCACCCCCTGCCACTCGTTGCTAATGAAGACCCAGTGATCGGCCGTCCCTCCGAATTGTGGACCGGTAGTATTCGCAGTGGATTCAAACGAAAAATTCTGCACTGTCAGCGCGGTGGCCAACGCCTGCCGCATTCCAAAAAACGGGACCAGGATCGCAGAGGCGAAAACGAGGCGGCTCAGCTTCCGGATGCGATTGCGGGTAGTGGTGTTCATTAGTCTTCTCCTTGGTTTGGGGTATCGCCTGGACCGATTGCAACGTATGTATCCTACTTGCCAGACGATAAGATAAATAGCCGGAGGGCCAGCAGGCAGGCAGTTTCCGGGCAGGGCGGTCCGAGCGCGCTTGAAAAGGCCCCCGGTTTGACGCGGGGGCAGCGTGGTGGCGGTAGTCGAGCCGTCAGACTTTGCGACGGCCACGAGTGCCCGCGTACAGGCCGAGGGCGCCCAGGCCGCAAAGGGCGAGCGATGAGGGCTCGGGAACGACGGTCGCATCGAGTGTGATCTGCTGCACGACGAAATTGCCGTTGCCAGGGTTATTCCCAGGTCCGTTACGTACAAAACTGGGATCGGTGAGAGCTTGTAAGCGGATGCCGGTGATGTTGGCGAGCGTCGTGGTCGCGGTGATGGTATAGATCGTTTGGCTGCTTGCGCCGCTGGCGAGAATCGAGTTGTCGGGCTCAATCGTGAGAGTTTGTCCGCCCGAGGCCACCGCGGTCAACGGAACGAGCTGGGTCCAAGTTCCCACCCCCACATTGCCTCCATTTTGCAATCCGTCGGCGTAGGTGCTGCGATTATCCGTTGTGACCGACAGGAGAAAATGCCCTAGATTTTCCAGGTCGTCGTACTCCTGGTAGAGAGTGAACGTTAACCTCGTCAGGACACCGCTGCCGACGTTGGGCACGGTTTGAAATACAGCCGTCGAGTCTTGACCCTCGTCGGGATCGATCGCCCAACCGTTGGCAACGCCGGTGCCAACGGTCGTGGGACTGACGCCGCCGGTAATTGCGGCGGTCGCGGAAAAGTTTACCTGCGAATGGTCCGCGGTGGCATTTTCAAGTGCGATGGGTATTGCCAGGGCGGCCGAGGTGGGAATCGCGATGATCAGAATCGCGAGCACGTAGCGTGCGGATTTCATCATTCGGTTCCTTTGGAGGCAATGCCGCCAAGAAAAGTGGTGCGAGGTTATCGAGCCGTTGAAATCCGCGTCTGCGCCGAAAACGCAGGGGCGTCCGCAAAAAGAATTGCAACGAGCGTGCCGAAAGTCGGATGACCTAGGCGAGTTGCATTAGCGAACGAAAGCCAGTTGGGAATTGGGCGCGGCGGAATGGACACGCCGCACGACCTGAGTCTAATTGCTGAGCATCAGTCGGTCAAGCCGGCCGCGTTTCGCCATTTTCAATACCGGAGGCGGGACTTGAACCCGCACGAGGTTGCCCTCACTGGATTTTGAATCCAGCGCGTCTGCCATTCCGCCACTCCGGCAAAGTGTTAGAAACTATCCGAAAACCGCGGGGAGAAGGGGACACCCCAACGGTCCTCGGATAGGCTCTTTGGCAGTAGCAGTTTGAGGCGAAGCCGTTTTGTCGTCAAGGGGCCGCGCGCGCCGTGCGCTTCTGGATTGCGCCGGTCCCGGCGATGCCGAGCCGGCGCTCCACGTTCCTCTTGGCGATCGCCTGGTGATCCCGCTGAAGGGATTTTACCCGAACAGTTCCATCACCGGTTTGCCCGGGGTGATGGGGCGAGAAATGCCGCTGTTGTTCTGCGGCTCGTTGAGGGGAATGTCGAGCGCGTGGTAGATCGTGGCCGCCAATTCCTCGGGGCGAACGGGGTTGCTGGTGACCAGCGCGCCGTGTTTGTCAGACTTGCCATAGACTTTGCCTTTGGCGATGCCCGCCCCGGCCAAGATGGCCGAGAAACAACTGGGCCAGTGCTGGCGTCCGGGGGGCAATTGGGTCAGAACGTTGGGCGTGCGGCCGAACTCGCCGGTCACCACCACCAGCGTGTTGTCCATCATGCCGCGATCTTTGAGGTCGGAAAACAGCGCGGCCAGCGCCTGGTCCAGCCGCGGCAGGCAAAATCCCATGCCGTAGGAGCCGTTGCCAAAAGCGTCGCCCATGCCCATGTTTCCGCCGTGCATGTCCCAACTGCTGCTGGGCGGGCCGGCCGTATCATGCGGCGCTTGGCCGACCCAGCCGTTGACCGTCACGAACCGCACGCCGGCCTCGACCATGCGCCGGGCAAGCAACAGGTTTTGTCCCAGCGGATGGCGGCCGTACTGGTCGCGGACCTTGGCCGGCTCGCGGTCCAGGTTAAACGCCTCCCGACCCTCGGGCCGCGTCATGACCTCATAGGACTTTTCTCGCAAGTCCTTCCAGTCCACCCGCGCGGGTCCTGGGCCAGCACGTTGCTCTCGATCTTGCCGAGCAACTCGCGACGAATGGCGAGCCGGGCCGGGTCGCCAAGGTCATAAATCTCGGGCGGGGTAAAATTATCCATCGCCGGATGATTCTTTTCCGAGCCGACGAACACCGGCGCGTAGGCCGAGCCGAGATAGCCGCCGAGGCTGATATTCGGCGCGCAAAAGACCGGCGCCCCGACGCACTTGATGAGCCAGGCATTGGAGACGATGTTGCGTTTGCTCGGCTTATGCTTGGCGATGAACGAGCCCAGGTAAGGCTGGTCGTCCGGCACGCCCTCGACCACGCGCTTGGCAGCCTGGCCGCTGAGCAGGTTGTGCATCGCATCGAAGTGATTGCTGATGGCGCCCGGGTGCGTCATCGAGTTGATGAGTGTGAACTGGTCGGTCAGGTTCGCCAACTGCGTGTGCATCTCATTGAGGCGAATGCCCGGCACCTTGGTGGAAATCGATTGATACGGCCCTCGAATGGTATCGGGCGCATCGGGTTTCATGTCCCAGGTATCGACATGGCTCAGTCCGCCGCAGAGCAGCACGAAGATGCACGACTTCTCGGCGGCCACGGCATTGCCGCCGGCATCGAGCTTGTCGCTGCCCATGACCACTCCGGGCATGCCCAGCGACAGCGCGCCCAGGCCTCCCGCGACGAAGGCCTGGCGGCGGTTGAGCTCGAACGTGTTCATGGGAATAACCTGCGTTGGGTTTTCGGGCAGTATGCCGGCGCACGGCGCGAAATGCAACCTGGATGCCGGATCGGTGGTGGCTTAAAGCGATGTGCAGCCCGATCGCGGCCGGCTCACTTCCCAACGCATCGGTGCCGGACCAGACGGCGCTGCGTTGAGTCAGCGCCGCGAATCCTCGCGTCCGCGCTTCAGGCCTTGATTTTATCGGGCCAATGCGTTCTCCTGCGCCAAACCAAAAAAGTTCCCTGATGGCGGACGCCGCGGCCCCGCTGGTCCGCCTGGCAAGAGCGCTGTTTCCCTCCGAATGTCTGCGAGCTGCGGCGTGCCCTACGACCATATCACCACCGATCGCCAGCTTGCCGATTTCTGCAGCGACCTGGTCCGCGAACCTTCGATCGGCTTCGATACGGAGTTCGTATCCGAAGATACTTTTCGGCCCGAACTGTGCCTGATTCAAGTGGCCGCGGGAGACCGGCTGGCCGTGATCGACACGCTGGCCGTTTCTGACGTAAAGCCCTTTTGGCAATTGCTGGTCGCGCCCGGCCACGAAACCATCGTGCATGCCGGCCGCGAGGAGTTGTTGTTCTGCCACGAGGCCGTCGGAAAGTCGCCGGCCGGCCTGTTCGACTTGCAAATCGCGGCCGGCCTCGTGGGCTACGAGTATCCGGCCGGCTACGGCTCGCTGATGTTCAAGCTGCTGGGCCAGCGGCTGGAAAAGGGGGAAACCCGGACCGATTGGCGGCGGCGGCCGCTCTCGGAACGCCAGATCGACTATGCCCTGGATGACGTCCGGCACCTGAAGCCGATGCGCGACGCATTGCATGCCCGGCTGGGCGAGCTGGCCCGCTTGAACTGGCTGGAAACCGAAATGACGGCCTGGCAAGAGGACGTACTGGCCACCCGCAGCCGCGAGCGGTGGTGGAAAGTGTCGGGCATATCCGGCTTGTCGAGCCGCAGCCTGGCCCTGGTGCGCGAGCTGTGGCGCTGGCGCGACAGCGAGGCGGCGAAGCGCGATTGCCCCGCGCGGCGCGTGCTGCGAGACGACCTGATCGTCGAGCTGGCCAAGCGGCGCAGTGCCGATCCCAAGCAAATCCGGGCGGTGCGCGGCATGGAGCGCGGCGACTTGCAACGGCTGATGCCCAAACTGGCCGGCGCCATCGAGACGGCGCTGGCCCTGCCGGACCACGAATGCCCCAAGCCCACGGTGCGCGAGGTTCCGCCGCAGATCAATTTGCTGGGGCAGTTCATCTCTTCGGCCCTGACCAGCATCTGCCGCAGCGCGCAGGTGGCGCCGAGCATCGTGGGCACGGCCAGCGACGTGCGCGACCTGGTGGCCTTTGAGCTGGGCTACGCGCAACCGGGGGACGAGCGTCCGATCTTGGGACGCGGTTGGCGGGCGGACGTGGTGGGTCGGCTGATCGAAGAACTGCTGGCCGGCAAGGTGGCGGTCCGCATTCACGATCCGCACGCCGACGAGCCGCTGGTGTTCGAGAAGGCTTCGCCGTCGGCGTAGACGGCAAATCACTCCCTGGGAATCGGCTGCAATTCCAAGTCGGCCGGATGATCCGAAGGCTGTGCGTCGCCCGCGTCTTCGCCATAAAACCGCGTGGTCTCTTCGGCCGCCAGCTTGGTTTGCAGCGATTCGCAAACCACCTCGGCCCGGAACACGTGGTTGGCCGGCCGATCTGCCCGGGCGTGCACCCGGAACACGGTCTCGCTGCCGGCCGCCAAGGTCGGAATGGTTTTGAAGAACACCTGGCCGCGACCGATCTCGTAAGGGCCGCCCTGCACGCTGGTGGCTTCGAGGCCTTCGGAGAAGAACACGATCAGGTCGATCTTCTCGGCGCTCTTGGTCCCGCGGTTGCGGATGATGACTTCGAACACGGTATCCTCGCCGAGCGGAATCGGTCCTTGCGGATCGCGGACTTCGAGCTTCAGGTCCGCCAGCGCTTCGACGCGCGTGTTGGCCGCCGCCGAAGCCGATAGTTCGCCGTCGGCAGTGGCAATCACTTGGGTTCGGTTTTCGCCCGGGGACATGAGCGTGTATTGAACCTCGAACATGCGCTCGCTGCCGGCCTGCACATTGCCGACGTTCCAAGTCACCTTGCCGTGTTCGGCCTCGTCGCGGCCGCCGGAATTGCTCGAGATGTATTTTGCCTGCGGCGGCAGCATGGCCGAAACGTGGACGTTTTCGGCCGTGGCGTCGCCGGGGTTGGCCAGGTGAATGCGATAGGTGCCGCTGGTGCCGGCGTATTTGACCTTGGGCCCTTCGACTTCAACTTGCAGGCCGCCCCGGCGCACGAGCACCGACTCGGCCGCTTCGGCCCGTAATCCGCCGTCGGCAAAGGCTTGGGCGCGGATCATCAAAGTGCCGGCCTGCCGTGCGGTGAGCTCCACCTCGATCACCTTGCTATCGCCGGCCCGCAATAGGCCCATCTTGTGGCTCGCGGTCCCTTCGGCGGCGCGGCCGATCGGCAACAGGTTGACCACGACATTCTCGGCGTCGCCGTTGCCGGGATTCGAGACCGAGAGCTTATAGTTCTTGGTTTGTCCGAAATGAACTTCCGACGGGCCCGAAAGCGACATGGTCAGTTTGGGTTCCTGCACTTCCACCAGAGTCTGCGAAACTTCCGGCGAGCAGGTCCATTGGACGGCCAGGTCGATGGGGATGCTCTTGCGCGGGATGATCTTGAGCGTCAACGTCTCTCGGCCGTGCGGCTCGAAGCGCGATAGCTTCCACTCGAACGGCTCGTTCCGCTCGGTGCCGACGGCGGCGTGAGCGCTTCCGGCCGTGGGCTGGGCCTCGACCAATTCGGCATAGGGCGGAATGTTGATCGTCACCACGACATTGTTCGCCGCCACTTCGCCGGCGTTGCGAAGCCGGACGGTGAACAGGGCCGGTTTGCCGATCAGCACCTTGTGGGGGCCGCTCGCCTCGACGCTCAACAGCGGGCTTTGAGCAAAGAACAGGACATCCCCATCGGCCGTATTGCTCTTGGAAGGTTCGATCGCCTTGGTACGCGCCGCGGTTTTCGGAGGTGTCGCTGGAGCCGGCTTCACAGGCGGTTCCTCATTGGCCGGCGGAGCCGTGTCGGGGCGAACGCTGCGCGCGAGCGCGGCGAGGGCGATGCCTCGGCCTCCACGCGACGCGGCGTTTCAGGCCGTTTGGCCAAAGTCGGCTCCTGTGGCGGCGGGTCGGCGGAATCCGCGGCGTCAGGCTGGGATGAATCGGCATCGGCCGGCGTGGGCTGCGATTTTCCGGACTTGTAGCCGGGCTGGGCCGTCCGGCGGCTCGACCCCCGGCTGCCCTGCACCTTCAGGCTGTTGACGCTATCGCCAACGGCTTTTGGCCGGCCGGCAAGCGTCGGCACCCCAGCGGTCTTGGGCGTTGCGCCGGAACTCGCGGCGGCGGGCGTAGGCACTGGTTTTTGAACCGCCGGGCTCGGCAAACCCGGGTCCTGGCTGCCGTCGTCCGCGCTGCCGTCGCCCACCAAATCGTCGCGGAATTGTTCCAGCCGCTGGCTGAGCGTGCGGCGGGCAGTTTGGGCCGACGCGATTCCCATCAACGCGATGCCGCTAACGGCGACAATTACGGCAACGCGGGCTAAGTGGCGAAACATGACGCATCTTCCTGCAAAGACTCGCGGTATGCAGATTGGTCCCTCGGTATATCGGTCAGGTAAAGTTTGCCGGTTGAGTCGACTTTGCAGAAATGCAAAAAAAACAACGATCGCGGCGCCGCGCGGCTGCTAGCCGCCCCCGTGCCAGCGGGCTTACCTGGCGGCCGGCGCAGGATTTGATAGCGAGGACGGAGAAGAATGAGCAGGCTGGGTCGGCAACGTGCGGACGTCTAGCGGCAAACCAACTCTTCGTCGCGCGTGACTTGGAACCCGAGCTCTTCGATCATTTTATAATCGGCATCGGGAGCCTGACCCTGCGTGGTTAAATAATCGCCGACGAAAATCGAATTGGCCGGATAGAGTCCCAGGGCTTGCAAGCTGCCCAGGTGCAGTTCGCGCCCGCCGGAAATGCGAATCTCGCGCGAAGGATTGGCAAAACGAAACATCGCCAGCACTTTCAGGCAATAACGCGGATTGAGCCGGTGGACGCCGGCCAAGGGCGTGCCGTCGATCGGGTTGAGGAAGTTCACCGGAATGGACTCGACGTTCAAATCCCGCAGGGCAAACGCCATCCGCACCACGTCCTCGTCCTGCTTCTCCCAGGCCCACGATTCCGCCGGAGCAAAGTTCCATGCCGGCATTGCGGACCGCCTGCAGCGTGGCGACGCGATCCTGGTAGGAGTGCGTCGAGCAGATTTCCGCGTAATGGGCCTCGCTGGTGTTGAGATTGTGATTCACCCGGTCGACGCCGCAGGCCTTGAGCTGCCGGGCTTGCTCGGGGCTCAACAAGCCCAGGCAGGCGCAAATCTTCAGATCGAACTGCGACTTGATCTGCGGCACGATCTGCGTGATGGCGTCCATCTCGCGCTGCGAAGGCCCCCGGGCCGAGATCACGATGCAAAACGTCTTGGCCTGCCGCTCGGCCGCCAGACGAGCCCCCTGGAGCAGTTTTTCGGCACTCAGCAAGTTATAGCGCGGGATCTCGGCCTCGGAGACTTTGGATTGCGAACAATAACCACAATCCTCCGGGCACAGGCCGCTCTTGGCATTCATCAGAAAATAGAGCTGCACCCGGTTGGCGAAGTAGTGCCTGCGGATCCGGTAGGCGGCCGAAAGCAGGTCCAGCAACTCTTCGTCGCCGCAGCGCAGAATTGCCAGCGCCTCGCTAAACGCGGTCCGGTGCCCGGCCAGCACGCGGGTGGCTAGTTGATGCCAGTCTGACGACTGAGTAGTCACAGGGTCGATGGCCAGGGGGGCCGACGCGCGATCGATCATGGTTTCCTCGATCCGGGGGACGAAAAGTTTCGCCCTTACAGCCTATCCGAGAACCGTTGGGGACTGGCTCATTTTTCGGTGCCCTGGGAGCAAAATGTGCCTGTCCCCTTCCCCGAACGGGTCTCGGATAGGCCCTTAGTATCCCCACCGGAGCGGCTCAAGCAAGGGGGGAAAGCCAATCGGCGGCGGGCGATGAGACCAGCGCTGCACCCGATTTTTTTTGACCGGTCCAATAGCTCACAGGGACGTTGCTATCAACAAGCCTTCCGGCAGAGGCAGCATATCCTGCCGTTTGCCTGGACATCCTATTTCATCTTGCTGCGTCGCTGGGGGTGACGCAGAATAATGCATAGACGAAGGCTCCGCTGGCTTGCTGGACGCAGGCCGCTCGAAACAACGTACGTGCGAACGTTTATGGGACGTCATCATCTAGCTCGGGTCGGGTCGCTCGGCAGGGTCGGTCGCTTCACGGCGGTCGATCAGACGTGCTATCCGCGACATGCCCGGGTGATTCTGCGGACTTCGCGCGGGCTGGAACTGGGCGAAGTGCTGGCCCCGCCCAGCGACGAAGCGGACCGCGCAAGCGCCGATGGATCGATTCTGCGGGGCGTGACCCTGGCCGACGAGCTGATCGAAGTCCGGCTGGAGCGCAATCGGCAAGCCGCCTTCGAGGCCTGCACCGCCCGGTTGAACGAGCTCAAACTGCCGGCCACGCTGATGGAGGTCGAACACCTGTTCGACGGGCAATCGCTGTTCTTCTATTTCTTGGGCGAAACGACGCCCGAAGTCGAGGCCCTGACCGCTGAGCTAGCAGAGCTCTATGACATGCAGGTGCAATTCCGCAAATTCACCGAGACGGTCATGGAAGGCTGTGGACCGGGCTGCGGCACCGAGGAGGCGACCGGCGGCGGATGTACTTCGTGCGGCGTCGGCTGTGCGGTGGCCGGGGCGTGCTCGACACGGAAAGGATGAAGGCGGAAAGATGAGGGATGAAGGCGGAAGGATGAAGGCGGAAGGATGACTTCGGTGAGCTCGATTCGACTGAGCTCATCGAAGTCAGTCGAACCGAAAAACGAAGAACGCAGAATGATGAGACTGCACGCGAATTAAAGTTGAGGCAACCTGCGGCAGACGGCCGGCCCGCACCCCCCAGCCGACGTCCGTGGCAAAATTGAACCCTGCACGGCGCGGCTGCATCAGCCCGCTGGCGGCGAGCCGACGAGAAGCCCGCCCGACTAAGAGCCTACCTTACTAGAAGATTGGCCCCGCGCAGAATTGAATGGGATTCACTCGGTTTGCCTGCAACTTATCCCTCGCTGGCCGCGTCCGGCTGCTCGGCGTCGCCCCGGTAGTCGCGCACCCGTGCGACGTAGTGCCGCGCGGCTGCGAACACGTGCTCGATCTCGTCGGCTTGCAAGGGCCGGCGAATTTTGGCCGGCAACCCGAGCACGAGCGAGCCGGGGGGCACCTGCATTCCCTCGGTGACCACCGCTCCGACGCCTACGATCGAATTGGCGCCGATCACGGCCCCATTCATCACCACGGCCCGCATGCCGATCATCACGTTGTCTTGTACCAGGGCCCCGTGCACGATCGCGCCGTGGCCCAGCGTGACCCCTTCGCCCAACAGGCAGGGGGAGCCGGGATCGGCGTGCAGGATGCAACCGTCCTGGACGTTCGTGCGGCGTCCGATTTGAATCCGCTCGCTATCGCCGCGGATCACCGCGCCGAACCAGACGCTCGAATCTTCCCCGATCGTGACGTCGCCGACCACGATCGCGCCGGGTGCGATCCAGACCGTGGGATGCACTTGTTCTGGTCGAAAGCCAATGTGCGGCGTCATGAAATCGGGGCCCGGGCTGCGGAAAAAGCCGGCCTTTGGCCGGTCAGGAAGCACGCTCTCGATTGTCGAGCTGGGGTCTGGCGGACGCAACCCCGCCGGCTGTTTCCGGCTCGCCAGACGAATTTGGCGCGTGTATCTGCTGGCGCAGGGCGCTATAATCGAGTTTCGGCGGAGTTGAACCATCCGCGGCCGCAGCTGCCGCGACCGGAGATTCCACGCCTTTGACCCACCGCACTCCATCCGAAGTGACCCCGAGCGCCGCAGTTTGGTCGCGCTGTTTGGCACGTTGGCAATCCGCGCCGCTCTATTTGCGGATCGTGGCCGCGGTGCTATTGGGGGCTCTGGGCGGCATCGTTCTGGGCCAGCGGGCGGAAGTTCTCGCCGTGCCGGGCAAGCTGGTCCTGCAACTGCTCAGTGCGCTGGCCCCGGCGATCGTGCTGGTGGCGGTGGTCCGGGCGCTGATCGATGCCGAGATCGGCGGCCGCCGCGGGCTGCGATTGGTCGGCCTGCTGTTGCTCAACACGGTGGTGGCGATCTCGATCGGACTGCTGGTCGTCAATGTCCTGCGGCCGGGCGCGCACAGCACGCTGGCCGAGCCGGCGGCCGACTCGCAATTGGCCAAGACCGACGCCGTGGCCGAACTTTTGAAGAACATTCCCAAAAGCCTGTTTGGTCCGTTGGGGGACGAGGGACGAATTCTGGCCGTGATTTGCCTGGCCCTGGCCTTCGGCATCGCACTCAAGCGATTGCAGCGCGAGGCGATGCCGGGCATCGAGATCGTCGATCGGCTGATCAACGTGACATTCGCAGCGCTGGTCATCGTGCTGCACTGGATTTTGGAAATCATTCCCCTGGCCGCGTTCGGCATCGTGGCCGCGGTCATCGGCACCAAGGGTTTTGGCGCTTTCTTGGGGCTGGGTGCGTTTGTCCTGGCGGTGCTGGTCGCGCTGGCCCTACAGACCGCTTACTACCTGCTGCGAATCCGCGCCGGCTCCTGGGTCCGGCCGATCCAACTGCTGCGCGGCACCCGCGATGCGCTGGTGATGGCCTTTTCCACCGGCAGTTCGACGGCCACGATGCCGGTCACCTATTCCTGTCTGAGAGACCGCGTGGGCCTGCGCGAACAATCGGCCAGCATCGGCGCGCTGGTCGGATCGAACTTCAATAACGACGGCACCGCACTCTACGAGGCCATGGCCGCGCTGTTTGTCGCGCAAGGGCTCGGCCGGAGCCTGAGCCTGGGCGAACAGATCCTGGTGGTGCTGATGTCGATCGTGGCTTCGGTCGGAGCGGCCGGCATTCCCGAGGCCGGCCTGGTCACGATGACGTTGGTGTTCAAGGCGGTCCATCTACCGCTGGACTATATCGCCATGCTGCTGACGGTCGACTGGTTTCTCGATCGCTGTCGCACGGCCGTCAACGTGATGGGGGACATGAACGTGGCCTGCCTGCTCGACGGACCCCTTCGCGAGCAACCTGCCGCGGCGCAAGAGGCGGCGCCCTTGGCCGTCGCAAATTATCGAGAAACGGTTTCATCCGCATGCCCCAACTAGGTCAGAAATTGCGAGTCCAGCGTACTTCGCCGGCGGGGATCTCCGCCGGGCGAAGCGGATATTTGTGGTTCGTGCTGCTTTTGTTCAGCTCCGGAAATTGGCTCATGGCCGACGAGGCAAAGATTTCTCACGTGCTGCTCGGCGTTCATGGCGGCACCGGCATGGACAAGGCGGACATGACGCCCGAGCTGGAAAAACCGCTCCGCGCCGCGCTGCGTGAAGCGCTCGAAGCCGGCTACCAGGCCCTCGAGCGGCCGCAGGCGAGCAGCCTCGACGGCGTCGAGGCGGCCATCCGCGTGCTCGAGGATTCGCCGTTGTTCAATGCCGGCCGCGGGTCCGTGTTTACCTCCGAGGGCCGCAACGAACTCGACGCTTCGATCATGACGGGCGATGGCAAGCGGGCCGGAGCCGTGGCGTCGGTGACCGTGATCAAAAATCCGATCAGCGCCGCACGCGCCGTGATGGAGCAGTCGCCGCATGTGATGCTCATCGGCCGCGGCGCCGAAGCCTTTGCCACCGAAAAGGGCCTGGACATCGTCAGCCCGGTTTATTTCTGGTACGAGCCCCGCTGGCGCCAGTTGCAAGAGGCCCTGCAAAAATCGGGCGCGCTTGAAAAGCCCGCTCCGCGCCACTCGCAGCGATTCGTACCGCACCACGAATGGGGCACCGTGGGAGCCGTGGCCGTCGATCGGCAGGGCAACCTGGCGGCCGGCACTTCCACCGGGGGCATGACCGCCAAGCGGCCCGGCCGCGTGGGCGACTCGCCCATCATCGGGGCCGGCACCTATGCCGACAACCAGGCCTGCGCCGTGTCAGCCACCGGCCACGGAGAGTTTTTCATTCGCTACGCCGTGGCCCACGAAATCGTGGCCCGCATGAAATTCGCCGGGCAAACGGTCGAACAGGCGGCTGCCGAAGTAGTGCTCAAAGAGCTCAAGCAGGCCGGCGGCGAAGGGGCCGTGATCGCGCTGGACGCGCAAGGCAATTTCACGTCGCCCCGCAACAGCGAGGGACTGTATCGCGGCTGCATCGATCGCGAAGGCAAGATCAAGATCGCGCTGTATGAGGATTAACAGCGCGAGGATTACCAGCAGCAGGATTGGTTTTACAACATCGGGCTAGTACGGTCAGGGAACCGACCGCCAGCGGTATGGAAAACGAACCGACGGAATTCGTTTTGGTCAAAGGATGAAATTCGTCAAACCGTGCCTACCTCATGAAGGGAAATTCACAATGGGAAGCTCAAGGACGTGCTTTTTGTTTGTCGCGCTGGTCCTGCTCGCGCGCGTCGCGCAAGCCGTAGACCCGCCCAAGGGTTCGCTGGTGATTATCGGCGGCGCGTTGCGCTACGACGAAAAAGAAGTCTGGGACAAAGTCGTCGAATTGGCCGGCGGGCCAGGGGCCAAGATCGCGGTGTTTCCCACCGCCAGCAGCAACCCGCTGCGCAGCGGCAACCGCATCATCCATGCGCTCAAGACCGCCGGCGGCCTGCCGTTTCTGGTGCCGGTGGCCACCCAAAAGATCGACGTCGACTATCATCAGGCCGTCAATGATCCGGCATTGATCGCCCAGGTCCGCGATGCCAGCGGCGTGTTCTTTACCGGCGGCGAGCAAGCCCGCATCGTGCAGGCGCTCTATACCGAGGACGGCAGGAACACCCCGATCCTGGACGCCGTGTGGGATGTCTATCACCAGGGAGGAGTGGTCGCAGGCACCAGTGCCGGCGCCGCGGTCATGAGCCGCATCATGTTCCGCGACGTGCGCAACGTGCTGGATACGCTCACCCGAGGGGTGACGATGGGCAAAGAGATTTCCCGCGGGCTGGGCTTTCTCGACCCCTCCTGGTTCGTCGAACAGCACTCGCTCAACCGTGGCCGGTTCGCGCGCAGCCTGGCGGCCATGCAGTCGCAAGGGTTCAAGTTTGGCGTCGGCGTCGCGGAGAACACCGCCTTGGTGGTGACCAGCGGATCGGATCTCAAAGTGATCGGAGACCGCGGTGCGGTGGTCATGGATTTGTCGCAATCGAGCGTCGACCCCAGCGTGAAGGGCTTCAATCTCAAGAACGCCCGGCTCACGTATCTCGACCATGGCGACAAGTTCAACCTGTCGACCTTGGCGCTCACGCCGGGACCTGAGAAGCAGGACGACGCCAAGATCGATCCTAACTCGGCCGATTTTCGGCCCGAGTTCGACGATCGGCTGGTGACCAACGACATCCTGGGCAACAATACGGTCTGCGATCTGATCAATCGGCTGATGATCAACAAGACCGGCGAGGCCATCGGCCTGGCGTTCGACGGCGGCGACGCCATGCGCCAGTCGACGCCCGGCTTCGAGTTCCATTTCTATCGCGACAAGGACACGGTCGGCTGGCGCACCGAAGTCTCGGGAGCCGAGGACTTCACGGTCGCCAACGTGCATCTGGACGTGCGGCCGGTGGAGATCACGGGACCGCTGTATAAGTAAAGGATGAAGGCGGAAGGATGAAGGATGAAAAGCGAGGAAAAATAGATTCTTCAGCAGAATCTGTGGGTGAATGTCAGCCGGTTTGGGAGTTGTTGAGCGGCTGACGCCGCGGTTGTTTTTTGCGTTCACGCAGACCAGGGGGCTCATTGCCGCCCCTGGACCCTGGCTAGCCTTTCTCTGTGTTCCTTGGCGTCTTGTCCGCTTGCGATGTCGGCTTGGTGAGCAACGGCATGTCCCCAAATAAGTGCATCCTGAGCCGCGTTTGGTCACGATGGAGTTACCAAGCTTCGTCGTTACCAAGCGCAGACTCAGGATGCAACTCCAGACTATCCTCAATCGCGTCGAACGCAACAAGTCGTTCGTGTACGGAACGCCCCGCTGGGGCGACAACGTTTTGCGGCCGACCCTCGAAGTGCCGATCCGCCCGCGGGCCAATGGCCGGCCGGTCTGCTCCGGATGCGGCAAGCGCCGGCCAGGCTACGACCGACTCGCACCCCGCCGCTTCGAGTTCGTGCCGCTGTGGCAGATCGCAGTGGTGTTCATCTACGCGCTCCGGCGCGTCGATTGCCCACGCTGCGGGGTCGTCGTCGAGCAGCGTTCCTTGGGCCGACGGCAAGTCGCGGCTGACAATCAGTTACCAATGGTTCTCTGGCCGGCTGGGCTCGGCGGCTGTCCTGGAAGGAAGTGGCCACCGTCTTTCACACCACCTGGGAGCACGTCCGCGACTCGGTCCGACATGCCGTCGGGTGGGGTCTGGTGAACCGCGATTTGGCGGGCGTCGAAAGCCATCGGCGTCGACGAGATCCAGTGGCAGTGCGGCCATCATTATCTGACGCTGGTCTATCAGATCGATGCCGGCTGCCGACGCCTGCTGTGGATCGGCCGCGAACGGACCGAGGCCAGCCTGCGCGGCGGCTTGGACCTGCTGGGCGACACGTTCTGTTCCGGCCTGCGGTTCGTATGCAGCGATTTGTGGCAGCCCTACCTCAAAGTGCTGGCCGAACAGGCCGGCGAAGCGATCCACGTGCTCGACCGCTTCCACATCATGAAGCAACTCGGCAAGGCCATCGACGACGTTCGGGCCGCCGAGGCCAAACGTCTGCGGCAGCGACGGCTACGAACCGCTGCTGACGCACTCCCGCTGGTGCTTGCTCAAGCGGCCCGAGAACCTCACCGAACGGCAGACCGTCAAACTCGACGAACTGCTCAAGTACAACCTGCAGAGCGTGCGGGCCTACTTGCATCGCGAAGACTTTCAACGCTTCTGGGAGTATCAATCGCCCGCATGGGCCGGCCGCTTCCTCGACGAGTGGTGTTCGCGGGTCATGCGTTCCCGGCTGGAGCCGATGAAGAAAGTCGCCCGCAGCCTGCGTTCGCATCGGGAACTCTTACTCAACTGGTTCCGGGCCAAAGGTACGATTTCCAGCGGGATCGTCGAGGGTTTTAACAACAAAGCGAAACTGACCATGAGAAAGTCGTACGGCTTTCGCGAATACGAAACGATCGAACTGGCGTTGTATCATCAACTTGGCAACCTACCTCAGCCAGAACTCGCCCACAGATTCTGCTGAGGAGGCCTTTTTAAGCGTCCGCCGGACCGTTTCATGGCTGATCGTCTCGGCAACCTCCAACTCCACGACCTTGCGAGCCAGTAACCGCAGCGTCCAGTGGGCATGACCCTTGGGGGGTGGACCTAAACGCATGGCGATGACTTTGGCCTCTTGCGCCCGATCTAGCAACTTCTCGGTGGGAGGAGCAGCTCGTTTCTTGCCTTCTAGGGTTTCTTCAAAGCCAGACTCGACAAACCGCTGGCGAATCGTCTCCACCGTCTGGCGACGACAGCCATAGGCTTCGGCGATGTGGCCATCGGTCCAAGCGGGCCCATTCACATCGGCTTTCAAAAGAACTTGCGCCCGCCGCGCCTTCTGGCCGCCACCTTTCAACTTCTTTACAACTTCCTCAAGCTGCTTCCGTTCCGCTTTGAAAAGCCGCACAATATACTTCTTCTGCATGGAACACCTCCGTGTTTCCTACAGCTTCGCAGCCACCAAGCGTTTCCACCAATACCAATTTCAAGCCGTGACAAAGCACTAGTCGCGTGGAATCCGAACCCGACGGAGTCCACAATGTGGCTATGACAAAGCACTGGCTCCCACTATTGCTCATCGTGGGCTCACAAATCCTGCTGGCCGCGCTGGTGGCGGTATGGCTGCGCATGGCCTCCTTCGGCGACAGTCAGCTTTATCTTGTAGAGATTACATTTGTCACACTGAGCATCGCTCAATCGGTGCTATCCATTATGCTGGGGGTGGTGGCCCCGACATCGGCGCCTCTGAGAATTGCCCTGGCCGTAGCGGTTCCAACCCTTTGGTGTGTCGTTGACAAGTCGCTGCTGCAAGGGGGCATGGATTGGTTGCTTTGGGTTGATGCGGGAGCCGTGGCAGTTGGATGGTCACTGCGATTGTCGGGGCTGAGGCTTGTTCGTGGAAACGAAGCTGAAAGTTCGAACCGGCGCCAGTTCTCAATCATTCATCTGATCGAACTCACGACCTGGTGTGGCTTACTCGCGGGGGCCTTCCGCTTGGGTTTGAAGCACAGTTTGCCGCATTCCGCCCCCGTTGAACTTCTCTTTCATTCCGGGCTTTGCTGCATCGCGGTTTGGACTGCACTGGGGACGATGCCGCCCTCATGGCGTGCGGCCGCTTTAACGATTGCTTGGGTCGTTTTCGGTTACGGGGCAGGTGTACTCGCGCCGAATAGCTCCCGCGTTGTTGTCTTTTGGTTCGTGACCATGGAAGTCGTCTTCGTTGCGACCGCCGCAGTGCCACTGCGCATGTTTGGCTATCGGCTGACGCGGCCGCCGCGCGCGGCCGAGTGACGTGCGCCATTACGGCGTCCAGAGCTTGGCGATTTGCGCCGCGCCGGCTTGGCCCACGCGCCGGGCTTTGATTCGCACATAGGGCGCGACATAGCGGCTGCGATGGGCGAAGCTGCCGATCTGGGATTGCGGATCGGCATGCACTGGCTCGACGAGGTCTTCGATCGCGAAGCCGGACCGGCACAGCCCGCCGATCAGCTCTTCCCAGCGGTGTAAGAACTCAAGCGTGCCCGGCTCGCGGTGCGGACTGCCGGCGACCTCCGGCAACGGGCCGGTGCGGTAATAGGGCTCCGTCAGCTCGTAGCCGCCGGGGGATGGAGCGGTCGAGGCTTGCAGGCTGCCGGGCTGTTTGTGCTGGCTGATATAGAGCCCGCCGGGAGCGGTCACGCGGGCCACTTCGCGATACACGATGAGCACGTCCGGCAGATAACAGGTGCTGACCGGGTGGATCACAATGTCGTAGCCCGCGGGGGGCAGGGCCGAGAGGTCGTCCATCGAGGCCTGGATGACTTCCATTTCCAGGCCGCGCTCGGCGGCCACCTGCCGGTCGAGAGCCAGCATCTCGTGGCTGATGTCGACCACCGTCACCCGGGCGCCCGCCGCGGCGTACAGCGCGCTTTGCGATCCGCCGCCGCCGGCCAGGCAGAGCACGCGCCGGCCCGCGATCGACGGGCCGAGCCAGCCGTGCCGATCGACGACGGCCAACGGATTGCGGAAATCTTCGTCGCTGGCCGGCCGCGTGAAGACGTCCCGCCGGCGGACGCGCGCGTCCCATGCCCGGCGGTTGTGGTCGTGAATGAAATTCGAGTCGGGCATGGGCAAGTTCGGGGGTTGGCGAGGGGCCCCCACCGGACGCAGCCGGTGGGCTTAACCGTGATTATTGGAATCGTGGTTCGCAACAATGTTAAATCGCTCTCGCCGAATTCGTTAAGCCCACCGGCTGCGTCCGGTGGGGGCCAACCACTTGGCTCAATCTCCCGCCCGGCGTCTCCAAACCCAGGCGCCCTGCTCGGCATGCCTGAGAATATACCGGTCCACATTGAGCTGATGCCGCCGCGATTCGATCCGCTCGGCGCGGCAGCACTGGGCCCAAAGCCTGTCGCGCCAGCCATGCTCGCGGGCCTTGAACCAGGCATGCCGTTTGGCCCTGGCCGTCCAATCGCGCTCCAGGCGACGCGGAATTTTGGCCAGGACGTGAACGTGGTGCGAACTTACGGCGCAGCAAAGCACCAGGGCGCCCAACACTATCAGCCGCTCGACCAACGCGGCACCGATGACTGCTTGCCAGTCCGCGGACAGATCGACCGGATCTTGTTTCAACGACGCGCGACTTTGTGTTGCTTTTTTGTGGTACCGTCCAGGCGCGGGCGGGTGCTTGTAATCACCCTCGACATGCTCTCGATGGCGGCGCGTGCGAAAGCCGCGCTCGTCGCCGTAGAGCCACGAGCCGTAGGTCGTCAGCACGATGTGAAACCAGGCGGGTTCGGCGCCGGTTGAGGGAGTTGAATGGGGGATGTTCATGGATGCCCCCGTGGGTGCTGGGCACCCACCGGCCGCAGCCGGTGGGCTTAACATTGTTTGCGGCTTAACAATGGTTTGCGGCGGATCCGGCCCGCGGTTAAGCCCACCGGCTGCGGCCGGTGGGGACGGGGCCAAACCAACTCCGCCTTAGCATCGGCCATCGCGACGCGCGAGTCAACCGGCCGCGCGGCGCATCGATCGCCAGGCCGCGGCGGCCGACCCCAGCACCGCAAGCAGCGCTGAAACGAGCGAAGACGGTTCCGGCACCGATACTGCTAGAACTAGATTGTCGGCGGCGAAGTACGTGGGCGTATTGATCCCGTAGGCACCAGTGTCGGATGAGGTCAATTGGAACTCAAGGCTCTTCGCGCCAGCAAGGGAACTGACGTTCACGGTCATCCAGGTGTTCACGATGTAAGCGTTCGAGCCCAGAAAATTGGCCAGGTAAAACGGCACGTCCCCCACCAGGCTCCCCGTGCCGTCGAGCCCGCTGAAACCCAGAATGTCGAGCAGGAAGAAGGAGCCGGGCCCAAACGGGCCCGAGGTAAACTCGTTGCCGTCTAACATTGCGTAGTAGGCATACGTGGTGTTCGTAATGCCGATGGAAACAGGGTTCGTGTTTGCAGCCAGGTCGATCAGCGATGCCGCCGGGCTCGCGGGGTTGGAGTCGGGTCCGTACGTGAACGCGACCGCGTAGGTCGACGAACCCCCGCGCCGAGCCCGCGATGGCGCTGTACTGGTTCGTATAGTTGCTCGTCAGGGTGTCGGTCGTGTTGGACAGGGCCCAGCCATACCATGCATCGTACGTGGCGTCGTACGAGTTATTGAAGCTGTTTCCGGCGAACACGAAACTTCCGCCGCTGGCAAGCGTAGGGACGCTGGGGTCAGTGTAAGAGTAGCCAGCGGGGTTGCCATTGTCATCGGAATCGGCCTTGAGGCCCAGGCCCTCGAAGGTAACCGTCGAGCCTGCAGCGGCAGTGCACGGCGCGACAAGAAAAATGGCCACGGCAAAAAAAGTCCAACGGTTCATTGGCGTTTCCTCTCAGGTTGCAATTCAGAGACTCCCTCGAATACCAGACGGCCCGCGCGGTTGATCAGTTCCACTCGCCGACGACCTCGCCGCCGGCGCGCGAAATGAGTGCGGACAGCGTCAGGACGTCCATCGTTTCGGCCAGAAAATGGACCGACCCGTCCGCGAACAACGTAAATGCTCCGCCAGGGTGATAACTGTTTATCTCCTGCCCGTAGTCGTAGAAGACGAACTGCGGGCCGTAGGTGGCCAACGTGTTGATCGGCGCCGACTGGTCGAAATAATTCCTGACGCTGATCCACATTGAACTTTCCCCCTCCGGCGCCTCGCCAACCATGATCGTCTGCGACGATCCGTCGGGGATCTTGGTCAGCGAAATGTTGCTGGCCAGGATCATGACGCCGCGTTCGGGCGAATTGGAGGCATTCGGCGACCGCAGGTCGCGCTCGCCGTTCACGCCGCCGTAATCCGACCGCGCGTACTGAATGCTGGAAGTGCTCGGCAGATCCGGCGACGATCGGTATAGGCCGTCCCGGTGCGAGGAGGGGCAAATAAAGAGGCTCACCACCGTTTGCCCGGCCGTGACGTTCGTCAGATCGGTATAGGGCACCGTGCGATTCAGGGTGTCGTAGAGCGCTTGCTCCTCCACTCGCGGCAAAATGGCGGAACCCCAACTCAGGCAAGTGCTGGTCGGCGCCCAGCCGCCGCGCGGAAACACTTTATAGGTGCCGTGATAATTCTGCAGGCCGATGCCCATCTGCTTGAGATTGTTCTGGCATTGGGCCGCCCGGCCCGACTCGCGGGCCGCCTGGATCGCCGGCAGCAATAGCGCAACGAGGACGCCGATGATCGCAATGACCACCAACAGTTCGACCAGACTGAAGGCAGGGCGGAAAATCGGAACTCGGAACTCGGAGCTCGGAACGCCGCGCCGCGGCGCCGTGGGATCAAGGGATATTTTCATTAGCAGGCCCTCGACACGCGGTCGCGAAAGTAGCGGATGCCCTCTCTGAGGCCGCTGCGCCAAACGGCGCAGGGGTCAATGGGGCATCACGCACACCGTCCGACAGCGGTCGCTCTCGTAACGTGGAGTTCTGAAGATAAAGCACTACCGGCAGACTCCGTCCCTCGCGGAGAACCTGCACTCCAAAGCGTTGGTAGGTCTTCTGACTCCCGAGCTAAACAGTCCTGGGCCTTCTCATCCTGCACTCCACTGGGGTGCTTTTCTAGGGCACCCACTTCGCACAGGACAATGGCCGTTCACAGAAGCGGACTCTTTACAGACGCTCGGTTACAGCGGCGGGGCCGTCCCGGTTTTGCACCGGAGTTCCCTGTTGCGTCGGCCGTCTCACAGCGAAACAGCCGACCACCAACGCACGCTCAACGGCGGTCAGTTTAGCGATTGAAAAGACTTTGTCAAACGAATCGCAAAATGACGGAGCTGACAACCTGGAATGTGCGTACGCGCGAAAGCAATTGTCCGATTTCGGCCGCGGTGAACTGCGTAAGGGCGGCGGCATGCCCGCGCAAAAAAGACCGGGCCGAGGGCTCCAGCTTCCCCCGACCCGGTCATCCTGCGACGAAATATCTCCAGCCGCCCGCTAATCCAGAAAACCGATCAACTCCTGGCTGCGGCTGGGTTGCTGCAGCTTGCGGACGGCCTTGGCTTCGATCTGGCGGATGCGCTCGCGGGTCACCTTGAAAATGTGACCGACTTCTTCCAGCGTGTAGCTGTAGCCGTCGCCCAAGCCGTAGCGGAGCTTGATGATCTCGCGCTCGCGGTAGCTGAGCGTCTTGAGCACCTTGGCGATCCGGCTGCGGAGCATTTCCTGGGCGGCGCCGATCGACGGGTTCTCGGCCCCCGAGTCGGGCAGCAGATCGCCGAAATGGCTGTCCTCGCTGTTGCCGACCGGCCGGTCGAGGCTGATCGGATAGCGGCTCATGGCCAACACGCGGCGGGCTTCGTCGACCGCGGTGCCGGCCCGCTTGGCGGTCTCTTCGATCGTCGGCTCGCGGCCCAGCTCCTGCAGCAGCTCGCGCGACACGTTGCGCACGCGGGACATGGTTTCGACCATGTGGACCGGAATGCGGATCGTGCGGCTCTGATCGGCCACGGCCCGGGTGATGGCCTGGCGAATCCACCAGGTGGCGTAGGTGCAGAACTTGAAGCCGCGGCGATACTCGAACTTGTCGACCGCCCGCATCAGGCCGGCGTTCCCTTCCTGGATCAGATCCAGGAAGCTCAGGCCGCGGTTGCGATACTTCTTGGCGATCGACACCACCAGCCGCAGATTGCCTTCGGACAAGCCGCGCTTGGCCTGCTGATACTGGGCGTAGACGGTCTTCAGGTAGCGGACGCGATTGCGCAGGCTGGTGGGCGTTTCCTGGACTCGCCCGCAAGATGCTGCGGAACTCGCGTGATCCACTTCTTGCGATCGGCCAGCGTGCCCTTTGGCCTTCTTGTGGGCGTCGATCTGGGCCTTCAGCTCGTCGACGCGGCGGCTGAACTCCTCGAGCGTCTTGATCAACGGCTCGATGCGCTGGGTCCGCAGACCGAGTTCTTCGACCAGCTTGACGGCCCGGCGGCGACGGCGGCCCAAACGCTGCCAGGCGTCGCGGCGCTGCGCCATCTTGTAGCACTTGCTGGAGGCGATGCGGTAATCGTCCTTGTTCTGCTTGAGCAAGGTTTCGATCGTCCGCAGGTTGTGCGGAAAACGCCCGAGAATCTGGTCTTTTTCCAGCCGGTCGGTCACCGAGACTTGCACCGTGCGGTCGAACGGCAGTTCGCCGCCGTGAACGCGCTCGCAGCACCTTGACCGCCAGCTGAATGACGTAGTCGCATTCCAAGCAGCCGGCTGCGGAAACGGGCCCGGGTCATCTCGATGCGCTTGGCCAGCGCAATTTCCTCCTGCCGAGTCAGCAGCGGAATCTCGCCCATTTGGGTCAGATACATCCGCACCGGATCGTCCGACCAGGACTCGCCCTCTTCCTCGACGACGGTCAACAGGTCTTCGGCCTTGGGATCGACGTCGATATCCAGATCACCGTCACTCGCCAGTTCCGGCGTATCGATGTCGTCTTCCAACTCGTCGACCGGCTTGTCGGCCAAGATCGTGGACCTCGTCCTGGTTTGGCGGCGTGTCGTCTTCCAGTTCGTCCAATAGTGCGTCGTACAAAACTACACTCCCCTAACGTGAGCCTGAAAATAGAGGCTGCCAATGTGCGCGGGCGAAAGCTGATGCGTGTCGAGCTAAACCCAGCCTGCAAAGCGGAATCGATCCGGAACGAATGCCAGTTCCAAAACACGAAACCGGAAATGGCTGCAACCAAAGATTTTGCGTGTCGCAGGGGCCAAGGTAGGTACTTTACGCCTCCTGCCAGATGCCACGGCCGTGGTGGTGCAACACCGGTCAGAATCTTAACAATTATCACCAGCAAAACTCAGAAAGCCAACGAATTCTATCACTCAAATTTCAAATGCCGTGGTTGTTTCGGCATTTGGCAAGAAATGACGCGCGAGCATTCATCACTAATCCAACCCAAACTACCTATCTTAACAATATCGCTCCCCTTACTTCGCGATCTCCAAAGGGGGTTGCCCCTTCCTCCTTGGCTGCTCTTGCTGTGCCGCCGCGTGTGCTAATCAGATTGTGCAAATGTCAGAGTGTGCTAAGCCAATCGAACGCACGCAGACCAACCGTCGATCAATGCCCGGCGAGAAAAATGCGCCCGACGAAAGCTGTGGCCTCTTCGAGATAATTTAGCCGCTCAATTTTAACCGTCTCTGCGTCGCTGTCCAGTGCCTCGATGCGCGTTGTGGTGGCTATTGGCATGCCAAAAGTCGCCGCACGAATGGACCATGGCACCGGCAAACTCGTGGCGGTGCTCTCGGCTGCGCGGGCTGCGAACTGTGCCGCCTAAAGCCTGCAACCCACCGAGTGCACCGCTGCCGCGCTTTTGGTCGGCCGCGCAGACCACCAGGTTGTGGTCCCGGGAGGCGAAAGGTTAGCATACAGCCGTCGATACGAAATCGGATTACGACGCCAGCTCAGGGGAAACTGCCGTGCGAGAATTGGTCGATCAAGTCGCCTTAATTACCGGCGGGGGGCGGGGAATTGGTCGAGGGATCGTGCTCGAATTGGCCAAGGCGGGGGCGGCCGTCGCGATCAACTATCATTCCGACCGGAGCGCGGCTGCGGAGGTTGCCCAGCAAGTCGAGCACGGCGGGGGCCGGGCGCTGCTGCTGCCGGGGGACGTGGCGGATCTGGCCGTGGTCGAGCGGATGGTGGGCGACACGGTGGCGGCCTTTGGCAGTTTGACCATCGCGGTGGGCAATGCGGTCTACAGCGACCGTCAACCGTTTTACGAGGCCGACCTGGACCGGATTTCGCCGCACGATCGACGTGAACATGTGGGGCTCGTTCTATTTGTTACGCGCCGCCGACCAAGCAGATGATTGCCCAAGGCCAGGGTGGGTCGATCGTGCTGATCAGTTCGCCTCACGCCTACGTCCCCATTCCCCGGTCGATGGCGTACAACATGTCCAAGGCGGCCATCGATCAGATGGCACGCACCGCCGCCATGGAACTGACCGAACACCGCATCCGCGTCAACGTCCTGACGCCGGGCTGGATCGACACGCCGGGCGAGCGCAAATTTGCCTCCGACGAAACGATTGCCGCAGCGGGCAAGAAGCTTCCCTGGGGCCGGCTGGGACTGCCGGAAGAGATCGGTCGCGGCGTGGTTTTTTTCTGCGATCCGCGCAGCGACTACGTTACCGGCTCTAAATTGCTGATCGACGGCGGCGTGACCCTTCCCTGGTGGGCCAATCGTGGGAGTGGCGTTCCGCAGTAGCCGCAAGTCCGTTGCGGATCGCCCCGGCGGCGCGATGCGTGTGGGCGAATGAACTCTCTATAAGTTGCTTTCTAGCCAATATGGTCAACGAGTACTTGCTGCCGTGTAGCTGTGGACACGCCAACCGGGTCGGGCATGCGCCAGGCCGGTGAAACGATCGAGTGCGCGTGCGGCGCCAAGCTCGAAGTGCCGACCATGCGCGGGCTGCGCCGGCTGGAACCGGCGCTCGAAACGCCCCATCCGCCCCGATCCGTGTGGGGGCCGCGGCAAGGACTGCTGTTCCTCGGGCTACTGCTGACGGCCGTGAGCCTCGCGGCCGGCGGCTACGCCTTTTTCGCAACCATGCCGTCGCCGGACCTGACGACCTCGCAGGAAGCACTCGACACCGTCGGGCCGGTCGAAGCCTGGCGGTATTGGATGGCGGTGCGCGACGGAATTCCCTCCAATCCAACGGGCGAAGTGGCCGCAGTGCTCCAGCGGACCCGCAATGCCCGCATCGAAATTCAAATCGCACTGGGCTGCGCCGTGGCAGGCCTGGCACTGGCGGCGAGCGGACTGCTGGTGAAACCGAAAAGACTCTGACTGCTAACCAACCACGCGCCACCGGCAGTCCAGGTAACCGCGCATGAAAGCCGCATACATCACCGCAACCGGCACTCCCGATCAGATCATCTACGGCGACCTGCCTCGGCCAGCCGCTGGGCCAGGCCAGGTGCTGGTCAAAGTCGGAGCCGTGGCGGTCAATCCGATCGACACGTACATCCGCGCCGGCACGGTGGCCATGCCGCTGAAGTTTCCGTATGTCATCGGCTGCGACCTGGCGGGCACGGTCGCCGAGCTCGGCCCGAATGCCGGACGATTCAAGGTCGGCGATCGCGTTTGGGGCTCCAACCAGGGGCTGCTCGGCCGCCAGGGCACGTTCGCCGAGTACGCCGCCGTCGACGAGCAATGGCTGTATCCCACGCCGCGCGAAGTCGACGACGAAACCGCCGCCGCCGTGGCATTGGTCGGCATCACCGCGCATCTGGGCCTGGTGCAATTCGCCGGACTGGAGAGCGACGAGACGTTGTTCGTTAACGGCGGCACCGGCGGCGTCGGCTCGATGGTCGTGCAGATGTCCAAAGCGCTCGGTGCCCGCGTGATTACTACCGCCGGCAGCGACGAAAAGCTGGCACTCTGCCGCCAATACGGGGCCGATCTGGCGATCCATTACCAGCGCGAAGATGTCGACGCGTGCGTGCGACAGTTCGCCCCGCAAGGCGTGAACGTGTGGTGGGAAACTCTGCGCGAGCCGAACTTCGACCGCACCTTCGGCTCTGCTGTCCGAGCGCGGACGGATGATCTTGATGGCCGGCCGCGAATCGCGGCCGGTATTTCCGGTGGGCCCGTTCTACGTCAAGGAATGCACGCTGCACGGATTCATCATGTTCAAATCCAGCCCCGAGGAACAGCGGGCCGCGGCCGACGACATGAACGGTTGGCTCAGCAGTGGAAAACTCAAGCCGCACATTGCCCGCGTCTTTCCGCTTTCGCAAGCCGCCGATGCCCATCGGCTGCAAGAGCAAAACACGATCCACAAAGCCGGAACCCTGATGGGAAAAATCGTCCTCACGCCGTGATGCGACCCCCCGCGGATGCGATCGCATCGACCGGGGCCAAACACGTTGACGCGGTCGCGGTGAAAGCACAGAATCGGACGCAGGCAGCCGGGCTGCCGCAAGGGATGATGTGGCGTCTTCAGGGCCTGTCCATGGCGATCCGATTTTTTTGTTCGACGTGCGGCAAGCAGTTCGAGGTCGCCGATTCACTCGTCGGTCAGGAGGCCCGCTGCAAGGCTTGCGGCGGCATGACGCGCATGCCGGCTGCGCGGCACGCGCCTGGCGGCGCGCTGCCGCTCGGCAAACCGCTCGATTCGGTGCAACCGCAGCCCGGTCCGGCCGCGCCCGTGCAGCCCCGCCGAATCCGACCACCGGCCCGACGACCGCCCCCAGCACGGCGGATAAATCGGAAGAAGATCGATACGAGCTGGTCTACGATGACTTGCCTGCCTCGTCTTCGGCGGCCGCCAACCCGCATGTCCCTCAAGGCCTGCCGGTGGGCAAGGTTGTCGGAAAGATCCAGAGTGCGGCGCCCAGTGCCGCGACGAGCCGTCCGGCGCCGCCAGTCGCAGCGCAGACGCCGGCAGCCGGAAAGCCCGTGCCGCCCGCTGGCACCACGTCGAAGCCGCCGGCAAAAACGCCGATCGTGGGCAAACCCGCTGAGCGGACTAACCCATCCAGCGGCACGACCCGGCGCGCTTTGCCCGCCGAGCCGGTGCCCGCCGAGCCCGTGCTCGACGAGCTACCCGATGTCATGCTGCCGGACCCGGGGGATTTGACTCAGTGGGAGCAGTCGCAAGTCAGCGCTCCGCGGTGCGAGCGGTGTTTGACGCTGCTTCCGGGCAACTCAAGCGTCTGCCCCAGTTGCGGTTTGGACGCGTCCGTGCCTCAACCGATGCTGCAAGAATTGCCCGCGGACCTGGCGGTTCCCATCCTTCGCAAGGGGCGGAAGTCTCGCCAAGGCTCGGCGGGCCCGGTGCCGCTGGGGCTTTACGCCGCATGCGCCGCGCAGTTGCTGGTGCTGGTGGCACTCATTCTGCAACTGCTGGGCACGCTGGCCGGCGAGCCGCTGCGCGTCGATGCGCCATCGACACTGGCGCTGGCCGCGGCCGGCGCTGCGGCAGTGGGTTTTCTGTGCATCACGGCGGCATCGGTGCTGTGCCTGCTGGCGCCAAAGCAAAGCCGCGCGCAGGGGACTGATCTATCTCAAGAGCGGTTGCGACGTCGTGGCGATTGCCTTGGTCGCGGGCTTCCTGCGGCAGCAGTTGCCTTGGACCGTGCTGCTGTTGGCGTCGCCGCTCGAGATTGCCGCGGTGCTGCTGATGCTGCTGTTCATGAAGACCCTGGCCGCGCATCTGGGGAATCCAGCGCTGGCCGAACGCGCGATGCGGCTGGTATGGAAATCGGCGGCCATCGTCGGCGCTGTTGGAATGGCTTATGGGTTTTCGGCGATCGTCGGCTCGGAGACGTTCCTGGCGGTGCGCATCGCCGGACTCATCGCCTGGGCGTACCTGCTGTTCCAATTCACCTTGATCGCACAAGAGTTGGCCGCTCTGACTCAGCAAACGGCTGCCGGGGTGAAGTAGATTTTCCGCCGGCTCGTTTCTGGCAGGCAAGGCGCGTTAATCCAGCCAATCCCCTTCTTCGATCCGCTCGGGGCGTGTAGACCTCGGTGACGTAGCTGATGTCCTTGGAGATCAGCGATTCGACTTCCAGCTTGAAGCCGTTGGAGAGCATCAGGTCGATTTCTTTTTGCCAGGCTTTCTTGCCGGCGAACCAGGGATAGGCTGGCAATTTGCTTGGCCCGCTTGATGTCCTGATCGTTGAGCGAGATCTTGACGCTGGGCGTCAGCTCGCAGCGGGCGTAGTCGCGGCTGCGCAGGCCCAGGAATCGGGCTTCGGGAATCGCCATCCGCGCCGACTCGTAGGCCAGGTTGATCGAGCCCTGCTTGATCACGCTGTAGATGTAATATCCCCAAGGATCGTTATCGAGCAGGCAATAGATCGGCAACTTCAATTCGTTGTGCAGCCGATTGAGCATTCGCCGCACGCCGCGTGGCGGCTGGCCGCTGCCGTGCGTCAGGATGCAGTTGTGCTTGCGCCAGAATTTGATCTTCGTTGAACCGCTGCCAGACCGTGTCCTTTTCGACGTGCAGGATGAATTTGGCGTCGCACTTCTTGAACTGGATCACGTTCGGGCTCGACGATCGAGGGAATGCCGTATCCGCCCGAGCCCATTCGCGTGCAGTCGATTTCGTCGCCGCTGTCGATCGAGCGTCATGGCGCCGACCATTTCGCCCCGTTTCTGAGGCATAGAGGTGCAATTCTTCGCGCAGCGAGTTGAGCGTCACCTCCATGTCTTCGATCACCGGATCGCACTCGTCCTGCGAGTCGAACGTTTCTTCTTTGGTCCCGTCGATCGTGTGTTTGAGCAAATAGTAACAGACCCCGCAGGCTGGTTGTCTTTTGCTGCTCGATCAATTGCTTGCAGCCGCTGGCGACCAGCATCGTCTGCATGTAGCTTTTGGCCTGCGACAGGTTGAACAATTGCCGGCGGTTTTTGTTGCTGCCCATCTCGATGAACCGCTTGGTCTTGTTGTAGCGGACGTTCGAGAGCGAGCGGGCTGGGATGTCGAGATACGGATCGCGATTGCTTGGTCCGCGTCTTCGACGACGCGATTGGCCAGGGCCAACCAGGTCGCCGAACGTTTTTTTGTCGCGAACGTTCAACTTGGCTTTCACGGCCGAGCCGCTGGAGCGGCTGGCGGAAGTCTTGCGTTGTTTTTTGGCCATGGGAAAGGCTGAAGTTCTTAGGGGCGGTAAGTTGTTATCGGAATCGTACCGTTAAGCCCAGGGAATGTTTTCCGCGGGTATCCCAACACGGGCGCCGGACTCACCCTCGATCATTTTTCATCCTTGTCGGACCGCTTCTTCCGCGGCGATTTCTTCTGCGTGGCGCCGGCGCCCGCATCCTCGGTCTTTTCGTCCGCTGGGCGGCTGCAGCTGGCGTGTCGACCGGCGGCCGCACGATCAGCACGTTGTCGCCGAAATCCTCTTCGTCCTCCGACGATCGCCTGGCCCCGATCGTCGAACTTCATGTCGGCGGTGGCGGTTTTCTTCTTGGCGACCTTGAGCAATTGCTCGTACAGCGTGTCGCGGTCGGACTCGTTGATGCCGCTGACGGCCGTGGCCACCTCGCCCAGGTAACGCAGGAAAATGCTGCGGCGTTCCCCCTCCTGCTTGACCTTCTGGCGGCGGCGGACATACATCGCCAACTTGCGGCCCACGGCTTGCAGGCCCAGCCGCAGCTCCTTCTGAATCTCCGGATAAGACGGCGACCGCTTCCTTCGACTCGCTGGTAAACGGCACCCACACGCTGGCCATGTGAACCAGAATGGTGACCGGGCCGCTGGGAAGCGAACCGCGCGACTGGCTCAGTCCGTAGGAACGCCAATTGGTGCTCATGATCGGCTTGCGTGATCGCGCAGGCGCGCCGGCTGAAATTGCAGCGGCACGCGATTGGCATACCGCAGTACGTTCATCGTCTGGCCTTCTTCCAGATTGACGCTCCGCATGGCCGCGTGGAGCTTGGCGATCTCGGCCGCCTCGAGCTTGCCGGGCGACGCCCGATTGCCGAGCTGGGCTTCGCTGAGAATCCGCTCGGCCGCGTCGGGGCCCACGCCGGCAAAACCGTTGATCAGAAACTGCCGCAGCGTGCGGGCGTCGCTCTCGGCAAGCATTTCGCCCAAGGCCTTCGAGCGTGACGCGCTGTCGCGGCCGAGACGTCCGCCGTAGGCCAAGCCGACTTCGATCTAGAAACGGATTGCCGCGATACACGCTCGGCGGGCGCGTGGCGGCCACGTAGAACTCGGCCGGAACCACCTGGTGCAATCCCTTGAGCAGCAATTGCTCGCCGATCGGCGAGATGCAGTCGGTGGCCGGCGGGGCGATCTTGGTGCTTTGAATCGCGCGGTACAGCGCGTCGGCTTCGTGCCGGCCGATCTTGGTGGTGCTGGCCCGAGTGCTGAGCTTGGCCGCCTTCGCAAATCTTGCGGGCCACCGGCGAGCTGACCCGCGAAAAATTTTCCGTCAGGAACTGCGCGAGCGTCGTCGGCTTGGCCGCCTTGAGCAGGGTCATCAGCATGCCCAACTCGACGCCGTAGGGATGCGGCTTGATTTCCTTGGGCTCGGGCGGAAGCACTTCGGCCGGCGCGGATATTCGTGCTCGTGGTCGTCGGGGTCTTTGTAGTGCAGCGTGACGTGCGGATTGGCGATCGCCGTTTGCTCCAGATATTCGTCGACGCTGCCGCGGCCGCGCTGGTATTTGGCCTCCAGCTCGATCGTCACGCGCGTGCCGTGATCGACGTCGAGCCACTCGATGCCCTGCTTTTCGATCAGCTTGTCGCCCGGCGTCGCCGGGCGGAATGTCGATGCCTTCGCCGCGGCCGTTGAGGATCTCGGCGTTGTTTTTCTTGGTGTCGATCTGGATTTCGAAGTAGTGCGCCGGCTTGCGCGGCTGATACCGCGAGATGATCTTGACCGGCTTGCCGGTCGTCAGCACGCCGTACATGCCGGCGGCGCTGATGCCGATGCCTTGCTGGCCGCGACTCATCCGCAGGCGATGGAACTTCGAGCCGTACAGCAGCTTGCCGAAGATCTTGGGGATTTGGGCTTTGACGATGCCCGGCCCGTTATCCTGCACGCCAATCTTGTAGCGATTGGTGCCGGTGGCTTCGACGTGGACCCAGATCTCGGGCAGGATGCCGGCCTCCTCGCAGGCGTCCAACGAGTTGTCGACCGCCTCCTTGATCGTGGTCAGCAGGGCCTTGCGCGGGTTGTCGAAGCCGAGCAGATGCCGGTTCTTGGCGAAAAATTCGCTGACCGAAATGTCGCGCTGGCCGGCGGCCATCGACTCGGCCGTCGCCCGGCGGCGGTTGGGTTTGGCCTGGGCCGCATCCGCAACCGGCTCTTCGGCCAGTTCGTCTAGAATTGCGGCGCCACCATCACTGGCGGCACGCTGATGGGTCGATCCGTTGGTACTCGGTTTTTTGGTCATCCGCTTCAACACTTAGGGAACGGAGTTTGGGGGACCGGTTGTTTGGGTGCCAGGGACTTCTTGCGACGCTGGGTCAGGGCAGCCCGGTGGAAAGAGTTATGGCTGCAAAATCAGGCCGATGAAAGAGCGCTTTGGCGAACGTTCGCAGTTACGCAAAATCGGCAAACTGCAAGGGGGCTGCCGGTGCGCCGCAAACGGGCCAGGCGGCAGCGCCGCGACACGCGAGGCCAGGTCTTCCGTTACCAGCGCATCGGGCGAAGGTTCCATGTGGTGAAATTGTACCGATTGTAGGGCCCAACGCCCAGCCGGCTTTGGCCTTACGGCAGGCAAAAAAGGACCAATTGTCACAGCCGTCGTACAAAGATTCACCCCTACCACCGGAAGCAGCCGAGAACTGTTTCTGGAGTCTTGGCGGGTATGCAAACGCTTGTCGGCTCCGGCGCACGAGCGCCCGATTGCACGAGTCCCGCCCTCGGCCGTTCGGCCGCAAGAACGAGGGACTCGACAACTCGACAACCAAGTACAAAACGCGTACCTGCCCGTTACTGGCCGCAACCACCCGCGGCGCGACCGGCTAGCCCCAAGCACCAGGCGCCACCCGAGCGCCGTGCCGGTCGGAAAAAGGTTCACAAGGAGGATGAATCATGCCTTGTACGATGCTGCGCGGCGCTCGTGGCCGCCACCCTGACTTTCCTCGCCGGCAGTGGCCTGCGGCCGCTTGCGGCTCAATATCCCACGCCAGCCGGAGAGGATGTCTCCGGCCACCTGACAGCTCCGCCGGCCGGGCTGACCCCGGTTGAGCCCGAAGCCGCGGCTGGGGTGAACGCGACCTGTCCGGGCGCGGGCACCGCTCAGGGTGCCGCGGGAGGACCGAGGCCCGGCGGTCCGCCGATGCCGCTGTTTTACAACTACTACGTCGGCCCGCCGGGCGTGCCCGCGCAGCTCTATCCCGGGCCGCGTCCCACGCCGGCCTTCGTCGGCCAGGTGTGGATCACGTATCCGCCGTTCATGCCGCACGAGTATCTGTACCATCACCACCGGCGGTACTACCGCTATACGCCGGGGGGCTACAACTCGGCCTCGGTGCGTTACAGCTCAGGCATCATGGGTTTCATACCGTCCTTCTAACGGCCGGCTGTTTCAAAGAGCAATATCACAAGGCCCGTGGCCCGGCGGCAGTCGCGATTCGCACGCTGCCAGGCCCTGGCCGATGGAATCCCGCCCCACCACTTCCGCAGGATGAGATCCCACCAGTTTATGCAGGGCCCCAGACACCTGGCGATGGCGCTCCGCACCCCGAACGACCTTCCAGGAGCTTGACCAAGGTCGCTAATCGACAGGCGGCCGGTTCGACGCACTTCTGCTTCCGTCGAGCCGGCCGCACGAGAAGGAAAGGAACCTGAAATATGAAATTCGCATTGCTTACCGCCGCCTTGCTGGCGGCAGCCGTGTGTGGTTCGCGACTGTTGGCTCAGGACGAACCCTCATGCCAGGCCGCGTCGGGCCAGTGTGCATCGTGTCATTGCGCGGCATGTCAGTCTGCATCGGGCCAGTGTGGCGCGGACGATTGCAATCAATGCGGCGGTTATTGCTGTGCCCAATGCGGTTGCGATCAAGGCCTGTGCAACCGGTGCGGCCAAGCCGGCCCCTTCCATAAGGCCTGCAGCCATTGCAAACAGGGCATCTGCAGCATTTGCCATCATCCGCCACACCACGGCAACCGCGCCGCCTTGTACCGCGCGAGCCTCCAGCCGTGGCACGGCGGCTATTACTACACCCAGTGGGGCGCGCCGGTCTCGCTGGTCATTCCGCCCAACGCCGAGAAGCACACCGACTATAGCTGGGGTGTGCCGTCGATGCGCGTGTCGCGGAACGATCATCAGTTCCAACGTCCGTTTCCCGGCGCATCGGCCGGCTATGGCCCCGGCGGCGGATACGGTTTCTTGCCGACGCCCTATTATCCCAGCGATACCAACCAGTTCGGCGTATATTACGTGCGCGGACCCTGGTAACCAGATACTCCTTGTGAGTGTGCTTGGGCGACCTCTCGGAAACTCATCTTTCCGAGAGGTCTGTTTATTTGGGCGGCAGGAAATTCGGCTTCGCGTTTGCGGTGGCTCGCTTTTCTGGTTGAAGGCGGCCGCAACTTTCGCTACTTTCGCAACCGCGCGGCAATGCAATCGCTGTGTCTGGAACCCCGCGCGAGTTCCGTGGGTATCCGAGCGAACTCGAAGCGGCAGCATCGAGTATCCAACGAGCCCGTGGCTGGATGGCGCCTGCAAGGCGCAGCCTGGCCGCGGGCTTTTTTTGTTGCGCAATCATCGAGGCCCGATGCGGCCGCCATCCTATCCAAACCAAAAGGACTACTTGCATGGAACTCGATCCCAAGCAAATCGAAACGGCCCTGCGACGCCGCGCTGTGCGCCGACCGGCCGTATCCGCCGCCGCTGCCGACCCACGCTTTCGAGACCGACCGGCAGCGATCGATCGCCTCGACACTGCGGCTGATCGGCCATCCCGCGACGGATCCCGACGTTATATCCCCGCTCGGCGAGAACCCGGCTGGAGGTGAGCTGCCGCCGGCCGATTCCGCGCCAGAGATGCTCGGCGGTCCGGAGCCACTCCCGCCGCTGCCGATGGCGCCGTCGGACGTGCCGAAGGTGTACGTGTCGGGCCGTGAGTTTGGCCAGAATGCCCTGTCCTTCGATGTCGCGCCCCCGCTGCGGACCTCCGACGGCCAGCGGCCAGATCTCGAAACAACGGGCGAATCGCTGGCATTCCCGCTGGGCAATTCGCTGGAGCCGGCCAGATCGTTTCCCACCGCGCTCGGTCCACAGAACAAACTCAGACAAACAAACTCAGACACCAAACAAACTCAGACACCCACTTTTTTACGGTCCGACGGGTTTCTAGTTGCGGCTGCCGGGGCGATCAACTGGGCCAAAGCGTGGGTGTCAAGTTTCGGTCTGGTTTCGGTCTTCGCCGGCCGAACCCAGTTTGGTTTCGACCGTTTGGGTGAACCCCCACACCCGGTTTTGCGCCGTAGGCACAGTATTTGCTACCTAGGATCCAACCGTCATTCGATCCGCTTCAACCTTTGAGGTGACCCATGCTCTGGACGCTCTTGGTAATCTTGCTTGTTATGTGGGCTTTGGGGCTCGGCTTCGGGATTGCGGGCAACTTAGTGCATATCCTTCTGGTTGTTGCCGTCGTGGTCTTACTGCTCCAGCTCGTACAGGGACGCAGCATCGCCTAGCCCGGCGTTCGTCCGGTTGTGGTAAATTACCGTAGCGTCATAGCTTCGCCGACGACCAGCTTGACCCCAAAAGGCCCGAGCTGACTGCTGGCGGTACAGAAACTCGACTATGGCACTCAGAGTTCTTTTGGTTGATGACCAACTGCATGTAGCCAAACTCAGAGCCAAACTCAGACACCCACTTTTTTGCGGTCAGACGGGTTTCTAGTTGCGGCTGCCGGGTGCCGGGGCGATCAACTGGGCCAAAGCGTGGGTGTCTGGTTTCGGATACTGATTATAGCTGAACGGCTAGACGCGCAAACCAGCCCAAACTCAGAGCCAAACTCAGACACCCACGTTTTTGCGGCCAGACGGGTTTCTGGTTACGGCTGCCGGGTGCCGGGGCCGTCAACCGCGCCAAAGTGTGGGTTTCTGGTTTCGGATCCCCGCCTCATCCGCTGTTGAGTTCTTCAGTCCTTCTGACTGCGCTCGATTGGCTGTCGATCGCGCGATTTCACGGTTTGTCGGGGCGTGATCGGTTCTGATAAGGCATAGTCGCCAGCTTGGTGGGTCTGTTCGCTTGGCGCGTCGGCCCAGATATTCCTCCACGGCTACCGGGCCACCCGCTGGGCCGAAGTGTGGGTGTCTGGTTCTGTTATTTGGTTCTGTTATTTCGCTGGGGACAGGTAATCGAAGCACTTCATCAGCACTTGCTTTGCTGAAAGCGTTCGGTTGCGGTCGTTCCAGTACAACACTTTCATCCATTCGGCGGCTCGCACCGCGTGTCCATTGCCCAGCCAACTGTCAATGTTCTTTTTGAGAAACTTATGTGTAGCCGCCTGCACGTCTTCTTCACTGTATTGCAAGCCAAGACGATGGCGAGAGTGGATGTAGGCCATTTCGGCTTCGTTACGGGGGTTCACGACGGTCGGCGCCGAAAGCCCTCGTGTGCTGCCGAAAATTTCCAACGTTCGCGCAAAGCGCCGGCGTTCACATAACTAACCAGGGTCAGTGACACGCCAATTTTATCTTTCCGTGTCTGGGCATTGAGGTAACAGTCTTCCTGCTCGATAAAGTGTTGCAGGGTCGCCGCGTCGTGCTCGTTGGAAAGAAGCCAATTGCACAGCGCCAGCGTTTGAAAGCGCTGTGCTTCGGTCGCACCTGGGAAATATCTCTGCGGTCGTTCGTCTGTCTCAATCGCAACCTGAACCCAATTCGCAACCTGCTTCAAGAGGCGTTCGGCGGGCTCATCGAATTCGACAAGCAAGCATTGAACGGCTAACCCAAGATAAAAGCTCGCAGAACTGCCCAGCCCACCGCAGGACCTTGAATCGTCCATATTGCGATTCAGTGCCCACTCGAAGCCCCCGACCGGGTCGAGCAATAGCGCCTTCTCACGCGTTGGATCGAATTTAGTTGCAGTCATTTTGGCCACCCGTTACGGGCGCAAACCCAGACGCCCACACTCTGCGGTCGGAAAAAATGCCCCAAAGGTTTGGGAACCGGCGCATCTAAGCGAAATCCTTCGCCGCCGCTCGCTACTCGATCTCGTAAATGATCCGGCCGTGGCTTTGCGAGCGCGAGATCCGGTCGGACGCGTAAAGACCGGCCAGCACGAACTCGACGCACGACGCCCGCACCGCCGCGTCGGCCGATGCGTTGACCTCGAACGCCTTGTCCCAGGCCGGCGGCACGCGCGTCAGCCGGTCGGCATAGTAGCGCGAGGGAAGCATGTCGCCGACCTCGATCTTGACGCCCTGGGCAAAAATCTCGCTGATCTCCTGCAAGCCGAACTGGCCGACGTACTCCTCGAACACGTCGCGCACGGCTTCGGCCAGCATCGCGTCGAGCACCTGCCGCTCCGACATCTGGTGGCTGCCCATCATGTCGAGCTCCAGCTTGCCCAGCGACGACGAGTAGAGATGCCCCAGGTCGCTGATCCGCGGCACGGCCGGCTTTTCGCCCAGCACGGCGCCGCGCTGCCGGGCCGAGGCGATCATCGTGCGATAGTTGGCGATGCTGAAGCGGGCACTGACGCCCGACTGCTGATCGATGTACTTCGACTTGCGGGCCGCCGATGCTGATCTGCTCGATGATCTCGCGCATGAAGTACGGCACGAAGACCGGGAACTGGCCGTCCAGCTCGATCGCCGGCCTCCTGCTCCATGATCTGGATGCCCAGCTCGCGCTCGCGCGGATAGTGGGTGTGGATCACCGAGCCGATGCGGTCCTTGAGCTGCGGAATCACCTTGCCGCTGCGGTTGTAGGTGGCCGGGTTGGCCGAAAACAGAATCAACACGTCGATGTCGAACTGCACCGGGTAGCCGCGAATCTGCACGTCGCGCTCTTCCAGGATGTTGAACAGGCCGACTTGCACCAGCTCGTCCAGCTCGGGCAGTTCGTTCATGGCAAAAATGCCGCGGTGCATGCGCGGAATCAGCCCGAAGTGCAGCGCTTCTTCGGTCGACATGCTGGTGCCGCCGGCCAGTTTGGCCGGGTCGATCTCGCCGATGATGTCGGCGAACTTCGTGCCCGGCGCCAGCCGCTCGGCATAGCGCTCGTCGCGCGGCCACCAGGCGATCGGCACTTCTTCCGGCGGCCGCGTGGCGACCGCCTGCTTGCCGACCCGGCGTGATGGGGTGGTAGGGATCGTCGTGGACCGGGCATGCGGGCAGGTCGAGATAGGGAATTTCCGCGTCGAGAAACCGCACCAGCGACCGCATCAGCCGGCTCTTGGCCTGTCCCTTTTCGCCCAGGAACAGCATGTCGTGCTGGGCCAAGCAGCGCGATGTTGATCTCCGGGATCACCGTGTGTTCGTAGCCGATGATGCCCGGATAACAGTTCTTCGCCGCGGCCGAGCGCGGCCAGGAAATTGTCGTGAATCTCTTGTTTGACCGTTTTCGAGACCCAGCCGCTTGCGCGGAGCTGGGCCAGCGTGGCGGGTTTTGACATAGGCGATTGCAGAATCTCTGGAAAGGGTCGGTTCCGCTGCGGAAGGAAGAAATTGCCAACGACTGCCGCCGTCGGTCGTCCCCTCCCATTATTGTGCGCCGAGCTCGCTTGACCACCTTCAATGCCGGCAGGGTCACCGCGGCGAGCCGAACGTGCCCGACAGAAATACACTTTCTGCGAAAAAGAAGTGGAACGCTCGCGCAATCAGGCCGCGCTCAGCTCGGCGGACCGACGGTTATTTTCCGCGCGGACCGGCTGGGTTGGTCGCCGGGGCGAGGCTCGGATCGATCCGCGACAGGGCGACGCCGGCGGCTCGGCGGACCCTGGCGTCGCCGTCGCTGCTGGGCCGCCTGGAGCTCCGGGGATGGCAGGCCTGGGCTTCTTCGCCAAACGACCCCAGCCCGATCGCGGCGCTCAGTCGGACGTCGACATGCTTGTCTTTGAGACACTCGATCATCGCCGGCACGATCTTTTCCGCATCCGCCTTTCGCTGCGGCAACAGGCGGACCGCGATGATCCGATCTCGCTCTTGGGCCGACTTGAGATCCGCGATCAATTCATCGGTCGATTTCGTCTTCCCGCAACCCCCGCTCACCAGCAAGCAAAGCAACAGGACAGAACGTGTTCGCACGCGCATCGCTGAACTCCGTCGCAACAGGACGCTCAAAAAGCGGGCGGTTACTTCGCCGCCGGCGATGGTGCAGAGGTATTGATACGTGACGGGATCAATTTCGCTGGTGAGGAAATTGCACCGAGCCGTCGCCGAACAGAAAGTTCGCGCCCTTTCCCGGCGTGCATGCTGTAAAACGTATCGGGGTCGTAGATCGGGTTGTCGGCGCTGGGCACGTGCGTGGCGTTGCCGTGGGCCAGGACCAAGGCCTCGCCGAAGTCCGCGTTGTCGTAGGCGGGCCCGGGCGGAGGCGAGTAGGGGGCCTGGCCCGCCATCCAGGCGGGGCACTGTGCTCCGGCCACGGCGCCGGTCCAGGTGCTGGGCGAATGGTCGCTGGATCGCTCGCCGACGAAGATGGTCTTGCTCAGTCCATCCGTGACTTTGGCGGCGGTGATGCGGCTGTTGCGATAAAACACGCCGTCGCCGGCCGCGCCAGAGCCGCCGGCCAGTCCATCGGCGCCGCCACCGCTGCCGGCCCCGCCGGCGTTGCTAAAGCATTCTTCCCAGCCATTGCAGCCGACGTAGTTGCTATGCGCCACGGTGGCAATGACGTTGGTTAAGGAACTGTCGTAGAGGGCGAAGGCCTGCTGCAGCGGATCGGTGGGGCACTGGTAGACCGACAGCGGCTGCTGGCGAAACCGTCACGTTGCTTCCGACCCCCACCGGCTTGGCCGAAATTGATCTGGCTGTAGGTGTTACCCTCTTCGAGGAACGGCAGCAGGAAGGTCGCCCAGGCCCAACCCGGCCCCAGGTCGTTGTCGGGAGTGCTCGCGGGGTTCGTGTTTCCGTCGATGTAGCCGGAGGGGAAGCAACGCCGGGCGTCGTGATAATTGTGCAGGGCCAGGCCGATCTGCTTGAGATTGTTCGAGCACTGGCTGCGTCGCGCGCGTTTCGCGCGCCGCCTGCACAGCCGGCAGCAACATCGCCACCAAAAGACCGATGATGGCAATCACAACCAATAACTCGACTAGCGTAAAAGCGGTTCGATTGGCACGCATGATGAAAGTCTCCGCAATTTCGGTGATGCGCCCGGAGGTTTCGGACAATGCCGAACCCGGGCAGTCTGAATGTCTCGCCTGAATGCGCTATAGCAGCGCAGCAACAGGCACGCTTTCGACAATCGGGAAGCGGCGCGAAGGCAGGGCCATCCGCGGCGCACGAAAGCTAGACCAACTGCGGAGGCGCTCGCGAATGGAGCGTTCTGGATAGCGGCAGCGCCGCGTGCCGAGGCTCGACCGGGCTGACCTGGGCCACCAACTCCGCAGTCGGTGGCAGCGGCGGCATTGCGGTCGGCAAAGAGCTTAAACCGAGGAACCGGCAGATGACGCAGGCGTCGTCCGTCGATGGCTCGGAGTGTTGAACCGAATGACCCGCAGTTCCATGCGGAATGAAGCAAACCTCTTCGTCGTGGTGGTCGGCTGCCCAGTCGCCGGCTGCCCAGTCGCCACCAGACTCGTGATGCCGATGCTCGGCATGCGAGCAGCGACCACCGACTTCATCCGACTGCCCGACTTGGTGGGAATGCCCCGCTGGGTGGGAATGGTCGTGAAATAGACCCGCCGCAGTCGTGCTGAGCGCGTAGACCGCCAAAAGCAGTCCGCTGATCAGTCGATTTCGCAAGAGTCGGGGCATGGCTAACCGCATTCCGAGGAAGGCTTCAACTCCCGTACTCTAGTACCGAGCGGCGAAGGCTGTCAATCGATTTACACAAAACTCACCGAAACCGATTGGCGGCTGAACGTGATTGGCCTTCAGGCATTTAGGACGCCTGGCGAGCTTTGAACAAGTTGAGCGTAATGTGCGCCTGGCCTTGATGATGCGCCTCATGCCAGCCCAGGATGTGCAGCACGCCCAAGATCGTGAGCTTGCGTTCGGCCAGAGCCGGCGGAATCTCCTCCAGGCGTGCGTCGCTGTACTGGCCCAGGGTGGACAGCAAATCGGCCCGCCCGCCGGCCAGGATCTCGCGAATTTCCTGGGCCGAAGGCACCTGTTCGTCCGGGGTGCTGCCGCCACGAAACCGCGGCCAAAGATCCTTCCACTGCGGTGGTTTTTCCGGGGCCAATCGCTCCGTGGCAAATATCTCTTCGGTAATGCCGATGTGGGTGAGCTGCCAGCCGATATGCGCCCGGCCCGGCCCCGGTCGCCAGGCCAGCGCCTGCTGCGGGTTGGGCAACTGCTCGATTGCGTCCAGCAGCCCCAGGGTTCGCATCCGATAGAACTCGTAACTCTTGGCAAAAGTCTGAATCGTGTTCATTCTGATTTCTCCAGCGGGACCGCGTGCCTTCAGCAGCTATCTTATCAATCCGCCAGTGGCTGGGTAGCCGCGGCCGGGGAACATCACCCTTGTTTCTCGTAGGGCAGCGGCGCAGAGAAAGCGGTCGGAGCCCCTGGGTCTTAGGCGGGTTGCCCGACACGAGAGTCTTCGAGCGAGGTTTCTGGCTTGCACCTGCAACTCGGTGCGCTTGTCGATCGCGCTGGCACAGGTGCGCCACGCGGACCGCCCTGGCTAGCAAGGCGGATCACTAACTGGCGGGCCGTTAGCACCGCCGGTGCCAGCGGGTGTGGAATTTTCCCGATCGTTATCATCGCACCTGAGCGGCCGCTATCGCCGGCGCGAGGGCCCGCTGGCATCCGCGAATCGATCAATAATCGACTTGCGGCCCGCCGATCAGTTATTCAGCGCAGCCTCATTCCCGAAAAAAAACTTTCCACGGACAGGAAATCAAAGCGGCCATGAGCGATTACTTCTCGATCGATGACATGAGTGCCGCCGACATGAAGGCCATCCTGTCCGCGGACCTCGACCAGCTTGACGACGACCAGGTGCTGGCGATTAAGGACTTTGTAATCCGCGTCGGGGGATTGCGAAACGCCCGGATGGCTGTCGAGATGTTGCGGCAACTCGAGGGTGCGGCGTAAGACCCTGCATCGCGCAAGCACTGGCCGCCCGACTCGCGAGGCAAACCGGGCCGCCAGGGCATTACGCGCTTACGAGCCGGGCCAAGAAATCGACGGCCCTCTTGGCCGCCTGGATGCCGACCTGGTCCGCCAATTTCTTGGCCGCCAGCAGGTGCTCCAGGGTGACCGCGATTTCCTGACGCATCGCGGCGGCCGGCGCGCCGTTGGCCGGACGGCCAGGCTTGCGGAGCGATTTGCGCAGGGCGCTGACCTGCGCTGCCGAGACGGCCGTGCCCCTTTCCAGCAGATGAGCAATGACGTCGCGGGGGCGTGTGCGGCGTCCTAGCGTGGCGAACGCGTCGCGAATGGCTTGCGCCTTGCTCGTACCGGCGGCCCCGTTGCGTGTGGCCACCCTGTGTGTGGCAACCTTGTGTGTGGCAACCTTGCGGCGGCCTTTGACCGAGGCCTTGGCCTTCGCTCCGCTTTTCAGTTTGCTGTACTTGATTTTGTTGATGAGCGACGTCGAAACCTTGACGCCTTGCGCTGCTAAATCTGCGGCAATTTCTTTCTGCGAAGCTCCCGGATGAGCGCTAAGATATTCACGGACCGCATCACTCCTATTGGCGGTTGCTGCAGATTTCTTGGCTGCCATTGGTTCTCCTGCGACGTGGTAACTCAACACACTAGCCGATGCCTGGACGAGCAGATCCAGCGCGATTGAGATTGGTAATATTTACCACCGCCCTGGCAATCGACGCAAGAGGCCGGAAGTTCCTCGAAGCGGCCACTTGACATACCCCGCCCGGCCGGTTACTCCATTCTTCGGTGTTCTCTGCAGACCGATCGGCTCGAAACCATTGCCTGAAGCGTCATGTCCAACGCCGACTCGGACCGAGCCCCTGACCGACAGTCCCCCAGCGAGTTGCTCGAATATCGGGCCGTCAGCGGCCTGGCGATCGCGGCACTTTTGTTGGGCCTGTTGTCGGCGATGGCGGAAGCGAGCCTGGTGCTCTGGGGGGTGCCGTTGATCGCCGCCATCACGAGCATCGTGGCGCTGGTCCGGATCGATCGGTCAGGCGGCGCCTTGGCCGGCCGCGCAGCGGCGTTATGCGGTTTGGTTCTGAGCGTGTTCTTCGGCGCCGCGGCACCGGCGCATTACGTCAGCACCGAGCGCCTGCTGAGCGACCGTGCCGAGCAGGTGGGTCGGCAATGGTTCGCTGCCCTGGCTCACGATGAGCCGCAGGTAGCGCATCAACTTGGACTATCCGCCGCCGCGCGAGCGCGCACTTCCAACCCGGGGCAACTCTGGAATTACTATCGGAACGCCGCGGACCGGCGCCGAGATTTGGAGCGGTTCGTCGCCGAACCGCTGATCCGCGCGCTGCTTGCGTTGGACGGCAACGCCACGGCCAGGCTCTACGACACGCGCGAATCGCGATCGCCGATCAGCAAACGGTCGTCACGCAAACCTACGCCGTGACGTACGAGCAGGACGGAGCCCGAAAAACCTTTTTTGTCAGCTTGACGTTGGAGCGCAGCTTGCAGCGCGCGCGCGACAAAGTGGACTGGCGGGTGATGAAATACGCCGCCGCGGATCCCGACTAGCCCCCTCGCGGCGTTGCTCGTAGCCGCCGTCACTCTCGGTTTGCAGATCGACCGGATTGAATCCAGGCCGCCATGAATCGACTTTCCGCTCAATTCGTGCCGCTGGTGTCGATGACTTCTGCGCGGCGGGTGACCAGCGCGTTGTAATTGACCGGCGCCATGGTTTCCGCGATCGGCTGCGCCGAACCGTCGGCATACAGATGGCACACGACTCCGGCGTGCATGCTCGATGGGCCGTACAGCAGGTTGATCGACGAGCCGCCCCCATAAACATAATAGGGCGTATAGTTGAGCGAGTTCTCCACGCCCGCATAGCTGGGAGCATTGTTATCGTCGACCCGGCGCGAAGTGATGCTGGCCGTCGTGCCGTCGATCCACACCGACGCATTCTGCTCGCGAGTCTCGGCAATCAGCAGCGTGTGCGACAGCCCGTCGGAAATGTCTTTGAGCCGCGTGCTGGACTGGGGATAGATCGAGCCGTCCTGGGTCGGGGCCGTGCCGAACGAGGGATTCCAATACATGTTGCCGGCCGTGGTGGCGCCGAGCGCCACGTAATTGCGGATGGCCAGCGTCGGCGAGATCGCGGTGTAGAGCGGGTCCTGGGCGTAGTCCGGACCGTCGAACGAGGGGCAGCGGTAAACCGAAATCAGCTGGGCGGCCGCGGCCCGGTTGGTCACGTCCAGGGCCGACACCTGAAAATTGACCAGCGACCGCAGATTGGTCTCTTCCAAGTGCGGCAGAATCATCGAGGCCCAACTATGCAGTTGCTTCACCGGCGGATTGTTCCAGTTCCACACGCCGTCGGTGACCTGCGTCGTGCTGCTGGGGGGCAATCGCTGGTACACGTCGCAGTAGTTGTGCAGCGCCAGGCCGATTTGTTTCAGGTTGTTCAGGCATTGCGTGCGCCGCGCGGCCTCGCGCGCCGCTTGCACGGCCGGCAGCAGCAGAGCAATCAGCAATCCGATGATCGCGACCACCACCAACAGCTCGATGAGGGTGAAACCACGCGGTCTCATGGATGGGTGCTCCGGCGCGGCTCGATCTGGATCCTTGCCCCGGGCAGCGCGCCGCGCAGCTCGTCCACGCCAACCGGACTGACCGCGGTCCGCAGCAGCACGAGCATTTTCAGGTGCGCGAGTCGTTTGAGATTCGCCGCGCCGGCATCCGTAATGCCCGTCTCCACGAGATACAGCTCTTCCAGTTCCGGCAAGCCCGCCAGGTTCGTCAGCCCGGCGTTGGAAATCTTGGTCAGGGTCAAATTGAGTTTCTTCAGGCTGCCAACATCGCGCAGCGCGGCCAGCCCCCGATCGCCGATCGCGGTCCCGCTCAGATTCAACGCTTGCAGCCGCACGAGCGGGCGCAGCTGCTCCAGATCGGCATCGGCAACCGGCGTGCGGCTCAGGTCGACCTCCGTCACCGTCCGCTCTGCGCCCTGGCCGACATATTTCAGCTTGCCTCCCAGTCGTTCGACGGCCGCGGCGGCTTGCTGCTCGGGCGTCTGGGCACAGCCCATACCGACGAAAAGACTCAGCAGAACCGCTGCCATCGGGCGGCCGGCCGAGCGGACCAAATTGGACTCACGGTGCGCTTGCATACAGTTCCTAGCGCACGACGAAAAGAGTTGTTACAACAAGACGCGCTGTGTGTTCCGTTTTTCCTGCCGCGGTCAAGTCCCGCAGAGCCGTCGATTCCCAGGTTCGGAACGGCCTCGGCACGCAAGCCTCTCGTGCATTGGCCGCATGTCAGGTGCAAAACCGCTCGACGACCAGCCCGCGACAGACCGGGCCTTGCCAGCTACAATTCTGACGTTAATCGGCTCGGCGTGCCAGGATGTGCGGGCAGGCGCAAAAAACAACCAATCGGCGGGAGTATTCTACCGAACGGCGAAACGGCGAAACGCTCACGAGTCTTTTCACCGTGTCGGAGTCGGCTCCCGCAATTACGATCCGGCGTAGGTCAAGCCGTGTGCGAATTTTTAGCGCGGCAGGCAGGTGAAGTGGACGTCCCCAAGAAAAAACCGAAACCGGTGATCGGCTGGCGCGAATGGCTGGCGTTGCCGGCGCTCGGTATCTCGCCCATCAAAGCCAAAGTCGACACCGGCGCCCGCAGCTCGGCCTTGCACGCCTTTGATGTGGAAATCTTCCAGCAGGGGGGCAAGGAGATGGTCCGCTTCAAGGTCCATCCCCTGCAGCGCGACGCGGCCAGCACGGTCGAGTGCGTGGCCGAATTGTTCGATCGGCGCACCGTCCGCAGCTCGGCCGGTCACGCCAGTATGCGGCCGGTGATCCTGGCCGAAATCGAGCTCGGCGGCGAGCACTGGACCATCGAGCTGACGTTGACCCGCCGCGACTCGATGGGCTTTCGCATGTTGCTCGGCCGGCAAGCCATCCGCCGGCGGTTTCGCGTCGAGCCCGGCCGCTCGTACCTGCAAAGCCGCAGCCAGGCCGATCACATCAAGCAAGCCCGGCGTGCCGGCAAAACGCCCGACGTCAATCCGAACCCGAGCGAGCGGCGCAGCAAGAGGAACCGCGGATGAAGATCGCCATTTTGAGCCAGAAGGGCTCGCTCTATTCCACCCGCCGGCTGAAAGAGGCCGGCGAGCAGCGCGGGCATGAAATGCACGTGGTGAACTACCTGCGCTGCTACATGAACATCACCTCGCACAAGCCGGCCGTGATCTATCAGGCCGCGCCGCTCGAGGGTTTCGACGCCGTGATTCCGCGGATCGGGGCCTCGAAAACCTTTTATGGCACCGCCGTGGTCCGGCAGTTCGAGATGATGGAAGTCTTCTCGGCCAACGAGTCGCAGGCCATCACTCGCTCGCGAGACAAACTTCGCTGCTTGCAATTGCTGGCCCGGCAGGGCATCGGGCTGCCCGTCACCGGCTTTGCCAATTCGACCAAAGACATCGACGGCCTGATCAACATCGTGGGGGGCGCGCCGCTGGTGGTGAAGCTGCTCGAAGGGACTCAGGGCATCGGCGTGATCCTGGCCGAGACGAACAAAGCCGCCGAGGCCGTGATCGAAGCCTTCCGCGGGCTGGACGCCAACATCCTGGTGCAGGAATTCATTAAAGAGGCCGGCGGCTCCGACATCCGCGTGCTGGTCATCGGCCAAAAAGTGGTGGCCGCCATGCGCCGCAACGCTGTGCCGGGCGAGTTCCGGTCCAACCTGCACCGCGGCGGCACCGCCGAACGCGTGAAGCTCACGCCCGAGGAACGCAGCACCGCCATCCGGGCCGCCAAAACCATGGGCCTGAACGTGGCGGGCGTCGACTTGCTGCGCTCCAATCACGGCCCGGTGGTGATGGAAGTCAACTCGTCGCCGGGGCTGGAGGGAATCGAGAAAGCCACGCACGTCGACGTGGCCGGGGCCGTGATTCGCTTTCTGGAAAAAAAAGCGATCAAAGGCAAGACCAAGGACCGCATCCGTGGGTAGGGGGGCGCAAGCATTCGAGGATTTCGGCGGCTACGATCACCTGCGACCGCATCGCAGAAAAACTTGGCCTCGGCCTACCACTCCGGCGGCAAGAAGCTGAAAAAATGGCATAAATGACTCCGAGCCGTGGCGATCGATATTGGATTTGTGTCGCCCACGTGCGCATGCACCAGGCCGTTCCGATAAGATCGTACCGCGTGCCCGTTGCGCAAGCGTTCGTCTGGTATTGCGCATTGTGCGGCGAGCCTGTCCAGCAAGATTTCTGTTGCGGGGCGCGTCCGGCGGCGAGTGTGCCAGAATTCTCTCGCTGCGGTTTCGAATTGCGCGAATAGACGAATGATGTATGTGGCTTCCAGATTCCGGACGGCCGCAGTGATGTCGCGATGCCGCAACTCGTGCGGCAAGATCGACGGATCGTCCTGGGCTGCCCGTTGAAAACGGTCGGATGCCTGCCGCATTGCCCCGTATTCGCGTTCGACCGCCTTCATGCGGGTCGTCCATTCGTACCTACGCGGCATTCTGCCTCAGCCCGTCAAGTACTGCGTTCCATGTCTGCTTGGAAAGGGGCCGCGGCTCGGCGGGACGCGTCCGCGCATCGGCGTTCTCACCGGTAAACGCGAGGTGGATGTTCCACCGATTTTGATAGAACAACAGGGTCGCGATGTCGTCGTAGGCCGGCATGAGATATAGGTCCACGACGCCCTCGGATCCCGGCGCGGACGATCCGACCGGCTCAAGCATGATGCGGCAGAGATCCTGCTGGAGTAGCAGCGCTGGCACTCGGTGCTTGCCAATCCGCGCGTCTTCGAGCGATTTTTCCAAACGACGAGTCGACCAACCCAGTTCGTGCGCCCAACCCTCTAGCTCGGCCACAAGTGCGGTCACTCGCTCGAGCCAGACCGCACGATCGTTCAACCGGGCGGCGACCTCCTCCTCGATCTCCGCTTTCGCTGGGCCGGGAGCGTCAGAAGTGTGGCTCCATTCATACGAGATGCCCGCCGCATCCTTCGCCGCCTTAACAGTGTATTGATTTGAAACCCATTGTCCGCGAATCCACCGTCCATTGCCGTGCTCCGGATTCGGCACGAAAATAAAGACGAGGCTCCTACGCTCGTCATTCAGTTCAGTGATGTCGACGACGTATTTTGTCGATCTGGCCATGTGGTGGCTCATCGGCTCCAGCGGTGGGTCAGGTGCATTTCACGCGAGCATCGGTCGGCCATTGCAAAACCCCGCCGTGGCACGGCTGTATAAGCCACGATTGTACCGGATTTCCGTCGCGTTGCACCAGTCAACGCATCCATAGAAAATGGGCCCCCTACGCAATCAGCTCCCCAATCACCTGGCCATGCACGTCGGTCAGGCGGAAGTCGCGGCCGGCGTAGCGGTAGGTGAATTTCTCGTGATCGAAGCCCAGCAGCTGCAGCATCGTGGCGTGCAGGTCGTGGACGTGAACGCGATTTTCGACGGCCTTGAAGCCGAACTCGTCGGTCGCGCCGTGAACGTAGCCCCCTTTCACGCCGCCGCCGGCCAGCCACATCGTGAAGCCGTGATGGTTGTGGTCGCGGCCGTTGATCTTGCCCATGTTGGAACCCTCCTTGGGCAGTTCGACCGTGGGCGTGCGGCCGAACTCGCCCCCCCAAATCACGAGCGTCTCGTCCAGCAGCCCGCGCTGCTTCAGATCGGCCAAGCAGCGCGCCGATCGCCTGGTCGCACTCGCCGGCCAGCCGGCGATGGTTCACTTCGATGTCGTCGTGGCTGTCCCAAGGCTGTCCCTCGCCGTGCCAGACTTGCACGAACCGCACGCCGCGCTCGACCAGCCGCCGGGCGATCAGAATCTGCCGGGCTTGCGTGCCGGGGCCATACATGATCGAGGATGTGCTTCGGCTCGCGGCTGACGTCGAAGGCATCGGCCGCCTCGATCTGCATGCGATAGGCCAGCTCGAACGATTGAATCCGCGCTTCCAACTGCGGCTCGCGGCTGCCGCTGGGCCAGATGAGCGGCGTTGAGCTGGGCTAGCAAATCGAGCTGCCGCCGCTGCTCGTCGAGCGACAAGTCCCGGTTGCGAATGTGCTCGATCAGCTTGTCGAGCTCGGTGTGCTGCGTGTCGATGTACGTGCCCTGGAACACGCCCGGCAGAAAACCGGCTTGCCAGTTCTGCGATTCCTGGATCGGATAGCCGCCCGGACACATGGCGATGAAGCCCGGCAGGTTCTGGTTTTCGGTCCCCAGGCCGTAGGTCAGCCACGAGCCCAAGCTGGGCCGCACCAGCCGCGCCTCGCCGCAGTTCATCAACAGCAGCGACGGCTCGTGGTTCGGCACGTCGGCATGCATCGAGCGGATGACGGCGATGTCGTCGATCTGCCGGGCGACGTTCGGGAAACAGCTCGCTGACTTCGATGCCCGACTGGCCGTACTTGGCAAACTTGAAGGGCGAAGGAAACGCGGCCCCGGTCGTGCGCTCGGTCTTGAGATTGCCCATCGGCAGTTCCTGGCCGGCATATTTGTCGAGCGCCGGCTTGGGATCGAACGTGTCGACGTGCGACGGCCCGCCGTTCATGAACAGGTGAATGACGCGCTTGGCCTTGGCCGGCAAACGGCGGCGGTTTGGGCGCCAGCGGATTGATGGCGTCGGCCCGGGCAAGCGAAGTCAAACCGCCGCTCTCGCCGAGCAATTGCGCCAGCGCCAGGCCGCCGAAACCCATGCCGGAGCGGCACAGCATCTCGCGGCGCGAAAGCGAACAGCCGGCCAGTGGCTTGGCATTCATGTGTCAATCCAGAAAAACGAATTCGTTGGTCAGCAGCAGCACCTGGGCCACGCGTGCCCAGGCGTCGGGATGCGGCGGCAGGCGGACCATGGAAGTCGGCCCGGGCGTCCCACGTCTCGACCGAAGTCGGCCGGCTGGCCATCGGCGGGCGAGAAGCCTTAGCCGGGGCGCCCAGCGGAAACTGTCGTAGCTGTCGTTTTTGCGTGCGTCGACGACGAAATCGATCGTGTCGCCCCGCGTCACTTCGACCCGCTCCACTGAAGTGCCGGCCTGGTTGTGCTCGGCAATCCAACGGCCGACAACTCCCTGCCGGCTGGAAACGACAAAAGCCGCTTCGACGCCGTCGCCATGCGCATCGGGATGCTCGAGCGTGCCCTCGACGGTTACCGCCCCGTCTGCGGCGCGTCCAACGGCGGACCACCGCCAGCGACGGGCCGGGATGTCCGCCGTCGGCCGCAAGCGCCAGATACAACAACAAGGGATCGGGATAGGCCGGCGCCGCCTTGCCACTGAGTCTCCGGTCCAGTGTCCCAGATGCGCTGAAACTCTGGAGCCGGCCGCTGCCGGAGTCCCAGGCGCCGTAGCCATATTGCCAAACGAGCGGCGGCGGCGGGGCTCGCCGCCTCGGCGGCCACAAAGTCGACGCGCCAGCCGCAACTCTGCTTCGGTCGGTGCTCGGCCAAGCACGCGGCGATAAAGCCGCGTGACGCCCTGCGGCACGTCGCCGGCCGATTGGATCTCAGGACTGGCCGCGAGCAACCGTGCTTGCTCGCCCACAAACGGGCTGTTCATCAGGAACAAGGCCTGCTGCGGCACCGTGGTGGTGAAGCGCTGCGGGCTGTGCGTGTCGGGACTGGCGAAATCGAACGTGCGAAACAGGCCGGGCAAGTTCTGGCGTTCGACCAGGCCATAAATCGTGCGGCGATGCGTGAACGGCTGGGCGATCAAGTCGACGGCCGGGCCGCCCACGCGTGCGGTCCAGCGCGCCGGACACGCACAGCAGCGAATCGCGCAGGGCCTCCAGGTCCAGCCGCCGGCGATTCATGCGTGCCAACAGCCGATTGTCGGGATCGAGCACCTCTGCGCCCGGCGCGCCGTGCTCGTCGGTTGACGGTGGCTCGATTGCTGATAAGTGCTCGACAGCAGGATCAGCCGGTGCAGTTTCTTGAGCGACCAGCCGTCGTCCATGAACTGGCGGGCGAGAAAATCCAGCAGTTCCGGATGCGTGGGCGGCTCGCTCCGCAGACCAAAGTCGCTGGGCGTGCGCACCAGTCCCGCGCCGAAATAGTGCAGCCAGACGCGGTTGACCAGCACCCGGGCCGTGAGCGGGTTGTCGCGGCTGGCGATGGCCTGGGCCAGTTCGAGCCGGCCGCTGCCATCGACGAAGGGCGGGGCGTCCTGGCCCGCCAGGCAGGCCAAAAAACGGCGCGGCGCCTCGTCGCCCAGGTTATTCGGGTTGCCGCGAATGAACACGCGCACGTTATGGGGCTGCGGATCGTCGGCCATGCGTCATCAATTCGGGCGGCTCCTTGGCTCCGACCGAACTGGCCAAGACGCCGTACAGCGAGTAGTAATCCTTGGCGCTGATCGGATCGAACTTATGATCGTGACAGCGCGCGCAGGTGACGGTCAGGCCCATCGTGGTGCGGCAAAGCACGTCGAGCCGATCGTCGATGATGTCGGCCTGGTTGTTCAGGAATCGCCGGCCGACCGTCAAGAAACCGAGCGCCGCGAGCGTGTCGGGATCCGCGGCCGTGGGCAGGCGATCGGCGGCAATCTGCTGGATCAGAAATTGATCGTAGGGCAGGTCCGCGTTCAGCGCTCGCACCACCCAGTCGCGATACTTGTAGGCGAATGGATAGTTCCGGTCCTCCTTGAGGACGTAGCCCTTGCTGTCGGCATAACGGGCATAGTCGAGCCAGTGGCGGCCCCAGCGCTCGCCGTAGGCGGGGGACGCCAAGCAGCCGATCGACCCACCTGGCAAAGGCGTCAGGGTCCGGGTCGGCGACAAACGCGTCGATCTCCAGCGGCGGTCGGCGGCAGGCCGATAACGTCGAACATGGCCCGCCGCAGCAGCGCGGCCCGAGCGGCAGGCGGCGCCGGCGCGAGCCCCGCCGGCTCGAGCTTCGCCAGGATGAACGCGTCGAGGGGCGAGCGGAACCAATCGGCCCCTCGGACAGCCGGCAGCGGCTGCTCGCGCACCGGCTGGAAGGCCCAATGTGCCTTCCAGGCCAGCGGATTGTGCACAGCGGACGGACCGGCAGACTCGGCCGGCCAAGGCAAACCCAGCTGGATCCAATGGGTCAGGGCTTCAATGGCTTCCGCCGGAAGCTTGCCGTCAGGCGGCATTTGCAGATCTTTGTTCGCGTAATTGACGGCGCTGAGCAACTTGCCGGCAGCAGGATTTCCGGCGGCCACTACCGGTCCATTCTCGCTTCCCTTGACCAGCGCCTTGCGCGAGTCGAGCCGCAATCCGGCTTCCTGCTTTTTCTCGCCGTGGCATTTCTGGCAGTGCTGGACCAGCACGGGGCGGACCTGACGCTCGAACAGTTCGATTGCCTCCGGCCCGGCGGCGGGCTTCGCGGCGCCGTCGGCCGGCTGGGCCGTCACAGCGGCCGGCCAGGAGCAACCGGCCAGCGCCATTCCGAAACCGAGCAGCAATCGGGACGGCGTCATGTTAGGTGGAACCGAAAGCAGGTTGAAAGCGATCTACACGCCAGCACGAAAGCCTGGCAGGCCGATCGACATGATCTTCCGCGGTAGGGGGGGCTTGCCGGCGCAGCGTCGAACCATGCGGGCCGAATTGCCCTTGAGTATAGCTGGAAAACTGGCCTGAAACTACAAACTGCCCGCGATCCGGCCCCGCCGTGTCATATCTTTCGCAGAACCGCAGGAAGGCTGCAAAGTCGCGATCGGGGATGTGCAACCGATGGAGGAGGCGACTGCGGATCGCCGAGTTGCCCTCGTTTGGCGCTGTCGATCGGCGATCCGCAATCGCCTCCTGCATCGACTTTGCAGTTCTCCTGCGCAGAACCGCCCGGTTGCGGAACATCGCCGCGGGAGGTGCTACAATGGCCGCCTGCGTGTTTTTGGGGATTCGCGAGCCTGTCCGTTTGAGCGGTTCATGAAAGACGATCAGATCCAGCCGGTCGTGACAGCTCCCACCAGTGGCTGGTTGCCGCGCGATCGCGCCTTGGCGCTCGTGCTGGTGCTGGTGACGCTGATCGCGGTGTATCTGTGTTACCTGCTGATCCACCCCTTCTTGTCGTCCATGGCCTGGGCATTGGCCCTGACGGTCGTCGCCTATCCGGCCTACGAGCGGCTGGCGCGGCGCATTCATAGCGCGAACCTGGCCGCCGCGATTACCGTGGCGGTCGTGGCGCTGGTGATCGTGGCGCCGACCGTGATTTTGGCCCAACAACTGATGGGACAGGTCGGCGAAGGGGTCGATTTTGTCAAGCGCGAAATTCAAGGACTCTCCCAGGAGGAACTCGTCAAGCGCCATCCGTGGCTCGATCCGGTGGTGAAATGGATCGAACGTACGAACGCGCCGAACGAAGACGTGAATCGCATCGCGAGCACCGTCAGCGCGCAGCTCTCGTCGTTCGTGAGTGGATCGCTGTGGGCGATGACCGAACTGCTGATTACGCTCTACATCCTGTTCTATTTCATCCGCGACCATCGCCAAGGGGCCAACTGGCTGCGTTCGCTCGTGCCGCTTTCGGACCGCGAAACCGACGAAGTCTTCGCCCGCGTCGAAGACACGATCCACGCCACGATTTACGGCAGCGTGATGGTGGCGCTGGTGCAAGGCGTGGTCGGAGGGCTATTGTTTTGGGCCGTCAAGCTGCCGGCGCCGTTGTTATGGGGAACACTGATCGCCGTACTGGCGCTGGTGCCGATTCTCGGGCCGTTCGTGATCTTCATTCCGGCCGCGCTGCTGCTGGCCTTGCAGGAAGATTGGACCCGGGCCAGCGCGGTCGGAGTCGGCGGCATCGTGATCGCGCTGATCGGCCATTTCCTGTATCCCTTCCTGGTTGGGCAGAGGTTGCGACTGCACCCGGTGCTGGTCTTTTTCGCCTTTCTCGGAGGGCTGGCGGTGTTTGGCGCCGCCGGCTTGATCTTGGGGCCCGCCGTGTTGGCGCTGACCGAGGCCTTGTTCCACGTCTGGCAGCGCCGCACCGCCGACGGCAGCCCGGGCGAAATCCGGCCTGTGATTTAAGCCGTCGTTTCTAGGACTTTTTGCGATTCAAAAGGACGCCGGCTGTTTGAAATCATAGGCCCACCGATCGAGCAGTTCCGGTTGAAATGCGCGGCGATCGTCCGAATCATCGATCGCATCGATTAAGCCCTGCCCGATCAGCAACTTCTTGAAGAGACGATTGACGACCGTGCGTGCAAATCGGTAAGTAAGGCATCGACGTCGAAACGACAGAGCTGAATCGGCCGAGAATACTCGATCGCCTGACCGTATCTCGCCTGCGATGGAGTGGATTCGTCGGCCCACGCCGCTGCGCTGAGGGCAGCGCGCGAATGTTTACGCTCGGCGCCGGTCGCGTTGCCCCTTGCGGCTCACGCCTTTCGGGTTCGCCTTGCCCGCGGCGTGCGTCTTTCGAGTCGAGCCGGCGCGGGCCACGCTGCGCTGCAAGGCCTGCATCAGGTTGATCACCTCGGGTTCTTCGCGCTCGTCAGCCGCTCGGACAACTCGTTTCTTCTTCAGCTTCAGGGCCAACTCGAGTTTCTCTCGGTAGCGGTCGCGGTAGGAGCGAAAGTCGAAATCCTTATCGTGCCAACGGCCAACCAACTCTTCGGCCAAGCTCAATTTGCGGCCCGCGCTGTGGGCAGCGCTGAATCCGCGCTTAATTTCGGCCGGTTTGCGGATTTGCACGTAGTAATTCAGCATGGCCATGGTCAACACGCCGTCCAACGATCGCACCACGGCCAGTTGCTCGCGGCCGAAAAACACGATCTGACCGATGCCCCAGCGGTCTTTCTTCTCCATGGCGGCCGCCAGCAGACCGTAGGCTTCGCTGGAATTGCTGCCCGCAGGGATCAGGTAGTACGTCCGACCATCGAAATAAATCGGATCGACATCTTCTGAGCCGATGAACGCATCGATGACGAATACCTTGTCCTGTACCGACTTGAGGGCGTCCAACTCTTGTTTTTCGAACTCGACGTAATTGCCTTTGGCGACTTCGAAGCCTTCGACGATTTCATCCTTGGGCACTTCGCCATGCTTCGGGCAAATTTTGACGAGACGAATGCGCTGATGATCGGGAGCATGCAGCAAGTGAAAATGTACGCCCGAGTTTTCCTTGATTGCGGCGTTCACCGCTTGCACTTCGAACGCCACCAGCCCAAAGCGGAGTTGGCCGCGCCAACTGGCCCGCATTCCGGCCTGGGTGTCGTTTTTGCGCAAGTGAGGTTTGGTTGCCATGACGTGGGTCTCCCGCTGGTTACTCGGTGTGTTTGGCGTCAGCGATCATTCAGTTTGCGGACCATGGCGACCGTAATCGACTGCCGCGTGCAGGCCATCTTGGCCCAGGGATCGCGGTCGAGTCGTGCCAGACGTTTCGGCACGTTGTTCACGTGAAAATAATCCGACCGCATGCGGCCATTCAATTCATCCCAATCGAGCGGCATGCTGACCGGTGCGCCCGGCTTGGCACGGGACGAATAGGGAGCGATCGCCGTTGCGCCGCGGTTGTTGCGCAGATAGTCGACGAAAATTTTGCCCCGACGAGCGGCCTTGCTCATCGTGGCGACGTACCGATTCGGAGCCGTGGCCACCAGTGCGTCGGCCACGGCGCGGCAAAATGTCTTGGCCTCCGTCCAGTCTGGACGCCGGCGGATCGGCACGACGACGTGCAATCCCTTGCCGCCGGTCGTCTTCAGAAACGATTCCAGTTCCAGCTCGCCTAACAGCGTGCGCACTTCTTTCGCCGCCGAAACCATTTCGGGCCACTCGACCGAAGGATCTGGATCCAAATCGAAAACCAGGCGGTCGGGCCTTTCGAGTTGGTCGACTCGCGAACCCCAGGTGTGGATTTCCAGGACGCCCATCTGCACCAGCGCGACGAATCCGGCCAGGTCGTCGAGGGCCAAGTATTGCTCGGTCCCTTTTCGCTCCGGGACACGAAACGGGTGCAGGCGGTCGCTCACCGAGCCGTCGGGATGCTTTTGAAAAAAACACGATTTGCCGGCTCCGGCCGGGCAGCGCACCAGCGACAGCAGTCGATCCGCCACGTGCGGCAGCATCCAATCGGCGACCCGTTGGTAATAGCGTGCCAGGTCCAGCTTGGTGATTCCGGCGTCCGGATACAGCACCTTGTCGGGGTGCGAAAGCCGCACGTCGGCAACGACGTCGGGTGCCGAGTGCGAGTCTCCCGCCGCCAATTTTCCAGCTGCTGAATGCTGGGCGTGGGGTCGCTGCTGTTTTGTCAGCTTTGACTTCCGAGGCTTGGGTTCGACGTTCGGCGCGGAAACGGGCTGCTCACGTACAACCTGGGCGGCCGGTTTGTCCTCGCGCAGGCCCTGAAACGACGGATGGCGCAGCAATCGGTCGGTCGTCCAATTGGAAAACGCCACCTGAGCCACGAGCACTGGTTTGGTCCACGTTGCGCCGCGGGCTGCTCCCGAGGTGCCAGATAGATTCGCAAAAGGGGATTGTTTTCGGACGAGCCGCGCAAGTTGGGTGTGCAAGGTGCCCAGCGTGGAAATGTCGAATCCGGTGCCAACCCGGCCGGCGTAAATCAATCTCTTTTCGGAATCGTAGTATCCCAACAACAGAGAACCCAAGTGCGGCCGGCTGCCTCCGGGGGCGGTGAACCCGCCAATCACGAATTCTTCCTGCAGCGTACACTTGACCTTCAACCAGTCGAGTCCGCGACCGGCCGTGTACGGCCGACCGCGCCGCTTGGAAATGATTCCTTCCAGATGATGGCGAGCCGCCTGCTGAAAAAACAGCGGTCCCTTGCCGACCACATGATCGCTGTATTTCCAAAGGCTAGCGGTACCCGTAGGCAGGATCTGTTGAAGGAGCGATTTGCGATCCTCGATCGCCGCCGTGCGCAGGTCGTGACCGTTGAGGTGCAGCAGATCGAAGACGTAATACAGCAGCTCGACTTTGTCGCCCGACATGATCGAGTTTTGCAGCATCTGAAAGTCGGTGGTGCCATCGGGCTGAATCGCCACGACCTCGCCATCGAAGATCGCATTGGCCAGCGGCAGCTGCTCAGCGACTGCGGTCAGTTGTGGAAACCTCGCGTTCCAATCGTGTCCGTTGCGACTGATCCAATGGACCTTGCCGCTGTCTAGACGGCAGATCATGCGGTAGCCGTCGAATTTGATTTCGTGCAGCCAGCCGTCGCCCGGCGGGGCTTTTTTGACCAGCGTGGCCAATTGCACCGTCACGCTGCACGGCAGAGCGGCTCGCCTGGCTTCGATACGGCGCAGCTGAGCGGAAATTCTGCCTGCCGTGTTCGCGGGAAACTTGGCTGAGCGGTCCGTTTTCGATGTCTTGGCCTTGCCTCTGCCGACGTGTTTTTTGCCGGGAGGACCCGGAGAGATCGCCGCAGTGGTTCGTGTCGCCCGATGGATGTGATTGGCTGCCATGATTTTGCCGCGTGTTTGGCCATTCGAGGCTGCTTCGCCATCCGGTCCCCAGACGCGATTGGCTTGGAGGGCGATTGATTCCATATCACGATCGGTTGCCACGCTCAGCGGGTGAGCTTCCGTCACGTCGAACTTCGACCTGGCAAACTTGTCGCGCTCCTTGAACCAGAACCAGGTCTTTTCCTCGGCCGCAGCATGATTGCCGCCCCGGCGGACCAGCATCCAGAGTCCGTGTAGCTTTTCGCCCTGCAATTCGAATTTCAAGCTGCCTTCGCGATAACCTCTCTGGGCGTCGTCGGCCGGAATCCAAGTTCCCTGGTCCCACAGCAGCACAGTGCCGCCGCCGTATTGGCCCGCGGGAATGATCCCCTCGAACTGGCCGTATTCCAACGGATGGTCCTCGACCTGAACGGCCAATCGCTTTTGATGGGGATCGAGCGAGGGTCCCTTGGGAACTGCCCAACTCTTGAGGACGCCGTCCAGTTCGAGCCGAAAATCGAAGTGGAGATGCGAGGCCGCATGTTTCTGAATCACGAAACGCAGTCGCCGCTGCGACTTGCCGCGGCGGCCGCGCGGCTCGCCCGTGACCCGGAAGTTTCGCTTCCGCCGATATTCGGCGAGTCCCATCGTACCGGTCTCCCGCTAAGCCCCTGCGCGGTCGGGCGTTGCCAGTGCTCCCATGCTAGCAAACAGTGCGCCGAAGCAGCACACCCGGGCCAGCGCGAGCCGGCCGAAAGCGTTCCATGTCCGATTGGTATCGCGCCCTGATTTAGAACGGAGCACAAATTGCAAACTCCGAATCGAGCCTTGTCCCCTCTGCGGCCACCGCAGTGGTTCCTGCAACGGGACTCTGCCTTGATTCCCGACCGTGCAGGCTGGTTGTTTGGGGATCAGCAAAGCGGCTCGAATAGTTCCGAGCGTCGTGCGGGCCATTTTCGATTCTATAGTTTTGGCTCCTTTTGGCGGCGATGGTCCGCAATTCGCTGTGGGATGAGCGATGCGACTACCCGTGTACTAACCGGTTTCCCTTTCTTGATTGAGGAGATTTTCAATGCGGACCGCGATTACCCTACTGCTGCCTGCCGTTCTGCTGTCCTTCGTGGTGGGCTGTGAAAGCCCGGCTCAAAAGAAGGCGGATGCGGAAAAGAAGTCGGTTCAGGCCGACGCCGACATGCAAAAGGCTGCCGCCGACGCCCAAGCCAAGCAACAACAGGCGGGCGCCGAATACCAAAGGGAAGCGAACAAAGCGAACGCTGACTACCAAAACGCAGCTTCCAAGGCTCAGACTGCCAAGCAAGACGCCGCCGCCGACGCCGAGGATGCCGATGCCGAGGCGCGCAAAATGCAGCGCGGAGATAGATAATGTCTGGCAATCTAGGAGAGCAAGAATTTCGCCAGAGATTCCCCCCCAACAAGCCCCCTCGAGCAGTGCTCGAAGGGGAGCCTTGTTGATGGGCCGGTTCCGACGAACCACGCGTACCTCCAGATCGAACTGTGATATCTTCGATGTGCCTGGGGCAACTCAAGCTAGTTTTCCTGCCGGCAGCGATCGTCGGCATTTCGCTTGCCTCTGGGACCGAGGCATGGGCTGCTGCCGCCGACCGTCATGAGCCCCATTCGCTTTCGGCCGACGTCATTCAAAAGAAGCGAGCCCAGATCGGCAAGGAAATAGCCCGGCTGAAAGTCGAGCAGCATGATGCCAAGGACAGCGCCGACGCCAAACAGATTGCCGGAGATTTGCGCTGGCTACGGTCCCTCGATGCTTTGTACGCCCAGCGCCTGGCCGCGCTGGCCGACAAGCGCGACTTGGAATCGCAAATCACGTACGAAAAGCAGGAACTGCAATCGCTCGAAGTGTTCCGACCCGACGAACCGAAACCCTATTCCTTCTTGTTGCTCGAATGCCTGCAGGATCAATTCGCGGCCGAGAGAGATCACGAGCGTGCCCTCAAGATCGCGCTGACCGCGGCGGAGCAACTGTTGAAAGCGGCTCACCAGGATCTAGATTCGGTGGACCGTTCCGCCGCTGCGTCGTCTACAGATAAGAAGAATGATTCCTCGAGTCTGGCAGAGGGCGCCGAGGAGACCAAGTGGGGAACTGCCAATCGTCCGCTGGTTTTCGCTCGGGCGAAAGTGGGGATCAAACAAGCCGAAGTCGAAGTCAACCGGCGGCGATTGGATCTCAGCCAGATCAAGCTGAAGCAGCTTGACAAGAAGATTGACGTCGTCGGTAAGGACGTGTCGTTCAAGCCATACGACTTGGATCAGCAACTCGGTCGACTCGCAGGTCTGGAAACCGAAGTCAAGCGCAGGCGCGAGACGCTCGATCTGAAATTCCAGGATTTGGAGGCCCGCAAGACCGCCGAGCTGGCGGAGTTGGCCGAGCGCAATGCGCCGGCGGCGAAGATCGAACTGCGCAAAAGCAGCTGGCGGACAACCGTCGAAACCATTCAAGCCGAGATCGTGGTTTTAGACCAGCGGCTGGAAGACCTGAAGACGCTGCGGCAATTTTGGCGGCGGCGTTTCGAGTTGAGCAATAAATCGGTCGGTCGCCAACTGTTGTCCGAGTGGCTCGACGAAAATGAAAAATTTGCCGATCATCTGAAAGACGAGTCACAATCGCTCACACATCAAATCGAAATTGCACACGTTGCGGCCCCGGAACTGGCGGAAGGCGACGCCCGGCAAGACATTCCGCGGTGGACCCAGTTCGAGCTCGAGCAATCGCAGGATCTGCGAGATCTGTGCGAAGCCACCCTGCTGGAGATCAAGAACACGCAACTCTCAATCGATCGCTTTCAGCAGGAAATTGCCCGACAACTTAAGAAAACCGCCGGGCCCTTAGAGGATCTTCGGCGCTCGTTGCAGTCGTTGCTGGGCTTGGAGATCGCCGGGACCAAGGACGAGACGGTCACGGTCGGACGCTTGGTCCTGCTGCTCATCGTGCTGATCGTGGGGATTTATCTTTCGTACCGGGTGAGCCGGTTCATCGCCAAACGTGTGCTGCAACGCATCGGTCTGAGCCGCGGCAAAGCGGTGGCCGTCCGGTCGATTATTTTTTACCTGCTCTGCCTGACGTGCGGCGTCCTGGCCTTTCATGTTCTGCACATCCCGCTGGCCGCCTTCGCGTTTGTGGGCGGAGCCGCGGCGATCGCGGTCGGATTCGGCAGCCAGGACATCATGAATAACTTCATGAGCGGCCTGATTTTGCTGACCGAACAACCCATCCGCGTGGGGGACGTAATCAACCTGAGCGATATCGAGGGTGCGGTCGTACACATCGGAATGCGGAGCACGCGACTGCGAACTCAGGCGAACCACGAATTGATCGTTCCGAACAAGTCTCTGCTCGACGAGCAAGTGACCAACTATACCCTGTCCGACAACGTCGTTCGCCGGTCGGTGACGATGACGGTCGATCGGGCCGTTCCCATTCAGCGGGCCAAGCAACTGATTCTCGAAGTCACGAAAGCCCAAAAGCTGGTACTGGAAACGCCGCAGCCGGTCGTGTTGGTCAAGGAAATCGACAATTACTACGGATCGACCACGTTTGAAGTGTTCTTTGCACTGCATTTGAACAGTTTTATGGAATGTGCCATCGTGCAAAGCACGATCCTGGAGCAGATCGGCGAACTGTTTCCGCCGGCCAAGAACGAATCGACACCCGCGGCCGACCATGCCGAGGACAGCGCAGAATCGAGCAATGGCGTCGTGGCGGACATGGGGGACGACAAGCTCGGCAAGACCGCCGTGGCCAAGCTGCTCAAGAAAATGCAGACTCGCATGGCCGAGAAGTGACCACGACTGCGGCTGCCGGCTTGTTCCGGACTCACGCATCCGGAGTGGCCGCCGACCAGTCATCGTGACCTTGCCAGCTTCAACCGGTCACTGGCGAGTCGCCGAGCAGCGCACTGCTCTCCTGGTTTCTTGCAAGCTTTCCACAGTTGGCGAAGCTACTCGTCGGTCAGCAGGAAAAAGATCTGCTGGCGCACCTCGCGGCCCAAATTTTGCACAACGAAGCAGCAACTCGGCTTGCCACCTGACTTGCGGTCAAGGGTGAACTTGTCGAACTAAACCGCTTCCATTTCAGTCCTATTTTCTAAGGAGCTAGACAAATGACCGTCGCATCCTGGTTTTCGAAAATGACGGGTAATGCCCAGAGTCTCAACCATCTCGAGGACTTGCTCGTCGAGCAGTTGAAGGATCTGTACGACGCCGAAAATCGATTGATCGACGCATTGCCCAAAATGGCCGCGGCGGCCCACACACCCGGCCTCAAGCAAGCGTTTCTCGCCCATCTGCAGGAGACCAAGGGACAAAAGAAGCGGCTTGAGCGGGCCTTCCGCGCTCTGGGCAAAGAGGCTAAGCGGGAATCGTGCGAGGCCATGCAAGGATTGATCGCCGAAGGGGAAGAAATGATCGGCCTGGAAGGCGACCCCGATGTCAAGGATGCCGGACTGATCGCTGCGGCCCAGCGGGTCGAGCATTATGAAATTGCCGGATACGGCTCGCGCGGACGTTTGCCCGCCGCCTTGGGCAAGATTCGGTCGCCACGCTGTTGCAAGAGACGCTCGACGAGGAAGCCGCAGCCGACGAGAAGTTGAGTTCTTTGGCTGAAGAAATCATCAACCCGGCCGCTAGCAGGAAATAGAAAACCGTCGCAGGAAGTTTTTCGCGACCGGCGAGCGGCGGGATCCTGGCGCCCTCAAATCCAGCACCGGGCGCTTGGTTCCCGTCGATTTCTTTTGCGGCGTATGAATTCCGGGGGCCAATTGCCGCTTGCGCCGCGGGCGCCAACGCCAGCCGACGATTAACGGAGTGTCGGCCAGCGCCCGCGGCGCCTCGCTTCATTTCCCGACGCGGTTTTCCAGCTCTTTCTCGAAATTGGCTCGCCGCTGGGCATATCTCTGGACGAAGTCGTCGACCAGGCCAAACGAGAACGCCGCGCCGTGGTAGTACGAACGGCGCGACTCCATCTTCACGAAGTTCAGCCATTTGCGGTCGGGGGCCAGGCCCATGAACATCCGCGAGTTAGGCTGGGGTTGGAACTCTCCGTCGAGAAAATTGTGCGCCAGCGGAGCCGTGTGCAGTGTGGCGAGGCTGAAGCTGACCATGACCGCGCCCACCGAGCAGGCCATGAAAATACCGCCGGCCGTCTCGACCGGCTTACGGAACTTGACTTTCACCTTCGACAACAGATCGGTGGCAGTGCGCATCAAAGCGATGGCGATGGCAAAGACCCCCCACAGGCTGAGGAAGTCCCAGAAATAGGTGTACGAGGGCATTTGCTTTTGGAGCCAGCCGGCCAAGGGCTCGAAATAGTTGAAGGCGATCAGGCCGGCCGTGACCGTGTTGATCAGGACCAGCGAGTTGGTCCATAGCCCGCCCCCGACCATAAAGGCCACGCAAGCGGCGAAAATCAGAATCAAAATCAGCGTCAAATACACGGCGGCCGCTTCCAATCTATTGTTTGAGGATCCGCAACAACTCCTGGAGCGAAGTCACGCCGCGTGCCACGAGCAACAGCCCCTCGTCTTGCAGCCCGCGATGCTTCGCCTTGCGCGCGCGGCGCGCAAGGCGTCCAGTTTCGGCTGCGAGGCCAGCACCGACCGCAAGGTCTCGTCGACGACCAACAGTTCGAAAATCCCGGTCCGCCCCCGATAGGCGATCCCCTGGCAGGCTTCGCAGACTTTTTCGGGATGCTTGGGATCGATCGGCTTGGTCGGCGGACGGTAGAAGCTCTCGATCCGGCCCGCCGGCAGCCCCATCTGCTTGAGCACCTCGGCCGGCGGCGGGTAGGCCTCCTTGCAGCTTTCACACAGTTTGCGCACCAGCCGCACGTTGAGCACCGCGGTGACCACCTCGGCGAATTCGGCGGGCGAGATTTTGAGCAATAGTACGCGCAGCAGCGCTTCGACCGCCTCTTTGGCCCGGGTGGTCGAAAACACCAGTCGCTGTTCCTTGGCCACTTGCTCGACGAGGATCTTGAGCGTGTCGAGATCCACCAGGTCGCGGACCACGAGCACGTCGGGATAGCTGCGGATCAGCTTGGGCAGCACCGTGGCCGGGGTTTCGCCGGCCGCGGCGTCGTACGTCGTGATCGGGATATTGAGGATTTCGCGTTCGACGCTGCGAACCTCGTCCACGCCGACAAAATTGCGCACGAACCGATCGCTGGAGCTGAGCGTCACGTCGAACGTGGTCGACAATCCGCCCCCCGGCAGCGCCGAGACCAGGATGAAGCCCTGTTTCTGCGCCATCAGCTCTTCGAGCTGCTTGCTCATCTTCTCGCGCATGCCGATCTCTTCCAGCGATTTGAAGGTCAGCTTCTTGCCCTCGAGATGCAGGGCGACGCGTTCGCCGGACTGAGTGCCCTGGCTGCTGAATTTGCAGAGATACTTGGTTTCCTTGACGTCCGTGGGTTTCTTGACCTCGACGCCGAACTTGCCGCTTTGCTTGGCCCGGCGCTCTTCGGGTTTCAGCGCCGCCAGGGTTTTGAAAACGGTCAACAGCGGATCGCCCAGCTGCAAGCGGTCGATCGGCTGCTGATTGTGCCAGACGCCGTCGATCTGATGGCGAACCGTGACGGTCTGCGCGCCGAACTCCATCAGCAGGCTGTCGGCACCATGCTCCAGCGCGTCGAACACCGCCTGCCGCGCCGGAATGTAGCCCGGCGTCTGGCGTACGCTCAGCAAGTTGATGCTGTCCTCGCGTTCACTGGGGGCGCCCATGGCTTTGAATTTCAGCGGCGGTCCCTGCTCGTCGATCCCGAGCGGCGCGGAGGCGACTTTCATTCCCAGCATCGCCGCCTTGGCCGAGACCCAGCGCCGCAGGTGTGCTTTGGTCATCACCTTATCGGCATACTCGACCAATTTGTTCCGCTTCAGGATGTAGACCGTCAGCGGCGCCACATAAGCGGCCAGCAGCAGCGGAAACGACAGCCAGAACCAAGGGATCAACCACACCAAACCGAATGTGGCCAGGAACGTGAAGAACACGACGCTGTTCCACAGCGCGTAATTGAGCCGGTGATTCTGGCAGTCCTGGCTGACCCAGTCGGTGGTATGCACCCAGGCGGCAAACAGGATCCAACAACTGGCAATCTTCCAAATGCTGAGATAGTAGCCCGTGCCGCGCCACTCCGGCCCAGGGGGACTTCCGGCCATTCCGCGGCCTGCGCCAACACGCTTTGCGCATCCAGAGACCAGACCGCGGCCACGCCCAATAGCAACAACACAAAGCGCAGCATCAGAGGATCCCGGGTTGCGAAACGGCGATGCCCTTGAGGGCCATCTTCAGGGCGTCGACGTTCGGGGCCACCTCCAAGGCCACCGATCGATCGATCAAGTCCTTCTTCACCAGGTCCACCAGGCTCATGGTGAAGTCCTGCATGCCTTCCCGGGCCGACATGCGAATCAGATCGCCCAGCTTGACGTCCTGCTCCTCGAGAATCAGCTTGCGCGTCATGGCCGTGAACGTCAGCACTTCGACCGTCGGCACGCGCCAGACCCCCGGCTTGATCGACGGCAGCAGCTTTTGGGCCACGATGCCTTTCATGTTGAACGCGATGGCGCTGCGCAGCGCCGGGTGCATGTCGGCGGGGAACAAGTCCAGGATACGGCCGATCGTGGTCGCGGCGCTCGAGGCGTGGATCGTGCCGAACACCAGGTGCCCCGTTTCGGCGGCGTGGATGGCCGTCATGAACGTCTCGCGGTCGCGCATTTCGCCCACCAGCATCACGTCGGGATCTTCGCGCACGGCGTGCTTCATGCCGATCTCGAAGTCCTTCACGTCCAGTCCGATCTCGCGCTGGTTGATCAGGCACTTGTCGTCGGTGAAGACGAATTCGATCGGGTCTTCCAGCGTCAGGATGTGCTTGCGATAGTTGGCGTTGATCCAGTTGAGCATCGAGGCGATCGTGGTGCTCTTGCCGGAGCCGGTCACGCCGGCCAGCAGCACCATGCCCTGATCGAACTTGCACAGGTCTTCCATGATCGGCGGCAGGATACAGGCCCTCGAAATCGGGAACGAAGTTATTCACCCGCCGGGCGACCAGGCCCACGTGCCCCAACTGCTGCAGCAGGTTGACGCGGAATCGCCAGTTCTTGCCCTCGAACTCCATGGCGATAGGCGAAGTCGGCGCCGCCGTTTTCGTCGAAGATGCGGCGGTTGCGCTCGTCCATCATCGGAAAGCAAAGCCGCACCATCTCCTCGTCGTCGATCGGCCCGCGGTTCATGCGGCCGCAGGCTGCCCTTGACGCGCACGAAGGGCGGTTTGCCGACCTTCAGGTGCAGATCGCTCCCCATCGAGCTTGATCAGTGGCGCGAAACAGCTTGTCGATCTCCAGCTCCGGCCGCTTCTCGATGTATTTGGCCGCCAGCGCGTCCTTGGCCGCCAGGGCCGCCAGCGCATCTTTGGCCGCCTTCGATTCGCGATCGATCGGTTCCGGCTTTAGGTTCTTGGCGTCGGCAGTGCTTGCCATGTCTGCTCCCTGTCTCCTGTTCCTCTTCAAGCTACGCCGCGAACGGGAATCCCCCGCTCGCGCAACAATCGCCTTGGTCTGGTGAATCGTATACTCGCCAAAATGAAAAATGCTGGCCGCCAGCGCCGCGTCGGCCTTGCCCAGCAGGATGGCGTCGGCCAGATGCTCGGGCTTGCCCGCCCCGCCGCTGGCCACCACCGGAACCGAAACCGCCTGGCTGACCGCCCGGGTAATTTCCAGATCGTAGCCGTTCTTGGTGCCGTCGGCGTCCATGCTGGTGAGCACGATTTCGCCGGCCCCCAGCCGCTCGACTTCCGCGGCCCAGGCCACCGCCTCCAGTCCGGTGCCGCGCCGTCCGCCGTGGGTGTGGACTTCCCACACTTCGCGGCCATCTTGTCTGCACCCGCTTGGGATCGATATTGACCACGATGCACTGGCTGCCGAAGCGCCGGGCCGCCTGCGCGGACGAACTCGGGATCCTGCGAGGCGGCCGTGTTGATCGACACCTTGTCGCAGCCGGCCAAGAGCAAATCGCGGATATCGTCCAGCGTGCGGATTCCGCCGCCGACGGTGCAGCGGCATGAAGATCACCTCGGCCGTGCGCCGCACGACGTCGAGCATGATCTCGCGTCCTTCGTGGCTGGCCGTGATGTCCAGAAAGACCAGTTCGTCGGCCCCTTCGGCCTCGTAGCGCGCGGCCACCTGCACCGGATCGCCGGCGTCGCGCAGGTTGACGAAATTCGTTCCCTTGACGACGCGGCCGCGGTCGACATCCAGGCAGGGAATCACGCGCTTGGCAAGCATTTTTTGGGTGCCGTCGAGCACAAAGGTAAGCGTCTAGCGCCGCCGCACGTGCGTACAGCGAGCGCGGATGGTGGCTCACAAACCCTCACTCTAAGTTGCCTAGGCGTCCTGGTCAACCGAGGGGTGCCCGGCGATCGTGTGGCCGTCCGCGGAAGCCGTTATGATGAGAAATGTGTTTGCGAGTGCGGGCCGGGGCGAACGCAATTTCAATCTTTGAATTTGTTTTCATTCGGCGCGCCGGGGCGTCCCGGCGAGGCTGGATCAGGCGTTTTACAAATCTGCGTTCATCCGCGTTCATCTGCGGTTACTGCCGGCGTCCTGGCCGAACCATGTTGGGAGATCATCGACTGATGGGACGAACGACCCGGCTTGAAACCCAAACCGAAAGTAACCGCAGATGAACGCAGATTATTCGCAGATACGAGGAAGCGATGAAGAGGACGAGAAGGCGGTGGTCGCGAGCGAACGCAGACAGTCCCGTCGCCGCTGGTTTCGGTTCAGCCTGCGGAGCTCGCTGTTACTGGTCGTGGTGATCGCAGCTGCGATCGGCTGGCCCGTACATAAGGCACGGCAACAAAGGGTCGCCGTCGCGGCATTGGAACGACTTGGGTGCAGAGTTGACTACGATCTCATCGGTCTCAAGACGAGGTTGACCGGTATCGAGAGGTTGAGAAAGCTGCTGGGTGAAGCGAACTTCACAGACGTAATTGCGGTCGCCGCTGATGGCGCAAAAATTAGCGACGCCGACCTCGCGCATCTCGCGGCGCTTCCGCATGTTCAAATGCTAGACATCACGGCGACGCCGATCACTGGCGCCGGGCTGGCGCACGTCCGCGCGCTGACCCAACTTAAACAGCTGAACCTTGATGGCGCGCAGATAACCGCCGCCGGAGCATCGCATCTGCGCAGGACTGAGTGAACTGTGGTGTCTGAATGTGCATGGCCCGGGATTGGACGACGGGGGCATAACCCACTTGCGAATCCTAACTCAAATTGAACACCTGAGCCTTGACGAGGCTCAAGTTACGGACACTGGACTTGCGCATCTTCAGGGGTTGGCTAGCCTCCGGCGCCTGAGCCTCAAGAAAACGCGAGTGATCGGTGCCGGCCTTGCACACCTTCGCAAGCTGCCCGAACTCATGGAATTGGACCTTAGCGGGACGGCAGTGACTGACGCCGGGCTCGCGCACCTGCGAGGGTTCACGGCGTAACGTTTCTTGAGCTTGCCGACACGCGTGTGAAGGGCGCCGGCCTCGTCCATCTCCAGGGACTGGCTGGGCTTGAATTATTGGACCTCAGCGGCACGGACGTGAACGACGCCGGGCTCGCGTTCGTGCAGGGACTAATTCAAATCCGAACACTAAGGCTCGACCGAACCGGGGTTACCGACGCTGGGCTGGTGCTTTTGCAACCGTTGACTCAAATCACAGAATTATCGCTTGACGAAACCGCAGTCACCGACGCCGGGCTCGTACACCTCCTCGGGCTAAGAGAGCTCCTTACGCTGTACGTCAGCCGAACCTCAGTTACGGAAACTGGGATTGAGATGCTCTGGCGGGAGTTTCCGAAACTGGAAATTGGGGCCACTGTGTACCCGTCCGGTGGCGCAACGTACCCTTCCGAGTAAGCGACGCCCAGCCAATGCACATGTTTCACGAAACCACTGACCTGCATTGGCCGCCAAAGATGCCGCCCCGTCCGATTCACCCCCGCGCTTCCCGGTCCCCAATTCCTCCTCGTCCGCCGATTCGGTCGACAGCCGGCACTCGGGCAAGCTTTCGAGAAAAAACTTGCCGTAAGGCTTGCTGCGCAAGCGCGGATCGAGGATCACCACCATCCCGTGATCGCGGGCCGATGCGGATCAGACGCCCAAACCCTTGCTTGAGCTTCAAGATCGCCTCGGGCAATTGATACTCGCTGAACGGATTGCCGCCCGGCGGCGCGGATCGCTTCCAGCCGGGCTTCCAACAGCGGCCGGTCGGGCACGCTGAACGGCAGCTTGGTGATGATCACGTTCTGCAGCGCATCGCCCGGCACGTCGACCCCTTGCCAAAAACTGTCGGTCCCCATCAGCACGCCGCGCGGGTTGGCCTTGAACCGCTCGATCATCATGCTCCGCGGCACGCCGTCGGCCTGGCAATACAGCGCCAGGTCGCGCTCGGCCAGCCAGCGGTCAAGCACCGGCCGCCACGCGACGCATCATCTCGTAACTGGTGAACAGCACGAAACAATGCCCATCGGTCCGGCCGGCAAACCGCTGGATCATCTCGACCGTGCGGCTGCTGATAGCGCTGCGTGTCGGCCGGGTCGGGCATGCCGTCGACCAGGATCAATTCCACCTGCCGGGCGATAGTCGAACGGGCTGCCCCAGCGCTGGGCCTTGGCCTGGGTCAGACCGATGCGGCGACTTGAAAAAATCGAACGAGCCTTGCCGGCCCACGGTCAGCGTGGCGCTGGTCATGATCACGCTGGGCACCTTGTCGAACAGCTCTTCCCGCAGCGCCGGCCCGACGTCCAACGGCGCCGCGGCCAGCGTCAGCCGCAGCCGGCCGCGGCGGCTGCGCGACGAGTCGACCCAATAGCACCGTGTCCGGCGATCGGCTGCGTGCGCCACAGTTCGAGCTGGCCGGCCAGGCCTTGCAGCCGGTCGGCCGCCGAAGTGAAATCCTGCCGCTGCTCGTCTTTGAGCCTGGCCGCCCGCCGAGCGCAGCAGCCCGGCCAGATTGACCAGCGCCGGGCTGAGCCGGTTGTGGCACGATCACCGTGGCGGCCGCCCGCAGCGCTGGCCTTGCCCTGCCGGGCCAGCCAGTCGTGAACGTCGGCAAAGAACTCGTCGGCCAGGTGCCGGCAATGTCGACGCTCATTCTGCGCGTCGCCCAGCTGGTGATGGACCAGCAGGCCGCGGTTGGTGCGGTCGTTGTAGAGCTTGGTAAAGCAGATAATCGACCTGCCCGCTGGAGACGCTGGCCCCCAGGTGGTCGCTGGCGACGGCTTCCAGCGTGTGGGCTTCGTCGAAAATGACGGCGTCGTAGTCGGGCAGGATGCTCGCCCGCTCGCGGCGCAGGGCCAGGTCGCTGAAAAACAGGGCGTGGTTGACGACCAGCAACTGGGCATGCTGCACCCGCCGCCGGGCCTGATAGTAAAAGCAGTCCTTGTACGTCGGGCATTTGCGGCCCAGGCAGTTGCCGCTGTCGCTTTCCACTTCGTCCCAGACGGTGCCGGCAGCGGCTCGTGATCCAGATCGGCCAGCGAGCCGTCGTGCGTGCGGCCAGCGACCAATCGATGACGTCGCGCAGGCTCGGCGAATTCCTCTTCGCGATGAAACAGGCTGGCCGCCCGCTCGGCGGCGTTGTCCATCCGCCGCAGGCTCAGATAATTGTCCGCGTCCCTTGACCAGCACGGCCGTGAACTCGCACGGCATCACGCTCCGCAGCAGCGGCAGGTCCTTGTGGATCAATTGTTCCTGCAGGCTGATCGTGTGGGTGGAGATGACGATCCGCTTGGGCAGGGCTTCGCTCGAATCGGCCGTGGCCAGGATGGCGGGCACCAGATAGGCGAAGCTTTTGCCGACGCCGGTGCCGGCCTCGGCGATCAGGTGCCGGCGCTGGGCCAGGGCGGCGGCGACGGCGTCGGCCATTTCGAGCTGTTCGCGGCGCTGCTCGTAGTGGTCGAGCCGGGCGGCGATGCGGCCGGAGGGACCCAGGATTTCGGCGGAGGAAAGCATGGGGAGGTGATTGGTGGTTTTGGGTGCTTTGAGTTTAGGTTACCAGTTTGGTGGGCGAACGCGGAAGGCGGAACGCGGAACTCGGAACGCGGAACTCGGAACGCGGAACGCGGAACAGAGGAGTGACGCTGTGGGCGGCCTCGGCTTGGTCCAATAGCCCGCGGTCAACGACCGCGGGTATTAGTGCGCGGGAAGACACCTCGGGCATTTTTCGGTAAAACCGCCCGCCGTGGCCTGTTTCTTGTGGCCGCGTTTGTTATTCTGCCCGTGCAGTTATCAGGCTGAGTGGCTGGGCTCCACGTCCGTGTCCCCGGCGGCAGTTTGAGAATCTGCGGGAGAATGAATGCCGATCGAATTCCGCTGCACCAAGTGCGGCAAGCTATTGCGCACGCCCGACGAAACCGGGGGCCGGCAAGCCCGCTGCCCGGAGTGCGGCACGATCCTGGCCATTCCGGCGAGGCGCGCAGGTGGCGGTCGGATCAGCGCCGCTTGGGGCGTCGGCTTCGGCCAATCCTTATCAAGCGCCGGCAACCAGCCGGATCCAGCCGCAAGTCTCTGCGCGAAACTCCAATTCGCCGACGCCTACGGTCGCGCGTGGCGCATTTTTCGGCGCCGGGGGCGCTGTGTATCCTGGTCGTCGCGTTGAAGTTTGCGATCAGCTACGGAATTGCCTATGGCCTGCTCCAGGCGCACATGCGCCTGGCTCTCGGCGGTTTGCCTGCGGCGCCCGTGCTCATGATTTCCACGCTGGTTGCGATCCTGCTGCAGGCCTGGCTGGTGGCCGGAAAAACCTACTTCTTCTTGAATGTGTGCGGTGGAAAACCGGCGACGATCGGCAATCTTTTTGCCGGCGGCCCGTGGCTTCTGGGGATCATCGGCGCTACGATCCTGTTTTTCATCGTCTTTTGCATCGGCTTCGTCTTGTTGATTGTGCCCGGCATCGTCGTCGCGCTCATGTGGTCGCAGTACATCTACCTGATCATCGACCGCGGCCAAGGACCGCTGGAAGCACTCCGAACCTCGCGTGAAATCATGCGGGTCAATAAATCGGCGCTGTTTGGAATCTATTTTGTGACCTTCCTGCCTCCGGCAGTCGCGGCGGGCGCGTGGTCGCTCGTGCAAACAGGAGCCCTTCAGATCCGCTTTGACAGTTGGCCGTTCGTGGCTGTCATGCCGTGGTTTGGCGTCCTGGCCGTCGTATGCCACTTGATCATGACCGGGCAAACAACCGCCGATCAGGCCGGGCGGGTGGGTATCCCCGGGGCACCGGCTCAAGAAGTGGAAAACGCAGTTTGAGTCGCCGCTGCCGCGTGCTCCCCCCGCCTACCGCGGCCGCTTGGCGGCGATCAGGTCGGTTTCCGGGCTGCTGGCCGTGGCGTACAGCCGCTTGGGAATCCGGCCCGCCTGATACGCCAATCGGCCGGCCACCACGCCGGCCTTCATCGCCAGGGCCATCAATAGTGGGTCGTCCGCGTGGGCGATGCCCGAGTTGAGCAGCACGCCGTCGACGCCCAACTCCATGGCCACGGTCACGTCGCTGGCCGTGCCGACACCTGCGTCGACGATCACCGGATAGTCGGGGTCGCCGTCTTTGAGATATTCCAGGCAGATGCGGATGTTGTTGGGGTTCAGGATTCCCTGTCCGGAGCCGATCGGGCTGCCGGCCGGCATCACGCTGGCGGCGCCGGCCTGCTTGAGCCTGCGGGCGGCGATCGGATCGTCGCTGGTGTAGCACAACACCTGAAAACCCTCGGCGACGAGTTTTTCGGTGGCTTCCAACGTGGCCATCGGGATCGGGCAGCAGCGTTTTGCTGTCGGCCAGCACTTCCAGTTTCACCCAGTCGGCGCCCGGGTTTTCCAGGCCCAACAAAATCTCGCGCCCCAGCCGGGCCACGCGCACCGCGTCGTCGGCCGAAAAGCAGCCGGCCGTATTCGGCAGCAGCGTGTAGCGGCTGGTGTCGATGTGGTCGAGAATGTTTTGCCCCTGGGCGTTGATCAGCCGCTCGCGACGCACGGCCACCGTGATGCAATCGGTGCCGCTGAAGGGCCAGCGCCTCGGCCATCAGCTCATAGCTGGCATATTTGCCGGTTCCGACGATCAGCCGGCTGGACAGCGTATGGGTGCCGATTTGGAGCTTGTCGCCGACCTGCACATCTGTGGCCACGCTCAACCTCCTCCGACCAGAGTCACCACTTCGAGTTGATCTCCCGGCTCCAACCGCCGCTCGGCGTGCCGCGTGCGAGGAACCAATTCCAGGTTCACCTCCACGGCCACGTGCCGGGGCTCCAGATCAAGTTCGGCCAGCAGACCGGCGATACTGATGCCCGCGGGCACGTCCTGCTGCTTGCCGTTGACCGTGATTTGCACGTCGCGCCGCCAAAAGTTGAAGCCTGGAAGAATTGCTAAGCAGGGTCATTGTAGAAGTGCGCGGCGCGGGGGGTCAAGGATCGGGGCCCTGGCGGGTCCTGCGCCGGCAACCGATCCAAGCGTCTGGCCAGCCGCTGCCCCACTTCGCGGTAATGCTCGCGGCGCCGCGCTTAATTCAGGGTCCGCATTTCATACAATCGAAGCTGGTTTTGCCAAAGCTTGGCGACCGGCAACCGAATACACTTCTGGGACCGCCGCGCGGCAAGGCTGGTCTGCTGCTTGATCTTCGCTCTCGGCAGTAGGACATTGGCTCGATCGATGCAACCCAATCCCGACATCCAGAATCCGCTGGCCTGTCCCCAGTGCGGGGCCATGCAGTCGCGGTTTGCCAGCCGAGCCGGCCTGCCGGCCATCTGTCCCGGTTGCGGCGCGCTATTTGTCGTCGGCGTCCCCAGTGATACCCGGACGCAGGACTTTGCTCCCGGCTCCGAAGCGGTCGACGAGAGCGACGCCTACGAGCTCGAACCGCCGCTGGCGCGCCGGCCGCACCGATCTTCAGCCAAGCGGAACTGGAGCCGGCACTCAAAGCGGTTCGCGCCGCGTCCCCCGCAATCCGCGAGGAACCAACCGGCTACGACGCGGACGCCGCGCGCGAAGAGCGCTTGTATCGATTTCGTGAATCGGCCGACGCGCCTCCCAACGTCGTTTTCCTCTCGGGCATTTTCGACTTTCCGATTCAACCCGGCGTATGGCAGCGCTGGATCGCGATGTCGGCGGGCGTAGTCATCGATGCACAACTGGTCATTCCGGCTTTGCGGCTGCTTGGGCTGTTGACGGAGGAGGGCGCCTCGCCGGCGATGGTTGCAGGGCTGCTAGTTGGCTTGCCCGCGCTGTTGCTCACGCTGATCGTTTCGGGCTACGTCACGGCCTGCCTGTTGGCGGTGATCGAAGATACGGCCAACGGTTGCGATCGGGTGCGCGAGTGGCCCGAGTCCGACTGGCGCGATTGGCTCTGGACGCTGCGATTTCCGTTGGTGTCGGGTTTCGGAGCGCTGCTGGCCGGGGCCGTCGTCGAGCAGCTTGCGGGCGAGTGGAATTGGGCGGCCGCTTTGGCGGCGCTGGTCGTCTTTCCGATCCTGCTGCTCTCGGTGCTCGAAACAGGCTCAGCCTTGGCGCCGCTCAGCGGTCCGATCTTGAAGTCGTGTCGGCGCTGGTGGTGGGCGTGGCTGTTGTTCTACGCCGAAACCGGCCTGATGTTTTTGGTCTGGTTCTGGATCGCCCGCTTCGCGGTGAGCCATTTTCCGTCGATTGCGATTTGGATCGCCGCGCCGCTATCGATTGCCGCGCTGCTGATCTACGCGCGACTGCTAGGCCGACTGGCGTGGTACACGGGCTGGGAAGAGGCGGAGGAAGAGGACGAAGAAGGACATGCCGCCGGCACCGACGCGCAGGAGGCCGAGCCCTCTTAGCCGGGCAAGGAACTTTGGCCGTCCGCAGCGCCCGATAGGCACGGGCCCAACAAATACATCTACTTCCGAGAATCCGGTCGGCCCTTGCGGCCCCATCGCCAATCCGTCAAAGGGGGACTACAATGCCACCTTTTATCGCTTGCCGGCTTTATTAGCCACTAGCGACTTTCGACTTGTTTGTTCGCCAACCCGCCAACGCTCATGCCCAAAGCACGCCTGATGACGCCCGGTCCGACGCAGGTGCCCGAAGCGGCGCGCCTGGCCATGGCGCGCGACGTGTTGCACCATCGCACGCCCGAGTTCAAAGCCATCCTGGCCGACGTGCTCGAGGGCCTGAAATACGTCTTTCAAACCGGCAATGACGTGCTGCTGCTCTCGGCCTCGGGCACCGGCGCCATGGAAGCGGCGGTGGTCAATCTCGTGCCCCGCGGCGGCAAAGCCATCGTGCTCGACGCCGGGGTGTTCGCCCGTCGCTGGGCACAGATCGCTCGGGCGTTCGGCATCGAAGTCGTTCAGCACGAGGTGCCCTGGGGACAGGCGGTCGAAGCGGCCGACGTGGCCCGGCTGTTGGCGGAGCATCCCGACGCCGTGGCAGTGTTTGGCACGCTGATGGAAAGCAGCACCGGCGTGGGGCACGACGTGCAGGCCATCGGCCGGGTCGATGCGCAAAAGCGACGCCCTGTTTGTCGTCGACGCGATCAGCGGGCCGGGGGCCATGGAGTGCCGCAGCGATGACTGGGGCATCGACGTGCTGGTCGTCGGTTCGCAGAAGGCGCTCATGCTGCCGCCGGGCCTGAGCTTTCTGTCGGTCAGCGAAAAGGCCTGGCGACAGATCGAGCGGACCGAGCCGCAGGCGTTCTATTTCAATTTGAAATTTCATCGCGAAAGTCTCCGGAGCGGGCCGCAGACGCCTTGGACCCCGGCGGTGACGTTGGTCGTCGGACTGGCCGAAAATCTGCGGCAGATCCGCGCCGCGGGCATCGAAGCGATTTGGGCCGAGTGCGAACGGCTGGGCCGGGCCACCCGCGCCGGCGTGCAGGCGATCGGTCTGGAGCTATTTGCCCAGCGGCCGGCCGCCGGATTGACTGCCGTCAAGGTACCGGCCGGGCTGGATTGCGGCGCAGTTGCTCGCTCACATGGAGAGCCGCTTCGGCGTCAAGTTGGCCGGCGGCCAGGACAAGCTGCGCGGCAAGATCTTCCGCATCGGCCACTTCGGCGCGCTCGACCAACTCGACGTGCTGGCCACGCTGGCGGCGCTCGAATTGACGCTGACCGAACTGGGTCAACCCGGTCGAGCTTGGCGCCGCGGTGGCTGCCGCCGGCCGAGAACTGCTCAAGCCTCCAGAACCGCGCAATAAGACCCAGACCCGGCGGTAAAACCAGAGCGGCGCTAAACCGAAACCGTTTGCAGAATTTTTAACCCCGAGCTGATAGCATGCCCAAAGTGATTGTTCTCGACACGCTGGCCCAAGAAGGGCTCGATTTGCTGGCCAAAGCACCCGGGCGTCCAATACGAAGTCCGCACCGGACTGAAAGGAGACGCGCTGCGCTCGGCGCTGGCCGAGTTCGACGGCGCGATCTGCCGCAGCGGCGTCAAGATCACGGCCGAAGCCCTGGAGGGCAATCGCCGCCTGAAGGCGATCGTGCGGGCCGGCGTCGGCACCGACAACATCGACTCGCGCGCCGCCACGCGGCTGGGCATCGTGGTGATGAACACGCCGGCCGGCAACACGCTGAGCACGGCCGAGCACACGCTGGCCATGATGCTGGCCCTGTCGCGCAACATCGCCCCCGCCTATCAAAGCCTGATCGAAGGCAAGTGGGACCGCAACCGCTACATGGGCACCCAACTGGCCGACAAGACGCTGGGCATCGTCGGCCTGGGACGCATCGGCCAGGCCGTCGCCGAGCGGGCCCAGGCCCTGGCAAATGCACGATCATCGGCTACGATCCGTTCCTGTCCAGCGAGCGGGCCGCAGGAGCTGGGCATCGAGCTGGTGGCCAAGGTCGACGACATGCTCCCGCACGTCGACTATCTGACGGTGCACACGCCGCTGACCGACGAAACGCGCAACCTGATCAGCACGTCCGCAGATCAAGCGGATGCGCAAAGGCGCGCGGCTGATCAATTGCGCCCGCGGCGGCATCTACGACGAAGCGGCGCTGGTCGAGGGGCTGAAGAGCGGGCATCTGGGGGGCGTGGCGCTCGACGTCTATACGACCGAGCCCTGCACCAACAGCCCGCTGTTCGGCATGCCCAACGTGCTCTGCACGCCGCATCTGGGAGCCAGCACCGAAGAGGCCCAAACCCAAGTCGCGGTCGAAGGGGTGAATCTGCTGGTCGACTTTCTGACCACCGGCACGATTCGCCACGCGGTGAATTTCACGCCGATCGACTCCCAAGATGCTGGCCGATCTGCGCGGCTATCTGGACGTGGGCTATCGGCTGGGTTTGCTGCTGGCCCAGTTCGAGACCACCTCGATCCGGCGCTGCACGCTGAACTATCGGGGCGAAGTGGCCGGCAAGAACACCCGGCTGATCACCGCCGCCTTTGCCGCCGGCCTGCTGGCCAACGCCCTGGAAGAAGCGATCAACATCGTCAACGCCGAAGTGCTGCTCCGCGAACGCGGCATCGAACTGGTCGAACAGACGCGCGGACCGACCTGGGAGCCTTCAGCTCGATGGTCGCGGCCGAGGTGGTCACCGAAACCCACGTCCATCAGGCGGCCGCGCACGATCGTTCGGACTCGACATGCTGCGGCTGGTGCAGCTCGACGAATATCCGCTCGACGCCTATCTGGACGGCGTGCTGATGGTTTTCACCCATCGCGACGTGCCGGGCATCATCGGCACGGTCGGCACGATCTTCGGCCAGCACAAGGTGAACATCGCCCAGATGGCGGTGGGCCGGGCCAGCAAGGGGGGCGATGCGATCGGCGTGCTGAACCTCGACGGCATGCCCCCGCAGGCCGCGCTGGACGAGGTTCGGGCCCATCCGGCGATTCAGCGGGCCGTGGTCATCAAGCTGCCGCCGGCCGGCGAGCGGCCGCCCTGGTTGGCGTAGTTGAACCCCGCAGGCTCGGCGATTGCGACGGCGGCTGATTGACGTGACCGGCGTTTCCAGATCGCTGCTGGCCTCCTGCTGCGTGTCCCGACCGCACTCATCCGACCACGTCCGATCGAATGACCGGACGCTTTGGCCGCCCTTGCTCGCTTGCTCAGCGGTTCCAGCGGTGCCGCGCTGGATCGACTGCCAGCCCGACACGTGCCAGCGCGTCTACTTCGCCAACCACACCAGCCATCTGGACCCGATCGTGCATGTGGTCGTCGCTGCCGCAGCGCAGTTGCGTTCGCTGGTGCGCCCGGTGGCGGCCAAGGACTATTGGGAAAAGGGCTACGTCCGCCGCTATCTGGCCCGCACGTTCAACGCCATGCTGATCGACCGCACCGACATCAAGGTGCATCAAAGCCCGGTCGACCTGATCCTGCGCGAGATCGGCGACCGCTATTCGCTGATCGTGTTTCCCGAGGGGGGTCGCAACGCCGGAAGCGGAGATCGGCGAATTCAAGAGCGGTTTGTATTATCTCTCGAAAAAGCGGCCCGACCTGGAACTGGTGCCGGTGCACATCGACAATCTGAACCGCGTCCTGCCGCGCGGCGAGTTCCTGCCCGTGCCGCTGCTGAGCTGCATCAGCTTCGGTCCGCCGATGTGGCTCGAGGCGGGCGAGCCCAAGGCCGAATTTCTGCAGCGGGCTCGCGAAGCCGTCCGCCGGCTCAAGGATCTGTAACATGGACAACTCAAGACCATGGGACTGGTGGGCGGCGTGCTGGCCATGTTGAGCTGCGCCACGGCCGTCGGGGCAGTATCCTCAAGCAGCAGGGCGAGCTGGGGCTCAACACGGCCGTCGTCGAGACGTTCAACAACCGCATCCGCGCCTGGTGGCTGATGTGTACGGTGCTGGCCGCCGCCTTTCTGCTGGGCAGTTGGTCGCGAGCAGACCACGGTGGTGCTGTTCGGCCTGATTTCGTTCTGGGCCCTGCGCGAGTTCATCACGCTTACGCCCACGCGGTTGGGCGACCACCGCACGCTGTTTTGGGTGTTCTTCCTGTTCACGCCGCTGCAATACATGCTGGTCGGAATGGATGAGTACGATCTGTACAGCATTCTGATTCCGGTCTACGCGTTTCTGTTCATTCCCGCGCGGGTGGCGCTGTCGGGCGATTACAAGCGGTTTCTGGAGCGGACGGCCAAGATCCAGGCCGGGCTGATGGTCAGCGTGTATTGCTTGAGCCACGCGCCGGCTTTGCTGTTTCTCAAGCTGCCCGGCCCGACGGCGGCATCGGGCAGAACGCCCGGCTGCTGTTTTTCTTCGTGCTGGTGGTGCAGCTCAGCGACGTGTTTCAATATGCTTGGGGCCGCCTGGCCGGCCGCCGGGTGATTGCGCCGGCCATCAGCCCGAACAAGACCTGGGAGGGTTTTGTGGGCGGCGTGGCCAGCGCCACGCTGGTGGGCACGGCCCTGTGGTGGGCCACGCCGTTCAAGCCCTGGCACGCGGCCGGCCTGTCGCTGGTGATTTCGGTGATGGGTTTTGCCGGCGGCATGGTGATGTCGGCCATCAAGCGCGACCGGGGCGTGAAGGACTACGGCACGCTGGTGGCCGGTCACGGCGGCGTGCTCGACCGGATCGACTCGATCTGCTTCGCCGCTCCGATCTTTTTTCATCTGACGCGGTTTTATTTAAGGCAGTAGGGTCAGGTCATTCGACATCCGGCGAAGGGCGTGTCTGGACGGCAGCAATCTCCGCGCACTTGCAGCGCGTATAATTTAGTAGTGCTTCACTTGCCGGAACCGCAACGAAAGGAGACTGGCATGCACGATATTTTCGAGCACGGGTCAGGGCCGCGGCGGTCGCCGCGTGGTGGACCGTGCTGTGCGCCATGGGATTCATTACGCTCGTCTGGCTGGGCTACCTGGGCATGATGTCCGCCCGGCCGGCTTGGCTGATGTCGCTGTGGGGTCCCGGCGTGACGTGGGAGTTCATGCAAACCGTTTCGATTTGGGCGGTGGCGGCCTTCAAGTTGGCCATTTGGCTGCTGGCGGTCGTGACGCTATGGCTCACGCTGTGGGCCCGGCAGTTGCGAAAACCGCAGCTTTGAAAACGTCAGGCGCTCAGCCAATCCTGGATTTGCAAACCCGGAATGTTCACGAAGTCCTGCACATTGTGCGTCACCAAGATCAGTCCATGCGTCAGGGCGGTGGCTGCGATCAGCAGATCGAGATCGGGGCAGGGGCGGCCCGCGTCGAATAATGTTGCGCGGACTTGGCCGAACCGGCGAGCGACCGTCTCATTGACGTCGAGAATCGTCAAGTCGTCGAGAAGGTCTTCAATCGCTCGCAGACGGCTTGCCGGTGCATTGGCGCGTCGTGCCCAAGTATGGAGTTCACCGAGGATGACGACCGAAATGTGCAGCCTGCCGGCGTATTGCAGGAATTTGTTCGTCACTGCGGCCTTCGCCTGCTTCAGATGTGCGGAACAAATGTCCGTATCGAGCAGGAAGCTCAAGAGGTGACCTCCGGCCGACTCTGTTTGCGTTGGCCGCGACTCCAAGCCAAGAAGTCGTCGAGTCCTTCGAGGTCGTCGCCCCAGCCACCGGCAGAACGTTGAATCCCTTCGCCAGCCGGGAGTCGCTTTCTTGCATCGACTGCGGTCCGTACCGTGATCACGACCTCTTGACCATCGGGCAGTCCCAGGTCTTGGTCCACTTCAATCAGTCGACCGTGGGCAATGCCACGATGCGTCTGCGACTCGCTTGCCATCTTCACCTCGCTTGCCGAACCTGCGGTGGCCATGAATCGGAGCGCACACGGCCCGGCGGCCACTCCAGGCACATTAATCTTAATCCACCGACGCCACTTCGCACAGAGACGCCCATGTGCAGCTCAGCCCGTTTCACTCCGCGCCGGCCTTCGCACCGGGCGGGTGCCACGGATCGCGGCCGTTGTCCAGCGGCGCCAGGCGTTTGTACTCGCCAACGCACCAGCGACGAATGTCCACCTTGTAAAAGCCCGACAGCCGGCTCTCGCTGGGACCGCCGGGCAAGTTCGTATAGGCATCGTTGACGCCCAGGTCGGTGACGAAGTGATAGGAGGGGGCGAACGTCGTCACGCGCCGGGCACTCTTGAGCAGGTGGCCCTGAAACAGCGTGGCGTGGCAGCCGGGCATGGCGATCTCGCCGGTGCTCAGTCCTCAGCGCACGGCCCAACAGTCCGTCGTCCAGGAAACGGTTGGTGAAGTGAAAGCTGTTGGTCACCGACCAGGGCTGCGGCGGCTCTTGTTCCACGCGCTCGCCGGCCCGGCGGATCAGCTCCGCCTTGTCGCGCCCCTGCCACCACAGCGAGCTTTGCTTGACCAGCAAGCGGTCGATCGCGGTCAGCAGCATGGTCGAGAAACCGACCCGGGTCGCCAGATACAGCATCCGCCGCCAACCGATGCCGCGCTCCTGCCCAAACACCTCCAAGAGCACGTGCTGATAAAGCCGCGAGAACCACGTCGCCTCGATGCTGGGGGGCGAATAATCGCAATCCCAGGCCGCGAGGCGGCGCTTCATTTCACCTTCGGGCAAGTGCGGCAAAAGAATCGGCAGCAATTCGGCCGCTTGCAGGCTGACCACGTCGTATTGAAGGGCCCGCATGTCGTCGAGCGTGGCCTGATCCATCTCGCGCAGCCGCTGATCGATCCGGCGACGGCGGTAGTCGGGCACGATCATCGTCACCAGCTTGGGGCCGCCGGGGCTATTCATGTCCTCGTTGGCGGCGGCGACGAAACCCTCCGGCGGATCGTAACTGCGCGGCAACACGGCCGCCGGCAAACGGCCCCGCCAATGGTTGCGCTCGTCCCAGGCCGGAATCGGCAACAGCCCGTTGGTGCCCTTGGCCCGATCCGGAAACCAGCCGTTGGCTTGCCGGCCGATGTGCCCCTCGGTGTCGGCGAAAATCCAACACAGGGTGGGGAGCGGGCAAGCCCGGGCAATGTCCATCGCCTCGAGCACGTTCGGGCGCCTCGATGACGTCGAGCCAGGTGGCGATCGAACGGCCGGCGCCGGCCCGGTCGCCGATCCAGGCGGTGGATAGGTAATAGCCCGGCTTTTCGGGACGAGGGTCGGTTTCGAGCGTGCCTTGAGCGTTGAAATAGACGTCCAATACTTGCGGCGCGTGTCCTTTTCGCAGGATGGTTTCACGCCGCCGATCGAAATTGCGCCAGGCGTCGCCGCGGCGATATTGCCAGCCCGTTTCGCCACCGGTGCGGCAGTCTTCGATGAAGCAGTCGCTCGTATCCCCTTTCAGATACGTGACGCCCCAGGCCAGGCGTTCGGTCCGGGCCACGGCAAACAGCGGACAGCCGGGCAGCGTGGCCCCGAGCACCGAGTGTTCTCCCTGCGGGCCCCAGCGCAGCACGGCCTCGTACCAGATGGCCGGCAAGCGGTTGACTTCCAGGTGCGGATCGCAGGCCAACAAGGCCGACCCGGTGGCGCTGCGCCGGGGGCTGACGGCCCAGGCATTGCTGCCGGCAAGCCGGGGCAAATCGGTCAGCAGTTCCAGGGCCTCGTCGGAAAGCTGGCGTCGGATATGCACGCGGCGCAAGAGATCGAAATCGTCGTGGTCCAACAGCGGCGCGAACAGTTCGCGCATCTTGTCGTCTTCGACGCCGGCCTGAATCAGCTCGAGCAGGATGCGCTCGTTCTCCTGCTGGCTAACGACCAGGCCGCCGTAGCTCAGCAGATTGCCGACCAGCAGCACGGCCTGCTGCGTCCAAGGCGTCGGCACGAAGCCGGTGGCCCACATCGGCCAGGAGCGGCCGGCGTCCTTCAGTCCGTCGTTCACGCCTTCGCAGTAGGCAGTCAGTTGATCGAACGTGCCGTCGTCGAGCTGGTCGACCTCGCGATCGAGGTTCAAGTACAGCCCGATGCGGCGGAACAAGCGGTCGGTCTCAAGCAGTTCCGGTTTATCGGCGATTTGCTCGGCGGATCGCCCGCTGGCCATGGCCCGGGCGAAGAGCAATTGAGTGGGCCGGTCGATGGCGTGCAGATAGCCCAGACCGTACAAGGCACCTCGCCAACTGGTCGCCGAGATATGGGGAACGCCGTTTTCGTCGCGGGCGACCGAGATTCGCCGCCGGGCATGTTTGAGCAGGAGCGATTTCATCAATGGGTGCGTGTGCTTTACTTGCCGAAAGCGGGAAGGCTCTATAAGCTAACTTACCACCGTATCCCGGTGGTCGCCATGTCGAGCGACCCCCCGCGCACGCCGGCAGCTTCGATCTGTCGTTACGGGCGTCTTTTCCGTTCGTTTTTGCCGGCGGGGGCGCGTGTCGGGGTCGCTAGGGACGCGCAGAACAACGCCCGTCGAGAGCATCCCGGTTCCACCGCAAATTCGTTGTGTCTGGCTCTGCCACGTGCCCGATCCATGCTTGAGCACCTGCTATCTCCGCTGGAGCGACTCCGCCACACGCGGACGATCGTCGGTTTCGCCTTGGCGGTGGTGGCAGTGCTGGCCAACGCGATGGTCTCGTATCGCAGCTTGCGCGACGTGGCCGACAATGAGCGCTCCGTGGTGCATACGCATCAAGTGCTCGATGCCTTGCAGGGCACGCTCTCGCTCTTGAAGGACGCTGAAACCGGGTACCGCGGCTTCCATATCACAAACCAGGAAAACTACCTCGATCCCTATCGCGAGGCCGTGCATCGCATTGGTCAGCGCATCGATGATCTCAAGCGGTCCGTGGCCGATAATCCCCAACAACAACACGACCTGGAGCAGCTTGAAGCCCAATCCGCGACCATCCTGGCTCATTGGCAAGAAGGCATCACCATTCGTCGCCAGCAGGGACTAGAGGCCTCGCGCGAGTTCATCATGAGCGGCGTCGGCAAGCAGCAGATGGATCGGGCGCGCGAAATTGTCTCCGACATGGAGCAGGTCGAACGGCAATGGATGGAAACTCGTTCGGCCAGGGCCAGCCGCAGCCGAGCAACCGCCGTCATTTCGATCCTGGCCGCGGCCGGAATTTCGCTGGCCGTGGTGGCCGCGGCGTCCATCTTGGCGGTGCGCGAGTTGCAGGCCCAACGGCAGGCGGCGGAGATCCTCGCGCAGGCCCACACCGCGCTGGAAGAACGCGTGCGCGAGCGCACCGCCGAACTCACGCAGGTCAATCAGGCCTTGCAACACAGCAACCGCGAGTTGGAGCAGTTCGCCTCGGTCGCGTCGCACGACCTGCAAGAGCCGCTGCGGAAAATCCAGGCCTTCGGGGACCGCCTGGCTTCGAAATTCGGCGAGGTGCTCGGCGAGCAAGGACGCGATTATGTCGAGCGGATGCAACGTTCGGCTGCCCGGCTGCGGTTGTTGATCGACAGCCTGCTGACGTTTTCGCGCGTCACCACCCGAGCCCAGGGCTTTGCCGACTGCGACCTGGCCGCGGTCGGCCGCGAGGTCGTCGGCGATCTGGAGCCGCGCATCGAAGAGACTGGCGGGAGCGTCGAAATGAACGAACTGCCGACGATCCAGGCCGATCCGCTGCAAATGCGTCAACTGCTGCAAAACTTGATCGGCAACGCGCTGAAGTTTCATCGGCCCGATGTGGCGCCGCGAGTCGAAATCGCAGGCCGGCTCCTGAGGCCGGTCGCCAGCCGGGCGCAGCAGAATCCCGGGCTGTTCTGCGAACTTTCGGTGACCGACAATGGCATCGGCTTTGAGGAAATTTATCTGGACCGCATCTTTGACGTGTTTCAGCGGCTGCACAGCCGCCAGGAGTTTGAGGGCACAGGCATGGGCCTGGCAATCTGCCGCAAGATCGCCGAGCGGCACGGTGGCTCGATCACGGCTCGCAGCATTCCGGGCCAAGGATCCACTTTTATCATCACCCTACCGGCAGAGCACCAAAACGGAACCCCGCCATGACCCACCGCGCCAAACCGATTACGATTTTGATGGCCGACGACGATGCCGACGACCGTCAAATGACCAAAGAGGCCTTTGTCGAGAACCGGCTGGCCAACGACCTGCGCTTCGTCGAGGACGGAGTGGAGCTGTTGGATTATCTCAAACGCCGCGGCAAGTATCACGATCCGATCAGTTCGCCGCGCCCGGGCTTGATCCTGCTCGACCTGAACATGCCGAAAAAAGACGGCCGCGAGGCGCTCGCCGAAATCAAGCAGGATCCTGAGCTGAGGCGGATCCGCGTGGTGATCATGACCACGTCCAAGGCCGAAGAGGACATTCTGAAAACCTACGAGCTCTCGGCGGCGTCGTACATTACCAAGCCGGTCACATTTGCCGGCTTGACCGAAGTGGTCAAGACCATCGGAAAATACTGGCTCGAGATCGTGGAGCTCCCGAACAACGGCGGGGAAGACGAATGAGCGGGCCGCTGCGAGTGCTTCTGGTCGACGACGATGAGGACGATTATCGCCTCACCCGCGAACTGTTCGCGGATTTCGATCCCGACGGATTCCGGCTCGATTGGGTGGCGACGTATCGAGACGGCCTGGCTGCCATGCTCCGCGGCGAGCATGACGTGTATCTGCTCGACTACCGGCTGGGGGGACGCACCGGCCTCGACTTGCTGCGTGAGGCGATCGAGCAGGGCTGCTACGCGCCTGCGATCATTCTGACCGGACGGGACGAGCGAGCGGTCGACGTCGAGGCCATGCGGGCCGGTGCGGCTGACTATCTGATCAAAAGCGGTTTGGATGCCGCCGTGCTCGAACGCTCGATCCGCTACGCATTGCAACAGAACCGGCACGAGGAAGCGTTGCGCCGCAGCCACGATGCGCTCGAACAACGGGTGCAAGAGCGGACCGCCGAACTGGCCCACATCAATCAGGCGCTCGAGGCCGAAATCGCCGAGCGCAAACGGGCCGAGGCCGAGCTGACCGAAGTCGACCGCCTCAAAGACGAATTCCTGGCCATGTTGGCCCACGAGCTGCGCAATCCGCTAGCGCCGCTACTGCACGGACTGGAGGTGCTGCGCATCGCGCAACACGACCCGGTCGCGACCCTCGCCGTGCGCGAGATGATGGAACGTCAGCTCCGCAAAATGACCCGGCTGGTGGACGATCTGCTCGACGTGTCCCGCATCACCAGCGGCAAGATCGAACTCCGCCAAGAAGTCGTCGACGTGATTCACCTGGTCAATCTGGCGGCCGAATCGGTCCAGCAATTCGTCGAGGCACGACGCCAAGAGCTCCGCTTGCAGGTTCCCACCGAGCCGATTCTGCTGGAGGGTGACTTCACCCGGCTGGAGCAGGTCGTCTCGAACCTGCTCAGCAATGCCTCGAAGTACACCCAGGCCGGCGGCCGGATCACGCTTGCCCTCGAGCGCGAAGCAACCCATGTGACCATCCGCGTCAGCGACACGGGAATGGGTATGTCACGCGACACGCTACCCAAGGTCTTCGATCTGTTCATGCAAGTCGACCGCTCCTTGGACCGCTCGCAAGGCGGGCTGGGCATCGGCCTGACGCTCGTGCGGCGGCTGGTGGACCTGCACGGCGGCACGGTCGAAGCCACCAGCCAGGGACTCGGCCAGGGCAGCCAGTTCATCGTTCGCCTGCCCTTGACGATGAGCCCCGCCGCGGTCGCGGCGACTTCCGTTGCCGCGGCTCCGGCGCGCAGCACAGCGACTGCCGCGCCCCGCCGTGTGTTGGTCGTCGACGACAACCTGGATCTGGTCCGCAGCCTCGGTCTGATGCTCGATCTCAAGGGCTTCGAGGTGCAGACCGCATCGGACGGACCGACTGCGATCGAAGCGGCTCGCAGATTTCATCCGCAAGCCATCCTGCTCGACATCGGCCTGCCGGGCATGAACGGCTACGAAGCGGCCCAGCACTTGCGACAAGAGCATCCGCGCGACAGCGTGTTGATGATCGCGTTGAGCGGTTACGGCCGCGACGAGGACCGTCAAAAATCGCTGAAGGCGGGTTTCGATCTGCACCTGGTCAAGCCGATTGACACCACCGCGCTGATGAATGCCTTGGCGACCGTGCCGGGATGCGACCCCGATTCCCGTTCCGCCTGATCGGCACAGCGTTCATGCGTCGTGTTCCGCAGGCGAGCCCTGGATGTGATTTTCCCAGCGGCGCACGAAGGCCAGCGTAAGCCAGCCGAAAATCGAAGCCACGACCGGCAACCAGAAGCGTCCCGCGCCGACGGCGCATCCGACCGCCGCGGTCAGCCAGATGCTGGCCGCCGTGGTAAGGCCGCGGACTCGGATCGAGTCCGTCAGCCGCAGGATCACCCCTGCGCCCAGAAATCCGATTCCCGTGGCCACGCCTTGTACCACATGGCACAGATCCGCCACGGCGGCGCCTGATTCCTTCATCGCCATCACAAACGCCGCTGCCGCCATCGTGACCAGGATGTGCGTTCGCCAGCCGGCGTTCTCGCCCGCATGTTCCCGATTCAAACCGACGACGCTGCCCAGCGTGAAGGCGAATACCATTTTGAACATCACCCGCGCGAGCATCGCCAGATCGGTTAGTTCGTTGCTGTATTCCTGCCAAAGCTCGGCCATCGAACAGTTTCCTTGAATGACGACGGTCGTTTAGATCGCCTGCGATGTCCACGATCATGGCCATGCGACCCGTCCGAGAGAAGGGCGCCTTCAAAAATAATCGCCGCCGCATTGCAAAAGTGGCCCCGGCTGGGAAAAATGCGCGGGTAATCTTTTCCGGTTCCAAGCTCGGCACGGCAGGGGGTGCGATGCGAGTTCTGTTGGTCGACGACAGCCCGGACGTGGCGATCATGCTCAAAAGCCTGCTGGAGCATGCCGGGCATCAAGTCCGTTGTGCCTTCGCCGGCCACGAAGCCGTGTCCACCGCGACGATGTTTTCGCCCGATGCCGTGTGTCTGGATCTGGGCCTGCCGGACATGGACGGCTACCAACTGGCCACCAAGCTCGCGCGATGAAGTGGGCCTGAGCAGTGCTCGAATCATTGCCGTGACCGGCAGCCCCCCCGAGCCGGCCAGGCTTGAAAAAGCCGGTATCGATTGCCACATGCTCAAGCCGGTGCGGCTCGCCGAGGTGCTCGAAGCGCTCGTCGGGCGAAATTAGAGCCGGGCGACACGGTGGTCGCGGCATGAATTCGAATTGGCAACGCGCTGCCCGGATGCGAGAATCCGACCCAGGGCGACTTCCATTCGCTGTGCATCGGAGGAATCAATGACCGAACGCGAACGTTGGACCGTATACCCGCTATTGTTTTTGGCACTCGGCGTCGGCCTGCGAGGCAACTTCAGCCCGACCCATCTGATCCGTTGCCATCGACTCTCCATTCAACCGCCCGATGGCAAAGGGGGCGTCGACCTGCTGGCCGCGCCGACGGGAGGCGTTATCCAGCTCACCGGTGCCAATGGCTCGCGCCAAGTCTTGCTCGAATCAACCTCCGAGGGCGGAGTGTTCTTGACGTTCTCTGCGGACCGAGTTCCGCTGGTCGCGGCCGGCCCCACGCCGCTGGGGGCCACGATCACCACCTTCGGCTACCGGGGCCATGCGCAACAGCGTTTGGGTGTTCCCTGGAATCGATTCCGTATTCAACCGAACCAGACGGCCCCTGCCGCTGGCAAGCCCGGAGCTGATGAGCAGAAGCCCACGGACGGACGTTCTTCCGAGAGCGGCGAAGCGCCAAAAGCAACCGAGTCGTCGGACGAAGCACCCGGAGCCGGTGACGATCAGTCGCCACCCGCGAGCAATTGATGCAAAAGCTGCCGCTGCCGTGGAGCAAAAATAGCCGCTCGCGAAATCACCCTTAGCGGGTCGCGTCGCTCGTTGACAGCGGAATCTCGGGCGCATTCGCGTCGTGTGACCGCTCGTCTGTCGGGCCAAACACGCGGGCCCGATAGAGCTGCAAGCCGTGCATCGAGTGATACAGCCCGCCGCATTCGAGTTCCAGATCCTGCATTCGCTCCAGCATGTCGAGTCAGCGCCAGCAGCGATTTGTTGAACCAGGGCGAGTGGATCTGTTCGTCGTTCAGGGCGACGGTCAAGAACTCGAACGTGTGGCCGGTCGTACCCAGCCGGGTTCCCATATCGTCCGAAGTGGAAGGCCGCTGGAAGTAGTTGGTCGAATACGTGCCGTCGGGCTGCTGATTGGCCCGAACTTTGGCCACGGCCTCTTTGATTTTCTGGTCGGCCTTGAGCCACGGACCTTCCAACTTGCCGCCCGCTTCCAAATGACGGTTCAGCGCCACGGCCAGCGCATACATGCGGTGCGACCCACCACACGCGGCGGTGTCCGGGTCGGCGTCGGCTTCCATATCGACAATCCGGTCGATGGTCCACTCCGAGCCGTCGCGAGCAGTCCAGTGGGCATCCGCCGGTAAGTAAGCGCTCGCGGCCATCAGCGTCCAGGTCGCTTCCATGCCCGGATAGATGTCCCATTGCGATTGGCTCAGCAGGTCGCCGACTTTATACTCCTTGCCGCCGACCATCAGCGGCTCGTCTAACGACAGTCCGCATTGCGACAGATAGCCGATCCACTGGTCGGGATGGCCCATGCCGGTTTTTGAGCCGGCCTCCAGAACCGACATCACGCCGTGATCGGCCGGGCGCAGGTTCCAACCGTTGATCGGACCGCCGCGGAGCAAGTAATCGAGGGCCGATACCAGCTTGCCATCCTTGTACATCTGCAAGTCGGGACCGTAGACCAATACGCCATGGACGACCTGCCAGGCGGCATTGGTGCCCTGATCCATGTGCCGGTGCGACCGGTTGTAGTCCAGGGCCCGATCGATCCGGACTCGCAGTTCATCCTGACTTGCAGGTTGCCGATCGGCCGAGGGCGTTTGGGTCAAGCTGGCATTCGAGGCGCTTTCCAACCGGTCACAGCCCGGCAGAGCGGCCAGAACCAAGCAACCCCAGCCCAGGACGAATATCGATTGCGAGGCACCGGCGGGCAGGATTCGTCGCATCGGTGTAAGGTGAGCATGGGGAGGGTGGAAAAACATTGCTAATGTCGCTCTAAGTTCAGCATACCAATTTGCCGCCCGGGCTGCCATCATACTGGGCAATTTAGGTTGATTTTAACGAATGCGCATCTGCCGGTAAGCGAACTGCGGTATTGGCTATCTCGTATAAATAAAACATAGCTCTCGGCCTGCGGACGCGGCGCTTTACGCGGCGTGGACCGGTGCCGAGCAAAGGAGACCTTTATGTTTTTCGATCCGGTCTATTTTCTGTTCATTGGCCCCGCGCTGCTCTTGGCATTTTGGGCTCAGATGCGAGTCAAAATGACCTACGCCGCTGCGCAACAATTGCCGGCCCCGCTCTCGGGCGCGGCTGCCGCCCGGCACATTCTCGATTCGGCCGGCCTGCAGGACGTGGCGATCGAAGAGATACCGGGCGAACTGACCGATCATTACGACTCGCGCGCAAGGTGCTCAGATTAAGCCCCGAGGTTTACGAGCGGCGTACGCTGGCGTCGGTGGGCATTGCCGCGCACGAGGCGGGGCACGCGCTGCAAGACGCCCGCCATTACGCGCCGCTGGCCGTGCGCAATGCGGCGGTGCCGATCGCCAGTTTCGGCAGCGGCGCCGGCATCTGGCTGATTCTCCTGGGCGCCCTTTTTCACATGCACCTGCTGATCAGTGTCGGCATCGTGCTGTTTGCGGCCGTCGTGTTTTTCCAGGTCGTCAATTTGCCGGTCGAATTCGACGCCAGCAATCGGGCCAAAGCCCAATTGGTCCAACTGGGCATCATCGACCACGACCAACTCCAGCACGTGCGCAGCGTGCTCAACGCGGCGGCCTGGACTTACGTGGCCGGCACGCTGCAAGCGGTCATGATCTTGCTGTACTACATCATGCGGTTCAGCGGCGGCAGCAGCCGAGATTGAGCCGCGGACTCAAGGCTGTAGATCGACGTTGAACGGATTGTCCCCTTCACGCACCTCGATCGACAGGCCGCTGGTTTCCGGCTTGCGGTAGCGCGCAGGAATATTCGGAAACTCGTGATGCACGGGTCGCGCGGTGGATCCGATCGGCAAGTCGGCGATGAACGGATAAATGGCCACCAGGTAACTGCCGGGCGGCAGGCCAAATCCTTTGGCCATGGACACCATGTAGTGGCCTTGGGCGTCGAGATTGGCCGTCATATGAACACCGCTTTGTCGATTGCTGAAACCGATAATCCCGGCTTCCAGCGGCTGGCCTTGAAATGCGACCTGGCCATGAACTTTGCCCAGCACGGGGCCGCGGCGACAGCCGGCGGCGACGACCGCCAGGCAGCACAGCGTGACCAGAGCCATGGAGCGCCGGTCCGGCCGGACGAAACGGCTGCGAGCATCACCAATCGGTGCCGATAACATTGCCGTCGTTGCGGTTTGAGAGGTTGTAGAAAGTCTGGATATCGAGCGAATCGCTCACGAAACGCACGGAGCCGTCCGCCAGGAGCACCTGGGCTCCGCCGGGGTGGGCCGACTGGATCGCCCGATTGGGTCCGCAGTTGCCCGGCACGCCAAAGGCGTTGGCCGATTTCTCATTGATGCCGTTGACGACCGTGGTGATGTTGAAGATGCGATCCCAGCCGTCGTCGCCCGGTCCCATGCAGAAGCCGTGCGTGCAGTCGCTGCGGCAATCGGATTGCGCACCGGTCGCGTCGGAGCAGAAGTCGGATTGTTCGCCGACCATAATCGTATTGGTGGTCCCATCCTGAATGTCCACGACGCGCACGCTCGCGAGCGAGATCAGTACGCCGCCGAACGAAAGTCGGCCGGGCGCTCCGCCGGACACGGCCTTATCGCGCGCCGAAACGTCGTTCGTGTGCGCCGAGTTGCCAACGTACATGGTGCCAGAGTCGTTCACGGTCCATCCGCCGGTGTTGAGAACGAGCACCGGCAACGGACTGGAAGGACAGTACAGGACGGGAAACTGGACGTACCCTAGCAGCTGGGCATTGGCGGAATTCTCTCCTAACCAGCCCAGCGCTCCGCCGTAGTTGGCGCCGCTCCAATCCAGCTTTTGATAAATGGCGGACTCTTCCAGATAGGGCAAAATCCGCACGATCCAAGAGAACCCGTACGAACCGTTGCCGCCCAACAGTCCGCCGGGCGGGAAAGCCTTCCGCGCCGACTCGTAATTCAGCAAGGCCAGGCCGATTTGCTTGAGGTTGTTGCCGCATTGGTTGCGCCGCGCGGCTTCGCGAGCCGCCTGCACGGCCGGGAGCAACAATGCCACCAGGATCCCAATGATCGCTAGGACCACAAGCAGTTCGATCAGAGTAAAACCCCGTCGCGCCCGGCGGCGAGCGGCGTCCGGCCGGCAAATGCCCTGGTCTTCCTGCCCTTCCTGCGGAGTGCCGTGCGCGGTCATGTCAACCGTCCCCCCGACGACGCCGCGTGGGCGGCTGCCGCAACTCATTTTTCAAACGAGACGAGTCCTTTCATCCAGATCGATTGCCGGTTGGAACCGATCGAACTTCTTCCGGACCGAAGTGGCTCACTTTCTGCGCGCGGATGCTTGAGCGGCAGCCACGCGCCGTTGGAGGCATTGCTGGCCACGCTCTGCTGGATGAAGTACATGCCCTCCACGCCGTCGTTGACGTTCGGATAGACGGTATCCTGGGCGTCGAACTTCTTGCCCGTGGCGCGCAGGATCATGTTGTCGTAGGCCGAGCGGTAGATGTTGGCAAAGGCCTCGAAGAACGCCTCGGGGTGGCCGGCAGGCAGGCGGCAAGCGGCCTTGCCCGACTTCGTTCATGAACGGGCGCATTGGGGTCGCGCGTGTACAGGGCGTGCGGCTGGCCGTTGCGGCGAACGAGCATCTTGTTGGGTTCTTCCTGGTGCCATTCCAGGGCTCCCTTGGTGCCGTCGATCTCGATGAACAGATCGTTTTCGCGGCCATGGCTGATTTGCGAGGAAGTCACGGTACCCAGTGCGCCATTTTCGTAGCGGATCACCGCGTGACCGTAATCGTCGAGCTTGCGCCCTTTTTCGAACACCTTGAGGTTGCAGCTGATCGCCTCGGGCAGCAGGCCGGTCATGTAGCGCCCCAGATTATAGGCATGCGTGGCAATGTCGCCAAAACAGCCCGCGGCGCCGCTGCGGGCCGGATCGGTGCGCCAGGCGGCCTGCTTCTGATCTTCGGCCTCGAGCCGGGTGCGCAGCCAGCCCTGGATGTAGAACGCACGGACGGCGTTGATCTCGCCCAACTCGCCGCTCTGGATCATCTGCCGCGCCTGGCGCACCAGCGGATAACCGGTGTAGTTGTGCGACACCGCGAACACCACGCCCGAGCTGTCGACGGCCGCGGCCAACTGTTCGGCCTGCTCCAGGTCGAACGTCATGGGCTTGTCGCAGATGACGTTGAAGCCCGGCTTCGACCGCCGCCTTGGCGATCTGGTAATGCGTGTGATTGGGCGTGGCGACGGTGATGAAATCGACCCGTTCGCTCGCGGGCAATTTGAGCTCGGCTGTCGAGCATTTCGCGATACGAGCCATATGCCCGGCGCTCGGGAATGTCGTAGTCCGGGGCCGAAGCCTTGGCTTTTTGCGCATCGGACGACAGGGCCCCGGCCACCAGCGCGGCCCGGTTGTCGAGCACGGCGGCCGTGGCATGCACCCGTCCGATGAACGATCCCTGTCCGCCTCCGACCAAAGCCATGCGTAACTTGCGATTGAGCGCTCCGTTGGTGGCCATCGAAACTGACTCCTGGGGTTTCTTCGCGGGGTGAGTCCGGTTGTTCGTAATGCGGCAAGTCAATTTTGTAACACAACTCCCCCAGCCCGCCAGGGTCGGGAGCGGAAAAATTCGCGATCCACCGGCGTGGCGAATGGCCGGGTAAAGCCGGTGGATCGACCGCGCTGCCGCACCGGCTACGACTTCGCTGGTATTGAATGCCCGAAAGCGTTACGATTCCCTTAGTTGCCCCATTTGCAATGCAAGGAACTCCGATGATGTTCAAGTCGAGGCAGGCGTGGCTGGTGACGGGAATGCTGGCAGGATTGGTGGTCGGGCTGAACGTCGCCGGCATCTGGCCGCAAATCCCCGTCCACGCCACCGCCACCCACGGGCAGGACAACTTTGCCATCGCCACCGGACCGCTGAGCAGCGATATCGAAGCCGTCTACATCCTCGACTACCTGACGGGCGAACTGAAAGCCGCCGTGCTCAACTTGCAAACCGGCAAATTCCTGACGGCCTACCAATACAATGTGGCCAAGGATCTCGCCGGACCGAATCGCCAAGAATCCGCACTATGCGATGGTCACGGGCGTGGCCGATTTACGCCGCGGCGGCCTGGGGCAACTTGGGCAGTCGGTCATCTACGTTGCCGAGTTCAGCACCGGCAAGCTGGCTGCCTACGCATTGCCCTGGACCACGGGCCGCGAGAACGTGTTGTCGGCATTCCAAGGTTCGTTCGTGCTGCTCAACATCATCAAGTTCCGCTCCGTCGAGATTCGCAAGTAGCGCCGCGCACTTCGCGGGTCTCGGCATGCGCTGCCTCGCCTGGGCGAACCAGCGGCGGGAGCGACGATCGCGAAAACTCGCCCCGGGTAACGCAAATCCGTTTCGCGTCGCTGTGCTTTGCCGGGCCCTGCGAGAGAGAGGGCGGCCGCTCGGGCACGATTCTTTGCCGCAGAATGCGAGACCAGCCGTGATCTAGCGGCCGCTACGCGCACCGGCGCCGGGCACCGCGTTGACGTTGGCGTTGACGGTCCGCGTGCCGCCGGGAGGCGTGAACGTGCCGCCATTGGCGGTCGTTTGCAACGCGGCCACGCGAGCGCGCCACGTGCGGCTGGTAGCGGTTGATCTGCAACGAGCGCTGATAATTCGCCAAGGCCTGCGCCGGGTCGCCCGATTCTTCGCGCACTTTGCCCAGCGCCGCCAGCGCCCGGGCGTTGTGCGGATCGATGGAGACCGCTTCGATCAATTGCTGCTGCGCCGCCAGCTTGTCGCCTTGTTCTTCCAACAGCCGGGCCAGTTCGATCTTCGGTCCCGGCAGGTTGGGAGCGCGCTGTCCCCAGAGTGTCAGCAGTTCCTTGGCCTGGTCCGGATGGTTGCGATCGACCAGCAGCACCGCCAACCCGCGATAGCAGTCTTCGTGGTTGGGAGAGTTATCCAGGCAGCGATGGTAGTTGCTCTCGGCCTGCGTCAGATCGGTGTCGCGATGATGCAGCTTGCCGAGCTGATGATAGGTCGAGGCCAGGTTGTAGTAGGCGTCGGCGTTCTTGGGATCGGCGTCGACCGCCTTTTGGAATTGCTGCAAAGCGCCTTCGTAATAGGCGGTCTGATACATCTTCACGCCTTCGGAGTTGTGGCCGTACGAAAGCAACTGGCAACCACTCAGGCTGACAAAGCCCAGCGCCGCGACCAGGATCAGGCCTGGCCGGCAGTACGGAAGACAGCGAGACGAGCGCGCTTGAAACACGGCAGAGCGAGTCGCTTGTTCAAGGAAAGGGAGTTTTCACGCCCCGGGTGGCATACGAAATTGCAGAAATGCGGCGGAATCGTAGCGGCAGCCCGCAACCCGGGCAAGGCCAGTCTTGCGGAAGGCAAGGGGTCATGCGGGCCCACCTGCGGTTAAGCCCAGGGGCGGCGTCCCCTGGGGGCCTACCGGCCGGCACTGTTTACCGCCAGCCGTGCATGCGACTACGCCCCGAACTTGCCCAGCCGCCCCGCATTGGCCAATGCCAGCGGCATCAGATACTTGGCCTCGAACTGCCCCAAGCCGCCCCGCAGCGACTCGCTTTCGCTAAAGGCCTGGCAAGCGTCGCTGCGGCACGCATGGGCTGAGAGCACTGTGGGCACCGCATGCCAGGAGTGCGACTTGAGCAGGCTGGGCGTACTGTGGTCGCCGGTCACGATCAGCACCGCCGGGTTGAGCTTGGTGATGCGCGGAAGCACCGCGTCCAGCTCTTCGATCTTGCGGACCTTAAAGTCGAACGCACCGTCTTCGCCCGTGCTATCGGTGTACTTGAAGTGGATGAAAAAGAAATCGTACTGGCTCCAGTTCTGTTCGAGCACGTCGATTTGTTCGGCCAGGGTTTGCGCCTTGCCGACGATCTCCATGCCGACCAGCCGGGCCAGGCCCTTGTACATCGGATAGACCGCGATGGCCGCCGCCTTGAGTCCATAAACCTCGTCATACGTCGGCAGATGAGGCCGGGCCGAAAAGCCGCGCAGCGTCAGGCCATTGGCCTTCTTTTCGCTCGCGAGCAGTTTTTGCCCCTGCGCCACGAACTGGGCAGCAACTTCGGCGGTGCGCTCGCTGCCCGGCTTGCTGGCCCGCGGCGCCAGCGGGGGCACACCCGTGGCCTGCGGGTCGGTATCGTGAACGTCGCCGCCGAGTCCTGAGCCGCGAAACACGACCACAAAGCGGTGTTCCTTGACCGGCTCGACAAAAACCTCGACGCCCGGAATGCGGACCTCGCGCAGGCGCACCGCCAGGGGAGCGCTTTCCTCGGAACTGATTCTGCCGGCTCGGCGATCGCTGATATTCCCAGTAGCGTCGAGCGTGCAGTAGTTGCCCCGCGCCGCGACGTCGTTGTGGCCCAGTTCGAAACCGATGCCGGTGGCTTCCAGCGCGCCGCGGCCGATGCGATATTCCAAGGGATCGTAGCCGAACAGGCCCAGGTGTCCTGGCCCGCTGCCCGGCGTGATGCCCGGCTTGACCGGAATGCTGCCGCCGGAGATGCCCCGTTTGGCCAGCGCGTCGAGATGGGGCGTGCGGGCGGTTTCCAGTTCGGTCTTGCCCCCCGGCTCCAGCGGCAGCCCGCCCAGGCCGTCGGCCACCAGCATCACGATCTTTTCCTCGTTGCGGATCAGAAGTTCGCGGGTCAACTCGTGCATGTCCATTGCGGAATTCCTTGCGGGGCTGCCAGTGGTTTGGGCCACATTATAGGCGGCGCACCGCCGGGCTGTCGAACGGCCAACTCGGCGGCTTGGCAGGGTTCGGCCAAGCCGGGTATTCTTCAGCGGGCCCCGGAGCCTTTGGCCATCCTGATCCTCATCGTTTTTTCCTTAAATGGCCGCCGCAATCCAACCGCTGCGTTTCGATTCCTCGGGCATCATCGTTTCCGGACCGGACGAGGCGCCGCTGAACCTGGATCCGCTTTACGCTGACTTGGCCGCGGCACGTCAGCGGGTGCTCAAGCGCCCCGAGCACGCCGAGCCGCAGCGGATCCTGGCCGACTATCGCGCACATCGGCAGCGGAGCGAGTTGGGATGCATCCTGACTGCGGCCCGGCGCATGGCGGAATCGATCGATCGCGTCGTGGTGGTCGCCGGCCGTGGGACTCTGCTGGCCATCCGGGCGCTGAAAGATGCCTGCTGCCATCCTTACCACAACGAGTTGAGCCGAGCCGAGCGTGGCGGGCAGCCGCGGATGTACCTGGCCGGCGACTCGCTCGACAACGACGCGTTGGCTGGCCCGCTCGATCTGCTCACCGAAGGCCAGAGCCAGCCGGGTCCGCACGCGCGCTGGGGCCTGATTGCAATCTCTCAGCAAGACGACAGCCCGGAAACCCCGGCAGTGCAGGAAGTGTTTGTCGAGGCGCTCCGCCGGTCGTGCGACAACGATCAGGACGAGTTCGGCCGGCGTCTCATCCGGATCGCGGAAGCGGCGAGTTCGCCCCTTGAAATTTCCGGTTGCCACGAGACGTTCGCGCTGCCGCCCGGGGCAGGGGGGTCGCAGTTTCGCGCCGCTGCTTTGCTGCCAGCCGCCACGCTGGCAGTGGACGTGCGGCGGTTGTTGGATGGCGCCGCCGCGATGAGCGCGCACTTCCAGACTGCCGAGCCGGCGGAAAATATCCTGCTCAACTTCGCCGGCACGCTGCACCTGTCGGCAAAATCGCACGCAGCGGGGCGCCGCCTGCTCGTGCCCTGGACGGCCGGGCTTCAGTCGCTCGTGGCCTGGTACGAGAACTTGCTCGCGCGAAGCGGCCAGGCCCACATGGGCGCCGGTGGTGCGTCGATCGTCGTCAATCTGATTGTCGAGCAGCCGCGCCGGGATCGGATTGCCATCGGCACGCGGTATCTGGCGAACATTCAAATGGCCGCGATCGAAACCGCTCGCCGGGCCCATCGGGCGGCGGGGCGGCCGCTTGCCGATCTTTATGTCCCGCGCCTCGACGAGTCGGCGCTGGGCCAGCTTTTCCAGCTGCTGACGTTGGCTACCGAGGTCGAGCGCGAACTAATCCGCGGCCCGCGGCAGGCACCTGCGGCATCCATTTGACGCTGCGCGGCCGAAGTGGCAACATGTCTGGGAAAAGGAAGCTTGCCATGACCGAACTCACCTGGTTGGGCCACGCCACCTGGCATATCGTCACCGGGCGGCACACCATTCTGATCGATCCGTTTCTCGACGATTCGCCGACCGCCACGGTCAAAGCCCAGGATGTCGATCCGCAGTTCATCCTGGTCTCTCACGGACACGAAGACCACGTGGCCGACGCGGCCAAGATCGCCCTTCGCACCGGCGCGACCGTGGTGGCCAATTTTGAAATTTGCAACTGGCTCGCCAGGCAGGGAGTCAAAAATACCGAGCCGATGAACATCGGCGGCGGCATCCAACTGCCGCCCGGCCGGGTGCAAATGACGATCGCCCATCACAGCTCGCTGTTGCCCGACGGAACCGGCGGCGGCAACCCGGGCGGATTTCTGCTCACGCTCGAGGACGGCAAAATCTACGTCGCTTGCGACTCGGGTCTGTTTCTCGACATGCGGCAAATCGGCGCGGCGGGAATCGACCTGGCCATTTTGCCGATCGGCGATCGCTTTACGATGGGCCCCGACGAGGCACTGGAAGCGGTCAAACTCATCAAACCCCGCCGCGTGGTCCCATCGCACTACAACACCTGGCCCCCCATCCGGCAGGACGCCGCGGCCTGGGCCGAGCGCGTGCGGCGCGAGACGTCGAGCGTGCCGGTGGTGGTCGCCCCCGGCGGAAAAGTGCGGCTGGGGGAGTAGGGGATTCGACCCGTGGCGGGGCACCCCACGGGAAGCATCCCGTGGGCTTAACAGTTTTCGGGCGCGGCAAAGAGCGGAACGGCGGGAATCGCGCCTCTATGCGATGATTTCCCGCCGGCGGCTGACGTAGTCCCACACCACGTAGCGGTCCAGGTCGCGGCCGCCGGTGAAAAACACCCGGCCCTTGGTCGACTCGGCCAGCCGATAGGCGAACTGCACGTCCTCGCGCGTTTGCGACCAACTGGGCAGCAGAAAGATGTTGATCGTGATTCCTTCGCGCTGGCAGAGCTGACCCTCGCGCATCGTGGCCTGCTCGGTCCGCACGTCCGGCGGATAGAGCAGATAAAGCGTGCTGCCTTCGAAGTGGGCCGTCGGCAAGCCGTCGGTAATCAGGATGATTTGCCGGTTGGGCGTGTCCTGCGCCGAAAGGAACTTGCGGCCCAGTTGCAGTGCGTGCTGGATATTGGTGAAGTGCGGCGGAAAGTGGTATTCGCTGACTTCTTCGCGGCTCATGTCGGCCGAAAGACGCACGATGGGATCGTAAATCGTGACCGGCTTGGGCATCAGCGAGGCGATCTCCCCCACCGGCCGCGGCTTGGCAAAGGTGAACATCTCGATGAATTGCAGATAATCGCCCGGATACTCGCGGCGGATCAGGCCGTCCAGGGCCAGCGCCATCCGCTTGACGTGGATGTATTGGCCGTCGTAGCGCATCGAGCCCGACATGTCCCCCAGCACCACCGTGGCGCATTTGGGCGAATTGCGAGTGCGGTGGATTTCGATATCCTCCGGCTTGAGCCGGATGGGCAGGCCCGGCCCGCCACGGATCAGCGCGTTGGTAAACGAGCCGGGAATGTCCATGTTCGCCACCGAGTCGCCGAACTCGTACTGCTTGGTGTGTTGCAGCTCGACCGCTCCTTCGCCCACCACCGGCCCCTGGTGGCGGCCCGTGCGCGCCGCTTCCAGGTTGGCGAAGATCCGCTCCAGCAGCCGCCCCTGAAACAAGCGATACGCCTTGGGCGTGAGCTGGTAGCCCTTGGGCCCGCGCTCCAAGCCTTGCTGCTCGGCCATCTGGCGCAGCAGTTCTTCGACTTGTTTTTGCAACTGCCCGAGTTTTTCGACCGCGCCGGGCTCGGTGAACTCCGAAAGTTCTTCCAGGTCGATGATGCCGATTTGCGCGGTTTTTGCGCCTCTTCCAGTTGCTTGAGCAGCTTGTCGATCGTCTCCAGTTCCTCCTTGACCTCGAGCGCCTGCGGCACCGTGAGCGGCGTGCGGCCGGTAAACTCGTACTTCGAGGCCAGCTCGTCGACCTGGTACTTGTCTCCCAGTCGGGCCACCAGTTGCACGAGTTCTCGGGCGAACTTCGATCGATCGTCCCCGGCCTGATACCACAGCCGCTCCAGCTCGCGCAATTGCTCGTCGCGCACCGCGCGGTCGTAGCGGCCGGCCAGTTTCGTGGGCGGCTTGACCTGGGCCGCCATGTCGAAAAACTCGCGCGCCGCCGTCTGGCGCACCTTTTGGGTTTCGTATTTCTCCAGGATCTTTCGCTTGCGTTCCAGCAGCATTGCCCGCAGCATGTCCAGGCTCGGGCCCAGGCCGGCGATCTGGCTGGCATCGAGCTTGACGGCCCGGGCGAGCTCCTCGTCGGTCAGTTCGCGCATGCTGCCGAACATCAGCATGTGTTCCATCGCCGGCGAAACCAGGTCGGCCGGTTCGGAGGTGGGGCTGGGAAAGTTCTGCGGATCGAACTTCTGATAGGTATGAATGATGCCGCCGAGATCTTGCGCGATGTCATCGGTGTCGTTCTCGAATTGCCGTCGAAGTAACAGACTTCATTCTACCGTTAAGCCCACGGGGATGCTTCCCGTGGGTCCGCCCGTCGGCTCCCACGCCGCTGAGCGCCTTACAGCGTGCGTCCAAAGCAGGCCAGGCACATGTCGTCGCTTTGCGGGCGGCCGCCCACGAAACGCCGGACGTCGTCCAGCAGGTGCCGGCCGAGCAGCGATACGCTGGACGCTTCGCTGCCGACTTGCCGCCACAGCCGGTCCATTCCGTATAAGTCGCCTTCGGCGTTCATGGCTTCGCTGAGGCCGTCGGTGAACATCGTCACCGAATCGCCGACCGCCAGCTTGCGCGTGGTTTGCATATAGGCCGTGTCGTTGTCGATGCCCAGCGGCACGCCGGCGTCTTCATCCCCGATCAATTCGACTCGCCCGTCGCTGTGCCGCAACAGCGGCGGCATGTGGCCGGCGTTGACGAGCGTGACTTCGTGCTTGATCGGATCGACGACGGCCAGCACGAAGGTCACGAACCGGTCGTCCCAGCCACTGCGGCAGAAGGCGGCGTTGATGCGATCCATCGCCGCGGCCGGCGTGGCTTCGCTGGCCAGGCAATAACGAACTTCGCCCGAGAGCTTGGCCATCAGCAGGGCTGCCGAGACGCCCTTGCCCGACACGTCCCCCAGCACCACGGCCAGGCGGCTGTCCGGCAGTTCGACGTAATCGTAATAGTCGCCGCCCACCTGGTTGGCCGGCTCGTAGAAGTCGAAGAAGTGATAGTTGGCCACTACCGGCGGATGGGCCGGCAGCAGCCCGCGCTGCACTTTGTGCGCCAGCTCCAGGTCGCGATCGAGCGATTGCCGTTTGAGGGCCGACTCGTGCATCTGCGCATTGTCGACCGCCGTGGCCGCCTGCGAAGCAATGCTGACCAGTACGTCCAGATCGTCTTTTTGAAATCGATGCCGCTGGTCGAGCGTATCGATCTGGATCACGCCCAGGGCGTTCCCCTCGTTGTCGATCAGCGGCGCGCACATCACCGAACGAATCCGCAGGTCGGCGATGCTCTGGCTCGATTCGAAGCGCATGTCGGTGGCGGCGTCGGCCGAGAGAATCGCCTCCTTGCTGTCCATCGCCTGACGGATGATCGTGCGGCTGATCCGCACCCGGTCCTCCATGTCGGCCCGGCGATACTTGATCGCCTTGGGCACCAGCGGACCGTCGGCCGCGCCGCGGAGGATGACGAACCCGCGATCGGCCTGGACGAAAATCTTGAAAATGCTGTCCAGCAGCTTGGGCAACACCGCATCCAGCGTGACCACCTTGCCCAGGTTATGAGCAATCTCGATCATGGCCCGCAGCTTGGCCTCCGGATTGGCGATCGTTTGCGGGCCGACCCGTCGAAACGACGCATCGAGCTTGGTCATGATCGTCGAGTTGCCCTGAGCCGCTTCGTCGTCGACCAGCTCGGCCTCGCCTCCGGCAATGGTCCCTTGCAGCAAGCCGGGTTGGGGCAGGATCTCGGTGGGCAGTTGGGTGTAGAAGGTGAACGACAGATCGCAGATCTTCAGCCGATCGCCGTTTTGCAACAGTTGCCGGCCCTCGATCAGCCGGCCGTTGACAAAAGTGCCGTTACGGCTGTGCAGATCCTCGACGAAATAATTGTCCCCCTCGGCCAGGATCTGCGCGTGCTGCCGGCTCACCGCGGCCGCTTCGAGCACGATGTCGCACTCGGGATGCCGCCCGAGCACGACCCGGGGACCTTCGACGGCGATGTTTTCGTCTTCGCCGGACTCTCCCGTCGGGAATGCTTGCAGGAAGGGCATGGGCGATCCGTGATCTCGAAGTACGGCGTGATAGCTGGCGAACGCGTTGATTTTAGGGCCGCGCGTCAAAAGGCGTCAATGCGCCGCCGCCCCGGCGCCGGAGGTTTGCAACGTCGGCCGGATCGCCTTCCCACCCGCGGCGCCGCGCGGTTTTTCTCCAACCCATCTGGACACTCGCCGGCGTTTTTGCGACACTTCGCCCCGCTTTTCTGGGAAGTGAAATCAAGAACGCCGCTCACAGTCCCCCGGTCCGTGGCGGTTTCATTTGGTCGTTTCAGCCCGCGGGCCTTCCTGCGCCAGGGCTTGCGCCTTTGAGGAATCTTTATGCGGAACGTCACACGCGTCGCGCTTTTGACCCTTGCCGTTTACGGTTCGTCGATGGCCGCTGCGCCCTGGGCGGCCGGCTGGACCGTGTCGAACCCGTTTTCGTCCGGCAGCTCGTCGAGCACGAAAAATAAACAGGGGAAGAAAGTCGGCTCCGCCAGGCGGACCGCCAGCAAGCCGGGCGTTGTCGAGACACTGAGCAGCGCTCCCAAGAAGCTCTACACCAACACCAAGGCCATGGTCACGCCCAACAAGCCGACGAAGAAACCGGCCTCAAACTCCCGCCCGCGCACCGACACCTGGAAGACATCCTCGGCCGCGCAACAAGCCAGCCAGAAGCCGAGCGGCATCAAGGGCCTGTTTGCTCCCGAACCGGCGCCCCTGCCGCGCACCGTCGGCGAATGGATGAAGCAGAAGCGCATCGACCCCTAATCGGGCAGCACGCCGCTACAGAGCGCAATGCGCATTACCTTGCGGGTAGCGCAGTTCGCGTAATCTACGCGGTTTGCATGCACGGCCCCCCGAGGAGCGGCCGCTTCGGGGCGCCTTTCAGCGCTCCGCCTCACGGGGCGCCGCTGCGCAAGCGCCGACCCGTATTAAGCCCACGGGATGTTTCCCGTGGGGGCGCTCGCCCGCGACGCCGCCCTCGCTCCCAGTCGCGGCTTCGCCCGACGCCGCGGCCTCTGCTGGCCGGCGCACTTCGCCGCTGCGGCCCACAATTCTTTCCTCCGCCGCGGCGGCGGCGCATGGCGGCGGTCCGGCCGGGCGATACAATGGCGGAAAAGCGGCTAAAGGATGAAGGATGAATCGAGCCAGCAAGTTCCATCCGTTTCTTCGTTCTTCGTTCTTCGTTTTTCATCCTTCATCCTTCCGCCTTCATCCTTAACCTCCGAGGTCCTCCCATGACCCTTCGCTCGCGCAACCATCGGCCTAACCGCTCGACGATCGTGCTCCGCTCGCGCTTGCGCGATCTGACCTCGCGCGTCCGCACCAACCCGGCCCTGCAACGGGTGGGCAAGTGGTTCGACAGCCTGCAAGCCGACCTGCGCGACGCCGCCAGCCAGAAAATCCACGAGGCGGGCACGCTCGCCTCGCGGGTCGCCCGGCAACTGCTGGCCACCGGCAGTAGCGGCCCGCGGCCGATCGTCAACGCCACCGGCATTTTGAATCTGGCCGCCGCCGAACTGCCGCTGGCCGACGAGGCGCTCGACGCCTTGGAAACGGTCGCCCGGCAGTATCGCTCGTGTGCCACGCGCTCCTCCGCGGCGGCCGGCGAGGCCACGCTGCGATCGGTGGAATCGCTGGTCTTGGAATTGACCGGCGCGGAAGCGGCGCTGGTCTTCTCGAACCCCGGCGCCGCCCTGGTGGCGGTGCTGGCGGCGCTGGCCAAAGGGCACGAGGTGCTGGTCAGCCGCTCGCACGTCGAACGTCTGGTGGGCGATTTTTCGCTGCCCGCCGCCGCCGAGTTGGCCCAGGCCCAGCTGCGCGAGGTCGGCACCACGCATCGCACCACGGCCGACGATTACCGCCGCGGCATCTCGCCCCAAACGGCCGTCATCCTGCACAGCCGGCCGGCCGAGTTTCAAATCACCGGCGCCGTGGCCCTGGCCGGCCTGGACGAACTGGTGGCCCTGGCCACGCAACGCCAGATTCCGCTGGTCGCCAGTTTGCCGCTGGCCACTTTGATTCCGCTCCACTGTGCGGGCTGCGGGCAATTGCCCATCGTGGGCGAGTCGATCGTGGCGGGCGCCGACCTGGTGATCTTTCGCGGCGACATCTGCATCGGCGGGCCGGTCTCGGCGATCGTGGCCGGCCGGCGGGATCTGATCGAACAAATCGCCGCCGCGCCGCTCTCCACCGTTCTGGCCGCCGACTCGCTCACGCTGGCCGCGCTGGCCGCCACGCTGCGGCTCTATACCAAGCCCGAGACGGCCCTGAGATCGGTTCCGCTGGCGCAACTGCTGGCCGCATCGAGCGACAACCTGAAACATCGGGCCGAGCGCTTGGCGCCGCAGATCCGGCACTCGTCGCTGGTCAGCCGGGTGGAAGTGCTGCCGGGCACGGCCTGGCTGAGCGAGGCCCGCTTGCCGGACGAGCGGCTTTCGTCCTGGTGTCTGCGCGATCGAGCCGCGCGGCACGAGCGCTCAGCGACTGGCCGGCGACCTGGCCGATCGGCAGCCGTTTGTCTGGGCCCAGGCCGAAGACAATTATTTGTGGATCAACTTGCGCAGCGTGCTCCCGCGTCAGGACGAGCAACTGGTGACGGCCTTTCACGGCCTGGGCACGCGCTCGGCCGACGGCAGCGACGCCATAGCGCCGCTGGGCCCCTCGACCACCGACGTGCTCTCCAGCGCAGAGTGAGGGGGAGGGCGGCAAGCTGGGAACGCGGAACTTGCTTGTCCTGAGCGCAGTCGAAGGGGAACTCGGAACGACGAGGAGGAGCGGCTGGGAGCTCGGGATTTGGCAATAGCCGGCGATCAACGATCGCCGGTGCCAATCCATCACGGCAGGCTCGGAACTTCGTTTCTCGTTCCTCGTTTTTCATCCTTCATCCTTTATCCTTCCGCCTTTCCCTCTTGGCCTCTGCCGGCCGTGCGGCTACGATTTACTGGTTCATCTTTGCCCCCATCGTCTAGTGGCCCAGGACGTCGGGTTCTCAGTCCGAAAACCGGGGTTCGACTCCCCGTGGGGGTACTCTTGTCAGCGGCTTACCCAAGCGCGGTAGGCCGTCTGTGCTTGCGGGCAAGGATCGTAAGGCATGGCCGAGAATGACCTCAAGCTCGACGAGTCAGTTTTCCGTTTTCTTTTCACCTCGCCTGCGTACTTTGTGGGCGAATGCTCTGGCGAGGGTTTCTATTTAACGCCAGCATTTCAGAGTTTCGGGCGACGGCGCAATAGGTTTGATCCCTCAACGGATGGTTCGACGTTTGTGTTAGCCGTACGGGCAGAGCCCTCGACACGGGAATCCGTCCGCCTTGAAACGTATGAGTGGGTCGGCGAAGAAGCCAGCGCGCTATTGGGGGCCTTTTACGGCAAACTAATTCAGAACCTGGGCCACATCCAGTGCGGAAACATATCGACCGTGCCGACTGGGGTTCGCTCGCACATAACTGATAAGGAGCGAACTCCTTTCAACTCCCAGCCGCGGAAGCCCGACGGCCCGGCATGAATCTATCCGAGTGCGTTCGAGTGATTGACAGGTACATCGCAGAATACGGCAAGGGGAGCGCCGGATTGATCTTGCGTGCCGCAGAGTCGTACCGCGTTGCGCTGGAAAGCTTTCACTCGCGGCCCGAGATCGCGCTTGCGATGTTCTGCTCAACCCTTGAGGCCCTGCTCCCACTGAAAGATTACTCGGATATCGATCTGTACGACAATTCCCTTGCGTTGGTATTCAAGAACATTGCCGCGTACTGCCCGAGAGGTGAGATTATCGTGCGAGGTCTGAAATCACGGCTATTTCAAATTAAGCGGAAGGTGGCGTCATTTGTTGGGCAATACGTCCCCGAAAGTTACTTTGAGCAGCCGGAGGCAGCGTTTCATTGGGGTATGGCGAAGAACAGGGCCGAACTCATATCACGTATTAGGTGCGTTTACGACGTGCGGAGCAGAGTCCTCCATGCTGGCGAACGCCGGGGGCTTTGGTACCTGGAGCATGACAGCGAACGGTCGGAGGTCGGAATCGGTTCACCCGTTTTGGATGACAAGGAGCTCCAGAAGTTATTGGCGGGTGCGCTCACGCTTACTGGGATGGAGCGCGTAACGTCCACAGTCCTTCGGGCAGTGATTGCCGAATGGCTGGGCGCGCCGATGGCGAGCAGGCCACCGACAGCATGTACTGTTCCGCCGACTGGGCGCTAGCGGCATCCGGCCGACCGGTGCCTTCCGCGACGGTCGGCGGCGCGTAACAATTAACGAGCGTTGGGAGGACTCGAACCTCCTCCCGAAACACCGCTGTTCGTCAAGACGCACGACTATTTGCTCTGGCTGATCCGTTATACGCAGCGCTTTTCCCAAAAACCTCCGACACGGCTACGCATTTCCCGAAGCGCACTGCTGAATCGCGAGCCATAACTCGGCCAAGCCCAGCCCTTGCACCAATGGCTCACGTAGGCTATATCAAGTTGCTCTCGGCAGGTCGCGAGAACACCCGCAATGTCGCGCAGATGTTTCTCCGAGCCACCCTCGCGATAGAACACCATTTTCATGATAACCACGTCCTCCGGCGAGACGAAACACGCTTTGAAATCCTCTCCCGCGTGCAGATACCGAGCGCGTGCAAACCGTGACTCGTTGAAGGGAGTCGATTCCGGCACGATCACGTCGACTTTCAGGCCGGAAGCCGGATGAATAATGTTGAACTGCGTTCTGCTGCGCACGGCTTCCAGCGCCGCTGTTGAGCTAACGTAGAATTCGTCCTCCGGGAATCGCGCACAGAACTCCGCGATGGACGGCTCCGCCAAATCGACGACGACGTCGATGTCGTTCGTGAATCTCGGCTCGCCGTAAAAAATTGTCGCGGTCGAGCCGGTCACAAAGTAGCGCAGACCCATCGCCTCGAGGGCGTCGGCGACGTGTCGTAACAGCTCAACCGGTTCGATGGGCGAGCCTCCGGGCCGCCGCGTCGCGGAAGCGAAGCTCATCCCATTCCGGATGTTCCGCTCGCAGATGGCTGAGAATCATCCGGCGGGCGCTGAGGTACATTCCGTTGGAAATCCGCAGCCGCTCGGCCCCAGTCTTGGAGCGGATGATGGCGGCCATCTCTCGGTCGATGACTTCGATGACCGGCGGATGCAGGGATTTCATTTCAGGGGCCATTGCCACGGCCGTCGTTCTGTGCTTGATCCCCAGCAAAGCGAGGGTGGGGGGACTCGAACCCCTGACCTCTAGCGTGACAGGCTAGCGCTCTAACCAACTGAGCTACACCCCCAACCACAAGCGGAAACAGACTTTAGGCCGAAAACGCCCTAAGCGCCGCTCCCGCATGCGAGCCCTGAATTATAGCTCCGCCCCCTCGACTCGCAAGTGGAGGGATTAAAGGATGAAGGCGGAAGGAGAAAGGATGAAGGCGGAAGGATGAAGGATGAAAAACGAAGAACGAACAACGAAGTTCCCAGCCCCCATTGCGGAAGGATGAAGAATGAAAAACGAGGAACGAAGTGCCGAGTTCGCCGCCATCGATGGGCACCGGCACCCCGTTGATCGCCGGCTATTGGCATTCCTCCCTAGTCCCTTTTGCGGAAGGCCGAAGGATGAAGGATGAAAAACGAGGAACGACAACAAAGCTCAGAGTTCGCCGCCATCGATGGGCACCGGCACCGCGTTGATCGCCGGCTATTGGCATTCCTCCCTAGCCCCGAACCGCTAGCCCCCTTTGCGGAAGGATGATGGCGGAAGGATGAAGGATGACTTCGGAGAGCTCAGTCGAACCGAAAAACAAAGAACGAAGTTCCGAGTTTGCCTCAACGCCGCGCTGCTGAAAAGGGGACAGGCACCTCGCAGCCATCGGAGCCAGTCCCCCTTTCAGCCCTCAAACGCACGCACCAGCACGGCGCTCGCCTGACCTTGCGGCGTGAAGTTCACGTTCAGCACCGAGCGGCCGGGCAATACGTCGGACGTGCGGACCACGTTGAGCGCACACTCCGGATCGGGCGTCGAGTAGTTGAGCACCGGAAACAATCGGCCGTGCTCCAGCGACATCAGACTGGCCGCCAGCTCGACCAGGCCGCTGGCCGCGCCCAGGTTGCCGAAATAACTCTTGGCCGCGGCGACCGGCACGGGCCTGGCCCGCTCGGAGAAAACCTGGTTGATCGCCCAGGCTTCTTCCACGTCGGCGGTGCGCGTGCTCAGTCCGTGGGCGTGGATGTGGCCCACGTCGTCGGGCGTGGCGCCGGCGTCGCGCAGGGCCGCCCGCATGGCGTTGGCCAACGCCTGCCCGCGCTGGGCGACTCCCTGCCGATCGGAAACATTGCTCGACGCGCTGCCCACAATCTCGCCGTAGATTTTGGCGCCGCGGGCCTGGGCCAGGCCCAGCTCTTCGATCACGATCGAGGCGGCCCCTTCGCCCAGCACCATGCCGGTGCGGCCCAGGTCGAACGGGCGGCTGGCCCCGGCCGGATCGGCGCCGTTGCCGGCCACTTGTTCCTGGGTCAGCGTGTGGACCAGCTTCATCGGATGCACGCGAGTGCCCGTGGCGCCGGCCACCATCAGGTCGGCATGGCCGCGGGCGATGGTGCGAAACGCCTCGCCGATGGCCAGGTTGGACGATGCCTCGCGCAGCGTCAGCGAGTTGTTCGGCCCGCGCATGTCGTTATAGATCGCCAGGTGGCTGGCCGGCATGTTCGGCAGATATTTGAGCAGCCACAGCGGAGTGAGCTGGGGCATGCCCTCGGTGGGCCAGCGGCCGAAGTCGAACTTGCCTTCCGGCCCCCGGCAGCGGAGGATGCCGGCGGTAAAATCCTCGGGCAGGGTGAGCATGTAGTCGGAGCCGAACACGACGCCGCTGCGTTCGGGATCGAAACCGCCGGCGGCCCAGCCGGCCGAGGCCAGGGCGCGTTGGGCGGCGGCGACGCCCATCTGGCACTCGCGGCACATGACCTTGAGCCCCTTGCGGAGCGATTTCTTCTTTTCGCCTTCCAAGCGGGCCGAAATCGTCGATCGAGCCGGTGAACTCGTGGGCTTCGGCGGCGAACGAGGTGGGCAGATAATCGGTCGGCACGGTTCGCAGGGGGCCCACGCCGCTGCGGCCCCCCAGCAGGGCCTGCCAAAAACCCTCGGGCGTATTGCCCAACGGGGTGATGAGTCCGATGCCGGTGATCACGACGCGTCGCGCAGGACCCATTTTGCCTTCAATCCGTTGAAACGTGTCAAACCCGCGTCAGGAAACGAACCCGATCCGCTGGACCCGAAGGGGACCGTCCCATTTTGCTCCCAGGGCTTCGGCAAGAATCGGGACCGTCCTCGCCTTTGTGGCCCCCCGTTTAATTTAATGTTCCTCACACTGGGCTGTCGAGGCGAACTGTGCGGGCAACGGCACGCGAAAACGCTTTGTAACGACTTGTTGGATGCTGGCACAGGGCGGATTTTTGGCAGAGCGAAGTTCGCAGAAGGCCGGTCGCGGCGCGGGGCACGCTGGGCCGAGCTTTCTTCTCTTTGGTTCGCACCGGCGGTCGCCCGAAGTGCCGGCTATTGGCCCTTTGCAAGCGGGAGCGAACACAAAGTGCGAGGCGACGGCGCGACTTTTAATAGCGGCCGTGATAGGTGCTTGCCTCGTGTTTGACGGCGCGCAGGCCCGCCGTGGGGTCGGCCTGCTTGCCCTTGCTTTCGACGATGACCAGCAGATCGGCCCGGCCGGGACCGGACAGCGCCAACGGCATCGACGAACCGGACGCGGGCGACGGCGACGAGACCACGCCCAGGCTGATCAGCAGCACCTGGTCGGCCGGCCAGCGGAAGCGCTCGTGCAGCCGGCAACTGGCGATTTGCGGCACTTTGATCTCGGTGCGCTGCCGCGGCGCGATCGTGGTGGGCACGTCGATCATCACCGGGCAGCAGCTTTTCGATCTGGTCGACGTTGCACTTGATCACCGCGTCGATGGTTTTGCCGTCGACCGACAACAGCGGGCTGAACTCGAGCGAAAAGCCCTCTTCGAGCTGCGCCATTTGCGGCTCGAAGCCGGGCCAGGCGCCCGGCTTGAGCAGGATGTCGCGCGTGTAGTTCTTCGATTGCGTGGCCGCCACGACCGTCGATTGGCCGTTGTTGACCAGCAGGTGGGGCGAGCTGTGTTCGCGAAAATCGGTGCGGCGGTGCAGGTCGGCCAGCATCAGCGAGGCGTCTTCCTTCGCCACCAGCCAGGCCTGGACTGCCCTGCGACTGCGCCGGCACCGAGTGCAGCATGCGATGGGCCTTGGATCGCCAGTTGGGGCTGCCCACGGTCAACACTTGCAGGCCAAAGGCGTGCGACTCGGCCTCGCTGTTGACGAAGCGATCGACCATCTCGCCGACCACGGCCTGAATCTGCGGCGTGTGATAGACCCGCAGCGTGCGCCGCGAGGCGCTGAGCAATCCGAGCGGCTCGGTATGCCAGGCTTCGTAGCCGGTGTCCAACAGAATCCAATCGACGATCGCCTGCTCGGGCCGATTGGTCGAGGTGACCCGCAGCGTGTAGGGGCTGATGTCGTAATCGCGCCATTCCTGACCGGCGTCGTTGGGCAGCGTGCCCGGCCCCTTGGTCACGCGCGCGATCGGGCGTGCGCGAAAGCGGCGTGAGCGGCCGGATCGGTTCGTTGCTGCATCGGCGGCGCCGGCGTCCCGGCGCCGGGCTGCGCCAAGTGGGCAGGCCGGTGGCGGTGGTCGACCAGCCGCCCGGCGGCGTCTGACCGGCCACGGCGGCGCCGCCGAAAGTGCGCCGGAGCGGTCTGCGCCGCACTCCACTGGACCATCAGCAGCACGATCGCCGCCGCTTGAAACAATCTGGCTGACATCTGCTCGGCCTCCTGACGCCCGAAGTGGAACGATCTTGTGCGCCCCGCCGGCCACGCGTGCCCCAGGGAGCCGCGCGGCTCGCTTGATAGCGGGGGCGAAGTATAGAAGCCGCCTGATTTTGGAGCAAGAGAAGTCGGGACGCGGCCGCGCAGCGCATCAGCGGGCCCACGGGTTGCAACCCGTGGGCTTAAGGGCGCGGGGCACGGGCCGCTATTGCCGCAAACGGCCGACGATGATCGAGGCATTGTGGCCGCCGAAGCCGAAGCTGTTCGACATGGCCGCGTCCAGCCGCCGCTCGCGGGGTCGATTGGGGCGTGTAATCCAGATCGCACTTCGGATCGGGATTGTCCAGATTGATCGTGGGCGGAATCATGCTGTCGCGCAGCGCCAGCACGGTCAGAACCAGTTCCACGCCGCCGCTGGCCCCCAGCAGGTGGCCCAACTGGCTCTTGGTGCTCGAGACGCTCAGCTTCCGGGCGTGCTCGCCGAAGACGCGTCTTGATGGCGTGCGTTTCGGCCGGGTCGCCCAGCGGCGTGCTGGTGCCGTGGGCGTTGATGTAGCCGATCGTGCGTCGGGTCGAGCTTGCCGTCGCACCAGGGCCCGCTCCATGGCCCGGGCCGCGCCGGTGCCGTCTTCGTCGGGCTGGGTGATGTGGCCGGCGTCGGCGCTGGCGCCGTAGCCGAGCACCTCGGCGTAAATCCGCGCGCCGCGCGCGCTTGGCATGTTCCAACTCTTCGAACACGAGCATGCCGGCCCCTTCGCTGAGCACGAAACCGTCGCGATCGCGGTCGAACGGCCGGCTGGCCCGGGGCGGGTCGTCGTTGCGTTCCGACAGGGCCCGCATGTTGGCGAAGCCGCCGATGCCCATGGGCGTGATCGCGGCCTCGGTGCCGCCGGTGATCATCACGTCGGCATCGTCGTACTGGATGGCCTTGAAGGCGTCGCCGATGGCGTTGGTGGCGCTGGCGCAGGCCGTGGCCACGGCAGAGTTCGGACCGCGCAAGCCATATTGGATCGAGACCTGGCCGCTGGCGGCGTTGACCATCAGCTTGGGAATGGTGAAGGCCGAAACCTTGTCGGGCCCTTTGTGCAGCAGGCGCTCGACTTGGGTTTCGATCTCGTGCAGACCGCCGATGCCGGAGCCCAGGATCACGCCGCAGCGGAACGGCTCTTCCTTGGAGAAGTCGAGGCCCGAGTCCGTCACGGCGTCGATGGCGGCGACCATGGCGAACTGGGTGAAGCGATCGATGCCGCTTGGCGTCTTTGGCGGAGATGTAGTCGCCGGTCGACCAATCGTAGATATCGCCGCCGAACTTGACCTTGTGCTGGGTGGTGTCGAACAGAGCGGATCGGATGGATGCCGCTCTCGCCCTGGAGAATGCGGTTCCACAGATCGTCGACTTGGCAGCTCAGCGAGGTGACGGCTCCCAGCCCGGTGATGACGACGCGCCGTTTCATGCCTTTAAGACTGCGTGCTCTCGATGTACTCGACGGCCTGGCCGACCGTCTGGATTTTCTCCGCCGCGTCGTCGGGAATGTTGATGTCGAACTCTTCTTCGAGCTCCATCACCAATTCGACGGTATCGAGCGAGTCAGCTCCCAGGTCGTTGACGAACGACGTTTCGGGAGTGATCTTGTCTTTGTCGACGCCCAGTTGCTCGGCCACGATATCGATCACGCGTTCTTTGACTGACGCCACGTTAATGGTCCTTCAAATTGCAATGCCAAACTCAGCCCGCCCCAGACCCAGGTAGCCCCAGATCCAGGAAGCACAAGTCGGCAAGTCCCCCAAAATGCGAAAATGCCAACGGGCTGCCCGCGGGCGGTACTCTTGCTCTGCGTACTCTTGCTGTGCCTTGCTTGCTTCGGAAATCTTGCTTGCTTCGGAAACCACAAAGATAGAGGGTTTCCATAAGACAGGTCAAGATATACCCAAGTTTCTTCGACCTGTCTATACGTGTCCAGCGGTATCTTCGGCTCGCCCGGGTCGGGCCCCAGAATCGCTTGCGGCGCACAATGGCCACCCGGCGCCTGGCCAACTTCTCTTGAACAAGACTGACACCGTTAATCCGACGCGCCGGCGGTCAGGGGCACAATCCGCCGTCGACCGTCAGCACCTGACCCGTAATATAGCTGGCCGCGTCGCTGGCCAGGAACAGGACCGCATAGGCGATCTCCTCGGGCCGGCCCAGCCGCTTGGCCGGAATCCGCTTTTTGACTTCATCCAGCAATCCCTCGCCCAGGGCGGCGGTCATCTCGGTTTCGATGAAGCCCGGGGCGATGGCGTTGACGGTCAGCTTGCGGCCGGCCAGTTCCTTGGCCACGGTCCGCGTCATGCCGATCATGCCCGCCTTCGACGCCGAATAGTTGGCCTGGCCCGGGTTGCCCATCAGACCGGAAATGCTGGCGATGTTGATGATCCGGCCGTAGCGGCGCTGCATCATGGTGCGCGTGGCGGCCCGGGTGAACAGGAACGCGCCGCGCAGGTTGGTGTTGATCACGTCGTCCCAATCCTGGTCCTGCATGCGGGGGATGAGCGTGTCGCGGGTGATGCCGGCATTGTTGACCAGGATGTCGAGCCGTTCCCATTTCTCGAGCACGGCTGCGACGACTTGCTCGACGCTCTCGGAGCTGGTCACGTCGCAGGCCAGCACTTCGGCCGTGCCGCCGGCAGCGCGAATGGCCTCGGCCGTCTCGGTCAGCTTGTCGACGCTGCGGGCGACGCAGGCCACCTTGGCGCCGGCGCCGGCCAGCGCCAGCGCGATCGAACGGCCGATGCCGCGCGAGGCGCCGGTGACGATGGCCGTGCGATCCTTGAGATCGACGTGAATCGGGCAGGGGGCTGGATCAGGCATGGCTGGCTATTCATTCTCGGTGGGCGAAGGAAACATGGAACCGCAAAGAGCAACGAGGACGGAGATGGAACCACAGAGACACAAAGACACCGAGAGATCAGGGAAGTAAATTCGGAGATCGGAAGGAATTCGGATGGCTGACGCATAGCCAGCAAACTTCCTCGAAATCACGGTCTTTCCGACGCGCTCCCCTCGACTATCGCGGGTCTTCGTCCTTTCGTGTTTTTTGTGGCTATTGCTCGGCTCCTCTACTTAATTCTCCGTCGTACGTTTTCCGTCTCTCTGTTCGTTTCTTCTCTGTGTCTTTGTGTCTCTGTGGTTCCATCTCTGCCCTCGTTCCTCTTTGCGTTTTGGCGTCTTTGCGGTTTCAATCCCGCGAATTAATCCAGCGCCCCTTCGCAGGCAATCTTGCGATCGATCCGTTTGAGCAAGCCCCGCAGCACGCGGCCCGGGCCGACTTCGTAAAACTGGTCGTAACCCTCGGCGAGCAGGTAGCGCATCGAGTCCTCCCAGAGCACGGGCGAAACCACCTGCCGGACCAGCAACTCGCGAATCTCCTCGGGATCGTCGTGGGGCCGGGCGTCGACGTTGGAAATCACCGGGATGGCAGGCCGAAACATGACCGCGTCGGCCAGCGCCGCCGTCAGGCGCTGGACGGCCGGCTGCATGATCGGCCGTGTGAAACGCGCCGGCCACGGCCAGCGGCATCGCTTTCATCGCCCCGCGCTGCGGCGCCAGTTCGGCCACGCGCTGGCATGCCGCATTGTTGCCCGAAACGACGATGTTGCCCGGGCAAAGCAGGTTGGCGATTTCCAGCGTGTCGTCGCCGCGGGCATTCGGCGACGATCTGGTCGACCTCGGCCCGATCGAGCCCCAGAATGCTGACCATGCCGCTGGGCGTGGCGTCGGCGGCGTCTTGCATCGCGGCGCCGCGCTGCTGCACCAACCGCAGGCCGGTCTCGAAATCCATCACGCCGGCAAACACCAGGGCCGTGTATTCGCCCAGGCTCAGGCCGGCCGCGGCTTCGCAGGCCAACGGCACGTCGGGCCTGTGCGCGCCGCAGCGACTCGACGGCGGCCAGGCTGGTGACAAACAGGGCCGGCTGGCTGTAGACGGTCGAATCGAGCTCTTCGGCCGGGCCTTCGAAGCAGAGCTGGGCCAGATCGTAGCCCAGGATGTCGGCGGCCCGATCGAACAGCCGCGCGCGGCGGGCAGGGTTTCGGCCAGAGCCCGCCCCATGCCGACGTTCTGGGCCCCTTGCCCGGGAAACAGGAAGGCGATCTTGGTCAACGTTGCCCCTTGCGGCTGCGAGGTATGCCGGCCGCCGATCGCCGCGGCCAGCCGTCGCGACTATTCTTCCGGTTCGACGATCGTTCGTCCGGCGTAGTTGCCGCAATTGGGGCAGACCACGTGCGAAGGCACGGCGGTACTGCACTTGGGGCAATACTCAAGTTGTTTGGGCCGAATGGCATTGTGGGCCCGCCGACTGCCGGTTCGAGCGTTAGAATGTTTCCGCTTGGGAACTGCCATAATTGTACCTGGGGCGGGCGAATTTGCCCGTAACGGGTTGTGACGCGGGTTCGAGGCTTGAGCCGTCCCGCACTCAGGGCGTTGGCGGCGCGTTTGACACCCGCCCAACGAGGCTTTTGCTACGTGTTGGGAACGAATCATCCTAAGAATGCCCCCCGGCGCTGTCAAGGCGGCGATGGGCGCAGTAATCACCCAAACCGAGGTTGCCGCGACCGTTGCGGATATGGGCGGCGGCACGGTGAGCATCCTGCCTCGTAACCCGCGAATAGCAACATGGGGCCCACCCCGCCCAATCCAATCAAGTCCGCATTGACGATTCCCGCTGCGGTCCAGGCGTCGGGTTTGCCCCGAGCGATAGCATAAGCCTCTAGGCTGGCATTCAGAACGGGATTAGTAGTGCCGCCCCCCAAAGCAAAGGCGCCGTGCAGGATTTGTTTCCGCGATCGCCCGCGTTGGCGATGTGGGTTGCGGTAACCGCTCCGCACATCCGCACGCTCTTGGCGGTAACGGCCAGCAGCAATAATCGGACACTGAACTGCGGCTTCACACCCGCATCCTACGGCACGTGAGAAACTCGCCAAGGCAGACAGGTTTGTACAAACGACTTGGCGAAAGCGCGTACAATCGGAATTTCAGGCGAAGGCCCACACATCCAAGCGGCGAATTCAGTCCTACGAGCTGCGAGGACGCAAACCCTACGGTCAACAATTCATGACCCCAAACGAAGTGTTGCAGATCGTCGAAACGATCCACCGCGAAGGGCGCATCGAGCTGGACATTATCTTTCGCGGTTTTGAAGTGGTCTTGTCAGCCGATGCCAAGGCGAAGTACCGGGCGCTGTGCGCCCCAATCATTCGGATCAATCGCCGCGACGGGTCGATCGACATTTTAAATGACGGCGTTGCGTTGCCGCCCGGGGAATTTCCGTTACACGGAGAGTACTTTGCGGGCCGCAACAAACCGCTGTACCTGGACGTAGTGCTGCAAAGAGTCCGCGAAGCCACGCGGGACATTCTCTGCAACGAGTACCGCGCGCTCATCGGGCAAGCTGTCGTTGGCACCGTCGAACGGTCTGACGGTGGCGCAGTTTGGGCTCGGTTAAAAAATACTCGCGCGGTCCTGCCCGTCAGTGAACAGATTGGTGGTGAGACATTTCAACCGGGCGAACCCATCGAGGCTGTCGTGCTCGAAGTTCGCAAAATCGGCAGCCGCGCTATGGTGATTCTGAGCCGTTCCCGGGCTGTAGGCAGTACGTAATTAATACCACAGTGAGACGATTGGCGGGGGGCAGGGTGAGCGTATGAAGAGCCGCGCCGATTACGGCCAGAAAGCTGACCACCGAGCTAGTCGGGGCTCTGCGGGAACACAATGTTTTGCGGCTTCGGGTCGAGGTAATAAATCAACATGCTCTCCAGGATCCGCCATCAACGAGACCACCGTCGGCCAGTTGTCGCCGAAAAGGTCCATGCCTTGCCGCTGGTTGTCGGCCGCAGTTTCTTCTGAAAAATCGGGGCTGCTGTTGAGTCGTACCTTGGCGAAGTCGATGATGAACGGCGGCTGGTGCATCATGTCCATCTCGACCACCATGAGTTCGTCATCGAAACGGTGCATTTTGGGGATCCAAAATCCAGAAAGCGATTCGGTCACGCCAAACATGGCCAGCCGTTTATAGGTGTCTCGCTCGTTCAGGTATCCACGCGGAGAGTAAAAAACCTTGATAGCTGCGCCTCGATTGGTTGCCCAGACTGCGCCGTCCGTTCCATCGCCAAGGAACTGATTGAGGTTTACTCCGCTGCCGACTAGGTTAACATACCTGGTGGGCACGTAGTTCCAGTGCGGCAGGTGGCTTATGGGTGTTCATCACTACGACGGCTATTCGGCAAACGTGAGTGGATTTTTCGTGGTTGAGCGGGATCGAATCCGCTTGGCGAAGACCAATGGAAGCACGTTTGTACTGGCCGAGAGCCGCGAACTATCGGCCGGGGCCGAAGGCGACCTGCTGGTGATTGTCGACGGAGTATCCACTTCTCGCCGCGTACAAGTTCTGGAAGACGTGAAGCGGGGCCAGGCAACTGTCAAATACTCGGTTGCTGCGCCGTTTTAGGCTACTAGTCTAGCGACTGGGTTCCGGGCGCACTGGGCGCGAACATCTCCTCAAAAGTTCCACGCGTCCGGCGGTTCTCGAATCATAGCGGGCCAGCGATCATGTTGTCGCCTCAATTGCTGTCGTTGCTGGCGAGTGTCACGGCCCTGTGTTGTCGGCCGGAAATCAGCTGGGCCGCCCACCCGCCGGCCAGCCGCGTTCCCGACCCGTGGCGGCAGGGCGTCAGGCTGGCGGCGCAAAACGTCGCGGCGGTCGACGTGAGTGACGATGCCAAATTCGTCGGCGTCACCACCATGGCGTTTCGCGAGAACAATAATTTCTGGCTCCTGTCCAGCGAAGGCAAAGTGCTCAGCGGACGCAACGTCGCGCCCTGGGCGCCGATGCAGGTGGCGGTGCTGCCGGGCGGCAAAACTTGCGGCGTGGGTTTGGCCTACTCGCGGATCACCGACCCGGCGCCGTCGATCTCCGTGTTTCGCAGCGATGCGCCCGAAGAGACCGTGCTGGTCGACGTGTATTGGGACCTGGGCTGGCTGCGCTACGGCGCGGGAGACTGGCGCACCGGCTGGCCGGCCAGCATTTTGGGCGACCTCATCGTCCGCAGCGGCGATGGGCTGGTCACCGTGATCGCGCACGGCGGAGCCCGGCGCTTCTCGGCCGACGGTCAGGTGCAGGTCTACCCCGATACCTGCGAGCGACCGTTTCGCATGGCGGCCAGCGCCGACGGCCAAGTGATTGCCTACGGCTTTCTGACACCGGACGCAAAAGGACTCGACCAGCACAATCGCGGTCGATTGCACCTGCCGCGGGCATACCTGAGCGCTGGCAATCCGCAAACGTCAGCCGCAATATGGGCGCGCGCACCCAGTGAAGATCCGCTGCCGGAGGTGCCGCGGCCCCCTGAGCCGGCTGAAGATTTTCCGGAACTCTCGGCGGCGTTTCGCACCAAACCGCTGGCCCTGCTGCCGTTTCGCCTGCCATATTCGCTGGCGCTGAGCGGCGACGGCGCAATCGCGGCCGTGACCGAGTACGGCGGTTGGCTGCGGGTAAAGCAAGAGCGGGGCATCGGCACCTGGAATCCCGATCATCCTGTGCCGTTTGTTCCTCGCCAGCGCGGCCGGCTGCGGATTTTCGACAGCCTGGGCGTCGAGATGGTACAGGTGGAATTGCCGAGCGAAGGGTTGTTCGACGTGCACGTCGATCGGCAGGGCAAGACCGCCTGGCTCGCGCCGGCCAGTTGGTTCAGTCGCGGACTGGCAGGCTGCAGTTGGCTGCCGACCGATCCCGATGCCCGGGAGATTCATGTCTTCGACATCCAAAATCGAACGTGGCTCGCGCATCAAGAATTTCCCGATGCGATTAACGACTTGGCAATTCATCCGGGCGGCCAGCGCGGGCTGGCCTCGTGCTGGAACGGCAAGATTTATCTCGTCGGCCGTGACGGTGCCGATTTGGCCCAGGTCGATGCCGGCGATGCCGCACGCTTGTTCTGGAGCGCCGAGGGAAATCTGGCCGTAGCCGGCACGCAGCGGGGCGAAGTTTTGGGGCTGAACGCCGACGGCAAGCTGCAGTGGCGCACCGCGCTGCCGGTTGCCGACAGTGCACCGCTCGGCGAGCCGCTCGGCCCGGTGTTTCCGGACGTGCCAATTTATCAGGTGGGCCGAACCGGCGCCGAACATGCTTACGTCGGCGATAACTGGCTGATCAAGACCGACGAGGGGGCGCTGCGGATCGATTGCGGCGGCGTATCGGCCATTCCGATCACGCTGCGGCGGATGCGGGCTGCCGGTGTCGATCCTGATCAGGCCCAGACCATTTTGCTCTCGCACACGCATGGCGATCATGCCGGCGCCGCTTACCTGTGGCGGGCCATGGGGTCCAAGATCGTGGCCCCGGAAACCGCCGCGTTGACCGCCGGCTGGCTGATGCCCACCTGGAGCGACTACAGCATCTGGGTGCCCACGCTGATCGACGTGCCGCTGCCGCTTAAGCGGCTGGGGGACGAGACCGAAATCAGCGCGGCGGGACTCAAAATTCGCTGCGTCTTTGTGCCCGGCCACTCGTTCGACTCGGTGGTTTATTTGCTGGAGGTGGCGGGCAAGCGAGTGGCCTTCACCGGCGACATCGGCTTTGAAAAAGAGACGCACATCCTGCATCGCTGCTGGGGCGACGAGCAAGCAGCCCGGGGCGTGGTGGGTGTCCTACGGCAGCAGGTGCTTACGTATCGGCCCGACTACGTTTTCACGGGGCATTCTGTTCACAGAGACGGCACGGCATTTCTTGAATCACTCATCGAGCGGACCGAAGCGGCGCTGGGCGGGAAATGACACGAACGGTCGACGGGCGCCGGCTATTGATTTAATTGCGTCAATGCTATTGCCGGTCAGCACCCCGCTCGCCTTGCTGGCTTCCGGCGGCTGGCTTAGACTAGGTTTTTCGCCAGGCCCAGCCGCCGCCAACCGACCTAATTCCCGGAGCCAGCAGCCATTAGCGTCGCCGCTCGTACCGATGTCGCCTTCCAGCGGTGCATTTCGCCCCGCTGCGCGGCCACCTACGCCATCGAGGAGGTGCACGTCGCCTGCCCCGAGTGCGGCGAGCTGCTCGACGTGGTCTACGATTGGAATCGCCTGCGGCCGCCGACCAAACTGAGTTTCTTCGAGCAGAAGTGGTCGCGGCGGTTCGACCCGCTGTGCTACAGCGGCGTGTGGCGATTCCACGAACTGCTGCCGTTCGCCCGGCCCGAACACGTGGTCACCGTGGGCGAAGGACAAACCTGGCTGCAAAATGCCCCCGGCGTGGCAAAATATGTCGGCTCGCGCCCAACCGCTTGCTGCTGCAGTACGAGGGGCTCAACCCCTCGGGCAGCTTCAAGGACAATGGCATGTCGGCCGCCTTTACCCACGCCCGGACCATCGGCCGCACGCGGGCCGCCTGCGCCTCGACCGGCAATACCAGCGCTTCGCTGGCGCTGTACTGCGCGGTGACCAAGCTGATGAAGGCCGTGATCTTCATCGGCTCGGGCAAGATCTCTTACGGCAAACTGTCGCAGGCGCTGGACTACGGCGCGCTAACGGTGCAGATCGCGGGTGATTTCGACGACGCGATGCAGCGCGTCAAAGAAGTCTCGCAGCAGCTGGGTATTTATCTGGTCAACAGCGTCAATCCGTTCCGGCTGGAGGGGCAAAAGACGATCATGTTTCGCGTGCTCGAGGCCTTGCGTTGGCAGGTCCCTGACTGGATCGTGGTGCCCGGCGGCAACCTGGGCAACTCGAGCGCGTTCGGCAAGGCGTTCATGGAACTCAAAGAAATCGGCCTGATCGACAAGGTGCCGCGCCTGGCCGTGATCAACGCCCTGGGAGCCAACACACTGTGCGAGCTATACGAGCGGCGCAAGCTGCGCTGGAACGCCGGACAGCCCGATACGGCCATTTGCGATAACTACTACAGCGAGCTGGATCGCGGCGGTAAGAAGGCCTCGACGATCGCCAGCGCGATCGAGATCAACCGGCCCGTCAATCTGACCAAATGTTTGCGAGCGCTCGATTTTTGCGACGGGGTGGTGCGCGAAGTAAGCGACCAGGACATGCTCGACGCCAAGGCCCAGGTCGGGGCAGGGGGGCTCGGCTGCGAGCCGGCCAGCGCCGCCAGCGTGGCCGGCGCGAAAGTGCTGCTCGCCGAAGGCGTGATCGATCCCGAACAGCAAGTCGTCTGCATCCTGACCGGCCATCAGCTCAAGGATCCGACCGCCACGGTGGCCTATCACACGACCGATCAGGAGCAGTTCAACCAAGTCCTCGGTCGCGGGGCGTCAAGCGGGCCGCGTTCGCCAACCGCGCCGTAGCCGTGCCGAACGAACTGGACGAGATCATCAAAGCCATTCAACTCTATAGTTGACAACAACTCGGCGTTAAGCCCGCGGGCTGCGACCCGCGAGCGAGCGCCGGAAAACTCTCCTTTGGAAACGAACGCGCTTAAGTAGGCGGCGACTCCGATCGCCGAAACGCAAACCAAATGAGGTCGAGTCGGTGATCGGAGTCGCCTCCTACAACGCGCTGAACCGAAGAGACGCAACATGACGCGGACTCGCATCGCGATTAACGGCGCCGCCGGGCGGATGGGCCAAAGGCTCGTGGCCCTGGGGCACGCCGATCCCGATTTGGAAATCGTGGCGGCGCTCGAAGCGCCCGGCCAACTCAAGTTGGGAGCCGACGCCGGGCAATTGGCCGGCATCGGGGCGATCGGAGTTTGCATCGCGAGCAAGTTGGAGGGCGGCGCCCAGGTGGTGATCGATTTTTCCACTCCGGCCGGCACCGACGCGATTTTGGAAACCTGCCGGCAGCTCAAAGTGCCACTGGTTTTGGCCACCACCGGACTGGAAAAGCATCAGCAAGAGAAGGTGCACGAGACCGCCCGCAGCATTCCGCTGCTCTGGGCGCCGAGCATGAGTCTGGCCGTGAACCTGGCGATGAAGCTCTCGCAAATCGCGGCCGGCGCGCTCAAGGATCATCCGAGTGGCGCCGACGTGGAAATCATCGAGCGGCACCACCGCTTCAAGGAGGACTCACCCAGCGGCACGGCCCTGAAGTTCGGCGAACTCATCGCCCGCGAGATGGGTCAGTCGACGGCCCGGCATGGCCGCGAGGGTCGACCCGGCAAGCGGCCGCACGGCGAGATCGGCTACCACGCCGTGCGCGTGGGGGACAACCCGGGCGAGCACACGATCGTCTTTGGCCTGCTGGGCGAGACCCTCGAAATCAGCGTCAAGGCCACCAGCCGCGACTGCTATGCCCACGGCGCACTTTCGGCCGCCAAGTTTCTGGTCCGCCAAAAGCCCGGCCTGTTCTCGATGAACGACGTGCTGGGGTTGTGAGGGGGCGGAATTTACAGCGTTAATCCTGGAGCCAGTGCCCATATTCCAACCTCCAATCGTCCGCTGGTCACCATTTGCCGGTCCCCCGGTCGGAGTTCGAGGCCCGGTAGCTGCCACCGCCCCGCCGCTGGATTATGATGAGGGACATGAATCAGAAGCACACACAGCCTGGGGCACCGTCGACCAACGGCAGCAAGCTGCTCATGGAGATTTGGTTGGACCGCACGGGCGACGGCCCGGCTCATCCCTTGATGGAATTCGCGGGACCACGCGGAGATCACTCGCGCGCCCTGTTGTCAAAAAATGCGAAGTTGTTAACGACCGTCTGGGCGTCGACCCATTTCGAAGCGATGACCCTGTACTACGCCATTATGGGCTGGGGCGTATTTACGACCGATCAACTTTGGGACTTCGACCCCTATCCCGAAGAATGGGTCGACGAGCAGAGGAACGCTGGCATTCATCCGGACGGGAAGTGATCCCGCTGCGCAATGACCCTTGGCGGCCGCTGCTTGTCGGCCCTCACCGCTAACCACTTCCACCCGCCGAATGGCTAAATGCGAGGAAGGCTACCTGTGCGATGTGTGCGCCGGTGATGTCGAGGAGCTCACCGACAGCGATCTCTATTTGCGCTACGTGATCGGCCAGCTCGATCCCGAGACGCTGCACACCACCCACGAACGCCACATCCGCTGCAATCCGGTGCTCGCGCAGTTCATTGTCGACGACGATTTCCCGCCGCTCTCGGTCGAGGGCGCCTTCGACAAACGATTGCTCGATCCCGACTACGTTCGCCAGCGCGAGTCGCTCGTCACGCGTGGCTATCGGCGGCTCAAAGAGCTCAAGCACCTCGACCTGCCGATCATCGACTATCCGCTGCCTGAAGTGCGATCCGAGATCGATGCCGGGCCCGCGGATTTTAGCCGGATTCGTTTTTGAGATCAGAATCGGTGGAGCTTGTAATCCGGAATCGGTGGACAAACCCACCGGGACGCAGCCGGCCGCTTGCCCTGGGCATGACCAGCCCGCTGCCCGAAACCTTGCTATTCTTCCCCGCGCGTGTCGCTGCGCGGCGGCTCAACCCAATCGACGCCGGCTTCCCGCTCCACGGTAGTGATCCAGGTGAGTTCCAGATTCTGATGGTCTTCGCCCGCCGCGCGGGCATATTTCTGGAAGGGCTCCATGATGAACTCATGCTCGAGCGTGCCGCGGTCCGGCATGAACTTTTCGAGCTGCACCACGTAGGCCACGGTCTGCGGCTGATTCAAAGCCACTTTGACCTCGCCCGGCGACGCGCCAAAGACGGCATTCATGAATTCCTGGCCGGCGGCTTCCACCCCATGCACCGGGCTCAGTCGCGGCTCGCTCGACTCGGGGTCGAACGGCGTATTGCCCATGGTCAAATGTGTGAACGGACCAGTGTCGGTGACTTCCAGCCCCTCGCGGCCCTGGAACACCTCGGCGAGCGGCTTCTGAGCAGCGCGGGCGTCTTTGGCGTAGGCTTCGGCCTGCTGCAAGGCCAACTCGCGCGACTTTTTCATTTTATAGGCGTGCAGGACCTTATCGCGCGCACTGTCGAACGTGGGCACCGCTTCGGCGCGATCTTGGTCTCCCACCACAGATAACGATTGTTCTCGTCGTCGGTGGTGACTTCCGGGCGATATTCGTGCGGCTCGAGGTAGGCGATCTGCGCGAAGCTGATCTGGCGGAAGCCCAGACGCGGGTCGCTGACGAAACTGGCCGACTTGCCCAGTTCGGTCTCGGCCTCGGCCTCGTAGGCCGAGATCAGGTCGGTTTCGTGCGCGGTAACGCCAAATTCGTCCGCCAAAGCGGCGAAGTCGAGCGGCGGCGGCTCTTTGGCATCGGGATCGCTCTGGCGGTTCGCCACGTAGGCGCTGCTGAGCGCTGGCGTATGCCCGCATCTTGGAGTGCAATCGATCGAAGGCTTCCTTCAGCGCTGCTTGCGCTTTTTCTCGGGCCACTTCTTTGCGAATCGTGTCCTCGACCTTTTCGAACGGTTCGAATTTGGGCTCTGCCTTCTGCTGGCCAGCCGCTTCGACGGGCGGATTGTCCTGGGCCGCGGGCGCACTGGTTGCCTCCTGCGTGTCGGGCGGCGATTTTTCGCCGGCCGAATCGGCCGCGGCTTTTCCCGCCGCCGACTTTCCCGCCGCGGCTTTGCCCGCCACGGGTTTTTGGCTTGCGCCGGCTGGTTGCGGTCCGCTGGTCAGACGGAAGGGGCTCGCGGCCGGACCCAGTTCGAGCAGCGAAGTCTTCTTGCCCGCGGGCGTAGAAGTCTTTTTCGGCGGGGCGGGGGGGGCGGGCGGGGCCGGCTTAACAGGCGCCGGCGGCGGGCTGGCTTTGTTGCTGTCGGGCGCCGAATCGCCGGCCGGTTTACTGTCGCTGGTTTCGGACTTCGCGTCGTCGGCATCGGGGCGGGCGGAGTTGTCCGGCTGGGGCTCGTCCAGGCCGAGCGGGTCTTCCTTTTCACCGGGGGGCGTTGTGGAATCCGCGTCTTTGGCAGGCGGCAGATCGAGTTGCTTGAATTGAATCGCCTTGTTCTTCTCGTAGTATTCGTGCATTTGCTCGGGCGTGACTTCCGCGGCGGCGCGGTCGATGGCTTTTTCGACGTTGGCCTTGAAGTACTGAAAGGCGATCTTCAGCGGCTCCTTGAAGCCGGGTTCCGGCGAGAGCGGCTGCGGCAGTTGGTTCTTATAGGCCTCGAAGAATTTCTGAAGTTCCTGCTCGCTGGGGTCCGGCACGTCCTTCAGGAACTGCTCCACCTTGACGGCCATCACTTGGGCGTCGGCCTTTGAATTGAGCTGCTCGAAGTAGTTCCAGCGCTCGCCGGGGGGCGATGGCACGCGTCCCGAAGCGAAACATTTCCGTGTATTGCGATGCCAGCATCTCGCGCTGCAGTCCGTCGAACAGGTAGGTCTGCGAAATGGGAATCCGCCCATCCGGCCTCAATTCGGCGATGATGTCTCGCAATTGCGAAAAGACATCGCCGGCGATTAATTGCAGCAAATCGTTGACGGCGCGGTCGCTGGCGACCATTCCCATCTCTTCGGCACGTTTGGCGAGTACGATGGTTTCGACCGCTGCGGCGTCGCCCGGGGGAAGCAAGCGACCCATCAACCCTTGACGGATCGACTCGTACATGCGTTTGGCCACCATCTGCAGGCGTTCTTCCGGCATCTGCTTTCCGGCGAACTCCTTCTTGACGCGTGCGGCGACGACGCGCTGCAAAAAATATTCCACCAGCCGCCGCTGCCGCACGACGGCGTCCAGTTCGAAGCGCCGGTAGTTGCCGTAATTGGTCTTCACGACCAGCGGGTTGACCGAAGCCTCTGGGCCGCCGAGCATCTTGAAAATAGGGTCGAGAAAGACGAAGGCGATCATCGCCGTGATTCCCGAAACGGCGAGCAAGATGCGCTGGTTGCGCCGAAAAACTGCAAACGGACTAGCCATGTAACGAATGCTCCTCGGAGACTCTCAGGCGGCGTCCCTGGCTGCTAAGACCCTTGACAGCCGGGTGGGCGCAGTAGTATTGAATTGACGGTCATGCCGGTTGCGAGGGTGCGGAATCATCCCCCGGCTCGATCGGCGTAGCGCTCATAAACCGGCGAGACGATTTTAGCGCCACGCGACGTAAATGCAATCCCAAAAGGAGTCTGGGATCAGTCCGCGGGTGCCGACGGCATGCCGCAGGGCCTTGTTTTCGAGGCGCGATCGACCCAGCGGACGGGTGCCGCCGCGCTCTGGGGCACGCTGCCACTTGGAACGTCTGCGATGCTTGTCCGCTTGCATCTCCCCCTGATCGCGGGGCGTGATTTGCGGGTCGGAGCGAAGGAAACGGATTTACCGCCGGGCGAGACACAACTCAGGAAAGTACCCACAAACGGCAGATTTACCATATTGGCAATCTCCACCTAGAACCCTCAGCCTCCCACAAGGCGTCGCATGGCCAAAAAAGCCTCAGTTCGCAACGGCAAGTCCCTGGTGATCGTCGAATCGCCGGCCAAGGCGCGCACGATCAGCAAGTTCCTGGGCAGCGATTTCACGGTCGAGGCCAGCATCGGCCACGTCCGCGATCTGCCGCAGGGGGCCAAGCAGATCCCCGCCGAATATCAAAGGAGAAGACTGGGCCTACCTGGGCGTCAACGTCAACAAGGACTTCGACCCGGTCTACATCATTCCGCCCGGCAAGACGGCGCAGGTTCGCAAGCTCAAGGGGCTGCTCAAAGACGCCAAAGACCTGTATCTGGCGACGGACGAAGACCGCGAAGGGGAAGCCATCAGTTGGCATCTGCAACGAGCTGCTCAAGCCGAAGGTGCCGGTCCATCGGCTGGTGTTTCACGAAATCACCAAAGAAGCGATCCACGAGGCGCTCGAGCATCCGCGCAAGATCGACGACGATCTGGTGCAAGCCCAGGAAGCGCGGCGGATCATCGACCGGCTGTACGGCTACGAAGTTTCGCCGCTGTTGTGGCGCAAGGTCCGGCCCAAGCTGTCGGCCGGCCGCGTGCAAAGCGTGGCCGTGCGGCTGATCGTCGAGCGCGAGCGGCAGCGGATGGCGTTTCGTCTCGGCCACCTATTGGGACCTGATGGGCCGTTTCGCCAAAGCCGACGAGCAACAGTTCGCGGCCGAGCTGGTCTCGGTCGACGGCACGGCGCATTCCCGCCGGCAAGGATTTCGATCCGGCCACCGGCCAGCTCAAGGATCCCGCGCTTGCTGCTGCTGGATCGAGCAGGCGGCCGCCGACCTGGCCGCGCGGCTGCAAAACGGCCGAATTTCGCGTCGCGTCGCTCGACGACAAGCCGTACACGTCCAAGCCCTATCCGCCGTTCACCACCAGCACGCTGCAGCAGGAGGCCAACCGCAAGCTGGGCTTCACCGCCCGGCGGACGATGCAGGTGGCGCCAAAGCCTGTACGAGAACGGCCACATCACTTACATGCGTACCGACTCGACCAACCTGGCCAGCGTGGCCATCGAAGCCGCGCGCGAGCTGGTCGGCATCGCAATACGGCACGCGAGTATCTGCCCGACCAGCCGCGGCATATACGTCACCAAGGTCAAGAACGCCCAGGAGGCGCACGAGGCCATCCGCCCGGCCGGCCATCCGTTCGCCTTTCCCGAACAGCTGCGCGGCGAGCTGAATGCCGACGAGTTCAAGCTCTACGACCTGATCTGGAAGCGGACCGTCGCCAGCCAGATGGCCGACGCCCGCGGCCGCCGGATTACGATCACGGTCGAAGGGGACGGGGCCGTGTTTCAGGCCGGCGGCAAGACGATCGATTTTCCCGGCTACTTGCGGGCCTACGTCGAAGGGAGCGACGATCCCGAGGCCGAACTGGCCGAAAACGAACGTCTGCTGCCCAGCGTCGCGGTGGGCGAATCGCTGACCTGCCGCGAGCTGGAGCCCAAGAGCCACACCACGCAGCCCCCGGCCCGCTTCAGCGAAGCCTCGCTGACCCGGGCGCTGGAAGAATTGGGCATCGGCCGGCCGAGCACCTACGCCTCGATCATCGACACGATCCTGGCCCGCGAATACGTCTTCAAGAAGGGCGGCGCGCTGGTGCCGACCTGGGTCGCGTTCGCCGTGGCCCAGTTGCTCGAAGCGCATCTGCCGAACCTGGTCGACTATCGCTTCACGGCCCAGATGGAAGACGATCTCGACGCGATCAGCCGCGGCGAGGCCGGCCACGTCGACTATCTGCGAAAGTTTCTATTTCGGCAACGGCACGACGGGCCTGAAGCAGCAATTGGCAGAACAAGGTCGAAGCAGATCGACGCCCGCGACGTCAGCCGCATGCTGATCGGCCAGCCCGAGGGGCAGGAGCCGATCTTCGTCCGCGTCGGCCGCTACGGACCGTTCCTGGAACAAGGCGAACGCCGGGCGAGCCTGCCCGACGAGACGCTCGCCCGACGAAATGACGCTCGAGCGCGCGCTGGAACTGCTCAGCCACGCCGAGCAGGCGGACGAGCCGCTGGGGATCTGTCCGGACACGCACAAGCCGGTATTCCTGAAGGTCGGGCCGCTTCGGTCCCTACGTGCAGCGCGGCACGCCCGAGGACGAAGAGAAGCCCAAGAACGCTTCGCTGCTCAAGGGCATGAAGCCCGAGGACGTGACGCTCGAGGTGGCGCTCAAGCTGCTGTCGCTGCCGCGCGATTTGGGCCCGCAGCCGGCACGACGGGCGAGATCGATCGTGGCCGCCAACGGCCGCTTTGGCCCGTACGTCAAGTGCGGCGAGGAAACGCGCAGCTTGCCGGCCGGCATGTCGCCGATCGACGTGACGCTGCGAGCAAGCGCTGGAGCTGCTGGCCCAGCCCAAGGCGCAGCGCCGCGGCTTCGGCGCCAAGAAGGAGCCGCTCAAGGTTTTTCCGCCGTCGCCGGTCACCAAGCAGCCGATCCAACTGCTCGAAGGCCGCTACGGCCTGTATCTGGCCGACGGCGTGACCAACGCCTCGCTTCCCAAGGGAGTTAATCCCGACGAGGTCACATTTGAGCAAGCGGAGGAGTTGCTTGCCGCTCGCGCTGCCCTCGGGCCTCCCAAGAAGAAGGCCGGCCGCGGGGCTCCCAAGCGCGCCGCGAAGCCCGCCAAGGCTCCGGCCGCGGCCAAAAAGAAGCCGGCCGCCAAAGCCGCCAAAGGCCCGGCCGCCAAAAAGCCTTCCAAGAAGAAGGCCCCGCTCAAGAAGCCCGCCAAAGTCGGCGCGGAGCAGTTGGACGCGGCCGCCCCGTTCTGAAGCGACCCGTGGCATCGCGGATCCAGCGACCCGGGGTCGCCTAATAGGCCTTGATCAATTGGGACGGAATTCGCGGCGCAAAAACGGCAGCAGAATTTTCAAGGCCCCCGGCTTGGTCAAGTGATTGGCATCCCAATACAGCACCACGTCGTCGCGCACAACGTCGTAGCGCTGTGTCGCCGAATTGAAAAACTCGGGAATGGGATCAAGGACGCGGCAGCCGATAGCGCGGACTTTCTCTAGATCGAACGGAACATCATACGGACTGGGATCATCCACCGCCGATCGACCTACCAGGCTCACATCCCGACCGAACATTTCGAACCGCGCCAAGGCCTTGGGAACATGCATCGAATGGGTGGGAACCGTCAGCAGTAACCACGGCGTAATATCGGCCTGCCGCAATTTCTGAATCAACGACAGTAGCCCGGCTTCGAAAGGGTTGATCGCCGGGTGGCGCTCGTCGAGCGGCTGGCCCCTCGAATCCAAGCCGGGCAATTGCGTCAAATAGGCTTTCCAACTGGCAATCAAAACCGCGTGTCGGAATTGATGCTTCACGGCGTAGTCCAAAATTGCTTCATTATACTGGGGCGATCGCTGGCTGACGCCCCAAACGGGACTGAAGAAGTACCAGTCCAGTACGGGGGGAGTGTGCTCGTGAGTCGCGAGCCGGCCCACGAGGTGCTGCTCCTTCAGAAGCTCGTCGAACGCCGCAGACGCCGACAGGGCATGACTATCGCCCCAAACTAAGACGGTGGGGGGATGGTCGGAGTCGAGGTCTCCCAGTGGCCTGAGGCGCTCGTGCAGCACATCATCCAAACCCGTGCGGAAGCTCGGCATCATGTGGTTCGCACCGTCGGCGTAGGCGACGGCCTTGGGAGAAAATCGTCCGGTAAATCCTTGGTTGAAATTGACAACCAGCCCCACTAGAACCAGGCACGCACCGCTGACAAGCGCGAACGAAAACAGGGCTCGGCGCGACGCGCAGACACGCTTTTTGCGGAATGGCGTTTCAACGATTCGCCAGGAGATCCAGGCCATCAGAAAAGAGGCCGCAATCAGGCCGAAGTTGAGTTCCCAGGATATCTCCATCTGCGTGTTAAGCAGCTTCGCGAACGCGAACAAGGGCCAGTGCCACAAGTACAGCGAGTACGAGATCAGCCCCACGCCGACCAGCGCTTTCGAGGATAAGACTCGCGAGACAAAGCTCGTGCCTGTCGACTCCCGCCCGCGCGATAACGACCAAAGGATCGCGGCCGTTCCCAAACAAGGTGGCAACGCGGCGGCGCCCGGAAATAGGGTTTGGCGGCTGTAGAAGAAGCAAGGTGCCAAGATCGCCGCCACACCCGACAGGGCCATGAATTCTCGCAAGACGCGCCGCTCATGCCAGCGACCCGTTGGCGTGACGGCCACCAGACTGCCGCAAACCAGCTCCCAGGCCCGCGTCGGCAACAAATAGAAAGTCGTCGAGGGACGATGAATCATCCCATGCAGGCTCGCCGCGAAGCTGACGACGAATACCATCCACAGGCCGATCGTCACCGGGTTGATCCATCGCGTCCGGCGCAATTTGCACGCCATGAGCAGCAAGATCGGCAGCAGAAAATAAAACTGCTCTTCGACCGCCAACGACCAGGTGTGCAACAGGGGCATTTCTTCAGCCGGTCCGGCAAAATAACCGGTCGATCGCCAGAAATAGACGTTCGCCACGAAGAGTGCCTGCGCGATGACCGACCGGCCGACGGCCAAGAAATCGTCTGGCAACAACAAGAACCAACCGGCAATTAACACGGCCACGTTCATCACGATCGCCGGCGGCAGGATCCGTCGCGCCCGGCGCTCCCAAAACTGTAAGTACGTGAAGCGATCTTGACGCACTTCGTTGATAATGATCGACGTCAGCAGGTAGCCCGAAATCACGAAGAAGACATCGACGCCGACGAAGCCACCCGGGAATGAAAAGCCCGAGTGAAACAGCACGACCGACAGCACCGCCAACCCCCGCAGACCGTCGATGGCCGGCTCGTAACTAAGTTGACCTGAATCTGCGGCGGCCATGAGCATCCTCGGCGACGAGTGCACCGGGACTCCAATCCGCGGTGCGGGGGCCGGAACTGGGGGAAGGGGAATGGACCGGTCCATGTTGAAGTACAGCCCATCAGCACTGGGAACTCGACCCGCGAAAGTGGCAGCCGCAACCGTGGCCGAAACTATCGCCGCCCAATCACGCCGCCTGCTACACAAGCCCTTTCCGCTCGAGGTTCACCCAATGCGGATCGTATCGAGACCGACGTTGTTTAGGACAAATTTCATTCTAGTCACGTCGTAGACGCTTCGAGAAGCACGAAGTTAGGGCAAACGGGGCTCTCGACCGCGTGTTCCATCTTCCAAAGCGAAATGGCCGGCGCGAGCATTGCAACCCTCAGGAGGGTCGTAAGATCCGACGCTGCCATTACTTTGCGCTGCGCTTCTCCGCGACCAGATGCGAAGCATCCACCCAGGCGATCCGGTCGAATCCGTATTGCCGTAGCAGCGATTGAATTTCGATCGGAGCCAGCGACGATCCATTCTGCTCCAAGATGGAAAAATGCACCTCGCAGAAAACGGCCCGACACTCGGGCCGCGAAAGCGCAAGCGCCATACCCTGGATGACATCGAGCTCCGCCCCCTCGACGTCGATCTTGACGACCGTCGGCCGAATGATCTCGGCCTCCAGACTGTCGCCGCGATGAATCGGGACTTGGAGCGTCGTTTGTTGCGTTGCCGTAGCGCCGCCCGGCACAACCCGATTCACCTGCCCTGCCTAGTCGCGATCGTTCCAGAGCATCTCGCAAGTACCGTCGTACGATCCCATCGCATAATTCAGCGGTCGCACATTGCTGCAATGCTGCGTGTCGGCACAGAGCTGTGCGAACGGTCCGACGGCCGGCTCAAAAGCGAAGACCCGTCCGTCGCTTTGAACCCATTGGGAAAAAAGATTCGTATAAACGCCGACGTTGGCTCCGATGTCCCAGGCGACATCGCCCGGTCCGACCAGGCGCTGCATTTCGTCGTGAAATCGCTGCTCGTTTCGCTCCGCTCCGAGCCCGATCGCACGGAGGAATTTCTGGAGCGGGCGGATCAGTCCCAGCCGGCGAGCCAGGGAACGAAGCTTGATCGAGATTCGCAGCATCGCTTCAGAAATCGGGGGCAGAAGGGGTACTGGGCCAGGTGGATTCTGGATGGGGCCGTTGCCACAGCATAGCTGGACGCCCGTATATTTTAAGCGCAATTCAGGCCGACGGGCAGACAGCTTCCTTTTCATTCTCCAATACACGTCACCGGCACGGCTACGGATCCCTTGTGGGCCCTCTTCTTTGCCACTTTGCGCCTTGCCGGTGACCCCCTTCCGACAGGATTAAAAGCTAGAATTGATCATGCCAGGACTGTTTCAAACCGTCGTCGACGTCGAGCAGGCCGCTGCGGTGCTGCGCCGGCGGCGATTCGGCATGATCGAAACGGTCAATGGCCGGCTGACCCGGATCTGCCTGCGACCGTGGCCCAAGGGGGGCTCGCTACTGGAGGCTCGGCTGTGGGGCCGGCTGCGGCACCAGCGTCAGCGCGGCGATTGCTGCCGGCTGTATTACAACCAGCCCTGGGGCTCGGCCAATTTCTTGACGCTCCGCTACATGGTCTCGACGCGCGATTGCCGGCTGGCCACGTTTCGCGGCGCGCTAACAGTCCTGGACGAGATCGCTCGGATCAAGGACTCCGACGCGATTGTCTGCCAGGCCTGCAACCCTCGCATCTCCGATCGGCTGTTGGTGCGCTGGGGCTGGGAGCCGCACACGTCGGATCGCCGGCGCCGGAACTTCATCAAGCGATTCTACGGCGTCTATCCGCAATCGCGGTGGCCTGCAATGCCGGCGCCCGTAGTCAGCGCTGCTCGGGGCGCCAGCAATCCTTCCGCCGGCTTGCCAAATTGATTTGGCCAGATGTCGGCCTTCTGCTACAATCCATCGGCGATTATTGATGCATCCGCGGAAAGTGTTCCTGGCGGCGAAAGGCAACTCGCATGAGCGGTGCGCTCGACCTGAAGCGGACCTGCCCGGAGTTTCGGCGGCAACTGGGCGTGAGCCGGCGCGGGTTCGTGCAAGCCGGCATGCTGGGCGGATCCGCCTTGAGCCTGGCCGGATTGCTGCGCGCTGAAGATGCGGCGCCGGCCTCCGCGCGTCGCCGCGAGCCGGCGGTCATCATTCTCTGGATGCGGGGTGGGCCAAGCCACATCGACATGTGGGACCCCAAGCCCGATGCCCCGGTGGAATTCCGCGGAGAGTTCGGCACCGCCGCCACCAGCGTGCCGGGCATTCAATTGACCGACATGCTGCCGGCCTGCGGCCGGATCATGGACAAGTGGTCGATCGTGCGCAGCCTGCATCACGCTGACGCCGGGCATTCGGGGGCCGATCAGATCTGTTTCACCGGCTATCCGTCAGGCCCCAGCCCCGACATCAATGTGATGCCCAGTTGCGGCTCGATCGTGGCCCGACAGTTGGGGCAGCTGAATCCCAATTTGCCGGCCTATGTAATGATTCCCAGAATGGATCCGGGCACGGGGCCAGCCCATTTGGGTGTGGCCTACAAGCCGTTCGAGACGCTGGCCGATCCGGCCAATCCGGGTCCGTTTCGCGTGCCGAATTTTGCGCTGGCCGAAGGACTTTCGCTGGAGCGTCTGGGGAAGCGGCAAGCGCTGCGGGAAAGTTTCGACCGGGTCCGGCGCGAGGTCGACGTCAGTGGACAGATGGGCGCCATGGATCGCTTTCATCTGCAAGCCTGGGACATTCTCACGTCGCCCGCGGCGCAAGCGGCTTTTGATCTGGATGCGGAGCCGGCCGCACTGCGGGAACGATATGGGTTTGCGCCCCCTTTCGACCCGCACGACTCGCGGTCGCTGCGGCGCGCCCGCCTGGAGTCAGCGGATGCTGCTGGCAAGGCGGCTGGTCGAGGCGGGGGTACGTTTGGTGACGGTCGACTTGCGCTGGTGGGACACGCACGTCAAAGGTTTCGAGTCATTGCGGTTGGGTTTCCTGCCGCGGTTCGACCAGGCCTACTCGGCCCTGATCGAAGATCTGTCCAGCGCGGTTTGTTGGAATCGACGCTGGTGATTGCCTGGGGCGAGTTCGGCCGCACGCCGCGCGTCAACAACGACGCCGGCCGCGACCACTATCCCAACGTGTTCAGCGCCGCGCTGGCCGGCGGCCCGATTCAGGGCGGACGGGTAGTCGGCGCCTCGGACGGGCACGGCGCGTTTCCCGCCGCCAGTCCCAAGACCCCGCAAGACGTGTTGGCCACGTTGTATCATCACTTGGGCATCAACATCGAGCAGCAGTATGTCACGCTCACCGGCAGGCCGATGGCCGTGTTGCCCAGCGGTCAGGTGCTGCAAGAACTGTTGTGATGGGCCGGCTTGTTGCGCCCCGATCCGCACGTTGCCGTGCATTCGCTCCGCGGACTTTCTTGACGACCGCCCGAGGAAACGGCAGCGACATCATCGACCTGCAAGATTTTTCCGGCCACGCCGACCCACGCACTGCGCTCACCTACATCCGCAACCGCAACCGGCTCAGCGACTCAACAGTCCACGTGCTGCGGTATGGTGTTTGAAATCCTTGCCTGCATTCGAGCATGGTGATAGGCTAAGCGTATGATAAGGCTTGAACTTAGCGAAACCGCCGCCGCTGCCCTGAGTGCGCAAGCCGCCGCGCAAGGGCTGACGGTTGAGGCATACCTTGAGAACGTCTTGCTCTCCGCGCCCTCACGTGCAGCGCCACGTTTGTCGGCGGACGAATTGGACCGGCTGCTGGATGAGGAGGTCACGACCGGCCCTTCGCCTGTCGGCCCATTCTCGCGGGCCGAGCTTTACAGCGACCATGACTGATGGCCTGCCTCATCGACACGGGCGTTCTGCTGCGCGCGTTTGACGCTTCCAGTGCCGAATATCGCCTGATACGGCAAGCCCTCCGGACCCTGTGGACACGGCAAGAGCGCTTGGTTGTCGCGCTGCAAAATCTGGCTGAGTTTTGGAATGTTTCGACCAGGCCCATCGACAAGAACGGATACGGCTTATCGGCGGAACGCGCCAGCAAGCGATTGGCTTTGATTGAGCGAATCTGCGAAGTCATCACGGAGGACGATCGCTCGTACCGCATTTGGAAGGGCCTGCTGACTGCCCACTCCGTAACGGGCGTTGCGACCCACGACGCACGGCTCGTGTCCGTCATGCTTTCGCACGGCGTTTCAACCGTCGTCACTTTGAACGAACGCGACTTTCGCCGCTACAGCGGCATCGCCGTCTTGACGCCCGACAAAGTGTGATGGGCGGAGAGCCGGAAGCGCGCTTCCGCTTGCAACGTTGCCAGAAAATTGTTGGCCTCGATATAGGCTTCATACTCGGCTCGCACAGTGGGGGATAAGTCCCCTTCGTTTGCCTTGTCCGCCAGTTCCGTCAAGCGATCGGCGAGCGCCGGATCCGCACTCAATTCCGCGAGCTGTCGCGTCTGCTCGGCGGTCAGCAACGCAAAAACCGGCGCCGTGCCGCGATGAAACGCCTGATGTGTGTCTTCACCGAGTCCCATAACCGCACGATATCAGGCCGGAATCGTAATCGCGAGGTTCAGGATCAAACCCTATTCCCGAACCTGCAAGCAGTTCTGCAACGACAGGGCAAAGGACTCGCCTCAATCGGCTCTGGCAAGAAAAACTGACCCATTTCTCACCGCCACCAAAGCGGGCCCTAACACAGCAGCGCTGTCCCCTCCAAGGCTTGAACATCTGCGGCGCTTGCTATACGGTAAACTCTTGCGGTCGCTCGTGATGCACTTCGCGTCCAGAGGGACCGCGAGCGCCAGAGTCACGCCCTCCGCATGATTTTCTCGCAACCCATTTGCCGCACCCTCTTGGGCCTGGTCGCCGTGGTAAACTGCTGCGCCTCGTCCTTCATCCTTCATCCTTCATCCTTCTGCCTTCCTTTATCCATTGCCGCCGCGGCCCATTGCGCCGCAGCGCTCGGTGCCCCCCCGGACGCGCTGCCGGCGGCAAATCGCCTGCTGTGGGGCGGCAAGTATGCCGAGGCCGCCGAGGCTTATGAGAAGCTGCTGGAAAGCTCGCCCGTCGCGGCCGGCATCGGCCTGGCTCGCACCCAGGTGGCCACGGGCAATCTGGACGAAGCCGCAGCCGGCCTGCTCAAGGCTATTTCGGCCGAGCCCAAGTCGGCGGCCTTGCAAGCCGAACTGGCGCAGCTCTATTTTTCTCGCGGCGACTACGACCAGGCCGCCCTGGCGCTGGCCAAAGCGCGCGAGCTGGACGAAGAGTCGCTGCCGGCGCAGTGGCTGGCCGCAGAGTTAGCCCGAGTCGAGGGGAACCTGGCAGCGGCCAACCAGGGCTATCAGGGAATCGTAGATTATTACAACGCGCACGACCCGACCGATCCCGACGACCTGCGCTGTGTCGGGCTGGCCGCGGCCCAGTATGCCCGCTGGAATCGGCTGAGCGAGCAGTTCAATTTTCTAGTCAACGAGCTTTATCCGGACATCCTGGAGCGCGAGAAATCCTATTGGCCGGCCCGGTACGAGTCGGGCTTGCTGTTTCTGGAAAAGTACAACCAGGCCGACGCCGCCAAAGAACTCAAGGCCGCGCTGGCTCTGAACTCCAATGCGGCCGACGTGCATGCCGCGCTGGCCGCCTTGGCCGTGCAGGAATACGAACTGGGCGATGCCCAAACGGCGATTGATCGGGCCCTGGAAATCAATCCCCGCTGCCTCGCTGCGCAGCTGGTGCAAGCCGACGTGCACTTGGCGAACATCGAGCTCGACAAGGCGCTCGCCGCGTTGGAATCGGCCCGCCAGCTCAACCCCCGCAACGAGCAAACGTTGGGCCGCCTGGCGGCCGTCTACTGGGCCCTCGACGGCGACCCGCAAGCCGCTCCGCAGGGCCGGCTGGCCAACTTGATCGCCGAGGTCACGTCGCGCAATGCGCATGCCGGCGAGTTTTTCGTCAGCCTGGCCGACGGGCTCGATCGGTTGCAGCGGTTTCCGGCGTCGGCGCAGAATTACGAAGCGGCCCTCGAGCGGATGCCTCAGTTGGGCGCCGCCCGCGGCAAATGGGGGCTGGTGCTGATGCGGCTGGGAAGCGAAGATCAAGCCAAAAAACTCCTGGACGACGCGTTCGAAGCCGACCCGTTCAACGTCCGCGTGAGCAATACGCTCAAGGTGCTGGAAGTGCTCGACGGCTACGAGTCGCTCCCGTCACCCCACTTTGTGGTCCGGTACGACGGCCAGCGCGACAAGATCCTGGCACGCTATGCCTCGCGCTGGCTGGAGCAGGTTTATCCGCAATTATGCAAGCAGCTCGATTTCGAGCCGCCGCAAAAGTCGCTGTTCGAGATCTTCAACCGGGCCAAGAACACCGACGGGCACGGCTGGTTCAGCGCCCGCATGGTCGGATTGCCGCACATCCACACGATCGGTGCTTGCGCGGGCAAGATGGTGGCCATGCAGTCGCCGACCGAAAAAGGGCAGCAATTCAATTGGGCCCGGGTGCTCAAGCATGAGTTCGTGCATGTCATCAACTTGCAGCAGACCCATTTCAACATCCCGCACTGGTACACCGAAGCCCTGGCGGTGCTGAACGAGGGTTATCCGCGGCCGCAAAGCTGGGACGATCTGCTCATAGATCGGGTGCCCACGGGCAAGATTTTCAATCTCGATGACATCAATCTCGGCTTCATTCGCGCGCATTCAAGCGAAGAATGGGCGCTGGCCTATTGCCAGGCGGAGCTCTACGCCGAGTACATGCTCGAGACCTACGGCGACGACGCCCTGGCCAAGATGCTCGCCGCCTATGCCGACAATCTGAATACGCGCGATGCGCTCGAGCGCGCCTTCCACGTGCGGCAGGCCGATTTCGAGCAGGGCTATCGTCGGCATCTGGAAAAGATCGTGGCCGGTTTGACGTCCCGCAAGAAACCCAAATCGTTCACGCTGCCCGAGTTGCATAAGGCGCTGGCCCAGGATCCGCAAAATCCGGAATTGCTGGCCCAAATGGCCCTGGCTCATCTGAATCGCCAGGGCTATCCCGAGGCCCGCCGCCTGGCCGACAAGGCGCTGGCCGCCAAAGCCGAGGCAGCAGTTGGCCAGCTTACGTCCGGGCCCGGCTGCACATGGTCGTCGGCGAGAACGACCAGGCCCACCAGTTGGCCGCGGCAGCCCTCGATCCGGCCGAGCCGCAGGAAAATCTGCTGGGACTTTTGGCCGGCTGGGAATTGGCCAGCCGAGCACTATGCCGAAGCCGCACGGCTGTACGAACTGGGGGCCAAGGCGGATCCGGGCGAGATGAAATGGACCAAGTCGCTGGCCCGCGTCTATCTCAAGGCGGACCAGAAGGATAAGCTGGCTGAGATCCTGACGCCGACTGGCCGCGATCGATCCCGACGATGCCACCGTGCGTAAAAAACTGGCCGAGCTGGCGCATGCCGCCAAGGACCACGCGGCAACGGTCCGCTGGTGCAATGAGGTCTTGCAAATCGATGTGATGGACTCCGAGAATCATCGCTGGCTGGCCGACAGCCTGGCGGCGCTGGCCAGGCCGGCCGAAGCGGCCGACGAGTATGAAGTCGCCGTCGAGCTGAATCCCCAGGAGCCGGGTTTGCAATTCAATCTGGCCCAGGCTTATCTCGACGTCCAAGCAGCCCGAAAAAGCCCGGCAGACGCTCGAGCAACTCCTCAAGCTCGATCCCAAGTATCCCGGCGCCGACCTGCTGCTCGAAGGACTTCGGCCATGACGTCGCCTGCTTCTCCCTTGCCGCCGCGCCAGCCGCCGCCCGACGGCGGCCTCGCCGCCGATTTCGCTGGCCGACTTTCAGCAATTGATCCGCAAGATGTACTTCGAAAAGGATCTCGCCCGCGGCATCGACGGCACGTTCATGTGGCTGATGGAGGAAGTCGGCGAGCTGGCGGCCGCATTGCGCAGCGGCACGCACGAGGAGCGGTTGGGCGAATTCGCCGACGTGCTGGCCTGGCTGTGCACGATCGCCAACGTGGCCGGCGTCGATCTGAGCGAGTCGATTCGCGCAAGTACGGATCGGGCTGCCCCGGCTGCGGCCACTTGGTCTGCTCGTGTGCCGACGCGGAGAAGCCATGAACCACCTCAGGCGGACAGTTCGAACGATCGCGGGCGGCTGCCGCCTGCACGGTCTGGATGTGGCCATCCTGCTATCGGTCTGCTCGCGGGCCGGGCGTGGCGGTCGAGGCTGCGCCGCGCCCAGGCCCCAGAGCCGGAAATCAGCGGCGTGCGGGCCGGTTTCGCCGGCCACTACAAGCTCGGCTGCTGGACGCCCGTCGAAGTCATGGTGCAAGGCAGGCGCACAAGCCGGCCACCGGCCAGCTCGAACTGACCGTGCCCGACGGCGACGGCAGCCCCAGCCGCGTGATCAGCGGCCGTGACCACCCGCTGGCGCTGGCGGCGGGCCAGCCCGCTTCGCAGATGTTGTTCGTCAAATTCGGCCAGGCCGACGGCTGAGCTGCGCGTCGGTTTGACTGCGCGACGGACAGACGCGTGGCCGAGCGGACATTCGAGCCGGGGACCGACGCGCTATCGGCCGCCATGAGCCCGGGGCAAGAACTGATCGTGATGCTCGGCCCGCCGATTCCGCTGCACGAGAAGGCCGGCCAAACCGATGACGGCGAGAGACGGATCGAAGTGGCCCGGCTGAGCGGCGTGAGCCAGTTGCCGACTCACTGGTACGGGTACGAAGGGGTCGACCTGTTGATACTTTCGACCACTCAGCCGGACGTCTACCGTTCGCTCAGTGGAGCCCGGCTCGAGGCGCTCGAGCAATGGGTGCGCCTGGGCGGACAGATTTTGCTAAGTGTCGGCAGTCAGGCGGGCGAGATTCTGGCCGCGGAGGCCCCGCTCGCGCGGTTTGCCCCCGGCCGGTTCGAAGAGATGATCCCGCTGCGCAGCACCAGCGGCATCGAGGCCTACGCGGAGGCCTCGGATCGGCTCGACCAGCAGGCGACGGCGGCCGGCGCGCTTTCGACTCGACGTGCCGAAGCTGACCGACGTGCGCGGACGGATCGAGGCTTACGAGGGAAACCGCCCGGCGGACTTGCCGCTGGTGATTCGCGCGCCCGTTCGGATTCGGCGAAGTGATCTTTGTGGCCCTGGATCTCGACCGGCCGCCGCTGAGCACCTGGACCGCCCGGCAGCAGTTGATCGGCAAGTTGCTGGCCCAGCCGAAGGTGGCGATCAAAGAGGTCGGTGGCGACGTGGTCGGGCAGGTGACGCGGCTCGGCTACTCCGACCTGGCCGGCCAACTGCACAGCGCGCTCGATCAGTTTACGGGCGTGCAGTTCGTGCCGTTTTGGGCCGTCGCGGCGCTGGTGGTGCTCTACATCCTGTGTATCGGCCCGGGCGACTATTTCTTTCTGAAAAAGGTCGTGCGGCGGATGGAGCTTACCTGGGTCACGTTTCCGCTGGTCGTGCTTGCGTTCAGCGCCGGCGCGTATGGCTTGGCCCATTGGCTCAAAGGGAGCGAGTTGCGGCTCAATCAGGTGGACCTGGTCGACCTGGACGTCGACTCGCGGCTCGTGCGCGGCACCACTTGGTCGACGATCTACAGCCCGCAGATCGAGACCTACGATCTGTCGCTCCAGCCGCGGCCCGGGGCGATCGCCGCAACCGACAAACCCGAGGTGCTGCTTTCGTGGAGCGGCTTGCCCGGCGGCCTGGGAGGGGCCGGCGGCGCGGGCGGCACGTCGCCGTTCACCGCGGCCCTACCAGTTTTCGCCGCAACTGGATGCCATCGAGCGGTTTGCCGATCTCGATCTGGTCGACCAGGTCGCTGGTTGGCCGCTGGTCGGCGGAGGCCGCCTCGCCCCTGGCGTCGCAGTTGATCGATCGCGGCGATCGTCTGCTGTCGGGCACGCTCGAAGCGGCCGCCAGCCTGGAGCTGATGACGCGGTGATGATCTATGATCGCTGGGCCTATCCGATTCGGCACTTGCGGCCGGGCACCATCGTGGTCGACAAGCAACTGGAAGCCCAAACCGCCGAGACCTTTCTGCGGCACATCACCGTGATCGACGAAAAAACCGCCCGCTCCCGTTACGATCGCAGCTCGACCAACGTCGACCAGATCATGGAGATGCTCTTGTTCTACGATCTGGCCGGCGGCGAGGGATATACGGGCCTCGCGCACCGGCAACAGGGCTTTGTCGACCTGAGCAACCACGTGCGGCTGGGGCAAGCGGTGCTGCTGGGCCGGGCGCCGCGCCCGCGGCCACGCTGCTGCGCGACCAGGCTGCCGCTTCAGGCCCAGAGCGGTCAGCACTGCACCTATTATCGTTTCGTGCTTCCTGTCGCGCAGGGAGAACCGCGAGTAAATTCCTCCGCGGGCGTTCTTCTTTGCCAAACCAGAGGCTGCCAGGCCAGTTCTTTCCCCCATCTGCATTTTTCAGGTGAACGACGCGTGATTGAAACCCACGATCTGACGAAGAAATACGGCGAGCTGTTCGCCATCAAGTCGCTCGAACTGGACCTGAAGAAGGGAGACGTCTTCGGCTTCATCGGTCCCAACGGCGCCGGCAAGACGACGACGATGCGGATTCTGGCCACGCTGCTCAACCCGACCTGGGGCGAGGCCTACGTCTGCGGCTACTCGATCTACACCCAGCCGCGCGACATCCGCCGCATGATCGGCTACATGCCCGACTTCTTCGGCGTCTACGACGACATGAAGGTCATCGAGTATCTGGAGTTCTTCGCCGCCGCCTATCGCATCAAGGGGCCGGCGCGGCAGCAAGATCTGCAACGAGGTGCTCGACCTGGTCGACCTGGGCTACAAACGCGACGCCTTCGTCACCAGCCTGTCGCGCGGCATGACCCAGCGGCTGGGCCTGGCCCGCGTGCTGCTGCACGACCCGCAGGTGCTGCTGCTGGACGAGCCGGCCAGCGGGCTCGATCCCCGCGCCCGGATCGAAATCCGCGGCCTGCTCAAAGAGCTGCGCGACATGGGCAAGACGATCATGGTCTCCAGCCACATCCTGCCCGAGCTGGCCGACATCTGCAACAAGATCGGGATCATCGAACAGGGCGAGCTGCTGGTCAACGCCGACGTGGCTGAGGTGATCAAACAGGTTCGGATGCAGCGCCGCACGATTCTCAACATCAAGGTGGCCGCCGTCGACGGCAAGGGCAATGCGACCGCGGCCCGGCTGCTGGAAACGCACCCCAGCGTCGAGACGATCGACGATCGCAGCGACGTGCTGCTGGTCACGCTGCGCACCGGAAGTCAGCGAATATAGCGACCTGGCGACGCTGCTGGTTTCCAACGGTTACCAGCTGACGTTGTTCAAAGAGGACGAGTTGAACCTGGAAACGGCCTTCATGGCGCTGACCAAGGGCATCACGTCGTAGCGGTTTCCGATCCACGGAGGGCGTGCGTTGAATCTCGAACAGCTCCGATCGACCATCGCCCCGTTGCGCCAGTCGCTGCTGGCGCATCCGCTGTATCACGATATCCGCGGACCGGCAGCGCTCCGCGTGTTCATGCAGTATCACGTGTTTGCCGTGTGGGATTTCATGTCGCTGCTCAAGGCCTTACAAGGCGGGCTGTGCGGCACTTCGATTCCCTGGATGCCCGGCCCATGCCCCGCCGGCAGCCGGCTGATTAACGAGATCGTCCTGGCCGAGGAAACCGATTCCGACGGCCGCGGCGGCTACGGCAGCCATTTTGAGCTGTACCGCCGGTCGATGGCCCGGTTTGGCGCCGACACGTCGCGGATTGATCGCTTTCTGGTCGAACTCAAGGCCGGCCAGCGTCTCCCGGCGGCTCTGCAAGCGGCCAACGTGCCGCAGCCCGTCCGACGTTTTGTGAGTCACACGTTCGACACGATCGCCGGCGGCCAACTGTGCCGGATCGCCGCGGCGTTCACCTTCGGGCGCGAAGATTTGTTGCCGCACGTGTTTCAACGGATTGTCGACGAGTTGAGCGCAACCGCCGACGGCAACCTGGAGGATTTTAGGTTCTATCTCCTGCGGCATGTCCAGCTCGACGGCGAGGAGCACGGGCCGATGGCCACGCGGCTGGTGGCCACGCTCTGTGGGACGGATGAGTCCAAATGGCAAGCCGCCGCCGAATCGGCCGCCGCCGCGCTCCAGTCGCGGCTGACATTTTGGGATGCGATTCACGCGGCGCTGAAGTGAGCTCTCGCCGCCTTGGAGCCGACTGCTAACCGACCTCGAACTCACAGGTTTAACTCATGACCACCGCGTCCGGCGATCCATTCCTGCGTGCCGCGATCGACGAAGCCAAACAGGGACTCGCCGAGGGCGGAATTCCGATTGGCTCGGTGCTGGTCATCGATGGTCAAATCGTGGGGCGTGGGCACAATCGTCGGGTCCAGCGCGGCAGTGCCATCCTGCACGCCGAGATGGACGCCATCGAAAACGCAGGCAGGCTGAAGGCGCGTGACTATGCCAGGGCGACCCTGTACTCAACACTCTCCCCCTGCGACATGTGTTCGGGCACGGCACTGCTTTACCGCATCCCCCGAGTTGTCATCGGAGAGAACCGCACCTTCCGCGGCCCGGAGGATTATGTCCGGTCAAGGGGCGTGCAACTCGAAGTTGTCGACGACCCCCAATGCGTTCGCCTCATGGAGGAGTTCATTCGGTCGCAGCCAGGCCTCTGGAACGAAGACATCGGCGAATAGCCCGGCGGCGTTATCGGGCAGGTGTTCGTCCGGCCCAAGCGGATGAGGGGCTCAAGCCGATCCAAACCGTTCGGGCCGGCGACCAGGTGTGGGCGTTCGATCTGGCAAATCGCGAGTGGCGGCTCTGCCCGGTCATCCAGGCGCTCAGCGCCGCCCATCGGGATGCATTGGTTTCGATACCTGTTGCCGGCGAAGTGATTCGCTCGACCGGGAGGAACAAAGAGCGGAAAAAAGGGGGTCAGAACTATTTATTGTCCTTGCGATGGGTATAAAACCCTCGCCTTCAGGCGAAGCCTTTAGGTTCTTCACTTTGCTAAAATTTGGGACAAAAAAGGGGGTCAGAACTATTTATTAAATAGTTCTGACCCCCTTTTTTCTCTTTTTTCTTTTTTCCCGGCGGCTTGCACCACCGCTACACCCGCGCGGCTTGAAGCGCCCCTCGCTCTCTCCGCCCTCACACCGTGGAACAGAGATACCGTGCGCCGACGACCGAAAAACACTGTTTTTCATCGATCCACGCCACTTCTCACTTGACGATCTTTGCCTCACGCGCTCGATTCTTGTTCTCCGCAACCTTGTCCAGCTTCACGGATTGAGTTTTCGGTAGGGACAGGCGAAGATCGGCCAGACACCAGCGAGCGAATTGGTGCAGTTCCTGCCCGATGTATGGAAGCGTGATGATGCCGACGCGCCGTCAGCCGCCACGGAACTCACGTAAGTGATTGGAAACGGCGCACGCCTCTTCAAAAAGCGGGCCACCCTCTACGCCCCAGTGGTCCAATCCTGCGCCCGATGCTCAATTCTGGTAAGGTGCCGTCTTGACGTACGCTCTCACGGACGTTTTTTAGCAGCAACAGGATCGCGGCTTGGCTCTGCGGCGTCCAGCCGTTCGCCAACTCTTCCGTCGACAGCGGCTGCTCCAGCGACGCAATCAAATTGTCAAGCTCATTGAGAAGCTGGTGCCTCATGGTTAGTAACCTGTCCCTTCACCGAACTGGAACCCGTTGCGATCAATAATGAGCAAATCCAGACACCCACAGTTTGGCTTTGTTGGTGGCCACGGCACCCAGCAGCCGTAACAAGAAACGCGTCTGACGGTAAAGAAGCGGCCCCCCGAGTTTGGCCGGCAAAAAAGTGGGTGTTTGAGTTTGGTCTGAGTTGGCCTGGCCTTCATGACTTGAAAATTGGTTGCGGCTGGTCAGCCCACGCGTCACCAGAGCGTCCGCACTCCGCGCGGCTGCTACTCCCTTTCGGCCTGCCGCTCGCTGCCGATGGCCACCGCGTAGGCCGTGGCGTGGCTGCGGCAGTGCGAAATGCTGACCAGGATCTGAACGATCCCCATTTTTTCCACCACGTCGTGCGCGCCGCCGCGGAGCAAGACCACGGGCCGGCCCCCCGGTTCGTTGCGCACCTCGACGTCGCGCCAACTGATGCCCCGCCGCCAGCCGGTGCCCATCGCTTTGAGCACCGCCTCTTTCGCCGCCCAGCGGCCGGCAAAATGGGGCGTCGACAGCTTGCGACTTTGGCAATACTGGATCTCGTGCTCGGTATACACGCGGCTGATGAACTGCTCGGCGTGCCGTTCGATCATCTGCGCAATCCGCAGGCACTCGACAATGTCGGTGCCGATGCCAACGATGTTGATCATGAAACCTCGGGCGTGGTGGTTGGGCCGCCCACGGGCGCGGCAGCCGGACGATCCCTGGCCGGATGGTCGTTTTCAGCGGAGATGACTCTCAACTTCCAGGCAGTCACCATTGTGGCCGAGACGATGACCGCCAGCGCGTCCAAGCTCCATTGCCAGTGCCCGCGGCGCTGAATGTCGACGGCCAGATCCGCCAACAAGCCGGGCGGGGGCATCTCGGCCGCCGCCAGACGCGCAAAAGCCGGCACACCAGGCCGGCTTTGCACATCCTGATAATTGCCGCGATGCTCGCGATGGGCCAGATATTCCTGCCCCAGCACGGCCAACGTTCCCCAGAGAACCGCCGCCAGCATTGCCCACCGCCGGCCGGGCCACTGGCTTTTGCGCAGCACGGCCACCAGGGCCAGGCCCAGCGCCAGGCCCACGCCGATCGGGAATAGCACTTCGGGGGCATGGCCGGTGAGCCGGATCTGAAAGGCCAGCCAAGCCGTGACCGCGCTTGCCAGCAGACTTCCACCGAGCCAGGCAACAAAGCTTTGCAGGCCCGAGAGCGAGGCGACATGCGGTTCGGGCGAGCTCATCGAATGCACTTGATTCTAAGGCTATGCCCGCACTCGGCGGGCGCTTGAATGCGCTCGGTTTGCAAAGTGCAGGCCACTGCCTCAATGCTAGCCGAACCGCACCAGCCCGCAAGCTGCGCTTGGCGCGATCCAGCACCGTGGCGGCCTTGCGTCGGGCCCGGGCGGCGCCGTCGGCCAGGATTTCTCGAATCCGCTCGGGCTGGGCCGCCAGTTCGGCCCGGCGTGCCCGGGGTTCGGCAAAGAACCGCTCGGCCGCGTCGGCCAGGGCCTTCTTGACTTCGCCATAGCCGAATCCGCCGCGGCGATAGAGGGCCGCCATTTGCTCGCGCTCCGTCGGCGTGGCCACCAGCGAATAAAGCTGGAACAAGTGGTCCGCCTCGGGCTCTTTGGGCTGTTCCATGGGCCGCGAGTCGGTGACGATCCGCATGATCTTCTTTCGCTGCGCCTTGGGATCTTCGAACAGCTCGAGCGTGTTGTTGTAGCTCTTCGACATCTTTTCGCCGTCCAGGCCCGGCACCTTGGCCGACGTGTCGAGCAGCTTGGCCTTGGGCAGGACGAAGGTCTGGCCGAAGTGATGGTTGAAGCTGCCTGCCAGGTCGCGGCAGACCTCGATGTGCTGCACCTGGTCGTCGCCGACCGGCACGGTGTCGGAGTCGTAAGCCAGAATGTCGGCCGCCATCAGCACCGGATAGGTGAACAGGCCGGCGTCGGCCGCGAGTCCCTTGTCCTTCTTGTCTTTGTAGGCGTGGCAGCGCTCCAGCAGGCCCATCGGCGTGCCGGTCATCAACAGCCAGCAGAGTTCCGAAACCTCGGGCACGTCGGACTGCACGAACAGCACGGCCCGGCTGGGATCGAGCCCCAGGGCCAACAGATCGATCGCCGCATCGAGCGTCAACTCGGCCAGCCGCTGGGGGTCGCGCACGGTGGTCAGGGCGTGCAAGTTGGCGATGAAGTAATAGGCAGCTTGCTCTCCCTGCAGATCGATGTATTGGCGGATGGCGCCAAAATAGTTGCCCCAATGAAAGCGGCCGGTGGGCTGGATGCCGGAAAGAACGCGCATAAGGCAGGGGCAAAAAGGAAAAAGATGAACTGCAAATCGCTGAGCATGAAACCGCGAACGAATTTTAAACGCTGAGCGTGCCGACCACATCCGCAAAGCGGCCGGCTCCCAGTTCCGCCAGCGCCGCCGGCAATTGGTCGAGGATGGTCATCGTGGCCGTAGGATTATAGAAGTTGGCGGTGCCGATTTGTACGGCGCTTGCTCCCGCGACGGCAAATTCCATCACATCGTCGATCGTGGCGATGCCGCCAATGCCGACCACCGGAATCTGCACCGCGCGGGCGACCTGATACACGGCCCGCAGGGCGATCGGTTTGATCGCCGGTCCGCTCAGCCCCCCCATCACATTACCCAACAGCGGCCGCCGGCGTCGCCAGTCGACCGCCATTCCCAGGCAGGTGTTGATGACCGAGATCGCGTCGGCGCCGCCGTCGGCGGCGGCCTGGGCAATCGTCGCGATGTTGGCCACGTTGGGCGTGAGCTTGGCCAGGATCGGCCAGCGGCAAGCCGCCCGGGCACCGGCCACCACGCGGCGGCACATCGGGGCATCGATGCCAAAATCGACTCCGCCGGAAACATTCGGGCAGGAGAGATTCAGCTCGATGGCGGCCAATCCGTCGGCGTCGTCCAGGCGCTGGGCCATGGCAACAAATTCTTCGTAGTCGTGTCCGGCAATGCTCACCACGATCGGCACGCCGAGCGTGGCCAGGTAGGGCAGGTGGTGCTCGATGAAGGCCGCGATGCCGTCGTTGTCCAAGCCGATCGAATTGAGCATGCCGGCGGGTGTTTCCACGGTCCGCCAGGGCGCGTTGCCGGCCCGGGGCTGGGCGGTGATGGTCTTGGGAACGATGGCTCCCAAGCGCGTCAGATCGACCAGGCCGGCCATCTCGCGGGCGTATCCAAAGGTGCCCGAGGCGACCATGATCGGATTAGGCAGCGCGAGCCGGCCCAGAAGAACCGCAAGATCGATGGTTGCCAAGGGCGTGCAAGCCTTTACGCGTGAGCGAACGATTGCGCCGCGCGCTCGACCGTGAATGCGGCGAGTCGCACCAGCGCCCAATGTATCGCCCGGTCGGCTGGTCGACTACCAGCATCGGGTCGATCGGTTGGGTTCGACGCGTTTTTCGAGCGTGGCCTGCGGTGCCGCGCTGGGACCGAGCTTTCAAGGGAGGATTGAGGTTAGATCAAGCCGCCATGGGTTCGATAAGGGGTCAAGTGACTCGGCTGATCGAGGAACCAGATGCGCTGCCATTCCTCGACGATCATGCGCAAGTTTTCGGACGTGAAGATCAACTCCTGAGTCCGTAGCGCCGGATCGGGCGAATAGAGCGGCACGATGCAGCCCGTGCCGGCCCCGATCCAAAGTGCCAAGGTCGCAGCCAGAATTAGCCTGCGCATCACACGACTCCTCCGTGAAACGTGATCTTGCACCGCTGTGCAACCCGGCAGCCGCGCGTCTTCCGTTGACGCACGGGTGTCGGTGTGGTCCCTAGCGAGACCTAAAATATGACCGCGAATTGACTTGATATCTTGAAGAGTTTGGGCCCGTTCAACCGGGCGGTCCTTAACGAGAACGTCGCTTTAGCGCCGAAAAGCGTCTCGAAGGATAATGACTTGAGCAACTTGCGCCGAGAGCAATCTCATTTTTGCGGTCCATGGGTCGCCGCAAGGCTCAAACTGCCCCGACGAGTCGACCGCAAGTTATCCGCTGTTGTTTTGTGTGCTGTAAGCCGAAGCGCTGCCGTGACTTTCGTGCGTGGTGCCACCGCCAGCTTGCCCATCCGCACCCGAGGCCGCCCGGGCCGCCGCAGCGGCCGCTTGCCGCTCCAACTCACGAACGCGCTCTTCCATTTCCTTGCCCGGCTTGAAAGTCACGACGAATTTTTCGGGGACATAGACTTTGGCCCCGGTCCGCGGGTTGCGTGCTTTGCGAGCTGCACGTTTCTTGACCTCGAAGACGCCGAAGTTTCGCAGCTCGATGCGGCGTTCTTCGACCAGCGTCTCGACAATGGCGTCGAAAGTCTTCTGGACGATCTCCTTGGTTTTGAGCTGAGTCAGCCCAATCTCGTCGGAAATGGTTTTGACGATCTCTTTCTTGGTCACGACGCTGTTCTCCTGTGAGAAAGGCGGTGCCGCAAAGCGCCGGAAAAACCACGCCAGCGGCCAGCCCAGTCATGCTCCAAGTGTAGATGGCATAAGAACTACAGTCAAGCTCAAATGGCATCTCCGGGCTGTAGGTTTGCGTCGTATTGAGGGCTGTCCGCCGTCAAAACCGCACCCACCGCGGGAGAGGCCAATTTGATCCAAACTCAAATTTTCAAAGAACTTACAGCCTATGCAACCCTTCGCTGTATCCACCGCGCGTCCTAAACCAAGACGCCAAAGCATATTAAGAGTCGCCAGCCGCACCGTAGTGCCGACGCTTCCAGACTCTAGTCGCGTCGCCAGCGCTCTCGGGGCTTGCCCTTAGGTATCGACGGCATAACCGGCAAACTTGAACCAAGCGGAGAATATTGCCGCAGCTGCCAAAGACGGCGGAGCTTGCGCCACAATGCCTGCATCGGGCCCCGCTTTCAGCCCGCGCGACAGCAGGCAGGCGATTGCCGTCCGGGCAGCCCAAGATCAAACGCGGATCACGGAAAGCTGATGCAGGATCTGCTCGGTCGGCACCACGGCTCCCTGGCCGCTGCCCGGACAGACTTCGCACGTGCGCTTCCAGGTTTCGGGGCTACGCAGATTGGATTCCCAGAACGGCCACGTGCGGCACTGCCGCGGCCGAGCGTCGTAGACCGTGCATTTGCGCGTTTGGCCGTCGAAAAACACGCAGTCGCCGTTTTCGAATTCGACCAGGGTCTTGCGGATGCCCACCGAGCGCACGTAGCGCTGTTCGAACTCGGACACCTCCAGATCCAGCTTGGCGGCCAGCGCGGTGATTTCCTCGCGATTGACCCAAACATAGCCCGGGGCTCCCGGTGCAACAATCGCCGCATTGGCTGCACTCGAATCGCAACCCTTCGTGCCACCAAGGTTTGTCAGCCATTACCTATCTCCTCAAACAAGCGGGCCACTCCTACCGCCCACCGGCGGACCCATCAAACCGCGGCCGCCAAGTCCCGGATTGCCGCGAGTGCCCGCGTCGATCTCGTCGCTCGTGGTAAGCGGACCCAGGCTGAGCCGCACCGTGCCGCCGCGATCCAGCGTGCCGAGCAGCCGGTGCATGTGCGGCGCACAGTGCAGCCCCGGACGGACCTGAACGCGGTGGGCCGCGTCGAGCGCGGCGGCGACCTCCTGGGGATCATAGCCCTCGATCGTCAGACTGACCAGTCCCACGGGCGCCGGCCGGCCGACCGGGCCCAACAGGCGCACGCCGCGAATCTGGCCCAGACCCGAGACCAGTTGTTCGGTTCGTTCGCGCATTTGCCGCTCGATCGCTTCCAGGCCTATGCCGAGCAAGTATTCGACCCCGGCGCCCAGGCCGAGAATGCCCGGCACGTTCAGATTGCCGGACTCGTACTTGTCGGGCAGCGAATCCGGCTGCCGATCTTCGTCGCTGCGACTGCCGGTGCCGCCCTGTCGCACGGAGGCCAGTTGCGTTTCAAGTCCGGCGCGAATGTAGAGCAAACCAGTGCCCAGCGGGCCCAGCAGACCTTTGTGTCCCGAAGCGGCCAGCAGATCGAGGTCCAAATCCTCCACGTCGATCGGCAAGTGTCCGGCGGTTTGGGCGGCATCGACCAGCATCAGCGCGCCGGCGGCCCGGGCAATCCGCGTCAATTCGCCGATCGGCTGGACGACGCCGGTCACGTTCGACGCGTGCGTGAGTGCCACGAGCCGGGTGGGCGAACCGAGCGCGCGGCGCAGCGCGTCGGGCGTGACCACTCCGGCTACGTCGCAAGGCACACGAACCACCTCGATCAGGCCGCGGCGCTTCCAAATCGGCCAGCGGCCGCAGCACCGAGTTGTGCTCGGCGGCACTGGTCACGACGCGGTCTGCCGGGTCGCAACAGGCCGTGGATCGCCAGGTTGATCGCGTCGGTGCCGCTGTAGGTAAACACCAACTGATTCGGCGTTCGCACGCCGAGCAATCGGCGCAGGCAGCGCGCACCGCGGCGACCCTGCGGGTCACTTCGGCGGCCTCGGCATAAGGGCTGCGGCCGGCGGCGGCGCCGAGCTGGCGCTGATAGTCGTCGACCGCAGCATAGACCGACTCCGGCTTCGGCCAACTCGTCGCGGCGTTATCGAGATAAATGCGAGGCTGCATACAAACGATCGCGCCAGGGCGAACTAGCGCACTGTGGGGCTTCACGTGACGACCAGCTCCTGGTTGCGCGCCGAGAGCAGATCGGCCGCCTCGGGCATCAGCCCGTAGGCCAGGGCCAGCAGCTTCAGCGGATGAATCGTCGGCTTTGTGCGTGCCCTGCTCCATTTGCAGTTTGCAGGTGCTGCACTCGGTGCTGCCGGCCTGCAACGCCGGATCGCGCACGCGGCCGATCAAATCGCCAGCCGGCGCGCAGGCTGGCCCGATAGTTCTCGCGCTTCAGCCCAAACGTGCCCGCCATGCCCGAGCAGCCGCTCTCGAACCGCCGCACGACCAGGCCGGGAATCAGCCGCAGCAGGTTCTCGCCGGGCGAGCCGACTGCAGGGCTTTCAAGTGGCAGGGCATGTGATAGCCGATCGTGGCGTTGACCGGCTGCAAGTCGAACTGCAAGTTGCCGGCCTGGTGCAGCTTCCAGAGATACGTGCAGGCCTCGCTGGTGTTTTCGGCCACCAGCCGCGGCGTCGTCGTCGTCGAGCAGCGCCGGATACTCGCGCACCAGCGCCAGCGCGGCCGAAGGTTCGGTGGCCACGATCGTGATATCCCTGGCGGACCGCTTCGGCCAGCAGCGCCACGTTGCGCGCGGCCAGACGCTTGGAACGGCCCAGAGCGCCGAGCGAGATCATCGGCATGCCCGACGAGCCTTGCCCCGGATGCACGTACACGGCGACGCCGTTGTGCTCCATCACCGCGACCAGGGCTTCGCCCAATTGCGGGTCGTGGTAGTTGGCGTAGGTGTCGACGAAGTACAGCACCTTGCGGCCGCTGCGGCGCGTCGATCGCGTCAGCCGGCGCCGAGCGGCCAGGCGCATGAAACTCCGCGGCGCAAACCGCGGCAGCTTGCGCCCCTGCGCCAGCCCGATCGTCTTTTCCATCAGCCAACGCGCCGGGCGATTGGCCAGGGCCCAATTGGCCAGCGGCCAGAGCAAGCTGCCCCAGGCGCAGAGCCAATCGATGCGCGACATGGCCCAGTCCGAGGTCGACAGACCGTTGACTGGCACGAAGGCCCCTTTGCCTTCGATCATCAATCGCGGAATGTCGACGCTGGCCGGACATTCCAGCCGGCACATCTGGCAGTTGACGCACAGATCGGCCACGCCCTTGAATTCGTCCTTGGTCAGCGTGGCCGGATCGAGCTGGCCGGTCAGGATCGCCCGCATCAGATTGGCCTTGGCCCGCGGCGAACTCTCCTCGGCCGGCGCCAGGCGAAAGATCGGGCACATCCGCTCCGTCTTTGAGTTGCGTGCGGCAGGCGCCGCAGCCGTTGCAATCGCGGGCCGTGCGGCACCACCTCGGGCAAGGTCCAGCGGAGTTGCAGGTGGATCGGCGAATGACGCGGCCGGCAGCCGATTCGGTTCGGCGGCCGGATTCTCGGCCGGCGGCGCGGACGACGGCAGTCAGCGGCCGCAAATTGCTGGTCAGCGCACAGCGGATCGCCTTGCACCACCTTGCCCGGGTTGAACGTGTTCTGCGGGATCGAAGATCCGTTTGACTTCGACGAACACGTCGGCCAGCGGGCCGTATTGCTGGCGAATGAAAGCCGTGCGGCTCAGGCCGTCGGCATGCTCGCCGCTGATCGTGCCGCCCACGTCGAGCACTTCGCTATACAGTATCGGCGGCCAGCGGAGCCATCTTGGCCACGTCGGCCGGATCGCTCAGATCGAGGAACGGCCGAATGTGAATCTGGCCGTGGCCGGCATGGGCAAACAGCGAAGCGGTCACCTCGTGCTGTTTGAGCACGTTCTGCATCCGCACCAGGAAGTCGGGCAGCGTCTCGCGGCGGCACGGCCAGGTCTTCGATGAACGGCATCGGCCGCGTCGAGCCCTTCATGCGATACAGCGTCGGCACCGACTTTTTGCGCCAGCTGCCAGTACAGTTCCATCTCCGCCGCGGTCTTGGGTCTGCAGGGCGTGGAACGCCAGCCGCTTCTTGCGCCGCACCCGATCGATCATCTGCAGCAGCCGATCGCGGACCTCGAACATGCGTGTCGCCTTCGAACTCGACCAGCAGCACGGCTTCGGTCGTCGGCCGGGATCAACAGGTCGAAATGCACGATGCTCTCGCGGGCCAGGCTCAAGTGCCGGCGATCCATCAGGTCGCAGGCGCTCGGGCCCAGCGGCACGATTTCCTGCACCGCCTTGGCCGCGCTCTCCAGGCGATCGAACATCAGCAGCGCCACGCCGCGATGTTTCGGCAAGGGCTGCGTGGCCACGACCGCTTCGGTGATCAGGGCCAGCGTTCCTTCGGAGCCGACGACCAGCTTGGCCAAATCCAGATGACCGTCGGCCAGCACGTCGGTCAATTGGTAGCCGGAGCGATTGACCAGGCTCTGCGGCTGATGGCGATCGATCGTCGGCTGTCTCGCGCAGAATCAATTCGGCCAGTTGCGTCACCAGCCGGCCGCGGCGCGACTGCGCATCGAAATGGTCGCCCGAGAGCGGCTCGCGGCCGACTTCGATCACCTGGCCGTCGGCCAGCACGAGTTGCAGGCTGCTGCACGTGCCGCCGGGCCGAGCCGTATTTCAGCCAATGGCTGCCGCCGGCATCGATGGCCAGCACGCTGCCCATCGTGGTCACCGACGACATCGCCGGATCGGGGCCGAATTGCCGGCCTTGCGGCTTCAGATGCTCGTTCAGCCGGGCATGCACGACGCCGGGTTGAACGCGGACACTGTCGCCGCCCGTATCCTGGATCCGCCGCATGTAGCGAGAAAAATCGACCACCAGTCCGCGTCCCAGCGACTCGCCGGCCAGGCCGGTGCCGGCGCCGCGGGGATGGATCGGCAGTTTGTTTTCGCCGGCGTAGCGCACCACCGCCACCACGTCGGCCAGCGAACGCGGCCGCACCACCGCCAGCGGACGGATCTGGAAAATGCTGGCGTCGCTGGCGTAGAGCTGCGTGAAGACGTCGTCGCAATGCACGTCCCCTTTGATCAGCCCTCGCAGGTCGTCTTTGATCCGCTGGCGTTCTTGATCCATGAGTTAGTGCTGACTGCCGGCCGTCCGCGCAAGTTGTTGGCGATGCCGCTCGTGCGTTTCCAGACTGAAGGCGCCGTGCCGCTCTTGCCCCGGGACCGAACGATATTGGGCATTGCAGCGATAGCACATCAACGCGTCGGGCACGATGAGATACAGCGCGACGTCGGCCAGCGCCGTGCCGACCAATATGGCAAACGTCCATAGCGGCAGGCCAAAGCCCCAGGCAATCGAGCTGCCGACAATGCCCGCGGCGACCAGACCGACTCCCAGTCGCTGAGGAAAATCCTTGCGGATAAATAAATCCCTGCTCGGACAAACCAGGCACCGGGTCAGCGTTTCCCCTTCGAAAGCGCCCGCCGGAAAGCCGATTGGCTGCGAGCAATGGGGGCAGACGAGTTGGGTGTCGCCCGGCTCGACATTCAGTCGGGCCGACCGATCGCAACGGGGACAGCAAAACGTGACGTTCAAGGGAACCTCGAAATAAACTGACGAGCCACGTTGGCACACGGAGAGCCTACCCCAAGTACCGCCGGAGACTGTCCCCTTCTCCGTGCCAGGTACGCGGATCGGTTCTGATCTTATTCAAGCGATTGGGCGTATCGCTCCATCATACGGCACCCGACGGGCTTAATGAATGCCCCGGCAGAGCCCCCGCGGGCCAGAGCATGGCCCAGCAGATATTTGCCTTCCGATCGCAAATGGGGATAATTCCGGTATGGAGAGAATGTTGTGTGAGGCTATGAGAGCCTTTGCGGGCGGAATTGCGGCCAGCGAAGGCTTTTTTCGTGCGCGCAGGCGGGCAATGTTTTCGCGCAGGCGGCCAATGTTTTTTCTTCTTCGGGCCGTGCATTTTCGGAACTGCTGTCCTTGAATTGTCAACATTGCATCTGGGGAGGATGACCCATGGCGACTGCCCGCAGGAATTCGGCTGCCCAAATCGTGGCCAACGAGGGTCATGTCGGCGAGGTGATGCTGTTTGGGGCCGTGGATTTGGTGTTCGACGAAACGGGTGGACCGCTGACCACGGCCGAGATCGCCGCCACGTTGTTCGAGCAGGGTTTTCCGGCGGGCAATCCGCGTTTGCTCCGCGACGACATCGGCCGGGTGCTCGGCAAGCATCCCGAGTCGTTTTCCAGCGACAGCGCCGGCTGGAGCCGTCAGGATCCACGGCGTGCTTGTTCCCAGGGTTCAGCCCGGGACCGACAGCAGGGGCAGCGCTGAAGCTGGCCTTCGGGCGGTGCCCGACCTGTGTTCGCGCCGCTTTCCACAGCTGCTTGACACTCCGCCAGACGGCTTTTAGGATGCGCCGCAGGTTTCTTAAGCGACCGAGCCGGCCGGCCTTGTGGCCGTTTTGGCGTTTCGCCTGAAGCGGCAGTGACGCACCTCCTATGTCGCTCGCAGAACTGCTGGGCAGCATGTCCAGCGCCGCGTTTATCGAGCAGTATTATCTCAAGCTGCCCTTTGCGCTGGGTGGCGGGTGCCAGCAGTTTTTGGATCTCGGCAATTGGGACACGGTCGAGCGGATTCTGGCCCAGCCGGACGCCGACACGCTCGTGGTCAAGAGCGGCTCGCGACGGTCGGTGCCGCAGGTGCTTTCCTATGCCGAGGCCCGGGCCCTGCATGCCGAGGGTTGCACGATCGTCCTGCGTCACGCGGAGCAGCGCGATCCGGCCATCGCGCGATTTGCCGCCGGATTCAGGCACGACTTGCTCTCGCCCCTGGACGTGCATGTCTATTGCACCCCGGCGAGCCAGTTCGGGTTCGGCTGGCACTACGACGCGGAGGACGTGTTCATCCTGCAAACCGCCGGCTGCAAGGAGTATTCGCTCCGCAAGAACACCGTCAATCCCTGGCCGGTGTTGGAAGCCATGCCCGACGATATGGGTTTCCAGCGCGAGATCATGCCGCTGGTAAAATGCTCGCTTGCGGCGGGGGACTGGCTTTACATTCCGGGCGGTTACTGGCATCGGGCCGAGTCGCGCGAGGACTCGATCTCGGTGGCGATCGGCGTCATGTCCGCCACGGCGCTGGAACTCGTCGACTTCGTCCGCCGGCGATTGAGTGGCTCCTTGGTTTGGCGCCAGCGCTTGCCGGTGACCGCCCAGGCCGCGGGAAAGACTGCGGACCAGGTGCGGGCCGAATACGAAGTCTTGTGTGAACAATTGGGGCAGGATCTGGTGCGGGTGTTCAGCGATCCGCAGACGGCTGTCGAGTTCGAGCGCGCTGCGCCAGCGGCGGTTCGCCGCGGCGCAGGAGCAAGTGCCGCCGGCAATCGAGCCGGCCGTCGGCGACAGCCGGCAGCGGGGGAATCCGCTGGAAACGGCCGGAAGCGGGTCGCCGGCCAAGGCCCTGGGGCAATAGCCGTGCAATCTACGGAATAACTGGGCATTTGCCGAATAACCTGCACGATCGGCATCGGCATTGCGGGCGGACCCTGAAAATTTGCATTTGGCGAATCGGTCCTCATTCGGTAGTCTCATTACCTGGGGACCGTGATGGCAAAGTCGACCGATTTTGCCGGTTTTTCCGCTTCCGCGTCATGCGGCTAAATAGTCGTGTGGCGACCTGCCCGTAGGACGATTTTGATAGTGTGCCAGTCCGGGGGAGTTTGCTTCCCTGGCCCCGCATGTCTGGTTCCCAACCCGCCCGCCTCTCACCCCGACCGCCGTGATCTGCGATGTTGAATCTTGCCAAAAAGCAAACCGAAAAGAAGGACACCGAGTCGCTGCCCAATAGCCTGAGCCTGGGTTTCATCGAAGCGCTGTACGCCGACTACCTGGCCAATCCGTCCAGTGTCTCGTCCGATTGGCGGCGCTACTTTCAGCAGCTCACCAATGGCTCGCGCGCCGACGGCCCCTCGCTCCGGCCCGTCGTTCCGCCCGCCGAGCCTGTTCAATCCGCCTCCAAGCCGTCGCTGAACGGCGGCGGCGCAACCCGCGATCTGGAAATGGCCCTGTTGCAGGACCGGGTCGACCAGTTGATTCGGGCTTATCGCGTGCGCGGCCACATGATGGCCAACATCGATCCGTTGGGCATTCCGCGGCCGCCGCCAGCCGGAGTTGGATCCCGAGTATTACGGCTTCACCGAGGCCGACCTGGATCGCCCGTTCTCGACCGACACCATGCGCGGTCCCGACGTGCTGACCTTGCGGCGGATTCTCGAGCGGCTGCGCAACACCTATTGCCGCTCGATCGGCGTGCAGTTCATGCACATGGACGATCTGAGCGTCCGGCAGTGGCTGCAAGACCGGATGGAAGGCAGCGAAAACCGGCTGACGCTGACCCGCGCCGAGCAACTGCGCATTCTCAAGCGGTTGACCAACGCCACGATTTTCGAGGAATTCATCCAGAAGCGATTCCTGGGCACCAAGAGCTTTTCGCTCGAAGGGGCCGAGAGCTTGATCCCGCTGTTGGACCTGACGATCGAAAAGGCGGGCGAGCAGGGCATCCGCGAAATCGTGCTGGGCATGGCCCATCGCGGCCGGTTGAACGTGCTGGCCAACATCATGGGCAAGAGCCCGCAGGAAATCTTCCGCGAATTCGCCGACATCGATCCCAAGCTGCACCTGGGCCGCGGCGACGTCAAATATCACCTGGGCTACAGCTCCGATTGGACGACCCAATCCGGCCAGAAGGTCCACCTGTCGCTGTGCTTCAATCCCAGCCACTTGGAATTCGTCAATCCCGTGGTGCTGGGGCGCGTGCGGGCCAAGCAGGATCGCGTCGGCAGACGCCAAGCGCGAACAGTGCCTGGGCCTGCTGATCCACGGCGATGCGGCCATGGCCGGCGAAGGCGTCGTGCAGGAGACCTTCAACCTGAGCCAGCTGGAGGGCTATTCCGTCGGCGGCACGATCCACATCGTGATCAACAACCAGATCGGCTTCATCACCTCGCCGTCCGAAGGCCGCTCGAGCATCTATGCCACCGACGTGGCCAAGATGCTGCAGATCCCGATCTTCCACGTCAACGGCGAAGACCCGGAAGCCGTGGCCCAGGTGGTCCGCTTGGCCATGGATTTCCGCCACGAGTTCAAGCGCGACGTGGTCATCGACATGTATTGCTACCGCCGCCGCGGCCACAACGAAAGCGACGAGCCGGCGTTCACCCAGCCGCTGCTGTACCGCGCGATCGAACAGCGCAAAAGCGTCCGCGAGGGCTATCTGGCCCACCTGCTGGAACTGGGCGAAGTGACCAAGCAGGAGGCCGACCAGATCGTCGGCCGAGGAAACCAGCGAGCTGGAACACGAGCTGTCGGTGGCCAAGAGCAACGATTACGTCTTTCGCAGCGACGGTCATGCCGGCATCTGGCGGGGCTATCATCGGCGGACGCGAAAACCAGGTGCCCGACGTCGACACCGGCGTCGATCGCGATCGAGCTCGTCGCAGCTGCTCGAGGCCGATGCCCGCGTGCCGGCCGACTTTCATCCGCATCCCAAGATCGAAAAGATGCTCGACGGCCGGCGGGAAATGGCCCACGGCAAGCGGCCGCTCGATTGGGCCGCCGGCGAAGCGCTGGCCTTTGCCATCGCTGGCCGTCGAAGGACATCGCGTTCGGCTCAGCGGGCCAGGATTCGACCCGCGGCACGTTCAGCCATCGGCACGCCGTGCTGCACGACTACGAGAACGGCCATCGCTACGAACCGCTGCAGCACCTGGCCGCCGAGCAAGCGCCGGTCGACATCTACAACAGCCCGCTTGTCGGAATCGCGCGTGCTGGGCTTCGACTACGGCTATAGCCTGGACTGCCCCGACGGGCTGGTGATGTGGGAAGCCCAGTTCGGCGACTTCGTCAACGTGGCGCAGGTGATCATCGACAGTTCATCTGCCAGCGCCGAAACCAAGTGGCGGCGGCTGAGCGGACTGGTGCTGCTGCTGCCGCACGGCTTCGAGGGGATGGGCCCGGAGCACTCGTCGGCCCGGCTGGAGCGGTTCCTGACGATGACGGCCGACCACAATATTCAGGTCGTCGTGCCCGACGCACGCCGGCCCAATACTTCCACTGCCTGCGGCGGCAGGTCGTTCGCCCCTGGCGCAAGCCGCTGGTGGTGATGACGCCCAAGAGCCTGCTGCGGCACCCGCGGGCGGTTTCGACGCTCGAAGATTTGCACAGCGGCCGGTTCCAGCGGGTGATTCCCGACATCGGATCCGCAGCGGCCGAACGTCGAAGGCGTGCTGCTGTGCGGCGGCAAGATCTACTACGAGCTGGAAAAAGAGCGCGCAAGATCTGGGCCGCCAGGACGTGGCGATCGTCCGCATGGAACAGCTCTATCCGCTGCCGATGGCCGAGCTGACCGCCGCCTTGGCGCCCTATAAAGACGGCACGCCGGTCTACTGGGTGCAGGAAGAGCCGGAAAACATGGGCGCCTGGCGGTTCCTGCTGGCTCGCTTTCGGTACGAGCTTTTCGATCGACTGCCGTTTGCCGGCATTTACCGCCGGGCGAGTTCGAGTCCGGCGACCGGTTCGTCCAGCAGCCACAAGATGGAGCAAAAAGAGCTGCTGATGCAGGCGTTTGGCTGCATCTAAGCGGATCGAGCTGCACAAGCATGAACCGCTACGCCCGCTGGCGGTGCCACTTGGCTCGCATTGCGCGACGACCGCCGCTTCCGCGTCCCGAGGAGAGTAAGCGCAGGCTACTCTATGGCTATTGAACTGAAAGTGCCCGCCGTGGGCGAATCGATCACCGAAGTCCAGATCGGCGAATGGCTGCAAGCCCGAAGGGGACACGCCGAGAAGGACGAGAACCTGGTCGAGATCGAAACCGACAAGGCGACGGTCGAATTGCCGGCGCCGGTCAGCGGCCGGATCGCCAAAGTGCTCAAACACAACGGCGACACGGCCGCCGTGGGCGAAGTGATCGGCTACATGGAAGAAGTCGGCCGTCGACGCGGCATGACCCGCGATGCCGCCGCGGCCGCCCAGGCTCAAGCGGCCGACATGATCCGCACGCCGGCCAAGCGGCAGGCCGAAGGCCTGCCGGTCGCTCCGCCGGCGGCCGATCAGGCCCGGCCGGCCGAAGGCCCGCGCCGCAGCGCCGCCTGCCGCTGCCGCAGGCACGCCTCGGCACGCAGCCCGACCGACGGCGGACGGCGCCGCCAAGCCGGCCGGCAGCCAGCATCGGCCGCCGGCGACGAGCGCGGACTGGTCGTCAGCCCGGAGTTGGCCGCGGCCGATCGACGGTGCCCGGCCCGACGGCCAAGAAGACCAAGCCGGACGCCATTTCCGTGCCGATCTCCGGCACGTCGCGGGGCGATCGCGAGGAAGAAGCCGTGCCGATGAGCCCGATCCGCCGCCGGATTGCCCAGCGGCTGGTCGAAGCCCAGCACACCGCGGCCCTGCTGACGACGTTCAACGAGATCGACATGTCGGCCGTGATGGCCCTGCGCAGCGAGCACAAGGACGTGTTCCAGGAAAAGTACGGCGTCAAGCTGGGCTTCATGTCGTTCTTCGTCAAGGCCAGCATCGACGCCCTGAAGCTGGTGCCGCAAGTCAACGCCGAGATCCGCGGCAACGACATCGTCTATCACAACTATTTCGACATCGGCATCGCCGTCGGCGGCGGCAAAGGGCTGGTCGTGCCGGTGCTGCGCGACGCCGATCGGATGAGCTTTGCCGAGATCGAAGTGGCGATCGCCGACTTGGCCCATCGGGCCCGCGAGAACAGCCTGCAATTGGAAGAGCTGCAGGGCGGCACGTTCACGATCTCCAACGGCGGCGTTTACGGCTCGCTGCTGTCGACGCCGATCGTCAATCCGCCGCAGAGCGGCATCCTGGGCCTGCACACGATCCAGGACCGGCCGGTAGCCCGCGAAGGGCAGGTCGTGATCCGGCCGATGATGTACGTCGCCTTGACCTACGACCACCGCATCGTCGACGGCCAGGGCGCCGTGACCTTCCTGAAGCGGATCAAGGAAGTCATCGAAGAGCCGATGCGGATGCTGGTCGAGGTGTGAGGCCCGAACGGGGAGTCAGTTACCCCGCCGTCGACGAGTTCTCGGCACCTGGATTGGTGAGATGGGTTTACAGCCGTTAGTGCCCGAGGCTTCGGTTGACCACGGGGCCTGCTGGGACAAGTGCCAGGTAGCGAACGATAAGTCGGAGAAAGAAAAGCTTCGTCGCCGATTTCTCTTCTGAGAGACCCTGCACGCGGTGTCCCGTGGCGATTAAATTGGGAGCGCCGGTGGCCGCGGACCGGAGTGGAGCGGACAGAAGCGAGCACTCGACCGCCGCAACCGTAGTTGGCGATGTCCGGAACCAGCCCGCCCTCCGAAGAGCGGATCATTCGCAGGCCGACCCGTTCCACCAAAGACTTCCGACGATAGAGGCACAGCCAGGCATCCAGGGAGACCCTGCCATCTGTTCCGCTTGCGGTAGCAAATCCGGAATCCACCTGCATCTAGCCGGGATCTCGCGTTAAATTATTGCCGGCGGTCGGCGCCTCCGTGACGGCAGAGCGTAAGATCGGCGGCTTTCTTACCGGTTTGGTTGTCGAGGGGTCCGCGCTGGGCTTTGCAGCCAGCCAAAGCCCAGTCAATTAATTCTTTGTAAGGCCGCCATTCTCGCTTGATTTCGGCTGAATTGCGCTCGTATCTTAGGGAAGAACATTCCCTGGCGATTGATCTAGCCGGAGAAGGTAGTTATGCACGGTGCTGACGAGAATGCGATTCGTCCGTTTCATGTGAAGGCTCCGGAAGAGGAACTCGCCGAATTGCGCCGGCGCATCAACGCGACAAGGTGGCCTGACCGGGAAACGGTCACGGATCAAACGCAAGGCGTGCAGCTCGCGACGACGCAGGCACTGGCCCGCTACTGGGCAACAGTTTACGACTGGCGCAAGGTCGAAGCCAGGCTGAACGCCCTGCCGAATTTCATCACTGAAATCGACGGGCTGGACATTCATTTCATTCACGTTCGCTCGAAACATGAGAATGCATTGCCGCTCATCGTCACCCACGGGTGGCCCGGCTCCATCATCGAGCAGCTGAAAATCATCGGCCCACTCACAAATCCAACGGCCCACGGCGGAAAGGTGGAGGACGCATTTGACGTCGTGATCCCGTCGATCCCGGGCTACGGGTTTTCAGGCAAGCCGACCAGTCCCGGCTGGGATCCTGCCCACATTGCCCGTGCCTGGGTAGTGCTGATGAAGCGCCTCGGATACACGAAATTCGTAGCACAGGGCGGCGACTGGGGCGCGATCGTCGTCGATATCATGGGCTTGCAGGCCGCCCCGGAGTTGCTCGGCATACACACGAACATGCCCGGCATCTTCCCGGCCGACATTGATGGGGCGGCCTTTTCCGGCGCGCCCGCGCCTTCGGGTCTCTCAGCCGATGAGAAACTCGCTTACGACCGGCTGCAGTTCGTTTATCAGAAGGGAATCGCTTACGGGTTCCAGATGGGTCTGCGACCGCAAACATTATATGGAATCGCGGATTCGCCCGTCGGTCTGGCGGCTTATTACCTCGACCACGACGCGCGCAGCTACGACTTAATCTCGCGCGTCTTTGCCGGAGAATCCGCCGGCCTCACGCGCGACGACATCCTCGACAATATCACGATCACCTGGTTGACCAACACGGCACTTTCCGGCGCCCGCCTCTATTGGGAATATTGGGGCAAAGGGTATTTCAATGCCAAGGGCGTCTCCATCCCGGTTGCCGTGAGCGTCTTTCCTGACGAACTCTATCCAGCGCCGCGGAGTTGGACAGAGAAGGCATATCCCAAGTTGATCCATTACAACCGCTTGCCAAAGGGCGGACACTTTGCCGCCTGGGAGCAGCCGCAACTTTTTTCAGAGGAAGTTCGCGCCGGGTTCAGATCGCTGCGGCCGTAGACGGCGAAATTGGCAGTCTGATCATAAGTAATGGCCGGTCATCAGGGAGAAATCATGAAACTCACAGGCAAGAAGGCTCTCATCACCGGCGGAAACAGCGGCATCGGCCTGGCCACTGCCCGCCTTTTCGTTGCAGAAGGCGCTGAAGTCGCGATTACCGGCCGGGACCAGAAGACGCTGGATGAAGCAGTCGCCGAACTGGGACCCAACGTGTGCGGCTATCGCGCCGACGTTACTGTGGCGGACGATCGGCAGCGGCTCTTGGCGGATCTTGCCAAGGATTTCGGCAAGCTGGACATCGTCTTCGTCAATGCCGGCATCTCCGGCGGGACCCCTACCGGCTCGACCGACGAGGCGATTTT
>CAWCAX010000002.1:0-898915 GCA_963793635.1 uncultured Planctomycetaceae bacterium
TTCGGCTGCCCCTTTGCTGAACGAGAACGGCAGCATCATCTTTAACGGATCGGTACACAACCATCTGGGCCAAGCCGGTGTGGCCGCATATGCGGCCACGAAGGGCGGCGTTGTCTCCATGGCGCGTTCCATCGCCGCCGATCTTGCACCGCGCAACATTCGTGTGAACGTCGTGGCGCCAGGCGCGACGAAAACTCCCATTTGGAATCGCGGGCCACGCGCTTCTATGTCTGCAGATGAGTCCGCCAAGCTGGCCGAAGCCATCTCGTCCAGGATTCCACTGGGCCGCTGGGGTGAGCCGGAAGAACTTGCCAAAGCCGTACTTTTCCTTGCCTCAGATGACTCTTCCTACATCAACGCCATCGAGCTGATCGTCGATGGAGGCACAACGGGCGCACCGTGGGGAACCCCCATTGTTCACGAATAACCTCGGAGCCCTTTCCGTTTTCGTGCATTAACAACGCAGGGCGACTGGTCCCTGTCCAACAGAAAGAGTGTTCCATGTCACATCACTTTGATACGCCAACCGCCAGAGAAGACCCGCGCATCTGCGTGAACGATTTTTATTTGTTCGATGGGGCCGCTGGCACGACCGTTATGGCCATGACGGTGAACGCCGATGCGGGCTTGTCCGCTCCGGATACATTTCGAGATGAGGGCCTGTACGCTTTCCGCTTCGATCTGAACGGCGACGCGCGGGAGGAGCTTACGTTCAAGTTCAGGTTCGGCGACCCATGCCATGCCGACGGAACCGAGCATCGCCACGTCCAGGACTGCCAGGTTCGCATGGCAAGCGGCGAGGATGCCCTTCACGGCCTCGGCGGCGAGTTGCTTGTCGAAGGCGAAACCGGCGAAGTCGTCGGCCGATCGGGGATACGGGCCTACGCCGGACTGGCTCCGGACCTGTTCGCCGTCGATCAGGCGGGGGTTCATGACTTCATGACATCGTTCTACAAAGAGCAAAAGTTTAACCCCCAGGCCTTCGCTAATCGAAAGAATTTCTTCGCCAATCGGAACGTTTCGGCGATCGTGCTGGAAGTCCCCAATCGCCTGCTTGGGGAAGGCACGGTCCGAGCCTGGGCGACGGCTTCACTGGTCGGTCATGCGCCGGAGGTCCAGGTGTCACGCTGGGGGTTGCCGATGATCACGCACCTCTTTCTCAGCGATAACAGCAAAGATCTCAAGGAAGCCTTCAACCGTTCCTTGCCTTGTGACGATATGGCTCAATTTTCGGAACCCATCGCGGCGTTTGTGCGGAATATGACAACGTACGCGAACACGTCGGGAAACCCTTCTGAGCACGGGAAACGTATCGCCGGTCTTCTCTGTCCGGCGACGCTGCCCTACAAAATCGGCACATTTGCCTCCTTCGATTATGCCGGGTTCAACGGTCGCGCCCTGGGAGATGACGTCATGGACGTGATGCTGACTCTCGCGGCCAACCAGCCGCTGAGTGACGGCGTCGCTCCCGACCGCCAGCGCACGCGGGGCGAGTTCCCCTACTTCGGCGAGCCGTACACACACGACGAACAGCACGGCGTATCGCCCGCGGCACATCCTACGACAAAGTGACATCGCGCACGAAGAAGTACTTCTTAACGACCTTGTACTTCAATGCGAAGGGCGTCTCCATCCCGGTTGCCGTGAGCGTCTTCCCTGACGAACTCTATCCGGCCCCACGGAGTTGGACAGAGAAACCGAAGACGCCCGAGCGTGCCGCTTCTGGCACAAAGTAGGCGGTAAAGCGGTGCCCTCCAGCCGGCCCAGCGTCCCATGAACTCACACGTTTTCCGAGGCGTGTCAAAATACGACCGTTTCTTGGGACGCTCCCGGGTGCGGACCCCCGGCGGCACTTGCCTCGTCGGTCACATCAAACCGGGCTCAAAACGGCCAACCACCACGTTGCGCCGCCACATTGGTGCCGAACGCAAATGTCGCGATCAATTTTGACGGCTTGATGGATGTCCGTCTTGCGCTGCAACGACCGGTGGCAAAGATTACAAAACCGCACGTTTGTTGTTAGAGCATTTCGCAAGCTGGCACGTCGGGCAACTGTAGGACGCGACTGCGGATCGCCAAGTTCTTCTCGTTTGGCGCTGCAATGCGACGATCAGAGTCGCCTCGTACAGTCCGGTAGAGACGTCGCAGTGAACCGCGGCCTGCGGCACGTCTGCACGAGCGAAAAACGGGCTGGAGTGCCATGATCCACGTCTGGTGGCACACGGAGAGGCACCCCGTAGCCTACGCTATCCGCCGCAGGGTCATTTTAGTAGCAGGTGCAGGCCGGAGCGGTTTGCATCGGCATGCAAGCCGCTGGTTGCTGGATCGGCTGACAGGGAGGCGCACCGTAAGCAGGCGCCGCATAGGCGGGAGCGTAGCTCGCGGCCGGGGCCGGATAAGCGCCGTAAGGCTGCGGCTGACGCCAACAGCAGCCCGCCGAGGCGCTCGCACCAACCGCACCCAGAATCAGCAGGGCCCACTTCATCTTCTGCTCCCTTTCGCCCGGCCCAAGGCCAGGATTCGCTTGGCATCGCACGCCGATCGAGACGGCGAGCGGTGGGAACGGTAGGGCATCGCGGATTCAGGGTCAAGGCCAGGTTGAAAGGCAAAGGGCGGCTGGGTGCAGCCTGCTCTTTGCGCCTGGGCAGTCGTGGCGTACAACGGGGGTGCGTTTTTTGGGCGTCGGCCGAGCCGACGGCGTGAAGGTAGGCAAGGCAAGGAGCCAAGGATGGCAACTAGTCGAGAGATTCGGGAGCGGATCGAGGAGATGGCACGTCAACTGGTTGAAGAAATGGGTGAGGTGAACGAGGAAGATGGCGATTGCTGGCTGGATGCTATCGAGAATCGAGCCATCGAAATCGGAGATGCCCTGACCGCCGCACTGGTGCAGCAACGGTCTCAAGACCGTCCGGTTTCCGACGAGGCGACGTGCCCTGCATGCGGTCAACTCGGACGTTATCGAGGGAGTCGTCAGCGAGACCTGATTTCACGCCGCGGTCCCATCCGCCTTGCCGAACCGGAGTATTACTGCCCGGGTTGTCGCAAGGCTTTTTTTCCCTCGGACCACAGCGATTGGTGTTGAGCCGGATTGTCCCTTCACGCCGGGCATGCTCAAGAAGGTGGTCTACGCCGGCGCTCAATCTGCGTCGTTGGTTCAGGCGACCAAAGACCTGGATGCCCTGGCCGAGACGATCATCTCTCGCGAGCGGGTGCAGCGTTGGACGAAGCGTGTCGGGCAAGAGCGCGTCGCTGCTGCGGCCGCTGAGGCCGAATGTTATCGAGACATGCCATTGCCTCAGCGAGGCAACAGTCCTACGGGCCAAGTTCCCCAAGTGGCGTGTGTGGAAATGGACGGCGGACGGATTCAGATTCGCGAGCGCGGCGCATCGAGTGACGACGACTCGTCGAGCTACTGGCGCGAGTCGCTCGTGGGCTGCCTGTCGAGCATGACGAGCGCAGAGCACACTGCCGATCCATGCCCGAGGTTGCCAAAGACGTTCGTCGACCCGCGGCGGATGAGCGATTTAGCCCGAGAAATCAAGAGCTTTTCGAGCGAGACGGTCGCGGGCGAACCTGCCCCGACGCACCCGACGACCGGCCCGAGCGTCCCCAGTTGCTTGTGCGCAGTGTAATCGCAACCCGGCAAGGCTTGGAAGCGTTCGGCCCACAACTGGCCACGGCCGCGCACGCGCGTGGCTTCCACTCGGCACGCCGCAAGGCGTTCTTGGCCGACGGTGCCGCGAGCAACTGGAGTGTGCACCGCCAACACTTCTCGCATTACACGCCGATCCTCGACTTCACGCATGCCGTGTGCTATGTCTACCAAGCGGCGATGGCGGGCAGGCCGCCGACCGCCGGTTGGGAAGATTACTGCCGCTGGGCCGAATGGCTATGGAGCGGCCAGACGAGTGAGCTGATCCAAGCGGTGGCGATTCGTTCCGCCGAGCTAGGTCCACCAACCAAAGGCGATCCGGAGACATCGCCGCGCCAGATCGTAGTCAAGGTGCTGGGCTATCTTCGGAATCAACGCTCGCGGATGCGCTATCACGAATACCGACGACTCGGGCTGCCGATCACGAGCAGCCACGTGGAATCGACAATCAAACAGGTGAACCGTCGCGTAAAAGGCACGGAAAAGTTCTGGGACCAGGGAGCAGAACCCTTGTTGCAGCTCGTGGCGGACCACCTGAGCGATACTCGGCCGCTGGCAAAATTCTGGCGGCAAAGACCCCGCCAGCTGTCCCGCATGCGTTGCCGAACCCCCGCGTAAAAAACAGACCGCAGGCTGCACCCAAGGCGGCTTGCGGCGAGCTCAGCCGAGCGGAAGGATGAAGGATGAAAAAAGAGGAACGAAGTTCCGACTCTTCGTTTTTCATCCTTCATCCTTCCGCCTTCCTCCTTTCGCCGTCCGGCCCTATACTACCCTGAGCTAGCACGCCCGGCGAGCTTGCGGTCCGCAGGAGGTTTCAGGCTTGAATTTCAACGGAGGGAAGCTGCGATGTCGAGCGTCGTGAACACGGAACGAGTGCTGGTGGTGCCCACCGATTTGTTTCACCGCTTGGGCCATTTTCAGGGCTTTTCGGCCGAGGTCGACCGCTACCTGGGCCAGTTGCTGCTGCCGGCCAATACCAGCTATCGAGCCCGGCACGAGGTGGAGCAGGATCCCAGCTACAAGCAACTCATTCCGTACGTGATTTTTCGCCATCGGTCAGCCGGCGGCGTGCAGCTCTTTCAATACACGCGCGGCAAAGGGCAGGGGGAGCAGCGGCTGCACAGCAAGTGCAGCATCGGCATCGGCGGCCACATCTCGATCGATGACGAGCGCGACGGCACCGCCGCCTATGGCGAGGGCATGCGCCGCGAACTGGCCGAAGAGGTCGAGATCGATACGCCCTATGCCGACCATTGCGTCGGGCTGATCAACGACGACCAGACCGAAGTCGGCCGGGTCCACCTGGGCGTGGTGCATATTTTCGACGTCGAGCGTCCCAGCGTGTCGCCGCGCGAGACCGACATTTTGGAAGCCGGTTTCCGACCGATCGAGGCCATCCGCCAAACGGCCTCGCGTCTGGAGACCTGGTCGCAAATCTGTCTCGACGCGCTGTTCGGCATGGCGTGAGAAAATAGCCGGCCACTGCGAATTTTTCTAAACACTGCGAATTTTGCTAAACGCGGCCCAATTTGCTACACGCGGCCCTGTCGGGCGTGCTCGCCACGGGCCGACTCAAGCTCCTGCGGCTGGCCCTCGGGCGGCTGACAGTTGCGCGTAAAATACTTGCCGATCGGACCGGCCAGCATGGCCGGCGAAAGCACCAGATCGGCCACGAGGCCGAAGAACAGCAGGATGCTCATCAGGTAGCCAAACCTGCGTGTTGGCATGAACTGGCTGAACGCGAATATCGCCAGTCCCAACGCCACGATGACCGTGCTCTGGTAAATCGCACCGGCCGCGTTCTCGTAGGCCAGCACCACCGCCTGCGGACGTGCCAGGCCCAGCCGCGTGGCGCGGCGAAACCAATTGGCAAAATGCACCGTGTCGTCGACGCACACGCCCATCGCCACGCTGGCGGTCATCATGGTGCCGATGTCCACGGCAATGCCGATCCAACTCATCAGCCCGAACACGACCGCAATCGGCCAGACGTTGGGCAGCATCGTGTACAGCCCGGCCCGAATGTCGCGGAACACGACGCTCATCATCGCGGCCATCATCACGAAAGACCAGAAGAAACTTTCGATCAGGCCGTTGAGCAGTTCGCGTTCGGCCTTGTAGACGACCGGTACCAGGCCGGTATAGGTCACGGTGTCGATGCCCTGGACCCCCTCGCGCCGCTCGGCGTCGATGATCGGATCGACATGCGATTTTGAGTTCCTGGATAAACTCGCCGTAATCGACGTCGGCCAGCGCGGCAACGCGGATGCTGATCCGCCACAGCTGCTGGTGCGGCTGTTCGGTTTCGGTGACGTAATCGCCGGAGATCAATTCCGCCTGGTGCTCTCTCAAGCGCTCGTTCAAAGCCCGACGCCAGGTGCTGCCCCGCAGCAGCACTCCGCCGAAGCCGCCGCGCTTCTTGGGCTCCAGCTCGGGCACGAACGTCACGGCCGACATCGTCCGGCCGACCTGGGGGCCAATGTGCTCGATGGCGGTTTGAATCCGGCCGACCAGTTCCAGCCGCTCGACCAGCGTTAACTTGCACTGGTCCGCGTCCAGTCGCAGCACGACCTCCATCGGCGCCATGCGCCCCAGCTTTTCCTCCAGCCAGCGATACGACTCGATGATTTTGGCGTGCGGGCTGAACAGGCTCATCAAGTTCACGGTCGTTTTCATCCGCGGCAAGCCAGCGCCGCAAACCACCAGCAGCACCATGAACACCGCCCAGATCCACAGCGGGCGGGCGATCACCAGCACGCCCAGCCGCCGCATCCGCCGGCGGTGCCGCAGGTTGGCCGGACTGATGTCGATGTCGGTTCCTTCGACGTCGGTCTGCTGCGGCGGCCAGAGCTGCAGTGCCGCGGGCAGGTATAAAAAAATCAGTCCGACGGCGGCCATCACTCCAATGGCAGTGTACAGCCCAAAGGTCTTGATCGGCACGATGGCGCTCGTGTAGAGCGAGATCAGCCCCAGCGAGGTCGTGCCGGCCGACAACAAACAGGGGAGCCAGGCGGCCTTCAGTCCCCGATCGGCCGCGCCGAACAGGCCATGCTCCGCCCGGGCGTATCGATAATAGTTCACCACGTGAATCGCGGCGGACAGGCCGGCCGTGTAGACGACCGCCGGCATGGTGAACAGCACCGAGTTCATCACGCCGCCAGAAAAGGCCAGCATCGCCAGGCACAAAGCGGCGCGTATAGGCTCCGCCGATGAACACCATGATCGTCAATCGCACGTCGCGCAAATACCACCAGGAGAGCCCCAGGCCGAGCAGGCCGGCCATGACCATCAGCTCCTGCCGCATGGTCTCGCTGACCCGATCGATGGCCACGTTGTCGACCGGCGGGCCGGCCATCCGCAAGCTGTCGGCCGGAATGCCACAGTCGACCGCGACGCGTTCGACCTCTTCCAGTATCTGGCGAAAATGCTCTTTTCCGTAGGCCGATACCGTCAGCACCGCGCAGGTCTGCTGGCCGTCGGGGCCGATGAACGAACCGGTCAGCCGCTGGACGGCCGGTTTCCACGGCAAATTCGTGGGCGGGCTGGTCAACTGGGCCAGCAGGCTGCGCCCGGTCATCACTTTGCTGAAGTAGGCCGGGTGCTGCCGCTCGTGCTCGGCCGAGGGCTCGAGCCGGGCCGCAAACTTGTTCAGCCGGGGATCGTCCAGCGTGCAGCCGTCCCAACTGGCCAAAACGTACGTGTCGCTCGAGAATTCGCGCTGAAACTTGTTGTACTCCTGGGTCTCGGCGAACGACTCGGGCAGCCATTCCTTGATATCGTTGTGATTCGACTGCATGGCCACGATCGAGCCGTACACGACCATCGGAAACGCCACCGCCGCCAGCAGGATGATTCCCGGACTGAATCGGGCGAAGAAGGTCGATGGCTGGTCGTGCATATCGCTGGGCTTGAGTCGATGTCGAGACGTTCGCTCGCCGGTTGCGCCTGCCGCGGGCGTGTCGCCCCGGCAGCACTTGAAGTTGAAAATACTATAACAATGCGGCGCAGTTGCCCAGGTCAGCGCCCTGCGCAGATGGGATGGATGGGTCAAACGCGGGATTGGGGGTTCGGCCAATTGACCTTAGCCGCTCGCGCTATTTTTCGAGCGCGAGGCGGTGCCCCGAGCCAAAGTTCAGGCCCGGCGCGACCGGCTTTTCTCAGCCGCCCACAACGGGCCTTTGTTCGGGGACCAGGATCTCCACCAAACGCTGAGCTGGCGCGCCGGCCTGCGACGAAGCCAGCGCCAGATCGGCGATCGCCAGATTGTATTGCGTCAGCGCGCGCAGGAAGTGATCGGTCTCGTGCATTTGCCGTTCGACGGCCTCCAGCGCCAGTTCGATACTCGCGGCCTGATGTTCGCCGGCGCCGCTCACCTGGGCTCGATACTCGTCGGCAAACACGACTGCCAGTGCCTGACTCTCCAACTCCAGGTGTAGCGTCACCACCCGCGTCGCCGCGCCCATCGCCGGTGGCTTGCCGGAGCCGCGCGGCGCATAGGCCGCCACGTCGAATTGTCCGCCGTGCGGTGCAGTGGCCGGTCGCAGCCAGGGCCGTTCGACGGGGCTCTTGGCCAACTGCGTCAAATCGAACTCGGAGGCCAACAACCCGATCTGTGCATCCAGCAGCGCAGCTTGAGCTGTCTGGCGCGCGGCCTGCAAGCGCAGCATGGCGCCGGAACCGCCCGGCTGCGATCGCAGCGCCAGCACGTGGGGGGCCAGGGCGGCGAGTGTCTGGCTGCGCTCAGAGAGCACCAGGTAGCGGGCGATGCGTTCGCTGGTTTGCCAATAGGCCCCGATGATCGCTCGCCGCTCGGCGGCCGAGGGGGCTCGCTCCAGCGCGGAAACCAGCGAGGCTTTTTCGCCCGAGTCGGCCGGCAGTTCGCGATCCCAATGCAGCAACTCGGCCAGTTTCGCGGCGCGCACCGCCGCATTGGCATTGAGCAATCCCTGATACAAACCGCCGTGCGACGGGCCGGCGTCGACCGCTTGGCCCCCCGCGTGAGCCTGTCCAGCCCCGTGGGCTGGCCCGGCTCCCTGCGATGGACTGCCGTGCGCTGTCCCACCGCCGCGCGAGCCGGCCGGGCCGCGGCCCTGGCCCGTGCGATTGCCGGGAATCGACTGTTGAACAAACAGGTAGCGCGGCCGCGGCGGCACTCGAAACCCCGAGTCCTCGATCAGAGGCTGCTCGGCAGGCGGTTGTTCGTCGCGAAACGTGCGCGGCGTGGCCTCGAAGGGCAGGGGGGCCGACGAATCGGTGGCCGCCGGATTGTCGGCGCCGCGTTCTTCCGGCGTCGTAGGGCGAGTCGACTTGGCCGGCTGCCGGATCAGGATGGCCGCCAGCAGCTTGGAGTCGGCTTCCGGCGGCGCGACACTGAAGGCGTACTCGGCGATGTCTTCGTTATAGCGCAACACGCTCTGCAAGAATGCGCGGCGCGCCGACGAAAGCCGATCCAGCCACGTTGCGACCGTCGCATAGTCGGTCGTACCCTGGCGAAATTCCTCTTCGGTCGCGTCCAAGGCATCGAGCGCCGAAACGACCGCCTCGCCGTGCATGTCGATCGCCCGGCGGCTGATGGGCAGCGTGCGGTGTATGAGCCGCAAGCGGCCCGGGGCGCTCTTGCCGGCGAACAACTGATCGTATTTCAAGTCGTAAGCGCCCACGTGCGGCCGATCGATGGCCCAGGGCACTCGTTCGCCGTCCTCCAGGCCGATCAGCACCGACAACTCGGCCGCCGCTTTGAGCACGTTGAACTCGGCATCGTCGACCGACGCCTCGGCCGAGGCCAACTGGCTTTCGGCGAGCGTGGAAACCTTACCCCGGGTTTCCGCCCAGCGCCGGAGCCGATCGCGGGTGGCAATGGCATAGTGATATTGACCCTGGGCGATCGCCAATCGCCAATAGGCCACTACCGCGCCGCGCTGCGCCGTGCGATCGGCCGGCCGCGTCAGCACGTCGACCAGTGCCAGCGGCCGGCCCTTGATGCGTCCGTCGGCGGGGCTGGCGATCGCCTCGGCCAGCAATTCCGGCGGCCGCAGTTTGCGCGGTCCTCCGCCAACTCTTTCCATGCCGGGCCGCTCGCGCCGCGCCGGATCGAGCTCTTCGAGCGTCCGCTCCGCGGAATCGGACGGATACGTCGTGCGTCCGCTGCGGGAGTCGTCCGGGACATCCACCGGATCGACGCGCTGCGGATCGTATTGGGCGGCCGGCGCGGTGCGTTTGGGCACCAGCCGTGGCGAGCGGGCGTCGGGCCGCGCCGAATTGTCGCCGGGCTGGGCCAGCATACAACAGCTGATCATCCACGAGCCCAAGGTAATCATCAGCAAAATCCTCCCCACGGTCTGCCGCAGGCGCTCGCTTGGGCGCCGCAATGCATGCTTGGCCAAGGCCATCTAAAGTGACATGCAGCCGCCGGACAGTCAATGTCGGTCCAGCAGTCCGCCGCAGCGCCGGCCGCTCTTCCGGCCGGCTTACTGCTCAGATTCGCTTCGCAGCACGAAAAGCTGCTTGTAGAGGTACGCGTCGGGCCCCTGGGGCCAGCCCAGGGCGGCAAGTTGGCCGCTCAGCCCTTCGTCCAGCAGCCCGTCGATCGCCGCCTGAACTTCGTGGCCCTCGGCCGTGCCGGAAGCCAGCAGGCAGATCGAGCGCAGCGTGGGCCGGGCCGGCTTTTCCCAACCGCTGACGACGCCTCGCAACACGTGCAGCAACTGGCGGTAGAAGGGGGCCGAGGGGGCCAGCTCGGCTGGCATTTTGCCCCGGATGCCGACCCGGCCGGGAAAAAAATCCCAGTCCGCAAGTTGCTGCGGCAGGCGCGTTTTGCGCGGTTCGACGCCGGCGCCCAGAGCCGCCAAGACCGGCGCTGCGGCCAGCAGGTGCCACTCGGCCACCGCGGCCCGCATGGCAGTCTCCTGGTCGTCGCCGACGCCCAGGGTGCCCATCCGAAAGCGGTCCCCCGAATCGCCGTCCAGATGGATCTGAATGTCCAACGGCGCGATGGTTTTGTCTCCTTCGACGACGAAGCCCTCGAACGTGATCGACAATCCCAGCCGATGCCCGTGGACAATGATCTCGCCGTCGTCCAGTGTGTGCTCGGCGCCGGCTTCGTCCAGATGATGGCGGATCGCCGCCAGGGCGAGTTGGTAGCAATCGTCGATCATGGGCGAATGAACTCCTGCGAACAGCCGACTCACGGGAAGGTGCCCGCAGCCTAACGCGAGGCCGCTTGAGGGGCAACCCAGGGTAGCGTGAGGCGCACGGCTTGAGCTACCCTGGCAGGAGGACCGGAGTTTGGGGGATGGATTCACGGGGAGACGCGGCGAACGCAAAGATGCGGAGGGGATAAGGGGTCGGCGGTTCCCGACACCTTTTCCCGAGCGGGCGATGCTTTCTTCAACTCCAATCACACGCTGCTAGCTGTCGCGTTCGATTTCAAAACGCGCCTCGCGGCCTTTTCGCGGCTCAATCTTGGGGCCGGCATCCAGATCGGCAATGGTGTGGGCAACATCAGCGCGGGCTGGCGGCGCGGTGAAAAAGAAAGACGACAACGAAAAATCGGTCGCAGAAAACAGACATGCGCCCGGAACCAGGGCAAGCTTTCAAGAGGCTGCCGGGCCTACTTGACGGCTTTCTTCTCGATGCGTTCCAGGGCGGTCGTGGCCGAGCGGCTGACCGCCGGGCTCAGGTCACCCGCGGCCTGCTTCAAAGCTCCGATGGCCCCCTTGGCTGCCGGTCCGAGCGTGCCCAAGGCCTCGGCCGCCTCGAGCCGCACCAGTTCCTCGGGCGACTTGAGTAGCTTGATCGCCAGCGGCAGGATCTTTTTGGCGACCGCCGCGGGATCCTTCTGGATCTGCGCAGACGACCACGCGCTGGCCGCCTGAACATACGCCGACTTGCTCTTGAGCAGTTTGTCGATCGTCGGAACCGCCGTCTCGGACGCCAGGCCGATCCGGCCCAGCGCAATACACGCGGCGCTGACCACACGCTCCGAATCGTCGGAGAGCGACTTGCTGATGTCCGGCACGGCATCGGCCGCGCCGGGTCCGACCGACGAGAGCGCCGTGAGGACGTCGACCTTCAGGTCTTCGTCGGACTGAGCGAGCAATGTCACGAGCTCGGGCACGCAGTCCTTGGCCTCGGGACCCATGCGCTGGACAATGGCCAGCGCCTTGCCGCGCCGTTTTGGATCCTGTAAGGCCGCGTTGACCCGCGGGGCGATCTTGTCGCCGAGCGAGGCCAGGCTATCGATCACGTGACTGACGATTTCGGGATCGTCGTCGTTCAAGGCCTCTGAAAGCGCCGGGCCGATTTTGTCCTGGGGGGGCTTGAGGTCCCACAGTGCTCGGGCGGCGGCCTGGCGCACTTCGGGGCGCTTGTCTTCCATTGCGGCGACAATCACATCGACCGCCTTGGCGGTGGCAACCTTGTTGTCCGGATCGGATTTGGCAATGGCCCAAGTCGCCAGCAATTTGACCAGGGCGTCCTGGCTGGTGGCGGCCTTCTTCAGCGCCGGCAGCGCCTCCTGAGAGCCGATCATTCCTAGGGCATAGGCCGCCGCGTACTGGACGGCCTCGAGCTTATCCCGCAGCGCCTTGCTCAACGCGGGAACCGTCGGCTCGGCATCCGGCCCGATTTGCGCCAGGGCCAGGGCCGCTTGCATGCGGATGGTCGGGTCCTCGTCCTGGAGCGCTTCGCCCAGGGGCTCGACCGCGGCCTTGGCTTTGGGGCCAAACTCTTGCAGGAGCACGCAGGCCCAGTAGCGGGCCTTCGATTTGGGCTCCGATTTTTTCAGCACGTCGATCGCCGTGGGCAGCGACTTTTCGCCATGCGCGGCCAGCGACTTGACCGCGGCCAAGGCCACCTGCGGGTCCGCGGCGCTGAGCGCCTCGGCAATCTTTTTGGCCACTTGCTCGTTCTGCGGATCGATCGCGCTGAGCGCTTCGATGACTTGTCGGCGGACGCTGGCGTGCTCGTCGGTGATGCGCGCGATCAGCGCGGGAGTGGCTGTCTTGCTGGCGGCGCCGATTCGCCCCAATGCGTGGGCGGCCTGGCTACGCACATGGAAGTCTTTGTCGTCCAACGCGGCAGCCAGCTTGGGAACCGCGGCGTCTGCGTCCGGCCCGATGGCGCCCAGCGCCCGGGCTGCGTGCCAGCGCACGCTGGCGTCGTCGGCCGCCAGTGCCCGAGCGAGGTGCGGCACAGCCGCTTTGGCCTGCGGCCCCAGGTTGGTTAGCTGATCGATCGCGTCGCGCCGCTGCTCGACGCTGCCGCTGGTGGCCGCTTTGCCGAGCTCTGCGACCGACGGTTCTTCAGCTCGGGCCGCCGTGGCGCCAACGAGGACAACGAGGCAGATCACCAGGCGCAGGAACGACAGGACATAGCGGGCTCCGCAAACATTGGGGTGGTGGACGAATGGATGAGCAAAAAAGGAAACGGGAACTAAACCGTAGCGGTTGGCCGCGGCAAGTCTCTTGCCGACTTCGGCCCGCCAGGCTCCCCGAAGCTTCGCAGGAGAACTCCCGAGGACCGTCTGGTTGTGGTGTCCTGGGTTGAGTATATAATCGGACGGTACCAGCCGCGAGAGCCGGCTGAAAAGACAGCGTGAGTCTACTGCCGGAAGCGGTTTGCCGCGTCGGCGTTTTTAGATTGCAAAGGCCCCCCGCGATGAGAATGCTTCCGTCCATTGGCTTCTTGATGCTGACGCTAATCCTTGGAGTCTGGTCGAGTGTCGGCGCTCAGCAGAACAGCCAGGCCTACCAGTACCGGCCGGTCTATTCCGCGCCGACCTACAGCGGCGGGGGTGGTTGGGGCTGGGGCGGCGGCGCCTATGGGGCCGGGACCACTGTAGCCGGCTCGTACATGCAGGGCCTGTCGTCGGTGATCAACGCGGCCGGGCAGGCGAACTTGGCCAATTCGGCCGCCGCCAACAATTGGGAAAACGCCTACTCGCTGGATCTGAACAATCGCTTGCAGGCCACGAATACCTACTTCGAGCAGCGGCGGATCAATCGCGAAGCCACCGCCGAAGAACGCGGGCCGCGCGTCACCGAAGCGGAGTTGGTCCGCATGGCCAAAGAGGCCGCCCCGGCCCGACTGACCGCCAGTCAGCTCGATCCGGTCACCGGCGAGATTGCCTGGCCGGTGCCGTTCGCGCCGCCCTTTACGACACGGCCCGGCAAAAGGTCGACCAGTTGTTCGCCGCCCGCGAAAACAATGCGGGCGCCGTGGGCCCCGCCGGTTATCGCCAGATTCACGACGCGATCGAAGTATTGAGAGCGCAGTTCGCCAAGAACATCTCCAATTATTCGCCGCAGGTCTACCTCGAAGGCCGGAAGTTTCTGGACAGCCTGCAATACGAGGCCAGCTTCGCGGGCTAAGGGCCTCCCGGTCGATGCTCACTGCTGCGGCATTACTCCAAAAAAGCGCCGCGCGGGGGGATGCGATCCCAACGAATGCGCTCTCTGTCGCCCGCCAAAGTGCGCCTGGCGGCCCAACGTGCCCTGGCGATTCAAAAAGCGCGGGCATCGATCACGGCTCGCTGTTCGAGAGCCGCTGGGCCAGGTCGGCCGATTGGGCCGTCTTGCTCGGGGCGGCGCAATTTTCGCCGTCCAGCGCCAAGTGCAACTTCGGACGCCGCCAGCGCAGTTGCCAACGCTCCAAAATGCTCAAGCCGGGCAGCCCGATCCATTTCAGGTTTGGTAGCGTTTCGGCATGGTTCAGGCCGCGATGGGTGGCTCGGGTGCGACGCAAATCGAGCCGGCCCAGAAACTCCAGCGGCGCCAGCATGCGCACGCCGCGGTCGGTGACCCGGCTGCCCGACAGATCGAGCCAATACAGTCGGTCGAACACCCGCCGCTCATGCAATAACTTGGCGATCGTGTCGTCGCCGAAATGCGGACCGCGCAGGGCCAGCCCGACGATCCGGTCGACCAACTGGGCAAAATCGTCGCCGAACGACTTTTTGAGCCAGTCGATCTGCTCGACCTCGACGAGTCCCCCCTTTTGCTCCAGATCGGCGACCAGCGCCTGTTGAATCGCATACTGCTCGACGTGGGCGCCCAGCCAGGCCATGCGGCCGGCGCGGAACTTGGCATATTCGAGCGCCCGCTCGAACGCCTGTTGCACGCGGTTGAACTCCTCGACGCTTCCACCGGCGTCGGGGTGGGTCGTCTTGGCTTTGAGCCGGTAGGCCTGTTTCACGTCCTCGACGGAAACCGGCGGCCGCAGCCCCAACGCGTGCAAAAATTCGGGAATCAAATCGGAAGGCGAAGGACTGCTCATAGACCGCTTGCGGGGCCGCTTCGGCCGCGGAGAGAAGGCTGCATGCAACGAGGCTTATGTGAGGATATCCGCGAGAGGGCCCGGCGTCCAAGAGCCCGGGCGTTTTTCGCTTCGGCCGGGCTCGAACGGCCGCAACGGGAGCCGGGGGGCCCGCCGGGCGCGGCGCCGTTCCCAATTGATTCCGCTCAGCGTATGCTTTTTGTTACCGGCGCGGATTGTCTCGATACGCGACGGGGACTGCCTGCGGGCGTCGGGGGGGCCGAATTTTGACCGGAGCGAGGTATTTGTGACAAGCAAGGGGTCGAAGAGCCAGGCGCTGTCGGCGTCGAGCGTTTTTTCCCGGCGCCGACTTTGGATTTGGCCCCTGGTTGCCGCCCTCGCACTGTCGGCTCTCGCCTGGTGGCTGCGCACGACGGTCGAGGCCACGCTCCGCGAGTCGCTGGCCTCTCAGCTCCAAACCGTGCTCAACGCCGACGTCGCCGCCTTGGATCTGTGGTTCAAGAGCCAACAGTCCACCGTGATGGGTATTGCCGGCGATCCCGAGGTGGAATCGCTGGTCGAGCAGTTGACCCAAGGCGCCCAGGGCCTGGCCCACGATCAACTGCGAATCCGTTTGGCGGAGCCGATCCGCAAATTGCGCGAGCAGATGCAGAAGCAGCTCGACGCGCATCACTACCAGGGCTTCTCGGTGATTGATCCCGACGAGCGGCTGCTGGCCTCGTCGTACGACGAATTGATCGGCCAGACAATCCCGAAGCACTACGACGAAGTCTTCGAAACCGCGATGGGCGGAAAGCCGGCCGTCAGCAGGCCTTTTCCCAGCACCGTGGCCTTGCGGGATGACCGCGGTCAGATGCGACCGGGCGTGCCGACCATGGTTGCGGCCGGGCCCGTTTTCGATCAGGCCGGCAAAGTGATCGCGGTGCTGACCGTGCGGATCCCGCCGGATGTCGATTTTACCCGCATCCTGTCGGTGGCCCGTATGGGTCAAACCGGCGAAACCTATGCCTGCGACGCCGACGGGCAGATGCTTTCGGAAAGCCGTTTCGATCCTCAGCTCAAGGATATCGGGCTGCTGCCGGACCGGGACGATGCGAAATCGATCTTCAACGTCAAACTGCGCGATCCCGAGGTCGACCTGCGGCTCGAGCGCTCTCCGATTGCCCGCTCGAAACAACAGCCGACCGACCCGGCGCGGGCGGCGTCCGAGGGCCGCTCGGGCAGCAACGTCGACGGTTACCGCGACTATCGGGGGGTGCCGAGCATCGGCGCCTGGACCTGGCTGCCGGAGCGGGGCTTTGCGGTCGTCACCGAGCTCGATCTGGACGAGGCCCTGCGGCCGCTGACCGCGGTCCGCTGGGCGGTTTGGGGCCTGTTGGGCCTGTTGATACTGGCTTCGATTGCGATTTTCCTCTACACGGTTGCCGTGGCTCGCTTGCAGCGCAAGGCGCAAACCGCGGCGCTGGAAATCAAGCGCCTCGGCCAGTACGTGCTGGAAGAGAAGATCGGCTCCGGCGGCATGGGCCAGGTATACCGCGCGCACCACGCAATGCTGCGCCGTCCGACTGCCGTCAAGCTGATCGATCCGGCGCAGACCAATGACGTGGCGATTGCCCGATTCGAACGCGAGGTGCAACTCACCAGCCAATTAAGCCACCCCAATACGATCGCGATTTACGATTACGGGCGCACGCCGGAAGGGGTGTTTTACTACGCCATGGAACTGCTCGACGGCTTGACGTTGCAGGCCCTGGTCGACCGCTTTGGCCCGCAGCCCGAGGGACGCGTGGTCGCCCTGCTGACGCAGGTCTGCGGTTCGCTGCTCGAAGCGCACGGCGCCGGCTTGATTCATCGCGACATCAAACCGGCGAACATCATGCTCTGCGAGCTGGGCGGAATGCACGACTTCGTCAAGCTGCTCGACTTCGGGCTGGTCAAGGAAGTCAACGGCCCCGAGCAAGCCATTACGACCCGCGGCCAGGGGCTGGCCGGCACGCCGCTGTATATGTCGCCGGAGGCCATCGACGACGCCGACCTGGTCGACCGGCGCAGCGATCTGTATGCCGTGGGGGCGGTGGGCTACTTTCTGCTCACCGGCACGCCGGTCTTCGCCGGTCGGACACTGATGGAAATCTGCCTGCATCACGTCGACACGCCCGTCGAACCGCCCAGCAGCCGGTTGGGCAAACCGGTCTCGCCCGACTTGGAATCCGTGCTGCTGAAGTGCCTGTCCAAGGCGCCCCAGTGGCGGCCGGCCGATGCGCAGCAACTGCTGACCGAACTGGAATCGTGCCACATCGATCCGCCCTGGACCGCCGCCGACGCCGCGATGTGGTGGACGCGCTACCGCGGCACGGCAGCCTTGGCTACGACCGCAGTTCCCACCAAGGGCGACCAGCACGAGCAGACCGTCGACTTTTCCAGCGGCGGGGCAGGGGGAGAGAAAGTGAAAGCCGAAGGCTGAGGGCCAGCGGCAAAGTTGCACGGCTGCGGGACTTCACCGGGGGGTGATTAATGGCAGCCGAACCCGGCGGCATCCTATGCCAGTGCGAATCGATTCACCCGGCACAACTACTTCCGCCGACATTATTAGTACGACACGTCGAAATAGTGGCTCCACGCCCTCAAAGCTTACCTGGTCGCTAATCTCGCTTCCGCATTTCGTCGGCTGGCAAATCGACGAGCCCGCACTTTCGTACGGTTTGGTCGCCGCCGCCGCCGCCCCCGCCCGCCGCCCCCGCCTTTGTCGAAGTCAACCATGATTGCTCGGCATTCCCTGATCCTGGCACTGCTCTGGGGGGCCAGCGCGCTCGCGCCGCGCAGCGTCCAGGGACAAATTACGTCCCTGGCGGACGACATCATTTTGATCACCAAAGGGGTGGAAAACGAGAGACAAATGCAGGTCGACTCGCGCCTGGGGGGCGACATCGGCGGCACGGCCAGCAAGCTGGGTTACAGTCCCGGCAGCGGCACGGGGCGTCCGCAGGTGCGTTACGTGGGCCCCGCGTCAGGCTCATCCTTTCGCACAGCCGGCCGGGACATCATCCAGTCTGCCGAAGGCGAAGCCCAGCGCCAACCCAGCGACTCACTTCGCGACCGCCCGCCCGAGCGCCTGCCGCCCCCTACCAGGCCCTTCTTGGGGGCCCTGGAAATTCCCGAGCAGGAAGACGAGGGGCCGCCCGACGGGCTGACGCTCGATGCCGCGATGGGTTTATTGACGCGGCAGAATTTCGAGCTGCGCACGAAGTGGTATGAGATACCCCAGGCGCGGGCCGACGTGCTGACCGCCAACTTGCGGTCCAATCCTTTGGTCTTCGGCACCGCGGCGAACGTTCCCTACGGGAGTTACTCGCCGCAGCGGCCGGGCGAAATATCGTACGGCGCGACGGTGATCTATCCGCTGGACGTCAGCCATAAGCGATTGGCCCGCACGGAAGTGGCCTGCCAGGCCCGGGCCGTCATCGAGGCCCAGTATCAGGACGCGGTGCGGATCGAACTTGACCGGCTGAACCTGGCCTTCGTGGATGTGGTCGCGGCTCGCGACACATTGCGTTACGCCCGCGCCAGCCGTGACGGACTGGTGCAAATTGCGCGTGCGGCCCAGCGGCAGCTCGACAGCCAGCAGATTGCCCGGCCGGACTTCGATCGGATCGCCATCCAGCTCGACAGCGCCGAGATCGGCGTCGAGCAAGCAACCGTGGCGCTGCGCGAGTCGAAACACGTCCTGGGGCTGTTGCTGGCGATCAAGATCGAAGCGGCCGAGCAGATCCAGATCCACGGTTCGATGCGCGACAGCGCTCCGGAGCCGCCCGCCGACGATGAACTGCTAGCCATTGCCCGCGGCGTGCGCCCCGACCTGGTCGCCTACCGGTTGGGGGTCCGCCGGGCGGAAGCCGACGTGCAGTTGGCGGTGGCCGAAAAGACGGCCGACGTGTTTTTGCTCTATACGCCCTGGCAGCTGCAAAACAACACGCCGATCGGCGGCCAAAACGCGACCAGTTGGTCGTTGGCGGCATTTGGCAGCGTGCCACTGTTCAATCGCAATCAGGGAAACATCCGCCGGGCCGAACTGAACGTGTCTCAAACCCGAACCGAACTGGCGGGGCTGGAGCAGCAAGTCGCGGAAGAAGTCCACTCGGCTTATGTCGAGTATATGGCGAGCCGGGACGTGGTGAAGCGGCTGGAGAACTCCGTGCTTCCGCGCTCGCGGCGGATCCGCGCCGCGTCGGCCCGGTTGTTGGCCGAGGGGCAAACCAGCACCGTCGAGTTCCTGACCGCGCAGCGCGAACACAACGACGTCGTGCGGCAATATCGCGACGCGCTGATCCGCCACCGCCGCAGCATGCTGCGGCTCAACACGGCCGTCGGCCAGCGGATCTTGCCGTAGCTCAGGACCCTTCAGGTCCGGTTGGGTTTCGTCGGGGCTGAGAACGCCTCGGCGCCTTTGGTTTTCAATTTGCGCCGGTACACCCGGTCGCCGCAGGTGGCAAACAGGGTGTCGAAATTCTCGCCCCCGAACGCAACATTCGAGAGTTGGCCGTTGGGCGTCGGCACGATGCAGGTGACGATTCCGCCCGGATCGCAAATCTGAATCCCCATCCGCGTGGCGACATACAGCCGTCCGTCGCGGTCGGCTCGCAATCCGTCCGCGCCGCTGCTGTCGGCCGTGTCGGGCACGTGCAGATGGAAAAATCGCTGCTTGTTCACCAACGATCCGTCGCTCTGGATCTGGTAGCTATAGACCCAATGCGTATTGCTGTCGGAGACGTACAGCAGCGTTTGATCCGGTGACACCGTCACGCCGTTGGAGAATTTGAGCCCGGTGTCGACGACTTTCTTTTCACCCTTCGGGCTGATGTACCAGACCTTGCTGGGCTCGGCGCCACTGCGCCGGGGTTGGTGACGTAAATACTCCCGTCATGCAGCACGACCAGGTCGTTGCCCCGAAATCCGTCGGCGATGACCGACCGCTGGCCTTGTGCGTCGTAGGCCACGATCTGGCTCGAAGCCGCGGCGACCGCATACAGACGTCCGTCAGGCCCAAAGCGCTGGCCATCGCCGTTGTGCGTATCGTCGACAAACAGGCTCGGCTTGCCGTCGGGGCCGATCTTGTAGGTCTGGCTGGCCGCCACGTCGTTGAAGAACACTTCGCCCTGGGCGTTGGCGGCCGGTCCTTCGGTGAATCCATAGCCGTCGGCGACCAAGCTCCAGTCTTCGCCCGGCACGAGAACGTCTTGCAGTTGTGGCGAGCCGGGGCCGGCCGCAATGCCCGCCGGCCAGTCTTTCCATAGCCAGCGCATGGCCTCGGGAAAGACCTTCACAGCCTGCTCGTTGTTGTGGCCGCTTTCGCCCCAAACGTGGTTCACCTGGTAACCGGAAAATGAGAGTGCCCTCTCCATTTCTTGGTTGACCATCCACCAATCGCCGCCATAAATGTTCAGGTCCGCGCTGCCGTCCTGCAGAAAGACGCGAATCGGCTTGGGCTCATACTTACGGATCAGAGTCGGATAGGCGTTTCCGCCGCGAAAACCCGTGAAAGAACCGACCGCGCTGAACACGCGGCGGAATGCGTCGGGGCGCTCCCAGGCTGCGGTCCAGGCGCAGATCCCACCGCTGCTCGAACCCGCTATGCAACCGTCGTTGCCATCGTGCGAAAGACGAATCGCCCGGCCATCCGCGGTCGATTGCTTTTCCACCTCGGGCAGTAGTTCGTCGAGCAAAAAGCGCGCGTAGCCGTTGCCCATGCCGTCGTACTCGAAGCTGCGGTTGAGCCGATCGAGGGCCTGGTCCGATTTCGCCTTGACTCGTCCGGGCTGCACGAAGACGCCGATCGTAACCGGCATTTCTTTGCGGTGAATCAGTTCGTCGAACACGGCCGGCGCGTTGTATTGGATGCCGTCCTGGCAGAGAAATACACAGGCCGGCTTGCTCGGATCGTACTGAGGTGGCACGTAGATCCAATAGTCGCGCACCGTGCCCGGGAAGATTTGGCTCCGTTCAAAGGAGTATTGTTTGACTTCGCCCTTGGGCACGTCGCTCGATGGCGGATCCTCGCCGTGCGATATCGCGCAGGTCGACAGGGCAATCAGGACGGAGAAGAACGGGCCGGCGCTGAGTTCGGGTCGCTGCATGGGCTGCATCCAATCTTGGAGCGGAGTAAAGAGGGCAGGGGGGAGGACGTAGCGATTCTAGCTACCATTCGCCCCTGCGTGGACCCAGGCTCCCCGAATGTCCCGCGCCAGACAGACAACGCGCCCGGCGCCGGTCCCGGTTTTTCAGCCGTGGCTAGGCCGAGTCCGAGCCGTAGTAGTTCTCTCCGTAGGTCCCGCGGAGAAACCCCGTTTCGATGATCGCCCAAAGGGGGCCAATCAGGGGGATTAGATTGATGAAGAACCACCAGCCCGACTTGTTACGATCGTGCCACCTTTTGGTAGAAATGGCCAGGCTGCTCCAGGTTGTGAGCAGCAGCACGGCAACCACGACCAGGGCCAAGGCAGGATATTTTTCGATCCAGTGCCGGCTCCTCCATTGGTAGATAGATCCGTAATGCACGCAGCCCACCACGAACGAGGCGCATCCAAAAGGCCATCCGAGGAATTCGACCCCGAAACGAGAAGAGCAGCCACGCGGCGCTGCGGTTCGCCCAGCCGTCATCCGTCGTGGCTTCCGGGCGATAGCCTGTCTGGGGCGACCGGTAGGGGTTTGCGCTTCTCATCGGGCTTGCCTTATTCGGTATCGTCCGCGGCCCTTCAAAACACAGCGATCAGCGAAAGCCTAGGTCGTGTGCGGACGGCATCTCTGGCCGCCCGGCCCAAAAATCGCCGCAGGTAGTGGCCCCTCGACGGCGGTAGTGACATGCGCGGCATAATCGGCCCCTTTTGACTGTCCTTCGGAACCGTCCATGCGACCGCCAAATCCCCGTCTTGCCGCGGCAGAGGTGCACGAATTGGTGATTGGGCCCTGGACGGACGCGGCCGAGGGATTGTGGTACGAAACTTGCTTTTCTGTAAGGCAAGCCCCTTCCAGTCATCTCGCCGTGAGGCATGCTAAGGGGTGGTATTAGGCGGGATTTCCTGGGGGGGAGCAAAATCTTGACAGCTGCAAACGTAACGCTTGTGTTGGTTGGATTCGCAACCACTGCCCTCATTTTGGGATACGACTGCCTAGAAAAGCGTCGCTTCGGGCCGTCCGAACAGCTGAGCAATCGCATAATCCGGTTCAGGATGGCCCTGTGGAATCAACCCGTGCATTTGATCCGAAAGAGCCGGGCAGCCATTAGCAGTGTTAGGGGCTCGGCCAAGTGACACGCCGGTTCCGCTGTCCAAGGGTGCCCGTTCGCTAAGCGGGACCGCCTCTTCCTTGAGCCAAATTCCGGCTCCGTAGACAGTCACCGATTGCGGCTCCGGTCGCCAGGATTTTCTCTCGCCGCGGCGCATCAGCGGCAAATCGGTCTCTGCACCCCAGCCCGATTCAGGTACGATTCCGTCACGCGTCCGGCCGTCCGCATACGGCCGGTTACGAATCGGTAAGTATCAGCCCAGTCGGGACCTGCGCCTGAACCGTAAACCGGCCCAGACCGTAGGTAGAAGCAGGATTCTATTCTGGCCGCGGCCGGCATGAAGGTTCCTTCGCACACGATTGCCGCGACCCCCCGGCATTACATCTCGGCAAGGAACCACGATTTGATGCCGAAAGACTTTACGAAGAATAAATTGGCTCGCTAATATCCACTGTCCTTCGCGGGCCCAGGCCAAAACTCTTCTATGCGTCGATCCGGGATAAAACCGTTCGTTTTCCTTTGTACTGGGGTGGCCAGCCTCATCGTACTCTATCTGGGCGTACTGCGATTCGATCGGGCCTACGGATCGAAACTCACGGAGCCCGGTCCCAGTTCCAACGGCGAATCGTCTCTGATCGAACTGGTCAAAGACCGTCCCAATACGATTCGCTTGACCGATCAAGGTATGAAGACGGTCGGTTTGCTGACCGTTGAGGTCAAGCCGGCTCCGCCTCCGGAGCCGCTTCGGCTGCCTGGCTCGTTTCTGTTGGACCCCGATCGGTTGGTCCGCATTCACGGCCGCTTTCCGGGCGAGTTGGTTTCGGTGGGAGCGCTTTCGGACGCTCCGAATGCGGCTCCGCCACGGCAGCTTCGTTTCGGCGACCGGGTCGAGAAGGGGCAAATCATCGCCGTCGTCTGGAGCAAAGACATCGGCGAGAAGAAGAGCGAACTGGTCGATGCCATCTCGAAAGCGGCCATCGATCAGACGCTGCTGGAGCGACTCGAAAAAGCCAAAAAGGGCGTCGTGCCGGAAAAGGTGATTCAGGACGCGCGCCGCAACTACGAAGCCGACCTGATCAACGTGGCCAAGGCCGAGCGAACGCTCCGCTCGTGGCGACTGACCGACGCGGAGATCCAGGAAATCCGTCAGGAAGCCGAACGGGTCGAGCGGGGCGATACCAGCGACCCGCTGGCGGATCGCACGTGGGCCGAAACCGATGTCCGCTCACCCATCGACGGAGTGATCGTGGAAAAGAATTTCAACGTCGGCGACATTATCGATCCCAGCCAGGACCTGTTCAAAATCGCCGATCTCAGTCGCGTTCGGGTTCTGGCAAACGCCTATGAGGAAGACCTGCCGCTGCTACGCTCGCTGCTGCCGGACCTCCAGTGGAAAATCGACATCAAGACCGATCCCAACGACGTGCCGGTCAGCGGACAGATCGACACGATCGGCAACATCATCGATCCCTCCCAGCACTCGGGCGCAGTGATGGGCTGGCTCGATAACCCTGACGGACGATTCAACGTCGGGCAGTTCGTGACCGCGACCATCGATCTGCCCGCCGATCCGAGCCTGGTCACGGTTCCGATCTCGTCGCTGATCGAGGACGGCACCTGTCCGAAAGTATTCGTCGAAACGGGCAGCGGCGGGATGAACGACTTTACCTGCCTGGCCGTGGCCGTGGTCCGCCGCGGCCGCGAGCACGCCTATATCCGATCGGAACCGACGGCCAGCGACGTCGAATGCGGCGCCTCGGGGCTCAAATCGGGCCAGCAGATCGTCAAATCCGGGGTGCTGGAGTTGTCGGCAGAACTCAAGAGCCGGCAAGCGGCCGCTCGGGAGCAGTGAACCGGATGCGGCGAAAATCCAAGATCGCGACCGTGATCTTCCTGCTGCTAGGCACCAGCGGCGCACTGGCTTGTTACCAGGGAATGCAGCGCCGCAGTCGGGTGCAGACCGCCGGCGAAGCCCCGGACGGCCAGTCCGCAGCCGCACTCGTCGACCTGCGGGGAGAGCCAGCGACGATCCATATCAGTCCTGACGGCGTCCGATCGCTCGGGATCGAAACGGTCGAGGTCAAACCAGCGCCGCCCCCGCAACCTCTGCGGCTGACCGGCTCTCTGCTCTTGGATCCGGCCCGCCTGGTACGCATTCATGCGCGCTTCCCAGGAGAATTGATCAGCCTGGGCATGGTGCCGGTCGATTCTCTGCACGATGGCGACTCGGTACACGACGGCGACTCGGCGCAGGAATTACGGGCGATTCGCTACGGAGACAAGGTGGTTAAGAATCAGCTGCTGGCGATCGTCTGGAGCAAAGACATCGGCGAGAAGAAGAGCGAGTTGGTCGAGGCGATTTCCAAACGCGACATCGATCGTCGCATCTTGGAACAATACGAGGCGGCCCCGGATGTCATTTCGGGCCGCACGATTTACGAAGCGAAGCGAAACTATCAGGGGGACGAAGTCGCGGTGGCCCGGGCCGAACGCACGCTGCGCTCTTGGCGCCTGACGGAGGACGAGCTCCAGGAAATTCATCAAGAAGCCAAACGGATTCAAGAGCGCAAGGTGAACGATCCCCGTGGTGATCGCACTTGGGCCGAGACCGACATGCGATCTCCCATCGACGGCGTGATCATCGAAAAGAATTTCAACGTGGGAGACATCGTCGATCCGACGCAAGATCTGTTCAAAGTCGCCGACTTGAGCCGGCTGCAGGTTCAGGCCAACGCGCTGGAGGAAGATTTGCCGGCCCTGCGGGCACTGCCGCCCGAACAGCGCCGCTGGCGAATCGACGTCAAAGCCGACCCCAACGATGTGCCGATGCCCGGCAAGTTCGACGTCGGCAACATCATCGATCCGGGCCAGCACGCCGGCACCGTGATGGGCTGGATCGACAATCCCAACGGCCGCTTCAGTGTCGGCGCATTTGTGACCGTCGTGATCGATCTGCCGCCCGATCCTGGCTTGGTGCTCGTGCCGACCTCGGCGCTGATCGAACAGGGAGGTTGCGCGAAGGTTTTCGTGGAAATTCAAGGCTCCCAGTCCGAGTTCGTCGGCCGCAACGTCCTGGTGGTAGACCGTGGGCGCGAGAGCACCTATGTCCGCGCCGCGCCGCGGTCAGACCAATGTGCCGGTGGAGCGGAACGGCTGACCGCCGGCGAGCGCGTAATCAAAACCGGAGCCGCGGAGCTGGCTGCAAAACTGGCCGGTTTGTCGGCGGCCCCGCGCGAACCCTGAATCCAATCACTTTTCGGTCCTCATTGGGACAAATGGTTTCCCTATGGTTCATAAACTGATTGCCTGGGCACTGGACAATCCTCTGATCGTCTGCCTCGGAGCAGCCTTCCTGGTTGCCTTCGGCGGCTACTCATTCATCAATGTCAACGTCGAGGCCTATCCCGACCCGGCGCCGGCGATCGTCGAAATCATTGCCAAATATCCCGGCGCGTCGGCCGAAGAGGTCGAACGCCAGGTGACGATTCCGTTGGAAGTGGCCCTGGCCGGCATGCCGGGATTGCAGTACACGCGCAGCAAGTCGCTGTTCGGGCTGGCGCACTTGCGCAACCAGTTCAACTACGGCGTCGATTTCCAGCAAGCCAAGCAGGACGTGATCAATCGCCTGCAGTTCGTCGACGGCTTGCCGCCGGGCGTCACGCCGACCCTCTCGCCGCAGAGTCCGACCGGCGAGATCATGCGCTATACGCTCCTGAGTCCCAAGGATGCGCTGGGGCGCGACATCTACACGCTGAACGATCTGAAAGCCCAGCAGGACTGGGGTCTGGAACGGCAGTTCCGCCGCGTGCCGCGAATCATCGACATCGTCAGCGGCGGCGGCACCGTCAAGCGCTACGAGGTCCATCCCGATCCGGAGCGGATGGTCCGCTACGGAATTACGCTCGACAAGCTGCAAGCGGCCATTCAGAACAGCAACGCCAACGTGGGGGGCGATTATCTGTCGAAGGCGAAAACGTGCTCAACGTCCGCGGCATCGGCCTGATCGGCGGCGGACAAGATCCCGCGCGGTCGCCGGAAGTCATGCTGCGAAAAGGATCCCGCCAAAGCAGCCAACGTGACTGCGGTCGGACGAAGAACGCCGGATTCTCAGGCTCCGCCAGATCGTGATCACTTCGATCAACAACCTGCCGATCCGCGTCGAGGACGTGGTCGAAGGGGGTCCGCTCCGCTATCCCGAGGACATCGGCAAGCAGGGGGTCGTGGTCGGCCACATGCCCCGGCTGGGGCGCGTCGCCATGAGCCATCGCCAGCTCGACGAAACCGGACGCGAGGTGCTCGACAAAAACGGCGATACGGTCTGGATCAACGAGCCCGAAAAGGTGCAGGGCATCGTGCTGCTCCGCAAGGGCGAAGCGTCGCTGCCCGCGCTGCACGACGTGGAAGCGAAAATCGAGTCGCTCAACGCGGACCACACCCAGTTGCTGCCCGGCGTCCAGATCGAGCCCTACTACGATCGCAGCGAACTGATCGGCGTCACGACCGAGACGGTGCACGAAAACCTGATCGTGGGCATGGTGCTTGGTCACCGTAATCCTGCTGATGTTTCTCAGCAACGTGCGCAGCGCGTTGATCGTGGCGATCAATATTCCGCTGGCGCTGTTGTTCGCCTTCTGCGGTGCTGTTCCTGCGCGGCAAATCGGCGAACCTGCTGTCGATCGGGGCGGTCGACTTCGGCATCATCGTCGACTCTTCGGTGATCATGGTGGAAAACATTTATCGCCATCTCAGCTCCGGCGAATTCCATGAATTGCCGCTCAAGCAGCGGATTCTGGCCGCCACCAAGGAAGTCGAGAAGAGCCTGTTCTTCACGACCACGATCATGGTCTGCGCGTTTCTGCCGCTGTTCACGATGAAAGGCCCGGAAGGGCAGATCTTCGGTCCGATGGCCGATACGTACGCCTTCGCGCTGGGCGGCGCCTTGATTCTGGCGCTGACCGTCGCGCCGGTGCTGTGCATGCTGGCCTTCAAGTACCTCAAGCCCAGCCGCGACAATTTCCTGGTCCGCGGCCTGAAGTCCCGGTACCTGCGGCAGCTTCGCTCGTGCCTCAACCATCGCTGGGCGACCTTGGGCGTGATGGGCGCGCTGATCACCATTACGCTCGGCTTGCTGCCACTGCTGGGCCGCGAGTTCATGCCCGAGCTGGAAGAAGGCAATCTCTGGATTCGCGGCACCTTTCCCGATCAACATTTCGCTGACCGAGGCCTCGAAGAAGGCCGATCAGTCGCGGGCCATCATGTGCAAATTCCCGGAAATCAAACGCGTCGTGTCGCCAGACCGGCCGACCCGACGACGGTACCGATCCGACTGGTTTCTACAATTCCGAATTCTTCGTTCCGCTCAAGTCTCACGATGAGTGGCCCAAGGTCAAAGCTCAGGCCGGTTGGCGAGCCTGGTTCGGCGCCACGCGCCGCCGCAGCAAGGAAGAACTGATCGAGGAAATGAACGGCGAGCTCAACCGCGACATCGTCGGCGTCGACTGGAACTTCTCCCAGAATATCCGCGACAACGTCATGGAGTCGCTCTCGGGCGTCAAAGGCGACAACTCGGTGAAAATCGTCGGCCCCGACTTGGATCAGCTTGAAGAGCGGGCCCAAAAGGTGGCCACCGTGCTGGAGAGCATTCACGGCATCAAGAACGTGGGCATCTTCCGCGTGAAGGGGCAGCCGAACCTCGAGATTCCGATCGACCCGCAAAAGTGCGCCAACTGGGGTGTCAGCGTGGCCGACGTCGAAGATGTCGTGACCAGCGCGGTCGGCGGCGATCTCGTTCTCGCAAATGATCGAAGGCGAAAAAAGCTTCGACATCACCCTCCGCTGGCCCGAACATCTGCGGAGCAGTGAACAGGCGATCCTGAACATTCCGGTCGACGTCTCCAACAATCAACTGACTGCCGGTTCGGCCAATGTCCCGCAGACCCAGGTCACAGGGGCCGCGGTCGGACTGTCCAAAGGGGGCACCAGCGTCGCCATGCCCGCCTATAGCGGGCAGCATGTATGGCGGCACTTTCAACAACATCTTCGCCAGCCCCCGGCGGCGGCTGGTCGACCTGGTTACGCCACTGGACGATCGCGGCAAGCTCAACCCCAAGGGCCGTTTCATCCGCTCCGGCGCATCGACCATCTCGCGCGAGCAGGGCAATCGCCTGATCGCGGTCAAGTTCAGCGTCCGCGAACGCGATCTGGCCGGCGCCGTCGGCGAGGCGCAAGAGAAAACCAAGGCTATCTTCAAGCGCCGTATACCGCCGAATGGAGCGGCGAGTTCCAGGAAATGCAGGAAGCCGAACATCGCTTGATGTTCATCGTGCCGCTGTCGTTGAGCTTGATCTTGTTGATTCTGTATATCGCCTTTCGCTCCTGGCTCGACGCGTTCGCCGTTTTGTCCAACGTCATCGCCCTGTCCATGGGTGGCATCTGGGCATTGCTCCTGACCGGAACGCATTTCAGCATCTCGGCGGCCGTCGGTTTCGTCTCGCTGTTCGGCGTGGCGATCATGGATGGGCTGCTGATGATCTCCTACTTCAACCAGTTGCGGGGCCAGGGAATCCCGCTCAACGACGCCATCATGCAGGGCGCCGAAAAGCGAGTCCGGCCCGTTATGATGACCGCGCTGACCGCCATCTTGGGCCTGCTGCCGGCCGCCTTGTCGACTCGGATCGGCGCTCAGACGCAGCAACCCTGGCGATCGTCGTGGTGGGCGGCATGATCAGCACGCTGTTCTTGACGCGCTATCTGATGCCCGTGCTGTACAGCTTCTACGGCCATCGCGAACCCCCCGCCGGCGCCGGCAGCATGGCGCATTGATCCCGCGCAGGGCGCACGCCGCGACTCGCCGGATGCCAGCAGCCGGCAGGATGGCGCTGCAACTTCATATTGGCAAATGCTTTTCATCGAGCACCCCTGCAACCGGTAAATTCGGCTTCGGCCATACTGCCGATATTACCGATAGAACCCATACGCCTAACGGCAAGGAGCGCAGGGGGGCGCTCTGTATGGTGCTCAATCGCGATCCGCTGCTTCTCATTGCTTTGGCCTGCGCGCTGGCCTGGGGACAAGCTGCGCCGCCCAGACCGTCGAACCGGAATTGGATGAGGCCCAGGAAACCATCGCCGCGCCCCCCGCAGTCACGCCGGAGGTGATTCCGCCGGGCACGCCCGTCACCCCGCCTCAGCAGCTCACCGAGCGTTTGCCGAGCATGGTTTCGGATTCGCCGGTGCCTTACTACACTCGCGTGGGCGTGCCGGACGACATACCCCAGTTCAGCCCGCGGTTCGAGCTTTCGCCGCGCGAAGTCAAATTGGGGATGATCGCCTCGGTGGAGGCCAGTTTTCTCCAGCCGTTCATTCACAACAGCCTGAACTCGGGCACGCTGCCGGTCGGAAACATTCCCGAGGCGGTGCAGATGCCGACGGCACAGCCGGCTTGGACCGTGATGCCGCGCGTGGACCTGGGTTACCGGTTCGAGCAGGGCCTGGGCGAATTGCATGTCAGCTTTCAGTTCCTGGGAGGGCAGGGGACCCAGACGTTCCGCAATTTCGACACCGCCGGGGCCGGCACCGTCACCAGCCGGCTCAATCTGGATGTGTTCGACCTGGACTATGCTTTCACCGAGTTCAATCCGGGCCGAATTCCGGGCGTCACTCCGGCGCTGTTGGTCCCGGGCCGGCTGGGCCTGAATCTGCGTCCCGAGGACGATCCGTACCCCACCTTCCGCTTGAAATTGGCCTTTGGCGCCCGCGGGGCCAATGTGTTTTTCGACTCGACCGGCTTCGGCCAGCAGATTCTGCACGAGCGCGTGACCAACAATTTCGCGGGCGGCGGCATGCACGCGTCGATCGACATCTCCAAACCAATGCCACGGCTGCCGGCGCTGGCCGTGTTCGCCCGGTTCGAAGTGTCGGGCTTGATCGGCGACGTGACGCAGAGCTTCACGCGGACCGAAATACTGCCGGGCGGAGGCACCGCAACCGGGTTCGGCCGGATACGCAACATCGATACGGGCGTTCCCGTCATCGACGTCTATGCCGGAATGAGCTATGCGCCGCACTGGTTCCATGACTCGCTGCGGGTGACCGGCGGCTATCGGCTTCAGCAATGGTGGTATTTGGGCAGCACCGCCAGTTCGGATGCAAGTTTATTCATGCAAGGCTTTTTTGTTCGCGGTGAGTTCGGTTACTGAAAAACAGGAATGATTGAGTCGGCTATGCGCGGTCGTGCGTCAACATTATCGATCTGCCGGTTCGTAGCCTGGCTGACGCTGGCGCTATGCGTGACCAGCGGCGCCTGGGCTCAGCAGTTCGCAGGCGCAGGGCCGTCCGGGCAACCGATCTACAATGCCGGCAGTCCGCCGGCGACGGCCGGCGATTACTACCGGAACCAAACGTCGCCGGCCGTGCCGACCCTGCCACAGCAGACCCCGCGGCGCGCCCAGCCTCAGCCGGTCCAGCCAGTCCAAATCGCGGCGCCGCAGGCATTGCAGGGGTATTCGCAACCGCAGCCGTTGCCGGCCCCCGCGCAGGGCATCACGAGGCTGCCGGCGGTGGGCCAGAAGTTACCCGCGGCCGGGAGCAACCCGAACCATTTGCAGCCGATCGCGCCGGCCAGCTATCAATCCGACCCCGGCAACGACTCGGGCGACGGCACCTACGCGGCGCCCCCGAGCCCGTCGGGAGCACCCCGACAGTTGCAGCTCGAGGCCAGACCGATGCAAGCTCAATCGGCCGACGCCTGGACGCTCGAGCGGGTCGAGGCCACGACGATCAATTTCAACCCGATCCTGCGGCGCTCGCTGGCCCGGATCGACTCGGCCCGCGGCGATGCTCAGCAAGCCGGTCTTTATCCGAATCCGTCGTTCGACACCAACAACCCGGAAGTTTTTGCCGGTCCGGCCACCCAAATCAATTGGGGATTTCAGCAAACCATCGTCGTCAAAGGCAAACTGCGCCTGGATCGGGCGGCGGCCAACGAAGTGGTGCGGCAAAAGGAACACGGTCTGACGCAGGACCGTTTTGGATTGTTGCTGGCGGTGCGGCAGCAGTTCTACACGGTGCTGGCGGCCCAGCGCCGCAATGAAATGCTCCGGCAGATCCGGGAAATCGCGGCGGCCTCGGTCCGCGCGGCGCAAGCCCGGCTCGATGCCGGCGAAGGCACGCTGTCGGAAGTGCTGCTGTTGCAGACCGAACTGGCTCGGACCGAGATCGCGCTGCAGACCGCGCAAACCATCTTGCTGGCGGAACGCCGACAACTGGCGGCCATCATCGGACGCCCGGACCTCAGCATTCCGCAAGTCGCCGGCCAATTGACGTTCGGGTTTCCCAACTTCGACGAGAATTACTTGCGCGAGTTTGTGGTCTCGCAAAATGCCCAGGTGCAGATCGCCCGCCGCGAAATCGAGCGCAATCAAATCCTGCTGCGACGGGCCCGCGTCGAGCCCTATCCGAACCTGCACGGCGGTCCGGCCTATGCCAGCAACCTGACCAGTTCCGCAGGCTCCCAGCAATTCTGGTTCAACATCCAATTCGACATTCCGCTGTGGAACCGCAACCAGGGCAACATTCGCTCGACCCAAGGCGACCTGGCCGACGCGGTCGCGTCGCTGGGCGTGTTGCAGAACGAGTTATTGCGCCAGGTCGAAGAGGTACTCGGGCGCTATCGGGCCGCCCGGCAATCCGAAGAGCGGATTCGGACCCAAGTCTTGCCCGTCGCCACGCGGGCCCAGCAATTGGTTAAAGACGGATACCAGAAGGGCATCCTCGATATCTCAACGTTCCTGCAAGCGCAACGGGCGCTCTCCGACGCGACCTTGAGCTACATCGACGCGCTGGAGAACGTCTGGACCACCGCCGCCGAGATCGCCAGTCTGCTGCAGTTGGACCGCTTTCCGTAAAGGGCCGTTGGTAGGGGCGAATTGGTCGGTTCCCGGTTTGGCCGAGCGACTTTCGAGGGCAACCACGGGAAGCATCCCGTGGGCTTAACGAGCGGGATCCCCGCACAACCGGCTCGCGACGCGCAGCGCTTCGATCATGCCGGTGGTTTCCGCCCGGCCCTGCCAGGCCAGGTCGAAAGCAGTGCCGTGGGCCACGCTGGTGCGGACGATCGGCAAACCGAGCGTAACGTTCACCGCGCGGTGCATGGCCAGCAATTTGATCGCAATGTGACCCTGGTCGTGATACATGGCCACCACGGCGTCGAATTGGCCGTCGCGGGCCCGGGCAATCAGCGTGTCGGCCGGAAAGGGACCAGCCAGATTGAGTCCCTGGTCCACGCCGAGCTGGACGGCAGGCAGGATGATCGTGCGTTCTTCATCGCCGAACAGGCCCTCTTCGCCGGCATGCGGATTGAGTGCGCACACTCCGATCCGCGGCCGCACGCCGGAAAGCCGCCGCATGACCGCATCGACCAGTTGGGCTTTTTCGAGCACCGACTGCCGGGTGATGGCGGCAAACACATCGCGCAAGGCCATGTGCAAGGTCACGTGAACGATGGCCAATCCATGCGGCCCCCGCACGCGCTCGCCCGCGGCCAGATAAAGCATCATGGCAAACTGATCCACGCCGCACAGCTCGGCCAGCAGCTCGGTATGTCCCGGATAGTGATGGCCGGCCAGCCAGAGAGCCGCTTTGTGCAGCGGCGCGGTGCAGACCGCATCGATCTGACCGGCCAGAGCCAGGCCGGCCGCGGCTACCAGCGCATCGTAGGCCGCTTGTCCCCCGCGACGATCGACCACGGCCGGCGGCACGTCGACGGCGTCGGCCGCGCAAGCCCGCAGACAGGGAATCAGCCTGGCGGTGGGCAGAGCTTCCTCGGCCGTCACAATCTCCTGGACTTCGATCCGCTGGCCCAGCAGCTTGACGGCCCGGCGCAGGACCAGCGGATGTCCGACGACGAAGGGGCGGCAGAACTCGTGGATGGTTGGCTCCTGCCAAGCGCCACGATTGTCTCCGGGCCGACACCGGCCGGGTCGCCCATGGTAATCGCAACAAGAGGCGGTGGTGAAGGATTCATAACTCTGATTCTAAAAGCGATGAGACGTGCCTGTCAGGGCGCCGCTAGGATCGCCGCTTTACAATAGGACGCCGCCCTAGTTCTAATGCGGCGAAGCACTCGTTGCCCGCACTTTCTTCCCCCAGGCCACTACGTGACTCGAATTTTTACCGTGCTGGCCTGGTTTGCGCTGTTGCTGGTGGCGACCAATCTGATCCTCGGCCTGTGCCTGGGCGACATTCGCCAACCCGACCCGACGGTGCAGCGCTGGGCCACGGTGCATCGGCTGTTCGGCGTTTTCGCGGCGCTGGCGGTGGTGCTGGTCGACAGCATCGTGGTGACGTATTTTATCGGCACCAGCCGTTGGGCCAAGGAAGTGGTCGAGACCTATCGGCTCGATCCCCAGCTTGCCCGTCGAACCACGCTGCTCAAGCGGCGGACGTTTCCCTGGGCAACCCTCTCGATGCTGGTCATCGTGGCCGTGATCGCGTTGGGCGGAGCGGCCGACCCCTCGACCCATCGCCCCGATACGGCCAGTTGGGCCCTGCCGCACCTGGTGGGAGCGCTGGCGGGCCTGGCATTTATCGGCTGGGCATTTGTCGTGGCGTGGAACAACATCTACCAGAACCACCAGGCGATCGACGACATCATGGCGGAGGTCAAGCGCGTTCGCGTCGAGCGGGGGCTGGAGGTTTAGGAGAACTCGGAAATCGGAACGCGGAACTCGGAACGGGGCAGGGCAGGGGGCCACGCTTGAATTCGCACTCGAGTTCCGAGTTCCGAGTCCGCTTCACCGATCGTGATCGTGCAGTTCGTGCCCTGCCGCCTCGTGATGCTGATGATGATCGTGGCCGCTGCTCTCGAAGTTCACCAGAACCCAAGCCAGGCCGAGACCCAGCAACAGCGCGGCCGACAGTTTGAATCGGTCGTGGCTGTGAAACTGCAATTCCGGCAGCAAGTCGCTGGTGGCAATGCACAAGAACGTGCCGGCGGCGAAGCCCAACGAGCGGCCAAGGAAGGCGCTCGGCTGCACGCCGGAATGCCGCAGTGCCAACAAGTACAGCAAAACGCCCAGCGGTATGACCGTGGCGTAGGCTGCATTGATCAAATGCCGTCGACCGGTGGAAGCGCCGCTGGCGCTCATCAACGTCAGAATCGTCAGCGAGTCGAACGGCTTGTGCAGAAAGATTGCCAGAAACGCGCTCAGGCCGGCCCAGGCCACGATCGGCGCTGCGGCGCCGGCAACGGGAGCCTCATGGAGTTCGGCCGTCACGGCGGCGGCCAGCGCGATGCCTTCCACGGCGCCGTGCAACGTCATGCCGATGCCCGCCCCCACCCAGGAGAGCTTGCTGTGGCTCACCGCGTGGGCCGCGTGCGCAAGATGTTCGAAGTGCTCGTGCCGCGGGTCGTCGCAATCCGGGTGCTCGCCGGGCGCATTCAACTCCGCCGGCGGGCCATGGTGGTGGAAATGAAAAAACCGCTCGACGAAGAACATCAGCAGAAAGCCGGCCAGCGCCCAGTGCATGGTCGCGTCGATGGAGCCCAGTTCGTAAAAACTGTGCGGCAACAAGTGCAATAGGCCGACACCCAGGATCACGCCGGCCACGAAGCTGAGCGCGATTTCCATCCAGCGATGGGTCAGATGCACGAAGATCGGCAGCCAGCCGCCGGCCAGCGAAGCCAGCAGTATCAGACCGCAATAAATGACGAGCAACACACCGGCCGACATCGCAGAAGTGTCTTTCGCTGGCGCTACCGGGGCTGAAAAAGAGTCTGCAAAGTATGCCCTGCGCCGGGGGGTGGCAAGGGCCTAGGGGGCAGCCCGAATCCGCTGCGCCGCCGCTCGACAATCGATGGCCGCTGGTCTATCGTTACGCCACGGCGAATCCGAAGAGGGGCTTCTGATCCATGCGAGCTTGCATTCAACGCGTCAGCCAGGCCCAAGTCATGATTGCCGGCGAGTGCTGCGGCGAGATCGGCCTGGGGTTCGTCGTGCTGCTGGGCGTCGGCCATAGCGATAGCGAGCAAGACGCCCGACTGCTGGCCGACAAGATTGCCGCCCTGCGCGTATTCGACGATCCGGCCGGCAAGATGAACCTGGCGCTCGCGGACGTGCAAGGCTCGGTGCTGGTCGTGAGCCAATTCACCCTCTGGGCCGACTGCCGCAAGGGACGCCGTCCCAGCTTCACGGCTGCCGCCCCGCCCGAACTGGCCCAGTCGCTCTACGAGTGTTTTGTGGTCGAACTGAAGCAGCACGGACTGCCGGTCGCCACTGGCCGGTTTCGCGAGCACATGGAAGTGGCCTTGGTCAACGACGGGCCGGTCACGCTCTGGCTCGACAGCGGCGAGCTGCGCTGATCGAGCCGGAGCAAGCGGCTACCAAGGTCTTGGGTACGCAGTCAGCCCTGATTGGATGGATCGACGCTGGGAATTTTATCGCTGGCCTTACCAATCAATTCAAGGCTGACAGAACACAGAGCTATCAGCCGGCGTTCAATCCGCGCCGGCGTGCTTTCGCGGAGCAGGGGAGGGGCGCATCGCCCTGCTCCACGGGAATCGGCCGGAGTGCCGTTATTTCATCACCCGGTCGCCCGGTTGATCGGCCACTTGCTGCGTGGTCGGCGGCGCGAGTTGGTTCATGACCACCGGATCCTCCAGCGACAGGAACGTCAGCATCATCAGGCCGACGTACGTCAACACGTTGGATCCCATCGACTCGCCCCAAAACTTCATCGCGGTGCCGAACGAGCTTTTGAAGCGAATGTCGTCCGCCGCGGAAATCCAAGGCCCAGATCTCGTCGAGCACCAGGTGCGACATGAATCCGAGCATCACCGCTCCGCCGTTGAAATAGCGCTGCCAGACGTTCTCGTGCCCGGAGATCAAAAAGGCCAGTTCGCCGGCAATCAGGCAAGCCGGCAAACTGTGGAACATGCCGCGATGCACGGTGAACCGGGTCAGGATTTTCGCCACGCCGAAGCGAATGAACAAATACATGAAGCCGCCCAGCAGCACGATGTATTCGGCCGGCATGCCCATGCGCTTGAAACGCTCGGCCATCAGCAGCGGCACCACCGCCGCGGCAAAGGCAATGCTCTCGCGCTTGGGCACGCCCGAGGCACTGTCCAGGTCGGGCAGCATGCCCGAGACGCCGCACAGCCCGCCGGCCAAAATGCAGGCCGGCAGCGGCGCGTCGTAGACCGTCAGCGCCGTGGCGCCGAGGCCAACGCCCAGCAAGCTGCTGGTCGTGATGTGCGTCTTGAAGCCGGCCATGAGCAAAAAGTCCTGGGGCAAGGCGGCCTGCCGAAATGCGCCGCGGACTGTACCTAAACCGGCCGCCGCGGCCAAGGCCAGTTGGGGAAAAGGCATGAAGGCGGCATGCGGCGAGCTCAGCCGAGTGGAAGGCGAAGGATGCCTGCGACGAGCTCAGTCGAGACGAAAAACGCCGGGCAGCGGCGGAATCTCAATCGGCCTTCATCCTTCCGCTCGGCTGAGCTCGCCGCAAGCCGCCTTCCGCCTTCATCCTTCCGCAGCTATACTCGCCGCCCCCACAGGCCGCGGCGCGGGAAAATCTCGCCGGCGGCAAAAGATTGTTCCTCCACAGGCGAAGTAACGGCTATGGAGCTCTACGACATCGGCAATGCTGGTGGTGCTGGTCGGCGCGACGGTGTTCGGTTTTTGGAAGGGCATGGCCTGGCAATTGGCCTCGCTTTCGTCGTTGGTGGCCAGCTATCTGGTGGCGCTGCGGTTCAGCGTGATGTTGGCCCCCTACTTCGGCTCGCAGGCCCCGCTGAACCGGTTCGTGGCCATGCTGGTGCTGTACGGCGTGACGAGCCTGGGAATTTGGTTGCTGTTCCGGGTCATCTCGACCTGGCTCGACCGCTGCCGGCTGCGGGAGTTCGATCGCCAGATCGGCGGATTGTTCGGCGCGGCCAAGGGAATTCTGCTGTGCGTGGGAATCACGTTTCTTTGCCGTCACTTTGTCCGCAGGCGGCCCGCGAGAAAGTGCTGCAATCGCGCAGCGGCTACTACATCGCCGTTCTGCTCAGCCAGGCCGACTCGGTGATGCCCACCGAACTGCACGAAGTGCTCGATCCGTACCTCAACCGGCTGGAGCACGAACTGGGCCCCGCCGGGGCCGGCAGCGACCACACGGCCCGCGGTTGGTTTCGCCTGAAGCGCTAGCGACCGCTCGGGCGTTAGAATCCGATCCTTGAGGCTAATCCGGCCTGCTTGGCGACCGAGTCGTCCCGGCCGCCAATCCCAAAGGATTCGGGCGCGCCGACTGAAAATCTTGTTCAGCGGCCCTGCTCGCGGTGCAGATCCGTCGCGGTTCGCCCATCGCCTTGCACCGCTGCGAATCGATCCAGTTTCAAAGCCCAGCGGCGTCCGGGCGAACGGTCCGGCGCGGCGGCAGGGGGTTGGCGATTACCGGACAACACGACTCGCATTGCGATTGCACAGTGCGACTCGCAACAGGCAGAGCGGCACGCACTGGCATTGGGGCGGCTGTGAGAAATAGCTGATTTCCCGGCCAAAACCCATCTCCAACCGAACATAAGAAACATTATCGGACGTTGGTGCGGGGGCGCGTTTGGCTCGCAAAGCACACCTTGAACCCCGCTTGCCGCGGTTTCCAACGACATCCGGTGAGGGTGAATCTTGAGGGAGCCGGGATCCATCCGGGGCCCGCTGGCTGTGCTCGCCGACCCCCGCCGTTGGCGGCGAAGGTCCGGCCGAGTCAGTGGGCGCCGCCGGCCGAGCGCCGGCCGTTGGCCGTGGTTGCCGGTTTAGGATCGCCGGAGTCCGGATCGGTTTCAGAATCGGCCAGCAGCCCGTTCCAAAAAGACGCCCATCCGGCGGAACTTTTCGTACCGGTTGGCAACCAGCTGATCGGTGGGCACTGGGACCAGCTCGCGGAGGCATTTCAGCAGATAAATCTTCAACCGGCTGGCCATCTGATGGTGGTCGCGGTGGGCGCCGCCCAGCGGCTCCTCGATCACGTCGTCGATGACCTTGAACTGGCTCAGGTCCTTGGAGGTCATCCGCAGGGCCTTGGCGGCTTGCTCGGCGTAGCTGGCGCTCTTCCACAGAATGCCGGCACAGCCCTCGGGGCTGATGACCGAATAATAGGCGTGCTCGAGCATGGCCACGCGGTCGCCGACGCCGATGCCCAGCGCCCCGCCGGACCCGCCCTCGCCGATCACGGTGCAGATGATGGGCGTGGCCAGCCGGGACATTTCGAACATGTTCTGGGCGATGACCTGGGCCTGGCCGCGTTCCTCGGCGCCGATGCCCGGATAGGCCCCGGGCGTGTCGATCAGGCAGATGATCGGCAAGCCATACTTGGCGGCCAGCTTCATCTTGGCCAGCGCCTTGCGATAGCCCTCGGGATGGGCACAGCCGGAGGAACAGGCAATGCGTTCCTTGAGCGTTTTGCCTTTTTGATGTCCGACGACCATCACCTTGTAGCGATCGAGCTTGGCGAAGCCGCAGCGCATGGCCCGATCGTCGCCGAAAAACTTGTCGCCGTGCAGCTCGACGAACTCGTCGAACACCAGGTCCAGATAATCGCTGGTCATCGGCCGGTCGGGATGCCGAGCCACTTGCACGGTTTCCCAGGGCGTCAGGTTGCTGTAGACCTTGCGTTTCAGATCCGCCAGGTCGCGCCGCATCCGGCGCACGTCTTCGCGCACGGCGAAGTCGGTGGCCGCGGCCGGCTCGGCGGCGGCGATCCGGCCCTCGAGTTCGAGGATCGGCCGCTCGAATGCTAGTCGACTATGAGCGATTGCCATGTGGGTTCCATGTTGGCCGGTACGCGCAGTGTGTGTCCCGGGTGAGCCGCCATCTCGGTGCTGGCATGCTATCGGTGCTGGCGTGCTAGCTGCCAGCCTTCCGGCGACCCTCCAAACCGGCTAGCGACGGACTTCTATCATTTATCGGCTGGCGGCAGCGAATCAAGCCAACTTGACTAGCGTCGAGCTTTGGCCGGAGGAATCTTGAATACCTCGATCGAGTGAAACGTCCGCAAAAATTCGTTCATGTCGCGCGGCCGGTCCTTGGGACGCTTGGCCATCATCTGTTTCAGCAATTGGGCCGTCGCGTCGGTGATGTTCCGATTGACGGCTTGCACCGGCGGGGGCGGCAGCCGCAGATGCTTGTTCAGCAAGTCGTTCGTGCTATTACCGGTGAAGGGCAACTTTCCGGTGAGCAGTTCGTACATCATGCAGCCAAAACTGTAAATATCGCTTCGCTCGTCGAGCCGGCGGCCGCGAATCTGCTCGGGCGACATATAGCTGCGCGTGCCTTGAATCCTGCGGCGGCAGGCGGAACAGCAGTCTCCGCCAGCCCCTTTTGGGGCGTTTGGCCAGCGCGAAGTCGATCAGCTTCACATCGCCGTTGGCCCTCATCAGGTAGTTGTCCGGCTTGATATCGCGGTGCATCCAGCCCTGCTTGTGCAAGTAGGCCAATCCTTCGCCGGCTTGCAGGATGCAGTTGCGGACCATGGGAGCGAGCGACTCGAAGTCGTTCTGAATGATCTGTTTCAGGTTCGGCGCCGGAAACAGCTCCATCACCAGGTAGACATTCTTGGGGTCACTCCCGTATTCGTGAATCTTGATCACCCGGCGGTGATCCAAGCCGCGTCCCACTTTGTACTCGTGCCGCATGAAACGGACTTCCTCGCGATTGCGGCGGAAGTCGGCCAGCAGCAGTTTGATCGCGAACCGGCCATTCGTGGTGTCGTCCATCACCTCCCAGACCTGGCACGTGGTCCCCGACCGCAATTGGTTGAGCAAACGGAATCGGCCGATGTAATCTTGCGACGAGTGCGGCACAGTGGACCATTCAAGCCAGAGTGGGTCGGGCCGAGCCTTCTCGGTTCGGCAGGAACCGGGCCCAAGGGAAAGCGACCGAAAAGCAATATTTCATCTTACCAAGCCGGCCGACGCAAGTTGAAGTGCGCCCGATTGCAGTCGCCAGGGCGGCCAATTGTCTATCCAGCCCGACAATCGCCCCCAAAAAGGACCCCTGCCCCGGGACGAATTGCCCTGGCCGAACACTCACGGCTCACGCCCGGCGCTGGCCCTGGGCCAACAGCCGGGCGTAGAGCGACCTCAATTGGGCGGTCATTGTTTCATGACGAAATTGGTCGCTGAATCGTGCCCGTCCGGCGGAGCCCATCCGGTCGCGCAGCGCCCGATCGCCGGCCAGTTTGACCATCGCGGCGGCGAGCCCCTCGATTTCGCGGGGGGGCAGCAGGAAGCCGGTCTCGTTGTCGATCACGACTTCCCGCGCGCCGTCGATGTCGTAACTGACCACCGGCTTGCCGGCGATCAAGGCTTGCGGCAACACCCGGGCGAGCCCCTCGCGCAAGCTGGTGTGGACCACGATCTCCATGGCGGCCAAATAGGCCGGAATTCGCTCGGGCGCCACCAGCCCGGCAAAGTGAAAGTGCTTGCCCAGTCCGGCCCGGTCGATCTGGGCCTGCAATTTTTCGGCCAACATGCCATCGCCGACCAGCAGAAATCTCAGCCGCGGATCGGCCTGCACGGCGCGCCGTGGCCGCGGCGATCAAATACTCGTGTCCCTTGAGGTGAAACAGCCGGGCGATCATGCCCACGACGATCTGCTCGTCGCCGTAGCCCAGTTCGCGGCGCAGCGCGCGCGGTCTTGGGCCGCCGCCAGCAAGGGTTCGACCTCCAGGCCGCTATAGATCGTCTGGAACTTTTCCGCCGGCGCGACACCGGCCGCCACGAGTTGGGCGGTCATGGCGTCCGCCACGCTGACGATGGCGTCGCAGCGCTGGGCTGCAAACCGTTCGCAAGCCCGGAAGATCGCCCGTGCCGCGGCCGATTGATAGGGATGCATCGGCGCTCCATGCACCGTGTGCACGATGGCCGGCACGCGAAGTCGCGCTGCTGCCAATCGGCCCAGCAGGCCCGCTTTGCCGCTATGCGTGTGAACCACCTCGGGGCCAAACCGCAACAGCGCGCGGCGAATGGCGACATAGCTGGCCGGATCGCGCCAGGGATGGATCGGGCGGCGCAGCGCGGGAATGATTTCCAGCGGCGTCCCCCCTGCCCTGGCCCGCTCGACCAGGCTTCCCTCGCGGCCCAGCGGCGGTCCGGCGATCAACAGCACGTCGTCCTGATAAGTGCGGCGCAAATCCTCACAGGTGAGCAGCGTGTTTTCTTGGCGCCGCCCAGGATCAAGCGTGTGATAACGTGGGCGATACGCATGGGGGTGAAATGGCGAGAGCGTGATGCAGCGAAACGATCCCAAAGATTACGCGGATTCCTCTGCGTACTTGACCCATAACAGGTACAACCCGTGGGCCGGCGCGGTCTGTCCGGCCGCGGAACGATCGGCCAGGGCCAAAACCTGGGCCGGCCAGTCTTCGCTTTTCACCCCCCGGCCGACCTCGACCAGCGTGCCGACGATCGCGCGGACCATGTTATACAGAAAGCCATCGGCCTCGACTTCGATCCGCAGCAGGTCCGGATTGCCGACCTCGCGGGCCACGTCCAGGGCGAACACCGTACGGATGCTGCTCGATCGGGGCGAACCGCTGGTCTGAAAACTGCTGAAGTCGTGGGTGCCCACGAGCGACCGGGCTGCCCTCTGCATGGCGCCCGCGTCGAGCCGCTCGAACAATTGCCAGGCGTATTGCCGCAGAAAAACGTCGGCCATGCGGCTGTCGAGAATCGCATAGCGGTATCGCTTGCGCTTGGCATCGCGGCGAGCGTGAAACCCCAAGGGCGCATCAACGGCGGAAATCACGGCCATGTCGCGGGGCAATTCGGCATTGAGGGCCCGCTGCAAGACCTCGGCCGAGAGGCGCGTGTCGGTATTGAAACTGACCACCTGCCCCAGCGCATGCACTCCCGCATCGGTCCGCCCGCTGGCCTCGACCCGAAGTTGCTCGCCGGTGATCCGCCCAATGGCCTGCTCGAGCGCGACTTGCAGGCTCGGCTGTTTCGCTTGCGCTTGCCAGCCGGCGTAGGCGGTGCCGTCGTAGGCGAGCGTGAGTTTGATCGTCCGCATGCGTATCGGGGGTTGCGACGTGCTGCTTGGGAGCACAGCCGAGCACCACGCTGGTTGCGCGAATTACTTGGTGCTGACCGCGGCACGGCCGGCGGCATGCCGTGCCGCGAGCAGTTCGGCAATCTGCACGGCGTTAGTCGCGGCTCCTTTGCGCAAATTGTCGCTCACGCACCAGAACGCCAACCCGTTGGCGCTTGACAGGTCCTCGCGAATCCGGCCGATGAAGACTTCGTCCCGCCCGTCGCAGCCCTCGGGCATCGGATACTGCTTGGCGGCCAGATCGTCGATGACTACGATGCCCGGCGTGGCCGCGAACAATTCGCGCGCCTGCTGGACCGTGATCTTGCGATCCGTCTCGACCAGAATGCTCTCGCTATGGCAGTTGGCCACGGGCACACGCACGCACGTCGGGCAGACCTGGATCGAATCGTCCCCCATGATCTTGCGGGTCTCATGCACCATTTTCATCTCTTCCGAGGTGTAGCCCTGATGCTTGGGGGAGCCGATCTGCGGAATCACGTTGAACGCGATCGGATGGGCGAACGCCTGATGCGCATAGTGATTGCCCGCCAGGCGGGCACGGGTGCTCTCGATCAACTCGTGCGAACCGGAAACGCCCATGCCGCTGGTGGCCTGATAGGTGCTGACCACCACCCGGCGGACCCGGGCCGCGTCGTGCAGCGGCTTGAGCGCCACGACCATTTGGGTGGTCGAACAATTGGGGCTGGCAATCAAACCGTGATGCGCGTCGAGCGCCGCGGGGTTGACCTCCGGCACCACCAGCGGCACCTGGGGATCCATCCGCCAATAGCCGCTTTCGTCGACAACGATGCAGCCTCGCTCGACGGCCCAGGGGGCAAAGTCGCGGGCCACCTCGTCGGGCGTGCTGCCGATGGCCAGGTCGACGCCGTCGAACGCTTCGGGAGTCAGTTCGAGCACGGTATGTTCGCGCCGGCGGAAGACGATTTTCTTGCCGGCCGAGCGCGGCGAGGCGAGGAACTTGACGTTGCGGCAGGGAAACTCGCGCTGCTCGAGCAACTCGCGGATAATGGCTCCCACGGCCCCGGTCGCTCCGACAATCGCCACGGTCTCGAACACGCGCACTTCTCCTCGCTGAAGCGAATAGGTCTACACCCAAACCGGGCCCATCGGCCAAACTGCCAGTATAAGCGGAACGCCGTTCGGTTCAACGTGACCTAATGAGCTGCGATTTGCGAATCCGCGTTATCCGCGACGAACGCTCGTAGCCGTCGGCCGCACGAACCCGAGTGGCGAGCGAGATGTGCGACGTTAGCACGGCGCATCACACCAAATCGATTTTCCGCGTCTGGCGCCGCTGGCTGCGGCAGGCGGCACATTCGCCCGTGATGATCAGGCGATGCCCGGTCACGCGGAACTGGTGCTCGCGGCCGACCGCGTCGCGAATGGCGGCGACCTCGTCGCTATGAAACTCGATCAGCTTGTTGCACTTCTGGCAGTGCAGGTGGTCGTGCTGCGGATAGCCGTAGTCGTGCTCGTAGACGGTCCGGCCGCCCAGCGCCATGTCGCGCAGCAGGCCGGCATCGACCAGTTCGGCCAGGGTGCGGTAGACCGTGGGCCGGCTGACGCGCCGATCGCCCACGACCCGGCTAAGATGCGCGATCAGATCTTCGGCGTCGAAATGATCGTGACGCCGGAAGACCTCTTCGACCAGCACGCGGCGCTGCTGCGTGATGCGCTTGCCGCGGCTCTGAAGGTATTCCTCGAACCGCTGCTGGGGCGATAGCGAGACTTCGACCGTTCCAAGCGAAAATTCGTTCGACATGTACAGGCCATCTGGCAAGCCTGTCGCGCCGATGCGCGGCCTGCTGCCCCCCGAGGGAATCGACAACGATTATTATCTGATTCTACTGCGCCAGCTCCCGTGCCGGAAGTCGCGGGACGGAAGGATGAATCCAAGCGTTTCCGCGTTTTTCATCCTTCATCCTTCATCCTTCCGCCTTTTCCTCACCCGATCTCGTCCAGCAGCCGGCTGACGGCCCCGCTGAGCTTGTCGGCGGTTTCATAGGTGCCGTTGGCAATGGCCAGTTTGATGGCCGATACCCGATCCTGCCGGATGGCGGGAATATCGCTCAGCTTGCCTGCCAAATCCGCGGCGGGCGAGATGTCGACACTGTCGCTCTGCGCAGCGGGCGAAGCGGACGGCGACTGCGTGTCGGCAGTGCGCTGGGTGTGCGGGGCGTTGATGTTTTGGGCACCGTGAAGCTGCGACGTACCGTAGATCTGCATGCGTCTCCCTCCAAAGCACTAAGGGCGCTTGCGCGGTCCTATGCAACAGCACGGGTGCGAAAGCACGATTAGCTGCCAAGGTAACAAGTCAAATGGAATACTACCGGGCGATTTGAAACGGATCGATTGGGCAGTTCCGGCTCGCTTGTTCCGTCGACCAGGGCGCGAATGGCCCGCTTCTGACTGGAGTCGGGGGTCGATTGAACCTCTTGGAGCCGGCACGCTGCTGCCGTCAATCCTCCGTCTGCTTCTACTTTTTTGCCGGTGCCGCATTCCGTGTCGGGAGTCGACGTCGCGGGCGATAATGATCCGGGCACCGTAGTCATCGTCCCGGCGAGCGTCGACCATTGAACGAAACTCAACCTCTCCAGTATCTTAACACGCTCAGGCGTGGTACTTATGACGTCTGTGACGGACGCATGAAATCCGGCCTTTTTTGCAGCGCCGGGCGTTGCAAACTGGCATCGCTCGGTGTTGCCAAACCGCCACAAATGCCCGAACCGGACGTATCGCTCGTGCTGAGGAAGCGGCGGATTATAGGAGCATGGCCACTGTAGGGCAACATCGACGCGGGGGCCTGCCAGCGTGTATCTTACGCCCAGAGCGTATCGCCAGCCAGGACCGGAATTTATGGCAAATTGCCCAGCCACCCGGATGCCCTGCCGGAGCAATCGTCGTAGCGCGGGCGGCCGGCCGGAACTTGTGCCCCCGGGCAGGGTTTCATCGATAGACTGCTCGCAGGGCCGAAAATTCGTCGCTTAACCAAACACCGACCAACTCTCCGCCGAGGCCAGTATGTTCCGCCCCCTACCCTGCTTGATTGCGATGTGTGCCCTGGTCTGGATTTCGGCCCGCCTGGCCGCCGACGAACTCGACGGCGGTGCGGCTAGCGGAAAAAGGGCCGAAAAAACCGACACTGCGGCGCTCTTCGACAGTCTCGATCGCGACGGCGATGGCCAACTGACCCGCGATGAAGTGCCCGAGGGCAAACAAGCCCTGTTCGACCGTCTGGTTCGAACCTCCGACAAGGACGGCAACGGGTCGCTCAGCCGCAGCGAATTCGCGTCCGGGCTCGAGTCCAAGCGAGCCGAGCGCGCATTGACCGAAAAGCTACCGGATAACAATCCCGGTGGACCCTTGGCTCGGGATCCGGAAAAGATGTTCGCCCGTCTCGACGCGAATTCCGACGGCAAGATTGTGGCCGACGAAGTGCCCGACCAATTGCGGGGCATGTTCGACCAGATGTTGGCCCGCGCGGACAAGGACGCCGACGGAGCGCTCACCAAGCAAGAGCTGATGGAAGCGATCGAACTATTGAAGCCGCCTGTGCCCGGAAACCTGGCCGAAATGGACCCCGCCAAGATTTTCGACTATCTGGATAAGAACGCCGATGGAAAAATCTCCGCCGACGAAATCCCCGAGGGGCGGCCGATGCTCCAGCAACTCATGAAACGGGGGGACAAGGACGGGGACGGCACTTTGAGCCAGGACGAGTTTACCACGACTCTTAACGCCTTTCGCAAGATGCAGGGCGGCCAATCACCCCAGAACGGCCAGGATAAAAAGGAGCCGGGTGCCGCGACCCAACAAACCCTGCCCAATGCGGGCGGCCGACGCATCGTGGATCGCATTTCCAAAATGGATGCCGATCACGACGGCAAGATCAGTCGCGATGAATTCGCCGGCCCGGAGAAGAAGCGGTTTTCCCGGATCGACACCAACGGCGACGGCTATCTGGAGAAGCAGGAAATCGAGCGGTTCGCCGCGGGAGTCAGTGAGAAAATGAAGTCTGCCGGCGGCGGCCTGCGGAAAGCGGCGGCCCGTATGGCCCCCAAGGACGACGCCAAGCCCAGCCGCAACTCGGAAAAGAGCGACTCTCAAAAGGAGGCCCCCGGTGCAGACTAACCGCCGCGACGTGCCTGTCCATTTTTTCACCGGGCTGCTGGTCGTGGGCTTTGCCCGCGCCGGCTCGATGGCAGCCCGGCTTGTTTCGGCTTGGGGAGACGGCTTGAATCACTCGGCGGCTGTGGTTTTTCTTCACCCCCCGGCCGCAACTTCCACGGCCACCTTCGTTTCGTGCCGAAATCGGGTCTGGGCCCCCTGCCCTGCTCAAGCTCGGCGAACCAGAACCGCATGGTAGTGTCTTACGTATAGAGACCAGTTTGGGAATCAAATTCGGGCCAGCGGACGAATCTATTGGGTAGCGGGACATACGCCTGGAACTGCTGGTAACAACGAGCTCACTGCAGCTTTGAGAATACTGCGGCTGTGAGAGGGGGAGAACAGCCATGATGAATGATTTGAACGCGACAAATCGCTTCCCGTCCGATCCCCAGGATGCGCCTGCCCAGCCGGCGCTGGTGCTGTTGGAATCGGCAGCCTTCCAACAATTCGACGAGTGGATGGACCTGGAGTTGGCGCGGCTGGTCGAGCGCTGGATTCACACCGCGGCCCCCAATGCCAATCGTCCGCAATTCGGCCGCGATCGCTTCGCTCCCTGAGCGAGCCGCCGATAGCCCGAGTTGTCGGCGCCAGGCAAAGAGCGCCGCAACGATCACCGGCTTGGTCGCACAGATTTTGTTAAGCCCACGGGAGGCTTCCCGTGGGTGTCTAAGGCGGACGACCCCTGCCCCGCGCAATTACCGCAGCAGCCACTGGAGGGCTGCCGCGAGCCGGGCCTCGGCCGGGCCATGGAAGGCGGTGACACTCCCCTGCCCTGCCGCCTGATAGACGGCCGCCACTACGGCGGGGACATCGCCCCCTTCTCCGGCCAGCCACATCTCGGTCGGCGCAGCCAGGCTCAACAGACCCGGCAAGTCGCCGTACTTGACGACCCCGGGAACGAAGTTGACGTCGAACACCGACTTCAGACTCGCGAACCTGAAACCTTCAGTGTCGAGCGCCGCGCGATCCACAGCTCCGGGCACTTGGGCCAGCGCCAGCGCCGCCCAGGGGGCCGCGCCGCCGGTCGCCAGCAGCGAGACGCGGCTGGAACGTTGCGGCTGGTAGTTGCGCACGAAGGCCAGGATCGACAAGATGTCGTGCGCCCGCTGGACGTCGAGCGCCGGATTATAGGCCAGCGTGTAGCCGACGAACTCGCGCGGGTTTTCCACGCGCCGGGCCTCGGCCAGCGGCGTGCCGTCGGCCAGATACTCCCCCTGAAAGAGCAGGTCGGGGGCCGCCACGGCCATGCCCTCGGCGAGCAGCGAGCGAACTTCCGCGCTCGGCTGGCCTTCGCCGGTGAACAGGCCGTTCTTGCCCTGCCCGTGCAGCCAGACGACCACCTGTCCGTTCCACGGATGGGGTTGCAGCAAGACGATCGGGATTTCCTCACCCGCCGGCTTATTGCGCAGCAGAGCGGTACATTCCAGGTAGTCGCTGCGCTGCTGCTGGCCGGTCTTCAGGTATTCGATGTCGTCGGCTGCGGGCAAACCGCGTGCCGACGATCACGTCGACCGCTCCGCCCACCACCTGGCGATATTTTTCCAGCGAGGCGGAGTCTGTCGGCGTGAGGGCCGCAATCTGCCGCTCGCTGTCGGCGGTGATGACGTTGAGTAGAGAGCGTTCGTAATCGTCGCCGGCCGGTGGTTTTGGATGCGCGGCGTCCCAGACGGTCATTTCTTCGACCGAGGTCGGCTTGAAATCCTCTTCCAGGACCGGCTCTTCCAAGCCCAGGCCCAGGTGCTTGTTCATCCATTGATACATCACCTCGCGGCTCACAAAGTTGTAATTGTGCCCGAACTGCAGCAAGGCCTTGGATATCAAATGATCGGGCTGGCCGAGCAGATCGTAGTGCTGCTTAAGTTCGGGATAGCCCTTGGTCTGAATCTCCTTGGTCCAATCGTCGGCCGAGATCAGCGCCAGCGGGCGCGGCGCCGCCATGGCCGCGAATTCGATGTTGCCCGAACCCACCCGGAGCAAGCAGCAGCTTTCGCAGGTGCAGCCCCCTTGCATGGCCGTCGAAACCATGACGACCGGGACCAAAACCTTCGGCCGGTCGTCGACGCATCCCAGAATAAAGGTTTGCGTGCCGCCGCCGCTGGCGCCGGTCACTCCAATCCGCGCGGGGTCGACGTCCGGCAGTTCGCTGAGCCAGTCCAGCGCACGAATCGAGTTGTAGGTCTGCACTCCCATCACGCTCTGCTGCCGCAACTCGGCTTGGGTGCTGAAGAATCCCCAGTTCTCGGGCGCGTCCATTTCCGGGCGCTGTTTGGCAAAGCCATGCACCAGGTCCCGCGAGAGCTGCAAGCTGTCGGCAACCCCCAACATGTCGTAGTTGAACACCACGCAGCCCATGCGAGCCAGCGTCGCGCTGCGGGCTTGCTCCGGAAAGCGGCCGCCCGACTCGAAACGATCCGCTCCTTCCGAGATCGCTTTGCGCGCCGCGGCGACCCCCTGGTCGGTCATCCGGCCGTTGGCGGAATGCCCGTGGGGGCAAAGCACGCCGGGCAGGCGTGCGGTCTTGCCGATCGGTCGATACAGACTGCCCGACACGAAATGCCCCGGATAGCTTTCGAAGTACACCCGCTCGACCGTGTACCCGTCGCGCTCGACCATGCCGTGGATCACGGCATGGGCCGGAGTCTTGATCGGCATGGGCCAGAGCCCCGTCGCCACCAGCACCTGCCGCCGCACGTGCTCGGCCCGGCGGGCCCAATCCTCGGGCGACTTGCTGGGCGTGAAGGGGAAGTAGCCGTTTAAGTCCTTGGGCTCTTCCAGTCGTTTGTCGGCCGGCAGTTTGCCCAGAGGCAGCACTCGGGGGGCGTCGGCGTGCAGCGATGTCGGCGATCCGCCAGCCGCGGTTGCCAATAGCGCCGCCCAGAGCATCCGCCGCACCTTACGCGCAGCAGTATTACGACCCGTCATCGCAAGAGTCCTTGCAGGTAGGGAGAGCAAACCGGCGGGATATCTCAACGAACGGTAGCAAAATCGCGGAGCGCTCGAGCGGCATTCAATGCGCCACGCACCTTCCGTGGGCGGCCGCCGGTGCGCTGTTTTTCGCGTGTCTCCTCGCCGTCCAGTCTAATCAGGATCGCCGCCCAGAAGTGGAGATTTTGTTCCAAAAAAACGTCTGCCGGCGGGTGCCAAGGACGTCAGCGCGACGGACCGACCGGCAGCGGCTCGAATCCTTCGGCGGCGGCCATCTCGCGAATTTCCTCGGTGATTTTCATCGAGCAGAATTTCGGGCCGCACATGCTGCAGAAGTGCGCGCTCTTGAACGTGTCCTGCGGCAGCGTCTCGTCGTGCATGCGGCGGGCCGTCTCGGGATCGAGCGACAGGCGGAATTGCTCGTTCCAGTCGAACTCGAAACGGGCTTTGCTCAGCGCGTCGTCGCGCTGCCGGGCCCCCTTGCGATGCCGCGCCAGGTCGGCGGCGTGGGCGGCGATCTTGTAGGCGATCACGCCCTGCTTGACGTCTTCGTTCTCGGGCAGGCCCAGGTGCTCCTTGGGCGTCACGTAGCACAGCATGGCCGCGCCGGCCCAACCGGCCAAGGCGGCGCCGATGGCGCTGGTGATGTGGTCGTAGCCCGGAGCGATGTCGGTCACCAGCGGGCCCAGCACATAGAACGGCGCCTCGTCGCAACCTCGATCTGCTGCTTGATGTTCATGTCGATCTGGTCCATCGGCACGTGGCCGGGCCCTTCGACCATGACCTGCGTGTTCTTGGCCCAGGCGCGGCGCGGTCAGTTCGCCCAGGGTGTTCAACTCGGCGAACTGGGCCGCGTCGCTGGCGTCGGCGATCGAGCCGGGCGCAGGCCGTCGCCCAGGCTCCAGGTGACGTCGTACTGGTGCATGATGTCGCACAGGTCTTCGAAATGCGTATAAAGCGGATTTTGCTGCCGGTGGTGCATCATCCATTTGGCGATCAGCGAGCCGCCGCGGCTGACGATGCCGGTCACGCGGTTCATCGTCAGGTGCAAATGCTCGAGCAGCACGCCGGCGTGGATCGTCATGTAGTCGACGCCCTGCTGCGCCTGGTGCTCGACCATGTCGAGAAAATCCTGCGGGCCGCATGTCGCAGATGTCGTCGATGTTCTGCACGCAGTCTGATAGATCGGCACCGTGCCGATCGGCACCGGCGAGGCGTCGATGATCGCCTGGCGAATGTCGTCGATGTCGCGGCCGGTCGACAGGTCCATGACCGTGTCGGAGCCGAAGTGGACGGCCGTGTGCAGTTTTTCCAGCTCGCCCTCGATGTTGCTGGTGACGGCCGAGTTGCCGATGTTGGCGTTGATCTTGGTCTTGGCCGCGATGCCGATGCACATCGGCTCCAGCCGCTTGGTCAGATGCACCTTGTTGGCCGGGATGACCATCCGCCCGCGGGCCACTTCGTCGCGGATCAATTCCGGCTCCAGGTCCTCGCGCTTGGCGACATATTCCATTTCCGGCGTGATGACGCCGGCGCGGGCTTGCTCGATTTGAGTCATACTCGGGTTGCAACCTCCGTGAGGAGCAGAGCGACAAAAGAATGCGGCGCAGAATCTGCCGCCGACATCATTTTGCCCATCCTACCGGCCCGCATTCATTTGTCAATTCGCGAGAACTAAACCGCGCGTTGACGTCGACCGATCCAGCGGCCATCCAGGCTATAGCGTCTTGAGATACTCCAGCACCGCTTGCTTCTCGGGTTCGTCGAGATCGTCGACGAACAAATGGCCGGCCGCGCTCTTGCCGAAGCCCGACGTGTCGAAATATTGCCGCCGCTCGTGGTTAGTTTCCACGTCGTCCGGCAGCTTGTCGAACGTGCGCACTTCCAGGCCCACTTGCCGCCGATCGTAGCCGTCGGCACTGCGCCGCCAGACGCGGGGCCGTTCGCTGGGGTGCAGCACGTGCCACAGCGTGGGGACCGAGCCGTTGTGAAAATAAGGGGCCGACGCCCACACGCCGTCCAATGGCGGCGCGGCGTAACCCATCGGCTCGAGCACCGCCTTCTGCTGGCCATAATGCGCAAACCAACTGGCCTCGTAGGCGGCCCGATGCTGGCTGGACAGGGCGTCGAGCCGCACGCGGTCGGTTCCCAATTCGTCGATCGGGATCACTTTTTCCGGATACGTCCAGTCCGCGCCGTACGTGCCGTGGCAGCGTGCGCAGTTTTGCTCGAACGCCGCCTGTCCGCGCTGGGCCAACGCCCGATCGATGGCGAACGGATAGCGAGGCGCTTCGAGCCCTTCGAGCCACTCGTACACGGCGCGGAAATCGGGCTCCCACTGGCGGAACTTGTCCGGCCCATTCTCCTTGATGAGCATGAATTGCATCAGCGCCCGATGCCCCTTGAGGGCGAACGCATCGATGTACAATCGCTGCTTCTTGCGGAAGTGCCACCAGGCGGGCGCATCGTGATCGTGATGCACCATGGTGGGCGGCAGCCCCTGCGGCAGCACGTTCAGCTCCGCGTCGCGGCGGGCCATCAAGGCCACGCCGAACATCACCGCGTTGCTCGTGCCCCGGGTGGTGCCCAGCGGCATGAAAAACATGCCCAGGTCCATCCGCGTCAGACGCTGACCGAGCCGCTGCTTGGTGGTGCGGGTTTCTTCGGTCAGCGATTCCAAATCGAACAACGAGTTGGGTAAGCCCGGAATCACGCGTCCGGCCACCTTGCCCTGATGACAGGCCAGGCAGTTCATCGTCCAGCCGCCGGCCCGATCGACCACATATTGCTGCGGCTTGTCGGGCGGATCGCCGGGGGCCGAGGTCAGTCCGTAGCGCTCGAAGGCCATCTGCCTCCGTTCGTCGAGCGTAGCCTGCTCCGCCTGGCTGCGCAGGGGTTCTTCCCAGGTGCGCCAGACTTCGTCGAAAACCTGCTGCGAGAAATCGGGGGGCAGGTAGGCCTTGGTCGTGAGAAAGCGGTAGCCTTCGCCCTCGAAACCGCTGGCCGCCCAGCCGCTGGCGGCCGGTAGCAGCAGGCACGCTGCGAGTAAAAACGTTCGCTTTTGCCAACGCATGGAGATCTCCGTCTCGTCGCTCTGTACTCCGCACCGCGCGGTAACCAAAGTGCAACGCAGCAGCACCCTCATTATTTTAGCGAATCGGCAAGCGGTCGGCTCGAAAGCCGGCGCCTCGGTGACAGAATCATTGACCTCCGGACTGTCGGGGGTGAACGTCGCGCTACGGCAGCCGGCCTGCCTTTTCGGTCCCGAGAGGCCGAGATTTTTTGGTTAAGAATTCTGGAACGAGTGTGGTATCCCTAATAGCCGGAATTCACAGGCTGGGGTCGATATTGGAGCGGTTTTGCAGGTCACTAGCGTATTTTGCCTCGTTTTTTTTCTTCAGCAGGAGTAGACTTAATAAACATGAAAATAGCAATCAAGTGGCCGTCAGTGTTTGCGCCTTCGCCGTGAACAGCGCTCTGGCATCGCCGATCTTCATCGGACCAACGCCGACCGTTGAGACCCCCAATCAAGGTTTAGACGGGGCGCCGATTATCGACGTCGACTTGCAGTAAGAGCTAACTCTGCCGGCGGGAACTTACATGGCGACTAAATTCGATGTCGACGTGGCAGTCGCTGCGCCGGAGCCGACGTCGGTCGTGCTGCTGGGATTGGGCAGTCTGGCGATGATCGGCTGCGGATTGCGGCGCGCGCGTCGTAATAAGTGAGATCGCGGCACCAGAAATTGACTTCCCTCCATCTTCCATCCAGGCACCGCCAAGGCCGATCGGGTTTCACCCTGATTGAGCTGTTGGTGGTGATCGCCATTGTGGGCATCCTGATTGCGCTGCTGCTGCCGGCCGTGCAAGCGGCGCGCGAAGCGGCCCGTCGGGCGCAGTGCGGCAACAACCTCAAGCAAGTTGCGTTGGCCCTATTGAACTACGAAAGCGCGCTGCGCTGCTTTCCGCCGGCCACGATCAGTCCCGGCGCTCTGTATGCGGAACCGCGTCAAGTTTGGGTGCCGATGCTGCTGACGTTTATCGAGGAGCGACCGATTTCTCAGCAATATCAACCCTTTGCTCCCGGCCAGGACGGTCCGGCTTGGACCGCGGCGGTGAACTGTGGCACGCCGACCTCGCCCACCGCGCAGACCATTGCCACGATGCGCTGCCCGAGCGATTCGATCGGCGGCACGCTCTTTTTGCATCCGGACTATACCGGCTATTATTGCCGCGGAAACTATCTGCCTTTCTTGGGCAACGTCAACATTACGAGCGCGTTTCCGCCGTTCGTGGCGCCGCACAAGCAGCATGCCTTTACGGCCAACATCGGCCTGCGCTTGCGATCGATCACCGATGGCCAGAGCCATACCCTGGCCTTCGGCGAATATCTGGCCGGCGTCGACTACGCCGCCGATCAGCGCGGCGTGTTTTGGTTCGACGAAGCGGGATCGGCGTTCATCTTCACCACCAACACGCCCAACTCGGCCATCCCCGACGCAATCACGTCCGGCGCGCTACTGTTTGACTCTGCCGCTGCTCAATCTGCCCTGGGTGGCGGGCGGCTGGTCGGCCGATCAGGCCGCCTCGCGCAGCCGGCACCCAGGGGGCGTTCAGGTCGCGCTGTGCGACGGCTCGATTCAGTTCGTGGCCGACGACGTGGACCTGGACCTTTGGCAAGCCTTAGGTAGCATTGCCGGCAGCGAAAACGCGACACTCGACAAATAGCGGGTGTCGCCTCCTAAGTCACCCGGCACCCGTCGCCTGACCTATTTTCAAATCTACCGATCAGGCCAAACGACTATCCCCGCGACAGTTAGCAGTCCGTTGACCGTCCCCAAGCAGGCTCAAGAACCGAGCCCGGCGCGAGCCTCGGCCACGACGCCAATATACTGCCGGGCCGAATGCTCGATGTGCGCCAGGTCGCGATCGCGGATGGCACGCGGCTCGACCAGCTTGGTGCCGACGCCCAGGGCAAAAGCCCCGGCCTCCAGAAAGGCCCCGGCCGTCTCCAGCGTCACCCCGCCGGTGGGGATCATCCGCACCTGCGGGTACGGGCCGCGCAGCGCCCGCAGATGGCCCGGCCCCAGCATGTCGCAGGGAAAGATTTTGACGACGTCGGCGCCGGCTTCCCAGGCCGCCAGGACTTCGGTGGGCGTGAGCGCACCGGGCATGATCAGTCGATCATAGCGGCGGCAGAGCCGAATCACGTCGAGATTGGTATTGGGGGCCACGATGAATTGCGCGCCGGCCAGGAGCGCGATGCGAGCCGTTTCCGGATCGAGCACGGTGCCGGCCCCCAGCACGGCCCGGTCGCCCAATTGGTCGGCCACGATTTCGAGCACCTTGTGCGCTCGGGGAACGGTGAAGGTGATCTCAATGCACTCGACGCCGCCGGCCACCAAGGCTTCCGCCACGTCGGCCAAAAGGCCGGCGTGCTCGGTGCGCAAAATGGCCACGATGCCGGTGCGCTGGATGCGGTCGAGATGCTGCTGTTTACTGCTCATGGCGAAAGGATTGGCCTTGAAGTATGGAAATGCCCAACGGCGATGAAACGGAACCCGCTTTAGAAGAGTGTAACAAGGACCGCGTCGAAAGGCTTGCCCTTTCCAGACCCGCTACGTCCGCTCGGTTCCCCGATCCAGTAGCATCTGTGTCTTCAAGATCACCACGCACGTCGGGCCGTGCGTAATCCGGCTGGAAAGGACCGCATCGACGGCTTCGGTTAGCGGCAGCGAGCGGCGGCGGATTTGTTCGGTGCCCTCGCAGCGGGTCGCCCCGAAGCTCAACCCGCGGGCAAGAAACAACCGGGTCGGCGAGACCACGACGGTAGTAAACGGATCGACGATGCCCAGGTCGATCCAACGTTCGGCGCGGATGCCCAGCTCTTCGGTCAGCTCGCGCTGGGCGGTCGTCAGCGGATCCTCGCCCGGCTCGATCCCGCCGCTCACGGCCTCGATCGCGTCGCGGCCGATGCCGTAATGAAATTCTTCGGTCAGATGCACGTTGCCGGCATCATCCAGCGCGAGCACGGTCACGCCCGCTTTCAGCCACACCACCGCGTGGCTGCCAGGCTGCCCATCGGGCCGAATGACTTCGTCCCGCCGCACCTCGATCCAGGGGTCGCGATAGACCTCGCGCGTGGCCAGGATTTGCCAGGGACCGTGCTGCTGCATGGTGAAGTCCGTTCGCGAGCGGAATCGATCGGCACGCGGCGCCGCGGCCGGCATTATTCTGATGGAAATGACGCCTGGCAGCGAGGCGGCCGGCACGGAAACGGGCGCAGTAGTGCTCGCCCGCCGGCTGAACCAATCGCGGGACTCGGCACGTTTTCTCAAGGGGCCTGGATTTCTCGGAATTCCACGGCCAAATTTTTTCTGGGCGCTGCTCCCCTGCCCTGCCCCGCGACCGAGCGGCGAAAGGCGGCAGTCATGGGGCGACCTCCGGTGCCATCGGCGAATTCGTTCCGTTCCCGACCCCCCCGAAAACGGCCGCGCCGACTGGTCTTAACGCGACTGGCCTGCAAAGCGTATCCTGATGGGGATATGCTTGCGCTGAGCCGCGCGGCGGCGCGACTTGCACCCGACATGCGTCTTCGATTGCGGACGAGGGAATCTATGCATCGGATTGCTGCCGCCGCGTGGCTTGGACTTGCTGGCGCCCATGACTTTCGGTGCAGGGCCTCCGGAACCGGTCAAGTTCGATCCGGCGGCTCGCGCCGCTTGATCGCGCGGTTCGTCGCCGCCGACGCCGTTGCCGTCGGACACTTGGATGTCACCCGTCTGAAGGCTGAGCCGCTGTTCGCCAAGTTGAAGCAACTACTGCCCGGGGATGCCCAACAGATCGAATTCACCGAGGCCGCGGTCGAGCAATCGGTCGAGCAGTTCCTCAAGGCGGGCGGGCTCGAAGCTTTCGTCGTGCTCACGCCGAGCCTGTCTCCGCTGTTGGTCGTGCCCCTTTCGGCCGGCGTGGATGAGGCCACGATTTTGGCGATTCTCGGCCAAGCGCCGCTGGAGACGGTGGAAAAGTTCGACGGCGCGCTGGTGGCGGGCACCGACGAAGCCGTGTCGCGGCTGCGAGCGGCCAAGCCGCCCGCTCGCCCCGGTTTGGCAAAAGCGATGGCAGCCGCCGGCGACACGATGGCCCAGATGCTCCTGATCCCCACCGAAGAGGGTCGCACGCTGGTCGAGCAAATGCTCCCCCGTTTGCCCTCGGGACTGGGAGGCGCTTCGACACGGCCCGCCTCGCGCGGGATCAACTGGCTGGCTCTGGGAATCGATGACTCTCCCCAGTTCTCGCTGCGGCTGGTGGCTGACGCCGTCGATGCCGCGGCCGCCGACGAACTGGGCACCTGGGCGGGCAGCCTGCTCGACGCGGTCTTCAAGCTGCCCGAATTCCAGCGGCTATTTCCCGATCAGGACGCATTACGCCAGGCGCTCAGCCCGCAGGTCAGCCAAAATCAAGTCGTGCTGCAACTGAGCGGCGGACAGATCCTCGGCCCGTTCCAGGCGCCGTCGGCGCGCCGACACGCGATCGTGGCGGGCCCGATCCTGCCGATCAAAAGTAATTCGCTCGATTGCGCTCCGCCGGGTATGATTCACACCCGACCCCGCAGGCGATTGCAGACCCCACGATAGGTCTGACAAACGATCGCACGCCTGAGGGGTCGTTGAATCACAACACGTCTACCCAAATTGCAAGGAGCCGAGTCATGCCCGAGCGCACAAGCGAAGCAGTCTGGTCGGGAGATTTACCCTCCGGTCACGGCACCATCAAACTGGGCAGCGGAGCAATCCAGGCCGATTATTCGTTCAAGTCCCGGTTCGAAGACGGCAAGGGAACCAATCCGGAAGAGCTGATCGCGGCCGCTCACGCCGGTTGTTTTTCGATGGCCTTTGCGCACGGCCTGGCGCAAGCCGGCTACAAGCCGCAGCAGGTTCACACCACGGCCAAAGTCCATCTGACCAAGTCGGAGGCCGGTTTCTCGATCCCGCAGATCGATCTGGTCACCGAAGCCAAGGTGCCCGGCATCGACGCGGCCAAGTTCAAAGAGCAAGCCGATCTGGCCAAAAAGAACTGTCCGGTGTCCAAGCTCTTGGCGGCGGCCAAGATCACGCTCGACGCTAAATTGGTCGGCGCATAACCGGGCCTGTGCGGCGGTGCGAGCGCGCCGGCTTGCACATGATTGACTCTTGCGGTGGCTTTTCTATGATGGCGACCGAGCGCTCGCGCCGGGCGCGTTTTCGTATTTGCTAGGAAAGCCCTGGGGCTGACCGCTGGGTCGAGCCTGCGGGCTTTTTTGTTCGGCGATTTTCGGCAACCCGTGTTTTCCAGACCGATTGTTGGGGTATCGAGCCATGTTCAATCGACGCATTGCAGCCGTGCTGGGCGAAGTGTTGTTGCTAGTGTTTTGTTTGTCGCTGGTGGTCTATTCGAGTCAGAACGAAGACCGCCCGGACCGCCCGCGCGATGCCATCCAAGACGCCCAAACGCCGCAGGCCACGCCCGGCACTCGCCCCGAACAGCAGAAAACCAAACACGACCAGTCCGATGATGTCCAGGCCGCCAATTCAGACCCATCGAGTACCGCCTTCGCCGGGCAACCGGACCAGGGCCAGACCCTGGGCTTCAATTTCTATCGCGATCCGCTGGGCTCGAAGCAGCCGATGCAGACGTTCGACGAGACCCTCAAGGCCGACATCGACGCCAAGCCGCAGGTCATGCAAGACCAGCACAAGCTGCTTGAGAAGCGCTACAACCTCCAGCCCAAGCTCGACGCCAAAGCCAAGATGAGCCGCGGCAAGCCGCTGGTCGTGGGCCCCACGGCACGGCTGGCCGAAGGCCTCACCTGGAAAAAACTGGCCGACCTGAAACCTCAGCAGGTGCGCGACGCGGGGACGTTTCCTTACCCGCCGCTGCCCCATCCCAAACAATCCCCCGGCGGACAGGTCTTTCCGCAGGTGCAGATCAAAATGTTTCCCAGGCTCGAGCGGTTCGACATCGAGTTCGATCTGCCGGAGGCGTTTCTGCCCGAGTTTCCGCCCGCGATGTATCTGCAAAGCCGGCCCGAGTTGGGGGACGTGTCGCGGGGCGAAGTCGTCTCGATCAACAACTACTACCGCCTGTTCAAAGATATCCTGACGCCCGTCCAGCTCGACGGTCTGCGGCTGCTGCTGACGCCTTTCCCGCAGGAAGAATTCAATCCCACCGACGACCGCAAGAGCCGCGAGCCGAGCCTGGGGGTGACATGTCTGGATTGCCACGTGAACGGCCATACCACGGGCCAGTTTCATTTGACTCCGGACATCCGGCCCCAGCAGCGGCGATTTCGCCTGGATACGGTCAGTCTGCGGGGCACATTCGAGCAGCAGGTCTTTGGGTCGAAGCGCAGCTTGCGCTCGGTCGAGGACTTCACCGAGTTCGAGCAGCGGACCGCGTATTTCAACGGCGACGAGATTCACGCCATCAAGAAGGGGATGAACCTTCTGGACCGCGTCCAGGTCAGCCACATGGCCCAGATGCAGAACATGTTCGACTTCCCTCCTGCCCTCAAGCTGGATCCGCTCGGCCGGCTGTACTCCGACAAAGCCAGCGAGCCGGAACTGCGCGGCGAAAAGGTTTTCATGGGCAAGGGACGCTGCGCCGCTTGCCATGCCGGTCCGTTCTTCATCGACCACCTCTACCACGATCTGCACTTGGAGCGGTTCACCAGCGAGCCGGGGGACGGACCGATCAAAACCTTCACGCTGCGGGGCATCAAGGATAGCCCCCCCTACTTTCACGACGGGCGCTGCCTGACGCTGGAAGACACGGTGGAGTTGTTCAACTTGATTCTGGAACTCAAGCTGACGGATCAAGAAAAGGGGGATCTGGTCGCGTACCTGCGGGTGCTGTGAGCGAGTGCAGCCGTGCAAGGTTGCAAAGGACGAGACCAATTCCGGCATTTCGGCAGCGGTCGTCATCAGCCGCGCCGCAATGGGTTCCTCTTGAAACGCGATCGGCCTGTGCGGTCTAATGGGGCGTCGTCGCTTTCCGCGCTAGCGACGCAAGCCATCAACTGCTCACCCCTCGACGGATCGAAGGATGCCAAACCAAAATCGCGTCTTGCTCGCGGCGGGCCTGTGCGCCGCGCTGGGACTGATCTTTTACCATTTGCAGGATCATGCGGCCCCCACGATGAACCTGTGGGGGATCGTGGCCTTCGGCGCGGTGGGCGCCAGTCTCGGTTGCCTGGCCGGCGACGAGCAGCAATCCGGTCCGTTCGATTCTTGGGGCAACTGGTGGTAGAGCCGCCGCTGGTCCGACCGCCTCACTGCTCGCAGAAATCCTCGTCGCAAAGTTCGACCGGCTCCAGCAGGCTATCGAGAATGCCGCTCGCTTCGGCGGCCTCGACGTCCATCTCTTCCGCGATTTCGGCCAAGATGTCTTCGGTTGATGCGTAGTACACGATTTTGCTCCTTGGAGCACGCCGGCGCCGCCGCACCGCTGGCCAACGCGCCGACCGCATTATAACACCCTCTCGACTCGGGCAAATTGCATAGCAACAGCCGTGCCGAAGCGGTGCATAAACGGGAGCCCTCCGAAGGGCGTCAGATTGCTGCCTGCCGGCGCGACAGGGACGGTTTTTTGGCAACCAGCCTGTTCGCTTCGTGCTCAGCCAGCAGACGCGGAGGCCGCCCCCCCGGTCAGGTCGGTGTGTGGAGCGTGAGTGCCAAATTGCCCGCAATTGCCAGCCCGAGCAGCCCCAGCACCAAGGCGAGCATGATCCCCATCGACCAGGCGCGGAAGCGGATCGGCTGCCCGCGCTCGAGTCGCTGGGCGATGTGCCAATGCTTGACTCCCGCTCCCAGGGTGACGGCAACCCCCAACAGCACCAGCGTCACGCCGATGGCCAGCGACACGCTCGAGCGGCGCGGGATGCTGATGCCTCGGGCTTCGGCCAACTCGCTCAGAAACAGCCCGAACCGGGCGACCACGAATCCAAAACCCATCAGGGCCAGGCCGGTGCGGATCCAGGCCAACAGCGTCCGCTCGGCGGCAAACTGATTGCGCGGGTCGTCGCCGCGGGGCCCCGGCGTGGCGTCGTGCTGTTGAGGATCCATTGCCAGTTCTCCGGGTTTGTCGCAATCCGAGCTGGTCACATTCCGTCTGGCGGTCTGCTGGATTATGCGAGGTTTGCGGGCGTTTGCAATTGCCGCCCACAGGCTCCGGCATTTCATTGCACGACGGCTCCCGCATCCCTAGCATGGATGCCATGCGGACCCTGACCAAAGAGATCTGGATGGAGGTGCCCAAGCGCCGGGCGATCGTCTCGATCCACGCGGAAGTCGAACGCCTGGTGGCCGAAAGCGGCGTGCGCGAGGGGCTGGTGCTGGTCAACGCGATGCACATCACGGCCTCGGTGTTCATCAACGACAACGAGTCCGGGTTGCACCACGACTACGACCTGTGGCTGGAAAGCCTGGCCCCGTTCGACCCCTCGCCCGCGCCTATCACCACAACCGCACCGGCGAGGACAACGCCGACGCTCATCTCAAGCGGCAGGTGATGGGGCGCGAGGTCGTGCTGGCCATTACCGCGGGCAAGTTGCACTTGGGCCCCTGGGAGCACATTTTCTATTACGAGTTCGACGGCCGGCGGCGCAAGCGGGTGCTGGTGAAAATCATCGGCGAGTAGCTGGAGTGGATTTGTTCAGTTACCAGGGACGCGGTAGTGGGGGCGCGATGGCACCGACTCCGGAGCAGGTTGTCAGCATGTCGCTACGCGCGATCATCGCCGATCTTGCAAAGGGTTCGACTATCACTGAGTCGGGGCTCGCCCAAGACCTCCTACTTGGTCTCCAGTGGTTCATTCCGATAATCATTTGCGAAATCCACCCCGAGTTCTCAGACAGCTTGGATGGAATCCAGTTAACTGTGGCTCGAAAGACGGGCGAAAACGAGGCGGAACTTTTCGGCCTCTGTTGTTTTATTTCTGACCAAGCGCTGGCGCCGCTCCACCTACGCATTCGGCTTGTCGCGTTCGAGGACAAGATTTCATGGTTCGAATGCAGGTTCGGAGAAAGGGAAGGCGGCCGAATGCGGAGGGCGCCATACCGCATGCTGAAGGCGGAGCAACGCCGACTCCAGTTGTTGGACGCGGCAGCAGACCAAATCGACTGGGTTTACAGGGTGACGTTCGGTGAGAGGCGTCCCTGACATGGCCGGTGTGCGTGCGCGTTGTTAAAACGGCGATTGTCGGCGTCCCCGAGAAATTAACGGTCCACGGAGCAGCTCCGGATGGAATACACCAACCTCGGCAAATCTGGCCTCAAAGTTTCCCGGCTGTGCCTGGGTTGCATGAGCTTCGGCGTGCCCGAGCGGGGCGCGCATCCCTGGACATTGACCGAAGAGCAAAGCCGCCCGCTCGTTGCCCGGGCCTTGGAGCTGGGTTTCAATTTCTTCGATACCTCGAACTCGTATTCCGACGGCACGAGCGAGGAAATCACGGGCCGCGCACTGCGCGATTTTGCCCGGCGCGACGAGGTGGTGATCGCCACCAAAGTGTTCCACCGCATGCGCAAAGACCCCAACGGCCTGGGCCTGTCGCGCAAGGCGATCATGACCGAGGTCGACGCCAGCCTGCGGCGGTTGGGCACCGATTACATCGATCTGTATCAAATCCACCGCTGGGATTATCGCACGCCGATCGAAGAAACCTTGGAAGCGCTCCACGACGTGGTGAAGGCCGGCAAGGCCCGCTACCTGGGCGCCTCGTCGATGTTTGCCTGGCAGTTTTCCAAGTCGCTGTATCTGGCCGACCGGCACGGCTGGACCCGATTCGTCTCGATGCAGGACCACTACAACCTGCTGTATCGCGAGGAGGAACGCGAAATGCTCCGGCTATGCGGGGCCGAAGAAATCGGCGTGGTGCCCTGGAGTCCGCTGGCCCGGGGGCGGCTGACGCGCCCCTGGGAGAATCGGTCGAGCACCCAGCGGGCCGCGACCGATGAGTACGGCAAGACGCTCTATGGCGGGATCGCCGAGGAAGCCGACCGCAAGGTGATCGAGTGTGTCGGCCGCGTGGCTGCCGCCCACGGAGTGCCGCGGGCCCAGGTGGGGCTGGCCTGGTTGCTGGCCAAGCCGGCGGTCAGTGCGCCGATCGTCGGCGTGACCCGGCGCGAACATCTGGAGGACGCGGTCGGCGCGCTCTCGCTCAAATTGTCCGCCGAGGAAATTGCCGATCTCGAAGCGCCTTACGTTCCGCACGCGGTGGTCGGTTTCGAATAGATTCTGCGGGCAGCGGAATCGAGAACGTGACGTTCCAGATCTATTTCCTCGTAAACTTTTCCTCGGTTCCTTTTTTGCTCTCCGTGTCTTTGTGTCTCTGTGGTTCGATCCCTTCTTCTTTCCGCTTCTTTGCGTCTTAGCGGTTACCCCGCCGGCCGCATTCTTAAGACTCGCGAAACAGCAGCCGCCGGATCCAAACCCAAAGTCCCAACAGCACGACCAACAGCACGACGCAGACCGCCATTAGCGACGGCACGAGCCAGCCGATGGAAAACGTGGGCGCCGTCGCGGGCCAAATGTCGGCCCAGCCGACGATCAGTACCAGGGTGCCCAGGCACAGAAACGGTCCGTAGGCAATCTCGCGATTGCGGTCAAAAATCCATTTGATGACCGCGATCACGGCGCCGGCAAAGGGGGCCAAAAAGAAGATCGCCAGGCAGCTTTGCCAACCGACAAACGTGCCGATCATGGCCATCAGCGTGACGTCGCCAAAACCCATCGCCTCGGCCTGCAACAGCGCCGTGCCGATGATCCGCACCAGCCAGATAATTCCGCCGCCGATCAGCAGGCCCAGCAGCGCGGTCAGCAAGGCCGACCAATTCGCCGTCGGACACCAAAGCCAACAGGCCGCAATGACCGGCGTGGCGGCCGCTGCGATCCAACTGTAGGGATGACGTACGGCGCGGGCCGCGACAATCCGCAGTCCGCGCGACCAGCCGTGCCGGCCATACCAGCGGAGCGGCAAGATCGCCAGGCACCACGACCACCAACAAAGGCCGCCGATCAGCAACCCTGGCCAACGCTGGAAGATGCCGGGCCAATCGCCGGGGGATGCAAAATGCAGAAAAGCCACCGCCGCGGCCCGGCCCCGCGACCCAGGCGGCATCGGGCAACAGCGACCAGGGGAACACGGCCGCCAGCAGCAGCCCGACGAGCGTGCCCGGAATCGTGATGCCGTCGGGAATCGTCTGTTCGTCGATATCGATCAGCGTGGCCACGGCCATCAGCGAGATGAGGACGATCTTGGCAAGGTAAATCAAATGCAGCACCAGGTGCACGTCGCCATTGAGCATCGTTCCCGCCGGCGGAGCGCCTTGCAGAAAAACCAGCAGCGCCGCCTGTTGGCAGCACCACCAGTAGAAGGCCGCGAAGCCGACCGCCGCAAGCAACTCGACCAAGGCCGGCCTGAATCCAAAAGCCCGCGCCGTGGATCTGCGACTCGCGGCGCATGCCGGAGCCAACCCACGATCGGAATCCGGTCGGGCCAGGTGCGCGGCCGGGCTTTCCGGGGGCCGGCGACCAGGGGCTGATCAGCCGCGCATTCCAGGCCAGGCGGTAGCAGGCCAGATTGATCAGGCTGCCGGCCAAGGCTCCGCAGGCGAACAGGGCCGCCAGCCGCGCGGCGATCGGAAGGTTGAGGATGGCGTTCACGCGGGATCGGGCAGGGACTGCCGAACCAGGGCCAAAATGTCGGCCGCCACGTCGGGGGGCGACTTATCCTCGGTATCGACTACCCAATCGGCACTCTCGCGATAAAGTGGTTCCCGGCGGGCAAGAATCTGCCGGATCTCGCTCAAGCCCCCGTCAGCCGTCAGATTCGGCCTGCGCGAAGCGGTCGTGTGGTCGTCGCAAATCCGTTGCCAGAGCGTTTCCGGCCGGGCGGTGAGCCAGACCGTCTTGCCGGCGGTGGCGAGCAATCTCGGTTTTGCGGGCGCAAGACGACGCCGCCCCCCAGCGCCAATCACCGCCGGCGGTCGCGCGCTCAGTTCGGACAGCAGGTCGCTTTCCAGATCACGGAAGGCCGGCTTCGCCATCTTGGGCGAATATCTCGGCGATCGATTTGCCGGCTCGCCGTTCGATCTCGACGTCGGCGTCCAGCCAGGGCCAGCCGAGCCGCTCCGCCAGCCGCTGGGCCACGGATGTCTTGCCGGTTCCGCGATAGCCGATCAGAAACAATTTCATGCGTGAGGCAACGAGAATGAACAGCACGAAGAGGATCGTCCACCGATGACGCAGATTACAGAGAAAAGAACGAGGAATGAGACCACAGAGGCACAAAAGCACAGAGAGGAAGAACGCAAATCAAAGCTTTGCCGCGCCGATCGCCCGTTTGAGCATCTCGCGCATCAGGTCGCAGGGCGCGTTGAGCCGGTGAACAGCTTGAATTGCAGGCTGGCCTGGCGGACGAACATCTCGACGCCGGTGACCACCGTGCAGCTTTGGCTGCGGGCGTCCTTGATCAGCAGCGTGTTCTCCGGATTGTAGACCGTGTCGAACACGACCATCGACGGCTTGAGATGATGTTTTTCGTACGGCGTGGCGTCGACATTGGGGTGCATGCCGACCGGCGTGCAGTTGACCAGCAGGTCGGGCTCGATCGAATAGCGGGCGTTCCAGTCGACCACCCGGCACTGGAGCCGGCTGGCCAACAGTTGGGCGCGCTGCGCCGTGCGGCCGGCGATCACGACGTCGGCGCCGCGCTGCTTCAGCCCATAGGCGATCGCCTTGGCCGCTCCGCCGGCCCCCAGCACGAGAGCCCGCTGGCCGGTGAGGTCCAGTTTCTGCGCCGCGGCGGCGGATCGCCGTTCGCGGGCGGTCTTGGCGAGCGCCTGCTCCAGGCTGTCCATCGCCGCCTGATGGTCGGTGTTGTAGCCCTCGATTCCGCCGGGGCCGAAGACCAGCGTGTTGGCCGCGCCGACCCCGCGCGTGGTTTCGTCGACTTCGGCCAGCTTCTTGAGCACCAGTTCCTTGTGCGGAATCGTCACGCTCAGGCCGCGGATGCCCAGCGCCGGCGCATCGTCGAGAAACTGCGCCAAGTGCTCGCGCGGCACGCGAAACGGAATGTAGACGCCGTCGATGTTCAGTTGCCGCAGGGCCGCGTTGTGCACCAGCGGGCTGAGGCTGTGGCCGATCGGATCGCCGATCACGCCGTACACGGCCGTGCTCGGCTTCGACCTGGTCGTAATGATAGATGCTCGGTCATCTGCTGGTAGCTGAGCTGGCCGGGCGCCAAGCGTCCGCTCGTGGTGAAACGTGGCGATAGGTGAACGGCGCGCCGAACCGGCCGGCCAACAGGCGCGACGGCGTGCCGATATCGCCCATGCACATGCCGACGGTCGGCACCTTCGACTGCGCGAATCAGATTCAGCATCCGCAGATTGTCGTGCGGCTGATTGGCCATCGTGGCGATCTTGACGATGTCGGCGTCGAGCGACGCCAGCCGCGCGTGGATGCTCGTCCAGGTTGTCCGGCGTCTTGCGAAAATCGTGCATGCTGACGATCCGCTTGGTCTTGCCGAACCGCGGAATGCTGGCCGCGATGTCCTCTTCCAGGTCGACGTATTCCACCCCTTCGGCGATCGCCGTGCGCAGCAGCATCAGCCGCGTTTCCTCGCTGCCGGTGAACTTGCCGCCGTCGCGCTTCGCGGCGGCAGGTGATCACGACCGGCGCAGGGCCGATCGGCGATCAACCGCTTGCAGATTCACCTCGCCGTTGATGTAATCGAGCCGCAACTCGACCAGCTTGGCGCCCTGTTGGACCAGGTGCTTATGTTCGGCGATCACGTGGCGATGGCGGCCGCGGGCAATGCTGACGCAGATCATGGGAAGAGCGGATAGGCTAGAGGTTACGAAGTAGGGTTAAGCTCACGGGATGCTTCACGTGAGTGTCGCCGGCCAACTGATCAGGGTATCGGGTCCGCGCCGCGAACTGTGGCCGTCGGCGCATTACCACGATACCGCTTCTGAAGTCCGAGAAAACTAGCCGCGGCGGCCGGCTCGACGAACGTTTTAGTATACTTCCGGCGAAGCTCGTCCAGCGACCGGCGGACCCGGCTCGGGAAAAATGCCAGCCCGGAGTCGGACCGCAGCCGGCGCGATTCAGCCCTTCCGCTTGAATTGCCGGTCCAGCTCGTCGCGGGTGAAGACCAGCGCCGTGGGGCGGCCGTGCGGGCAATGGTGCGTGTCCTGGGCCAGGTGCCGCTGCTCGAGCAGCGCCGCGATTTCCCCGCGCGCTCAGCCGATCGCCGGCCTTGATCGCCGCCTTGCAGGAGATCATGTGCAACAGCTCGTCGAGCAGGTCGCGGCGGTCGGGGCGCTTTGCCGCCGGCCAGCAAGTGATCGACCAGCTCCCGCAGGATTTCGGCCGGATTCAGGTTGGCCAGCATCGCCGGATAACTCGAAACCAGCACCGTGTCGCCGCCGAACGGCTCGACCGTCATGCCCAGCCGGGCCAGCACGTCGCGCGAGTCCAGCGCCGCGGCCGCTTCGGCCGGGCTGAGATCGACCGGCTCGGGCACCAGCAGGTTTTGCGATTCGAGCGCGCCGGCCAGCACCTTCTCGCGCAAATGCTCGTACAGAATCCGCTCGTGCAGGGCATGCTGGTCGATGACCACCACCCCTTCTTCGCTCTCGGTGATCAAATAGCGATTGTGAATTTGCAACGCCGCCGCCGAATCGTACGCGCCGGCGCCGGACGACGCGTGCCGGATAGCGCCGTGCTGGACGCGCCGTGGCGCGCCGACGCCGCGCCGCGCTCCAGCCGGCCTCCGGCGACCGCATCGTCCGGCTCGCCCAGCGCTCGCAGTCCGGGCGGCTCCGGCTCCTCGTCCTGCGGCCACGCCGACAGGCTGCCACTGGCGGCCCAGCGATACCAATTCCAGCGGCCGGCGCGGCTGATCGCGCGCGGGCAGATTCAATACCGCTTGCTGCGCGGGTCTGCCGCCGTCCGTGTCGCCGGCCGGCGGGCAGTTGCGCGAGCTGCCCCTTGGCCCAATCGACCAGTTCGCGCCGCAGATCGCTCGGCCCGCTCGGCGTCGTGGGCCGGCCGCTCCCTCGCCCTCGCCGGCCGGTTGCGACGCGGGGCGTCAGATCGGTCGTCAGGAACTTCGTGCGCAAGCGTGCCGAGCAGTTGGCTGTACAGCCGGCCCGACTCCTGAAAGCGGACTTCGAGCTTGGTCGGATGGACGTTGACGTCGACCATTTCGGCCGGCATGTCGATCCGCAAAAAGGCGATCGGATAGCGGCCGACCAACAGCAGCCCGCGATAGGCCTCGCCCAGGGCGTGCTGCAGCGCCCGATCGCGAATCGCCCGGCCGTTGAGAAACAGGTACTGCATCCGCGGGTTGGCCCGGCTGTGGGTCGGGATTGGCGACGTAGCCCTGCAGGCCGCACCTGGCCGTCGTCGCTGTCGACCGCGATCAGGTCGCGGGCCAGATCGGCGCCGAAAAACGCGCCGATCCGCTCGCGCCAGTCGGCGGCGGGCGGCAGGTCGTGCAGCACGCGGTCGTTGTGCCGCAGCGTGCAGTGGACGTGCGGATAGGCCAGCGCCAGCCGCGTGAAGGCCTCGCCGATGTGCCCCATCTCGGTCTGCGTGCCGCGCAGAAACTTGCGCCGCACCGGCGTGTTGTAGAACAACTGGCGGACTTCGATCGTGGTGCCCGACCGGGCAGCCGCAGGGCGTGACGGCCTGGGCGTGGCCCGCCGGCAACTTCGAGCTGGGCCCCGGCGGTCGGCTCGGCCGTGCGGCTGCGGATCGACAGCCGGCTGACTTCGGCGATCGAGGCCAGCGCTTCGCCGCGAAAACCGAGCGTGGCGACGCGAAACAGATCGTCGGCGTCCTGGAGCTTGCTCGTGGCGTGGCTGGCCACGGCCAGCGGCAACTCGTCGGCCGCGATGCCGCAGCCGTCGTCGCCGACGCGGATCAGCTCCAGCCCGCCCTGCTCGACCGCCACGTCGATGCGCGCTGGCGCCGGCATCGACCGAGTTTTCCATCAGCTCTTTGACGACGCTGGCCGGCCGCTCGATCACCTCGCCCGCGGCGATCTTATTGACGACGCTCGGCGGCAATTGGCGGATGGTCGGCATTGCAATCCTTTACGGCGAATTTCCGCAGACGCCGTTCGTTCGAGATGGCGGCTCGACGCCTAGAGATCGAATTCCTTGATCTTGCGATACAGCGTCCGCTGGCCGATGCCCGAGCATCTCGGCGGCGCATTCCCGATTGCCGCCGGTCTTTTTGAGCGTTTCGGCGATGAACAGCCGCTCGAACTCGGACAGCGGCTTGCCGACCAGGCTGTCCAGGTCGTGGCCGCCGCGCCGCCGGCTGCGGTTCGACCGAGTCGGCCAGTTCGCTGGGCAGATCGTCCAGGTCCAGCACGCCGTCGTAGTCGACCACGACCATGCTTTCGATCACGTTGCGCAGTTGCCGCACGTTGCCCGGCCAGTCGAAGGCCAACAGCCGCCGTCGGGCGGCGGCCGACATGCTCTTGATCGGCTTGTGGTGCCGCTTGGAGAACTGCTTGATGAAATGCTCGATCAGCAGCGGAATGTCCTGGCTGCGCTCGGCCAGCCGCGGCAGGTCGATCGTCACCACCTTCAGCCGGTGATACAGGTCGCTGCGAAACGTGCCGGCGGCGATCTGGTCTTCCAGGTTGCGATTCGTGGCCGAAACGATCCGCACGTTGACCTGAACGACCTCGTTCGAGCCGACGCGCGTGATCTCGCTGTTCTCCAGCACCCGCAGCAGCTTGATCTGCGTGGCCAGCGGCATGTCGCCGACTTCGTCCAGAAACAGCGTCCCGCCGTTGGCGTACTCGAACTTGCCGAGCCGATCGGTCGAGGCGTCGGTAAACGCGCCCTTGACGTGGCCGAACAGCTCGCTTTCCAGAATGTTCTCGCTCAGCGCGGCGCAGTTCAGGGCCACGAACGGCTTGTTCTTGCGCGGGCTGTTCTGATGGATCGCCTGGGCGACCAGCTCCTTGCCGGTGCCGGTGGCGCCCTGGATCAGCACGGTGGCGTCGGTCGGGGCGATCCGCTTCAGCCGATCGATCACGTCGTGCATCTGGGTGCTGGTGCCGATCGACCCCCTCGAAGCCGAATTTTTCGTCCAGCCGGCGATTCAGCTCGGCGTTTTGCCGCCGCAGGCGCAGACTGGCGGACGCCTTGTCGACCACGGCCCGCAGTTGGCCCAGATCGAGCGGCTTGAGCAGATAGTTGAACGCCCCCTGCTGCATGGCCGCGACGGCCGACGGAATGGTGCCATGGCCGGTGACCAGGATCACCTCGGCGTCGGGCAGCACTTCCTTGGTCTTGGCCAGAATGGCCAGCCCGTCGACGTCGTTCATCACCAGGTCGGTAATGACGATGTCGAACGTATGCTCGTTCGATCCGCCGGACCCCCTCGGAGCCGCTGGTGGCCACGGTGCAATCGTAGCCGACCCGCTCCAGGCTCTCGGCCACGGCCTGGGCATGCTGCGATTCGTTGTCGACGATCAAGCACGCGGATCGTGGGCCCTTCGTCGGCCCCCCGTTTTGCCGATTCAGTCCCCATATCAGCCGATCATAACGCTCCCGGCCTGCTGCGGCGAGGGGGCGGGGACGAAGGGCTAACCGCAAAGACGCAAAGACACAAAGAGGAAGGCCGGGATGGGAACCACGGAGGCACAAAGACACGGAGAGGATGAGGGCGGAAATTCGGAAATCGGTGATCGGAAAATGGAGATTTGACTGCCGATCCAACAAAACTCGCAGAAGCCTGGCTGTTGCCTTTCTTTCCCCGATGGTCCTCCCAAAACGGCACAGTCATGACGGGTCATGCGATCGATTCCCAGAGCCTTTTTTGTGTTTTTGCGGCCGATCTCCTCGTTCTTTTCCGTTAACTTTCTCCTCTCTGTGTCTTTGTGCCTTTGTGGTTCCTCCTGGCCTCCCTTCCTCTTTGCGTCTGTGCGACTTGGCGGTCATTTCCGAACGAAATTTAAACATCCAATCGCGAACTTTTGCCGCCGCCGGCCGGTCCTAGCGGTTGACGCCCCCGCCGGTCGTGGTAGTCTACGCGCTAACGCCCAGCGGACGAACTTCGAATCGATTCTGCCATGACCTCTGCCCGCGATACGTACGACAATCCGCTGGTCGATCGCTACGCCTCGCCCGAGATGAGCCGCCTGTGGGGGCCGAGTCGCAAGTTCGGCACCTGGCGGCGGCTGTGGGTCGCGCTGGCCGAAGCCGAAGCCGAGCTCGGACTGCCGATCACGACCGGGCAAATCGACCAGTTGCGGGCGCACGTCGACGATATCGACTTCGCGGCGGCCGCGCGCTACGAGCGGACGCTGCGGCATGACGTGATGGCCCACGTCCATGCCTATGGCGACGTCTGTCCCGGCCGCCCGGGGCATCATTCACTGGGGCGCCACCAGCTGCTACGTGACCGACAATACCGATTTGATTCTGATCCGCGAGTCGCTCAAGCTGGTCCGCGATCGGCTGCTGGGCGTGCTCGCCCCCTTGGCCGACTTCGCGCGGCAGCATCGGGCGTTGGCCTGCCTGGCGTTTACGCATCTGCAACCGGCCCAGCCGACGACCGTCGGCAAACGGGCCTGCCTGTGGGCCTACGACCTGGTGCAAGACCTGACCGAGCTCGAGCACCGGCTGGCGAATCTTAAAGCCCGCGGCGTCAAGGGAACCACCGGCACGCAGGCCAGTTTTCTGGAACTATTCAAAGGCGACCACGCCAAGGTGCTGGAACTCGAGCGGCGCGTGGCCGACAAGCTGGGCTTTGGCGACGTTTATCCGGTGACCGGCCAGACGTACTCGCGCAAAGTCGATTCGCAGGTGCTCGACGTGCTCTCGGGCATTGCCCAAAGCGCCTCGAAGGCGGCGACCGACCTGCGGCTGCTGCAGAGTCAAAAGGAAATCGAAGAACCGTTCGAGAAGCAGCAGATCGGCTCTTCGGCCATGGCCTATAAGCGGAACCCGATGCGGGCGGAGCGCATGTGCGGCCTGGCCCGATTCGTGATCAGCCTGCAATCGAGCACGGCCATGACCGCGGCCACGCAGTGGATGGAACGCACGCTGGACGACAGCGCCAACCGCCGGCTGGTGATTCCGCAGGCTTTCCTGGCGATCGACGCCATCCTGATGCTGTACGAAAACGTGGCTTCGGGAATGGTCGTCTATCCGCGGGTGATTGCCCGGCATTTGCAGGACGAGCTGCCTTTCATGGCCACCGAAAACCTGCTCATGGCCGCGGTGGCCGCCGGCGGCGATCGGCAGCAATTGCACGAGCGCATTCGCCTGCACAGCCAGGCCGCCGCCGCTCTGGTCAAGCAGGAAGGCCAGGCGAACGACTTGCTCGAGCGCCTGGCCGCCGATCCGGCCTTTGCCGGAGTCGACATGGCCGCGATGCTCGATCCGGCGAATTTCGTCGGCCGAGCGCCCGAGCAGGTTGACGAGTTCTTGGAGGGAGTCGTTCGTCCGACCCTGAAGCGCTATCCGCCGCGGCACGCGTCGGCGGAAATCCGGGTGTAGCCATGCCGGCCGTGTACGACAAATTGGGGATCCATTTTCTCTATCCCGAGAACTGGACCCTCGACCAGCAAGAAGCGCTCGAGGGGAAAGCTCCGTGGCGGTCTACAGCCCCACCGGCGCCTTCTGGACGATCATGCTCAGCCCGCCCAGCCTGGCCCCGCGAGAATTGACGCTGGCCGCCCTGCAAGCCATGAAGCAGGAATACCAAGACTTCGAGGCCGTGCCGGCCAGCGAAACGATTGCCGGCACCGAGCTGACCGGTTTCGACATGAACTTTTACTGCCTCGACCTGACCAACACGGCCCAGGTGCGGGGATTTCGCATGCGCGCGGCCAGTTGCGTCATTCTTTGGCAGGCCGAGGATCGCGATTTGAGCGGCGTCGAGCTGGTGTTTCGAGCGATCACGACCAGTCTGCTGGAAGCCGAGCGCCGCTCGGCCGAGGGGAGATGATTTCGGAGTCTCGCTACGCCACGCGCTTGGCGGCGCCTCGATCGTCGACCATCAGCGAGACCACGGCCAGCAACTCGCCCGAGCTGTCCAGGAACTTGATCTGTCCCAAGGCAATCAGCCAAATGGCCGAAACGCCCTCGAAATCGAAGCTCATTCCGACCAGACAGCGGTCGCGAAACAGGACCCTTTCGCCCAGCGGCTGGGCATTGCCGCGGCCCAGTTCCGAGAGCGTCGACTTCAGGGCTTCTTGTACGTGGCTCCAGTGCATGCGCGATGACTCCCCAAGGCCCAGGGCCGCGATTGGTCTTATCCAATAGATCGGCTCTCAAGTGGCCGATGGCGGCGAGCCAGTGGCCCGGTCGGAAAAGTCCGCCAAGATTCTCCCGACTACTTGGCCGGGTCATCTCGCATAATCGTCAAGGGAGCGTACAATCGGATCTGTCGCCAACTCGTCGATCACCTTGGATGGAGCCAAGTCATGCCTGCCCGCACCCTTTCTCCGCTGGACCTGTTTGCCAGCATCGCCCTGATCGCAGCCTGCGTGGCGCCGCTAGCGGCTGCCGAGGAGCCGGACATCTTGCTGCCGAGCGGTCAGCAGGCAAAGCGCTTCCGGCCGGGCGATTTCGTGGTCGTGATTCGCCGGGCGGAGTTGAAGGTGGAATCCAAGACCCTGGACGTCATCGACGAGGGACTGCTGCTGGGCGTCGATCGCGTCGAGGGGGACTGGTTGTGGGTGACCGCCAAAAAGTCGGGCTGGCTGCACACCGGCAACGTGATTCCGGCCAGAGAATCCATCGAGTACTTCGACAATGCGATCGGCCGCAATCCGGCCGACGCGCGATTGCACGCGCGCCGCGGATTGGCGCGCGTCTTGAACCAGGACTTCGCCGGTGCGCTGAAAGACTACAACGAAGCTCTGCGGCTCAAACCGGCGGAAGCCGTCTACTATGGCGATCGCGGCTGCATCTTCCTCGCGCTGGGCAATTGGGAGCATGCGACCGCCGATTTCAAAGAGGAGCTCAAACGCATCGGCACCGAAGAGCAGAGCAAGCAAGAAATCCGCGAGCGCTGGCTCCAGGAGCGGCTGGCCGACGCGCAGGCGATCAAGGCTCAGGACACGACTGTCACGCTCGGCGACGCGCCGTAACGATCGCTCGGCCCGATGAAGCCAGCTGCAATTAGACTAACTCGGATGCGGTTCCCCACCGCGGGCCAAACACGAACTCGGCCAGTTTCTTGCGGCTGCGGGGGGCCAGATCGCGCTGCTGGAGATTGTCGGGCTGCGTGCCGGGGTCGGCCGCATAGCCGATCGCCAATCCGGTGAGCGGTTGCACGCCCTCGGGAATCTGAAATACCTCGCGGGCTTTGTCGGGAAGGATGCCGATCATCTGATGCACCAGCAGTCCGCGCGCCGTGGCCTCCAAACAAAGGTTGCCCGACGCCAGGCCCAAATCGTGCAGGGCTGCGGCATTGGGCTGGCCGTTCAGTTTGAATAGCAAACTGCTGCAGCCCAAGGCCAACACCGGCGCGGCTTGGGCCCAAGCCCGATTGCCTTCGACCAGGCAGGAAAGCACGCGTTGAAAATCGGCCGGCTGCTCCCGGGTGGCGACCAGGTAGCTCCAGGGTTGCTCGTTGTAGGAAGAGGGGGCCCAGCGGGCCGCCTCCAGCAGCGAGCGGAGGTCGTTGGGCGATACACTCCGCTCGGCAAAGGCGTAAGGACTCCAGCGATCAGAAATCAGTTCGTGGATGGGATGATCGGTCGAAGCGTGTTTCTTCGGATTCATATCGATTTCTGCAAGGAGCCGAATGGAAACCAAGCCGACGGTAATCAAAAACGATTGCAAAGCGGCCTACGACTTGCCCTTGGGAGCGATCTTCGGCTTGGCGGAGGCTTTGGGACTGACCGGCGCAGTGTCCGCATCGTCAGCGCTGGTCTTGGGACCACTGTCAGAAATGACCGGGGCGCTAATCTCCTGCTTGAGTTTGGCCAACAGCTTGGCGGCTTCGGCCCGATAGGCAAAGGCCTCCGGCGTCTCCAAGGCTTTTTCCAAAAGGGCTTGGGCGTCCTGCAGCTTTCCGCGGCGCTCAAGCATGGTTCCCAAAAAGTACGCGCTGTCGGGGTTCAGCGCGCGTGCCGCAAGGGCCCGCTCCATTGCCCGCTCGGCCTCGTTGTAGCGCTCCAGGCGAAAATAAACCCAGGCCAGGGTCGACCAGACCTCGGGGTTCTGGGCGTACTTGTTGGCGTTCAATTCGGCCAGTTCCAGCGCCTGCTGCCGCTTGGCCTCTTCCGCCTGCTCGGCCATCACCAGCACCAGGTTGTTGGCGGCGAGGAAATTCGCCGGCGCCTGCAAATGGGCCGCACTGAAAAAACGCTCCGCCTCGGGCAGCTTCCGCTCGATGCGCGGAGCGACCCGCGCAGCAAGTTCGTGGCCAGGGCATCCGCGTCGAGCTTGGCCAGGACTTCCGCGTCGGCTTTCGCCTTGGCCAGTTCGTTGGTCCGCAGCGCCACTCGGCCGCCGCCAGCCGGGTGGGCACGTCGTCGGGCGAATTCTTGACTCCCAGCTTGATGTACTGCGTGGCCAGTTTGTGATCGCCGGCCGCCTGATAGAGCTGGCCCATGACAATTTCGGCGGACAGCAATTTCTTTTCTTCTTTGGCCGCCTTTTGCAATTCGACGAGCGCCTCGGGATACTTCTTCAACTGAAACAGTGCCCGTCCCAGCCGCTGATGGACGGCCCCGCTCTTGGGGTCGAGCGACTGCCAGACGGCCAGATGCTCGAGCGCCTGCGGCCACTGGCCGCGGTGCTCGGCCACGGTGGCCAGCCCGGCCTGGCTGCGGATCGCGGCGGATTTCTTGCGATCGGCGTTATCGCTGAGCGCCTGGCTGATCGACCAGGCGCGGTCCAGCAGGAGCTGGGCGTCCGTGATCCGCTGCTCGTGCAACGCCAACTCGCCGAACAGCAGATATGGCTCCGGAGCTTCCGGATCCTCCAAGATCGAGCGTTCCAACTCTTGCCGGGCGGCCGGCAACTGGTTGGCCGCCAGATAGAGCTGCGCCAAAAGAATGCGCGGGGCGGGAAACTCCGGATGCTCGGCCTTGACCTGAGTCAGTTTTTCCAGCGCCCGTTTCGGGTCGCCCGCTTTGAGGATCTGCATCGCCTCGTCGACGCCCTCGTTCGGCGGGTGAGTCTGGACGGCCGCCGGCGCCTCGCTGGCGTTGATGTCGGCGGCGGCCCCCTCATGGCCGCCGGTGCCCAGAAGCAGCAGCACCAAAACACCGCCAGCGGCCCGGCGCGCGATTGTTGTCATATTGGTCATATTGAAAGATCCTAAAAATCGCACAGCCGCGAGAATGGTTTCACAACGAGGAGGACTGCTCCAAGCTAAATCAGAGCACCAAGTTCCGTCAAGCGAATCTCGATCGGCGGGCGGCAGGAACTTCGACCTTCCGACGGGCCTGGAGCCCCCGCGGCATCGGCCGCTGGGCAAAAACGCCAACCCGCTTAGGGCTTTCCTTTGCCCAAGGGTTCGAGCGCGACCACGACCTGTTCATCGGCTTTGGCACTCGGGCACGCCGGGCACGCGCCGCAACCGGCCCTGCGTTGCCGGACGACCCGCCAGCCGCTGCGCCAAATAAGCCAGCGCCCCGGCGACGATCAGACCCACGGTCATATTTTGCCAGTCGAAAGTCATTGCCATCCTATCCGACGATCCGCATCCCGACCTGATAGGTCACCAGCGCGGCCACGTAAGCCAGCGCGGTCATATAAACAAACGTGAACACAGGCCAGCCCCAACTGTTGGTCTCGCGCCGAATGACCGCCAGCGTCGAGGCGCATTGCGCGCACAGCGCGAAGAACACCATGATCGAAAGCGCCACCGGAATATTATAGACTCGCTCGCCCGTGTCGTCGTAGCGGGCCGAACGGAGCCGCTCCATCAAGCGATTCTGATCGCCGGCCGCGGCCGCGTCGAGCTCGCCGCCCAGATTATAGATCACCCCCAAGGCCCCGATCACCACCTCCCGCGCCGGAAACGAGGCAATCGCCGCACAACCGATGCGCCAGTCCCAGCCCAGCGGACGGACCGCCGGCTCGATGAAGTGCCCCAAGCGTCCCAAATAGCTCTGCTGCTGGTAACGGGCGGCGATTTCATGGTCGATTTCCGCCAGCCGCTCGCGGAGCGGCGGGACAGCTTCCGGAGCCAGCGACGGCGATTGCAGTTCTTTCTCTAGCGCGGCTTGCTCGCTGAGAAAAGGCGCTTCGACCGATTGCTCATCGTGCGGATAGTATTGGGCCGCCCACACGACGATGGCCACGGCCAGAATCAACGTCCCCGCGCGGCGCACGAAGCCCCAGGCCCTTTCCAGCATCCGCCCGAGCACCAGCGACGGCGAAGGCCACTTATAGCTCGGCAACTCCATGACGAACGGCGGCGTCGGCCCGCGCAGCAGCGTCCGCTTGAGCGCAAGCGCCACCAGCGCCGCGGTGACGATGCCGATCAGATACATGCCCAAAAGCGTCAGCCCCGGCAGCGTCACCAGCCCGCCCAAATACACCCGCTCCGGGATAAACGCGCCGATCAAAACCGTATACACCGGCAGCCGGGCGCTGCAACTCATCAGCGGAGCCACCAGGATCGTGGTCAAGCGGTCGCGGCGGTTTTCGATCACCCGCGTAGCCATCACGCCCGGTATGGCGCAGGCGAACGACGACAAGAGCGGAATGAACGACTTGCCGCTCAAGCCCACGCGGACCATCAGGCGGTCCATCAGATAGGCCGCGCGGGCCATGTAGCCGCAATCTTCCAGCACGGCTATGAAAAAAAACAAGATCATGATCTGCGGCAAAAACACCAGCACGCCCCCGACGCCGCCGATCACGCCATCCACCAACAGCGAGCGCAGGGCGCCGGCCGGCATCCGGCCCTCGACCGCCGCGCCCAGCGCGTGGATCGCCCCGTCGACCAGGGCCATCAGCGGCTCGGCCCACAGAAAGATCGACGAGAAGACCATCAGCATCAGCAGGCCGAAGACGAGCGATCCCCAAAGCCAGTGCGTCAGCAGCCGATCGAGCGTGTCGCCCCGCGTGACCACGCGCCGCGGCGGCCGTCCGACAACCCCCTCCAGCACACGCCCCACCCAGCCATAGCGCGCAATGGCCTCGACGGCCGGCACGGGCGATCCGGCCTGCGCCAGCCTGGCGCGGGCGGAAGCCAACTCCGCGCTTGCCGCGGCCGCGCGCTTCGTCGCCGCGCCCGGTGAGCAGCGCGCCTTCCAGATAGCCGCCTGAATCCAACAGCAACCGCTCGACCAGATAGCGCGGCAGAGGCGCCAGGCCCGGGAGCGCCAGGGCCGGCTCCAAGCGCCGCACTTCGGCTTGAAATTCCTCAGGGAACGGGCTGGCCGGCACCGCGGCGGGCGACTCGACCGCCGAGGCCAGCGCCCGTTTCAATTCTTCCAGGCCCAGCCGCCGGTTGGCCTGCACTTCGACCACCGGCACGCCCAATTTGCGCCGCAGGCGATCGACATCGATCGACAGGCCGCGGCTGCGGGCCACGTCGGTCATGTTCAGCGCGACAACCGTGGGTAGTCCCAGTTCCAGGACCTGGCTAACCAGATACAGGTTTCGCTCCAGGTTGCTGGCGTCGACGATCGACAGCACCGCGTCGACCGGCCGCTCGGCACGCCGGCCGAGCAAAACATCCACCGCCACCATTTCGTCCGGCGAGCGCGGAGCCAGGCTATAGGTGCCCGGCAGGTCGACCAGCTCGAATCGCCGGCCGGCGAACCGCAAGTGTCCGATCTTCTTTTCGACCGTCACGCCGGGATAGTTGCCGATGCGCTGCCGCACGCCGGCCAGCGCGCTGAACAACGTCGACTTGCCGGTGTTCGGATTGCCCACCAGGGCGACCGTCAGCACGTTTGCGGCGGCACTCGGGGACATGACTTTAGTCCAGCGCGGCAGGAATGAGAATCGAACCGAAAGCACTGCGCTCGGCCGGTCCGCGACGTGACCGCCCGAGGGTTTTTGGCAGCAGCGCCGGTGGTGATGCTACAGCGGGGTGATTTCGACGCGGGCGGCTTCAACTTTGCGCAGGCTCAAACGATAGCCGCGTATTTCCAACTCTAGCGGATCACCCAGCGGAGCGGCGCCCACCAGTTCGACCTCCACTCCCGGCGTGAGGCCCATCTCCAACAGCCGCAGCGAAACTTCGTCCGAGCCCTGCACGCGAACGATCCGGCCGCGGCCCCCAGTGGCCAGGTCCGCTAGCACGGTCAAGCCAGCGCTCCCGGCCGGACCAGCACGCGCAGCAATTCGTCGGCCCGGAAGCAGAGCTTGTGGCCGGCGAGGCGAATGATGCACGGGCTGCCGGTCTGGAGCATTTCCACCTGGGCCCCGCCGCGCAAGCCGAGCTCTTCCAAGCGGTGGATTTGCTCGGGCCGCCCGAGGATTTGACCCACCAGCGCCGTGCAGCCGGCCCCCAATAAATTCAGCGGGATGAGCTCGCCCATGATCGTTCGGTCGACTCCGACATGCGGTCCGGATGAAAGCGTTGTAATTGAGACTCATTCTCAAGACAGTTCCTGGATTCTAATCGTTTACTCGCGCGGAAGCAACGGGTTGCGGGTGGGGCGGCGTCCGAAATCTTTGCTGCTGAGCCGATCGCTGGCGATGGCTGGGGGCATAGCCGATTATCGAGGCCTATTGCCTCGGGGGCGTACGATGAAGTAGTGGGCAACGCCCCAAAGCATGCCGACGGGTACCCACGGGAGGCCCCGGCATCGATCGGAACGACTACCGCGGAAGGGAAAAGGGGAAGGGAGAAGGGGAAGGGAGAAGGGGACATTCTGCTTTTATTGAAAAAGTAGAATGTCCCCTTTCTGGTTTCTTTCTGGTTTCGTTTATTGAAGAGCTGTAACGTCCCCGCCCTAACTGAACATCTGGCCGCGGCCGACGGCCTCGAAGGCGTTGATGAAATGCTCGATCTCGGGACGGCCTGCGCCGTTGCGCCAGGTGATCGCCACGACGTCGAAGCGCACGGCGCACTCCAGCAAATCGTGCCGCTTGAGAAAGGCCAGGGCCAGCCGCGTGAGCCGGGCCTGCTTGGCCGTGTCGACCGCGTCGGCCGGATGACCCGCGTCGTGCGAGTGACGCGTCTTGACCTCGACAAAGACCACCGTCCGACCGTCGACGGCGACCAGGTCCAATTCGCCCCGCGGCGTGCGGTCGCCGTGGGCGACAATCTTGTAGCCGCGCCGCTTGAGAAACTTTTGGGCCGCCGCTTCGCCCCGCTCGCCCAGCGATCGCTCGGGCCGGCGTGCCGCCAGCCATGCCGCCAGTCGGTGGAACATGGGGCCGTTTCCGATCGAAAAAAACCGCGTGCAAGCGACGACTATCGTGAGTCGCGCGAGCGTATTGATTCATCCCGCGGTAGCGCGCACCGGCACTCGTTGAGTGCCGGCTACTGGCAATTCATGACGCGAATGCGTGGCTTGGCATCCGATCACACTCTGGCGTCCCACTTACGCCTTGACCACGACCTTGGCCGCGCTGTCTTTGGCTTTCTTGGCTTTGGTCTTGGCTTTGACTTCTTTGGCAGTCGCCTCTTTGACCTCGTCGCGGCGCTCGCGCAGGCGAACGGCCTTGCCCACGCGGTCGCGCAGGAAGTACAGCTTGGCCCGGCGCACGACGCCCGATCGCTTGACCTCGATCTTGGCCACCTTGGGCGAGTGCAGCGGAAACTTGCGCTCCACGCCCTCGCCGGCCACGATCCGCCGGACGGTGAACGTCTCGCGGCTGCCGGAGCCGGCGCGGGCGATCACCACGCCGTTGAAAATCTGAATCCGCTCTTTTTCGCCTTCCAGAATTCGGGTGTGGACATCCACCGTATCGCCGATGGCGAACTGCGGAACCTCGGTCTTCAGGCTGCTCTTTTCGACGAGCTGCAAGACTTGCTCGCTCATGGGACTAAAACCTTTCTGATTGTTTCGTGAACGCGCTAAATGTTTGTGATTCGTTGTTTTTTTGGAAATCGTCCGCGCTATTTTCGGTTCGCGCTACCTGTGCTTTTTCAGGATTCCGGGCCGAGCAGATCGGAGCGCCGCTCGCGGGTTTGTCGGAGGCTTTGCTCTTTGCGCCAGCGATCGATTTGCCCGTGGTCTCCGCTCAACAAGATGCTCGGCACCTCCAGTCCGCGATACTCGCGCGGACGCGTGTATTGTCCAAACTCCAGCAATCGCTCGTCGCCCGAGAACGAATCCTGGCGGTTGCTCTCTTCGTCTCCCAACACGCCCGGCACCAGCCGAGCGACCGCGTCGATCAAAATCATGGCCGCCGGTTCGCCGCCGCCGAGGATGAAATCTCCGATCGAAATCTCATCCGGCTCCAGGATCTGCCGCACGCGATCATCGAAACCTTCGTAACGCCCGCAGAGCAAAATCAGCCGCGGCCCGCCGGCCAACTCTTCCACGATCCGCTGATCGAGCCGCCGGCCGTGCGGCGTCAACATTACCAAATGTCCCGGCTCGTCGGCCAGCGAGCGGACGTGCTCGGTACACTCGACCACCGGCTCCACTTTCAGCACCATGCCCGGGCCGCCGCCGTAAGGCCGGTCGTCCACGGTATGGTGTTTGTCGGTTGCAAAGTCGCGATAGTTGTGCAATTCCACCCGCACCAGGTGGCGATCGATGGCCCGCTTGACCAGGCTCTGACCGAGATAGCCGGAAAACACCTCCGGAAACAGGGTCAGCACATCGAAACGCATGGACCTAACTCAGCGTCGCTGTAATTCAATTACCACTACTCCGTCGTGGCAGCCGCTTGCTCCGCCGACTCGGCGCCGCCGGCGCTCTCGGCCGCGGCCGGCTCGCTCTCGCCTTCGCTCGGAATGTAGGCCGGCTCGCCCGGATCGGGCACCGCCTTGGGCAGGGCCAATCGCTCGCGCGCGGCGGCCTGCTGGGCGACGTGCGTGCCGCCGGGACCGTATTTCTTGATCAAAATCTTGACCCGATCCGACGGCTGCGCGCCGACGCCCAGCCAGTATTGGATGCGTTCGCCCTTGAGCAGCGCCCGGGCGTCGGTGTCCGGCACCATGGGGTCGTAGGTGCCCAACTCTTCCAGCACGCGGCCATCGCGCGGGTTTCGCCCGTCGATGGCGCAAATCCGAAAGTACGGCCGATGCTTGCGGCCCATCATTTTCATGCGAATCTTGACTGCCACTGTGATCTCCTGGGTTTTGACGGACTGTTTTTTCCGCGGTTGATTTCAAACGTTTCAAAGACACGAATATGTTGTTTGGCCGGTTTTCGGGCAAGAGCCAGAATGAGCCGGCGGGTCGAATTGGACCCGGGGCTGGGGCTAACCTCGGCCTCCTCGGGAGTCGCGTTTCTTCTTGCGGGCTTCTTTTTCTCGCTGTTTGCGCAGTTTGGCCCGTTCGTCGGCGGTCAGTCGCTTGCCGGTGCCCCCCTTGGGCTTGGCCATCTTCGACCCGGGATTGAACAGCCCGCCGCTTTGCAACTCCTGCATTTTCTTGAACCGGTCGCGGATTCCGAGGCTGGACATTTCCTTCATCAGCGAAGCCATGCCGTCGAACTGCTTGACGATTTCGTTGACCTGGTGCGGCTCGACCCCGGCCCCGGCCGCGATCCGCCGCCGCCGGCTCTGATCGATGACTTTTGAGGGATTGCGGCGTTCGGCCGCCGTCATCGAGTCGATGATCCCCACCAGTTGCTGCATGTCGGCCTCGGCGTCGACCCCTTCCATCATTTGCGCCATGTTGCCCATGCCCGGCAGCATGCTCATGATCTTGTTCAACGGGCCGAGCTTGCGGGTCTGGCCGATCATCTTCTTGAAATCGTCGAGCGTGAACTCGCCCTTGCGCATCCGCTCTTCGCTCTGGGCCATCTCGTCCTGGTCGAGCGTTTGCTGGGCATGCTCGACCAGGCTCAGCACGTCGCCCATGCCCAGGATGCGCTGGGCCATCCGGTCCGGATGAAACTCTTGCAGGGCGTCCAGGTGCTCGCCGGTGCCGATGAACTTGACCGGCACTCCGGTGACCGCTTTCACGCTCAGCACGGCGCCGCCGCGGGCGTCGCCGTCGAGCTTGGTCAGGATCACGCCGTCGATTTCGAGCGCTTCGTTGAAGGCTTTGGCGCTGTTGACCGCATCCTGGCCGGTCATGCCGTCGACCACCAGATAGACCTGGTCCGGATTGACGCGCCGATCGACCTCGCGAAGCTGGTTCATCAGCTCATCGTCGATGTGCAGCCGGCCGGCCGTGTCGAGAATCACCACCTGGGCGCCCAATTGCCTGGCTTGCTTGACCGCCGCCAGGCAAACCGCCACCGGATTGGTCGAGCCGGGCTCCGAGTAGACCGGCACGCCCAACTGCTCGCCCAGGACGTGCAACTGGTGGATGGCGGCCGGGCGCTGCAAGTCGGCCGCAACCAAGAGCGGCTTGCGGCCGCGCTCGTGAATCATGCGGGCCAGCTTGCCGCAGGTGGTCGTCTTGCCCGAGCCTTGCAGGCCGCACATCATCAGCACCGTCAGGTCCGGCTTCAGGTGCAGCGAGGTATCGACCGGCCCCATCAGGTTGATGAGTTCCTGATGCACGAAGCCCACGACTTGCTGGCTGGGATTGAGCGAAGAGAGGACCCGCTCGCCCACGGCCTGCTCGGTGACGTGGGCCATGAAATCTTTGACGACCGAGAAACTGACGTCGGCCTCGAGCAGCGACTGCTGCACCAGGGCCATCGCGTCGCGCATGTTCGATTCGGTGAGCTTGCCCTTGCCACTCAAAGTCTTGAGGGCGCTGGCCATGCCTTGTTGTAGGGATTCGAACATGACGCGTTACTCGACGAAACTTCCGCGAGCTCGACGGCAGCAGCCGGCAGCCCGTGCAAGACGATGCTAACTCTTTATCCACCAATCGATAACGTCGATCGGCAGGTGCCCCCAGGCGCAGGACCGAGCGCAGCGTGCGAGAAACCGGCATTGTAGCGAATGCCCCGCCGGATTGGCAATCCGTTTGGCAGCAATGTTTTGCGGCCGAATCGCGAGGTGTTTGCGGCCAGCCAGCGGCTAACCGACCGGGGCCACGTCCACGCTGACCGAAAGCGTGTGCTGACCGCCGCCGACGAAGACGCCGGTGATCGGACAGACGTCGCCGTAATCGCGCCCCCAGCCCAGCGTGATGTGTTCCAGCGTGGGGAGCACGTTGTTGGTGGGATCGATTTCGACCCAGCCGTGGTTGCCCGTATACGCCGCCAGCCAGGCGTGCGAGGCATCGGCGCCCACCAGGCGGGGCTGGCCGGGCGCCGAATGTGTCAGCAAATAGCCACTGATGTAACGGGCGGCCAATCCGATCGAGCGCAGACAGCCGATCCCCAGGTGGGCAAAATCCTGGCACACGCCGCGCCGCAATTCCATGACCGTGGCCAGCGGCGTGCGGACCGTGGTCGCGCTGGGGTCGTAGATGAATTCGCTGTGGATCCGCCGGCTCAGATCGAGCATGGCGGCCACGATCGGACGGCGCGGCGTAAAGCTGATCGCCGCATACGCGGCCAGGTCGGGCGCGGCGGCCACCAGCGGTGAATCGAATACGAACTGATACGCATCGACCAGATCCGCATAGGAGGCCAGCGCGTCGCGGATGTCCTCCCAAGGCGCCGAGCGATCCGGATCGACCCGCGGCCCCGCCGTCAGGTCGACCCGGCTGATCGCCGAAACCGTCAACTTCTGGTGCGATTGCTCGACGGCAAAGCTGGTGACACGATTTCCGAAATAGTCCAGTCGGTGTTCGAGCCGGGCCGGGCGCGGCTTGACCCGCAGGCGATTGTAAATGCAAGCCTGATGCGGTGCGTCGCGCGGGATCAGGTGCACTTCATTGTGGCAGATCGGCACGCTCTCACTGTAGCTGTACGTCGTGGTGTGGGCGATTTTGTAACGCATCGCTATTTGTTCGGCTCCAGTTCGGCCAGTTGCCGCGAGGGACCGGCGTGGACCAGGTAGGTGTGCGCGATCGTATCCGACAAGTTGCGCAAATGCAGCACCAGCCGGCACAACAACCGATCGAATTTCTCGCGCACGCCCCCCTCGACCTCGCACATCCCGGGAATGTCGGCCAGGCGGACCCCCGTCAGGGCCGACATGCTGAGCCGCTGTTCCCGGCTGCGGGCCGGGCTGGATTGGTCGCGGGGCAGGCTTTCGATATGTTCGCTCAAGGCGGCCAGTTGAAACGCGATCGAGCGCGGGTTCGACTCGTCGCTGACCAACAGGTCCAGCACCGGGGCCGGTTGCAATGTGGCCAGGTACCGCGAGCGATAGGTCATCAGGCTGTCGGCGATTTCCAGCACGGCCTCCATGACCGCCGTTTCGCTGTCGGTGGGCACCACCAGCGTGCTGCGCAGCAGCGCGCAGGTGTCCATCGCGCGCTCCACGCGGCGACCCAGGTCGAGGAAACGCCAGCCTTGCGTGCGGGTCATGCTCTCGGTTGCCATGCCGCTGAAAGCCGACAGGTTGATCAGCACCTGGTTGAGCAGCGCCAGCAAGTCGCCGGGCTGGACAAACTCGCGCGGCAGCGAGGGGCGGCGAAAGTCTTGTTCGATGCGGTACAAAATGCGCCAACTGTCGATCGAAATCCGGTCCCGGACCATCGACGCCACCTGGTTCATCGCGATCAAGTTCGATCGCAGGCTGTCGTGCCGGTCGGCTTCGAACAGACTGGCGAACAGCTCTTCCTCGAGCACTTCACGCGGGAGCAGGGGATGCGGAGCGAGCGCTTCGGCGCCCGCCTGGCCTTGACCGGCCAGGGCCTGAAACAGCACTCCGATCTCGGGCAGGTCTTCGGTTTCGCTCTCGCTGTTGAGCCGCACGAGAATGCTGCGCAGCAGGCGCAGCTTGCCTTCGGCGCGCTCGGCGTTGCGTCCCAGCCAGAACAGATTGTCGGCCACGCGGCTGGGCAGCTCGTTGCCGCTGCGGCGCACGGCGATGGCCCGCCCGGCCGGCTGCAGCAACGTGACTTGCGCTACCGGACCGTCGGACAGCACCCAGACGTCTTTGCTCCCTTCGCCGGCCGCCATCGAATCGGCCACCGTCTGTCCCGGGGCCGAGACCCGGCATAACCCGCCTGGCATGATCGTGTAATTGTCGTCGGCGGCGACCAGGAACGCCCGGAAAGCGACTTGCCAAGGCTCCAGGCCCTGTCCGTTCCAGACCGGCGCGGCCGAGCGCAGCACTTGCTCTTGGGCGACGAAATTGCGCGGCTGATGGCGGATGCGTTCGGCCAGTTCCGCGCGCTCGCCGGCAGTCAGGTTGTGGCCGAACAGCGGTTTGATCACGCGCTGCGGAAAAGCTGGCTTGATCACCAGACTGCCGAGATGATCGAGCACATACCGCCGATCGTCTTCGCGGCCGCACCACCAGGTTCGAACCGAGGGGAGCTGCAACTCCTCGCCCAGCAGGCGCCGGCAAAGCTCCGGCAGCAGCGCCAGCCAGGCCGGGGCCTCGAGCAAGCCGCTGCCCAGCGCGTTGGCAATCGCCACGTTGCCGTTGCGGGCCGCTTGCACCAGCCCCGGCACGCCCAACAGCGAGTCGCCACGCAGTTCCAAGGGATCGCAATCCTCGTCGTAAACCCGACGCAGGATCACGTCCACCGGCAGCAGGCCGCCCAGCGTTTTCAGAAACACGCGGTAGTCGCGCACCGCCAGGTCGTCGCCGGCGACGAGCGTGTAGCCCAGGTAGCGGGCCAGGTATGCGTCCTCGAAATAGGTCGGGCTGCGCGGACCGGGGCTCAACAGGACGATCCGCGGGTTTTCGCGGTGATGCAAAGCCAGCGAGCGCAGCGTGTCGCGCAGCGCCATGAAGAACGGAGCGAGCCGCTGCACCTGGCAGTTATGGTAGATGTGCGGCAGCATCCGCGAGACGACGATCCGGTTTTCCAGCGCGTAGCCCGCGCCGCTGGGTACCTGCGTGCGATCGGCCAGCACCCGCCAGCCACCGCCGGCATCGCGCGCCAAATGCGCGGCGTAGACGTGCAAGTAGGTCTCCTGCGGCAGGTGCAGGTTGTGGCAGGCCCGCAGAAAACCCTGCGTGCGCGAAGACAAACTCCGGCGGAATCAGTCCTTCGTGCAACAGCCGCTGCGCCCCGTACAAATCGACCAGAATGTGATTCAGCAGCCGGGCGCGCTGCGCCAGCGATGCCGATAGCGAGTTCCACTCGGCGGTATCCAGCAAGAGCGGAACGGGGTCGAGTTCCCAGGGCCGGTCCCGGCTGGTGGGATCGGCGTACAGGTTATAGGTCACGCCGTTTTCATGAATCAACCGTTTGGCGGCATCCCAGCGACGGCTCAATTCCGCGGGCCCCAGCGCGTTTAGGTCGGCGGCAAATCTCTGCCACTGCGGGCGCAGAACGCCCGTCGCGGAAAACATCTCGTCGTGCACGTGCGCGGGCGCCTGATAACCGCCGCTCAGAGTGCCCGGAACCGGGGGCGGCGGTCCGCTGGCGGAATCGATCGATTGAGCCGTACTCATGCAGAAGTTCGCCTGATGGAGACCGCAGCTTATCGCGCCGTCGCAGTCGGCACCTCCAGGGGTCCTGCCGCCTGCGACCGCGAGTCCAATAAAATTCCTTCACCCGTTAGGGGCTGCCGCCGGCGGTCGCGTCGAGCGGGGCACGTCGCTACGTCGACGACTTCCGGCACAGACTTCCCCGGGCGACACAAACTAGGGGTGTATCCGTACGTCGGTCTCTCTCTCAATCTTTCTGTCAATTTTGCCATCCGAGATCGACGGGGTGTCGACCACGGCATTTCAATATCGGTTCAGGGCGGGACAGCACATGGGCGTTTTTTCAGCGTAACGCCTCGGGCACGCGCCGCAAGTCGAGCGTGAAGGGGAAATCGCGATTGATCTCTTCCGGGGGTGGTTCCAGCGGACCGGGTGTATGGCCGAAGCGGAAAAATCGCGCGGCGCGGCGGCTCTCGGCTTCGTTGGCATTGACCGGAAAGGTTTCGTAATGTCTTCCGCCGGGATGAGCCACATGCCAGGTACAACCCCCGATGGAACGCCGGTTCCAGGTGTCGACCACGTCGAATACCAGCGGCACATGGACCCCGATCGTGGGATGCAGACAGTTGGGAGGCTGCCAGGCGCGGTAGCGGACGCCCGCCACCCCCTGCCCCACCACGCCCGTGGGATGCAGCGGCACGCGCCGGCCGTTGCAGGTCACGACATGGCGCGAGTCGGTCAGGCCGCTGACTTTGACTTGCAATCGCTCCAGCGAGGAATCGACGTAGCGCACCGTGCCTCCGCCGCCGGCCTCCTCGCCCAAGACGTGCCACGGTTCGATGGCGTGTCGCAGTTCCAAGTGCACCGATTGGCAGGCCAGGCTGCCCACCAGCGGAAACCGAAACTCGAAGTGCGGCACGAACCAGGCGAGCTCGAAATCGTGCCCGGCCGCGCGTAAGTCATCGACGACTTCGGAAAAATCCTCCCACACGAAATGCGGGAGCACGAACCGGTCGTGCAGGGCAGTGCCCCAACGGACCAGGGCCGCGGTGTAGGGTGTTTTCCAAAACCGAGCGATCAGGCCTCGCAGCAACAATTGCTGCGCCAAGCTCATCTGCGCGTGCGGCGGCATCTCGAAACCGCGCAACTCGACCAGACCCAGCCGGCCCGACGCCGAATCGGGCGAGTACAGCTTGTCGATGCAGAACTCGGCCCGATGCGTATTGCCGGTCACGTCCACCAGCAGGTGCCGAAACAACCGGTCCACCAGCCAGGGGGGGCAGGGTTTCTCGGAATCGAGTTGCTGGCAGGCAATCTCCAGTTCATACAGGCTGTCGTGCCGGGCTTCGTCGATGCGCGGAGCCTGACTGGTCGGCCCCAGGAATGTGCCCGAAAACAGATAGGACAGCGACGGATGATTGTGCCAATAGCTGACCAGACTGCGCAGCAGGTCGGGCCGGCGCAGGATCGGGCTGTCGGCCGGCGTGGCGCCGCCCAGCACGATGTGATTGCCGCCGCAAGTGCCCACGTGCCGCCCGTCGAGCATGAACTTTTCCGCGCCCAGCCGCGACAACCGGGCTTCCTCGTACAAGGTCGTCGTGATTTCGACCAATTCGTTCCAATTGCTGGCCGGATGGACGTTGATTTCCAGAACGCCCGGGTCCGGCGTCAACTTGATGTTCCGCAGCCGGTGGTCGTGCGGCGGTTCATAGCCTTCGATCACCACCGGAGTTTCCAGCGCGGCCGCGGTCTGCTCGATGGCGGCAACCAGTCGCAGATAGTCTTCGACGCGCCCCATCGGCGGCATGAATACGTGCAGCTTTCCGCCCCGCGGTTCGACGCATAGCGCCGTGATGATCAGCCCCCGGGCGGATTGCCCCACGGTCAGTTCGGCGCCTGCGCAGATGCGCGGCCGGGTCTTCCAACGTGGCCAGGGCCACTTCCGCCGCGACAGCGTCGATTTCGCCCGCGGCGCCGTCGATTCCGCCCGCGGCAGCGTCGATTCTGCCCGCGGCAGCGGGGTGCTGCATGCGCAAGGCCGATCCAGACATCATGACGTGTCCGTGGCCGTTGGAAAGCGTTGTGCCTTGCGCTGGCCACACGCCTGGTTCGGCCAGCGGCGGACGATGCTCCAGCGGATCGCGCTCGAGAATCTCGTTTCGATCGCCGGGTGCCCTCCAGGGGAGCGAATCCAAGCGGCAGCCGCAGTCCCATCGGCGAGTCGCCCGGAATCAGATACATGCGATCCTGCCGAAACTTCCAGTGCGAGCTACCCCAGGTGGTGTCCTCTCCCTGGTGCCGGGGTTCGAGCGGCAGGGCATAGCCGACCACTTTTTCCAAGCCCGTTTCGAAGATCCGCGCCAGCCGGGCCCGCTCTTGCGGATCGGCCAGGCGCGACTCCGCCAGTTCGACGTTGACCGGCAGCCGCCGCTCTTTCCACAGGTAGTGCCAGGTGTCTTCATAGCCGGGCACGACGAACTGCGGATCCAAGTCGAGCGCCGCGGCCAGCGTGTTGATGAAGGTCTGAGCCTTGACGTCGTCGTGCCCATGATCTTCACGATCGTCGGCGATCAGATCGGGGTCGTTCCAGATCGGCTGTCCGTCTTTGCGCCAATAGCATGCCAGGGCCCAGCGGGGCAGTTGCTCGCCGGGATACCACTTGCCTTGGCCGTAGTGCAGCAAGCCGCCGGGGGCAAACCGCTGGCGGAGCCGGTTGATCAGTTCGCCGGCCACGCGGCGCTTCTGCGGACCGTTGGCGGCGGTGTTCCACTCGGGCCCGTCCATGTCGTCGATCGAGACGAAGGTCGGCTCGCCCCCCATGGTCAGGCGGACGACCGAGTCCTCCAGGTCTGGTCGATGTGCTGGCCCAGCTGATCGATGGCTTGCCACTGCTCGTCGCGATAGGGCTTGGTAACGCGCGGTTCTTCGTGAATTCGGACGACCGACATGCGGTGATTGAACTCGACTTCGCACGGCTCGACCGAGCCGCTGATCGGCGCGGCGCTCTGAAAGTCGGGCGTGCAAGCCAGTGGCAGATGTCCCTCGCCGGCCAACGAGCCCCGAGGTGGGGTCGAGCCCGATCCAGCCCGCCCCGGGCAGATAGACCTCGGTCCAGGCGTGCAGATCGCAGAAGTCGGCTTGGTGGGGCCGGCGGGCCCGTCCAGCGGCACCGCGTCGGGCGCCAGCTGAATCAGATAGCCGGAGACGAACCGCGCGGCCAGACCCAGCTGTCGCAACAGCTCGACCAGCAGCCAGGCGCTGTCGCGGCAGGATCCGCGGTGCGTGGTGAGCGTCTCTTCGGAGCTTTGCACGCCCGGATCGAGCCGGATGGTGTAACTGACTTCGTCCCGCACGCGCTGATTGACTTCGATCAGGAATTCAACGCTGCGCCGCGTGCGCGCGAGACGCCGGCCGCCAGCTCGGACAATTTGGGGCCGGGCGGCTGACTGGCCAGATAGGGCCGCAACTCGTCGGCCAGCGAGCGCTCGTACGTGAACGGCCACTGTTCGGCATACTCGTCCAGAAAGAAGTCGAACGGATTGATGACTGTCAGCTCGGCCACCAGCACGACCTCGACGCTCAACTCGCGCCGCTTTTCCGGAAAGACGAGCCGGGCCAGGTAGTTGCCAAACGGGTCTTGCTGCCAGTTCAAAAAATGCGGCTGCGGCTGGACGCGCAGCGAATAACTTTCGATCGGCGTGCGGCAATGCGCCGCCGGACGCAGCCGGATGGTTTGCGGAAAGATCGAAACCGGCCGGTCGTAATGATAGGTCGTCTGATGGTGCAGCGAAACGCGAATCGACATGACGGTGGAATGCTCTCGTGGTTATTGAACGGAGACCATTCGGGCGCCGCCTGTCTTTTTCATCCCGGGAAGGACCGGACTGGAATCGCCCTGTGCCTGTGTTTGGGCGCTGGCGGGGTCTGCGGCCTTATTGGGCTCTCCGGCCTTCGGCGGGCCGGCGGAACTGCTCACGAAAAATTCGCCGAAGAACGTCCGGGAAATCTCCTCGCCGACCCAATTCAGCTTCGACTGAAAGCGGTCGATGAATTCGTGCAAGCCGGCTCGATGACTTCGACAATGCAGGCATAGTCGAGCTCCGCCCGCAATCGGCCCAGATGCTGTTCGGCCGTCGAGCGATAGCGTGCCGTTGGGACTGCCGGTGATTGTCGTGCAGCGACTCCGCGGCCTTGATCAGGCAGAAGTGCATGGCCCGGGGAAAATGCCGGTCGAGCATCAAAAAGTCGGCCACCTGCGCCGGCACGATGCGGCCGTGACGGCGGCGATACATTTCCAACGCGCTGGCCGACTTGAGCAGCGCCGCCCATTGGATCGAGTCCAGCGGGGTGCCCACGTCGGCCACGTTCGGCAGCAGCACGAAATACTTGACGTCCAGGATCCGCGAGGTCTTGTCGGCCCGTTCGATCAGCCGGCCGATGCGGGCGAAATGCCAGGCTTCGCCGTGCGACATCGTGGCGTCGGTCACGCCTTGCAGCATGTGGCTGCAAAGCTTGATCTGATTGAAAAAGTCGAACGTCGACGACGGCTTGTTCGGCTCCAGGCCGCCGCGCTGGACCATCAGAGTAGAACTTGTTGATCTCCTCCCACATCGCCGACGAGATCATCTCGCGCACGGTGCGGGCGTTCTCGCGGGCCGACCGCAGGCAGGACAGGATCGAATTGGGATTCTTCTGCGTCGAAGGTCAGAAACTCGATCACCTTCTCCTGCGTGAAGTCGGCATAGCGATCCAGGAACTGCTGATGGTCGCCCGTGGTATAAACCAGCGGCGCCCATTGGCTGCCGCCGGCCGGTGCCCAGGTCGAGCGTCAGGAAGAGATTGACGTCGATGAACCGCGCGACGTTTTCAGCCCGCTCGACATAGCGGCTCATCCAAAACACCGAATCCGCCACTCGGCTCAACATGCCCAAGTGCCGCGTGCCGCGATGCGTTCGAGGTTCAAGTGTGCTGTGTGAAATGGGAGTGCGCCTGTATTAGGTTTGGGAGTCGTCGATTCGGCAATACGCTGAGTGGGGAACGATTCGGCCAGGCGATCGCGAGGGCGAGGTGTTTAGTTCTTCAAGACCCAGGTATCGTGTTAGTTCTTGAGGACCCAGGTATCTTTGCTGCCGCCGCCTTGCGAGGAATTGACCACCATCGAGCCTTTGACCAGGGCCACGCGGGTCAGCCCGCCGGGCAGCACGTAAATCTTCGTCAGCCATACAGAATGTAAGGGCGCAGGTCGACGTGCCGCCCTTCCAGATGATCGTCGACGATCGTCGGCACCCGCGACAAGCGACTAGCATCGGCTGGGCGATGTAGTTGCGGGGATTTGCCTGAATCCGCTCGCGGCATTTCTCCAACTCGGCAATGCCGAAGCCCGCGGCCCGAGCACGATGCCGTATCCGCCCGACTCGTTGGTCGGCTTGACGACCAATTGGTCGAGGTTCGCCAGCACGTGCTGGCACTGCTGGGCGTCGCCGCAAATGAACGTCGGCACGTTGTCCAGCAGGATGTCTTCGCCCAGGTAGTATTTGATGATTTGCGGAACGTAGGCATAGACCGCTTTGTCGTCGGCGATGCCGGTTCCCGGCGCGTTGGCCAAGGCCACGTTGCCCGGCGCGATACACGTCCATCAGGCCCCGCCACGCCCAGCACGGAGTCCGGCCGGAATGTGTTGGGATCGAGAAAATCGTCGTCGATCCGGCGATAGATCACGTCGACGCGCTTCAGCCCGTTGGTGGTCCGCATGTACACGTAGCCGTCGTCCACCACCAGGTCGGGCCCCTGCACCAGCTCGACCCCCATCTGCTGGGCCAGAAAGCAATGTTCGAAATAGGCCGAGTTGAACACGCCCGGCGTCAGCACCACCACCGTCGGATCGTCGCCGGCCGCGGGCGGAGCGATGGATTGCAGCATCTCCAGCAGTTGCTCGGGATAGTCTTCGACCGGCAGGATCGACAGGCCGTCGAACATCTGCGGGAAGGTCCGCTTCATGACCTCCCGATTTTCCAGCACGTACGACACGCCCGAGGGACAGCGCAGATTGTCTTCCAGCACGTAGATCTGGCCGTCGCGATCGCGGACCAGGTCGGTGCCGGTGATGTGGCACCAGACGTCGCGCGGCGGGGTCAAGCCCGGCGCAGGGCTTGAGAAAGCACTTGCCGGAGTGGATCAACCAATCGGGGATCACGCCGTCGCGAATGATTTTTTGGTCGTGATAAATGTCGTCGATGAACAGATTCAGCGCGTGAATCCGCTGTTTCAGCCCGCGCTCGATGAATTCCCATTCCGAAAACTCGATGATCCGGGGAATGATGTCGAAGGGCCAGATCTTTTCCGTGCCGGCCTCGTGGCCGTAAACATTGAACGTGATGCCCATGTTCAACAGGGCCAGATCGGCCGCTTTTTGGCGGCGCTGAAGCTCCCCGTCGGAGAGGGCCGCCAGCCGCTGGGCCAACAGCGGCGCCGCGAGGTCGCGGTTGACCGTCGGCCTCGAACATCTCGTCGTAAAACGACTCCGTGCGATACGTGTTGAAACGCATGAAGTCTCCCGCCCGCTTCCTTGGATGTGCCGTCCGACTGGTCGCTGCCGCGCCGCTTGGCCAGGGTCATCTGGCAAGGGCCGTTTGGACAGTGCCAACCTTGGTGCGCAGCCCGAACCACTGCATCTGCCCGCAAATCGGGCAGCCAGCGACCGTTTGTTATGCAGCCGACGCTAAGAAACCGCGAAAACAGCGGTTCCGACATCCTGATTGCAAGTTATATGCCGCCCGCCGAGGGCGAGCAAGACAAAGCAGGTCGGCTCAGAGGCATATCGCTCCTGTTCAGGCGCTCGACTGGAGATCCTGCCTGAACCGCTTCAGCAAACACCCTTGATGGGCCTTCGTCGATGATGGAGTCGCGCCAGGCGACGGCCTCGCCGAAGCGGACGAAGCCGGAGTGCCCAGTCCGCGCACGACGAGCACCGTCGCGGTGAGCGCCTCGTCGACGCCGCGCGACATGCCGTCGCGCACCGTATAGCCGATCAGCCGGATGCCGACCGGCGGAGTAATGTCGGCGGCGGCGACGCCAACCTGATAAACCTTGTTGTCCACAATGGGGTCCTGCGTCGAAAGCGGTTCAGGCTCGGCAAAAGGTCTCTATTCGGTCGTGAGTTCGAAGTTGATCGCGTTTTCGCCGGCTTCGATCCCGCGAACAAGTTCGCTCTGGGTGTTGAATTGCGACGGAAAATCATCCACGACTTCATCGCCCATCACTGTGGCATCCCAAGGCCGGGGGAATTTTCGGCCCGTGTATCGGGCCGAGTGCAGCTCGATTCGATTCTTTCCCACGATCGGCCCTTGCGCTTTGGAAATAGAATAGCGTCCCTCCTTGACGGCTCCACCGGCCGTCGGGCCCTTGTTGCCCTCGACGGGCATGAAGGTGATCGATCCATCTTGAATCGGCTGGCCGTTGAGGCTTACGTTTCCGTGCACTTCGGCTCGGAGCGGGTCTGAGTGGCGCGTGCAGCCGACGAGTGTCGAGATCATCAGCAGGCAGACTAGCTTGCATTTCGTCATCGTAGCGTCACGAAGCCTAGAAGCCATAACTTTGGACTTCATTGCCCGCGATCGTGGCTAATCCGCTGTACAGCGTCGCGTCGATTTCGTCCGCTAGGAATTGCACGCTTCCGTCGACAAGCACGACGAAGACGCCGCCGGAATGCAAGCTGCGGGCTGCCGCGGTGTCGGTGGTGCTTTCGTTGCCGTTGCCGCAGGGACGATTCTGCGCAGGCTCGTTGTCGCAATAGCCGGCCGTCAGCAGGTCCAACGCGCCGGAGTTCGGCGTGTTAAACGCCCAAATGAGCGCGTAGCCGGCCTGGTCCCCCCAAACTGCACCGCGGAAATCGATGGGGTTTTCCAACTTGCGGAGATACTCGCCCATGACCATCGTATGAGAAGTACCATCCACGATGTCGGCAAATCGTGCGCCGTAGTTGACTCCCATCGCAGTTCGAGTGATTAGCGTGACATTCAATGCGCCAGCCAGACCGGCGCCGGGCAGGAAGGCCAGATAGTTTCCGCGAAAGTTACTGTTTCCATCCCCCAATGCATCCATCACGACGCCGTTATCGGTAGGACACACAAAAGAGGAAATAAGGGCCCAGGTCGGCGCATTGGGCCCGATGGAATTGTTGCCGACATACCAGGCCTGAGTGAAATCGAACCGCTCAAAAACATTCTCTTCCTCTAGGTACGGCAGCAGGTAGCCGAAAAAGGTGTTCCGAGGCAAAGAGAAAGGCACAGTCGGTTGGCCCGCCCACTGCACCGCCTTGGGCAGACGCTTGTATGCATTGTGGCGCGTCTGTAATGCCATGCCGATTTGCTTGAGATTATTCGAGCATTGCGCGCGCTGCGCCGCTTCGCGCGCCGCCTGCACGGCCGGCAAGAGCAGCGCAATGAGGATGCCGATGATGGCGATTACGACCAAAAGCTCAGTGAGTGTGAAACCACGCACCCGCTCGATTGGGCTGACTGCCGGCCGGTGCCGCGGCGCCGCATGATGTCGGGGGCTTGTTCTCATGGCTGCCGTGAACCAGGCTACTGTTTTGCTTGGAGCGGCCGGTGGATGCGATCGCTCAGTGCTGGCTCTCGAATTGCCACTGCCTGCGTGAAGTACCACATGTGAGACAGAAGTCCTTCGTATCCGCAGGTCCGACCATCCCAGGTCCAGAATTCGCCCCCGTCCGGATAGTGATCGACGATGCTGATCGGGAAGCCGCCGGAACTGGCGTCGCCGTGGCCGATGCGGGCCAGCATGCGATCCAAGATCGAGTCGGCCAGGTCGTGGCGGCCGGCTGTGTACAGGGCGGCCGTATAGCGATAGCCGTCCCCCGTGATCACACCGCCATTGAGATACATGCCGAACGTGTCGGAGCCGTCTTCCTTGTGCGGATAGCCCAACGCGTTGAGCATGTAGTCTTCGGGGCGGACAGGAATCAGCGTGCACGGGATACCCAGGTCGTAACGTTCGAACCTCGTATGCTTGAAACGCTCGGCCAGCCGATCCAAGATCTGGTTCGCGGTCGCCTCGTCCACCAGCCCATACTCGATCGCCAGCGTGTTGACGAAGGGGGCGGCATAATCGTGCAGCACGCCGTCCTGGCTGCGCCACATGCCGATCAGGCCCGTCTGGGGATTGAACAGCTCCTTCGCAAAGCTGGCTTTAAGCCGATCGGCGAGCTGCGCATAGCGGCGCTGTCGATCGGTGCGCTCGAGCCGGCCTTCCAATTCAGCCAGGCAGCGAAAGGCGCGATACGCCAGCTCATTGCAGTACGCATCTTTGTAGCCGCAATTCACAGCATCGAAGCCGGAACACGACCGGCCCGGCTCCATCAAAGTGCCCGCGTTGCCGCTCTGCACGGCTTCCAGCAAACCGTCGTGATCGATATCGCGAGATTCCATAAAAGCGGCCGCTTTCTCCAGCCGGCCGATCCGATCTTCCAGCCACTTGCGGTCCTGGGTCGCCTCAAAATAATCCCAAGCCGCGATCAAAAGCGAGGGGTTCGAGTCGAGAAAATTCATCAGGTTCCAATAACCGGGCACTTCTCCACTTTCGACCATGCGTCTGTTCAGCCACCAATCGAGCGTGCGACCGACCAGCCGCATCAGCGAAACCGCTCCGGCCGGCTCGGGGGTCCACAGCGCCGAATCGGCGTAAATGAACAGGCAACTGCTCACCGGGTCGCTGATCACGTTGTTCGACAGCACTCCGCTCGGTGCACTGACCGGATTGTTCGGGTCTCCCCAACGGGCACTGACCTGAAACACGTTGAACCATGCGCGGCGCACCAGTTTCCAACGGGCTGCGTCGGTCACGCCGGCCGGCGGCGACAAAACGACGGGCCGGAAGCTCAACCGCACCGGTTCGGCGGACTTGCCGACTGGCATGTCCACCGCCCAGTCGATCAGCTTCTTGGCCCGGTTGCCGTCGAATCGACTCGTCACCTCGAGCTGAGGTGGGCCCGTGACCAGCAGCTGCCCGAAGCCGGGTGACGAGACGATGGCCGGCAGATGAAACGTCGAGTCGTCGTCAATGCGCGCCGGCAGGACCGTTGTGGCACTGACCCGCGGGTTGAAGTCAAAGGTCAAGCGGATTGCGTCGAAGTCGCGGGTGCGCCGTCGGCGAGCGAAAGGACCAGGTCAAAGCCCTCCGCGGCCGGTTCGTAGGCCATGCGGACCGATGTGCCGGCGGGCTTCACGTCGTTGCCGAGACGCGTGGCCAAGGTTTTCGCTGGTGCGTCGCCGCGCAGCAAGTTTTGATCGGCCTGAGATCCTCCCTCGGTGTCCCAGCTCAAATGCGAAAAGCCCGTCTGGTCTTCGTTGAGCACCAGCTTGATGCGCGGTGCCGGATCGGCCGCGGCAGCCTGCCTGGAAAGCGGAACCAACGCCGCCGCTGCGGCAAACAGCGGCAGGCCAATCCGGAGATGGAGCCGGTGAAGGATTGAACACGGCCCTTTTGGCATCCGATCGTCCTCGGTTCCCGCGTGGCAACGGAAAAAAGCAAACTACCCAACAGACTATTTTACTTGACGGTCTCGGCGATCTGGCCCAGGTACATCAGGCCGAGCGTCTATGAACACTTCGTGCTCAGTCCGATCAACCGGCCCGTCGTCGCAATGCGCAAAACAGCAGGCCCACTCCGGCGAATCCAAGGAGTACCACGGAGGACGGTTCGGGTAGCGGCGTGAATTGAAAATTTGGGTCCCACGCGTTGTAGGGAGAGTTGTTGTAGGCGGGAAACGTAAGCGTGCCGCTGGGACTGTTACCAGATAAAGTGTAGGCAGAATTGACTAGGCTAACATACGGCGTGTTGAACACGGGCCCCGAAACATTGCTGTGGTTCTCGTCGCTGCCGTCCTTGTTAAAACCGATCACATAGTCCGCGTTGGCGGCAAGAGTCACCGGAGTATTCGCGGCAAAAAGATATCCGTCACTGGTTTCTCCGGCGGTGGTGCCTGCAGGGACAGTCGCGCTCGCCAAAAGCGATCCGCCGGTCGTCCAAAGACCGATCTCGTGGCTATCCGCGAAACCGGTGCCGGTCCCGCTGCCCCCGAATCCCTCACTCACCGGACTCGTCGGGTCCCAAATGCCCAAGCTGGTGACGGACAGCGGAGTCGAACCGACCTGGAACAAATAGCCGATCGTGTAGTCAGAGCCGGCATTCAGGTCTGAATTGGTCTGAGTGCTCGGACTGCTGAGGGCTTCCAGCGGCGTTCCCTGAGCCTGGGGGCAGAGGCCGATGGTGGCGATGCCGCACGCGGTTGCCAACACGAACCAGCGGCGTACTATAGTTACTTGTCTCATGAGATCTCTCCCTTTCAGATGTGTCTTTTGCAGTCAATCGCGGTGAGGTGGAACCCTCAAGATGGCCGCAATTGGCTAACGGTTGCAGAAGCTCGCTCCGAGGTGAGCGCAGCGGTCTCCAATACCCCCTGATCTTGCTTCCTCCAAACATTCGCGCCAATGGAATTTCAAGGGCGAAAGGGTGTAATTTTTGGCGTCGTCCGCGTGAAGCCGGTCCGGGTGATAGTTGCAAAAATGCCTTCAAAATTGGCGATTGTCGACGAAGCGCTGAGCTTCCATCGATACCTGGCCATCGGTAAGCGCGACCGGGATCGGAGACTCTTCGAGCCTATCCGGAAACCGTCGGGGGCTGTCCCGATTTTGCGCAATCCTCGCAGCAAAATGGGACTGCCCCTTTCTCCCAGCCTGGCGGAAACGAAGGTCGTCTGGCTGCCAAGAACGTCGCGCCGGGCGGCATTTCCTGAAAGCGCTGGTGGAATTTTTGGCACCACCCCCCAAGGGTTGGCATACTGCCGCGGCAGACAGTATAAATGTCGAAATGGCCGCAAAGAATGCCGTCTTTGACGATGCACTCAGCTTCTATCGCTACTTGACGGTGAGCAAGCGCGAACGGGATTGGGGACTTTTTGTGACCGGGACCGGTCACGAGATCATGAAGCTCACTTCGGCCGCGACGGCGCACGCCAAGCCCTATCCTTACTCGTGGAAATCGTTCGACGACCAACGCTACTCGGTCACTTGGGATCCTAACTTTCCGGATCGCTACAAGCACGATTGGAACCACGGCCGCACGTTTGTCGATGAGTATTCGGCGCTGTATTTCAACATTGGCTCGACGTGGCTGTTCGAAAGCGAGACGACGCCGACCCAGCAGCGCATCGAGCCGGGCAGCATCGTGCTGTTGTTTCCAGGGGTCTGGCATCGTTACCGTCCCGAACTCGATGCGACGAATAACTTTTGCTCCACCGTGTGGTGTGCTTTTGGGGGCGAAATGGCCCAGCATTGGCAGAAGCGCGGACTGATCTCGCCGCGCCAGCCGGTGCTGCGCGTGAAGGGCAACCCGACGATAGACAACGGTTTTCGCCGCATCCACAACGGTCTACGATCGGCCGAGCCCTCCCGCCTGCAGCACGCGCTTGCGGGTGCATTGGTCGAACTGATCGGCGACGCGGATTCCATTTCGCGGCTGGCCCGCGAGTCGGCGCTGCCGGCCGATGTGCTCCATCAAGCCAAATTGATGCTCGAGGATCTGGCGGCGCCGGACGTCGATCCCCAACGGGTTGCCAACATGTTGAACATTCCCTACGACCAGTTCCGCCGCGCGTTCAAGGTGTCTACCGGCTTATCGCCGCACCAGTACCGCTTGCAATCCCTGCTGCGGCAGGCGAAACAACTGCTCGAAGGAACGAACATGTCGATCAAGATGGTGGCGGTGGCGGTGCATTTTTCCGACCAGCACTATTTCTCCAAAGCGTTTAAGCACAAAGTTGGAGTCACGCCGTCGGAGTGGCGTGCCCACTCGCGCCGCAGGGATTTGCCGCGCAGCGGACGTGCGTCGCGCTGAATGTCGGCCGTGGGAGAAATGGGCTCCGCGGAAACAGCAGCCGCGCCGACCACGAAATTGCCGGATCGCGGCGCGCTCTCATAAAGCAGTGCGGATGCTGAGCACCAGCAGCGAGACCAACATCAGCACGACGCCGGTCACGAGCCAACCACTGGCCTGCGACGAGGCGCCGGTCCATTCTCCCAGAATGACTCCCCAGATGGTCGAAACCAAGATCGATCCGCCGGTCACAATCGCCCAGGCATAAACCAGCCCGTCGCTGCCGAGCCTGGGGGCACCGGCGCCGTACGCCATGATGCCGCTGATCCACAGCAGGCCCATCGCCACCGCGCGCAGCCAATCGCTGAGCGGCGCTCGGGCCATGAGCGAATACTCGCCGGCACGCATCAGTCGCCAGTTGGTGGCCAGCAGATTGACGGCAAACGCGCCCGCCAGAATTGGAATCCAAACCGAAAGGCTCGCAAGTGCTTCCGGCACACCCGCTTCGATCGAGGAATCTCTCAGCGGACCGCCATAGACGAAACCCAGGTTGAGCATCGACGAAAAGCAGCCCGCCAGCAGGGCCAAAGAGACCCCCAGCAGCGCACCGGCCGTCCCCCGCGCCGCCATCTGCCGCTGCAGATCCGGCCGATCGCGCAGCAGCGCGGCCGCGCACGTCGCCGCGATTCCGGCGCTCAGCGTCACCAACTCCAATAAAAGTGCGGCCCAATCTCGCGAGTTGAATTGGGTCATACCCGTAACAATCGGTCCCAAGCTGCCCACCAGCGCCACCATGCCGGAGACAATCGCGTTGCTCAGGGCAACGCCGAGCAAGTCGACACACATGCCGAACAGAAATGCTCCGCAGCCGAACATCAAGCCGGCCACCAGCACCAGGCCCACGCGGTCGGGCTGCTCGGGAAACACACGGGTGAAAATCGGCGCCGCCAGCGCCAGCCCCATCGCGCAAGGAACGAGCAGCATGGCCACAGTGCAGTAAATCAGCCAAGCGCCGTTCCAGGGCATGAGCCGCAACTTGCGCCGGTACGGCGAACGAACCCCCCACGCAAGCGGAAATCAGCACTTCGAACCAGCCGATCAGCATCGCTAATCTCCGCGGCGGCGGTTTGCGGTCTGGCGAAGCAGGCTCTCGGCCGAAACGGCGGCATGCAGTTGGTCACCAGTATTGCGAACCAGTCGGGCCAGCCATCGCTCGGGCAGTCGTTGACGCGCGGCACAGTACGCGCCCGTGCCGGCCGCACAGGGCCGCCGTCCTTGGCCGAACAAAAACGCGATCAGCCGGGCCACCGCTTCGCGAGCCCGGAAAAGGGGCCCGGAAAAGGTGTCAGCCCGAGCCCAGAAAAGGTGTCAGGAACCGTTATTTGCTTTTTTCGGGCGGCCGTGCGGGCGAAGCGTGGATTCCAGCCCCAATCGACGCACCGTCCGCTCGCTCCACGAATCGTCACCCAACGGGTTGCCACGCTTCAGACTGCGCCGCAGCGCGCTCAACTCGGCGGCCGTCTGCGGGGCGTTCACCAGATCGGCCCAACCGGACTTGCGCGGCAAAGGCCACGCTGAAAGCAGCCCGGAAAAGGGCCCGGAAAAGGTGTCAGGAACCGTTATTTGCTTTTTTCGGGCGGCCGTGCGGGCGAAGCGTGGATTCCAGCCCCAATCGACGCACCGTCCGCTCGCTCCACGAATCGTCACCCAACGGGTTGCCACGCTTCAGACTGCGCCGCAGCGCGCTCAACTCGGCGGCCGTCTGCGGGGCGTTCACCAGATCGGCCCAACCGGACTTGCGCGGCAAAGGCCACGCTGAAAGCAGCTGCCGGTCCTCGGCATTGCCACGCAACCAGCGGTATAGGCTGCCGAAGCGCCACTGCTCCGCCCGGCGAGTCAGATTTGCCCGCAGCGCGTTTCGCTCGACATAGCGGGCCACGGTGTAAAGATGCTCGTCTTCCTGGATCGGGAACGACTTGAACCGCCCCTGATAGACGTGACCCGAACCGGTCGAATGGCGATGGGCGTGCCAACGCTGCGTGTGCGTCAGCGTTAGCCAACCGACGAACCGCGACAGCTCGCCATCCTCGCGTGGCCAAACAATCAGATGCCAATGGTTGGGCATCAGGCAATAGGCCAACAGCCGCGTCTCGGTCCGCTCGACCGCCTGCGCCAGCACCTTCTCGAAGGCCGCGAAATCCTCAGCGTCCTCGAAAATGGTCATCCGCGCGTCAGCGCGATTCAAGACGTGGTAGACATAATTTCCGGCGGCGGCTCGATGCGGGCGTCCCATGTCCCGAAAGATACCCAATCCGCCCCCGCGCGTCAATAAACGGTTCCTGACACCTTTTTGACGAGCGTTGACGACGGGGGTATAACAGGGCTCGGTCGCATCAAGAATCGGTTTTTGTGGAGGGACCATGCGCTATCGTACGGGCCTTGCGCAGTTGTTTTTGTTGCTGGCACTGACTCTAGCCGGCTCCGCGCGACTTGGCGCTGAGCCGTCCGACGGGCCGGCCGTGGTTTGGCCGCTGGAACGAACGGCCTACTTCTCGGGCGAGTCGGTGCCCTTGGCTTTCCGCGGCGTGCCGGCAGGTAGCCCCGCCAAGTTGGAGGCGCTGCGCGACGACAAAGCCACCTTGCTCTACGAAGGTCCGGCGACGAACCTGGTGATCGATACCCGGCGTCTGATGCCGGGAGACTATCGATTGCAATTCAATGGTGCCCCGCTGAAGCAAAAATTCAGCGTCACGTCACCGTTGCGGCGCAGTGCAGGCTCCCTGCAGGACGAGGCCGTTCCGCCCGAGGCGCAGTTGGCGCCCAATATGTCGGCTGCCGAGCGGCAGGCAGCTCAGGACGCGCATGCGGATCAGATTGCCAAAACGCTACGCGAGACGGGCCTGACGGCGTGCCTGTTGCTCGGCGCTTCGGACCTGGGGCAGGCAAAATATCTCGACGTGATGGCCCGCTCGGGAGTGCTGCTGCTGGTGAATCCGGACACGCGTCCCACCAGCTTCTTCCCGTTGAGCGGCGATCCGGCAGAGATCGACGGCATGAGCCAACGGATGATTTTGACGGCCGACGCCAACGCCCGGTATCCGAATTTCGGCGGCTTTATGTTCGGTTGGGATGTGACCGGTTTTGGGCTCGGTGGCCGCAAGAGCCTCATGACCTATTGGGGTTGGGCTGACAAAGCCGAAGCGCTGCGCAAGTATGTGGAGCGGCAGGACGAGCTCACCCAGCGCGATTTCACGGCCCGCACCGGCCTGGCGCCGGTTGCCGAGTCTGAATATATCTCCTATCTGCTCTCCATCGGCTATCCCGAGTTTGCGCCGGCGATCGATCTACCCACCAAGCTTTGGCTGGAAGAAATTGCCCTGCATACTAAGCCCATGACGGACCCGCAACGGGTCGAATTCGAGAAACGGCTGGATGCCTGGTCGACGTATCTGATGGGCATGTACCGCGAGCGATACGGCGAGCTGGTGCAGCGGTTACGCGCAGTCGATCCCACCTTGCGCCATACTGCCAGCGTGCAGGTCGATCACTCGGCGATCCGCAACGGCCAATACTTTCCCTGGGCTTATGAGCCCCTGGATCTGCAATATCAGACGACGTGGAACGACCAGGTCGGCGGGCCCGACTATGCGTATCAATGGTTACTCACCGCAGGTCTGCTCGACATGCAGCGGCAGGGCAAGCCGACCTGGCTGAGCAATACGCTGGGCACCGCTCATAACCGGGCAAAATTTCCAGGGAAATTCACGCGCGTGGCTGCTCACGGGCTGGCCTGGGGAGTCACCGGCATCGGTTTTGCGCTGGAGGGTTTCAGCAACATCCTGGGGGGGATGAATCCGGAAACCAACTGGGGCAACTTGCACGGAAAGGCGGGCGAAGCCGACTTGCTGGCCGGCCGTGAATTCCTCGATCGTTTCAGCTCGTTGGCCGTGGCCGGCCGCGGACATTATGGCGTCGGAATTCTCTATTCCCGCGGTCAATTCGCACGGCAAAACTTCGTCGAAGGATTCGGTACGACGCATTACAAAGCCTTCGTCACGCTCACTCGGCTAGGGTACACGCCGCGCTTCGTTACCGAAGAGGACCTGAGCGCTGGTCGCCTGGAGGATCTGGCAGCACTGGTCGTGTTTGGGCAGACGTTCCCGCTCGCCGCCGTACCCGACAAGGCTTCGCCGCTCGCCGCGATGGAAGCGTTCGTGGCTCGCGGCGGACGAATTCTGGTCGATGGCAGCACCACCGTCGCCCTGCCGAAGGCGGAGACATTGCCGCTGACGATTCCCTTCGCGCTGCGCGGCAAACCGCACAACTGGGTCTCGCCGAGCATGGTCGGCGAGGACAACGACACCTGGATGGCGGCCCGCTGGCACGCGGAGCTGGCGCCCGTTCTGGCGGCAGCCTTGGGCGACACGGGCCGCGGAATCTTGCGCCGAGCGCGGGCCCGAGACGGAAGTATCCCTGATCGAAATCGACGGCGGACCGGACATGCGGTACGTGGTGGCCGTCAATGATTCGCACGTTTCGACTCAAGCCGACTGGCACCAGGTGCGCGAAAAGCTGGTGCCCACCGGCAAGCCGGCGGCGGAGACGACGCTTTACGATTGTACGGACGAAAGGCGGCTCGGATCGCTGGTGGCATTCGACTGCGACCTGACTTCAACGACGGCCCGCGTGTTTGCCAGCCTGCGGCGCGCGGTGGCCAGCATCGACCTGTCGGCGCGGCAAAAACTGGCGGCCGGCGAAGACCAGGTGTTGGTCGTGCGCATGCTGGACTCGCAGCGACAGGCGCTGTGCGGTGTCGTGCCGTTCGAATTGACCTTGCGCACCCCGCAGAACGAAGACTATCAACAGCTCTACCGTTCGACGGACCGCCAGGGGGAATTCGCAATCCGAGTGCCGATTCCGGCCAATGCCCCCGGCGGCAATTGGACAGCAACGCTGCGCTGCCAGCTCGACGGCCTGACGGTCACGCTGCCATTTTCGGTTTCTGCGACAGCCGGTCCGGCGGCCGTCGCGATCGAAGAGCGCGTGATCGTGCGCAATCGCCCCGCGGTGGAGCAGGCTTTGGTCAAGGGTTCGAAATGGGTGCTGCCGATTTTCGCTTCGCCCCAAGCGGACGTGTTGCGCCAGGCGGCCGAACAATTCAAGACGGCGCTCGCCCAACGCGGCGTCGAAGTTGAAATGCGCCCGGCGGCGGAACTGGTCAATTACTATCTATCCTACGATCCGTCAGCCGAACAGTTGCAAGAGAACGCCCGCGTGGATTCCGGCCAGGCCATCGGCAGAATCCGCCGAGAAACCGTGAATGGGAACGACTGGTACAGTTCGCTGTCGGGCTACCGTTGCGGTGCGCCGCTGATCGTGCTGGATTTGGTCCCTGTCCCAGAGAAAGCCGACGTTATCGCCAGCGCGGCGACCAGCGACGGCCGGCCGCTGGCGGCAGCGCTCGAAGCGTGCGGCGCGCTGTGGCCTGCGGTGAGCCGCGAATTCCCTGGCCCGGGTCGCGCCGTGTTGCAGGCCGTGCCCTGGGCTTTTGCGCCGCGACCGGCAGCGACCATCGTCGTGCAGGCGGTCGACGCCGGGGGATTGTCCGCCGCTGCCCAAGCGTTGGCCAACTTGCCTCAGGATCGATTCACTCCTGGAATCCAACGAGCGCGCCAGCAGCTCTGGCAAGAGCATCACGTGGGCGGCGGTCCCGACGCGCCGGACACCTTGCAGGGTCTGAGCGGCGACGGCTTGCAGACCCGTACCGCGCCTCAGCCGTTTGCGATTCGCTTTGGTCAGGACAAGCCCCCCGGCGAAGCGGCACCGCCCCCGGCAACCGCCAGCCGGCCCGCGATACCGATTCCCGCAACGATTCTGCCAAAGCAATACACCCTTTACTACCGCGACGACGCGGACCACTTTTTCGAAACGGCGACGGTCGATTTCCTTGTGCCCGATTTGCGGTTCAGCCAGGCCGTGGGCTTCCAGCTCGACAACTCGCAAGCCGGTGCCGTCCGGTTGGTGGCCGCCGGCCAGTTTCGTTATTCGGATCGATCACCCAGGTGGCAAGCCCAATGGGAGGACATCCTCAAGCTGCACGACGCCCTGGTGCCCAAGAGTCGCCGGCCGATGGAGATTGATATTTGGAGCGGCGGACGCCAAATCGGCAAACTGACGCCGAGCCAAACCGAAGCACGCGACGTGCCGCTCGAACAAGCGTTTTCCAGCGCAGGGCTGAAACCGAAAACGGCGCATGAAGAAGTTGTCACCCGACTGACGGGCACCGTCGAACTGCCGGCAGGCAAGCAAGAGATCTACCTGGTCCCGCGGCATATCGTCGACGGCCTATTGCAGGCCGTCGGAGTCGGTGAAGAGCCCAAGTTGCCGGAGCAGTAAGCGTTTCTTAAAGGATCGGGAGATCAGACGGTCGGGAACATGAATTACGATGCTACTGTAAGAACGCGGGCTGCAACCACGGCTGGCCGCCGCCCTTTTTTGTTCTCGTAAAACCTTTCTGCTTCTCCTCGTTCTCTTCTCCGTGTCTCTGTGCCTTTGTGGTTAATTTTGTTCTCGTTCCTCTTTGCGGCTTTGCGTCTTTGCGGTGAAGTTACCGATCCGCCTGGCCGTTGAGAGCACGAATGGCGCGCTGCGCCGCTTCGATCTCGGCGGCGGCCGTGGCAACATCGTCCGGGGGCGCCGTGGAGGCCGCTTTCGGCGATTTGCCGTGCGACACGTTCAGAACGGTCTTGCCGACCGATTCCCACCAGTGCCCCGACTCGCCGCGCCGGGCCAGCTCGGCACGGTGCGACAGGGCCTGAGTCAGTTCTTGTTGCCGCTGGGCGAGCAGGTCCGCGGCGCGCTTGGCCTCGCGATCGCCGTCGAGATAAATGCCGATGGTGTAGCGCGCCGATCCGGCCGTGACCTCGGAGTCGAGCGATCGGACAACGCCCCGATTGTGGGCCACGGCGGTGCAGGTCATTTGAATGTAATCGGCGCGAAAGCCGGCCGGCACTTCGAACTGGCAGACGAATTGCCGCGATTTCTGCAACGACTCTTGGGTGGACGGATGCAGCGTGAAGAATACTCCGTGCGAGCGATCGAACGTGCCGCTGGCCACCAACAGTGACTTAGGCGCCAACTTCTTCTCTACCAGCTTCGAGTCGCCCGCGTTCTTGGCCGAGGCCTGGATCTTCGCCGTCGGGATTGCGTATTCGACGCTGATCTGGCCCGCGGCGCGGTGCTCCTCGACTTCGATCACCCCGTCCGATGATTCGCTTTGTAGTGTCGTGGTCGGCGAAAATCCAACCAGCGAGAGCTGACGGTCCGGACTCCAGATTTCAACGGTAATGTGCCTCAAGTCGGCTTCGTTGCCGACAACGCGCGTCGACAAGTCCAGCGTCACCTCGACGACATTGCAGCCGGGGTGCCGCTTCGCGCTGTCGGGCGTGCTCACGGTTCGGCAGGCAGCCTTCGGCGCGATGTCGAACTCGACCGCCGGCGGCGCCGCCGCGGCCTGGGCCATCAGGACATAGGGGAGTGCGACGCCCAGCAGCGCCGCTCGAATTGTGACGGACCATTGCCACATGCTCTGCTCCTCGGCTAGGAAAATGAGCCTGCTCGATCAGCAATTGGATGAGCCAATTTCGCCCGCTTAGAGCCTATCCGTGAACCGCCTCGGAGAAGGGGACAGCCCCATTTTGCTTCGAGGACTGCGCAAAATTGGGACAGTCCCCGGCGGCTCTCGGATAGGCTCTTAGTAATCTTTCGCGCTTGCGGGCCGCAGACAAGAGGCGCGCTGGAACTGCTGGCGCAGATTCGCAAAAATTGTGGCCGGTTCTTTCGCCGGTGCGTGTCAGGACGGGCGGCTTCCGCAGGATCGGCAGCCGCCGTCAGCGATCAGCTATCAGTTAGCGTTTGCCTAGAGCGCCCAACCGGAATGGGTGACGCGCCGCCTCAAAAACGCCGCGGCGGGCTGTTTGCAAACCGCGCGCGGCACCCAAAACGCTCTTTCGCCGGTCGGCATTTCTGCTTGCTACGTCCGACGACGCTGTTTAGGTTGTAAACGAGCTACCGAGAGCGGGGCCACGCCCGCTGCATCGGCCAGACGGACACCACAATGGCATACAGCGCTGGGAGAATCTTGGCATGCATTGGCTTCAATGGCGATGGCTACCGGCTTTGACCTCTTGCCTCTTCGCACTTTCGCCCCTGATGACATCGTCTGCAGAACCCGAGATCGCCGGTGCTTTGCAACCGCTAGTCGACAACGGCACGTTGGCCGGCGCGGTGACCCTGGTGGCATCGCCGGAGAAAGTGCTGAGCCTGCAAGCGGTGGGCTATTCCGACGTCGCCGCCAAGTCGCCGATGCAGACGGACGACCTGTTTTGGATCGCATCGATGTCCAAGCCCATCACCGCCGCGGCCCTGATGATGCTGGTTGACGAGGGGAAAGTGCAGCTCGATGATCCGGTCGAGAAATATCTGCCCGAGTTTCAAGGTCAAATGGTCGCCCGAGAGAGCACTGCGGAGCGCACGGTGCTCAGCAAGCCGGCGCGGTCGATCACGGTCCGAGAGATTTTGTCCCACACCAGCGGGCTGCCGTTCATGTCGCCGTTCGAGCAGCAGAGACACCACATCGACACGCTTCCGCTACCGAGCGCGGTATTGACCTATGCGCTGGGCCCGCTCAAGACCGAGCCCGGCACCAAGTACGACTATTCCAATGCCGGCATCAACACCGCCGGGCGAATCATCGAAGTGGTCAGCGGCCTGCCTTACGAGCAATTTCTGCGCGAGCGGTTGTTCGAGCCGTTGGGCATGAAGGATACCGGCTTTGCGCTCGACGCCGATCAAGTCAAGCGGCTGGCCAAGGCGTACAAACCTGGCCCGGACAACACGGGCTTGGAAGAGCGCGAGATCGAACAGTTGACTTACCCGTTGACTCGGCCGGACCGCTATCCTTGTCCGGGCGGCGGCCTGTTTTCGACCGCCGCCGATTGCGCGGCGTTCTGCCAGATGGTCCTGGGCGGCGGCGCTCGGATGGGCAAGCGTTATCTATCTGAAGCGGCGGTGCGGGAAATGACCTCGACCCAAACCGGCCGGCTGCTGGACGTGCAAAATGGCGAAGGCGGCTACGGGTTAGGCTGGCAAACCAGCCGAAAATCTCCGGGTTCCGAAGGACCGGTGATCCCCGGAAACTGCGGCCACGGCGGCGCCTATTCCACCAACATGGCAATCGATCCGGAGCATCGGTTGATCACGATTTTCATGGTGCAGCACGCCGGTTATCCAGGCACCGACGGGGGTAAGGTTTTTTCCACGTTCATGCAGGCGGCAGCGGAAGCTTTTGCAAAGTAGCGTGCCAGGGAGATCCGAAGGCGACTGCGGCCCGCGGATGATAAGATGTCCGGGCGAACTTTGGCGATCGGCGACATTCACGGGTGCGACGGTGCGCTCGAGAGCGCTGCTGACGCTGGTGCATCCCACGCCCGGCGACACCGTGGTTCTGCTGGGCGACATGGTCGACCGCGGACCCGGGACGCGGCAAGTTATCGACCGCCTGCTCCAGCTCAAGAGCACTTGCAAGCTGATCGCTATCATGGGCAATCACGAGGAGATGATGCGCGGTGCGATCACCGGTCGGGGCCTCTTTAATTTCTGGCTCGATGCGGGAGGCAAGGCAACGCTCGACTCCTACGGCGGCAACGAAAAAAACATTCCACCGGCCCACATTCGCTTTTTGACTTCGTGCGTTCCTTATTGGGTCAGCGACCGTGAGATTTTTCTGCACGCCAACCTCGAACCGGGAGTCAGCCTCAAGAATCAGACCGCCGAGTGGCTGCGCTGGAAGCACTTGGGAGGTTCCGAAGCTCCGCATCCCTCGGGCAAGCGCATCATTTGCGGGCACACTCCGCAAACCGACGGCGTGCCCTGGGTCTCCAACGGCTGGGTGTGTCTCGATACCTGTCCGCTGGCCGGAAAATATCTGAGCTGCCTGGATGTCGCAACCAACGACTTGTATCAGGCAACCCAAACCGGCGTAGTCCGGTTGTCGTCGCTCGCCAGGTTCGAGCCGCAATAGGCAAGCCGCGGCAAGTCAGGCGGCGCAGCGTCGCTGCGGCGAGCCATCGAGCGACCGGCTCCGCTCGCGCCAGCCGGTGTGTGCCTGCTGGGCGAAGCGCTGCAACCCCTCGCGCAGCATCGGCAGCGGTGTTTCCAGGCTCCGCCGAGCGCGGCGGCTGCCTAAAGACGTCTCGCCAACATCGTCGGGGCGATCGACAGGTGGTTGGACTTCGGGCGCCTGGCCGCGCGGCCCCGGCAAGCCAAAGGCGGCCGCCATTTCACAGGCCATTCGGAACGGGCTCGTGCGCTCGGCGCCCGTCAAATGCAACAGTCCCTGCAAATCGAGTCGCCATGCCCGATCGAGCAACTCCGCCAGATCGCTCGCCAGGATCGGCGTGGCATAACGATGCCCGTCGGGCGCCATGCCGGCGCCGCCGGATAGCGCCTGCCAGATGCGCTCGGCCAGGGCGGGCTCGGTGCCGGTCGGGGCCCAGCCGTAAGCGTGCGTCCGCACGACCAGCGTTGCCGTGTCCGCCAGGATTTGCTGCACCGCCAAGGCGTGCGCAGCGGCCGGATGCCGGGAATCGGTGGGCGAGTTCTCTTCGTGGAACATGCGCGGACCGGCAAAAACCGCGTCGGTCAGCAGGACCGTCAGCCGAGCGTGCAGCCGGCGGGCACAATCCGACAAGCCCTGCACGAATTGGGGCTCGCGCTCCCAGGCCGGATCTGCCACAGGCAGATCCCAACTCGAAGTTGCGAGGCAGCCGCAATACAAAACCAGGCTTGGACAAAACTCCTCTGCCAGGCGGGACACGGCGCCGGCGTCGCCGCGCACGTACTCGCAATCAAAACCGTCGAAGGCCAGAGGATGCTGCAAGCTGACGCCCAGGACCCGGTAGTGCCCGGTCGCCGCCAAGGCCAGATTCGCGCCCGCGGTGGTATCGACGCCAACGACAAGCAGCTTTTCCATAACCGGCCTCCGTGCCTAGTAGGTGCGCTGCAAACGGGGTGACGCTCCTCCGATCCCCGAAGGCGGGGCGGATTGTAGTGGCCTATCGGCGGCAAGCCAAGGCGAATTCAGATTCTCCTGAAAGCGAGGATTTGCTTTCGGACGAAGGCCGCGCAAGATCCGCCCTGCGGCGAGGATGCATTCTTCATCGAGCGCGAACTTGCCGTTGGGTGCAAAAAAAAAGCCGGCCCATCCAGAGCGATGGCAGCGCTGGGAATGGCGTCTTCGCTTTGCCCAGCGACCTGCTCGGGTGCTCTCTAGACGTTTCTGCCGCGGTAACTCTGTTCCGTGCGTTGCCCGGTGCACAGCGAGATCGTTTCCATCTGGTCGCCGTGCCCGACCAGCAGGATGGTATCGCCGGCCTCAAATGCCAGGTCTCCGTCGAGCTTTCGATTCAGCAGGCGGTCGCCGCGCTCGATGCCGATGACCAGGAAGCCTCCTCGACTGGCGGTTTCGACCTTGCCCAGTTTTTGTCCCACGAGGGAACTGGTTGTCGCGACGTTGAATTCGTTGATCTTCAAGCCGATCAGTTCCAGTTGTTCGTCGAGCCGGCGGCGTCCGGCTCCGTCGATCATCAAATTCTCGGCGTTCGGCCGGGAGATCAGGTTGGCGATCTTGGTGGCGCCGATGGCGGTCGGCAGGACCACGCGCGTGGCTCCGGACCGAATCAACTTCTTTTCGGTGGAGGGGGACTCGGCGCGGGCGATGATGCGGACCGTCGGGTTTAGTTCGCGTGCGGTCAGCGTGAGAAAAACATTGGCTGCGTCGTCGGACAGAACGCTCGCCACGGCCCCGGCCCGATCGATGCCGCCGGTGCGCAAAACCTCTTCTTCGGTGCAGTCTCCGACCAGCACCAGGCAGCCGGCCAGTTCGGCCTCGCGCAAGCGTTCGAGATTGCTATCGATGATGACGAAGCTTTGATTTGCCGCTTGCAATTCCTTGGCCAACTGCTGCCCCACGCGGCCATAACCGCAAAGCAGCGTATGATTCGCAAGTTTGCCGATGCCTTTGGTCATGCGTCGGGCTCCCAACACTCGGTTGATCTGCCCCTCGGCAAGCATTTGCACGAAACCGCCGATGACATAGGCCGTGGACGAGCAACCGGCCACGATGACGAACATCGTGAAGATCCGCAGCCGGGGGTCGGTCATGGGCCGCACTTCGCCATACCCGACGCCGAAGATCGTGATCGTCGTCATGTAGACGGCGTCGAGCACGCCCCAGCCGGCCCACCAATAGCCGATAATGGCGATGGCCCAGGTGAGGCAGAAGAAGGTTAGCCCGCGGAGGATGGTTTTGAAGGACGCTTGCATGGCGTTGGCCGTGCCCCCGGCCTCTCATCGTGGCGGTCAAGCACCAAGCGCCTGCCTACATGAATAACCTGCCTACATGAATAACCTGCCTACAAGAACAAATAGCCTTCTTCGCCGTGCAACGAGTAATCGAGCCCTTGCACTTCCTGTTCTTCGGTGACGCGCAGGCCCACCAGCCGATCGACGATCTTCAGCAGCACCACCGTCAACACGGCGGCATAGATCCAGGTGACGGCCGCAGCCGCAATCTGGGGCATTAACAGTGTGCCTCCCTCGAGCAGGCCCATCGGCTCGCCTTTGGAAACGACGATGTCTGTGACGGCCCGGGTCGCGAACACGCCGGTCAAAATGGCTCCCAGCGTGCCCCCCACGCCGTGCACGCCGAAGGCGTCCAGCGAATCGTCGTAACCTAACTTGTGTTTCATTTCGGTGGCGGTCCAACAGCAAACCACTCCGGCCACCGCTCCCATAAACAGCGCCGCCATCGGTCCGACGAATCCCGAGGCGGGCGTAATGCAAACCAACCCGGCCACGGCTCCCGAGGTGGCCCCCAGCATCGTGGGCTTGCCCTTGCTGAGCCATTCGGCGGCCGGCCAGGTAGGCGCGCCGGCGGCGGCCGCAAAATGCGTGGCGGCGAAGGCGCTGGCGGCCAGTCCGGAGGCGTTCAGGGCGCTGCCGGCATTAAACCCGAACCAGCCTACCCAGAGCAGCGCGGCACCGATGACCGTGTAGGTCAAATTGTGCGGCGGCATCGCGTCGTGGCCGTAGCCCTTGCGCTTGCCCAAAACGAGGGCGCAGACCAATGCCGAGACTCCGGAACTGATATGCACCACCGTGCCGCCGGCAAAGTCCAGCGCGCCCCCCAGCAGGGCGCCGTCGGCACCAAACGCCAGAATGCCCGCGTCCCACACCCAATGACACAGCGGACAGTACACGATCGTTCCCCACAACAGAGAAAACAGGACCATGGCGCTGTACTTCATCCGCTCGGCAAACGCGCCGCAGATCAGCCCGGGCGTGATGATGAAAAACATGCCCTGAAAAAGCATGTGCGTCAGTCGGGAAATCGAGCCCTCGAGCGGATAAACCACGTCTCCGTTTTCGAATTTCGATTCCACGTTGTGCATGAACAAATAGTCGCTATTGCCGATCCAGGGACTGAAGTTCGATTCGCCGGGAGTGCCGCCAAACGAGAGCGAATAACCGTACAGGGCCCAAATGACCGTCATCAGTCCCATCAATGAGATGCATTGCATCATCACACTCAGCACGTTCTTCTTGCGGACCAGGCCGCAATAAAACAGCGCCAGGCCGGGCGCCGTCATCATCAAGACCAAAGCGCACGAGACCAGCATCCAGGCCTGGTCTCCCTTGTCGAGCGCCGCGCCGGGCGGCGGAGCATGGGTTTCGGCCGCGGTGGGCGCGGCTGCATGCTCCTCGCCTGAAACCCTGTCAGCAACAGCCAGAAAGGACGTTAGCACCACACACAGACAAAATCCCATTTTCCAAACAGCCATTGCGAATTGCTCCCCTGGAACGTGGTCTTGAATACGCGCATTTGCTCGCAGCGGGCAAATGCGCGAAGGCAGTGGGTCGAAGCACCGAATTGCCTGGGGGCTGAGAGAAGCTCTGGAAAACGTGCCCAAAAAACTGCTGAAATCCGCAATCCGGATCCCAGGCGAGTCTTGAGCCAACGGTGTCCAGGCTATTGCAGCCCTACGATAGCTTGACACGAGAAAGATTAGCGGTCGTGAGCCGACTCGTAAAGTAGCGGGCAAAAAAATTTCTTATTTAGCGGAGCCAGAGCATTTGAGGAAGTAATTCAAACTATCCAATTCAATCAGCGACCGGCTCGGTTCCATTTCAACCAGCCAGAGGCCCGCCCACCGCTAAACATGCACGTGGCGCTAAATCCACACTCCGGTTGGGGCTGGGCGGCCGACACGAATCAGCGGGTTTGTGGCGAATTCGGATGGCCGGCCGGCAGTTGCACGAACGCGCCGCCTTCGTATTTACCGATTCGGCGGGGATTGATAGACTCCGCGCCGCGTCGACCTTTCCAGGCATCCCGAGTGCCGTCCGTGCGGCGTTCCGATCCTATCTTTTCGTGGAGGCAGTCTTGAAGACACTGGGAATCGTGCAAGCGTGTCATATGGCCCAACCGGCCCAGGATCTGATCGCGCAAACTCGGCGGCAAGACCCTGTTGGAGTGGGTCGTGCGCCGGGCGACCGACTGCCAACGGCTCGATCGGGTCGTCGTCTTGTTGGGCGACACCCTAGGCGAACGCGAACTGGCCCGCTTGGCCCCGCCGGACGTCGAAGTGTTCGGCGGTTCCGAGCCGGACGCATTGGCCCGGTTCGCGGCCATCGTCGCCAAACATTCGGCACACAGCGTCGTGAGAATTTGTGCCGACAATCCGTTTGTCGACGCGGTGCTCATCGATCGTCTGGTGTCCACGGCCGATAACCATCCCGAAAGCGATTACATCAGCTATGCCTCGAGCGACGGTCAACCGACGATCCTCTCGTCGCTGGGCCCCTTCGCCGAATGGTGTTCGGCCGAGGCAATCCAGCGGGCCGACCGCCTTGCCAAGCGCTCGGCGGACCGTCAGGAAGTCACACGCTACTTGTTCAGCCATCCACAGGAATTCCAGTTGCGGTTGATTCGCCTGCCGCAAAGTCTCGATCGGACGGATATCCAGTTGCGGGTGGATGGCCGGGAAGACTGGGATCATATCCAAGTGATCTACGAGGCGCTCGGTCCGGAGGAATGGGATTGGAGCTCTCTGGCGGGCCTGCTGGACCAGCAGGCATCACCCCGCAAGCGCAAGCCGCTCAGTGTCAGCAAAACGTCGGCTGCTTAGTGGCCCGGCCCCGGAGGATCCAACCGCGATGGTTTTGAGCAGCTCCGAGATAGCAATCCGCTCGTCGTCGAGCAGCCGCAGAGCCGAGTCTCGCGGTGGCCGGCTTGGAACGAAAAACTCCGCGGAGGGAGGAACTTCCGCCCAGCCGCCGCGCTCGTTGCGGGGCCTCGTGTTCGAGATGACCAATGTCCTTCACGACGCGACGCTTTGGCGGCGCGAAGTGGTCAAGCTGCTGGCGCGACTGGGGATTCCGGCCTGCTACCCGGCATTTTTCGACGACTGGGATCGAGAATATCTTTCTGACGTGCAGTGCGGTTTCCGCCAATTCGAGGAAGCCTTTCAGGCCTTCCTGCTCTCCCGCGGCCTGTCGTGGGGACAAATCGACGAAATCGAGGCAGCCACCCGCGTACGGCGACAGGAACTCGAAGAACGGGTCCGCCCGTTGCCTGGCGTCGCGGCCACGCTCGCCAAATTGAACGCACAGGGACTACCATTGGCCTTGCTCACCGATTCACCCTACCCGGCGGCCCGTTTGGAGAAAGAATTGGACAAGCTTTCGCTGAGCGGATGTTTCCAAAGCGTGCTATCGTCCTTCGATCTGGAAGTCACGAAGCCGGACCCGGCTTGTTATCAGGCGGCGATTCGAGCGCTGGGCGTGCCGGCCCAAGAACTGGCGTTCGTGGGCTGCGACCACGAAAGTCTCGCCGGCGCCGCGGCTTGCGGCCTGCGGACGATTGCGGTGAATTGTCAGCAAGCGGTTTCCGCCGATGCCCAATTGACGCGATTCAGCGAGCTGTTGGAAATTGTCGAGCGCCTGTCCGCATAGCAAGTGGCCGCATGATCGCCCCGATCAAAGGAACGCCCCCTCCGCGACGAACGTCCCCGCTCCAGGCGGCGCGCCTGGCAGTGGCCGACGCCCTGCTTGCACCGCGTGGCAAGTCGAGACGAGCCACGCTGCCGCTGGCGGTTTGGCGCGTATGGCTGCTCGTGGCGTCGCTGATCGCCTTGGCCACTGGATTGCTCCTAATGCTTGACTAACGGTCCCTCGACGACCGCGAAAGATCGGACGTCTTATCAAGGAGATAGGGGGATACGGCAGGGGATACGGGGGATGGACGGAAGGGATGAAGGCGGAAGGATGAAGGATGAAAAACGAGAGCGTGGCGATGAGCGAAAATGATCGCACGATGAATCATCGGCCCGCCAATTTTCCAGATTCGAAGCAGTGCGCAACGCAGAGTCCAGTTCTTGCCGCGGTTGTGTTCTATTCGCGAATATTTTTCTAGCTGTCAAGATTTCTCCGCTTCCTCGTCTCGTTTTTCATCCTTCATCCCTTCCGTCCATCCCCCGTATCCCCTGCCCTATCTCCCTATCTCCTTTTCTTCCGACTGCGCATCCAGTCAGTCGTGCGCTCTGTCAGGCCGCTAGCAGCACAGAAAACGCGGCCGCCTGCCGATAAAGATGATGGAGCCGCGGCAAAACACCGCGATGCTGATCTTTGGTTTAGTCGGGCAAGTTGCTATAAGACGCCGGTTTTCCCGGAATTGCGCTGTTTTCCCATTCCTTGCCGAGAAATCAAAACGCCATGCGCCGCCTGCTGCAAAGCTCTGCTGTAATCGCCCTGGCCAGCCTGTGCCTCGGCTGCCCGATGCCCCAAACCGGCTTGGACTATTGTTCATCGACAGTCGATGCCAACGGTCAGTTCCGACCGGCGGCTTCATGATGCGACAGGGTTCGGTGCTGGGAGGCATGCCGGGTGTGCCGGTCTATGTGCAGCAGCCGACACCGGCCAAGGCGGAAGGCATCCCGACACCGGCGGCTGTCGACGGCTCGACAACCAAACCGGCCAGCGCCGAAATGCCGGCCGACGAGCCGAATATTGCCGAGCCCGCCGTCGACGAGCCTGAAATGGCCCACCCGGCGAAGTAAAGCACCACGCGTCGGGGCGGGGACATTTTTGCGAGTCGCCGCAGACCGGCGTTTGTTTCCGTGCCGGAAAATTGCGCCGCACGCGGATGAAAAATAGCCTAACCGCTCCCAATCGCTCCTCGATGGCCAACAAGCGATTGTATTTCGCCAGCCGTTCGCTGCGGGTGATCGGAGCCGATCTTGATCTGCTCCGCGGCCATGGCCACCGCCAGATCCGCGATCGAAAAGTCCTCGGTTTCACCGCTGCGGGCCGAAACGACGATGGAATACTTGGCCCCGCGTGCCAGATGCACGGTCTGGAATGTTTCCGACAACGTGCCGATCTGGTTGACCTTCACCAGCACGCTGTTGGCCACCCCCAATTCAATTCCGCGGGCCAGCCGCTCGGGATTCGTCGTGAACAGATCATCCCCCACCAGTTGCACGCGCCGCCCAGCCGAGCGGTCAATTGCTGCCAGCCCTCCCAGTCGTCTTCGGCCAGGCCGTCTTCGATGCTGATGATCGGAAAAGCATCGATCAATTCGGAAAGCTGATCGATCATCTGACCGCCGCTGAGCCACAACTGGCCGGTGGCTGCCAACCGGTAATGCGTTCCGTCGAAGAAATGGGTGCTGGCCACATCCAGGGCCACGGCCACGTCGCGGCCGGGCGCCAGGCCCGCGGACTCGATCGCCTCGACGATAAAACCCACGGCTTGCCGGTTGCTCGTTAAACGCGGTCCATATCCCCCTTCGTCGGCCACCAGCCGGCCTTCGTAGCCCGCTGCCGAGAGCAATGTCCCCAGCCGCCGGTAGACGCGTACGATCCATTCCAGTCCGACCGCAAAATGGGGCCCCCACGGGCAGAATCAAAAAGTCCTGAAAATCGAGGTTGCCGCCCGCATGCAGTCCGCCGGAGATCATGTTGGTCATCGGCAGCGGCATGGCCGGCGCCGGGCAGTCCGTCGCGGCGTGCGCGTCCGCCGCGGCGGACTGCCGGAATAATTCGTGTAAGTGTTCATAAAGCGGTCGGCCGGTGGCGGCGGCTCCCGCGTGGGCCGCGGCCAGTGAAACACCCAATAGTGCGTTGGCGCCCAGCCGCGATTTGTCGGGCGTGCCGTCGAGTTCGAGCAAGCGCCGGTCGATGGCCAATTGATCGGCCGGGTCCAGCCCGACGATGGCCGGGGCGATTCGCCCGTTGATATGGGCGACCGCTTTGAGCACGCCGCGACCGTCGTATCGCTGGGGGTCGCCGTCGCGCAGCTCGAAGGCTTCGGCGCGGCCGGTGCTGGCGCCCGAGGGCACCATCGCCCGGCCCAGCAGGTGTCCGCCCGCGTGGATCTCGACCTCGACCGTCGGCTGACCGCGGCTATCGAGTACCTCTCGGGCGTGGAGCTTGGAAATTTGGGTCAACGCAGCGATCCTTTGCAATGCGGGCGAGTGAGGCATGCCAGGCCAGCCGGTGGCAAGCCGTCAGCGGGCCTGCGGGGTGCGGAGACGGCTATCAACGGGTTGAACGCTTGCGGCGGGCGAAGCCTGGCCGCTTTCGACGAATCCAGCGTGCCCTTAGCCTAGCGTGTGAGCGGCACGCGCTGACAGGTGCGTGGCTGCAAAATGGCTTGGACCGGGCAGAAAGTCGCCGGATTAGCCGAAAACGGCGGGTTTTTTGACCTTTACCGATCTGGCAGTTCTCGGCACAATACCGCCTCGAATTGGGTCGCCCGGCTTACTCAGTCGGACGCTTTTCGGCTGGCTGAGTGCTGGTCATGGATGACCGGCCGCAGCGCAATGTAGCAAGGAGCGCTCAAACGTGAAAACTTCTCGAATGCTCGTCCTCGGTGTGGCCGGACTGCTGGCTCTCGGCACGATCCGTCTTTTCGCTCAGCAGCCCCCCCCGCGACAGCCGAGCGCCGGCGGCGGTGCTCCCGGCGCCAGCGGCCCGAACGGGGGCAACCCCAACTCGGTTGTGGCGTTGGTCGACTTCGAGCGCTTGATGACCAATTACGTCCGCTCGAAGTACGTCCGCGATCAGATTCGCAAGGACAAAGAAGCCGCCGAACAGCAGATTCGCAAAGAATCGGCGGAAATGGAAAAGGAAAAGGACAAGCTCAAGGAATACAAACCCGGCCGGCCCGAATTCAAACAACTCGAAGAGCAGATCGCCCAGCGCATTTCCGAACTTAACGTGCGCATCAAGATTCAGCAGCGCGATTTCCAGGAACGTGAGCAGCGGGCGTTCTACCAGCTCTATACCGAGATCACCGAAGAGGTCAAACGGTATGCCGACGCCAAGGGCATCCTGCTGGTGATGCCCTACTCGAGCGAACCGGTCGATCCGAATGTTCCGGAATCGATGCAGCGCGCCTTGAGCAAATCGTTCGTCTATTTGAACGGCCCCGACATTTCCGAGCCGATCCTGCAAGAGCTGAATCGCCGCGCCATGCACACCGCAAATCAGCGCGGACCGGGCGGCCAGGCGCCGCAAGGCAAATCGCCCGCACGGTAAATCCGTCTGGCCGCCTGCCGCTGGCGGCGATTTTTGCCCGTTGCGGACCCCTGCGGTTCGACAATCGTCTCAAGCCGTCAGACCTTTTAGCCAACGATTGACCTCCTGGATGTACGCAATCCGCAAACAATGTACGATCTCGGCGCCGGTTGCCATTGAGGGATTCGGGTTCTGGAGCGGACGCGACGTGCGCGTCGAGTTTCGGCCCGCCGAGGCCGGCACCGGAATCGTGTTCGTCCGCCGCGACCTGCCGCGGGCACCGCGCATCCCGGCCCTGGTCGCCAACCGCATCGAGACCCCGCGTCGCACGACACTGGCTCTGGCGGGGGGCAGCGTCGAGATGGTCGAACACATCATGGCGGCCTTGGCCGGGCTGCACATCGACAATTGCGAGATCTGGGTCAACGAGGCCGAAATGCCCGGCTGCGACGGTTCGAGCCAGCCGTTCGTGGCCCTATTGGAATCGGCCGGCATCGTCGAGCAAGAAGCCACGCGGTCGGTGCTGGTCGTGCGCAACATCACCCGGCTGGGCGACGACGACAGTTGGGTCGAGGCCCGGCCCAGCTCGACCGGCGGCATGTCGGTCAAGTTTCGCTTGGATTACGGCACCGGCAACGCCATCGGCCGGCAGACGCTGCAACTGGCGATCACGCCCGACTCGTTTCGCCGCGAACTGGCCGCCAGCCGCACGTTCATGCTCGAAGAAGAAGCCCATTGGCTGCTCTCGCGCGGCTTGGGCACAGCGGACCACGCTATCAGAACTTGCTGGTATTCGATAAAGACGGCCCGATTCAGAACGAGCTGCGCTTCCGCGACGAGTGCGTGCGGCACAAGACGCTCGACCTGCTGGGCGATCTGGCCCTGACCGGCTGCGACATTGTCGGGCATTTCATCGCCCACCGCAGCGGCCATCGCCTGAACGCCGAATTGGTGCGTGCGCTGCTGAACGAAGAAGAGATTGTCGAAGCCTGGAGGCGTTCGGCCTGAAGCGGCCCGCGACAAAATCCCTCGGATCTGCCGCAGCCGGAAAGAGTCAGAGGGCCGGCAAACCGGCGGCGGGCTGTCCACGATTTGCGGATCCTCGCAGCAATGGACGCCCTCTCGAGTGGTTTGTAGCTCGAAGATCGACGGAGCACACGGCAATGGCAGGGTTCATTGCCGACAACGTCTCGATCCATCCCCGAGCCGAAATCGACGCCGACGTCGAAATCGGCCCGTTCTGGGTCATCGGCCCCGACGTCCGCATCGGCCGCGGCACGCGGCTGGAAAACAACGTCACGATCATGGGCCGCGTGACGATCGGCCAGCACAATCACATCTATCCGGGCGTGGTGCATCGGCGGCGAGCCGCAGGATATCAGCTATCGCGGCAGCGACACGCAGGTCATCATCGGCGATCACAACATGATTCGCGAAGGCGTGACGATCAATCGCGGCAGCGAAAAAGAAGACGGCATCACCTCGCTCGGCAGCCACAACTTCCTGATGGCCTGCTGCCACGTGGCCCACGATTGCAAGCTGGGCGATCACATCGTCATCGCCAACGGCACGCTGCTGGGCGGGCACGTCCACGTTCACGACCACGCTTCGCTCTCGGGCGGCCGTGGCCGTGCATCACTATGCCTCGATCGGCAGCTACAGCTTCGTCGGCGGCCTGAGCCGCGTGCTGCACGACGTGCCGCCGTTCATGCTCGTCGAAGGGCATCCGGCCCGGCCGCGCTGCATCAACGTCGTGGCCCTGAAGCGCAACGAGTTCTCGCCCGAGGCCATCAAATGCCTGGCCGAAGCCCATCGCCTGCTGTATCGCGCCAAAGTCGGCCTGGACCATGCCCGCGAAATCTTGCGCGGCAACGACCAACTCGTGCCGCAGGTCAATCGAACTGCTGACCTTCATCCAGCAACAGCAGGAAGGCAAGCACGGCCGGGCTCGCGAACGTAGGAGAGCCGCGTGAGCAAGTTGCGTGTGGCGGTCGTCGGCGCGGGGCACTTGGGCAGCATCCACGCCCGGCTGCTGGCCGAGCGAGACGACGTGCTGCTGGTCGGCGTGGCCGATCCGATGCCCGAAGCCCGCCAGCAAGTCGCCGCCCTGCGGCAGCGCCGGCCATCGCCGACCATCACGAACTGCTGGAACAGGTCGACGCGGCGATCATCGCCACTCCGACGCGCACGCACCACGACGTCGCGCTGGAATTTCTCAATCGCGGCCTGCACGTGCTGGTCGAAAAGCCGCTGGCCAGCAGCGTTCGCGAAGCCGACGAACTGGTGGCCGCGGCGCGCCGCCGCGACGCGGTGCTGCAGGTCGGGCACATCGAACGATTCAATCCGGCCCTGCTGGCCGTGCAGGCCCATCTTGCCCGATCCGCAATTCATCGAGGCCGTGCGAGCCGGCAGCTTCACCGCCCGCTCGATCGACATCGGCGTCGTGCTCGACCTGATGATCCACGACATCGACGTGATGCTCGCATTGGTCGACGCCCGCGTGCGCAACGTGTGCGGCCCTGGGCCGGGCCCTGCTGGGCCGGCACGAGGACGTGGCCAACGCCCGGTTCGAGTTCGAAAACGGCTGCGTGGCCCAGCTCAGCGCCTCGCGCGTGCACTTCGGGCCCGCCCGGCGCGAAATGCAGATCTGGACCGCCGGCTGCATGGCCGACATCGATTTCGCCGCCCGTACGGCGCGGCTCATCACGCCCACCGCCGAAGTGCTGCGCCATGAGATCGACGTAGAACTGATGTCGCTGGCCGAGCGACTCCATTTGCGCGATGAGCTGGGCCAGCAACACCTGCGCGTCAGCCAGCCGACGGTCGAGCCCCGCAACCCCCTGGCCGACGAACTGCAAGATTTCGTCGAGTGCATCCGCACCCGGCGGACACCGCGCGTCAGCGGCGAAGGGGGCCGCGATGCCCTGGTCATCGCCGAGCGCGTGCTGGCCGCCATCCAAGAGCATGAATCGAGCGGACCCTTGAAAGGCCTCGGCGCCCCGCATCCCATCATGCGCGGCCCTCACTGGCAGTTCATGCCCGAGCCGGCACGCGGCCGCCGCGCGGGCTAAGCCCCCCTGCTCGTGGGCGCCTATCCGAGAACCGTTGGGGACGGGCCTGGACGGGCTCATTTTGCGGTGCCCTGGGAGCAAAATGTGCCGGTCCCCTTCTCCCGAACGGTTCTCGGATAGGCTCAGTCTCGCGGGCCATCGAGCTTCGAGGCATCTTGGCCCGCCCCCGTCGGGCTCGATCGGACTGCCGGACACTCCGGCACGCACTTGTACCAGGGCTGGCAGACGGGCGGCATACACATCAGCGGCTTGCGGCAGTAATCGTTCGGGCACCAGCGGCACGGCGGCGCCGGCAGCCAAGGCAACGGCTTGCGGCAATAGTCGTTCGCACACCACTTGCACGGCGGCGCCGGCAAGTAGGGCGGTGGTTTCCGCAGATAGTCGTTGGGGCACCAGCAGCAACAGGCCGCCGATCCAGCGCCGCCCGACGTTCCCGACTCGGCAGGCCGATCGTCCGCCGATCGTCCCCCGGCCGGCGCGACCAGCAGCAGCCCAGCCAACGCACTACAGGTCAAGGCTTTCATGGGGCCGGAGCTCCTGTCGACGGAGCTGGCCGAGCGGCATCGTACCAGCCGATGGGCGTAATCGAACTGTCCCTCTGGCCTGCCGTCTGCGGCTGAGAGGCCGTTGTCGGCTGCGAATGCGCTTGCGACCGTGGCGGATCAGGTCGCAGGATTCGGGCTTCGCCAACCAGCGGAACATACGCGGAACGTTGCGCCGGCAGGGTCTTTGGCGCACCCGCCGGCCGGCTGGCGACATTCAATGTGCTGGGCGGCCGGCTGGCGACAGGCAACGTGCTGGGCGGCCATTGGTCGACCTGCCTGGCAGGCTGTCGAAGCAGCGGATTTGCTCCCAGCGGAGCAGCGGCCTGGCCGACCAATTCACCCTGGCCGGAGGGGCCCATTTCCTTGTTCGATCGGCCGGCCGCCGAGTCGTCCGGGCGGGCCGGTTCCGCGCCGTCGCGAGCGGGGACCGGCAACGGCTCTGCCTCCGCTTTGGGCGCCAGCGGGTTGGGGGAGGGAACGAGTTCCGGAGGCGGAGCGCCACCCTGCGCCAGTGCGGCGCTCAAACCGGGCGCGCTGCCCGAGGTCGGGTCGAGGCGATAATCCCAGCCTCCGCCCAGCGCCCGATAGGTGCTGATCAGTCCGGTGGCGATCGTGCCTTTGGCCTGGGCCAAAAGGTTCTGGTACTGAACGAGGTTCTGGGCCAAGGTGGCCACGCGGTTGAAGTCGACCATGCCGCCGCGGTATTGGACGATCGCGATGTTCACGGCGCTTTGAGCTGCCGAGACCGCTTGGGTCAGATCGTCGGTCTGCTCCTGCGATTTGAGGAAGCTGATCAGTCCGTTTTCAGCCTCTTGCGCCGCCGTGACCACGGAGTACTGATAGAGGGCCACCAGCTGCTGGAAGTACGCGTCTTGCGCCCGAACGTTGTTCAGGATGCGGCCGAAATTCAGCACGTTCCACTGAAACGTCGGACCGGCGGTCGCCTGCAGGGCGTGCTGATTGAACACGTTGCGAAAGGCCTCAGCTGAGAAGTCGATCGTGCCGTTCAAATAGATGTGCGGATAGAACTCGGCCTCGGCCATGCCGATCTGTTCGGCCTGCGCGGCGGCCAGCCGCTCGGCCATGCGGACGTCGGGCCGGCGGCGAAGCAAATCGGCCGGCACGCCCACCGCCACTTCCGGCGGAGCGACCGGAATGGCACCGGTGCCGATCCGCGCGACCAGATCTTCCGGCGCAATGCCCAGCAGCACGCACAGCGCGTTGTTCGTTTGGCGCAAGGTGATTTGCAGCGCGGGAATCTGCGACACGGTTTGCGAGAGAATGCTTTGGGCCTGATCGACGTCCAAGGCCGTGACCTGCCCTCCATTGAAGCGGGCCGTGACGAGGGTCAAGATCGATTTCTGCAGCTCGACGTTGGCCTGCGTGTAGGCGATCTCGGCCTGCAAAATGCGAATCTGCGCATAGTCGCTAGCCACGTCTCCCAGCATCGTGACCAGCACGTCGTCGTAATTCTCGACCGACGCGTCGAGGTTGTCTCTGGCGGCGATAATCGAGCGCCGCAACCGGCCCCAGAAATCGAGCTCCCACGACATGTTGAAGCCGTAATCATATTGTCCGAAGAACCGCTGCTTGACGAAGCCTCGATTGGCGACTTCGGTGCTGATGGCATTGTTCGTATGATCGCCCGTGGCCTGGAACGTTTGCGGGAACAGCCCGCCGACGGTGACGCCCAAAACTGCCCGCGCTTGCAATACGCGGAACGCGGCCTGGCGCAACGTCAAGTTTTGACGATAGGCATCGGCCACCAGGCCGTTGAGCACCGGATCGTTGAACACCGTCCACCAGTGCGAAAGGTCGTCCGACGCTTTGCGCACTCGGATATCGTTGGCGTCGATCCAGTCTTGAGCCACCGGCGCCGGCGGCTTGAGGTAGTTGGGCCCGACTTTGAACCCGTTGTGCACGTACTCCGACCAACTGGTGCAACCGCTGCCGGCGAGCAGCGCGATCAGCAGCAGCCAGCGTCCAAGCGGCGCGCAGGGACGCCGTGGCAAGCCGCGCATCGCTCGTCGAAGGCCCTGAAACTGGTCGCTGCACGACTGGGGATCCCCTGCACCGCTGGCCATTTTTCGCGCTGCTTGCTTTCCAGCAACCGCTGGAAGCCCACGACTTCGAAATTCGAAATAAGTGCGCAGACCGACACGGTAAAACGGCTATAACCGCTACTCTGTGGCTTATCGGCAGAGTTCCCCCAACCGGCCCACTCAAAACGGCCTAAGTCGTAGTGCACTTGCCTGTTTGGGCGCACTCCAGGGCCGCGGATTTCGGCCTCCAGGAGCGATTCCACGGCGTGCCGCGTGCTTGCATCGACCGAGAATCAGCAGCCTCGGCCGGCAGACGGATGCGGCCTGCCGCTAGCAAGAGAAAGCCATGCCTTCGCCACGGCTTGTGATGGCCAACGCCGCGCTGCGGGCGAACGGGCCGCAGGAGCGCGGACCGAGCCTTGCGAAATTGTAATATCCGATCCAACCGCCAATTGCCGATCTGAGCTTTAGCAGCCCGCGCAGACGGGCGCAAGGTTTGAATCGAGCGCACCCGTCCCGGACACAAGGGCCCTGCCATGTCCGCTTCCGCCGTCGGCAGTACCAGCAACTCTGTCAGTCAAAGCCTGTATCAGTACTATCAGGCCACGACCCAAGCGGGACAGCAGACTTCGCAAACCGATGCCAGCTCAACCCAGGCCCCGAAGGGGGGCCACCACCATCATCATGGCGGTGGCGGCGGTGGGTTGCTGTCGCAGATCGAGCAGGCCGTCAGCAGTTCGCTCGGCGCCAGCCAGTCCAGCGGATCCACCGCAGATCCCAACCAGGTGATTCAAGACGCGATTCAAAGCGTGCTCCAAGGCAGTTCCACCGCTGCCCCGAGCAGCCCGTCGACCACCGCGGTCGGCGGCTCGCAAACCGCCACGGAGGGCGACGCGGATGGCAGCACGTCGGGCTCGGCCGGCTCCAGCCAGTCCAATCCGCAGCAGGCTTTTTTCCAGTTGCTACAGCAGAACGGCGTCAATCCTCAGCAATTTCAACGAGACTTGCTGTCGGCGATCCGCAGCTCGAGCGGCGGTCAGTTCGACTCGGCCACCGCATTCCAAAGTTTTCCGCCGGGCTCGGCCATCAACACGCTGGCCTGAACCGCCTGAAAGCCTGTAACGCGCGAGGTCCGCGCGCCGCCGCTCGCGGCTGGTCCTTCAAGGTCGGCAGAGACCGCGGTTGCAAAGTCGCGTTCGGCGCCTACTCGACCTGTTCGGGCAGCAACGTGATCGCCGTGACCTCGGGCGTGAGGAAACGATTGGGCTTAGTGTGATCTCCGAGCGCCAGTTCAATGCCCTGGCCGACCTTCACTTGCCCCATGATGACCAGCGAGACGCCCGACTGGGGTCCGCGCGTTGCGCCGAGCAAAAACGCCTTTCGTGGTTTGCTGAACGAGGCGCCGTCGCACGACGCACTGACCAGGCACTCACCGGTGGCTTGGTCGAGCACTTCTGCCCGATAGGTACGGCCGCTGGTTCGGAATTCGTAGACCTGTCGCGGCCTCATTTCCGACCGCGACAGCGACTCGAGGGGATGCGCATGGGCCGCCGCAGCCAGGGCGGGCACAATTAACGCTGCAACGACCAAACGGGTGAACATACGGCGGATTCCTTGGGCAAAATCAAAGTTGTGATGAACGCCGACAAAACCAGTGATTGACACCGACAAAAGCTGTGATTGACGCCGACCGATGTGATTAGCAGCGCCCCCAACGATGTGCAAGACGAGTGGGGGCGGAAACGAGTCGGAAAGAGATGGGATTAACGTTCGACAGACATGTGCGCTAGATTGGCAAAGTGAAACGTAGTTCAGATTGCGACAATTGCAAATCCGATCCGGAGAAACAAATCTAACTTGTTATGCAGACACATCTTATAGCTTCACAACGTCTTCCTCACCCGCCCCAGGGACCGCCGAATTTCTGCCGTAAGGGGTGGTTTGAAAGCGAGCATCGCGGCCCCGGGTCCATCAACCACTACGTCCAAAAGGTGCGCTGCTGTCGTTCAGAACGCTATCGGCCGCGCCGGCATGACCTTTGCAAATGAGCGCGACCAAACGGCCCCCCGCTTTGGAAGGCTCGGACCAGGCGGAAAGTAACGATCGAGCGGCATCAATTGGGCCGGCTTGAACGGCGATCGGTTCACGCAAGAGGAATCCGTGCACCTCAAAGCGCCCGGAGGGCTGGGGATCGGTCTGTCGCTGGTCAGGCAATTGGTGTCGATCCACGGCGGCAGCGTGCAAGTCCGCAGCGACGGCCGCTCCGGGATCGGAAAACTCGGACTCCCCGCACGCGCCGCGCTAATCCCTCAGATACCACGGCATGCTGATCACCACCACACGCTTCTCCCCGCGGTTACGCAAGGCCATGCGCAGACTGGCTGCCCGGCGCACGTGCAACAGCGGCTCCCACCAGTGGCGGCTGACCACTTCCGGAATGATGACCGCAATCGGCCGCGCGTGAAATTCGCGCTTGAGCTGATCGATTTCATGCAGCAGGGGTTCGCAGAAGAGTCGATATTTCGAGGGCGCGACGACGAGCTTGGGAACCGGCAGGCCGGCCTTTTGGGCGGGAATCTCGACGTTCTCTTTCCATTGACGTTTGATTTGCTCTTCTTCCCCGTCCGCGCCATTGCCGCCGACGTTGAGCAGATGCACCGCGAAAATATCCGTCGACAACCAGAGCGCAAAGCGCAACGATTTTTCGGTCGGCCGGTCCCAGCAGCGGACCGCCAACAGCACCACCGGCACGTCGTGGGAAGCCATTTCCAGGGGCCGATAAGAGACCGTCTGTGCGTCGAGCTTGCGGTACTGCCGATGCACGAGTTTGAACAGCACGATCAGCGCCGCAATTGTCAGAATCGTGACCCAGGCGCCCTCCATGAACTTCGTGGCCAGAATGATCGTCAGCGCCACCGCCGTGGCCGCCGCTCCGACGCCGTTGGTCGCCATCCGCAGGTAGAGGCTCGAGCGGCGGGACCGTTTTTCATCTTGTTCCGCGTCCTGGTTGGGCGCCGCGCCGCGCAGCTGCTTTTGCCAATGCACCACCATGCCGGCTTGAGAGAGCGTAAAGGCCGTGAACGCGCCGGCCGCAAACAGCGGAATCAGCCGGTCGGTGACTCCGTCAAAAGCGACCAACAAGGCTCCGGCCGCGAGCGACAAAAACACCACGCCGACCGTGGCCACCAGTCGCCGGCCGACGATGGCGAACGACCGCGGCAGAAAATCGTCCTCGGCAATCAGGCGGCAGAGTCGCGGAAAGTCAACAAAACTCGTGTTGGCCGACAGCGCCAGGATTGCCAATACGTTGCCGATCGTGAGGTAATAAAACCAGCCCCGACCCAGCACCGCGGCCGTCAGTTGCGAAAGCACGCTCTGATAGCCGGGCTGGTTCTGATCCATGGCCCCGATGCCATACGCGTGGGCCAGGAAGGCGATGGCTCCCAATAATACGGCCAAGAGAGCCACGATCGCGGTCAGCGTCCGCCGGGCGTTCACCACCGTCGGCTCCTGGAAGGCGCTGACACCGTTGCTGACCGCCTCGACGCCGGTCATGGCCGTACAGCCCGTGGCAAACGCCCGCAGCAGCAGCCAAAGGCTTACCGACTCTGCCGCCGCTGGCAGCTCGGGCGGCGCGACCACGGCTTCCGGATGGCCGCCGCCCGCGATCGCCTTGACGATTCCAATCAGCAGCACGCTGCCCAGGCTGACGATGAACAAGTAGGTTGGCAGGGCAAAGGCCCAACCGGCTTCTTTCGTTCCGCGCAAATTGGCCAGGGTAATGACGGCCAGCACGGCCAGGCACAAGGGGAGCGTGAACGGGTGCAACTGCGGCACCGCGGAGACCAGCGCCGCGATGCCGGCCGAGATGCCCACGGCCACATTCAGGATGTAATCGACCAGCAGCGACGCGGCCGCCAACAGGCTGGGATGCGTTCCCAGGTTTTCCTTGGCCACCGTATAGGATCCGCCGTTGACCGGATAGGCGGCGATCGTTTGGCGATACGACAGATAGAGCAGGGCCAACAGCACGAGAATGGCCAGCGTTAACGGCTGGATGTACCACAGGCCGGCCACCCCCAGCGGCAAGAGCACGGTCAGCGCGGCCTCGGGCCCGTAGGCCGAGGACGAAAGTCCGTCCAGGCCCAGCGCCGCGACGCCGGTCGCCGGGCCGATCTTTTCCTGCCCTTCCTCGCTGGAAGCCAGAGGTCGGCCGAACAGAAAGCGGGTGATCGACATAAGGTTTCCAGGCTCCCTGGGGCGGATCATACATGCCTGAGTGCCCCGATTGCCAGAGCCAGGGGCAGATTCTGGCCGACTGATCGCTCTCCCGGCTGCTGACAGACGATTGGCCACGTCACTTGGACGAACTTTGAGGGCGCAGTCTTTGTGGGTGCAGCAGCAAAGAAAAAGACGCCCGCTGGATCGCGTTTGGATCCAGGGGCGTCACGTGGCTCATGCCGTCTGGCCCGACTGGGGGCTAGACCGCGCGGACCGAGGTGGCACAAGGGCCTTTGGGGCCTTTGCCGGCTTCGTACTCGACCGCCTGACCTTCACGCAGCTCTTCGATCGTCACGCCTTTGAGTTCGGAGTGATGGAAGAACAAATCGTCCCGGTCCGTCTGAATGAATCCAAAACCCTTCTCCGCCAGAATCTTCTTAATCTTACCCTGCGGCATTTCTGCTCTCCAACCTTGAAACATGGGCAAACGGAACTGTGTCTACTGAAGCGGACCATCGGCCCAAAAGCTTGGCAGCAGATAGCCACAAAACCAAGACGGCTCTTACAGGGGTGGCACCGTTACGCAAGAGCAGCCGAAAGAGACGGCAGGCAGGCGATCGGATGTGTAGGCTGTCGGTAGCTGGTCATGATTTGTCGTGACCGCTTGATTATACTGGGATGGCTTTCGATAGCAATGTGCTCCCAGGCAGCGTGGGTGGCCCGCCCCGCTACGCCGGAGCCGCACGAGCGTCAAAACCAGTGCGACCGGCTGGATGCTTTCCTCGGAGCGGATTCTATCGGCCCCCCGCCACAGGCTGTAGAATAGCCGTCTGAGTTGACTGGATCCCCCCCGGGTGTTCCGGCCAAACACCGTTCAATCCTGTCGATTCGCGGTCCGCCGCGATATTGCCCCCTAATCGCGCAAGGCACTTTCATTACCATGCATCTCAAGGGGCGGATCGTTCATGGGCTGGGAGTCGAAGAAACCATCGCCATCGAGCAGGCCGTCGTCTCAGCCGAGCGAATTGCCCTCGATTGGAACCAAAACGGCCGCGCCTGCCATCTGATCGCCAAGAGTCCCAACGGCAGTCACTTCAAGGGGCGCTACAACTTCCGCCGCGATGCCTCGGACTGTGAGTGCGAGCTCACCCTGTATAAATCGGCGCACGAGAGCCTGCTCTACGGCACCTGGCGCGAGCAGCAAAGCGGTCTGATGGGAACGCTGGTCATTCGCTTGCCGATCCGGCACAGCGAAATCCGTCTGCCGGACCGCGCCGAGCCGCACAGCGACCTGCATCCGCCGGAGGCGGAGATGGCTGGGCTCGCCGCCGCGGCCCCTGAGGCCAACTCCGCCAGCGGCACGGTTCGAGTCGGCCGACAACCGCGCGCGGCCGAAGCAAGCGGTTTTGCTAGCGAGCGATCCGCTGGCCGCTCAGAGAGTTTCGAGCGCTGCAGCCGATCATCTGCTTTCGATCACCGCCGAGCAATTCGACGAGCAAGACCAGGCCCGAATCGAACAAGAGCTTTTCGCAGCCCCGGATTCGGCGCTGTTCAAAGTGGCCCATAACGCCTCGGCCGCTGACCTGCGGGCTTTGGCGGCGCGCGTGCTGGCAGAGCGACAATCAGCCCGGCAGGCCGACTCGCCACAGAGCCCGCTGCCCAAACCGACCGCCCGGGCGGCGGAATCGCCGGAGCTGAGAGCCCAAAAGAGACGCAGTTCGCGGCATGGCCAGCGGCGTTAGCAGCGTCGCGCCCCGCAGCGGTTTTATTTCCATAACAGCACCCCACAAGACCCCCCACACATGTCTGACGAACCGCTGATCGCCGTCTTTGTCGATTTCGAGAACCTGGCGATCGGCGTGCGGCACATGAAGACCGGGCCGTTCGAGATCCAGTTGGTCCTCAAGCGACTGCTGGAAAAGGGGCGCATCGTTTTCAAGCGCGCCTATTGCGATTGGCGTAACTACGCCGACGCCGTGCGCGAGTTCCATGCTCAGGGGGTCGAATTGATCGACATCCCGCAGACCAAAATGAGCGGCAAGAACAGCGCCGACATTCGCATGGTCGTGGATGCGCTCGATCTCTGCTATTCCAAGCAGCACATCGACGTGTTCGCCCTGATCTCGGGCGACAGCGATTTCTCGCCCCTCGTCTCGAAACTGAAAGAGAACGACAAGCGCGTGTTGGGCTGCGGCGTGAAGAGTTCCACGTCGGATCTGCTGATCGGCAATTGCGACGAGTTCATTTACTACGACGACCTGATCCGGGTCGCCAAAAAGACCCACACCCGGGGAGTGGCCCGGGCGGCCAAGCCGAAAGAAGGGGGCACCAAAGAGGAGCGCAAACAGGAGGCGTTCGACCGGGTGCTGGAAGTCTTTCACTCCGTCGAACAGGACTACGACCCGCTCTGGGGCTCGCTGCTCAAGCAGGCGATTCGCCGCGTGTTTCCGGGCTTCAACGAAGGCTACTACGGCTACAGCAGTTTCTCGGCGCTGCTGGAAGACCTCAAAGGCAAAGGGCTGGTCGACCTCGAATACGACGAAAGTCGAGGAAACTACAAAGTGCGAGCGCGGAATGAGCCCCCGTCGGCCGGTGCGACTCGTTGAAATATCCGGCCTGCCAGTGGACAGGGGCCGCCACCCCGTTGTTGCGGGCAACGGAGGTCGGATCGCCTTCGGTCGCCATCTCGGCCAATTGATAGAGGTGCGGTCCCTTGATGAGAGCAGTGCTATCGCCGCTCGATGCTCGGCACATTCGCCCGGTGCGGTGAATTATCGCCAGTGATGGCGACCGTGCCCGCCGGAGGTGGAGGTGTTAGGGCTCAACGTGCCGCTCAGGCCCCCAACCATCACCGGGTTGCCGGAGGCTACCGTGGTCGTGATGCTGGAGGTCGCAACGATCAGCGTTCCGGAGCCGGTGCTGTCGATGGCAATCAGGCCGATCGTCGCGCCGTTAACTATCACCGGCACGCTGGTTCCCTCGGCGCTGGTATCGCCCGTGACCGTGACCACGGTTTCAGACACGCCCAGCAGCTTGCCCGTCTGGTAGGTCAACGTGGCCGTATCGCCACCGGTGTCGCTCAGCGCGGAAGTAAAGCCGGCGTGCGATGAGGTCGTGGTGGTCGTGGAGGCCGCAAAGGTTCCCATCAGGCCGCCCACGCCGACGGTGCTACTGGCGGCGACCGTGGTTGTGAGACTGGATGTCGGAACGATCAGCGTTCCCGATCCGCTGCTATTGATGGCCACCGTACCGACCGCGGTGCCGTTGATCGTGACGGGCACGCTGGTTCCCGCGGCGCTGGTATCGCCGGTGACCGTGACCACCGATTCCTGCGTGCCGAGCAACTTGCCGGTTTGGTACGTGACCGTGGCGGTGTTGCCGCCCGTGTCGCTGACCGGCGCGGTCAACTCGCCGTGTCCAGCCGAGGAGGAACAACCGCCGCTGATGCCGCCGCCGGTGCTGCTGGCGGCCGCAAAACTGCCGGCGAGGTTGCCCAGGCTGATGTTTGTTCCCGCGGCCACGGCTGCCGCTAGAGTTGATGTCTGGATGAGCAGCGTTCCCGAGCCGCTACTGTCGAGGGTAACGGTGCCAACGACGGCGCCGCCGATGGTCACGGTTTCCATATCGCCTTCCTGAGTTGTGTCGCCGGTGATCGACAGCACGGCCGCCGAAATTCCGCCCAGGGTACCAGTCGTGTAATTGACGGTGGCAGTGCCGGTGCCGCCGTTGGAATCCGTCAGCGACGCTGTGAACGTGTCGCCATGCGATGATGACTCGTAGCCGAGCTGGCCGAAGAACTGATCATGGGCTTCCTGCAACGCGCCGGTCGCGGCGGGGGCAATTTGATGGTTGACGATGTTACTGGCTGCGGCAAAAAAATCGGCCCCCGCGCCAAACGCATCCGCCACCGCATGTCCGGCCAACAGGTTCCGCGGCTCGAGTTGCTCGTGACGACCAATCTGATATCCCAGCGGCTTGCGCGACTGAATGCTCATGGTGTGTGCTCCTGTTGTTGAAAATGCCTCTGCTAGCACTGCCCAGGCCATAATCGGTGCGACGAGCCGCTCCGGCGTCGCGCCGATGCCTGTTCCAACCTGGGCAGTTCTCTGTTCTGCATCGCTATCGGCGCGCCAAGGGACCGCAAGGCGAACACGGTCGGAAGAGCTGAATTGGCAATCGACGCGATCTATTCCCTAGTAACGAAATCGTTTAGAAACCGCCGCCTGGCGGAGGCGCATTAGCGAAAATTCTTGTCGTGACAAATGCGAACAGGAGACGCACGTTGTCGGTGCGCCAAGCTTCTGGTCAAGCGTGCTCCAATCTGGTCGGGCGGCGATCATTTATCTTTTCAATCGTGGCGCAGCCTCGCTCTAGCTTGACGCGCAGCCGTCCATCAGGCGCAAGTGCATCCGGCGATAAGCATCTCGCCGATTTCAGCCGGCTCGAGTTAACCGGCTCGACGTGTTAGTGCCCCGCCACCCGAGCCTGAGCAAGGGAATGCAAGGTCGATTCTTCCAGCAGTAAGTCTTCGAGCGAGAACATCGAACCAAAACTGGCTTCTCGCAGCACCCCGGCGTTGCTCGTGGCGCCAACCGCAGCCGTCGCCGTGGAGACGCAATGCGCGTCTTGCACGGCTGAGACGCCCGCCGCAATGGGCTCCAGCCAGGGAAATGTGAATTGCCCGCCGCTGCCCAGGGGTCCGGTGGTCGAGGTACCCGTGGTCGAGGCACCGGTCGCTGCGGTGGATTGCCCGGTCGAGCCTTGCGCGGAACTCGATGTCAATGGCGACTCGGTGACGGTATCCCAAAACTTATTCGATCCGATCGCCCGAAACGCGATTCCGCCCGAGGTGACCGAGGTATTCGTGGCGGTGACGGTTTGCAGGAGTGTCGTGCCGTTGCTGGCGAAGACCTTGCCCGTAATGCTGCCGCCGACGCTCCAATCGACCTCGAGCCGATACCATTGGTTGGGGGCCCAGGTCTGATTGACGTCGGCCAGGTCGGTGTACCCATAGCCGGCGTTGCTTTGCAGGATCAGCTGATTCGTATTCGGGGCCGCGACCAGCGAAAGCGTGCCCGCCGCACTGGCACCGAAACCAAAATACGCGCGGCCGTTGGCCGTGCCCGAGAATTGCAGCCAAACCGAGATGCTCTCGCCTTGTTTGACCTGCGCGGCGGAGTCGTTTCGATAGATCCAGTCGTTCCCGTTGGTGTCGACCAGTCCATACGTGCCGTCATGGGCGGCAGCCGTCGACAAGTATGCCGACGCCGAACTGGCGCCGACCACGTTATAGGTTGTCGACGTTTCGAAGCCTTCGATGAGCGTATTGCTCGCGGCCGCGGTCACGCTGAAACTAGGGGCAGTGACACTGGATGACACCGCGGGGGAACTGGCAACCAGCGTGTAACTGGTGCCGACCAAGTTCACCGACAGATTGCTGAACGTGGCGATTCCGCCCGACACGGTCGCGTCTTCTGCCGCTCAACGCGGCGCCGGTCGAATTGGTGCCCAGGCTCAGCGTCACCTGGTCGGTATTGTCGGCGGTCAACACGTTGTTGAAAGCGTCTTCCAATTCGACCTTGACCGGCGGATTGACCGCGACGCCCGCCACTGCGCCCGTCGGCGATTGGCAGAAAGACCAAATGGTTGGCCACCCCGGCCGCCACCGAAACCGTGGCCGTGCCGCTGGCGGCGCTGCTGGAAGTGTCCGCGGCAGTAATCGTCTGACTGCCGGCCGTCTTGAGGGTCAGCCCGCTGAAGGTGTGGCTGCCGGCGTCCGTCGGCGTGAACGTGTAATTGGCGGGCAGCCCAGCCAAAGCGTCCGAGCTGCTGAAGTGCACCGTGCCCAGATAGGACGATGCGGTCGTGTTGGCCGACGTCAGCGCGCTGACGGTGATGCTGAAAGTGTTGCCCGCGTTGGAACTGCTGGGCGCCGAGACGCTCAGGTGCGTCGCCAACGTATTAGTGGTCACGGTGAAGCCGAGGGAAGTGACACCGCTCGACGTTTGGCGGAGAGCTGGCAACCAGCGTGTACCCATTTCCGGCGAGATTGACCGAGAGACTTCCAAACGTGGCGATTCCGGCCGACACGGTCGCGCGTTCCGCCGCTCAGAGTGGCGCCGCTGGGATTGGTGCCCAGGCTCAGCGTCACCTGGTCCGTGGAGTTGTTGGTCAGCACGTTGTTGAACGCGTCCTCGACTTCGACCTTGACCGCCGGGGTGATCGCGGCGCCCGCCAGAGCGCCCGTCGGCGATTGGAGGAATACCAAATGGTTTGCCACGCCGGGCGTCACCGAGACCGTGGACGTACCGCCAATCGGCGCTGCTGGTGGTGTCCGTCGAGGTGATCGATTGGCTGCCGGCCGTTTTGAGCGTCAACCCCGTGAAGGTGTGGCTGCCGGCGTCGGCCGCGGTGAACGTGTAATTGGACGGCAAGCCTGGCCAGGCCGTCGGAACTGCTGAAGTGGACCGTGTCCAGATAACCGGTAGCCGTCGTATTCGACGCATTCAGTGCGGACACGGTAATGCTGAACGTGCCGCCGGCGGTCGAACTGCTGGGCGCCGAGATGGACAGGTGCGTCGCAGGGGCCGGAGTTGTCGAAGTCGAACCGACCAATCCGCCGACGACTAAATTCGCCTTCGGACTTCCGCGCCCCGTCACCAAATCGTAGCCGACGGTTGCAGACTCCTGGGGACTTCCGGAGCTGGTACCGCTAGTAATATCGTTGAAATCCGTCGACGGCAGTTGGTACAGGTCGGTGGAGAGCTGCGATCCGGTGAGTGCCGCCTCGCCGGCCAGTGCCCGTCCCTGATCGGCAATCGCCACCAGTGCCGCCCACTGCGGCGCGGCATCGCTGGTGCCGCCATATTGACCCCAGGGGGACGAATTGGCGTAAGAGTCGTACACGGGGAAACCCGTGTTGGGATTGGCGTCGTACGCGACGTCGGGCGTCGCCCGCTGGGTCGAACTTTGAGTGACCATGCCCTTTTGATAGGCCGGTTGCGGTCTCGAACGAACTGAGCCCGCCCGTGCTGCCGCTCCAGGTGGTTTCGCTGGTGATATTGCTCGAGCCGTTCAGGTTCAACGTCGTTCCGCCCACGCCGACCACGTTGGGCGAAGCCGACGGATATTCGGCCGGCGCACCGAATCGCCGGAAGCGACGAAGAAACTGACCCCGCTGTGGCCGGCCGGCGTGGTGAAATCGCTGTCGTAGCTGTTCTCGCCGGAGAATTCACCGCCGCCCCAACTCATCGACACGGTGGCCACGTCGGGAGCGTTGCGGGCGTAGTTGACGGCGGTCAGCAGGTCACTGAATGAGGAGCTGTTGGCTTCGACCAGCAGGATGCTTGCGCCGGGAGCGATGGCGTGCGCCCACTCGACGTCGAGCGAAATTTCCGTGGCCCAGCCCGCATCGGCTGCCGGCATGGCCGTGCCGCCGTTCTGGTTCACTTTGGTAAACGTCGGATCCGAGAGGCCGAATGCCGCGTCGAATTGATGCAAATCACTGGCGATGTTGGGGTCGTCGTAGGCATCGACGATAGCGATGGTCTCGCCGGCGCCGTTGCCCGTCACGCCGTTGAAGCTGATTTGATTGATGCCGTAGGCTTGTCGAATCTCGGCCGGGGTGTAGCCGGTCGGGCCGGAGGTGGCCAGCGGCGTCTCAACACCCTTTGAGCTGACGGTCATCAGTCTTTGATAAAGGGGGACCGCATTCTCCGTAGTCGCCGGCGCGGCGGCGACCACTGCCAGCAATTGGCGCCGTTCGAGCGTTTCCACAGTCAACACGCCGCTCGTTCGCGGGCGCGGACGATTGCCACGTCGGCGGGCGGCCGGCGACACCGCGGAGGGAGAAAACGCTGAGATTTTTTCGGCTACGCCTTTCAACACGGCACCAAACATATCCCGCCTCAGTCATCAAGAGAGCATTGCATTCGGAATCTGGTTAAACGGATGCAGGGTTCGTCAACGCGATTGCAGCGGCAAACCGATGGATTGTCCGCGGGCCAGCGTAAAGTCCCGTTCGCCCTCGGCCGCAGCATTGCCGGCAGCCCGCTAAAGAAAGCGCCCAGCACAAGACGCTGCCCGCGTTGCCCGTCGTCAAGGTGCGCATGCACATCGATGCGGTTACCTCTAAGAGACCAAGTTGACCAGGCACGCACGGCGCAGCAGCGCCGTTGTTCCGAGCGTACCGTCGAACAGGGAGTGACCGGGGCAGATCACTTTAGTTCCAATGACGACATTTTGCAGTTCGGAGCGGGATTAGGCAAGCATTTCGACAATTTTTCGGCCGGCGCAGGACGGAATCACTCGCTCCACGGCCCTGAGACGGATCATCGTCTCACATTCACCGTAGTCAGCATGTTTCTTCGAAATCCGCCGCCAATTGCGAGTCGTGATAGCATGGATTTAGGTGTTGATCCTGGGCCCGCGCAAATTTCGAGGCGGTTTGGCGTCGTGGACAGTTACTACCGGGATTGGCAGGGCTGTCGAATATGCACCCTGCCCTTCCCGCGCGGGGTAATTTTGATTGGTTACGCGACCGGCGGCGCCGTGGGACTACTGGATTCTCCGCTCACCAATTGCCCAATTTGTCACGTAGGGATGTAAATCAAGTAAAATAAAGCCTGTGCCGGCAGTTCAGAAGTTTTGTCGTCTCTTTCAATGTTCCTGCCCGGAATGCTTGATGAGCCAAAATCCGCCCATGAGTCTGGCAGATGCTAGTCCCGAGGAACTGTTGAACCTGGCTTTGGGCGGCGACAGCGAGGCCCTGGGCGCTTTGCTGGGAATCTATCGTCAATACTTGTCGCTGCTGGCCCGAACGCAGGTTGGCCGCCGGCTGCAAGGCAAAGCGGATTCTTCCGACCTGGTCCAGGAGACGTGCCTGGAGGCGCATCGCCACATCCATCAGTTTCGCGGCAAGACCGAGGCCGAGTTCGCGGCCTGGCTGCGCAGCATTCTGGCCGGATTGGTGGCCAACCTGGTACGCCGCTATCTGGGCACCAAGCAGCGCGACGCGCGCCTGGAACAATCGCTGGCGGTGGAACTGAATAATACGTCCTGCATTTTGGACCGTGGGCTGGTCGCGGCCGTCAACTCGCCCAGCGAACAAGCCGTCCAGCGCGAAGCATCCTTGCAGCTGGCCGGCGCCCTCGAGCAACTTCCTGCGGATTACCGCCAGGTGATCATCCTGCGGCATCTCGAGGGATTACCCTTTGCGGAAGTGGCCGCACAGATGAGCCGATCGATCGACAGCGTGGAAAAGCTTTGGGTGCGGGCGTTGGCCCGGCTGCGGAAATCTTTGGGAGATCCGGGATGATCGCCGATCGTGGGCCACAACAACGTGGTGAACCGCGCCGTGACGAACCCTCGCGGCCACGCGCCGACGAGAGTGCGGACATGGACGATCCGCGCGTGGCTCGGGCGGCTCAGGAATACCTGGCCGCCATCGAAGCCGGCAGCCCGCTGGATCAACAGCAGTTCCTGGCGCGGCACGCCGACATTGCGGACGGACTGGCCCCATGTCTCCAGGGGCTCGAACTGGTGCATGCCGCGGCAACCGATATGCGCAAGGCGGAAGCCGCGCAAACGGCGGCCACGCCGGCCGGGCAGGTGCCGCTGCCGCTCGCCGATTTTCGCATCCTGCGCGAAATTGGCCGGGGAGGAATGGGAATTGTCTACGAGGCGATCCAGCTTTCGCTCGGCCGGCGCGTCGCGGTCAAAATATTGCCCTTCGCCGCCTCGCTCGACCCCAAGCACCTGCAACGCTTCAAAAACGAGTCGCAAGCCGCGGCCCAACTGCACCACACCAATATCGTGCCGGTCTACGCCGTCGGCGCGGAACGGGGCGTTCACTTCTATGCCATGCAGCTGATCGATGGCGAGCCGCTATCGGCGCTCATCGAGAATTTGCGGCGGTTGGACGGAAAAACGACGCCCGAGGATGGCCGTTCGAGCTCCACCAGTGTTTTGGCCACCGACCTGGCCGCCGGCCGACTTACCGAGCGCCGCCGAAGCCGCGGCGACGCGGCCACCGAGGCGTTTGGCTCGGGCCCCACGCCGGCCTCCGCAGCGACGGCGGTGGCCGCCGGCAGTTCGACGGTCTTGGCCGCTTCGCACGGGACCCGGCCGGCTTATTTCCAAACCATCGCCGGCTTGATGCGACAAACCGCCGGGGCCCTGGAACACGCGCACGAACTGGGGATCATTCATCGCGACATCAAGCCCGCCAACCTGATCGTCGACCGCCGGGGGAACATCTGGGTCACGGACTTCGGGCTGGCCCAGTTCCAAGCCGACGCGAATTTGACGCGCACCGGCGACATGATGGGCACGTTGCGCTATATGAGCCCCGAGCAAGCGGCCGGCAATCGCGTGGTGCTCGACCACCGCACGGATATTTATTCGCTCGGCGTGACGCTCTACGAATTACTGACGCTAGAGCCGGTGTTCGCCGACAACGAGCGCCACGACCTGATCCGGCGCATCCTGGAGGACGAACCGCGCGCCCCGCGGTTGCTCGACAAGAGCATTCCGATCGAACTGGAAACGATCGTGCTCAAGGCCATCGCCAAAGCGCCTCCGGAACGTTACGCCACGGCACAAGACCTGGCCGACGATTTGCAGCGATTCTTGGACGATAAACCGGTCCTGGCTCGCCGCCCGACGCTGGTCGAAAGGGCCGCGCGCTGGCGCCGCAGGCATCGCTCGGTCGTGGTCTCGGCCATCGTGTTGTTGTTGCTGGCCAGCATCGGGTTGTTGGGCACCACGATCGTGGTGGCGCGGGAGCATGCAAAAACGAAGGCCGCCTACGTGCGCGAAGCCCAGCAACGCGAAGCCGCCGAAGAGAGCTTCCGGCAAGCCCGGCAGGCCGTCGATGCCTTCACGCAGCTTGCCGAGGAAGAACTGTCCAGTCAGCCGATGCTGCAGCCGGTGCGCCGCAAGTTTCTCGAACTGACGGTCGAGTACTACCGAAACTTCATCCAGCAGCGTCGCGACGACCCGGATCCCACGGTGCGCGCCGAACTGGCAGCCACTTCGGAGCGGGTCGCGCGCATCGTCGATGAACTGTCGGCGCTGCAACGATTCGCTCCCTTGATGTTGCTGACCGATGCCCGCGTCCAGCGGAACTTGAATCTGTCGACCGACGCCGGCGAGGAGATCGACGCGTTGCTGCTGGGTCTGGCCGCCGACACCGAGGCCGAGCCGACCGCCGATCGATTGCCCAGTGCCGAGGCGACGCAGCATCGGGTCGCCGAACTGCTGCGATCGACCGAGAAAGAGATCACCGGCGTGCTCACGCCCGAGCAACTCATACGGCTGCACCAGATCGCCTGGCAGCAGCGCGGGCCATTCGCGTTCGAACATTCCGACATGGTGGCCGCGCTCGGGCTGACCGCCGAGCAACGCGCACAGATCGCGGCGACCATCGAGCAGGATCGGCCGGGACCGCGAGATCGCCGCCGAGGTCCGGGGCCGGGAGAACCGGAAGATCGTGGACCGCCGCCCGATGATTTCCGTTTCCGCCAGCCTCCGCCCGATTCGACCGACGAGCCCAGCGAGCGCCGCCAGCCGCCCAAACGATTCGGGCGGCCGGACAACCCACCGCCGCGCGGCGCTGAAGGCCCCAGCGATGATCCGCAAAGCGACCGGCCGGACAACCGTCAAACCGACGACGATCGTCGGCCGGATGAGGATCCCCAGCGCGGCCTCGCGCATCGGCCCCGGGACGATTCCGGGCCCCCTGCCGACTATGGAGATCGTGGCGACCCCCGCCCCGGTTTCGGTCAGGGGCCGGATTTCGATCGCGGACCCGGCGGCCAGCGCCGCGGCTTTGACCACGAGCCCGGTTTCGAACACGGCCCTGGCGGCCGCGGAACCGGTGGCGGCCCTGGTTTCGATTGCCGGTCCGATTTCGATCCCCAGCGCGGCCGGCCGCGTGGACCGGCCCAGGGCAACGACCGCAGGGGCCCACCGAGGCATTTCCAGGACGAGGGAGACCAGCGCCAACCCCCCCGGCAAGAATTCGACGCAGAAAACCGCGGCGCGGACGATGGATCACGCGCTGCGCTGGATCGCGGACCGCCGCGTCGTCGTGGGCCGGGCCCAAACCGCGATCCGCAAGATCGACGGCGCGAACCACCGCCCGAGCCGCGCTGGGTCGTGTGGCAGCAGACGATCGAAAAGATCTTGCTGCTGCTGACGCCGCAGCAGCGCGACACATGGCACGAGCTGACCGGCGAGCCGCTGCCCTACGATCTGCACGGACGGTTGGACGAGTAATCGACTCGCTAGTGCCGACTGCCGGCATGGAATGCCAACTTTCTCCTTCCGGCCGGCGCGCTTCTGCCCATCGCCACCGCGCGCGATTGATGCATGCCGCCGCCGGCCGATCGGGCTGAAATGAAAGGCCCCGAGTCGCATTTCAGCAGTTGACCTTCCGCGCGGATCATCGCAAAATGGTTCGCTTTAGTAAAACTGCGGAGTCTGGGCGAATGGTCGAGCACAAAAAGCGGATTCTGATGGTCGGCTTCGGCTCGGTGGCGCAATGCACCTTGCCGGTCCTGCTCAAGCACATCGACGTGCCGGCCGCGAGAATATCACGGTCATCGATTTCGAAGATCAGGCGGCGCTGCTCGCACCGTGGGTGGCCCAGGGCGTGCGGTTCGAGCGCGATGCGCATCGCCCCGGAAAACCTGGGCCGGGTATTGAAAAAATACCTGTCCGAGGGGGACGTGCTGATCGATCTGGCCTGGAATATCGACTGCTGCGAGATCGTCGCAGTGGTGCCACGATCGGGGCGTGTTGTATCTGAACACGTCGGTCGAAGTCTGGGACCCGTACGACCACGACCAGTATTCCCATCCGACGCAGCGGACGCTCTATTGGCGGCACATGCACGTGCGGCGGATGAAGTCCCGCTGGACCGAGCCGGGTCCGACGGCCATTTTGGAGCACGGAGCCAATCCCGGCTTGATCTCGCACTTCACCAAGCACGCCCTGCTCGACATCGGCGAGCGCGTGCTGGCCGACAAGAAAGTCGCCGGCGCCGACGGCCGAGGAACTGCGGCAATTCATCGCCGACCGCACGGTTCAATCAGCTGGCGATGAAGCTGGGCGTCAAGGTCATTCATTGCTCGGAGCGCGACACGCAAATCACCAATCAGCCCAAGCAGGTCGACGAATTCGTCAACACCTGGAGCATCGAAGGATTTCGCGAAGAAGGCACGACGACGGCCGAGATGGGCTGGGGCACGCACGAAAAAGAACTGCCGCCGCACGCCTTCGAGCATGACGACGGTCCGCGCAACCAGATCTGCCTGGCGCAGATGGGCATGAACACCTGGGTTCGCTCCTGGGTCCCCAACTATACGATCCGCGGCATGGTGGTGCGCCACGGCGAAGCGTTTACGATCTCCGACAAGCTGACGGTCTGGGAAGACGGGCAGGCCGATTTATCGCCCCACGGTCCATTACGCCTATTGCCCCTGCGACGCGGCGATCGCTTCGCTGAACGAACTGCGCGGCTACGACTACCAATTGCAGCCGAACCTGCGGATCATGGCGGACGAAATCACCGGCGGGTCCGACATTCTCGGCGCGCTGGTGATGGGCCACGCCTACAACTCGTGGTGGACCGGCAGCGATCTGAGCATCGAGGAATCGCGCCGCCTGGTGCCGCACAAGAATGCCACGACGATGCAGGTGGCCATCTCGGTCGTCGCGGCCACGATGTGGATGATCCAGAATCCGGCACGGGGCGTTTGCGTGCCCGACGATCTGCCGCACGAATACATCCTGGAAATCGCCCGGCCCTACTTGGGCAAGTTCATTTCGACGCCCGTCCGATTGGACGCCGCTGGAATATTACAACAACGTGTTCGAGGGCTACGTTCCGGGCGTCGATCGATTCGACCGATCCGTGGCAATTCAAGAACTTTCTGGTCGGGGGCTCGCGACTGATGGTGACGACCGACCAGCTCGCAGGAATTGGCCGCCGAGCATGGCACGCCGCTGTTCGTCGTCGATCACGACGAGCTGCGCGCGAACTACGCGACGTTCAAGAAGCACCTGCCGCGCGTGCAGGCCTACTACGCCGTCAAGGCCAACTCCGATCCGGCGATCGTCGAGACGTTCTACAAGGCCGGCGCCAGCTTCGACGTGGCCTCGATGGCCGAGTTCCGCCTGGTGCATGAAAACATCAAGTCGCTGCCCGCCAAGGAGCGGCAGGATTTCATCTGGGACAAGATCATCTACGCCAATCCGATCAAGGACATCAAGACGCTCGTCGAGCTCGATCCCTACAAGCCGCTGGTGACGTACGACAACCTGGCCGAGATCGGCAAGCTCAAGAAGTACGCCCCGCACGCCGGCTTGATCCTGCGGATGCGCGTGCCGAACACCGGGCTCGGTCGTCGAGCTGTCGTCGAAGTTCGGCGCCTCGTCAGCGGCGAAGCGGTCGACCTGATCGAAGCGGCCTTCCAGGCCGGGCTGACGGTCGAAGGGCTGAGCTTCCACGTCGGCAGCCAATGCACGAATTTCGCCAATTACGTGCAGGCTTTGCATCTGAGCCGCCGGAATTTTCGAGGAAGCCCACGCCGCGCGGTTATCCGCAGGTCAAGATTCTCGACATCGGCGGCGGCTTTCCCGCGCCTTACGACGAGCACGTCAAGCCGTTCGAGCAGTTGGCCGAGACTGCTCAACGCCGAATTCGACCGGCTGTTTCCGCAGGAGATGGAAATCCTGGCCGAGCCCGGCCGATTCCTGGTGGCCTCGGCGGCCACCAGCGTGGCCAGGCGTCATCGGCAAGGCCGTCCGCGACGGCAAGCAGTGCTATTACATCAACGACGGCATCTACCACACTTACTCGGGCGTGATCTTCGACCACATCCACTACCCGATCCAGGCCTTCAAGGAGGGGCCGACCAAGATCTGCGCCGTCTTCGGTCCGACGTGCGACGCGCTGGACACCATCTCGCTCTCCGAGCAGCTTCCGGACCTGGAACTGGGCGACCTGGTCTACAGCCAAAACATGGGCGCCTACACCCACGCCTCGTCGACCCACTTCAACGGCTTTCCGCCGGCCACGGTCGTCCACGTCAATCGCCAGCAGCCTTTGGCTAAAGGTCCGCACAGCGCCAAGGCCAGCCTGGCGCCGGCATCGTAACGGGCAACACCTCCCTGCGTTTTGGGGGGCGGCCAACCACCAGCCGCGCCGGCCGGAGAACTGCAAAATGGGATGGAGGCGACTGGGGATCGCCGAATGCCCACAGTTTGACGCGACGTGCCGGCGATCCCAAGTCGCCTCCAATCCAATCATCTGTGCGCTAGCCAGGCAAAATCCCGCCGGCGAAATAAAAAGAGCTCTCCTCACAAAACGTGAGGAGAGCTATCACGAGACAATTCAAGGGGCGCTCGACTCGCACCGGCCGGAGCAGTTCACATGGCCCGTTAAGGGCGATGACAGCTGCGCGCGGCGCATCCGCTCAATCTCGCACCTGAAACGACGCAACCGATAGGCTCGCCGTCGGCCCGCAAAACGCCGTCGGCCCGCGAGCGCGACGCCCCTTTAGGCCGACCTGAAAGGCGGATCTTGCATTGGCTGCCCTCCCCGGATCGATAGACGAACAGGAACGTGGCATCAGCAAGGACGCAGCCGCTGGAGGCTAGCACGTAAAACGACCCATAGGTCGACTACCCATAAATGAGGGAGTCACTTAACCTCGGCGACCGATTGCACCCTAAGCATTCGGCCGCGCACCTGGGCCGCGTCCACCGGCAAGTCTACCACAGTTCGGCCCGAGGGCAAGTTTTTTCGCTGATCGCTCAAGCGTCAGGCGGTTTGACATTGCCTGCATGCGGTCTGACAATACCCGCTAGAAGCGCGGGGTAAGGTGGGTTTGTTAAACCGCTGGCCTGCCGGTGCGCTTGAACAGGGGTGCGAGCATGCTTAAGCAGTGGCTGATCTGGCTGGCGCTGTTGGGGCCGATCTGCCATGCCCAGGCCGCTATCGGCGCAGAGGACGACAGTCCGCCGGAATTCCGCACGGCAAAAGTCGCCATCCAGCAACAACTGCGCAGCCGCAAGGAAGATGACCGCGCCGACGCCGCGCGACAGCTTGCGCGGTTCGCGACGGTCGACGCGGCCAAACTGGCGCTGAACGTCGGCGCCAAGGACGAGTCGGCCGACGTCCGCGATGCGGCCTATGCCGTGCTGGCGACGATCAGCGATAACGCCCAGGTCAGCAAGTTTCTGCTCGACGCGCTCGAAAAGCAAATGCGCCGCAAGCAGCCGATCGACACGTCGGCGCCGCTGCTGGCCGCCCTGATCTCGTCGAAAAACTCGCAGGTCGAGCGCGACGCGACGGCGCTCTTGGACAAGATGATCGAAACCGCGCCGGGCGTGCGGATGACGGCGATCGAAATGATCGACCAATTGGCCGCACGGGGCAGCGAGGACGATGTGGCCCTGCTGGCCAAGCTGTCCAAGACCAAGTCCTTTGCCAATCAGTTCGGCTTTCGGCGTTCGGTGATCTGGGCCCTGGCCCGCATCGACAGCAACTCCGCCATCGGGGCCCTGATCGGGATGCTGGCAGACGTCGACGGCGAAGCCCAGGCCGATGCCGTCAAGTACCTCACGTCGGTCACCAATCAGGCCCTGGGCAACGACCAGGCGGCATGGGCCAAATGGTGGGAGGCGAACCGCGCGGGCTTCGTCAGTCCTCCGCCGTCGAGCCGCTCGCTGGCAGCGGCGGCCAAGGTGTCGGCGAGCGTGACCATGTACTACGGCCTGCCGGTTTACGCCCGCAAGTTGGTGTTCGTCATGGACACCTCGGGCAGCATGCGGGGCCAACGGTTGGTGGCGGCCAAGCGCGAGCTGATTCAGGTCATCGACCGATTGCAGCCCCAAGACCGATTTACCGTGCTGGTATTCGACAACGACGTGCGGATGTGGCAGAAGAAGCTGGTTTTGGCCGATCCGGCGGCCAAGAAAAAGGCGGAGTTGTACGTCAAGAAACAGGAAACGCATCCGCAGACGGCATCGTACGACGCGCTGGAGGCGGCCCTGCAGTTCGACGCCGAGGCGATCTTCTTCCTCACCGACGGAGCGCCGTTCGGCGGCAAAGTCTCGGCGCCGGCGCAGATCATCGAGCTGATTACCGAGATGAACCGGTCGCGGCGCGAATCGATTTACACGATCGGCATCGGTGCCGGCCTGCCGGGCAGTCCGATGGATATGTTCCTGAAGACCCTGGCCGAGAACAATTCCGGCATCTACCGCCGGGTCGACGAGTGAGCGGTGCTTGCCTGTCCCGCTTCGCGGCCGCGGTGTGACGGCGCCGGATCGGGCGGCCTATTCACCCATGATGGCAAAGTAATTGCGCACTGCCGTATCGAAGCCGCTAGGGCTCATCACCACCGGGCGCCGATTGAACTTGCAGTAATTGCGGATGTGCAATAGCAGGTCGCGCGCGTGGCAGAAACGAAACGCGCGCTTGCAGCGTTTGTAGTGCTGGTCGATCAAATAGTCGACCGACTCGGCCGCGTAACCGACGCCCAGCGTGCTGGCATACATTTGCAGCAGTCGCCGGAATTCGACCTCGGTTGGATCGAAAACCTCGATTTTGTACGGAATGCGCCGCAGAAAGGCCTCGTCGACCAGTTCCTTCGGTTCGAGGTTGGTCGAGAATACTAGCAGTTGGTCGAACGGAACTTGGATCGTCTTGCCGCTGCGCAGATTGAGGTAGTCGTGTCCCTTGTCGAGCGGCACGATCCAACGATTCAAAAGTTCGGCGATGCTGACCCGTTGACGGCCGAAGTCGTCGATGACCAGCGTTCCGCAGTTGCTCTTGAGTTGCACGGGCGCCTCGCCGGTGCCGGTCTGCGTATTGACGGTGATTTCAAGCCGATCCAGGGTCAGTTCGCCGCCGACGATGATCGTGGGCCGGAGGATTCGGATCCAGCGTTGATCGACGCTGCGGGTGTCGATATGCTCCTCCACGCGGATCGGCGCTTCGACGTGTTTGCACGGATCGAAGAAGCGGATGATTTCTCCCTCGACGCCGATGGCCCGCGGAATCCAGATCGTTTCACCGTACGCTCGGCCGACGCGCTCGGCGATGCTCGTTTTGCCGTTGCCGGGCGCACCAAAGATGAAAAATCCGCGACCCGCGAACAGCGCCTGTCCGACCTGATTCTTGATCGTCGGCTCGACAATCAGATCGCCGAAGGCCGCGTCGAGCTGCTCGATTGTCAAAGGGTGGCGCGAGATCGACTGCGCGTGAACACTGGCAATATAGTCGTCCAGATTCACCGGCGCAGCGCCGAAATAGCTGCCGTGCCGGTTCAGCCTGCGGGCGTCGTCCTGTCCGGCCGCGGTGAGTTGGTACACATAATCGCTCAGCGGCGCGGCGCCCTTGTGGACGACCAACTGGTCCGCTTTAAGCTGATTGAGCTGGTGCTCCACGATGCAAAATGGCAGCTTGACTTGTTCCGCAACCTCGCGCCCGCTGGCCGTAATGTTGTAGAGCAGATATTTGAGGATCAGCGCCTGGACCTCGGCCTCGCTCAGTTTCGCCGCCGGCAACGATTCGGGAACAACGGGCACGAAGGCCAGATGGGTCAACTCGCGCGCCGTCTTGCAGCGCCGGAGCTCGCTGCCGAAGATGCTCGACACGGCTTTCGCGGCGCGGCTTGTGGGCCGCCTTCGCGGGCTGGTCTGCCCCCGCCGCGACTTCTGTCGACTCCGCGGAATCGACGTTTGGTTCGGCCGCCGATTCGGCGTTCGAGCCGCCGGGTTGCCGGAGTCGAGTCAGGAGATTGTCGAGGTAAGGATCTGCCATGCCCGCGGCCTCGCCTTGGATTTGTGCCGGTCACGAAATCGATAACCGACCCCTAAACCTAGGTCGTGCCAAAAAAAGCGTCAAACCAGCGGGGGTGCTAGCCGCTCGAAACGGTGTTGGTTGACCGGCTGATAACGATTAAAGTGGCAGAATTCCCTGGCCGGGGGCGGCCCGTTCGCCCGCGCCCGAGCCGCAGGCCCACTCCCCACGCGACCCAGCCCCTGGAGCTTCAGCCATGTCGCGGACGCCCGATCACGGTTCGCGGCCGCTTTCGATCAACCGCCGATTGGTCAACGACCTGCTGTATTTCTCGCGCGGCATCCCACTGTTCCCCATGGAGCGCGAGTTCGACCTGGCGGCGCTCAGCCAATTGCGCGAGCGAGCGGAAGTGCGCATTGCGTGGCCCGTGCTGTTTATCAAAGCCTATGGGTTGCTGGCGGCCGCCAGGCCCGAGTTGCGGCAAGCCTACCATGCCTGGCCCTGGCCGCATCTGTATCAACACCCCCACAGCGTGGCGATGATGGCCGTCAGTCGCAGCACGCCGCTCGGCGAGCGACTTTGTTGGGCCCGGTTCATGGCACCCGAGCGGCAATCGCTGGTCGCATTGCAAGCGGATCTGGATCGATACAAGTCGGAGCCGGTCGAGGTAGTGTTTCGGCGCCAGTTCCGCTTGAGCCGCTTCCCCACGCCGCTCCGCCGGCTCGCCTGGTGGTTGAGCCTGAATACCTGGAGCAGCCGGCGAGGCAAGCGGCTGGGCACGTTTGGTCTTTCGACGGTGGCCGGCAGCGGAGCCATCAACCGCTTCCACCCTTCCTGTTTGACGACTAGCCTGTCGTATGGGCCCTTGAGCGCGGCGGGCAAATCGCTCGTCACCGTGGTTTGCGACCATCGCGTGGTCGACGGGGCGCCGATGGCCCGGGCGCTGGGAGCGTTGGAAGCGATTCTGACGGGCCCGGTTGCCGACGAGTTGGCGGGCCTGGCCCAGCGCGCAACAGCGGCCTGAGCAGGCTGCTAATTATCTTTTTCGTGGATCGCGAAGTCGATCGACGACTGCCCGATCTTCTGGCTGAGGGTGTCTTCGATCGTCAACTGCAGGCTGTAGCTGCCGCCGTAAATACGCTTGGGCATCCACACGAAGTAGCGGATGAAGTAGTCGCGGCGCGGATTCTGACAATCTTCGGCCGTGATTTCGAACTCTTTTTGATCCACCCGGGCGCCGTGGCTGTCGAGAATTTCATAACTGCTCTTGAGCGCCGTATGAAAGCCCTTTTCGTTGGCCAGCGTTTTGAAGTTTTCCACCTCGGCATACAGCAGGACTTCCTGGCCGGCCTGGAACTCGTACTTCGGAAACTTCTTGTAGACGCCATAGCTGTTCACTTCGGTGCAGAACGCCAGGTTGCGCACGCTGAGCGTGGCCAGTTCGCCCAGTTTGGCCGCGGCCTCGCGCAGGGGAACGCCGGCCGCCGCGGCGCGCCGGCTTTCGTCGGCCGTTCGTTCGGCGTCCAGGTAAGTCGCCAGCGCGAACAGCTCCTTCGACCAAAAGTCCTGCTGCGTGGGCGGAATGCCGGCAATCGGTTTCAACGCCGGCTCCCGCCGACCATCGACCAGGTACAGCAGCCTTAGTCCCGCGTGCCGGCCGATCGCTGCCGTCGTGCCCGGGGGATCGGTGGTCTCGCTCTCCAAGCCCGCGATGGCTGCTTGCAAATGGTCGCGCCAGTCGAGACGCTGCGGCTCCGCTGGCGCGGCTGCCGGCTCGGGGTTGGGCTGCACGGGGGTGGTGGCCGTCGCCAGAACGGTCGCCGTCTGGCCGGTCGCCGTCTGGCCGGTCGCCGTCTGGTCTGCCGCCGGCGGTTTGGACGCCGGGGCGCTGCCGGCCGGCGCGGCCGCTTGCGGTGCAGCGGCGGAAATCTCGGCCGTGGCGGTTTCCGCCGAGTTCGGGCCTTTGGCCGGCTCGCTCGCGGCCGGCTTATCAATCGGCGGCGCCTGGGGGCCGGTGTGCTTCGGACTGGAGGGGCCGGCAACCTGATCGGCACGGGGCGGCTCGACATACTTCTGACGATAGGCCAGCGAGGCCCGGAAAACTTCGAGCATTTGCGGCCAGAGTGCGGGATCGGTTTTTTGCAGATCCTCGAAAAGTCGGTCCTGCGTCGCCTGATCGATGGCGCCGGTGGCCTTCAATTGGTTCAGCACCGCCATCATCTCGCTCTGGTCCGGCGCCTTGGCGGATGCCGGACCGGCGGGCGGAGTCGACTGGGGCGCGGAATCTTTGCCGGGAGGATTGGCGGATTGCGGGTTGGTGCCGTCCGCGTCGGCAGCAACCACGGCGGCGGTGCTTGCCTGGGCCTGCGGGCGGCGCCACCCCATCCAGCGCGCGCCGGATCCGGCGCCGTCGGTGGCGCAGCCGGAACAGGCAATTAGCCCCAGGGCGACGCGCAGCAGCTGGGCCATGAATCGAGCCATGAATCTTTGCGGCCAGTTCTAAAGTTGGACAACGCGATGCCGTCGCGAGCTGTCCCTAGCGAACGCCTACAAGAAAGGGGGCGGATTCTAGGCGAAACTGGCGCCGGGCTCAAGGCGAACCCGACTTGAGCATGCCCTGCCGCGATGTCCGTGGCGGGTCGACATCGGCCGCCCCATATCGCGCAAGCCCCGGCTCGGCCGGGATGCTAGCATTTCAACCGACCGCCACGCGGTTTCCGCTGTCGGCTGCGGCAGTCGACAGCCGGACCAAGAGTTGTTCCAGCACAAATCGAGACCGCGCGGGGGACGAGCTTGCCCCCTTGAGCGCCAAGTCAGCTTCCAGCAGCCAGTGGTAGAGCTGGCCGGCCCGCAAGCGGCCGATTTGCCGCAATTGCCCCTCGGCTTTGCCGAGCGTAAACGCCTTGAAACCGGCCTCTTCGAGCGCCTGCCGCAACGACAGCTTGCGGCGCGTCGATTCGGCCTGGGCGAGGATCCGCGTCGCGGCGGCAAAACGCCGCAGGGTCGAACTGATTTGGGCCAGGACCGCAATCGGCACTTCGCCCCCGCTGAGCAAATGGTCGAGTTCAACCAGGGCCTGCGCGGCCTGGCCGCTGGCGGCGGCGTCGAGCATTTCCCAGGTGGTGCGGGTCCGCCAGCCCCCCACGGCGCTCTGCACCAGGTTTGCCGTGATCGTGCCGCCCGGACCGGCCAATGCCGCAAGTTTTGCCAATTCCTGGTCAAAGAGTCCCAACTCCGGTTCAACCGTCTCGGCCAGCGCTTCGGCCGCGGCCGGCTCGAGCCGCGCCTGGAAACGCTTTTGGGCCCACGCGATGAGCCACTTTTGCAACCTGGCCGTGGCGGGAAATTTGCACTCCAATTGCAAACCTGTCTCGGCCACGATTTTATATAGCCGCGTGCTGGCTGCCCAACTCTGCACATCAAGCACGAGCACGCCTGTTCCGCGGGGCCGCTTGGCGTAGTCTTCCAACTGCGAGCGATAGCGTGTCACGAACTCGTCGGCCTGGTCCACGACCACCAGCCGTCGACCACCGCCGAACAGGGCCACCGTGCTCAACTCGTCGAGCACGGTCACGAGCGTGGCCGTTGGACCGGCCAGCGTCGAGAGCGAAAACTGGGCATCGTCGCCGGCCAACACCTGCTCGCGAAGCTCGAGCAGAACCTGACGCTTGAGAAACCCCTCGTCTCCAAACAGCACACAAACCGGCTGCGGAAGGTGCTTCCGCGGTGCGGCGAGGTAATCGAGCGCGTCGAGGGGTTTGGCCATGCCGCCACTATAGTGCAGCGGGCAGAAAACCAAAATCCGACGGTGCCGCCCCGCGCGACCCGGGCCGCTGTTTGCATTGGACCGCTCGATGCCTGCCTGACCGCCTTGATCGCGACGCCTTGTAACGGCTGACACGGCCATCGGTGCGAGCCCGAAGCCGGGACGGTCGGCGGTTGTCTTGCGGAGCGTCCGCGAGGCCCCTTTCCAACGCGCATTATCCCCCTGGGGCTTGTTGACACCCTGCCGATTTCCCGATATGCTTACCCGATTACGAATATCGCTAAGTGGCGTCGTAAAAACAGGTTTGGGCTGCTTCGGAGGACGGGTGTCTGGCCTGGCGGAGCCTGTGTCGGGTGCTCCGGCAGGGTCGGGTGCTGGCCACTTCCCGGCGCGGTGTGGGGCCGGGCCGGCGCGATGTTTGGCAAGGCGGACGTAAAAACATTGAACCGCGGGCCGTAAGGCCGGGCTAATGCCTTCGGCGAAGAGCCGAGGTTCCCGCCAGGCGGCGAAGCACCAAAGCGGTTCCCGTTGCGTATTAATTGAGCTGGCCGCCGCGCGGCATTTGCAAGTCGGCGGCCTGGCGAATCAACTCGAAGGAAATTTTGAACAATTCGGCGAGGGAAGGCTGCGAGCGTGCTCGGTGGGTTGCTGGCTCAGGAATCGTGCCACTTGCCCGTTCGATTTAGCGTGCCGCGGCCGGACCGACAATTCGAATCCTCCCGCGAATCCGGGAGGGGAAGGTTAGGGCGTTATGAATCCGAACGAAATCTTGCGGATCGTCGATGCGATCCATCGCGATAAGAATATCAACAAAGAAATCGTCTTCGAGGGAATCGAAGCGGCCCTGGTGTCCGCCGCCAAGAAGCAATACGGCGAAGAACAGGACATCGTCGGTGCACATCGACCGCAAGGACGGTTCGATCAGCGGCACGCACAACGGCATCCCGCTCGATCCCGAAGAAACCGTCGGCCGCATCGGCGCCCAGACCGCCAAGCAGGTGATGATCCAGAAGATTCGCGAGGCCGAGCGCGACGCCCTGCACGACGAATATCACGAACTGATCGGCCAGATGATCACCGGCGTGGTGCAGCGCTACGAAGGCGGCGCGGCCACCGTCCAGCTCAACAACGTCGAGGCGATCCTGCCCCGCAGCGAGCAGATTCCCGGCGAAACCCATCATCCGAACGAGCGCGTCCGGGCCACCGTGTTCGAAGTCCGCAAGGTCGGCAGCCGCGTCAAGGTGATCCTCAGCCGCACCCGGCCGCACTTGGTCCAGCGGCTGTTCGAGCAGGAAATTCCGGAAATCGCCGACGGCGTGATCGAAATTCGGGCCATGGCCCGCGAGCCGGGCTATCGCAGCAAAGTGGCCGTCAGCAGCTCCGACCAGCGGGTCGATTGCGTCGGCGCCTGCGTCGGCGTGCGCGGCAACCGCATCAAGAACATCGTCGACGAACTGGCCGGCGAACGGATCGACATCGTCCGCTGGAGCGACGATCTGCAGGTGCTGATCCCCAACGCCCTGCAGCCGGCCGAAGTCGAAGAAGTGATCCTCTGCCAGATGCTCGGCCGGGCGATCGTGCTGGTCCGCGAGGATCAGTTGTCGCTGGCCATCGGCCGCCGCGGCCAGAACGTGCGGCTGGCCAGCAAGCTCTGCGGCTGGGACATCGAAATCATGACCCGCGAGGAGCTCGACGAGTCGATCGAGCGGGCGGTCGGCGGCTTCTCGTCGCTGGAAGGGGGCGACGACAGCCTGAGCGAAAAACTGGTCGGCGAAGGCTTTCTGTCCTACGACGACCTGTCGATTATCGAGCCCGATGCGCTTGATGGAAATGGGCGATCTGACCGAAGAACAGGCCAACGCGATCATCGCGCAGGCCGAGGTCAAGGCCCAGGAAGCCGAGCAAGCCGCTGCCGTCGAACGCCGCCGGCAGCGGGAGCAAGATCGGATCGATGCGGCCACCGCCGCGGCCGAGGCGGCCGAGCAAGCGGCTCGCACTGCCGAGGGCCTGGCGGATGCGCCGCCGGGCGACGCGGCACCCACCGCCGCAGCCGAAGAAAGCAGCGATGCGACAGGTGGCACAGACGCATCGAACGGCGCCGCCACTGAGGCCAGTGCCAAGGATGCCGCTGCGGCTGGCAAGAGTGGGGCTGGCAAGAGCGGGCTTGGCGAGGTGGTCGAGCCTCCCGGCGACGAGGAGGTTTGACGCGTTTTCGCGGGTGAGCGAGGGTCCGGGGTGACTCGCGCCGGCCCCGAGAGAGTGACTCTCGGGTACTGCGCCAGGCTGGGCATTTCGGCCTTGCGGGGATCACAGACAGGAGACACGCGGCTATGAATTAGGTTATTTTAGATGTTTTCCGACAGGGCCGCTTCGGGCCGCTGCTTCGGAGGGGGAGGGAGAGCCAACTTGGCCGTTCGTATTTATTCGTTAGCCAAAGAACTCAAGCTCGACAGCAAAGTGCTGGTCGACATCTGCACCGACGCCGGCGTAACTGGCAAGGGCTCGGCCCTGGCCAGTCTGACCGACGAAGAGGTCGATCGGGTGCGCGCCTATATGGCCGGCGGCTCAAAGCCCGCCGCCGCGCCCAAGCGGCCCGCCGCTCCGGCTCCCGCCCCTGCTCCCGTCGCTGCGCCGGTCGCCACGGCGACGGTCGACGTTCCGGCGGAGCCTGCGGTCGTACGCCGCGAGGATTACCTCGCGCCCGGCGCGGCGAAAGAGATTCCGGTGCTCGACAAAGCAGCCAAGGCCAAGAAAAAGAGCTCCAACGGCGAGTCCGTGCCCAAGCCGGCGCCGCGCCCGCTGGCTCGACATCAAGCTGGCTGCCATGCCCAGCGTCCAGCAGCCGGCGCCCTCGGCGCCGCGCCAGGAGCCGACGCCGCAGAAACCCGACATCAAACTTTCCGCCGATCAATTGCGCTCCAGCCGTTCCGGAGCCTCCGGCAGCAAGCCGTTGTCCGAGCACTTGCGCAAGCACGAGATGAGCAAGCGCACGCAAGAGGCCCCCAAGCCCGCCAAGGGCGAACAACCGATGGGGCTGCCCGGCCGCGATCGGGCCACACGCCGCGGCGGCGCCGCCGCCGAATTGCCGCCGATCGGTGCGCCCTCGCGCGAGAAGCCCAAGCGGGGCCGCGGTCCGGGCATGACCGACGGCGACCCGCTGTTGGGCGATCGCGAACAGCGGCAGCTCAATCGCAAGCGAGCGGTCGCCGAACCGCGCCGCCGTTTGGCGGCGAAGAAGAGGAAGCGGCGCCGGCAGCCGCCACCGCCCCCGCGCCGTACCGCCGTCGCTTGACGCGCCAGCGCCGCAGCGGCGCCAACACCGCCGCTCCGCGCAAGGGCAAGGTCACGCTCGATCTGCCCTGCACCGTGCGCAGTTTTTCCGAAGCCATGGGTGTGCCGGCCGCAGCACGTCATCAAGCAGCTGATGGCGATGGGCACCATGGCCACCAAGAACAACCGTGATCGAGACCGAAACCGCCGAAGCTGCTGGCCGTGGAAATGGGAGTCGAGATCGACTTCAAAAAGCCGCTCGGCCTGGCCGATCAGCAAATTGGCCGAAATCGAAGCCCAGGTCGACGAGCCCAGCCAACTTGAACACGCGCCCGCCGGTCATCACCTTCCTGGGGCACGTCGACCACGGCAAAACCTCGCTGTTGGACAAGATCATCGGCATCGACGTGGCCAGCGGCGAAAGCGGCGGCATCACGCAGCACATTCGCGCCTATCAGATCGAAAAGGACGGTCGCAAGATCGCCTTTGTCGACACTCCCGGGCACGAGGCGTTCACCGAGATGCGGGCCCGCGGTGCCAACGTCACCGACATCGCCGTGCTGGTCGTGGCCGCCGACGACGGCGTGATGCCCCAGACCGAAGAGGCCATCAGCCACGCCCGGGCGGCCGGCGTGCCGATCGTGGTGGCCATGAACAAGATCGATCTGCCGGGCATCGATACGCAGCGCATCTTGCAGCAATTGGCCGCCAATCAACTGTTGCCGACCGAGTGGGGCGGCGACACCGAAGTCATCAAGACCAGCGCCATGACCGGCCAGGGAATCGACGAACTGTTGGAAACGCTGCTGACCATCGCCGAATTGCACGACTACCGGGCCAATCCGCACCGGGCCGCCTACGGCACCTGCCTCGAGGCCTCGCTGCACGAAGGGCGCGGCGTGGTGGCCAAGGTCATCGTGCAGAACGGCACGCTGCGCGTCGGCGACGCCATCGTCTGCGGCAGCGCCTTCGGCCGCATCAAGGCCATGTACGACACGCTCAAGCCCGGCGTCACTTATCGCGAAGCCGGTCCGAGCACGCCGGTCAACGCTGACCGGCTTGAACGTGGCCCCCAGCGCCGGCGAGCACTTCTACGTCGCTGGACGACGTGGCGCTGGCGCGGCAGATCGCCGAGCGAACGCGAAGGGCGACAGCCGGCTGGCAACGCTGGGCCGCGGCGTCGTCGGAGCACGTCACGCTTGAAACCTTGTTCGAGCGACTGGGCAGCGACGAGGTGCAGACGCTCAACATGATTTTGCGGGCCGATACCCGCGGATCGATCGAAGCCATTCAAAAAGAGCTCTCCAAGCTGGAACATCCCGAGGTCAAGATCAAGCTGTTGCAGGCCATGGTCGGCGGCATCACCGAGGCCGACGTGCATCTGGCCGACGCTTCGGACGCCGTGATCATCGGCTTCAACGTGGTGCCCGACGAAGGTGCCCGCGGTCGCTGGCCGACCGCTTGGGAGTTCAGGTGCGCCGGTACGACATCATTTACACCTGACCGAAGACCTGCGCGCCGCGCTGGAAGGCATGCTCAAGCCGGAAGAGCGCGAAGTGGAACTCGGCCGGGCCCTGGTCCAGCGCACCTTTACGATCAGCCGGGTCGGCACGATTGCCGGTTGCCGCGTGCTGTCCGGCACGATCCAGCGCAACGCGCGTGCCCGCGTGATCCGCGAAAATCGGATCATCGGCGACTATGCCCTGGAGTCGCTGAAACGCGAGAAGGACGACGCCCGCGAAGTGCGTGAGGGGTTGGAATGCGGCATCAAAGCTGGCCGGATTCAACGATCTGAAGGAGGGCGATATTCTCGAAGCGTACAAGATCGAGGAGATTGCCCGCACCTTCTAACGGGGGGCGGCCCAGGCATGACATCCAGGCGCATTCAAAAGGCCGCCCAGGCCATCCGCGAGGTCGTCAGCATGGCGATCCTGACGGATCTGAAGGATCCTCGGGTACGGGACGTAACGGTCACGGCCGTCGAGGTCACCCCCGACATGCGGCAAGCCAAGATCCACGTCTCGGTGATGGGGGACGAAACCCGGCAGAATCTGAGCCTGCGGGGCTTGCAGAATTCGGCCGGTTTCCTGCAATCCAAGGTGGCCAAGCGGATCGATACCCGCTACACCCCCCGGTTGACGTTCATGCTAGACTTGGGAGTGAAACGGTCGATCGAGATCAGCCAAATCCTCAGTCAGGTTTTGGCGCCGCCATCGGCCGCTCAGGCCGCCTTCGGGGCGGACCCGGCCAGGCCCGAGCACCCGGCCGCCGCGGACCCTCGGATCCAGGGAGATCGGCAGGAAAGGCACGGATCGACCGCGCCCGAAGCGGAGGCCCAGGATCGGAAAGCGGATCGACTCTCCGACGAAGAAGAGTGACGTCGAGCAGAGGCGCGAAGGCGAGGTAGTTGGTGGGTGTTGATCGGGGCAATTGTTGTTCGATCTTTTGTTGAGTGGGGGGATGACAGTCCGACGAACTTGCCTGCGGCAGCTTTTGAAAGTCCGGTTTGAATGCCGGCGCTGAAGCGCGCGTCGTCTCCCTTCTCGGTTTATCCAATCGTTACCTTGAGCCCCAGATCAGATTCGCCTCGCATGACGACACCCAATCGCACCGCACTGCTCAACAAGATCCATAAAGTGCTGAAGAAGCACTACAAGCCGGTCGTCAGCCGTCACGAGCAACCGGTGCTCGAGTCGCTGTTGTTCGCCGCCTGCCTCGAGAACGCACGCCCTGCCACGGCCGAGGCGGTATTCGAAAAATTGAAAACTTCGTTCTTCGATTGGAACGAGGTGCGCGTCAGTACCGCCAAAGAACTGGCCGAGATCATGCACGAACTGGGCGATCCCGAATCGGCCGCCGCGCACCTCAAAGGCATCCTGCAGAGCGTCTTCGAATCGGAATATTCCTTCGACCTGGAGTCGCTCAAAAAGAAGAACCTCGGCGATGCCGTCAAACGCTTGCAGAAGCTCGACGGGGCCACCCCGTTTATCGTCGCCTGCGCGGTCCAGGCCGCGCTGGGCGGCCATTCCATTCCGGTCGACCGCGGCACGATGGGCGCGCTGTTCGTCTTGGGAGTCGTCAGCGAATCCGAAGCCGCGGGAAACAACGTGCCGGGCATGGAACGGGCGATCCCCAAGAGCAAGGGGCAAGAGTTCGGCAGCTTGCTGCACCAGTTAGGGGCCGAGTTTGCCGCCAATCCATTCTCTCAGCCATTGCGAGACCTCCTGTTATCGATTTCGTCCGACGCCAAGGACCGGTTCCCCAAGCGCGCTCGAAAAAGCCGGTCCAGCCGCCGGCTGCGCCCCCCGTGGAACCGGTGGCCGTGAAAAAGCCCGGCAAGGAAAAAGACCGCGAGCCCGAGAAGTCCAAGGAAAAGTCGGCCGCGCCGTCCAAAAAGCCAGCGGCACCGGCAAAAAAATCGGCCCCGCCCGCCCGGCGCCGGAGCCCGCCAAGAAAAAGACCTTGGCCGCCAAAAGCAAGACGGTCATCAAGCCGCTGGCCAAGCGCAAGCCTCGATAGACAGGTTACTCGGATGCATCCGCGGCAAGTCAGGCAACCGTGCGGCATGAAACCAGACTTGACCCTGTTGTTGCGCCTGCCTGCGGAGCATGTTCCGTGGATCGCCGCGCTGATCCTGGCCATGCCCTGTGCCACTTTGCTCGCCCGCGGGGCTCCCGGCGCCGAGGCGGCCATCGGACCCAAATCGGTATCGCCCGGCGTATCGTCGCCGGAATCCGGCAGGCCGACGGTTCCGAACGATGCGAACCTGGACGACGCGAACTTGGACGACGCTGCGGAGCCCTTGGTCCCCAAGCAGCGGCGCAGCGAGGCGGAGCAAGATCGCTTACAGGCTACGGCGCTGTTTGCCGCCGCCCGCACCTGCGAGCAGCGGCAGGATTATCCGGCTGCGCTGCGGCTGTACGAGCGTGCGCTGCGTTGCGACCGCGAGGCGCGGGTGGCCCTGCGCGAGATCGTGGCGCTGGCGTTCAACTTGGACCGCCGCGCCGAAGCCGCGCGCTACGCGCAGCGCGTCGTTCCGCACGACGCCGAGGACGCCGTTCTGCTGCGTCGGCTGGGCATGGAATTGGCCGAAGAGGGCGACTGGGACGCGGCCGTCAAGTTGTACGAGAAAGTGGCCACGATTCAGCCGGTCCAGAAACCTTCGGCCAACACGGTCTTGTGGTGGATGGAAATGGGCCGGCTGTATTACCTGACCAAGCAGTATCCGGCCGCCGCCAGGCAATTCGGCCAGGTCAGCGCGGCGCTGGAACATCCGGACGAGTTCGGCCTGAACGAGACGCTGCGCAAGGCCGTGCTGGGGACCGGCGAGCTCACCTACCAACTCTTCGGCGAGTGCTTTCTCGAGGCCGGCGAAACCGCCGAGGCCCAGGTCGCGTTCGAAAAGTCGGATGCGCTCAAGAGCAATCCGGCGCAGCTGGCCTACAATCTGGCCCGCGTGGCGGCCGCCGCCAAGCAACCGGATGCCGTTCTGGACAAGCTTGAGCCCTATTTCAAGGCGCATCACTCCGAGGAAGGCACCGGGCCCTACCAATTGCTGGCCGATGCGCTCAAGGAACTGGCCCGCCAAGATCAACTGCTGCCGCGGCTGGAGCAGCTCCGAGCGGACGACCCGGATAACACGCCGCTGACGTTCTTCCTGGCCGAGCAGCTGCGCCAGGCCGGCCCGCTCGAGAAGGCCGAGTCGCTGTATCGCAATCTTTGCCGGCCGGGGGCAAAGCGGCCGCCGATCGACGCCTATCAGGCACTGATAACTCTGCTGCACGAGAGCTCGCACTGGGACGATTTATTCGAGCTGCTGGGGGAAGCGTTGTCCAAGACCAACGGCTTCGATCCGCTGGGCCGTGCCGGCAAAAAGTTGCTCGCCGATGAGGCGGCCGTGCGCGCCCTGTTGGAAGTCGCCGGCCGGCGAAAACAGGCCGCCCCCGCCGAAGATGCGCATGGCCCCTGGCTGGCCGCGGCCCTGTTGGCGATGGAAATCGAGCAGTATGCCCAGGCCAACGAATTTTTCGAGTTGGCCGTGAAATCCAACCCCAAGAAGGGCGCCGAACTGACGCTCACCTGGGGGCTGGAAATGTTGGCCGATAGCCAATTCGAGGACTCGATCAAGGTCTTTCAGCGCGGCATCGACGATCAAGTCCTGCCCACGGAGAATCCGGCCTTTCATTTTTATCTGGCCGGCGCCCTGGCTATGGCCGGCCGCACCGACGAGGCCCTCACCGAGGCCCGCCGGGCCGCCCAGTTGCAACCGGACTCGGCTCGATTCCAAAGTCGCATTGGCTGGATTCTCTATCACGCCAAACGAAACGCCGAAGCCCGCCAGACCTACGAGGAGTTCCTCAAGCGGTTCGACGGCGGCCACGATTCGACGGAAACGCGCGAGGTGCTGCACGACGCGCGGTTGGTGCTCTCGAACATCGAAGCGGTCGAAGGACGCCTGCCCGCGGCCCAGGAATGGCTGGAACAGGTGCTTGACGAATATCCCTCCGACATCGGCGCATTGAACGACTTGGGCTATCTGTGGACGGACCAGGGCCAGCACCTGGAGCGGAGCTTGCGGATGATCCGGCAGGCCGTCGATGCCGAGCCCGAGAATATGGCCTATCGCGACAGCCTGGGTTGGGCTTACTATCGGCTGGGCCGCTACGAACAGGCGGTGGCCGAATTGCAAAAGGCCGCTACGGTGGAAACGCCCGACGGCGTCGTGCTGGATCACCTGGGCGATGCGCTGCGGGCCCAAGGAGCGGCCGACGCGGCGCTCGAGGCTTGGACCAAGGCCGTCGCCGCGTTCGACAAGGAAGGGGAAGTGCAAAAGAGCAAGCAGACGCAGGAAAAAATCGACCGCTTGCGCGCAAGCCTTCGTAGCGTTTGTTGTCTCTCCTACGTGCCTGGACGTGCCGGTCGCCGAGCGTTTGCTGGCGGCGAAAAATTGCAGCGGTCCGTTGGCCACGGCTGCGGAAAGTCGGCCCGAATCATTCCGCACCCGATCCTAGCAATCGAAAAATCCGAAACCTGAGAGATATCAGCGATGGCAGGTCATTCCCATTGGGCCAACATTGCCCACAAAAAGGCCCTGATCGACAAGAAGCGCGGCAAACTGTGGAGCAAGCTCTCCAAGGCCATCATCGTGGCGGCCAAGATGGGGGGCGGCGACGCCGACAGCAACATCCGCCTGCGCTACGCCATCGATGCCGCCAAGGCGGTGAGTCTGCCCAAGGACAATATCGAACGGGCGATCAAGCGCGGCATCGGCGACCTGGACGCCAATAATCTCGAAGAGGTGCTCTACGAGGGCTATGGCCCGGCCGGCGTGGCCGTGCTGTGCGAAATTCTGACCGACAATCGCAATCGCACGGCCGGCGAAATCCGCAAAATCTTCGAACTGGCCGACGGCAAACTGGGCGCCACCGGCTGCGTGGCCTGGATGTTCGATCGCAAGGGGCTGTTCCTGGTGCCGGCCGACAAGGTGGAAGAGGACGCGCTGCTTGGAATTTGCGCTGGAACACGGCGCCGACGACGTCAAACGGGTCGACGACAAGTTCGAGATCACTTGCGATCCCAGTACCTACGGAGACCTAGGCGCCGCGCTGGAGGCCAAAGGCATCCAGCCCGAGCTGCGCGAGATTGCCCGCATTCCGACTTCTACGGTCGATCTCGACGCCGACAATGCCCGCAAGGTGCTGGCGCTCGATGGAGCGGCTGGACGATCACGACGACGTGCAGAGCGTCTCGGCGAATTTCAACATTCCCGACGAGGCGCTGGCCGAGATCAAGGGGTGACAGAAAGAGACGGGAGGACAGGACTTGTTCCCCGCATCGCACAACGACCCGTTCCCAGCTCTTCTGACCGGAAGGTGCTGACCATGAAGGTTGCATCTGTCCTGGCGGCCATCACCGCAGTGTCTTTCATTGTTAATCTAGCGTTTACACCGGCTGGAGACCCATTCACTTATATCGTCGGCGTGGCATGCACAGCCGCTATCGGTGCCATTGCTTTTCTGCTCGGCATGAGAATGCGCCAATGATCGCGTTCCGAGAAAGAAAGGGAGAACGTAAATGTGACGGGGGTCGCGGTTCGTCCGAAAAACAACACCTCCGCGCACTCGCCTGAAGTTGCCGCGTAATCTCGCGCTAATGCTCGATCTGCGGCCAGTAGGTCTCCAGGTCGAAGACCGGGTCGTTGTCGCCGTCGTGACACTTGATGCACAGGTTGTCTTTGGTCACACGCATCAAGCCGCGCAGCTCCTTTTTCGCGGCGTCACTGGTGCCCTGTTCCGCGGCCACGTGGGCCGCGCCGGGGCCATGACAATTCTCGCAGGTGTTGTTGGCCAGTTGCGGAGTTTGCTGCGAACTGACGAAGCCCGAGGCGTAGGGGAAAAACTCCTGGGGATTCCAGCCCGTGGCGTGGCAACTGATGCACTCGGGATCGAACTGCCGCGGCGGGGAGAGTTTTTCCAGAGTTTCGGTGGCCTGGGCGTGCTTGGAGTTTTCCCAGACTTTGTAGGCGGCCTCGTGGCACTCCTGGCAACTCTTGACGCCGGCGAACTGCCCCCAGGACTTATCGTGCCCCTGCCCGCGCGGATGGGGCACCGCCCGCAGCCCCAATCCCGACCAGCCCAGGGCCTGGAGCTGATCCTGGTAGTTGATCATCAGGTCCTTCATTTCCGCAGTGGCGGCGAATCGCGAGTCGAGCGCCACCCGCTGGTAGCGGGAATGCGGCTTTGGCTGTTTGTAAAGGCCGATCACCACGGCGTACATGCCCTTGTGTCCGACTTCGATCAGGGTCGGTTTCCGTCCCCTCGACCTTGGCCGGCCGGTGGGGCGGTTCATCTCCGCCGTCGGCCGTAACCACGATATTGAACTGCGGAAACTTCTTGGCCAGGTCCTGCGATTCCTCGAGCGTGGCGTTGGCCAACAGAATGCACCGATCGAGTTTGTGCTGCTTGAGTTCTTCGACGGCCTCCTTGAGCGACTCAGCGGCCGGTTTGAGCACGACGTCGGGATTGTTGATCGTCTTTTGATACTCGTCTCCCAACACGGAGGTGATGCCGATCTTGAAACCGGCCTCGTCGATGATTTTCACTTGCGGCGTCAGGCCGAACAGGTCGACGTTCGCCGATACGAACATGCTGGTGTCGGCGTTATCCCCCACGACCGCGGCGATTTCGCCCCCCGAGAGCCGCAAATCGCCGGCCCCGAAGCCCACGGCCCGATAGCCCATCGTTTTGAGCGCGTCGGCCGAGATGGCGAATTTGATTTCCGCCTGCCGGCCGAAGCGGTGAACCAGTCCGCCGGTGTCGATTTCCAACAGCGGCCAGCCGTCCTGCCGCAGTTGCTTGATCAGCGAGTGGCGGCGGCTGACGCCTCCTTTTTGGTTTTCCAAGCCCGCGCAGCCGCACGGTTCGAGATAGCCGTCCTGCCGGCCGGTAATCAGAATGGCCAGGTCAGGCTTGGGCCAGCCTTCGAAGAACTTGCCGTTGACTTTGACCGGATCGAACTTCTCGCCGGCCGCTTTGCCGGCTCCCTGGGTGACTTTGGCCGCGGCCACGATGGCCGCCACGGCCAAAGGCGCGATCAAGACGGCCGACAGCAGAAAGAATCCGGGACGCGGAGAGTGCTGTTTCATTTCACATCCGTAAGAAATGCCAGACTTCGATCGTTTAGGGCGCTTTTTGGGCTACGCGCGAGAGTGCCGCGGTTGGCGGCGCCGGCAGATCAAAATGTCGCTCACTTTTCCACGGCCACCTGCACCAGCAGGCGGACCTGTTTGGCCTCGGGGTGCGTCGTTTCCAGGACGATCCGCCCCAATTTTCCCGGCGACCCCAGATAGTTCGCATCCGGCGTGTCGGGCGGAATCTCGATGGTCAGCGGAATGCGGACCACGGCGCCGCCGTTGACGTCGGCCGGCTCCCCGAGGGTCGCATGCAGGAAATTGGGCTCGCATTTGCCGACCGTGACGTGCACGTCGTGCCGCTGCGCGCCGTGCACGAGCACCCACAGTTTGCGGCTGAGCCCTTCCGAACTGCGGACCACGCCGAGCACCAGCACGTTGTGCTCGCGGTCCCAGCCTTGCCCGGAAAGCGTGATATCGCTGGTGACCGTGCCTTCGATCGGAATTTCGAGCTTCGAGGCGCTTTGCAGATTGGTATGCAGGATCAGCTTTTCGTGCAAGAAACCCAGGGGCAGGCCGGGCTTGACGGTCACGGTCACCGTGTAGCCGCACTTGGCCTGCGGCTCGGTCAGCTCCTCCGGCGGAATTGCCGCGATCAGCACGTCGAGAAAGTTGACCCCGTCGCCGTCGCTCCACTCGGTCGACTCGATGGCAAAGTCTTCGGTCAGATAGCTAATCACCCGGACTGAGGCGCTTTCGGTGGCATTGACGGCCAGTTTGCTGAACACGAGTTCTCGGGGAGCGATCGAGTAGGACGAGGCGATTTTTCCATGCACCGTCAGCGACACGCGTGGCGTGGCGGGGTCGTTGGTCAGGATGTTGGCCGATTGACGGAACAGCGGCGATTCGATCGAAGCGTTGTACTGCACGACGACTTCGGCGGACTGCCCCGGCGCGATCGGCGACTCGGGAATCTTGCTGACGGTGCATTTCATGCACGTGGTGCCCCCCGATTTGAGCAGCAGCGGCGCCTCGCCCCGGTTCGTGAAGCGAAACGAGTGCTCGACGAGGTGATTGCGTTCGACGGTGCCGAAATCGTGCGCTTCGGCATCGACCACCACGCGCGGCTCGAGCGCCGACAATCGGCTGCGGCGAGGGAGTGGTTTCGCGCGGGGCGGAAGTCAGGGTATCGAACTGGGGCGAAAAATCCGGAGCCCGGCTGAGCCTGGCCCAGGTCGTGCCCACGCCGACGGCAATCCCCAGAATCGCCGCCGCAATTGCAATGCCGATGGTCCGCATAGAAACCGAATGTCAAAGAAGTTGCGCGGGGGAAATATCGGCTCAATCGCCAGGGATAGGCTCTGGGTGCTGTGGCCTCGACCGGAATTGTAGGGCTTCCGCGCGGGCAGCGTCAACGCGAGTCGCCGCCCTTTCCGGCGGTTTGTCAGGTCGGGCGGTTCTAGGGCGCCGGATCCTCGAGGGCGCGCAGTTGCCGGTCGATGTCGGCCGGCAATTTTTTATCGGTATGCGGCATGGCCGCATCGAGCTGGTGTGCTCGATCGGTTTCCTCCCGCGCCTGCTCTCGTTTGCCCGCCGCGGCCAGAGCCAGTGCCAGTTCGGCGTGCGCAGCGCACTGTTGGGATAAAGATCGACCGCCCGGCCGAAGTATTCAATCGCCAATCTGGCGTCCGCCGGGTCCCCCTTGCGCCGAAACAGTTCGAGCAGCCACTGCCCCGCCTGGCGGTATGCGCCGCTCGACTGCGGGCGGAGTTGCAACATCCGGCCTAGAACCTGGTCGAACTGCTCGCGTTGGGTGCCGCGATCGCCGGAAATGCCGATCCGCTGGAAATCGAATCCGGCCAGCAACTGCCACGCCTGGGCTGACAGCGGATCGGCCTTCGCCGCTGCCTCGAGCACCGCTTCATAGCGCTGCCAGTTGTGGTGTTCTTCTTCAGCCGAAAGCCGGTTCATGGCTGCCGTCGAGCGCAGCATCGGTTGGTAGGCCGTCAGATAACAAGCCGTTGCTCCAGCCCCCGACAGCGCCATGGCCAGCACGGCGCCCCAGGGCACTCCCGGGCTACGAGCCGCGCCGCCCGGCGCTGCGCGGCGCGGGTTTGATTGACGCCCAGTGCCAGCAGGATCCACAAACTATAGGCCACGCCCGGAAAACTGATTCCACCGGCCGCCGAAAGATGCACCACCAGCGCCAGCGCTGCCAAAGTCGCCAGCGCCGCGGGCAGCCGCCCGGCGCGCACCCAGGGCCAAAGCCCAACGACCACCAGCGCGCCCAGAGCCGATCCGGCCCACGCTTGGGTCCAGCCAAGCTGCAAGCCCACCAAGAGGCCGACAAAATGAGCCAGGAAAAACCCCGCGGCGGCGCCGATCGGCAGCGCGACCAGGTCGAGCCTGGACGGCGAGGCGTCCTCGGTGGACTTCGGTTCTGGCGGCTTGGCGCGCCGCCAGGTTTGCCAGGCAAAGCAGCCCAACACGGCCAGCAGCGCCAAAAATGCCGGCGTGCCGGCGGAACCCCAGACCTCAAAAAACAAGTTGTGCGGATCCTGGATCTCTTCGCTGGCCTGCGGCAGTTTGTAGCGCATATACGCGTCCTGAAAATTGCCGGGCCCGCAGCCGAGCCAAGGCTGGTCCTGGATCATGGCCCAAGTCGATTGCCAATACTCGAGCCGATAACCGAGCGACTTGCCCGCCTCGCTGAGCACCGCCCGGTCCAGGCCGCCGGCGGCAATGGCGGCAGCCACCAGCACGGCCACGACACCGGCCAGACCCAGCACCAGCCGCCAGCGGAGCCGCTCCCGAACGGCCGGCACGGTCAGCGGCAGCAGGGCCACGCCCAGGGTAATCGCCCCATAGGCGCTGCGGCTTTTGGTCAAAATCAAACAGCCGGCGATTGCCAGCGCCGCCAGAGCCAATGCCCAGCGCAGTTCGCGCCGGCTCGAATTCTTGGAGGCCCAGCCGCTGGCGCCGATTCCCAGCGTCACCAGCAGCCAGGGCACCAGATAGCCGGCCAGCGAATTGGCAAGGGCGAAGGTGGCCATCGGCTCGGTGCTGCGCAGGCGGTTCTCGAACTGCGTGCGTTCGGCCGACTCGGGCGCGTACCACTGGCCGCTTTGCCGCAGCATCGCGTCGGGATCCAGGGCGTATTGGGCCCGGTCTGCCGGCATGCTGACAAAGTACTGATGATAGCCGTAAGCGGCCAGCACCACCGCCAGCGCGATCGATACCGCGATCAGCGCCCGGCTCTGGGCGGCCGTGCGAACCAGCTCGCGGGTGAGAAAATAGACGAGTCCCAGCGACGTCCATTCCCAAAGCATATTCATGCGCCGGCCGAGGGCTGACCGTGCCGGCGGCATGCAGAGCGCTAATGGCATAACAGGCGCACAGCACCAGTACGGCCACGTCGGTCGGTGTCCACCGGGCACGCAAGCCCCCCTGCCCTACCGCGGCCAAGGTGGTCACCACGGCCAGGCACAGCCAGAGCATATTCAGCGGCTGTCCGTCCCCCTGCCACGAGACGGCCTCGCTGGGCAGCAGCGGCCGAGCCACGCACAGCGCGGCCAGCGCGGCCAACAGCGCCGCGTGCAATCGCGCGCCCGGCTGGCGCTGCTTGCGGCCCTTGGCAGTGGCGTGAGCGGACGGATGTTTCGGCATGCGGCAAAACTACCTAAGACGCCGGCAGCGAGGTGTGAAGGTCAGGCCTTGAGTTTTCGTCGGGCAGTGCTCTCCAGAATCGCGATCAAACCCAGCACCGAGAGCACCGACAAGCCGATCACCACCGCGCCGATCCAATCGACCTGATAGAGCAGCAGCGCGCCCAGGCCGCAGGCGGCAGTAGCCAGATAAATCGTCAACACCGCCTGGCCCTTGGTCAGGCCCAAGTCCACCAATCGATGCGAGAAGTGACTTTTGTCGGCGGCAAACGGACTGCGCCCGGCGCAGACGAATCCAGACGACCGACACCGTATCATAGAGCGGCACGGCCAGCACGCATAAAGGAGCCAGGATCGCATGCCGCGGCAGGCTGCCGCCGGCAAACGTGGCCAGCAGCGTGGCGATGCCCAGGCAAAAGCCGACGAAATAGCTACCGGCGTCTCCCATGAAAAGCCGCGCGGGAGGCCGGTTATGCCACAAAAAGCCTCCCAGTGCGCCGGCCAGAACCAATAAAAAACCGGCCACGAAGAGTTGCGGCCCGTGGGTGATCGGATTCGGCGCCAAAAGCAGCACCGCCGCCAACAGCACGGCCGCGATCGTGGCCACGCCGGCCGACAGGCCGTCCATGTTGTCGAGCATGTTGAAGGAATTCACCAGCCCCACGATCCAAACCACGCTCAACAATCCGGTCAACAGCGGCGCGTCCATAAACAGCGTCAATCGCCAACCTTTGTCGAAAACCAGCCAACCCGCCACCCCGGCCTGCACCGCCAGACGCAGCCGCCAATCGAGCCCGCGCCAATCGTCGACCAGGCCCAAGAGCATCAGGGTGGTGGCTGCGGCCAACAGAGCCCACAGGTCGCCGGAGCGGGAGCGCAAACCCGCGACGTGCGGACCGGCCAGGCTGTCCAGTTCGCTCAACGCCAGTTCCACCGGGCCCTGCGGCATTTTGGCCGAACCGGCGGCGGATGTTGCCGGCTCGGGCGTCCAGCGGTTGAGGGTCACCTGCCCCAAGCGCGAACGCGCCGACCACGCCCAGCCAAATGGCCAGCCCGCCGCCCAGCGGCGTGACGCTGCCGTGGACTTTTCGCCCGCCAGGCAGATCGACCAGTCCGATGTGCGGGGCCAGCCGGCGCACCATAAACCCGGCGGCCAGCGCGATGAGAAAGCTGGGGGCGACCGCTCCGATGACAAGCCAGATCATCGGGGCCGGTCCTTTTGTCGCAAGGCGGCACGAAGATATTCGCGGCACTCGGAAAAGAACGCCTGGTAATCCGCCCGGCGATAGTTGGGAAACGTGAACTCGCGATGCTGCCAGTGGCGATCTTTGTAGTACAAGGTCACCTCCGCGAAGATGCCGCGGCTCAGATAAATGCGATGGGCATGATCCTTGGTCGAGGCCAGGACCAGTTTGGCGCTGGTCACGTAGCCGGGATCCAGGTTCAACGGACGCGGCTCCGCGTGCCGCTCAAGTCCAGTATACTCCGCCTCCCAGGCGTTCGCTTGCAGCTTGATTTCGGGCAGTTCGCCCGGATCGATCAGCCGCTCAAAGGCCCAAAAGCCGATTCGGATCGGGCCGCCCATCGTGGGCAGGTAATAATCGGTCTCGGCAAAGTCGAACTGCGGGCTCTCCAGCGCAATCGGCCCCCAGTTCTGCGTGAGTCGCTGGCGCGCCCAATCCAGCGCTGCATCGTACCGGCTGAACGCGGCCGTGATCAGCAGCACCGGTTCGACGTAGCGCAAGTCGCCCATGAACTCAGCTTTTTAGGGAAAGACGGGGACGGGGACGGGGAACCGCAAAGACGCAAAGTTGCAAAGAACGAGGAAGCGGGGAATGAAACCACAGAGACACAAAGGCACGGAGATACGGAGGAGAGATTAAGAAACGAAAGTGAAGGATGGATTGTTTTGACTGGGTCTACCAAGAGCGTGTTCGCCGCTCGTGGGGCAGATGGGTCATTTCGTTTCCGGCTGGGCGGTGGCTCGGGCCAGGAGTTTTTGCTCTTGGATCAGGGCGGCGATCTTGAGCGTCGCGCCTGCCAGCGGAATCGCTTCGGCCTCGGCCTTGGTGCGCCATTTCATCTCCAGTTGGCCTTCTGTCAGGCTGCGCCCGCCGATCACCACGCGCAGCGGAATGCCGATCAGGTCGGCGTCCTTGAATTTGACGCCCGGCCGCTGGTCGCGATCGTCGAGCAGCACGTCGATGCCGGCCGCCTGCAAGTTCGTCGTAGAGCTGCTCGGCCGCCTGCATCACTTCGGCCTCTTTGACGTTCAGCGGCGATCAGGATCACTTCGTACGGCGCCAGCGACATCGGCCAGATGATGCCGTTTTCGTCGTGGCTGGTCTCGACCAGCGCGGCGATGATGCGATTCACGCCGATGCCGTAGCAGCCCATGATGATGGTGTGCTGCTGCTCGTGGGCGTCGAGAAACTTGGCCTCCAGCGCTTCGGAATACTTCGTGCCCAGCTTGAACACGTGGCCGACCTCGATCGCCTGCTTGCAGCTCCAGCGTGCCGTTCCGCAGCGCGGACAGGGATCGCCCGCGCCGGCATTGCGCAGATCGGCAAAGCGGTTCTCGGCGATCTGGTAGTCGCGGCCCAGGTTCACGCCGACGTAATGCTTGTCGGCCTCGTTGGCGCCGGTGATGGCGTTGCGCATGCGCGGCCACGTCGTAGTCGGCCCAGACGGGAATCGACAGACCGACCGGCCCGGCAAAACCGACCGGCGCCTTGGTGACCTGCTGATGACCTCGGGCGGGGCCAGTTCGAGCTTGGCTGACCCTCAGCGCGCGGCGGATCTTGCCTTCGTTGGCTTCGTGGTCGCCGCGGACCAGGACGGCCACCGGCTGTTCGTCGGCCAGGTAGATCAGCGTCTTGATCATCTGGTGCGGCTTGCACTTGAGCAGCTTGCTCACCTGCTCGATGCTGCCGACCTGGGGCGTGTCGAGCTTGGTCAGCGGTTTGAGGCTCGCGGCGTCGACTGGCGGCGGCGTCTGGCACCGGCTGGCGCCGGTTTCGGCCCGCTCCAGGTTGGCGGCATAGCCGCACTTGGGGCAGCGGACGATGCGATCTTCGCCGTTTTCGGCCAGGACCATGAACTCGTGGCTGGCGTCGCCGCCGATCGGCCCGCTCTCGGCCTCGACGGCCAGATAGTCGAGCCCGCGCGCGGTCGAAGATCCGGCAATAGGCGGCGTACATCTTGTCGTAGCTGTGCGTTCAGCCCTTCGACCGAGGTGTCGAAGCTGTAGGCGTCCTTCATCAGAACTCGCTGGTCCGCAGCACGCCGAACCGCGGCCGCTCTTCGTTGCGGAACTTGGTCTGAATCTGATACAGCGTGATCGGCAGTTGCCGATAGCTGGAGACGTAGCGGGCGACCAGGTCGGTGACCACTTCTTCGTGCGTCGGCCCCAGCGCCATCGGCACCTGCTTGTTCTGCCGGCGGACCTCGAACTTGATCAGCACGTTGCCGAACGACTCGACGCGGCCGGTGCGCTGCCAGAGCGCGATCGGCGTCAGCGCCGGCATCAGCAGTTCGACGGCCCCGGCGCGTTCCATTTCCTCGCGCACGATCGCCTCGGCCTTCTTGCAGCGCCCGCAGGCCGAGCGGCAGATAGCTGTACGCGCCGGCCATCAGTTGGCTGATCAGCCCGGCCCGGACCATCAGCACGTGGCTGGGGATTTCGGCCCCTTCGGGCGTTTCCTTCATCGTCGGGATGAGCGTCTGACTCCAACGCACGGCGTGGATCCTTCCGCTCGATTGACAGGTGGAAAAGCCGGCAACAATAAAAGCACCGCATTCTAGGGGAACGGTCGGCAGACCGGCAACGGGGGTGCGGGCATCGTTGGCTCCGGGCTCCCTGTCGACGACGAACTGCTGCGAGCTTGCGAAGCTGCGGTTGTGACGACCCACAGAGCCGTGGCAGAGAACACCTGTGCTGCCGGGAATTGACTCCGCGGCCCCTCTCGGCGGGGTTTCTCATGCGCGGTACGATGGGGGCATGAGTTTCCGGAGACAAGCCAAGGATTACCCCGCGGGCCCGGGTTGGCGCATTGCGCACCACGCCGCTCCTCGTTGGATGCGGCGTCCCCTTTGAAGTAGCGGGCTCTGATCGGCTCTGGGGCCATTTGCTGCTTCACGGGTATGATCCCGGGACTGGCTGGAGGCCGACATGGATTACGCCGTGCAGGCCGGAAGACTGCTGGAGGCAATTGAGAAAGAAAACGTCAATGCGGATGCCCACAACCTGATTCGAGCACTCAGAGAGCGCCGAGCTTCGCCGGCCCCGTAGTTTTCGCCACCCGGCAACACAGATTTAGGACACGCCCGCGCCCCTGCCATGCACCAGGTGTGAAACGCGAAACGGGCGGCAAACGGCCCGCCGCCGCCGTGCTCGCCCTGTCACTATCGGTCGCGGAGACGTTGCCCTAGAATCAACATTCCAGGGATAGAGATTTACGCATCCAAACGCGCAGAAAGTCGACCCATGAGCCGCCGTTTCGTCAGCCAACTGGCTCACCAGGAACCGATCGATCAGGTTTTTTTGGCTTCCGAAAAGCAGCTGCGCCCCAACCGCAACGGCAACCTCTACCTGCAAACCGACCTGTCCGACCGCAGCGGCTCGATCAGCGCCCGGATGTGGAACGCCAGCGAACAGGACTATCGGGCATTCGAGAACGGCGACTACGTCCGGGTGGAAGGCTCGACGCAGCTTTTTCAGGGCACCATTCAACTGATCGCGACCTCGATCTGCCGGGCCCAGCCCAGCGAGATCAACGCCGACGATTTTTTGAATCTCGACACGCAAGCCATCGACCAACTCGTCGGCCGGATGACCAATCACCTGCGGCACCTGGCCGATCCGCATCTGCGCACCCTGGGCGAATGCTTCCTGGTGGACGAAGATTTCATGGGCAAGTTCTGCCGGGCGCCGGCCGGAGTGAAGAACCATCACGCCTACTTGGGCGGGCTGCTGGAGCACGTCGTCGGACTGATGGACGTCTCGCGGCGGCTCGACGGGCTTTATCCGGCCGTCAACACGGATTTGCTGGTCATGGGGGCCTTTCTGCACGACATGGGCAAGATCGACGAGCTGGCCTACGAACGCGAGTTCGCCTATACCGACGAAGGCCAGTTGATCGGCCACCTGGTGATGGCGGTCAGCATCCTGGAGCGCAAACTGGTGGAGGCCGAACGCCTGTCGGGCGAATCGTTCCCGGCCGAGCTGGCGCTGCGGCTCAAGCACATGATCGTCAGCCATCATGGCCAGTACGAATTCGGCAGCCCCAAGCTGCCCATGACGCTCGAAGCGGTGGCCTTGCACCACCTGGACAATCTCGACGCCAAGCTGCACAGTTTCCAGCAGTTGATGAGCGACGACCCGAACGTCGGCAGCAGTTGGACCAACTTCCACCAGAACTTGGGCCGCAAGCTGTATAAGGGCGAAGCCCCGCTGGCTCGCTGGACCCCCAGCGAAAACGGCGACTGACATGACCCAGCCCGATCTGGAGCAGGCCGTCTTGGCGGTCGTCAAAGACCCGCACTACAAGCCGGTCAAGCCGCGCGGCATCGCCAAAAAACTGGCGCTCGACGAGGAGCAAACCCGCGAATTGAAGCGAGTCGTCAAGCGGCTGGTCAAACGGGGCCTGCTGCGCTACGGCGCCAGCCACATGGTGCTCGTCGGCGGCGGGCCCGGCGCCAAGCCCCAGGGGGACAATTACCGCGTCACCGGCATCTTCCGCCGCACCGATTCCGGCTATGGCTTCGTGCGGCCGGCCGGCAGTGCGCCGGGCGCCGACCGGCGGCACGACATCTACATTGCCGCCAAGGACGCCGGCGATGCTTCGAGCGGCGATACCGTGCTCTTGCGGCTCAAGGCCAAGCGTGACACGCACCGCCCGAATCCCGAAGGCGAGATCATCGAGATCATCGAGCGGCAAACGCACCAGTTTGTCGGCACCTACTTCGAGTCGGCCGGCGCCGCGCTGGTGCAGGTCGACGGGCGGCCATTCAGCCGGCCGATCATGGTCGGCGACCCGGGCGCCAAGAACGCCCAGCCCGACGACAAAGTCGTGATCGAAATGATCCGCTTCCCGTCCCACAACCAGGACGGCGAAGGCGTGATCACCGAAGTGCTCGGCTCCCGCGGCTCGCCTGGGGTGGACACGATCTCGATCATTCGCGAATTCGGGCTGCCCGAGGAGTTTGCCGCCGACGCGCTGGAAGAAGCCCGGCTGGAAGCCGAGCGCTTCGACGAGACCATTCCACCCGGCCGCACCGATCTGACCGGCGAAGTCATCATCACGATCGATCCGGTCGACGCCCGCGACTTCGACGATGCGATCAGCCTGGTCGAGATCGATCGGGGCCACCTGCGATTGGGCGTGCACATTGCCGACGTCTCGCACTTCGTGCGGCCGCGCACGGCGCTCGATCGCGAGGCGATGCAGCGCGGCACGAGCGTCTATTTGCCCGACCGGGTGCTGCCGATGCTGCCCGAGTTGATCTCCAACGGCCTGGCCAGCCTTCAGCCCGACCGGGTGCGCTACACCAAAACCGTGTTCATCGAGTTTTCGCCGGAAGGGATTCCGGTCGGCGTCGAGGCGGCCACCGCGGCGATCAAGAGCCGGCGGCGGTTTGCCTACGAGGAAATCGACCAGTACCTGGCCGATCCCGACTCCTGGCGAGCAAGCTCACGCCCGAGGTGCATGCGCTGGTCGGCCGGATGCACACGTTGGCGATGCTGCTGCGCAGGCGGCGGCTGGCGCGGGCGCTGGAGCTGACGATGCGCGAAGTGAAGGTCGACCTGGACAAGACCGGCCAGGTGTGCGGCGCCCATCTGGTGGAGAACACGGTCAGCCACCAGATTATCGAAGAGTTCATGATCGCGGCCAACGAGGCCGTGGCCGAACTGCTGACCAAGAACGATTTGCACTTCCTGCGCCGCGTGCACCAGGCGCCCAGCCCGCGCAAGCTCAAAGCCTTGACCGAGTTCGTCGGCAGCGTGGGCCTTCAGGTGGAAAGCCTGGAGAGCCGGTTCGAGCTGCAGCGCCTGCTCCATGCCGTGGCCGGCCAGCCGGCCGAACATGCCGTCAACTATGCCGTGCTGCGGAGTTTGCAGCGCGCCGATTTACAGTCCGGAGCAGGAAGGCCACTATGCGCTGGCCAGCGAGCATTACGCCCATTTCACATCGCCGATCCGCCGCTATCCGGACCTGACGATCCATCGGTTGCTCGACGCGGTGCTGGCCCGCAAGAAGCCGCACAACGATTTCGGCGAGCTGGCGATCCTGGGCGAGCATTGCAGCGATCGCGAGCGCCGGGCCGAAGCGGCCGAGCGCGAGCTGACCAAAGTCAAGCTGCTGAATTATCTGAGCACCCGGATCGGCGAAGAGCTGGTCGGCGTGGTGACCGGCGTCGAGGAGTTCGGCCTGTTCGTGCAAGGCACGCAGTTGCCGGCCGAGGGGCTGGTGCATGTCTCGTCGCTGCAAGACGATTACTACCGCTACGATCGGGCGTCGCACACGCTGGCCGGCAATCGATCGGGCAACAGTTTTCGGCTGGGCGATCCGGTGCGCGTGACGGTGGCCCGCGTGGACGTCGACCGCCGCGAGCTCGACTTCCGCATCGTGGGCCGCGGCGAGGCCGCTCCGAAAAAACCCTTCAAGACGGCCGCGGCCGCGGTGCGAGCCTCATCCAAAAGCGCCGGCCGAAAGAGTACCCCAATTGTGGGCAAGTCAGACTCGGACGGCAAAAAGAAGGGCCGGCGGCCGAAGCGGGGGTGAGGCTTTGCTGCCGACTGCGCAGTTGTAGCGCAACCCGACCAATCAGCCTAATGGTGGATGCTTTCGGTTGTAAGTCCCCCTCACAACGCCCCTTTTCTTGTCCCGGGCTCCACAGTTGTGGTAAAATCATGACATGAATCTTCTTCTTCACTTACCGCCGGAAACCGAGGCTAAACTCATGGAACAAGCCCGTGCCACGGGCAAGGATCTGGAGTCGCTGGCGCTTGAGGCTCTGCGGGAAAAACTGGCCGCCGATGAGGTTTCGCCCCTGCTGCCTCGCGACATGTGGAAGCAGGCATTTCGCGAATTCTTGGCCACGTCGCCCGACGGCAACGTTGCCGCTGACTTTAGCCGCGGCTGTATTTACGACGGCCGCGGTGAATGAGGATCCTGGTCGATACGAACGTTCTCGGCCGTCTCTGCCAGCCACGACACCCGATGTTCGGCTCCGCGTCAAGGGCCGTCGAATCGCTGTTGGAACATGGCCACGAATTGCGGATCGTGCCTCAATGCCTCTACGAGTTCTGGGCAGTCGCCACCCGCGGCGTGGAACAAAACGGTTTAGCGTTCTCCACCGCCGTAGCGGAAGATCGAATGCAGTAGATCAAGCGACTCTTTCCGCCGCTGCGCAATGAACGCGGCATTCTCGAACCGTGGGAGAGAGTTGTTGTGGCCTATTCGGTACACGGGAAGTCCAGCCACGATGCACGCCTCGTCGCCGCGATGAAACGTCACGGGCTTTCGCACCTGCTTACATTTAACGGGAAGGATTTCGCCCGTTACAGCGACGTGCAAATTCTTGACGCGGCTCTGGATGTATTGCCGTAACCGCATACGCCGTTTCGCAATTCGGTGTTCGGTAGAATTCAGCGATTGGCGCGCTTCTTTTAATCCGCGGGCGTGAGCGTGGTTTGCAATTGCGGCAGCAGTCATGCTGGTGGCGGTCACGCTGCGATCCTTCGCTACGGTTTCCGCACCACCTCGAATGCAGAGCCCTTGACTCGCCGCAACTCCTCGTGCAGCTCGCCAATGCGCTCGTCGGGCGCGATCGAGATCGCCCAGTCGATGCCGTTGTCGGCCACCAGCATGCCGTACTTCTTCAGGGCCTTGAGAATCGCCTGCACCGGAGCAGAAAAACGCGAGATGTCGTAGTCCTGTTTCAATCGGATCCGCTCGCCCATGCGAGGCAAATTGGGGTCGGTCTGGCTGCTGGCGAAATGCCTGGCCGGAGCGACGTAGGCGCGGCGCGTGTTCTTGACCGTGACGCGCAGGGCATGTCTTACCACACCGCGTTCGAGTTCGTCGTAGCGGACGATCGACGGCAGGATCGGCAAACCGGCGGCGTCGGTCGATGTCCAGCCGTCGGGCCGCGGCGTGTTGGTCGCCAGATCGAAAATCGAGGCCTGCTTGGCTTCCCAGTCTGAGCCGACTTTCCTGGCCGCATAAAATTCGTACAGCAGGTGATTCGCAGGGTCAACCACGATCGCGTGCCGATCGCCCCCCTGGTTGAGCTTGTCGCGCTGCACGTCGTCGAGTGTCAGACTCGCCGTCTTGGGATCGTGCTTGTAATTGGCCGGCCAGCCCTCGATCGGCATGTTGTCGGGCACCGGGTAGGGGCCCGGATCCGATTCGTCGCGGTACTCGCTGAGCTTGACGTCGATGGCTTTTCTGCCCCCGCGGCACGATTACGAATGCCATGTCGGGGTTGCAGCGCAGCGGCTTTTCTTTGCCGATCGAGCCGATGATCTGGTCCGAATCGGAAGCCAGCGGCCAGCGCGAAACGTCGGCATTCCACGCATCGTCGGCCGGAAAGATTTGCAGCGCAGCCATAACGGCGTCCGCCTCGGGCGTGTCGAACATTATGGGCTGCTTGATTTCCGGCAGTTGGGGCCGATCTTTCGATCGGGCCGGTGCGCAAATGCCCAGTGCGAGCAGCAGCAGGATCATCAAGCTGGGGGTCAGGGGTTTCGGCATGGAAAATTTTCAGTGGACCAATGAAGCAGATGAAGAGAGCGGCTACGAAAAGCGCGAAAATAATTATCGAGCTGCTCGTTCCAGCCCCCGCGAAGTTCGCTTTCGATTTCCGCGTTCGCAGTCCCGAGTTCGTACTGTCTCACTCTCCGCTCTGTGCCTTTGTGACTGTGGTTCAATTCCCCCCCTTCCATTCCGCCACGGTAAACCGCTCCCCAGGGTAAATCAATCGCCCGGCAAAAACTGGTGACGTCGCCCCCCCTCCCCTTGCGGCCCCAGACCGATACAATACCACTGCCCTCACAAGGCAATGGTTTGGCATCTTGTGACTTTCGAATGCCGTCGGGACCCGGTGTCCCCAAGGGGCGAAGGTCGGTTATTTCCATCCCGCGCCGCTCAAAATGGCAGGCGGCCGCCGGGCAGTAGTTGGCATTGCGCGGGCTTCTCGGATGACAACACTTCTAGCACACACGCCGCTCTACGACTGGCACGCCTGCGCACGGCGGCCGGTTGGTGGACTTTGCCGGCTGGGAGATGCCGGTCCAGTACACGTCCATCGTGGCCGAACATCTGGCCACGCGCACGACCGCCGGAGTGTTCGACATTTCGCACATGGGCCGGCTGTCGCTGGTGGGCCCGGGCGCCGAAGCATTCTTGGATCGCATCGTCACCCGCCGGGTGACCGACATGCGGCCCGGGCAGGTTCGCTACGCCCTGGTGACGAACGAGGCTGGCGGCATTCTCGACGACGTGCTCGTCTATCGAATCGAGACGCTCAATTCGACCGCCGGCATGGACTGGTGGTCGTCAATGCCAGCAATCGAAGCAAGATCGTGGACTGGCTCGGGCGGCAGGGGTCGGAGACGCGTGCGAGTTTCGCGACGACACGACGGCCTCGGCCATGATCGCCGTGCAAGGCCCGCGGGCGGTCGACTTGCTTGTGCCGCTACTCGGCGACGCGCACCAATCGCTCAAATACTACCACGTCCGCGAGATCGCGCTGGCCGGCAATCGCCGTTCCGGTCACTGGTCAGCCGCACCGGCTACACGGGCGAGGACGGCTGGGAGTTGATCGTCGATGCCGGCCTGGCCGCCGAAATCTGGAGCGATTCTCGCAGCGGGCCGGCCGCTGGCGCCCTGCCCGCCGGCTTGGGTGCCCGCGACACGCTACGGCTCGAAGCGGCCATGCCGCTCTACGGTCATGAACTGTCGGAGGAAATCGACCCGTATCAGGCGGGGCTCGGTTTCGCGGTCGATCTTGCCGGCCGAACTTTTCCGGGCCGCGATGCGTCGGCAAAGCGAAAACAGCAACAGGGCAGGCCGGTGCGCGTGGGCTGGGAGCTCGATGGCCGCCGCGTGCCGCGCGAAGGTTTTGCTGTGTTGGCCGGCGGCCAGACCGTAGGGCACGTGACCAGCGGCACCTTTTCGCCCACGCTCGAAAAATCCATCGCCATGGGTTATAGCCGGCCGGAGCAGTCGGCCAGCGGCACGCTCGTGGCCATCGACATTCGCGGCCGCCTGGAGCCGGCACGCGTCGTTGCGTTGCCGTTTTATCGTCGTTCATCCCGAGGGAGAAACCTGTGACGCCCGACAAGCTGCTGTACGCCAAGACGCACGAATGGATCTACCTGGATCGCCAAGGGGGCGAGCAGGTGGCCACGGTGGGCATTTCGGCCTTTGCCGTGGAAGCTCTGACCGATCTGGTTTACATCGAACTGCCGAAAGTTGGCCGCCAGCTCAAGCACGGCGAAGTGTTGGGCGAGATCGAATCGGTCAAAGCAGTCAGCGACCTGTACAGTCCGGTGAACGGCGAGGTCATCGAGACCAACGTGCTGTTGACGATGAAGGATCCCGGCACCGGACAACCGCTCGACAAGAATCTGGCCGTCCTGCACGACGACCCCTACGGAAAAGGTTGGCTCGTCAAAATTCGCCTCGCCGGCGACGCCGGGCTGGAGCAGTTGCTCGACTATGCGGCCTATCAGAAACAATGCGCCGAAGAAGGACACTAAACCGGAGTTCGATTTCCCGCGAACGAATAACCATATTGCCATCCCGGTTAAGCCCAGCGGGCGGCGGCCGGTGGGCCCGCCGCGAAGCAGGATTCTCATGCCCTATATCGCCAACACCCTCGAAGACCAGCGGGCAATGCTCGAAGCGATCGGCGCCAGCTCGCTCGACGAGCTGTTCAGTGCCATTCCACCCGAGTTGCGACTGGGGCGTGCGCTCGATATTCCGCCGGCCCTGTCCGAGATGGAACTGACCTCGCGGCTCACGGCGCTGGCGGCCCGGAATCAATCGACCGACCAGAAGGTCTGTTTCTTGGGGGGCGGCAGTTACGATCATTTCATTCCGGCGGTGGTCGACACGATCGCCTCGCGCGGCGAGTTCTACACGTCGTATACGCCGTACCAGCCCGAGGCCAGCCAGGGCAACTTGCAGGTGTTCTTCGAGTACCAAACGTTCATCACGCGGCTAACCGGCATGGATGTGTCGAACGCCAGTCTGTACGACGGCGCCAGCGCCGCGGCCGAGGCGGTGTTGATGGCCGCGCACGCCACGGGCCGCAAGCGGATCGTGGCGGCCCGCAGCGTACATCCCGAGTATCGGCAAGTGCTCGCCACGTACCTGTCCGACTTGGACCTGGAACTGGCGACCGTCGACACGCCCGAGGGCACGCTACGGCCCGGCGATCTGGCTGCCGCGATCGATTCCGACACGGCCTGCGTGCTCATCCAGCATCCGAATTTTTTCGGCGCGCTCGAAGACGTCGAGCGATTGAGCGCGGCGGCGCATGCCGTGGGAGCGCTGTCGGTTGTGGCCGTCGACCCGATCAGCTTGGGGCTGCTGAAGCGGCCGGGCGATTGCGGGGCCGATATCGTGGTGGCCGAGGGACAATCGTTGGGCAGCCCGATGGCGTTCGGCGGGCCGTACTTGGGCATTCTGGCCTGCCGCGAACAGTTCGTGCGCCGCATGCCGGGTCGAATCGCCGGTCAAACGGTCGACCGCCGCGGCCGTCGCTGTTGGGTGCTGACGTTGCAAACCCGCGAGCAGCACATCCGCCGCGAGAAGGCCACGAGCAACATCTGCACCAACCAAGGCCTGCTGGCGCTGCGGGCAACGGTGTACCTGGCGGCGCTCGGTCCGCAGGGCCTGCGCGAGGTTGCCGAGCTGTGCCTGCAGAAGTCACACTACGCGGCCCGCCAATTGGCCGAGCGGGCCGCGCTGCGCCCGCGGTTCGACGCAGCCGTTCTTCAAGGAGTTTGTCGTGCGCGCGGCGGACGGCCGGGTCGACGAGCGGCTGGCGAAGGCGCTCGACGCGGGTTACTTTGCGGGCGTGCCGCTTGGCCGCTGGTATCCCGAGCTGGCCGACTCGCTGTTGATCACCGTTACGGAGAAGCGTTCGCGCGGCGAAATCGACTCGCTGTCCGCCGCGCTGGCGATGCCCTGAGGGCGCGAGACTGCGACTGCGAAGAGGAGTGTTGCCGCGCCTGTCCGCCTTTTAGTCTTTTGAGATTCTCGAATCGATGCGAAATACCCGTTCGACTCAATTGCTGTTCGAATTATCCAGGCCCGGTCGACGTGCGGCGCGGTTTCCGGCGCCCGACGTGCCGGCTGTGGCGATCGACGAGCTGCTCCCGGCATCGGCTTTAGCCGCGCGCCCCCTGCCCTGCCGGAACTGGCCGAGCCGGAGATCATCCGCCACTTTACCAACCTGTCGACGCAGAACATGTCGGTCGACACGCACTTTTATCCGCTCGGGTCTTGTACGATGAAGTACAACCCCAAGCGGAACGAGCGGTTGGCGAACCTGCCGGGCCTGGCCAATCTGCATCCCTATCAGAGCGAGTCGACACTGCAGGGCATGTTGGAGTTGTTGTTTGAATTGCAGCAGATGCTGGCCGAGATCGCGGGCTTGCCGGCCGTTTCGTTGCAACCGGCGGCCGGCGCCCAGGGCGAAATGACCGCATTGCTGGTGGCCGCGGCCTACTTTCGCGATCGCGGCCAACCGCGCACGCAGGTGCTGGCTCCCGACAGTGCCCACGGCACCAACCCGGCCAGTGCGGCCCTGGCCGGATTCGAGTTCACGTCGATCAAGAGCACGCCCACGGGCTTTGTCGACCTGGACGACCTGGAGCGTAAGCTCGACAGCCGGACGGCCGTGTTCATGATTACCAATCCCAATACGCTGGGCATGTTCGACCGTCACATTGCCGATATCGCCGAGCGCGTGCATGCGGCCGGCGGATTGGTGTATTTGGACGGGGCCAACATGAATGCCATTTTGGGCATTGCCCGGCCGGGAGATTTCGGCGCGGACATGATGCACTTCAATCCGCATAAGACGTTCAGCGGCCCGCACGGCGGTGGCGGACCCGGGGCAGGACCGATCGCCGTAACCGGCCGCGCTGGATGCCTTTCTGCCCTCGCCCACGGTGGCCCGGGTTGGGGACGCTTACCAACTCGACTACAGCCGCACCAAGTCGATCGGCCGGCTGCGAAGTTTTTTCGGCAATGTCGGGGTGCTGGTGCGCGGCTTACTGCTATCTCCGCACGCACGGGCCGGAAGGCTTGAAGCGGGTCAGCGAGAACGCGGTGCTCAACGCCAACTATTTGCTGAGCCGGGTCAAACACATTCTTCCAGTGCCGCAGGGAGACCGCTGCATGCACGAGTTCGTGGCCAGCGGCGCGCAGCTCAAGGCCGACCGCGGAATTTCCGCGATGGATATTGCCAAGCGGCTGCTGGACTATGGTTTTCACGCACCGACGGTGTACTTTCCGCCGATCGTCAAAGAGGCGCTGATGATCGAGCCCACCGAAACCGAGAGCAAGGAGACGCTCGACGCATTCGCGCAAGCCTTGTTTCGTATTACCGAAGAGAGCGGCGATCTGGTGCACGAGGCGCCGCACTCGACCCCCATCAGCCGCCCCGACGAGGTCAAAGCGGCGCGGCAACCCGTGATGTCCGCGCCGGTCAAACCGGCTCCACCGGCCGCGGGTTGACACGCGCCGAACAGCGCCGTCGGAAGTGGGCCGTGGCCCAGGCATGAGTCTCGATGAACCGTCAAAACATTCCAGCCCCGCCAGGCGCCGCTGCGCGAGCTTGCCGGCTGCAGGTCGATCCGCCGGCCGCCGGCGTCTGGAACATGGCCGTCGATGAGGTGCTCTTGGATTGGGGCGCCGAACAGGGTGCTTGCACGCTGCGTTTTTATCGCTGGTCGGAGCCGACGCTGTCGCTTGGGTATTTCCAACCGTACCAACAGCGCTGCGCAGCATGCGCCGAGCCAGGATTCGGCGGCGGTCCGCCGCTCGAGTGGCGGCGGCGCGATCCTGCACGACCGCGAATTGACCTACAGCCTGATCGTGCCGGGCGAAGAGGCGCTGGGAGACGACTCCACCTGGCTTTACACGGCCGTTCACCAGGCACTCATCGAAACCTTGGCGGGTTTTGGAATCGAAGCGATTCTATTCGAACAGTCGGGTCAGCAAGGTGGGCTGGAGCAGCCCTTTCTTTGCTTCCAGCGCCGTACGGCAGGGGATGTCGTTTTGGGCGGCGCAAAATCTGCGGAAGCGCTCAGCGCCGCCGGCGCGGAGCCCTGTTGCAGCACGGCAGCCTGATTCTGGCGCACTCGCCGGCCGCTCCAGAATTGCCCGGGCTGGGGGAACTTTTGGCAAGCTCTATCGGCCATGACGAATTAATCGCCCCTTGGTCGCAAGCGATCGGCCGGAAGCTGAATCTACAATGGCGTGCGAGCACGCTCCCCGCGGACCTTGCCGCCCGGGCCGAGGCGCTGGTCGTTGCGAAGTATGGCGCCGACCGTTGGACCCGGCGACGTTAGACAGTACGCGCGGCGGCCTTTGCTGGGTGTGGTTGTCCGCAGGCCAGCCGTCGGAATTCCTCCGCTCGATCGACCGCGCCATGATCGCCCGCTCAGCGCGGAAGCCGTAGCGGTAACATCGTTCAAGTCAGCGATTTCGGGCAACTCGAGGCGTGTCAGCGGGTCATCCGATTTCCATTGCGGGTTTCCGCAAGGGCATTGGGGGAGCTGCGCACCGTGGGCATCGGCGGCGATTGGATTCGTGGCTGGTTGCCCGCCGAGCGGCGCTGGTGGCTCTAATTTTTTTGCTTGGTCGGGGCGTAGCGGTTTGGGAAACCGCACCGGTTGGCTGCGTCATTGGGCCGCAGGCGGATTTTTTTCAATATTGTATTTGGTGTGCCGTCCGGCGATAATGATCTCCCGGAGAGGGTGCCGACAGTCCGATCTTTTCTAAAGCGGATGTTGGCCTAAAAGGCAAATCTGTTCTGTCGAGAGTTTCGCGACTCGGCAAAGATTCTGGTGCGCAATGAGACAATCTATTCCGTCGCACTCGTTCGAGTTTTATGGTTCGGTCTCACTGCGGAGCGTTTCGCGATCATGGATCTTAAGCTCAGAGTAACCCAGGGAAAGAACGTCGGTCAGGAAGTATCGGTACCTGGCAAAATGTTTCTGATCGGGCGCGCGGAAGATTGCCATTTCCGCGCGGGAAGCGATCTGATCAGCCGGCACCATTGCGTCATCATTATCGAGCAGGACTATCTGGCGGTTCGCGATTTTGGCAGCAAAAACGGCACCAGCGTAAACGGTGAGCGCGTCGTTGGGGAATGCGAGCTGAAGCACGGCGATGAATTGCGGGTTGGACCCCTGGAGTTCGTGGTCCAAGTGTCGCAGGGATCGCTGGGCGGCAAAAAGAAGCCCCCGGTCCACGATGCCAAGGAAGCCGCTGCGCGCACCGCCGCCAACCCGGTCGATGAAGATCCCGATGTGACAAAGTGGCTCAGTGAGCCGGCGCAGACGGTTCATCAATCGGCGCAAGACACGCAACTGGTGCGCGTTGGCGATACCGACGAAATCGACGTCGGCAGCACCCGCGAGTTCGGTCTGCCGGAACCGGATAAATCGTCGACGGCAAACCCGCCCGCGGCCAAGGCGCCCGCGGCGGCGCAGCAGGCCGTGCCAGCCCCCAAGTCGGCCGTGCCAGCCCCCAAGTCGGCCGTGCTTGCCCCCAAGTCGGCCGTGCTTGCCCCCAAGTCGGTGGCGGCCGGCCCGAAACCGGCGCCGGCAGAACCGGCGGGGCCTGCGCCGAAGCCGTCGGCCCCGCTTCCCGGGCCGGCAGCGGAGCCCGCAGCATCACCGGTTCCCGGTGCAGCGGTCACCAATGCGGCGGAGCCGGCACCGGTAGCGGAAAAGAAAGGTTTCTTCGGCGGCGGCGGGAAGAAGTTTGGCAAGTTGCCCACGCCGCCGACGCAGGAAAGCAAAAACAGCGTCGAAGCGGCTTCCAACATGTTGAGCAAATTCCGCAAACGCCGCTAACCGCGCCGGTCGCACGATTGCCGGCGCGGCGACTTTCCACGAGACCCGTCGCCGCACAGCCTATTGGATTAGCCGCGCGTCGAGCCAGTCGGCGTCGTCGCGCTCGTCGCCTCGGTCGGCAAAGTCGACGAGCAGGCTGATCCGTTTGGCTCCCACCAAGTCGACGGACATCCGCACCGGCGGGTCTGAGCCGCGGACAATATCGCTGGTGAATTTCGGCTGCCACTCTCCATTGCCGTCGTCGATGAAGACGCGAAATTGCACGCTTCCGGATCCCGCCGTGGAGTCGTCGATCGCCAGCTCGGCGTCCAGCCGGCGATACTTGCGGTCGAGATTGTAGGTGAGCCGCGATGCGCTGTGCATTCCCAGTCCCTTGAGCAGCAGCTTGCCCCCCGCGCGAAGCAGGTCGGCGGCTACGTTGCGGTCCGCCTGGTAGGGCCAGGAGAGCTGTAGAAACGGAATGTGTTTGTAGCCGGCCGGCTTCAGATCCGAAAGATAGACGGCCTTCCCGTCCAGCGGCTGCAGGGCGACAACGGCGTCGGTGTCGGCTTCCAGTCTCGAACCGTCGGCGAGCGTTATTTTGGCTTTGTTGGCATCGGTTTCGAGCGCCGTGGCCAACAAGCGGCTGCCGTCACGCAGGCCGACCCACATGCGCAGCCTATCGGTTTTGATTTGGCGTCGCAGCGCCGGGTTGAACATCACAGCGGCGATGCGGGCCTGCTCGATTTCCAGTTTGCCGGCTTCGGTTTCCAGCGAAAGCACGTCGTCGTGCAGGGCGGCGACCGTGCCGGACAACTCGTCCCCATTGTCGAGCAGAACACGATCGGTTTCGCCGTCGTCGGCTAGCAATCGGCGCACGAGTTGATCGCGGCGGTGCCGGTCGCTGGGGGGATGCGGCAGCACGGCGGGCACCGCCGCCAGGGGCAGCCTTACCCGGCCGAGCAAATCGGTGTCGATCAACAGCTTCTCGCGATCGATCTCGCGCACGTCCCCGACGATTAGCCCGCCGTCAGCCAGCAGCACCTGCGCCCCCAGCGACTTGTCGACAAAATCGCCCCAGCGCACCAGATCGCCGGCCGGCAGAGTGCGGGTGCGCCCGACGCCTCGAAGTGCAGGGTCCAATCGGGCCCCACGCCCGTCAACCGCGCCCATAGCGGCTCGCCGTCCACCGGAATGAGCTGACCGACGGTTGCCGCCGGCGCGGTGGTGGCGAAGAGTAACATTGCGGCCACTGCATGGAGGACAAAGCGAGTCACAGGCGCTGGCCACTTGGGAGTAAGAGAGCTTTTAAGGAGGGGATAAGGGGATGCGGCAGGAGATACGGGGGATGGACGGAAAGGATGAAGGCAGAAGGCAGAAGGATGAAGGATGAAGGCAGAAGGATGAAGGCAGAAGGATGAAGGCAGAAGGATGAAGGCAGAAGGATGAAGGATGAAAACCGAGGAACGATTTTGCGGTGCGCGGTCGAAAGTCAGTCATTTCCGCGTTCCTCGTTTTTCATCCTTCATCCTTCTGCCTTCATCCTTTCCCTCGTCATCCCCCTATCCCCTTTTTCTTATTCATCAAAATCAGCAGACCCCTCAGCGCTGAAAGATGGGGAGATAGTTGTTGGGCATTTGCAAAATGACGCACGCCATTGCGGTGCCGTACTCGGCGCAGATGGAATCCAGCCAGGTGCCATCCTCGGCCTGGCGGGCCACCAGCGCATCGCGAATGGCCGGATACCAGCGAGCCCAATGCTCGCCGCCGGCATGCCACATGGCCTGCACGGCGTAGTAGTGGCCATAAAAGTAATGGCTCTCCTTTGAAGTCGTTGCCGCGCGGCAAAAACTGCATCAGGTATTCGAGCCCCTTCTTGATTTCCGGACTGTCGTAAATTCCGGCGCTGTACAGTGCGACCACGCCCGCCGCCGAGCGCGGAAAGGCGCTTTGCCCCCCGCCCTGCAACATGTACATGAATCCGCCGTCGGCGTTTTGGCTGCGTTTGACGTACTCGGTGCAGCGATCGATGGTTTCTCTTGGCACATACAGGCCGGCGTTCCGCGCAGCCCGCAGGGCCATGATCTGACAAATGGTGACCGAGATGTCGGCGTCGCGCCGTTGCGGTTGATAGCGCCAGCCGCCTTCGCTGTTTTGCGTGTTGACGATCAGGTTGACCGCCTTGGTGAGCTTTTCGCGGATGTCGGAGCGCATCGTCATGCCGTACGACTCGGCCAGAAACAGCGTGGCAAAGCCATGCCCGTACATGGGCCCGTGGCTGCTGGCGCTGCTCACGTTGATGAACCCGCTCTCTTGGGTATTGGCCAGGATGAAATCCACCGAGCGGTCGACATTCTGGCCATAGGGTCCGCGTCCGGGCGTGCTACCGGCGGCCATGAAAGCCATGCCGGCCAGACCGCATACGGCCACGTTGCGGCTATAGCCGCCGGAGCCGAAAGCCCCTTCTTCATCCTGCCGGCTAGCCAGCAGGGCCAGGCCGCGATCGATGGCCCGAGCGGCCGCCGGCGTGATCAGATCGACGGCCGATTTTTCGGGATCGGGTTGTGCTTGGGCGATTCGAGTGCATGCGCCGCAGGCCGCCCAGGCGGAAATTCCGCGAAATAGAAATGCGCGGCGAGTGCCGTTCGACATGCGTGTCCTTTCGCGACTGGAAGGCCCCCCGAGGCTCGATGAAGGCTCTTGCATTATGGTCTCTGCTTCTGCTCCTCAGCCAGTCGCTTGTAATATTTTTCAATTAGCATCTCGTATTTCGGCAAGAACTGCTCAGGGGGGGACTGCAGCATCTGCTCGCGGCATGCGGCGGCAACTGCCCCCAGGCGTCTTTCAGCAGCCCCCTGATGGCGTCGTTGTCGGGCTTCTGGGCGTTGTTTTTGCCCAGCCGCTCGGTGCTTTCTCGGGCGGGTTTGTCGCTGGGCTGCGAGCTCGATTTGCCTGCCCCCGACTTAGGTTGCTTGACCGAATCGCGAGTGGCGGTCTGCGATTGCGACTTGGACGAATTGGAACTGGAACTCGTTTGGCTTTGGTTCTGCTCGATTTTTTTAATCAGCTCGGCCAGGTCATTGAGAATCTGGTCCTGCAACTGCTGGGTTTTTTCGGCCGACGCGCCCGTGCTCGATCCGCTTTTCCACCGTCCGCATTTGCTGGCCGATGCGGATCAGCGGCTCTTCGTCGTCGGACATCGGGCCCCGGGCCGCTGGGCTCTCGGCGCCCGGCCCCTCGGTGTCCGCATCGTCGGAATCGTGCAGACCGCCCGACGGTTTGTCGTCCCCGTCCGCCTGGTTCTTTTTCGCGGGCAAATCCTTCACGCCGTCGAGTAGTTCGTTGTCGAGGTCTTCCAACAGGGCATCGTCGAGCGAGCTGGCTTTCGCAGCCGGCGGGCCGGACTTGGCCGCCGGTTTGGACTGCGGAGCGCCGTTTTGGGCCGCCGCAGCGCCGATCTGCGGCAGGCCGATCGGCACCAGCAGCAAGCAAAGCAGCGCGGCGACAAGAGTCCGCCGGTCGCATGCACCCTTTGACATTGCTGGTTGCAAGACGGGCTTCATTCGGCTTCCTCGTCGGGTAAAAGCTTGTCAACTTGTGGCTGCGAGCCGTCCCGCGACTCCGGCCCAGCGGGCGCTGCTTTCTGCAATTTGGGCAGTTGGTCGGGATCGTCCTCGGGGTTTTGTTCCAGCGGTTTGGAGAGTGCAAATGCCGCCTCGGCCAGCCGCCCTTGTTCCTGGCTGAGCTCGGTTAGCCGCGCTGCTCGTCCGGCATCGTCGACGATGTCGGAGAGACGCTCGAAACGCCGGTTGAGGTCTTCCTGCATGAGCTTCAAGAGCTTCAATTCCGAAAGCAACTTGACGCCGTCGGTGCCGGCCCCCTGCTTGCCCTCGCCCCCTTCACCACCGCTCTTTTTGGGCGGTCCGGCGGGACTGGCGGGTTTCATGGCTTCCAGGAGCGCGGACAAACGGGTCAAAGCATCCTGCTGGGCCTGTTGAGCGGCGTCGCCGGTGTCGCCGCGGTCCAGGTGGCCCAGTGCGCGGGCCATGTCGCGAGCGGCGCCGGTGAGCGCCAGGTGAAATACCTGGGCACCTGCGAGTTTTTCCGCCTGGGCGCGCGTTTCAGCTTCGAGCGCCTGCTGCTCGCGTGACAGGCTGTGGAGGCTGGACGCTTGGGCCCGCGAGAATTCGCGATCCTGGCCGCGCAATGCTTCCAGGCGGGAGGTCTCCGTCAGGGCCTGCTGCTGGCGCTCGTGCAGACTTTTGAGAGCGTCCTGGAGGCGAGCCATTTGGGCGCGGGCCAGATCGGCTTCGACTTCCTTGCGCTTCTGGGCCAATTGCTCTTGGGCCTGTTCCAGGTCCAGATCGGCCAGATTCGATTCTTTGTCGGCGCCGGCCTGGTCTCCCTTTTCTCCGGCCGCCGCTTGCCGGCCGACTTTCGCGGCCGCCGTGCTGGCGCTGCGGCCGGCGCGTTCGGCTTGCAACCGCTCCAGGGTGCGGCCCAGCCGCGCGATTTGCTCTTGCAATTGGCGCTCTTGGCGGGCGAGTCGTTCGAGCTGGCGCTGTTGAGATTCGGTCTGGGCCGCGCCGGCTTCCGCGCCGGCCGCTGGGGCCCGTTTTTTGCGCAGCCCCGCATGTTGCTCCCGCAGATCCGCGAGTTCCTGTTCGGCCTGGCGGATTTTCTTCAGCAGCCGGCCGAGCTCCTGCTCGCGTCGATTCGCCAGAATGTCGAGCATCTCGCCCAGATCCTTGCGGATTTGTTCCTGCGCGCTGCCCGCCTGACCCAGCTGATTGCGCTCCACCTGGTTGCCGGCCGATCGCATCTGACCGCTCGTGCCCTGCTGTCGCGTCAAGTGCAAGGCGTCGGCCAGCGTGGCGCCGGCCAGCGGGTCGCTTTCGTCGAGCCGGCCGCGGGCTTCATCCATCTGTTGCAGCAGCTTGTCGAACCGGCGGCCCAGGTCGGCTTGGCGGCTCGGCGAGCTTTTTCAGATCGGCCAACGGTTGCGTTTCGAGATCCTTCAGTTCCTTGCCGAGCGTCTTGCCGGCGGCTTGCCGGGTTGCCCGCTGGACCTCCTCTTGCTCGCGATCGATCTGTGCCACATCGCGACCCAGGCGGCGATAACTGTCCCACTGGGCAAGATTTTCGAGCATCGTTTCAAGCGTTTGAATCACCTCGTCCTGATGGGAACCGACATCGGCGAGCGAGGCGCCAACCGCCGGATTCTGCGGCTGCCGGGCCTGATTCCGCTCGACGGAATCGGCCAGGTCGACTTGGGCGCCTTTGATCGCGGAGGTCAATTCGCGCTGGATCGGTTCGAGGTGCTCCGTGTCCAGCCGCTCGATTTCGGCCAGCATGGCTTGCATCCGCCGCGCCACGTCGGCATTGTCGACGCGGTTGTTTTCCAGATCGGACAGCAAGCCGCTGATCTGCGCCGGAACGCCTTCGATGGGGCTGGTCAGCGTGCGAGCCACTTGCCGCTGGCTCAGTTCGGCCCCCTGGGCATGATCGATGTCCTGTTTGCCCAGTCGCCCGATCTTCGCGCAATTGGATTTCGAGCGACGAAATTTGGCCGCGCGTTTCCTGCTGCATCTTTAGGGCGCGGCGCAACTCGCTGAGGATCAATCCCTGCCGCTGTGCCAATCGATCTTCCAGCTCTTGCGGCGTAATGATGGTCAGCCGCCGATCGGTGCTGCGTCCAGTTTGGGGCAGATAGTCGACGGCCGAAGCGTAGAAAGTGACTTGATTGCCGGGCTTGAGATCCAAAGCTGCGATTTCCCAGAGGTAATCGACTGTTCGCGTCTCGCCCCCGCGCCGCCCACCAGGCCGGTGGCCGAGGGTTCCGCTCGCGGCGGACCGGCAAACAGCGGGAGCACGCTGTCCGGTGTTTCGCCCGCGCCGGAGCGGCTGATGTGGAGCCTCACGTCGTGCACCGCCAAATCGTCTTTGGCCACGACGCGCAGCGGCACCGCGGCCATCGGCGTGACGAACACATTGGCGCCGGGCTGTTCGATGTTCACGCTCGGCGGCTGGTCGGCCACGGCCCGAATTTCGTACAGGCTTTCCTGGCCGCCGACCAATCCTTCGGCATCAACGAGCTCGAACAAGTAGGTCCCGGATTGGTCGATGACAAACGGCTCTGGCCGCGTCGGCCGGCAATGCGAAGCCAAAGCCGTCGGCCGAGACCTGGCACGGCAACGGCTGCCCGAGCGTGACATGCACCGCCGCGGCTTTGAGCCGCTTGGTCGTGCTGCCGACCAGCGCCACGCGTGTGCCACGAATTGCGCTGAGGTTGTTTTCGACTTGTTCCACGGGCCAGCCGGTGTAAGCCGGCGGATAGAGCGTCGCTTGCAGTGAATCGATCCTGCGGCGGCTCGACCACTTCCAGCGGGATCCAGTCCATCGAGCGATCGTCGCCCCCTTCGGCCCGATACTTGAAGGGGCGAGCGACGTTTTCCTTGCGCGCCACCAATACGCCGTCGAGCAAGTGCATCGACTCGACTTCCTCGGTCGGGTGGCCGTCGTTTTCGTAGCGATAGTGAATCCGGACCTCGTCGGGCGGCGGACCGTTGCGGTCGCGCAATTCGACCTCGAACGTCTGCCCCGCCGCGACGCGCGAGGGAGGCTTGATAAACGCCAGGTCGTGCTTTCGCGGCCAGGCATCGTCGCCGAAGGGCCGAATCAAACGAGCCACCGCCAGCTGCGCCGCGAGCGGATCGAAGGCGACTGCCACCAACGCGAGGACCAGCACTCCGGCCGCGCCGGCCAACGCCCGTCGCGCCGGTCGCCGCTCGAGCACGTCGTCCATGTTCAATCGCTCGATATCGGCCGTGGTTTCCACGATCACGGCCCGCCGCAGCGCCGCGCTGCCGGCATGGAGATCGCTTTCATCCTGCCGCAGAAATTCAACCGCGCTGGACAGCCGATCCTCAAGATCCGGGAAGCGGCGTTCGATGCGGCGGGCGATCTCCACGTCGCGCAGACGGCGGGCAAAGGCCGGATACAAGTAGCGAAACGAGGTCCAACCCAGCACAAGCAGTACCGCGAGCGTGGAGAGGGCCCGAATTCCCGGATCGTGGAAACGAATCCAGTAATCGCCCAGCCCCAGGATGCCGATCGTGGCCACCAGGGCACCGGCGACCCAGCTCAGGCCGTAGATCAGCGACAGCCGCGCGGCCTTGCGGCGCGTTTCGACGATCCGTTGTTCAATCGGATGCGGCATCGCCCTTCCTTTTGACGACCGTGTCCGCCGCGCACGCCTGGCCCCCTCGCACTCTGAGCCAACCCGGTCGAGGGGCCGGCTTTCGTCGATCGGACCGAATTCTCACGGTAGTCCTAATTATAACATTCCCTTGCGCTTACGCAGAACCCATTCCGCGACCAACAGGCCCAAAAAGGCGCTCAGCAGCCACCACTGGTTCCACAGCACCTTGGGGGGCAGCGACTCGATCGGCACCTGCCGGCCCGGCGGCAGGTCGGCCGCGATGCGCCCGGTGTCGGCGACACGATAAAACCGCCCGCGCGTCTCTTCGGCGGCCCGGGTCAATTCGGCCGCATCCATCTGCACCCGCTCGAACTCGCCCGGGGGGCGGCACGACGAGGAAGTCGGCGCTGGGGGCCTTGCCTTCGAGCGTGGGCGTGGCGATCCACAGATGATAGTTGCCCTCGGCGGCACCGGGCAGTATGCCTTCGAACACGCCCCGGCTGGTGGCATTGCGGCCGAGTTTGACCTGCTCGTTCTTGTGCCCTTCGCGCTCGACGACGATCGTCACGCCGTCGTCCTCGGCCGGCGCCAGTCGTTCGTCGGTAAACCGGGCCCGAATGCGCACGGCTTCGCCGCGCCGATACTGGCGGCGATCGGCGGCCAGTTCGGCCGAGCGATCCTTGCCCAGCAGCTTCGAGCGGCTCAGGTAGCGGATGGTCTGGACCCAATAGCGCGAGAAGAACACGTCTCCCACGCGGATACCGCCAGCGCCACGTGTCGTCGGTGGCATGGAACAGCACTTTGCCGGCGCCGACATATTGCAGCGAAAAGACCGGCAGCTTGCGGCCGTCGGCGCCGAGCCGCGTGGGATGTTCGGCCAGCACGCGGGCAGCCGGCTTGAGCGCGGGAGTTTCGAGCAGCCAATACAGCTCGGGCAAATGCTGCCAGATGCGCAGCGTTTCGGCCAGCGTGTCGCCGAGTTGCATTTGCGGGCTGGCCAGCCCCAGGTCGGTCGGCACGACGCGGAAACCCTCGGTGATGACGTTGCCGGGCGTGGCCTTGGGGCTGACCGCCGTATCGAGATCGACCGGAAACAGAGCGGCCAGCGGGGTGTGGCGAAAGGCCAGCGGCGTGTACAGCGGGCCGGCGACAAAGGCGACGCCGCCCCCCTTCTGCTCGACGAAGTCGTTGATGTTTTGCATCACGCTGGCGCTCAGGAATGCCGGGATTCACGTCGCCGAAGATCAACACGTCGTACTCGAACAGCTCTTCGCGGCGCACCGGAAAGACGCGCAGCGCCGAGTGATCGAGCTCGGCGTACTCCAGGTCGGCGTCTTGCAGCACGGTTTTGAGCTGGATCGTGTTGTCGCGATCGAGCATGTTCTTGAGATAGCGGAACTCGTAGTTCGGATAGGCCTGGACCAAGCAGCACCCGGATCTGCTCCTTGCGCACGCTGACCAGCCGCTGGCCGCGGTTGTTGTCGGTTCGGGATTCGTCCGCCAGATGCTCGACCTCGACCACGTATTCGAATTCGCCGACCTGGGTCGGCCGGTAGGGCAGCCGCACGCGCTGCGGCGCGCCGTCGGCCCCGACGGTGACTTTGGTGTGCGGCCAGCACGTCGGGCTTGCCCTGCTCGCGAAGCGTGACGCTCGACATTGCGGCCGGCCAGCCCGGTGGCGCTCGAGTTTGCATTCGAAGTTGACGACGTCGTCGACGAACACGACTTCGTCGACCAGCAAGTCGGCCAGTTCGAGGTCGCGCACCGGCTGTTCGCTGCCCAGGCCCACGGTGAACAGCGGCACGCCCTTGCGGCGCGCGTAGCGGGCGGCGTCGGCCAACGATTCGCCGTCGGTGTTGATGCCGTCGGTCAACAGCAGGATGGCCGCCGGCGGCGTGCCGCGCAAATCGCCCAGCACGTGTCGCAATCCGGCTCCCAAACGGCTGGTTTCGCCGCTGGCTTCGAGGCCGCCGGATCGCCGTTCGCAGTTCGTCCAGCGAGCCCGACTGTGCCCGGGCCGCGCTGGAGACGAAATACAGCTTGAGTTTGTACTTGCCTTTGATGGTGGACAGCAGATCGCGCTGGCCGCCCAGCAGAATGCTTTTGGCCAGGTTGAGCCGCGTCGGTTCATCCAGACCGGCCAGCTTCAATCGATCGAGCGATTTTTTCGCGGACCTTGCCCTCGTAGCGATCGGCGATGCCCATGCTGGCCGAGTCGTCGACCACGACGACCACGGTCGGCAGGCCGGTGCGGTTGAGCGACAGCATCAACTCGGCGATCATGACGGCCAGCAGTGCGATCACGGCCAGGCGGAGCAGTGCCAGGAACATGCGATAGAGGCGCGCGGCGGCCGGGATTCTCGCGAGCGTAGATCAGTCCGACCCAGAGACAGCGAAAATGCCGAACAGCAGCGTGACCCAGGGCGCCCAGCCCCAGGTGCTCTCCAGGCTCCAGAGCGTACCCTCGCCGGTGCCGGCCGCCTCGACGCCCAGCAGCCGCTCCAAAGTGTGAGGAAGAATGCCGCTCATTGTTGATGTCCAAATCGCCAGGCCAGCAAGGTTTCGGCCAGCACCAGGCCGAGCACGGTATAGAGCAGGATCTTGTTCAGGTTGCTGTGCCGGCTGACGGCCGCGGTCGAGGCATCGTCCAAGTCGGCATGCGGGGTTGTGGTGAACTGCTTGGGCAAATCGTCGGGCTCGAGCCGGGCCAGATTGCTCTCGGCCGTGTCGACGTTGACGGCAAACATCTCTTCGCGTGAGACCGGGTTGCCGATCTTCGCCAGGTACATGCCGCTCTGCCAGGTGTCGGCGAACGACCAGCGGCCGCCCCAAGCGTCGACCGCCAACCGCAAATCCTCATGCCGTCCGTCGGGCATGCTGATCGACAGCGGCAATTCCGCGGCCGCCGTTTCGACCGTGTCGCCCAGCGGCTGGCCGACCTCGACGTTGTGCTCCCGGGCCTGCGCCGCTCACGGCGAGCGAAAGCATCTCCTGCACCAGCGGCACAAGCTGGGCCAGGCGGGCATGGTGGTCCAGGGGCTCTTGGTCTGGCCGGATCGATCGACGACAGCGAGCCCTCGGTGGCCACCAGGATCACACGGCCGCGATGGATCGGCTCTTCGACGATGGCCGGGTCGCCGCCCTCGAATGCCAAAGCGACTTTCGCTTTCGAGTTGGGGTCGACTTGCAGGCGAAAGTATTTGTAGACCGGCGTGGTCAGCAGGCCGGAGGCTTCGCGGCCGTTGAACGCGCCCACCAGCGGATGTCGATAGTCGAGCGGATCGAACCGATACTGGGCTTCGGCGACCAGGTCGGCAAGTCGGGCCGGCAGCACGCGCACTCCCTGCTCGCCCCCCAATTCGCGATTGTAGCGCTCCGGCAGAACCTGATCGCCGAGGAAAAAGACCAGGCCGCCGCCTTGCTGCAAGTAGGCGTCGAGCACGCGCGCCTCGTTGCCGGTGAATTGCCCGACGTTGCACAGAAATACGCAGTCGTAGCGGCTCAGGTCGCGCTCCAGCAGCGAGCTTTCGGAAATCACCTCGGGCTTGACCAACTGCGCGGCCGTCCGCCTCGCCCTTGTCCGGGTCGAGCGCCAGCGCCAGATAGTCGGTCGCGCCGCCCAGCCCGCCGCCGGCTGGCTTGCCGTCGACGCACAGTACCCGCAGGTGTTCTTTGACCGGCAGCGTGAGCCAGCGATGGTTGTCGACATCGAGCAGATCGGCCCCCAGTCGGGCTTCGACCACATGATCGCCGGGCGTCTCGAAGCGATAGTTGAGCGAGACCGGCGCCTGCTCGCCGGGGCCGAGGTCGACGTACATCTCCTTCAGGCGATGGCCGTCGACGAAGAACTCGACGAGGTGATGACCTTTGGGGAGCGAGCCGAAATTGCGTACTTCGGCGTCGAGGGTCGCTTCGCGGCCCACGACGGTGAACGTGTCGGAGGTGCGCAGGCTGGTCACGGCCACGTTCTCGGTGTTGTTTTGCCCCAGGTCGAGCACGACCATCGTGGCACTTTCGGCCAGTCGCGTGAGGCGCTCGCGAAATTCGGTTTCGGCCCCCGCGCCGCCCAGGTCGGGCACCCAGGTGTTGCGTCCCAAGTCGGTCAGGAAGTAAACTTCGCGCCGCGTCAGGCCCGACGAATCGGCCGCTTGCAGCACCTCTTCGACTTTCGAGAGCGTGGCCGGCAGATCGGCGCCGCCGTGGGTGAGTTTCAGGTTGTCGATCTCCTCCAGAAAGTCGCGCGGCTCCATGGCCGGCGAGCCGACGATCACGGCCGGCGGATTGGCCAACAGCACGAGCGTGAATCCGTCGCCTTGCGGGCTTTCTTCGACGATCTGGGCGGCCAGTTGCTTGGCGCGTTCGAAGCGGGTTTTATCCGTGGGCTTATAGGCCATGGAGTAAGAACCGTCGATGACCAGCAGTTTGTGGGTCCGCTGGCCGGTGGAGAAGCTCAGGCCGGCGCTTTCCAGAAACGGTTCGGACATGGCCAGCACCACCAGGGCTACGATCAGCGTGCGGATGGCCAGCAAGAGCCATTGTTCGAACTGGATGCGGCGCGAGTTCTTGCGCACCGCGGCCAGCAGATACTCGATCGCCGCCCACGACACCTCGCGGTATTTGCGCTTGTTCCACAGGTGGATCACGATCGGCAGTCCAGCGGCGGCGAGCCACCAGAACATCAGCAGATTGGCGAATCCGAAGGCGAGTAAATAAAAAGGCATAAGACGTACGCCCGAGACGGGCCACAAAATAAAGGTGCAAGATTTTCGAAGATACGAGGAAGATGGCCACGAAAAGCACAAAAAGACACGAAAATAAATTACGGGAGCTACGAGGACAGAGGAATGGCCACGAAAAGCACAAAAAGACACGAAAAAGGGAGCGGGGATACGAAGGCGATTGTGTTTCTGTCGACGATCTTGGCAGGCATCGTTATGCGGATGTCATCAGGTATTTTTTTACGTAGAGCTTTGGCGCACCGAAGTTGATTAGCAGACCAGTTTCGACTCGCGACGACTTCAAGTAACCGAGGACTTGCGCCACGTGCTAGTCGGTCGTTGTGCGGCACGACTTCAGCTCCACGATCAGTCGGTCTTCAACGAATAGGTCTGCAAAATATTCACCCAGCGGGGTGCCGTCCTCGTCGAAGACCTTCAGGGGGTGTTGCTGTAGAACAGCAAGGCCCCGCTTTCGTAAGCGGTGAACGAGCGCGTTTTCGTAAACCTTCTCCAAATGTCCGTTGCGGTGATACGCGTGAATCTCAAACGCCGTCTGCCGCACAACGTCGCACAGGTCGTTGATATTTTCCCAAGCCATCATGACTACCCGCCGGAAATCCTTGTCGACTTGCTTTGCTTTCGTCGTTTCGCGTGCCTTGCTCTTCCGTTCCGTTTTTGTGTCTTTTCGTGTTTTTTGTGGCCATCCCTCTTCGTCGTCTCTTCGTAGCGGTCACTTGGCCCGATTCATCCGCGAGGCCAGGTAGCTCGACAGCGCAATCTCCAGCGACTGATCGGTGCGCATCTGCACATAGTCGATCTGCTGCGCACGGCAGCCTTTGCGGACGGCCTGCAGGAACGCGCCGAACTCCTTGCAGATAGGCCTGCCGCAGCGCTCGCGGGTCGGCCAGCACGTCGGGCAATTGCTCGAGCCCCTTGAACAGCGTCATTTGCCGGAACGGAAAATCGAGCTCGGCCGGATCGAGCACGTGGAACAGGATCACCTCGTGCCGGCGGTGGCGGAAATGCTTCAGGCCGGCCAGCATCGAGGTCACGTCGTCGAACAGGTCGCTGAGGATCACCACCACGCCCCGTTTCTTGAGCCGCTCGGCCAGATCGTGAAAGATCGGGCCGGTGTTCGTCTTGCGCTCGGGCACGCTGTTTTCCATGACGTGCAGCAGTTGCTTCAAGTGCGACGGATTGCTGCTGGCCCGGACCAGGGCCCGGATTTCGTTGTCGAAGGTGACCAGGCCGACGCTGTCCTGCTGCTGCAGAATCAGATAGGCCAGCGCCGCGGCGACGCACTGGGCGTATTCCAGCTTCGACAGCGGCGCCTCGCTCGCTGCGATAGCGCATGCTCTCGCTGGTGTCGAGCAGCAGGTAGCTGACGAGGTTGGTCTCTTCCTCGTACTGCTTGAGATAGATCTTGTCGGTCTTGCCGAAGACCTTCCAGTCGACGTAGCGCAGATCGTCGCCCGGCACGTACTCGCGGTGCTCGGCAAACTCGATCGAAAAGCCGTGGTACGGGCTGCGATGCACGCCCGCCACGTACCCCTCGACGATCAGCCGCGCCCGCAGGTCCAGACCCTGGAGGCTAGCCAGCGTCTGCGGATCTAAATACTTGAGGTAGTTTTCCACTCGGGGCGTTCTCGCTCTCGTCGACGGGAATGGTTTCGATCAGGCGGCGGACGATGTCGTCGGGCTTGATCCCTTCGGCTTCGGCGTTGAAGTTGGTCATGATGCGATGCCGCAGCACCGGAGCCGGCCACGGCGCGGATGTCTTCGCAGTCGAGACGTAATAGCGGCCGTGCAGCACGGCCCGGGCCTTGGCCCCCAGGACCAGGTACTGGCTGGCCCGCGGACCGGCGCCCCAACTGACGTAGTCGTGGATGAAGTCGGGCACCGTGCCCCTTCTCGCGGCGCGTGAGCCGGGTGAACTGCAGGGCGTAGCGCATCACATGGTCGGCCACCGGCACCCGGCGGACGATCTGCTCAAGCTCGAGGATCTCTTCGCGCCGAGAGCGTCGGCGTGATCGTGGACGGCACGTCGGCCGTCGTCCGCTGACGATCTGGAATTCTTCCTCCTCGTCCGGGATAGTCGACGAAGATGTTGAACATGAACCGGTCGAGCTGGGCCTCGGGCAGCGGATAGGTCCCCTCCTGCTCGATCGGGTTTTGCGTGGCCAGCACGAAGAACGGCTCGGGCAGCCGATGCCGCTCGCCCGCCGACCGTGACCTGATGCTCCTGCATCGCCTCGAGCAGCGCGGCCTGCGTCTTGGGCGGCGTGCGGTTGATCTCGTCGGCCAGGATCACGTTGGCGAAGATCGGGCCCGGCAGGAACTTGAACTCCCGGACGCCGGTTGCCTTGTCTTCCTGGATCACCTCGGTGCCGGTGATGTCGGAGGGCATCAGGTCGGGCGTGAACTGGATGCGGCTGAACTTCAGTTGACAGCGCGTCGGCCAGCGTGCGGATCATCAAGCGTCTTGGCCAGGCCCGGCACGCCGACCAGCAGGCAATGCCCGCGGGCGAACATGGCGACCAGCAGTTCTTCGATCACCTGCTGCTGGCCGACGATCACCTTGCCCAGCTCGTCCGTGATCCGGCGATAAGCCGTATTGAGCTTTTGCACCGCCTCGAGATCGTCCTGCTGGTTCATGGTCATCGGTTCTCTCGGGGTAAAATGACGCTGGCTAAAACAATTCGACACGCGGTCGCTTCACGGCATCAGCGGCAGATTTTCATTACGGACGGTAGCCGGGGGTCGGTTCATCGGCCTTTGAGCGCTTTCTCGGCAGAACCGGCAGAAGCCGCGGGACTGGAGGGATGGCCGAAGGCAAACAGCTTGTTGGCGGTGGCAATCAGCATCAGTCCCTGACCGATCACCAGGTTGCCGCCGCCGGCTTGGCGCTGGTCGCCGGCCAGCAGGATCGGATCGCGCAACAGCGGAGCCAGACCGGGCTGGCTCACTTTTTGGTTCAAGCACATACAACGACTCGCGTGTCGGCCAGTAAATCTTGTCGCCGGCCAGAATCCCTCGCCCGTAGCCGTGAGGGCGACTGCTCGGGCCACTTGGCGACCACTTTGCCGCTTTCGATGTCGATCCACCACAGCCGATCGCCGCTGGCGATCAGGTTTCCGGCTCCGACGCCCAGCAAATGGACGGCATCCGACGGCCAAATGTGTTTCCCACAGCATCTGGCCGCTGGCTGCATCGAAGGCCAGGATGTACTCGCTATCGCTAGGGGCGACTGCAAGCGTGCCGCGATGGTAGACGCAGGGATTCAGATCGCGATAGAAGTGGGCCGCCCGTTTGTCCTGTCCCGAAGAACTGGAGCGCTTGGCGCGGGGGTAGGTGCTGATCCAGAGCACGTGTCCGTCGCGCGCCGAAATCGCCGCCACGGCGCCCAGGTTGGTGTTGGCATACAGCACGCCCTGTTCCAGCGTCAGCAGGTTGTGCGTCAGCTCTTCGGCATTTCCGCCGGCCGGCGTCTCGGCCGAAGAGATCATCGTCCGCCAACGGCGGCGGCCGGTTTCGCCGTCGAAACAGGCCACGTGCGCTTGCGGCCGCACGTCGCTCTTGCGCATGGCGACATAAACGTCGGTGCCGTCGACCAGCGGCGCTCCCTCGAAGGCCCATTTTTCGTCGTCGGGCGCAATCTTCCACAGCAGCCGGCCTTCGGCGTTCAGGTCGAGACAGATCAGCGTGCCGGTTTGCGACTCGTACGATTCGACCGGCCGCGTGGTGACCTGCGAACCCATTCGGGCGTAGCAGCTTGCCCGCCGCGACCGTGAGCGTAAAACGCGGCACTCCGAGTCCGTGCATCGCTCGGACAAAGGGCACGCCGGGAACTTCTTCCGAATAGATCTCGCCCGGTCGCTTCTTCGGATCGCCCGGCCAGGCCGGTTTGCCGGTGCGCATATCGAAGGCGAAGACCTGCTGAGCGTTGCAAATTAGCAGCAGTTCGCCGGCCACGACCGGATGATAGCTGAGCAGGCTATCGCTCCGCTCGCCGACCCGGTGCGAACTGAATTTGTGTGAATTGGCGACGTCGGCCATCAGCGGTTCGCCGAGCAAAATTGCCGGCCAGACTTCGCCGCCGACGTCGACCGTCTGCCGGGCCACCTTGTTGCGCGCACCGTTTCCGGCGAACGTCAGCCAGTCGTCGGTCGTTCGCCGGTCGGGCCATTGCTCGGCTTCGGCGAGCAACCGTTCCAGCGCAGCGACATACGGCTCTTTGCGACCGGCCAAGGTGCCCACCGCCGTGGGATGCCAATGCCGCAGGGCCTCGAGCTCGGCCTTGCGCGCGGCATCGAACCTTCGAGGATCGAGGCCAACACCAGCCGGGCGCGCACTTCGGCCAGGTCGAGCGAGGTGTCGGGATAGGCCAGCCGCGTCGTCGGCAACAGAGCCGCCCGCCAGAAATGCACCAGCCGCCGGGCTGCCTCGTCACTCAAATACTCGTCGTGCCGCAAACCGTAGACCGGCGGCTCGACCGATTCGTCCAACGCGTACCACTTGAGGACCGCCGCGCGATCCTCCGGCACCTCGGCCTGGTGCGCCGTTTCGGTCTGGAACGTGGTCGCCGCGATGCGCTCCGGCGGACGTTCGATGATTCGCTCCCAGTAGTCGCGGGCGATGCTGGGGCGTCCCTCTTCGAGCGCAATTTCGCCCAAGGCCAATAGTGCGTCGTCGCCCAGGCTGGAGCAAAACAGCTGGTCGACGACGTTGGCCAGCAGCGCCGCATTGCGCGTGGCGATCCCCTGTTCGTACCACTTCTCGGCCAGGGGATCGACCCGTTGGCGGTAGAGCTTGAGTGCCGGGGGCGGCAGCGAAGCGATTTGCTGGTGGCAGTAATCGGCCAGGTTGATGTAGCGCCGGCCGGTGAGATTGATCACTTTGCCGGAATTGTTTTCCATCACCTGGCGCAAGGTTTCGACGGCTTCGTCCCACTGGCCGTCGGCGACGTAAGCTTTGACCCGTTCCAGATGGGCCCGGACCGTGCTGTCGACCTCGTCCAGGTGTACGCTGCCGGAAAGCTCGAACTGGCTGGGAAACACCGAAAACTGCTGACCGGATGCCGCGGATCGACCCAGCAGAACGACAAGCCCCCAGCCGATCGAACACGCCGCGCTGTGGAATCGGCTCTCTAGGTTCATTCCCAAGTGCCTTTAGGCGACGGCTTAAAGCAATAAACGATTGCCTCGCCGCGAGTTAGCAACCGCCAACCCCATCATTATAGACATTCGGGCTCGAAAAGGGGAACGGGAGGGTGAAACGATGAAGGCGGAAGGATGAAGGATGAATCAGAACTATCCACTCCCGCATCTCGTTTTTCATCCTTCATCCTTCCGCCTTCATCCTTTATTTACTGTAGCCTTCGACGATCCGGCCGATGCCAAACAGACAGACCGACGCGATCAGGATGGTCAGCATTTGCTTCAGATCGATGGCCCCGGCCAATTGCAGCACGATGCTCAGCGGCGGAGCCCCCAATCCGACCAGTTGCAGGCCACGCCCGATGCTGCGCATAAGTCTTTAGCGTCGCGATTCTAACTTCTGGTCCCGAGTGGCATTCGACCGTTGCCCGCGTATCATAGTGGCTGACGCGGCTGGGCCAAAAGGGGCCTGTGCGCCCGAATGCCGGCTTATCGGCGTCAAGCCTGGGGGCTCAGTCAACCCTGATTTGATGGATCGACGCCGGGAATTTCATTTACCGCATTATTTACCGCAGAGGTTGCGGAGGGCCGCGGAGGAAGGGACGATCGGCTATTTCATTCCACTCTCTGCGACCCTCCGCGCCCCCTGCGGTAAAATGCCCGTTGGCTTTACCATTCCATTCCAGACTGACAGAACACTAGGAAGCTTTTCTCCGTGCCGGCCCTGCGCAATAGTTATTGGACGAATTTGGGACGCGGCCTGCGGCTGCGGTGTCCGCGCTGCGGCCAGGGGCTGCTGTTTCGGGGCTGGTTTCGCATGCGTTCGCAGTGCGACTGGTGCGGACTGGTCTACGAGCGCGAGCCGGGCTTCTTTTTGGGATCGGTCTACGTCAATTACGGCCTGACGGCCGTTTTGACGACCGTGATCTACTTCGCGCTGTTTGCGGCCGACGTCGCCTCGGCCGACACGCTGCTGTGGTCGATGACCGCCTTTTGCCTGTTGTTTCCGATCTGGTTTTTTCGCTACTGCGCGCAGTCTTTGGCTGGCCTTCGATCAGTATTGGGACCCGACGGAGGAGGAAGGAAGCGGCGGAGGCGTTGTCCAAAAAAACAATGACTCCCGACCGCCTTAAATCCGAAGACGTCGAACGACGGTCAAACTTCGACCAGTTCGTCCTTGGCCGCAGCCTCGGGCGGTTGCTCCTGCGCGGCGCGAGCCGCCTGCCCGGCCCGGCGCGGCGCACGCTCAGATACATCGAGCCGCCGAATGTCGTGACCAGGATGAACGGCATCGACATCATGAACAGAATGCTCCAGAAATAGCCGGCGACAAGATTGCCCCCCTGGTTGTCGTTGGCGGCCAGAGCATCCTTGCAGCCCGGACAGGCCATGGCGCTGCCGGCCAAGATCAGCACCAGGCTGGCCGCGACGATGAGCGGCGCAATTTTTCCGGCGGCAAGATTACGATTCATGGTGTTATTGATGTTTACTTCGGAGACTACATCCCGGACGAGACCCACAGGACGCTGCCTGTGGGCTTAACCTGTGCTGCCGTTATTGTAGCCGCGTTCGCGGGCGGCGGGTAGAGATGGTACAGCATCAGATAAATCACGACGCCGGTGATCGAAACGTAAAGCCAGATCGGAAAAGTCCATTTGGCCCAGCGCCGATGCCGGATCCGGCGGTCGCGATAGCCCAGATAGATCGTCACGCCCGCCAGCACCGGCACGATCGCCGCCAGCACGACGTGCGTGATCAGGATTGCCAGGTAGACGCCGCGCACGGCCGGCGGCCCCTGAAACGTGACGTGGCCCTGGCCGGTCTGGTAGCGCAGCCCGGCGTGGTAGGTCAGGTAGCAAACCAGAAACACGATCGAGACGGCAAAGGCCGAAAGCATGACCCGGGCGTGGGCCGTCTCGCGCTTGGCTTTGATCAGCCGATAGCCGGTGATCAACAGCAGCGTGGCCGTGCCGTTGAGCGTGGCATTGACCGTCGGCAGGTAGTGGAGCCAGGAGTTCAAGGGAAAGGATGAAGGATGAAGGATGAAGGATGAAGGATGAAGATTAGGGTTCGGCGTCGAGCCGCTTGACGAGCGCGGTTAGTTTTTGGGCCTGGTCAGGATCGAGGACATTGTAGCGGCCGCGCAGGCGGCCCTGGCGATCGATGACAAAAGCCTTTTCGGTGTGGGTTTGTTTTCCAGACGCCACCTGGAAAATGTCCCGGCCCGATGCGCTCCAGGTCGTTCATCTCGCCGGTCAGGAATTTCCAGCGCGTGGGATCGGCCGAGAATAGTTCGGCATACCGTGCGAGCGTTTCGGGCGTGTCGTTTTCCGGGATCGCACGTGATGCTGACCAGCCGCACATCCTCGGGCACTTGCTCCTGGACGCCGAGCCAGCGCGAAATTCAGTTGCCGGCACGTTCCCGCGCAGCTGGCGAAGAAGAAGCTGGCCACCCACACCTGGCCGCGCAAGTCGCTCGTGCCGAACGGTTGGCCCGTCTGATCGGTGAGCGAAAAGTCGCGGATCGGCCGGGGATTTTTGTCCAGGTTCTCCGCGATCGAAATCCTCTCGGGCGTGGCCGCCTGGAGCGTGGAAAGCGGCTCGTCGCGCTCCAGCCCATACGAAATCCAGCCGCCGTAGGCCAGCGCCAACAAAGCGGCCAACAGCAACCATCCGCGGACGGCCCAACTGTTCATAGCAAATCTCCTGTCGTGCGCTGCTCGGCGATCTTCCAGGCCAGGCCGAACATCAGAGCCGCAAAACCAAGCGTGACCAGCCAACCACCGCCAGCGACGGCGTGCCGGCGGGAATCGCGGCCGGGACATCGTGAGTACATCAACCGCCGCAGCGCGGCCACGCCGTAGGTCAGACGGATTCGCCCACATCACGCCGGCCAGCAAGCGCTGGCCCCAGTCCGCCTGCAAGCTCCAGGCCGGGGGCGGAAAAAAGGCGCCGCTGAGCAGCCACATCGGCATCAGAAACACGCTCATGATGGCGTGAAAGCCCTGCGTCGAGTCCATCCGCCAGGCGATCACGAAACCCAAGGCCGTCAGGCCGAGCGCCAGGACCAACAGCAGGGCCACGATCGCCAACAGCGCCAGCGGCGCCGATTTTCAATCCCAGCGTCAACCCCAACAGCAAAAAGAACAATCCTTGAGCCAGCGCCAGCAGCGTGCCGCCGAGCACTTTGCCCAGCACCATCGACCAGCGCGGCAGCGGGGCCACCAGGACCGATTGCAAAAAGCCCTCGCGGCGATCTTCGATGATCGAAATCGTGGCAAAAATCGCCGTGAACAGCAGAATCAAGACCAGCGAGCCGGGAAAGAAATACTCGCGGTACGAAACCGACTGCTCGCCCGCGCCGGGCAAGCGAAACGAAGGCCCCAAGCCCGCCCCGAACAGCAGCCAGAAGATCAAGCGGCTGGCCGATCGCCCCCACGACGCGATTGCGCTGCCGGACGAAGCGCACCCATTCGCGCGAGACGAGCGTGCCCACCGCCAGCCAGGGACACGGCTGGAGCGGCGCGGCCGCGACGTCGATGGGCGTGATCGTGGAGTTTTTCAGCATAGCTAGAATCGTCGGTTTTGCGAATTCCACTCGCGCTTGATTGTAGACTCAGTCCCGGTTGGGTCGCACCGGCAGCCGTTGGCTGCCGGCTATTGATGAATTATTGTTTCCTTCTTGTTTCCCTAACCCCTACCTTCTAAGCTCTAGTTTCTCTCCTCTTTGTTCCAAAAGCGATGGCCGGTGCGATCGATGAACACGTCTTCCAGCGTGGGCTTGCCGAGCGTGACCGAATCGATCTGGCCGGGAAACGCTTCGACCAGCCGGGCGATCCACTGATGCCCGTCGGGCTGTTCCAAGCGCACGCTGCCGTCGAGCACGCTGGACGCGCAGCCGAAGCGGTCGTGGATCGCCTGGGCCAACTCGGGCGGATCGGCGGTGGTGATGGTGATCGAATCGCCGCCGACGGTCGCCCGCAGCTCGTCGGGCGTGCCCAGGGCCACCAATGCCCGCGTTGAGGATGGCGATCCGATCGGCGCGGTCGGCCTCTTCCAGCAGATGCGTGGTGAGCACGACGGTCACGCCGGCGGTCGCGGACCTCGCGCAAGTAATTCCACAGATCGCTGCGCGCGCCGGGATCGAGTCCGGTGCTCGGCTCGTCCAAGCAGCAGCAGCCGCGGGCGGTGCAGCATGCCCTTGGCCAGTTCGACGCGCCGCCGCAGGCCGCCGGAGAGGGTTTCGGCCCGCTCGTGGGCCCGATCGGCAGGCCGAGCCGCTCGAGCATTTCGTCCTGCCGGCGTGCGCAGCTCGGCGCCCGACAAGGCCGTAGAGATGTCCTTGATGGCGAAGGTTTTCGGCCACGGTGAGTTTCTTGTCGAGACTGGGGGCCTGAAACACGACGCCCAGCCGCTCGCGGATCGCTTGCCGCTGGTGCCGCAGATCGAAAGCAAGCATCTCGACCTGCCCTTGCTGCAGCGGGATCAGCGTCGAAAGCAGGCGAAAGAGAGTCGTCTTGCCGCCGCCGTTGGGCCCGAGAAAGGCGAAGATTTCCCCCTCCTCGATCGCCAGATTCAGGTCGACGATGGCCGGCCGCTCGCCGTAGTGGTGGGCCAGATTCGAGATTTGGATGGCGGCATTCGGGTTCATACGGCAGGCACCGGTCGAACGCGTCGCTGAATGTGCAGCAGGACGCCGTAGATTCTAAACCACCGCGCTGCGCGGGCCGGCCTGTTCGTCCTGCGGACCCTAATGGTGGTCTACGTGCTCGGTTTCCTGTTCCAGGTCCTGCGCGCTGCCGTGCGCGTCGGCCGGACGAGGCGTGGCCATGTGCTCGCGTCGATCGGCCGAATACCAAAGCATCCGCAGGCCCACGTCCGGCACGAGCATCAGCGTCAGGAAGATCGCCATGAAGCCGGCCGGAAACGTCAGCACGTATTTCCAATTGGCTTCGTATTTGACGTGCATGAAAAACAAGATCACCAGCATCGCCTTGGTGCAACTGACGGCCATCATGAACGTCCAGCCGACTTGCGGCAGATCGATGCCACGGCCAGTACGACGAATACGTGAAGAACGAACAACCGGTCAGCACGCACAAGGCGATGAAGACGTAGATGTATTTGGCGATTCCGCCGTGGGTATCATGTTCGCCGTGGCCGTGAGCATCGCCGTGCGAAGCAGCCGGTGCGTGACCGTGATCAGACATGGAGATTCTCCGCGGGCAAAACTCGTCCGGCTCGGCGTCCTTCAGGTTGCCTGCCCGGGCGAGAGGTAAAAGCTAAAACAGGTACAACAGCGGAAACAGGAAGATCCACACCAGGTCGACAAAGTGCCAGTACAGGCCGATGTTTTCGATGACGCCGGCGGCCCCCAGATTGAGACGCATCGGCAGCATCAGCACGAACACGATCAGCCCGACCACCACGTGGATGGCGTGAAAGCCGGTCAGCAGAAAGTAGGTGCTGGCCCACATGTTGCCGCCGGGAATTACCATCGGCAGCTTGAGCCAGTCGTATTTGTCGTTGAGCCCTTCGGCGTGGTGGTGGGCAGCGGTTTGCAGCGGGGCCACCGCGCCGGCAAGTTCCAGCAGGGCGGCGTGCCGCTCTTCGAGCGAGGGCACCTTGGCGGCCGGATCGTCGCGGTCGACCGGCCGGCCGGCGGCGGTCTCTTCGTCCTTGAGTTCCGAAGCCAGCAGCGGTTTGACCACTTCGTCGCGGCGCTCCTTGTAGACCTTTTCCCAACCGTCGAGCTTGGCCTCGTAGGTGGCCAGATCGCGCTTGTGTTGGGCTTGCGCTTTTGCGAAGGCGGTCTTTTCTTTGGCCGCTTCGGCCGGGTTGTCGCTGTAGCTGGGCTCGGCCGGCGCTTCGGGCTCTTTGGGTTCCAGGGCGTCGAGCTCGCCCAACAATTGCGCCAGCCGGATGCGCACCGCGGCGGCGTAATACACGTCGGCCTTTTCGTAAATCCGGCTGTGCGGCTTCGCGGGATAGATGCCGTGCGAGAACTTGGCGTTGTATTCGAACATCTTGACGCCCAGGAACACCGCGCCCAGCACCAGCGTCAGCAGCACCCAGAGCTTGGCCGCGCCTGCCTTGTTCGCCCGGGCCGCCTCCAGCGCCAGCACGATGCTCACGCTGGAACAAATCAGCACGAAGGTATTGAAGGCCCCGATCGGCTCGCTCAAGTGAACTTCGTGCGGCCGCGGCCAGTTCGGGCGCACCGAACCGCAGCACGATGTAGGTGCCGATCAGGCCGGCGAAAAACATGATCTCGGTCGACAGGAACAACCACACGAACAGCTTGCCATTGGTCAGCGGCAGGCCGGGATGGTAGGACAACGTCACGTGGCCGTGGCCCTGTGCGTCGCCGTGCGCGTCAGCCGGAGCGTGGCTAGTTGCATCCATGGCAGGTAGGCAAACCTTTCTTCTTAGCAGCCCAATCGGCAGCCGGCTCGATCGATCAAACCAGCCGGCTTAGTATCAACAACAGCATGACCGCCGGCAGATACACCAGCGACGCCTGCAACAGCCGGCGAGCGGAAGTCTCGTCCAGCTTCAGCAAAAACACCACGGCACAGACCAGCTGTGCCAAGCCCAACAGCAGGGCCCAGCCGAAGTACACTTCGCCGGCCAGATCGCAGCACGGCCGGAATCAGGCTGACCGGCACCAGCGCCAGCGCCGACACCACGGCCTGCGCGCCGGCGCGACGACCGCTCGGGTCGACCACCGGCAACATCTGCAGCCCGGCCGCGGCATATTGGTGCCGATAGATCCAGGCGATGGCCATGAAGTGCGGGAACTGCCAGAGGAACACGATCAAGAACAGCGTAAACGCCTTCAGCCCCAACTCGGAACCCACTGCGGCCCAGCCCATCAGCACCGGCAACGCGCCGGCCACGGCGCCGACGGCCGTGTTGGCGGAGGTGATGCTCTTGAGCGGCGTGTAAATCCAGACATAGATGAACCAGGTGATCAGGCCCAGCACGGCGGTCAGCCAGTTGACCGTCAGCGCCAGGTAGCCCAGGCCCAGCACGATCGTGACGGCGCTGAAGGCCAGCACTTCCAACGAGTCCAACCGGCCGCTGGGCAACGGGCGGTTCTGCGGTCCGCTCCATGCGGGCGTCGCTTGCCCGTTCCAGCCATTGATTGAGTCCGCTGGCGCTGGCGCGACCAGCGCCGTGCCGAGCAGCGTGTTGAGCAGCAGCCAAAAGATTGGGCGGCCTGACCGCCGGCCACGAAGGCCGCCACGGCGACCGTCACCAGCACCAGCGCGGCGATCCGCGGTTTGGTCAGTTCGAAATAATCGGCCAGGCGGACCCAGACCGCCAGCCGCGCGGTCGGCGTATGTCAAGGTGGAGGAAGTGCTCATACGGCCAACTCCATCGCGCAGCGCGCGGTGCGTGCCGGCCGGCGCCGCGCCACGCACCAAGCGCAGCGACCGCAGCGCGACTAACAGCTGGTGACCAGAATCAACGAGCCCAGGGCCACGTGGGCCGTGGCGAATGGGCTTGCAGCGCGCCCTCGGCCACGACGACGAAATCGCGTTCTCCCAGGCCGAACCAGGCCGGGCCAAGCCAGGCGGGCCAGCCATATTTCGCGATCCAGGTGCCCAAGCCCAGCCCAACTGAACGCAACAGCAGCGCGGCCAGGCCCACGGCCGGCCGCACCAGCGGCCGCCGCACGTTCGCAGGCTGATCGCGCACGACCTTCAGCACCCGCGCCAGCAGCAAGCCGATGTGCACCGCCAGGGCCAGCGCCACCAGCAGGTGGAAAACCAGCCGCGGTGCGAAAGTCGTCGGGCGAAGCCCAGACCGGCATGTGCCGCAGTGCCGAGCCGAGCACCAATTGCAAGTAGGCCAGTCCGGTCGTGGCCAGCGCCAATCGCCGCAGCGCAGTCGCCCTTGGCGAACCACTTGCGGCGCCTCGGCCGAACGCCAGCGGCGCGAAGTGAACACGGCCAGCGCCACGGCAAAGCGCAAAAAAAGCCGGACCGACGCAACCGTGAATCCGGGCCAACAGCACTTCGTCCAGTCGGACGCGCAGACCCCCCAGGACGCCCTGGCCGAGGACGGCGGCCAGCGCAGCCACGGCCAGCCAGCGCATCCAGCGCCGGCGATCGCAAACCCACTCGGCCAGCACGAAGGCGATGGTCACCAGCCCGACCAGCGACGCCAACAACCGGTGGCCATGCTCGATGAACAGGTCCCAGGGGCCGAGAATCCAGGTCTGCCAAGGATACAAAAACAAGTTGTAGCCGTACGTGGTCGGCCAGTCGGGCACGGCCATGCCGGCGTCGATACGTCGTCACCAGACCGCCGATCCAGATCAGCGGAAACGTGGCCGCCGACCAGCGCCACGGCCAAGGCGTGCGGCCACGCAGAACGGGTTGGCGGATTGGTCGGATTCACGGACGGAAACTCTGAAATCGAAACAGACTGGACGAAAGGCTCACACGTCGCGGCAGACGCCGGCACTAATGCGCCGGCACCGGCCTGCTGCGAGTCGGGATCCAGCTCGCCGCGAGCGCTGGCTGGTCTGGCGGCGGCTGGGTCTGCGGATAGTAGTCGGTGTCGACCTCGGGCGAGCCGTATTCGTACGGGCCGCGGTAGACGACCGGTTGGAAATCGAAATTGCCGTGGCCCGGCGGGCTGGGGGCCGTCCACTCCAGCGTGTTGGCGTGCCAGGGATTGCGCCCGGCCACGGGGCCGAAGAAGATGCTGTAGATGAAGTTGACGGCGAAGATGATCTGCGAGGCCACCATGCCGATCGCGCAGTAGGTCATGAAGGCGTTGAGCGGCTGCAAGTGATGGAACGTCGCGATAGTGATAGGGATCGGCCAGGCGGCGCGGAAACCCGACGACGCCCAGGATGTGCATCGGGAAAAACGTGCCGTTGAAGAAGATGAACGTGAGGAAGAAGTGGACCTTGCCCCAGGACTCGTTCATCATCCGGCCGAACATCTTGGGAAACCAGAAGTAAATCGCGCCGAACACGCCCATGGCCGTGCCGGCGAACAGCACGTAATGGAAGTGGGCCACGATGAAGTAGGTGTCGTGGATGAAGATGTCGACCGGCGTGGCGGCCATGAAGATGCCCGACAGCCCGCCGATGATGAACATCGACACGAACGCCAGGGCGAAGAGCATGGCGCGTGGTGAACTGGATGTTGCCGCCCCACAGCGTGCCCAGCCAGTTGAACACCTTGATCGGCGCTGGGCAGGGCGATCATCATCGTCGAGACCATGAACGTCATGCCCAGCGCAGGGGTTCATGCCCGAGATGAACATGTGATGGCCCCAGACGATGAAGCCCAAGCCCGGCGATGCCGGCGATCGAATAGACCATCGGCTTGTAGCCGAAGAGCGGCTTGCGGGCGAAGCAGCTGATGATGTCGGAGACCATGCCCATCGCCGGCAGGATCATGATGTAGACGGCCGGATGCGAATAGAACCAGAACAGGTGCTGCCAGAGCAGCGGCTGGCCGCCGCCGGTGGCCGGCGACGGTGTTGTTGGCCGATCCAGTCCGTCGGGCATGAAGAAGCCGGTGCCCAGCAGTGCGGTCGAGCATCTGCATGAAGCCGGCCGCGGTCAGCACCGGCAGGGCAAAGGCCTGCAGGATGGCGGTGATGAACATGGCCCAGATCGTCATCGGCAGGCGGAACATCGTCATGCCGGGAGCGCGCATCTGGATGATCGTGGTCATGTAGTTGATCGAGCCCATCATCGACGAGATGCCGACGAACGTGACGCCGATGCAGCCAGAGCGTCTGGCCGCTCAAGAGTGCTCGGCATCGGTGAGCGACAAGGGCGGATACGACGTCCAGCCGGCCTTGGCCGCGCCGCCCGCCACGAAGAAGCTGGCGCTGATCGCGATGAACGCCGGCCACATGAACCAGTAGCTGAGCATGTTCAGCGTGGGAAACGCCATGTCGTCGGCCCCGATCATCAGCGGGATCAGAAAGTTGCCGAACGCGCCGGCCAGGATCGGGATGATCACGAAGAAGATCATCACCGTGGCGTGCATCGTGAACAGCATGGTGTAGAACTCGGGCGAGATCTGCCCCCCTTCGGCCGAGAACAGCATCTTGCCGAGGACCGGCATCGTGCGACCAGGGCCAGGCCACTTGCCAGCGGACGGCCAGCGCCAACAGCCCGCCGACCAGAAACCAGAGCAGCGTGGAAAACAGGAACTGGATGCCGATGATCTTGTGATCTCTGGAAAAGACGTACTTGCTGATGAAGCTGGCATGGTGTGCGCATGGGCCTGCCCGTGGGCATCGTCGTGGGCGTGCGAACCGGCGGTGATCGTGCTCATTCAGTTATTCCCCTTTTTCGGGCGGGCAGATGCTTGTCCTGCGTCGCCTGTTCTTCGTCGTATTTTTGCTTCAGCCAGGCGATCGAACTGCTTCGCGCGATTCGACCGTCAACCGGCCCTTCATTTTGTAATGTCCCCAGCCGCACAGCTCGGCGCAAACCAGGTCGTAACTGCGCCGGTCTCGACCGGCCGGAACCAGACCGGAATCGTCATGCCCGGCACGGCGTCTTGCTTGACCCGCATGTTGGGCAGAAAGAAGCTGTGCAGCACGTCCATGCTGTTCAGATCGACCAGCATCTCCTCGTTGACCGGCACGTGCAGATCGTTGACCACGTGGATGTCGTCCAGCGTGCCGAACTTGCCGTCCGGGCCGGGATAGCGCAGCCGCCACTCGAACTGCCGGGCCGATGACTTCGACGGTCGGGATCGCATCTTCGGGCCCGGCTCTGGATCTTCGAGTCGGCCCAGGCGTTCATCTGATAAATGGCGATGAACAACAGCGTGGCGGCGGGCAAGATCGTCCACACGAATTCCAGCGCGTGGCTGCCGTGCGTGAACTTGACCGGGCCGCTTGCGCCGTGTCGTTGCCGTCGTACTTCCACAGAAACCAGACCAGGACCACCTCGGTGGCGACGAACACCACGCCGGTCAGCCAGAGGATGAAATAGAACAGGTGGTCGATCGTGCGGCCGTGCTGCGAGATGTCCTGCGGCAGCCAGATGTTGTAGATCGGCGCCGGCGCATGAAGCAGGCCACGCCGAGGACCGGCACCAGCAGGAACAGGACGCTCCAAAACTCTTCCCACGTCTCGTCTCCCGTCAGGCCGCGGCCGGCTGTGCACTGCAGCGCCAAAATTGCTCGCTGCAATCTGCTCTGTCTCGAGTGGCTGCCGATTAGAGCTGTTCCCGGCCCGTAAATTTCTGCTGCCGCGGCGGCCGGCTGATCGACTCGTACGGCAGCGAGCGAACGAAGTCGACCAGGTTCCAAATATCCTCTGGGTTGATGCCCGGCGTGCCGAACAGGTTGGGCATCGGCATGCCGTTGATGCCGGCGTGCAAACGGCGATACAAATCGAGCGGCCGGCCGCCGCCGCGATAGATGCCCAACCGCAAGTTGCGGGGCAGGATCGTGCGCGGAGGGAGCGAGTCGTACTCCAAGCGCCAGGGCCTTGGCATTGACGGCGGCCAACTGCTTGGCCCGGTCGGCGCGTCGACAGATCCGGATCGGCCGCGAATCGACTTGCGCGTGTCTTCGACCTGCTTGGCCAATTCGACCAACGGCTTGGTCCAATCGTCGTAGTCGGTGGTCTGGCCGTCTCCCAGTTCGCTCGGACCGTGGCACTTCACGCAGTTGGCTTTGGTGTAGAACAGTTCCCGGCCCTTGGCGATCGACAATTCCAATTCCGCGTCGCTCATTTCCGACCGTTCGGGAGGCTGGATGACGGCCTCGTTGGCCTCGTGCCACTTCTTGGCCACCGAGTCCACGACTTTTCCTTCGCCCGCGACGTATTGGCCCAGAAACGCCTGCTCCACTTCGAGCAAGCCGTCAGGCGCCAGGGCGATTTGCAGCACCGTGGCGTCGTCGAGCTGTTCTTCGTCCGCCTCGGTCAGGCTCTTGCGGCCGGTCTTTTTGCTCCACGCGGTGGCGTTCTTGCCCCACACGCCGGCCGCTTTGGCCAGATCCTTCCAATCGCCGGCTCCCATCTCGCTCATGGCGGCGATCAGCCCGATCTCGGTCTGGCCGCGCATGCTCAGAAACTCGACGTATTCGACCAGCGCCGCGATCTCATCTTCGGGCAGCAGATTGAACGAGGGCATCGCGGTGCCGTTGGCGCCTTGCCGGATGATGTGCTCCAGATCGAGACTGGTCGGCTCGGCGGCGCGCTGCGTGGATTTGAACTTGAACAGCCCCCGCCGGTAATCGCGCGGATACGGATGCAGCACGGCGGCCGTTGGCCCCATGCCGTCGCCGGTGGTGCCGTGGCAGTGGCCGCAGTGCTGCCGGTAGAGGCCGCGCTGCTGGCCCTTGGAGTCGCTCCATACCGGCCCCGAGGCCAAGTGCACTTTTTGCGCGTCCAGCCCCGTTTCGGCCGGCAGGTTCGGGCTGTCGGGAGTGCCGAACAGGGCATAGAGCACGTCGGCAATCACTTGCTGCTGGCTGGCCGGAAGTTCGTGGGACGCGATTTCGATTTCGTTCAAACGAAACCGCGGGGCCTCCGTGCGGCCGCATCCCCAGCAAGCCGGCAACAAGGCCGCAATTGCCATCAGCCATCGAGCTATCCGCAAGTGAATCATAAGGGAACCGAATGTTGATAAAGAATCGGCAGAGACCTACTTGATGACGACCTTGAACTCCAGCTTCCGGTCTTCGTCGGGTGTCAGCTTGAGCTTGAAACGGCCTTTGCTGTCGACCTTGATCCCCGGGGCCTCGACGTCCTTGAGCGAACCGACTCGCTCCTGCCAGAGCTGGAACTCGAGCTCCTGGCCGGCCGGCAAATCTTTGAGCGTCAAGACGCCGTCCTTGTTGGAAGCGGCCGCATAGGGATCGTTACGCACGATGACCCAGGCACCCATCCAAGGATGAATGTTGCAGCCCACCTTGCCGGGCACCGACTCTTCCTTGGGCAAATCGATTTCCACCGACTGGCCGGCCGGGATAATCGGATTAGGGGACGGATTGGTCTGCATTGCCACGTTGCTGTTGTGCCCCACCGGGTCGGAATTCTTGATTTCCAGCTTTTGTTTGGTGGTCATGACGACGACGTGCGGCTCGAAGCGGCAATCCTTGTTGTCGAGCACGACGTCTTTGGAGGCACTGGCCACCAATTTCGGATCGGCCGAGACCTTCGGTGCGCGAACCAGATCACCACGTTGGCCACACTGCCGTCGGGCCCGACTTCCAGCGATTCGTCGTACAGCGGATGCTTGCCGCAGACGTCGGGGTCTTTGTTGACCGGGATGGTTGCCGGCTTGGGCGCGGCGCCGACATATTTGAACGTGGCGGTCAACGTGCCCCAGCCGGTTGGCTGGCTGGAATTGGCCGCTTCACCGGCGGAGGTTGCGGCCGACGAACTTGCCGCAGAGGCCATTGCTGCGCATGCGCCGCGCCGCGGCTAAGGTCCGGCTGCGGGCCGGCATCCAGCCGCCGGCTGCAGCCCTGCGCCACGGCCAAGCATGCCAGGACGAGCAGCGCCACCGCACGGAATCGATCGCTCTTGCATTCCAAGTCCCGTCTTTGCGTCCATGATCATTGTGATTGCTTGATGCTGATTGCGGCGCCCGCGAGCGACCCGACCTATTTGCTGAACAGCTTGGGGCTGACTTTGATGTCGCCCAGCTTGTTCTCGCCCGGCTTGATCTTGATTTTGAAGCGGCCCTTGCTGTCGACTTTCACGCCTTCGATCTTGGCGTCCTTCAGGTAGCCCGCCTTTTCCTGCCACAGCACGAACTCCAATTCCTTGCCGACGGGCAAGTCCTTGATCTCGAAGTTGCCGGCCTTGTCGGAAGCGGCCATGTAGGGGGTCTTGCGCACCACGATCCACGCCGCCCATCCAGGGATGGATGTTGCAGCCGACCTTGATCGGCAGGTTTTCCTCGTCGGGGAACTGCTGCTTGATTTCTTCGCCGGCCGGGATGATCGGGTTGAGGGCCGGGTTCTTGAGCGGTTCCAGTTTGCTGTTGTGGCCGACCGGGTCGCTGTTCTTGAGGACCAAGGTTTGCGTGGTTCGCAGCAGGGCCACATGCGGCTCGAAGCGGCAATTCTTGTTGTCGAGCTGGACGTCCGCCTTCGCGCTGTCGGCATAGCCGGGCGCGACCGGCACCCCGTCGGTACGCAGAAAGATCACCGCGTTTTGCAGACCGCCGTCGTCGGCCACTTCCAGCCCCTCCTCGTGCAATTCGTGTTTGTTGCACACCTCGGGGTCCTTGTTGGCGTTGATCTTGGCCGGCGCGGGGGCTTTGCCCTCATAGATGAAATGGCCGCTCAGCGTGCCCCACTCTTCGGCCTTGAGCGCCGTGCCGACCAACAGCATGGTGATCGCGATTGCAAATTTCGAATACCGCATGCTTATTGATCCTTTGCGTTGGTTTCGTCTTCGCTTGCGTCGGGCTTGTCCGGCATGTCGGCCTCTTCGCCGGGCGAACTGTCGGCCGCCGGCTTGTGCGACAAGTCTTGGGCCGCCTCGGCCGGCGTCTGGACATCGCTGCCCAAATCGACATCGGGGGCCGATGTCTCGTTTTCCGCGCCTGGGGGCGGCGGCGGCTTGGTTCCGCAGCCCATCGCGGCCAACGCCGGAATGAGCACCGCCAGGGCCAGTTCCGCCGTGCGCCGCCGGCCGACTGCGAGCAGGGCTTGCGAGAGCTTCGAACGTCCAGTGGCAATCATCGCGATACCTCCTCGCGTGAGGCCCGGGCGCCGGCAGCAGGTGCCGGCGGGGCGGGCTTGATCATCTTTTTGAGCAAGGAGCGATTCTCCATGAAACGGTCCCAGTTCAGCAGCAAGTCGACCAGGCCGTTGAGCTGCTCCAGGCTCGTGCCCGGATAAAGGGTGTCGCTCACCGGTTTGTCCGGCGGAATGTTCACCGGCATGCTGGTGTAGGGCAGAATCCGCGGCGGTCGGCAATCCAGCGCAGCGTGTAGTCGGGCCGCAACCGCTTGTAAACGGCGTCGAGGTGCGGGCCTTTGGCCCGCTCGCTGCCGGTGGGCTGGAAGTCGCCGATCAGGTGACACTTCACGCAGTAGTTATTGTCGGTCACGATCTTCAGTGCGTCGGCCAGCCGATCCGGATTGTTTTCCTGTCTCGCCTTGCTCGGCCAGATAGCCCTCGCGCGTGCGGGGATCGAAATCGTAGGGATAGTCGGCGCTGTCGACGGCGGCAAAATAATTGACCAGCGCGCTGGCTTCGGTCGACGACATGTTGAACTTCGGCATTCGCAGCACGACGGCCGGGCGAATCGGATAAGGATCGAGCAGGAAATCGTACAGCCAGTCGGATTGCACCTTGCGCCCCTCGCCCACCAGCGGCGGCGGCAGCCAGCCCCAGGCCTCGTCGGCCTTGGCGTTGGGATTGCTCTGCCGTTCTCAGGGCCACCACGGCGGTGTAGATCAGACGGGGCAGATAGCCGCCGTAGCCGGCCGGATTTTCCGCCAACTGGGCCGCGGTGGGATATTGCTTGACCACCCGCCGCATCGGCACGAACAGAGTTCTGCAAACCGGCCGGGCGTACCTTGCCGTTGATGACCGCGGTTTCCCAGGGCATGAACTTCTCGGCCGCCACCACGCTGGTGTCCCCCGGCTCGATCGGTGTGCCGTCCTCCGCGTCGACCAGTTCGGGCTCGCCCGTCTTCTCGCTGACCGCGGGCAGGCCGATCAGCGCCGCATGGCGCAGGCCGCGGTTGTCGGTTTCCAACGAAGCCTTGACCTGCTGCGGCGTGAAGTGCGGCTTCGAGGAAGGCGTAATCGTCGAACTTGGGCGGATCGTCGAAATCGCCCGGCTCGTAAGCCAGCTCCCAGCGGTCCATCTGGAAGGCTGATGGCAGCCTTTGCAGTTGAACTTGTCGATCACCTTCGAGCCTTCGGTGATCGCCCCGCGGCGCGGCTGCGACTTGTAGACGTATTGCTGAGCCGGCGGCTCGGCCAGCAGGCCCAAGCACGAAGGTGATCACTTGCTCGCGCTGCTGGCCGTCGAGATTGAACTGCGGCATCCGCAGCCGCTCGTTGTAGCCCTTGTTCTCGGTCTTTTTGTAGTCGTAGCTGCGCGGCTCGCGGAGTTTTTGCCAGATGAACCCTTCGCGCTCGTGGCCGAACAGCTTTTCCATGAAGAAGCCGGTCGGCCGGAGCGCAGATCTTCGAAATTCGAGCTCGTGCCGCCCTTCGGCATGCGCCAGCTCGACCTCGTCGCTGAGCCCGGCTTCGGTATGCGGACCTTGATAGGCCGTGTCCGCTTCGTCCACGTGGCCGTTCGGCCAAAGGCGTGTCGTGCCCGTGGCCGTGCAGGATGTATTGCGTGATCTGCTCGAAGGCCAGCTTGTCGGCCGCCTTGCGTCCCCAGTCGGCCAGTCCGGTGCCGATCGGCTTCATGTCTTCGTAGCCGGGGATGTCGTGGCAGCCGCGAGCAGCCATATTTGCTGATCGTGCGGCGGCCGACGTAGAGCAATTGCTTGCGCAACTGCGCATCGCCCGTGGCCTCGCCCAGCAGCTCGATGTCGTCTCCCTTGATCTCGCCGCGCCATCGATCGGGGATGCCGTGTTCCAGATAATCCTTGGCCTGCCGCTTGGGATAGGCGTCCTTCAAGGTGGTCGAAGGCCAGATCGAACAGGGCGTCTTGCTCCTGTTCGGTTCAAATCGCGGCTCGGGCACGTTCAGTCGGCTTCCAATCGTTGGACTGGAGCAGGAAGGCGGCGATGTCGGCGGCCGGATCGGTCACGTCGCCTTTGCCGTCGTCGAGCGGGTCGAGGATCAGGTTGGGCATCAGCGTCCGCGGATGGTAGTTGCTGGGATTGCGCAGCCAGCTATAGAGCCACTGCCGGCCGCCCTTGTTCGCACTCGCGGCCGAGCTTGCCGCCCAGGTTCGTCAGGTTCGGCCCTTGCTTCATCTGGCCCTTGCGGGAAATCGGCCTGCTGATGGCAAGCCAGACAGCCGCGAGTTTCGAACAGCTGCTTGCCGCGCTCGGCCGAAGGTTCTTCGGTTACGCCGTGCGGCCGGCTCGTAGTAATCGAACGGCTGGCTCTTGGCCAGCAGGTATGTCGACGATGCCGCGAATTTCGATCGGCTCGAACTTTCTGCGAGTCCTCCAGCCCGATCCCGTCCAGATGGTCCCACAGGCCGAAGAACTGCGGCATCTTGGTGCGTGGGACGGAAATCCTTCGGCTTGCGAATCCAGGAGTACAGGAAGTCGTAGTCGAGCTTGTCTGGCGACGTGCCGCAGGCTGGGCCCGACCTTGCGCAGCTTGCCCGGCGATTCGACGTCGTCCAGCACGCGTGGCCAATCTGCGGGTGGCCGGCGAAATGCGCGGACCCTGGGGCTGCTGCGGCATGTCGGCCTGGGCCATTTCGGCCGCGGACGCGTCGGCTTGGGCGGCTGCCGCGATGCGGATCGACTCCAACAGGCTGCGCCGCGCTCGATCGTCTTCCGGCTGGCATACGACCAGCGTCTGGGCCAGCGACTGCTCGGCCGCTCAAGTCGTCGCGTGGCCAGCAGCGCCTGGGCGGCGGCCGAGTAATTGGGCTCGGCGCGCAGGTCGGGTCCGATCCGCCGATTCGGTCCGTCGAAGCCGTTGATCTCGTGGCAGCCGTAGCAGCCGTTCTGGCGGATCAGATCGTAACCGGCCAACAGCTTGGGGGCCGGCGGATCGGGAAACCGCTCGCTCGGCTCCAGATTCGACCACGTCGTGATGGCACTTCAAGCAACTGCTTTCGGCGAACCGCTTGGGGTTCATCGGAAAGATCCAGTGATGGTTGTTGAACCAGCCGTGTTCATGTTTCCAACGCGTCGCCTCGACCGGCGAATTGGGCGAGTGCGACGCCCACTTGAAATCGGTGGCGCTCCCCTGCCCTTCGTGGCAGATCGTGCAGCCGACTTCGGCCATCTTGTGCGGGCTGAGCGAGCCGACGAACAGGTCGAGCCGCGGATGCGAGGTGTAGGGATTCGGCAAGCCGCGGCGGACTTTGCAGCTGCGATCGGTCTGGCCCGCAGACGACATTGTCGACCAGGTAGCGATAGGCCACGCTCGTTGTCGAGCACTCTGGCGCTCGTTGATCTCCAGCAGCACGTCGCCGACGTTCAGGCCGGCTTTGGCGGCCGGCGATTGCGGGCCGCACCACGCTGACCGTCACGTCGTCGGCGCCGATCAGCCCGCGATCGGCCAGGTGCATGCCGAAACAGTGGGCCAGCTTCCGCTCCTCGGGGGACCAGCGCGGATTGCCCGGAGCCTCGTCGGCGTCCTGACCTTTGTCTGGCCGTGTCGCAGTTGGGGCACTTTCGCTCGGCGCCGAGTTGGTCGAGCTCGATTGGGCGTCGGCGGTCGGCGCGACTCGCCGGGGCGGCCATCGTCAGATCGACCTCGAACTGCCGGCGATAGAGCGGCTCGACCGCCGAGCCGGGCAGCGTCTTGTCGAGTCCCTGGTGGCAGGTCGTGCAGCGGTCGAAGCGGGCCACGTCCGAAAGTTGTTGTTGATCGTCAGCTTGGGGAGCCAGATCTGTTCGATCTTTAGCGGCCGGCCGAAGGCGTCGATGATCGGCAATGCGAACAGTTCTTTGGCCAGGTTGTCGCGCCGCTCGCTGATAGGCCTTGTCGAGTTGTTCCAGCTTGCCTTGCTGTTCGTCGAGCGCCTTGCGGGCCTGTGCTTCGTGAGCCACGATCTCGGCCCAGCACGCGCTCCAGCTTCAGCCGCTGAATCTTGGCGTTCTCGACCGTGGCGATCTTCTGCTCGACCTTTCGCCGGGCTTCTTCGACGTGCTCTTCGATCTGGTCGAGATCGCTTCGGGGGCAGCGCATTGCCGACGCCGATTTCGTACTGGCTGCGATCGACGTCGAAGTCGGCCGCCTGGAATTTCTTGTCGCGCAGGAAGTTGCTCTCGCGAAATTGGCATCGGCCACGAATTGTTCGAGCTCGCCGGATCAGCTTGCTGCGCAGCTCGGCCACGGTGTCGATCGGTCAGGCTCGGTCGGCGCGGAGTCGGCTCTTTCTGCGGCGGCTTGGAGTTGCTTGATAGGTCTCTTCGACCGATCGAAAAACTTTCCGGCGGCGACGCCGCGGTCCTTGGCCTCTTCGACGACGATGTTGTGGAACTCGTCGATCAGATCGGCCGGCGGCACCTCGTGCTGGGCTTCGGCCAACGGCGCCTTGCAGCTCGCCCAGCTCGCGCTCGAACTGGTCGTTGTCTTGCTGCTGGATCCGAGATTCGATGCTCCAGGCTTTCGACGTCGCGGAACGTTCGCTGGTATTGCCTTCCACTCGCGGCGGTGGTCGGCGGCCAGCATCCAGATCGTGGTGCCGAGCATCAACAGCGACTGATGCCGAAGACGAGGTGCATCCGCTTTGAGATTACGCCAGGTTTGTTCGGTTGCGGGCATGGCAGATCGGTCCTTGACCGAGCATTTCTAACGACAGGCGGCCTGTCGAACGTGCACTTTTGCGGTAGCGGTTGACGGTCGGTGGCAGAGCCTGAGCCTGTTTAGAAATTCAAAAAGTATTCGGGAATGCTGATGATGTATTTCAGGTTGAAGACCCAGCGCAGCACCATCTTGATGGGCAGCGCCGCCATGAACAGCAACAGGTTCGCCATCAGCATGAAACGAACGAAACCCATCTTGACGAAAAACTTGCGAAACACGGTCGTCGCCATCAGCGGCGGCAAGCGCGATGAAATAACCAACAGCGTGGCCACGATGCCGGGCAACTCGCGCCAGCCGATGTAGAGCAGTTCCAGGCCGAAGCTGCTGCCCGGCGGCGCCTTGGGCAGTCCGCGGTTCAGGCCGAAGCACCCAGAAGTATTGCGACAGGTCGACGTTATTCAGGGCCAGCACTTTGTGCGGATCCCAGAATTCGAACGGCCCGAAGATGTTCCAGTTCGGCCCGCGGAAGAACGTGCCCAGCATGATCAGCGTGACCCACAGTTCCAGAAAGCCGAACTGGAAGATCAGGTAGCTGAACTTCCGCTGGTTGATCGTGTAAGTAGCCGTTGCCCTGCTTGTTGAAATCGATGATACGGAATCGCCATCAGCCCGACGATGATCAGGCTGGGCAGCACCACGCCGGCCATCCACGGATCGTAGTAGACGAGCATTTCCTGCAGGCCCAGGAAGTACCAAGGGGCCTTCGACGGATTGGGCGTCTTCACGCGGCTGGCCGGCTCTTCCAGCGGCGCTTGCAGGGCGATGCCCCACACCAACAGGAAGGCCGTCACGGCCACCATGCAGATCAGCTCGGTGTAGACCAGGTCGGGCCAGACCAGCACTTTTTCGTTGTCCAGTTTTTCCAACGGCTCCAGGCCCTGGGCGATGCGATCGTCGTTCTCCACCGCCTTGGCCGTGGCCAGCCAGGTGAAGAAGCCGAGCAGGTAAATCAGGCCCACGATCGGCACGTTGTCGGGCTTGGTGACGATGGCGGCGAAATTCGGATCGGCCATCGACAGGCCCATCACCACCAGCACGGTATTGAGCAGTCCCCAGGCCACCGCGGGCTGCACGAAGAACCGCCGCAAGACGAACAGAAATGCCAAGAGCGCCGTGGTGCCGACGCTGTAGACCACCGGCCCGGTGGCCCAATTGACGAAATCCTGGACGAACACCGGCACCGACGGGGGGCTGCCGCTCATGGCCAGCGGGCTGAGCACCACCAGGGCCAAGGACAGAACCAGTCCAGACCAGGGCCTCGGTCACCTTGTGCTTGTAGTGCCACAAGTAGAACGCGGCCAGCGCGTTCATGGCCGCCAGCGACAGATAATAGCCGCCGAGAAATCCGGAAATGGTCTCGATAAAGTCGTGAGCCGAGCCGTGCATCGATCTGTCCTTGTGCCGCCACTGGGTCGGTCTGGTCGTCGACGTCGCCGTCTTCGCACGTCGCCGGTCGTCGACTACAGCGGCCCACTGATGCCGCCGTCCTTGCGGACGCGCCAAAAGTGGATCGCCAACAACAGCGCCACCGCCAGCGGAATGGCGATGCAGTGCAGGATGTAAAACCGGTTCAGCGTTTCTTCGCCGACGAACCGCGCGCCCAGCAGGGCGAACCGCGCATCGGACGCGTTGGTGATCAAATCGATGCCCTGGATCGTCAACAACTGCTGACCCGGGCCTTCGTGCCCCAGGAACGGAGTGGCCCGGGCCATGTTCGACCCGACCGTGATGGCCCAGATGGCCAACTGGTCCCAGGGGAGCAAATAGCCGGTGAACGACAGCAGCAGCGTCAGCAGCAGCAGGATCACGCCGACGACCCAATTGAATTCGCGCGGCGGCTTGTAGCTGCCGGTCAGAAACACGCGATACATGTGCAGCCAGACGGTAATCACCATGGCGTGCGCACCCCAGCGGTGCAGTTCGCGCAATATGCCCAGCGAGGTCACGTCGCGCAGCGCCAGGATGTCGTTGTAGGCCCATTCCAGCGTCGGCCGGTAATAGAACATCAACAGCACGCCGGTCACGGTCTCGACCAGGAACAGAAAGAACGTCACGCCCGCCCATGCACCACGTGTAGCTCAGGGCGATGCCTTGCTTCTTGACCGAGACCGGATGCAGGTGCAGAAAGAAGTTGGTCAGCATCACCACAATGCGATTGCGGCGATCCTGGGGCATCGGGTGCCGGAAGATGCTCTTCCAGACCTGCGATTCGCGAATCATTTCACCGATCGACATCGCTGCTGCACCGCTCGTTCAAGGGAGATAAAACTGGCCGCCAATAAGCGCGACGCCTGCCACTTTGCCGCGCTGCCAAAACCGCGACCCACGCGCCGCCACCGCACGAATCCTTCCGCCGAAACTAAAAACAGCCGCTCACACGGGCACGAACGACGACGGGTCGTTCCACTGCCCGACCTCTTCCTGGAAAATCTTGCTCTTGTCGATCTCCAACTGGCCGTCGTCCGCCAGGCGGATGGCATACCGCTCCAGCGGCCGCGGCGCGGGCCCCTCGAAATTGATGCCGTCCTTATAAAATCCGCTGCCGTGGCAGGGGCATTTGAATTTCTGCTCCCCTTCCAGCCAATTCGGCGTGCAGCCCAGGTGCGTGCAGACCGTGCGCAGCGCATAGAGTTGCCGCTGCCCGTTGTATTCGCAGTTCACCACCCACACGCCGAACTGCGCCACGAACCGAGTCTCGACCTGGCCGGGGGCAAAGTTGCTGGGAAAACCGACTTTGAATCGGCTCGGCGGCTCGGTCAGGATGTTGGGAAACATGAACCGCGCCGTGCCCAGCGTCCACAGTCCGAACGTCGTGGCCAGCGAGGTAAAGCCGACTCCCAAAAACGATCCGCAGCACGTATGCCGGTCAGAAAATTGCGCCGCTCTTCGTCGGCCGCCTTGGCCGCTTTGGGCTTGGCGTATTCCGGCTTGGCCGGCATCGGCGGCACGGCCCGCTTGGGTTCTTTCACCGCCGTCTTGGCGGCCGGCTTGTTCCGGTGGATTTTGGTGCGGGCGCGTGCGCCGCCGCTTCGGCCTTCGACATCGGGCCCGGGCTGCGCCGCCTTGCGCGGCGGCCAAAATGCTGGCCGTGTCTTTGGGGCCCGCCGGCTTGCGCGGCCTTGGCCGCGGGCTTTGCGGGCTCCTTGGCCGGAGACTCCTTCTTGGCGCTGCCGCCGCCGGTTTTGGCGCAGCTGCTTTGGGTGCTGCGGGTTTCGCCGCGCCGCCGGCTTTTTCAGCCCGCGCCGCCGCCAGCATTTCGGCCACACTCAGCTTTCCGCCGGCAGCCGGCTTGGGTTTCGCTGTCGGCTGCCGCGCTTCGGCGGGCGCTTCCGACTCGGGCGCGGCAGCGGCCGCCGCTTCGAGCGAGCCGGCAGCGGCCGGTTCGCTGGCCGCCGCCGGCGGCGCCGTTGCGGGCGATTCGGCCGGAGGGTTCTTGGAGTCTTTGCGCGCGCGGCCGCCAACATCTCGGCGACCGACATCTTCTTCTTTTCGGCCATGGTCTAATTGCTTCTCGCGATCCGGAACGGGTCCAGACGGCTAACAAGGCTGAAAAAGGGTTCGCACGCTCGTCGCGCTCGGGTGGGCAACAACTGGCGGCAGTTCGGCTTACGAAAAGATTGTGACATTTTTCACGAACTTACCTCTGTTGTAATCCAAACACTTTGCAATTGTCAACCACCCTTTGGCCGTGGGTCGGCCGGCGGCCGGCGGTTAAAACAGGAGGCAGGTCGACCTTCTGCGTGGAATTAAAAGCGGCATTCTAACACGCATTCCGGCTTTGGCGAGCCCTACGAAGGGCAGGCGGAAGTTTCGCGCGGCAGGCGCACGTGGCGGAGCGGAATCGAGACGTAAAGCCGAGCCTGAGCGGTGCGAAACTTCAGGCCATCATGCCCATGGCTTTGTCGGAAATGTCCTTGCGGCACCAGGCGCCCTTCCAGCGAATGGCTTTGACCGCCGTGTAGGCTTGCAGCTTGGCGGCCGGGATCGTGTCGCCCAGCGCCGTCACGCCCAGCACGCGCCCGCCGCTGGTCACCACTTGCCCGCCGACCAGCGCCGTGCCGGCATGAAAGACTTTGACGTTGGGCAGTCGGGCCGCTTCGTCCAGGCCGCGGATCGGCAACCCGCGCTCGTAGTTGCCGGGATAACCTTCGCTGGCCATGACCACGCACACGGCCGGCCGCGGATCCCAAACCAGCGGCGCCAGCTCGTCCAGCTGGCCGTCGACCGTTGCCTCCAGCACGTCGACCAGGTCGCTCTGCAAGCGCATCAACAGCGGCTGGCACTCGGGATCGCCGAAGCGGACGTTGAATTCGAGAACTTTGGGACCTTGGTTGGTGATCATCAAACCGGCATAGAGCACTCCCTTGAAACGGGCGACGGGCACGCTTCATCGCATGCACGGTCGGCACCAGCACTTGCTCTTCGATGCGGTGCAGCATCTCTTCGGTAACCAGCGGGGCCGGGCAGTAGGCCCCCATGCCGCCGGTGTTGGGGCCGTTGTCGAGGTCGTAGGCCCGCTTGTGGTCCTGGGCCGGCGGCAGCGTGACGATCGTGCGACCGTCGGTAATCGCCAGGACGCTCGCCTCCTGCCCGTCGAGGCGCTCTTCGATCACGATCTGATTGCCGGCGTCGCCGAACTCCCGATTGCGGCCGATGCGTTTGACCGCTTCGATCGCCTCGGCTCGGGTGGGACAAACAAAAACTCCTTTGCCGGCCGCCAGTCCGTCGGCCTTGACGACCACCGGCACATCCTCGCGGTCTTTGAGAAACGTGGTGGCGTGATCGGCATTGCGAAAGACCTGGTAGTCGGCGGTCGGCACGTCGGCGTGCCGCAGCAGATTTTTGCAGAAGACTTTGCTCCCCTCGAGTTCCGCGGCAATCTTGCGCGGGCCGAAAACCCGGAGTTTGGCATCGCCGAAAGCATCGACCAGGCCCGCAACCAAAGGGGTTTCCGGACCCACGATGGTGAGCTGAATCTGGTTCTGCTGGGCAAACTTGATCAGCCGCGGGATGTCGGTGGCCGCAATGTCGACGTTTTCGGCTTCCAGTGCGGTACCGGCATTGCCCGGCGCCACGAAAACCCGATCGGTGCGGGAGCTCTGAGCGAGCTTCCAAGCCAACGCGTGTTCGCGGCCCCCTTCGCCGATAATCAATACGTTCATGGATATTGGAACTCGGTTGGTAGCCGCCGTGGAGATTATTTTTCGGAACGCCCCGCCGCTGATGAATTTTAGCGCTTCGTGCGGCGAGTTGAAAGGCCCGATCGGTCCCACAGCGACGTTGTGCAACGCCAATGGAAAAAATGGACCGTTTGTCGGCACGTCGCACATCGTGGGTGTGCAGTGTTTGCGCGGGCGTTCACTTCTGCATGAAATAGCGATATCCTAAGTAGCCTCCGCCGGCGAGCAGGACCAGCAGCAAGGCGCTTCGCAGCGCATCGCCCGCGACGCTGAGTAGAACGATCATTCCAATGCCCAGGCCCGCGGCGGCCAGCCACTTGGGCCCCACCAGGCGGCTCGAAGCGCGATTGTTCGAGCGACTGCATCTCGTCGTCCAGTTCATGGAGTCGCTGCTGATGTTGTTTGATTTCGGCCAACAAGTCCGGCGGACCGCTGGCCCCCTCGTGTCGCTCGTAGGCCGCCTGACCCAACTCAGCCAGCAATGCATCGAACTTGCGCTGGGCCGATTCGAGCTGCACGCGCGAGACCACTTTCGAGGTCAGGCCGCCGTCGGCGCGAACGCTGTTTTTGGTCTGCTCGAGCCGCGCTTCGGCCGCCGAGATCTGGGCCAGCAGTTCGGCGAAGTCTTCCCGAAACAGCCCTTCGACATACACGTCGTTGCCCAAGTCGCGGTATGCGGCAGGGAGTTTCATTTGCGCGATCTTCAGCCGCTCTGCCTGCAGGGCGGTGAATTTCGACGCGGCTTTGACGTCGGCCGCCAGGTCCTTGGTCCAACCCTCTTGGGCCGGGAGTGAGGGCGGCGGCGGTGCCGCGGCGGTCGCCGCCTCGGGCTTGCGGCGCAGCCGCAGATGGGCGTCGTACTCGGCCTTGCTGGCCGGGTTCAAAAGACAGCGCCGGGCGGTGGACAGCTCATTGAGAATCTTCTGCGTCAGGGGCCCCCGCCCGCCGGTTTGCAGCGAGCGGACGTGCGCCATGCGCTGGTCGGCGGCCGAGGAGATCACGTCGGGATTCGTCTCGAACAGTTCCAACCCCAACAGCCGATAATGCGTCGGCGGCTGATACTTGGGCGAAATGCCCAGCCACTGGTAGTAGGGATCGAAGTCGTCAGGCATGGGGGGAAAGGAGGAAGGCGGAAGGATGAAGGATGAAGGATGAAAACAGAGGACGAAGATATCCACTTTGAAGCGGCGACACCCGTCATTCTACGAAAATGCCGGGCGCGATCGCAGCCCGCTGGGCCAGAACCCGGGGCGAGAACTAATGGTCTTCGTCCTCGTCGATCAGGTCCTCGCCATAGCCGGGCGGAAACGGATTGGTCGGGGGCGTTTTCCCTGCCCGGGCCGGACCCCGGGCTTGGTATTGCTTTGCGAATCGTCCGCGGCCACGCCGAACTTGCCGAGCCAGAACGCGACTTCGCCCTCCGACAGCGGGCCCGCCGGCTTGGGGACATCGGCCTGCGGCGCTTGGTGCCGGGCAATCCGCCGCCGCAGGATCTCGGCATACCAGCGGTCGCTGTCGATCGGCGTTGCGCCGGCGCTGCTGCGCGGCCCGCTGCAGGCGGTGGTCGCTGCTGACCACGATCAGCTTCCGCGGGCTGTGGTCGGCCAGGATCAACTGCTCGATCAATTCGTCGGCATCGCCCGGGTTGGGGGCAAAGTGGACGCGCAAGCCACGATGGTCGACGATCCGCGGCACGTCCGCGCGGCGCTTCCCGGGCGTCGAACACCACGGTCGTGCGCGGCAATTCTTGCGGCTCGAGCGACTCGGCCAGAAAGTTGAGCAGCGCGCCGCGTGCCCGCTCGAGCGTGCCGGGCCCGACGCCGCGCGGCAAAATGCCGCTGGCATGCAGCAGGTTGTAGCCGTCGATGAGCAGGGCCATGAAGTGTCGCGGCCGATTCTTTGGCGTACAGCAGTCAACGGGCCGGCGCTGCGGACCGCAGAACCCAACACGCCCGGGCTTACCAGGCAGCCGCCGGGGTTACCAAGCCGGCACAGCCCGTTCGCGTGCCGCTTCCACCTGAAACTTGATCCGTCCGCCGACGATCACCGTGTCGGCCCGGCCGTGCAGCTTCCAGCCGGCGAACGGCGTGTTCACGCTCTTGGAGCGAAACCGCGCCGGGTCGACGGTCCACCGCGCCGCCGGGTCGATGATCGTCACGTCGGCGTCGGCGCCGACGGCCAGCGTGCCTTTGTCGATTCCCAGGATCCGGGCCGGATTGATCGTCATTTTGGCCAGGGCCGTCGGCCAGTCGAGAATGCCCGGCTCGATCAGCTTGCGTGACGACCAGGCCCAGCGCGGTTTCCAGGCCGACGATGCCGAACGGGGCCTGGTCGAGCTCGCGCATTTTCTTTTCGACGGCGTGCGGAGCGTGATCGGTGCAGATGACGTCGATCGTGCCGTCGACCAGGCCGGCGATGCAGGCGTCGACGTGCCGCTGGCCGCGCAGCGGCGGGCTCATCTTGTAGTTCGAGTCGAACTTGCGCAGGCACTCGTCGGTGAGCGTGAAGTGGTGCGGGCAAACTTCGGTCGTCACGCGCACGCCCCGGGCTTTGGCCCGGCGCACGATGTCGACGCTGCCGGCAGCTCGAGACGTGCATGATGTGGATCCGGCCGCCGGTGGCTTCGGCCAGGGCGATGTCGCGGCCGGTCATCACGTCCTCGGCCACGGCCGGCATGCCGGGCAGCCCCAGGATCAGCGACACCAGCCCCTCGTGCATCACGCCCCCCTGCGTCAGCTCGCGGACTTCGGCATGGTTGAGGATCGGCTTGTCGAACATCAGGCAATATTCGAACGCCCGGCGCATCAGCTCGGGATCGTAGACCGGGGCGCCGTCGTCGCTGAAGGCGACGGCGCCGGCCCGCACGAGCTGGCCGATCTCGGCCAGTTCCTTGCCTTCGCGATTCTTGCTGACGCAGGCCACGACGAACACGTTGCAATTGTCCGCCCGGACGGCCTGGTGCTGCACGAACTCGACCGCGGCCTGGCTGTCGATCGGCGGCTCGGTGTTGGGGATGCAGGCGATCGACGTGAATCCGCCGGCCAGAGCCGCGGCGGTGCCGGTCTGGATCGTTTCGTCCTCTTCGCGTCCCGGCTCGCGGAGGTGGACGTGCATGTCGATCAGGCCGGGCGAGACGATCTTGCCCGCGGCGTCGATCACGGCGAGTTGGCCGTCGCCGGCCATCTGAGCGACGGCATGCGTCGTAAGCCGGCGATGCGGCCGTCTTCGATGAGCAGGTTGGTGATGCGATCCAGATTCTGGCTCGGATCGATCACGCGGCCGCCGCGGATCAGGATGCTGCTCATAGAGGCTCTGCTTGCCTTATTCGGTGCCGCCCAACAGGCAGCCACAGCACGGCCATCCGCACGGCCAGTCCGTTGGACACTTGTTCAAGAATCACCGAATGCGGACCGTCGGCCACGTCGGGCGTGATCTCGACGCCCCGATTGATCGGGCCGGGCGCCAGAATCAGGATGTCGTCCTTGGCTTTGTCCAGCCGCTCGCGATTCATCGCGTACAGCAGGGCATATTCGCGCACCGACGGGAACGGGCCGCGTCGACTGCCGCTCGAATTGGATCCGCAGCAGGTTCAGCACGTCGCAGCGCGGCAGGATGGCGTCCAGGTCGTAGGCCACTTCCACGCCCATACTCGGCCCAGCGCGGCGAAACCAGCGTCGAAGGGCCGCAGACGATCACGTGCGCCCCCAGCTTTTTCAGGCCCCAGATGTTCGACCGGGCCGTGCGGCTGTGGGCGATGTCGCCGACCAGGGCCACCGTCAGCCCGTCGATCCGGCCGCGGCGCTCGCGGATCGACAGGATGTCGAGCAAGCCCTGCGTCGGATGTTCGTGGGCCCCGTCGCCGGCGTTGATCACCGAGCAATTCAAGATTCTGAGCCAGCAGCTGGGCCGTGCCGGGCGTGCGATGCCGCACGATCACCACGTCGATCCCCATGGCCTCGATGTTCTTGGCCGTGTCGATGAAGGTTTCCCCCTTCGACAGGCTGCTGCCGGAGGACGAAAAATCGACCGTGTCGGCCCCCAGCCGGCGTGCGGCCAGCGAGAAGCTGGTCTTGGTGCGGGTCGAAGACTCGAAGAACAGATTGGCGCAGGTCTTGCCGCCCAGCACCGAGATTTTTTGCGTGCAGCCGGCCGTCGCTTCTTTGAACGCACGGCCGTGTCGAGGATCGTGTGGATTTCCTCGGCCGAAAGACTTTCGACATCCAACAAATGGCGCCGTGTCCACGATGCGGGCACCGTCGCCGATATCGATCAGGTCGGTACTCATGCGAAACCTGGGCATCCGGGCTGTTGGCTCTCGGCGCGCAGCACCACACTACTGCACACCATTGGAAAGGGCTGGCCGACTCGCTTGCGTGATTCTAACATGGTTCTGGACCGCTGCAAAGCACCGTGAGCGGGCTGGCCCCGCGGTCCTGGTCGACCCGAGAAGACAGCCCTCAACGCGACAAAATACCTCTGCACCCTGGAATCTTGCGATGAGTTCTCCTCCGGCATCGGCGGTTCTGATCGACCTTGTCGACCGCGCGTTGGCCGACCGCGTCGAGCTGGCCCTGGCCCGCGACTTTTTCCTCACGTCCAGCTCCGCCCCGGTGCCGGCCGACGTCCGCTGGGATGCCGTCGTCTCCAACCGGGCCGACGCGCTGGCCAAGTTGGGTTTGGCGACCGCTGGCGTGGCCGACGTGGGCCTGCTGCTGCTTGGCGTCGACGATCCGGCCGCCGATGTCTGCCTGCCGGCGGATTTTACGGACCGCGAGCTGACGATCGCCTGCCGCCTGCTGGCCCATTTGGTCGGGTGGCGGCGCAAAGCGCTGCACACTGCCGCCAGCGGCCGCGAGCTCGAACGCCTGGCCAACACCGACGCTCTGACGCATCTGGCCAATCGCCGAGCCTGGGATCTCGAATTGCCGCGGCGACTGAGCGAAGCCGCCTCCATGGGTCAGGCCGTGGCGCTGGCGATTTTCGACGTCGATTTTTTCAAGCCGGTGAACGACGAGCTCGGGCACGTCGCCGGCGACACCGTGTTGGCCGCGGTCGGGTGCGGACTGGCCGCATCGCTGCGCTCTGGCGATTTTGTCGCCCGGCTCGGCGGCGACGAGTTCGGCCTGCTCCTGGTCGGTGCGTTCAACGCCGGCTCGGCGCTGCGGATCGTGGACCGGGTTCGCCGGTATGCGATGAGCGGTTTGGCGAGCGCGGCCGGGCGGTCGGTCTCGATCACGGCCGGTTGCACGGCCGTCGAGCCCGGCGCAGGCCGAGCTGGCCGAGTTGTTTGCCGCCGCCGACGCGGCGCTGCTCCAAGGAAAACAAGCGGGGCGAAATCGAACGTTGATGCAATAAATCAAAGATGGCAACGAGAACGAGGAGAATGATCCACGGATTACCCAGATTTCACAGAACGAAGCGAGCAAGATTAAGAGCCGATCCGAGAACCGTTCGGGAGAAGGGGACAGGCACATTTTGCTCCCAGGGCACCGCAAAATGAGCCAGTCCCCAACGGTTCTCGGATGGGCTGTAAGAACCATTCGAATCCGGTCGACGGAATGAAGTCTTCGTAGCCGCTCGGTGCATCTCCTCGTTTAAATCGGTGAAACCTGCGGACCGTTTTCCGTTTGCGACTCGTAGTCCGATCAATCCGCCACGCGCCACCGCGTATTGAACAGCCAGGCCATCGTTCCCAGCAGGCCGCAATTGACAAACGCGTAAAAGACCAGGAACCGGAAAGAACAGTGCCAATTCACAAGCGTGATCTGCTGCGGCATCTGCAAATCAATCGGTAGCGCAAAGGCCGTGGCGAACGGACTGGTGAAGCTGGCCTCTTCGACCAGCGGTGCGGCCGAGCGAATTCGGCAGGAATGTCTGCGTAAAGAACGACAGCGCCAGCGGCAAGGCAAACAGCATGACGATCAGCAGATAAGCTGGTCATCAGGCTGATCGACGTTTTGCGAAACACGACCGAGCAGAACAGTCCCAGCACGGCCGTCGTCAGGCACGAGACCAGCACGATCGCCACATAGGCCAGCACCGTCGGCAGGTTCGTCCAATAGAACGAAACCATCAGGCAGGCCAACAGCAGCGGCCAAAGCAAAAACATCGTCAGCACGCTGGAAATCCGCAGGCCGGAAAACAGCTTGGCCGACAGGATCTGCTCGGGCGACAGAATGGTCGTCAGCAGCAGGTCGAGCGTTTCGCGCTCGCGTTCGCTGGTCACGCTGCCGGCCGAAAACACCGGCCCGACCAGCATGTTGAACAGCACCACGTAGCTGATGTACCACGGCGCCCACTCGGGCTTCATGTACAGGCAGGCCGCCATCAGCGGAATCGCCAGCAGCATGCTCACCTGGATCACGACGCGCAGCATCAGCGTGCCCTGGGCAAAAATCTCGCTGCGCATTTCCTTGTCGTAAACCGGATTGGCGCCGTCGGCCAGCAGGTCGGTGCGCTTGGCCGGCGCAAACAGCTTGTCGGGAAACTGATCGCGCTGGATGATCAGGCCCACCGCCTGCTTGGACTCCTGCTCCAGGTCGACCACTTCCTTGCCTTCGCTGCCCACGTCGGGCGGATAGAGCAGCCGGCGGCTGGTGGCCGTGAACAGGCTGACGAAGATCACGGCACAAATCGCCGGAAAGAACGGTCACGATCAACGAACAAGCGGAACGAGCCCGACTCGGACAGCGCGTTCCAGAACAACACGCCGGCCAGCGCCAGCGGCAGCACCAACAGGTACGAGACCAACAGCGACGAGGCGGTACGGCGAAAATAGCTGCTGGCCGCCAGGCTGATCATGCCGAAGGTCAGCACCGACAGAATCAGGCCCAGGTAGGCGGCCAGCACTTCGTACAGCGAGACGCCCCCCAGCGGCAGGCAGAGCATGACGATCGGCAGCGAGGCGAAAATCAGAATCGCCAAATGGCAGAGCGAAGCCAGCAGCTTGCCCAGCACGACGGCGCTGGGCCGCAGCGGGCTGGCCAGCAGCATCTCGTAGCTTTTGCGTTCTTTTTCGCCGGTGATCGCGCCGGCGGCAAAGCTGGGGGCCATCAGCGAGGCCAGCACGTACTGCCCCAGGAAAAACAGGTTCACCAGCCGCTTGGCCGCCTCGGGGTTGGTCGTCAGATCGAGCTGCCGCTCTTGCGGCCAGGCGATCAGCACGACCCCGCCGAGCGCCGCCAGATAGAAAAACAGCAGCACAAACGCCCGCGTCATCCGCAGATTGACGAGCAATTCGCGTTGCAGGACGGGGTTTTCGAAGACGTACATGGAGGGGGGAAACTCGGAAATCGGAACTCGGAACTCGGAACGACGGAGCCGGAACGGCTGAACGAGCGATGTATCTGTTGCGCTTCTTGGTTTTGATCGATGCGACGACGATTTTTAGCAGCTCTTCGGCTTCCTGATGCAGGCCGGCCATGCGGTCTGCTTTCACGGTACCTGATTCCGTCAAGAGTTCCAGCCAAAGAAGTGTTTCGTCGAGTTCCCCTTCGACGAGCCCCAGCTTGGAAAGGAATTCGGCATCCGAGCGCGCCCGCGATGCTTCGCGAACATTCGCCGCGACACTCGTGCCGCTCCGCAGAACCTGCTTTGCCCAAGATCTGCGCCAACGGTGTCCTCGGGCAATTTCGCGTACATCTTAACGATTCGCAAGCGCAAGTGATTTCGTACGCTGGCACAGGTCTTTCATCGGAAAGCCCATAACGCTCCCAGACGCGGCTTCAAACGTTCCGAGTTCCGCGTTCCGATCTCCGAGTTTGCCCCTAATACTTCCGCGGCGTCATCCGCCCCTGCACGCGGACCGGCAAGCCCTGGATGCGCAAAAAGCCTTCGGCGTCGGTCTGGTTGTAGCTGCCGCCCCCTTCCATGCTGGCGATGCCTTCGTCGTACAGGCTGTTGTCGCTTTGCGCGGCTGTCGACGCTGATGTTGCCCTTGTAGAGCTTGAGCGTCACTTCGCCGGTGACCGGCTTTTGCGCTTCGCGGATGAAGGCCAGCAGGGCGTCCATCTTGGCCGTGTACCAGAAGCCGTAGTACACCATCTCGGCCACTTCGGGCGCCAGCCGGTCGCGCAGATGCACCAGATCGCGATCGAGCGTCAGTTGTTCGACGAACAAGTGGGCCAGCGTACAGAATCGTCATGCCGGGCGCTTCGTAAACGCCGCGGCTCTTCATGCCCACGAACCGGTTCTCGACGATGTCGATCCGGCCGATGCCGTTGCGGCCGCCGATCTCGTTGAGTTTGGTGACGATCGCCAGCGGGCTCAGCTCGTGGCCGTCGATCGCTGGTCGGCACGCCGGCCGTGAAGCCGATCGTGACCGGTCTCGGGCTTGTCGGGCGCTTGCTGCGGCGAAACGGTCATGCCGAAATCGACCAGCTCGACGCCGTTGACCGTTCAGGTCTTCCAGCTTGCCGGCCTCGTAGCTGATGTGCAGGCAGTTCTCGTCGGAGCTGTAGGGTTTGGCGATCGAGGCCTTGACCGGGATTTTTTTCTGCTCGCAATAGGCGATCATCTCGCGCCGGCCGGGAAACTTTTGGCGGAACTTTTCGATCCGCCAGGGGGCGATGATCTTGACGGCCGGGTTCAGGGCCTCGGCCGCCAGTTGGAACCGGCACTGGTCGTTCCCCTTGCCCGTCGCGCCGTGGGCGTAGGCGTCGGCCCCGACTTCGCGGGCCGCCTGCAGGCAGATCTTCGAGATCAGCGGCCGCGCGATCGACGTGCCCAGCAGGTAGATGCCCTCGTACTTGGCCTGCCACTGCAGCACGGGAAAGGCGAAATCGCGGCACAGTTCTTCGCGGGCGTCGACGATCACGGCCGACTTGGCGCCGCAGCGCCGGGCCTTGGCCAGGGTGGCCTCGCGGTCTTCGCCGGGCTGGCCCAGGTCGACGTAGACCGCATGGACGTCGTAGCCTTCGTCCTGCAGCCAGCCCAAGATGACCGATGTATCCAATCCGCCCGAATACGCCAACACGCAGCTTGCCATGGTTCATGCTCGGCTGTTCAAAAGAGTGGCGGAGAGGACAATCCGCCATTGTGAGAACCCACAGGGTAGCATCGCAAGAGGCAGGCGAAAGGATGAATGCCGAAGGGTAGATCCGGAAGACTCCATGTCTTCGTTTTTCATCCTTCATCCTTCCGCCTTCATCCTTTCCCGCTCACGGTACCTTGTGGACGCGGACCATGTTGTGGGCGCCCGAGCCCAGACCGACTCCGGCCACCAGCACCACGTGGTCGCCCGAGTGCAGCGATCCGTCGCGCAGACCCCAGCTGACGACGTAATCCAACAGTTCGCCGCTGTTGGCCGTGGGCGCGGTGGCCAGCGGAATGACGCCCCACAGAAGCGCCATTTGCCGCAGCGTCGCCTCCGAATCGCTGACGCCGACGATCGGCGCGATACGAGCGCTGCTTGGACAGCGCCAGCGCCGTGGCGCCGCTGCGGCTGGCGGCCACGACCAACCGGGCTTTCATTTCCAGGGCGATCTGGCCGGCCCCCCAGACCACGGCCTTGGTGACCGGCAGCAGCCCGGTGGCCGACATGGCGCCGGACGCGAGCGGCAGCCGGTCGCGATACATCTCTTCGGTGGCCAAGGCCACCTGGTTCATCATTTCGACCGCTTCGCGCGGATATTGCCCGACGGCCGTTTCGCCCGACAGCATGCAGGCGTCGCCGCCGTCGAGAATGGCGTTGGCGATGTCGGTCACCTCGGCCCGGGTGGGCCGCCGCGAGCTTTGCATGCTTTCCAGCATTTGCGTGGCGATGATCACCGGCTTTTGCAGCCGCTGGCAGGCGGCGATGATTTGCTTTTGCACGACCGGCATCCGGGCCACGTCGATTTCGACACCCAGATCGCCGCGGGCCACCATGATGCCGTCGGCCGCCATCACGATTTCGTCCAACTGCTCGAGCGCTTCCGGCTTTTCGATCTTGGCGATGACCTAGGCCGGTCGATTCGCGGTTGAGCAAGAACGATTTCAGCTCGCGGACGTCGGTCGCCTGCCGCACGAAGCTCAAGCCGACGAAGTCGATGCCGTTGGCCGGCGGCCCAGGCGGCGTGCTCGCGGTCGCCGTCGTCCATGGCCGGCGCGCTGAGCTTGGCGCCGGGCAGATTCAGGCCCTGCCGGCTGCGGATCAGGCCGGGCTGAACCACTTTGCAGCGGACGCGGTCCTTTTCGTTGGCCTCGACCAGCATGCTCACCGCTCCGTCGGCCAGCATGATGTTGTCGCCCGCGTGCAGCTCGTCGACCAACGGGGCGTAGGTGGTCACCAATTGGTCCGGCTGGGGCGAACTGGTCGCCGCGGATGAAGTAGAAGGTGTCGCCCGATCGGCAGTCGAGCTGCCCGCCGGGCAATTCGCCCAGGCGAATCTTGGGGCCGGCCAGGTCGACCAACACGCCGATCGGCCGCCTCAGCTCGCTGCTCACCTTGCGAATCGAGGCCAGCACTTCGGCATGTTCGTGGATTTCGCCGTGGGCCATGTTGAGGCGAAACACGTCGACGCCGGCCCGTACCAGGTCGGCGAGCTGCTCCGGCTTTCGGCAAGCCGGGCCGACGGTGGCAATGATCTTGGTCCGAGCGCGGTTTTGGGCAGGCGATGGGTCGGACATGCGGTGTCTCGCTACTTCCGTGGTGGCTGCGATCCGTGTTATCCCCGCCGATTCGGTTCTCGCGAGGTTGTTTTTAGGCCTGGTTCGCCGCCCGCCCGAAATTGCCCGCGTCCGCGGCCAGCCGTTGACGAGCGTGGAAACAAAGCGCGAGAATGCTGGGCAACGTAGCCGAGCGACTGCGGTTTGGCTAGAGCGGCAACCGCCCGGCGGGCGTCTGGGCGGGGGGCCGGCAACCGCTCCAACAGAAAGCAGCGATGATCGGAGGAAAAACCAGCCGTTTTGCCGTCGGGACCGCGCTAGGCTTGCTGGCCGGGGTGGGGCTGATGCTGGTCGTGATTCAGGCCATCTTTCGCGATCCGACGCCCGAACTGACCGTGGCCGAATACGACGCCGCCGTCCGCCTTTGGGACGCTCGCGGCCCCGCGAGCTACGACCTGGATTTGGATTTACGGGGAAATCGTCCGGGAAAGATCCACCTGGAAGTGCGGCGCGGTAAAATCATCCACATGACGCGCGACGGCGTCGAGCCGCGGCAAAAACGTACCTGGGAGTATTGGTCGGTTCCGGGCCAGCTCGACACAATCGGGCAGGAACTCGATAAAGCGGTCGATCCGGCCCAGGGTTTCCAGGCCCCGGCGGGCTCGCACATGGTGCAGCGGGCGGTGTTCGATCCGCGATATGGTTACCCCCTCCGGTATCATCGGATCATTTTGGGGAGTAACCTGGAGATTGGTTGGCAGGTGACGCGGTTCGTGCCGCGGGATGACCAGGAAGGTGATGCCCGATGAAAGTCTCGGACCTTTAGCTTTAAGGCGATCCGTTCATGGCTTATTGGAGAAACAAAGTTGCGCTGGTCACCGGCGGCTCGAGCGGCTTGGGCAAGGCGATTGCCAGCGCGTTTGGTGAAGCGCGAAGCGCGGGTGGCCATTTGTGGCCGCGACAAGGAGCAGCTGGAGCGTGCCGCCGAAGAGATCCGCGGGCCCGAAGGCGACGTGCTGCCGGTTGTCGCCGACGTCACGCGCGCCGCCGACGTCGAGCGGCTGATCGCCGAAGTGCTGGCGCACTACCGCCGGATCAATCTGTTGGCCAATTGCGCGGGCCGCTCCGCGCGTGGCGAGGCCCAGGCCACAACGCCGGATGATTTTCAGGAAATGCTGGAAGTGAATTTCCTAGGCGCGGTTCGCGTTACACAGGCCGCGATGCCGCATCTGCTGGTGGCCCGCGGACACCTGATCAACATCGGCTCGCTGGCGGCCAAGAGCGCCGCCCGTTATTACGGTGGCTACCCGGCCAGCAAGTTTGCGCTGGCGGCCTACACGCAGCAGCTTCGCCTGGAGTTAGGCCCACAGGGATTGAAAGTGCTGCTGGCCTGTCCGGGCCCGATTTCCCGGGCGGTGCCGCGGGACTATGTACCGGCCGATTCGTCGCTGCCCAAAAGTGCGCGGGCTGCCGGGGCCGGAGTGAAGGTTTCGCAGCTCTCGCCGGAGCACGTGGCCGAGGCGATCTTGGACGCGGCCGAGCAGCGCCGGCCGGAGTTGGTTCTGCCGGCCAAGGCCCGGCTGCTGTTCGTGCTGGCGCAAATCTCGCCCCGGCTGGGCGATTGGCTCGTGCGCCGGATGACGTGAGCATCGCTTAAGGCATGGACTGCCGGCCGATTCTGATCGGCGCTCATCGGCTGGAGATGTATTATGCCGCCGCTACTGCTAATCGCGTTGGCATGCGGAGCATGTGGTTGGGCCGCCTATCAGTTGAGCTGGATTCGGCGGAGGCGTTTATTCCTCGCAGACGCGGTGACAAGCCGAGCGGGCCAAGTGTCCGTCATCATGCTCAGCCAGGCCCTTCCTTCCGACCCGAGAATTTTTTCGCCCGCCCCATGGTCGGTACGAATCTTTTGCGAGCCGGCGGTTGCCGTCATCGGGGTCAGCGATTTGCAGGTTCCGCAGCAGTGGTTGGACCGAGCGAAGGAGCTATTTCCGGAAGCAAAGATTGGATATGTGTCGACTGAGGCGTCTCACGCTGTTCCGGTCGTAACCCAAAACCTACTTGAAACACCACCGCACTCGGATTTGGCGACTTGCCGATCGGCCGGGAATTTGTCACGATTGTGGGTTCCCACACGTAACAAATTTCCCTTTGCCGCAGGCCACCATCCCATGGCAGCATTTCCCGAAATCCAGAAGATCAAGTTCGAAGGCCCCAAGAGCAAGAACCTGCTCGCCTTCCACCACTACGACGAGAAGGAAGTGGTCGAAGGCAAGCCGATGAAAGACCATTTCCGCTTTGCGGTGGCCTATTGGCACACGTTCCGCGGCACCGGCAGCGATCCGTTCGGGCCGGGCACGATGCATCGGCCTTGGGAGGCGGGCGCAGGACACGGTCGAAAACGCCGTCAACCGGACGCGCGTGGCCTTCGAGTTCATCGAGAAGCTCGGCGCTCCGTTCTATTGCTTCCACGATCGCGACGTGGCGCCCGAAGGCAAGACGCTGGCCGAGAGCAACAAGAATCTCGACGCGGTGGTCAAGGCCCTGAAAGAGGAGCAGCAGCGGACCGGCATCAAGCTGCTGTGGGGCACGGCCAATCTGTTCAGCAACCCGCGCTACATGCACGGCGCCGCCACCAGCCCCAACGCCGACGCTTTCGCCTATGCCGCGGCCCAGGTGAAGAAGGCGCTCGAAGTGACCAAGGAACTGGGCGGCGCGGGCTACATGTTCTGGGGCGGCCGCGAAGGCTATCAGAACCTGTGGAACACCGACATGAAGCGCGAGCTCGATCACCTGGCCAAGTTCATGCACATGGCCGTCGACTACGCCAAGCAGATCGGCTTCAAGGGGCAGTTCTACTTCGAGCCCAAGCCCAAGGAACCGACCAAGCACCAGTACGATTTCGACGCGGCCAACTGCATCAACTTCCTGCGGGCTTACGGCCTGGCCGACCACGTGAAGATGAACATCGAGACCAACCACGCCACGCTGGCCGGCCACACCATGCAGCACGAGCTGGAATATGCCGGCAGCCAGGGCTTTTTGGGCTCGATCGACGCCAACACCGGCGACCTGCTGCTGGGCTGGGACACCGATCAATTCCCGACCGACATCTATCTGACCACCACCTGCATGCTGTCGATGCTCAAGTACGGCGGACTCAATCCGGGCGGCATCAACTTCGACGCCAAGGTGCGGCGCGAAAGTTTCGAGCCGGTCGATCTGTTCCACGCCCACATCGGCGGCATGGACGCCTTTGCCCGCGGGCTGAAGATCGCCGCCGCGATCCGGGCCGACGGCCAGCTCGACAAGATCGTCAAGGAGCGCTACAGCTCGTGGGATGCGGGCATCGGCGCCGAGATCGAAGCGGGCAAGGCCAGCTTCAAGTCGCTGGAAAAGTACATGCTCGAAAAGGGCGAGGTCACGCCCAACAAGAGCGGCCGGCAGGAAATGATCGAGAACTTGATCAATACGTATATTTGAAGATGCGCTGGCGCTGTCTGGCTGTTTGTTCGAATTGCGTCGTTTCAGGAAACCCCATAGCCGGCGGTCAACGACCGCCGGGCGCCGTTTGTATTCATAATTCAAAGCTCGGCCCGCGGCGGTGCAAATGCCGCGCTACCTCTTCACGTATCACGCCTATCGAAGCTGGATGCCTGATCGCCCGCGCGGCTTCGTTCGGCGCGGGGAAGGCGTGCTCCCGCCCAGCGGCCCGCTCGCAATACGTTATGCCGAGCGCGCGACGGCGGAGCCCGCGCGTTTTTCGAGTCGAATTCAAAAGCTTCTGCTGGACGAGTGCCGGATTGCCTGTCAGCGGCAATTGCTTCGTTTGCATTGCATTGCCACGGATCCAAGTCATTTGCACGTGCTATTGAGCTGGCCCACTCTGCGCCCGTGGTCGAATGTTCGCAGCGCCGTCAAGTCGTCGTTGACTCGCAGGTTGAACCGCGATGTGGCCCGCCAGACGTGGTTTAGCGACGGCGTCAGCCGCAAACGGGTAGCAGATTGGAAGCATTTCAAGTACCTGGTCGACGAGTATTTGGCGGCCCACCGGGGTTGGAAGTGGGACGAGCGCAGGGGGGCGTATTTTTAGAAGTGGCGACCTCGGAGCGGGGCGCACCGGCGGTCGTTGACCGCCGGCTATGGGTGATCGAGAGATGCACCTGGCTCGAAACTGCGCACTTCGCTAAGAGAGCAGCGATGCTCAGTAATTGAATCGCACGCCGCGGTTGCGCAAGTCATCGACCAGCGCCGGCGTCGTGGTGTATTGCACGGCATCGAAGCCGGCCTGCCGGGCGCCCGCGACGTGTCCCGCGATGTCGTCAACGTAGAAGATCTCCCGCGGCGCGACCCCGGCCATTCGGGCCGCCGCCTCGAAGATTTTAGCCTGGGGTTTACAGGCCCCGATCTGGTAGCTCAACGCCACGACGTCGAACGCGGCGGTCAAAATGCCGAAGCGGCCAGCCGTGCAATAGGCCCAGTGCGCCGGGCAGGTGTTCGAGAGGATGCCCAGCCGGTGACCCGCGGCGTCGAGTTGCGACACCACCGGCAGCAGCGACAGGTTGAGATCGAAAATGTCGCTGCCGGCGAGCAGCAGGCGGTCGTAATCCGCCCGGGTGCCCGTGGCCTGGCAGAAAGCCTCGTAGAACCCCTGATCGTCCAGCTCGCCCGACTCGTAACGGGCCTCGAGGTCGCTTTCGAAGACGGCGGTCCAGACCTTTTCGGCGGTTGTCCCGGCCACGTCGGCCATTTGCCGGCATGCCCGATGGTGGTCGAAGTGCAGGAGCACATTCCCCAGGTCGAAGTAGATGAATTTTGGCGGCATTGCAGTCCCGTGGTTGCGCTCGGAGCGCCGCCAAAGACGCACGTGCTTTGGCGCAATCAAACAACTAGCGTTCCGCGATCGACGTGCACGCCCAAGTCGGCCTGTGCCACAGCGCTAGAGCCGCTTGATCTCGATGTCCTTGTACCAGGCCTCGCTCGGGCCGCCGCCGTGGATCTGCAACCCGATCATGCCCGTTTGCTCGAGCGACTCGTCCGCTTCCGTATAGTCGACCGTCGCCAGATCATTGATCCAAAGTTGGATGTGCCGCCCCTGGCAGCGGATGATGTACTGGTTCCAATCGTCGCGCTTAAGCACCTTGTCCACTTCGGCTTCGTTGGGCCGGGCGAGCACCTTATTGCGGCGCGATTCGTCGTACAGGGCGCCCCACCAGCCGTCCCCCAGATCGGCCTGGTAGCCGCTTACCTCGTGATGATTGGGGATGCGCCGGCTGCGGATCTGGATTCCGGCGTTGGCCCCCTTGCCCAGCAGCTTGAATTTCACGCGCAGCTCGAAATCGCCAAAATCTTGTTGGCTGCACAGAAACTCGTTGCGCGGAATCGGCTCGGTCAGGTTGCCGCCGACGATCGCCCCCTCTTCGATGCGAAACGCTTTCAGATTGCCTTCCCAACCGTCGAACGATTTGCCGTCGAACAGCGGCACATAGCCGCCTTCCGCGGCCAGTAGCGCAATCGCCGCCAAGGACGCAATGGTTCCGCAGAGCCGGTGGCGCATCGAATGACCTCGGAGCATGGTGTCGAGCGGGCTGTTGGGAGGCCCAGCCTACAAAGGCGTACGCACAGAATAGCCTTCCACCGGGAGTCGGGCAATGTGCTGGCACGCGGCGCTGAGCAGTCCGTTGAAAATTGCCCTCCTGGCATTTTTCAACCTCGCCAGGCTCAGGGCAAAGCCACTCGCGGCTCGCAAAATAACGACTTGGGTCGCTATTTTGGCATCGCATCCCTGCGCTTGACGCAGGCGTGTTGGATATTTCAACACGCCTGTTAACGGTTGCCCTGGCTCCCGGGGTGCCGCGACTTCAACAGTCGCTGGCGCTGGCCCGGCGCAGGCCTACGCCGCGGGGCGCAAAATCGACCGGGCCGGAGCCGATTGCCGGCCGCCGGTCAACCGCGCGGAAGCGGTTGCCAGAGTGCTCAAGCAAAGCTGACCTTGCTGACGCCTTTTGTCGGCGTGGCGCAGCACGCGTTCGATCGTCCGCAATGCCGAGGGGCCTTGCACGGCGATCGCCAGGCCGTTGATGCTCAGATGGCAAACTTCGCGGTTGGCGACGGCCCTATCGATCGTGCGGCGAATTCGGCTGGCTGTGCCACGCAGTCTCAACAACACGCGGCGGCCGGGGAGTGTGGCATGGGTCGGAAAACTCCACAAACCAAATCGAAGCGGCAGCAGCAGGGCGGCTGGCCGGCTGGAAAACCAGCTTCGCTCGGCTGCCGGACCGGCCTGGACAACCGCGGACAGGCCTTGCTTGATCACCAGATCCAGGTGATCGTCCAGTTCCGTGTCGCGCAAAAGCAGAGTGGAGAGGGCGATTCCGGCAGTGCGGCCGCGAGTGACCCGGCGGGTCAATTCGCGGGCAAATCTACTCCGTCCGGCTTCGCGCCCGACCCAACTGCGGTCCCCCAGGATCGCGATCTCGTGGGCCACGCTGGTCTGCGTCAGCCGATCGGTCGCGGCCGAGACGGCCGGATCGGCGACGGCCCAAGTCGCGGGCGCGCGGTATTTTGCCAACAGATCCGCCAGTTCCGCAGTCACGCGCTCCAGGGATCCCTGCTGGTCCAGGCCGCGCCGCTCGACATCCAGTTCCGCATCGATCGAGATGGCTAATATTCCGCTGCTCAAGACGACACTCATCGATCACGGTACTCCTAGGTTGGGTCTTGCCCCTTGCCGCTGCCGGTTCGGGTCACAAACTTGCTGCGGGGCGGACGTCTATTAGAAGTCGGCAGTTCCCAGCGTGCCGCTCGATAAAAAGCCTGCTGGCACCCGATTCCGATAGCAAAAACCAGCCTGGCTAGCTGTCGGACGCCGCGCCGATGGGCTAGCCTGACATTTTCGTAATTCAATTTTCGGCCAGGAAAATTTCGGATCCCATGGAACCCTTGAACCTCGACCAGTACGAATCCGCGGCGCGCGACCGTCTGCCGCAGATGGTGTTCGACTATATCGCCGGCGGCGCGGATGACGAAATCACGCTGGCCGACAACCGCCGGGCATGGCGGAGCTTCCGGATGCGCCCGCGTGTGTTGGTCGATGTCCGCCGCCGCGACCTGTCGACCACGGTGTTGGGCACCCGTGTCTCACTTCCGGTGCTGACGGCCCCCTGCGCCTTCAATGCACTGGCGCATCCCGACGGGGAATGCGCCGTTGCGCGCTCGGCCACCGCCGCCGGAACCATCCAGATCGTGAGTACGGCCGCAACCTGGTCGTTGGAAGAGGTCGCCCAGGCTGCGCCCGGCGGATTGCGCTGGTTTCAGCTGTATTGCTATCGCGATCGAGACGTGACGCGCTCGCTGGTCGAGCGCGCCGCGGCGGCCGGCTATCGGGCCATTTGCCTGACTGTCGACGCCCCGATCGTCGGCCGGCGCGAGCGCGACCTGCGCAATCGATTCGGTTTGCCTGAAGGCCTGCGCTGGAAGAACCTGGAGCCGGCCGGTTTCGATCGGATGGACATCCCCGACAGCGGCTCGGCCCTGGTCAAATACATTGCCGACATTTGGGATGCCGGTCTCGAGTGGCAGGCAGTCGACTGGCTGCGCTCGATCAGCCCCTTGCCGCTGGTGATCAAGGGCATCCTCACCGCCGAGGACGCCCGGCGGGCCGTGGATTGCGGAGCCGCGGGCATAGTCGTCTCGAATCACGGCGGGCGGCAGCTCGACGGCACCCTGGCGACCGGCTACGCCCTGCCCGAGGTAGTCGACGCGGTTTCGGGCCGGGCGGAAGTGCTGGTCGACAGCGGAATTCGCCGTGGCAGCGACGTGCTCAAGGCGCTGGCGCTGGGGGCCCGGGCGGTGCTCATCGGGCGGCCTTATTTGTGGGGCCTGGCCCTGGCGGGCGAGGCCGGCGTGACGCATGTTCTCGACCTGCTGCGGGCGGAAATCGATTCGGACTTGGCGCTCTGCGGTCGGCCGACCATTGCCGACTTGGATTCTACGCTCCTGGACAAGAACCGCTGGCCGACGGATTGACGGCCACCCCGGGTGTTTGACTTGGCCGCTTGGCCCGATGAAAATACGAGGGATGAACGAGTCTGGCGGGCTGTGTTCCTCGGCTCTCCCCCCCGTTAAGTGGTTCATGAAGGAAATCGGCCCATGACAGGCCCCTCCCGACTCAAACTTGTTCGCAGCGCTTTGCATGCAGCCACGGCGCTACTGCTGGCGGGCAGCGTTGCCGGCGCATTCTCGCGCGTCTGTCGCGTGGCTCAGGCCGCAGCCGGCGACGATGTGCAGGAATTTCGCGCCGCAAAGCCGGCGATTCAGCGCCAACTGCGCAGCAAGAACGCGGCAGATCGGGCCGACGCGATCCGCCGCCTGCAAGGCTTTCCGGTGCTCGACGCCGTGAAGATGGCCATGAAGACCGGATTTACCGACGATGCCCCGGCCGTCCACACCGCCACGTTCGAGACGTTGACGCACTTCAACGAAAACGATGAGATCTGCAAATATCTGATCACCGAGCTCAGCCGCCGGGCCAAGAAAAACGACCTGGGCATGAACGCGGTGCCGGTGCTGGCGGCGCTGCTGACCTCGAAATCGGAACAGACCGAGAGCGCGGTATCCGACTTCATCGATAAGACACTCGACAAGTCCAAGGGCGGTTCGCTGGTCATCACCGAACTGGCCGATCAGTTAGGCGCGCACGACGAGGCGGATTCGCTGCCGATTCTGGTCAAGCTGACCAAGACCAAAGTCTTCGAGCATCATTTCGGCGCCCGCCGGGCGGTGGTTTGGGGCCTGATCCGGCTGGACCGGCTCGATTCGATCGGCGAACTGATCACGCTCTTGGCCGACGTCAAGGGGGAAGTCCGGGCCGACATCATCAAGTATCTGACGGCCGTCACCGGGCAAAACTTTTTGGAAAATCCGCAGGCTTGGATCACCTGGTGGGCCCAGAACAAGGAAACGTTCGTCATTCCAGCGTCCGCGGCTCGAGCACGGCGGCGAACGTCGCGGGCGAAGGCACCCCCTACTATTACGGCGTGCCGATCTATGCCCAGCGAATTGTGTTCGTGATGGACATCTCCGGCAGCATGGCCGGCTTCCGCCTGACCGCCGCGAAGCGCGAATTGGTCGACACGATCGAAAAACTGCGCGAGGACGACCAGTTCGCCATCATCGTGTTCAATTCCAACGTGGATGCATGGCAAAAGAAACTGGTCGCCGCCACGCCGGCCTTCAAGCGCGCGGCGATCGCGTTCGTCAACGGGCAGGTCGCGGCTCGAACACCGCGTCGTACGATGCGCTGGACGCCGCGTTCAGCTTCGACGCCGAGGCGATCTATTTTCTCTCCGACGGCGCACCGCAAGGCGGCTCGACCACCAACAATCCTGAAGAGATCGTCCAGTTGATCAGTCAGATGAATCGGACCCGGCGCGAATCGATCTATTCGCTGGGCATCGCGGTGGGCATTCCCGACAGCCCGTTCGATCTGTTTCTCAAAGCGCTGGCCGAAGAAAATTTCGGCAGCTATCGCCGCGTGGATCAGTGAAGGGCGCGGTCCACGGCCCTCCGCGCGGGGGCATTTTGCGCCACAAGCGGGCTTCTCGCGGCGCACCCGTGAGGCATCGCTGGCGGAATTCGTAACCCGGGTGGCCAGCGCGACATTTGGTTAGTGAGCGTTCCCGCCGCGAGCATCGGATAATGCCCCGAGTGCCGTCACCCACCTGGAAACCGTCCTATCGCGAGAGGTGCCAACCGTGAGGCGATTCGCTGGGAAAACGCGCCTGGGCAGGCCGGCGCTATTGCTGCTGCTGCTGTGGCCCCTGCCGGCGCCGGCCGCCGAGAGCATTTGGCTCGAAGCCGAGCACTTGGATGGCATTCGTGGTTATTGCTGGCCGATGGGCCCCCCTGCGATCAAAAAGACCGCGGGCCACTGGGGCCTTTCCGGCCCGGGCTGGGCCGCCGAGTGGACCCAGGGAGGCGAAAGCGGTTTTCTGTCGATCGCCACCGCCGCCGACGACGACAAAGCCGCCGCCAGCACCACGCTCGACGTGCCGGAGGCCGATCGATACTCGGTCTGGGTGCGCTATGGCGACTGGCGCGAACAGCCCGAGCCGTTCGAGATCGTGATCGAGCAGCCGGGCGTGCCGGCCTGGACGGGCGAGTACGGCCGGCAGGCGGTGATCGACGAAGACAACGAAATGAAACTCTATTGGGGCTGGGCCTTCGGCTGGGCCAAGCAAGACGTCCCGCTCAAGAAGGGCGCGGCGAAACTCACGCTCCGCACGACGCTCAAAGCCGCCCAGCCGCGACAGATCGACGCGATCGTGCTATCGGCCGATGCCGACTATCAGCCGCGCATCAAGGAGCGGCCGCACTCGGACACCCGCGACGTGCTGGCTGGATACCGCGCCGCGTTGGCGTCCGACCTGGAACCGCTGGCCCGGCAGCGCGGCCGGTTCGTACTGCCGGAGGCCTGGAAATTGCACACGTTTCGCGACCAAGGCTTCTTGTATTTGTGGAACACGACGCAGGCGGCAGCCGTCGAAACCTGGCTCAGCGACAAGCCGGAGCGGGTTCGCGTGCCGTACAAGATCGGCGATGCAGCGGGTGCGCGCGGAGTTCGAACAGAAGTACGCCGGAAAGGACGACCCGCCGATCTTTTCCGATCCGCGGATCGTGCCCGCGTTCTATGGAGTGGGCCCGGCCGTGTTTGCCACCGATCCGCAAACGGGCGAACTGCGGGAACCCGGCCGGCGTTTTGCCAGGTGGCTCGACGAGCATCCCGGCCGCCCCTGGGCCATGCTGATGAACTATGCCAATCCGGCGCAAGATCGGTCCACAAGGGAATCGATGCGCTGGCCAAATATCACGATCGCTACGTGGGCTCGATCGCGGGCGAAAGCCTGGGCTATTTCGACGTCGATCCCAAAGTCATGCAGGAAGCCGTGGGCCACGCGCAAACCCGGCGGCAACTGGTCGAGGCGTTCACGCCTCCCAGCCTGGCGGCGAACGCCGCCAAGTATCGCGCGGTGTTCGGCAAGGACCTGGATGCCAATCCCTATACGGACGTGATTCCCTGCCCGTCGGTCGGCAACATCGCCTTTGCACCGATCGAGGCCGATTGGGGCGCCCGCACGATCGGCTACGAATCGTCGGCCATGAGCGGATCGCTGCTTGCCGATGCGCTGGGCATTCATGCGCGGGGCCGCGCGGCAGCGCGGTGCGCTGACCTGCACCTATCGCTCGTGCAATTTTGGCGATGCGTCGACGATCTTTTCCGACACGTCCTCGTTCGCCAGTCCCAAAAATATCCTCGACAATTTTTACAGCGTGTTCTCCGGCGCCGGCATGACCTGGTACAAGTTCGACATTTGGTATCAATATATGGCCGGCTCGGCGATGTTCTATCACGAGCAGGGTTTCGACGAATATTGGAAGCCCGGCGGCACCAGCGCGGCCGGCGAACATGAGCTCCAGCTTTCGCCCAAGGGCAAGCTGGTGGATCGGTTTCTGCGGATCACGGCCGCGCAGCCGGACCGCGGGCACCCGTTCACGCCGGTGGCTTTTCTGGTCGACTACGCCCATGGCTGGGAGCCTTCGCCGTTCTGGCCGAATTCGTTCAATAACTATCATGGCCAGCCCGACCGCTTCCACCCGGGCGACCACGAGCGCATGCTCGAAGAATATTTCTGGACGGCCTATTATCCGATCGGCGCCAGTCGCAAAAGCCGATCACCGCCACCAGCGAGGTGAACGTGGCCGGTGTGTTCGGCGACATTTTCGACGTGGTGTATGCCTATCCCGACGTGGCCAAGTGGCGCACGATCGACAGCTATCCGGTCGTCATCGTGGCCGGCGACATCGAACTCACTGCGCCGGAAGGGGCCCGTCTGGCCGAATACGTCGAGCGCGGCGGCACGCTGCTGGTGGCCGAGGCTCAGTTGACCGGCCCGGGCGCCGCGGCGCTGCAACTTCCGGTCGCGGAGGCCCTGACCGAAGGGAGCGGCTATCGCTGGCTGAGTGATTCCCATTTGCAAGCTTCGCAGCGTTACCGCTATCGGCCGATCACCGTGGGCCCGGCCCGATCGTTAGCCACCGCGGCCGACGGCGGATGCTTTTGCACGGCCCACGATCGAGGCCAGGGCCGGCTGATCTATCTGTCCGTCCCGCACGGACTGGGCATCGACGGGCGGGCGACGCCGGTCGTGGCCCGGCTCATGGCGCATCTGTCGCGCGGGCTGATGCCGGTTGAGGTCGAAGGGGACGTGGAATGGCTGGTCAATCGCACGGCGCGTGGTTGGGCGATCACGCTGCTCAATCCGGCCGGCCAGGACAAACCCCAGCAGGGTATTACGCCGACCGACTACCGCCAGAATCGGCCGGTGACGATTCACGCCCAGATGCCGATTCACGCGGCCCGCGACCTGCTGCTGGCCGACGAACTGCTTCCGGTGGCGAACAATGCCGTGCGCTGCCAGGTGTTGGCCGGTGGCGTGCGGGTGATCGAATTGGAATGAGTCGTCGTCAGACGGATTGCCTCGCGGAGCGCGAGCGCTATTTTTTCACCTCGTCCAGTCGAGACCCGTAGACTTCCAGCTCGTCGATACAGGTGCCCGGATTCGAGGTAACGATGCGCACCGCCGTGGCTTGCACCGGCTCGAAGCGAAATCGATGCCTCAGGTAAGGACGGATGTGCTCGGAGGCGATTTCCGGCATGTCGGGGGCGTATTTCAAGGTGTCGATCGTGTGCCAACTGTCTTCGGCGGGGGGCTGATTGGTGCGCTGGGCGGTGCTGTACTGAATGGTATAGGTTCCCACCCAGCGATCGCGCAAACCGGCCCCGGCCGGCGGTTGCGGCTCGGTTGTCTGGCCTGCGGCGGCGTCCGCACGGGCCGCCCTGCGATTATTTCGCTCCACGCTGTTATCCCGGCCGAAGGCGATGCTGTCGATTCGCGAGGGGCCGCTGAGCACGACACCGGCGAACGAGGGTCCGTCTTCGGCGCTAATCCAACTTTGCGGGTTGCCGTAGCGGCCGTCGGTCAGATATTCGATGCGGTGCTGAGGGAAACCGGAGAGCACATTTTTGGCGAAGGCCCAAGCACCGGGGAGCGTGGCCAGATTGCCGGGAGCGAAACTGCCCCCCTCCTCGACCAGGATCAGGGCCGGCCGGCCGGCTCGATCTTCGACCCGGCGGACAAACTTCGTCGCTTGCAACGGCGGGGAAGCGATCTGTCCGTTTTGCGTGTCGAATCGCGCCAGGCCGGAAACTTCGATCAACAGCGGGCGGCCCTTTGCCCGGGCAGCCGTGGGTTGAGCTTCCACCCGGCCTTGAAAAACTTGCACTTCGGCGGATCCGGCGGCGTCGATGTCCAGTCCGAATTCAGTTCCCAGATCGACCACCGTGACGCTGGGCGAGACGATGGTAAAGCCGCGGGCCGCGCGGGGCACGTAAGCCACGACGCGGCCGATCGCCAGGTTGGCCCGGCCCGAGTTCTCGAGCGCAAACAGGGCCGGCCCTTCCACCACGACCCGGGCGCCGCAATCGAACGTGACTTCCGCGCACCCCGAGAGAGATCCAACGGTCCGATTTTGAGCCTTGCCGCCCGCTCGACGGGGGCAGTCATGTCGCCCCAACGGCAATCCTGGCAAGCCGTAAGCGTGGCCACGTACGAATCGGCTTGAATACCGACGGCAGCCAGCTCCGGCCGATCGCCGCCGGTCAGGTGCGCGTGGAGCCGCGCCAGTCCCCAGGCCGCGGCTCCGACCGCGAAAATCACGAGCATCCCCACCACCAGCTCGCCGCCGGGAATCGCACGAATGGACGATCCCAGGAATCCTAGCAGCACGGAGCCGGGCGACTGCGTCTCGGCTTCGATGGGAATCGGACCCGAGATGGGAAGTCGAATGGCATCGGCCGAGCCGTCGTGCAGGCGGTTGCCCAGCGTTTCGGCGCACAGCTTGGCCTGCAAACAAACATCGACAAAGATTGCCCGGCTTTGAGCATCGTGGGCCAGCAGCGCTTGGAGCTGTTCTGCCTCCGGGGATAGCAGGTCGTTGTCCAAATAGCGAACAACCAGGTCGACCAGGAGATGATCCGCGCTATCAGAGCCCGCGGATGGCCTGTCGGCGGATGGCCTGTCGGCGGATGGTTCGTGGGAGTCGGTCATGCACGCACCTTCAACGCGGACATCCGATCTTGAACGCACCGCCGCAAGGAGTTGTGAATTCGAGTCAAAGCGACGTAAATCGTGTGCACTTCGCGGTTCAGCCGCGCGGCGACTTCGATTCCCGACCGGCCGTCGACGTAACGCAAGGCGATGATCCGCTGGGCATACGGGCTAAGTTTGGCGACGCATTTCAGCAGGCTCTCGACCAAGGCCGACGATGTTAAGTCGTCGTACTCGCGCCAGGCCAGGTCCAGTTTCTCCAATAACTCCTCATTCAGCGGCAGCAGTGTTCCGCGTGACCGGATGGCGTGCAGCGAGCGAAACTTGGCCGTTTGCCGGAGCCAGGGCCAAAGCGCAGTTTTCGTCGGTGATTTGCCCGCACTTTTCGACCGCCAGGATCGAGACTTCCTGGAAGACGTCCTCCACGGCGTGCTCGTCGCGGACGATCGACCAGATATAGGCCAGGAGCTTCGATCGCTCGGCCATCAAGATACGCACGACGGTGGCTTGTTCCAATGCCATCAGGAGTTCCGATTCCCGCTCGGGAATCTCTCGAAAAACACGCGGCAGCTTACTGGGCTTGCCAATAAATCCGGCCGCAGACCGGAGTGTATACATCCGGCTGACAAAGGATTTGCAGAAATCCGCACAGCCCCCTGTATACTAGGTATCGACGGGTGGGATCTATTGGGTAAGGCCCGGGCTCGGTCCAAGGAGATTGCCAGGTTGAATTACCATCGCCTGCGGCTGTTTATTGCAGTTTTTCTTTCAGTGCTTTCCGGCACGCTCGCCCTTGACCGGTCGTCTGTCTGCGCGGCGGGACCTGACTTCGACCGCCAGATCGCGCCGATCCTGGTGCGAAGTTGCCTCCGCTGCCACAACGCCAGCGATGCGGCGGGTGGTTTGGATTTGACCAACCACCGCCGGGCAATGGCCGGCGGCGAAAGCGGCGCCGCCGCAATCGTGCCCGGTAAGGTCGACGAAAGCTACCTCCTGGATCGCATTCGGGACGGCGAAATGCCCCCCGCCGGCAAGGGCCAGCCCTTATCGGCCGAGCAGTTGGAGCAGTTGCAGACTTGGATCGAGGCCGGCGCGGCCTGGCCGGCGGGGCGCGAGCTCAGTCCCTTCGAGTTCACCTCCGCCGAGCGCGCCGGACGCGATTGGTGGTCGCTCAGACCACCCGTCCGACCTGAGGTTCCGCAAATCGCAACCGACTGGATTCGCACGCCGATCGATGCCTTCATCCTGACCGAACTGCGCAAGCATGGGCTTGAGCCTTCGCCCGCGGCCGATCGGGCCACGCTCGTGCGGCGGGCCACGTTCGACCTGTGGGGCCTACCTCCCTCGCCCGAGGAAGTGGCCGCCTTCGTGACGGATTCCGCCCCCGACGCCTACGAAAAGCTGATCGATCGGCTGCTGGCGTCGAACCATTATGGCGAGCAGTGGGGCCAGCACTGGCTCGACGTGGTTCGCTTTGCCGAGAGCAACGGCTACGAGACCAACGGCGCAAGGCCCAACGCCTGGCCCTATCGCGACTATGTGATCGATGCGATCAACCGCGACATCCCCTACGGGCAATTCATCCGCGAGCAACTCGCTGGCGACCAGTGCGGCGCGGGTGTGGCCACCGGATTCCTCGTCGCCGGCGCCCACGACGTGGTCGGCAGCCCCGACGTCGAGCTCACCCGCCAGCAGCGGCACAACGATCTGGACGATATGGTCTCCACCACGGCGCAGGCCTTCATGGCATTGACGGTCAGTTGTGCAAAGTGCCACGACCACAAATTCGATCCGATCTCGCAGCGCGACTATTACGGCTTGCAGGCCCTGTTTTCCGGCATGCAGCATGGCGATCGCGACGTGTCCCCCCAGCTCGACGATGAGCAGCGCCGGCAGAACGACGCTTGGCGCGGCGAGCTGGCCGCGATGGATGCCCGCATCCGAGCCCTGGCGGCGCGCTCCGAGCCCTTGGCCCGACTGGGTCAGCCCGCCGATTCATTCACCCGGCGGCGGGCCGTGCATCCGCTGGGCAACGTCGACCGCTTCGCGCCCGTCAAAGCCCGGTTTCTGCGATTCTCGATCCTCGGCACCAGTCAGGACGAGCCTTGCCTGGACGAAGTGGAGATCTTCGAAGCCGACAGCGGACGCAATGTGTCGCTGGCCTCACTGGGCGCCGGCGTTACCGCCTCGGGCGTCTATGCGGGGGGGGCTTATCCGATCCACCAAATCGCACACGCGATCGATGGCCAATTCGGCAACAGTCGCAGCTGGATTTCGTCGGAAGTGGGCACCGGTTGGATTCAGATCGAGCTTCCAACGCCGACGGTCATCGATCGGATCGAATGGGCCCGGGACCGTTCGGGAATCTATGCGGACCGTCTGCCGACCGCTTACCGCATCGACGTGGCCGAGCAGTCCGGCGAGTGGCAAACCGTGGCCAGTGGCGAAGATCGTGCGCTCTGCGCCCCAGGCGGCAGCGGCGGGCGCGGCGCCGGCGAATTCGGCCGGCTCGCCGCCGGCATTGGCGGCGGAACTGACTGCCGAGCAGCACAGCGAGTTGGCCCGCCTGCGCACCCAGGCCGAGGAGCTCCGCGGCCGGTTGCGCAGCGCCGAAGTTCGCACGGTCTACGCGGGCACGTTCAACTCGCCGCAGCCGATTTACCGGCTGCACCGCGGCGAAGTGATGCAACCGCGCGAGGAGGTGACCCCGGCCACTTTGGCCCTGGTCGCGCCGCCGACGTCGATTTCGCCCACCGCCACCGATGCCGAACGGCGCATCGCCTTGGCCAATTGGCTCACCGATCCGGCCCACCCACTCACCAGCCGGGTCATGGCAAACCGCATCTGGTATTACCACTTCGGCCGCGGCCTGGTCCGCACGCCGAGCGATTTTGGTTTCAATGGCGGACCCGCATCGCATCCGGAATTGCTCGACTATCTGGCCACCGAGTTTATCGCCCAGGGCGGGAGCGCCAAGTACCTGCACCGCCTGATCATGCTTTCCAGCGTTTATCGGCAATCGAGCCGGCTGTCGAAACAAGCCGAGATCGACGGCGACAACGAGTTCCTCTGGCGCTACCGCCCGCATCGAATGGAGGCCGAGGCGGTCCACGACTCGATCCTGGCGGTGGCGGGCGTGCTCGACCCCAAGACTGGCGGGCCGGGCTACGAAGTCTTTCTGCCCGATGCCAGCAACGTCAAAGTCTACGAGCCGAAGCCCCAGCTCGGTCCGGCCGAGTGGCGGCGGATGGTCTATCAGAACAAGCCGCGGATGCGGACGGATCCCACCTTCGGCGTTTTTGATTGCCCGGACGCCAGTCAGTCGGTGGCCCGGCGCAACATTTCGACCACGGCTTTGCAGTCGCTCAACCTGTTGAACAGCCAATTCATGTTGCAGCAATCGCAGCTGTTTGCCCAGCGGCTGGCCGCGGAGCACCCCGGCGACGTCGATGCCCAAATCGCCCGTGCGTTCCAGCTCGCCTTCACGCGCAATGCCGACGCCAAAGAGTTGGCCGCAGCTCGGCAGGTAGTCACCGAGCAAGGTCTGGTGCAGCTGTGCCGGGCGATTTTCAATGCCAACGAGTTTGTATATGTCCGGTGAGGGAGAGGTGAAAGGATGAAGGCGGAAGGATGAAGGATGAAAAAGGAAAAGAGCACAAGGGAAACGTAGAACGAGCGCGCACCACTGCATCACTTCCGTTAAGCCCACGGGCTGCGTCCCGTGGGCCGCTTCGGGCCGGACTCCGCTCTTCCAACCGGAACTGCAATGAAACAACACGACAACCGAATCGAGATGCCCGCTTATGCATAGCCACCTGATTCGACACCAAGCGCCGCTTGCCCGGCGGCAGTTTCTCGGTCAACTCACCGGCGGCTTGGGCAGCGTGGCGCTGGCCAGCTTGTTGTCCCGCGACCGACTGCTCGGCGCCGACGAACTGCACACGCCGCTGCGCCCGCGGATTCTGCCCGAGGCGCCGCTGGCCGCGCGCCCGCCGCATTTCGCGCCGAAGGCCAAGCGGGTGCTGATGATTTTTTGCTCCGGCGCTTGCAGCCATCTGGATACCTGGGATTACAAGCCCGAGCTGATCAATCGGCACGGCACGCCGATGCCGGGCGGCGACAAGCTGGTCACGTTCCAGGGAGCCTCGGGCAATCTGACCAAGAGTCCCTGGGAGTTCAAGCCGCGCGGCCAATCGGGCAAATACATCTCCGACATGCTGCCGAATCTGGCCGAGCTGGCCGACGAGATGTGCTTCATCCATTCGATGACCTCGAAGACCAACACCCACGGTCCGGGCGAGAACTTCATGAGCACCGGCTTCACGGTCGAGGGCTATCCCAGCGCCGGCGCGTGGGTGTCCTACGCCCTGGGGAGCGAGTCCGAGAATCTGCCGGCATTCGTGGCCATTCCCGATCCGCGCGGCGTGCCGCAGGCCGGGCCGAGCAATTGGTCGAGCGGCTTTTTGCCGGCCGTCTTTCAGGGCACGGCGTTCAATGCCTCGCAGCCGATCGCCAACCTGTTCCCCCCCGCCGGCGTGACCACCGCGGCGACCGTGCCAACCGCGATTTGCTTGAGGTGCTCAACCGGCAGCATCTGGAGCAGGATCCCGGCGATACCGAGCTGAGTGCACGGATCGCCAGCTACGAGTTGGCTGCCCGCTTGCAACTGAGCGCCCGGAAGTCAGCGACCTGTCGCGAGAGACGGCGGCCACGCTGGAAGCCTACGGCGCCAACGACTCCAATCCGATCAAGGCCGGCTTTGCCCGCAATTGCATTCTGGCCCGCCGGCTGTTGGAGCGCGGCGTGCGGTTCGTCGAGCTGTTCAACGGCGCCTATCGCAGATGGGCGAAGGGGTAGGCAACTGGGACGGCCACAAAAGCTGGTCAGACCAATACAGCAAGTCACGCCCCGATTCTGGATCAGCCGGCCGCGGCCCTGCTGAAAGACCTGAAGGCCCGCGGCTTGCTGGAAGACACGCTGGTCGTCTGGACCACCGAGTTCGGCCGCATGCCCACCTTTCAGGCCGGGGCCAACGGCCGCGACCACAACCCCAAGGGATTTACTGCCTGGCTGGCCGGAGCGGGCGTGAAGCGTGGCTTCAGCTACGGCGCGACCGACGAATTCGGCTATCAGGCGGTCGAAAATCCCAGCAGCGTCTACGAACTGCACGCCACGATCTTGCACCTGTTGGGGCTCGACTTACGAGCGGCTGAGCTTCTTCTACAACGGCGCCGAGCAGCGGCTGACGTTCGTGCATGGCCGCGTGATCAAAGAAGTGCTCGCGTAGCGGCAGTCCTGCCGCGGTGCGCCGGCCACCTGTTAGGGTGATCGACGCTGCGCGATTCCACATTTCTTGAGCAGGATGTATACAATCCAGCTATCTGTAGGATCTATGTCCGACAGGCAATTCCAGGCACATCACATCTTTCCCGTGGGCGGGATTCAATTCGGACAATGGTAAGCCGTCGCCAAATGCTCGCTAAAGCTGCCGCTTGGGCCTTCATGTGTAAAGATAAAAATTGTTAATTACAATATTTAATATTATGTCGACCATCTATCTGCTATCAACGTTTCGACATCCAGCGATTCTCAGAATGCTGGAACATCGTCCAGTTCGCAATCAAATATTCTTTCACCCGTTCTTAAGGGGAAATCTGATGCGGATCTCGTCTGTTACGCTGCCGATCGCCGTCATGATTCTTTCAACTGTTTGGCCGGCGGGGTTCGCACGCGGCGCTCTGATTGCGGCCTACAATCCCGACACCCTCACGGCGACATCGACGCCGACAAACATCACGAGCATGACGGACCTTTCGGGCAACGGAAACACGCTGACAGGCGGGCTGTTTCCGACCCTCTACGGCCCCGCCACGGCCGGCGACAACCCGACTTTCGGAGTCCGCAATTATGCAAACTACGCACCGTCCGTAGGCGCCGGCGAAGGTTTGATCACAAATTCGTTGTACTCGGGTGCGGCGGCGCGCACGGTGGTCGTCGTCTACGCCACGCCCAGCGTTGCGGCGCCGCCGGGCGGCACCAACGGCACGGTAAGCGGATTCAACGCCGGAATTGCCGGCGAGTCGGGGACAGAGGTAGGCGGCCAGTGGTTTGCGATTGAGTCCCGTAACAACAACGTGACCGGCGATCCATACTTGGTCAACGTCGGCCCGGATGTCAGCAGCAACCAGGCTCCCGCGGTCGATCGGTTGACATTTGCGGTGGCGACGTATGACGGTACGACGGAAAGCCTCTACTGGGCCTACGGGGTGAATGGTTCGGTCGCCAGTAATTCGGTTCTGGCCGCTCTCAACACCGAGGCCAACGGCTTTCTGGTCGGCGAGGGCCTCGCGGACTTCGCCCACTCCGGCGAGCAAATCGGACAGATCTTGGTTTTCAACACGGCGTTTTCCGCAGGGCTGGCGGACACAGAGATTTCGCAGTTGCAGACTTACTATAGCCTGCCCGAACCGTCGACTTTCGCGCTGACTGCCCTTGGCTTGATCGGTTTGCTGGTTGCCTGGCGGCGCACCCCGGCCTTCCGTCATTCGATCCCACCAAGAAAACTCGCGCGAAGTTTAGTCATTGCTGTGCTGATTTGCGCATTGTCGGCCGGCGCCGCTCGCGCAGGGCTGATCGCCGATTTCAGCGCGGATAGTCTTGCGGGTGGCCCGTCGCCGACGGCGCTCAACAGTTGGACAAACCTGGTGGGCGGCGGTCAGAACGCCACGACGACCAATTCGGGCCAGGCGGCGCCGAGCGTCTACGGCCCCGGCACGGCGGGTTACAGCGCTTTGGCCACCGCAGGCGCCGGTCACGCCTACGTCTCCTTCAACGGCGATGGCTTGGCCACCAACTCAGCGCTATTCTCCGGCGGCGCTGACCGCACGGTCGTTGTGGTCTATCAGAATAACGCCTATCCTGGCGGCACCGTGTATGGTTTGGCGGGCGAGTCGGGCCCCCAGGCCGCAAACGGCGACTGGTTCATGCTTCAGTCGCGAACCGACGTCGTGTCCGGCGACCCGTACCTGGCCGGTGATAATTCGGACGTCAGCCTCGGCCAAAATCCCGTGGTGGGGCAATTGACGTTTGCCGTCGCTTCCTACGATGGGACCAACGCCGGGCTTTCGTGGGCCTACGGCGTCACCGGCGTGGTGAGCGCTCTGAGCGTTGCCGAAAGCTACTCGACGAACAATGTCCCGTTCACGATCGGCTTCGACTACGGTGGCGAATTCGCCAACGACAAGATCGCCGAGGTGCTGGTGTTCAACAGCGCGTTGACCACAGGCCAAGCGCAGAGTGAGATTCAGAGCTTGCAGCAATATTACGCCAGCAACGTCCCCGAACCGTCGACGTTTGCCTTGGCTGGCATCGCCCTGATCGGTCTGTTGGTCGCACGGCGCCGCGGCAAGTAGGCTGGCAGGCGCGTAAGACAAAATCACCGCCAACTGGAATGGCGGAGAGAAGGCGTCGAACGCGAAGCGACGAGGTTTCCTCGGTTCTCAGCGATGGGCACGATGAATGCCGGAAATCGATCGACCTTCTAGCGGTCATGCTGCCCGACGGCGATCGGCGCGCAAGGCCCGCGGGTTTTACGCTCGTCGAACTCCTGGTCGTGATTGCGATCATCGGCATCCTGATTGCGCTGTTGCTGCCGGCCGTGCAGGCCGCTCGCGAAGCGGGCCGCCGCATGCAGTGCGCCAACAATCTCAAACAACTCGGCTTGGGATTGCAGAATTATCACGCCGCATTCAAGCAATTGCCGCTAGGCATTTCGCACGGTGACGTGTCGGACTGGTTCTGTCAGGACCCCTCGCACCACGGCAGCCATCTGGTCATGCTGCTGCCGTTTATCGAAGAGCAAGCCTTGTACGGACAGCTCACCTTTCAGTCGGACACGCAATACAGCTTGATGGCCGGCGGCGCGTATGCCTGCTCGGTGCAGCCCGCGGTTTACGTTTGTCCCAGCGATGACGGCACGATCTATTACACGCCCACCAACGGCTTTGCGGCCCAGCTATGCGGCATCGGCGACATGACTCAGCCGCGGGCCGTGGGCAACTACGCCGCCAGCATGGGCAATCAGGCCTTCGATCAGGGCTGCAACTTCGGCGGCAACATGTTCGGCACCGGGGCCGCCAATCACGGCGACTCGCTCGACCCGAACCAGATTTCGGGGGTCGTATCGCACACCGGCTGGGGAACAAGCTTCCGCAATGTCACCGACGGGTTATCGAAGACCATCGCCATGGGCGAGATTCGCCCCAAGTGCGCACTGCATGCCCGCGATGGCTGGATGCACATCGACAGTATGTGGTTTGCCACCACGGCGCCGATCAACTATCCGACCTGTCCGGGCGAACCCGGTTATCAATTATCAAGCTGCAACGACGAAGTCCACTGGGGCGCGGCACAGGGATTCAAATCGCGACACCCTGGCGGTGCCCAGTTCGTTTATTGCGACGGTTCGGTGCAATTCCTGAGCGATGACATCGATTACAACACCTACCAGCAGTTAGGGGACCGGCGGGATGGACAAGTTATCGGCACCTACTGAGTTGCTGCACGCTTTTCGCCAACCGTTGCTGCTGGCGCTCGGTAGTTTGTCGCTGATGGCCGGTTGTTCGGGCCCGAAGAAGCCCGAACTGGCGCCGGTCACCGGCGTGGTGACCTGGCGCGGCGAGCCGGTCGCCGGGGCCGAAGTGATGTTCATGCCCGCGGGAGGTCGTCCCGCGGCGGGCACAACCGATTCGGAAGGTCGCTTTCGGCTGTCGACCGTCGTGAAGGACGACGGCGCTCTGATCGGGCATCACAAGATCACGATCTCGAAGCGGATGCCGATTAATGACAAGCCCTATGCTCCGGAGCAGAATGAGATTCCCGGACACTATGCCACGCTGGCGACCTCCGGCCTGGAGGCCGACGTCGTTGCTCCCGGTCCCAACGAGTTCGAGTTCCCGCTGGTGGGCGATGCCAGGTAACGGGTCTTGCGCGGTGGACGTGGTGCTGCGGCCGCGCCAGGCACTTTCGCGGCAGAGCCCAGTGCGGCGAATCTCTTTCGCGTCGGGCCGAACTGTGGTAACACCACGGCTATGTGCCGCGGTTCGATCTTTGTAGAGCGCAGTTCAATCCTTAAGGGCGCCGTGCGGCTCTCCGACAGGGTGGATCAAGCCTTGCGCTCGATCGAGCAAATGGATCCCGGGCTGCGGGCTTGGGTTGTCGTTGACGCAGAAGGCACAGGCGAACAGCCGACGGGCTCGACGCCTCCATTGCCGCCAAGCGCCCGTTGGGCCCATTGGTCGGTGTCACGATCGGCATCAAGGACATCATCGACGTCGCGGGACTTCCCACGCGCGCCGGATCAACGCTCACCAGCGATGCGCCCGCCGCGGCCGACGCGCCCGTCGTCGCCCGATTGCGGAGTGCCGACGCCATCATCTTGGGCAAGACCGTGACCACGGAGTTTGCGTGTTTCGATCCGCCGCCGACCCGTAATCCGTTGAACCTCGATTGCACGCCCGGCGGGTCCAGCAGCGGATCGGCCGTGGCTGTCGCGACCGGCCAGTGCATGGCAGCCTTGGGCACGCAGACCGGCGGCTCGATCCTGCGGCCGGCGGCCTATTGCGGTGTTTGCGGATTCAAGCCCACTTTCGGCACAATCAGCCGGATGGGCATTGTGCCGGCCAGCGAGAGTCTCGACCACGTCGGGCCGCTGGCCGGCAGCGTGATGGACTTGTACTCTCTGTGGCTAACCATCGCCGATCCGGGCGTTGTTCAGGCCGGCGATTCGCAGCGGGCGGTCGAACGATTGAAGCAACGCGCCGCCGCGCTTCGGCGTGGTCGAGGCGTTTCTCGAACAGGCCTCGGCCGAAGTGGGAAACGCCGTGGGGCAAGCCCTCGACGTGCTGCGGTCCCGCGGCGCCGTGCTGACGCCCGTCGCGCTGCCGGCGGATTTCGACTCGGTCTGGCCCATGCATCGCAAGATCATGGCCTTCGAGTTGGCCCGATATCATCAGGCGACTTACGGCGCACCGGGCGACGGCTACAGCACCAATCTTCTTGCGCTGCTGGCCGAAGGCCGGGCGATCCCGGAGTCGAAGTATCGGGCGGCGCTCGAACATCAGCGCGCCTTCCGGCAGCAAATGACCGCCGCCTTGGCCGGCCTGGACGGCTGGTTGATGCCCGCCACCAACACGGCCGCGCCGCCGCCGGATTCGACCGGCGATCCGCGGTTCAACTCCCCTTGGAGCTACGCGGGACTGCCGGCCGTGACGCTGCCTTGCGGCCTGGCGCCTTCCAACGGCACGGGCATCGGGCTGCAATTGGTCGGGCTACCGGGACACGATAGCGAAGTGCTCGCCGGGGCGGCCTGGTGCGAGCAACACGGCCGATTCTCAATTCCCGCCGCTCCCGACTGAGACCGAATGACGCCGGAGCGCAGCTACTCTCCCAGCGGCCCGATGCTGGTCAGAAACTCGGCCATTTCGCCGGCGGCGTGAGCGTTGCCCTGCCGGCGAGCTTGCTCGATGCCGTCGCGCAAAGTCGTGCGGGCCTCGGCGAGCCGCGTAAGTCGCACGAGCTGTTGGGCCGCCATGAAGAACGCCGGGACGTAGGCCGGGTCGTCTTTCATCAGGCTGCCCAGCCCGGCCAGGCTGCGATCGTGCTGGCCTTCTTTGTCCAGTTCGAGCGCGAGGCTGTAGCGCAGGAACGTATCCTGCGGATCCTCGGCCAGCATGGCTTCGATTTTTTCTCGTCGGCTCAAGAGGGGACGACCTCGCGCGTGTCAGGAAAATTCTAGCTGACGCTCGGCATGCCCCGGGCTTGCTCGTAAGCCGTGATCCGATCGACCCGCTCGAGCGTCAGGCCGATGTCGTCCAAACCGTTGAGCAAGCAATGCTTGCGGAACGGGTCGACTTCGAACGAAAGTTTGAGCCCCGCCGCGTCGGTGATCGTTTGGCTGGCCAGGTCGATCGACAGACGATATCTCGTTTGCGCCGCGGCACGGCGGAACAGGTCGTCGACCGTCGGCTTCGTCGAGCCGAATCGGCAACATGCCGTTCTTGAAGCAGTTGTTATAGAAGATGTCGGCGAAGCTGGGAGCGATCAGCACGACGAAAGCCGTAGTCGTCCAAGGCCCAGGGGGCGTGCTCGCGGCTCGAGCCGCAGCCGAAGTTGCGCCGGGCCAGCAGAATGCTGGCGCCGGCATATTCGGGCCGGTTGAGTTCGAAGGCCGGGTTCGGCGTGCCGTCGTCGTGGAATCGCCAGTCGAAGAACAGGAACTGGCCGAAGCCGGTCCGCTCGATCCGCTTCAGGAACTGCTTGGGAATGATCTGATCGGTATCGACGTTGGCCCGGTCCATGGCGGCGACCAGGCCGGTGTGTTGGGTGAAGGGTTGCATGAAGCTGAAGCGGTGTCTCGAGGTACGTGCGGGAATCACGGCTATTCTTGTAGTTCCACTGGCGAATGTCGACAAAGTGGCCGGCCGACGGCGGCGGCGGCGGCCATGGCGGGCGAGACCAGATGGGTGCGGCCCCCCTTGCCCTGCCGGCCTTCGAAGTTGCGGTTGCTGGTCGAGGCGCAGCGCTCGCCGGGCGACAGCTTGTCGGGATTCATGGCCAGGCACATGCTGCAGCCGGCCTCGCGCCACTCGAAGCCGGCCTCGCGAAAGACGCGGTCCAGCCCTTCGCGCTCGGCCTGGGTTTTGACCTGGCCGCTGCCGGGCACGACCATCGCGCCCACGTGATCGGACACGCGGTAGCCGCGAACCACCGCGGCCGCGGCCCGCAGATCTTCGATCCGGCCGTTGGTGCAGGAACCGATGAACACCCGATCGAGCTGGATTTCGCCGATCGGCTGTGCCCGGCCGCAGCTCCATGTAGTCCAGCGCGCCGGCGGCGTGCTTGCGGTCGGTGTCGTTGGCCAGGCTGGCCGGGTCGGGCACGCGGCCCGTCACCGGGGCCACCTGGCCGGGATTGGTGCCCCAGGTGACTTGCGGCGAGACATCGCCGGCCGCGAACACGAGCGAGCGGTCGTAGGCGGCGCCCGGGTCGGTGGGCAGTTGCCGCCAGCGGGCGACCGCGGCGTCGAAATCGCGCGGGGCGAACTCGCGGCCGCGCAGATAGTCGTAGGTCGTGTCGTCGGGCGCGATCATGCCGGCCCGGGCACCCGCCTCGATCGACATGTTGCAGACGGTCATCCGCTCTTCCATGCTCAAGGCCCGGATGGCGCTGCCGGTGTATTCGATGCAATAGCCGGTGCCGCCGTCGGTCGTGATCTGGCCGATCAGATACAGGATCAGATCCTTGGCCGTCACGCCGGGGGCCAGCCGGCCATCGACGCGCAGCTCCATCGTCTTGGGCTTCGATTGCAGCAGCGTTTGCGTGGCCAGCACGTGCTCGACTTCGCTGGTGCCGATGCCGAAGGCCAAGGCGCCGAACGCGCCGTGCGTGGCCGTGTGGCTGTCGCCGCAGACGATCGTCATGCCCGGCTGCGTCAGCCCCAACTCCGGCCCGATGATGTGGACGATCCCTTGCTGCGGATCGTCGAGGTCGTACATCCGAATGCCGAACTGGCGGCAGTTCTCGCGCAGGGTGTCGATCTGCTGCTTCGAGATCGGGTCGGCGATCGGCAGCCGTGCGATCGGTCGTCGGCACGTTGTGATCGGGCGTGGCCACGGTCAGCTCCGGCCGCCGCACCTTGCGGCCGGCCAGCCGCAAGCCCCTCGAACGCCTGGGCGCTGGTCACTTCGTGGACCAGATGCAGGTCGATATACAGGATCGTCTGCTGTCCGGCCTGGGCGTCGACGACGTGGGCGTCCCAGATCTTTTCGAACATCGTCTGCGGTGTTTTGGATTGCGGCATGGCTGGCAGTTCGAGAGCAATGGGCGGATGGGGGTGGTGTCGAGCTTGCTCACAGCAGCGCGGCTTCGCGCTGCTGCTGGGCCGGTTCAGCGAAGTCGCGGTCACGCCACCAGCGGTCGGCTTCGTCGCGCGCCCCACTGATCGGCGGCGGCGCAGCCGGCCAAGGCGGCCCCCAGGCTGGCCGCATCCTGATAGCGCTCCTGCGGCCGCTTGGCCAGGCAGCGCATCACGACCGCCTCCAGATCGGCCGGCACTTCGGGCCGCAATTGCGAGGGGGGCACCACCTCGCGGGTAGCGTGGGCGATGATCACCTTCAGCGGCTGATCGCCGGCGAACGGCGGCAAGCCCGTGAGCAGGTAGTAGGCCACGGCGCCCAGCGAATAGATATCGCTGCGGGCGTCGGAGTCGAAATCGCCCGTGGCCTGCTCCGGCGACATGTACAGCGGCGAGCCGGTAATCGAACCGGCCTGCGTCAGGTGGACGTCGTCGAGATCGGAAACCGACTTGGCCAGACCGAAGTCCAACAGCTTGGCGACGTCGTAATAGCCGCCGCGCATCGCGGCGAAAATGTTGCCCGGCTTGATGTCGCGATGGATCAGCCTGGCCGCGTGGGCCTCGCCCAGCGCATCGCAAACCTGGCGGAGCAGATAGATCACGCGCGCGGGCGGCAACGGCCCGTAGTCTTCGACCAGTTGCGCCAAACTCAACCCGGGCAGGAATTCCATGACGTAATAAAACGTGCCGTCGTCGGTCCGGCCGTAGTCGAAAATCTCGACCGTGTTCCAGTGCGACAGCCTGGCGATGGCCTGCACCTCGCGCTCGAAGCGAGCCAACGCCCGCGGATCGCGCGCCTTGTTGGGCCGAATCAGCTTGATCGCGCAGGGGCGTTTCATCAATTGGTGCTCGGCCAGATAAACTTCGCCCATCCCGCCGGAACCGATCAGATGCACCAGCCGATATTGCCCCAAGCGCCGGGCCTCGAACGCCTCTTGCCGCAGGGCGCCGACCATGTAGGTGCCGTAGACGCTGGTGGCGAAAGCGATGCCGAGCATGAGCGTGATCTCGACCAGGTAGCCAGGATTGTTCTGGATTAGCGATGCGCACAGCGAGTGCCGGGCCCACATGATGCCGATCAGCACCAGCGGCGCCACCGCCATGAAGCCGATGACCACGGCCGCCCGGCGCCAGGTGTTGGGGATGAAGATGGCATAGGTAAAGATCAGGGCATACCAGGGCGCGATCGGGTTCTGCAAAAAACCCATCTGCACGCAATGGGCCATTCGCTCCTGCTCCAACAGCAGCATGAAAGCCGCCGGCGGACCGAAAATCAGCAGCTCATGAAAACGCAGATACCGGCAGGCAATCGAGCATTTACGGCGCAGCGAAAGCCAGCCGACGGCCAGAATGATCAACACGATAAACTGCGAATCGACGATCAGGTCGCCGCCCGGGCGGTTCCAGGCACCGCTCAACAGCCGATACACAAAGAACGCCGCGAATCCGCAAAACAAGCTGAGCGCGGCTGCCCGCAGCCGGATGCGGAGCAAGTCGGTCGTCTCGGACGAAATTTGCGGGTCGCTGCCCTCGACGAAATGCACAGGCTGACACGCATTGGCGGAGCAAACCGGCAGCGGTTCGGTGGGCGAGTCGAGCGTCGCATCGGCGGGCGCATCGTCGTAATGTATTTTCACCGGATTACCTCACAGCGGCGAGACGCAGCATTCTAGCGCCCTCGCGGCGGGATTCCAGGGCGTCAGCGGCAGGCTCCCTAATCATACCCGGTTCGCGCTCCCCTTGTCACGCCAGCGGAGAGTGGAACCGCAGGGCGCAAGTCTGCCCGCCCACAAAGCTTACTTCTTTGTTATACAGGCCGGCCGCTTGCGGCGCCTGTATGCCAAATGGCTAGGCCGCCCGCCGCGGCGGCTTTCGGACCCGGGCTTCGACGTCGGCGCGATTCAAGGCTAAGAGCGACAGCGCCCCGTCGGGGTTCACTTGCTCCAGAAAGACGACCGACGTGGCATGCAGTACGCGGGGCAAATAGAACCAGGCCCGGTCGAGCGATTCGGCATCCTGGTCGGCCGAGATCAGCACCAGATCGATCTCGCGCAGGGCGTTGGCCGTGCGGGCCAGCGCGCTAAACGGGTCGCCCGGCACCAATTGGATTGCAACGCCCAGAGTCTTGAACGAGCGGTGCGCTTCTTTCAAGCTTAGTCCTGTGCCGGGCACCGTGTCGCGCCTCGAACAAGTCGACTCCGACGTAACGCACCCGATCTTTTGGTCGGCGCGTCGACGCGAGTTGGATCATGCGTCGCGCTCGTTGCCTTGACCGATGCCCAGTTCGAGAATTCGATGCCAGCCCTGTCGGCGAATCGCGCGGTAGACCGCCCGATCGGAGTGCGGTTTGGAGAAATAGGCAAGGTAAGCGTAGTGCAGGCGGCTGGGGGCTAGCAACGTCGCCCTCCCTGGCGGGGTGCCTAATGATCTTCGCTCGAAAAATGAGCGAATCAACAATAGTTTCGGCCGGCGGGGCGGCCGGAATCGAGATGAAAATCCGCAGCTTGCCGGATCTTGCCAGGTTGTCGTGGCGGCGCTGTGGACCGTGCCTGGCAGCGACGGGAGGGCTCCCTTCCGAGCCGCGATCGATTGTTCGCTGTAAGCGGACGTGAATTGCCAGCGGTCGCCGTTGTCTCCAAAGGCCTAACCTGTTAGACATTCCGATCTTTTTCAATCGGCAATCACCCGTTCCGTCGAAGCGAGGAAAGACCCATGTCGAGTGACGCATCGTGCCACGCGGAGGAAGTTGCCATCGGCCAGCGTTTCGAGTTTGGCAAGAATTGGCAGCATTTTTTGCGGTCGCTCACGCCCAAACGCATCGGACTGGCCGAGGATTCGCTCCGCGAGATGCTGGGCGTGCCCGATTTGGCAGGCACCTCGATGCTGGACGTCGGGTCGGGGAGCGGCTTGTTCAGTCTGGCCGCCCGCCGGCTTGGCGCCCGGGTTCACTCGTTCGATTATGACCCCTATTCGGTCGCTTGCACGCGCTCGCTGCGCGAGCAGTTCTTTCCCGGGGACGAGCAGTGGACGATCGAAGAGGGCTCGGCTTTGGATGCGGACTACATGCGCTCCCTGGGACAGTATGACCTGGTTTATTCCTGGGGGGTGCTGCACCACACGGGTGCGATGTGGCAAGCGCTCGACAATGCCGTGCTGCCGGTCGCCCCTGGAGGCCGGCTGTTCGTGGCGATTTACAACACCCAGTATCTGTGGACGCCCCTTCACAAAGTGCTGAAGCGCAGCTATGTGCGGTCTGGCGCGCTGGCAGGGCGTTGATCGCCGCGGGTTACATCGCCAGCCAGGTCACTTTGGGTCTGGCGAAAGACACGCTGCTCTGGCGTCATCCGCTGGCGCGCTATCGCAATTATCAAACCCGCGGCATGTCGCGCTGGCACGACTGGATCGACTGGGTCGGCGGTTACCCGTTCGAGACGGCGACGGTCAACGAGGTCTTCGACTTTTACCAGGAGCGCGGCTTTGTGCTGGAGCGAATCAAAGCCACGGCGATGTCCGGCTGCAGCCAGTTTGTCCTGAGAAAAGCCGTCGACTCCTGGACCTGGACCAACGAGCGGTTCCTGCTCCAGGTTGCACCGCAATCGAAGGCGGCCTGAACACTCGTCAAGGCAAGCTGGGACTGGCCGGTCGGCAGACGTTTACGCGGCGCGGCGGACCGCCGTATCCGGGACGGTGAGTCCCAGCAGTTCGTCGTAAAGATCGGCGATGCAGCGATGATTCGCGACCGTATCGAAGTGCTGTTCGGCGTGGGCCCGGGCGGCCCGGCCCATGCGATGGCGCAATAGCGGGTTGTCGACCAATTGGGCGAGTTTCTCGGCGTAATCGTCGGGATCGCGCGGACGGCAGAGGAAACCCGTCTCCGGCGTAACCACTTCGCGATTCCCTTTGGCGGCGCTGGCCACAATCGGCCGGCCGGCCCCCTGCGCTTCGATCAACGCACGAGGCAGACCCTCGGCTAACGACGTCAGCAGCACGACGTCGGCCGCCTGGAGCACGCCGTGCGGGTCCTGCTGCCAGCCCAAGAACTGGACGCGATGCGCCAGACCTAACTCTTCCGTGCGTCGAGCGACCGCCGCTTCTTCCGGCCCATCCCCCGCAACCAAGAGACGCCACGGAGCTGCCGGCCGCAGCACTTCCAAAGCGCTAGCGATTTCGGGGATCATCAGCGGTTGCTTCGGATATTCGAGGCGGCCGACGAATACGATTGCCAACTCGTCGTCGCGCAGGTTCCAACGCTCACGGTGTTTGACGCGGGCGGCAACTCCGCGGCGCGGATCCAATGCGGACAAATCGGCGCCGTTGTAGATCGTCTGGCATTTAGCGGACGGCAACCACCCGTTGCGAACCGACAGTTCGCGCTCTTCGTGATTGACAAACAACACCCGATCGCAATAGCGTCCGGCCCAACGCTCCAGTCGACTGTAAACGTAGCGTTTGACGGCGGGGCTGAACTCGTGGAAGGCAAATGCCCGTACGTGGTGCACGATGTGCGGCACGCCGGCTCGGCGGGCAGCCACGCGTCCGAGGATGCCTGGCTTGGAGGAATGCGTGTGGGCAATGTGAAACTGATGGTCCTCAAATAGGCGATACAACTGGCAATACGCGTGCCAATCTTTGTGCGGACGGATCGGCCGGTCGAGAGCGGGAACCGCGTGCCAGCGGATGCCCAGCCGCTCGAGCTCGTCGGTCAGCGGGCCGGGTCCTTGGCAAGCGACGTGAATCTCAAACCGCGAGCGATCGAGTTGCTTGAAGATTTCCAACATCGACCGCTGGACACCGCTCAGCAGCGGCAAGACTTGGATGTGACAGATGCGAATCATGATTGTTGAACGCCCTCAGGCGGCTTTGATGTTCGAAGCGTCCGGCCTGGTCAATGGACGCGCCATCGGCTGGCCGGCCAGTTCCTTCCAAACCCGCAAGTGCCGCTGGACCATTTGGTCCAGCGAAAAATTCTCGATGATCCGCTGCCGCGCCAGAAGGCCCAGCGCTTGTCGAGCGCCAGGGGGCATTTCGAGCAGCTCGAGGCAAGCCGCGGCGAGCGCACACTCGTCGCGGGCGGGAACGACGCGACCCGTCTGGCCGACGAGCAGAGCCGAATCACCGACGTCGGTCACCACGCACGGGACGCCGCAGGCCATCGCTTCGCCCACGACGCGGGGCATGGCTTCCGTGGCTGACGACGAGACCTGGACGTCGAGCGCGGCCGCGAGTCGGGCCATGTCGGTTCGCACTCCAAGCAGGTGGACGCACTCGCGCAGGCCGGCTCGTCCGAACCGCTGAACCAATTCGACGTTGGACGGGTCGACGCGCGGGCCGCACAACAAGAATTGTGCGTCCGCGAGCCGGGCTCGAATCCGCGCAGCCGCTTGCACGAAGTTCTCGTGATCCTTGTCGGGATGAAACCGCCCGAAGAGTCCGACCAGGGGGCAATCGGCCGCCAGGTGTAGTTCGCTGCGAATCGCCAGCCGCGCGGCGGCATCGGGCCGAAAGGCATTCACGTCGAATCCGTTGGGGATCACCAGCGCCCGGTCGTCGGCAAAGCCCGCGGCAGCGTGCAGGTCGCGTGCGGCTTGCGAAACGTACACCACACGCTGGGGCAGCCACCGCGACAAGCGAGGGCTGGACCAGATCAAAAGCTTCGTCAGCGGTTTGGCATCGCTGCGCTCGGGCGTGCCGCGACGGATGTTCCAGACCACGGGAACGCCGGCCAACTGGGCAGTCAGGCCGCCCAGCACATTGGAGTGATCGAGCCAGGTGACCAGAATATCAGGCCGCTGCCGACGCAGGAGACGCGCGAGTCGAAGGATCGCGAAAGGATCGGGGACGTTTCGCCGCATGCCGAGCGTATCGACGGCGATATCCTGGTCCGCGAGCAATTCGCCCAGCGGACCGCCATCGAGCAAAGTGATGACGCGAGTTTCGATCGATCGAGGGTCGACCTGTGTCCCCAGCGCGCACAACGAGCGCTCCGCGCCGCCAAGCGCCAAGCTGCCGATCACGTGCGTAATACGAAGACGATTCGAGAGCATGTTTTCGTGGAGCGTTTACGCTGCGCGAGCGACGGCCGCTTGCGATTGCGCGTCGCGCCAGGCTTGAAACATCAGAACTGCCCACAGTTGATACTGCCATTCGCGCTGATTGCTCAGGTGTTCGTGCCACATGCGGCGTACCAGCGCCACGTCGAGCAAGCCGTCGCGAGCGAGCGCCTGGGGGTCGAGCAAACTTTCCGCCCAGCTACGCAAGGGTCCGTGCAGCCAATGGCCGATCGGCATGCCGAATCCCATTTTCGGCCGTTCGGTCAACGCGGGCGGCACGTATTTGGCCAGCACCTTCCGCAAGACGGCCTTGCTGTGGCCGTCACGCTGCTTGTATTCCATCGGCAACTGCCAGGCGAACTCCACCAGTCGGTGATCGAGCAGCGGCACGCGCACCTCAAGGCTGTGGGCCATCGAGGCCCGATCGACTTTTGCCAAGATGTCGCCGGGAAGGTAGGTCACCAGATCGAGACACATCATTTTTTCGCGGGCATCTACCAGGCCACGACCGATCGCGGGGTCTCTGAAGTTCGACCGCGGTTCGGTAGAGTCATGTACTAGGCGATCGGAAAAACTCGAAAATGAAACCAGGCATCGGTATAAATCTTCGCTGGTTTTCTGGCCCATCAGTTCAGCCAGGCGGTACAGCTTGCTGCTGATGCGAGCCGTGCGCCGCGACGATTGGCCAATGGCTGAAGCCAGAAGAGCAGCGCGTCCAAGACGCTGGCCGGCATCCGGCGGATCAGGTGTGCTAGAGGTCCGCGCAGAGGACGCGGGAGCATCCGGATCGCCTTCCACAACTTCTGTGTTGCCGCGTAGCGCGTGTAACCGGCAAACAGCTCGTCGCCGCCGTCGCCGGACAGGCTGACCGTCACCTGCTGGCGCGCGAGTTGCGAAACCAGGTAAGTCGGAATTTGTGACGAATCGGCGAACGGCTCGTCGTAAATCATCGGCAGGCGCGGAATCACGGCCTGCGCTTCGGCCGGTGTCACGTAGAGTTCCGTGTGGTCGGTGCCCAAATGCCTGGCGACCGCGCTGGCGTGCTGGGCCTCGTTGTAGTTCGATTCATAAAATCCAATGCTGAACGTCTTCACACGGCGTGCGCTTTGGGCTTGCATGATCGCGACAATGGTTGACGAATCGATGCCACCGGACAAAAAGGCGCCCACCGGTACGTCGGCCAGCATCTGGTCCGCGATCGACGAGCGGATGAGCCCCTCCAGACGCTCCGTGGCTTCTGCGAAGCTGCCGCCAAAGCGACTGCGGGCACCGGCTTCGGCGATTTGCCGGGCCGACCAGTAGGGCTCGGGTTGCGGCAAGTCGCCTGCCGACTTGCGCAATTGCGGCGCGGAAAACTGGATCAACGTTCCCGGCAACAATTTAAAGATCTGCTGATAAATGGAATGCGGCGCGGGAATGTATCCGTAGCGCATGAACAGATTCAACACGTCGCGATCGATGGTTCCGCTAAAGGCCGGATGGGCCCGCAGGGCCTTCAGCTCCGACCCAAAGAGCAGCGTCTGCTGATGCCGGCCATAATAGAGCGGCTTCTCGCCGATTCGGTCTCGGGCGAGGCTTAGCGTCTGCTCGCGGCGATCCCAAACCGCCAGCGCGAACATGCCGGTCGAACGCTCCAGCGCAGTGCGCAGGCCCCAGGCTTCGATCGCCGCCAGCAGGACTTCGGTATCCGAGTGACCCTGAAATCGGACGGTCGGATCTTCGGCCAGGAGCTGCTGCCGCAAATCGCGATGATTGTAAATTTCGCCGTTGAAGACGATCGTCAGGCGGCCGCCGGCCGACTCCATGGGTTGGTGGCCGGCCGGCGACAGGTCGACGATGGCCAATCGACGAAAGGCCAATCCGAGACCATTGGCGGCATCGACAAACGTCCCCTCGTCGTCGGGACCACGATGCACCAGGGCGCCGGCCATTGCCCGCGCCTGCGCGGTCAACACCGACGGCGGCCTGGCCGGCCGCGGCGAGAGATCGAGAAACCCGGAAATGCCGCACATAATAGTCGTGTTCCTCGTTTAGGCCAAGGCTCCCACCGGGCGCGGCGCGGGGCTCGCGGGCCGGCGCGTGGCGGTTGGAAATGAAATCGGAGCGTAGGTTCGGGCTTGCCGGGAAGGCCTGAGCATCCAGAGGAAGTGAAACTGGATCCAAACGAAAATAAACGCGACCTGAAATCGATGGCGCGGTCCCTGCAATTCGTCGGTCATCGCGTAGAGCGTGATAATGAGCGCCAAGTAAAGCAGATAGAGCCGAGCCGAAGTATTCGCGCGCCACAGGCCGACAAACCCGACCACGGCCGGCAACAAGAACGCCAGGTGCAGCAGCGACGGGATCAGCAGGTACGAATAGCGCTCGTCAATCCGGCCGGGGATCGGCGTAATCAGCATTCGCGCCGTGCCAAACAAAACTTGCGCCGGGTACAGTTCGTAGGCCTGCTCCTGCAACATGGGAAATGCCCCATACGCGGCCAGCACGGTCAGGGGAATCAGCACGTACCTGAGGTTGCTCTTCCATTGCCACGTCATCCAGAGCATTGCCGTCAGCAGCACGATCAGCGGCACATAGTAGCGAATGATCGCGAACATCTGGGCAACCGCGAGGAATCCCACGATGGAATACAAATCGTGCCGCTGAAAGAACCGGGTCACGAAGTACAGCGACATCACCGTCAGCAGCTGCACGATCGGGTCCTTCAGATTGACGAACGACGACCAGGCGATCATGTCCCAGTGCAGCAGAAAAAGAAGTTGTAGCCCCAGGCAGTACGGACGGGGGAACCTTAGCAGTTCCATGGTCCGCCGCAGCACGAACGCCGTGACGAAGGTGACCAACACGTTGAGCAAGACGGCGGTGAAGTAGTTCGGCCCGAACAAGTACTGGGCCAGGACATTCCACCAGGTGTAAAGAATGTGGTTCCCGCCAGAGAGCATCTGAAGCTCTTCGAAACCCTCGACGGTGAACAGGGCGGTCAGCGGATTGAAGCCGTCGGCGAGCATTCGCTGGCCGTCGGTGAAATAACTGAAATCGTCGAGAATGGTCCAAGCCCCGTCGTAGTACCAGGCGAAGTAGACCACGGGCACACCGACGCGCACGGCGGCAATCAAGAGGGCCACCACCGCCGTAAGATCACGACGCACAATGCCTGCCGCCAATATCAAGACGACGACCGCTTCGAAAACGAGTTCGTTGGAAAGACCTACGTCCACAGTCGCCCAGTGCTCCTTGAAAACAGGTCAGAAAGTCTTGTTCCCGCCAGCGATCGAGCTTCGATCGTGGGAGCGAACGTGGCAGAGTGGGCAAACTGCCCTCAAAGGCGAGGGCCGCGGAGAATACCCAGACCGGCTTTCACGGGCAAGGGCAATTGCGAAAAGATATCCCGCACAGACTCTGCCTTTGGCGGGTCCGATTGGTAAGTAATTTAGTCGAGACGAGAACGCCGGAAGTTCGGCGGGCTGACTCGATTCGGGCGAGCCCGGCACGTGCGCCGTCGATCCGCCGGCTACGCGACGATCTTGGGCGCTGATGACAGAAACGTGCCGCAGCGGCTCAAGCAGCGGCGCGAGCATTTGCGGCGTCGAAGGTTGCTGATGGCAGGCGATAGTCGATCGCATCGAGATATTGTGCTAGTGATTTTTCCGCTGAGAATTCGGCGCCGCGTTGCCTGAGCGACTCGCGATCCCATTTGCGGTCCAGCGCCGCACCGATGGCGGCAGCCAGAGCCACTGGTTGTTCCGTCGGCGCGAGCAAACCATAACGACCGCCGTCCAAAACCTCCTCGGGCCCGCTGGGGCAGTTCGTCGCCACTGCGGGGCATCCGCAAGCCAGGGCTTCAATCAAGGCATTGGGCAGGCCCTCGAACCGGCTCGAGAGCACGTACAGCGACGCTCGGCTCATGGCAGCGTAGGCGTTGTCGGTAAAACCGGGCAAATCGACATCGGCGTTCAACCCGAGTTCGCCGCGCAGCGACTCGAGCTGTCCGCGCTGTTGTCCCTCGCCGAAAATAATCAGCCTTGCCGGCCGCGTCTGGCGTACAATCGCGAAAGCCCGCAGCAGGCTGGCATGATCCTTTTGCGGCTCCAACCGCCCGACCGACATCAACACGGGCGATTGCCCGTCGGTCAACCAGGGATGGGGGCTGGGGGCTCGGCAGCGCGCGAGCACGGATGCATCGACGACCGGGTTGTAAATCGTCCGGACGCGCCTGCGCGGCAAATCTAAAGCGTGCTCCAGATCATGAGCAACGCCGGCCGATACGCCGACAATCACATCCGCACGGGGATACAGCCAGCGGGCCAAGATTTGCGTTCGGCGCTGAAGTTCGCCCGACGCCAGCAAAGCGGAAAGATTGATGGCCTCGATGACCGCGACCTTGCTATCGACGCGGGCCAGCCGTGCGGCAATCAACGTGGCCAGGTTTGCATGAATCATTCGCGACACAATGCCGTGCGGGCGCTGCGATCGCAAGCAGCGCACCAGGCCTGGGATGGCCCGTTGCACTTTCTTAACCCCGAATTCGACGATCCGCACCGCGGGGGGCACCAGGGGCAGCAACACGCCTTCGGCTTTGGTGAGCAGCAGGTCGGTTGGGATCCCCAGTTCGCTGGCGCCGCGAACCAGGTGGACCATCATTCGTTCGGCGCCGCCACCGTGCAAAGTCGGAACGAAGAATGCCAGCCGGTCGGATCTGCTACGAATCATGTTGGATCCCGGTAGGTTGAATCTGGCGGCCTGTTCCGGCCGGTCAGCTTGCGATTTGGTGTTTGAAGGGGCGATCCGTTTCGGCGCGGCTTAGGATCGAGGCTTTGACGGCTTTGAACACGATATTTTCTTCACTCCCATGAACGCCCAGTCCATAGAGTGCCAATTTGGCCACGGCCCGGATGTGTCCTTTCCAATTCAAAGTTTCCCAGCAGACGAATGGGTGCTCGAAGACGTGTTTCACTTGAAACCTTTCCGCCAGCAGATTCCGCATTCGGTCGCAATCGAAGCTCTGATAGTGACCCCAACGATGGAATTTGTGCTGACAGCGCGGACAAGCCATCGATTGATCGACGAGATGTTCGCGAGCCGGAACCGTGCCGATGATGAACCCGCCGGGTCGCAGCACGCGCGCAATTTCAATCAGCCCCTGGTGTAGCACTTCGTCAGTCAAGTGCTCCATGACTTCGGAAATGACCACGGTGCCAAAAAAAATGTCGTCAAAGGGAAGCTTCTCGACCCGGCCCACGCGGGCCCGGTCTACGAGGCCAAGTCGGGTGTTGAGCAGCGACACGCTGCACGGGCTGGGATCGACCGAATACACGGAAGCGCCGTGGGCGAGCAATTCTTGCTCCAGAAAGCCGCCGCCGATCCCTACGTTGAGCACCGGGTTGCTGCGGCTTGCCAGCTTCGCCAGAGACCGCAAGCGGCCTCGACTCCCCGAAAAAACTTCCGCCTGTGCGACCTGCAAATGGTCCCACAGCACATCGTATTGTTCCACGGGGGCGACACTCGGTTGCATTGCCGGCCGTCCTTTGGCTCTTGGATTTGAAGCCCCGAAAAACCCCCAGGCGCTCGCCGATTTGTTCCGGCTCCCCAGAATCCTAGTCCGGGCCGTTTAGCGTTCACACTTGTGTATAAAAGCGGGTATTCAAAAGCGAGGATCGGCAACTTTCCATGTGTCCGAGGATCCGCTGCCGCAAGGCCCAGGGCAGCGAAGCCAGGATTCGGTGCCGCAATCGACGGGTATTGGTGGCCGGTCCAGGCACGGCGCCGGCCCATTTCTCCAGGTAGTCGCTTTGTTGCGGGGCCGTTGCAAAAGGCGGTTGCTCGGAGATCCTCTTTGCTTCGACCACCATCATCACGGGGTGGCGCGACATCAACCCGACACGCTCGTGAACGCTAGCCGGATCCTTCACCCGATAGGCCTTTCGAGCGGGCAATCGCTCGACGCAGGGAAATCGCGCCTGGAGCAACAAAACCTGCTTCAAATCGAAGCCGTGCTCGGCGGAAAAGATTCGAAACATGAGCTCCGGGCTAAACTGATAAAACCCATGCCCGCAAAGATTATTGGCGGGATTGATCAGGAAGATGCTCCCCCCCAGCTTTGTCATGCGCATCAGGCTCTCGATGGCAACAGGAAAATTGAAGACGTGCTCGAGTGAACCGCCGTCGATGACTGCATCGAAGCGATTCCAGAGCGATTCCGGAACCGGGCAATTCAGATCATGCGTGATGGTGGCGCCTTCGTACGAGGACAGATCCAGAACGTCCAGTGTTTCGTTGCCTAAGAAATCGCGGTAGAAGCGATCGGCATACTCGTTGCGAAGATGTTTCGCCAGCGCTCGCCAGACAGACGAACTACCTTGGGGGTCAAATGCGCGACGCAGCTTCCTGAGTTCAGGCGGATGGAGTGCCAGAGTTTGACGCCCCACCGTAAGCATGTGTCGGAACGACGCGCCGCTTTGCCGCGCATCGCAAAGGATCTTGGCCGTGCAATAGCTAATGCCCACTCGATTTCCTTTGTAATCATGGGACGATTTGCCAGGGCGAGCCGGAAAGCTGCGGTGGGAAAAGTGTGTAGCACGTTTGGCTGCCGCCGGCAATGTCGGCTTCGAACTAGTGCTCAAGCGGCGTAAGCAAGATCCTGGGCATTACTAGCATGGCCGAAGTCTCTGAGCCTGGACCGCACAGCGCGGTAGATCAACGCCGTCGAGATAAAGTATACGCAAGTGGTCGATAAGGCGATTCCGGCAACTCCGAACCAGTGCATGAAAATGAAGTTGCCAATCACGTTCACGGCCAGGTTGACCCCGGAGATTCGAAGCATCGTTCGGTTTTCGCCCATCGCCGTCAGGAGCCGCGAGGCAACGATTCCGACAAAGTAAATCGGAACCTGAAGCAGGTAGCACATCTGCACGATCGCGATCAACGAAGCCGTTTCGGCGGTCATGGCTCCGCGCTCGAACAGCATCCCAACGATCGGCCGCGAGAAGACCATTAACGGGGCAGTCAGCGGAATTCCGGCCAGCAGCATTATCTTTACCAAGGACTTGAGCGTGTGCTTGATGGCCTTCGCGTCTCCCGATGCGGCCAGTTGGCAAAAATCCGGAAATACCGCCGTGGAAATTCCCATCGATATCGTTCCCAACAGCACCGCGACGAGCTTGTATCCGTAGTTCAGCACCGAGACGCTGCCGGGACCGAGCCAGGTCGCCATCGATTGATCGACGATTGCCGAACTCGACATGAACAACGCGCCGGCGAATAGATAACCGTACTGCTGGGCGATGTGGACGGCTTGCCGGTGACCGCGGCGGGCCGCCAACACCGGCAACCGGTGAGCGCGCATCGATGCGAAGAGCAAACCCAACTCGATCGCATAGCCGGCAACCACGCCCCAGGCCAGCGCGTCCAGTCCGTATTGCGGCACCAAGAGCCGCAAGACGACCAACGTCGTCAACGGAATCGCGATCGGGACAAACGCCACCGGAACAAAGACGTTCGATGCATTCAGGATCGCGCCCCAATAGGTCGACACGCCGCTCAGCGGCACAATCCACAGCAGGATAGAGAACAACCGCTGCGTCAGCACAATCTGATCGGGACTAAATCCGCCCGCGATCAGCGGCAGGAACCAACTCGCGCCGCCTGCCAGTGCGATGGTCAGTAAAGCCAGAGTCACGATGACCTTGCCGAACATCACCCGAATCAAATCGTGGGCATCGGCCAAACCATGCTGTTGGCGCAATTTAACCAGTACCGGCACGAACGCGCTGGAAAACGTTTGCGACACGACGGCCCACGTGAACAGCGGCACCGCCAGCGCCACTAAGAATGCATCAAGTTCTCTTCCAGCGCCGAACGACCCGACCAGCACGATATCTTTGCTCATCGCGGCCAGCTTGACCAACAGTCCCAGCATGGCGATCCATGCGGCCCGCATCAGCAATTGCCGATGTGAGCCGACACCAGCAACCGGCGGGTCGGAGGGCAACCTGCGCGGCGCCATTTCGATCCGGCGCTCAGCGCGCGCACTCCCTGGATTGCGGCGGCAAAGGGAATCGATCGCATCGCGAAAATCACAGGGTGTTTTTGCGTCATCGAAGCCGTTTGCTCAAGCCGCGACACGATTTTGAGGTAGTACCGCCGCGGTCGTCTGACGCTGGAAGACAAATTCATTGCAGGACGGTCCGCCGGGCGTCGTCATTCGCTCCAGGCGCAGGCCATGGCTTCCGAAGAAGTCGAAGATTTCATCCGGTCGAGCTGTTTCGAACGGGTAGCCGCCGACCCAATCGATCAGGTCGTACCAGGCGGACATCCCGCGCAGGCCGGGCTCGACGCGATAGCGCTTCAGCGGCGAGCGGCGGGTTGCGAGATCTTTCGCCAGATTAATCAGATGAGTTGTCGTCGCATAGGCGGCCAGAATCGCCCACTTTCCTGGTCGCGGCGCGGCCACATAGTACCGCTTGATACGTTTGTAAAGCCGAGTCCAGGTGAGTTGATGATTGTAGATTGCGATGAATAAACGGCCGTCGTCGGCCAGCGGAATCAGAGCGTTTTCCAAGGCGGTCCACATGGCACCCGTGTGATGCAGCACGCCCCAGGAGTATACCACGTCGAATTTTCCGAGGGCGCGAAGGTAGTCGGGGTCGAGCACCGAACCCTCCTCGACGGTCCAATCAGGATCGTTGGGATAAAACCGCTCGCGCAGTGCCCGCGTACACGACACCGATTGCGGGTCGTAGTCGAACGAATGAACGCGCGCCCCAAGTCGGCGTGCCACCAGGCTCGATAAGCCGCTACCGGACCCGATATCGAGCAGATGTAAACCGTCCAATCGCTCCGTGCCAAGCATCGAGGCAAGTGCCCGTTGGGCATTGGCCGTCGAGCGGTCATCAAGCCCCGCAAGGAACCGGGTCCAATTCCTGCCAAATTCAAAGCGTTGGCCGGCAGCGACTTCTTTTGCGTGTTCGTTCATCGGAAATCAAACCTCAAATGTCTTTTTGGCGTTTTTACCCGGGGCGCGAACATCACGCGGCCCGACTTTGTTCGTGTCGTTGCCCTTGCGGCGGCAAGCTCAGCACGGTCGCTTCGGTGGAGGTGTCCGAGTTCCGTTCGGCTGCCGGAACGGTCTCGGGATGGGCGGCCCAAAAATAGACAAACTGATCGAGCACCTCCAGGAGCTGCGACGTGTGCCGCAAGATTTGACCGTCTAACGTCTCTGCACGCAAACGGCAAGTCATGGCCGCCGCCGTTGGCCGCAAAACCTCGATCACGAGCGGCTCCGCGAGTTCAGCCCCGTGAGTTTCTTTCAGCCAATGATGTTCGTGCCACGAACCGTCGGCCTGTTGCACGGAGAGGGTCAAGCAGTGCAGCGGATAGATTGCGACGGTAGTTTGCAACCGTTTCCAAGCATCGTCAAAGGCGAGTGCTTCCAGTTCCGCCAATGTAGGCAAATGCTTCCGGGTCCGCAGGCGACGCCACAGCGAGTCGATGAGCAACGACCACTCGTGATGACCGGCGAGTTTCCAGCGCACCGCCAGCAATCCCATGAGAACTGCCGCCAGCCAGACAAGCGCCTCGGTCTTGCCTCCGCCGGCGGCCACGACGATCAGGCCCCAAGACAAGGAGAACCCGGCCACCAGCTTCAACACGCCACGGGCGCAGAGCCCGCGATCGAGCAGGCGGTGATGGACGTGTCCCCGGTCGGGATACCAGATTCCGCGGCCACTGAGCGAGCGGCGAAGAATGGCCAGGGTGGTGTCGGCCAAGGGCAAGGCCATCAGCGCCAGCATCGGTGTAAGGTTCGTGACCCCGCCTTCGGTCCGCGCGACGCGCATGCTGGCCAGGGCAAGCGCCAGTCCGATGAACATGCTGCCGCCGTCGCCGAGATAGATCTTGGCCGGGGGAAAATTGAAGACCAGAAAGCCGGCCAGCGCGCCGGCCAGCCCGATCGCGAAGGTGCCCACGTGGCTTCCGCCGGTCCACATGTCGAGCGCTGCCGCGGTCAGGCAGATGCACAGGCCGGTCAAAGACGCCATGCCGTCCATGCCGTCGATCAGGTTCAAGGCGTTGATTCCCAGGATCAGCCACAGCACCGTTGCCGCCGGTCCGCAGACGCCCAGGTTGAAGGTCCAGCCGCAGCACGCGAGTTGTGTCAGTCCGCATCCGGAGAGCGCAATCGGTAGCGTTGCCAAGACCTGAGCCAAAAGCTTCCAGCGTGCTCGCAGGTTCCAGGTATCGTCGCAGATGCCCACCAGCGCCAAGACCGCCAGGGTTACGGCCGCCTGCGGCATCGCGGCCGGCAGGCGCAAGGGAAAACCGGCCAAGGCGGTAATCGCCAGGCCGAGCCACCAGCCGCCGAACACGGCCAGGCCGCCCAACAGGGGTACCGGCCGCTGCTGCAATTTGCGCCGGCCATCCGGACAATCGACAAAGCCCCAGCGCAGCGCAATGGCTTGGGCCAGTGGCGTCAAGGCCAACGTCGCGATCAGCGTGGCGAAAAAGGCGATCAGGTAAACGAACATTTACGAATCATTTCCTATCTAGATCAGCGCAAAAAGTTTCCTTCGATTCTGTCTAACGAATTGGCCGGCCGGTCGACGCCGAGCCGCTCTGTTGGTCGATGCGTCCTTTTACGGCAGTGGCCAGTGCCGCAGCCACCGTGGGATCATCCGGCTTGCGGGCCGCGCACCACTGCAACTGTTGTTCGGCCGCGGAAAAGTCTGCCTGCTGACAGAGCTCGCAGCCCAACGCCAGGCGGATGGCGAAATCGCTCGGCCGCCCCGCCACCGCCCGCTGCAAACACTCGAGCGTTTCCACCGGCCGATCCAATTTGCGAAACACGCCCTGCAGTTCGAACCACAGCGGGGCCGCGTCTTCGACGCCCAGCATCCGAATTTTCTGTTGCAGGGATTGTCCGTAGTAAGCCAATAGCGGTTGCAACTCCTGGGCGGGCACGATCGGCGCGTACTGTTCGTACAACAGTCGGGCTGCGGGCAAATCGGGTTGAAACTGTTCGAGCACGAATTCGACCGGCAGTTGCGTCGAGGTCAGCAACTTGACCATCGCCCGGCGTTCTTCCTCGCGGCAACGCAGCACCGGCCGCCAATACTTCAGCACGCCCTCGGCGTCCTGCCGCAGAGCCGCGGCACTGCCGGCTGCCAACAGCACCACGCCGTCGTTGGGCCGGACCTTCAACGCCTGTTCGAGATAGGCCGTCTTCGTCGGCCGGCTGGCTCCCTCTAGGAAACAAAGATCCGACAGGTGGATATAGCCCTCGCCAAGCAATGGGTTTTGTTCGAGTCCGCGGTGCAGATGCCACAGCGCCAGGTCGAGTATCCGCCGGTGTTTGCCGATCGCCCGGTCGAGCCACGCATCCAACTCGCGCGGGAGTGGAAGTAATCGCGCGAGTCGAAGGCCGCCTCGCACACTTGTTGCAGCGGCATGATATTGGCCGACTCCTTTTGCAACTGCTCGAAGTGGGTCACGAGCAAATTGGCCAGGCGGACGTGGGCCTTCGCGTTGTCCGGCGTCCAACGCAGCACCGACTCGAGGTGCTCGTACAGAGCTTTGTCGGCCGGCTTCTTGCCGGGATCGGAATCAAGAGCATAGATCAGAAATTGGTCCCAATGGGGCTCCGCCATGGCGGAGCAAAAGCGGTCGTAAATCATCCATGAGCCAACGAGCGCCAGGCACAGCGCGGCAAACCCGCACTGCGGCGGCGACCAGGCCGTCTGCCGGTTTGCCACGGGCTGTGCCGTGGAGTTTTTGGCGGCGGTACTCCACGCGGCCAACCGATACGCGCAGGCAATCAACAGCACCGTGACCGCCATGAGCGACGGAATGTACCACACGAAATCCACCAGCGAGTGGACGACGCTGGCCAGCAACCCTGCCGACACCGCGGCACTCGCCAGATAGAGTCGCCGCTGGTTCGCGCGCCGCAGACTGCGCCGGCACCAGACCCAACACGTCGCGATTCCGGCCAACAGCAAACCCAAGCCGGGCAACCCGGTTTCCAGCGCCACCTGGAGGTAGCCATTTTCAGCATGCGTAAATTCCACCTCCCACGGTTCCGCCAGATACATCGGATAGATTTCACGATGGCTTCCCACGCCCGGAGCCGAACAGCGAATAGTCTTGCAGCGCGAGAAAGTCGGCCGTCCAGATCGCCCGCCGCGCACCGTTGCGATCCAACTCTTCGATCGAGCCGGCTCCGTAGTCGTCCAACCGCTCGGCAACCTTGCTATAGCCGTGGATCACCAGGCTGGCGCCGATCAACACGAACACGCCCGCCATCGCGGCCACAAAGCGTTTGCTCAGCGTCTTGACGCGATACAAGGCGATCACCGTCAGGATGGCGGCCAGGAACATGGCCGCCGCTCCGCCACGCGACATGGTCAGCAGGCCGGCGAATAACGTGACCGCCAAGGCCAACATGGCGACCGACGTGTGCAATTGCGATGCGCCGCCCGGGCCCTCGGCGCCGAAGGCATCTGCCTTTGCGCGCTCGGCAGGCTGCATCGCGGAGGCGATCAGCCAGATCAGCGGGCCGATCCCCAGGGCCATCAGATGAGCAAAGTGATTCTTGTTGATATAGGCGCCCATGACCGCACTGTAGGTATCGCGGAACGGGTGCTGGTAGATCCATACGAACTTGCCGTTGCTGGTCAGATATTGCACGATCCCGAAGACGGCTTGCACCGCCACCGCCACTGCCACCCAGCGGAGCAGCCATTCGACGTCCGCGATTCGTTTCAGACGTTGAACCGCGACGAGGAACAGCAGGCCATAAGCCAGCAGCAAAATCAGGCCCGCTTGGGTTCCGGCGGGTGTCATGGAAACCTGATTCCAAGCTCCCAGCGTCCCCTGCACGGCCGCGTTGCCGCGCCACAGCGGCAACAGGTGCCGCGTGTGGGGGGACAAGAGATCCAGCAGCGCCTCGGGCAAGGGCACAAGTTGCACCAGCACCAGCGTCACGCCGCCGAGCAAAAGCCAATCGGCGCGCGAACGACTGAGCGTCACGGTACGTCCCGCCAGGGCCTGGTCCGTCAGCCAGGCCAGGGCGACAACCACTCCCAGCACGACCAATACCAGTTCGCCCAACGGGTGGCGACCGCCCATGAACCAAGGTCCCAGTAGCGGAACGCCCACGAGTCCGACGTCCACGATGTGCGCCAGCAGACGCCTCAGCCCGGACCGCGGCGTCGGTTCGGTCTGCTGCCAATTCGGTTCGGCGGCCGGATCAGGTTTGTGGTTCATCGGAGACACCCGAGTCACTCGCTTTCGACTGCTAATTGCCCTTCTTGCGTATCAGGCCACGCGGCGGGGCAGAATGCTCCCCGCATTCGCTCCCGCCACGGGACCGGATGGCCCGTTCTGCCCACTGTCGGCCGGGTCGGCCGAAGTCCATTCTTTCTCGTCCTGACCGTAGCCATATCCGTAGCCGGACTCAGCTCCGTAGCCGTAGATAACGTCGGCCTTATCGCCGCCGACTCGATTGACCACGACTCCCAGCAGGTTGACGCCGACCGAGGTAAACGATTCGGCGGCGCGCATCACGAGTCGGCGTCGGTTCTTCTTGGGTTGAACGACCAGCACGACGCCGTCCACCACTCGGCCAATGATCGCCGCGTCGGTGGCCGCCAGCGCCGGCGGGCTGTCGATCAGAATCTGGTCGTAGTGCGTCTCGGCCCAGGCCAGCAAATCCGCGAACCGCTGGCTGGCCAACAGCTCGCCCGGGTTGAGCCGTCGGCCGCCGGCCGGTAGAAAATCCAAGCCGCTGGCCAGCGCGCGGACGTGTGCCGTCGCGACCGTGGCCATGGCCTCGTCCGACACCAGGCAATCGGCGAGGCCGGCCTGGCCTTTGAGGCCCATTTGAGCCGTGAGTCCTGGTCGCCGCATGTCGCCGTCGATCAGCAGCGTGCGCTTGCCGGATTGATAGAACGAAACCGCCAGGTTTGACAGGACCGTCGTCTTGCCGTCGCCCGGTTCGGGACTGGAAACGACAAGCCGCGCGGTCTCCTGTCCGGAAAAGGCCAACGTGGTGCGGAGCGTGCGGAAGGATTCGCTTGCCAGCGCGTCGGGCGCCACATGAACGTGAATGTTTTCCAGGCCTATTGCGTGCAAATCGTCCATTTGCCGAACCATGGCCAAAACCGGTGCGCCCAGTTGAATCCGCATCTCGTCGGGGGACCGGAAGCGATCGTCGAGAATGTCGAGCACATAGATCAGTCCCAATCCGCTGCCCAGACCCAGCGCCAGGCAACCGGCGACCACCAACGGCAATTTCGGCCAGACCGGCGTTTTCGGCAGCGTGGGCTCGCTGACGACGGCGGTGCGAATGTCGCCATGATCCTGACGCAGATCGACGCTGGCGATTTTGCTGAGCAGCACGTCGCGCAAATCGCGCAGGAATTTCAGGTCGTGTTCCAGGAGCTGAAGTCGCTCGCGATCGCCGATCAGTGCCACGGCCTCGACGCGGGCTTGCTCGAAGCTCATCCGCAAAGCGGCCTCGTGCTGCCAGGCTTCGTTGAGACGCTGCCGTTCCATTTGCAGCAGCAAGGGGCCGAGTTGTTTGTCGCGCATTTGCGAAAGCCGCTCATTGACCTTCGTCTGGTAGCTGGCCAGGTATTGTTGATTCATGCCGATGCGCTGCTGGATTTGGATCACGCGTGGATGCACCGGACCATAGTATTCTTGCAGGGTGCGAAGCTCGGCCTGGTCTTCCAAGACGCTCTTCTCGAGGTCGGATTGGATCGTAACGTCTTGGCTGTTGAAACCGAGCCCGGCCATGACCAGTTCGCGGCCGATCGAACCTTCCAGCGCCAGGAAGTACTGCTGCAGGTCTTCTCCGTTGCGAATCGCGGCCTGGATCGAGCTCAACGAGGACTGTTCTTCGAGCCGCCGCTGTTGGGCCTTGATCAGGGCTTCGTTCAATTCGATGACGCGCTGCACCATCGGATGCACGACGTTGCTTTCGGCCCGAATTCCCAAATCGCCGAACCGCTGCCGCGCCGAAGCACTTCCTCCTGCTTTTGCGCGAGCCGCTCTTCGAGTTGGACTTTTTCCTTGGTGAAAACGTTGATCAGCTCGCCGGCGGTGCCCTTATGCGTTTTGTCCATGAACTCGAGATACGAACGCAGCACGGCATTGACCACGGCGACCGCGGCCCGAGGGCTTTTCGAGCGATAGGAGATTTCGATGATGTTCGTCAGCCGGACGGTGCTGGCGGACAGTCGCGCGCGAATGAGATTGGGCCAGCTCTCGCTAGGCAGCGTCTCCAGGTCGACCCGGTCCTCCGGCTCCAGGTACTTCACGGCGCCGGTCCAGCACGACGGCGCTGGAGAACAGCCGCTCGTAGGTGGGCATCAAGCCCTGGTGGACCCCCTCGGCGGTCATCGTCGTGCTGGTGACGTCGGCGCCGGTTTGCAGCACCAGCAGCGAGGCCTTGGCCTGATAGAGTCTGCGGGCGGTCGCGTAATACAATCCGCCCAGCAACAAGGCCGCCGCCACCGCCGCCATCAGCACGCTCTGCCGATAGCGAACCACGCGCAGAAAATGCACCAGCGCGTGCAGCGAATGTGCCCCCGAGTGGGCAGCCGGATCGCCGGTTTGCGGTGACGTATCGTGGTTCATAGGCTGACTATTTGATTAATCCCGGCAACGTGGAGTTCAACGTCGCCGAGAATGCGTAAGGTCCGATCATCCGGAACATGTCCATGGCGAAATTCGGGGCGTTTGCTCCACGCTGACCACGTCGCCCGCTCCCAGCAGCAGGTTGCCCTTGCCCTTGGTCTTCGCTTCTCGCAGGCTGACGCAAATCACCAGCGGATCGTTCTGGCCGGGCAAATGTCGAATCACGGTGATCTTGTCGACGTACGGCGTGGCCGCGCCGCCGGCCATGGCCAGCGCATCGAGCAAGCGCAGGTCCTTATTGGCCGGCAGCTGGAACTGTCCCGGCTTGCCCACCAGTCCGATGACCTGCACCGGTTGCGGATCGCGATTCTCGACCATCACGACGTCGCCGTCGTCGAGATACCAATTCGGCTTGCCGGCGCCGGGCTTGGTGGCCGAGACCAGGTCGATGCGCACCGAGGATGTCGGGCGAAGCGTCGCCGGCTGGGCATACGATGCCCTGTTGATGCCGTCCCCTCGGCGACGCGGTCGCCGCCGTCGGCGCCCTGGGGAACGGCCTCGCTGCGCAGCGCGGGTCGACGAATTTCGACCTCGGTCCCGGCGTCTTCACTGAAGCCGTCGGCGGCAACCAGCGCCCCCAACAGCGAGCTATTGGCCCGCGGCAACTCGTAGGTGCCGGGCGTGTCGACGGCTCCCAAGACGGTGACCTTGTTCGTGCGTTGCTGTTTCATCAGGACCGTGACGCGTGGGATTGCGGAACACCCCGCGCTCGACGCCGGCCAGTCGAATCGCCTGCTCGGCGCCGGTCAATTCCAAGCCCGCGACTTGAACCCGTCCGATCAGCGGAACCTGTGCCGCGCCATCTTCGGCCACGCGAATCGGAAACGCCATTTCCCAGGTGTTCTTGCTCGTAGCCGCTTTCGATCGAAACCTCCAACACGTCGCCGCGATCGATCAGTTCGCTGCTCACCGACGAGGATGCCAATTTCGACAGGTCGATGGTCTGTGCGTTTTGCGTGTGTGGAATCAAGTAATCGGGCGGAAGCTTGTTGGCATCGACCATGCGGCCGCGCGCGCAGCCCGAGATTGCCAGCGCTGTCGGCGCAAGCATGCAGACTCGACGATAGGTAGAGCGTCGACTCGCCGCCATGAGCTATTCGTTCTTTAGAATCGCGAACGCGAAAAGACGCGAACTCGGAAATACCCCTTCCAGGCGCGGAGAATCCCCGCGAAGAGGGGCGTGTAAGTACCAAACCGGCAACCAGTTGGTCAACAGCAACCTCGCCGGCGGTTCAACTTGCCGGGGGGGTCTCGCGGCGCGCCGCAAGGATCACGATCGGAACGGCAACCGCGCCCAGCACGGCCGCCGAGATCAAGAAAGCATCCGAGCGAAAGAAGCCGGTCCGCGGACTCTGTCCCCGCACGGCGTCGCCATCGGCGACCACGAGGATCGAACCGGCGGCCCCCGGCGGTGCGGCCTCGCGCGACCAAACACGGTAAATGCCACCGCTGCCGGCGACGGTGATCTCGTAAATTCCGCCCTTGAGGTGTATGAACCGGAAGCGGCCGTCGGCCGATGTCGTCGTCCGCGCGGCCGGATGCCCCGACTGCATCACCAGCACTTCCAGGCCGGGCAGCGGACGGCCTCGCGGGTCACTGACCAGTCCGGCCAACGCCGAGTCGTCACCCAGCGCGACGTCTCGCACCGGCGTGGCAGTGCGGCCGGCCGCCGGACCCGCCGCGCCGGCGGCGCCGGCAGCAACAGACCCAACGTCGCCGGTGTCACCAGCCAAAAAGCCAGCGATGGAAGTCTCATGCGATAGCTCGATCGCCTGTGGCGGGGACCACAAGGGGAAATTAACTGCCCGACTTATGGTCTTTGCGATACTCATGCACGGCCACGGGCACCGCCACCGCCGTCGCGACGATGCCTGCAATCACCAGGGGATTCGCCAGGAACTGACCCAGCCGCGTCGCTTGACCGCGCACCGCCGTGGCATCGCTCACGATCAGCGCCGATTTGCCAGCGGCTGGCGGAGCCGTTTCCGGAGCCCAAAGCCGGTAGATGCCCACCCCCTGCCCCGCCGACACTTGAAACACGCCTCCTTGCAGCCCGCCGATGGCGAACTTTCCTTCTCGGTCGCTGACCGCCGAAGCCACGAGTGCATCGTGATGTCGAACGGACACGGTCGATGCGGGCATTCCGAGGCCTGCGGAATCGACTACCTGCCCGTCAGCGTTCCTCCGGGCGCCAATGCGACATCGGAAATGATCGGCGTTTCGAATCCGGGAACGGCGGGCGCCGACCGCAACGACTCGGCCGCCGACAGCACTCCGGGCGGAACGAGCAAACCCAATCCAGCGATCCCGATTACTGCCTGATGCAAAATTCTGAGATCCATCGCCTTGTCCTCGGTAAGAAGTGTCGAGAAAAGTGCCCGGTTATTCGGGCCGTTGATATTTCTGGTAATGATCGGTGCAAAACTCGTCGCCGCCGGGTGATCCGGGGCGGGTTGAAAGGCGGCGGATCGTATCCACAATGCGCCAAGCTGAACAGGTCAACCGCCAAAAAACTGCCGGCCGCCATTAACCTGAGCAATCTCGATCCCCCTGCCAGCGCGGGGGAGAATAGGCGGTCGACCGTTTGACAGCACGCGCAGCGTTCCGGAAATCTCCAGCCGGGGCCTTCGGCACCGGCCGCTTGCAGCCCGCCCGATAACGACAGCCGTCCCGGACGTCAGCTCGTGCTGACTCTTTCCCGGTTGTTCAGCGCAATCGGGATGATCAGAGCGGCCCCGAGCATGCCCGCCAGAACCCAGGGATTTGTGAAAAAGGCCCGCAGGCCGCTGCCAGGGCCTTGAGAGCGGACTAATTGATTGCCTGAAACGACCAGCGCAGCCGGCTGCGCGGCCGGTGGGGCCGTGTACGGCGCCCAAAGGCGGTAAACGGCCTCTCCCTCTGCGGCCGATACCTGATAGACCCCGCCCGGCAAACCGCGGATCGCAAAATGTCCGTTTTGATCGGTTCGCGCCGTGGCGACGACCCGTTCTTGCTGTGCGACAGCCACGGCCACGCTCGCCAGCGGCAAGCCTTGCGGGTCGACCACCTGGCCCCGCAGCATTCCACCCTCGCCCAAGGCCAGATCGGAAATCGTGATCGGGGCCGGCTTTGCGGGGACCGGGAGCGGTTCGAACACGGGACGCTGGGCGGGCAGATCGGCCGCTCGAAGCTGCGGCAAGGCCAGGCCAATCATGGCCAGCGCCACCGTCGGCAAAGTGAACCAACCGGTTCGCTTCATGTTCGTCTCTCGATTGGGCAGTGCGGATCCGACGTGCGGCTGTCCATTACAGCGGGGGCACAGGATACCCACAGAGCGCCGTCGGCGGATAGATCGACTCCGCGTTCTATATCGACGGACCGGTGCCCGGCTCTTCAGTATGTACTGGAGCTAGCACGCATTTTCAGCGCAGCGTTCGAAATCTCGCGGCTCTAGCGGACGAATGCTAGCTCCCCGAGCGACTCCCGCTGGCGGCGATCACACCGGCGGTCACAATCCCGCCCATCACGCCCGCCATCAACAATCGCGGGCCGGTCCAGTTGCCAAACAACTGGCCGCGCGTCACCTCTTGTCCCGCGACCACCAGCACGCCCGCGTTGGAACTGGGGGGAGCCGTGTTGGGACTCCAGAGACGGTATACGCCCTGACTTCCGGCCGCCGCGACCTCGAATGTTCCGCCGTGCAGGCCGGCGACAGCGAAATAACCCTGAGCGTTTGTCGTGGCGGTCGCCACGTCGCGACCCTCGAAACGCACGGCCACGGGCGTTGCGGCGATCGGCGCGCCCTGGGCATCGACCACCTGCCCCTGCAAGCGGCCTCCCTCGAGCAGAGCCACGTCGACAATCGCCGACTTTTGGTATGCGGCGGCTGCGGCCGGGGCCGGGGACGGCTGGGCGGCCAGCACGGCCGGCGGCGCCATCAACCCGAGGCCTGCCAGACTCGCTGCGGCGTAGGAGAAAATTTTATATTGCACGGTTTTAGGCCTTGCTACTTGCTGTTTAGAGGGGGGGAGAACTTTGAGGTTCTTCGACCGTGCAAGCACGCCAGCAGTACGAATCGTGTCGTGCCTCGAAAAAACTGCGCAGGCGGTAAAATCACTGGGGCGCGCAAAAGTTTGCCAAACGGTCGAAAGTGCTATGATGCCAGCCGGGACTGCCGGCTAAGCGCACGGGAAATTGCCCGTGGGATGGACGGTGGCCTTCGTTGCAAATTAAGGAGTCCATTGCCGTGCCAAGCTTCTGGAAGCGCCTGGTTTGCTTGGTTCGCGGCCATCGCGATCTCAGCCGGGCCGATGAGTACGGCGCGATCTTTCGCGACGGCACGCTGCACGAGCTGCATCATTGCGGCTATTGCGGGCGGCCGGTGTGGATTACCCGCCCGGCTCCGGCCGTTCCGCCCTCGGCCAGCGTCTGGGAAGAAATGGGCGTGTAGCGCCGCGGGTTCATGCCCGGCGTGCTGGGGGACAACACCGCGTGCCAGGATGCGACTGTGCTGCGGGGTGCTGAGCGGTGCCGAAAGAGGACCGGGGTCGTACGGGCTTACTTCGCGTGGGCGTACTTCGCGTGGGCTTATTTGCGGTGGCGGATTTTCGAGCGCATGCGGCGTTTCTTGCGACCCAACTTGCGACGCCCTTTACCAGTCTTCTTGACGCCCACTAAATAAGCTCCGTAAATAGATCGAGATCAGCGGAACAGTCCGGCCGCCAAACGGATGGCCACTTGCGGGATACCGCCCAGGTTGTGAGGTCTGAGCGGGAGCCCCAGATTGTAGCATTCGCCGGGACGAGTCGGCAAGGGCGTGTACCCGGACCGGGGTGTGGAACCGGCGTTGGTGCCGGTCAGATACGGATCTAGGGCAAAAATGCACGGCTCGCAATAATTATCGCCGTCGGAACAGCCATCCACAAAACAGCGAAAAATCCCCACGCCAACAGCGTGTGTCTTGGGTTGTCGTCGCATTCTCTCGCCGGGTTAGTCAAGAGTGAGCGTGCACCGCGGCGCCAAACAACAAATGAGATTGCTCCCGCGACCTCGAGCCATGCTAAGACGAGCACCATACCGAGCCGCGGGTAGCTCGACAAGGGAACCGCGACGGCAATCATAGCGACGAACAGCGTCCTCGTGCCGAACGACCAGCGATGGGGAGGGGCCGCGGACAAGATCAATCCTGTTGGGGCATGATGTCCGAAAAACCAGAGTACATCATGGCGAAGGTGATCACACAGAAGATCGCGAAGGACGCGAGAAGCACAATCGTCGCAAGGACAACTGCCCGCCCAATTCCGAACCAGAATCCTCGGCCGTCCTTTACATCCATTCCCTTGGTCTATACGGCTTGCGGCGCGGGAATAGGTGGGGCCGCGGGTAAGCCGCCCGCGTCAACTTGCCGCGGTCGCGTACCCACGCCCGGCGGGCGAGGCCAGATTGCCGGTCGTGGCGATGATCCGACGCACGGCTTCGTCGATTTCGTCGTCCGTGGTTTCGGCCCCCAGACTGAAGCGGAGCGAACTGTTGACCACCTCGCGCGGCGCTTCCATCGCCAAGAGCACGCTCGAAGGTTCGCTCGATCCGCTGGCGCAGGCCGAACCGGTCGAACAGGCCACGCCAGCCAAATCGAGGGCCATGGCCAACGCCTGCCGATCGAGACCTAGGAAGGCGAGATTCGAGGTGTGCGGCAAGCGGCTGGCGCCGGCGCCGTTGACCACGACGCGCAAGAAGCCGGACTTCAGCGCCGATTCCAGTCGGTTGCGCTGCTCGCGCATCCGCCAGGCCCGCGGCTCGGCATCGCGGGCAAACAATTCCAGCGCCCGGTGCAACCCAACGGCCAGGGCCACCGGCTCAGAACCGGGGCGCAAACCCCACTGCTGAAATCCGCCGTAGAGCAGCGGCGCGAGCGCAATGCCCTGACGCAGGAGCAATCCCCCGATTCCCGGTGGGCCGTGGAACTTGTGAGCGCTAAGCGTCAAAGCAGCCACGCCCAACTGTTCGAAGTCGACCGGCAGCTTGCCCACCACCTGTACCGCGTCGGTGTGCAGCGGCACGCCCGCCCGGGCGGCGATCGCGGCCAGCTCGGCAAGTGGCTGCAAGACGCCGGTCTCGTTGTTGGCGAGCATGATGCTGGCGAATCGCGTGCGGTCGTTAAGCAGCGCGGCAAACTGATCGACCCGCACCACGCCGTCTCGCGTCACGCCTAGTCGATGAATCTTCCAGCCGCAGCGTTCCAGGTGCTCGACCGGCCCGCGGACGCTGGGATGCTCGATGGCCGAGACAACAGCCTCGCCCGGCTGCGGCCCGGCGGCCAGGGCCAGCCCAAAAACGGCCAGATTGTTGGCCTCGGTTCCGCCACTGGTGAAAACCAGCTTGTGCGGGCGGCGGCTGGTCAGGTCGGCGCCGAGCAGGCGGCCCACGTCCTCGCGGGCGTCTTCCAACACCTGTCGCGCTCGGCGACCGGTCTGATGTTGGCTGGCCGGATTCGCGTAGCCCTGGCGATGACAGGCGGCCATCCGGTCGATGACTTCCGGCAGCATCGGCGTGGTGGCGTTATGGTCGAGATAAATCAGCGTCATGGGCAGTTTTGTCGCGGCGGGGCAGCGGGAGAGCAAAACAAGGTGCCTGCACTCCCTTCATTGTAGTCAGCCGGGCACGGCCCTGGGAGCCGCAATGCGATTAAGAACCCGCGGACAAAGCGGTCTCGCAAGAGGAGGGGCCGTCCCCGATCGTTTAGTCCGCAGGCTCTACGGCAGGATCGCAAACACGCGCGTCGGCCCGCCGCTGCCGGTTTCGATCTTGATCGGGGCGACCACAAGCCAGAAGTCCCGCGCGGGCAGCTTTTCGAGGCCGGCCAGATTCTCCAGTCCGTACCGCCCGGCCTGGCCGAGCAGGTGATGGACCGCAAAGTCGCGCGACACGCCGTTGTCGATGCTCAGCGTGTCGATGCCGATGCCACGAATTTTCCGCTTCTCCAGGAGCCACTGCACCGCTTCGGGCGAAAAGCCCGGAAAGTGCATTCGCCCCAGGGCGTCTGCGTTGCGATATCGGGGCGGGGTCATGAAGTGGCGCCCCCAGCCGCTGGCCAGCAATACGACCGCGCGCGCGGGTATCGGCCCGTAATGCTTTTCCCAATCTTCGATGTCGTTGGGGCTGAGCCGGTAGTCGGGGTCCTGCGCCGCCTGGGCCGAAATATCGATCACGACGCCCGGCGCAAACAGGTCCTGGGGCGGAATGGCATCGACCGACGGCCGATCGGCCGTGAAATGATTGGGCGCGTCGATGTGGGTTCCCTGATGCTCGGGCATGCAGAACGATTTCGACAAAACCCCGTCGCGCTCGAGCGTGGCAATGGTCTGCAGCTCGAAGGGCTTGTAGTTTTCGCCCGGCCAGAACGCGCCGCGAGCATTGAGCGGCCAGGTCAAGTCGACGATCTTCAATCCGCCGCTGCACAGCTTTTCGAACGTAGCCTCCGCGGCGATTTTGTCGGGCACCGAAAATTCGGCCGCCGGTGGGGCGTCGGCCGCCGGTTGCACGGCTTCCAATTGTACCGCCAGCCAATCGATCGCCAATCCGCCGGCCAGCGCCAAGATCAGAATCAGCGTGCGTCGCATGGCTCACCCCCGCTCGAATGACCGCCGAGTGCTTCCCGAGAGCAATTCTACCCCATGCTTTGCATACGGGCGTTCGGGCGGCCACGGGAAACTCGAACCCGGGAACCGGCAGCGCGGAACCGAGAAATGCGGACAGCCCAAGCAATCTTCGGAGAAAAGACCTTCTGGCCTCGATTGCCGCGAACGCCTTATAATTGTCGCCGGTCGCTTTGCAGGTTCCTCAGGAGGTTGCATGTCCAATACGCTCACCACGATTTCCAGTTTGTTTCGCAGCATTGTCTCGCTCGGCGTGCTGACGCTGATCGGCGTTGGCGGTTGGTTTGGTTATCAAACGGTCAATTCGCGCAGCATGCTCGAGGCCGAGCTGCGCGAAAAACACGCCCAGGTGGAAAAGCTGGAGCAAGATATCGCGGCGCAGGCCAAGCGGATCCAGGAGTTGGACCTGGCCAATCGACTGCTCAAGACGAATCACAGGCTGGCCAAAATCACGGTGCTGAACCAATGGGATTCCAAAGAAACCAAGCATCCCACGACCGAGATCCTGTTTGCCGACGTCGACGACGAGGGGCACCAGCTCGATCAGCCGCGCAAGTTCACCATCGACGGAGACATGCTCTACATCGATTCGTTGGTCATCAAGTACCTCGACAAGTATATCGAAGCCGGCGACCCGCTGCGGGGCACGTCGGTCTGTCTGCTGCGGCGTCTGTGGGGCGAATACCAAAACCCCAGCGACGGCTATCCGCTCGACGCGGCCCACTCGCGCCCCGTGGCTTACGACCGCGGCAGTCAGATGCCGGACTTCGAGCGCGAAATCTGGGACCACTTTTGGGATTATGCCAATGATCCGAAAAAGGCCGAACAGGCCGGCATCCGCGCGGCGCACGGCGATGCCCCTTCGATCAAGCTGCGCCCCGGCAAGAGTTACATCTTCGAGATGCGCTCGACCGGCGACACCTCGATCAAACCGGAAGAGGATGTCGTGCCCCCCCGCGGGAGTCTTTGAAGTTTCTTAGGCAAAGGGAACCGCAAAAGCGCCAAGGCGCAAAGTGGACGAGGGCAAAGCGGACGAGGGCAAAGCGGAAGGGAACAACAGAGGCACAAAGACACAGAGAGAACCTGAAGATGATTTTTTTAGAAGGTGCAGCTCTGCTTTGTAAATTAAGGTGACGGGCCGCGCCTCGTCCCGGTTCTTCGTTTTTCATCCTTCATCCCTCCGCCTTCATCCTTTCGTTATCATCCTTCCGTTACCATCCTTTCCCTCATCCCCCGTATCCCCGTCCTCATCCCCTTATCTCCTTACTTTTTTCCTCTATCCCAGAAGGCGCGCGATTTTGCGCGCAGTCATGCTCAAGGCGTGGTCGGGCAATTCCGACGGCCGGGCCCATTTCAGAGGGGCCGCCCCGGCCGACGATACACGACCGCCCGAGTGACGGGCGTGATAACACTCGAGCGTGATCCGAAACCGCGTCACCCCGTGCTGGATCGTGGTCAGGTGCTCGCCCGGCGCGATTCGGACGCCGCATAGACGCTCCACGCCGTCGGCCAAAGTCTGCGAAAGAGCACTTACCCGTTTGTTCGTAAGCGCGAACCGCGGAAAATCCCACAGGCCGGCCCAACGTTCATCGGCTGCATGCCTTCGCAGGAGCACCCTGGGGCCGCGCCACACGACCACCGCCGCCTCGAGCACCGCTTCGCTCTTGGGCTTGGGCCGGGCCGCGGGAATCTGGTCCACCAGGCCCATCTGCCGGGCCGCGCACGACCCGAGCACCGGGCACTCGTGGCAGCGGGGCACGCGGGGAGTGCAAACCTGGCTGCCCAACTCCATCAGCGCCTGATTCAGCGTGCCGGATCCGCGACGCGGCAGGACGATCTCGGCAAAGCGCCACAGCAACTCTTGGCCCTGGCGGTTGGCGGTGTTGCCGCCGAAGCCCAGCAGCCGGCTGTAGAGCCGCACGGTGTTGGCTTCGAGAATCGGCGCCGGCCGGTCGAAGGCGATCGAAACAATGGCTCCGGCCGTGTAGCGGCCGATGCCGGCCAGAGAGCGCACGTCGTCCAGATCGTTGGGAAAGGTGCCGCCGTGCTCGACCACGACCTGTCTTGCCGCACGATGCAATTGCCGGGCGCGGCGATAGTAGCCCAACCCTTCCCAATGCCGCAGCACGTCGTGCTCGTCGGCCGCGGCCAGCACGGCCAGGTCGGGGAAACTGGCCACAAACCGCTGGTAGTAGGGAATGACCGTCGCGACCTGGGTCTGCTGAAGCATGATTTCGCTGACCCAGACGCGGTAGGGATCGCTCGTCTGCCGCCAAGGCAGATCGCGCCGGCTGCGGCGATACCAGGCGACGAGCCGGCGGCGAAACGCGCGGATCCAGGCCGCATCGGGCAGCTGGGCCGGGCGCGGTGTAGCCGCCGGTGATCGGCGTTCATCCACGTTCATCGGCGGTTACCTGTTGGAGTGCGGAATCAAGACGCTGCTCAGCCGTCGGATTGAAAGACGGTAAGCCGCCTCAACCTGCTTGACATGGAAACCGAGAGTAACCGCACGGGCGTAACCGCAGATGAACGCGGATGAACGCAGATACGAGGAATGATTCATGGAAGAAAAGGAGATGAGCGGCCATTGAAGATTGAATGAAAACCGAGCATTGCGGCAGCCGCCGAATGGAATTTGGTTCGACAATAGCACGCTCTATTTGCCGTGGGCCTCATTCTATCGATGCGGCCGGCGGCCGGTCAGCCGGTAAATTCAAAGGCAAGCCGAAGTTGTTGCAGCGTTTTCCATGTGCCCGCCAACTCGACCAAGATGGAATCACGGCAAAAGCGCCGAAAGCTTGTTGATTCTGGCCGTCAGCGGCAGCGAGCTGGTCGATCGGATGCCGCTCAAGGGCAAACCGCTCGACGATGCTCAAATCGAGCTGTTGAAAAACTGGATCGATCAGGGAGCCGCCGCCCCCAACGAACCGGTGCCGGCGAACCGGCAAATTCACGCGGCCCGCTGAGCGGATCGGTTGCTTGCCGCCCCCTCGATTCCCACCGATTGCCCAGCCTGGAGCCGGATGAAGGCAGTTTTTTCGGGTTTTTCCGGTAACGTTTCGCCCACGATTGGAGAATATAGAGTAAGTGGAGGCCCCGCGTGCCCATTTTCGGGGGGGCAGGTCCCCAAATGAGCCACTGACTACCGCACAGACCTAGGCGCTCGTGAATCTGCAAGATACCGAAGAACTGGCGGTTTGCTGGACGAAGGCGCAACCTGTGGTGGCGGCGTACATCTCGTCGCTGGTGCCCGACTTCCATCAGGCCGAGGACGTCTTGAACCAGGTCGCGGTGGCCCTGGTTCGCAAGTTCCATCAGTACGATCGGCAGCAGCCGTTCGTCGCCTGGGCGATCGGCATGGCCCGCTTTGAGGTCTTGAAGCATCGCCGGCAATACTCGACCGACAAACATCGATTTTCAGACGATCTGATCGAGCTTATCGGCGCCAGCTATGCAGAGGCTGCCGACGAGTTGGACCGTCGTCGCCCCGCCCTGCACGAATGCCTGCAAGAGATGCACGGTCGCCCGCTCGAGGCGCTGCGTTTGCGCTACTTTGACGAGCTCAGCCCGCAAGCGATTGCCGCACGGTTCGGCATGGCCGCGGGCGCCGTGCGGGTGCTGTTGCATCGCTCGCGGGCGTTGCTGCGAAACTGCATCGAGCGTCGACTGGCCGCCTTTCGGGAGGCACTATGAGCGAATTTCTGGACCTGGTGGCCGACTATTTGGACGGGGAGCTGGAGCCCGCGGAGTTTGAGCAGCTTTCGTCCTTTCTGCGCGACAGCCCGGAAATGCGGCGCACGTTTCTGCTCGAATCGCATTTGCACCGGCAATTGTACGACGCCTTCAAAGGCCAGGCCGTTCACGGCCACGAGGTCTCTCAACTCGTTCAATCAAACGACGTTGATCCGGTACCAGCGGCCCTAGCAGGACTTTCGATCGGTGAGCCGGCGTCCGCAGGGGGCCCGGTTTCTGCGAACGCATCGCCGTTCTGGATTCCTCGCCGTCGTACGGCAGGTCCTGCCAGGGGGCGACATGATCGTGGGAGGCCTGGTCCTGTTGGCCGTCACCGCGGCGGTTTGGGGAGTCGTTTACCTGGTGCAGGGCAAACCCAGGGTCGAGGTTGCCGCGCGTGAATCGTCCGCGAGGCAAGTTTCGCCCCTGGGCTGCGTGGTTGGCTCGTTGGCGGTGGAGGACCGCGGTCGCTGGTCTCAGAAATCGTCGGTGCCGACCGACGGCTCGGCGCGGGTCGGCCGGCATTACGAGTTGGCCCGGGGCTGGGTCGACCTGCGGCTGACCCGGGGCGCACACGTGGTTATCCAGGGCCCTGCCGCCTGGCAGCTCACCTCGGACCAGCAGCTGCTGCTTGAATCGGGCAAGCTGATCGCCCACGTTCCCCGCTCGGCGCGTGGCTTTACGGTCGTCACGCCGTCGGCGGAAGTGGTGGACCTGGGCACGGAGTTCGGCGTCGAGGTGGATGGCGCCGGAAAAACGGACGTCCATGTGCTCAAAGGAAGCGTCGAGGTCAAACGCCTGGTATCCGAAGTCACCGCGCCTGTGCGCAGCATGAAACTCGGTGCGGGCGAAGCGGTGCGCATTTCGGCCGATGGCGCCTGCGGAATTCGGCCCAAGCTCCCCGCAGCGCTTTTCCGGGTCGGGCAGGATGAACAAACCGGCCCAGTCGGCGAATCTCGATTCGGACAATCTCGATGCGGATAACGAAGTCGTTTTTTACTACCGGATGGGTGAAGCCGATCCGGCTGCCGACGATTCGGCCCGCGTCGCCACGACGGTTGCCGATGCCGCAGTGCGCTTGAGCCAACCGCTGACATTCATGGGCACTCCGCGCTATACCGAAGACGTGGCTGCCTCGGTCAGCCGGCGCGCCGTCTGTTTTGGCCCCGCCGATACGGCCACGGCGGCCTCAGCCAATGGTTTTGGCCGCATTCCGGAAAACTGGGTGCTCGAGGCCTGGGCACGTGCCGACGTGGCTAGCAACGCGGTGATCGCGTATGTCGGCAACTCCGGCCGCAACGGATTTGGTTTGTATCTGCGAGATGGCGAATGGAAAGGCTTGTTGGGCGGCAAGCAAATGATTCAAGGCACAGCCAGGTGCGAACTGGGAACGTGGACGCATCTGGCTCTGGTTTGTGAAAACGGCCGGATCTGGTTATTGGTCAATGGGCTGCAAACCGGTTTGGAATCCAACGTGTTGCCCACTGCCCCCGAGGATCGAATCGACGTCGGTGGCCATTGCGAAAACACGAAGGAAGTCTTTCACGGCGCGATCGACGAAGTGCGGCTGATGGAGCTCAAGCAGCCCTTGCAGCTGCAAATGTTGCTGTGGAAGCCACCGCCCTCAGCACCTCCGCCGCGGCAATAGTCGACCGCGAAAGACGCCTGGTCCAGAAAGGTTCTTGATGCCCGTTGATTAGATTGCCCGTGTGTTGCACGGAATCTCCGCTCGTAGTCTGGTGATTGTTGCCTTGCCGATTTCCGGCAGTCTGAAGTTCTCTCTCACACCCCTCTGAAGAAGGAAAAGCTCATGAACGCCCGCAAGAATTGCCTGTTTTCGGTTCGCCATGCGTTGTACATCGTCGCGCTGATCGTGTTGTCGACCGGGGCGGCGGCGCCCAATCGTTTGCTGGCCGGAGTCGTCGCGGTGGATTGGTATAAACTGGGCGAGGCGGACCCGGGGGCGGTCGCCGGCAATACGGGCAACGCGACCACGATCGACAGCGTGGGCATGACTAACAATTTGTCGCGGGCAGGCAGCCCGACCTATTCGGCCGACACCGCCGCCTTGTCCCTCGGCAGCACGTTGTCGATGCAGTTCAACGGCTCGACGGAGGGCTATTACAGTTCGACCGCCGACGCGCCCGGCCTGACAACCAACGTGGGTATCGAAGCCTGGGTAGAGGCCGCTAATACCACGAACCCCTTTGCGATCATTGCCTACAACGGCGGGGCGAACGGATATGGATTTTTCCAGGAGTACGGCAATTTGTATTGGCTCGAACAGGGCCGTGCCGATGGAGTGATGACGGCCATTACTGCCGGGCAATGGGTTCATCTGGGAATGGTCTTCGATAGCTTGGGACACATGACGGCCTACGTCAATGGCGTGGCTGTGGCCACCGATAGCGCCGGAACGCTTGCTCCGTCGCCCGGTTTCGACATCGGCGCCGGCGGAACGTTTGCCTCGCCTGCGGCTGTCTTCGACGGCAACGTCGATCAGGTGCGCGTGTTTACGTTCAGCGGCGCGTTCAACCCGAGCGATTTCCTCATCGGGACCGTTCCCGAGCCGTCCACGTTCGTACTGCTCGGCCTGGGGGCCGCCGGCATGGTCGTCGCGGCACGTCGGCGTCGCAGTGGCCGCGGTCGGAAGGTTTCAGGGCTATAAATGCCATTTTGGCAGCGTTGACAAAGGTGACTTGGAGACCGATTTCAAAGGCCCTCTTCCGATCTTTCGATCGCGCAAGTGGTTCGGATCAGAACCACAATTTGCGGGGTCGTTGGCACGCACCTTGCTTTGTGTTGTATACGTCAGTCCACTACTGACAAAATCGGCGGATCGGCTTCGTTGCGGGAGCATCCCGCGCGGTTTGAGCCGAACCAGTGGCAACACATACATTAACGAGGAGGTGCGATATGGTTACCAGACATGAATTGGCAAACGGCGGACGGCGGGGCTCGGCTTGGGCCGAGATGGATCGCTTGTTCGGGCGAATGTTGGCCGCGGAGACCTCGGACGTCGATCGGTCGTTGCCGGTCGCCGTGTGGGAGGACAACGACCACACGTATATCGAGTTGGAACTCCCGGGCGTCAACAAAGAGGACTTGGAGATCACGGTCGAACAGGGCCGGCTCACGATCGGCGCCGAGCGCAAGGCTCCGGAAGGGGAGCGGCGCTATTTGGTCAACCAGCGGCGCTATGGCCGGTTCGAGCGGGCATTCCAGTTGCCCGACGTCGTCGATACCGAGGCGATCAACGCGGATTTCGTCGGCGGAGTGCTGACGCTGACCTTGTCGAAGAAGGCAACTGCTCAGCCGCGCAAGATCGAGATTCACGCCAACTGATGACCGCTCGAGGTACGTTCGAGCGATTCCCTCGTAGCAAGCAGCCCGCACGAGGAACCTTTGCCGGGTTTTTCGTGCGGGCATTTTTTTGGCTGCGAGCCCCTTATCGGCCGAACGATTGGGACGAAGCCGGCGGATTATCGTCCTTGGCCGGGGCGGCGGGGGTCGTATCGCCGCCGCGCGGCGGCTTGGACCATTCCAGGATGATCTGCCGCGATTTCTGTACGCCTTGCGGCCGTGTGACTTGATGCGAGCCGCCGGCAGTGTCCGCGCCGCCGGCATCGCTCGGCTCGGGCAGTGCCGCCACGGCGTCCGGCGCGGGCCTTGCGGCTACTTCCCCATCGACATCGCGGTCGTCGGTTGCATGCCAGCCGGCGCGCGCGCGGGCGGGGGTGGCGGCTGGCTCGCTTCTGACGGGCCGGGCCGCGGTATCGGCGCCGATTGCATCGTCGCTGCTTTGGGCGCGGTAGATCAGGTTCGGTTCAGGCCGCGGCCGGCGCGGGTTGTCGGCCAGGATCGACGGAGCGGGCCGTCCGGGCGTAGGCTTGGGGGCTTGCAAGTTGGGGCTGCCGCGGCGAACCCAATCCAGCCAGGTGTCTTGCAGCACGGCCAGATTATCGAAACCGTATTGCTGCCTGGTCGCCCGTTCCCAGTTCTCGTCGCGCATGCCGTCGGCCAGGTAGGCCAGGAATTTTTTCTTGCCGCCTTGCGCGATCAGGAATCGGGCCAGCGAATAGCCTTGCGAGTAGAGCGGCATGACGTCGTGCGGATATTCCTTCATGACGAACATGCGGCTGAAGGCGATGCCGCGATTGCTGCGCAAAAAGTCGACCAGCATGATTTGTTGCTTGGTGCGTTCGCTGGCGTGTTCGACCGTGGTGCAGGCCCCTTCGTCGGCCCAGCGCGGCAGCGGCCGGCGGAAGTGGGTGGCAAAGATGGTGTGCGTGACTTCGTGCGGCAGAACCGAATCGAGGATCCGCTCCTGCGAGCCCTGGATACTCATCCGCCAGCCGAACACTTCGCCGTGGTCGAACAGAAAACTGGTTGCCCCGCCGGCGCCCAGCCCCTCGGCCACCTGCGCGGTGATCGGACACGGCTGACCCCAATTGGGCATTTCGTGCCCCAGCCATTCGATGGCCAGATCGTGGCGGAAGTTTTCGGCGGCGGTGGCGATCTCGCGGGCCTGCTGCTCCGTGGGGGCGGTGACGATGAAATTGGCGGTGCGCTGGTTGGCGCCCAACGAGCCCACGGCGGCCGCCAGGACAGCGACCTTCAAGATACGAGCGTCCATGCTCTGCCCTCGCTTGCAAACGAAAAGGGGTCAAGCGGCCACGTCCCTGTGACCGAAAAATCCACCCGACGTGAAAGTTCCCATCACGACCGAATCGCCTGAAGCGTCGCGATCCAGATCGGACTTTTTGCCGGCCCACGCGGCCGATCCTCGCACGCGCCGGCATTCATTGCCGCCCGCCCGAAATATCCGAAGCGGCGCAGATTCTGCCTACTTGGGCCCGCCAAGGCCAGAGCAGTTTTGGCCCGCGCCGCCGCCGCGACCCCGCGATCGGCGTTTTTCAGCCGCTGGCTAGCTGGGCGACCAGCGCCGCATTGGCCGGCGGAAACTCGTAGCGCGGCAGTTCGGCCGCCGGCACCCAGCGGAATCGCGAATCGGGCGCCTGCTGCGGATTGCGGGGCCGGCAGCGAAAGAAGTGCAACTGCACCCGGCCGTGGTCATAGTCGTGATCGACCACTTCACAACGATCGATCACGTCGATCGCCAGGCCGCGTCTCTTCCAGGCACTCGCGGGCCGCGGCGGCCTCGGGCGTTTCGTCCGGCTCGACCTTGCCGCCGGGAAATTCCCATAATCCGCCCAGCACGGCGCCAGAGGGTCGCAGTCCGATCAGAAAGTTTCCGTCATGCTCGACGACGGCAATGGCAATGCGGGTGGCGTTCAAGAGTTCCGACTGCCTCGTTCCGCCTTCATCCTTCATCCTTCCGCCTTTCCCCTCTTCAGGTCGTCCAACAGTCGGCCGGGCGAGCCCATGATGTTGTAGCCGCAGTCGACGTGCAAGATTTCGCCGGTGATGCCTTCGGAGGCGGAAGACAGCAGGAATGCGCCGCAGCGGCCGACTTCTTCGTGCGTCACGTTGCGGCCCAGCGGCGCGACGCGCTCGTACATCGGCAGCATGTCGTCGACGCCGGCCCCTTTGCCGGCCAGCGTGCGCACCGGACCGGCGCTGACCGCGTTGACGCGAATGCCGCGCGGGCCCATGTCGAACGCCAGGTACTTGACCGCCGAGTCGAGGGCCGCCTTGCAGATGCCCATCACGTTGTAGCCCGGCACGGCTTTTTCGCCGCCGAAATACGTCATGCGTGAGCACCGAGGCCCGCTCGTTGAGGATCGGGCGGGCGGCGTTGAGCACGGCCAGCAGGCTGTAGACGCTGATTTCCATGGCCATCTTGAAACCGTCGCGGCTGGTTTCGACCGTGTCGCGCTTCAGGTCTTCCAGCGAAGCGTGGGCGATCGAATGCAGCAGGAAGTCGATCTTGCCGAATTCCTTTGCCGGCCGTTTGCATCACGGCCTGGATGTTGTCGTCCTTGTTCACGTCCAAGGGGACCAGGAATTTCGCACCGATCTGGGCGTCGGTGAGCATGGCCACTCGGCGGCGATTGCGCTGACGCTCGTCGTCCGGTCGGTCGGGCAAATGCGTGAAACCAGCCTGCCCTCCCTCGGCCAAGATCTGTTGGGCAATCGCCCAGGCCAGCGAATGGTCGTTGGCCACTCCCAAGATCAAGCCTTTTTTCCCTTCGAACAGACCCATCGTGAGATCCTCCTGCCGGTGGCTTTAACAGCCGTGTCGAAGCGGGCCCTGGTAGATTCCGCCCTAGCAGGGCGCCGCCGCCGTCGCCGGAGCGGGCAAAGCCTCAGGGGGGTAAAGCCCCGGACGCCTATTAGACCGCAAGGGTGGGTAATGATTCCAGCCCTGTCGCGGCGCTCGAAACCAATTTTGGCTGCGGAATGCCGATCGAGACGACACCGTGCGAAGCGGGCACGGCAACGACAAAAGCCCGGGACGGCTCTGAATGACCGTCCCGGGCTTTTCGAAGATAGAAGCGCGAACTCGACCCCCGTCGACTCTTGAGCCAACGGGGTTGAACGTTACGCGCTTTTGTTCTTGGGTTCAGCGATGGGGAACACCGGTTGCCGCTTGTCGACCGCGTCCTTGGTGATCACGTAGCGGCAGTTCTGGCCTTGTTCGGGCAAGATCGTACATGATGTCGAGCATCACTTCTTCGACGATCGACCGCAATCCGCGGGCGCCGGTCTCTTTGACTTGGGCCTTGCGGGCGATGGCTTGCAGTGCGTCTTCGGTGAACTGCAAGTCGGCGTTTTCCATCGAGAACAAGCGTTGATATTGCTTGACCAAGGCATTCTTCGGCTCGGTCAGCACGCGGACCAAAGCCGGGGTGTCGAGCGGCGTCAGAGCCGAAATCACCGGCAAACGTCCGACCAACTCCGGAATCAGCCCAAATTCCAGGATGTCGTCGCTGGTGACCTGCGGCAGCAGCTTGGCCATGTCGGTCTCGCCCTTGAGGCCGCTTTCCTGGCCGAAACCGATCGTCCGCTTGCCGAGCCGCTTGCTGATGATCTTGTCGATGCCGACGAACGTTCCGCCGCAGATGAACAGGATGTTGCTGGTGTCCATCTGGATGTATTGCTGCTCGGGATGCTTGCGGCCGCCTTGCGGCGGCACGTTGGCCATGGTCCCTTCGAGCATCTTGAGCAGGGCCTGCTGCACGCCCTCGCCGGAAACGTCGCGCGTGATCGAGACGTTCTGGCTGGTCTTGCCGATCTTGTCGATTTCGTCGATGTAGAGCACGCCGCGCTGGGCCGATTCCAGATCGAAATCGGCCGCGTGCAGCAGCTTGAGCAGCAGGTTCTCGACGTCCTCGCCCACGTAGCCGGCTTCGGTCAGCGTGGTCGCGTCGCCGATGGCGAACGGCACGTCGAGAATCCGGGCCAGCGTGCGGGCCAGCAGCGTTTTGCCCGAGCCGGTCGGGCCGATCAGCAGGATGTTCGACTTGTCGACTTCGACGTCGGAGCCTTCGGCGCCGAGCATCAGCCGCTTGTAATGGCTGTGCACGGCCACGGCCAAGACTTTCTTGGCGTGTTCCTGGCCGATGACGTATTCGTCGAGCTGGGTGACGAGCTCGCGCGGGCGAGGGGATTCGGTTGAACAGCTGCTTGCCGGTTCCGCGGCGGCGTCGTTCCTGCTCGAGGATCGACTGGCACAGCTCGATGCATTCGCCGCAGATGTAAACGTCGCCGGGACCTTCGACCAGCGGTCCGACGTCCCGATAACTCTTGCGGCAGAACGAGCAAAAGGCGTTCTTCTTGGTGGTGCCGCTGCCTCGTCGACCTGCATTGACGTCCCTACCTGAGGGCATGTCCGCTCCTTTCCGCTAACCGCGATCACCGCTCGACAAAGAGCGGCTATCGGGTAAAATTCCAGGGTGTCGCTCGAGTGGCCAACCGGGCCGTCCTGTGCACTGGCCTACCGGGGCGTCCTTGTCCGAATGCAATTCGAGCAGTGATGACTCTATGGCTTGCTGACCGTGGTGTCCAGCAGCGCGGCGATCCCAATCGCACGCTGGACATTCGCTGCGGGCAATCCTTGCCCGGTGTCAATCTAAAGCAATCTCCGTCTCGGCCGACGTTTTTGTCCGCCGCTTGTACTCTTATCCGACCTGATCGTCTATCGTCGGCCCGACGGTACTGTTTGCCTGGAGCATCCCTGTCTGCTCGTGCTGCTCAATCTTGAGTTCGTCGTCCAGAGGCTTGGCCAGCATAGCCTTTATTGTTCGGTATTCCTCGTCGCTAAGGCCACCCTGGGAATGCAATTCCCTGAAATTCGACAGCAACTCGCTCGCTCCAGCCGTGTCGCTCGTCAAATCCTGCCGCACTTTGCCGATTACGTAAACTCCGACGGCGATCAGCGCCGCCGTCATGGCCAAGAGCAGCACCACGGACGCTGCCGGAGTGGTGAGGAACTCGACCATCAGCGTAAGAGCAGAAAAAACGCCCGCTTCCAAAATCGGCAATTTGACTCCCAACGACTTAATGCATTATGGCGAGCCCGGCAAGCAGCGTCCAGGATGGCCCCAGTTTGCGCAATCTGCCGGGGCCCATCCGAGGCCCTTCTGGGGACTATTTCGCTAGCCGCTGGACTCGAATCGCGGTCCGAACCGTGGTTGGGTCCGCACCCGCGGGCCGGAATGGCCCGCGCTGCCAGCGGTTGAGAATGTTGGCGGATTCTGACTTGGCTCGCCGACCGGGACTTCTGACCGAGCGACGGTCCATCGGCCGACGCGTAGAGGCCTGGGAGGGGACGCAGGCCGCCGCATGACGGGCCCCAAACGACCGATCTCTTGAACCGAGCCAAGCCGGCCCAAGCCGTCGTGGAGCGTCTCGCGGTGCGGGGGGCCTTAGTGATGGGCCGCGCTGTCGGCGGCAAAGTCTGGGTCGAATCGTGATCGTAGAAGTGCCGGGCGATCTGGTCCGCCAGCACATCGACGAACTGCCGCTGAAATTCCGCCAAGGGCTTCTCGGCTGCCGGAATGGGGGCATTGGGCGGATACATCCTTTGCGGCAGCGATTTCTGGAAAGCCGGCCGCTTGGTCACTTTGTTCAAGTCGTAGACCGAGATCTCGACGCTGGCCTTGCCTTGATACAAGGTTTGCCCTTGCAGCAGGCTGAACTGGTCCAGATCGATTCCCAACGACCATATCGGCCTTCAGCGCCTTGCCGATCTGGATGTAGTTGTCCCAGTTGTTTTCGTCTTCCCACTTGTCGACTTCGTCTTGATCGACCAGCTTGATGTGCTTGACATTCTGTTCCAACAGCGAAGCCACCGCCAGCGATAGCTCGCGCGACACGCTGGAGCTCTGATATTGCAGCGAGGCCACCGGGCGGCAGATCACCGCGACGCGTTTGCCCTTCAGTCCGTCGTATTCGGCGGGCGTGGCCAACCCTTGATACAGGTACGCTATAAACGGCAGGACGCTGCAGCCGCCGGCGACTGAAAGCACCAGCGCCATCCAAGCCGTTCCGGCCAGCAAAGTGCGTGTCCGCAAGCGATCCATCGCTGATTCCTTGCTCAGTATTTTTGCTTTCGACAGGCGACCTTGCCTGAAGTGGCGATCACGAAAGCGCGGGCTCTTTTCCGCGCCAAAACATCCAGCGACGATCGGATTGGCCCAAGCGATTGTCATGCCGCACGTCGGACAGCGCAGACCGATTAAACTGCGAATGCTGCACGGGGGAAGCCCCAATGGTTCGTGCGTTCCCAGGCGGCGGCTGTCTGGTTGCAAGCTGCCGGCCAGCGCGAGCACACCCGCCAACCCGACCGCCGCCAGCAGCAAACTCAATCGCTGCCGCCTCGCCAGGACCCTGTCATTGGGGCCGGGTCGTCGGGGGTCTGCGTCGAACGCGAAAAGGATGCGGAGCATAGCGAGCGGACGAAATGCCGGCAAGATCGGTTTCAGCCGGATGAATCAAGTAATCAAGTGAAACGCAAGAACGAAGTGAAACCGCCAAGGCGCAAAGACGCAAAGAGAAAAAGGGCAAAGAGAACCACAGAGTCACAGTGGCACGGAGCGGAACGGAGAAAAGCGGAGAAGGATTCAGGTGACGAAGGCTAAACGCCACCAGTATGTACTTCACAAAAAAATCGTGCCAACGCGATGAGCAAGCAAACGTCAAATCAAACTTCTTCGTTCCTCGTTCAAACTCTTCCTTCCTCTCCGTGCCTCTGTGACTCTGTGGTTTGCTGTGTTTTCTTTCTCTTCGGATCTTTGCGTCTTTGCGGTTTCCTTCCCCGCCGGCTACGAACCCGGAGCCGCTGGCGCCGACTCGGCCCGCGGGCCTCTGAGCGCAGATAGCTCGGCGGCTTCTCCTTGCCTGACGCACAGACGACGGATCGCGCTGGCCCGGCCGGTCTGGGGATCGACGTCGACCAGTGTGCCGTTGATCCGCACGTCGCCGGTGGCCACGTCGAAATGGGTCGGGTTGAAGGTGAGCGTCGCTTCCATCACGCGATCGACGCGGCGGCCCAAGATGCTGTCGTGCGGGCCGGTCATGCCGACGTCGCATTGAAACGCGGTGCCGCCGGGCAGGATTTGCTCGTCGGCGGTCGGCACGTGCGTGTGGGTGCCCAGCACGGCGCTGACGCGGCCGTCGAGATAGCGGCCCATCAATTGCATGTCGCTGGTGGCCTCGGCGTGGAAGTCGACCAGGATCACCTTGACGTCCGGCGGCAACTGGCCGAGCACCCGGTCGGCCGCGGTCCAGGGGCAATCGACCGGCCGCATGAAGACCCGTCCCAGCAGGCTGATCACGGCCACCGGACGCCGTTGCGGGCGGTGCAGACGGCCAGGTCGCTTGCCCGGCGCCGTGGGCGGAAAGTTGGCCGGCTTGACGATGTTCGGCCGCGACTCGAGGATCGGCGAGATCTCGCGGCGGCGGTAGATGTGGTCGCCCAGCGTGACGCAATCGACGCCGGCGGCGATCAGCTCGGCGATAGTTGGCCGGCGTGATGCCCGAGCCGGCGGCGGCATTTTCGCCGTTGGCCACGACCAGATCGATTTGCTCGCGGGCCATCAGGCCGGCCAGCGCCTGGCCGACGATCTGGCGTCCCGGTTTGCCGACGATGTCGCCGATCAGGAGCAGGCGCATGGTGGCTGGCGAGTGGCTGGCTTCGAGTGGCTTCGATCGGATGGTTACTGGTGGCGAACTCGGAACTCGGAACGGGGAATTCGGAACCAGGACTCGGCTCTCGAACTGAGTGCGGACGCAGTCATCGTATCGTTCCCAGTTCCGATTCCCAGTTCCGATTTTTCCTACCGGGCCATTTCCGTGACCCGCGTTTCGCGCAGCACCGTGACTTTGATTTCGCCGGGATAGGTCAATTGCTGCTCGAACGCCCGGGCGATGTCGTGGCAGATCTTGGCGGCCGAGGCGTCGGTCGTGCCCTTGGCGTTGGCGATGACGCGCAATTCGCGGCCGGCCTGAATGGCAAAAGCCTGATCGACCCCCGGGAAGCCGGTGGCGATCGATTCCAGTTCTTCCATCCGCTTGATGTAGCGTTCGAGCGTTTCGCGGCGGGCGCCGGGGCGCGAGGCACTGCACGCGTCGGCCGCGGCGACCAGCACCGTGTAAGGATGGTCGATGCGGATGTCGTCGTGATGCCCGAGCGCGGCGTGGACGACTTCCGGACCTTCGCCGTAGCGTTTGAGCAGGTCGGCGCCGATCTTGGGATGTCCCCCTTCGGCTTCGTGGTCGGCCGCTTTGCCGATGTCGTGCAGCAGGCCCGCAGCGGCGGGCCAGCGTGCCGTCGAGGCCCATTTCCTCGGCCAGCATGCCGGTCAGAAAGGCCACTTCGATCGAATGCCGCAGCACGTTCTGGCTGTAGCTGGTGCGGAACCGCAGCCGGCCGAGCAGGTGAATGATCTTGGGATGCAGGCCGGGCACGTCGGCTTCCTGGGCCGCTTCTTCGCCGTACTTCTGGATGTGCTGCTCCATTTCGGTCTGCGTCTCGGTGACGATCTCTTCGATCCGGGCCGGATGGATGCGGCCGTCGGCGATCAGCTTGTTGAGCGCCATGCGGCCGATTTCGCGGCGCACCGGATCGAACCCGCTGACGATCACCACGCCCGGCGTGTCGTCGATGATCACGTCGACGCCGGTGGCCTTTTCGAAGGCCCGGATGTTGCGCCCTTCGCGGCCGATGATCCGGCCCTTCATCTCGTCGCTGGGAATGTCGACGGTGCTGGTGGTGGTTTCGGCGGTGTGGGCGGCGGCGTAGCGCTGGATGCAGGTGATCAGCATCTCGCGGCTCTTGGCCTCGCCGATTTCGGCCATTTTCTTCTCGTGCCGCAGGATCATCGCGCCTTGCTCGTGCGTCAGAGTCGGCATCGAGCAGATCCAGCAGGCGCTTGGTGGCCTCCTCGCGGCTCAGCCCGCTGAGCTTGTGCAGCGTCTGGCGCTGCAGGTCGAGCAGCTTGGCCAGCTCTTCGTTGCGGCGATTGGTGTCTTCGATCTTTTCGGCGAGCTTTGCGCTGGTTGCTTTCGACCATCCGCTCCTGGCGGCGCAGGCCCTCGGATTGCTGTTCGAGCGTGTCCTGGCGTTTGTCGAGCAGGCGTTCGCGCTCGTGCAGCTCCTGGCGGAACTTGGCCAGTTCCTTCTCGCCCTCGGCCTTGGTGTGGATGGCGCGTTCTTTGATTTCGAGTTCGGCCTCTTTGATGCGGTTGGCGCTGTCGCGCTCGGCCCGGCTGATGATCTCGCGGGCTTCGGACTCGGCGTCCCGCCGACGCAGACGATCGAGCAATTTGACTGCCGCCGGCCGAGAGCACGGCGGCGGCGACGACGAGAATGGCAACAACGACCAGTTGACCTGGTGTCACGGCAATCACCTCAATTGAGCAAGCTCCGAGGTAATGCCGAGCCGACTGCCGCTCTGGCCATGCAAGCGGCCGAAGCCGCCGAGGCAGCAGCGGGTCACGAGAAGTGACTTGCGCACGAAGAAACAGTTCAGGCCCAGTCAGTCCAGTCGCACGCAGGCCGGTTCGTCGGTGACGAACGCGACACTGCGGATAACTGTCCGAGAAGCCGCACGCAAGGGGGTGACAGGACACGGAATCAGGCCTGCGATGACACGCCTTTCTGGGAAGCAATGACCTGTGAACCAGTAGTCAGTGAAGCGGTGACCTGCTCGCGGCAGGGCTGCTCCTCGCAAGACTGTGCCGGGCAACATCCTGACGCAGCCTTGCAGACTGCGCACAGCGCCCGGCTGAACCCAGTTACACATGTCCTACGTGTCGAAAAACGGCCGAGCACGCGCACCACAACAGTCGCACGAGCTGCCCACGAGCTGCCAGCCGAGAGCGCGGGGCCCTCGCGTTGAGCCCGCCGCAATGTGACCCACCCAAAACACGATAAGGCGACACCACTCGACAGGGTATCGCTCGATCGGCCCGTTGGCCGACCCAGCCTGACATTCCTGCAAGGCGCCGTGGCGCGCTCGGCTTTCGCCCAGACCCCGCCCACGAACTGTATGATGAACAAAAGGTACATCCGGCAGCCGCTTACCGTGCGATGGTTCGTCTTACCACCTTGGTGCAGATACAATCGGAAACTCGTCATGAACCGTCCCGCGACAAGCCGCTTCAAGCGGATTACCCGAAGACGATCTTGATAAACTTTCCCTAGTCAAGCAGCGGAACGGCTGCACGAAAATTCGGGCGGCCAATCCCTGCCGCTCGTACTAACTGCATCGTATCACAGTCCAGCCGGACTGCAACACGAATAAATTTCAGGCCCGTTGGCCCCCGGCGGGCAGTTGGGCCGGCGCCTGCCTTGACCTGTGGCCGGCCCTGGAATGTTGATTCCCCGGCCGGGCGACTCGGCGGCCGGTTCGAAAACTGGCCGACGCCATTGGATAATCGCGATGAGCGACCTCCTGGAATTCGAAAGCCGGCTCGCAGCGGCCTGGCCCCCCGAGCGGTGGCAGGACGTTTCCGTGGTGGTCGCCCTTTCGGGTGGGGCGGACAGTGTTGGATTGCTGCGGGGTTTGGTGCGTCTGAAATCGGCCGGCGCCGGCCGACTTTCGGTGGCTCACTTCAACCATGCCCTGCGTGGAGCCGAATCGGATGCCGACGAGCAGTTTGTCCAAGCGCTTGCCGGCCAATTCGGCCTGCCCTGCCAGTTGGGGCGAGCAGCGCCCGGCGAACTGGCGAACTGGCCCCCGATGGACTGGAAGCCGCCGCCCGGGCGGCCCGCTATCGATTCTTGCAAACCGCCGCCGCGGCGGCGGGCGCCCGTTATGTGGTCACGGCCCATACGGCCGACGACCAGGTGGAAACCATCGTCCAGCGGATTTTTCGCGGCACGGGTCTCGGCGGTCTGGGGGGCATGCGTCGGGCTCGACCGCTGGGACCGGCGACGACTCTGTTGCGGCCGCTGCTGGACATCGGTCGAGCCGAGATTCGCGACTATTTGCGCCAGCTCGGCCAGTCTTGGCGAGAAGATCCCAGCAACGCCTCGACCGTGGCCACTCGCAATTGGATCCGCAGCGAGCTGCTGCCCGCCGCCCGGCAGCACGTCAGCCCCGCGGCCCCGGCCGCCATTCGTCGGCTGGGTCAGCTTGCCGCGGAAGCGCAGGGCGTGCTCGAGCTTTTGGCAACGAGTCTGGCTCTGCGGGCGATCGAGTCGCAAGGCGCTTCGGCGCTGACGTGCCACTGCGAGCGTTTAGCTGGCGAAAGCCGGTACTTGATCCGCGAGATGTTCCTCCAGGCTTGGCGCGCCCGCGATTGGCCCGAGCAAGCGATGGGGTTTGACGAGTGGGACGCACTGGCCGAACTGGCCCTGCGGGCACCGGCAGCCGAGCCGCTGCGGCGCGATTTTCCGGGTTGTATTCGGGCGCAAAAAAAGGCGCGCAGCTTACGCTTGCGCGCCTGGGAGAATGACCACTTTGCCGCTTGGCCTCAGGCCTCCATCGGAGCTTCGATGCCGCCGGTGTACTCTTCGTCGACAGCCTTGTGGCCGGTGAGTTCCTCCGCCTCGTAGCCGCCTTTCGAGCGGAAGTAAGCGATCAGCATCAGGTAACAAGCAAACATGATGCAGGGAAAAATGGCCATATAAGCCAGGGCGCCCTTCTTGGCCCCCTCTTCGATGCTTTTGATCTCCTGTTGTTTGTCGGGCGGCAATTCAGCCAGTCTGGCTGGGACGACGGCACGGTAATCCCACAGAATGCTGGTCTTGTTCTCGGTGATTTCCTGATAAATCGCCGGTTCCTTCCGCTCCAGTTGCTTCGACACGTTGCCGACCTGCAACAACCCGATGAACGGAAAACCCAGCACGCCGACGGCCAACATGCCCACCCCGCCGATCGCATTGAGCGTCAGCGCTCCGCCGCGAGGGCATTGCTCGGAAACGACCCCCAGCATCGTCGGCCAGAAGAATGTCTTTCCAAAACCATACAGCGTGGCCGCAAACAAAATCGCCAGCCCCGTCGCACTCGACAGGTAATACAGACCACAGGCCGCAATCGCGGCACTCATCGCCAGCAAACCTAAGGGCGACAACTTGTGAACGATCGGACCGGCGAAAAACCGAAGAATCATCATGATGAACGACGTGTAGACGAGCACCCAGCCCGCATGGTGCCCCATGGCCTCCATCTCGGGTTCCATCAAGCTCGTGATCCAGCCGTCGGTGCCGATTTCGGTTGTCGCCAAAGGCATCATGATCAGCATCAGAAAAAACAGCATCGGGCGACCTAGCGCCTGGACGTAAGCTCCGAACGCAACGATCAGAGCAACGCCGATCGCCAACTGATACATTCCAGGCACGCCGAACACGTCGCCGATCTGGCGCACGATCAAACCGACAACCACAATCGCCGACAAAATGCCGAACTCCTGCAGCATGCCTTTGTAGCTGCCGCCTGCCGCGACGCGCTCGTTGACCGGAAACTTGCAGAGCGACATCAGAATGCCGTAGATGATGACCGGCGGAAAAATCAAGGCGATCTTGATCCGCCAGTCGTTGCTGCCCAGGGCGATGGTCATCAGCCCGGCGAGCACGAGGCCGCCCGGCCAACCCGCGTGCAGGATATTGAGCCATTTGGTTTTCTCGCCGAGAACAACGTCGCGACCACAGGATTGATCACCGCCTCGACCGTGCCGTTGCCCAGGGCGAAAATCAGGCTGCCAAAATAGAGCATCCAATAGGCCGACTTCTGGCCGGCAAGCACGGCCTCGGGCGAAGAGCCCGGCCCGGCCAGCATCAACGGAGCGCAGATCACCACAATGCCGTAGGTGATGTGAGCGATGAATGCAAAGGCCATCGCCGTGCCATAGCCGATCTTGTCGATCACCAGGCTGAACAGAATGATGCTGATCGCGAAAGGCCAGACGCCCACGCCGCCAATCTCACCCTTCTGGACCTCGTCCAAGCCAAACTGCACGCCCCACTCGTTCAACACCGCGAACCGCGTGAAGAATCCGAATGCCGTGGCGATCAGAGAAATGAAACATGCCCAAAATAACCGCCGCTCATTCATGAAAATGCTCCCGCCGCGGATGAATTCTGACTCTAGTTCGGTGCCAAGCTAGCGCATGGGCATTGAGTATACTTGCGCGTACTTACGCAGTAAAACTGAGTGGAACGGAGATTTTAGAGAAACCCAGCGCGGTAGCCCGATCCATTGACTACAGCCGATCAAGTTCGTTTTTTGGGCAAAGTCTTCGATTTCCTTGCCACTTCATCGGCCCGGGTCATCGGGACGGCATTTGAAATCGCCTCGGCAGCGATTGGACACAGGAACTGCGGCGTGGCGCCGGTCTCCGTTTCGGGGAGCCTGTTTCGACCAAACCAATTCAATGTCTTTTCCCAGCTTGCCTTGCCCCCCGTGCGACTCGCCCGTACCATGCCCGCCTAATTTGGTCACAATAGCGAGATTCTGCGCCCATGCTCTCCCCCCTGCCCCGCCGCGCCGCCGTTGCCATCGTTCTGTTGGCGCTCGTCGTGCGTTTGGCGGCCGGCTTCTGGTGGCAATCGCATTTGCCGCCGGGCGAGCGATTCTTCTTCGGCGACAGTGACAGCTACTGGACGCTCGGAGAGCGGCTGGCACGCGGCCAGACGTATGAATACGAACCGGCCGAAGCCCGGGTCTTCCGCACGCCCGGTTACCCGCTGCTGCTGGCTGCGATGTTCCGCCTGGTCGGCACCGATCCGCCCGTGATGTGCGGCCGGGCGCTGAGCGCCGTGTTGGGTGCGATGGCAGTGGCACTCACGATCGGCTGGGCCGGATGGTTGTTCGATGCGCGCACCGGCCTGGTGGCCGGATCGATCGCGGCACTCTATCCCGGAGCCATGGCGATGGGCGTGTTTGTCCTGAGCGAAGCGGCCTTCTGCCCGCTGATGATTGCGCAGCTCTGGCTGTGGGGAGCCGCCAGTCGTTGCCAGATCGGGCCACGTCGGCTGCTGTTCTCGGCGGGTGCCGGAGTGGCCGCCGGACTGGCCACGCTGGTGCGGCCGAGTTGGCTCCTGTTTACGCCGTTTGCCTGGTCGATCGCCGTCGTCTTTTCGCACCGGCGCAAAGAGCAGTTCATGGCCGGCCTGGTCGTAACTCTGTTGATGGCCCTGGTTCTCACACCCTGGTGGGTGCGCAATGCAATCGTGATCGGCCGTTTCGTTCCGACCACGCTCCAGGTCGGCGCCAGTTTGTACGACGGTCTGAATCCCGATGCCACCGGCGCTAGCGACATGCGATTCGTGCCGCACTTTCGCGATCAGCTTCGCGCAGCCGATGCCGCCGGAGCCGCTACGACGGACGATCCGTTGGAGTATCGACTTGACCAGGCTCTCCGTCGCGAGGCGCATCGGCCTGGGCCGCGGCGAATCCGGGCCGTGTGCTCCAATTGGCGCAGTACCAAGCTCGTGCGCTTGTGGAATGTGTGGCCCAACGAACGGGAGTTTCGCGGCTGGGACCTGCGCCTTGTCGTGCTGGCGACGTACTTGCCGGTCTTGCTGGCCGGATTTTGGGGCGCTGGGAAATTTACGGCAGCCGGCTGGGCGTACGTGGTCGCTTGGATGCCGGCGGTCTACTTGACATTGTTGCATACCGTCTTCGTCAGCTCGATTCGCTATCGCGAGCCGGCGATGTTGGCGCTCACGGTGTTGGCTGCCGGCGCGATCACGACACACTGTTGCCGGACCAGAATGGGCACCGCTGTGGCGATTTGAGCCGCATAGCGTAAGCAAGGAACGCGATTATTACCAAGGGACTGGTCAACTTCTGTTGGTTCCTTTTCAAGTGGGGGCTGGTGCTGTCGGCACTCGCCGCCGCCGCCGCGGTTCCCTACATGTACCATCGGGTCGACGAGGAAATCCGCGCCCGCATCGAGGCCCGGCTGGCCGACCATTTTCCGGGCATGTCGGTCCGAGTGCGTTTTGCGCAACTGATCGAGGGGGAAGGGATCGAAGTTCGCGGCATTTCGATCGTCGAGCGCGGCGCCGCCGGCCCGCAAGCCGAGCTGGCCTATTTCGACGAGCTGCTGCTGGGCTGCAAGACGACGCTCCAAGAGCTGATCCAAGGGGAGCTCGAAGTCACGCAAATCAAATTGCGGCGTCCCGTGCTGAGGGCCACGCGCCGGCCCGACGGCACATGGAGCATTGCCAAACTTTTTCCGTTTCCGCGCTTCGGCAACGGAAACCCCGTGTCGACCGTCGAAAACGGCACGATCGAGATCTTCGATCCGCTCAAGGATCCTTCCAGCACGCTCACCCTGCGCGACATTCACCTGACGGTCAGGCCCACCGAAGCCACGGATCCGGCGGACGTCGAGCCCGTGTTGGTCGAGGGCTACATGTCGGCCGACCAGTTTCAACGCGTGGAACTCAAGGGCCGGGCCGATCGGAAATCGAGCCGTTGCAGTTTTTCCGGCACGGCGGTGGGGCTCGAAGTGTCGCCCGAACTGCGCAGCGGTTTGCCCTCGGAAATGGCCGTCAAGCTCAAGGAACTGGGCGCACTGCGCTGCGAAAGCCAACTCGATTTTCGCGTCTCGCACGACCCCGCCGGCTCGCCGACCGTACGATTCGACGTGACGGCCGAAGTCACGCGCGGGCGGATCGACGACCCGCGCCTGCCGTTCGCCCTTTCCGATCTGCGGGCTCGCGTGCGGTTGAACAACGCGGGTTTCGTGGTCGACGATTTGCAGGCCCGAAACGGGCAGGCCAGCGATTCGCGTATCGGGCAACCGGCAGGGTTACGCGGCCGACAGTCCGATGTGCTGGGATGTCGTCGGCAACCGGATCGCGCTCGACCGCAACCTGGTCCGCGTGTTGCCGTCTTCGATCTGCGACCAATGGTACAAGTTTCTGCCCGAGGGCGAAGTCGACGCACAGTTCACGTCTGGCTTTCGACGGCGTACGTTGGAAGCCCGAGGCGGAGATCAAATGCCTGAACGTTTCGTTCACCTGCCATAAGTTTCCTTATCGTCTGGAGCGGCGCATGCGGTAACGTGATCTACAAGCAGAATCGCCTCACCGCGCAATTGACGGCCTATGCCGGCGGGCAGCCGATCCATCTGAGTCGCCGTCATCACCGATCCCGGCCCGCGGTTCACTGGCGCCATCCAGGCCGAGGGAGACAACATCCCCTTTGATGAGAAGCTGTTCTCCGCGCTGCAGGACAATACCCAGCCGGTGGTCCGGGCACTGAACCCGCGCGGGACGTTCAGCTTCGTGGCGCAGCAATGGCGCGACGACCCCGAACGCGCCGAGCCCCACTGCCACCTGGTCTTGGCCCTGAATCGTTGCTCGGTCAATTACGAGCGCTTCGCCTATCCGTTGGGCAATGTGCGCGGCACGCTCGAAATGATCGACGGAGCCTGGACCTTCCGCGACCTGGAGGGCACGAACGACACCGGGCTCGTCAAGTGCCAGGGGACTTTGGGCGCCGGCACGGACGGTCGCAAACTGCTACTCACATTCGTGGGCGAAAATATACCGCTCGAAGAGGAATTGCGCGACGCGCTGCCGCCCAACATGGGAGAGCTCTGGAAGGCGCTCAAACCGCGGGGGGCAGTCGATCTGAATATCGATCTGGCTTACGACTGCACGGCGCGGCAGACCAATCTCAAGCTCCGCGCGCAGCCGCGCAGCGACATCAGTTCGATCGAGCCAATCTACTTTCCCTACCGCTTGGACAATTTTCACGGCACGATTCATTATCAGGACGGGCACACCGAACTCGAGAATGTCGAGGCCGTGCACGGCCGCACGCTCGTCTCGACCGGCGGAACCTGCGACATCGCGCCCGATGGCGGGTTCACCCTGCGGCTCAAGAACCTGGCCGTCGACCGGCTGAAGGCCGATCACGAACTGCTCGTCGCGCTGCCCGAGGGGCTCAAGCGAGTCATCGGCGAACTCAAGCCGACCGGGGCGCTGAGCCTGCGCGGGAATGTCGAGTTCAGCAAGACCGGCGCCGCCGGCGCGGCCTTGGAATCGACCTGGGACGTGACGTTCGACGTCCAGCAAGCGGCGCTCGACGCCGGCGTAAAGCTCGAAAACCTCTATGGCAGCGTCAAGCTGGCCGGCGGATACGACGGCAGGCAATTTTCTTCTCGCGGAGAGCTGCTGCTCGATGCGGCTACCTACAAGAACTTCCAACTCACCGAAATCTCCGGTCCGATCTGGATCGACAACGATCACGTGCTGCTGGGCGCCTGGGCCGATCGCGCAGCGGCAGCCGCTCCCCCCGCCGCTTGAGCGCCAAGATATTCGGCGGCACCGTGTTGGCCGACTCTCAGGTCAACCTGGGCGCCACGACTCAGTACACCCTGCGTGCCAGCCTGGCCGACGCCGACCTGGGCCAGTTCGCCAAGGAAAACGTCACGGGCCGGCAACGCCTCGACGGCAAAGTGATGGCGAACGTCGAACTGCAGGGCACCGGACGCAGCACGCGCACCCTGCGCGGCGGCGGCAGCATTCGCCTGCACGATGCCGATATCTATGAATTGCCGGTCATGGTCGCGCTGCTCAAAATCCTGAATATGCGCGAGCCCGACACCACGGCCTTCACGCGCAGCGACATCGATTTCCGCATCCAGGGCGAACACATCCTGCTCGATCGGATCAATTTCTCGGGCGATGCGATCAGCTTGCTGGGGCTGGGTCAGATGAACTTCGATCATCAGATCAATCTCACGTTCCATTCGATCGTCGGACGCACCGAACACCAGGTGCCGATCTTGCGGAACGTGCTCGGCGAGGCCAGCCAGCAGATCATGCAAATTCGCGTCGAAGGGACAATCGACAATCCCACCACGCGCAGCGAAGCATTTCCACGCGTCAGCCAGGCGATTCAAAAACTTCAGGCCGACCTCCAGAAAACTCGCGATGCCGCCGCCGCTGCCTCCTCCGCCCGCGTCACAGCAGACCGGCGGATTGCTGCGCAGCTTGAACCCCTTGAAATGAGGCCAAAGACCCGACAGAAAACCGAGCTTGCGTATCCGTGCGACGTGCCGCGGCAGTCGGAAGAATCGTTAGAATCGTCGCGCCGACAACAGCGCGAGGCGGCTTAGGACGTATGCTTGTCGTGCAGGGGCGCGGCGGCGCCGTGCGCGGCCGCCGCCCATCGAGCCCCGAGTCGACCGCGGACGATAAGCAATCCTGGCGTCCGGCTCTTCCTCACCGAGGTGTTCCATGAGCGTCCTTCCAACCAGCGGAATCGTGGTCAGCGCGGCGGGCGTGGGCTTGGCGCAGTCCAGCGGAGCGGAAAAGATCCGGGCCCAACAGGCGGCCACGGCCCAGCAGCGACAGCTCGAATCGGAAACCCGCGCCGAAGACACCGCCGGCATCGCCGCCACCGACGGCGAAGACCAGGAAACCAACGATCGCGATGCCGATGGCCGCCGACCGTGGCAATTCCACAAGCCACAGGCCGGCGAGGCAACCGATGGCGAGACACCGACCGGTGACTCAGCCCCCGACGCCCAAGCGGCGCCGCATCCGCGCCCAGCCCACCACGGCGAGAGCGGCAACCAGTTGGATTTGACGGGCTGAGGGGAAACGGCGAACTCGGAACGCGGAACGCGGAACGCGTGACGCGGGCCCAACTGGCACGCTACCCGGCGCGAGCTATTCGCCGGCTGCCGGATTTTTGAGAGCGCTGCCGCCGCGCACGCGAAATACTCGGTTTGCCGAGTTTCAGCCGACTCCCTAAAATGGATGCGCGTGCCTCCGTTTCGCGGACGCTATCTGACCGTAGAGAAGATCGATCGATGCAGTTCACCAAGATGCATGGCATCGGCAACGACTATGTCTATGTCGATTGCTTCCAGGAGGCCATGCCCGGCGACCCGGCCGAACTCGGCCCGACGCATCGCCGACCGGCACTTCGGCGTGGGCGGGGACGGGTTGATCCTGATCTGCCCTTCCAAAATCGCCGCCGCGCGGATGCGAATGTTCAATGCCGACGGCTCCGAGTCGGAAATGTGCGGCAACGGCATCCGCTGCGTCGCCAAGTATGTCTACGATCACGCCCTTGTGCGCGAGACCCGGCTCAAGATCGAAACCGGCGCGGGCGTGCTGTCGCTCGACTTGGAAGTCGCCGACGGACTCGTCGAGCGGGTGCGGGTCGACATGGGCGAGCCCAAGCTCGAAGCCATGAAAATTCCGGCCGACATCTCGGGCGTCGGTTCTTGGGAGCAAGTGGTCGATTTGCCGCTCCCAGGCCATCTGCCCGATTGGCATGCCGAGCCCTGGACCTTGGCCTGCGGACTCGATGCCGCGATGACCTGCGTTTCGATGGGCAATCCGCACGTCGTGCTCTATTGCCGCGACGTGCAGGCGGTGCCGCTGGAGTCGATCGGGCCGCGGTTGGAAAACTCGCCGATCTTTCCTCAGCGGATCAACGTCCATTTCGTTCAGGTTCACTCGCCGGCCGAAGTCACCATGCGCACCTGGGAACGCGGGAGCGGCATCACGCTGGCCTGCGGCACCGGCGCCGCGGCTGTCTGCGTGGCCGGCGTGCTCACCGGGCGCAGCGCGGCGGAAGATCCTGGCGCATTTGCCGGGCGGCGATCTGGAACTCGAATGGGGGGCCGACGATCATGTCGCGATGACCGGTCCGGCGGTGGAAGTATTTTCCGGCCAGTGGCCCGACTAGCAGACGTTGGCCCGGGCGGCCCAAGGCTCAGCGCTGCCTGGTATGCAACAGAGCGGCAGACAAACGAAAGCAGCAAGGAAGCTATGAAACTCGGTAAACGAACCAATCGGCTGGCCGGATTTTTGGTGGCCACCGCGGTGCGCTGCTGGATGCGCACGCTCGACTATCAGGTAGCCTACTACGACCCGGCGGTCGATCCCGTGAATCCGCCCTATCACGGTCAGAAGATCTACATCTTCTGGCACGAAAATATCCTGATGCCGCTGTACCTGCGCGGCTATTGCAACATGGCCATGCTGCTCAGCCGGCATCGCGACGCCGACATTCTTTCCGAAGTCGGCACCCGCATGGGATTCGACTTCGTCCGCGGCTCGACCTATGCCGGCGGCGCTGCGGCGCTGTTGGAGCTGCTGCGCCGCAGCGAACTAGCGAACCTGGCGATCACGCCCGACGGCCCCCGCGGCCCGCGCCGCCAGTTGGCGCAGGGGCCGATCTATCTGTCGTCGAAGCTGGGCTTGCCGCTGGTCTGCATGGGGCTGGGCTACGATCGGCCGTGGCGCCTGGGCAGTTGGGACCGGTTTGCCATCCCGCGGCCGGGCAGTCGAGCCCGGGGCGTGATTGGTCCGGCGATCACGATCCCGCCGAATCTCGATCGCGACGGCGTCGAGCACTACCGCTTGCGGATCGAGCGGTTGTTGAATCGTTTGACGGACGAGGCCGCGGCTTGGGCCGAGTCGGGCACCTGCAAGATCGGCCAGTTGCCGGCCCATCCGCAACGGGCTTATAAGGCTGCGTAGAAAAGCATCGAGTTTCTTGGCCTCGGCTGACGTGTTGATCCCCGGTCGCGCGAAACCATGACTCTTGCCAGCTCGGACGCCGAACCGATCCTGACGGTCTCGCAGCTCACCGCCGAGATCAAAGACGTGCTCGAATCGAGTTTCCCGTCGGTCTGGGTGAGCGGCGAAATCTCGAATTTCTCGCGCCCCCATTCGGGACACTGTTACCTGACGCTCAAGGACGACGAGGCGCAGATGCGGGCCGTGGTGTGGCGCACGGCGGCGGCCCGAGTGCGGTTCGATTTGCACGACGGGCTGGAAGTGATCTGCCAGGGCTATGTCGATCTGTATGCGCCGCGCGGCAGTTACCAACTGGTGATTCAACAAATCCTGCCCAAGGGGTTGGGCGCGCTCGAATTGGCGCTGCGCAAACTGCGCGAGCGATTGGCGGCCGAAGGGTTGTTCGATCCGGCGCGCAAGCGCCCGCTGCCCCGCTTCCCGCGCGAGATCGCGATCGTCACCAGTCCGACCGGCGCGGCGCTGCGCGATTTTCTGGAAGTGCTTCGCCGCCGCTGCGGCGGGACCAACGTCTTGATTCTGCCGGCCCGCGTTCAAGGCGAGGGTGCGGCAGCCGAGATCGCCGCGGCCATCAGCACTGGCCAACCGTCTGGCCCGGCCGATCGACGTGCTGGTCGTGGCCCGCGGCGGAGGCAGCCTGGAAGATTTGTGGTGCTTCAACGAAGAAGCGGTCGTGCGGGCGATCCATGCCTCGCGGATTCCGGTCGTCTCGGCGATCGGTCACGAGATCGACGTCACGCTGGCCGATCTGGTGGCCGACGTCCGCGCGCTGACTCCCAGCGAAGCGGCCGAACGCGTCGCGCCGGCCTCCGCCGAGCTGCTGGATCGTTTGCGCCGGCAGGAACAACGGCTGACTGCCGGCTTGCGGGCCCGCGCGGCCGCGGCGCTGGCACGATTGGAAGCGATCGCCGGCTCGCGGGTATTTCGTCGGCCGGAGCAGCGGGTCCACGAACTGGCGCGACGCGTCGACGAACTGGAGTCGCGTGGCCGTCGAGCGCTGGAACACCGGCTGCGGCATGCCCGCAGTGTGCTCGAGGCCAAGACGGCGCACTTGGAGTCGCTGAGCCCCTTGGCAATTTTGGCCCGCGGCTATAGCTTGACGCGGCGGCTGACTGACGGTCGACTGATCCGCAGCGCAGCGGAATCGGCGCCGGGCGATCGGATCGCGACCCGGTTCGCGGACGGCGAGGTGACAAGCCGCGTGGAGAATCTTGATGGCGAGCATTGACGTTCCGCTTTTGATCAACTCGCAGATTGCAAAACGAGGCTGTTTTATACTTACGGAGTATTAAATTGACCGAACCGTCGACCGATTCCGCGAAAGGGCAGGAACCGACATTCGAGCAAGCGCTCGAGCAACTCGAGGCGATCGTGCACGATCTCGAGGAGGGCCGGATCGGACTGGCCGAGTCGCTGTCCCGATACGAACAAGGGATCAAACTGCTCAAGCAGTGTTACGGACTGCTGCAGCGGGCCGAGCGGCGCATCGAACTGTTAAGCAGTGCCGATTCTCAGGGTCGTGCCGAAACGGAGCCCTTTGACGATCAGGTCATGTCGCTCGAAGAGAAGACGCAAGCACGCGAGTCGCCGCCGCTCCAAGCGGAAGAGTTTGCCAGCGGAGCCGACCGAAGATCCTTCGGCGCGAGGGCGACGTAGACGAACCGGGCACGCTCTTTTAGAATGAACGAGCAGTTTTCATGCTCCGCTCGCGAGAGCCGTCGTCCGGCATTTTTCCCGTCGTTGTGATTCATGGTTCAAAGCCCGGCTTTTTCGATCGAGTCTTATACACAGCAGTGCGCGATCGCGTCGACGCGCAGCTCGACCGTTATACGCGCTTCGATGCGGGTTGCCCCGCCGCGCTCGGCGAAGCGATTCGCTACAGCCTGCTGGCCCCGGGCAAACGGTTGCGGCCGATGCTGGTGCTGCTGGCGGCCGAGGCCTGCCAAGGCGCGGCCGAGGCCGCGCTGCCGGCGGCGTGCGCCGTGGAAATGATCCACACCTACTCGCTGATCCACGACGATCTGCCGGCGATGGACGACGACGATCTGCGCCGCGGCCGGCCGACGTGTCACAAGGCGTTCGGCGAGGCGACGGCCATTCTGGCCGGCGACGCGCTGTTGGCGCTGGCGTTCGAAGTGCTGGCGCGCGACATGCGCCCCTCGAGCGCGGCCGCCGAGGGTTGCGTGTTGTTGGCCCACGCGGCCGGCGCCACGCAACTGGTCGGCGGACAGGCCGACGATTTGCTCGGCGCGCACGCGCACGCCGGCCTGGAGGCGCTGGAGTCGATCCATCGCCGCAAGACCGGGGCCATGTTTCTGGTCTCGCTGCAACTGGGCGCGCTGGTCGGCCGGCGCGATCCGCCGCGCAGCGCGGCGTACTGGAAACCTACGGCCGCAAGCTGGGCCTGGCGTTTCAGATCGTCGACGACCTGCTCGACGTGCGCGGTTCGGCCGAGTCGCTGGGCAAGGCCGCCGGCAAGGATACCGCGCGAGGAAAATTGACGTTTCCCGGCGTCTTGGGCATCGACGAAAGCGTCCGCCGGGCCGAGGCATTGGTGGCCGAAGCCTGCGCGGCGATCGCCCCTTTGACTCCGCATGCGGACGGCCTGGAAGTCGCTGGCCCGTTATGTTCTGGAAAGGAATCACTAATGGACAAGCTGCTTTCAACGATCGAGTCTCCGCGCGATCTGGCCGGTCTGTCTACGGCGCAACTCGAACAGTTGGCCGCCGAGATGCGCGAGGCGCTGTGCAGCCTGCTCACCAGTCGCTCGGCCCATTTCGCCTCGAATCTGGGCGTCGTCGAGCTGTGCCTGGCGCTGCACACCACGTTCGACTTCAGCCGCGACCGCCTGATCTGGGACACCGGCCACCAAATCTATCCGCACAAACTGATCACCGGCCGCTACCACGAGTTCGGCACGATCCGCACCAAGGGCGGCCTGATGGGCTATCCCAATCCGGACGAAAGCGAGTACGACCTGTTCATGACCGGCCACGCCGGCTGCAGCGTCTCGACCGCGCTGGGGCTGAAAAGCGGCGACGACTTGATTCCCGGCCAGGAAGACCGGCACTCCGTGGCGGTGATCGGCGACGGCGCGTTTCCCTCGGGCATCGTCTACGAAGCCATGAACAACGCCGGCGACATGCGCAAAAAACTGCTGGTCGTGCTGAACGACAATCAAATGTCGATCTGCCCGCGCGTCGGCGGCATGGGCGAGTATCTCGACCGCCTGCGGATCGAATTCGTTCTACACCGGGCTGAAGAGCGAAGTGCTCAAGATTCTCAACAAGGTGCCGCTGTTCGGCGATCCGGCGGAACGCCTGCTGGCGCAGGTCAAAGAGGCGGTCAAGGCCGGCTTGCACGGCGGCATGCTGTTCGAGGAACTCGGCTTTCGCTATATCGGCCCGGTCGACGGCCACAGCATTCCGCAGCTTTGCAAATATCTGACCATGGTCAAGGACGTGGAGGGACCGGTGCTGCTTGCACGTCATGACGGAGAAAGGGCCACGGCTTTCAACCGGCCGCGGCCGACCCGGTGTACTTCCACACGCCGGCGCCCTTTCACCTGCGATGACGGAGCCGTGCTGGCCTTCAAAAAGAGCGGCTCGCGCGCGTATACCGACATGGCCAGCGAAGCGATCCAGCGGCAGATGCAGCAAAACCCGCGCGTCACGGTGATGACCGCCGCGATGTGCCAGGGAACCAAGCTCGAGCCGCTGCGGGCGGCTTTCCCCGATCGGTTTTTCGACACCGGAATTTGCGAGTCGCACACCGTGGCCTTCGCCGCCGGACAGGCCAAGGCCGGACTGCGGCCGATCGTCGATATCTACAGCACTTTCCTGCAACGCAGCTTCGATCAGATCTTCCAGGAAGTGGCGCTGCAGAATCTGCCGGTCACCTTCCTGCTCGATCGAGCCGGCCTGGTCGGCCCCGACGGACCGACGCATCACGGCGCGTTCGACTTGGGCTACATGCGATTGTTTCCCAACATGGTCGTGGCGGCTCCCGGCGACGAGTGGGACCTGGTCGGCGATGCTCGACTTTGCGTTGCAGCACGCTGCCCCCGTCTCGATCCGCTATCCGAAGGCGTCGGTCGAAAACGTCGCAGGCGAGCGGGCTCCGATCGAGCTCGGCCGCGCCGAGGTGCTCCAGTGGGGCGCCGACGGCATGATCCTGGCCTGCGGCACGCTGCTGGGCAATTGTCGCAAAGCGGCCGCCATGCTGCGCGACGAAGGTCTCGACGTGGGCGTGGTCAACATGCGGTTTCGTCAAGCCGCTGGACACCGAAACCGTTCTGCGGGCGCTGCAGAACAGTGCCTTCGTGGTCACGGTCGAAGAAGGCGCCTTGCCGGGCGGTTTCGGCAGCGCGGTCTGCGAGGCGGCTGCCGACGCCGGCATCTCCGCCGCGCATCTGGACCGGCTGGGAATTCCCGACCGTTTTATCGAGCATGCCGATCGCAGCGAGCAGTTGGCCGACCTGGGGCTCGACGCGCCGGGCATTGCGGCCGCCTGCCGCCGATTGGCCGCGCGTGTCGAGCACTTGCCAGGCACGCACCGCCGCGTGAGCTGAGATGCCTGGGTCGCCTTAAAAAAAATAGCCGGCGGCTAACAGCCGCTCGGATCGGCAGTCGCCGGCCGCCGGAGGTTCTGCGCTCCGCCGGATGCCATTAGAACGGCACCAGAAAGCCCAGCGAGAGATAGTGGATCTGGGCTTTGAAGGTGCTGTTGGCAAAATCGCCCGGGCCGCCGCCGGGTCCGATGATCTGGCTGGCTCCGACGTCGCGCGTCGGAGCGAACGAGAATTGATAGCCGACATTGAACTGGGCCCGCGGTAGCTTGCGGCTGTAGCCTGCCGTGAAGGTATGCACCAGGACGCCGTCGACTAGCGGATTGAGCGTCGAGTTCGGCGTCGGGCTGGCGTGATACACGTAGCCCAGGCGGTAGATATTCACGTCGTCCGGCATCCACTGGTAGCCCGTGCGGAGCGATACCGAGTTGTTCCAGCCCAGCGGGAAATAGTCTTTCAGCCCGTTCGGCGCCACCGCCCCGATGATCGGGTTCGAGGGATTCGTGAGCGTGATCGGCAGATTGGTGAAAGCGCCCGACCAACTGTAAACCAACACTTCGGCCGAGATGATGCGGTGCGGGCAAAGGTTGTGACGAACGCCGAAGGACACGCTGCTGGGCCAGGTAATGTGGACTTTGGCGTCGAAGTGGCTGTAGACCGGATTGGGCCCCAGGCCGAAAATATCGACGCCCGCGCCGCCGCTCAGGTTGAGCGTGGTGGGGGCGATATAGTTGTAGCCGAACACCGTATCGTCCGAGTAGAGATATTGCGCACCGAAGCCGCCGGTCGGGGCGACGCCCCACGAATGCAGGCCGATCAGGGTCGGCGCGCCGACGAAACCGGGCGTGGTTTGGATCACGTACGGCGCGTTGATCTGCACGTCGCTGAACGCCAGGCCGAAAGTTCCGCCGATCGATAACTTGTCGGTCACCTTGTACGACAAGCCCGGCAGGATCTTGCCCAGGCCGCCGATCGACTTGTATTGCTGCGGTCCGGCGAACTGGCTGACCATGTTATAGTCGGCGCCGAACCCGGCCGGCACGAAGGCCCCCAATCCCCAGGACCAATTGCTGTCGTCGATCTTGCGGATGTACCCCAGCGTCGGTGCGACGAAAGGACGCGTTTTGGCGGCCACATCGCTGTTTTGCGGGTCGCTGTAGTGAATGTCGGTGATCAGCGTGTCGGCGTTGGCATCGAACAAGCCGTTGCCGGCCACGTTCGACATGGCGGCCGGGTTGTCGTTGATGATGGCGGCGTTGTCGTAGAAACCCAGGTTCGTGCCGCCGCGGCCCATCGAGATGGCGCCCAGGCCGTCGCGCACCAGACCATCGGCCAGGGCGGGCCCGCCGATCAGGACCGACAGCGCCAGCGCGAAGCTAAGGCGAACCGCAATTCGGAAACGCATTGAGCCAATCCGTTGGCAAAGTTTGCGCAGGCGGATCAACCTCCGTGGCCGTCAAGGCCGTTAAGGTCGATCCCGGGGGGGGTGGGCGTTCGTGGCGGGAAGCAGGGCCGACGTCCCTTATTTCGTCGCCGCTCCAAGGGCAACTTGGGAAATTGTCGGAATTCGGACCGCCAGCACGCCTCGACGCCGAATGCCGGCGCTTCAGCGCACTTCCAGCGGGAGCGGAAACTCGACGTATTCCTCACGGATGGCACGCTGCTCGACCGTGGCGCCGAACAACGTGCGGAGCCGATCGACGCAAGCCGTAACCAGGTCTTCCGGCGCACTGGCTCCGGCCGACAGGGCGACGGTCTCGTCGCCCGTGAACCAGGCGGGATCGATTTCGCTGGCATCGTCGACGAGATAGGCCCGCCGACCGGCGGTGCGGGCGACCTCGTTGAGCCGTGTGCTATTCGAGCTATTGCGGCTGCCGACGACCAGCGCCACGTCGGCCATCGGAAGCAAGGCTTTGATGGCTTCCTGGCGGTTTTGGGTCGCGTAGCAGATATCCTCCTTCGGAGCGCCGACGGCCTGCGGAAATCTCTGCCGCAACCGGGACAGGATGACTTCCGCCTCGTCGACGCTGAGCGTCGTTTGGGTCAGGTAGGCCAGCTTGCTCGGGTCTAGAATCTCCAAGCGATCGACGTCTTCGGTCGTTTCCACCAAGAGCATCTGGTCGGGCGCTTCGCCCAGCGTGCCCACGACTTCGTCGTGGCCGCGATGGCCGACGAGCACGATCGTATAGCCCTCTCGGGCGAACTTCGAGGCTTCGAGGTGTACCTTGCGCACTAGCGGGCAGGTTGCGTCGATGACCTGCAAACCGCGGCTGCGGGCCTCGACGTGTACTGCCGGCGAGACGCCGTGTGCGCTGTACATCAGGTGGCTGCCGGTCGGCACCTCGTGCAGCGCGTCGACGAACACTACGCCGCGGTCGCGAAAGCGATCGACGACGTGGCGGTTATGCACGATCTCGTGAAAGACGTACAGCGGCGTGCCGAAGCGCTCGAGTGCGCGTTCCAGCGCTTCGATCGCCATGACCACCCCGGCGCAAAAGCCACGCGGACCCGCCAGTAAAATCTTCATCCGTCGTACTCCTGAGAGGTCTGTCTTCTCGTTCAAGGGGTCTGCCGTCAGGTTGCCGCGGCTACGGCAATCAGATCGGTATTGTTTTCCGACAAAATCGCGCTGCACTCCTCGGCCAGGGGGAGGCGAATGGTAAAGCTTGCTCCTTGGCCGGGCGCCGTTTTGCAGTCGATCCGCCCGCCGTGCTGGGCAATCATCGTCTTACTGATATCCAGGCCGATCCCGGTGCCCGCCTGGCCCTTGGTCGTGAAGAACGGTTCCCAGATTCGTTGCTCGACTTCGGGCGTCATTCCGCAACCGTTGTCTTCGACCAAGAGCAGGGCTTCGCCGCCGTCGGTGGCGAGCCGCAGTTCGATCCGGCCGTCTTCACGATCGGCGATGGCATGAGCCGCGTTCTTGAGCAGGTTGATGACGACTTGCTGCAGCTTGGATTTGTTGCCGCGGATCCGCGGTTCGCTCTCTACGCGGACGCGAATCCGCGCCGCCGGCAGGCTCTGGTCGAAGCGGATGAACTGCATCAGTTCGTGGATCACGTCGGCCATCGACAGGGGTGAAAGCGTCAGGCTGTCCTGTTCGCAGCGGACGAACGCCTTGACCTCGTTGATCAATTGGGAGAGCCGCTCGTGCGTTTGCCGCGCGAAGGCCGCGGTTTGCACCAGGTCTTCGCGGTCGGCGTATTCGTCTTCGATCAGTTCCAACAGCGGCAGCATGCACATCTGGTTGCCCATTTCGTGTGCAATCCGCGCCGCGCTGCGGCCCAAGGCGGCGCAGCGGTCGAGCGAAACCAGGCGGCCGGTCAGCGTCAGGTTCGACATTTCGAGTTCGTACGACTCGATGGCCCGCATCAGCGCCGATTGCACGTCGTGCCGTTCCCAGGGCTTTTTGAGAAAATAGTAGACCTGTCCCTGGTTGATGGCATCGATCATGGATTGCGAGTCGGCGTAGCCGGTGAGCATCACGCGGCGTGTATGCAGGTTGCGGCGGCGCATGATCTCGAACAGTTCGGCGCCGCTCATCCCCGGCATTCGCTGATCGGCGACGACGACCGGGAAAGGCCGCGAATCGATCAAATCGAGCGCTTCCTGGCCGCTGGTCGCGGTCCAAATATTGAACGAATCCTCGAAGGTCGCTTCGAAGACAACGAGGTTATCGACCTCGTCGTCGACATACAGCACATCGCGTTTCATAAAATCTCTCGCGGTTTATGCGCCCGCCACGGCGTGGAGGGAGGTTTTGTCGCCACGGGGCGACGTGTCGGTTCGCAACGTCCTGGGAAACTTGACGACGAATTCGGTTCCTTCACCGACCGCGGTATGGCACTCGATCGTGCCGCCCAATCGTGAGACGATGCCGTAGCTGAGCGACAGTCCCAGGCCCGTGCCGACGCCCGGCTCCTTGGTGGTGAAGAACGGATCGAAGATCTTTCCGCGAATCGATTCCGGAATTCCGGTGCCCGTATCGCGAATGCTGACGCTGACCGTGTGTTCGTCCTGGCTGGTCGTAATCGCGATCTGGCCTTCGCCCGGAATGGCTTGCTGGGCGTTGGTGAGCAGGTTCATGAAGACCTGGTTGAGCTGGCCGGACGGGCCAAACACGTGCCCCAGCTCGCCGTATTCGCGGCGGACCTGCACCCGGTGCTTGATTTGGTTGGACAGCAGGTTCAAGCACATGTCCAGGGAATGGTGCAGATCGAACTCGGCGAATTTCTCGTTGTCGGGATGGGAAAAGGTTTTCAGATCCGAAACGATGCGGGCCGTGCGCGTGGCTCCGTTCTCGATCACCGCGGCCAGCGAGAAGATGCGCTTGAACAGTTTGGCGACTTCGTCCCGCGGAGCCGCGAGCGTGCCGGCTGGCGCAGTAATCTGTCCGCCCTCGGCCGCAGGAGTCAGCAGCGGAGTGATGCTGGCTTCGAGCTTGCGGGCGCTGGCCATGAGCGGTTGAATGCCGTTGTAAACGCCGTTGATAGCGTTGTTGATTTCGTGGGCCAGTCCGGCCACGAGCTGGCCCAGCGAGCTCATTTTTTCCGACTGGATCAACTGCGTCTGGAGCGACTTCAATTCCTGATATGCCGCTTGGAGCTCGCGGTTTTGCTTGTCCAAATCGCCGTGCAAGCCGCGCAGTTTGAGCAGCGAGCGCGTGCGGGCAAGGAGTTCCTTTTGGTCGAACGGCTTGGCCAGGTAATCGTCCGCCCCGCAGTCCAGGCCCTCGATCTTCATGTCCAATCCGGCCTTGGCGGTGACCATGATAAAGGGAATGTGCGCGGTCCGCGGATCGGCCTTGATGCGTCGACAGAACTCCTGGCCGTCGACGTGCGGCATCATCACGTCCGAGACGATCAAGTCGAGGTGCTCGCGCTCGGCGATTTCCAGCCCTTCGGCGCCGTCGCGCGCGAACAGCACGTGATGTGCATCTCCCAAGATGTCGCCCATCAGGGCTCGCATCTCGGGCGTGTCGTCGACCACCAGCACCGTGGCGGTCGGCCCTCCGCCGGACAGGCTCGGGCCGGACTCGATCTGCTCGTTGCAGACTTCCAGATCGGCGAAGCGCCCCGCCTTGCGCGAGCGCGACGTGCTCGTGGGGGCTGTTTCCGCCGGCCGGCGCATGCGGCTCGGGCGGAGCTTCGACCAGCGGCAAGTCGAACCAGAACCGCGAGCCTCGGCCCAACTCGCTGCGGAGGTGGATTTGTCCGCCATGCAGTTCGACCAGTTCCTTGGCTAATGCTAAACCCAGGCCCGTGCCGGCAAATTCGCGTGACGAGGAGCCGTCGACCTGGACGAACCGCTCGAAGACCCGCGCATGCTGGGCCTCCTCGATGCCGATGCCCGAGTCGGTGACCGAAACCCAAACGCGATCGGCGGTGTGGAAGGTTTCCAGGCGCACGGTACCGCCGGCGGGCGTGAACTTGAGGGCGTTGGAGAACAGGTTGCTGATGACGGTGTCGACCTTTTCGATGTCGGCGCCGAAGGGAACCAGATCGGGATCGCAATCGACCTCCAAGCGGACGTTACGCTGTTCGGCCAACGGCGTGGCGGCGGCGACCATTTCGCGGACCAGCGCGTTAATGTCGAGCCGGCCCATTTTGAGCTTCATGTGCCCGGCTTCGAGCTTCGAGAAGTCGAGCAGCCGGTTGATCAGTTCCAAAAGCCGCTGGCCGTTGATCCGCACGGTCGACAGCATGGAGGTGACCGACTCGGGCAAGGTGGATTTGTGCCGGTCCAGGATCCGCTCGACCGGAGCCAGGATCATCGTCAGCGGAGTTCGCAATTCGTGGCTGAGATTCGAGAAGAAGTCGGTCTTCAGCCGGTCATACTCCTGCAATTGCGAGAGGGAGCGCTTCAGAGACCGTTTGCTCTTGGATAATTGCCGCGTCCGTCGCTTGACTTTTTGCTCCAGATTGGCGTTGAGGTCGCGAATCGTGTTGTCGTTGCGGCCCAGTTGCGAGACCATCTCGTTGAATTGCCGGGCCAGGATGTCGATCTCGTCGTTGCCGTGGGCCCGCAAGCGCTCGGCAAGATTTCCTTGCTGCACGCGCTTCATCGCGGCGAGCATCAATCCCACACGGCTGGCGACCGACTCGGACAACATGCGCGAGAGGAGCAAGCCGCCGCCGACCGCGAAAAACATGATGTAGATCGTGTGCTTCCGCAAGCTGGCGACCGATTCGGCCTGTTGCTCGGGATGCCCGATGATGTCCAACGCCCGCTGGTTGGCCAGCGCGCCGATCATGACTCCCGTCAACACAATGATCATGCCGAATGACAGATTCATGCGCAATCGCAGATTGCTGACCGGCAACTCGTCGTAGGCGATTGGAATGCCGCTGTCGAGCAGATGCATCACGACGGGTTGCATCCCACGCTCGATGACGAAGAACGTCAACAACAGCGACGTGGCGATTCCCAGCGACGTACCGATGCAAACCTGTATCAAAACGTGGGTCTGGGCGTGCTCGCAGAGCCGCATCACCAGGCACACCGGCAGCGTGGTGACCAGCGGCACCAGGATCGCCGAACGCAGGTGATAGCGAACGCAGAATTGGACCGCCTCGTGTCCTGCCCGCAGGGCGTCGGGTAAATCGACCGGTTCGCGGGCCGCCAGTTTGCGCAGCACCGGACGCAGGCGCCGTGTTTCCCACAACCCCAGCGCCAAAGTGGTTGCCACAGCCATGATCACGGAGACGACGGCCAGGGCCACAAACGCACTTGTGTTGCGCAGCGCGGGCAGCGTCAGGTTGACGTAGTAAATCGTCAACGAACCGCCCACGAAGCCGATGAAACGGGTCAACACCAGCATCACGATGATGTAGTGCTGCCCCAGTTTTTTTAGTGCCCAGGCGTTCATGGCGGTTTACTTCAGTCCCCGGCTGCCCAATTCCATCGCGATCAGCCGCTTCAATCCGGCCAACAGCGGTCGCAGGTCGACGCAATGGATTTGCGGCACGATCATTTCGATTGCCCGCTGATGAAAGCGCCAGCGCTCGGCGAAATAGGCGTCGTGCGCGCCGTCGCGGATGGCGCGCTCGATCGCATCGGCCGGAGCTTGTTCCAGGTCGTCGAGTTCCAAGTCGCCTCGCTGCAGGGCTCGCGCAAAGACGCCGCTGGTGAAGTCGCGGACTTTGACTTCGCGCTGCCAGGTGCTGAGCAGGTTGCCGATCCGGCCCATCGACTGCGCGTGCCAAATCACGGCGCGGAGCCTTCCCAGTTCGCGGCGGTCGAAATTGCTGGAGGCCATCAGATCCATCGTGGAAAAGCTCATCATTTGCATATTGTGAGGCGAATAAACATCATGTTCGGCGAGATTGACCAGCGCCAGATTTCGATTCAGCAGGCTCGAGTAGTCCATCGCATTGACGATCTGCCGGTGGTCATAGACCAAGATCTCTTCGAACTGGCTGAAGCCGGTATATTGCCGCAGCCGGCTCCACGTCTCGTCGGCCAGCCGCACGGTAAATCGTCCGTAGGCTTGTTCTTGCGCGTTGAACCTGGAGAGGTCGACGCACTTGTTTTCAACCGCCGCCTCGTTCAGCGTCTTGAGTAACTGCTGATTGCCGCCCAGATCGGCGATGTCGTCCAGCATCACCCCCAGCATCACCGCCAGCAGCTTCGTCTCGCACAGACTTTGCCGCAGCGCCGGCTCGACACAGGGTAAAGTCGTTAATTGCAGTCCATGCAGGCACCACCGCCATAAATATACGTTGCGATTTCCCACCGCTTCGTAGTCCCGAATCCAAGCGCCGATCTCGGGGCTGAACTTCACCGCCAGGATCTGCCGCTGTTCGGCCGCAAGATCAAACTCGCCAGGCACGGCCGGTGGCGCCGCCTTTAACGACCGTAGCGGTGCCTCCGGAGGGACGGTCCGCGGCGGCTCGACGTCGAGGTGCATCGGGTCGGATGCCGCATTGCCAAAAAATTGCAACCAGCCGTCGACCTTCGCAGGGCTTTGCAACGAGTCGGCCGGGGTGGAGCGCAGGTCGAGCCGGAATTCCGGCCGCACCGGCTCAGCCAACCAGCGACAACGCACCGCAATCTGGAGCGCAAAGTCGTCGCGCGCGTCAAGTAGGTCGCGGTCGAGCCCGCTGCGCTGCATCCGCAGAACCGACGTCGGCGTCGTCACTCCCGCGCTAGCCAGGTGTTCCAAAACGTCGGCCGCGAAACCGGCATGCCAGCGCGAATCGTCCAGCACCAGACACACTTGCGCCGCGCGGGCGGCGGCGACAATGGCCTCGCGATCGAGCGGCTGGAGGAATCGGGCGTTGACCATGGTGGCACGGAGATTCGAGCGACCCAGAAAAGTTGCCGCCCGCTGGGCAGCCGCCGCGGTCTCGCCCCAGCCGATCAGTGCCACGTCCGCCGTCGCGCCGATGACTTCCGCTCGACCGAGCTGCCAGCGCGGTCGCGGCGCCGAGTCGACCGCGGCAGCTTCCGAGTCGCACGGCGAGAGCCCAGCCTCCGCGCACCAGATCGACGCCGGGCCGTCATAGCGCCGCGGCAAATTTGAACATGGGATCCAGGTCGCGGCCGTCGCGGGGCACGAGCAGCGGCGTACCGGGAAGTATCCGCAGCATGTCCAAGCCGCTCGGCGATTCGCAACCCTCGGACTGATTCGACGCAAGCACGACAATTTTGACCGCGCACTGCGGCCGACAAATCTCCTCGGCCAGCGTCGGCCAGGAGCGCACCAAGGCTCGATCGCCGACGCACAACACGGGTCGGCAGCCGCCCGCCGACAGGCCGGCGCACCAGGCCAGTGCATCGGCATCCGCCACCGGGATTTGGAAATATCGATCGGGCAGCCGAGCGGCCAGCGGCGCCAACGGGACGTCGGCATCGAGTGAAACAATGACGACGCGCCGGTCGTCCGCGGCCAACCGCCACAGAGCCTCGACCACGGCTCCGCAGCGCGGACCGGCCGGTGCGGGGGAAAGGGGGGCAGCGCCGGCCGGCCTGGCGATTTCGCTGTTGGCAAAGGCCGGCCCCAAGAAGGCCTGTCGTAATTGCAGATCCAGCACGGCTGCGGTCGATTGAGCCTTGAGTCGCGTGAGCGCCACCAGCAGGCCTTCGCGGTCGAAGGACGCCGTGCCATTCGCTACAGCAGCGCCCATGGGAGCCGGCGCAGCGGTGTCGACTACCGGATCGCTCTGCGGTTCGGACGATGTCGGTGTCTCGGAACCGCACCAAATCAGCAAGAACCGGCGCGGATGCTCCAGTTGTTGCAAGAGTTGGGTCGCTTGGTCCAGATCGAGCGTGGTTTCGTCGGCCACCAGCACGACCCAGTCGTCTTTGTGCAGGGTCTCTTTGGCTTTCGCCAGCCCCAGCGCCGCGATGAGCCGTTTGAGCGACGAGGGACGGGGCTGACCGTTGACCGCCGCGTCGATCGCGCAGGCGGGATTGGTGTTCGAAATGGCCGGCGACCGACTGCGGTCCGCCGCGCGTGGCCAGGTCGAATAGAACTTGATCCGCCCCGCCGAAGACCTGACAGACCGTCGCGTACAAATGATCGGTCGCGACCAGAGTCGGTGTCGCGGTAGACCCGGCCGGCCGCAGCATGCGGTGTTTGGGCAGTGCGTTGAGTTGCGGCAGTCGCGGGACCGCCAGGCCATGAAGGCCGTCGAGCGCCTGATGGGCGTGTGAGAAGTGAGACATGCGAGATTCTTTTCGTCCTGAGCCGCAGTCGTGGAGAAATGACGTCCGATAGCGCCTCTTCGTGAGATGCAGCCGCTGCGATTATGCAAAATTGGGAATCGCTTTAACCAGCTTTTTCTCGCCTATCTCAGCGCCGAATTTTCAAAGTCGGTCCGTCTGTAGCGATGGGGTAAAAACTCGGCCCTCGGCGGCGCTGCGGCGGTTCGAGCCAGGGGCTGTGCTTGCCCCGCCGCGGCGGGATGCCTATCATCAACCGCGATGACCAAGCGCACTGCTCATCGACCCCACACTCGACGTTCCACGGCGCATCGTGCTGCTCGTTTCGGGGGAGCGCCCCGATCTGATGCGCGAGGCGCAGCGGCTGTTGCCCATCGTCGCTGCGCGTGCCGACGCCGCGGTGATCGATCTGGCCGCCAGCCAGGATTTATCGAACGTCGATTTCGATCTGGGCCTGGTGTTCGGAGGCGACGGCTCGATCTTGCGCGCTGCGCATCAGATGCGGCGCCGGCAGCGTCCCGTGCTGGGCGTGAATCTTGGCAGAGTCGGATTTTTGGCCGACGTCTCTCCCGAGGAACTCGTCGCTCAGCTGCCCAGCATCTGTTCGGGTAGCTTGCCGGTCGTCGAGCATCTGATGTTCGACTGCCGCTTGCAGCGCGGTGGACAAACGATTGCCCAGCAGTTGGGACTGAACGAAGTCGCGATTTTGGCCGGTGCGCCGTTCGCGATTGTGGACGTCGATCTTTACGTTGACTCAGAACTCGTAACTACCTATAGTTGCGACGGTTTGATCCTGAGCACGCCGGTCGGTTCGACCGCCCACAGCCTGTCGGCCGGCGGACCGATCTTGCGGCAAGACTTGCAAGCGTTCGTGATTTCGCCGATCAGCCCGCACACGCTGACCAACCGGCCGGTGGTGGATTCCGCCGATCGTGTGTACGAGCTGGCCGTGCCGCGGCCGCATGCTGGCACGTCGTTGGTGATCGATGGCATGGTCATGGCACAGCTCGAACCCCACGATCGAGCCCACGTCCAACGATCGGATGCCCGCTTTAAGCTGCTAGCAATGCCGGGCCACAACTACTACCGTACGCTTCGCGAAAAGCTGGGCTGGGGCGGTCGATTGCGTTTGTCGGACGAACTGCGTTTGAGTGATGCCAGGGATGCGAACCTGGGACCGGACTCATCAAACAAGGAACCGTAGGTCCGCTTGGTTGGACGCCGGACGCTGCTTTTGGTAATCGGGCGCCGTTGGAACCGCGCTGCTCTCTGCCATGTGTCAACACTCGAAAGGATGCGAGGATGTTGGACTCTCGCCGGACAGGGCTGGTCGTTCTCCTGGCCATAACGTCGTTAGTCGCGGCCGCTCGTGCCGCGGATGACGAGGCCGACCAGCCAAACTCCCTCACGATCTGCGGATCCCGCGACCTACGACCTCGAATACAAATTCAAGCCGGGCGAAGTCGTCCGCTGGGAAGTGGTGCATCGCGCCGTGGTCGACACCACCATTCAAGGCACGAACCAGACCGCCGAAACGCGATCGACTTCCGTCAAGGCCTGGAAGATCAACGAAGGTTTCCGCCGAGGGACAGTTCACGTTCGTCCACTCCGTGGAAAGCATCGACATGTGGCAGAAGTCGCAGGGCCGCCAGGAAGTGCGCTACAACAGCCGCACCGATGAGAAAGTTCCGCCAGGCTACGAAGACGTGGCCAAAGCGGTGGGAGTGCCGCTGACCGTGGTCAAGATCGACCGTCGCGGCAAAGTGCTCTCGCGCGAGGAGCAGCAGCCGCAGGCGAACATCAACTCTTCGCCGATCGCCATGCCGCTGCCGACCGAACCGGTGCCCGTCGGTTACACCTGGTCGGTGCCGATCGACGTCGAGGTGATTTTGCATGGCGGCGCGTCGCGGAAGATCGCCACGCGGCAACAGTTCACCCTGGCGAAAGTGGTCGGACGGTTTGGCGACGATCGAAGTCGACATGCAAGTGCTCGCGCCGCTTGAACGATCCGGCCATCGAAGCGCAATTGATCCAGCGGCTGACCAAGGGCTGGCTGAAATTCGACATCGAGCGCGGCCGGGTCGTATCGCAGCAACTGGACATGGATCGTCGCGTGATCGGCTTCAGCGGCGCCGCCAGCAGCATGCACTATCTCACGCGATTCACCGAAGAGCTCTTGCCGGACACCGACTGTGGTCGCCAGCAAGCCAAAGAAAGCCCGACCCAGGCCCACTCCGCCGCCCCGCGTCAGCCAACAGGCCAAGCCGGTGCTCAAACAGCCTCCGCAGCGCCGTGAACGCAGGCATTATCCAGAAAGATGGCGGCCAGCGAAGGCACTAATTACTTATCATCGCCAGACGCCGGGCGACGATCGCCACGACCGGTTTGCCGAGCCGGGCGATCAGCAGCGTGGCCGAGTGCTCGCCCGGCACTTTCAGTTGCCGAGCAACGGTCGCCGGATCGTGCTCGGTGCCGCGCTTCTTGACCTCCAGCCGGCCAAACCCTCCCGCGCGTAGCAACTTCTTCAATCGCTTGACGTCGAACGGCAGCACGTCGAGGACTTCGAATGCGGCCACGGCCGGATCGCGCAGCGGCGCGTCGGCGGTCAGATAAACCGCGCCCGGCGCAATGGCCGACAGCCCCAATTCGCCGGCCAGGGCGCCGACCAGGTCGGCGGCCAAAACGGCCGGGTCCGGCTCGAACAGAAATCGGCCGACCCGCGCCGCAATGGCCGGCTCGATGCCGGCGCTGGCCGACCACCGAGCGAACGGGCCCCGCGGCGCGGTCGATGAGCGTTGCCGCCGCTGTCCGCCGGCCGTTGCCAACCGGCCGAACCAGGCGATCAATTGCCGGCACTCACGCGCAAAGCTGATCCACTCCAGTTCGGCTGCTTTGCTCCAAGCTTCGGGCAGTTCGGCGGCCGGCGCCAGCTTGACGGCCCCGTGAGGCGAGCGCGCGAGCAGGCGATCGATGGCCTCGGCCGGCGGATCGTGCAATTCGGCGTGGGTCGTGCGCCGGCCCGCCGATGCGTCGATCCGGATCGATGTGCCACAAGCTTTGCGGATCGAGCAGTTGCGCGTCGACTTCGCACGTCTCGACCTCGCGGCATCGGCCGGTCAGCGGCGACGATTGGCCCGCCGCCGCGACTCATTCGCCGGCAATTGGTTTGGGCCAGCAGCGCGGCGATCGGATCGCGGTCGACGCCCAGCGGCGGGCCCGCGCGGGCCAATGCCATCAGATCGCCGCCGATGCCCGAACAGAAATCGACAACTGGCTCTCCGGCGGCAAAGCGAGCCGCCTTATAGGCGGCGGTCCAGCAGTCGGTGGCCTGCTCCAATCCGATCGGCGTGAAGAATAATCGATCCGCAGCGGCGAATTTCTTGCGCGCTCGGGCCCGCAGCCGGACTTGCTCCAGCACCAGATGCACGCGCTCGACGGAGCAGGCTGGCGCGCAGTTGCCGGGCCGCCGCCAGCGGGTCTGCCTCGTCCGGCGATGCTGGCGAGAAATTCGTCGGCCTCCCCGCTCACCAGCCACTGGTAGTCGGCCAGGTTGCCGGCTGGCAGAAGTACGCAGGTTGAGTGAAGCGTGAGACATTTCGAATCCGACGTTTTGTCGGACGTCGCGTCATCGCCGGCGTCCGTGTGGCGCTGCTCGCCATGTTATACTTGGTGCCGCGCCGGGACAACGATTGGCATTTTCGACGCAACTCCCGCTATGCCGCAGTTCGATCGATTGCTGCTGACCTATTTGCATCTGGCGCACGCCAGTCAAATCGCGCCGTCAACTCCTGGTGCGCGACAAGTTGCTGGTGCTGGCCGGCACTGACGGCGCTGGAGCTCGACCGCGACGACATCTCGGCGAGTTGCCGCCAGCAGGTTTTGCTGCACAATCCGCGGCATCTGCTGCGCCGCTGGCCCGACCTGGCCACGGCTGCCCGGGCCGAGCGTTTCCGCTCCTATCTCAAGCAACTGCGGCGGAAATACTCGCCGGAGAAGGCGGAGCACATGCTGCGACTCGCTCGGGATTTCGCTCGACGATCCGCCCGATGCGGGACGGCACCGCCGGCGACCGCGCGGCCGTGCTGGTTGAATCGCTGACGCTGGAGCCCGACGATCGTCAGGCGGCATCGTCGGCGGACCCGCCGGCCGCCGACGGACAGAATTTGGGCACAGGGGCCTCGGCCTTCGTCGGCCGGTGGCGCGGGCGCATCTTGGTGGCCGTTTTGGCTCGGAGTCGGCATCTGGATCTTTTGGCTCTGCTGGGGATGTTCGGCCCGGCCTGGTCCGGTTGAGTTGCTCCGGTTCTGTCGGCTGTGCGTCGTTCCTGAGACTATACGGGCGTCGCCGCTGCCGATTGCGCTTGCCCCGGCGGCCAGGGGCCGGCCGCACGGGCGCTCTCGGTATAAGCCGCAAGTTGGCGTCGCATCGCATGCCGGGCGGACGACTCGGGCCGGCGGCGATGAACGACTCGCGGAGCGACTGCCGATGATAATCCACAAGGCAGCCTGGTGCGAAGGAGATCGCGGTGTCACTCAATCGGCATACGATGTTGATCCTGATGCTGGCCGGCTCGGTGGGCTTGCCCTACCTGTCGTCGACCGAGTTGGGGCAGAAGGCCTCGAAGGCGATGGAAAGTTCCGAGCCGTCAGAAGCGGCGCTCGCAGTTCGCAGACCGGGTCGAATCCTTCCACGAGCAGCTCCCCGCAGGTGCAGCCGATCGCAGCGCCGACCTCGGCGGAATCCTCGTTTTCTTCGTCATCGTCCTATGCCGACTATTCCGCGAATGGTCCGGCCGCAACGCCTGCCCAAACGGTTTCCAGCGTCTCGACGACGGTCGGCGGGGTGGACCGGTCTCGGGCATCGTCCGAGTCTGGCCGGCAAGCGAACACGTCGGCGATACAGCCGCGGCGGCGGCGGCACTGCGCCCGCCACGGGATCGACTGCCCCTTCGGCGGACGGCCCCCCGCATACCTTGGCCGAGGTGTTGCGATTCGATATTACCGTTCCCGTGGATCATCGAACATTGGCCGCGCGTTTCCGCCGGCCTGTCGGAACTCGATTTGCATGGCTATCGCGTGCCGTTGGTGACCGGCACGGGCGAGAGCGATCTGGCCGGCTCGCTGACCTATTACTTCAACAAGAAACAACAGCTCGACCGGATCATCTTTCACGGCACTAGCGGCGACCCGCGCTCGCTGGTAACGTTCGTGAGCGGCGAGTTCGAACTCAAGCGGGTCATCGTGGACGATCCCGGACTGGCTTTCTACCAGCGCAAGAGTTGGGGTCGCTCGCAGAGCGAACTGTTGATTCGGCCCGCGCGGGTGCTCCGTGCCGACGTTCCGAACCAGCGCTATGAGATCGAAATGGCGATCAAGCGCCCGTAGATCGCGGTACCGCCGAGCGAAGCGCGTGCGCCGCCGCGAGCGACTTACTGATCGGCTGATTGCGATTCGAGCTTTTCGATCCGCTGTTCCAACTCGGCGACGCGGTGCTCGAGCTGTTCGATGCGTGCGGCATCGGCAGAGAGAGGTTGGGGCGGCGCAAGGCTCGGCCCTTGGCCGGCCGGGGCCAACGGCGACGGCTCCGGCGCAAAGCCGGGCGGCGACACGATCGACCCATCCTCCGTCGCCGGCTTGGCTCGGATTTGAGCTTGCTGGCCCGCGCGGCCGCCGCCAGCACAACCCGTTTATGCAGCTCCTGGCCACGAATGACGCAGGTCAGGTCGACGGTCTGGCCGGCCTTGGATTGACGAATCAGGTCGGCCAGCGATTGCGGACTGTCGACCGGCTGACCATCGACTGCCACGATCGCGGCGCCCAGCGGCAGGCCAGCCTTCTCCGCCGGAGATCCTGGGCCCACAAAACTGACCAGCGCACCGACCGTGGTGGACAAGTTGAATTGTTGCTGCGACTGGGCGGTGATCGGCAGCGTGCGAATACCGAGCATCGGACCATCGGGCCGCATCACGAGGTTATCCCCCGGAGCAGGTTGATTGCCGGCCGGCGGCGGCAACTCATCGGGCTGTTTGCCGAATTGAGGCAGACGCCGCTTGTCCACCGGCGGGCGCTGGCCGAGGGTCACGGGGATTTGTCGATCGGCCCCGTCCCGATTGGCGACGAATGTCACGACCGAGCCGGCCGGTCGCAGTGCGAGCAATTGCGTCATCGACGTCCAAGTCGCGCACCTGCTGGTCGTTGATGGCGGTAATCAAATCACCCACCTTCAAACCGGCTTTGGCGGCCGGGCTGCCGGCGACCACTTCGATGATCCGGGCACCCCGGCCACGATCGTCGCGATCGTCGGCAACAACTCCCAAGTAGCCCGGTTCCTTGCCTGGGACGATCGCGTCGCGCCCGCTTGCCGCGGTCCGGCCGCTTGAACCTGGCGGCGCAGCCGCTCTTCGAGGCGGTCGAGTGCCGGCTGAGCGATCGCGCTGCCGGCAGCCAGGAGAGCCGTGGCTGCAACCAAGAGCTTCAGAAGAAAGTTCATCGGGGTTTTCTATTCTGAGAGATATGGGAGAATTGCGGGGTCGAGATTTATTATAGTTGCCAATCCGGCCCTTGTGCCGCCCTCGGGGCCAGGAATTGCCCTGGGCGGTATCGATTTGGCGGACCGAACGTTCGAGTCTAACTTTGGAAACCGACAGCCCTAAGCTCGCACTTGGCCCGCCCGAGCCCGCCGAGCGTCGCACGGCGCTCGAACTGGCCTGGGTCTACCTGGCACGGCCGGAACGCGATGCACAGATTGCCAGGCTGCTGGGCCAGGCGGAAACGAAGCCAGAGCTGCTGGACGGTTTGCTCAGGGCGCGACGTGGAAATCGGGTCGTCGGTGCGATTTGGGCCCAATTACAGCCGGGCAAAACGGCGTTCATGTCACTTCCGCATATCGGGGCGGGCGAGCCGGTGGCAACGGCGGCCGCACTGCTCGATGCGCTGTTGAAAGTGCTCGCCGTGCGCCAGACACGGCTCGCGCAGGCTCTGCTGACGACCGATTTCGGCGAAGAGTTCGACCTGCTGCGTGCGGCCGGCTTCGAACATTTTGCCGATCTGCTCTATATGGCGAGCGTGGAGCGTGCATTCCCGGACCATGCGCCGGTCGGAGCCCTGGATTTTGAGTCTTACAGCGAACGGCAGCAGGACCGGCTTTGCCGGATTATCGAGCGCACCTATGCGGGCTCGCAGGATTGCCCGCGGCTGAATGGCGTTCGCCAAATGGCGGATGTGATAGCCGGCTATCGGGCGACTGGCAGTTTCGACCCAAGTCGTTGGCTGATCGTGCGGCATGCGGGCAGCGACGTGGGCTGCCTGCTGTTGGCCGAACACGCTCCGCAAAGGCAGTGGGAAGTGGCGTACGTCGGCCTGGTGCCCGAAGCTCGCCGGCGCGGATGGGGGATGGCTGCGGTGCGACAGGCCCAATGGCTGGCTCGTCGGGCGCGGGTTGAAAAGCTGCTGTTGGCGGTCGACGCGGCCAACGCGCCGGCCATCGCCACCTACGCGGCCGCCGGGTTTACGGCATGGGATCGCCGGAGCGTGATGCTGCGGATATTTGGGTAACTTTGCGGCGGAATCGAGTCCTGGCGCGCCGTGTCCGGTGCGCGAAGCAGTCCCGTCGACGTTTGTCAACGACGATTTTCCGAGGTGCTTTGCGCTGCCGGTGCATCTTGTTGGAGTGTAATGTGTTGGGTTGCGTGGGGAATTAGCGGTCGATGAGCGGACTCATGTCGAGCAAACAATTTTTCCACGTGCGCGGCCCGGTGACCGATTTTTTTTTCGACTCTTCTGGTCGTTGCGGCGTGGCTGATTGCCGAGAAATTCGGGGCACAATCAGCGATCGTGGAAGGCTCGCCGGGCGGCCGCAGAATCGGAGGTTTGACAGTCTTGCTAGCAGCCGTAAAATCGGCATCTCGGGTGACACAAGCAATGGACGGTTTTAATCACCGTTGAAGTTAGAGCGTTCATTTCTCGGAGCGCCGGTCGGCACCGTGTTCGGTGGCGACCATCCAACAATCATCGCAATGGTGAGAATTGGGCGCTGGGATTGCGCAGGGGGCGGCCAGGAAGTGACCTCAGACGATAGGGAAATCGTATCGGCCCTGCGTGCGCGGCTGGCCGACCGGGTTGGCAAGGACCGCTACGAGGTCTGGTTCGGCCCCAGCACGCAACTGCTGGTGCGCGGCGGAACGCTGACGGTCGGCGTGCCGAACCGGTTTCATCAGGATTGGCTGCGGACCCATTTCCGCAAAGACCTCGAACAGTCCTGCTTGGAAGTGCTTGGCCAGCCGCTGTCGTTGGAATTTCGCGTCGATGATGCGGCCGCGGCGGCACAGAAAAACAAGTCACGCGCAACCGCGGTCGCAGCCCCTGCCGCCGAGTCAGCCCGTCGGGCGGCCGAGCCGGCCTCTCGCCGCCGCTTCGCGAGCCTGGATGCTTTTGTGGTCGGGGACAGCAATCGATTGGCTTTTACCACCGCGCAGTTGGCGGTCGAGCGCAAGGGGACGATCTCGCCCCTTTATTTCTACGGTACGCATGGCGTCGGCAAGACCCATCTGCTGGAAGGAATCTGGTCGTCGTTCAAGAAGTCGCAGCGGCACGCCAGTTCGATTTATCTCTCGGCCGAGCAATTCACCAGCTACTTCCTCGAAGCGCTGCACGGGGCCGGGTTGCCCAGCTTCCGCCGCAAGTACCGCAACGTCGAACTGTTGATTCTGGACGACATCCAGTTTTTCGCCGGCAAGCGGGCCACGCTGACGGAACTGCTGCACACGATCGATACGATCGTCGGCGCCGGCAAGCAACTGGTGCTGGCGGCCGATCGTTCGCCTTCGGCGCTCAAGGCGCTGGGCCCGGAAATCGGCGCGCGGCTGGCCGGCGCGGCCGTTTGCCGATTGGAGCCGCCCGAGTATGCGACGCGTTTGGGCATCGTGCGGCAATTGGCGGCGCAATTGGAACTGCGCGTGCCCGAGGAGGTGCAGGCGTTCATCGCCTCGCACCTGACGGCACAAGCCCGCGAGTTGGCCGGCGCGCTGAAGCGATTGCAGGCCACCAGCGTGGCCCTGGACAAGCCGATCACGTTGTCGCTGGCCGAAGAGGCGCTGGCCGACCTGATTCATACCAGCGGCCGCGCGGTCCGCTTGTCGGATATCGAAAAGGCGATTTGCGACGTGTTTGGCCTGGAGCCCGAGAGCCTGCAATCGAATCGCAAGGTCAAGACGGTGACCTATCCGCGGATGCTGGCCATGTGGCTGGCGCGCAAGCACACGCGCTCGGCGTTGAGCGAGATCGGCCATTACTTCGGCCGGCGCAGCCACAGCACCGTAATCTCGGCGCAGAAGAAGATCGAGACCTGGGTCGCCGACGGCGGCTCGCTCGACCTGCACGGCCGCCGCTGCCACGTCGAAGACGCCATTCGCCGCGTCGAAGAAAGCCTGCCGCCAGTTAAGCGGTGCAAGCCGCCCGATCGGCGGCCGCTCCGGTTAATCCGCCGCGGTTGAGCCACTCCGGTTAAGCCCAGGGGATGCAACCCCTGGGCCCGCCGCGGGCTCCCGAACGAACCACTATCGGCCCAAAGTCGCACGTGCTCTCTGGACCGGCGGAATTTGGGTCAACTACTTCTTCACACTGTTGTGGTCCGCCGATGTAATATATTGGTGGGCCGGACAGCAGCGCTATGATCGCCGGGCCGCCTGGCTCCGCTGGTTTGTCCATGCTTTTTTCGCATTCATGATTTTTCAGGCCGGCGTCGTGTTTGCCTCGGGCGTTACGCGCTGGGCGACCCTGGCCGGACTGTCGATTGTGGCTCTGGCCGGCTTGCTTCGACTCACGCTGCGCCGCACTCCGCCGCTTCGCTATGACCCAGTCGCTGCCGAAAATCGCCTATCTCACCGCGGGGGGCGGCGGCATGTTCTGCGGCAGTTGCATGCGCGACAACACGCTGGCCGCGGCGCTGACTCGCTTGGGCTGCGACGTGACGCTGGTGCCGCTCTACACCCCGATCCGCACCGACGAGCCCGACGTCAGCGTCGACCAGGTGTTTTTCGGCGGCATCAACGTCTACTTGCAGCAGAAATATTCGCTGTTCCGTCACTTGCCCGGGTTTCTCGATCGCTGGCTCGATCGCCCTTGGATCATCAATCGTCTGGCCTCGGGCCGCATCAAGGTGGCTGCCCAGGAGCTGGGCGAGTTGGCGGTCTCGGTGCTGCAAGGCGAGCACGGCCATCAGCGCAAGGAAGTTTTCCGGCTGGTCGAGTGGCTCGAGCGGCACGTGCAGCCCGACCTGGTGAACCTGAGCAACATCCTGATCGCCGGCTGCGTTCACGAGATCAAGCAGCACCTCAAGGTGCCGGTCGTCGTGACGCTGCAAGGGGACGATTTGTTCCTTGAGGAGCTTACCGAGCCCTACAAGCAGCAGGCGTTGGCCGAGATTCGCCGCGTGGCCGGCGAGGTGGACGGTTTTATCGTGTTCAGTCGCTACTACGCCGACTTCATGGCGGACTATCTCGGCTTGGATCGACAGAAGTTCCACGTCGTGCCGTTGGGATTGAACCTGGCCGACTTTCCGGCTCCGCCGTCGAGCGACCTGGCGGATCGCCCGCTGACGATCGGTTATCTGGCGCGGATTTGCCCGGAGAAGGGCTTTCACCTGCTGGTCGACGCGTTCTTGCAATTGGCTGCCCGGCCGGGCCTGGAGCACGGTGCGGCTGCATGCCGCGGGTTGGCTGGGGCCGCGCGACGAAGCATTTTTCCACGAGCAGGTCGACAAACTGCGCGCGCCGGACTGGACGAAACGCTTTCACTACGCCGGCATCGTCGATCGGCAGCAGAAGCTGGCGTTCCTACGCGATCTCGACCTGCTGTCGGTTCCCACCGTGTATCACGAGCCGAAGGGGCTGTTCGTGCTCGAAGCCTGGGCCAGTGGACTGCCCGTCATTCAGCCCGACCACGGGGCCTTTCCCGAATTGCTCGCCGGTGCCGCCGCCGGACGACTCGTGCGGCCGGGGGATGTCGGCCACCTGACCGAAGTGCTCTGCGAACTGCTATTGGACGGCACGGCACGGCACGCCCTGGGGGCCAACGGCAAGCTGGCGGTGCGCCGCTCGTTTTCGGCCGAGAGCGCGGCGCTGCGGACCTTGGATGTCTACAGCCAGATTCTAGGCATTCCCAGCGGGGTCTTGCCTCCGACGCCCGCAACGGCCGCGAGCCGCGCGCCGTAGCAGTCGAGACAAAGCCCGCTGTCGGTCCTTGGAGTCCGGGCATTCATGCACCTTCCCGGATCGCCGACAAAAAGCTGACATTTCGTCAAAATAGTTTGATTCTGTGTGTCGATGTGCCCGAAAGAGGGGCCCTTCTCTTTGGCGAGCGCGAACTCTAGGATTTCCCCAGGTATCGTGCAGTGCTTTACGCTGCACCAGGCAAATGGCCCACATTGCCTTGCCGACGGGGGCTGGGACCGCGCGAAGCGGCCGCCAAGATTGTTCCGACGGATCGTTCATTCATCCACGAATCGGCACCACGGACGCGCGCTAGCCGGAGGGATCTCGGAGTGCATTTTATGTCCCCAGGCAATCCGGACGCATCGAACGCTTCGGCCGACCCTTCCGCGGCAATTCGGCGAATCGTGTTGATCGAGGACAGCGAAGATCTGCGCGGACTGCTGCGTGAGCTAATGGCCTTTTGCGGCCACGAAGTGCGTGTCGCCGGGAATGCCCGGGAGGGGATCGAATTGATCGAGAGTTGCCGCCCGGACGTGGCGATCGTCGATATCGGTCTGCCGGACATGGACGGTTATGAGGTGGCTCGGCGGCTGCGCTCCGGTCCCTTGGCCCAAAGTGTCCACCTCGTGGCCGTGACCGGCCGAGCCGACGCCCAGGACCGGTTGGATGCCATTGCCGCTGGGTTCGACGAGCATCTGATCAAGCCCGTCAATCTGGCCACGCTGTTCGAGCTGTTGAATCGGCCGCCGCAAACCACCTGAAGCCGGGCGGCAGATCTTTCGGATCTCGCGGCTGCGAACCGTGGGTCTGGCGGCGCACGGTGCAGAATTTGCTGCGACTGCGAACTCTCTGGCAGTCTTTCGGCCCGGCTGCCGCACGAGCACGCCCAGACTGCGTCGGGCTCGCGCAGCGTCTGCCCGGCCGGATGGCAGGGCCTGCCCAGTTTTCGTACAACTGTGGGCAGATTCCGTAGGCGCGGGCGGCTCGACTACGGCATGCGCCTGTTCTGAATAACCGCAGCGAGGTGTGAGTTTTTTTATGAAACGCATCGGCATCCTGACCGCCGGCGGCGACACTCCGGCGCTGAACGCCACGATTCACGGCGCCGTCATGCGGGCCAACCAACTGCGGATCGAGATCTACGGGCTGATCAAGGGCTTCAACAGCCTGTTCAATCCCCGGGTCCCGCACGTCCACCTGAATCCGCTGTTCAGCGCGATTCCGGAACTCGACCCGACCAAGGGGGGCACGGTGCTGGGCGCTTCGCGCGACTATGTGCATCCCGGCGACACGAAAGCCTTGGACGAAATCGCTCACCGCCTCGCGCAGCTGAAAATCGAAGGGCTGATCTGCATCGGCGGCGACGGCACGCTCAACGGCCTGCAACCGATCTGCGATCGATTGCCCACGGTGCTGGCGCCCAAGACGATCGACAACGATCTGGGGCTGAACTATCTGAACGAAGTCGACGAATGGAAACGCGAGCCGGCGGACAACGCCCACGGACATCACTACAAGCGGCAGCGCGTCGCGGACCAAGTTCGACTTGCAGCAGATGATCAACTACGCGACGCCCGGCTACGCCACGGCGGTGTTCGTCTCGGCCGGCGGCGTGCAGCGCGTGCGGACCACGGCCGAAAGCCATCGCCGGATCGCCATCATCGAGGTCATGGGCCGGCACGCGGGCTATATCGCCCTGGGCAGCGCCTACGGCCAGCCCGACATCGTGCTCGTGCCGGAGCATCCGCTGAACACCGCAGCTGCTGATCGAGCGCGTGAAAGAGATTTACGATCTGCAAAAGAACGTGGTGATCGTTTGCGGCGAAGGGATCGTCGACGAGACGGGGCAAGAACTGGGAGCCGCCGAGCGTTCGACCGATCCGGCCGGCAATCTGGTGCTGACCGGCGCCTCGGAAGCGGTGCGGCAGATCCTGATCAACGGCATCGGCGACGACTATTTCCGCACTTCGCGCCGCAACGATTCGGCCAAGGAAGCGATCTTCACCCGTAAGCTAGGGCACACGCAGCGCGGCGGCCGGCCGCTGCTGTTCGATCGGTTTTACGCCGCACAGTTAGGCGGCAAGGCGGTCGACATGCTGCTCGAGGGGCAGAATAATTGCGTCTCTACGCTCCAGTGGAGCAAGCAGCGGGGCTTTTACGTCGACAGTTTCAACGGCCACAGTTTTCGGGATCGCTGGGGGCACATCCATCCCCGATTCATGCACCCCTCGTTCTACGATCCCGACCAGATGCAGCCCTCGCGCATCGGCATGGAGTATCTGCTGCCGATCTTCACCAACGCCATCGGCCACGACGACATGGAGAACATGCGCGAAACGCTGTTCGACCCGGGAAATTTGTTCCGGGCCTACCACTCGGTGAACACCGACATCAACAAGCGGATTTGCTATCTCGATCCGCACCATTAGATCGCGTTCTGCGGGCGATGATTGCCGGCGCCGCGACGCACGCCAACAGGTGCGCCAACTAAATTTCTGTCCGCCCCGCCAGGGGCACAATTCAATAGACGGGGGCAGCGCCCCCGGCGAGCCGGCAACAGCTACGTTCCGATGACCCCGCAGGGGTCGAACCGCGCAGCGCACGAGCGGCGGCGCGAACAGACCGGCGCGGCTCTTTGCCCAGCGGCCGGGTGACGCAGACCCGCGAGCATTGACCGCGCGGCTGGTTTGACCCTTGCAGGGTCAGCGGCTTCGGGACGACCCGCAGTCCGCGGGCGATGCCCGCGGCTATTAAATTGAACCCCTGGCGGGGTTAACTTTGGGCGCAAACCCGCGCCGGTCGTTTATGCGTTGCCGGTTGCCGGAGTCAATTCGACTCACGTCCCGCGGGTCAAGCCGAACCACTCGATCTGCCGCCGCGGACAAAATTGCAGCCCGTGCTCTCGGCAGTAGGTTTCCAGCCACTCGGCCTTGCGATCCAGTGCTTCTATTTCGATCCCCTGCGGCATCAACAGCACGCGCCGGCGATCGATCTCGGGCAGGAGTGTCAAAAAGTCTTCCACTTCCCGGCAGTCCGCCGGCGTGTCGACCACGAATTTTAGTTGGTACTCATATTGCCCGATCAGTCGGCGGACCACCTGCGGCGCGTGACGGGCCTTTTCATGTCGGCGGGTCCACGCGGCATCAATTTCAGCGCCGCGGGGCGTCGAGTTGGAAAGCTTGGGGCTGATCGACATCAAATCGCACTCGATCGGCAAGTAGAGCGTGCCGGCGGTTTCGATCGTGATGTGCCGCCCCAGCGCGCGCAGCTCCGCGGTCAGCGGAATCAGTTCGGCAAACAACATCGGCTCGCCGCCGGTGAGCACAACGTGTTCGCAATCCATTTCAGCGACCCGCTCCAGAATTTCGTCGACGCTCAGATCGTCTCCCTCGGGCTGCCAACTGGCGAAGGGCGTGTCGCAAAACCGGCAGCGCAGATTGCAGCCGCTGGTGCGCACGAACGCACTCGACGTGCCGGTCAAAAAGCCCTCGCCCTGGAGCGATCGGTAAATTTCGGCGACCCTCATGACGCGTACACCACGGGGTCAGCGAGCCCCGCCTCGGCAAAGCCCTTTCGCCGCAGCAGGCAAGCATCGCAGTGGCCGCAAGGCCGACCGGCCGCGACCGGATCGTAGCAGCTGTGGGTTAGCGAATAGTCGACGCCCAGCTCGACGCCGCGACGAATGATCTGCGCCTTGGTGAGCTGGATCAGGGGCGCGTGAACGCGAAGTTGCAGTTGGCCTTCGACAGCCGCTTTGGTCGCCAGGTTGGCCAGCCGCTCGAAGGCCGCAATGAACTCCGGGCGGCAGTCGGGGTAGCCGCTGTAGTCGAGGGCGTTTACGCCGATGAAAATGTCGGCCGCGCCCGTCACTTCGGCATAGGCCAGGGCCAGCGACAAAAACACGGTGTTGCGGGCCGGCACGTACGTCACCGGAATGCCGGCCTGCATGGCCGCATCGCTGCGGTCCTTGGGCACTTCGATTTCGGCAGTCAGGGCACTGCCGCCGAATTGACCCAGATCGATCTTCATGGTCAGGTGCCGCTCGATGCCCAATGCCGCGGCGACCTGGCGGCTGGCTTCGAGCTCGAACCGGTGCCGCTGACCGTAATCGAAGCTGAGCGCAAAAAGCCGGAAACCTTGGCTCTTGGCGATCGCGGCGGTGGTGGCCGAGTCGAGGCCGCCGGAGAGCAGGATAATGGCGGAGCGAGACATGCGTGCAAGTCGGAATAGAAAAATGGCGTCAGGTTGATACGACGATCCGCCAGTCGCGCGGATGCCGGGCACCCCGCTAGCCGGGCCCACTGCATCATGGCACAATCAAGGTTTTGTGAACAGGAGCCCCGCAATGAGCGGCGAGTTTCGCGAAATGCTGGAGACGTTCGAGAATCAATTTCCCGACAGGGACTATTCGATTGAAATTGTCTGCCCTGAGTTCACTTCGGTGTGCCCCAAGACGGGCCAGCCCGATTTCGGCGTGCTGTCGATTACTTACATTCCCGACCGCAAGTGCGTCGAGCTAAAAAGCCTGAAGCTGTACTTGCAGCAGTTTCGCAACGAGGGAATTTTTTACGAGCACGTCACCAATCGGATTCTGGACGATCTGGTGGCCGCGGTCCATCCGCGCCAGATGACGCTCGTGGCCGCCTTCACGCCGCGTGGCGGCATCACCACCCGGGTCACGGCGCGGCACGAGGCGCAGCACGGAAAATGATGGGTCCACAGATTACGCAGATGATTTTTTCAATACGTTCGGTGCTTGGGATCCCGCACAAATTCGTCGAACAATTCGCGGCACTCCGCGGCTAACAGCCCCGGCACGACCCGCACCGGGCTGCAGCCGATCCGCACCAGTTCCGCGGCCGGGACGTGGAACTCGTTGAATCCTGCGCCCGTGGCGTCGGCAATCACCGCTCCGTAATACACCGTCTCGACGCGGGCCCAGTGCAAGCCGGCCATGCACATCGGACACGGTTCGCAAGTCGTCGCCACGACCGCGCCCGAGAGGTGCAACTGGCCCGTGGTCCGACAGGCCTCGCGCAGAGCGGTTATTTCCGCGTGGGCCGTGATGTCGGTCGTCGCGAGCACCACGTTGTGGGCGACCGCCAGAATGCGATCGCCCAGCGCAATCGCGCAGCCGAACGGCGATTGGCCGGCGGCGATTCCCTGCCGGGCCTTGGCGATGGCCAACCGCATCAGCTCCGCGGGATCGATCATGCGTCAACTCTTCAGTAATTCGGCTTGCACGCCGCGGAAGATGTCGTACATGGCTCCAAGATACTCTTGGGCCTCGTCGAGCGGCATGACCAGCGGCGGACTGACGCGCAGCACCTTGCCGGCCAGCGCACCCAGCAGATGGATTGCCCGCCCTTGGGAATCGCCACGATAGCAGGCCGCCACGCAGGCGTTGGCGACCTCGCCGGCCGAGTGCTTGCCGATCGCCGCGCACTCGACGCCCCACACGACCCCCTCGCCGCGAACGTGTGAGACCAGATCCAGTTCGGCCAGCCGAGTCAGGCCGGCTTCGAGCACATCGGCCAGCCGCCGGGCATGATCGAGCACGTCGGTCGACTCGAACTCGTCGAGCGTGGCCAGCACGGCCGCGCACGCAAAGCGGGGCGGCGCTCCAGGTGTCGGAGCCTTCGCCGTAGTGCATGGCGGCGAACAGGTCGGCCCGGCCGACCGCGGCATCGACCGGCACGCCGTTGCCCAAGCCTTTGCCCAGCACCACGATGTCGGGCTCGATGCCATAGTGGGTAAAGGCGTACATCTGGCCGGTACGGCCGAAGTTGGCCTGCACTTCGTCCAGAATCAGCACGATGTCGTGCTCGTCGGCAAAATCGCTCGAGCCGCTGCAAATATTCTTTCTGCGGATGGTAGGAGCCGCCGCCGCCCAGGTAGGGCTCGGTCACCAGGGCACAAATCCGCTCGCCGAGTTCGGACCAGACTTGCGCCAACTCCGCTTCGTACGGGGAAAGATCGAGCGGTTGGCGGCGCCGCCCGACGCTTGCGCACTCATCCTTGGGGAAGCTGCAGAAAGCGGACGCGCGGGTCGCGCTCGGGATCGGTCTCGCTGCCGGTGACGGCGCCGGACAGACCTTTCTTGCCGTGAAAGCCATGCCGCGTGGCCAGGATCATCGTGCTGCCCGGCCGGCGATCGAGCGCGGCCCAGAGGGCTTTCTGAATGGCTTCGCTGCCGCTGGCGGCCCATAGCACTTGCTGCATCCGCGCGCCGCCGGGCTGGCGTTGCATCGAGGCCAAGAGCCGCTCCGACGCCTTGACTTCCAGCTCCGTGACCGCGTTATACGCCGTGAGCGGTGCGGCGGAAACGAACCCATCGCCGCCAACGCTGGCGGGCAGTCCCATATAGTCGAGCACGCGCCGCCACCAGCGAGCCGGGTTGTGACCTAAATTGGCCACCAGCACTCCGGATGTGAAATCGGCCAGTTTTCGGCCCTCGGGCGTCCAATGATAGCTGCCCGCGCTGCGGGCGATCACCGCCAGGCTGGGCGTAAATGTCCGCAGCGCCAGCGGCTCGACAAGCGCGGCTCGGCGCCGCAGATCATTCGAAATCGACTCGCCCGGATGCTGGATCGGCGCCGGCTGATCGGTTGCGGAATGGCGTTGCATAGGTAATGGTCGCCGTCGTTACGGCGTCTGACTGTGGACAAAAGGAATCCCGGGTGGTTCACACCCGTGGAGCATAGAGTACCTCGGGCACGCTGGCGCCGGGCGATTGGAGGACCAAACCGCCGGCGTCGCCGTTGATCTCGACCAGGCAATTGGGCGTGCCGGCCGCATGTTTTGCCAGGATCGCTTCCATGGCCTGGACCGCGGCGACCGTCTGCCGGTCGGCCGACAGATCGTTATAAGCCAGGGCCGTGGCGGCTGCCAGCCGTTTGGGGCGCTCGCCGGGCGGTCCGCCGAATTCGACCGCGGCCACCTCCTCGGCAAAATGGCCGATGGCTTCGATTCCGTAGCCCCGCTGGCTGCGCTCATTCCAGGGTTCCAGAAACGAGCCGTTGTAGTGGTTGTTGAGCGAGATTTTTCGCGCTAGCGGCGTGCGGCCTTCGATCGTGCATTCGACTCCGCGCCGGCGGCTGTGTCCGTTCCATACGCCGTTGTCGAAACGAAATTGCACTTCCTGCTCGACGTACCCCGGAAAATTGTCGGGCGTGACCCAACTGGTGTGGATGTCGAAGGCCGCTTCGCGCCGGTCGCCGAACTGATATACCAGCCGCAGTTGCACGCTGTCCCAGGTGTTGCCGTCGGTCGGGCCGACAATGCCGCGCTGGCCCGTGCACTGGACGCTCTTGAGTCGGCCGCCGAACGTAAAATCGATCAGTTTGATGTAATGCACGGCCACGTAGGTGCCCGGATTGCGGCCGCGGATCCACTCGGCGAATTGTCCGCCGGAAATGCTCTTGGGCTCCAGCAGCGAACAGTAGCCGTTGTTGACGTGCGCCAGCTCGCCATCGACGACCAAGGTGCGCAGCTTCTTGTGGTCGGGATCGAGCAGCTTGTGATAGACCACCTTGGCCAGGACTTGCTTGTCGCGCGCCAGACGCACCAACTCGTCGAGCTCGGCCAGCGACAAGACGGCCGGTTTCTCGACAAGCAGGTGCTTGCCGGCCGCCAGGACCGCGCGCGCGGCTTCGAAGTGCCGATTGTCGGGCGTGGCCACGCAGGCGAAATCGACGGTCGCGGCCAAAAGCTGTTCGACACTGTGCGGCTCGACAAAGCTCTGAAAGGCTCCGATGCGGCCGGCGGCCCGCTGGCGATAAGCATCGGCCCGGCTGCCGGTGCGGCTGGCGACGGCGGACAGTTCGACCTGGCAAACACCGAACTCCGGATCGAACAGCGGCCGGCGGCACACGGCTTCGAAGAACGACCGATACGTTTCGTCGAAGATCATGCCCAGTCCGACCATGCCGGCGTGCAAGGTGTGGCCGGCAGCGGGATGTGCGCTGTGATTTTTGCCGGGAGGATTCATGCCGACTAACTTAATTGAACGTGCCTTGCCAAGCCAACCTTGCGGAGAGGTTTCAGTTGATTTTTTCAAGGATCCGGCCTATTTTTGGCCGGCCCGCTAGCCGCGGCGCGGGTTGCAAGGCGGCGCGGCCTCTTGCCACGAGGCGGCAGCAACAGGACAATGCCGCTTTTCCAAATAGCGCGGAGCGTGTGCATGTCTGAAAATCCACAGGTGGTATTGAGCGGCTTTGCCGACGAGGCGACGCACAACAAGACCGCCGTCGAACAGTTCGCCGCGTTTGCCGCGATCGGACTGCAATATTACAGCTTGCGATTCATCGATGTCGGCGGCGGCGTCAAAAACGTGATGAAACTCTCGCGCGGGGAAATCACGCAAATCCGCCATCTGGAGGACGAGTACGGGCTGAACGTGACTTCGATCGGGTCTCCGATCGGCAAAGTCAAGCTGCAGGACATCGACGACGGCACCAAGAACGCGTATGTGCCGTTCAAGAAGTATCTCGAGAAGGACGTCAAGAAGGCCTGCGATCTGGCCCATGCGTTCGAGACCAAGCTGATTCGCGGATTTTCCTTTTATCCACCCGCGGCAGCGATCCGCGCCAGTTCTTGCCGCAAGTGGTCGATCAACTGGGACAGATCGCCGAAACTTGCTTACGCTCCGACTTGACGTTCGGTGTCGAGATCGAGGCCAATCTTGTGGGCCATACGGGCCAACTGCTGGCCGAGATCCACCGGCAGGTAAACGAGCCGGCCATGATGCTGGTTTTCGACGCCGGAAACATCATTGCACAAGGTTTCACGCCGCAAGAAGTGTTCGAGCAGTATCAGGCCATGAAGCCGGGAATCGGCTGGATGCACATCAAGGATTATCGCCATCCCGCGCCGGTCGAACGCGGCACGCACGTCGAGGAAGATCAACTCAAGCACTTCGTGCCGGCAGATCTGGGCGAAAGTGCCCACGAGACGATCCTCAAAGACTTCCGCACCGTGCTGCCGAAGCTCGAGCAGAAACTGAAGCGTCGGGGCATTCCCGGCGTGTTTCTCGATCTGGAACCCCATCTGAAGGCGGGCGGACAATTCGGCGGCGCCAGCGGTCCCGACGGCATGGGCGTGGCGCTGCGCGGACTATGCAAGGTGCTCGACTACGCTGCCATCGACTATCACTTGCGCAATTTCGCCGACATTTGCGCCGCGCGCGGATATTAGCCGTTTTTGGCTTCGTCGTTCTTCGCCCGCAGCGACGCGGACTTTTTCTCGCGGAGCAACTGTCCCGACAGCCGCACCGCGTGCGCACCGCAGGATACCGTCAGAATCCAACCCGTCGCGGCTGCATACCAGATCACATCGTCCCCTTCGAGGGCCCAATAGGTCAGCACGCAGCTGCAAGCGGCTGCCACACCGGTCAGAGCCAACTTGCCCCCTGCCATGCGACGCCGGTGGTTCTTGCGATGCGTGCTGAGCGCCGAATGGACGCTCATGTTCGCCAGGGCACGCATGGCCGCCATATCGCAGGCCGGAGCCGCGGCGCCACGCGGAACCATGTTGATGGGCTCCGCCGGAACCGACGAGTCGCTCATCGACTGGGCCGCCGGCTCTTGATCGTTGGGGCTCGCTTCCGCGACGGGTGCTTCGACAATCGGCGCAGGCGCCGGTGCGGGACGCGCCGGACGCGCCGCGGCCGGCGGGGCGTCGTCGTCCGAGCCTCCCCGCATCCGATTCAACAGCCGAGCCATATAGGCTTCGATCGACTCCTCCTCGTCCGCCGGCGGCTGCGCCGCCGGCGCGGTGCGGCCCGTTCCCCGATCGGGGGTTGTCTCGGGCTCCGGCGCCGGCTCGGCCGGCCTGGGTGGTTCGGCTTCCGCGTCCGGATCCTTGAGCAGCGACATCGTTCGCAACCGAGCGAACACATCCCCCCCTTGGTCGGAGGACGACTCGTCGACGGCCTCGTCCGGCTGGGTTGGGTTGGCCGCTAGCTCGGCGCCGGGCTGATGAATCGAAGAGCGATCGTCCAGTGGAACAGCCTCTGCCGGCCCGGCGAAATCGGTGGCCGGCGCGGCCTGACGCGACAGGAACGCTTCACGCTCGGCCACAAAGGCGGCGTGTTCTTCCAGGAACGTTTCCTGGTCGGCAACCAACTGGGCTCGGTCACGACGCAGTTCTTCGCGCAATTCTTGGCCGCGCAGTCGCGACGCTCGCGCGATCGGCCTCTCAGCGCCTGCCGTTCGGTAAGCAGACGCTCTTGGTCGGCGTCGATTTGGCTCGCCCGCTGTTGAAGCTTTTCGAGCCGGGCGTTGAGCTCTTCTTCGGCCGTGGCCCGCGATGCGTTCCAGGCTTGGCGCTCGGCGGTCAAGACGGTGCGAGCTTGATCCAATTCGGCCTGGCGAACCGCCAGCTCGGATTGAAGAGTTTCCAAGTCCGCGGGTAGTTGAGTTTCGATCTGCGATGGCTGCCTCGCGGACTCCTGCCCGGGCGTCGCCGCGTCTCGGGCGGCGGCGAACGCATCTCGCTGCTCAACAAGCTCGCGCTGGGCTGCTTCCAGGGCCGTTTGCCGGTCGGCCAATTTTGCCGCTTGCTGATTCCAGTCGGCCTGGGCCGCGTCGTGTTGCCGCTGCCAGTCTGCCGCCTCATCTGCCGTGCGGTGTGCTCGTTCGTCGAGTTGGCGGGCCCGCTCGGCCAGCGAGTCCGATTGCTGTTGCCAGGCCAGCCGAGCCGCTTCCTGTTCTTGTTGGAACACGTTGCGCTGGGAATCGATCTCGTGCCGCTCGGCGGAAAGTCGGTTCGTCATTTCGAGCTGTCGGTCGTGCTCCGCGGCGCAGTCGATTTCCCACCTTCGACGTTCGTCCGCAAGCCGGCTGCGCTCGGTGTCGATTTCGGCCCGCTGCGCATCGAGAGCCGCCGCCTGCGCCGCGGTTGCCGCGGACGAGTCCTGCGTCGACGTTTCGGTCCGCTCGATCGCTGCCAGCCGTGCGGCCAGGGCGGCCTCGCGATCGGACAATTCCTGGGCGTGAGTTTCACGGGCTGATTCCCACTGCTGCCTGGCGGCGGTCAATTCGTCGCGTGCGGACTGGAGTTCCAATCGCTCGGCTTCCAGTTGGCTCGCGATCGAGTGGCTTTGAGCTTCCCGCGCTTCCAGTACATCGCGCAGTTCGTCGACGGACGTTTGGGCGGCCGCCAACGCAGCTTGCTGAACATCCAGTTGGGCCTGACGCGCATCGAGTTGGGCGAGCCGGGCTTCGAGTTCGGTTTCGCGGTCCGCCAGTTGCTGTGCCGCAGCCTGGTGATCTGCCTGTGCCCGCACGAGTTCGGCCTCACGGCTGGCCAGTTGCAGATCCACGGCCTGGTGATCTGCTTGTGCCTGCGCGAGTTCGGCTTCGCGGCTGGCCAGTTGCTGTTCCGCAGCCTGGTGATCTGCCTGTGCCCGCACGAGTTCGGCCTCACGGCTGGCCAGTTGCAGATCCACGGCCTGGTGATCTGCTTGTGCCTGCGCGAGTTCGGCTTCGCGGCTGGCCAGTTGCTGTTCCGCAGCCTGGTGATCTGCCTGTGCCCGCACGAGTTCGGCCTCACGGCTGGCCAGTTGCAGATCCACAGCTTGATGATCTGCTTGTGCCTGCGCGAGTTCGGCTTCGCGGCTGGCCAGTTGCTGTTCCGCAGCCTGGTGATCCGCCTGCGCCCGCACGAGTTCGGCCTCACGGCTGGCCAGTTGCAGATCCACAGCTTGATGATCTGCTTGTGCCTGCGCGAGTTCGGCTTCGCGGCTGGCCAGTTGCTGTTCCGCAGCCTGGTGATCCGCCTGCGCCCGCACGAGTTCGGCCTCACGGCTGGCCAGTTGCAGATCCACAGCTTGATGATCTGCTTGTGCCTGCGCGAGTTCGGCTTCGCGGCTGGCCAGTTGCTGTTCCGCAGCCTGGTGATCTGCCTGTGCCCGCACGAGTTCGGCTTCGCGGCTGGCCAGTTGCAGATCCACAGCTTGATGATCTGCTTGTGCCTGCGCGAGTTCGGCTTCGCGGCTGGCCAGTTGCAGATCCCCAGCCTGAAGGTCCGCCTGCGCCGCGCGAGTTCGGCCTCACGGCTGGCCAGTTGCAGATCCGCAGCCTGGTGATCTGCTTGGGCCTGCGCGAGTTCGGCTTCGCGGCTGGCCAGTTGCAGATTCCCACTCTGAAGGTCCGCCTGTGCCCGCACGAGTTCGGCCTCACGGCTGGCCAGTTGCAGATCCGCAGCCTGGTGATCTGCTTGGGCCTGCGCAAGTTCGGCTTCGCAGCTGGCCAACTGCAGATTCCCACTCTGAAGGTCCGCCTGTGCCCGCGCGAGTTCGGCGCGTCCGGCGTTCAGATCGGCCAGCGCCTGCTGATGTTCGCTGTTTTGGGCATCGAGGTGCTGTTCGAGCCGCCGGATATCCTGCCAGCGGTCGTCGAGTTCGGCCTGGCTTGCCGCGAGCTCTCGGCGTTCTTGAGCAAGCTGTTCTTGTGCCTGCGACAGCTCCGCCCGGCGATCGCTGGAGTGATTTTCGAGTCGCTCGGCGGCCTGGCTGCGCTCGTCGAGTTCGCGGGCGAAGCGGTCCAGTTCCGACTGCCGGGCTTCCAATTCGCTCAGGGCGCGACGGCGTTCGGCCTCGTCCGATTCGCGCTGGGCGTCGATTTCAGCCAGTTGGCCGGCCAACTCAGTCTCGCGCTCGGCCAGTCGCGACTGTCGCTCTGCGAGGTCTGCGGCGGTTGCCCGATTGGCCGCTTCGCAATAGTCACGATCGGCTGCCAATTGGGCCAGAGCGTCTGCCAGCGCCCTCTCGCGCTGGGCCAATTCGTCCGCGAGTTCCCGGCAACGAGCCTGTTGCTCGCGCAGCGCCAGTTCGTCTGCCTCGCGCGCCGATTGCCACTGATTTGCCTGGTGCGTGAAATCGACGTTTTGCCGTTCGATGTGCTCCTGGTGAGCGGCGAGCGATTGCCGCTGGGTATCGAGGTCCGCCAGCAGTTCGGCCAGTTCGGCCTTGCGCCGCTGAAAGTCGGCGAGAGAATCTTCCCGCTCCGCCGACCAGCGGGCGTGGGCGGCAGCCTGAATTTGCCGTTCCGTTTCCAGGGCCGCGAGTTGCGTGCGAAGCGCGTCCTCGGCTTGATTGGTGCGTGCGGAGGCCGCCAGCACTTGCGAAAGCCGCTGACGCAATTTACGCACTTCTGCGATCAGGCGTTTCGCCCGGTGGCGCATTTGCGACCGCGGCCGATTTTGCGGTTGGCCAGGTCCCTGTTCTGTACGCAACGCCCGGTCAGACCGGCGAGAGGATTCGCGGCCGCCGTCGACGACCTCGACTTCGATCGGACCGAAGCTCAGTCGATCGCCGGGGACCAGGCGCGCATCCTCGAAGGACCGTCCATTGAGCCGTGTATCGCTGGACCACGAACGAGCCACCATGCCATGGTTGCCGCGCAGGATCAAGCAGTGCAGCGGACGGACACCTCGAGCCCGCAGCCGCAATGTGCATTCGGGGCCTGAGCCAATCGTGCATTTGTTGCTGACTAGTTTCACGGTCTGGCCGGAGCGCGAACTGCCACGAATTCGCAGGCTCAGTTCGCTGCTGGGAACTCCGAGCACAGACGTTGCATTTGCTAAACCGACCATGCGTGTTTCTCACCTTGGATGCGGGAAGCCGACAGCACGTGCGCAGCAGCGGGGAGGCGCCGTCGCCGGAAAACCCTGAGGAGATGTACGTTAGGTCTTACCGGGTGTCAAAGTCCCCGGGAGCGGCCGAAACGCGCCTGACGGGGGGAATCTGACGCGGATTCGGTCGATTTGGAAAAAGAGCTGCATATCTGTGTCGATTTTGACGATTATCCGATAACGAAGTTGGAACCACGAAGACTGGCCCGACGTCGGAAATGGACAGGCGGTAAGTGTCCAGCCGGGTGCTAGCGAAAAAAGTCGCCGACCGGGCCGGAACATGGCAGGGTGATAATTGGCTCAAAGGTTAATTGCTTACAGCTGAAGCATTTGCGGCATACCGCGAGCAGCCCGCGGCAGGGCTCGTAAAATCTTCACCTCTCGCGACCCTTGCGGGACCAAGTGCGTACTATAGTTTGGCTGCAATTTGGCAGCACCAGAGCGGTTGCGGCGGTAACGATCCTTCAATCACGTTCTGTTTAGGTTCGATTCGGTCTGAAGCGGTTTTTTCCCGCACAGCCACAATCGGACAGCGAGGTAGCGTAAATGGCACGCAAAGATGCAATCCTGAGCATGCGCCAGATCTTGATCAAGCGCCGCGACGCGCTGCGTACGGCCTTGGCGGGCGACCTGAGCCTGCTAAAAGAGCTGCGGGCTCAGACCGCGGGCGACGTCGTGGATGCCGCCTTGGATTCGGCTCAAGACGAAATCAGTTCCCAGTTGGCGGAAGTCGAAAGCCGCGAACTGGCCAGCATCGAAAATGCCCTGGAGCGGATGCGCCAGGGGCAGTTCGGTGTCTGCGAGGGCTGTAGTGTCACGATCCCAATGGCCCGGCTCAATGCCCTGCCCTACGCCACGCTGTGCATCGAGTGCCAGCGCGAGGCGGAGCGGCACGGGGGGCATGGCAGCGGGGATTCGGATTGGGGCCGGCTGCTCGACAATGGCGGCGATGGCGAAGTTTCGCTCAACGACATCGAAATCGACGTTTAACCGACCATCGGAATCGACCGATTGCCGGCGGCAAAATGCACGGGCGATTCCCGAGCGGGTTCTGATCGAGAACCCCGGGTTTCGCCGGTGCATTTTGCATTTCGAGTGCGCCGCAATCGAAGTCCTTTGGCCTGGAGGCTGTTGCCAACCGGGCGTCCCGGCTTTATCGTGAGCTTTAAGGGTCGGCTCTCAAGCTTGTGTCGTTTCCAGGAGTTGTCGGATGATGATGGATCGCCCATTCCCGGAGTCGCAATCTGCAGCCGCGGCAGTTGCCGCTGACGCCGTCGGCTCGTTCGACCGATTTACTTCCACCCAGGCCACGCCTCGGTCGCCGGCTGGAAATGCTGTGGGTGTGGGGCTTGTGGTTGGGTTTGCTGGTCTGCGTCGTCGGCGCCGGCCCGTCCGCCTTGGCAGAAGAGGAGGAGGCCGAGGACGAAGCCACGGCAGCCACCCGCGAAAGCCAGTTCGAAGCCCTGGTTCACGAAGTGGCCGGACTCGAAAAACAGAGCAACGTCCTGAAAAAAGTGGTCAAGCTGGTCAGCCCGACCGTGGTGCACATCGAAGCGGAAAAGACCGACCAGACCAGCTTGAAGTACGGCCGCCGCAGCCAGATCGAAGAAGCCGGTTCCGGGTTCATCATTGCGCTGGGCCGCAATCAATACGTGATCACCAACCGCCACGTCATCAAACAGGCCGCGCTGCGCGACATCAAGATCCGCTTGGCCGACGGACGGCAGATCAATCCGCTCAAGGTCTGGACCGATCCGGACACCGATATTGCCGTCATGTCGATCAATGCTCCGTCGCTGCTGGTGGCTCGCTTGGGCAATAGCGACGAGACCGAAATCGGCGACTTCGTGCTGGCCGTCGGAAGCCCGTTCGGCTTGAGCCATTCGGTGACCTTCGGCATCATCAGCGCCAAGGGACGCCGCGACCTGGAATTGGGAGACGAGGTGCATTTCCAGGACTTCATGCAGACCGACGCGGCGATCAATCCCGGCAACAGCGGTGGTCCGCTGTTGAATCTGCGCGGTGAGGTCATCGGCATGAACACCGCGATCGCCAGCAGTTCCGGCGGCAACGAAGGCATCGGCTTCACCATTCCGATCAACATGGTGAAAGTCGTCGCTCGACAACTCGTGGAACGCGGAACGGTGATCCGCGCCTACCTGGGCGTGGGCCTGGATGCCAATTTCGGACCGGCCAAAGCCACGAGCGTCGGACTGCGCCGTCCGCGCGGCGCACATCACCAACGTCAAGGCGGGTTCGCCCGCCGAATCCGCGAAGCTACGCATGGACGACATCGTGTTGCAATACGATGGCGTGCGGGTGGACAACGACAGCCATCTGATCAATCTGGTCGGCATGACCGAGCCTGGCAAAGAGGTGTCGCTGGTCGTGTTTCGCGACCGCAAGATGGTCACGATTCCGGTCCGGGTCGGCACGGCGCCCAGCACGCGCACCAAGAAAGACTAATCGCTGCCCCGGGAAACGAAGCGCCCCCACCGTCAGGCGTCCTTCGAGGCGGCGCCGGCCGCACTCAGCCCGCGCAGAATGCAATCGGCCACCCCGGCCGTATCGATGCCGGTCGCCAGGGCTAAATTGGGTCGCCACTCGGCGCGTCGCCGGCGGTCGAACACCGTGGCGCCCAGGGTCAGTTCGCCCCTGGTTTCCACGTCGCCGGCCGTCATCTCGATTTCGAATAACTCCGGGTGCAGGGCGGCCACCAGGGCCACCACGTCATGCAGTTGGATGCCTTCGACCCCCAGCGCCTGACGGTGCGAGCGGAACAGAAATGGCAGCAGTTTGCGCAAGAAGCGCCCGGCACGGCTCGTGTCGTCGGGCAATTGGTCGAGCAGATCGTAGGTGAACACGACCTGCCGGGTCACGTCCAGCGGCACGAGCGTCTTGGTGGTGGGGGAACGGAAGACCATGCGGGCCGCGACAGGATCGGAATAAATGTTGAACTCGGCCGCCGGCGTGATGTCTCCCAGTCCGCCGAACGCACCCCCCTGGATCACGATTTGCCCGATCGACGATTGCAATTTGGGATCGCGCTGGAAGGCGCGGCAGATATTGGTGAGCGGGCCGAGCGCGATGATCGTGATTTCTTCGGGAGCGGCGTGGACTTCGTCGCACAACACCTTTTCGGCCGGATGGCGATGATGCAGTTCGGCCACCGTGAAATTGCTGTTTCCCAAGCCATCGCCGCCGAAGATATCGGTGCGATTGGCCGGCAGCCCGTCATCCGGCATCGAGGCCAGGCCGATCCTGGGCCAACGCGGCGGGTCGAGCTGTTCGATAATCGCCTGGACGTTGCGGGTGGCCTGATCGGGAGGCACATTGCCCCCGGTGGCGGTGACAGCCACCACCTCCAGCTGCGGGTCGAACAGCGCCATGGTCAGGGCGATGGCATCGTCGATGCCCGGGTCAACATCCAATATGACCTTCTTGGTTATCATTCATCCATGCTCAAACAAGATCGTGCTGGGACAAAATGCAAGCGATACGTGCTGCCAACGATCCCTTGAAATGCGAAGACCAGCCGGGCGGGCCGCCCGGTGTCCTGCGCGCCGGATTTTAGGGGGGGCGGTTACCAGAAACAAGGTCCGACGCTGCCGGGGCGCGCGGATTGCAACCCGGGCCAGGCGCCATCGACTCGCCTCGCAAATCCAGATGTCCGGCCACCGCCACTCTTGCCGTTGGACCAAAAACCCTGGATGATCCAAGGCAGGCAAGCGTCCGCTCGAACTGGCCGTAGACGAAAGACGCCTAATCCCCGTGATCCATGCCATTTTGGGCCGCCTGGCGGCCGGTGAAGACCTGACGTTCGAAGAGATGTCGACCACCGTCGACCTGGTCATGCAGGGCCGCGCCAGCGATGCCCAGATCGCACTTTTGCTGACCTCCTTGCGAGCCAAGGGCGAGACCGTGGCCGAAGTGGCCGGCGCGGCCGCGGCCCTGCGCAAACACATGACGCCGATTCGGACCCGACGTGTCGGGGTACTGGATACCTGCGGAACCGGAGGGGACGGTTCGGGCACCTTCAATATCAGCACGGCCGCGGCGTTGGTCGCGGCGGCCGCCGGCGTGCCGGTGGCCAAGCACGGCAATCGGGCCATTACCAGCCGCAGCGGCTCGGCCGACGTGCTGGCCGCGCTGGGCGTGAACATCGAAGTGGAAGTGGCTCAGGTCGAGCGATGCCTCGACGACTTGGGGATCTGCTTTTGTTTTGCGCCCCTGCTGCATAAGGCCATGAGCCAGGTGGCTCCGGTCCGCAAGCGACTCGGTGTGCCCACCATTTTCAACCTGCTGGGTCCCCTTTCGAATCCGGCCCAGGCCGAATATCAGTTGCTCGGTGTCGGAAAAGCCGAGCTGCGCCCTCTGCTGGCCCAGGCCCTGGCAAGGCTGGGCGCCCGGCGCGCCCTGGTCGTGCATGGAGAAGACGGACTGGACGAGGTGACGCTCGCCGGCGAGACCCTGGTGACCGAGGTGACTGGCAGCTCGACTCGTGAGTTTCGTTGGACGCCGGAAATGTTCGGCTTGCCCCGATCGACGTTAGAATCCCTGCGGGTCAGCGGCCCCCAGGAAAGCGCGGCTCTGATTCGCAAAATTCTCGCGGGCCAGTTGGGCCCCCCACGCGAAATTGTCGTGCTCAATGCCGCGGCGGCGCTGTTGACCGCCAGCCGAGCGGCGAATCCCTTGGAGGCTGCTCAGCTTGCAGCCATCGCGATCGACTCGGGCGCGGCAGCCGCGCTGTTGCAAAACCTGGTCGAGCAAACGAACCGCCGGTAACCAGCTTCACAGCGAGCGGACCAGATGGTAGTTTAGGGGCTTACGAAAACTGCAAGATTAATGATTCCGCCAAGGAGCATTCATGGCTAAGCCGCATCGTGTATTGAAGAAAGCCAATCATGGCAAGCGTCCGGCAAACAGCAAGGCCCGCCGGCTGAAGCGCAAGGACATTCGGACCTAAACGTCCCTGGACCGGCCCATGCTTGGCCGGGCCGGCGGCGAGGCGTAATGCCCGATTTTTCGCCCCCGGTATCCGGCAATTCGCATGAACGGACCTGCGTCCGCGGCTTCCCCCTGCGGGTCGCAGGTTTTTGCGCGATTGCCTGCATGTCGCCCCGAGTGAGTCCATTTAGCAAAAGAGCGATTGGCGTGCCTAGTAAAGACCTTCTTCTCGATTTGTCGAAAATCGACCCGAACCAGGTGGTTGCGGACATTGAGGAGATCCGACGTTACAACCCGCAGCGCTTCGAGATGGAGCAACTGACGGCCATCATCTACGAGGACTCGGTCGAGAATATTTGCGTCGGCTACAAGGATCTAACGCACCACGAGTTTTGGGTGCGGGGTCACTTTCCCGGTTTGGCGCTGATGCCGGGCGTGGTGATGTGCGAGGCCGCCGCCCAGATGTGCAGCTACTTTACCCAGCGCTACGACCTGCTGGGGGGCGCCAAGATGGTCGGTTTTGGTGGAATGGAAGCCATCCGCTTCCGCGGCACGGTTCGCCCGGGTGACCGACTGTATGTGATTTGTAAGCTGCTCCGCGTCCGTAAGGGGGCGATCATCGTTTGCGAGTTTCAAGGGGTGGTGAACGGTTCGATTGTCGTGGACGGCCAGATCAAAGGCATTCCCCTCCCCATTGACGCGTTGATTGACCAGGCCAAGCTCGCCTGACCGCCCCGCCTCAGCAAACTCCGGGACCGCCATGGGCCGTCGCGCATTGCGCCGCATCGATCCCGAGTTGGATCTTTCCAAGCACTTCAAGATGCCGGCCGATCTGCCCGCGCCTTGGCACTCGGCCGCTCTGCTGGGACGCGAAGCGCCGCTGGAGGTCGAAGTCGGCAGCGGCAAAGGCCTGTTCTTGGCGGCGGCGGCGGCGGAGCAACCCGACGTCGATTTCCTCGGCATCGAAATCGGGCACAAGTACGCGCGCTTCGCAGCCGCGCGGCTTGCCAAGCGGGCACTGCCGAATGCCGTGCTCGTGCAGGGGGACGCGCTGGAAATCTTTCGGACCCTGATCCCCGCACAAACGCTCAGCGCGGTGCATGTCTATTTTCCGGATCCCTGGTGGAAAGCGCGGCACAAAAAACGACGCGTCATGAACGAAGCGTTTCTGCTCGACCTGGAACGAACACTCAAGCCGTCCGGCAGGCTGCATTTCTGGACCGACGTCGAGGAGTATTTCCGCTCGACGCTGGACCTGATTGCCGAATCCACCCGGCTGGTCGGTCCGCTGCCGGTGCCGGAACGGCCGGCCGCCCACGAACTGGACTACCGCACGCATTTCGAGCGCCGCATGAGGCTGCACGCGCTGCCGGTCTACCGTTCGGAGTTCCGCAAAGACCCGTGAACGCCGCTCAGGGGCTCCAGGTAATGTTCAGCGGGGCCTCGTCGGGCAGCCGGCGCTCCGAATACTCGTAGCGATAGGGTCCGATCAGATCGGGCGCCGATTGAAAGTAGCCGCCGAGCAGAGTGAGATCCTCCGGACTGGCCGGGCTGCCCGCCGCACGTTGAACGTGCTTCGAGATGACCAGGATGGCGTACGGCGCCGGGGCGGAGTTGAAACTCGAACCGGCCCTGCTCGTCGGCGCGGCGGTAGATCCCGTCGCTGGCTTCGACGGCTCGCAGGGCGACCTTGATCCTCGAGCTGGCAATGGATCGTCGGGGCGCAGGCCGGCAATCGGAATCCTGTCGGCCGGTACGACTCCCTGCGGGAATACGATGACCACGGCCTGGCCGTCGGGGAGCGTTTGACTCGAACCCGCCAGATAGGACACCTGGCCCTGGATCGTGACCAGGCCAGCCGGCGCACTGGCGCTTCCCTGCGACCGGGCTCCGCGCCCGAGATAATATCCGGCCGCCAGCGCTCCCAGGCTGACCATCAGGATAATCACGGCTTGGAGGTATAAGACTTGCCGCGAGACGGACACGAAATGCCGCTCGACGCCCGGATCGTTCGAAGCCAACTGGGCCCCCGCGGGTAGGATCCCCGGCGGTTGCACGGGTGTGTCACCGATCACCTCGGCAACATCGTCGTAAATCGACATTTCCGAAAGCCACAGCCCGGGCGGGTCGGCCGGTCCGGATTGAGCTTCGGCGGGTGGCTGGCGGGCTGGCCGGTGGTCGATTGTGGACGGGTGGGGGCCGGCACTGCCTGCGGTGCACGCCTGGCGGCCGGCACGACGATCGTCCGTTGACACTTGGGGCACCGCACCTGGCTGCCAATCTTGCGGCTGGTGACACTCAATAGCTGTTGGCATGCAGGGCAGAAAAAACGGACTGGCATCGAGATGGTCAGCCTGAAGGAGAGCGGGCAAAAGCGCGGCTTGCTGACGGCAGCATTCACCCAGGGGCCGCGCGCCGCTCTACTGATTCTAAGTCGCGACAGATCAAGGCGGTATCGTGCCGTCCTCGGATTCACCCCGCCGCTATTCCGACGGCCCCTCGGGCGGTCCGGGGGGCGGACCCAGTCGGTCCAGGCCCTGCACAATGACTAGACATGCCAGCGTCAGGACCCAGAGCAAGCCGCCGGCCAATGACAGCCGCCCCAGACACCGCCGCGCCAACCGTGTCCTGCATGGCCAAGAGCAACTGGCCGGTGGCTATGAGCAGCACCGTGGCGATCGGCAGCACCAGCGCCGCGGCGACCAGCAAGACCAACACTCGGCGAATGATCACGCGCACTCCCGTGGCGGAAGAATCCGATCAGGGGGACCTGGACTATTGGGGGAGTTATGAGGCTTGAGCCGGAGAGTGTCAATGGGTCGGGCGGGCCAACGCAGATCAACGATCCAGGCACGTTGGCGATCGGACCTGGCACGCAGCCGGACCAGCGGCTTTGCCTGCTCGGGACGCCTTACGAGCCCCCCGGTTACGTTGACTTCGCCCCGGGCCCTGTCACAATGAAACAAGGCGTGGTTTTGACACGCCGGACGGAAGGATGGGCGGTGGAAAGCGCAAGTCGGCGCAGGCTGACAATTCCTGAAAACGCCGACCTTGCGCCGACCGGTCTGCTGGCTCGGGTGGCCCCAAAGACTCGGGCGCGTTGTCGATTTCGTGCGACGAGCCGAAGCTGCGGTGTGCCTGGGAACGAGAGGAGGCCCCCCAAAGTGAGCCACAATCGGCGGTTGCGGCCTGTGGGCTGGATTTGCGCCTGCTTGCCATTTGGGCCGCCGGCCTGTTTGGATTTCCAGGCTCGCCCAGCGCCTCCCGGGCCGAAAGCCTGGTCATGCGCGACGGCCGCGTGATCGAAGGTGCCTTGGGCACCGTGGCCGGGTTGGCCGAAAATCCGCTCAAGACGCAGCGCGGCGAGGCGCCGGCGGTCAGGCCCATCCTGATGGTCGACAATAATCTCACCCGCACGTTCGTGTCGAAGACGCAGGTTTTGAAAACCCAGGAAGGCAACGACAAGCAGCCGCTGGCCTTCGTCAAGATTCAGATTCCGCAGCGCGTGGCGATCGTCGGGCATCATATCGCCCGGCTGGGGCCCATTGTCCGTATGGAGCCGTTCGACGAGTTCGGCCGGCGCATCGTGACGATCATGTCGGACAAGGGTCCGCTCAACGTGATCCAGGGAATCACCGAGATCACGCCCGTTTGGACCAAGGTCGAAGGGCTCGCCGCCAAACAGTCCTACATCTGGGACATGCGGCTGGCGACCAGCTCGATTCCGCGCGAAACGCTGACCCAGATCATCTCCAAGCGGATCGACCCCAAGAACCTCAACGACCGGCTGAAACTGGTCAAGCTCTACCTCCAGGCCGAACGCTATCAGGACGCCCAGCACGAGCTGGAGTCGATCGTCAAAGAGTTTCCCGACCAGGCGGCGCTGGAGACCGAGATCCGCGCGATCCGGCAGCTTGCCTCGCGCCGCATCATCGACGAGGTCAACGTGCGCCGCAAAGCGGGTCAGCACCGGCTGGCTTATCAATGGCTGGAGAATTTTCCGCGCAAGGACATCGCCGGCGAAACGCTGCAGCAAGTTCGGCAAATGCTCGACGAATATGCCGAAACCCAGAAGCAGGGCAAAGAGATCCTCGACGGGCTGGCGGCCAACGTCAAAGCCATCAAAGACGCTTTCCACAAGGATCGGGCCGTGGCGATCGTCAAAGAGATTACCGCCGAGTTCAATATCAATACGCTCGACCGCATGGCCGATTATCAGCGATTAAGCAGCGCCGAAGATCTTTCCGACGAGCAAAAGCTGTCGCTGGCCGTTAGCGGCTGGCTGTTGGGCTCGAACAACGCTTCGACGAACCTGAACGTTTCGTTGTCGTTGGTCGACGTCCGCAACCTGGTGCGGCAATACTTGCGCGAGCCGGTCAAGATGCGGCGCAATTCCATCCTGACCACCATGCGTTCGCAGGAAGGCAGCACGCCCGAGATGGTGGCCCGGATCATCGCCCACATGAAACCGCCGATCGACAGCCCGGACCCTGACGAAGACAAGCCCGGGTTTTATGAGCTCGAGGTTCCCAGCCTGGACAAGGAGCCGGCCGTCACCTACTACGTGCAGTTGCCGCCGGAATACGATCCCTACCGCCGCTATCCGACGATCGTGACGTTGAATGGGGCCGGCACCACGCCCTTGCAGCAGATCGACTGGTGGGCCGGTTCCACCGATGACAGCGGCGCCCGGCTGGGCCAGGCCACTCGGCACGGTTATATCGTGATCGCGGTCGATTGGGCCAAGCCGGAGCAGAAGGAATACGAGTATTCCGCCCGCGAGCATGCGGCCGTGTTGGTCAGCCTGCGCGACGCCTGCCGGCGGTTCTCGATCGACACCGACCGCGTGTTTCTTTCAGGCCACTCGATGGGGGGCGACGCCGCCTGGGACCTGGCCCTGGCGCATCCCGACCAATGGGCGGGGGTGATTCCGATCGTCGCCGTGGCCGACAAGTATAGCGCGTTCTACACCGACAACGCGGGCCTGGTGCCGTTTTACGTGGTGTCGGGCGAGCTGGACGGCGACAAAACGGTGCGCAACGCCCGCGACTTGGAACGCTATTTGATCCGGCACTTCGACGTCACGATCGTCGAATTCAAAGGGCGCGGCCACGAGCATTTTCACGACGAGATCCAGCACATCTTCGATTGGATGGGGCGTCGCGATCGCAACTTTTTTCCCAAGAAGGTCGCCGCCACCACCATGCGCCCCTGGGACAATTATTTTTACTGGTTGGAGCTGCAGCAGTTTCCGGCTTCGAGCATTGTCGAGCCGACCGATTTTCCGCCGCCCCGCAATTTCCAGCCCGTGCGGACCGAGGCCACGATCAAAGGCAATACGATCAACGTCAAGACGGGGGCCGAAAAAGTCACGCTCTGGCTTTGTCCGGAGCTGGTCGACTTCGAGAAGCCGGTGCGGATCGTGATCAAAGGTCAACGCTTGAGCCGTGAGAGCAACGTCCAGGCCGACCTGGCCACCATCCTGGAAGACGTGCGCACCCGCGGCGAGCGGCTGCATCCGTTCTGGGCCAAGATCGACAGCAGCGCATGCGCGTGCGCCCGAAAAAGGCAATCAGGCCGCCGGCCCGTGGCAAAGCAAACGTCGAGCCGCCTCTGGCCGCCGGAGTGCCGGAGCCTAGGGATCGCCGCACGTTTCAGCCGCCGCGCGCTGATCGCCGTGGCTCGGCAGCTTCGGCTTCCCGCAACGCGGCGGTGTCTTTGCTGAGCGTAAAGCCGGTCAGGAACCAGCCGTTCTCTTCGCTGGTGGCCCACATGCCGGCCGGGCCAAAGTAGCGCCGCACCGCTTCGTAGTCGGGCAGCTTGCTGCCGTCGATCCGCGGGGCGCGGGGCACGCCTTCCTTGCCTTCGCCCAAGACGGCGTTGAGCAGCTTGCCCAGGATCGATTCCGACTCCGGCATCCGGCCCACGCGGATCAGCTCATAGACGGCCCGATACTCTTCGTCGGTGCGCGAGAAGGTCTGGGCACAGGTCGGCTTGCCGGCAGCCAGCTGATCCAGTTCCGCTTGGACCAGTTGATATTCGATGCTCTGCGGCCAGTTGATGGCCGTTCGGGGCTGGGGGTCAGCATCTTGGTCAAGAAGTCGTAGTGCGTGGCCACCAGCAAATGGCCGTGGGCCACGGTGACGGCCGAACTGGGCAGCATCCGCTCCTTGGGTCTCTTCCTGCTCCTCGTCGCCTGCCCGGCCCGAGTGCCGGGTTGTTTTCGATCGTGATCATCGGCAACGTCGGTTTCTTCGTCGACGATCTCCCAGATGACGTGTCCGTTGAATTCGTGTCGCTGGGCCTGGGGATCGGTCTTCATCGACTTGGCGATCGTGGCGGCCAGCTCGTCCGGGTTCTTGACGTCGATGGCGAACAGCGTCCGCTCGCTCTTGGGCGTGATCGGCAGCACGTAGTCGGAGACGATCGTGGCCCGGTCGCCCAACTGGGCGATCAGGTCGCGGCGGATGTTGATCTGCGGACCGTTCGGGTCTTCTTCGATGCTCTTGAGCACGTCTTCGAAAACCTCGTCGCCGACGATCGCGTTGACCAGCGTCTTGGAGGCTTCGAAGGCTTTCTTGGGCTTCAGATTGAAACTGGCGTACGAGGCCACTTCGCGCGAGACCCAGGGCTGCGGCTCGAAATTGCCGCCGTTGGGAAAGTCGAGCATGTTGGCGGCCAGCTCGTAGCGGTCTTCGCCCGGTTTGACCGGCGGAGCGTAAATCGCGGTGCGGTGCAGCAGTTCGTATTTGCCGATCGCCAGGTTGACGAAGCCCCCCACGCCCTGCACGGCCGTGAAGCCCTGCTCCTTGAGAATCTTGAGCATGTCCGTCCCTTTGCGACGATGCTCCGGCGGCGAGGCAATGCGGGCCGCTTCGGTGTAGCCGAAGGGCTCGATGAACCAGCGAACCTCCGGCTCCATCTCTCCAGCCTCGGCCTGGCAGCGGGCCATCGCGCCGCTGAAGGCGGGCAGCGCGGCCAGCGAATCCTGTCCGCGGCCGGAAAACCGGCCCAGCATGCCTTCCATGACCGACAGGCTGTCGGAGGCGATCAGGACCTCCTCATGCACGCAGTACACGGCCCGGCGGGCCGGGATGATCGTCGTGCTTGGGAATGTCGAACACCGTGATCTTGTTTCCGTGGGCTTCGGCGATGCTGCGCTTGGCCTGGTCTGCCGCCAGATTTTTGGCGATCTTTTCCAGCAAGGCATTGGTTTCGGCCATGTGCCCCTTCACGTCGGCGATCAGCACGAAGGCCGCTTCGGTCTTGCTGGGCTGGATCAGGGCCATGGCCACCTCGCCCGAGGGCACGCCTTGCAGGTCCTGCCAGGTCAGACCGATCTTGCGATGCGTCTGGTTCCACTTGTCCTGGAGCTGCGCCGAAAGTCTTCGACAAACGGCTGCATGATCGGATCGGCCAGCAGTTGACCGATCTGCGTCTTGGCCCACTCGGCCCGAAAGTGATCGACGTTGCCCACCGAGACGAAACCCTTGGTCGTGCTGGGCAGCAAACGCTCGCTGGCGGGGGCGGCCAACAACGTGCTCCAGCAGGCCAACACCAGACAACCGGCAAGAGCTACGCATCGCGAGCGGTTACGACAGAGCACGACGGGCCTCCTTGAGCGCACTATGAAGTTGGGGCGGGCAGCCGGCCGCTCTCGCAGCGATGGTCTATGCCTAGGCAATCTTACTAATTCGGTCATTGCGGCAATTCACAATAGTTACAGTGACAAAACCGGATGCCACCGTGGTTTCCGTCCGGCAAAACCCAGGTCCGCCGCGCCCGGAGCCGAATTCTGCCTTCCCGCCGCTTCGCCGACCGCTAAACCCTAGCTATTTTGTGCCTTCTTCGCAAACGGCAAGGCACTTTCCGCTCGACCGCCGAGCCTCTATATTGCCTTGCCTTGCGAGCTTCTCAGCCACGGATCTGCCGGCAACACCAGCGACCAACGGGCCTGTTTTCCGATGCGCGATTTCCTGAGCGAAAATCTCAGCCACGACGCCGTGCATGGCTATATCCCGTTCGTCTCCGATACCGGCCTGGCCCCGGGCGAAGTCTCCGAGCGGCAGATCATCGACCATCCCTGGGTCCAGCGGCTGCGGCAAATCCACCAACTGCAAACCGCCTGGTGGGTCTATCCCACGGCCGAGCACACCCGCTTTCAGCACGTGATGGGCGTGATGCACCTGGCCAGCCGGGCCGCGGCCGCGCTGTACGACAGCTTGCGCGAAGTTTGCCCCGACGTCCCCAGCCGCGGCTATGTCGAGTCGCTGCTGCGCATGGCCGGCCTGCTGCACGACGTGGGGCACGGGCCGTTCGGCCACTTTTTCGACGAACGGTTTCTGGCTGATTTCGGTCTCAATCACGAAACGCTGGGCAGCCACATCATCCGCCACGAGCTGGGCGAACTGCTCCGCGAGATTCGCCGCAATCCCAACAGCCGCCTGGAACCGGGCGAGCGGCTCGACCCCGAGCAGATCGTGACCCTGATCACCCGGCCCCAGCCCCAGGATGCCGCTAGCGCGCCGCGCTGGCTGCTGCTACTGCGAAGTTTGTTCAGCGGCATTTACACCGTCGACAACATGGACTTCGTGCTCCGCGACGCCTACATGTCGGGCTACAACGCCCGGGCGTTCGATCTCGACCGGCTGCTGCACTACAGCTTTTTCAGCCCCCAGGGGCTGACGATTCACAATCGGGGCGTGGCGGCGCTGGTGCAGTTCATCAGCGTGCGGGCGGAACTGTTTCGCGCGGTTTATTTTCATCGCACCGTGCGGGCCATCGACCTGACGCTGGACGACCTGTTCGACCGAGAGCAAGTCGCTGTTGTTTCCCGGCAATCCGCTGGAACATCTGGACGAGTACCTGCATTTCACCGAGTGGTCGCTGTTGGTCGACGTGGCCCGCTGGCACGAGAGCGACGACCCGCGGCGGCGCGAGCTGGGCGCCGAGTGGGAGCGTTTCACGCGCCGCGAAATCCCCTGGAAGATGGTCTGCCAGCGGCACCTGGTGTTTGGAGCCGAGGACGCGGAGCGAAGCAGCATTTTTAGCGACGACGAGTTCGTCGAGCGCAAGCTGCGCGCGACCTTGCCTGCCGCGCTAGCCCAGTTGCCGCTGCGCGTGGATGTGGCGCGTCACGTGCATCGGCCGGGCAGTCGGGGCGCGAGCGCCGGCCAGAATTTCCTGTTCGATCCGGCCCGCGGCGAGACCCGGCTGTTGACCGACGATCAGTTATTCCGCCAAATGCCGGTCAGCCATCGGATTTGTCGGATCTACGCCCACAGCGACGCGCACGGATCGGAATTGGCCGCCGCGCTCGACTCGCTGATCGGCCCGGGGGGGAGTGATGATTTGACGAATATGTAGCGGGTTTCAAATCAGTCCGGTTTTACTCTTGTTGTTCGGCCGTCGGCGGTTCAAACCTCCAGCGAACAACGATGCCGTCGTCTAACTCAAGACGCGAGTCGTCTCCGACGGTGACGGCGAATTCGTGTTTGAACGATCCGCGCGGTTTGCCGGCGCGAGCGGTCCAGTGCGCCGAGAGAGCAAGGTTCGTCGTGCATTCCGTGAACCTTGTCAGGCCAATGCGGACTGTGCTGCTGCCGAAGCCGCACCCGATCCTGCAGTGGGTCCCCTGGCTGTGGTGGGCAAATTTTCTTTCGCGCTGGAGGCGCAGCGGAAATCGGAAGGGGCAATCTCCGAAGACCTCGGGCACGGTAAGAAAAACCACCAGGACCGTGTCAGCCTGCTCCGCGGCGCACTCGACATAGCGGGTGACCTCGGGGCCCCGGAATTCGACATCGTCGCTGGACAGGGTTTCATTCTTGACACCCCCGCTGTCGCTGACCCGCTCGACGGTGGCGACGGGCGGCTCAGCCAATCCCCGCTTTTCGTTTTCCGCCTCGCTATTTTGAACCGTGGATGGGCGGTTCGGGGGCGAGCAGCCAAGAATGCTGCCGACGATTGCGACCATGACCGGTCGAAGTGTCCGATGTGCCATGCTAAAGTTTCGCTCCCAAGCCGTACGATTATTTCACCGCCGTCAGCCGCGGCGGAATCGGCAGCTCGATCGTGAACTGGGTGCCCATGCCCAGCTCGCTTTGCAGCGAAATTTGCCCGCCGTGGGCTTCGATGATTTTGCGCGTGGTGGGCAGCCCCAGGCCCGAGCCGCCCGGCTTGGTCGAATAGAATGCCTGAAAGACGCGCTTCTGCGTCTTGGCGTCCATGCCGGAGCCGGTGTCGATCAGATCCAAGGCCACGCCCGTGGCCGTGGGCCGAGTGCGAAAGACGAGCTGTCCGCCCCCGGGCATCGCCTGCTGGGCGTTGAGCACCAGGTTGATGAGTGCTCCCTGAAAGGCCTCGGGGTCCAGCACCACGCTGGCCAGGTCCGGATCGAGGTAGCAGATCACCTCGATGCCGGCCTCCTTGGCCTTGGGCGCGAAAAATTCCAACAGCCGCATGATCTGCCCGTTGAGATCCGTGGGCTCCAGCCGTAGCGAGCGCAGCTTGGCGAAGTTGAGAAAATCGTCCAGCAGCGTTTGCAGCCGCAGGCACTCGCGCTCCACGACGTTGATCTTGGCCAGCGCCCGGCGATCGCGCGGGGTCTCGGCCGGCGTGAAATCCTCGGCCAGCAGTTCCATGTTCAACCGAATCGTCGACAGCGGATTCTTGATCTCGTGGGCCAAGGCGCGCCGAGAGCGTGGCAATCTCCGTGTATTGCTCGACGAGCCGGCGGTTGACTTCATCGGCCGATGGTGGATGCGGGCGAGGCATGGGGCGAAAGAGTGAAGGATGAAGGATGAAGGCGGAAGGACTTGATTTCGACAGATCGGCTTTGAGATGTCAAGCAATTTGGGAAGAGGAAGATTGAACCGCAAAGGCGCCGTTCGACAGGCTCACGGCCCTGAGCTAAGCCGAAGGGCAAAGACACAGAGAGGACGGACGAAGAGAGAAGGATTTTTGGACGAAGATCACTTGCAGCTCGGCTACTCGTTCCTCGTTTTTCGTCTCAACTGAGCTCGTCGCAGGCATCCTTCATCCTTCTGCTCGGCTGAGCTCGCCGCAAGCCGCCTTCATCCTTTCTCTCTACCCCCCCCGTATCTCGTCGTATCCCCTTATCTCCTTTCAAAAACCGTTCTATTCCAAAGGACCAAAAACAAACGCCCGGCCGAAAGATCGGCCGGGCGTTTTGCAAATGCAAAAGACTGAGAAAGATCAGGTGGCCGTGGCCGTCTCGCCGGCCGCTTTCTCGCGCAGCTCGCGCGTGGCTTGCTTGCGGCTGAGCTTCACGCGGTCCTGCTCGTCGATGGCGATCACCTTGACTTGCAACTCGTCCCCCACGCGGCAGACGTCGCCCACACTGTTGACGTACTCCTCGGACAGCTCGCTGATGTGGCACAACCCGTCCTTGCCGGGCATGATTTCCACGAACGCGCCGAAATCCTTGACGCTGGTCACCCGGCCGCGGTAGATCCGCCCCACCTGCACCGATGCGGTCAACGACTCGACGCGCTCCAGGCAGGCCTGGGCCGACGCGGCGTCGGAACTGGCGATGGTCACGGTGCCGTCGTCTTCGACTTCGATCACCGCTCCGGTGGCTTCCTGAATCGCGCGAATGGTCTTGCCGCCCGGGCCGATCAAGGCACCGATCTTGTCCGGCGGAATATGCGTCCGCAACAAGCGCGGGGCGAACGGAGAAATCTCCTTGTTCGGCCGCGGGATCGCGGTCAGCATGTTACGCAGGATTTCGATCCGTGCTTCCCGGGCCTGGGTCAGCGTGGCCCGAATGATGTCGAACCCGATGCCGTTGATCTTCAGATCCAACTGGATGCCGGTCACGCCGTTTTGCGTGCCCGCCACCTTGAAGTCCATGTCGCCGAAGTGATCTTCGTCGCCCAGGATGTCGGTGAGCAGCGTCCACTTGGTTTCGGACTCCTTGACCAGTCCGATCGAGATGCCGGCCACGGGATTGGTGATCGGCACGCCGGCGGCCATCAGGCCGAGCGTGGCCCCGCAGACGCTGGCCATCGAGCTCGAGCCGTTGGACTCCAGAATGTCGGAGATCACGCGGATGGTGTAGGGAAAGTCCTCGGGATCCGGCAGCACCGGCTTGACGCTGCGCTCGGCCAGCGCTCCGTGTCCAATTTCGCGCCGGCCCGGCCCGCGGATGGGCCGCACTTCGCCAACCGAGAAGGACGGGAAGTTATAGTCCAGCATGAACTTCTTGGAGTACTCATCGATCAGCCCATCGACCCGCTGCTCGTCGCGGCCGGTGCCCAGGGTGATCGTGATCAGCGATTGGGTTTCGCCCCGCTGAAACACGGCCGAACCGTGCACGCGCGGCAACACGTCGATGGAGCAGTGGATCGGCCGCAGGGTTTTGCCGTCGCGGCCGTCGGGGCGGGTGCCCGAGAGGATCAGGTCGCGAACGACCTTTTCTTCCAACTTGTGCCAGGCATTGCCGAACGCGGTGAGCGGAATCGCGCCGGCGGCGGCCGGATCGGGAATCAATTCGGCCAGGACTTTTTGCTTGAGCGCCGTGGACCGCATCGGCCCGGGCGTGCTTGCCTTCGGTCTGCTTGGCGCGCTTGAAGTCGGCATAATATCTGGCCGAAAGCTGCTCGAACACCCCGTCGGCCGGCGGCGCCTCGAACGGCTTCTTTTCCACCTTGGCCTTGGCGAACAGCTCGATTTGCAAGTCGCAAATCTGGCGGATGTAGTCGTGGCTGACGCGGATTGCCTCGGCCATGACGTCCTCGGGCAGTTCGCGGGCAAAACCCTCGATCATCAGGACCGCTTCCTTGCTGCCGGAGACGATCAGGTCCAGATCGCTTTGCTCCAGTTCGTCCTGGGTCGGAAAGGGGACGAAGCTGCCTTCGACGCGTCCCAGCCGCACCGAGGCGATAGGCCCCTGGAACGGCAGCGAGCGACAGGCCCAAAGCGGCCGAGGCCCCGTTCATGGCCAGCACGTCGGCATCGTTCTGCCGATCGCTGGCCACGACAAAGGCCTGGATTTGGACTTCGTCGCGGAAGCCGTCCGGAAACAGCGGCCGGATCGGCCGATCCATCAAGCGCGAGGTCAGTGTTTCTTTGATCGTGGGCCGGCCTTCGCGCTTCAAAAAGCCGCCGGGAAATTTGCCCGCCGCCGCGGTCCGCTCGCGATAGTCGCAGGTCAGCGGAAAAAAGTCGGTCACGCCGGGCGCGGGGGGCCGGTGGCCGCCGCGGTCAGGACGACGGTCTCGCCGAATTGCACCAGGCAACTGCCGGCCGCCTGCTTGGCCAGGAAACCGGTTTCAATACTGAGCGTGCCCGACCCGATTTGTTTCTCAACTCGAATTTTCAATGTTTCATTCCTACCTGCTCTGGTGCCGCAGTCGATTGCGGCGGCCCCCAATAAGGGAATCCGCGGCCAGCGCTGCCGGCGTGTCAAGCGAAAGGAATTGTCGGGGCAACCGAGCCCCGGTCTACAGAAAGCCCTCTAGGGCCGGCCGTGTGTCACCGCGGTCTATGCGACGGCGGCCTGCACGACTGCCACCTTTGGCCGCGGCTTGCACGACTGCGAGTCGGTGGAGTGCCTGCCTGCGAAACCATCCGCCCGGCACGACTGACGATGTGCACGCCGAAGCCATTTTTGGCAATGCAGCCAGAAGCAGTCCATCCAGCCGCAGCGTACGTTAAACGCTACAGGCTGACCGGCTACTTGCGGATATCGAGGCGGCGAAGGATGTCGAGATAGCGCTGCGGATCCACCTTTTTCAGGTAATCCAACAGCCGCCGGCGCCGACTGACCATCATCAGCAGGCCGCGCCGACTGGCGAAGTCTTTCTTGTGCGTGCGCAGGTGTTCGGTGACTTCACCGATCCGGGTCGTCAGAATGGCGATCTGGATCTCGGGCGAACCGGTGTCAACCTCGGCCCGCCGAAAACCCTCGATCAGACCCTGCTTGCGCTCTTTGGTGATAGACATCAGCTAATTGTCTCGACTCGATGAACTGCTCGACGGACCGACAGGCCTCTTGCCGCAATGGCAGATCTACTGGGCCTTTCTGTTGACCATTCCCTCCACGCTCCCCATGAGCGCGACACGCCTCAGCCCTGCAAACATCGACTGAGACAATTTCCAATTGAAACTGTAAACAAACTTGAAGCGACCAGTTTATCACGGCCCTGGGGCATTGCAACCGCAAATGGGCTATCTTTTTGCGGCTGCTGGCACGCCGGCTGAAAAGAGGGGAACGCGCCTTCGGGCGAGCCCTCGTCTCCTGGCATGCGCCCCGGTAGAGGCCGAGGTGCCCGGCGCTCCGTTTCAATGGCACTACGCTAGCGGGCTGCTAGGCCGGCTTGGCGCCCTTGGGAATCTCGTGAACCACGTTCCAGACCAGCCCCATCTTTTCCAGCGGCAAATGGCCCAGTAGGTGACGTCCACTTCCCACCACTTGTGCCCCTGCCGGGCCATGCGCTGGAAGGCATGGTGGTTGTTATGCCAGCCCTCGCCGAATGCCAGCAGCCCGACCCACCACAAATTGCGGCTGTCGTCGGTGGTTTCGTAATTGCGATAGCCCCAAATATGGCTGGCCGAATTGACCATCCAGGTCACGTGCAACACATAAATCAGCCGCACGAACATGCCCCACACGACAAACGACCAGCCGGTGTAAGAATCCCAGCCGAGCCAGCCAATCGCGTACAGCGCCGCGGTCAGCAGCAGGTGCGAGGGCAAGAACATCAGGTGCAAGAACCGCATGCCGCGGTCCTTGGCGATGTCCGGGGCATAACGGGCCACCATGAGATCAAAACTCCCCTCTTCCAGCGCCGGCGTGAACCACAGCATGTGGCTCCACCACTTGCCGTCGCGCGGAGAATGAGGATCGCCATGCTTGTCGCTAAACATGTGATGCTTGCGATGGTTGGCCACCCACATCAGTGCCGAGCCCTCGCCGGAGAGCCCGCCGATCAAGGCGAACATCAGGCGCAGCGGCCGATAGGTGCAAAAGCTGCCGTGCGTCAGTTGCCGGTGGTAACCCATGCACACGCCGATGCTGCCGGTCAGCCAGGCCAGAAAAGCGGCCACGCCGACCGCCTTCCAGGTGAACACAAACGGGGCGGCCAGCGCCCCGGCATGCACGATCACGATCCAAACCACCACCGGCCAGTCCAGGCCATGCCGCCAAGGGTTGCCGGCCGCGCCGTTGCGCATTTCGGTGTCCGGAGCCGGGGCCTCGAGCATCGCGACCGGGGAATCGGGGTCATATTCCGCGGATTCCGTATCGGCCGCGGCGGAGACTTGTCCCGCGGAGTCACCTGCCGTCGTCTGGCCTGCGGATGTCAGCATTTCAGCTGACTCTGGCGCTGCGGATTCTGGCGAGTTTTGTTCGAGAACTGCGGTCGATTCCCACTCTGTCGCTGCCATGACTTTATGCTCCGGGGGCAATCTTCCGAGGCCGTGCAGCACGTCACCAGCTTTGGCCGTGCAGCACCCCTCAGATACCTCGGAAAATCCTATCCGTCCTAATTGCCAGGAGTGTCATGGCCGCGTGGAGCGAATGTAAAAAGTCCGTAAAACTCTGCCTGGGCTCCTGGGGCTGATTCTTTCCGCATGATTTTCGGGCATAGACCGCGCATTCCGCCGATCGGCGGGGCTGCTCCAACGTTCCGGTCGGTCGCGCCGGATGGTTAGTGTGCTATCTGTGCTCGTCGTGGCCTACGGGAATCGGGAAGTACGTCTGGCCCCTTGAATGAATGACTTGCCAGATTATGCTGATTAGTACATCTCGCTTTGCCAGTCTGGCGTCTAGGCCAGATCAGCCACTGGAACGGAACGACTGCGAATGAAGTCGAACCAATTGCATGCGCCAAGAAAGCGGCGGCCGGACCGTCGATTCTGGTTTGCATTTATTGCGCTGGCGGTTGGCCGGCTGATGGCCGAAGCCCCGGCCCACGCCGCGAATTTGGTGGAAACGGACCCGTCAGCGGCTGCAACCGGATTGACACGAATTCAGTTTCCCAGGTTGCGCTACAGCCTGAGCCGCGAAGACAACTGGACCGCCGAGTCCGAAGCGGCCCTCGGCTCGGGGCGCGACTCCGATCGTCGGCGGTTGAAATCGGCAGCGGCTTCGGCGCCGGCACCGCCGATGCGACCACATCGAAAAAGAACACGCTCGCCGTCAGCTCGGCCGATAGGACAGCAGACGTGCGGCTGGCCGGTGCGCTGCATCTGGCTCGGATCGAGTCGGCCAGCGGTGCGGCAAGTTCCGCAGCCGACGTCGATTTTGCTCATCGGCCTGGCCAGCTTGGCGCTGTACTTAGTCGGCAGGCATTGGAGCCGACAATCGGCGGCGTCGGCCGTTGCGTTGTCGTCGGCCGTCTTGTCGCCGGCCATCTTGTCGCCGGCAGTCGAGCCAACCGCGCTCAGATCGGTCGCGCTGCGCCAGCCGTAGAGGCGATCCGAGTACCGCCGGGGGACTTTCCGGTTCTCTCAGTTCAATAGCGATCTTATCGCTTGCGCCAGGTGTTGACATCGAGCAGCCCGTGGCGGATCTGCGCCTCGACGGCCCCGGTTGCCGCCGTGTGCAGCACCACGCCGCCGCGCTCCGCATAGGCGGCTTCGGTGGCCGGCGAGCGGTCGGCATCGCTGCCGCTGATTACGACCCACGTCGGCGTGCTCCAGCCCACGATGCCTGGCGGATTGCTGTTGCGGCTGCCGTGATGCGGCGCCATCAGGATGTCGCAGTGATACGGCTCTTCGGCCAGCACGTCCTCCAGCCCGGGCGATTCCAGGTCGCCGGTCAACAGGATTCGCCGCTGTTGATATTCGATGGCCAGCACGATGCTGTTGGCGTTGTCGCTCCCCAGCACGCCCTTCGGCGGCGGATGCGAGATTTCCAGCCGGCAACCATCAGGCCCGCGCAGCCGGTCGCCGGCGGCAACCTCGCGCAAGGGAGTGCCGGATTGCTCGATGCTGCGGCGCAGCACCGCCAACGCGGCGGCTTGCTCCTGGAACATCATGGGCGACACATAGACCACGCCCACGGAAAATTTTTGCACCAGCCCGGGCAGAGCGTTGTAGTGATCGGCATCCGCGTGCGAGAGCACCACCGCGTCGAGATGGCGAATGCCTTTGTCCCACAGCACCGCGGCGATCGCCCGCTCGCCGATCAGAGGCGATCCCATGCGGCCGGCATCGTAAAGCAGGGTTTGCCCGCCGGGCAACCGCACGACGACGGCGCTGCCGTGACCCACCGAAACGAACGTGCATTCGAGTCGCTCGCCCCGCGCGTGGCCGATCCACGCACCCGCCAGGCCGCAAGCGCACCAGCCGGCCGCTAGCGCCAGGCACCAGCGCCGCGGCAGACGCACCAGGCCGACGCCCCAAATCGCCGCAGCCGCCATAGAAAACGGCCAGCCACCAATCGGCCGGCCCGGCCACCCAAAAATGACCACCCGGCAGGTGGCGAGCACTGGCCACCCAGCGCTCGGTCAGATCCAGATTCCAATCGCAAACGCGCCCGGCGATGGTCGCCAGAATCGGCATCACGGTTCCAAAGCCGAACACGGCAAAGCCCGACGCCATGGCCAGCGTGACGGGAATCGAAACCAGCGGCCCGAGCAGAATGGCGACCGGCGAGACCAGATGAAACCGGGCCATCACCAACGGGCTGACCGCCACCCAAATCACGGCGCTGGCCACCGAAAGCCGCAGTGCGCGGCGGCCGACAAAACGCGCCAATCGCACGGGCCAACTGCGCGTGCGGGCGATCAACCGATCCAGCGGATCGACGGCCGCGCGGCTCCAAACGTGTTCGTTGAGCCAAACCAACACGGCCACGCACAGGAATGAAAGCTGCGTGCCGGCGCGAAACAGTTCGCACGGGTTGAGCACCAGCACCACGATGCCGGCCGCTGCCCAGGTGTTGAATTGCAACGCGCGGCGGCCCAGTGCCCGGGCCAGGCACATCGCGATCACCACGATCGTCGATCGGACCACCGGGGGTTGGGCGTCGGTAACGATGGTATAGAGCAAAGTCAACGCGACGATTGCCAGCAGCGTCCAGCCCAGCGGCAGCAGGCCGGCGCGCAGTCCGATCAGCAGACACCCGGCCAGAATGCCCACATTCAAGCCCGAGATGACCAGCAGATGAATTGTGCCGGTTTCCAGAAAGGCTTGATTGGCTTCCGGATCGAGTTCTTCGCGCACGCCCAGGAACATGGCGCTGGCCAGACGCGAGTCGCTGGCCGTCGAGCTCGCGGCGCAAGAGCGCGGCGCCGCGGAAGCGCAAATGGTCGACCAGCCGCGCCAAACTCCAGCGCGGGCCGGCCGTGGTGACGGTGACTGCCGCGGGAAACCCGCGCGTGCCGAGCACAGTCGCCGCTCGGCCCGATTGTGGGCCGCGTAGTCGAACTCGCCCGGGTTGACCGGCTGGGGATTGGCCGCCAGTCGGCCGAAAATTCGCAGCCGGTCCCCTGCCCCGATGCCTTTCAACTGTCCTTCGACGACGAGCGTCGCCAGTCCGCTCGCGGAGCGCCACTGCTTGCCGTCGCGAATGCGGGTCACGCCCAGCTCGACGCGGCTGCGATCGCCCACCGGCAGCGTGCGCAGCGGATCCCTGGGCGGGGCCGGCATCTGCCGAGGGCGCGCCGAGCGCGACGGCTTCCAGGCAGACCGGCTCGGCCGCCTGCCGGGCAAACAGCCCCAGATCGTCCGGCGCAAAATGGCTCCAGCGATCGTGATGCCAGGCGCCGCCCGCGGCCGCCAGCATCAGGCCCAGCGCGGCCATCGCCCAGGTATTGGTCTCCCGCCGCCACAGCCAGGCCCAGGTCAAACCGGCGCTGACTGCCAACAGAATCCACAGCCACACGGGCGTCGGCAGGAAGCGATCGACCACGATGCCGCCGGCGATCCAGGCCAGCACGACGACCAGCGGCGCTGCGCTACCGGGGTCGCGGCGGCGGCCGATGGTAATGCCGCGGGGTGCATGGTTGCGCCAGGAATACCGAGGGATCCGGCGCTACACCGGCGCCCGCCGACGATTAGATTCAAATCAATCTACCGGCCATCCAATGCCAATGCCAGCGCGGAGAAACGTTCCCATGTTCCAATACTTCGTCGACAAGCGCGACTGTGTCCACCACCGCATCTTTCCGGGCGTGGACATCTATACCACCTACGCCCAGCGGATGATGATCTCGCTGGTCGAGTTCGAGCCGCACGCCGTGGTCGAAGAGCACAGCCACGAGCACGAGCAGATGGGCTACCTGCTGGAAGGAGAGGCCGACTTCACTATCGGCGGCGAGCACCGCAGGCTGGGGCCCGGCGACATGTGGCGCATTCCCGGCGGCACGCCACACAAAGTGGTGGCCGGAGATCGGTCGGTGCGGGCGATCGACGTCTTCTATCCGATCCGCGAAGACTACAAATAAAGGATGAAGGATGAAGTGTGTTATCTGGTGAATGTGTATGCCACGCAGTGTGCGATGATTTTGCCGTAGTGAGCTTGCGAACGAAGGCAAAAAAATCGCGCGCCGTGAGCTGGCTCGTTAAAAAAATGGCATGACGAACCGCAAGATTCAGTATTGGGTGGTTCCGCCCACGGCCGATGCCGAGTTCGTGGCCAATATGGAAGAAGTGCTGGAGACCTACGCGAAACCGTACGATCCGTCCCACCCAGTGCTGTGCATGGACGAGCAGCCCGTGCAATTGGTCAAGGAGACACGCGAACCGATTCCGGCCACGGCGAGGCACCCCCCGCGCGTGGACTACGAATACGAACGAGCAGGCACGGCCAGCATCTTCATGTTCACCGAGCCATTATCGGGCTGGCGAGAAGCCACGGCGCGCGAGTCTAAAACGAAAGTCGATTGGGCGCGAGAAGTCGCCCGCCTCGTGGAGGGTCGATACTTGCACTGCGAAAGAGTGATTCTGGTGTGCGACAATCTGAACACGCACACCAAAGGAGCGTTCTACGAAGCCTTCCCACCGGAGCGTGCCCGCTCGTTGGTCCGGCGGATCGAATTCTGCCACACGCCCAAGCACGGAAGTTGGCTGAACGTCGCCGAAAACGAACTCAGTTCCTTGACCCGACAGTGCATTGGTGGTCATCGGATCGGCGACTTGAAGACCCTGCACGTTCGCATCGCGGCTTGGTCCAAAGACATCAACAAAACACAACGCGGCGTCGATTGGCAAATGAAACTCAATGATGCTCGCTGTAAACTCAAGTCCGTCTATCCCAAAATTAAGATTTGACGAAGCGCTAGTGGTGGCACGCGCATTCGGGTCAGTTGCAAACCTTCGCCCACTCGATCAAGATAACCGGCAGCCGGCGCCGGCCCAATGACGCCAATCCGAGCCGCCGGTGCAGCCCCCTGCCCCGCTTGCCGGAGTGACGCGCGTTGGCCGACAAATCGATCCAGGAAATCGTCTGCGTGTTCGGTCAGCCGGTCGCCGGCAATCCGACGCAGTACATCATGGAAAAGGCCTTTGCCAAGGCCGGCCTCGACTGGCGATACCTGACGCTCGAAGTCGCTCCGCTGGATCTGGCCGACGCCGTGCGCGGCCTGCGGGCGATGGGTTTTCGCGGCTGCAACCTGACCATTCCGCACAAGGTGGCCGTCATCCGGCATCTCAACCGGCTGAGCGAGGCCGCGCAACTGATGGGCGCGGTCAATTGCGTCAACCGCGTCGGCGACGAGCTGGTGGGCGAGAACACCGACGGCAAAGGCTTTGTCCAGTCGCTCCGCGACATGACCGATCCGGCCGGCAAGACCGTCGTGCTGTTGGGCGCCGGCGGGGCCGCCCGGGCGATCGGCGTGGAAGTGGCGCTGGCCGGAGCGCCGCGAAATCACGATCGTCAATCGCACTCCCCAGCGGGGAGAAGAACTGGCGGCGCTGCTCAAAGAAAAACTGCCGGTCCAGTCTCAGGCCGTCACTTGGCAGGGAGACTACGAAGTTCCCGCCGGCACGGAAGTGGTGATCAACGCCACGAGCATCGGCTTGGGGGACGGGTCGGCCCGGGTGCCGCTGGCGGTCGATTCGCTTACACCCAAGATGGTCGTGGCCGACGTCATATTCAATCCGCCCGACACGCGGTTGATTCGCGACGCCCGGGCTCGTGGCTGCCGCACGCTGGACGGGCTGGGCATGCTGGTCAACCAGGCGGTGATCGGCTTCAAGATTTGGACCCTCATCGATCCGGACCGCGAGTTGATGCGGGAATCGCTGGAGGAGTTTCTGGGATTTTAGTTCGCAACTGCCGGCGCACGACGGACGAAAACGAATGGTCCACAGATTACGCAGATTACACAGATTTTAAGGAGAAAGAACGAACGGCGCGCACCGGCCGGATTTGGAGAGATTCTTCGTTATGATTCAGTAATTCCAATCTGTGAAATCTGCGTAATCTGTGGATCGTGTTCCTCGTGGTAACTGCGGATACCCGATTCACGTGCCGTTTCTCGTGTCTTTTTGTGTTTTTCGTGGCCAATCCTCTTCGTCGCTGGTGAGTGCGTATGAGACATCGGGCCCCGCGTGACTTGATTTCGATTCTGCTGTTGCAGATTATCACAGCGCATGCCCCGGCAGCGGAGCCGAGCGTCGGCCTGCTCCGCAGCGATTCGCTCGCGGGCTGGGAGCATGGCGCGCCGCCGCGCGGCTGGCACATTGCCGAGGGCGTATTGCGCGGCGCCGCGGGTTCCACGCCGCTGTTGTCTGGCTGGACGATGGGGGATTTTGCCCTCTCGTTTCGCTGGGCGGTGGCAAAGCACGGGGCGCTGGTTGTTGAATTGCCCGACGTGCCGGCCGGCCCTGGCCTGGCCGTGTCGTTGGCCGCAGGGGAGTCGGGCCTGACGATCACCGACAAAGGTCAGCAAGTGCTTTCCGGCAAGGTCGACCCAGCGGCCAAGACGTGGCACACGGCCCGGCTGACGCGGCTGGAGAAAAACTTTCGATCGAGATCGACGGCCATGCGCTGGGTGAGGTGAAACTGGCCGGCGAGCGCCGGATTGGCTTGGGACTGTCGGTGCCGGCGGGCGAGGCCGAAATCTCCGACGTGCGACTGACCGAACCGGCGGGCGAACGGATCTTCGACGGAACCGATCTGGCCGGCTGGTGGTCGCCGCTGGGCTTGGATTCTTGGGGCGCACACGACGGAGTGCTCGAATGCCTCAACAAGGACGGCAACTATCTGCGCACCGAAAAGGAATTTGGCAATTTCACCCTGACACTCGAGTACAAACAGGCCCCGCACTGCAACTCGGGCATCGGCATCCGCACTCCCCACAATGGCTGGCCGTCGACCGACGGCATGGAGCTGCAATTGCAGGACGAGCCCGGCTTGGACAAGCACGCCACGATGGCGATTTACGGCAACGTCGAGCCGCTGGGCCGGGCAGATCGATCGGGCGTATGGAATACGGCGGTCATCAAGGCCGACGGCCGAATGATCTCCGGTTGGATCAATGGCGAGCTGGTGCAGCAGGCCAACACGTTCTGGCACCCGGAACTTCAGCATCGCCACCTGAAGGGCTGGATCGGGTTTCAGGATCATGGCGGGCAGATCGAATTCCGCGACATTCGTGTGTTGGCCGCGCCCGACGGTTTTGGCCTCGACGCCTGGTATGCACCTCGAACGCGATCCGGTCCGGAATTGCTCTTCGAGCGGATGATCAATCCCGCAGATCTCTCGATCCCTGACGGTCTGACTTCCGCCGTGGTCGATCGGTCCGTGAGCTCGGGCGACCAGCAAACGCTGGCCGAACTCACTGGGCCCGGGGCGGTGATTCAGATCTGGCGGTCCAAGCCCAGCGGGCATATTTCGTTCTACTTCGACGAGGAGAAGCAGCCGGGCATCGACTGTCTGGCCAATCTGCTGCGCGAGCATACTCCGCACATGACCGAAGAAACCGATCCGGTGCTGACGTGCTTGCCGTTTGCGAAGAGTCTGCGGATCGCGCTGCGCAATGCGCCGGGGGCCGAGTATCGGATCGAGTACGTCAAGTTTCCGCCGGGCACGCCGGTCGAGAGCTACGTGCCCGGCCGGCCGGTTCTGCCGCGCGGCTGGTTGTCGGCGATCGAGTATCGCGAACATCAATACGGTTGGGGAACCCATCGCGAGGAAGATCCGCGCCGCGTCAGGCGGGCGAAGCAGAGAAGCTGGAGCCGGGGCAGTCCGCGCCGCTGGTGAAGCTCGAGGGAGCCGGCATCGTGCAATGGCTCAAGCTGCAAGCCGACGCGGCGGTGATCCGAAATGACGACCTGTGGCTGGAAGTGCAGATCGACGGCGAAGCGCAGCCGGCTCTGGCCGCGCCGGCGCGGTATTTTTTCCCGGCCCTGGGCGATTCGGTACCGGTGGTGGGCGGAGCGGCCAACCATTACAACTTCATCAACGTCTATCGGGGCGGCTTCACCAACATGCTGGCCATGCCGTTTGGCGCGGGTCTTTCGATCACCGCCCGCAATGCGGGAAAAGCGGCGCTGGGAAAAATTGCCGTCGTCACGTCGGTGCTTCGCGATGAAGAGTCCGGCCCGGCCGCGCACCGGCTGAACATTGCGGGTCGCATGCGGTTGCGGGGCCGGTTCGATCGGGCCGGCGATTCGCACGATCTGGTCTCGCTTTCAGGCGCGGGGCGTCTGGTGGGGCTCGTCTGGTCGCCGACCGAAGCGGCGCCCGGCAAAATTGCGTCGCTGGCCGTCGATGGCCGGCCGCTAGCCGGTTGGGCGGTCGGCGGATTGGACGCCTTTTTGGGGGGCTGGCCGGGCGAGCCGGGTTTCTTCCGCACGCTCAGCGGCCGGCACGATGGATTGGCCTGGCGGTACTTGCTGCTCACGCCGGTCGACTTCCAAAAGTCCGTGCTGCTGACGTCCGGCGGGCCTGTGTGCGACCGGCTGGTGCTGTGGTATCAGCGCTAGTGTCTTGTAGGGAAGGGAGGAAAAAGGGGATGGGGGGATTCCGGAAGGGGATACGAGGGATGAAGGCGGAAAGGATGAAGGCGGCTTGCGGCGAGCTCAGCCGAGCGGAAGGATGAAGGATGAGCGAGAGGAATTAAGTACAGACGCAGCAAGATGCAGAGGTGCGACCAAAAATAATGTCGTTCGACAAAGAACAGGGCAACGGTTTGCCTTCCGGGCAGCCGGATTGAAGAATGAGGTAGGAAACCCATCCGATCGAGGGAGTGACCGATGACTGCGAAAATCGAACGAGCCCACCCTATCGAGCCGTTCATGGCCGGGCTGAAATTTCCGGCCGATAAGGACCGCGTACTGGAAGCGGCGCTGCACAATCACGCCCCCAAGGACGTGCTCGATCTGTTGGAACAGCTCACGCGGCAGAATTTCGTCGTGCCGCAAGATGTGATCGAGGCCTACGAAGTACTGCGAAGCCAGGGATCCGCCGCCGGCGGGTCGAGTTGAGCAACGACGCCCACGTACGGCACGATGCGCGGAACCAACAAGATGCGTTATTTAGTCACCGCCCGGGTCAGGCCGGGCAAAGAGCGATCGCTGCTTGAGGCCATCGAAGATGGCACGCTGGGCACCGGTTCGGTGGCCGAGAGAGAATACCTGCGCAACATGGGCGACGCCCGGTTGCGCGGCGACGGATCAGTGCGCTGGGTCGAGGTTTGCTTCTGCGACATTCCGCTCGACGAGGAACGCCCCTACTGGGAGCAGTACTTCGATCTGGTCAAGGTGCAGAACGCGCACGCCCGGCATCGATGCCGCAACCTGACGGGCGCCGAGCCGTGGGCCTGTGGCGAGTGCGATTGCACCGATCGGCTCGAGGCGCGGCTCCAGAGCCAGGGGCAGCCGTTTGTCGAAGTGTTGCGCCAGGCGGCCCAGCAGCCAGCGGCCCAGCAGCCAGCGGCCCAGCAGCAAAGTGTCGGAAGTTGAATTGTGCGCGAGCGGCGGGCGTTACGGATGCGTTGCCCCGCGCTTCGCGGTGTGTTCTTTTGCGACGTTTCCCAGGAATTCCGGGCGGATGTCCGCCAACGCCGGAAAGCTCCGCCGATACTCCAAGAGCGCCGCAAGATCGAGAGAGCCGGCCAACACGCCCGGCTGTTGGTCGAGCTGGGCCAGGATCGCGCCTTGCGGATCGACAATCAAGCTGCTGCCCGGATAGACCAGCTTGGGATCGCGGCCAGTGCGGTTCACTCCGACCACAAAAGCCTGGTTCTCGATAGCCCGGGCGATAAGCAACTGCTGCCAGTGGGCCACCCGGGCCGAAGGCCAATTGGCAATCACCACCAGCAGCGTGGCGCCCAATTGCGTTGCCCGGCGAAAGATTTCGGGAAACCGCAGATCGTAGCACACCAGCGGCGCCACCTGCCACGGGCCGCACGGCACGACTGCGACATCCTGGCCCCCGGAATAATATCGGTCTTCGCCGGCAAAGCTGAACGGATGCAGCTTGTCATAGCGGGCCAGTTCGGCGCCGTCGGGACCAAACATGGCAGCCTGATTCCGGCCGCGTCCGTCGGGGCCAAGGCCCACGACGCCGCCGATCACGTAGCTGCCGTGCTCGAGCGCCAGGTCGGACAAAAATCGATTGGTGGGGCCGTCGGCCGCTTCGGCAATGTCGCCGGCCTGCATGCAAAAGCCGGTGGCAAACATTTCCGGCAGCACGATCATGGCCGGCGGAGCGACTTCGACCCCCGCGAGCAGCTTGCGCACGGCGACGAAATTGGCCGCTTTGTCGTGCCAGCAAATGTCAGTCTGGCATCCGATGATCTGCATCGCGCCGCTTTCTGCGTAGGACGGTTGCATTGGGATGATCGACACCCACACTCATTATGGCACAAGCCGCCGCCGCTCGACATGCTCGATGGGCAGGGCGGGTTCAGGATTCGGCGGCAATGGACGCTTAAGGCTTGCTTCAGCGCCCGGATGCCGCGTGCCAAACGGCCCAGCCCGTCGCAGACGGTCTCCGCATCCAGCGCACCGTAAGCAAGCCGTAGCGTGCAGCCTTGCTCGATCCCAAACGTCGTTCCCGGCAAGACCCCGACACCGAACTCGCGGATCAACCGCTCGACCATTTCCACGGCGGTCAGCTCCGTGGCCACCCGCAGCAAAAAATAAAATGCGCCTTGCGTGCGAGCCACGTGGCAGCAGTCGGCCACCGCGGCCAACTCGTCCAAGACGTAGCGGCGAACGTGCGCCAATTCCGCCACCTGGCGGCGGCAATAGTCCGGGCCGGCCGCCAGACACCCGCAAGCGGCCTCCTGCGAAATGACCGGTGGACAAATCAAGATCGTGTCCTGGGCTTTCTTGATCGCCGTGAGCAAACGCTCGGGCACCGTCATATAGCCGATTCGCCAGGCGGCGAAGCCGTACGCTTTCGACAGCGAAAAGAGCGAAATCGTGTGCTGTGCGGCCCCGGGCAGCGAGCCCGGCGAGAAGTGCACGGCGCCGTCGTAAACAAAATATTCGTAGGCCTCATCGCTGATGTGATAAATGCCGGCCGACCGGCACAGCTCGTTGACGGCCAGCAGCGCAGCGCGCGTGTAAACGGCGCCGCTGGGATTGTTGGGCGAAATGGTCACCACGGCCCTGGTGCGCGGGCCGATCGCCCGGCGGATCGCGCCGAGATCCAGCTCGTATTCGCGGCCGGTCGGCACGATCACCCCCCGGCAGTTGAGCATGGCGATGGCCATCTCTTGATTGAAGTAATAGGGCGCGGGCAGGATGATCTCGTCGCCCGGATCGGCGATGGCCAGGATGGCATTAAAGAATGCCATGTTTCCGCCGGCGGTCACCACCAGCCGACTATCGGGCTCGACTTCGATCTGATTTTCGCTGCGCAACTTGTCGACGATACGCTGGTGCAACTCGTCGATGCCCGAGACGGCCTTGTACTTGTGGTCGTCGGCCCCGCCACGGGCCAAGAATCGAGCGGCCCGCTCCGCCGCTTCCGGCGGCGGGCCGTACGCGCACGACCCCCTGCCCCAGCGAGATGGTGCCGGGATGTTCGCGGATCCACTGGCCGACGACCGGAATCATCGGTGACTGGACTTGCTGCATTCGCGTGGAGCTGGGCCACATGGGCGACGAACGTGTACGTGATTGAAGGACAAAGTTAAGCGCGGCAGCCCCGAGACGAAACATCCTAATCGACGAGCGGCCGATTGTCGCTGCCACCCGTTGGGCCTTCGAATGTAAAAACGACTTGTACAGCACGCAGTCAGGCGGCATTCTGGAAGGGTGGGCTTTCCCGTTCTGTTGGCAGTCGCCGAAACTCTGATGCCTGAATTGCCCGAAGTCGAAACCATGCGCCGCGGGGTGGCGGCGATCGTGGGAACTCGAATCGTCGAAATCCCGGCGGTCCGCTGCGCCAAAAAACCGATTCAAATCTCGCCTCCTCTGGTGCAATTCCGCCGCCGAGCCATCGGCTGCACGGTGGTCGACGTGGGCCGCGTCGGCAAACGGGTAATCGTGCGACTCGATAGCGGCGAGGCGATCGTCATCGAACCGCGCATGACCGGCTTGGCGCTCGTCGCCGATCCTCCGAATTTCGAACACCTGCGGTTTCGAATGCCCTCGCCGGCGGCAAGGTCGACGAGTTGCTGTATTGGGATCGGCGCAGGATTGGGCCTGGTGCGGCTCCTCTCGCCGGACGAGTTCGAGCGACAATTGGGGCCTGACAAAATCGGGCCCGACGCGCTGGACGCCACGCCGGAAATCCTCAAACAGCGGCTCGGGTCAAGCCGCCGCGCGATCAAAGTGGCCCTACTGGATCAACGGGCCGTGGCCGGCGTCGGCAACCTTTATGCCTCGGAAATTTTGCATCGGGCCGCCCTGCATCCCGAGCGATCCTGCCGGACTTTGCGCTCCGCCGACTGGAAACGGCTGCACGTAGCCCTGGAGGAAGTGCTCCTGGCAGCCATCCACTATGAAGGTTCGACGCTCGGCGACGGCACGTATCGCAACGCTCTCAACGAGTCGGGCGGCTATCAGCAGCACCATCGCGTATACGATCGCGAGGGAGAAGTCTGCCCGACATGTGCCCGCGGCCGCATCGCCAGGATCGTGCAGGCGCAGCGGTCGACTTTCTTTTGCGCACGTTGTCAGCGACCGCCCCGCCAGCCATGACAGGCCGCCCACGCGTTCAGAATCCAGAGGCTTGCCACGCGTTCGATCTTGCGGCGGCGATCGTCCTGGATGGCTTGACGAGCCGAGCGGACCTGCTCCAACACCGCCGGTTCGGCCTTCTCGGGCGAACCGCAATCCCGTGGCGGACTGGGATCGTACTGGCAGCAAGAGGACCAATGTCCCCCAAGGGTTCCAAGTTTATGCGATCGGCACCGATTTTCCAGTTGCCAAGAAAGCTCGAAAGTCCGATCGATTTTCGTCCAACGGCCGACCGGCATTTGCGACGGCCGTTATCGGGTCTTGAGCGGCCGATGATTCGTCTTTAGCAGCGCCGACTCCCGAAGCGCCACAAAGGCCCAGGCGTGTGCGAGCAGTCCCTCATACCGTACGTCCGGCCAGCCCAGGCACAAAACTCACGGCGAGTCTGATCCTCTCAGGATGCATCCGCAGGACGAACGTTCGATAAAGTTCGCGAACGACGCCTGGCTTGCGCGGATCCAAAAAAAAATGACTTGAATGCTGCGCCAGGCATGGCAATTCTGGCGGCGAATTGCGTGGACTGGGCAAAATGGCCGCGCGGCGTGAATCCTCGGCGAAATGTGGTAGAATTCCCACGGGATTGGGCAAGGTGTCGTTCCGGATGGGCGCTCTCCGCGGCGGGGGAAGCACAGCGTCGGGCGCATCCGCTCAAACCGACTTGATGGCGAAGCGTTGACGATTGTCGAGCCAGGTTTTACCATCTTTTTTAGAGAGACCCCTCGTTCGCGACGGAGCTTGTCCGCCGCCGTTTTGAGTTTTGCGGATGCTCTCGCAAGTAGGAGGTAGTGTCATGCCACTGTTTGAGGTTGAGACCGATTGTCACATCATCATCACCTGGGCCACCGACGAAGATGCCGCAAGTACGGTCGTCAACGACGCTTATCCCAACGAAAGAGTGATTCGGCTCACCAAACGACCTCGAGATACGTGGGTGATTTCCAAAAGGCGCCTGGGTATCGCGGTCAAGACCGATCCCTGCTCGACCGCCCGCGATTGCCTGTCCAAGGCCGCCGGCGACAAAGTGCATGCGATTCGGCTCTACATGCATGAGACCGGCACTGACTTGGAACGCGCCGGCAAAGTTATCGAATCGAACATGGTCATGGGATGGTAGGCGCACCTGGCATCCCAGGGCGTGGCATCCCACGGACTGGCATCCGGAAGCTGGCAACCGCTTGCAAAATTCGTCGGGCGTCAGTTCGACGCTCCCAGTGGCCTGGCTGCACGAACTGTTGGCCGTGGGCGTGAACCTGTCCAGGTTGGCGGTTGCTGTGGCACTGCGCCATGTCCCTTAAAAGCCTGGCGACAAAACGGGCGGCGACTGTCCCGATTTTGCGCGGTCGGCCGAACACACTGGGGACGCCCCCGCGGTGAGACCGTTTCATCCGCCAGGCTCTCGCTGAAGTCGTCCGCGCCGCCGATCTGAATCGATCGCGTGCCCAGTAGCGGCGTGCGGAGCGGCAAGCCGAAATGGTCGGCCTGAATTCGGATCGACTGGTGTTCATCGACGAGACTTGGGGCCCGACTCACTTCACGCGCTTGCGCAGGTCGCAGTCCAGGCGAGCGTCGGATGGCACAGTGCCGGACCGCCATGGGAAAACGCCGACGCTCATGACCGCTTTGCGTCTCCCGAGCCTGACCGCACCACCCTCATCGATCTTGCCGTCAACGGTGCCTAATTCCGCGTCTACGTCGATTAACAATTGACGCCGCGGTTCCGCCCTGCCGACATCGTATCGCTCTTATACACTCCATGACTGACCGGGCTCTTTCGAACCTGGATTCGCGGTACGCGTGTAAGCATTACCGCGCTTGCAATGCGGTCAAAACGGGCGGGTCGGCCAGCGGCGACCATTAACATCGCGGGCCGCATCTCAATTCACGACGATGGGCAACGGCAGCAGTTGTCGATTCAGGATATCCATCGTTTGCATTCCGGCGTTGTGTTGACATTGGTCCTGCGATTACAACCTCGCGGGGGCCGGTAACGAATGCAAGTCCCTTTGTGGTCATCGGGTTAGAATCCGGGACCGGCACTCTGCGAGGTCGATGTTAACTGCCTGCCTTAATGGACAGGTGGCCACATGTTAACAGCATTCGGGAGGTTACGACACAGCGTTGCTCGTGGCAGGGTCTCGAAAAGATGGCCGATGTTAAACTATCTAAACTATTCACATTAATACAGACGTCGTTTATTCTGAATATGACCGCTGCGCCATCGATGAAATGTCATAACGCACATCACGCATGGCGCAAACGTCCTTCAACAAGGTGTTAACATTTGTTGAAGGCAGACGGAATGACCATCGTTAACATTGCATCTCTGAAGGGCATCATGATGGGTTTTCGCACTTTAACGATTGTCTCGTCGCTTCCGGCGATCAGATCCCGAGACGGCGGAGTGGTCATAACCAGGAAATTTTTGGATGGCGTCCTCCAGTTCTGTAATTTCTGGGACGGGCCGGTGAAAGTCTTGATGCCCGAACAAGAGCATCAAACGAACAATCTCGACAATCTGACCGTACGGCAAAGTGAACTTCCTTTTCGACTCTCCGTCGTTCGCGTCGATGAGTTCAACCGGCCCGGATTGTTCGACGACAAGTCAGTCGTCTTGGCAAGCCTCAACGATTATCGTCAATCGCATTTCAGCAGGGTTTGTCGCACAGGCCGGAATTCCTTGCATCTATATTTCCGAATACACGCTCCAGACGCGGCGGCAGATCATAGCGGCCACGACATCAAATCCTTTACTCCAGGTGAGGCGCACTCTTTGGGAATATAATCAGGAACAAAGGCAGCGCAGGGCAGTACGACTTGCAGATGGCTTGCAATGCAATGGAACGCCAACCTACGATGTGTACCGGACGTTGAATAAGAATTCGCTGCTGTTCTTCGATAATCGGGTGCACGAGAATATGGTGGCACAGCATGATGACATCGAGCGACGTACGCAGACGTTGGTCGAGAATCAGCCTTTGCGGCTGGTGTTCTCCGGCCGTCTTATTAAGATCAAAGGCGCCGATCATTTAATAGACGTCGCCCGTGCGTTGCGGCGAAAGAAGATCGCGTTCAAAATGTACATTTGCGGCGATGGTGAACTTGCCACCATGCTGCACAACAGCATCAAGCAATATCGGCTGTACGACTGTGTGTCGATGATGGGTGTGTTGCCTTTCGAGACGGATCTGCTTCCGTTTTTGAGAACCCATGCGGATTTGTTCGTATGCTGCCATCGACAAGGGGACCCATCGTGCACCTACCTTGAAACGATGCTCTGTGGAGTACCCATCGTCGGCTATGCGAATCAAGCTCTCGTCGGAATTGTAGAGCGGTTCAATATCGGCTGGGTGGTGAAAATGGACCGGCCGGAGGAGGTGGCCAACAAGATTGCCGAAATCAGCCGCGATCGGCAACAGCTTCGTCTGATTTCCAAGCGAATAGTACCGATGGTCAGGGAGCATACCTTCGAAAATACTTTTCGCGCACGCATTGCTCACGCGCAGACAATTAGTGAGTCGTTTCGGTCGTCCACTGGTCCGCTGCTCGCACGAGAAGAGGAACTGCAGCGACAGGTATTGACCTGACCGACGGCGGAGGGTGTGGCGCTCGACGGGCGGCGCACCGTGTCGACCGGCCGCCTTGGCGAGAAGCGCGCCTTATCTTGGCCCTCTAGCAGTCCGTTGAAAAATGCCGTCGTGGCATTTTTCAATCTCGCCAAGCTCAGGGCAAAGCCCCTCGCGGCTCGCAAAATAACGACTTGCGTCCGCTATTGTGGCATCGCATCCCTGCGATGCTAGACCAGCACGGCTTTGCCGGTTGAATTCTTGGCGGGTGGTTGTTGCGGCATCGAGAAGGGCCGCACGTCGAAGCCGTCGATCGATGCAATGTGCAGGTCCGGATGGAGCGCCAGGTCGATTTCCTCGAGCGACGGATCGCGAAAGCGCTCGCCGCTGGGCGCTCGCAGACCCTGCACTTTGGGACGCATCGGGTGCTTGGGATTGAAGTCGACCACCGCGGCTTCCACTCCATTGGACAAGCGTGACGACCTGTCCGATCGGGAACGGCGGGATGATCTGATAGAACGCCTGCTCGATCTGCGGATCGAAGTAGCCTTTGCAGGCGGTGCGCATCTCGTGCAGCACTTGCACCGGGTATTTGGCCGATTGGTACACGCGCGTCGACGTCGCCGCGTCGTACACGTCGACCACCGTGGCGATCCGGCTGAACACCGGAATCTGTTTCCCTTCCAACGGGGGCAAAGGATCGCCGGTGCGGCTGTCGATCCGCGCCGGGTAACCGCCTCCGGCGTAGCGTTGATGATGATTGAGCACCACTTGCGCCGCGGCGGCGGGAACGCGCCCTTTGACCATCTCGTGCCCATACACGGGATGCAGCCGCATGATCTGAATTTGCTCCGCGGTCAGACGGTCGGGGCAATTCAGCAGTTCCGGCGGAATTCGCATTTTGCCGACGTCGTGCAGCAGACAGCCCAAGCCCAGGAGTTGCAGGTCCTTGGCGTCGCGAGCGTTCTTGAAGCAGCGTTCCTCGATCAGATAGCGCTCCAGCTTCATGCCCAACAGCAAGGCCAGGTAGCAGACGTTGGTCGAGTGCGACATCAAGTAGTTGTCGAACGTGTCGAGCTTCTGCAGCAGCATGTTGCCGCAGGAGCTTTGCTTGAGGAAGTCGAAAAGGTCGCTGATCGAAGTCTGGAAATGGCCCATGTCCAGTTCGACCGCGGCATCCCCCATGATCGACTCGAAGTTTTGGCGCACGTGCTGGTACACTTCGCGCTGCCGGTCGCCGAGTCCCTCATCGATGATGTTTTCGAGGAACTCGAGGTCGCGGTAACGGATCCACACCTCGAAGATTCCCAGCTTGATCAGCCGCGGAATCATGTCGACGGGAACCTCGCGGTCTCGCTGCAGCAGAAACCGCCGAGAATCGTTGGGTACGTGGATCGGCCGGGCCAGAATCATGCCCGGCTGAATCTTGTGAACCGGTACTCGCAGCATAAACGCCTACTGGGTCGTATCCTTCGAATGGCTTCCGCACGTTGCGAACGCGCGGAAGACAAACTTCCTGGGCCTCCAAAAGTTAGCTCAAAAAAGGGGGCCGGTTTGTGCGGGTGAAGATCAGCCGGTCCGCATTTGCCGACATTAGCGAATAAACCGCTGCCCGGCGGATGGGGGCGGCCCAGGGCAGGGTTTATGACGCGCGCCACAGCCCTTTTTCGGCCCGTGGCGGCAGGCAGACAAGCTCGGCGAGAAACGGGCCGGACCTAGACCCGCCGCTCCGCGCGGCGGTACGATAAGCTCTACGGGGGGATCGCGGCGGGACCCCGTTTTTTCCGGTTGCCACGGCTTCGGTTCTCGCCATGCGAAAGGTACGGGCGCGCTAAGGAATGATTGAGGCCCAGGTGACAAATCGCCGTACGCCGCCCGAGCCGCTGCCGGACAATCTCCGCAGCGTGCAGCCGGGCGGCGGCCTGTGCTACCAGATCGAACTGGCCTGGGGTCGATGGCGGCGCTGGTATTTACTGCGATTTCGACCCGACTATGTGCGGCGCATGGCCGAGTTACGGCGTGGCGATCCGGCCGGCGCTCCGCATGAAATTCACGATCCGCGCAACCTGAAGTATTGCCGCAATCTTTGCGCGGCCGACTGGCACCCCGCGGACGACCCGTTTCGCTGGCGGGAGCGCATTCCGCTGGCTCGCTGGGGCCTGGCCGAGATTCAGTTGATGGGCTACCCGCTGCTTGGCCCTGACGATCGTCCTGGCGATTTTCTGGTGGCCGCTGGCCATCGTTCCGGCGGTCGTGTTGGTGCTGGTGGTTTACTTCTTCCGCGATCCGCCGCGCCGCGTGCCCGGCGAGCCGGGACTGCATGGTTTCGCCCGCCGACGGCGTGGTGGCCGAGATCACGCGACTGGACCACGATGATTTCATCGGCGGACCGGCGGTGCGGATCGGGATTTTTCTCTCGATCTTCAACGTGCATATCAATCGGGCGCCGTGCCGGGCGTCGGTTATCCGGCTACACTACTCGCCGGGGCTGTTTCTCAACGCGCTGAATCCGCAAAGCGCGATCAAGAACGAGAACCTTTGGATCGGCCTGGAGGAGACCGAGCCCCCGCACCGGCGGCTGGTGGTGCGACAGATCGCCGGACTGTTTGCCCGCCGCATCGTCTGCAACCTCCGCCCCGGCGAAGAGGTCGAGCCGGGGCACAAATTTGGCATGATCAAACTGGGTTCGCGTACGGAACTGATTTTGGCGGTCGATCCTGGCTTGGAAATTCAAGTCGCCGTGGGCCAAAAAGTGCATGCCGGCAGCACGACCATTGCAAGTTACGATTCACCAACGTCTTAACCGGGCATAGTTCATGAGGCGCATTCGCACCGTTGCCGTCTTTCCAACCATGTTCACGCTGGGGAACCTGGTCTGCGGATTTTTCGCCATTGTCGTGGCGGCCCGCATCGACGCGCCAACGACCGAGACCATTCGCTTGCCGGTCGTGTCGCAGGACATCGACTTCAAGCATCCCACACGGGTCATTCGGCAACTCAACCCGGAAGACCCGACTCAGAACATCATGCTCAGCGGCTGGTTGATTTTTCTGGCGATGGTCTTCGACGCGCTGGATGGCCACCTGGCCCGGCTGTCGCGGGCCACGAGCGACTTCGGCGCGCAGTTGGACAGTCTATGCGACGTGGTGACGTTCGGCGTTGCGCCGGGTTTTTTGTTGGTCAAGATGTGTCCGCAACCCACGTTCCAATATCGGGACGTGATTTGGATCATCGGCGCTTCGTTTGCGGCCTGCGCCGCACTGCGGCTGGCCCGGTTCAACGTCGAGATCGGCGAAGAAGACGACCACTTGAATTTCAGCGGATTGCCTTCGCCAGCCGCCGCGGCCGCGATTGCCGGTTTTGGGATTTTGTTTTACGAGTTGCGGCGCGAGAGTCACGGCCTGGCCAACGCTGCCGCGATCGATCACGCGGTGCAATGGATGTTGCCGTTTTTCGCCGTGCTGGTCGCGGCGCTGATGGTTTCGCGAATCCAATATCCGCACGTCGTTAATCAGGCTTTTCGCGGCCAACGGAGCTTCGGCCACGTGGTCGGGCTGCTGTTTGCACTGGTGGCGATCATGTCGGTGCGCGGCTACAGCGTGCCGATCATTGGCTGCTTGTTTGTTCTCTCGGGACCGGTCGCGTTACGCCTGGCGGCGATTGCATGAGCGCCGCGAACACGAAGAACCGATTTTCTAATGGTGGCCAGGCGAATGTTCACCGGTCTGGTACAATACTGGCAACCGTGTCCGATGTTCGATCCGCGCCCCCGGGCCGGCGGCTGGCGGTCCGCGGAGCTGCAGCTGACGGCAACCGCCAAGATCGGAGACAGCATTGCCGTCAACGGGTGCTGCCTGACGGTGGTGGCCCTGGACGGTGATTGCCTGGCATTCGATGCCGGACCCGAAACGCTGGCTCGCACGAACCTGGGCGAGCTGCGGGTCGGCCAGGCCGTGAATCTCGAGTCTTCGCTGCGCGTGGGCGACGCCCTGGGCGGGCACTTCGTCACCGGCCACGTCGACGGTCGCGGCGCGCTCGCGGCACGCGCCGATGAGGGGGACTGGTCGACTTTCTGGTTCACTGCCGAGCCCCGCTTGACCGCCCAGATGGCCGGCAAGGGCTCGATCGCGGTCGACGGCGTGAGCTTGACTCTGGTCGAGGTGGAGCAGGATCGTTTCAGCGTGGCCCTGATTCCGCACACGCTCGCCGCGACCACGCTTGGACGGCTCGCGCTAGGCGACTCGGTGAACCTCGAAACCGATCTGTTGGCCAAGTACGTCGAAAAAAGCCTGCTGACGCAGGCCGCCTTGCACCCGTTGCTGCGGGATTGATCGGAACCACTGCAATCATGGGACTCTCCGGCAATCAAACGCTATCGTTCTTGCGAGAGCGTTTTCGCGAAGTCGGCATCGATCCGCGCAACCGGCACGGCCAGAACTTTTTGATCGATCTGAATCTGGTTCGGCTGCTGGTCGACGCGGCCCAGCTCGACGCGCGACGACGTCGTGCTGGAGATCGGCACCGGCACCGGCTCGTTGACCGCGCTGCTGGCCGAGCGGGCCGGCGCGGTCGTGAGCGTCGAGATCGATGCGCGGATGCACCAATTGGCCAGCGAAGAGTTGTTCGGCTTCGACAATGTCGTCTTGCTGCAACTCGACGCGCTGCGCAACAAGAACACATCTCGACGCCGCACGTGCTGGCGGCCGTCCAGGAGCGACTGGCAGCGGCGGCCGGGCGCGCGATTCAAGGTGGCGGCCAATCTGCCCTACAACGTGGCCACGCCGATCCTGACCAACCTGCTGGAATGCCCGACGCCGCCGGTCTCGATGACCGTCACGATTCAGAAGGAGCTGGCCGAGCGGATCACGGCCAGCCCCGGCACGAAGGACTATGGCGCGCTGAGCATTTGGATCCAGTGCCAATGCCGCGCGAGTTGGTGCGGATCCTGCCGCCGACGCGTGTTCTGGCCGCGGCCGAAAGTGACCTCGGCCATCCTGCACATCGAGCGTGACGAGGAGCGCCGGCGGGCGATCCGCGATCCGCGATTTTTTCATCAATTCGTCCGCTCGCTGTTTCTGCATCGCCGCAAATTCCTGCGCAGCGTGCTGGTGGCGAGCTACAAAGAAACGCTCGGCAAAGCGGGCGTCGACGCGATCCTGGCCGAATTGGGCTTGCCGGCAGGCGGCCGCGCCGAAGAACTCGACGTGCCGACGGTGCTGGCTTTGTCCGACGCCGTGCAAAAATATGACGCCGCGCAGAGAGCGGGTTAGGCAAACAAGTGCCAGGCACCACGAAAGCAAAGGGGATGGGGAGATACGGAAGGGGATACGGGGGATGGACGGAAAGGATGAACGCAGAAGGATGAAGGATGAAAAACGAGGATTCGGCCCTGACCGGCCAGCAACGTACTTGCTTGCCGAGTACCCAATTTTCAGAGTTCTTCTTCATCCCCCGTATCCCCTTCCTCATCCCCCTATCTCCTTTCAAAAATCGCTCGCACTTTAGAGTCGCTGTCTATTACGTTGACCGGAAGCGGTTCCAATCGAGCTTCAGCTTGCGCATCCGCGCCCGCAGCGTGTGCGGGTTGATTCCGAGCAATCGGGCTGCGCCGCTGCGCCTTCGATCCGTCCGCGGGTCCGCTGTAACGCCGCCTCGATGTGCCTGGCCGCGGCCTCGTCGAGCGTTGGAAACGGCACCGCCGCGGCGCCGGCCGAGGGCGGTGACAGGCGGCCGAGGTTTTTCGGGCGTCGTTCCCAGGGCTTTGCCGATTTCCAGATGCTTGCCGTCGCCGAGAATCACTGCCCGTTCGATCACCGCCGACAGTTCTCGCACGTTGCCGGGCCAGGCATAATTGGCCAGCAGGTTGACGTCTTCGGCCGTCGGCAGCACGGGGGGCACTCCGTTCCGCTTGGCCGAACGCAGGGCAAAGTGGGCGGCCATCGACGGAATGTCTTCGACGCGATCGCGCAGCGGCGGCAGATGCAGCGGAAACACCGCCATGCGATACCATAAGTCCTCGCGGAAACGGCCCTCGGCCACCATGGCCTGCAAATCGCGATGCGTCGCGGCCACGACGCGCACGTTCACGGTCACCGTGCGCTCGCCGCCCACCCGCTCGAACGTGCCGTCTTGCAGGATCCGCAGCAGTCGCACTTGCGCGGCCGGAGGCAACTCGCCGCACTCGTCCAACAGCAAAGTGCCGCCGTCGGCCCGCTCGAACCAACCCTTGCGGTCGCCGATCGCGCCGGTAAAACTGCCCCGCTCGTGGCCGAACAGTTCCGAATCGACCAGTTCCGTGGGAATGGCGCCGCAGTTGACCCGCAGAAAGGGCCCGGCCGCTCGGCGCGAGCGATCGTGAATCGTCCGCGCGACGACCTCCTTGCCGGAGCCGGTCTCTCCCAGAATCAATACCGGCGCATCGGTCCGCGCGACCAGGTCCACGCGTTCCATGACCGGCTTGAGGCCCGTCTCGACGCCGACGATCGTGTCGCTGATGTCATGCCGGCCCAGCCGCGAGAGCAGCGACCGCTTGTCGGCTTCGGCCGCCTCGTGCAACGTGCTGAGCTCGCGAAGCCGGCGATCATTTTCCAGCCAGACCGTGAACGGCTCGAGCAATCGCTCCAGCATCTGCGCATGGCGCGGGCTAAAACTATGCGGTGGGCGAGCGACCAACACCACCAGGCCGATCGGTCCGGCGGGCAGGTTCAAGGGGCCCAGCAGCAACTCGCCCGTCAATCCCTCCGGGACCAGCCCCTTGGGAAGATGGGAATCAGCTTGACCCAGGCAGTGCTGAACTGCACCACGCCGGCACCATTGCAGCAAGCGTTCGAAATCGACCGGCGAAAAATCGTTGCGGCTGTGTACCGGCACCGGCCCGGGGCGGCACAGGCCGACGGCCACCGTTTCGATCGCCTCGCGGGCAGGCTCCAACCGCCGCACGACAACCAGATCGATGGGCAATCGGCGGAACAGCGTCGGAGCGCATTGTGCCACTGCGGCTCCGATTTCAACATGCCGGCAAGCCTCGCGCCAGACGTTCAGTAACAACTGATGGAACTCTTCCATCGCCCTCATTCCGTGATATGTACCGGCCTGATGCCGTTGTATTTGCTGGTTACTAGCACTAATGCTGGATATTTCGCAGTTTAGCTTCGCCTAACCGGCAATGTCTATTGCAAAATGAACCTACCCACCGATTTTGACGCCTGGCACGCTATTCGCTAGGTGATTCTTTACTTTGTTGAGCAATGTTTGTAATGAATAGCTGTGCTGCGAGTATACGGCACAGTGGGCCCCCAAGGAAACAAATTCGATGCGCCAAACCTGCTGTGCAATTTGGATGCTTGGTGTTGGCGGCCCTCGTACTGCCCGGCTGCGACAGTGCCCAGGGCCGCAGCAGCGGCGGATCGGGCTCGAGCACTGCCCCAGGGGAAGCCGATCGTACTGCTCAACGTGTCCTACGATGCGACCCGCGAGCTGTGGAAAGACCTGAATACTGCATTCCAACGGGAATACCAAAAAGCCAAGGGCATCGAGGTCAGCATCGAGCAATCGCACGGCGGCTCGTCGACGCAAGCCCGGAACGTGATCGAGGGGCAGGAAGCCGACGTGGTCACGCTGGCGATTCCGATCGATACCGAAGCGATCGAGCGAGCCGGCCTGATTAAGGAAGGCTGGGAAGAACAATTTCCCAATGGCTCGCTGCCGTTTTCCTCGACGATCGTGTTCGTCGTTCGCAAGGGCAATCCCAAGCAAATCAAGGATTGGCCCGACCTGGCGCGCGACGGGGTCGAGATCATTACCCCGAATCCAAAGACATCCGGTAACGGCAAGTTGAGCTTCCTAGCCGCTTGGGGCAGTGTCATCAAGCGGGGTGGATCGGAAGCCGAGGCCAAGGCGTTTGTCACGAAACTTTACCAGCACGTGCCGGTGCTCGATTCAGGGGGCGCTCGGCAACGACCACGTTTGCTCAGAAGGGCATTGGCGACGTTCATCTGGCCTGGGAGAGCGAGGCTTACTTCGAACTGGCCGAAACCAAGGGCGAGCTTGAAATCGTTTCACCCTCGATCAGCATTCGCGCCGAGCCGCGCGTGGCGGTGGTCGACGCCAACGTCGATCGCCAGGGCACGCGCAGCGTGGCCATTGACTACTTGAACTTTCTTTATACGGACGAGGCGCAGCAGATCATCGCCAAGCACCACTATCGCCCTTCCACGGCCGAGATTCTTGCCCAGCACAAAGGCGAGTTCGCGGCGGTGAAGCTGTTTCCGATCAAGGACATCGCCAAGAACTGGGACGACGCCAATCAGGTGTTCTTCGCAGACGGTGCGGTGTTCGACGGGATCTACGCTTCGCAAAAGTAAGCTCGCACACCCGCGCCGACAACAAAACGATGCGCCTGCCATGCTGACATCCAAGTTGACCGACGCATATTTCCCAGCGCCCGCCGTGAGTTCGGCCCCGCCCGTGTCGCCGTCCGGCAATGGCGACCGGGCGGTGGCCAACTCGTCTCACGGTTGGCCGGCAAGCCGGCGGAGGGAAGGCTGATGGCCCAAGCGCACCGCGTGCTGCCTGGTTTTCCGCTCGGTCTGAGCTATACGCTGTTCTACTTGAGCGCGCTGGCGCTGATTCCGTTGGCGGCCTGCTTCGCCAAGGCATTCACGCTCACGCCGAGTGAGTTCCTGCGTGCGGCGTGGACCGATCGGGCGGTGGCGGCCTATAAGTTCAGCTTGCTGTCCTCGCTCTGGGCCTCCATTGCCAGCGTGGTTTTGGGGCTATTGGTGGCTTGGGTCCTGGTGCGGTACGAGTTTCCGCTGAAGCGGCTGGTCGATTCGCTGGTCGATCTGCCGTTTGCATTGCCGACGGCCGTGGCGGGGCTGGTCTATTCGAGCCTGTATGTCGAGAACGGCTGGCTCGGCCGGTTCCTGGTGCCGTTGGGCATCAAGGCGGCCTATTCCCCGCTGGCGGTGGTGCTGGTGCTGACGTTCTTGGGCATTCCGTTCGTCGTGCGGGCGCTTGCAGCCGGTGCTCGAAAGTTTCGAAGCCGACGTGGAAGAGGCGGCCTATTTGCTGGGCGCCACGCGATTGCAAACGTTCTTGCGGGTGATTTTTCCGCTGCTGGTGCCGGCACTGATCACGGGTTTGCCCTCTCGCTGGCGCGTGGCTTGGGCGAATACGGGTCGGTGGTTTTCGTCTCGGGCAACATGCCGTTTCGGACCGAAATTGCCCCGGTGCTGATCGTGGCCCAGTTGGAATCGCACCAATATGCCGAAGCGACGGCCATCGCCGTGGTGCTGCTGGTCTTGTCGTTTTCGATGCTGGTGCTGATCAACCTGCTCGAGCGCTGGGCAAGCGGTACTATGCATAACAAGACAATATCACTCGCCGTCCGGCCACGCGGGCACGAGTGGCCGCCCAGCACGATCCGGTTTGGGTCAAGTGGCTGCTGATTTCGCTGGCCGCTATTGACGGTTGGAGTGTTGATCGTCGTGCCGGTCGTGAACGTGTTTTATCAGGCCCTTGGCCGGCGGGCTGAAGGTCTATTGGAACAACTTGTTCCACGACCGCGATACGTGGCGCGCGATCCTGCTGACGCTGACGGTGGCCCCGGTGGCGGTCGTGCTTGAACGTGGTCTTCGGCGTGGCGGCGGCCTGGACGATCGCTCGTTTCCGCTTTCCGGGCCGCACGATTCTGACGGCGCTGGTCGACCTGCCGTTCTCGGTGTCGCCGGTGGTGGCCGGTCTGGTGCTGGTGCTGATCTTCGGCCTGCAAGGCTACTTCGGGCCCTGGCTGCGCGAGCACCACTTGAAGGTGATCTTCGCCACGCCCGGATTGATTCTGGCCACCGCGTTCGTCACGTTGCCGTTCGTGGCCCGCGAGTTGATTCCGGTGATGGAAGCGCTGGGGTCGGAAGAGGAGGTGGCGGCGGTCAGCTTGGGCGCAGCGCCTGGCAACTTTTCTGGCGCGTGACGTTGCCGAATATCAAGTGGGGTTTGCTGTACGGGGTGATTCTGTGCAACGCCCGGGCGATGGGCGAGTTCGGCGCGGTGTACGTGGTTTCGGGGCACATCGCCGGGCGCACCGATACGATGCCCCTGCGGGTGCAAAAGCTGTTCCAAGATTACAACAATCCCGGTTCCTTTGCCGTCGCATCGGTGTTGACTTTGTTGGCGCTGGTGACGTTGGTGGTCAAGGTCGCTTTGGAGCACAAAACGCGCCGCGACCTTGAGGAAGCGGCGGATCTTGCCGGAGAAAAGTCGTGAGCATTGCCGTCAAGAACATCAGCAAGCGGTTCGGCGACTTTGTGGCGCTCGACGACGTCAGCCTCAACGTGCCCCACGGCGAGTTGCTGGCCTTGCTGGGCCCCTCGGGGTCGGGCAAGACCACGCTGCTGCGGATCATCGCCGGCTTGGAAAGCGCCGACCAGGGCTCGGTGCATTACGCCGACGAAGACGTGACCGAGTCGTCCGCCCGCGAGCGGGCCGTGGGCTTCGTGTTCCAGCACTACGCGCTGTTTCGCCACATGAATGTGTTCGAGAACGTGGCCTTCGGCCTGCGGGTGCGCAAGGAAAAGAAAAACAACGTCGAGCGGCGCGTGCGCGAACTGTTGCACCTGGTGCGGCTGGACGGACTGGAGCGGCGGTTTCCTTCGCAACTGTCCGGCGGGCCAGCGACAGCGGGTGGCGCTGGCCCGGGCGCTGGCCATTCGGCCGAAGGTGCTGCTGCTGGACGAGCCGTTCGGCGCGCTGGACGCCAAGGTGCGACAGGAACTGCGGGCCTGGCTGCGGGCCCTGCACGATGAGATTCACATGACCAGCGTGTTCGTGACGCACGACCAGGAAGAAGCGTTCGAGGTGGCCGACCAGGTTGTGGTCATGAACCGCGGCCGGGTCGAACAGGTCGGCACTCCGCAGGAGGTTTTCGAGCATCCGGCCAATCCGTTCGTGATGGACTTTCTGGGCAACGTCAACGTGTTCAACGGCCGCGTGCAAAACGGCCGGGCCATGCTGGGGCCGTTTGAGGTCGATTACCCGGAGTACCCGCATGCCGAGCCGCGCGACGCGACCGTTTACTTTCGTCCGCACGAGCTGGATATCGAGCATCATCGCAACGGGGTCCCTTCGCTGGCGGCGACGGTGCAGCGCATCAATTCGGCCGGCTCCGTCGCCAAGGTGGCCCTGCTGGCCGAGGATTACGATATGGGTTTGAACGTGGAGTTGAGCATGGTTCGTTATGTCGAGTTGGCGCTCAAGACGGGCGATCGGGTGTACGTGTCGCCCCGCAAGGCGCGGGTCTTCATGCCGGATTATGTGATTTAGCAATATCGTGATCTATCAGCGTCAGCAGGCAATTTGTGTATTGGCGGATACCGGCAAGGACGCGGGCGCAAAGGAGAGCTGTAGTATGACCAACGATTCAATCAGCGGCGTGCCGGCCAACGGACCGTTGCGCGCAGCCGGTGGGCGCCGCGACGTGCAGTTCGAAGACGCCATCGATCAGATCCGCCAGGCCCTGAGCGGCCTGCGGTTCGGAGAGGTGTCGGTCATCGTGCAGGATGGCGTTGTGGTGCAACTCGAGCGGCGCGAGCGGAAGCGATTGCGCGGTTCGCAACAGTGATTCAGCAGCGGCAACAGTGATTCAGCAGCGGCAATTCAGTTCACTTCGGTGGTAATCATGATGACAACAATTTACAAAACATTAACGGCGAACCTCTTGAACCATTTCGTTGTCGTTTGTTTCATGTGCAAGCGATTCGATTCGATGAACTGTTGTTGTTGATCAATCGCGATGCGATCGACTCCCCGGGCGCGAAGCCGCGAGTTGAAAGCCTCTTAAAATCGCCGACCCGCACGCTGCGGGAGGCCTTCTCGACGTGATCGCTGCTGACCGGACGCTCCGGAGGCAACACCGGGAGTCGCCGGACTTGTTGACTCCGACCCAGTCTCACCCGGGGGTAAGGGGGGCCCGCAGCGGACGCAGTTTTTTGGCTAACCGGCCTGGCAAGTGGTTTGTCCGGCCCGAACGAGGTTTTTTTATTCAGAGGAGTTCTTCCATGCGAGTGTTTCGACCCAAGCTGAGAGCGGCCTTCACGCTGATTGAGTTGCTCGTGGTGATCGCGATTATCGGCGTCTTGATCGGGCTGTTGGTGCCCGCGGTGCAGGCCGCCCGCGAAGCGGCCCGCCGCTCGCAGTGCACCAACAACTTGAAGCAGCAGGCATTGGCGTTGCATAACTTTGCCGAGGCGTTCGGCACATTACCGTCGAGCATCCGTCCGCCCACCGGCGTGCGAACGTCGTGGGAAACATTCACCCTGCCCTACCTGGATCAGCAATCGTTGTACGACAAGATCGATCAAACCGCGAACTGGAGCGCTGCGACCGCGAACACGGGCTTTGCCGTGGCAAATTCCGTGATCGTCGGCACCCGTGTCTCGGCCTTCGAGTGCCCTTCGTCGCTGCCTTCGCAGAGCGATCCTTTCCGCTACGACGACGACGGCGACCCGAAGTCTAACACGACGTTCCGTCCGGGCGGCTTGCGCATCGCGGCGCCGTCGGATTATGCGGCGACCACCCATGTCGAGCCCGCGCTGGCAACCTTGCCGGCGCAGTCGACGGATACCTACACGCAGTACAACGCGGCGTCGACGATTGACTCGGTCGGCCCCGGCATCCTGCAAAAGAATGCCAAGCCGCGTCTGGCGGACGTGCGAGACGGACTTTCGAACACGATCCTGCTGACCGAAAGCGCCGGCCGCCCCTGGGTCTGGCAGAAGGTCAACAGCAAGCTGGTGAAGCTGGGATCGCAGACCTCTTCGGGTTTGGATATCGTCTCGTCCAACGCTGGCGACGCCACCACGACCGTGGCTGCCGACCGTATCAACGGTGGTGGTTGGGCTCGGCCCGCCAGCGATATTTCGCTGCTCGGTTCGGACCAGACGGGCAAGAATTTTCCGGGCTACTACATCAATCGCACCAATGGCGTCAGCATCAACGGCGCGTCGTGGGCCGCCGCGACGGAGCAGCTCAGCGGAACTTTGACGTCGGCCACCTTGGCCTCCGGCGCCACGGTCAGTTCTCCCCCGTATGTGAACGGTGGTAGCCTGACCGATGTCTTCAACTTGTACGATCCGTTGGCAGCCAAGACGTCGGTCGCGGGGACGGGCCAACCGTTCTCGTTCCACCCGGGCGGGTTGCACGTGGCACTGGGCGACGGCTCGGTGAAATTCGTCTCGGAGAACATTCCGATTCGTCTGTTTGCTCGCCTGGTGACTCGCGATCAGGACGAGCCGGTCGACGCCAGTTCCTTCGAGTCGTTCCCGGCCCACTAACGCGGGTAGACGAATCGGCCATAAAAATCCCCGGCCCAAAAAGATTGGGCCGGGGATTCGACTTTGGGTCAGTTCCGGCCGCCCGGCAGAGGGCGAACGGGTTATTACGACCGCTTAGCAGGAGCCGCAGCAGACCGGGGTATTGCCGAACGAGACGTAGCAGCAGCAACCCGAATCGAGGCACTGCGACAAGCAGTCGCAGCAAGCCTGAATCAGGTCGCAGCAGGCCTTGTCGCCGCTGAGGCAGGTGATGCAGACACCGTCTTTGGTGCTCTCGCATTTGCAGATCCCGCAGCACAGATTGACCTGGCAGCAAGGAATGCCGTTCATCGTGCAGCAGCAGCTGCACAGCCCGTCGCACAGGGCCTGGCAAAGATTCTGCAGCGTGCCGCAGGCGACTTCATCTTCGCACGAGCACACGATTTTCATGCCACCCTTGCACTTCTCGATCTTCATCGTGCAACGCGGAAGCATCATTACGTTTCCCATCGCGGGGGCAGCCGCCGGATGGGTGTGGCTCGCCGAGGCGGCCATGGGATGAGCCATGGACGTCGCCGGCGAATGACCACGTTGAGTGAATACTGCGCTAGCCATAACAGAACTCCTTTCCTGGAACCAGCCACTAGACCGCTTGAGTCCTGGCGGTCTTAGAGCTATTGCACTGCCTCCGTGGAACCGGCTCCCGAGGGACTGTGCGCACCTCTGGAGCGACCCAGTCAGCAGCACGAAAAAAAGGGTAATAGCCTCTCGAACCAATCTCGAGTCGGCGTCCGATCGCGAAGCAATATAAGCCTGCGCAGATCAAATCACAAGCTCTACCGATTTCGCAAACTTTGCGGCTTGGCCAGTCTCTGCGCAACATGCGCATGGCACGGCCCTCGCATCAGCCCGATTGCCCTAGTTTGCCTGTTTCGAGTGCTGGCGCTCTGCCCGCCGCGACGAACTAATAATTAACTTGATCGCCATGGTGATCTTCGCGCCGTGCTATCAGCTAGCACGCGAAGTAGCCATCTTAGGTCAGGCGTATTGCCGAAGCGTCGAGAGGAACTTGAGCGATGTACGCCAACCGCATTCGTAACTGGAATACCCCCCGCCGCGAGGCCAAGCCAGGCACCCAAGGCAATCCCAGCGTCAGCATGCCCGTGGGCTTTGTCATCGCTCCGGTGTTCATGCTGGGTCCGCACGCCGCCTGGCAGGCGCAACTGTATCAAGCCGCCTACGAGCGGGCCCGCGCCGCCGCCGAGGTGCCACGCCATTACCGCCGATTCTTTTCGGTTTGGAACTGAGGCGCGGTAGCTGATTCGCGCACTCCTCGCAGGACGGATTGTCCACTGGGCCTTTTATCCTCTGGACGCGGTAAAGCCGCAGCCCCGCAAGATCCAGGCGTTCTGGCCGGACACCCTTGAGCGCGAATCCTGCGCATCGTGCTCGCGGTTTGTCTTGCTCCGATCGCCCCGGCAGGGGCAAAAGTCAATAGCCGTGGGCACCGCCCACGGACGCACCGACAGGGGAATTTCCGATCGGTCGGGTAAGGAGACGGCATTACTGCCGTCTCCTCCCCTCAGAACCGTGCGTGCAAGTTTCCCCGCACACGGCTCAAGCAATCGACAATCAACTATTCAAGAAGGTTCAGACCTTTTGCAGATCGGGTGTTTCGTCACTTGTGGTTGTCGCCCGCGGTCCTCGGCTCCGGGCATAGGCCCGGCGCTTGCGCTGATCCCAATACTTTTCGAGTTCGGGATCGTCCCAGGATGCGAAACGGCGGACCATGATGTGACGTTGAACTGGGAACCAGCCAAAACGAAGCATGAAGAAGTCCGGTTTCCCGAACACCCATGCGTCGGCTCGCCGGTAGCGTCCCCAGTACCGTTTCCGCTTCCATGTCCAGTTCAGAGTCGGATGTTGCCAATTCACCCATTGTTTTTGCAGGGCGAAGAGATAGTGGTCCAACTGCCCGAACACTTCTGCGGCTACCCCAACGCGGAAGTAGTTTGCCCAGCCGCGAAGGATCGGGTTGACCGTGCCGATGAGTGCATCGACCCGGAATCCCCTACGTTCACGGAAGGTGCGTTTTAACTTCTGCCGGATCGCCTTCACCGACTGTCGGCTGGGCTTAATGAGCAGCCGGTACCCACTGCGGGCATCAGACACTCGATATTGCCTCACGTTGAAGCCCAGGAAGTCGAAGCCGTCGTCCAGGTTCACGATGCGGGTTTTCTCTTGTGAGAACGTCAATCCCCGATTGTGGAACCAAGTTTCCAGCGTTCGCTTGGCCTCTTCGGCCTCCTCCTGTGTGCGGCAGAAGACGACGAAGTCGTCCGCGTACCGCACCAACCCAACCGATTTTGGATGAAGTTCCGTGGCGTACGATCGGGTCTTACGAACCTTGTAGCGCACGCCGAGAGCTTCCTCCATGCCGTGGAAAGCAATGTTGGCTAACAAGGGACTAATCACGCCACCTTGCGGTGTCCCGCTGTCGGTGTCGTGAAAGACGCCATCTTCCAGGTATCCAGCGATGAGCCATGCTCGGATCATATCCCTTGCGGGAAAGTTGCCGATCAGCTCTAGCAGTTTGCCGTGGTCAATGTTGTCGAAAGCCCCTTTGATGTCCGCGTCCAGGACCCACCGCCTGTTCCCCTTTGCAGAGGCCAAGTTGAAGATCCTTTCGATCGCATCATGGCAGCCGCGACCCGGGCGGAACCCGTAGCTGCTGTCCTCGAACTTGGCCTCCCAGTATGGCTCAAGAGCATTCTTGACCATTGCCTGGATTGCCCGATCGACGACAACCGGAATACCCAACGGTCGTTGCTTGCCGTTAGCCTTGGGGATATACACCCTTCTCGCCGGCAGCGGTTTCCACAGCTCGTATTTGGCGAGCTGTTCCACCAACTGCCATTGAGCGTCGGGCGTGGTGACAAGTTGTCGGTCCACGCCCGCCGTTTTCTTCCCCTGGTTGATCTGCGTTACCCGCCGAACCGAGAGTGCCCGGTTTTCAAACGAGCGAAGCATGATCCGTTGCAGGGTCCGAACTTTGCTGAGATCACCCTCCTTTGTAGCTCGGAAGATCGCCTGCCGCAGTTTGCAAACATACGTCGTGACCTCACTCCAGTCGATGGAGTTCCAGTCGCCGTACGTATGCGATGAGCTTACGGTTACCTTTTCACCCATCTTTGTCGCTCGCCCCGACTGACGACTTCGGTCAATCACCTGTCGGAAGTCAGCACCCTTTCGGGCTGGCCACAGGGCCTATCCAGCCGGTTATGGATTCCCGGTGCCTTTCGGCCGCTGGCATTCGCTTGCTCCGACATCCCATACCCACCAAAGATTTCCGTCTCACTTGCGCTCGACCTACCAAGTCGCAACAAACGGCTTGGACTTTGTTGGGCTTACCACGTTCCGCTGATTGAAGCTGTGTCTGGTTTAGGCGTCCTCTCTCCTCCGCAGGCCAGAGTGTTTGCACGTGAGACGGGATAGTCCCACTTTTCCAAGCGCCTGAACACCACCGCATCGTCCACATTTCGGTGGCTCCCCATAACGAAGGTTCAAACAAGGATTCATCTCTTCGCCCTGCCAGACTTCCCCACGCCCTCAAGGTCCGTTGTGGATCGAACCGTGATTAGGCTTCTCTCGCAGCTCCACACCCCGCCGTTGCCAGCGACGCATGTGCAAGTGGGGAGACGTCAAACACTAACGCCCCTTGCCGCCAAGGCGACAAGGACTTCAAATCAGCGACCTCGTGTCGCACACCCCGTAGGGGTCGAACCCGGGGTCGAGTCGCGATCGCATCGAAGGGCCGCCCCGCGCTTACCGTTCGACCCCTATCGGGGTCGGTTAGGTTGTGTGGGAATCGTGGGGTTCCCCGGGGGCGTTGCCACCCGGCTACTGACTGGAACCCCTACCGGGGTTCTTTGGCCGTGGCCCTATTGTCGCAATAGGGCGCACTTCAGCGCCCGAGGTCTCCTCAGCACGCGGGAATCGAATCGGCAGAAACTGCAAAATCTTCGGGCTCCTTCGGCCGCGACTTACCATTGGCGTCGATGCTTCGCGCCCTCCTTACCGTCCGGCGCCGGACTCTGTCTCGCGCCGGCGGTCGGCTATGATGATAGCCCTGGGGGACCGCTGCGAACGCAACCACGGATTGAAGAGCGCTGACGTGAGATTACCTTCCGCGATGATCGGGCGCGTCGTAGTATTCGTGGTCGGCCTATGGGCGACTTGCACACATGGCGCTGAGAGCCCGGAAGACCTTCCCATCTTGCACATCGGTTCGCTTGAAGAGGTACAAGGCGATTGGACAATTGCGCCCGAGGGAGTCGCGATGTTTGCCGGCGACTTCCTGACCATCAAGGGCGGACGTTGCCGGTACAGACAGTTCACGGATGCCGGATCGCCGCCCTTGAAAGAGCCGATCGAATGCGACGTGGCACTCGTGCATGGATATCTTCTTCTAAAAACCGACAACCCGCATGTTCCGGCAAAAAAGTGGTATCTCACGAAAGTTGGTGAACACAAATGCCTGGTTTTCCTCACGGCTCGCGGCGAATCGCCAATTGTTGCCAACGCGGAGATACGCTATCACCGACCGAGTAGCGGGACCGTCAAGCCCGACGACGAAACATTTAAGAAGCGGCTCGTCCCAAGATCAACGCCGAGCCGCAAGAGCAGTGCGTACTAGCCCCAGCATCCGCATGCTCCGCGGTCATTCTTCGAGCCGATTCGCGGAGCCGATACGATCGGTGTATAAGAGTGGGGAATCCTGCGCGGCGAACGGTCGCTCCGCTGCATTATCCGCCCGTAGGCCCAACCCGATGCACGTCTCGAACTTTCATTACCTGCCGCTGGCGCCGCTGTTTTTCCTGGCGCTGGTGCTGATCTTCGCCTTGCTGCTGGCCGCGCTGCAGATCGGCATTTTGGGCTATGCCTACGAGAAAATGGGGATCAGCGGGCGCTGGGTCTACGGCCTGCTGCTGATGTCGCTCCTGGGCAGCTACATCAACATTCCCGTTGCCGAAATTCGCAGCGACAATGCCCGTGCCGACGAGGAGTTCTCGTCGCTCGGCGTGCGCTACGTGGTCCCAATGGCCCAGGATCCGCCGGGCACCATCCTGGCGATCAACGTCGGCGGCGCAATCATTCCGACCGCGCTGTCGATCTATTTGATGTGGCGGAATGAACTCTTCCTGCGCGGCATTTTGGGCATGCTGATCGTCGCCATCGTGGTGCACGGACTGGCCCAACCGATCCAAGGCAAGGGAATTGCCGTGCCGATTGTTGTTCCGCCCCTGTTGGCGGCCCTGGTCGGCATGCTGCTCTCGCGGTGCGCGGCCGCCCCGGTGGCCTACGTCGCGGGCAGCCTGGGCACGCTGCTCGGCGCCGATTTGATGAACCTGCACGTGTTTGCCGAACTGGGCGCGCCGATCGCTTCGATTGGCGGAGCCGGCACGTTCGACGGGATCTTCCTGGCCGGCGTTTTGGCGGTGTTGTTGGCCCGTTAGCCGGCTCGCTCAGCGTCGTAGACAACCTGGCCGGCGGCGATGGTTCGCTCGATCAAGAGCCCGCTGGGCAATCCATCGCGATCCCGTTCGAGACGGAAGACAACGACGTCCGCCGGTTCGCCGGCGCACAAATCGACCGGCGGCGATCCGATCGCCCGCAGCGGGCCGCTGGTTGCCATCTGCACCGCGGCGGCCAGGTCGACATCGGCATACCGCATCACATTCGCAATTCCCGCGCCGATCGGCAGCGAGGCGCCGGCCAACAATTCGCGCTGGCCGGCCACCACGATCCGGCCGCCGGCCAGAATTTCGATGCGGCAGAAATCCGTCGTGTATTCGCCCGCCGGCAATCCGGCCATGCCCGACAGATCGCTGACCAGGATGATTCGCTCCGGCGATTTCGCGCGGACAAAGGTTTTGACGACGGCTGCCGGCAGGTGGTGGCCGTCGACGATGAGCGTGGCCGTGAGGCGATCCTCGGCGAGTTGGTCCCAGATATAATTGGGATGGCGGGGCAGCATGCGATGAGAGCCGTTTCCCAAATGCGTGCTCAGGGTAGCGCCGGCCTCCACCGCGGCGCGGATTTGCACCGTATTGGCATCCATGTGGCCGATCGCAACCCGCACGCCCGAGGCCACCAGTCGGGCGATGAATGCGGACGATTCGGAGAACTCGGCCGAAACCGTGACCAATCGAATCAACCCGCCGGCCGCGGCTTGCAGTGCTGCGAATTCCGACCAGTCGGGCGGCCGGCAATGTTGAATCGGATGCGCGCTGCGCGGACCGTCGACCGCCGAAATGTAGGGCCCTTCCAGGTGCACGCCGGCCACGCTGCGCGCGACCGCGGGCGACTGGGCAACCGCCGCAGCAAGAGTCGCCAGGCCGTGCCGCAACGTGTCTCGACTGGCGGTCGTCACGGTTGGAAGAAATCGCGTCACGCCGAATGCCGGCAACCGCCGCACAACCTGAACCACCTTATCGACAGTCAGTTCCGACGAACCGAACTCATGGCCCGCGTAGCCGTTGACTTGCAAGTCCACCAGTCCCGGCGCAATCCAGGGCAATCCTCCGTCGTCTAGAGCCGATGAGGCAGGCCACGAGTGCGCTGCGACAATCCGATCGGTCAGATTCCAACTCGATCGGCTGCGAGGTGCGGTAGTGGCGTCCGACGACTTTCAAGTGCGGCCTCGTTTGTTTGCAAGAGGAATGCAGAAAGACTCTCTTCGCGCTCCCCGGGCAGGAAATGGAGCGCCTGCCAAAATAGCTTGGCGCGGCCCGCAATGCCAGCCAGATGCCCCAACGGACAGGAGTCTCGAATCGGAGTCCCCCCTCGCGCAGAGTGAGGGCCCCGGGCAGAATCATCGAAGCCCTCGGCCAGCAGCGGTCGATGACGATCATGGGGCGAAGCACCGACCAAGGATGGCATTTTTCTGGCAGCCAGCACGAGCCATCGCCCACGAGGCTAAAGAACCCGCCAGGAGGGCACCTACGATGCAGCGGGCTTATCTTATTCTTCTGATGCTTGCAGGCTGCTGCGGATGTGCTTCGAAGTCGCTGCCCGCTGCGAACCCGACGCAGCCACCATCGCTGGCGCAGCGGATCTTTGGCGGCCTGCCGCACCCTGGCGAGCGAGTTGCCGCTCGCCATGCGATCGACGACTATGACGACGACAAGCGCGACAAAGACACCGACTTCTGAGCTGTCATCGGGCCGCAACCAGGAATCATCGCTGCACAATGGCTGGACGCGCACCAGCAGTTGACGCGATTGGCCCGCGGATGTGTGCCGCAAATCGAAAAGGGCCGCCCAGAGAGCTGCGCTGCGCGGCCAGCTGGAAAACTCTGCTCCGTCGGTCGCAAATCAGTACAGTCCGTTGCCGGGCCGCACGACGACCGTCGGCGCGGTCGCCCGCCAGCGGAACGGGTCGGCGGTGTTCGAGACCCACGACGGCGAGTACGTTCCGAACATCGGAGTGGTCGCCACGACCGGACGCGAATTCGACATGCCGTACCACTTCATCGACGCCAATCGCCCGGCGCGCTGCGCGGCGCGGGCTTCGGCCTTCCGCCGCACGGCCCCTTTCGGATCGTCGTACCGGGTGCGCTCTTGTTCGTAAAACCACATCTCGACCGTAGGGCTGACCGTCGCCGCCGGCTGGTCACGGCGGAGGTCGCGTGCTTCGGTCATGGGCGCCTGCGCTTGCGCAATCCGCGCGATGCCGATCCACGCGATTCCCAGCCAAAGCACCTTACGCATCGTGGCTCCCCCCCTGTGATGGACCAATTCGCTAGCAACCCAGCGGTGCGGGTCGCCAGGGCAATGAATCGTTCGCTCTTAGATCGATTTCGGCCAGCGGAAGGATGAGAGATTAGCTGGAAGCTGCCGAATCTACGGCATCTACGACTTCCATGCGCAGGCTGAGAAAGTCGGGCAAAATGGCAAATGCGCGGGAGATTGGAGGCACTTCGATTCACGCGTGCCGAGATGTTGCAAGCACTCTTCGAGCAAGCGGACAAAACCTATTGGCTGCTCGAATGTTCGAGTGTTGTCCGGCCGCTCTTAGAGCCTATCCGGTCGGGAGAAGGGGACAGGCACATTTTGCTCCCAGGGCACCGCAAAATGAGCCAGTCCCCAACGGTTCTCGGATAGGCTCTTAGTCTCCATACCCATTCGGGTGGGCCGAGTGCCAGCGCCACGCGGTGGCGACGATCGAATCGATGTCGGTATAGACAGGCTGCCAGTCGAGCATCCGCTGGGCGCGGCTCGAGTCGGCGACCAGTTCCGGCGGATCGCCCGGCCGCCGCGGGCCCATGGTCTCGGGAATCGGTTTGCCGGTCATGCGCCGGCAGGCGTCGATCACTTGTCGGACGCTGTAGCCCCGGCCGGTCCCCAGATTCAATTGCAGGCCATGGCCCGCTTCAAGCCGGTCGAGGGCCTTGAGGTGCGCGGCGCCCAGATCGTCGACATGAATGTAATCGCGAATACAGGTTCCGTCGGGCGTGGGATAGTCATCGCCAAAGACCGATATCGCCGATCGCTGACCCAGCGCGACGGCTAAGACGATGGGAATCAGGTGCGTTTCCGGGTCATGGTCTTCGCCCAGATCGCCCGACGGACTGGCGCCGGCGGCGTTGAAGTAGCGTAGCGCCGCATAAGCAAAACCGTAAGCCTGGGCGTAATCGGCCAGCGCGTGTTCGATCACCAATTTGCAAAAGCCATAGGGATTGATCGGCCGCTGGGGTTCCTCCTCGGTGATCGGGATGCGATCCGGAACGCCGTAGGTGGCGGTTGTGCTCGAAAAGACCATCCGCTTGACGTCCGCGGCGCGCATGGCTTCCAACAGACTCAGCGTGGCCACCACGTTGTTCTGATAATACTTGGCCGGATTGCTGACCGACTCGCCGACCAGCGAAAACGCGGCAAAATGCATCACGGCCTCGATACGGCGCGAGGTCAGGACTTCCACCAGTCGCGGGCCGTCCGACAACTGGCCCTCGATCAGTCGGCCGGCGGGGCATGCGGCGCGATGGCCCAAGCAAAGGTTATCGTAAATCCAGACTTCGTGTCCGGCGCGATCCAACAGCCGAGCCGCATGACTGCCGACGTAGCCTGCGCCGCCGGTGACTAGAATTCTCAAGATGATCCCCCGTGGGCCGTCGATGGAGTTTGTCGGGTCTGCCGCTTGGGCGGGCCACAGCCAGACAACCGCCTGACCGCCGCCCAAGCATAATCCGCCCCTAGGGATTCGGCAAACCGGCCCTCAAGTCGGGGCCGGCAGCGTTCCGAACGAACCAGATATCGGACGAGCGCCAGAGTGCGCCGCCGAAAACTCTCTGGCCGCTCGGGGTGGCCGCAATTCAAGGCCGGCTCGAACGTCCAAGACCCCCCTGCCCCTCCGATTCGACGGACCCGCCATGCCGCCACGCCGAGTTCTCAAGCCGGTCACGGTTGTGGGCGGAGCCGCGAGCGGCCGCTGGCTGGACGGATTCCTGGAACACTTGCGCAGCGAATGCCATCTGGCCGACAATACCGTCGCCGCCTATCGCCGCGACGTGCGGCGATTTTTCGAATGGCTCGGTGGCCGGGGTATCGTACAGTTGACGATCCGCGATCTGGCGGACTACGCCGCCTGGTTGCATCGCCGCAGTCTGGCCGCGGCGTCGATCGCCCGGCATATCGTGTCGCTGAAGCTGTTTTGCCGCTACCTGCAACTCGAAGGGGTGCTGCGCGAAAATCTGGCCGAGCTGCTCGGCAGCCAAAAGCTTTGGCAGCGCGTGCCGCACGTCCTCGCGGCAGCGCAGGTCGAAAAACTGCTCGACGCCCCGCGCCGCGAGGATGCGTGGTGGAGACGCGATCGGGCACTGTTGGAACTGCTCTACGCCACCGGCTGCCGCGCCTCGGAGCTGTCGAACCTGAAGCTCAATGACGTTCACTTGGACGACGGCTACGCGCTGTGCCACGGCAAAGGGGACAAGCAGCGGCTGGTGCCGCTGGGCCGACGCGCCGTGGCGGCCGTGCGCGAATATCTGGAATACGAGCGGCCGCAGCTGATCGCTTCCGCGGCTCCAGCGCCCCCCTGGCTGCTCGTGTCACGGCGCGGCCGCCGCTTGCGCCGCGAGCGGATTTGGGAGCTGTTCAAGAAGTATGCGGCCCGGGCGGAAATCGATCCCGACATGAGCCCGCACTCGCTGCGGCACAGTTTTGCCACACACCTCTTGGCCGGCGGCGCCGACTTGCGGCAGGTGCAGGAAATGTTGGGGCACGCGAGCATCGCGACGACGCAAATCTATACGCACGTCGATCCCTCGCGGCTCAAAGCCATTCATCGGCAGTTTCATCCGCGCGGCTGAGCGCGCGGGCCTGCGTGCCAGCAGGGCCAAAATGCCGGGGCATTACTTGTGGGCCCAGCGGCTGTTGGGATAGCGCTCCTGCAACTGGTCGCTGGCCTGACTCGCGCGTTCGGTCTTGTCGACCTTCTTCCATAAGACCGCCAGATTGGCCAGTGCTTCGGCATGCTGTTCGGGCGAACTGGAATAGAGGGTGTCGACGTGCAAATAGGCCATCAGGGCTTCCTTGGTCTTGCCGGCCTTTTTGTAGCAACTGCCCAGCGCATTGTAAGCCCGGGCGTGCAGCTCGACATTCTCGGGATCGGCCTTGGTGATCACGTCCTGCACCATTTTGATCGCCTCGTCGGTCTTGCCGCTTCCGGCCAGCGACGTGGCTATGCCGAGCGTGGCGGCCAATTTTTGCCGCTCGGCGTCCTTGCTGTCGCCTTCCATGCCCTCAGCCTCTTGATACTTGGCGATGGCTTTGTCAAAGAGCTTTTGGGATTCGAGCGTCCGGCCGGTGAGCACGGCGGCCTTGATGCGGTAATCGGGCCAGGGGGCCGTGGCCAGTTTGGCGTAATAGGGTTCGGCCTTTTCGTACTTTTTGTCGGCCACCAACAGATCGCCCAGGGCTTCACAGGCCTCGAAGTAATGGTAGTTGTTTGCGTTGCCGCGTTCGAAATTCAACAGCAGTCGACCGGCGTCCTGGAGCGAACCGGTTCCGCCCATGGCCAGGCGCGCCATCAGGATCGCCTTATAGAACTCGACGTCCTGCTTGATCTCCGCGCGCTGGACGTCCGCTTCCTTGATCTTCTTGACCAGGGCCAGCGCGTCGGCGTACTTGCCGGCTTTCATCGCCGTGCGGGCGTTCTTCAGGTCCTTGGGGTCTTCGTCGAACTCGATGTAATCGATCTGATTGACTTCGAACTTCTTGGGAACTTGCCCTTGTTCGATCTTGACGACGGTCGAGCTCATCTCGGTCACGTTGCCGGGCACCACGTTGGGCGTCCCCTGCAATAGCTTCACGCGGTCCAGACCCGCCCAGGCGCGGGAACTGAAGGCGATGGCCAGCAAACCGGCTACCAAACAACTCCGCCGTAGCATGTGAATTCTCCTCATTTATTTTTCCAGTTGTGCGCTCTGGGCGTCGGCATCGATGAATTCTTGCACGCCGATCGGTTTCTCGCCCAATTCTCCCTGGACTTGTTTCGTCAAACGATCGTACTTGGCGTAGGACTCCGCCCCTCCCAACTTGGGATAGGTTCGATACATCAGCCGCAGTTCCTTTTTCGCCATTTCGAGATACTTGTCGCGGTCCGCTTTGTCGGTTGCTTTCAGGGCGAACAGGTACCGGCACTCGGCGATCTTCAGCCGGGACTGAAAGAAAGTCTCTTCGAAGCGTTCATCGTCCTGGGTTGTTTTGGCCAGTTTACCCCAGCCCCAGATGACGTTGTTGCCCTTGGGCGTGCGCTCGCCGCCGGCGATCGCGTCGAGATAACCGCGCTTGTCGACGGCGCCGCTGAGCTGATAGGTTTCGGCCCCTTCGATTTGGGCGGTGATCATCTTGGGCCGCTCTTGAAGCACGGCGGCCACGAGCTTGATGGCCGTTTTATAATTGCCGATCCGGCGCTCGCTAATGGCCATTCGCAATCGAATTCCGATCAGGCTGTCCGGCTTGGGCGCGAAGGCCGGATCTTTTTCGACGCGTGCCAGGATTTGCTCGTAGCCTTTGGTGGCGCTCTCGTAATAGCCCTTGACCTTTTCCGACGGTTCGGCGGCGCCGTCGTCCTGGCGGGTGGCCAGGGCGTAGAAGTTTTCCGCGACCCAGCTCAGCGAACTGAAACTGTTTCCGCCGCCGCGTTCCAGGATTCGCTTGAGGAAATTTTCGAAGGCGGCCGCAGCGGCGTCGAATTCCTTGTGCTGCCCGGTTTTTTGCAGGCGCTCCAGGTGCTGCTGCAGTTCGTGTCCCAGCATGATGTAGATCGCCGTCAAATTCTCGCCGGCCTTGGCGTTGCCGGAATTGCCGATTCTTTTTTCGAGCGAGTTCATGACCTTCGTCGCATTCTTCAGGTCCCCGGTCGCCACGAACCCCCGCAGAGCCACTTTGTAAGTTTCGACGGCAAACCCTTCTCGGCCGCTCGCCGGGTCCTTGGCCTTGACCAACTTCAATGGACCGAAGTCTTTGTCTTCGAGCGTGGCAATGGCCTTGTCGTTGTCATTCATCTCGAGGTAGATCTGGGCCAGCGAAAGCATCGCTCCGGCGATGATCGGGCTGACCTGGCCCTCCTTTCGCGTGCGCTCGACCGCCGCGCAGAGGGCTTTTTCGGCTTCGACCTTGAACCGCTGGAGCTGATCCGCCGAGGGCCGCTGCTCAGGCGGAGTCTGCGACGCCATGAGATAGGTGGCCCACAGCGCCTGGCCGATCCGCAGCTCCGCATTGACGCGCAACGGCGAAGCCTCGGGAATCTGCTTCAAATAGCCGAGCGCCTGATCCATTTGGCGCTGCTGGATGGCCAGATTCAACAGACGCAGCGCCGCGTCCTGCGCCTCTTCCTCGCCCGGCCACTGCTTGATGATGTACTGGGCGATTTGCTCAATGTGCGAGACTTCAAAAACTTTGTCCTTGTCCGGCTCCTTCGATTCGCCGAACAATTGCAGGTACGAGGCCAGCGCAATCCGCGCGCCCTGCCGCCCTTCGAGAGCCTCGGGGCAATGCCGGGCCAGAAACTCGCCCATCACAGCCGAGTCGTAATACTCGCCTCGACCGTAATGCAGGAAGCACAAAAAGTAGCGGGCCGCGTTGACTTCTTTGATGTCCGCGCGCTCTTTGGGCGGTGCCTTGTCCGCCAGTGCCAGCGCCAGATTGAACAGCCTGAAAGCGCTCGCTTCGTAGTCGGCCTTTTCTTTACGCAATTTGGCGAGGGCGGGATCCTTGGGATCCTCCGACATCCGGATGCCGGCCTCGCAGCCCTCCATTTGATCGAGGGCCGCTTTGCCTTGCTCGAGCGCTGCGGTGAAGGCCGTCGGGTCCTTCCCGCCGGGGCCGGCTTCAACCCGCTCGCCATCTTCGCCATTTTCCTTCTGCGATTTGGCCGTCTTGCGCGCTTCAGCCGGGGTCTTCGACGCCGCGGGCGCCGCCCCGGCCAGCCACACCATTGCGGCGGCCAGACCGCACGCCGCGGGTCGGCTGATTCTCGAGCCTAAATGCATGAAGGACATTCCAAGATCGCTACGGTTCCAATCCAAATTATAACCAAACATTCGCCGGCACAAGAACGCTGCTCACGAGAAAGCCGCGCCAAATCCAAGCGACCTGTGAGGAAACGACCGGAAATGACGGCTCGCGCGGGCGATTCCAAACGGCAATGGCAGCGGGCAGGCCGTCGGTCCGCCAAATCCACGACACCGTCGCGGAGCGCGGGCAACCATGCACATCCCGATCAAGGCTTTGCAGTGCCGGCGGGGCGGCGAACTCCGGTGCCGCTGGACCGAAGCTTTTCGGCCCGGCTGACTAGCGCGACCAATTCCCGGAACGAGTCGCTATCTTGCAACTGCGGAAGCGCCTGGCTTGCCAATTCCAGCACGCGCGAGAAATTCCGCCCGGCGCTGGCAGTGTGCCGCAAGCCGCGGGCCGCCTCGGCCGCAATGGCCGCCGCCTGAAGCGGGAGCGGCGACTCGGCGAACGATTTGGCAAACTGTAAACGGCTGATGCGCTGCGTCAATTTTCGAGCGCCCGTGCTCGCGGGATCATTCCACGACAGTTCGGCAGTGGCGATGTCGTCTCCGCCGCCCGGCTCGAGCCATAACTCGAACAGGCCCGCCCGCCGCGCGTCGGTATGCAAGTCGACCTCGGTCGAGACCGAGGACGGTCCGGTGATTGTCGTGGTGGCATGGCCCACCAGGCGATACGCTCGCACGGCCTGGGGATTGAACGTGACCTTAAGCGCAGCGCTGCGAGCGACCGTTTGGGCCGCGCCGGCCAGCGCATCGGAAAGCGAGGCGGCGATTTCATCGGCGTCGGATGCCTGAACCGCATGGCCTCCGCCGGCTTCGGCCAGTTCGGCCAAAGGCCCTGAAACCATGCGCTCGCCGCTGACGTCGATGGCGTCGAACTTGACCCCTTCGGCCGTGAGCGATCGCAGGATCGCGCCGATCTGGCCGCTGGTGTCGGCGCCCAGCGCCGCAAATCCGTCCGAAAGCAGGACCAACTGCCGCCGGGCGCCGGCTCGGCCGAGGTGCGCCGGATGGCGCTGCTGGCCAATTCGATGGCCGCGCCGACGTTGGTGCCGTCGTCCGGCCGCAGGCTGTCCACGGCGGCTAGCAACCGCTCGAGGGCCGCGTGGTCCACCGGGCCGGGCGCACGTCCGTCGGGTGACTGCCCGTCGGCGCCGATGCCGTCGATCCGCAAACCGTCGAGCAGCAATTCAGCGTCGTCGCTAAAGCCGATCAGCGTGAGGCGATCGGCCGGTTTCAGTTCGGCCGCCAGCCGCCGAATTGCCGAGCGGACCATTTCCAGCCGCCGGCCGTGCCGCATGCTGGCCGAAGTGTCGACGGCGATGGTCAGATCGGTCGCCGGCCTGGCGGAATCCAGGATCCGGCCGGCTTGCACGCCGACCTGCAACAGCCGCAGGCCCGGCTCGCCCAGCGGCGCCGGCCCGGCTTCCACTCGAATCACAAGCTTGCTGTCCGCCTGGGGATAATGATCGCTCTGAGCGCTCAAAAAGTCTTCGATCCGTACGTCCTCCGGCGGCGGCAGCCGGCCCTGGCTGACGTAGCGCTGGGCCAGCCGATAACTGGACGTATCGTGCCTTAGCGGGATGAGGGACGAGGCCAATTTGGGATCGGCGCTCGGCGCAGCGAACGATCGCTCGCCGGTCTTGATGTGCTTGAGCAGATCGTAGCCGGCCACCAGCGGCGGCGCCAAACCACGGTCGGCCGGCGCGATCACCGTTTCCAAGAGGGGCTGGTGATCGCTCGCCACGTCGGAGGCGAAGATCTGACTGCGCTGGCGATGCAACCGCGGGCCGGGCAATGGCAGCGGTTTGAACTCGATCGCCGGAAACAGCGGCTCATCGTGATCCGGCGAGGCCAACAGGTCTTCGTCGGCGCTGCCGGCTTGTCCGGCCGGCGAATCCGCCGCCAACTCGTTGGGCGATGCGTCCTCGTCATGACTCGGGCCGGAATCGGCCGGATCACCAATGGCAACCTGCACATTGCCCGGGTCGACCGAATCTGCATTGCCGAGGAAGCGCGCAGCGGCCATCCAAGTACCGATTCCGACGGCCAACAGCAGCGAGGCCGCGAGTGCCAATTCTCGCAAGCCCACGCGCCGCTCGGGCAGCCAGGTCTGCAAATGCGGCCAAACTCCCCGCGGTTCGGCGGGGATGGTCTGCAAGCGCTCGGCGAGCCCCGCGGGCAGCGGCACATCGCGCACCGCCGCGTCGAGCTGATCGTCCGGCGGGTTGGTCAGTTGGCTCAAACGTCCCAGCATGCCGATCGGCAGCGGCACATTGCGCAGCCGGGCGTCGAGCCAGGGATCGGAACCAAAATTGGCGGCCATCGGAGTTTATCGCGTCGTTTTGGCTAGTTGTTTGGTATTCAGGCGTCGTTTGGTAAGCCCCCACGGGAAGCATCCCGTGGGCTTAACGTGTGTGTGCGCTTTTCAGCCGGCGCTCGGTTTTGCGCCGGCAATCCAATATTCTCTCAATCGCTCGCGGGCCCGGCTGACCCGCGAGAGCACCGTACCGAGCGGGATGCCGAGCAGGTCTGCCACTTCCTGGTGCGTCAACTCTCCGACGACGACCAGCAATAACGCCTCGCGCAGATCGCTGGGCAGTCGGGACAGTGCGTGTTGCATTTCATCGGTGTATTCGTTGGCCAGCGGATCTTCGCCGGCCGTTTCCACATCGAACGTAAAATCTCCGCCGATCACGCCGGGCAATGTGCGCCGGCGCCAGCGATCGACCACGCGGCGCCGCAGGATCGAAGCCAGCCAGGCCCGCTCGCCCCGCGCTGCCTGATAGCCGCGGCGGCTTTTCCAGGCGGATCGGTAGGTTTCCTGCACGATGTCCTCGGCCTCGTGCCGATCGCCCACCATGCGGTAGGCCATGCGGTACAGGGCCGGACTGTGGTCGGCCACCAGTCGATTGAATTCGGCCTGCGACAGCGGCACGCCTCGTGCTCCTCACTTCAGGGACGACCCAGCCAAGCCGGCGCAAGCCCTTGGGGCATAGGCCTATTCGCGAGTGCCGGGATCAATTATTGCGTTGGACGTCCGCGGTGCTCGGACCGAACGATGGAATCTCGATCAAAACAATGGCCAACTTGTTCCCGGACAGGAACTTAGGCCGTAATCTATCGTAGACGCCGCGGGGGTCCGGTGGCAACCAAGTTTCAACTTTTGGGTGGAATTCCAGTTGTCTAACTCCGCTGGCCCAAAGGGCCTTTGGAAACTGGCCGAGAGTTGAGCGTCAGCAGGACCCTGGGTCAGCACTCGCGCCCTCAAAACAACTTTCGCTGCGGCGGCTCAGGCTCAACCGGCGGCAGGCCGAGATGCGCGTAGGCGGCAGCCGTCACTTTGCGGCCGCGGGGAGTGCGAATCACCAGGCCGCTGCGCAGCAGAAACGGCTCGACCTCGTCGACCAGCGTGTCGGGGGCCAGGTTCATCGTGTGGGCGACCGCTTCCACGCCCACCGGTCCGCCGTGAAACACGCGGATGATCGTCAGCAGATATTTGCGGTCCTGGCCGTCGAGCCCCAGGATGTCGATCTCCTGCATGGCCAGCGCCGCCTGGGCCAGCTCCAAAGTCACCCGGCCGTCGGCCTTGCTGGTCACGTAGTCGCGCACCCAGCGCAGGCGGTTGTTGGCCAAGCGGGGCGTGCCGCGACTGCGCACCGGCGATCTCCTGGGCCGCCGCGTCGACGATCTGCCATGCCCAGCTTGGCGGCGTTGCGGCGGACGATTTCGGCCAATTCCTCCACGGTGTAAAAGTCGAGATGCTCGCGCATCTGAAACCGATCGCGCAGCGGAGCCGAGAGCAGGCCCGGCCCGCGTCGTGGCCCCGATCAGCGTGAACGGACGCAGCGACATGTTGATCGTTCGGGCGTTCACGCCCTCGCCCAGTGCGATGTCGATGCGAAAATCCTCCATCGCCGGATACAGAAATTCTTCGACCGCCTTGGCCAGCCGATGGATTTCGTCGATGAACAGGACCGAACCTTCTTCGGCATTGGTCAGATAAGGAATCAGGTCCTTGGGGGCTTGCAGGACTGCCCCGCTGGCGATTTGCAGGCTGACGCCCAGGTCGCGCGGGAATGCAGGTGGCAAAGGTGGTCTTTCCCAATCCGGGGGGACCGTCGAAGAGGATATGCCCCAGCGGCTCGCCCCGCTTGCGCGAGGCATCGACGGCGATTTGCAGCCGTGCGTAGACGTCGCGCTGGCCGACCATGTCCTGCATCCGCTGGGGGCGCAGGTCGCGGTCGTCATCCGGCGGTTTGGGTTCTTCGGCTTTGAGGACCGGTTCGCGCACGCTGCTCTCGCAGGGGAAAAATCGCGGAAAATACCCGCTTCGGAAATATACCAGGGGAACGGGAAGGCGGAAGGATGAAGGCGGAAGGATGAAAAGCGAAGGCAGTCCGAGGAACTTCGGGCACTTGATTCTTCGTTTTTCATCCTTCATCCTTCCGCCTTCATCCTTTATTCACGGTAACCTGATAGCACGATTTAAGTTGCGGCCGATTATCGGCCTGCGGGCCGAAACAAAGCAGGAATTAGGCGCCAAATTTATTGGCCAAGTCTGATTAGCCTAATAGGCGGCATGTTCTCCCCAATTTGCGACTTGAACCCTGCAAAAATCGTGGCTTATGCCGGCTGACTTGAGCGATCCGCAGCAAATGGTCGGGTTTGTGCGCCTGTTTACCGAGCATGCGCGCCGGATCTACGCCTATATCCTGGTCTTGCTGCCGGACGAAGACGCCGCAAACGACGTTTTCCAGGAAGTCAGCCTGACGCTCTGGGAGCGTTTTGGCCAGTTCCAGACCGGCACCGACTTCTACGCCTGGGCCAAGCAGATCGTCTATTACAAGGTGCTGCAATATCGCGATCGCAAGCGGCACGAAGTGGTGTTTCTGGCCGACTCGGTTCTGGAAGAGCTGGCCGCCGACGCCAGCACGCAGATGCCGAGCCTGGCCGACCGCCAGCGCGCATTGGCCGATTGCTATCGCAAACTGCCGGCCGCCGATCGAGACCTCATTGATCGCCGCTATACGGCCGGCGCCAAGACCGAAACGGTCGCCGACGAACTGGGACGCAGCGTGCACCAGGTCTATCGGGCCCTGCGGCGGATTCATCAGGCGCTGTTCGATTGTGTGAGCCGCACGGTTGCTAGGGAGGGACGCTGATGGACAACGACACTCGCCATCTGACTGCGCTGCTGTGGGCCCTTGTCGATCGAAAACTGTCGGCCGCGGACGCCGCGCAGTTGGAGTCGCTGCTGCAAACCGCCCGGGGTCGCCGGGTCTACATTCAATTCATGGAACAGACAGCCCAGTTGCGCTGGCAACATTCGGCCGGCTGGGAAGAAAAGGCTTTGGCCCGTCTGTCGGAGGGAGCACCGACCGGCCCGACCGCGGCGGTTCGCTCTCCGGTCTTGGGATTTTTGAGCGGCGCCCTGCAGGCCGCCTCCGGATCTCCTCGGACTTTGATGGCCATCGTGGGCGGGATTTTGTCCGGCTATTTCCTGGTAATTTTTGCGTTGATTCCGCTGGCGCTGGACCGACGGTGGCGCTGGACCGACGCGGCGCACGGCCGCCCATTCCGTCGGCAGCGCCGCGGAGTCGCGCGTCGAATCGGCGGCTGGCATCGGCTCGTTGGCCGTCGACGACGACGCACGCTGGTCGAACGAACAAGCGGAAACGTCGATCCGCTTGGGCAAACGTTACGAATTGGCCGGCGGTCACGTGGAGATCGCGCTGGCGCGGGGTACGTGGGTTTTGGTCGAGGGGCCGGCGGCCTGGCAATTCGATTCCGATCAGCATTTGCAGTTGCACGGCGGGCGCGTCGCCGCCCGGGTGCCCCGAGCCGCGGCGGGTTTCACCGTCAATACTCCGACCGCCAGCATTGTCGATCTGGGGACCGAATTCGCCGTCGAAGTCGACCCGACCGGCGCTACCAGCCTTGCGGTGCTGCGCGGCGCGGTCGAGTTTTCGCGGCGCGAGTCCGCCGCCGAGCAGCCGCGACGCTCGACCGAGAGCCTGCGCGTGTCCGCCGGTCAGGGGATCAGGGTCTCCCGGCAGGACTCGGGATTCGTCGCGGCGCAGGTCGCCGACATCGATTCCGCCTGGGCGAAACGAGCCCTGTCGCGGGAAGGCATTTCGCGGAAAGGCCTGTCGCCGACAGCCCGGTCGCAAACCGCACTTTCGCCAAGCCGGCTGGCCGGTCTGTCGGCGACCCAGCGCGTAACCGCTTTTCAGGCGGATCCCGGGGCCGTAGGCAATCAGGGATATTTTCACGGGGGCCTGGGGCTCGACTTCGACGTGAACGATCCGATTCGCGTTTATAGCCTGGGCGTGTTCGATCATCTGGGGGACGGCATCGATGCCGAGTCGGTGCTCAGCGTGCAACTTTGGCAGCGCGACCAGGGCCTGCTGAAAGACCCGGACGCCTACAGCGGCAGCCACGTCGTGGCTGAGCTCACTTTCAGCACGGATTCCGCCGGCGATCTGTGGGCCGGCTATCGCTACAAGCCCCTGGACAAACCGATCGAACTTTTGCCCGGCAAATACTCGGTGGTCGCCTACGGGTTCTCGGAAAAAAATCGTAATTTCAATTCTGCCTGCGGTTTGACGGATGATCCGCACGTCAAGCTGGAGGGCTCGAACGGCGTGCTCTCGGCGGTCGAATCGCGATTTACGTTTGCCGGCCCCGGCACGTACCCGGAGGTGTTTCTGGCAGCGTCTTTGTATCTTGCGGCCGGCTCATTCGAGTACTGCGCCGCTCGACCTGAAAGGCGACTCTCAATCGCCTCGCTAGTGTTTTGTTCGCAATTTCTGGCAGTGTCAAAGCTGCCTGTTTCTTTCGAGTCCTAAGGAGAAAGCTCATGTACCTGTTCACTCGGAATGTCGCTTCGGCCGTGGCTTCGTCAATTCGCCGCTCGGTAGTCGGTATTGAAAATGGATGGCGCAGCCTGGCCTTGGCCGGGATCGCCGCGGCAGTCGCGACGCTCGTCAGTTCCACCAGCGCAACCGCGGTCGATCTCCAATTCAATTTTGGGCCCGCACTCCATACCTACTCCGGACACCAGAGCCCCGGGTTTCAACAGGGCGACTTCCTGGCGACCGACAACACTTGGAACCAAATCACCGCACCAGTTCCCGTGAATTCTACAAACCCGCTCCAGGCCGACGGCACGGTGGCCACTGGCGTCGCGGTACAGACGGGTGATCGATTTGACCAAGGCTTTCCTGTGTGGGGCCTTACGGGTATGTCAAACAATTACACGGCCGGCGCTCCCACCCCTGGCACAGTCTACGACACGGCCCTCATGCAAAATCTGTCCTATGACACTTCGAGTGCCTACGTGGGCCTGCGGGTCAGCGGCCTGACCCCCGGGAAATACGACGTTTACGTCACGGCGTACAACGGCGATCAACCGGGCAACCACAATGACGTCTATATCGGGCTCAACCTCTCGAACAATTACATGATCTCCAACCAGTTTCTTGGCCAGACCTCCGCGGTCGTGCTAGGGGTACCGGCCGCCACCGGCAGCGAAACTACCTGGATCAGCGGCACGAACTATGTCATGGAGACCATCACGGTCACTTCAACGTCGGATTGGCTGACCGTGATTGACAGCAACGCCCTCGATGGCGGTGGGACTCCGGCCGCCTTTAACGCGGTGCAGATCGCCGAAGTAGTTCCCGAGCCGGGTTCGGTGGCGCTGTTGGTGCTCGGCGGGCTCGGATTGGTCGCACTTCTTGCAATGGAACGGAAAATGAAACCCGTAAGAATCGTGCTTGCGCTGTTGCCTGTCGCACTCTCCGCGTCGGCAGCCCTGGCGACGTCGATCCCCTTGACAACAGCGACCGCGACCGTCGAACAAGGGGTACTCCCCGTTGCCCAGAGCATCGACGGAATCATTACTTCGGGCCTCAACGGTTGGGGCATCGACCCGGGGGAATCATTTAATCAAACCGCCGTCTATCAGACCGTATCGAACGTGGTTGCCGGCGGTGGCGGCACGTCGTTTACGTTTTCGCTGTTCAATGATTATGCTGGCGGCCCACCATATATTTTGGGAGATTTTCGCATCTCGGTGACAGCCGACGCGGCCCCGACCACGACTTCCGGTGCGACCTGGACAGAGCTTACACCGCTGACGGCTAATGCCACGAACACCTTCCTGCTCACGATCAACCCGACCGACCACTCCATTCTCGCCAGTGGCGGCTCGGGGAATAACACCTCCGACTTTACGGTCACCGCGACGACGACGCTTAACAACATCACCGGCTTTCGCCTGGAAGCATTAACAAATCCGAGCTTGCCGCTTTACCATGTCGAGTTGCCGGGCAACGGCGGCGGTCCCGGCATGGCGAGCAACGGCAATTTTGTGCTGACTGAGTTCCAAGTCAACGCCACGGAGCTTGTGCCCGAGCCGTCCGCTTTGGTGCTGCTGGGACTCGGCTGCATGGCCATGCTGGCCTGCCGGCTACGCTAATGAAACGCCCTCTCATATCGGGCTAACACGGTCGTAGTACATTGGCGGGGTCGTCGGCAACTTGCGTCTTGCCGGCGCGGTGCCCAGCGAGCGGCCCCCGCCATGAAATCGACCCAGCTCCGATCGGTCAAAACCACCCGGCACCGGATGGAAGGGCTGCTCAACAAGGGAAAACTGCGGCTTGGGCCAGCCACCGTGGGCCGCCACACGCTGCAATCGCACGGTTTTTTGCGTGTGCCCAAGGGCAATCCGGCCATCATCAAAACGATCGTCAGCAACATGCGGACCGTGTTCGACGACTTTGAGTTCGAGCAGGAGAACTACAAAGACTGCGTCGTCGTGCGCTTTCGCACCAAAGGCAGCAAGGGCTGGTATGAGGGGTAAAGGATGAAGGATGAAAAACGAAGCCTCGGAACTTCGTTCCTCGTTTTTCGTCTCGACTGAGCTCGTCGCAGGCATCCTTCATCCTTCCGCCTTCATCCTTTCTCCTGCTGGTAGATCGCCTGGATCAGTTCCTCGACGGTTTTGTACTTCTTTTTCTTTGCCAGGGCCGCGTCGATCAGGCGTCGCGAGTCGCTCTCGGAGTGTCCCAGGCTGCGCAGCACGTCGTAAGTTTCGCGCACCACGTCGGTCTCGACGTCGGCCTGACGCGACTCGTCGGCGGCGACCAGCAGCGCAAACTTGGGCACCTTGCGCCGCAGTTTGGCGATGATTCGCTCGGACATCGCCGGTCCGATGCCCGGCAGGCCGGCCAGGGCGGTCGCATCCTGTTCCTCGATGGCAATGGCCACCTCGCGCACCGGGCGAACCATTGCCCGCAGGGCCTTCTTCACGCCCACGCCGTCGACCGAACAAAACAGCTCGAAGAACTCGCGTTCGACCACGCTCAGAAATCCGATCAGCCGCGGAGTCATCCGGCCTTGCATCGGGTTGCCTTCGAGATACTCGATCGTGTGCAGAGCAATCTCCTCGCCGATCCGCTGCTGCAACTGTCGGCGGGTGAAATCGGGAATCAACACTTCGTACTCCAGCGGGCCGACGCGCAGCGTCAGTTCGGCCTCGGCCAGCACGACCAATTGTCCGGTAATGCGAGTAATCAAGGGGGCTACCTCAATAAAGGCGGAAGGAGGACGGATGAAGGATGAATTCGGACACTCGAATCTTCGTTTTTCATCCTTCATCCTTCTGCCTTCCGCCTTTCAGTTCGCGCCATCACGCGGCGCACGCTGAGGTGATAGTGGCAGAGGGCAATGGCCAGTGCGTCGGCAACATCGGGTGGCTCGGGCGGGGCGGCCAGATGCAGTTCGCGCTCGATGGCCTGTTGCATTTGCCATTTCGGCGCGCGGCCGTTGCCGGTCAGCACCTTTTTTATCTGCGTGGCCGAATAGTGAATCACCGGAATGCCGGCCTTCGCTCCCGCCAGGCAAATCACGCCCCGGGCGTGGCCCATCAGGATCGCCGTGCGCGGCTGCTTGTAGTGCGAATAGAGCTGCTCCAGCGCCATCACGTCCGGCTTGAGCGCGCTGATGACATCGACCACGCCGTCGTACACTTCGTTGAGCCGGGCCGTGAGCGAGTCCTTGGTGCGGCCGCGGACAATTCCCGCCTCGCACAAGCACAACCGCCCGGCGTGCGTCTCCAGCACCCCGTAGCCGGTGGTGTTCAAGCCCGGGTCAATGCCGAGAATGCGGGGCATGGGAGGAGGGGCTAGAGGTTAGGGGCTAGAGGTTAGGGGCTAGAGGTTAGGGGCTAGAGGTTAGGGCGAATGGCACGAACGCATCGGGCAGTCACGGTATACTAAGGTCGCCGGGTGGCGTCCTGGGCGGCTTGATTTTTTGGATGGTGGCGCGATGACCATTGGCCCATATGCTATCTGCCTCGCGGTGATTTTTCTCGCCTTCCTTGGCGGGATGCTGGCCATTGCTTGGCCGCAGCGTCTCATCAGCGCTAACCAAAAGGCGTGTCATTTTCTCCGAATCGGTCGACTTGTCCCGAACGCAGTTTTTTCGACGGCATGGACGAGGCTTGTGGGCTTGTGGATGATATGCGTCGGCGTGTTAATGTCGTGGATCGTGTACAGCGGACTTTAGTAGCAATGCGGTCACCGCCGATGAACAGCGTCGCAACCTAATCGACCAGCGGCGGGGAGGGCTCATGGTAGGCGCGCTCGCAACGGTAAGATGAAATGCCAAGCCGACGTTTTGGCTGCGCAAGGCGAGAGGCTGCCGACCCCTAGCCCCCAGCCTCTAGTCCCCAGCCTCCAACCTCCAGCCGCTAGTCCCTACTCCTTCCCAACGACTCGCCACAGCGTTCCGCCGGGGCGGTCTTCCAACACTACGTTCATCGCGGTCAGCGCCTTGCGAATCTTGTCGGCGGTGGCAAAGTCTTTTTTCTGCCGCGCGTCGGCCCGCAATTCGATCACCAGTTCCATCAGTTTGGCGGTCAGGCCGTCGTCGCTGGCGCCGGCTTTGGCCACCGGCTTGATGAACAGGCCGAGCGTGCCGGCCAATTCGCGCAGCGTGGTGGCCCCCTGCCGCAGCACGGCCAACTGCTTGGCGCTCGGCTTTTGGGCTTCGAGTTTATTTTCGTCGACGAACTTGTTGAGCGTGCGGACCAGCTCGAACAAATCGCCGACCGCGCCGCCGGTGTTGAAGTCGTCGTCCATCGACCTCCAGAAACCGCTGGCGGTGATCGGCGATTTGCTCGCAGCGCCGGGTCGTCGTGCGGGTTGAAATCGCCCGCTTCGCGCCGCTGGCGGAGCCGCGATGCCGTAGAAACTTCTCGCCCGTCGACGCGCTCGTAGCGCTCGAAGAAGCGATAGAACTGATCCAGTCCGGTGCCGACTTCGCGGATGCGCTCCTCGCTGAAATCGATCGGCCGGCGATAATGGGTCGACAGCAGGAAGAAGCGGATCGTCTCGGCCGGCGTGCGTCTGGAGCAGATCGCGAAAGGCGCTGGCCCCTTTCGATTTGCCGATCTTGCCGGCTTCCTGGGCCTGCTGGTCGCCTTCGGCGGCGCTGCGCGTGTTGCGGCCGCCCACCTTGCCGACTTCGCTCGACGACTGCATCAGGCCGTTGTGCATCCAGTATTTGGCCAGCGGCTTGCCGTGGCAGCATTCGCTCTGGGCGATTTCGTTCTCGTGATGCGGGAAGACCAGGTCCAGCCCGCCGCCGTGAATGTCGAACGTCTCGCCCAGGATCTTGCGGCTCATGGCCGAGCATTCGATGTGCCAGCCGGGGCGGCCCTTGCCCCAGGGGCTGTCCCAGGCGGGCTCGCCCGGCTTGGCGCTTTTCCAGAGGGCGAAGTCGGCCGGCGGACCGCTTGCGCTCGACCGTTTCGCCCCCTTCGCCTTGCATGCTGGTCACGTCGCGATGGCTGAGCTTGCCGTATTGCGGCATCCTTGGCGACGTCGAAGTAGACGTCTCCGTCCGACTCGTAGGCGTAGCCTTTTTTGATCAGGTCGGAAGTCAGCTGGATGATCTCGCCCATGTTCTGCGTGGCGCGCGGGAAGTGGTCGACCGTGTCGATGCCCATCGCCGTCGAGGTTGCGCATGTAGTCGGCCGTCATCTCTTCGGCCAGGGCGGACATGGCCATGCCGCGGGCGTTCGATTCGTTGATCAGCTTGTCGTCGACGTCGGTCATGTTGATCACCAGCGTGACCTGATAGCCGCAGTAGACCAGGTAGCGCTTGACGGCGTCGAAGATCACCGGGCCGACCATGTGGCCGATGTGGCTCGGCTTGTAGACCGTCGGTCCGCAGAGATAGATGCCGACCTTGCCGGCCTGGACCGTTTCCAGCGGCTCTTTGGTCTTGGACAGCGTGTTGTAGACTCGAATCGGCATGGTTCACAAATGCTCAGGAGGATGGCTACGAAGAAACGAGGGCTACGAGGAGCAATGGCCACAAAAAACACAAAAAGGCACAAAAAAAACGGCACGAAGGCGGGTAATCCAGTAGCCGAGCCTCAGGCTCACTCGCTCCGATCTGCATTTAGTTTTTGTGTCTTTTCGTGTTTTTCGTGGCGATTCTTCCTCGTTGGCTCCCTCAGTCGTCCACTTCTTGCAATAACACCACGCACTCGGCGACCATTGCCTCCTGGCGGCCGACCGGGCCGACCTGTTCGCCCGTTTTTGCTTTGACCCCCACGTCCTCGGGCCGCAGCCCCAGCAGCTCGGCAATCCGCCCGCGGATGGCGGTTTTGATAGGCCGACAACTTGGGCTGCTGGGCTAGCACCACGCAATCCAGATTCACCACTTCGTAGCCGGCCGCGCGCACCTGTCCGAGCGCCAGGCTCAGCATCTCGGCCGAATCGCGGCCACGATTCTCCGGGGCCGTGTCGGGAAACAACTCGCCGATGTCCGCCAGTCCGGCCGCTCCGAGCAAAGCGTCGGTCACGGCGTGCAACAGCACGTCGGCATCGCTATGTCCCACCAGGTGCCGGTGGTAGGCGATCTCGACTCCGCCCAGCCGCAGCGGTCCGCCGTCGGCCAGCCGGTGCGTGTCGTGCCCGATTCCAACCCGAAAACCTCGCGTGGCTTGCTCCTCGTAACGGTCCGTGTCGGGAGAAACCGCGGATTATACCCGGGGCGTAAAAATGGGACAACGCGGTCGGCTTTCCGGGCTTTTCTCCGCCCCCTATAATCATCGGATATGGCCATCATCGAAATTGCGGGGCTGGCAAAGTCCTATCGGGTGTATCAAAAGCAGGAAGGGCTGCGCGCATCGGTGCGGGGCTTGTTCCGCCGGCAGTATCGGTCCGTCGAGGCCGTTCGCGGCGATCGATCTGGAGGTCGAATCGGGCGAATTCGTCGCCTTTTTGGGCCCCAACGGCGCCGGCAAGACCACCACGCTCAAGCTGCTCTCGGGCGTGATCAATCCCACCCGCGGCACGGCCACGCGTCATGGGGCACATTCCCTGGCAGCGCGAGAATGCCTATCGCCGCCGGTTTGCCCTGGTGATGGGGCAAAAAAACCAGCTCTGGTGGGATTTGCCCGCCCAGGAGTCGTTTCGGCTGCACCAGCAAATCTACCGCATCGAGCCGCAAGCGTTCGAGCACGCTCGCGACGAACTGGTCGATTTGCTCGCCGTGGGTCACTTGCTGGCACAGCCGGTGCGCGAGCTGTCGCTGGGCGAGCGGATGAAGATGGAACTGATCGCCGCCCTGCTCCACTCGCCCGAGGTGCTGTTTCTCGACGAGCCCACGATCGGGCTGGACGTGATCGCGCAGCACAACATTCAGGCCTTCTTGCGGCACTATCAGCAAGTCCGCAAGTTGACGATCCTGCTCACCAGCCATTACATGAAAGACGTGGCCGCGCTCTGCCGCCGGGTGGTCATCATCGCCCAGGGGCAGATCATGTACGACGGATCGCTGACCGGCATCATCGACGGCTTCAGCAGCCACAAGGTGATCACGCTGCTGTTCGCCGGCGACACGATTCCCGCCGGCCTGGGGCGCTACGGCGAGGTGCTGGAAGAAAACCCGCCCAAGGTCAAGCTGCGGGTCGACCGCAGCGTGGTGGCGGAATCGTTGGCCGCGATCCTGGCGCAGCAAACCGTGCAGGACGTGAGCGTCGAAGATCCGCCGCTGGAGGAAGTGATTGCCGAAATGTTTTCGCAAGCCACGGAGCGCGCCAGCCGCGAGGAAGTGGCGCCGGCGTAAGATAAAGGCGGAAGGATGAAGGATGAAAAACGAGGACAAGAAGGGGAGGTTCCATTGAGAGCGCTGAATGAGATGGGGGCCGCGGTTTGCGGTAGGTTTGGTTGCGGGGATTTGGTTGGCGGCGATTTTGAATCAGGCTGCCGCGGCCGAGCCGGCGGCACAAAGGGTCTACGAGCTGCGCACGTACACCGTCCTGCCCGGACGGATGCCGGCTTTGCTCGCGCGGTTCCGCGACCATACCACGGCGGCTCTTCGAGAAGCACGGCATGCACAACATCGGATATTGGACGCCCGAAGGGCCCGAGGCCGAGAGCAAACTCATCTACTTGCTCGCGCACGACAGCAACGCCGCGGCCGACAAGAGTTGGCAGACCTTTCGCGACGATCCCGAGTGGAAGCAGGTCAAGGACGCCTCGGAAGCGGACGGCAAGATCGTGGAAAAGGTGGACAGCGTGTTTTTGGATCCGACCGATTTTTCGAAACTGAAGTAACCGCATTTCCTGGATCGCCCGGCCGATGACCGCCTCCGCTGAATCGACCGCCCAGCCCGCCGAAAGTTGGCTCGCCGCCCGCCGGGCTGGCCTGGGCACGTGGTGGACGATCCTGCGGATTTGCCTCGAAGAGCGGTTGGTCTATCGGGGCGACTTCGCGCTGGGCACTTTGATGCGGTTTCTGCCGATCGTGACTCAGATTTTCCTGTGGCACGCCATCTTTCAGGCCGTGGCCGCCGCACGGCAGGTCGATGCGGACCAGGTGACGATCCAGGGCTACACGTATCACGACATGATCGCCTACTATCTGCTGACCATGATCGGCCGGGCTTTTTCGAGCATGCCGGGCCTGGCGTCCGGCATCGCGCGGCAGATTCGCAGCGGCGAGATCAAGAAGTTTTTGATCCAGCCGGTCGACCTGGTCGATTTTTTGATGCTCAGCCGGGTGGCCCATAAGCTGGTTTATTATTTGGTAGCCGCGGGACCGTTCGCCTTGGTCTTTTTCCTGTGCCGGGGATATTTTCCCGGTTGGCCGAATCCGCCGGTAATGGCGGCCTTTCTGGCTTCGCTGGTGATGGCCTTTCTGCTGGGCTTCTACCTGGAAGCGACGATGGGCATGATCGGATTCTGGTTGCTCGAGGTCAGCTCGCTGCTGTTCGTGTATCAGTTGTTCACGTTCTTCTTTTCGGGGCACATGTTTCCGATCGACTTTCTGCCCGGCGTTTGGCGAACGCTGGTCATGATTACTCCGCTGCAATACCTGGCCTATTTTCCGGCGGCCGTGTTTTTGGGCAAGATCCAGGGCACCGATCTGGCGATCGGTCTGGCGGTCGAACTGTTTTGGGTCGTGTTTTTCATCGCGGCCTGCCGGCTGACGCTGCGCCGCGGCCTGCGGCGCTACAGCGGATACGGAGGGTAGCCGCATGATGAAGGACGACCTGGGTTCTTTTTCCGCCGCGCCGGCCGCCTGGCAGGTGAGCACGCCGGGCCTGTACTGGCGCGTGTTTTTGACGTTCGCCCGCAACAGCCTGGTGCGCGACATGACGTTCCGCTGGAACTTCATCATCGAGGCCCTTTCATCGCTGTCGTGGATGCTGATGAACCTGGGCTTCTACGTACTGATATTCGAGTTCACCAGCGCGATCGGCAGCGGCACCGGCTGGGGCAAATATGAATTCTTCGTGTTCCTGGCGACGACGTTGTTCATCAATAGCGTGGTGCAGGCGTTCTTCATGCCCAACTGCGAAGAGTTCAGCGAACTGGTGCGCACCGGCGGACTCGATTTCGCGCTGCTCAAGCCGATCGACACGCAGTTCCTGATTTCGATGCAAAAGGTCGATTGGTCGTCGCTGTCGAATTTTCTGTTTGCGGGCGTCCTGTTGGGCTATTCGCTCGTGCAGTTGGAGTACCGGCCGACCCTGGTGGCGGCTGTGCTCTATCCGGTCTATCTGCTGTGCGGAGTTGCGATTCTGTACAGCCTGATGATCACGCTGGCCGCGACGAGCATCTGGCTGGGGCAGAATCAGTCGCTCTACGATTTCTGGTTTTACATCACGAACTTTTCGCGCTATCCGATGGAAATTTACCAGGGCCCGATCGGGACCCCCTTGCAACAAGTGTTCACCTTTTTGATTCCGGTGCTGGTGGTGGTGAACGTGCCGGCCCGGCTGTTGGTCAAACCGCTTGCCGACCAGGATTGGCCGCTGGCCGGCTATGCGCTGTTTGCGGCGTTGGGGTCGCTGCTGGCCTCGCGCTGGGTCTTTCACCGGGCCATGTTCCGCTACCGCAGCGCGAGCAGTTGAACCGCGCCGACCTGGGCACGCCCGAGACGCATTTCCAGCCGCCGCCAAAGCCTTTCCATGTCTCGCCGGATCATGCAAAATAACGCTATCGCATCGGTTGGGCTTCGATCACACGAAGCTCACCTATCGGTTCCAGGGCCGCGACTTCCGCCTGACCGACGCGAGCGGGAATGTCGTTAAGGAACTGCCGACGTAGGGGAGCTACGCCGCTTGGCTAGAGTTGTGGAGCGCCTGCAAACGGCTGCAACGATCGAACATGGGGGCGAAACGCCGCATGCTTTACGATTTGCTGAACAACTGGCCGCTCGCGCTGGCGTCTTTTTGGATGTTTGTTCTGTTCTTCGCGGGGAAGTTCGTCCACCTCGGGCAACTCGGCCTCTGCGGGCGCGGGGTCCCGGTTACGAGCTCGCGGACGCGGTGGGCAGGCGCAATCGGGCGTGGATTTTCGGCCGCGTCAATCGCAATTGGCGTCACGCTGATCGGCGGCCTCGCCGATTGGCTCTTTCATGCCATATATGTCCGGTTCCCGGGCTGACCCGCCGTGAATCAAACAGCGCACCAAACAGCCTTCGGCGCCGAAACCAAAGTGCATCAATACCGCCCGAAGGCCAACCGAAATGCAAGCGAAAGCGCACATTATCCGACATGCCCTTTCCGTCGCCATGCTCACGGGATGCTCAAGGGCGACGCCGATCGCCCCACCGCAGCCGTCCGCATCAACCCCCGCGCCTACAGCCACAAAGCAAGTGCGAGTTACCGGGATTCAGAGGATGGATTCCCGCAACGGTGATTCAGCGCTCGTGCTGAACTACGAGACCGACATTCCCATCGAGGACAAGCAAGCACTTACGGCAGAGGTGCATGCAATTTGGAAGCAATTTCAAAAGGACGTTGAGAACGCGGGGGTAAACTCGGGGGTTGTCCGCGCGACCCACAAGGAAACGACCGGGTTCATCAGTACCGGGAAGGGATATGGGTTTGTCTTCTCAAAAGACGCGGACGGCAACTGGCGACTGCAAGGGGACGCCGGAAAATAGGCCGGACCGCAGTCTATTTGAAACTGGCCCAATACCTGCCGGTCTGGTGGACTGCCAATCCCGCCTTCTCATGCGCCACTTCGTCGAATTATGATGCCAGTTCGATGCCTTTGGCCAAAACAGCATGGAGGGAACCGTGAAAACCGCATGGATTTTGGCCGTTCTGTTCAGCGCAATGGCACTTGCGGAAGCCGACGAGCTGCCGGATGGTCAGCTTGGATATCCACTTGGCAGTTATCTGATCGTCGAAGGAGAGCGTCCAATGGACATCCCGTTCAACGCGGCGAGTTTTTCGCCGGGCGTGCCCGCCGGGCAAATGCACCCGCATGAGCTGCGGGTCGATACGGTTAATGGCAAAAAACTGAAGCGTCCGATTACGGTGGTGTTGACTAATGCCGAGCTGCTTGGTGACCAGACACGATGCGTGCTGCGTGGGTATGAGGTTGGCGCCACTGTCGGCATTCCTGCCGAAGTTACGCGGAAGGAAAAGGCGTTCACGGAACACTACGGCACAGGACAGGGGGAATTGCGCTTCCGCAGAGAGTTTGTTGTCACGTCCGTCGTGGAGCCGAAGGGGATCAAGCTGAAAGCCAGAGACGACGGACGAATCTTCATTATCCCAGCAATTCCCTGATGTTTGACTGCGGCGGAGACCCGATTTCAGACTGACCCACTACCGGCAATTCCGCCCAACCGCCACCCCCGCCGAATCTTACGGTATATTCAAGTAGGGCGGCCGACACGCCCGCGGGCCGTGCGGTGTTGAATCCGTATCGGCCGCACGGCTTGAATCGTCGGTGAATCCAAATCGAGGGCGGAAGCGTGATTCGATCTGATTTCATTCGACCGGCCGGGCCCTGCGCTTCGCCCTGCTGGCCATCCTCGGCCTGGTGCTTTGTCCCCAGAGCCTGCACCGAGCCGCCCGTCAAAAAAACCAACAAGCTGCCCGCGCCCACCGGCGTCGAAGGGCCGGCCGACTATAAGTCGGAGCATTTCCTGATCCATACCGACCTTTCGAGCAAGGAAGCCCGCGACTTGCTCAAAAAGTTGGAGACCATGCTGGAGTTGATTTCGCATTATTGGGACCGCCCACCGGCCGGCGTGATCGAGTGCTTTGTCGTTCGCAACCTGGCCAAATGGCCGCCCAGCATGCTCGACCCGGCAGGCCGGGCCAAAATCGCCGAAGGCGCCGGCGTCACGTTCACCGAGTCCCAAACGTTTACCGGGCCCGGCGGCCGCCCCCTGCGGCTGCTGTCGACCAGCGTGGTGTTTGCCGCGGCCGATCACGGCACGCCCCAGCATGAGGCCGTGCATGCTTATTGCGGTCAGACGTTCGGCACCGCGGGCCCGCTCTGGTATGCCGAGGGGATGGCCGAGATGGGACAGTATTGGAATAAGGACGATCCCAGCGTTCACATCCCGCCGGTCGTGCTCCAGTACATCCGCTCCAGCCGGCCGCAATCGCTGCGCGAAATTGTCGATACGAATTCCGCCCGCTCGTTCACCGGCGACTCCTGGCAGAATTACGCCTGGCGCTGGGCCCTGTGCCATTTGCTGGCCAACAACACCAACTATCGCGACCGTTTTCGGCCGCTGGGCCTGGGCTTTCTGTCGGGGCAAAAAGTCAGCTTCCAGGACACCTACGGCGCGATGGCCGATGAAATCTCGTTCGAGTACTTGTTCTTCGTCGAGCACGTCGACCAGGGATATCGGGCCGATCTGTGCAGTTGGGATTGGAAGAAAAAATTCAAACCGCTGTTCGGCAGCGCGCCGGTCACGGCCAAGGTCGTCGCCGGTCACGGTTGGCAGCCCAGCGGCGTCACGTGTACCGCGGGCGACCAATATGAGTTCGCCGCCCCCGGCACCTGGCAGATCGGCAAGCAGGCCAAAGACGTCACGGCCGACGGCAATGCGCACGGCGAGGGGCGGTTGGTCGGCGTCCTGATGCACGACTTCCAGCTCGGCCAGGCGTTTGACCTGGGCAGCTCCGGCACGTTCACCGCACCGGCCGACGGCAAACTCTATCTGCGCTGCCAGGACCGGTGGAACGAATTGGCCGACAACAAAGGAGCCATCACCGTCAAGCTGAAGCGCGCGGGACGGGGTGATTCGCTCGTGCCCCCCAAGGGCGACGCGTCTGCCGCCTCGGACGAAGTGACAGCCACCCCCCGGCCAGATGCCAGGCCGGGGCGGCCACGCCCGTCGGATGCGCCGCCGGAAGCCGCAGGCGCTGCAGCCAGGAAAGCGTTCGGGTTGCCCGGGCCGTCGGAACAGTAGCGGTTGATCAAACTGCCGCGTTGGACAAAGACCCACGGGAAGCATCCCGTGGGCTTAACGGGCGCTGGCGAAGTTCAGCCCGCAACCCGCGCCTGCAACCCGCGCTCGCGGTTCCAGACCCCTCGCGGCTCGGCTACAATAGCCGGCTTGCCTCGCCCGCGCCCCACCCGCTTTCGGAGCACGTCCCCGATGAAGCTTGCGTTCAGCTCGAATGCCTACATGCATTTCTCGATCGAAGACACGATCGAAAAAATTGCCAGCCTGGGTTACACGGGCATCGAAGTGCTGGCCGACGTGCCTCACGCCTGGCCCGCGGGCTTGCTCAAGGAGCGCAAAGACTCGATCCGCAAATCGCTGGAAAAGCATCGGCTCACGATCTCGAACGTCAACGCCTTCATGATGAATGCCGTTGCCGATCCGCGGCAGCCCTATTGGCATCCGGGTTGGACCGATCCCGATCCGCACTATCGGGCCATCCGCCGCGAGCACACCAAGCGGGCACTGCACCTGGCGCGGGAGCTCGGCGCGCCCAGCATCACGACCGAGCCGGGCGGCGAGCTGACGCCGGACCAGACGTGGACCCGCGGGGCGCAGATTTTCTACGACGAGTTGATGCCGTGCGTCGAGTTGGCCGAGAAGCTCGAGGTCAAGCTGCTCGTCGAGCCCGAGCCGGGGTTGCTGATCGAGCGGTTCGGCCAGTACCTGGAATTCATGGCGCGGATCGACTCGCCTTGGGTGGGATTGAATTTCGACATCGGCCACGCCTATTGCGTGAGCGAGGACCCGCAGGATTGGGTCGAGCGGATGGCGCCCTACACGCGGCATTACCACTTCGAGGACATCGCCGCCACGCGCGTTCACCGGCACTTGATTCCCGGCACGGGGGCCATCGACTTCGAAGCCACGCTCCAGGCGATCGCCGCGACCGGCTACGACGACTGGGTCACGGTCGAGTTGTATCCGTATATCGACAATCCCGACTCCGCCGCCCGCGAGGCGTATGCGTTCCTGCGAGCGGGCGGCCAAGAACGTCGGCGTCAAGCTGACGTAAGTGCAATCACGGGAAGGACGGCAGGATGACCGACAGCGATAAATCGGTCGGGCGAATAGCGACCGTTGCGCCGATCGACGAAAGCCGCGGCCACCGGCAAAGTGGCCGAGATCTTTGCCGACATCAGGCGCACCAAGAACATCGATTTCGTGCCGGCCCTGTGGCGGACGCTGGCCACCAACCCGACGCAGTTGGAGGTCGTCTGGAACACGCTCAAGACTTGATGCATCCCGAGGCCGTGGGGCGCAGCTCGCCGCTGGAGCCGGCCGTGCGCGAGATGATCGCGCTGGCGGTTTCCGCCACCAACGGATGCGCCTACTGCGTCAACTCGCACACGGCCGCGCTGCGCAAGCTGGGCACGACAACCGAGGCGCTGGGCGAAGTGCTGGCCATCGCCGGACTGTTCAACATGACCAACGCCCTGGCCGATGGCTATCAGGTCGAGCCCGACGTGCTGCCGCCGCATTAGAAAGTGCGTCGAAGTGCGAAGCGGTTGTCCGCAGATTCGCGGCCCGCGCGTTGTCACTTGGGCCGGCCGAGGTCGTTCATGGTGTCGGTGAAGACGGTCATCAACCAGGCCTGATCGTCGAGCACGACCTTGACGATCAATCCGGCGATCCCGCCGGCCGAGTGATCCAGCGCGGTGCCCAACTCGCCGAGTTGTAGCCCGAGCTTGGGAGCAATCGGCACTTGCACCACGCCGGCGCGCTCTCCCTCGGGCAACGCGCCGCGCTGCGCCAATTCCAAGCGCCGCACGATGCCGGCCAGCAGTCGCTTCTTTTCTGCCAAGCCGGTCTCGATCAGGCGGCCCAGCATGAAGGCTACGCTGGCCTGACCCTGGCCGGCCATTTGCCGCAATCGATCCCGAGCGGCCTCATCGAGCTGGACTTGGACTCGAAAGGGCTCTGCCATGGGAAAGACTCCTGACGCAGGCGGGCGCGACCACCGCGCCCGCCGAAGAGCACGCGACTCTAACCCCTTCAGTGTTACCGGAAACTCGTGCCTGAATCCAGGGCACCCGGCAATGGAGAATGGATTTCGCGAGCTGCTCATCAAGTTCTAACACGACTTCCGCAGGCTGCCGCCTGTCGTGTGACGTAAGGGTCGAGCGAAAAACAAATTCCGGTTTTTTTCCGACCCTCACCCTACCCTCTCCCTGGAGGGAGAGGGGTTGCGAGCGGAAGTTATTTTTCGCTTGCGCCTAAGTCCGTGCGGCGCAGTTGCCTGCAAAAGCACGGCTCGGCGCCGCAGGCTCGGGCAGCGGATCGGACAGGCCGGCGATCGTTTCGGCCGGCGCCTGTCCCGCCCGGCCTGAGTGGGTCGAAAGCGGCAAAAAATGCCAATCGGTTTCTCGCGGCCAAATCTAGGGTCGGTTGCGTGCTGTCTGCCGCGTGCCGGCACGGCCCACGGTCGGGTTTTGTTAAAGCCAGGACAGGGAGTTTATCGATGGATCCGATTGTAGGGGCCGTCATCTTTCAAATTGCAGAGGGGCATGTCCATGGCTACCGTTGCCGCGCCGTCAGGAAATCTAGTCGCCTGCCAGATCCTGGATCACCTGCTCGACCGGCTCGACCGGACCGCGACGTGCGAGGAGCCGTACTCGCACTTTTACCTGGACAGCGTCTTTCCCGACGACGTCTACGCGGCCATGATGGCGGCCATGCCGGCTCCCGGAGGACTACCGGCCGCTGTCGCTTGAAAAAACATCGCAATGCCGACGGCGTCAGCACGCGCGACGTGCTTCCGCTGAGTGCCGAGGGACTGGAACGGCTGCGTCCCTCCGAGCGCGAGCTCTGGGCCAGCGTGGCCGATGCGCTGACCGGCGCACGAATTGAAAGTGGCGGTCTTCCGCAAACTGGCACCGATCTGGCCCGGCGGTTCGATTGCCGCCACGAGCGAAGTCGAGCGAATCGTCAGCTACACCAAGCCGTCGCTGTTTCGCGACCTGGAGGGCTACGAGATCGCGCCGCATCCGGACGGCCGGGCCAAGATCGTGACCATGCAGCTCTATCTGCCGGCCGACCACTCGCAGGTTCACTTGGGCACGGCGGTATACAAGCGGCGTTTCAAGTCGCTCTCGGGGCTTTACTCGTGGCACGGCCGATTCGAGAAGGTGAAGCAGTTCCCGTTTCTGCCCAACAGCGGCTACGCCTTCGCCGTGTCCAACTCGCTGGGCAAGAAGAGCTGGCACGGCCGCGAACAGGTCCCGCCCGGCTCGGGCGTCCGAAATTCGATCCTGAATATCTTCTTCGCCGAACAGGACCGGATGTACTAAGCAGCTGTACGAAGCAAGCTTTTCTCTCGAAGAAATGAGCGGAGGGGCGCGAGGAATGAAGGTCGGCTGCAGGAGCTGGACGAAGCGGATGCAGATTCCTGCGCCAGTGGATCCTGCGTTTTGCATCCTCTCGCCTGTCGTCCTTCCGCCGCTCATCTCCTCAGCGCTTCCAGTTCTTGAAGTGCTCGGCCAAGCGCTTGTCGACGCCGGGCAGGCGCCGCTCCAAACGTTCGCTCAACTTGCCGGGCGGAGTGCCTGCGCGGATGTCGGCCAGGAACTTGACCAATTCATCGTGGGCCTCGGGCGGCCCGTGCAGCATGAAGTGCGTCCAGGCCCAGGCATGTCGATAGTCGGCGCCGCTCATTTCCGAGACGTCGCGTTTGGCTTCGATCTGGGCGAGTCTTCGGCATGCGGCTCAGCCGCGACGTCGAGCCGGGCCCATTTGAGATGCGGATTGGCGAACGCCCGCTGATCTTCCGGCACTTCGAAGTATTCGGCCAGCCCCTCGTCGAGCCACAAGCGGCACCATCGGCAGCACCGAGTGCAACAGTCCGTGCGTGCTCTCGTGCCGGACGTCGACCGCCAGCTCCTTGCTCTGATAGGCGTAGATCTTTCCCGGCCCGCTGCCCCTTGACGAACAGCGCCCGGCGGTAGGGCACCTGCGGCAGCCGCACCTCGAGATAACGACGATAGTTTTGCTCGGTGCGGAACAGAATACAGCTCGACCGGCTCGTGGGCCGTGGCCACGCCCAGCATGCGCGAAAGATCGAGCTGCAATTGCGCCAATTCGGCGAACAAGCCTTCGTATTCGGTCAGCGCGAAAATCGGCGCGGCAGACGAACGGGCCGCTGGTGCGCTCGTCGGCCCACGCCGGCCCCCCTAGCGGGCTCGGCGGACAAGAGCAGTCACGATCGTCATCGCGACAAATACTGTTGTGCAGAACCACTTTGAGTGACTGTAGGCGGCGACTCCGATCGCCGATGCATGCTGCCAAACGCGGCGGATGCGGCGAGCGGAATCGCCTCCTAAAAGTCGACTCGCAGCCACGATACTGCCTTGCAAGGGGCGCTCGTCGCCGCGAAGCGGAGTGCCAGGGCGGGTCGTGGCGAGCTGTCGTAGACCGAATTCATCAGCCGGCTTTCTTCCAGGGTAACCAACCGGCCGCTCGCGGCCGGCTCGGCCTGCCGGCGTCCGGCGACGACGGCTGGCCCTGCGCCACGGCGGCCGGATTGCGGCAACAGATTCCAAGGCCAGCGGGTGCTCCGGCGAGTTCGGCCACGCGGTCGAATGCCTGGCGCAGCAGCGGTCGCCGATTCTTGGGGCCGTGGGCGTCGGTGCTCACGAAATGGACGAGCCCCTCGGTCAGCCAGTTGCTCGGAGAACCGCTGCACCTGCGGCCCAAATGCGCCCAGCAGGCTGCCGGCGGTGAGTTGCATCAGGCAGCCCGGCTCGACCAGGGCGCCGACCATGCGCGGCTCGGCCAGGATGCCCAGGTTGCGCTCGGGATGGGAAAGAATTCCGACCAACCGCGGCCTGCAATTCGGCCAGCAGATGATCCAGCGGCATGTACATTTCGTGTGGCAGTTCCAACAGGACGTGCCGGCGGCGGTCGGCCAGGGTCGAACACCTCGCCGGCGAGCAGCTTCGAGATCATGCCGGCTTCGATCCGCACGTCGGCGCCGGGCAACACCGCGAGCGGAACTTCGTGCTCGATTCAAGAATAATTGCAGCTCGGCGGTGGCGGCGCGAACAGTTCGCCGTCGGTTTTCGGCGAAGGCGCCGAGTTGATGCGGCGTGACGACGATCGTGTGAATGCCATCGGCGGCTGCCATGCGGGCCATGGCCAGCGACTCGTCCCAGTTCTTGGCTCCGTCGTCGATTCCCGGGAAGAGGTGGCAGTGGATGTCCACCAGCGGTTCGATTTGACCCACGGTTCGGCGGCCCGTTCAGAAAAGAGCAGGACGGGCACATCCGTGGTGCCTGACGGCGTTCTTTTTATTCACCTTGCGGCGGCGGAAATCTAGGCCGCCTTGCGTTGCGATGAGCGGCGGAAGTGCCGGGCAGGGTTTCGCCGCGGTGCTGCTGCCCCACTTCTTGGTGCGCGGATGCCGACCACCGACAGTTGGCAGAAACGCCGAGGGCGGCTTGCGAGCGGGCGGAGTCAGCTCTTGCCCGATGGTCAGGAGCCGGAGGACCGAAAACCGATGGTAGCAATGGTGGCATTTGAGCGGCACGAATCCGAGCCACTTCAAGGCGACTCCGCGCCAGCCCCTTGACTTCTCGGACGATAGGCCTTGTCGGCCCAGCATGCGCGGCACTTCATACGAGCAAATCCTCGAGTTCGCGAGACGCACAAGCAGCGCGATCGCCAGCCACCCACGCGCAGGCAGGGCCTTGTCGGCCGGCCGAGCGAGTCGCGGTCGAGAAAAGCGGGGCGAAGGCTATCGCGCGGCCGTCGGGCGTCAAGAGAAGCTGTGAGTGCGCCGTCCATTGGGGCCGATTGACCTGCAATCGCGGGCTATGGTAGCCTAAAGCCCTCAAGCCGGAGCCTGCCGCACGCCGTTGCCCATCTCGGATGGCGCTCGATCGCGGCCCGTCGACTTTCACCCCTTTCCCACCGTTTTCCAGCTATCGAGGCTCGTGCGCGGTGAAATTCGCAGCAGTCGGTCCGATCGCGATCCATTTGCCGGAGAGGGTCGAGACCAACGACCAGCTAGCGGCCGAGTTTCCCCAGTGGAATCTCGACCTGATCTACGCCAAGACCGGCATCCGCGAGCGGCACATCGCCGCGCCGGACGAATGTGCGCTCCGACCTGGGCGTGGCGGCCGCGGAGAAGCTGTTCAGCCAGTTTCAGGTCGACCGCCAGTCGATCGATTTCCTGCTGTTCTGCACGCAAACGCCCGACTATCCGCTGCCCACCACCGCCTGCCTGGTGCAGCACCGGCTGGGCTTGCGGACCACGATCGGGGCGCTCGATTTCAACCTCGGCTGCTCCGGCTTCGTCTACGGACTGTCGCTGGCCGACGGCCTGATTCGGTCCGGCGCGGCCCAGCGGGTGCTGTTGATCACGGCCGAAACCTACTCCAAATACATCGCGCCGGAAGATCGCTCGCTGCGAACGATTTTCGGCGACGGAGCCGCCGCCACGCTGATCGAGGCCGCGGACACGCCGTCGCTGGGCGGCGTTCGCCTTCGGCACCGACGGCAGCGCCGCCGACACGCTGATGGTCCGCAGCGGCGGTGCCCGGCCGATCGAGCAGGCGATCAAGCCCGCGCACCCGATGGCGCTGGCCCAGCAAGCTGTACATGGACGGGCCGGGCATCCTCAACCTGACGATCGAGATCGTTCCGCGCCTGGTGCAGAAGGTGCTGGCCGCTGCCCAACTGAGCGAGAAGGACGTCGAGCTGTTTCTGATGCACCAGGCCACGCTCAAGCTGATCGAGCAGTTGCGCAAGCACATGAAGCTGGATGCCGAGCGCATGCCCATCGCATTGGAAACCGTCGGCAACACCGTCTCCTCGACGCTGCCGCTGTTGATGAACGACCTGCGCAGCTCGGGCCGGCTGCGCCGCGGCACGCGCTCGCTGCTGGCCGGGTTTCGGCGTCGGTTTTTCCTGGGCCGGCTGCATCTGGACCGAAACCTGGGAGAACAAGGCCGTCGCGGTCGGCGAGCAGGCCGCGGCCGAGGCGGCATGAAAAGAAAGGATGAAGGCGGCTTGCGGCGAGCTCAGTTGAGCGGAAGGATGAAGGATGAAGTTACTTGCGACTCGGAACTTCGTTCCTCGTTTTTCATCCTTCATCCATCCGCCTCCCTCCTTCCGCCTTCATCCTTTCACCACGCCATGGTCCAGGCGGCGTTGAGAATCCAATTCAGGCCGAGCTGCGGGCCGTCCAGCGATTGATAGACGGGAAAGCCGCCTTCGACCGACAAGTATTGGCCGGGAATCCGCGTGGCGGGCAAGTAATAGTTCAGGCCGAACAGCAGATCGATCCGCCGTCCGGCTTGCAGCCAGGTCGCGTTGGTGGGGGACAGAGCCGGATTGAGCCGCCCATCCTGTCCGGCAATATTCCCCCAAATGAGGCTATCCAGACGCGCCGACGTGCTGAACCTCTCGGTCCAGCACCGCGAAAGCCACCCGGTGGTGCCGGCCTGATCGCCGAGCTTGTAACCGAGCGTGTTGAAACCCAATCGGACCACGCCGCCAGCCTGCAGACCCCACGACCAGCGGTCCGTTTGCCCCCGATAGGTGTAGCCCGGCAGCAGATCGTACGTGCCCGAGCTGGTTCGCAAGGCATAGGTCGGCAGATTGGGGAAGACCGGATTCGCCAGTTGCGGCAATGCCTGGAGCAATCCCACCGGAATGCTCAGCCCCAGGTTCAAGTGCCACTGTTGCCGGTCGGAGCGCTTCAGAACATAAAGGGCACTCAGGTGCACGTCACCCGGATCGGTGAAGGCGGTGCGCAGGTTGCTTCCGCCGGGTTGTGTGTAATCGATTTGATTGTGGTCGAACGGCAGGCTGCCGGTGAGTGTCAGATCGTCGGTCACGCCGTAAGCGATCGTTGCGACCTGGCTGTCGCTCAGTCCGCGCGTCGGAGCGTAGGCGAAATTGGCCCGCACGCTGGCGGTGCTGACCTGGTGCGTGCCGACGAACGTGTGGTCGAACGTATTCTGCAAGTAACCATACGACGCCAGCAGATGTCCGGTGGGCAACGTCACGGCGCCAAATACGCCGGCCGGCGCCAGGCCGTCGGCGCGATTCAAATCGATCGCTTGGGTCAACGAAATGTCGTTGTCCGGCACGGCGGCCGGATCGCTGACCACGGCGCGATATTCCGACGGCACGTTGGGCTGCACCCAGCCCCGCGGTGGTCCGATCAGCGCGTAGTCGACCGGTGGCAAGGCGACAGGCACGCTGGCCGGCTGGCCATAATTTCCCCAGCGTGGCGGCTCGGGGTCGGGCGAAGCGGCCGCATTCGACAAGACGGGAGCCGCTTGCACGGGCTCGGGGTCGCGGAAGTCCGCAGCACGGGCGTATCGCTCGACGGCAGCACCGCTGGAATCAACGAACCCGCGGCCGCGGGCCAAGCCGGCCGTGGCAAGGGCGCACCACTGGGCGCGCCGACCTGCCCCCGGGCAATGCTCGCCAGCATTACCAGGTCGATCAGGCAGATTTTGGCCAACGCGCGGAACATGGGGTTACCTGGGTTCTTGCTGTTTCGGGTTGGTTGCCGGTTCTTGATTGGGAACTGATGCCGGCGGCACAGGCTCCATTTCATAAAGCGTTCGCAGATCGTCGAGTTGCAGAAGGGCCCCGATGTCGGTCGTGGCGATCCATTGCGCTGTCAGCCCGCCGATATAGGCGGCGATCCCGGTGCCGAGATTTTGCTGCGCGACGATAATGTCGCCAAAGCCGACGGCGTCGGGTTGTTGCTGGTGCCGCTCGTAAATGCCCCGATAGGCGCGGAGCCAGGTCGGGCAGGATCTGGTCGCGATAGAACTTGACCTGCGTGCGATTGGTTTCAAAACGCTCGAAGGCATCGGCGAGCTGCGCGGTCAATTGGTTGCGAATCGTGCGGATTTGCTCGGCCGCACTACGCAGGCGGCCCTCGGCCGACAGAATGTTGCCCCGGTTGCGGTCGAACACCGGGACCGGCACACCCACCTGCACGTTGTACGAAGTGCGCGCAAATCCCGGCGTGGTGAAATCTTGCTGAAACGCGCCGTACAACTGCAAGTCGGGAATGGGCGTGATGTTCTGCAGACGCAATTGCAGTTGTGCCTGAGTTTGCAGATTGCGGGCGGCCAGCACGTCCGTATGAAAATTCAAGATCTGTCCCAGAAGCGAATCATAATTCAGCGAGCGGGACGGGCATATCCGCCCTGCCCTCCAGCTCTGCCGGTGGCAAATCCAGAATGCCGACGGCCGAAGCAAGCTGTTTCCAGGCCGAGACATAACGGTTCTGGGACTGCACGCAGCGCACTGCGAGCCTGAACGGCCAGCGTGCGCATTTGTGCCGGTTCGTAGGCGGTCGCCTGCCCGAACTGAAGTTGCTCGACTTGGATGCGGTAAGCCTCGTTGGTGAAACGTGCCAATGCGGTGTTGATGGAAATGCTTTCCTGCGCCACGAGCACGGCGAAGTATCCGGCCGCGAACCTGTCGCAGCACGTCGGCGCGGGTGCGCCGCAGTTGCAATTGCGCGTTCATGAAATCCATGTTCGCCGCGCCGCGTTGCAGACCCAGCTTGCCGGCGGTCTTCACGATCTGCTGCGCGAACACACCTTGATAATTGCGCGTGTCGAACGAACCGACCGTATCCGCTTCGTAGCCGATGACCGGGTTCGGGTGCGTGCCAGCCTGGACCGCCGTGCCCTCGGCCGCCGCTATGTTGCCGGCCGCCTGCACGAGCGTCGGATTATTGGCCATCGCCAGGTCCTCGAGCTGCCGCAAAGTCATTGCCGGGCGCTGCTGGATTGAAGCCGGCGGCGCGATCGGCGGCATCGGCGGGCGATCGGGAAATAATTTGTCCACGATCTGGCTGCGCTGCACGGGATTTTCGAGGTTGATCGGCGGCAACTGCAGCGCCGGTGCGCTGGCCCCCGGCAGTTCCTCAGGAATTTTTAGTCGACGCTCGAATAGGCTTTGATCCGGACCGACCAGACCCGGCATTTCTTCCCGCGCGTGCCGCGGAAACCACTGCCGGGCAAAGTGCCCGGAGCCGGCGGCGGCGCGTTGTACGACGCCTGCTGGACGGGCGGCAAACGCGTCGGCCCAACGTCGGGCACGGCAACGGCAGTCGGTCCGGAAGCGGGACGTTGAGCCGATCGATCTACCGGGACTTGATCGGTCGGCGGCGCGGATTTGGATCGCGGCAGCAGCGGCGACTGCGCAGCCGGTCCCCAGCAGCAGCCCGAGCCATAGCAGGCGCGTCGCTGCCCGAGCGGCGACCGCCGCCGTGGCGCTTTGTTCCCGAACCTTGATCGAGTGTTGCAGCCAAAACGGACCCCGAATCCGACCTGCTTGCGCGTCGAAGGCGTAGCGGTTGCGCAAGGTTTGCCGCTTCTTCGGATTTTATCGGCCGGGGTGGCGAGGAAAGATGAGGCCAATGGGAGGGAATTGTCGGTTCCCCCAATCTGGCGTTCGATACGCAAGCCGATTTCTAGTAATGCCTTGTGGCGAAAATTCCAGCCGCGGCCAGCCCTGCCCGTGCAGCTTGCTAATGAGCCAGGTCGCCGGCCGATTCGTGGGGCTCGCGTTTGCCGTAGAAGCTGTAAAGCACCGGCGTCAGATAGCGTGTGAGGAAGAGAGTTGCCACCATGCTGCCCACGACGACGATCGCCAGCGGCTTCTGGGTTTGCGCTCCGACCTTGACCGAGACCGCGGCTGGCAGCAGGCCAAAGATGGCGGTCAAGGCCGTCATCATGACGGGCCTGACGCGGCGTTCGGCGCCTTCCATAATCGCTTGGCGCAGCGGCACGCCGTGCAGCGCGGAGCTGATTGAACGACGACACCAGCAGCAAGCCGTCCATGATGGCCACGCCGAAAATCGAGGTGAAGCCGACGGCGGCCGCGATGCTAAAGTTCGTGCCGGTGAGGATCAAGGCCCAAATGCCGCCCAACGACAGCGCAACGACGTTCGACAGCACGACCAGGGCATCGAGCAGAGAATGGAACGCCAGGTACAGCAAGATGAAGACCATGCCGAGTGCGAGAGGGATGATGAACATCAACCGCCGCTCGCCCTCTTCCATTTGCTGGAATTCGCCGCTCCACTCGGCGCGATAGCCGCGCGGGATCAAATCTTTCACGCGTTTTTGGGCATCGTTGACCGTGCCAGCCAGGTCACGGTCGCGAACCCCGAACTTGACGGCGACCAGCCGCGTACCCTGTTCGCGAGCGATGGTCGACGCTCCGCTATGGACGAAATTGCCCTGGGGATCCAAATCCGAATCGGGGTCGTCGCCTTGCGGCGTCACGAGGTCGCCCAGCCGTTCGCGTGGCGTGGTCAGGGTCTCAACCGGGGCACCCACTTTGGCACTGCCGGCCAAGGAAGGCAGGGCGCGGCGGTTGCCCGTTGCCGACAGACTGGTCGACGATCCGGAAAACGGCGTCGTATTCGAGTTCTGGTCGGATCCGCCGATGACCAGGTGTCCGGTGACGTCGACCGGAATGTCGAGGATATCGGTTTCGTCTCGGCGCAATCGCTCCGGCCAGCGCAAAGTGATGTCGAACGACTTTTCACCCTCGATCATCTGCGAGACGGTTTTGCCGCCGATCGCCGTTTGGATCACGTTATGCACATTGGCGACGCTGATGTTCCAGAGGGCGCACTTTGCCCGATCGATGGCCAGTTCCAGGTTGGACTGTCCCTTGATCTTGTAATAGCCGGCGTCCTTGACGCCGGGCACTTCACCCAGCGCCGCGGCGACCTTACGGCCGAGTTGTTCGAGTTCGTCCAGGTCGGGGCCCAGGATCTTGACTGAATTTTCGCCTTGGACGCCCGAGAGCACCTCCAGAACATTATCGCGAATGACTTGCGAGAAGTTCCAGTTAACGCCGGGCAGGGCTTCTGCCAACTCGGCGCTCATCTCCTGGATCAGTTCCGGCTTGGTTCGCCTCCGCAAGGGTCCAAACAGGCGCCGCCACCCGGTGGCCGGCGTCGCGGCGGCCCATTCCTCCTGTGGTTTGAGCGGCACGAAGAACTCGGCGCTATAAAAGCCGGTGGGGTCGACACCGGAATCGGGCCGGCCGAGTTGGCAGACCACGAGTTCGACTTCGGGATATTTTCGCATGATTGCGCGGGCCAACCGCGAGCCCTCGGCGTTCTCTTGCAACGAGACGCTGACCGGAAAGATTCCGCGGATCCAGAGATGCCCCTCTTCGAGGGCCGGCATGAATTCGCGCCCCAAAAAGGGCAAACAGGCGAGCGTGGCGAGCATCAGAAATCCAAAGAAGGCCACAACCACGCCGCGATGATTCAAGCAGCGCTCGAGGTTGCGCAGATAACCCGTCTTCAGGAAGCGAACAAAAAAATTGTCCTCAGTCGGCTTCAGGTGGCGAAACAAGAGCAGGCACAGGACTGGAGCGATGGTCAGCGCCAGCAGCAGCGCCCCGCCGATGGCGAAGGCATAGGTTTGCGCCATGGGACGGAAGAGTTGCCCCTCGGGTCCCTTCATGGTGAACAGCGGCAGCATCGCACAGACCATGATCAGCGTCGAAAAGAACAAGGCGCGCTGGATTTCGCTGGCGGCCCGCACGATCCGCTGTGGGAGCGGCAGTTCGGCGTACTTGCCGGTGCTCAGCACACGGTAGATGTTCTCGACCAGGATGACGGTGGAATCGATGATGATGCCGAAGTCGACGGCCCCGATCGACAACAAGTTGGCGGATTGGCCGCGCAGGTACAACACCGCGAAGGCGAACAACAGCGCCAAGGGCAGGTTGATGGCAATGATCAGCGCAGCTGCGGACATTGCTCAAGAACATCAGCAGGATTACCGTGACCAGCACGATTCCGACCAGCAGGTTTTCCTCGACGGTGTCGGTCGTCGAGTTGATCAGATCGGTCCGGTCGTAAAAGGGCTCGATCTTGATTCCCGGCGGCAGGCGACCGGGGGTGTCGTTGAGTTCGCGGATTTTCGCGTCGACCAGTTTTAATGTCGGCAGCGATTCGGCCCCTTTGCGCAGCAACACCAGGCCTTGCACGACTTCTTCCTCGTCGACCCAGGTTCGCTCGCCTTTGTCGTTCCGCAGCACCTCACCCTCGGCGTCGCGTTTCGGGCGGCTAAGGGCGACTTTTCCCAAACGGGTCAGGTGACTGACGACGACGCCGCGGTTCGAGATCTCCTCGCCCGGCTTGAGCGGTCCCCCCTCGACCACGTCATCGACGCGGATCGGAAGATTGTTGGTCGTGGTGAGCACGATCTGCCGGATCTGCTTCAGCCGCCGCTGCTCCTCGGCGCGGAGATATTTGACGGCTTCCTTGGGGCTTTGCATTCCCAGGGTGTGCTGCACCGGGTCGCGGCCTCGGCCGATCAACCCCAGTCCGCGGACCACGGCAGCCGATTCCCCCTGTACCAGGTAATCGCCGCTGACGTTGTCGTTGCTGGCGGCGATGGCGCTTTGCAGTTGGTCCAACGTGATGCCATAGCGCTTCAGGCGGTCGGGATCGGGCTGCACCTCATAGCGTTTCACGGTGCCGCCGAAACTGACCACATCGGCCACGCCTGGAATACGGCGCAGCTCGCGCTCCAGGGTCCAGTCTTCCACCGCGCGCAGATCGTTCAACGTGTACAGATCGCGCCCCTGCGCGTCCTTGGGACTGGTAACCGCGTAGCGCAGAATTTCTCCGATCGGCGAGCGGGGTGAAATCTGCGGTGTGACTCCAGACGGCAACTCCGCGATGGTCATGCGGTTGATCACTTCCTGCGCGCCGCCAGGAAATCGAAGCCGTACTCGAACTGCATGTTGACATACGACAGCCCGAATAGCGACTTGCTGCGCATGTAGTTCAGGCCGGGCATGCCCGAGAGCGCCACCTCGAGCGGGATCGTAACCAGCCGTTCCATCTCCTCGGCGGAGCGGCCCTGATATTGCGCGATGACTTCCACGATCGCCGGCGCCGGATCGGGATAAGCCTCGACGTTCACCGCATTGAAGGCAAAGACTCCCGCGCAGGCCAGCGCAATCGTCAACAGCCCGACGATGAGCGGATTGTCTACCGACCATTGAATCAATCGGGCAACCATGGGACCTGCCTGCGCTTCACGCGCCCGCCGGGTGGGCGCCGTCGGCCACGGGATAAAGTGACGCGTTCCGGATCGTTAAGACGGGTGTCGTTGCGGGTGTGGGTTTTGTCGGGGGGACGGCCTGCCGCCCAGGCCGCCCGGCCGGCAGACTCAGGGCGTGTCCGATGTCACGACCTGGCGGCTTTGCAATAGTTCTTCGAGCTGCGAGATGCCGCTGGAGACGACTCGCTCGCCGGGGTGCAGCTCGGTAAAACCCTGGCTGCGCTGTTCCTCGCTGAGCTGACTGCGGATAAAAACGACGTCGAAATAGCGCCGCGAGACCGACACGCGTCGGCGGACGTACCGCAACTGCTCTGCATCCGGCTGCATGAAAACGTAACTCTGGCTACCCTCATCAATCAGGGCTTTGGCCGGGATCTCGACAATTCCAGGATCGGGCGGAATCGGAACCGACGCGGTGATGAACTGCCCGGCCCGCAAGCCCCCTTTGGGATTGCCGATCGATCCGATCAGCAGGGCCATGTGTTCGTTCGGATCGATGATGTCGCCGATCCGATCGATGGTGCCGTCCAGCTCGCCCAATTCGGGGCTGGAGGGCAGTCGAATGCGCGTTTTGATCGGCGTCGGCAGTTTCTCCAAAAACGGCAAATCCTCTTCGTAGGCGTGAAGCCAAACGTTCAGCACGGTCAGGTCCGCGATCTTGAACAAGTCCGCATTGGTGTCGACGATGTCGCCGATGGCGACGTTCTTTTCCACGATCGTGCCGTCGATCGGGGCCACGATGTCCAGTCGCGCCCAGTTGGTATCCAGGTCGGGCTTTCGCTCCTCGCGCTTGCTGAGCCGATTAGCCTCGGCCGTGACCACGTCGATCTCGTCATCCGTAAGCATCCAGCTGCGCAAGGTGCGTTCCGCGCGGCGGGCCGCGATGTCGTCAAGCTCGACTTGCAATTCAGCGGCCCGAACCGACTGCTCGGGCGTGGCTCCGCGCTTGTAAAGTTCTTCCAGCCGGCTGAGCGCCTGCCGATCCAACCGCGAGCGGGCCAGCGCATCGACCAGTTCGCTTTTCTTTTCGCCCAAGTCCTTGCTCCACAGCACCGCCAGATCCTGGCCCTTGGTGACATGATCCATGAAGCCCAAGGTCTTGCCGCCCGCGTGCGGCTCGCCGTTGCCGCCGTCGACCGTGGCCAACTGCACGATTTGACCCGGAAACCGCGCATGCACGTGAACCAACCGGTTGGGGTCGATCGCCAGCGATCCTCGCAGTTCGAGCGTTCGAGGCCGCTTGGAGACCACGACCTCCGCGGTCTTGATCCGCGCCAGCTCCGCAGTCCGCGGGGTCAGTTCGACCACGTTGGCATCCACGGCCTGGACCTCGGGCGAAAAAGCGCGATTCGCCTGCGCCGGCCTGTCCCGCAAATGCCGCGTATAGGCCACGACGACATAGCCGCCGCCCAACAGCGCGACAACCGCCAGAACGGCCACCAAGGCTCGGATTGTCGTCGTCGCGGCGCGCATGAAAGCAACTTTGTCGGAGCCCTATTCGATGATCCCGTGTAACTATAGCAGAGCATTCAGTGGGAGATGACCCGAACAGTTTTGCCGACCGGACCGGTTTTGCCCGATTATGCCGTCTGGAATGAATGGACGGATCACGACGTCCCCGCGGGGACGAAGCCACCCTGGAATCCCAACCGATGCCGATGCGAAACAGCGAATCGCCGTGCGGGCCCGATCCGTTACCCGGGGCGGCCACTGGGGGCTTGGGCGCACCAAACCAATTTGCGCTCCCCCGTAGGCATTACGTGCCGCGTGCGGCCGTTGTGCGTCGCAAACCAGGTCAGAGGCTACAGGTTTAGCTTGCCCGCCGGCTTGGCTCCGGCTTCCTGATCGGCCGGTTTGTCGTCGGCATCGGCCGGCTCGGGCGCGAGGAAGCCGTCAAGCAGATGGCTGTCGTTTCCGCCCAATTGAGCCGACCGCTGGAAGAACAGCCGCGATCGTTCCTTTTGGCCGTCGAAATACAGCATCGCGCCCATCGTCAACAGCAGGCCGGCGTCGAGGGGATTCTGCTCGATGGCCTGGGCCAACCCCTCGCGGTGCGAAAGCTTGGCCAGATGATTGGCGCCGTAAAGCGGACCGAGCTCGAAATCCGAGTCGGCCCATTCGGGTCTCAGCCGCAGGCCGCGCTGAAAGGCTTTGGCCGCGGCCTCGTATTGCCCCAGGGCGACCTGGGCAAAGCCTTGCCGGAAGAAGCACTCCGCCAGATCGGGCGCCGCCAGCGCTCCTTCGCGGTAGCGCTCCAGCGCCGGATAGAACTTTTGCTTGCCAAACTGCGTGTCGCCCGATTGCAGGAACTTGCCGGCCCGCGCTTTGGCCGCCGCATTCGTGACCCGCACTTTTCGCGGCGCCGGCGGATTCATATTGTCCGCCGCACCGGCGCCCCGCTGCGGCTGCCCTGGCCCCAGAGCTCCGACCGGACCCGCGCGCACGGCTTGGCCCATCGCGCCAGCTGGCGGCACGTTGCCCCCGGCCCCGCCGACCCCACCCGGTCCCGGGCCACCGCCTACACCTGGCCCACCGCCGTTCAGGTTGCCAATACCCTGCATCAGCGGGTCTGGTCCGAACAGCATGTCGGCCGGGACAAACAACGGCGGCGGCAGGTAGAACCCGTAGTAGTTCGAGCCGTATGCCAGGTACGGCGCGTAGCCGACTGTGGAGTTCGAGAGCCCCTGGTGGCCGTGATGGTAGTACCCGCCGGAGAACATGCCGTGGGCACCCGAGGCGCTGGAAGCCGACGGATACGCCGAGCCGCCGCTGCCGTACTGGGCGACGAGCGTAAAGCGGACCGGCGCGGCAGCCGCGTGCGGCAACTGCACGGGCTTGCCGGCCCATGCGGATCCTGGAAGCATTAGCACCAGGCAACCGAAGCCCCACCGAGCGCGTCCTCGCATAGCGACTCCTTTTGCCCTGCGCGAAAGAAATTGGCACGCATAAATTATTTCGCCCCCTAGAGAATTTGCAATAGCACGCGGGGGGTGGAAGATGTCGATTCCGTAAGACTTTGCGTCGACAGCGCGAGTCTACCGCGCGTGCTTGCCAGTGCGCGTATGCCATTCGGCAAAGGACGCGAGTTATTTGTCGAGCTGCTCGCCGGGCGACTTGTCCGGCGAGACGCGCACCACGCGGCCTTGGCGGCGGCCTTTGAGTCCCGCCGGCGCGAGCACGGCATCGATCAATTGCTCGAGCGAGGCGTTTTCGACTTTGACCGAGACGGTTTGGTCCAAGGAAATGCCCGCCTTTTGCAGTTCTGCGGGGTCGAATTGGAAATCCACGTCCAAACGCTTGCCGAGTTCCACGATCAGGGCGCCGAGCGGTTGCTCGGTCGTGAGTTTGAACACTTGTTTGCCGGGCGCGGTGGCTTTGCCCCTGGTTTGCCGGGCCGACCCGGCGGCCACAATCGCCTCCAGATCTTCGACCCGGCCCGCGACTACGACGCGATCTCCTTGCTGGCGAATATCGGCTTGCGGATACTGCTCGGCCAAAACCTCGACCGGTTCTCGGCCCAGCGCCACGGCCGGGTAGCTGCGGCTCGTCACCACGGTGTCCGGAACGGCAACCAGTTCGATCGATTTGCCGTCCGGCGCCGTGTGAAACGTCAGGTTGAATTGAATCGCCACAAGCGTCAGTCGATCGATCCAAGAGAGCGCCGGCAGACTTCGACCCGGCCACAGATCGTGGGGAATCAGGTCCAAAGCGCGAATCTCGACGTGCGCCTCGCGCGCGAGCCCCTCGATCAACGCGCGGGGAGTGGTCAGATCCTCCCAGTGCCAGGGCCGGGCCTCTGACAATGCTTTGCGGCGCGGCGGCGGCAGCGGCTTGAGTTCCGCGGCGCGCAGCACGGCCAGCGTCCGTAGCTTTGCCGCGGCCAGGGCCGGTCCGAGGTAGACGACGGCTTCGAGCGTCGAGGAGCCCAACTCTTCTTGCGTGGCAATCTGCCGGATCGCGGCCTGCAACGGTTCGTCGCGGATCGAAAGACTCAGCGACCGATCCGGGTCGACCCGGCGGTCGAGCCAGATCGCCACCCGCTGTGTCTGAGCGAGATTTCGAACGACCGCCCCCAGCGGACGATGGGAGCAAGCAATGTTGGTCGGCTGCTCCAATTGTTGGCTGAACGCCTTGCCGGTCAACCAATTCGGCGGCGCGACGTCCTTGCCGCTGGCTGCGTGCCAGCCGGGCGAACTCCAGACCGTGAGCAGCCAAGCGGCCGCTCGCAGCGCCGCTCCCCAGGCAGGTTGCAGCTTCGACGGATCGACTCGCCGTGAAGCGCGGATCGTCGCGGCGCGCGAGTTGGATTGGCACAAACCGATCAAGGCTAGCATGGCTGTATTTTCGCTCCTCGGCGTGCCGGGGCCAAGTCAGATCGCACGGCCGAAGCGCAAAATCGAGTTTCGCCGGCCGGTTTTCGCTGGTGGGCCGGGATCGGCTGATTACACTTGAGGTTGCCAAGGCGGCTGGGGCAATCTTCCACACGCAGGGGGGCGTGTCTTCTCCTGGTTCGGACTTTCTCATGGAAAACCCTCGTTGCGCACCTCTGCTGGATGATTTTTATCGGCAATATCTGGAAGATCAGGACTCCGCCGCCCTCGTCGAACGGGTTTTGGGCCGCTACAGCCTGGGCACTCTCGAGCGGCTGGCCTGCCACGGCCAGCGGCTCTCCCGACGCGGCGCGGTGCTCGTACTGGGGCTCGCCGGCGATTATTCGTTGAACGCCGTCTTGGGCCAGGCGCTGGTCGACGAGGATCGGGCAGTCCGCACGCTGGCCGAGGAGGGCATTCGCCTCCTCTGGTGCCGCAGCGGAAATCCGGGCCAGCGGAAACGGCTCGCCACGCTGCTCCGCCTGAATGCCGCCCAGCGCTACAAGCAGGCCGTCCGGCACGCCAGTCAACTCTTGCAGACGTCGACCGAACTGGCCGAAGCCTGGAACCAGCGGGCCGTGGCCCACTTCGGACTGGGGCAGTTCGACCTGGCGATTCGCGATTGTCGACAAACCCTCGAGCTGAACTGCTATCATTTCGGCGCCGCGGCCGGCATGGGCCAGTGCCAATTGCAACTGGGCGACCGGCAGGCGGCGCTCGATAGCTTCCGCCTCGCCCTGCGGCTCAATCCGGGACTGGAAGGCGTGCGGGCCCATGTGCTCTACTTGCAGCGCACGTTGAATAGCCGGGACTACTGATGCTCCGCATTGGAAAGCCAAGCGCATACGATGAGCGAGCAGCATTCGGCGCCGAGTCCTAAGCCGGGCGATGCACCGCTAGACCCGGATGCGCGGTACAATGTGGCCGGGGCGGGAGTTCGATCCAGGCTCGTCAATTACCGCCCGAATAGCGGAGACGTACAAGACAGGTCCGTCGATGGAATGCTCAAATGGGCACAATCAATGGGCGTCGCCGTTCCGTCTTACGCAAGAGTAATTCCTGTCGAGGTGGATGCCGAGTTTCGCCTTCGAAAGAACGGCGAGCCGGTCGATGCGAAGTATTTCGAGGCCAAGGATGTTCCAGAAAACAAATACATCTATTGGTCTGAGCCGTCTAAGCCGTACAGGAGCGTCGTCGACCGACGATTTGGGCTAGTGGTTATCAATATCTCGCATGAGGTCATGGAAAACGATGAGAGATTTCTGCACCTGCTGGCGCATGAGATATTCGAACTGGTCGAGCTGAAGGCGATTTTTGACCAGTGCGACGGGCGAATGCCAGTTGCCCGATTCTACGAACTTACCGAACCTCTGACGACAGCCAAGAATATTCATTGGAACGCCTGGGAACGCGCCGATTGTCTCATTGAAGCATTACGAGGAGAAGGCAAATGAGTTCAATGCAAGTAGAGCAAGCCGTGGAGCGAGCGAAGCGGCTTGTGGCTCTTTACGAGCGAAGAATGATAACTGATTCCACTTTGGTCAGCGAAATAGCGGGCCTAGTCCCGGCGGACAACATTCATGATGTGCTGCAAATTCTGCCACCCCAGGTGACTGCACTCATGCGAGAATGGGCCAAATCGCTACCTGACGAGGACACGAGACGCGTTGTCTTTTGGCCGGTAAGTGAACGAGTGCGATTGTCATTCAAGGAATGGTTGCGGGAACAAGAAGAGCAAGAAAAGAAGAGTCAAAACGGCGGTTGAATGGGTTCTTTCATGAACCGAGTCGATTCGCTGGCGCGGCTGATTGCCCATCGAATCGTCGAAGGTATCTGCTTGTTGGGTTCAAGCTTTCGTGCCCGAGGATCTGAGCCAAACTGACAAAGCCATTCCCGGTGTGGGCCAAGAACTGTTTCGCCATCGTGTGACGAAACAGGCGCGCATGTACCTTGACCCCGATTATCGCCGGATATTTTCGCGAAATGCTCCGACGCTTCGGTCAGTCAATTGCCCTCTCTCGCCGACAAGCCTGCCGCCTTGATTGCCCGAGCTTCCTTCAACCGCGCAAGGGATGCGCTCGATGACCGATGCACGTTCGAACCGTTTTGATCCTGGGCGCGGGCATCAACGGCTGCGCCTTGGCCCGCGAGCTGGCCCTGAACGGATTGTCGGTGCTTCTGGTCGACACGGCCGATGTCGCCAGCGGAGCGACCAGCTATTCGTCGCGTTTGATTCACGGCGGTTTGCGCTACTTGGAATATGGCGAGTTCGACCTGGTGCGCGAGTCGCTCGCCGAGCGGGGGCGGCTGCTGAAGTTGGCGCCGCAATTCGTGCGGCCGCTCGAATTGTTCGTGCCGATCCGGCATCGTTGGACGGGACTGCTCAGCTCCGCCCGGCGCTTTTTGGGCTGGGACGCCGGCGCAGGCGGCCATGACCGCGGTTTGTGGCTCGTGCAGTTGGGCCTATGGCTATACGACATCTATGCCCGCGATCCCAGCCTGCCGAAACATCGGATCATGCCCGTCACCGCGGGGCCGCCCGTCGATGCAGCCCGCTACCGCTGGCTGGCCGCCTACTACGACGCGCAGGTCGAATTTCCAGAGCGGTTGACTCTGGCCTTGCTGGCCGACGCTTGTCAGGCCGCCCGGGACCAGGGCAACGAAGTTCGCGTGTTGACGTATCACGAGGCGCATCTGGCGGGGCGCGTCGTCCAGATTCGCCGCCCGGACGAAGCCCTGGCGGTGGCGGAAACCTGCCAGCCACTGGCCATCATCAACGCGACCGGGGCCTGGGTCGATCGGACTTTGGCCCGCTTGCCGCTGCCATCGCCCCGGCTGATCGGCGGCACCAAGGGAAGCCATTTGTTGACCGCCCGGCCCGATCTGATCGCCGCCCTGGCTGGCCGCGGAATCTACGCCGAGGCTGCCGATGGGCGGCCGTTCTTTATCTTGCCGCTGGCCGGCATGACCCTGATCGGCACGACCGACGAGCCGTACGAGGGGGATCCGTATCGTGCCGTGGCGAGCCCGGCAGAGGTGGATTACCTGATCGAATCGGTGCGCGACGTGTTTCCGCAGGTGGTGCTCACGCGCGGGGATATCGCGTTTTCCTATAGCGGCGTGCGGCCGTTGCCTTATGTCGATGCGGCGGTTCCCGGCGCGATCACGCGCCGGCATAGCATCAAGCGCCATCTCGATGCACCGCTGCCGCTGTTTTCGATCATCGGCGGCAAATTGACCACCTGCCGCCAACTGGCCGAAGAAGCGGCCGGCGAGATCTTGGTCGCCGTGGGGCAGAAAGCGATTGCCAACTCGCAGCAGCGCACCATTCCGGGTGGCGAGCATTATCCGCATTCGGCCGATGCCCTGGCGGGCGAACTGGCCGAGCTGGCCGGACTGTTTGGCCTGCCGATCGATTCGCTCGAAGCCACGTGGCACTTGTGCGGCACCCGAACTCGCGAGATTCTGGCCGCTGCCGAGCCGGCCGACCGGGGGCAACTGCTCGACGGCACCCCCCTGCCCTTGGTGCTTGCGCGGTGGTCGATTCGCCAAGAGTGGGCCGTGCGGCTGGATGATCTGGTTGAGCGCCGGCTGATGCTCCTATACAAAGAGCGGCTGACGCGCCGCTGTTTGCGGCAACTGGCCCAAATGCTGGCGGCCGAGGGTCGGATCTCGACCAGCGACGTCGAAGCGGAGCTGGAGCGCACCGTCGCTCGGCTCGCTGCGCATTTCGGCAAGCGCGTGGAATCGTAACATCCCATCGGCCACCAACGGCTCGCCCAGCGAATGCCCCAGTTCATCCTGGCTCTCGATCAAGGCACGACTTCCAGTCGGGCCATCGTGTTTGGCCGCGACGGCCGGCCCGTGGCCGCGGCGCAAGAAGAGTTTGCCCAAATCCTGCCCGCGCCGGGGCAGGTCGAGCACGATCCCGAGGTGATCTGGGCTTCGCAATTGAACGTCGCCCGGCAGGCGCTCGATCGGGCCCGGCTGGCCCCACGCGACATCGCGGCCATCGGCGTGACCAACCAGCGCGAGACGACCATTCTCTGGGAGCGGGCCAGCGGCCGGCCCGTGGCCAACGCCATTGTCTGGCAGAGCCGGGTGAGTGCCGGCATTTGCCAAAAGCTCAAGGCCGACGGACACGAACCGCTGTTTCGCGAGCGGACCGGGCTGGTGCTCGACGCCTATTTCTCGGGCACCAAGATCAAGCACTTGCTCGACACGTTGCCCGGGCTGCGCACGCGAGCCGCGAAGGGCGAGATCCTGTTCGGCACCGTCGATACCTGGCTCCTGTGGCGTCTGAGCGGCGGCAAGCTGCACCTGACCGACTATAGCAACGCCAGCCGCACGCTGCTGTTCAACATCCACACGCTCGATTGGGACGACGAGTTGCTGCGGCTGCTCGACGTACCGCGAGCGATGCTGCCCGAGGTGCGAGCCTCCAGCGAGCGCTACGGCGAAACCGCGGCTGAGTGGTTCGGCGAGCCGATTGCCCTGGCCGGCTGTGCCGGAGATCAGCAAGCCGCCACGTTCGGCCAGGCATGTTTCCAGAGCGGGAGGCGCCAAGAATACCTACGGCACGGGCTGCTTCTTGCTGCTCAACACGGGCGATCAGCCGGCAGTCAGCCAAAACAACCTGCTGACTACGATCGGCTGGGGCATCGGCGGCCGCGTCACCTATTGCCTGGAAGGTTCGGTGTTCATCGGCGGAGCGGTGGTGCAGTGGCTGCGCGACGCGCTGGGACTGATCCGCACGTCGGCCGAAGTGGAACCGCTCGCCGCAAGCGTGCCCGACTCCGACGGCGTCTACCTGGTGCCCGGCTTCGTCGGCTTGGGCGCCCCCTACTGGGACCCGTACGCGCGGGGTGCGATATTGGGAATCACCCGCGGCACCACCGCGGCCCACATTGCCCGGGCGGCCATCGAATCGATCGCCTATCAATCGCGCGACCTGGTCGAGGCGATGCAGCGCGACGCCGGTTTGCCGCTGGCGGAGCTGAAGGTCGACGGCGGTGCCGCGGTGAACGATGCATTGATGCAATTTCAGGCGGACATCCTGGGCACGGCGGTGCGGCGGCCGGTGGTTGCGGAAACCACGGCCCTGGGCGCCGCTTATCTGGCGGGCCTGGCCGTTGGATATTGGGACTCTCAGGACGAGATTGCCCGCAATTGGGCCTTGGACCGCGAGTTCACGCCGGCCATGCCCGCCGCGGAGCGGGAGAGCCGCTATCGCACCTGGCTGCGGGCAGTCGAACGGAGCCGCAATTGGGAGCAGCCGCAATGAGGTATGACGTCGGCGGATTTTCACCGGGAACTAATTTTCGATTAAGATGCTCTAACCGACGGGACCGTTCTCTACAGGCAAGCCTCGAGGCTCCGACCATGTTCAATCGCTGTTCCGCAGTGCGGATATGCCTGATGTTGGCGTTCCCGCTGTCGGCCGCCCCGCTGTGGGCCGCCCGGCCCGACGCACAGGACAACGAATCGTCGGAACCGGCCGCCGAGGATAAGGGCCCGGCGGTCGATCCCGAGATCATTCGCCTGCATCTGATGGACGGCTCGGTGATTAGCGGCAAGCTCTCGGTCAAGGACATCGAGATCGAAACCCAGTTCGGCAAGCTGACCGTGCCGGTCACCGAGCTGCGGAGTTTTACGCCCGGGCTGATCCATCATCCTGAATTGGGCAAGAAGGTTTACGATCTGATCGACGCGCTGGGCGCCAACGACTTCGATCAGCGGGAGCTGGCCCAGAAAGAATTGCTCAAGATGGGAGCGAGCGTCCGCGGCGAGCTGGAAAAACGGCTCGGCGACACCGATGCCGAGCGGCGAAAACGGGTCAGGAACATCCTCGACGAACTCGACGCCGAGCAGTCGGAGGACGGCCCGGAGCCGGCCGCCAAGGGCGCGCTGATCCAGCGCGATACGGTCGAGACGAGCCAGTTCACCGCCGTCGGCAAGATCGTCACGAGCTCGTTCACTGTGGCCAGTCTGTACGGTCCGCTGACGGTCAAGCTAAGCGACATCCTGCGCGGCGACCGGGGCTCGCCGAAGAAAACCGAGTTGCAAAAGACCATCAGCGTGGAAGGCACGCACCTGGTGCAGAACGGGCTGAAGGCGACCGGCATTCGCGTGGAGCGCGGCGACAAGGTGACCGTGACGGCCGACGGCACGGTGATGATGACCCCCTGGGGGAACAACGCGTTTTCCACTCCGGACGGCGCTCCCAATTACGGCTGGTACGTGCCGGCGATTGCCAGCGGCACGCTGGTGGCTTCGATCGGTTCGGACGACAACGTGTTCAAGGTGGGATCCAAATCCACGTTTCAGGCCCCGCGCAGCGGAGAGCTGCGCTTTGGCGTGGCCATGCAGGCCCAGCACGCGATGCAGAACTTCCCGGGCAAGTACACCGTCAAGGTGCGCGTCGAGCGGAAGTAGGGGCTATTCGCAGCGCAACCGTCTGAGGAAAGGGGATACAGGGATGAGGAAGGGGATACGGGGGATGGACGGAAGGGATGAAGGCAGAAGGATGAAGGATGAAAAACGAGGATTCGGGCTAATGGCTCATTGCGCGACCATTTTCGCTCATCGCCACGCTCTCTTTTTTTCCGCGTTCCGAGCTTTTCCTTCCTTCGTCATCCCCCGTATCCCCTGCCTCATCCCCTTATCCCCTTGACAAAGCCGTCGCTTCAATCAGAAACCGGCCGTCACCAGGTCACGGTCAGCGGCGTGCCGACGCGGACGCCCAGCATGATCGCGGCGCTATCGCCCACGATTGCCAGTTCCAGCTTGCCGCTGGAGCCGACCAGCGCGATCAGCGTCATCTGCGGTTGATCGGAGTAGGTGTTGAAGATGCCCTGCGTTTGATGCTCGTCGCACTCGATGCAGACCTCTTCGCCGCGCGGTACTCCCTCCAGCTTGTCAGCCGCGATGTCGCTGATCAGGTTGCCGAACGAATCGATCGATTCGATCCGTCCTTCGAGCTTGCGCTCCGCCACGCGGACCTCCGGCCAATCCAGCGTTTTCAATTCTGTTTGCCTGGGACCCAGCCGCTCGGGCGAAAGGCCCAAGCTCAGGCGGGCGGCCACCGGCGCGAAAATGTCGCGGCCATGAAACGTCGCCGAGACCGTGGGTAGCCAAAATTCCGCCTCGGTCACGGTCCTGATTGTAGAAGGGGGCCTCCGCTGCGCCAAACGGCTCAATAACCCGTTGTCCGGTGCCAAAAAATGCCCCTCGCCCAGCTGGGCATAAACAATTTTGCGGTCGCTCCCCACGCCCGGATCCACCACCGCCACGTGAATCGAACCGCTCGGGAACCAGGGGGCCAATTCGTCCAGCACGATCGCGCCCTGCCGCACGTTTTGCGGTCCGATGGCGTGCGTCAGATCGACCACGTTCACCTCGGGGTTGATCGACAAGATCACCCCCTTCATGGCCGCCACATAGGGGCTGTCGCGGCCGAAATCAGTCAGCAGGGTGATGATCGGGCGCGTCATGGGGTGAGCAGGAAACCGAACCGCAAAGACGCAGAGACGCAAAGGAAAGCAACGGAAGGCGAATCATTAAAAGGCCAACGAAACCCGGATGCTGCAAGGCGAGCGGCGCGGTCCTTGTCCAAAAAAATCCTTGCTTTGTCTTCTCCGCGCCTTCGCGCCTTGTGGTTTCACTTCCCTGTTCTTAATGACTTACATCTTTCCGGCCAGTTCGATGATGATCTCGCGAAAGCGGCCCGGATCGACGTTGGGATTTTTTTTCTTGGCCTGCCCGATCAGACTCCCCGCCGCCTGCAGCTTGCCCCCCTTGATATCGGCCACCACCTTGGGGTTGGCGACCAGCAGTTCCTGGCCCAGGGCCACGAGTTGACTCTCGTCGACCTTGGCAATGCCTTGGGCCTGCATCAGCTCGGCGGCCGAGCGGCCGCTGGAAACCATCTCGACAAAAATCTCCCGGGCTCGGCTCGTATTGAGTTGCCCCTCTTGAACCGCTTTGAGCAGCTCGGCCAGTGATTTGGGACGCAGCGGAAATTGGTCGATCGCCAGCGACTGCTCCTTGAGCGTCCGCAGCACATCCTGCTGGACCCAATTGCTGGCCATCTTGCCGTCGCCCGCCGCTAGGGCCAATTCGACGAAGTAGTCGACCAGCGGTTGACCCTGATTCACCAGCACGTCGCTGTCGTAGGGCGTGATGCCGTGGGTCGACTCCAGCCGCTGCCGCAGCGCCGCCGGCAGCTCGCCCAGCGCCGCCCGGGTGTGCTCGATTTTGTCCGCGGCAACCACGACCGGAACCAGGTCCGGCTCGGGAAAGTAACGATAGTCGCTCGACTCTTCCTTGTGGCGCTGCTCGCGCGTGACGTTGGCCACGTCGTCCCAGCCCCGGGTTTGTTTGGGCACGTCCCCCAGTTTTTGCCCGGTCTCCTGCCACTCCTGGAAATGCCGCGGCGCCTCGAACTCCATCGCTTTCTCGACCGCACGGAAGCTGTTCATGTTTTTTACTTCCACGATCGGCGTAGCCACGGGGCCCTGCGGCGTGTCGATGTGCAAGTTGATGTTGGCGTCCACGCGCAGGCTGCCTTCCTGCATGTTGCAATCCGACACGCCCAGATAGGTTAGCAGCAGCTTGAGCTCGGTGAGATAGGCCTTGGCCTCGGCCGGCGAACGCATGTCGGGCTGGCTGACGATCTCCAACAGCGGCGTGCCGGCCCGATTCAGATCGATCTTGCTGTCCGCCTGGCCGGCCAGTTCGTCGTGCATGCTCTTGCCGGCGTCTTCTTCCAAGTGAGCCCGGATGATGCCCACCCGCTTGGGCTGGATACGCCCCTTGGGATCGCTGATTTCCAGCCAGCCCGCGGAGCTGAACGGCAGATCGTACTGGCTGATCTGATAGCCCTTGGGCAGGTCGGGATAGTAATAGTTCTTGCGGTCCCACTTGGTGAAGGGGGCGATCTGGCAATTGAGCGCCACGGCTGTTTTCAGGCCCAGTTCGAAGGCCTGGCGGTTCATGACCGGCAACGTGCCGGGCATGCCGATGCAGATCGGGCAGGTTTGCGTGTTGGGCGGCGCGCCGAACCAGGTGCTGCACCGGCAGAACAGCTTGGTCCGCGTGGCCAATTGCACGTGGACTTCCAGGCCGATGACAATGGTATAGGGCTGGCTGCTCATCGTGTCATTCAAGGCGATTAAGGGGCCGGTTTGTATCGTGCGGGGTGTGCCGCAACGTCAATCCAAATGGAAGATTTTTAGCGTAACCGCAGATGAACGCGGATAAACGCAGATGAAGAGGAAAAATAGGACTCGATGATGAAAGAGCATTAAGGGTCCCGCTATGCGGTTGCAGCACCTTCGACGGACGAATTTGCGACGCGTTTGATCTCGATCCGCGGCCGACCGAAGTTGATTAACAGCGCAATGGCCAGCCCCGTCGCCCTGAGGTAGTTCAGTGCCTGAGCAAGGTGGATATCCGTGAGCGACGCGACCGCCTTGGCTTCGACGATGACGCTGCCAGCCACGAGCATGTCGGTAACATACACACCGACCACGACACCATCGTACCAAACATCTACCGGGCGCTGCTGCTCGACGAACAGTCCATCTTTGCGAAGCTCGTGGATCAGGGCGTTCTCGTAGACTTTCTCCAAGAATCCGACACCTAAAGTATTCGCCACTTGGTACGCGCAGCCAATGACCTGTTCAGTAATTTTCGTCAACCTCGAATCGTCGGCGAGCATGTCCGGCTCTCTTGCAATCGGCCTGGTATTTGCAACCGCACGAATGTGGCTATTCGACGCCGGTGTTGGCGCCTTACGTCAGCTCCAATGTAGAAATCATAGGGTAACCGCAGATGAACGCGGATAAACGCAGATGAAAAGGAATGGAAAGCGATAGACGAAAACCCGCAACAAGAATTGTCCAGTTATCACCAATCCGCGAAAGTTCATCTAATGGTCACGTGAAAAACCCGTCCCATTCCATCCGGAAACGTTTGTCGGCTAGGCCTAAGGACTGCAATCCTCGTAATTCCATCTGCGTTTATCCGCGTTCATCTGCGGTTAATTCCGACGTTGTCCTGCGTAACGGTCCTTTGCCGTCCAGTCGTCCCAAAGCTGTCCGCCTCGCGGTCAGTCCAAGTTCGGCTTGCGCTGATGCCAGTCGGTGGCCTGTTGATACATGTGCGCGGCGCGTAATAGCCGTTCTTCCTCGAACGGAGGCGCTTGGAGCTGAAGACCGATCGGCAGGCCGCTGGCGCCAAAGCCGCAGGGAATCGAGATGCCGCCCACGCCTGCCAGGTTTGCGCTGACCGTATATAGATCGACCAGGTACATGGCCAGCGGGTCGTCGACCTTCTCGCCGATCTTGAAAGCCGTCGAGGTGGTGACCGGGCCGGCGATCAAATCGACCGAGTTGAACGCTTCGTCGTAATCCTGGCGGATCAGGCGGCGGACTTTGAGCGCCTTGAGATAGTAGGCCTCGTAGTAGCCGGCGCTCAAAGCATAGGTGCCCAGCATGATGCGGCGCTTGACTTCGGGGCCGAAACCCTGGGCGCGGCTAACCCGATACATCCGCACCAGCGGATTGTCGAGCCGCTTGAGCCCTGCCACGTCGCCCGACTTTTCCAGCCGGGCCCGCTCGGCGTCGAGCTCGGCGATCATTTGCTTCTCGTCGACACGATGACCGTAATGCACGCCGTCGTAGCGGGCCAGGTTGCTCGAGGCCTCGCACGGCGCGATCACGTAGTAGGTCGCCACCGCGTAGCGTGCGTGCGGCATCGAAAGTTCGCAAACCTTGGCGCCCAGCGACTCGTAAACCCGAAATGCTTCCCGCACCGCTTGTTCGACTTCGGCATCGAGCCCCGCCCCGAAATGCTCGCGCACCAGCCCCAGTTTCAGGCCTTTGAGCGGCTGACGGATGTTGGCGGTGTACTGCGGCACGGGCCGGTCGATCGAAGTCGAATCCAGCGGATCGTGTCCGGCGAGCACTTCCAAGAGCAGCGCGGCGTCTTCAGCCGTGCGGGCCAGCGGTCCGATCTGGTCCAGACTGCTGGCAAAAGCGACCAGACCGTATCGGCTGACGCGGCCGTAGGTGGGCTTGAGGCCCGTCACGCCGCACAGTCCGGCCGGCTGGCGAATCGATCCGCCCGTATCGGTGCCCACCGACAAGGGGGCCATCGAGGCGGCCACCGCCGCGGCCGCTCCGCCGCTGGAGCCGCCGGGAATGCGCGTGACATCCCAAGGATTGCGGGTGACTTGAAAGGCGGAGTTTTCGTTCGAGCCGCCCATGGCGAACTCGTCCATGTTGGTTTTGCCGATCAGGACGGCGTCGGCCGCCTTCAACTTGGCGATCACGGTGGCGTCGTACGGCGGGCGAAAATTCTCCAACATCCGCGATGCGCAGGTGGTCGGTTCGCCTTGCGTGCAAAGCAGGTCTTTGATCGCCACCGGCAGGCCGCCCAGCCGCCCGACGGACTTACCCTGTTGTCGGCGGCCGTCGATTTCGGCAGCTCGATCCAAGGCCTGCTGCGGGTCGACGCGCAAGAAGGCCCGCACCTGAGGATCGTGTTTTGCGATCTGGTCGAGAAAAGCCCGGGTGACTTCGACCGAAGTGGTCTGGCCCGCATCCAACAGGCCGACGAGTTCCAGGGCCGTCCGATCGACCAGCGACATGGCTTACTCGCCCAAGACTGCGGGGACCAGATAAAACTCGCGGTCGTGATGCGGGGCATTGGCCAGGGCTTCGTCCCGCGGCAAGCAGGGCCGCAGTTCGTCCGGCGCGAAGACGTTGGAGACGTCGATCGCGTGCGCCATGGGCTCGACCCCGTCGGTATTGAGCTGGGAGAGCTGCTCGACATAGCCCACGATGGCGCCCAATTGGGTGGTCATCGTGTCGAGTTCTTGCGGGCTGAGCTGCAGCCGGGCCAGCAAGGAGACTTTTTCGACCTCGGCGCGAGACAGGCTCATGGCATCAACCGGCGGCCTTGCCCTGCTTGGCGCTGCTTTCCTGTTTGGCACTCGTGGGGAGCTTGAACGGAGCAATGCGGACGCGCTTGGTCACGGCGCCGCTGCGGATGCACTGAGTGCAAACGACGAGTGTCTTGTTCGTTTTGCCCACGGTCACATGCAGCGATTGCAAGTTGGGCTTGAATTCGCGCCGCGAAATGCCGGTGACCTTGGTGCCCACGCCCCCCAAGTACTTGGCCTTACCGCGGGTGCGGACCTTGTTGCCGCGCACGGCCACCTTGCCGCAGACTTCGCACTTGCGTCCCATAAACGACTCCCGGCTAACTCGGTGCTACCTGGCAACCCTGAGAGAAAACCCTGAGTATACCGGCGGCTGCCGGAGCCGCAAGCGGAAATGGGTGCCCGCGAGGCGGCTTAACGCAGGCCATGCCCCGCGAGCGTGATGTTTCCCCGCGATCGAGCAACAATCTCAACCCGCCGGCCCGGCCAGCCGCGCCAGGCGTGCTTGCTGATAAGCCGCTTCGACTGCCGGCTGGCCGTACTTTTGTTCCAAGGCCACGATGCCGAAATGGAACCGGGCCACGTTGTTGAAATGATCGCTGAACGCCGCGTTGACCAGCGCCCCGCTGGCCGCACCCACCAGCGGCACCGCCTGCGCCAAAACCTTCTCCGTGACCACGATCTGAAACCGGGCCGCTATCTGGTTGATCAACCGTATGAGCATCGGCGCGGTGCCCCCGGCCAGTGCTTCGCTGATTTGGCGCGCGGTGTGCGCGCTGACGAACGCCGCCGCATCCTTCACGGCGATGGCCAATCCCAATCGCCCCGTAAAATAGGCCGACTCCATCGTCTCGACCGCCGGCGCACCGAAACTGAACACCGACAGACATTGCAGCCGAACCAGCGGGTCGCGCAAGTCGGCTCCGTGCTGGACCGCGATCTCGGCAATCGAACGCAGCATCACGACGGTCGTGGCCGGCAGTTCGATCGGCAGCGCGGGCAAACCGAAAAAGCCCCCCACGGCGCCGGTCGTGGCCGACAGGGCCGTATGCAAGCGGCTGGAGAGGCGCCCCTGTTGCCCCAGCGGGATGTCGGGGGTGCGGGCCGGCTGCGAGGTTTCCGGAATCGAGCGAACGGCCCAATCCAGGGCATTGCTCAAAGCTTTGGAAGTCGCCTGGGCCACCAGCGCGTGCGCCCGATCGGGCAGTGCCGCCAGCAGCGCCTCGGCCGGCTTGCCCGCCAGGCCGGCGATTCGCATCAGAAACGTCGGCCGTTCCAGGTAATCGGCCGCGGCGGTGAGAAACTCGCGCTCTTGGGCCGATAGTGTCGCGGGAATGATTTGCAAGAGAGGACCGAAGCGGGGTTGCGTTTGGAAATGCCAGCTCGCTGGCAGTCACGAGCGGCCAAGCATGCCTGCCGCAAAGGGCTTGGAAAAATTATACGCCCCGGCGCCGATCCGGAAGCGTCGCTTTTGCCACAAATTGCGGAAACTTGGCGAATTTACAATCCGGACTTACAATCGGCTGGCCGGTTGAAATTTAGCCCCTGGGAGTTCGGATGAGCCGATCGCTACGAATTGTCGCCGCGGACGACGACGCCTTTTTCCACGAGCTGTATCGCAAAATGCTGCCCGCCCTGGGACACGAGCTGGTGGCCCTGGCCAGCTCCGGCCGCGAGTTGGTCGAGCGCTGCACCGCATGCCGGCCGGACCTGGTGATCAGCGACATCAAGATGGACGACATGGACGGCATCGAGGCGGCTCGCGAAATCTGCAAGCATGAGCCGATGCCCATCGTCCTGGTGTCGAGCTACTACGATTCCGACCTGCTCGAACGGGCCCAGACCGACCACGTGCTGGGCTATCTGATCAAGCCGGTCCGAAAGGCCGACCTGGAAACCGCGCTGGCCATCGCCATGCGGCGGTTCGAGGAATTCCGGATCATGCGCATGGAGGCCGATCACTACCGCCAGACACTGTCCAATCGCAAAATCATCGAGCGGGCCAAAGGCGTTCTGATGACCACCACCGGTCTGAGCGAGGCCGACGCCTTCGGGCGCTTGCAGTCCCTGGCGCGGGACAAGAACCGCAAATTGATCGACATCGCCCAGATGATTCTCACCGCCCGGGAAGTCCTGAGCTAACAAACCGCCGGCAGGCGATTCTTACCGCTCACGAACCAAACTGCACGCCAAAACCGGGCCCCACGACTCCTACGCCCACGCCATAGCCGTATGCCGGCGCGGGATAAGCCGGACCCGGGTAAACCGGCGCCCCGTAAACCGGATACGGGGGCGGTGCATAGTACGGCACCACCGGCGGCCGGTAGTAGCCATAACCATACGGAGCGTAGCGGTAACCGGCGTAGTACCGGCCACGATACGGCCGATAAGGGCCCCAAACCTGCGCCGAGGCCGCGCTGGGCACCACCACCACCGCAGCCAACACCAAACCTAGCAGTAACCGTCTCATGATTGTATCCTTTCCCGCAAATTCCTGTCTCGAGCTGTCGCTTCACGATTTTACGTCACTGCGAGCCGCGTGCCAATCGACCGACCCCGCTGAAAACAATCGGGTTTTCCCCGCTTCCCGGGCTTGCGAATCCCCACTGGGGCGTCTAACTTGCCATCATTCTGATGACTTGCGGGCGCGGAACTGATTTGCGCATGTCCCTGTTCGCCAATTCTGCCGGCAAAGTCGCTACGCACACTGCAATCGTCACGGGCGCCGCCAGCGGATTGGGACGCGCGCTAGCTGTGCGATTGGCCCAGAGCGGCTGGCAGCTGGCGCTGGCTGACGTCGATTTGGACGGCTGTCGCCAGACCGCGACACTCGTGCAGCAAGCCGGCGGCGGCGCACGCGTCGAACGGCTCGACGTCACCCAGCCCGACGCCTGGGCCGAACTGGTCGAGCGACTAAAGCGTGATTGGCCCCAGCTCGACTTGCTGGTCAACAATGCGGGGGTGAGCGGCTCCGGCGAGATCGGCCACTTTGCGCTCTCCGACTGGCGCTGGGTGATCGACGTCAACCTGTTCGGCGCGATTCACGGCTGCCATTTCTGCCGCGATTGGCTGATCCGCAATCCGCGCGGGGCCCAGATCGTCAATATCGCGTCCGCGGCGGCCATCGTCTGCGCGCCCACGATGGCCGCCTACAACGTCAGCAAGGCGGGAGTCGTGGCACTTTCGGAAACGCTCTATGCGGAATTGAAATCGCGATCGGTCGGCGTGACCGTGGTCTGCCCCGGTTTTTTCGCCACGAACCTGCTCGCCGGGGGCCGGTTTCACACTTCCCAGCAGCACGATTCGGCCTGCCGGCTCATGCAGCGCGCCCGGCTTTCGGCCGACGACGTGGCCCAGGCCATCGTGCGGGCGATGCGGCGCAAACAGCTTTATCTGGTCCTGCCGGCCCGGGCGCGCATCTATTGGCGGCTGCGCAGGCTCTGTCCGGCAACCATGATGCGATTGGTGGCCTGGATCACGGCGCGGACCCAGGCCGCGGACAAAGCCGATGCCAGTTCGGAGGCAGGGATTCCGCAAGGCAACCCGGCAGCCTTCGGGGCGGACGGTGATCGGCGTCCCGCAACCGGCGGTCGTTGACCGCCGGCTGCTGTAGCGCATGCGAGCAACAACCTGATGATGCTGAACTTGCAGAGCAAAACGTCCGAGCGCTGGCTGGCCCAGGTCGACGCCGACCTGGAGTCGGTGCTGATGGATCATGCGCACTGCGAAAAAAAGGCGGCCGGCACGGCCATGAACCTGATGTTCGCCTATCCGGGCCACGCCGAGTTGTGCCGCCAGATGGCGGACATCGTGGTCGAAGAGCTCGATCATTTTCGCCAGGTGCTCGATCTGCTGGACGCGCGCTCGATCAAGTTTCGCACGCTCCGGGCGAGCAACTACGGTCGGCAGCTCAATGAACTGGTGCGCAAGCAAGATCCGTTTCGAGCGGTCGACCGGCTGCTGGTCGCCGCGCTGATCGAAGCCCGCTCCTGCGAGCGGTTCGCCCTGCTGCGCGATCATGTCGCCGACCGCGAGCTGGCGGACTTTTACGGCAGCTTGTTCGAGTCCGAGGCCCGGCATCACAGCACGTACGTGCAACTGGCCAAACTTTTCGCGCCCGAAGCCGCCGTGAACGATCGCCTGCAAGAATTGGCGGCCGAAGAGGCGGCCATCATCGAGCGCGGCGATGCCTTGCCGCGGATGCACAGCTACGCGCCAAACTCAGGCACCCGTCTACGGGCAGACGGCTTTCTAGCTACGGCTGCTGTCAGGCCAGGATACTCGGCACGAGCGGCTAGCAGAAGGCAGCCGCTGCGATGAGGGCCTGAATCGGTGGGCATGTTGGGATTGGTCGCATCCAAGGCGACGCCTGGGGGCAAATTGGGACAGCGTGGAAAACTTTGCTGGTTCTTTGGGTTAATCCAAAGTCGTTGGCCTTGCGGAGCCGATCGACGAAACATCTTCTCCAATCGAGACAAGTAGCCTCATGTTCGAGACAAGTAGCCCCATGTCCAATCCAATCGTGCAAGCTTTGTGGATCGGAAAGAGGCTCTCGGTCATGGAGAAGCTGTCGATCCGTTCGTACTTGGAACAGGACCACTCAGTTCATCTCTACACCTACGACGACCTCGATGACATCCCGCCCGGCGCGGTCCGTCGCGACGCGCGCGAAATCCTGCCCGCTGACCAGATTTTTCGTTACCGGAGTGGTTTTGGCAAAGGCAGCGTTTCCGCCTTCTCGAATTGCTTCCGCTATAAGCTGCTGCTCGAACGCGGCGGATGGTGGACCGACCTCGACAGCGTCTGCCTGCGGGCTTTGAATTTCGACGGTCAGCACGTGGTGGGCTACCAACGCCACCCGTGCGGCGCTCAAAGCACCGCTTCGGGGTTGATGAAGGCGCCGGCGGGAAGTGCCATCATGCAGTTCTGCTGGGACATCAGTTCGCAAGTCGATCGGACCACGGTTCGCTGGGGCCAGATCGGCCCGGCGCTGTTGGACCGGGCCCTGCGCGAACTGAACGTCCCGGTGCTGAGGCTTGAGCCCTCGGTGTTTTATCCGATCGATTACTGGCATGCGTGGGAACTGGTCGAGCGGCGCGAGGTTCCCACGGACAGTTCGGCCATTCACTTGTGGAATTCGCAGTGGCGCAGCCACGGATTGAATCCCGACGCCGTGTTTCATCCGGACTGTATCTACGAACAACTCAAAGAGAAATTCCACGTGCGCTCGCCCCGCCATGCCAAGACCGGACCTGGGCTGCTGACGGTCGGTAAGCGCCAATTCGAGCGCTTCAAGGCCAGCCTGCGGGGCAAGACGTTCCGTCGGGCGGCCGTCTAAGTTGCCAGGCGGTACCCGTGTCGCCGCTGGCACCGGTCGATGACCGTAAGGTCGTCAACCTGTCTCCTCGCCTGGCGGCCCAAGTGGCGGCCATCATCGAGCGCGGCGAGGTGTTGCCGCGGATGCACAGGTAGGACCCGCGGTTCGGTTGGCGGGCAACCGGCGACTTCTACGGCTCGGTGGCGGGCGTTTTTGATTTGTTGCCCGGTGTGGCCGGATCAACGACCGGCTTGAAGTGGCCGCGCTCGGCAAAGCCCTCCAGGTCGCGATAGTTGCCCTGCCAGGTGGTATACATCAGACCGTCCACTCCGCCCGCCTCGCGGGCCGCTTTCAGCCAGCCGTCCAGGTGATCCAGCGGCGCATCGTAATAGCCGGCAATGATCGTGCGATGCCCGCGATTGGTGAAAAATTTCAGACTCTCGGCCGCGTGCCCCTCGTTCCAGTTGACGATGATCACTTGGGGATCGAGCCCTTCCCACGAGCCGGCCAGGTTGCCCCGCACCAGGTAATAGTTATCGTGGGCGTTGTGCGACGGATCGAACATATCGCTCCAGACATAAATCTTCCCCTCGGGATTCGTCTGTCGCAGAATCTGGGTACATTGCTTGACGTTGTCGGCCAGGATCTGTCCGGCGTCGAGCCGGCGGTCCATCGAAGCTTGGTCCCAATTCATGATTCGAATTTCGTCGTGCTGCATGAAATAACCCGGGGCGTTCCACAGCTTGTGGACCCGCTGGGCCTGATCCCGCAACAGTTCGAGCGTCTTGGGCTCCGAGAGCGCGATCATCACCGAGCCGCCGTAGATGATCATCGGGTGATAGTACGAAACGCCGCAGCCGCGTGCCGTCGGCCAGCCGGGTGCGAATGACCGGCGGTTCGTGATAGACATCGTATTCGCCCCGCCAGGTCGTGTTGCCCATCCGCGGATCGGCCACCGGCTCGAAATCCGTGCCTTCAACCAGCGGCGTCTTGGTCTCTTCGCGCCGGACCACCAGCGGGGCGCCCGGCCGGCGCAGCAGGTTCACCAGGCCGACCTCTTCGACCGCTATGTCGTCGAACCACAACCGGCCGCCGGCGCCGTTCCAACAGCCCAGATACAGCCCGACCTTGCTGTTGTCGAGCGAGTTGAAAATCGTGTGATGCTCCGTCCAATCTTGCGTCGGCTCGACGCCCAGGTCGTTCCAGTTGAGCTGCTGATCGGCCGCCAGAATTTTGATCTCCGGCGTTCCTTGAAAGTTTTCGGTCTTGATCCGCACCGAGACGTGGTATTGCCGGAAGCGAGACACGTTCAGGCTCTGAATCACTCGCGATACGCCCGTCTTGAAATCGCTCATGCGGACTGCGCCGGCATCTTCGACGGCGCTGGGATCGTGATAGTCCCATTGTTTCAGGTCGGACAGATCCGCCCGCGCACCACGACCGGCGGATCGGCCGTCAGATGGGCCTCGCTTCGCTGGACGACGAACAGCGCATCCCGGACGGGCAAGCCCTCGGCCAGATTCGGATCGTTCCACAGCAAGTCGTTCGACCAGCCCAGGGGAAACACGCCGGGCACGATCTCCAACTTATACTCCGCGGCCAGCCGCTTCACCCGCTCTGCGTTCTTGAAGTAAGTTTCGGGCACCGGCAGTTCGTGCAGATGGCCGAACTTGGAGTCGGTGATAAACGCATGGGTATAGCCGCTCTGATGGGCACGCCGGAACAGCTCCGCCAACTTGTCGACGTTGGCTTCCACTTGCAAATTGGTGGGAAAGTAGACCCAGCGCTCTTTGAGATCCAATTCCTCGCCGGCAACTCTGCCGGCAAAAAGCGTGGGGACCAGCGTCGCGAGCAGCAAGAGCGTGCGAAACATGGCTTGGGCGCCTGGGTAGTAACGCGACGGGTTGGTACGCGTGACGCCGTCCGGGGATGGGGAACGAAAGGGTCTCTCCCCCCGAACTCAAAACGCCTTAATTAGCGTGCCGCCGTCGACCACCAACACGCTCCCGGTGATGTAGCTGCCGGCGTCGCTGGCCAACAACAGCGCCGGGCCGGCCAGCTCGCGCGGCTCGCCCCAGCGGCCGAGCGCGGTCCGCTCGGCGAAAGTCCGTTTTTCCGCGGCGGTCAGCATGCTGCCGGGCAAGTCGGTCAGAAACGGACCGGGCGCGATGCAATTGACCGTGATGCCGTGATGCGCCAAATCGAGCGCGCTGGCCATGGTCATGCCGATCAAAGCGCTCTTGGTGGCGGAATAGACGTTTCGCCCTTCTTTGGAAACCAGCGCCATGACCGACGAGATATGGATGATCCGTCCCCAGCGGCGCTCTTTCATCTGCGGCGCCAAGGCCCGCGAGAGCGCCATGCACGAGCTGAGATTCAGCTGCATGATCTCGTCCCAATCCTCGTCGCGAATCTCGTCGATGGCCCCGATCTTGTTGCTGCCCGCGTTGTTGATCAGGATGTCCACCCGGCCCATTTCCGCCAACACCGCAGCCGCCAGCGGGCCGACCTGGCTGCGCTGGGTCAGATCGGTCTGGAACCATTCGACGCGCGTTTTGAGGCCTTTTCCGATCTCGGCTGCGGCCTGCGTCAGTTCGTCCGGCTTGCGCGACGTAATCGCGATCTCGGCGCCGGCCTCCGCCAACCCTCGCGCCATGGCCTTGCCCAATCCCCGGCTACCGCCCGTGATGAGCGCCACGCGTCCCGTAAGGTCGAACATTTTGCTGAGCATAGCGAGTGCCATCCGATGTGAGAGTTGGACCAGAAAAGCGGAACGGACAAGTTGAAAACCAGGCCCAGCGTAGCGTCGCCGCCGATCCGGCCGCGGGACCCCGAAAGGCCAATCGAATTGGGCGTCGCCGGCCAAGATACTCGCTAGCAGCGGGCGATGCAAACCGCCAGGGAAAGCTCGGTCGTGATCCGATCGGCAAGTTGCAATGCCGCGCCGCCGACCCAGCAATTTTCGTCCTGGGGCCAACCGTTTCACGCTCCGGCCCAGCCGGCCCGAGCTTGCGATCCGTCGAGGAGCGAAAACGAGCCCCGCCCCAGCGACGAAAGATTCCGTCGCGCAAGTCTACCCGGTTGCCATATCCCCACCCGAAAAACGAAAAACTTCGACTTTCGGGCGAAAAGACCCCCAACCCTGATTGTCATTCCAGCGTAGGACTCGCTAGGTTTGATAGCCGGGTGGTCCAGTGCTAGCAGCGCTGTGAATTGTCCAGTTCGCGGCGGAAGCCGCGCGCCGCGAAATTCGCCGGGGTTTCCAGCGATTCGGCGCTTGGCCTGGCCGACCGCGGACTCGTCCTTGGTGTTTGCCGCTGTATTATTCCGCTAGCGTGGTGTGCTTCGAAAGCAAGCCGCTGGCTGGCTCCTTCGTCCTGTCCGCTGCCCTGTGAAAATCGGTGCAACTATGAAAACGACTGCCTGGCTCGGGTCGATGGCGATCCTCACGCTCGCGTATGCGTTAGCCGCTTCCGCTCAGGAATTGCCCGCGGGCAAGCCGCGACTCTTGGCTCCGCAATCCCAGACCACGCTGCGGCTGCCGACGGAAACATTGCCCGGGCCTGGCGAGACTTCGACCCGGGGGCGTCATCCGCTGGAATCGGCTCTGCAGTTTGCGCCTTGCGCGTATCAGCATGCCCAGAATCACGTGCGCGACTATACGTGCTTGTTGATCAAGCGCGAGCGGATCGAAGGCGACCTGCGCGACGCGCAGTACATTCAGGCCCGAGTCCGCACGGAGTTGGTGCAGAATGGGCAGGTGGTGCAACCCTACAGCGTATTCTTGAATTTCTTGGGGCCTGCGCAGATCAAGGGACGCAAGGTGCTCTACGTCCAGGGGCGGTTCGACAATAAAATGCTGGTCCGCAACGGCGGCAAGCGGTTCAACTACGTCACCGTGAAGGTCGACCCCAACAGCGAAGCGGCCCTGCGTGAAAGCCTGGTGCCGATCACGGGCATCGGCTTTGCCAGCGTGACCGATTCGCTGATCACCCTGATCCGGCAGGATATGCAGCGCGATCCCTTGGCCACGAACACCAAGGTCAAGTTCTACAAGAACGCCAGGATCAACGAGCGGATTTGCACGCGGATTTCGGTACTCCACCCGCAACCCGATCCGACGCTCGACTTTGCCGAGGCCAACGTCTACGTCGACGACGAACTGCACGTGCCGATCCGCGTCGAGGCCAGTCTGTGGGGGCGCACGCCCGGCGACGCCAGGCAGTTGCTGTTCGAATATACCTACACCGACCTGCGGCTGAACGTCGGGCTGACCGACGAGGATTTCCGCGTCGGTCTGCTGGAACGCGCGCGGTGACCCAACGCGGATGCACTATCGTGCGCCGCGACCCGACCATCTGTGCCCCGCTACCCGACCATCGGCGCCAATTCGACGCGCATGGCGCGAAAGGCGCGCCCCAGCAAGTAGCGCTGCACGGCCGGCGCCACGTCGAACAGCGGCACTACTCCCCGCAGCAGCGCCGGGTGACGCAACAGCCAGCCCAGCCGGCGGCTGGTGCCGGCGGGCCGGGAAAACGCCGCTTCCCAGGAGGCCTGGTAGCGCGTTTGCAGGGCCCCGTCGACACCCTCGGGGCCCGCCTCGGCGAGCAGACTCGCGGCCAGCGCGGCGCTGCCCAGCGCCAGAGTCATCCCCTGCCCCGCCACCGGCTCGATCGTGCCCTGTGCATCGCCCACGTACAGCACGCCGGCCACGCCGGGCGCGGCGCTTTGGCAAGTGACTTCCGACGTGGTTTGCCAGGCGTCCCGAGGCATGGCGCCTTGCAGTTGCGCCGAACCACCCGGCTCGAAGCCCCATTGCAGCAGCGCCGCATCGATCGAACCCCGCGTGCGCTTGACCCACTCGGCAGGCATCAGCCCGCAAACGTTGATCACTCCCTGTTCCACCGGACAGATTCCCACGTAGCCGCGGCGGTGGGCATGCATCTCCAGGACGGTGGGCGACGGCTCGCGCTCGTCGCGGATCCAATGCCGCTTGAAACCGATCAGGCCCGTGGGGCGGATCTGCAAACTGCCGGTCTGGCGTACGACGGTGGAGCGGCGCCCGTCGGCCGCGACGATCAGCGGCGCGCGTAGCTCGTCGCGGCCGCCGGCGCCCAGCGCACCGGAAAATTGCACGCCGCTGGCGCGCCCTTTATCGATGAGCACTTTGCCGACGTGCCGGTGAAGCAAGACCTCCACGCCAGCCCGGCGCGCCTCGTCCAGCAGCAGCGTGTCGAGCGCCCAGCGACTGAGCGCGGCCGCGCCGCGCGTGTTTTCGCCGGGCAGCCTGGCCAACAGCCGCCGGCCGCCGGGAAGCACCAATTCCAGCATCTCGATGGGCAGCGCCAACCGCTGGACCTCACCGGCAACGCCGAGCTTGTCCAACAGCGGCCACATGGACGAGCCGAGAAATTCGCCGCAGACTTTTTGCCGCGGAAATTGGGCCTGATCGAGCAGCGCCACGCGCCACCCTTCGCGCGATAGCAACACGGACAACGAGGCGCCGGCCGGCCCTCCGCCCACAATGATTGCATCCCAACGGCTGACCATAGTTCCTCGTGCTTCGGCGTCGCAAGATTATACCGCAGTGCGCGGCGGACGAGGCCAAATTCTTGGCCTGGTATCCGCCGAGATCCAAGCCGCGAGCGACGTCGATCGGTGCTTTAGTGCCTATCCGAGAACCGCTGGGAGCAGGGGACAGTCCCATTTTGCTCCGAGGACTGCGCAAAATTGGGACCGTCCCCGACGGTTCTCGGATCGACTTTTAGCCCTATTTACCAAGGCTTTAGCGCGTCTCGACGTTCGCGGCAGCGAAGCGGTTTAGGGCTCGATTCCCGATAGTCCCCCGGGGCGACAACATCGATCGAGTTGCAACAGGCGTTGGGTGCCTGCCGCTAAGCTGTTATGATTTGCCCACATCGTACACCCGCCGCATGCACTTCTGCCCACCGACGTGAAAGGATTCACCATGCCTGCCCGCTCTCGACGAAACGCGCGGGCTGGCGGCCCGCTGCGCACGGGCTTCGCCGCCGGCCGTGGACCAAGCGCCTCGCGCGCGCCGGACGCAACGGCCCCGGGGCGGCAGACGCGGTAAGGCATTCTTTAATTACCAGGGAGGGCGAAGATGATCGAGTGTCCCAGCGTCACCAAGCGGCAGATTCGTTGGCATTACGATCTGACCACGCTTTTTTATCGATTGTTCTGGGGACGCCACATCCATCACGGGCTGTGGCAAGCCGATGAGTCGAACGCGGCGGCCCAAATCGCCCTGATCGAAGCCCTGGCCGACGCCGCGACGATTCCTCGCGGCGCGCACATCGTGGACATCGGCTGTGGCATGGGCGGCTCGACGATCCATCTGGCGCGCACGCGCGATTGCCATGCCACCGCGATCACCCTGAGCCGCGTCCAGCAGCGCTGGGCCAAAATGGCGGCGCGCTGGCACGGAGTTGCCGGACAGACCGAATTCCGTTGCATCGATGCCGAGCAGCTCCAGTTGCCACGCGAATCGGCCGACGTGGTGTGGAGCGTCGAGTGCACCGAGCACCTGTTCGACAAACCGGCGTTCTTCCGCCGCGCGGCCAGTTGGTTGCGGCCCGGCGGCCGAATGGCGATTTGCGCCTGGCTGGCCGGCGACGGACCCGGCTCGCCCGAGGCCGACCGGCGACGTCTTTGAGGTCTGCGAGGGCTTTTTCTGTCCGTCGCTCGGCACGCGCGGCGACTACGAAAGCTGGATGGCGGCCGCGGGGCTGGAGCCAGTCGAGTATCACGATTGGACCGATCGCGTGGCCCAGACCTGGGAAATTTGCTTGCGCCGGGTGCGTCGTTCGGGCGTGCAGGCCGTGGCGCGCATGGTCGATCGCGATACGAAGTTGTTTCTGGCGCGGTTCGACGCGATTCTGGCGGCCTACCGCTCGGGCGCCATGCGCTACGGGGCATTCGTGTGGCAAAAAAAAGCGGAACGTGGAGTGACGAGCGCCGGATGAGCGGCGCCAAACGATGGGCGGCCTGCGGCAGTGGGACGCAGGCACTTCAGGTCTGGAGACGGGGCACCCGATGCGCAGGCTGTGCGGTATCGCGACGGGCGTAGCGACCCACGCGGTCTTTTTTTTCACGGTCTACGAGCTGTTCGGATTCCTTGCCGGCACCACTCCCGCTGCGCGCGACGGTTCGCTCGCGGTCGACTGTTTGTTGGCCCTGCAATTCGCCGTGATCCATAGCGCGCTGCTTTTGCCGCGCGTCAAGCAGCGGCTGACCCGGCTGGTGCCGCCGGCCTTTTATGGCTGCTTTTATTGCCTGGCGACGTGCCTGAGCCTGCTGGTAATTTTTTCCGCCTGGCGCACCAGCCCGGTGTTTGTCTGGCGGCTCGAACGAACCGCACGCGCCGCGGTGCAGTGCGGATTCATCGGTTCCTGGGTGGCGACATTCTACAGCTTGAGCCTGACGGGGCTCGGTTATCAAACCGGCTTTACTTCCTGGTGGAGTTGGCTGCGGGGCCGGCCGCAACCGGCGCGGCGCTTTGAGCCGCGCGGCGCGTATCGCCTGTTGCGGCACCCGGTGTATTTGTGTTTTCTGGGGTTATTGTGGTGCAATCCGGCCCTCTCGCTCGATCATGCCCTGCTCACGGGAATTTGGACCGTCTATATCTTCGTGGGCAGCTATCTAAAGGATCGGCGGCTGGTTTATTATGTGGCGCGCCCTATCGGCAATATCAGCAGCAGGTGCCCGGCTTTCCCGGCATGGTCGTGGGACCGCTGGCCCGTGTACGGCTGAACGCCGAGTCGTGAGGCGAAACCAATCCTAGCACCAACCCGTAGCCGCCGGCATTTTTCCGCGATGTCCTTTCTCGCCGTGATTTTCAAAAACGTGCTCCGCCGGCGCGTGCGATCGCTTCTGACCGCCTTGGGCATCGCGCTCTCGGTGGCCGCCGCCGTGGCGCTGATCAGTTTTTCGCGCGGTTTGGAAAACTCGGCCACCGAGGTCTACGGCGGCCACGGCATCGACCTGATGGTCGTCCGCGCGGGAGTGGCGGAACGGCTGACCAGCAGCCTGAACCAACAAATCGGCGGGCAACTGCACGCCCTGGCGGGAGTTGCCGACGTAAACCCCAGCCTGACCGACATGGTCTCGTTCGGCGAAGGCAGCCTGGTCGGCATTCCGGTTCACGGCTGGCCGGAGCGCCAGTTTCGCCCTGGACAGCCTGCGCATCGACTCCGGGCGACTTTGGCTCGCCGGCGATCGCCAGCCGGTGCTCGTCGGCCAGACGCTGGCCCGGACACTCCACAAACAGGTCGGCGAGCAGCTTGACATCGAAGGCACGCCGTTCACCGTGATCGGCATTTTCGCGGGCGCCAACACCTTTGAAGATGCAACGGCCATCGTGCCTTTGGCTGATCTGCAACTGCTGATGGATCGGCCGGACCAGGTCACCGAGTTTCAGGTCAAGCTCATGCCCGAGGTCGCCGCCGACCGCGCCGCGGTCGATGCGGTCTGCCGGACAATTTCGGCGCTGCAACTGCCCGGCGGCCAGCGGGCCGGCCTGACGGCACTGCCCACGCAGGATTACATCACCAGCAGCACCGAAGTCCGCCTGGCGCACGCCATGGCCGACGTCACGTCGCTGGTGGCCCTGGTGATCGGCGTTACCGCCACGCTCAACACGATGATCATGTCGGTGCTGGAGCGAACGCAGGAAATCGCCGTGCTGCGGGCGATCGGCTGGCGAAAATTCCGTGTCGTCCGGATGATCGTCGGAGAGTCGCTGCTGCTGAGCCTGGCCGGCGGAATGCTGGGACTGGCCTTGGCCTGGCTGCTGGTGCGCGGGCTGAGCGAGACTGCGTTGGTGCGAGGGAATCCTGCGGGCCGAACTGGCGCCGCGGATGTTTGTCCAGGGTCTGGCGGTGACCATCGCCATCGGCCTGATCGGCGGAATTTATCCGGCGCTGCGGGCCACTCGCTTGCCCTTGTCCGAGGCCCTGCGCTATGAATGATCCCCTGCCACCGGCGCCGGCGATTCGATCCTGCGGGCTGCTGGACGTCAGCCGAGTTTATCCCGATGGCGAGGTGCACGCGCTGGTTGGCGTTTCGTTCGACGTCCGCCGGGGCGAATACGTGGCGATCGTCGGCCCCAGCGGCAGCGGCAAGTCGACGTTGCTCAATTTGCTGGGCGCGCTCGACATGCCGACCCAGGGGCAGGTCTTGCTCGACGGAACACCGCTCTCGGAGGTTCGCAATCTCGACCAATTGCGGGCCCACAAGATCGGCTTCGTGTTTCAATCGTTCTTCCTGATTCCCACGCTGACCGCAGTGGAAAACGTGCAGATTCCGATGTTCGAGGGCCCGCTCTCGGCCAAGGCCCGGGCCCAGCGGGCCCACGAGCTGCTGGCCACGGTGGGGTTGGCGCAGCGGGCCAATCATTTGCCGTCGCGCATGTCGGTGGGCGAGCGGCAACGCACGGCCATCGCCCGGGCGCTGGCCAACCAGCCGCCGCTGCTGTTGGCCGACGAGCCGACCGGCAATCTCGATTCGCGCAGCGGCGACGAAGTGCTCGATCTGTTCGACTCTTTGCAGCGGACTTGCGGTTTGACGTTGGTGGTCATCACCCACAGTGCCGAGGTCGCCCGGCGGGCCGGCGCGTGATTACGATCCGCGATGGACGCCTGGTCGAAGATTCGGGGAGCGCGTAAATGCAACTCCTGACGATCAGCCTCAAGAATCTGACCCGCCGCCGCCTGCGTACGGCGCTGACCGCCGGCGGATTGTCGATCGCCGTGGCCGCGATGGTTGCGCTGGTGGGGCTGGCGCGGGGCTTCGAGCGGTCGTTTTTCGATCTGTATCAGGAGCGCGGCGGCGACCTGGTCGTGCAGCGGACCGGCGGAACCCTTCAGCTCAGCAGCGGAGTCGACGAGCAATTGGGCGCCCGCATCGCCGCGCTGCCCCACGTCAAACAGGTGATCGGCGGGCTGATGGACGTGGTGGCCCTCGAGCGATTTCGACCTGTTCGCCGTGATCGTCAACGGTTGGGATCCCGATTCGCCGGTGCTCAACCAGATCGAAATCCTGCGCGGCCGCCGCCTGCGAGCCGGCGACGAGCACAAGGTGATTTTGGGGCGCGTGCTGGCCGCCAACACCGGCAAGAGCGTCGGCGACCACATCGACCTGTACGGCGAGCCGTTCGACGTGATCGGCATTTTCCAAAGTTCCAGCGTCTATGAAAACGGGGCCGTCTTCCTGCTCCGTAGCGAATTGCAGCGGATGATCGACCGGCCCGGCCAGGTCACCGGCTACGTCGTGCTCTCCGACTCACCCGGCAATCACGCCGTTGTCGTCCAGCTGCAAAAGAACATCGCAGCGCTCGATGCCAACATCAGCGCCCAGCCCACGGCCGAGTTCGTTCACAACATCAGCCAGATTCGAGTCACCCGGGCCGCGGCGGGGGTCACTTCGGCCGTGGCGATCTTGATCGGCATCGTGAGCATGCTGAACACGATGTTCATGTCGGTGTTCGAGCGGACGTCGGAGATCGGCGCCCTGCGCGCGATCGGCTGGCGCCAGAGCCGGATCATCCGCATGATTCTGGGCGAGTCGCTGCTGTTGTCGCTGGCCGGGGCGATTGTCGGCGCCGCACTGGGCAGTCTGATTCTGCGGCTACTCACCTATTGGCCGCCGACGTCCGGCCTGGTGGGCGGCGAAGTCGACACGGGCGTGATCGCACTGGGCATTGCCGCGGCGCTCGTGGTAGGCATGCTCGGCTCGCTCTATCCGGCCTGGTGGGCCGCCCGGCTCTGGCCGGTCGAGGCGATGCGGCGGAGGTAGGCCAGTTTTCACTCTTGGCTGCGAAGAAGGGCAATTGCCGCGCCGCGATGCGTGGTTGGTCCGCATGGCCTGTACGACCGAACGAACAGTCGTGGTATACTTAGGTCAATTGCGATGGCTCAGGCCCGCATGGATTTCCACAAACGATCGTACCCACGATAGCCAACACCGGCAGGCGGCTCCGTTATGAAAAGGTCTTCTGCGGATAGCGATCCTGACGAAACGCTCGACTTGCACAAACTAATCGCCGAAGTCGTGTCCAACCCGGACAAGTGGTTAGACACCGAAAACGATCAACTCGGCGGTAACAAGCCCAGGAACTTGATGGGTACGCCCAATGAGGACCAGATCCGGGCACTAATGCGAGCCATTAAACATGGAATGCCTACGTAAACCTATCGCACGTCCAAAACCTCGCCTTAGGGCCATGCAACGCAGTATGGTACCGAGCAATTCAACCAGCCTATTGGCAGGCGTCGCTCCAGACCGCACACAGGGCTACCATCCCAAGTCGTTTCAGTGCAGCGAGCATCGCGAGCCCCGGATTCGAGGTCCTCTACCTTGCGGAGGATCAGCAGGTTGCGCTGTTTGAGCTGCAAGCCCTGCTCGGCTCGCCGCTACCCCCGGGTTATTACCTCCCAAACCCAGCTCGCGCATGGACCATCGTGAACGTCAGCGTTTCGCTTTCGAGCGTGGCCGACCTCTGCGCGGCGGGCGAGTTGAGCTTGGTGTCCACGTCGGTGCAGGAATTGACGGGAGACTGGCGCGGCTACCTCCTCCGGAATCCCCCTTTGAATCCCTCCGCGCCAAATTGGGCGCGCGCTCCGACGCAGCAACTCGGCGCAGTGCGCTCAACTCGTTCCCCGATGTGGAAGCGTTCACCACATACTCGGCCAAAGTACCGACCAAAAGGAACCTCGTGGTCTTTCCCCGTAAACTTCGCCCAGGAAGCAAATTGAGTTTCACCTACACCAATCCGGTCACGAAGAAGGCCACGCGCCAGTCGATTCCATAAATTTCGGACGAGTAACGGGCGCAGCTGAATGCGCGGAGATTGAGCGCGAAACGAAAAGACAGCGGGAGTAAGGCGCCGATAATAGATTCGGTTCCTCCCTGCCAGCCGTTGGAGCCCGCCTACCCGCTCTTAGCTTGCTCGGACACTTTGCGGCGGAAGTTGCGAACGGCGTCCTGGACCAGAATCGGTAGCTTCGATCGCAATAAATTTGCGCCATGGAACCAACCCGCCGGCTCGTCGAACACCAGATGATACTCTACCAGGATGGCGCCGGCCGGCTCGACAAGCTGCGTGGCCTTGCAATACCAGCCGGCGGCCGAGTACGCGTGCGGCTGGCCCTCGGTCACTTTGCCGGCCTCGTCGCGAGCAAGCGACGTCCAGCGGTTCGGATATTTTGGGTCCTCGGCAAAACGCGAATCGAGCACCGCCGCCAAGGTCACGCTTTGCGGCTGGCGCGTGAGCCGGGCCCGCATCACGCCGCTTAAGTGAACGCGATCGAACAACTTCACGTCGGCCGCCAGAAAGCGCTCGTCAGGATCGGGCACAATCTTTCGCGCGGCAAGTTCCTCGTTGGTCAGCACCGCGCCCTGCCCTGCCCCGGCCCGTTCGTCGCTGGGCACCGCGCCGTCGATCTGTTGTTTGATGAAGGTGTCGGAACTGGTGGCGGCTAAATCGCCATAGGTGACGAACCACAAATCGACTCGCCGCGGCGCCGCGCCCGCCGATGGTTCTTCGTCGCTAATTTTGAGCACAAAGGGGGCCACCACGGCCTTGCGCAGCAGGGCCGACAGCGGATGATTGGCATCCGCAACCTGCACCAGCGCCCGCTGCTGGTCGGCGGCACTCAAATCGTCGGCCAGCGTGGGGGCAGGCAAAACCACGTGCCGATCGGCGGCGAACGGGACGCCTTGCCCGGTCAAGTGGCTGAAGATCGGATTCGGCTCCGCCGCTCGCGACTCAACATCGCGCAGCATCGCGAGCGAGACGAGGGAAATCAAAATATGAGACCCAACGATCGGACAACCCATTTTTATAAGAGTACCGATTGAAATTCCTCCTTGTGCTCGGCCAGGGCGGATTTTGATTGCTCCTAGAAGGCCCGGTTCTCGGTTCAACGTTCTATGAAAGCACGGCGTCTCTTTTCTATCGTACCAGTTGCTCGTATCTGCGTTCATCCGCGTTCATCTGCGGTTACTCTTAGCATGATGTGGCAAGCGGGGTGAAACGTTCAACAACTGGGCGGCTGCCCCAACTTAGGTGCTCACACTCTGGAGGGTAACCGCAGATGAACGCGGATGGACGCAGATCACAAGAGCTCTTACTAAGCTCCATCGAACCCACTGAGGAGTGATGAACTCATCACCGCCCGCTCAGCTTTTCCATCGTCGGCTCGGGCTGCCATAAGTATAGGAAGCTGGGCAGCCGGCTGCGATCGAATCCCGGCAGGCTGACCGGAAACAGCGAGCCTTGCAGCGGCGTGTTGGGGGTGGTGGCGTAGGGCGAAAGGGCCGGATCGTTCGGGCGATGGAAGAAGATCACCTGCGCGCGGGCGATTGCGACATCTGGCGGGCCACGCGCACCGCGTCGTCCAGATAGCCGATGGTGTCGATCAAGCCGCGTTCCAGCGCTTGCTGGGCCGTGAACACCCGGCCGTCGAACGTGCTGGCCGAATTGGGATCGACCGAGTGGCGCGGCGCTGAGGACCACTTTTTTGAACCGCTCGTGAAATTCGTCGGCCATCTGCTGCAACAGTTTGCGGCGGTCTTCGTCCAAGGCCGTGATTGGCGTGCCCAGGTCGATGTTCTTGCCGGCCTTGATGGGCGTGCCCACCACGTTGAACTGGGCCATCGCGTCTTGCAGGTTGTAGACGTTCAAGATCACGCCGATGCCGCCGGTGACGGTCGTGGGATGGGCAATGATCTGATCGGCCGCCGTGGCCAGGTAATAGGCCCCGCCGGCGCCCACGTCCAACAGGCAGGCCACCACCGGCAGGCCGACGCGGCTTTTGAAAGTTTGCAGATCGTGCCACATGATGTCGGTGGCGGTCACGCCGCCGCCCGGGCTGTTGATCCGCAGCACGACGGCCGTCACGCAAGGGTCGGCGGCGATCGCATCGAGCCGTTCGCGAAACAGCGAAACGGGGTTTTCGCCCAGCGAACCCAGGCCGGTCAGGTCGGTATTCACCAGCAGTCCGTCGGTGTCGAGCACGGCGATTTTGGCCGCTTGCGAATTGACCGGCCGATGCGGCAGCGGCGTCGGTTCGACGGGGCCGGCGATGGTGTCCGAGGGCGGGAAAACGGTCGCAATTTGCGCATTGGCCACCACGTTGGCGTCCGCGGCAACCCGGGCATCGGCGTCGACTCGGGCGTTGGCGGCCACGCGCATCAGGGGCAGCGAGCAGCCCGGGCCAAACAGGCCGGTGCCCAGGAGCAGGGTCGCGAGCAGGAGGAAGCGTCGCATTGCTGTCGTTGCTGGCGCCAGCAGCGCGCAGCGGCCTCTTAGACCATCCCCCTGGTGGTGCGCTCTCTATTCGGCAATCCGACGCCGCGAGGCCAGGAATTGTTGAGAGAAAGTGGCGGGCTGCCCACCGGCCGCAGCCGGTGGGCTTAACGTGGAGCAAACAAGAAACAGTTCGCGTTTCAGGCTTGAGTTCTGTTAAATTGTATAAGTTGGCGGCAGACATCGGGCCGCAACGTCAACTCGTTCAGGGGAGACCCACGCATGCGATTTGTTCCTGTGCTGCTGCTGGCGGCCGTGCTGGCACTGGCCGGTTTCAGCGCGACGGCCAACGCGGCGGCGGGTCAGGCGATTCCCAGCTTCAGCGGCGTGAGCTGGGAGGGAGCCGGCGCATCGCTGGACGATCTCAAGGGCAAAACGGTCGTCGTGCTGACGTACGTCACGTGGTGCCCGATTTGCAATGGCTGGGCGCCCGAAATGCTCTCGCAAGTCCAAGCTGCGACCAAGGACAAGCCGGTCATCGTGCTGGCGGTCAGCACCGATACTCCGCCAGCCAAGGCCAAGCAGTACATGACCGACAAGGGCTTCACCGGCCCCAACATTCTGCACGGCTACGAACCGCAGTTGGCCAAGAGTTTCGGCTTCACGAACGAGTTTTTCAATTACGCGATTATCGGCCCGCAGGGGGATGTGATTTCCAGCGGCAATGCCGGCAGTTTCTTTCCCTCGGGCGACAGCAAGACCTTTGTCCTGGCGAAGGAGTTCGAGAAGGTCAGGGATTTTGGCAAATTCCGGTTCATCGACACGACCATGTCCAGTGGTTTGCAAGAGATGCTCTGGCCGATGGAACTGGGCTACATCGCCGAGGTGCAGCGCTCGCTGAAGAAAGCCGAGAAATCGCTCACACCTGCCGACCGCGAAAAGCTCAAGACCTCGATGGGCCAGTTCCTCGACGACGAGCTCAAGGCCGCGCAGGAGTTGGCCGCGGGGGACGCCTCGCAAAAAATCGAAGCCCTCGACAGGGCGTCGTTCTTGTCCAGCAACTTCAAAGCCGCATCGCAAGGCAAGGAGGCCAAAAAGGTGCTGGCCGAACTCACCAAGGACAAGAGCCTGAAGAAAGAGATCGGCGCCAAGAAGATATACGAGCAGTCGATGCAAGTGCCCGACCCCGACCGCCGCGTGGTGATGCTGGAAAAGGCCGCCCGGCAATTCCCGGATACGTATTACGGAGATCTGGCCGACAAGGCCGCCAAAGCGGCAAAGCGGTGAGAGGGGTGATCGCGCGGCGGCGATGCGATGCCGTGATAAAGCAATGCCGTGCGGCGGCACCGCCCACCGGACGCAGCCGGTGGGCTTAACGTTGGGCGCGGCGCGTGGGGGATTCAGCCGCCGCGGTCAGTCGGCTTCGAGCACCGTGATTTTTAGCCGGCCCAGCACCTGCATCACCGACAGCAGGCTGGAAAATGCCGAGTCGCCGTTGGCCCCGGAATCGGCCAGATCCAAGTCACCCAGCTTCAAGTGACTGGCCCCGATGCCGCCCCGGCCCAGCGTGGCATCGAGCGGCAGCCAACGATTGCCGACGAAGACTTCGGTCCACATGTGGTAGCCGAAGCCTTGCTGCCCGGTGACGTACACCAGTCCGATCGCCACGCGCGGGCAATCCACTGGCCCGCGCCAGCGCGGCCAACAGCACCGCGTGCTCCGTGCAGTCCCCTTGTTTGGAGCGGGCAACCTCCAAGGCCGAAGCGAAGGCCTGCGAAAAATCTTTGTTCTCGACCGCGGTGTGCACATATTTCTCCAGCGCGTAGGCCACGGCCAGCGGCTCTTGCTTTCCGTCCCGGGCCTCGTTGGACATGGCCACGATCGTCGGATCGCCGCTCTGGATCATGCTACTGGGGGCCGACTCTTCGGGCGTCGGCCGGTCGATCGCGGGGGCCTTGCCGGCCGGCGCCGCGGCCGGCGCCAAGACCAGGATCTCGACCGCGTGCGGGCCGAGCGGCGCGACCTGTTGGGTGGGGCTGGTGGGAAACATCTTGGCCGGATCCTCCCCCTCGAGTTCCACCCGATAACGCACGCGCTTGGTTTTCCAAGGCTCGGGCAGCGGCTTTTGGATTTTGACGATCGGATCGAAACCCAGGTCTAATTTGGCGTCGCCCGATTCGGCGAGCGCGATCTTACGGGTGGTCCGATAGTTGATCTCTTCCAAACCCTCGGCCGCTTCGGTGGTCATCTTGATCGCCCGGCCTTCGGGGTCGGTCCAGATCACGGAATGCACTTCCAGGGCTTTACCGCCCGGCAGCACGGTGGTTTCGTCGATGTGCAACAGCCGCCTGGTGCCGGCGAGGAGTTTGGTGTCCTCGAAGTCGCGGGCCGCCAGTTGCACGTCGGCCATCACCACCTGGCTCAGCATGGGGTGCAATTGCTTCAGGCTGCGCGTGTCGCCCGGCTTCATCGGATCGCGCTGGAGCGATTGTTCCACGGCATGAAAGCCGCGAAAGTCGCTTTGCCAGGGCATCCGGCGCACGCTCTGCGCCTGGGCGACGGTGGTCTCGATCTCCATCTCGTCCCCCTCGCGATTGCCGCTGACCGTGACCCGATTGGTGCCGGCAATGGTGGTCGAGGAGAATCGCAACACGTCGCCCGCGGGCGTTTCGACGCTGGTGGTTTCAATGTCGATCTGATTTTGATTACCGAACCGCTGAATGCTCATGTGATTGTGCGATGTGATCTCGAGCAGCTCGCGATCCGGTGGCTGAAGCCGGCGCGTCGAAACCTCCGCATAGCCGATCTTCTCGCCGTGCAAGTAACACGCCTGCCAGAACGTAGAGGCGCCGCCGTCGTGAGAGTCGCTGTCCTGAGAGTCAGGGTCACCGTCAGCCGAGGTTTGCTGGTCGACTGGCGCCGCGGCGGCGGTGGTTTTGCTCGGATCGGCTTGCTGGCAGCCGGCCAGGCAGGCCAGCCACAGCAACGTCCCGACCAGGATGCGATTCATGGCGGCACTCCCTTTAGGCCAACGGTGTTTTATAGGCCGCGCCGGGCACTTCGCGCACGTAGCGCGGCACCGCATAGCCCGGCAGCCGGGCGCGCAGTTGTTCGATCAATTCTCGTCCGACCGCCTCGGGCACTTCGAAATGGGCGGCGCCGGCCACCCGGTCGAGTTGGTGCAAGTAGTACGGCATGACCCGCAGCTCCAGCAGCCGCTCGGACAATTGCTGCAAAGCATCGAGGCTGTCGTTGACCCCCCGCAGCAGGACCGATTGGTTCAATAGCGGAATGCCGGCATCGGCCAGGCGCCCGATGGCTGTCGCCACCGACGGGTCGAGCTCGGCCGCGTGATTGGCGTGGAGGACCATGATCGGGCGTGAGCCGGGTGCCGCGCAGCCAGCCGATCAGTTGGTCGGTCACGCGCTCGGGAATCAGGATCGGCAGCCGGGTATGTACGCGCAGCCGTCGCAAATGCCCGATCTCGGCCAGCCGGGCCGACCAATTCGGCCAACTGCTCGTCGACCAGCGTCAGCGGGTCGCCGCCCGAGAGGATCACCTCGCTGAGGCTCGTATCGGCCGCGATTTCGGCCAGCGCCGGCAGCCAGGCCGCCCTGCCGCGCGGCGTTTCGGAATAGGGGAAATGCCGGCGAAAACAGTAGCGGCAGTGGATCGCGCAAGCCCCGGTTGTCACCAAGCAGCACTCGACCGCTATATTTAGACAGCAATCCGGGGCTCCGCCTTGCCAGGCGGTCGCCCACTGGGTCGGTCGTGAATTCGGCCGGCCAGTTCAATTCCTCTCCCAGCGGCAAAACTTGCCGCAAGAGCGGATCGTGGGGGTTGCCGAAACGGATGCGGGCGACCCAGCTCCGCGGCGCGAAGACCGGGAAGCTGCGGGCCGCCGCGCGGGCCGCCTCCTCGAATTCGGCGGGCAGCCCCAGCAAGCGGCATAGTTCCACCGGATCGCGGATCGCATCCTTCATCGCCTGCTGCCACGATGGAGAACGCGGAGCGGCAAGTGTTCTGTCAGAAGGTGCGGGGCGAACGGCCAATGCGGGCGCGGCAGATGGAGATCCGGTCGGCAAATTCGATCCTCGCGTGTCGGCGGCGCTCGGTCGTAGGCGCCGTGTCGAAGGCGCCGTGTGGCGGCGGCGAACTGTTGATGTAGAACTCGTGCGAACTCCGTTCTCGGCCGGCGCAAGCCCCGGCGAGCGACCCGTAGCATAACCCTCTCATTTTACGAAGCGAAGTAGGAAAAAACCGTGGCTAGCTATAACACCAGCGATTTCAAACGGGGACTCAAGGTCCAGATCGACGGCGATCCGTACATCATGATCGAATGCAATTTCGTCAAGCCGGGCAAGGGCAACGCGCTTTACAAGTGCAAACTGCGCAATTTGCTCCGCGGCACGCAACTGGATCGCACCTACAAGGGGGGCGATTCGCTCGAAGCGGCCGACGTCGAGGAAATCGACGCCCAGTACCTGTATCAGCAGACCGACCGTTATGTGTTCATGGACAACACCAACTTACGAGCAATACGAATTGACCAAGGAGCAGGTCGACGACACCTGGAAGTACCTCAAAGAGGGGATGATCTGCTCGATGGTGCTGTTCAACAACAATCCCATCTCGGTCTCGCCGCCGAACCACGTGATCCTCAAAATCGACTACTGCGAACCGGCCATCCGCGGCAACACGGCCACCAACCTGACCAAGCCGGTCAAGCTGGAGACCGGCGCCGAAGTGATTTGCCCCTCCTTCGTCGAAATCGGCGATTTGATCAAGGTCGACACTCGTACCGGCGAATACCTGGAGCGGGCGAAGGCATAGCCCTTCAAACGAGGCGATCAACGCCACCGATGGTCCGCGCACCCTGCGACCCGTCGCACCCGATTCGATGTGGAAATCCCTTGCCCCCAGTTGAGCCCTGAAGAAGGGCTGGCTGCGCTGCGCGTCGGCCAAGGCGAACGATTCCGCGGCCATCGGAAGTCGACCTCCCGGGTTCCCATAGTGCAGGCGCATACTTGGGAATTAACGGGCGTTCGAGGCAATGTCGTCACGCCCCGGAACTGCCGGCTGGGCAGGGCCCTATCTGCCCGAAGCGCTTCCTGCGGTGGGTTTTAGCGCGACGGGCTGCAGCAGCGGCTTCCGTTCGATGTTATTTTGGAAGATTATTTGTCCAATTTATAGAATTTATGACGTTTGAAAGAGAAACACTTCCCCCCCAGACGTGTTTTTTCCGATGAGCGATACTCCCAATCCCATCGAACCCCCCAGCTCCCGAGTAGCCGGCGCCGATTTCGTGCGGCTGTTCAGTCGCGCTCAGCCCCGATTGCACGCCTACATCCTGACGATGGTCCCCAATTGGGCCGACGCGGCGGACATTTTGCAGGAAACCAGTTCCGTCATGTGGCGCAAGTTCGAGGACTTCGAAGCCGGCACCAACTTCTTCGCCTGGGCCTGCCGGATCGCTCGACTCGAGGTCGCCACCTTCCGCAAGCGGAACCGGCGAGCGGGGCTGATTTTCAGCGATGATTTCGTCGCGGCGGTCGCCGACAAGTCCGAAGAATTGGCGCCCACGCTCGAGGCACGCCAGGGTTTGTTGGTGGATTGCTTGCAAATGCTCCGTCCGCGCGATCGCGAGCTGCTGCGGCTGCGCTATCAGGAAGAGAGCACGATCGGCAAGTTGGCCGTCCACACCGGCCGTAACGTGCAGGCGGTTTACAAGGCCTTGCAGCGCATTCGCCGCCAACTTTTCGAATGTGTCGAGCGCCATAGCGCTCGAGGAGCACGCTCATGACGACACACTCCGGCACGCCGAACTCAGGAGGATTGACCACCGAGCAGCGCGCCGAATTGCTGCACTTGCTCTCGGCGATCTGCGACGAGCAATCGAGCGACGAGCAACGTGCCCGCTTGGAAAGCATCGTGCTTGGCCACGACGACGCACGCACCGTGTACGTGCAATACATCCACATGCACGCGGCCGTGGTGCGCTGCAATCTGGCTGCGGAGCCCGACGAGCCGAGGGACTCCGACCTCGTCGATGCAATCCGCGACCGTAGCACTGGCAGTGCCCTCCAGCGGCCGAGTGCCCTCCGGCCGCTCGACAGCGCTGCGCCAGGGGCGCAGAAGCGGCCCCCAGCCGGGCCCAATCGCCGCTGCTGGGATTCCTGGCGTCAAGCGTCCGCAGTGTGCTCGTCGTGCCCAATTCTTTCTCGGTATTCACGTTGTTTTGGGGGATCCTGCTGGCCTCGCTGTCGTGGGCCTTCATGGCGGTCTGGATTGCTCCGTGGTGGCGGTCGCACGCGCCGGACGTGGCGGAGCAACGGGGCGCCGCTACGCCCATGGGGCGGCTGACCGCCACTGAAAATTGCCGCTGGCGAGACGATTCGGCCCTGCGGGTTGGCGCTCCGCTGGAATCCACGCCGCTCGACATTGCGACCGGTACCGCCCAGATCGCAATGGCCGGCGGGGCCCGCGTCTGGCTGGAAGGACCGGCAAGATTGCAACTCGAGTCGCCGAGCCGACTCCGGCTGATGCACGGCAAACTGTTCGCCCGGGTGCCAAGAGAGGCCGTTGGCTTTACGGTCGTCACGCCCTGCGCCGAAGTGGTCGACCGGGGCACCGAGTTTGCGGTCGAAGTGGATGACGCCGGACAGACGGACGTTCACACGGTGCGCGGCCGGGTGGAAGTAAGGCTCGTGGCCGACAGGCCGGCCCCTGCGGATGGTCGTGGCGTGAACCTCAGCGCAGGCCAGGCAGTTCGGGTGATCGCCAATGGCAAGCAGGCGTCACCGATTCCGTTCAACGTGACGCGGTTCGACGGCCTTCGGCCCAGCGGCTCTTCGCCCACGGATTCCGCGGCCGCGCTGCCCGCGCGCCCGGCAAGTTCGACGGCACCGTTTGGCTCGGCAATCTGTTCGACGACTCGGTTCAAACACCGCTGGGACGGGCGATGGAAACCGATACCTTTCGCGCCATCGCCGAACTCGACGACCTGGGCGTCGAGCGCGTGCTGTACGCGGGCGACCCGGTGAAGCAGGTCTGCCCCGGCGTGCGATTCGATTTTTCGAACTTGGGCTGGGCCGACGGGCACTACGGCCAGGTCTCGAACGACACTTGGATCGACGAGGGAGCTCTGCGCGGCGACGACTTCGGTCCCGATGGCGGAATCCAAACCCTGGGCAAGCGGATCGGGATGAAGGAACCCAAGATCGAAGAAGGCATCGGCTCGCACGCCTGCGCGTTGATCACGTTCGACCTGGACGAGATTCGCGCCGCGGGCGACCTGGCCGAAAAGCCGCTGATTTTCAAATGCGACCGGGCGGGCATCAACGACTGCTACCTGGGGCGCGGGTCGGTACACATGGCGGTTCTGGTTTGTGACCGCCGCCAGGTGCTCCAGGCAATCGTGGACGGCCAGGCGGCGCGCGTCACCGAGCAGGCCGGCGTTTGGTCGATTGCTTCTCCGATCGGCGCTCCGCTCTGTGGCGACGGCCGTTTTGCCAATTTCCAAGCCCGGCTTTCCGCCGGCGCCCGATATTTGATTTTAGCAGTCACCGACGCAGGCGATAACATCGCCGCCGACGCCGCCGTGTGGAGCGGCGCCCGGTTGGAAGTATCGAAGTAGTCCGCGGCGGCGCAATTCGATTTTTGTTCTTTTTTCGTTCAATGTTCATCGTAATTCACCCCCCATTTCTTGAGGAGTCCGCTCCATGTCTAACAGCAATAATTTCCTGCGCTCGATTTTGCGTTTCCCGCGCGGTTTGTCCAAAGGCGCTGTGCGGTCACGGCTCGTTGTCGGCACGATCATCGCCACGCTAGTGAGCGCCAGCGGTGCTTTCCAGCAGCGCGGCTTGGCGCAAACGCTTGCGCCGGTCGACGTCGTTGCCGATCGGTATCACGCCTCGGTTGCTCCTGGTATCCCGGGCAACGGCAACACACGCTTCGGAGCATTTCAGGTCGTGACGGACGGGCTGAGCACAACCGCGCAAAGCGGCCCGGACGAGAACCATTTCGACACGTTCCCCGCGCGGGGTCTCCCAGCACGACGTTTGTGGGCCTGCAATACGGAACGCTGGTCAACCTGAATACGATCACCGTGGATTTGGGCCCGCAGTGGGGCAATGGCGCGAGCTGGGTGACGCAACCTAACGTGTATATTCTGACCAACAACGTGGATACCAACACCAGCTCGCCGCAGTCCAACTCAAACTGGACACTGGTTCCCAATGCAACCCTGACGTCGCTGACGACGCCGGCCGCCAGCGGCAACACACAGGTTTCGAGCTCGACGGTGTTCAGTACCACTGGGATCACTGACTACGTCAACGGCTCGAACACCGCCCCGAACGCGGCGATCACCCTCTCGTTGCCGGCCGGCACCCAGGCCTATGGCTGGGCCGTGGGTGGCGTGCAAGGCAGCGGCGGACCCGGCGATCCAAACGGCAACGAGTTCATCTCAATCACGTCCGCATCGGCCAAGGGCAGCTACGCAGACCCGCTCACGCCCAGCAACGTCGTTGCATCCACTTATCATGCCCCCTTCGACAATGGAACCCTGCTCCCGTTTGATCGCAGCGACGCGTTGAGCGTCGTCACGAACGGAATCGTGAGTCACGGCGGAATCAACCCGACGAATAGCTTTGACACGTGCTGCGGCGAACCGGATCAAAACGGCAGCTCGACCTTTGCCGGCTTGCTCTATAGCCATCAGGAGACGTTCAGCCAGGTGATCATGCAGGTCGGTCAGCAGTATTACGATGGGGGCAACTTTGCCAGCACTCCCAGCCTGTACATCCTGGTCAACCCTGTCGATACCAACGAAACCTCGCCGACAAACGATCCTACCGATTGGAAACTGGTCAGTGGCGCTACGTTGTTGGTAGATTCCAGCGGCGACAATATCGATGGCACCAGCCTGGGTTGGTCCTACGTGTTCGATCTGACCGGCGTGCCTGCGTCGCTTCGCACTGGGTACGGCTGGGCCATCGTCGGCCAGGGCTCGGGAGTCCACGATTTTCTTTCGGTCTCGCAATTGGAAGCTTTCTCCGTCCCCGAGCCTAGTTCGTTGGCATTGTCCACAGTCGCGGGCGCCATCGTCGGTTTGGGGCTGATTGCACCGCGACGCACGAAGAAACGGATTGTCACGCGATCGAACTCCGCCCGAACGGTCCGACTCGCGCCGATCCTGCGCTGTGGCGACGGCGATCGCCGCCACGCTACTGGGCGCCAGCGGTGCTTTCGAGCAACGCGGTTTGGCGGGGATTGTCGAGCCCAGTAATGTCGTTGCGTGGACGTACCATGCGCCCTACCTGAACGGGATCTATCTTGGGGGCGACCAGCGGGCGGCTTCGTTCGGCGTGGCGACCGACGGAATCATAGTTCATGGTTCGCCATACGCGACGAATGGTTTTGACACTTGCTGCGGAGATCCCCCTACCACTTTCGCTGGACTGATCTATGGCCAACAGGAACAGTTTAACCAGGTGACCATGCAGATGGGCCCTCAATACGGCGACGGCGGCAATTTTTTGAGCACCCCCAGCCTGTATTTGTTGATCAACCCGGTCGACACCAACACGACATCTCCGGTGGGCAATTCCAATTGGGTGCAGGTCACCGGGTTTACGGTCCTGCAGGACTCGAATGGCACTCTCCCCGGTGGGAGCGACGGGGGGTCGTACGTTTTCGATCTGACGGGCCTGCGCACTTCGTTGCGCGACGGCTATGGATGGGCCATGGTCGGCCCCGGCACGGGCACCAATCGATTCATTTCGATCACGGAATTGCAAGCCACCGGCGTTAACGTGCCGGAACCCAGTTCGTTGATTTTGTCGGCTGTGGGAGCCGTCGTCGGATTGGGGCTGATTGCACGGCGACGGCCTTGTTGCTTGCGCGCGCCGGCGGTGCGGTACGCCGTCACTTCGCTCGTACCCGTCAGGAAATTCCCATGAACTGCACAACTTCCATCATGTCGATGCGATCGCCTCTGTTTTGCGTCGTGCTCGCCTGCATTTTCGGCTCGCTGTTTCGCCCCTCGGACGCCCCTGCGGCCTCGATCAGTTACTTTGGCGACGTGATCAGCGCCGGCCCCACGGTCACCGCCGGGACAAGCCCCTACCTCGCCAACGGATACGAACTTTTTTATACGACGAACACGGTCCCCAGCGGTGCCGGCGGCGTGACCCTGACTTCGTTGCCGACTTACGTCTCGACCGTCTCGTTTCTTACCGGCAATGTTGGTGCGCAAGGCAACTACACGTCGACGGGTGACTCGGTGATCGACAATCCGACAGGGGGCACGACGCACGCGGGGCTGCAGTACAGCTTCAACACCACCACCACCGACAATACCGTGTTGGGTGTCACGCTGACCGGCACCGTGCCCGGCACGTTCTATATCGGTTACCTGACCAATGCCGACACCTTTTCGGGGGATTATCCCACGGAGCTCCACTTCGCGATCACTGCGGGACCGGATACCGGGGCGGATTCCGGTCAAATCACCACCGCCTACGGCATCCATGGGGCTTCCGCTTTGACGGGGCAGCTCGATTTGTACACATTCCAAGTCAGCGGGGCCACGTCCGGTGATGTGATCACCATTTCGGGAGCGAACTCGACGAGCAATGGCGGCCACTATCTGGTCGTTTCCAACGGACTCTTGTTCGCCACCCAAGCGGTGCCCGAGCCGCCGGCCGCGTTGCTCCTGGGCGGCGCGGCTCTGGTGCTCTTGCCGGCAACTCGGTTTTCGGTTCGCAGCCGCCAACGGCGCGGCACCTAGCCCAGAGCGGTGACCGGTCAGGCAGCGCCGACGCGGAAGGATTACCATTTGAGTTTCAGGGACGTGTGTTTCCGTATTCGTCTCGACAAGCCGACTCGCTCGATGAGGTCCGCAGTGCGTCTCAAAATCGCGAAACGAGGTTTTACGCTCATTGAGCTCTTGGTGGTAATCGCCATTATCGGAATTCTGATTGCGCTGCTGCTGCCGGCGGTGCAGGCCGCCCGCGAGGCCGCCCGGCGCATGCAGTGTGCCAACAACCTCAAGCAGGTCGGCTTGGGCTTCCATCTGCATAACGACGCCAACCGATTCCTTCCCAACGGGGGTGAGTTGTATTGGCAAAACCGCACCTGGGTCGGGACTAGGCCGGCCCGAACACCGAATCAATTTTGGGGCTGGGGCTATCAGGTCCTGCCGTACTTGGAACAGGCCGACGTGTGGGGCCTGACCATCGATTCCGACGCGTTCGTCAAACCGATCTCCACCCTGTTTTGCCCGACTCGACGCTCGGACACGCAAATGGTGTTTAGCATTTACTGGGGAATCTACTCCCCGTCCTCACCCGGAATTCGCGCCATGACGGATTACGCCGGCAATGCCGGCCTGGATACGACGGGTAACCAGGGCCAGTATATTCTGGGCAACGGCAAGGATGGCACGGTGGTGCGCCGCCCCGACGGCACCACGCTTCGCTCGCACTCCGAGTCGCTCGCCAAGCTGACGACCGAGGACGGTACCAGTTGCACGATACTGATCGGCGAAAAATGTATGAATGTCGGCGTGATTGGCACGGCCCAAACCGACGACGACGGCGGCTTTATCGAAGGCTGGGACTGGGACTCGATTCGCTGGGGTTGGTTTCCTCCGTCGCCCGACTGGTTCAACTCGAATCCGATCTCGGCCAACGACGGGTCCAACATTCCTTTGCACGCCGCGTTCGGTTCGTCGCATCCCGGCGGCTTCCAAGCGGTCTTTGGGGACGGTTCGGTGCGGCTCATCAAGTTCGAGGTGGACTTTACCTTGTTCGGCTACATCTGCTCCCGCTACGACGGCCAGCTCGTCACGCTCGACAACTTGTAAGCCCAGACAAAAACTGGACTGTCCGCAGACGGCACCGAATGCAAACCGCAGGCTTGAGCGCAATGTTACGGCAACGCAAGAGAAGGGAGTTTTGCTGCGAATCGGTGCTTCTTCTCTGTGAAATCTGCGGATCCTTTCCGCGTTGCGTCGCCTCAGGCCGAGCCCGACGGATTTCTTGCTCTCTGGCCGTGGCGTGGTTGATCTCTGGCCTGTTGCCAGGCTGCGGACCCCGGGGTCCGCAGCGTTACGAGCTCTCGGGCAGCGTCACCTATGCCGGCCAACCGGTGCCGGCAGGCTACGTCGTATTCGCCCCGGATGCCGCTTTGAGCGCCGGCGGCCCCGGCTCGCAGGCCGACATTCTCGATGGCCAATACCGTGTGCCGGCGGAGCAAGGCGTCGTGGGTGGACCCTACGTCGCGACAGTCTACGGTTTTGACGGGGTCCGCAGCGAGGAAAACGGCATCGTCAACGCCTTGGGGAGCCCGATCATCGCCGGCCATCGCGTCGAGATCGAATTTCCGCGGGCGCCCAGCACTTTTGATTTGGAAATACCCCGCGCGATCCCGCAGCCGCAGCACGGCCGCTGACGACGCAAGCGCGGCGGAAGCATGGACCAGGCAGCCTGACACTTCAATCGGCTCACCGCCGATTTCGCCGCCAGGGTTGACACGCCAGCTCCCGGCGGCCCAAATTTGCTAAACGACTCAGCGGCTCGTTCGGAAACGCGCTCGTTTGCATCAATAACCCCCTTGCCTTGTCCGCCTTGAACGATTTCCGACCCACGGCCTCCTGGCAGAATCTGCGGCTCCGGGCTGAATTGCTCGCGCATGCGTTGCTTTTTTTCCGAGCGCGATTTTCTCGAAGTCGAAACTCCGCTGCTCTCTGCCGACGTCGTGGTCGACCGGCATCTCGACCCCATCGCTGTGACCCTGCCCGACGACCCGCGCCGGCGTGGCGGCGGCCGGCAGATGTGGCTGCAAACTTCGCCCGAGTTCGGCATGAAGCGACTGCTGGCCGCGGGCGGCCAGGCCATTTATCAAATCACCCGTTCGTTCAGGGCTGGCGAGGTCGGACCGTTGCACAACCCGGAGTTCACGATCGTCGAATGGTATCGTCAGGGTGACGACGTTCAGGCCGGCATGCAATTGCTGTCGGATCTGGCCGAAACGCTTTTCCGCCGCGGACCGGCGGAGTGCCTGGCCTACGCCGAGGCGTTTGGGCGATCGCTGGGCGTCGATCCCCATCGGTCCGATTCCGCTCAGTTGTCGGAAGTCGCCCAGCGCGAAGGCCTTTCGGCCGGTCCCAGCTTTGCCGCCGCCGACTGCGACGCCTGGCTCGACCTGCTGCTGGCCGAGCGGATCCAGTCGACTTTGGGCCGCAGCCAGCCGACGATTCTGTGTGAGTATCCGGCCAGCCAGGCGGCGCTGGCCCGCGTGCGGGCGGGCGATCCGCCCGTCGCCGAGCGGTTCGAGCTTTATCTGGACGGCATCGAGTTGGCCAACGGCTATTGCGAACTTCTCGACCCGGCCGTGCTCCGAGCCCGCAACGCCGAAGTCAACCGGCAGCGTCTGCCAGGACGGCAAGCCCGGTTTGCCGGAGGAGAGCCGGTTGCTGGCCGCCATGGACGCAGGGATTGCCCGCCTGCACCGGCGCGGCGCTGGGTTTTGATCGGGCTGTGATGCTCATCGCCGGAGCGACATCGATCGCCGACGTGCTGGCGTTTCCGATCGACCGGGCTTGAGCTGTGCGGAATTTTGGCGGCCGTCTTCGGCAGTTTTGTCGTCTTACTTCAAGTTCCGCTGGCCGCTGAGTTGCGCGCTTTGCGTTTCGGCGCGTCAGCCGGCAGCAGGCGAATCAGGTCTTGCAGCGCGCTCGACACCGGCACAGACGGCTCGCCGCCTGCGGCCAGGGCGCGGACCAGGTTGAGCGGTGATTGCGATTCGGCGGGGGGCTCGTTCAAGATCGGCCGTCCGGCACGTCCTAGCACCAGCGTGCCCGCGGCCGCCGCCGGGCAATTGCCCAGGATCGACAACCCGTGATCGTCAAGTGTAAATAAGAACCCGAGTTGTTCGTAAGCCACCAGTGCGCCCGGCGCCTCGGAGAGCGGGCCAACCGGCATGTGCAGGTATGCCGTCGCGTCGGCGACCAGGGCCCGGCTCATCAGGCCCGGCCCGGCCGACACCGAGCCTTTGGCTTCGACCAGACGGCCCTGTTGAATTCGGGCCCGCTCCAACTCGATGGTTGCGGTGCCGCCAAGTTTTCGGCCGAAGCGATTGGTAACCAGCGCGTCCAGATCCACTCCGCTGATAGTTCCGCGGATCTGCCCGCTCCAGCCGTCGGGGCCGTCCTGCCACCAGAGCGAACCGCCGAGCGCGGCGCCAGGGCCCAGTTGATCCCAGCCCGGCAAAAGCGCGGCCAGCAGCGCGCCCGGCAACACGGCCTGGCCGGTCTCTAATTGCACCAGCGTGCCGGTGCCGGCCCCCTGGCGGCTGCGAAAGATCGCCATTCGGGCTTCGGCCTCCGGAGGCTGATCGGCCAGATGAAAGACTACCAGGCCTTGCGGTCCGGCATCCCCCTGTTTGAACCGGACGTGGACATCGGCCAGCGTCTGCAGCTCGCCCGCGAAATACAGGGCGAGCTGCCGGCTGACGACTTCCATCGGCCGCGCAAACTCGATTGCCGCCGCAATCGCCGCACGGCCAATTCCCAAAACAGATCGAGCCGCCCGGCGTTCAATTCGGGCCCGATGCAGGTCACGCGTGTCCGAGGCCCCGAGTCGTGGAACTCCAGCCGCTCGGTCCGCACCAGCCAGTCACCCGTCTCCGGATCAGTGACGGCCAATCCCTCGTACCGCGTGACGTCGGGCAGCGGAAAACTCACGCCCGCGAGCTGGACGTCGAGCGCCAACTGCTCCGCCAGCGCGCGGCGGTGCATGGCCAACGCCTGCGGCGTGCTAATCCAGGCCGCGACCAAGAGCACCGCGCACGTCGGTCCCAGCACCAGCGCCAGGAAGGCCAGCCGGCAAAGTCGACGTCGTGTGGTTTCGTGCCAGGTGAACATCCTTGTTCGCCTTGGGCTTGCGAGTGTTGAGCGAATGCAACATCAGGCCGCCGGATAACCGGCGGGTTTGGAGGCGATCCGCAACCGGGGTTATCGCTCGCGGGCCATCTCCTGAAATAGTTTGTACCGGGCCTGCATCTCCGGCAGGCTGTCGCCGCCGAATTTGTCGACCAGCGCCGCGGCTACCTCGAACGCGACGACATTTTCCACGATCACGCTCGCCGCCGGCACGGCGCAGACGTCGCTACGTTCGTAGCTGGCCGCCTCGGGCAGTTTGGTTTCCAGATTGATCGAATCCAGCGGTTTACGCAGCGTGCTGATCGGTTTCTTGGCCGCGCGAATCACGAGCGGCTGGCCGTTGGTCATGCCCGCCTCGAGGCCGCCGGCATTGTTCGTGGGCCGCGTGTATCCCAAATTGGGCGATTGTTTTTGCGACTCGTCGTACCGGATTGCATCGTGCACCTGAGAGCCGGGCCGCCGCGCCGCTTCGAACCCCAATCCAATCTCCACGCCTTTGATCGCCTGCACTGCCATCACGGCTTGCGCCAACCGGCCATCGAGCTTGCGATCCCACTGGGCATGCGTGCCCAGGCCGAAGGGCAGCCCCTCGACTCGGACCTCGACGATGCCGCCCAACGTGTCCCCGTCCTTGCCTGTGTCGTCGATCAATTTTTTGACTTCCGGATCCCGCTGGGGACAAAGCGAGTAAATCTCGCTGGCGTCGCGAATCGTCTGCTGCTCGTCGAGCGTGCCGGCCTGGGCCGCGAGCGGAATGCCGCCCAGTTCGACCACGTAGCCGAAAGCGCGGATGCCGAACTCGCGCAGCAGTTGCTTGGCCAGCGCCCGGCGGCCACGCGGACCGTCGTTTCGCGGGCGCTGGCCCGTTCGAGAATCGCGCGCACGGATCCCAAATATTTGATGGCGCCGGTCAAGTCGCCGTGGCCGGGCCGCGGGCGGTCCAACTCGCCCAGGCGCTCGAGCTTGGAGTCCTTGTTGACTACTTGCAGGGCCAGCGGACTGCCGAGCGAAAGGTCGTGCCAGATGCCGCTGAGGATTTCGACCTTGTCGGTCTCGATCCGCTGCCGCCCGCCACGGCCGTAGCCCCCCTGGCGGCGTCGCAATTCAACGTCGATCGATGCGGTCTCGATCGGTACGCCCGCGGGAAACCCATCGATCAAGGCGATTAACGCCTTGCCGTGCGATTCGCCGGCGGTCCAATAGCGCAACATCTTGGGGATTCGAGCCTTGGTGATGGGTTTACAGCAGGTCCCGCGCGAAAGGCGGAACAATATACGGCCAATTGTAGCTAGCCGTCCGATTTGGGCATAGGGAGATTGGGCGAGCAGGGGAAACGCGGCGAATGAAAGCCTTGTGCGCCCCTGTTCAGCGTTCCGAGTTCCGGAGTATCGCCATACAATGCCCGCGGACAATAACAAAAAAATTCTATCGCTCGAGGATCCGGTCGTGGGAAAAGTCAATCTCGGCTTCATGGCCTTGGCGCTGGCACTTGCTGGCGGCCCGCTTTCGGCGGCCGACCCGGTCGAGAGCGTCCGCACCGGGCAGGCGGAATTTCGCCCGGCGGCCGACGAGGCAAAGTTGCCCGCGCGGTTCCAACTCCCGGCCAGCCAGTTTGCCTTTGAGCAGCAGCCGGTAGAGACTTCTTCCAAGGCGTTTCGCATTTCGACAGTCACCTTTCCCTCGCCGGTGGTCACGCCGCAGGCGAATAACAACACGGTGCATTGTGAATACTTCGAGCCGGTCGCTTCCGGGCAGCACCCGGGCGTGATTGTGCTGCACATTTTGGGCGGAGATTTTCCACTGGCGCGGTTGTTTTGCCGATCACTGGCGCAGCACGGTACGGCGGCGCTTTTTCTGAAAATGCCCTACTATGGGCCGCGGCGGCAGCCCGATTCGCCGGCCCGGATGGTCTCGCTCGACCCGGAAGAAACCGTGCGTGGCATGACGCAAGCCGTGCTCGACATCCGCCGCGGAGTGGCCTGGCTGGCGGCTCAGAAGGAGATCGATCCCGAGCAGCTCGGCATCATGGGCATCAGCCTGGGGGGCATTACCAGCGCGTTGGCCGCCACGGCCGAGCCGCGATTGAAAAACGTGTGCTTGATTTTGGCCGGCGGCGATATCGGCCAGGTGGCCTGGGAAGTCGCGCGAGCTGCGCAAATTGCGCGAAAGCTGGACCGCCAAGGGAGGCAGCAAGCAGTCTCTGACCGAGCTGCTCGCCCAGGTCGATCCGGTGACCTATGCCAACAACGTGCGCGGGCGGCGGATTCTGATGCTCAACGCCCGGCAGGACGAGATCATTCCCCCGGCCTGCACCGAGTCGCTGTGGCGAGCGCTGGGCAAGCCGGAGATCGTGTGGTGGGATGCCGGCCACATCTCGGCCGCCCGCTACCTGTTCGACGGCCTGGCCAAGACAACCCACTTTTTCTGCGATCCGCAGCCGTAGCGCGTTGAATGCGGGCCGCTCAGGCTGCGCGGCGCAGTTCGCCACAGCCAACGCAGGCCGGGCAGATTCCCGTTCCGGCGCATCCCTGGCAGCGGATCGCAATAGTTTCGTGGTTGGATGCACCGCTGACGGGGGGCGGAAGCAACTGCCTTGCCTTGCCGCCACACGACGCGCACTTTTTGGTTCCTTGGCAGACCCAACAACTGACCATCGGTTGCTCCCTCCGCTGCGACAGGTGCGTTTCGCGACAGGTGCACGGTAGGTTCGACCCTCTGCGGTGACAAGGTCAGGTATTCCCGAAAAGCCCACCGGCAAACGGCCGCTGCGGGTCGATCGTGGCTTGAAATTGCGGTGCCGGAGACCTATAAGGAATGCTTCGGGCCGAAGTGGCGAAATTGGCAGACGCGCCAGCTTCAGGAGCTGGTCCAGGCAACTGGGTGCAGGTTCAAGTCCTGTCTTCGGCATTCCCCCATAAAGACTTACGGCCCCGCAAAGCGATGGCTGCGGCGCCGTAGGTCTTTTTTTATCGCCTGCGCCGAGCAATGGGGCAGGAGAATGGCCACAAAAAGCACAAAATGGCACAAAAATGGGAGCGGCGGGTTGATCGCGGCATGACGTTTTGACGGCCGAAGCATCTTCGACAGGATGTCCCCCGTTTACTTTTCGGGCCTTTTCGTGCTTTTTGTGGCCATTCTCCTCGTTCGTTCGTTTTCCCTCGGTAGCTTGCGGATTTTAAGGATTGAAGTCGCCCAGTGCCGTACTTAGCCTGGAAGATTGGGCAATCACGGGCCATGTCCGGACTGAAAAATTGAGAGGTGCTTTGATGATCCGCTGTTTTCGAGGACTGCTGATTCTAAGCGCGCTGGCCATCGCCAGCGCCTGGACCCACAGCGCCCAGGCGCAGGGCTACGGCGGCTATGGCGGCTGGTACGGCGGCTTCAATGCCGGCGCAGGCCCCTACAACTTGTACGACAACGAACGGGTCGTGCCGCACTTCGCCCTTTACCCGCCCGTCTATTACAGCCTGCCGGTGCCCCGCACTTATGGCTGGTCGCCATTTGCCTATCCGCCCGGCATGATGACTCCCGAGGTGGCTCCTCCGGCACCGGCCGAGATGCAGAATCCGCACGTGCCGAAAAAGACCTCCGCGCCCTGACGAATCGTTCGGCGCGGGCACCGCTGGCCATCGACAACCCGTACGTCGTCCGCGCCGTACCGGGTAGCACGCCGCCTGCCAGCACCTCGCCCGAACTGACCTCGCCTGACAGCAGTGCGCAGCTTTCGAGCATTGTCGATTAAAGGCGACTGCAAAATCGATCTGGACACGCCTTGAGCGGGGCGCTAGTCTATCGCCCCCGCCAGTCTGTCTCGCGACAGATCCTGGCGGGGGCATTTCTTTCAATGCGTTCGCACAGTGCTGTTTTCCCACAGGCCGCGCAACTTCGCGCCTGTTGCCCGCTGTGCCGGGAGCAATCCTGGTACGACATCTCGAATCCACAAATCATTTCAGGCCATCGGCCGTGCTCCTCAAAACAGAGTGCCGGCCGGCTGGCTTGGTAGTCGACAGTGCAACAAAGGAGTCCGGCCCATGACGGTCCCGGTTTCTCTGGCAACTGCCACGTGGGAAAGTCTGGCGCGAGCGGTCGCGGCGCGAGCCCTCTGCGCGTGCGCCTTGGTGGCCCTGTTTGCGGTCGCGGGATGCCGTCAGCAAACCGCCCCCGGCGATCCGTTCCTGCCGTTTATGAAGTCGCGCGTGCCGCCGCCAGGCACGACCGTGCCAGCGGGCGCCGGGGCCGATCCGTATTACAACGGCACGCCGGGAACCGCACCCGCGGCCGGGGTGCCCGTGACGCCGGTTGCGCCGGTAGTGCCCGAGGCGGTCGACAAGTATTCGCCGCGGGGCGGGTTTAACGTCCCGCAAGGTTCGATCGATCGGAGCAAGGTCATCGATCCCCGCGGGACCGAAATCAGGGCCAGCGCCACGGCCATCACCCGGCGCACTTTGTCGACGCCGCTGGCCGGCCGCTCCCAGGTCGACACCCAGTTGACGTCCTCCAAAACCGGCGGCGGGGTCGCCAGGGAGGTCCCGGCACAGGGCGAACCGACCCTCGACGCGGCAATGATGGCCTTCGACGACGGCGGCCGCCCAACCGTGGGCCAGGCGGCCGAGCCGGAGGTGCTGATGCCCCGTTCCAACGCCACAACGTCCGCTCGGCCCCGGCAATTGCCGGTCAGCGAGCCGCAAGCTGCCAATCCCAACACGGTTCGCATTCTGGCTCCCGGCGAAGACGCGCCTCTGGCGGACGACGAACCGGACGACGAAACCGCATCTGAGGGGGTCACGCGACTGCGAATGACCGCCGGGCCTTCCGCGGGCGAAACCCGTTCCGACGCGGTCGAGGATTTACCGGCCCAGACATCTTCGGTCGCTTCCGCCGAGATTCCGGCTGGCGATGAACGGGGCGCGACGGAAGCGGGCGCTAGCGATCCTGCGGAAGGCGTGGTGCAAGCGCCTTGGTCCGAGCCGGCCGGCAGCCCCGTGGCGCAAGCGGTGGCCCCCGCGGCCGCCGCTTTTTCCAGCGCGAGCCAACCTTACGGCTATGAGCCTTCTTATGCTGCGCTGCGCGGCCGACTGGAATATTCGCAAAGCGCCCGGCAGTGGAAACTGCGCTACATCCCGATCGACGGCACGACCGATCAGTTTGGCGGCAGCGTGCTGTTGCCCGACTCGGCCAAGCTCGAAGGCTTCAAGCCGGGCGACTTCGTCCTGGCGCACGGCGCCATCGCGGCCGCGTCGCCCAGTTCGCGCGGGTTCTCGCCCCGCTATGAGCTGAGTCAGATCGAACCCGTCCGCTGACGTGGCGGCTATCGTTTGTGCGGATTCTGCCGTCTTTCCACCCCGCGCGCTGCTTTTGCCGCTCGCCGCGGAGCGCGGATGGCTTACAATGGAGTTGGCGAAGTCCAAAGCGCTGCGGAATTCTCTTTCCGCCAGGCTTCATGCGCGTAGGCCTGCCTCTCGAGTACTGCACATGCCGGGTTCCTTCAGCACGATTGCCGAACGATTGCAAGCCCGCGTGCAAGCGCTTTCGCAGAGCATGATTCGCCGGCGTCTGGCCCGCTGGCAATTGCAATTGCCCGACGATCGCCGGCTTCGAGAACGAACTGATGCAGCTGGGCACCTACGAACTGCGCAAGCGCAGCCTGGCGCTGCGCTATCGGGCCAAGGCCCAGGAGCCGCTCGATTCGCTGCTGCCCGAGGCCTTTGCCCTGGTGCGCGAGGCCGGCCGCCGCACGCTGAACATGCGGCACTTCGACGTGCAGATGCTGGGCGGCATCGCCATGCACCACCGCTCGATCGCCGAGATGCAGACCGGCGAAGGCAAAACGCTGACCGCCACGCTGCCGCTGTACCTGGCGGCCCTGGTGGGCAAAGGCGCCCTGCTGGCCACGGTCAACGACTACCTGGCCCGCCGCGACGCCGATGGATGCGGCCGATCTACGAGAGCCTGGGCATGACGGTCGGCGTGATCGAATCGCAGATGCCGCAGCCCCAGCGGCGCAAGGCCTACGCCTGCGACATCACCTACGGCACGGCCAAGGAATTCGGCTTCGACTTTCTGCGCGACAAGCTGCTGGAACGGCGAATCGGCGAAGGGCAGACCGACTTTCTGGGCGGCATGCTCGGCACCAACGGCGACGCCGGCGGCGACAAGCCGGTGCAACGCCCGCCCTATTTCATCCTGGTCGACGAAGCCGACAGCATCCTGATCGACGAGGCCCGCACGCCGCTGATCATCAGCGCTCTGCCGACCGAGGCCCAGCGGATCGCCGTCGAGTCGTACAAGTGGGCCGCCTCGGTCGCCAAAGACTTCGAAGAGGACGAACACTACGATTACGACCACGACAAGCAGCACGGTCGAACTGACCGGCGAAGGCCGGCGCCTGGTGCGCGAACTGCCCAAGCCGCCCGGCATGCACTCGGTCGGCATGTTCACGATCTACGAATACATCGAGCGCGCCGTCCACGTCGAGCGCGAGTTCATCCGCGATCGGCAATACGTCGTGATCGACGGCGAGATCGTGATCGTCGACGAATTCACCGGCCGCATCGCCGAAGGACGCAAGTGGCGCGCCGGCGTGCACCAGGCGGTCGAAGCCAAGGAAGGCGTCGAAGTCACGGTCGAAACCGGCCAGGCCGCTCGTATCACGGTGCAGGATTACTTCCTGCTCTATCCGCACCTGGCGGGCATGACCGGCACGGCCTCGAGTTCGGCCGGCGAGCTGCGAAAGATCTACTCGCTGCGCGTGGTGCCGATTCCCACCAATCGGCCGGCCATCCGCGAGCGTCTGCCCGACCGCATCTTCGGCACCAGCGACGCCAAGTGGGAGGCGATCGCCGACGAAGTGGCCGAGCTGCACGCGAGCCAGACGGCCGGTGCTGATCGGCACGCGCTCGATCGACAAGTCGGACCTGCTTGTCGCAATTGCTCAGGGCCAAGGGCATCGAGCACCAGATTCTCAACGCCCATCACGTGGCCGCCGAAGCCGAGATCGTCTCCCGCGCCGGCGAGATCGGCCGCGTGACCGTCTCGACCAACATGGCCGGCCGCGGAACGGACATCAAGCTGGGGGCCGGCGTGGCCGAACTGGGGGGCTTGCACGTGATCCTGACCGAGATGCACGACTCGGCCCGCATCGATCGCCAATTGGTCGGCCGCTGCGGCCGGCAGGGCGACCCGGGCACGTTCCGGCAGTATCTATCGCTGGACGACGAGTTGCTGATGGGTCTGGGTCCCGAACGGGCTCACGAACTGGAAGAAATCGGCAAAGCCGGCAAACCGTCGTACGACGAGTATGGCAATCTGTTCCGCCAAGCCCAGCGCAAAATCGAGCGGCGGCACTTTCGCGATCGGCGTGTGCTGATGTACCACGAAAAAGAGCGCAAGAAGATGCAAGCGCAAATGGGCCAGAATCCCTATCTGGATACGCCGGGTTGAGCCGGCTGCCGCGCCTCCTGCCCCGTGGAGAAAAGGGGCGCGCGACGGAGGGGAGTCATTTAAACAATTACTCCCGTCGTCCCGCCCGCTATAAGTAGGCCTAAATCTAAACCGCAAGTTAGCTCGGCGGTCGTGGGCGAAGAATCGCGGAATTGATTCAAAGGGGAGCAGATGGAGTTGACGCAACGAGAGCTTGCTATCATGGATGCGCTCTACAAGAACATTTCGCTTGACCGAAGGGGAATTGCCAAGCACACCGGCAGCGATTCTATGACAGGATCGACTTGCAACACACTCGAGGAGAAAGGGCTTGTTCACGTGGTTCGCCCAGGCGGTCCGCGAGTTAATTGGTACTCGCTCACCGAAGTTGGACGGGCTCACATGGATCGCCAAAATCCTCAGTCTCCAATTGTTGTCGAAGCTCAGGACCTTACGGATGAGGAAATCGATGCCGCTCTCAGTGACGAAAGGCTCCGCTTCGGAGACGTTGAAACATCGACGTCGGAAGCTGTCGTTCGTCAACGCAATGGCCAGGACATCCTTCGGAAGCGGACGCTTCACAACTACGGGCAGCGCTGTGCAGTTTGTGACGTTTCGGACACGAACCTCTTGAAAACGAGCCATATTATCGGTTGGGCAGAACGCGATGAGACACGCGGCGTCCTAAGAAACGTGATCTGTCTTTGCAGCTTTCACGATGCATTGTTCGAGTATGGCTACTGGTCTCTCGACGACCAAATGGCGATGATCATTCAGTCTAAGATTGATAGCCACGCGATTCGACAACTGCTTCACGCCGGATGTTCGTTTCGGAAACCATCGGGACATTCTCCGGGGTTAGAGTTTCTCCGTCACCATCGCGTGAAGCACGGCTTGGCACCCAATTGACGATCAGCGGGCCTCGGCGAGGAAAAGGGCGATGAAAGCGGGAGCCTCGCTTTTCCTCTTCGGCACCATTGTCTCCGAGCATGCACGGCACGCAAGTCTGGGAGGCTGACTCGTTGGAGGGTGCCTTCCGGCGTAGGACGGCGCTCAGCGGTGCCGGGAGAATCGCTGGGAAGACTCCTAAATGACGGCCGCATAATTGCGTAACGCTGCAACCGTCGCTGAAAGCCCCTGGCGCTCAAGGGTCGCCAGAAACTCGTCCACACTCATGGGCGGATTCTTGAGGCTCGCGCGCTGCGTCTTGGCGGCGGCGCAGACCGTTTGCGGATCAAGATCGAGCAGAAGCACGATAAATCGGTCTGGGGGCAGGGCCTCGATCCCATGTTTCGCCAGCTCCTCGGGCGGGAAATCCGCCAGATTCGCGGTGACGATCAGATCGGCGCCGGCGTGAATAGCCGCCGCCAGCACGTGGCGGTCGTTGGCGTCGGGCAGCGTCAGCCCGTCAATCAGATGCTCATAGCCAGTGACCAAGCACTCGGGAACATGCGCATCCATGAGTTGCCGGACCCGCTCCAACTGGCTGCGGGGAATGTCCGGATAATCCTGGGCCACGCTGCGCATCCATTCCTCGTGAATGGCGTCGGTCCACCTGGCCCGAAAGAGGTCGGTGACGCCGAGGTACATCAGCAGGCTCCGTAAGGGAGCCGGGTAAAGGACGCAGGCGTCGTAGATGACCGTGAGGACTCGGCTCACGCTAATAGCCCAGGCCAAGTTCCTGGTCGAGGGCGGTAAGCTGGTCGAGCGCCGCGAGGCGATCCCGGTCCATCGCCTGCTTGAAGGCGATCAGATGGCGGAGCAGCACGCGGCGGTGCGTGCCGACCTTCCTGGCCGGCAGCTTACCCTGGTCGATCAGTTCGACCACGAAGGGGCGAGAGACATTCAGTACGTCGGCGGCCTGCTGCGTGGTGAGTTCCGAATGGGTCGGCAGCATGGTGACGGCATGGCCTTTGGCCATTTCGCTCAAAATGCCGGCGAGCAGCCGGAACGCGGACATGGGTATCGGGATCGCCGCTGATTCGTCGTCCTGTTCGACGTGAACCGCCAGGGTCTTGCGGCGCTTGCCCAGCAACCGGGCCAGTCGACGGCTTGATTCCACAGCCAGACGGCGATCGGCCTCGGATGGGGTCACGGTCTCGGAGAATTCTGACAACATGGCGGCGCTCACCTGAAAAATGTTCGGTGCGGACATTTATCATTCTACGCCGCAAACGAAACAAACGCAACAAATAAATCAAACGAAACTGCGGCCGCGGGGTTCGGCCTGCCAATTGTGAGCGCAAGCTAATCCTGCTAGCGTCCCAAAGCCAAACCGGGAAAGCGGGTTCAAGGTGAGCGGCGCGGGATTTTATAACAAGAACATACCGTGGACCCGCTGCCCGTGCGGCGGCACGCCATCTTGCTTCATGTCGAGACATTCGAGCTCGAACTGTGCGATGCTGCGCATGTGACGAGAAGCGAATTTGCAGGTACCTTGTTTTACGGAGAAAAGCCCTCCGGGGGCTGGGCCGCGGGCCCAGACCCAAGTTCCTGCTACGCCTCAACTGAGCTCGTCGCAGGCCGCAGGTTTTGATTTTAAGATGATCCAATTTGTTTCCAGCCAGCGGAAGCTGGAACTCGGGTCCGGGGCCGAGCCCCGGGTCCGGAAAAGGTGGCCGGAACCGTATTACGGAAACGGCGAACAGCCCAGAGACCACGACTGAATCGTGATCCCTGGGCTGAGTTGAATCGAACGTCCCACAGCCGCAAGTGCGGCAGCTAGGGTTACTCAAAGACCTTCGCGGTTATTCCAGGATCTTCTTGGTGTCGGCCAGGATCTTGTCGACCTCGGCCTTGTCGAGCTTGCCGGCGGCCACGGCATGGTTCGCTTCGACCTTGCCGTTGCGATAGATCAGCACCGTGACGTCGGCGTCGGGACTGATCTGGTAATCGGCCGGACCGTTCTCGTTGTCTTCCGGCACGACCAGCGCCACGTTCTCGAGCTTGTTCTTGGCGGCGAAATCCTTGGCCGTGGTCTTGAGCGAGTCGGTGTCCTTGCCCAGCAAGTTCACGAACGACGACAGCTTCTTGCTGGAATTGTCAGCCACCTTCTTGTCGAGCTGGGTGGCCAGCAAGGCCAGATTGGCGTCCGCCTTGCGGGCAAACACCATCACCACCGGCTTGCTGCCAAGCATGCAGCGATAACAAAGATGCTTGCCGGGCTCGACATTGTCGTTGACCGCGCCGGCGACCTTCTCGACCTGAAACGCCCCCACGTCGTCGCCGGGCTGGGGGCCGCTCTTCAATTCCGCGGCATTCACACCGGCAGCCACCAAACCAAAGGCAGCCGCCAGACACAAGCTTGCGAAACTTCTCATCACGAACTCCTCTTTCAAAGACCGTTTTGGGGACCGGATGACCGAACTGGGCGGTACGACAGAAGCAAGCACGACTACGGAAACAACCAGCTGGTGAAGTGCCCGCTATTGTAAGGCCGGCAATATCAAAGGCAAGTTCTCGTCGCGTGCACCGCGCCAGCAGTGGCGGCCCGCTGGTGCTGTGTTTCCCCCCGAACAGCGGGCCGGTGCTCCGCTTGCGGACAGTCAGCAGAGCAGCAAAGTGAATGTCGGAGGCGACTGCGGATTGCCCGAGGTACCTTCGTTTGGCGCCGCGTATCGGCGATCCCCAGTCGCCTCCACATCGGCCCTCATCCCCGAACGCAACTCTGGAATTGCCCTGTGCGGACAGTCGAAATACTTGACACGGTGGCGGCCAGCCGAGAAGATCGCGTGAATACTCGACCGCTAATTCCCGCGGCGCTGCCACCAGGGCTAGCGCTGCGGGGGCCTCTATACTTCAGGAGACTTCGCATGGCGACCGCCGTTCGACCACGTCGGAATCAACCCAAGATTCACCAGACCAAATTGTTCATCGACAACAAGTGGGTCGACCCCGCCGAAGGGGGCCACTTCGACACCTATAATCCGGCGACGGGCGAAGTGATTGCCCAGGTGGCCGCCGGCACCGCCGCCGACGTGGACAAAGCGGCCAAAGCGGCTCGCAAGGCGCTCGAGTCCGGCCCCTGGGCCAGCATCGATGCCGCCGAACGCGGAGTGCTGATGTTCAAGCTGGCCGATCTGGTCGCCAGCCATGCCGACGAATTGGCGGAATTGGAATCCTGGAATTGCGGCAAGACCATCGCCGACTCGCGCGGCGACATGCAGGGCGTGGTCAACACGCTGCGCTACTATGCCGGCTGGGCCGACAAGATCGAGGGCCGCACCGTTCCCGTTCGCGGCAGCTTTCTCTCCTACACCCTGCGTCAGCCGGTCGGAGTGGTGGGGCAAATCATTCCTTGGAACTTTCCGCTCTTGATGCTGGCCTGGAAGTGGGGGCCAGCCCTGGCCTGCGGCAATACCATCGTCATGAAGCCGGCCGAGCAGACGCCGCTGACCGCGCTGCGCGTGGCCGAACTTTCTGCCGAAGCCGGCTTTCCGCCGGGGGTCATCAACATCGTCAACGGGCTGGGCGAGACGGCCGGCGCCGCGATGTGCACCCATCCGGAGATCGACAAGATTGCCTTCACCGGCCATGTCGACACGGCCAAGATCATTCAGAAAGCCACGGCCGATACGCTTAAACGGACCACGTTCGAACTGGGCGGCAAGAGCCCAAACGTGATCTTTGCCGACGCCAACATGGACGACGCCGTCGAGGGTGCGTTTCACGCCATCTATTTCCACGGCGGCCAATGCTGCACGGCCGGCAGCCGATTATTCGTCGAAGATAAAGTCCGCGCCGAGTTCGTCGACCGCCTGGCAGCCAAGGCCAAACAGCGCAAGCTGGGCGATCCGCTCGACCCGGCAACCCAACAGGGACCGCAAGTCTCGCAGGAACAAATGGACAAAATCCTGGGCTATGTCGCCCTGGGCGAGAAGCAAGGTGCCAAACTGGTCACCGGCGGACATCGCCTGGGCGATCAGGGCTTCTTCGTCGAGCCCACGATCTTCGACAATGTCAAGGACGAGATGGCGATCGCCAAAGATGAAATTTTCGGACCCGTGGTCAGCGTGCTCCCCTTCAAGAAAGTGGATGAAGTGATCGAGCGGGCCAATCGCACCAACTACGGATTGGCCGCCGCCGTGTGGACCAAGAACATCGACAAGGCGCATCTGTTTGCCAAAGCGGTCAAAGCCGGCACGGTGTGGGTCAATTGCTATCACGTCGTCGATACCACGACGCCGTTCGGCGGCTTTAAAATGTCCGGCCAGGGCCGCGAGAATGGCGAAGCCGCGCTCGAACACTACACCGAATCCAAAACGGTCACGGTCAAGCTCGGCTGAGGACTTGATCACCGGCGGGATCGATTTTACCGGCAGCGCCCTCCGGCAGCGCCCCTCCGGCAGCGCCCCTCCGGCAGCGCCCCGGCTTGGGGCGCCCCGGCTTGGGGCGCCGGCAACCGCCAGTGCGCCGCGCGAGTTGCCTCCGAGAGATTTCCTGTTATAAAGACAACAGGAATAGGGAGGCTACAAGCATGTCCAGGTTGCTTCGCTGCGCAATCGCGCAGGCCGCTGTCGGCTGCTCACTCGTCACCGGGACGTCTCAAGCGGATTCGATCGCAGCCCCGGAGCCAACCGGCGCCGCGTCGCGTGCGATGTCTGATCTGCCGGACGCTCAGATTGCGCAGGCGCCTGCCGATCGAAAGCAGGTGTCCGGCACAGAATCCGAAGCGCCGGTTTCAGCGCCGCTCATTCTGTGCGGCCTGGTTGCGGTTGGCGCGATCGCTCTTTGCTTTTACCTGTGCGCTCGTTGGACTCGCACCGACAAGGCGGCCGGGCCCAGCCAGTAGGGCGCAAGGCAAGGGCCTATTGCACGGAAAATCGAGTGCGGCGTTCGGCAATCAGTCCGCGACCGCAACCTAAAAAATCTCGTGACAGAGTCCATTTCGAGCGATTCAATTCCCGGCGTGGTCAGTTGGTTCTTTTTAGACCAGGCGGGACATCTAGCATCCAGGCCATTTGTCAATGCACGTGATTTTCAGCCGCCGGTCGATGCTTTTTGTGTCGCCGAAGGGGCATTGAAGAAGATGGCATGGCTTTTGCTTTGAGAGGGTGGCGTGGCTGATGACTAAATCTTCGGGGCCGGCCTTTGCGTGTGGAACGCAATGGAAGTTGGCGGCCGGCCGCACCCTCTTTCAAGGAATACGACTATGGAAACCATGTTGCACTTGCCGTTTCTTTTTGCGGCGGCTGGATACTCGCTTGTCTACTTGCTTGCCGGCGGCGGTTTCGGCGGGGCGATCCTAGTCTTCATCGCGGCGAAACTGCTTGGCAGATAGTCTCGAAAGCTTCTAAAAACCGGCCCAGAACCGCATCGTTTGAAATTCGACGGTGCGGTTTTTTTAATGGAGCGCATTGCGCTCGATATTTCGCATCCGCCGGCGCAGCAGCGCATGAAAAAACCCCGCTCAGCTTGGGTGCTCAGCGGGGCTTGATCGCGGGAGCGGATTTACTTCGTTTCGTCGGCGTCGGCCTCATCGGCCTTCTTGTCCATCTCCGGTTCAGCGGCCTTGTCGCCGTCCATGTCGGCGTCCGCCGGCTTGGCTTCGGTTTCGGCCGGCATTCCCGGCGCGGCCTTCTTTTCGACGGGCTTTTCGCAGCCAACCGTCAGTGCGGTCAGACACAAAAGCACGGCCAACATTGCAAACTTCTTCATTGACCTGATCCCCTAAATGGATATGAGCTCGGGCAGGGCCATCCTGCCGCCTTACCACTACGATACGTTCTGCGGTGACGATATTCCCCAGGCTCGGAAGTTTATGGCCGGAAGGTAGCCCTGTTTTGGCTCACCTCCGGTCCGACTTTGACGATCAGGGGCCCTTTGACGCTCCTGGAATTCTGCGCAAGGCGCACGAAAAAACCCCGGAATGCCCGACTCGAAGCGGCAATTCTCGGGGTTTTGTGGCAGAGGCGCCGGTGAGAGTCGAACTCACGGTGGTGGATTTGCAATCCACTGCCTTAGCCACTTGGCGACGGCGCCCTGGTCGAGCCCGTAACTTAGGAAATCGATTCCGGACGGTCAAGGCCAGCAAACTCTCCGCTAAGCAGGGTTTACGCAACTTAGACAAGCCCTGCGGGCCACTGGTTCGAGCCGTGACAAAATTTCGCGGACTTAGCAACCGCCGGTTCGTGCGGGCCTCGCAGAGTCCCCAGCCCACAGTGGCCAAGCGCGCCACGGCGAACCCGCGTCGCAATCAGGGGCGATTGGTCAGTCCGGTCGAAAATGCCGCTGACATACGACTGAAGCGGTCGGATCGAGTCGACTGAAGATTCGTGACGCCGCGAATCGATGCTGAGAGAGCGAGGCTGACTTGCCGCATCGCACCCGATTGCCAGCCATTCCAGCATGCGGCGCGGCGGCCACAGAAAGCGAGGACCAAGGATGGGACCGTTTAGCATTTTCTCGTCCGGGCGGAACGCCCGATTGCTGGCCGATTTGTCGGCCGAGCTGGCCGTCCGCAGCCATGACGCGGTGTGGACGTTGGTTTGCGACCGGGCCCCCACGCTACCCCCTGCTGAAGCACGCGGTTATACCCGCGCCCGGGCTCGGCAGACGATCGAGCGGCAAGCGAAAGTCGTGCTGCGTGGATATCCCGAGGCGAGTGCCCGTCTGCACGAGCAGGTGGCTGTCACCGCCTTGGATCACGTGGTATCGATGGTCATGCGCAAGCTCGTGAGCCTGCCGCCGCGAGCCAACTTCGGCCGCCGCGCGGCCTAATCGCAGAGCCGACCCGCGGCGCCGCCTGCACGGCCCCCGCGCGTTGCCTGTCGAGATCGCCGCTGCTACGATTCCGCTTGAGGCGTAGCGCTATGCCTGTCGAGGGCCAAGTTTGACAGCGAGCTGGCAACATGTTCGAGATTCCGCGGCGGCATGCGTTCCTGGTCGGAGTCGATTCGGACGGCTGTGCCTTCGACACGATGGAACTGAAGCACAAAGAGTGCTTCATCCCACACATCATCGAGCACTACGGTCTGCAAGGCGTCAGCAAATACGCCCGCGAAGTGGCCGAGTTCGTCAACCTTTATTCCCGCAGCCGCGGGGTCAATCGCTTTCCCGGATTGATCGAAACGCTGCGCTGGTTGCAAGACCGGCCGGAGGTGCAGGCCCGCGGGGTCGCGATTCGAATTCCCACGGGGTTGGCGGCGTGGATCGCCCGTGAGCCGCGGTTGGCCAACAGCACACTCCAGGCGGCGGTCGGAGCCAGTGGCGACGCCGACCTGGCGCAGGCGCTGGCCTGGTCGCAGGCGGTGAACGAAACGATCGGCCGCATCGTCAGCGGCGTGCCGCCGTTCCCCATGGTGCGGGAATCTTTGGAAAGGCTGGCCGGCCGGGCCGATGTGTTTGTCGTCTCGGCCACGCCGAACGAAGCGCTCGAGCGCGAATGGGAAGAACACGATTTAACGAGATTTGTGGCCGCAATTTGCGGCCAGGAGTTGGGGACCAAGAAAGAGTTGCTCTCCGGCGCCCGCAACTATCCGCGCGGGCAGGCCTTGATGATCGGCGATGCGCTGGGCGATTATCAGGCTGCCGAGGCCAACGGCGCGCTTTTCCTGCCGATCAACCCCGGCGCCGAAGAGGCGAGTTGGCGCCGGTTTTACGAGGAAGGCATCGAACGTTTCTTCTCGGGCCGTTTTGCCGGCGAATATCAGCAGGCGCTGCTCGAAGAATTCTACGGCTATCTGCCGCAACAACCGCCTTGGCTGAAGAAGTAGCAGCCTGTTGACATATTCAACAGGCCTGCGTCATCGCAGGGATGCGATGCCAAAATAACGGACGCAATTCTTTATTTTGCGAGCCGCGAGGGGCTTTGCCCTGAGCATGGCGAGGTTGAAAAACGCCACGAGGGTATTCCACGGACTGGTAGAGCCCGCGACGGCGCCGGCCCGCCCCAGAATGGCCTGCGTTCGCACGTTCAACCGTTACCACCGGCGCGTCCGCGCGTTGACTCTCGCACTTGGCAACCTAAGTTTCTATATACCGTTTGCCTCGGCAAGCGGCGCTGAAAACTCGAGGGGCGGCGGGCGGGAACTCCTGGAGAGATTTCTTTCTGGCCCTCTTGAATTCATCCTTCATCCTTCCGCCTTCATTCTTCCGATCATGTGGCACCCAATGCAGTCCGGTAATTGGAATCGTTGCCTGGCGCTGGCCGGACTTATTCTGGCAGCCGCGCTGGCGATCGGTTGGCCAGCCGGCACAGGGCTGCTTGGGGCCGCCGGGCCGTCGCTGGCAACGTTCTCGGGCCTGGCCCTTCTGTTGGCGATCTGCGGCTATGGTTGGTGCCGTGGCCGCGTTGCCCGGCTGGAACAAATGCTGGCCGCCGCGGAGCTACGCGGGCGCGACAAAGACCTCCAGATCGAGCGGTTCAAAGGGATCCTGAGTGGATTGTCGGAACCGGTCATTGCGGTGGACAACGAGGGCGAACTGCTCTTGGCCAACGCCAGCGCCGAGCGTCTGTTCGAAATAGCGAGCCCCTCGACCCAGGAGCGGGCGCTTGCCGACCTGCTCCGTTGCGAGAAGCTGGTCGAATTGCTCGCCGATGCCAGGACGTGCAACACTTCGGAGCAAAGGTCCCAGGATGTCGAAATTGCGGACGACGCGGGGCAAGTTCATTGGTTCAATGCCACGGCTCGTCCGTTAACGGGTTGGGCCGCGGCTGATTCCGCCGCAGACCGGTCAACCCAAGGAGCGGTGGCGGTGCTGCGCGATATCAGCGAGCAGAAGGCGATCCAACGGCGAAACGCCGAATTCGTGTCGGCCGTCAGCCACGAGATGAAAACGCCCTTGGCCGGAATCAAAGCGTACGTGGAGCTGTTGGCCGACGGCGATGCGGACGACGTCGAAACTCAGGATGAGTTTCTGGCGGTGATCAGCAGCCAGACCAATCGTTTGCAACGGCTGGTCGACAATTTGCTCAAGCTGGCTCGAATCGAGGCCGGCGTGGTCAGCGTCAACAAGCAACACTGCTCGCTCACCGATTTGCTGACCGAAGCCTTGCTTGCGGTGTCCCCCGCCGCCTCCAAAAAACGGACGGTCATTGTAAACGAGATGACCCCGATGCCGCTGACGGTGCTCGCCGATCCGGACATGATCGTGCAAGCCGCGGTCCATCTGCTCAGCAATGCCATCAAGTACACGCCGGCCGGCGGCCGGGTCGTGCTCCGCAGCCGGCTGGTCGGCGGCGAAGCGCAATTCGACGTCCAGGACACCGGCGTCGGGCTCTGCCCGGACGACTGCGTCCGCGTGTTCGAGAAGTTTTACCGCGTCCAAAAAGACAAAGACATGGCGGCCGGAACCGGCCTGGGTCTGCCGTTGGCGAAGCACATCATCGAAGATCTGCATCGCGGCCGGCTCACGGTCGAAAGCGTGTTGGGACAAGGAAGCGTATTTACAGTCACTTTGCCCATCGCTGGGCAGGATAAATTAACGCCTGGCCCGGCCGGAGGCTTTTGATGCGCAAGAAGGTTCTGCTCTGCGACGACGAGACGCACATCCTGCGGGCGGCCGAGATCAAGCTCAGCCGCGCCGGCTACGATGTCTCCACCGCCATCGACGGCCAGGCCGCTTGGGAAGCCATTCAGCTCGAGCGGCCGGACATCCTGGTCACCGATCTGCAAATGCCGCGCATGGACGGGCTCGAACTCAGCCGCCGCGTGCGCGAGAGTCCCGCCACCCAGGATCTGCCGATCCTGATGCTCACCGCCAAAGGCTTCGAAGCGGCGCATCTGGAACTGGCCGAGCAATGCGGCGTCCTGGCAGTGCTTCCCAAGCCGTTCAGTCCGCGGGAACTGGTGCGCTGCATCGACAACGTCCTGACCGACGGCACGATCGGCGTGAACTAGCTCGATCAGGCCGCTTCGGATGCCAACCGAGCAGGCCGGGCCGAACGGGCCGTGCGCCTAACCGCCCCAATCCAGTCCCACGTCGAACCACACCGCCGAGTGCGTCAACGCGCCGACGCTGATCCGCTCGACGCCGGTTTCGGCGATGGTGCGCACCGTCGACAAGTTCACGCCGCCGGAAGCTTCCAGTTCCACCTGCGGAGCGACGCGGCCACGCCGCTCGACGGCTGCGGCCAGATCGTGCAGCGACATATTGTCCAAGAGCACGATGTCGGGGCCCTCGGGCAGCACCTCGTCGAGCTGCGCCAGAGTATCGACTTCCACTTCCAGCGGCATCGCGGCGCGCAGATCGCCCTGATTTCCTTGCGCCAGAAAGTCGCGCACGCGACGCACGGCTTGGGCCGGCGAGAATCGGGTCGGCCGCTGGCCGCTTGCGCCCCAGGCCAAATGATTGTCTTTGATCAAAACCGCGTCGAACAATCCGGCGCGATGATTGTGAGCGCCTCCGCATCGCACGGCGTATTTTTCCAACCGCCGCCAGCCGGGCGTGGTCTTGCGGGTGTCGTAAATTCGCGCCCCGGTGCCCGCCACCGCGTCGACGTACCGTCGGGCCAGGGTGCTCACGCCCGAAAGATGGCCGATGAAGTTCAACAGTGTCCGCTCGGCGGTCAGCAGTGTGCGCGCCGGCCCGCTGATCGATGCCACAGTGGCATTGGCAGCCACCGCGGCCCCATCTTCGACCGCCGGATACCAGATGGCCCGGGGGTCCATTTCGGCCAGCACGATCTCGGCGGCGCGCAGTCCACAGATCACGCCCGGCCCTCGGGCCGCGACCGCGGCCTGCGCCGCGAGCATCGGGGTCGACCAGCGCGACGGTCGTCCAATCGTGCAGCCGCTCCAGATCCTCGCGCACGGCCAGGCGGACCAACTGCCGGCAATCTTCCACGGTGGTTGCATCCCACTCGATTTGTTGGAAATCACGCATCGGCGTCGCGAGCCTGCTGCCTCGAAGGTTGTGGTCGAAATGCTTTGCCGCCGCCGCTCGGCCGGTTCATAATACTGGGGTGATTCCCGCTCTGGAACCAGGCGGCCAGCCCAATGTCCAGCGACTCCTCACCGAATCCCAGCCGGCGGCCCGGCTGGATGCTGCGCCGCATGGATCAGCTTGCGGTGGCGGTGCTGACGTTGGCGGCCTTGGTGTCGCTGGCCGGCTACTGGCTTTCGCACGGCGGCATCCAGGGACGTTTGATCGAGCTGGACCGCGCGCCGCAGCAAACGGCCCGGTTTGCGGTGGACATCAATCAGGCCGACTGGCCCGAGCTGGCGGAGTTGCCGGGCGTGGGCGAAACGCTGGCCCGGCGGATTGTCGAAGTCCGCCGCACGCAAGGTCCGTTCGCCGATCACGAGGATTTGCGACGCGTCCGGGGCATTGGCCCCCGCACGCTCGATCGGCTGCGGCCTTATCTGCTGCCGATGGCCGACACGAGCAACGTGGCCGCGGAGTAGCGACCGTGCGCACCGCCGGTCCGCAAGCCGCCCGCCTAGCCGGCCGCCGGCCATTTGCCTATGCTTCAGGATGCTGATCGTGCCAGTCATGCCGCCTGAGAGCCGCGGCGTACACGGAGGTCGGCCCCGCTGACTTCCCGAGATCCGACACCAGTCCCCCCTGCCCTGCCATGTATTTCGACCTGCAAAGTCCGTTTCAGCCGGCCGGCGATCAGCCCCAGGCGATCGCCGCCCTGCTCGACGGCCTGCGCGCGGACCGCAAGCAACAGGTGCTGATGGGCGTGACCGGCTCGGGCAAGACGTTCACGATGGCCAACGTGATCCAGGCCGTGCAGCGGCCGACGCTGGTCCTGTCGCACAACAAGACCCTGGCGGCCCAGCTCTACTCGCGAATTCAAGGAGTTCTTTCCCCACAACGCGGTCCACTACTTCGTCAGCTACTACGACTATTACCAGCCCGAGGCCTACATCCCGCAGCGCGACATCTACATCGAAAAAGACGCCTCGATCAATCAGGAGATCGATCGCCTGCGCCTGGCCGCCACCAGCGCGCTGGTCAGCCGCCGCGACGTGATCGTCGTGGCCAGCGTGTCGTGCATCTACGGCTTGGGCTCGCCGGACGACTACAAGGCGATGATGATCGCCCTGCGGCGCGGGCCAGACCGTCGACCGCGACGAATTGCTGATGAAGCTGGTCGACGTGCAGTACGAGCGGAACGACATCGAATTCTCGCGCGGCAAGTTCCGCGTCCGCGGCGACTGCGTCGAGCTTTGGCCGTCGTACGAAGAGTACGCCTTGCGGATCGAGCTGTGGGGCGACGAAGTCGAGCAGCTCTCGATCATCAATCCCACCAGCGGCGAAGTCATCCGGCAAGAGCAGGAGCTGTTCGTCTATCCGGCCAAGCACTTCGTCATGCCCGAGGAACGGATCGCGGCCGCGATCGACGCGATCAAGCAAGAGCTGGAAGAGCGGCTCGAAGTGCTCCGCTCGCAGGGCAAGCTGCTGGAGGCCCAACGGCTCAACGCCCGCACGCGGTTCGACATCGAGATGATGCTCGAGGTCGGCTTCTGCCCGGGCATCGAGAACTACAGCCGGCCCTTGAGCGGGCGTCCACCGGGTTCGACCCCGCAGACGCTGTTCAACTTTTTCCCGGACGACTACCTGCTGTTCGTCGACGAATCGCACGCCACGGTGCCGCAGGTGCGCGGCGATGTTCGCCGGCGATCAAAGCCGCAAGGTGACGCTGGTCGAGCACGGCTTTCGCCTGCCCAGCGCGCTCGACAACCGCCCGCTCAAGTTCGACGAATGGGAGCAGAAGATCAACCAGGTGATCTTCGTTTCGGCCACGCCGGGCCCCTACGAATTGGGACAGACGGGCGGCGAAGTTCGTCGAACAGGTGATCCGCCCGACCGGCCTGTTGGACCCGGTGATCGAGATCTGCCCGGCCCGCGGCCAGGTGCCGCACCTGCTGGAGCAGATCCGCGAGCGGGCCGCCGTGGGCGAGCGGGTGCTGGTGACGGCGCTCACCAAGCGGCTGGCCGAAGATCTGTCGTTCTACCTCTGCGAGCAAGGCGTGGCTTGCAAATGGCTGCACAGCGAGCTCGACGCCTTCGAGCGTGTGGAACTGCTGCGCGACTTGCGGCAGGGACAGTTCGAGGCGCTGGTCGGCGTGAACCTGCTGCGCGAAGGGCTCGACCTGCCCGAGGTCTCGCTGGTCGCCATTCTCGACGCCGACAAGGAAGGTTTTTTGCGCAGCGAAACGTCGCTGATGCAGACCATCGGCCGGGCGGCCCGCAACGTCAACGCCAAGGTCGTGCTGTATGCCGATCAAGATGACCGATTCGATGCAGCGCGCCATCGAAGAAACCAATCGCCGCCGGGCGATCCAGGAAGCCTACAACGCGCGAGCACGGCATCACGCCCGAGACGATCCGCAAAGGGATTCGGGCGGGAATCGAGTCCGAAGCCGCGGCGCATGCCCAGGCCAACGCGGCGGTCGGGCCGCAACGACGAGACCCAGTACATCACCGAGGAGTATCTGGCCGAGCTGGAAGCCGAAATGCTGGCCGCGGCCGAAGGCCTGGAGTTCGAGCGGGCGGCGGCGCTGCGCGACCGGATCCAGAAAATGCGGGCAGCGGTCGGCGAGCCGGTGGCCGAGGTGGCCGCCCGCGGCAGCCGCGACGCCGAGGGGGGCCGCCGGCACCGCAAGGGGCGGGGGGGACGACTGCCGCGGCCGAAGCGCTGAACGCCTTGTGGCGGCAACCGCGCACACCATTGCAAAAGGCCCGCGGCGCTCCGCCGCGGGCCTTGCAAATCGTCACACAGCAGTCACTGAGCCCGCGATCCGCATCGACGCCTTGCTGGTCGAGCACAGGTCCGGTCTCACCTGTCGAAATGCCGGGTCAGGCCCGCATGCTATTCGGCGGAGATTATTCGGCGGCTTCCTTCTCTTCCTTGGCCTCGGCGTCGACGTCGGCTTTCAGGTCTTTGGCGGCAGCGTTGACTTCGGCCTTTTCTTCCTTGGCCTCGTAACCGATCTCCTTGTCATCCATCTTCTCGGCTTCGTTGATGGCGGCCTTGTCTTCCGATGCCGCCTTGTCGATTTTCTTCTGTTGCGGATTTTCGCAGCCCGCGAAAGCTACGGTGAGGCTTAGGCAGGCCAATAGACCAAACAATTTGCGCATCGGTGGATCCTCCTGGAGTTGAATATCTTGCGGAGGGGAAAACCGCCCACTCCCGCCTAGAGAGTAGATGCCCCGAGCCGGCCAATTATTCCCAGCGCTCGAAAAACCGACGTTTTTGGCCGCAGGACCTTCCGATTGCGCTGGTGCCGGCGCCCTCGCCGCCAGTGTCAGGAGAACTGCAAAGTCGCGTTTGGGGAGGTGCCGCCTGGGTAGACTCCGATCGCCGACTCGTCCCCGTTTGGCGATGCTATCGGCGATCGGAGTCTACATCCGACTTTGCAGTTCTCCTGCCGCCAGTGTCCCAAAGGTTGGGGTTTGATGCCCCGAGGAGTATACTTTTCTGTAAGGTTGGAATAATTCCAGCCGTGGCGGGCTCTTTAGAAAGCGGCAGGACTTCTCGTGGCTGACACTGCGCCAAAGCCGGATCTCGCCAGGCTGGTCGGCGACCACCACGAGGTGCTCTACCGCTATGCCTTCCGCCTGACCGGCTCCGTGCCGGATGCGGAGGATCTGACCCAACAAACGTTTCTCATCGCCCAGCAAAAGCTCGCACAGGTGCGGGCAGAGGAAAGTTTGCGGGGATGGCTTTTTACGGTTTTACGAAATTGCTACTTGAAGGGCTTTCGCAAGCCCACGCCGCTGTCGGCGGCGAGCTTGGATTTGGATATCGACTCGATCGCCGGGCCGACGGGCACTGGGCAGACGGGCGCTGGGCAGACGGGCGCTGGGCAGACGGGCGCTGGGCAGACGGGCGCCGGGCCGCTGGACAGTGAGGAATTGCAGCGGGCACTTGACGAATTGCCCGACGAGTTCAAATTGGTCGTGACGTTGTTTTACTTCGAGGAGCATTCGTACCGCGAGATCGCCGCGTTGTTAGCGCTGCCCATCGGCACGGTCATGAGTCGGTTGTCGCGGGCCAAGGCGCATTTGCGCCGCCGCTTACGCGTGCCCGGCGAGCCGGCGCCGGCGACCCAGAAGTCTGGGCCGCCCCAGCAGGGCAAGCGTCCGCTGGCTGCCCGCTGAGGGGGCAAGCGGCGCGGAATGGGAATAGGTTAGACCGAGAACAGGAATCGACCGAGAACGGGGCGCATAGATAAGAACGGGGGCCAGTTGCATGTTGGATCCTAAGCTGATCGAGGCGATCGACGCTTGCCGTCCGGGAAGCCGCGACGTCGAACAACCGGAGATGGCGCGTTTAGCCGCGTCGCTGGCCCACGACCCGAGCGTCCGCGCCGCATACGCGGCCGTACAGCAGATGGACACGCAAGTCGCCTCGGCCATGCATGAGGTCCCAGTCCCGGCGGATCTGGCTGGCCGAATTCTGACTCGTCTGGCGCTGCCCAGCAATCCCCTTTGGCCGAATCTCCCGCCGCCGAATGCCAGGGCGCCGCCGCCGCGATGGCGGCCGCAGCGCCTGGGTTGGCCGATGTCGGGTCGATCGAGGTCGTCTCCCACCGCCGCTGGACTCGGCGCCGCTGGATCGCGGCCGGCTCATGTCTGGCCGCCGGCTTGCTACTGGCCGCGGGCTTGCTGCGGCTGAGTCGGCACGGCGACGCAACACAGCTCGCCGTAACGGAGAAGGCTGTCGGCTGGTATGAGCACCTCGGCGATGGATGGCTGCCGGCCGCGAAGAGTCCCAAGGGCTTTTCGGTGCCCGGCGGCATCGGGGGCGCCGTGCGCGGTTGGCAATGGGTTGCCAAAACCGTAGCCCAGAGCGGTGTCGTCTACGAGCTGGGCCAAGGCCCGCGGGCAGCCGCCGTGTTGTTCGTGGTCAAAGCCGTGCGGCCGGAGTTGCCGTCGTCGGCCCCTCGTACACCGCAATCGACCACAGCGGGTTTGGCCATTGGGGCCTGGCAATCGGGCGGCCTCTTGTACGTGCTGGTGGTGCGCGGTGACGAACAGGCGTACAAAAAGCTGCTGGCTCCCGTCCGCCCGCTGGCCTCAGCGCCCGGCTCGGCATTTCCTGCGACGACCGCCCATTGACCGGCGCGAGCCACGGCGCGACATTGTGACGCAGCCAGCTATAGCGGCTCGCGCTCCCAACCGCTGAGTTGGTCGGAAATCTCGGCCGGTGAGAGCGGCTGTTGCTCGACCGGCCAAACCTCGGCGTCGGCACGCGCCATCCTGCCACGGCGGGCCTGGCGGACTTCGCTTTCCAGCGCGTGCAACCAGCCGGGCACGTCCAGCCCGACGCCGGTCGGCTCCTGCGTCAGCTCTTCGGTCTCCAGTTCCAACCGGGAAAACGCCTCGCTAGGACGCCTCTGCCGCACATCGTCGACCGCCGGCGCCACCAGAGCCCGGACGCGGTCGATCGCCAGCGGTCGTACGAAGCGTTCGGCCAATCGATCGTCGACCGTGGGCAACCGCATGCCATACTTGGTGCGCAGTTCGGTCAGCCGGCCCGCCAGGGCGTCGGCCACCTCGGCGGTCCGCTCGGCCATGGCTCGGCGCCACATCTCGGCGGCGTTCATCCGTCCGCGGCGAACCAGGATCTCGTGAGCCAGGACAACGGGCCGCAGGTGCCAGGCGATGCGGTCGTACTGCACGCGGAGTCGCAAGAAGTCGAGCAGCGTGTACAGCAGGTCGCCGCGATCCGATTGCGTGGTCGTGCTATTGTAGTCGCGGTATTCGGCATAGTTCTCGACGATCGCCTCGAACAGGATCGTCAAGTGTTTGACCGCGTCGGCCCGGTTCAAGGGCCCGTTCAAATCCCGAAGCAATAACAGCTCGTCGGCCGCCGCAGGGTCTTCCTGCAGGCGATCCAGCCAGATCTTCGACGCCTTGGTGCAAGATCGCCCGCAAGTTGCCGAAATTCAAGAACCGTTGCGTCAGCAGATCGCGGCCGTAGCGCTCGATGAAGGCGACCAGCGCCTTCCAGGTTTTCTCGTCGCCGATTTTTTCGAGCACCGAGAGCCGCAGCGTGCGGCTATGGGCCAGCCACTGTTTGAGCAGCGACTCGGTCAGCTCCTCGAGAGCGTCGACCAGCGCGGCGTCGGCCAAGTCGTGGCCCCGATCGCGCTCGTCCTCGGGCACCGGCCAATCGCCCGAAACGCTGACGATGCTCTCGACCAGCGACTTGTAGCCGGCCTCGAACAGCCGATCGAACTCGCTGACCGAGCCGGCCGAGAAACTGCGATTGTTCTCCATCATCCGCGCGGTTTCCAGAATCTGGCAGGCCTCGCGCAGCAGTCCCAGCCGCGGCAAACAGCCGACCAGGTCGCGAAGCGTCTGTTGCAAACTGCGAGCGGCCACGATTTTTCGCGGATCGCCTCCGCGGCTGAGTGCGACATACAACAGCGGCTGCTTTTCGACTTCCGCCAGAAAGGCCTCCCAGCGACGCCGGGCTTCGGCCGCGTCGCCGGCCAGGACGGCGCGAGATACCGCGTCGACCGCCTCGCCGTCGGCCTGCCGGCCGCTGGGCCCCTGTACGTTGCGGAGCATCTGCCGGGCGTCGGCGGTCTCGACCGCGGTAGCGATGGCGGTGTCGAGCAGCGCCTCTTTGATGCTCCGCCGGCGGTCGTACTCGATCAGTGCCTCGCGGCTGGCCGAGGCGGCCCGGACCGGCTGCTGATCGATGGTCGAGAGCAGTTCGAGCAACCGGGCATAGTTGGCATCGGCTTGATCGAGCCAGCGGCCGAGCAAATCGTCGGTCAGCAGGGATTCGGCGTGGGGAGGGTTAGTCCCTCGGGCACCGCATTCCAGCGCCGCCGTGCGCCACAGATGACTGACCGTGCCGACCAGCGCCAGGCGGTCCCGCAGCCGGCGGGCCTCGAGCTCCAATTCGTACTCGGTTTTCCGGCTACCGCCGGCTTCGGATTCGAGCATGTCGCTCTCGACTCCGTCGGCCGTACTGTCGACATAGACCATCTCGTCGTAGGCCGCCTCGAAGAGTTCTTGTTCGTCGTCCTCCTCGACCGGTTCGTCCTGGGGTTCGTCCGGCTCCGCTTTGCGCTTCGGGGTCCGGCCGGCCAGGTCCAATTCCAGCTCGGGCACCTGGCCAAAGTCTTCGGCGTTGGCCTCCAGATAGTCGAAGAATTTGCGCACCAGCGACTGCCGCCCGTCGAGCGCTGGCCGGCGAGGCGTCCTTAGCCAGGGCGCAGACTTCCGCCAGCCAGCGGCGTGACAAAAGGTGGAACGAGTATTCGCCTTGCTGCAGCGGCAGCCGGTCGGCCTGGCTTAGCCATTGCATCAACAGCGCCATGGCGGCAATGAAATCTTGCTTCTCCAGCAGGGCATCGACCACCAGCGCATAGGCCTTGGGCGAATTGAAGTACTCCACACGCTTTTGCCAAAAGGCCACGTCGGCCGCCGCCGCGCCGGCCTGGTGCCAGGCCGCCAGAGCCTGGGCCACGCTGCGGGCCGATTCGAACGCCTCGCGCCGGAGAAAGCCTCCACTCCCTCGACCGTCGTGGCGGCAAACTGATCCCACCAGCGAGCCAGCTCCGCCATTTGCCGCGCCACGCTGGCCGCCAGATCGGTCTGATTGTGAGCGGCCGCCTCGCGCCAGAGTTGAGCTTCGAGCGAAACAATCTGTTCCAACAACTCGATCAACTGATCCACGCGATGATCGGGGACGCTGTTCTCGGGGGCCGGAAACAGGCTGAATTGGCCCTGAAAACCCAGAATGTTCCAGGGATCGACCAGCGCTCCGCACTCGATCCCGCGATGCACCAGTTCGACGGCTTCCGTGACCATTTGCGCGGCCGAGGGCAAGTTGCCTCGTTCGATCGCCAGCCGGCCGCCCGGTAATGCGACATTGAATCTGGCAGCGGATGCGGGCCGAGGCGGTCGGCACGACATCGGTCTGACGAACCGCCGCCTCGGGATAGCCCATTTCCGAAAACAGGATCGCCAGATGCACGTGTTCCAGCTGCGCCGCGCGCCGCCGGGCCAGAAAATGATTCAAGTGCTGCCGGGCGCCGGCCAGCGGTTGATGGCGCGTTGTCGGCTTCGGCCCGCAATCGCTCGCCATGCGCACCCGGGATGCGTGCGAGCAGTTGTTGATAGTAGGCGTCGCGATTGGCGGCGATCTGCGGCACGAGCACGCCCAGCGTGGTCGTCGAGGGGTGCGTCTCGGGTCCGCTGCCGCTCGTGGCCGAGGCCATCAGAATCGTGCCGGCCAAAACCCCGGCCGCCTCGAACAACAGCTCGTCCGCCGGAAATTCGCCGCGATTCCTCGACGCGGGCCAGCAGCGCATCGAGCGTGACCTGTTGCAGCACGAACCGGCGGTAGCGGCCTTGATGGTCGATGTGGTGCGGATCCCACTGGCCAAAATGATAGTTCGGACGCTTGTTGACCGGATGATCGAAATCGTACTCGCGCGGATCGACGGCCAGCTCGTCGAGCAGGTCGAGATCGAACCAGGCTTCGCGTTTGATGGCCGCATCGGTCGCCCGCAAAATATCGAGCGTCTGGCTCGAGCAATCGCTCGTAACGGCCCGTGGCCACGCCCACGCTACGAATATAGAGCGGCAGCGGACGGACCCACTCGTGCGCGTAGGGCTCGATGCGCTGAGCGCTGCGCAGCACGGCAACGGGCCGGTGGCCGAGAAAATCGTCGACTTCGGATCGCGCTTGCGAAATGACCCGATCCGCGTCGTCCCAAGGCGCCCCCTGCCGCAAGACGGCTTCGCACACCCGGCCCAGGAAAAACGGCCGCCACAGCGCAGCGTCCGACTGTCGCGGCAGCAGGTCGCGATGAAACTCGCGGTAGGCCGGCGAAAAGTGATCGAACACCAGAGCGATGACCGCCCGCGCCTGTTCGCTATCCCGAAATGCGGCCGACGTGCCGGCCAGCTCGTCCAAGCGGCCTTGGAGCTCGTCGCGGACCCGCTGCCAGGTGTCGGCCTGCTGCGGGCCATCTGCTTCGATGCGGCGATACAGCCGGTCGAGATTGGCGAGAAATTGCGGGTCGCTGGCGCCGGACGAGAAGTTCAAATAGCCCAACAGCTCCTGCAGGATGACCGCCTCAGACTCGGGGCCCGGTTCACGCATGGGTTTGTCTCAACAAGGGATCGATCCAGCCGGCAATCTCGGCCACTCAGTACGATTGTCCCGCGCTGGTCGTAAGCTCCGGAATCGCTGCTGCCAGGTGTGCCACGACCGCCGCCGCGAGAGGGGAGCAATTCGTCGGCATCCGTTGCTAGCCCTTGGCGCCGGCGGTCTGCGGTCCGTCCGGCGGGCGCACCGGTGGCCGGAGCCCTTCATGGTAGGAAGAGGTCCCCATTTTGGTCTAGCGGGCAAATCGGGCCGGATCGGTGGATAAGGCATTTCGTCTAGACCCGGCCCGGCGTTTTTGCGACACTTCCACGCCTTTGGCGGCCGCCTCTCGGCCCAACGCGGTCGAATGCCGCATCCGATCATTCCCATTGCGTGGAGATTCTTCGCCCGTGCGAATGTTCACCTGGCTGCTCGATGGCTGCGGATGTCCGCCGCGCTGTGCCGCTGTCCTGCTCGCGGCGGTGTGCCTGGGCGGCAATTTGCTCGCGGCGGACCCGGCGGCAATCAGCTCGAATTCGTCCGGCGGCGGACTGATCGCTCGCGCCAAGCAAACCTTGACCGGCGGCTGGGATCTCTCCGGCGCCAATGATCCGGTCTCGGGAAACGGCAAAGCGGCGGGGCGCACGACCGCAAACGACAGCGCGGCGGAACCGCACGACAGCCTGGATCGGCAGCAACCCTCGAAAACGACCCTTGGCGCTCCGCCCGTGCTTTCGCACTGGTGGAAACCCCGCCACAAACCGGTTCGCCGGACCGCGTTGGATTTCTGGTCCCAAGACAGCACCGTCCACTAAAAAAGCCCGGCGGGCGTGCTTCGCCTAGTCCCGCGCGGCCTTGATGCCTGATGCAACATTGGCTGGCAAAAAATCTCCGTAGAATCGTCCGACCGCCCTGCTCGCTGCTGGCATGCAGTGCCATCGTGGCCTGCTGCGCAGCGCCGGCACGGCTGCCGGCCGACGAACCGGCAGCCGGCAATGCTCCGCCGCTCCTGTCTTGGATCGGTGCAAACGCCAATCGCGATCAAACTCGCGAGGCCATTAAGCTGCTCGGACGTAGCGGAGCGCAAGATCGACGTCGAAAAAGGGGCCCGGGGCGAGCCGTTTCACATCGTCGCCTGGACCGGCGGCGACGCCGGGCTGGAAAAGCTGCGACACATTGCCGATCTGCGCTGGCTGGATCTCGGCCTGTCTCAAGTCACCGATGCCGGTCTGACGCAGCTCGCCGGGCTGACGCAGCTTGAGGTGTTGAAGCTCGGGCAGACGCGCATCACCGATGCCGGCTTGGTGCACCTGGCCGGGCTCAGCAATCTCCAGGGCCTGGCGCTGCAAGACACGCGCGTCACGGCCGCCGGATTGGCCCATCTGGAACCCCTGACATCCTTGAAGTATCTGAACCTCTCCTGGACGCAATACCAGCGACGAGGGCCTGGCCCGGCTCGGTCCGCTCAAGCATCTGGAACAGCTCTATTTGTTCGACGCCAAAGTCACCGATGCCGGCCTGGCCCATCTGGCCGAGCATCCCCATCTCAAGGGACTCCACCTGAGCTGGAACAAAATTACCGATGCGGGCATGTCCGAAATTCGCGATCTCGCGGCGCTGGAGGAACTGTGGCTCAACTACACCCGGCTGGGTGACGAAGGACTGGTGCAGCTTCGCGAACTGTCGCATCTGAAGGTGCTCTATGTCGGCGACACCCTGGTGACCGACGCCGGTCTGGTCTACATGGCCCAGATGGAACAGCTCGCCGTGCTCGATTTGTCGAACCTGCCGATCACCAACGCCGGGTTGGAATATTCTGCGCCTGCCCGCGGCTGGCCGTGCTGATGCTCGACGGCACCGAAATCAACGAGGACGGGCTGGGGCACCTGGCCGCAATTCCGACACTCAGTTACCTCAGCCTCCGCGGCACGCGGATCGACGAGCGTGCCTTGGCCGTGATCGCGCGCATGCCCAGCCTGATCCAGATCGACCTGGCCGAAACCGAAATCAGCGACGATGCGCTGGGCTACTTGCGTTCGATGCCGAATCTTCGGCAGGTCAATCTGATCGGCACGCGCGTCACCCCGCCCGGCGTCGACCTGCTGCGCCGGCGGCTGCCCAAGCTGATCGTCGGGAGCTAAAGCCATGCCGCCATCCTCCGATCGCGCCAAAGGACCGCACCGATGCCCAAAGTCGTCGCCTTACTGCTTGGGCTGACCCTCTGCGCCCGCGCGGCGCGGGGCGAAGATTGGCCTCAGTTTCGCGGTCCGGATGGGCAAGGCCACTCGGCCGAATCGGGGCTGCCGACCGTTTGGAGCGAAACGCGAAAATATCGCCTGGAAGACGCCTGTCCCTGGCTTGGGCTGGTCGTCGCCGGTGGTCGGCGGAAAGCTGGTCTGGCTGACTTCGGCGATCGAACAGCGAGGTTCGCTGCGGGCGATCGCGATCGACCGCGAATCGGGCGCGATCGTGCACGATGTCGAAGTGTTCCACAAACCGGACTTGGGTCGCGTCGCGCAAAAGAACGGCCACGCTTCGCCGACTCCGGTTCTAGAGGCCGATCGCGTCTATGTCCACTTCGGTGCGCATGGCACGGCCGCATTGAATTCGGCAGGGAAAATCCTCTGGAAGACCGAGCTAGCTTACGATCATCGCCACGGTCCGGGCGGCTCGCCCGTGCTGTGGAAAGACCTGCTGATCATCGCCTGCGACGGGGCTGATCAGCAGTACGTGGTGGCTTTGGACAAGGCGACCGGCAAAGTCCGCTGGAAGCAAAAACGAGCGGGCGAATCGGCCTACTCGACCCCGCTGCTGATCCGCTCCGGCTCGACGCAGCAAGTCGTGTCGGTCGGCGGCGGCGCGGTGGTGGCCTACAATCCGCAATCGGGCGCCGAGATCTGGCGCTGCCGTTTCGAGGGAGAATCGACCGTCCCCCGGCCGGTCTACTCCGACGGCCTGGTCTATTTCTGCACCGGATACTGGACTCCCAGTCTCTATGCCCTGCGCGTCGACGGCAAAGGGGACGTCACGAATAGCCACGTCGTCGGGCGCCTGCATCGATCGATCCCGTTGACCTCCTCGCCGCTGTTGCTGGGAAGCGACATTTTCATGATCAGCGATCAGGGCGCGATGACTTGCGTCGATGGTCGCAGCGGCCAGGAACATTGGCACCAGCGGCTGCCGGGCGAGTTCTCGGCGTCGCCGGTCGCCGCCGACGGGCGCTTGTACCTGGTCAACGAAGACGCCACGACCAGCGTACTCGCCGCCGGGCGCGAGTTCCAATTGCTGGGCACCAACCAGTTGGACGGACGGGCACTGGCCTCGCCGGCCTTCTCCGACAAGGCCATTTACCTTCGCACCGATCAGCACTTGTACAAAATTCAGCAGACCGCGGCCGAAGTGGCCAGCCGCCGGGCGAAGGGCGCAAAGCCGAAGGTCGAATGATCGCCCAATTCTGACGGAAAGGGACGGAAAGGGGGACATCCTGGGACGGAAAGGGGGACATCCTGGTTTCTTGTAAAAGTAGAATGTCCCCTTTTCTTCTACTCGTCGGCGCTGGTGGTGCGGCCGGTGGCGACGTCGAATTCGAACAGCGCCGGTTGCAGCATCGCCATCACCGCGAATCCGTAGGTGGCCACCACGACCAGCAGCGGTCCCAGCGTGTGGCCGAGCAGGAAGCTGGTGATGGCGTAGAACGTGGCCGCCGGGCAAGTCAGCGCCGTAACCAGCAGCGCCTGCGACGGATTTCGTGCGCCCAGCGACAGGTACAGCGCCAGCGAGCCACCCCCCATGAAGGCCAGAAAGGGCTGCAATTGCGTGTGGAACGAGCCGCTAAAGGCGATCATCATCCGCATGCAGGTGGCGATGCCGATGAACAGAAAAAACAGCGTTCCCAGCGAAACACCAATCGCGCTGCGGCTGTTGTCGTAGCTCATGCCCGAGTGCAAGCCGAGCATCGCCACGAACAGGTTCATCACCACCAGGCCGAGTTCGACGTAGAGCAGATTTTCGCCCGACAGGGCGCGCACCGACCACAGATAGCCGCAGAGCAGCATCGGCAGCAGGACCATTTCCTTGGCGTTGTACAGCGTGCCGCCCAGCTTGCCGAACACGAATTCTTTGGCGCTCAGGTCGGTGACCAGCAGCAAGTCGAGAGCGCCGCGGTCGCGCTCGCTGGTGACGGCGGTGACCGCCTGGGCGTTGACCAGCAGCAGGCTCAAGATGAACACCGGAACGAGCGTCAAGCGAGGCGGAAAGCCGGGTGATGCCCGCCGGCGAATGCGCCATGCTGATCAGCGCCAGCGTAGCCAGAACAACCAGCGCCAAATAGGCCAGGTGTACGATCAGCACCTTGCGGCCGTAAGCCCAGGTGCGCATTTCGCGCCACAGCACCGGATTGTCCCACACCTGGCGGGTCTTGCCCGGCGCGGCATGCACCGACGGGCTGCCCGCTCGCCGACGACTGGGGTGCCGACGGATGGGTGGTCGACGCCGGGCTCCCCGGCGCCCGCGGTCGCCAGGTCGTACTCGGCGCCCCAGATGCTTTCGCGAGTCAGAGTCTCCTGCCGGCCCGGGCCGGGCTTCGCGCGAAGGATTCCAAACTCGCACCAGCAGAATGGAAATCCCGTTGATCAGCACCGTAGCGGCAGCCGCCACGACCAAGAACAGGTTGACGCCCGTGCCCAGGGAGCCGCGGCTCGGATCGGCGGCCACGATCGGATGCGTGGCAATCTGGATGGCTTGCCAAGGGCTGATGCCCGGCGGCCCAGAGGTGCGTCGAGCACGCCCCACCAGCCGGGCCCCGCCACGCCGCGGGCCAGCGCCTCGCCGGCCGCGATCCAGGCCACCAGGACCAGCACCGTCAGCGCCAGGGTTTGATAGGTGCTGTCGCGCCACAGCGCGAGCGTCGAGCCGACACTGCCGCAGACCAGTGCGCTGGCCAGCGTGACCGCGAACGTGCGGCCAATCTGCTCGAACGCCACGCCGCCAAACAGCGCCGTCAGCATGAACAGCGGCAGAGATGCGGTCATCAGCACCAACACGCTGAGCAAACCGGCCAGCAGCTTTCCCAGCACCAGTTCGCTGTTGGTCAGATTCGTCAGCAGTAGCAGGATCAACGTGCGGCGATCTTTCTCCTGTGCCACGCCGCTGGCGGCAAACAGCGCCGAAAACGAAACCGCCAACAGCAATTGCACCAGGGCCAACAGTTGGAACAGCAAGGCGCCGAAGCGGGCCATCTCGCCCACCCCCTGCACCACCTGCGTGCCGGCCAGAATCAGCCAGGCCGTACACATCAACACCAGTAGCGTACAAACGTACGCGGTTCGGGTAATGTAAAGTCTGGTCCGGCGAGGTACGATCACTACCTCGCGCGTAAATACCGGCCCGACGAACAAAACGTGCTCCTTCTGCGCAAAAACCGGACGCACCGCGAAAACTCGCATTATATCCCCGCGTTGGCCCGCCGAAAGTCAGGATTCCATGAGACCGCTCGCCTGGATTACAGACATCCATCTCAATTTTTTGCCCCCCCGGCAAGTCGAGGCATTTCTGGTCGAGCTGGCCGGTCTCCGGTTGGATGGCCTGCTGATCAGCGGCGACATCGCCGAGAGCCACGACGTGGCCGACTATCTGGCGCGCCTCGACGACGCTTTGGAAATCGACATTTATTTCGTGCTCGGCAATCACGATTTCTATTACGGTTCGATCCGCGAGGTCCGCGAGTCGATGCGGCAGTTGTGCAGAGCCGGCCGCGATTGCATTATCTGTCGATCGCCGCCTCCTTCGAGCTGGCGCCCGGCACGGGACTGATCGGCCACGACGGCTGGGCCGACGCCCGGTTGGGGGACTACGCGCGGTTCGCCGATCTTCTTGCACGACTTTCAGCTCATCGCGGAACTGTCGAACTTCAGCAAGGCCGACCGACGGCAAGTGCTGGAAAAACTCGGCGACGAGGCGGCCGCGCATTTCCGCAGGACGCTGCCAGCCGCGCTCGAGCGGTTCCCTCACGTGGTGCTGTTGACGCACGTGCCGCCCGTGCGCGAGGCCTGCTTGTACGAAGGCAAAATCTCCGACGACGACTGGGCGCCGCACTTCACCTGCAAAGCCGTGGGGGACGCGATTCTCGAAATCATGTCTCTGCATCCCGACCGGCAGCTTACGGTTCTTTGCGGACACACGCATGGCCTTGGCGAAACCCGTCCGCTCGCCAACCTGCACATCCTGACCGGCGGCGCGGAGTACGGCCGCCCGGCGGTGCAGCGGGTGTTCGAATTTTGATGGACTCGCGCAGTGCGGCGGTTTTTAAGAAGGGGATAAGGGGATACGACGGGATACGGGGGATGGACGGAAAGGATGAAAGACGCTACATCGGCGATTTGAAATTCATTGACTGCCGTTCGCGGCGCGACGGTCAGGCGGTGTCGGCAGCGCGTTCGAGCGCTGCCAACGGCACGATGCGCAGGCTGATAAAACGGTCGCTGATTCGGAATGAGGTGTAGGCAATGCCGAAGCCGAAGACAATCACTACAGCCGCGGCAAGCAACTGCGCCCAAAGTTGCGAAGCATCGCCGTAAAGTAGCCCACGCACGCCGTCGGACCCGGCCCTTTGGACCCATTCGTTGCGCTCCAAGCCGTTCCAACCTGGGCCGTATTGGCCGTTGGCGAACAGGCCCACGGCAATCAATCCCCACAGGCCGCCGACGCCGTTGACGGAAATTGCTCCCGTGACGTCATCGATTCCCAGCCGCTCCCAATAGCGAAGACTCAGGACAGCGAGCACACCCGCCACGGCCCCGATCGTGGCGGCGGCCAGGCGATCGATAAATACGCAGGACGCGCTGCTGGCAACGATGCCCGCCAAGAGGCCCTGGCAGACCGCCGTTGGCGTCAACTTGCGTCGAATCAGCATCGATGTGCATAGTGCGCCGATCGCACCGGCCACGCCGGCAAGGAAAGCGGTTTGGGTCAGCGCCTCCCGCAGATCCCACCCGGCCCAGCAGATTGCCAGGAGGAACGTGCCTAAAATTAGGGCAGCAGCTTTTCGCACCGGGACTGTCTGAGGTGCGGACTGCCGACTTTGTTGGTCGCGCGGCCCGATCGCGATGCAACCGGCCAGCGCGATCATTCCGCCCATGGCATGTACGACTGCGGAGCCTGCGAAGTCGACGGCGCCATGCCCCAGACTCCAATTGACGCCCGCCTGCGCCAACCAGCCGCCGCCCCAAACCCAGTTTCCGTAGAGGCAGTAAGCCAGCGTCGCCCACAGCGGATAGAAGAACACGCTCTTCAGGTTCCAGCGTTGGGCCATGGCTCCGCCCGGAATTGTCAGTGCCGTGATCAAGAATGGTAGCATCATCGTGAACAGCGAGAACACGCTGGCATCGTGAACACCGCGCAGGAAAAAGCCCTTGGTGCCCAGCAGGCCCCAGGTATAACCGCCCGTAGGGTCGCCCGCAGCATCCACTGTCGGGCCGATGCCAATGCCCCCATTGAGGCATGTCAAACCCGGTCCCAGCGCGGCAACATAACCCGGCGGCACCGGGCCATTCCACCAGTTTCCCCAACCAATCGCGAAGCCGTACACCCAGAATGCCAACGCCGCGAGCGGAACGATTGAGATGTTCCGTTCCCACGTCGAGCCGGCCAGTTGGTCGCTCGCGTGGCCTCGTTCCAGCAGCGAGAAGCCTGTTTGTGGAATTTGCACAACCAGCAGAACTAATAAAAACGTCCCGATGGCCCATTCCGAGTCGGAGTTTGCTTTTACGCGCTCGTATAGGTCTTCCGTGGTCATTCGAGCAGGAATGTCGCCGTTGTCATGATCCGGCGCGCGTCCGTCCGCATCGGGCCCAGCGGCGTCCGATTCGGGAGCTCCGAGCATCCGCAGGGGGGCATTCGTAGCCTTGTCTCGCGCATTTGCTTCCGCCGCCGAGTCTTCTTCGGGCGAAGCTTCCGCCGCTGCGGGCGTCGAACTGACGGGCGCCTGCTCCTGGGTTTCCGCCGCGGATGCCGCGAGCAGCACGAGCATCGCGACAATGGGCTCCCAACTCAAGAAGGCCATGAAAAAACCGCCTCGGCGTCGGGCCGGGTTCCGGCCCTAGAGTATTGACCTGTGGCGACGTCGCAGTTTGCGTTGGCGCGTCCTTCGAGAGCATAGTCCTCGCATGCACCCGCGCGAACGATATCCTTCGGGACATGGCCTTCCCCACGGAAAGTGGGCGCTGGTTAGGGTTGGTTGGCTGTTAGTGGAGCGGCTGCGCCGCGGTGTTGTTTTGGTTTCGGGGGAGACGAGGCCCCTCTCCCCCGAGCCCCCTCTACCCTCTTCTCTGTTGCCGGCTGCGGTGCGTTGTGCACGGCGTCGGGTGTTTGGTAATCCAGCGCCGAGTGGCGTTGCTGGCGATTATAGAACACCTCGATGTATTCGAACAGTGAGCGTCGGGCCTCGTCGCGCGTGCGGTACGACTGCTGATGCACGAGTTCCTTCTTGATTGTGGCGATCAGCGATTCGGCCGGCGCGTTGTCCCAGCAGTTGGCCTTGCGACTCATGCTAGGCACGAGCCCAGCCTGCGACAAGCGGTGCCGGAAGCGATCGCTGGCGTACTGCACCCCGCGGTCCGAGTGAGCGAGCAGTCCGGCCTGCGGTTGTTCGCGTGCCAGCGCCATGTTCATGGCCCCGACGACCAGCTCGCTGTCGATCTTATCCGACATCGACCAGCCGACGATCTTGCGCGAGTACAGGTCTTCGACCAGGGCCAGGTACAGCCAGCCTTCATCGGTCGGAACGTAGGTGATATCCATCGGCCAGACCTGGTGCCGTGCCGTCGCGGAACTGCCGGTTCAGTCGATTGGGAGCGATCGGCAGATCATGCCGGGAATCGGTGGTCGAAACGCGATACCGCCGGCAGGTTTTAGCCCGCAGGCCGGCTTGGCACATCAGCTTCTCGACGGTCTTGCGATTGCAGGGCAGGCCCTCGGCCAGCAGTTCGCGATGCACGCGGGTGCGCCGTAGTTGGCGTGGTGCGGCCGAGCATGGATCTGGCGGATGCGATCGGTCAGTTCGGCGCGGCGCAGGGCCCTAGGGCTAGGTGGCCGCCGCCGCCAGGCATAGTAGCCGCTACGGCTGACATCGAGCACCTCGCACTGGATCTTCAATGGCCAGACCTGCCGATGATCTTGAATGAACTGATACCTCATGGCGACTCCTTGGCGAAGAAGGCCGTCGCTTTTTTTAAAATCTCGCGCTCCATGGTGAGCCGCTTGTTCTCCTCACGCAGCCGCCGCAGTTCGGCCTGGACGGCTCCGCGCCGTCGGGCGTGGCAGCGCCTTCGACCGGATACTGCTTGAGCCAACCGCGCAGCGAACTCGGATCGACGCCCAGGCTCCTGGCGGCCTGGACTACGGTGTAGCCCTGCTGCTGAACAAGTCCCACGGCAGAAATCTTGAACTCTCGAGAATAAGTCCTGCGTCCCATCGGCAGCTCCTTTCGATAGCATTATGCTATCTCGCTGGAGCGCCCACAAAACGTGGGGAAGGTCAACATCAACCATTTCCTCCCGCTCAAAGATCATTTACAGTTCGGTCCCTCGTTTTTCGTTCCTCGTTTTTAATCCTTCATCCTTCCGCCTTCATCCTTCCTCATCATCCCCCGTATCCCGTCGTATCTCCCTATCTCCTTCTTCAAACCGATCTATTCGAGTTGCGCCGCCTTGCGGCAGCGGCAACGGCTGCGTAACCTGACTGACGCTTACCTGACTTCATCCGATCCCTCACAGGCACCGCATGAAATTCGCCATCTGCAATGAAACGTTCGTCGATTGGCCCTTGGAGAAGGCGCTTCGCTGTGGCTGCCGAGTGCGGTTACACGGGCATCGAGTTCGCACCGTTTACGCTCGGCAGCGACATCCGCCGAATCTCGCCCAGCCAACGGGCCGACATCCGGCGGCTGGCCGAAGACGCGGGTCTGGAGGTGGTCGGCCTGCACTGGCTGCTGGCCAAGACCGAAGGGTTGCACCTCACCAGTCCCGATCCGGCCACGCGGCGCCGCACCGCCGAATATCTGGGCGAGCTGGCCCGGCTGTGCCGCGACTTGGGCGGCTGGGTGCTGGTGCTCGGCTCGCCGCAGCAGCGCAATCTGCTGCCGGGCGTCAGTCCACAGCAAGGCGCACGATTACGCGGCGGAAGTGCTCACGGCCTGTTTGCCGGTGCTGGAAGAGACCGGCACCACGCTGGCCGTCGAGCCCTTGAGGCCCGAGGATACCGATTTCCTCAGCAGCACGGCCGAAGCGGTCGACCTGATCGAGCGCATCGGTTCGGCGCAGTGCCGGCTGCATCTGGATTGCCGGGCCATGTCCAGCGAGCCGACTCCCGATTCCCGAGCTGATCGACCGTTATCGTTCGCAACTGGTGCATTTCCACGTCAACGATCCCAATGGGCAGGGGCCCGGCTTTGGCGAGCTGGATTTTCGGCCAATTTTGGACGCCCTGGGACGAATTGATTACCGAGGCTGGGTCTCGGTCGAAGTGTTCGACTACGCGCCCGGCGTCGAAGCGTTGGCCGAAGAAAGCATCGAGTATCTCCGCGAATGCCTCGACTCTTTGGCCGAAAGTCATCCGGCACTGGGCATTCACGAGTTGGAAGAGCGGATCGAGTAGGGACGTCGGAGGAAACCGAAAACAACGCGCACTGCCGGACGAAGAGAAAGGGGATACGGGGATGACTGGGGATACGGGGGATGACAAGAAATCCGGACGCCGGAGTGAAAATTCGGAACGACGATGCCTCACGCCGAGACGCCGAGACGCGGAGGATTTCTTGGCGCTTCGCCAATTCCGCGTTGATTCGCGTCTATTCGCTGTCTCTTTCAACGCGCCATCTGGCAGAATTTCGGGCCCCCCGAACTGTCGAATACTCACGGCTGGTACCAGCCCTGGCGCTGTCGGGCAGAGGACCGCAAACTAAAATAAGCCGCATGGCGAACATCGGTTCTCCCCTGCCCTGCCGCCGAAATGGGATCGGCCCGCCGGCGCTTGCGCTCCTGGCCGCCTTGGCGATCGCCGTGGCCACTGCAACCGACGCCTTCGCCCGGGCCGGCGGCGGACAAGGCTACCATGGCAGCGGCAACTCGAACTCCGGCGGATATCATCAAGGGGGCGAAGGCGGCGGAGCGGACATCGGTCCGCTGGTTTATTTTTTTATCCAGTTCTGCATCCACTATCCGTACATCGCGCTGCCGTTGATCGCGCTGGCGATCTATGTATTCGTCAAGGCCTCGCAGCAGGGAGGCGACACGTACCGCACGAGCGTCATTCGCCGCGCCGGCGGCCAATTGGCCGAGCAGCGCCGTGCCGACGCGCTCGCTCACTTGCAAAGCGGCGACGCGGCCTTCGACGAGGCCGGATTTTGCAACCGCGCCGCGCAGGCATTTCTGAAATTGCAGCAGGCCTGGAGCGCCCAGAACCTGGCGCCCGTGCGGCCGTTCGTCTCGGACGGAATCTACGAGCGCTTCTCGCTGCAAATCGCCGAGCAGCGCGATTTCAATTACCGCAATCAGGTCGATCAGCTCGACGTCCGCGAGGTGCGGCTGGCGCAGGTTGCCGGCGACTCGATCTTCGATCTGCTGACCGTGGCCATTCGCGCCAAGGCCGACGACTATCGCGTCAGCCTCGATACCGGCAAGCGGCTGGCCGAGGGAACCGAAAGCAACGAGTTTGTCGAGTATTGGACCTTTCTGCGCCGGCAGGGCGTACTCACGGGCGATCGGCCGGGGCTGGTCGAGGGGCAGTGTCCCAATTGCGGCGCCCAGATCGAGCTCAATGAGTCGGCCCGCTGCCCGTCCTGCGACAGCCTGCTGCGCAGCGGAAACTTCGATTGGGTGCTGGTCGAAATCACGCAGAGCGCCGAGTGGAACGACGACGAACCGGCCGATCCGCCCGGCGTCAGCCAGTTCTGCGGCCAGTGCGATCCGGGCTTCAACGTCGAGCATCTGGAGGACCGCACGAGCGTCATTTTCTGGCGCCAGGCGATGGCCGATCGATTGGGCGACACCAGGCCGCTGTTGAAAATGGCGCTCCCCGAATTTTGCGACGGCTATCCGCAGCGCTGGGGAACCGACAAGGCCCTGCGGCGCTACTGGGGCGACGTAGCGGTGGGCTCGGTCGAAACGCTCGGCCTGGTGCCCGGCGAACCGTTCGATCGGGCACTGGTCGAAGTGCGCTGGGCCGGGCGGATGTTCGTGGCCCGGCCGGGCAAAATGCCCCAGCCGGCCGGCGACTATGCCCTGTTTCGCACGCTCTACGTGCTCGATCGCAAAGCCGGAGTCAAGTCGGATGCCGAAACCAGCGTCACCTCGTCGCATTGTCCCGGTTGCGGCGCGCCGGAAGGGGACCTGACGGCCGGCGACTGCGAGTTCTGCGGCGCCGTGCTCAACGACGGCTCGCGCGATTGGGTCCTGAGCGGCCTGCTCCCGATTCCCGGAGATGAAGCCGCGGCGATGGTCGAGCGGCTCGACACGCAGACCGCGATGCCCGCGGTGCAAGCCGACGGCCCGGCCGGACTGGCGACTGATGCCCCAGCTAGCCCGGCCGCTGGGCAGGAAATCCCCCGGTCCGGCGAGCTGCTGGCTTGGGCGATCGACATGGCGCTGGCCGACCAGGTGCTCAGCGCCCCGGAACGCCGGGCGTTGGAGCGGGCGGCCGCTCGCCGCGGTGTCGCGCCGGCCCGTTTGGAAACGATGATCCAGGCAGCGCAGCGCGGCCAACTGGCGACGCCGCAGCCCGAGAGCCAGCAGGAGGGGCGGCGGTGGCTGGCCGCGATGGCCGACATGGCCCTGGCCGATGGGCGGGTCGAGCCGGCCGAGGCGGCGGTGTTGCGCGCAAGCCGCCGAGCAACTTGGCTGGAGTCGGGCCGACGTCGAACAGCTCGTGGCCGCGCGCAAGGCCCGGCTCTATCAAGCAGCGCGAGAGCAGCTCAAGAATCGCGGCGGCAACCGGTCCAGCGGAAACTCAGCCCCGCGCGGTTCCTAGCTGCGGCAGTCAGCCGGTCGACGCCTTGAGCTCGGCCAGATGCTGGGCCGTGCCGACCAGGCGATCCCAGTTGGCTTCGATGTAGGCCGGCGGACCGCCGATCACGGCCACGGCCTGGGCCACCTCTTCGGTCGGCACCATCTCGATGGCGTCCCAGGGACAGACGGTGAGCTCGTAGGGGTTGGTCTTCTTCTGCGGAATGTGCACACAGACCTCGCAGCCGACGCAACGCTCCAGATCGATCTGGCACCAACTCTGCAAGTTTTGCAGATGGTCGTACTGCTGGATCTTGATGATGCAGTCGACCGGGCAAACTTCCAGACACGATTCGCAGCCGGTGCAATTGTCGGCGTTGATGACCGCGAGCTCTTTAGGGAGCTTCTTGCGAGGGCCCTGTTTGGCCATCGTGAAATACCTCGGGAAAAAATCAAAGGCTGCCGAAATCGGCGGGTTTCAATTCAGGAGTGCACCCCAATCATAGAATGAAATCGGCTCCCGGCCAAGGCACGCCTTAGCAGTTCGCAGCCTGATCGCCAAGGAATCCGAAAGACTGACCGGAAAATGCTTTGCGATCGGAACGTCGAAATCACGCGAATCCGAGCCCATCTCGACATCGGCCAAGGATCGCGGCCGGCGTTTCCCTCGAACTTTGGCTACGACCGTCGGTCCGGCCTGGGTAGCCCGTTGAGTGGCCTGGGCATCTTGCCCAGGTGAATCTCCAGCGGATTTTCACGGCCTGGAAGGCCGGGCCACGGGACTTTCAACAAACAGCCAGGCGGGCGCAGCTAGTCGGATGGCTTGCGGATCGCAAAATGAAACGGGGAATCGCGCGCGTCGACCCGCAGCGGAGTCTTGTCGGCGGACCGGTATTCCGCAGGAACCGCGCCGGACGCAAGCAGCGATCTTTCGATCGAGCCGATCGATTCGACGAGTATTTTGTGCTCGCCGGGCACCACGCCGTCGCCGTATTTGTGACTGGTGACGCACTCGAACTTGCCGGTGTTGACGTCGACTTCGGCAATACCCGGACGGGGATAGGTCGTGGCATTGGGGGCTTTCATTTGCGGCAGAAACGTCACGACCAGGCGCTCGCCGGGAATGAGCGATCCGTCATCGTAGGTCACCGTGCCGGAGACTTTCACGTAGTCGAACGGCTCGCGCGCACCGCAGCCGACACTCGTCGCAACCAGAACCAAAATGACCAACCACAGGACCCTGCGTGCAAGACCGCTGATCGGCTCTGACCGCTCGCTCATAGGCACCGTCGAAGCTTCTGCGTAACCGATTGCCCGTGCCCCGTCGATTCGATCGCTTAAAAATCCAATTGGGCCCAATCCACCAGCAGCCCGTCGCGGCTCAATATCAGTCGATCCCAGACCGACTCGGTCGGCCAGGGCCAGTCGGACACCGGACCGACGATTTCGATGTAGTCGCCGATAAACCTGACGCTGCCGTCGCAGAGCGCAATCTGCACTCCGCCGGCATGGCAACTACGGCTGGTGGCGGAGTCATTCGTCAGCGTCGCGGCGCAGGACATCCCCGCCGACAATAGCGCGGCGGTGCCCGGCGATGTGTCGCGTAGGTAGTCGCATCCCTTAATGTTGTCGGAGTAATCGTTGGCGGCGTTGGGCCCGTTGTCGTCGCTGATCGAGCCGTAACAGTAAAGCGCGCTACCGCCGGCGGTCCCCAGGGCCCAGGTGCCGCGAGGATCCTGCTCATTGACGCCGCTACGAATTTCGGCCAGCAGGATGGTTTTGGTGGTGCCGTCGCTGATGCTCTTGATCCCGAAGGACAGGTTGGGTCCCATGACGCCCCCCAGCCGCCCGTCGCTCCAGCCCGGCGACGTGGCCGACCAGACGCCGACATTGCTGTAGATAGTGCCCAGGTCGCCCCCGCCGCCGTTGGCGGCGTAGTTTCCGCGGGCCCAGTTGTCCCCCTCTCCCGTGGCGCCGGCATAGTTCAGGCCGTTGTTGGGATCGCTGGGGCAGAGCATTTCATTGATCGTCGTACCGCGCCAGGTTCGATTGGCGGGGTCCGAAATCGGCTTCGTGAGGTCGAAAGATTTGTAGAGCTGCTGCTCCTCGAGATAGGGGAGCACGAGGATCACCCAGTTCGGACCGAAATTGACCGAGGTCTGGTAGATTTCGCCGGCAGGAAAACTAGCGGCCGGCGGAAAAGTGCGCTGCGCCGTGTGATAACTGTGCAACGCCAGAGCCAGTTGTTTGAGATTGCTGGCACATTGCATGCGCCGCGCGGCCTCGCGGGCCGCCTGCACGGCCGGCAGCAGCAGGCCGACGAGGATGCCGATGATCGCGATCACGACCAAAAGTTCGATCAGCGTAAATCCGCGTGAATGCGGTTGTGACACAGCTGGTCCGAGTCGAGTGAACGGCTTCGAGCGAAAGCAATCTTGCACACATGCCGCTCTAGGTCTAGGGCCGAGGCCGTTGGCCCGCCTGCCCGCGAGCTTGTCGTCAAAAGCTTCTGCGCGCACAACTACTCGGCCTTAGCGCCATCGATCGCATTGACGCCAAGCTTTCGGCGGCAATGACGGCGGATGCCCACCAAGCCCGCGATGCCGAAGGCAAACAGGACGAAACTCGCCGGCTCCGGGACGACGTTAACGATCTGGAAGCCATTGAACACCCCGAAATTGCCAAGCTCCGTGTTCACAAAGTCGCCGGAGATCGTGCCGCCGGTCGCCACCACATTGGAAAACAGGAGATAGTTGCCACCCAACACAAAGCCAAGGTTGTCCGCGATGGTGTTGGTGATCGGCAGTGTCACGCCGTTGACCGTGAAGTTGTCCTGCGTGCTGGTGAAATAGCCGTTCTGCGAGTAGACATACAGATCGTAGAGGCCCCCCGGCGTCAGATGGTTGATCGAAAATGTCACGGGGGAAACGCCCGTCGGCGGCGTTTCCAAATAGTTCGAGTTTATGTCATACACATAATCCCTGACGAGATTTTCCGCGTAATACCCGAAACCCGTGTCGTAGATACCATAGTTGTTCACGGTTACCGTGACCGCCGTCGGCGTGCTGCCGTCGGACGCCACGAGCGGCGCCGATTGCGACCCGCTGGCGACGATTCCGTTCCAATACGTGTTCGTCACCAGGTCGGGAGCGACCCCAGGCCCGTTGTAGGTGACTGAGGGGTCGGTGCTAGCGCCGAAATCGACATTGACCGTGGTCACCACAGCCGAATTGGCCACCAGCGAAAAAGCCGACAAAGCCAGGCACATGGCGCCCGCACTCGCTACAAAAATTTGACGTGACATCATTAGCACTCCTCAAGAAAGAAGAAACCGAATGTTACAACAGGAAAAACGCCACCGCGGAACCTATGCGACGGTCTGACTTCGCCCGGGCCGCTCCCGATCGACTGCCCGTCCATACGCGCTTTTTTTGGCCGCGGCGCGGCACAGGAAAAACAGCATCTCAACGCCGGACGGGCGCGCAAGAAATGAACATAACCTCAAGGATAGCTAGACTCTTTGGCCGGTTTCCAGGCAACTCAAGCTTAAAAGCTGTTCAAATAAGCCAAAAACGACCTGGCGCGATCGGGGGCGCGGCCTATGCCGATTCGGCCAGGGGCGATTCGCCGCCACTACGTGGGCAACGGCAGAAGGGTTCCCCAGCGGTCAATCCCAGGGGACGCCGCCCCTGGGCTTAACCTTCGCGCCGAAACCGTTGGGGACTGGCTCATTTTGCGGTGCCCTGGGAGCAAAATGTGCCTGTCCCCCTTCTCCCGGCCCTGCGAACGGCGCGGATTTATCCTTGACACGCCGCTACGGCCGCAGCGGCAGAGCGTGCCCGAGCGGAGAGGGATAAGGCGGGGTCTCGAAGTGGCCCTCGCGATTTTCGCCGCGCACCAGCAGCGCGGACCAACGGGTGCCCAAAGAATTTTCGCCCACCTGTTTCACGTGGGTCGGCAGATAGATCAGGGCCAATCCGCAGCGGCGGCGCGATGAGAGATTGGGCGGGCTGCCGTGGATGGTCAGCCCGTCGTGCAGCGATATCTCGCCCGCCTTCAATTCCAGATCGAAAGCGCTTTCCAACTCCTCGCTCGTGACGGGCACTTGCTGGTTGATGCTGAGCAGATTCGAGCCGGCAGCGGCGGATTTGCCGTGCGCGCGGATTCCCTGGCGGTGCGAGCCGGGAATGACCTGCATGCAGCCGTTGTCCGCATCGCTGTCGTCCACCGCATACCAGGCCGACACGGCCGCGGCGGGCTTCAACCCCCAATAGGCCACGTCCTGGTGCCAGGCCACGAATGACTCGGAGGGACCGTACTTGCAAAAGAAGTGGCTCCCCATCAACAAGATGTTCGGGCCGATCACGGCCTCGACGCAATCCAGGATCAACGGGTTGGTCGCCAACTGCCAGACAAACGGCAGCTCGAAGTGCGCATCGAACAAACCCGTCTGACATTGGGCCCGCCCGACGCGGGCCTCGACCTCGTCGAATCGCCTTCGATAGCGAAGCACGTCGGCCGGACCGGCCACGCGAATGCCATGCGTAAAGCCCAGCGTTTCGAAGGGCGCCAGTCGAGATTCGGCAATGCTCATGGCGGTTTGATCTCTCGGCGGAGGAACGAAGGGTACCCCTGGTGCCCAGCCAGCCGCCTGCCGGCGCCGCTGCCGCACTGCCTCGAATCTAATCGGCCGGATCGCGCCAGGGCCATTCAAGTGCGGGCAAAAACCTGTCCTTTTCGGACATAATCGGCCCGGCGGGCGGACCTTGGCTTGTCGGCGTTCGTGGAACCAGTCTATTCTGAAAGGGCATCCAAGACACCGCAAGCGCGTAGACGGAAGCTGAGCCGTGGCTGTTGGCAAGTCGCGGTCGCGCGTGAGTCTGAACACTCACTACGCGACGGACGAAAAATACTCCGACCAAAGTTACCTGGCGTATTTGCGCCCGACGCCGCGCCCTTTTTTTCGCTTTGCCTCGGGGCACTTTCCGCCCGGCGCGGTCACGCCCTGGCACGCGCACCCTTGCTGGGCCCTGCACGGTTGTTTGCAGGGACCGTTGGTCATGAGCACGGCCGAGGGCCCGCTCGAAATGGACGCGGGAGTCTTTTATTTGATTGGCCCGCTGGTGCGGCACCACTGGTCCAATCCGGGCCGACAGACGGGGGCCGCCCTGGGACTGTTGATCGATGCCGACAATCCGGGGCACTGGCCGGTCGGTTCCGGCGTGGCGGAATTCTGCCGCCAGTTGTGCAAAATGCCCACGAATTTGCATCGCTTTTCGGTGACCTCGGACCGCGAGCTACAGCAGACTTTCTGGCAGGCGGCCGACTACCTGACTTCCGAGCAGTCCTGCGAGACCATTGCCACCACCGGCATTTTGTTGACCTTGATGGGGCAAATCCGCTCTCGGCTGGAGCCGCGGTCCAAACAGGCCGATGCACCGGCGGATGCGGCACAGCGAATTCGTCGCATGCTGCTGGCCCGGGTGAACGACCGGCTCGGAATCAAGGCGGTCGCCCACGAGCTTTCGATGAGTCCTTCCAAGGCCAAGCAAGTCTTCCACGAAGCCTTCGGCTGCGGCATCATCGCCTATCACAACCAACTGAAGATCTGGCAGGCCAAACGGCTGTTGTGCGACCGATCGTTGACGGTCGAGCAGATCAGCGGCAAGCTGGGCTTTTCCAGCCCCTCGTATTTCAGCCGCGTCTTTCTGCAGCATACCGGCGAATCGCCGACCGACTTTCGCCGCCACGAAGCCGGCCAGTCGATTTGAGGCCCGCGGATCGCAGTCGGCGCTCAGCTGGACAGTGCTCTCATGATCGAATGCCCTCTCAGATCTGCGTTCATCCGCGTTCATCTGCGGTAGTTCTGAAGATTCCCTTTCAAGCGCGAAGGAATCGTCCTGTGATGGGACGGCTTCGTCGTTCTCGAGCCGGAGCCTTCATGGAGGACCGCAGATACACGCAGATGTACGAGGGCAGATGAACGCAGATAAAGAGCAGATGAACAGAGCTCAGTCAGACGGCAGGCGGCGTTCTAACCAACGCTAATCTTCTCCCCCTCGCGCCAGACGTTTCCCTGGCGAACCACCCGGCGGTAAAGCGTGTCGCGCTCCACCGGCTCGCGGCCGGCCTCGACGATCAAGCGGCAGATCTCATCGACCGACAGGATCTCGGGCGTTTTGGCGCCGGCGTCGTGATAGATCAGCTCGTGGCGCACGGTGCCGTCCAGGTCGTCGGCGCCGTAGGCCAGGGCGGTCTGCGCGGTGCCGATGCCGAGCATGATCCAATACGCCTTGAGGTGGTCGAAGTTGTCGAGCATCAGCCGGCTGACGGCCATGGTCCGCAGATCCATGATGCCCGACGGCTTGGTGATGTGGCTCAAGCCCGTGTTGTCGGGATGAAACGCCAGCGGGATGAACGTCTGAAAGCCGCGCGGTCTCGTCCTGCAGTTCGCGCAGCCGCACCAGATGATCGACGCGATGAAAGGCGTTTTCCAGATGGCCGTAGAGCATCGTGGCGTTGGAGCGCAGGCCCAGCCGATGGGCCGTGCGATGGATGTCGGCCCAGCGGCCGGCATCGGCTTTGTGCTCGCAGATTTTGTCGCGCACCTCGGGATGAAAGATTTCGGCCCCGCCCCCCGGCAAGCTGCCCAGCCCGGCGGCGACCATCTCTTCCAGGATCGAGCCGATCGAGCGGCCGGTCATCCGCGTGAACCAATCGATTTCGACCGCGGTCCAGGCTTTGAGGTGCAGCCGGGGATACGCCTCGTGCAGGATGCGCACCAGGTTCACGTACCACTCATATTTCATCTGGTGATGCAGGCCGCCGACGATGTGCATCTCGGTGGCGCCGCAATCGACCGCCTCCTGCCCGCGAGCCAGGATCTGCTCGTCGGTCATCAAATAGCCCTTGGGGCTGCGCAGGTCGCTGCGGAAGGCGCAGAACACGCAGCGATAGACGCAGACGTTGGTCGGATTGAGGTGCGTGTTGATGTTGTAGTAGGCGAAGTTGCCGTTCTTCCGCTGGCGGACCAGGTTGGCCAGTTCGCCCACCTCGCCCAGCGGCACGTCGGGGCGATACAGAAACAGGCCCTCGTCGAACGACAGGCGCTCGCCGGCCTCGACCTTGTGGCGGATCGAATCGATTGTCGGTTCGGCAGCGCGAATCATCGATTGGATTTCCAGATCCTCGAAATTCGGGTTTGGCCAAGCGGTTAAATTAGCAAATCGATCGAGCCGACCACAAACAGCCCGATGCTGACCACGGAATTGACGTTGAAGAAGGCGACGTTGACCCGCGTCAAGTCGTCGGGCCGAACGAGCCAATGTTCGTAACACAACAGCCCGGCCACGGCCGCCACTCCACAACCGTAAATCCGGCCCAGGTAGGGAAACGCGAAGGGCAACAGCACGAGCAGCACGATCATGCCCAGATGGCAGAGCGGCTGCCAAGTGCAGTGCCCGCACCACGCCGAGCCGGGCCGGTACGCTGCGCAGGCCCGAGCCGACGTCGAACTGCACGTCCTGGCAGGCGTAGATGATGTCGAATCCGGCCACCCACAACAGCACGGCCCCGCCCAGCACCAGCGCCGGCAGCAAGTCGGCCGGATCGGCAGCCGACCTGCTGGCCGCGGATGGCGATCCAGGCCGAAATCGGCGCCAGCATCAGCGCCGCTCCAAGCCAGAAGTGCGCCAGCGCCGTGAAGCGCTTGGTCAGACTATAGCCCAAGCAGGAACAACAATACCGGCAGCGACAAATAGAGCGGCAAGCGGTTCGGCCAGAACAGCACGGTCGACGCGACGAACGCCGCGCCGTTCAGCAGGGCAAACGCCGCCACGCTGCGGGCGCTGAGCAGCCCGGCCGGGATGTGCCGCCCCGCGGTGCGCGGATTGTCGGCGTCGAATCGCCGGTCGGCCACCCGATTGAACGCCATGGCCGCACTGCGGGCGGTGACCATGCACAGCACGATGCCCAGCAGTTGCCGCCAGCTAAAGCCGACTCGCCTCGCCCTGCCGGGCCGACGCGGTCCAGGCCATCACGGCCGCCAGCAGGGCGAACGGGAGCGCAAAGAGCGTATGGCTGAAGCGAACCAGTTCGAGCATCATCCGCAGGCGGCCCAGCATGGCTTACGTCCCCCACCGATGGATCAGCGAATTGGCGACGCCTAGCTGATCGCAAATCCGGGCCACGATGAAGTCGACCAGGTCGCGAATGCTTTTGACGCCGTGATAGAAGCCGGGCATTGCCGGCAGCACCACCGCTCCGACTTCGGACGCCCGCTTCATGTTGTCGAGCTGGATCGTCGACAGCGGCGTTTCGCGCGGCACCAGGATCAGCTTGCGCCGCTCTTTCAGATGCACGCCGGCCGCGCGATGAATCAGGTTGTTGCCGCTGCCATGCACCACGGCTCCCAGGGTGCTGCCCGAACAAGGACAGATGACCATGCCGGCCGTGGGAAACGAACCGCTGGCAATCGGCGCCATCATGTCTTCGTAGTGGTAATAGTGGACCGTGCCCGGCTCGCTCCGATCCTCCGCCAGCACGTTGCTTTCGTGCGTGGAAATGCCGGCCGTCCAACGCAGCAGGTCGAGCTTGCTATCCGAAGTGCTTTCGGGGTTGAGCAGCAGGCTGGAAAGCGAGAAGTCGTCCAGGTCGATGCGTCAAATCGAGTTCTTGCTTGAGCACCTTTTGGGCCGACGGGCTGATCGAAAGATAAACGTCGCAGCCGGCCGCGGTCAAAACCTCCAGCAGCCGCACGGCGTAGATCACGCCGCTGGCGCCGGTGATCGCCAGGACGACGTTCTTGGTCTTCATTTCATTCCTACATACAGCGTGGCCACGCCCAGCGTCAGCGACCGCAGGCGGACCTGGCTCAAACCGGCCTCCCGCATTCGGGCCGCCAGCGCCTCGCCGGAGGGAAATTCTCCGACGCTCTCGGGAAGATAATTGTAGGCCCCCTGCCGATTGCGGGCCAAGAGCTGGCCGATGCGCGGCAGCACGTGCCGAAAGTACCAGCCATACACCGCCTTGAACGGCTGCCAGCGTGGGCATCGAGAACTCGAGCACGGCCACTCGTCCGCCGGGCCGGCAGACGCGAACCATTTCGCGCAAGCCGCGATCGGTGTCGCTCACGTTGCGCAGCCCAAAGGCGACCGACACGATCTGAAACCGGTCGCTCGCAAACGGCAATTGCTGGGCGTCGGCCTCGATGAATGTCAGCCCCTGGCCGATGCCGGCCCGGCTGCGTTTCTGCTCGCCGACGACGAGCATCGGATGGCAAAAGTCGGCGCCCACGATCGGCGTTTGGCCGCCGGCCGCGCGATAGTAGGCCAGCGCCAAGTCGCCCGTTCCGGTACACACGTCGAGCACCGGCGCGTCGCCCGACAGGCGGCACCGTGCGCACCGTCTGCCAGCGCCAATACTTGTCGATGCCCAGCGAAAGCAGGTGATTGAGAAAGTCGTAGCGGGCCGCAATCTCGCCGAACATCCGCTCGCACGTGCGCGCCGGATTTGTCGACGCCCGGCGCAGGACCGCCGTCGCTGCGGGGCCGTGGACGTGGCAGGCTCGGACTGGCTGACGACTTCGGTCATGGGGGCTCTATCAACGCTCAAGCGGCCAGCCGGACAAATGCGCGGCCTCCCGTTAAGCCCACGGGATGCTTCCCGTGGGGGCACCGGCGCACCGGCTCCATCAATTAAACCGCAAGCCGTAGGCGTCGATAACCCCAAAAAAAGGCTACAGCCCGTACTCTTTCCAGCGGCGGTCGACCAGATCGCAGACTTCCTGGCCGGCTTTCAGATGCGGCCGGCCAGGTGGTCGCGACCTCGCCGGGCAGCTTGGCCGTGGCGTCGATGCCCATTTGGCGGCCGATGCCCGCCGTGGCGAAGGCATGATCGGCCGCGCGCGGCGGGCCCCTCGCGCACGAAACGTGTCGCGCTGCGGATCGACGTTGGCTCCCGACGCGCGACCAGACCTGGGCCGGAGTCGTGCACGTCGACGTCCTCGTCCACCAGGACCACGAACTTGATCGATTGAAACGCCGGCAGTCCCCACAGGCGCTGGCCGCCCGACGACCCTGGAGCGGCGTGGTTTTGCGAATTGCCAGAAACGCAAACCGATCGCCGCCGCCCCAGACGGGCAGCGCATAATCGATCAGTTCCGGAATGGCCGCCCGCACCAGCGGCAAGCAGCATCCGCTCGACCGCTTTGCGCAGCACCGCCACTTCCGCCTCGGTGTCCAGCCGCACCGGCAGCAAACAACTCGAGCGCTGCGTCAGGGCGTCGATCTGCACGATCGGTGCTGCCAACGGCCCGGCGATAATAGGGACTGGCCACGCCGCTCGCGATAACGACCGTCGGCCGAGCGGCCGGATCGAGCAGGCCCTCGAGCACGATGTCGCACGTCGGCCGGCACTTCCAGCGCCGTGGTGCGGCACTTGACCGTCTCGACCGGCAATCCGCGCACCAGCCCCAGCAGCGCAAAGGCATCGAGCATTTCCGAGTCGGGCAGCGCCGCGGCGAGGGTATAGGCCGGATCGCCTCCCAGAAAGATCGCCAGCGGCAGCTTTTCGCCCTGGGCTCGCGCCGTTTCGCAGAGCCGCGTCCAATCTCCCGGCCCGTCGTCGACGATCGCCAGCCGCGTGGCAGTCGACCAACTGCAAGCGGCAGGGCGTCAGACGGCGCAGGCCCATGGGCGTCGCTGGTCACGACGTGGGCGGCGGTGATCGAGCGCTGGGATTCCGCTTCCCAGGCTTGCAGAACGGCCAGCGTGCCCAGATCGATGTCGCGGCCCAGCCGGACGATTTGCTGGCACGCGGCGCTGCGCACGGTCTTGCTGCGAAAGCGTTCGCTCACCGGCTGTTCCGGCGCCAGTTTCAGACGCGTGAGCCAGCCCTGTGCTCCGCCCTGCCGCACGAGGGCCTCGGTGCGCTCGGCCAGTTCGTCCAGCGAGCCGATGCCCAGGGCGCGGGCGGCTCGATCTTCGGTCGCCAGCAGATTGGCCACGATCGGCAGGCTGCAGCCGCGCACGCGATCGAAGAGCAGCGCCGGTCCGCCGGTTTTGGCCGCGCGGCGCGCGATCTCGGCCAGTTCGCCTTGCGGATCGACTTCGGCCCCGATCCGCGACAGCAATCCCTCGTCGGCCAACGCTTCCAAAAAATCGGCCAGCGCTCGATAAGCCATGGCGGCATTGTACCGACCCTCGGCGGGCAGCACAGGCCGGCCAGGGACGCGTCCGCTAGCAAGCGGCCGGGCCGCTGTTATATTCACCTTGGCTTTAGTCCCTCGGAAAGACTTTGCAGGTTCATGCCATGCCCCGGGTCGACGTCCACTTTCTGCCGCTACTGGTTGAGCCCACAAGCCTGGCCGGGGGCGTTTCGCTGGTCGTCGACGTGCTGCGGGCCACCACGACCATCGCCACGGCGCTGGCTGCCGGGGCGCGCGAAGTGTTTCCGTGCCTGGAGGTCGACGACGCCCGGGCCGAGCGGCCGCGAACCTGCCTCCCGCGCAAACGGTCTTGGGAGGAGAGCGTGGCGGCATGCGGATCGAAGGCTTCACGCTGGGCAATTCGCCCCGCGAATACACGCCCCAAGCCGTGGGGGGCAAAACGCTCGTGTTCACCACCACCAACGGCACCAAGGCCATGTTGCACGCCCGGCAGGCCGACGAAGTTTGGCTGGCCGCCTTTGTCAATCTTTCGGCCGTCGTCAAGGCCTGCGCCGGTCGGGAACGGGTGGACGTAATATGTTCCGGCACGGGTGGCAAAATTACGAGGGAAGACGTGCTGCTGGCCGGTGCGATCGCCGCACGTTTGAAGGCGGCCGTTGCCGCCCAGCTCAACGACCAGGCTGCCATCGCGCGGGCTGCCTGGCTGCAAGCGGCCGGCAACCCCAATGCCGATCTGGCAGAGCTCATCCCCGCGCTGGCTCTGACGCTGCGCGAAACGCAGGGGGGCCGCAACCTGAAACGCCTGGGCCTGGAGACCGACATTGATGATGCGGCCGCCATCGACCGCTTTGACCTCGTGCCCCGACTCGATCGGGCCACGGGCAAGATCGGCATCCTGGCCTAGGCGCGTCGATAACGGATCGTATGCGGCGCCGGCTGCGCGCCGCCCCGGGGCTGCAACCCCTGGGCTTAAGCGGTGTCGAGATTCCGGCGGCCGCGATTGGCGCTGAAGCGGCTCACGCGACGTTGCAACGTTCCGATCACTCCTGTGCTTCATCCCCCGTATCCCCAATTATCCCCTTATCTCCTTCCCGTAACCGCCGCATTCCGGTTGACCCGGGGCTTTCCGCTGGGCAAACCTTCGCGGTACACTTGCCGCTTCGATGACTGCGGCCCGGGCCAAAAAACCAATCGAGGAGCCGACCCCCAACATGGACATGGAAAAACTGGTTTCGCTCTGCAAACGACGCGGATTTCTGTTTCAGTCGAGCGAAATCTACGGCGGGCTGAACGGCTTTTGGGACTACGGCCCGCTGGGCGTCGAGCTGAAGCGCAACGTCAAGGAAGCCTGGTGGCGCGACATGGTCACCGGCCACGACGACCTGGCCGTGCTGCCCGGTGCCCCCACGACCTACGAAATGACCGGCCTCGATTGCACGATCATCATGCATCCGCAGGTCTGGAAGTGCTCGGGCCACTACGATCTGTTCCACGACTTCATGGTCGATTGCCGCGAGAGCAAACGCCGCTATCGCCACGACCAGGTCCGCGGCCGCTGGGTCGAAGCCAAAGGCCAGCGGATCTTCGTCGCCACGCAGGACGGGGGCGAGCAGGGCCTGGCCGAGACCGAGCAGCGGGCGCTCAAGTTCTTCAACCTGCGGGCCAAGAACGTCGACGAGCTGGACTGGCAGGGCCCGCTGGTCTCGCTGACCACGGTCAGCGATTTTTCGCAGGTGCTGGGCCCCGACGCCAAAACGCTGGGCACGCTGACCGCGCCGCGCGAATTCAACCTGATGTTCAAGACCTACGTCGGCGCGCTGAGCGGCGAGGAAGGGGCGGCCTTCCTGCGGCCCGAGACGGCCCAGGGCATTTTCGTCAATTTCAAGAACGTGCTCGACAGCTCGCGGGTGCGCGTGCCGTTCGGCATCGCCCAGATGGGCAAGAGCTTTCGCAACGAGATCACGCCGCGCAACTTCACCTTCCGCTCGCGCGAGTTCGAGCAGATGGAGATCGAGTTCTTCTGCCATCCCCAGTCGTCGCCCGAGTGGTATCGCTACTGGCGCGATCGGCGCTTCAAGTGGTATCTCGACCTGGGACTGGCCGGCGACGCGGCTGCAGCTGCGCGATCACGCCCAGGACGAACTGAGCCACTACTCGTGCGGCACGGCCGACATCGAATATGCCTTTCCGTTTCTGCCGCCGGGCGAATTCGGCGAGCTGGAAGGCATCGCCCATCGCGGCGATTTCGACCTGCGCAGCCACATGGAAGGCAAGCTGGTCCGGCAAGGGCAACGAGCTGGTCGTCGAGCTGAACGACCGACGGCAAGCCCAAGCACCGCGGCAGCGGCAAAGACCTGAGCTATCGCGACGATCTGACCGGCGAGCGCTTCATTCCGCACGTGATCGAGCCCTCGGCCGGCGCCGATCGGGCCACGCTGGCTTTTCTGTGCCAGGCCTATACCGAGGACACGGCCCCCGACGAAAACGGCAAGCTGCACGAGCGCGTGGTGCTGAAACTGCATCCCGCGGCTGGCGCCGATCAAGGCGGCCGTGTTTCCGCTGGTCAAGAAAGACGGCATGCCCGAGGTGGCCGAGAAGATCTATCGCGAGCTCAAAGCCGCACGTTCAACGTGTTCTACGACGAGAAAGGAGCGGTCGGCCGCCGCTATCGCCGCCAGGACGAGGCCGGCACGCCCTACTGCATCACCGTCGACGGCCAGACGCTGCAGGACCAGACCGTGACGATCCGCGACCGCGACACGCTCGAACAGTGGCGGATCAAGGCGGACGAGTGCGCGGCGGAGTTGACTCGCTTGTTGAAATAACGGGAAGAGAGAAGGGGATAAGGTGAAATTACGGGAAGAGAGAAGGAGATAAGGGGATACGACGAGATACGGGGGATGACGGACGAGGAATTGAAATTTTCGACGCCGAGCCGTGTGCCTGCGACGAGATCGATTCGACTGACTTCGATGAGCTCGATTCGACTGAGCTCATCGAAGTCAGTCGAGGCGAAAAACAAGGAACGAATTCGCTTTGACGTTGCCCCGGCCAGGTTTTTCATTTGCAGTGCTTTGCTCCTGCTTCCGTCCGTAGATTTCTGCCGTCATCCCCCGTATCCCAAGTTATCCCCCTATCCCCTTCTTCCTTGTCGCCATTGATTGATCCTATGCTGCCCACGATCGCACAAGTTTGCTCGCTCAATTCCCCGTTCGAGAAGGACGTCGAGGACTATGCGGCCGGCGCTTGCCGTTCGATCGAACTGTGGCTGGGAAAACTGGAAACGTATCTGGACCGACATTCGACGGACGACGTGCGCCGGCTGCTGGCGGAACATGAAATGGCTGCCCCCGCGGCCAGTTTTCAAGGCGGACTGTTGACCAGCCAGGGGGAACATCGCAAGGAGCATTGGGCCAGCTTTAATCGCCGCCTGGCATTGTGCCGCGAGTTGGGCATTGGCACGCTCGTGGTGGCGGGCGACATTGCCGGCCCGCTCACGCAGCAGGACTTCGAGCGCATCCAGCTTTCACTCCGCCAGGCCGGCGAAGCGGCGGCACAGCACGGAGTGCGGTTGGCCCTGGAGTTTCAGGGCCGGGCCGCGTTTGCCAACAACCTGCAAACGGCCGCCGCGCTGGTGGCCGAGGCGGGCGTGCCCAGCCTGGGTCTGTGTCTGGACGTGTTTCACTACTACATCGGACCCAGCAAACCCGAAGACCTGGGCTATTTGACGGCGGACAACCTGTTTCACGTCCAGCTCTCGGACGTGGCCGGCCAGCCGCGCGAGTTGGTCGCCGATGGCGACCGCATCTTGCCCGGCGATGGCGATTTTGTGCTCGGGCCGATCGTGGATCACTTGCGCGCGATTCGCTACGGCGGCGCCGTGTCGGTCGAGCTGATGAATCCCGGCATTTGGCAGGTGCCGCCGCGGCAATTCGGCGAGATCGCGATGACGGCATTGCGCAAAGTGCTCGGGCAGGCGAGCATGGGGAAGGAAAAGGATGAAGGCGGAAGGATGAACGATGAAGGATGAAAGATGAAAGACGAGGAATTTGACCTCGTTTTTCATCCTTCATCCTTCCGCCTTCATCCTTTACCCCAGCAGCGCGCGTCAACTCGTCGCGGATGGCTTGCTCGATCTTGCCTTTGAACATCATGGCGGCGAAGGGCAGCGAGGCGTTCATTTTGATCGTCTCGGGCTCGATGGCCAGTTCGCCTTTGATGTTGAAGCCGTAGGTGCTGAAGCTGTAGTTCAGGTGATGCTCGTCCTGCCAACTCTCTTCCAGGTTGCTCACCTTGTCCTGATGGCGTTCCTTCAAGCGGCCTAGAAAGGACTTCAGGCGTTCAGCCGCCGCCTGCTGACCGAGCGGATTGGGAATCGACATATCTAGGCTTGGCATAACGAGGAAATTCCTTGTCAGAACGAGAACGACTCATCTTGCTCGTCGAAATCCTGCCGATCGGACGGATGCCAGAGCGGCAGACCGAGGCGCACCCGCTCGGCCAGGACATCCAGCTTGGCGGTGGTACCTGGCATGGCGCCGGTGGCGCGGAATCGCTCGTGTTCCACTTGTTGCTTGGGCTCGAAGTCCCATAGTCCCTGTTTGATCGCCTCAAGAACCGAGTTAGGCACGGTAATGCTCCTGTCCCAAAGAGCCAGCCGGCGCGGCGCCACCGATCTGCATCGCGAAGTCTGCCTGGATGTGACAAAATCCTTCGCTCACGCGGTCGCCACCCTGCGAAAGCTCGACCGGGCGAGATTCGCGCGGCAGCGGAAAACGTGAGTATTCCACGTGTCGCGAATTTGTCAAGCAAATTGTGCGATTCGCGTGTGGCCGCGTGGCCCTGCGGCGGCAATTCCCCTGCCCGCCCGCGCAACGCAACGGAGCCCGCCGTTCGGGGTCGGTCGAGGCAATGTCCCGAGACTCGTTATCGATTTGTTGGCGGAGGCGCCCCTCAATACTTTTTGTACGGCAGAAACTTCCCGTTGAGCGTGACTTTGACACGATCTCCCTTGGGGTCTGGCACTCGTTCCAGCTCCATGCTGAAGTCGATCGCACTCATGATCCCGTCGCCGAATTTCTCCTCGATCAGTGCCTTGAGCGTCGTGCCGTAAACCTGAATCAGCTCGTAGAAGCGGTAGATCAGGGGATCGGTGGGCACGGCCTGCCCCAGCGAGCCGCGGGACGGAATGGCCTCCAGAACGGCCACCGACTCCGCATCCAAATCCAACAATTTGGCAATCGACCGGGCCTCTTCGGCGCTCATCGACATTTGCCCCAGCAATGCGGCCGTGGTCCACGGCTCCGACCTGCCCGCAGCGTCGGCCAGGCTCTTCCAGGTGAGCCCCTTTTTGGCCTTTGCCAGGATGATCCTCTCAGCCAGCTCAGTTTTGTTCATGGTCGTTCCTCAAAAGGGGACGGAGTCATTGTTTTGGTGGCGGCGATGGCGCGGCGCCCTCACCGACGTTTTGCATTCCAGCCCCGTTTCGGTCGGCCCCCTTCCGCTGCGGTCCCGGCGGTCGCACCAACTTTACGAGTTGCTCGATTCGCTCCCAACTGATGGCACCCCGGCGCTGGCCGCGACAGACCGCGCCGCGCACGGCCACGAAATCGGGAGCCAGGGCCACGACACTGGAAATATTTTCCCGTTTCAAACCGCCGCCGACGACGGCCAATAACCCCAGCGATCGCGCGCTGCGGATGAAATCATCGATTTGCGTAAACGACCAAAGATCGACCAGGCTCCCAGAGCACTTGTCGAACGTGTCGACCAGCGCAGCGCGGCAGTTCAGCTTGCCGGCGATGCGCAAAATCTCATCAGGCCGGGGCGCAGCGGCGGTTTTCCAATCCGCATAAATGACCGCCACGCGGCCCACGGTTGACGGCAATCGCTGGAGCGTGCGAGCCCAGTGCTGCGGCCAATCGTCGCGCCGGCCGCAGCCTGCCAGCCCGAACTTCGCAAAGCTAATTCCGTCGCAGCAGGGCAATGCCGTTTCGGCTCGAACGTCTGCAAGTTCTCCCAAGGCGACGCTGATCGGCAAATGGGAAGCCGCGTGGCGATGCACGGCCTCGACGACCTGTCGGATGGTTGCACAATCGGCAGCTGCCCAGCGCACCGCGATGCGGCTCTTTCACGTCCAGCAAATCGACGCCCGCCTCGACCGCCAGGCGGGCTTCGGCTGCGTCGCGCACGCTGACGAGAAGGCCGGTCATGGCCGGCCCTGCGCGATGCGGCCCTGCACTTCGGCCAGCCGCAAGTTCAGCCGCTGCACCAATTCCAGGTCCAGCGGCTCGCACCAGGTGCCGCGGATCGTGATATAGCTGCCGCACCATTTTCCCAGTGACGGATGCATCTCGCGCTGGGCCCACTGATCCGCGCTTTCGGCCAGACGAATCGTGAACGTAGCTGTCTCAGTGCGGGCGTACCGCTTGCCGGGCAGGAGGCTGGGCCCCTGCCCCAGCAAAAAGCCCTCTACCACCTCGATCGGCACTCGATCGGGAGGACCAGACCGTGCATAGACCAGCAAGTGCCGGTCCTGGACCGCCAGCCGCGGCTGCCGCATCTGAAACCCAATAGAGATGCTCCCCAGCACGCCCGTGGCCGCCAGCAGGCAGCCCCCGAAGCGCAAATAAATCAGATCGCTCGCCATGACCAGCAATGCCCCGGCCACGATCAGCAGCCCGGGCAAGATCAGCCCCAGAGCCAATGCTCGCCGATTCGATTGCAACCAGATCTCCGACATCGGCTACTCGTGGGCTTACCATAGAAAAATGGCAATGTAGCAAATGCCGGCGGAAGGATGAAGGATGCAGGCGGAAGGATGAACAAAGACTATCCTCGTTTTTCGTCTCAACTGAGCTCGTCGCAGGCATCCTTCATCCTTTCGCCTTCATCCTTTCTTGACTGCGTGCAACCCGGGCGGCTAGCATGGCCCAGTTTCAAGAGCCGCGCGCGGTTTGCAGGAAAACAGATGCGGGTCGTTGTCTTCGAGGACGAACAGGTCGATTGGCTCGCTCCGGCGACGTTGGGGCGCCCCGCTTTTGCGATCAGTTGCGGCAGTCGGCGGCTGATCGACTTGCTGGCCGAACTCGGGCCGCCCATCGAGGCCAGCGTGCGCCGCATTTGGCCGCGATCGTGGCGGCCGATTTTCCGGGGCTCAAGCTGGGCCAGCTGCAGGCAGCCGGGCCGCTACTGGCGGTCAATGCCCGGCTCGTACCGTCGCTGGCGGCGCTGGCCCGAATTGCGCAAGTTGATCGACGCCGGCAGGCCCGGCATCGTTCGCGCGGGCCAGAGCATCGCGGCGGCGCTGGTGCTTGGGCCGAAAAGTCCGCCGCCTGCGCAGACCACGGCCCTGGCGCCGGGCGATTATCTGGCGCAGGCTCGGTCTGCCGGAAATCGACGTTCTCCTGCCGCTGCTCGAGTATCCGCACGACATCGTGCGCGAGCATTTGGCGACGATCCTCGACCATTTGACCGACCGCGTTGCCCGGGGCGCTTACCGAGAAGTGGCCGACGATGTTTTCCTGGCCACCGGCGCCAAACTGGGCGACTATGTCGTGACCGATACCAAGTCGGGCCCGATCATCCTGGAAGCGGGCGCCACGGTCGGCCCGTATTGCTACTTGAGCGGGCCGGTCCATCTGGGGGCCAATTGCCGCGTGCTGGAACACGCGGCCCTCAAGCATGCCGTGGCGCTGGGCCATACCACCAAAATTGGCGGCGAGATCGAGGCCTCGATCGTCGAGCCCTACAGCAACAAGCAGCATCACGGGTTTCTGGGACACAGTTACCTGGGCAGTTGGGTCAACCTGGGAGCCGGCACGTGCAATAGCGATCTGAAGAACACGTATGGCAACGTGAACATGGAGTATCGGGGCCGCAAGGTCGCCACCGGGATGCAGTTCATCGGAACCATCGTGGGAGACTACTCCAAGACCGCGATCAATACCGGCATTTTTACTGGCAAGGTGATCGGCGCGTGCAGCATGGTCTACGGCTTCGTGACGACCAATGTGCCCAGTTTCGTGAACTATGCCCGCCTGTTCTCGCAGGTCAGCGAAGCCCCCGTGGAAGTGTTGGCGGCCACCCAAAAGCGGATGTTCCAGCGCCGCGGCGTCGAGCAGCGCCCTGCGACGTCCAATTGTTGCACGACATGCACGCGCTGACCGCGCACGAGCGGCAGTTGCCGGGCGAGACCCTTTCGCTCGAGCCGCTGTCGCTTTAAGTGCACGATCGGCAGCAGGCAGCCGCGAAAACGTTTCCCCGCTGGCAGACCGCCCCTGCCGGATGACATAATGGGGCGACACGCTTCCGAAGCGTCAGCGCGATGATCCGAGTTCGTCGCGCAAGGTTGTCCGCATAAATCTTCAGCCAGGATTGTCGACGCCGGGATGAAAATCAGCGAGGCCTACGGGGCCGGTAAATTTGGATTGTCGTTCGAGTTGTTTCCGCCCAAGACTCCCTCCGGCGAGCAGGAACTATTTCGCCATCTGGCGCAATTGGTGCCGTTTCGCGCCGAGCTATGTCACCTGCACCTATGGCGCCGGCGGGTCGACGCGCGACAAGACCCTGGAGATCGTCGAGCAAGTTCGTCGCGCGATACCGGCTGCCTGTCGCGTCGCACCTGACCTGTGTCGGCGCGACGACCGACGACTTGCGCGGCTATCTGCGGGAAGCCACGCGGCGCGGGATCGACAATATCGTGGCCCTGCGCGGCGATCCGCCGCAGGGCGAGCAGGCGTTTCGCGCGGTCGAAGGCGGACTGAGCTACGCCTGTGAGCTCGTGAAGCTCGTTCGGCGCGACTTTCCGCACTTCGGCATCGCCGTGGCCGGCTACCCGGAAACGCATCGCGAGGCGGCGAGCCCCGCGGCCGACCTCGATTATCTGCGCGGCAAGGTGGACTGCGGCGCCGACATCGTGATTACACAGCTGTTCTACGCGAACGACGACTTCTTTCGGTTTCGCGAGCGCTGCGAGCACGTCGGCATCCGAGTGCCGATCGTGCCCGGCATCCTGCCCGTGACGAGCCTGGCCCAAATTCAGCGAATCACGTCGCTGTGCGGCGCGCGGCTGCCCGAGTCGTTCGTCGAGGCGCTTACCGGGCAAGGAGACGACGCCCAAGGCCAGTTCAACGTGGGGGTCGATTTTGCCACGCGGCAGGTGCAGGGCCTGATCGACGCCGGCGTACCGGGCATTCATTTCTATGTGCTCAACAAGTCGCCGGCCACGGCGGGGGTGCTGCGGGCGGTGACCTTGCCGGGGCAGTAGATTGCACTGCGCGTCGCGTAGGGTCCGCTTTGCGGACCTGCCCAGTTTTGCGGAGCGAGCACGGCGCGGATTGACAGGGCAGGTCCGCCGAGCGGACCCTACATCGGTTCGTTCAAAGTTTAGCTAACCGGCACATCCTTCGTTCTCGCTTCGCTTCCGCGCGGGCCCTGCCGAGAACTTGGGCCCACGGGCGAACCAAAATTCCGCCGCCCGGCTCTTATTGGTACGCCGGTTGCATTCACTGGTCAAACACGCGGTCTGGTGGGCCGGCAGCATGCTGGTTTGTCTAGGCCGCGGGCAATGGGTGCCCGAGCTGTGCGCAGCCCGGTCGCCCGTTGTGCACCAAGAGCCGCACTGCACGGAACTTTGGCAGGCGGCGCCGCGTCGGAGAATCCGTTGCAAGCAGGTTTATCCTCCCGCAACGGCATCTTCGGTACTGGAGTTTGGTAGCCGGTGGCGAACGTCGGATTTCCGGGGCTCGGACGCTCTGGCATTGACCGGGGCGGCGGAATCCGATACTTGCCCAGGCTGCTGCTTCAGGCGCATCGAGTCAGGGAAGACGTCGGTTGGATGACCTTCGTACCTCTTTGATAGACCTCTTGGTGTTGGTCGTTGGCACTGCCCGCGCACTGCCGAACCGAACAATTACAAGGAGGTAATTATGTCGCTACCTGCACCTGGGCGGGGGAACCCTTCCCGCCGCATGCTGACTTTGCTGCTGCTCGCGCTGGCGATCTTCGCCGAGCTTTCTGGCAGCGGTTATGCCCTGACCAACTGGATTGCCGAGCCGCAGGCGCCAAGCTACTTCGCCACGGCAAGTTTGCTTCTGTGCCTGGCGGCAGTTGTTCAATTCCGCATGGCCTGTTCGATTTTCCGCGGCTCGTCAAACCCGGCTGGACTGTCGGTCGCCGACGGCGCGCGGGTGTTGTTCGTCAGCGGATGCTCGTCCTATGGCCTCGGTTTGATCCTGGGGCCGGTCGCGGGAATCGGCCTGCTTTGCGTCGGTTGTTTTGCGCTGCTCGGCTCGATCACGCTGTTGCCGCTGGCAGCCAAGCCGCAAACGGTTGACGAGTGGCGCAAACTGGTGCAATCCAAACGCCCACGGCGGGTGGGTTTGGCCGTCTATCATGCGCTGCTGGCCCTGGTCGCCACAGAGGCCTTGTTGCGCGGGCATCGACTCCTTGAAGGGGCTGCTCTATTCCGCTCCGCCACGGCCGGCGAAGCCGCGCTCGACGTGCAGTGCTGGGCCGACGCGCCCCAGGCGCGGCCGGGCGTGCTGCGAGTGGCGATCGTCGAGGGGCTGACCGCAGACCCCGCGCCGGCGATGTAGCTTGTCGAAATGATTTGGCCTGGTCGACCGAGGGCCTGGAGATTTGCCGCTTGAGCCTGGATGACCTGGCGTCGGACGCTCGCCCGGCGTGGCGCGAAGAGCTGACGGCATTTCATCCCAACGTCGTGCTGGGAATGATCGCCTTGGAGCGGGGGCTGAGGCCGACCGCCGCCGAGTTCGACGCGTTTGACTGGCGGTCGCTGGAAATGCTGCAATTCGTCGCGGGTTCGCTGGGTGCTCAGCCGTCGGCGAGGGTTGGCGGACAATGTGTCCGTGCCGCGGTCGACGAGTCGGCAGCGGGGGATGCGCGGCGGCTGGCCATCTGCCGCACACCGCTGGACGACGCCCTGAAGTCACAATGGCGCCAAACGTTCGCCCAACTGGACGCGCTCGTTGAGGGCTGCGCGCCGCTGCGAGTGCGCGTGGCCCTGGTCGTGGTGCCCGACGGATTTCAGGTCAACCGGGTGCTGTGCGAAACGTTGCGTCGGCGGGCCGGCTATCAGGTCCGCGAGCTGGACCTGGAACTGCCCCAGCGCCGCCTGGCAGCCTACGCTCAGCAGCGGCAACTGACGCTGGTCGATTTATTGCCCTATCTGCGGGCGAGCCGCAATCCGGTTTATCATCAAGCCACCGGCGGCTGGAACGAGCAGGGCAAAGAGGTCGCCAGCCAGGCGATTTCCGGCTGGCTGCAATCGCAATACGGCGGATTGGCGGTCACCGCCCAGCTTTCTCGCGGCGATTGAATTCTCAGCAATCGCCGCAGGCGGTTTCCAGTTCACTGAGCAGGCTGTCGTCGAGAAAGCCCAACAGGGCCCGGCTGCGATAGGGTTGCTGCAATTTCCGAACGGCCTTGGCTTCGATCTGTCGCACGCGTTCGCGGGTAACCGAGAAAATCTTGCCGACCTCTTCCAGCGTGTAGGCGTAACCGTCGGTCAGGCCGTAGCGGAGCCGCAGGATCTCGCGCTCGCGGTGGTTCAGCCCTTGCAGCACGTCGTCCAGCCGGTTCTTGAGCAGTTCCTGGTTGATGCCATACAACGGATCGTCGTCGCGGTGATCCTGTAAAAACTCGCCAAAGTAACTGTCGTCGTGATCGCCGACCGGTTGATCGAGCGACAACGGCTGGCGCGACATTTTCAGAATGCAACGCGTGTCTTCCAGCGACAGCCCGGCCGCCTCGGCGGTTTGCTCGACCGTCGGCTCGCATCCAAACTGCTGCACCAGGTCGCGGCTGACCGTCCGCACGCGAGTCATCGCGTCGATCATGTGAACGGGTACGCGAATCGTGCGGCTCTGATCGGCGATCGCGCGGGTAATTGCCTGGCGAATCCACCAGGTGGCATACGTCGAGAACTTGTAGCCCCGGGCGTGCTCGAACTTGTCGACCGCCCGCATCAAGCCGGTGTTGCCTTCCTGAATCAGGTCCAAAAAACTCAGGCCCCGGTTGCGGTAACGCTTGGCGATCGAAACCACTAGCCGCAGGTTGCCCGCTGAAAGTTCGCGCTTGGCGGCGTCGTACTTCTTCTGGTAGTCGCAGGTTCGCGTCACGCGGCGGGTTAGCGTGGCGGGACTCTCGAGCGTCAGCCGCATCAGGTAATGCAATTCGGCCTGCAGTTCGAAAAAGCGATCCGGCCCCTGAGTGCCCGAGGCAATTTCCGACATTTCGGTGCGGATCGATTGCATGCGGGCCGCAATCTCGACCAGCTTTTCCCACAGCGGTTGAAGCCGCTGGGTGCGCAGATTCAGCTCTTCCACCAGGCGGACCGCTTTGTTTCGCCGGCGCACCAAGCGCCGCCAGGCTTCGTGGCGGACGTTCGAGGCCTCGCGGCGGCTGATCGCGATCCGGTAGTCGGTCCGATTCTGCTTCAGCAGATGCACCAGGGTGACCAGGTTGGGTCCGAGCCGGCGAATGATATTCTTCTTCTCGGTGGTGTTGGTGACGGAGACTTCGATGGTGCGGTCGAGCCGTAGTTCGCCGTCACGGACCTTCTCCAACAAGGTCACGGCCCCTTGCAGCATGAAGTCGCAGGCCAACATGCTGTGGCGGAACCGCGTGCGGGTGAACTCGATGCATTTGGCGCAGGAAATTTCCTCGGCCCGGGACAAGAGCGGAATCTCACCCATCTGCATCAGATACATCCGCACCGGGTCGTCGATGGCAACCGCCGATCCGCCGATTTCGACGATCGATTCGCTCTCTTCGTCTTCGGCCACCACGACCTCTTCCGCGACTTCCTCGACCTCGATTTCCTCGAATCCGTGGAGGCCGCCGGCCAGCGGCTCGAAGCCTTTGGTGCTTCCATGACCCTCGCCGGCCTCCGAACCGTCTTCATCGGAGCGAGGGGTTGCGGCCGAGCGGCGCTTGGCGCGAGCCTTGACGGCCATGCGGGGGAACAGACTTGTGACCGGCGACGTTCTTGCGTGTAGCGAGCTTGCGGGTGGCTTTAGCCAAGTGGACGACTCCTCGACAAGACATGCGGTTGCGGGCGACCAATGAGACTGGGATTGCGAATCACCGAAATGCAGTTCCGGTGCCACTCGCGGTGCGAGGCCCCCGCCGCGTCGTGGCAAAGCTCATTACACCAATGACTTAGGTGCGAGCTCGATCCCTCATTGTCGCCCTCCCGCTCCCCGCCACCGCTGCAAAAAAACAGCACTGCCCGCGGCTGAACGTGCTCAAAGGACAACATCCCTGCGACATGGCATGATCGGCTTATTGCCGACAAGTCGCCGATGCATTCTACGCAGCAATCCGCTATCAGGTCGGAGGATCCGCGGAAACCGCCCCTGGCTGCCAAGACCCGCGCCGCCTAACCCACCGCCGAATCGCAACCTCCCCGACTCCAACAAACGTTTTGCCAATACCTATTCTGCCGGCGTGTCGAACTTTATTGCGTTGCGTTAAGATGGCGACCGAACCATCCGTCTCGACGCCCAAACCTCTCCCTCCCAGTTACCGCCGGCATGCCCCCGTTGCAATTAAACACCGCTCTGGCGGATTTGTGTCGCGCTTTTCAAGAAGCATCTTTCCGCATTGAGCTGGGCGGCGGCCCGGCGGCCATCGACCGGCAGCATGCCAAGGGCCGATTGACGGCCCGAGAGCGGATCGGGCGGCTGCTGGATCCCGACTCTCCCTGGTTGGAAATCGGCCTCTGGGCCGGCTGGGAGATGTACCGCGAGTGGGGCGGCGCACCCGCGGCGGGGGTCGTCTGCGGCGTGGGCATCGTGGCCGGCCGGCGGCAGATGATCATCGCCAACGACGCCACGGTGAAGGCCGGGGCCTTCTTTCCGGCGACGGCCAAGAAGGTGCTTCGGGCCCAGCGGATCGCCATGCAGAACCGGCTGCCGCTCGTCTACCTGGTCGACTCGGCCGGCGTGTTCTTGCCGTTGCAGGAGGACGTCTTTCCCGACGAGGACGATTTCGGCCGGATTTTTCGCAACAACGCGGTCATTTCGGCCGCCGGCTTGGGCCAGATCGCCGCCATCATGGGCAATTGCGTGGCCGGCGGCGGCTATCTGCCGGTGCTCTGCGACAAGCTGCTGATGACCGACGGATCGGGCCTGTATCTGGCCGGTCCGGCGCTGGTCAAAAGCGCGATCGGCCAGGAGGTTTCCAGCGAGGATCTGGGCGGGGCCCTGATGCATGCCCAGGTCAGCGGCACGATCGATTATCGAGATCCGAACGACGAGGCCTGTCTCGAGCGGTTGCGCCGCCTGGCCGGACTGGTCCCCGCCGATCCGCCGCTGACCGCGCCCCCCTTCTCGCGGATCGCGGCGGTCGAACCGGCCCGGCCGGCCAGCGATCTGTATAGCCTGGTGAGTCCCGACCCGCGCGTCGACTACGAAGTGCGGGACGTGTTGGCGGCGATTCTCGACTCGGCGACCTTCGACGAGTACAAGCCGGAATACGGCCAGTCGGTGGTCTGCGGCACGGCCCGGCTGGGCGGCTTTGCGGTCGGCGTAGTGGCCAATCAGCATCATCGGATCCGGCCGGCGGACGGGCCGATCCAGTTCGGCGGGGTGATGTACGTCGATGGGGCGGAAAAGGCCGCCCGCTTCGTGATGAACGTGCAACCAGGACTGGCTGCCGATCCTGTTTTTGCAGGACGTCAATGGCTTTATGGTCGGCCGCGAGAGCGAGCGCGAGGGCATCATCAAGTCCGGCGCCAAGCTGGTCAGCGCGATCAGCAACAGCCGGGTTCCCAAACTGACCGTGATCATCGGCGGCTCGTTTGGGGCTGGAAATTATGCCTTGTGCGGCAAGGCGTTCGACCCACGCTTGATTTTCGCCTGGCCCAGCGCCCGCTGCGCCGTGATGGGCGCCGACCAGGCCACCTCGACCCTGCTGGACATCACCGTCAAAAGCCTGGAGCGCGGCGGGCACGCCGTCGACGCCGCCGAAATGGCCGCCCTGCGCGACCGCGTGAAGGGCGATTACGAGCGGCAGATGGACGTGCGCTACGGTGCAGCGCGGGGTTGGGTGGACGGCATCCTGGATCCAGTCGAGACCCGGCCGGTGCTCATCCAGTCGCTCGAAATCGTCACCCGGCACGTCGAACTCGAACCGTATAAACTGGGGGTCTTTCAGGTCTGAAAGATATTTGCCGTGGCTCTCAAAATTGCCAACGCCGCCGGTTTCTTTGGCGACAACCTCGACGCGCCCCGGCGGCTGGTCGAAGCGGCCGAGGTCGACTACCTGACGCTCGAGTACCTGGCCGAGCTAACGCTCTCGATCCTGGCCCGGCTGCGCGAGAAAGATCCGCAAGCCGGCTATGCGAGCGATTTTCTCAAAGCACTGGAATCGATTTGTCCGGCACTGCGGCAACAATCGCAGTTGAGCGTGGTGACCAACGCCGGCGGCATGAATCCGCCCAGCTGCGCCGCCTCGGCAGCCCGCTTGCTCCACCGCGCGGGCCTGGATTATCTCTCGATCGGCGTTGTCAGCGGAGACGATCTGCTGTCTGCCCTGCCGGCGCTGCGGCAAGCGGGCTGCCGGCTGGAAAACATGGACACCGGCCAACCACTCTCGGAGCTCAAACAGCCGATCGTCAGCGCCAATGCCTATTTGGGAGCACAGCCGATCGCGCAGGCTTTGGAGCAGGACGCCCGGGTTGTCATCACCGGCCGGGTGGCCGACGCATCACTAACCGTCGGTCCGGCCGCCCACGAGTTCGGCTGGCACTGGGACGATTGGACACGCCTGGCCGGCGCGAGCGTGGCCGGACATCTGATCGAATGCGGCGCCCAGGCCACCGGCGGACTGTTTCGGCATTGGCAGGATTTGCACCTGGCCGACGTGGGCTACCCGATCGCCGAGATCGAAAGCGACGCGTCCTCGACAATCACCAAGCCGGCCCGCACCGGCGGCCGGGTTAGCCGCCAAACGGTCGTCGAACAGTTGCTCTACGAAATTGGCGATCCGGCCCATTACCTGACGCCCGACGTGGACGTCGATTTCACCACCGTCGAAGTCCACGAGACGGCCGCCGACCGGGTCTCGGTCCGCGGAGCCGCCGGCCGCCCGGCGCCGGATAGCTACAAAGTCTCGCTGGCCTATCACGATGGCTACCTGGCCAGCGGGCAGTTGCTGGTCTACGGACGCGACGCGCTCGACAAAGCCCGAGCCTGCGCCGACATGATTGCCGACCGCGTGGCGGCGGCCGGCTACCAGCTCGATCAGTTGCATGTCGAGTGCCTGGGCGCGGGCGATGCGGTGCCGGGCTGCCCGGCGCGGCAGCGAACGCCGCCGTATCGAACCCACGGGAAGTGATGCTCCGCCTTACGGCGCGTGATGCGCGCATTGCGGCGGTCGAACGATTTACGCAGGAACTGGCTCCGCTAATTACCAGCGGCCCGCCCGGGCTGGCCGGCTATGCGGCGCCGCGCGGCTCGGTGCACCCGGTATACGCCTACTGGCCGACCCTGGTGCCCAAGGAATTGGTCACGCCGCGCGTCGACGTGCGGCCGGTGCGCGGATGGCTACAGGACGACTGATAATCGGCTACCCCGCGCCGGCGCAATCTCGGGTGCTGCAGCGTGTGTTGTTGTGATCGCGAGGCAAAATTAACGAACCCCGGCAGGGGTTCCAGTGAATAGCCGGGGGGCAACGCCCCCGGAAGTAGATGATTCGCACAAAATTCAGCCGACCCCGGCAGGGGTCGAACCGAGAGCGGTCGCAACTCGGCCCCGGTGCGAACCCTGCCGAGGTCGATGGGACGAGCGCATGGCCGAGTGCCCGTGGGCGGCGCCCCACGGCTATTGACTTTTGCCCCTGCCGGGGCGATCTGAAGAGCTTCACCACGAGCCTTAGTTAATGAGCGTAAGCCCATGATGCCCAGCAGCGCGACGACCGATCGGACCATCGACCTGGGCACGATTGCCCATGCCCGCAGCGGCGACAAGGGCAACCACGCCAACATCGGCGTGATCGCCTACACGGCGGCCGGTTTCGAGCATCTGGAGCAGCAGCTTACCGCCGAACGCGTGGCCGAATATTTCTCCGGGCTGGGGCTGACGCGGGTCGTGCGGTTCGAGCTGCCGCGCGTTTGGGCGCTGAACTTCCTGTTGTACAATGCGCTCGGCGGCGGCGCCAGCCAGTCGCTGCGGATCGACACTCAGGGCAAGCTCCTGGGAACCGCGATTCTCGATTTGCAGTTGCCGGCGCCGACCAACATTGGCCAAATGGTGCGTCCCCCCGACGAGCGCTAAGAAGTAGGGCAAAGTAACGGCGGCGCGCAACCCCTCTCCAGGGAGAGGGTAGGGTGAGGGTTCGGCTTATCGAGAGGGTTCGGTTGCTGCGGAAGATGTTTACCGTTCGTCGCTCAGGCGATCGAAACTATCTGCCAAGGCGGCCGATGCGGCCCAGCTTGACCACGCGCACGGGACAAACATGAACCAGCACAACGGGCGATCGGAAGCCATGCAACCACTGGTCAAAACCCATGTCCACGGAGCGGCCGGCACGATCATCTTGAATCGTCCCGAGAAACGCAACGCCCTGTCGCGGGCGCTTTTGGCCGACTTGCAACAAGCCTTCAGCGACATGCACCAGGAGCGCCGCGTGCGGGCGGTCGTACTGACCGGCGCCGGCAGCGTGTTCTCGGCCGGCATGGATCTGGCCGAGATGGCGGCCACCAGCAAGCTGGCGAATCCGCATCCGCAGTGGCACGAAGACGCCGTCGTGTTTCGCGACCTGCTGGAGAGTATGCTGCAATTTCCCAAGCCGATCATCGCCGCCGTCAACGGCCCGGCCTTGGCCGGCGGGGCCGGGCTGGTATTGGCCTGCGATCTGGTCATCGCCGGCCAGAGCGCCCGCTTCGGATTGCCCGAGCCGCGCCGCGGGCTGGTGGCCGGCATCGTGGCCCCGCTGCTGGCGTTTCGGATCGGTGCCGGCCGGGCCGGTTACCTGTTGCTCTCGGCCCAAGCGATCGACGTCGCCCAGGCTCAAAGCTACGGGCTGGTGCATGAAATCATCGCGGACGACAAGGTTTGGGCCCGGGCCGTTCAAATTGCCGAAGAATGCGCCGGCAGCTCGCCCGAGGCGCTGCAACTGACCAAGCGGATGCTGAACGAGACGATTGGCGAGCGGCTTGGATCGGAACTTTCGATCGGCGCTGCCGCCAGCGCCACCGCCCGCACCACTGCGGCGGCGGCCGAAGGTTTGGCCGCGTTTCTGGAGAAGCGCGAGCCGAAGTGGTAGGGGGAAAATGGGAACTGGGAACTGGGAACGCGGAACTCGGAACGAGGACGACGCGCACGTTCTATAAACCCGACCAGTTCCGACAATCGGCAGCAGTCAATTGCCCGTCGTGAAGCGCGGAAGCGACCAATGCGCCGGAACAACCGGCGGCGGCCAACTCATCGAGATCGGCCGGCCCGCGCACGCCGCCGCCGGCGATGAGCTGGATCGCCGGAAATCGCGCGGCCAGTGCGCGGCATAAGCCGATCGTGCCCACGCCCCCCGCGGTGCCGACTTGGGCCAGGTCCAACACGATAACGCGCCCGATGCCGCAGCCGGCCGCAAGGGCGACAATTGCTTCGGCCGAGATCGATCCCCAACTTTCGGCGGCCAGCGGACGACCGGCCTTGAGATCGAGACTGAAGATCGCTCGCGCCGGGCCAACAATTTCTGCTACCTGTGCCAGCGCCAGCGGATCGCCGAGCGACTCCAGTCCGATGACGACGCCCGTCACTCCCGGGACGCCAGCGGCGAACTGTCGCATCTGCCCGGCCCGCTCGTGTGTGCCGACTCCCGCATCGATCCACAGTTGCAAGCCAATGTCCGTCAGCATTTCGTAAACATGCCAGGCGGGCTCGGCGCCGGCAATGGCATCGAGATCGGCCACGTAAGCTTGTGCAAGGCCCAGCCCGATGAAAGCTCGCCCCACCGTGGCCGGCTGCGGATCTTTTGCCAGGCGACTTGCGATGGGTCTGTAGGCGGAGCGCTGCCCGGCCACGGCGCGGACGACCAGCCCGTCCATCAGGTCCAGTACTGGAATGATTTGCAGAGCCTTGGACCCCTGTTCAAAGCGACGCGAGAACCACTCGAAAACCACCGGAAAACCGCCGCCGGCGGTCTCTCTATTTTACCCTGTCTTCCAGAGCTATTGCAGGGACACCCTAGCTTGACAGCTATCGTTACAAACTAGTCAGCTTATGTCATCACCCCTTTGACAGATGGCTAATGATTGGGTCAGATCAAGTCCTGTTGGTGTTTTTGTTTCTATGGCAAGGAGGATTTTTACATGAGCGACACAAATCCGTCGCGTCGTCAGCTACTGACGATGGGTCTCAAGGCATTGGCCGTGGCCGTGCCCGTAGCCGCGGTGATGATGAGCGGCAAGCCGGCTAAGGCTTCGCCCGGTCCCAATGAGTATCGCCGCCGCTGGCGCCGTCGCTGGTGGTAATGACCCCCACCGTTTGTTTCGGACTTGGATCTGGCCAAGGCCAGCGCTTGTCCGGCTGCGGAGGCTAAAGCAAAAAGCCGGGTCCTGCGATTCAGGGCCCGGCTTTTTTCGTCTGCAGGCAGGCTCTTTGAGCAGGCACGCAGGGCCCGGGCCCTAATTGCGGAACTTATCCTTGGTGCTCAAGTCGGTGTAGAGCGGCATGTGCCGGTAATAAACTTCCAGGATCATGGCGGACATCGCGGTGCAATACAAGCGGCCGCCGGCGGCAAAGCCGTGATCCGAGCCCTCGAAGAACCAGCTTCCCTTGGAGTGTCCCTGATCGAACTGCGTCTTGACCAGATAGTCGCGCATGGCCGTGTTCCAGCGCTGCCAGTCCGATCCGCCGAAGTGGTGCATGACTTGCGTGGCGTAATAGTCGTAGTACAGGTTGTTGCGCGGCGGGCCCGTGGTGTCGAGCGACGGGCCGAGTTGGGCCAGCGAGGCCACTCCCTGCATCAGCGAAGGATTGTTGCGTTCCCAGCCCATGTACATCCGGCACAACAGGCCGATGGCCGACGTGGCCATTCCGTTGCCGGGCCCGGTATAGCCATAGTACGCTCCGTTGGCGGTCTCCACGCTGTCCAGGAAGTAACCGGCGCGTTGAATCGTTTGCGGCGGAACCTTGAGATAGGCCATGTGGGCGCTCTTGAGCGCCATGACCTGCCAACCGACGACCGAGGTGTCGCCGGCCTGGAGCGGCACATAGCGCCAGCCGCCGAACTGCGGGTCTTGCGCCGCGACGATGAAATTGATCGCCATCTGCGCCGGGTTGTGCAGCCATTCGTCGTGAGTCATGCCATAGGCTTCGCACAGCACGATCGACGCCAGGCCGTGGCCATACATCCGCCCGCCGGCCTCTAGCAGGCTGGCCCGGTCCTGCTCGACGTGCGCCGACCGAGTCAGGAAGTATAAGCCGGCTTCGATGTTCTTTTTGTATTTGCCCTGGCGATGGGTCTCTCCGGTCCCCAGAAACGGCAGCAAGGCCATGGCCGTGGCCGCCACCTTGGCTTGCGCTTGATTGCCGAAATTCTTGCAGCGCCCCTTGCACTTCGGCGAGGCGCGGTGGTCGTAAGACCAACTGCCGTCGACGTTCTGATGTTCGGACAGCCACTTCAGCGCCCGGTCTACGGCGGCTTCGCTGGCCGGCGTGCCGCCGCCGCTGGCCACCAGTCGGGCGCGGCTGCCCGCGCTCATCCGATTGTGCAACGAGCTGCCGATCGAGTCGCCGATCCCGGCCAGTAAACCGTCACCGTTGCCCGCCGCCGCGGCGGCGCCCCCGGGAACGCCAAAACCGCCCAGCGCGATGTCGATTTCCGGCGCCGCCGGCAGCATGTTGTCGTCGACGACTCGGCTGTTGAGCGCCCCGGCTTGGGGCCCGGTGACCAAATCGTCGGCGGTCAGATCGGGGGTGATGGCCAGATTTTGTGCCGGAAACGTGTCGAGTTGGTCTCCGTCGTCGCCGGGCACGTTGAACGTGCCCGTCTCGGCCACGGTGCCGCCGCTGTCGGCGCCGTAATGCGGAGTGTCCAGCACGGAGCCGCTGGCCAATAGCAGCAGCAGCACCAGATGCACCACGGTGCTGGTAAGCCAGCTTGGCATCTGAGCCCAGATGGTGCTGCGCAGCGTCTGGCCGGCAAAGTCGTCGTGCTGATCAGCCGCGGGCCGCGGCGGTGGCGTGGCATTTGCCGGCACGGGCGGCGGTGTTAAGGACGCCGGGTGCGCGGCACCGGCGGGCAGTGGTGGCGGAATCGACGATGCCGGCGGCAATGGCGGCGGCAAGGAGCCCGCGGTTGGTGGATTGCCGGATGCCGTTTTGTCGGTCGGCGGATCGCCGGTCGACGCATCGAGTGGAATGGACTTGCTGGCCATTGCCTGGGACGGGAGTGGTGGCGGCGCCGAACCGGCTCGATCGGCCACCGCTCCGCCGCCCGCTGCCGCTGCGTTGGCTGGCGCGACGTCAGGCGCCGTAGCGTTGGCTGCCAGAGAATTGGCTGCGGGTTCTTCGCTGGCCGGCGCAGCGTGAGCCGCCGCGTTGGCGCCGGCAACGTCGATTGTCGATGGGTCGTCGGCGGCGGATGAAAGGCTGGTTGCCATTGTGCTTGATTCGCACCGACTGCCGGCAAACGGACTGGACATGTGGGCGCACGACGCCACACTCTGGGCCGCGGACCTTCCTTTTAGTTTACGCGAGATTGCGCGAAAGTAGAGTATTTAGCGTTACATTTCTGCGATTCCGAGGGTGGAATTATTCGCATTGGGCGGCCTTCCCGGCCAGGCCGCGGAGCTTCAAGTGGCTCGGGGCTAGCTCTAACCTCTAGCCACTATATCCCTGTCAATGTACAATCAGCCGCCTCAGATAAGCCGACAAGCAAAGGGAGTGAGTCGCGATGGCCAAGGGAAAAAAGAAGGTCGAAACCGTGTTCCTGGTCTGCGACGAGACCGGCGACTACAACTACACGCTCCGCCGCAAGTCAGGGGGCGAAAAGCTCAAGCTGAGCAAGTATTCGCCCCGCCTGCGGCGGCACACGCCGCACACGGAAAAGAAGAAGTAAGGCCGCCGGGCGCGTCGATTTCGCCCGGGCCGCCGGCTCGCCTGCCGGTCTTCCCAGGTGCCCGTCTTTCTTTCTGGCGAACCGGGGGTATAATGCCGGCGTTTGACTTTTCTCCTTTGAGAATTTCTTCGCGGCAGCACCTTGGCGCACGGATTTAGCGAAAGCATCTTTTCCGGATTTCTCCGCCGCGCGTCAGGTTCTCCGCTTGAGGTTGGACTGTTTTTGCCGCCGGGCCGGGATTAGCGACGGGCCATCTGCCGCCACTGTTTTTCCCAGGAACAGGCTCCTCGGCATGCGTGGGATTGCGTTTGACCGTGGTTGAGCCTTCGCCGGAACACGAAGGCGCCGCGGTTTTCACTTCCCTGTTCGAGAGGAGGCACGTCATGCTGCGCTGGCCACCGCTTTACGCTGCGCTCGTGGGGACTTTGGCGGCCGTGTGGCCGCAGCCGGTCCGGTCGGCTCCGCCGGATCCCGCGCCCGCCCATCGTTCGGCCCGGCAAACTTCAGACCGCGCCAAGCGGCCGAATCGCTGCTCCCGTCGGTGACGGTCCAACAGCAGTTGATTGCCCAGCAGGTCGAGCGAGAAGTCGATGCGGCCCTGCGCCGCGCGCGCCAGGCGATGGCTGTTGATCCGGCGGCGGCCGAGCAGGATCTGAAGTTGATTTTCGGGCACGTGCTGGCGGCGCCGGAACTCAGGCGCCGAGCAGCGTGCGGGCTTGCGCGGTCGACTGGAGACGGCGCTCCGCCAAGCGCATCGGCGTGAAATCGAACTCGAACAGCAGCGGCTCGAACGCGAGCAGGCGAGCGCCGCGGCCCAGGAGCGGGCGCGCGTGCTGGGCGGGCTCGACAGCGGGCAGCAGCGGCTGGAGCAATTGATCGACCGCTTCGACGGACTGCTCCAGGAAGGGCGCTATGATTTGGCCCGCGAGGTGGCCAGCCAGGCCGAGGCGCGGCGATCCAGTGACGGCGAAGCGATCGGCGCGAGTGCGCTGCTGAACGTGAATCTGGCCGGTGCCACAAAGGACGCCCTGGCCATGCGCGTCGGACGGCAGCAAGGAGTGGTCGATACGCTGGGGCAGGTGGAACTGGCCGGCATCGCTCAGCCCGGGGTGGAGCCCATCATTTATCCGCAGGCCCAAAAGTGGCAAGAGCTGACCGTCCGGCGCGTGAAATACGCCCGCACCGATTTGCATCAAGCCACGCCGGCCGAAGAGCGGCTGTCGCGAGCCCTGGCCGATCCGACGAACTTTGACTTCGCCGGCATTTCGCTCTCCGATGCGATTACGTATCTGAAGGACCTGCACGGCATTGAAATTCAATTCGACCGCAAGATCCTGCAAGACGAGGGCGTCGACCTGGACGTTCCCGTGACGCGACAGTTAAGCGGAATCAGCCTGCGGTCGGCGCTGCGGTTGCTGCTGGGCGAGTTCGACCTGAGCTATATGATCGAAAACGAGGTGTTGCTGATCACCACGCCCGACCGCGCCCTGCACCACGTGACGGCCAAGGTCTATCCCGTGGGCGAACTGGTGCTGCCGATCACGACTCCGATGCTGGGCCGCGGTTTCGGCTCGCCCGTGGGCTTCGGGGGGCAAACGAGCGGGGGGCAAAACGGGGGTGGACAAAATCCTGGCGGCGGCGGCAACCAGCCCCCCTTTGGCCAAAACCAGAATAACGGGGGAATGGGTCAAGGGATTTTCTAAGCGGCCCTTTGGAAATTTTCGGATCGGGGCGTGCCCACCGGCAACGGACGCAGGTGGGCATTTTTTTACCCCCGGCGGGTCTGCTTTTCCGTCCGTCGGGCCCTGCCAAACGGAATATTGCAAGGCCGCGGTGCCGAATTAGAATGAAGGCGTTGCCAGGGTGGCAACGCGGATTGCCTGCGCGAGTCACGTTGGCTGCGGCACGTTATATCCCTATCTACTGCAATGCTTGCAGCCAAACTACCCCCAGAGTGTTGACGGCAAGACAGCAGGCTTAAATCACTGAGAGTAAATCCTTTCTATCGCTGCGAAAGGTCTTCTATGAATCGCCGGTCTGCTTGGTGTGCAAGATGGTCGACATTTGGCTGGGGGTTGGTCCTTGTCGGGCTGCTGCAGGGCAGCGTGCTTCGGGCGCAAAACAGCACCAGCGTCGATGGCAACACTCCGCCCGTGGTGGTGGCCGACCCGCCTTTGGCGGATGAATACAACCCGTCGCTGCTCGATGATACCACCCAACAAAATATTCTGATCGCTTCGGTCATCAAATCCGAAGTGGAAAAGGAACTCAAGGAAGCGCGCGGTGCGCATGGCGACGGATCCGGTGGGCGTGCAGAATTCGTTGAAGATGACGCTGGAGCGGGTGCTCAAAAGTCCGGAGCTGAGCAGCGAATTGCGGTCCCAGTTGCGCGGGCAAATTGCCGCCGCGGTGCGCGAATCGGATCGCCGGGCCACGGAGAAAGAGCAGCGCGACATCGAGATCGAGCAGAACCGCGCGGCGGCCGAAGAGCGGCTACGCATTACGCAGGCCATCGAGCGCAATCAGGAGAAGGTCAAGCAGTTGATGGACCGCTTCGACTCGCTGATGTCCGAAGGCCGTTACCTGCTGGCCGAAGAAGCATCGGCCGACGAGGTGCAAGCCATGATGCCCAACGATCCGATCAGCGTGGCGGCGGTGCTCGATTCGCGCACCACCCGTTACGTGTCGCAGGCCAAGGTCACGGAGCGCACGCGGCAAAAGGGCGTGGTCGACTCGCTGGCCCAGGTCGAGTTCTCACATGTCCCCTTCCCGGACGATCAGCCGATCGTCTACCCCGACGCGGCCGTGTGGGAAGAACTGTCGCTGCGACGCAAGAAGTGGAAAGATTTCGCCTCGGCCGACATCAAGGACCAGAAGGGCGCGGCAGCCCGGATCCGCAAGGCGCTGGATGAGCCCACGAACATCGAATTCGTCGAGGCGCCCTTGCAGGACGTGGTCGACTATCTGAAGGATCTGCACGGCATCGAAATTCAAATTGACACCAAGGCCCTGGAAGACGCGAGCATCGGCACCGATACGCCGGTCACGCGAAACCTCAAGGGCATTTCGCTCAAAAGCGCACTGCGGCTGATGCTGGGCGGCATGGATCTGACCTACGTCATCAAGAACGAAGTGCTGATGATCACCACGCCCGAGAAGGCCGGCAACGAACTGGTCACCAAGGTCTATCCCGTGGCCGATCTCGTGATTCCGATCACGGTCATGCGGATGGGCGGCGGCGGCGGCGGCTTTGGCATGGGCGGCGGCATGGGCGGCGGTGGTGGTGGCATGGGTGGCGGGATGGGCGGCGGGATGGGCGGCGGGATGGGCGGTGGTATGGGCGGTGGCATGGGCGGTGGTATGGGCGGCGGCATGGGCGGCATGGGCGGCGGCTTCTTCAGCGTCCGCGACGCCCGCTAGAAGCGTGCGATTGCCCTGGAATCGGTACCGCCTCAATTTCGACAATAGCCGGTGTTCAACGAACGCCGGAAAATGGGGTTTGTACTTCGCAGCCGGCAGCTTTCCAAAGGATAGCGCCGGCTGCTTCGCTGCGCCTCGCGCACGGATAGAATGGCATCGTGAGCGAGACCAAAATCACACAGATAATTTCTCTCGGCGGGCAAGATGAGCGACGAATCCGACCTCCGCGCAGAATCATTCCGCTTGGCATGCGGCGGCAGCTCGTGCGTGCTGGTCCACATGCCGACTCGCCTGCGCGTCGAGGACCGCGGGCCGTCCGAAATGCCCGTAGCTGACCGATGGGCCGCACTGCGCGTGCGAATGGCGGAATTATTGCGGTCGAAAGCCGAGTAGCCCCATGATGGCACCGCTTCGCCGCTCGGGTAGAATCAAAGGCATGGACGAACGCGCACCCAGTTGTCACGAATTGCCGGCGGTGTCGGCTGAGATCGAGACTGACGTGATGGCGTTAGTGCGTGCTGGAACGACTGCCGCTGCGATCAAGGAATTTCGGCAGCGAACGGGTTGGGGACTGCGCGACAGCAAGCGATGGGTTGTCGCGAGGATGGTGCCCCCCGAGAGGCAGCCGATTCCGTGCCCATATTGCAGTTTGCCGCTCAGGACAGCAATCGCTAAGCAGTGCCTTCACTGCGGCATGGATTGGCACGATCCAGCCAACGTGAAGCGACTCCCATGACCGCTCCCCGCCGCTGGTCGTTCTCGTTGCGGACGCTGTTCATCTTGGTGACGCTCTGCGCACTGGCGTCTCCAGCGATCCCGATTCTCGTCGCTACGTACAGGGAATGGACTAAGCCACCCATAAAGGCGGTTGTCTTCCCAACGGTCGCGCTCAATGATCCACCGGTGGAAGATCCGGGCGATAATCCACCACCAGTTAACGCCGAATTCCCGCCCGCCACTCAGACTGACCGGCCCTGACGGGCTGCACACGATCTTAGGACACTTCCTCGCCGGCTTGCCGCTCGCCAAGCGATCTGTTTCAATGCACGCTGCTGCCTGACCGGGTTTTGCTTCAGGGATGAATATGCCGAAGCAGTGGAGGATCCACCCGCACGATCCCTCGGGCATCGTGGCCCTGGAGCGGAGCCGCCGGCATTTCGGCCGTCGCCGCTCAACTGCTCCTCTGCCGCGGCATCAGCGATCCGGCGGCCGCCAAAACTTTTCTGAATCCGACCCTGGCCGGCCTGCTTGATCCCGACCAACTGCCGGGGGTCGACGAGCGCAGCCGAGCGGCTGATGGCGGCCGTGGCGGCCCGTCGCAAGATCGTGCTCTACGGCGATTACGACGTCGACGGCATGACGGGCACCGCCCTGCTGTATCAGTGCCTCAAGCTGCTCTCGGCCGAGGTGGGCTATTACGTTCCCAACCGCATCGACGAAGGCTACGGGCTGAACGCCGCGGCGCTGGCCACGCTGGCCGAGCGCGGGGCCCAGGTGATCGTGACCGTCGACTGCGGAATCGCCAGCGTCGAGGAAGCGCTCGTCGCCGGGCAGTTGGGCCTGGAACTGATCATCACCGATCATCATGCGTTTGCCGCCGTCGCTGCCCGAGGCCGGCGAGATCGTCCATCCGGCCCTGCCCGGCTCGGCCTATCCGTTCCACGGGCTGTGCGGCGCGGGCGTGGCGTTCAAGCTGGCCTGGGCGCTCTGCCAGCGGGCCAGCCAGTCCAAGAAGGTCGGCGAGCCGATGAAGAATTTCTTGCTTCAGGCCGTGGGCCTGGTGGCCCTGGGCACCGTGGCCGACGTGGTGCCGCTGGTCGACGAGAATCGGGTGTTCGTGCGGCACGGGCTGGCCAGCATCAAGACCCGGCCGTCGGTCGGGCTGGCGGCGCTGCTCAAGGTGACGCAGTTGGATCAAAAAGCCGTCGCTCACCAGCGAGGATATGGCCTTCACGATCGCCCCGCGGCTGAACGCCGCCGGCCGGCTGGGCCAGGCGATGCTGGGCGTCGAGCTGCTGACCACCGACGTCGCCCGAGCGCGGGCAGGCCCTGGCCGAATATCTGCACGAGCTCAACGGCAGCCGCGAAAGCCTGGAACGCAGCGTCTATCTGGCCGCCAACAAGCAGGCCCAGACAGTTCGATGTCGACGGCGATCCGGCGCTGGTGCTGGCCGGCCGGGGCTGGCATCCGGGCGTGATCGGCATCGTGGCCGGACGGCTGGCCGAGAAATTTCATCGGCCGGTGGTGCTGATTGCCTTCGACGAGCTGGGGGTCAAGCCGGGCGTCGGCTCGGCCCGCAGCATTCCCGGCTTCGATCTGCATGCCGGCCTGGCGACGTGCAGCGAGCATCTGGTGAGCCACGGCGGACATGCGGCGGCGGCCGGACTGAAGATTGCCGAGGACCGGGTGGAGGCTTTCGGGCCAGTTTTGCGAGCACGCCAGCACCGCGATTGCGCCGGCCGCGCGCGTTGCCGAACTGCGGATCGACGCCGAGGTGCCGTTTAGCGCCCTGACGCTGGAGGCGGTCGGGCAGATCGAGCTGTTGGCCCCGTTCGGCCACGGCAATTGCGGCCGATGCTGTGTGCCTCGGACGTGACGCTGGCCGAGCCGCCCAAGCGCATCGGCGGGGGCGAGCGGCACCTGTCGCTGCGGCTGGTGCAGCATGGCATTGCGCCTGCGCGGCGTGGCGTTTGGCGGCGGCGATTGGGCGGCCGAGCTGGCCGAGCCTGTCCGGACCAATCGAGGTGGCGTTTCGCCCGGTGATCAACGATTTTCGCGGCCGCCGCAACGTGGAACTGCAAGTTTGCGATTGGCGATCCGCTCCGAATACGGCCGAGGTCGGCAGTGCCACCGCGCAGGCGGCCCTGCGGGTCGGCTAGGTCAGATCATGCACGCCTCGGCTGTCGGTTGTCCGAACGACCGACGACTCGCTGCGGGGTTCTGCTGCGAGCCGGACAAAACTTCTTTCTCCGATCTGCGCGGGGTGGATTTCAGCGCCGACAAGTCCGATACTTCTAGTGGAGCTGAGCGGTAGGCTTTGGACCTGGGACTTTTTGGACCTTGGACCAGAGGAGCCCGCCATGGAGTCTGCCACGCACGCCGACGAGCGTCGGGCAATGGTCAAGCAGCAACTGGTGCGGCGCGGCATTCGTTCGCCGCGCGTCCTGGCCGCGATCGAGCGCGTGCCGCGCGAGCTGTTTCTGCCCGCCGCGCTGGCGGCCGAGGCCTACGGCGATCACGCGGTCAATATCGGTTGCGGGCAGACGATCAGCCAGCCGTACATCGTGGCCCTGATGACCGAGGCGCTCGAGCTCGACGGCAGCGAGAAAGTGCTGGAGATCGGCACCGGCAGCGGATATCAAACGGCGATCCTGGCCGAGTTGGCCCGAACCGTGATCAGCATCGAGCGCCACGGCGAGCTGTCGTTGTCGGCTCAGCGCGCACTGGGCCAGCTTGGCTATGGAAACATTCGGCTGGTGATCGGCGACGGCACGCAGGGCTTCCCGGTGGCGGCGCCGCTGGACCGCATCATCGTCACGGCAGCGGCCACCCAGTTGCCGCCCGCGCTGCTTGCGACAGCTGGCCGAAGGCGGAATCCTGGTGATTCCCATCGGCCCCGAGCATTCGCAAGTGCTGCAAGCGATCCACAAAGATCAGGGAGAGCCGCGCGTGACCGAGCTTACCAATTGCCGCTTCGTCCCGCTGGTGGGCAGCGAGTGAACATTACTCCGGCCGGGCGAACAGCCGGAGGTCGACGGCCGGAAGGATGTCGAGCTTGATGACTTTCAGCTCCAGGATCAAGTCGCTCTGGCGGTAGGTGGCCATCTGCATCGGCACGTCGATGCCGGCAATGTGCCGATAGTCCGAGTAAATCGTCCGCACTTCCATCGGCGCAGCGGCCGGATCGGAAAGCTGCTTGATCGTGCCCACCAGACGCTGGCTTCGATTTTCGAACACATTGATGCCGATCGGCTGTGAGTCGCGCTCGACCGCGATCCAGGTTACGTCGGCCTGATCGCCGGCCAGGCGGGTCAGCCGGACGGCCGGATCGCGCATTTCGACCAGCGCGCCCAACACGGAATGCGGAAAGGCATTGTTGTTGCCCGGCGGCGGCATCTCGCGAACATGATCCCCCACGTCGCCGCCGAACGTCTTGATCCAGGCCCGATCGCCGTCGATAACCGTGCAGGATTTCATCACGATTTTGCCGTCGCTGAAACTGGCTTCGCGCCGCAGCCGGCGGGGCAGATCAAAGGTGTCGATCATGGTGAACTGGCCGCACAAGCCGGGCGCGAAAGTCCCGCGGCCCACCATTTCGACCCGGCCGATCTGCAAACGGGCGATGTTCTGCTGGCCGCCATAGGCCGCGATCGCACGGTCGACCAGCGTCCGCGGCGAGTCGTCGGCAATGGCCAGGGCCGGCAACTTTGTGCGGCGGGCGGCAGTGGCCTGCGATTGGCGCTGCGCGGAACCGCTCTGACCGCAGCCCACCAGTGCGATGAGGGCCGTCGCGAGGACCAAGTTTTTCGGCGGCATGCAGTGCTTCTTCGATGGATCGCAGCGGATTGGGAAAGACTGCCAATCGGCAAACCGTATCGAAGTTGCGTATTTTGTGCCAGTTCAATCTGACGAGGCAACTGCCCAGCGGGGCGCCACCCGTCGCCTGGGGTGCGCTTCGAGCGGAGCACAAGGCCGCGCTCGGGCCGATTTACGGCGTGGCGACCACCGCGGGACGGTTTTCGTACGTCCGGCCCTGATTGGAGCCGGTCACGTTTTGCAGAGCCAACTGATACAGCTCTTGCCCGGCCTTGGTCGGATACTCGCCGGTGATGCAGGCCTGGCAAAGCTGGTCGGTGTCGAAACCGATCGCCCGGGCGATCGACTCGACCGGCAGATAGCGGAGCGAATCGGCCCCCAGCGTGGCGGCCATCTCGGCCTGGATTTCTTCGGTCAGCGGGCGCGCCGTGCAGAAAGTGCGGGGCGAACAGCTCGCTGACCGTCGACATGTCGATGCCGTAAAAGCAGGGCGCGATGATCGGCGGGCAGGCCACGCGGACGTGAATCTCGCGGGCCCGGCCCAGCTCGCGAATGCGGCTCGAGCAGCACCTTCATCGTGGTCGAGCGGACGATCGAATCCTCGACCAGAAGCACTCGTTTGCCTTCGAGCACTTCGCGCAGCGGCGTGTATTTGGTTTCGGCCTTGCGCTTGCGGTTGACGCTCCCTTCGATGAACGTGCGGCCGGTGTAGCGGTTGCGAATCAGCCCTTCGAGCGAGGGAACCTTGAGCTTGAAGGCCATGGCGTCGGCCGCCGCCTTGCTGGTGTCGGGCACCGGCACGACGATCGTATCTTCGTCGATCGGCACGGTTTCCAGCCGGGCCAGCTCTTCGCCCAGCGCCTTGCGCGACAGATAGACGCTGCGGCCGTCCATCGTGCTGGCCACGTTGGCGAAATAGATCCACTCGAAGAAGCAATGCGCCTTGCGCGGGCTGGGGGCAAAGCGCTGCACCTCGAACTGGCCGTCGGTGATCGTGACGCACTGGCCGGGCAGCAGCGACTTGATGCTTTCGGGCGCAAAGCCCAGGTTCAGCAGGGCCACGCTTTCGCTGGCCGCGGCAAACAGCGGCCCTTCGAAGGCATAGCACAGCGGCTTGAGGCCCAAGCGGATCGCGGGCCACGAGCATGTCGCCCAGCGAGTTGAGCAGCACCAGGCTATAGGCCCCGTCGAACCGCGGGCCGATCGAGCGCATCATGTCGACCAGCGTCGGCCGGCGGTCGCCCGACAGCTCGCGGCCGATCTCGTGCATGATGATTTCGGTGTCGGTATCGCGGGCCAGATGGTTGTCGCTATCGGCCAGCAAGCCCTCGCGCAGCTCCTGATAGTTGGCCAACTGGCCGTTGAAGGCGAAGCTGAACCACTTGTGCTTCTGCACGTGGTGCCGCTCGAACGGCTGGGCGTAGCTGCGGTCGTCGCAGCCGCAGGTGGCATAGCGGACGTGGCCGATGGCCGCCCGGCCGGAGTATTCGCGCATCAGGCTTTCGGACTTGCCGCGATGGCTGAGGCGAAACACCTCGCTCACGCCGCCCAGTTCTTTATAGGTGTCGATCAGCTGGTTGCGGTCGGGGTTGTAGGTGGTCATGCCGGCCGAAAGCTGGCCGCGATTCTGGATATCCAGCAGCATCCGCGGCATCAGCCGCGAAACTTCGTCCGGGCCCTGCTCGGGGCAAAGCGGGCTCGGCTCGCGCGCCGGGCAGGTGATAGATCGCCGCCACGCCGCATTCGTGAAACAGTTCGCTCATCGAGGGCCAGCTCTCCAGAGAGGTTGCGGTTTCAAGGCGTGTCGGCGGCGGGGCCAAATCCAGCGAAAACGGCGATTCCGCGGCCGCAATTGCCGCGCGCAGGCCAAGCCCGCTTCATGAACCAGGTGTTGCCCGAGTGACCGCCGCCGAAGCCCATTGTAAGGCAAGCGGAGTGCTTTCACAACTCAGCGACAATTGCGGTGCTGATCTGCGTTTATCCGCGCTGATCTGCGTTTATCCGCGCTGATCTGCGATTAAAGCCGGTTTTCCGAATTCGAGTTCGGCGGAACTGTCGAACTTGACGGACTGGGGTGTGATTGATTGGTTGGACGCCCGAAGGGTAACCGCAGATGAACGCCGATGAACGCAGATACGAGCAGCCCGCTCAAATGCAGTCCGCTAACAGAGAGGTCAGTCGGCGCAGCGCCCGAAATAAAGGCGGCAGGAGAATTAGCGATCCGACGCCAAAGCAAACCAATACGCCGACTCCGCGGGCAAACGCGCTGGTGTATTCTTCCAGGCTGCGCTGCCAACGGACAGCAGCGGCAGACGCTCGGGCATCAGCAGGTACGCTACGCACCACAGCAGCTCCGGCCAGCAGCAGGAATATCTGAATCCGTGGTCTCATGCCCCAATTATAACCGCATCTTTCGAGGACCGACATTCGGCCGCGGCTGGCCCGAACATCCTCGGCCTTTGTGCGGTCTCTAATTGCCGCTCTTAATCCGCCGGACGTCGACAGCCTCCCACGGGTTTTGAACTGCCCAGGCCCACGCTATGATCAACGCCATGACCGATTTGTTGCGCCAGGAAATCGCCACCGCCGCCCATACCGTGATCGTCAAGGTCGGCACCCGCGTGCTGACCGGCACCGGGCGGCACGCTCAATCAGGAGCGCGTCGCCGGCCTGGCCGAAGAGCTGCACCTGCTGGCCGCCACCGGCCGCAAGGTGGCCCTGGTCACCTCCGGCGCGGTCGGCGCCGGCATGGGTCAGTTGGGCCTGACCAAACGACCCACCAACCTGGCCCAGCTGCAAGCCGTGGCCGCCGTCGGCCAAAGCCATCTGATCGAAGCCTACGACCGGGGCCTGCGGGCCCACGGCCGGCATGCGGCCCAATTGCTGCTCACGGCCGAAGACCTGGACGACCGCACCCGCTATCTCAACGTGCGCAACACGATCCTGGCGCTGTTCGAGTTCGGCGCCGTGCCGATCATCAACGAGAACGACACGGTCAGCGTCGAAGAATTGAAAACCACGTTCGGCGACAACGACCGCCTGGCCGCCATGGTCACCAACCTGATCCGCGCGCCGCTGCTGGTGCTGCTCTCCGACGTCGAAGGCCTGTTCGACGGCGATCCCGAAGAATCCGGACTCGCAAACTGATTCCGACCGTCATGCGGCTCGACGCATCGATCCAGGCGCTGGTCCGCGACCAGGCGACCGGCCTGAGCAAGGGGGGCATGGCCAGCAAGATCGAAGCCGCGCGCATGGCCACCATCGGCCGGCGAAAACGTGATCATCGCCAGCGGCCGCGCAGCCGGGCAACCTGGCCCGGATCGCTGGCCGGCGAACCGGTCGGCACGCTGTTCGTCGCCCAGGGGCAGGCGATTCCGCTCGTGGAAGCGCTGGATCGGCTTTACCGCCCAGCCCCGCGGCCGGCTGACCGTCGACGCCGGCGCCCGCCGGGCGATCGAGCAGCAAGGCCGCAGCCTGCTGGCGATCGGCGTCGTCGAGTCGAGCGGCGACTTTCAAAAGGGGGACGTCATGGCGCTGCACGATCCGGCCGGCGGCGAATTCGCCCGCGGGCTGACCAACTACGCCAGCGCCGATGTCGCGCGGATCAAGGGACTGCGGACCGAGCAGATCGCCGCGGCCCTGGGCCATTGTCCTTATGTGGAGGTCGATCCACCGCGACAACATGGCGCTGACGACGCGAAGGAGCGAAGGCGGAAGGATGAAGGCATGAAAACCGAACGAGCGCAATTCGGACATCGCCGGATAGATTTTGACGGCCCGATCAACGATACTAGAGCCGAAGCATGTCGATCGATGAAGGGATTTCGCGGCGCTGCGGCGGTTGTTAACGGCCGACTATTGGATGAGCCATCGCCCCTGTTCCGTCTCCTCGTCGTTCCGAATTCCGATTTCCGATCTCCGAGTTAGCACCGACTTCCACCCCGCCACCCGCTGCCAGTCCTGACCATCCCTAGCCCATGACCCCCGACGCGCAAGCCGCTCGCCGGCACCGAGATTCCCTGCTACGTCTTCGAGTCGCATCAACAACTGGCCCGGCAATTGGCCCAGACCATCGCCGGCGATCATCCGCGAGCGGCAAGCCCAAGGCCAGAAGGCCGTGCTCGGGCTGCCGACCGGCAGCACGCCGGTGGGCATGTATCGCGAGCTGATCCGCATGCACCGCGAGGAGGGGCTCGATTTGTCGAACGTCGTGACGTTCAACCTCGACGAATACTACGGCCTGGAGCCCGACCGGCTGCAAAGCTACCACCGCTGGATGTTCGAGCACTTCTTCGACCACGTGAACATCCCGCCGCGAGAACATCCACATTCCCGACGGCACGCGTGCCGCCCGACGAGGTCGAACGACCATTGCCGGCAGTACGAAGCCGCGATCGAGCGGGCCGGCGGCATCGACATGCAACTGCTGGGCATCGGCCGCAACGGGCACATCGGCTTCAACGAGCCGTTCAGCACCCGCACCAGCCGCACGCGGCTGGCCACGCTCGACCCGGTCACGCGGCAGCGACGCGGCCAGCGATTTTTTCAGCGAAGAGAACGTGCCGACGCCAGGCCATCACGATGGGCATGGCCACGATCCTCGACGCCCGCAAGATCGTGCTGATCGCCCTGGGCGAGCACAAGGCCGGCATCATTCGCGAAACGGCCGAAGGGCCCGCCACGCCGACCGCGTGCCGGCCAGCTATGCTGCGCGAACATCGCCGACGCCTCGCTGTGGCTCGACTCGGCCGCCGCCGGCAAGCTGACCGCCGTCGCCACGCCCTGGGCTGCTGGGCAACGTCGAGTGGACCGACGCGCTGATCAAGCGGGCCGTGCTCTGGCTGTGCGAAAAGACGCGGCAAGGCCCTGCTCAAGCTCGACGACGACGATTTCCGCGAGCACGGCCTGCACCAATTGCTGCGCCATCACGGGCCGGCCCAAAGCGTGGCCCACCGCGTCTTTCGCTGGATGATGGACACGATCGAACTACCATCCGGCCGGCACGCGAGCCGCAAGCGCGTGATCTGCTTCAGCCCGCATCCGGACGACGACGTGATCAGCATGGGGGGCACGCTGATCCGGCTGGTCGAAGACGAGCACGAAGTCCACGTGGCCTACATGACCAGCGGCAACATCGCCGTGTTCGATCACGACGCCCGGCGCGTGGCCGACCTGGTGACCGAATACAACCGGCTGTTCGGCATCGACAGCGACCAATCGCAGCGAGCTCGAAGCAGCAGGTCGGTCCAGGCGCTGGCAGCACAAGAGGCCGGGCGAGCCCGACACGCGCCGACGTGCTGGCGATCAAGGCGCTGATTCGCTGGAGCGAGGCCAAGGCCGGCGCCATCGTGGCCGGCTGCCGCGAAGAGCATCTGCACTTTCTCGATCTGCCGTTCTATCGCACCGGCACGATCGCCAAGAAGCCGATCACCGACGAGGACGTGCGGATCATTCGCGAACTGATCGAACGCGCTGCGACCCGGCGCAGATCTACGTGGCCGGCGACCTGTCCGATCCGCACGGCACGCACCGCGTCTGCGCCGAGGCGATCTTCCGCGCGCTGGAGGCAGATCGAAGCCGAGACGGCCGCACCCGGCCCGAGGTGCTGCTCTATCGCGGGGCCTGGCAGGAATGGGCGCCGCACGAGATCGAGATCGCGGTGCCGCTCAGCCCGCGCGATTTGCAAGCAAAGCGGGCGGCGATCTTCCGTCACGAATCGCAAAAAGATTCGGCCCTGTTTCCCGGCCCCGACGACAGCCGCGAATTCTGGCAGCGGGCCGAAGACCGCAACCGCAACACGGCCGACGTCTACAACCAGATCGGCCTGCCCGAGTATTTTGCCCTGGAAGGCTTCGTGCGCTGGAACGGCGTGCCGATCTGAGGGGCGGGCAAACTGGGAACTCGGAACTCGGAACTCGGAACTGGGAACTCGGAACTCGGAACTCGGAACGACGAGGACGTGTTTCGTCAGCACGAATTCGTTCCTCGGTTTTCACTCCTTGTTCCTCATTTTTCATCCTTCATCCTTCTGCCTTCATCCTTTCCGCCCATCCCCCGTATCCCCTGCCGCATCCCCCTATCCCCTTTCATCTTTCGTCGCGGCCTACTTGATCTCCACCCGATAAGGCAGCATCACCGCCACGGGGCGCTGAAAAATCTGCCGCAAGGCTGCCACCTCGCGCCAAACCAATCGCAGCTCGGCGGGCAATAGCACTGCGGCCGGCAGTCGCGTTTCGGTGTCGGCCGAGGGCCCCTCGAACAGTTGTTCCAGGAAGCTCTTGGGCTTGGGCAGGATTTGCAGCTCGACCTTGTCGTCGGGGTTGAAGCCGGCCCGGTGCTTGGCGTCGGCAATGGCGTCGGAGAGCGTGCCCAACTCGTCGGCCAGGCCGTTGGCCACTGCCATCCGGCCGGTAAAGATCCGCCCGCCGGCCAGGTTTTCGAGTTTGTCGAGATCCATCTTGCGCCCCTGGGCGGCCTTGGTGGTGAACTGGCGGTAGATGTCGGTCATCATGCGCTTCCAGGCCGTCGCGCTCCGAGTCGCTGAAAGGCTCGATCGCGGACAAGGTGCCGCTGTTCTTGCCGCGGCTGATGACCTGCGTGTTGACGCCCACCTTATCGAGCAGCCCCTTGAGGGCCAGCTTGCCGCCGACCACGCCGATCGAGCCGGTGAGCGTGCCCGGCTCGGCGAAGATCCGGTTGGCGCTCATCGAGATGTAATAACCGCCGCTGGCCGCGACGTCGCCCATGCTGACGACAAACGGTTTCTTGGATCGCGAGACTTCGCGCCAAATCAGGTCGCTGGCCAGCGCCGATCCGCCAGGGCTGTCGACCCGCAGCACGATGGCTTTGACCTTGGCGTCTTTCTCCACCTCGCGCAGGGCCTTGACGATGGTATCCGAGCCGACCGTGCTCTCCTCGCTGAAGGCGCTGCTGGCGCTTTCGCCGGTCATGATCGGGCCCACGGCGTAAATGATCGCGATCTTGGGGCTTTTGCTGCTGCCGCTCGACGGCTCGACGCCCATCATGACTTCCATCAGCTTCATGAATCCGCCGAAGCCCGAAAAATCGGTATCGAGTTTTTTCTTGCCGTACTGGCGGTCGAAGACCAACTCCTCGGCGCCCGAGTTGCGCTTTGAGATGATCGGCCAGTTCGTCTTCGTAGGCGATGCGGTCGATCAGGCCGGCTTCCTTGGCCCGCTCGGGCGTGAACAGCCCTTCGTCGATCAGCTCCTTGACCTTGGCCGCGTCGAGCTTGCGATCGGCGGCGATGGTGTTGACCAGTTGATCGTAGTAGTCGTCGATCACGGCCTCGAACTGCTTGCGGAACTCGGGGCTCATCTCGGTGCGGGTCAGCGGTTCGGCCGCGCCCTTGTAGTCGCCGATCTGGATGAACTGGGCTTCGACCCCCAGCTTGTCGAGCAATCCCTTGAAGAACGTGAGCTGGGCTTGCAGGCCGGTCAGCATCAGCGAGCCGGTCGGCGGGACCACGATTTCGTCGCAGGCGCTGGCGATCAGATAGTCCTTGGTCTGGGTTTCCTCGACGTCGGCATAGACTTTTTTGCCCGCCTTGCGCAGCCGGGCGATGGCCCCGCGCAGCTCGTCGACCTTGCCCATGCCCAGTTCCGGCCTGCGAACTTGAGCATTACGCCGGCGATCTTGTCGTCTTTGGCGGCCTTGTCGAGCCGCTCGATGATTTCGCGCAGGTGCGGCTTGAGCTCGCCGAAAATGCCGGCCGGGGCGGGGCCCTCGGGGTAGTCTTCCTTCAGCGAGATGACGGCCAGCGTGGCTTTCTTGGTTTTTTCCGCCTGGGCCGCGTCGGCTGGCGCGTCCGGCTCCTTGGCCACGGCCCAAGCGTTGAGCAGCAGCACGAGGCAAACCAGGGCCAGGCAAGATGTAGGCAAGCGCATACGGGTTTCCTGTTGAAGGGAGCGGGTGCAAAGCGGTGCGAGCGGCGCGTAAGGTATTCGGCGGTCGCCGGTGCTTCTTATTGTGGGTGCCACTGGGGCCGCGTCAAGTAAAGGGATTGCCGGTTCCCCCCTGCCTGGCGGAATGCTTCGACAGACAGCCGAGTCGCTTGGCCTGCCCGGTTGATTGGCGCAATTCGCTAGCAAACCGTGGCCTTGTGGTGGCGATCACGCAAGTCGCAACCCTTTTCAGCCGAAGTGTACAAATGCTCTTGATTATGTACACCCGTATATTATATTAGCACCGTGGCTTGCAGGATTGGGGGGCATTTGCACCATCCTGTCCGGTCGAGTGCCCTAAACAACTCACAAAAAGGCCCACGCCTATGTCCGTGACCGACCAACTGACCGATCGCCAGCGGGAAGTCTACGAATTCATCCGCGACAAGATTCGCAATCGCGGCTACGGCCCCACGGTCCGCGAAATCGGCGATAAGTTTCACATCAGCTCGCCCAACGGCGTGATGTGCCACCTGAAGGCCCTGGAGAAAAAGGGGCTGATCAGCCGCGAGCCGAACATGTCGCGGGCCATTCAGCTGGCGGCCGAGCCGATCGAAGAGCGCGGCCTGCCGCTGGCCGGGCGGATCGCCGCCGGCGTGCTGCACGAGGCGATCGAGCAGGACGAGCGGATCGACTTTGGCGCGATCTGTTCGAGCAGAAGAACCAATTCGTCCTCAAGGTGACGGGCGAATCGATGATCGAAGACCAGATCGCCGACGGCGACTACGTGGTGGTGCGCAAGCAGCGCACGGCTCGCGACGGACAGATCGTCGTCGCCCTGACCGACGAAGGCGAAGCCACGCTCAAGCGGTTCTATCTGGAAAAGAATCGCATCCGGCTGGAGCCGGCCAATTCGAGCATGAAGCCGATCTACGTCAAAAACGCCAAGATTCTGGGCGTGGTCGTCGGCGTCGTGCGGCAGGTGGAGTGAGGCGAGAAAGGCGGAAGGATGAAGGCGGAAATAAGGCAGGCCGAAGCGGCGGTGGCGTCGCCGTTCTGCCAATAGCCGGCGGTCAACGACCGCCGGTGGTCGTGCGAATCGGCGCGACTCGAATCACGCCGACTTGTCCAGCGAGTTCGACTGGTTGAGCTTGTTGTAGAGCGTCTTCAGGCTGATCCCCAGCTCTTCGGCCGCCTTGGGCTTGTTGCCCCCGAGCCGTTCGAGCGTTTGATAGATCGCCTGCATCTCGAGCTCGCGCAGCGTCAGCGGGCCGGCGGTCTTGAGCGTGCGGGCCGTTGATGCTCGGATGCTCGAACCGGCTCGGCAGATGCTCCAGCGGCACCGGCCCTGAATCGCAGAGGATCGTGGCGTGCTCGATCACGTTGGCCAGCTCGCGCACGTTGCCCGGCCAGGGATGCCGCGCAAGCGCCTCGAGCGCCTCGGGCGTGAACGACTCGTCGCTCGGCCGCGGCGTGCCGGCGAAAGCGGCTCATCAAGTGCGCGGCCAGCTCGGGAATGTCCTCGCGTCCGGTCGCGCAGCGGCGGCAGATGGATTTCGAACGTGTTGATGCGGAACATCAAGTCTTCGCGGAAATCGCCGTCGTCGACCATCGACTGCAAGTCGCGGTGCGTGGCGCAGATCACGCGGACGTCGACGATGAACGACTCGTTCTCGCCCACGCGGCGGATCTCGCCGCTTTCCAGAAACCGCAGCAGCTTGGCCTGCATCGGCCTTGGGCAGCTCGCCGATCTCGTCGAGAAACAGCGTGCCGCCGTCGGCCACTTCGAACAGGCCCGACGCGGTGCTCGTCGGCGCCGGTGAAGCTGCCTTTGCGATGGCCGAACAGTTCGCTTTCGATCAGGCTCTCGGGCAGCGCGCCGCAATTGATCGCCACGAACGGCATGTCGCGCCCGCAGGCTTTGATCGTGTACGGCCCGGGCCACCAGCTCCTTGCCCGTGCCGGTCTCGCCCAGAATCAGGGCACGGTGGAGTTCGTCGGCGCGACTTTGGCGATCAGCTTGCGCGACCTGCGCTGCATGCCCGGGCTGTGGCCGATCAGTTGCGACTTGCCTTCGATGCGTTCGAGCTGGCGTTTGACGGCCAGGTATTTGTGGGTCAGCTCGCGCTTGGCGGCCACGCGTTTGAGCAGCGCTTGCAGCTCGACCAGCTTGCAGGGCTTGGTCAGATAGTCGAACGCTCCGTGCCGCAGCGCGGCGACGGCCGTTTCCAGCGACGATTTGCCGGTCAGCACCACCGCTTCGGTTTGCGGCGAGAGCTCCTTGGCCTTGGCGATGACTTCGATGCCCGACAGGCCGGGCATGTCCAGATCGACCAGGATGCAGTCGTAGCTGTTGCGTTTGAGCGCGGCGACAGCGGTCAGCCCGTCGGGGCAGACGGTCACTTCGTGCCCCATGCGGGGCAGCTCCAGGCTCATCAGCTCTTGCAGCGATTTTTCGTCGTCGGCAAACAGCAGCTTCAGTCGATCATGCGGCTTGGTAGCGATGGGCAGACTCCTTCTGTTTTTCGGCCAGCGGCAGCACAGACGCGGAACTGCGACCCCCGGTCGGGCCCGTCGCTGTGGACCTCGATGCGGCCGTCGTGGTCGGCGACGATGCGATAGGTGATCGACAGTCCCAGGCCGATGCCCTGGCCCGTGCGGCGGCGCGTGAAGAACGGCTCGAACAGGTGTTCGCGCACTTCGTCGGTCATGCCGCAGCCGTTGTCGCGTAAACACGAGCTCGGCGTTTTCGCCGGAGCGGCGGACCTGCACTTGCACGTTGCCGCCGGGCGAAAGGCTGTCCAGCGCGTTGGTCAGCAGGTTCAGCACCACTTGCTTGATTTCCTGCGGATTGACCGGCGCGAACACCGCCGCGCCGGCGGCGAACTCGATGCTGCTTGTCCTGATATCTGCCGAGATGGCCGACCATGTCGATCACGCCCTGCACCAGCTCGCGCAGGTCGGTGCTCTGGCGCTTGACGTCGCCGATGCGGGAAAAATCGAGCAGCCGCTCGGTGATGCCTTTGCAGCGGAAGGCTTCGTTCTGGATCATGCGCAGATAGTTGCGGATCACCTGCTGCTCGTCGTCGTCGGCCGCCGGCAGGCGGTCCAGCAGATCGTGCATGCGGCCTTCCAGCGATTCGGCGCACATGGCGATCGAGGCCAGCGGATTGTTGATTTCGTGGGCCACGCCGGCCGCCAGAAAGCCGACGCTGGCCAGTTGCTCGCTGCGCACGACTTGCTTGGTGCGCTCTTGCACCTGGCGGTCCAGATCGTCGCGGATGGCCTGAAAGCGGGCCGTCATGTCGTTCATGGCGTCGGCCAGCTCCGACATTTCGTCGTGCGTGCGGAGCACGATCCGATAGCTGAATTCGCCCGCCGCCACGCGCCGCGATCCCTTGACCAGCACCCGCAGCGGCCGAAACACCCAGGTGTAAAACAGCCGCACGAAAACGGCAAACATGATCGAGCCGGTGATCGACGTGATCCAGGTCAGGATGATCCAAGTCCGATAGCGCGAGCGCACCTGGTCGATCAGCCCCCGGATGCCCTGGTACAAGTGGCTCGGCAGCTCGGCGGCCAATTGCTGCAACCGTTCGAGCTGAGCATCGACGGCTTCGACCTGGCGATCATCGTCGAGCCACTGGGTGTTATGCGTCAGCGCGGCGATCGAGGCCAGGCAGGCTTCGATCTTGTGCGCGGTTTGCCACTCCAGGCGGCTGTCGCTGATGGTCAAATCGCTTTGGTCGTTGCCGGTCAGTTCGTGGCGATAGGCGCCCAGCGTGTCGTGGACTTTGTCCAGCTCGGCATCGAACCGTTTTCTCGCGGCCTGCTTGTCGAGTGTGGTGAGCCCGTCGGCGGTGGCTTCGTAAGCACCGCGCACTTCGCGCAGCGTGATGCGCAGGGCGCCGACCTGTTGGCTGAGCGTGGCCGCCAGCGGAAGTTCGGCTGCCCGGCCGCTCAAGCTGCGGACCAGGTTGCGATAGGCGTAAACGCCGTGAAAGCCGCTCCAGCCGAGCGTCCCCACGATGACCAGCAGCAGGCCGATGCCGACGAGCAGTTTATTGCGAATCGGCCAGCGGATAAGCACAGCGACCTCCTTGTCGCATCGACCGATGGGCGGGACCGTCCGTTTGTGGGGTCGCGAAGTCTAGCAGGCTTGGCCCGATCGGGGAAGGCGGACCGGGGCGAAAGGCGATCGGGCCGCGGCGTCACGTGGGACGTGCCGGTGGTCCCCCTTTCCAGCCGCCGAAACACCGAACCGAGGGCTTAGACACCGACCTTGACCGCCATGCGCCGTTCGACTACGTTTCGGCGCCGACCGCCGTATCCCCCCTGCATTTCTCGCCTTTGGATGTTGTTTATGCCACCGGCGAATGTCTCGACCGAACCATTCGCCGACGTCCCGATCGATTCGTTGCGCGGCGCGTGCCCTGAGCCAGCTCTGCCTGGCCGAAGTCGAAGGGTCAGGGATTGGCTGGCCCGCCGGCCCATTGCGATGCTGGCGGTGGGACTGGTGATCTGGGGGCTGACCGACGTTCGTAGCAGAGGCCGGGTCGATCCCGATCGACCGGGCGTGCATCGAACCGACTTCACGGTCTATACCGAGGCCGGCGCCGCGTTCTTCGACGGGCGCGATCCGTATGCGGTGACCAATCCGCGCGGTTGGGGCTATCTCTATCCGCCGCTATTGGCCATTCTCGTGGCGCCGCTCCACGTTTTGGATCCGCAACTTCAGGTGTTGACCTGGTTCTTCTTGAATTTGTTCGTCGGCTGGGGCTGCTGCCGCGAGAGCATTCGGCTGACAAACTGGCTGCTGGCGCACCGCGAGGGCCACGTTCCGCAGTTGCCGCGCTGGCTGGTGATTGCCACGATCACGACGGTCGCGCTGCCGGCGCTTAATTGTTTGCAGCGCGGGCAGGTCGGTCTGATCAAGACGTACTTGCTGCTGCTTGGATTGCGCTTGCTGCTTGAGAGCCGCTCGTGGCGCAAGGCATTTGCCGCCGGCTGCGTTTTTTCGGCCGCGATCGCGCTCAAGATTACGCCCGCTTTGCCGATCGGACTGCTGGTTGCCGAACAGATCGTTTCCGCCCTGCGAGAGCGCGCCTGGGGCCGGCTGCCCCGTGACCAGTGGCACGCCCGGCGCAGTCTGGCGGCGCAGCGCGCGTGCGGAGTCGGCCTGGGCACGGTTTGGGGCCTCGTGGTTTGTCTGCTGATCATTCCGGCCGCTCTGATCGGAGCGGAACGAAACGCCCTGTCGCTCGACCGCTGGTGGAACCTGGTGGCCACGAAAGCGCCGGACGCCGGCTACGATTTGTTCGCGGGCAATTCTTACAGCATGCAGAACCAAAGTCTGCTCAATGCGGCCCGCCATTTGGGCAACTGGGTGGCCTATGAATTTGCCGGCGGCAGCAACGATCGCTTGCGCGTCAGCGACGGCGGCGCGCCGCACGTGATGGATGCTCCGCGGGTGGGGCAAATGTTGTTGGCGCTGCGCCTGGCGATCGTGGCGCTGGCTGCCTGGCTGGCGTGGCGCTGCGGCCGGCGTGGCGATCCGCTTACGACTGCCGCGGCGTTCGGATTGGCCTGCGTGGCCGCGCTGATCGTGTCCCCCATCTCGCGAGCGCACTATTTCGTGCTGCTGCTGCCGGCCGTGCTGTGGGTGCCGCTGTGGCTGGAGCGGGCCGGCCAGGCGCGGCTTGCACGCTGGGCGGCCTGGGCGCCGGCCACCCTGGTGGTCAGCCACTACATTGCGGCTTCTTTGGTCGGCCGGATCGGACTATTGGGTATCGGCACGACCGTTTGGTTTGTGGTCAGTGCGTCGGTGATGCTGGTGTTGGAGCGGCGCCGGGAGACGTGGCCGGAGCGCGGGGTGATTCACTCCTTCCGCGTTGGGCCGCCCGCGCCCGACTCGGCCGGTTCGCTACAGGTCGATGACCGAACCGTCACGAGTCTGCGACTTGGGGCGCTGCTGCCGAATCTCGCTCATCATGAAAGAAATGGCTAGCAGCATTTGCCGGATGGCGTCGCCGAATTGGCCCGCTGCCGCGGCAGTTTGGGATGCCTCGACCAGGGAATTGAATCGGTCCCAGTTCACCCTCCAGTTCTGGTCGGTGGCCGCTTCGCGTAGTTTCTGAGCATATCCGGCCAGCTCGTCGAGTGCTTGGCGCGAGGGCTGAGCGTCGCACCCCGTGTACGGACCTTTGCCAAAGGGAGTCGCTGCGACGCCCCGGTCTTGCGTGCCGGCGCTGTAGTTTTGGATCAGGCCGACCACCGCGGCCACGACCGCCAGCACGACACTCGCTGAAGCCGCGACGAACTTGTTCGTCACCGCCAGGCCGATGGCGGCCAGCAGCGCGACGCCGATGATCACCCAGATCGCCGGATGAAGCGAAAAACTCTTTCGCGCCTCGGCCGGCGCGCGAAATACGCCGTCCCCGGCCGTCGGGGCCAAGGGATGCGCCACGCGCACCACGATCACGGTAATGTTGTCGGGGCCGCCGTTGAGATTCGCCAGGTCGATGAGTGCCCGGGCCGCTTCGTCCGGGGCCATCGAACCCAGGATGACGCCGATCTGGTCGTCGCGCACTTGCCCGGAAAGTCCGTCGCTGCACATCAGAAAGGTATCGCCGACTTCCAACGGGAAAGGGCCTTCCAGGTCGACCTTCACGTCCGGGTGTGGTCCCAGGGAGCGCGTAATGATGTTCTTGGGAACGAAGTTGCCCGGGTTGCCGGCTGGCAACTGGCCCGAGGCCATCATTTCCCAAACCAGACTGTGGTCGAACGTGAGCTGTTCGAGCCGCGCATTGCGTAGCCGATAGACGCGGCTGTCTCCCACGTGTCCCAGCAGCGCGCCTTGGGGCAGGATTGCCAGCACGCTGCAAGTGGTTCCCATGCCGTGGAACTCGGCGTTCGCCTCGCCACGGCCGTAAATGTGCGAGTTGGTCTGGATGATCGCTTGCCGCAGCGCATCGGGCGCAACCCGATCGAGCAATTTGTGGTAGGTGTGTGGCACGCCCCCGCAGGCCAGTTTGCTGGCGAGCTCGCCGGCGGCATGGGCTCCCATGCCGTCGGCCACCATGAAGACGTGTCCGCGTTCCCGCCACTCGCGCTGATCGCCGGCCAGCGCGACACAGAAACTGTCCTGATTATTGGAGCGCCGAAGGCCGACATCGCTGAGCGCGGCGTGCTCGAGAAAGTTGTTCCAGGTGGCAACGATTTCAGCCATGTTTTTGGCGACCAGCGACCTCGTGGAAGGCGGGGGACGGTTCCGTTAGTAAATGGAGGCGGCCAGGAGTGCACGCTTGCATCCTGAACCAAAGCAATGTGCGACCGATTTTTCGCCAGTTTCGGGGGGATAGCGGGTTGGCTGGTACTCGTCGTGACGCATTATTCTAACTTTAAAGCTCTCAGCCAGATAGCCGCGCTGTCACGGGGAACCGCCGGGGTCCTTTGGCCGGGCCAGCAGCCCCCTGAAAGGGCGAAATCCGCCCTGGCGTCGTCTGTCCCCCGCCAATATACTCCGCGCGCCCATTTGCGCAGAGCCTCGCGGCACGCGCCGGTGGAAACCCCCCTCATCTTGCTCTCTATGCGCCTAAGTCAATCTCTAGTTCCTGCTTTGCGCCGCTGTCGAGGGACGAAGCTTCTCGCCCTGGTTTGCTGCCTCCTGCAAACCGGCTGCGTACAGCGCCGCCTCACGATCCGCAGCAATCCGCCCGGAGCGGTGGTGTACGTCGGCAACCAGGAGATCGGCACCACGCCGATCTCGCACGATTTCATCTACTATGGCAGCCGCGACCTCACGCTGACCAAGGACGGCTACGAGACCTTGAAGGTCAAGGCCGAGTTGCCCACGCCCTGGTACGATCTGCCGGGCATCGACTTTGTCACCGAGAACCTGATCCCCAACGAGATCCGGGACCACCGGGTGCTCGACTTCCAGCTCCAACCGCAAGTCATCGTGCCGACCGAACAGTTGATGGGCCGCGCCGAAGAACTGCGCCGCGCCCGCAATGCCCAGGCGACGGGGCCCGCCGCTCTGCCGGGGGTCGGAAATGTGGGTCCGCCGGGAGTGCCGCTCCCACAAGCGGGAGTGTCGCCCGCCGCGCCGGGCACTGCGGCCGGGCAAGCGGGCACAGCGGTGACGCCCTTCAATCCGCCCGTTACGCCGCCGGTCATTGCACCGCCGACGTCCCCCTCGATATCGCCGGCCCGGCCCGCGATGCCTGCCGGTCCGCCGCCCAGCGTGGGCGGGCCCAACGCCGCACCGCCGTCGAGCTTCTGAGCCCATGGCCAGGCGCGTTGTACGAATACAGCGACCACATCATAAGCTGTCGAAGTCGAACAGCATGCCGTCACTGCGATTGCAGAGGTAGCTATGCACCGTGGCGTCGATCGAATAGCTCATCGCATGCACCGAGCCGTCGCAGAAGGCGATGTTGAATGTGGCCGAGTGCGCGCTGCCGAAGGCGAAGTTGTCGGATACCCCGTGCGTGTCCTGGAATGGCCCGGTCTGACTCCAGCGATGAAAATCCCAGTCCATTCCGCAGTACACTGGGTTGTTGTCCGCGGCCTCGGTGCCATCGTAATAATGGTCCGGATTGAGGTACTTTTCGCCGATCAGATACGTGTGGCTGCAACCGTCGGAGATCTCGACCAAGGTCATTATCCGGGCATAGCAGAACACGCCGGTGCAGGTCACATTGCTGGGCCAGACAAATCCGGGCACGTCGACCACCGAAGGATCGCTGCCGGTCGGTGCGTTGAACCACAAATCGCCAAACGTGCCCGAGTTGGCCCCGTAATCGGAATGGGCTGCCAGCGACACGGGGTTGATGTTCGACTGGCTGAAAACATTCGCAGTGGCGATCGCCGACCTGCGCGAGGGGCAATAGAACAGCGCAGCGGGCGTCTGGGCGAGAATCGACAATTGGGCCGCTTTCTGGGCCAGCGGCAGGCCAGTTCCCATGCTCCGCAGGTTGCTTTCCTCAACGTAGCTCAGCAGGTTGTAGATCCAGCCCCCCGGCTGTCGTCGACCGTAGCCTCGGTCCGGATCGCCCGCCCAGTCCCAGTACCAACCGGCATAGGGCAGGAACCTTTGCGACTGTTCGTGGTTCAATGCGCCGACCGCCATCTGTTTGAGGTTGTTGCTACATTGGCTGCGATTAGCCGCTTCGCGCGCCGCCTGAACGGCCGGGAGCAGCAGGCTGATGAGAATGCCCAAGATGGCCATCACGACCAAGAGCTCAATGAGGGTGAAACCATGTAGGGGTCGGAGGGATTGGTTATCCTTCCGTTTGTGGTGTGAAAGGTTCCTCAAACCCCGTACATGGAGTTCACGATCATGGCTGCTGCCGAACGTTCTCATCACTGGTGTGTCGGCATCGATCTGCACAAGGACACGATGACGATTTGCGTCTTCTGTGGTTGCTGTGGCGAGTTCAGCTTCCGCAAGATCGCCTGCAAGAATCGGGACCAGGTCGAACAGTTCTTCCGAGCGCTGCCACGGCCGCACACGGTGGCCATCGAGGCGGTCGGCTTCTATCGCTGGCTGTGGGAACTGCTCGAACCGATTGTCGAGAAGCTCGTTTTGGCCGACGCCACACAGGCCCGCGCGCTGGCCGGCCGACGTCCCAAGACCGACCGCGAGGATGCCTTCAACATCGCCACGCTGTTGGCTGCCGGCCGCTTGCCGTTGGCTTACGCTCCGCCCTTGGAAGTGCAGATCCTGCGCGACTGGACCCGGCAGCGCAACCGCCTGTCGCGGGCGCACTGCGCGGTTGCTGAACGGAGTGAAGAGTATCATGAACACCAACAATCGGCCTGGTCCGGCCCGGCTCGACGCAGCCCGACTGACTGGTTACGTCAAGGCCTACGGCGACCGTCTGCCCGAGCGACACGTGCGGATGCTCTGGAGCTTGCAGCGGCAACTGAGCTTGAACGAAGAGGAGATGGCTTTGGTGGAGCGCGAGATCGACCGGCTCTGTAAAACACCGCGTTTCTTTCACCAGGCGGCCATCCTGCAATCGGCGCCCGGCGTCGGTCCGATCGTGGCCGCCACCGCGCTGGCCGAGATCGGCGATTTCGCTCGCTTCCCCGATGCCAAGGCCATCGGCCGCTACGCCGGCCTGACGCCGCGGGTCTTCGCCTCGGGAGGCAAAGAGCGGCATGGCCATATCAGCAAGACCGGTCCGCGCGACTTGCGCTGGGTGCTGCAGCAAGCCGCCTGGACCGCGATCCGCACGGACGAGCGCATCAAGAAGCGTTGGCTGAAGATCGCCGGCGGTTCGGGCAAGAAGGCGGCCGCCGTGGCCATCGCCCGGCAGTTGCTGGTGGCGCTGTGGCAAATGGTCAAGCACAATGCCCCTTATCAGCCGCGGATTGCACCACCCCAGGAGGCGGCGTAAATGAATCATTGAGGAGTGAGTGTTGACGGGACCTCGAAGCGAGAATCGGGGCTCGACAGCCCGACCGGTTTTATGGGCCAGGGCCTCAACGGTCAGAGCCCGTGAAGGTGAATGGGCGTCGATCCTCCCGTACGTGATCTCATGGGTCGGAAGCAAGCCTTTCTGAACTCGAATAGTTGAATGGCCGCTTTGCGGTGCCTTCGAGGTCGAAACTAAAAGCGTATCGAGGAGTGGCATGCCGCTGGCGGGCACGCTGCGCTCCGGCTGGGATAGGGCCTGCGCTGCGCGAGCCCGCCAGCTCATCAAACGGGAGGCAAACATGTAAAGCGTCGCCACCAGTTGACAAAGCCCTACATAGTTGAAACCGGTCCTTCGCATGGATTGAGACTCTCCTAGGACTGGCGACTGGACGCGGTTTTGGTGACGTGTCAAAAGCGGGACCACCGCATAGCGCCGGAACAAGGCATCGCAGGGAATGTTCCGGGACGCTGACCATGACACGCCTTAACAAGTGCCGCGACGGGCGCCGCCAAAAACAGCCCCGCGGCGCCAGGTCCCAACAGCACCCAAGACGTTGGTTCGGGCACGCTCGACGCAGCGGTCAACACGAAATTATCCACTTGAATCCGGCCGGTCTGCGAAAGGTTTCCGGCACCGGCAATGTAGGCCACGATGTCGCCGAGAGGCGCGACAGGGCCTGTCGTAAAGCTGAAAATGTTACTAATGCCGCCGATCGCCGAGGCTGCGAAGAATTGGTTTGTGCCTGCGGCATACAAATTGTCGTCCGAGATAAACCCGACTTGAGCGCCCGGCAGCGGCGCCGACGTTGAGCTCTCCAAACCGAAATTGATGTTCGCGCCACCGAAGTTGGGATTGTCTGGGGTGTTGCGGTACGCGGCCGACAGGTCGACGGTGTACGTCGTATCGGGCTGAAAACCAACGCCCAAGTTTTGCGACAAGACACCGGTATACGCGCCGCCATCGCCGTAGAAATACTGAGTCCCATCGGCTCCAGCCAGGCCGGCTTCCGCCGCGGTGTCGACGCCGTCGCCGGTAAACCCGGTGCTGACCCACGGTGACGGATCCCCTGCCACGAACCCGCCGGATGCGGGCGGCGTCTCAAAGCTGCTGTCCTGCACGATGGGCGCGGCCAAGGCGGCCGAAGGAAGTCCGACACTGGAAACGAGCAAAGCCAATAGTCCGCCATGAAGTCTTCGCATTGGGAAACCTTTCAATGAAAACTGGACGATCGAAATTTCACCTAACCTCAACACTCCTCAAGCCAAATAGTCCTCCGAAGCCTGTCATAATCTCATTCGAACAAACTCCAAATTCCCGCGACCGCCGCTCACTTCGCGCGGGGCTGCAAGTCCAAACGTGGGTCGCCCAGCACGACCCAGTCCCCCTGATAGCTGTCGCCCCCATCGGTCGACGCCAACGTCAAGAATCGGTCGGCGCTATCCAGCAACACTTCCACCAGGAAAGGAGCGTCCCCATTGGTGAACGCTGCGCTGCTCGAACCGCGATTTGCCGTCGACGATGATGAACACGTCTGCCCGCTTCTTCTCATCAGGCGGCCAGTTATGCCCGACAACCGCCCGAAAGGCCTGGATACTTCTGTCAGGCTTCAACCTGCGAACGGCGTTCAGGTCGAACGTGAGCCCCTTGTTGCAGTGCATGAAGACCAGCGAGTGTCCCGGCTGGGTGTAATCCACCGGGCCCAGGTGTCCGGAAAATTTTTGCGTCAAGGGCGTGCTGTCCAGGGCCAGGATGTATTCGAAGGACCGACCGTCGGTAACAGGAAACTGGAAAATGTGCCCCGCACTGTCGACCGTTGACGGACCATTCGGGATAAAACATCCGTCGAGCGATCGATGCGTCGGACAGCAGTGGTAAGTTCGGTCGGGGGGCAGATCGCATGTCGACTTCAGCGGGTCGACGTTTCCGGTCGCAGGGTCGACCACCACGCCCTGGGTGTGCCGGGTGCCATCTCCGCCAGCGATTAAATCCACCACGTCCAGCACATTGCGCGACTTCCGCGCTGCACTGCGAGGCGTCGTACCGGCGCTCTCCAAAAGGCTGAGGCGGGCGCTGTCTGGCTCGACCCGCTCGAAGCCGCGCTCCGCACTTACGCGGGCCGCCTGGCCCGCCGACAAGGTGACGGCAAGATGCGCACCGCCGGATGCGTGTCGCTGATCGGCTGGCTGCTTGACGTCGACTCTGCCCTTGAGGACCTGAATGTTCGTCTCGCCCGACGAAGTGACCTCGACTCCGAATTCCGTGCCCAGATCGACGATTTCGGCGGAAGGCGAGGCGACGGTGAAGCCTTCGGCGCCATGGGGCACCCGGGCGATCAACTTGCCGCGGTTGAGCAGGAGTCGCCCCAGCGACTCGAACCCGAGTGAACAGGGTCCGACCACGGCCACATTCACGCCATTGCCAAAGCGGAATTCGGCGACTCCTTCCAACAATTCCAACGATTGACCCGCTTCAACGGCCGACTGCGGCCGCTCGACGTCCCAAACGCAGCCGCCAACTTCCGTCAGGCGCGCCAGGATGATCTTGTGGGAGTGAAAACCACGCTGCCCATTTTCCCCGGCGCGCTCGGCGCTTTCCGACGCGTGTTGGTCGGCCTGATGACGCCAAACCCAAGCCCGTTGAAGAGCGACCATCGTCAACAGGCCAACAAAGTAGGCCGACAGCGCGGCGGCAGCTGCAATGGCAAACACGCGGGGGGATGTGTCCGCGCGAGATGGTGTTGAGCACGTCGCCTAAAAAGCCCAATACGGGCCAGGAGGGTTTCGCTTCCTGCGGCGAGGCGATGTCTCGTTCGGCCGTGGAATCGACAACCGCCGATATTGCGGAAGTTGCGTCGATCGTAGACGCCTCGGGCATGTCGCTGGGCAGCGATTCGCGCAATTCCCAGGCCAAACAGGCATTCAGACGCATGTAGCCCAGGTACAAGCGGCGCACTTCGGGCTCGGCCAGCAGCCGCTGTTCGAGCCGATGATGGTCGGGGCCGGTCAGCTCGTCGTCGTGCAACAGCGAAAACAAGTCACAGAGTTGCTGAACGTCTTGCCGCGAGAGCATGCTCGTTCACCCTTCCTTGGCGAAATGGTGCGTCATGCAATTCAATAAATTGCGGCGAATACGAGCCAAGGTTCGGTAAAGTTGCTTCACGGGCAACTGCATTTCCGAGGCCAAGGTGCGCGGGCTGGAGCCAGCCCGATAACGCCGCTCGATCAGGCTCCGGTCGTCAACCGGCAGCTTGGCAAAACAATCGGCAAAGGCCTGATACTCGCCCTCGAGGAAGCTGTCGGTGGCGGTCAACTCGCCGGCGAGCGATTCGAGCACCGTGCTGCTGAACAGCTTGTCCCGGCGCACGAACCTTGCGTGAACTTGATCGCCTGGAATTGGGCGATTTTGCATGCCCAGGCGGCAAAGTTCGTCCCCGGCGTAAAGTCGCAAAACTTTTCCCACAGCAACGTGCCGACTTCCTGAAACACGTCTTCGGCGTCGGCCCGCTGCGGCAACAGCGTCAGCAAATAGGTGTAGATGCGCCGCGAGTGAGCGGTATAGAGCCGCACAAACTCGGCGGTTCTCTGCCGATCTTGCAAGGGTGTGCTCATAATCCGATGGCTCGAAAACGAAACGGTTCGCCCCGCGTCTCTATCCCGCAGCCAATAAAGCCGTTCCCGCAGCTAAATATGAAAATTGCCTGGATTGCGCTAAAAAACCGCAAGGATGGCAAGTCACATTGTAAATCGCATTGATATAACGATTTAGGAGCACAGGAATTTTTCCGCCGTCAAGGCACCCATCAACTGCGGTCAGCCGAAAACGGCTCACTTTGGTGGAGTATCGTGGGCGCACACCTCGACGCCAGGCAGTGCCATCTCGCAATTCGATCTTGGAAACCGCCACGACGGAAACAAGATCGGCGCCAAGGCAACGCTGCATGGGAAGTAATTTGAGGATCGAGAAGGAATCAAGAGCCGCCCAGATCCTCGTCAACGAATTTTGTAACCGACTCAGTCGCTCAGGACACTAGATGCAGGGCGAAGCGGCGCAACGACGCCATCGCAACAGGTCTGGGCCGGCTCGACGCCCGCTAGGGATTCGAATTGTCGGCTGAAATGGAAACGCGTTCTGAGAATCGTGAAGAAGGAGTGTTCGCATCATGCGCAAGCCGCTCATCGGGGCATTTTTGATCGCTGCCTTAAACGTGCAGGCGGACTGCCGGCGCGCGAAATCTCTGTGGATCAGAACAGTGCAATCGCCGATGATGTGGGTCCTGGCACCGCGGCCAAACCGTTCAAGACCGTGAAGGCTGCGGTCGAACAGGTGGGTGTCGGCGACGTGGTTACGATCAAGCCGGGCGTCTACACCGAAACATCCCTGATTCTAAGATCATCGGGCACCGCCGAGCAACCGATCGTGTTTCAGGCCGAGCAGCCCGGCAGCGTGACCATCGCCGGCGGACCGCCGCTCGATGCATTCACAAGGTCCGAATTTCCCCTGTTGTTCGGCGCGCCGGGCCGGGATCCTGCCAATGGCGAACGCTACAAGGGCGCCGAATACATCACGGTGCGCGGAATCATCTTCTCGGATTCCCTGGGCACCACGATTGGGGCCGGAACCGGATGGCGGATCGAAGACTGTCTCGTTCAGCGGTCCAATTTCGACGGCATTACGCGCGCGGCGATGACATTACCATTTTACGCACGGTTGTGCAGAATACCTGTCTGAATGGAATGTCCGGTGGCTTTGGCCACAATATTGTCGTCAAAGATTCGATACTGCGCCGCTGCAATCGTCGCGGCGAGTCTCCGGGTGGTTTCGTCGGCGCCTGCAAATTTATGTCTACGCGCGGCATGAAGGTGCAGAATGTCATCAGCTACGATCATTTCGGCACCGGCTGGTGGTGGGATTGGGACAGCGTGGACTACGAATTCACGGGCTGCACGGTCTTCGGCATTCACGCCGGCACTGCCATCGAGGGCGATCGCACCATCGAACAAGAATGGGCAGCGGCCGGCCTTTGGTCTGAAGGAAACAAGGGCCCCGGCCGCATCGCCAACAACACGTTCTACGGCACCATGGGGTCCGCGATCGGACTATTCGAAAGCTCGGATGTCGTCGTCGAGAACAACCTGTGCGTCGATAACGCGGCCGCGGTGGAGTTCAGGGACTTGGGTCGCGAGGCCGGTGCCAGTGAGGAATCTCGCACCCGTCACATCCTCAACATCACGGTTCGCAACAACCGCATCAAGGACTGGCGGTGGGCCGCTTTTGCCACCAGCATTGGAGAGTTCAAGCGAGGTCCCAACCCCGTGGATTACAACGTGCAAATTTTCGGAAATGTATTCGACGCGGGGAGTAACGGCAAGCCGCTGCTGATCTGGTCCGGCCTCACCGCCGACACCTTGGATTCGCTCAAAACGGTTCCGGGTTTGGCGAATGCCGGAGTCGCGGATTCCATCCCATTCGCAGGGGCACAACTTTCCATTCACTCGACGACGGCGACGGAATTGGGCTCGAAAGATCCCGGCCGCTTCGTTCAGGTTCAGTCTGAGGATGCCGAGCGCGTCTCCCTGGACGACGCATTGGGTACGGCCCGGGCTGGAGCGACTGTTCGGATTGCGGTGTTTGGCCGAACGCCCATTACGCAGGTCGAGGGCAAAAAAATGTGCGACGTTTACGATTTGAATCTCCATCGCCATGTGCATCTGACGTTTCCCAACAACGCTCTGGCAAGCGCGGTCGAACAAGCCGTGACTCCCTATGCGATTCTCACGCCGACGTATCTTCGCGTGAAGCTGACCAAGCGCGATCCCTACGATATTCAAGCCACCGCGATTGGGGTTGGCCGATAACGGGGGTGGATTCGAGGACCGGGTGTCGGCGAGCCGAGCGGCGCTGCGCGATCGGTGGGCAATGTTCCTGCCCAACTGCGGGTCCAACGGCATTCGTTGAATGCCGGCTAATATCGCTACGCGAATAGGATGAGTTATCGAGTGCGCCGTCCCGAGCCGTGGCCTATTTCAGCCCGGGGCCAGGCTTGACGGCGTCGCGGAGGAAAATGCCGGGATGCTCGGCCAGCTTGCTCACAAACACGCGCACGTCGGCGACAATCGGCCTGAGCTGGCGCGTCAAGGCCTCGATGTTGCAGGCCGCGGCGTTGATGTGCTGATACAGGTCGGGGTTGTTGACCAATTGGCCTAGCGTGCCTTCCTTGCGGTTCAGTGCCTGGCTGAACAGCACGAACTGGGCAAGCAACTCGTCGAGCCGACCGACGCTGCGGTCGACCTTGATGATCAGCTCTTCGCCCCGGTCTCCCAGGGGCTGTGTGAACCGTTCGAGGTTGCCCAGATTTTTGTTGGCCGTCACGATGGCCGCGCGCATTTCGATGATCGCGTCGCGCGTCTCGGCCATCAGCTCGGGCAGTGTGGTCGGGCGGCGGCGGCCTTTCCCGTCATCCGGCGGCATTTCACCCGGCGGCAAAGGCACGTCCAGCGTCAAAGGCACGGCCGATCCGTCTTCGCCGCGCAGCGTGGCGCCCATGGCGTCGACGTCGCCCAGCAGCACGTTGACACTGAGCAGGGCCTTTTGGAAGGCGTCGAGCGAGCGTTCGGTCTTGTTGACGATGCGCTGCAGCTGGTCCTCGTTGCTGTCCAGGAAAGTGTCCAGCCGCCGCGCCAGCCGGCCCACGTCGTTGCCGGCCCCGGCCACGGAATTGATCACGCCCGTAATGTTGCCTTGCAGGTCGGTGAGCAACTCGAGCGGGTTGGGGGCCACGATGCCTTGCAGGTAGTCGCCGTTTTGAATGAAATCGGGACTGGGGTGGGTGCCGCCGGGCACGAACTGCAAGACGGCGTCGCCGATCAGGGTGGTGCTGATCCGGCAGCGCTCGTTGGAGTGGATGCGGCGGTCGGCATTGATGTTGACCGTGACGATCACTCCGCCTTCGGTGTGGAAGCTTCGGATCGTCGTCGGCGAAGCGAACGCGGACCACTTTGCCGATCAGGATGCCGTCCTTGCGGACCGGCGTATCCGGCGGCCACGCCCGGCGCTTGGGAGAAGTGGATGTAGAGCGTGTACTTGCCGTGCCAGAACGACCCCAGGTCGTTGAACAAGCAGGACCATGATGCCGAGCAGGATCATCGTGCCCAGCACGATGACGCCGACTCGAAATTTGACGACTGCGTTCATCCATGGTTGCTGCATCGCCTTGCGCATTTCCATCAGTCGTTCGCCCGCCTCGCCTTCGACGAACTGGGTCACTCGCGGATCGGCCGCCGGATCGATCTCGCTCGGGCGTGCCGTCAAAGATGACTTGCGGCTCGTCCGCCTCCAGCCGCGCGAGCGGATAGAACATGACGATCCGGTCCGCCACTTTGCGGGCCGTGTGCATGTCGTGCGTGACCACGATGCTGGTCACCGGATAGCGCGCTCGGGTGCGCAGGATCAACTCGTTGATCACGTCGCTCATGATCGGGTCGAGGCCGGTGGTGGGCTCGTCGTAGAGCATCACTTCGGGATCCATGGCCAGGGCCCGGGCCAGGCCGACGCGTTTGCGCATGCCGCCGGACAATTCCGCCGGCTTCTTCTTGATGACGCTTTCCGGCAGCCCGACCTCGGCCAGCCGGCGAGAGCACGATCTCGTCGATTTCCTGCTGGTTGGCTTTGCCATGCTCGCGCAGCGGAAAGGCCACGTTCTGGCCGATCGTCATGCTGTCGAACAGCGCCGCGCCCTGGAACACGAAGCCGAACCGCAAGCGCTCGTTGGTCAGCTCTTTGTCGTTGAGATTGGCCAGATTTTTGCCGTCGAACCAGATTTCGCCGCGCGTCGGCTTGACCAGGCCGATCATCGTCTTGAGCAGCACCGTCTTGCCGCAGCCGCTTTCGCCGATGATCGACCAGCGTCTGCCCGCGCGGGATCGTCAGATTGATGTCGCGCAGCACGTTCTGCCGGCCGAAGCCGACGTACAAATGCGCGCACGTCGACCATCGGATTCGATTGCCCAGCGGCGCCGGTTCGCGGGATTGTTCGCCATGGCGGACACTGTTTGCAAGTCAAAAGCGGCTGCGCTTCAGATATATCGGGCCGTGTCGGGCCAGGTCGCAGTAGTAGAACGAATCGAGGCCGATGCCCAGGAAAAAATCGAGCACCAGAATCGCCACGAACGAATACACGAACGCCGCCGTGGCCGCGCGGCCCACGCCTTCGGCGCCGGCTTCGCAATGAAATCCGCGATGGCAACTGATCAGTCCGATCGCCGCCCCGAAAAACAAGCTCTTGAAAATGCCCGAGAACAGGTCGAAGTTGCCGACGAAGCGCTGCGAGCTTTCCCAGTAATGGTGGGAGTCGATGCCCCACACGTAGATGCTGTAGAACGCTCCGCCCACCACGCCCATGAAGTCGGCCATGATCGTCAGCGTCGGAATCAGGATCAGGCAGGCCAGAAATCGGGGCACGACCAGATAGTGAATCGGGTTGGCGCCCATGCTGCTCAAGGCGTCGATCTGCTCGGTGACGCGCATCGTGCCCAATTCGGCGGCCATCGCGCTGCCCACGCGGCCGGCCAGCATCGTGGCCGCCAGCACCGGCCCCAGTTCGCGGACCAGCGACATGTTGATCACGCGCGCCTAACTGCGTTTCCAGGTTGTATCTGACGAAATTGAGCATAGCTTTGCACGGACAAGCACCATGCCGATGAACGTTCCGGTCAGGGCCACCACCGGCAGGCTGAGTACGCCGATCTGGTAAAAATTCGGCAGGATCGTCTCGCGGCGCGGCAGCCGCGTCAGCATCCAAGACAACGTATTGAACACGAATTGCGAAACATCCCCCAACGAGACCAGCAGGTCGATCGTCGCCCCGCCGATTTGCACGATTCCATCCACGAGCGCATTGCCGCGGTGCGCACCGTTCGGGGCGTAGCTATCGCTGGGAGTGCTGGCCATCGGCTGATTCTCTCAAAAGGCGCGCTTTGTCCGCGGCAGCGCACGGACCCCTACTGGGGGAGCGTCTCTTGAGTATTCGACCGTGCTTGTCGTGCCGCTTGAACGAAGTTTGTGGATGAAACCGACTTCGTAGATTGGGCGAGATGCGGGCATCCACCGATCAATGGGCGACGGCTCACGGTCACTGGACCAATCATCCACAGATTTCGCAGATTACACAGATTTTTAAAGAGCGGGATTTGAAGGCAAGCACCGGAAAATAGGAGCGCAAACGATCGGTAAGTCGATGCGCGGTCCTCATGGCTTCCTTCTCGCTGTTCTTCTTTTCTGCGAAATCTGCGGACGATTCTCTTCGTTGCCGTTCCAGGGCCCACCGCCAACTACCCCAGCGCTTCGACCACCAGGTCGCCGACTTGCTGCGTGGAGTAGCCCATCTTGCCGGCGGCCTGGCTTTTCATTTTAGTGCCGGTGACCGTCTGGATGGCTTGCATGATCCGCGCCGCGGCGGCCGGCTGGCCGGTGTGTTCCAGCAGCATCGACATGGCGTTGATCGCGGCGATCGGATTGATCACGTGCTGGCCGGTGTACTTGGGAGCGCTGCCCCCCATCGGCTCGAACATGCTGGTGCCCCCGGGGTCGGGATTGATGTTGCCGCCGGCGGCCACGCCCATGCCCCCCTGCAGGATGCCGCCCAGGTCGGTGATGATGTCGCCGAACATGTTGGTCGTCACGATCACGTCGTAGTATTCCGGATTCTTGACCATCCACATGCAGCAGGCATCGACGTGGTTGTAGTCGGCCTTGATGTCCGGATATTCACGGGCCACGTCCTGGAACGTGCGCCACCACAGGTCGTGACCGTAGGTCAGCACGTTGGTCTTGGCGACCAGGGTCAGCATCTTTTTGGGGTTGTTGCGCTTGCGCGTGTACTCGAAAGCCCAGCGAATGCAGCGCTCGCAGCCCTTGCGGGTGTAGACTGCCGTCTGGCTGGCGACCTCGTCGGGCGTTCCCTTCTTGAGAAAGCCGCCCACGCCGCAATACAGGTCTTCGGTGTTTTCGCGCACGACTACGAAGTCGATGTCCTGCGGTCCCTTGCCGCGGAGCGGAGTCTCGACGCCGGGAAACAATTTCACCGGCCGCAGGTTGATGTACTGATCGAGCTGGAAGCGGAGCTCCAACAGCAGGCCTTTTTCCAAAATGCCCGGTTTGACGTCCGGATGGCCGACCGCCCCCAGGAAAATCGCGTCGAACTTGCGTAGCTCGTCCACCGCGCCAGCGGGCAGCAGATCGCCGGTGCGCAGATAGCGCTCGCCGCCGAAGTCGAAATCGGTCAGTTCGTACTGGAACTTTTCCAATTTGGCGACGGCCGCGAGCACCTTGAGCCCTTCGGCAGCCACCTCCGGGCCGGTTCCATCGCCCCCGATCACGGCAATCTTCATCTTGTGGGTCGTATTCAACTCATCCTCGCTTCAAGCTGGAATTGGCAAGCTGTCTGCACCAACGCTTTGCGCGATGCCGGAAAGCTAGAGATTCTAGCAGTCAGAACCGGCCGGTCGAAAGGGGCGGCGCGTGGCCAGTGTTGGCCATAGGCGCCTTGTGGGCCGCTCAGGGCTCGTCAATCCGGGTTGCGGGCGAATCTTCGGGCTCGGGATGATAGTTTTCCAATGCCTCGCTGATTTTGCGCAACTCATTTGACACCTCAGCGCGGCGTTGCGATTCACGATACGCGTGGACCGCCAACGGCGACAAAAGACAAAGCACAACGACCGCCGCCACCAACAACGTGCGCATCGAGAAGCCGAGCCAGTCGACAATCGACCTGACCTGCGGCCTTCCGCGGGGATCTGGCGCTCGGAATGGGTTGGACTCGTCCTTGCTCATGGTCTTAAATCATAGCCGAACGACTTGGCGCAAAGCAAATGGGCTGCGACGTCAATCGATTCCAGATTTCTGCTCAGACCTCGACCAAATCCCGCGCCCGCCGCTTGCGCTTCGTCCTGGGCGGCGCGGAAGCGGCGCTTCATCGCTTCGGAATAAGGATACTGCGGCTCGAACCGGCCCAGGCCGGCGCAACAATTCTTCGTTGAGCATCCGATCGCCGATCCACACATAGGCCAGCGTGCGCCCGTAGCGGTCGAGCCGCTCCTGGTCGAACTCGAGCCGCACCTCGCCGCCGGAGAGCCAGGCGCGGCTGAAGGCGGTCGCCTCGGGGCCGAACGGCTCGACCGGATGATTGCGCTTGACGGTCTCGGGCGTGTCGACGCCGATCAAGCGCACCCGCTGGCCCGTGGTTAGCAGCAGCGTGTCGCCATCGTAGACATATTCGACGTGGAAGTTGCCGGTGTCCAGCGGCGGCGGAGGTAGCGATTCCGGCGGCGCCGCGGTCCAGAACCGCAGGGCCACCAAAACAAGCACGGCCAAGGCGATCAGCCGGGGCCAGGGCGAAGGCCGAAAACGCCGCACGGGCCCTGGCGCCTGGCGGCCCGGCGGACTGCCGTGCGTGGAAGGGGTCGAGTGCAGTTGATTCACCTGCAACTGCCTGCCGCCCAGAGCCGGGACAAACCAGCCGCGACAGCCGGTCCTACGCAACTGCCAGCCCGTCACGAACCAAAGCCGGTGGCCGGATTTAGTTCTTGCTGAAGTCGAACTGCTTGGGTAGGTCGCGGGCCAGTGGATTCTTCAGGAATTTCTTGTGGCACTCGGTGCACAAATCGAATCGCAACTGCTCGTAGACATCGCTGCCGATCGGATCGCTGGAGGGATCCTCGGCACGTTGCAGAATTTCCTGGATCTCCTGCAGATGATCGCGATCGTCATCGGCCTCGTCGATGGCCGACGGATCGAGCGCCGCGTAGACCTCCATCTTGACGACGTAGCGCAGGTCTTCGGGGTCGAGTTCCCGTTTGCAGCAATCGCACGAATAGTGAATCATCGTTCCAGTCCCCGCAAACAAAAGTGGTGGGCTTCACACCGCCAGCTTCAATCCTAATGCCGGCTCTCCGCAGGGAGCAAGTCAGGATTGCATAAATTTTCCGCCGGAAGGAAATCTTTTCGATTCTCCGGCAGCGGCTTGACAATGCCGCAAACGCGCGCATCGCTTGGGGCGGCCCGATGAATATCCACGGGAAGGATCCCATGCGCTTAACAACGCCGCGCACGAAAGCCGATGGTCAGACGGGTCGGGGGCATGCAAGCCGCGCGGAATTGATGCAGCGGCGCATGCGCGGCTTTGCAGGCGCCTGACGGTCGGTGTCGGCTCCCGGAGGAGCCGTCGGCGGCATGTTAAGCCCTGGTTAGCGCAGTTGCGATCCGGCCGTCGCGCGCGGCTTATCCGGGGTGGCCTTCGCACTTTACGACGATTACAATGAGGGTGCAGCCCGCGACGGCTGCGAAGGGTTTTCGAGTAGAACGTAGCAGCGGGCGCTCTCTGTCGGGGGAAATGCACTGGCCAGTCGCAGTTGGCCAGGACACGCACCGCTAAGCGGAATCGCGACGTCCAGAAAGGCTGGAGGTTCTGATGGCGAGTGCGGCCGTATTGGGCAACCCGCTCGGGGCCAGTGTTTTGGTGCTCAACCGCTTTTACATGGCGGTCCACGTGATCAACGTGCGCCGGGCATTCGGCCTGTTGTTTCGCGAACTGGCCGAAGTCATTCACTTTCAGGAAGGCCAGTACGCCAACTACAGCTTCGAGTCTTGGCGCAAATCAGCGAGCTCAAGGCTTCGTTCAAAGAGCCGCACGAAGATTGGATCCAGTCCGTAAATTTCGAGATCCAGGTGCCCCGGGTCATTCGGCTGCTCGAGTTCGATCGATTGCCCAAGCAGACCGTGCGGTTCAACCGCCGCAACATCTTCGCCCGCGACGGAAACCGTTGTCAGTATTGCGGCAAGGGATTTCCGACCAGCGAACTGAGCTTGGACCACGTCATCCCGCGCAGCCGGGCGGGCGAGACCTGCTGGGAGAACATCGTCTGCGCTTGTGTCGCTTGCAATGTGAAAAAGGGTGGCCGCACGCCGCAGGAGGCGAACATGCGGCTGATTCGTTTGCCCACCAAGCCCAAGCGCAGCCCGCTGCTGGCGATCAAGCTCGGCAATCCGAAGTACGAGAGCTGGAAGACCTTTTTGGACAACGCCTACTGGTCGGTCGACCTGAAGTAAGGTCCTGATCGGACGGTCGACCGCACGGCCGCGCCCCAAATCGCTAAGCCCAGGGGATGCTTCCCCTGGGCCTCGTAATCACGTTGCACGCGGGCACCCGACGTCCAGCCGCGCCCAGCGGTCCCGCCGCGCTTCATTCTCCGCACATCGGTTCTTTCTTTTCCGTAATGACCTCACATTGCGATGCCATCTCGGCGTTCAACGCGGTGAAGTCCTTCCACTCTTCCGGCACGTTGTCCTCGTGGAAGATTGCTTCCACAGGGCACTCCGGCACGCAGGCTTCGCAGTCGATGCATTCATCCGGATGAATGTACAGGATCTGTTCCCCTTCGTAGAAACACTCGACGGGGCACACGACCACGCAATCGGTGTACTTGCATCCGAAGCATGGCTCGCAAACAACATGAGTCATTGACGCTCTTTCTCCCTTTCCCGGTCGAAGTTCTCGACGGAAATCTAAAGGAATTTAATCAGTTCGAACCTCACGTTTTTTCCGGCAGACCGTCATCACGTTTTGATCCATCGGTTGCCGCTCTTCGATCTTCCCATTTTGCGCTCTCCATCGCCCCGCCCGGATGTGCAGAGTCGTCAACCGCCGGATTCGCCCGCACCTGCTCACTTTCGAGTTCTTTCTTGCCCCCGAAATCGAGCGCGCCAAGTACTTGCCAGCCCAGCACTTGATGGATGCGAGCATCACGACGGCGCGCGAATTCTAGTGAGCCCAAAATCGAGTGTCAACCCACCGCCTCGATTGCCGTGGTCCCTTGCCGACGCCTTGCCGACGGTCGGTATTGCTTCGTTCTGCCAGCGGACTTAAAATCAGAGTGGTTACGCAGTTTGGATCAAACACCTCGCAAGCGGCATCGCTAAATCTGGTGGGCACGGCCCTGCGGCGGTGGGCTGCCGACGAGGACTCTCACGTCATGGCACTATCGGACATCGATCGCAATCTTCTGCAGCGCTGTTTAGCGCGCAAACCACGGGCCTGGGAAGACTTTGTCGATCGCTTCATGGGCTTGGTGATTCACGTCGTGAATCATTCGGCCCAAAGCCGCTCTTTGCGGCTTACCGCAGAAGACCGCGAGGATCTGATTGCGCAAGTCTTTCTGGCCATTGTCAAAGACGATCTGGCCGTACTGCGAAATTTCCGCGGCGGCAGCAGCCTGGCCACCTACCTCACCGTGATCGCACGGCGAGTGGTGATTCATGAGTTGGTCAAGCAAAAGTCCCCCTCGCGGCTGGGAGCCGGCGGCGGACATTCGTCGGTCGCCTTGGCCGAGGGGGATTCCGGGCAGCCCGATCTGACGCGCTCCGAACTGGACCCCACGGAAACCGGCGTGCCGGAACAACGGGTCAGCGACCGCGACGAGGTCGAGCGCCTGCTCGAAGAGCTCAACGGGGCCGAAGCCGAGATCGTGCGGATGTACCACTTGGAAGGCAAGAGCTACCAGGAGATCAGCTCGGCCGTGGGAATGCCCGAGAACAGCGTCGGTCCGACCCTGAGTCGAGCCCGCCGCAAAATGCGTCGGGCGGCTACCGAGCCGGGTCTGGAATAATCTATTTTCGGATCCACCTGCGGCAAGGATGCGCAATCGCACGTGAGCGGATTAGCTGAGTCACGTTATCGCTGTCCGGGCGAAACCTATTTCATCGATCGTACCATTCACCTGGCGCGTTTGGCCGATGGATTCGCTCCTTGCCGCGCCTGCGTCCATCGTTTCGACTCCGCTTTGCGGCCCAAACAGGCGGCCGCTGGCGAAACGGGCCGCGATGCCGAGGCGGAGTCCGCCGCCGCCGCTCCCGAGGGCCCCTGGGGAGTCGCCCACAACGAGATCGACGCGCCGCGCGCGCGACAATTCGGCGCGGCTTTTGGTGCTGCGATGCGCGATGCGGCCTGGCGGCCGGGCGAGGCGCTCCGCGTGGCCGTGGCGGCAGACGGTCGCTGGCTGACCGCACAACTTGCGGCCGCCGTCGGCGAAGGACTGCTGCGCAGCGGATGCCGCGTGGTGGATACCGGAGCGGCCACGGCGGCTTCACTGGCGATGCTGATTCATCGCCACCGATTGGACGGCGGGCTGCTGGTAGGCAACGCAACCGGCGCTGCCCAAATGGTGAGCCTGAAATGCTGGGGGCCGGGCGCGTGCCCCTGGTCTGTCGGCGGCGACCTCGACCGCGTGACCGCGCTGCTCGCAGCGGCCCCCGAACGTGCCAGCCGCCGCTCGGGCGGCCTGGAGCGAATCGACGTGGCCGCCGATTATCGCCAGCAGTTGGTCGAATTGTTTCACGGCCTGCGCCCGTTGCGATTTGTACTCGACACGTCCAGTCTGCCCCTGGTCGAGCATTTGCGGCATCTGACGAGCAATAGCGCCTGCCAGATCCTTGCGCCGCGGCCGCCGGCAATCGGCAAGCTGGCCCCGTCCGGGAAGCGCAAGACTAAGACGGCTCGCTCGACGGACGCTTCGACGTCGACGTGCGCCGCCGAGCACCGCGCACGCCGCGTCGAGCGGCTCTGCGCAAGTGCCGGAAGACGAGGCCGACTTCGGATTGGGGATCGACGGCGACGGCGAGACGCTGCAACTGGTCGACGAGCGTGGACGAATTGTCAACGCCGAGCGCTTGCTCTTGGCGCTGGTGCGCCGGCTCGCGCCGGTCGAGACGTCGCGCGGCGTGGTGCTCGAGGCGGATGCGTCGCATGCCGCGGGCCAGCAGCTCATCTTGGCCGGCGCCCCCCCGATCGAAAGCATGTCGACTCGCCAGTCGATGTTTGTCACGATGCAGCGCACCGGGGCGGTCTTGGGCGGTGGCCCGTCGGGCCGGCTGTGGTTCGGGGGCGAGTTGCCGCAAACCGATGCGCTCCGCACCCTGGCCGAACTGCTCCAGCTTTTGAGCCAGGGCGATCCGGTGCTCTCGGAAGTGCTCGAGTCGTGACTCGATGTCAACGCCCTAGTTTCTGCACCAGCGTCGTATCGAGCGTGACCAGCGGCTCAGGGCCAATCGGCTGCAAACGGGCCGATAGCCCGGCCGGAATTCCAAAATGATCGTGGGCCGAAACCGGCTGCTGAACCGGTCCCACGCGAGCGATGCCCTGCCCTCGAACCACGCCCACGATGCGAAACGAATCCACGGGAAAGTCGAGGCCGCCGCTGCCCACCCGCGCGATCGACAACTCCAGGGCTCCCGACTCCGGGCGATAGGTGGCCTCGGGCTTGACCAGGGTCCAGCGCGCATTGCCGGGCAGTTTGGCGGCGCGCTCGATTTCGCGGTCGAGATAGACCAGGCCGTTGAGGCACGCGCCGCTGCGGGAAACAAGCCGCAGCGCCGCCAGATCGATCGGCTGGGCCTCGACGTCCGGAACGATTCCCCAGCCGCTCAAATGTTTGGAGCCGAAGACGAACGGCAGGTAGTGGTCGTGGCCGCTGGTATTCACGAAACCATGCGGGGTCTGCGGCGGAATGGCCATGGCGTAGCCTTCGCTGACTTCGGCACGCTGCTGACCCAACAGCGTGTAGCCCTGGACGTGACCGAGGCCCAGATGAATCTCGACTCCGCGGGCGTGCTGGTGTCGCGGCACGTCGCGGGCGTCGCCGCCCAGATAGGCCAGGTTCCAGGAATGGTAGTCGCCGTAGACCAGCGGCACGATCGTGATTCCCAAGTTAGGGACCACGAAACTGGCCTGCTCGGGCACTCGATCATCGCGCGGCAGACGATGCCCCCCGAGCCGGCGATCAGCTCGATCCGGTCGACAAACCGCTCGACGATCGGCGCGAGCCGCGGGTCATTATCGGCCCCTTTCAGGGCGGCGATCACCCGGCGGATGTTCGCGTCATAGCGGTAGAAGGTGGAAATCACCGCCCGATAGTCGGCCTCGATCGGATCGAGCGCTTGGGCCGCCAGTTCGGCCAGCAGTTCGACGGCCAAACGGGCGGCCTGCGGCGTTTCGGCACTGGCGGCGCCCAGCTCGGGATCGGCGGCCAGCAGCGCGGCCCCGGTGGCGTGAAAAGCGCCGATCACGTGTGCGCGATAGGCATAGCAATAGAGCCGCGCCAGGGCCACGTCGTCGGGCGTGATGCCGGCCGCGCTGCGATTGGCGGCGTGGCTGGCGCGGGCCAGTTCGACCAGCCGCTGGTAGCTGGAGTGTGTGCGAAAAATCAAGTCGCCGACCCTTTCGACTGCAAACTCTTTAGGAAATGATCGGCCAAGCCGGCCAGATCGTAGCGCGGCTGCCAGCCCCAATCGCGCCGCGCCGATTCGTCGATCAGCCGGCGCGGCCAGCTCTCGATCAGATCGGCCACCGCCGGATCGGGATCGAAAGCGAGCCGGGCCTGCGGCAGTCGCACGGCGATGCAGTCGGCGATTTCCTGCGCGGACGGGGAAAGCGCTTGAATGTTGTAAATGCGGCGTGTCAGCCGCTCGGCCGGCGCCGTAAGCAAACGCACCAGCGCGTCGAGCGCGTCTTCGATATAGACCAGCGATGCCCGTGTGCCGGGCCGGACCCGGAACGTGAATCCTCCGCTAGCGACCGAATCGACGAACGCCCGCGAGGCAAACGCGCTGGCGGCGCCGGCCGGCGCGAACGGTGAAACGACGATCGGCAATCGCAGGCAGCGGAAATCGAGGCCGTGCCGGCGCTGATAGTAAACGCCCAGGCGTTCGCAGGCCAGTTTCGTGACGCCGTAAATTCCGTCTGGCCATTGCGGGGCGTCCTCCGGCACCGGATCGTCCAGGCCGCCGCCATAGGCTGCCAGCGAACTGGGAAACAAGAGCGTCCCGACTTGCTCGGCCAGGCAAAGTTCGATCAGGCCCAGCGTCCCATCGCAATTCACCTGCCAACCCCGGCGGCGATCTTGCTCGCAGCTTCCCGACAGCAGCGATGCCAAATGGACGATGCACTGCGGGCGGTAGCGCCGCAAAAGTGCCTGGATGGTCGCCACGTCGAGCACGTCGCCCCGCTCGTACACGGCCGAGGGCGGAATCGCCGCCACCGGCCGCTCGGCCAGATCGACCAGCACCAGGTGATCGAATTGGCCGGCCAGGCGGCGGCTCAACTGGCAAGCCAGATTGCCTGCCCCTCCGGTGATCATGCAGGTCTTGCCCACCCTGGTTGCTCTCCTCGATTGCTTGGTCGATCGGGTGCGCTGGGCCGCCACCGATGCATTGCCTGCGCAGGCCGCCGGACTGTGCCGGGGCTGAATCGCCGTCCGGCTACTGTACTACTATTGCTTGAAGTACAGCGGCTCAGAAAGGGGGTGTCCGGGCGAAACCGGCTCGGCCGGGGCGCGCTGGTTCGATTAAGTCGCGACAACCGTGATAACAGGCCGGCTGCGGAGCCACCCTCTAGGCTGCGGGCTCGGCCCGTTTTGGCGCCAAGATTGGCACGCTGCCGCGCAGATAGGCGCCGATCCAAGTCACGAGCAGCAAGACGCTGGGGAAGATGAAGTCGTCATGATGCATCATGTGGAAACAAATGACGCCGCCCCAAAATCCGCTAACCAGGAGCGCGCCCAAGGGCGAAGTGCGCGGAATCAACAGCAGCACGGCGGAAATCAGCTCCCCGAAGCCGATCAGTTGCATTTTGTCTGCCAGGCCCATGGCTTTCATCTGCTCGACCATTTCCGGCGGCGCAAGGCGAAAGGCTTTCATCGATCCGGCGAAGATCATCAGTGCCGCGATCAAGGCGTTCAGGACGAAACCCAAGATTTTCAACCACTTGTGCCGTGGATTCATCTGCGTCTCCGTGGGTTGAGGGCGGCTAAAGCATACCAAAAAATGGAAATCCGGATTGGTTTTCTGGGAAAGTTTTTGTCGTTCGTGGCTCAAAACGATCGGCTTCGGCCCCACGATCGCGGCCGAACCAAAGTTGCAGCTGCTCGTTCAGCATGATGTGTCCCGGCCCCATTCGGCATTGCGCACGAAGTCTGAATCGACCAGAACGACCCCAGTCCGCGGCGCTGCCGGCCGGTTCGCGGGGTGAAACGGGTCTGTGGTTCGCACGTGTGGCCTGGCGCAACCGCCGCAGGCACGTTGACGGATTGGTTCACGGAGCGGCTATTGCGTCGCTGGCGATGTGAAGCACCGCCGTCCCGAGCAGACGGGCGGCGGTCGCTCGGCTCGCATTCGACTCGCACGCCCCTTCTCCGGCGGCGGGCCGCTGCGACAATTGCATTAGCGGCATGCCACTTGGGGCGGTCGGGGCACGGCGCGTTCGAAGAGCCGGCAAGCCAAGAGACGGCAGGCGGGATTCGCGCACCGATGTTTTTGCGCCCCAATCGGGGTAGTGTGCGAAAACGTGGCGGCCGGAGGCGGACCTATTTGACGCCAAATTTTCCGGCCTAGATTACAATATAGCAAGGAAAAGGCTGCGAAAATCGCTTTGCACCCGGAAGCAGCGGATCTGCCTCTGAAGAATCGCCCGATCGATATTGTTTCGGGAGGCGGTTTTTGGCTACAAGATACCGCGACCTTGAGCGTCATGCTTGCGAATTGGAGGGAAGTAACGATGTGGGCATTCATCCGACGGACATCGATCCTGCTGGTACTTCTAGCGGGTGTTGCGCCGCAGGCCCGGGGCGACGACAATCCGTTCGGCTTGCCGGCGCCCACGCAGGGCCACCCGGGCACAATCGTCTTGCATGGCGGCGGCGAACTGACCGACGACGTCTTCGAGCGATTCATCGAACTGGCCGGCGGCAAAGAGGCGCGAATCATTCTCGTTCCCTCGGCCGGCTATCTGCACAGCGACTATGAAAACGAACAGCAGTTCCTGCGCGTCATGCACGAACGTTTCAGCGGTTGGGTGCATCTGGCATCCAGCGGCAACATTCGCAGTTTCGACTTTCTCTATACCGACGATCCGGACGACGCCGATGCCGCTGCCTTCGTGCGGCCGTTGGAGACCGCAACCGGCGTTTGGTTTTGCGGCGGCCTGCAACCGCGGCTGAACTATCGTTTCGTCGGCGAGTTTCCCGAGCAGACCCGGTTCCAGGTGGCGCTGCGCGAGATCGTTGCCCGCGGCGGCGTCGTGGGCGGAACGTCGGCCGGCATGGCGGCGCTCCCCGAGATCATGACGATGTACCAGGATCGAAAATACGCTCAGGCCCCCGCCACGGTGGTCGCCGCGCACGGCTTGGGGCTGATCCAAGGCGCCATCGTCGAGCAGCATTTCGATGGCAAAAGCGGCCGGTTGGAGCGCTTCACCGGATTGCTGCGCGACTCGGCCAAACTCGACAAGCTGACGGCTCGACCCGGGGCCGGCGTGAACATGATGGGCCTGGCCGTCGAGGAAGCGACCGCACTGGTGCTGCAAGGCAACCGGTTGGAGACGATCGGCGAGGCCAGCGCGCACGTGTTCGTCAAATCGGGGGGCGGCCGGACCGTGATCTGGCACGAATTGCCCGCGGGCGAAACCGCCCGGCTCGATCGCGACGCCAGCGGAGCCACGGTCTTGCGGCGCGAAAAACCGCAAGCCGCACCGCAGGCCGCACCGGCGAGCCCGCCGCCGGCATCGGCGGAGTCTTCTGCGCAAACTTCGGTGCAAAGCCCGCCGCAGGGCTCAGCGTTAAACGCACAGTGAGCAATTTTGTTGTGCGCCGTCATCCTGGAGCGGGGCACTCCCAGGGCGGCTTCAATTCACCACATTCCGCAGCGGCAGGCCAAGGATCGCGCGGCGGCAGGCTTCGGAGCCTTTGACGCGCATGTCATTCAGCCCCTCTTCACTATAAAACGCCGAGTGCGGGTTGATCAGCACGCGGTGATGTGCCGGGTGCTGCGGATCGCGCCAGGCCGCGATCAATGGATCGTCGTCGGCCGGCGGCTCGCCATCGAGCACGTCGATGCCCGCACCGGCCAGCCGGCCCGAGACAATCGCGGCCGGAATGGCCGACGTGTCGACCACGCCGCCCCGCGCCGTGTTCACCAAGAAACTGCCGAGCGGCAAACGCTCGAGCGTCTGGGCATTGACCATGTGCCGGGTCTGGGGCGTGAGCGGACAGTGCAGGCTCAGCACGTGCGCCACGGCCAGTAGCTCGTCGAACGTCTCGACCCTCCGCACGCCGAGCGCCTTGTCGCGGCCGTCCGGCGCATAGGGATCGAAGAACAACACGTCCATGCCCAGCGCTTTGGCCCGCAGCGCGGCCGCCGAACCGATCCGGCCCAGCCCCACAATGCCGAACGTGCGCCCCCGCAGCCGCCACACCGGCTGGACCTGCGTATAAGTCCAGGGCCCGAGTTTGTCGCGCAGCCGGGAATTGAGAAACGTGATGCCGCGGGTGAGCGCCAAGGTCAGGCCGATGGCCGAGTCGGCCACTTCCTCGGTGCCATAGTCGGGCACATTGCAGAGGGTGATGCCGCGGCGCCGGCAGGCTGCGCCGTCGACATTGTCGTAACCCACTCCGCAGCGGACGATCAGTTTGCAGTTCTGCAGGCGTTCGATGGTGGGCGCGGTGATCTTGAGCATGTGATAGATCATGATCGCAGCGGCATCTTCGATGCGGCCGCGCAGTTGGTCCTCGTGGCTGGCGCCCAGCGCCGCCAGATCGGCAATGTCGCCCAGGATTTGCCGCTCGGTTTCCAGATTGTCCGCGATAAAATCGGTAACGAATACTTTGGGTCGCGTGCTCATCGAGGGTTCATCGCTCCAGGGGGCTCGAACGTCAGGCAATCGGCGACTGATCTACCGGCGGTTGGGCCAGCGCGGCCAGAATCAGCCGCACGGCGGCAGCCGACGTGGCGGACGGCAGCGATGCAAAATCTTGCGGCAGACCGGCCGTTTGTGTCAAGTCGAGCGGCAAGTGGATGAACGCCGCTTGGGTCGGCAGCCGCATCCGCTCGGCCAGGTAGCAGCTCAGGTACAAAATCGCGTTACACAGGTACGTGCCGGCGTGGTACGAAACCGTGGCCGGAATGCCGGCCGTGCTGAGCCGGACGGCCCAATCCGCCAAGGGGAGCGGACTGCGGTAGGCCACGGGCCCGTCGTCGACCAGGGGCCGAAACTGGTCGGCGGTTTGGCCTCCGGACCCGCCCACGTTCAGGCCGACGGCTTCCAGCTGAATGCGTCCGCTGCCCGGGGCCTGGCCGAGATGCAACGCATAGTCGTAGTTGGCGGCCAGATCGTCGGCCAGCCGCTGTTTGACCGTCGAGAAATCGACCGGGTAGCGGCGCGTGACGATCTTGAGCTCAGCCGGCAAATCGCGCGTCAACTCGACCAGCGCCAGCCAACTGGAATTGGTTTTCCAGCGGTCGTAGGGCTCGAAGGCGGTAATCAGGACGGAGGACATGGCAATCAGCCGCGGGTTACGCGGTTTCAATCATTGCGCTGGAGCTTTCGTCGCCCTTGGTTCGTCGTCTTTTCAGCCTAGCCCCAAGCCTGTAGCTGCTAGCCCGCTTCCCCCGCTCACACCGGCGAACGGGTGATGATTTTTCCGCGAGCGGTAATCGCCGCGTCGATCTCGGCAAGTTGCTGGGTGCTGAGTCGCCAGCCCATGCCGCCGGCATTCTCCTCGATCTGGGAGGGACGTTTGGCGCCGCACAGCGCCGTGGTGATTCCGCTGCGATGGATCGTCCAATTGATGACCACCTGGGCCACGGTGCGGCCGGCGCCGGCAGCGACTTTTTGCAATTGCTCGAGAAAGTCCTGGTTCTTCTGCCATTCGTCGCCGCTGAACATCGGATACTTCCGACGACTGTCTCCCTCAGCAAACTGGTGGTCTCGCGGCAAGCGGCCGGCGAGCAACCCCTTCATCAGCGGCCAGTAAACGGCCACTGCCACGTGGTGCTCGCGGCACCAGGGGAGCGTGTCGACTTCGATCTCACGCTGCAGCATGTTGTAGGCCGGTTGATACGCAGTGAGCGGGCAAGCCGCGGCGAACGCTTGCAGCTGATCGAGATTGACATTCGACACGCCCGCCGCGATCGTTTTGCCGGCGTCGATCAACTCCTTGATGGCGCCGGCCGATTCGGCGATCGGCACTTTGGGATCGGGAGCGTGCAGATAGTAGAGTTCCACGCGATCGGTGCCCAGCCGCCGCAAGCTCTCGTCGCACTGCCGGCGGAGCGTGGCGGGACGGCCGTCGATGATCTGCTGCCGACCCGGCCCCCAGGCGATACCCCCCTTGGTGGCGATGACCATCTCACTCCGCCGGCCGGCCAAGGCCTGGGCAACGAGCCGCTCGCTCTCGCCCGCGGCGCCGTAGGCGTACGCCGTGTCGAGAAAATTGATGCCCAGGTCGAAGCAGGCTCGAATGGTCGCCAGGCTTTCAGCGTCGTTGATCCCGGGACTGGTCATGCCGGCCATGGGCCAGCAGCCCAGGGCCACGCTCGACACCCGCAGCCCCGAGTTTCCCAGCGGTCGAAGATCCATGGCGTTGGCGGCGGACGGCGGGTGGATTGGATTTACAGTCGCTGCCGATTGCCGGCCCCGGTAGTGTAAACCAACGCTTTGCGCTTCGACAGCCTCGCACGCGAATTGAATGCATTCGCGCTAACGGCGCTTGCGAGTTCCGCTGCGCGTTCCGCTTGCCGGCGGCGGTTCGGTCGCGGCGCTGCGCTACCGACTCGATGGCGATCGCCGAAACGGCCGCGCCGTAGTCCAGATCGATGTTCTCCATCGTGTCGTGGGTGTCGTGATAGCCCTTGCGATTGATGTCGTAGTTCTCCATGAACAGCACCACGGGCACGCCGGCGTCGGAGAAGATCTGGCCGTCGGTGTTGTAGAGCGTGCTCCGCGGGTCGTAAGGCGGCCGGACTTCGCCCGACAAGCTGCGGATGCAGGGCCACATCCGGCAGGCGTGCCGTCCGGGCTGCGGCGTCCGCGCGCTCGGCCGCGGCGCTCGGGCCGCTCGTTCCAGGCGGCGCACCGGGCGTTCCAGGTTTCGCGTGGCCATGTGGGCCTGGTAGGCCAGCCACATCGACTCGCGGCTGCTGCCGGGGCAGATCTGGAACACGTCGCGGTCGCGGTCGTTGTTGTGGGCCACCATGTCGAGCACGTACACGCCCTGGATGCGCGTCTTGCGACAGGTCGTGCGAACTTTCCGTTGCCCAGGTGCAATTGCAGCGTGCCTTGCACGACCTGCTGGCACAGATGCCGGGCGCCCAGGCAGTCGGAGGGAAATTCCTCGCCGGTCAGATGCACCAGCCAGACGTCGCAGCCCAGCTTGCCGGCCTGGCTCAGTTCCAGAAACGATTCGGCCCCCAGCATCAGCGCGGCGGTGGCCGAGTGGTTGTCGTCGGCCCCGGCGGCCGAAAGCCGCGGGCCCGTGCCCGCCGTGCGCGTAGCCGAACATGTCTTCCATGTAGGCCGTGTCGTAGTGGTCGGCCATGATGACGGCCCGGCTGCGATCGCGGCCGGGAATGACCACCAGCAGATCGCGTTCGTACGTTTCGCGGTCCTGGTTCTGCACCCAGCCGCCCATCCAGGGAAACGGAAATCGGTCTGCCAGCGGAACGGCAGATCGCCGACCAGCACTTGGCCGCATTTTCTTGTCGGCCACGAGCTGCGTGTAATAGTTGAGCAGGTAATCGCCGAGCGCTTCCAGGTCGCGCTGCGGATGCCGGACGTGCTCCAGCGTGGCCGGATCGAGCGACGCAGTCGGCATTGTCCTTGTTGACGTACTGCCCGGTCGCCAACTGGCTGATCAAATTCCAATAGGCTTTTTCGAAGGCCCGTTTGGCGGTGCGGGCGAACGACAACGAGCGGGGCGGCTTGGCCTTCCGGCCGCCCGCGCTGCGGCCATTGAGCGCGATGGCCGATTGCAAATGCGAAACCAATTGCTGGCCCAGTTCCGGTTTGCGGGCCCGCTTGGGAATGGAGGCCAGCCAATCCTCGAGCGACTCGTGCTTGGCAATCGTCAACAGGCTGCGGGCGAATTTCGACTCCAGCGGCCCGTCGGCCATCAGAGCGTGGGTGTCGAGAATTTTGCGAATGTTGAACATGGTGCGGTGATAGCGCGCATCGTGGTCGCGCTCGAACCCGTCGACGGCCAGCCGGTGCGGTTCCCGATCGAGCAGGCGCGGCCACAGCTCGACCGGCCGCTCCAGAACTGGTTTGTCGAAACGGTAGGCCGTCAGGTAGCCCAGCGGCGCGTCGGACAAAACGGCCGGCAGGTTGGTCTGTCCCGAGAACTAGGCCACCAGCGGCCGCTGCCAGAACACGGCATGCCGGCCGACGCGCATCGGCCGGATAGATGAAGCGATAGCCGAACAATCCGCCTGCTTGCACGCGATCGGCCGCCGCGATCAGATCGCGGGCGTGCGCCCGGGGCCCGTCGAGCAGCGGCTGGAAATCGCGAGTCCAAACCTGTGAGTTGCGAGCCATCGGCTTGCCATACAGGCCCAAGTCGTCGGCCTGGGTGCTGAACAAGACGTGCGCCACGCGGTCTTCGTCGGTCGTCATCGCCAACTCGTCCTCGTAGCGATGCACGCGGCTCCAGCGGTGCGTGCGCTGGAACGTGTTGCGGACCGGCCCGTGCAGATGTTCGCCCGAGGGCTTGTCGCCCGACACTGGCCGCGCCGTCGGCTCGTGCATCCAGCCCGACTGAGGGACGCGAATACCCAAGGGGCCCTCGTGCCGCGAAATCGAGTGCAGTAGCGCGATTTGGCCGGCAAGCGGCAGCTGCCGCGGTCAGGCGGTTGTAAAAGGCCGAGCCCCAGAACACCAGGCTGCCCGGGAACGGGAGCAAATGCAGCTCGCCCGCCAGATAGGCCTTGCGGATCGCAGGCGACAGCCGCTCAAAAGGCTCGAAGGTCAGTAGATATTTGACGTCGGCGACTTTCTGCCGCGGTTGCCACAAAAAGGGTTTGGTCCATTTGGGCAAATCGTCGACGCGCCAGTGGGCGAACGTCGGCTTGCTCTGCTCGGGTAGAATGCGAAAGCCGGCCCGGCCCAGGTCGGCCAGGTGCTCGGGCGATTCGCCATACGCGGCGGCGAGCAGCCGGCGGATGAAATCGAGCGATCGCTCGACGGGCCACTCCTCGCCGGGCGCCGTGTAAAAGCCGCGCCAGAAACCCTTGGCCGGCCCCTGCTCGCTCGCGCCGAACAGCGTCCAGCGAATGCGGCCCTTGTCGTCCTGCGTGCGCGACAGCGCCAAGGGCGCCAGCACGACATAGCGTTCACTGGCCGGGGCCAATGTCTGCTCGGGCCAGTACGGATTGTCTTGCAGCTTATGCCGCGAGATGCCATGGGCCGGCTCGCCACGTCCCAGGTGGTGCAGCGCCGTGACCAGCTCGCGGGCGATCTGCGTCAGGCCCGGATTCAACTGGGCCGCCTGTTCATACTCGGTGATTTGCCAGCCGCAGGGGTCGTCTTCCCGCAGCACGAGCGGATCGACCGAGCCATAAGGCTTGCAACCCAACCGTGGCGGCGGCATGAACTCGCTGTAAGCGGTGATGGGATACTTGCCTTTACCCCGAAACCAGGTATGGTTCGCGAGCAACTGTTTCCATCCGCGTTGGGCCATGTTACGCTCACTACGCTTTTTTGTGGTTCGGCGGCGAAGGAAGTGCCGGTATGATTGGCACCAGCTTAGCATCTGGAAGTACAAGGTTTAAGGAGTGCGGATTCCGATTTGAATTCCGCCATCGCCCGCCACCGACTTAAGCGACCGTAGGAGAAGCGATTTTGATCCGCCCGACGCTGCCGGCCGACGCCGAGACCTTAATACCGCTGGCCCAAGAGACCGGCGTTTTCAAGCCCCACGAGATTCGCGCGTTGGGCGAGGTGCTCGACGACTACCACCGCGCCAACCATGCGCTTGGGCACCGCTGCGTGACGTTCGAACAGTCGGGGCAGATTTTGGGTTTCGCTTACTATGCGCCGGCGGCGATGACCGATCACACCTGGTATTTGTGGTGGATCGCCGTCACCCGGCACACGCAGGCCCGGGGTATCGGCGGCAAATTGTTGAAATATGTCGAACAGGACATTACCCGGCTCTCGGGGCGCGTGATGTTCATCGAGACTTCGTCGCTCGGGCATTACGACCTGACGCGCAAGTTTTATGTCAAGCACGTTTACGAGGTGGCCGCCACCCTGCCCGACTATTACGCCGACGGCGACCACATGGTGATCTTTCGCAAGCGATTTGTGCCGCAGAAGAGCTGACGGCGTCGGCTGCGCGCTGCGGTGAATAGTACGCCCATTAAGCCCACGCGCCGGCGGCCCGTGGGTGCGCCGCAGGAATTGGCGCCGATAGCCCACCGGTCGCAGCCGGTGGGCTTAACAAGGCAGTTCGGCGCAAGGGGGCAGCGCCCGGCGAATTTACGGCGGTGGATTAGCCGAAATTACAGAAACGGCTGCGGCGTGAAACCGATGATGATGAACAGCAGCGTGAGCCAGCCCAGGATCACGCGGCCGGTCCCCAGCGGCATGTCGTCGTTCGCCGTCGGCGGGTGATTGGGCCCCATATAGAGCAGCAGCATCAGCATCAGCGACCAGCCCCAATTGCCGGTGACCACAACGGCGACCAGGGCCCCCAGCAAGAGCAGTTGGGCAACGCGATGCGCCTTGCGCCGCAGCAGCGCGTACAGCACGTGTCCGCCATCGAGCTGGCCGATCGGTATCAAGTTGAGCGCCGTGATGAAGATGCCCACCCAGCCGGCATAGGCCAGCGGGTGCAGCCAGATATCCTGTCCGGGCCCGCGCGGGCCGAACATCAAATTGCACAACCATTGAAATAGCAGCGGTTCGCCGAGCTCGCCGCGTCCGCCGTTGGGAACGGCAATCATGCGCGACATGCTCAGTCCGACGACGCAGCACAACAGCGCCGGGCCCAATCCGGCCAGCGGTCCGCTGATGCCGATGTCGAACAGCGCTTTGCGATTGCCCATGTGCCCACGCATGCCGATCACCGCCCCCATCGTGCCGAACGGCGGGAACGGCACCGGAATGAAGTAGGGCCAGCTCGCCGGCACGTGGTAGCGGCGGGCCTGCAAGAAATGTCCGAACTCGTGACACAAGAGCGTCAGCATCAGCGGGCCGGCATACCACAGCCCTCCCAGTGCCAGAGTCTTCGGATCAACCTGACCGGGCCCGACCCAATGCGCATAATCCATCAGCCCGATTTGATAGGTCGTATAGCAGGTGCACAAAAACAGCGCCACCGGCAGCGCGGTCAGACGTGCCGGCTGGTAAACCGGCTCGAGCGGCAACGGATCAGGGTTGGCCGCAGCGGTCGCCTGCGTGTACAACTCCGCGGGCTCCCCGGGGCGAAACCCGTCGATGCTACGTGTCAAGCATTCACTCCTGAATACGACCTGGCGGTAAACCGGCACGCGGATAGGGAATTTTAGGTCGGCGGCGCCCAAGAGCAACGGCCGCCGCAGCGAAAACCGCGGAAGTCGTGAGCCGGCGGGCAAATGCGCCGCTAGGGCCGGTCTGTGCCGACTCCGGGCAAATCAAAGTTAAGCTGGTTTTGCCCGTCGCGGATGTCGCGCGCGAGCGTCGAGTCCCGATTGTACTCCGGGCCCAGGGCGCTAATCACTTCGTCGCCCGGTTCATCCGGGTTCCAATGATCGACACTTTTCCTTCCCGTCTTTCGGAAAGCGCGAATCTCGACGCGATTGCCGCCAATGACCGGACCCTTTGCCCGCGGAATGTCGTACAGGCCGTCGGTGATCACGCCGGCGGCGCTGGGCCCGATGGTCGGCTGGATCGGAAAAAAGGCGATCGCGCCTTCCTTCAATGGTGCACCATCCACGCGGATTGTGCCCGAGACGGCTGCCCGCCGGCTGGCAGCCGGGGAACAGCCGGAAACCGACGCCAGTACGAGCAAACCGAGACTCAGCCAGGCGTGCCTGATCGAGGAGCCGAATCGGCCGCAGGAGGAAATGAATTGCATCAAAAGCCAGTGGTGACTTCGCCGCCGGCAATCGTGGCCAGCGCTTGCCAGAGATTGTTGTCGACGTCATCGACAAAGAACTGCACGCTGCCATCGGCCAGCACCGCGTTCACCCCGCCCGGATGCCGGCTCCGCGAGCAGGACGTATTGTCGGCCGCAGCGCCGCCGACGCCGGAAATGCAGGGCATGTTGAACAGCGGCTGGTTGTCGCACCAGCCGCTGTACGAAACATCGATGCCGCCGTTGGGATTGAAATTGGCGTAGATATGGCCGTAGCCCGGTTCGTCCCCCCACAGTTGGCCGCGCTGGTCGTTGCTGGCGCCGCGCGCACGCAAGTATTCGGCCATCAGCATCGTCTTGCTCAAACCATCGGTGATTTTGGGGAACCGGGCTCCGAAGTTGACGCCAAAGGCGGTGGGCAGCGCGGCGGTGGTCGTGGGGGCATAGGCCAGGGCCGTGGCGTCGCCCAGGTTTTTGCCGGGGAAAATGACGTGATAATTGCTCAAGCTGAAGACGCCCCAGGGCGGAATGGAAACGGTGGTCAGGCCGTCGTCGCTGGGACAAAGGAAAACCGGCAATACTTGCCGCGTCGGCCCGGTGGGACTGAGCGCTTCCGTGCTCGACCAGGGCTCCCACTGCAATTGCGCCGCCGCCGGCTGCGGCAACTGCATATAGAGGGCGGTTTCCTCCAGAAACGGAAACAGGTGGTAGCACCAATTGCTGCGGTACGCCGTGAACGGACTGCCGCTCCAGACCAACCCCAGCGGCAAATGGCGATGCACGTCGTGAAACTCGATTTGCGCCAGGCCGACTTGCTTGATATTGTTTTCGCACTGGCTGCGGCGGGCCGCCTCGCGCGCCGCCTGGACCGCGGGCAACAACAGCGCAATCAAGATGCCGATGATCGCAATCACCACCAGCAGCTCGACGAGCGTGAAACCGCTGGTTTTTTTGGGCATGTCCGCCTCTCTGGAACACAGCGATTTTCGAACAGCGGTTGTTGAACTGCAAACCGTTATTGATAGCCTACCATCGGCGCTGGCTACCGATCTAGCGACGCCGCCGACGAGCGGCCAGCGACAAGCCGACGGCCCCGATGGCGGCCATCATCATCGTCGAGGGCTCGGGGACACCGTTGATCGATAATTCGGTCCAGCCTGAGGCGCCGTTTTGTTGAGCGGCGGTAAAATCAAACTCCACATACCGAGCGTTTGTCAACACGATGCTGGCGTTGTCGGTAATTGTAACACGGGTATCCAAATCTACGTTGTAGACGCCTGGCGGATTGTACGTCACGCCCGTGATCAACGGAGCGTAGGTTACATTGTCGTTCGATATGAAAACGCTATAGACCTGCTCGCTGCGCCCGAAGCCCCAATCGGTATACGTATTGATGCTGCCAATCGTCTGCACGGATCCAAGATCGAACGTCACGGTTGCTCCCGTGATGATAAATGCCACGTTGGCTTGGCTATCGATCGAATCGGTGTCTGCCAGGCCGCTACCGTTGGTGCCGTTGGAAAGTGCATGGTCGTCGGTCGTTCCAAGCCCGAAGGTGCCGCCGAACACCGTGCCCGTGGTCGTCGGAACGATACCGAGGTTCAACTCCTGCCCCGGGACCGCCCAGGGTGTGCTGGTCTGAACGCTTCCGACGGCAATGGGAGAGGCGGAAGCCTGCGAAACCAACGCGTCCACCGCACCCAAATTTCCCAACAAGATTGCAACAACGGCGCCAGCAAACAAACCGGAAACGGTGCGGTTGCGCCGCCGACGGGCGGCCAGAAACAAGCCGACGGCGCCAATGGCCGCCATCATCATCGTCGAGGGCTCGGGCGTCACGAGCGAGATTCCGTCTGGATAGTTGACGGTCGTGAAAACCGAAGAGGACAAACCGTTTGCGCTAATTTTCAGCACATCGCCATTGTAGAATTCCCCGACGTAGACAACGCCGCTGGGATCGACCGCGATTCCGGTCAAGCCGCCCAGAAAGCCACTGGCGAAGGTGGTGCCCGTAGCCATGTCGGTCGGGCTGAACTTCTCGATCGTGCCCGAGATAAAGCTGGCGTAAATGTCGCCGTCAGGGCCAAACGTGAAGTTGTGCGCACTGGCGGCGCCGGGGATTGTAGCCACGGGGGTGGAGTTGTAGCCACCCGACATGTTTTTTGTGAGCTCTTCGATCGGGTTGCTGTTGGCGCCACCAGCACCGACCCACAAGTTTCCCGAGGAGTCCGTCTTGATGACGGCGTAATTGTAAGCATTGGAAATCGTGTCGATGTAAGCGCCGGTCGTAGGGTTATACCGATTGATCCCCCCGGTGAACTGTGGCACATCCACGTCGCCATATCCGTCGACCGTCACTCCGGCGCCGGAACTGCCGGCCGCGCCCCAGAGCTGAGTCCCGCCTAGAGTGTATGCGTACAGCCCGCCGGGAGTTGTAGCATAGACGGTTCCGTTCGGCCCCTGCGTTACATCGAAAGGACGATTCGAGTCTGGAATGGCGATGGCGCTCGACGCGGGGCCTCCATTCGTAAAATACACCTTACCGTCCCCGTACGAGGCAGACGCGATCGTATCCGCGCCGGCGTCAACGACACTCATATTGCCCAAAAAGATCGCGACAACGGCGCCAGCAAACAGACGGGTAATGGTGCGAGTCGACATCATTAGAACTCCTCCAAAGAAATGAGAAACGTGAGCGAAAAAGTGTTGTTGTAAACGGACGCGTGAGCTCTCAAGCACCTTTCAATACGTGAACCAAAAAATCGGCAGTGGCAGCCACAAAAGGGAAATGCGCAAGCTCATTTGCCGCCGTCGATCGGCGCATAGATAAACGATGTGCTGATGTAAGTCTTCCCCGAGGGCTTGCAGGGTAGAACCGCCGGCGTCTCCGGCGACGCATGCCGCGAATATTTCTGCAGAATGGCGTAGCGGCAGGTATTCACATCGAGCTGACCGCCGGGATCCCGAGGCAAAGACCAATCGGCAACGGGGTAGTCGTAAAAGTCGTAGGCCGGGTTCTCACGCGAAAGGCCATGCACGACGGCCGAATACAAGCCGGGCTGCAAATCGATCGGCTCCGGCAGTGGTTTGAAGCGGTAGCAACCCTTCAGCATTCCCGGCTTGTCGGTCGTGAACGCCTGTTCGGCGAGCACTTTACCGCTGTCGTCCTTCAGATCCTCGGGCGTGCCCTGGTCGTCGACAGCCCATAACCGGACCGTCAACGTCGAGCTGGCATCGATCCCATCTCCACGAGAATCGAACACCCCCAAACAGGAGACCCGAATCGGTACGAGGACCTGAAAGTCGTTTCCCAGCGGGGCAGCGCCGGATAGTTGCCGGCCAATCCGATCGGAGTTGCCTGATAGGCAATCACCTCGTCACGCACCGATAACTGGCCTAAGCGGGTCATACGCCGCACCCACTCGGAATCAAAACTCGTGGATTCCGCGGTCACACGCCCGGCGCCGGTGGCGGAAACCGTGATCGCCTGTCCGGCGCTCACGACCAGGGCCGGCCGAGCCTTCGATTTCGATCGGGAGGCGGTCGGGGTGATCGTCGCCACTTGCACTTTGCCGCGTCCCACGGCCAGCCGGGTTTCGGCCGAATCCCCTACCTCGACCATGAATTCGGTCCCCAGATCGACGATCTCGGCCGTGGGCGTAATCACCGTGAAGCCCTTGGCCGCGACGGGTACATACACCGCCACCCGGCCGCGGGCGAGCGACAAACGTTGCTCGGAGTCGAGCTGCCAGACGGCGGGACCGGCGATCATCAATCTGGCGCCGCGCTCCAGGGTCATCTCGACGTGTCCCGCGGCTAATTCGCAGCGCTGTCCGACCCGGGCGGCAGCGCCGCTGGGTGCGGCCGCGGGGTCCGGCCAACTGGCTTGCAGGTCGGCTTTGAGCGCGCCGACCTTTTCGCCCGGTACACGATTAGCCTGGAGACTCGAATGGTCGACCGCGGACAAATCATCGTGCGCGGAAGACACCTGGGCAGCGCCATTCGGTAACGGGGCCCAGCGCGTGAGCGGAATCAGCGCATACATCACCAGGAAATAGCTGGCCAGGGCGCTGCCGACAATCGTCACCAAGATGCGGGGCGAAAGGTACGTCCCCTGCCAGGCATCTCCCAGAAAGCCGAGCACGCTGGGCGCGGCGGGCGGCGCGGCAGTCGCTGTTGGCGCTGCGCTCGATCGCACGGGGTTCTGTTGCGCGGGGTTCTGATGGCCTCCGCAGCGCCATAGCAGGCTGCCCACCAGAAACGTTTGCTCCAGATAGTATTGACGCGCCAGCGGATCGTTGCCGACGATTGCATCGAGTTCGGCATGCTCGTCGTCGCCCAATTCGCCGGCGGCCAGCCGATCGACGAGCTGCCCGAGGCGTCTATGGTGAGGGTCCGGGCGGTTCCCAGGCTGGCTCCCCGTGTTATCCTCAAGACGGTTCATGGTACGGCTTCCTCCGCTAAAGCACGATTGATGCAACGAAACAGCGCCTCGTGAATCCGGCTGAGCGTCCGGTAGACGATGTGGGTCGAGCAGGCCAAGGCCTGCGCCACCGATTCCACGCTGCCGCCGGCCGCGTAGCGCTGGTCGATGACCTGGCGATCGGCGGGGGGCAGCTTTTCCAGGCACTTTTCCAGCGCCACGGCCCGAGCATCGAGCCGATCGGCCATGACGACCGCGTCTTCGTCGACCGATTGAAAGCACAAGTCCGAAAAGACGGTTTTCCGCCGTCGGGACTTTTGCTGATGTTCCAAGGCCTTGAAATGGGCCACGCGGCAAGCCCAGGCGCGAAACTCGGTCCCGCGGTGATAGTGCTCGAATTTTTCCCAGAGCAATTCGGCCGTCTGCTGGAGCACCTCTTCGGCGTCGTCGGGCCGCCGCAGAAGCGAAAGCAGATAGCCGTAGAGCCACTGGGCACAGCCGTTATAGAGCGCGGAAAATTCATCGCGCTGACAGCTGCCTGCGGAAGAAGCCGGTTGATTCATGAGCAACCGCGGTGATTCGGGCAAACGAGAGTCAGAATCCAGTAGCCAACTCCTGCAACCGGCCGGTCATTACTAGTTCATGACGGGGCCGGCGGAAAATTTGCGCGAAAAAACCAAGCATCGCCGGCCGCACGCGGCGGAAAGATCGCCTGCGAGCCCTAAGTCGATGCTAGCTCGCCATTTGCGAGATTGCGATCCCAGCGGCCAGCCCGGCAGCGGACCGGCCATGCCGGCAGGGGATGAAAGGGGCTCGAGAAAGAAAACCGCAAGCTGGCGCCGTTAATTCATTTCGGCCATCAGCTTGCGAGCGGTGCACACCGACGTCCGCATCACGTCGGCGTGCTCGGGGGCACAGCAGCTGAGCGATTGCTCGAGCAGCGGCAGCGCCTTGTGCGGCTGGCCGGACCGCAAGTAGATCAGCCCCAGATCCCGCCTTTCGTCGGAGCAGCGGGGCAACAGCGCCGCCAGACGCAACTGCACCGACAGGGCGCTGGGCCAATTGTTCAGCAGCGCGAAAGCCGCTTTCAGATTACGGAGCACGCGCGCCACGATGTCGCGCGGCGGCGCAGGACAGAGATGCTCGTCGCGGAGAACGTCTTTTTCGCCCAGCACCTTTTCGATCCGCCGCCGGCAGCCCTCGCGGTCGAGCACGTCGCCGCCGGAAAAAGGATCGACAAAGAGCAGTTCTCCGCCGCTGCGGCAGCCCAGGATGAAGTGCCCCGGCGCATTCACGCCGAACAACCGCAGGCCGGCCCGAGCGGCCACCGACTGATAGAGGATGCCCAGCGAAATTGGGATGCCGGTGCGGCGGGAGAGCACCTCGTTCAAATAGCTGTTTCGCGGGTCGTAGTAGTCATCGAGGTTGCCGTGGAAGCCCTCGACTTCGTACAGCACGTAACTGATCGCCGCCAGGCGATCGGCCATGCCGCCCGATTTCGGCCAATGCCGGCTGAGCGGCACACTCGACACCTAGTCGATCGAGTTCCAGCAGACAACCCACGCGGTCCAGGGCCGGATATTGATCTGCCGCCAATTCGAGCATCAGCCCAATCAGATCGATATCACACCGCCCGTCAAGCAACTTGTTGAACTCGGTTTCAGTGCTGAAATTGGGCATACGAGAAGAATCCTGAAATTTTCGGTCAACCGTTGGAATTTTAGCGCCTGGCTCCCTGCCCGGCAACACGCCCGATCGATGATTCTTTCGTGGTTTTTCCAAACGACTGTGCGTTTAGCGCGATTCTGCCGGACCGATCCATTAGCTGGCAAACGCTTAATCGCACGGATTGATCAGTGCGCCGCGGCCACGTTTCCGCGGCCCCGCGGCCACCCCTGCGAGCCGCCCAAAAAGGCACCAACCCGTTCTCTCAGCCGGCGTTGCGTCGCCGGGTGCGCCGGCCTTTGTGAAGCTCTTTCCAGCCGCTATGATGAGCGCGCCAGGGCATCCTAAAGCCACCTCGATTTTGCGACCAATGCGTCGCCCAAACTTGCATGACAGCATCCGACCCCGCGGCGTATCGCGTTGAACACGATTCGATGGGGGACGTTCGCGTTCCGGCGCAGGCCTATTACGGCGCGCAGACCCAACGCGCGATCGAAAATTTTCCCATCTCGGGCTAGGTCGCTGCGCCCCGAGTTGATCCACGCCCTGGGCCTGATCAAGTTGGCCGCGGCCACGGCCAATCGCGATTTGGGAAAGCTGACCGGCTCGGGCAAGAACACGCTCACCGCCAAAGAGGTCGACGCGCTGCTGGCCGCCTGCCGCGAGGTGGCCGCCGGCAAGTGGGACGATCAATTCCCGATCGACGTGTTTCAAACCGGCTCGGGCACTTCGAGCAACATGAATGCCAACGAGGTGATCAGCAACCGGGCCATCGAGTTGTTGGGCGGCGATCGCTTCAGCAGCCAAAAGCGGGTCCATCCCAACGATCACGTCAACATGGGCCAAAGCACCAACGACATGTTCCCCACGGCGATCCACGTGGCCGTGGCGCTGGCCATCAAGAACGATTTGATTCCGGCGCTGCAGCTGTTGGCCGAAACGCTGCGCGCGAAGGCCCGCGAGTGGGACAAAATCATCAAGATCGGCCGCACGCATCTGGCCGACGCCACGCCGCTGCGATTGGGGCAGGAAATCGGCGGCTTCGCCCGGCAGTTGCGATCTCTCGGTCGAGCGCGCCGAGCGCGGCGCTGACGGCGATCGTGGAATTGCCGGCCGGCGGCACGGCCGTCGGCACGGGCATCAACACGCATCCCGAGTTTGGCGCGCGCGTGGCGGCCGGTGCTGGCCAAGGAGACCGGCGTTCCGCTGATCGAAGCCCAAAACCATTTCGAGGCCAACGCCCAGCGCGACGGCCTGGTCGATTGCCACGGCCAGTTGCGCACCATCGCCACCACGCTGTTCAACGTGGCCAACAATATCCGCTGGCTGGGGTCCGGCCCGCGCTGCGGCTTTTACGAAATCAAACTGCCCGACCGGCAGCCGGGCAGCTCGATCATGCCGGGCAAGGTCAATCCCGTGATGTGCGAAAGCATGATGCAAGTTTGCGCTCGGGTGTTGGGCAACGATCAGACGATCACGCTCAGCGGCGCCGCCGGCGGACAATTCCAGCTCAACATCATGATGCCCGTCATGGGGCAGACCGCGCTGGAGAGCATCATGCTGCTGGCCAGCGCGAGCCGGGCCTTTGTCGAGTTCTGCGCCGCCGAGATGGAGGCCAACGCCGAAGCCTGCGAGGCCTCGGTCGAAAAGAGTTTGTCGATGGTCACCAGCTTGAATCCGCACATCGGCTACGAGCGGGCGGCGGCGCTGGCCAAAGAGGCCTTCAAGACCGGCAAGACCATCCGGCAACTTTGCCAGGAACAAAAAATTCTGCCCGACGAGGTGCTCAACGAAGCGCTCGACCCGTGGCGGATGACCGAGCCGCAGGCATGAGCGGACCGGTTTGGATGCCCGCTGGCGCATTTGCCAAGCGATCTGCCCAAGCGAACACTTACCAGGAGGACTGAAGCGATGGCCAACGTGAGCTGGCGGGTTTGGCTCTTGTTTGCCGTGATCGGCTTGTCGGCCGCCGACATTCTGCCGCGGCCCCCCCGATCGCGCCGGACGAGGTCGATCCGGATACCGCGGCGGCCTCGCAAGAGGACCTGATCGATCCGACCCTGCCCACCGAAAACGCCCTGCGAGCGGCCGCCACCGACGAACCGCGGAGCCTCACCCCGCCCCAAACCGACGGCGCCCGGCCGCTGGTGCCACGTCGCCCGGCCCCCAAATCCGTCGGCCAGCAAGAGGTCAGTCCGGCTGCCGGCGCCAGCCCCGCAGCCGAGGGAACGGCCGAGGGTGAAGCGCTGGTCCGCCGGGCATTCGAACAGAGCAAGTCCGCGCAGGACGAGGCCGCCTTGACGGAAATCCTCGACCTGTGCGCAGGCCGGGGTGCAGGCCGGGCTCAGCGGGCCGATGGTGCCCTATACGCGTCAGTTCATGGCCTGGGCGCACAACCGCCGCGGCGAGCTGCGCGCCGACGCCGATCGCAGCGCGGAATCGCTCGAAGACTTTGCCACGGCCGCGCGGCTCGACGGCACCAAGTGGCGGTATTTCCACAATCGCGGCGTGAGCCTGGCCACGCTGGCCAAATACGACGCCGCAGTTGCCGATTTCGACCAGACGATTCGCATGAATCCGAACTATGCCAACGCCTACTTCAACCGCGGCGAGTTGCGCTACGAGAAGCAGGATTTTGCCGGCGCGATCCAAGACTACACGCAGGCCATTCGCCTGGCGCCGAAAGATGCCTCGGCCTACAACAGCCGCGGCCACGCCCACTACCGGCTGGAACATTTTCGCGAGGCCCTGGACGATTACAACCTGGCCGTTCGGATCGACCCCACCAACGCCGCGGCCTATACCAATCGCGGCGACGCCTATGCCGACCAGGGCCAATATGCCGAGGCCGCCCACGACTATCGCACCGCGATCAAGCTCAGCCCTAAGTTGGGCCGCGCTTACCAGAGCGCGGCCTGGCTGATGGCGACTTGCCCCGCAGAGAACTTCCGCAATCCGGCACTGGCGATTGAAGCGGCTGAAAAAGCCATCGCCCTCGATGGCGACAGCGATTACCGCTACGTCGAAACGCTGGCCGCGGCCCAGGCCAACGCCGGCGACTTCGACGCGGCCGCCGCCACGCAGAAAAAAGTGCTCGCGCTGGCGCCGCCCGAGCAACGGCAGCGCGCCACCAGTCGTCTGGAGGAGTATCACAAGGGGAAGCCCTACCGCGAAGCCGCCCGGTCGAACCCGCGACGTGGCGACGCGGTCCGCACCAGCCTGCAAAGCGAAGATGTTCCTCAGGTGCGGCCGCTCGAGAGTCCCTGAACAAAGGGGTCAGAACTATTTATTAAATAGTTCTGACCCCTTTTTGTTCCCTTTTTGTTCCCGCTGGCTTTGCCACAGTGCTGGCCCTTCTGCTGGTGGGTGGCGGTCGTGGTCGACCATTTCTCGCGGCGCGTGGTAGGCACCGCGACGTTTGCCAAGCAGCCGTCGTCCGTGGATGTGCGCGCGTTTCTTGGGCGGACGATCAAGAATTCAAGGGCCACGCCCAAGTACGTCATTTGCGATCGCGGCGTCCAGTTCGACAATCACGGCTTTCGGCGTTGGTGCCGGCGCAGAAAGATCAAGCCGCGCTACGGCGCCATCGGCCAGCACGGCAGCATCGCCGTGGTCGAACGGTTCATCCGCACGCTGAAAGAAAGCCTGCGCCGGCTGACGCTCATTCCGCTGCGGCGCGAATGCTTCCGCAGCGAAGTGTCGACCTTTGCCGATTGGTATAACGAGCACCGACCTCACGAGACGCTGGGCGACCGCACGCCGAACGAGGCGTATTACCGCCGCTTTCCGGCCAATCGCAAGCCACGTCATGAACCGCGTGAGCGCTGGCCGCGCGGCTCGCCCTGCGCGAAACCTTTGGCCCTGACTCGCGGCCGGCCCGGCGCGCAGTTGGAGCTTGAGATGACGCACTACGCGGGCCGAAAGCATCTGCCCATCGTCATGCTCGGGCGTGTAGCGTAGCCATGCTGGCCTTACGACCCGCTGCGCTCGTGCTGCGCGTGGAAGGTCTGCCCCAACACGCACCTGCTCGAATTTCCAAGGATCAGGTCGCATCGGCTGCGCCGACGCCGCAATTTCGCGTCCTCGAAATTCACCTTCTCACCAAAAACTGCCTCACATCCGTCCACTAGCGAAGATCGCTGGTCCGCTACACCCATATACCTGTTCGAATTTCCAAAGATCAGGTCGCATCGGCTGCGCCGACGCCGCGATTTCCAGTCCTCGAAATCCACCTTCTCATCGAAAACCGCCTCAAATCCGTCCACGAGCGAAGATCGCTGGGCCGCTACACTGGACCCATACACCGTGCGGCAATGAGTTCAAGCCAAGCTGCCGCCGTTAGACCATCGGCACAGGGTAAATAATAGCAGCCAAGTTCATTGATTAGACTCGCTTCCAGCTCGGCCGAGTTCGTGAACGAATGGGCGTATTCGAGAATCGCGCGGCTGCAGCGCACGAGGTTGCTCGTCGGTATTGTGGCGGCTCAGATATCCATCAACAACACCCTCCCAACTCTCGGCCTCGCATGGCCAATCCTGATGGAAATATCCCCCAAAGAAATTCCGCAAGAGCAAAATGTCGGAGTCGGTAATCATGGCTTCACCGCCAACGTCGGGTAACCGGTGAGAACAAAAAAACCGCCAAGCCCATCGCCTTGCAGTACTACCGTCACACCATCGCCCGCGACAGTATCCGCGGCACCACGAACCAATACCTTTCCACCCGAAAAGTCCGTCATAAGCACAAATCGAAAAATTAAACGGGTCAGAACTATTTATTCGCCGTGCCGTCCTTCCGCGGCCGGCCGCGGGGGCGGATGGTTAGATCCAGGCTCAGCCGGGCCGCCAATCGATCGACCCACGCCGGTTCGCCGTAGGGAAGGCCACTGCTGCCGGAGCGGCGAACTCGGGCCAGGGCTGCTTCCTCCAGCGGCCGGTGGACCTTCTGGGCCCACTTGCTCTGCCGAGCCTTCCCAGAGGCAGCCAACTGCTCGTAGTTGATGAGTGGGTCGACCAGGTCGTCCGCCTCGCCCAGGCCGTGAACGCGGTAGCTGCTCCAAGGATATTCTTCGGCCCGCTCCACCAGGCCTGCGCGCAGCGGGTTGGCCTCGATGTACCGCAGAACCGTGAGCAAGTGCTCGTCGTTTTGAATCACCGGGCTCTTGAACCGGCCTTGCCACACGTGGCCGCCGGAGCGGTAGTGCTTGTGATAGCGCTGCGTGTGCGAGACGAGCAGGCTCTGCACGATACGGCTGATCGGCGTCTCGGTCGCCCGCAGCAGCAAGTGGAAGTGATTGTTCATCAAGCAGTATCCATAAAGCTGGAACGGCTTGCGAACTTTCAGGTCGGCCAGCGCGGCCAGAAACGCCCTGAAGTCTGTTTGCTTGCGAAATACCGTTTGCCGGTTGTTACCCCGATTGATCACGTGGTAAATCAAACCGCCATCGATCGGTCGCAGAGGTCGGGGCATGGGCGCAACGTAACGATCTAGCGCGGCCCTGTCAAGAAAATAGTTCTGACCCCTTTTAGCGAAGGCTCAAATGACCGGCCCGCGTCGGCCCACAAGCAGCGAAATGACCAGCATCACCAGGAACACCGCGAACAGGATCTGCGCGATGTTTACGGCGGCCCCTTCGAGGTTAAACATTCCGAAGGCGCTGGCGATGAGTGCCACAATCAGGAATATCAATGCCCAACGCAACATGATTCGACCCCTTTGCTGCAAGTAACACAAAACGCGCTTTGGTCCGCCTTTCGGCGTCGCACGGCGGATGCCAGAATGCATACCGCGTGCCGAAATTGCCCCTCGCGCCGGAGTTTTCCACATTCGGCGTACAGTTTACGACGAATCTGCAGAAAATCCCCGCTGGAAGCATCTCGTGGGCCTCGATAGGTCGGGTTTTCGCAGTTAGTACCATAGGCGACGGGGAAATGCGTTGACCCGATAACGCCCGGCGCGGTCGCCCGACGATCAGCAACAAACCTGGCCGTCAAAACACCCTCCTCGGCGGAAGTCAGTTTGCTCGCTAACAAAACGTTTGACTTCGATCCCCTGCGCACTACCATCGAGTGCGCAGGCCGATCACTCGGCGCACCCCGATCGCCTCATCCAGCCATAAAGGAATCCTCCCATGAGCACTGAACAAAATATGTCGTCGGTTCCCGGCATCCCCGGACTGCCCGTCTTTCGACATGAACTGGCCGCCGTGCGCGATCATTGGTGGTGGTTCCTGCTGATGGGAATCCTGCTGGTCGTGATGGGAACGTTTGCCGTCGGGGCGGCTACGATCGTCACGCTCGTGTCGGTCATGTTTTTCGGGTTCTTGTTGCTGGCTGCCGGCGTGATACAGATCGTCAGTTCCTTTTGGTCGGGCCGCTGGAGCGGAACACTGTTGCACGTGCTGATCGGCATTTTGTACTTGATTACCGGTTTGATCATCGTGGATCGTCCTCTCGAGAGCGAGTTTAGCTTGACGCTCGTAATTGCCTTTTTCCTGCTGGCCGCCGGCATCTTCCGCATCGTCGCGGCGCTCATGGAGCGCTTTCACGATTGGGGCTGGGTGCTGCTCAACGGAATCGTGACCCTGATGCTGGGTCTGTTGATTTTGAAGCAGTGGCCGTCGTCGGCGTTGTGGGTCATCGGCCTGTTCGTGGGCATCGACATGATCTTCAACGGCTGGGCCTGGATCATGCTTTCGATCGGCCTGCGTACTCTGAAAGACCGCAGCGCCCGACCGCCGGCTGAGCCGCCGGCCCGCTCGCTCGGGCGGGCGTGTCTAGCGGATCTGGGCCGCCGGGAGGGGAAAGACCCTTGTTCAAAGGGCTCCTGGGGCCCGTTTCAACCCGCTAGCAGCGGCCGCTGGCAGTCGTACGTGCGTCAAGGGGCGCTTGACGTCCGGCAGTTGCTGCGCCAGGATGTTGGCTCAGCTCTTGCACCTTCCAAAAGCCGAGGGTTCTTGCTGCAGGCCTAGGGACAGGTTGCACCCAGCGCTCGCGCACGAGCTCGCGGCCACGCCGCACGGCCCTTAACCCCTGACCATGAACGAAGTTATTCAGGCCCGACAGATCGTCAAAACCTACAACGGCGGGGTTCGCGTCGAAGCCCTCCGCGGAGTGGATTTAACGGTTGAGCGAGGCAGCTTCATGGCGATCATGGGCCCTAGCGGCTCGGGAAAAAGCACGCTGCTGAATATTTTGGGCGGCCTGGAGGTGCCCACCGCGGGCGAGCTGTTGCTCGAGGGAATCGAAGTCGGCACCATGAGCGACGACGAGCGCACTTTGCTTCGCCGCCGCCGCATCGGCTTCGTCTTTCAGCAATTCAACCTGCTGCCGATCTTTTCGGCCATCGACAATGTCGCCCTGCCCTTGCGTTTGGAAGGCAACCGAAGTGCGGAGGCCGACCGTCGGGCGGCCGCCATGCTCGACCTGGTCGGTCTGGCCGACCGCCGCAATCAGCTTCCCAGCCAGCTTTCTGGCGGAGAGCAGCAGCGCGTGGCCATTGCGCGGGCCCTGGTGGCCGATCCGGCCATCATCCTGGCCGACGAGCCCACCGGAAATCTCGACAGCGCCAACGGCGATCGCGTGATCGGCATGTTGCGACAACTGGTCGACACCCAAGGGCATACCGTGGTTCTGGTCACACACGACGCGTCGGTCGCCGCTCGGGCGGACCGGGTGGTGCACATGCGGGACGGGCTGATTGTGGAAGACTACGATCCGCGCGACGGCCTGCGGGCGGTTTCCGGCGCTCGGGAGCCGCACGGATGAATTCCTGGCGATATGCGCTCGGCGAGTTCCGGCGCCGCCCAGGACGCTCGCTGTTGAGCTTGCTCAGCGTGGTGATCGCGGTGGCCGCCATTGTGGCCGTGAGCTCGGCCACCGCCACGACCCGCACGGCGTACCGGCGGGTCTTCGCTTCGCTGGCAGGCCGCGCCGACTTGGAAGTCGTGTCCAAAGGGGGCGGCTACTTTCCGCAAGCGGCGGCCGACGATTTGCGATCGCTGCCGCATGTCCGCGCAGTCGTGCCGGTGCTGCGGCATGGCACCAAGGCCGCGATTCACGGAAAACGGGTCGCGGTGTTGGCTTCGGCCGTCGAGCCCGAAGAGCCGGAGTCGGTGGCGGGCTTCAAAATTGTGGAAGGAAGTTTTCCTTCCGACCGTCCCGAGATCGCCGTGGAATCCAATTTGGCGGCCAACTTGCAATTGGCGGTGGGGGACGAAGTGAAACTGGTCACCGCCCGGCTTTCGGAGCCGTTCAAGGTCAGCGGCATCTTCGCCCTGGAAGATGCCGCGCGGCTGCACCAAAGCGGCATGTTGCTGATGTCGCTCAAACGCATGCAGCGGTCGTTTCGCGCCACGGGCCGGGTGGATGCCTTGCACCTGTTTCTCGACGAGCGAAGCCACGCGCCACAGGTGATTGCCGAGTCTGCGGACGTTTTGCCCGCCACGCTGCGCGTGGGTGTGCCGGCGCTGCGCAGCAAAGAGGCGGAAGATACGCTGCTGCTGACCGACGTCAGCCTGTTCATGGCCAGCGCACTGTCGTTCCTGACCGCCGTGTTCATCGTGCTCAGCGTGTTCCTGATGAACATCGGCGAACGGCGGCGGCAACTCTCGATCCTGCGGGCCGTGGGCGCGACCCGGCGCAAATTCTGGGCATGGTTTGCTACGAGGCCTTGCTGATGGGTCTGGCTGGAACACTCGTGGGAATTCCGGTCGGGATTTACGGGGGGGCATTGCTCATGCGCACCATGGCGGGCATGTTGGGTGTCACGCTGCCGACGCGGCCGGACCTGAATTGGGTGTTCATTCTGGGCGGCCTGGTCGGACCGCTGGTCTGCCTGGCGGCATCCTGGTATCCGGCGCGCAAGGCCAGCCGCGTCTCGCCGCTCGAAGGACTGCGCCCGACCGTGACCCTGGAACCCGGACGCGGTCACCGCGGCACAACCCTGGTCGGTCTGGCCGGCCTGACGATCACCTTGGTGGGCGGCGTCGGCGCGGCGCGCGGCTATTTGCCCATCTGGGCCTCGGTGGCCAGTCTGGTTGTGTCGCTGATTTCCGTCGTGCTCTTGTTGCCGATCTTCCTGCCGCCGGCGGTCAAGCTGCTGGCCTGGCCGGTTCATAGCTGGTTGGGTGTCGAAGGCGATATGTCCGAGCGCCTGGTGCTGCGCCGGGCGACGCGCAGCGCCTTGACGATCGGAGTCTTGTTTATTTCGATTTCGACGTCGCTGGGAGTCGGAAATGCCGTCTTCACGATCCACGACGACATCCATCGCTGGATCGATCGCACGATCACGGCCGACTTCCTGCTGCGCGTCACCATGCCCGACGCCAGCGGCCAGGCGGCCGCCAGCATGCCCGAATCGCTGGGCGACGAGATTCGCGCCTTAGACGGCGTGGAACGGGTCGATCCGGTGGTTCAGATTCCCGTCGACGTAGGGGGACAAAAGGCGCGTCTGATCGCTCGCGACTTCAGCCAATACACCGAGCCGCCGCTTTATGTGCTGGGCGATGACACGCACGTGCTCGACCAATTACGCGCCGGCGAGGCCGTGGTGGGGTCGGTGCTGGCGGAACGAATCGGCGTTCATCCGGGCGACACGATCGCGGTGACCGCGGGCACGCAGAAGCTGTCGTTTCCCGTCGCGGCGCTGTCCACCGAATACACGCTCGGCGGATTGATTTTGACCATCGATCGGGCCGTTGCCGACCGGCTGTTCGACGCTCCCGGCGTGGCCGCCTTTTTCATCAAGGCTAAGCCGGGGTACGCGGCGGAGCTGGAGCCCCAACTGCGGATCCTGGAGGCGGAGCACGGGCTGATGCTGCAGTCGTTCGGAGAGATCGTGCGACTGATCGATGCGACCGTGGCCGGAACGACCAGCGGACTGTGGGTATTGCTGGTCCTCGGATTGGTGGTCGGCGCATTGGGCGTCGTCAACACGTTGACGATGAACGTACTGGAACAAACGCGCGAGCTGGGCATGCTGCGGGCGATCGGCATGCGCCGCAGGCAGATCATCAAAACGGTGGTCGGACAGGCCGCGATCATCGGCTGGATCGGCATCCTGACGGGAGCGGCCTCCGGAGTGGCTCTCTCGCACACGTTCAACGCCTGTTTGCGTTCGATGTTCGGCCGCTATATGCCGTTCGTCTTGCGGCCCGAGTTTGCGCTGGCGCTGGTGGTCTCGGGTTTGGCCGTGGTGTTGATCTCGGCCTTGGTTCCCGCCCGTCGTGCCGCCAACCTCAACATCTTGCAATCGATGCGGCAGGATTGAGCTGGGCATTGGCCAGGGCCGCCGGCGTTCTTACCCTAAGCAATTATTGCGTAACGGCTTGGGGTGCCGGTTTTCGCGGCGCAGCGTCCCCCGCACGTGGTGCGGCACGCGTGTAGAGAATTGCGCCTGCATTTGCAGCGGCGCAGCGATCGGTTTCGGGCGATTTGACGGACGATTCTTCCCGATTACGATAGTTCTGGTGGGCGAGGAAATCACCGGATTATTGCGGGACGTAGGACCTCCGCGCGCAAGGACGCTCGGGGGTCTTTTTTTGTGCCGAATGTCGCGACCGCTGCGAGCGGCTACTTCGGAGACCGTTTGTCGTCACGACCCCGGGGAATAAATCTCATGCGACTTGATAGCCGCCCTTCGATCGTATCCGGCGTGATGCTGGCATGCCTGGTTTACGTCGGGGCTGCCTTGGGCGAAACAACTCCCGCCGAGCAGCGCGGCGAGCCGCTGCGCGTTTGGACCGACGTGACCGGCAAGTTCAATCGTAGCGCGGTGCTGGTCGAAGTCCGCGCCGCGGAGATCCGGCTCCGCCAGGCGTCGGGGCGATGCACGACCATCGCCTGGGATAAGCTCAGCGTGGCCGATCGGCAATACGCCCGCGCGTTTGCCGATCGCACCGCACCACAAACAGCGAGCGAACCCATCCAACCGGCGGCGGCGCGTGTCTGGACCGCTGCGAACGGCACCCTTCACGCCACCGCCACATTGATCGAGGTTCGCGACGGATCGCTCCTGCTGGTCAGACCCAACGGAAAGCAGGCGACTGCCCGCCTGGAGCAGCTATGCAGTCAGGATCAAGAATTCGTGGCGGCGCTGGCCGCCGAGCCTGAATCCGACGAGCGGCTGGCTGACACTCGCGAGGGATCGGCCCTGCGCCGCGCCGCGGGGGCCCAACTGGTCGCCAGCGCACCGCTTGCGTTTACGCCCACTTGGGACCAACAGAGCACGCCCGCCCGGGTCGTTCACCTGCGGGTGTCCCGCTCGTTTCTCGAGCATTTTGTCAATCGCGACGTGAACACGGTCGAAGCGGTGCAGGATGTGATCGTCGGTGCGCCGGTCAGCGGCACCTCGCGAGTTGCCGGCCACAGCAACCTGATATTCGTTCCCAATCCGCAGCGAGCCATCGCCGACATTTTCTTTTCCGGCAGCTCCTGGGCCAGTACGGTCAGCTACGGGGGGCGAGCGCAGGTTTCCAGTGCGTCCACCACGAACTTTCAAGCCCGCAAACGCATTCTGCTCGACTCGGACGGGCTGCACTCCTTGCCGACCACCTCGACGGCTTGCAGCAACTCCACGACCTGCGGCATTTGCAGTTCGCTGCCCGGCCTGCGCGGCGCCATCGCGCGGCGGATCACCGCCCGGCGAACCGATCAGTCGCAGGCACAAGCGAACCAGGAAACCGCACGGCATTTCGAGCAAGGCCTGAATCGCGAGATGGATCGCGATGTCGCGACGTCGGTGGCTGAACTGGACCTGTTTCGCAGGCGGTTCTTCGAGGCGGCCCGCCGGGGGGGCCTGCCGTTGCGAAGCCAGTCGAGCACGACCGCCGATCAGCTCGATCTGGCCATCCTCCGCCAGCCGGCCGAATCGGCTGAGCCCCAGCCGGGTCAGCCCGAGCAAGCGCCGCCGGCGATTGCGGGCAACCCGCCGGCCGCGATCTGGATTCACAACAGTTTCATCCAGCAGGTGCTGGCCAATTCGGACCTGCGCAACGCTTTGCAGCCGTTGGTCGAGGGCTTTTTGGCTCAGGATAAGCCCACTGGCCCCGATGCGGCATTCGCCAGCCCGTCGGACTGGAAAGTCGGTTGGACCCAGGACGGAAGCTGGATGACCGTCAGTTTCGAATTGCCCCAGAAGCACACGCCGGCGAGGGCCGCAGGTCCGTCGGCCGATAAAACGGCAGCCCGATAGGCTGCGCTGTGGATTGCGTGCCGCGTGTGCTCACAACGGCGCAAGACGGTATCGCTCACGCGTGGACGGGCGACGGCTGGTACGGTTGGCCCCCGTCCAGAGCGCCGGTTGTCGTGGGATTCGTGGCGATCGAGCGCGGCTTGAGGCGCGACGCCAGCCGGGCAGTGGGAGCCTCGACAAACAAATACAGGAAATGCGCCGCCAGCACGCTCAACAGCACCGAGAGCGCCAGCCAGCCGAAAGCGGCCCAAGGCGAGTCGCCTGTCAGACGATAGCCGGCATTGACCACGATGTGGCTGACCGGATAGTGGATCAGATACAGGCTGTACGAAATCCGGCCCAGATATTGCAGCGGGCGCCAATTCAAGGTGCTGCCCAACCGTCCGGCGCGGCCGATCAAATAAATCGCCGCGACGGTAACCATCGCAAACGGAATGTCGTCGCCGCCATGCCACACAAAGCGCGCGCCCATCGCCGCCAGATAGCCCCATAGCAGCCAAGCGGGCAGCCGTCGGTCGAGCGTCCACCAGGCCGCCGCGCCGACGAAGAACATCGAAAAGAAGTAAATGATCCAGTCGTCGAACGCTTCGTCGAGATTGAAAAAGAACAACGAACCCAGCGCGAGCGGCAAAAAGACCAGCGCCAGCGCCGCGCCGCGAGGCTGCGGATTGTCTTGGCCGCCCCGCGACAGCCGCTGGGCCACGGCCAGCATCACGCAGAACAGCAAATAAAACTGCATCTCGATGCACAGCGTCCAAAAGCCGGCCGATAGGTTGTCGTATTCGGATATGTTTTGCAGATATACGAAATGCGTCAGCACCTGCCCGGCCGTCAGCCCGCTCTCATGCGGCGAAGGCAGACCGACCATCTCAGGCAGAAAATGCAAAAACAGAGCCAGCCCGATCATCACCCAATAGCTGGGGTCCAGGCGAAGTGAGCGGCGCAGCGCGAAGTTGCCCAGAAACCGAGGGGTGATCCATGCCCCGCGCACGCTGTAGGCGATCACGAAGCCGCTGATCACAAAAAACATCGGCACGCCGGCCCAACCGTAAAATGCACCCAGTCGAAGCCACTTTGGCATGACGGTCGCCGCCGGCTCCGGCAACGGTCCGTACAAATTCACGTGGTGCCAGCAGACCGCCAGCGCGGCAATGCCGCGCAGCGCATCGATGAACCGGAAGCGGCTGGCGTGCGGCGCGGCCTGCACGGCCACCGGGCGCACGAGGGAGCGGGGGCCGATTTTGCGGCATCCCAGGCAACAGGCAGCACAGCCGGCGAAACTTCGGCCGGCAAAATCTCGGTGGACATAGAATCCGAATCTGATTAGTTGGCGAGTGAACTTCAAGCCGGAAGGGGTGTGCCACCATTATGCGCAAAATGCCCGCGAGGGAAAGGGACTGCACCGCCGGTCAGGCTGACGGTCTGCGGCCGGCACCCGGAATTCAGGGGAATTGCCCATTTTGGCGGGATCCCAATCGATTTGCGCCGCGGAACATCCGCTCGATCCAGGGAGGTCGTTCCGGCTGGCGATATTATAGGAGTTGTGCGGCTGCCAATTCCGCGCATGGGCGTTGCAGCGTAGGGGGACGGCCCCCGGCACGCTCGGACAGTCGCGAAACGACGCTCCTGCGCCTGCCGCGGCATCGGCTAGCAGGCGTGCTGAAATATTCAACAGGCCTGCGTCATCGCAGGGATGCGATGCCAAAATAGCGACGCAAGTTCGTTATTTTGCGCCGCGAGGGGCTTTGCCCTGAACTTGGCGAGGTTGAAAAATGCCAGGAGGGCATCTTTCAACGGACTGTTACGACTCCGCATGCTGCAGGATGGCGAGCACTCGCAGCGTCTCGTCGACATGCGGGGCCGCCTGAAACAGCGACGAACAAACATGCTGTATGATGCCGTCACGGTCGATCAAAAAGGTTACTCGCCGCGGAATCACCCACATCGTCGCCGATACGCCGTAGAGTGCCCGTAGCGAGCCGTCGGCGTCGCTGATCAGCGGGAACGGCAAGTGATGCCGGTCGGCGAATTTCTGGTGCGACTCGAGCGTATTGGCGCTCACGCCGATGACCTCCGCACCGGCGGCTCGCACGGTCTCGTAGTGGTCGCGAAACAAACACGCCTGGGCGGTGCAGACTGAGGTGTTGTCACGCGGATAAAAGTACAGCACCACCGCCGACTTGCCGCGGAATTGGCTCAAGCGGATCGTTTCGCCAGCGGACGAGGGCCGAGTGAAATCGGGCGCCGGGTCGCCCACGTTTAGGTTTCTCGTCATGGAAATTCCTCGCCCGAGTTCTCGCGATCGGGTGCGGCGCCTAGCAGCCTATGATTAAGGGGCCGATGCTGCTTACTGCGGCTTGGCCCGCTTGAGCACGTAGAGCCGCGCATCGTCGCCGGGGCGGGTGGCAAAAGTCTTCGGCCGCTCGCCGCTGGCTGCCCAGCAGACGGTAAGCTGGTTGGCGTCCAACTTGTAGATGCCGTGGCCGCCGAAAGGGAACGCTTCGCTCAAGCCGAAAACATCGAGCAGGTGCGGGGTGGCGGTCGGATCGAGCGTAAGCAGCGCTCGGGCGGATCCCAGGCGAAACACAAAATCTCCGCGCCGCCCGACGATCGTCAGCGATTTCATGTCCGGCTTTTTGAGGGCCTCGCCGTCCTCCTCGGCCGAGACGACTTCCCATTCGCCTTGCAAGGCTTTGCGCGCCAGGACGGTGGCCAGCAAAGCCGGGTCTGGCCGCAGCTTGTCGAACTGCAGTTCGGCCTCGGCCACGTAGAATTCCACTTCGCTGGTGCGCCACAGCGAGTAGTTTGCCAGATCGCGCATCCGATCGAGATGGGCCTGCTGGAAGGTGACCTTGTCGTCCGCCCCGCGCGCCAGGGCCAGCTCCTCGTCGAGCCAGCGCCGCGAGGCCTGATAGACCTCGAACGGGGTCGCCTCGCCCGACTCGAACAAGGCCTCGGTCTCGTCGTAGGAGCGCTCGGCAATGTCGCGCAGCTCCCGCAGCGGCGCCTCGTCGGCCGATCTGGGCGGTGCGTCGGCCGCCTCGGTCACCGCGCCAGCTGATTTCGACACTTCGGGCTCTTGGCTAATCAGGCGCGACGTGCAAGCCGCGCCGGCCATCAGCGCCAAAACCAGCAGCAAGCACGAAATGCGGTGAGATTGGATCATGAATTACGAACTCCTGGGACACGAGGGGCAGGGCCATTATAGTCCGCCGCCAAGCAGCGATGGCAGCGCCAATCGGCCGGACAGCCTCCGATTGAGCAACGATCGTCTAACGTCTAGCCCGAGCCGTCGCCGCCCCCCCGGTCAAAGCGCCTCGTCGATGACCGGGTTGGTTAGCGCTCCGATCTTTTCGATTTCGATCGTGATCTCGTCTTTGGCTTTGAGCCACACGGGCGGTTTGCGAGCCATGCCCACGCCGTGCGGCGTGCCCGTCAGGATCACCGTGCCCGCCAAAAGCGTGGTACTGCCGCTGAGGAATTCAATCAGCGTCGGCACGTCGAAGATCATGTCATTGGTGTTCCAATCTTGCATCACCTGGCCGTTGAGCACGGTTTTGATTTGCAGCGAGTTCGGGTTGGGAATTTCGTCGGCCGTCACCAGGCACGGGCCCAAGCGGGCAAAAGGTGTCGAATGTTTTTCCACGGCACCATTGGCTGCCGCCGAATTCGCTTTGCCAGTCTCGGGCACTGACGTCGTTGGCGCAGGTATAGCCCAGCACGTAGTCGAGCGCCGCAGCGCGAGGCACGTTCTTGCATTTTCGCCCGATGACCACCGCCAGCTCGCATTCGTAATCCACCTTTTCCGACTTGAGTCGGCGGGGCAACTCGATCGGATCGCCCGGGTTCTGGAGGGCGCCGGGCGACTTCATGAACAGCACCGGGAACTGGGGAATCTTGGCGTTGCCCTCCTCGGCATGCCGCCGATAGTTTAGCCCAATGCAAAAGATACTCGTCGGCACCAGCGGCGCAAGCAGCTTGGCCACCTGCGCTTTGCGATCGGTGACCGAGAATTTGCCCAGCGGATCCCCCACGATTTCCAGGGCCAGGTCCGCCGACTCCCGGCTGGCGTAGCGGATGTTTCCCTGGGAATCGGCGTAGCGAATGATCTTCATGGGCTGTTTTCTCCTGTCAAAGGGGTTATTTGTTGCGAAAAAAGACCTAAAATCCGACCGGGAAGGTGACTGAAACATTGACGCTCGGGCACGGCGCGGCCAGAATCAAGGCGTCCTGCCCCAATTGAAATCCGGGCGGACGGTTTGTCTCGCATTCAAAGGCCCAATGATCCTATAATCGCGGCATGGAACAACTCAAGCGCCAGAATCTCAGTGAGATTATTGCCGGTCGGATCAAACATTTCATCATTGAAAATGAATTGAAGCCGGGAGACCGGCTGCCGACCGAACATCAAATGGCCGAACGCTTCGGCGTCAGCCGCGTGAGTGTCCGCGAAGCGACCAAAGCGCTCGGATTCCTGGGCATTCTGCGTTCCGCGCCGCGCCGCGGGCTGACCGTGGGCGAAGTCGACATGCGCCGGGTCACCGAATACCTAGGCTTCCACCTGGTGCTGACCGATTATCCCAAGCCCCAGCTTTTGGAAACCCGGATCATTATCGAAACCGGAGCCCTCCCGCACGTCGCCCTGCGGATGGCCGATGAGCCCGAGTTGTACGAGCGGCTCAACGCCCTGACCGACAAGCTGCGCTCCGCCAAGGGCCTCGAAAACCGCATCGCCGGTGATATCGCCTTCCATCGTTCGCTGCTCGAAGGCAGCGGAGTCGGCCCGCTTGTGGCGTTCAATGACTTGCTGGAAATCTTTTTCAGTCGTTTCCGCCGCAGCGTCGAACAGGCGCTTTGGGACGATGGTATTCTGGATCATCAGCAAATCATCGACGCGCTTCGCGATGGCGATGTAGGCGCGGCCCGCGAGGTGCTCAAAGGCCACCTCGAGTATCACAAGGCCCATTTGTGATTGCAGGTTGGGAACGTTGCTTGCCGTCCTGCACTGTGCCCTCCTGCACTGTGCCCTCCTGCACTGTGCCCTCCTGCACTGTGCCCTCCTGCACTGTGCCCTCCTGCACTGTGCCCTCCTGCACTGTGCCCTCCTGCACTGTGCCCTCCTGCACTGTGCCCTCCTGCACTGTGCCCTCCTGCACTGTGCCCTCCTGCACTGTGCCCTCCTGCACTGTGCCCTCCTGCACTGTGCCCTCCTGCACTGTGCCCTCCTGCACTGTGCCCTCCTGCACTGTGCCGCTTGCCTTTGAGGCCCCCCTGCCTTTCACCGGCCGGATCCGCTGCTGCGGCTTCGAGTTCCAAGGCCAGCGCTCCTGGGACCAACCCGGCTCGGCTTTCCGGCGAAAATATATTGTATTAAGATACGACGTTTGTTGTTACCGGGCTCAGTTTTGCTTAAACTATCCAATTGAAAACCTTGGATCTTCAGGCTGCAAAGGGCCTCTCGGCAACGCGGTGCCACTGGTAAACTTTTATCCTGTCCGGTCCAGGCTCACTGGCTCGGCCGGTTTTTGCGGGAAATCAGCCGCCGGCGCATGGCTTTCGGCGGGCGGGTCGCATGGAACATCAACTCGAATCGGCATCCGCCGCACCGCTGGGCGAGCTCACGGTGCCCGCTGGACTCTTGCCGCCATGGCATGTCGATCGATTGCCCGAGCCGCCTCGTCCCGGTTGGCGGTTGTGGGTCGGGTTGATCGGGCCGGGAGTTGTCCTGGCGGGAACGTCGATCGGTTCCGGCGAGTGGTTGTTCGGGCCGGCCGTCAGTGCCCAATACGGCGCGACATTGCTTTGGATCGCATCGATCAGCATTCTGCTGCAAGTATTTTGCAATTTGATGATGATGCGCTACACGCTGTATTGCGGCGAACCGATCCTGGTCGGGGGCATGCGAACCTGGCCGGGCCCGCTGCCTTGGATCGGGGCCTATGCACTGCTGGACCTGACAAGCATCTGGCCCTACAACGCCTCGAACGCGGCGGTGCCGCTGGCGGCTGCATTCATCGGCCACTTGCCCGGCGCCGGTTCGATCGGAGTGCTCGGCCAAATGCTGAGCGAGGAGCGGTTGGTGCGTCTGTTGGGCATCGTGATCTTCGTCTTGGCCTTCGTGCCGCTGATTTTCGGCGGCACGATCTATCGGATGCTCGAAAAGGTCATGACGGTCAAGCTGGTATTGGTTCTGGGCTATCTGGCTTTCGTGGCGGCGTTCATGGTTTCGCCGCGTGTCGCGTGGGAAGTCTGTACGGGCTTTTTCGCCTTCGGCACTTATCCCGAGCGGGCGGAAACCATTCTGGTCGATCCCCACTTCAACTTCACTTACCCGGACGGGGCCGATCGCCTGGTGGTCAAGGGCACGATCGAGCGCGACCGTTACCACCCGCTGATTGCCGAATACCGGATCAACGACGAGAAACAAAACCAGGCGGCGCTCAACGAGACCGGGCATGAAGCGGAAAAGGCCCGCCGCGACGCCGCCGTAAGCGAAGCGGTGCGTCTGATGCACCCCGGCACATTTCTGCTGGAAACGCAGCCCGACCAGCAGGGCGTCGCGCTCACGGCTGTCGGCAACGTCGACGGCGAGCAAAGTGGATTGCCGAGCGGTTCACGCTGCGCGACGCGGAGGGAGTGCGGCGGTTCGACAGTCTCGACGAAATGCCGCCGCAATATGCGCGGCGGCTGACCGAACTGATCGAGACCAAAGGGATCGAGAAACGCGGCCTGGTGTCGTATTTCGTGGAGCACCATGAATTTCCCAAGATCGATTGGTTGATGCTGGCGGCCTTTGTCGGCATCGCCGGAGCCGGCGGATTCACCAACTCGATGTTTTCCAATTATACGCGCGACAAAGGCTGGGGCATGGGAGCCGGGGTCGGCGCGATTCCCAGCGCCATCGGCGGCCGCACGATCCCGCTCTCGCACACGGGCAAGGTCTTCCTGGTCGACGCCGACAGCTTGCGTCGCTGGCGGGGTTGGCTACGGCACGTCTTTCGCGATCAATTCGCGGTCTGGATGTTGGCCTCGTTCGTCGGGATGGCGTTGCCTTGCATGTTGTCGATCGAGTTCATCCGCAATGCCACCGTAGCCGACGACCGCGTGGCCGGCATGACCGCCGAAGGGCTCGCCGGTCGCTACCCCGATCACGCCAAACTGCTGTGGACGATGACGCTGCTGTGCGGATTTCTGGTATTGGCGCCGGGCCAGATCAGCGCCAGCGATCAGATCTCGCGTCGCTGGACCGACATCGTCTGGACCAGTAGTGCCCGCGCTCGCCGCCTGGGCACCGCCAGCGTGAAGTACGTCTATTACGGCATCCTGTCGGGCTATGCGCTGTGGGGCCTGTTGATACTGTGCTGGCTTCCGGCGCTGAAGATCGCCGTGATCGGAGCGTCGTTGCAGAATTTGGCGCTGGGCGTATCGGCCGTGCAGGCCTGGCACACGAATCGAACTTTGATGCCGCGCGCGCTGCAGCCGCATTGGTTGCTCCAAGTCGGCACGGTTTGCTGCGGATTTTTTTTCTGCCTGGTCGGCCTGGTGGGGGCCTACGCAATCATGCGGCGGCACTGACGGCCGTTGCACACGATACACTTGGCTTGAATAGGTTGATACTTCGGATCAGATTGGCTGCAACTCTGGCGAGTTGTCGAGTTAGAGAGGAACCAGCGAAATGAGTACGACCGCGACGGGACCGGCGAGCGGATTGACCCTCGCTCCGATTCCAGAAAATTGCCGTCTCGATACGCAGGGTTTGCTCGCGTTGTACGAGCAAATGATGCTCATTCGCCGCTTCGAACTCATTGCCCAGGACCTGCTCAAGAAGGGCGAAATGCCCGGGTTTCTGCACCTGTATGTGGGCGAAGAAGCGACGGCGGTCGGCGTCTGCGCTCACCTGCGCAGCGAAGACTGGATCTCCAGCACGCACCGCGGCCACGGCCACGCCCTGGCCAAGGGGGTGCCGCCGCAGTTCGTCATGGCCGAACTGTATGCCAAGGTCACCGGTTGCTGCGGCGGCCGCGGCGGCAGCATGCACTTGTATGCCAAGAACGAAGGCCTGTTCGGAACCAATGGTTTTGTCGGCGGCGGAATTCCGGGCACCGTGGGTTTGGGACTCAGCGCTCGCACGCGCGGAACCGATCAACTGGCCGTGGCGTTCTTTGGCGACGGCGCCGTCAATCACGGAGCGTTTCACGAATCGGTCAACTTCGCCGGCGTGCAAAAGGCGCCGGTGATCTTCGTTTGCGAAAACAACCTCTACGCCACGGCCACTCCGCTGACCATCGCCACCGCGAACGCCGAGATCGCCACCAAGGCGGCCGCTTACGGCATCGCCGGAGTCGCGGTCGACGGCAACGATGTGCTCGCCGTTTGGGAAGCGATGCGCGCCGCCGCCGAGCGCGCACGCCGCGGCGACGGACCCACCTTGATCGAAGCCAAAACCTATCGGACCGTCGGACACCACGAAGGCGATCCGCTGGTGGGCACCTACCGCACGCAGGAAGAACTCGATCGCTGGAAGGCTCGCTGTCCCATCCGCACTTTCCGCCAGCGGCTGCTCGCTTCCGGCCGGACCGGCGAAGCCGATCTGACCGCCATCGACGAGCGCGTCGAGCGGCAAGTTTGGGAGGCGGTCGAATTCGCCCGCCGCTCCGCTGCCCCCGATCCCGCTTCGGCACTGGATCATGTCTGGGCCGAGCCGCTCCACGCGGCGCTGCCCACGGCGCCGGCCGATGCGCCCACCGTCGTGCAGGGTTGGCTGGAAGCAGTGCGCGACGGGATTGCCGAGGAGATGCGGCACGATCCGCACATCATTTACATGGGCGAAGGGACCGGCGAGCGCGGAGGCAGTTTCGCCCATACCAAAGGCCTGTGGCACGAATTTGGCGGCCACCGGATGATCGACACGCCGATCGCCGAGCTCGGCTTCACCGGCGCCGCGATCGGGGCTTCGGCCTCGGGCTGCCGCGCCGTGGCCGACCTGATGTTCGCCGATTTCATTTTCGAGGCCGCATCGCAAATCATTCAGCAGGCCGGCAAGCTCCGTTACATGAGCAACGGGCAGGTGAACGTACCCATGATCGTCCGCAGTTCGTGGGGTACCGTCAAATGCACCGGCCCGCACCATAGCGGGGCCTATCATCCCGTCTGGGCCCATTGTCCGGGCCTGATCGTGGTCGTGCCCTCGAATCCCGCGGATGCGAAAGGCTTGATGAAGACGGCGCTGCGGGCCAACGATCCGGTGCTGTTCCTGGAACCCAAAGCGCTGTTCGCGAGCAAGGGCCCCGTGCCGCAAGGCGATTATTTCGTTCCGTTCGGAGTGGCCAATGTGGTCCGTGCCGGCAACGATCTGACGATCGTCTCCAGCGGCACGCCGTTGCACCGCGTCGTCGACGTGGCCGAGCAACTGGCCCGCGAAGGCATCTCATGCGAAGTGATCGACCTGCGGACGATCGTACCGCTGGACATCGACACGATCGTCGCCAGTGTGACCAAGACCGGGCACTTGCTGGTCGTCGACGAGGCGTTTTCGATGTGTGGCGTCGGGGGCGAAATTGCCGCCGCCATGATGGAGCAGGCCTTCGACGAACTCGACGCACCAGTGGGTCGAGTGCATACCGAGCCGGTGGCCCAACCGTTCAGCCCGGTGCTCGAATCGGCGGTGGTCGTCTCGGAGGAGCGCATTCTGGCTGCCGCAAAGGCGGTCCTGGCCGGCCGGCCGATCGTGCCACGCCGGGTGCACGGTGTCCGTCCGGCGGTCCCCCCTGCTCCGCGGCCGGCGCGGTCGCAAAGCCCGGCGACGCCCGTAGCAGGGCCAAGTGCCGCTCCCCAGGGTGCGGCGACCAACGGCCACCCGGAGCCGGCCGTACACCACTCGTCCGCCAAGAGCCGCGCCACAGGCGGAGTGCCCATTATCATGCCCAACCAAGACCTGACCATCACCGAGGGCAAAGTCATCGGCTGGCTCAAGGAGATTGGACAGACGGTGAGCCAGGGAGAGATCGTGGCCGAAGTCGAAACCGACAAGGCCGTGATTTCGATCGAGGCTCCCATCGCCGGTCGTTTGGTTGAAATTTGCGCCGCCGAACAGTCCATCGTGCTTTTGGGCCAACAGATGGGAACCATTCAGCCAGAGCCTTGAAGAGTCGCGGTCGGAATTCTTCCGCCGCCAGCCGGCGCGCCAGCGCCAGGATAGCCGCATTGTGCGTTGCCTGTTGTTCATTTCAAAGCGAAAATCGCTGACTTGGCCCACGGGAAGCATCCCGTGGGCTTAACCGAAATATCTATTTCACCGGCTGCATGCGCCTGTGAGGAGAAACGTATGCGCTCGTTGGCGACGCAATGCTTGCTCGGCTTGTCGATGCTTTTCTTGGCGCATGTTCTGTCTGCTGCCGAGCAGCCGGCCGGCACGCCCGCACCCCCTACGATCGTCGATCTCTCGCTCACCGTGACCCCCGAGTTTCCCTGTGCGTGGCCCGTCGGCATGACCCAATACTCGCTCACGCCGTACCGCATGATCGGCCCGGGCGCATACAATCGCGACATGGTGATGATCGACGAACATACCGGCACCCAGTTCGACGCGCCGGCCCATTTCGTGCCGCCTCCCGATTCCGGACTGCCGGGCGCCGGACCGATGGGCACGGTCACGGGCGACCGGGTGCCGGTCTGGCGGTTTGTGGGCGAAGCCTGCGTGATCGACGTCAGCGACCAGGTGGACGCCGCCCGGCCGGGGGAAAGTTTTCTGATCACCCCCGAGATCGTAATCAGCTGGGAACAGAAACATCGCAAACTTGGCCCCGGCGACGTGGTGCTGTTTCGCAGCGGCTATAGCGACCGCTACTATCGGCCGTTCCCGGAGGGAGATCGTTTCGTGGCCACGGTGCTCCGCAACGAAACTCCCGGCTGGCCGGCACCCACGCCGCAGACAATGAAACTGTTGGGCGAGCGGAATGTTTCGGCCGCCGGGACCGACAGCGCGAGCATGGGGCCCGTTCCCACGCTGGCCGCCGCCACACATCTGGCCGGGGCCGAGTACGGGTTGGTCTGGACCGAATGCTTGACTCATCTTGGCCAGTTGCCCGCGACGGGCGCTTTCTATGCGCTGTTGCCAAACAAACATCTGGGTGGCTCGGGGGGCGAATCGCGAGTGTTTGCGATTGTCGATCCCGCCGTGGCCAAGCCGCTGATCGAACGGGCCAAGGCCAGGCAGGTTGTCGATCTCTCCGTGCTGCTCGACGAGGACCTGCCGGTCACCTGGCCGGGAGAAAAGCCCGGGCTCGAAGCGATGCGCTATCTCGGCAAGACGCTCAATGCGTTCGATCCGGTTCGGGGGCCTTACTTCGCGCGGACTCACGTGCTGGACAGTCAGGTCGGCACGCACCTGGTCACGCCGTCGTATGCGCTGCCGCCGGCCGGTTTCGACAATGCAAAGTACGACCTCCGGGTCCGGCAAGTGCTCGAAAAGTATGAAGCCAAGTTCGGCCAGCGCGGCACGAGCGACATGACGGTGGAAAAAGTGCCGCTGGATCAGCTCGTAGGTCCGGCTTATATCATCGACGTGGCGGCCTCCGCTGCCGACCAGCAGCCCGGCCAGTCGCCACAAATCACGCTGGAACAAGTGCGGCAGCAGGATCGGAAGCGACCGATCAAGCCGGGCGACGTGGTCATTTTTCGATCCGGTTACAGCGACAAGTATCTAAAGCCGGCACAGGCCGGCACGCGCATGATGGCTGAGCCTCTGGCCGGCAAAGCGCCGGGGTGGCCCGCACCCCAGCCCGAGGTGATCGTTTACCTGGCCGACAAGGGCGTTCGGCTGATCGGCACCGATGGGCCGACGCTGGGAGGCGTTGACCCCGAGCAGGCCTTGATGGTCTATTGGGCCGCCGGCAGTCGTGGTGTGTGCCTGGTTGAATTCCTGACCGGCCTGGAGCCGCTATCGACTTCCCAGGCCTATTTCCTGTTTGGACCGATCAAGCTCCAGGGCGCGTCACGGCGGCTACGGCCGGGCTCTCGCCCTCGACCAGGCACTGCCCGCATCCAACTGATTCCCAGGCCCAGGCCGAGACGCCGCATGCAAGTACATCTCGAAGGGCAAATCGCCTTGGTAACCGGCGCGGCCCGCAACATCGGCCAAGCCATCGCCGACCGTTTGGCCGCCAACGGCGCCCGGGTGGTCTACACCGATTTGATTGCCAGCGAGGCCCAGCAGGCCGCGGACCGCTGGCCGGGCAGTATCGGCCTGGCCATGGACGTCACCCAGTCGGACCAAATCGACGCCGCGGTCGAACACACGTTGCGCAAGTTCGACCGGCTCGACATCCTGGTGAATAATGCCGGCGTCAACACGATCAAGCATCGCGTGCCGATCGACGAATTCCCGCGCCACGAGTGGGACCGATTGCTTTCGGTCGACCTGACGGGCCTGTATCAGGTCAGTCATGCGGTGTCGAAGGTCATGCGGCGGCAGGGCGCGGGCCGGATCATCAACATTGCTTCGATCGCCGGCATCGTGCCGCTGCGCTTGCAATGCGCTTTCGCCGCCGCCAAGGCCGGCGTGATCCATTTGACCAAAACCATGGCGCTCGAATTGGGACCTGCCGGCATCCTGGTGAACGGCATTGCGCCGGGTTCGATTCTGACCGACGGCACCCGGCAGCTATTCTACGGCGAAGACGGCAAGTTTCGCGATTCGGTCGAAAAGATGATCGCGCACGTGCCGTTGGGTCGGCCGGGCACGGTCGACGAGATCGCGGTCGCAGCCCTCTTTTTGGCCGCGCCCGAGAACACCTACCTGACCGGCCACATCCTGACGGTCGACGGCGGCTGGACCGTCGGCTATGCCCGCGAGTTTTGAGCTGCGCGACCGGCGGCCCGTTCGCTTGCTCGGCGGCCCGTTCGCTTGCTCGGCGCCGATGTGCCTGCCGCGAGGCGCCGGCTCCCGATTGCATCGGGTCGTCAGGCGGCCATTCTGGCATCGACCGGATCGAACAGGCTTACGGTCCGCAACATGTTGCCGTCGTTGTCGTAGAACTGCACGATGCCGACGTCGATCAGCCACATGGCAAACAGTTGGTCGAGCAGGTACGAGCGAGCGACGATGCGCCCCTCATCGATGCTGACCGTCTCTTCCAGGTCCCAGAGCGAAGAGTGCTCGGTTCCCAGATCCACAAAGGTCTTGATGACCAGCCGACGCACGGCCTCGTTTTGCACCAGAGCGGGCATACTGCAACCTCCTTGTCGCTTCGTTTGAGCCGGCGTCCTGCCGGTCGGTCGAGGCGTTACTGTACCGTGTGCGGCATCGGTGGGGAAGGCGGCTTTCCGCCCTTCTGGTTTGAAGGGCTAGCAGCTATCGGACCGTCCGCACAAAGCGCAACTATTGCCAGAGCTTGGCGGGCGGGTTGTCCTCGATTCAATCGGGCTTCGATCACCCGATGCACGCTCGTCGGCTCCGCCTGACTCATCGGCAAGGCGGCCTTCGACACTCGATTACGATGTCGGGGATGCCGATTTTTCCGCCGCGACGGCCGTTAGAATCGGCTGAACGGGCAAGATCGCAGGCGTTTCCGGACCCTCGACCCGGTTGCGGCCGCGGTGTTTCGCCTGGTAGAGCAAACGGTCGGCCTCGGCCAGCAGGGTTTCCCACGACTGCCAGTCGGCGCCGCTGGCCACGCCGACGCTGGCCGTCAATTTCAACGTGCCGCCAAGCTGCGGAACCTGGCAACTTTCGATGGCGCGTCGCACACGGTCGGCGATTTCGTCCAGCGTCGAGCGCGGAGCCGGGATCGCGAGCACGACGAATTCGTCACCAGCCAATCGGCAACAATAGTCAGTGGGTCGAATGCATTGACGCACGACCGTTGCGAGAACCTTCAGCGCCTCGTCGCCGACCGCGTGGCCGCCGAGATCGTTGACCCGTTTGAATCCATCCAAATCGATCATCAGGCAACCCAGCTCCAGCCGTCGCGACTCCGATTGCCAGACCTCTTCGAGTTTCGAGTTTAGATATCGGCGGTTGGGCAGTCCGGTCAGTTCGTCGGTTTCCGCCAACTGGCGCAGTCGGGCGTTTGCGGCCGCTTGCGCCTCGTCCAATTTCTTCCGGGCCGTGATGTCCTGGATCGTGGCGATCGTGCGGCGCGGACCGGCTTCGTCGGCGGCCACGACATTGGCGTCGAGCGACACCCAGAGGATCGCTCCGTCCTTGCGCACGTAGCGTTTCTCGGCGCGATAGTGCTCCGCGCGGCCGGAAATCATATCCAGCAGCGATTCCATTTCGGACTCGCGGTCATCGGGATGCGTGAGATCCAAGAACGATCGCGTCAGTAGTTCTTCCCGCGTGTAGCCCGTCAGTTCGCATAACTTTTGGTTGACGCGCAAAAAACACGCGGTCGTCAAGTCGAGCTGGGCCCGGGCGAGCGCATCGGACTCAAACGCGAGTTGGTACTCCTGCTTGCTTTGCTCCAGTTCCAGTTCGGCTTGTTTGTGGGCCGTCATGTCGAGGACGGTGCCGATGTGCCCGAGCAGGTCGCCGGCCGAATCACACAGCGGCCGCGCGCTGCAAGCGACCCAATGGACCGAGCCGGCCGGCGTCACGAAACGGCACTCGGCGCTGAATTCCGCGCCCTGCCAGATTGCCAATCGCCATTGCTCGACAACCCGTTCGCGATCCTCGGGATGGATCCCCTGAGTCCAGCCGTGTCCCAGGGCGGCGCTGCCGTCGAGGCCGGAGATCGTACACCAGCGATCACTGACGAAGGTGTAGTTTCCTTGAACGTCGGTCTGAAACAAGCCGACCGGGGCATGCGTGGCGAGCCGCCGGAAGAGCGTTTCGGCTTCGCGCAGCGCTTGCTCGTCGCGCTTACGCGGCGTGATGTCCTGAATCTGAGCGATGAAGTATTGTGGCCGCGATCGTCCGTCGCGCACGAGCGAGATATTCAGCAGGATCCAAACCACGTCTCCCGAGCGAGCGAAATAGCGCTTCTCGAGGCCATACGACTCGAACTCCCCGCCCAGCAGGCGCCGGATCAGTTCGAGAGCCTCCGCCAGGTCGTCGGGATGCGTCAACGACTGAAAGTCGGTCGCGAGCAGTTCCTCTTGGCTATAGCCGACAATCCGGCACAGCGCCCGATTGGCGCGCAGCCAACGGCCGTCCAGCCCCACCAGGGCCATGCCGATCGACGCGTGTTCGAAGACGCTCTCGAACGGAATGTCCTGAACGGCCGTAACGATTTCGTCGCTTCCAATCGTCATTTCCGACGGGCTGCAAATCATCTGAATTCCCCTCGTGGTGCCCTGACCCTGAAAACTATAGGACGCGGTTGGCGCGACGCTGGGACACAGCTAGGGCGGGCCTGGGCCGTCAGGGACCTTGCCGGCGGGTGAGTCGGCCGATTGTGCCGACTGTACGGACGTTACCGATTCTTCGAGCGGTGCGCTGCCCCGCGAGCCGGGCGGCGTGTTGATCGCACGCTCCCCGGTGCGTCATTCGTCCGGCAGGAAAGCCGACTTCAACTCGCGGATGGTCTCGTCGGACATGGGCACTATCTCGCCCAGCGGCCGGCTATTGATCATGGCTTCGGCGGTCGACTCGAGCACTTCCAGTCGATCGAACGCATCCAGGATGCTGGTGCCGCAGACTTGAACCCCGTCGTTCTCCAGCAGCAGGATCGGATCCCGCGGGGAAGTCAGCTCCGCCAGCCGCCGACCGTCCTCGAACTGCACCCCGTAGGGAGCACGGCCCACGGTGCGCAGAAAGATATAACTTTCGGGAATCGTCCGCGTGTCGAGCACAGCTGCCCGTCACGCTGAACGCGGTCGCGTTGACCGGATAGGCCGTGACGATGGCCTGAATCTGCGGATGTCGCTCGTAGATGGCGCTGTGATTGAGCGTTGCGCTGCTGGGCGTGCGGCGAAATTCGGCGGTGCGATTTTGAATCCGCACGATGTCGTGTACGTTCAGACCGCTGCGATCGATCCCGCGCGGAGTGATTAGAAACGAATCACCATCGAGCCGCGCTGAAAAGGCGCCTTGCGTGCTGATCATCAGCCGCTGCTGATAGCTGCGCCGCACGAACTCGCACAACTGCCGCCGCAGTTCGCGCTCGCGGCTAGTGGCCAGGCCGCGCGCGCTGCCGGCGTTCGCGCGGGGTGGCGCCGGCCGGGGCCGTCGGGCATCCTCGTCGCTCAGGTAACGAACCGGTCCCAACAGACTGGCTTTGACGATGCTCTTGGCCGTGAATTCGAGCGTCTCGAAACGTTCGAAAGCTTGCTGCAGGGTCGCGCCGCCGGTCACCACGCCGTGATTTTCCAGCACCACGCAATCGAAACCGGCTGCAAACGAGCGGGCGATGTTCCGCGCAAGCCCCTCGCTGCCGGGCAGCGCGTAGGGGGCAAAGCCGATCTCGCCGCATACCTGCCGGGCTTGCGGCAACAAACGCGTGTCGGGCACCCGCCGGCAGATGCTGAAGGCGACCAACGCCACGGGATGCGCGTGGACGATGGCCCGCACCTCCGGCCGCGCCGCATAGATGGCGCGGTGGAATGGAAACTCGGAGGAGGGGCGGTGCAGTCCCTCGACCGCACCGTTGGGACGTACGCGCATCACGTCGTCGCGGCGCAGGTTACCTTTGTCGACTCGGGCCGGCGTAATCCAGACGTCGCCGTTCTCGTCGCGAATCGACAGATTTCCGCCCGACGTCGTGGTCATACGATACCGATAGATCCGCTCCATGGTCCGCATGATCTCGTCGCGCGGGTGGAGCAGATCATGGCTGTCGTTCATGACGGATTCCTGGGAACGGACATTCACGCGATCCGCTGGCAGTGTTCCAGATGGGCCATTTCCGCCGGACTGCCGATAATCAACGGCGTGCGCTGATGAATGCTGTCGGGCTGAATGCCCAGCACGCGCCGCGAGCCGTCGGTCGCTTTGCCGCCGGCTTGCTCGATCAGGAAAGCGATCGGATTGGCTTCGTACAACAGCCGCAATTTTCCGCCCGGGTGCTCGACGGTCGGAGGGTATAGAAAGACGCCGCCACGCAGCAAAGTGCGATGCACGTCGGCGACCATCGAACCAATGTATCGCGAACTGTAACGCTCTCCCAGCCCGCCCCGGCGAAGCGAATCGAGGAACACGTTGTAGACCGGCGGAAACGAGTCGCGGTTGGCCTCGTTCACCGAGTAATAATTGCCCTGCCGCGGCATGCGGATGTTTTCGTGGCTGAGCATGAAGGCCCCGATCGACGGATCGAGCGTGAATCCATGCACGCCATTGCCCACGCTATAGACCAGGATCGTCGAAGATCCGTAAACCACGTAACCGGCGGCCACTTGTTTGGCGCCCGGCTGGAGCACCCAGCGCGCGACGTCGTCGGCACTCGAATCGACCGGACGGCGCAAGATGGAGAACGTCGTGCCCACGCTGACCGCCACGTCGATATTCGACGACCCGTCCAGCGGGTCGAAGATCACGGCGTATTTCGCGTTGGGCGAAGCATGCGGAATCGTCAACGGGTGTTGATTCTCTTCGGAGGCCAGGATCCCGATGCTCTCCCGTACACTCAAGCTGTGCAGCAGCACGTCGTTGGCAAAAACGTCCAGCTTCTGCTGAACTTCACCTTGGACGTTCACGTCTCCTTGGGCGCCCATCAGATCGGTCAATCCGGCGCGACGGACTTGGGCCTGGATCATCTTGGTGGCCAGCGTGATGCCTGACAGCAGCCAGGAGAACTCGCCCGATGCGCCGGGGAAACGCTTCTGGTCTTGCAGGATGTGTTGCTGGACGGTGATCGGGGGGTGCCATGGGTTGCGCGTGAATTGCTCCGTTCTCAGGGGCACTTTACGGCGCCCGTCGAAGTTGGCGGCTGTTTTGCTCATGAGTGACTCTCGCTGCGGTACCGGATGGATAAAAATGCTTGGCGGCGCCCAGCGTCCATGATAGTCCGACGCTTTCCGGAAGGGAGGGGCAACTGCCTCGCAACCGCAAATTCGTCAGGCAGCGAGGGTTGCCGGCTGAAATCGGTTGAATTAAACTGCCCTCGACTTGTTAGAGATCGGACAATTGACCACATTATTCCAGCATCCGGCCACGGCAATTGCCGCTCTGGCGGCCCCAGGTAAGGTATAGGAACAACGCGGTTGGTCATGGATCGCACCAAAACGACTTCCCTTGCGGTTTGTCGGCTGCCAATTCTGCTGGCGGCCTGGGCACTGACCATCGCGGCCCGGCCGGTCATTGCCGACGACGCGCCTCCTGCCCCCCAGCGGATCGAACTTTGGCCCGACCAAGCGCCCCTGGGCGACGGCGGCTTTGAAAAGGGGGGCAGCTTCATCACGGTGTACCTGCCCGCCGCCGATATTGCCACCGGGGCCGCCTGCATCATTTGCCCCGGTGGAGGCTACGGCGGATTGGCCGACAACCCCGAGGGGCATGGAATCGCCAAATGGCTCCTCGGGCACGGTATTGCCGGTATCGTGCTGAACTACCGTCTGCCTGCCGGCCGATCGATGGTGCCGCTGCTCGACGCACAGCGTGCGATCCGTTTGGTTCGAAGCGAAGCCAAGAATTGGAAAATCGATCCTAGCCGCGTTGGCATCATGGGCTTTTCGGCCGGCGGGCATTTGGCATCCACCGCCGAAACCCATTTCGACGCCGGCGATCCCGGCGCCGCGGATCTCATCGACCGCGAGAGTTCTCGCCCGGATTTCGCGGCCCTGATCTATCCCGTCATCACGATGGGCCAACACGTCCACGAGGGGTCGAAACAAAACTTGTTGGGCAAGGATCCGAAACCGGAGCAGGTCGACTTATTCTCCAACGAGAAGCAGGTTACCGATCGAACGCCGCCGACGTTTTTGGCACATGCCAAGGACGACAGGGTGGTCGTGCCCGAAAACAGCCGCGACTTCTATGCGGCCCTCCAGGCGCACCATGTGCCGAGCCAGTACCTGGAGCTTCCCGAGGGCGGCCACGGCCTCAGCGGCTATCAAGGTCCGATGTGGGACGCCTGGCAAAAGCAACTGATCGAGTGGCTTGCCGCGCAGAAGATGACGCCGAGGTAGGCCGCACGACTTCTTGGGATTTACCGCGATAAAGCCGGCGTTGCGCATTGGCCAAGAATATGCTAACATTGAATTAGCATCTAATTCAGTGCGAAAGGACTTCCATGCTCAACTTATCCCACGGAATTGATTCGCTGACCAACTTCAAGCGGCAGACGGCCGAGTACATCCAGCGGCTTCGCGAAACCGGCGAGCCTGTTGTCCTGACCGTTAACGGCAAGGCCGAACTCGTGGTCCAGGATGCCGACTCTTACCAAAAACTCGTCGCCGCCGCGGCCCGAGCAGATCGGGAAGAAACCGTCGCGGCCATTCGGGCGGGACTGGCGGACGTAGCCGGCGGCCGAACTAAGCCGCGCGCACGGCACTCAGGGCGCTCGCCAAGAAGTACGGCGTCCAAGTTCCAGGCCGATAGCGTGAAATATCGTGTCCGAATCACCGCCAAGGCCGAAGGGGATGTGGAGAACGCCCTGAGCTGGTTTCAGGAGCAAAACGCCCCCGCGGCGGGTCGACACTGGTTCGCCCAGTTGATGGCCCGGATTGCAACGCTGGAAACGCGGCCCGAGCGTTGTGCGTTCGCGGAGGAGTCCGAGGATGTGGGTGTGGCGGTCCGTGAACTGCTGTTTGGCAAACGGCAGGGCACTTATCGCATTCTGTTCCAGATATCCGACCCGACCGCACGGTGCATATTCTGCGAATCTGGCACGCAGCCAGGGACACGTTTGTAGCCGGAGATCTGTAGTAACTGCCTTGACGGTGCGCCACGTCGCCGCGCCGACCCCGTCATCCGCACAACTCACAGGCAAGAAACAGCAAAGTTCGGATGCCGCGCCACGATCATTCGGGCCGTTTTATCTGCCCATTGCCGCGTTGCCGGATTGCGATTTGAGCAGGTACTCCAGCACGTGCCGCAGCGTCGGAAAATCGTCCAACGACAGATCGTCGGACGGCGCCACTTCGAAGTATTCGCCCAGTTCGCCGAACAATTGAGCCTTTTTGATGCTGTCGATTCCCAGATCCGCCTCCAGGTCGGCATCCAACTCCACGATCTCGGCCGGATAGCCGGTGTGCTCGACCACGAAGTTCACCAGGAATGCTTCCAGCTCTTGCCGGTCCAGCTTTTCGCCCCCCGTGGCCATTGGAGCGTCGGCGACCGGCGCGGAAGCCGGCGCCGATACGGCTTCGTGCACCAGGCCGTTTGGCTTGGCTACGGCTGGTGCCGTGTGGCCAGTGGCCGCGGCCGGCTCCGGTGCTGCCGCGGCCGGCGCCCCACCCTGAGACTTGAGCAAGTATTCGAGCACGTGCCGCAGGGTCGGAAAATCGTCCAGCGATAGATCGTCGGACGGCGCCACTTCGAAATATTCGCCCAGTTCGCCAAAGAGCTGGGCCTTCTTGATGCTGTCGATTCCCAGATCAGCCTCCAGGTCGGCATCCAGTTCCACAATCTCGGCCGGGTAGCCGGTATGCTCGACCACAAAATTCACCAGAAACGCTTCCAGCTCTTGCCGATCCAGCTTTTCGCCGCCCGTGCTGGAAGGCGATTCGGCGGCCGCTGGGGCTACCGCAGCCGGCGGTGAAATCGCCGCGTGCGCCGTGCCGTTGGATTGCGGTGCGACAGACGCAGGTCGCACTGGCATCGCGGCCTGCTGCGGCGTGGGCGCTGCTGCTGCGACCGGGGCCGACGTCCCGCCGCCCTGCGACTTGAGCAAGTATTCCAGCACGTGCCGGAGCGTCGGAAAATCATCCAGCGACAGATCGTCGGACGGCGCCACTTCGAAGTATTCGCCCAGTTCGCCGAAGAGCTGGGCCTTCTTGATGCTGTCGATTCCCAGATCGGCTTCCAGGTCGGCGTCCAACTCCACGATCTCGGCCGGGTAGCCGGTGTGCTCGACCACGAAGTTGACCAGGAATGCTTCCAGCTCTTGCCGGTCTAACTTTTCGCTGCCTGCTGCTGCCGATGCGGCGGCCACGGGGGCCGGTGGCGGCGTTACAGCGACGTGCGGGGCGCCATTGGGTTTCGGCGCTGCAGCGGAAATCGGGGAGACGAACTTCGCCGGCTGGGGAGCGGTTGCGGACGGAACTGCCTGAGCGGGCGGAGTCGGCCGCGTGGGCGGTTGCGGCCTAGCAGCCGGAGCAGCCACTGCCGGGTGCGCGGTGGCCGCCACGGAAACCTTGGGCGGGTCGGCATGGGCCGCCCCGTTGGTAACTCCCTCGTGCGCTGCCTGCGGGCGGGCCGGCAGCTTGGAACCGGCCGCATGTTGGCGCATCTTGTCGCGACGGCGTGCGGTCGCGTCGAAGTGAGTAATTCCGCCCGTCGCGGCGGGGCCGCCCGTCGTGGGGGACGCCGCTGATTGCGGCTTTAGGTCGGTAGGCTTGTTGGTCGCTTTCAACTTCGTTCCTCGTTCAAGAAAAACGTGATAAGAGACTTCATGGTTTCCGCCCGAGTGAATTCCTGCGATCAGCCGTCCGTCGGAATTGCTAGGGACAATCGTAGCAGACTGTGTGGGCACGGCGAGCACGGCCGAGAGCCGGGTGAGGTGCGGTGCTGTCCGCTCCAGCACGGCGCCGGCCGGCACTTCCACGCGCTCGACCTCCCAGGCGGCCTTCAAGAGCGACGCCATGCCCGAGGCGCCTCCCGTATCACCAATCTGACCGACTGCCGTCCCCAAGGGCAATGGGGTGGCGCCGCGCCGGTCGCCGTATGCGGCGGCCAGGCCCTGGATCTCGGCGGCATCGCTGCCCGACTCGCCGCTGGGCGAGACCTCGACGAGCGACACGTCGGCCGGCGACAGATTGGCCTCGGCCAGTGCGCGGCCCACGGCACGGCGTGTCGCCACGGCCGCGGAGCGGTCGTGTGCCGCGCCAATGCCCCGCAAGATGCCGAGAATCGGATCGTTATCGCGCCGCGCGTCGGCCAGGCGTTTCAGCAGTAGCGCTCCGCAGCCTTCGCCCGGGACCGTTCCGTCCGCTTGGACGTCGAACGGCGAGCCGGCCGAGCCGCTTGCCAGCCGACCGATGGTGGCCCAGTCGGCATACAGCGTAGGCGTCATGTCGTTCTGGCCGCCGACGCAGATCATCATCTCGCAGTCACCGCTGCGCAGTTGATCCACGCAACAACTGAGTGCCGCGAACGAGGAGGCTTGCCCGGCGTCGATCGCCACGGCCCCGCCCATCAGGTCGAACGATTTCGTGATGCGCGAGGCCAGCGCGCTGGCGGTGAAACTCCCGGTTTCGTCGAGCAGAGCGGGCATGTGCTTTAGCAGCACTTCGCCGTAGGATTTCGCCAGTTGTTCGATCTGCGGCTCGCTCAGACCTTTGCCACGCAGCAGCTCGGAGAGCAGCTCTTGAAAATTCGGCAGCCGCAACCCCATCACCAATTGCGCCGAGTAGTCGCCGCCGAAAACCGTGCCAACGACCACGCCGACTTGCTGCCGGTCGAACGGGCGCTGGTGATAGCCGGCCTGTTGAATCGCCTGATCCACGGCATCGAGGATCATGAACTGCAAGGGGCTGGCCTGCTGGATCTGCTTGGGCGGGATCTTGTGCTTCCGCCAGTCGTAGTGGAAGCCGGTGATAAAGCCGCCCAACTTCGTGGAAATTTCCCAGGGGCTGTGCGGTCCGGGGCGGACAAATGCGTCGGCATCCCAGCGGTCCGGCGTGACTTCGGTCTTGGCGTCACGACCAGATTGGAGCAGTTCCCAATAGGCGTCTCGCGCCAGAGCACCGGGCAGCACCGCGCCCATGCCGATGATGGCGATGGCGTCCGCTTCGGCCCGCGGGGTCCGCGGTGCGGCGGCCGGCGCGGCAAAACTGGCGCCGGGCGCCTGTGCCACCGGCGCCGGCAGGTATTCGTCGACCACCACGTGTACGTTGAGCCCGCCGATGCCGAAAGCATTGACGCCGGCGCGGCGCGGAACGCCGTCGGTCCGCTGGGGCCAGGCAACCTCCTGCCGGGGAACGTAGAGCGGCGCACGATCCCAATCGACTTCGGGATTCAACTGCCCTTCGCCCAAGGTCGGCGGGATGGCCTGATGCTCGAGGGCCAACACCGTCTTGAGCACGCCGACTAGTCCGGCCGATTCCAACGTATGCCCTACGTTGAGTTTGGCGCTCCCGACCGGCAGTTTCATTCCCGGCGGCAACTGGCCGTCGAGCACGGTGGTCAGGGCTTTGACTTCGGTCACGTCGCCGAGCGAGGTCGAGGTGGCATGGGCTTCGATGTAGCGCAGCTGCTGCATCGAGACTTCCGGCCCGTACGCGCGCTGGATGGCTTTGACCTGGCCTTCGAAACGCGGTGCCCACAGGCTCTTGCCGTGGCCGTCGGACGAACTGCCGACGCTGGGCAAGACGGCCAGCAGCCGATCGCCGTCGGCGATTGCGCGGCCCAGCATTTTGAGCAGCAGCACGACATATCCCTCGCCCACTACCATGCCGTTCGCTTGGTCGGAGAAAGGACAGGACCCATTGGGCGAAAGCGAGTGGGACTGAGCGAACAAGACCAGCGTGTCGGAGTGGAAGAACGACGCGCCGCCGGCGATGGCCATGTCTACGCTGCCCGACTGCAGGGCCCGCATCCCCTGAGCCAACGCGCGCGACGACGACGCGCAGGCCGCATTGAACGACATGCAAGGCCCCGAAAGCGCGAACGTGTCGGCAATCAGCCGGGCCGCGAGACTGGCCCCCAGATACAGCGGCGGCTGATCCTCGCCGATCCCCTGATCCCGGCGGACCGTCTCGACAATCTCGGCAATCACCGCATCGCCAAGTCCCGCGGATAACTGCTCGAAGCCCACGGCCTCGCGCAGGTATTTGGCCGTCTGAGCGATAAAACTGGCGTAGGTCAGTTCCGAAGCCACTCCGCTGGCCGACGCATGACCGACGTAAACACCGGTGTTATCGTAGGGCAGCGCGGCCGGGTCCAAACCGGCGTGGCGACAGGCCGCGGCGGCCACTTCGCAGAGCGTCACGTGCGCCAGGTCGTGCGAGGCTAGCGCCGCATCGCTGATCGGGCACAATGAGCGGTCGATCGGACCGTAGTCGACCAGCGCCGCCAGGTCCGAATAGGACTTATTGAGCTTGCCGCGCTCGGGGTCGAAATACAGCCGGCGATTGAAGCGATCCTCGGGCACGGGGCCCCAAGCGGTCCGCCCGGAGCGGACCAGATCCCAGAATTGGTCGATGTTCTTGGCCCCCGGCAGGCGGCATGCCATGCCGATGACCGCCACCGCCGAGTCTGAATGGATACGTTTCATGTCGCCGAACCTAAACACGACGCGCTAAAAAGATTCGCTGTTGGCAGCGACGAAAATTCAATACAACGTGGTTTCTTGAGGAGCCGCCGACGGCTTGCTAACTGAGCCCGCTGGTCAGCGGCTCCGGAGTCTCGGCGGGGGTATTGTCGCCTTGTTCGCGGGCGGTGCCGTTGCAGGTCACGGCCTGCAGCAGGTTCAGTAAATCCGTAGAGTTCTGCTGCAAAGGCCCTTCCAAGTTCAACAAGCCCCGCTCGCGCGCTTGTTCCACCGTGAGTTCTCCGCGCACACACCGCTGGAATGTATTCGAGTTGAGATACATCAGAGCCTGCCGCTCGCCGGTTAATCCCCACTGGCGTTCGACCACGCGGCCGCCATCGACGACCAAGGTCCACTGTCCGCCGCCGGGACCATTGATTTGCAGGCCGACCTGCTGCCGACCGCGGCGCCCGCTTTGGCTGTCAGACGTGGCCGGCGATACGGCCTCGAAATGATCGGCAACATCGAACGGCGGCCGCACGGGCTGCGGCCTGGGCCAGCCGAAATTGGTTTGCAGTGCATAGCGCGCCGTGCGGACCAGCATTTGCCGATCCACTTCCGGACACTCCAAATGCGGCGCCAGCTCCTCGACGCGGGCTCGATCGAAATCCGGATCGTCGCGCCAGTAGGCGCGGTACGTTTCCATTTGTTCGATGAAGTTCTGAACGAGCGCCTCGAAGTCCGGACCGGGAGCCTGGACCGGCCGCTGCGTCTGGATGTATTCTCGCAGGACTTGCTCCATGGCTTCGCAGGTGACCGACATCGGCACGGCCCGCCGTGGAGTCAGATGATAGGTCCGGCCGTGATGCTCCGCTCGGCCGCTGAGCCAGGCGATCACGCGCGAGATCCAATCGACCGGCACGAAGTTCTTGCGTTCGTGTCCTTTCAGGTCGAGCGCGGCCAACATCGGCGATGCGTCGATCTCGGTGAAGTACCCGCGATCCGCGAACGCCTGCACGATCTTCAGCGGCGTGTAAAATCCGTGGAAGGTCGTGGTGTAACCGGTCGCCGAGTCGCCGATGATGATCGCCGGTCGATAGACCGTGGGAGCATCCAGCCACGTCGCACCACGCACCAGCTTTTCAGCGGCGATCTTGCTCTTTTCGTAGGCATTACCGGGTCGCTGACCGACGTCGAGCTCGTCTTCCAGGACTCGACCGGTTCGCAGCCCGCAAACGTAGGCTGTCGAAACGTGGTGGAATTGCCGAATCCCAGCCCGGCGGCACAGCTCCAGCACATTGCGCGTGCCCTCGATATTCGAGCGCTCGGGCTCGCCGGTCTTTTCGTCAGCGTCGAACGACAGGCTGGCGGCATTATGAATTACCGAACCGCAGTGGGCGGCCACCCAATCCAGCGCTTCCCGGTTCAGACCGAGATCGGCCTGGCAGATGTCCCCCTCCAAAACCGGCGGACGTGGAAGTGTCCGGCCCAGGCTCTGTTCCCAGCGAGCCAAGATGCTCTCGATTCGCTGCCGGGCGGTCTCCACGCGGTTGGGACGCACCACCACCGCCACCTGCCGATCCGTGCGCAGTAAATCGCGGAGCAGGTAATTCCCCAACAGTCCGGTGGCGCCGGTCAATAGCTGGTACGGCATCGCGAGAAACCCAAGCCTGTGGCGACAGCTAGGCACTGTTCGGCACGGCGCGAAAGGGGGTGGTTACCCGGCCGACCTCCGTGCCCGCGTGGGTGAATAAGACTTCTTGTACAGGATCCTAAACGAGCATCACGCACACCTTTGATTGGAAGCGGCGCAATTTAGCCGCGCCGCGAGATCCAGGATGTTAGTCTAGGGTAGATGCGATGGGCATTCCTTGTCAACGGTTCGATCCATCGGCCGCGCCGGCAGCCGGACCTGAAAAACGTTGAATTCCCCGCATAAATCGATGATTTTCGAGGTAAGCCACCAAACCGACGCGCACGAATTCATCGCAGTGCGCGTTGGCATATTCGGCCCAATCCTCCCGATCGCGATGCCGAAGCGTTCAATCAGTTCGAGTGAGGCTCCTGCTAATTGAAATGTAGGTAGCGCAAAGCTAAATTGGAGATCCTGGGTAAGCCTTGAACCTGCAGCTGGGATATCAACTTCGACGATTTTCCAGCTCAGATCCCGCCGGCACAATTTGTGTGCCACGCACTTGTCCCCAAAATTTTTCCAAGGGCTTCGTCGTCCGCGCCAGAGCCGTGCTAGCAGAGTGTGGACCCCGACTCAGCGTTGCTTAAAGGACCTGCATGCGGCCGTTTAAGGACAATCCGCTGGCGATCGTCGGAATGGCTTGCCGCGTTCCCGGCGCCAACAGCCTCGACGAGTTTTGGCAACTGTTGGTCGAAGGCGGCTGGGCCATCGCCGAGGCACCCCCCGAGCGAATCGATCGACGGTTGTACTACGATCCCGATTCCAGCGCTGCCTACAAGACGTACACCGTGACGGGGGGAATGATCCATTATCCCCCCTTCGATGCCGTGCGCTGTCCGGTGCCCAAGCACACGCTTCCGGAAGCTGAAATCGGGCATCAAACGATTTGCCAGGTCGCGGCCGAGGCCTGTCGCCACGCGGGTTTGAATCCGTTCGACCTTCCGCTGCGCAATGCCGGCGTTTACGTCGGCCATAATCTCGGTGGCCCTGTCGCCGGAGACCTGATCTACAGCACGCACGTCGAGACGACGGCCCAATATCTGCGCGAGGTGGAAGAGTTCTGCCAGGCCGCAGGGCCGCAGGCCGAACGCGCTGATCGCCCAATTGGTGGCCCGCATCCGCGGCCGGCTCCCCCGACGCGGCCCGCTGGGTACACCCGAAGGTTCCACGCGGCTGGCCGCGGCGATTATCTCTGAATCGCTCGGGCTGAGCGGCCCGTCCATGATTCTCGACGCGGCCTGCTCCTCGGCGCTTCAGGGTTTGGTGATGGCGGCCCGGGGGCTGCAGCTGGGTCGCATCGACATGGCGGTGGTCGCCGGTGCTTCGTACTTCCATGTGGACAGCCAACTGGTGTTCTCCAAGGCCCAGTCGGCATCGCGGTGCGCTTGTTCTTGTCCGTTCGACGCCGACGCCGACGGACTCGTATCGGGCGAGGGCTATGTGGCCGTCATCGTAAAAACGCTCGAGCGGGCACTGGCCGACGGCGACCCGATGCAATGCGTCATTCGCGGCCTCGGAGTCTCGTCGGACGGGCGCGGCAAGAGCCTTTGGGCGCCGCGCAAGGAGGGGCAGACGCTGGCCATCCGCCGCGCCTATGAGAACGGACTCGACCTGAGCCGCCTGCAATATATCGAAGCCCACGCCACCTCGACCCGCGTTGGCGACATGACCGAGCTCAAGGCCCTGGCCGAGGTGCTCCACGGCCACATCGCGCCGGATGCCAAAATTCCGATGGGCGGCGTCAAGGCCAACATCGGGCATACGCTGGAATCGGCCGGACTGGCCGGACTGGTCAAAACCGTGCTGGCCATGCAGCACAAAACAATCCCCCGACAAATCAACGTCCGCAACCTCAACCCGGGAATCGACTGGCCGTCGGCCCCCTTCTACGTTCCGATGTCGAACGTCGACTGGCCGGAATTCGCCGATGGTCATCCGCGCCGAGCCGCGGTCAATTCGTTCGGCATCGGCGGTTTGAACGTCCACGTGGTGATCGACGAACACGCCGGGCATACCGCCCAGCCGACCGCGGCAGCGCCTCGGCCGGCGGAGATCGCCGCCGCTCGCGGACAAGAGCCGATCGCCATTGTCGGCGCGGGCTGCATCTTTCCGGGGCGCGAACGCTGGAAGCATTCTGGGACCTGCTGGCTTCGGGCCGCGATCCCAAGTGCGACGTGCCCGCCGATCGCTGGAACGCCGAGATTGCCTACGAGCCGCACTCGCGGCGCCCCGGCCGCAGCCCGACCAAGCGTGGCGGATTTATCACGGATTTCCAATGCGATTGGCGGCGGCACAAGATACCGCCCAATCAGGTGGACAAGGCCGATCCGTTGCAGTTGATGATTCTCGACGCGACCGACGCGGCTTTGACCGACGCCGGCTACGATAAGCAGCCCTACGACAAATCGCGCGTGGGCGTGGTGGTGGGCACCATGTTCGGCAGCGATTTCTGCGAACAGTTGCAAATGGGCTTTCGGCTGGGGGACTTTTGCGACTCGCTGGCCGAATTGCTACGCGGCAAAGGCTTTGCCGAAGACCAGATTGCCGCCATCACCGCGGCCTATCCGGCCGCCCTGCTCAAACACATGACCGCCATCCTGGATGAGACCGGCGGCTTTACGCCCAGCACGCTCGCCTCGCGCATCACCAAGATGTACGACCTGATGGGCGGAGCGGTCACAATCGACGCCGGCCAGGCGTCGTCGCTGGCCGCGATCTATTCGGCCGTCGATACACTGCTGGACGGCACCTGCGACATGGTCGTGTGTGCCGCCGGCCATCGAGCCATGGGCTTGACCACCTACGAAGTCATGTCGCTGGCCGGACAATTGGCCGATGAGGGATCCGCCGCGCCGCTCGACTCGCAGGCCCGGGGCCACCTGCCGGGCGAAGGGGTCGGCGTTGTCTTGCTCAAACGGCTTGCCGACGCCGAGCGCGACGGCAACCCCATTCGCGGAATCATCCGCGGTGTCGGCGCCGGCTTTTCGCCCGACCACCGGCTGGCCGTCAGCCAGGCCATCGGCCGCGCCCAATCGGCTGCCGGCGAACCCGCGGCCGACGAACTTTTGCTGGAAACCTGCGGCACCGGACAGCCCGAATGGGATAATCCCGAACTAGCTGCCGTGGCCGAACAATTGGCACATCGCCCGCGCCAGCTGCCGCTGCTGGTCAGCAGCCTGGTCGGCCAGATCGGCCACACGCAGGGGGCCTCGGGCATGGCTTCGCTGCTGGCCGCCATGCATTCGCTCGACACGCTGGTTGTCGCTCCGCGGTGCGGGCTGCATGCGCCCGCGGCAGCGCTCACCGACCAGGGGTTGCGACTTCGATTGGCCAACGCGGAGGTTTCGCTACCGCATCACGATGCCGCGGCCGAAATCCTGGCAGGCGTCAATAGCCTGGACATCTACGGCTCGGCCTACCATCTGGTGCTGGAGCTGCGCGCGACAGGTGGCCGCGCCGACGCCTGCGGACGCGGAGCCCGCCAAGGTTGAAATTGCCGCCGCGAAACTCCCCACCGATGTACGGCCCGGCTGGCGAATCGTGCGGCTGGCGGCGCCGACGGCCGAAGCTTTGTGCGCGGATTGTGGAAGCCCGGGGCGAATCGGAACTCCGATTTGCCGAGGCCGGCTCGGTCCGCTTTGCAGACCAGGATCTTTTCCGTCTGGCGGTCGTCGCCGAAAACCCGGCCGACCTGGCGGACAAATGGCAGCAGGCCTTCGAGCAGCTGGGCACCCCGAAAGCAGTGCTGCTGGCCCGAAAAGACATCTTCTTCGGGCGGGCGACCGCATCGCCGGGCAAGATCGCCTTTTTGTTCTCCGGACAAGGCTCGCAGTATGCCGGCATGCTGCGGCCGCTGGTCGAACAATTCGAACCGGCCCGGCAGGCGATGCTGCGAGTCGATGCCGTGCTGGCCCGGCTCGGCATTGCAAACTTCGCCGAGTTTGCCTGGGAGCGGCCAGAGGCCTTGGGCAAAGACGTCTGGATCACTCAGCTTTCGCTGCTCTGCGCCGATACGATCGTCTTCGAGGCGCTGTGCGCTTTGGGAATCCAACCGTCACTCGTCGCCGGGCACAGCTTTGGCGAGTTTCCGGCGCTCTGCGCTGCCGGAGCTTGGGACTTCGAGGGCGCCGTGCGGGGCACGCGGGCGCGGTGCGAAGCCATCGAGGCCTGCGCCGCATGTCCGCGGAAGCATGCTCTCGGTGGCCGCTACGGGGACACTGGTCGAGCGCCTTTGCCGCCAGGTCGGGGGCAACGTCTTTGCCGCCAACTACAACGCGCCGGACCAAACCGTCGTGGGCGGCGATGAAGAATCGATTTCCCGGCTCGAAGCGCAGCTCAAGGCCGACAAGGTTCCATACCGGCGGCTGGCGGTGCCGCGCCCATTCCATACGCCTTTGATGGCGGACACTCAGGCGCCGCTGGCGGCGGGACTGGCACCGATTGCCATGACCGCCCCGCGGGTGCCCGTGCTCAGCACCGTCACCAATCGGCTGGTCGCATCGCCCGACGAGATGCGTGCCAACCTCGTCGCACAAATGACCAGTCCGGTACGATATGTCGACTTGATTGGCCAGTTGGCGGATCTCGGAGTCCGCGCCCTGGTCGAGGTGGGACCACACCAGGTCCTCACCGGCCTGCACCAAAAAATCCTGGCCGATCGCGACCTGGTCTCGATGGCCTGCGACGACAAGAACCGCGGCGGACTGGCTCGACTGCTGGCCGTCCAGGCTTGCCTGGATGCCCAGGGATTGCTGGAAAAGCCGGCCGCCACCGTCGCGGTCGAGCCGCTTGCCGCGACCGGCCAGGTCCACGACAAACACCTGCGGGACGGCCAAGTTCGCGACCGGCCGACGCTTGCTGCTGCCGCCCCGCATACCAATGGGCATCCAGCGGCCAACAACGGTCATGCCGTGCCGGTTGCCTCCAGCCGCCACAAGCTTTCCGTCGCCGTCGGCGCTGCCGACCAGGTTTTGGTACTCAGCGGCTCGCCCTATGAAATCGGTCTGGCTCACGGCAAGGCCCTGGCCGAAAACATTCGTAGCATTGCGCGGCGTATGCCGACATTGCGGGCTTCGAGGGCGATGCGACCGGCGCGGCCGACTTTGCTCGGTTCGAGCAGGCCCGAGACGACCATTGGCCGTCTGAGCAGCAGCAAGAGCTGCGCGGACTGGCCGAGGGCGCCGGCGTTTCCGCCGCGATGCTCTGCATTTACAACGCTTGGGGGGATCGCTGTTTGGCCGACACGGCCGTGCAGTTGGTCGCGCTGCCAGAGGCCGCAGGCGCCCAGTTCGTACACGCCTTCGAGGAGCGCGCCGCCGATCGGCATCCTTGGGGTGACTTGGATCGGTCGCAGAACGTGGCGCGTCTATCGACCCACCGGCGGGCTGGCCCACGCCGTCGTGGCCTGGCCCGGCATGCTGGGTGGCTCGGCAGGCATCAATGAGCACGGACTGACCGTCACCAGCGCCGGCCCCGACGTCGACTCGACCGACGGTCAAATCACTGCGCTGCGCAGCCTGTTGGTGCGCCGCGTCTTGCAGCAGGCCGGCGACGTCGATAGAGCGATCGCCCTGCTGCGGGCCGAGGCGGGCAGCGTGTCGGGCGACTTTTGCATCAGTCATCCTCTTTCGCCAACAGTCAACCTGGTGCGGTTGAGCGCCGGCGCGGCGGAGCCAGTAGTCAGTTGTCGGGCGATCGCGCGTCGTTACCGGTTCACAGGCCGTCGTTGCGGCGCATGCGGTCGATGACAGCGGCCTGACGATGCCGGCAGCCAGCGAAGAAAGCTGGCCGGCAGAACTGATGGCCCTGGCCGATCGATTCTCGGCAGGTTTGCCGATCGAAGAGGGCCGATTGCCCAGCCTTCGGACGTTCGCCCAGCAGCAGGCCGCGGTCGCCCTGAATCCCCACAAGCGCGAAGTGCTGCTGCACACCGCCGACCGTCGCCGATCCATTCGATATTGCTTCGAGCCGCTGTCGCCGACCGTCCCGCAGGCGCGCAGTGCGCCGCCTACCGTGGCCCTGCCACGCACAACGAAGACGGCCAAGTCGTCGGCCATCTCGACCATTTCGGCCACCGACTATCTGGCGGCTTCGCAGAGTGTGGGGGGGCAGCCGCCCTTCGACCAAGGCGGGCGCATTTGCCATCGGTTTGTGCTGCGGACGCTGCGCACTCCCGTGCCGGAGGTCAAGCCGGAGCTCGACAAGCTCAATGGCCCGGCCTTGATTGTCGGCCGCAACGCGGTGGCAGTGGAATTGCGCAAGCAGATCGAATCGCTGGGGGGCCAGGCCCTGGTGATTCCCTTGTCCGACGACGTCGCTAAAACCTTGGCTGCCTTAGACACGATTTGGCAAGCCTATCGGCCGCTGCACTTATTCTTGGTTACCGCCTGGGATGCGGATGCGGCGTCCGATCTTAGCCACCCGGCATGGGAACGTCGCCGGCGGCGAGGCGTGACGCTGCCCTACTTGATTTGCCAAAAATGGTTCACGCTGATATCCGACAACAAACTAGTCGAAAAGGCTTCGGTGGCGGCTGCCGTCTCGATGGGGGGAGATTTCGGGCTCTCGGGCAGGGTTACGAGCGTCGAAAGCGGCGCGCTCACCGGACTGGTCAAGGGCCTGTGCATCGAAATCGGGATCGCCACGAACTGGGCCTTCCGCACCAAAGTCGTCGATGCGCCGCAAAGCGAACCGCCCGCCGCCGTAGCGGCCGCCTTGCTGCGCGAACTGAGGGCCGGCTCGCCGTTTCTCGAAACCGGCTATATTGCTGACCACCGCTACGCCAACTGCGTCATGCCCAAGCCGCTGGGAGCGGTGGGTGAAAACGGGCCGACGCGCGGCCGGCCTTGGCTGATCACGGGCGGTGCGCGGGGCATCACCGCGGCCGTGGCCCACGAACTGGGCGCCCGCTTCGGCGTTAAGCTGCACCTGGTCGGCGCCAGCCCTCGCAAGCAACTCGACCCGGCCGTGCATCAGCTCAGCGCCGACGCAGCGCAAGCAATACCGCGCTCAACTGGCCAAACAAGCCATCGCCGAAAAGAAACTGCCGGCCGACGTCTGGAAGAGCTGGGAAAAGACGGTCGAAATCGACCGAGACGCTGCGCGACATGCAGGCCGCGGGCATCGCCGCCGAGTATCACGCCTGCGACGTGGGCGATCGCCTGGCCCTGGCCCGGCTGATCGACGAAATTCGGCGCGCCGACGGCCCGCTCGAAGGCATCGTGCACGGCGCCGGCATCGAAGTCGCAGCCCGCTTCACGAATAAAGATCCCCGCATCGTCGAGCGGACCATCGCCGCCAAGGTCGACGGCGCGGCGCTGCTAATGGACCTGACCCGCCACGATCCGTTGCGATTTTTTGTCGGGTTCGGATCGATCAGCGGCCGCTGGGGATCGATCGGCCAGACGGATTATTGCCTGGCCAGCGACATGCTCGCCAAGCTGATCGATTGGTATCGCGCCGAGCGTCCCGAGTGTCGATCGACCTGCTTCCATTGGCAACCCTGGGCCGAGATCGGCATGGCAGCGCGGGACGAAACGCGCGGCGGCCAGGTTTTGCAAGGCCTGCAACTGCTGCCGGCCGCTGAGGGAGTCCGGCACCTGGTCGACGAATTGCTCGCCGGTTGTCCCGAGCCGGAAGTCATCGTGACCGATTGGCAATACTACAAACGCTACTATCCCGACATCCCGCCGGAGATGGTTGCTCAGTTATTTGTCGATGACGCGGCCGACAATCGGCCCGCACACCTAGTTGCAGCTCCGGCCGCACCGGCTGCTCGCAGGCCGGCACCGGCGGCGCAGCCGGACACGGAACCTGCCAGTGACTCGCCTCAGCGGGTCGCCCGGCGGCAAGTCATGCGGTTGGTCGAAGTGCCGCGGTCGGCGGCAGCGCGGCGCAGCCTGTCCTTTGCCGGACCGGCGCTGATCCTGGGCGACAACGACGACGCCCGAGCGCTGGGCGCACGGCTGGAGGCGGCCGGCGTGGTCGTGCGGCAGGTTCCCATTTGCGACACGGTCGAGCAGACGATCAGCGAGCTGCAATGGATGTTTGCCGAGCAACCCGCGCCGCATTTGTTCATCATGACCGGCCGCGAGCCGGCGGCCGCTGCGATCGACTCGCGGCAAACGTGGATCGAGCGCCGCCAGCGCGGCGTGATGCTGCCGCTGGCCGTTTGCCAGAAATGGCTGTCGCTCGTGGCCGATGCCGACCTTTTCGATCGCGCCAGCCTGGTGGCCGTGACATCCTTGGGGGGCGACTTCGGTTTCGCCCAGCCGGTCGCCGCGTTCGAGGGGGGCGCGCTGACGGGCCTGCTCAAAGGCCTTTACATGGAAATGGTGCAGCCGCATCCGAATTCCATGCGCCTAAAACTGATCGACGCCCCGGCCGACGAATCGCCCGAGCGATTGGCCGGCGCAATCCTCGACGAGTTGGAGGTCGAAGGCTTCGACGTCGAGGTGGCCTATTCGGGCGGAGTGCGGCGCGTGGTCCGGTTGCTTCCCGAGCCGGTCGAACGACTGCCGCACGAGGAAATCGCCCGCGGCGGCACCTGGATCTTCACCGGCGGAGCGCGGGGCATCACGGCCGCGATCGCGAAACAGATCGGCCAGCGCGATGGCCTCAAGGTTCACCTTCTGGGGGCGAGTCCCCTGCCGCAGCTCGATCCGTCGCTGCGCGACGCCGACCCGGCCCGATTGCAGGACCTCAAACGCTCGCTGATGCGCAAGGCGATGGCCGACAAGGTTTCGCCCGGCACGTATTGGGACCGCGTGCGAAAGGATCTTGAGATCGACCGCAATCTGTGCGAACTCGAGGCCCTGGGCGTGGCGGCCACGTATCACGCCTGCGACGTCACCAATTGGGATCAACTATCGCAAACGCTCGAGCGGATTCGCGCTGCCGACGGGCCGATCGCCGGCATCGTTCACGGGGCCGGCATCCACGGCACGGCCCTCACGATCGACGAGACTCCGCTGGAGATCGCCTCGGAGTTGATCGACATCAAGGTGGACGCCGCGATGAACCTGATGCTGCTGACCCGGCAAGATCCGATCCGCTACTTCGTCGGTTTCGGTTCAATCAGCGGCCGGTTCGGCTCGGCCAATGCCGCGGCCTACACGCTGGCCAGCGACCTGGTCTGCAAGCTGATCGGCTGGTACCGCGGACAGCGCCCCGAGTGCCGGGCGGTCGGCTTTCATTGGCATCCCTGGGGCGAAGTCGGCATGATGACGCGGCCGGTCAGCCAGCACACGATCAAGGTCTTCAAGATGAAGATGATGCCGCCGGGAGAAGGCGCGGCGCATCTGATCGACGAACTTCGTGCCGCAGCGCCCGAGAGCGAGATCCTGATCACCGACTCGCAGTTCAGCGACACGTTTTACTCGAAACAAATGATCCTCTCCGACTTGCCACACCCCGGGGGCATTCGGCAGCCGGCTGCGGCGCTCATCGAGCGGGTGGTCGAGTGCCAAGACGAGTCGCAAGCGGAGCCGCCGGGCGGTGGCCGAGATTCGGCTGCATCCGCTCGACGACGTGTTCCTGCGCGAGCATCGCCTGCGCAACCACCCGCTGCTGCCGCTGGTGATTGCCCTGGAGTCGTTTGTCGAAACGGCCAGCTTGCTGGCCGGCAACCGCACGATCGTCGCTTGCCGCGACGTGGAAATTACCGACGCCGTGCGGTTTCATACCGACGAGCCGCAGCACGTGCGCGTGACGGCCGAGGCCGCCGGCACGACTGTGAAGTGCCGATTGACCAGCGATTTTCGCAATCGCCGCGGCCAACTGGTGCAGAAAGATCGGGTCCATTTTTCCGCGGTCGTCGAGTTGGCCGACCGCGCGAGCCGCATCCAGCCCACAGAAGTGCCCCAGCCGCGGGAGTGGTTCGAGATCGCGTACCCGTCGCCCGATGCGCCGCTCTATCACGGACCGCCGCTGCGACTGCTCAAACGGATGGGCATTTGCCAGCAGCAGGCCGTGGGCCAGATCGAGATGCCCGCACAAAATGAATTGGCCGCCGGGCGCAATGCCGACGGTTGGCGGACCCCCTCGGCCGCGATCGACGCCTGCCTGTATGCCTGCGGTGTCTATGCCTGGGTTTGTGGCCAGCAGGGTTTTACCGTGCCCGCGGGCCTGGGCGAGTTGCGCTTCGGCCGACCCCCGCGCCCGGCCGAGCGAACGACGGTGCACGTCGTTTGCCGCGAGTTGGAGAGCACGTACGGCTTGTTCGATTTCACGTTGTTGGGGGACGACGGCGAAGTGATTTTTTCGGCCGCCGGTTATCGCTGTCACGTGCTGCGGGGGCCCGCGGCATGAAGCAGCAACTTTGCACCGTGTGGCGTTATGCGCGATTGGCCGATCTGCGAACCCGTCGACCGGTCCAACTCGGCGCCGCCGAACAAGCCGAATTGAATCATTGGCGAGATGCCGAGCGCCGCGAAAGCTGGCTGCTGGCCCGGCTATTGGCCCGGCAACTGGTGCGTGCGCACGCGATCGAGCCGGGCTGCCAATCGTCGAGCATCGAGATTTGTTCGCGCGACGCGCTGGGCCGCAGCGTGCGGCCGGAAGTTACGATCGACGGTCGTCCGGCAGATTTCTGCTTGTCCATGTCGCATACGCCGGGCGGCGTGCTGGTGGGCCTAGGCCTCACTCCTGGAGTCGGAGTCGGAGTCGATTTGGTGCAGGGCGCGGCGCTTCCCCAGAGCCTGGTGGACGCCTGGTTCACGGATCGCGAGCGGGACCAGTTGCGGGCCGGGGACACTCTGGCGGCAAGCCGCGTGTGGGCCGTCAAGGAAGCCGTTTATAAGGCCGTGAATCGGTCCGACTCGTTTGCCGCGCCAGATCGAGGTACGCCGCGAAGCCGAGGACAACTACGCATGCGCGTATCGCGGCATCGACCTGGGTGATCGCTGTCGCATCACCGTCTGGGACTGCGACGGTCACGTTGCCGCGCTGGCCGTGGCTGCGCCCGTGTCGGTCGTGGGCGACGCGGTCTGGCAACAACCGAACAGCGAAATCGAAACCGTAAAAATCTGACAGCAACACCACTTTAGGTATAGGAGACAAAGGCTATGATCGACTTAACGGGACGCGTGGCGCTGGTTACTGGCGGGTCGCGGGGCATCGGCAAGGCCTGCGCCATTCGGCTGGCCGAGGCCGGCGCCGACGTGGTGGTCAACTATGTGACCGCCCAAGCCGCGGCCATGGAAGTGGCCGAGCAAATCGTCGCCTTGGGCCGGCAGCCGTCGTGGTCAAGGGCGATGTCAGCGAGGAGGACGACGTCCGCTCGATGATCGATTTCATCGGCCAAGAAATGGGGCAGTTGGACATCCTGCTGAGCAGCGCCGCCACCGGCGGCTTTCGGCCCCTGCTGGCGGCTACGGCCCGCAATTTCGAAGCGGCCATGCAGACCAACGTGCTGGCGCTGATCCAACTGGTGCAAGCCGCGATGCCGCTCTTGGAGCGCGGGCCGCATCGAGGCAAGGTGGTCGCCATTTCCAGCCACGGCTCGCACATGGCGCTGCCCATGTACGGATTGATCGGCGGGTCCAAGGCGGCCCTGGAAAGCATCGTCCGCCACCTGACCCTGGAGGTCGGCGACCGCGGAGTGAACGTCAACGTGGTCAAAGCCGGGCTGGTCGACACCGATTCGACCCGCCGCATCCCCTATGCCGAACAGATGTTCGCCGCCCAGGTGAGTCACACCATGGTCGGCGAGCGCCAGCTGACGGCCGAAGACGTCGCCAACACGGTCGTCTTCCTGTGCAGCCCGCTGAGCGACATGATCCAAGGGGCCACGATCACGGTCGACGGCGGAGCCGCCATTCACACTTGATTCCCGCCAGCGGCCCAACCATCGCCAGCATAGGCTTCGTTGCCAGTGACACTCGAAAAGCAGCACCAGCAGACTCCGTTGGCGATCATCGGCATGGCTTGCCGCGTGCCGGGCGCAGACGGTCTGGACTCGTTTTGGAACATGCTGATCGAGGGCCGCAGCGCCACGGCCGACCTGCCGCCGGATCGGCTGGATCGCAGTCTGTACTACGACCCCAGGCCTGGCGTGCGCAACAAGAGCCATACCCAGCGCGGCGCCGTCCTATCGGCGATGCCGTCCGATGCCCAGCCGCCCGACCTTTCGCCGCGACTGGCCCGCGCTGCCGACCTGACGCACCGCGTCCTGTGCCAGGTGGCGGCCGGCGCCTTGCGAAATGCGGGGCTGGATCCGCTGAACCTGCCCGAGCGCAACGTGGGCGTCTATGTCGGCCACACGATCGGCAGCGACCGGCAGGGAGACCGAAAGTACGCCCTGGCGATTGAAGACTCGCTCGACTGCCTGCGAGACCTGGAGGGTCTGGCTGAGTTGGATCGGCCGGTGCGCGAGTCGCTTTGCCGGCAACTCGCGGCCCGCGCTGGCAGCCAATACGCGGATTGCCTGGACAAAGATTACGATCCGGCGTCTCACATGGCGGCCGGGCTGATTTCCAAGGCCTTCGGACTGAGCGGGCCCTTCATGGCGGTCAACGCGGCTTGCGCTTCGTCGCTCGAGGCCCTGCTGCTGGCCGCGCGGGCCCTCGAGCGCGGGCAGGTCGAGATGGCCCTGGTCGGCGGCTCCTCGGTCTGCAGCCGCGATTGGCTGGTTCTGTTCTCACAGGCCCGGTCGCTGAGCGCCGACGAGTCGCGTCCCTTCGATGAGCGGGCTGACGGTTTGATCGTGGGCGAGGCCAGCGTGGCGCTGGTCGTCAAGACTTTGGACGCGGCGCTCGCCCAGGGCGACCCGATCCGGGCCGTGATCCGCGGCTTGGGAGTTTCCAGCGATGGACGCGGCCGCAGCCTGTGGGCGCCGCGGTCCGAGGGTCAAACCGCGGCCATCCGCCGCGCATATGGACCTGGCGTCGACCTGGCGGACGTTCAGTACCTGGAAGCCCACGCCACGGCAACCCAACTCGGCGACGCCACGGAAATCGCCTCGCTCAGCGAGGTTTTTGGGGACCTTCGGCCGGCCCGAAAAATTCCGATCGCCAGCGTGAAGGCCAACATCGGACATACTTTGGAAGCGGCCGGCCTGGTGGGCATCGTCAAGACCGTGTTGTGCCTCGAGCATCGTCAGATCCCCAAGGCCATTCACCTGGACGACCTCAATCCCAAGGTCAACTGGGAGCAGGTGCCGCTTTACGTGCCGCGGGAAACAACCCCTTGGCCTGCCACCGCCCCGGGCAAGCCGCGCCGGGCCGCAGTGACGCGCCTTTGGAATCGGCGGGTTGAATGTCCACGTGGTGCTCGATGCGTTCGATGCGTCCCCGGTTTGCGGCGCATTGAAAAAGGGGACAGGCACCGAGCGGCATCCCGAGTCCGCCGACAGCGCCAAAGCGTCGCTCGGAGCCAGTCCCCTTTTTCAACCACCCATCGAGTCGGCCGCGCGGATGATTGCCGCACGCAAGACGGACGACGACGCGGTGGCGATCATCGGTTTGGGATGTGTCTTTCCCGGCGCGCACGACGCGGCAGCCCTTTGGAATCGGCTCACGGCCCAGCGCCACGCGAAGCCCGGCCCGCGCGTCGAAGGTTTTCATTACGATTGGCAGCGGCATCGAATTCCGCCGCGTGAAATCGAACTGGCAGACCCGCTGCAGTTCATGGTGCTCGATGCGGCCGACCAGGCGCTGCGCGAGGCCGGTTACGATCGCCAAACGTTCGACCGGCGCAGGACCGGAGTGATCGTAGGCACCCAGTACGCCGGCGACTTCGACGTTCGGCTGCAACTGGCCTTGCGATTGCCGCATACGCAAGCCCTCCTCCGTGAATTGCTCGCAGAGCGAGGTGTGCTGCCCGGCCGGGCAGCGGAAATCATTCACGCCTTCGACGAGGCCTGGCACGCCCGGTGGCCGGTCCTGCTCGACAACTCCGGCAGCTATAGCGCCAGTTCATTGGCGGTGCGGATCGCCAAGACCTGGGACCTGATGGGGGGCGCTGCCGCAGTCGATAGCGGCACCACCTCGGCCTTGGCGGCGCTCGGCGCGGCCGTCGATCGGCTGCTCTCGGCCGATTGCGACCTGATGATTTGTGCTGCCGCTCAGCGTAATCTGAACGCCGTCGGCGCGGCCGACGTGCGGCGGACAATGCCGCCCGGCCGCTCGGCGGCCCCCTCGCAACCGTTTGACCGCAACGGCACCGGATATCAGGTCGCCGAAGGGGCTGGTGTCCTGCTCTTGAAGCGCTTGAGCAACGCGCGCCGAGACGGCGATCCGATTCAGGCGGTTTGGCGCGGCGTAACGGCCGCACATGACGAATCGGGGGATGCTCTTGGCCCGGCGATCGATCGCTGTTGCCAGCGGGCCGGCGTCCACGCGCGCGATCTGGCACTGCTGGTTTGCGATGCGTGCGGCGCGGCGGAAATCGACCAGCGACTGTTCAGTACCATTGGCGACTGGGCCATTGGCGATTGGGCCATTGGCGATTGGGCCATTGGCGACCGGTCGGCGTCCGGGCATCGCACTGCTCCCTTGCCGCTGCGATCGGTGGTCGGGCAGTTTGGGCACATGGGCGGAGCATCTGGCATGGCCTCGCTCTTGGCGGCGATCCTTGCACTGCGCGAGGGCTGCGTGCCGGGCGCTGCCGACCTTAAAACGCCATTCGTGGCGGCGTCGCGCCGCCACAGCGTCGTGGAATGCTGCGGGCCGCAATCGCCGCTCGATGCCGGGCCGGACGGTCGCCCCGCGATCGCGGCGGTGGTTTCCCACGGCAATGGGCTGGCCTATTGTGCCCTCATCGAGCAGGCCCCCCAAGGCAAACGCCTGAATCCGCTTGCCGAATCGCCGGCGGTCGCGGATCGCCGGCCGCTGGATGTCCCCGAGTTGCCGACTGCGGATTCCGCGCCACAAATCGATTCGGCTTCCGTCGCCGCCAATCTGATCCGCGAGCTGGCGGACCTGACGGGCTATCCCCCGGAAGTGCTGGCACTCGACGCCGATCTTCAATCGGACCTCGATATCCAGGCCGAAGAGACCGCCGGCGTGATCGGCCAGTTACAACAGCATTTTGGCCAGCCGGCCCAGCGGCCGCCGCAGGGTCTGCGGACGATGCGGCAGGTCGCGCAGTTTCTGCAGGGCAACGCCGCGGTCGCCCAAACCAACGGTGACGCCAAACCGGGCATCGAGAACGGCGTGGCACGCCGCGCGAAACTGGAAGTCGTCGACGCTCCGTGGCCAGCCGGTCCGCTCGAGCGGTTTCAGGCGAGCGGAGCGGTGCTGCTTTTGGGCAACAATCCCGCGGCCGAACTATTGCGGGAGCGGCTCGAAGCCGGCGGCGCCACGGTGTACCACCTGTCGAGTGGCAGCGGAGCGGAAGCGGTGCTCGCGATGGTCGATCAATTGCCGGCCAAGCCCGCGCTGCGCCACGTGTTCATCCTCACGGCTCTGGACCCGGGTGGCGAGAACCTGCTCGATCCCGAGATGTGGCAGATTCGCCGGGCGTTGGGGGTCGAGCTCCCCTCGCTGGTCTTGCAGAAGTGGGGCACGCGGCTGACGAAAGACCGTGTCGAAGGCCGGGTGACAATTGCCGCCGCAACCTCGCTGGGCGGGGACTTCGGCGTGGCCGAAACAGTGGTTGCCCCCGAGGGAGGTTGGATCGCCGGACTGCTCAAGTCGGTCCACGTCGAACTGACTCGCCACGGACGACCGGCGACTGTCAAGGTCTGCGACTTTGCGCAACCGACTCGGCCAGTGCTGTGGTCGATGGTTTGCTCGGCGAATTGGCCTGCCAGCAGCCCGAGGTGGAAGTTGCGCTCGCGGCCGGCCGACGCCGGCTGCTGCGCATCGTCGAACGGGAAGTCGAATCGGTGGCGCGCTATCCGCTCCAGCGCGGCGACACCTGGCTTATCACGGGGGGCGCGGGGCATTACGGCCGAAGTCGCCCTGGCGTTGGGACGCCAGTTCGGTCTGAATCTTCATCTCCTGGGGCGCAGCCGCCCCCAGCGAGAACGCCGCATGGCGCAACAGCTCGCCCGAGGAACTCAAGAAAATCAAGCAAGCCATCGTCCGGCAAGCCATCGCCGAGCGCAAGTCGCCGGAAAAGGAGTGGGATCGCGTCAAGAACGACATCGAGATCCACAAGAATCTCGCGGATGCGGCAGCACGGATTGCAAGTGACTTACCACTCCTGCGACGTCTCCAACCGTTCCCTGCTGGCGGCCCTGCTCGAACAGATCCGCCAGACGCAGGACCGATCGTGGGAATCGTGCATGGTGCCGGTTATGCGCGAACCAGTCGCTTTGAAACGCTGCGTCCGGCCGCGCTGGCTGCGACGATCGATGCCAAAGTCGCCGGCGCGTTGGCTTTGATGCAGCTGACCCGCGATGATCCATTGCGCTGGTTCGTCGGTTTTGGATCGATCAGCGGTCGTTTTGGCGGCAACGGCCTGAGCGACTACGCGGCAGCCAACGACATGCTAGCAAAGCTGTGTGCCTGGTATCGCACCCAGCGCCCCCAGTGCGCCACGACCTGTATGGAGTGGCAGTCTTGGGACGAAGTGGGTATGGCGATGCTTCCCGACAGCGCAGTGGGTACGCGTGGCGTGCTCAAAATGCAGTTCCTGCCGCCCGTCGAGGGAGTCGAGCATTTAAAGCGAGAACTCGGCGCCGGATTGCCCGAACGCGAGATTCTGTTCGACGACGGCCAGTTCGAGCGGCTCCTGTTGGGCGTGCCAGCAAAAACGTAACTCATTACTGGTATAGGCGATAGAATCGGATTTCGAATGACCATTATTGCTAGCTTTCATCTGTGGAATAGGTACACTGGACAGGTATTTACCATTACAAAGACTGAAAAAGTTGGGTAGTCTAGAAAATGCCTACTGTGCGCCAGGGGCATACGTCTTTAGCCGGATGAGACCCTAAATGCTACGCGACACTTCCGTAGAGCCCGTTACGCAGACCAACGGGCATTATGCGACGAGCGGCACTTCGATCACGCTCGACCCACGGTCGATCACGCCAACGATCCTTTGGGAATGCATGCGCGGTGCGATGGATCCCAAGCAGCGGTTGAAGGTGAACTATTCTCGCTACTCCGTGGATCGCATTCGTCGAGCAAGCGAATTGCTCGACAAACTGATTGACGCGGAGGAGCCCGTTTATGGGATCAACACGGGCTTCGGCCAGTTTGCCGACATCGTGATTGATCCGAGCAATCTGGTCGAATTGCAATACAACATTGTGCGCTCCCACTGTTGCGGGGTGGGAGAACCGCTCCCCCGCAACCTGGTCATGGCCATGTGGCTGATCGACCTGAACACGATTTGCCGGGGTCATAGCGGAGTGCGTTTGGAGACCATGCGGTCGATTGGCCGGATGCTCGAGGCCGGCATTTTGGGTTGCGTTCCGTCGCAGGGAAGTGTCGGAGCATCGGGCGACCTGGCCCCGGCCGCGCACGCAGTGCAGGTCATTTTGGGCGAGGGCCGCTGCACGATGCCCCACGACGGTCAATTCGTCGAGTTGCCGGCTGCCGAGGCGCTCAAGCGTGTCGGACTGCAACCGGTGGTGCTGGGTGCCAAAGAAGGCTTGAGCCTGGTCAATGGAACGATGCTGACCACCGCCTTGGCTTTGAAGGTCTGGTACGAGGGTCGATATCTGGTCGAAGTGGCCAATCTGGCAGCCGCCATGACCATCGAGGCGCTGGGGGGCTCACGGCTGCCATTCACCGAGGAAGTGCTGCATGCCCACGGTCACCCGGGCACGATCGAATGCGGGCGGCAGGTAGCGGGCTGGCTGGGCCGCAGTTCGGAGCTTTCCGCGATGCACGCCGACCGGCATTGGGTGCAGGACCCGTACTCACTGCGGTGCGTGCCGCAAGTCAACGGGGCGGTGTGGGAAGAGGTGCAGGCGAGCGAGGCCGTGCTGGAGCGCGAGATCAACGCCGCGGCCGACAATCCCCTGCTTTTCCCGGAAGAAATGATGGTGGCCAACTGCGGCAATTTCCACGCGATTTATCCGGCTCGCGTCTGCGATCGGCTGGCTTCGGCCCTGACCACGTTGTCCAATATCGCCGAGCACCGCATCAGCCAGGCGATGCGCGCTCCGCGCGGACACCTGCCGATGTTTCTCGTCAACGACGGCGGCGTGCACTCCGGGTTCATGATGGCCCAGGTCACAGCGGCGGCCCTGGTCAGCGACTCGAAATCACAATGCTTCCCCGCCAGCGTGGATTCGATTCCCACCAACCTGCTGCAGGAAGATCACGTCTCGATGGGACCGATCGCGGGCATGAAAGCAATGCGGATCGTGGACAACGTGCGGCGCGTGCTGGCGATCGAATTGATGACCGCTGCGCAGGCCCTGTACCTGCTGCGGCCCCGGAAGCCGGCTCCCAAGATCGAGGCCGTTTACGATCGAATTCGGCAAGTCGTGCCCCCCTTGGACCGAGATCGGCAGTTGTCCGGCGACATCGAGGCGATTGCCGACATGATTCGGGATCGAACGATCCTGTCCCACTGAAAATCCGAAAGCCAGCCCGGCTGAATCGCGGCGCCGCACCGCACTTGGGGCGGCCGTTGCTTGAGACGCCTTGCGTCGATCGCGGATTCTGCGTTACCTTCGACGCTTTAGCAATTCGATCGGCGGGCCGCTTACAGAGTGGATCAGCATGGAAATCGGCGAGCTGCCCACGGACTTCAGCCCGGATCCGATCCTTTCGGCGGTCGAGGACTATCACGGTCTGATCGTCGACCTGAACAACGCGCTGGTCGTTCCTCCGCAAGCGTTGGCCGACGCGCGCTGGACGCTGTCGCACAAAATGCAGGAGGCCGGTCTGCAAGCAGCCGATCGCGTCCTGCTAGCCATCGGCAACAGTCCCTTGTTCATTGCCGCCTGGGCGGCGATCCTCATGCGCGGCGGCTCGCCGGTGCTTATTCACTGGGAAACACCGCCGGCCGAACTGCAGCGCAGTTGCCCGGCGGTTTCACATCCGATTTATCGCCACCGACTCGCCGGACGAGGCCGCGCTGGCGGAAGCGGGCTGCAAGGTCAACACTTTCGACGGCGGCAATTGGGTGCGAATGCTATGGGCCGACTTCGGCGACCGTCATCAGCCGGCCGACGGAGTTTATCTGCCGCTGGCCGGGGTGCCGCTGCATCCGACGTCGGGCACCACCGGAGAGCCCAAAGTCGCGGTGCGACCCGCCGCGCGGGCCATCGCCGAGGCGCGGACCTACGTCGAAACCATCGGCATCGATCAGCACGATCGGCTGTTGCGCTCGCGCCGATGAGTCATGCGTTCGGACACGGCTGGTACGTCATCACGCCGATCCTGACCGGCGCCGACGTGGTGACGCTGCGGCGCTTCAACGCCAAGCTGGTTTTTCAGGCCTGCCAGGAATACGGCATCACCATTCTGCCCGCCGTCGGGGCCATCCTGGATAGCCTGCTGTTCGGCGCCGGCGACCGGCTGCACGATCCCCAGCGACGCATCTTCACCGGTGGGGCGCCGATCTCCGAGCGAACCGCCAAGAACTTTCAGAAGATAGCCGGCTCGCGCCCCGCCCGCTGTACGGGGCCACCGAAACCGGAGCCATTGCGGTCGCCCGCGGCGACGAGCCGGCCGCCAGCCGCGGCTGTGTGGGGCCGCCTTTTGCGCATGTCTCGCTGGAAATTCGCCCGGCCGAAGATGGATCGCAGTTCGACGGCGGGCTCGGTTTGGTACACGTGCGATCGCCGTCGGTCATGTCGGGCTATCTGGTCGACGAACGGCTCGACACCTCGGCGCTGGTCGACGGTTGGTTCAACACCGGCGATTTGGGCTGGATCGACGAGCGCGGATTTTTGAATCTGCGCGGCCGCCAGGCGGAGGTGATCAACGTCTCGGGCATGAAAGTCCTGCCCAGCGAAGTCGAAGAAGTGATCACCACGCTGCCGGGAGTCACCGAAGTCAAGGTCTACGCCGGAAAAACGCGGGCCGGAGCGCAACACGTGCGGGCGGCCGTGGCCGGCGAAGGCATCAACATTGCCCAGATCAAAGCCCATTGCGAGAAACATCTCGTGTATTACAAGCGTCCCGCTCCGATCATACTGATGGACGCGCTGCCTCGTTCGAGCACGGAAAGATTCTTCGCAGCCTGCTCCCTTGACCGATTTCGGCCGGCAGCGCTTGCGGCGCCAACGCGGATCGGCGGTAAACGGAAACACACGCTTGTGAACCTGGGCAACTGGCAACTCGATACGGTCGACGGCGGCGCGCTCTCGCTGGACGGGGGCGTCGTGTACGGCGTCGTGCCCAAGGTGCTGTGGGAAAAGCTGACCCCCGCCGACGCGCATAACCGCCTGCGGCTGCGCAATAGCTGCCTGCTTGCCCGCGACGGCAGCCATACGGTCTTGATCGACACCGGCTACGGCGGAAAACACGATCGGCTCGATCGACTATTCTACGAGTTGGAAGAGGGCGAGCCGCTGCTGGGCAGTCTGGCTGCCTTGGGCGTTTCGCCCGAGCAAGTCGATACGGTCGTGTTCAGCCATTTGCATTTCGACCACGCCGGCGGCGCTTCGCGCGTACGACCACCGGCGCCAACTCGGGCTGACGTTTCCCCATGCCCGGCACGTGATCGGCCAAATCGAATGGGAAGACGCCACGGGCCGGCTTCCCGAACTGGAGCGGGCCTATCCCCAGAACAATCTCCAGGCCCTGGCAGCGGCCGAGAAGCTGGAATTCATCTCGGGCAATTCGACCATCGTGCCCGGTTTGCGGAGCCTGCACACCGGCGGCCACACCCGCGGCCACCTGGCGCTGGTCGTCGAGTCGGGGGGCGAGGCGGCGATCTGGGTGGGGGACGTTTGCCCTACGGTTCATCATTTGCCGCCGTTCGTGGTGCCTGGCTTACGACACCCACGTGGTCAAAACCCGGCGGGTCAAGCCGAAGCTATTGAGCCAGGCCGCGGAGCAAAACTCGTGGGTGCTGCTGACGCACGATCCGACCGTGGCCGCCGCCCGCCTGGCCGTTCACCCGCAGCGCGAGTTCGACGTGGTGGAATCGCTGCCGCGGCTGTGACGAGCGGGCTATTTACCCTCGAACTCCGGGCGCCGATCTGCTTGCGCGTTCGATACACCAACCCTCGATGGGCGTCGGCCGTGCGGTAGATCTCGCGGACGCGGTCGATCTCCATTTGGAGTCCTTCGGCCAGTGGAAGGGGCGTGCCCTCGTTGATCAGCTGCTCGACGAAACGCAAGGCCACGGGCGCCTTGGCCGCAACCGACTTCATGGCGCGAGCCAGCGCCGGATCACCCCCCGTATCGGCGGTGCCGGCGGCAGATCGTCGGCCCGCTGGCGGTCGAAGAACTCCGCCAGCCGGGCAAATTGCGGCGGTAGCGCCGTGGGCCGCTGGCTGGGCAACGTGCCCAGCGCATGACGGCGACAGGCCTCGTCGAGTTGGTCCAGCGGAACCACATCGTCCGCGAAGCCGATTTTCAGCGCGTCCCCCGCGGTCAGGGTCTTGCCGGTGTAGATGAACCACTTGGCCAGCCCCGGTCCGACGGTTCGGGCGGAGCGCTGCGTTCCGCCCAGGCACGGAAAGATTCCCAGTCCCACCTCCGGCAAGCAAAAGCTGGCTTGCGGCGCCGCCACGATGCGATGGCAGGCCAAGGCCATCTCGACCCCCGCCCCAAAGGCCGCGGCATGGACCCGCGCGATCACCGGCTTGGGACAACTGGCGATCGAGTCGAACAGCGCGTGCGCGGCATAGGTGACCGCCATGATCCGCTCGAAGTCGCCGGCCGCGAGATTGCGCACGATGAAATGGATGTCGGCCCCGACGGTGAAAACCTTTCCCGCGCCGGCGATCACGATGCCTTCGACCTGCTCGTCCGAACTCACTTCGTCGAAGGCCCATTGCAATTGTTGTACGAGCACCGGACTGACGGCATTGAGTTGCTCGGGGCGATCCAACGTGAGCGTGGCCACGCCGGCATTGCGCTCGACACGCACCATCGACAAAGACAGATGCTTGGTGGACATGGCGGTGATTTCGCCGAAGGAGTTTTCGTTGGATTACGGGCGCGAGGTTCGGTCTGTAACGATCCTACGGACGATTCTGCGCGGGGGATTCCGGAAGGGTTATTCTAATCACGATGCGGGCGGCGTGCGAAGCACGGATTGGCCGCATTTATCGGGCAAAAGTCGCTACGGCGCTGGGCGCGCGTGCGTTGTTGGCGCACGCGCCCCTATCTATACTAGTTTACCAACCTCATCGCTGGAGAGTTTGCATGGTTAGTTTGGCACATTGGTTCAAGTCAGTTGTCGCATCGCTGTTCTGGTACAGCATTCTCGGACGGTGGCGGCTGAAAGACGCCTTCAACGACCTGTACGAAGGACAGACGCGCAGCCCGACGTTTCGCGGAATTTGGCGCAACGTGTTCGGCGATCAGTACGCCGAGGAGGTCGACCCTTGCAGCTTCCTGACCCTGAACGATTTGCATAGCCTGGTCACGCATCTGCACCTGTCGGCGGGCGATACGCTGGTCGACCTGGCGTGCGGGCGGGGCGGTACGGGGTTGTGGGTGCGCGCGAGACCGGCGCTAACCTGGTCGGCGTGGATCTGGCGGAGGTGGCGGTGGAGAAGCGCGCGCCCGGATCGCGGATTTCGGATTGGCCGGCAGGGCCGAGTTTCGCGTGGGAGATTTTTCGGACACCGGACTCGCCGCGGCCCGTTTCGACGGCGCGATCAGCATCGACTCGCTGTTTCTCGTGGCGGACAAAACCGGCTCCGTCCGCGAGACCGCCCGCATTCTCAAAACCGGAGCGGCGGTTCGCCCTGACCACCTGGGAAATGGATATTGCCGGCGGTGTCAAGGACTACCGGCCGATGCTCGAGGACGCCGGCTTTCAGATCGAAGCCTACGACGTGACGCCCCACTGGGAGCAGCGGCAGCGCAGCGTGCACGAGCAGGTGCTGGCCAATCAGGAGACCCTGATCAAAGAAATGGGCGCAGCCGCCGCCGGCGTGTGGTTTCAATTCGCCAAAGTCGAGCTGCCCAGGCTGTCGCACATGCGACGCGTGTTTATCGTCGCTCGCAAGGCCTGATTTACGGGTTGCTAAACCGCGCGGCGTAGGCGCGTGCCGCCTGATTGAGCATCGTGGTCGGCAGCAGCCGCCGCAGGAGTCGCCGCAAGCGCTCATCCCGCGGCGTCACCAGGTACAGCTTTCGCCGGTAGACGGCTTGCACGATGCTGTCGGCGACATCGTCGGCCGACAACTCGGCACGCCGCATGCCGGTTTCGCCGATGGTGCGATGCGCGGGCTCGTGAAAGCGACCGGTGGCGACAATCGTTGAGGGAAAGTAGCCGGGACAGGCGACGGTCACGCCCACGCCGTGGCGGTACAATTCCGCGTACAGCGTTTCCGACAGCGCGAGCACGCCGGCTTTGCTCACGTTGTAGGCGGCCAGGCCCGGAACCGTGGTAAAAGCGGCCGCCGAGGCGACATTGACCACATGACTGCCGGGCGAACGAGTCAGCCAGTCGCGGCAGGCGTGGCAGCCGTAAATCGGTCCGAACAAATTAATGTCCATCAGCCAGCGCCAATCTTCCAGCGGGCAGACCCCGACTTCGCCGCTGGCCGCCACGCCGGCGTTGTTGATCAGCAGGTCGAGCCGCGAGAACTCCTGCTCGAGCCGTGCGACGAGCTGGCTCCAGGCGTCGGGTTGCGTCACGTCGAGCGGTTCGCTACGAGCCGTTCCGCCGGCGGCCGCGGCCAGCGCGGCCGTCTCGGCGCAGGCGGCGAGGTTGACATCGGTGAGCACCAGGTTCCAGCCGTCTTGCGCCAGCCGCAGGGCCAGTGCGCAGTCCCAGCCCAGCGCCGGCGCCGGTCAGGATCGCATTGCGCCGATCTTGCGGCTTGTCCGCCATCGCACTACGCATCTGCTGTTTCATCATGTCTGCCGCATGGCTTCGACGGGGTTGGCGCGCGCGGCGCGGCGCGCCGGAAACAACGCCGCCAGCATGACCACGACCAGCACCGCGATCAGCAACGATCCGGTGACCTGCGGGCGCACGGCAAAGCTGACGGGATGACCGAACAGCGAACCCAAGCAGAGATTGATCATCCGGGCCAGCACCAATCCGGAAAGAGCTCCCGAGAGCACGCCCAGCAGCCCCATGCAGGCGGCCTGCCCCAGCACGGTGCGCACGATCTGGCCGCGCCGCATGCCGATGGCCCGCAACATACCCAACTCGCGGGTCTGCTCCAGCACGTTCATGGTCAAGGTATTGATGATGCCCAATGCCCCGACGAGCAAGATCAAGGCCAGCAGCATCCACAATCCGCCGGTGACGCTCATCACGGTGGCATTGATCAGCTCGAGCAACTCGTTGAACGATTGCAGCAGCGCGTCCTGCTCTTTGGCCAACGACTTCAATTGACCTTCGAGTGCCGGCGGCATCGGCCGGTCGGCCTTGATCAAATAGGCGTCGACCCCGGAAATCGGAAAGAACTGCTCGGCGACCTTGCGATCAACGTAAATCGTCGAACCACCGGACGCATACTCGCTGGCCACCGCCGCGACGCGAAACGAGTGGCTGGCGGTACCCAGTTCGACCCGCAGTTGATCCCCTGCCCTGACCGCGGCCCGCTGTGCCAGCACCGAACCGATCACCACCTCGCCGCGCTGCATCGCCATCACATCCGGATCGCCGCCGGTCTGATCCTGGGCCGCCGGCGCATGCAGATATCTTCCGAATCCACGGGCGATCAGGATCGCGTCCTGCCCGCCCGCCTCGACGCGCAGCGACCGCACGGAATCGACCCAGGCCACGCCAGGCACCGCCGCGATCTGGGCGCCGAACGATTGGTTCAGCGTGGCGGCGTCCTGTCCGGTGGCGTCGGGCATCATGGAGCGCACCAAAAAGTCGGCGGTCAGCATCTGTTCGTACCAGACGCGGATGTCGTCGATCACGTTCGAAACCGAATTGCCCAAGCCCACGACAGCCGCGACGGCGATGTACAGCACGCCGATGGTCAGCGAACTGCGGCCGGCATGGCGCAGCACCAGCCGCTCGGACATTTCTCCCTCGACGCCCGACAAGCGCCGAGTAGGACCCGCCAAGAGCTTGACCGCCGGCGCGAGAATCAGCGGCCACAGCAGCATCAGCGAGACCAGGCTCAAGATGACGGTGCAAACGGCCACGTTGATCGACGCCACTCCCCGCACGCACGCGATACACAGCCCGGTCGCTATCGCGCAGCCCAACAGCCCGGCAATCGTGGTGGCGCGGTGGCTTTGCCGGGCGTGCAGCGTAACCACCGGTCGCATGCCCTCCAGCGGCGAAACGCGGCTGGCCTGGCGCGCCGGATACCAGGCCCCCAGCAAGCAGATCGCGGGGCCCAGCACGGCCCCCAGACCCAGGGCCCAGGACAGACTCGAGGACTGGGGGAGTTGGATTTCGAGCATGCCTGCCATGGCTTGGGCCAGCAGCTTGCCGCCGAAGATTCCGCAAGGAATCCCCAGCGCCGTGCCCAGCGCGCCCAGCACGATCGCCTCGCGGCACACCGCCGCGATAACCTGCCGGCGAGTCGCCCCGATCGCCCGCAGGATCGACAACTGTTCAACGCCGCTCGGCGACGTTCATCAAAAACATGCTCAGCGCAATGAACAGCGCCGTGGTCAGTGCCAGGCCGGTGGCCAGCATCAGGCTGACTTCGGTCATCAGCAGCGTCTCTTCGGCCAGCCCGCTGCGCGCCGAGGGCACGCGCGCGCGAATCTGATCGGGCAAGACCTTGCCGGCGGCGGCGATCACCTGCTCGGCGGAATGGCCCGCCGCCAACGATACGTGCAGGGCATCCACTTCTCCGGTCGAGCGATACAAGCGCTGCAAGCGATCGAGAGGGGCCAGCAGCATGCCCCCCTCCAACAATCGGATCGCGCTCTCGGTCCGCACCAGCCCGCACACCGTTTGCGGCCGCGGGCGAATGCCTAGCGCGGTCAGCAACTTGACCTCGTCGCCGACGTGAACTCCCAAACTTTCGGCCAGGCCGACGTCCAGCACCACCTCGCCGCCGGCGGTGGGCCAGCGGCCATCGCTCAAGCGGAAGCCCGACAGCGACTGCGGGTCGTCGACCACAACGCCCGCGGCCAGCACTTTGAGCTTCCGACCCTGGCAGTACACGATCGCGGGCTGGTGAAACACGGGTGTGACCGTGCGTACGCCAGGGAGCGGCCGCAACAAATCGGCCACGCTCTGCTGGAAGCGTGCGCGGCCGCTGGCAACCACCTCCAAATCGGCGTTGCCGGCCAGGGCCTGAAAGACCTGCTGGTAGGCCGAGCGGGTGGTTTGCACCGCGGCCGCCACGGCCACGATCGCTCCGACCGCAACCGCCACGCTCAACAGGCTCAGCAGCGATCGCCCGCGCCGCCGCCGCAATTCGTCAAACGCATGCCTCCAGGAAATCATGCTCGGCACCCCGCGCGATCGATCAGGGCCGGGAACTCGCCTGCGGGTTGATGGCGATCGAGGATCGGATGCATGGAAGTTCCATTTTCGCCGCGACGCGCGGACCGAGGTTGCCGATCGGGCAACAAGCGATCCAGGAATTATTGCGCTTCGTCACGATTTGTGAGGCACGTTTGCGGCTGGGGGACCGGGCGCCGCCCCGGCGCTTGCGCAAAGCTGATTCACATACTCATTCAGCAACCGCTGGGTGTCAAGCCGAGAGTAGTATCGAGGATCGGACTTCAAGCTGATCGTAAACGTTCGCACGCCGTTGTGAATCGAAAAAGCGGCGCGCGTCAGGGGCCGCAGCGGCGGACCGCCGGTCATTCGCCCAAACACCAGATTGCCCACTACCAGACCGCTGGCGCAGCGCGGCAATTTTGCCACGAAGCGGCGCGTGGGGTCGCCCAAGTTCGTCAGGACCGCGGTCGCGAAACAAAACGGCCGGCGCAGCACCCGGCCCAGCACTCCATAAGCCCGCGCGGACGCTAGCGATCCCAGAAAATACAGCGATAGCCGATACCGCCGGATGGCCTCGGTCTCCTCGCGAATCGAGTCCAGCAAGCGCCGGGGCTGCGCCACTGGTCGGCCCGGCGCGTCAAGAAGGCGAAGCTCATGACGTTGGCGGCCGGCAGGCCACGGTCGTCGCGCGTGCGCAAGTTTTGCGGCATCAGGATCCGCAGTCGCTTGCGGCCGGGCTCCGCCCCCGCTGCGGCTTGCCAGGATCGAACCGTCAGAAACAAATCCCTCAACAGCAGGTCGTTCAGCGTCGCGCCCGCATCGGCCGCCGCCCGGCGCAGGGCGACAGCGACGTCCTCGGGACAAGTTTGCGAGAGGTGCCCGACGTCGGACACGAGCGGCTCGCCGGCCGGCGGTTGTCTGGCCCCAGCCAACGGCTGCCTGGCCGGCGCCAGCGGTTGCGGCGATTGCAGCAGAAACTGGAGTGACTCGCGGGTGCCGATCATCCAGTCCGCCACTTTGCGGTACCGCGTGCGCTCGTCGATGCCAAAATCCTCTCGCCGCGCAAGCCGCCGCGGATCGAGCGGGCGAGGCGCGACTGCCGCTGGCCCTGAAAATGTCGCCGCATAGCCGACGAGAAAATCTTCGATGAACGCGATTCCTCCCATGCCGTCGGCGCAGGCATGATGAAAGTGCAACAACACGGTCGAGCGATCGAGCCCCGCGCGACCCAAATTCGCAAGCCGATGTCCGTGCGCAGGTCGACAAACTCGTCGTAGCGGCTGCCCAACGGAGTTCCCAGCGGCGCCCAGTCCACCTGCGGCACGCGATCGGTCAGTTCCCAGATCAGCGGGCCGCGGTCGTCGCCGGCGACCAGTGCGCGAAACAACGGGTTGCGGGCCATGGCCAGCGCCAATCCGGCGTCGAACGCGGAGCGATCGATGCATCCCTCGAAGTGCAATTCCAGATCGCACATCATCGGATAGTCGCTGCGCGTATCGGCAAACATGAAGAACTCGAACGTCGACAGCGGCAGCGGAAACACTCCGGCGAAAGAGGGCGTGCGCTCCGCGATGCCCTGCGAATCAGCGACCGACATGGCAGACTCCTGGCGCAACATGAGTCGGCCCGGCGGCAAGGCGGTCGGCCAAAGTGGAGGGTCGGCAATCCATGGCGGAAATCGAGTAACGAGGGACGCTTGGCGCAAACGAAAAATAACTTCCGCTCGCAACCCCTCTCCGTCCAGGAAGAGGGTAGGGTGAGGGTCGGGAAAAACCGGAAGTTATTTTTCGTTCGACCCTTGGAGACAACGCCAGCACCAGGGCGGTGCGCGAGATTTCGCGCAACAGCCGATAGCGCTATTATGCACGGCGCGGCGGACCGCGCAGAGCGCAAAATGCGCAAAAAAACCCTCGGCGATCAACGGCGCCGAGGTCTCGATGGCAGTCACGGCCGGTAATGCCGTGCGAAGCGGGGCAATCGTGATCCAAACTCAGACGATCCAAACTCATACACCCCAAACTCAGACACCCATTTTTCTGCCGGCCAAACTCGGGCGGCCGCTTCTTTACCGTCAGACGGGTTTCTTGTTACGGCTGCTGGGTGCCCTCACCACCAACCGGGCCAAACTGTGGGTGTCTGGATTTGGCCCCTGGGACGGTATCGTTGTTTTATTGGTCAATCCTGCCAGCACAAAGTGCGAAACTCGAACTTAGGGATTGATTAAGCTCACTCGCACCCTATCGCGCCGGGTCGCCGCCACTGCATCGTCGAAAAAAGGCACCTTTCGCGGGTTAGGTGTAAACCCTATCGTCGTGAGGTCCCCGTTTGCGGCCACAAGCTCAGCCCAATCTTTCGGTCCGAAGTCGAAGTTGCGACTTACATTCATCTCACATATTTCGTGCTGCGATAGCAAGATGTTACCGAACTCCTTCAAATAGAAGTGTGGCTCACCGACAGGCTTTAGCGTGCGCACAGCGGGAGGAATAAAGGGGTCAGAACGAGTTATTAAATAGTTCTGACCCCTTTGTTCTTCCTTTGTTCTTCCCTGGGGCTAGCACTTGCAATCAGGACGAACTGGGTGCGTGCGCACCGCCAGTCGTATGTTATTCGCAACCTATTCCACGAGATAAACTTGGTAGAGGCCGTCGCACTGGACGTGATGAATGAGGACGTGATTGATTGTGATCATATTGGCTCGGAGCACCTCAGCTGGGTGATCGAGGGTAGACAAGCGTATTGGTGGGAGAAACTTTTTGGATTTTGCGGAACGCGCCACGTGACCAAAGCGATTATCGGTACTCCAGAGCGCCACTCCATTATTTCAGGGATGAATTGGTATAGCTCCGCAATTCGAGCCGTCATTGAACTTAACACGGTCGAAGATATTGAACTCTGCATACACTCCAAAATCGATTACCACTTAATCGATCGCTTAACTGAGTTGCCGCATCTCACAAGGCTCAGTCTCTGGGGCAGGGGTATCGACGACGAGATGCTCGGACACATTGGCAATATTACTACACTTAAACAGTTGTCGGTGGAGGGTGTTCACGTAACTGACAGAGGTATTGCCTGCTTGGCTGGACTTACAGGTCTTCAGTCGCTGCTCCTTCGCGATATCGCGCTCAACGGCGAACCACTACGAGATATACGTTCACTTCGGGAACTGCGATTGGAAAGATGCCGGCTGTCCGCCGACTGCTTTCGCTCGCTGGGAGCTTGCGCAACTTTGAGGTCGCTCGGGATCTTCGATTCACCGTTTGGCGAGAAAGATCCTTTGACAACGATGTCTATAACGGCACGCGCTGCGAGCCCAGTTACGCTTTCTGTGTCGATCAGCGAAATGGACGACGCAATTCTGAGCGCACTATGCGCTCGTCGTCCGATCAACGAAATAGATCTTCATGGTTGCAACGGAATTACGTCCGATGGCTTGGAGGTTCTCCAGGCGCTTCCCCTCAAAAAAGTAACGTTGTTATGCCCGTCTCTTGGCAACGGGATATTCGGCCAGATAGCCAAGGCCAGCTCTATCAGGTCGCTCCGCTTAGCGGTTCGGTGTCCGGTCGACGACCCAACGCAGATCGCCGATTTACGGCTGGAGGACTTTGAGCTGGAGCTTACCCATCCGACCGAGGTGGTGCTACGGCAACTCGCTGGGGTGCCAGCGTTGCAGGAGCTGACGGTTCGTTATATGTCGTTGGATGATGAAAGTGTTAAGGCCCTAGCGAATCTGAAGGGCCTCACGCGGCTCAATCTGGCCGGAGGTGGCGTTTCGACCGAACTCGCTTCTTTTCTGCGGTCAAGCCTTCCGAGGACTGTGGTTGTCTATTCTGAATTGTAATGTCGGTGTGGGTTCAGGGACAGGAAAAGGTGTCAGGAACGAATGGCACTTCCTGAGCGGGTAAGTGGTTGCCGTGAGTTGATATAGGCGCAAAGGCCGTCCGTGCGTAGATGAGGGTTGTCGAAGCCATCTCATCAGGCACGGAGGCCTTTGCAATGTGGAAGTCTATCGCGGGTTGGGTTTCACACCAAGTCCGAACGGAGCGGAACAAGTTGTTGGCCGCTGGCGGGCTGCCGTTTTCGGAACTGCTGCCAGCATCGGACGTGGAGCGCGTCCTGCGCGAGGAGCAGGCGTGGCAGCGAGAGGCCTTGTATTCGCCGCTGGTGACATTGTGGACCTTTCTCTCGCAGACACTTTGCGCGGACCACTCCTGCCGCCAAGCAGTCGCCCGGTTGCGGGCGTTTCTGACGGCCGAGGGCAAAACCCCTTGCGCCGCAGAGACCGGCCCTTACTGCAAAGCCCGCCAGCGGTTGTCCGAAGCGGTGTGCGCGCGGTTGGCTCGCGACGTGGGCGAAGCACTCCACCAGCGGACGAGCGACCCAAGATTGTTCGGCGGTCGGCCGGTGAAGCTGGTCGACGGCACGACGGTGAGCATGCCCGACACGCCGGCCAATCAGGCCGAGTATCCCCAGTCGGGTTCGCAGAAACCAGGCTTGGGCTTTCCGATCGCCCGCCTGGTGGCGCTGCTGTCGCTGGCCAGCGGCGCGGTGGTCGATCTGGCGATCGGTCCCTATGCCGGCAAGAACACGGGCGAAACGGCCTTGTTCCGGCAACTCTGGCGCAGCCTGTTTCCGGGGGACGTGGTCGTCGGAGACCGCTACTTTGCCTCGTTTTGGGACCTGGCCCTCTTGGCCCTGGGCGGCGTGGACAGCGTGTATCGGCAGCATCAACTACGTCTGAGCAAACGCTTGCGCGTTCAACAACTAGGTCCGCACGACTGGCTCTTGCGGCTTCGCAAGCCAGCCTGTCCGGCCTGGCTGGACCGGGCCAGCTACGAGCGGATTCCCGATGAACTCTTGGTGCGGGAGGTGAGCTTCCCCGTGCGTGTGCGCGGCTGGCGGGTGCGCGAACTGACGATTGTCACGACCTGCTGCGATGCGGTGCAGTATCCTGTCCCCCAACTGGCGCGGGTGTATCATGCGCGGTGGCAGGCGGAGGTCGATCTGCGGACGATCAAGATCACGATGCAAATGGATGTGCTGCGTTGCAAGTCACCGGCGATGGTGCGAAAGGAAATCTGGATGCACTTATTGGCTTACAACCTGATTCGCACCGTGATGGCCGACGCGGCCGAGCGAGCCCAAATGCAACCGCGGACGATCAGTTTCAAAGGCGCGCTCCAGACACTGACGGCGTATCGACCGCTGGTGGAGCAGGCCGCGCCGCAGGACTTGCCGGAGCTTTACGACACATTGTTCGCGGCCATCGCGGCTCACGTGGTTGGAAACCGTCCCCATCGTTACGAACCCCGCGCCATCAAGCGTCGCCCCAAACCGCACGACCTCCTCACGATCCCTCGCCGCGCAGCGAAACGCCGCCTAGTTGCATAACTTACGACTTCAGGAAGTGCCATTCACTCCCGACCCCTTTTATTTTCCGATCCGACTCGGTAAGTTGTTGAGACATCGCTGGAACTCCGTTCGAATGTCGTGCTCTTGAAAACAATCAGACATTCGGACATCCCAGCGATGCTTTCTTCACCACCAATCACGCGCTGCTAGCTGTCGGAGGAATAAAGGGGTCAGAACGATTTATTAAATAGTTCTGACCCCTTTGTTCTTCCTTTGTTCTTCCGATGGGAGGGCGAATCGACCGTTTTGCCGCCCGAGAAGCAGCGCAAACTATTGTCAAATTTCACAGACGCGATGGAGTTTCAAGGCGTCGCAGTGGTCATCGATGAGTAAGTTGTCGCGGTGCATTTCAGAATCGGCTGTCGTCGTTGACGCGCACGGGAGGAATAAAGGAGGAATAAAGGAGAGGAGGAATAAAGGGGTCAGAACGATTTATTAAATAGTTCTGACCCCTTTGTTCTTCTGACTGACCCCTTTGTTCTTCTGACGTCCTCTTTACTTCAGAAGACTCGATCGATGAAAGATTCGCTCCAAACAACCCTGCGCCAACTGCGGCTCTCGGGCCTGGCGCAAACACTCGACGTGGAAGGAACAAAGAAAGAACAAAGAAGTCAGAGCGATTTATTAAATAGTTCTGACCCCTTTGTTTCTTTGTTTTTCCCTTTGCGGTACCGCGTGCGCTCGTCGATGCCAAAATCCTCTCGCCGCGCAAGCCGCCGCGGATCGAGCGGGCGAGGCGCGACTGCCGCTGGCCCTGAAAATGTCGCCGCATAGCCGACGAGAAAATCTTCGATGAACGCGATTCCTCCCATGCCGTCGGCGCAGGCATGATGAAAGTGCAACAACACGGTCGACCGATCGAGCCCCGCGGACCCAAATTCGCAAGCCGATGTCCGTCCGCAGGTCGACAAACTCGTCGTAGCGGCTGCCCAACGGAGTTCCCAGCGGCGCCCAGTCCACCTGCGGCACGCGATCGGTCAGTTCCCAGATCAGCGGGCCGCGGTCGTCGCCGGGGAGGAACAAAGGAGGAACAAAGGGGTCAGAACTGAATGGCACTTCCTGAGCGGGTAAGTGGTTGCCGTGAGTTGATATAGGCGGGAGGAATAAAGGGGTCAGAACGATTTATTAAATAGTTCTGACCCCTTTGTTCTTCTTGCCTTCAATGATCCCACCAGGCTCATTTACTAAAGGTCCAAACTCAGACAGCCACTTTTTTCCGGCCAAACCCGGGGCCGCTTCTTTACCGTCAGACGGGTTTCTTGTTACGGCTGCTGGGTGCCCTCGCCACCAACCGGGCCAAACTATGGGTGCCTGGATTTGGCCTCCGCCGACCTGGATCTGGTTCTCGGCGCCGCGACGTTGGTCGATCTGAGCGCTACCGGTCGACTGCCGGAAGCAATATCTTCCTGGCAACCGGTTCGATCAATTCGTTGGCCGGATGACGGCCAAAATGCGTGCCATCCTGGGCGATGCCGGGCTTCCAGTAGACAGAGTCGGCACCTGTCGCCAAGGCGCTGCCGATGTCCAGCACTCCAACGCACCCGTATTCTTTGAAATTCGACCGCAGCTTTTGGTTGTAGTCGACGATTACCGGTGAACTCTTGTCCGGTGTTTGATCGGCTTCGGTCAGCGCGTTCACATCCACTGCCGGATTGTTGCGGGTAAAGGGTGTCAGCGTGCAACGCCACTTGCGAGCATGTGCGATCTCGGGTCGCGCAAAGAGCGCTCGATCCAGGCTGAGGAGCGTTTCCGAGGCAACTCCGTTGCCGATATCGTTGTGGCCGTAGAAATCAATGACGTCCGTCGCATGCCTGGCCACGGCAAAGTGCGCGACTTGCAGCGGGCCCTTCAATTCGCCGGCCGGGGTGATGACATTTCCGAGCGCGTCGCCGCCGATCGCCAGATTTGCGTGCGGCACATCCGCAAACGCATTTTGAAACCAAGTGCCCCCTTTATCCTTTTCGAGCTGAAAGGTCAGGCTGTCGCCGAAAGCGACAATGAATCGCGTGTCCTTGGCAACGCCTTCGGCCGCGGCGAGAAAAGGCGCAATCAACGGCTCGCTATTGGGCTGCCAGGCGAGTTCCAGATCGGGATCGAGCGTGCGATCCGCTGGGCCGATCGCATTGCCATAGGCCCAGCGCTGGTCCGGGCGTGGATCGCTGACCGCGATGATGCCGCAGCCGATCTCGGTCTCTTGCGCAAGCGGCACAAAGGTTCGCAGAATCAAGGTCTGATCCGCGTAAACGTTCAGGCGAATCGGATCGGTAACATAAAATTGCATCGGTGCGACGACGGTTTCGTCCGGCGAGTTCTTAAGCTTGAGCTGTTTGTTCCGTTGGGCATAGGTGATCCGCGCGGGTGTCGCGTCCCAAGCAGTCTTCAGCGCACAGCGGAGGGTGAGCGAAACGGATGAGAAATTAAAGCCGATCAAATAAATCCTGGGCCCGCCCTCCGCGCAGATTTGCAGATACCCCTGAGAGGTAAAGCCAGGGGGCGAAATTTGTGTCCGGAAAGCGGTAGCTGGCCCGTTCCATTGATCAACCGCGTGCCAGGCGGAAGTTCGAACCGCGGTTGGGAGTCCGGTGCCTCGGCGGCCGGAGCCAGGTTTGGAAATGCAACGGCCAAAACGAGAATCAGCGCGGGTGTCTTCATGCTTGGCCAATCGGTGCCAGGGGCGACTTGCGGGCAAACCCAGAGGCAAACCCAGACACCCACACTTGCGGTTGAGAAATAAATTCGTCGCCGGGGCGCGATGAATACGTGTACGGTAGTATACTAATCGCAAATCCGGAGGATCCGTGCCGTGCCTGCCCACGCCCGACGCGCAAATTATCGACGAAGCCGACGTCGGATTCTACCACTGCGTCAATCGCTGCGTACGCCGGGCCTTTCCCTGTGGGCACGATGCGGTCAACCGACGCAACCGCCGCGGAGCCACTCTCGTTGCAGCTTACATCCGAGATCCAAACTCAGACAGCCACTTTTTTGCCGGCCAAACCCGGGGGGCCGCTTCTTTACCGTCAGACGGGTTTCTTGTTACGGCTGCTGGGTGCGCTGGCCACCAACCGGGCCAAACTGTGGGTGTCTGGATTTGGCCTCTGGATTTGGCCCTGACAACGCCGACCGTTCTCATTTCAGACCGGGGCGAATCTGGTGATGCTCTGCACCCGGTCGAAGTCCGTGTCGTGGCTGGCAAGTTGCGGCAGTCCGTATTCCCGCATCATCGCCAGCACCAGTGCGTCGTTCGACAACAGCCCCTGCTGCTGGCTGATGGCGGCGGCGGATTCGACATGTTTTGCAAGAACGGGCAAAACCTCGACCCCGATGATCGAAACCGATTCAATGGCTTGACGAAACCGAGCGAGCTTCTTGATTTCATCGGGATGTCGCTGCATCCGGGCGACGATTCCAGCATACGGCCAACCGAACGTCGCACACGCTTCGAGAGACATCAAACGGTGGGCGACATCGCTCAGAACGTGAGACGAAGTGAATCCTCGCAAATCTTTACGTTCGATGCGTTCCAGCAATTGCCCACAGAAAGGACCAAACTGAGGGTCTGGGGCAAACGCAAAGACGAAGATGTTCGCATCGATGAAGACCGACGATCCGCTGGCGAGGTTCGACAGGCTCATGGAGACTCCAGCACCCCCTCCTCAGGTTGCAACGCCAGCTTCCGCACGACTTCTGGATCACCAGTCCAGCCAATGATTCCGTAGTTTTGGCGAGCCACGGTCATTGTGGTTTCGATGACTACCTTGACCCGTTGATGCTCTTCCAGCGGCAATGGATGGTCGAGCTTCAATGTGCCATCCTCATAGACTGCTTCAGTTTCGATGGACATAGTACGACGCTCCTTTTTTGTAGCCCCACCCCTGGCCTAAATTATACGCTGTCGCGGCGGGTTCCCAGAAGCTAGAGGCAAACTCAGAGAGGCAAACCCAGAGGCAAACCCAGACACCCACACTCTGCGGCGGGGGAAAAAATTCGTCGCCGGGGCGCGATGAATACGTGTACGGTAGTATACTAATCGCAAATCCGGAGGATCCGTGCCGTGCCTGCCCACGCCCGACGCGCAAATTATCGACGAAGCCGACGTCGGATTCTACCACTGCGTCAACCGCTGCGTACGCCGGGCCGTTCTCTGTGGGCACGATGCGGTTAACCAACGCAACCGCCGCGCAGCCACTCTCGCCGCGGCTTACATCCGCGAGATGCGAATGTAGCGCATCAAATCCGGCAGAATGCTAATGCCAATCCAGATCACGACCAAGGCGATCACGACCAAAGCTCCCGTTCCAATTGGGTGTGCTTCGGCCCATTGGGCAATTTCGCTCATGACCCACCTCCAAATTTAGATTTGGAAAAAATCCAAAAAAACCAGCGTCTCCGCGCGCGATGGTGCCCGAACCTAAAAGCAACGCTGCGCCGGCTCGACAACCTTGCTCGACTCGAAACTCAATTTCTCCTCCAGGAGTGCTCGGACCAGCGAGTCGATCACACCGATCGCCCGCTCGACCGCCGCTTGCACCGGCTCGCTGAGCCCCATCCGGCCTTCCTCGCCACCGAGATCCGCCGGCTCGCAGCCCACGAGCAGCAGCTTGCGAAAGTTGCCCCCCAGCGCTTTGACCATCCGCAACACGGCCAGCGGATTCATGGTGTGCGGTTCGATCAGCCCTGCGGCCCCCGGCGCATTCAATGGCCGCCAGGTCCGGCTCGATCACGTAGACCGTGCCCGGCGCTTCCCCGCGCGGCGCCGCGTCGACCAGAATCACCGCTTCGTGCGGCTCCATCAAGGCGTAGGCCACGTCGAAGCCGCGGATGCCGAAATCCTCGACCCGAACGCCGGGCGGCAGGCCGCGCGCCATCAGCCGACGGGCCACCTCGCTGCCAAAGGCGTCGTCTCCCAGGAAAATATTGCCGATGCCGGCGATCAGAATGCGGGTGGCATTCATGGCAGTCGTCCCGGCGGTGTGTTTGCCGAAAGCGGTTCCACCTCGCTGGGCGAGAAAAAGAACCGGTGTCCGATTTGCTGCTCCAGGCCCAGGTCGCGGCCGGGGTCGTCGTCGACGACGACCGCCAGATGCACCTGATTTTCGTAATCTTGTTCGATCGAGGCGATGGTCGCCGTTTTGCCGGCCAGCGCCAGGTCCATGATGTCGGCCCGCCCGCGCGGCCGCAGCCGGACGCGGTCTCCCGGCTTGAGTTCGACTCCCGCAATGCGGACGCTGGTCAATTGCGGCCGATCCTCCAAGCCGTTCCAATCGGAAAGATTCATGGCGCGGTCTCCCCGGCGGGTCGCAGGGCGCGCAGTGCGCCGTGCAGTTTCATCCATTGCTCGGGGGGCAACAGCTCGGTGCGGTCGAGGATTTCGCCGGCGCGCTCGTCGGTGCTGCGCATTTCGCGTTTTTCCTCGTCGGTCAAGGTCATGATTCGCAGCATCAGGATTTCGTCGATCTCGGTTCCGTCGAACAAATCGCCGGAACTCTCGGGTGCAATCTGCGGATAGTCGTACAGAATGATCGGCGAGGCCAAGACGGTGTCCACCTGCCCCGGCTCGCCCACCAAGACCGGCCAGCAGCCGACATTGCGGCACCCGGCGGCGGCCTGTCGAAACGGCTCGGCCGGCTCGAGCAGCGAGATGAACTCGGCCTGCTGGACGTTCAAGATGGCATGCGTCGAGGCCAGCGATTGCAACAGCGCCTGCTCGCGGCTCGCGGCTTCCGCCAGCGGCGTCTCGTTGCCGATCACCACGCGCAGGCGGAACAGCGATTGTTCGATCTGCTCCGCGCTGACCTCGACCGCTCCTTCGAGCGGCTGGTGCCGGCGCGTGACCACTCCGACCACGTCCCCCCGGGCGTCGCGCAGCGGTTCGCGGTGGCAACTGGCCGGCAGCGAAAAAGTCTGCCGGTGTGGCCGGTCCGCAAATTCCGTTACGGGCAAGTCCGGCAGCGCGACTTCGCGCTCGGCCGCTTCCTGCCAGGTCTGATACAGTCGCCCATCGACTTCCAACGCTGCGACCTCCTGGCACCCGGGATCGCCCTCGGCCGGCAAATCGCTCGATGTCGCCGTCAGCCGGCCGATTTGCCGCGTGAGCAGATGCAAGAACCGCACGCGCACGCTGACCGTCGCCTGCGACGTGGCCCAGACCAGGCATTCGGTCTGCATCGCGCAGGCGTCGGTGCCGGCTTGCATCCGGCTGAAGGCCGGCGGATACAGTCCACCGAAGTTGAATCGCTGCCGGTTTTTGACCGCCGACGCCCGATAGGGATAAAGAATGTACCCCTCGTACAGCACGGCCTGGGCCACTTTGTCGACAAGCTGGGTGCCATTTTCGGTTTTCATGAGGGCACGGTGCTGCTCGCGCTCGGCGAGCAAACTCTCCAAGGCAGCCTCCCAGGTCGGGATTCCCTGCCGGGCTTTGTACTCGTAGAGCCGATCGAAAACGTCGCGGCGCAACGCAGCCAGGCGCTGTTGGGATAATGGACATCCATCATCTGGCTCCAGACTTGGACCGGCAACCGATAGCGGGCTTCCTTGTCCCAAGAGATTTGCGAGACCTGCAATCGCCGTCCGCGGCGCGATAGAAAATCGTGCCGCTGAACAGCAGCAGCAGCGGAATCTCGCCCTCGGCGAGCCCGTGAAAATATTTCGTGCTGGCCACGTTGAAGTCGAACGTGCAAGGCACCGGCATCTCGACCGTGGTCTCGCCGTCGAACAACGGCACGGTGAGGTTGACGTGCGTCCAGAGCAGGCTGCCGAGCGTGCGGCTCCAGCGGTCGGGTTCGCCGAACAAATCGATCAGCCGGGCTTGCTCCTGGTCGTTATAGCGGCGGCGCGTGGCCTCGATCCGCAACTGGCAGCGCAGGGCGATGCTTTGGATCGGCACTAGCGGTTCCTGGCGCAGCGTGATCCGCAATTTGAACAGCAACTGCGGAGCCGCCGAGTGGACGTCGGCCGCGGCGCTTTCGACCTGGAAATTCAAGTCAGGCATCGACCGATCCTGGCTGCTGCCGATAGGCTGTGCTGGGTAAAAGTTCCGCCGGGCTGGCCGTGACCGAAGCCGACCGCTCTTTGAGCTGGGCAAAAAATTGGCCGATCTGCGGCCAGACTTCGCTGCCGCCGGACAGGCCGCGCCAGTGGCTGCGGATCAGCCCGACGAGCTTGTAGCACTCGTCGATCGGCGCCAGGTAATACTCGGCCACGTCCGACCCGCGCGCGGCCCCCAGCCGATTGACCAGCAGCGCCTCGACGTCCGGCTGCATCGGCGCAGAACGCGTTCTCCTCGACCAGGCTTTGCCAGGCATCGAGCGGCAGCAGCGACTCGGTGGCGCCGGCCGGGCTGGGATACAGGGCCACGATCTTGCCGGCCGGCGTGCTGAAAAAGAAAAACGCCATGTTGATCGGAAGCAGCAGGCCGTCCCACTGGGCGTCGGTGAGCACGAAATCCGGCAGAAACCGGCCCCGCCGCGGCACGCGCCGGAATCGCCCGGCCGCCGCGCCGTCGAACAACAGCGCGCAGGCGTCGCAGGCACACGCCAAACGGTGATTTTCCGGCTCGACCAGATGCTAATGCTCCGCCGGCAATTCCAGGCGCGCACAGTTCGCACCGCTCCACGGCCGGCGCTTCCCCGGCGCACCAGGCGCCGCAGCGTGCTCAGCGGACGGCTGGGCGGACTCAAGGACGTCGGCAGGTGGAATTCAGGATCGTTGATTTTGGACCTCTAGCAAAAGTTGACGCCGGCCGGACTGGGAGCTTCTAGATGGTCTACCCGGGTTTGTGTCGGGCCTTATACCAGTTGCTTGAGCGGCACGAAACCGGCCGCGGCGGCGACCGGCGGCGCCGCCCCTTCGACTTTCAATTCGACCACGTCGGGAGCGAATTCGTAAATGGCTTCTTCGATGGCATTTTTCAGGGTCTGGGCCGACGAAGGGCAGCCGTGACAACTTCCCTTGAGCCGCAGATGGACCATGCCCTCGTCGATTTCCAACAGTTCGACGTTGCCGCCGTGCGACTTGAGCAGCGGCCGCACTTTGTCGAGCGCCTGCAAGGACGCGGGCTTCCAGCTCGACCGGGTGCAGGCCATGCAGCAAGAGCAGGCTGGCGACCAGCGGATCGCGCGTAAAGCGGTCGACCACGCCGCTGGCCGCGCCGGATTCTTCGAGCAACTCGACCATGCGGCCAAGCCCGCGCCGTGCAACTCCATGAGCAGCGACACCAACTCGACGGCCCGCGACCGGACACGCGGATCGGCGACCGCTTCGATCTCGTTGACCAGGTCTTCGATTTTCCGCATTCGCTGTTGAAACTCGACGTCGTCGGACATGAACGGGCCTTGCTGAAGGTGAGTGCTTGGGTGCTTGCGGGTTTTCTCGGCCGGCCGCATTCTATCAGACCGCCCGGGCGCCGCTGCCGCGCGTGCCACGCGGCAGCCGGAGCGTTGAGCGATCAGGCGTGCAGGCCGAACATCGGCGAATGGTGCGTTTCCAGCGTTTTGCCGTTCCCAAGGTACATGTGCACGCCGCACGGCAGGCAAGGATCGAAGCTGCGCACGGCGCGCATGATGTCGATGCCTTTGAAATTGTCGGGCCCGTTCTCCTCGAAGATCGGCGTGTTTTGCACCGCGTCTTCGTAGGGGCCCGGCGTGCCGTAGATGTCGCGCGGGTTGGCGTTCCAGGGAGTCGGCGGATAGGGGTGATAGTTGGCGATCTTGCCGTCGCGAATCACCACGTGGTGCGAGAGCACGCCGCGCACCGCCTCGTGGAAGCCGCAGCCGATGGCTTCGTCGGGCACTTTGAACTCGGTCCAGGTCTTGGTGCGGCCGGCGTGCAATTCGGTCATGGCCTGCTCGGCGAAGTACAAGCGCGCAGGCCGCCGCATAGGCCTGGAAATAGGTCCGCGCCCGATCGCGTTCGATGGCATTGCTCCACTTGGGAATCTTCCATTCGAACTCGACCTCGGGCATCGTGGCCGTCTTGGGCAGATAGATCTTGACGCTCTGGCCGGTGGCTTTGATGTAGCCGATGTCGACCTTGCCGGCCAGCGCCGTGGCCCAGAACCGGGCGATCGGGCCGCCGCCGGTGTCGAGCGCCAGGTGGTCGCCGGTGCGTTTGTCGTACCAGCGCGGGCGACATGACCCAGGTGTATTTGCCTTTGAAGTCGCGTTTTTGCGGACGCGGAATCGTGGTTTGGTTCCAGGGATGCTTGCGGTCGACCGGGTTGCCCAGCGGGTCCTTGCTTGACGAACATCTCGCCGTTCTCCCAATCGTCGTAAAACGAACTGCCCAGCAGAATGCGGATGCCCAGATTGATGTCGACCAGGTTGGTCGTCACCAGTTTGCCGTCGACGACGACGCCCGGCGTGACGAACATCGCGTTGCCCCACTCGTTCATGTTCTTGTAGGTGTAGTCGCAGACGTCGGGATCCTGGAACGAACCCCAGCAGCCGAGCAGAATCCGCCGGCGGCCGACTTCCTCGTAGCCGGGCAAGGCTTCGTACCAGAAGTTGAACAGGTCTTCGTGCAGCGGCAGGCACTTCTTCATGAACTCGACGTAGCGCATCAGCCGCATCATGTAGTCGGTGAACAACTGCACGGTGGGCACGGTGCCGACGCCGCCCGGATAGAGCGTCGAAGGATGCACGTGGCGGCCTTCCATCAGGCAGAACATCTCGCGCGTGTAGCGGCTGACGTGCAGCGTCTCGCGATAGAACTCGCCGGTGAAGGGATTGAGCGCCCGCATGATGTCGGCGATCGTGCGATAGCCGTGCAGGTCGGCATGCGGGGCGGCGGTTTTTTCGGCCTTGGCCAGCACGCCGGGATTGGTCTCCTTGACCATCTGCTCGCAGAAGTCGACGCCCACCAGGTTGTCCTGGAAGATGTTGTGGTCGAACATGTATTCGGCCGCTTCGCCCAGGTTGACGATCCACTCGGCCATCGTCCGGCGGCCGGATGCCAAAGGCCATGTTCTGCGCATAGCATGGCGCAGGTGGCGTGGTTGTCGCCGCAGATGCCGCAGATGCGGCTGGTGATGAAGTGGGCGTCGCGCGGGTCTTTGCCCTTCATGAAGATGCTGTAGCCGCGAAAGATCGACGAGGTGCTGTGGCATTCGGCCACCACGCGGTTCTCGAAGTCGATCTTGGTATAGATGCCCAGGCTGCCCACGATCCGCGTGATCGGATCCCAGTTCATTTCGACCAGTTTCGACGGATCCGTGCCCTGGCCTTTTTGGGGTTTCGTTGCGGTTGCCACGGTCGGATGCCTCCTAGAAAGTGAGAGTTGGCCTTTAGTAAGTGGTCGGGCGATAGCCGGTCGTCAATTGCCGTTCGGGATGCCGCCACTTGGGCTCTTTGTTCAGCGTGTCGGTTGGTGATCCTCCGCAGGGCGGAGATCGTCTTGCCGTAGATGCATCGACGGCGTGCGTCGAGATCTTGGCCCCCGGCGGCTCATCCATGAACGGCATGAACTTGTCGGGAAAACCGGGCATGGTGCAGCCGATGCAAATGCCGCCCACGTTCGGGCAGCCGCCGATGCCGGCCATCCAGCCGCGCTTGGGGACGTTGCAATTGACCACCGGCCCCCAGCAGCCGAGCTTGACGATGCACTTGGGCGAGCCGTACTCCTCGGCGAAATCGCCCTGCTCGTAATAGCCCGCGCGGTCGCAGCCCTCGTGAACGGTGCTGCCGAACAGCCACTTGGGCCGCAATTGCTCGTCCAGCGGAATCATCGGCGCCAGGCCGGCCACCTGGTAGAGCAGGTAGAGCAGCGTCTCCATGAAATTGTCGGGCTGCACCGGGCAACCGGGCACGTTGACGATCGGCAAGCCGGCCTTCGATTTCCAGTTCCAGCCCAGATAGTCGGCCAGGCCCATCGCGCCGGTCGGATTGCCTTGCATGGCATGGATGCCGCCATAGGTGGCGCAGGTTCCGCAGGCCACGACGGCCAAGGCTTTGGGCGCCAGGCGGTCGATCCACTCGCAGGTGGTGATCGGCTGCCCGGTATCGGGATCGGTGCCCAGCGCGGCCCAGTAGCCCTCGTTCTTGATCTTTTCGTTCGGGATCGAGCCCTCGACGACCAGCACGAACGGATCGAGTTGGCCCTTTTCGGCCCTGTACCAGAACTTCATGAACTCGTCGCCGACTTCGTAGGCCAGCACCGGATTGTGCAAATGCACCTTGGGCAAGCCGGGAATGGCGCCCATCACGACGTCTTCAATGCTCGGTTGCGTGGCGGCCGTGATCGACACCGAATCGCCATCGCAGCCCAGCCCGGCAGTGATCCACAGGACGTGAATTTCCTTCACGTCCGGCGGGCGTTGGGTTTTTCGTCCGTAAGGAGCGGCAGCTTCGATCATCGTTTCACCTCGCTTGAATCTGATTCGCAAGATTGCCGTGAAATAGGCTCCCCGCTACCCGACCGATTTGCACTCCGCAACACTGCACTGTCGCGCAGCGCCCATGCCACCGCGCCGGCCATCAAGGTTGCCGTCATCATCAGCATCGCTTCCGGCGCTGCCAGCCTGGCAAGCAAAGCATCTTGCCAGGTTTGCACCGCCAAATTGATTCCCCGCAGTTGATCGGCGGCCTCGATCCGTCCCAGCGCAGTGCCCGCCCTGGCCGACCGCGGCCAGCGCGGCCTGATAACCATCCGGCTTCGAGCTGGCCCAGCCGAGCGAGGCCAAGAGCGCAACCGCCACGCTCGCCGCGGCCACCAGGCCCGCCGCCGATCCGGACAACCGCACCCCGCGCTCTCTACGCTGGCCGATGCCGACCAATAGCGCGGCAGCTCCCACGGTGGCCACGCCCTCGATGCTTCCGGCCAGGGCGTGCGCACCGAGCATCCACGCGGCGAACTGGCTGATCCCGTCCAACTGCATGGCACTGCGGCCGGCGGCGACTTCCAGTACGATCAGCGCTGCCCCGGCCAGCGTGGACAGCAGTGACGTCAGGGCGAGCAGAACTGCCGAATGCGCCCCGCTGCGTGCGGCCGGCGCAAAACGCCGCAGTGCGACCACGGCCAAGGCCGGCACGACGCCCATGTTGACGATGTTTGCGCCCAGGGCCAGCAAACCGCCGTCCAGCAGCAGCAGCGACTGGAGCGTGAGAACGGCGATCATGGTCAGCAGTCCCAAAGCCGGACCGAGCACCCAGGCCAGCAGCACGCCCCCGATCAGATGCACGGAGCTAAAGGGCAAGATTGGCACGTTGAAGAGTTGGGCCGCAAAGACGGCGGCGCCGAAAGCGCCGGCGGTCCGTGCCCGAGCTCGATCGAGTCCCAGGCCGCGGGCCGACGCCAATGCGATTCTCGCGCCTACCGTCGCGACGCCCAGCGCGACCAGACCACACTGCGGCGTGATGGCTCCGTTTCCCAAGTGCATTTCCTGGCTCCTTCTTTTGCTGAGTGCCGAAAGAGATGCCGGTCGAGCTTGCTTGGACGCGTGATGCCTGCGCTTCGATCCATGTCGAGCACTGCGCTGGCGATCGCCGAATCGTCGATCCCGGCTCCTTTCACGTTCTGACCGTTCGACTACACCTCGACGCACGCCGGCTGCGCAACGGCGCCGGTTTCCTCCCACCGACACCTGGGTCGAGGGATTCCGTTTGCCCTCCCGCCTTTGACGCAGATATTCGATCCAGGCGTCGATTCCCTGGCCCGTGCGGGCCGAGACTTCCAGCACTTCGATACCGGGGCGCACTTGCTGAATGTTGGCCAGCGCCAGCTCGCGATCGAAGCCCACCGCCGCGGCCAGATCGATCTTGCTGACCACGACCAGGTCGGCCGTGTTGATCAGCGTGGGATACTTCAGCGGCTTGTCCTCTCCCTCGGTGACGGCAAACAGCAACACGCGCACGTCCTCTCCTAAATCGAAGCTCGCGGGACAGACGAGGTTTCCCACGTTTTCGATAAACAGCACGTCGAGCGCCGACAGATCCCAATCGCCGATCGCCCCGCGCACCATCTGGGCTTCCAGGTGACACATCGTGCCGGTGAGAATCTGCTTGACCGGCGCTCCGCTGGTGGCCAGGCGGCGCGCGTCGTTCTCGGTCGCCAGATCGCCGACCACCGCCGCCGTGCGATAAACGGGCCCCAATCGGCCGAGCGTGCGGGTCAACAATTCCGTCTTGCCGGCGCCGGGCCCGGACACGACGTTCGTCACCAGCACCCCGGCGCGGGCGAAGTCTTGACGCAAATCGCGAGCAAGCTCATCGTTCTTTTTCAGGATCTTGGTGCGAACTTCAAGAATGCGCGGCTGCATGCCCGGTAACCTCCACGGAGACAAGTTCCAATTCGCGGCCGGTCAGGATCTCCGGCGTCGGCGATGCACACTCGGGGCAACGAAAGCAATACAGGTCGGCCAGAGTTTGCGGCGCCTGGCACTCGGGGCACATCACGGTCAGATCGACCTCGTGGATCTCGAGCAGCGCCCCGGCGCAGGGCGTATTCTCGGCCGCCAGATCGAACGAGAACAGCAGGCACTCCTTGACAACGCCCGACAGCACGCCAATCCGCGCGGTCAATTTGGTCACGCAGTCGGCCCCTTCGCGGGCGGCGACCTCGCAGGCCAACTCAATCAGACTCTGTGCAATGGAAAGTTCATGCACGACGAGCCTCACCCTACATAGCCAGACCGGCTGGCGAAAAGGTTTTCTCAGACGAGGATGGGCAAAGTCTACTCCTGCTCCGCCGATATACAATCCGGAAAATTCCTGGCCTGCCGTCGATTGCCGCCCCGTGTCACACGCCAGTTTTGGATTACACGGATTTGCTTTCGGCTTGTCAAATAACTGCGCACTTTGCCAAAGGCGACTCCCACGCAGCCGATCCGTAGGGTCCGAAATGTCAAAAATCGTGGGGCCGCGGATAATCGCCGCGGCCGGCGAAAGATCCGTTTCGGCGCCGTGCCGAGCACGGGCGAGCCCCGCTGGTCGCCTCGTCGTCGGCCGGGCGTGCATTTTGGAAGCGGAAGCTTGACCCGGATCGCAAACAGCCGCACAATCGCCGGCAGGCGCATCGACGCGCCTGCGGATCGCGCAGCCGCGATCGGGATGTTGCGAAAACCAGCGGCGTACCAACGATGTGCCTTGCAATTCCGGCCCAGGTCAGCGAACTTTCCAGCGACGAGCACCTGGCGCTGGTCGACATCATGGGCGTGCGGCGGAAGATCAATATCGATCTGCTGGCCAGCGATCCGCCCCGGTTGGGCGACTGGGTGCTGATTCACGTCGGCTTCGCGCTGAGCAAGATCAGCCAGCAGCAGGCCGAAGAGCAACTCGAAATGCTCTCGCTGTTGGGCGAGGCCAGTGCGGCCTCCGAAGAGGCCGGGGGTTATCAAACCGGAGCAGGCGAATGAAATACGTCGACGAATTTCGCGATCCGCAGGTCATCCGCAAGGCGCTGGACGAAATCCGCTCTCTGGCCGACAACCGAGCGCCATTTCCGCGTCATGGAAGTTTGCGGCGGACACACGCACGCCATCTTTCGCTTCGGGCTGAAAGAACTGCTGCCGCCGAACGTCGAGCTGATCCACGGGCCGGGCTGTCCGGTCTGCGTGTTGCCGATGGGCCGCATGGACGACGGGCTGGAACTGGCCGACGACCCGAACGTCATTTTCACCGCCTTCGGCGACATGATGCGCGTGCCGGGCTCGAAAGGGCAGTCCGCTGGAAAGCAAGGCCCGCGGGGCCGACGTGCGGATCGTCTATTCGCCGCTCGACGCGCTGAAGCATCGCCCAGCAGAATCCCGACCGCAAGGTCGTGTTCTTCGCCATCGGCTTCGAGACCACGGCCCCCTCGACGGCCCTGACGCTGCTGCGTGCCCGAGCGCTGGGCGTGACGAACTTCGCGGTGTTCTGCAACCATGTCACGATCATTCCGGCGATCCGCGCCATTCTCGATTCGCCCGACATGCGGCTGGATGGGTTCATCGGCCCGGGGCACGTCTCGACCGTGATCGGCTGCCGGCCCTACGAATTCATCGCCCGCGACTATCGCTGCCCGATCGCCGTGTCGGGTTTCGAGCCGGTCGATATCCTGCAATCGCTGGTGATGGTGCTGCGGCAGTTGCGCGAGCGGGGTGGCCAAGGTCGAAAACCAATACGGCCGGGTCGTTCCCTGGGAAGGCAATCTGGCGGCACTGCGAGGCGCTGGCCGAGGTGTTTGAGGTGCGGCCGCACTTCGAGTGGCGCGGGCTGGGGTTCATTTCGCAGTCGGCCTTGCGCATTCGCGACGAGATTCGCGGCCTGGGACGCCGAACAAGACCATGCCGATTCGCGGCGTCTGCGTGGCCGATCCCAAGGCGGCCCAGTGCGGCGAAGTGCTCAAGGGCGTGCTCAAGCCGCACCAGTGCAAGCTGTTCGGCAAGGAATGCACGCCCGAACGTCCGATCGGCGCCCTGATGGTTTCGTCCGAAGGAGCCTGCGCCGCGCATTTCAAATACGCGCTGAACTGCCGAGCTCCCGATCCTTCGCGGGCTAGAAAGCGCGCAAGTCTGCATCCCGCATGGCAGTCGCCAAGCAGTACGTCGAGTTTCACGACAAGCAGATCGCCATGTCCCACGGCGCCGGCGGCGAGGCCTCGCGGCGGCTGGTCGAGGGCCTGTTCCAGCCGCTGTTCTCCAATCCGCTGCTCGGATCGCCTTGGCCGATGCCGCCACGCTTGACCGTTCCGCCGGCCGGCTGGCCATGACCACCGACAGCTTCGTCGTGCAGCCGCTGCGCTTTCCCGGCGGCTCGATCGGCGAGTTGGCCGTCAACGGCACGGTGAACGACCTGGCCGTGTCCGGCGCCACGGCCGCTGGCCCTGACCGCGGCCTTCATCCTCGAAGCCGGCTTGTCGACCGACGTCCTGCGCGCGCGAAGTCGAGGCCATGGCCGATGCGGCCCGCCGGGCCGGAGTGCCGATCGTCACCGGCGACACCAAGGTCGTCGAGCATGGCCGGGCCGACGGCATGTACATCTCGACCACCGGCCTGGGCCTGGTCGACGCGCGGGCCGATCTGCGGACCGAGCGCGTCGAGCCGGGCGACCGGGTGCTGCTGTCGGGGCCGATCGGCAACCACGGCATGGCCATCATGCTGGCCCGGGCCGAACTCGACATCGAAGCCGACATCCGCTCCGACACGCGGCCGCTTGACGGCCCTGGCCGCCGCCCTGATCGAGCGCGTCGGCGCCGGCCGTCAAGTGGATGCGCGATGCCACCCGGGGCGGCGTGGCCACGGTGCTCAACGAACTGGCCCGCGATGCCGACGTGACTGATCACGATCGACGAAGAAGCGGTGCCGGTCGACGACGTCGTGCGCGGCGCGTGCGAACTGCTGGGGCTCGACCCGTTGCAAGTGGCCAACGAAGGGCAATTCGTCGCCGTCGTCGCGGCCGATCAGGCCGATGCGGCACTGGCGGCCCTGCGAGCGAATTCCCGGCGGCGAGCGGGCCTGCCTGCTGGGCGAAGTCAGCCGCGGGCCGCTGGCGCGCGTGGTGGCCAAGGCGGCCTATGGCGGCGTGCGCGTGGTCGACATGTTGATCGGAGATCCGCTGCCCCGCATTTGCTGAGCGAGACAATCGAACATGTCCGCTCACCTCCGACATCTGACGGCGCTTTGGTCCGCGCGCAGCTGCCAGCTGCGCAATCGAGATCTCGGCCGCGTACATCCCGCCGCAGTGCGAACCGCTGGCCCGGGCCAGCCAGGAAATGCCGCGCCGCTTTCTGCGCGGCGGACGGCTGCTGGCCGTGGGCACCGGGTCTTATGCCACCGACGCCGCAGCACATTTCGGTCGAATTCATCCATCCGGTGATCGTCGGCAAGCGGGCCCTGCCGGCGCTCGATCTGTCGGTCGCACCGCGCGGATGCTCGACGTGCTCGCCGGCCGGACGACATCGTGATGGGCTTCGGCCCGCCCGAGGGCGATCCGCAACTCGACGCAGTGGTCGACGCGGCCGGCCGCCGCGGCGCGCTGGTCTGCCAGTGGCCCGGCCGGCTGGGCGAGCACCGATTTGCCGCCGGCCTCGCGACGACCCGTTCATCCACCAGGAAATGACCGAGATCATGTACCACACGCTGTGGGAGACGGTGCACGTCTTCTTCGAGCACGAGGGACGCGGCGACGACGTCGGGGCGTCGGCATTTCTGTATCCGTTTCTGGGACAGGGCGAGCCCGCGGCCGGCCGACACCGTGGCCGACGTGGCCGCGTCGATCGGGCAAAAGGCCCGCGACGACGAGCGGCTGCGCAGCCGAGTTTGCCGACGAGCAGGCCGAAGCGCTGGCCAGCCGCCGCGCTGGCGATCCGCGAGCGGATCGCGGCCGGCGGCACGCTGCTGGCGTTTGGCAACGGCGGCTCGGCGACCGACGCCAACGACCTGGTGCTGGATTGTGTCGACCCGCCGCCGGGCATGCGGCCGATTCCGGCCATTTCGCTGTCGATGGAGCCGGCCAACATCAGCGCCATCGCCAACGACGTCGGGGTCGAACTGGTGTTCTTGCGGCAGTTGATCGCCGACGGCCGGCCGGGGGACGTGGCGGTGGCCATTTCGACCAGCGGCAAGTCGAAGAACATCTGCGCAGCCTTGGCCGAAGCGCGCAAGCGCGGCATGCTGACCATTGGCGCTGTTGGGCTACGACGGCGGCGACATCGTCCGCGAGGGGCTGGCCGACCATGCGCTGGTCGTCCACTGCGATTACATTCCGCGGATTCAAGAAGTTCAAGCGTCGATCTACCATATCCTGCGTCTGGCGGTCGCGAGGCTCGAATAGGATCGCCGGATCCAAATGTGAGTCGACGAAGACCAAGAGCAGCGGTCCACAGAGTTCACAGATTATACGGATTTTAAAAGACCGCGAATGAACCGCTTGCAAGACAGACAGGCATAACTCGTCGCCTTTTCTACTTCGTAACTCTTATCTGCGAAATCTGTGTAATCTGCGGATCGTTTCTCCTTTTAGCGTCGTCTCTTCGCATGGATATGCCTGCCGACTTTCCAGCTGGAGACCGAATCGCCCGGCGATTGTCGATCCGCGGCGTGGTGCAAGGTGTCGGATTTCGGCCGTTGGTTTATCGCGAGGCCGCCCGGCATCGGATTGCCGGCTGGGTGCTCAACGACGCGGCCGGGCTGGAGGTCCATGCGGAAGCCGCCGCCGCCGACCTGCGAAGCCTTTATCGCCCGGCTGCGCAGCGATCCGCCGGCGGCGGCGCGGATTGCCCAGTTCGCAGTCCGCGATGTCGAGCCCGAGGGTTTCCCGGACTTTCAGATCCGCGCCAGCCGCCGCGAATCGGCGCCGACGACGCGGATTTCGCCCGACCTGGCGCTATGCGCCGATTGCCTGGCCGAATTGATGCGATCCGTCCGATCGCCGCCACCATTATCCCTATATCAATTGCACGAACTGCGGTCCGCGCTATTCGATCGTCGAGCGCTTGCCCTACGATCGGGCGAACACGACGATGCGCGCCTGGGCCTTGTGCCCGGCCTGCCGGCGCGAATACGAAGATCCGCTCGACCGCCGTTATCATGCCCAGCCCGTGGCTTGCCCCGACTGTGGGCCGGGCTATCGATTCGATACATGGGGAGCTGACGATCACGTCCAGCGAGGCCGCCATCCGCGGCGCTGCGGAATTGCTGCGGGCCGGCGGAATTGTCGCGATCAAGGGCATCGGCGGGTATCACCTGGCTTGCGACGCGCGCTCGGCCCCGGCGGTCGAGGCGCTGCGCACGCGAAAATATCGCAAGGAAAAACCGTTCGCCCTGCTGGCGGAGCACATCGCACAAGCCCGCGAGCTGGTGCATTTGACGCCGGCGCACGAACAGTTGCTGCTCGACGTCGCCCGGCCGATCGTGCTGGCGACGGCCAAGGTCGATCTGCCGGGCGTTGCGCCCGACAACGCCGCGCTGGGCGTCATGCTGCCCTATGCGCCGCTGCATCATTTGCTGTTCGCGGCCGGCGCACCCAGTCCGCTGGTGCTGACCAGCGCCAATCGTTCCAGCGAACCGATTGCCTACCGCGACGACGACGCCTGCGAGCGCCTGGCGGGCATCGCCGACGCACTGTTGATCGGCGAGCGCCCGATTGCACGGCGGGTCGACGATTCGGTCGTGGCCGTGCGACAGCAAAAGCCACTGATGATTCGCCGCGCGCGAGGCTTTGCGCCCGGCGCCGTTTGCCGGCTTCCCAGCGACGGGCCCATTCTGGCGCTGGGCGCCGACCTGAAGAACTCGATCGCGCTGGTGGTCGGCGGCGAGGTGATCGTCAGCCAGCACATCGGCGACCTGGGCGATTGCGAGACCGATGCGGCCTTCGAGCTGGCCGTTCACGATCTGCTGGCGATGTACGAAATCAATCCCGCCGAGCTGACCGTCGTGCACGACCTGCATCCGCAGTTCACGTCGACCCGATTTGCCGCTGTCACTTGCTGCCCGCCGCCACGTCGCGGTGCAGCATCATCAGGCCCACATTGCCAGCGTCCTGGCGGAGCATCAGATATTCGACGAACCCGGTCGTCGGGGTGGCCTTTGACGGCACGGGTTACGGCAGCGACGGATCGATTTGGGGGGGTGAGTTTTTCGTCGGCAGCCTGCGCGGGGGCTTCGAGCGGGTCGCGCTGGTTGCGATCCAGTGCGGATGCCGGGGGGCGATGCGGCGGCCCGCTTTCCGGTTCAGGCGGCGGCCGGCTTCCTGGCCGAGTTGGGCGAGCTGCCCGACTTGAGCGGCCCGCCATTCTTGTTCCCGCCGCGGTTTCACCACGCGCTGGCACTGGTCGCGAAGGACGTTCGTTGTTTTGTTTCGACGTCGGTCGGCCGGTTGTTCGACGCCGTGGCAGCCCTGCTGGGGTTTACGCGGGAGGTGACTTTCGAGGGACAGGCCGCGATGTGGCTGGAGCACCTGGCCGGGCAAGGAGGGCCGCAAGCCGCCTACGATTTTCCTGATTTGGATCATCGCCCGCTGGTGCGAGCCATTTTGGCCGATCGCCTGGCAGGCCGCGATCGGGCCGAAATCGCCTCGGCGTTCCACGCCAGTCTGATCGCGGCCTCGGTTGCCAAGATCCGCAGCTCTGCGTTCTGCACCATCTGAGTACCGTGGCACTGTCAGGCGGTGTATTTCAGAACGAGCGCCTGTTGGATGGCATTGTCAATGCGGTTCGCACCCGGCAGCTCAATGTCAATCTTTTGATGAACCAGTCGGTGCCCGCCGGCGACGGCGGAATCGCGCTGGGTCAATGTGCGCTGGCGAGCCTGCGGACGGGTTGATTATAATCGCCAGACTAAGAGTTCCCCCCGACAGCTACAAGCCGGGCTCGATGGTTTTCGACCGGCCGAGATTCGCAGCACTTGTTTCGCAGAAAGGCATGTTCATGCTCAAGGCCCGCGCGGCTTGTTTGCTACTGGTGTTTTGGACCAGCGCCCTGTGGGCCGACGGATTGCGCGACAATGTGCCGGACCAGGTGCGCCCGATTCCGCCCGAGGGCATCGCCGTGCCGGACGCCGATCGCCGCGATCTGCAAACCGGCGTCGACGAACTTTCGCGCCAGATCGACACGCTGCGTGAAACGCTCAAAGACAGGCCCGCGCTCGCGGAATCACTTTCCGACGTACAGATTTTTCGCAACGCCGTGCACGATGCGCTGGCCTACAACGAGTTTTTCGATCCGCGCGAAATCGCCTCCGCCAAGGCGCTGCTCGAACAGGGGAGGGAGCGCGCCGAACAGCTGCGCCCGGCCACGCGCCCTGGACCACGGCCACCGGATTGGTGGTGCGCGGCTACGTCTCGCGGATCGACGGCTCGGTGCAGCCTTATGGCCTGGTGGTGCCCGCATCGTACGAGACGAACACGCCGCACCGGTTCCGGCTCGACGTTTGGTGTCACGGCCGCGGAGAAACGCTGAGCGAGGTGAATTTCATCACCGGCCGGCAGTCGTCGCCCGGCGAGTTCGTGCCGGCCGATACGTTTGTGCTGCATCCCTACGGGCGCTATTGCAACGCCAATAAGTTTGCCGGCGAGGTCGACCTGTTCGAGGCGCTCGAGCGACATCCAGCACCACTATCCGATCGATGACAACCGGCTGGTGATCCGCGGCTTCTCGATGGGGGGCGCCGCCTGCTGGCAATTCGCCACCCATTATCCCAGCACTTGGGCCGCGGCAGCCCCGGGCGCCGGCTTTTCCGAAACGCCCGACTTCCTCAAAGTCTTTCAAAACGAAACGCTCGACCCCACCTGGTATGAAAAAAAACTCTGGCACCTGTACGATTGCACCGACTATGCGATCAACCTGTTCAACTGTCCGACCGTGGCCTACAGCGGCGAGAAGGACCGGCAGAAGCAAGCGGCCGATCAAATGCAGCAGGCCCTGGCCGCCGAGGGCATCCGCCTGGTCCATATCATCGGAGCGGGCGCCGGGCACGAGTACACTCCGGCCGCCAAGGCCGAAATCAATCGGCGCATCGACAGCCTGGCCGCCGCCGGCCGCGAGCAGGTGCTCCCGAGCGGTCCATTTCAGCACCTATACCTTGCGCTACAATCGCTCCTGCTGGGTGGAGTTGGACGGGCTGGACGAGCACTGGGCGCGAGCCCGGGTCGATGCTGAACTGCTCGGCGGCACGCAGCCGGCCGCCCGCATCAAGACGCAGAACGTCTCGGGGCTGACGCTGCGGTTGCCCCCGGGCCATTGCCCCTTTGACCTGCTCACGACGCCGAAGATTGAAATCGACGGTGTCGAACTGGATGCCCCGCAGCCGCTGTCGGACCGATCCTGCGTTGCCCATTTCGGCAAAGCGGCCGGCAAATGGCAGGCCATCGAATCGACGGGCGCCACAGCCCAGCAGGCCGGCCTGCGCAAACGTCATGGCTTGCAAGGGCCGATCGACGATGCCTTCCTGGACAGCTTTTTGATGGTCCGTCCGACCGGCCCGACGCAAAGCGACAAGCTCGCCAAGTGGACTGCCGCCGAGATGCAACACGCCGTGCAGCATTGGCGGCGACAGTTCCGCGGCGACGCGCGTGTCAAGGACGATCGAGAGGTCAACGCGGACGACATCGCGGCGCACAACCTGATTCTATGGGGCGATCCGTCGAGCAACGCCCTGCTGGCAAAAATTGCCGACGCGCTGCCGATCTGCTGGACGGCCGAAGGCGTGCGCGCTGGGGGAAAAAACCTATTCAGCCGCCGAGCATGTGCCGCTGCTGATCTATCCCAATCCGCTCAATCCCCAGCGCTATGTCGTGCTCAACAGCGGCTTCACGTTCCGCGAATACGACTACTTGAACAACGCCCGGCAGGTGCCCAAGCTGCCCGACTTCGCGATCATCGACATAAGCGTGCCGGTCTCGTCGCAATTGCCCGGCCGGATTGCCGCCGCGGGATTCTTTACCGAGGATTGGCAATTGCCGTCGGCCGGAAAATAGTAAATCGCTGCGCTGATCGAAATTTCATTCCAGGGAGTGCCTCATGTTGCCGGGTATCAAACTTTTCGACCTTACCGGCCAGGTGGCGATTGTGACCGGCGGTTCCAAGGGGCTGGGTCTGGCGATGGCCGAGGGCCTGGCCTCGGCCGGGGCCGACGTGATGCTGGTCAGCCGCGGCGGCGAACAAGCCCACGCCGCCTCCGAGCAGATCGTCAAGGACTATGGCCGCCGGGCCATCGGCTTCGCCGCCGACGTGTCGCAGCCGGACGAGGTCGAAGCGATGGTCCGCCACGCGGCTAGCCGCGTTGGGCCCCATCGACGTCCTGATCAACAATGCCGGCATCAACATTCGCGGTCCGATCGACAGGTTGTCGTTGGAAGAATTCCGCCAGGTGCAGCAAATCAATGTCGAGGGGGTTTGGCTTTGCTGTCGAGCCGTGGCCCCGCAGATGAAGCAGCGCCGCACCGGGCGAATCATCAATCTGGCCAGCACGTTGGGCGTGGTGGGGCTGGCCGATCGCACGCCCTACGCATCGAGCAAGGGGGCGGTGGTGCAAATGACCCGCGCGCTGGCGCTGGAGCTCGCGCCGTTTGGCGTGAACGTCAATGCGATTTGCCCCGGCCCGTTCCTGACCGAAATGAACATTCCCATCAAGGACGACCCGGGCGCAATCAAGTCGATTGTCGGAGCCTCCGCCTTTGGCCGCTGGGCCGAGCTGCACGAGATTCAAGGCGCCGCGATATATCTGGCCAGCCCCGCGGCGAGCTATGTCACCGGCAGTCTGCTCACGGTCGACGGCGGCTGGACGGCGCGCTAATCGTCCGACGCAGGGCAATCAGGAGATAGGGGGATAACCGGGGATACGGGGGATGAAAGCAGGCGGCGATAAAATCTGCAAAGGGGCTTGTGCGGATTCAAATCGCTATCGCCGCGGAGATTCCCGGCCTGCCACATTCGCAGGATCGGCGGCCGGAACTGCGGGCCCCGGCGCATCGATCGATGCGGCGTGCTGGCGATCGGCAGCCGCTTTGCCCGCGTCCTTCTTGGCGTCGTAGGCCGCAGCCCGCGCCAGGTAGATGGAGGCGCTGTTGGGTTGCAAGACGAGCGCCTGGGCGAAGGCCTCGAAGGCCGGACCCCACTTGCGGTCTTTGACGAGCGCTTCGCCACGAATTTGATAGGCTCGGGGGCTGCTGGGATCGAGCAGCAGTGCCGCGTCGACGTCTTTCAACGCGCCGCGCAGGTTATATTGCCGGGTGCGGACCTCGGCACGAGCCAGATAGGTCAGCGGATTCTTGGGTTCGAGGTAGACCGCTTCATCCAGCGAGCGCAGCGCCGGTTCGTACTGGCGATTGTAGCCATAAGCGGCGCCGCGTCCGATGAGCGCCGCCACGTCGTGGGGATTCCGATTCAGCAAATCGGTGTACTCCGTCAAAGCCCGGCGAAAGTCTTGTTGCTTGAGATACGTTTGGCCCCGCGCCAATTGACATTCTCGCTGACAGGTCGGGTCGTGCTCGGCCAGCGTGATGGCTTCACGAAAATCGCTCAGGGCCAACTGCCACTGTTCGGTCTGGTTGGTGCCCCATCGGGCCTGACCGCGCCAAAGCGTAATCTGGAAGTTGCCGCGGTCGCGCTCCAGAGCCAGACTGTAGGCGTTCACCGCGCGGATATAGAAACCTTGGTCGCGCCAGGCGTCGCCCGCGGCCACGAATCCGTTCGGAAGCGCCGGCACAGGCCGATGGCGGCCTGGGCATCGGCCTGCGCCGCGTCGAAGTTTTTCTTGCCGCGCTGGGCGGCCGAGCGCACGCACCAGGCGTTGAGCAGTCGCGGATTTTGCCGCAGGGCTTCGGTCGCTTCGGCAATGGCCGCGTCCCAAAAGCGCTGTTCCACCCAGATCGCGGCACGCGCCGCACGAGCGCCACTGTCCAGCGGATTCTGCGAGACGACTTTGTTGAACTGCTCGAGCGCGGCTTCCACCGGCAGAACCGCGGCCCCATCGAGCCAGCCTGTATGGCCGCGGCCAACCAGAATCCAGCCCTGGCGGAGATTGGCCACGGTCAGCACGTCGCCGCGAAAAACAACGTCGACCGTCTCGCTGCCGGCCATGACGGCCACGCGGTCCCGCACGACGGCCACGCGCTGGCCGATCTCGAGCTCTTTGGCGCCGGCCGCGCCGGCCACGAGCCAGGCGGCCAGCCAAACGTATTTGCCCAAGGCGGTGGTCATGCTAGCGATCTGTGCGGAACCGATTGGTATATTTTGAGCCTTCGTCGTCATCGGCAGCCGGGCCCCCGCGCCTTCGACTTTTCCGCTTATGCCGATCAAGAAGCCTGCGTAAACTGGCTATCGCGAGGGTGCTTTCGCCGCGGATGGGCAAGCCGGGTATAATGCCCCGCATGCAGCTTGATTTGTTTCATCCGCTGATCGCCCGCTGGTTCCGACAGCGGTTCGGAGAGCCCACCGAGCCCCAAACATTGGGGTGGCCCGCCATTGTTGAAGGCCGGCACACCTTGATTGCCGCACCGACCGGCTCGGGAAAGACGTTGGCCGCATTTCTGGTTTGCCTGGACCGGCTGTGGCGCGAGTGGCTGCGGGGAGAACCGGCCGACGGCATCCAGGTGGTGTATGTCTCGCCGCTAAAAGCCCTCAGCAACGACATTCACCGCAATCTGGAAATACCCCTGGCCGAGCTGAGGGCCCTGGCCGCCGCCGAGGGCTGCCCCGCGCCCGAAATTCGGGTGGCGGTTCGCACCGGCGACACGCCTGCCCGGGAGCGGGCCGCCCTGCTCCGCCACCCGCCGCACATCCTGGTCACCACGCCCGAGTCGTTGTATCTGCTGCTCACGTCGGAGCGCGGTCGGCAGCCCCTGCGCTCGGTGCGCACCGTGATCGTGGATGAGATTCACGCCCTGGCGCGCGACAAGCGAGGCTCGCACCTGGCCCTGACGCTGGAACGGCTCGAAGCCTGGTGCCACGAGCCGCCGGTGCGGATCGGTCTATCGGCCACTCAGCGGCCACTGGACGAAATTGCGCGGTTTCTGGTCGGCGCGGCGCGCGTCGATGCGGCCGGCCACCCTGATTGCACGATCGTTGACGTTGGGCACTTGCGCACGCTCGATTTGGCGATCGAAGTGCCGCCGAGCGAGCTGTCGGCCGTCTGCTCGCATGAGCAATGGGCCGAGGTCTACGGGCGATTGCACGAGCTGATCCGCTCGCATCGCAGCACGCTTATCTTTGTGAACACGCGCCGGCTTGCCGAGCGGGTGGCCCACCAACTGACCGAACTGCTGGGGGCCGACGCCGTTGCCAGCCACCACGGCAGCCTGTCGCGCGAGTTGCGGCAGTCGGCCGAGCAGCGCTTGAAAGCCGGCCAGTTGAAGGCGATCGTGGCCACGGCCTCGCTCGAGATGGGCATCGACATCGGCTACATCGATCTGGTTTGCCAGATCGGCTCGCCCCGATCGATCGCCACGTTCCTGCAACGCGTCGGCCGCTCGGGGCACGCATTGGGCAAGACTCCCCGCGGCCGGCTGTTTCCGCTCACTCGCGACGAACTGCTGGAGTGCCTGGCCCTGGTGCGATCGGTCCGCCGCGGCGAGCTCGACCGGATCGAACTGCCCGAGCTGCCGCTCGACATTTTGGCCCAGCAGATCATTGCCACGGTGGCCTGCGACGAGTGGGACGAAGCGGCCCTGTATGAGCGGGTGCGCCGGGCCTGGCCGTATCGAAATCTGACGCCCGCCGATTACCAGGCCGTGCTGCATCTGGTGACCGAGGGGGTGGCCGCCGGCTCGCGGCGCGGGGCCTATCTGCACCGCGATGCGATCGGTCGCAAGCTGCGCGCCCGCCGCGGAGCGCGGTTGGCTGCGCTCACATCCGGCGGAGCGATTCCCGAAACGGCGCTGTACCGCGTGATGGTTGAGCCGGAGCGGACGTTTGTCGGCACCGTGGACGAGGATTTTGCGGTCGAAAGCCTGGCGGGCGACGTTTTCCTGCTGGGCAATACCTCGTGGCGCAGTGCAAGCCGTGCGCGGCGGGGAGGTGTTGGTTCGCGATGCTCAAGGGGCGGCCCCCAGCATGCCCTTTTGGCTCGGCGAAGCACCGGGCCGCACCCAGGAACTGTCGGCCGCGGTGTCGCAGCTGCGCGTCGATCTGGCCCAAGCAAGTTCCGGCGGGCAGCCGGCCACGGATTGGCTGATCGAAGAGTGTGGGGCGACCCCCTGGGCGGCCGAGCAGGCGATCGGCTATGTCGAGGCCCAGCTCGCGGCGCTGGGCATGGTGCCCACCTGCCGTGAGATTCTGTTCGAGCGGTTCTTCGACGAGTCGGGCGGAATGCAGCTGGTGATTCACTCGCCGCTGGGGGCACGGATCAATCGAGCCTGGGGGCTCAGCCTGCGCAAGCGATTTTGCCGCAGCTTCGATTTCGAGTTGCAGGCCAGCGCCGACGACGACGGCATCGTGCTCTCGCTGGGGCCGCAGCACAGTTTTGCGATCGACGCCCTGTTCGCCATGCTCGGCGCGCACAATGCCGAGGGGCTGCTGGAACAGGCGTTGCTGGTGGCGCCGATGTTCCAGCTCCGCTGGCGATGGAATGTCACGCGGTCGCTGGCCGTGTTGCGGCAACAAGGGGGCCAGCGCGTGCCGCCGCACTTGCAGCGGTTCCGCTCCGACGATCTGCTGGCCGCCGTGTTTCCCGAAACCGTCGGCTGCCTGGAGAATCATTCGGGCGACGTCGTGATTCCCGACCATCCGCTGGTGCGGCAAACGATGCACGACTGCAAGCACGAAGCCATGGACATCGACGGCTTTCTCGGCCTGCTGGCCGAACGTCAGGCGGGGCGAGTGACGTTCGTCGGCCGCGATACGCGCGAGCCCTCCCCCTTCTGCTACGAACTGCTGAACGCAAATCCTTATGCGTTCCTGGATGGGGCGGCGCTGGAAGAGCGGCGCACCCGGGCGGTCGCCACGCGGCGTTCGATTTCCGGCGACGAGCTGCGCGACCTGGCGCGGCTCGATCCGGACGCGATCGCCGAAGTTTCGGCCGAGGCCTGGCCCACGGTGCGCGACGCCGACGAACTGCACGACGCGCTGATGAGCCTGGGCACGCTCGGCGAGCATGAAATGTCCGAGTGGGACGCCTGGTTTGCGCAACTGGTCCGCGCCGGCCGGGCAACGACCGTCCGACCATCGACGAGCGGGCATGTCGCCCGCATCGCGGCCGAGCGCTGGCCGGTGCATGCCGCGGCGCGAGACGGTGTCCAGGCCGAGCCGCCGGTCACGCTCAGCGGTCCAAGCACAACCGGCGGGGACTGTCCCAATTTTGCGCAGTCCTCGGAGCAAAATGGGACTGTCCCCCTCTCTGAGCCGGTTGTGTTAGGACCGCTGAGCCCAGAACTGCAACGCCCCTGGACGCGCAGCGATGCGCGCGTCGAACTGGTTCGTGGGCGCGTGCAACATTCCGGCCCAACGACCGCCGAACTGCTCGCCGGGCATGTGGGGCTTGATGCGGACCAGGTTTTCGCCGCGCTGGAGGCACTCGAAGGGCAAGGCGTTGTGCTGCGCGGTCAGTTCACGCCGGCGGCTCAATCCGCGGCCAGCGGGCCGGAGGAAAAACCTATCGAGTGGTGCGAGCGGCGACTGCTGGCCCGGATTCACCGCCGCACGATCCAAGGTTTGCGCCGCCGCGTACAGGCGGTCGAGCCGGCCGACTTCTGGCGGTTTTTGGTCGGCTGGCAGGGACTGGATAGGCAAACCGGCGGCCGCCCGATTTGGGGTGGGCCCAACGGCACGCGCGAGGCGGTCAAATTGCTCGCAGGATTTCGAAATGCCGGCCGGCGCCGGCGAGGCGCGGGTGCTGGCCGCGCGATTGGCCGATTATGATCCGGCTTGGCTCGATCAGCTTTTCCTGTCGGGCGAAGCCGTATGGGGCCGGCTGCGTCCACCGGTGCGCACGGCCGAGGATGGGCCCGGCATGTCGGCCCTGACCCGGGCGATGCCCCTCTCGCTCATGCTGCGCGAGGATCTCGATTGGCTGCTTCCGGCCGACCGCCAGCCGCCGTCCGCAGCCTTGCGCCGGCGCCGAGCGCGTACTGGAAACGCTCACCGCGCGCGGGGCGCTGTTCTTCGGCGAGCTGGCCCGACTGACGGAGCTGCTGCCCGGCCATCTGGAAAGCGCACTGCGCGAGCTGGCCGCCCTGGGCCTGGTGACGTGCGATGCGTATGCCGCGATCCGGCGCATTGCCGGCGCCGACGGTCGAAAGCACAAGCGACGAGATCGCAATGGTTCTCACAAACAATCGCGGGCCGCGAGCGCCCGCTGGGTCGCTGGTCGCTGTTTCCGGGCCATGTCGACGGTCCGTCGAGCGATGTGCGGCTCGACCGCTGGTGCCGACTGTTGCTGGCCCGCTATGGCGTTTTGTTTCGCGACTTGCTCTCTCGCGAGACGGCTGCGCCCCCTTGGAGCGAGCTGGTGCGGGTGTTGCGCCGCATGGAGCTGCGCGGCGAGATCAACGGCGGGCGCTTTGTGCTGGGCGTGGGCGGAGAGCAGTATTCCTTGCCATCGGCGGTTGAGTCGCTGCGGCAAGTTCGCGATCGGCGGCCGGACAGCGAGTGGTTCGTCATTTCGGCGGCCGATCCCTTGAACCTGGTCGGCATCCTCTCGCCCGGCGCCCGTTTGCCGGCCACGCACAAGAACGCGCTGGTTTTGCAAAACGGGCGCGTCGTGGCGACGCTGGTCGGCGGCGCGGTGGACTATCAGGCGGCCTTCGACGCCGCCATCGAGTGGGAGATGCGCACGGCGCTCGTGCGCGGACGTCGGAACAACACTTCGCCGGCCAGCGATGAAGTGGTGGTCCGCACGTCGTAGGACGCCGAGCGGCGCACAACATCACAATGACGCCCCACGCTTCAATCCAACGGACCGGCAGCGGTGGGGTCGGCGGCAGTCCATTCTTCGGTGGGCAAAAACAGGGCCACCGCGGCGGCCGGAATGAACAGATAGCCGGCATACAGCAAGGCCTGGCGATGATCGCCGACCTTGGAAAACAGGCCAAAATAAACCGTTCCCAGCGCCGCGGCAATTCGGCCGATGTTGTAGCAAAAACCGGCCCCCGTGGTCCGCAGCAGCGTGGGAAAAAGCGGAGGCAAGTACATCGAATACAGTGCGAATACTCCCTGCCCCAGGCCGATCGCCCCCAGGCAATAAAACAAACTCTGATGATCGCGCGGAATGTGATAGGCCACGAACATCGCCAGAAAATATCCCAGGCACATCACCACGATCGTCCGCCGGTAGCCGATCACCCGGGCGATCGCCGCCGCCAGGAAATTGCCCACGATCGAAGACACCATGACCACCACCATCGACTGGCTCACCAGCCGGGTGCGGTCGGCCTCGCTCCACGCGGCCAGGTCGGCCAGTCGCCGCAGTTGCTGCGAATACCAGAACAGAAACGCCCAATGGCCGGTCAACGACAGGGAACAGACCGAGATCGTCAGCAGCGTCACCTTGCGCACGCGGCCGCGGAACAAGTCGACAATCCGCGGCTCGCTGCCGCCCGAGGCAGCTTTGGCGGCATGCCATTCGGCCGACTCGGGCACGTGGCGGCGAATCCACAGCACGAGCAGCGCCGGCACGATGCCCGCCAAAAATACCGTGCGCGGCGGATGCGCCGCCAGCAGGAACAGAACCAGGCTGGCCAGCATGGTGCCGAGATTGACTCCGGATTGCAACACGGCGGCCATCCAGGGGCGCCATTTTCGGGGCCAGGTTTCCGAAAGCAGCGCGGCGCCGACGGCCCACTCGCCGCCGATGCCCAATGCCGCCAGGAAACGAAAGATCATCAGTTGCCACCAGGTTTGGGCGAAGTACGACAGGCCGGTGAACGCGGCGTAAGTGAGGATCGTCAGCATCAGCGCGTGGCTGCGGCCGATGCGGTCTCCCAAGCGACCGAAGAAACCGCCCCCCAGCGCCCAGCCGATCAGAAAGGCGGCTTGAATCCACGAGCTGTAGTAGCCGACTTTCTCGTCGGACTGCGCAACCCCCAACAGCGAGGCCACGAACGGAGCCGCCACCAGCGTGTAGAGGTGCATGTCCAGGCCGTCGAACATCCAGCCCAGCCAGGCCGCCGCTCCCGACTTCCACTGGGTGGCCGATAAATCGGAAAGCCGCTGGACTTCGATCGTGGAAATCGGGCCGGCCGCGATGCCGTTTTCCGGCGGGCCAACACCAGTGACCGAGGCGGGGGAATCGGCGGAATCGAGTTTGGTCATGCGTTTTGAATCGTCAATTCGCTTGAGATGTGATGGAAACGAATCGAGAGGGGCCGTGAAGCCCGATTCTAATCAATCGGCGGCGCGACTGCACCAGGGCCAAGCCGGCGGCCGGCCCTTTGTCCGATTTTGACAGCCGGCAATCCGATGTCGACAGCTTTCTCCGGCAATTGCCGAATTGCCGTGCAAGTCGCGGGCATTTCAGAACAGGGTCGTCAGCCCCGTGGCAGCGAAATGGTGGTCGTTGGTGAATGCATCCGTCAGTCCCATGCGGCGCATAACCACGAACGATGTGCAATCCACGATTCCAGCATTAGCCGCTTCACGACAGCGGTAGGCTTCCCAGGCAAGGCGCCAATCTTCAACGGTCGGCGTAATGAGTTCGCCACGGCTTTCGAGAAAGTGTTGCAACTCATCGGCTTCGTTGCGGTAGGGGCGGCGAGCGGCAGCGTTTCCGCATTCCAACAGGGCGAACGTCGTCGTGACCAGCGGTACCGGCTGGGAGAGCGATCGATGAAATGCCGCCTCAGCGGCCAAATGCCACTGGTCGGCGGGCTAACAGCCCTACGGTGTCGAGGAAAACCGCCGTCATGGCTGGTGCTCGTCGTGTCGTGCGGCAACATCGCTTTGACCGGAGTCAAAGCGCCGACTCAAAAGTGCATACACGTCGTCCAGGCTGGCCGCGAACTGCTCGGAACAAACCAATTTCGGCTCGAACACGACCTGACAAGCTTCCGGGAGCTCGACCGGCTCCGTGGGCCTGAAGACCCCGTTTTCATAGATTGCGTGAACGGCCTTCACGATTCGTGTCTCCGGCAGCAAGAGAATACCAGCAGCAGCCATCGTATCACCATGTATTCTACCCCGGGCCGCTATCGCGGTATAGCACTTCATGTCGGCGGTGCTGTCCTAACTTCGTGTGCGGGGATTTAGGACCGCCTCAAAAAGCTCGTCGAACGACCAAACGTGGCCGGCCAACCCCGCCATCATAGCAGCGGTTCCCCGCTTGGCCCCAGACCCCGCCCGGCTACAATGGGGGCATGGACAATCGCGCTGACCAGAACGAAGCCAGTTCGACAAGGACGCCGATCGACGTTCTGCAACGCCTCATTTCGTTGTTTCCGGACTTCCAGCAGCAGTGGGAATCGCCCGAGAACTGCTTTGTTGGCGGCGACGGCAGCCCTTCATACTGCGGTATCTTTTCCGAGTTTAGCGCATTCTTTCGCGAACGATTTGGCGTGATGCCGCGATCGGCATTGTCGGAATTTGGGCAATTCATTTCGGAATGCATGGATAGTTCATTGCCGGAGCTCGACGAAGCCGCGGCGACGTGCTTCTTGGAAAACGCCAGCTACGAGAGCTTCTCGCCTGCGCTAAAACGATACTTATCCGGTAACGCGCTCAAATTCTTTTCGCAGTTCGATGAGGCGACCTGAGAGGCACTGATCGCCCCATGACCCCTCCCCGCCGCTGGTCGTTCTCGCTTCGGATGATGTTTGTGGGGGTGACCCTGTTGGCGGTTGCTGCGGCTTGGATCAGCCATCGGCGACAGGATTGCGGCTCGCCACGAGTTCCTGGAATACAGCCTGGAGGTGAATGGATACGTCACTGACCCGCGAAGGTGGCCCTTCGGGGACGACGAACACCCACTCATCAAGCTGGTGTTCGGCGCCACCGATTCCGATGTGCAAATTGCGAAGAAGTTGTTTCCAGAGGCAGTCGTTGAAGTGAGCGATAATCCACGATCGGCAGTTCCAAGGAGTGGTTGGGTAGGCGCAAGTCCTACTGGTCGAAGAGATCGACCCAGCCCTAGTCCGGCCTGCACATGATCTTAGGACACTTCCATCTCGGCCGCTGGCGAAATCAACGCAGCCGGCCCGGTCACCCGGTGGTGCGCATGCCGGCCGCGATGCCTTGGACCGTGAGCCGCATCAGGTCGCGCAATTGCTCGGCCTCGTCGGGCGTCGCGGCAGGCCGATCGCGACGACGTTTCATCAACTCGACCTGAATCAAATTCAAGGGATCGATGTACGGATTGCGCACTTCGATCGACCGCTCCAGCCAGGGCGTCGCGGCCAGCAAAGTCTCGCTGCCGGTCAGAGCCAGCAGCGAATCGCGAGTGCGGCCGTATTCGTCGACGATCCGCTGCCAGATGCCGGGCCCGGACGGTTCCGCTTCGGCCAGGGTGGCGTAGTGGCCGGCAACGTACATGTCGGCCTTGACCAGGGCCAGCGCGGCGTTGTCGATCGTGGCCCGGAAGAACGGCCACTTGCGATACATTTCGACTGCCGTCTGCCAGGCCGCCGGATCGCTGCTGCTGGACGGACGCCAGCGCCGTACCCAAGCCATACCAGGCCGGAATCATGCAGCGGTTTTGCGTCCAGGAAAAAACCCAGGGGATCGCCCGCAGGTCGCCCAGCGTGCGCTCGCCGCGGCGCGCGCCGGGCGCGAGCCGATGGGCAGCTCCTCGATCTCCTCGATCGGCGTCGTGGCGGCGAAGAATTGCATGAAGCCCGGCTGATCGACCAGGTCGCGATAGGCCGACGAGCGATCGCACGCTGAGTAGCTCGATCAGCTCCAGCCAGCGCGGGTTCGGCTTGTTCGCTGCGGACCGAAGCGCCGATCAGCGTGGCCCAAGTCGACTTGCTCCAGATGGCGATAGGCGATCTGCACGTCGTCGTAGCGCTCGGCCAGCACCTCGCCTTGCTCGGTCAGCCGCAAGCGTGCCGTCGAGCGATTCGCCGGGAAGCGACAGAATGCCGCGCGCCGCCGGCCCGCCGCCCCGGCCCAGCGAGCCGCCGCGGCCGTGGAAGAACGTCAGCCGCACGTGATGCTCGTCGGCCACGCGGTGCAACTCGCTTTGAGCCCGATACAGTCCCCAGCAGGCGGCCAGGTAGCCGCCGTCCTTGGTGCTGTCGGAATAGCCGACCATGATGACTTGCCGATTGCCTTGCCGGGCCAGATGTTCGGCATACAGCGGATTGGCGAGCATCGCGGCCAGCGTTTGTGGGTGCCCGCTCGCAGATCGCCGATCTTTTCGAACAGCGGCGCGATCGGCAGATCGGCTATCGGCTTAGCGTAGCCCAGCCGCGGCGGCGCGGCCTGGGCCCAGCGCCACAGCCAGAGCACGCCCAGCACGTCGCTGGCCGATTGCGTCAGGCTGATGACGTTGCCACCCAGGCAGTCCGCGCCGAATCGGACCATCGCCCGTTGCCAAAGCTGATACAGCGCAGCGTGTCGCGCGTCAGCGGCGACAAGCGTTCCAGGGGAACGTCGGCGGCGCAATCGATCGTGTCGGTCAGCAGCCTGGGCCTGAGCCGGCTTCGTCGAGCGCGGCAAAATCGTCGGCGGCGCCGATCGCTCGGAAGATCTCGGTGAGCACTTCCTGATAGCGGCGTGCATCCTGGCGGATGTCGAGCCGCGTCAGATGCAAGCCGAATACCCGCGCCAGGTCGAGCCAGCGCCTGCGCTTCGGTCTCGTCGGCCGCCGCGTCGTGCGAAACCAGGCAATCGCAAAGCTTCTGGACGTCGGCCACCAACTCCTCGCCGTCGCCATAATCGCCCGCCAGCGGCGCCGCTGCGACGTCGGCGGCGATGCGATTGCCCCAGCCGCCACTCGATCATTTTGATCCAGCGGCGATAAACTTCGTGCGGCGCGACCGGATCGATCACCTTGGCCAGCTCGGGCCAGGCCACCATGGCCGCCGCGACGGGGGCCTCGAGCGCGGCCGACTGCGGCGGCGAAGCGCCGCGAGATCGTCAGATAGTCGTACATCGGCTTGCACCAGGCCAGGTGATGCGCGATCGACGCATTGCGCAAGCGGCAAAGTGTTTTCGCGGTAATGTCGGCGGTCACGTGCGGATTGCCGTCGCGGTCGCCCCCCATCCACGAGCCGAACCGCAGAAACGACCGGCAGCCGAAATGGGTGCCCCGGATAGTTTTCGGCCAAACTACGCCGGATCGCCTGATAGATCTGCGGCACGACTTCCCAGATCCGCGGCATGATCGACAGCCCACGCTCGACTTCTTCCAGCACGGTGGGCCGCATCGGCCGCAAAAACTCGGTCTGCCAGAGCACGGCTCAGTTCCGATCGCAAGCGATCTTTGAGCCGCCGGCGTTCGCGGGGCAAAAGGTCCGTCGCATCGAGCTCCTTCAAGTTCTGCCGCATGCGCCGCAGCTTGGCCCGGATCGAGCGCCGCTTGGCTTCGCTGGGATGGGCCGTGAAGACCAGTTCGATCGCCAAGGCCGTCGAGGATTTCCTGCACGCGCTGGGCCGGCAAGCCGCTGCGCTTCAGTTCGCCGATCCCGGCGGCCACCGATTCCGAGATCGGCTCCGGATCGCGCTCTCGCTCGCGCTCGCGAAGCACCCGCACCCGCTGCCGGTCTTCGGCGATGTTGGCCAGATCGAAAAAGATGCTGAACGCCCGAGCCACCGCGCGGGCCTGGTCGTCGTCGAGCCCGGAGATCTTAGCAGCCAGGTCGCGCTCGGCGGTGGGGCTGCCGGCCCGCCGCTGCCGGGCCAGCAGCCGAATGCGCTCCACCAGATCGAAAGCGGGGGCGCCGTCGAACCGGGTGATGACCGTGCCCAACAGGTCGCCTAGCAGGTGAACGTCGCGCCGCAGCAAATTGTCGCTGATCACGGATCGGGGCACTCCCTAATTTTGCGAGTCGAAAGTTCTTGCTCGGTCGTCCCAGAGCAGCGTCATTTTAAGCGGCAATGTTTTGTGACCGCGACTATGCCGCTAAGAGAAACGTGCAAATCGGGTCCGGGAAATCGACGAAGCCGTTGGCGCCGAACCCATTCCTCCTAACAAACGCCGTGCCGGGCGATGCCGGAAAAGCCAGATTACCACGCGCAACTGCCGACAGGGAACCGACCTGGCGCAAATTGCGCCAGAGGCCATAGCCTGATCGGGCAGCCGATGGCTGATAGGAATGCTGGCAAGACGTGCCCAGGGTTGCCGCAAGGCGGCATGCAGCGAAAGACGAGCCGTTTGCGCCAGCCGGCAAACCGCTGAGGCGCCGGTTGCCGGGGGAACACGCCCAGCGACGCTGGATTACTTGCCAGCCTTCTTCTTGCCGGCGGCCTTTTTCTTGGTCGAGGTTTTCTTCTTGGCCGTGGCCATCGGGGCGTTCGCCGGCTGAGCGGAACTTTTCTTGCCCTTACGGAACGCGGCTTCCCAGCCTTCGGCATACTTATGGTTCGAACCAACGCGCACAATCGTCACGGTAATCCACCTCGCGATTCAATAGGGTTGCTGCCAGAGCGGCGCCATTTGCGGCCGCAAAACTCGAATTTCATTCGTACCGAAAGCACAGGCGCGGTCAAGAGTCGCGTGCGGATTGGGGCGGCTTGAATTGGCAAAACGTGGAACCGGCGGTCGTTGACCGCCGGCTAGCGCCCTGCTTGAGCCGGGAGTTTCGTGTGGATGCTTAATGTTGCAGCTTGCGGTAGCGGATGCGGTGCGGCTGGTCGGCGTCGGTGCCGAGTCGCTCGTGACGCTGGACTTCGTAGGTGGCAAAGTTGCCCTCGCACCAGTGAACGTGGCTGTCCCCCTCGAAAGCCAGGATATGGGTCGCCACGCGGTCCAAAAACCAGCGATCGTGGCTGATCACCACCACGCAGCCGGCAAAGTTCAGAATGGCTTCTTCCAGCGCCCGCAGCGTGTCGACGTCCAGGTCGTTCGTCGGTTCGTCCAGCAGCAGCACGTTCGACCCCCGGCGCAGCAGCGTGGCCAGGTGGACGCGGTTTCGCTCGCCGCCGGACAGATTGCCGACCAGCTTTTGCTGGTCGGGCCCTTGGAAGTTGAATCGGGCCACGTAGGCCCGGGCGTTCATTTTGTGCTTGCCCATCTCGAGCATGTCGTGTCCGCCGGAGATCTCGTCGTAGACGGATTTTTGCGGGTCGAGGGCGTCGCGGCTTTGATCGACATAGCCCAGTTCGACCGTATCGCCGACCCGCAGCTCCCCTTCGTCCGGCTTTTCCAGGCCCATGATCATGCGGAAGAGGGTGGTTTTGCCGGCTCCGTTGGGGCCGATCACGCCCACGATGCCGCCGGGGGGCAGGCGGAAGGTGAGGTCGTCGATCAGCAGCTTGTCGCCGTAGCCCTTGGAGAGGTTCTTGGCTTCGACGACCAGTTCGCCCAGGTGTTTGCCGGGCGGAATCTGGATTTCCAGCTCCTCCTCGCGGTCCTGCATCGCTTCGGCCGACATTTTTTCATAGGCCTTGAGCCGGGCCTTGCTCTTGGCTTGCCGGGCCTTGGGGGCCATGCGCACCCATTCGAGTTCTTTGGCCAGCGTTTTCTGGCGGACTGAAGCGGCCTTCTCCTCGCGCTCCAGCCGAGACTTCTTCTGCAGCAGCCAGGAACTGTAATTGCCTTCCCAGGGAATGCCGTGGCCGCGGTCCAACTCCAGGATCCAGCCCGCTACGTTGTCGAGGAAGTAGCGATCGTGCGTCACGGCGACCACCGTGCCGGTGTAGTCGGCCAGATGCCGCTCCAGCCAGGCGACGCTCTCCGCGTCGAGATGGTTCGTGGGCTCGTCGAGCAGCAGCAGGTCGGGACGCTCCAGCAGAATTTTGCACAGCGCAATCCGCCGCCGCTCGCCGCCGGACAACGGGTCGATCCGGGCATCGCCCGGCGGCAAATTCATGGCGTCCATCGCGATTTCGATCTGCCGATCCAGCTCCCAGGCATTGTGGGCTTCGATCTGGTCTTGGACCGTGGCCTGCTCGGCGAGCAGTTTTTCCATTTCGTCCGGCTCGAGCGGCTCGCCCAGCCGGGCGTTGATCTCGTCGAAGCGCCGCAGAATGCGGCGTGTGGGCTCGACCGCCTCTTGGACATTGCCGAACACGTCTTTGTCGGGATTGAGTTGCGGCTCTTGCGACAGGTAGCCGACCGTGAAGCCGGAGGAGAGCACGAGCCTCGCCCTCGAACTCCTTGTCCAGGCCGGCCATGATCTTGAGCAACGTGCTCTTGCCCGATCCGTTGCGTCCCAGCACGCCGATTTTGGCGCCGGGATAAAAGGCCAGGCAGATGTTCTTGAGGAACTCTTTTTGGCCGAACTTTTTGGTGAGGTTCGAGATTTGATAGATGTATTGCTTGCCCATCGCTCGGGTGGTCTCGCGTGTCGTTTGGATGTCAGAAGCGCTTAAATTTACTGAGCGTGAATTGTATCATTCAGCGAGCAGCTGGACGACCGCAGAATCCGCGAATCGACTGCGCCAGGGAAAATGGGCACTGCTGTTCAGGCGTCCGGGATGTGCTAGGCTGTAGCGAGGCTCCCTCGTTTTCGATAGAGCGTCGGCGAATGTTCTGCGGGTAGGCAACTAAGGACGAGATATTGCCCAAAAAAGGGGAGGAACCTCCGGCCGCAGGAACTCCGGACGAGCCGGTCATTTATGAAGCCACAGCTCCAGCCGGCTCAAACGGTTCCGTTGGCAGGGGGGCAGTCCATTAGTCTAGCGGTAGCGATCGCTCGCCGAAAATCAAACCTGGACGTCGTGGTTTGCGGATCGAATGACCGCAAGAAGAAAAACAAGGCTGCTGAAATCGAGCGTGGCGACTTGCGGCGTTGGCAACTACATCTGGCATTCGGCGCATCGGACGACGGCGGGTGCCAACGCGCTGAATCACTATCAGGCGATTCAACCCCCTCCGACCGGTCATTGCTTCTACGAAACGCAAGGGCGAAAAGCCAACTGAACCAATGAAATACTTTACTCCCGAGCTATTCGTACAGGCAAATTCCGAGGACGGCGAGTTCGCTGAAAAGGCGCTCCGCGAATGGGAAACTGCATCGACCGCTTATCTCAAGTACCTTGCTCGCATCAAAACAAAGCTGCCCAAAGCAGTGCGTACGTTCATGCAGTCATGCAATCTTCACGATGCGCAGCTATTGCCGGCCAGAGATTCAATCCGATTTGCACCATTTTGGATTTTGTCTGGCGCCGATAGCGCGGAGCCGTACTCGACACGTCTCTGTCCTTCCGGCAGGACAACCACGACCTGACTCTCGACTACAAGCACCTACCGAAAAGACCCGAGATCGCCAAGCCGGTCGAATCGCAGTTTTTCCGCGACGGAAACCCCATTTGCTTGTATGACGAGTTTGCGTTTTTTCGCGACGGCGAATTCTCGCATGAGTTGTTATTCAGCAATGGTTACGTGACCAAGATTCTTTTCCGCGACTTTGCGTTCATCCAGCGGCAAATCGTCGAAGCTCCGCAAGTCGGGCCCCTCGAATATCCGTCGCAACGCGCCACCGGCTGATGCCGCAACAAATCGTCGCCAAAGATGCGCTTCCGCCCCTTACTCCCACTCGATCGTGGCGGGCGGCTTGCAGCTGATGTCGTAGACCACGCGGTTGACGCCCGGCACTTCGTTGATGATCCGGGTGGAGATGCGCGCCAACAGGTCGTAAGGCAGGTGAGACCAGTCGGCCGTCATGAAGTCGTCGGTGTTGACCGCCCGCACGGCGATCACGTCTTCGTAGGTCCGCGCGTCGCCCATCACGCCCACGCTCTGCACCGGCAACAGCACGGCGAAGACCTGCGCGGTTTGCCGATACAGGCCGGCCGCCTTGATCTCTTCGACCACGATCGCGTCGGCCTCGCGGAGCTTGTCGAGCTGCGTCCTGCGTGACTTCGCCCAGGCAGCGCACGGCCAGGCCCGGGACCGGGAAACGGATGCCGCCAGACGATCTCTTCCGGCAAGCCAAGCTGCAGCCCCAGCTTGCGGACTTCGTCTTTGAACAGGTCGCGCAGCGGTTCGATCAGCTCGAAGCACAAATCCTCGGGCAAGCCGCCGACGTTGTGGTGCAGCTTGATCGTGGCGGCGGGGCCGTCGGTCGCCGCGCCGCTTTCGATCACGTCGGGATAGAGCGTGCCCTGGGCCAGGAACCGGGCCCCGGAGATCTTGGCGGCTTCGTCGGCAAAGCACTCGATAAACGCCTGGCCGATGCGCCTTGCGTTTTTCCTGCGGGTCGGTCACGCCGGCCAGCGCGGCGAGGAATTTGTCCTCGGCCTTGACGACGTGCAGGTCGGTCTTGAAGTGCTGCGAGAACTCCGCGATGACCGACTTCTCTTCGTTCTTGCGCAGCAGGCCGTTGTCGACCAGGATGCAGGAAAGCTGCGGACCGATCGCCCGATAGAGCAGCGCCGCCACGACCGACGAATCGACTCCGCCCGACAGGCCGCAGATCACGCGGTCGCTGCCCACGCGCTCGCGGACCGCGGCGATCGCCTGCTCGGCGAAATCGCCCAGCCGCCAGGTGCCGTTGCAGCGGCAAATTTCGGTCAGGAAATTGGCCAGCACTTCTTTGCCCTCGCGGCGTGTGCGTCACTTCGGGATGAAACTGCAAGCCGTAGATCGGCAGCGTGCGGTGCTTGACCGCGGCAATCGGGCAGGTCGACGTGCGGGCGATGGCCACGAACTCGTCCGAGACGCTCGGCCACCTGGTCGCCGTGGCTCATCCAGACTTCGGTCTCGTTCGGCACTCCGGCGAACAAGTCGGCATGCGACGTGATTTCGACTTGGGCCCGGCCATACTCGCGCGCCGCGGCGCTCTTCACTTTGCCGCCCAGCACCTCGCAGGCCAATTGCATGCCGTAGCAAATGCCCAGCACGGGAATGCCCAGGCGGAAAATCTGCGGATCGCACTTGGGGGCGCTGTCGGCGTAGACGCTGCTGGGCCCGCCGGAGAGGATGATCCCGCGCGGGTGCAGCTCGCGGATCCGCTCGGCGGTGATCGAGTGGCGGACGATCTCGCAATAGACGTGCTGCTCGCGCACGCGGCGGGCGATGAGCTGGGCGTACTGCGAGCCGAAATCGAGGATCAGCACCTTCTCGTCCGCGACGTGTCCGCCGCGCACGGGGGGTGCCGGTGCGGTGCTGCTCATGCCCTGGGAAATCTCCCGCGAAGCTGGTCGCTTGCGCTGTAAAACGAAAAGACCCGTCTCGGTCGAGGCGGGTGGGTAAACGGCGATTATAAGGCGTTTGGCCAGGGCCAACTAGCCCCGGGCGGGCAGCGTGCCGGCCGACCCAACGGACCAGGATCGACTCGACATAGCACTCTAGCCCTTGTTCCGGCCCTCAATGCCCCCCCGGCCAAGAGAATAGCCGAATCCGATTGCCGTCGGGATCGGTCAAATTGATCTCGTGCAGGTCCTCGGGATTCGCCACGGGAGTGGATAACTGGACGCCGGCTCCTTCCAGTCGGGAAGTGAGAGCAGGCAAGTCGTGGACTTCGAACGCAAAGCTGATTCGCGGCGTCGCTTCGCCCGGCGTCTCGCGGGCCAGAAGCGCGAGCCGGGTTTCGCCTGCCTCGAGCAGCGCGTAGCCGTCGTCGACCACCCGAATCAGCACGCGCAAACCCAATACGGCGCGGTACCATTCCACGCTAGCAGGCCAATTTGCCGTGCGTAGTTCGACGCAATACAGGCCCGGCCGGTCGCCGTGATGGAAGTCTTTGGCCATCAGCAGGATCTCCAAGCGTTGATTGCCGCGAGAGTTGTACTCTTTGACCGGCACCGCAAACAGCAGCCACTCCCGTGGAGGCGTGCTCGACATCGGGCGGGTCTGACATTGACCGCCGCGCTGGTTTCACTAAAATGTTGCGACTCTTGAAGTTAAATACAAGCTGGAGCAGCCCTGAGCCGCTCGTCGGGTACTGTTTTACACCCTGCCGCTCGACACGGCTATGGTAGCCGGCCTGGAGTTCCAACGGCCGAACGGGGCCTCGTAGGTGGAGTCGACGCCACGCACCCCCCTTGCGCATCCACGACCACTGGTGCCGGAACACCGATTTAGATGAAGCCCGAAGACGCACGCCGCGAAAAACTACGCAAGATCCGCGAGCTCGGCCACGATCCCTGGGGCCAGCGCTTTGACGGCGCACTTGCCGATCGGCGAAATCCGCGCCCGCGAGGCGGAAATCGTGGTCGAGCCGCCGGGTCGCCGACGACGGCGCGATCCCGGTGCAGCACGGCCCGCAGGTGCGGGCGGCCGGCCGGATCGTGCTGCAGCGGCCGAAGGGCAAGCTGATCTTCATCGACATCCGCGACTGGACCGGCCAGATCCAATTGTTCATCGGCCGCAACCAGGTCGGCGAAGAGAATTGGGCGCTGGCCGAATGCTTCGACCTGGGCGACATGATCGGCGTCGACGGCGAGCTGAAGCGCACCAAGACCGGCGAGCTGACGATTTTTGCCGAGAAGCTGCACTTCCTGACCAAGACGCTCGAGCCGCCGCCGGAAAAGCATCACGGGCTGACCGATCCCGAAATGCGGCAGCGGATGCGCTATCTCGACCTGACCTACGGCGACGGGGTGCTGCGAGCGGTTTCTCAATCGCACGCAAGATCGTGCAGTCGATCCGCCAGACGCTGGCCGGCGAAGGCTTTGTCGAGATCGAAGGGCCCGACGCTGCATTCGATTGCCGGCGGCGCCGCGGCCCGGCCGTTCAAGACGCATCACAATGCGCTCGATATGCCGCTGTTCCTGCGGATCGCCTTGGAGCTGCACCTGAAGCGGCTGCTGGTCGGCGGCATGGAACGGGTCTACGAGCTGGGCCGCGTCTATCGCAACGAAGGGATCAGCCCGCGGCACAATCCCGAGTTCACGATGCTCGAGGCCTATCAGGCCTACGGCGATTACCGCTCGATGATGGACCTGACCGAGAAGCTGATCGTCGATGCGCTCGATTCGCGTGACCGGCCAGGCCGGCAGGTGCCGTGGGGCGACGACGACGATCGACTTCACGCCGCCCGTTCGCCCGCAAGACCTACGACGAGTTGTTCGCCGAGCACACGGGCGTTTCGGCCGACGGACGCAGCCGGCATCCAGCGGCTGGCCGAAGAGATCGGCTTCGAGACCGCCGGCAAGCATCCCGACGTGATCAAGAGCGAAGTCTTCGAAGCAGCGCGTCGAAGACCGGCTCAAGGGGCCGATCTTCGTCATCGGACTATCCGGCCAGCATTTGCCCGCTGACCAAGCGCAAGGCCGACGAATCCGGCCGTGGCCGAGCGGTTCGAGCTGTTCGTCGAAGGGATGGAAATGGCCAACGCTTATACCGAATTGAACGATCCCGACTTGCAGGAGGAGCTGTTCCGCACGCAGTTGGCCGGGCAGAAGGAAGAAGACTCGATGGCCAAGATGGACCACGATTTTCTGCGCGCGCTGCGCGACGGCATGCCGCCGGCCGGCGGACTGGGCGTGGGCATCGATCGGCTGGTGATGCTGCTGATCGGACAGCCAGACGATTCGCGACGTGATTCTGTTTCCGCTGTTGCGATCGGAAGCCACGAAGGAAGATTACAGCAAATTGCGGCCGCGTGCGACCGGCGAGTTCGTTTTTTGCCAAGGATCGGCTTATGTACAAGTTATTGCTCTGCTGGCGGTATCTGCGGACGCGCTACATCGCGCTGGCCTCGATCATCAGCGTCACGCTGGGCGTGGCGACGATGATCGTCGTCAACAGCGTGATGGCCGGCTTCAGCCGCGAGATGCAGGATCGCATCCACGGCATCCTCTCGGACATGGTGTTCGAGAGCCACAGCCTGAACGGCTTTCACGATCCGCGAGTGGCACATGGAGCAGATCCGCCGCGTCGCCGGCGACGACATCGCCGGCATGACGCCCACGGTCATCGTGCCGGCCATGCTCAGCTTTCATGTCGGCGGCAATGGGTCACGCGGCAGGTGAACTTGATCGGCATCGACGAGGAAACGCACGCCCAGGTCAGCGATTTCGGCAACTATCTGCAGCATCCGGCCAATCGCGAGCAGTTGAGCTTTCGAGCTGCGCGAGGACGGCTACGACCAGCAAGATCATCAGGCCGGATCGGATGGCCGCAAGCGCTCGCAAATGGAGTTTGCCGGCTGGCGGCACCGGCGCATCATGGGCGAAAGACAAAAGGCCTACGAGCAGAACATGCTGCCTCGGCAGCGGACGGAAGATCCGTTTGCCGATCCGCCCGACGGCGCCGATGCGCCGACGCCACCCCCGGCCGGCGAGCCTGACGAATCTGCGGTCGCAACCTCCGGCGGCGAATCTTCCGCCGAAATCGCCGCAGGCCGGGCGTCGACAGAAACTTCCGCCGGCGACCCGCCGACGCCCGAACAGACTGCCGAAGAGCCAAGTCTCTCGGCCGACATTTTCCGGGTGCACCAGCACGTGGAGGACATCTTCGATCCGACCAAGGAGCAGCACACCGGCGTCGTGCTGGGCATCGCCCTGGCCAGCTATCGCGGATCACGACGGCGAGGATCGCTTCCTGGTGCTGCCGGGCGACGACGTGAAGCTCACGTTTCCCACCGCCGGCCAGCCGCCCAAGGCGGTCAGCGACGACGTTCACGATCGTCGATTTCTACGAAAGCAAGATGAGCGAGTACGACAGCGAGCTTCGTCTTCGTGCCGCTCGAACAGGTTGCAACAGTTGCGGGGCATGATCGACCCGTCGACCGGCATCGGCAACGTGACCGCGATTCAGATCCGGCTCAAGCCGGGCGTCGACGGCGACGCGATCTGCCGCAAGTTGCGGCGGCGTTTCCGCCGGAACTCTACGGCGTGCAAACCTGGCGCGACAAGCAAGGCCCCCTGTCTGGCCGCCGTGCAGATGGAAACCGCCATTCTCAACGTGCTGTTGTTCATGATCATCGCCGTGGCCGGCTTCGGCATCCTGGCGATCTTCTACATGATCGTCGTCGAAAAGACCCGCGACATCGGCATCCTCAAGTCGCTCGGCGCATCGGGCGGCGGCATCATGGGCATCTTTCTGGCCTACGGACTGTCGCTGGGCATCGTCGGCTCGGGCGTCGGGCATGATCGCTCGGGCTGTTGTTCGTCGCCTACATCAACGAGATCGCCGAACTGCTGGGCCTGCATCACCGGCCAGCAGGTATTCGATCCCGACGATCTATTACTTCCAACAGATTCCGACGCTGGTCGATCCGTTCACCGTGAGTTGGATCGTGACCGGGGCCATGTTGATCGCCGTGGTGGCCAGTATTTTGCCGGCGCGCCGTGCCGCTCGCTTGCATCCCGTGGAGGCCCTGCGCTATGAGTGACGTCCAACATCGTGCCAAGCTCGTTGACCCGCCTGCGCGGCATAGCCTGCACATGCCGCAGGGTCGGATTCTGATTGACGACGCCCCGCCCTGCCCCGCGGTCGCTGCAGTTGGCTGCGGTCGAACTGAAAAAGAGCTATCGCAAAGGGCAGGTCGAGATTCCGGTCTTGCGCGGCGTCGACCTCGAGGTGCGCCACGGCGAGTTCTTGTCGATCATCGGTCAGAGCGGGTCGGGCAAGAGCACGCTGCTGCACTTGCTGGCCACGCTCGACGGGCCGGACGCCGGCGAAATCCATTTCGACGGCGAGCGCATCGACAACCTGCCGCGCAGCCGGCGCGACGCGCTGCGCAACAAGCAGTTCGGCATGATCTTCCAGTTCTATCACTTGCTGCCCGAGCTGACGGCGCTGGAAAACGTGCTCTCGCCGTTGATGATCGGCGCAGGGCGTGCTTCGAGCTATCTGCGGCACGCGGCAAAGCACATCGCCGCGGGCCAACGAGCTGCTCGAAATGGTCGGCCTGGGGCATCGGTTGAAGCACAAGCCGCGCGAACTGTCCGGCGGCGAAATGCAGCGCGTGGCCATCGCCCGGGCCCTGGCCATCGAGCCCGAGGTCCTGTTTGCCGACGAGCCGACCGGCAATCTGGACAGCGCCACGGGCGAGGAAATCCTGACGATCCTGCGAACCTTGAACGCCCAAAACAATCTCACTATAGTCATGGTGACGCACGACCGTGGCATCGCCGCACAGGCCGACCGCACCGTTCGGCTGGTCGAAGGCCGGGTCGAAGACGCTCTAGATCGATCGGCCGTATCCGGCGCGTTGAGCCGTGCGCAGGGCGTCGACCGTCGCGTATCCTGCGGGATCGGCAATTCCATCTGGGCGGGTCGCGGTTGTCAGCATGGCTCTGAAAATCTATATCAGCGGCAAGCTCTACGACAAAGAAGACGCCAAGATCAGCGTCTACGATCACGGCCTGCTCTACGGCGACGGCGTCTTCGAGGGGCTGCGCAGCTACGGCGGCAAAGTCTTTCGCCTGGAGCAGCACTCGACCGGCTGTGGGACTCGGCCAAGGCCATCCGGCTGCGAAATCCCCATGTCGCGCGCGGCCATGGCCAAGGCCGATCGTACGACACGCTGCGAGCCAACGAGCATCCAAGACGGCTACATTCGGCTGGTCGTCACGCGCGGCGCCGGCAGCCTGGGGCTCGACCCCAACCGCACCAGCGATCCGCAAGTCGATCATCATCACCGACCACATCTCGCTCTATCCGGAGGAGCTGTACGGAACGGGCTGGAGATCATCACCGCCAGCACGACTCGCAATCATCCGGCGGCGTTGAGCCCCCGGATCAAGTCGCTCAATTACCTGAACAACATCCTGGCCAAGATCGAAGGCCTGCAGGCCGGCTGCATCGAAGCCTTGATGCTCAACCACAAGGGCGAAGTGGCCGAGTGCACCGGCGACAACATCTTTCTGGTCCGCGGCGGCGTGCTGCTCACGCCCGCCGATCGACGCCGGCATTCTCGGAAGGCATCACCCGCGAAGCGGTGATCGAACTGGCCCGGGCGGCCGGGCATCGAAGTGCGCGAAATCGCCCTCACGCGACACGACGTCTACATCGCCGACGAATGCTTTCTGACCGGCACCGCGGCCGAAGTGATTCCCGTGGTCAAGGTCGACAGCCGGCCGATCGGCAAGGGCGAGCCCGGCCCGGTCACGCACGATCTCCAAGAGCGATTTCACAAACTCGCCCGAAGTTGATCGTTCCGACCGGCCGAGTCGCTGCTACAGCCGCTCTTTGATCGTCTTCAGCCTGCCAATCAACAACCCATTTTCGAGCCGCAGTGCGCGAGGGTTCTAAAATCGGAATGTCAATTTGGAAAATGGACAAATGAAGGAATACCGCGCCGGAAGCGCGGCCATTCCCCCGTCTTTGTCACAGAGCAGGCAACATCGTGGCCTCAGCCGTCGACGGCTTTGAGCAGCGCCGTCGCATTGGCCACGCTGCCCGTGGCCCGGAGCAATTGCCGCGCGATCTTGATCGCCTCGACCCAGAGGCCGGCAGAGGTCATGGGCGTGCCGCCGCTCTTCGACTTGGCCTTCGCTTTCTGGGGTCGACCGTCGGAGGCCATATTGCTCTTGGTCTTGACCATATACACCATGTTTTGTTTGACGGTGTGTCCATATTCCTTTTTGACGGCTTCCGCAACCTGCGCTGCTTTGGCGTTCGGCAGCTTCTTGAGTACGTTGCGAATCGCAAGGCTCTTGTTTTTCTTGGGATCGGAACGATCGGACGCTGTTTTCTTGGCTGCCATGATTTACTCTCTATCAAAACGGAAAGGTTAAAGAATCGATCCTAATGCAATGGAAGTGAAAGGTCAACGATCAAAAAACCTATGCGCGATGCAAGAAGTTTTATTGTTAAAAGCTATCTTTAACCCAAAATGAAGTCTCCCCGAATCACCCTAGTTGTTACACGCTGCGCGTGGACTATATAGTTGACCTCAAGAATAACACACCAGGAACCGCTGCCAGCGTGTCTCACAGTAAAAAACACGGAAACGCGCAAAAAGGCCGCCGGCGCAATCTGAATCAAGGTAACCCAAAATCGGGGTCAGTCAGTTTGAGCTGCATATAATATCGGGGTCCGCGCCGCGTGCCATCTCATGACGTTCACCCCTGTTCCCTTTTCGTGTCTTTCGTGGCCATGCTCCGTGTTCATTCAGCTCAATCGAGCGGTCCGCAAACGCAATGCATTGCCCACCACCGATACGGAGCTCAAGCTCATGGCCGCCGCGGCGATCATCGGATTGAGCAGCAAGTGATGCGAGATCGGGTAGAGCACGCCAGCCGCAATCGGCACGCCCAGCGCGTTGTAAGCGAATGCGAAAAACAGGTTTTGGCGAATGTTCCGCATCGTGTGCCGGCTGAGCTGCAGCGCTTTTACAATGCCCCGCAAGTCCCCTTTGACCAAGGTGACGCCCGCGGCTTCGATCGCCACGTCGGTTCCCGTGCCCAGGGCAATGCCCACGTCGGCTGCGGCCAGAGCCGGCGCGTCGTTGATGCCGTCGCCGGCCATGGCAACGCGGTGGCCCGCGGCGCGCAACGCTTTGATCCGCCGCAGTTTGTCCTCGGGTCGCATCGCGGCCTCGAACTGGTCGATCGCAAGCAGATCGGCAACGGACTTGGCCGTCCGCTCGTTGTCGCCGGTGAGCATGATGATTTTCAATCCCAGCGCGTGCAGCGCCTCGACCGCTTCCGGCGTGGATTGCCGGATCGGGTCGGACACGGCCAGCAGCCCGGAAAATTGTCGATCGACCGCGACGAACATCACCGTTTGTCCTTGCCGCTCGAGCTGCTGAGCCCGCTCGGCCAACGCGTTGAGATGTTGCACCTGGTTGTCGGCCAACAGCGAGCGGCTGCCGATCAGAACCTGTTTTCCGTCTGCCTGGCCGCGAACGCCGCCGCCGGTGATCGAGTCGAAATCTCCAACTGCCGCTAGTTCGATCGCTTGGCTTCTCGCCGCGTCGACCACGGCGCGCCCCAGCGGATGTTCGCTATTCTGCTCGATGCTGGCCGCAAGCCGCAGCAAATCGGCGGCCGAAAACGGGTCGGCCGGCAAGCACTCGGTCAGCTTCGGCCGACCTTCGGTTAGCGTGCCGGTCTTGTCGACGACGATCGTGTCGACCTTTTCGAGCGTCTCCAGAACTTCGGCGTCTTTGATCAGAATGCCCTCCTTGGCCCCGCGGCCGATGCCCACCATGATCGACATCGGCGTGGCCAGTCCCAAGGCGCAGGGACAAGCGATGATCAGCACGGCCACCGCATTGACCAGGGCCCAGGCGAGCGCCGGCTGCTCGGGCTGCGCAACGGCCCAAACCAGAAACGTCAGGGCGGCTGCCAGGACGACGGCCGGAACGAAATAGCCCGCCACCGTGTCGGCTACTTTTTGAATGGGAGCTCGACTGCGCTGGGCATCGGCTACCATGCCCACGATCTGCGACAGCACCGTGTCCTGTCCGACCCGCTCGGCCGTCATCAATAGCGAGCCGGTTTGATTGACGGTGCCGCCGATCAACGCATCCCCGACCTGCTTTTCGACCGGCAGCGGTTCGCCGGTGATCATCGATTCGTCGACGGCGCCGCGGCCTTCCTTGATCTTGCCATCGACAGGAATCTTTTCGCCCGGACGAACGCGCAGCACGTCTTTCGGTTGGACCTGGTCCAGCGCTACCTCTTGCTCCGAACCGTTCTTCACGACTCTGGCTGTCGGCGGGGCCAGCGACAACAAATCCCGGATGGCGCTACCGGTGCGCTGCCGGGCCTGCAGTTCCAGCACTTGCCCCAACAGGACCAGGGTGACGATCACGGCCGCTGCTTCAAAGTACAGCTCCGCTGCGCCGCCATGATGCCGAAAGCTGTGCGGGATGAAGCCGGGAAACAATAGGGCGAACAAGCTGTAGAAGTATGCCGCTCCGGACCCCAGAGCAATCAGCGTGAACATATTCAGGTTCCACGTCACGACCGACCTGAAACCCCGCTCCAGCAGCGGCCAACCCGCCCACAGCACTACCGGCGTGCTCAACAGCAATTGCAGCCACGAGCAGGTTGTCGCGCCAAGCCAATCGCTCACCGGCACACCGATCATCGGCAACATGGCCAGCAGAAATACCGGCAACGTCAGGCCCAGGGCGAAATAAAAGCGGCGCCGCATGTCGCCGAGTTCCGGGTTTTCGTCCGCCGATGCCTGCGCGGTCTTGGGCTCGAGCGCCATGCCGCACTTAGGACAACTACCCGGGTGATTCTGCTCGATCTCCGGGTGCATCGGACAGGTGTAGATCATCGTCGGTTTCGCGGCCACGGGGCGATTGGGCTCCAGTGCCATTCCACACTTCGGACAATCGCCCGGCCTGTCGCTCGAAACTTCCGGATGCATCGGACAAACGTAGCGCGTCGCCGCGATCGCGGACTTCGCCGCCGGCGCCTGGCGATCGCCTTTTCCGGCAGGTTGCGCTGGCGACGGACTCGCCAAAAACTTCTGGCGGCAATGTTCGCTGCAGAAATAGTAAGTCTGGTCGCCACGCTGAGCGTTGCGCGCAGTGGTGGCATCGACGGTCATGCCGCAGATCGGATCGATCGCCATGGAAGTTGTTCCTGTGGCCAGAGGCCAGGTCTTATGCCGCGCAAAAACTCGACCTTCGACTCGAAGGGCGGCCGCCAAGCCGATCTTGTCGAGGCAGACGTTCGTGCTCTGGCTGAAAAGTCCCCCCACCCGCTCGCCGTAACGAGCGGATGGGGGCACCGCGCTAAAGTCTACCAATCACAGCAGCCCGTCGCCGTGATTATGCCGACTTCTGGCCAGCCTTGCCGCAGCAAGCCTTCGCGGCAGTGCAGCAAGCGGCCCCTTCGTCGCAACACCTTTGCACCGCGGCGCAGCAGCCCTGGTTGTCCGCACAACACTTTTGGCCGGCTTCGCAGCAGCCCCGTCGGGCATCGGCCACGCAGCAAGCCGACTGCTCTTTGCAGCAGGCCAGCTTCGATTCGCAGCAATTGCTGGCCTGCGCCGCGCCTTGGCCGGGCCACAGCACTCTTTCGCCTGCTCGCAACACGCCTTGCCGGCGGTGCAGCACGATTGCGCAGCACTGCAACAGGCCAGCTTCTCGGCACAGCACTTCAGACCTCTCTCACAGCAACCCAGTCTGGCATCGGCCGAGCAGCACGCGCTCTTTGGATTGCAACAGGCCAATTTCGACGCACAACAATCCGGTTCCTTCGCCGTCTCTGCCGAGCTGGTGCGCCTACGATCAACGCCAAAGCGCCCAGCAACGAACCGGCAACAAATTTCGTAAACATAGTCAGATCCTCCAAAAACAAGATGTCAGGAATTTGCGGCACCCGGGAGCGGGCGCAGCAGTCAGGCCCAAGGGCCCGCGACAACAATTGAGCGAGCGTGAGAGCGCGGCGCGATCAGCACCGCCACACGCACTGGAGGATACGCAGCGGCGGACCCGCATGCAGATCCGCGCCGAGCGAATTGCCGGCGACGTTCCGCGGGCAAGCGGCTGCGTCAGAATTGCCCGTCAGGGCGAAATGCGATACACCGAGATCGTCCGGCGGTTGAACCGCCTCTGGCTGCGGCAGGGCCTGGCGCGTGCAACAACACCGCGCGCCGGGCGAAGCGGGAGCATTTTCCGAGTTGCCGGCCCCGTGCTGGGCCTTGTTTTGGGCCCCGTCGTGTTGGCAGCAATTTGCCGCGGCACGCTGCTGCGCCGCCTGGCACTCACCCATCAATCCACGACACCATCCCGGCGGAAGCGCCACCGTGGCGGCGCTGGCAAGCATGGCGACTTGAAAGAAGACGGTACGCATATTTGAGTTATACGTGGAGCACGGGCCGAGGGTTCGATGGCTTTTTGCGGGCGATCGATAACTTGCCGCGGGTGCACCCTTTGGCGATGCCCGGCCGCTTCCCGAAAAGGCCAATTGCCCCGTGGGCCGCGGCAATCGGGGTGCGGTTGCCACGTTTCGGCCAGGCCTGTAAATTAGGTTTATTCGGCCAAATGCGGCGGTATGAGTGTCGGCGTGAGAGTCCTGGATCCTGGGGTCTGAATTCTCTGTTTGCCGCGACCCGCTGCCGGCAGCGTTTGGTCGACTGGAGGGTAAGCGAACTGGCCAGCGGCCTGACTCGAAATCAGGTGCCCCGCAAGGGGTTGTGGGTTCGAATCCCATGCCCTCCGCCTGCATACTGAGCCGTCGCCCTAACCGGGCGACGGCTCTTAGTTTGCGCTTTTTTCATTGTTCTTCTCCAGGTCGCTGTGATGAAAACGTGCTGAAACTCACTCACCTTTCTGGCCGGCCTCCTTTCGCGCCGAGTCCTCCCGTTCTTGCCGAGTTTGATCGGTTTGGGCAGCCAGCCGCTGCATCGCCTCGTTCGATGCCGTATTAGCAATGTGCGTATAGAGCTTGAGAATTTCGGCATCCACGTGGCCAACCCAGTCGCGCACGATCGCTTCAGGGACGCCCTGTGTGATGGCATGCGAAATGAACGTATGCCGAAATGTATGCAAGTGGCCCTTGAGGCCAAGCTTTTTTAGCACGCTCTTGAGATGGACTAGCGCCCGCCGTTTGCGTTTGCCCATCGCCATGCGTGTCCCTCCCTGTTGTCGTCCGCGTCGTCGTCGCCGCCGGGCGTCAGTTTACCGGCCGCGAGGGAGAAGGGAATATCTAAACGGGCTGATAGATCGCGCCGATACCGCTGGATGCACCGGTGATTAAAGCTGTGCCCTTTTTAGTTTGACGATTCGTTTTCATGGCCTTAGTTCGAGTTTCGCACTTTGTGCTAGCAGGATTGACTAATAAAACAAGCCTCGCCAACGATGCAGGTAGGTCTAGCAAACCACTTGCACGTCAGGAGGCTTGTATGAGTCTTGTTACCTCGTTTGTCGTTCTGTTGCAACCCTTGTCCCTCGTTATGAGCACTCCCAGCTTCGAGAACCTGGTCACCATTCTCGCGGGCTGGACCTTTGCACCCAAGCGAACGGTGACGGCCATGTTGCATGCCGCTGGTGCCGTGGGATTGAAACACCATTCGGCCTTTCACCGTTTGTTCGCCAGTGCGCGGTGGTCGCGCGATCGCTTGGGTTTGGTGGTGTTCAATATCTTGGCGGGATGGTTGGGCGAGGAGGTGGTGATGTTGGCCCTCGACGACACGCTCGCCCGCAAACGCGGTCTGAAGATGTTCGGCGTGGGCATGCATCACGACCCGCTCTTGTCGAGCCGCGGCAAGGCAATCACCAATTGGGGTCACAGTTGGGTGGTGTTGGGAGTAATCGTCCGCTTTCCGTTGTGGCCCGAGCGGGCATTCTGCTTGCCGATTCTGTTTCGTCTGTACCTGAACAAGGGCGCGGCCGCGCGGCACCGTCGGGCGTATCGAACGCGCCCCGAGTTGGCCGTCGAGATGCTCACGTTGCTCTGCCAGACCCGTAAATCGTGGCGTTTTCACGTAATTGCCGACAGCGCCTACGGTGGGCAGAGCGTGCTCAATCACCTGCCGACGAATTGCGATCTGACCAGCCGATTGTTGCTGAACGCGCGGCTGTTCGGACCTCGCCCTGAGCGTAGGGCCGGCACCAATGGCCGACCACGCAAACGCGGGCCGCAACTGCCGACCCCGGCGCAGATGCTCACCGAGCGCGCGGCGCGGGTGGAATTGGACCTTTACGGTCGTCGAGATCGAGTGCGTCTGTGCGACTGCACCGGCCACGTTTATGCCGTGCCCGAGCGTCCACTGCGGATTGTGGCCGTCGAAGCGCTGGTGGGCGGTCGTGGGCAGCAAGCCTTTTACTCGACCTGCTGGCAAGCGACGGCAGTCGAGGTGCTGAGTTGGTACGCTTGGCGTTGGAGTATTGAAGTCGCCTTCCACGACAGCAAGCAGTCGCTCGGATTCGAAGAACCGCAAGGCTGGACACGGCAGGCGGTGGAACGCACCGCGCCGACGGCCATGCTTCTGTACAGCCTGATCGTGTTGTGGTTCGTGCGTGAAGGGCATTGCGACTACCGATCGTTAAACCGCCCCTGGTACACCACCAAATCCCAACCCTCGTTCGCCGACATGCTGGCGACTTTACGCCGCGTCAGCCTGCGAGCCGAGGTTTTGTCATGGGGACTCGGCGGCCCAGGGAGTCGAAAAGTCCTGCAAATCCTGGAAAACACGGCAGCACTTGCCGCCTAAAAGTGCGAAACTCGAACTAACGGCCCGTTGAAAATGTGAGTTTTCTCGCCAACGGCGCGAACGCCGGCCGGCCGGGCGCATCAAACGCAGCCACGCGCTGAGCGCAGCCAGAACCCAAGTCGATTGTTGTTCGAATTTGCGTTTACTCAGTGCCCTGCGCGCGTCCTGCGGTGAGTGAGCGGGGCCGGCCGTTAAGATACCACGCGTGTCAAGCAGGACATTTTCAACGGGCTGCTAACTTCCCAAATCACGAGCGACGACTCCTCGGTGAGTTGGAAAGCTCGCCAGCCGGCCTCGGGGGCTGCAACCTCCGGGGCCGGGTCGTTTTGGTGCCATTTCCGCAACTTGGACATTTCAGGTCGTTGTTGCAAATCCTTACTAATACGTGGGATACAGGAAATCGAGGCGACAGAATTTGAACTGTTCAGGGTGCTTCGTTGTTGCTAAGTTGCGAGTCGCCGATCGATCGGCTCAGCCTCGGCCCACAGTCCACGCGGCTGTTCGTGTACCGCTTTCTCGGCACCGGCCGGCGCTTTCGTGTGGTCGTATCGCGTTTCGTGCCACGCCAGTCCCGCCTCGACGATTGCTAAATTCGCATGGGCACGCGGTCCGTTGACATCCTTGACAAACACGCGGGCGAGCGTGCGGCCGTGGCATTCCGGTCAAAATTGTTCCTGTACGGACTCAAGTTCCCTGCGGCAGGTCTCGCTGAATGTTTTTAGCGGATCTGCCGTGCGCATGGTCCCCAAGCTGATTTGCTCCGCCGTCAGGTTCGGCTTGCTGTAGGTGTCCATGATGGCCTCGACGACGTTTTCAGCAACCGCCAACACCTGGGACGACGAACTGAGCCGAATACGGCTCAATAGAGAGTACGCCGGTACCAGATTCTTGGGCTCAACGACGTTGTGTTCCAGAGCATCGACCAGGAGGCGTGCGCCTTCGCTAATGAAATCTGAATAAAGTGCCTCGCGGCGAGCGATCTGAGTAGCCAGCAAGTCACGCCGGTCGTGATATCGCTGCGTTATCCACGTACTGGCAAGAGTTCCAAACGCACCAACAATTGAACCGCCAATCGCCGCAATCGCGGTGGTGATGGTTTGATCCATTTCTTGGCTCGCAACGCGGATTGAAAGCACAAGGCGACACACGAACACAATCACGGGCAAAACATTGAATCGCTACGAGAGATGCGATTTGAGTGCCAAAACCGCACAGCGGCCCCAGTTTAGGCGGCGGAAGTTCAGCGTGTTGCGTCACGCAAGGCCGCTTGTCCAGCTTCGCAGGGCTACTGGACAAATTTGCGGATTCGTCGGGGATCATTCTTTGCCCGCTGGATACTTCTGGTACCACAGCCAGAGTTTTCGCTGAGGGCCAGCACATTCCAGTTTTCTGAACAATGCGAGCCACGTTCCTGGTTCCCATATGGTGGGCATTATCGCCGGCCAGTTCGCAGCGCCAAGCGGTGTGGCACTATTTTTGCATTGCTGGAGGGCCGCGAGACATTCCCGCGCTCGACAAAGGTGGGTCCGCCTCGCTGTCAATCGAGGCGACTCCTCGCTGCCGACACGCGGAATCATGAGGCCGTTGGGGATTACCGACAATGACCGCACTCGCAGATTTGTGGGCGATCGGATTCGAGGGCGTGGAACGTGCTGCTCAGATCCGAGATCGGATCACCATGCTTGGCGAGCAACAGGATATCAAGTTATTGGACACAGCCGTGGTCGTGCGATATCCGGACGGATCCGTTACGCTCGACGGAGAGCCGTTCATTATCAGCGACGACAAGGCCCATAGCCGAACCATTGCAAACATCCTGGCGGACATTGCACTGGCCGCACCAATATTGAATGGCGCGGCTGCGGGCGCCCTATTGAGATACACCAATACGGCCGACGTGGCGGCAACTGGCATCAGCGAGGAGTTTATCGGCGAAATAGAACGACTAATGCGGCCGGGCACCTCTGCGTTGTTCGTATTGGATCAGGAGGGAAACAGGGACGCGGTTGTGCATGCAATACGCGGCATCGGCGGAACCGTGCTGAAAACGACTGTCAACCCGGAATTGGCAAAGCTGATTCAGTCGATACTGTCCGCCGCGCCAACCGATGCTGCCAGACCGCGCGACAGGTAGTCTCGACGCTTCTGCAACAATGGGACTTTTGGGGAGATCGCCAGGTGGACCTCAAGGCCGGTCCTGCGATATCGGTCTGTCAGGTGATGACCGCGGAGAATCGAGAATGAGCACCGCGCACTTGTGGGCCGTGGCTTACAACGACACGGAGCGGGCCGATCGGGTCCGCGACGAGATCGTCAGGCTGGGATGGGAGGAGCACTACCTAAACCTCCTCGACACGGCCGTCGTTGTGCGACACCCCGACGGATCGTTCACGTTTGACCGAAAATCAACCAATACTGTCGAAAGCCTGCTGGGTTCAGGCGCGGTGGGGTTCTTGGCAGGACTCGTGCTCGGCGCCCATTGACGGGCACGTTGATTGGCTCGCTCGTGGGCGGTGCCGGCAGCGCCGTGGCCGCCGAAGTGCGAATCGGCGAGGACTTTGTCCGCGAGGTCGAGGCTTTGTTGAAACCTGGCAGTTCCGCGCTGTTCGTCTTAGACGCTGACGGCGATTTAGACGTAATCCTCCACGATATCCAAGGCCTGGGCGGTACTGTCTTGAGGACGAATGTAGATTTGGAGCGGGCAAAGCTGATCCAATCTGCCTTGACTGCCACTGCAGCCGCCACCATGAAACCGACCGACCAATGATCGCCGCCGCTACAAAACATTCGAACGATGGAGTTCGGCCACTGCATTCAATGTTGGATGAGGGCCATCGCCACTGCCCGCGCCGAGGGAAAAAGATTGATAGGTTTTGCATGAGAAGTGCGGTCTCAGTCATTCCGGGTATCGCGCCGCTGGCGCGTTTCCATTTTGCCGATTATTTGGAACTAGCCCGGCCGCGGATTGCGGTCATGATTTTGGTCACCGAGGCCGTGGGCTTCGTGCTGGCCAGCCGCGGCGCGCCGGACGTGAGCCGCCTCGCGCACACGCTGCTGGCGACGCTGCTCCTGGTGGCCGGCGCGAGCGCCTTGAACCAGGTCTTTGAACAGCGCAGCGACGCCTTGATGGAGCGGACGGTCAACCGTCCGCTGCCTGGCAATCGCCTCCAACCCGGTGTGGCGGCTCTCTTCGGTGTCTGTTTAGCGGTTTGCGGGCTGGCGTACCTGACGCTGCTGGTGCGTCAACCGGTTTCGATCATGGCGGCCGCGTTGGCATTCGTAAGTTACGTCTTCATCTATACGCCGCTGAAACGCACGACGACCCTGAATACGCTCGTCGGAGCGATTCCCGGCGCGCTGCCGCCGCTCATCGGCTGGGCGGCTGTTACGAACCGCGTGGACGCGGGCGCCGCCGTGCTCTTTGCGATCCTGTTCCTGTGGCAAGTAACGCATTTCCTGGCGATCGCCTGGATTTATCGCGAAGACTACCGCCGGGCCGGAATGCAGATGCTACCCGTCTTCGACCGAAGCGGGAAGCGGACGGCCCGATGCATGGCGGGCCATTGCGTGGCCCTGCTGCTGGTTAGCGTCGTCCCGGTGGTGGTCGGTTGGGCCGGTCCGTTTTATTTGATGTGCGCGATCGTGTTTGGGGTGGAATTCTTGGTCAGTGTGCTGTGGTTCGTCGACAACCGCTCCATATCGCAAGCCCACGAAGTGTTGCGGACCTCACTGTTCTATCTGCCAGCCGTTCTGCTGGCACTGGTCGTAGAAATGATCTTCAGATCCGCGCTTTCCGCCCGTGTGAGTGGGGAGATACAGAGCACGGACTGATGCCGTTCGTACTGGCCTGTACCGCGACGGCCTATTGAGTATTTCGCGGCAAAGTCAAGATAACCCCTTCCAGTTACGAAAGAGAGATGCACGGATGCGTCCTAAGGATCGGTTGCCTTCGAGCGTTCATCGCCAGCTTCAGCTTGACGGCGCAACTCCTCGACGGTGATGCCGTCGATCTGCTTGACGAGTTCGTGTGCGAGCGCTTCAAGCTCTCTCACGACTGGTGTGGCCTTTTCCATTTGTGTTGCTGCCGCTAGATCTTCTAAGCTGCCCGCGAGTTCGCCGGCGACCGTGGAAAACTCCGAGAGCATTCCGCAGCATTTGTGAGCCGCGTCGCGCAGCGCGGCGCGTCCTGGCCTTGGATCGCCCCTCGGAGCGCGGTGAGATGCTCTGGGACGCGCGCCACGAGCATCTGACACATTTTCCTTAGCAGGGTTGAGTCGCCACCGCAGGCGGCCAACAGCACTGGTGCATCGAGCAGATCTCGCCGCCGGGATGGAAGATTTCCGACGACTCGGTCGACGGCTGCCAGGAGGTCGGCGGGCCGGATCGGCTTGATCTGAAAATCATCCATGCCTGCTGAGAGACACCGCTCGCGATCCTCTTTCCGGGAGCGTGCCGTCAAGGCAATGACTGGCAGATGCCCGCCTGCGATCGACTCCCGCTGCCGAATTGCCTGTACGACCTGAAAGCCGTCCAGCTCCGGCATGTGAACGTCCAGAAGCAGCAAGTCAAAAACCCCTTGCTCCGCCATGGTCAGCACTTCCCGGCCGGTGCTCGCAAGCCGGACGCGGTGTCCCTGCCGGACGAGTGACTGCTCCAAGACATGTGCGCTCAACTCATTGTCTTCGGCGACCAAGATGTGCAGTGGTCTCGTTGCCGGGACTGGTGCAGTGTTTGTCGGACGAGAAGAGGACAAGGCGATTGGCGGGACATTACCCTGCGCTCGACTCATGACTCGGTAAATCGATTCGAGCAGCTCGTCCTGCTGCACTGGTTTAAGCAACTGCCCGTCGATCCGAAGGTCGCGAATGCGAGCCGGATCTCCTGCCCGCTCCCCGGAAGTCAGCAGGATGATCCGCGTGGGAGCCAGCTCGGCTCGTTCGCGAATCATAGCAGCCACTGTGAGGCCATCCGCGCCGGGCATGCGGGAGTCCAGGAGCACCAGCGGGTACGGCCGGCCATTGGCCACGCGGTGCCAAAGGGAGTCCATGGCAGCCATCCCGTCGGCCACCGTCGTGGGCTGCATCTGCCAATCTTGCAGCCACTGGGCGAGGATGTGCCGGTTGGTGGCACTGTCATCGACCACCAGCACGGGCAGCTCTTGGAGCCGCGAGCCGCAGGGTCGGACCATTGGGCCAGCATCGGCTCCGGCTGGAGCGGCTGTCGGCCAAAACGTGCGGTGAAGATGAATGTGCTACCTTGGCCCCGCCCGCTGACCACGCGGATCATTCCTCCCATAAGCGCCACCAGCCGGGCGGCAATGGTCAAACCCAGGCCAGTGCCACCATACTTGCGCGTGGTGGAAATGTCCTCCTGCTCAAAAGCACGAAAGATACGTTCCTGCTGGTCGGTAGGGATGCCGATGCCGGTGTCGCGCACGGTAAACCTGAGGACGACTTCTGTGGCTTCCCCAGACGGTGGAGGAGTGTCTCTCTGATCCGTCTCCACGTGCATGACAACCTCGCCCTCGTCGGTGAACTTGACGGCGTTGCCCGCCAGGTTCAGGAGCACCTGACCGAGGCGACCGGCGTCGCCGATCAGGGCATCGGGCACGTCCGGCTGCACGTGGTAGATCAGCTCGAGTCCCTTCTTGTGGGCTCGCACAGCCAAAGGCGCAGGGTGTCTCCGACGGCCCCCCGCAGCGAGAAATCGGTCTGCACCAGGTCTAACTTGCCGGCCTCGATCTTGGAGAAGTCGAGGAGGTCGTTGATGATGGCTAGCAAACTGTTGGCCGCCGACTTAACCGTCTTCAAGCCTTGTCGCTGATCCTCATCCAGCGGCGTGTCGAGCAGGAGCTCGGTCATTCCGATGATGGCATTCATCGGGGTGCGGATTTCGTGACTGACGTTGGCCAAGAAATCGTCCTTTGCGCGGTTAGCCGCCTCCGCCGACTCCTTGGCTCCGCGCAACTCCTCCTCTATTTGCTTTCGCTGGGTGATGTCTTCCACCAACCCGGCTATGCGACAGGCTTCGCCCGTCTGGTTCCGCAGAGGAAAAGCGCCGCAGCGTACCCAGCGGATCGTGCCATCGGGCCGCGTGATGCGAAAGTCCGTCTCCGTGGATATGCCGCGCTGCTGCTGCTCCAGGCTGACAAAAACCAAATCTCGCTCTTCGGGGTGGACGGTGTCGATCCACGAGCGCGGATGTTCGTAGAGACTCTGGCATGTGCGCCCCCAGATTTCCTCATAGGCTGGAGAAATGTAGAGCAAAGCGCCCCCACTCCGCTTCCTGTAACCAGAACACCCCCCGGACGTTTTCCGCGAGTTGGCGGAACCGCTCCTCGCTCTCGCGCAGCGCTTCCTCCGCGCGCTTGCGGTCGGTGATGTCGATCCCGGTGCCGAGGAAGCGAATCGGCTTGCCCCCGGCGTCGCGTACTGCGACACCGCGAGAAATCAACCAGCGGGTCGAGCCGTCCTTGTGGCAGGCCCGGATTTCGACTTCGAATTCGCTGGTCTCGCCGGCCAGGTATTTGCGAACGGCCTCCGCATGTGCAATTCGATCGTCGGGGTGGATCAGGGCTAATCCGGTCCCTTGGTCGGTCGATGAATCGTAACGTTCGTACCCGAGTTGCTCCCAGATATTCACGTAATGGACACGGCCGTTCTGGATTTCGCCGTCGGGCATGTCAATGTCCCAAATGCCGACGTTGGCGCCGCGCAGCGCCAAGTCGAGGCGCGCGTTGGCCAGGCGAAGTTCCTCCTCGAGCCGTTTCCGTTCCGTGACATCCCGCGCCAGGCCCACGAGGAACCTTCGGTCGCCTTCCTGGAAGGCCTTTGCCCGGATCTCCACCGGAAAGACCGTCCCGTCTTTGCGGCGGTGCTGGTCTTCGAATGCGATCGTCTCCTCGGCGAGAACCTGTCGGAGCCGGTCCTCGATCACGCTTGGAGTAAGTCCCGAGAAGTCAATCGGAGTCATCCCGATCAGCTCCTCCCGAGTGTACCCCAGGCTTGCGCAGGCCCTGTGATTCACGTCCACCACGCGGCCCTGCTCATCCATCAGAAAGAAGGCATCGGCCGCGTGGTCCACGAACACACGGAATCGCCCCTCGCTGGCTCGCAGGGCCTCCTCGGCCTGCTTGAGCTCGCTAATGTCGACGCAGGTGCCAAACCACTCGCGAACTTCGCCGTCGCCGGAGACAATGGGCACTCCGCGGGTGAGCATGTGCCGGTATTCGCCGTCGTGGCGGCGCACTCGATATTCGATCTGATACAAGGAACGGGTGGCAACCGCCTGGGACCAGACCTTGGCCGTGACAGCCCGATCATCCGGGTGTAACGCCTCGAGCCAGCCCCAGCCGATGAGTTGATCCGTGGGCTGGCTGGTGAAGGCAGCCCAGCTTGGTTGTTCCGACTCGTCGGCCAGGCCCGAGGCGGGCAGGGTCCAGACGATCGCTGAGGTGGCTTCGACCAGCGAGCGGTAGCGCTGCTCGCTCAGTCGGAGAGCCTCTTCGGCCCGCTTGAGATCTGTGATGTCCATGCTACTATCCATCGGTCCCGCGTTCCTGCTGAATCACGAACCGACAAGCCGCGGAAAAGCGATTAGCGTTACGAGCCATTCTTGCCCAGGACTCGCGAGCGGACTGCCGGCAAATCGATTAGAATGCCAACCGGGTTACGAACCAACCGAATGAACCTTGGCGAATCGGGTAAATCATACTTCTTGCCCTCCCTATACCACTAGCTGCCTGTCGAACATGGCCCATTTGCTGATTGTTGACGACGCCCCGGAACTGTTGCCAGAGAAGGTGCGCCACTTGTTTGCCGGTCCCGGCCACCGGGTCGACGTTGCGCACACGGCGCAGAAGGTCTGAAGTGCATCGCAGCCGCGCCGCCTGACGTCATATTGCTCGACCTGCGTCTGCCCGACCAATCGGGGCTGGAGGTGTTGGGACAAATTCGCCGGATCGACGCTCGCACGCCGGTGATCTTTGTCACGCTCGCTCGGTCGGCCGATGCGGCCATCGAGGCGATGCGACAAGGCGCGTACGACTACTTGCTCAAGCCGCTTGACCTGCAAAAACTGGACCGCGTAATCGGTGAAGCGCTTAAGGTCGCTCGCTTGATGCGCGAGCCAGCCGTGGTAGCCCGGGGTGAAGTCGAGGACGATTTGTCCGGCGAAGCCATTGTCGGCTGCTGCCCGGCGATCCAGGAAGTGTACAAGGCGATCGGCCGCGTGGCCGATCAGAAGTTTCCGCTTCTCATTACCGGAGAGAGCGGCACCGGAAAGGAGTTGGTGGCCCGCGCAGTTTATCAGCACAGCCCCCGGGTCAAGGCGACGTTCCTGGCTTTGAATTGCGCGGCCATTCCGGAGCAATTGCTGGAAAGCGAACTGTTCGGACACGAGAAAGGCGCGTTTACCGGTGCCGACCGGCGGCGCGTCGGCAAGTTCGAGCAGTGTAACGGCGGAACCCTGTTCCTGGACGAGATCGGCGACATGCCTCTGGCTACACAGGCGAAAATCCTGCGGATTCTACAGGAACAGGCCTTCGAGCGCGTCGGCGGGGAAGAAACCATTCAAACCGACGTGCGGCTGATCGCCGCGACCCACCGTGACCTGAAGCAGTGGTCCAGCGAGGGAAAATTCCGCCTCGATCTCTACCATCGCATTAGCGTGTGTGCCATCGAATTGCCGCCGCTCCGCGAGCGTGGCGACGACTTGCCGATGTTGGTCCGCCATCTGCTGCGCCGTATCGGCCGAGAGATGGGCCGGGAAGGCGTTGAGGTGTCCTCCGCAGCGATGGACCGCCTGCGGCAGAACTCCTGGCCTGGGAATATTCGCGAATTACAAAACGTGCTCCGGCAAGCCCTTTTGCGCATGCACGGTCACGTCTTGGTCCCCGAATTCCTGCCTGAGCGTTCGCCAGGCAGCAATCCAGCTGCGCCCAGCAGTGGAGCAGCGCCGATTGCTGGCCAGGGCGATCTGGCATCGCTAATCCGCCGCCGACTGGCCGAAGGCACCGACAGCGTGCATGAGGAAGCACACCGCTGGGCAGACCGTGTTCTTCTGCCGCTGGTTCTCGAACATACGCAGGGCAACCAGCGGCAGGCGGCGCAAATTCTCGGCATCGCCCGCAAGACCCTGCGCGACAAGCTGCGCGAAATGGGCATCACGGTCCAGCGCTCGCTGGATTTGGGTGACGGCGACGAAGCCTGAAAAAGGCGGGGCGTTTCCTCCAAAGTCTCGTCGTTGGGCTCGCGCCCCAGCCTGGGGCAATTTCGTGCCGCCCGGGAACATTGGCGACCCACTTGGGACCACGCCGGAGCCACGCCATCCGATTCTTCGCCTGCGGAGGCCCCAAATTCTCAGCCGGCCAGAGGTTTAAGCCTAGTCGCGGATTCGTGGCACGGCACGTGCATTTCTTGTGGCGCGGAATGTGAGCCGCCGGTCCCACGAACGCTCGAAGGCCGACTACCGGGCCAAGCGGCTGTTCCGCTGGGCCGATCAAAAAACTACGCCAGGTTGTCAGCCGCGACCAATCGAGGGCTAGGAGTAGTTCGATGCCGACACAGCGCAAGCGACGAAACGGTTTATGGAAATATTCGTTCGCCCTCGTCTTGGGACTCAAGCTCGACGCCACGGAGAAGAGTGCGCTCGCCGCCTTCATGCGGCAGTTGTGACTCGCGCGCCATGAACAATCCCTTACCTCATGTCGTGATCGTCGGCGGCGGCTTCGGCGGACTGGCCGCCGCGAAAGCCCTGCGGAAGACTCCGGCGCGGATCACTCTGATCGACCGGAACAATCATCATGTGTTTCAGCCATTGCTGTATCAGGTGGCAACCTCCGTGCTCAGTCCGGCGCAGATCGGCTCGCCGATTCGCGGAATCCTGGGCAGACAGCGAAACACGACGGTCATCCTCGGTGAAGTAACGGGTGCGGATAAAGAACGGCGGTTCGTGTGCGTCAATTCCGTGGACCGGGATGGGGTGCGACTGCCTTACGACTACCTGGTGCTGGCGACCGGCGTGCAGCACAGCTATTTCGGACACGACGAGTTTGGAAAATTCGCCCCGGTCTGAAAAGCCTGGCCGACGCGGTGGCCATCCGCAACAAAATTTTGCAAGCCTTCGAACAGGCCGAGGCCGAGGAAGACCCCACGCGCCACCAGGAGCTGTTGACATTCGTCCTGGTCGGAGCCGGACCCACGGGAGTTGAGATGGCCGGCGCCATCGCGGTCATGGTGCGCAGCACGCTGAGATCGGAATTTCGGCGCATCGACCCCCTCAATGCACGGATTGTGCTCGTCGACGCGGGACCGCGAGTGCTGGGCACCTTTGCCGAGCGGCTTTCGACGCAGCCCGGCAGCGACTCGAAAGCTTGGGCGTCGAAGTGCGCCTGGGGCACGCTGTGGACCAGATCGACGACGACGGTGTCATCGTCGCCGGCCAGCGCATCGCCAGCAAAACCGTGATCTGGACCGCCGGCGTGGCCCCCTCGCCGGCTGGCAAATGGCTGGACGTGCCTACGGATCGCGCGGGGCGTGTCCGGATCGAGCCCGATCTATCGATTCCGAATCATTCGACGGTCTTCGTGATTGGCGACACCGCGTCGCTCGACCAGGACGGCAAGCCGTTGCCGGGCGTGGCACAAGTAGCCCTGCAGCAGGGACGGTATGTCGGCGCGCTCATCCACCGCAGCATCGTCGGCAAATCGAACCCGCCACCGTTTCGCTACGCCGACAAGGGCAACATGGCCGTGGTCGGCAAGGGTTTTGCCGTCCTGCAATCGGGCAAGTTCGCGACGAGCGGATTCGTAGCCTGGCTCGCCTGGGCTGCCGTGCACCTGCGTTTTCTTGCCGAGCGCAGCTTGCGAGTCAGTGTCGCTGCTCAGTGGGCCTGGCTGTACCTGACCGGAACCCGCGGCGCGAGGCTGATCGTGAATCATCACGCCGCTCCGGCGAGAGAACACGCTCAACACTGCCCGCCGGAGTCGGTCGAAGCCGAGGCAACTCTTTCGAAGTCGGCCAAGTAATCAGTCTTGCCCAAGTCGAACGAACAAAAGAACTCAGGAAAGGACTCGACCATGAAAGCGGATTCAGAAATAAAACGTGTGGCAATCGTCGGCACGGGGGTGATCGGCGCTAGTTGGGCTGCCTATTATCTGGCCTGCGGTCTGGAGGTGACCGCGACCGATCCCGCGCCGGGCGCCGAAGATGCTTTGTGCCGCTACGTCGAGACGGCCTCGGCCGCCCTCGAAAAGATGGGCCTGACCACGGGGGTCGCCCTTTCGCGGTTGCGTTTCACTGCCGATTTGAAGCAGGCGATCAAGGGAGCCGACCTGGTGCAGGAGAACGGCCCCGAGCGCGAGGAATTCAAAATCAAGTTGTACGCGGAGATGGACGCCGCGCTGCCGCCGAGCACGATCCTGGCTTCGAGCTCGTCCGGCCTGAAGATGAGCGTTATTCAGTCCGGCTGCAAGCACCCCGAGCGCTGTGTGATTGGACACCCGTTCAATCCGCCGCACCTCATTCCGCTGGTGGAAGTGGTGGGTGGAGATCGGACCTCGCCCGAGACGGTCGAGCGTGCGCTGGCGTTTTATCGTGCGATCGGCAAGCGCCCCATCCAACTTCGTAAAGAGGTCGTCGGCCACGTGGCCAACCGACTGCAGGCGGCATTGTATCGCGAGATCGTAAACCTCATCGAACAAGGCGTGGTCGACGTGGCCGATGCTGATACGGCGGTGTGCTGGGGCCCCGGACTGCGCTGGGGCGTCATGGGGCCTAACCTGCTGTTCCACCTCGGAGGAGGCGAAGGCGGCATCAAGCATTTCATGGAGCACCTGTCCGGTCCCGTCGCCACCTGGTGGAAGGACCTGGGAAACCTCACCGAGTTCTCGCCCGCAGTCAAGCAAACGATCGTCGAGGGGGTATTGAAAGAGGCCGGCGGCCGCTCCGTCGATCAGCTCGCCCAGGAGCGCGACGAGGTCTTGCTGGGCCTTTTGAGCTTGCGGACCCAGGCAACCGCAGCCCCGGCACCCACGAAGAAAGTCGCCCGGGCCAGATAGCGATATGGCTTTGCGCCAAGGGGCACGGCGATCCCCCTCGAATCCGGTTTGCAGAACCACCCATTTTCGGAAAGGACGAACGATGAGTATAGGACAACAGGTCAAGCCGGCCCCCGCCGCGAGCGGTCCGCCGCAATCCGCAGCGGCCAGGTCGGCGCACGGCAAACCGTTACCGGCGCCCAACAGCGATTTCTACCAGCTCGCCGAGTTGTTGAGCGGCGACGAGCTCGCGCTCGTGAAACAGGTGCGCGAGTTCATGGAGACCAAGGTCGCTCCGATCATCAACAAGTACTGGGTCGAAGATTCGTTTCCATTCGAACTACTGCCGGCGTTCAAAAAGCTGAACATCGGCGGCTTGGGAATGCAGGGGTATGGCTGCTACGGCGGAGGCCCGTTGCTGTTCGGATTGGTCGCGATGGAAATGGCGCGCGTCGATTCCTCGATCGCGACCTTCTTCGGCGTCCACAACGGACTGGCGATGGGGTCGATCTATCTCGATGGATCGGAAGAGCAGAAGCAGAAATGGCTGCCGCCGATGGCCCGCATGGAGAAGATCGGCTGCTTCGGCCTTGACCGAGCCACTGGTGGGGTCGGGCGCGGGGGGCGGGCTCACGACGACGGCGAAGCGCGAGGGGGACACGTGGATCCTCAACGGCCAGAAGCGGTGGATCGGAAACTCGCCCTGGTGCGACATTTCGATCATCTGGGCGCAAGACGTCGCCGACAATCAGGTCAAGGGCTTCATTGTCGAGAACAAGACCACGCCCGGCTTCAGCGTCGAGAAGATGCATAACAAGATCGCACTCAAGGTCGTCCAGAACGGCGAGATTACGCTGAAAGACTGCCGGGTGCCGGATGCGAACCGCCTTCAGGGTGGCGACTCACGTTCCGTGACACCGCGCGCGTGCTGCGCAGACGCGGTATCTCGTCGGCTGGGAGTCGACGGGGTGCGCGATGGGAGCCTACGAACACGCGCTCAAATACGCCCAGGAGCGTTTGCAGTTCGGCAAACCGATCGGCTCGTTCCAGCTCATTCAGGACTTGCTCGCCAGGATGCTCGCCAACATCACGGCCTGCCAGTGCCTGGTGGTCCGCACGGCGCAGCTCGATATCGAAGGCAAGCTGACGGACGCCCAGGCGGCACTCTCCAAGGCGTTCTGCACCGCCAAGAGCCGCGAGACGGTCGCCTGGGCCCGCGAGATTCTCGGCGGCAACGGCATCGTCGCCGACTACAACGTGGCGCGCTTCTTCGCCGATGCCGAAGCCCTTTATTCCTACGAAGGCACTTTTCAGATGCAGAACCTGATCGTCGGCAAGGCGATCACCGGCTTCAGTGCTTTTGTGTGAACCGAGATCGCTTCGAAACGCGGCAGTTGGCAAGAACCCAAGCCTGCGCACGCAGGAGCATTGGCAACTCATGAGCACTGCCACCGCCGAACGACGCTGACGAATGTCCTGTACGACGAAGAAGGACGGCATTGCGTACGTGACGCTCAACCGGCCCAAAGTGCTCAATGCGCTCAATCGAAAGACGTGGGAGGAGCTGCACGCCGTTTTCGAAGACGCGCAGCACGATCCTGAGGTGCGCGGCGTCATTCTGACCGGCGGCGGGGACAAAGCATTCATCGCCGGCGCCGACATCAGCGAGCTGGCGCATCTGACCGCGGTCGAAGCGGAAAAGTCAGAGCCGCTTTGGCCAGTCCGTGCTCAATCTTGGTGGAGAACCTCGGCAAGCCCGTGATCGCGGCCATCAATGGCTTCGCGCTGGGTGGCGGCTGCGAAACGGCGATGGCCTGCACCATGCGCGTGGCCGCGGAAAACGCCAAGTTCGGCCAACCCGAGGTCAAGCTGGGCATTGCTCCCCGGCGGCGGCGGCACGCAGCGTTTGCCGCGACTGGTGGGCAAAGGCCGCGCCCTGCAGTTGATACTTTCCGGCGAAACGATCAGTGCCCAAGAGGCCTATCGCATCGGCCTGGTCAACGAGGTCGTACCGGCCGCGGAGCTAACTCCGCGCTGCGAAGCGATTCTGAAGCAGATCTTTGCCAATGCTCCGATCGCCGTGAAATACGCGATCGAGGCCGTGAACAAAGGCTTGGAAGCAACGCAGGATGAAGGCCTGTCGCTCGAAGCGTCCTACTTCGGTCTCTGTGCCGGGACGGACGACAAAAAGGAGGGCACAGCCGCTTTTCTTGAAAAGCGAGCGCCGCATTTCCAGTCGCGCTGAAATCGCTCAAGGCACCGCAACCTAAAGGCAATCAGTCATGACCACCGACAACATCTTCTCGGGATTGAAAGTAGTCGACCTGGCGAGCTTCATTGCCGGTCCCGGCGCCGCGGTGATCTTATCCGACTTCGGCGCCGACGTGATCAAAGTCGAACCGCCAACGGGGGACACCCACCGAATCGTCTACAGGATTCCCCCCCAACCCCGAGCCAAGGACAACTATGCGTGGCATTTGGACAACCGCAACAAGCGCGGCTTGACTCTGGACCTCAAATCGCCGGCTGCGCAAGCGGTGCTCGAGCGGCTGGTGAAGTGGGCCGACGTGCTGATCGTAAACACTCCGCATCCCGCACGGAAACGGCTCAAGCTTTCGTACCAGGATGTGGCATCCTGGAACCCTCGCTTGATCTATGCCGACGTGACGGGTTACGGCGACGAGGGGCCTGATGCGGATCTTCCCGGATTCGATCTCACGGCCTATTGGGCCCGTAGCGGCATTCTGGCGCTGACTCGCGATGCGGGCGCTCCGCCGACGTTGCCCGTGGCCGGCAGCGGTGATCATGCCACGGCCGTCGGCCTATTTTCAGCCATCGTCACGGGCTTGTACCGGCGCGAGCGCACTGGCAAAGGCTCGTATGTCACCACCTCGCTCCTGGCCGAAGGCGTTTGGGCGGCTGGAATCGTGAACGCGGCCGCACTTTGCGACGCTAAGTTCTTCCCGCTTCACGACCGGAAAGACCCGCCGAATGCTACGCTCAATGTGTACCGAGCCGCGGACGACCATTGGTTCATCCTGGTCGTCACGCCAGACAAGTTGGCCGCGCTGGCCCAGGCAATCGGTCGCGTGGACCTGTTGTCGGACGCGCGGTTCCGTGAGGCCACGAAGTTGGCGGCGAACATGGCCCAGCTCACGGGCATTCTCGATGAAACCTTTAGCGCCCAACCGATGGCCCACTGGCAAGACGTCTTGGATCGAGCCCACATCACGTACGGCGTCGTGAACGAACCGAGCCAGGTGGTCCTGGATCCGCAGCTCAAGGCGAACGACATCGTCGTGCCGCTCGAGGGCGCGGGCGGGAATTTAACCTCTACGATTAGCAGCCCCATTCAAGTGCATGGCGTGGCGAAAGTGCCTGCCCAGCGCGCCCGGAGCTCGGCGAACACAACGAAGAGGTGCTCACCGAGCTTGGATTTAGTACGACCGAGATCGATGGCTTGCGCACCAGCGGCGTCGTGCCAAAAGCCAAACAACGCGCGGCAGCCTCGGTTGGATAGATTACCCCGTGTTCCAGAATCAGTGAAAGGCAAAATCATGGCCAAGCTGCAGGCTTCCAAAACCAAACGCACGAGCGTCGCCACACCGACGATCGATCGCTTGTTCGTTCTCGACCTGAGTGGCGGTAAAGTCCTGTCGTTCAACCCCGACGGTTCAGACCGTAAGGTGCTCGTCGAACATTGCCGGCTGCCCGACGGAATCGTGATTGACGCCCAAGCCGGCCACCTCTACTGGACCAACATGGGGATTCCCAACCTCAATGACGGGTCCATCGAGCGGGTCGACCTGGATGGGACGAACCACATGACCATCGTCCCTCAGGGCAAAACTCACACGCCCAAGCAGATTCACCTGGAAAAGCAGGGCGGCAAGCTTTACTGGTGCGACCGCGAAGGCATGCGGGTGATGCGCGCGAACCTCGACGGCACGGAGATCGAAACACTCGTCGACACCAGCCAGGGCGAGCAGCGTCCCGGCCGCGATGCCACGAAGTGGTGCGTCGGCATCACCGTCGATCCCCAGCGCGGACAGATCTACTGGACGCAGAAAGGTTCGGACAACGCCAACGCAGGACGCATCTTGCGAGCCCATGTCGAAATTCCCCACGGCCAAAACGCCTCGAATCGGACGGATATCGAGGTGCTCTTCGATGGGCTGCCGGAGCCGATCGATCTGGAGCTCGATCTCGAGCACCGGATCTTGTATTGGACCGACCGGGGCGATCCGCCGCGTGGCAACACGGTGAATCGCGCGCCGCTGGATTCGAAAGCAAAGGGCAAATCCGCCCCCGAGATTTTGTTTACCCATCTGATGGAAGGCATCGGCATCGCGCTCGATATTCCGGGCGATCGAATGTTCTTCACCGATTTGGGCGGTTCAGTCTACTGCGCCAAGCTCGACGGCTCCAGCCAGCGGACCATACTTTTCGCCCAAGGAAATCTGTCCGGCATTGCCTATGCCGAAATCTCAGCTCAAGAGACATGATCCGCCAGTCGGGCCAGAAGGCGGATCTCCGAACTCGCGGAGCTCGTGGCATGATCTACACGCACACGGTCGAACGAGCTCTGCGATACTATCCCGATCGCGTCGCGCTCGTGTCGGGCGACAAGCGTTCCACGTTTCGCGAACTTCACGAGCGCGTGGCCGGCCTGGCCGGGTTGCTGGCTAGCCAGGGTTTTGTTTGTGGAGACCGGTTGGCGCTGCTGCTCCCGAATGACCCCGAGTACATCGAGTTGATCTATGCGTGCAGCCGACTGGGAGTGATTGCGGTCCCGCTCAATACGCGGCTCTCGCCCAAGGAGGTCGATCGCATCCTCGCCGATGCGAGTCCGCGAGGCCTGATCCGGCACTCGTCGCTGCCTGTCCCCAGCGTGCGGTTGTCGTGGGAGCGGGTGCTCGACCGCGAGCCGCTGGAGGCTGCCAACCATACGCCCTCGGAGACGATTTACGACCCCGACGCGGTTCTGGCCCTGGTCTACACGAGCGGCACTACGGGCCACCCTAAGGGCGTTGTGCTGACTCATGCCAATGTCTTCGCGAACGTCCATTTTCTTAACTACTGGACGACCTACGAAGAAGGGGACGTTTATCTCCACGCGGCGCCGATGTTTCACATCCTCGATTTGCCGCACTTGTTCGCGGCGCCAGCCTTTGGCACCTGCCAGGTCACGACGCCTAAATTCACTCCGCAGGCTTTTTGCGAGATGGTCGAGCGCCAGCAGGTCACCCAGGCAGTATTGGTGCCGACGATGATCAACATGCTCGTTCAATTTCCGGATCTCGATAAATACGATCTCTCTACCTGGAAGCAGTTGGCATATGGCGGATCTCCCGATGGCTCCCGACCTGATCCGCCGAACCCGAGACGCTTTTCCAACTCTCAAGCTGGTTCAACTCTACGGACTGAGCGAAACGGGTGTTCTTGCCGGCCTCGCGGATCGCGATCACACGGAGGACAAACTGCTCTCGTGCGGCCGGCCCTGTCCGGGGATCGACGTGCGGGTCGTCGACCAGTCTGGGAGATGAAGTCGGATCCGGACAGCCCGGCGAATTGGTCGCCCGCGCGGCGAATGTCATGCGAGGCTATTGGAACACCCCGGAGGACACCCAGGCCGCATTTCGAAATGGGCTGTTTCGTACCGGAGACGTGGGCTACCAAAGTGCCGACGGATATTTCTATATCCTCGACCGCATCAAGGACATGATCGTCACCGGTGGCGAGAACGTTTACTGCGGCGAGGTCGAAGCGGTCATTTTCGAGCATCCGGCAGTCCACGAAGCGGCGGTTTTTGGGATTCCCGATCCGCAGTGGGGCGAATTGGTGACGGCTTGCGTGGTGCTGAAGCCTGGTCACGCGTTGAGCGCCGACGAGTTGGTCGCCCATTGCCGCCGATCGCTAGCGAATTACAAGATTCCGCGCCGCATCGAGTTCTCAGAAAGCGAGCTGCCGAAGAGCGGTTCGGGCAAGATCCTGAAGAGGGTCCTGCGGGATCGTTTTTGGACGCATGAGAAACGTGCCGTTGGTTGAGGTTTGCAGCTTCCGGCTCAAGGGGATCAGCGCCAGTCAAATTGTCGCAAGCTCACAAGGGCGACCATTCGGTCTGGCTAAGGTTTGCCGATTATTACACCCGACAATAACGACGCTAGCGCGCCCCTGGGCGGCTTCTCGCCTTCGAATAATCCGTAAAAGTGAATCCCCCTGCGCCGCTGGAGGTTTCGTCTTAATGCTTGCAAACGAGCAAGGCCGAAACATGAGATGTGTTGTTCTATGACGCCGTTACCGGTTTTCGTACCAGGCGGGATGTAGCGCATGGGTCGCCGTACAGAAAATCGCCGCTATCGCCTGGGGTTGTCATTGCCATGGATGCTTGCGGCCGTCCTGGCGACCGGTTGTGCACTTCCGCCTTGGGCCGTCCGCAATCCCGTGGCGATGCCCGGCGTCCCAGCCATTGGCAGCAAGGACGCCGACGCCAGGGTGGCTCGTCCGGCCGCGACGGTGCAAACCGTCGCACACCAGGTCCAGGCTCTTCCCGGACGGGCGGAGCGACTGCCGGCGATCGCACCACCCCTGACAGACATTGCGCCGCAATCCGATCCCGGCGCGCAGGGAGAGCCGGGCGCGCAACCGCTGACGGTTTCCGAAGCGATCGCTCTGGCCTTTCAGCGCCAGCCTCGGTTGCGGATTTATCTCGAAGGAATTCAGCAAGCTCGTGGACTTTCGGACGTGGCCTTCGCCCCGTTTCTGCCCACGGTCGGAACTGGCTACAGTGTGGGTGGGTATAATCTGAACGTCGGTGGAGAGTCGCTCGGAGCCAGCACGTTGCCGGGTTTCGCGGTATTGCCGCCCGGTTTTGCGCTGCCCGTCGGTCTCAACATCCAAACCAGCTATGAACTTGCCGAGCTGCGGATGCAGTGGCTGATCTGTGATTTCGGCCGCCGATTGGGGCGCTACAATGCTTCGAAGCTGACGGTCGCTATCCAGCAATTGCAAACCGAGCGGGCCTTTCAGACCGTCGCCAATGAGGTTGCGATCAGTTATTACCACGTGCTGCGAACGCAAGCCCTGCTCAGGGTCGCCGAGGAGTCGGTGCGCCGCGACGAAGAAACGCTGGAAGATGCCCGGAAGCTTGCCAGGGGAGGCGTGATCGAGCGCGAGAAGGTGCTGTGCGCCGAAGTGCAGTTGTCCGAGAGCCGCCGGCTGTTGGATAATTCGGCAGAGGCATCGGCGATCGCGGGCGCATCGCTCAACTTGGCGATTGGCATCAAGCGCGGCGAGCCAATCCAAGTGGTCGAGCCAAGGGAGCTGCCCCCTTTTTTCGGCTCTTTGCCGGTCTATCTGGAAGTCGCCGTTGCGCAGCGCAAAGAGTTCGACGTCGCCCGCCGATCGGTGCAGGTGGCCCAGGAAGGGAGCCGGGTGGCGAAAGCCGACTTTGCGCCCCGCGTCGTCGGCGAGGGGGCTATGATCGACTTGCAACAGGCGAGCCCCCAAGCGCATGCGGACATCGCAGTTGGTTTCATTAAGCTCGAATGGCAGCTCTTCGAAGGGGGCAAAAGAATCGCCCAGCAGCGTATTGCCGACTCAAAAATTCGCGAAACCATGGCCCAGGCCGAGTCGGTCGCCGATACGATCGCCTTTCAGGTCAATGAGACCTATCGGCGGCTGATCACCGCCCAGCTGGGCATCGAGCGCTTTCGGCCGGCGGTCGACCAGGCCCGGGAAAACTACCGACTGGTGCGTGCCCGCGCCGCCCAAGGGGATGCTACGCCTACGGAGACGATCGATGCCGAAACGGCCTTGGTTCGGGCCCAGCAGAATTATTTAAACTCTATTTACGACTACCTGTCCGCAATCGCAAAACTCGATTACGCTACCGGGACGACTCCAACTCCAGTAACCGCCGCGGTCGCGCATCCGGGTGACTAGTCTCGCAGGATCGAGATGCACGGGACCAGGCCGGCGGCACAGCGCCTTAGTCAGTTTATGGCCGAGAACCCGACATCGCAGCCAACGGCATCCCCCGCAGCAGCGTCGACTCCTGCGCCGCCCGCAGCACCCCTGCCCGCAGCGCCCCTGCCCGCAGCGCCCCTGCCCGCAGCGCCCCTGCCCGCAGCGCCCCTGCCCGCAGCGCCCCCATCCCAATTGCCCGCGGCGATAGCTCCCCTGGGCCGGTTGTGGGCTGATCGACAAGCGAGGATGAAAGTCCTTTACGCGCTCGGCGCGCTCGTCCTGCTGTTGATTGTCAGCTGGATCTACAATCGGCTGACACATTCGATCACCGACGACGCGTTTGTCGAATCGCACATCGTAAACATCGCCCCCGAGATGGTCTCGGGCCGGATTGTCCGGTTCCTGGTCGACGAAAACGATTCGGTCGAGCGCGGACAAGTGCTGGCGGAGATCGATCCCACGCCCTATCTCGACAAGGTGCACGTCTCCCAGGCCAGGCTCGGTGCAGCGAAGGCGGAACTAGCGCGGCAGGAAGCCGACCTCGACCGGCTACGACAGGAAGTGCCGATCCAGGTCGCGATTGCCGGCCGCGGACTGGCGGCCGCCCAGGCTGACTTACACAAGTCCCAGCAATCGCAGAAACTCACCCGGGACGACGTCGAAAAGGGGATCGACGAGGCACAGGCCGCGCTCACGGCCGCGGAAGCCGACCTGGTTCTGGCCGAACAGGAATTCGAACGATTCACGAGCTTGTTTCGCCAAGAGGCGGTGCCGCTCCGCCGATCGCAAGAGGTGACGCGGTCGCGCGACGCAGCGAAGGCCCAAGTCAGTTTGGCGCAAGCCCGCCTGGCCAAAGCACTGGCCGGCCGGACTCAGATCGACGTTGCCGAATTCTCCAGTGAGTCGGCGGCGGAATCTGTCGGAAAGGCTGGCAAGAGTGTGGACCTGGCGCAGCACCGGCGACGACCAGATCCACGTGACGGAACTGCTGGTGGAGGTCAAGAAGCAGTCCGTGGCCGAAGCTCAGCGCGGACTGGAGGCCGCCCAGCACGACTTGGAATACACGCAGATCCGTGCCCCGTTCCCGGGAGTGATCGTTAAGCGGTATCGCAATCTGGGAGATTTCGCTCCGGCCGGAACCGCCGTCCTGAGCATGTACAATCCCGATTTGCTCTACGTCGAAGCCAACCTCGAGGAGACTCGCCTACCTGGCGTAAGCCCCGGCAACCCGGTCCGGATCGACATCGACGCTTTCTCCGGGCCATTTCGAGGCCGAGTGCTCTGGATCAACAAGTCGACCGGCGCTCAGTTCGCGCTCCTGCCGCGCAATGTGGTCTCCGGCGAGTTCACCAAGGTGGTTCAGCGCGTGCCGGTCCGAATCCAAATCGAGCGCGACGAGCGCTGGCCGCAGCTCCGCGCCGGCCTGTCGGCCCGGGTGATGATCGAACATGGCCGCGGCGATCCGGACTGGGCCGCTCGAGAGGCACGGCGGCTGACCGAAATTGAAACGAGTTTCAACCAGGCCGCCTTGGACCACGCTCCGGCCGAACGAGCGGCGCAATGAGCCAGGCCGTCGTTCAGCAATCGCCCGCCGCCACGCGATCGGTCAGGAGTCAGCGCATTCTGGCGGCGCTGACGGTCGTCCCGATCCTGGCGACCGTCTATCAGACAATCGTCTTGACGGACGTGACCGCGGACGTGGTACGCAAGGGAATCGAAGGCGATTCCTACCAAATGCTGTGGACCAACGTTGCTTGGGGCGTCGCGGCGATCTATGGAATCTTTCTCGGCATGTGGGGAATGAGCCGGTTCGGGCAGCGGCTGAGCATGTGCTGCGGACTGATTCTGTTCGCATTGGGCAACTTGCTGTGCGGCGCCGCACTCGACGTGCCGACTATGGTGGCAGCCAAGCTGGTCGAAGGGGTCGGCAAGGGCGTGGCAATCATGCTCGGCCGCAGCATGCTCTACCGCCAATTCGACCGCGCGCTGATCGTGGCCATCGGATTCTATGGCGTTGTGGCCTATGCGACCCGTCCGACGACCCCCCTGCTAACGGCGTACATCAACGATTTGCTCTCCTGGCGCTGGATCTTCTGGGTCAACGTGCCGCTCGCCCTGCTGGCCATTCCCATGGTTTGGTATTTCATCCGGCCCGATCGGCCTGCCACGCCCCGGCCCTTGCGGATCGACTGGTTTGCCGTGACGCTACTGGCATTGTGGATTTCGTGCCTGATCCTGTCCTTCGGTTGGTACCGGAAATGGGGCGGCCTGACGTCGAACGCGTTCACTCTGACGGCGACTCTCTCGGCCATCTTGCCGATCGTGATCGTCGCTTGGGTCGGCTCGGGCTTGTCGCCCGACGAGCATCTGCGGCGGATCGTGCGCGTGCAGCCTTATTTGCTGGCCATGTGTACGCGGGCCTCCTCTTGCTGAACTTCTCAGCCGTGGAGGCCATCCTGGCAAATTACATGATCGAGCTGCGCGACTACCCGCGCGAGGTCGCAGGCTGGGTGCTCGCGCCGGCATCGGTTGGTATGGTTCTTTCGACGGTGCTGACGGTCTACTTTCATCGTCGCTCGCTGCGGCAGGTCTGGTTGCTACTTGGAGTGGCAGGAACGGCGGGCTGTGTCTGGTGGCTGTCGGCGATCGACAACTACACTCCCAAAGAGCACATCGCCGCGGTACACGCCCTGTGGGGCTTGTTCTTGGGATTGCTCCCGCCCGTGTTCCTGACCGACGAAGTCGAGAGCCTGGAACCGCGCGACGCTCTCTACGCCGGTGCGCTCGCGATTGTCTGCGTGATCATCACGTTGATCACAATTCCTGTCGCCACCAGCACCATCATTAAGGCCTGGACCGATCGAGCGGTCGACTCCGAGCGCCTGAACATCAGCTCCGAGCGAGTCGCGGTTCAGCAGGCTCAGGCCGCCATCGCCGATTCGTTGCGGCAGCGCGGCCTGAGCGGGCAAGAGCTGGCGTCTCAAACGAGCACCATACTCGGCACGTACGTGAAGGTCGAAAGCGTCGCGCACGGGCTGCAGTATGGGCTGAAATTTCTGAGCCTCGTCATGCTCGGAGTCGGACTTTCAATATCTTTGCTCCGCTGCGTTTGGCCGCCGCAACAGCGCGTGGTGGCCGATTCGCATTAATTCAGCGGAGGTCGGCAGCGCATCGAGCTTGAGTCAATGCCGACATCTCGATGGCAGCTTGAACTTAACGAAGTCGAAACGAGCCCATGGCCGGGTGCCTGTCAATCAGGATCGGATGCGCAGCGGGCAGCCGACTGACCGCCCGGTCGCAGGGCCGACAGAAACTCGACCATCGCCGTCATTTCCGCCGGCGAGACCTGCTTTCCATAGGCCGGCATGTTGCCGCCTCCGGGCGTGCCATTGCTGATCTGGTCGATGAGCTCGCCCGCGGTCAGCCGCGTTCCGACCCCAGCCAAATCCGGGCCTGCGCGTTCCGCCGACGCCTTCGATAGCATGGCAATTGCGACAGTTCTTATATTGCAGCACGGCTGCGCCTTGCAATTGGAGGGGTGTCGCGCTCGACCACGTCGACCGGCACAGGCGCTCCGCTCCAGGCCGTCATTTGCGGCGACCAGGGCGCCGTGGCGCCTTCGTACGTCAACACGCCCAGCACCGCATAGGCCACCACCACTAGCAGCACCGCCACCGGCCGGCGGCTCGGCGCTCGTTCGCCCCGATTGCTGATCACGGGCACAAAGAACAGCGCGGCGATGAGCAGGACAGGCAGCACCAGGATGATAAAGGTCTCGGCCTCGGGCGGGCTCAACGAGAGCAGCGCGAACAGCCATAGGAACGGCCACTCAGGACGCGGATTTGCGCCAGACAACAGCGGATCGGGCGCATCGGTGGGTCCCTTGGGACCGACCATTGCGGCCAGCAGCACGACGACGATCACTACCAGCGCTGAAAAAAAAGCGTCCTTGAGCATGGCCGGCCCCAAGAACGGCACACCATTGGTGTGGACCTCGTGCTGATACTCAACGTCGTAGCGGCTGGGATCGACAAGCTGACCGGGCACCGGCGCTGCACTTATCCCGCACTTCAGCACCAGCCACAAATGCACAGCTACGCGCTGTGAGCAGCACACCCGGTATCACAAAGACGTGCAGCGCGAAGAATCGGCTCAAGGCATCGCCGCCGATCACCACGTTTCCCAGGATCAAATGCACCAACTGCGGGCCGACGATCGGCGCACGCCCGGCCATCGACCCGCCGACGGCCAGGCCCCAATAGGCGTCGGGGTCCCAGCGCAGTACCTGGCCTGTGAAGAACATCCCCATCGTGCACAGTAGCAGCACGACGCCGACCATCCAGGTCAGCTCGCGGGGATATTTATACGCCCCATGCAGGAAGACCTGCGTGGTATGTACCAGCACCAGGACCACCATGCCTGATCCGGCGTAGTAATGCAGCGATCGCAGAAACCAGCCCAGCGGCGCTTCGTAGTTGAGATAAAGCAGGCTCTCGTAGGCCTTGTCGGCCGCGGGCACGTAGACCAGCGCCAGGCCGATGCCCGTTGCGATCTGCAGCAAGAGCAGCGTGAGCGACGCGCTGCCGAAAACATACCACCAGCCCAACGGGCCCGCCGAGCTGCGGGGGATCGGGTGCCGCATCATCGGCATGATCGTCTCGCTGAAGCGCAGTCGGACGTCGAACCACGACAGCGCGCCGTCCAAGCGACTGCGCAGGGCTTGCTTTAGTTTCATGGCATTGCTCCTAGCTCAGGCAGTCTGTTCCAGCGTGTCCTGCAGCGTGGGATAGTGAGGCGCTTGCACTTCCAACTTATCGCCGCGAATCCGCCACACGCAGCGAAACAGCCCGCGCGGCGGCGGCCCCGACGCCCGCTCTCCGCTGGCGTAGTACACGCCGCCGTGGCACGGGCACATGAACAGCCCCGACTGCGGAAACCAAGAGACCGGGCAGCCGAGATGGGCACAATTCATCGCCAGCACCAGGAACTGGTCCGGTCCCTGTTGCCCTTGGTTGCGAACATAAACGCCGCATTGGGCCACGATGCCGTCCCACGGCAGTCGGATTGGATTGTCGAAGCTCACCAGCCGGGTTTCGTTCACGGGAAAACTCGCCACGCTCCCCAGCGGCACCCACTCGATCGGCTTCTTGCGAATCCCGGCGATGTAACCGACAAAGGGAATGCCGACGACCGCGGCGGCGATCATGCCGAGTCCGTAGGTGGCCCATTCCAAGAACGTTCGCCGCGGCGCACGCGTGTCGGTTGCCGCAAGTCGAGTGCCGGGGCTGTCGTTCATGGCTTTGGTCCTTCTGCGTCGTTGGGCAATCGCCTGGTGGCCTGACTCTGTGCGACACGCGCCGCCCTTGGCACGCCGTGGCGCCAAGAGCCAAGCAAAGCGACTAACTCGTCGATTTCAATCGTTGAAAGGGGCTGGTAGTGAGAACCCCGGGCCTTGTCGTCCGCAAAACTGGGCATACCCAAGTCGGGTCGCCCGGTGATGATGATCCGCCGCAGGGCCTGATCGCTGATCAGCGCCAAGAACGCCTCGTCGTGGATCGCGCCGGCCTCAGCCGTTCCTTGTCCCTGGTCTCCGTGACAGACGGCACAAGCGCGAGCGAAGGCTACTTCGCCGCGCTTCAGAGATTCCATTGTTTGGTCGTCGGAGTTGTTCCCCGCAGACACGTACGAAGGCCAGGGCAATTCCGACGAGAGCTGAGTTTTCCACTGGACCTTCAGCCCGCTGGCTAGCGCTTTCACCTGAGACTCATTCAGCGACCCGCCGTGCTCGCGAGCGAAGGCGGGCATCGGCGTGCCGGGCCGGCCCTCGCTGATCACGCGCAGCAAGTCGGCGTCGGAGACGATGTTCAAGAACAATTCGTCATTGAGCGGCGGCGCAGGACCCAGCTTCCCGTCCGCACCGTGACAGCCGGCGCAGTTCGTCCGGAACAAGCGACCGAAATCAGTGACCTGGTTGAACGGAACGGGTCGGTCTTCGGGATTCGGCCGGCCCGGAAAATCGCAGCCGGCTATCGCACCTGCCAGCAGCGCGGCCAGGCAACGACTGAACGACGGCGATTTGTGTTTGGAGACATGCACCATTATTGTTGTCCGTCGTAGCCAACGGCGCGACCGGAGCCGCTGCCGGCTGGCGGAACAGGGATCATTTCAGTTCGAACCACCACCGTGGCCGCGGCGAGCCCAAAGACGAGTTGCGAAACGACGAACCACGGCCAATCGACTCTCTCGGCGAGCAGCGGGTTCGCGACGCCCATCATCGCGTAGCTGAACGACGTCCAGACCAGTGGTAGCAGCATTGCTCCCCATGCCACGGGCGCGGGAATCGATGGCAAACGAGGTAACAAAATCGCAAACAACACGCCGAAGCTGAGCGACACCCCAGCATGCACAAAGACAGCCGCCAGCAGCCACGCGGGATGAAATTTCGTAAGCTCCTCGAAGGGCAATCGATCCAGGGTCGGGATAACCATGCCGGCCAGCAGATTCGCGGGATACCAAACGCCGTGGCCCGAGAGCACGCTCCAGACGAGGGCCGGCAGCAGCATTACGACTCCGCCGACGAGCGCACCGAAAACGCCGGCCTTCGTCGGATGCCGATCGCCGGCACACATCACGACCCCAGCCAGAACCGCACCGAAGACAAATTGCGAAGCGATGAACCAGGGCCAGTCGACTCCTTGTTGGAGTGCCGGATTGACGGCCCCCATCAGCACATAGCTCGCTCCGGTCCAGAGCATGGGCGCAAGCAGGGCCCCCCAGGCCAAAGTCGTCGGAATCTTTGGCAGCGTCGGCAGCAGCACGCCGTAGATCATTCCTAGTACGAGGGACATCGCTGCGTGGACAACGAGTGCTACCGCGACCAGCCCGACTTGAAACGGTTCGAGCTGCTTAGTCGTCCGCTGGTCCATGCCCGGCACCACTACTGCGGCGAGCAGGTTCACCGGGTACCAAATCCCGTGGCCGCTGAACACGCCATAGGCTAGGGCCGGCAGCGGCATGACCAGGCCGCCCACGAGACCGCCCTTGACGCCGGCGGAGATCGGATGCACTTTTTCCGGCAGTTGCATGCGGTAGCCGGGCATTCCGGCGCGGAGTGAAGCCACCCTTCCCAGCACACCGGCGGTCGGCTCGGGCCAAGATGCCGGAGCCGCGAGCGCTTCGTCGAAATGCCCGCGTCCCGGCAGCAGGTTTGCGATCCACGCGCCAAGCCCCGCCAGGCACAGCACGCCGCCGATCACCGCAAATCCCACGTTCGTCGCCATGCCGGCGGCCATCAATGCGAGACCGACTGACAAGACCAGCGGCGCGGGCGTCGGTCGCAGCATCTCGAATGTGTCGTGTTCGGCTGCTGAGCGGTCGGAGGCAGTGAGTTCGTTTTCCATAGCCGTACTCGTGAATTTCTACCGGCCGATCACATACACAACCGCAAACACAACGATCCACACGCTGTCGACGAAGTGCCAGTACCACGACACAAGTTGAGCGGCAGGCTGCCTCGTGCCTCGAAGCTGCCGGGCGACGGTCAAGCCCAGCACGGCCAGCATGGCAATCAGGCCGAGCGTAACATGCAGTGCGTGAAAGCCCACCAGCGTATAGAACGTCGTGCCGAACAAATTGCGACCGATCGTCAAATGGTCGTCGACGATCAGGTTTCGCCACTCGTAGGCCGTGCCCGCTAGGAACGCCAGCCCCAGGAAAATAGTCGCGGTCCAGGCCCGCATGAAGTCTCGCGCGTGTCCTTCGTGACGCCACTTCTCGGCCCGATGGATCGTTACGCTGCTGGTCAGCAGGCAGGCCGTCGTCACGAATGCGAGCGGCAACGAGAGCACTTCGCGTGGCCTGGGGCCGGAGCTATCCTGCCCCAGGTAGGTCACATAGGCAGTGATCAGCGTGCCGAAAAACGCCACTTCCGAAACTAGAAACGTAAGCATGCCCCACTGCGCCGTGCTGAGCGTCTTCTCAGGCACGATCGCCGGCGGCAGCGGCAAGCCGGCGGAGCGGCTGGAACCGGCCACTGCGACGGCAGGCGCAAAGTGCATTTCGTGGTCGACGTCCATCACGGACCCTCGTATTGCCAGTCTGGATCGTCGGGATGCTTGAGATCCCACAGCGGCCGTCGGCTGTGCACCACAGGGATTCGCTCGAAGTTGTGCGCAGGCGGCGGGGACGTCGTCAGCCACTCCAGAGTCCAGGCATCCCAGGGGTCGTTTCCCGCCGGCCGGCCTTTCCAGAGCGAAACGATCACGTTGTAGAGAAAGATCGCGTAACTCGGGGCCTGGATCAGGGCGCCGAGGGTTGTCAACTGGTTCCAAAATTCCCAGCCGCGGTCGGCATCGTAGGTGTAGATCCGCCGCGGCATCCCCAGGAAACCCGAGATGTGCATCGGCCCGAACGTCAAGAAGAAGCCGATGTACAGCAGCCAGAAATGCCAGCGAGCAAGCCGCTCGGACAGCATCCGGCCGGTGACTTTTGGATACCAGTAGTAGATTCCGGCAAACGTGCCAAACAGCGTCCCGCCGATCAGCACCCAGTGGAAATGACCGACCACGAAGTAGCTGTCCGAGAGTTGAAAATCGAACGGTGCCGCGGCGAGCATGATGCCGGTCAGCCCGCCGATCAAAAACATCGAGAGAAATCCGAAGGCAAACAGCATCGGCGAGGCGAGCCAAATGCGTCCGCCGTACATCGTGGCCAGCCAGTTGAAAAACTTGACACCGGTGGGAATCGATACGAGCAGCGTGCTGACGACGAAGAACAAGTCGGCCGTGCGGCTCATGCCCACTGCGAACATGTGATGCGCCCAGACGCCCAGGCTGATGAAGGCGATCGCCGCCGTTGCCGCCGCCATCGACTCGTAGCCGAACAGCACCTTCCGCGAAAAGACGGGGATCACCTCCGAAATCATGCCGAAGGCCGGCAGAATCAGGATGTACACCTCGGGATGTCCGAAGAACCAGAACATGTGCTGCCAGAGCAGCGCCGAGCCGCCATTCTGGGTGTCGAAAAAATGTGCGCCGAGATTGCGATCCAGCAGCAGCATCACCAGGGCCGCGGTCAGCGGCGGAATCGCAAACACGATCAGCACCGACGTCCAAAGCATCGTCCAGGCGAAGAACGGCACCTTGCGCAGAGTCAAGCCAGGGCGCGCATGCCCAGAATCGTGGCGATGAAATTCACGCCCCCCGCCAAAGTTCCCGCGCCGCTAACGACCAATCCCAATGCCCACAGGTCTGTCGCCGCGCTGCGGGCGAAGGTCCGCTCCGTGAGCGGCGCATAGGCGAACCAACCGATGGCCGGCGCTCCGCCCGTGGCATAACTGGAATACACCAGCAGCCCTCCCAGAAGTGTCACCCAAAAACCGAAGGCGTTCAGGCGCGGAAATGCCATGTCGCGGGCACCAATCGCCAGCGGCACCATATAGTTGCCGATGCCGATCAAGATCGGCATGCCCATGAAAAACACCATCGTCGTGCCGTGGATCGTGAACAGTTGGTTAAACCGGTCGGGCCCCACGAAGTCGTAGCGGGGAAACATCAACTGCCAACGGATCGCCAGCGCCTCGCAGCCACCGATGACCAGAAACATCAAGGCCATCGCGATGTACATCAGGCCGATCTTCTTGTGATCGACTGTGGTCGCCAGGTCGTACAGCAGCGATGGCGCGGTCGGCGCGGGCATCCGCCTGTGGGCGGTGATCGGAGCTTCGAGTTCGACGCTCAGCATCAGCAGATCCTCACCGCAGGGTCGTCAAATATTCAACGATCTGATCCACATCGCGCGGGCTGAGACCGAAGGCCGGCATCAGGCAGCCCGGCTTGATCTGCTGCGGATTCACCACCCATTGCCGCAAATGCTCCACGTCGTTCGGAACCATGCCCGCGGCCAATGTCTGGCGAGTCATGAGGTGTGTGAGCTCGGGACCAAAAGTTCCACGGGCGGGCGTGTCGCGCACGCGATGACAGTTGACACACGACTGGCTCAAGAAGGTCGCCTCCCGCTCGCTGGCGGCCGCTTCGCCGCTGTCGGGCGTGGCGGCCGGCTCGGCCTGGTGGGCCAGCCAACGCTCGAACTCCGCGGGCTGTTCGACCACGACTCGTAATAGCATGTTGGCATGCTGTGTGCCGCAGTACTCGGCACATTGCCCGAGGTACAGCCCCGGCTTGTCGGTCTGAAAGAACATGGTGTTCGGGTGGCCGGGAATGAGATCGGTTTTGCCGCCCAGCCGCGGCACCCAGAAGCTATGGCAGACGTCGGCGGATTTGAGCCTAAGTTGGATCGGTCGCGCCACGCCGCCGCTGCTGGCCGGCACGTGCAACTCGTTGGCCGTTGTCACGCCCAGCGGCCGACCGTCGTAGGTTTCGTAAACGTATTCCCACCACCACTGATGCCCAATGACAGTTACGAACAGCGTTCGATCTCCCGGCTTAGGCTCGGGCTTTGGCCCCTCGACCGCCCACAGCGTGCGGGTCACCACCAGGACGATGACGAATACGATTAGCGCCGGCGCGGCGGTCCAGGCGATTTCGATCGCCTTACTGCCGTAAACCTGTGGCGGCTCTACGGCTCCCGGCGCAGGCTGGCCGCGGAAGCGGGCGATCGCCACAAACAAAACGCCCTCCACAACGATGAAAATCAGCGTCGCGATGCCGGACACTAGCAGCGACAGGCTGCGAATTTGCTCAGCCGACGGCGAGGCGGGATCGAAGATCGACAGGTTCTCCGTTGAGCCCAGGGCGGCCAGCAATATGAGGGCGTGCGTCATGGTTGTCCTTTATTGGCAATCCGGCGGAAGGACGGCCAGGCAGCTTGCCGCCCGCGAGGAATGCAATTTGAGTGCCGCGCGACCGGGTCGCGACTCGCGCATCCGCAATGGTCACAATCCGCCGAATGAAACGGAGCGAGGTTTGCTTTTTGCCGCGGAATGCGCAATGCCAGCCGCTAGATGCGGACGCCTGATGGCACGGGAGTTGTCCAACGGGCAAGAAAAGACTCAGACGCGTCCGCCAAAGAGCGACTCCGGCTACTTTTCGCGCTTGTCTGGACTGGCCCATGAGCGAGTGGGCTTAATCCAGCACCGGCGCAAAATTTGCCTAGAAACGGTTCATTGCGCTCGACCAAGGTGTCCATTGGGGAAAAACCATCATGACGCAAAGAATCACCGTAGCCGACTACATTGTCGAGCGGCTCGCGCGAGGGAATTACCGACAGCTTCGGCGTCGCGGGTGACTTCGCATTCGAACTTGACGATGCCGTGGTCCGAAGCAAGACGATCCGCTGGATTGGCTGTGCGAATGAACTGGAGGCGGCGTATGCGGCCGACGGCTACGCCCGCGTTCGCGGTTGTTCGTTGCTCATGACGACGTACGCGGTGGGCGAGTTGTCCGCACTCAACGGCGTCATGGGGGCCAAGGCCGAGAGGTCGTGCGTCTTTCACCTGGTGGGAATGCCGGCGATGCGCAATCAGCGGGTCGGCAAGATTATTCACCACGCGCTGGGCGATGGCGTGTTCCAGAACTTTGCGAACATCTCGGCCCAAGCGGCGTGCGTCTCCGCGGTGATCACTCCCGACAATCGGACCACGCCGTCTCCGAAACGGTTGCTACGGGAGGCCGATGTCGGTCGTGCTGAGATGAAAGTCGAACCGGTTGTTGTTGTCGCGCTGGACATCGACCGTCAACCGGCTCTCGGAGTTGTAGGCACTGGGAATGATGCTTTCGCGCCATTCACCCGATGCGCCGGGAACCGCGGGTATGCTGACGCGACTGGCGCGAATCTCGACCCGCTTCTCGCCCGGCGTCGCCAGCAGGGTATATTTGCCCTCCTTGAAAAACACATTGTCGGGCACGAGAGAGCCATCCAGCGGCACCAGCGCGAGGTGTCCCTCCTGGACCGGCTCTCCATCGCAGGTGATTTCGCCGGACACGACGTACTTGTTCGCAGGCGTGCGGGTGCAGCCAGCCCCGGCAAGCAGTATGGCCGCTGCCAGGCAGCACCCGGACCAGACTTTTTCGCGATTTGCTGTTTCGCTCATGTCCGATTTGACCGCCGAAGGCGAGAGGTTAGAAGTCTGTGGTGGTTTCGGCCCCATTGCGGGTGCCGAGGGCTTTGTATAGCAGCGGGTCGATCTCGTCGGGAACAAACCGCACCGAACCGTCCGCCATGCCGGCATTCACTCCGCCGGGATGGTAGCTCCGCGCAAGCAGGAAAACGCCGGGCACGCCCGGGTCCTGGAAGACCACCGGAGCCATCGGCTGGCCGCTGATGCAGAACCACATTTGATCGGGATTCGAAGAGTTGGGCGGGAGCCGGGTGCTGAACAGCGTGGTTCCGTGGCGGGAGTTGTGGTAGCGTCCGCGGATATCGTCCTGGTTGGCCGTGTCGGTGACCAGAACGATTTCGCTCGTCAACAGGGTCTTCGACGTGCCGTCCGTAATGTCCCTGGTCCGCACCGTGGATATGGCGAAGAACACGCCATTGAGCGATTTGCTGCTGGCCGCGCCGGTGGGATTGAAATAATCGTTGCCGGCCAGGGCCACCACGTTGCCCGAGAAGCCTTGTGAACCCATCAGGGTCCCGCCGGGCCCCGGGCCGCCGTTGGAGCAAGTGATCACCTTGGGATTGGCCGGGTCCGAGGGACACATCAGCGCGGGAACGGTCTGCCAGCGCTGGGGGGCCGACATGCAATTGGGGCCGGAGTTGGCCGTGGAATTCGGTTGCAATCGCACGTACCGATCGATGGACTCATAGAGCGCTGGCTCCTCCAGAAACGGCAGGATGTCGTGCATCCAACAGCGGCGTTCGTTGTAGCCGTTGTAGGGAGGCGGAGTGCCGTTATTGTAGTCGTCGATCAGGTTGTAGGTGCCGTGCGGAAACGAGCCGTGCGCCGACACAAAGTTGTGCAGCGCCAGCCCGACTTGCTTGACGTTGTTGACGCACTGGCTGCGCCGGGCCGCCTCGCGCGCGGCCTGCACGGCCGGCAAGAGCAGCGCAATCAAAATGCCGATGATGGCGATCACCACCAGCAATTCAACGAGCGTGAACGCGCTGCGTGGCTGCCTCATGCGAAGGTCCGATTCATTCAATGCAATCACTGCGAGCAATCGCCGCGCTTAAGCAGGGTGTGCGCGCCCCTTCAGACCGCAACGCGGCTGGTCGCGCCGACTTGCCGCCCGCTCTAGGCACTGCGCCGACGACGCCGGGCAGCCCACGCCAAGCCGATCGTGCCCAGGCCTGACAGCACAAGCGTGTTCGGTTCGGGAGTCGTAATAACCGTGGTGTCCAGCAGCGAAAAACCGTCAGTGAACACATTATGGTCGGCGGTTGACGCATCGAACGCTAACGTCACCCCAATTGAACCCCCCGTCGCCGTGAATGAGTAATCCACCTTGGCGCCCTCATTAGAGTGGTAGCCACCGGTGGTGGCAATAATATCGAAACCATTGAGGTGGTCGCTGCCGACAGTGATATCCATCACGCGATCACCGACACGGTAAGAAGCGAAAGGCTCGAAAAACAGCATTTCCAGGTTGTAGCTGTGGCCCGAGGTGACAGACAGAGTTGCCGATGAGGAGAGGCCATAGAAGTAGCTGCTCATTAGCGTGTTCAGGCCGGTGTCGGTGAACGAAGACGGATCAACATTTCCGCCCGCGCCGCCCGAAAAAGACGAACCGGCTGCGAACGCCGCGCCGCCAGGGGTGGGAATGGTGACCGCAGGCCCGTTCTCATTTTCGGCATACCAATGCGAGCCGGAACCTTGCTGGACGTCGGACGGGGTCGACACGGTGCCGGTGCTGAAAAATCCGGCCTGGGCAGCGCTGGTGACAATAAAGCTGGACAAGGCGAATGCGACGATCATGCTGGTGCGAAACATTAGTCAATCTCCCAAAAATTGTCTGAAACAGGTCTGATAAAAAACGGTAATGGACAAAAGCTCGAGCTCGCTGACGGAACCGACGCAAGGACCCCTTCCCATAAAAGTCAACGTCAGACTAAAAACCAATTCACTGCGCCGCCTTCAAACACGCGCCACTCCAGACGGCATGGTCCCCCTCATAGCTGTCACTGGCGCTCGACACGAGCAACGTCAACCATTGAGCGGCGGCCGGCAGCGACACGTGAAATTCGACGAATCGACCGTCGGCCCGGAGCGGCTTGCCGATCGGTTCGGTCACGGCCCAAATACGGTCGCGCTGGGCGACTTCCGCGGCGCGTCCGTCGACGAGTGCCTGCTGGATGCCTTGCGCCGGACACCAGGACGACCATGTGTACCGACCCCGACGAACCTCCCGTCTCCTTCAGGCAGGCGTCATTGATGCCGGCACGATCACAGCGAAATTCCAGGGCTCGCCCGGCCAGCCCACCGGCGGCACGAATCTCGTCGAGATCAAACGTAATCAGTGCGTTCGCATGCTGGCCGATGCCTTCCTCGATGCGCGGCTCGTTGTAGCCCATTGGCCGGCCTTGCGTGCGGATTCCACCCCGGGTCCCGTTCTCGTCGGCGAAGTGATGCGCATCGGCCCAGGCGTCGTTGGTCAGACGGCCGCCGGCGTATGCAATGTCTTGCCAACCCAGGTTCCGGGCATCAAAGTTCACGCCCGGGGCAATCTCTTTGACGGGACGGCCGGCATAGAACACACGTTCTACACCCAGCGACTCTGGTTCGGCTCTGGCCCGAAAGTAGTCGCTGTCCATAGCGTCGGCCAGGGATTTGCCGCTCGAGCCGACATCATCGAACAAGTTGCTCAACCAAATCGGCTGCCTTTCCGGCCACGGCTCTCCTAAAGCTGTGCCGCGCGGGATCGATCGAGCCACGATCGCCCGACCGGTTTCGAAACGGCTGAGGTCCAGCGGAATGGGGATCGCGACATCGCTGCCAGCCGATATCCGAACCGCCTGCCCCGCGACCACTTGCTGCTTGCGGCCGGCCGGCACGACCCCCGCGGCAGTCGTCGCGACTGATTTCATTTCAACCCGACCACGAATCACGTGCAGGTCCGTGGCGCCTTGGCTGTCAACCTCGACGCCGAACTCGGTGCCCAGGTCGATCAACTCGGCCGACGGCGTGACGACGATGAAGCCGCGCGCCTGCTTAGGCACATAGGCCATTAACCGCCCCTGCGCAAGCTCGATCCGCTGGCCCGTTCGCGGAGCAAACTCCGCGGGACCCTCGACGCGTATCCGGGCACCGCCGTCGAATTCAAGTTCCACGAATCCCTCGGCCAGGCGTGATGTACCCGCGGGCAGCTTTCCGTCGAGATCCGCTCTGGGCGCGCGATCCTCCCAGCGACATCCGGCGGCAGCGATGATTCGAGCCGGTGCGGCCGGCGGCGAATCGGCACGCTCTTGAGCTTGGCGGTCCGTCAAGAAAGCGCGACTCACGGCGATCGAAATCATCAGTCCGAGGAAGTAGGTGCCCAGGCAGCCGACAACCGTGAGCGCGAGAACCTTGGGCGAGGCCAGCCAGCTCGCCGATAGCTGCATTGCTGCGCCCAGGAATCCCAGTACGGGACTCTTGCCCTGGACATTCAGTTGAGAGGGTAGGATCTGGGCCCTGGCCCGATCATCGGACGCTGGCAGTGCTGGAGCATGGTTGTTGAAGTGGTGGTGAACGTCGACCGCCAGGCGGGAATGCAACTCCACGCGGAGAATGTATTCATCCAGAGCGCCCAGGTCGGCACTGAGCAGCGCTCCAAGGTCAGTCAATTGAGTGTCGCTTGCCGTGCCGTGACAGGCGGCTGCCACCGTATCGTCGAACTCGCGGGAGGGAAACTTCATGTCGACCTCTCCTCCCGTGCTGCCGCGGCGCCCACGCAGAGCTGTAACGCCCGACGAATGCGCTGCAATGATTTGTAAATCGCCTGGACCGTGGTACCCACGTTCAGCGCCAATGAATCGACAGTCTGTCGCCGATAATAATAGGCTTCGACGAGCGATCGCTGGGACTCCGGCAATTGCGCCATGCAATCGTTGAGGTGGTTGAATTGCCGCTCGAATTCAACAGACAATACTTCTCGTCGCCGGAGTAACGCCTCGACGAGTTCGTGGCTGAGCAGAGCTTGCCACCGTCGCTGTCGCTCGATCGAATGGCGCACCTTGTTCAGCGCAAACCGGCAAGCCCAGGGGACAAACGGTTTGCTGCGGTCGTAGTCGTCGAATCGCTCCCAGAGAGCCAAAGCGGTTTGCTGCAAAATATCTTCCGCGTCGGCGTGATGGGGCACCAAGGCTGCGATATATCGAAAGATTTCCCGCTCAGCATGTAAAAACAACGTCAGGAATTCTGCCCGAGCGTCTTCAGCGACCATCTTTGAACTGGCTGGCTCAATGGGATTCATGGTTCCTATTATTACTTCCCACCTGAACGTCGTTTTGGACAAACAAATCCTATCGAAATATCAAAACGCGCTGCTGCATACGCCGAACCTAGCCAGAGACTGGCAGCATTCGTCAAAAGGCGTGCACGAAACCGTTGCAACGCTGGCCCGGGTTGCTCAGTGCAGAACCGCCTTTTGGAAATCAACTTGCAGACTGGCCGCGCCGGCAGCCGTCACCCGAATTGGGACGATGCGCCAGCCGTTGTCGTCGCGGTAAGGGTTCTCGCGCAGACATTGACTGGCAGCCTTCAGCCATTTTGCCATGACCGGTAATTCGCCCGCGATCAGTTCCTCGTCAATCACGCCATCGCAGCCCAAGTCGATGCGCACGCTGCCTTGGCCCGCCACGGTGAGCGTGATATTCAATTCTTTAAGGTCGCCGGTCGGCGGCATCGCGAGAGTGAACACCTCACCCAAGGGGTGTTCTCCGTCGAGATTCAGTTTTAGCTGGCGCTTGTTATCGGCCAACCAGGTGATCGTGCGGGCGCGGTCTACGAGTGCCGATCGGCCGACCCACCAAGCCTGTAATTGGGAAAGTTCCGGAGCCGGAAAAGCCGGCCCGCTGCCATCGGGCTTCAGTTCTGACCGCCAACGTTCGTGCCAGCGCAGAATCGATGGGTTGTCGTGCCCCGCCGCGTCGATCGATTCGCGGCACAGCACGACCCGGCCCTTGCCCAGGGAGGCCACCGCCGTGTCGCCGTCTGACGATGCGAGTTTCCAGCTTGCGCCATCCAGCGCGCTGAAGACCGCTTTTAATTGACTGGCCTTAAAGTGCGGATAGGTGCTCAAGCCGCTGCCAGGGTGAACGCCAACATCTTCGCCGGTCAGGACAAACGTTTCTCCGTCGGTGACAGCCTGACGCAGTGCGCCGCTATAGCGCCGCCAGTCGACGTCATTCAGCGGTCGCAAGATGGCGTGGCGTGTGCCGGGAAACAAGTCGTAGTGGTAACCCAGCCGCTGTTTGACCATCCAACCGTCATTCGAATGGTCCGCCAGGTAATTGCCGGCCAGCGCACGCAGGTGATCGAGAAAAGCCTCGCTGGATAGCACGGCAGGTTCGGGCAGCTCCGAGGGCCATCCCCACGGCTCAAAACCGGGGGCCTGCGCCGCTTCGACGGGCGCCTGGACCACGATCGTCGTCGAAGCACTAAGACCGGTAATCCCTTCGGTAACCGTCAGCGTCCAATCACCCGCCGGATCGGAAAGCGCTGTATTGATTTCAATCGACTGGCCGTCTTCAGCGGAGAACGAGCGCTGCAGTCCGGCGATCTCTGTTGTTCGAGAGCGAATGCGCAGTTCCAGCGGAAAACTCCCCGGCACGGCCTGGCCATCCGCTGACTGCAATCGCACCGCCAGGCGCAAGGGGTGGCCTGCCATAAGTGTTTTCGGTAGCGCCTCGATGACCAGCCCTTCCAGTGGCCGTTCCAGGAATGCGAACAATCTGCCGGCTCCGGGCCGCAATCGCAGCACCGCATCCTTATCGACTGCCGGCGACCGTCCGCGCCGCTCGGCGAGCACGTCATATCCAGCAGCCGCCGACCCTAGCCAATGCAGCGTCGTCGATACCCAAGGCACTTCGCCGTTGGTGCGCACGATCGCGTAATGGATGTGCCCTGTCAAATCGGTAAATTGCTTCAGCGCGACGTGCAGCACTTCGTCGAGCGCGCCATCCATTTTCATCGGTCGGCAGACGCCGGCCTGGTTGCAAAACCATTCCACAAGCTTGTAGAACCCTTGACGCTGCGGACCGGTCGGCGTGACCCATTGGATATAGCTATGACTGACATAAATCGCATTGAGGTAGTACAGTCGCCCCTTGCCAAACTGGCGGCTGAGCAGCGCCGGCGTCTGATCCGAGTAGGCCGCCAGTTGCGTCCAACCCGAGTGCTCGACGTGCTCGCGGTAGAGCGCATCGCCGCCGGCTTGCAGGCCGTGAAGTTCCCCACTCACTCCGTCCAACGGAAACGTTTGCTGCTCGACCGAGTTTTGCGCGATGCTGCTCGTCACCCTGCGCACGACGCGCAGTCCCCATTTGTCGGCCAGGCCTCCGCCCGGGCTGTGCTCGTTTGCCACTCCGAATTCCGATTGGCTGGCGAATTGCGATGTAAACACCAGCGTTCCCCCGGCTTCGACGAACCGGTTCAGTCGGTCGGCCTCGGCCTGCGAAACCGCCTGATGGCCGATCGCGAAGACCAGCTTGTACGCAGCCAGATCCTGCGGATCCTTGGCCGGCAGCGCGAAGCCGCCCTGCGCCAGCGCGACCTGCAAAGAGAGAACCATGTTGGCGCGCCGCTGGCCGAAATCGAGGCCGCCGTTGGCGCCGAACACGGCCACGTCGGCCGGCAGCGGCCGGCTGTCGAGGATGATGCGCTCGCGGCCCATCAGTCGATCCGACCAACGCCGCAGTGCGAACGAAGCCCGGGTGTGCGTAAGATCGTTGTTGAACATCAACGGAATATCGACCCAGAAGTTGTTATGACCGGCTCGATTGACCAACTGACTCCACAGAATATGCTCGGTCTTGGCCAGGGAGTCGAAGTGGCACCAGTTCAAAACATAGGCGGGCTCCGGGCCGTCGTAGGTGGATTCCCATTGGCTGTCATTCCAACCGCTGCCGCTGCCGAGGCGCACGTCGTAATTCGCGGAGCCGATCGTCGGGGCCGAACTCATGGCCAGCGTGACCGGATTGATTTGCTGGCGAAATCCCTTCCGCGCCGCATCGACGAACTTGTCGTAATACCAGTTGTAGAAGGCCTCGCTGTCGAAATAGGGGGCCAGGCTGGTGGCCGTCACGGCAGCCCCCAGCGGAGACTGTTTGGGATGCGCCCAGCCGTCGGCGTCCAGCGACGGTTTTTCGGCGGAGAACTCTTTAGTGAGTTTGACTTCGCCCCACTCGCCGTAGCTGGTCTTCCAGGCCGTATTCAAAGCGCTGAGAGCAGGATACTTGTCCTGCAAGAACCAGCGAAAAGCAGCGCAGGCCTTTTCGGGGGCGACGGGGGTCTCCCAATAGTAGCGGGTGCCCCAGCCAGTCTTGAAACCTGCTTCTTCGCCCACGGAACCCAATACAAAGGCCCCTGAGGTTAAATCGGGCGCGTTGCGCAGCGTCGCCAACTGCCGATCGATTTCAACGTCGAGTTCCGAATCGTTCTCGAACTCGATCAGCGGCGCAAAGGTGTTGGCGCCCAGCCCCTCGTTGTAGTAGCGCCAGCCCCACCGTTCGGCGGCGTAGTGCAAGTCGCTTTGGCCGGGATACCCCAGGGCGTTCATGCCCGCGTGGGCCATCAGCCGCATGGCCGGCGGCGTGGTCGATGGTGGTCCACAGGCAATGCCCGCCCAGGTCGAGCGCTGATATTCGTTGCGCATGCTCCAGGCGCTGATGCTTGGCGAACTTGGTGAGCACGCGGCCGAATTCCTGCCCCTCGCGACGGAGCGAAACCACCGCCCAGTAAGTGTCGACCGACACTCCCTGGTCGACAAGCCGGTAGCGGAATGTGAACGCGCGCTTCTCGGGACCCAACTCGACCGATTGTTTCTCGGCGGCCAGAAGGCGTCCGCGAAAATCGTAGATGCCCAGCCAGGCTTCACCGCTCCAAGCCTGGCGGCTGCTCGCCTGCAGTGCCAGTTGGGCCTCTGCACCCAGCGGATATCCCTTCTTGTCGGCGATCACTTCGAGATTCAACAACCCGCTCACCGACATCAGCGCGAGTGCCTGGTGCAGCTGCTTTTTTTCGACTGGGTCGGTGACCGTCAGATGGACCCCGTACAATCCACTTCCCCAAGCCTCGTCGACCGGCACTTCAACCTCCCATGACTGCTGCTGACCTGCATGCACGTCGAGCGACGATTCCGCGGCAAAGACAACTCGCCCCTGCGGCGAGGTGACGTGCAGCGAAAGCGCCAGCGATCCTTGATGGGTTCGATTGACGATCTTACCGACGACCGTTTGGCGTGTACCGGCGGCTACGACGCCCGCTGGCAATTCCAGATCCGCCAGGGCCGGAAAGGCACGCTCGCCCCCGACCGTCTCATAAAGCAGTTGGTCCCAAAGCCGCAACCAAATCTCGTCGTGATCGTACCGGCGGCTGATTTGTTGCGCGGCGAACGCATTTTTGGAGATCGGCCCCGTGGGAACAAACAGCAACGTGCCTTTGCCGACTGCCCGAGATAGCGCAGCGCCAGAACCGCCGCTGCTCAACGCCACCGAACCTTCGCTGGCTTCGGGATGCGGAATGTAATCCCAGCCCGAAAGCCACTGGGTCGGCACGCCGCTCAAGCCGATGGCGGCCGTGCGCTTCGCTCCGCCGGCCATTCGATCCAATTGTCCCGGGCGAGCGGGCCACACGGCTGCCAACGGAGCCCCCGCGTCGGGATAATAGTTGCCCACGACGACGACGCTGCCGCCTTGCTCGACGTATAGCAGCAAAGCCGATTGCAGCGCAGCTTCGAGTAGCACGTTGAGCGGGTTGCGGTGCACGAACACCACGTCGTGCTGGCGATGCTCCGCGTCCCGCTGTAAGGTATCGATCGTTTGCGCAAGCGTGATCCGCTTCAGATCCGCATGCGTCGGGGGGCCCTCGGGTTCGATCCATTTGTCGTGAACGTGATAGATGTCGTCGCCGGCGCTGCCGATGTAGCGAATGTCGAGGTTGGCTCGCAGTCGGCGAGCGATCCGTTGATAAACGGCCATCGAGTCTTGCTTGCAGGCCATCACCATGATGCGCAGCGGCCGCTCGTAGCGCAGTGCGGACCAGGTCGCGGCGGCCGGCAATCCGTCCGTGACGACCAGCGGCGAAGGAATTTGCCCTAAGTGCGGTCCGTCCGTCGGCTGACCGCAGCAGTAAACCGTTCCGCATAGCCAGGCAATCGCCAACGAAATCAAACGCGATCGGAAAATCAACCTCATGGAAACTTTCTTTCAGATACGGCTCGCAGCGGCCGACAGGCGCGGCCGGAGCAGCGACGCGGTAGGACCAGGGCGCGTTGCATGAAAACGTAGCGTTCGCAGGCGTCCGTAGGAGGCGACTCCGATCGCCAATTGCCAACCAAACGAGGGAAAATCGGCGATCGGAGTCGCCTCCTACAGGCACCGGTAATGGATGCGGATTTACAACTCAGGACCCTAGGGCGGTGTTTCGGGGATTTCGATCCGTCGTTGACGGTTGCGGTTCAATCGGTCGGCAACCGGATCCGTCCGGCATCGTCACCCACGGCCCCGTCGGGAGACAGGGTCGGATCGATCGTAGGCTCGGCTGCGCGATGGGCGAGAGCGGGCTGGGGCTGGGCAGAGTTCCTGGGGCTGGGCAGTGCTCGTAGCGGATCCTTAGTACGCCCCGCTGTCGATCATCTGGCCGTCGGTCGACAAATTCAAAAGATCCCACACGCCGAGCCAATAACTGGTATCCGTGAAGTAGTCGCCGACGTCGACTTCGTCGGCAATGAAGTGCACGCTGCCGTCGGCAAAGCAGGTCTCAACGCCGCCCGTGTGCATACTGCGGGAGGCGCCCTGCTGATTGTTGAAAGCTCCGGGAAAGCAGGGCATCCCCATTTTTTGGGCATATTGTGGACCACCGTAGGTCGCCGCCAGCTTATCGCAGCCCAACGTGTCGTCGGCGTCCAGATAGAGCGCGTTGGGCCTGGGCGCATCGCCGTAATACCCGTGCTGGGCCACACAACTCACCCCGGCGCCCGCCAAGGCCCACACGCCGCGAATGTCGTATTCGGTCAGGCCCGCTCGCAACTCGGCCAAAAGAATGGTCTTGGCCGTGCCGTCGGTGATATCGCGAATCCGGGCCGAGCAGTTCGGGCCCATGACTCCTTTCATGCGCGGTTCTCCCCAGCACGCCAGGTTCCGTTATGAAGATTGGCCGCGTTGAAGGCTCCCTGCCCGTCGCCGCCCCCCGCGGTAAAAATGGACAGCCCGCTGTTGGCTCCGTAGTTGCCCCGCGCCAGCCGTCGTTGAATTGTGTCGTGAAGGTGTCCGCCGAGCCGTTGAACGGCTGGATATTGAACGCGTCGGAAGGACAGAGCATGAACGAAAGCGGTGTCGCGCGGGGCATCTTGTTAGCCGGCGCGGCGATCGATTGGCTAAGGTCGAATTGATGATACAGCACCACGTGTTCGATGAACGGCAGCAGCATGATGACCCAGGTCGGCCCCATGTTCCCGTTCTGGATGTCCGTGTCGTTCACGCCGCCAGTTGTCCGCCACAGCGAGTTGGGCGGGAAGGTCCGATTGGCGTCGTGATAGATGTGCAATGCCACGCCCAACTGCTTGAGATTGTTGGAGCACTGCGACCGCCGCGCCGCCTCGCGCACCGCCTGCACCGCCGGCAAGAGCAGCGCTATGAGAATGCCGATGATGGCAATCACCACCAGTAGCTCCACAAGAGTAAACGCATATCGGCCGGGCCGATTAGGTGACTGCCTGTGTCGCATTGCATTCCCGCCTGATGATCGTGTGAACCGACGGCATTTTCCGCTCAGGGACGATTGATCGGCGACGCAGCGAGCTGGTAATGAAAGTCGGACTCATTTTGGCCAGGCGCCGGGCCCCAGCCGGCAATGCCTTGGGGCGGAAAAACGGCCTGGGAAGTCCGCGGTGGGCTCAGCCGCCCAGCAGAGACCGGCGCGGCGGCGAGGCGTGGAAGAATCCGGTCGCCCACCAGCGACTGGCACACCGACCAGGCGTGCAAGAACGCTTCGGTCGCCCACAGGTAGCCCCGGGCGAACGAGGTTGGCGGGCGACGTCGCCTGCTGCAATTCGGTGCCCACATTCCAATGCCCCCTCGATGCGGCGGTAGTTCTTGACTGGTTCGTTCTGAGTGCAAGAGCGCGGAACGGCAAATTCAGCCCTTGGCGCCGGTCTTGCGACGGCGAATTGCCCACAAGCAGGCGATCGAAGCGCAACCCATCAGCACGATCGACGAGGGCTCGGGCAGCAGCACGATCTCAAAGCCGGCCAAACCGGCGTTAGGCGAGTCAGGGCTGCTGAATGAAAACGCAACCGTTCCCGAGCTGGGTGTGACGCCGCTCCAGAGTACGTAGTTACCGCTCTGGGTGTAGACGCCGGGGGTCGTGTTGGTAGCCTGCGTAAACGTGGACTGGTCGCCAGCAGGATTGCTGAAATAGTAGCTGGTACCGCCCAGGGTAGCCTCAGTGTCGGCGGTGCTATTAATCGCAAAGTACGCATAAACGTCGACCTTGGGCGCCGAGATGCCGGTGATGGTAAGCGTGTCGACGGTCGAGCCGATTTGGGTAAAACCGTAGAGCATTTTCTCGGTCGCCGTGGTACCCGCGTAAGCGGCATTCGCGCTTTCGAAATAAGGCGCTACCGCGTTGCTGGTGACGTTGACCGTCGTCGCAGCACCCGTGGAGTCGACAAGGCCCGTGGGTCCTGGGTGACTGACAACGGCGGTGTTAGTGCCGAATGTGACAGGGATCATACCACCGGCGTCATACCAGTCGCGAAATGTTACGGTGTTCCAGTGCGCCTGAGGGACAACCCCCGTCGTGTCGCCGGGAGCCATGATCGTCGGGTCAGTGGAATTGGCGTCCGCCGCGTTGCCGTTATACGAGAAGTTCAATCCGATGCTGGTGGCTTGAACCGGCGCAGCCAGTTGGCTCAACAAAGCGGCGGCAGCCAGGGTCAACGACAAGGCCAGGGTCTTCACAGTTGCAGCGTTCATGTTCGTCTCCAGTGGAAAAAGAAATTTGCTTAGCGGGCAAAAGTAAAAAACAAGCGGACAGATCGCGCTACGGCCGAATAGTGCTACGGTTTTTCTCCAGGACCGTTGGAAGCTGATTTGTCGTCGGAGCGAGCCGACTGCTCGATCCGTAAGTCATCCACGTACAGGGCGTGTTCTTGTTCGCTGAGCTCGCGATTGTGCAGCACGACGTGATATTGGCTCGCGCGGTCCAAGGTCACCTGCGCCCGAACCGTCTGGGAGTTCGCCGGTTTGTCCAATTCGGACAAGGTAAAAGCCACATTCGTGCCGGCATCGAGTATCTCGAATCGCAAAGTCATGTTCGGCACGACGACCAATTTTCCTTCGACCACATAATGGTCTCCGGACACGGGCCGCTGCACGGCCAACTGCGGCCCGCGGGCGGCAACCTGAAAACCATCGCCGTCCGCGACGAAGAATGCGAACTCGATTCCCTGGTTCACCTCGCCGAATTTCTTATCCGGAACTCCGTCGCTGCGGGTGATGATTTGCAGCATGTCGCCGCGGCGAATGCGGCACGTGCCGGTGATCGTCAGCGGCCGCTCGGGCGTAGGCTGGAACTGGGCCCGCGAAACCAAATAGCCCCGATTGACCAACTTGAGCCAGCCGGAGTCGATCGATACCGCGGCGCCGCCCGTCGGAATGTCGGTCCGCACCAACCACTTCGATGCATCCACCTGGGGGTCGTCAAATCGATCCGACAACGAACTTGCCGCGGACGACAGCGCGGGCCTGAGCGTCCGCAAGCCCCCCACGCCGACATATCCCTCCGGTCGTGGAGCGGCGGTTGTGACGGCGCCGTCTCGCGTCACGCGCGCCGCATCGCCGGCGGCCAGCCGGGTGCGCAGGCCCGATTGCGGGCCCTGATTCGGCGCCAACGAGACCTCGCCGCGAAACACCTCGACCTGTGTCGCGCCGTCCGCCGTCGCGCCGTCCGCCGTGGTACCGTCCGCCGTCACGCCGAATTCCGTCCCCAGATCGATGACCCGCACGTCTTGCGTATCGACGGTAAACCCGCGCGCTGGCGGCGGAACTTTTCCCAGCAGCTTGCCCGCGAGCAAGAAACCGCGGCCCGCCGTTTCGACCCGAAAGCGGGCCGGACCTTCCAAGACGACGACGGCTCCGGACCGGAATTCGACTTCGACCACTCCGGACGCAAGCTCCAGCAGCTCGCCGGCCGCCAAGGGCGAGCCAACGGCCCGTGGACTGGCCTGCCCCTCGAAGTGCCATTGGCAATCGCCGGTGTGGGCGATCCGAGCCATACTCGCGGCACCGCGATCGACAGGTTGCAATGCCGGCCCGGCCGGCTCGACCGCCGGTCGGGCGTCGGGACGCAGATTCCAAATAAAGAGCGCGAAAGTACCGTAGTACAAAGTGGCCGCGATCAAAATCAGCCCCAGCAGCGATTGAAAGGGGCGGACCGCAATCGCGCCTAAAAAGCCCAGCACGGGCGATGCCGGCACACCCAAAAAGCCCAGCACGGGCGATGCCGGCACTTCCGGTGCGGCGGCGATCGGCGCACGATCACCCTGAAGTGCACGATTGTCTTGAGGTGCTGCCGAAGCGCCGTTGTCCTGAGGTACTGATGAAGCGCCGCGATGACGCCACTGCAGTTCGGCGTGCACGCTCAGATACGCCACGAACAATTCCCGGGCCTCAGCGGTGGCTTGCAAGCGATGATCTAATTGCTCGACTTCCTCGGGCGTCGCTTCACCGTCGCAGATGCGTCCGATTTGCAGCCACAGGTCGTCAGACTGTTCCGACAGACGTGATGGGGATTCGTTCATTGGCGGCCCTCCACTGACAGCCGTTGTTCGACGCACTCGACCAACGCGCGTCGAATGCGATGCAGACGCACATAAAGATTGGTCGTCGTCAGTCCGTACTTTTTGGCAACGCTAGAAATCGACTCGCCCTCTTTGTACCGATCTTCAATCAGCCGACTTTGGTCGGGGGGCAGCAACTCGATGCAATTGCTGAGAGCTTGGGCGCGATCTTCGTTGGCCTGCTCGCGCGACAGCCGAGTTTCGGCAATCAGGTCGAGCGTTTCGTTGGTCATCGAAACATTGCGACGATTCGAGTGGCGCAAGAAAGCGCGCACTTCGTTGTGGGCAACTCCGCACGCCCAGGCCACGAAATCACAACCCGGATCGTATTGGTCCCACTGACGCCATAAGGTGTAGGTCGTTTGCTGAAAGACTTCTTCCACATCGCTACGGTTCGGCAGCAACGTCACGATGTAGGCATAGACGCGGGCCTGGGAAAGTGCAAAGCATTTCACGAATGCGTCTTGCGAAGAGGGAAGAATCGCCATTAGCCGTGCCAAAAAATATGCTGCCGAAGCGAATTCACTGGATGCACATTAAGCAGTGCGGTTGCTTTCTAAACAGTATTGCCTCGAAGGACGAAATTCTTACAGGCTGCGGAAATTATTTGCGGATATTTTTTTCCGCTCCGCCGTCAAGCCGTGTGGGCGTCGCAAAAATGGGTGGATAATTCGGGCCGCCGGGCATCGAGGGGATTCTTGCGTCGAGGTTGCCTCCTGGCCCAACGGGCCATTGGAACTTAGCGGGTTGAATCGCAGCGAAAACCTTGGGTAGGCGCACGGCAAGAATCATTTTGCCCCAACGGGGCAAGGGAGTCGGAGCGGCACGTTCCGCCTCTGGCGGGTGGCGGGCCCTCCGCGGCTCCTTCAGAGCCGAATGTTTCCGCCGAAATCATGACCCAGGGTATCGCGTAGGACCGCTCGACCCTGGGCTGCGCTCCTGGGGCCCTTCAGGCCCGGTGATGCCCCTACTGCTCCAGCATCGCGCGCACCGTGGCCACGATCCGCTCCACGCTCGGCACAAACGCCCGCTCCAGCACGGCGGCGCACGGCAGCGGAGCGTCGGGGGCGGCCAGCCGCTCGATCGGCCCATCCAGATCGTCGAACGCCCGTTGGCCGATGAGGGCAGCGACTTCGGCACCCCAGCCGCAGGTGAGGTGGTCTTCTTCGACGATCAGCAGCCGGCCGGTCTTGGTGACCGAGGTTTCCAAGGTCTCCACGTCCAGCGGCACCAGACAGCGGACGTCGACAATTTCGGCCTCGATGCCCAGGGCGGCCAGCACGTCGGCGGCGGCCAAGGCGCGATGCACCATGAGCATGTTGGCGGCGATCGTGATGTCGGCCCCCTCGCGGCGGACCAGCAACGTGCCCAACGGCACTTCGTAGTCCCCCGCGGGCACCTCGGTGCCGACCGCCAGCGAAGAATTTTCCTTCCGGCCACCTTTGCCGCCGTAGAGCAGTTTGTGCTCCAGGAAGATCACCGGGTTGTCGTCCCGAATGGCGGCCAGCAGTAGCCCTTTGGCGTCGTAGGGCGTGGCCGGGCAAACCACTTTCAGGCCCGGCGTGTGCATGAACAGCGCTTCGGTCGACTGGCCGTGCTGGGCCCCGCGCGTCGAGGCGCCGACCGGCAGCCGCAGCACCAGCGGCACGCGCACCTGTCCATTACTCATATAGTGCATCTTGGCCGCCTGGTTGACGACCTGGTCCATGGCGCAGAACACGAAATCGCCGTATTGCATTTCGGCGACCGGCCGCATGCCGGCCATGGCCGCCCCGACGGCCGCGCCCACGATGGCCCCTTCCGAGATCGGCGTATCGAGCACGCGCTGGTGCCCAAACTCTTCGGCCAGTCCGAGCGTGACGGTAAATCCGCCGCCGAATCCGCCGGTCACGCCGAGGTCCTCGCCCAGCAGGAACACGCTCTCGTCCGCTCGCATGGCAACGCGCATCGCGTCGCGCAGCGCCTCGGCCATGCCCATCTTGGTTGTGGTTGCAACCTCGGTCATATCGCCACCTCGCCCTCGGCAAAGACATGCTCCAAACAGGTCTCGGGCGCCGGGTCGGGACTGGCCAGAGCGTAGGCCACGGCGGCCTCGACTTCGGCCTGACATTCGGTCTCGATCTGCGCCAACTGTTCCTCGGGCACGCCCCAGTCGGCTTGCAACCGATGGCGGCACAGTTCGATCGGGTCGCGCTGGCTCCATTGCCGGTGCTCCTCGGCATCCCGATATCCGCACGGATCGCCCCGCGAATGTCCGCGGTAACGATACGTCTTGCACTCCAACAGGGTTGGCCCGTCGCCGGCCCGCGCCCGACAGACCGCCTGCCGGGCCGCCGCGGAAACGGCCTCCAGATCCATGCCGTCGACCACCACGCCGGGCAGGCCATACGATTTGGCCCGCTCGGCAATGTCGGCGATGCGCATGGTGGTCGAGATGTGCGTCGAGGCGGCGTAGAGGTTGTTTTCGCACACGAAGACCACCGGCGCGTCGACCACGGCGGCCAGGTTGAGACCTTCGTGAAACGCACCGATGTTCGAGGCTCCGTCGCCGAAAAAACTCACCGCCACCCGGTCGAGCCCTTGCATGCGGAAGGCCAGCGCGGCGCCGGTGGCGATGGGAATGTTGGCGCCCGACGATCGCGTTGGAGACCATGGCGCCCACGGCAAAGTCGGCCAGGTGCATCTGCCCTCCTTTGCCGCCCACGCAACCGCTGGCCCGGCCCCAGATCTCGGCCGTCAGCGCGTCGAGCGCGGCGCCCTTGGCGATCAGGTGGCCGACCGGCCGATGGGTGCTGAAAATCCAATCGTCGCTGCGCAGTGCCGAGCAGACTCCCACCGCCACGGCCTCTTGTCCCTGGCACTGGTGCAACGTGCCGGGCACCTGCCCCTGCAAAAACAGGTGATACAAATGCTCTTCGTAGCGGCGGATCAGCACCATGCGGCGGAAGGCGTCGAGCATGCCGCTTGTCGAGCCGAGCGCATCCGGCGCTGGCGGATTCGGCGCCAACCTGGCCGGCCGCTTTGGCGTCGGCGGTTTGGCGCGAGCGGGCGTCGGTGTGTGGGTTGAAATCGTCTTGACCACCGGAGATCTGGCCGGCGCGTTGGCCGGCCGAGCGCTCGCGGTCGATGTCGCGCCGCTGGTCGGGGCATCTGCCGGGCCGTCGAGCGGTTCATCGGCGGTATCCGTGAGCCAGGCCACAACGGCGCCCGGTTCCAACGCGGTGCCGGCCGGGGCCAGGATGCGCCGCACATACCCTTCGCGGAAGGCCTGGATTTCGTCCGTCGCCTTGTCGAATTCGACCACGAACAGTCGGGTGCCCGCCCGCACAAAATCCTGCTCGCTCACCAGCCACTCGACGATCCGCACGTCGCCGCCGGTGGCTCCCAAGTGCGGAATCACGACCTGATGGATCATCGCATCTGCTCCGAGCCGGGCGCCTGGCCCACGCTGCCAAAAAGTTGCATCAATTCTTCAACGACCTGTTGCAAAGCCAACCGGCCCGCCACCAGCACGTCCTGATCCAGGCCCGAGCCGATCACCTCGTAAGGATTGAACCTCTGGCCCACCCGGTCGCAGGCGGCGCAGCGCGCCGAAATAGGTCTGCTTCAGCAAGCTGCCGACGTTGATCTTGCGGATGCCGTGCCGGATCGCGGCGCGCAGATCGTCGCTGCTCCACCGAAGTTGCCCCGTGCAGTACCAGCGGCACGGGAAGGCGGCACAGCTCGTCGAGAAGGTCGATGTCGAGTCGCACCCTGCGCCGGCCGTGCAGATGCTGCTGGCCCAGGTTGACGGCCAACGCGTCGACGCCGGTTTGCTCAAGGAACTGGCGTGCCGCGGCCGGATTGGTCAAGGCGGGATCGGCCGCCGCTTCGGCGTCGTCCAGTTCTCCGCCGACTCCCGGCACCGCTTGCAATTCCGCCTCCACCGCCGCACCCACCGCATGCGCCTGGCCGACAAGATCGCCAATCTTCTCCACGCGCTCGCCCGCCGGCAGATCCTCTTGGCTGAACATCACCAGGTTGAAGCCCAACCGCAAAGCCCGCTCGACCCAATCCAGGTGCGGCGATTCGTTGAGCAGCAAACAGGCGGGCACCGACAGGCCGCGGCAAACCTCCAACCCGAGCGCGGCGTAGGCGCCAGACGATCGTGCACCCGGCGCTGGGGATGCGGCAAATAAATGCCGCTGAATCCCAAAATCACCGGCGAACGCAGCCGCTCGGCCGCATCGGCCACCGCCAGCAGCGACTCGAGATTCCAGCTCTCGAAATACCCCACGGCGTACTCGCCGCGCTGGGCGGCGGACATCAATTCTGGGAAGGAAACCAGCGGCATCGGACAAAACCACAAATCGTTTTGGCGGGCAAAAACTTCAAATCTGCGAGCGGTGCTTCGGCAGCCGACCCTGCTTGAACGCGGCGGCACGCTCCTCCAACGGGCGCTCGATGGCCAGCCGCTCGATGCTCGACCCCAACTGCACGCCGTGGCATGCGGTGTGATCCAGCATGTACTGGGCGTCCTCCGGATCGACAATCGCCGCGCCGTGCGCCAACAAGATCACGTCGCTTTTCAAACGCCGCGCGATCTCAAAACTGTGTTGGCTGCGGGCAGCCGTGTCCTTGCGCGAGGCGGCGCCGGCATCGCCCGTCGTGCCGCCGCCCGTGATGCCGGCATGAAAAATATATACGTCGGGCGCGGCCTCGGTCAGCAGTCGAACCGCATCGGCGTCGTTGAATGCGTAGCCCACGGTCAACATGTCCAGTTCGCGGGCGATCTTCAGCAGGTTGATTTCATGGCCGTAACCCAGCCCGGTGGCTTCGAGTGTTCGCCGAAATTCACCGTCGAACCAGCCCACGGTCGGAAAATTGTGGACGCCCGAGACTCCGATCCGCTTCAGGTCTTCTAGAAACAGTCGCATGTCGCGCAGCGGATCGACGCCGTTGACCCCCACCACCACCGGCGCCTCGCGGACTTGCGGCAGCACTTCCTGCCGGGCCATGCGAAAGACCAGTTCGTTGGCGTCGGAAATCGGCAGCATGCCGGCCAGAGAGCCGTAACCTTGCAGGCGGAAATAGCCGGTGTTGTAAATGCCGATGATGTCGGCCCCGCCCCGCTCGATGAATTTGGCGCAGATGCCGCTCCCGGCTCCGCTCATCACCAGCGACCGGCCAGCGAGGATCTCCGTGCGCAACCGCGCCAGAAAGTCGGTTCTGCTGTAGCGGATGGCCATCGTTTACCTCGCCGCTCGGGCGTGCTGCTGGATTAGTTCCACAAGACTCTCGGCCGCCTCGTGGGCGAAGGCCGGATCGTTGATGTGCGTCGGACGCTCGCGCAAACAAATGTTGCCAGGCAGGTTGGCCCGCAATTCGGCGACAAAGGCGGCGTCGGCCGCCGGATCGTAAAACGGCCCGCCGGCCACGGCATAGCTGTCGTAGCCCGCGGTCGGAATCAAGCAGACGGCATCTTCGGTCGTGGCTTGCAAACGCCGGGCAACCTCGCGTCCCACCTCGACCATCTCGGCTTTGTTCAAGCGCAGGTCGGTAATCTGCGGACTGTGCCGCACCAGGCGGCGGTCGCGATACTGGGCCGGCACCGTTTCGGGCTCGTTGAACACCAGCACTTCAACCGCGCCGGGACAAATCACTTGCGGCAATCCCAGCCGGCCGGCACACGTCAATCGTTGCGGCCCACCGGCCAATAGGGCGTGATACATCTGGTTGGAGACTTCGATGATCGAAAAATCCAGCACCGCGCCGATCAATCCCTGCTGCATCATCTCTTCCATCGCGCGGCCGCCGGTGCCGACCGCGTGAAACACGATCGTCTCATAGCCGGCCGCTTCGAGCGACTCGATGGCCGCCATCGCTCCCTGGGTGGTGATGCCCACGGTCGTCACCGCCACCAGGGGCCGGTCTTGCGAGCGGATCGGCAAATCGACTTCGGCCATGCCGCAGGCGGCAGCGGCGGCGTTGGCCAAAATGCGGCGCATGAACGGATTGAGCCCCAGGATGTCGGTCACCGAGTACATCATGGTGATGTCCTTCGTGTCGACCCAGGGGGCGACGTTGCCGGAGGCCATCGTCGAGACCATGATCTTGGGAAACCCGTAAGGCAGCGTGCGCATCACCGCCGTGCAGAGCGTGGTCCCCTGCGTGCCTCCCAGCGCTAGAATCGCCTGCGCCTCGCCGCGCTGCTGCAGGCGGCCGACAATCTGGCTGGCGCCGGCGGTCATGATCGGCGCCGCTTGCTCGCGCGAAGCACCGGCTTGCAACGCGGCCAGTGTCGAGCCCCCGGCTGCGGCCACCTCGCCACGCGAGACGTCCGCCGCCGTGGCCGGCTGGCCGATCACTCCCACGTCGACGACCAACGCCCGCTTTCCGGCGCGCTCGATGCACTCGCGCAGATACTGGACTTCGTGCCCCTTGGTGTCGAGCGAGGCCAATAGGACGATCGTTTTCGACACGGTAGGTTCTCGCCTGTTTGCCCGCTCACCAGTTGCAATGGCCGATGATAGGACTTACTATGTTGAAAGTCAATGAGCCATTAGTGCCCCGTAAACTTTCTTCATTGAAAGTTCCTCTGTCCGCCCCCGACCGGCCGGCCGCGAGTGGGGTGGGGTCGATAATAGCCCGATTTAAGCGAGGGAAACGCTCTTGAGAGGCATTGCCCAGCAGCGGCGCGAGTCGATTACCAGGTTGATTCGTGAGAATGGATTTATTCGCAACTCGGAAATCTCTAGCAAGCTGGGGGTGTCGGTCGTCACCATTCGCCAGGACGTCGAGGCCCTCTCGGCCCAGGGGCTGATCCAAAAGACCTACGGCGGCGCAATTCTGCCCCAGGAGATCAACCTCGATTCGTCATTTGACGCGCGGTCCGACGAGCATGTCGAGGCCAAGCGCCGGATCGGCGCCGCCGCGGCCAAACTGATCGCGCCGCAGGAAACGATTCTGCTCGACGCCGGCACGACGACCATCGAGATTGCCCGCCGACTGCCCGAGAATGCCGACATTACCGTCGTCACCTGTGCGCTCAATGTCGCGCTGGAAGCCAGCGCCCGGGCCGGCGTGACGGTCATTTTGTGCGGCGGCCGGCTGAACCCCCGCACGCTGTCGGTGGCCGGCCACCAGGTCGAGCGGGATCTGGCCGACATTTGTGCCGACCGGCTGTTCCTGGCCACCTACGGCGTGGACATGCAAAAGGGGCTGGCCGAGCGCAACTTCGACGGTGCGCAGACCAAGCGGGCCTTGATCGCCGCCGCCCGCGAAGTGGTGCTGGTGTGCGATGCGAGCAAGTTCGGCGCCGCCGGTCCGGTGCTGATTTCGCCGCTGGAAGTCATCCAGCGCGTGATCACCGATGACGCGATGAGCGAAACTTTTCGCCAATGGCTGCGGAGCAAACGAATCTCCGTAGACATCGTCTAGCCGACGCGTCTGGCACCTCGTTCAGACACCGCGCGTTCAGGCTCTGATACAGCCTGAATTGGGCTGACAATGCCCCTGTGGCTTAGCAAGGTCCGCCCGACATTGCCGCCGGGCGGTTCGTTGTCCCTCGGCATCGGCTTGGTTCCAGGCAAAGCTTTGGAATCGTCCCCGACGGCACCGCTCAACAGATTTTGGCTGAGCGCCGCGTCGATCCGGCGGTGTATTGGCCCCGCGGCGCAGGACCGGGCGTCGCAAGTTTTCCGATTCTGCGGACGCCGGGACCGCCAGATTGTCGAAAAATGGCCCCGTTCCACAGTGTCTCGCGCAGGGCGCTCGCCCGGCCGGGCCTATAGTTGGAAAGGGCCGGATTCCAGCCTGCCGCCCGCGGCGCCGCCGGTGGTGCGCGGCCATCAAGGGCAAACTGCCGAGCGCAATTTTCAGGGACCAATTATGACACGCCGACGATTTCTGTTCTGGATCGGCCTGGGGCTTTTCAATCTGGCCGAAAAACTGCGCGCCGACGGACTCGACCAATTGGCGGCCGCGGCGATGAATGCCGCCGGGCCGGCCACGAGCGGCACTCCAGGGGCGACGCCCATTCATTGGCGCGCCGCACACAACGCGAGTTGGCATTGGTATGAGCGGGAGACCCTGGTCGATGGCCGATGGATGCTCACCGGGATCACGACGCCCGTCAACAAAAAGACCGGCCAGCCCTACGCGGAGCAGAAGGGTTATCTCGACGACAGCCTGGTGCCGGCCGAGGTGCGGGTGTGGGAGCTAGACGGCAGCGACAACGCTCTGGCGGCGGCCGGCGCCGAGCCTGGCGATCGGCGACCCGATGCCACCCGCAGGGCGCGCCACGGGCGGCCGCCCAGCAAGTGGCTGCGGAGCCTCTACGCGGACGAAATACGCATCTGGCTCAAAACCATCGACGTACCCGAGGCGGGCGTCAGCGGGATGACCTATTGGACGCACCTGACGCGCGACCATTTTTTCGACGCGGACAAGATAAAGGGACTTTCCGTCGACGAGCAGGCCAAGCTGCACGCCGCGGCCCATTATGGCTATTGAGAACGCGAATTCGGCGATCCGCTCAACGTGACCCCAGCCGGCGCTCGAACTGGACGGCTTGCCTGCTGCGCGGCCTTTGTTGGCGTGCCGGAGCTACAGCTCTCTGAAATGCACCCTATTCCGCGGCCGCGGTCTCAATGGCTTCCCGTAGCGATTCGAAATCGTAGCCCCCGTCGTGGCGCAGGCCGTTGATAAAGAACGTGGGGGTTCCGTTCACGCCGCTGCGCACGCCGCTCGAGAAATCTTCGCGCACACGCGGCGCATGCACGCGACCGGCAAGCTCGCTGATAAACCGGGGGACCTCCAGCCCGATCGCCGCGGCATCCATCGCCAGCGACTCGGCGTCGAGCGCCTCTTGATGCTCGAACAACAGGGAGTGCATCTCCCAGAATTTGCCCTGCGAAACCGCCGCTTCCGCCCCCTCGGCGGCGAGTTCCGCATGCGGATGCACGGTCGAGAGCGGAAAATGCCGAAACACGAATCGCATCTGCCGCCCCACCCGCTCCATCAACGAGCGAACGACAAAATAGGCCTGGCCGCAGTGAGGGCATTCGAAATCGCCGTACTCGACCATGGTGACGGGCGCGGTTGCCGGCCCGAGCACATGATCGCGCTTGCCGACGGGAACCGTGAGCTGGGCCGCTGCGGCTTGCCGAGTCATGCGTGGGTCTCCTGCACGGATAGGTTTTCGAGTGCCGACAGAATTCCATCGGCGCCAGGATTGATGCCAATCGGCGAAAGGTAACTCCAGCGGATGATGCCCTCGGCGTCGATCACGAACAGCGCACGCTCGCAAACGCCATCCTGCTGGTGAAAAACTCCATACGCCCGAGCGACCGCGCCCTTGGGTTCGAAATCTGCCAACAACGGGAACTTCAATTTGCGATCCTTGGCAAATGCCAGATGGCACCAGGCGCCATCCACCGAAATGCCGAGCAGTTCGGCGTGGCTGCGCTGAAATTCCGGCAGCAGTTCGTTGTACAGAACCATCTGGTCGCCGCAGACGGGACTCCAATCCGCCGGATAAAAGGCCAGGATCACCGGCTGACCCTGGAAGTCATTCAGCGAGACGGTCTGGTCGGGCGTACTGTGCAGCGCGAAGTCGGGCGCTTTCGCACCCGGCTGCAAGATTGCCGACGCGCCCGATGTTTTGCGATTCGAACCGCTCATGATTCAATACCCTCCGAATGCGGACTGCGTTTGTCGGCCCCGCGCCCCTTGCGGAAACAAGTGCGTCGTTGCGCAAGGGACCGTCGGTCGCCACGAGGCCCTGACCACGGTCGAATTGTCTCAAAATTCTTGGATTTGACAATATTGGTGCAAGAATGCGAGCCGATTCAATGCGCTCCCGGCGATTCGTACCCCGCTAGAGCGTGGGAAGCGCGCCCGCCGGCGGGCCGGCTGAAGCGGCTGGATCCCGTCGACCAACGGCTGCGGGGCCTGCCTGCCCAGCGCCGCATCGCCTTCCGACCACGGCACCCAACCGCTCTGGAAGTAACAACCCGCATATCGAGCCGCCCAATATCACTCTGAAACCGCAATTCAAAAGGGCGATTTGACGCTCTCCGGTTTTCGACCTAGGGTTCCTGTTGCCGGCACGTCACCTCTGGCCGGCACGGCTTATCAGCAGTTCACTCGTCCTTTTCCCCTGTCTGGCCAGCAGCTTTTTCGCTCACGGTTCCAGACCACCCCAGTGCAGAGCACCCGACCGGGCTGCGGCCTTGTCGCTCCCTGGGCTGCGCATGCGACTTCCGGAGAGACTCAACTTTGATTGCACAACCAAAGCGGCGCAAGTTTCCTCTGCGGCTGGAATTTCTCGAACGTCGCGACTTGATGACCACCGGTCTGGCGGCGCTGCTCAACTCCGGCGGCGTTTTGACGATCGCGGGCACGGCGAGCAGCTCCGGCGTGATGATCCGCGAGGTCAATAATCAGATTTCCGTCGACGGCGTGTCCGGCAGCGTCGCCGCCAGCAGCGTCAAGTCGATCGTCGTCAACTGCGATGGCGGCAACGACCTGATCCTGCTCGACAGCGCCTCGGTGAGAGGTCAGCAAGCCTTGGCCGTCCCCATCACGATCAAGGCGGGCGCCGGCAACGACGAAGTGGTATTGGCAAGTGGCGGCGACGTGTTCTTCGCCGGCGTCGGCAACACTCTGGGTGTCACCAACAATGGCGTGGCGACGCTCGACAACAAGGCCCTGACCTGGTTCGACACGAACATCCACAGCGCCGCCATCCGTTCGCTGGCCGACACCGACTTTGCCGCCGGCAGCGTGCTCACCCGCAACGACATGATCGGTCTGTTCAATCAGGTCGAAAAGGCCGGCGCGATGACGCAGACCGAACTGAGCGACCTGAAGGCGATCGTCAGCGACTCCGGCCTGTTCGGCACGCTCACGTACGTGCAGGTGCTTTCCGACGACGTGGTGCTGGGCAATACCGCCAACGCAACGTATCTGGGCTCAAGCCTCGGCAACCTGACGGTCGGCACCAGCGCCGCGAACCTTGGAAAGCTGGTCGACAAATGGTTCCTGGGAACCGATCTTCCGGTCGGCACGTCCGACTGGGGGCCAACCTATGGCTACGCCCAGGCCAGCGGAACACTGTTCGGCAGCGGTGTGACGTACACCCAGATCAACCAGGGCGGATTGGGCGACTGTTACTTCCTCTCGGCCTTGGCCGAGGCGGCCAAGAATACACCGTCGGTGATCACCAGCATGTTCATCGCCAACGGCGACAGCACGTACACGGTCAGGTTCTACAACAACGGCAAGGCTGACTACGTCACGGTCAACACGCAGTTGCCGGTCAATCAATACGGGCAGTTCGTGTTCGACGGCGACGGCAACCTGGCCAGGAGCACCGGCAACGTCCTGTGGGTGGCGCTGGCAGAAAAGGCTTACGTCGAGTGGCACCAAACCGGGCTGGAACACGAAGGCAGCTCATCGCTCACGAACCAGTACACCGCCATCTCGGGCGGCTACATGGGCACGGCGATGAGCGAAATCACCGGCCAGGCCGACACCATGTTCAACAGCGTCACCGCTTCCAACAGCTTTACGGCGTTCGTCAACGCCTACAACGCCGGCAACCTGATCGAATTCGCCTCGAACCAGAGTCCGACGCTGTCAACCGTCGTCGGAGACCATGCCTATGCCGTGGTCGGATACAACGCCCAAGCCAAAACCATCACGCTGTTCAACCCCTGGGGAATCAACAACGGCAGCATGCCGGGCCTGATCACGCTCACCTGGGCCCAGATCAGCACCAACTTCGCCTATTACGACCGCGCGGTCTGAGCCCAGCAGTACCCTGGGGGATGCAACGCCCCATCGATTTAGTAGCCCCCTACCAGGCGAGTAATGGCAAACACGGACAATGCCAGGGCCAGCGCGGCGGCCTGCGATGACAGGCGTGCCGTAACCAGGTAGGCCCCTAAACAACCGATAATCAAGGTCGGTGACATGGATGACCCCCTCCAAACAGCCGCTGAAAAGCCCCATCGGCTCCGTTCTGTCTGACAGCTATACCGGTCGAGAAGGCGGATCTTTCAGCCGTTTTCCGCGTGGGGGCCCGTCCGGCCGGCTAGGCCAAGATCCCGTCCGGCCGGCTAGGCCAAGATCCAGTCCGGCCGCTCAGGCCAAGATCCAGTCCGGCCAGTTACGCCAAGATCCCGCTGACCGGGGCGCCATGCACGTCGGTCAGGCGGAAATCGCGGCCTTGGAAGCGGAACGTGAGCTGGGTGTGGTCGATCCCCAGGCAGTGCAGGATCGTGGCGTTCAGGTCGTGGATGTGCACCGGCTGCTCGACGATGTTGTAGCTGATAGTCGTCGGTACGACCGTATACCAGCCCCGGCTTGATGCCGCCGCCGGCCAGCCAAACGCAGAAGCAGCGGCCGTGATGGTCGCGGCCGTAGTCGTCTTGCAGGCCCCCCTGGCCATAGACGGTGCGGCCGAACTCGCCGCCCCAGACGATGAGCGTGTCTTCCAGCAGGCCGCGCTGTTTCAGATCGGTGATCAATGCCGCCTGGGCCTGATCGATGTCGCGGCATTGCAAGGGAATGTTCGCCGGCAGCCCGCCGTGGTGGTCCCAGCCGCGATGATAAAGCTGAATGAACCGCACGCCGCGCTCGACCATCCGCCGGGCCAGCAGGCAATTGGCCGCAAACGTGCCCGGCTTGCGCGCATCCGGCCCATACAGATCGAACACCGATTGCGGCTCTTTCGCCAGATCGGTCAGTTCGGGCACCGACATTTGCATGCGGTAGGCCAACTCGAACTGCGCGATGCGGGTGGTGATCTCGGGATCGCCGGTCTGCTCCCAACTGCAGCTGGTTGAGCGCTGAGCCAGTCGATCGAGCATCTGCCGCCGCAGGTCGCGATCGATGCCTGGCGGATCGGAAAGATAGAGCACCGCGTCGCCGCCGCTGCGCAGCTTGACGCCTTGATGGCTCGACGGCAGAAAGCCGCTCCCCCACAGGCGTTCGAGCAAGCCCTGGTTGCTGTCCTTGCCGCTGCCGTGCGAGATCATCACCACGAAGGCCGGCAGATCACTGGCCTCGCTCCCCAGGCCGTAAGACAACCAGGCTCCCATCGAGGGGCGGCCGGGTTGCTGCGAGCCGGTCTGAATGAACGTGATCGCCGGATCGTGGTTGATGGCCTCGGTGTGCATCGAACGAACGAGGCAGATGTCGTCGACCACTTTGGCCGTGTGCGGCAACAGCTCGCTGACGCGACATGCCGCACTGGCCATGCTGCGCGAACTTGAACTTCGAGCCGATCACCGGAAAGCTCTTCTGGCCGGAAGTCATGCCGGTCAGCCGTTGGCCCATGCGGATCGAATCGGGGAGCTCGCTGCCGTGCTTCTCGCGCACCAGCGGCTTGTCGTCGAACATCTCGAGCTGCGACGGTCCGCCGGATTGGAATAGATAGATCACCCGTTTGGCCTTGGCGGCCGGGTGCGGCAGCTGCGCCGGCGATTGGACCAGGCTCGCCGCCGGGCGCGGCGCCGACAGGTTGCCCCAACAGCGAGGCCAGCGCCGCCGTACCGATTCCGCTGGCCGTGCGGCCGAAGAAATGGCGGCGGGATAACAGCCGTTCCAATTCGATGCGAGGATCCATCGAATCGCTCTTTGTCTTAGGGAGTGTTATTCTTTGCTGATCGTTTCGTCGAGATTCAGGATCACGCTGGCGGCCGTAGTCCAAGCGGCCAGCTCGGCCGGGTCGAGCTTCGCATTGACCGCCGATGCGCCGATGTGCAGAAGTTCCTCGGCCTTGTTCGGCGCGTGCGCGAAACTTTTCGGCAGTTTCGTCGACCAACGCGAGCAACAACTGCGCCTCGGTCCGGCCGAGCTGGCCGCGACAGCGGCCAGGCGGAACGCGTGAGTCGAGCCGCGCCTGCGGCGTGTCGCCCCCCTCGGACAGCACGCGCTCGGCCAGCTTCCGCGCCGCTTCGACATAGGTCGGATCGTTCATCAGCACCAGCGACTTGCAGCGGCGTGTTGGTGCTGGCCCGGCGGACGAGGCAGGTTTCGCGATCCGGAGCGTCGAACGTCGACAGCGCCGGCGGCGGGCAGGTGCGCTTCCAGAACGTGTACATGCTGCGGCGATAGAGATTGTCGTCCTGGTCTCTGCTTGTAGACCGCGCTGTGCTCGACCGAAACGTCCTGCCACAAGTCCGTCGGGTTGATAGGGACCGACGCTCGGGCCGCCCAGCCGCTCGGCCAGCAGGCCGCTGATCGCCAAGCGCGTTGTCGCGCACCATTTCGGCCGGCAGGCGGAACCGCGGACCGCGCGCCAGCAATTGGTTCTTGGGATCGCGCTCCGAGCGACTCCGGCGTAACTCGCGACGATTGCCGATAGGTGGCCGACGTCACGATCAGTTTCTGCAGGGCTTTGACATTCCAACCGCTGGCGACGAACTGCTGCGCCAGCCAATCGAGCAGTTCAGGATGCGTCGGCCACGCGCCTTGCGAACCGAAGTCTTCGACCGTCTCGACAATGCCCGTGCCAAAATACATTTGCCAACAGCGATTGACCGCCACCCGGGACGTCAGCGGATGACCCGGATCGATCAGCCACTGGGCCAGCGCCCAGTCGATTTGCGAGCCCGTCGCCCTTCAGGGGTGGCAGGCTGGCCGGCACGTTGGGCGATACGGGCTCGCCCGGCTGATCGTATTGGCCGCGCTTGAGCAGAAAAGCCGGCCGCGGAGTCGGCATCTCTTCCATGATCATGGTTTTGGGAATCGTCTTCTCGAGTTCCGTTCGTCGGCGGGTCACTTCGGCCAGGTCGGCGGTCAGGGTGCGAAACGCTTCATCGACCGTTTCCAGATACTTCCGCCGGGCCTGCAATTGCTGCTCGGGGGTCGGGGGGCTGGCCGCCTGACCGGCGGCTCCCGCCGCGGGAGAGGGTGCTTGTTCGGCGGGCGGCTGAACCGTGGAGGCCAATTGCGTCTCGCGCGCTTTGAGCTGCTCGTCCAGTTCCGCCCGGCGTTTTTCCAACTGCTCGCGCTCGGTCTGCTGCGCGGCGGCCGGCAACTCGAGCATCGGGACGGCGATGATGGGCTGGTTGGGATCGTAACCCAGCGCCACCTCCGGCACGTTGTTGAAAAACGCGAAGAAACTGTAGTAGTCGCGCTGCGTGATCGGATCGAACTTGTGATCGTGGCAGCGGGCACATTGCATCGACAAGCCAAGAAAAACGGTGGCCGTGGTATGCACACGGTCGGCGACGTACTCGACGCGATACTCTTCCGGAATGATCCCCCCTTCCGACGTAATGACGTGATTCCGATTGAAGGCCGTGGCCAACCGCTGGCCGGAAGTCGCATTCTCGATCAGGTCGCCGGCAAGCTGTTCCAGGATGAACTGGTCGTAGGGCATATTGGCGTCGAAAGCCCGAAGTACCCAATCGCGCCAGGGCCACTGCATCCGCTCGCCGTCGTTGTTGTAGCCGTGCGTGTCGGCGTAGCGGGCCACGTCGAGCCAACTCATCGTCATCCGTTCGGCATAGCGCGAAGATGCCAGCAACCGATCGACAACCGTTTCATAAGCGTTCTCGCCCGGGTCGGCCAGAAACGCGTCGAGTTCGGCGGGAGTCGGCGGCAGGCCGGTGAGATCCAGCGTCACGCGGCGCAGCAGCGTGGCCCGGTCGGCCTCGGGCGCGGGCTCGATGCCTTCGGCCGAAAGCCGGGCCAGAACAAAACGATCGATACCGCCGCGCGCCCAATCCGGCGCGTGACGGCGGGCAAGGCCTGCTGCTGGGGGGGCAAAAACGACCAGTGCGGATGATATTCGGCCCCTTCCTCAATCCAGCGCCGCAGCAATTGCTTGTCCCGATCCGACAGAACCCGGTTGCTGTCCGGCGGCGGCATGATCGTATCCGGATCGGCGGACGTGATCCGTCGCACCAGTTCGCTTTGGCCGCTGTCGCCCGCGACGATGGCTACCTTGCCCGACTCCAGAGTCTTGATCGCCACGTCTCGCAAGTCGAAGCGCAATCCTGCTTCGCGCGTGTCAGCGTCGGGCCCGTGGCAGCGGAAACAGTTGTCGGAAAGAATCGGCCGGATGTGCCGGTTGTAGTTGATCGTCGTCGGCAGCCCGGGCTCGGCGGCCGACAGCGCCGCGCCGGAAAGAAGCAGGACCGTGGCGACACGTAGAAACATATTGGGTCGTATTTCTATTTTCCGCGAGGCCACGAAGCAGGATATATTGTGGACGCGCGGACAGGACTCACGCCAGCAGGTCGCTGACCACGCGGCCGTGGACATCGGTCAGGCGGAAATCGCGGCCGGCGTGGCGATAGGTGAGCTTCTCGTGATCGAAGCCCATCAAGTGCAAGATCGTGGCGTGCAGATCATGCACGTGGACTTTGTTCTCCACGGCCTTGAAGCCGAACTCGTCGGTCGCCCCGTGCACGTAGCCGCCCTTCACTCCGCCGCCGGCCAGCCACATGCTGAAGCCGTAATGGTTGTGGTCTCGTCCTTTGGCCGCCCAGTTCGCACCACCGGAGTCCGGCCGAACTCGCCTCCCCACAGAACGAGCGTTTCGTCGAGCAGGCCGCGCTGCTTCAAGTCGGTCAGCAGGGCGCCGATGGCCTGATCGCACTCGTTTGGCCAATTTCTGATGGTCTTGGATGTCGCCGTGCGAGTCCCAGGGCTGGCCGGCGCCGTGCCAGAGCTGAACGAATCGTACGCCGCGTTCGACCAGCCGCCGGGCCAGCAGCATCTGCCGGCCTTGAACGCCCGGTCCGTACATGTCGAGCACGTGCTGCGGTTCGTCCCGCAGATCGAAAGCCGCGGCGGCCTCGGTTTGCATCCGGTAAGGCCAGCTCGAACGATTGAATCCGAGCGTCGAGCAGCGGTTCGTGCCCGTGGCTGGCCCGATGCTGCTGGTTCAGTTCCGCCAGCAGGTCGAGCTGCCGGCGCTGCTGCTGGGCCGTCGAATGCTCGTTGGTCAGGTGCTCGATCAGTTTGTTGGCGTCGGTGATCTGGGGATCGATGTACGTGCCCTGGAATGACTCCCGGCAGAAAGGCCGATTGCCAATTTTGCCGGCCCATGACGGGCAAACCGCCCGGGCAAAGGACCACGAAGCCGGGCAGATTCTGGTTCTCGGTGCCCAGGCCGTAGGTCAGCCACGAGCCCATGCTCGGCCGCGGCAAACGTGCTTCGCCACAATTCATCAGCAACAAGGAGGGCTCGTGGTTCGGGATATCGGCAACCATCGAGCGGACCACCGTAATGTCGTCGATGCAGCGCGCCGTGTGCGGAAACAAGTCGCTGACTTCGATTCCGCTCTGGCCGTACTTTTGAAATGCAAACGGCGAGGGAAACGCCGTGCCCGTCTTGCGCTCGGTCGGCAAGCTGAACGGCAGGTTCTTGCCCTCGTATTTGGCCAGCGCCGGTTTGGGGTCGAACGTATCGACGTGCGAGGGGCCGCCATTCATGAACAGATGAATGACGTGCTTGGCCTTGGCCGGAAAGTGCGGAGCGCGCAACCTGCGAACGGGCTGGGCTCCACCGCCGCTCTCGGCGGCCCCGGCCGACTCGCCCAGCAACGAGGCCAGGGCCAGCGCGCCCATTCCCATGCCGGTGCGCTCGAGCATTTCGCGCCGGCTGATCGGGCCTATAGAGAGTCGATGCTCTGACGTCGCGTTTTTTTGCATGGCATTAGTCCACAAAGCTGAATTCGTTCGACAACAACAGCACTTGTCCCAAGTTCGGGCCAGGAACCGCCCGCATCCAGAAACGACTTTGCCGATCGCAACTCCTCGGCGCTGGCAGGGCGGCCCAGCGCCAACTGAAACATGCGGGCGATCCGCTGTTCGCGCTGCTCTGGTCCGCCCTGCTCCGCTCGCTGGGCAAAGGCCCGGGCTTGCTCGAGCACGAAGCGGACTGTTGAGCAAAAACATGGCCTGCTGCGGAACCGTGGTAATGTGCCGCGTGGGAGATGTGCGCCTCGGGGCTGGCAAAATCGAAGTTGCTGCAGCATGCTGGCCAGGTTCTGCCGATCGACCAGGCCATAAATCGTGCGCCGTCGGCAATCGGCCGCGGCCAGATCGACCGGCGGCCCGCCCAGCGTGCGATCCAATCGCCCGGAAGTGGCCAGCATCGCGTCGCGCAGCGACTCGAAGTCCAACCGCTGCCGATTCATCCGCGACAACAGCCGATTCTCAGGATCCACGGTCGAGGCATCCGGCCGCGGTCGCTCGATTGCTGATAGGTGCTGGACAGCATCATCCAGCGGTGCAATTGCTTGATCGACCAGCCTTCCGCCATGAACCGATGGGCCAGGTAGTCCAGCAATTCAGGGTGCGACGGCGGATCGCCGCGCAAGCCAAAATTGCTCGGCGACGAGTACCAGTCCCGCGCCAAAATGTTGCAGCCAAACGCGGTTGACCAGCACCCGCGCCGTGAGCGGATTCGCGGGGTCGACGATCGCTCGGGCGAGTTCCAGCCGGGCCGTCCCGGCCGCGAACGTCTTTCGATCCTCGCCGGCCAGCGCCGCCAGGAAACGGCGCGGAACCGCCGGACCGCGGCGCGTCGGATCGCCGCGCAGGAAAATCCGCGGATCGTAGGGCGCCGGCCGCTCGGCCAGCACGTGGGCCCGCGACGGTCGTTGCCGCGGACTTGGCCAGCGATTCGTTCAAGCTTTTTCGCAGCTCCATCATGTTGTCGTGGATCGGCGCTGTCGTAGAGGTAGTAGTCGGCCGCGTCGTTGAGCGTCACGTTGGTCGGCGAATCGCTGGCCATCAGCAGCTGGACCAATTCGGCCCGATCCGGATCGTCGGCGTCGGCCCTGCGCGAGGGTACCACCGGTGCTCCGTCGGCCGACAGTTCCACCAGTCGCACATTGTCCAACACGCCGTCGGCCAAGCCGCTCTCGCCGTTGGCCGTGCTGTCGAAGAAACTGACCGTCACCGCGGGGCCGTCGGCGATAAAATCCAATTTCACGTGCTGAAAGTTCGCGGCAGCGGCTGCCCGACTGGTCAGGCGTGTGCTCAAGCAGCGGCAAATTGCCGACGACCCGCATTGTCAGCGTTTGGGCGTTGGCTTCGCTCCGCGTTGCCGTAGACCGCAAAATCATACGTCAGTCGATATCGTGCGCCCGGCCGGGTTTCCACCCGTCTGCGAAATGGCGGCCGTGTGGGCCGTGGGCGGCTGACTTTGGGCCGTGCCGTCGCCGAAGACCGCGGCCAGAGCGCCGTCGGTCACCCCCTCGCCCGATAAGGTGCAAAATCGGCCGCCCGACAGGCTCCAGCCTTGCGGGGCGACGTTGTCCGCCGGCCCTTTTTGCTCGAAGCTGCCGTTGACGATCAGGTTGCGTGGTTCGGTCTCGCTCGCGATACCGCAGATAGGCGCCGCTGAGCACGTCGCCATAAACCCGGGCCACATCGGCCATCGAAGCGAGTCGCTCGTTTTCCAGGGCCTTGTAGCACGCAGCGCGTTCGCCCGCGGAGCGGATGCCGGATCGAGCCGTCGCGCTGGCCGCAGCTCGGCCAGAATCTGCGCGGCGCCGAGCGGCAAAGTCTTCCTGCGGGCCGATCGCCGCCAAGCGCATGCCAGGGCACAAACGCCGGCAGGTCCGATCGCTGGCCGGCGTCCAGGCAGTCCAACCAGCGCTCGGCCACAAATTGCCGCACTTCGCGCAGCGCCGCGGGCAGTGGCACCGGCATATACGGCTTGCGTCCCTCGAGTGCGGCGGCGAGATACGCTCCGACATTGCGATCGCAACTCATGCAGCAACCGCTCGTGGGCTTGCTGCTGATACTCCAGCAGACGCAGCCTGGCGCTCGATCACTTCCTTGTCGATCGCTTCCCGCTGTGCGTCCGGCGGGCGCCGACTCGAGGATCGGCGGCAGCGCCGGCACCTCGCTGCTGGCGAAAATGCCGTACAGCGAATAGTAATCGGCCGTGGGAATGGGATCGAACTTGTGATCGTGGCAGCGGGCGCAGGTGACCGTCAAACCCAACAGGCCGCGCGTGGTGACGTCGATCCGATCGTCGATGATGTCGTGCGGATTGCCGGTGAAAGTTCCGGCCCAGCGTCAGAAAGCCCAATGCGGCCAGCGCGTCGCGGATCGTCGCCGGCCGGCAGCAGATCGGCCGCCAACTGCTCGACGACGAACTGGTTGTAGGGCAGATCGGCGTTGAACGCGCGCGTCACATAATCGCGATAGGCGAAGGCAAACAGAAAGCGCTGCTCCTCCTTCAGGCGGACGTATTCCTTGGTGTCGGCATAGCGCGCGACGTCCAGCCAATGCCGACCCCAGCGTTCGCCGTAATGGGGCGAGGCGAGCAATCGCTCGACCACCTTCGGCGAATGCGTCGGGCGAAGTGTCCTGCTCGAAAGCCGCGATCTCTTCGCGGCGTCGGCGGCAGCCCGATCAGATCGAACGTCGCCCGGCGCAGCAGCGTGCGGCGATCGGCCGGCGGCGAGGGAGCCAGACCGTTCTGTTCGAGCCGGGCCAGGATGAATGCGATCGACCGGCGAGCGCGACCCAGCTGCGCGTCGCGCACCGCCGGCAATTCCTGCGGGCGCACCGGCTGGGCCGCCCAATGGTTTTTCCAGGCCTCGGCCGCCGACACGGCCGGTCGGCCGGACTTGCCGTCGCTTCCGGCCACGGTGCTCCGCTGCCGCACCCACTGGGTCAGCAAGCGCCACGGCCGTCGGCCGGCAGCCGATCGTCGGGCGGCATTTGCAGATCTTCGTCGGCGTAACCGATGGCCGTGATCAGCCGGCTTTCGCCGGGCGACCCGGGCACGACGACCGGCGCCATGCTCGCCCCCCTTGAGCAGCGCCTGTGCGCGAATCGAGCCGCAGCTCCCCTTCCTGCTTCTTGGGGCCGTGGCACTTTTGGCAATGCTCGACCAGCAGCGGCCGGATCTGCTTCTCGAACTGCTCGACCGGCGCCGGTGACGCGACCACAGGCGGCGCGGCCGGCGTCTCCTGGGCTCGCAGCGGCCCCTGGTTTGCGCAGCACGCCGCCAGAGCTAAGGCCGCCAGGACGCGGCCCGCAATCGATCGATGATGAAACGCGCTTGTCATGACAGGGAATCAGGCCAGCACTGCTATCGAGGCTATCTTGACTATATGATTGTAGTATGCCTGAAAACCACGGCACGCACCTAGTCGAAATCGGACAGAATGCTGTCGCGACAAGACATTCGGAAATCGGTGTCCGGTGCCCTAAAGCACCGAATCCGTGGGTATTCGAATTGGCACATCGAGTCGCTGCGCAGGTATGCTAATACTCCGGGGGTCGAGTCCATGCGCCTCGCCGATCCTGCCAGACCGGTATCCGGACGCCGTCTGATGATGAAAAACGATTATCCTGTCCCGAAGAATCGCACCGCGCGTGCCGGCAAGGCCCTGCCCGATTCGTTCGCCGATCAGAGTTACCTGGCCTATCTTCGCACCACGCCGCGGCCCTTCCTGCGGTTCGTCTCGGGCCATATTCCGGCCGGCACCGTCACCCAGGCCCACAGCCATTCGTACATCGCGCTGCACGGATGCCTGCAGGGTCCGATGTCGTTGTTCCTGCCAGACGAGGAAGTCGTGCTCGATGCCGGAATTTTTTATCTGCTCGGGCCCGGCGTGCGTCACCACTGGCACAACAAGGGCCGGCAGACTGCGGCGACCATCGGACTGTTGATCGATGCCAAGAGCCCCGGCCGCTGGCCGGCCGGTGCCGGCGTCGAAGATTGCTGTCATAAGCTGGTGCGGCTGGTCAAAGGCAAACACCGGTTCGACGTTTCCGGAGACGACGAACTTCGGCATCTGTTCTGGCGGGCCGCCGACCACCTGACCGCCTTGGAGCCCCGCGAAACGATCGGCGTGGTCGCCACCCTGCTGGCGCTGGTCGGATATTGCTGCCGGCGATTGGAAGGCGCGATCGAGCCGACGGCTCCGCCGGACGACGTGGCGCAACAAATTCGGCGGTTGCTACTGGCGCGGGTCAACGATCGGCTGAGCATCAATGCCGTGGCCCAGCAGCTTGGGATCAGCCCGACCAGGGCCAAGGAGGCGTTTCGCAAGGCGTTCGATTCCGGCATTATCGCGTACCACAATCAACTCAAAATCTGGCAAGCCAAGCGACTGCTTTGCGATCTGTCGCTCACGGTCGACCAGGTTAGCGCCAAGCTCGGTTTTTCCAGCCACTCGTATTTCAGCCAGGTATTCATCCAGCATACGGGCGAAACCCCGAGCGACTTCCGCCATCGCAATGCCGAGCCCGCAAGCTAACCGTGAGCAAAGGACCTCAGTCCGTAGCCGCGATTTTCCCCCAAGCCTACCGGATTCCGTCGGTAGCAGCTCAGTTCGCCCGGGCCGACTATTGCTACGGCGATTCGAGCACCTCGCCCCCGGCAATGGTGACCATCGCCCGCCACAGGTTCAAATCGACCTCGTCGCCGACGAATTGTACCGAACCGTCGGCGAGCGCCACGTTCACCCCGCCCGGGTGCCGGCCGCGGGCAATTGGGCATCGCGACATGCAGATGCTTGCGATCAGGGGAGCTGGATCACCTCGCCGCCGGCGATGGTCGCCATGGCTTGCCAAAGCGTCAGATTGATCGAATCATCGACAAACTGCACCGAACCGTCCCCCATCGCCACCAGGACACCGCCGGGGTGCCGGCTGCGGGCCGTTGCGGTGTGATCGACGCCGGTGGTGCTGCCGGTGACGCAGGGTTGGTTTTGTAGCAGCATCGTTTCCAGCGACAGCTGGGTGGGACACCACCAGCCCGGATAAAAAACGTCCGGCGTGCTGGAGTTGGGCGTCGACGCGGTGAACAGACTGCCGCCCCCCGGTTCGTCCGACTGCCACAGCATGCCGCGTTGTTCGGTGGCGCCGGCGGCCAGTTGGCCGGTCGATCGCAGGTACTCGCCGAATATCAGGGTGTGGCTTGTGCCATCGGCGAAGTCCTTGAGCCGGGCCCCAAAGTTGATTCCAAACGCTCCGCGCTGATTGCTTTGCAGGTTTGCCGGATTGGCTCCGCCCAGGGTCAGCCCGCCGAAGAAGGCCAGGTAATTTCCCAAACTGAAATAGCCTTGCGGAGTGTTGATTTGGAGCACCCCCGTGTCCGAAGGACAAAGAAACGTGGTCCACACGAAATTGGTGGGCGACGTAGCGGTGAACGAGTTTGCGCTGCCATAGTTGACGTCGCTGCCGTAGACACCATTGGCAACCAGGCCGATCTTGAAGTCATATTGCCCCAAGCTGTTCTGCTCTTCGAGAAAGGGCAACAGATACGGCAGCCAACCTTGCCGCGGTGGGCTCCAGGGAAACGCCAGGACCGGCGTCTGGTCCTGGCAGCCCAAGGGAAGCCGTTTGTAGACGTCGACGTGATTGAGCGCGGCCAAGGCCACCTGCTTGATGTTGTTGGAACACTGCATGCGCCGGGCCGCCTCGCGCGCCGCCTGCACCGCCGGCAGCAGCAGCGCGATCAGGATGCCGATGATCGCGATCACGACCAAAAGTTCCACGAGCGTAAAACCATCCAGGCGCGGCACCTTCGGCGTCAGGCGTCGCCGCCGGCAATTGCGCCAACCGTGGTTTTGCCTTGCGGTCCATCGTTCAATCAACGCAACCCGGGATGGGCATCCTAGCGGAGCAGCGCGCCGGCGGAATCGTTCGGCGAATCCTCGATACGCAATCGATGACGTGCGGGCCGGATCGCAGGGATGCACGAGAACCTCCCCGCGACCTGATATTCCATGACACACACATCGCGCATTGCCGGCCCGGCGACCGGAAAAACCTTCGTGCGGGCGTCCTTCGAAACCCGCTGCCAAACTGAACCGATCGCCTCGCCCAGCACCCGCAAGCCCTTAGCGCCGGCGGCGCCGGACCGCGACGAGTGTTGCCAAGCCCATGCCGATCAACACGAAACTGGACGGCTCGGGAACCTGGACGAGCTGAAGTCCGTTGAGCGTTCCACCGCCCGCAATGCTAAAAAAAGCGCCCGTGATCGTCCCCAGCGACGCGACCGACAGCCCCGTGAATTCCACATAGTTGCCACCGTTTACGAAGCTTGAGCTAGTACCCGGCTTTGTGTTGTCGGCCTCGAGCACACCGCTGGTGTACGGCGTCGACACGGGATACGTGTTCGCGTTGAGGTAGTCGGTGAAACCCGTCTTGGCATCGGGGCCAGGACCGCCGCCATTACCATTCATCGAGTAGAGGTACAGGTCGTATGTGCCCGCCGGAAGGTTGCTGAGGGCATAGCTGCTGCCGTCGTTGTAATTCGTGCCGGTGCCGAACGCGTATACGTAGTTGTCATACAGGATCGGAGCGAATGGGGCGGTGCCCCCTGGCGAACCCGTGCCGAAGCTACCGCCATTGCCGACCAGTGTGTTCAGCGACAAGGTAACGGATGTCGGGTTGCCGTTGGAGTCGTTCAGGGTGGTTGGGCCATTGGCCGTGACGTTATTCCAAGTAGTCCCCACGCCGGTTGCCGCGGCGCTGAAGCCTGTTCCGCCGTTGAAATCGGCGTTGATTGAAAGCAGGGCTGCCGACGCATCTCGGCCCGCGAAAGACGCTACGAACAAAGCAATTCCGACCGCCATCGAAACCATCTTGCGACTCATGAGACACTCCTTGAAAAAGGGTTGAACACTGGTTCACTTTCGAACATCAACACGCTACGATTCGCCGCTCACGGCCCGCCCGCGCCGGCGACCACCAGGTGCGCCCCGATCCACACGGCGGCATCGCCGTTACTGCTGTCGCCGGCACTGGTGGAAATCAACGTCAGATATTTGGAGCTGGGCGCAATGGAAATCTGAAAAGTCACGAATCGGCCGTCGGCGGTGACCGGCTCACCGACGGGCGACGTAACCGACCAAAGGCCGTCCCGCTCGGCCAATGTTGCCGGCTGGCCGTCGACCGACGCGGTTTGCACGGCATCGGGCGAAGAGGCGAGGACCACCATGTGAACGGATCCCGGGCCTCCCAGGCTGCCGTCGTTAATGCCGGCTCGATCGCAAATAAATCGAAGCGGCAGATTCTGCAATCGTCCGGCCGCCCGGATGTCGTCCAAGTGGAAGGTGAGCAGCGCGTTGGCGTGTGCGCCGATACCGTCATCCATCTTGGATTCCGCACGGCCCGGGTTTTGGCCCTGGAGGCGAATACCCCCGGCGTTGGCCACGGAAGATTGATGTGTCCAAGAGTCGTTCGTCACGGTCAAATGTCCCCCGCCCCCTGCGGTCCAACCCAGCTGCGTCAGATCGAACCGCAATCCGGGGGCGATTTCCTTCACGGCGTCGCCGCCGTAGAGCACGCGGTCGACCCCCAGATCGTTGAAGTCGGCCACCGCTCCGAACGTGTCGCTGCGCATGGCCTGGGCCAACGGCACGTGCGGATGATCGTCGAACAGGTTGCCTAGCCAGATCGGCGCCCCGTGGAAGAAATCCTCGGGTGGCTTCTCGGGCTGCGCGGCCGCAAGTTTCGCGCGGACTTCCGCAAAGTGCTTCTCGCTGAAATCGATGTGGGCCGGCGTCGATTCACCCGCCGCAACGCGGACCGCCTGGCCGGCGACAACCATCAGACCGGTGGAGCGCACGGGCAGACCGGTGGCTCGCGCGGGGACCGCTTCGGCGGTCGGCCTGACTTCGACCCGTCCGGTGACCACCTGAACATCGGTGCTCCCTCGCAGGTCAACCGCGACGTCGAACTCCGTGCCCCGGTCGACCACCTCGGCCGTCGGCGTCACGACTCGAAAGCCAACCGCCGCTGGCGGCACCTGCCCCAGCAGTCGCCCCTCGGCCAACGACAGCGCGTTGGCACCCAGCGGCGTAAAACGCGCCGGACCTTCGACGACGATTTTTGCTCCGTCGTCCAACACAAGCTCAACCAGTCCCGCTTCCAGAACGTATTCGTTCACCAGCAGCCGTCCGTCCACCAGCCGGGGCGCATCGCCTTGCCAGCGCGGTTCAACCGCGCGCGAAAACGTGGCAAGTGAATCCGAAGGCCGCTGCGCCGGTCGACCGTCGGGAGAGACGACAGCGTGCGGTCGGCTGAGAGTGACCGACAGTGCGAGCACGCAAAAATAGCTGCCCAACAGGCTGGCCACCGCCAACACGATGACCTTCGGCGTCAACCAGGTTGACCGGATGTCGAGCGTGTTCAGGAATGATAGAACTGTCGGCTTTTGCACGCCTGGCGGTTGTGAGCGAGCGCCGACGCCCTCAATCGCCGGGTCGCACCCATGCCGGGTCGCCTGTCCCGCATCGCCGCTGCTATTTTCACCATCGCGGCTGCAATCGACCGGCGGATCGGCCGAGTCGGAGCGAGCGAACATCCAGCCCAGATGTGCCGACAGCAGCGATTGCTGGATGTAGTATTCGCGAGCGCCCTGGTCGGAGCGCAAGATCGATTTCAAGCGAGCCAGGCTGGCTTCATCGTCTTCCCCTTCGCGCTGGCAAGCCAACAGCTTGTAGACCTCGTCGCGCCCTGCGTCGGAACGACTCATTGGCGATCCTCCTGCGCCAGTTCGCGATGGATACAATCGAACAGGCTTTCGTGAATCCTCTGCAATGACTTATAGGCCCCGATCACGCTCAGCTTCATCGTTTCGGCGATAGACTTGGCAGTGCCGTTGGCGCCGTAGCGCAGGTCGAGGATTTGCCGATTTCGCTTGGAGAGTTGGTCCAGACAGGCGCCAGGGCATTCAGGCGAGGATCCAAATCGGCGGAGATGCGCTGGGTGTCGCTGCTGATGAGCTCCAGCAACTCTTCGTCCACGGTGTCGAAGCGCCGCTGGCGACGCCGAAAGGTGAGCACATTGAAATAGGCGATCCGGCAAGCCCAGGCGAGGAAATTGCTTTCTGGCTCGAACTGGGACCGCTTTTCCCACACGGTGACACCCGTTTCCTGAAAAATATCTTCCACATTCGCCCGATTGGGCTCGAGCCGTCGAGATATAGGCGAACACTCGCGAGGCGTGGTGTGTCCACAGCGCCATCAGCGACTTCTCGTCGATCACGGTTCGAGCCATCGTTGCGGCGGCCGCTCAAGTGCTGCTGAAGACCTGGTATTTCCGCTATCAATAAACGCAGCGCCGAGGTGAAATTTATACAAAAATCGGCAACTTCCACGTGGCATGGCGGTTACGCGGTCCCCGGGCAATCGTGGTCGGGCGCGAAAACAGGCTGCCAGGGGGCAATCCAGGAGCCCGCAACGGCACCCTCTGCGATCGGTGGCGCACTGCGGCGCCAGGAGCGAGACCGCCCGTGGAGCGGGCGCAAGGGCGGGAACCACCCGCCGAGCGGTCTCGGGTCGCGTCCCACCCGGCGCGGCGTCAGGCCAGCACGCCGCGAATGATGTTGCCGTGAACGTTCGTCAGACGCCGCCCAATGCCGTTGTGGTAGAAGGTCAGTCGCTCGTGATCGATGCCCAGCAGATGCAGCAGCGTGGCGTGAAAATCGTGGATCGAGACGGGGTTTTCGGCGACGCGATGGCCGAACTCGTCCGTCTCGCCGTAAGCCAGCCCGGGCTTTAAACCGGCTCCGGCCATCCACACCGTGTAAGCCGTTTGGTTGTGATCGCGGCCCGTGCCCAACGTGCCGGCACTGCACTGGGCAAACGGCGTGCGGCCGAATTCGGTATTGAAAATCACCAGCGTGTCGTCCAACAGGCCGCGCTGCCGCAGGTCGGCCAGCAAGCCGGCGATCGGCCGATCGATGAGCCTGGCCTCGGCCGCGTGGTTGCCGGGCACGTCGCCGTGCGCATCCCAGGTCGGTCCGTTGCCTGACCAGAGTTGCACGAATCGCACGCCGCGCTCGAGCAGCCGCCGCGCCAGCAGGCAATTGCGGCCGAACGGCGCGCTGGTCGCGTCGTCGAGCCCATACAGGTTCTGCGTGGCCGCCGTTTCCTGCTCCAGCATCAACACCTCGGGCAAAGCCGTCTGCATGCGGGCGGCGATTTCGTAGGCGTGAATCCGCGCCGACAGAAAATCGCTCGCACCGTGCTGCACCCGATGTTCCTGATTCAACTCGTCGAGCAACGCATAGCGTGCCAGCCGGCGCGGCTCGTCCAGCGGCTGGGGTGACTGCAAGTCGGCGATCCCCGACCCCTGATTGCGGATCATCACGCCTTGGTGACGCGCCGGAAGAAACCCGCCGGTCCAATTGCCGGCACCCCCCGTCGGCAGCCCGCGCGGATCGGGCAGCACGACAAACGTCGGCAAATCGTCGGTCTCGCAGCCCAGTCCGTACGACAACCACGACCCCATGACCGGAAAACCCATCAGGCGAAACCCGCTATGGGCCTCGTAGATCGCGGGCACATGATTTCCGCTGCTGGACACCATCGAGCGAATCAAGGTCAGTTGGTCGATCGAGTCGGCCAGGTGCGGAAACAACTCCGACGCCCAAAGGCCGCTCTTGCCGCGCTGCTTGAATGGCCAATGGCTTTGATGCAGCAAGCCGACCGCGCCAAAGAAGACATCGGGCTTCTCGGCGCTGGGCAGCGGCTGGCCGTGATATTTGACCAACGAAGGCTTGTAGTCGAACGAATCGACCTGGCTGAGTCCGCCCGAGAGGAAAATCTGGATCGCGCGCTTCGCCTTGGGTGCGTGGTGCGGCGGCGGATCGGCCGCTTCGCCGGGGATGGGCGCGGCATCCAGCCGACGCTCGCGGGCAAGCAGGCTGGCCAGCGCCACGCCGCCCAGGCCGGTGGCCATGTGTGCCAGGAAATTACGGCGATTATGCGGATCGTGCATGGCAGGGTTCCTTCAATCGACAATCAGAAGTTCATTGCTGTTCAACAGCACCAGGCAGAAATCGGCCAGGCCGAACTGGCCTACAAAAGTCGCCCCGCGGCGCAGATCCTCCGGCGTGGCGGCGCGGCCCAGCGCCAGTTGGTAAGCGCGATCGATCTGTCGCTCGACGCTCTGGGCGGCCTCGCGCTGCAAGCGCGCGGCAAAGGCCGCCGCCGACCGCACCATCAGCGGGTTGTTGAGCAGCGCCAGCGCCTGCATCGGAGTGGTGGTCACGCTGCGGCGCGGGGTGGACACCGTGGGGTCGGCGCAGTCCAGGGTCTCGAGGAATGCCGGCGTAGCCGTCCGTGCGACGGTGCGATAGATCGTTCGCCGATTCACCGTGGCGTCGAAGGTGTCGGTCGGCGTGTAAGCGACGTTGTCGACCACGGTACTGACCTGTAGATCGTGAAAGCTCGGTCCGCCCATGCGCGGATTCAGTTGGCCGCTGACAGCGAGCACCGTGTCGCGCACCGCTTCGGCATCCAATCGCAGCGGCGATTTACGCCACAGCAGCCGGTTTTGGACGTCGATTTGCATGCCCCGCGGGTCCGCTTGCCCGGACCGCCGATAGGTGGCCGAAAGCAGGATCTGGCGCTGCACGTGCTTCAGGCTCCAGCCGTGCCGCACCAGCTCGTCGGCCAGGTAGTCGAGCAACTCCGGGTGCGAAGGGCGGCCTCCGTTGAATCCAAAATCCCCCGGCGTGTCGACCAGCCCCTGTCCAAAATGATAATGCCATAAACGGTTGACGATCACCCGCGGCGACACAGGATTGCGCGCATCAGCGATCCATTGGGCCAGGCGCAAGCGACGTTGCGACTCGGGTGCATTGGGCGGCAAACCCCAGTCGGCGGGCAATTCCGCCAGGCACTTGAAGCCGCGGGCCGTCACCACTTCGCCTGGCTCCCGGAAGTTGCCGCGCGCCAGCACGAAAAAATATTGCGGGGGCAGTGATTCGAAGCCCTGGACGGTGCCCTCCAGAAGCAGCCGCTGGGGCATCTCGATCGACGATAGTTCGCCAATCAGGCGCCGCGCACTCTGCGCGGCGCTCCGCCGGCAATTGGTCCAACAGGCGATCCAGGCCCGCGGTGGCACCGGGCATTTGGGCCACCCGGACCTCATCCTGGGCCCTTGCCAGATCGCGACGACGATCGATCGCCACTTGCCGCAGATTGGCGTCCCCCGGCTTGTCAGACTGATTCTTGTCGGCCGCCACAGACGCTGCTTGAGCCGCGGCCAAGGCCTGCTGAGCCGCCAACAGGTTTTGCTCCCGGGCGGCTTGAATCTGCTGCGCGCCCCCCTCGCCAATGACTTGAGCCAGTTGTTGCTCCAGCGCCTGTCGCTGCCGGTCGATCGCGGCCTGCGCCTCGGCGCCGGCGGCGCCGGCCGGCAGTCGGCGATCCTGCCGGACAATTCCCCCCAGGGCCGAGGCTAATTGGTAATACTCGCTTTGAGCCAAGGGATCGAACTTGTGATCGTGACAACGGGCGCAATGGATCGTAAGTCCCAAGAATGTCTGGCCCACGTTCCCCACCAGGTTTTCCAACTCGTCTTCGCGCGTGGCGGCCTTCATGCCCGCGGAACCCTGCGTTTGCCCGAGCAAATCGTGCGGGCGCAGGTCAGATAGCCGGTGGCGATCAGCGCCAGCGGATCCTGCGGCCGCAGCACGTCGCCGGCCAGTTGCAGACGCATGAATTCATCGTAGGGCAAGTCTTCGTTGAGCGACTCGATGACCCAGTCCCGATACTTCCAGGCACTGGGATAAAACTTGTTCCGCTCGAACCCTTGGCTCTCGGCAAAGCGCACCACATCCAGCCAATGCTGCGCCCAGCGTTCGCCATAGTGCGGCGATGCCAACAATCGGTCGACCAACCGGCCATAGGCATCGGGTTGCTTATCGTCGACAAAGGCCGCAACCTCCTCCGGGCTCGGCGGCAGGCCGATCAGATCGAACGAAAGTCGGCGGATCAGCGTCCGCCGGTCGGCCGCCGGCGCCGGCGACAAACCAGCCTTGTGCAAGCGGTCCCGCACCAAACGGTCGATCGGACCGACCGGCCCATCCTGATCGTTCGACCCATGGGGATCGTTCAACTCAGGCAGCGCCGGCCGGACCAGCGGCCGCAGAGCCCACCAGTCGTAGCCCGCCCGCGTGTCGCTGGAACAACGGAAGCGGTCGATCGGACTGGTACCCCACGCCGCGCCCGCGGCGATCCACTCTTTGAGCAGCTGCTTCTCGCTGGCGGGCAGGGGACTCTTGGGGGGCATTTCGTCGTCGAGCACGCGCGTGAGCAGCAGACTGGAATCCGCGGAATGCGGTTCGATTGCCGCGCCGCTGTCACCGCCGGCGAGGGCCGACTCGAAGCGTGACAGGTCGAGGCCGCCTTTCTTGTCGGTTGGGTTATGGCAGCCCAGACAGCGCTGCGCCAGCAGCGGCGCGACGCGTTGGTCGAAATCCTTGCCCGTTGCGCTCTGCTGAGCAGGCGACTGGGGCGCGGCGACGGCTCCTACGATATCGATCTCATTGATGAACGAGTGCATCAGGCCATCCAACGGCGAGAGCACTTCGAACAGAAAGTGCCGAAAACTGCCGATCGCGCCGCCGCTGGAAGCAACCACGCTCGCCCCATGCTGGCCGGACTGGGCATTCACGCCCCCCGGGCGGACCGTGTTGATTTGTGCCAGCAGCACATAACCGGGGCTCCGCGGATTGTCGCACTCAAATCCAGGTGCGTCGCCGGCGGACGCGTAGACGTTCACTTTCAGCGGTGCCCGCACCCCGCCCGACAGCGCATTGCGATGCCAGGAATAAAGATTGATGCGACCGATCGATTGAACCTCGGCCAGACTGATTCGCAGTCGCCCCACGGGCACGCCGTTGTCGAAGAACGTGCAGTTCGACGGATCGTCGTCGGTCATGGCGCCGCTGCCGTCGGTCAATTTGTCCGCTCCGCCGCTGAGTGGGTGGAGCTTGCCCGAGATCACGACCGGCAGGATGCGATCCGCCAAATCGCAACCGGAGATCGGGGGCACCGGCAGTTCGCCCGGTTCAGCGCCGCGGAACAAGTGCTCCGGAAATTCGACCCGCAGCGGACCGCCGTCGTTGTAGTTGGTCTGGATGACCGCGACCGGATTGGCCGAATCGCGCGCCACTTCGGCGCAGGGATCCCCCCAGGCCCGTGGCGCGGCTAGCCAGAGGAGCAGTCCAAGCGTTATTCGGGTTGGCATGCGCACGTCAGTTGCCCCCGTCAGGGGAAAGGTCGGCTAGGGTTGGAGGTTGAAATCGACTCGGTTGACGCCGGCCACGATTTGGGCGGAAAGCTCGGTGCGGGGCCCCCAATACTGCATGGGGATGGCATCGACCATTTCGTCGGTCTCGACGCCACTCGGGCTCTTGACTTGTTTGCCGGTCTTCTTCCAGGCCCGGACGTCCACCGCATATTCGCCCGGCAGAACCCGAATCGGGACTCGATACTCACCACCGACGACGGTGCCGGAAAAATCGGGGCCGACCGTAGGGGTCTTCGGCCGAAAGGTAACCACGCCCTCGGCCAAGGGTTCGCCGTCCAGCAGGACATGCCCCATGACCTCGGCCGGTTTTTGCTTGCTACAACCGCAAACGCACAGGCACAGCACAATGGATAGACACTTAAGCCGGGGGTACAAGATGAACATGGTTGACGGCATGAATTAACGGCTCTCAGGCGTGGTGGGTCGGACGGCGGGAGGCAACTGGCTGCGCACGGCGAAAATGCCCCATCGGGCATTTCGCACCACGCACACTGTTTCTTAGCGAGGTCCATCTGCACCTGCAATCATTGCGATTGATAGACCTCGCCGCCGGAAATCGTGCACAGCGTTTGCCAGGTCGCAAGATCGATCGACTGGTCGACAAACTGCACCGAACCGTCCCCAAGCGTCACCAGCACGCCGCCGGGGTGGCGGCTGCGCACCGTTGCCGTGTGATCGACGCCGGCGGAGCTGCCGGTAACACAGGGCTGGTTTTGCAGCAGCATGGCTTGTAGCGTCAGCTGAGTGGGACACCACCAGACCGGATAAAAAACGTCCGGTGTGCTGGAGTTGGGCGTTGACGCGGTGAACAGACTGCCGCCCCCCGGTTCGTCCGACTGCCACAACATGCCGCGCTGTTCCGGCCCGCTGCCGGACACGATCAATCCGGTCGACCGCAAGTATTCGCCGAAGATCATGGTATGACTCGTGCCGTCGCTGATGTCCTTGAGCCGGGCCCCAAAATTAATGCCAAAAGCGCCGCGCTGATTGCCTTGCAGGTTTGCCGGATTGGCCCCGCCCAGGGTCAGCCCGCCAAAGAAGGCCAGATAATTGCCCAGGCTGAAGTAGCCGTCCGCGTTTTGGATCTGCGTAACGCCCATGTCGGACGGGCAAAGGAAGGTGCTGAACACGATATTGGTGGGCGAAGTGGGGGTCGCCGAATTCGCGGACAAATAGTTGGGGTCGCCGACGTAGGTACCATTGCTCGCCAGGCCGATGCTGAAATCGTACTGCACCAGGTGGTCTGCTCTTCGAGGTACGGTATGAGATACGGCAGCCAACTTTGCCGCGGCGGGCTCCAGGGACCGGACAAGGCCGGCGTCTGGTCCTGACAACCTAAGGGAAGCCGTTTGTAGACGTCGGCGTGATTGAGCGTTGCCAGGCCCACCTGCTTCATGTTGTTGGAGCATTGCATGCGCCGCGCCGCCTCGCGCACCGCCTGCACGGCCGGCAACAGCAGCGCGATCAAAATACCGATGATCGCGATCACGACCAAAAGCTCGACAAGTGTGAAACCATGCGGACGATTCAATCGCGCACCGCCGTCTGGAGGCGACAACTTTCGTCGATTTAATTCCTCCACGCGGAGTTCCGGATGGCAATACTTCATCATTGATTCAACCGCGACGACGTCGCCCCTGGAGGCTCGACCTCCGAGAAGCAAAACCCCGCCGACGAACAGACTCTTAAACAGGGGACCGGCGCGGAGAGCTCTTCCGCCTTACCCTTTTTCGACCCACGGTACTAAAGGTGCCTTGCGCGTTCGATTGTGACTTGATATTGCGCCACGTTTCATACTATGCCGCCCCGCCGCAGCCACCTAGTCAAAAGACGCCGGAAAGCTGTCATAATCGGACATTGCCGCAATATCCGGCGGAATTTCTTTTATGGGCGCTGGGGTCATCGCCGGGGCATTGCCCGCGCCGGTGTTCTGACCCCGGTCTACTTATTGATCGCCGATCGGCTTGAACTCGAAGGGGGGCGTGCTAAGCAATTGGCTGGACATCCCGCCGTCGGCGAATACGTTCGCCCCGACGATGCACCGGCTGCGGTCGCTCAGCAGGAACGCCACGAGCTCGCCGATCTCGGTCGGCTCAATCGTCCGGCCGATGGGAATGTTGGAATAGAAATGCTGCTCGCATTGCTTCGCGTCGGGAGCGGCCGCTTTCACGTCCTCCCAAATCTGGGTGGCCACTAGCCCTGGCGAAACGGCGTTGATCCGGATGCCCTGGCCGGCAAGTTCGATGGCCATGCTCTTGGTCATGCCGATCATGCCCCACTTCGCCGCGTCGTAGGTGACCGATCCCGGCAACGCGCCGTGGGTATGCACGCTGGCGATGTTCACGATGCTGCCGCCGGGGGGTTGTTGACGCAACATCTGCCGGCACGCCAACTGCGAGAGCACGAAAGCCGCTCGCAAATCGACCGAGAGCACGTTGTGCCAATCGTCGGCCGTGGTTTCCAGGACCGGCTTGACGCAATTCACGCCCGCGTTGTTCACCAGTCCGTCGAGCCGGCCGAACTGCCGGATCGTGCGCTCGACGAGGCTTTGCAACTGGTCTTCCTGCCGCACGTCGCAGGCCACTGCCAGGGCGCGCTGGCCCAACGACTCGGCGACGTGTTGGGCCGCGGCGGCGCGGATGTCGGCCACCACCACCTGGGCCCGTTCGCGGTGACAAACCTGGGCAATGCCCTCTCCCAGGCCGCCCCCCGCTCCGGTAACGATAACGACTTTTTCAGCGAGCATGTTCAATCGCTCTGCGCGGCAACGCGCAGACCCGAATCCGAGGGGTGAATGGAAATTGAATTAAGCCCGCATCCGCACCTGGGCCGGGTTGATCGCTTTGTACTTGCCCTTGTTGGCGGTGATGTCGAAGGCCTTGCGGCACCGACTCCAGTCCGGCCAGGATGTGCGTGATCGTCGGCTGCAAGTCGACCCGGCCCGACGCCACCAGGCGCACCGTGTGCTCCAGATGTTCCGGCGTGCTGACGTCGGGAAACAGGTATCTGCAGGCTCCGCTCGCGGAGCGTGTCGACGTTGATCTCGAGCGGCTGGCCGAACCAGGAGACGCCGATGATTTTGCCGCCCGAGCGGACGGCGTCGATCGCCTGCAGCAAGCGTGCGGTTGCCGGCCAGGCCTTGCTTGGCGCTGCCGCCGGCGCACTCGAACACGACGTCGGCGCCGATTCCCTCGGTCAGATCGCGGATCGTGGCCACGACGTCGCATTGCGTCGCGTTCAGGGCATGGTCGGCCCCCAACTCGCGCGACATGGCGCAGGCCTCGTCGCGCACGTCGACCGTGATGATCAGTCCGGCGCCGCTGGTCCGGGCAATCTGCATGCACTCCAGGCCCATGCTCCCTTGCCCCAGCACGACGACCGTGTCGCCGATCGCGAGTCTGGGCCGTTTCGACCGCGGCCACGCTGTCGCTGAGCGATTGCAGGCAGGCCGCCACGCTGTCGGAAATGCGATCGTCGACTTTGACCAGGGCGATTTCCGGCAGCAGGGCCAGTTCGGAAAAGCAGCCCGGCAGATCGAAGCCGATCACCGGTCCGCGTGCGGCAAAGCGCGCTGCGGCCCGAGTTGCACAGCGCGCAGTTCATGCAGGGCAGCTTGGCCCGGGCGGCCACGCGATCGCCCGGCGCGATAGCGGGTGACTCCCTTGCCGACTTCGACGATCCGGGCGCAGAACTCGTGGCCGAACAGCTGCACCGGCGCCTCGCAGTTCCAGCCGCCGCTTGATGCGATCGTAGGCCAGCGTCGGAATGCCGCAGGCCAATTGGGCCTCGGTCACGCTGGGCTGCACGTACAGCGGCTCGACCACGACATGCCCGGCGGACACAGCGGGATCGGGCACGTCGTCCAACCGCAAGTCGTTGAAACCGTAAAATCGCCAGGCTTTCATCGGTTCGCTCTCGCGTCGAAGGAGTTGCTCGATTGCAATTTCGGTCGTAGTTCTAGTCGCGCACGATCGCACGAATTTTTGCAGCGTGTGGCACTCCGGCCCGATCACGTCCGCGGCTGACGCCGGCGGTGTAGTTGACTTCGCTGACATAAAAATCGCCGCGCGAATCGACCCAGATATCGTGCGGCGCGAAAAAATCGCCCGCCGCGCAGGGATTCTCGCCGCCGCCCCAGCGGGCCAGCAATTCGCCCGTCCGGCGAGAAGATGCTCACCCGGCCGCCGGTGGCGTCGAGCGCGATGCGGCGGCAGGTTGCCCGGCGAACATGCCGGCCCGATAGCCCAGCTCGGCCACAAACACCCGGCCGGCCGCGTCGATGAACACCTGGCAGGGCCGAGCGACGTCGGTCCACTGGTCGATGAATTGGCCGTCGGCGGATGAAGCGTTGGATGCGGCTGTTCTCGCGGTCGGCCACGTACACCATGCCCGCGCGATCGATGGCGATGCCGTGCGGCACGTGAAACTGGCCGGGCCCGTCGCCCGGCTGCACCCCAGGAGTGCAGCACCGGCCGTCGGCGGCTGAACTGGTGAATCCGCGCGTTGCCGTAACCGTCGGAAACGTAGAGGTCGCCGCCGCGGCGACAGGGCCACGTTCGTCGGAAAATTGAACGGCGGCCCGGCCCGGCGAATCGTGCGATAATCGACGCTCGTGGCGCCGGTATCCGAGGGCCGGCCACTGGCGCCCAGCGTCAGCAGCAGTTCGCCCTCGGGCGTGAATTTGCGCACCGTGTGATCGCGATCGTCGGTGCAGTAGACGCTGTCGTCCGGACCGATGTGAATGCCGTGCGGGCGCGACAAACACGCCTTCCCCCCAGGCTGTAGAGGAAATCTCCCTCGCGGATCGAAGACCAGCACCGGATGCGATGAACGGCTGAATACAAACACCCGATCTTGCGAGTCGGTGGCCACGGCGATCACTTCGCCCAATTCCCAGCCGGCGGGCAATCGGCACCAATCGGCATCGGCGGCAAACCGCAACTGGCCGCTGCCGACAGACCGGTTGATTGCTTGCGTCGTGAGACTGTTCATGCGCGACTCAGCCGGAATAATTCGCTTCATAGCAGATGATTTGGCCCGAGCCGGCCGTCAGGGCTTCGACCAGCGGCGGTGGCCTTGCTGTTTCGACCGCGGATACGAGTACAACCTTGATCGATGCGTCACGTACAGCGTATGGCGGTCGTCACCGACGCCAAACTCCACATTGCTGGGAATACCGCGCCAGTCGTCGAACGATCCGCTCTGATTGGTGGGTCCCGTCGGCAAAAAAGCCAGTTCCTTTCCGCGCGGATCGACGACCAGCACGCCCGGTTTGGCCAGGCTGCGGCAACTGACGTAGATGTTGCCCGCCGCGTCGACCGTAATGCCGTCGCAGCCGTTTTCCTTGCCGAAGTCGACCAGCGTGCGCCGTTCGCCGCTCAGCAGGCCGTCGTCACCCAAGGGAAAGGCGTAGAGCCGCATCGCGCCCGCGCTTGCGACGGCGGGCCGTCGGGGGTCAGTCGATTGCCGCCGTTGTTGTGATCGCCGACATAGAGCGTCCGCTCGTCGGGGCTGAGCACGATGCCGTTTGGCAGCTCGACGTCGTGCGTCACTTCGATGACGGTGCCGTCGGTATCGATGCGGTAGACCGCCTGGTGCTCGCAGTTCGCGCGGCTCATCGCCGCCATAACGCGGATCGGTGAAGTAAATCCGGCCTCGGTCAGTCCACGCACAGATCGTTCGGAGAGTTCAATCGCTGGCCTTGAAACCGATCGGCCACAACCGTGCGCTTCCCCGTCTCGACATTCCAGCGGGCAATGCAGCGTCCGCCGCCGTCGGCGCCGTCGCAGGCCAGCAAGCGGCCCTGAGCGTCGAAGGCCAACCCGTTCGACTTGCCGGCCTGGCTCGGTAAACACTGTGGTCTTGCCGGTGCCGCGGATCATAGCGCTGGATCATCGTCTGATCGGCGGGGCCGAACGGCAGGTCGGTAAGTAGATGCTGCCGTCGGGGGCGACGGCGGGTCCTTCGGTCAGTCCGCTATGGAGCTTGGCAGTGCGCTCGGCCAACCGCTCGAGCTTCGCATCCGGCGGAAAAATCGGATTGTCGGGCGGCTCGGCGAAGGCCGCGGAAACCGTGGACCAAATCGCCGCCGCCGCCCAGCCCATTGACTTGATCATGCGTATCCGGTGCTCCGCCAAAGAACGCCCGCGACCGTGTAAAAACCAAACCCAGACAACCCCTGGCACCAGCGGCACAAGCGCCCTGGCGCAGCCAAGGCCGGGGCCGGGGCCGGCGAACTGCTGGATTGTGACACGCGCGGGATCACCTTTCCAGATATACGTGCGCCGCGGGGCCTCGACCAGCCAAGCGCAGGCGAAAATCTGTCGAATTCGGACGGCAGCGGCAGCGGCCTGTGGGCGTCCCAAAAGTGGGTGGAAAATTCGGCCCGCCGGGCATCGAGGGGATTCTTGCGTCGAGGTTGCCTCATGGCCCGACGGGCCATAGGAACTTAGCCCGGGGTTGAAGCGCAGCGAAAACCCTGAGTAGCCGGCTGAAGATGGCAACGAAGTGGCCGAATTTACCGGCCAAGGGGGGAACGCAGGCTTTCTAGCAATATTTTAGGAACGTATGACTAGATTCGGCCTGGTCGAACCATAGTTACGTCAGGAAGTTCGCCCTGTCTTACCTGTGCTCTCCAATGCCCATCGACAAGGACCGGCTCGTGCAACTGCTGCTGCGCGAGCACAACACGCTGGCGGCCTACAGTTGGTCGCTGGTTCGCGATGAGCACCTGGTGGACGACATCATGCAGGAACTAGCCTTGGTCATGGTCCGGCGCGGAGGAGAAATAGTCGACGAACACCACTTTCCTAAATGGGCCCGATCCGTCTGTCGCCTGACCGCCTTGGACATGCTCAAGCGCCGCCGGCGCCGCCCGCATCCGCTGGGGGACGGGGTGCTCGATTTGATCGATGCCCAATGGGCCCAGGGCGTCGATCGGAACTCGGCCGACCTGACCGAAGCCCTGCGAATCTGCCTGCAAAAGCTCTCCCCCTACGCCCGGCAACTGATCGAGCTGCGCTACGCAGAGGGCCTGAAGTCGGCGGACATCGCCAGCCGCCTCGGCCGCACCGTGATCGGGGTTTACGAGGCCCTTTCCCGGGCCCATCGCCGGCTGGGCGAGTGCATCCGCGGCCGCCTGGCCAAGGAGTCGCCTAATGGCTGAGCAACCCACCGGCGACGGCCAGTCGGCGGCGCTGGATTTGCCCCGATTCGACGTGCTGCTGCAGCACTACTATCAGGACGATCTCGATCGGGCAATGGCCGATGAGCTGTCTGGTCTGCTTGCGACTCATGCCCAGTGCCGGCGGGACTTCGTCGATCTGGCCCAACAGCAATTGGCGATCTTTCGTATTTTTCGCGAGAATCGGGCGATTGGCGCGCCCGTGGACGCTCCTCAGCACTCGACGGAAGCTCTGGCCGGCGATGAACCGAGCCACGGCTCGGCGGCAGACAAGCGAAGCGCCGCGTCGGCCGGACTCAACTCACCCTTGCTCGGTTTTCTCTCCGGGCTCATTCGATCGGTGCCCGGTGGAGAAACGATCGTCGGCGGCTTGTTGCTCCTGGCCGTCTGTGGGGCGCTGTGGGGCGTGGTCCATTACGTCGAACTTGCTCACGACGAGCGCGCGCCCGCGATCGGGCCGCAGGCCATCGCAACGCCCGGGGCCCGGGTGGGCTCATTGGCGGTCGACGAGCAAACCCGTTGGTCTCCCAAGAGTTCGAAAGCGGCGGACCGCGCCGTACGCGTCGGAGACCGCTACCTATTAGACAGCGGACAAGCACAGTTGCAACTGACCAGCGGAGTCTGCGTGGCGATCGAAGGGCCCGCGGTCTGGCGGTTGGCGTCCGATGAAATGTTGCAACTCGACTCGGGCCGCCTGGCCGCAAGGGTGTCACTTCGCGCGATCGGATTCGCCGTCGTCACGCCGACGGCCGAGGTGGTCGACCTGGGAACCGAATTCGGCGTGGCGGTGGAAGAAGACGGCAACACCGAAGTCCACGTGCTGCGCGGCGCGGTGGAAGTCAAGAAATCCGGCGCCACGAGCCAGCGCAGCCCCGGCGGCGGGGTACGACTGAGCGCCGGCAGCGCCGTGCGGGTCACCGCCGGACAAGAGGCCGCGAGCATTCCGTTCGATGGCCGGCAATTCGCGCCGGTTTTGCAAGCGGTCGCCACGGCCGGAAAACCCGGGCCGGAGTCCGGTCCGCCGGGCGCCGGACCGCAAATCTGGTTGGGCAACCTGTTCGACGATCCGAGCGGCACGCCACTGCCACGAGCGATGCAAACCGACACGTTCAAAGCGACAGCCGAAGTCGGCGATCTGGGGATCGAACGCGTGATCCACGGCGGCGACCGCGGCCGGCCGGTTGTCGTGGCGGATGCGGCAAAGCCCGGCGCAGTCTTGATTACCCCCGGCATCGCACTCGACTTGAAGCCGCTCGGCTGGCAAGGAAAAGTTTTCGGCAGCATGACCAACGACGCCTGGGGCCTGTTCGACGGGTATCCCAGCGGCGGCATGAGCACGCGCGGTGCGAAGATCGGCGCCGACGAACCCAAGATCGAGGAAGGCATCGGCATGCACGCCGACGCCCTGGTGACGTTCGACCTGGACGAACTTCGCGCCGCCGGTGGGTTGGAAGGTCGGGAGCTCGAATTCGTTTGCGATCGAGCCGGCGTCAACGACGACCAGACGGGCATTCGGCCCGCCGCGTCGCTGTACATGGCCGTGCTCGTTTCCAGCGATTCGGCAATCCACGCCGCGGTCGTCAACGGCAACGCGATACAGGTCAGCGAGCGCGATGGTGTCTGGTCCTTTTCCTCGTCCGTGGGGGATCCGATGCGTGCCGACGGCAAGTTTCTCTCCTTTCGGGTGCCGGTTCCGTCCAGCGCCAAATACTTGACCCTGGTGGCGGCGTCTGGCGGCGACGGCAACCAAATGGACCACGCCGCTTGGAGCGGTGCGCGGCTGGAGGTTTCGTGCGCCGCGGCCGATCGAAAATAGAGACAGCGCACAATAACAGGCAATCTTTTCAATAGGCGTTCTTGAACCGCAATGCGCAGCCCTAACAACTCCAGCCGGTGGCGGTGCGCCGGATTGACCGCGATCGGGCTACTGATCTTGGTGTCCACCGGATGTCAGCGCGGCAATGGCTTGCAGGAGGTATCGGGCAACGTGTCGTTCGACGGAGAGCCGCTCGAACGGGGTTCGATCGAATTCATTCGAGATGGAAAGCCACCCCAGCCGGCCGGCGGGGCCATGATTCGCAGCGGCGGCTACTCGCTGCCGCGAGCGCATGGATTGGCTCCCGGCCGGTACAAGGTGTTGATCAGTTCGCCCGATTTATCCGCGGTGCCCCAGGTCGAAACGATGGAGGCGTACAAACCACCCAATCGCGAGCGCATTCCCGCGGCGTTCAATTCAGAAAGCGTCCAGTTCGTCGAGATCCATTCCGACGCCGTGAATCGGTTCGATTTCAGGATTGATCCGTAGCGGCGGATATTCAAGGTGCGGTAATAGGTTTCAGCGCCAGATGCCGAGCCCGGGTCGGCGGCGCTGAGCCGGGGATGTGGCTAATGTGAATATGAACGGTTCAATGCAATCGGCAGTTGCCGCTCATCACCGCGCTCGGCAGCGGCTTTTACGCTCGTCGAGCTGCTGGTGGTGATCGCGATCATCGGTCTTTTGATCGCGCTGCTGTTGCCGGCCGTTCAAGCCGCGCGAGGCCGCACGGCGCATGCAATGTACCAACCAATTACGCCAGTTGGCCCTGGCCGTGCAGAATTTTGCCGATGCCCACAAGACGCTGCCCGACCCCACCAACCCCGATCACTCGGCGCTGGCTTCGATGTATGGCACTTGGACGGTTAGCGTGATTCCGTTCATGGAAGAAGCGACGATGGCCGGCCAGTATCAAAATTTCGGCAACGCGCTGGCCAACGGCGCCACGTACGCCAACGACCCGAACCTGACCCTCGTCACCAGCAACCACCTGCCGGCGCTGACTTGCCCTAGCGACGATCCCTCGACGGACGGCTGGCCCGGCTCCGGGATGCGAGTGGCCTATCACAACTACGCGCTCAATGGCGGCAACACGCCGCTGAGCGGCGACGAGAGCGTGCTCACGCCAATATCCCCGTACAACGGGGTGATTTTTAACGGAGCGCCGTTCGTCAAAGGCAAGCTTCAACGCCTGAAGGACATTCAAGACGGAACTTCGCAGACGTTTCTGGCCGGTGAAGTGATCCAGGGCCATCGCAGCGATCTACGGGGGCTGATCTATTGGGCCCCCGCCGCATGCTTTACGACCTATCTGCGGCCCAACGACACGCAGCCCGACGTCTTCTGGGCCAGCTACGGCTGGTGCGATCCCAACCCTCCGAATCCCCCCTGCCAGCCCTGGACTTCCCCCTCGATGTTCATGCTGGCCGCGCGCAGCCGGCACCCCGGCGGAGTCAACGTGGCGCTCGTCGACGGCAGCGCGCGTTTCCTTGCCGACGACATCGACGTCACGCTGTGGCGCAGTCTGAGCACGTCCAAGGGAGGAGAGACTGTAACCGTACCGAATTGACGCCTGTTTCCGACAAGTCCTTCTCGTTGCATTTCGATTTAATTCTTTCCACCGTTTTTCACCAAGGAGCACGCAAATGTATCACTCGCACAGCAAAAAGTCGTTGTGGGTTGTCACCCTCGTGGCCATCGGGTCTTTGGCCGCGGGCCGGACAGTCCGGGGCAGCATCATGGAGACCGATGCTTCAAGCTCGTCGCAGTCGACCTTCGACTCGCAGATTTCATCGACAGACTTGATAAACTCCGGCCAGACGAGCCTAGCGTCGGCGGTGTTAACAGCAGGGGCTGTAAACGGCGGCAGTGTTCTTGGATCGCACGACGGCGCCGCATCGAACGGCGAGCTCGATCTTAGCCATGATCTATTTTTTGGAAACACTTTCGCCCCCGGCGGCGGCGGCCCGATAACGCTAACTTTCAATCTGAACACCGGGGTCGGCGGAAGCGCGCCAGGCTACGACCTGACCGGGGCGAATCTGTTTTATGGCTGGAGCAGCAACCCGCCGTTTTCACACCAAATATGGACCATGAGCATCGAAACCACGGCACACCCGAGCACCTTCGTGCAATTGTGGTCGGAGAACTATAGCCCAAGCATTGCCGGCCCTGGAGACTCGTCACTGGTGAAGCTGACCGATACGATGCCAGAGCTCACCAATGGCAGCGTCATTGCGACAGGCGTTACAGCGATCCAGTTCATCCTGACGCCGCCCAATAACTCCGGCAGCCTCGTCCGCGAAATCGACGTTTTTGGCACCGCGACGGCTCCCGAGCCGGGCAGCTTCGTACTGCTGGGCCTCGGCCTCGCCGGGCTGGCGATCGCCCGTCGATCGCGCCGCCGTGCGAAGGCTTGAGGACCACCGACACAGGCGGCACTGCCACAACCGGGTCATTTCCCCGGCGTCGCGGCGGCGCCGCGTTTCAGCAGCGCCCGCACCGGGCTGGCTTCGGTGCCGGTCAACCGCAGCGGCGCGGCGCACAGATCGTACTGGCCCGGCTCGATGGCCGCGAGCCACAGGCCTTCGATAATCACGCAGCCCGCACCGAGAATGCAATAGTGCAACGGGCAGTCTTCACTCGACGGATCGTCGACGCTCAGCCGATCGGTGCCCACCAGGACCAGCCCGGCGGCGAGCAGCAATTGGGCCGCATCGAGGGTCATCAAGCCTGGATGGGGCTGATAATGATCGGGGGGCTGCGGCCGAGAATATTCGGTCTTGACCAACAACCGCTCGACACCGACCAACTGCCGCGCGGCCTGGGCATCGAGCACCCGGCCCGGCAGCCGGTCCAACTCCACCACCCGGCAGGGGCCGATGAACACCTCCGGCGGAATCCGGTCGATCGGCAGGCCGCCAGCGACGAAGTGCAGCGGCGCATCCATGTGCGTGCCGGAGTGGGCGTTGAGCTGCCAGAACGAGACGTTGGCCCGATCTCCGGCGGCAATGCTCATTTCCCAATGGTGAGCCGGCCTTTCGCGGCCGGGCCAGGTGGGCAGCAACTCGTCGTAAGGGCGGGTGACGTCGATCCAGCCGCTCATGCCCAAACCTCGGGGTTGACCACGTGCGCGGCGCGTCGGCCGTCGAGCACGTCCAGGATGCCCTGCGCGGCGTCGCGCGCCATGCGCTGGAGCGACTCCTTTGTCGACGACGCGATGTGCGGTGTCAACAGCATGTTGGGGGTATGCAGAAACGGATGATCGTTGGGCAGTGGTTCCTGGTCGAAAACATCGAGCGCCGCTCCGGCCAGGCGTCCTTGGGCGAGCGCCTGCGCGAGTGCCTCGTCGTCGATGATCCCCCCGCGCGAAGTGTTAATGATCCGGCAGGTCGGCTGGAGCAATTGCAATCGCCGCGCATCGAGCAGATGGCGCGTCTCGAGCGTGAGCGGCATGTGCAGGGTCAGAAAATCGGCTGCGGCCAGGAGCGCTTCGAGCGACGCTTCGAGCCGGGCATGCCGGTATAGCCGGCCGCGGCAATCAGCGGATCGTAGCCGCGAACCTGCATGCCAAAACCGTGCCGGGCCGCCTCGGCAACCCGGCTGCCGACGCGGCCCAGCCCCACCACGCCCAGCGTTTTGCCGGCCAGCTCCACTCCCTCGAACTTGCCGCGGTCTTGAAAGCGGCCGGCCTCGAGGGCGCTGGCGGCAAGGTGCAGGTTGCGCGCCAGGGCCAACATCAGCGCCAACGTGTGCTCGACCACGGCGCCCGTATTGGCGTTGGGAGTGAACACGACCGGAATCCGCCGCGCCGTGGCCGCGGCCACGTCGATGTTGTCGACCCCCACTCCATGCTTGGCGATCACCCGCAGCCCGCCGGCGGCCGCCGAATCTTCAGCCCGGATGGGAAACAGCCGCACCAACACGGCGTCGGCCCCGGGTGGCACCCCCCTCGGCCGGGCCCGGTCCGCATCGTCGCCTTCCAGCCACGGCGCAATCAGATCGCACTCACCGCGGAGCAAATCGATTCCGCCGCTCGCGATGGGTTCGGGAACGAACACGATCGGCTTCATAGTGCTCCGGATTCCTCGAGTAACCGCAGTTGATCCACGATCTGCCGATCGCGGCGCTCGATCAGTTCCTGGGCCCTGCGCCGCCGCCAATCGTAAAATCCCTGGCCGCTCTTCATGCCCAGTTCGCCGCGCTCGACGTGCGATCGCAGCAGCGGCAGCGGCTCGTGCTGATCGGCGAGACTGCTTAGCAAGTAATCGTGGATCGTCTCGACCAGGTCGAGTCCCACCAGATCCATGTTCTCCAGCGGCCCGACCGCGGCCAGGCGCAGGCCGAAGGTCAGTCGTGCGACACGATCGACGTCTTCGGCCGAGGCGACACCGCTTTGCACCAGGAAAATGGCCTCGCGCCACATCGCGTGCAGCAGGCGATTGCCGATAAAGCCGGGCACCTCGCGATTCACCCGGACCGGGATTTTTCCGATCGACTGGATCACAGCCACCGCGCGATCCATCGCCCGCTGATCGGTATCGTCGCCGCGAATCACTTCGACCAAGGGCATCAAGTGCGGCGGATTCCAAAAATGAGTGCCCACCAGCGAGCTTCCCGTGCCGCTGAGCCGGCCGAGCTGCGTGATGCTCAGGCCGCTGGTGGTGGTCAGAAACAGCGATCCTCGGCGGCGAGCGGCCGCGAGGTTGCGAAACAGCCCTGCCTTCTGTTCCATGTTTTCGGCGATGCAGTCCACGATCACCTCGGCCGCTGCGTCGATCTTGGACAAATCGGTCAGCAGCTCCACGCTGCCTTGATCGGTGGCAGGCGGCCCCAGATGGGCCGAGAGCCAGCTTTCCAGGCCCGACACGGTTTCACGAGTCGCCGCAAGTTTTTGCTCGTCGCGCAGCCAGACCAGCGCGCGATAGCCGTTGCGACGGAAACAGGCGGCCATCGCCGCGCCCATTTGTCCGGCGCCGCAAATGCCGATAACGGGCATGTCCGAGTTTGCGGTCATGATCGGACACGCTTGGCCGGCGCGGCCGCAACGCCTTCCAGTCCGCCGCTCACGCGGAGCACCTCTCCGGTGATCCAGGCTTGCCTCGGGACTGCACAAAAAGGCCACGGCGCTAGCGATATCCTCGGCCTGGCCCCAGCGGCCCAGCGGAATTGAACTGCGGACGCGCTCGATCATTTGTTCCTCGGGCAAATCCAGGCTCCGGCAGCGCTGCGACATGACGGTCTTATTGAACTCGGTATAGACGGGGCCCGGGCTGACCGCGTTGACGCGGACTGAGTAAGCGGCCAGTTCCAGCGCCAGGCTGCGTGTGAGGCTGATCACGCCCGCTTTGGCCACGTTGTAGGCCGCCACCAATGCCGCCGGATTTTGGCCGTTGATCGAGGCAATGTTGACGATCGTGCCGGATTCCTGCCGCTCCATGATCCGCGCGGCGGCGCGGCAGCAATAAAAAGTGCCCGTCAGTGTGACGTTGATGACGCGTTGCCACTCTTGATCGCTCAGGGCCGAAACTGCGGCGACATTTTGACCGACCCCGGCATTGTTGACCAGAATATCGAGTCGGCCGTGCGCGGCGACGATCTGCTCGAAGCAGCGATCGACCGAGGCGCTGTCGGCGATGTTCAGCGCCAGGGCCTCCATGTGCAATCCCTCGTCGCGCAGGTTTGGGCGGTGGCTTCCGCCCGCTCCCGCTGGAGATCTCCAAGTACCACCTGAGCACCCCGGCGCGCCAGCGTTTGGGCAATGCCCAACCCCAATCCTTGCGCTCCGCCGGTGACCAGCGCGATGTGGCCCTCAAGATCACTGGGAGAACGGCGTGATGTATTCATCGGTTTTACCTCATGGATCCGGATGCGGCGGTGAACCGCTGTGCCCCGTGGCATACGGCCACGGTACCTGCGACCACAGTCCGCCATCGACGTAGAGCGTTTGAGCCGTGATGTGGCGCGCCGCGGGGCTGGCCAGAAAGACGACCGCGTCGGCCACGTCGCTCGCCTGGCCGATCTGCCGCAAGGGGGTCAGCGGTGCCCAGGTGTTTGCATAATCGGGCGCCTCGCGGCGCGTGCGTTCGATCTCGATGGTGCCCGGCGCCACGCAATTGACCCGAATCCCCAGCGGGCCAAGTTCGACGGCCGCGACTTGGGTCAGGCATTCGATGCCCCCCTTGGACGCACAATAATCGCCCAAGTTGGGCAGCGGCGCCTTGTTCGCGCCCGAGCCGATATTCACGATCGAGCCGCCGGCGCCCGCGCTCTGCATCATCAGCCCGGCCTGCTGCAGGCACAGGAAGCAGCCTTTGAGATTCGTGCGGATCGTGCGATCCCAATCCTGCTCGCTGAGCGTCAGCAGCGGCGACCAGGTTTGCACGCCGGCATTGTTGACCAGCAGATCGAGCCGGCCGATTTGCTGCCGGATTTGCGCAAACATGCCGCGCACCTGCTCGCCGTCGCCGACGTCGGCCTGCATCGCCCAACTTTGGCGCCCCTGCGGCGCGGATGTCTGCGCTGGTGGCCGTCGCTCCGCTTTCGTCGCGATGGTAGTTGACGATCACGTCCCAGCCGGCGGCGGCCAGGCCGAGCGCAATCCCCCGGCCCACGCCCTTGCTGGCGCCGGTCACCAATGCGGTCTTGCATTGCTTAAGCGGCATGGAAAATCCCGAGCGTCATAGTTCCACCCAGCGCGAGTCGTGCTTGCACGACTCGACCGCGCCGTAAATAAACTGCATGCCCCGCAAACCGTCGTACACCGTGGGGAAGTCGTACTCCTCGGTCCGTAGCGGCCGACCTTCGATGTAACGCCGCACCGCCCGCACCACGTCGCAATAAATCGTGGCGAAGGCTTCCAAATATCCTTCCGGATGACCCGTGGGAATGCGCGTGCAGGCCTTGGCGGCGTCCGACAAATAGCCCTGCCCACGGGTCAGCGTCTGGCGCGGCTCACCATAGCGATAGAGCTCCAGGTAGTTCGGATTTTCTTGAGCCCAGCGGATCGCACCCCGCTCGGCATAGACGCGCAGCGTCAGGCCGTTCTCCTCGCCGGTGCAAACCTGGCTGATCGAGAGCACGCCTTTGCCCCCCGATCGAAAACGCAACAGGGCGTTCACATCCTCGTCGAGCGTGCGATCGGGCAGGAAGGTGCTTTTGTCGGCGCACAATTGTTGAATCGGGTCGCCGGTGACGTACTCCAGCAGATTCACGCAATGCGTGCCGACGTCTCCCAGGGTTCCGCCGATGCCGGCTTGTGCCGGATCGACGCGCCAGGCCGCTTGTTTCTGCCCCAGCTTCTCGTGCGGCACCATCAGAAAGTCCTGCAAATACTCGACGATCACCTTGCGGACCTGCCCCATCTGTCCGCTGCGGAACAGGTGCCGGGCGTGGCGCACCAGCGGATGGCCGGTATAATTGTGCGTGACCGCGAACACGAGCTTTGTTTTCTCGACCAGCCCGACCAGTTGCTGCGCCTCTTGCAGCGTGCGGGTCATCGGCTTGTCGCACACCACGTGGAAGCCGGCTTCGAGAAACGCTTTGGCAACCGGGTAGTGCGCGGCGTTCGGCGTGACGATGCTGACCAGGTCGATCCGCTGCTCGGCAGGCAATGCCGCCTCGGCCGCGGCCATCTCTTGATAGGTTGCATAACAACGCCGCGGATCGAGATACAGTTGTGCGCCGGTCTGGCGCGTCCCCTCGACGTTCTGCGAAAAGCAGCCGGCCACCAGCTCGATCTGCCCGTCCAGCGCGGCGCACAGGCGATGCACGCCGCCGATAAAGGCGCCTGGCCCGCCCCCCACCATTCCCAATCGCAATTTGCGCTGCCAGCTTTCCATGAAATGCTCCTGCGGTCAGTCCAGTCCGAGAATTTGACGATTGCGCTGCTGTTCGGCGCTGCCGCCGGCGAAATCGTCGAAGGCCACCGTGGTGGTTTCGATGATGTGGCTGGCCACGAACGGCGCTCCCTCCGCAGCCCCCTGTTCGGGGCTCTTGATGCAGCACTCCCATTCGACCACGGCCCAACCGTCGTAACCGGCTTGGGCGAGCAGCGTGAAGACCCGCTTGAAATCCACCTGTCCGTCGCCGAGCGAGCGAAACCGCCCGGCGCGCTGGGCCCAAGGCTGATAGCCGCCGTACACGCCGACGCGTCCGCTGGGTCGAAATTCGGCATCCTTGACATGAAAGCCGCTGATCCGTGGGCCGTACAGCTCGATGAACGCGCAATAGTCGAGTTGTTGCAGCAGGAAATGGCTCGGATCGTAATTGATGCACGCGGCCGCATGGTTGTCCGTATGGTCCAAAAACATCTCATACGTCGCGCCGTCGAAAATGTCGGAGCCCGGGTGCAATTCATAGCCGAACTGGCAACCCTTTTCGCGCGCCAAGTCGAGCAGCGGTCGCCAGCGCCGGGCAAGCTCCCGCATCGCTTCTTCGACGATGCCGGTCGGCCTTTGCGGCCAGGGATACATCAGATGCCAGGCCAGTCCTCCGGACAGCACCGGAATGTTGCGGGTGCCCAGATGCACCGAAGCGGCGATGCACTTTTTCAATTCCGCGGTGGCCCAAGCGGTGCGCGCCTCGCCGCGCAGGCCCGGCGGATGGAACCCCTCGAACATCAACTCGTAGGCCGGATGCACGGCCAACACCTGACCCTGCAAGTAGCCGGCCACCTCGGTCGGCTCGAGTCCCATTTCCGCCAACTGGCCGCGATACTCGTCGCAGTAGGTTTTTGACTCGGCCGCGCGGTCCAGGTCGATCAAGCGGCGATCCCAGGCGGGAATTTGCAATCCTTTGTAGCCCAACTGCGAGAACCACTTTGCCAAACCCTGGAGCGTGTTATAGGGCGCCTGGTCGCGCACGAACTGCGCCAGGAACACCGCCGGACCGCGCATCTTGGCCATGAAAGATCCTCCCGCCAGTGGACAGCTAATCTAATGCTACGAACAGTCGGCAGCCACTCGCCACCGGTTTTCGGCTAGCGGCGTGCTGTTTTGGGCTGCTGCCTGAGATAGGTGCTCGGCGACACGCCCATGAAGGCGCGGAACGTGGCGTTGAAATGGCTGAGACTTTCGAAACCCACGGCCAGCGCCGCCTGCGTGACGTTGCACTGCGAACTGCTCAGTAAGGCCACAGCCTGTTGGATCCGATAACCCTGCACATAACGCGACCAGGGAACGCCCAAGGTCTCGCGAAACAAAACCTTCAGACGCGACTCGCTGACGCCCAGCTCGCGGGCCACGTCCCGCGCATAGACCGGCTCGGCGAAGTGCTCTCGCAGATAGTGCAGGGCCTGGTTCACCGATTGCCATTTAGGGGCCGAATCGAAACTGGCCGGCTCCTTGCCGCTGCGGCGTTCCCAGCGCACCAGGTCGACGAGCATCTCCATCAGCGCGGTTCGCAAGCGGATTTCATGCCCCAGCGGCTTGTGGGCAAACTCGCGGCGGATCGTGGCAAAGCCGGCCGCAAAGCGTTTGCGCATGGCCGCCGGCGGACGCACCAGGCGCGTGGCCAGACCTTGCCTGGCCGTGAAGCGGCGCAGGATGTGCAGCCCGTCGTAATGCGGACCCAGTTCGCACAGCACGCTCGGCAGAAAGTAGATCGCGGTGCCCTTCAGCGGATACCGATTCACGGTGAACCAATGCGGCACGCCGGGGCCCGCGATGAATAGGTCGCCGGCCTGGCGAATCGCCTGTTCGCGTTCGATATACTCAGTGCCGTTGCCGCTCGAGTGCTGACCCAACTCGCAATATGGGTGGCACTCGGGATGCGCCAGGGCCGAGCCCGAGTGAATCACGAAGTGCCGCACCGAGATCGGCGACTGCGGCGTCAGCCTCGGGCCTGCCTCGCTGACTTCCGACAGCCAGGCCAGGTCGGCACTGGCCGTGAGGCTCGACTTGATATTCATCGCGTCCTTCGCCAGAATTGCGCCGCCTAAAAAAGCGCGACCAGGACTCTCGGCCAAACATGAGATGTAGCCAATGAATCTTCAATCCTAAATGCGGCTTGTTCGGCCAACAAGGCGGCCACGCAACCTATCGCTAGCGGTTGCTGGGCAAACGGATCTGTCGCAGACGGCAACGGACCGAAGATTTGGCGATCGATTCAGTGTAGAATTGCCCCATGAGCCGATCCTCCGCCGGGGAAACGAAAATGCAGAGCCGAAGCCAGTCCAACTGCTCCACCGACAGCATCCGCGGGGCGCTTTTCCCGCAGCCAGCGAAACGGCTGCGGCTGGGCTTGCTACTCGTCGGATTGCTGGCGACGGCCCTCCCCGGGGCGGCGCAGCGCCGACGATCCGTTCAGCGCCAACATCCGGACCACCGAAGCGCTGGCCCCCGAGCAGGAACAAAAAAGCTTCCATCTTCCGCCGGGCTTCGAAATGCAGTTGTTTGCGGCCGAGCCGGATCTGCAAAAGCCAATTAACCTGGCTTTCGACGCCCGCGGCCGATTGTGGGTCAGCGGCTCGGTGGAGTATCCGTTCGCCGCGCCCGTGGACAAGCCCGGCAAAGACACCATCAAGATTCTCGAAGACACCGACGGCGACGGCCGGGCCGATAAAATCACGACCTTTGCCGAAGGGCTCAACATTCCGATCGGCCTCTATCCGTGCCGCGGCGGAGCGATTGCCTACAGCATTCCGTATATCTACTTCTTCGAGGATGTCGACGGGGACGACCACGCGGACCAGCGACATATTTTGTACGGGCCGTTCGACTTCAGTCGCGACACCCACGGCATGCAAAACGCCTTCCGGCGCGGTTACGACGGCTGGCTCTACGCCTGTCACGGCTGGGCCAACGCCGACACGATCTCCGGCAGCGACGCTCATGCCATCCGCATGGAGGGGGGCAATACGTATCGCATGCGAATGGATGGTTCGCGGGTCGAGTCGTTCACCTTCGGGCAAGTCAATCCGTTTGGCATGACGTTCGATCCCCGCGGTGATCTGTTTAGTGCCGATTGCCACACCAAGCCGATCATGTTGCTGTTGCGCGGCGGCTATTATGAGAGTTTTGGCAAGCCCCACGACGGCCTGGGTTTTGTTCCGCCGGTGATGAATCACTCGCACGGCTCAACGGCAATCGCCGGCACCACCGTGTACGCTGCCGAAAATTTCCCGCGCCCGTACCGCGGCAACATGTTTGCCGGCAACGCGATGACCAGCCGCGTGAACCGCGACACGATCGCGACGGTCGGTTCCACGCTGCGCGCCGGCGAAGAGCCCGACTTTGTCGCGTCCGACGATCCTTGGTTTCGCCCGGTGGATCTGCAAGTCGGTCCGGACGGGGCGATGTACGTTGCCGATTTTTATAATCGAATCATCGGCCACTACGAAGTGCCGCTGGATCATCCAGGACGCGACCGGGAACGCGGGCGGATTTGGCGAATCGTTTATACCGGCGACGACCCGGACACCCCGCGACACCCTCGGGCACCCAATCTCTCGGCCGCCAGTCCCGAACAGCTCATCGCGGCGCTCGGACACGCCAATCTGATCGTGCGGCGGCTGGCGAGCGACGAGTTGAGCGACCGCATCGGGGCCGAGGCCGAACCCTTGCTGCGCGGCGCGGCGCGAGATCGAGCGCCTCGTCCACGACGCGGGTTCACGGCCTGTGGGCCCTGTTCCGCGTGGGCAAGCTGACGCCCGCCGACCTGTTGGCGGCGACTTCCGACCCGGACCCGCTGGTGCGCATCCACGCCCAGCGCATGTTGTCGGAGACCAGGCCGCTCAGCCCCGAATTGGCGCAGGCCCTGATCGAGGGACTGCGCGACCCTGATGGATTCGTGCGCCGCGCGGCCGCCGACGCCGCGGGGCAACACCCCGAGCTCGACGCGGTCGATCCGCTCCTGGAATTGCTGCCCGCCGTGCCCGCCGAAGATATACACCTGCGACACGCCGTTCGGATGGCGCTGCGAAATCAATTGCTTCCCGCCGATCGGCTCAGCGCGCTGCGGTCGGCCGCGCCCGATCGGTTGGCGATCGCCGTCGACGTCCTGCCGGGCATAAACACCGAGGAGGCGGCCCGTTGCTTGCTGACTTACTTGCAAGTTACGCCCCCCGTGCCGCAGAAATGGCCGGCGCTAGTCGAGCACGCCGCGCGGTATTCGGCGCCGCAGGACTTGCCGGTGTTGGTGGCCCTGGTGCGCCAGAAAGCGGCCGACGACTCCGAGACGAACCCGGCTCTGTTCAACGCGATCGAACGGGGCGTTCAACTCCGCGGTTTGCAGCCACCCCAATCCCTGGTCGACTGGGGAGAGGCGTTGGTCGAAAAAATGCTGGACTCGGTGTCCACCGCGGGCAACGCGGGCTGGCACGCGAATTCGTCGGGACCCAAAGGGTCGACCGACTGGATTGCGGAGCAACGCACGACGGTCGACGGCAAGTCGGCTCTCTTTCTCAGCAGCCTGCCATTGGGCGAACAATATACGGGCGTTTTGCAGTCCAAGGCCTTCGCGCTGCCGGGCGCACTCAGTTTTTACGTGTGCGGGCATTTGGGACCGATTCAAGATCCGCCGATTCCGCAAAACCGGGTCCGCCTCAAGTTGGTCTCCAGCGGCGAAGTGTTGGCCGAAGTCTTGGCCCCCCGCAACGACGTTGCCCAGCCCGTTCATTGGGACTTGAGCCGGCACGTCGGCCAGAACGCATGCTTGGAAGTGATCGACGGGGTCGATTCGAGTCTCTACGCCTGGATCGCCGTCGGGCGTTTCGAGCCTGCGCTGCTGAGCGTGCCCGACTCCAACAGCGATGCCGTTCTGCAACAGGCTTCCGCCTTGATCGGCCGGCTCAAGCTCAGCGGTTGCCTTGGAAAGCTCAAAGAGATCGTCGGCAACGACACGATTAGCGCCAAAACTCGCGCCGCCGCTGCGCTGGCGCTCGTGGCCATACATCCCCAGGCGGAACTCGCCGTGCTCTGCACCAGCCTGGGGCACGAGTCGGTCTCGGCGGCGCTCATGAATCGCCTGTGCCGTGCGATCGCCGACGAAAATGTCGAAGAGGCCCGCTTTGCGCTGGAAGAATTGATGCGCAGCGCTCCCGAAAGATTGCAGCTGACCCTGGCCCTGAAACTTTCCGAACAGGCGGGCACCGCGGAAACGCTGTTGGCGCTGGTCGAACGCGGCGTCGCGCCGGCGCGGCTGCTGCAAAATGCCACGCTGGCCGAAAAACTACGCCTGGCGGCGCCCGAGCAAGCGCCGCAGCGCATCGAGGCGCTGACCGCCGGACTGCCTCCTTTGAGCGCAGCCAGCGGACAATTGATCGCCGAGCGGCGCCGCAATTTCTCTGCCGCGCAAGCATCGGTCGAGCATGGCCGCGAGCTGTTTGTAAAGAACTGCGCCGCCTGCCATCAGATCGGCGGACAGGGGGCGATCGTCGGGCCGCAACTCGACGGCATCGGCAACCGAGGGGCCGAACGAATCGTCGAGGATCTGCTCGATCCCAACCGCAATGTAGATCCCGTTTTCCGCACCACGGTCTACGCGCTCGAAGACGGCCGGGTCGTCTCGGGATTGTTTCGCCGAACCGACGGCGATCTGACGATCGTTTCCGACAACGCGGGCAAGGAAGTCGCCATCGCAACCGACGAAATCGCCGAGCAGCGCAAAACGACCAGTTCGCTGATGCCGGATAATTTTGGAATCAGCTTAGCGCCGGCCGACTTCAACGACCTGGTCGCATTCTTAATCTCCGACCAGCTCAGGGCGGCGGCGCCCTCAACGCCGCCGGACGCGCGGTCTCCCAAGTCGGAATGACAAGCCGCATTCCCGCCTCAAAGCAAAGACCTCGCCGAAAGTTGGCAGTCGTTTAGATTCGTGGAACGACCTGGTCCGCGATTTCAAGGTCGTGGACCTACCTCGGGGTGCCGCCGGAGCTCGACTGACAGCCGCAGGCCGTCTCCGAGTGGCCGCAGACCTCGCCCCAACCCGAATAGCGGCTCGATAATGCGTTGCAACGATCAAGAATCCGCGCGAATTCGATTTTTATTCTATTGCAGCCGGGCCGGCGGCTATGCTAGCTTGCACTAAATGTGCGGGTCAGCACTGTCTTTTCTCGACCCCGACTGTTGCACGGCCGGACGAGCGAAGGCACGGCGATGCTGATCAAGCCGAGCCGAATGGACTCCAGGAGGCAGGATGCAACGCTGCTGGGTGAATGGAGAGCAAGTCGTCATCTGGGCGTTCAACCCCACGCGTGAGGCGTTGGCGACCATTGTCAATGCCCTCGGCACTCAAGAAGAGCCCGGCCCTTGGGTCCAGACCAGCAGTTGTCCGGGTGTCCTGAAGCTGGTGGACTATTATCTGATCTGCCGCGCGCTTCCCAAAGATATCGCGCTGGTGCCCGGCACAGAGCGGTTGGCACTCGCGGGTCCAGGACGGACCGACCGGGGTAGCCTGGTGTGGCATCTCGATCAGATCAGTCGGATGAGTTGCGACGACGCCCGGCAGTATTGTTCCCTTCTTCGCGAGGTGCTCGAGCAACACGGTTACCACGTGTCCGAGAGCGCAGCCGACCTGCGGGAACCAGCCGAGAACGAACTGCGGCCGGTCGCGATGCACTAAAGGCCGCTCGGCGCGAAATACAGGTTTCGCGCTCTCCCCAGGAGAACTGCAGAGTCGCATTCGGGGATGTGCAACCGATGTGCGAGGCGACTGCGGATCGCCGAGTTGCCCTCGTTTGGCGCTTTCAATCGGCGATCCGCAGTCGCCTCCTACGTTCGACTTTGCGGTTCTCCTGGCGCTCTCCCGTGGTTGCTCGCCACGCGTCCATAGCGTAGGTATACTTTACTCCCTAGCCGGGCCTAACGTGACACTTTCCACTCGATTGCCGCAAGGTGACGACTCGTTTATTCCTGGTCACCACAAGGGGAAACCAGTCCGATGCGATTCTCGATTCGGCCATTCGTCGTGGTGTTGGGTTGTCTGCTGTTTGCCTGCGGCTGCACGCGCAATCCGTTCAACTTGCAACCGGTCAGTGGAACCGTCAAGTACGAAGACGGCACCGTTCCCGAGGGAGAATACGGTTTAGTGCGGCTGGAGCCCGTGGCGCCGCACAAGGACAAATATTCTCCTCGCGCCGGGACGGGCCAGCTAATGCCGGACGGCAAGTTCGACCTGATGACCTTCAAGCCGGCTGACGGAATCATCCCCGGCACGTATCGGGTGGTGCTGCTGATTTGGAAGACCTACCGCGGCCACGAGCCAGTCATTCCGCGTGCGTACTCCAATGCCGAAACGACACCGATTGAACCGATCGTCGTCAATGTAGGCCAGAACCGCTTCGACTTTGTGATTCAGAAAGATCTGCCGAACCGATAACTCCCGTCGATTTTTCAATTGTCGACGCCCAAATCCTGGCTCGACGGGACGTTGCCGTCGCACGCTGTTACCAGCGCGGCGAAGTCCTGGAGATAACCGGTGCGACAAGCGGTCGTCCCCTTGGCCAGACGGGGGAACACGACCTCTATATAGCGTTCGATGACCGATGCTTCGGCTTGATTCGAGGAGCGGTCCGGACAGGGGTTATGAGCCGCTTCGTAACGGATCGCGTCCAGACGGTCCTGAGCCGGCTTGCGGCTCTTTTTGCCCTCGGCAAGTTTGAACTTCTTGCCGTCGACCCAGGCCATCCACCAGCCGGTCTGCCGGTGAAACCACGGTTTCGCGATACGCGCCGATGCGACCCTCCCTTTTGGAACTGCATGACCAGGGAAGGTCTTTCAGAGCCCCGTCCGGTGCAGCCGGGCGGGGCTGTATTCCGTCCGCTGAACGGTCCACCGGCTCCGGAGGGCACGTCGATTCTTTCGGACGATACCCCTGACAAAACTAGGGGCTTTTTAAGAGCCTATCCGGGAACCGCTGGGGACTGTCCCAATTTTGCGCAGTCCTCGGAGCAAAATGGGGCTGTCCCCTTCTCCCGGCGGTTCTCGGATTGGCTCTAAGTCGGGGCGACAAGACACCAATAGAACTTTTTCTCGAGAGCGCACCGGTCTTGCCGATCGGAACTTATATTTGACCGCAATTAGACTTACCATCGGTGTGGCCATCAGGGCATGAGACGCTTTTTCCCTTGTCGAACGCGCTTTCTGGCCGCTTTGGGAGGGGTCTTTGGCCGCGCCGAGTCGGCGACCGGCGGGGACGGGGCTGTCTTGCGCTGGGACGCCCTGCCACTAGCAATTTCGCCGTCGCCAGCCGTCGGTGTGTCGCCGGCAGAACGCCCTGGACGCTTGACGACTCGCTTGCGCCGAATAGGTTTTGGCGTTACGACGGCTGCAGGCACACGCGGTGTGCGGGACGGCGAATCGCGTCTTCGTGGCCCAGCAGCCGAACGCAGCTTTGTTGGCGCGGCCCCGTCGAGCTCGATGCCGAAAATCTCGGCCAAGTCGCCTGCGGCAAGTTCTCTCTCGGCGCCTCGCTGCTTCGCTTTGCCGAGCTTGGCGATCTGCCCCACGGCGTCCACCAATTTCCGATGATCCACTTGGCGAAGTACGAAGAGCAGCTCAGGTTGATGATCCAGCCGCGCGCCGACTCCGAAAAGCGTCGCGGCAATATGTTTGCACATGCCGGCCCAGTCCGGGCACGTGCATTTCATCGAAATCTCTTTCGGCTTGGGAAACAAGCCCTCGTCCCGATGGGTGACGACCCGCATCACGTCCTGAGAAAGCCGGCCTTGGAGAAGCTCTACGAGCGAACCGATTTGGCCTCCGCACCGCGACCGCACGCGCTCCCAAGCGGCTTTCTTGAGCGGCTGAACGGAAATCTCCACTTCATAGACTTCCGTGCCACTGACAAGTGCCGAAACTCGGCCGCCTTCGATTTGTAGATGGATCACCGAACCATTACGGACATAGGTTCGCCCGCGTGGCAGCCGGTTGGCGTAATCGCTATAAGCTTCTAAATGATCGCACCACGATTTGCCCCAAAAAGTTGTCGCAATCGCGCGACCTTCGATTTCGACAGGGCAGGCGATATGCCCTTTTTTTGCGAGCTGAGTGAGTTTGCGTTTAGCCTTGGCCCGCCGCTGACTCACGCTGACATAAGGTTTGAACCGCCAGAAGTTCATGGCGAGACTCCTTTCTCTCGGACGACAAAATCCTTCAGGAAGCTACTGCCCGGCGAATGTCGAGCGAGACAAACCGCAACAGTTGCTCGTCGTCCATTTCACTCAAGGCCTGTTCAGTGCCACCTTCGACGAGTTCCTGCGCCAAGTCCTGCTTGCTGGCAATCAACTCGTCGATGCGCTCTTCAATTGTACCGCGACAGACGAACTTGTGAACGAAGACGTTCTGACGCTGGCCGATGCGGAACGCACGATCGGTGGCTTGATTTTCCACGGCCGGGTTCCACCAGCGGTCGAAGTGAATCACGTGCGAGGCGGCGGTCAGATTCAGCCCCACGCCGCCAGCCTTGAGTGATAGCACGAAAAACGGCGGTCCCTCCTCGCGACTGAACGCATCGACCAGCTCCTTGCGCTTGCCGACCGCGGTTTGCCCATGCAGTGTCAAGCCGGGTTGGCCGAAAACGTCGGTCAGAAACTCGGCCAGGGCGCAGTCATTTCACGAAACTGAGTAAAAACCAGCGCCTTTTGTTGCCGCTCGGCCAGTTCGCTGCAGATTTCCGCTAGCCGGGCGAATTTTCCGCTCTGGGCGGCCGGGTACTCACCCTCGCCCAGTGCCAGCGCCGGATGGTCGCAAATCTGTTTGAGCCGCATGAGCGTGGCCAGCACGATGCCGCGCCGCTGGATCCCCTCGGACCGATCGAGCGCTTTGGCCAGATCGGCCACGGCCCGCTCGTAGGTGGCGGCCTGGCGTTTGGTGAGTTGGCAATAGGCCTTCATCTCGATCTTGTCGGGCAGGTCGGAGATGACTTGTTTGTCGGTCTTCAAACGTCGCAGGAGGTACGGCTGGATTAATTTCCGCAGCGGACCAAACCGGTCGTGGGGGCGCGCCGCCAGTTTCTTCGTGACCGCGGCGAATTCCTTAGCGCTGCCCAGTAGACCGGGGTTCAAGAAATCAAACAGCGACCACAGGTCCCCGAGTCGATTTTCGACTGGTGTACCCGTGAGCGCGACCCTCGCCATGGATTTGAGCTTCCTGGCCGCCTGGGCCTGACGTGTGCCGGCGTTCTTGATGTTTTGAGCCTCATCGACGATCACCAATTGCCAGTCCTCGCGCAGCAGCCAATCGGTGCGCGTCAGCATGCCGTAGGTGGTGATGACCAGGTCGCTGCCGGTCGGGCCGGCAGCGTTTTTGCCGCGGGTTGTTGCGCCAGAATCGGCGACTCGCGCCTCGGACGGATGCACCACGAGCGTTCTCAGCGACGGTGCGAACCGGGCCAATTCACTTTTCCAATTAGCCACGAGCGATGCCGGTACAACCAGCAGGCTCGAAGGCCGCATCGAAGCGCCCGGCCGACGACGGTGCTTCATTTCCAGCAAAAGTGCGATGACTTGGATTGTCTTGCCCAATCCCATGTCATCGGCCAGGCAAGCCCCGAGCCCCAATCGGGTCACGAATCGCAGCCAGGCGAGACCGACCCGTTGATAAGGCCGTAACGTCGCCTGCAATCCGGCCGGCTGCCGGCTGCTGCCGACCTGCGCTTCGTGCAGTTCTCGCAGCGTTGCTTCCAGGGCGGGTCCGGCCGTGATGCCGGTCCAGTCGACTGTGCCCGCCGGCGGGGCGGTCGCGACCGCCTCCAGGCTGATGCCCGAAAGAAGCCGCATGCCTTCGAAGAAGGTGAGTCCGCCATCGCCCGTTTCGCGCTCGATCTTCTTCCAATGCGCCAGTGCCTCGCGCAATTTGGCGCGGTCGACTTCGACCCAGCGCCCTTTGAGCCATACCAGATCGTCCGAGGATCTTAACAATTGCTCGAGCTCTTTGTCACTGAGCGATTCCCCCTCCAGCACCACATCGACCGAGAAATCGAGCAGTGCGTCCGCACTTAGCATGCCGGCTTGCCGTCCCCCCACGCTCACGTTGACGATCGGCCGCGGCGGGCGGCCGGCGCGCCACCAGTCGGGCACCCGCACCAGTAGGCCGCTCTCTTCGAATCGCGGAATGTCTTGCAAGAAGCGATACGCCTGGGCCGGCGTCCAGGGCTGCGGCCGGAAAAGATCGCCCGATTCGACCAATTCGCTGGCCAGCGCGCTGCATTTCGCGGCTCGATCCACCGGACTCAAAAGCGACAGCAATGCCGGACGGTTTTCGTCGCCCAGGTATTCCTTGAGCGCCTCCCCCAAGGGTTTATGTTGCGGCCGCCCGGCGCTCGACAGGCGGCCGGTGTAAGTCGCCAAAAACGCAAACGGGAACTCATGATCGCGTTTGTTCTCGGCCAAATGAAAAGTCACCCGCCCGACCTGCCGCCAGAGCGGATTTTTCTCGCGAAGATATTCAGCCAGTCCGCCCGGATGACTTGCGCCCTCATTCCGTACCCATTGGTCCAGCTCGATCCACAAGCCGGCGAGCGCATCGGCGTTCAGATATTCGCCGCCTCGCAGTGGTGGAGCGGCCAGCGCAATCGCGGCCAGCTTATCGTTGTCGGGCGGGACCAGGCCTGCAGTGGCATTCGATTGTAAGTCCGGTGAGTGGCACAGCTCAGTCAGATACTGGCCGGCAAACTCCCGCGCGAACGCCAAGTCCGGCGGCAGCCGCGATTCCAGCTCAGCAGTCGCCAGATGCACCAATCCGGCGGCGGCCGACGTCCGAAAGGCTTTCGCGATGCGCCGCGCACGCGCCGTATCGAGTGGCTCGCTCTGCTGGCCTTCGTGCTCTTCGACGAAGAGGTGCCCGGTTGGGGAAATCCGCAGCGTAAGTGTCATTGATCGCCCGTCCGACGGCAAATCCAGCTCCATCCGGCGCGGCAGGGCGACCTGGCAGATAAGCGAGTGCCCAGGCGCTCGCCAACCTGATGGCTACCGAGGCCGGACCTGCGGTCGCCGATTCCCGAATCTGGTCCTGTGAATTTAACGGCCAGATATCGCCGCGGCTATACGGACTGGGACAGGCCTGCAAATCGCGCTGTCTGTCGCCGGCGCCGCCGAGACTGGCGATAAGATTTGAACTCAGCAACTCCATTGCATAATGCGAGTTACGAGCGTCGAGGACTGCTTCGACAGTTTCGGCCCGACTCGTTTGAAAAGTCTCCACAAGCCGAACTGTCGTCGTAAATACTGAACTCCAAACGAACAGCGGCCCTTGATCGACGGCCGTCGAAGAGCCACCGCTATCAAAAGTCGGGGCGACAGGACACCAATAGAACTTTTTGCCGTTAGCGCGGCTGCGGATTCCTCAGCCTGTTACAGCACTTAAGTACAATACTGGTAATGGCGTGCGTCGTCGTCCCTGGGCGTCGTCCCGGCTAGGTAGCCGGACCGCAGCTCCGCACACAGCGGATTTGTTCCTCCGACGTGCAACGTTGCGGTCCGCCATTTCTTGCGGCTTGTCGACGCGTGCCGCGCGGCTCCAGACTTTTGGCCGCGGGTCGATAGAGATCATCAGCCGGTCCGCTGAGGTTATCTCCGGTCCACGTTGGGCGAGAACCACGTTGTTTCCTTACCGCCGCGGCGGTCAGCGATGCGCAAGTCAATAATCTCGGTCAATGTCCCGTTGTTGGAGGAATTGCAAATTCGAGACAACCAAGAGACTAATCAACGTTCATGCCATCGCTGGGCGGTCGTCCGAATGACCTAGTTTCGTACGTGGCGCCAACCGGAATCAAACGAGATGCAGTTTTCTGCCAACGCCGGCAACGAACCGATTCCATACATAGCGGGGGCGCCAGGACGGCCATTGAACTTTTCAGCAGAGCCTGAACGGCCGGGAAGCCAGGCTGTGGCGGCGGATGGATGAGGGTCAGTCGAAGCAAGGTTAACCGTCACGTGGTCGTCCTTCCTGCGGCGCACCGAGTTGCAGCGGAGCCGTCGCTGGATACGATATTGGGTGCCGTTTATCCGCGCGCGACGGTCCGTGGGGCCGCAGGCGGACTCTTTCGGGAAATAAACAGTGGGCTCGTTCGCTGTGAGGCATGGCCGGCAGGGAGATTCGGACGTGACGTGGCAAGTTCAGCAGCATCTTCTGGATGCCCTGAAGAAGATTGATCGTCCCGGGACGTTTTGCACGAGTGGTTGCTTGTCGCCGGTGATCCCTGGCCTGGAAGTGGCTGGCCTAGGGGCGGTCGCCTTGCCGCTGAGGAAGTTGGACGCGGCCGCGCTCAAGAAACGAGCCCGTCAGGCGCCGTATGGCAAGGGGACTCAGACGCTGGTCGATACCGACGTCCGGCGGGTTTGGGAAATCGACGCCGAGCAAGTCGCGCTAGGGAATCCTCAGTGGCCGGGCGTCGTGGACGAGGCCGTTCGTGCCGCGCAATCCGCCCTGGGGCTGGAGCAGCGGAAACTCGCCGCCCATCTCTACAAGTTGCTGCTGTACGAGCCGGGGAGCTTTTTTCTTTCCCATCGGGATGGGGAAAAGCTCGACCGGATGGTCGCCACGCTGGTGATCGCGCTGCCCTCGGCCCACGAGGGAGGGGCGTTGGTTGTCCGGCACGAAGGCCATGAGGTGATCGTCGATTTCGCAGCCCAGAGCCGATTCGAAACACAGTTCGCCGCGTTCTATGCCGATTGCGAGCATGAGATCCGGCCGGTGACCAGCGGGTTCCGGCTTGCTCTGGTGTATAACCTCACGCTGGAGAAGCAAAAATCGAAACGGAACCTCACCGCTCCCACCACCCGCGAGTACATCGCTAAGGCGGCCACCCTGCTGCGCGAATGGAGCAGCCAGGCTTCTGGCTCAAGCGACGACGCAACGCCGCTAAAGTTGGCGGTGCTCCTCGATCACCAGTATACGCAGGCGGGGTTGACCCGCGAATCGCTCAAGGGAATCGACCGGACCAGGTCCGATGTCTTGTTCGCCGCAGCCCGCGAGGCTGACTGCGATGCGTCGCTGGCCTTGGTCACCCTTTGGCAAAGCGGCTCGGCGGAGCCGTCGGGAGACAATGGTTACGGGTTTGGCCGCCGGCGCAGTTATGGGCGCTACAAGGATGAATCGGAAGACGACTCCGAGGACGAGAGCGGCAGTGAACACGAAATGGGGGAACTGTTCGATAGCAGCCTGACGGCCGAACATTTCAGCGATGCGGACGGTAATCCGCTGTCCTTCGGCGAGATTCCCCTGGACGACGAGGAAATCCTCGCCAAGCAGCCGCTCTCAGAGGGCGAACCAGATCGAGAGGACTTTGAAGGCTACACCGGCAATGCGGGCATGACGCTGGAGCGCTGGTATCACCGGGCCGCGATCGTGGTTTGGCCGGCAGAGTGCCGCTTCGACGTGCTCTGCGAAGCTGGTGAGCAGGCGGCCGTCGACGGCCTGACGCAGATGGTCAAGCGATGGAAACAGGCGAAGAAAAGAGAGCAAGGTCCGCTCCAACAGCCGTGTGTCGAATTCGCGAAGCGAATCATCGCCAACTGGCCGGAGCGGAAGTTCGCGCACCGCTATTATCGCGCTCAAGATGGCGACAAAGGTCAGTCCTCCTTGCTCTCCCAGTTGGAACTGTTAGCCGAGCCCGCGCTGGTCGCGGCATATATCGGAGGAGTGTTGGCGAAGGACGCGTCGACTGACCCCGGTCGGGAACTCGGCGACGTCTGCCGACAGCACGGCTGGCTGACGTTCCAGGACGAACTGCGGAGCCTGCTGGCCGGCACGTCCAACGAGACCCTCGAACGGCACGCACGGCTGCTGGCCGATTTCGCACTGCGCAAGGACAAGGATGCCGATCGCAAGTCTCTCTGTGCGGAATTGGCGGGGGAAATGCTGACGGCCGTGGAGCGCTGGAATCCCAATGGATCGCGGCGGCATTGGGAAGCCCCGGCCGTTGATCCCGCCAAGTTGCTGCCACCGCTGGTACAGTCGTTCCTGGTGCTCGACGAGTCCGCGCTGCTCGAGGGGTTGGTGGCCTACGTTCTCGACCGGCCGAAGCCATTCGATCTTACCACGGTTCAGGTGCCGGTGCTGCTCGGCTTGGCGCAGTGGCTGAAGCGCAACGTCAAAGCGCCCTTCCGCGCCGTTGAGCCGCTGGCTGGCTTCCGTCCGTCAGACCCTGGAGGCTCGCGCCGCCGATCCGCCCCGCGAACCGGTTGATTGGCGGCGGGCTTCGGCCACCGGTTGCAAATGCGCCGACTGCCAGGAGCTGAGCCGGTTCCTCCAGGATCCGGACCGAGAGACGCTGCGACTCCCGCTGGCCCAGAACCGGCGGCAGCACCTGCACCAGGTCATCGACGGTCGGCAGCTCGATACGACCCACGTCACCGATGCGGTGGCAGGCCCTTCACTTTGGTCTGCACGAAGACCACGGCCTCGTACAAACGGGCTCTCCAGGCTCATCATGCCGATCTCGGCCACCTGGCGAAGGTCTGCGATTTGAGCGAGTCTCTGAAGGTTTGAATGCCACGCGCGGAATCCAAAATAGAATTCGGTTGCTGTGTTGGACGTTCACATTAGCAGGGAAGTCGTGGCCGACTTCACCCACACCCAAGGCCGCTACCTGGCATTCATCCACGCCTACACCAGCCTGCATGGCTGTCCTCCCGCGGAATCGGAAATCGCCGCGGCCATGTGCGTCTCGCCGCCATCGGTGAATCAGATGATGAGGTCACTGGAAAAGAAGGGATTGGTTCTTCGCCAACCGGGCCAGCCGCGTGCGATTCAGATTCTGGTCGCGGAGGACGAGATTCCGCCGTGGGGAAACCGCAAGCCAACCAGGAGTCGAGCGCATCCAGCCGATCAGCCAGGCACGATGATAGCGGCGTCTTCGTCGCCTCGGCGAACTTGTACGTTCTGTCGATTTACTTGCAAAGCGGACCTCTCAGCAAGAAGTTTGCCAACAAACAATGCCGCCGCGACATTGAAATCCGCGGCGACCAGACGCTTGAAAACCTGCACGATGCCGTCTTCAAGGCCTACGATCGCTGGGAACGGCATCCGTACGAGTTCCAGTTCGGCAAGCGCCCCTTTGATCCCGCCGGACCCAACTACGGCCTTCCAGATTCTGGACAACAGCGAAATGAGATCGGCAGACGCGCGCACGGCCAGGCTGGACGATCTCGATCTGAACCCTGGCCGTGTTTTCGGCTACTGGTTCGATTTCGGCGACGACTGGTATCATCAGGTCCAGGTGGATCGGATCGAGCAAGCGATCCGGACCGTTACTTATCCGCGCGTCATCAAGCGGGTGGGCATGTCCCCGCCGCAACATCACGGCGAGTAGCTGACGCGAGCGCTGCCGACTGGCGTCGGGATTCGTCCTACTGCGGACCAACGGGCCGTCCTGCGGGATACAAACTCAAACGTACAGTGGGAAAGCCGATATGGCGAAACCGAAGCGTAAACTCACCGGCGCCGAGAAGCGAGCACGGCGCGAGCGAAAGCGGAAGTTCATGACCGTTTTCATTGGCGGCAAGCAAAAACGGGTTCCGCGCCCTCCCCTGATCGACGGTTTGCCCGTTGAGGAGTTCCTGGCCCGTAACGCGAACTCGATCTGGCTGCACGAAAACGGCCTGTGGGAGCAGATGCCGCCGGGTGCTTCGACTTGAGTGAAGCTCCGCCAAATGCGAGAAAATGGCGGACATAGCACCTTTTCAGCGCGAAATGGTCGGTCGTCCGCGGTGTCCGCCCCCGGCTCACGATGAATCGCTTTAATTGCCGGAACGGTGCATGCATAATGAATTTCCTGGACCGGCGATTACGCGCCATGGGGCGATCCGGCGAGTTCCGGCGCTGCGACCCGCCGGGCTCGCGCTCGAGTACCGGACGGCCGAGGCGTCAGTACCAGGCAACCGTCCGGGGAGCCGACCAAGGCATAATTTTCTTGGGCTATCGAATGACTGATGGGCCACATACCAAACGTGCGAGCGCCTGCGCGGAGCAGGATCGCTTCGAATGCTTCACGTACTTGACGGTCGAAAAGTCGCGACTGTACCGCGCCATCATGAAGGTCTTCTGCGATGCCCGAGGAGAGTTCCTGCTTCACTTGCGCCCCGCCGAGGTCGTCGAACGACTGCGCGGGCTGGGCGGAGGCGATCCGCACGGCGACGAAGTCGATGTCGCGCTTGACGCGCTGGTGCATTGGGGCAATCTGCAATCCTATCGCGATCCGGTCGAAGTCAGCACGATTGCAGAATTCCAGCGGCGACGGTTGCTCTATCAGTTGACCGCCGCCGGCGAGGCTGCCGAGAGGGCCGCCGAAGAGTTCCTCGAATCGCTCGACCGGCCGATCACGCTCGAGACCGGCGGCTCTCGGGCGCATTCAGGACTATTTGTCCGCGCTCGACCAACTTGCTCGAGATTCGCAGCCCGACGCCGGCAAGATCCTGACTTCTTTGCGATCGATTGCCGGCGACGCCGAGCAGCTTACGGCGCATGCCCAGTCCTTCTTTCGCTGGCTGCACGAGCAGACCGAGGCCCGCGGTGCCGATCTGGAAACTTTCGTTCAGTACAAAGAGCGATTGATTGAGTACCTGCGCGACTTCCTGGCCGAATTGTGCGCTCCAAGCGGGCTTGATCGCCGAACGAATCGAGAACGTGCAACCAAAGATCGCCGGACTCTTGACGCTGGCCGCCCAGCAGGAAGCGGCGGGCGCGTTTGTCAAGAGCGAGGGAGATCGCGACGCCCTGACGCAAGCGATGGCGGCCAATTGGCGGCATCGCTGGCAAGGTTTGCGGCCCTGGTTTGTCGGCACGGGGGGCATGGCTCAGGTGCAACAGCTGCGACAAGCCGCCGGTGGCGCCATACCGCGTTTGTTGGCATTGGCGTCCCAACTGCATGATCGCCGGGCGACGCACAGCGACCGCCGCGCCGATCTTGTCGAGTTGGCAGCCTGGTTTGTCGACGTTCCGGACGATCGTCAGGCCCATTGTTTGTGGCGGGCCGCGTTCGGCAACTCTCCGAGCCGGCATCTGCGAGTCGACCAGACCACGCTTGACCAGCGCGATCAGCAACAAGTGCCGCCCACGACGAGTTGGCTGGAAGCTCCGCCGGTATACATTTCCCCCCAATTGCGACAAAAGGGACGCCTGCCCGCCGCGGCTCCCAGTCGGCGGATCATCGACCGGCAAGCGTTGCGCGCCGAAGCGCGGTGCAAGCTCGATGCCGAAGGCGAGCGCCTGTCGGAAGCCCGCGCTACCCTGTTGAAGATCGGACGGCGACGATTGAGTGAAGTTGGCCGCGTCGAACACGAAGCGCTTCTGCTGTTGATCGACCTTTTGGACCGGGCCGCATCAGAGCCGACCGGCTCTGCGCTCAGCGACGACGGCTCTTTGCGGATCCGCTTAAATCGAGCCACCGAGAGCGCGAAAGCAACGGTCGAAACCCCGGCCGGCTATTTCCATGCTCACGACCTATGGATCGCCATCGAAGATAGTTCGGCCGACGACGCAATCGGCGATTAACTCGTCTCTTCCCGTTGACTGGATAGCAAATGGATATCGACCTCGACGGCAGGGCGGCCGCTGCGGACCTGGGCGTGGCGCTCGCCAACGTCTGGCGGCTGGCGACCGCCTGCGAAAGGCGACGAGGCAGGGCGAGGCGGAAGAACGTCAGCGAGCGATGCGGACGCTGCTGATGCACCCGGTCCTGCCCGCGAACGAGCCGCACGCGGAAGCGTTTCGGCTAGTCCGTCGACATGCCGCGGAATTGCGCGATTGGCTGGCGAGGATGGCCGGTTGGACTTTGGTCGTTCAACCAGATTTGTTGCGACTGCGGAAGGTGCCGACCAGCTTGGACGACTGCACGCGCCCGGCGGTCGATCCGACGAACGAATTGCGGTTCACAAAATCTCGTTATGCGCTGTTGTGCCTGGTATTGGCTGTGCTTGAAAACGAGGATCGGCAGACCACGCTTGAATTGCTGGCCCAGCGCACGCAGTTGTTGGCCGGCGGCGATCCACGACTGAAGGCCGGCGGATTTGAATTCGACCTCACCAGTCAGCACTGCCGCCGCGACCTGGTGTGCGTGATTCGGCTGCTCGAATCGATGGGCGTCCTCGGTCGCGACGACGGTGACGATCAGCAGTTTATCGAAGGAACCGGCGACGCCCTATATCGGGTCGAGCGACCGATGCTCGCGGCGATGTTGTGCGTGGGTCGCCCTCCATGCACCTTGTCCGGCCTGCCTTCAGCAGACCGGCTCGCCGCGTTGCACGAGACCGAGCACCCCGACACCGATGAGGTCCGCAATATTCAGTTGCGGCATCAGCTGGTGCGCCGGCTGTTGGACGAGCCCGTGTTGTATTTCGACCAATTGACCCAGCATCAAGGCGACTACCTCTCGAATCAACGCGGCTACCTCTTGGGCGAGATCGTCCGGGCGACCGGATTGGACCCTGAGATCCGCCAGGAAGGAATTGCCCTGCTGGATCCTTACGGTGACGCAACCGACACCGGCATGCCCGAGGCCGGCACGCGCGGGCACGCCGCGCTGCTCATGGCCGAATGGTTTGCCGCCCGCCTGCGGTCGGGGCAGGGCCAGGCGGCTTCGTGGGAGGATGTCGATGGCCGCTTCGCCGAATTGACCGCCGAGCACGCCGCGCAGTGGCGGCGCGGCATCGACCAGCCAGCGGCCCGTGACGCCCTGGCGCGTGAAGTGATCTATCGCCTCGAAGCGTTGGGGCTGCTGGCTCTCCGGCGCGGCGAAATCCGGCCGCTGCCGGCAATTGCTCGATTCGCTATGGGAGCCGAACGATGAACCTTGAGCGCGAGCCGCCGCCGGACGGCGCGGATCCCCGCCGATTTCGGGGCATACCGAGAGATTGTCGGTCGATCCCTCGGCATGGAGCCGGGCGCTTCTCGCGGGAGAACTGCCCGAACCACACCGTCGGCGCTGGCAGCCGCTCCGGGCCGGACTATTGAACATTTACCTGTTCGACGACGAGCGATTCCCATTTGCCGACGGGCGTTTGTTGCTCCGCGGCACAAACGCGACGGGCAAGAGTCGCGTACTAGCATTCTTGTTACCCTTTCTGCTCGATGGCAGTTTGCACCCCAACCGCATGGAGCCCGACCGGGACACCTCTCGGCAAGTCGCCTGGAACTTGCTGATGGGCGAGCACCACGACCGGATGGGATATTCCTGGCTCGAACTGGGACGCCACGATGACTCTGCCGGAGCGCAATACCTGACGCTCGGTTGCGGGCTGAGAGCCGTCCAGGACCGCGGGATCGTCGAACATTGGTTCTTCATGACCAACCAGCGGATCGATCGCGATCTCGAGCTCGTTACGCCCCAGCAGACCGCTCTTACGAGGCGTCAGCTCGTCGACGCCCTGGCGGACCACGGAACTTGCTTCGAGCGGACCGCAGATTATCGGTGCGCCGTCGACGACAAACTGTTTCGACTGGCCGACCGCTACGATGGCTTGATCGACCTGTTGCTTTGCCTGCGGCAACCGCAATTGGCCAAGAAACTCGATTTGGAACAGCTCCAAGCGGCCTTGACCGAGTCGCTGCCTCCGCTTGGAGCCGGCCTAATGGCCAACGCTGCGGAGGCTTTCCGTTCGCTGGACGACGACCGTTGCCGGCTCCAATCGTCCCAGGATGCCTTTGAGAAGAGCCGAGCTTTTCTGCGTCCCTATAGGCAGCATGTTCGCATGGGGTTGCGGCGGTCCGCGCAAATCGTTCGTTCCAGTAATAGCAGCTTTGAGTCGGCCGGAAAGGAGCTGCGCGAAGGGGCACAAAGGCTGGATCAACTGACGGAGCGGCAACAACAGAACGATGCCCTTGCGAATGGCTTGAACGCCGAGTGCCAGGGCCTTGAATCGCGGATTCACGTGCTGGAACAAAGCGACGAAGCTCGGACTGCTTCGCGACTGGACGAAAAACGCGACAGGGCGGCGGCCGCCGAAGCAAACGCCTCGAAGCTGGAAGCAGCGTGCAACAGCGCGCTCGCCGTGCTTGGCAGTTCGCAAGATCGGCTCGCGGCGCACGATCGGCAAATTGGTGCTCTGGGCCAAACCCTCCACGACCAGGCTGTCGAATCATCCCGCGACCTTGGCCCGGAGCCTCTCAAGGAGGAGCTGTTGCGGCCGTTCTCAAGTCGCGATTGGCAGCAGGAACTCCGGCCGGCGAATTATCGAGAGCAGTTCGAAAGGCTGCGAACCGAGGCGGCGCGTTGGCAGCGCTACGTTGCCGTGTTGAACGAGAAATCTGCCCAGGTCCGTGAGCAGCAGGCTCAATGGCAGGATAGCCAGAAAGCGCTCGCAGCTGCTCGAGGCCAATCACTTCGAAGCCGCCGAGCAGGCCGCCCGCCAAGCCGCTCGGACTGAAGAGAGCCGCTTGGCGCTTTGGCAGCAGATTGAAACCTGGTACGACGCATTGACCGAGTTGCGCGACGGACTCGGCGATCGCGAAACGTTGCAATCCGATTGGCTCGGCTGGGCCGAGAGCGCCATTGGGGTCGACCCCCTGACGGCCCTTTTGGAGGCAACCCACCGTCGCAGCCGCGACCTATTGGCCACGGAGGACGCCAACGCGCAAGCCCGAATTGACCGGCTTGCCCTGCAGCGCGAGGAACTGGCCCGCAGGCTGGCGGAATTGCGAGCCGCGGAGGAGTTGCCGCCGCCGGTTCCGCCGACGCGCTCGACCACGGCGCGGCAAGGCCGGCCGGGTGCCCCGCTTTGGAAGCTCGTGGATTTCGCGGCGTCCGTGCCGCTCGACGAACGGGCCGGCTGGGAGGCCGCGCTCGAGGCTTCGGGACTCCTCGACGCCTGGCTGGAGCCCGACGGCCGACTGCACGACCCGCAGCGCGAGGATACGATCCTCGTGGCCAGGGATCGATCGCCGCTTGCCTTCGAGCGCCAACTGGCCCGAGTTCTCGTGCCGGCCGCCGACACCGACCATGCGCCGCTCACTCCGGAAATCGTTGGCGAGGTTTTGGCCAGAATCGGCGTCGGATTCGACGGCGGCGACGTATGGGTCGACCGCTCTGGCCGTTGGCAGAATGGACCGCTTTCCGGACGCTGGCAAAAAGAGCGCGGGCAGTTCATCGGCGCGAGTGCTCGCACGGAATATTGCGCCGAGCGGATCGCCGCCGCCAGCGCGGATTTGGAGGCGGTCGAACGGGAGCGGGCGTACCAGGAAGTCGAACGCGGGCAAATCTTGGAGCGCTGCCGCCGCTTGGGCGAGGAGCGCCAGCACTTCCCGACGTCGGAGACGTTGCGCGAGGAGCTGTCGAGCTTGGCCGGGCTGGAAAAAGCCGCCGCCGAGGCTGACCGCCGGCGCCGGGCCGCCGCCGAAATGGAGCGAGGCCAGCGCGATCGGTTCGGCGTACTCGTCTCAGAGCGCGATAGCGTGGCGGCCGATTTCGGCCTGACCAACTGGGTCGATCGCGGCGTTCAGCTCCAATCGCGACTCGAACACTTCGGCACCGACTTGCGCTTGCTTGAAAGCACTCTTTCGCAGCTTTCGATCGCCCACGACCAGCTTGGCAACGATCGCCAAGAACACAGCCGGTCGGCCGAGCGGCACGCGTCTGCCAAACGCGATGCCGACGCCAGCCGTATCGAAGCCCGCCGTCAGCAAAGCGAATTCCAAGCGCTGCTGGAAACGCATAGCGCCGCGGCGGCCGAGATCACGGCAAGGCTGGCCGAGGATCGCGGCCAACTCGCGGAGCTTCGTAAACGGCAGGAGGTCTGCCGGGAACACAGGGTGGAGTTGGTCAGCGAATCCGCGGTGCTTGAGTCCCAGCTAAAGCAACTGAGCCAGACCATGGAGCAGCTCGACGCTGCCAGGCGCGAGGCGGCGGCAGCGCTCGAACATCGGACGGCCCGCGGACTGCTCGACCTGGCCGATCTGGCACTCGAATCGCCGCAGTTGCCCTGGACATTGACCCAGGGAATCGAAACGGCGCGCGCGATCGAAAAGGCAAGCGGCGACGCGCCGATCGATGATGAGCCATGGCTGCGGTCGCAGAACCGATTACTCGGCTTGCACGAGGAGCTCCGGGCCAACCTCGCCGCTCACAACATCGCGCCGGAGCCGGAGTTCCTCGGCGATGGCTTGCTGGTGTTGCTGATTCCCTTTCGCGGTTCGATCGTCCGCGTCGACCAGTTGGTGGCACAACTGGAGGTTGAGGTCCAAGAGCACGAACGGGTGTTGAGCGAGAAGGAACGCCGCGTGCTGGAGGACTTTCTGTTGGGCGAAGTGGGTTCCGAATTGCACCGCCGGATGCAGCAGGCCCGCGAACTCGTGGAACGCATGAACCACGAAGTGTCGCGCCGGCCGATGAGCACCGGGATGCAAATGCGCTTTCGCTGGGAACTGTCGGCCGATGCCTCGGAGGAGCTTAAAGCCGCACGCGATATCCTGATGCGCATGCAAGAAACCTGGTCGGCGGGCGAGCGGGAAGCGCTGATTCGCTTCCTGCAGCGCCAGATCCAAAACGAGCGCACCCGCGATGGCTCCTCCTCCTCGCGCCACGACCAACTGCTGGCCGCGCTGGATTACCGTCGTTGGCACGAGCTGCGCATCGAGCGCCGCGCCGCGAGCGATCAGCCTTGGCGCGCTCTACTGCGCCGCACCTATGGAACCGGCAGCGGAGGTGAAAAGGCCGTGGCTCTGACGGTTCCGCAACTGGCCGCGGCCGCGGCCTACTACAGCTCGGCCGATCGGCATGCGCCGCGGTTCATCCTGCTCGACGAGGCATTCGCGGGCATCAGCGCCGACAATCGCGGCAGTTGCCTGGAGCTGCTGGTGTCATTTGATCTGGACGTGGTGATGACCAGCGAAAACGAACGCGGCTGCTACCCTTGCGTGCCGGCCTTGTCTATCTGCCGGCTGTCGCGGGTGCCCGACGTTCCGGTCGTCGTCAACGACGTTTTCGTGTGGAACGGAAAGAAGCAAGCCGGTCCGCTAAGCTCCGACGCCACAAGCCGTCGCAAGTCATTGTCCCCAGACGCGGAAATCGCCGATCCTCCGACCGACTCCAGGCAAAATGGCCGATTATTCTGACGTCGATCCGCTGGCAGCGCGCTTTCGGCAGCCCGACTTGCGGCGGCTCTTGGGTCGACTCGCCGATCGTCTCCGCCGGGGTCGATCGCTGGCAGGCCGAATGCGGCTTGCCAATCCGAGCGTCGAAGAGCAGCAGGCCCTTGCCGCTTTGTTGGGATCCGGACACTACCGCACCGCCGGACAATCGCTTTCGATCGATTTGGCTGCGCTCACAGCCCTGGCGACCCGCTGTGGCCGCTTCTCGTCGCTCGAGCACCTGGTCGAGTCGGCCGCCGGCGGCCCCATCGAAAATCAGCGCCGCCGCCGCGCCGCCGAAGAAACTGCCTGGAGCGACTTGTGGCAGGACTTATCGCGGCGCTGCGGCCAGTCTGAGCCGCTGCGTCGTTGGATCGACCACTTGCGGTCGCGGGGAACGGTCCGTCGGCGGTTTGCCGGCAATCCGTCCGGGGCCAAGCCGCTTTTTGAAGGCGTTTTCGCGGTGCTGGCCCGTTTGCCGCTCGATCCGCCGGTCGCGCTCGCGCGACTGGCAGCCGACACCTTCGGCGACAGCCACTCACTCGACGCCGATCGCGATTGCGGCCGGCTTGCAGTGCGCGGGGCGGCCGCTTTTGCCGGCCACGAGCCGCCGCGCTCGTCGGCTGCCATGCGCGCCGCCTGGCTGGCCGTGGGAGTAGTGCCTGACGAACTCTCCACCACTGTGCTAGTGCTCAACCTGCCGGCTCGTCCGGACACACCACTGGGCCGGGTGCTCGCGATCCACCGCGAGCGAGGAGAGCCCTGTCGTATTACGTTCCGGCAACTGCGGCGAGCTCCAGATTGGCGACTTCAGCAGGATTCAAGCGGTTCGATTTATGTATGCGAGAACCCGAGCGTCGTGGCCGCCGCCGCCGAACGCTGGGGCTCGTTCTGCCGGCCGCTCGTTTGCGTCGAAGGGCAACCCAACCTGGCTGCCGAACAGATTCTGCAGGCGGCCCAGAACCAAGGCTTTGGACTTCATTACCATGGCGATTTCGACTGGGGTGGCGTCCAGATTGGCCGCCGACTTTGGCAAAGGTTTCGGTTCATGTCTTGGCGTTTCGACGCGCAGCACTACCGCGCCGCGCCGCATGGCCGACAATTGATCGGTTCCGTGCACGACACTCCTTGGGACCTACAACTTCGCCAGGACATGGAAAGCGGCGGCTACGCCGTACATGAGGAAGCCGTTATCGCCGATCTGCTCGCCGATCTCTCGCCTTGAGGCGAGTGTACGGGGTGAAGTGGCGCTGAAACCAGGACTCCACCGAGCATCGACAATGCCTGCCGCCGATAGCGACTCGCGCGACGACGATCGCCCTGTCGGACCGCAGCCACAGCGGCAAGATGATAGAGCAGCGCCGTGTCGGGCGTGCCTTGCGCCACGCAACCGAACCGTTCCTGCGCTTTCGAGCGCGTCGAGCACACCCTGGTCGTCGCCGAAAAAACCGTCCATGCACCGATCCCGTCACCGAGCTGCTTGCGTCGCCTGGAATTCGCGCTCCAAGCCTGACATTGTTGCCCGTAATCGCTGTTCTGAGGCTTCGAAACCGTAACAGAGGCGCGGGTGAAATGGGGGCGGGTCAGCCGCATGATATGACGACCAAACCAGCGACGCCCGCCATGCCAGCTCAAACGTCGGTCGGCAAGTCGCGGGCGTCAGACAAACAACAGGATTTGAACTGCACTATCTCCAACCGCGAAAGAGGTTTGCAGAAAAGTGCCGCAGAGTCTGAGTGGTTGAGCGCCATCGTTTGAACAACTTCTCGAGCAAATAGCTCCGCGCGCAGCCCGGGCAAAAACGCCGTCCCCGCGTGAGCAAAGACTCGTCTTCGAAAAACAGTCGGGGCGACATGATTTGAACATGCGACCTCTGCGTCCCGAAGATAACTCTCGAAGACGATTTCCCGCGAAAACAACGACTTCCACTCTCCAAATTTTACAGGTTTTCCAGGTTCTTGCAACGATTCTGGACTCATTCTGTCCACTGACGATTCATTCCGTCGAACGACCGCAGGCCGCGAATTTCGGCCGTCCACTAACGGCTCGGGGAATGTTACTTGTTGATCCCTGTCGCCAGTTTCGCATCAAGATAAGTAACGATTGTTCGTGCGGCGTTGACCACGAGCATCGCTTCAGGTTGGTCAAGTAGATCGTTCGGATGGGCTGCGCTTGCATTGTTTCTCAGCGGATGTAAAGCGTCCATAACCATGCCAATTGCCTTGCAAATCGTTGCAATGTCCTGTGCCCGGTGGCCGGTGTCAGCGAAGGCCGGATGGTGTTGGCGTAGTAGATTAAAGAGACCATTGATCGTGGCCTTGTCGTTGAAGCTGATTCCCGCTTGGTCGCACAAGTATCGCAGGTGCCCGTGCAAAGCCGCGTGCATCCGGTCGACGCAACTCGGGGCACCAGATGACTTGATGAGATTCTCAGTATCGGTGATAGCCTGCTTCACAAAATCGCTCGAATAGACAAGCTCGGGGCTGGCTACCGGGGCAGCTCCCTCAAGGCGAGCGGCGATGGCCAAGAATTCGTCGTGCAGTTCCTTCGTCCGCGTATTCCACGCCTTTTGATCGGGCGGATATTTCTTGAGCACGCCGCGGATAATTACGGCTTGGACCGCAGGAACTGCCTTGGCGAGGATCTGCTCGAACTTGTCGCAATTAGTCCCTTCGAGCTCGCGTGGATCCACGTCGAGACCGCAGTCGATATAGAAGCCCTCAAGCACGGAAATGCTAGAGAACCCGTACATGGACCCGGCAAGATAACCTCCCTGTACGCCCAGATACAGCTTGATAAGCCGCTTCTGTTCGATTGACGCCATTCCCGCCATGTCGGCTCTCCCCTAAAGGGGACAATTTTACAGCGGCAAGGTTCATTTCTCCACAGCACGGCCATTGGAGGCTTGCAGTTGGTGTCTGGCGAATTTAGCTCGCAAAAAGAAACCGCTCCTTCGTGGAGCGGCTAGAGTGAATCAAAGGTGAGGTGTCGAAGCTATGCCTTGCGGCGACGCAGAGCGAACAAGCCAAACAGGCCCACGGCGAGAAGCGCGATCGAGGATGGTTCTGGTGCGGGGACTGCGGATACGGTGACGAGGAACTGTCCTGTGTTGTCGAACCACCCAAATGCGTCCATTGTTCCGAGAAATAATCGCGTCGCGCCAGCCGGCACAACGAACCGCTGAACAACGCTCGTCGAGGTCTGCCCGTCTCCAATAAAGAATGGCTGACGCAACTGCGGCGACAATGCCAGAAAGTCGCGTTCGGCCGGGGTGGAAAAATCGAGTGCCGATGGCGGGGAAGACAGGCTGGGGAGGCTGCTGTCCAGAAAAACCCCGATCAGGGAGTCGAACGGAACACTAAGTTCGGCGATGCCGTTCTCCGATCCGCCAGCCAGCGATGTGATTATGCTCTCCCCATCGGGACCGCTGCCCACGGTGTCTACACCGCCGTGTGCCACGTTACCGCTCGCCGAAAACGTAAGCGTTTCGCCAGCCGTGATCGGTATTGTGGTGACTGAAATGGGGGACTGTGCAGGTGCGGTGTCTAAGCCCTCACCGCCGATAGAACCATTGGGCATGCCCGCCAGCCACGGATTGGCTTCTCCAGGCACGACGATAGGCGCTGCATGAGTTGGAGACACCGCACCAATGGTTAGGCGCAAGCAATGGAAGAGAGAAGAATATTTCGGAGCATGGGAAGTTCCTGTGGAGCGCGAGACTGCGAGTGAGATCAAAGACGACACACAGCGATTGCCGATCTGCACTCATTAGTCTTTCTCCAACAGGCGTAACTGAGCTATTTGCCTTCGACTACTTCCCGAAACGCGACGAGCACTTGATACGCCAGCCCAACGCGATCGGTCGCCAATAGGCGAGCCTTTGTGCCGATGAGGTGCGTTCGCACCGTAGATCGGCTGATTTTTAGCAAGTCGACGATCTCGTGGTCCTTGTGGCTTTGCATTACGAGCCCAAGTATCTGCGCTTGCCGGTTCGACAAAGCGAATTTGCCGGTGATCTTTCGCCACTCGTCAGCTCTGAAGACCGGGGGAATTGTCGGATCGGTATCGTCCTTCATCGTGCCGAATGGTCCCGCCCCCGCAGATGCTTGGCGCCGGCAATTAGGTCTCAAAACGACCGACCGGCATTGATTCAAACGATAACCCGGACTCGGCAGCGTGGATATTCGTCCATTTGCACTCGTTCATTTGAACGATGTGCTAATGTCCAGTGAGGCGCCGAAGGAGAATGAGTCGCCTTGTAACCCAAGGCGGTTCGGTTCCTCGCGCCAAGCTTGGCTTCGCAAGAGTGGACGTAGCCACGAGCCGTCAGCCAGTCGATGCCGAGCTTTCGGCCGATCTCCTTGTTCGTCAGGCCCTGAACTGCCAGACCTAAAGCTTCGCACTTGCGAGGTGCAAGTTTTAGGTGCGAACAAAGCAGTCCCCATTCCGCCTTCGGAATGTCGGCCGGCCGCGTCGAATCATCCGGTTCGCGTTTCGGGCGGCGTGGGGACATGGTTGATGGCTCTAGTACGGAGCGGGAACTAGCAAATTGTCGGGGGCTACGTGAGCCCCGTGTCGAGAAAATGCAAACGATGGATGATCGGAATTCGGGTGGTGTTGGATTGGTGTCGGCGTGTTGCCTGGACAGTTTGTTGGGGCCGCAAGTAAGCCAGCCCATCAGGGCCGGCGGCGATTTATTTCCGCTCAGGCTTCGGCGTCTTGCTGAACGTCTTCGTCGTCGTAATCAAAGCCGGTATCGCATTGGTCGCATGCGATGACGTTGTAGAGGTCGGTGCGATGCAGGCCGCACGCCAAAGCGGTAATCTCGACACGTGCTTCGCAGGTCGGGCAGATGACGTAGAACATGGAAAGAGCCTTTCTTGATTGGGGCTTGGGTCAGTTCAGGTAAACCGTTCGCCGCAGAACGCTGGCGATGTAGGCGTCCATCGCCTCGGGCGTGTACTGGTAGGGATAAAATCCACCGATGGCAAACCAGCGTTTCAGGTCGAGGGCGAGCGATCGGGCAGTCTGGTGGTCTTGGTTTCGCATGGCGTGGAACATGTCGAGAAAGGTTTGATTCGGGTCCATGTGTGGGCGTCCTCAAAAGCAAATGGGAAGAACAGCCCGCCGGATCGCCCCGGCGGGCGGCATGCTGCCAGGTCATTCCGCGGGCTTGGGCTGCAAGCTGTGCAGATAGTCCACCGCCTTTGAGGCGTGCGACGCGGCCGAGAAGATTGCCCGCTTGTCGTCTTTCAAAACCTTGAGCCACGAAGCGATATAGCTCGCGTGGTCTTCTCGCACCTCGGGCGTGATCGCGAGGTCCGCACACAAGGAACGCGGATGCAGAGCTCGGCTACTAATTCCTCAACGGCATAACCTTCGTCGCCAAACTTCTTGCGGCCGAATTCCCGATTCAATCGCTTCGGGTTTCGAGTCCAGTGCGTAAGCTCGTGGGCCAGCGTCGCCGCGTGCGATTCGCTATCGCGAAAGCACTCCAGCCGGGGAATGCGGATGTAGTCGGGTTCGCAGGCGTAAAAGGCTTTGTCTCCGCCGGTGCGGATGTCGGCCTTCGTATTGGCGAAGAACCGTTCCGCCTGCTCGATGCGTTGCAATGGTTTGGTCTGCACCGCCTTGGCGAGTTCGTAGAAGTAGCTCGGCAGTCCCTCCACCTGGTCGGCGTTGAAAACCGTGTACTCCTTCAGGAATCTGTGCTCCTGCTCGATCTCGTCGCCCGATTCGCTCTTGTCCTTCTTGGTGAACGTGCTGGCGTAGACCACGGGCGAGCCGTGCTCTCCCTTCTTGACGAATGCCCCCAAGTCTCTGGCTTGGTTGAAAGTCAGCCAGAATGGTGAGACAAATCCGGACATCTCGGCCGACATCCAAAGCGTGATGATGTTGATGCCGGAATATTTCTGGCCGTTGTGCCGCAGTGGCCTGGTGATCCGGCCGGCGGCGTGCTCGGCGTTCCAGGGCTTGAGCCAAGGCCGGGTGCCTCGCTCAAGCTCTTCGACGATGTGCGAAGTGACGCGGGTGTAAACATCGGTGCGACTGGTAGCGGTAGCCATGACTCGTCCTCCCTTTGAATTGGAAATCTCCCCTTACGCGAAACGCGCTCGCGTTTTCCGGCGGAAGGGGGACGAAGTCCGCAAAGCCAAGGGGGAGAGCGGTCAAGGGCTGCCAGCGCGAGGAGGGCACCGGTCTGCACAAGCGACCAAAGGGAGCGCGGAAGATCGGGAGGTCGCCTGGCGCGGCAGCGTGGCCCCGACCCTTGACGGCTCGGGGGATGTGCCCCCTAAACCCGATCAACCGAGAAAGAAATGCCTCAGTCGCCTATGGCGACGATGGGCGGACCGAAGGCCGCAGCACCAGTGGGCGGAAGGGGAAGTCACCGCAAAAGCGGGACCGAAGCGGACGCGAAGCCCGAAAGCACGCGGTCGCCAATCAGGCGAGGTGCCGATATTTTTCGCGATCAAAGTGACCGTCAAGCGGTCACGCATACATGACCAACGGCTCGTAAGCACCTCTCTGGGCTGGCGACCATTTGCGTACCGAGGTCGATGTCGTGACCAGCGTACCCATTAAGGTAGTGCGACGGATTCACCGCCAGCTATGGTCGCCAATTCTGCGAAGAGCTCCGGATCAAGGTCGTTTGCGACAAATGCCACCGATCCGTCGCAGAGGACGAAATTCTGGCCATCACCATGATTGCCGCCCCAGCCGCGTTGGCAAGGGAGGCTTCCGCCCGGGCCGCCGATGCTGACGCATCGATTGTAATCGCCGCTCCGAATGCGGGACTGCGGTGTAGCGGCCGATAGACTGTAGTACGCGTAAGAATATGCCCACAGCGTGCGATGGTCCGCTCCGGTCAATGTAGTGCTCTCGCCCGCCATTAGCGTTTTGCTAGTGCCGTCCGAAATATCTTTCCACCGCTCGGTGCGGTAGCCCCAGATGCCGATGGTGTGAATCGGTCCACGCCAGATCGGTTCATATCCGTTGCTGTCGCCCGAGTCCAAGAAATCGACTGCGTCGCTCCGTCCCGACATCGCGCGGTATGAACCTGGCATGTAAGTCAACTGCAAGGCAAAGCTGCCGCCGGGGCCTGTCGCGGGTACCTGCGGCACATTGGTCGCCAGGTCGCTCGGGCACAGATACGCCGCGACCGAGGTGTTTCGTACGTCATGATTGAGCGCATCTTCGTTGAATACTTTGAAAGAGTAGGCAGTATAGAGCTCCGTCTCTTCCACGAACGGCAGGATCGAGATCAGCCAATTCGTTCCGTCCTGCGACGGAAAGGTGACGCCGCCAATTCCATCGCCGTGGCAGATACCCGCGGACAAAGTGATGTTGCCCGGCGGAAGGGTACTGCGGGCACTGGCGTAATTGAGAATGGCCAAGCCAATCTGCTTTAGATTGTTGCTGCACTGCGACCGCCGGGCAGACTCGCGTGCTGCTTGGACAGCCGGCAGTAGTAACGCCACGAGGATGCCGATGATCGCAAGGACGACCAGCAGTTCCACGAGCGTAAAGCCCGTCCGTGCGCGTTTCACGCGGTTACTCCGACGCGTCGCTTGCGAATTCTCCAGATCAGAGCGCTGACGAGTCCGATGGCAGCGAGCACACAACTCGACGGCTCCGGCGCCTCAAGAATAATGTCGCTCGGACTCATCACGAACATCAGGTAATTGCCGTAATATGGCCCCGCTGCTGGCGGTGATTCTTGGTCGAAAATGCCGATCGCGTTGAACCACCCTTGCGGCGCTGTTGCGGGAGTGAAGCCGGCGTTGATGCCCAGATCGAGCATGAATTCGCGCGTGCCGTCAGTAACCAGCACGCCGTGGAATCCTCCGCCACCTGCGCCAGAAACCCAACCCGGATCGTTGGGCGTTACGAGCCGCACGTGCTGCAAATTGACGTAGTCGCCTTGATAATGCTCTGGATTGGTCGGATCGGCAGTATTGGTGTTGTTGATGAGCGGACTAGGCCCCAGTACAGGGTCAGTGTTGGTGTACGAGGCAAACTGCGAGAGCGACAGCGAAATGGGAGTCGGCAGACCCGGGTGCCCGAGGTAGACCACATTGAATTCATGAATCGTGGTTCCGTTCGGTCCGTTCGATGGAAAGTGTTCTTCGTTGATGTTCCACTTTCCTCCGAAAAACAAACCACCCCCGGTTATCACCTCAACCAAATCGCCGGCCTGCAACTGATAGCCGGCGGAAGGCAAGGCGGGATACGGCGAACTCGGGGCCGTATTCAGCGGATAGCTATTCAAGCGGGCGACGTTCGCAGTCCAATCGCTGTTTGCGTAACTCCGACTAGGATCGAATCCAGTGTCGGGGATATTGCCGTAATTCTGAGCGGCATAGAGCGCCACGCCGCCGAAATCACCTGTGTTATTGGTATCGACCGTTTGCACAAACGTTTGCCATTGGCCGCCCAGATTGAAGGGGATCGAATTCAGGTTTGCCGTGGTGTTCAGCATTTGGCCGGGATTGTTGAGGACAACGCCGGTGTAGTAAATCGGATGGGTGGAATTCAACGGAGAAGGATTGAACGTCGGATCGCCATTGAGGTTGGTCACATTCTCCATCGTATGTGCGTCGGTATAGGTTTGTGCCGAGGATTCGATTGCAAACCCCACGACGCCAATCAAGCCGGTCAGAATTTGCACGGCGGAGGCTACCGATGATCGGCTGAACTGTTGCGAGCGACTTGGGACCTTTGCGTTGGGCATCATCGTGGTGTGTTCCATTGGCCAGATAAAATGCGGAATTGGAGGGCAGGACCGCAGCGACTCGGAAGTCGTCGAAATCAATCGCGCTATAGGTTGGCCCAGGCACCTGTTCGAGCCAGCCGGAATCGATCAGTCGTATACGGCCGGTCATAGGCCGCAAGGTAAGGCGGGAGAGAGGACTACTTAGCGGACCGTCAGTTTCAAGCGACTTCGCATGGCAGCGAACGATTCGTAAAGCTCCTCAATGGTGTCAAACTTAGCTGGGGCAACTCAGGTTGCAATGCGGCAAATTGTCGCACCCGCGCTTTGGGCCGCTTCAATTACCGCTATCGATTTGCATAATGGCGGCGGTTGGCGAATAGCATGACAATGAGTGTCCAAGGCAGTGCTCAATCAGCACCAGAAAAACTCGATGCCGTGGTAACGACGATGAATTACCAACACGTTGAACGACCGAGGATCAACCTAGCGTGGCTTCGCAAGCTGCGCTGGGCTGCAATCATCGGTCAGTTGACGACGATTTTGGTTGTCAGCCGCTGGATGCGCATCGACCTTCCCCTGCTGAAGATGCTGCTCGTAATCGGCATTGCCGCAGCAAGTAACGTCGCGCTCGGCGTCTGGATTCGGACTCACTCGCACGCTTGGCCACAATGGGCCGGGCAAGGAGAACGCATCTTTGGTTCGCTGTTGATGTTGGACAATCTGCTTCTGACGATGTTGCTGTACTTGTCCGGCGGAGCTTCAAATCCGTTCACGGTGTTTTATTTGGTCAACATCGCCCTGGCCGCGGCACTCTTGCCCGCACGTTGGGCGTGGGGTTTGGACGCGGCTGCTTTCCTGTGCTTCGCTCTGTTGTTTTTCGTGCATGTGTCGATTCCCGAACTCGAACATGGGGCCGATCACGAGCACGCGATGCATCACGGGACTCGCACTGCTCCTGGACCAATGAGCTTGCACCTGCAAGGGAGTCTGCTGGCGTTTGGCGGTGCGGCCACATTCATCGTGTACTTCATCACGCGAATAGCTGGAGAATTGGCTCGCCGCGACGCTGAATTGGATGAAGCCCGCCGGCGGAAGGCAGAGAGTGACAAATTCGAGTCACTAGCCACGTTGGCCGCAGGTGCCGCTCACGAATTGGCGTCCCCCCTGTCCACCATTGCAGTTCTCGCTAAGGATTTAGAGCTAGGACGGAAGGCTTCAGAAAGTCTGCAAGACATCCAGCTAATTCGAAGTCAGGTCGCACTTTGTCGTAGAATCCTTGACTCGATGACTGTTGGGGCGGGGGAATGCGTTGCCGAAGAGTGGGAATGTACGACGCCGCAGAACTTTCTGGAGTGGGTAATTAGCGACATGGCTGCCGTGGATCGTACCGACCTTGACATTGAGCCGCGGCTTGCTCAACGCGTGATCCGCATTCCAAGACTCGCACTGTCGCAGGCATTGCGTGCCATTGTTCAGAATGCGTTACAAGCGGCTCCTGCTCCTGCTCGCATCCAACTTGACACACTGCAAATTGCAGACAATTGGCAAATATCGGTCACGGACCACGGACCTGGCATGACAGAGGAGGTGTTGCAGCGAGTGGGGGAGCCGTTTTTTACTACCAAGGAGCCTGGTGCCGGCATGGGGTTGGGTCTATTTCTTGCCCGTCGCGTGATCGACCGCCTGCAAGGCACGATGACCATCAAGTCCCAAGTGGCGACCCGCACGACCGTCAACGTGACCCTACCGCTTACTGCGACCTCGACGGATGCGGGACGCTTGGAAGCATCGGGTCCAACAAAGCTCACCGATCTACGTCATGTGACCGCGACTGTAGCGACTTCCGAGGAGTCGACAGACGCATGACGAACGACGATGGTCCCAGCGTACTTGTTGTGGATGACAATCAAGTGCTGTGCAGCCAGTTGGCACGGTCTCTCGAACGCCGGGGATTCTCTGTGCGAACCGCAAATTGTTTCGACGAGGCGGTTGAACTGGCCAGACTCGATTCTCCGGAAATGGCGACGGTCGATTTACGCATGCCCGGTCGCTCAGGACTTGAGCTGTTACAGGAGCTAAAACGCATCGACCCTGCAACAAGAGTTGTAGTCCTGACGGGTTTCGGAAGCATCGCTACGGCGGTTGATGCGATGCGGCTCGGTGCAGATAATTACGTCACCAAACCAGCCGATGTCGAGGATATTCTTGCAGCATTTGCTCGGGCCGAGCGGCCTGTTTTTGCCGAAGTGAAGCTCGATTACCAGCCGCTCAGCTTGGCAAGGTCTGAGTGGGAAATAATCCATCGCGTGCTGTCGGACTGTTCGGGCAATATTTCCGAGGCCGCCCGCCTATTGGGAATTCACCGTCGTTCTTTGCAGCGTAAATTGACAAAGCGTACGCCGGATTAAGTCTTGGTCGCCAGGGCCGACGATTGTGAATGTCGCTGCGGTGATCGGCGTGGTAAAAGGGCCATTTGTCATGTTCAGTAGCGAAGTACATAGGCCGGCGAGTTGCTGAGCCGGTCACGATTGCGAATATACGTAAGCGTGGTGCGGGGATCAGCATGGCCAGCGAAGTCTTGCAGGTCGATGATGTCGCTGCCGCGTTCCCGGGCCGTCGTTAGGGCAGTGACGCGGAGCGAATGCACGGTGACGTGCGGATCGAGCCGTAGTTCGCTGGCGTAATTTTTAACCAGTGCTTGCACTGCCCGCCGGGTGAGCGGCCGGGTGCAAAACCCCGTCGCCCCTGATCCCGCGAGTTCTTCGCCGGCCGAAACATCGCCCCGGCCATTTCCTCGCGGCTACCAACCACGTCGAGCCATAGCTCCAGCCGCTCGACCGCTTCGGCGTGGAGCGGCACGCGGCGTTCCTTGCCGCCTTTGCCGAGGATGTACAGCACCCGGTGGCCGGTCGCCTGCTGGTAGTCGCCGGTCCTTAGCCGCGTGATCTCTCCGACGCGGCAACCGGTGTAGGCCAGGACGCCGAGTAACGCCCGATCGCGGATGCCAAGCGGAGTCTCGGACGACGGTCCATCGAGCAGCCGGCGGCATTCCTCGGGCGTAAGCCCCACGGTCTTGCCGTCGCGTGGTGCGGACGGTGCCGTCACGAAGTCAGAATGGGCCGGGTTGGTGCCGGCATAGCCGTACACCTGCAAGTAAGAAAACACCGACCGCAGCACGGTGAGCTTGCGGCGGATCGAGCTATTGGTTAGGCCCTCAGCCGACAAATGGTCCCGCCAGGCCGCGACCTGGTGCGGCCGGATGGACGGCAGCTTTTCGGTGTCTGTGGACTTGATTCCGCAGAAGGCCAGGAACTGGCCCAAGTCCCGCTCGTAATTCGATCGCGTGTCCATCGATGATGATTTGAGCAGCCAGGCACGACATGCCTGCCGAAGTTGATTTGCCAACTCCTCGGCCGCAACGATTCCCGGATCATTAACGACCGTCAACGATTGATCGGCCGGAGGGGAAAGATCGAGTAAGTCGGATGCGGTCATTCGGGTTCACCTAAAGCTG
>CAWCAX010000003.1:0-28532 GCA_963793635.1 uncultured Planctomycetaceae bacterium
CCTGAACAGCGCCACGAAGCCGAGGCCGCGCAGCGATTGCTGGCCCGCTGGACCGAGGACGACGAACCTCAGGTCGCTCGCGCGGCGTGGGAAGCGCTGGCGACGGGGGATGTGTTCACGGCCCAGTTCGAGCCGCAGCCGGCCTGGCGACTCGCGCTGGTCAGCCTCGATCGCCGCGTGCGCACAGCCGCCGTAACCTTCGCCCAGGGATCAGGAAGCGAGAGTTTTCAGAAGTATTGGGACGAAGCGCAAGCGAGGCAGCCTTCGGTGTCCGAACGGCTTGCTGCTTTACGGGTCCAGCATGGTGGCGACCTGAACTTGTATCGCCAATCGGAAGATTCCTTTTGGAATGACTGTTTGCAATGCTTCTTTGCGGCCCATCGATTCGACCTGAGGCTAGAGGCGGTGCGGCTGATGCAACTTGGCCTGGGGGACGTTGGTCCTCAACGAGGCCAGCCTGAGGTGCTCGGTGGTTATGCGGCCCGGCACCCAGAGGTTCTGGCCGGCAAAGTGCGCGAGCACGCGGTCGCGAGTCTGGCCGCCGCGTTTCCCGCCGCCGATGCCGAACTGAATCGCGAGTTGGCCCGTCTGCTGGGCATGCTCAACGCGGATGCCCCCGGGCTCCTCTCGGCCGTGGCGACGCGTTGGACCGATGAGAGCAGCGCCGGCCGCCGACATTCATTATCTGATCGTCGCCAGCCAGTTGCCGGGCGAGCGCATGGACGAAGTGACGCGCCGAACCGCGCAAGTGTTGCTGGGGTTGTCGCGAAAAATGGCTGCGCGGGCGCCTTTCCCAGTCAAAACTGGCCGGGCCGAGTCGGCGACGCATTTGACCTATTGTCGCGGCGCGATTCGCAGTTGCCGATTGACTTGCTGCTCGATCCCGACTTCGGCCAGCCGGCACACACGCTATTCGTCAGTCAGCTCAAAGGCGACTTGCGCGACCGGGCCATCGAGCGATTGTTGCATCACGCGATGAAGAGCGAGCACCGGCCCACATCGGCGATGATCGACTTGATTGCGGAGCATGCGGGAAACGAGGCTCGGTCGTTCGTGCGCCGCCAGTGGGAAGACGTCGGACTGCGCGACACGGTTGCGATGGCCCTGGCACGTCAGCCCGAGACGCGCAATCGGCCGCTGTTTGTCGAGGCGCTTGGCTCCGTACAGCCGGCCGTGGTGGAACGGGCCGCGGATGCCCTGTTGCTGCTGCCGGACGACGAGTCGGCGGAGGAGCTGGCCGCCGCCATCGGGGCGCTGCGGCAAGCCTGCGCGGCGCCGAATCAAGGGGACCTGCGCCGCAAAATCGCCAGTCTGCTTGCGTATTGGAGCGATCAGGAGTTTTTGATCGAGGAGGCGCCGGGAGGCGATCCACGGTTGCTCTATGCCGCTTGGTTCGACTGGTTCGCCAAGGAACATCCCAAACAATGGGTCGCCATGAATAAGCTTGCTAGCGAGGACGCGGCCGACTGGGCTCCGCGGCTGGAAAAGATCGATTGGAAGGGGGGCGCCGCGGACCGCGGCAAAATCGTGTTCGAGCGCCGCGCGTGTCACCGTTGCCATATGGCGAGCGGCCAACTAGGGCCCGACTTGCGCGGCGCGGTGTCGCGAATGTCGCGAGCGGACTTGTTCGCTGCTATCACGGACCCGAGTCGAGAGATTTCTCCCGCATTTCAAGCGACGCTCATTGCCACGGCCGCGGGACGCGTCTACCATGGTGTGGTCGTTTTCGATTCGCCGGAAGGGATCCTGGTGCAAACCGGCCCGGACACGACCGTGCGGATTACCGACACCGAGGGACTGGTTCGACGCCCCAGCCGGCAATCGTTGATGCCGAACGGAATGTTGAACCAGTTGAGCGACCAGGATCTATCCGATCTTTACGCTTACATGAAAACCCTCGCTAAACCGTGAAAGTAGAGCCGGCTCTTAACATTTCGGTCAACACCTGACCGCCAATTGAAAGGACATCCAAATGCCAGTTGCAGCAGCCCGTCATATCCTCGTCGATTCGAAGCAAGCCTGCGACGCCTTGAAGACGGAACTGGCCGCGGGAGCCGACTTCGCCGAATTGGCGGCGGAACATTCGCTGTGTCCGTCCGGTGCCGATGGGGGCGCCTTGGGTGAATTTGGCCCCGGTCAAATGGTGCCCGAGTTCGACAAGGTCGTCTTCAGCGCCCCGGTGAACGAGGTGCAAGTGGTGAAGACCCAATTCGGCTGGCACCTGCTCGAAGTCACCAAGCGGACGAAATAACGCGCGGTCAACACAGCCTTAAACAACAAAGCCCAGGGATTGCATCCCTGGGTTCTTCGTTTGCGAACCCGTGTCACGCGATGATGCAGCGTTAAGTCCCCGCCGGGAGAACCCAGGGACGGCAGTCCCTGGGCTTTTTAGTTTGCGGCGAGCTATTTAGTTTGCGGCGAGCTTCTTAGATTGCGGCGAGCTTCTTAGTTTGCGATGTCGCTGTTCGTTCTGCCAGATCACCGCGAGATCAACTCCCAGCGCGGATCGCGTCAAGTTGATCGCGCCGCGCCAACCCATTCTCCGCCAGCAGTGTCCAGTTTTCGCTCAACCAGCCGCGTACGGCACGAACGAGCGCGGGATCGACGGTCGCCAGTGGTTCGGCCAGGACGCCTGAGCAGATGCCGAGTTCCGCCAGTGCCGTCTTGATGCCGCGGATGCAGCCGGCAGGGCCATCGGCGAACGTGTATAGCCGGCCAAGACTGTCGACCTTGTGGTGCCGTGCCGGCAAGGATTCGGTTTCGCCTGCCATGGCGGCGTTGTAGATGTCCACATACAACCGGGGCAACACATTGCCGCCGCCGCAAACGCCCCCCTGCCCGCCCGCCAGGACCGCGTCCGCCAGCCGGCGCTCCGGCCCGATGAGGACGCTCCAGTCGGGTCGTTCCTTCCGCAAGCCGACGAGCTGCGTGAAGTAGTCGAAATCGCCCGAGCTGTCTTTGATCCCCACGATCCGCGGCATTTGCAGCAAGGCCTGCGCGGTTTCGAGCGCGATGGCGGTTTTGGTGCAGGCCGGCATGTTGTAGAGCATCACGGGAAGGGGCAATTGCGGCACCGCCCGGCGGAAATAATCGCCAAGGTCCGCCTGGCCGATGGGCAAATAATAAGGGGGCGCCATGACCAGGGCCGTCGCACCGCAATCGGCCGCATGCCGGCCAAGGGCCAGCGATTCCGCAAACGCGGTATCCGTGATGCCCACCAACACCGGGACGCGGCCGGCGACCAGCGTACAAACGCGCTCGACCAATTCATAGCGCAGGCGATAGCCGAGGCTAGGCCCTTCGCCGGTCGTGCCCAACACAAACAGCCCGTGAACGCCACCTTGCAGCACGTGCGCGACCAGACGGTCCAGCCCGGCATGATCGAGTTCGTCGGCTGATTTGAGCGGAGTGGCCAGCGGCGGAATGATGCCGTTGAAACGCGGAGACGTTGTCATGGATGAGCCAGCTTTCTCGGATTGCTTGGGTGACAGGTCACGAAAAACTTCGCCGTTGCCGAAAGACGATCAGCCATGCGGCCACCAATGCCGCCGTGGAACAGAGATACACCGCACCGCACCACGTGATGGCCTCGCTCATGTTATCGATCTCTTTCGTGTGCCGGCCGTGCGCTGCCAGCCAGCCGACCGCCAGCGGGCCCAAGGCGCCTCCGCTCCATCCCACCGTGTTCATCAGTCCGGCCACGGTCGGCGCATGGGCGGCTCCACGAAATCGTACAGCGAGGCGAAGATATTCGAATCGTAGAGCCCCTTGCAGGCGCCGAACAACGTCATGGCTGCCAACAGAGTACCCACGTTTTCGGTCGAGCCGACCACGGCCACGAACACGGCTCCCACCAGCAGGCCAAGCCCTTGCACGACAATGCGTCCCGCCGGCATCCGTTGAGCGAGCCAATCTGCCAGAACGCCCCCCAGCGGCGCGCTGACGGCGCTTGCCAGATGAATAAACGCCGTGCCGGACAGGCCCGCCGTGGCGAGTTGGAAATGAAACTTTTCCACGAGGAAAGTCGGGGTCCAGGTGAGAAACACCGTGGCCACGAAATTCGCCCCCACGAAGGCCGCCATTAGCAGCCACACGACCGGCCGCCCCGCAAGGATTGCAACGGTTTCCTTGACGGACATGGGGGCTGCCGCCGCCGCGCTGCTATCGGCCTGACCGCGGCGCGGCTCCCTCAAGAAAAAGTACAACACGATGGCCAGCAGCATTCCCGCGCCGCCGAGGAAGTAGAAGCCGGCTTGCCAATGATGCTGTTGCGCCATCCAGCGCCCACCAACTGCCGGCAATCGTTCCCAGGTAGACGCTCGATTGGTGCAGCGACAGGTGCGCGCGAGCGGGTGCGGGGGCCGTGATAGTCGCTGGTCAGCGACATGGAGGCTGGAAAATAAAAGGTCTCGCCAAAACCTTCCAGGTGCGCACCGCGACGAACTGCCACAGAGTCCGACACCAACCCGTCGTCACGGTAATCGCGCCTCCAGAACAGGCACCCGCCCAGGATCAAGTCTTTGCGTCGGACGCGATCCCCGACGAAGCCGGCCAGCGGTGCGCCGAAGGCGTAGACCCACATGAAGGCCGAGCCGATCAGCCCGAGTTGGAATTTACTGAATCCGAATTCGGCCTCCAGCGTGGGGAAGATGGCAAAGATCGATTGGCGGTCGGCATAATTGAAGAAGCAAACCCACCACAGCATGAACACGACAAGCCACTTGTAGCTGCCGGTGGGCCCTGCGTGCGAAGATTCCACTTGGGAAGCGGAAGTGGACGATTCCATGGGGCCGGCTCTCATGCGGAGCGCTCGCGATCTCGCCCGGATTTCGGTGATTTACCTCCGGGCGGCCCGGCGGACACGGCAGGAGAGATGGGTTGGCTCAGGTGGGCGTGCATCGCGGAGGCGGCTTGCTCGGGATCGGCCGAGGCGATGGCATCCCACAGCAGGCGATGATTGCGCTGCAGGTTTTCGAAATCGCCTCGCTCGCTGTTGGCCTGCATGCGCAGCCGGACCAGGTCGAGCAAGTGGCAGCGAGAAATCAGGTCGATGAGCCGCGAGTTGCGCGAGGTTTGGGCGATGGCCCGATGAAAGTCCGCGTCTGCTTGCTGAGCTTCTTCGCGTTGCCCCCGGCGGACGCAAGCTCCCATCTTGGCGACCAAGGCCAGCAGATGCTCCAAGTCTTCGCGGCTGGCGCGCCCGCGCCGCCAGGTGCGCGCCTCGGTTTCGAGCGCGCGGCGCACGGCCAGCAGATCGTCCAGCCCGTGCTCGTTGAGCTCCACCACGCGCGAGCCAAGCCCGGACGTATGTTCCACGAGGCCGTCTTCGGTCAGACGCCGCAGCGCGGCGATCACCGGCCCATTGCTGGTTCCAAGTTGACCGGCCAGGGCCTGGTGCGGCAGCGGCGTGCCTGGCTTTAATTCGCCGGATACGATTTGAGAGCGCAGCCGGCCGTAGACGTGCTGCGAGGTCAAACCGGAACGCCGGGCCGCGACCGGTGGCCGGCGAGCCCCTTTTTTGTGAGGCGTTGAAGGTGGGTTCCGCGAAGCCAGGGGATGCTGCGAAGCCATGCGAATTGCCGTCGGGGTGGCGCGATGGTTGACCAGAAGGGCTGCCGCGGTTACTTTCATGCTAATTAATTGCAATTAATTGTCAATTGCCATAGTGAAGTTAGCTACTCCCCCGAGGTTATTCACCATGAGACGCAACCTTCGCAACCTGGTTTTGGCCGTGCTGCTGGGCACGCTTGCCGCAAGTGGGCCGCTAAAGAAAGCCGCGGGGCAGGCTCCGCCGGATGCAAACCGCCTGTCCGCAGCCCGGTTTCGAACTCGGCGAATTCATCTACGAAACGGCCCCATTCCCGCAATGCCATGCCTCGACGATCGTGCAGTGGAAGGACGGCATCGAGGGGAAGGACGGACTCGTGGCCGCCTGGTTTGGCGGGAAGGCGGAGGGAGATCCGAGCGTCGGCATCTGGCTGGCCCGGCAGGTGGATGGCAAATGGTCGGCCCCGGTCGAAGTCGCCGACGGCGTGCAAGCGGCCGGCCGGCGCTTGCCGTGTTGGAATCCGGTGTTGTTCCAGCCCAAGGACGGTCCCTTGTTGTTGTTCAGCAAAGTGGGCCGAACGTTCCGTCGTGGTGGGGCGAGCTGCGCACCTCCAACGACGGCGGCCAGACTTGGAGCAAGGGGGAGCATTTGCCGGAGGGTTTTCTTGGTCCCATCAGGAACAAACCGGTGCAACTTGCCAGCGGTGAGTTGCTTTGCCCATCGAGCACGGAAACGCTCGAACGGGACAGCCGCTGGCGGGTCGTGTTCGAACGAACGCCCGACCTGGGCGCACTTGGAGCAAGGTCGCGCCGGCAGCGGCGGCCGGAGGTGACGTGATCAACGCGATTCAGCCGAGCATTCTGTTTCATCCGGACGGCAAACTGCAAGCGATCGGCCGCACGCGCTCGCAGCGCATCTTTGAGACCTGGAGTGAAGACGGCGGGAAGAGTTGGACAACCGTCGGTCTGCTGGGCTTGCCGAATCCGAACTCCGGCATCGACGCCGTCACGCTGGCCGACGGGCGGCACTTGCTGGTGTACAACGATTGCGAAAAAGGCCGCTCGCCGCTGAACGTGGCGGTTTCGCGAGACGGCAAGACCTGGCAAGCGGCGCTGGTCTTGGAAGACGAGTCGCGAAAGGAGTTTTCCTATCCGGCCGTGATTCAAGCCAGCGATGGCAAAGTGCATATCACCTACACTTGGAATCGCCAGCGGATCAAGCACGTTGTCGTCGATCCGACGAAGTTGGTGCTCAAGACGTTGTAGCGACGGTAGGCGGTGGGCAGGCACTCCCGTGCCTGGGATCTGATTGCGAGAGTTCTGGCGGCGAGTGTGCCTCTGGCTCTGCCAGTGTTGAATCGTCGCTGTTTCCGGCACTGGTTGAACCAGCGGCACGCGAAACAAACCTCGCTGGGAATTCTCCAACAGACTTTACGACGGCCGACCCCCCCGTTCCGCCCTACCTCGAATTCGGCTGGCTGCCTAGAATGCTGGTTGCTTAGTCATTTATCCAGGAGGGATTCTCAGCCATGTCGACTGATGCCGCAGCCCCGCATTCTCCTCCCGATCGTTTCGCGGGAACCTCTTCGCCGGCCAACCCGCGCGGCCGGCGGCTGCCTCTCTGGGGCTGGATCGTGCTGGTCGTCTACGTCGCCGCGGTCGCCTTCATTCGTAGCGGCGACGGACTCGATCGTGCCATAGTTAATATCCTTACGCTGGTCTGTACGTTCCTGGCCGGCATGTCGATTTTCGTCTGGTTCTGCTTTTTCAGCGGTTACGGTCGACGATTGCGCATGGGCCTGCTGCTTGGCAGCTTTCTGACCGTGGCGACCCTGGCGGCATCTCTCAAGATCGTGAGCGTTTCGGGCGAGATGATTCCCGCCTTTCGTGTTCGCTGGGCAGCCACGCCGGACCGGGCGTTGGCCTCGATCAGGCCCGTGCTGAAGCCATCCTCGGACCCGTCCAAAAAGCCTGCCGAGTCAAAGTCCGCCGAGTTGTCCAGCACCGCCGATGACGGAAAGACACTTGCTACCGGCGCACCGGCCGCCGAGTCGCCGGGCATCGACCTGAAGACCACGACGCCCGACGACTTTGGACAATTCCTGGGTCCCCAGCGAAGCTGCTGGATTCCCGGCCCCGGTCTGTGCAGAACTGGATGGCGCATCCGCCGACGCTCGTATGGCGGCAACCGATTGGCGCCGGCTGGTCGGCCTTCAGCGTGGTGAACGGTTTTGCCGTGACTCAAGAACAACGCGGCGACGAGGAATGGGTGACATGCTACGAAGCCCTCACCGGCAAATTGATGTGGATGCATAGCCAGCGTGCCCGGCACGACACGACTCTCGGCGGCGTCGGCCCGCGCAGCACGCCGACGATTCACAAGGGGCGCGTCTATGCGCTCGGCGCGACCGGCATTCTCAATTGCCTTGATGGCGCCACGGGCAAGGTGCTCTGGACTCACCGGCTGCAAGAAGAATATGGACTGACGCCGGACACGGATCTGGCGAACATGGCCTGGGGCCGGTCCGGATCGCCGCTGATTGTCGACGATCTGGTGGTGGTGCCGGGAGGCGGCCCCGCGCAAGGGCGCAAAGTTTCGCTCGTGGCGTTTCAGCAGGATACCGGCGACCGGATCTGGGAAGGGGGAGACGATCAAATCGCCTATGCGTCGCCGTCTCTGGTCACGCTTTCCGGCGTGCGGCAGATCCTGATCGTCAACGAGAAGACGGTCACCGGCCACGATCCGGAAACCGGCAAGGTCATTTGGAGTTTTGATTGGCTCGGCAATAGCAATCAGAACGCGAACAATTCGCAAGCGGTGGTGGTAAGCGACGAACGCGTGTTCATTTCCAAGGGCTACATGGGCGGTTCTGCCCTGTTCCAGGTGCAATGCGATGCGGCCGGCGCGTGGAAGACCACGCAGCTATGGGCCGACACGAAGACGATGAAAACCAAGTTCACGAACGTGGTGGTTCGCGACGGCCTCGTGTACGGCTTGTCGGACGGGACGCTGGAATGCATCGACCTGGCCACCGGCAAGCGCCGCTGGAAGCATGGCCGCTACGGCCACGGCCAGGTGCTGGGGGTCGGCGATTTGCTGATCGTTCAAGCGGAGTCGGGCGAAGTTTTTCTAGTCGCCACCACGCCTGACGAGCACCGCGAACTCGGGCAATTGGCGGCCCTCGAAGGCAAGACTTGGAACGACCCCGTGCTGTACGGCCGCTATCTGCTGGTGCGCAACGGCGAACAAGCGGCCTGTTTTGAATTGCCGCTGAAGTGAATGCGGAAATCGGAATGCGGAATTGCACATTCAAACTTCCGCATTCCGAATTCAGCATTACTTCACGGCTGATGCTCGATCAGCCAGTCTTCCAGGATGATGTGTTCGACGAGCGGCGCGCGAAGCAACGCCATGCGCGAGGGGAGAATCGTGTTGAGCCAGGGGCGTGACGCCGCTGCCGACATGGCTCGCAGGCTCAAGCTGCTGGGCGAGTAGCCCGTGAGCTGCGCGCTCACGTTGTCGCTGAGCCGCTGATAGGTGGCCCGAATGAGGTTCGGGTCGGGACCGACGTGGATGACGGTCTTGATGCCCGAGGCCAACGTTTCGTACACCGCGTCCCACAGACGTTGCGGCTGATCGATCCAACGATAGATGATCGCGCGGCTGTTGGTTTGGTTGTAGTCCATCTTGCCGGTGACGAGCGAGAAGACGGGCGGATCGGGCTTCTGCATGCCCCCCGGCAACGTGTGCATCATGATGCCGCAGCGCGTGTTGATGTTTCGCTTCCAGACTAGCGGCGTGTGCATCGGCGGCCAGCGATCTTTGTTTTTTCGTAAATAGACGCGGGCCGGAAACAGGTCGTGCATCCGCTGGCCGAAGCGATCGATCGTGGTTCCCTGCCCGAGCAGCAGAACCGTGTTGGGGGCCAGGTGGGACGAAACGTCGATCACCCCCTCCCCTTCCAAATTGATCATCAGGCACAGTCGGGCCACTAGCTCCAGGTCGAGCAGCGGGCCCCGGGAGAAGAGGACCCCCATGGTGACATCCTCGGCCAGGGCCACGCAGTCGTCGGCCATGGCGAGCGGCAATTTCAACATATGCCGCATTTCGAAGACGCCTCCCGCGGTGATCGCGGTGAGCTCTCCCAGGCTATAGCCGAAACCCATGCGGGACTTGCGATAGGGGGCGTCGAAGAACTTTTCCAGCAGCTCGATCTGAGCGAGCGACATGGCCACGATCAGCGAAATCGCCTCGGCGTAGCTATCGAGCGTGGTCTCTTCGTCGCGCCGCACGCGCCGGCAGGTCGACGGGCCGGCCGGTCACCTCGTGGCAGACCTGCGAGGCCTCGGTCAGATAACGCTCGACGATGGGGCCATATTTCGGCTGCCCGAGCAACTCGCGGCTGCGTCCCAGGTTGGTGACGTTGTAGCCCCGAAAGGCGAACGCGGTCGATGCGAGACGTTCCTGCAGGGAATTTGCCATGAAGATTGAGTGCAGCCAAGATGGATAGCGGACCAGGTCGCAGCACCGATTCTTGTTCAGTCGGGCCGTAATGTCCAGCCGCGTTTCAGCCGGGGTGTGCCAGAGTGGACTTGCGCAGCGTCAACGGGGCGCGCTAAGACGTGAGTTTACGCCAAGAGCGCAACAAACCTGCCCGCAAAGAAACAGGTGGTCCGTCGGCTTAGGCCAAATTGCGTGTGCAATGGCCCCTCAAGAGACAACGATGGAAATCAGCTTCTGGCTCCGATGCAACAGGCCGCAAAATGATCGAGAACCGAGCAACACAAGGCCGGAAATGAACGGAAAAAAGAGAAGAGCAGCGACATTGCCCACTCCTCATTTCCGTTCATTTGTGTTTTATTCCGGCCGATATTTTCTCCCGCTGACGATCCGATAAATCTGGCGTTGAGTCAGGCGGGCTGACCCCTGTCGGGGTCAATAAGTTTTTGGACTGGGTTCCAGCGGGCTTTTCGCCCCTGGCTATTGCCTGAATCCTCTTTCGGGATCTGAAAGCTCTGAACCCGTATGGGAAACCATTCGCCAGAGTTGCTGCCGGGCACTCGGCGAGTTACAACCGAAGATAGCGGTCCCGTCGACGAACTGCTTGACTTGCACTTCGGCATTTCTCCGTATCTCCATGTCGCGACAACTTCCGGATAACTCAGTCGCCAATCAACTCGCGGGTCGCGTGGCCGTGGTGACCGGCTCATCGAGCGGCATCGGCCGGGCCATAGTGCTCGAATTGGCGGCCGCCGGGGCAGCCTGCCTGGTGCATGCCCGCGAGAGCCGCGAGGCTGCCGAGACCGTGGTGCGCGAGATCCGCGCCGCCGGCGGCGAAGCCATGTTCACGCTGGCCGACATCTCGGTCCACGACGAGCGGGCCGCCTTCCTCGACCAGGTCTGGAACTGGCGCGGCGCCGTGGACATTTGGGTCAACAACGCCGGGGCCGACGTCTTGACCGGCGAAGCCGCCGGCTGGACCTTCGAGCGAAAACTGGAACGTCTGTGGGATGTCGACGTGCTGGGGACCGTGGCTTTGTCACGGAAGGCCGGACGCCGGATGCGGGCGGAAGGGGGCGGCTCGATCATCAACATCGGCTGGGATCAGGCCGAGTTTGGCATGGCGGGCGACAGCGGCGAGATGTTCGCCGCCGTTAAAGGGGCCGTGATGGCGTTCAGCCGCAGCCTGGCCCGATCGCTGGCGCCGCAAGTGCGCGTGAATTGCGTGGCCCCGGGATGGATCAAGACAGCTTGGGGCGACAGTGCAGGAGGTTATTGGCAGGAGCGGGCCGAGCAGGAGGCCCTGCTGGAACGCTGGGGCACGCCGCAAGACGTGGCCGCCGCCGTGCGCTTCCTGGTATCCCCGGCCGCCAATTTCATCACGGGCCAAATCCTGCCGGTCAACGGAGGCTTCCGCGGAACCTTCCGGCCCGCGCCACCGACGAGGGGCTGATTGGTTCCAGGCATTGGACAATCCGCTCCCGGCATTGGACACTGGATTCCAGACATTCGGTCCGGGACTCCAGACATTGGACTTAACCGCGCATGCAGCATTTGCACTTCGTGACGGGCCGGTTGGCCGAGTTCTCGCTTGCGCGGTGCTGGCATCGTTGGCGCCAGCGGTCGGCTTTGAATATTCCGTGCAAGTGCTGGGCATCACGGTGGCCGCCCTGATGACCACCGACTGGATCGCGCGCCGCCTGCAAGTACCGCCGGGCACCGCTCGGGTGATTCTGCCCGGCTATTGCCAGGGAGACTTGGACGTGGTGGCAGCGGCTGCCGGAGTGCCGGTCGAGCGCGGGCCGCGCGATCTGCGGCGCTTGCCGGAGTTTTTCGGCCAGGGAGCGACGGCGCCCGTCGATTATGGCCGGCACGATATCCAGATCCTGGCCGAGATCAATCACGCGCCGCGCTTGTCCATAGGCGAGATTCTCGAGCAGGCTGCGCAATTGCGCACGGCGGGAGCCGACCTGATCGACGTCGGCTGCGACCCGGGCGACGCCTGGTCCGGAGTGGGCGCGGCGGTGCGGGCTCTGGTCGACGCCGGGCATCGGGTGTCGATCGACAGCATGCAGCCGGTCGAGATCGCCGCGGCCGTCAAAGCCGGCGCGGAGCTGGTCCTGTCGGTGAATTCGCAGAACCGGGACGCGGCGGTCGACTGGGGCTGCGAGGTCGTCGTCGTGCCCGACGTGCCGGCGACCTTGGCCGGGCTGGACGAGACGATCGAGTTTCTGGCCGAACGCAAAGTTCCCTTGCGCATCGATCCGATTCTGGAGCCGATCGGCTTCGGCTTTTCCGCCAGCCTGGGCCGCTATCTGGAGGTGCGCCGCCGTTATCCAGACGCCGAGATGCTGATGGGCATCGGCAATCTCACCGAGCTGACCGATGCCGACTCGGCCGGCGTCAACGTGCTGCTGCTGGGCTTTTGCCAGGAGCAGGCCATTCATAGCGTGCTGACGACGCAGGTGATCAACTGGGCTCGCACGAGCGTGCGCGAATGCGATCTGGCGCGGCGGCTGGTCTATCACGCGGTCCATCATCACACGCTGCCCAAGCGGTTGGAGCCGCAGCTGGTGTTGCTGCGCGATCCCAAGCTGGTGGAACTCAGCATGGCCGAACTGGACCAGCTGGCCAGCCAGATCAAGGACCACAACTATCGCATCTTTGCCGCCCAGGGACAGATTCACGTGGTGACGGCCGGGCGGCGCTGGAGCGGCACGGATCCGTTTTTGCTGTTCGACCAGTTTGCCGCCGCGGCGCCTCGGCCGCTGGATGCCGGCCACGCCTTTTATTTGGGCTATGAAATGGCCAAAGCGGTGACGGCACTCACGCTGGGCAAAGACTATCGTCAGGACGAAGCGCTGGACTGGGGCTTTTTGACGATCACCGAGGGTCAGCACCACCTGAAGAAGACCCCGCTGGCCGATGGCACACTCCCGAGACATGAGAGTACCGAGCGGGGGACGTAAGTCCCCTGATTGCCGAGAGCCAGCCTCAGCGCGCGAAACATTAGCGCCGAGCGGCGACTGACCCGGCGCGGCGATTGAAACAGGCACGCATGACAGAACCACAAACCGCCGCCGATCTGCCGCTGGTCGAGCGGCTGACGAACGTGCCTGACGTCGAGCAGGCCTTTCTGCGGTTGGCGGCTCGGCCGCATTGCTTGTTTCTCGATAGTGCCCGGCATGACCCGCAGCTTGGCCGCTATTCGTTCCTCGCGGCCGACCCATTCGCCTGGTTCGAGCGTCCGGCCGATTCGGCCGATTCGCTGGCCGAGTTGGCAGCCGCGCTGATCAACATTCAGCGCGGCGACGGTTCCTGGGTTGCCCCCGTTTCAAGGCGGCGCCGCCGGGCTGTTTGCTTACGACCTGGCGCACCAGTTGGAACGGACTGCCGCGGCCCGCGTATGACGAGTTCGCGGTGCCGGCGTTGGCGGTTGGCTTGTACGACGTGGTGCTGGCCATCGATCATGCCGCGCCGGCAGCCTGGATGATCTCGCAGGGTTTTCCGGAACTCGACCCGCAGCGCGTCGCCGGCGCGCGGCTGAGCGGCTGGCGGAATTTCGCCGTTGGTTGGACGAGCCGATCACTGGGGTCCGCTCGCTGGCCGGGTCGGCGCCACTCAAGGAGCAGCGGCACGTCTTGCCGCGCGACATGGCTCCGCAGTTTGCCGTGCCCGGGCCGAACGGACTGACGAGCAATTTTTCGCGGCCCGATTATCTGGCGGCGGTGGCCCGGGCCATCGAGTACATCCGGGCCGGCGATATTTTTCAGGTCAACCTTTCGCAGCGGCTGCTGTGTCCGGCGCTGGACGATGCGGTGCAACTTTACCTGCGGCTGCGGCGTCGCAATCCGGCGACCGTTCGCCGGTTATTTTGATTTGGGGGAGTTTCAGATCGCCAGCGCCTCGCCCGAGCGCTTTCTGCGGGTTCAGGGCGATGCCGGTGGAGACCCGGCCGATCAAGGGGACGCGTCAACGGACGGCCTGGCCCGAGGCCGACTTGTTCGCCGGCGACGACTTGCAGCAAAGCGACAAGGACCGGGCCGAAAACGTGATGATCGTCGATTTGCTGCGGAACGATCTGGCCCGGGTGTGCCGGCCGGAGAGCATCCGCGTCACGCAGTTGTGCCGGCTGGAGGCTTATGAATTCGTGCAGCATCTGGTATCGGCCGTGGTCGGCAGGCTGAGCGCCGGGCGATCGCCGCTGGATTTGCTTAAGGCGGCGTTTCCCGGCGGCTCGATCACCGGCGCGCCGAAGATTCGGGCGATGCAAATCATCGCCGAACTGGAGCCGACGGCGCGCGGAGCCTATTGCGGCGCGCTGGGCTACTTGGGCTTCGACGGCAGCCTGGATACCAACATCCTGATTCGCACGATCACGGCCGGCCGCGGCTGGTGGCAAGCGCCGGTCGGCGGCGGCATCATCGCGCAGTCGGTGCCCGAGCGGGAATATGAAGAGACCTGGCACAAAGCAACGGGGCTGCTGCGGGCGCTGATTTGATGGGGGTGCGATTCGTTTGACCGGATGACGCATGGATGCAATTTGTGCGCTTTGGGGCGGGCTGACCCACGGATGCAATCCGTGAGCTTTTGGGCGAAAGAAAACCGCTCTTGCGGTACAATACAAAAATGATCCTTTTGTTGGATAATTACGATAGTTTCGTGTTCAATCTCGCTCGTTATTTCGAGCGGCTGGGACAGGCCACGCGCGTCGTGCGGAGCGACGCGATCGACGCTCAGGGCGTGCGGGAATTATCTCCGGCTGCCGTGGTGTTGTCGCCGGGGCCCTGCACGCCCGCTGAGGCCGGCTGTTCGTTAGAGGTCGTGCGCGCGTGCCACGGTCGACTGCCGATCCTGGGCGTATGTCTCGGCCACCAGGCGATCGGAGCCGCGCTGGGCGGGCGCGTCGTACGGGCCCAAGAGCCGATGCACGGGCGGACCAGCGAGATTCTACACCAGGGACGCGGCATGTTTGCCGGCGTGCCGAATCCGACGGTCGCCTGCCGTTATCACTCGCTGGTCGTTGACGAGTCGAGCTTGCCGGAGTGTTTGCAAGTCACGGCGCGTACGGCTGACGGCGTCGTGATGGCGATCGAGCATCGCGACTTGCCGGTGGTTGGATTGCAGTTCCATCCGGAGTCGATTTTAACCGAGGACGGATATTTGTTGCTGGCCAACTTTTTGCGTCTGGCAGGAATCGCGGTGCCGCATCATTTGCCTGACATGGCCTCCGAGCGAGACGAACCGTCGGCAGAGAACGAATTGCCGGTCGGACCGATTACGTTTTAGCATCGAGTGCGCGGCAGATGATTATCGAAGGCATCATGACGACCGAGAATGCTGATGGGAGCGTCAATATCGCGCCGATGGGACCGCGCGTGGATGAAGCTTGGAGCCGGCTCGTGTTGCGGCCTTATCAGACTTCGACGACGTACCGGAATTTGAAGCGGACCGGCGAAGGCGTGTTTCATGTCACCGACGACGTTGAACTGCTGGCTCGCGCGGCAGTCGGAGCGCTGGAGCCGCCGCCGCTTGCGGCAGTGCCCCAGGTGAGCGTGCCAAGGCTGGCCGATACGTGCCGCTGGTACGCTTTGCGAATGGAATCGATGGACGATCGCCACGAGCGTACGGAAATCGTCATGCGCGCCGTGGGGATGGGCCGGGTGCGGGATTTTCAGGGGTTCAATCGGGCGAAGCATGCCGTCGTGGAAGGCGCCATTCTGGCGACTCGCGTGGGCCTGTTGCCGATTGACGAGATCTATGCTCAATTTGACCGGTTGCGGACGTGGGTCGATAAGACCGGCGGGGCGGCGGAGGAGCGGGCGTTTGCGATGCTGGAAGAATATGTGCGCCGGCGAGGGGCGGCGGGGTGAGCGTTGGGGCGGGACGGTTGGTGGCGCGGTACATGAGTTGCGGGGACCCAGGGACGCAGTCCCTGGGCTTTTGGGAGTATGAACACTGCCGTGGCCGAAGCGACTGTCGATGTTGCCGCCCCCAGCCGTTTGCACTTCGGCATGTTCTCGTTCGGCCGGCCGGGCGAGCGGGAATTCGGCGGCGTGGGGGCGATGATCGCGACGCCGGGCCTGCGTTTGCAAGTATCGCTCGCGGACACGTTCATCGCGGTCGGCCCGCTGGCGGAACGCATGCGTGAGTTCGCCGCGCGCGTGGGGCGGGCCTGGGGGCTGCCCGGGGCGCCGCCGTGTCGGATCGAGATCCTCAGCGTCCCCGCGCAGCATGTCGGGCTGGGGACCGGCACTCAGCTCGCTCTGGCGGTGGCCGGCGGACTTTGTGCGCTGTGCGAACTGCCGGTCGACGATCCCATCCGCTTGGCGCGTCTTGTCGAACGGGGCGAGCGGTCGGCCATCGGCACCTACGGCTTCGCGCGTGGCGGGCTGCTGGTCGAAGCTGGCAAGTCGTCGCCAGCAGAATCGTCGCCAGGCGGGCCGTCTCCGCTCGTTGCTCGTCATCCGCTGCCGACCGCGTGGCGTTTCGTGCTGCTGCAATCGCGGGGCGAGCAGGGCTTATCGGGAGACGCGGAACGGCGGGCTTTCGCCGGCTTGCCCCCGGTGCCGAGCGCGGTGACGGCGGAACTTTGCCGCCTGGCCTTGCTCGGGCTCGTGCCGGCCGCGGCGAGTAGCGACTTTCAGGCGTTTAGCGAAGCGCTCTACGACTACGGCCATTTGGCGGGCTCATGTTTCGCCGCGAACCAAGGCGGGCCGTTCGCCACGCTCCGCCTTGCTGAACTGGTGGCCATCGTCCGCGGGATGGGAGTTCGAGGCGTGGGGCAAAGCTCGTGGGGGCCGACGTTGTTCGCATTGTTCCCGACGGAATTCGCGGCCGAGGAGTTTTGCGCAGACTTTCGGCGGCACGCCAGCGCCGCGAGCTTGGAGTTGACGATCGCCGCGCCCGATAATCAAGGTGCGCGGATCGTGCGGTGCGAGTAACTCATTATGAAGCAATCGGCCGGAACGCTCCTTTATCGTTGGGTTGACGGCGACTTGCAGGTGTTGCTCGTGCATCCGTCGGGCGACTATAACCGCCACAAGCCGTGGAGCATTCCCAAGGGGCTGCCCGACGAAGGTGAAACCCTCGAAGCGGCGGCCCGCCGCGAAACGCGTGAAGAAGCCGGGGTCAACGCGGGTGAATTGGTGCCGCTGGGTAACATTCATTACACCAAAAGTCGCAAGCAGGTGCATGCCTTCGCCGGTCCGGCTCCGGACGAAGCGCCGCACCCGGCGTCCTGGGAAGTCGATCGGACGGAGTTCGTGACCATCGACGAGGCCCGGAAGCGGCTGCACCCCGAACAGCAGCCATTTTTGGATCGGCTGATCGAACTGCTGGCGAACTGACGGCGCCGCACGGCCGTAGGTCAGGTGCTTCTGTGCCTGACCTGTTAGTCTCATCGTTTTGAATCGTCCGCGCTCGCGTCCGCGATGCGCCGGAGCGCACGTTCTTCAGCGCCGCGGTGGTCATGTACGACGCGATGCCCAGCGGCCGCGAGAGTTCGACTTCCCGCCGGATCGAGATCTCTTTGCCGGCCAGGTCGACATCGACGACCTGCTCGCTGTCGATCCAGGCTTCGATCTTGGCCTTGGTCACGAGCAGCCGGATGTGGTACCAGCGGTCCTTTTCGAAGGACATGAATTTGGTCGTTTCGTTGTCGGCGGCGTCCTGGTCGTCGAGGCTGGACATGCCCACCACCCCGCCGCCCCAGCCGCCGACGATCAGGCTGCACGGGTCTTCGCCGATCGGAAACGTCAGGCCGCAGAAAAAATCGGCGCCGTCGACGCGCTTGGCGTCGAGTTCGATTTCGTAGTCGATCCGCGGCACTTCGCCGGTGTAGGAGACGCCGGTCAGCGGCTCGCCATAGTTGAGCACGATGTTGCCGTCTTCGACCTCGACCTCGCCGTGGCCGCCGAACGGCGTAGGCTGCCAGCCGCGCAGCGTCTTGCCGTCGAACAGCGCTTGCCACTCGCCGGCGGCGCTGGCCGCGGCCAACGGCGCGCGGGCGTTGGATTTCATCAAGGCCGACGTCGATGTATTGGCCGCCCGTGCTCTGATGGCAATGGACCGCGATCGTATTTATTCCGTGCGCAAGGCCGCCGCCGCCTTGGCTTCCAGTGGCAGCGATTCGTAATCTGTTTGGTAGCCGTGCAACTCGGCCGCCAGCACGCCGTTCAAATAGACTTCGGCATCTTCATCGTGGTGGATGTTGATCGCCAATTCGCCGGCCGGCACCTGGGGCAACTCGAATCTGCGACGCAGCCAGATGTCGGGCGTGTTCCACATGGTGCGGGCTTTGGCGCCGGGCGTTTTCTCCGTGCCGAAGCCGGCTGGGCTCGACTGCCACCTGGCGTCGTCAAAGTCGGGCTTGAGCCAATCGTCGGTCGGCTTCTCGGTGGTATAACGCCACGCGTAGGGCTCGTTTTTCGATGTGGCCAACAGAGGCGTGATCTTGGGGGCTGGCAAATACAACTGCCGATTGGCCTCGGCAAGCTGCACGATGTCTGGCTTGATGATCGCCCGGTCGTAGGTCATCAGGCCGTTGACTTCGACCTCGACGTCGGTCGTCTGCGTGTAGACGGCGGCGGACAAGCCGGGCGAGTCGATCAGCGGATGCAGCCGGTCGCACGAGTCCAAGGAGGCTCTTGGTCAGCGAGACTTCGTCGGTGAAACTCTTGTAGCCCCAGTTTTTGTCGCTTTGCCAGGTGTGGTTCTTGAGGGCAAGCCCAAGCCGCCGAATTCGCCCAGCACGGCCGCGCGGCTGGATTCGGGGTCCGGCGAGGCCGGGCCGGGATAACTGTGAATGTCATGCACGTCGCCGGCGGGCCGATCGGTCCAGCCGCTGGCGCAGTCGACCAGCCGCGTGGGATCATATTTTTGGATCCAGTCGGTGATCCGCACGGTGTCGAATTGGCCCCAGCCTTCGTTGAACGGCACCCACATCACGATCGACGGATGGTTCACGTGCGTGTCGATCATGGCTTGCAGTTCTTGCTCGATATTGCGCGGCCGATTCCGGGAGCACGCTTGAGGTCAGGGTCCTTCGCCGCTGATGCCCTTGTCGCCGCTGGGCATGTCCTGCCAGACGAGCAGGCCCAGCTTGTCGCACCAGTAATACCAGCGGTCGGGCTCGACCTTCACATGCTTGCGGGCCATGTTGAAGCCCATGCGGCGCGTGATTTCGATGTCGTATCGAAGGGCCTCGTCGGTGGGCGCGGTGTAGAGTCCGTCGGGCCAGAAGCCTTGATCGAGCGGCCCATTGAAACAGCGGTTTGCCATTGAGCATCATGCGAGTGATGCCTTGGGCGTCTTTGCCCAGGGCGATCTTGCGCAGGCCGAAATAACTATCGACCTGATCCTCAACGACGGGTGCCGCCGCGGCTTCGGGGGTTTTGCCGTCCGAATTGCCGATGCCGATCTTCAGCCAATACAAAAACGGGTCGTCGGGCGACCAGAGACGCGGCTTGTCGATCTTGAGGACCAGTTTTGGATCGGATGCTTTGGCTTCGGCAAACGCCACTTCGCGCTTGCCCTGGAAGACGCGAGCCCAGATTTTTTCATTGCCGGTTTTGCCGATCAATTTTGGTTCGATCCGCACTTCGCTCTGGTCGACGTCGGGGGTGATCTTCAAGCTGGCAATGTAGGTCTCGGGGACAAGCTCCAGCCAAACGGTCTGCCAGATGCCGGTGGTGGGCGTATAAAAGATTCCGCCCGGCTTTTGCATTTGCTTGCCGTGCGGCTGGGTGCCTGTGTCGGTCGGGTCCCAAACGGCCACGATGATTTCTTGTTCGGCGATTTCCTGGCCACGCTGAGGCTTAAGCGACGCCGTGATGTCGCAGGAGAAAGGATCGTATCCGCCCCGGTGCTGCGCGACCTGTTGGCCGTTGATCCAGACCGTGGCCTCCCAGTCGACCGCGCCGAAGTTCAGCAAAGTGTGTTGGCCGGGCTTGGCCGCCGGCGCGGTGAAGGTGCGGCGATACCAGAGACGGGTCTTCTCGTCGACCTGTTTCATCACGCCGGATAGGGCCGATTCGACCGGGAACGGAACCAGGATTTCGCCGTCGAACTCGGCCGGCTTGCCTTGTTCTTTGGGAGCCAATGCGTATTGCCACAGCCCGTTGAGATTGACCCATTGCTTGCGGACCAATTGCGGCCGCGGGTATTCGGGATGAACCTTATCCGGCTTAACGTCGCGCGACCAACGGGTCATCAACGGCCCTTTAGCCGGCTGCCACTCGGCGCTGAACAGCGTGGCGCCGAAGGCCAGGGCGCAAAGGGCCGCCCAGCTAACAACTACAACCGGCCGCATAGGCAATCCGCGCATGGCAGTTTGCTCCTCGAACTCGGGATGAATGATTGAATCGGTTGGTCGGAAAACTCCGGCTTCGCCGTTCCGGTAGTTTACCTTGCGCGGGAGCGTATGCTGCGCCCTAAATCCAGCGAGCAAATCCTGTAGAAGCCCCAAAGGGGTGCGCTAGGATAGCCCAGGGCAAGCGAAGCGCCGCCCTGGGTTTTGGTTTGATTAGGTTCCTCAAGCCCTGCAAGGGCGCACCATGTTGTTTGCCCGTCGCGCTTGCCACGACCTTGGGGCTAGCTCGCCTTTACAGGGCTTCCAACGATGAGCGCGGGCGTTGACCCAGGGCTGTCATAGCCGCCCCGATTGGGACTCAAGGCAAATTCGCGGGTTTGAGCCGGCCCCAGCCCTCCGTTTGCCGTCGCCGCACAGACCCATTAGAATCGCAAGACTTGGCGCCGCCCGAAACCGGCCCGTGGCGCTGCCCGGAAATGGGCTTGGAATAAACTCCGTTAAAAAAAATTATCTGGCGGAACTGACGCGTAAACATGCCTCGATACAATCCCGCTCAAATCGAGCCCAAGTGGCAGCAATTCTGGGAGACCCAGCGCACGTTCGCCACGCCCCGGCTGCCGCAGGGCCGGAAGCTTTACGTGCTCGATATGTTTCCGTATCCCAGCGGCGAAGGGCTGCACGTCGGGCATCCGGAAGGCTACACCGCCACCGACATCACTGTCCGCTGGCAGCGGATGCGTCGGCCGTTCGGTGATGCACCCCATGGGCTGGGACGCTTTCGGGCTGCCGGCCGAACAATACGCCAAAAAGACCGGCACGCCGCCGCGGGTCACCACCGAAAAGAACATCGCCACATTTCGCCGCCAGTTGAAGATGCTCGGCTTCAGCTACGACTGGGACCGGGAATTGGCCACCACCGACGTCGCCTATTTCCGCTGGACGCAGTGGATTTTTCTGCAACTGTTCGACACCTGGTTCGACGCCGGCGAGCAGCGCGGCCGGCCGATCGGCGAACTGCCGATTCCGCCCGAAGTCACGGCCGCCGGGCCGGACGCCGTGCGCCGCTATCAGGACCAGCATCGGCTGGCCTATCAGTCCGAAGCTCCGGTGAACTGGTGCCCTGCCCTGGGCACCGTGCTGGCCAACGAAGAAGTCGATCGGCGGCGTGAGCGAACGGGGCGGCCATCCCGTGGTGCGGCTGCCGCTGCGCCAATGGATGCTCCGGATCACGGCCTATGCCGACCGGCTGGAAAAGGATCTGGACGGGGTCGACTGGTCCGAGAGCGTCAAAGCGCTGCAGCGCAATTGGATCGGCCGCAGCACCGGGGCCGAGGTCGATTTCTTCATTGGCCGCGAACCAGGGCCCGGGCGGCCGACCGGCGCGCCGGGAGTTCAAAGCCTGGCGCAACGAGCGGGCCGCGCAAGGGTTTCCCGGCTGCGCCGGACGACGACGTGCTGCGCGTCTACACGACGCGGCCCGACACGCTGTTTGGCGCGACGTACATGGTCGTGGCTCCCGAGCATCCGCTGGTCGCAGCGGCTGACTCAGCCCGAGCAGGCGGCGGCCGTGCGAGGCCTATTGTGAACAAGCGGCCCGCAAGAGCGATCTGGACCGCACGGAACTGGCCAAGGAAAAGACCGGCGTTTTCACCGGCTCGTTCGCCGTCAAACCCGGCCAATCAACGGCCGGTGCCGATCTGGGTGGCCGACTACGTGCTGGCCAGTTACGGCACCGGGGCCATCATGGCGGTGCCGGCCCACGACACGCGCGACTACGAATTCGCCCGGCAGTTCGAATTGGCGATCGTGCCGGTGGTCGATCCCGGGGCCGATGCGCCCGAAGTCAAGCGCGAGGAGGTGCTGGCCGGCCGGGCCGTGTTTACCCGGCCGGGGCACGGCGATCCATTCGAGCAGTTACGACGGGCTGACGACCGACGAGTTCAAGGCCAAGATCGTCGCCGATCTGAGCGGCGCGCGGCGTGGCCCGCGGCGCGGTGAACTACAAGCTGCGCGATTGGCTCTTCAGCCGGCAGCATTTCTGGGGCGAGCCGTTTCCGATTCTGCACGAGATCGACGCCGAGGGAAGCTTACCGGGCGACTGCGCAGCGGTGCCGCCGGAAGAACTGCCGGTCGATTTGCCGGAATTGGCGAAGTACGAATCGCACGGCAGCCCCGATCCGCCGCTGGAACAAGCGCCGGCCGACTGGCTGTACGTCACCTCGACGGCAAGCGCTACAAGCGCGAAACCAACACGCATGCCGCAATGGGCCGGCTCGTGCTGGTACTATCTGCGGTTTCTGGATCCCAAGAACACGCAGGCCTTCATCGACCCGGAAATCGAACGGGCCTGGATGCCGGTCGATCTGTACATCGGCGGGGCCGAACACGCCGTGCTGCATCTGCTCTATGCTCGGTTCTGGCACAAGGTGCTGTTCGATCGCGGCCTGGTCAGCACGCCGGAGCCGTTTCACAAGCTGGTCAACCAGGGAATGATCCTGGGGGAAATGGAGATCACCGGCTATCAGCGGCCCGACGGCTCGTGGGTCAGCGCCGGCGACGGCCGCCGGCACCGACGCCCAGCCGGTGCGTGTTCCGCCGGAGCAAGCCGAGAAACGAGGCGAAGGCTTCGTGCTGGCCGGCCAGCCCGAAATCAAGCTGGAAAGCCGGGCCCACAAAATGTCGAAATCCCGCGGCAACGTGGTCAATCCCGAACGCGGTGGTCGAAAAATTCGGCGCCGATTCGCTGCGGCTTTACGAAATGTTCATGGGCCCGCTGGAAGCCACCAAGCCCTGGAGCACGGACGGCGTCAGCGGCGTGCGGGGCTTTTTGGACCGGGTCTGGCGGATGATCACCAGCGAGAAGAGCGAGTCGTTGGAGTTGAATCCGGCCGTGCAGCCGGTCGAGCCGACCCTGGAGCAAAGCCGCTTCCTGCACCGCACGATTCACGGGGTGACCCAGGATCTGGAGCGATTGTCGTTCAACACGGCCATCGCCAAAATGATGGAGTTCACGAACTTTTTCACGAAGTGCGACGTGCGGCCGCGGGCGGCGATGGAGACCTTGGTGCTGCTGCTGGCCCCCTTTGCCCCGCACCTGGCCGAGGAACTGTGGCAATTGCTGGGCCACTAGCGACACGCTTGGCCTACGAGCCTTGGCCGGCCTACGACCCCGAGATGCTCAAGAGCGACACGGTGGAAATTCCCGTGCAGATCAACGGCAAGTTGCGCAGCAAGGTCGAACTGCCCACGGGAGCCGACAAAGAAGCCCACGAGCAGGCCGCCCGGGCCGACGGCCGCATCGCCGAGTTGCTGGCCGGCAAAACGATCGTTAAAGTCATCGTGGTGCCGGGCCGGCTGGTGAATTTCGTGATCAAGTGACGGTTTCGTGGTCAAGTGACGAGTTAATGCCGTCAATTGGCGGGCTGAAGCTCGTCGTTCTCTTTCCTGACTTTCCTCCTTCGTGCCCTTCGACCTTTGTGGTAAAAGAGATTCATTTAGCACCTGCGTCATCTCCCCTGCGCGTTGCGTTCCCATCTTTCTCATGCTGGTCTGCATGATTGAGGAACCCAAAATATGCGCAATGTCATTACCCTGGTGCTGGGCGGCGGTCGTGGCACGCGGCTGTATCCGTTGACCAGTATCGCTCCAAGCCGGCGGTGCCGCTGGCCGGCAAATACCGCCTGATCGACATTCCCGTTGTCGAACTGCATCAACAGCGGGCTGAACCGGATCTACGTGCTCACGCAGTTCAACTCGGTGAGCTTGCACCGGCACATTCGCCGCACCTATCGAGTTCGATCAGTTCGACGACGGCTTCGTCGAAATTCTGGCCGCGCAGCAAACCTCGACAGCGCCGGCTGGTATCAAGGCACGGCCGACGCCGTGCGGCAGAACCTGCGCTACATCGAGCAGCCCGACATCGACTACGTGCTGATCCTGTCGGGCGATCAGCTCTATCGCATGGACTTGGCCAAGCTCGTGCAGCCGCACATGGCCAGCAAGGCCGACGTGACGATCGCCGGCATGCCGGTCGACCGCGAAACGGCCAAGTCGATGGGCATCATGCGCGTGGACGACAGCGGCCGCGTGCTGGGCTTTCTGGAAAAGCCGCAAACGCACGAAGAAATGGACATGGTGCGGATGGATCCGGCCTGGATCGACGCCCGGGGCATCGACAGCAAGGGCCGCGACTGCCTGGCCAGCATGGGCATCTATCTGTTCAATCGCGACCACGCTGGTCGATCTGCTCACCAAGACCGACTATCGCGACTTCGGCCGCGAGATCTTCCCCGCGTCGATCCGCTCGCACCGCGTGCAGGTCGACCTGTTCGACGGCTACTGGGAAGACATCGGCACGATCCGTTCGTTCTACGAAGCCAACCTGGCGCTGGCCGCCGCCGATCGGCCGTTCGATCTGGCCAGCGCCGCGGCGCCGATTTACACCCGGGCCCGCTTTTTGGCCCCCTCGCGGCTGGACGGCGCGACGGTGACGCAACAGCCTGGTGGCCGACGGTTGCCTGATCGAAAGCGGCGCGGTGATCGAAAACAGCGTGATCGGCCTGCGTTGCCGCATCGGCCGCAACGTGACGATTCGCAACTCGGTGCTGATGGGCTCCGACGATTTACGAGACGCCGGAAGAAATGGCGGCCGCCAAGGCCGCCGGCGCTGCCGCCGATCGGCATCGCCGAGGGAAGCTACATCGACGGCGCGATCATCGACAAGAACTGCCGCATCGGCCGCAACGTGCGGGTGTGCAACGACCGCAAGGTGAACACGTCGGAAGAAACCCCCGAAGCGATGATCGCCGACGGCATCGTGGTCGTGCAAAAAGGGGCCACGCTGAAGGACGGCTGGCACTTGTAGTTTGCGACCGTAGGCCGTAGGTCAGGCACTCCCGTGCCTGACAGCACTGAACTTAACTGGGGCTCAAAATGTCAGGCACGGGGGTGCCTGACCTACGGGAGGCGTTGCCCAACGTCCGCTCACCAAGGCCGGCCGTACCAGCCGCGGTAAAAGGGATATGGCGGGCCATAGTAATAAGGCGGCGGAGCGGCATAGCCTCCGTACACAACCGGCGCGGAACCTGGCTGCACAACCACCGGCTGGGCCGTGGGAGGCATCTGCATCGCTTGCACGATGCCTGGGCTGACCCCTTGTTGTTGCAAGACGATCAGGTCGCCGGCTTGCAACGGAGCGGCCATCCCGTGGTAACGGATTTGAGTGATGATGGCGGCTTCGGGGACGCCGGCCCGGTCATCGAAATCACGTCGTCGCGCGTCACGGCGCCGGCACTGACCGGGTGTCCGAGACGGGCCGCGATTTCCGCCCGGTTGCGGGCCTCGATCTGGTCCAGGTTGCTGCCGACCGCCGCCCCCGTCAAACGCCGACCCCCGCCCCAATGGCCGCGCCGGCCAGAGGATGGTGAACGGCTTCGCCGACCAGGGCTCCCACGCCGGCGCCAGTCACGCCGCCAAACAACGCGCCCTGGTCGGAACGGTACGGACGACGCGCAGCCGGCAGCCACCAGGCATGAGACGCACAGGAAGCGGCAAAACCCTCGGGCATTCATGGAGTCTCCTCGTCGAATCCGACGCCGATCAGGCCGTCGCCCTTGGGGGCGGCGTCACGCGGGACGCGGATCTTCCGCCAAGTTCGCGGCCGGGTCAAGAGAATTGCGGAGATTGCACAAGCCGGGGGCCTCTGCCGGGGGTGTTGGTGCTGTGGGGGAGTGCGTGTTGCTACGGCCGCAAGCGAGAGTAGGACGGTCCTGTGCCCTTGGATGGCTTACTTCGGAGAATTGGCTTTGCTGACTTGCCAACCATTCCACTTTTGAAAAGCGGCTTCACGCGCCGCCTCGTCGTCAAACCAAATCGTATTCGGCAGGAAGAGCATCTGCGCATTGCTCTGCACGTGGGTCAGGCCGTAAGGCTTCAAGTCTTGCTGGTGAGGTGCAGGGCCACGGCCAGGGCTACATCGCGCACCTGGATTTGCACCTCGCGAAAGCCGCTGCGGTGCCGCACACAAACCCTTTCATCTTTGAAGAACCGCTCGAGCAGCGAAACATCGTCGCCGGTGCCGAATCGGCCGACCGCCAACAGAGCATACGGCTTCGTTTCCACCGGCCCGTCGTTGCCCGCAAGCATGCGTCTGGCCAGCTCCGCCCCTTCCTTCAATTCGAAATTGAAGGCTAGCGTGAGGTTCTGGATCGCGGTGTTCGGTGTGGCATTTTTGGCGACCCAGCGCCCAGCAGTCGCCGGCAACTGGACGACTGGAAGCCGCCGCGCAGTTCCTCTTCGAACTTCGGAAAATGGATGATGCTGTCCATGTAGATCGCATCTTGTTCATCGACGCGGATCTCTTCTGCGCCGGCGACGAACAATAGTGCCGCCACGGTTCCCGCGGTGACTGTGGGAACGCCCGACTCGTCTTGCATGTGCAGTTGCGTGTACAACGCGGACTGCGCGGCTTGGCAGCGTTCGGCAAGTTGGCTGACAATCGCTTCGGGGTTTTCCGCCAATGTCTCCAGCAGATTGGCCTCGGCCCGTTGCATCATTACGAACAAGTCGCGGGCCTCGCGCGATTCGCCGATCTCGCGGCGAAAACGATCCCAAGACGGCAGGTCGTGGTGGAGCTTGCCGGTCGTGTCCGTTTCAAAAGCTTTGAGCCGCAGGCGAAAATCCGTCTCGCGGACGACGTTCAAGACTTGACGGGCTCGGGCTCTCACCTCGGCGTCCGGGTCGCTGAGCAAGCGAGTCAAGGCGGGCCCGCGACGATGCCCACTTCGATCAGGTTACGCGTCGCTCGCTCGCGGACGGAGAAGGCTGCGTCTCCCAGTTGGTCGACTTGGCTGGCGATGTAAGTTCCGGCAGATCAGCACTAAGACGCGGTTCCTCCGCGGTCAGAAGTCGCGGAGCGATCGAGAACGATGTCGAGCAAAGCAGACCTAAGACCGGTAACGGGGCTGCCCGAGCAAACTTCGGCCACGGATTGAACGGCAAATTCATGCGGTCTTTCATCCTCAAAGGGCGCCACGCGATTGTAGGATGAGACCATTGTATCGCTCTTAAGCGACCATAATCAACCCGAGCAATCGGCCTGGCCGGCATGCTTGCGGCGGCGGGGGCGGGGAACTACAATGCTGCTACGGGATTTGCGGCCGCTTGCAGCCTGCACCTGCTAAAGTGCCATCGCGCGTTCTGCCAGCCTGCCACGCCTGAAGACTGCGATTCAACTTGACCAGAGTGAGCCGCGACGCGAGGCCTGTGCATTCAGGCGCATGCGGCTTTTTCGTTTCGGTCGAGCAATCCCGACGTGTGTTCGGAAACTTGTGCCACTTCCTGGCAACGTTGGGGAATTGCTATGAACGATCAAACACCTCCAAGCGGGCGGCTCCGCGCCCCAGTGCCGGCCCTTCGACCGTGGCCGTGCATGCCGGCGAAAACCGGCAGAAGTTCGGCCACGCCATGACCGAGCCGATCTTCTGTTCGTCGACCTACACGTTCGCCGACACCCAGGCGGTCATCGACTTCATCGAGCAGAAACAGGACCGCGAAGAATATGGCCGCTACGGCAATCCCAGCGAGAAGGTCGTCGAACGCAAGCTGGCGGCCATGGAAGGGGGCGAAGCGGCGCTGCTGTTCTCGACCGGCATGGCGGCGATCGTCGGGCTGCTGATGGCCCGGCTCAACGCCGGCGACGAAGTGATCTTCTTCGACGAATGCTATCATCGCAGCCGCGAGTTCTGCATCAAGCACCTGTCGCCGCTTCGGCGTGGTCACGCGGCAGGTGCCAGCCTGCGACTACGAGGCCATGGAAGCCGCCATCACGCCGCAACACCGGCTGCTCGTCAGCGAATCGCCGACCAATCCGCAGCTCAGCGTCATCGACATGGAGCGGTTCGTGGCCATCGGCCGCAGGCACGGGGTGGAAACGCTGATCGACGCCACGTTGGGCACGCCCTACAACATTCGCCCGTTGGCGGCCGGCGTGGACTATCGTGCTGCACTCGGCCACGAAATACCTGGCCGGCCACAACGATCTGCTGGCCGGCGTGATCATCGGCTCGGCGGAAAAGCTGGAGCCGGTCCGCAAACTCCGCGGCATCATGGGCGAGCATCAACTCGCCGCAGAACATCTACCTGTTGGTCCGCGGCCTGAAAACGTTCGAGCTG
>CAWCAX010000004.1:0-3210292 GCA_963793635.1 uncultured Planctomycetaceae bacterium
AATCGCCGCCGCCGGCCCGCTTCGACGGTTGGTCTTGCTAGCAGGTCCGACCGGCGATGTCGTCGAATTTTCCGTTCACGCTCATCAGATGCTGGCTCGTCCATTCGCCTTTGGGATTATGGGCGTGCGTCACGTCATAGGCCGGGGCCAGTTCCCATTGGCCACCCTGCTTGAGGAGAAACGCAAAGTTTTTGGTGTGGTCGTCGCAGTTGCGCGCCATGACATTGAACGCCATCCGCCGAAAGGCTTGTGTCAACGCCACGTCGCCCAGGCGCAGTTCGCTAATGGCCAGAAAGTATTGTTCGTAGGCATGGGTGGCCCGCTGCCGGTAATCAAGGTGCGACAGGGCGCAGAGCGACTGAAGATGATGTTTGGCATTCCCGTCACGGTCGAAGCGACGAGTCATAAAATGGGCGCGACCAGATTCCTCCAGGAGACGGCAGGGCGACATGACAATTCCGGCGGCAGTCGCCATAAGGTAATAGGCATATTCGATGCGCCCATAATCGGCACCTGTGCCGAGTTCAAAATCTTTGCCGATGCCGTCGAATTTCAAGAGCCAGTGCTCAAATCCATCCGCGACATCGAATTGCCCGCTCCTAATTTCATGCGAGCCCGGATTCCACGCGATCACGGCTTTGGCCCGCGCCCCACCGGCGGAAGTTCCCACCTTGATGATATTGGCGAGCGCGGCCTGGGCATGGGTATCGTCGCTAAAATCTGCCCTTCATCACCTGGCGGGCGGTTTCCACGAGGGCTTTCATTTCCAACGGCTTCGCGCTTTCCTTGCTGGAGCCTTTGCTGGGATGAAACTCCAGCGCCCCGAGGCCGCGCTTGCCCATGTAAGCCAGGCGGTCGAGGGCGGTGATCGCCGCCTTGTCCACGCCATGCGTGGCCATCCAGGCATCTATCAGCGCATTGCCGAAATCGTCCGGCAGCGCATCGGCTAAGAGTCCCGGCAACCGTTTGAAGGATTCGCCCAATGCGGGAAAAGCAAACGCCGGTCCGGCGCGGTGGTCGGCATCATGCGCGGAGCCAATTCCACGCCCGAGCGCCGCCAGCGTTCATCGTATTCAAACACATGGCAGCCCAGCACCGGATCGGACTCCGGCGCCACCAGTAGTTTTACTCCCCGGTTTGTTTATGACAGCCGGGATAATTATTTCGACCCACACGCGGGTTGGAAGCATCAATTGTCTGTGGAATTCGCCGGCGGTCCGCTGGGCGCCAATTACAACTATATCAAGGCGATCGAGGACACGAGTCACTTTATCGCCTTGCCGTTCGATTTCGTCCTGGGTGAACATGTGCGGTTTGGGGTCGCGCAGGCTTATCCTTTCCTGAACTATTACACGGACCTTCCTATTTACGACAAGTTTTTCGCTGGAGGTACGGATACCATCCGCGGTTATAACGAAAGAACGGTGGGTCCTCTGACCGGCGGCAACGCCCTTTTCGTGAACAATCTGGAACTGAAGCATCCTATTGTCGGGCCCTTGCGTGGTGTTCTATTCCTCGACGCGGGAAATTGCTGGGCTAATTACGCCGATATCGACGGAGATCTTCAATGGGGGGCAGGACTGGGCGTTCGCCTGACGATTCCGGGTACGGTGATGGCGATTCGCTTGGATTATGGATGGCCCATTATTACGACGTTGGGTCCTTCTTCCGCGCCGCCAGGAGGCGTTCTACATTTCAACCTTGGGGATATTTTCTAGTTTAAAATTTTTCTCAGTTTCATCGCTGACAGTTGTTCCAGTTTCGTATTTCCTCTATCATTCCCGCATGCGAATCCTCCTGACCAACGACGATGGGTTTGACGCTTTAGGTTTAAAAGCCCTGGTCGAAGCCATTCAACCCCTGGGTGAAATCACGATCGCCGCTCCGGATCAGCAGGCCAGCGCCTCCGGCCATTCCATTTCCTTGAATACGCCTATCAAAGTTATCCAAGCCGATTGGCCGGGAGTTTCCTGCGCTTTTCGAATTGCCAGTACTCCGGCCGATTGCGTCCGGTTGGCGGTTCTTCAGCTGATTCCCTGGAAGCCCGATCTCATTATTTCCGGGATCAACCAAGGCGCCAATTATGGAACCCTTATTTTTTACTCAGGAACGGTGGCCGCGGCGGCGGAAGGCGCGCTTTTGGGGATTCCTTCCATGGCTGTCTCTCTTACCAGCCATACTTCCCACGACTTTTCAACCGCCGCGGCTTTTTCCCGAAACCTGGCCCGCCATATCGGAAAAAGGGGATTGGAACGGGGTCTTTTATTCAATGTGAATGTGCCGCCGCTGGCCCAGGACCAAATCAAGGGTGTGGCACTCACCCACCAGGGACAATTCCGTCATGTCGACGACCTGGCACCTCATCCCGGTTTAGAAGGGCATTACCATTACGTTTTAAACAGTCCCAGCGTTCCCGATCAGGAGCATCCACAGTCCGACGTAGCCCGGATTCAAGCGGGCTATATCTCGGTGACGCCGATTCAAATGGATTTAACGGCCAAACAACATTTGGAGCATTTTAAAAAGTGGCCCTGGGAAGAGAAAACATGGATGGATTAAATTCCGGTTCGAAAATCGCGGTTGGATCGCTGCCTTATCTCCATCCGGAAACAGCGGTTCATTCCCAAATGAGTTTTTTCCCCGAAATTCCCGCTTGGCCCCAACTGCCTAAAAAATCCATCCGTGAAACCATGATCCGGCAAGGCCTATCGGGACTTCCGGGCTTGAGCTGGGATCATCAAGAACAACCCCTTTGGGCCTTAAGTCCTTCCGACTCAGAAGAAGCCTTGGAATTGCTCAAATGGGGCAATGAAGAAAACAAGTTGGAGCGGGCTTGTTTTCAAAAAGAAGAAGCTGAGGGTTTTTTCACCTTTTTAAAGGTATTGGGGGAAAAACAACCGGCTTCTTTGAAAGCGTTGAAAGGACAATGCGCCGGTCCGGTTACCCTAGGATTGGCCATTCAAGACGAGAACGGGAAGCCGATCCTTCATTCGAAAAAAGGAATGGAAGTTTTGCGCGAATATCTATTGCTCCATTCCCGATGGCAAATTCGCGAATTGTCAACCATCGGAAAGCCAGTCATTTTTTTTCTGGATGAACCTTCGCTCAACGGCCTCTTCGAACCGGAAAAATACGGGTATCAATGGAAAGAAATCCGGGAATGGTACCGGGTTTTTTATGAAGCGCTTCAAGAAGAAGGGGTTCTGACGGGACTTCATTGCTGTGGCCCTGGCTCCTGGGATTGGTTTTTTGAAAGTCCAGTAGAGATTTTTCACATTGACGGATTTCGATATATGAACCAAGTGGAGGATCAAGCCGGGGCTTTCGCGGGATTTATCAGGCGGGGGGGTATTTTGGCCTGGGGAATGGTTCCCACCACGATGTCCCAGGGAGTTTTTCCTGAACCTAAAGAACTTTTTGAGCGGTGGCTCGATGTTTTCCGGAGTCTGCGCCGGCAAGGTATTTCCGCGGAGGAAATTGCGGGTCGGTCTTTTTTCTCAACCGCCTGCGGTTTAGGCGCCAGTTCTATCAGTGTTGCGGAGGAAGCGGGCCGTTGCCTCGATATGCTGGTCTCCCTTTGGAAGACGGCCGCCCGGGAAGGCTTTGAAAAGATACCGTGAAGGAAGCGGTTTTTTATTTTTCATTCCGTTTATTTTGATTTGTTTCGCTTAAGTTCGCTCGGTTTTTTTGTTGGTGAGAAGTGCTCCGTCCCTTATACTGACGGCGTTTTTCCAGCCTTTCACTTTACTACTCCTCGATTGTCAGCGGTAAAAGAAGCTTGTTCGGCCCGAAGGGAAACTGTTCCCTCGAAAGTTGTTTCAATTCCTTTTAGTAGGGGGCATTTTTGATCGCGCGCTATACACTGCCGGAAATGGGCCGACTCTGGTCCGAAGACGCCAAATTCCAAGCCTGGCTCAAAGTGGAACTGGCGGCCTGCGAAGCTTGGACCCATCTCAAACGCATCCCGGCCAAAGATATGGCCATCATCAAGAAAAAAGCAAAATTCAGCGTACCCCGCATTGAAGCCATCGAAAAAAAGACCAACCATGACTTGATCGCTTTTCTTACCTCGGTGGCCGAGTTTGTCGGCCCTTCTTCCCGGTTTATTCATTTAGGGCTGACTTCCACCGACGTGGTGGATACGGCCCAATCTCTCCAACTGATCCAAGCCACCGATTTGCTCGCCTCTCAATTAACGGCTTTGCGAACGGTGTTAAAACGTTTGGCTAAAGAACACCGCTACTCCATGATGATCGGCCGTACCCACGGGGTTCACGCCGAACCCATTACCTTCGGGCTCAAAATGGCCCTCTGGTTTGACGAGGTGGGACGCCAACAGGAACGCCTAGCCCACGCCCGGGAACATATCGCGGTGGGGAAGATTTCAGGAGCAGTGGGAACCTTCGCCAATATCGACCCCCGGGTGGAAAAACACGTTTGCCGGATATTGGGGTTGAAACCCGCTCCCGTTTCCACCCAGACCCTCCAGCGGGACAGGCTGGCCTATTACATGGCGGTCCTGGCGGGCATCGGCAATTCATTGGAGAAATTCGCCACCGAAATCCGCAACCTTCAGCGCACCGAAATACTCGAGGCGGAAGAATTCTTCGCCGAAGGCCAAAAGGGCTCCTCGGCCATGCCGCATAAGCGCAATCCGCTCACCTGTGAGAGGGTGGCGGGGCTTTCCCGGGTGATGCGGGGCTATTCGCTGGCGGCCCAGGAAGATGTGGCCTTGTGGCATGAAAGGGATATCACCCATTCTTCGGTGGAAAGGGTCATCCTGCCCGATGCCACGATCTGCCTGCATTACATGCTCAACAAATTTATCGGCGTCATGGAAAAACTGAATGTTTATCCCGAACGCATGAAAAAGAACATCCAACTCACCCGGGGACTGGTTTCGTCCCAACAGGTATTGTTAGCCTTGGTCAAGAAGGGTTATACCCGGGAAAAGGCCTACGCGATTGTCCAACGCAACGCCCTCAACGCGTGGAAGAACGAGCTGCATTTCAAGGAATTGATCCGAAAGGACCCGGAGGTCCATTCCAAAATGACGTACGATGAAATTGAAAAATGCTTCGATCTTTCGTATCACTTAAAGAACGTGGATTACATCTTGAAACGGGCCGGGGTTCTGTAGCGAATTCAGTTTATTCAGTCAAGGAGCGCCTATGAGCTGGCATGTGAACGTCTATGTGACGCTGAAACCCTCGGTCATGGATCCCCAGGGTGCCACGGTCCAAAGGGCGCTGTCCCAAATGGGCTATGACAAGGTTTCCAAGGTCCGCTTAGGCAAGTTCACCGAAATGGAATTCGACGGGGCCCTCACCGAGGCGGAAGTGAAAAAACAAACGGACGAAATCTGCGACAAGCTCCTGGCCAATCCCAACATCGAAAGCTACCGTTTCACCGTGGAGAAGAAATAGATGAAATTTTCGGTCGTCGTTTTTCCCGGCTCCAACTGCGATCACGACTGTGAGACGGTCCTGAAGGATGTGATGAAACAGCCGGTAGAAATGATCTGGCATAAGGACACCGATATCAAGAATCCGGATTGCGTCATCGTGCCGGGCGGTTTTTCCTATGGGGATTATCTCCGCACGGGCGCCATCGCCCGTTTCAGCCCGGTGATGAAGTCGGTGGCGGACTTCGCCTCCAAGGGCGGCCTGGTCATGGGCATCTGCAACGGTTTTCAAATTCTCTGCGAGGCCCAACTGCTGCCAGGAGCTTTACTCCGTAACCGAAGCCTACAATTCATCTGCAAAGAAGTTTATCTCCGGGTGGACCAGACCCAAACCCCTTTTACCAATGCCTGCAAGCCGGGGCAGGTCTTGAAAATTCCCATCGCCCATGGGGAAGGCAATTATTTCATCGACACCGAAGGGCTCAAAAAATTAAATGACCAAAACCAGGTGGTGGTCCGCTATTGCGACCTTGACGGAAAATCCACCCCCGACAGCAACCCCAATGGCTCGCTGGATTCCATCGCCGGTATCTGCAATGAGAAAAAAAATATCTTCGGCCTGATGCCGCATCCAGACCGTTCTGCTGAGGCTGGTTTGGGTAGCCAGGATGGCAAGTTGTTTTGGGAGTCCCTTCTGAACGCGGCGGTAAAAGTATGAGCCCGCTCACGGTTGAAATCACCCCGGAAATCATTAAAGAGCACGGCCTGAAGCCCGATGAATACGAAAGAATTGTCAAGATTCTGGGCCGCACACCCAATCTGACCGAACTGGGTGTTTATTCGGTCATGTGGTCGGAACATTGCGGTTATAAGCATTCAAAAGCGGTCTTGCGAAAATTCACAACTAAGGGCGACCGGGTTCTTCAGGGCCCGGGCGAAAACGCAGGCATCATGGATATCGGCGAAGGGTGGGCGGTGGCATTCAAAGTGGAAAGCCATAATCATCCCTCAGCGGTCGAGCCTTACCAGGGAGCGGCCACGGGCGTGGGCGGCATCCTGCGGGACATCTTCACCATGGGCGCCCGGCCAATTGCCAATTTGAACTCCCTCCGGTTCGGTCCTTTGACGAATCCCAAAGTCAAACATCTTTTTACCGGCGTCGTGAAAGGCATTGCCGATTACGGAAACTGCATGGGCATTCCGACGGTGGCCGGGGAAGTCGTGTTTGACGAAACCTATACCGATAACTGTCTGGTCAACGCGATGAGCGTGGGGCTGGTCCGGCACGAACATATCATCCGGGGCAAGGCCACGGGTGTGGGCAACGCGGTTATTTATATCGGCGCCACCACGGGCCGGGATGGAATTCACGGGGCGACTTTCGCCTCCACCGAGATCAGCCAGGAATCGCAGGAAAAGCGCAGCGCGGTCCAGGTAGCCGATCCCTTCATGGAAAAACTTTTGATGGAAGCCACGCTGGAGCTGATCCAAAGCGATATTTTGGTGGGTATCCAGGATATGGGCGCGGCGGGACTCACCTGCTCGACCTGCGAGATGGCCAGCCGGGGCGGGGCGGGGATTGAGATCGACGTGACCAAGGTTCCCCAGCGGGAGCCGGGAATGACGCCTTATGAGATTCTCTTGTCCGAATCCCAAGAACGCATGCTGTTGGTCGCCAAGCCGGGCTGTGAGCAAAAGGTTCACGACATCCTGGCCAAGTGGGACTTGCATGCGGCGACGATTGGGATGGTCACCGATACGGGTTTGATGGTGGTGAAAGAAAACGGGAAAACCGTGGTCGGAAGTTCCCGCCGAATCGCTTACCGAACCGCCCATCTATCACCCGGAAAAAAGCGAGCCGGCCATCCTCAAAAAGCACCGGGAGTTCGACGAAACCACCATCGCTCAGCCGTCCGATTACAATGAAGTCCTGCTGAAACTTTTAGCCGACCCCACCATCGCCAGTAAGCGCTGGGTTTACCAGCAATATGATCATATGGTCCGTACGAACAGCTTCATCCGTCCCGGCTCCGACGCCGCCGTTATCCGGGTCAAGGGAACGAAAAAGGGTTTGGCCATGACCATCGACGGAAACGGGTTCTTACTGCGCGGTCGACCCTTACGAGGGCGGGAAAATCGCGGTGGCGGAAGCGGCCCGGAATATCGCCTGCTCGGGGGCGGTGCCCATTGGAATGACAGATTGCCTCAATTACGGAAGCCCGGAAAAGCCGGAAGTCTTTTACATGTTCGAGCGGTCGGTGACGGGCGTGGCGGACGCCTCGGCTTATTTGAAAATTCCAGTGACCGGCGGCAATGTATCCCTTTATAACGAAAGCCCCCAGGGCGCCATCGATCCGACGCCCATCGTGGGGATGATCGGCCTTTTTGAGGACGTGGATCTAAGGGTGACCCAATGGTTTAAAAAGGACGGCGATCTTATTTATTTATTGGGCAATATCGGCGATTCCATCGGCGCCAGCCGTTATTTACAGCTGCTCCATGGAAAAAAGACCGGCCTCTGCCCTAGATTAGACTTGAAGACCGAGAAATATCTTTATCACGGGCTTCGCACTATGGCGGAATGGAAGGTATTGGAAAGCGCCCATGATTGCTCCGACGGCGGTTTCGCGGTGGCGGTGGCGGAAAGCTGTTTCACCGGGGCGACCCATGAAGCGGGATTCAGGGGCGCAGGTCGCTTTGCCGGGAACGGGAAGGCTGGACGGGAGACTTTTTGGGGAAGCCCAGTCCCGGGTCGTTATTTCCTGCGATCCCCGGAACGCTTTTCGGTTGGAAGATATCGCGCGGCATTTTCAAATCCCGATCCAGAAGATCGGGCAGGTGGGGGGGATGCCTTGGTGATCGATTCGGCGATCAAGGTGCCGGTCTCCCAGGCGGCGGATTTATTTTTTACGAGCATCGAAAAGGTGATGGCTTCCTGAAAAGAAGTTTTGAATTTTTAGTTTTAAGTCTTGAGTTCAACGCAACGGCTAAAGCGACATGGATTTTAATTTAAAATTTAAAACAAAGAACTTAACCCTTCCTAAAGGAGTTGAACTTGGCACAGTGGTTAGAAGACGATAAGCCGCACGACCAATGCGGGGTCTTTGGCATCTATGGTCATCCGGAAGCCGCTAAAATCACTTATCTCGGGCTTCATTCCCTCCAACACCGCGGCCAGGAAACCGCCGGTATCTGCACGCTCCACAACGGACATCTTTACAATTACAAACGCATGGGCCTCGTCGCCGATATTTTTGATGAACGAAGTTTAAGGAATTGCCGGGAAACAATGCCATCGGGCATGTCCGCTATTCGACCACGGGTTCCTCCCAAATCCGAAACGCCCAACCGATCGCGGTGGAGTACGCCCGGGAAACCTGGCGGTCGCCCATAACGGCAATCTCGTCAACGCCCGCCGGACTTCATCGGTCGGTGACCGGCATGAACGCCCGGCACGTTTCGATCGGCGAGATGGGAGGCCGGGGACTCGGCCACTGGGACGGGATGCCCATGGCGCTGCTCGTCCGCGAAGTGCTACAGACTGCCGCCGATCTCGACGAGGCGATCGCGGTGTTTCGCGATCACCGCGGACCTGCGAGTATTACTATGTCATCGCCGACGGCAACACCAACCGGGCCGTGGGCATGGAAGCCTCGTGGAACAAGCTGAGCGTGATTCAAGCCGGCGAGTCGCATCCGCTGTTGCCGCACGCCATCAAGGATGCCGCACTGCTTTCCGCCGGCAGCCGTTACGAAGAATTGGTCCGCCGCACGCAAGATATGCACGGCCGGATCGATGCCCAGTCTGCCTTGCGGCTGATGGATTGCCCGGTGGCCATGAAATCGAACCTGCACAACGCGCTGTTTGCTCCAAGAGCACCGATTTTTGGGTCGCCAACGCCTCGCACGACCAGCGCCGGCCGCCACGCAAAAGTATTACCGTTCAATCTGAACGAGCTCTTGGCGCAGCCCGAACCGGCGGCGAAAGAAATTCCGCTGGGCTCGGCGAAGAAGCGGCGCCAGGCGCTGGGCGATTTCAGATCCCTGGTACACGTTTGAGATGTAGGAGTCGCCTCCGACATTCCGGTGCTAGCGTCACACGCTGAGTGAAACGCGATTATTCGTGGCGGGCCTTGGCGGGGCTGCACGAGGCTCGGAACCTCGTGACGGCCTCCGATAGTAGCAACCCCTATCACCCCGTTGATAAATGCCATCGTGGCATTTTTCAACCTCGCCAAATGCGGAGCGAAGCTCCGAACGGCTCAAAAAATCACAACTTGCGTCGTCATTTTGGGATCGCTTCCATGCGATCACGCCGGCATGTTGAATACTTCAACCCGCTTGCTATTAAAGATAGGAGTCGAAAACCCGCACTTTGGCCCAGGTGGGTTGTTCTCGGCAACAAATGCCAGATGGCGCGGCGACGCTTGATAGTCGTCGTGGGCTTGACGGCTCTGAAAGACAACATTCAGCGACACGTCGAACTCCTGGTCGTTCACCTCGCGCGTCAGGTCGGCCACCCGAGTTCCGATCGAGAAGTACAGCACGCCCGGATGGTCGGAAAGGTATTTATGGCCCGAGTCGACCAAACGCTGCCGGGCTGCGGGCGAGCGGTCCTGGAGCGTGAAATAGACCATGTGGACCAATTGCGAACCGGCGACGGGCGTGGCGGGCATAGGGGGCGTCTCCGGGATAAATGCGTCCCAGTGCAACAATATCAGGGGCGAGAATAATAAGGCGCCCGAACGTCGACAAGCGACGTTTTTCGTGCGGGGCAGCTTGATCGAGGACTCTGCGGATCGAAGCCCCGGCCGATCGGCCGTCGGACGTCGCGGCACGGACTCATCGACCTCGTTCGCCCGATGGCTGGAATAGGGCGAAAATTGCCATGTTTCGCGGCATTCCCGATGCCGGGACGGTCGGTCGGAATGCTGGTATTCGGGGCATTTTCCCCGCTGCGCGACTTTTTGGGGGCGCCGGCTTGCAAACGGCGACGATCTCGGCTACTTGTTTAGGTGGATTTTTGACCGTATTCAGCCGAGATTGGGCCGCATGAGCCCCGAACGTTTGGAAGGCAATCGTTACCATGGCCGAAGAGAAGGCAGAGAAAATGGGGAAAATGGGGGAAGGAGGGGGGAAGCAACCCCCGGCGAAGGCCGCCCATCGCGTGTTGATCGTCGACGACGACGGCGAAATCGTCGAGTCGGTGAATTTGCCCTGGAACAGCGCGGCTATGCGGTGCTGGTCGCCCGCGACGGCAATCAGGGACTGGCCATGGCCGAACGCGAGGATCCGGACCTGGTGATTCTCGACATGATGATGCCCAAACGGAGCGGCTTTCTGGTGCTGGAAAAGCTGCGCCGCACCCGGCCCGTCCCGCTGCGGGTGATCATGATCACGGCCAACGAGGGAAGCCGGCACAAGGCCTACGCCGAAATGCTGGGGGTCGACGACTACATTCGCAAGCCGTTCGCCATGGACCGGTTGATGGAAAGCGTCGAGCGGCTGCTGGCCTGAGCGAATTATGCCGCGGGGCCGACGTCTGACGGTCAAACCGGGCGGATTCGGGATCTCGGTTGCCCATTCTCCGCTAAGGGGACTTGTCCGCATCGTCTTGCACAGTTTGTTTCATATCGACGGAAATTTCGACAGATTGCTGAATCCCGCAAATTATATACTAAGTCGTTTATAAAATGGCTTAATGCGAATAAAGATATCGCAGGACTAATGCCGCTCATTTGTTCGAAAATCGCTATTGTCGCAAATGTGGCGTGAGACGATACTTCAAAATGGAAGAAGTAGCGAGAGGGTCTTGCTAAGGATGGTGAGCCTCTTGGACCTGCCACGCATAGGTAAGAAGTTACCTATCCAGCCCGCCGCTCCTCATTCCAGCGTTCTTTTTCAATTTCTCTCTGCCGGCGTGTCAGGGGATGTAGCTCGCAGCTTTGGATGCTGCTGCCCTTGCACTCTCCCGTCCGCCGGGACCCGCAAGTTTTGCGCGTGTCGCTCCGTGCGGCCCAGGCAAAGCGATTTGGCGGTTTCGATAACGTCAGGAGTCGGCAATTAATAAACGACTGTTCATCCTCAGCAATCCGAATTGAAAGCGTGTGTTCCGGGTTAAGGGCGCCAGTTCGCCGGACCTGGCTCAGGGCCATCTCCGGCGATGGCTCCGCCCGTCGAGGAGAGAAATCCCATGAAAGCTGGACGCGAAATCATCTCCCTGGTTGCCGACCGCCAAGACCTCGATCAGTTCCGCCGCAAGAACTGGGAAGGAACCTTCGAGGAATATCTCGACCTGGTGCGGGCCGACCCCGCGTCACCCGCAACGCCTTCGAGCGCGTCTACGACATGATCATGTCGTACGGCACCGAAACCTACGAAGAGAACCGCGAGACGCAAGATCCGCTATCGATTCTTCAGCGATCCCGACGACGGCGGCCGCGACGCCGTGTTCGGCCTGGACGCCTCGCTGAACCTGCTGGTCAACGCCTTCAAGAGCGCCGCCCAGGGCTACGGCATCGAGAAGCGCGTGCTGCTGCTGCACGGCCCGGTCGGCAGCAGCAAGAGCACGATCGCCCGGCTGCTGAAAAAGGGGCTGGAGCGCTATCAGCGCCAGCGACGAAGGGGCGCATGTACACGCTGGGCTGGACGATCGAGGGCAACGCAGTGGTGCCCGATGAACGAGGAGCCGCTGCACCTGGTTCCCGAGCGGTTCCGCGACGACGTGGCCGCCAATCTCAACGCCGGGTCGATCGGCCGACGCGGTGAGCAGGTGAAGAATCGCTCGGCGAACTCTGCCCCTTCTGCCGCTACGTCTACACCGACCTGCGCAAGAAATACGCCGGCGACTGGACCCGCGTGGTCGACGACGTGCGCGTCAAGCGGCTGATCCTCAGCGAAAAGGATCGCATCGGCATCGGCACCTTCCAGCCCAAGGACGAAAAGAACCAGGACAGCACCGAACTGACCGGCGACATCAACTATCGCAAGATCGCCGAATACGGCAGCGACAGCGATCCGCGGGCGTTCAATTTCGACGGCGAGTTCAACGTCGCCAACCGCGGGCTGATCGAGTTCGTCGAAGTGCTGAAGCTCGACGTGGCGTTCCTCTACGACCTGCTGGGCGCCAGCCAGGAACACAAGGTCAAGCCGAAGAAGTTCGCCCAGACCGACATCGACGAAGTGATCCTGGGCCACACCAACGAGCCCGAGTATCGCCGCCTGCAGAACAACGAGTTCATGGAAGCCTTGCGCGACCGGACGGTGAAGATCGACGTGCCCTACGTCACCCGGCTGGCCGACGAGATCAAGATCTACGAGAAGGACTACAACCGCGACACGGTCAAAGGCAAGCACATCGCCCCGCACACGATCGAAATGGCCGCCATGTGGGCCATCCTGACCCGGCTGGAAGAGCCCAAGAACGCCGGCCTGACGCTGCTGCAAAAGCTCAAGCTCTACAACGGCAAGAGCCTGCCCGGCTTCACCGAAGACAACATCAAGGAGCTGCGCGAGCAGACGATCAACGAGGGGATGCACGGCATTTCGCCGCGCTACGTGCAGGACAAGATCTCCAACGCCCTGGTGGCCCATCCCGAGGCGAAGTCGATCAATCCGTTCATGGTGCTGAACGAACTCGAAGCCGGCCTGAAGCACCACACCCTGATCACCAGCGACGAGCTGCGGGCCAAATATCGCGAGCTGCTGGGCGTGGTCAAGGAGGAGTACGAGAACATCGTGAAGAACGAAGTCCAACGGGCCATCGCCGCCGACGAGGACGCGCTCGAAACGGCTCTGCGCCAACTACATCGACAACGTCAAGGCCTACACCCAGCGCGAAAAGGTCAAAAACCCGTTCACCGGCCAGTACCAGGAGCCCGACGAGCGGCTGATGCGGTCGATCGAGCAGAAGATCGACATTCCCGAAAGCCGCAAGGACGACTTCCGCCGCGAGATCATGAACTACATCGGCGCCCTGTCGATCGACGGCCGCACGTTCGACTACAAGACCAACGAGCGGCTCTACAAGGCGCTGGAACTGAAGCTGTTCGAGGACCAGAAAGACTCGATCAAGCTGACCAGCCTGGTCTCGAAGGTGATCGACGCCGACACGCAGGCCAAGATCGACGTGGTCAAGACCCGGCTGATCCGCGATTACGGCTACGACGACGAAAGCGCCTCCGACGTGCTGAACTTCGTGGCCAGCATCTTTGCCCGCGGAGACGTGAAGCACTAAGGAAAAGGCGGAAGCATGCAGGCGGCCTGCGGCGAGCTCGATTCGACTGAGCTCATCGAAGTCAGCCGAGCGGAAGGCGGAACTAAGGGAACTAGAAAATGCAGGAGCTCCAGAGTGTCGCTAACGTGAGGTTGGCTCGTGCAAGAGCGAGGCCGAGGGGGGAAGCGTGTTCGTCAAAATCGAGCGCGATCAATCGCGATTCAAGCAGATCGTGCGGGGCAAAGTTCGCGAGAATCTGCGGAAATACGTCACTCACGGCGAGATGATCGGCCGCAAGGGTCGCGACCTGGTCAGCATTCCCTTGCCGCAGCTCGACGTGCCCCACTTCCGCTACGGCAAGAACGGCTCGGGCGGCGTCGGCCAGGGCGAAGGCGAGGAAGGCACGCCGATCGGCCAGGGCGAAAACGAAAACGGCACCGGGCAAGGCCGGCAGCGACCCCGGCGCCCACGTCCTGGAAGTCGAAGTCACGCTCGAAGAACTGGCCGCGATCCTGGGCGACGAGCTGGAGCTGCCGCGGATCGAGCCCAAGGGCAAAGCCAACATCGACCAGAGCAAGCCCCGCTACACCAGCATTCGCCGCAGCGGGCCCGAGTCGCTGCGGCACTTCAAGCGGACCTACATGCAGGCCCTGCGGCGGCAGATCTCGTCGAACCTCTACGTGCCCGACGATCCGCTGCATCGTGCCGATTCGCGAGGACAAGCGCTACCGCTCCTGGACCGACGTCGCGCAGCCGCAGGCCAACGCGGTCATCATCTACATGATGGACGTCTCGGGCTCGATGACCGACGACCAGAAGGAGATCGTGCGCACGGCCGCCTTCTGGCTCGATACCTGGCTGCAGCAGCCAATACGAGGGCGTCGAAACCCGTTACATCATCCACGACGCGGCCGCCAAGGAAGTCGACGAGGAAACGTTCTACCACACCCGCGAAAGCGGCGGCACGCGGATCAGCTCGGCCTATAAAGTGTGCCGCCGATCTGATCGCCGGCCAATTTCCGCCCAGCGAGTGGAACATTTATTGCTTCCAGTTCTCCGACGGCGACAACTGGGGCGAAGACAACGAAAAAAGCCTGCGGACTGCTGCGCGACGCGCTGCTGCCGCAAGTCGAATCTGTTCTGCTACGGCCAGGTCGAAAGCCCGTATGGCAGCGGCGAGTACATCCGCTCGCTCGAGCCACGCCTTCGGCGAGAACCGCCGACAACCTGATCCTGGCCGAAATCGAAAACAAAGAAGCCATTTACGACACGCTCAAAGCAATTTCTCGGCAAGGGAAGTATGAACAGCCCGGACCGTGCGTTCGCGATCGACCCGCCGATCCTGAAATCCGAATACAGTCCTTGACCATGGCTACCGTCCACTTCGAATCGCTGCCGCGCGAACTGGCCGAAATGCAAGCGCAGATCGAAGACTATGCCGCGCGAGCAGGGTCTCGATTTCTTTCCCACGATCTTCGAACTGGTCGAGGCCGACGAGCTGAACGCCATCGCCGCCTACGGCGGGTTTCCCACCCGCTATCCGCACTGGCGGTTCGGCATGGAGTACGAGCAGCTCTCGCAAGGGCTATCACTACGGGCTGCAAAAGATCTACGAGCTGGTGATCAACAACAACCCGTGCTACGCCTACTTGATGAAGTCCAACTCGCTGGTCGACCAGAAGCTGGTGATGTGCCACGTCTATGGCCATTGCGACTTCTTCAAGAACAACATCTGGTTCAGCCAGACCAACCGCAAGATGATGGACGAGATGGCCAACCACGGCAATCGCATCCGCCGGCACATGGACCGCCACGGCGTGGAGGAGGTCGAGAAGTTCATCGACGCCTGCCTGAGCATCGAAGACCTGATCGACATCCACTCGCCGTTCATCAAGCGCTTCGACGCCGCGCAACAAGTACGACTTCGACCAGCAGCCGACGAGGACGAAGAGCCGCTGCCGGTGGCCCGCTTCCAGTCCAAGGATTACATGGACGGCTTCATCAATCCGCCGCAGGTGCTGGCGGCCGAGGCCCAGCGGCGGAAGGAAGAGCGCGAGCAGCAGCGAGCAAGCAGTTTCCGGCCGAGCCGCATGCGCGACGTGATGCTGTTTCTGCTGGAGCACGCCCCGCTCAAGCCCTGGCAGCTCGACGTGCTGTCGATCATCCGCGACGAAGCCTATTACTTCGCCCCGCAGGCTCAAACCAAGATCATGAACGAAGGCTGGGCCAGCTATTGGCACTCGACGATCATGACCCGCAGGGAGCTCGAACGCCGCCGAAGTGATCGACTACTGCGACCACCACTCCGGCACGCTGGCCAGTTCGCCCGACCGGCTGAATCCCTACAAGCTGGGCATCGAGCTGTTCCGCGACATCGAAGAGCGCTGGAACAGGGCCGCTTCGGCAAGGAATACGACGAGTGCGACGACCTGGCGGCCAAGCGCGAACTGGGACACGCGACGCCGGCCTGGGCCGGCAGAAGATTTTCGAGGTCCGCCGGATCCACAACGATCTGACGTTCATCGACGAGTTCCTGACGCTCGATTTTTGCCGGCAGTACAAGCTGTTCTCGTTCGGCTACAACGCCGTCGAGCGACGCCTACGAGATCGAAAGCCGCGAATTCCCCAAGATCAAGCAGCAACTGCTGTTCAACCTGACCAACGTCGGCCGGCCGCTGATCGCCGTGCGCGACGGCAACTACAAGAACCGCGGCGAGCTGTTTCTGGAACACCAATTCAACGGCGTCGAACTGAAGATCAGTTGGGCCCGCGACACGCTGGTCAACCTGCATCGCCTGTGGACCCGGCCGGTCCACATCGAGACCGTGCTGGACGGCACGACGACGATCCTCTCCTTCGACGGCAGCGAACACAAGCTGGAGAAGAGCGGAGAGCGGCAGTCCTGAACGGAAAGAACCAGGCCTGAACGGAAAGAACCAGTCTTAAATCGAGAGATACAGTCCTAAGCGAAAAGATACCGTCATGAACGGCGAAGAGACAGCCAGCGGGGAGCGACGACCATGAGTTTGGATGAGCAACTTCAGCAGACGTTGGCCGCGTGGCCCTTATTTCAGCAGGGCGAAGCCACGCTGACCGTCGAGCACCAGAGGCGCAGATCTGACGTGCGCGCTCTCCGCCCTCGACTCGCTGGCCTGCGCTTTCACTTCGTTCAGCTTGCGATCCGACCGCCTCTCCGGCGCGGGCATCGATCGCGTCAAAGCGGTCGCCGCCAATCTGGCCAAGCGGCTGACGTATCTGCTGGAGCCGATCAGCCCGATCGAGACCGACATCGATCGCTGCACGGTGCAAATGCGTTCCAATCCCCCCAAGCAATCGGCGGACCAGACCGACTACTACGAGTTGTTGGTCGCGCGGACCGGCGAGCTTTCGCTACTGCGCTATTCGCGGCCCAAAGGGGGTCAGCGCATCGCCATTGCGGCCCAGGTCACGCGCGAGGTGCTGCTGCGCTTGGCCGCCGATTTCGACGCGGCGGCGCGGTGACGCCCGAAGCGAGGAATCGCTTCGCCTCCCAACCCCTCTCCCTGCAGGGAGAGGTTAGGGTGAGGGTGGGCCGCAAGAAGCACTCAGCAAAAGCGGCGGCCCCCCACGCTGCTCATGCCGCCTTGGATTCGGCGTTCGAGTTCGTCGTGCGGGTCGGCGGATTGTCGCACGTCGAGCAACGGATCGCCAAAGGGAAGTCGATCAAACAGAAGCTGTAGTGTTGCCGTCGCTGCAGATTGCGTTTAACGGCAACTCTCGCGGGTCGAATTCAGGGGGTGGTGGGCAAGCGGGGTTTACCCACTGAATCACCACGGCCCAGCCTACGATGTCCTCGTCGTGTTGCAGATAACCGTGGATCGGTTTGACAACCGACCACCCGTCCTTGATGTGGATGCTTAGAACTGGCGAAGAAAAGGTGTCAGGGCGAAGAAAAGGTGTCAGGAACCGATTCGGAATCGGTTCCTGACACCTTTTCTTCGTCCAAACCAACTGCTCGCAAGGTCAAAACCACGCGGATAGAGTTTTCGGCAGAGACAACCGGGCGAGAATGCCGACTCGCTGATTCCCACGCCGACGACGGCGCCGCTCAGGTGCCCGCGTACAATTCATTCATCAATATTCTCCGACTCTGGAAGCTCCCATAACTCCAGGTACTGGCAGTACCGTTCGTACGGCAGGCGTTTTGCGTTCTTAGGTAGCATGGCGCGTGCTTCCTCAAGGCTAGCCGCAAATCGGCTGCCTTCATCGTTGAAAATGCTGAACCCGGGCAAGCGGAAATCGCGGTCGGGGTAGCCAGCTACCATGAAGCGTTCTTCTGGGCCGTATCCGGGCGGTGCGCTCATAATACGGAAAAACATAGTATGGTAACCTGGGATGTGCGGCGTAAAAACCGGAGCGAAGAAAAGGTGTCAGGAACGAATGGCACTTCCTGAGCGGGTAAGTGGTTGCCGTGAGTTGATATAGGCGCAAAGGCCGTCCGTGCGTAGATGAGGGTTGTCGAAGCCATCTCATCAGGCACGGAGGCCTTTGCAATGTGGAAGTCTATCGCGGGTTGGGTTTCACACCAAGTCCGAACGGAGCGGAACAAGTTGTTGGCCGCTGGCGGGCTGCCGTTTTCGGAACTGCTGCCAGCATCGGACGTGGAGCGCGTCCTGCGCGAGGAGCAGGCGTGGCAGCGAGAGGCCTTGTATTCGCCGCTGGTGACATTGTGGACCTTTCTCTCGCAGACACTTTGCGCGGACCACTCCTGCCGCCAAGCAGTCGCCCGGTTGCGGGCGTTTCTGACGGCCGAGGGCAAAACCCCTTGCGCCGCAGAGACCGGCCCTTACTGCAAAGCCCGCCAGCGGTTGTCCGAAGCGGTGTGGCGCGGTTGGCTCGCGACGTGGGCGAAGCACTCCACCAGCGGACGAGCGACCCAAGATTGTTCGGCGGTCGGCCGGTGAAGCTGGTCGACGGCACGACGGTGAGCATGCCCGACACGCCGGCCAATCAGGCCGAGTATCCCCAGTCGGGTTCGCAGAAACCAGGCTTGGGCTTTCCGATCGCCCGCCTGGTGGCGCTGCTGTCGCTGGCCAGCGGCGCGGTGGTCGATCTGGCGATCGGTCCCTATGCCGGCAAGAACACGGGCGAAACGGCCTTGTTCCGGCAACTCTGGCGCAGCCTGTTTCCGGGGGACGTGGTCGTCGGAGACCGCTACTTTGCCTCGTTTTGGGACCTGGCCCTCTTGGCCCTGGGCGGCGTGGACAGCGTGTATCGGCAGCATCAACTACGTCTGAGCAAACGCTTGCGCGTTCAACAACTAGGTCCGCACGACTGGCTCTTGCGGCTTCGCAAGCCAGCCTGTCCGGCCTGGCTGGACCGGGCCAGCTACGAGCGGATTCCCGATGAACTCTTGGTGCGGGAGGTGAGCTTCCCCGTGCGTGTGCGCGGCTGGCGGGTGCGCGAACTGACGATTGTCACGACCTGCTGCGATGCGGTGCAGTATCCTGTCCCCCAACTGGCGCGGGTGTATCATGCGCGGTGGCAGGCGGAGGTCGATCTGCGGACGATCAAGATCACGATGCAAATGGATGTGCTGCGTTGCAAGTCACCGGCGATGGTGCGAAAGGAAATCTGGATGCACTTATTGGCTTACAACCTGATTCGCACCGTGATGGCCGACGCGGCCGAGCGAGCCCAAATGCAACCGCGGACGATCAGTTTCAAAGGCGCGCTCCAGACACTGACGGCGTATCGACCGCTGGTGGAGCAGGCCGCGCCGCAGGACTTGCCGGAGCTTTACGACGCATTGTTCGCGGCCATCGCGGCTCACGTGGTTGGAAACCGTCCCCATCGTTACGAACCCCGCGCCATCAAGCGTCGCCCCAAACCGCACGACCTCCTCACGATCCCTCGCCGCGAAGCGAAACGCCGCCTAGTTGCATAACTTACGACTTCAGGAAGTGCCATTCGTGTCAGGAACCGATTCGGAATCGGTTCCTGACACCTTTTCTTCGCCCGCGGACGATCAGTTTCAAAGGCGCGCTCCAGACGCTGACGGCGTATCGACCGCTGGTGGAGCAGGCCGCGCCGCAGGACTTGCCGGAGCTTTACGACACATTGTTCGCGGCCATCGCGGCTCACGTGGTTGGAAACCGTCCCCATCGTTACGAACCCCGCGCCATCAAGCGTCGCCCCAAACCGCACGACCTCCTCACGATCCCTCGCCGCGAAGCGAAACGCCGCCTAGTTGCATAACTTACGACTTCAGGAAGTGCCATTCGTGTCAGGAACCGATTCTGAATCGGTTCCTGACACCTTTTCTTCGTCTACTCGTAATCTTCCATCGCTGCATGCAGCAATTCAGAAAATCTGGCCGCCCCGAACGGCGCGCCCTTGCCGTCTGGCGTCGGAAACACCGCCACGAGCCGACGATCCCTTTCGAGGCCCGGTAGCCACCTGGCAAGCCACGTTCCAACGTCAATCGCTTGAGGCAGGTAATGCTCCCACTGACCCACCGCACACATCGCCGCATATTCAGCATGCGGCCAGATCGGAAATAGCTCGCACCCTTCATCGTCGCCAGCAATTGCCCAACCCATGTCGCCCTTTAGCCCAAAAAGCCTGCCCTCATCAGCGATTTTCTTCACACAATACTCACAACGCGCCGGCGCATCGAGGGCCGTTACCGAGTCGATTTCGTTACGTTTCAATACCCAGGTCATCTCAGTAGCCCTCAAATGCATGCTGTAGTCTGTGTAGCATCACGTCCTGCAAATCACTGAATTCATATCCAAACCCGTACTTTGCCTCAAAACCGCGCCGGTGGGCTAGGTTCATGCCATAAGGCACGCGGATTGTCGACCGTTGTCCGCGCACGATTGCATTAAGGTCCTGCTGTATCCACCCCCGAATTCGCGACGGCGTATTAGGATCATTCGCGATTGCGCGAAGCTGCGCTTGTTTGCCCGCACGGCCTGCATTACTTGCCGGCGGGCACCCGTTATGCACCAGCACGCGGACGTTGCCGACGGCGTAGCAGTGCAAATCCTCGATCAGGAAATTATAGACCTCGCCGCCGAAGGTCTCCAGCGAGAGCGCCGTGATCGGCTCGGGCCGGCCGGTCTTCAGGCAGAGTTTGTCGCCCACCTCAAGATCACCCGCGTTGACCCAGCGGCCCGGGATTTCGCGCCTTCGTAAGGATCGGGCGTGTGCTCGGGAATCGGCCGATCGGCCAGGTTCTGCCCTTCGCAGACCCAAAACGGATGGCCGTCGGTCGAGCGGATCGTCTCGCCGGCCACTTTGATGGCGACCAGCGCATCACGCCGGGCGGCACTGAGCCGCTGAATCACCGGGCAGAGCCGCCACTGGCTCGCGGCCAGATCGAAGGCCCAAACCTCTTCGCCCGCCTCGACCTGCTCGATCGGCTTGAGTCCGCCGGCCGTGGAAACCGGCGTGCCGGCCGGGAAGCACTGGGGGATGATTCCAAACCGCTTGCCGAGGGCGGCCAGCGCCTTGCCGGCCAGATTGCCGGCGCCCGCGGCGAGGCCGTTGGTGACGATGGAGTTGAGGTTGAAGGTGCTGCGAACGCCAAGATCAATTTCGGCAGCCTGGACGACGGTCTCGGCGGCGGCGCCACCCAGGGCGGCGGTGGCGGTCGATACGAGCAAGCTGCCGCTGCCGGGCAAGACGACCGAGGCGCTGACTCCCAGGCCCACGACGACGCCGTTGCGGAATCCGGAATTGAAAGCGGCCGTCGCATCGGTCGAGGAGTAGCCGTGGATTGCGCCAGAAATGCCAGCGAACAGGGAGCCGCCAATTATCACTGGAATGGCGCCGGCGCCAAAACAACTTGCCGAGGCGAAGCCGGCGTACGCCGCGCCAGGGAGAGAACCAAACCCACCCCCCAAGAAACCCCCGACGAATCCCGCTCCCACGTTAATGACCGTGTTGAACCAGCCGCCCGAATCGCCGGGCGACGCCGCCGCGCTGGGCGTGACGTCCTGAATCGACGCGCCCGGCGGCAGTGGGATGGTGGCCAGCATGCTCTGGTCGAAAGTGTTGCCAGTGGCCGCCACCAGGCCGTGAATTTGCTGGAACGTCTGTTGGGCGCCGAAAGGCGCCTTCGTAGGAAAATGTCCGGCTGCTGGAGCTGGAGCTCGGCGGTGAGTAGACGTTGGCGCTGGTCGTATTGATTTCCGTGGTGGCCTTGCCGCCTTTGTCATCCCAGTGGGCTGCGGTGTTGGTATTGCTGGTGAAGGTATTGAGTGCTGGGAACATGAGAACCTGGTTATGCACGTCCAGGCCCCCATCGCCGACGGTCAAGGTGTTGTTTTCGGTCGAGGAGCCGTTGTGCGCGTCCTTGGTAGCGTGATCGTCGGCGGTGTAGGTATGGGTGTTCAAGGCCGTCGCGGAAAAGGAGTCGGTATCCGTGATCGGGCCGGTCTCATTGTGACCGCTGGTCGCCGTGGCGTAGATTATTTGCTTGACCGCCTGGTTGTTGTTGGTGTCGGGAGTGATATCGTGTTTGCCGGCCTCGGCAGCGTCGGTGTAGTTTCCCGTAACCGTCTGGTCGCTCGAGGCGCTATAAGTCGTGTTGATCGTTTGGCTAAAGGATGTTGTTTCAGGCGTCCCCTCGGAGTTGATGGTGGTTTGATTGGTCCGATCGAACCAGGTATCGCTTTCCTTGGAATGGTCGCTGCTTGTGAAGTTGACGTCCGACCAAGTACCCGGCTGCGAATTGTCGAGCCAACTGTCGACGCTGCCGCCGGCGCTATCGCGAACTCACCGCGAACTCAGACACCCACTCTTTTACGGGCAGACGCGTTTTCTCGTTGCGGCTGCCGGGTGCCTGGGCGATCAACTGGGCCAAAGTCTGAGAGTCTGGTTTCGGCCCTCTCTGGTTTGGCCCTCATGGCACGGCCTTACAGGCCGTGAAAATCCGCCTGAAAATCACCTGGGCAAAATGCCCAGGCCACTTTTTCAACAGGCTGCAACAGGGGGTGTGCCACTACGGCGCGCTTGAGAGTCTCCAGAGGACTACTTTTAGCCACAAAGTCGCACCAGGCTGTCACGCCGACACCCTCGAATTTGCCTATGCCGGAAAGAAGCTATGCATTAAGAGCCTCTCCGAGAACCCGTCTGGGAGACGGAAACAGGAACATTTTGCTCCCTGGGCACCGCAAGATGAGCCCGTCCCCGACGGTTCGCGCAAGGCGCAAAATACGTGTATCGTCCTAATGATCGTTCTCAGGTAACACCGACGCAATAGGGGCCCGAAGCAATATGGATAGCGAGACGCCAAATCCGACCGCAATCAATGGGCATCAAAGCCTTCCCACGCTGATCGCCTGGCTCAGCACATGCTTGATCGCCAGCGGAGTCGGCGGACTCCTAAGCGACGTCGCGAACACGCTCTGGCTCCAAATCGGCAGTTTTGGCCTGGTTAGCGCCGTCGGGTTGGAGATCCGGGCGCGGATGCGGACGCGGATACGATGGGGTCGGATTACGCGCGGCTTGCAGATCCGTTGCCAGCGCGAATTGCAACAAGTGGCTGCGGACTGCATCGTGATCGAGGCGACACGTCGCGCGGTTGCCCGAGTGCTCAAGGGAGCGCTGCCTGGACCCTTGCACGGCGATCCGCACCGCGCCGAAGAGCGACGCGCCTGCAATTTGCCGGCGGAGTGCATTTGCCTCAAAGATTGCTCGAAAGCCGGCGCCGACGACGCCACCATCACCAGAATGGGCCGTCTCAGTAATATTTCGACGAGCGGCTTTGCCATCGAGCTCACTGAGCCTCTTTCGCCGCAACGAGTGGTACTGTCGCTCGTGCCCGCCGACGGCCGCCGGATCGACATCCTTGGCGACGCATTATGGTGCGACGCGCACAGCGATGGGAGTTTTACGATCGGCGGCCGGCTGATCCGTGCCTTCGATTCTGAAGAAGAATCGTAAGAGCATCTGCCTGGCCGTCGGCCGGGGTGCGGGAAAAGAAAAGAGTTCTGACAAAAAGGGGTCGGGAGTCTCGACCCCTTTTTGTCACTTTTTGGCGGGCTTGAGCGGGGCGGGGGCGATTTCGGCCTCAACTTGGACCGCTTTGCGGCCCTTGAAGGCGCCGGGTCGGGCGTGATATTTCACCACGCCTTCCAGGCTGACCGAGATCGGACTGTGGACGTCCTTTTCGGTGGTGATGACGTCCCCCACTCGCAGCCCGATCAGATCGCCGGTCGTGATCTTGGTGTCGGCCAGATGGGCGACCAGTTCCACCACGGCGCCATTGAGCGTGGTGCTGATTTGCTTGATGGTCTCTTCCGAAGCCTGCCGCTTGCCGTAGCTGATCCAGCTATTGGACGACAGCTTGCCGCCGATCCGTTCGATCGAGTTGAACGGAATGCAAAGATTCACCATCCCGCGCAATTCGCCGATCGTTAGTTCGAAGCTGATCAACACCACCACTTCGTTCGGCGGCACGATCTGCACCAGTTGCGGGTTGCTCTCCACGCGTTCGACTTTCAGATCCAGTTCGAGCACGTTTTGCCACGCATTGCGCATCTCCTGCAAGAACAAGTTCGTGATGCGCGAGACCAACCGCAGTTCGATCTCGGTCAGCGGCCGCCGGGCCAAAGGGGCGCTTTCGCGGCCGCCGCCCAGCAGGCGGTCGATGATCGGATAGAGAATCGAGGGATTGATGTCCAGGATCAGGTTGCCCTCGAGCGGCGCTGCCCGCAGCAGATTGAAGCAGGTGGGGTTTTCCAGGCTGAACACGAACTCGCTGTAGGTCAGCTGGTCGACGCTGGTCAGCTTGACTTCCACGATGCTCCGCAGCAGGGCCGATAGCGCGGCGCCGAAATTGCGGCCAAAGCCCTCGTGCAGGGTTTGCAGGGCCCGCATCTGTTCCTTGCCCACCCGTTCCGGCCGCTTGAAGTCGTAGGGCGTGACCTTTTCGCGCGGTTTGGGGGGCGACGGCGCTGCCGAGCGGCGCACGGCGGCCGGCGGGCTGCTCGCTGCGCAGCTCGTTGAGCGTGCCCGATTCCATCGCGTTTAGCAGGCTTTCGACTTCAGCCTGGCTCAGAACGTCTCCACCCACGATTGCCTCCGTGCGACGCGCCCCGGCGCGAGGGGGTTTTGAGGACAAAAACAAGACCGACCCAGCAAGGGGGACAGCCCCATTTTGCTCCGAGGACTGCGCAAAAATTGGGACAGTCCCCGGCGGTTTTGTTTTGCCCTCTTATTGACGAATGTGGCCGTCTCCGTACACCACGTACTTATAGCTGGTCAGTTCTTTGACTCCGCAAGGACCGCGGGCGTGGAACTTGTCGGTGCTGATGCCGATTTCCGCCCCCAGGCCGAATTCGCCGCCGTCGTTGAATCGCGTGCTGGCGTTGACCATCACCGCCGAGCTGTCGACCAGCGCCGTGAAGCGGCGCGCGGCGTCCAAGTCGGAAGTCACGATGGCTTCGGTGTGTTGCGAGCTGTAATGATTGATGTGCCCGATCGCCTCGTCGAGCGAGTCGACCACCTTGATCGAAATCACCGGACCCAGAAATTCGGCGCGAAAGTCCTCGTCGGCGGCCGGCGCTGCTTGCGGCACGAGTCGGCAGGTGCGCTCGTCGCCGCGCAGCTCGACCCCGCGCTCGATGAGTGCCTGGCCGATGCGGGGCAGAAACTGCGACGCCACGTCGGCGTGCACGACGAGCGACTCGGCCGCATTGCAAACTCCCATTCGCTGGCACTTGGCGTTGATCGTGATTCGCTGGGCCATTTCCAGATCCGCAGCGCGATCGACATACACATGGCAGTTGCCGGCAAAATGCTTCATAACCGGCATTTTCGCCTCGGCGACCACCCGGCGGATCAAACCCTCGCCGCCGCGCGGAATCGCCACGTCGATGTAGTCGCTCGAGCGCCAGAAACTGGCCGACGGCGGCCCGATCGGTCGTGGTCACCAGCTGCACGGCGTCTTCCGGCAGATCGACTTCGCGCGGCCGCGGCCAGCAGATCGGCAACGGCCTGATTGGAATGGGCCGCCTCTTTGCCGCCCCGCAAGATGATCGCGTTGCCGCTCTTGATCGCAATCGCCGCGGCGTCGGACGTCACGTTGGGCCGCGATTCGTAAATAAAGAAGATCACACCCAGGGGCACGCGAACTTTGCGCACTTCCAGCCCGTTGGGACGGATCGACGATTCGATGACCTCGCCGATAGGATCGCTTTGCTCCGCCACGGCTTCCAGCGAAGCCGCCATCGACTCGACGACTTTGGGCGTCAGCCGCAGCCGATCGATTTGCGCCGCCGAGAGGCCAAACTGCCCGGCGGCCGCAACGTCGAGGTCGTTCGCCAGTTGGAGCGTCGGCACGTTTTCGCGCAGCAATCGGGCCGCCACATGCAGCCATTGGTTCTTGCGAGTTCCGCCAATGGCTGCCAGAGCCGCCGCTGCCTGCTTGGCGCGTTGGGCCACCTCCAGGCAGTAAGCCTGCAAATCGTTTCGTTCGGCGACTGCCATGTTTCTCGCAACCCGAGTTTAAAAAAGGACTTAGCCACAGCGCCTAAAGCGCAGCTGGGGCGGCCGTGACCAGGGGCTATTGCAAGTATCCTGCAAACGGAAAAATGCGTCAACGGCGATGCATGGGCTCTGGGCCACCGTCCGCGGCGCCCCTTCGGCTCTGCATGCCGGTTCGGATGTTCGGGCGTAACTATACTTGGCTACAGGTGTTGCGGGGCTAGGGAGCCTGCCCGGTGTGCCTTACAATCAATGGTTCTATCATCCTCCGCTTGCAAGGAAAGACTATCCCCATGCATCGCAAGTTCGCGGTACTGGCCCTCGTCACCGTCCTAGCGCAGTCCGGCAGGGCCGACGAGCCGGCCGCCTGGGCCCACGCGCACATCGACGAATTGGTTCAGCTATATCGCCATTTTCACGAGCATCCGGAACTGTCGTTCCAAGAGCGCGAGACCGCGGCCCGCGTCGCCCAGGAGTGGAAGTCCGCCGGGTTCGACGTCGCCACCGGCATCGGCGGCACGGGCGTCGTCGCGGTGCTGAAAAATGGCCCCGGACCGACCCTCATGCTGCGGACCGATCTGGATGCCTTGCCGGTGACCGAAGCCACGAACCTGTCCTATGCCTCGACGACCAAAGTCAAGCAGGCCGACGGCCGCGAGTCGGGCGTGATGCACGCCTGCGGGCACGACGTGCACATCACGAACCTGATCGGCGTCGGCCGCTACCTGGCTGAAAACAAGGATCGCTGGTCCGGTACGCTTGTGCTCATCGGACAGCCGGCGGAAGAAGTCGGCAACGGCGCCCAGAAGATGCTGGCCGACGGGCTGTTCGAGAAATTTCCCAAACCCGACTACGCGCTGGCACTGCATGTCGACAGCACCTTGCCGACGGGCAAGGTGGGCTATCGAGCCGGCTACGCGCAGGCCAACGTCGATAGTGTCGACATCACGCTCTACGGTCGCGGCGGGCACGGCGCCGCTCCGCACACCACGATCGACCCGATCGTGATGGCGGCCGAACTGGTGCTGAGTCTGCAATCGCTGGTCAGCCGCGAGACCAACCCGATCGAGCCCGCCGTGGTTACGGTCGGATCGATCCATGCCGGCAGCAAGCACAACATCATCGCCGACAACTGCAAGCTGCAACTCACCGTGCGCAGCTATTCCGACAAAGTCCGCGAGCACTTGCTCGAGGGCATCCGGCGAAAAGCCGCGGCGGTTGCGGCCGGCGCGGGCGCTCCGGAGCCGGAGGTGACGATGCTGGATGACTTTACCCCCTCGGTTTACAACGATGACAAGCTCGTGGATCGCCTGGTGCCGGTCTGGAGGGAGCTGTTGGGCGCCGAGAACGTGGTCCAGAAAGACCCGACCATGGGGGGCGAGGATTTCAGCTTCTACCAGAAGGCGGGGGCCAAGGTGTTGATGTTTCGCCTGGGTTCGGTCGAACCCAAGCGTCTGGCCGGTTTGACTCGGGGCGGGCAAGAGCCCCCTTCGCTGCATTCGGGCATTTATTATCCCGATGCGGATCTGGCACTCGAAATCGGGATCGCGGCGATGGCGACGGCGGCCATGGAACTGCTTCCGCCCCAGACCGGCGCGAAGTGACCGACTTCGAGAGACGGATCCGTGAACGAATCGATGCCGAAATATCGCCTGCGCAAGGCCGCTCTGGCCTGGCTGGTTGCTTACTTGCTGGCGATGGGGCTGGTCGTTTGGGGAGTGTTCCACGCGCGCGCTTGGCGCTGGCGAATCTCAGCACCATCGAAGCACGTGCCGATTGGGAAACCTGGCAACGCGAAGCCGCGCTGCAATCAAAAAGCGGGCCGGTGCGCCGGGCCCAATCAGAAAGTCCCGAGCCGCCCATGTTGGTTTTGCTGCGGGATCATTTTGGAGTCATGCTCGCGGCCGCCGCCGTCTTCAGTTCGTTGCTGTTTGCCACCGCCATGATCGCCGCTGCGCGGAGCCTATGGTCCGGGACGAACGCAGCCGCGAATCCTCGATCGGCAGCCATGGAACCGTTGAGCCGATCCGCAGCCACGATCGCCCCGGGGAAACGCCGCCGCGCCGCCGATAGCGCTGTGCTGCCGATCAGGTCAGGCGTAGCTGGGACCACGACACGTCGATGCGGGCTTGCAGCCGCGAGGCCAATTCCAGATACCTGGGACGGCCGTCAACCAGCGACGCCGCGATGTCGCGAATCGTGAGCTGTTCGCGTTCGACGCAGATCGTCATTCGCTGATCGTCGGTCTTGACGACTGTGGCCGGCTCCTGCAAATCGTCGGCAAAGAATCGGCCGAGTGCGGTCGTGTCGGCATAGCTGGGGGCGAAAACCAGCAACCGCTCGGCCGTGCCGCTGGTACTAAGCACCGGCTGGGCCGCCTCAGCATATGCCGCAGAGGATCGCGAGCGGCTGTCGACTTCCCGCTCAAATCGAGCAACAGCTGGGTCACGTCGATCTGCGTCAAGGCCTTCAGGATTTCGGCCTCAGCGGTGACTCGGAGCTGGCGCGAAAGCCCCTGCAGGATCTGGCCGGCTGTCTCGCTGTCGTCGCTGGCACGCCGTTGCCGTTGGAAAAACGAGGCCGGAAAATCATTCGCCAACGGGATCGCCAGTTCCGCCAGACGCTCGGCAAGAAATGATTGGACGGCCGAATGCAGGGCATACAAGGGCGTCTCCCGGGCCGAGCCGGCGCCGGTGCGGCCTTGCAGCTCCAGAATCGAGGGCGCACATTTTCGCTGCTCCACCAGCGACGCCGACAACTTGCTTAATTCAGCACTGCAATTGGCCAGGACAATATCCGGGTTTCCGTGAAAGGGCTGGCTGGCGACCGGGCTCGACGCATCGCCCGAGTTGCGGATATAGGCCGCCAGAGCGAACGCGATATCCCGGACGAAACGCCGATCGGCGCGCGGCCCCAGCGTCAGTTCGACCAACTGCATGACCTTGTCGGATACTTCGTCGCCGCCGGCAGTCGCGGCGCTGCGCTCAGTGGTCGGTCCCCGCCGATCGGAGTCCAGCCACTTATCGATCACCATCTGGCAGAGCCGATCGACGTAGCCTTCGACGACGTTCGCCGGCAGATTATTGGCGGTGAAGAGTCCAAAGGTGCGGATCGGCCATCTCGCCGGTCTGCGCGGGCTGCGCGGCCTGCATCGAGGCATGCAGGCAGTCGAGCAAGGTCCCTGCGCGGGTTGCCAGGCGATGGTACAGATAGTCGGATACCCGATCCAACTGGCTCTGAAAGTCGGAGTGACTCAGGCCGTCTCCCAAGTGCGCGAGCAACGTTTCGTCGAATGTTGGCAGAATGCTCGGGACCGCGAGCAGGCCCAGCGACTCTTCGCCCGGATAGCCGCAACCCGGCCGGTTGAAGTGAGCCAGTTCTGTCAAGCAGGCCAGGGCGTTGGCCAGCGCCAGATCCTGCGACTCCGGCTCTTGTTCGGTCGAGTGCAGCAGCAGACCGCGCAGTTCGTAATCGGCGATCCCCAACTCGGCGGTCAGCTTGCGGACGGCGTAGGCCAGATCCAAAATGATTCCGCTGCCGGTGCCTCCACCAATCGAGGTGACGAGCACGATCACCGGCCGATGGGTGAAGTTGGCTCCCACTGCCGCGGCGCTGGCGGCGAGTGCTTCCGGCGCCGCGAAGTCGTGCAGCGCGCGCGTCAGTCGCTGCATCACCCGAGCGCCATTGTCCACCAGGGCCAGCCGCCCCAATGGCCGACAGCGTGAGGTTCGCGGCTCGCGCGGAATATTATAGAGCCATCTACGGCTGAGCCACTTGAGCACCTCCGGCACCTCGGAGCGATACTCTTGGGTCGTACGCAACTTGATCAGCAGTTGATCGTCGGCCGGCCTGCCGCCGAGCTCCGGCGTCGCACCGCTGATCGACAGGGCCGCGGGATCGGTGTCGATGGACAGCATACTCCAGCCGGGTATTGCTCCGCCCGGTGCAAATTGCGTGGCCAGACGTTGCGACAGCCCGCGCAGAACATGCGTTGCCACGCCCCCCAAGCCAATAAACAGGGTCGGACGCGGTTCCCACTCCAGTGAGTCGGTCTCCACCACCGGCAAGCGAACTTCGACGCGCGGCTTTGCCGCGCGACTCAGCGGCTGGCGCAGCGAACTGTCGCCCCCCAGCACCAGCGTCGCATCTTCGCTGACCGGCGGAAGGCTGCGCGGCACCAGCGGAAGGGGCACCGCCGCGCGTTGTGCGTAACCTCGGTCGGACTCGAGCGGTGGCGGCGCGGCGTCAGCGGCTTGGGGCGGACGAACTGGATCTTCCGCGCGGGCCGCCGGCGTCTCGGTCTCGCAGGGCGTCGCGGCCAGCAGGCTGTCGACAAAGGCCCGGCAGTTGGGAAAACGGTCTTGGGGATGCTTGGAAAGGGCGCGGCGCACCACGGCCTGGTCGGCGGGACTTAGCTGTTCGAGCTTGGGCTTCGTGCCCAGCAAGTGCTGTGCGGCAAACTGTGCGGCGCTGCGGGCGTCGAACGGCGGCTGGCCGGTCAGTAGTTCCGCGTAGACGACAGCCAGGCTGAATTGATCGCTGAATTTGGTGGGCCGCCCCTCGAAAACTTCCGGCGCGGCATAGCGGGGTGTCATGCCCTCGAGCATCGAAGCATCGCTGTCGGTCAGGTTGCGCACCAGACCGAAGTCGCCAACTTTGAGCCGTCCGCCGACCAGCAGCAAATTTTCCGCTTTGACGTCGAGATGTTGCAACGATTGCGAAGTGTTGAGATAGTCGAGGGCGTCGGCCGCGTCGTGTAGATAGCCCAGCAGTTCGTCGCGAGCAATACCCGCCGCCCCGGCCTGCTTGCAGTCGAGGTAGCGCTGCTTCAGCGACATGTCGGCCAGTTCGTTGACGATGATCAGCCGGCCGTCGACGATCTCGATTCGCTCCAGCGACAGCAAGAAACGGATGCCGGAGCTGTTTGATGCGCTCGAGGGCCTTCAGTTCGCGCAACGCGCGGACCTCGTTGTGATAGCCATACACGATCTTGACGGCTTTGGTCAATCCGCCCGGCACTTCGGCACTCCAGACTTCGCCGTACGCGCCGGAGCCGATGCGCTCGCTGCAGCACGTAGCCGAGAATGGGCTGTGCACCTTGTACGGCAACCGTGGACATCGGCGGCGAAACCCTTTCGGAAGATCGAAATTGCAGCCCGTTGCGGGCCTCGCCATGCGCGGCGCGGCGAGACTCTATTTGCGGGCTTCGACAGCCGTGAAGTAGCTGCGAACGGCCAGGTCGAAATACTCGTTTGTCATTTCCAACGGAACTTCGCGATAGGCGCAATAGTTGCGAAGCTGATTCAACAGGTCGCGCGGATGGCAGCGGCGCAGCGACCGGCCTGCGCCGCGATAGTGCGTTTTGAGCAAGTGGTCCACCGCCTCGCGCCGGTACTCGACGTTGATGCTGGCCGCATAGTGCATGACCAGCCGGTGGAATTCCTCTTCCTGCGGATCTTCGACATGAATCTTGTAGGGAATGCGGCGCAGGAAGGCCTCGTCCGCCAATTCCGAAGGTTCCAGATTGGTCGAGAAAATAATCAGCTGCTCGAACGGCACCTTGATCCGCTTGCCGTTGGCCAAGGTGAGGAAATCCTGCCGGTTCTCCAAGCGGAATGATCCAGCGATTCAGCAGTTCGTGCGGCTCGATGCGCTGGCGACCGAAATCGTCGATCAGCAGGCAGCCGCAATTGCTCTTCAGTTGCAGCGGCGCCTCGCTCACGTGGAACTGCGCATCGTGGCGGATCTCGAGGCTCTCCATCGTCATTTCGCCGCCGACAATCACTGTCGGCCGCCGAATCCGCACCCAGCGCCGGTCGTGGGCAATCGGCGCTTTGTCGCCGCCGGCCTGCACCGACACGCTGTCGTGATAGGCCGGGTCGAACAGCCGGATGATCTGGCCGTCTTCGACGATGCAGTGCGGAATCCAGATGTTCTGTCCAAAGCACGAAGTCATGCAGCGGGCCAGCGTCGACTTGCCGTTGCCGGGCGAGCCGTACAAAAACAGTCCGGCACCGCTGTTGATCGCCGGCCCCAGCGCGTCGAGCATGCCCGAGGGAACCGAGACATTGCGGAATGCCCGTTCCAGGTCGCGTCGCTTGGGCACCTCGCCGCGAATCGATTGAGCCTCGCACGAAAGCACGTATTCCGACAGCGGCACCGGCGCCGGTCCGACGTACGCGCAGGCTTGCTGTAGGGTAAGGGCGTAGGCGCGGCCCTGTTCGGTCAGGCGATAGATATAGTCGCTCAGTGGGGCCGAACCGATATGCACCAGCACCTGCCGCGTGCGGAGCGCGTCGAAAACCGATTGCAGCAGCCCGAGCGACAAACCGAGTTGCCGCGATACCTGGTGGCCACTCGTCGCGCCGACGGCGGCCACCTGCTTGCAGATCAAGGCTTCCAGCAGCGACACCGACAATCCCGTGTCTTCGATCCGCTCCGGCAGTCGCGGCACGAACGAATCGTTGGCCAACAGTGCCGCGACAACTCCACCCTCTTCAGGCGACCAATTCGTAGCGCAGGCTGTGCTCATGAGTGCGTTCTTTCAGGGTCGTCCTGCGCCGCTTCAGAGGGATCGAGAAAGTGGCAGATCTGCTCGGGATGGCCAAAGTGAAAACCCTGGCCGAATTGGAATCCCAGCTCGCGACACACGCGAGCTTCCGCCGGCGACTCGATTCCCTCGGCCACCGGTGCGATTCCCAGCGAACGCACCAGGTTGACCAGCGACTCGAGCAGCGTTTGCCGGCTCGCCGGGGCCTGGTCGATGCCGTGTACGAACGCCATGTCGAACTTGATATAGTCCGGCGGCACCTCGACCAATTCCAACAGGCGAGATTGACCCGCGCCGAAATCGTCGTAGGCGATTCCCACTTGCAATTCGAGGAGCCGAGCCCGCAACTCGGCGATCGCGGCCGGACTGGTGACCGCCGCCTCGTGAATTTCGAGCGTAAACGGCACTTGCGGATACAGATCGCGCAGGCTGCTGATCGATTCGACGAGTTCCGGTGTGCCGAGTTCGGTGGGATGGGTGTTCAAGAATAAGTTGGGCATGCCCGGCAGGCGAGAGCCCTGGCCGGCGCCGGCCGATCGGAACAGTTCGCTGACCGCCTGTTCCAGGTCGAACATGGCCGCAATGTCGAAGATGGCCTTCGGCGTTTGCAGGCCGAAGAGCTGGCTGCGTCCGAGGATTTCGAACCCAAACAGGGCGCCGTCGGCCAGGGACACGATCGGTTGGAAGTGCGGCACCACCTCTCGACCGACGAGCAGCCGATCGAGTTGCAACAGCAGCAGGGCCCGATCGCAATGGGTCGTGCCGATGGTCGCCTCGGTCAAGGCTTGATGCTCGAATTGCAGCCGGAAGACCTGCGAAGCGAACTGAATCATGTCGCCGTCGTTCAATCGGGACTCGCCGACCACCCGATTGCCGTTAACATAGGTCCCGTTCGTGCTGTTGTTGTCGCGCAGCCACAGCGCTCCGGAATGTTCGTAAATCTCGGCGTGCAATTTGGAGACTTGCGGAATCGGCAGGCAAAGCGAAATGCCCGGTTTGCGGCCAACCTGGAACGGCAGCGGCGTCACCGGCAAGCGCTGCAGAGGACCGGCGTCGCCGACCTTTCCGACCAGTACCCAGCTTGCCAGCGCCGGAGTTCTTTCCTTAGTCAACATATTTCGAGGGCCTGAGTCTTCGGGAACTTGACCGATGCCGCCACTGACCGCGATGCGAATCCCGCTTGACAAGAATAGATTGCAAATTACACAAAGTTCGCCGGTTTGAGGTCGGAAACCGCTTATGCCGATTTTGACGCCGGCAGCAATTGGGCCGCGCCGCAAACGGCGCCGCTTGCAACGGTTTTTCGCCGGGTTTTCGCCGGGGGTTTCCCATCCTGGCCCGCCTGGGCTACAATGGGGCTGGAATTGGGCCGGGCGATGCGCTCCGCCGGCAATCCGTCGCTACGTTCTGTGGCGTGCCGCGAGCGGCTCGGCGTGTTCTCAAGCTCATCTCGGTTGTCGATCTGACAGAACTAACAACGTAATCCTAGTGTTCGCTGGACTGCGACGCCCGGCCGCTCGCATGTGGTCTCTGCTTGCCGGGGAGGATGTAGGTTTTTTTGAATAGTTCAATCTCGGCCTGGACGCTAACCTGATCGCGTGGTCGGGGGGGTCTATTTCCAGTAGAGGGTTCCATGGTGAAACTTCTCAGCCCGACGAATGGTCCAAACGCAATGCCGTACGACAAACGAGCCGCACAGAAACCCGTGGCCGTCCCCGACATCTTGATCAGGGACGTCGTCAAGCTCTGCAAGCTGTTGGCGGATGAGACCCGCTTGCGGATCCTGCACTATCTGACCCAGTCGCACGAACTGCACGTGCGGGCACTGTGTGAACTGCTGGGCGAAAGCCAGCCGGCGGTGAGCCATCACCTGGCTTTGATGCGCGTGGCCGGCCTGATCGACCGCCGTCGCGAGGGCAAACACAACTACTACTATCTCCAGACCGATCGCTTCTCCGGGCTGCTGGACATGTTCTTTGCCACCATGCCCGAGGGAAACCGCCGGGTGCGATTCGAGGACTACGTGCTCAGCCACGCGCCGGCCTACGGGGCGCTGCCCGCTTCGGTCGCGTCATCGTCGGTCCCCTCTTCGTTCACCAGTTCGGCCACCAACTGGCCGACTTGCTCGTAGGTGAAAGCGTCGGCCTCGCGCTGAGCGTTTTCGTTGTCGAAGCGCTTTCGCAGCCGCCCGGTCTGGTCGTAGACCAATACGGCCGGGACCGACACGAAGCCGAACTTGCGGTACAGCACGTCGGATTCCTCGGTCGAAAGCACATTGTCGAATGTGGCCTGCTTGCTTTCCAGAAACGCCTGCACGGCCGGCGCCTTGTCGTGCGGCGTGCCGATTCCCTCGAAGTCGAAGCTCAGCGAGATGCAGGCCAGTGGAGGGCCGAATTTCCTCTGCAGTGCGACCAGGTTGGGAAATTCTTTGATGCACGGCGCGCACGACGTGCTCCATGCATCCAGCACCACCACCTGGCCCCGATGGCTGGCAATCAACTGCCGGATGCCCTCGAAATCGAGCAGCTTGAGTTCGACCTTCCCCGCGCCTGGGGCGTCATTCGGGCCGCCGCCCGCGTCGATCCGGACGGCCTTCGGACTCGCCGCGCCGCCTTGGTCGCTGGACGTCTGCTGGCAGCCGCCCAGCAGCAGCAGCGCGGTCGAAACCAGGGTGGGCCCAATGCGGATTCGGCTTGTTCTCATCGAAGCGGCCGGCGGCGGATTGCGGTGGGTCCGACTCCTACACCATGCCAGATGTTGCCCCGTCTCGTCAACCGACCCGGCGGTAAGTTCCCGTATTCCGTATTCGCTGCCGACCTGCCCGTATTGACGCCAGTCAAAGCGGTTGCTATCGTTCCCGCCCCCCGTACTGCATGCGCTGCGGCGCATGCTCTTGCCAGGAAGGCCCGATGACGACCGACTTCTGGACCGCTGCCTATCTTGCGCTGGCCGCCCTAGCGGTGCTCTCGTCCGCATTGCTGACGCTTCAGGCTTACGAGTTTCGCCGGTTCTCGCGCAGCCGCGCGGCCGGCCGCAGCGGTCAGGCCCCCGCCGGGCGCGTGGTGCTCATTTGCCCCTGTCGGGGGCGCGAGATGAACCTGACGAAAAATCTGCGGGCCCTGTTCGCGCAAGATCATGGAAACTACCGACTGTTGTTCGTCGTCGACCGGTTGCTCGATCCGGCCTGCCGGCCGATCCTGCGATTGATGCGAGCGCATCCGCGGATCGAGGCCGCCCTGATCGTGGCGGGCACGGCAACCGACAGCGGACAGAAAGTGCATAACCTGCTGGCGGCAACGGCCGATTTAGCCGCCGGACGTGCAAATCCTGGCTTTCGTCGATTCCGATGCGCGACCGGCGGCCGATTGGCTGCGACAGCTCGTGCAGCGCCTGGACCAGCCGGGCGTCGTCGCGGCCACGTCTTATCGCTGGCTGGTGCCGCGCCGCTCGACGCCCGCCAATTTTCTGGTGCATGCGCTCGACGCCAGCGTGGCGCCGCTGATCGGACCGGGGCGGCACCATCTGGTTTGGGGCGGATCGTGGGCCGTGCGCCGCGATGCCTTCGAGCGAGTCAACCTGCGCGGAGCGTGGCGCGGAACACTGAGCGACGACCTGGTTGCGGCTCGCGCGTTGCGCTCGCTCGGCAGAGTGCAGTTCGAGCCCGGCGCCATGGTTTCGACGGAAATCGATTTCGACTTCGGCGGCATGTTCGAGTTCGTGCGCCGGCAATTTACGATCGGCCGTTTCTACGCGCCGGAGTTTTGGGCACTGGCCACCCTGTTCGGCTGTGCGCAGCAGGGCGTGCTGTGGATCGGCGCAGCGCTGGTGCCGGTTGCCTGGATGTTCGGCGGCTGGCCGCGTTTGGCAGTGTTGGCCGCCGGATTGCTCTACGGTTTGCAAGTCCTGCGCGGTTGGCTGCGCGAGGATGCCGCGCGCCATTTTCAGCCCGAAGGTTACCGGCGAACCGCTGCGGCCCGCAGGTTCGCCGTGTGGTTGGGCCCCCTGGTGGGGTTACTACATTGCTGGGGACTGCTCCGCGCGCTATCGGTTCAATGCATCGAGTGGCGTGGCATTGGCTATGCAATTTACCCGGGCGGCCAGACGCGGATTGTCCGCCGGCCGGCCACGCCCGAGCAAGTGCCGGCGGGCCACAAGCGGCGCAGATACCGAGCCAAAACCCGTCCGTAGCGCCATGGCGGCGTGGCCGATTTGACTTCGAAAGGAATTCGACGCATGCACATCGTGCTCTGGGATACTCGGCGGGCCGACGTTACCAAGGATTTTGCCGGCGGCTTTGGCGTGGGCCAATTTCCGCAGCGGGCCGGGTTGGCGGCCCGGCTGATTCGCCGGGGGTTCACCCGCGACCGGCGGCCGGTGGCCCTGGCCTATGCCTATCTGGCTGCGATTTTCCGCGAGCTGGGGCACACCGTCGAGTACGCTCTGGATCGAGTGCCGGCGGCGGCGGACGTCTATATCTTCCATCCCGCGCTGGTCACCTTGCCGATGGAGCGACAGGCCATGCGCCGCGCGGTCGATGGGTCGCCCGGTTGCCGGGTGTTTGTCGTCGGACCGGTCGCGCATACCCTCGGCGAGACTTTTGCGGGCTTGGGCGTCACGGTGCTGCGGGGCGAGTGCGAACAACTGCTCTGGAAATTCGACGCGGTGCTGGCCGATGCCAGCCCAGTGATCGACTTGGGCCGCGTGGCCGATCTCGACGAGTTGCCACTGCCGGATTGGTCGCTGTTTAGCCCGCGCGGCTTTCGCATTTCCTACGACTTTTGGCGGTTTCCGACCGCACTGGTCCAAGCCAGCCGGGGTTGCACGCTGTCGTGCAATTATTGTCCCTACATCGTGATCGAAAATTCGGTTCGCGCCCGGCGCCCCGAGCGGGTTGTCGACGAAATCGTCGAGGGCACCCGGCGTCACGGCTTTCGCTCGTTCAAGTTTCGGGATCCGCTATTCGGCGCGAATCGATCGCCAGCGATGGAACTGGCCGAGCGGCTGGCCCGCTTGCGGCGGCCGGTGCAGTTTTCGATCGAAAGCCGGATCGATCTGCTGCGCGAGGACACGCTACGAGCGCTGCGCTCCGCGGGGCTGACGAGCGTGACGTTCGGCATCGAGACTCCCGACGAGGCGACGCTGCGACGCTATCGGCGAGCGCCGATCCGCGACGACCGGCAGCGCGACTTCGTCGAACTGTGTCGGCGGCTGGGCATCCGCACCGTGGCCGGGTTTATGATCGGGTTCCCCGACGACAGGGAGGAAAACATCGAGTCGGTCCTGCGCTATGCCAAAGCGCTCAACCCGACGTTCGCGAACTTCAACGTGGTGACACCCTATCCCGGAACGGAATTTTTCGAGCAAAGCCGGCACGACATTGCCGATTTCGATTACAGCAAATACAGCGTCTATACGCCGGTGCTGAAGTACCGGCATTTGACGCCCGAGCGGGTCGCCGAGCTGCACGCACGCGCGTTCGTGAGCTACTATTTTCGCTCGCGCTGGCTCGTGGCCAATGCCGCGCAAGTTTGGCCGGGCCTGCAATCGCTGGGTTTTGGCCGGCACTCGACGGAAAGAGCCGCCGCGGTGTCGCCCCGCGGGATAATCAGCGCTGCGGGGTCTTCACCCCAAGAGTCTGCCGAGCGCAGCCAAGAGCGGCAAGGCGCCGACCGCAACGGCAAACCAGGTGACGCCGCGCGGCGGCAGCGCGCGGCGTGAGCGGAGCACGACCGGCGTCAGCAAAAGCACGATCACTCCAATTGTCAGAGCGCTAAAGAACATGAGATCGGTCAGGGCCCGGGCGACCTGTCGACCAGGCTGAATCGCCAGCCACCCCCGTGCTCCCATCCAGCCCAGCTCGCTGACCAGAGCGACCAATGCGGAGAGCATCCAGCCAACGGTCGCCAGTTCGGCGGCCCGGCTTTCCGCAGGCCACTCGGGAAGGTCGGTTTTCGAGTCGTGATTTCTCAAGGCGGCCCAGGCGCGATTCCGGCGCGGTCAATTTTCAAGCGTGGATGTAGTGCACCACGATATCGCCGGTGCAGCGGACGATGATCTTGACACTGACCCCGCAACAATAGTCGTATCGCACCACGCCTCGTCCCAGCGGACCCCAGTGGCTGTTGACTTGGGGCGTGCCGGTGCAACAGCCGGGCAAGCAAACCGGAACATTCACGGTCATGCACGTGCAACCGCAGGGGATCTGCACTGCCAAGCTGGTTTCGATCGGCGGTTGGCAGCCGCAACACACTTTGCAACCGTGATGCACGTAAGTGATTGTCGGTTGACAACAGGGCCCTGGGGCGCAGGCCGGATCACAGACGGGCGAGGCACAGTCGGCGCCCAGTACGGCAGCCAACAGGTTCGCCGCCACCGCGGCATCGGCTGAAGCGGCCCCGAGAGCGCTGACGGCGAACGCCAGAAGCGCGGCGCATAGTTTCGTCGACATGGTTGCTCCTTTCAGTAAGAACAAGTGGCGACCAATTTCATGGTCGCTCTTTCGAACACGGCAAAGATCGCATATTTGCTACGACATGCAACCCGCGACTGCGCTACGCGCTTGGGCCGGCTGATCGCAAACTTGGATGCATGCTCGTCTTGCGGTCGAAACGCGATTTTAACCATTCGCTCCGCGACTACTAGAGTTTCGACCCTGGCCCCCATCCCGTGCAGATCGTGCGCCGCCGGAGTCAAAAAGTTCGATCTTGGATTTCGATTTGCCAAATTGGTTTAAACGGCCTAGAGTTACGTTGCTACGCCCGACATTCACATCTTTTTGCGGGCGGCCGATCAGCACATTTCAACTTAGTTCTGCACGCTTTGTTCGACACCCGACGCGCGTGGTGCTCCCCGTAGAGCCGCGTGTCTCAGATTTGCCTCCTCCGACGTGCCTGTTGTGTCCACCACCACAGCTCCCGCTGCCGCCGCGCCGATTGCCTGGGGGCCCATCGAGGGTTCGCTAGGGCAGCTGCGCGCGACGCAGGACGCGCTCGCGCAATTCCTGGAACAGTTGTTTCAGGACTTGGAACATTCGGAGCGCACCGAAGCGGCCAACGAAGACCATCTGCGCCGCCAGATCGAAGAACTGGCCTCGGATCGGCACAGCTTGGAACGCGAACTCGACGAGGCGCGGGAAGAAATCACCAAGCTCTCCAGCACCGCGGTCGAGCTGGCCAGCGTGCGCGTCGAGTTGGCCGACGCCCGGGCCAAAGCCAGCCGGCTCCGCGATCAACTGGTGGCGGCGTCCGGAACCGAGCAGGAACACCGCGCGATGCTGGCGGATTCCGAAATTGAGCGCCGCAGATTGGAATCGGATCTCGATAGTTTGCGGCGCCGCGCCGCCGAGTTGTCCGAAGACCTGACGACGCATAAACGCCAGGCCGCCCAAGAACGGAGCGCCTGGAACGCCGAGCTCAAGCAGTGGCGACTCCTGTTCGAAAAACAGGCGGCCCGGTTCTCGGTCGATCACGCGGCGCCGGCCGCGGCGGGCGGGCGCGCGGGCCACCCCGCGGGCTCGCTCGACCCGGTGCTTGGCTCGGTCATCGCCCAATTCGAAAGCCTGCATAACGACACGCCCGACCGCGCGGATCAGCCGCCGGCCGGCCCGCACTGATCCCAATGCAAAATCGTTTCCGGAGCAACCCATGCGTGCCAACGCGGATCGCAACTACGGCAATCTGCTGCGCGACGTATTGCGCACGGCTGGCCAGCGGCTGTGCGGCGGCGTCAACCTGGGATCGCGGCGGCGCAGTACGGGCGGGTCGGAAACGGTCGCGGGCGCTTCGGTCGCCGCGCGTTCATCGCGCCCGGCCCTGCCGCACAACCCGGCCGTGTTGGTCGAATTGATGCTCTCCCAGGGGCGGTATGCGCTGCTGTTGCGGCCGCAGCTAATCGGCAATCTGAGCCCGGAACAGCGCGACCGGGCGATCGCCGCTCTGGCGCACCACACGGCGCTCATCAAAACCGGCCCGGTCGTCGTGCTGGGAGTTGCCGGCACCCTGGCCGACCTGGAGGGTGCAGCCGCGGCGCCAGCCCCCTCGGCCGCCGAGGCCGTGATTGTCGACAGTTTCCTTCTGGATCGAACGCTCGTCACCAACCGCGAGTTCCAACAGTTCGTCGCCGCCGGCGGTTACCAGGAGCCGTCAATCTGGGATCCCGAGGTCTGGGCTGTCGTGCCGGAATTCGCCGACCGCAGCGGCGCGCCCGGACCGCGGTTCTGGTCGCACGGCCGATTCGATCCGCGGCTCGAGCGGCATCCGGTCGTCGGCGTGAGCTGGTACGAAGCGTCGGCCTACGCCCGCTGGTTGGGAAAGCGTTTGCCGGCCGATGCCGAATGGGTCCGGGCCGCAGCCGCCCCGATGTTGCTTCCAGGCGGCGAATTGCGGCAGCGCAAGTTTCCCTGGGGAGACAAAGCCGAGCGCGGCCGGGCCAACCTCTGGGGAGCAAACCCCGGCGGAACCGTGGCGGTGGATGAGTTTCCGCAAGGGGACAGCGCGGGCGGGATCAGCCAGTTGATCGGCAACGTTTGGGAATGGACCGCCGGCCATCTGAACCTGGCGAGTTGGACGCGGGTCTGGCCAGACGGCACGCTGCGATCCACCGCCATGAAGTCGCTGCGGGGCGGAGCCTTCGACACCTATTTCGACTCGCAGGCCACCTGCCAGTTCCCGAGCGGCGACCATCCACTGGCCCGCAAACACAACATCGGCTTCCGCTGTGCGCTGGGGACTTGCGATTTACAAATGCCGGGCGCCGCGCCGGCCGACGAGCCGCAGGGGGAAGAGACGGTTTTGGCGGAGACCGCGTTATGAGTAAGAACATCGCCATCGAACTCGAATCGTACCGGCTGGCAAAATACGCGACGCAGGTTCCCTGCTACATCTGCGGCGAAGGCAATCTGTTCGACAGCGAGCTCTGTCGGTTCTGCTTCGCGCCGATGGCTTTGGCGCAACAGGTCGCCACGCATAAGACTGCTCCGCGGCTATTGGCCACGTTGGGTGCCAGCGGGGTCGGCAAGACCGTCTATTTGGGCATGCTGCTCGACATGCTGGTCCGGCAGCCGGACCGGTTGCAAATCGTAGCCCGGGGCGCGTTTTCGATCACGCTGCAGCAGTCGACCGCCACGGCCATGGCGCGCTGCGAGTTTCCCAGCAAGACCCCTAGCGAGCCGGACCGTTGGAATTGGGTGCATTGCCAGGTTCAGCGGCCGAAGCAAAAACGTCCGGTGGAGTTGATTATGCCTGACCTGGCCGGCGAAGCCTTGTTCGAGGAGCTTGATCACCCGCGCACGTACCGCGTCGTCCAACCGCTGTTAAGCCAGGCGGCCGGCGCGCTGGTGCTGGTGGATGCGTTTCGTCTTCAAGACGGCGCGCCGGATCAAGATTACTTCACCCTCAAGCTGCTCAGCTATCTGAGCGAACTGGACGACAATCCGAAGACGGGCTGGCGCAATCGGCCGTTGGCCATCATTTTCAGCAAGGCCGACGAGGCCGACGAATGCTTCGACGACCCGGACCTGTTCGCAAAGCGCCATGCCCCGCGCCTCTGGGAGCACTGCCGGCGATTGTTCCGCGGATATCGTTTCTTTGCCGCCGGCCTGGCCGGCGTCTGCGCCCAGCGGAGCGTGCGGGGCGAAGCTAAACGCGTGCCGCTGCGGGTCGAGCCCCGCGGCATTATCGAACCGTTCGAGTGGCTATTGTCTCAGATCAAGGCCTGATTCCATCGCTTCCGGCAAGCGACCACCGTATCCTGCAAGCCACAACCTGGGAGCCCATTTCGCATGCTCGTCGAACAGGCCATTTTTGGATCCGCCCGGACCGGAGACAGGGCGGGATATCACCTCGTTTCGCGCTCGCCCGGACTGGCGCAGTCGGATGCGCGAGAGCTCGCCGAGTGGGGGCCGTCGCACGATTCTCTGGTCGACAGCGGACCGCGGGGGCAAAGTTATAATTTCTTCCCCTTGCGCAGCGGCGCGTTCTGCATCTCGAAGACGTCGGCGGCCGGGGCCGAATTCAGCGGCCGGGGCGGAGCCGAAGTGCGAACGCAGTGTCTTGTCGTTTCGGCTGAGGTTTTTTTCCGCTTCTCGAACAATCCCTTCGCCGTGCTCCGAGCGGCCGAAGCGACCGGCCGGTTGCGGGCCGGAGACTCGACCGAGACGGGGCCCGGCGGCCGGCCGCCCGAAGCGCTGCGTCTGGTCGGGCGTTCGGCGGTGGCCGACCATCTGCTGCTCGCCGAATTGGCTCGGGCACCGGGCGCCAAGGCCATGGCCGTGCTGGTCGAGCAAGCACTGGCCGGCCGAAGCCTGGTCGTGGTCAGCCGCAGCGGAGAAAAATTGATGGCCGGGTTGATCAGTTGCCTGCCGCTCCCCCTGCGCAGCGCAATTTCGTTCTCGACCGGCCTGAAGCTTTCGCCCTGGCGTCCCTTCCGCATCTCGGCAGCGCCGGCCGATAGCGCCGCTCTGCGGCGAGAAGCCCGCGCGCTGGGCGCCGACGTGCTGGTGCTCGAGTGGGCCGGCGAGATCCAGTTTTCCAAGGATTCCTGGCCGGCGCGAGTCGAGATTGCCCTGCGAGAATCCAAATTCAGTCAGCTGGCGAATGAAATTCTGCGACTCGCCGCTTCCGCGCCGGATGTTGTTCCGGCCGAGGTTCCGACGATCGGCGAAGCGACTCCACCCGACCCGCCCGAGCAGGCGTGGGCCCTATCCCCCGCCGCGGCAGACGATGGCCAGGCCTCTCGGCAAGCGGCTGGCAGCGCCGGCCATCATCGCGGCCGCTCGGATCAAGCGCATGCGCGATTCGAGCGCAACGAATCCGCCGGCACCGGCAAGTGCTATGCCGCGGAGCGAGCGCAAACCGGCTTGGGTGAGAATCGCGAGGCGCTGGAGCTTATCGAGCGCTTGGACGACCTGGTTTTCGACGCGATTGCCGGCAAGCCGACGGCGCTGGCCCGATTGGTGGAGTTTTGGCCGGAAGTGCTCACGCGCCTGGACCCGGCCGTGCTGACGGAAGCCCGCGAGCAGTATCTGCGCCACGCGCTAGTGATTTGGACCCAATCCGATTCCCAGGGGGTGCAGGACCCGCAGCGAGTCGTCGCTGCGCTCGACGTGCTGTGCTTGTTGTTTCCGGAAGCGGACTTCGCCTAGGGCGGCTTTTCAGGGCTTGGCAATCATCTCGACGAATTGCCGAAACAGATAATTGCTGTCGTGCGGGCCGGCGGAAGCTTCGGGGTGATACTGCACGCTGAAGGCCGGCAGCTCGCGATGTCGCACGCCTTCGATCGTGCGATCGTTGAGATTGATGTGCGTGATTTCGAGTTCGGGCGGCAGCCCCTGCTCCTCGACCGCGAAGCCGTGATTCTGGCAGGTGATTTCCACCTTGCCGGTATCCAGGTTTTGCACCGGCTGATTCGAACCCCGGTGCCCGAACTTGAGCTTGAACGTTCGCGCCCCGCAGGCCAGCGAGAGCAACTGGTGGCCGAGACAAATTCCGAACACCGGCGCCTTGCCGAGCACTCCGCGAATCGTTTCCACGGCGTAATCCAGCGGCTCCGGATCGCCAGGGCCGTTGGACAGAAACACGCCGTCCGGCTTCAGCGCGAGCACTTCGGCGGCCGAGGCCGTGCCCGGCAGCACGGTGACCCGGCAGCCCAACTCGTGCAGATGCCGCGGAATGTTCCACTTCATGCCGAAATCGAGCGCCACCACATGCGGGGCGTCGCCGCGCTGGCTGAGCATCGGCTGGCCGGCCGTTTGCTCGCTGGCCGAGGGATTGCGCGCCCACGGGCTCAGACACTCGCTCCACTGCCGGGTTGCCTGCGGCACGACCTCGCGGACCAGGTCGCGTCCGACCAGCCCCGGGCTGCCTTTGGCCTTCGCCACAAGGCTGGCGTCGTCGAGATCGACGGTCGAGAGCACCCCCTTGAGGGCCCCGAATTGCCGCAACCGGCGCACCAGCGCCCGCGTGTCGATTCCCGCGATGGCCACCACGCCGGACTGGATCAAATAGTCGGGCAGCAGCTGCTGGGAGCGAAAGTTGCTGGCAATGCTACTTTGATTGCGCACGATGAAACCGGCCACCTGCGGCCGCAGGCTTTCCCGGTCTTCATCGTTAACGCCGTAGTTGCCGATCTCGGGATAGGTCATGGCCACGATCTGACCCCGATAGCTGGGATCGGTCAGAATTTCCTGGTAGCCGGTCATCGAGGTGTTGAAGCAAACCTCGCCGTCCACCTCTCCCTGGGCGCCGAACGAAACGCCGGTAAATACGGTTCCATCTTCGAGGGCCAGCTTGGCGGTCGTGCTCATCGCGCTTGTTGCTCTGCTCGGGGGTAAGGAAATTTGGAGTTTAGGGGTCAAGCCGGGCTGTACGAGGACCGAATGCCCGTCTGGGGTTAGCACGTTAAAGTTCGGTTAGCGCCGGCCCGATAGGGTCTGTACGGCTGTGGGTCTCTGGACGACACAAACTAAAAAATTGTGAAGTTCAGACAGCCAAGTGAGAGGGTTCTTGCCCCGGCGAGCAAGGACCCTCTATTTTTTTGCCTGTGCATTTGCCAGTTCATTGACGGCGGCCACAAGCGCCCGGCGTGACGAACCGCCTTTCAACGGAGCCCGCCGCAGCCCAGCGACCCGGCCGCAGAGCGCAAATTTCTGCCATTGTAGCCGGTCTGCTAGCGAGCGCACAGACGGCGCACTGCCGCTAGACCGCCCCGGAAGCCGCCAAAAGTCGCGGGTCGAAGCGGTCGGCCGGCAACTCGGCGGGCTTTGCCCGCGGCAGGCACCGGCCGGGCTCGCGCTTCAAGAGGGCCATCAAGCTTACGCCCGTTCGATAGGGCTTGGCGGCGGGCGACTCGAGCAGCCGCAGCAAGCGCTGGCCTTCGGCCGCCAGCGTTGTTGCCAGAATCCGGTTCAAACTGCTGCGCGGAACGCGGAAGTCGGTTCCCGACGCGCCGCAGGCCCGGCCCTGCCGGCGGTTCCACCAACGGACCAGTTTCACCAGCGGATATAAGCGGCTGTTATAGTACGACGCGAATTCGACCTTGGCCGGCAGGCCGTCCCAGATGCGCTCGAAACGTTCCAGGTCGTAGCGTCGAAAATGCCCAAAACTTTCGTCGTGCTGGCTCCACAGCGATAGATCGGCCGGCACGGTCAGTAGAAAGTGCGTGCCCGGGCGCGTGGCGGCGAAGAGCGAAGAGAATAGCTCGAAATCGTCCGGCACGTGTTCCAGCACATCGGACAACAGCACCAGGCTGGCCCGGCCGAGCACGTCGCGAACCTTGTCGGGCGCGAATCCCTGCCGAAAGTCGATCTGTGGAAACCGCTCGCGGGCCAGGCGGATGGCATCGTCCGAGGTATCGATTCCGACGCAGTGGTACTGGCCGGCCAGGGCCCCCAAATTGGCCCCGGTTCCGCAGCCCACGTCGAGCACGATATGTCGCCCGTCCGGTGGCACGACGGCCTGGATCACGCTTTTCAGGATTTGTCGCCGGGCGACAAACCACCAATGCCGATCTTCGATATCCGCGTGGAGTTGGAATTGGGCCGATTGCATAGGTTATACCGTTTGCGGTGCGCGCCGGGAGGAATCCGCACGGCAAGTATAGGTCAGCAATCGGAGCGATCTTTTTCGGTTTGCTGGAGTGGGCTACGCGGGCCCTTCATGCCCGGTTGTTCCCCGCCCAGAACAGGCGCGAGAAATCCATCGACGGGCCTCCCAGGCAATTCGCGGGTCCTCCGGTGCAGTTCGCCGACCCACACGCTACCCTGTCTCGGAAACCCTTACCCTACGCGCCCGAAACCCTTACCATACGCGCCCGAAACCCTTACTCTACGCGCTCCGAACCCTCACCCGACGCGCCTGAAACCCTCACCCTACCCTCTCCCTGGAGGGAGAGGGATTGGCGCGCGCAGCTCGCTGCGCGGGGCCGGGCACGCTAGCGCGGCAGTTCCTTCAAGTAGATGTTCTTGAAGTACAGCGTGTTGCCGTGGTTTTGCAGCTCGATCTGGCCGGTGGGATAAATCGGCTGGTCGCGCTCCCAATAGTTCTCCAGCGGAACGTTGTCGACCACCAATTGGTCGTTCAGGTAGACCGTCACCAGCTCGCCGACCATTTTGATCAGAAAGTGATTCCACTCCCCGACCGGCTTGTCGGCCTTGACCGACGGCTTGGATGGGTTTTTTTGGTTGTTGTACAACCCGCCCGAACCGGTTCCGTCGTGCCCGACAATATCCGGATCCCAGATTTGCACCTGCGGCGAGCCGCGCAGATAAATCCCGCTGTCGCCGTTCTTCTCGATTTTCCAATCGACCAGCAGCTCGAAATCGCCGTAGTCTTTGGCCGTGCAGATGCTTTTGCCTTTGCCGTCGAACACCAGCACGCCGTCTTCGGCCTTCCAATGCGCCCGCATGTCGGCGTCGGCTTCCTCCTGGGCCTTGGCCAGCTCCTCGGGAGACATTTTGGCCCGCTTGGGCGGATCGGCGACCAGCCCCTTCCAGCCGGCCAGGTCGTTGCCGTCGAACAGGGCCACGAAGCCTTCGGGCGGAGTGTTGTCGGCGGCCGGCGCCGCGGAGACCGCCATCAGACAGCAGGCCCCAATACAAACCGCAGAAACTGCAAGTCGACTCATCGGTATACCTTTCAGCGTCATCTTTGGACCATCTTTTTCGTTCTCGTGTTATTCGCTTGATGCTATGACGTGCGTGAAAAAGTCGCCAGGTCCTGGGCCAGCGAATCGAGCCGGGCCGACAACTGGCCTTTGACGGCGGCCAGATCGTGAATCTGCTCGGCCGGCTCGTAGGCGAACATGTAGAACTTGACCTTGGGTTCCGTGCCCGAGGGGCGAACGGCCACATAGGTGCCTTCGGCCGCCAGATCGATCATCACCATGTCCCCCTTGGGCCCCTGGAAATCGCGCGGCGGCTGGCCCGGCGTCAGTTCGCGCAGGGCGAGATAATCGCGCACCCGCTTGACCTTCAGTCCGGCCAGTTCTTGCGGCGGATTCTGGCGCAAGCGCTGCATCAGCGATTCGATCTGGGCCATGCCCTCCGAGCCGGGCATGGTCACCGAGACCTGCCGCTCGGCGTGGCAGCCATATTGCCAGTAGAGCGCGTCGAGCTTTTGGTGCAGCGTTTGACCGGCGGCTTTTTGTTGGGCGGCCAGTTCGGCCAACAGCATCGCCGCCACGGCGGCGTCCTTGTCGCGGGCGTAGGTGCCGACCAGATAGCCGTGCGACTCTTCGCAGCCGAAGACGAAATTCTCCGGCCCCAGCTCGTCGATCGTGCCGCCGATGTATTTGAAGCCGACTTGCAGATCGCCCTCGGTTTTCACGCCGAAAGCATCGGCAATGCGGCGGACCATCTCGGTGGTGACCAGCGTCTTGACCACGTAGTTCCGCGGGCCGAGCTTGCCTGCGGCCTTGCGCCGCTCGAGCAGATATTCGGCCAGCAGCGCGCCGATCTGGTTGCCGGTCATCGTCAGCCAGGCGCTGCCGGGCTGGGGCGTCAGCGGGGCGGCCAAGCCGATGCGGTCGCAATCGGGATCGCTGGCCAGCACCAGGTCGGCGCCGGTTTGCTGGGCGCGGCCGATGATCGCGTCGAAGACCTGCGGGTTTTCGGGATTCGAGACGTGGCCCGGCACGTTCGGAAAATCGCCGTTGGGCTCGGCATGCGGACCGAACAGCTCGACGTCCGTCGAATCCGTCGGCCGCCAGGACCGGCAGCACGGCGCTGGCGCCCACGCCGTGCAGCGGCGAATAGATGATCTTCAGATTGCGCGGACCGGGCCAGGCCTGGGCCGCCACGGCCTGGATGTAGGCCGCGTCGACTTCCTCCTGGCAGAACACGATCTTGCCGCCGGCTCAGTCCCTCGGCAAACGGCAGGCGGTTGATCGTGGTGCAATTCATCACCCGATCGATCACGCCCTGATCGTGCGGCGGCAGCAAGTTGCCCGCCGGTCGACCAATAGGCTTTCACCGCGTTGTCGCTGGGCGGATTGTGGCTGGCGGTGACCATGATGCCGCAACTGCAGTGCTTGTGGCGCACGGCGAACGAAAGCTCGGGCGTGCTGCGAAATCCGTCGAGGAAATAGACTTTGAAGCCGGCCGCCGCCATGATCTCGGCACACAGTTCGGCAAAATGCCGCGACTGGTGCCGCGTGTCGTAGGCGATCGCGCAGGACCAGGGCGCCGTCGGCCGAGCGTTTCCTTGACGTAGTCGGCCAGTCCCTGCGCACTTTCGCCGATCGTGCGATCGTTGATGGCGTTGGAGCCGATCGGATACATCTTTCCGCGCCGGCCGCCGGTGCCGAAGGGAATGACGGTCCAGAAAACGTCGTCCAATTCCTTCCAGCGACCCTGTTCCAAGTGCTCGGCGACCAGCGGCGCATACTCGTGATAGCGCGGTTCGGTCAGCCAGGCGCGAATATTCGCCACCGCGCCGGGCGAAAGCAGCTTTTGTTCGGCCGCGGTCTTCAATTCCAAGAGGGCCGTGGCTGCATCGAATGCTCCGGCCGGGCGGCTTGCGTCACGTTCGTCTGCCATAGATGGGTCGTCGATCCGCGGCTTCGGAAGGGACTGTTGATTGCCGGTCATTGTGCCCGATTTTGCCGGCTTGGGCAAAGGGGCTGCCGGGGTCCCGAAGCGGATCATTCAGCGGGCTCCCAAAATAGTCGAAATCAGCTTTTCAATCGGCCGTCGCGTTCTATACTGCCGCAGGAACTATACTAAGAGCCTGGCCGAGAACCGCCCCGGCGGTACCTGGATCGGCTAACGAGGAACCGGAGGCAAGGCCATGAGCGAGTTGATCATCAGCGTATCGGGATTGCGAGGCGTTGTCGGAGACACGCTGCTGCCCCAGACGGCGCATCCGTTACGGCTGTGCCTTTGCCGCCGAGCTGCCGCCGCGGAAAAATCGTGATCGGCCGCGACGGCCGGGCGAGCGGTCCGATGCTTTCGGCGGCCCTGGTGGCCGGTCTGACCGCGGCGGGGCGCGAAGTGCTCGATGCCGACGTGGCGGCCACGCCCACGCTGGGCGTGCTGGTCCGCGCCCACGCCGCGGCCGGCGGCATTCAGATTTCGGCCAGCCACAACCCGCCCCAATACAACGGACTCAAATTGTTCTCGGCCGAAGGGCGCGTCATTTCCGCCGCCGCCGGCCGGCGCGTGCTCGATCGCTATCAAAACGACCCGGCTGCGCCGGCGCCGCGGGCCGAGCTGGCGCCGGCAACACGCATCGACGATACCACGTCGGATCACTTCGAGCGGATCTCGGCGCTGGTCGACGTGCCGGCGATCCGCAGCCGGCGTTTTCGGGTGCTGCTCGATGCCAATCACGGCGCCGGCAGCGTGCTGGGCGTGCGCTTGCTTGAGGAACTCGGCTGCCGGCATCGTATTGCTGGGAGGATTGCCCGACGGACGGTTCGAGCACACGCCCGAGCCGACCGCCGAAAATCTGGCCGATGTGCAGTATCAGGTCGCTCAGGCCGGCGCTGGACATCGGATTCTGCCAGGATCCGGATGCCGACCGGCTGGCCGTCATCGACGAGCATGGCCGCTATCTGGGCGAAGAGGAGACGCTGGCGCTGTGCGTCGACCATCGTGCTCCGCCGGCAGCCGGGCCCGATCGTGACCAATTGTTCGACCAGCCGGATGGCCGAAGACTTGGCCGGCAAGTACGGCGTGCCGTTCTTTCGCTCGGCGGTGGGCGAGGCCAACGTGGTCGACGCGATGCTGGCCCACCGCGCGGTCTTGGGGGGCGAAGGCAACGGCGGCGTGATCGATCCGCGCGGTGGTGCTGGTCCGCGACAGCTTCGTGGGCATGGCGATGATCCTCGACGCCATGGCCGCGCGCGAGCTGCCGATCAGCAGCCTGGCCGACGAACTGCCGCGCTACGAGATCGTGAAAACCAAGATCGGGCTCGCGCGCGAGCAGATTCCCGCTGCCCTGGCTGCGCTGGAAAAGCACTTTTCCGCCGCCCAGGCCGACCGCCTGGATGGGTTGCGGCTCGACTGGCCCGGCAAGTGGCTGCTGGTGCGCGCCAGCAACACCGAGCCGATCGTGCGGGCGATTGCCGAGGCGCCGACGGAGAAGGAAGCAAGGTCGCTGTGTGAAGAGGCCGCGGCGGTGATGGGAAAACGTAACGGATGAAGGCGGAAGGATGAAGGATGACTTCGGTGAGCTCAGTCGAACCGAAAAACGAACTCGGAGAGCGGAAGGCCGGGTGCGCTCCGGCACATCTACGAATTAGTCGATTCAGCGGAGGGCAGTGCGGAGGACGATCCGGTCTTTGCCCAGCCATTTGCGGAGCACTTCGGGCACAAGGATCGAGCCGTCGGCCTGCTGATAATTTTCCAGCACCGCGATGATCGCCCGGCTGATGGCGATCGCCGTGCCGTTGAGCGTGTGGACCAGCGAAGTTCCCTTTTCGCCCTTGTTGCGATAGCGGATGTCCAGCCGCCGGGCCTGGTAGTCGGTGCAGTTCGAGGTGCTGGTGACTTCGCCATATTCGCCCTGCTCGCCGCGGCCGGGCATCCAAGCTTCCAAGTCGTATTTGCGGTAGGCCGGACCGCCCAGGTCGCCGGTGGCGGTGTCGACCACGCGATAGGCCACGCCCAGGCCGTCGAAAATCCGGCATTCCAAGTCGCGGAAATAATCGAGCATGGCGTCGCTATTGTCGGGCAGCGTGAAGGCGAACATTTCGACTTTGGAAAACTGGTGCACGCGGTACAGGCCCGCGCGATGCCCGGCCGCCGGCGCCGGCTTCGGTGCGAAAGCAATGGCTGATGCCGCAGACCTTGATCGGCAACTGCTCGGCATCGAGGACTTCGTCGGCCAACAGTCCGCCGAGCGTAATCTCGGCCGTGGCGATCAGGCTCAGGTCGCTGTCGGCGATGCTGTAGATCTGCGTTTCCGGTCCGCGGGGGATGTAGCCGGTGCCGTGCAGGATTTCGTTCCGCGCCAGGTCGGGGGTCATGGTGGGCGTAAAACCCTCGCTCGATCAGCACGTCGAGCGCGTAGCGTTCCAGGGCCAGTTCCAGCAGCACGGCGTCGTTCTTGAGGAAATAGAATCCGTGGCCGGCGACCTTGGCCCCCCCCTCGAAATCGAACAATCGGAGCTTTTCGCCCAGTTCGACGTGATCGAGCGGCTTGAAATCGAACTTGGGCGGTGCGTGCTGGCCGCGGCGGACTTCCAGGTTGGCCGAGTCGTCGGTGCCGCGCGGCGCGTCGGGATGCGACAGGTTGGGAATCGACTTCAGGATAGCGTCCGCTTCGGCGGCTGATCGCTTCGATCTCGGCGGTCAGCGCCGCGGTGGCTTCGCGGAGCCGGCGGCCCGATTCTTTCAGCTGCTCGCGCTCGGCCGCATCCTTGGCTTTGCCGATCGATTTGCTGACCTCGTTGGCCTGGCGGTTGCGCGTTTCGAGTTCGGCTTGCTTGGCCTTGCGCTGGTTTTCCAGAGCGACAAACCGATCGACGTCGGCCGGCGCATGCCGGTCGCGCGCAGTTGCGGCGCACCAGGTCCGGATTTTCCACGACAAAGCGGCGGTCGAGCATGGAGGAAATCGCTTCCCTTGGGGTGTTTCAGGAATTCAGCCTGGCCAGTTCTTCCCACAGATAGGCGCTGGCCCGGATGCCACGCTGGAAGTCCGAGAGCGAGAACTTTTCGTTCGGGCTGTGCGTGTTGTCGTCGTCCAACCCCCAGCCCAACAGTAGGGTATCGACTCCCAGCAAATCGTGAAAGGTCGCCACGACCGGGATCGAGCCCCCCTCGCGCATGAAGACCGGCGCCCGGCCGAAGCCCGCTCGATGGCCCGCTGCGCGGCGGCCACATGAGGGCTGTCCAGCGGCACCACGACGCCCGGCGCCCCGTGCATGTCGATCAGTTCCAGGCGAATGCCGGGCGGGCACGAGCTGCGCAGGTGCCGGTCCAGCGCCGCGGAAATCTGTTTGGGATCCTGGTCGGGCACCAGCCGGAAGCTGAATTTGGCCCCGGCCCGGGCGGGGAGCACCGTTTTGGCCCCTTCGCCCTGATAGCCGCTCCATAGGCCGTTGACGTCGAAGGTGGGCCGCGCCCAGCGGCGCTCGAGCGTGGTATAGCCGGCTTCGCCCCCGAGCGCATCGACGCCGATTTGGCGCTTGAAGTTCTGCTCGTCGAACGGCAAGGCGGCAAATTGCGCGCCGCTCGTCGGGCGAGAGCGGCCGCACGGCGTCGTAAAAGCCGGGAATCGTGATCCGGCCCCGCTCGTCGACCAGCGCGGCCAGCATGCGGCACAGCGCAATGGCCGGATTCACGACCGCTCCGCCGAACGTGCCGGAGTGCAAATCCTGCTTGGGTCCGCTCAGCCGCAGCTCGTAATAGGCGATGCCCCGCAGCCCGTAGGTGATCGCTGGCTGGCCCGGCGCGAATTGCGACGTATCGCTGATCACCACGCAGTCGCAGGCCAACCGCGAGCGATTGTCGGCCAAGAAATTTTCCAAGATTCTCGCTGCCGACTTCCTCTTCGCCTTCGATCACATATTTCAATTGGATCGGCAGCCGGCCGACGCCTTTGAGCCACGCCTCGGCGCTTTGCACGTGGGTCAGCATCTGGCCTTTGTCGTCGGTTGCGCCCCGGGCGTAGACGTTGCCGCCGCGCACCGTGGGCTCGAACGGCGGCGAAATCCACTCGATCCAGCGGGTCGGGGGGCTGCACGTCGTAATGCCCGTAGACCAGAACCGTCGGCGCGCCGGGCACAGCCGGCCGACTGCGCAAAAACGATCGGGTTGCCGGCCGTCGGGACCAGTTCGGTCGTCCAGGCCCAGCTGGCGAAACTGTGCGGCGACCCACTCGGCCGCCCGGCCGACGTCGGGGCGATGGGCTCGCTATCGGCACTGACGCTGGGGATGCGCAACAGCTCGAACAGATCTTGCTCGAATTGCTTTACCTGGGCTGCGAGATAATCGTCGAGAGCACTCATGCTGCCGGTTTCTGCTTTGAGGTTCGAGGGCCAAACGGCGACTGCGAAAACGCTGGGAATACTTTGTAACTCGGACCTGCGTGCAATATAATGGCTCGCGGACGAAGTCAGCCATTCCCGAAGATGAAGGTTTGGTTATGCGAGAAGAAGCGCAAACCGCGATCGCGGAGCCGGTGGAAGAAACGCTCGAACGGCGCAAGACCCAAAAACGCGAAAAGCCGAAGCGGCAGCCGCGTTACAACGTCATTCTGTGGGACGATCAACAGCATACGCATGCCTACGTGGTTCTGATGATGGAGCAGCTTTTCGCCCATGCGCCGACCAAAGGCTTCCAGATCGCCGACGAGGTTGACCGCCGCGGCCGGGCGATCGTGCTGACTACCACGCTGGAGCACGCCGAGCTGAAGCGCGATCAAATTCGGGCGTTCGGCAAAGACGGACTGCTGGCCGAGTCCAAGGGCTCGATGTTCGCTTCGATCGAATCGTGCATGTGAGGGCTGGTCTATACAGCCCACGGAGCAGAGGAATCCGGCCGAGTTCCAAGCTAGCAAGCCCCTGCTGCCAGGTGGCCGGAATCGCCTAGACGCACGGCAAGCGATTTTGTTAGAGTCCGCCCGCATTTCTTAGGGCAGTTCGCGCCCAGGGCGGTTCGCCGCGACGCGACTAGGACGATTCATGGAATCGGCTGCCGCTGGCATTCGTCAAAAGAGCAAGGAATCCGCCGGATGACTCTTCGCAGCCGGTCGCTGCTGTTTGCCTGTCTCGCCTTGGCTGGCTGGCCATTTTCCGCGGCCCAGGCTGCGCCATGGAGCAAAATCACGACGCGCAAGAAAGCGGAGCCGGCCGCCCAGAAAAACGAGTACGCAATCAAGGAATCCAATGGACCCTGGATGATCCTGGCGGCTTCATTCTCGGGAGACGGTGCCCCGCAGCAAGCCCGCGAATTGGTCGAAGAGCTGCGCACGAAGTTCAAGCTGCCGGCGTACGTGTACCAGAAGGAATTCAATTTCTCCAAGTCCCTGCAAGGCCGCGGCGTCGATCGCTACGGCGAGCCGCAATCGATGAAATATCGCCGCAGCGAGGATTTTTTGGAGATCGCCGTGATGGTCGGCGACTATCCGAGCGTCGACGATCCGCAAGCCCAGAAGGTGCTCAAGAAGCTGAAATATGCCAAGCCGGCCGCGCTCGACGTCGAGAAACGCGGCTCCAGCGCGAAACGCTCGGCGCCCTGCGCACGATTCAGCGGGCAATTCAGCCCGACGGCAGCGAGGAGAAACAAAAAGGGCCCATGCGCAACGCATTCATCACCACCAATCCGCTCCTCCCGCCCGACTACTACGCGCCCAAAGGGGTCGACAAGCTCGTGCTCGACATGAACAAGGGGGTCAAATGGAGCCTGCTCGATTGCCCCGGCCGCTACACGGTCAAAGTGGCCACGTTCGGCGGCCAGGTCGTGCTGGACCAGAAAAAGATCCAACAAATCGAACAGGGTTCGAAGATGAAGAGCCGGCTGGTGGACGCCGCCGACAAAGCGCACAATCTAACCCTGGCGCTGCGGGCCAAAGGGGTCGAAGCGTACGAGTTCCACGATCGCTACCAGAGCATCGTCACCGTCGGTAACTTCAGCAGCGTGGGCAAGCGGCTGCCCGACGGCAAGATCGACCTCGATCCCGCCTTGTACGCGATCATGGAGAAGTACGGCGCCGATAAGAAAGTCCGTGCCCGGGCAGGCCGCTCCTCAGTTGGGGCAGCCCAAGACCGAGGGCAAAATCCCACTTGACGTGCAACCGATGCCGGTCGAGGTGCCCCGCCGTTCGATTTCCGCCGACTACGTCCGGACGGCGAGGGAATGAGGACGCCCGAGTGACGAACGATCCAACGCCCGCCGCGGCGGGTCGACAATCTGCGGCGGTGGAATTTCAGTCGTCGACGGTCTCCTGGCCCAAGCTGCTCGTGCTGGGGACGCACAACCGCAAGAAATGCGCCGAGCTTGTCGAACTATTGGCGCCCCTGGGCTTGGATCTGCGGACGCTGAGCGATTTCCCCCAGGCGATTACCGTGGACGAAACCGGCGACACGTTCGCCGCGAATGCCCAATTGAAGGCCGCCCAGCAGGCCCTGCACCTGCAAAGCTGGGTTTTGGGCGAAGACAGCGGTTTGACCGTCGACGCCCTGGGGGGCCGGCCGGGAGTTTACTCGGCCCGCTACGCCGGACCGCACGCGACCGACGAGGACAACAACCGCAAGCTGCTCGCCGAATTGGGTGCCACGCCACTGCCCCAGCGCACGGCGCATTACACTTGCCACGTGGCCCTGGCCGATCCCTCCGGCAACATTGTGGCCCGCGGCGAGGCCCATTGCCGGGGGCGAATTCGGCAGCAGGCGGCCGGCGACGGCGGCTTCGGCTACGACCCGTTGTTCGAAATCGTCGAATACCACCGCACGTTCGCGGAATTGGGATTGGCCGTCAAACGCGCGCTGAGCCACCGCGCCCGGGCCGTGCGGCAATTGATCGAACTTCTAGCGGGTCGCTAAGCGGCCGGCCGCGATGTGGTAGTGCGGCCGGCAGGCCGCGATGTGGTAGTGCGGCCGGCACTTATCTGCGCGAGGTCAGCGACAGGACCAGCTGCAGGATGTAATAGAACAACAGCGCCACCGAGGCAAATAGCGCGAGCGACGCGGCGACGTGCTGATCGGTGCGGTAGTGTCGCATCACGTTGCTGGTATCGTACAGAATGTAGCCGGCCGCCAGAAAAATCGCGGCCCCCACGAAGAACAAGCCCAGGTTGAAGCCGAACAGGATGCCGGCCACGATGATGGCCATCATCGCCAGGCCGGCCACACGCAGGCCCGTGCCCAGGAAGGAAAAATCGGCGCCTGAAAGCATCACGATTCCCGTCAGTCCGCCGAAGATCAGCAGCGTCAAAAGGCCGGCGGTCGGAATCACGTTCGGCGCGCCGAGCCTGGCGGCAAACCACATGATCGGCACAAAGATCAGTGCCTGGGCAACCACATACAGCCCCAGGCCCAGATATTGCATCGTTAAGCTTGTCGACGACTGGGCCCAGTTCTGGGCCAGGTAGCTCGCGCCCATGAAGGCGCCCATGACCACCAGCCAGCTATACTGCCCGCCGACCATGGTTCGCACCAGGGCGTCGGTCTGCGGCAGGCTAAGCAGCACTGCCTCCAGGGCCAAAAAGGCGCACACCGCACCCGCCAGGTGCAGGTAGGTCAGCCGAATGAAACTGGCCCGGCTGTCCACTTCGGCGTTGGCCGCGACGGTGCCGAACGACTGGTACGGGTTAACGGACTGGTTCATCGAGAAACTCCTTCGAGGCAAAGGCGGGCAGCGTCGCGCGGCCTGCCGTCGTCCGGCCAGCCAGCCATAAATCCCGCAAAAAGGGGAGCGTAAGATCCTTGTTGACTCTACCTTATGCCGGATCGCTGTCAAGGTGACCGTGGCACGCGCCGCGCCGGAAGGCCGAAAACACATCTTTTTCGACCCGGCGCTGGCCACGCGCCACGAAAGATTGCGGAGCGTTTGCCGGCAAAGGTGAGTCCTCTTACAATTCAAACGCTCTGCGCCCGGTGCTGATCCCAAAATGGGCCGGCCTGCCAGAACTGAATCGTCGTGATCATCTCTCTCGGAGCGCACTTGCCATGGTACTGACCCCCAGCACAATGCTGCCGCTCGGAACGAAGGCTCCCGATTTCTCGCTGCTCAACATCGACGGCCAGTCAGTCTCGCTACAGGACTTCGCTGGGAAAAAGGCGCTGCTGGTGGTCTTCATGTGCAATCACTGTCCGTATGTGAAGCACGTGGCCTCGGGCCTGGCGCAGCTGGCTCGCGACTATCAAGCCCGCGGCGCCGGTGTGGTGGGCATCAATTCGAACGACACGTCCAAGCACCCGGCCGATTCGCCGGAGCAGATGGTGCTCGAGGCCGAAAACCGTGGCTATACGTTCCCGTATTTGTTCGACGAAACGCAGGACGTCGCCAAGGCTTATCACGCGGCCTGCACGCCCGATTTTTACGTCTTCGACAAGGATCAGCGACTGGTTTATCGCGGCCAGATGGATGCGAGCCGGCCCGATAGCGGGATTCCCGTGACGGGTCGCGATCTGCGGGCGGCGCTCGATGCCGTGTTGGCCGGCCAGGGTGCCGCCAAAGAACAAAAGCCAAGCATCGGCTGCAACATCAAATGGAAGCCTGGGGGCGAGCCGGATTATTTCCGCTAAGTCGTCAGTGCGAAGAGACAGAACGCGATCCGGCCGGCCATTCCCGAAAGGGCCGTGTTACTTAACGGCTCGCGATTAGACCCCAGCCGGCGGCGACCCAGTCTTGGTGCGGCCTCTGAAATTGCCGTGCTTCGTAGCGACGCGCCGTGTCTTGTCGCGCCGTGTGTTGTTCGCGGCTGCGTTGCACTGACGATCAATAAGTCTTATTGCATTACCAATCGCACATAACCCCCTGTCCTGGTCCGCATAAACGTCAGCACCGGTTAGTGAACCACCCACTATCTATCGCTTTTGTAATGAAAAAAGTCTTGAGGCACCTACGACGGTCAGGCTATGCTTTCGCTGTTGGTTTGGGATCCCGCTTTATGGGGGGGGGAGTACTGGTGGGCATTTCGTTCAATAAACGGATCTTAGTTACCGGGGTGCCGGCTTTTTGGGCTCGCACCTCTGCGAACGCTTGGTGGAGCTGGGGCATGACGTGATTTGCCTCGATAACTTCTTCACCAGCCAAAAGGCCAATGTCAGTCACCTGCTCGAACGGCCGAACTTCGAATTGGTGCGCCACGACGTCGTGCATCCGCTGTGGCTCGAAGTCGACGAAATTTACAACCTGGCCTGCCCGGCGGCCCCGGGGCACTACCAGTTCAATCCCATCAAGACGACCAAGACGTCAGTGATCGGGGCGATCAACATCCTGGGTATGGCCAAACGCTGCCGAGCCAAGGTGCTCCAGGCTTCGACCAGCGAAGTCTATGGCGATCCGGAAGTCCACCCCCAAATTGAGTCCTACCGCGGCAGCGTGAATCCGATTGGTCCGCGGGCTTGCTACGATGAGGGCAAGCGGGCCGCCGAAACTTTGTTCATGGATTACCACCGCATGAACAAAGTAAACATCCGGGTTGTACGGATTTTCAATACCTACGGTCCGCGGATGCATCCCTTCGACGGCCGGGTCGTGTCCAACTTCATCCGGCAGGCATTGGAAGGGGAGGATCTGACGATTTTTGGTGATGGAAGCCAGACCCGATCGTTCTGCTACCGCGACGACCTGGTGGAAGGCATGCTCCGGATGATGCAGGCACCGGATGATTTCATCGGGCCAGTAAACTTGGGGAATCCCGATGAGTTCACCATCCGTGAATTGGCCGAGCAGGTCATCGAACTGACCGGCTCGCGGTCAAAACTGGTCAGCCGCCCCCTCCCGCCCGACGATCCTACGAAACGCCAGCCGGACATCACGTTGGCCAAGCAACGACTCTCCTGGGAGCCGACCGTCAAGCTGCGTCAGGGGCTGGAGCGCACGATCGAGTGGTTCCGGTCGATCGACGTCAATCAATACCGGCCGCCAACGCCGAACTTCTAAAGACGAATCCGGCTTGGGCTGCCCCCCGGACCGGCAATGTCTATAGAACCCCCAAGTGCATCAGGCCGCCTGGTCCCAGGACGACGCGGTTCGCGCGCGGCGGAACCAGGCAAAACCGACGATGAGGCAACTGCCCACCAACGCGCCGACCACGTCGGCGCACCAGTCGAGCAGTTCGCAGTCGCGACCGACGAGCGGCTGGGTGATCTCGTCGAAAGCCCCCGCAACGGCCAGTAGGGCTACGATTTTGACCGCGATCAACCCCGGCGCCGGACGACGCACAGCCAGCACGGTTGCCAGCAGCATCGCCAGACCGGCGTAGGCCCCAAAATGCATCCACTTGTCGACGCCGTCACTCTCGGCCAATTGTGGAATTCGAGGATAATGGGTGCCGAAAATCATGCCCAGCCAGTACACAGCCAGCACCACGGTCAGCAAGCGGTTGGAGCCGGGCTGGCGGCGGACTTCCCTCTTGGAGGGAAACATCAAAATCTGGGGATGATTTGCCATCGGTATGTGGTCTGCTTGCGGGAATGGGGCTGCGATGAATTGTACGCGCAACCAGGCTTGAAAATGAATCCCAAGTTCGGACGACAACCGCTTCTGGGCTAATTATCGACACCGCAATGGATTCAAACCTGCGAAATTTTGAGCCGGCGGCCGCGCCAAGCCCGCTGGGCCGTCGAACCCTGCCAGGATCGCCGCTGCTGCCGCGGGCCTGGTTGCGATGCGCTTGCCAGCCGATATGATCGATTGGCGTGCTGCCCGCCGGCCGTTAAACGGCAGCTCTCGAAGGGTTCGGAGCCGCCGCTATGAAGCTGGGTCTGATCAATTCCGCCTGGGTGCAAGCTCGGCAACCGACCGTCTTTGGCCTGCGCGAGACCAAACGCATCGGGTTCGACTCGGTCGATATTTTCGTCGATCCACTCGAGGTGGACATTCGCGAGCGCAGGCTCATCAAGGACGAGTGCGACCGCTTGGATCTGCCGATCGTGTCGCTTGCCTGTGTGGCGGTCGGACTGATCGACTTCAATGCCAGCGTGCGGCGGTTTCATGTGGACCGCGTGCGAGCCTATCTCGACCTGGCCTATGAATATCAGGCCCAGAACGTCCTGTTGGTGATCGGCGAATATATCTGGAATCGAGAAGTCATTCCCCCCGCCGAGCAATGGAGCGCAGCCGTCGAGACGGTCCGCGAGCTGGGGCACCGGGCCGGCGAGCTGGGGTTGGAAATCGCCATCGAACTCGAACCGTTCGCGTTGTCGCTGGTCAACTCCGTCGACACGATGCTGCGATTGCTCGATGACGTGAACTTAAGCAGCGTGAAGGCCAATATCGATATCTCGCACCTGGTGCTCTCGAAGGTCAATCCCGAGGAGCTGGCCAGGCTCAAGGGCCGGGCCGCCCACGTCCACATTTCCGATTGCGACGGTCACGTGCACGGCGATTTGCCGCCGGGGCGCGGCGTGGTTCCGTTCGCGCCCTATCTGCACGAGATCAAAAAACTGGAGATCGACGGCGCGATTTCGAATCGAACTCGAGTATTCGCCCGAGCCGGCAAAAATTGTCGAGTGGGTCGAGGAAGCTTATCGCGAGACCGACAAATTGCTCCGCCAGGCCGGACTGCGGGGCTAAGCAAGTCATCGCCTTGGACCAGATATAAGACTCACGCGGAGCCGCGGAGTCGCGGAGAGAGGAACGGGAAGATGAATTTGGCCAGGGCATTGGACGAGATCATGGGCGAGATCGTAGATGCTGCGGTCAAGTTACACGTGCGCCTTGGACCGGGATTGCTGGACTCTGTGTACGAGGCGGCGTTAGCACGTGAATTGGCACGCAGGGGACTTCACGTCAGTCGACAAATGCCCATTGCGTTTGAATTTGACGGCATGCACTTTGAGGAGGGTTTTCGTATTGATCTGCTGGTCGAGGCGTCTGTGGTCGTCGAATTGAAGTCGGTAGAACGATTGGCTCCGGTTCACTCGAAGCAGGTGCTCACGTATCTTCGCTTGCTCAACCTGCCCGTGGGCTTGCAGATCAACTTCGGCGAGTCCACGCTCAAGGAAGGCCTGCACCGGGTTGTCAATAACTACGTTCCAGCTCCCGCAGGGTCGTCGCACCTGCGGGTCAATCGGAGGGACGTCCCATGAGGCAGGGCCACGGGAGGATCCTGCAGAGCCGCGGAGTCGCGGAGCGAAAAAGAAAATACGGTTGCTCGAGCACGATCTCGACGGCATTGCCAAAAACCTCGTTTCGTTCCCCTCCGCGTCTCCGCGGCTCCGCGTGAAACAGAACCGGAGTGTTCAGTTGAGAAGCTTAGGCGCCAAATTCCAATAAAGCCAAAACATGAACGTTGAAATCATTTCCATCGGCGATGAACTGACTAGCGGTCAGCGGCTCGATACCAACAGCCAATGGCTCAGCCGCCGGCTTGGCGATTTGGGCTTGGAGGTGCTCTATCACACCACCGTGGCCGATCGGCTCCAGGCCAATGTCGACGTGTTTCGCCAGGCCATCGCGCGAACCGATTTTGTCATCGTCACCGGCGGACTTGGACCCACGGCCGACGACCTGACGCGCGACGCGCTGGCCGCGGCCGTCGGCCGGGAGCTGGTGCTCGACGAGCCTTCGCTGGCGCACATCCGCGCACTGTTCGCGCGCCACAACCGCGACATGCCCGAGCGCAATCGCCTTCAGGCCCTGTTTCCCTCCGGCAGCCGGCCGATCTTCAATCCCCGCGGCACGGCGCCTGGCATTTGGCTCGAAGCGCAGCGGCCCGCGGGGGGTATTTGTCGGTTGTTTGCCTTGCCCGGCGTGCCGGCCGAAATGTTCCAGATGTTCGACCAGACCGTGGAACCGGCAATCAGCGCGGCGCTGGGCCCGCGGCGCGTGATCCGGCATCGGCGGATCAAATGCTTCGGGGCCGGCGAGAGTCACGTGGAGCAGATGCTGCCGGACTTGATCCGCCGCGGACGCGAGCCGTCTGTGGGTATCACGGTCCACGACGCAACCATCACGCTGCGGATCACGGCCAGCGGCGCAACCGCCGAGGAGTGCCTTGCGGCCATGGCGCCGACCGAAGCCACGATTCGCCAGTGTCTGGGCAATCTGGTCTTCGGTGACGAGGACGACGAACTCGAAGACGTTGTCGTGAGTCGGCTCGCAGAGCGCGGTCAATCGCTCTCGACGGTCGAGTCGGGCACCGAGGGGCTGTTGGCCCATTGGCTTTCGGCGGCGGCCGGTGCAGGGCCTTATTTTCACGGGGGTGCCGTGTTGCCCAACGCCGCGGCCTTGAGTCAATGGCTGGCGCCCGCGGTCGGCCGATCGGTCGATCCGGCCGGTTCCGAGGCGGCCGCCGCTCTGGCCAGCGCGTGTCGCGAGCGCTTTGCCAGCGACTTTGCGCTCTCGATCGGACCGTTTCCGCCGGCCGCCGAGGGCCAAGAACAAGACAATAGCCAGCCCCCGCCAGAGTACTTCTTCGCGCTGGCCACACCGGAAAAGACAATCGTCCGGTCGTCGACGCTTGCCAGCCACCCCTCGATTTGGAAGTCGCGCGCGGCGAAGCAGGCGCTCAACTTGCTGCGGCTGCAATGGATCGAGCGGGGCTAACGCTGCGCGAAGGTGGTTTGCGATCGGGCCGCAGACTCACGGGCCCAGCGTCACCCGGGCCACGCCCGCGATGATCAGTAGCAGGAGCAAGGTAATCAGCGCAATTCCAATCAGAGCTTGCAACATTGCCGACCTCGACTCTCCGAATTGCTGCACAGGTGTGCAAGATGAAACTTCGATGTGCTTTGAGCGCGCGAATCAGGCCGTTTCTTGCTCTTCGAGCCCCAGTTCGGCGATCATCTGCTCGCGAATCTTGAACTTCTGGATCTTGCCGGTGACGGTCTGAGGAAAGACGTCGACAAACTTGACGTGCCGCGGCACTTTGTAGTGCGCCAGGTGGCGGCGGCAAAACTGGCGCAGCTCATCCTCGCGTAACCGCGGCGCCCGGCTTCAACTTAACCCAGGCACAGAGTTCCTCGACGAACTTTCTGTCGGGCACGCCGACCACCGACGCTTGTTCGACCTGCGGGTGCGTGAACAAGAACTCCTCGATCTCGCGCGGGTAGATGTTTTCGCCGCCGCGGATCACCATGTCTTTGATCCGGCCCGTGATGCGGTAATAGCCGTTGGAGCAGCCGCACGCCCAAATCGCCGGTGTGCAACCAGCCTTCGGCGTCGATGGCGGCGCTGGTCGCTTCGGGATTCTTGTAGTAACCGAGCATCACCAGATGCCCGCGCGCGACCAACTCGCCTTGCTCGTTGTCTGCCAGCGCCTGGCCGGTGCCTGGATCGACGATGTTGACCTCCACGCCGGGGAGCGGACGGCCGACGGTCTCGACGCGCACTTGCAGCGGGTCGTCGGCCCGAGTTTGGGTGATGACCGGGCGAGGCCTCGGTTTGTCCGTAGGCGATTGTGATCTCGATCGATGCCCATGCGGTCGACGACTTGCTTCATGATTTCGATCGGGCAGGGGCTGCCCGACATGATGCCCGGTGCGCAGCGAGCTGAGATCGCGAGCGTCGAACGAGGGTTCCTGAAGTTGGGCGATGTACATCGTCGGCACGCCGTAGACGGCCGTGGCCCGCTCCTGCTGGATGGCGTCGAGCGTGGCCAAAGGGTTGAACGACTCGGCCGGCACGATCATCGCGGCGCCGTAGACCACGGCACACAGGGTGCCCAGCACGCAGCCGAAGCAGTGGTAAAACGGCACCGGGATGCAGATCCGATCGGCATCGGTGAAGCGCTGACACTGGCCGACGTAAAACGCGTTGAGCAGCAGATTGCGATGGCTGAGCATGGCCGCCTTGGGAAAGCCGGTCGTGCCGGAAGTGTATTGAATGTTGATCGGCTGGTCGGCTTTGAGTTGCCGGCCGATTTCGTCCAACCGCTCGGGCGGCACGCTCGGCCGCGCCGGCGAAGGTCCGACCAGGTGATGCCCCCGGCCGGCGCTGTCGCCTCCAGCCCCACGACCCAGCGCAGGCGCGGATACTCGGCGCTGTGCAGCTTGCCCGGCTCGGTACGTTGCCAGTTCGGGACAAATTTCGGCCAGCATCGCGTAGTAGTTCGAAGTCTTGAATTGCTCCACCAGGAACAGTGCCACCGCGTCGCTCTGCTTGAGCACATATCTCAGTTCGAAGGGCCGATAGGCCGGATTGATGTTGACCAGCACGGCGCCGATGCGGGCAGTGGCGAACTGCAAGATCACCCACTGCGGAACGTTGGTGGCCCAGATCGCCACGTGCTCGCCGGGCCCAATGCCCAACGCCAGCAAGCCGCGCGCGACCAGGTCGACCTCCGCGGCGAACTCGCGATATGACATCCGCAACCCGAGCGCCGGAAACACCAGGGCATCGTGCGGCGTCGTGCAAGCGCGCGGTATGGGTCAGCAGCCTGGGAAATGGTCAGACCTTCGACCCAGGGCGCGACCGATGTCAGCGGCTTTGGCGGCGGATGGCATAGGCTCGATCGGCGTCCTATTCGCGCAGGGGTTCGGAGGTGAACACGGCCCAAGGCACAAAAATCATCAGCGGCAGCCAGGCGGCCAGCGACGGGCTGAGCAGGTAATAGTTCGAGCCCAGATACTGGCAGGTCAGGACCACGCCCATGAACCAGATCACCAGGACCACGCTTAGCCCGATGGCCAGGAACATGTTGCGGTTCTTGCGCGAAAGCACCAGCGGCAGACCCAGTAGCAGCAAGGTCACGTCGAGCAATGGCTGCACGAGTCGCGAATGAATCGCCACGCGCACATCCGCGCCGAAATCCAGACTGCGATTGTGCAAGCCCTTGATCAGTTCGACCAGCGAGGAATATTGCCGCCAGGCCGTGCCCCCCTCGAGCTGCTCGAAGCCGACGCCGCTGGCCACAAAACATTGCCCCGGCTCGAGCCAGGGAGTATCGGCTGGCGTCAGGATCACCGGCTTGCCGTTCACTTTGAGCGAGGGCAGTTGATCCAGCCGCTTGGGTTGATCGAGATCTGCAAACAGGTAGCCGCCCGGCCGATCGCCTTGCGGCGGTTTGTAGAAAGCCTTGTCGGCGACGAGGTGCTTGCCGTATTTGTCGAGCGGCTTGCGCAGGAAGAAGTTGGGCGCGACGATGCTCTGGTCCGCGGCGCTGGTTTCCGCCCCGCCGAACAAGACTTCGGTTTCGTTATCGTAGCGTGGCTGAAGCGGTTGGGCCTTGCGGCCGTTGAGGTTTTGGGCATTGTGGCTCAGATTGCCGCGAACCCTGGGGATGATCAGCTCCCGGTTGATCGCCGCCAGCAAAGCGATAATCGCCACAGCGACGATCACCGGCTTGATGACGCGCCCCTTGGAGATTCCGGCCGCTTCCAGGGCCGTGAGTTCCTGATGGCTCTGGATCGCGGTCACGGTGAACATGGCCGCGATCAGGGTCAGAATGCCGCTCGTGCGATCGAAAAACGAAAGCGAGCGGTAGGCGTAGTACTCGCCCATCACCGACAGCAAGCTGCCGTGCTTCTCGGAATACAGGATGAAGTCGTCCAGGTTGCTGAAGCCGTCGATGACAATATACAGACCGGTCAAGCTGCAAAAACAGATGACAAAAGTCCGCAAGAACTGTTGCAGCAAGTAGTGATCGATAATTTGCATGACAACCCGGCGCTCGCTGCGGTCCTAACACCCCGTTGAAAAATGCCATCGTGGCATTTTTCAACCTCGCCAAGTGCGGAGCGAAGCTCCGCACGGCTGGCAAACTAACGACTTGCGTTGTCATTTTTGGATCGCATCCCAGCGATCACGCAGCCCGTTGAATACTTCAACAGGCTGCTAACCCTCGACACAGGCATGCGCATGGCGAATGGCCCGCGACAGGGCTTCTACGCCACGGCGGATCTGCGGTGCGCCTTGCACGCCAAAACTTAAGCGGATCGTGTTCTTTTCCACGGCCTGTCCCTCGGCCGGAAAACAATATTCGCCTGGCACGTAGAGCATGCCTTCGGCCAGTGCCGCGTCGAACAGCGTGCCGCTGGGGCCGGCGTCGATGCCCTCGGGCAGCCGCAGCCAGACATACAACCCGCCCGTCGGTCGCAGCCAACTGACGCCCGGCAACTCGGCCAGAAATTCGTCCGCGGCCGAGAGCATGGCCTCCATTTTGGTGTCGGTAATGTTGTCGCAGGGCCGCGACGTGCGGCTGGAACAAGTCGAGCTCCAGCACCGCGGTCATCACCCGCTGCGCAAAGTGCGGCGAGCCGAAATCGATGTTGCCTTTCAGATCGGCGATCGGCTCCACCAATTCGGGCGGCAGAATGCCCCAGCCGACGCGCACGCCGGGCGAAAACGATTTGGAAAACGTCTCCGCCACGATCACCGTGTCGCCGCTCGGGTCGTAACTGCGCAAGCTCGGCAAATCCGGGCCGCGATAGCGCAGCTCGCGGTAGGCCGCATCTTCGATGATGTAGATCTTGGATTTGCGCGACCAGCGCTGGGCCATTTCCACCAACTGCGGCCGCCGCTCGTCCGCAAGCGAAATGCTGGTCGGGTTGTCGAAGTAACTGGTGACATAAATTGCTTTCACCCGCTCAAGCTCGCCAAGCCGTTCCAGCTCCGCGAGTTGCTCCTCGAGCGCCGCCGGAACCAAGCCCCGCTCGTCGCTGGCGACTCCCAGGCGCGGGCCCCCAGATTTCCGAGAATGCCCAGGAAAACGAAATAGCTGGGAGCGGCGCAAAGCACGATGTCGCCCGGGTCGAGCAGGGCCTCGGCCACCAGATGCAGCAGCTGGTTGCTGCCGGCGGTCAGCAGCACTTGTTCGATCGACAGCCGGCTCTGCCCGGCCGTTCGTCCGTCCGCTTGGCAGAACCGATCGAGCACCATCTGGCGCAAGCGGGCGTCCCCGGCCGTCGAGCCATATTGCAACGCGGCACGGGCGTAAGTCGGCTCTGCCAGCACGCGCTCCACGGCTTGCCGCGTGGCATCGACCGGCAACGTGGACTGATCGACAAAACCGGCCGCCAAGGAAATCAGGCCCGGATTGGCCAGCGCAAGATGCATCAGCCGGCTGATGGGCTGGCCCCCCGCCAATTGGGCGCGCTGACTGAAATTTGGAGCGGCAGCCATGGTGCGAAGCTTTTGAGGGCCGGGCGAAATGTCAAGCGGAAGATATGCTAAATCCTTGCAGCAAGTCAAGATGGGTCAAGCGTGTCGCCCCGGCATTCTACGCCTAATCTGCATGATCGACATACGTTTCCGCATGCGGTGCCCCGCTGGCGGCAGCCGGACCCCGGTTCGGCGAGTTGCCGGCCGCCCGCGGTCTATGTTTGAGCAGCAGAAATGCGCGACGTAGCGGATGTGAGACAGACGCCCTTGATGAGTGTTGCGATGGATTTTTTCGCTGCCATTGGCGGTACCCTGGCCCTGGTGTGGGGAGCGGTGTTGCTGCGTTTCGGGGGACTGCTGGCCGGCTGTCTGCTGGTGTTGCTGACGGGCATCTGTTTCGGCCACCCGTTCTTCAATGTGTCGCTGGGGCCGTTGCCGGTGACGATCGACCGGGTCTTGCTCGGTTTGCTTTTAGTCTTGACGCTGGTGTATCGCCGCTTGGGCTGGATCGAACCCAAACCCTTCACGAAAGCCGACTGGGCTCTGGTCGGCTTCACCGCCGCGCTGGTCGTGAGCACCTTGACCAGCGATTGGCAGATCAAGAAGTCTCAGCCGCTGGCCAGCCTGTTGTTTTTATACCTGGTGCCCCTCGCGCTGTACTGGATTGTGCGGCAGGTGGCCGTCACCGAGCGTGCGCTGTGGGGCCTGTTTGCGGCGCTGGGTGTGTTCGGCCTGTACCTGGCCGTGACCGCGATCGCCGAAACACATCAGGTTTGGGCCCTCGTCTACCCGAGCTACATCGCCTCGCCCGAGTTCTTGGAGTTTTTCGGACGCGGACGGGGGCCGCTGTTGAATCCGGCCGGTTCGGGAATTCTGCAAGGGCTATGCCTGGCCGGTGCGTTGATGTGCTGGCCGCGTCTGAACCGCGTGGGCCAACTGTTGGTGCTGGCCCTGATGCCGCTCTTTGCCTGGGGCATTTACAGCACGTTCACACGCAGCGCCTGGCTGGGCGCGGCTTTGGGAACCTTCGTCATCATCGCGCTGTCGCTTCCGCGCGTCTGGCGGTCGGCCGTGATCGGCACGATCGTGCTGGCCTCGCTGCCGATCGTGGCAATGAATTGGGATAGCTTGCTGGCTTTCAAGCGGGATAAGGAACTGAGCGCCGAGGAGGCAGCCGAGAGTGCCCGCTTGCGACCGATTCTGGCGGTGGTCGCCTGGCACATGTTTCAGGACCGGCCGCTGTTGGGCTGCGGTTTTGGACAGTATGCCATCGAATGCCGGCCTTACCTCTCGGACCGCTCGACCGACTTGCCGCTGGAGAAGGTGCGTCCCTATGTGCAGCACAACGTGCTCTTGGCCCTGCTGGCCGAAACCGGACTGGTCGGCGCGAGCCTGTTTGTGATCCTGATCGTGCTTTGGCTGCGCCAGGCCTGGCGGCTGTGGCGCTGCCCGCAGGCGCCGGCCGCATTTCGCCAGTGCGGGCTGTTGTTCATGGCGTTTTTCGGCGTGTGGTTTCCCAACGCGATGTTCCAGGACGTGTTGATTATTCCGATGATCAATATGTTGCTGTTGTTCGTGGCCGGCTTGACGCAGAACGTGTCGCTGGGTGTCGCCGGCCTGGGGCTGGCCGATCCGCAGCGGGCGCTCGGACAGTGTGCCGCCGGGGCAGGCCCCGGATCTGCCGTGGGCCATGTCCGGCTGGCCGGCGGGTAGCGTCTCAATGTCTGAAGGACCTCTATGTCCAGCGCAGTCCGGGAACTGAAAGCGGCACCGAAGTCCGGGCTGTCGACGCGTGGCCGGCAACCGATGCTCGACGTCATGCGTCTGTTGGCGGCGTATGCCATTGTTTGGCTGCATTCGCCCCCCTCGGCCGACTTCGCGGGCGCAACCGCCTTGGGGCGTTTCGCCGTGCCGTTTTTCACGGCCGCGGCGGTCTTTCTGACTTGGGACGGCCTCGCGCGGCAGCCGGATCGCAACGTGGCCCAGTATGTCCGCTCTCGATTTTTGCGGATCTACGTGCCGTTTCTGGCCTGGAGTCTGATCTACCTGGCCTTCAAGGCGCTCAAGGCGCTGCTGCTGCCCAGTCAGCCCAACGACTTTCCGGGCGCCGAAGTGTTTTGGCTGGGCTCGTTCTTCCACTTGTGGTTCATGCCATTCATTCTGGCGATCACGCTGGCGGTGTTTTTCGTGGGGCGAAAGGTCATCGGCCGCGCCGGTCGCGAAAATTTCACCTTGGCCGTTTGCCTTCTGCTTGGTTGGCAGATCGCCTGGTTGCCGGTCGATCGATCGGGATCGAGCTCCAGCTTTTGGCAATTGGCCCTCGACGCCCTGCCCGCGGCCTTGTGGGGCGTGGCGCTGGCCATCGCCTGGCAGCGCGGCGCTGCCGATTGGCTGCGGCGGCGAACTGTAAGTTGGGCCGGCTTAGCATTCAGCGTGCTGCTGACGGCGGCGGTCTGTTATTTGCTGCGCAATCGCCTGGCGGAAAACCTGGCCGGGGTGGCCCTGCTGGTGTTTGCCTTGGGCGATTGGCGCTGTGCGCCGAGGCCCTGGTTGGGGGCCGCATGCCGCTGCTGGATCGGATTGCCCAGCTCGGGTCGCTGGCCTATGGCATTTACCTGTCGCATCTGCTAATCATCAAGACGCTGCAAGCGCTGGCGGCCAGGTTGGCGATGCCGGAAACCGTGGCGGTGGTCCTGGGTGTATTTACGATCGCCGCCCTGGGCAGTACGCTGCTTGCCTGGTGCCTGAGCCGATCGCGCTGGACTCGCTGGCTGGTCGGATAGACTGGCGGCCGGCCCGGTGCCGGTTTCTACATCGGCGGATTGCTCCGACTTTCTGCATCGACTCCTCAAGCGCAACTTGGAGTTACTCCATGAGATTTGTGTGCAGCCTGTTGCTCGGCGGGATTACGCTCGCCATGTTGGCCACGGCGACTCGCGCCGACGACGGACCCGCGCTGAAGCAAGACGTTGTGTATGGACGGAAGGTCGGCATGGCCTTGACCATGGACGTGTATCAGCCGGCGAAAAAAAATGCCAATGGCGCCGCCATCGTGTTCGTGGTCAGCGGCGGATGGATTTCAAGCCGCGAGATGTACAACACCTACAATCAGGCATTCACTCAGGAGTTCGTGAAGCGCAGGCTACACCGTGTTTGCGGTTTTTCACGGCGCGCAGCCGCGGTTTACGATTCCCGAAGCCGTCGCCAACATCCATCGGGCCGTGCGCTACATTCGCCGTAATGCCGCGCAATACGGCATCGATCCCACGCGCATCGGCATCTGTGGCGCAGTCCGCCGGAGGACACCTGTCGTTGATGCTGGGCACGGGCGGCGATCTGGGAGACCCGGCGGCCCAAGACCCGGTGGATCAAACCTCCAGCCGCGTCCAGGCCGTGGCCTGTCTGTTTCCCCCGACGGACTTCCTGAACTACGGCGGCAAGGACAAAAACGCTTTCAATCTTGACGGAGTCCTGGCGGCCTTGCGGCCGGCGGTCGACTTCCACGAAATGGACCCCAACACCAAGCGGCTGGAGCGGATCACCGACGAAACCAAAATTACCCAGCGGCTGCGTGATATCTCGCCGGTTACGCACATCAGCGCCTGGTCGGCGCCGACCCTCATCATTCACGGCGATGCCGACAATATCGTGCCGCTTCAGCAGGCAGAAGTGTTTGTCACCAGGCTTAAGGCAGCCGGAGTGCCGGCCGAACTCGTCGTCCGACCCGGACAGGGGCACGGTTGGCCGGACAGCACCAAAGACCTGGATGCCTTGGCGGATTGGTTCGACAAGTATCTCACTAAGAAATGACAGCGGGCGTCACACCTTCGCGAACTGCTTTCTAATAGGATCGCGGCAAGTGCTCGGTCAGCCAGCGGACCGTCTGTTCCCACATCAGCGGCGTATAAATGTGCCCCTGCTCCGGGTAGATGATGCTGCGGAAGCGCGCGGCGGGATTTCCGCCGTACAGTGCGTAAACGCGCGTCACCGCCGACTCGATCTGGTGAATGCCTTCGACCGGCGAGCCTTTGTCCTGTCCGCCGTTCATGACCAATAGCGGCCGGGGGGCTGCCAGGGCGACCACGGCTTCGCTGTCGAAATAATTGAGCATGCCCGGCACAAAGTAATAGATGCCGTGGGCATACAGGGACTGGGCGGCAATCAAATCGCGATAACGCGTCAGGCAATCCACGGCTACGCCCGCTTTGAGTCGTTCATCCAGGGCCATCAGCCACCAGGTACGCGTGGCGCCCATGCTGATGCCCGTCACGCCGATCCGCGACGTGTCCACCTCGGGCCGGGTGCACAGATAATCGAGCGCCAGTAGATCGTCGCGGAGCATCATGCCCCACAACGTGCGACCGAACCAAAGATTGAACTTGGCGGCGGTCATCTCGCCGGCCGCGCCTTTTTCCGCGGGCCCATCCGGCCCCTTGCCGTTCCGCTCGCCGAAGCAATAGGCGTCGACCGCGATCACCACGAAGCCGGCCTTGGCCAGCGCCGGGCCTGAAGCCACGGGCACGGCGTTGGTTTGAAACAGCTCCTCCTTGCCAATGTCGTATTGGCCGCCGTGCCAATGGCAATAGAGCACGGCCGGCAACTTTTGCGGATTGCGGCTCATATCGCGCTTGGGTAGCAGCAGATATCCCGGCACGGTCGCGCCGGCGGCGTTGTCGAACTCGAACTTTTCCAGTACGTAATCGCCGTGATCCTGGCGCGAGAGCGTCTTGACTTCGAGCTTCTCGGGCCGTGGCGGCAGTTTGCCCAGCAGCTTCCAGAGTCTGGCGCGGATCTCCAACCGCCGGGATGCCCACTCGTCTCGCGAGGAGGGAATTTCGAATTTGGGAGTTGACGTCGCCGCTGCCAGCCAGTCGCCGGTCATCGGTTCCTCGGCCAGCGACGGCGCGGATTGCAGCCACAAAGCGACACAGCAACACACTCCCATCAAGACCTTCGAATCCATTTCCGCTCCTCGCCGGCCGGGCAGTCGGGGCAAACCGGCCGAACCATGCGCCGGTTCGATCCCCTCAAGCACTGGTCCAATTATGTATGGCGGCAGGAGCAAATCCATCCTTTTTTCAAAGACCGGAAGAAAAGACTTTAGGATTTCTGACAATTGGTTTTAACTCGTTATGGGACGCGCGTTAACGACTCTTGGCGTGACCCCGACGCATCGTCCGCGCTCGCTAACGTCGTTTTTCATCCTTCACCCTTCTGCCTTCATCCTTCCTAGGCGCCCCGCAGTGCGGTATCTTGAATTCAGTCGACCGCGCCGATCCTTACCTCATGGCCTTCCACACGTGAATCCTGCTTTGCAAACCGCCGGCCTCTCGACGCCCACTGCCGCGCAGCCGCGGTCGTCACGCCGTCGTTGGCTGAAGCGGGCCGCCTGGGGCACCGGAGCAGTGCTGGCCGGCTGTGCGATCGACGCGCTGGCGATCGAGCCGACCTGGTTGGAACTCGTCCAGCGCGACATGCCCATCCGGGGATTGCCCGCGCACTGGGCGGGACGCACGCTCGCGCAGCTCAGCGATCTGCACATCGGGCATCGCGTCAGCGACTCCTTTTTGTTGGAATCCTTCGCGCGCGTGGAAAAACTGCGGCCGGACGTGGTGGCCATCACGGGCGATTTCCTCTCGCTCGATCCCGACGGCCTGCCGCCCCTGGAACAGGTAGACCGCATCGGCCGCCAACTGCCTCGCGGCCGGATCGCCACCGTGGCAATCCTGGGCAATCACGACTATGGAAAGGGTTGGTCGCAGCCAGCGGTGGCCAACCAGGTTGTCGATATCGTGAACGGATGGGATGTGCGCGTGCTGCGCGATCAAACTGCCGACCTGGATGGCCTGCAAATCGTGGGGCTGGATGAATTGTTGGCCGGCCGCTGCGATATTCGCGGCGGACTCGCCACTTCGAGCGCCGAAGCCGCGCGGGTCGTACTATGCCACAATCCGGACGCGGCCGACCGTTCGGGTTGGGGCGACTTTCAAGGCTGGATTCTTGCCGGCCATACGCACGGCGGTCAATGCAAGCCGCCGTTTCTTCCGGCGCCGATCGTGCCGGTGGCCAATCGCCGCTATATCGCCGGCGAGGTCGACTTGTTCGACGGGCGCACGATGTACATAAACCGCGCTTTAGGGCACGGCTATCGCGTCCGCTTCAACGTCCGGCCCGAGATTACGATGTTTCGCTTGGTCGCGGGATGAGCTGCCACTGGCGGGGTTCGTCGCTGGTGGCCGTATGGTGGGTGAAGCCCTACGGCCGGTCAGCCTGAGTAGCGGGCGCTGGTCGTAATGCTTTCTACGGAAAGACCACCACGGCCCTCTCGACGATCGAGTCAATGGTTGCGTCGATCAGTCGGTCGACAATATTATCGACGGCTGGAGCCTGCGGCGCAAGCACAATCGAAATGGCAGACATCATCCTGAGCGAGAACGACCAGCGGCGGGGAGGGGTCATGGTGTGGAGCTCGTAATTTCGATATAGCTGCTGCTCAGCAGCAACTTCACGCTGCCGTCCGGACTTGTGATCCAGGCATCGTGGTCTGAATCTAACTCGACCACGGGAAGGGCCAAGCCGGCAATCGGCCCGATGCCGATCGCTACACCGTTTTCTGGGTACGCCAGAGCGTAGTCGCGAGCCAGTCGCTCCCATGTCTGGGTGGAAAAGACTCCGCGGCCGGAATGAGAAACCGTGAGCAAGTAGTCGCCGCTTGGGTCAAATGCCGCCGCCACCAATCCGCCCATAAGGATGCCGCGAGTCATGCCCATTAGTCTACCCGAGCGGCGGGGCGGGGAGAGAGGCAATGCCTTCAGGAGCGGGAGCCGAGGCGCAGTGCTCCGCCCGGAAAACAAAAAATTTCCGTCCCGAACTCGCCCCGTTTAACTGGCGTTTGAGCAACCGTTCGCCGCACGACTGCACCATTCGTCGCACAGCTTCCAACACCCTCAAACAAAAATTCTTGTGTGCGTAAGCTATGCACACTTATTCGTAACTATAATTAGATATTTATCTTACGGAGTTTTACAATTTGCAATGCGTCGGGGCGTCCCGGATCCATTTATTGCCTCCCATTTGAACGTCAAGTACCATAGGAATGAGGCCAGCGTGGCCACAACAGAAGTGGGGGGTTGCGGCTAGGTTACTCGCCCTGTTCCGCCGTTGCGTGGCGGGACAAAGGCCTGCTTTTGGTACGGAAGCCTGTGAAAAAGCATGTTCAAATGGAACTTACGATTAACTCGGCCGCCAAGGGCGGCTTAATTTTGCGCATGCCAGCTAACAGGCCCCCTTCGGTCGATAAGACGAATGGCACAGCGCCCGAGGCACCCATCCCAAGACATCGAACTGGCCGTTCAGTTTGCACTGGCGCATGGGTGGCGATGGGAAAAGGCCGGCAAGTCCTCCCATGCCTGGGGAAAAATAATGTGCCCCGGCGGGGCTCGTGGGTCCTGTCAGTATTGGGTAAATGGCACCCCATCCAATCCGCCTGGGATTGCCAGATTGATCCGAAGAAAAGTTGATAATTGCCCACACTACTCCGAGAAGGAAGGGGAATAGCCATGTCAAATACGCTTGATCCCCAGTCGAAACAAGATCGCCCGATTGAAAGAGACTGCTTCTCGTTCACCCTGCATGTCGCGGGGCACAAAGAGGCCACCGAAGATTTGGCAAACGCTTTGTTTGCGGCGGGCTGTGACGATGCCATTTTCGGGCAATGCGATGGGCAACTTTCCCTAGACTTTGAGCGAGTTGCCGACAGCTTCGCCGAAGCGATTCAAAGCGCGATCGCGAATGTCGAAAGTGTTCCTGGCCTAGGAGTGACCGAGGTTTTGCCTGAAGGGGCCCGGGTGATCTCGGAGGTTAACGCCTTTCTAAAAGTGCGGCGCGAGGGCAAAAGGAGTCGCTTTCGTGATCTGCTTGGCGACTAGGTTGACGCGCACCAAACAGATGCGGCGGTGTCATTCCGATATGGCGCCGCCTTTTTTACGCGCTGAATACACCGCCTCCGCTTTCCCTGCGGACAGCGGCCCGCTGCCTTGACGGCGCAGCGGTCTTATAACCCGTGTTAGAGAGCAGCACGCGCTGTCTGGGTTCGATTCCCCCTCTTTCCGCTAATCCCGCTTGGACTCGCGCTTGGCTGTACCACTTACCGCGGCATCGGCGCGATTGACGGCAGATGGCAGCCCCGGTAAAAAAGGGGGGTTGCCGATGGTCTGCTTGGGGCCGGCCTGGGTGGTTGGGGGCCGGTCGCCACCGGCATCCGCCCGTACGGTGTAACTAGGCAACGCAAATAGCACCTAGGCGAATAGCGCAATACGCAAATATCGCTTTCATGACATACAGAGGAGTTCGACTGTGAGTGGAATCAGCGATCGCGCCAGGAAATCAAGCGTCGCCGTAAGCGCCGCAAGAAGCTCACGAAACTCGCCGGCCGGCTCAAGAAAGCCACGGCGTCGGAAAAACTGGTCATCGTCACCAAACTGCGCAACATGACCCCGGGCGCCGAAGTGATCATTGAAAATTGGGGGCTTAAAGAAAGCGACCGCTAAGTCGCGGTGGGCCGGCGCCCGACGTGGGGCCGGTGAGCTTCCGATCCGGCGCGAAGCGGTGCTCGCTTGTCTTTCAGCGCCGCCCCCGATGCACCGGCATTCGTTGAATGCCGGCTATTGTCGGCAAGGAAAACTCCCGCGCTCGGCACTTTTTCGTTCCGAGTTCCGCGTTCCCCGTTCCGAGTTTTCCCCTCAACTCGCCGCGACGACTTCCTGCGGTTCTTGGATCCGCTCGAAGACGAACTCGCCGCCGTGGAAGTCGACTTTGGCGGTCGTCCCCTCGGTGAACTGGCCCTTGAGAATCTCGGTCGCCAGCGGATTCTGAATCTGCTGCTGGATCACCCGCTTGATGGGCCGGGCCCCGTAGACCGGGTCGTAGCCTTGTGTGGCGATCGCATCGAGCGCCCGCTCCGTGACCTCGAGCTTGACGCCAACTTGTTCGAGCTGCCGGGCCACGCGGGCCACCTGCAACTCGACGATCTTGCGAAGGTGCTCGCGCGTCGAGCGGATGGAAGATGATCGTCTCGTCGATCCGGTTGAGGAACTCGGGCAGGAACTGAGCGGCCAGCGCGCCGCGCACCGCCTCGCGAATTTCGTCCTCGTTGCCGCCTTCTTGCGTGATCTGCTGGATGATCTGGCTGCCGATGTTCGACGTCATGACCACGATCGTGTTGGTGAAGTCGACCGTGCGGCCGTGGCCGTCGGTCAGCCGGCCATCGTCGAGCACTTGCAACAGGATGTTGAACACGTCGCGATGGGCTTTTTCGATTTCGTCGAGCAGGACCACGCAATACGGGCGGCGGCGGACGGCTTCGGTCAGCCGGCCTCCTTCTTCGTAGCCGACGTAGCCCGGCGGGGCGCCGATCAGCCGGCTGACGGTGTGCCGCTCCATGAACTCGCTCATGTCGACCCGGACCATGGCGTTTTCGTCGTCGAACAGCACTTCGGCCAGGGCTTTGCAAAGCTCGGTTTTGCCGACGCCGGTCGGGCCCAGGAACAGAAACGAGCCGATCGGCCGATTGGGGTCTTGCAAGCCCGACCGGCTGCGGCGGACCGCATTGGCCACGGCGGCCACGGCTTCGTCCTGGCCGACCACGCGCTGATGCAGCCGTTCTTCCAGCACCAGCAGCTTGTGCCGCTCGGTTTCCAGCATCCGGGAGACCGGAATGCCGGTCCAGGCGCTGACGACCTCGGCGATTTCTTCCGGGCCGACTTCTTGCCGCAGCAGGCGCCGGCCACCTTGGCGGAGCCGGCGCGGGACCGGCCGCATCGAGCTTCTGCGCGAGCTTTTTGCGCTCGGTATCCAGTTCGTAGAGTTTCTTGTAATCTTCCTCGGGCACGATCTGGCCGGCTGCCTGCTTCTCGCGAATCGCGGCCCAGAGCTGGTTGTACTCGCAGCTCGACCTGATCGAGTTGCTGGCGCGTGTCGGCCACGTTGCCGACGCCCTTGCTTTTCGGCTTCCCACTGTTCGCGCAAGATTGGCCAGCTTGAAGCGCAGATCGGTCATTTCGGCCTCGATCTCCTCGCGGCGGTCGATGGCGTGCTCTTCGGTCTCTTCGGCCAGTTGCCGCGCGGCCAGTTCCAGCTGCATCAGCCGGCGCTGCACCTGGTCGATCTCGCTCGGCACGCTTTCCAGTTCCATCGCCAGCCGGCTGGTGGCTTCGTCCATCAGGTCGATGGCCTTGTCGGGCAGAAAGCGATCGGTGATGTAGCGGTGCGACAGCTTGGCGGCCGCCACCAGGGCCGAGTCCTTGATCTTCACGCCCTTGTGATGGGCCTCGTAGCGCGGCTTCAGGCCGCGCAGGATGGCGATCGTGTCTTCGACGTTCGGCTCGCCGACAAAGACCGGCTGGAAGCGGCGCTCCAGGGCGGCGTCTTTCTCGATGTACTTGCGATATTCGTCGAGCGTCGTGGCGCCGATGCAGCGCAGCTCGCCGCGGGCCAGGGCCGGCTTGAGCAGGTTGGCGGCGTCGTTGCCCCCTTCGGCCGCTCCGGCGCCGACGACCGTGTGCAGCTCGTCGATGAACAGAATCACGTTGCCGCCGGCGGCCTGGATTTCGCGCAGCACCGCCTTGAGCCGATCTTCGAACTCGCCGCGAAACTTGGTGCCGGCGATCAGCGCGCCCATGTCGAGCGCGATCACGCGCTTGTTCTTCAGGCTTTGCGGCACGTCGCCCTCGACGATCCGCAGGGCCAGCCCTTCGGCGATGGCGGTCTTGCCGACGCCCGGCTCGCCGATCAGCACCGGATTGTTCTTGGTGCGCCGCGAGAGGACCTGGATCACGCGGCGGATTTCCTGGTCGCGGCCGATCACCGGATCGAGCTTGCCTTGGCTGGCCCGTTCGACCAGATCGATGCCGTATTTTTTCAGGGCGTTGAATTTTTCCTCGGGATTCTGATCGGTCACCCGGGCCGAGCCGCGCACGGTTTGCAGGGCCTTGAGCAAGCCGGCTTCGTCGATGGCGTTGAGCTTGAGAATGCTCTTGGCCTTCGAGTCGACCTTGGCCAGGGCCAGCAGCAGATGCTCGGTCGAGACGAACTCGTCCTTCATCTGCGTGGCAAGCCCGCTGGGCCGCTTCGAGCATCTTTTGCAGCGCCTCCGACAGACCCGGGCCGCTGCCGCCCGAGACTTTGGGCAGGTGCCCCAGCTCGGCCTCGACGATCTGTTCGAGCTGGCGGCGGTTGACGCCGATCTTGTCGAGGACCGGGCCCACGACCCCTTCGGTCTCGGCCAGCAGCCCGGCCAGCAGGTGCAAGGGCTCGATCTGCGGATTGCCGCGCTCGCTGGCGACGTGCTGTGCCGCGTTCGACAGCCTCTTGGGCTTTGATCGTCAGTTTGTCGAAGCGAAAGGCCATCGGTTAGTCTTTGACCTCGAATTCGGCGTCGATGGCGTCGTCGTCGGCGCCGGCTTTACCGCCGGCGGCGGCGCCGTCTGTGGGGGCGGCACCGGGTCCGGCCGGGCCGGCTTTGCCGGACTCGTAAAGCGTCTTGCTCAGCGCGTGCGAGGCCTGTTCCAGTTCGCCGATGGCGGACTTGATCGCGTCGGCATTATCCCCCTTGGCGACATCGCGCGTTTTCTTGATCGCCGCTTCCAGGGGAGTCTTGTCCGACTCCTTGATCTTGTCGGCGTGCTCCTTCATCAGCTTTTCGAGCTGGAAGGCCATCGAGTCGGCCTGGTTGCGCAGTTCGGCCAATTGCCGCTTCCGCTTGTCCTCTTCGGCGTGGAACTCGGCGTCCTTGCGCATCTGCTCGATCTCGGCTTTCCGACAATCCGCTCGACTGCTCGATCCGCACGGTCTGTTCCTTGCCCGTGCCCAGATCCTTGGCCGAGACGTTCAGAATGCCGTTGGCGTCGATGTCGAACTTGACTTCGATCTGCGGCATGCCGCGCGGGGCCGGCGGAATGCCTTCGAGGTTGAACTGGCCGAGCAGGCGATTGTCGGCCGCCATTTCGCGCTCGCCTTGAAAGACGCGGACCGTGACCGCCGTCTGGTTGTCGTCGGCCGTGCTGAAGACTTGCTTGCGCTCGGTCGGGAATCGTGGTGTTCTTCTCGACCAGCTTGGTCATGACGCCGCCCAGGGTCTCGATGCCCAGCGACAGCGGCGTGACGTCGAGCAGCAGCACGTCCTGCACTTCGCCGGCCAGCACGCCACCTTGGATCGCGGCGCCGACTGGCCACGACTTCGTCGGGATTGACTCCCTTGTGCGGATCCTTGCCGAAGATTTTCTGCACCAGCTCCTGCACCTTGGGAATGCGGGTCGAGCCGCCGACCAGCACGACTTCGTCGATCTCGCTGGGCTTGAGCTTGGCGTCGTTCAGGGCCTGCATCACCGGCCCGCGGCAGCGCTCGAACAGGTGATCGACCAACTGCTCGAACTTGGAGCGCGTGATGTTCATCTGCAAGTGCTTGGGACCGTTGGCATCGGCCGTGATGAACGGCAGATTGATGTCGGTCGAGCTGGCCGAGCTCAACTCCTTCTTGGCCTTTTCGCAGGCCTCTTGCAGGCGCTGCAGGGCCATCGTGTCCTTGCGCAGGTCGATGCCTTGTTCTTTCTTGAACTCGTCGGCGACGTAGTTGATCAGCACTCCGTCGAAGTCGTCGCCGCCCAGGTGCGTGTCGCCGTTGGTGCTGATGACGCGGAACACGCCGTCGGCCACTTCCAGCACCGAGACGTCGAACGTGCCGCCGCCCAGGTCGAAGACCACGATTTTCTCGTGCTCTTTGCGGTCGAGCCCGTAGGCCAGGGCCGCGGCCGTCGGCTCGTTGATGATCCGGGCAACTTCCAGGCCGGCGATCTGGCCGGCGTCTTTGGTGGCCTGCCGCTGGGCGTCGTTGAAGTAGGCCGGCACGGTGATCACGGCCTTGTTGACCTTGTGGCCCAGGTAGGCCTCGGCCGCTTCCTTCAGCTTGCGGAGGATCTTGGCCGAGATCTCGGGCGGCGTGATTTCCTTGTCGCCGATCCGGACCTTGACGTAGTCTTCGGCCCCGCCGACGACTTCGTAGGGGACCATCTTCTCTTCGCTGGCCACTTCGTTGTGCCGGCGGCCCATGAATCGCTTGATCGAATAGATCGTCCGCTTGGGATTGGTCACCGCCTGGCGGCGGGCCAGATCGCCCACCAGCACGTCCCCTTTGTCGGTGAACGCCACGACGCTGGGGGTCAGCCGGTTGCCTTCTTGGTTCGGAATGACTTTGGCTTCTTTGCCTTCCATCACGGCGACGACCGAGTTGGTGGTGCCCAGGTCGATGCCGATGATCTTTTCACCTTGAGCCATCTAATTTGCTCCTTTAGCCGTCGCCCGACAGGATCCCGCGGGGCTGGCCGAACAATTCGACTTTGCCGGGTCGAGATGCGGTTGATTGTCGTAGGGTTGGATTGCCGTTTTTTACTGACGGAACTCAAAATCCCCTACAACGCAAAGTCCATGCCACATTCAGGGCTAAATCGCTTGGCCCTGGGCGTATTCGCGGGTTAGCCGAATTGCAGGCGGTCTCGCTCAAGCGGTACCATTACGCCGGTCGTCCGCCGGCCTGCCAAATTGGCACCTGCCGGGCGCAAGGGCCGCTGCCCCGTCTGCCGCGAAGAGGCTGCGGGTTTCAAGTAGCCGGGCGGCGCGATCGCGCCGCGGCCGGCTCCGCCGGCAAACCGGAAACGTCTTTTGTGCAACCGGTCGCTTGACACTCGGAATTTACCCAAGTACAAGGTGTCTCGACACTAATCGCACCGAGGGGACGGCTGAATTCTCAGTCGTCCGGCCCCCCTCTTGAGATGAACCGGCATGGCGAAGGAGAAACCGGTCAAGAAGCCGGTCGCGGCCGCCGCCCGCGTCCGCCACCCTGCCGGCTCTGCGCGGCAAGATCGACCGCATCGACCAGGAACTGGTCAAGCTGATGAACGATCGGGCCAAGCTGGCCCACGAGATCGGCAAACTCAAGACCGATGCCGGCATCTCCGCCTATGCGCCGGCTCGCGAGGACGAAGTGCTGGCCCGGGTGCTGAGCTGAATCGAGGTCCGCTCGACGAGCGCTGCATTCGATCGGTGTTTCGCGAGATCATCAGCGGCTCGCGAGCGCTGGAAAAAGAGCTGCGCGTCGCCTACTTGGGGCCGGCCTACACCTACAGCCATCTGGCGGCAATCCACCGCTTCGGCCAAAGCGTCGAACTGGTGCCGGTCGGCAGCGATTCAAGCGGTGTTCGAAGAGGTCAATCGCCGGCATGCCGATTTTGGCATCGTGCCGGTCGAAAACTCGACCGACGGCCGGGTGGCCGACACGCTCGACATGTTCACCCGGCTGCCGGTGAAGATCTGCGGCGAAGTGCAGATGCGGATTCACCACAATCTGCTGGGCCGATGCACGCGCGACGAAGTCGAAGAGGTCTACAGCAAGCCGCAGGCGCTCTCGCAGTGCCGCAACTGGCTGGCCAAGCACTTGCCCGGCAGCGCGGACCGATCGAAGTGACCAGCACCACCACGGCCGCCCAGCTGGCACAGGAAAAGCCGGGGGCGGCGGCCATCGCCAGCGTGCAGGCCGGCATCCATTACGGACTCGAACGTGCTGGCCGCCGACATCGAGGACCAGTCGGGCAACCTCACCCGATTTGCCGTGATCGGCGAGGAGACCGGCCCGCGGACCGGCAACGACAAGTGCGCCCTGATGTTCGAGATTGCCCACAAGCCGGGCAGCCTGGCCGACGCGATGGCGATCTTCAAACGCAATCGCTTGAACCTGACCTGGATCGAATCGTTTCCCATTTCGCGGCCCGAAGGGGGCTATCTGTTCTTCATCGAAATGGAAGGGCACGAGCTCGACGCCCGGGTCCGCAAGGCGACCGCCGGCGCTGGCGCAAGGCGGTGCGGTTGGAAGTGCTCGGCTCCTATGCCAAGCTGGCGCCGGTCGATTGAGACGACACTACTCGAACGGCGGCTAAAAGCGTTGGACGCCGGCGGTATCCAGAATGCGGCGGCGGTTTTTCGCCCCTGTCCGCCGCCGCTCGATTCGCATACATTCAAGCGGATCGTCGAAGCTGCCGTTTTGCCGTTTTTCAGGTGGTAAGCGTCAACGTGATCATCATTCTCAAGCCGGGCGTCACCGATCAGCAGATCGAGCACGTGGTCGAGCGCGTGGAGTCGCTCGGCCTGAAGGCCCATTTGAGCCGCGGCACCTATCGCACGATCATCGGCGTGATCGGCGACGAATCGCAACTCCGCGACGCGGCCGCTGCGGGCGATCCCCGGCGTGGCCGACGTCATTCCGGTCCTGCCCCCCTACAAGCTGGCCAGCAACGAAGCCCATCCCGAGCCGACGATCGTCGATGTGGCCGGCGTGAAGATCGGCGGCGGCAATCTGGCCATGATCGCCGGGCCTTGCGCGATCGAGGGTTTCGAGCGGCTCGACAGCATCGCCGGCAGCGTGCGGGCCGCCGGGCGCCAACATCCTGCGCGGCGGCGCGTTCAAGCCGCGCACCAGCCCCTATGCCTATCAGGGCATGGGCGAAGAGGGGCTGAAGATCCTCCGCGACGTCGGCGACAAGCACGGCATGCCGGTGGTGACCGAGGTGATGGACCCGCGCCGCGTGGAAATGGTCGACCGCGTACGCCGACATGATCCAGATCGGCGCCCGCAACATGCAGAACTTCATGCTGCTGACCGAAGTCGGGCAGCACCCGCAAGCCGGTGCTGCTCAAACGCGGCATGAGCGCCACGATCGTCGACCTGCTGATGAGCGCCGAATACATCCTCGTCGCAGGGCAATCCCAACGTCGTGCTCTGCGAGCGCGGCATCAAGAGCTTCGACACCGCCACGCGCAACCTGTTCGACGTGGCGGCCGTGCCGGCCTGCAAGAACCTCAGCCATCTGCCGATCATCGTCGATCCGAGCCATGCCACGGGCCGGCCCGATTTGATTCCCGCCTGTGCGCTGGCCGGCGTGGCGGCCGGGCGCCGACGGCGTCCACATCGAAGTCCACAATTGCCCGGAGCAGGCCATGTCGGACGGCCCGCAGGCCTTGCTGCCCGAGCAATACGCCGCGCTGGCCGCGCAGATCCGCGCGCTGGCCGCCTGTTGGGCAAGACGATTTCGCACCCCGTCGCAAATAGAGCACACGAAAGTCGCATGAGACGACCGCTGATTGCCGGAAATTGGAAGATGAACCTCGATCGGGCCGGCGCCGTGGCGCTGGCCAGCGAGATCGTCGGCCGAGGCCGGAGCCTTTGCCGGCCGTCGACCTGGCGGTCTGCCCGCCGAGCGTTTATCTCGACGCCGTGGCGGCCGTGCTCAGGGCAGCCGCGTGGCGCTGGGCGCCCAGAACATGTATCACGAGGCCAGCGGTGCGTTCACCGGCGAGATCAGCGCCGCCATGCTGCTGGACCTGGGCTGCCGCTACGTCATTCTCGGCCACAGCGAGCGCCGGCAAATCCTGGGCGAGACCGACGAGCAGATCAATCAAGAAGGTGCATGCCGCGCTGGCCGCCGGGCTGATCCCGATCGTCTGCGTCGGCGAACTGCTGGCCGAGCGCGAAGCCGGCCAGACCGGCCGACGTCATCCGCCAGCAGTTCGCACGGCTCGCTGGCCGGCCTGTCGGCCGAGCAGATGGCCAGCAATGGTCATCGCCTACGAGCCGGTGTGGGCCATCGGCACCGGCAAAGTGGCCACGCCCGACGCAGGCCCAGGAGGTCCATAGAGACCTTCGCAAATTGATCCAGACCCACTACAATGCGGCGGTTGCCGAGCAGGTCCGGATTCAATATGGCGGCAGCGTCAAGCCGTCGAACGCGGCCGAGTTGCTCGCCCAGCCCGACATCGACGGGGCCCTGGTCGGCGGGGCGAGCCTGAAGGCGGCCGATTTCTGGGCATCGCGGCCGGGGCGCGCGGACGCGAAGTGCGCCGGCCAGATTGCCTGCAGCGGCGCTAGCCGAGCCGCTGCGCGTCATTTGAATCTCGAACGGGCCAGTCTGAACGCCGGAGTGATTCATGGATATTGCAAGAATCCTGCTGATGATGTTGTTGATTGTTGTCGTCGATCTTCTTGATCCTGCTGGTGCTGATCCAGCGCGGCCGCGGCGGCGGACTGGCCGGCGCCTTCGGCGGCATGGGGGGCCAAAGCGCCTTCGGCACCAAGGCCGGCGACCTGTTCACGCGCGTCACGATCGTGACGGCCGCGATTTGGATTCTGTTGTGCGCCGCGTCGGTGAAGATCTTCAGCTCGGCGACGAACCGTTTGAGCACCGCCGTCGGTGCCACCCAGTCCGACGCAGCCCGCCGGCAGGGAACAGGCCGCAGCGGCGACGCCGAAAAAGCCGGGGCGCAGCCAGGAGGCGATGCCGTCAGGTTCCGAAAACTCGTCGCTGCCGCCCACCGCGGGCCTGCCAGCTACAAATCTGCCGGCAGGCCGGCGCAACGGCGCACGGCGGACAGCAAACCTGCGACGGACAAAACGCCGGCTGCTGAGAACCAATAGCCGATCCGCATGTGCGAGCCGCGCCGGATATCGATCCCGAGGGCGCGAACAGGATTTTGCGCAGTTCCTCGGCGCCGGACCACGATGCCGGATGTTTCGCTAATCGAGAGGAGGGCGGGTTGCTTTGCTACTGAGCATGACTGGCTTTGGCGAGGCGTCGCGCCAGAACGATTCGCTGGCCGTCGCCGTCGAAGTGCGCACGATCAACAGTCGCTACTTCAAGCTCACCGTGCGCTCCAACGAAGGCTACTCGTCGCTCGAGCCGCAGATCGACGCGCAGGTGCGCCAGCACATCAAGCGCGGCACCGTGCAGGTCACGTTGCGCGTCGACCCGCAAGCGGCCCAGCGACGACTTTCGCATCAACGCGGCGGTGCTGGCTGGTTATCGCCGGCAGCTCGATGCGATCCGCCGCGATTGGGCTGCCACCGAGCCGGTCCGGCTCGAAGCCCTGCTGCAGCTGCCGGGCGTGATCGACGAAAGCGTGCGCGGGCTGAGCGACGTGCAAGCCGACTGGCCGCTGATCAAAGAGACGCTCGAAGCGGCGATGGGCAACATGGCCCACATGCGGGCCGAAGAAGGCCGGGCCATGGCCACCGACCTGGCCGCCAATTGCGCGGCGATCGCCGTGCAACTCGACCAGATCGATCGCCGCGCGCCCGAGGTGGCCGAGGCCTATCGGGCCCGGCTGACCGAGCGGCTGAAAAGACCCTGGCCGAATTCGACGTCACGCTCGGCGCCGGCGATCTGATCCGCGAGGTCAGCATCTACGCCGAGCGGAGCGATATTTCCGAAGAGATCGTCCGACTGCGGAGCCACCTGGAACAGTTCGCGGCGATCATGACGCTTGGAAGAGAGCTCCGGCCGCAAGCTGGAGTTCCTGACCCAGGAAATGTTCCGCGAAACCAACACCATCGGCTCGAAGGCCAACGACGTGCAGATCGCCCGGCACGTGATCGAAATCAAGGCGGCCATCGAGCGGATGCGCGAAATGATCCAGAACGTCGAATAGCAGGCAATCGCGATCGGACATTCGCCGACGGCCGTGCCGAGACGCCCCTCGCTCGATGTCACTTCGCCAGCCCGCCGAGTCCCACCATCATCGCCAGCTCACCGCCGCAACGGCCGCAATTGCGTCGTCGATTTCCGGCCCCTCGGGGGCCGGCAAGACGACGCTGGTGAAGCGCGTGTTCGAGTGCTGCCCGCGGCTGGTGCCCAGCGTTTCGGCCACCACGCGGCCGCCCCGGCCCGGCGAGGTCGATGGGCGCGACTATCACTTTCTGTCGCCCGAGGAATTCGACCGGCGCCGGCAGCAGGGCGAATTCTCGAATGTTTCGAGGTTTTCGGCCAGGGCTACTGGTACGGCACGCTGGGGAGCGAGGTCACCCCTAGCCTGGCGGCCGGAAAGTGGGTAGTCTTAGAGATTGACGTGCAAGGCACCCTGGCCGTGCCAGAGCACTATCCCGACGCCATCACGATCTTCGTGCGCCCCGGTTCGATCGAGGAACTCGAGCGCCGGCTTCGCAACGGGGGACCGAATCGAGCGAGGCCATCGAGCGGCGGCTGGAAGTGGCCCGCCGCGAAATGGCCTGTGCCGACCGCTACCAGCACCAGGTGCTCAACGACGACGTCGACCGGGCCGTCCAGGAGATTTGCGACATTCTGATCCAAGAGGGAGTTCGACGCATGATCGATGAACTGCGGGAAGAGGCCATCGTCAACAAGGTCGGCGGCCGATTCAAGCTGTCGACGCTGATTCAAAAGCGGCTGGTGGCCCTCAACGCCGGCAGCCGGCCGCTGGTCGATCTGAAGACCGACAACAAGCTCGAGATCGTGATCCAGGAGATCATCCAGGACAAGATCTATCTCGACACCGTCGAGCCAATCTGCAGATCACCGGCGAGAACGCCGGGCGAAGGCGGCCCGCCGGAACTGGATTTGGCGAATCTATAATCCCACGACGCATGCACGGCCGTGAGCTCATCGTCGGCGTCAGCGGCGGCATTGCCGCCTACAAGACCGCGGCCTTGGTCAGCCGATTGGTGCAGGCCGGGGCGGGCGTCAGCGTCGTGCTGACGCCTGCGGCCCGCGAGTTCATCGGCCCGGCCACGTTCGCCGCGCTGACCGGCCGGCCGGTGCTCGAGCATACTTTCGACGACCACGCGCATCCGCTGGGCGCCCACATCGAGCTGGCCGAACGCGGCCGAACTGCTGTGCGTGGCGCCGGCCACGGCCAACTTGCTGGCCAAGGCCGCCACACGGCCTGGCCGACGATCTGCTCAGCACGCTGCTCTTGTCGTTCACCGGGCCCGTCTTGCTGGCGCCGGCCATGAACTGCGAGATGTGGGAGAAGCCGGCCGTGCAGCGCAACGTCGCCCAACTGCGGGACGACGGCTGTCCACTTCGTCGGCCCCGACGAGGGCTGGCTCAGTTGCCGCCAACGGGCATCGGCCGCATGGCCGCAGCCCGAGCAATTTACGCCGCGATCGCCGAACTGCTCGGCGGACGCGAGCGCTGCCATCGAACCACCAGCCTCTAACGCTCCGGTTCTGCGATCTGTGGCCCGCATCCTGATCACTTCCGGTCCGACGCGGCAGTATCTCGACCCGGTGCGCTATTTGACCAATGCTTCGAGCGGGCGGATGGGCCAGGCCCTGGCCGAGGCGGCGCTGGACGCCGGGCACGAGGTGATGATCGTCAGCGGGCCGGTCGAGGTCGATTATCCGGCGCGCGTGCCGGGTGCATGTCCGGTCGTTTCGACCGAAGAGATGCTGGCGGCTTGCCAGGACTTGTTTGCCGAGTGCGACGGGCTGATCGGCGTGGCCGCGCCGTGCGACTATCGGCCGGTGAGGGTCGCGCCCAACAAGATCGCCAAGACCGGCGAACCGCTCGAGCTGCACTTGATCGAAACCGACGACGTCGTGGCCACGCTCGGCGCGACCAAGACAGCGTCAATGGCTGGTCGGCTTTGCCCTGGAAACCGAGGATCATCGCCTGCGGGCCTTGGCCAAGCTGGAAAAGAAACACTGCGACCTGATGGTCCTCAACGGGCCCGAGGCCATGAACTCGCTGGACAACTCGGTCGAAATCATGGACCCCGAGGGCCAGGTCGTCGAGAGCGATTGCCGGGTCGAAGGAAGACGTCGCGAGGCGAATTTTCGCCGTCATTCAACAGCGTTTGATCGAACAATAAGAATGACCCGTTTATCCCGTTAAGCCCGCGGGAAGCTTCCCGTGGGAGCCACCGCTAGATACGCCTCGCCGGAGCCAGCACGACCGTGGCACGGCCGGGAATCCGCCAATTGAACTCGTCGGAGTCGAGCTGCGACGTGCCCGATCCGCCGTACTTCGGCCACTCGCTCGACCACAAGGTTTGCCACGCCGCGTCGGCGGGGGGCGCCAAGAGCGGCTCTGGCGCGGGATCGAACCGCACGTCGCGGCCCAGGTTCACGACCACCAGTCGGTCGTCGCTGGCGGTTCCGAAGTAGCGCAGCACGAAGGCCTCGTCGTCCAGGACCGCCCCGTGCAGTCGATCACCGCGCTGGGCGCGAAACACCGAATCCTCGCGCCGCAGCTTAAGTAGATCGGAGTGTAAGGCATACACTTCAACGTGCGACTTGCGATCGGAGAAATCGAGCTTGCAGCGCTCAAAGGTGGCGATGCTCTCGGGGTCGTTCAAGGCGGCCTGCATCTCCTGGCTCGCCACGCTGGGGAAATTCTTCAAGAACTCGAAGCGCCCCTTGCGCACCAGTTTGGCCAGCTCCGGTTCGTGGTCGGCGAAATAGAGAAACGGCGCCCGGGCCGCGAATTCCTGTCCTTGAAAAAACATCGGCGTGCCGGGAGCCAGCAGCCACAGCGCCGTCATGGCCCGATATTGCGCGCCCGAGGTGAGCTGGTGAATTCGCAGACCGCGAGCCGAGTTAGCGACCTGGTCGTGGTTTTCCAGAAAAGTGACGAACTGCGCCGCCGGAATGTCGAAGGCCGGCGTGCCGCGCCGGTTCTGTTGCACCTGGCAGCGCTGCCCCTGAAACAGATAGCCCCACTTCATTGCCGAGATCAACTCCTGCGGCGTGCCGCGGTAGTCGGCGTAGTAGTATTCATTGCGGCCGGTGAGGGCCACGAAGGCCGAATGTTGGAAATCGTCGTTCCACAGGCCGTCCATTCCGTAGCCGCCCGCGTCCGGCGCCCGCACCTGCCGGGCTTCCTGCCGTTCGTTCTCCGAAAATATTAGCGTGTCGCGTCCGCCGGCCGCCGTGCGCGGACTCGGCTGCGAAATCTCGGCCAACACGTGGGGCGTCGAACTGTCGTGGATCGCCTGCGTCGCATCGAGCCGCAGGCCGTCGAGCCGGAACTCGTCGATCCAGTAGCCGGCGTTGGCGATGAAAAATTCGCGCACGCCCTGGCAATGCTCGCCGTCGAAGTTGAGCGACTCGCCCCATTCGTTGGCGCGCTCGCGTGCATGAAATCTTCGGCAAACGAACGCACATAGTTACCGCTGGGACCGAAGTGGTTGTAGACCACGTCCAGGATCACCCCCAGCCCGACCGCGTGAGCGTCGTCGACAAAGCGGCGAAAAGTCGTCGGGCGTGCCATACAACCGCGTCGGCGCAAACAGGTCGACTCCGTCGTATCCCCAGCCGAAGCGGCCCGGAAACTCGTCCACCGGCATGACCTCGATCAGCGTGATGCCCAAGCGGGCCAGTTCGCCGAGCTCGCACGCGGCCGCGGCAAAGGTGCCCTCCTGCGTGAACGTGCCGACGTGCATTTCATAGAGTACCTGGCCCGCGAGCCGCACGCCCGGCCAATCGGCCGTGTGCCACGGGTAACGATTGGGATCGACAACTTCGCTCGGCCCGTGCACGCCCTCGGGCTGCCGGCGCGAAGCCGGATCGGGCAGCAATAGCGGATTACCGTCGAGGCGGAATCGGTATCGCGAACCGACATGGGCTTCGGCGGCCAATGCTGACCAGTGGCCGGTCTGTTCGCGTTCTAACAGGACGGTGTTGGCTGAAAGTTTAGTCCCCTCGGCGGCCTCCAAAACGAGCTCCACTTGATTGCGGCGCGGGGCCCAAACACGAAAATGCACGCCTCCGCCGGGCTGAATTTCGGCTCCAATCGGCAAGCGACGCAAGGGCTGGCTCATGGCGGCTTCCGAGGATACTTGCGGGCGCAAAAGAGGACCCCCTGCGTTGGATGATCCCGGCAGGGGGCCGTCATAGCCGCGGATTAGGTCGACGCCCACGATACTATCTATAGGCCGGGAGTGTCAAATTACGATGCTGAGGGGTAATTGGGGCTGAGCGACCCCGAATCGCGGGCCTGACATCAGGCCCTTCAGCCATCGGCTCGGCCGGCGTTCTGCCCGGGCGACAGGCTGGACAAGATCGGTTGATCGAGCGAGGGGTCGCCGGCCCGCATGCCCAACGTCCGCATGGCAATCGATTCGCCGCCGAGCGTGAATTGAGGCACCCGCGCAAGCACCAGCAGGCTCAGGCCGCGGGCGGCCGTCGAGACCGCGAACAGCACGAGATAGACGGCGTGCGTCTTGCCGAAAGCGGCCAACAGGCGCCTCCCAGTAGTGATCCGGCGGCGGTCGCCAGCGCGTGGGCGAAATTGAACGTCGTCAGCAGGCTCGTCCGCTCTTCGGCCGGCATCGTCTCGAAAAACAACAGAAACATTGCCAATTCATAAGCCGCCCAAGCCGCGCCGGCCACGATCTGCACCGCACATAGCCAATAAAAATTGTCGCTCACGCACCAACATCCCGCCAGCGGCACCAGCCCGATTCCGCCCAGCGTCAGCAGTCGCCGGGCGCCCCAGCGAGTGCGCAGCGCACCGAACGCCGGCAGCGCGATCGCCTTGGCGGCGAACGAAATCGCGATCAACGTCACGTAGTTCGCGTAAGAAAATTCCAGCGGGCCAAGCATGTAAGCGGTGAAGTAGGGACCCGCGATCTGCGCTGCCGTTTGCACGGCCAGCAGATAGACGATCAGTCGCCCTTCGCCGCTGGAGCGAATGCGATGCACGAACTCGCCCAGCGGCACATGGCGGTGGTCGTCGCCCGGCGGCAGCGGCTCGCTCTGCCTCAGCAAAAAACCGGCCGAGGCAAACCGGCACAGCGCGGCCACGAAAAACAAGATCCCAAATATTGCCAAGGGCCGGCCGATCGACGCGCCATATTGCAAGCTGACGCCGGCGAACACAAACCCGGCCAGAACACAGAATTGGCTCAGCCTCGTGCGGCGGGCAAAGTAGCGGGCCCGCAGTCGCATGGGTACAATCGTGCCGACCCAAGTGTTCCAGGCGGGACCGGTGGCCAGGCCCGATCCCCAGTAGACCGACGCTACTGCGAAAACCGCCAAAACGGGCATCGAGCCGATCCAGGCGGCCGCGCACAGCGGCAGAAAACAGGCCGCCTGGCAAATCGCGCAGGCCACCACCCAGCGCCGGTGCGACTGCAACCGCCGCACCGCCATCGGCGACACCAGTTGCAGCACCGCCCCCACCAGCAGCGGAATCGTGACGATCAATCCCGACGCGACTTGTCCCAGACCCAGCGCCAGGACAAAGGCCGGAAGATAAGTTTCGCCCAGACCCACCATGACGCTGAACGACGCGCCATCGCCCAGGCTGGCGGCCAGGTCGTGCCGCGTGGGGTCCTTGCACCCAGCCGAGGCAGCTCGCTCCATCGGGCGCTGCCAGACGCGCAGAACGGTGGCGCGAGAGGGAGCGGAGACGACCTTTCGAACGAGCCGAACCATGGGCAGCAAGGCGGGCAAAACTCTCGGCGGGGATCTCGATTATACGTTCCGATCGCTTCAGCGCGTACCCGGCAGGCACGGCGAGCCGGCGACGGCTGGTTAGCCGAATTCCGGGGATTTATGATGCTGCTGGCACGATCGATCCGGCGCACTCGTGTCATGAGACACGGCCGGGCGGGCGAATGTTCGCCGATTCGACCCTCCCGGATCAAGTCCAGTTCCGCGCGGCGCCGCTAACACCGGACTCATGTTTTCCAGCGCGCACTCCAGGAACAAGGAATTGCGGAAAAATAATTGTCGTACGGCGATGCCAGTGGAAAATTTTTATTCTTGGAATGCGACCCTTTAACGATCGGTGCGTCGAATGCCGCTGCCCGCTCAATCAGCCGTTTACATTTTGGCAACGCTCGACACCAAAGGAAACGAGGCGGACTACGTCCGCTCGCGACTCGCCGCGTTTGGCGTTAACGCTCGGCTGGTCGACACCGGTTGCCTCGCGGCGCCGCAGGTCGAGCCCGACATCGATCGCGACCAACTCTTCGCGGCCGGTGGCGCCGAGCGCGGCCAGTTGGCTGCCAGCGGCGATCGAGGCCGGGCGGTTACCGCCGCGGCCGCGGGAGCGGCGGCGCTGGTGGCTGAGCACTATGCCCGGGCGCGGTCGCCGGGGTGCTGGCGCTGGGCGGTTCGGCCGGAACGGCGATCGGCACCGCCGCCATGCGGGCACTGCCGCTGGGAGTGCCCAAGGTCATGGTCAGCACCTTGGCCTCGGGCCAGGTGCGGCATTATGTCGCCGACAAAGACATTTTCATGCTCAACTCGGTGGTCGACATCGCCGGCCTCAACCGCGTCAGCCGCCGCGTGCTCGATCAGGCCGCGCGGGCCATGGCCGGCCTGGTGACTTTCGCCGCCGATCGCTCGACAGGCGACCAGCGCCCGCTGATTGCCGCCACGATGTTCGGCGTAACCACGCCCTGCGTCGATCGAGCCCGGCAAGTGCTGACCAGCGCCGGATTCGAAGTGCTCGTATTCCACGCCACCGGCAGCGGCGGTCAGGCCTTGGAATCGCTCGTGCATGACGGGCTGATCGCCGGCGTGCTCGACATCACCACCACCGAGCTGGCCGACGAACTGGTGGGCGGGTTTCTTTCGGCCGGGCCCGATCGCCTGACCGCCGCCGGCCAGCGCGGCGTGCCGCAAGTCGTGTCGGTCGGGGCGACCGACATGGTCAACTTCCACGCGCCCGAAACGGTGCCCGAGCGGTTCCGCGGGCGGCTTTTCTTTCGCCACAATCCGACGGTCACGTTGATGCGGACCACCCTTGAGGAGAACTCGCTGCTGGGGGCGGAAATTGGCCGCAAGCTGGCTGCCTCAACCGGCCCGGCGTGCATATTGTTTCCGCTGGCGGGCGTATCGGCGATCGATCGGGCGGGACAGCCGTTCGAGGATCCGGCGGCCCGGCAAGCACTGCTGGAGGCAATTCGCCGCAATTGCGGCCCGATCGAGCTGGTCGAACTCGATTGCCACATCAACGATCCGCAATTTGCGGAGGCCGCGGCCGCCAAATTGATCGAGCTGATTGGCCGGCAAAACGTGCCAGGATGACTACCCTGCGGGCGTTGGGCAAACCACCGAGCATCGACTCCGGTAAAAAATTCTTTTAAAAATCCGGACACGCTAGACAAATGTGGGGGTGCCCAGGTATAATCGGGGGCGATTCTCAGCCTGGAGTGGCTCCAGGTTCGGCCCACCAGGGTTTGTCGGTACCGCTAATGAAATCAACCAAAACGCGAACCCTCAATAAGGCGGGCGGCCCCTGCATGCGCTCTGCATGGTGGGTGGTTGCGTCAGCTTGCGTGGCGCTGGCGGCGGCTGCCGCGCCGGTCCGCGCCGGGTTGGTCATTGATGCGTTCTATGACACTTCAATCCTCAACCTCCCCACCCAGAACCGTAACGCCGTTGAAGCCGGGATCCAAGCTGCCATTTCGAGAGTCGAAAGCGTCGTCGCGAATCCCATCACCGTCAACATCGGCTTCGAGATTGTCAGCGGCGGTCTGGGGCAAAGCGAAACCGCTATCAACAACCTGCCATACACAACCTACCTGTCGGATCTCGAGCACCACCAGATCCTTTCCGCGAACGACCGGACGGCACTGGCTAGCCTACCAGGCAGCACGACTGGGGCGCCAAACCCCAGCGGGAACAACCCCGTTAATGGCAATGCCGACGTTTTCCTGACGCTGCCCCTTCTCAGGGCTCTTGGGGAATCGACGTTGGGAGATAACGGGGGAGATCTCGATGGCCTCATCGGCCTGAATACGTCGATTATGAATCTTTCCAGAACCGGCACACAGAATCCCAGCTTTTACGATCTGCAAGCCGTGGCTGGCCACGAGATCGACGAAGTCCTTGGGATTGGCGGAACCGGTTCGGTCCTACAACTCGCAGGATCGTACACGGGTCAAGCGAATCCGACGGGTCCCGTGGGAGTGTTGGATCTTTACCGCTACAGCGGCAATGGAGTCAGGAGTTTCTCGTTGAACCCGTCGGCGGCCACACCGTACTTCTCCATCGACGGCGGCAACACGGATATTACGCATTTCAACCAGAATGGCGCCAATGGCGAGGATTTTGCAGACTGGGGAACTAATCCTACGCATCAATTGCAGGATGCGGTCGGCTTTCCGGGTCACGACTTAAACATCGGGACTAACGAGGAGACGGCCCTGGATGTCGTCGGCTATAACCTGGCCACTCCGGAGCCGTCGACGTTCGTGTTGGCGGCCATCGGTGGCATTACCGGCTTCGCCAGTCTCTATCGCCGCCGTCGCGGGTAACGCGGCCTCACCTCTGGGCCATCGCCAGCCGCTCCGAAATCGGCGGATGGCTGTGGAACAACAGCACTTCCAGCGGGTGGGGTGACGGGTCGTCCTTGTTCAGCCGAGCCAGCTTCTGGAAGGCCGAAATGTAGGCCCCGGGCATGCCCGTCCGCTCCAGCGCGTAGCGGTCGCATTGGCGTTCGTAGCGGCGGCTGATCGCGTTCTGCAACGGTTCCAGCAGCAGCGCAAAGAGCGTCAGCACCAGCATCACGAAGGGCAGCGTATAGACCGGCAGTTGGTGCGGCGATGCGATCGAGGGATCGGTATGCCGGGCCCAGGCCATCACCAGCCGGTCGACCAGCCAAAACCCGAACGTGCTGTAAATCGCTCCCACCGCGATCATCTTGCGGATGTGCCGGAAGACGTGATGACCGATTTCGTGGGCGAAAATGACCTCAATCTCGTCCGGCGTAAACCGCGCAAGCAGCGTGTCTCCCATCAACACGCGGCGGGTGCGACCCAGTCCGGCGAGCATGGCGTTCGCTTTGGCCGTGTCGGCGCTCAGGTCGAAGCGATATACGCCCTCGATCGACAAGCCGGTGCCGGCGGCCAGGCGCGACATGCGCTCGGCCAGTTCGGGCGTCTCGACGCGCTCGATCTTGTAAAACAGCGGCATGATCAGCACCGGCACCAACTGGCCGGCCAGCACGCTGACCAGGAAGAACAACGCGGCGGCCACCAACCACCACCAATCACCCGTGAGCCAGATGACCCAGTACAGCCCGGTGAACAAGAGGCCGCCGAACAACAGGGCCAGCGTGTTGATCTTCAGATAGCGCCACAGCCAGCCGCCCAAAGAAAGATGGCTCAGGCCGAAACGATGTTCGAGCCGGAAGCCGGAATAATACGAGAGCGGAAATGAGACCAGGATATGCAGCAGCGTGGTGATGCCGAACAGCAGCAGCAACCGCACGGTTTCGCTCGCAGTGAACCGGGCCAGCCAGAGCGTGACCGGCCGGGCCAGCACCAACGCCATCACGGTCAGGAATCCGACGTCCAGCGCTTTGTCGATTAAGCCGCACGCCAATTGCCGCTGGCCATACTGCTTGGCTTCGCGGAGCTCGGCGGCCGACTGCTCGCCGCCCACCAGCGGGTTCGATTCGGCCGGGCCGGGGATGGCAGCGGCCGGCGAAGCGGAAGATTGTGAAGGGCCGGAGTCGGGCTCGCTCGGATGGGCGCTGGTCAAAGGGGGGTTTGCTCCAACGGCTAAATTTTGCGCGGCGCGACGGGATGGTCAGGCATCGATTTCGCTTGTCGATCATGGGGCCTTCTTCGGCGCCGCGTAGCCTTCGCGCGGTTGGCCGTCGTCGGCCAATTTGTCGCATGCCCAGAGCAGGCCGCTGGCCAAGAGTTGATGATAGTCGCTTTGCGAGGCGGTCTGTATGTCGTGTCCGAGCGTGGTGGCGAAGACGCGTCCTTGGCCGTAGGTGTGGAACCAGCAGACGATATTTTCCCGCTGTTCTTCGCCTTCGGCCATCAGCAGCGGATGCGTATCCTCGGCCAGCTTGATGCTCTGATACAATTCGTCCCCGGGAGTTTTCCAATGATCGGGAAAGGTTTTCACGATCGGATGTTCGGCGTCGACTTTCGTGGTCGAAAATTCACGATAGTTGTCGTGCTTGCGCGTGCGCTGTCCGCAGCAGTCGGTCCAGGCGTCGGAATACCGGAACGAATGCATCGAGCAGTGTACGAGCACGGTCGGCTTGCCGGAGCGGGTCATTTCCAGCAGGTGCTCGAGCACGTCGGGATCGGTCTGTTCGTAGCACATGTTGTAGACCAGCACGTCGGCTCCCTCCCCCAGTTTTTTGTCCGCAAGTTCGTCCAGCCCAAACCGGATGTCCCACTCGACCAGTGCATGCTGGCTGATGCCTTCGGTGACGACCGGCGCCAGGGCCTTATAATCGTGGTAGCCGCCACCGGTGATGTAACGCGCCTTGATGGCGTCGGCCGCGGACAAGGAATCGGCGGCAAGCAAGCTGAGCGTGAGCGACGCGATTGCGATGAGCAGTCGAGACATGGCGCTGACTCCAGGGTGGTGGATGGTGAATCTTCTGGTCATTTCCGTATAAGCGGCCTGCCGCGTCAAGTTAGCGCGGGCCAAAAGTCGGCGTCCCCTCAACAGCCGGCTGCTCGGCGTGTTATTATCGACGGTCGCCGAGGGTGCGCCAAAATGCCGCAACCGGGCCGCTTTCAACCGGGGCGCTGTGGCGAAATTTTGGCGAACCCGCTGGATCTCGTACCTTCTGTGTGACGGACGATCCCTGCCGATGCCGACCGATTCAATCACCATTCAGCCTTGCGCTTCGCCGCCCGTGGCCACCGTGCGGCCGCCCGGCTCGAAGAGCCTCACCAACCGGGCACTCGTCTGCGCGACACTGGCCGATGGCACGAGCACCCTCCGAGGCGCCCTGGACAGCGAAGACACGCAGGTGATGCTCGCGGCTTTGCGCAGTCTCGGCATTCCGCTGGCAGCGGACGTGGGCGGCGAGACCATTCGGGTGACCGGCTGTGGCGGCCGGCTGCCGGCCGCCTCGGGCGATTTATACGTGGCCAATAGCGGCACCACGGTCCGTTTTCTGACGGCGCTGGTTGCCCTGGGGCGCGGCAGGTTCCGGCTCGACGGGACGCCGCGGATGCGCGAGCGGCCGATTCGTGATCTGCTCGATGCGCTTGCCCAGTTGGGCGTGCAGGCGCAAAGCGAAAACGAAAGCGGTTGCCCGCCGGTGGTGATCGAAGCGGCCGGCTTGCAGGGAGGCCGCGCGGAGGTGCGGGGTGATGTGTCGAGTCAGTTCTTGAGCGGCCTGCTGATGGCGGCGCCTTACGCCCGAGCTCCGCTTGATCTGGCGATCGAAGGTCCGCTGGTGTCGCAGCCCTACATCCACATGACACTGGCCGTGATGCAAGCGTTCGGCGTGACCATCGACGCGACTGATCTCAGCCGATTTCGAGTGCCAGCTCCAACCGCTTATCGGGCCTGCGACTATGCGATCGAACCGGATGCTTCGGCAGCCAGTTACTTTTGGGCGGCGGCTGCGATTGCCGGCGGCCGAGTGACCGTCGCCGGCTTATCCCGCGCGAGCCTACAAGGCGACGTCGCGTTTTGCGATTGCCTTAAGCAAATGGGTTGCCAGGTCGAGTACGGTCCAGGCGGCACGACGGTCAGCAGCGGCGGCGAATTGCGCGGGATCGATGTCGACATGAACGCGATTAGCGACACGGTGCAAACTCTGTCTGCGGTGGCGCTGTTTGCACGCGGTGCGACGCGGATCCGGAACGTAGGCCATATTCGTCACAAGGAGACCGATCGGATCGGCGCGTTGGCCAATGAATTGCGAAAGTTCGGCGCTCGGGTCGACGAGCATGCCGACGGGCTGTCGATCACTCCCGCTGCGCTGCACGGCGCCGTGATCGACACCTACGACGATCATCGCATGGCGATGAGCATGGCGCTGGTCGGGCTGCGGGTGCCGGGCGTGGTGATCAACGACCCGGCATGCACGGCGAAGACCTATCCGCACTTCTTCCGCGATCTAGCGGCGCTGGGCCCGTGAGCGCAAAGAAAAAGCCCGCTCGAAATTTTCGGCGGGCGTTTTGAATTCGTGCGTTTTCTTTACCAGTGCGAGACCGGGATCGACTAGCTTATTGGGCCAACGGTCTTTGTTGGCTGGCCGACTCGAGCAGTTCCTCCGCGCGCCGCAAAAGCCCGAGGCCGGACTGCATTGGCGGATAGGCCGCACTGGCCGGGTCGCAGGCCTCGAAGCGCGCATGGCAATGCTGACAGACCACCTGTTTTCCCAGATATTCCACGCGCACCTGCAAGCTACGACCGCAGGTCGGGCATTCTTGAACGTAATAGGTGGACCTGGACATGGGGCGGCACCTCCTGCGAAACCCGGACGGCCCGAAGCGATGCGAAACTCGCACCATCCTAGGGGATCGGAGCCGAAAATACAACTAGTTACAAACTCGACAGGATTATCGCCTCGTGAAATAAATCACGATGGTTTCCGCCGTCACATTCGTTCCGAAATATCACAAATACTTCTGCCCGAACCCAGGGGTCAAAGCTAGCAGCTCGGCATAGCAAGGTATTCTTTCAAAGTCCAACGATCCTTCTTACTCTTCCGCAAATGATTGGCCGTCCGATGAGTTGACTAACGGGGTGCGCCGTGCGCCGGCAGTTTGCGGGTATCCATGATTCCCAACGTATAAGTTTTCAGTGAGATTCTCATGTACCGACCCTGCTGCCTGCTAGCGATCTTTGCCTTCCTGATGACTGTGCAGCCGACGCCGGCGGCAGATGCTCCCAAGACCGCCGGCCGGCGCGCGTCAAAAATGCCCACTTGGGATCAGGTCCAGGCGCGCGGCCAATCAGACGCTGCGAAGCCGACCGGACTATCAACCCGGTGATATCATCGCGCGGTCCGAAGCGCAGGCTTTCTTTGCGCGGCTTTCCGCACTCGGCTGGGTGCCGGCCGATGCGGAAGAAATGGCGGCAGCCGTGCCGGGGGACGACGAATTCATCGTCAAGCATCTGCGCGGCAAGAACAACAAGGACGGACAGCGATTCATGCGCAAGTGGCCAAATATCCCGAGGGCTATGACCGGCTCGACCGCATGGTCCGACTGCCGCGTGGCGAAATCTTCACCGAGGATCTGATTCACAATCCCGGCGGATATCAGATGGTCGAATACATGGCCACCGCGCAAGGGGGGATCGAAATGGGGAAGATGCTCTCAGAAACCCCCAAGGGCAAGAATTTCAATCAACCCACCGGCCGCATCTACACGGCCGAGCAGTTGATCGCACGGGTCAAGAAAAGCTACGCCGTGGCCAAATAGCGGTTAGCGGACACGGCGAATCGACTCGATGGTGATCGGCTCGCGGGGCATATTGGGCAAATTCACGGCATCGGCCACTGGCACGTTGCCGATCCGCTCCAGAACGTTCATTCCGGCGGTCACTTTGCCGAATACGCAATAGCCGTAATCGTCCAGTGCGCCGGGCTGGTAGTCCAGCGACCCGTTGTCAGCCAGGTTGAAAAAAAACTGCGACGTCGCGCTGTCAATCGAGTTGCTCGGCCGGGCCATGGCAATCGTGCCGCGTGAATTTTTCAGCCCGTTATGGGCTTCGTTGCGGATCGGGAAGTCGGTCGGCACGGTGCGCAGATCAAGGTCGTAGCCGCCGGCCAGGGCCATAAAGCCCCGATCCACCTGGTGGAAGATCGTGTGGTCGTACAGCTTTTTTCCCGCATAGGCAAGGAAGTTGTCCACGGTCAGCGGGGCCTGCTCCCGATCGAGTTCGACGGTGATGTCCCCCAGTGACGTCGCGATGACCACAACGGGATAACGGGCGGCGAGTGGGTCGTCTTGGCGGCCATCCGCCGCTTGGGGCGCGGAACTGTCCCCCTCGATGCTGGCAGCGGGGGGGCGCCGGTGCCACGGACGCCACACCCGGAAAGGACTGCGACGACGCAGCAAAATGCGATCGACAGCGAGACTTTCCGGTGGCAAGGCATTATAATTGGCTCTCGGGGCGCTGTGCCGCAATATTTTTGCGTCGGTAATAATCGACGTTGCGGCCAGTTTTTGCAATGCCGCTTTTATGGAACCGAGAGGCATGGGCACTCGTCTTTATAACGGCGTCGTGGTGGTCTTTTGGATGGCCACGATGAGTTGGCTGCTGATCGACAAGGTCTGGCCGACCCTGCGGGTGGGCGATCCGCCAAGCTACAGCACTGTCTTGCAGCACGAAGAGGCCGATCCCCCCGCCTGCTGGGTCATTCAATGGAACGACCGGCAGACCGGCTGGGCCGCCAGCCGGGTGGTGCGCCGCGTCGACGGCATGGTCGAAATGCACAGCCGGGTGTTCATCTCCGAGTTGCCGATCGACCAGCTGGCGCCGGGCTGGTTGGGGGCCATCGTCAAACCGATGTTGCGCCGTTCCGGTCAACTCGACATGGATGCGAAAAGCAAGCTCGAGATCGACCCGCTGGGCCGCCTGGTGGGCTTCGATTCGAGCGTCGGCTTGGCACACATTGCCGATGCCGTCCGCATGCAGGGTATTATCGAAGGCAACCGGCTTAAGCTGACGGCCCAATCGGGCGACTGGACCTGCAAAACCGAAAAGTACTTGTCGCCCGAAGCGCTGGTGGGGGACGCCATGTCGCCCCAGGCGCGGCTGCCCGGACTTGCACGTGGGACAACGCTGGACGATGCCGGTGTACAGCCCGTTTCGTCCGCCCAACAGTCCCATGGAAGTGCTCGAAGCGACCGTCGAACGCCAGGAACCGATCGTCTGGAACGGTGAATCGATCAGTGCGCTGGTGGTCGTCTATCGCAGCGACGCGGGAATGAGCCTGATGAGCGAACCGCGGGGCAAGCTGTGGGTCCGCCCCGACGGACTTGTGTTGCGCCAAGATGTGTGCCATGTTCAACTCGCATTTGGAGTTCACCCGCTTAAGCCCTCAGTCCGCTCGCCGATTGATCCGCGAACTCGAACCTTATGCCTCGTGCGAGATACCGCCCGACGTCCGCCAGCGACTGACGCTGATCTCGGGGAAGTAGAAGGACCTAAGCCTTGCCAAGCGTGGCTGTCTCGCCTCTCACCGCTCTCGGTTTTTGCCGGCACACCTCTTGTGCCGTGCCTTGCCTCACGCGCGCCTTGCGCCGGGCTCCGCCGGTATGATCCAGCTCGACAACCTGACTCGCACCTACGGCACGACGGTGGCCGTATCGCGGCCTGAGCCTCGAAATCCCCAGCGGCGAGTTGTTCGCCTTCCTGGGGCCCAACGGCGCCGGCAAAACCACCACGATCAAGATGATCGTCGGATTGCTGCGGCCCAGTTCGGGCACGATTCGCTTGTGTGGCTACGACGTGGTGCAAGACAGCCGGCGGGCCAGCCGGTTGTTGGGCTACGTGCCCGACGTACCCTATCTGTACGACAAACTGACCGGCCGCGAGTTCATGCAGTTCATCGCCGACATGTACGGCCTGGATTCCGAACAATCGGCCCGCCAATTGGCACGCGGGATTGCCGATTTCGAATTGCACGACTTCGTCGATCAGCTGACCGAGACCTATTCGCACGGCATGCGGCAGCGGCTGGCGTTTGCCGCGGCGCTGTTGCACGAGCCGGCCGTGCTGGTGATCGACGAACCGATGGTGGGGCTCGATCCCCGCAGCGCCCGGCTGGTCAAGGATCTGCTGCAGACCAAGGCGCGCGAGGGAATGACGATTTTCATGTCGACCCACTTGCTCACGGTGGCCGAGGAGATCGCGGCCCGCGTGGCCATCGTCGACCAGGGCCGGCTGCGCTTTCTGGGCACGGTCGCTCAGCTGCAACAGGAGCTTTCCTTGCAGCACACCTCGCTGGAGCAGCTTTATCTGAGCCTGACAGCCACGCCGGGCGAGATCCGCGACACGGACCCCTCGGCGACATCGCCCGCCGGCGAGCCGCCCCCGCCGCCGACGGCGGCGGCCAATGGCGCCGATTTGCCGCCGGCCCACGCCGGACCGCGCCAACCCGACGTCGAGACGCAAACGCGATGATTACCTGGAGAGAGGTGCTCGATTCGCCCAAAGGCGAACGTTCGCGGCAACTGGCCCGACCGTTGACGCACCAGGCCGAAGCCGTCGCGTTCTGGCGGATGCGCGCGCGGACGCTGACGCGCGAGCGCCAACAGGCCGTGGCCACGTCGCGGTTGCGGGTTTCGCTGGTCGTCTTCTTGAGTCTGTTTTTTTGGGCCGGCTTGTTCGTGCTGTTTTCGCAGGGCTTTCATTTTTTGAGGTCCGCGATCGGCCATGCTGGCACGCACGCGCTGACCGTGCAGGCGATTTACAACGTGTTCTTCGCTTCGCTGATGGTGATGCTCATTCTGTCGTCGGGCATCATTCTGTATAGCGGCTTGTATTGTTCGGCCGAGGCTGCCTTTCTGCTGACCATGCCGGTCCGGCCCGAGCGGATCGTGCAGCATAAGTTTCAAGAAGCGATCGCGTTTTCGAGCTGGGGGTTTTTGCTGCTGGGCACGCCGATGCTCGTGGCCTACGGCGTTCAGGCCGATGCGCCGTGGTACTACTTCGTGCTGCTGATGCCGTTCATGTTCGCCTTCATTTACATTCCCGGCGGCATCGGCGCGATCCTGTGCGTGGTGCTCGTGCACCGGGTGCCGCGGCTGCGTTTGCATTGGCTGGCCGGATTGTCGTTGGTGATCGGCGGTTCGCTCGTGTTCGTCGGCTGGCGTTTGCTGACCGGCAGCCGAAAACAACATCCTGACTCCGCTCTGGTTCCAGGAGATGCTCGCGCGACTGCAGTTCAGCGAGCATCGCATGCTGCCCAGCTGGTGGCTGAGCTCCGGATTGCTCGAAGCGGCACGGAGCGAGCCCTCGTCGCTGGACAATCAGCCGTGGGCCCAGAGCTTGATGTTTCTGTCGCTGTTGGTCTCCAATGCGCTGATCTGCCACTTGCTGACTACGTGGGCCGCGGCCCGGCTGTACCGCACCAGTTACAGCGAGCTGCACACCCAGCGCACGCCCCGCCGGCACCACGGCGACTTCTGGCTCGACAAATTCGTGCTGCGGGCGATGCCCTTTTTGAGCCCGCAATTGCGATATCTGATCGTCAAAGACCTGCGTGTGTTTCGCCGCGATCCGGTGCAATGGTCGCAGTTCCTGATTTTCTTCGGTCTGCTGACCTTGTATTTCTTCAACATTCGGCGGTTCAGCTACGACGTGAACTACGCCGGCTGGGTCAACATGATCAGCTTTCTCAATCTGGCCGTCGTGGGCCTGATCCTCTCGACGTTCACCACGCGCTTCATCTTTCCGATGATCAGCCTCGAAGGCCGGCGGTTTTGGATCCTGGGACTGCTGCCGGTCGATCGCGATTCGATTTTATGGGGCAAGTTCCTGTTTGCGGCGGCAGGCTCCTGCATTCCCTGCACGGTCTTGATCCTGCTGAGCGACGCGATGTTGCAAATTTCCTGGCTCGTGGTCTCGATCCACCAGATGATTTGCCTGATCCTGTGCTTGGGACTTTCGGGCGTGGCGGTCGGATTGGGCGCGACGATGCCCGACCTGCGCGAGGACAGCCCCTCGAAGATCGCGGCCGGCTTCGGCGGCACGCTTAACCTGGTGATCAGCGCCATTTATATCGTGATCGTGGTGCTACTGACGGCGCTGCCCTGCCACTTCTATTTGGCTTCCGAGGACACCGGCTGGGAGGCTTTCGGCCGGGCATCGCTGATCGTCGGCACGATTTGCGCGATCTTAATCGGAGGACTGGCGACCTACATCCCCATGCGGATCGGCCTGGCGAGCTTCCGCGACATGGAGTTGTAGCCAGCGCGAGCTTGGTAGTTCGGAATTGAAATTCAGCAATCACGAGCCTTCACGCCCAAAAAAGGTTACATTAGTCGCAGCCCGCGCCTCGGGTTCGCACGCCGACGGAATTGCATTTTGGCTCGGAGCGGCTCAGCGAACGCGCGGGCGGCCACGCGCAGCCGCGCATGGCAGGACCATTTTCCGGTAACTAGCTGAAGGAGCATTTCCATGTCCGTAGAACTGCACGAAGAGTCAGGCGGCAAGATCCTGGTCATCAAGCTGAGTGAAAAACTGACGAAAGCGGACTATGAGCACTTCTTGCCGGAAGTGAATCGCCTGATCAAGCAGTTCGGCAAGCTCCGGCTGATGGTCGAAATGCACAATTTTCATGGCTGGACGATGGGCGCGCTGTGGCAGGACATCAAATTCGACATGGCGCATTTCAAGGACATCGAGCGCCTGGCGCTTGTCGGCGAAAGCAAGTGGGAAGCCGGCATGGCGGCCTTTTGCAAGCCGTTCACGACCGCCAAGGTGCGTTACTTCGACTCGAGCAAGTTGCCGGAAGCAAAGGCCTGGATCCAGTCCGACAAGCCGGATTGAGAGTCGGCCTCTCCTGGGCTTGGCGCGAGTGCTTACGCAACCCAAGGGGTTGTTTTCAGGCTTGCCACCGGAAAGTTTTCATGGCCGCGCGGATTTTGACGATCAACGGCGGCTCCTCGAGCATCAAGTTCGCGCTCTACGAGCCGGGTGCGCCGCCCCGACGCCTGCTGATCGGTAGTGTGGATCGCGTCGGCCAGCCGGGCTCGAAGTTAACCGCGCGCAACGCGACCGGCCAAAGCCTGGCCGATCAGACCGTCGAGGCGCCCGATGCTGCCCGCGCGGCCCAAGAACTGCTGGCCTGGCTGGCCGACAGCGGTCGACTGGATCGGGTGCAGGCAGTCGGCCATCGCATCGTGCATGGCGGCCCGCGGTACGTGCAATCGGAACGGATCACACCCGAAATGTTGACCGAGTTGGAGCGGTTGACTCCGATCGATCCGGACCATTTGCCGGGCGAGATTGCGCTGATCGGGGCCATTGGCTCCCGACTTCCGCAGGTGGCGCAAGTGGCTTGCTTCGATACCGCGTTTCATCGCCACATGCCGCGCGTCGCGCAGATCTTGCCGATCCCACGCCGCCTGGAGGCCGAGGGTCTGCGGCGCTATGGGTTTCATGGGCTCTCGTACACCTATTTGATGGGCGAGCTAGCCCGACTGGCGGGGCCGGCCGTGGCCCAGGGGCGCGTGGTGCTGGCCCATTTGGGCGCCGGCGCCAGTCTGGCGGCCGTGCTGGGCGGCAAGAGCATCGATACTTCGATGGCATTCACGCCGACGGCCGGCCTGGTCATGGCCACCCGTTGCGGCGACTTGGACCCGGGAGTTCTGGTGTACCTGATGCGGTCGCAGGGGATGGATGCGGACCAAATCGACCAACTCGTGAATCGCGGCTCGGGCATGCTCGGCATTTCGGAGACAAGCGGCGACATGCGCGATTTGCTCTCCCGGCAAGCTGCCGACGTGCGCACCGCCGAGGCGGTCGCTGTTTTTTGCTATCAGGTCAAAAAGTGGATCGGCGGATTTGCCGCAGCGCTGGGCGGCCTGGACACTCTGGTCTTTTCCGGCGGCATCGGCGAGCATGCGGTCGAAGCCCGCCTGCGCATCTGCGATGATCTGGAATTCCTCGGTTTGCGACTTGACGCCGATCGCAACGCGAGAGCGCGGCCGTGATCTCTGCCGCCGATTCTCCTTGCACGGTGCGCATCATTCCGACCGACGAAGATTCGGTGATCGTAGCGGAGGTTCAAAAGCTCTGTCCCGGGATCGTGCCCGCGGAAGCCATCTCCCAGGCTTGATTGCGATTGGCCGGCCAAGCCGCGGACAAAGCCGGCCTGACCTCTCTGGTCGGGCTGTATTTCTTTGCTGATCGGTACAGATTCGCGCACTCGAAAGGCTCGCGAACCGCTTGGACTGCGGCCATAAGACTGTTGTAACCGATACAAGACTAGCCGCCCTGCCGCGCAAGCATTTGCTTCCACGCTTGAACCGCAAGCCACGGGAGACAAGTGCCAGCCACTTTCCCACCTTGATGCGCTCGTTCGTGAGGTGCCCTACCATGTCCCTTGGAAGATATTTGTCTCTCCTGTTGTTGCTCGTCGGCGCGCCTGTGGCCCAGGCCGCGGCACCCGACGCAACCGTCGCTCCGTCGCACGTGCTCGAAATCGGTCGCGGCGACTGCGCCGAGCAAACCCACCGTGGTCACCGCGGTGGCTCTGGTGCCGGGGGGCAAATGGATCGCCAGCGGCGGCGACGACCACCTGGTGCGGATTTGGAATACCGAAACCGGTGCGCTCGTGCATACGCTCAAGGGCCATGCCGACTGGGTCCGCAGCGTGATGTTCAGTCCGGACGGGCGGCGGCTGCTCTCGGCCGGCAACGACCATCGGCTGATCGAATGGAACGTGGCCGATGGCCGGCAAATCCGCGTGCTGGCCGAGCACACGGCGCCGATTTTCTGTGGTGTGTACAGTCCCGACGGACAACTGATCGCCGCGGTCGGATTCGAGCCCGAGGTGCGAATCTACAACGCCGCGAGCGGCAAGCTCACGCAAAAACTTGCGGGACCCTCGAAGGATCTGCGGTCGGTGGTGTTCTCGCCCGACGGCACGACACTGGCCTCGGTCGGCCGCAACGGCCAAATCATGGTCTGGCGAACGACCGACTGGAAAACCATGCGGGAAATTTCCGCCGATTCGATGCGGGTCCGCAGTTTGGCCTATTCGCCGAGCGGCAAGAAACTGGCCTCCGCGGGCGAGGGCCGCAACGTCGCCATTTGGGACGCCATCACCGGCAAGGAACTGGCCCGGCTGACCTGCAAACCGGCCAAAGTCATGTCGCTCGTATTTTGCGGTGACGACCTGTTGGCCACCGGCGGCAGCGACAACGTGATCCGCATCTGGGACTTGACCACCCTGACCGAGCGCGGGCAGCTGGTGGGCCACAACGGCTCGGTGGCCGCGCTGGCCTGCGATCCGGCCGGCGGCGTCCTGGTTTCCGGCAGCTTCGACACCACCGTCCGCTTTTGGAAATTCGATGCCCGCACACAAGCACCGGAGACGGCAGTTCGCAACCCCAAGAAACTGGGCGTGAAATAACGCGGCGCCGCCGGCGGGCGGCCACCCTTTCGATTCGCGATCAACTCTGCAACACAACTGCTTTCAGTTCGGCTAGACGATCAACGGCCAGGGGTGGCTGGAGCCGCTCCCGCGACACGCAGGCTACGGCAGCTTCGTCAACGACAAGGAGGTCGCCCGTGAGGCTCTTGCGCAATTTCACGCGGCTCGGTCAGCGATTGCTGAAAATCCATCGGTCGGGCGACACCCACGAAACCGCCGGGCTACGCATCTGCCGGGTCGAACAATTCGAGCCGCGAATGCTGATGACCGCCAGCACGCCGCAGATCATCGTCGGCGGAACCGAGTACGAGCAAGCGGCGGGCAATGATACACAGCCCAATGTGTTCGTTGTCACGTTCGAAGGAGGTGCCCCGGGCACGCAACTCACGCAATTGCAAATCAACGGCAGCAAATCGGGCGGGGCGCTGTTCTTTAACGATGCCATCTTCGACACCGCAGCCGGCGGCTTGGGGTCCTACGGCTATCATCCGATTCAGATCGTGTCGCATGACGGATTTCAGGTGCTCGATGCTACGGCCAATGACGGCTCGACGCTGCTGACGATGGATTTTTCCGGATTCACCGCCGGCATGAAGCTCGTGTTCACGGTGGACGTCGACCAGGTGATCTACGTCGATCCCACGACCAATGAAGTGGACGTCGATGCCGTGGACGAAGGAGCCGAGTTCCAGCGATCGCACTTCATCACCACTTTCACCGCGCCGCACTACGAATCGGCCACGATCTCGACCCAATATTGGGACGTGTTTGACGCCAACGTGGCGGCCGCCGAGCAGCAGGCCGGGGCGACGATCGATCTGCCCAACGATGCCTACACCAATCCCGAAGGCGTCGCTTCGCTGACCGCCGTGGGCGGCCCCGACGTGAACAATCCCCAAATCAGCGACGTCTCCGACCTGACCGCCGGCGCCGTGGCGGTGATGGCTCAAACTCCCCTGCCGGCCGATCTGGCCGGCAAGGTCTACGAAGACCACAACCTGAACAATCAGATCGACTCCGGCGACCAGGGAGTGGTCGGCGTTTCGCTCGAACTGTGGCAATGGAACGGCACCGCCTTTGTCGACACAGGCAATTCGACCACCACCGATGCGCAGGGCAATTACAAGTTCAGCAACCTGCTCCCCGGCAGCTATCAAGTCGTCAAGACAAACCCCGCCGGCTACTACAGCGTCGGGGCCACTGCCGGAAATGTCAACGGCACGGTCAACGCGCAAGTCACTTCGCCTGACATCGTGAGCCAGATCACGCTCCAAGGCGGCGACGATAGTGAGGGAAACAACTTCGCGCTGGCGCAGCCGGGAACCCTTTCAGGCTTCGTCTATTACGACAAGAATGACGACGGCCAACTCGATGCGGGCGAGCCAGGCATCGGCGGGGTCACGCTGTCCTTGGTTCCGGTGAGCGTTATCGGCACGGCGCCTTCTCCGATCCAGGTCGTTACGGCGGCCGACGGTTCGTACTCCGCAGGCGACTTAAACCCGGGCACTTGGAAAATTGTCGAAGTGACCCAGCCGGCCGGTTACTTGGACGGCATGGATCGGGCGGGGACCCTGGGCGGCACGGCGGTCAATCCGGGAGACGAGATCCTCAGCATTCCCTTGGGCGAGGGCCAGTCCGGCCAACAGTACGATTTCGGCAAGCTGCTGCCCAACTCGATCGCCGGCCAAGTCCTGATCAGCAACACGCTCGACTGCACGGCCGATCCCAACCCGACGCCGCTGGCCGGCGTGACGGTCGAGCTGCTCAATTCGACCAACCAGATCGTGGGCACCACCACCACGGATAGCCAGGGAAATTACCAGTTTACCGCACTGCCGGCGGGCAGCTATAGCGTCGAGGACGTCCAGCCGGCCGCATACATTCCGGGTTGCAGCATCGTGGGCTCCGTCGGCGGGACGAGCGTGAGTCATAACCTGATTTCGTCGATCACGCTGGTCTCCGACCTGCATGGAATCAATTACGACTTTTACGTGCATCCCTTCTCCACGCTGAGCGGCTCGGTCCACGTCGACACGGCAGGCAATGGCCAAGACGACACGACCGAACCCGCGCTGCCCGGCGCCACGCTGCAACTTCTCGACACCAGCGGCACTGTCCTCCAGACCACCCAGACCGATGCCAACGGCAACTATTCGTTCGGCATGCTGATGCCCGGCACGTATAGCATCCGGGAACTTCAGCCCAACGGCTATTATTTCGAAGTGGCATTCCCAGGATCGGCAGGCGGCACAGCCGCAGACAACCACGATCTCGACCAGATCACCCTGCCTTTGGCCACCAATGCCCAGCAGTACAATTTTTTCCTAGTGCCACCGGGCAGCATCAGTGGCCGCGTCCACAACGACGTCGACGGCAACTGCGAAACCAACCCCAACGAGCCCGGCCTGGCCGGCGTGACGGTGCAATTGCTCGACGGCCAAGGGGATATCTTGCAAACCGTCGTCACCGATGCCAACGGCGCCTATTCCTTTCAAGCCTTGCCCCCCGGCACGTACACTGTGCACGAAATTCAGCCCGCGGGCTATATCGCCGAGGACAGCGATCCCGGCTCGGTCGGCGGCGTCTCGGTCGACGCCAACACGATCGGCAGCATCGTGCTCGGCGCCGGCGTCAACGGCGTCAACTATAACTTTTGCGAGTTGAAACCGGCGAGCCTGACCGGCAAGGTCATGGTCAGCAACACGCCCGACTGCACAGGCCAATGGACGCTGCCCGGCGTGGCCGGAGTCACCGTCAACCTGATCAATTCCGACGGTAACATCGTGGCCACGACCACGACCGACGCCAACGGCAACTACGCATTCAACAATCTGAGCATTGGAACTTATACGGTCGAGGACGTTCAACCCGCGGCCTACTTTGCCACCGCGGCCGCGGCGGGCGACGCCGGCGGCACGGTCGTCGACCTCCACGACATCAGCCAGGTGTCGCTCGGTTCCGGTCAGGCGGCCATGTGCTACGACTTTTACGTTTCGCCGCCGGCGGCGATTTCGGGCACCGTATTCCAGGACGGCCCATCGATCCCGGTGATCGGCAACCAACCGGTCGACGTGCCCGCGGTGCGCGACGGTATTCTGCGCTCCGGCGATCCGCGGATTGCCGGCGTCACTTTGGAACTGCGCGACGGATTGAGCGGTGCGCCGATCTTGGGATCGCAAGCGCTGCGCCGGCTACTACGATCCCGAACAGCCCGATTACCGTCAAAACCGACGCCAACGGCGATTATTCGTTCGCCGGCCTGCCGGCCGGCAATTATGCGGTCTTCGAGATTCGGCCCGGGGGCTATATCGACGGCATTACGCGGCAGGGTTCGACCGGCGGCGTCGTGGTCGGGCCCTATACCCAAACCAGCCCGGCGGCTCTGCAGGGCTTGACCGTGCCGGTGCCGGCGGACGCGATATTGCAGATCACGGTTTCGGCCGGCGGTACTTCAGTCGAGCAACAACTTCAGCGTGGTGGCGACCAATCCGTTCGTCTACATTCCGCCCTCGGGTCCGCCGACCCCGCCCTCGGCCGTGGCCAACATGTATCCCGGGGTGCCGACGCCGCAAATCGCGAACCCGCAGCCGCTCACGCTGACTCCGCCCGGATATTACAGCGGCTCCAGCGCGGTGGCCGGATTCACTTGGCACTTGAGCGTGATCGATGCCGGCACACCGCGCGGGCCTGGGTCGGAGGAACCGCCGGTCAAACTGACCGCCGCCGAAGCCGACGAATTGGCCTGGCAGACCGGGATGGAAGATTCCGATTGGACGCTAGCACCCAACATTAAAAAGCAGCGCGGCGAACAGGCCCGCAAGTTGGTGTTCGGCATGCGCGGTGCCAAGCCCGTGGCGGGCGACTTCAACGGCGACGGCGTCACGGACCTGGGCGTGTTCAAGAACGGCCAGTGGTTCATCGATCTCAACGGCAACGGCGTGTGGGACGAAGGCGACCTGTGGGCCAAGCTAGGGCACGACGGCGACAAGCCGGTCGTCGGCGACTGGGATGGCGACGGCAAGGACGACATTGGCATCTTCGGCCGGGCCTGGGCCGGCGATCCGCGCACGATCGCCGAGGAGCCCGGGCTGCCCGACTCGAGCAACCACCGCACCGACGTGCTCAAGAACGTGCCGCCCGAACCGGACCAGGCGGCCATGGGAGTGCGATCGCTCCGGCGGACGGCGCAGGGCGAAACCCGCGCCGACCTGATCGATCACGTCTTCCACTACGGCACGCCACGCGACATTCCGGTCGTCGGCGACTTCAACGGCGATGGCACCGATACCATCGCCGTGTTCAGTGGCGGCACCTGGTACGAGGATGTCAACGGCGACGGCAAGTTTACCGACGCCGACACGACATCGGAATTCGGCGAAGCGGGCGACGTGCCGGTCGTCGGCGACTTCAACGGCGATGGGATCGATGAGATCGGCGTCTATCGCGGCGGCGTGTTCTATCTCGACTCCAACGGCAACGGCAAACTCGACGGCCAGGACGAAGTGATCCAGCTTGGCGAAGCGGGCGACGTGCCGGTCGTCGGCGACTGGGACGGCGACGGTCGCGAGGAAGTCGGCGTGTATCGCGATGGCGAGATCGCCAGCGCCACCGCACGCAAGGCGGGCTAACGGGCGGCGGCCGAAAACTTCGGTCCCGAAGCGGTTTCGCGGTCTATCCGGGCATCGCGCAATCCATTTATGGCAGCGGCCGATTTGGAGCGCGCCGGACGATTTGTGCGAGTTCGGCGCGGGGCGATCCTAAAGCCTGCCGCCTGCGGAAGATCGGGCGGAATGCGGTCGTTTTGCATGTCGCGCAAAGTTCGCTCCGCGAGTAAATCGGCGCTGCCCTCGGTGAAGAATTCGTGTACAGTAGAACGTATCGATTTCACTAGTCGCCGAAACTGTGAGGGATATCACTTGAGCGAACCAAAACAAAAACTGATTGACCAGCAATTGCTCGTAAAACTCGACTCGCTGCGCAAAGCCGGCGCTTTGAATCTGGGCGAATCGAATTGGTATAACGCCCGTCGGCCCGCCATCGGTGGCATCGAGCGTGCCGCCAACCCCGAGTCGGCCAGCGATGCCAGTTTGGCCGCCGGATCGTCGGTCGCTTGTGTCGAGCCGCCGCGCGCTTTGTCGCGACTGGAGCGGAAGACGATCGAAAAGATCCTCTCGGCTCACGGCGTTGCGGCCACCTCGGCGTAGGCCCTGAGTCGCTATGTCCGCCCAGGCACTGCTGCTGGTCCGAAACCGGCTAGCCTCGCGCTAGGAGGCAAACGCGCTTTCCTAGCCGGCGATCAACGGTCGCAGCACCTGGCCATGCACGTCGGTCAACCGGCGCCGGATGCCGTTGTGATAAAAGGTCAACTGCTCGTGATCCAAGCCCAGCAGGTGTAATGCCGTGGCGTGCAGATCGTAGCAGTACGCCGGATCTTCGGCGACCGAGTAGCCCAGTTCGTCGCTGCGGCCATAACTGCTTCCGCCTTGAATTCCGCCGCCGGCAAGCCAGACCGTGAAGGCGTGCGGGTTGTGATCCCGGCCTTTGCCGTTTCCCTCGGCTGCCGGAACGCGGCCGAACTCGGAACAACAGATCACCAGCGTGTCGGCCAGTAGTCCGCGCGCTTTCAGGTCCTTCAGCAGGGCCGCGGCCGGCTGATCGAAAATTCTGCCGTGCAATCCATGGTTATCGCGGATGTCCTCGTGGCCATCCCAATTCGCCCGCGGCGGGGCCGTGTTGTCGGCGCCGCACCAAACCTGCACGAAACGCACGCCGCGTTCCACCAGCCGCCGGGCAAGCAGGCAGCGCCGGCCAAAATCGCCGGTCACCGGATCGTCGACTCCATACAGCGTTCGGGTGGCCGGGGTCTCGCGATCGATATTGGTCGCCTCCGGTGCGCTCAGTTGCAGCCGAGCGGCCAGCTCGTAGGCCACGATCCGGGCCTCCAGTTCCGTATCGCCCGGCCGCTGCTCGGCATGCCGGGCATTCAGGCGATCGAGAAACCGCCTGGCATCGGGCGGGTCGGCGTCGGCCGGCGTGCCCGCGGGTGGAAAAAGATCGGCAATCGGCGGCTTGCCCGGCTCGCTGCGGACCGCGGTGGCCTGAAATACGGCCGGCAAGAAACCGGAACTCCAGTTGGTCGGATCCGCCCGGGGGCACGCCCCGCGAGTCGGGCAGCACGACGAACGCCGGCAGCTCCTCGGTCTCGCTCCCCAGGCCATACACGGTCCAGGCTCCCATGCAGGGAAAGCCGGGTTGGATGAAACCACTGTTCATCATGAACATGCCCGGCGCATGCACGGCACTCTTCGACTTCATCGAATAGATGAACGCCATGTCGTCGACACAGCCGGCCAGGTTGGGAAACAGGTCGCTCAGCCAGCGTCCGGATTGGCCGTGCTGGCGGAATGGCCAATAACTGGGGACACAGTTCCCCGGTTTCGACGCAAAGAATTCCAGTTTGCCGGTCGCATCGAACGGGGTGCCCGCGCCGCTGTTCGAGCTCGGGTTTGTAATCGTAGGTGTCGACCTGGCTAACCGCCCCGGCGCAGAACAGCATGATGACGCGTTTGGCGCGCGGCGCAAAGTGCGGTTCGCGCGCCATCAAAGGGCTGCGTTTTGGATCTGCGGCCAGCAGCGATCCGTCCTCGGCCAGCAGCGAGGCCAGCGCCAGGCCGCCCAACCCGCCCCCCATTTGCCACAGCATGTCGCGCCGCGAAAGCGCGCCGGGTGACATACGCAGCGCCGGCGCGAATGCGGCCCCGGCGCGGTCCACGAGGGAATTTTAATCGACATACACAAACTCGCTGGCGTTGTAGAGCAGATGACACAGTGCCGGCAATCCATGCCGGCCGACAAATTCCGTCGCCTCGTCCAGCTCTTCGCCGGTTGGCTCGCGTGCAAATGCCAGCCGATAGGCAAGTCGCACTTGAGCGGCCGGCAGATCGGCAGCCTCGCGCCGGACGCGATCGGCAAAATATTCGGACTGCCGCAGCACGAACGGGTTGTTCAGCAGCGACAGGGCTTGCAGCGCGGTCGTGGTGCGGCTGCGGGCCGGAACCAGGATCGACGCATTGGGACAATCGAGGGCCTCGAGCCACGGGTTCGGCACACTGCGCACGCAGAAGCGGTAGACGGCGCGGCGCCACAAATCGGGCCGGTCGGCCACGACGTATTGGTACACCGGCGCGTACTTCTCGATGTACTCGAAGTCTTCGAAGCCCGGGCCGCCGGCCTTCGTATTCAGCTTGCCGCTGACGGCTAGGATCGCGTCGCGCACCGCCTCGGCCTCCAAGCGTCGCCGATTCATTCGCCACAGCAGCCGGTTGCCTTCGTCGATTTGCCGAGCCGCGGCATTCGGCGCACAGGACTGTCGGTACGTGCTGCTGAGCATCATCGTGCGGTGCAACTGCTTGAGCGACCATTGCCGGCGGAGCAGTTCGCCGGCCAGCCAGTCCAACAGCTCGGGATGCGAAGGACGATCGCCGTTGAAACCAAAGTCGCTGGGCGTCGCCACCAGTCCGACGCCAAAATGGTAATGCCACAGCCGGTTGACCGCCACTCGCCTGACCAGCGGATTGGCCGCGTCGGTGAGCCACTGGGCCAGTGCCGCGCGGCGCTGCCCCTCGGGCGAGTCGGCCGCGGCCAGGTCGGCCGGCAACTGCTTGAGCACCGACAGGGCTCCGGGAGTGACTTCCTCGGCCGGGGATTCGGGATCGCCGCGCGATCAAAATATAAGTCGCCGGCGGCGCTTGAGACACCACGGCGTAGACTTTTTCTTCCGCTTCGAGACTGGCAAGCTGTTGCTCAAGTGGTCGCTTCTGTTCGACCAAGGCGGTCTTCGCCGCTGTATCGACGGCGTTGGCGCCGGTCGGTCGGTTCGGCGAGCCAGGCGCGGATCGCCAAAGAAAATTTGATCGAAGGCAATCCCGTTGCCGCCATCGGTTGCCACCAGCGTCAAGAATCGCTGGCTCTCGTCGATCAGAACGTCCAACTGCGTGCCGCCCGAAGCGTGGTTGATATTTCGTTTTTCCGCGCGCAGCTTTCCATCGACGTAGACGGCGAAGTCGGCGTCGGCTCCAGCTCCTAATCCGCCATAGGCCGCGACCGACTGAAACCGCAGCGCAGCGGTACTCCGGCAGGGCCTTTCGGATGGCTTCGACGTCGAACGTGAGGGCCTTGTTGGCGTGCAGCGCGATCATCGAATGAGCGGGCCGCGGCGTAGTCCACGCCGTCCGATCTCGGCCGTGTCTTGCGAGAGGACTTTGCCGCTTTGGATGTAGTCCCAACTCTGGCCGTCGGTGGCCCGGGTTTGGATCATGATGCCGGTCGAAGTGATCTGCGGGGCCGCATTGGGAATCACCGTGCCGTCGATAAACGGCAGCTGCGACGGCCTGAACACGTTGCTTTCCAGGCCGGGCAGGATGCCCAGCTTGCCCGTCGCTGGCTTCGCCTGTGCGCGGATCGATGCCGCGATCGCGCTCGCCGCTGCCAAATCCGTTGCCGCCGGCCACCAGATCGGCCAGGTCGAGCGGTGCGTTTTCCAGGCGGCCGAGTTCGGCCTTGATATTCGGCCAGATTCGATTTCAGTTCGTCGCGTACGCGCCCGTCGCTGCTGGTCGGCCACGGGCCGCAAATCGCGCTCGCCGTGCCTGACGCCGGCGAACACGGCCGACCAGGCGGTAATAATCGCGCTGCGGCAGCGGATCGAACTTGTGGTCGTGGCAGCGGGCGCAATTGATCGTGAGACCCAGCGTCGTGGCGACGACGGTGTTGACGATGTCGTCGAGTTCGTCCGACCGCGCGCGGCGCAGCAGGTCGGCCGCTTTGGACTCGTGGCCGATCTTGTCCCACGGCCCCGTGCCCAAGAAACCCAACGCGGCGATCGCCTGCGGATTGGCCGGCTCCAGCACGTCGCCGGCAATCTGCTGCCTGAGGAACTGATCGAACGGCTTGTCGCGATTCAGCGAATCGATCACATAGTCGCGATAACGCCAGGCATTGGGACGCCGCCCGTCGCTTTCGAAGCCTTGCGTATCGGCGTAATGCACCACGTCGAGCCAGTGTCGGCCCCAGCGCTCGCCATAGTGGGGCGAAGAGAGCAGCCGATCGACGACCCGCGCAAAGGCGTCGGGCGATTGGTCCGCCAGGAACGAATCGCACTCGTCCGGCGTGGGCGGCAAGCCGATCAGGTCGAGAGTCGCACGCCGCAAAAGCGCGAGCTTGTCGGCCCGCGGCGCGGGGGCCAGGCCGGCCGATTCAAGCCGGGCCAGCACGAACGCATCGATCGGATTCTGCACCCAGTCCGAATTTTTCACCGCCGGCGGATCGGGCCGCGCGATCGGCTGAAAGGCCCACCAGTTGGCGTCGGCACGCTGGGCGTTCTTGAGCACGAGTCCCGCGGGCCAATCGGCGCCCGAATCGATCCACTGCCGGACGTCCGCGACTTGATCGGCCGTGAGGGCGGCGCCGGCTTTGGGCATCTCGGGCTTTTCGCCGGAAACATATTCGACCAGCAGCCCTTCGTTCGACTTGCCGGGCACAATGGCCGGTCCGCTTTCGCCGCCGGCGAGCAATCCCTCGAGCGTGGTCAGCGACAAGCCTCCTTTGGGCTTTTCGCCTTGATGACAATTGACGCAGCGCTGTTCGAGCAGCGGTGCAACTTGTCGTCGAAACAGAGTCTCGTCGCCGTCGCCGAATGCGGGCTGGATGGCGGCCAAGAGCAGCGGGATACAGAGTAATTTCATGCTATTGATTATGACCGCACGCCGGCTGGAAGATAGGCGGTACTATTCTTCGCGCGGCTCGAAGTTTTCGATCGTGGGTTGGTCGCCGAGACCGGCGCGTGTAGCCGAGGCATTATTTCGATTGCACTTCGAAGTCGGCCTGGTTGTCGCCGGGCTCGACCGATACTTCCAGCGTCGAAGCCGTGTTGAAACGCGGTGCGACAGCACTCTCGAACACCTCGGCCATCTGATCGGAGGGCAGCATCTTGTCGTGGATCATCTTGCCCGTGCCGCGCATGGCCTGGATTTCGACCCGGTTGCGGCCAATGGCCGGGCCCTTGGCGATCGCAATCTCGTATTGGCCGTCTTTGATGTCGGCGCCGGTCAGGACGCCTGCGGTTCCCGGAGCCGGAATGAATCGGATCGCCCCGGCGGCAAGCGGCTGGCCGTCGAGCGTTACGTTGCCGTGGATCGTGGCGTGATTGCCCGAGTTGCCGCAGCCGGACAGGGCGATCGCGCATAGCAGTCCAATCTGGGGGGCGAAAAAACGCTGGATGGGTGACATCAACCTGCAAATCCTTCAGTAGCTGCCTGCTGGGACCAACTGACCGTCGTTCATCCAGCCGAGATATTGAAAAGTCGTCAGGTTGATTTCATCGCTGATGAAATGCACGCTGCCGTCGCAAAACTCGGTATTGACGCCGCCAGGGTGCCGGCTTCGAGGACTGGCGAAATTGCCGTCGGTGTGCGCCGCCGACGCAGGGCAGATTCAGCAGCGGTTGGTTGTAGCGGTTGTCGGGCGGACAGAAGTAATTGTTCCAAACCAAAAGGTTGTCTCCCGCGGCCGAGTTTGGGCCCTGGGTCACGTACAAAAACTGGCAGCCGGCGCGGTTGGTCCAGAAGCCTCCGCGAAAGTCATTGGCATCGATCCCCGTGAGATATTCCGCGACCGCCATGGTACTGCTGGTGCCGTCGCGAATGTCGGCGATGCGGGTGCCGGTGTAATATCCGAACACGGCCCGAGAAGTCGGACTAGGCGCGGCGGGCACGGGACCGTCGCCGGCCGGATCGCCATTGCCGGTGAGGACGTAGTTGCCGTAATCGTTGAGCCCGCCGAAGATACCCAAGTAGTTGCTCGCCGAAACTTGAAATTGCGCCGGTGCTCCGCTGAAGGCCGGCATGTTCTTCATCGCGCCGCCGGTAATGTCGCTGGGACAGAGGAATTCCGCCAGACGGACGTTGCTGGCCAGCGCCGGCCAGGTTGTGGGGGCGGCCCAGGGATTCTGGATGTTGAACATCTCGCCGCCGACGGCTTTGTAATAGTTGGTCTCTTCGAGCTGCGGCAGGATGTAGTCGAGAAAATAGACCCACTCGTAGCCGCCATTATTCACCAGGTCGTAGGTGTACGAGAACCTTTGCTTGGCCATCACGCCCGGCGGGAACTTCTTGACCGCCGCTTCGCGGTTGAGCAGCGCCAGTCCGATCTGCTTCAAGTTGTTCGAGCATTGTGATCGGCGGGCCGCCTCGCGCGCCGCTTGCACCGCCGGCAGCAGCAAGGCAACCAGAATGCCGATGATGGCGATCACCACCAATAACTCAATCAGGGTAAACGCCGATCGGCGAAATCGCATCGCGCGGGCCTCACGAAGGACGGATAAACCGCAGCAGGAACCCGAATCGGCCGGGTCTTTTGCGTTACCGTTGGCCGCGACGTCGGCGACTCCAAAATACCAGTCCCACGCCGGCCAAAGTCAGCAATAGCGCCGACGAAGGCTCAGGGGTGACCACGCTCAGCCGCACGTTCGTCAAGTTAGGCTGCTCGAATCCGCCAATGTTGTCAGTGCCGGTAAGAAGAATCCCGATCGTTTGACCGTTCTGGAGTGCCGTTGCGGTGAATGTTTCGGACAGGTCGGTAAAGATCCCAGCCGTCGCGGTTCCCGTTCCCGCCGTTCCGACGGGCGAGCCATTGGACAACAACGAAACGCTGTAGGTTGGAGACGTGTCGCCCAGCGTATCGCCGATGGCCACCGTCAGCGTATAGGTGTCGCCAGCCACGAAGTTCCCCAGGCTGGCTCCGCTGTAGGTGAAGGTAGCGGAATGACCAAGCGTCGTTAAATTCGCAAATGCGTACTGGGTGCTGTCCGCCGTGCCCGGCAGGTTGGCATTCGCCGCGCGGCTGTACTCGTTGTACGGATTGTATACGCCAAAGGCCGGCGAATCAGGGTCGACGAAAGTCCAGGAGGGGGGCGATCCAAAGGGAAGATATTGCGACGCCACTGCTGTGACCCCATCCGGTTGCATCGGGTTCTCAAACAAGTTATTGCCGACCGGAATCGACGACGAGTACGCTGTACCGCCAATGCACATGCGCCAAGATTGCCGACAAGCAACAGACCTGGGTCTTCACCAGCGAACCGCCACCAACCGCCAGAATTGAACGTCGCATGAGAGTGTCTCCCGAGTGAAATGAGAATCCAATTAGTTACAGCCGCCACTGTTGCCTGCCAGCTATTCATGCGAGCCTTTTCTCGGTGAATGGCTGTCCAACGGCCGGTCCCGATAAACCAGGGACCGAAATGTCACAGAACCGCGAAATGAACGAAATCGAAATGCCGCCTAAACCGATTATTCAGCGAGGATGCCCGAGCCAAGGCGTCTCTACTTAACCTCCAACCGCGCACCGCTCCAAACCGCCTGATCGAACCCGTTGCCATCGCCGGCGCTTGACGCGGCGAGCGTCAGATACCGGGCTTGCGGCGGAATCGCCAGCCGCACCGCGACAAAACGTCCGTCGCCGCGCAGCAGCGCGCCGACGGCCGAGCGAATCGACCAAATGCCCGCATGCTGCACCAACTGGGCCGGCTGTCCATCCAGCACGGCCGCCAGAACCGCTTGCCGATCACTAGCCAGCACCAAGACATGCGCCGAGCCGGCCACGGCCGCAAAAGCGCTGTCGTTGAGGCCGGCTCGATCGCAAACGAATCGCAGTCCGCGGGCCTGAAGCTTGCCTGCCGCCCGAATCTCGGCCAGGTCGAAAGTGATTAACGAGTTGGCGTGGCTGCCGATTCCCTCTTCGCTCACGGCGGGATCGTCCGGCGTCCGCTCGCCGCGAGTGCGAATGGCCCCCCGCAGTTCCAAGCCACCCTGATTGCCGGTCAGGTCGGACCAGGTGCCGTTCGAGATCTGGCCGAATTGCAGATCCTCCCAGCCCAGGTTCGCGAAATCGAAGCGGACGCCAGGACAGATTTGCTTCACAGCATCGCCCGCGTACAACACTCGATCGATTCCCAGATCGTCGACTTCGGCGATGGCGCGAAACGTGTCGCTGCGCATCGCCGCGCGGAGCGGTGCATGGCGCGGGTCGTCGAACAAGTTTCCGAGCCAGATGGTACCGGCAAACTCAGCCTCGGCGTCGGCGGGGACGGCCGACTCCAGGGGAGAAACGACCGATGTCGAGCCACTCACGCGTACGAAATTTGCCCCGTCAAACGGGATCGTCGAGAGCTGAACGCCCGCCGCGCTGATGCGAACCGCCTGGCCGGCGCTGACCGTCACACCGCGGGAGTTCTCTGCACCGGCGGCGAGCGGATGGACCGCCACGCGACCGCGCAACGTGTGAACTTCGGTTCGGCCAGAGCGGTCCACGTCGACGCCAAACTCTGTGCCCAGGTCGATCACTGCGGCCGAAGGAGTCTCGACCGTAAAGCCGATCGCTTGCTCCGGCACGTTGGCCATCAGCCGCCCCTGGTCGAGCCGCAACCGACCGGGCGACTCGGCCTTGAGTCTGGCGGGCCCTTCGACCATGACTCGCGTTCCGCCGGACAAAGTCAGCTCGGCAGTGCCGGAGGTAATTTCCAACATCTCGTTGCCAAGGTCCGCCCCGCGGCGCGGCCGTGCCGGCATCTGCCAGCGGCAATTCAGCGAGGCCGTAAGCCGGGCCAAGGAGGCCGGCTCAGGCAACAGCTGGGCATCAACCGTCTGAGCCTCGCGCCGCCACCAGGGAATAACCCACACCGCCATCGCCATCCACGAAGCCGAGGCCAGCAAGACCGCCAACAAAAACAGCGTCGGCGAGAAGGGCAGACCGCCGGGAAACGCGCCGCGAAGGCTGTCTTCCAGGAAGCCGAGCCCGGGCAATCTGGTCCTCGATGGTTCGCCGCCGGAAATCGCCTCCAGCATGTCGGCCGTGCGTAGCGTTTCTGCGAAACGGTGCCCGCTGCCGCGGTGGCCGACGCCGGTCTGCCCACTGCCAGTGTGATAATGCAGGGCCGCAGTCTCGACCATGGCCGTGACGAACAACGTGCAGGCACTCGGGTTGTCACACACCAGCCGATCGAGCTGATCGAAATCGGCCGCAGCCAGGTCGCCGCACAGCCGGCGCGTGGTCAGTTCGTAAATGCGACGTTCCAGATCGTCAGGGGTCGCAATCGGATCGTGGGAAGGGCTCACGAGTGCCCCCCTTGCATTTGCAAACGCTGTTCGATGCAGCGCCTGAGGTTGTTGCGAATTCGCCACAAGGACTGGTAGGCGCCCGCCGCGGATCGACCGACATTGGCCGCGATCTGCTCGATCGTCGCCTGGCCGCTGTAGCACTTCAGCACGAACTCGCGGTCGGAAGTCCTCAGTCGATCCAAACAATCCCCCAGTGCGTGCTGGCGTGCGTCCAGTTCGTCGGTGCGGCGGGCTATTTCCGCCGATACTTTGGAGAAAAAGGCGTCGCTCAACTGCAGCCTGCCGTGCCCCGACCGTTTCCGGAAAGTCAGCACCTGATAGTGAGCAATCGTGCAGGCCCAACTTCCAAAGTCGGCCTCAGAGCGGAATTCGCCAAATTGTTGCCAGAGCCGGAGGTTAGTCTCCTGCACAATCTCGTCGGCGTCGGCCAGGTTGCCGACCAAGGCCAGCACATAGCTGAAAAGCCGCCGCTCGCAGCCGGAGAGCAAGCGCACGAAGCGAGCTGCCTGTGCCCCGATGTCAAGCTGGTTGACAGCGGTGGAAATGGGATCGGATGGGGGCTTTTCCGTCATTGCCTGATCCGCCAAAGTTCAGACGAATACATGCCCTGGGTCGACAAATCGCCCAAAACCAACGCCGTGCGTGCGCTGCGTACCAAGCGGTATTGTCCTCTCAGCATATTGTTAGCCCAAACGGATAGCCAATTTAACGCGCAAAATCGACCAAAATGGACATTTTCCGTGTAAAGTACGCGGCCTAGGGGCGCATTTCATCCGGCAGGGCGCCAATCTGCGGCCAGATCAAGCGCATTGCTTTTGACTTTTGGCAAGCCAGCACTCTGGCTACAGCCAGAGCCTGAAATCGCCGATCATTGTTTGAACAAGCCGGGACGGCCCGTGCATGCATCGTGTACCGCCGATCCCATGGCTTGTAACCGCGAATGCCCTCAGATGGATGATTTTGCCCGAAGTCCGCAGGGCAGGATCAGGAACATCGGCACGGCCGACGAAGCCGCCCCAGATTGCTTCGTGCGGCCGTACTTCCTGGGAGCCGATCCCTTCGTCTCCTGGGCAGTTCGCTGAGCAAGCGGGGCGGGGCGTAATGATGCGCCCCGCCCAAAGCGGCAGGGCCTGTGGCCGCCGCCGCGGGTGTGCTACGGCGCAATCGCGATTTGCGAGTGCTGCGGGCTCGGGACCGCTTTGAACCAGAGGGACAAAAAAAAGCCCGGTCGAAGCCGGGCTTTTAAGTGGAGATGACGGGACTCAAACCCGTAACCCCTGCGTTGCAAACGCAGTGCTCTATCAATTGAGCTACATCCCCATCCAGCGGGTGGTGCGGCCATATCTCTGGCGGCGGCCTGTCGATTGTGGCGGTCTACCGCCTTGGCGAAAAAGTGGCGCATCAAGATTCGAACTTGAGACCTCGTCCTTATCAGGGACGCGCTCTAACCAACTGAGCTATGCGCCCTATACGTTTTGGCCGCGCCCTATACGGCGACCAGACTTAGGGTTGCAGCGACCGACGGCATGAATTTTTCAGCTACCGGCGGTTTGTGTGCATTTTTTTCTTGCAGAGTTGCCACCCGCCCAGTGCGCCAGGGTACAGGTTACGCCCGGTGGAGAATAGCGTATTTTAGGTACCACGGGCTGGCTGTCAATTCGGTCGCCGACTGTCGAAGTATAACCGCGCCGTCGAACTGTGGGCGGACGCAAGCAAAGCGGGGCCCCTGGGAGTGGCCGGCTCGATCGTGGATGGGGAGAGCAGGCCTCTTTGGCGCGGTTCTCAGCGGCCCGCTAGCGCAAAACGCCATCTTGCGGAACTGGAAAAATCGATTCAATTGGATCATGTTCGCTGGCTTCGCGCACGAAAAAAGTCAAACGCCGCGCGAGCGGTATCGGCGGCCCCTGTTCATTACGCTTTTAGGCAAGGAAAGTTGCTCCATGGTGATTCCCATGTGCAAACACCTGTTATTGACCGGTTTTGTTCTGTCGTACGTCTCGGCCGGCACAGCGCTGGCCGAACTGGCCACTGCCCGCAACAGTCCCACGGTGTCGCAAGCCCTGGGCATCAAGCCGCTACAGAAGGACGTCGATTGCGACCAGCCGGCGGCCGATGAAATCGAAAAATGCACGATGAAAGCGGAGAAATCCGCCGGCAAGACGGGCTGGGTATTGCGAAATTCCAAGGGGCAGATGATCCGCAATTTCATTGATACCGACGGCGACAACCGGGTCGACCAGTGGAGCTATTTCAAGGACGGCGTCGAAATCTACCGCGACATCGACAGCAACCACAACGGAAAGGCCGATCAGTGCCGCTGGCTCAATACCGCTGGCACCCGTTTGGGAACCGACAAGAACGAAGACCGCGTCATCGACACCTGGGAAGTCATCTCGCCTGAAGAGGTTTCCTCCGAACTGGTCGCTGCAATTCGCGATCACGATCGGCCGCGCTTCGAGCGCTTGCTGGTCAATGCGGGAGAGCTCGACGCGCTGGGCCTTGGCCCTGCCAAGTTGGAAGAAGCCCAGAAACGGGCCGCCGCGGCCGCGGCCGGCTTCGAGCAGTTCGCACGCAGCCAAAAAGTCATCAATCGGCAATCCACGTGGGTCTATTTCGGCGGTGGCCGCCCCGGCACGATTCCGCAAGGCACCGACGATTCGACCGCCGACATCACGGCTTACGAAAACGTCGCCGCCATGGTCGATACCGACGGCAAGACCGGCCAGTTGCCGATTGCCAACCTGATCAAGATCGAAAATACCTGGAAGCTGATCGATTTGCCCACCGAGGCAGCCGTACCGCTGATCGCCTTGGGGCCGCACGTTGACAAGAGCGACCGACGCGCTGTCGCAAGTTCCGACGGTCCCAGTGAAAAAGCTCGGGATTGGATGGACCGACTCAGCGACCTGGATAAATTGCCGTCGCCGACCTTGGAGCAGATCAAGCAGAAGTGCGACATCCTGAAAGATCTGGCCGAAGAGGCCAAGCCGGGCGAGGACCGCGCCGGTTGGTACCGTCAATTGGCCGACGTGCTCAGCTCGGCCGCTCAGGTCGGCACTTATCCCGAGGGCATCGAGCGACTCAAGACGCTGCTGGAAGAGGTGGCAGCTCAGGAAGACAAAGAGTTGGCCGCGTTCGTGCAGTTCCGCCTGCTGACGGCCGCCTATAGCCAGGCATTGTCGAAAGGGGAAGATTACGCCAAGGTCCAGGAAAAGTGGCTCGCAGACCTGGAAGAGTTCGTCAAGCAGCATCCGACCAGCGTCGATTCGGCCGAAGCGATGCTGCAGTTGGCCATGGGCCAGGAGCTTTCGGGCGACGACAAGAACGCCCTCAAGTGGTATGAACGCGTCAAGCAGAGCTTTTCCAAAACGGCCGCGGCCAACAAGTCGGAAGGGGCCGTGCGACGGCTGGAATCCGTCGGCCGGACCATCCCGCTCAAAGGCAAGAGCCTGGGCGGTCGTGCGGTCGACCTGGCCGCCGCCAAAGGCAAGGCAGTGGTGTTGATCCACTACTGGTCGAGCGACATCGACGCCTGCAAAATGGATCTGCCGGCGATCGAAAAGATGGTCGGCAAATACGGGCCGGAAAACTTTGTGGTCATCGGCGTGAGCCTGGATAATGACCGCGCAGGCGCTCGAAAACTATCTCCGCAACAACCCCCTGCCCTGGCCCAACCTTTGGGAAGACGGCGGATTGAACAACCGGCTTGCCAACGAAATGGGAATTCTCACGCTACCCACCATGATTCTGGTCGACAAGGACGGCAAGGTGGTCGATCGGAGTGTGCACGCGATCGGACTGGACGACGAATTGAAAGGCATGCTCAAGGCGCGGTCGGTCGCCCGACGACCTGACGCCGGCAAGCCCTAAGCAGCCCAGGCGAAAGTGGATTCAATAAATTTCGAGCCGCGGACGTCCTAGGGGGGCCGTCCGCGGCTCTCGTTTTTGTCCGGCGCTGACGGATGCTGCGCAACTCGAGTGGACTGTTCTGCCTGGTTGTAACGTTTACATTTCGCCGGACCACATATTGAGTGGCCGCCACGAGGTCGTACGCCCTTTCTTACTCCTGTGCCGCACGGCAGATAATGGGTGCGAGGCAGATTGGGATTGCAGACTTTGCCGCGGTATGGCACGTTACTCGCACAGGGATCGGCGTGTGCTGCCAATTGCGTTCCTCCGGCGCTTTTTTGGCGAGCCAAGTCGAGTGCTATTAAGCCCGGGCCACCGTCGAGAATGGAGTCTCACGTGCCTTTTGCGCAACAATTCGATTTGCAAGTCGTGTTTTGGATCGTCGTCGCGGTGCAAGTCGCCGGATTGCTCAGTGCCTGGCTAGCGCGGCGCAGTGCCGGCGGCCCGGGCCAACGGCCGTGCCAATGGTTGTTTTTGAGCTGTTTGACCCTCGTCGGCCTGACGAGTGTTGTCTCGATGGGCATCAGTGCCACCAGCTGGCTATTCTCGGCCGCCACGCTAGCACTGATGATTATCGGCGCAGTGTGGGACGTCGGCACCGAGTCCAAGGCCGAAACCGCTTGACGCTAGCCGAATTGAAAATGGATGGCTAGTTCCACGCGCCGAAGCGGTGGCCGGCGGGACGAGCATCACTGCGCGGCGGCGGTACCGCTATTTTCGATCGGCTGCTAGCGGCGGATCGATCCGAAACAGCGGCAAAATCGGAAAAAAGCTCCCCTCCGGTACAACCGGCAACCGACATCTATAGTCAGGCACTTACCTCGGCCTGCATGGTTGCCCAAGGGATTGCCCGCTCCGCCGCCCAGCCCGCTCACGGTGATTGGTTGCGAGCAAAACAGATTTTTAGAGCCGGTCCCAGTGACCAGGCGTTTGCATTAACCAGGAGGGGAGCATGCGACGACAGATCTACGGCTTGGCATTGCTAGCCATGGCCACGTTGACGCCCAACGGCGCGTCGGCAGGGGACCAGGAGGACCGCGACTCGGCACAGCAGATTGCCGCGATCCTCCGCGACAGCGGGAAAATGCAGAATTACAGCCTGGGGGTGAAATACAAGGACGGCAACGTGTGGCTGGCCGGTCGCGTAGCGAACAAAGAGCAAATGGCTGCCGCCCTGGAAGTGGTTAGCGACATCGAAGGCGTGAACCAAATCATCAACAACATGACCGTCGTCTCGCCTCCGGCGCCCAAGGCGATTCGCAAGAACGAAGGCGGTCTGAAATCCAAGGTTCAGTTGGCCACCGCCCAGCAGCCAGCGGCGCCGATTGCCACGGCGCCTTCCGCCGGTGCGGCCATTCCGACCGGCTATCGCCAATTACCGCCGCAAGGGGGCGTGATGCCCGCTAGTGCGGCTCAGGTTCCTGGCGGCATGGCCCAAGGTCCCGGTGGCGGCCGTCCGCTGCCGGCCTACGTCCCCGGCCCGGGCAACAGCCCACCGCCGGCCGCCTACGATCAGCCCAACATGCCGAACTGTGCGTGGCCGAGCTACGCCGCGTATCCGAATTATGCCGCGGTGACCTATCCCAAGCAGTATTCCGCTTCGGCCTGGCCGTACATCGGTCCGTTCTATCCCTATCCGCAAGTGCCGCTCGGTTGGCGCAAGGTGAGCTTGGAATGGGATGACGGCTGGTGGTTCCTCGACTTCGACGATCGTGGCTGCCACTAACGATGACAGCAGACTTCAAGTGCCCGACAGCCCGCCGATCGAATCGATCGGCGGGTTTTTTTGCCCAGGTATTCGAACCCGTGGCTAGCAGCCACATGCGGCCCGCGATGGTTGACGAATGAGCGGTGCTAAGCGGCGAGTGGCAAGGGAGTTCGCGTGGCCGCTTGCGTGGTGTGCGGGTGTGCTATCAGCGTGGCAGCCAAGCAGCGGACGGCGAACCTCCGCGGCCACTTTTTCCGTCAAAGTCGGAAAAATCCGCAAGTTCGTTCCAGCTTAACTCGATAAAGAGGTTGTCGCTGGAAACTTCAGTCGAGGATTGATTCCATGTCGCATAAGTCGATGGTCGTGCCCGTGGTCGGATTGCTGGGTGTCGCCCTGATCGCGGGGGGCGGCTGCACCGCTCACGGTCCGTACCTGGGACCGTTTGCCGTTCCGATTCCGGTCAGCCCCTACTTTCAAAAGAAGAAAGAGGATGAGTTCTGGATCAAGGAGCGCTACGACCGGGTGCCGGTGCTTGGACCGTTGACCTCCGGCGGACCGGCCACAGCACTCGATCCGCCGAGCGATGACGAAGTGATGCGTGCCTTCGAGCAGGCCTTACCGCAGCAGGGCGGTTTGCCCTTCCTGCACGAAATTCAGCGGAACAACGTCCGCATCGTGAAGGAGAAAATCTCCGACTATGTTGATCCGCCGCGGGTTTATCCGCTGATCGGACCAGCTCAGCTCCACCATGCCCACTATAAGTGCACGATTTACTACTCCGAAGTGACGCGGGTCGGCTGGCCGCTACCGCACACACTCCGCGACGAAGATTCGCAAGAAGTCGTCTACGTCGATCACAACCACTTCCACATGGTCGGCAACGTCGACACCGGACCGACGAGCAACTACTAGGCCAGCCACGCGCAGAAGCGTGGTGCGCGTCCGCCGCGGAAGTCTATTGCTAGCAATCGAAGCCACGCGTGGTCCGCCACCCGTGGTTTTATTGCTGTCGGCCTTGCCGGCCAGCGCAAGAGACGCCTTGTCCGCCGCGATGGGATAGCGGTACTATTGCGACCCGTTCTCATCCGCCACTTCCAAGCGCCATGCCATGTCGTTCGCTTTGCGCCATTTTCCGACGGTGCTGCTCGTGGCCTTGCTGGCGGCTGCGCAGTCGAGCGCGGAGGATGCGCTGGATCAATATGCCGTTGCGGCCGGGCACTACTCGCAGGCCCGGTGGCAAATGGCGGTCGACGAGTTCCAAACATTCTTGCGCGACTATCCGGAACATGCCCGGGGCGCGCAGGCCCTGTTCTTCAGCGGCGAGGCGCTCGTTCAGTTGGGCCGCTTGGACGATGCCCAGGCGCGGTTCGAGCAACTGCTGGAGCGCCATCCGAAAAGCCACTTCGCCCGCCAGGCCATGTTTCGCCGCGCCGAAGCGGCGTACGTCTCGGGCGAGCACAAACGAGCCCGGGTGCTGCTCGACGAATTTCACGCCAAGTATCCTGCCGACGACCTCAACGAGTACGCGCTGCCTTACTTGGCCGAGTTGCAGCTCGAGGAGCAGGGCGCCCAGCAGGCCCGCGACTTGTTCGCCAAGGCGCTCGAGGACTATCCGCACGGTGCGCTGGCCGGCGAGTGCCGGCTGGGCCTGGCCAAGTCGGACGAGGCGCTCGGCCAGCTCGACGACGCGCGGCGAAGCTTGTCGACTTGGCAGCCGGCCAAGACCCCTTGGCCGAACAAGCCCGACTACAACTGGCCGCGCTCGAAAACGCCGCCGGCGATTACGACGCGGCCCTCCAGGTGCTGGCGCCCTTCGACGGCGCAGCGGCTGCAAGTCCGCATGGCGAAAAATCGCTGCTGGAGCGGGGCTGGGCCCTGTACAAGCTGCGGCGCTACTCCGACGCCGAGACCTGCTTCAACCGGCTCGTCGAGCACGATGCCGACGCCCTCGAACCGCGTTACTGGCTGGGCATGGTGCTGGCCGCCGACCGGCGCTGGGCCGCGGCGATCCAGCCGCTCGCGGCCGTCGAGACCGGAGCCACCAATCCGACCCGGGTCATGCAAGCCCGCGCGGCGCTGGCAATCTGCTACGCGCACGCCGACCGCATGCCCGAGGCAAAGACAGCCTACGCCGCGTTCCAGAGCAGCCAGCCCGCGACGGAACTGTGGAACTCGACCACCTACCAATTGGCCGAGGCCGCGTTTGGACAAGACGCTTTCTGGGCAGCCGATTTGTTCACCGCGCTCACCAAAGCGGACAATGCCCCGGAATATGTGGCCAAAGGACTCTCCGGGCTCGCCTGGTGCCAGTTCCAGTCCGCCGACACCGCGGGCTCGGCGGCCACGTTCGACCGCTTGCTCAAGGAACATCCGGGGGACCCGCTGGCGGCCGAGGCGGCGCTGGTTCGCGGGCAGGCCCTGGAAAAACTCGATCAGGCCGATCCGGCGCTGGCGATGTACGAACTGGTGATCGAGAAATATCCAAGCAGCCGGCAGCTCACAGAGGCTCTGTGGAAAGCGGCGCCGCTTGCAACAGCGGCTGGCGCGCTTCGAAGGGGCCGAGTCGCTCTATCGGCGGCTGTCGGAAGAGCGGCCGCCGGTGGCCCAGTACGATGCGCTGCTTTTCCAGTGGTCGCAGGTGCTCGACGAACTCAAGCGGCCCGATGAGGCATCGCTGATGCGGGAGCGCTTGCGGCGCGATTGGCCCACCAGTCCGTTGGCGGCCGACGCGGCCTATCGACTGGCCCAGCGCGAGCTGACGATGAAAAACTACGATCAATGCGCGTCACTGTTGCGCGACATTCTCGCGGTCGACCCGCCCGCCCAGATTCTGCCGCACGCGCTTTTTCTGCAAGGACGCCTGGCCATCGAACGCAGCCAGTGGGACGAGGTCCGTGGTCCGCTCGAACGGCTGGTGCGAGATTTTACCGACAGCCCGCTGGTCGTGACGGCTCAGTATTGGATGGCCGAGGCCAGCTACCGGCAGAAAGAGTTTGAGCGGGCCGGCGGCGAATTTTCGGCTTTGGATCGCGACTGGGCGGGCCGGACCGAAAAATGGCTGGCGATGGTGCCGCTGCGGCACGCCCAGTCGCTGGCCCAACTCGGTCGCTGGACCGAAGCCTTGGCGGTCGCGCAGGGCATCTCGCGGCGCTTTCCCGAATTCGACCAGCAATACGAAGCCGACTACGTCATCGGCCGGGCGCTGGCCAGCCAGGCTGAGTTCTCCGAAGCCCGCGAAGCGTATACCAAAGTGCTGCGCTCCCCGCAGGGCGGCAAAACCGAAACGGCCGCCATGGCACAGTGGATGATCGGCGAAACGTATTTTCACCAGGAGCAGTACGATGCCGCAATTGCCGCTTACTTGCGGGTCGAAATCCTCTACGCGTATCCCAAGTGGCAGGCCGGTGCGCTGCTGCAAGCCGGCAAGTGCCTGGAGATCGCCGGCCGCTGGAAGGAAGCCGTCGACACGTATGTGCGTTTGATTCAAACCTATCCCGAAACCGAATTCACCGACGAGGCCAAGCGCCGCCTCAGCGTGGCCCAACAGCGGTCCACCGGAAAACGAAGTTAGTCGCGAGAGCGGCCATCGTGCGGCCTGGGACTGCCAATCGGATCGATATCGTACCCGACGTTCTCTACATACCAAGACCCCCGATGAATACTCTCACCAAGGAAACGCCGATGTCGGAATCCCGCATGTTGCCGCGCCCGATTGTGCTTGCGCTCGGCGCCGGCCTGCTGCTGGCCGCCACCAGCCGAACCGCCCCGGCACAAGCCGACGCCGGCCTGCCTGGCGCCGGCGCCGCGGCCGATATCGACGTGCCCGCAACTCCGCCTAAACAACCCCTGGTCGGCGGCAAGAACCTGTTCGACATCATGCGGCAAGGCGGCCTGCTGATGGGGCCGATCTTTCTGTGCTCGTTCATCATGCTGGTGTTCGTGTTCGAGCGGGCGATCGCGCTGCGCCGCGGCCGGGTCATTCCGGCCCCGTTCGTGAAGCGCTTTCTGCACCAGCTGCGCGAGGGCAAACTCGACCGCGACCAGGCCCTGGACTTGTGCCAGGAAAGCCAAAGCCCGGTGTCGGAGGTCTTTGCCGGAGCGGTACGCAAGTGGGGCCGCTCGTCGGTGGAAGTCGAGCAAGCGATCATCGACGCGGGCGAACGCGTCGGCCACGGACTGCGGCGCTACCTGCGTTTGTTCAACGCCATCGCCACCCTCGGTCCGCTATTGGGCCTGCTGGGCACGGTGTTCGGCATGATCCGCCTATTCAACGACATTTCTACCGCCGACGCGATGGGACGGACCGAACTGCTCGCCGGCGGAATCAGCGAAGCCCTGCTGACGACCGCGGCCGGCTTGTCGATCGCCATCCCGGCACTTTGCATTTACCTGCTGTTCGTCAGCCGCGTCGATCGGCTGCTCTTGGATATCGATGCCCTGGGGCAGGAGCTCGTGCAGCTGATCTCGGCCGAAGCGCTTCAGGACGCCAAAGGCGCGCGCGGCAAGAGCCGTCCGGCCGCGGCGTGATTGACGAAATAAAGGAAAAGGAACCACAAAGGCACAAAGACACAGAGAGGTCAAGGCAAGCAAATGACGAAGAAGACTGAGGCTCCGGTCACGGTGGGCTGTTCTTTTTGCAAACTTCTCCGCGTCTCCGCGCGTCCGCGTGATAACTGGTTCTCCTCGTGCTTCTCGTAACTAAGGCTCCTCGTTCTGCTCCGTGTCTCCGTGCCTCTGTGGTTCACTTCCTTGTTTGTTCCAATTTACATTCGCACCGCCATGCCGATCAAAATAACTCCGCTGGAAGAGATTCCTCCCTTGAACTTGACGTCGATGATCGACGTGCTGTTCCTGCTGATCATTTTTTTCATGGTCGGCACGAAGTTCGTCGAGTCGGAGCGCCAGATCGAACTCGAATTGCCCCGCGTCGACAAAAACGGCGCGCTGACCGCGCCCCCCGATAAGAAACTGGTCAACATCTATCGCGACGGCCTGATCGAACTCGATCACCAGACCGTTTCGCTCCAGCAGCTCACCGCCCGGCTTTCCGCTGCCCGCGAACAATATCATCGCCTCGGCGTTCTGGTGCGCGGCGACGGCAGCACGCCGCTGGCGCAGGTCGCCGGAGTGCTCAATGCTTGCCGCCAGGCAGGCATTGCCGATTTGGGAATCTCGGTCCGCCTGGCAGCAACGGAACGCACGAATGCTCAGCGTCAGCGCCTATCCGCTGCTCGCCCTGCAGTTCGACGCGCCGCTGGTGCGCCTCGTGGTTTGGGCCGGACTGGTCGGACTGACCATTTCGCTGTTGGTGCTCATGCGCACTCGCTGGGGTCAATCGCACCCGCTGCGCAAGTGCATTGTGTTGTCGCTGTTGGCCCATCTGTTGCTGGGCGTCTACACCACCACCGTCAATATCGTGAACGAGGCGGTCGGGCCCGGCGACGGCGGACCGCTTCGCGTGGCGCTGGTGAACTCGGGCCCCGACGACGGCCAAAGCGCCGCCGAGACCGAACTGCGGCCCTGGCAGCAACTCCCCATTTCCTCCCCCGAAAACCTTGCCAATCAATTGCCGAGCGACCTCAGTTCGCTGCCGGCCGAGGCGCCGCAGCTCGACGTCGCGCCGACGCGCCGCCAAGCGCCACCGGCCGGGGCGCTGCCGGCGGCCGTGGCAGATGTTTCGCTCGCAGTTCATTCCGCGGTCGCTGTGGTGGGGAAAAAACCGGCCGCGGCCATCGAAGCCCCGCAAGCGAACCGCAGCCAGGGGAGCGAACCGGCCACGCCGGAACCGGCCCGGGCAAGCGATCCTACGCCCGACAACGCCGACGGCCCGCCCGCCCGCGCTTCGCTTGAGCCGGCCGCCGGCGCGCTCGATCCGCTCTCGGCTCGGCCGCCCGAGGCCGAGCCAACCACCGCCAGCGCAAAGGGTCGCACGGCTCCAGCGGCAATTGCCGCCGATTCGGCCGACTCCAGCGCCGGCGCAGCAACAACCGCAGGCCGATCCGATCCGCCGGGGCGTCTGACCCCGGCCACGATTCCGCTGGGCACGGAGCCGGCACTGTCGGCCGGCGTGGGCGTGCCGGTCGGCCCCACGATCGCTTCGATCGGCGCTGCCCCGCCCAGCCGCGCTGCGGCCACGGCCGACCAAATCCCCTCGATTTACCAACTCCGCGTTGCATCCGATCACACCAGCGAAGCCGTGGCGCATGGCGGCACGCGCGAGACCGAAGCCGCCGTGGTGGCCGCCCTGCGCTGGCTGGTCATGCATCAAAGCGGCGACGGCCGCTGGGACGGCCAGCGCCTGGAAGCCGGACGCGAGGCCGCCATCGATGGTCACGAACGGCGCGGCGCCGGCACGCGGGCCGATACCGGCATCACCGGCCTGGCGCTGTTGGCGCTGCTGGCCTCGGGGCATACTCACCTGGAAGGCGAGCACCGCGAGTCGGTGCGGCGCGGATTGGAGTATCTGCTGAGCGTCCAGGCCGCCGACGGCAACCTGGGGGGCAATGCCACGCTGTATGAAAAAATGTATTGCCACGCCATGGCGTCATTCGCCATGAGCGAAGCGTACGCGATGACTCATGACGACCGTTTGCAAAAGCCCGTCCGCCGCGCCATCGGCTATACGCTCTCCGCCCAGCACGGCACGACCGGCGGTTGGCGCTATCAGCCGGGCGAGGCTGGCGACACCAGCCAGTTGGGTTGGCAGTTCATGGCGCTCAAAAGCGCCGAACTGGCCGGAATCGCCATTCCGCCCGAGACCCGCTCCGGCATGATCCGTTATCTGGGCAGCGTGGCCAGCGGCAAACAGGGGGGACTGTCCAGCTACCGGCCGGGCCATAAGCCATCGCGCACGATGACCGCCGAAGCCTTGGTCTGCCGGCAGTTTTTGGGAATGGCCCGCTCGAACCCGGCCGGCGGCGAAGCCGGCACGTTTCTGCTTGAGGAACTGCCGGGCGAGCGCGAGCCCAACTTTTATTATTGGTACTACGCCACGCTGGGCATGTATCAGCTCCAGGACGAGCACTGGCAGAAGTGGAACAAGGCGCTGCAAACCACGCTCATCGGCAGTCAGCGCACCGAGGGAGACAAAGCCGGCAGTTGGGATCCCGATCCGATCTGGGGGGCCTACGGCGGCCGGGCCTACAGCACCGCTTTGGGCACTTTGTGCTTGGAAGTCTACTATCGGTTTCTGCCCTTTTACGTCGAAGCGGCGGGCCGCAGCCGGCAACAGAAGTAACCGGCATAACTGGACTTAACCCTTGCACTGCTGCCCGCGGCGGCGGCATTCGCCTGTTTGACACCTCTACTCCCGCCAGTAGAATTGATGGTAGCGGTGTCCTAGCCGTCCCCAATGATTTGGCATGCCGGCGCACCGCTGCGGCCGTGGCGTCGAACCCCTGCGGTGGCCCTTGCGTTCGGCCGCCCATTCCCGCCTTTACGAGTATTGCCATGTTGCTGGGCTTCATCGGGCCGCTGGAAGTGTTCATTGTTGCGCTGGTCGTGCTGTTGCTGTTCGGCAACCGGCTGCCCAGCGTCATGCGCTCAGCCGGGCAGGGGCTTGTCGAGTTCAAGAAAGGGATGCAGGGCATCGAGGATCAGGACAAAGAGGGTATCAACAAGACCAAGTAACGCCCGCGGAGCGAGCGTGGCGTCGATGCTTTGGGAATAAGTTTACGGGCTGAGGGGGATTAGACTCCTGGCGGTTACGGCGTCCTGGGCCGAGGGTCGCGCGCGACCAGTAGCGTGGCACGATTCGAGGTGCCTTCGATGGGACACATGACGTTGGTGGATTTCGCGGGTTGCTATCTGATCTCCCTCATGCTGGTCGGTTTCCCCGTGGCTGCAATAGTCGGAGTCATTGGCGTTCTGCGAGCAGTCTTACGATTCAACAAACGAGAACCTAAAGCAACGATCGTGCCGAACTCACCGCGGGCCGCGTCTCGAACGCACGCAAGATCCGCCTGAGATTCGGCGAAGTCAAGAGCCAAGTCGCTCCAGAAAACGAGGTGCAGTGATGTTTGGTTTGGGACCCATGGAATTGGCGATCGTGGGCGTGATTGCCGTGCTGCTGTTCGGCAAGCGCTTGCCCGAGGTGGGCCGCTCGTTGGGCAAGAGCATCGTCGAATTCAAGAAGGGCATGGCCGACATCAAGAACGAGGTCGACGGCGCGGTCAACGCATCGTCCGCGCCGGCCCGGGTGTCGCACCACAATTCGATCGACGACTACGAGGAGGCGACCGCCCCCAAGTTCGAGCCGCCCGCTCACGAGCCGACCGAAGCCAAGACCGCCGACCTCAAAACGCCGGACAGTTCCGCCGCCGATCGGGCCAGCGTTTGAGGTAGGCAGCCGTCCACCGGTGCATGGCAACATGACCAGCGAGCAGTTCCGGGCAACCCTGCGCCAGCAACCGTTCCGGACGTTCACGATCCGGATGGCTGACGGTCGGGCAATTGAGGTTGCCCATCCCGACGTCGTGGCTCAGTCCCCTTCGGGCCGGACCGTGATTGTGTTCCAGGGAGACGAGAGCTACAGCGTGCTCGACTTGCTCCTGATGTCGGAGCTTCAAGTCTCGAAGCCAAACGGCCGCTCCGGCTGAAAAAGCGCAATCGGCGATTGCTTTCCACTCTGCGATCCTCGGCGGCCTCTGCGGTAAAATTCCCGTGGGATTTACCAACCGATTCGCATCCGCAAGATCCGCTGTACACTACTGGGCTGGCGACCCGTCCCCCGAAACCGACCCCACGGAGTCCGCGCGCATGGCAAAAGAAACAATCGCCGATCGGGTCAGAGTTTGCTGGCCCGGCTTCAAGATTCTGGAAAATCAGACCGTGGGCGAACTGCGGCATTGGGTCGTGGAAGAAATTCGCCAGCTCCGCGCTGCGCTAGAAGTTCTGGAAGACGATTCGATTGTCGGTCCCGATGGATCGGCAAAGCTGACCGATGCGGTCTTCAGGCCCTAGCGAAAATGGCCGAAGCAAAGCCATCGTCAGCATGATCTTTGGTCGGGGCTTTTCCATTGCGCTGAAAACCGCAGAAGAAGTCACTGCTTTGCGGTCGAACTTCGGATCTGGGATCGCTACAATCGCCAAGTGTTGCGTCTGTGCGTTCGGTCTACGGGAGCGAGCCAATGCAGCGTCGACGCGGGTCAAAGCCACCTTGGAATTCGAGCCGGGCGGACTCCCACATCGGGCGGGCCGGTAAGGCGTGTCTCATGGCGCTGGCCGTTTCGACAGTTCCGATTGGCACCGCCCTCGGAGTACCCTTCACGCTGCAAGGCCCTGGTGTGCAGCCCGACGAATTCCGCGTGACGACATTCGCTACCGGTCTGAATTTTCCGAACGGCATGGCCTCTCTGCCCGACGGTTCGTTGCTGGTGGGCGTCAGCAATCCCAATCCGGGCGGCGGCTTGTATGACTCGACCGGGGAACTTCTGCGGTTTGTGGACGCCAACCACGACGGCGTGGCGGACGGCCCGGGGCAGGTGATGTATACGTTTTCCCTCGGCACGCTAACTTCGGTTCAGCGGTCCGGTGACTTGACGTTTGTCACGTTGTCTCAGGGACTCAATCCGCAAATCGACGTGCTGCGCGACGGCGCGACGCCCGGCGCTCCGCTCTCGCTGGTCGCCTCGCTCGATCTGGCGTTTCCGAACCCGTGGCCCTACCACGTCACGTACGGATCGGCCGTCGAAGCCACGTCGGGCGGGAACTTCAAGCTATTCTTCAACGTCGGCTCGCAGCAGAACAACGTGGCAACCACCGAGACGGTCGCACTGAGCGGGACCGGTCTAAGCGGCACTACCCAGCTCAACTCGGCAGCGATTTACCAGATCGACGTGCACGAGGCGGGGGGAACGGTTTCCTTCTCTGATCCGCTGCAGGTTGCCTCAGGTGTGCGAAACGCCGCGGGAATGACCATTGATCCGGCAACGGGCGATTTGATTTTCGACGACAATGGCGAGGACGGCGTGCTCGACCCGACGATGCCGATCAATGCCGATGAGTTGAATCGAATCCCGGCGGCCGAACTGGGCGTGTCGGTTCCCGATTTTGGATTTCCGGACAACTACATCGTGTACGGCACTGGCGTCCAGGTCGGGGGCGATACACAGCCGATCGTCGCCTTTCAGCCGCAGGGCGGATTCCAAAGCGTCGGCGCGAACGACGCCGTCTTGGCGCCGGCTCAATTTCCCAACGGCCTCAATGACGGCGTCTTCGTCGGTTTTCACGGGACCTTTGACGGCGGCAATCCCAACCTCAAGAATTCGCTCGTGTATTACGATTTTGCGACGCAGCAATATTTCCATTTCATCGAGGCCGGCACGCCAGGCGTCGGGCATTTAGACGGCTTGCTGCCCACGAGCAATTCTCTGTTCGTGTCGGATCTCACTTCGTCGGGAAATGTTTTCGGAAGAGGGGGCGACGGCGTGATCTACGAAATCCAATCCCTGGTTACGCCCGTCCCGGAGCCCGACAGCCTCGGTTTGGCGGCGGCTGCCCTGGCTCTATCGCTGCTCAATGCCGCCGCGCCGGCGCGTTATCCCTCGCCGCAGGCTGCCCGGCTCGACCGCCGGCGCACCGACCGCCGAAACGCCGGCCGCCGACCCTCGATGCTTGAAGCGTGTGGAAGTCCGGGATCCCGCTCCCAGCGGCCTGGACGACCACCAACAGATGGCCTACCCGGTGGCCGGTGTTTTGCTAAAATCGGGAATTCACCGCCGGGCGGCTAGCTCAGTTGGTTAGAGCGCTATCCTCACACGGTAGAAGTCACAGGTTCGAGTCCTGTGCCGCCCATTTTGTCCCAGCGTTCTGTCAGTCTTGAATCGATCGGTTAAGCCAACGGGAATTCTACCGCGGAGGCCGCCGAGGGTCGCAGAGTGGAATGAAATCGCCGATGGTTCCTTCCTCCGCGCCCTCCGCGGTAAATAAAATGTCCAGCATTGATGCATCAAATCAGGACTGACGGAGCCTTTCGCGACTCCAAAGCGGTAAGGTGCCGCGTTGGGTTTCAGCCGACACGGCGCACACGACAGTGAGATCCATGACTGAGGAAATAGATCTACTCATCGGTCACACGCTGCTCTGCGGCTATGGCCGCGTCGGCGCAGCTGGCCAAGGAACTGCGCGAATGCGGCGAAAAATTCGTCATCGTCGATTCCGATCCCCGTACCTTGCAGGACGCCGAGACGCAAGGTTATCTCGTGGTTATGGGCGATTGCACCGACGAAGACATCCTCACGCGGGCAGGCATCCTGCGCGCCAAGACCGTCGCCACCGTGCTGTCCGACGACGCCGCCAATGTGTTCCTGACGCTGACCGCGCGGGACCTGAATCCGCAGGTGCAGATCATTGCCCGCGCGGAAAATCCGGGCACCGAAAAGAAGCTGCTCCGCTCGGGCGCCAATCGCGTCGTTTTGCCCACGGCGATCGGCGCCACCAAGATTGCCAATCTGATCGCCCGGCCCAAGGCCGAAGAAATGCTCGCACACCAGGCCGGCCGGCAGAGCCTGCACGACGAGGTGGAACAACTCGGGCTCAAAATCGAGGAATTCGTGGTCGGCAAAACCAGTCGTCTGGTTGGTCAACATATCGCGAGCATCGAATCCAACAGCCACGGCGGCTATCTGATCATTGCGCTTCACCGGCACAGCGGCGCCGCGGTGCGTCGACCGCCGGGGGATACCGTGATCGGCATCGGCGATACGATCGTGGTGCTGGGGCACCCGCGCGCATGGAGAGTCTCGCGTTCAAGGCAGCACCCAGCTCCGTGACGGCGCGCGGCCACGAACATTAAACCGGCACCACGCCGCCTACGTCCGTCGGCCGACGAGCCGCCAGCAGCAAGTCCAAGGGCACCGTAGCGGCATCGTCGCTAGCAGCGAAAGCAAGTCCGGCGACGGCAAAATCGTCGCGCGAATATCGCGCCGGGTCGTGCCCGCCATCGCCAGGATCGATCTGTTAGCTTCCGCACGATCGCGGTATAATTCCGGTCGGTCACTGTCTTTCGACAATAGGCGAATAACCGCGCTGCGTATCAAGGGAATGTTTCATGAGCGCCCCAAGCGTCCAATCCGCTGTGCAGGCCACGAGCCCCGTCCCTGTCGAACCGCGCCTGCGCCTCTGGCCCGGCGTGCTGCTGGTCGGTGCGTTGTGGGGGATGCGGATTTTTGCCAACCTGGGCGAACCGTCGCCACGCAAGTTTTTTCTCAGCCTGATGATCACGCCGATGGTCGTCAGCGCGCTGCTCTGCGTCTGGTGGCTGCTGCTGAGCCGCTTGCGCTGGGCGGATCGGGGGCTTGTGCTCTTGGTGCTTACGGCGATCGCCGCCGGCACCGTCCTGGTCAGCCGCCAAAGCTTTCCGGCCATGACGCTCATCATGTACGGCTTGCCGCTGCTGGCCTCGGTTTGGGTTGGCTGGCTGGTCATCACGTATCCCTTGAAATGGCCGATTCGCCGAGCCGGCTTGCTGGTGCTGTTTGCACTGCTGGGCGGCGCCTTCAGTCTGGTGCGGGTTGAAGGTATGGACGGCAGCTTCGCCGCCAAGATCGTGCCGCGCTGGCAAGCCACATCCGAAGAGAAACTGCTGGCCGAGCTCGGGCACGCGCCGCCCGCCGCGACGACCGCGGCCGAGACCTCGCCGGAGCCGTCCGCGCCGCTCGAATTGCAGAGCGGCGATTGGCCCGGCTTCCGGGCGCGGCACGCGACGCGCGCCTGACGGGCGTACGGATCGCGACCGATTGGGATCAAAAGCCGCCCCGCGAACTTTGGCGGCATCGGGTCGGGCCAGCCTGGTCTTCGGTGGCCGTGATCGGCGATCGATTGTTCACCCAGGAGCAGCGCGGCGACGACGAGTTGGTGGTCTGCTACGACGTCACGAGCGGCGCCCAGCGCTGGGCACATCGCGATGCCACGCGGTTTAACGAGGTGGTGGCCGGGCCCGGTCCACGCGGCACGCCCACGTTCGACCAAGGCAATCTGTACGCCCTGGGCGCCAGCGGCCAATTGAATTGCCTCGACGCCGCAACCGGCGCCGTGCATTGGTCGCACGATATCCTGGCCGATTCCGGCGGCAAGCTGCCGCAATGGGGATACTCCGGCTCACCGCTGGTCGCCGAGGGCATCGTCAGCGTGTTTGCCGGCGGACCGGCCGGCAAGAGCGTGTTGGGCTATCGGGCCGACACGGGCGAGCTGGCCTGGTCGGCCGGCGAAGGACAGTTGAGCTATTGTTCCACGCAACTGGCCACGATCGGCGGAAGCGAGCAATTGCTGATCGCCACCGATGCCGGACTAACGGCCTTTCAGCCCGCCAACGGTGAGATTCTCTGGCGGCACGACTGGCCGACCGAGGGCATCGCCCGGATCGTGCAGCCCTCGGTGCTGGGAGAGAGCGACATCCTGATCGGCACCGGCATGGGCGTTGGCACGCGACGCATCAGCGTGAGCTCTTCCGGCGACCAGTGGCCGATCAAGGAACTTTGGACGACCAAGTCCTTCAAGCCCTACTTCAACGACCAGGTGGTGCAAGGCGACCATTTGTATGGCTTCGACGGCGCGGTGCTGATGTGCGTCAGTTTGGACGACGGGCAGCCCCGCCTGGCGGGCCCGTGGCTACGGCAGCGGGCAGGTGTTGCTGTTGGCCGACCAATCGTTGCTGCTGGTGCTGACCGAAACGGGCGAAGTGGCGCTGGTTGCCGCCGAGCCGCAGAAGCACCGAGAAATTGCCCGCTTCAAAGCCATTGAGGGCAAGACTTGGAATCATCCGGTCGTGGCGCACGGCAAACTGTTTGTGCGTAACGGCGAGGAGATGGCGTGCTTCGAGCTGGCCCCGCCGGCCGGGGAAGATGAGCGACAGGCGATCCGGCCGCTGACGGAAAAGTAAGTCCTGACGTGACGCTGCATTCTCGTGCGATGTGCCGTAGCAGCCCGTTGAAAAATGCCATCGTGGCATTTTTCAACCTCGCCAAGCGCGGAGCGAAGCTCCGCACGGCTCGCAAAATAACGACGTGCGTCGTCATTTTGGGATCGCGTCCCTGCGATCGCGCAGGCGTGTTGAATACTTCAACAGGCTGCTCGAACGCTGGCCCTATCCGGCACGAATCAGGCCAACACTGCCCGAATGATTTGGCCGTTCACGTCCGTCAAGCGGCGATCGATTCCGTTGTGGCGCACGGTTAGACGTCGATGATCGATTCCCAATAGGTGCAAGACCGTGGCGTGCAGATCGTAGCCGGTGGTGGCGTTTTCCTGGGCCCTGAGGCCAAACGGGTCGCTTTGCCCCACGGCGACCCCGCCGCGCGTGCCGCCGCCGGCCAACCAGTTGACGAACGTGCCGCCATTGTGGTCGCGGCCGTTGCTCCCCTGACTGAAGGGCATGCGGCCGAATTCGGTGGTCCAAATCACCAGCGTGTCGTCCAGCATGCCGCGCTGCTGGAGGTCGACCAGAAGGGCCGCGATCGGCCCGTCGATCATCTTGGCCATCGTCGCCATACCGCCGGGGATATCGGCATGATGGTCCCAATTGCGGGTCGGGCCGTCGATGCCGCTCCAGATTTGCACGAAGCGCACGCCGCGCTCCAGCAGCCGGCGTCCGACCAGGCAACTGCGCCCAAACGGCGCCGAAGACTCGTCGTTCAGGCCGAACAATTCCAGCGTGGCTGGCGACTCGGCGGAAATATCCAAGGCTTCCGGCGCGTGCAATTGCAAATGTGCCGCCAGCTCGAACGACTCGATCCGCGCCTCCAGCCGAGAATCGCCCGGATGCGAGGCCTGGTGCTGGCTGTTCAAGCGGCGCAGCAAATTCAGGCCGGCCGATTCGCTTTCGGGCGTCACGTCGGGGCTGCCCGCCGCAGCAAAAAGAAATGGAATCGGTACGTTGGCGTTGGGCTTGAGGATCATCGGCGAGTGAATGGCCGGCAAAAAAGCGGAGCTGAAATTGTCGTTGCCGTTGTACGGCAAGCCGCGATGATCCGGAATCACGACGAACGTCGGCAGGTTGTCGGTCATCCGGCCCAGGCCATAGGAGACCCACGATCCCAGGCACGGATAGCCGGGCAGCAAAAAGCCGGTGTTTTGCAGATAACTGGCCGGCCCGTGGACGTTGGACGGAGACGTCATGGCCATCAGAAACGCCATCCGATCCACCTGTTCGGCCATCTTGGGCAACACACTGCTCACCCAGCGTCCGCAGCCGCCATACTGCTTCCAAGTGAAGGGCGATTTGAGCAGCGCCACGGGCGTGCCCGTGGCCGTTGTCTTCACGCCCAGGTCGTCCTGCTGGCCGTCTCGGCGTTCCAACTCCGGCTTGTAGTCGAAGGTGTCGACCTGACTGGCGCCGCCGTTCATGAACAATTGGATCACTCGCCGAGCCTTGGCCACGTGGTGCAGGCCGCCGTTGAATTCGGCCTTGGGCTGCGGCAGTGGGTCGGCTCGGCCCGAACCGGCCAACAGGTGTGCCAGCGCGATGGCGCCCAAGCCGCCGCCGGCCTGGAGCATGAATTGGCGGCGAGACGAACCGATCGGCCGGTAACGATGTGCGGGAGGCATCATCTGCGTTTTAATCCAAAAACATGAAGGCATTCGAGTTAATCAGGTATCGGCAGCCGTTGGCCAGGCCGTGCTGCTGGACGTAGGGGCCCACCGCGGCAGCCTCGTCAGGCGTGGGATCGCGGCTGAAAAGAAATTGAAACACGAGTTCGATGGCTCGCGCCGGATCCTGGGTCTGCGCGGCAATTTGCCGAGCCAGGTGCTGGCTTTGATGGATGATGAAATTGTCGTGCAGCGTGGCCAAGGCCTGTAGCGCCGTCGTGGCTTCGACCCGCTTCGGCGCAAGCCGCGAGCCGTCGGGACAACCCAAAGCGTCCATCAGCGGATCGGGTATCGTGCGAAACTGAAAGCGGTAGACACTGCGCCGATAGTTGGCCGGATCGTCGGGCGGAAAGCTGAAGTAGTCGAGAATCGGCGTCACATTGTTGCTGCCCAACTCCACGAATTGCTTCGCCGGCGGCCCACCCATTCGCAGATCGAGCTTGCCGGTAAGCAGCAACAAGCTGTCGCGAAGCGATTCGGCGTCGAGCCGCCGGCGATTCATCCTCCACAGCCAGACATTCGATTGATCGAGCGCCGCGGCCTCCGCACGAAATGCGGACGACTGCCGGTACGCCGCGCTGGTGACGATCAGACGGTGCAGAGCTTTGAGCGATCCTCCCTGCTCTTGGAGTGTGACGGCCAGATAGTCGAGCAGTTCGGGGTGGCTGGGGGCCGAACCGGCCAGGCCGAAATCGTTGAGCGAATCGACGATCCCCTGCCCGAAGTGATCGTACCAGGTGCGATTGGCGATCGAGCGCCAAGTGAGCACATTTCGCCGATCGCTGATCCAACGCGCCAGCGCCGCGCGGCGTTGCCCCTCGTCCTGCGGGTCAAACAATTCGAATTGGCTGACAAGCCCCGAGACCATTGCCAACGCACCGGGTCGCGCCTCTGCCAGCGGGTGGCCAATTTCTCCGCGGCGCAGCACGTGCACCGGTCGCGGGCGTGGTCGCGGGATGGAAGTAGCCGGTCGGTTGAAAGCGATTGCTGCCGCAATAGACAACCCGTTGCGGCGGCAACTCGGAAAGCTGCCGGGTGATTTTCTTATCGAGATAGAGTCCCGTCAGCACACGCCGCTGCTCCGGTGTGCGGGCTGCGACGGCGGTCGCCACGATCTGCTGGAGTTTCTCGGAGGAAGGCTCAAATGCCGCGGCGGCCGACGGCGGCGCGGCGGTCGCCGACAATCGCAAACGACCGATGAGATGGCCGCTTCCATACTGTTGATGCAACTCGATCGACAATAGCTTGCCGGGTTCGACCTGCAAGCGGCTCGATAGTTCGAAAGTTGCTTGGTGATCCTGGTTGAACAGTGGATCGACGCTCCAGCCGGTCGACTGGTTGTCGTCGATCACTTTGACGACCGGATACTTGTCTTGATCGAAGTCCGACCGCGGATTGCTGAGCACGACCCGGGTTTTGGCCGATCGGTCGGCCGCGTCGCAAACGTACAACTGCAACTCCGTCAGCTGAAAATTGCCGTTCTCGTGGCGCCCTGGTCCGCCGACCGGTAGGCTCTCGTGCGGCAGCACTTCCACGCGGATGCCCGTCAGTGCCTTGTCGGCGGGGGCCACGGCGGTGAATCGATAAACGTCCTTTTCCGGACGCGGGCCGCCGGAAAGCCACGTGCCGTCGTCCAGCCGGGTCAACGTTGCGCCGCTGGTCGAGGTGGCGTCGACGATTTCCAGTGGGCACCATTGGCGCCAGGCGTCGGACAACGAGGCCTCCCAATCGGCAACCTCGCTGGCCAACTGCGGATCGTCCCACAGGGGATCGTTCTGGCTGAGCATGCGCGGGCAGTCGGGCTCGAAGGTCGGCGTATTGTTTCCGCTGCGCGGCCACAGCTGGATCGGGATCGTATGAACGGTCGGCACGATCGATGCCGGCAAACACGGCCTGTAGGGCGTAGTACTCGGCCTGCGAGATCGGATCGAACTTGTGGTCGTGGCAGCGGGCACACTGCACGGTGCTGCTGACGAAGGTCGACATGACGGTCGTTACGACGTCGTCTCGATCGAGATTTTGTGCGAGGGCTTTGTCGTCGGCATTGGCAATGTCGCGGTGAGAACTCTCGTCCCAAGGGCCGGCCGCCAGAAAACCGGTGGCCGCGATCATTGCCGGCGTGTCCGCGATACAGAACGTCGCCGGCGATTTGTTCTTCGATGAATCGGCCGTACGCGGTGTCGGCGTTGAACGCCGCGATCAAGTAATCGCGATACGGCCAGGCGTTGTCCCGGGCCCGATCGTGCTCCTGGCCGTGGCTGTCCGCGTAGTGTACCAGATCGAGCCAATGCCGGGCCCAGCGCTCGCCATAGCGTCGGCTGGCCAACAGCCGATCGACCAGTCGCTCATAGGCATCCGCCGATCGATCGGCCAGAAACGCCTCGGTTTCATTCGGCGTGGGCAGCAGGCCTGTCAGATCGACGTGCAACCGCCGCATGAGCGTGCGTGGGTCGGCCTCGGGCGAAGGCGCGAGCCCACGCTCCACAAGCGCCCGGCCGACGAATCGGTCGACGTCGCTCTTGGGCCAGGCTGCGAGCAGCGTCTGGGCCAAATCCGGAGGCGCCGGCTTCGACAACGGGCGGACGGCCCACGGAGTCGGCCAATCGGCGCCCTGGGCAATCCAGCGCCGAATGACATCCACTTCCGCAGCCGTCAACGCTGGCAATTTCTGCGGCATGCGCTCGTCAGGGTCGTCTGAAGTGATCCGCCGCACCAGCTCGCTGGCCTCCGGTTGGCCGGGCACGATGCCCACCAAGCCGGAATCCAGCGGCCCGGCAGCACTGGCGTGTTCCAGTAGGCTGAGGCCCCCCTGCGGCTCCTCCTTGCCATGACATCGCACGCACTTCGCGGAAAAGATCGGCCGAATTTCCCGGTTGAAGTCGACCGCCGGCTGCTCGACCGCCAGTGCCGCGGCGCAGACCGCGATCGGCAGCAGCGCTGCAAGCTGCGTCGGCATCGCGATCGGCAATCGGAAGCAAGGCAACTTCATGACGCTTCGCCGGTGATTCGATGTTGAACAGGATCGGAGACATTCGCGCACCAAGCCGCACACGGGTCGCAGCCGACGTGCCGACTCTCATTCTGTCTCGTGTGGTGAGCGTGGCAATAGCGGCGTTTGGCGGGCCAAAATCGTGGGGCGGTCGCAGGGCGCTCGTTCGCGGAGCCGGACGACGTGGACAAACTTCAAGCCCCGTGGGCAGCGGCCCGTGCGTGCCGCCCGGCAGGCTCTCCGGTATATCAATAGGTGGAATGCATTCTACTTATAGAATAACCGTGTCGTCAACTTCGCAAGGCCAGCCAATAGGAGGTTGTACCGGCGCGTTGAGCAAGAAACGGAAAATAACTTCGGCCAGCGTGGGACAGGCCGGCAAGGCCGGCCAAAGAACCCGCCGCTTCGTGTTTCAGTTCGCGCTGTCCCCTTCCAGAGAGAAATCGAGCTGGTTGTCCCCTTGCTTGATGTCGCGAACGAGGGTCGATTGCCGATTGTATTCCGCTCGGATCAGGGGGACTTTTTCGTCGACCAGTTCGTCCCGCATGGGAGATTCGCGAACCCTGTTTCCTGTCTTGCGAAATCCTTGGATCTCGACCCGATTCCGGCCGACGACCACCCCTTTTTCAAGGCCGATGCGGTACTTGCCGTTCTGGATGTTTCCGCCCGTGCTCGGCCCGCGGGTTCCTTCGACCGGGTAAAACGCGATGCTGCCTACTTCCAGCGGTTGATGGTCGACCGTCACGTTGCCGCTGACCGTTGCCCGGGGCACCGCGGTGTGCGGGGTGCAACCGCACGCTAGAAGGGAGGCCCATGCGCCGGCAAAGACCCATCGCCAGACCACCCCCAGCAGGCCGCTGCAAAAGGGGACACGCCCTGTGCCGCGGAGCCACTTCGTCGAGAGCAGCACCGCTGCGCGGGGCCAGCTCGCGATCGCGACGGCCTGCCAGAATGCACAACCGGACTGGCGGGCAAGCGTGCATCAAAAACCGCCTGTGATCTCTGCTCCGGCAATCGTGGCCATCGATTGCCAGAGAGAACTGTCCACTTCGTCGGAAACAAACTGCACCGACGCGTCCGCCATTCCCACATTCACGCCGCCATAATGCCGACTGCGAGCAGCGGCCGTCTCGAGCGTCGTATTTCCACCGTCGTCGGTGCATGGCATGTCGAGCGGACTAAGAGAGTTGCAATAGCTCACGTAAAGAACGTCGTTGCTCGCCGTGTTCGGGCCGAAGTTGGCATAGATGCTGCCGAAACTGGGCTCATCGAACCAGATCATCCCCCGGTCGTCGTACCCACTGCTGGCGCGCGACCGCAGGTACTCGCCCATGACCATCGTCTTGCTCGTGCCATCCGTGATGTCGCGGAAACGAGCACCGAAATTGATCCCATACGCTGTCCTCTTGACAGAGGGCGCGCTCGGCGCCACCAGCGGCGGGGTACACACCGTCATCGCGCCGCTGAGATTCGCTCCGCTAAAGAAAACCTGGTAGTTCGACAGCGAGATCGAGCCGCCGTTGCCCAACCAGGCAGGCGTCACGGTCAACAGGCCGTCATCGGTGGGACAATAAAACGCCGGAATGACTTGCGCCATCGGACCGCCCGGACCGACCATCGCCAAAGAAGTCTCAGCGGCGTATACAACGTCAAACTGCAATTGTGCTGCACTCGGCTGCGGCAACTGCATATATACGTCCGTCTCTTCGAGAAATGGAAACAGGTGGTAGTTCCACGAGGAACGCGGCGGCGCGAATTCCAGCGGCGCCGAAAACGGCGCGCCCGGATTGCCCGTGGGCATACCTCCCCAGGCGCATCCGTAGGGCAGACGTCCGTGCGCGCTATGAAAGTTCTGTTGCGCCAGGCCCAATTGCCTGAGGTTGTTTCCGCATTGGCTGCGCCGCGCCGCCTCGCGCGCCGCCTGCACGGCCGGCAACAAAAGGCCAATCAGAATGCCGATGATCGCGATCACGACGAGCAATTCGACGAGGGTTAAGCCGGCCCGTCGTCTGGTGCCGTCGACGGCGCGCAAGGCAGGCCGCCTGAAATCAAGGACAGCCTGCACGAATCCTCCCAGCCCAAAAGGAATGGATGCCCTGGCACCCGTCGCTTGTGCCGTGCGTGTGGTTTCGCCGTGTTTGCGGTGACGCATTCGAACTTCTCACCGGCGAACTCGAATCGATATCGTGGTTCACGCCGTCGGTCTTGTCGAACGTTCAAATCCGGCTGGGCAATTGCGGTGCCCGCGGCGCGCTGCCATCCGAACCGGCCCAGCAAAATCAATCCGCCAACCATCACAAGCGACAGCGTGGCTGGCTCGGGGACTGCGTTCACCGTGAAGTCGTCCAGTTGCAGATACTGACCTGAGGTAACGATGGTCAGCTGTTCGATCGGTGTCGTTCCCAATCCGGTCACTTCGTCCCAGCGGGAAGCGGAGTGAGTCGACAGGGTATCGCTGATCGCCGGTGTCATATCGCCCGAATGTGTGTATCCGTTAAAAGTGGTCGGTCCGACAGGAGAGTCCATTGAAAGTGTATTAAATGCATAAAACAGGCTCGGTACATCGACAGGCGAAGTGAACGTGAAGGTGACCGTTCCGCCGTTCGCTGCAAGCAGGAAAAGGTCCGCATATGCCGTGTCACTTGGAGTCACGGACTGCGTATGCTCCAAAGCGGGCGCAGTGTTGCTAAAGTTCGTGAGGAGTCCGGTAATGGTTAGGCCCACCCCGATATTTGCACCGTCCACGTTGGAGCCCGGAGTCGGATAAGCATTTTCCAGCGGCTGGTACCCCGCGGGCGGGCTAGTAAGGTCGGTCGTCAAGTTCGTCAACTCGCTAAAAGTGATCAGAGCGCCGTGCAGGTTCGAAGCCAGGGCGCACACGAACAACACGGCGGCAGACATGAAAACCGGGCGCAAAAACGTTCGCATGATAAGACTCCTTAGGTTACAAGACCAAACTGAGGTGAAAAACGGTAGAGAAATGACGACGGGTCGAACAGTCGCTGCCAAACGATGACAACGCTCGGAAACTACTGACAGAATTGAATGGTGATCTTCTCGGCGAACTCGCGTACTAGCGCGCCGGTTTCGACAAAGCGATCTTTGGTCAGCCGCCGCGAGGGGGCCGAAAGCCACAGCGCCGCCACTAGCTCGCGCGAAGCGTCGAAAATGCCGGCCGCCACGCAATGAATTCCTTCTTCCGCTTCGCCCTGGTCGGTCGAATAGCCGCGCTGCCCAATTCGCTCGCACTCTCTGGTCAGTTCTTCGCGGTCCGTGACGGTGCGGGCCGTAAGGGCGCCAGATTCAGGCTGCGCAACAATTCCTTCCGTTCCGCTTCGGGCGCAAAGGCCAGCATCAGCTTGCCCGGCGCGTTGCTGTACAGCTTGAATCTCAGACCAGGGCTGACGCCGATGCGCACCGCATGCAGCCCATCGACCTGCTCGATCACGACCCCCTCCAGGTCGCTGCGGACGCCGAGTTGCACCGTTTCGCGCGAGGCATTTCGCAGCTCGCGCATCAGCGGCAAGGCGATCTCACTCAGTGTCCGATCGTCGTGATGAGGTTGGCTCAAGAGCAGGAACCTCCTTGTCAGGAATAAGCGCAGCGTGGTCTCGTTGCGGCGAATGTATCCGCGCTCGTGCAGGCACTTGGTGATGCGAAAAACCGCGTTGATGGGAATCGACAACCGCTCACTGAGCTCCGTGAGCGTCGCACCTGCCGGTTCACCGGCGAGCACTTCCAGAATGTCGATGGCTCGAGCGACGGCCGGCACGAGCGATTGTTTTGGGGAATTCTTGGAGCGGCCACTAGGGGAATGGGCCGCGGGGCTGCGAGGCATTAGCTGTCCTGATGAGTTGGGTGGCGTTTGCTGAATCTAGAATGGATTCTATCTACAGAATAATCGCAGTCAAGTAATGGCGGGGCAAAAGCCTGCTTTTCTTGCTGTGCGGCGCCGCTGGCCGGGTGCATTCCGCACTTTGCATTTTGGCACGCGTGGTCTAAGGTGGCGTGTTGGCCCGTAGGGTCCGCGCTGCGGACCATCGATTGCAAACGGCAAGGCGTTAGGTCCGCAGAGCGGACCCTACGGGCCTGGGTCAGCGGCATTCGCCTGCGGTTCGGCCCGGGGAAAAATGGCCGTGCCGTGGCGGCCGAGACCACTGGGCCAAGCCGGCTACGCCCCGCGCCGGGGAGGCGCAAACTGATCGAGAATCGAGGGCCCCTTGAAGCCCGACTCGAAACAGTGCAAGCCGAACTTCTCGGACAGCTCTCGGCAAACCTGCACCCCGCGGACGCTGTTGCCCTTGGCGTCCAGCGGCGGGGAAAACACGCCGATACCCAGTACGCCGGGCACAACGGCCAGGATGCCGCCCCCCACGCCGCTCTTGGCCGGCATGCCCACCCGAAACGCCCATTCGCCCGCGTAGTCGTACATGCCGCAGGAGTGCATGATGCTCAGCACATATTTGACCAGCGGCTGGGCCAGGGCGGTTTGGCCGGTGATCGGATTGACTCCGCCGTTGGCCAGGGTGGCGGCGATCATGGCCAGGTCGTGGCCATTGACCAGGACCGAACACTGTTGGAAATAAAGTTCCAGCGACTCGGCCATCCGCTCGCTCATCATGCCGAAGTTGAGCATCAGATGGGCGATCGCCCGATTGCGATGCCCAGTGATTCGCTCCGAAAGAAACACCGAATTGTCGATATGCACCTCGCGACCGCAGTAACGGCCGAACATCGCCAACATGCGGGTCAGGCGTTCGGGAAAATCCTTGCCCGCCACCAGGTCGGCGGTGGCAATCGCGCCAGCGTTGACCATCGGGTTGAACGGCCGATTCGACTCCTCGTCCAGCACGATCGAATTGAAGGCCTCGCCAGTCGGCTCGACGCCGACTTTGCTCAAGACCTCGTCCACCCCGTGGTCGGCGAGCGCCAAGCCGTAGACCAACGGCTTGGAAATCGATTGGATGGTGAACAGCTTGTCGCAATCGCCGATCTCGACGATCTCGCCGGCCGCGGTAATCACCGAGATGCCGAACCACCGCGGATCGGCCTTGGCCAATTCGGGGATGTAGTTGGCGACTTGGCCCTCGCAATTGTCGGCATACCGCCCGTGCACGCGCGCAGCACTTCCCGCAGCGGCGCGACGGCCGACTTCAGGCGGCCCAGAAGCAGATCGACTTCGCCGTCGTGCGTGCGCTCGTTCACTTGAATGATCCAATTTTCGGGCGTGCGATTGCTCGATGCGGGCAGAGGATTAACTCGTTCCGAGTAGTCGGCGTGCGACCAACTGCAGATCGCTGGTCAGGGGATGATCGGGGTATCGATTGCTGAAAACGGCGCTGCTGGCCAGCCGCGCAATTTCCGCGTTGAGCGGCAGCAGCGCGGCCACGTCGCTGCGAAACGTGGTCTCGATCTGCCGCCGCAGGGCCTGCAAGTCGCTGTCGGGCGGCACTTTGTTGACGATGAAGAACATCTCGGGCACCTCCAGGCGGCGCGCCAGCTCCACCGTCACCGCCGTGCCCTGAAAGTCCTGGTTGTCGGGCGCATGAGCAAGATCAACACGTCCGAAATCGCGATCGATAACAGCGTCTCCTCGTTGACGCCCGGATGCGTATCGATGAACAGGAAATCCAGATCCAACTTTCGGATCAATTCCTGGATGCCGTCGTTCATCAACGCCACGTCGTATCCCTCGCGCAGAAAACGGGCGATCTCGCCGGTGTTCAGGCTGGAGGGAATCAGGTACAGGCGCGCCGGGCGCATCGCTCAAATCGCCCAGCGCTTCGGCCGAAACATCGTAGGCCGCGTCTTCGATCTTGCAGCGCTTGTACAAATAGTCGTTAAGCATCGGCAGCCTGGCTCTTGTTTGAAGTTGAACAGGACATGGATGCCCGGCGACTGAATGTCCGTATCGATCACGCCCACGCGATAGTTGGCCTTGGCCACCAGCACCGCCAGGTTGGCGGTGACGTTCGACTTGCCCGTACCGCCACGGAACGAATGGGTGGAAATGATCTTTGGCACGCGACTTCCCGGGGGGCCAGAGGGCGAGGCTCAGGTCTTAGTTTCGATTCGTTGCTGGCGCAGTTGGCGAGCCTGCTGCTGCAGCCGCTGAAAATACTCCCCCTCGGCGATCTCCTGCACGTCGCTCTGGAGTTTGGCTGCGTCCACGCGGAGCATTATGGTGCCGACCGAATGCGAAAGCGTGGCGTCGTTCGACGAATCGACCATCGAATCGCAGAAACGGAGCTTCGGTCCGTTAGCCCCCAATTGAAACAGCATCCCGTCGTAAGCCAGTGCGTCTTCGACCTGTTGACCCTGCATCCATACGCCGTGCCGTCCCAGGCCCACGAGCCACCATTGGCCTCCCTGAAACCGCAGTTCGGCATGGTGCCGCGACACGTACGGGTCAACCAGGACAATGTCCCGCTCCTCAGCTCGGCCGATGCTGATCAGCGGCTTATCGGCGAAGCACCACATCTGCAAGGTGCTGCCTCGCACGGCGTCGATCAGGTGAACCGTAACCGCTTCTTCCAGCGCCGTAAAGCCGTTCGACATACACGCTTTTGCTCCCAAAACCTCTCCAGGCACTCTCGGTTCAAATCAAGGTAACTGCAAAACACATTCCAATGCAACGGTTTTTCCTAAACACTGCTGTAATCGAGTCGGCGTCCCCATTCTTGCCTACATCGCGCAGCGGCTGTGTACTCTGGCTGCAATTGCCGCCGCAAGCGAAAGCCACCTGGCATTGAACCGCGAAAATTCGGCGGCCCGGCTCACGGCGAAATGGTCACGCTCCGATACGGCCAAATCGAGCTGCGCTCGTGTCGGGGTAGCGTCGTAAAGTTTTGTGCAGCCTTGACTACGGCCGGCCAGCCGGCGCGGCGGGCGAGTCGTCAGACGCCATCGCCCCCGTCCTTTTGGCACATTTCTTGTGCCCGCCAAGAAATTTTCCTTCCAATAAACCGGGACCCGGTTCATATACAAACGTAGGCGAGATCTTTCGTCCGCATCCGGGGGCGGCGGACTCCACGCAGCGCACAATTCGACCTGGAACAGTCTCTCTCAACGGGGATCGTATGGCGGCCGACACGCAAATGAGGCCCGGCGGACTTTCGCCCACGGGCCCGCAGCAACCCGAAGAGTTCGTGCGACTGCTGACGCAATACAACACCCGGATTTATCTGTTCATTTGTTCTTTGTTGCCGAATCCGGCCGACGCCGACGAAGTCTTGCAAGAAACGAACCTGCTGCTGTGGCACAAGTTCAACGAATTCACGCTGGGTACCGATTTTCGAGCCTGGGCATTTCAGGTGGCCTTTCGCAAGGTGCAGGAATTTCAGAGCCGGCAAAGGCGCGATCGGCTGCGCTTCAATGAAGAGTTTCTGCACACCGTCGCCGACGCCGAGATCGCCGCGCCCGACGACCTGGAACCGCGCCAAGCGGCCTTGGCGGAATGCTTGGGCAAACTTTCCGAGAAGGACCGCCGCCTGATTCAGCTGCGCTATCAATCGGACCAGACCATCGCTTCGATCGCCAAAACGGTCGGACGCAGCGCGGATGCGGTCTATAAGGCCGTGGCCCGAATTCGCCGCGCACTCCACGACTGCGTGCATCGAAAACTGATCATCGAGGGCCGCTAATGTCGACCGATAACAACCCGTTCGATTTGCAAGGGCCCTCCGAGTTGCAGGCGCTGCTCGATCGGCTCTGCGAGGGCCGAATCGACCCCAGTGGGCTCGATCGCCTGCAACAGTTGGTCGTCGAGAGCGCCGGCGCACTGCAGTATTACCGCAGCTACGTCCAACTACACGGCATGCTGCGGGCCACTGCCGGCGCGGGCCTGCCCGATGCGGCGGGTCTGCCGAGGCTCGAATCGGCCCCACCCAGCGCGGGCGCCGGTTCACACCCGGCCGGCGCGCCGCTCAGTTTTCCGGCGATCATCGTGAATCTGTCGGCGGCCTGGCTGACGTCTCCCAAGGCGCTCGCCTTGACGGTCGTCGGCGGGTTGCTCACCTATTTTGTCGCGCTCGCGGTCTCGATTGCCATCAGCCGAACCGCATGGGTGGATCGCGATCAGCGCCGGAGCGGCGCGTTGCCAAAGCGCCGGCCCGAGTTATCGGCGCCAACGCGGCACGGTGGCGAGATCGAGCGCATCCAGGGGACGTCGCCCCCGACGCTCTGGTCGGCCTCTCGCACCTGGAGGGTGGGATTGTCGACATCGAGTTTGCCCAGGGAGCCCTGGTCTCGGTCGAAGGCCCGGCCGACTTTGTGCCGCAATCCGGAAACTGCATCCGTCTGACGCGCGGCAAACTCGTGGCCAGCGTGCCGAAGCAAGCCCGCGGGTTTCGGGTGGAAACGCCCACGGCGGAACTCGTCGACCTGGGCACCGAGTTTGGCGTCGAGGTCGACGGCCAGGGCCGCACCGACTTGCATGTCATCCGGGGCCGGGTGGAAATCTCTGCCGCCTCCGACGCGGCGGCGCCCGACCGCAAGCCGAGAAACGTCACCGCCGGCGAGGCGGTCCGCGTGGGAACCGCCGATCGGACCGCGGTCAGCATTCCGATAGACGAAAAGCGATTCTCGTTCGCTCGGGCCGGCGCGCCAACTGTCGTCGCTTCCCGAAACGGCGCGTCTCAAATTTCCCCAGCACTCGCCGATCTGGCTGGGAAACTTGTTCGACGATCCGCAGGGCACGCCACTGGCCGAAGCACTGCGCACCGATACGTTCCAGGCCACGCCGGCGGAAAGCGACTTGGGCATCGAGCGCGTGATTCAAGCCGAGGGCCGGCCGAGCATGCCGGGCCTGCCCGATTGGGTGGCCGATCGCGTCAGTCCGGACGGACTGGTCGAGATCGCGCCGCACGTGCAATGCGATCTCAAGTCGCTGGGCTGGAGCGGGATGGTGCATGGCAACGTGGCCAACGACGCTTCGTCCAAGTTTGCCACCGTCGTGACCGGCGGCCTCAGAACGCTTGGCCAGCCGATCCCGAGCAACGGGCCCCGCATTGAAGAGGGGATCGGCATGCATGCTGATTCGTTATTGACGTTCGACTTGAATGAAATCCGCGCGCGCCGGCGGACTCGAGGGCCGGCCGCTGGAGTTTATTTGCGACCGTGCGGGCGTCAACGACGACGACGCGGCCGGAATACGTCACGAAGCATCGTTGCACATGGCCGCGATCGTCTCCGATGATGCGGGCCTTCAAATCGCCGTCGTCAACGGAAAGGCGGCCGACGTGGCCCTGCATGCCGGCGTGTGGTTCATCGAGTCCGACCCCGGCGAGCCGCTGAAGGCTGACGGCCGGTTTGTGGAATTCCGCGTTCCGATCGCCGCCGGAGCCAGGTATTTGACCCTCGTGTCCAGCAGCGTCGATGGGAACAACAACATGGATCATGCCGCCTGGAGCGGTGCCCGATTGGAAGTCGTCGATGTTCCAACTTCGGCGCCGCCAAAATGACATCATTGCCGCCACGGCAGATGGTGGCCGCCAAGATGCGCACTTTGGATTCGGGCAGTCGGAGTTGACTTTAAAGTTGCTTTCTGGGAGTCGTTTGAAAGGCGAGGTCGGTGTGACAAAAACGGATGAATAACAGCGTCTACTGGATCCGAATCACTTGTATTTCTTTCTGAAGGGACTGGTCTCATGAATCGCACGCAACGTTTGACGGTTATCGCCCTGGCAGTAGTTCTATGTGTCTTCGGCTTTCGCTCGGCCCGCGCAACGAGTATTACCGTTACGCCGGACGCGGTGAATAATCTCTTCCCGGCCCAAGGTAACTTCTACTATTCGGGTACTTTCTCTACGTACGACGCCGGTGCCAATATTCAGTCGACGGTACTGCAAACGAAAACCTCGACGTTTAATTCCGCCTTGGCGGCCGTGCTGGGGCCCGCGCCACTTGGCTATGACATCATCTCAGCCACGCTGAACGTGAACGGCTATGGCATTTCCTCAGAGCCGACTTATGCGCTTGTTACTGCTTACAACCCCGCCACGGTGACGAGTAATCAGAGCGATCCCCCTTCGACCTCGTGGCATTCGGGTGCTTTCTCAAGCACCGACTATGCGGCTACGCCGGCCACGACCGACACGGTTGCCAGCGGCAATGCGCAATTCGCCGGCCTCGCTTCGCTGGTGCAAGGTTGGCTGAATGGTTCGACCAACGACGGCTTGTACTTCCCGACGACGTTCGGTGATTCTGGTGCGGATACTTATACGCTCGCGGCCAATGTCAGTTGGACGCTCGATGCGGTCGTCAACGTGCCCGAGCCGGGCAGCCTGGCGATGCTGGCGCTGGGCGGTGTGGGCCTGTGGTTGATTCGCCGCCAGCGGGCCTGATGGGTGATGCATCGATAATTGATTTCCGAGTCGCGGATTGCAAAGATCGCGCGCCGCGTTCAGTCGCAAGCAATCTGTCGTCACGCGTTCGTGAAATGCGCTGTAACCTGCGGTTCCGCAGGCGTGGCCCGCATGGTTCGCCGATGTGAGACGCCCGGACGCGCTTTCGTGCTGCGCAGCGAACCGGCGACGCGGCGGGGGTCACCGTCTTCGTCCCCAGCGGAAAAGCTCGCCGCGGCCCCCCGATCGTCCCACCGAGAATATCCCGATCGCAAGCGTTAATCGTGTCCTGCACTAGCCGTTTTCGGCTTTTCGCCCCGCGACCTGCGATGCGAGCCGCCCGAATAATTTATGCCGGCTGCCGCTCGGGATGCAGATAGACAAAACTCTTGCCTAGCCGGCCGCCATAGTTGCCGGCCGAAATCTTGACCAGGCCCGGCGTCGAGCGGGCGGCTTCGATGCCGGCCCAGGTGGCGGCCGCAATGGTCGGCAAATCGCGACCGTTGAGTATCACCTCCATGACCGAGCCCACGCCCGAGGGCAGCCGCGATTTTTCGCCGAGCTTTTCGCGCAGTGTCGGGCAATACTCGGCAAAGGTGCTGGCGATCATGAATGAGTAGCGGCTGCCGGCCTTCGACCCGCTGGCCGCGATGCCGCCGGGAAAGGGAGTAATCACGCCGGCGGTGCGAGCGGCAGCGGCTTGGGCCCGCTCGGCGGCGGCCAGGGCCGAATCCTCGTCGACGCCCAAAAACCACAGATTGCCCCCCATCAGTCCGTCGCGAAAGCCGAAACGGCGGTCGATGACGAATTCGCCCCCCAGGATCGGCACGACCCAAACCTTGCGGCCGAATCGCACCGCGCGGTGCTGAAACCCATCGCCGAACAGCGCCAATTTGCGCCCCAGCTTGAAGTAAGGCTCAGTGTCCAGCAGGTTGAAGCAGCGGGCCGTCGGACAGGTGAGCACGTTCTGACTGATCCGCGTCAGCAGTGACCGCTCGAGCGCTTCGACCCGGTCTTTGCGAAACCGGGGCACGTGAAACTGCACGACCGCGCCGGGCCGGCCGTCGGGCGTGGTGAATGACTCGTTGCCGGCTCCCGGGCCGCTGCTGCGCGGGCCACTGCTGTCCGGGTCACTGCTGTCCGGGTCACTGCTGTCCGGGTCACTGCTGTCCGGGTCACTGCTACCCGGGCCAACGTAGCGATCAAGTCCGGCTTCACAATCGCAACGGATGGTGCTCGATGCATTTCCGGTGGCGGCGGCCACGGCCGCGTCGAGCCAGCGCCGATCGCGGGCCGTGATCAGCACTTCGGCGTAGATGCTCTTAAAGGCCTCGGCGTAGGTGTCGTCCACCTCGGCCATGCTGGACTGCGGCACGCGTCACCGCCCCCCATTCCGAGGCTGTCCCCGGCTGCGGCTGCGGTCGCCGGAATAGATCGCCTGCTCGGTGATGATCTTGTCCATGAAGACGTCGTGCGGCTGGGTCGGAATCTCGGGAAAGAGCTGACACTCGAAGGCCAGGGCCACTAGCGGCGTGTCCGGCCGGGCGTGCTCGAGCATTTTGTCGTAGTAGCCAAAGCCGTGCCCCATCCGCGCGCCGCGCCGATCGAACGCCACGCCCGGCACCATGATGAGATCCACCTCGGCCACGTCGACCAGCCGCGCCGGGTCGCTGCGCAGGTCTTCGCGCGGTTCGAGAATCTTGTACATGCCGACCGACAGTTGATCCATCGACTCCAGATGAAACAACTGCAAATCCCGGTCGACGCAGTACGGCACCAAGATGCGTTTGCCCTGCGTCAGGGCCGTGGGCAAATAATGGCGCGTGCGGACCTCGGTGCGAACGTCGAGATAAAACAGCACCGTGCCGGCCGCGGCATATTCCACCTGAGCCACGAACTTCTCGCAGATCAACCGGCTGATCGCATCCTTGTTTTCCTGAGCCTGCCGATTGGCATGCGCAGCGTCGCGAATCGTTTTCTTGCGATCCCGCAGCGCCTCGCTCGGATCTTCGCTTCCAGGTTCCTGCTCCACGGTCTGCGTCTCCAAGATATTAGCGTCTCCAGGACGTCGGCGTCTTCCCTGATGTAACGGTCTCTGACGACTGGCCTGCGCGGCCCTACTATGCGCGGGCGGGCGGGTGTTTGTCCTTGGCCGATATGGTAGCGGCTTGCGGGCCAAAGACAACCCGCCGCCGCTCAAGGCACAAAGCGGTAGTCTCCGCCGGTCTCGCTGGCGATGGCTTGCAACAGTTTCTCCGCCTTTTTCGTGGCAAAGCCGATCGTGTAGATCGGCGTCCGCATTCCCGGCGGTGCTTCGGTCGCGGCCCACAATACCTGCGGCGGAAACTTGCCGTCGGTCAGTAGATAAATGGCATCGGGCCTGAGTTCCAGAGCCATCAGCACCGCGGGCAGCGGATTGGTGCCGCCGCCGCACTGGGCCTGCTTGACCCACTGCCAGGCAGCAGCCACATTGTCGCGCGTGGCAGCCAACAGTCCCGCGGCGGGCATCGCGGTGGCGCCGTCGCTAAAGAACACGATGTAAAATTGCTGCGAAGGCTTGAGCGACTCGAGCGTGTGGCGCAATTCGGTCTGCGCGCGACGAATCCGGCGGCCGTGCATGCTGCCCGACACGTCGACCACGAACACCACTTTGTTCCCGCCGGTCGGCAAGCCGAAAAACGAACTGCCATCGGACGCCGCTCCGGCATTCTTGCCGATGCCCTTGGCCAGCTTGCCCGACGACTTGCCACCCCCCTTGCCCGGCTTGCCCGCGGATTTTCCGCTCGACGTGCCGGTCGAGTCATGGTCTGTCGCTGTGCCTTCAGCCCCTTGCCCGTGTGCCGTCTTGCGCCTGACGAGACGTCGGCGCTCGTCTGGGACGTCGATCGGGCTCGCGAATTCCGAGCCCCAGAGCCCGTCGTCCGCGGCGCCACGAATCGCGGTAACCAGTTGAATTTCAGGCGCCGCAAGCAGGGTTTGGCTGGGACCGCGCGCATCGCCCTGTTCGCCATTGTCATCCTGCGCCAGCCCAGCGGCGCTGATCGGCGTGGCATCCAGATCGCCCTCTGCGCCGAAGTTCGACCCCAGCCCGACGGCCATGGCGACCGCGGGCGGGCGCAAATATCTGACGCCGACCCCACGACCATGGCCCCCAGCGCCACCAACAGCGAAGTGTGAATACCGGTGGAAATCAAAAGCGGATAGGCTAAATGCGCGGCCCTGGCAATTTCGATAGGACGTCGCAGCGACCGAAACATTTAACACTCTGGGATCAATGGGCCAGCTAGCCGGCGATCGCGCGGATCGAGCGCGGATGATCTTGCACGGAAAAGATCGAGGATTCGGACTCCTCTCTATCATCTTTGTCCCGCTGCGGCGCTGCAACCTCCTACAGATGTTAAACGGGGGTGTTTTAGTGCGGTTAACGATTCTCCGGCCCACCCGGCGGCCCGACGCGGAGGCCGGCGATCCATTTTTTCGAAATCCCCGGTTGCCTTGGCGGCGATGCATTCATACAATCAATTTAAACAACTGTATGAAACAGTCTTTTGACCCCCAGGCGGAACTCGATGGCAGTCGTGACCGATTCGACAAAGGCCCGCATCCTGGACGCGGCCGGGGCCGTGTTTGCCGCCAAGGGCTTCGAGGCGGCGACGATTCGCGAGATTTGTCACATCGCCGGCGCCAACCTGGCGGCCGTCAACTATCATTTCGGCGACAAGCAACGGCTGTACATCGAGACGGTCAAGCACGCGCACTGTTCGCGTGCGCAGGAGATTCCGCTGCCGGTTTGGGATGCGTCAACGCCTGCGGAGCTGAAGCTGCGCGGATTTGTGGGCGTGCTGTTGGATCGGATGCTGGGGGACGATCAGGCTCCCTGGCACGCGCAATTGATGCTGCGTGAGATCGCCCGTCCGAATCTGGCCTGCGAAGAATTGGTGCGCGACTACATCCGGCCGCACTTCGAAGTGCTGAAAGCGATCCTCCGCGAACTTCTGCCGTCCGGCGCGCCGGACGAGCGCGTGGCCCTGACCGCGTTCAGCGTGGTCGGCCAATGCCTGTTTTATCGCGTGGCCCGGCCCGTGGTTGCGATGCTACTGGGCCAGGACCAGTCGGAGCGGCTGAGCACGCAACTGCTGGCCGACCATATCACGGGGATGATACTGGCTGCGCTGGGCGGGCCGGCGCCGTCGGACCGGCCGCAGCCGGATTGCAGGCGGCCCTCGGTGCGGAAGGGGGTCAGCGATGACCTGGGTCGCGCTCAAAATGCTCACCGGCAATCCGGGCAAATACTTGGGGATCATCGTCGGCGTGGCGTTTGCCGCCTTGTTGATCGCTCAGCAAAGCTCGATTTTTTGCGGTCTGATGCGGCTCACGACCAGCCAGATCAAAGACATCCAAGGGGCCGACATCTGGGTCATGGATCCCAACGTGCAGTTCATCGACGACATCAAGCCGCTGTCGGAAAACGATCTGTACCGCGTGCGCGGCGTGCCCGGCGTACAGTGGGCCGTGCGACTCTACAAGGGCCTGAGCCGGGCCAAGCTGGCCAACGGCAATTTCCAGCAGACGATCCTGATCGGCCTGGACGACGCCACGCTGGTCGGCGCGCCGCAGCAAATCGTGCTGGGCAATCTGGCCGATCTGCGCCGGCCCGATGCGGTGATCGTCGACGAGGACGGCTACCGGCAGCTCTGGCCGGACGAACCGTTCGAGTTGGGCCGGATCTTCGAAATGAACGACCGCCTGGCGACTATCGTCGGCATTTGCAAAGCCCGGCGCACCTTTCAGACATTTCCGGTCGTCTACACGCGCTACAGCCAGGCCACGCTGTTCGTCCCGCGCGAGCGCAAGGTGCTGTCCTTCATTCTGGCCCAGCCCGAGTCGAGCCTCGCTTCCGAAGAAGTCTGCCGCCGGATTCATGCCCAAACCGGACTGAAGGCCGAAACGCGGGCCGAGTTCGCCGACACGACCATCTGGTACTACATGCGCAAGACGGGCATCCCGGTCAATTTCGGCATCACGGTGCTGCTGGGATTCATCGTCGGCGCGGCCATTGCCGGCCAGACGTTTTACCTGTTCACGGTCGAAAATCTCAAGCAGTTCGGCGCGCTCAAGGCGATGGGCGCCAGCAACACCACGCTGGTGATGATGATTCTGTTGCAAGCCGTTCTGGTGGCATTCATCGGATACGGATTGGGGGTCGGCGCCGCGGCCATTTTCGGCGCGCTGACCAAGTCGTTGGCCAAGCTCGCGTTTTTCATGCCCTGGCAGGTGCTCGTCGGCACGGGCGTGGCCGTCGTCGCGATGGCCATTCTGGCGGCGCTCTTGAGCATTCGCAAAGTCATCGTGCTCGAGCCGGCAATTGTCTTTCAAGGCTAAGCCTGCGAAGTGGAACCCATGGCCAGCATTCAAACCAAGACCACTGCCGTCGCCTGCCGCGGAGTGACCAAGAACTACGGCAGCGGCAACTCGCAGGTCATGGCCCTGCGCGGCGTGGAACTGGAGATCTATCCGGGCGAGCTGAGCTTGCTGGTCGGCCCCAGCGGTTGCGGTAAGACCACACTGTTGTGCGTGATGGCCGGCATTCTCGATCCGACCGCCGGCGAAGTCATCGTGCTGGGCAGCGATCTGGTGCATTTGTCGCAGCGCCGCAAAGTGGCGTTTCGGCGGCAGAACGTCGGCTTCGTATTTCAACAATTCAATCTGCTGCCGGCCCTTACGGCGGCCGAGAACGTGTCCGTGCCGCTGCTGTTGGCTGGCTGGTCGCGGCGCAAGGCGCTGCAGGCGGCCGCGCGCTGCTGGACAAGATCGGCATGCACGAGCGGATGCACGCCCTGCCGGGCAAGTTGTCCGGCGGCCAGCAGCAACGCGTGGCGATTGCCCGGGCGCTGGTGCATCAACCGCGGCTGTTGGTCTGCGACGAACCGACCTCCGCGCTCGACGCCAAAACCGGACACGCGATTATGGAACTGCTGCGGAGCGTGGCCTTGGAAGGAGAACGGGCCGTGATTATCGTCACCCACGACAGCCGCATCTTCGAGTTCGGCGATCGCATCGCCCGGATGGAAGACGGCCGCGTGGTGGACGTGCAAACGCAACAAGTCGATCGCGCGGCCCTGATAGTACAAGCGGAAAGCATAGCCGGAATGCCCGGCCCTTAGCGCCGTTAAACGTTGATATGTACCGTTAAGCCCAGGGGATGCTTCCCCTGGGCTTAAGCTCGCGGCCCTGATTTCAAAACGCACTTAAAACAACCTCAAGCCCTGGCACTGCTAATTCCGCACGAAAGTCATCTTTATGTTCACCCGCTTCTTACTGCCGCTGGCTGCCGCGGGGCTGTTGGTGTTTGCCATTGCGCACGTGATCGAAGCCCGCCGACCGGATCCCAAGGCCGAAGCCCCGATCGAGCCGGCCCATGCCCCCTACGCCAACACAGTGGCGGGGGCGGGCGTCGTCGAGGCCGAAACCGAAAACATCGCCATCGGCTCGCCGATTCCCGGCGTCGTGGTCAAGGTTTTGGCCAAGGTCGGCGACAAGGTCAAATTGGGAACCGAGCTGTTCGTGCTCGACGACCGGCAATTGCAGGCCGAGCTGAATTTTCGCACCGCCGCGGTCGACGCGGCCCAGGCCGACCTGACGAGGCTCGAAAACCAGCCCCGGCCCGAGCAACTCGAAATGATCGCCGCCTCGCTGGCCGAAGCCGAGGCCAACATGGCCGACCAGAGCGACCAACTGAAGCGCACCAAGGACCTGTTCGCCCGCAAGGTGACGACCGATCAGGAATTGGTCACCCGCCAGCAGGCCTATCGCATGTCGCGCGCCCGCTACGCGCGAGCCAAGGCCGAATACACGATGCAAAAGGCCGGGGCCTGGTCGTTCGACAAGGCGGTCGCGGCGGCGGCCGTCGAGCAAGCCCGGGCCCAGCTCAAGCAAGTCCAAACCGAGCTCGACCGGCTGGTCGTCCGTTCGCTCGACGACGGGGAAGTGCTGCAGGTGAACGTGCGGCCGGGTGAGTTCGTCGGCGCGCCGCCGAGCCAGGCGCTGGTCGTGGTGGGCAAGATCGATCGGCTGCACGTACGGGTCGACATCGACGAGCACGACATTCCGCGATTCACGCCGGGCGCACCGGCCCGGGCGATGCTCAAGGGGCAGCCCAGATCGAACTTTCCCCTGCGTTTCGTGCGGGTCGAGCCCTATGTGATTCCCAAGCGCTCGTTGACCGGCGACAACACCGAGCGGGTCGACACGCGTGTGCTGCAAGTGATCTACGAGATCGAGCACGCCGGCCAGCAGCTTTACGTCGGCCAGCAGATGGACGTCTTCGTCGACGCCTCCACCGGCGTCGCCGACGCCAAGTGAAGAAAAGGGCGCTGGACGCGCGCCCGTGGGGCGCTATAATTCTGCCTTTATCGGGCATCGCGCGCGGGCACTGCCGCCGCGGCCTCAAGCGACTCAAAGGAATACACTCTTGGCAATGGAAACCGTCGTGATCATCGGCAGCGGACCGGCCGCCTGGACCGCTGCCATCTATGCGGCCCGCGCCGAGCTGCGGCCGCTGGTCTTCCAGGGCGCCGTGACCGAACCGAACCGGCTGGCGGGCACCCTGCCCTTGGGCCAGTTGAATTTGACCACCGAGGTGGAAAACTATCCGGGCTTCCCGGCCGGCAATCTCGAGGGGTATCTCGACGACGCGTTTCCCCCCGATGTGCGGACGATGATGGCGCCGCATCGCGCGAAGGCGTCAGCGGGCCCGAGCTAATGGAATTGATGCGGCAGCAGGCCAAAAACTTCGGCACGCGGATCATCACCGACGATATCGTGGAAGTCGATTTCAAAGTCCATCCCTTCCGGCTGCGGGCTTCCGAGGGGGAGTGGCTGACGGCGAAAGCAGTGATCGTGGCGACCGGCGCGGGCCAACTATCTCGGCCTGCCGTCGGAAGAAGCATTCAAGAATCGCGGCGTCAGCGCCTGCGCGGTCTGTGACGGCGCGCTGCCGCGGTTTCGCAATCGCGAGCTGGTGGTCATCGGCGGCGGCGATTCCGCGGTGGAAGAGGCCACGTACCTGACCAAGTTTGCCAGTTGCGTGCGGATCGTCCACCGGCGCGATCATTTGCGAGCCTCGAAGATCATGGCCGAGCGGGCGCTGAAAAATCCCAAGATCGAGATGGTTTGGAACCATGAGCTGGCGGAAGTGCTGGGGACCGATAAAGACGGGGTCACCGGGGTCCGGTTGCTGAGCACGCAGGACGGCAAATCGCGGCAGGTGTCGGCAACCGGCCTGTTCCTGGCCATCGGCCACACGCCCAACACTGCGATCGTGGAGAATCAGCTCGAACTGACGGAGAAGAAATACATCCGCTGGACGGTGCCATTTCGGACCAACACCAGCGTCGAGGGGGTATTTGCCGCCGGTGACGTGGCCGACGACTACTACCGCCAGGCCATCACGGCGGCCGGGTCGGGCTGCGCCGCGGCGCTCGACGCCGAGCGCTGGTTGGCACATCACGGCCACGCCTGAGGGGGGTCGCATGGAAACGTTGAGCGTTCAGCAGGCACGGCAGCCGCAGGCGGTGGGCCAAAAAGTGCGTTTGCGGGGCTGGATTCGCACCCGGCGCGATTCCAAAGGCGGCTTCAGTTTTCTCGAACTGAGCGACGGCTCTTGCCAGGCCAACATCCAGATCATCGCCGACGGCCAACTAGCGAATTACGAAACCGAGATCAAGCACCTCGCGGCCGGCTGCTCGGTAACTGTCGAGGGCGAGCTGCGCGCATCGCCGGCCAAGGGGCAGGCCACCGAGGTGCAGGCCGAATCGGTCACCGTGCATGGCGGGGCCGATCCGGAAACGTACCCGCTGCAAAAGAAGCGGCACTCGTTCGAGTTCCTGCGGACGCTGGCCCATTTGCGGCCGCGGACCAACACGTTCGGCGCCATCGCCCGGCTGCGAAATTGCGTCAGCCGCTCGATCCACAATTTTTTCCAGGAGCGAGGGCTTTCTCTACGTCCACACGCCGATCATCACCGCCAGCGACTGCGAGGGGGCCGGCGAGATGTTCAAGGTCACCACGCTCGACCTGGCCAAAGTTCCGCAAGCAGGACTCGGCGGTCGACTACGGGCAAGGACTTTTTCGCCCGGCCCGGCCTATCTGACGGTCAGCGGCCAGTTGCAGGGCGAGATTTTCGCCTGCTCGCTGGGCAAGGTGTATACCTTCGGCCCGACATTCCGGGCGGAAAACTCGAACACCTCGCGGCACCTGGCCGAGTTCTGGATGGTCGAGCCGGAGATGGCGTTCTTCGAGCTGGCCGACAACATGCAACTGGCCGAGGCGTTTCTGAAGCGGATCGTCGGCGACGTGCTCGCAGCAATGCGCCGAGGACATGCAGTTTTTCAACACCCACATCGACAGCCAATCTGCTCGCCATGCTCGAACAGGTCGTGAGCCAGCGAGTTCGTCCGGCTGCCGTATACCGAAGCGATCGCAGATCCTGGAAAAGTCCGGGCAAGACGTTCGATTATCCCGTCTCTTGGGGCGCCGACCTGCAAGCCGAACACGAACGCTACCTGACCGAGACGCACTTTCCACGGCCGGTGATCCTGTTCGACTATCCGCGGACGCATCAAGCCGTTTTACATGCGCGTCAACGACGACGGCAAAACGGTGCGGGCGATGGATATTCTGGTGCCCAGCGTGGGCGAGATCATCGGCGGCAGCCAGCGCGAGGAGCGGCTCGACGTGATCGAAGCAGCGGATGAAGGAGCAGCGAGCTCGATCCGCAAGCTATTGGTGGTATCTCGACCTGCGGCGCTACGGCACGGTGCCGCACTCGGGTTTCGGACTGGGACTGGAGCGGGCCATCCAGTTCATCACCGGCATGGCCAACATCCGCGACGTGATCCCCTTCCCGCGCACGCCGGGCAGCGCGGAGTTTTGAGCCGGCGGGAAGAATGCCGCAAAGGCGCAAAGAGGACGAGGTCAGATTCGGGCAATGAAACGCGGAAGAGGGAAGGGAACCGGAGAGGGAACCACAGAGCCACAAAGGCACAGAGAGGACAGGAGGGAGTGTGACGAAGACAGAGCAATTGAATTGCAATCGATCGCTTGCGCTCGATGCTAAAACGTCACTCTAAAAGCCTTGTCGGTGACGATCAAACACCCTTGGTCTCTTCGTACATCTGAATTGAATTCTTCGTTCCTCTCTGTGGCTCTGTGGCTCTGTGGTTCACTTTCCCCGTCCACGCCTCTCCCATTTAGCGGACAATTCGAAACGCCAGCCACCAGGCAAGCGTGGCAACGCCCAGGCCGGTCAGCAACAGCCAGTCGTGAGCGGTGAAGAAGTCAATCATTGGATCTTTCCGGTGCTATGGGAGTTTAGGCCAGGCCGCGCGCCGCGGAGTCCAAGGCCGCGCGGATCGCCGCCAAAGGGCCACGGTTTTGGGGCTCGCCGGCGGTCGGCCGGGAGGGTTGTGCCGCCTGGCAGGCCAACCCTAGCCGGACTGTGCCGGGATGCCGCGCCATTTTCGCAGATTTGACTGAAGGCGGGCTGCCGCGGGCCGGGCGCCGGCAGCATCGCGGCGAGCGACCGCCGACCCTCCTTGTTGATTTTGCGCGGGCGGTTCGACATGCTGAAGCCAAACTTATCTCGCTCTCGAAGGAAGCACCGATGACATTCACCCTGGCGGCCCTGATGGCCTTGGAGCTTTGCGCGATGCCCGCGGCAGATATCGTCGAACGGTTTGAGGCACGCACCTTGGACCTTGCGACGCCCGACGGCCCGCAGGAATTTCCTTATCGGCTGCTCAAGCCGCAATCGATCGAGCCGGGCAAGAAGTATCCGGTGGTGCTGTTCCTGCACGGAGCCGGCGAGCGGGGCAGCGACAACAGGGTCCAGTTGTCCTATCTGCCGGAGTGGATGGCCGCGCCGGAAATGCGTCAAAAATATCCCTGCTTTCTGATCGCTCCGCAGTGCCCTGAGGGCAAAAAGTGGGTGGAGATCGACTGGAGTTCCAAGGATTCGGCACCCCTTGCGGAAATCTCCCGGCCCCTTGGGGCGGTCGTGGGCATGCTCGATGAACTGATCAAAACCGAGCCGGTTGATATCCGGCGCATTTACCTCACGGGCCTCTCGATGGGGGGCTATGGCAGTTGGGATCTGGGCGAGCGAATGCCGGAGCGGTTCGCGGCCGTGGCGCCGGTTTGCGGTGGCGGCGACGAGGCGCACGCCGACCGCTTGAAGAAGGTGCCGCTCTGGGCCTGGCATGGCGATGCGGACGGCGCGGTGCCGGTCGAGCGCTCGCGACAGATGATCGCGGCCATCAAAGCCGCCGGCGGCGACCCGAAATATACGGAACTCAAGGGAGTGGGGCACAACAGTTGGACGCCCGCTTATACCGATCCCAACGGCGTGGTGCCCTGGATGTTCGAACAGGTCCAACAACCTTGACCTGTTGCTCGGCTCGATTGCATCGCGCTTGCACCGGCCCGACATTGACCCTTCCGCGCGGTGGCCGCTATAATTCGGTCCCATTGGCCTGTTTGTCAGGCAGCCGGGCCTGGCGCATTTTTCGCCCCGCTACGGAAATTGAAAGGATTGTCATGGCCACCGCTACTATGCCCAAGGGAGTCCGCGAGGACATCACGCGTTGCATCGGCAATACGCCGCTGGTGAAGCTCAATCGCATCAGCCAGGGGTGCGTTGCCACGGTCGTCGCCAAGCTGGAAAACTTCAACCCGCTGTGGAGCGTGAAAGACCGCATCGGGCGGGCCATGATCGACGCCGCCGAACGGGACGGCAAAATCAACAAAGACACCGTGATTATCGAGCCCACGAGCGGTAATACCGGCATCGCCTTGGCCTATGTGGCGGCCGCCCGGGGTTACAAGCTCAAAGTCACCATGCCCGAGAGCATGAGCCTCGAACGGCGCCGCCTGCTGAAGGCCTTCGGCGTGGAAATCATCCTCACGCCCGCGGCCGAGGGGATGCCGGGCGCGGTGCGCCGGGCCGAGGAACTGGTGCGTGAAAACAAGAATTACTTCATGCCCCAGCAATTCAAGAACCCGGCCAACCCGGAGATTCATCGCAAAACCACGGCCGAGGAAATCTGGCGCGACACCGACGGCCAAATCGACATTTTCGTGGCGGGGGTCGGCACCGGCGGCACCATCACGGGCGTGGGCGAAGTGCTCAAGTCGCGCAAGCCCGACGTGCAGATCGTGGCCGTCGAGCCGACCAATAGTCCTGTCATCACCCAGCGCAGGGCCGGCCAGGAGCTCAAGCCGGGCAAGCACACGATCCAGGGCATCGGCGCCGGATTCATTCCCGACAACTTGAACGTCGACATCCTGGACGACGTGGTGCTGGTCCAGGACGAGGACGCCATGGAAACCTCGCGGCAATTGGCCAAGCAGGAAGGGTTCATGTGCGGCATCAGTTGCGGGGCCGCGGCCTGGGCCGCACTGCACTTGGGCAAAAAACCAGAAAATGCCGGAAAGCTGATCGTGGCCATCCTGCCCGACCTGGGCGAGCGCTACCTGTCGACCAAGCTCTTCCCGGAATGATGGCGAAACGGGCTTGGCCTGACTGTTGCAATCGGTGGGCGGTTACAATAGGGTCGCGGTGGCGGCCCTATTTTTTCAGCCGCTCCGGTCCCGGGCACGGCCTGCACGCACGAACTTAAACGCAGCGGGCGGTGCCCACGCCGGCAGTCCGCTCCGATAAAAATCCGCGAGTTATCCCCACGATGCAACTCGAATCGTTCTTGTTTGCGGTGTTGCTGGTCGGCGCGGATTCCCCGGTCGAAGTGGCGCAGATCGATGTGGTTCAGGCCAAGCAAGTTGCAATCCTGAGTCAGGAGGTCTCGAAAAAGGGGACGGAATTAACCATCGTTCTCAAGCCCTTGGACGAGAAATTCACGGTCGATTTCAACTGGGATGGGACCGATTTTCGATACGTGAAGATTCTGGTCAAAGGGGTCAAAGAATGGGACACGGTGCGGTACTTTCCGACGATCAAGCACGGCAAGCACCAATACTTTAACCTGATGACGATGAACGGAGTGAGCGTCGATCACTCCGGCAACGATTGCGCCATCCAGTTCACCACTCCTGCGGCGCTGCGGCTCCTGCCCCCCGGCGGCCGGCTGATTTTTCGATTTGCGTCGGGTTCGGCGTTGCATTTGAACTCGGGTCCCGGCGGCCTGAAGGCGACGCCCAAGTAGCACGGCCGACCGAGGGTTGTACGGCGCATGAGCGAGCCGGTTCGGTGTTCCGCCCGTCAAGTCGTGGCCGAAAATCGGCTGCTGACGATTGCGCATCGCGGCGCCAGCCGCCTGGCACCCGAAAATACGCTGCCGGCATTTCAAGCCGCTTTGAACCTGGGCGTCGATCTGGTGGAGCTCGACTACCGTGTCACGGCCGATGAAGTGCCGGTCGTGCTGCACGACGAAGAGCTCGACCGCACCACCGACGCGGCACGGCGCTGGCAACAATCGCACATTCCGGTGGCCGCCAGGTCGCTGGCCGAATTGCGGACTCTGGACGGGGGAAGCTGGTTCTCCGAGCAATTCGCCGGCACAGGCCTGCCAACCCTGCGCGAGGCGCTTCGCACGATCACCGCGCGGTCGATTGCCCTGGTCGAGCGCAAAGCGGGACCGGCCCAGGGTTGCGTGGATTTGCTCTGCGAGCAGCGGCTGCTGGACCGCGTGGTGCTTCAGGCCTTCGATTGGGACTTTCTGGCGGACTGCCGGCGCCTTGCCCCCGAAGTGGTTCTGGCGGCGCTCGGCGAAAACGCCTTGACCGCCGACAAGCTCGACCAAATCTGCCGACGGCAGCTCCCCGTTGTGGCTTGGGATCACCAGCAAGTCACCGCTGAGCTGGTCTCGATAGCTCGCGGTCGGGGCCTTCGAATCTGGACCTGGACGGTCGACGATCCCGCGCGGATGCGCGAGCTGGCCTCTTGGGGCGTCGGCGGAATCATCACCAACCGCCCCGATCTGTTGCTGGCGATGCGCGATTTAACCATGCTTTAAACTGATCGGACGCGCCCGGCTGCCGGCAAGCCCTTTCCGCCGGCCCGCGGCAGTTTTACAATCGGCAATCTAGCCATTTGTGCCGCACTTCGTGCAGGAGATCAGATCGATGCTGGTCGACCCCAAGCAGGTTCCAGGCCGCCGGAGCTTGAATTTTTCCACGCTCAGTGAAGTGGTGGCCGATGCCGAGCGGCTGGTTTCGGATCCGCATACGAAGACGCTCGGCAATTGGCCGCTCGACAAGTTGATTGCCCACCTGGCAACCGCCATTAACTCTTCCATCGACGGCATTTCGGCCAAGGCCCCCTGGTACATTCGGCTCGTTGGCCCCCTGCTGAAGGGGCGCTTTCTGACCCGGAAAATGCAGCCCGGCTTCAAGCTTCCCAAGCAGTTCGAAGACGGCTTCTTTCCGCCCTCCAGTTCTCCTCAGGCCGCGCTCGAAGGCTTGCGCACCGCAGTCGCCCGTTTGCAGCGCGAAAAAATGACTGCCCGTCATCCCGCGTTGGGAAAACTGACCCCTGACGAGTGGGTGCAATTGCACCTGCGACACGCGGAATTGCATCTGAGCTTCGCCGTGCCGGGCTGATCGCGTCAGCGTCGGAGCCGATCGATGTCCGCATTTCTGCCGCACCTGCGGTCTATTGTCTACCCGCGTAGTCTAAATCAGTGGCGCGAAGTTGGTTGACAAGTCTTCGTAACCGGATTATCTTTCCATCTCGCAACGGGGGGGCAACTCGACCGACGCACTCATGACGTACAAAATCCTAGCCTGTTTCACAGAGAGAAATCATCATGAAGATTTCACGCTTGACTCGATTTCCATTGACTTTACTGGCGTGCGCGGCCCTCTGGATCGCCGGACCGGCAGTGGCGTTCTGGATTGCCGGACCGGCAAGCGCCGAGGCCGACCACTTACAGCGCGGCATCGGCTGTTGCGAAGAGGGCTGTAGCCCGTCGCCTTGTCAGTCGGCTCCCGCTTGCCAACCGACCTATCAGACCGTCGAGCGAACGATCATGGTGCCCACGCTGGTCACCGAGACGCGCACCGTGAACGCAACGGAATATCGTGCTGAGCAGCGGCAGACGAACTATACGGTCTATCGCAGCGTGCCCGAAACGCGACAGGTCAGCTACGAGTACACCGAGATGGTGCCCCAGACGCGTACGCGTACGATCAACTACACGGTTTGCAAACCGGTCATGGAAACGCAAACGGTTTCTTATACCGAGATGGTACCCGAGACACGCACGCGCACGATCAACTACACGGTCTGCAAACCGGTCATGGAGACGCAAACGCAGCAATACACCGTGATGGTGCCCGAGACCCACACGCGCACGATTAACTACACGGTCTGTAAACCGGTCATGGAGACGCAAACGCAACAATACACGGTGATGGTGCCCGAGACCCGCACGCGCACGATTAACTACACGGTCTGCAAGCCGGTCATGGAGACCCAGACGCAGCAATACACCGTGAATGTGCCGGAGACGCGCACCCGCACGGTCAACTACACGGTCTGCAAGCCCGTCATGGAGACCCAGACGCAGCAATACACCGTGAATGTGCCGGAGACGCGCACCCGCACGGTCAACTACACGGTCTGCAAGCCCGTCATGGAAACGCAAACCCAGCAGTACACCGTGATGGTGCCCTATACCGAAACTCGCCAAGGCACGAAAAATGTCTGCCGGATGGTGCCCGTGACGATGATGCGCACGGTTTGCGAGGATCAAGGTCACTGGGAGGAAGTGCCGGTTCAGAATTGTGCGCCCGCCTGCGGGCCGGGCTGTGCTGCCAACAAGCACCCGGAGATGAACAAAGCGCCGGTGACAGCCCGTGCGCCTGCGGCAGTCGGAACACCTAAGGCGGCCGGTGCGCGGGCGGCTGCGGACAGGCCGGGCGCGAGCCAAGTTCATTTGACCGGTTGGCGGCATCGTCAAGCAGCCGGGAACGGCTGTGGGCCCGCCCCCTGTGCCTCTGGCGATTGTGCCTCTAGCGACTGTGCCTCTAGCGCTGTGTGCCCGAGTGCCTGCGTCCAGACCACGCGCCGCTGGGTGCCGAACATCGTCAGCAAGCAAGTGCCCTATACTTGCCTGCAGCGGCAGATGGAGCAGGTTCCTTATCAATACAATGTGACCCTATGCCGGCCGGAAACGCGCAGCCGCGATGTACAAATCTGCCGGATGGTGTCCGAGCAGCAGTCGCGCGAAGTGCCCTACACCGTCTGCCGGCCTGAAACACGCAACCGCGAGGTACAGGTTTGCCGAATGGTCTCCGAGCAGCTATCGCGAGAGGTGCCCTACACCGTCTGCCGAACTGAGACACGCACTCGCGAGGTGCAGGTTTGCCGGATGGTTTCCGAGCAGCAGACCCGCGAAGTGCCCTACACCGTCTGCCGACCTGAAACGCGCACCCGCGAGGTGCAGGTCTGCCGAATGGTCTCCGAGCAGCTATCGCGAGAGGAGCCCTACACCGTCTGCCGGCCCGAGACGCGCACCCGCGAGGTGCAGGTCTGCCGGATGGTCTCTGAGCAGCTATCGCGAGAGGAGCCCTACACCGTCTGCCGGCCCGAGACGCGTACCCGCCAGGTGCAGGTCTGCCGGATGGTCTCCGAGCCGCAGACCCGCGAAGTGCAGGAAAGCTTCTGCGTGCCGGTGACGCGCACCGCTACTCGCGACGTGACCACTTACCGCTGTGTTCCCGAGACGCAAACTTCGACCGTCACCGTTCAGGTTCCCTATACGGTCCAGCGGGAGGTACAAGTGCAGGTCTGCCGGATGATGCCCAAGACCGTCACCTGCCAGGTGCCGGTCACCAACTGTGCTCCGGCCGCGCCCGGCTGTGCCGGCTGCCAATAGGTTGCGGTTGCAAAGTAGGCGACCCGACTGCACGTACGCCCGCGGTCGATCGGCCCCGGCGGTCGTTGACCGCCGGCTATTGTCATACTCAACGCGAAATCGGCGTTACTCGGCAGCCGCGAGCGATTCAGGTTCGGCCACGGGCCGCCCGCCCGCGGTGATCACCCAGGCCGCTTCGGCCAGCATCAGCACCGCCAGTCCAATCAAAACAATCCCCACCCAGGGAACCGGATCGAACGTGACCCGGTCGGGAAACTTTCGCTGATCGGCAAACGCCTTTTGGATGATCGCCACCAAGGCCCAGGTGCTCATCACGTACATCAGTGCGGCGGGCAAGCCGGTAACCAGCCAAACCCACCAGGCCCGGCGCGTTTGCCAGAGCCAAACGGTAACGCCGATCAGCGCCAGCGCGGCCAACAATTGGTTGCTCGCGCCGAACAGGTTCCAAAAGATCTTCCAGGCCGGAATCTGCCGGCCCGCGGCGTCCAGGCGCGGCGGCAACAGCAGAAAGAACAGCGGCACGGCAGCCGTCACTGCCGGTGGCCACCCAGCCGGAGACGCGGTCGTGCCGGCCGACTAGCTCCTGCAGGATGTAGCGGCCCAGCCGGGTGCAGACGTCGAGCGTGTCATAGACGAAGGTCGTGAAGGCCATCAGCGCGAACGAGACGCCGAAGGCAGCCGGAATGCCCAACACTTTCAGAAAATCGCCGACACCGACGGCATACAGCAGGTTTGCGTCGCTGCTTGACCAGCGGATTGTCCGGGGCAAGCTTCATCACGCAGCACAGCGAGACGACGGCCACCATCGCCTCGAGCAGCATGGCCCCGTAGCCGATCACCCGGGCGTCGGTTTCGCGGCGCAATTGCTTAGAGGTCGTGCCCGAGGCGATGATCGAATGAAAGCCCGAGCAGGCGCCGCAGGCAATCATAACGAACAGCATGGGCACGACGGAGCCGAACACCGGATTGTTCCAGCCGGTGAACGTGGGATATTTGATCTGCCCGCCACCGTGCGCCGCCCATGACCACGCCCAGCATGCCGCCGCCCAGGGCCAAATAGAGGAAATACCCGCCCAAATGGCCGCGCGGCTGCAACAGCAGCCACATCGGAATCACCGAAGCGACAAAGCAATAACCCAACAGAGCGGTGTTCCAAACCCGCTTGGCATTTTCCGGGCTCAGATCGAAAATCTGCTGGACGTCGAACGGGATTTTCTGGCCGGCCCAGATCGCCACGCCGACCAGCGGCAGAAAGATGACCGTGGCCCAGCCGACCGACAGCCGCGTGTAGCGGAGCAGCAGGCCCATGACGATCGGCAGTGCCAGGTACATCAGCGAGGAGGTGGCGATGCCGCCCCCCGAGATCGCGGTCTTTTGCCCATCGTCCAGTTCGACGAAACCCAAAAAGGCCCCGGCCGTGACGTCGGTAAACGCGACGATGATGTAGACCAGACTCAGCCAGACGAAGGCCAGAAACAGCACATACGCCCGGCCGCTCATGTGGTCGCGGACCACTTCGGCGATCGATCGGGCCTTGTGCCGGATCGATGCCACGAGCGACGTGAAATCGTGTACCCCGCCGATGAAGATCGAGCCGATCAGGATCCAGAGCAGGGCCGGCAGCCAGCCAAAGGCCACGCCGGCCACGATCGGTCCGACAATGGGGCCGGCCGCGGCGATCGCCGAAAAGTGCTGGCAGAGCAGAAATTTGGGCTCGATCGGCACATAGTCGACGTCGTCCCGCAGCTCGACGGCCGGGGTCTCGGCCGCCGGATCGAGAACCAACAATCGCACCAGCAGCCGCCCGTAGGTGAAATAGGCCACCGACAGCACGACCGCCGAGAGGGCCACCACCGAAAGCAAACTCATCGGACGTCTCCTGCGCCGGGAATAGGCTGAAAAACACGAATTTTGGCGGGCAAAAAGGGGCGCTTCAATATACCATGTCCGGGCAACTTGCCCGTTCAAGAAACAATGGGTAAACTCCCGTCTTTCTTGTGCGCCGATGCCGCCGCAAGCGCGGCGCGGCTCCGATTTCGAAGCAGCAATACAGGTCGTACCCTAGCCCTGGGTCTGGGACAAAACTGCCCGCCCCGGGGCGGGAAGACCTGGATGGCCCAGGCAATCGATTCCCTAAGCATTGGACAGCGGCCGATGGAAAGCCGCTGGCCCGCCCGGCACGATCCATCATCGGGGCTCGGTGGCCATGACAGGGATTCGGTCGGTCGGACGCATAGGATGCGGTCGGCCGTGAGATTTTCGTTGTACCGAAAAACCGAAACGAACCCGAGGTGATCATGAAGCGAGCTGTTGTTCCGATCCTGGCTGTTGTGGCGGTCGCCCTGTTGGGTGCGGCCGGTTGGCTTCAACTCAATCCGAGCTTGCCGATCGGACAAGCGGTGCGCGCAAGCCGCAAGTCACGAAAACGCGATTCAGCTTTGGGCGCCGCTCACCAGTTCCAAGTATGCCGGATACGAAAAATTCGCCCTGATTGCCAACGTGTTCGTGGCGCTGGCCGGCCTGGGCTATGCCTTGATGCTGGTCGGCCAGGTCAAGAACGCTCCGCAGGGCACGCAGCGCATGCAGGAAATCGCCCAGGCCATTCGCGAAGGGGCCAATGCTTATCTGTACGACAGTTCCGCGTGGTCGCGGTGCTGATCGTGATGATCACGGTCCTGCTCTATTACGCGGCTGCCAAGTCGGAAGTCCCGCAAGAGATCTCGCTCGGCCGGGCGATCGCCTTTCTTGATCGGTTCGATCTTCTCGGCCACGGTCGGCTTCGTCGGCATGCGATTGGCCACGATCGGCAATCTGCGGGTCGCCGCCGCTGCGCAAGACAGCTTCGGCAAGGCCCTGCAACTGGGCTACCGCACCGGCACGATCACCGGCATGCTCACCGACGGCCTGGGCTTGCTGGGCGGCTCGATCATCTTCCTGATCTACGGCGAACAAGCCTACGAGGCCCTGCTGGGCTTCGGCTTCGGCGGCACGCTGTTGGCCCTGTTCATGCGGGTCGGCGGCGGCATCTATACCAAGGCGGCCGACGTCGGCGCCGACCTGGTCGGCAAGGTCGAAGCCGGCATTCCCGAAGACGATCCCCGCAACGCGGCCACCATTGCCGACAACGTCGGCGACAACGTCGGCGACTGCGCCGGCATGGCCGCCGACATCTTCGAAAGCTACGAAGTGACGATCGTGGCCGCCATGATCCTGGGTATCGCCAGCTTCGGCCACAAGGGAGTGATCTTCCCGCTGCTGGTGCGGGCCATCGGCGTCGTCGGCCAGCATCATCAGCACCTACAGCGTGCGGGCCGGCGACAAGGGCACGGCGGCCGAGGCCATGAAGAGCGTCAACCGCGGATTTGTCATCGGCTCGATCCTGAGCATCGTCGGCTTCGTGCTGCTGGGGTTCGGTTACCTGCGGTTTGACAGTACCTATCTGGCCGAATATCCGCAGGCCCAGGCTGGATTTCCTGGCGCACACCGAAGCGAACGTCACGGCCGGCCTGCCGGCCTGGGTAACTTTCAACATGCCGGGTCTCGACATGCGGCCGGCCTGGACCTGCCTGATCGGCATCGTGCTGGCCGTGCTGCTGAACAAATGCACCGAGTACTACACCGGCACCGAGTACGAGCCGGTCAAGAGCCTGGCCAAGAACTGTCAGTACGGGGCATGCCACGAACATCATTCAAGGCTTTGCCGTGGGCTACGAAAGCACCGTGGCGGCGGTGCATGATCATCTCGGCGGCGATCATCGCCAGCGTGCTGGTCTATGCCGGCACCAACGCCCACCTTCGTGGCCTTCGGCGTGGCGATGTGCGGCATCGGCATGCTCACGCTGACCGGCAACACGATCTCGATGGACGTGTTCGGTCCGGTGGCCGACAACGCCAACGGCATCGGCGAAATGGGCTACGACCGCAAGGAGATGGGCGAAGCCAAGTACAAGGAAGCACGCCAGACGCTGGCCGATCTGGATGCGGTCGGCAACACCACCAAGGCCATTACCAAGGGCATCGCCATCGGTTCGGCCGTGATCGCCGCCGTGTCGCTGTTCAACAGCTTCATCGTGTCGGTCGGGTCCGGCGGCCGAGGCGAAAAAGCCGACGTCAGCGCCGACGTTTACAACGCGGTCGCGGCCATGCTCACCGTCTCCGATCCCAGCTTGTTCATCGGGCTGTTGATCGGCGCCAGCGTGCCGTTCCTGTTCAGCTCGATGACGATTCGGGCGGTCGGCCGGGCGGCCTTTTTGATCGTCAAGGAATGCCGCATCCAGTTCCGCGACAAGGAGATCTGGGCCGGCACCAAGAAGCCCGACTACGGCCGCGTGGTGGCCATCTGCACCGGCTCGGCTCAGAAGGAACTGGTCGGCCCCGCCTTGCTGGCTATTCTGGTGCCGATCTTGGTCGGGCTTCGGGATGGGCATTATCGCCCTGGCCGGCTTCCTGGCCGGCATGATCGTCTGCGGCCAGCTGCTGGCCGTGTTCATGGCCAACGCGGGCGGTGCCTGGGACAACGCCAAGAAAATGGTCGAGGACGAGCCGCGCGACATGGAAGCCAATACCGGCAAGGGCAGCGAAAAGCACAAGGCTGCCGTCACCGGCGATACGGTCGGCGATCCGCTCAAGGACACGGCCGGTCCGGCCATCAACCCGCTGATCAAGGTGATGAACATGGTCAGCCTGCTGATCATTCCGTTGATCTTGCCGTATGATAAAACCGTCGTCGCCAAACTCGAGGCTTTGGGTGTGCCCAATATGATCCCCAAAGATGTTGACAATTTCTATTGGGGGGCCGTGATCGTCTGCGCCGTCGGTTTGGCCTGGGCGATCTGGCAGTCGAAACGCGAAGGCGGGTCGATGACCGACTGATTATCCCTGGCTGGCTGTCCCTGGACAGGGAAACGTCTGTTTTCGATATTCATCGCGGGCGGTTGCCGATTTTCCGGCGGCCGTCCGCGAATTCTTTTTTGCCGTCCAAGCAATATGGAAGTTTCCGGCCGACGGTTCACGGTCATGGGCCTGGGGCGGCACGGCGGCGGGGTGGCCGCCGCCCGCTGGTTGGCCCAGCAGGGCGCGCAGGTCACGGTCACCGATGTGGCCGAAGCCCAGAGCCTGGCCTCTTCCGTCGCGGCCCTAGGGGAAGTGCCGATTGCCCACTGGGTATTGGGGCGGCACGACGAGGCCGACTTTGCCGATGCCGACGCGATCGTCGTCAACCCGGCCGTACGCCCCAATCATCCGCTGCTGGCCATTGCTCGGGCGCACGGCGTGCCCATCACGTCCGAAATCGAGCTGTTTCTCGATCGCTGCCGGGCCGCGGTGATCGGCGTCAGCGGCTCTAACGGCAAATCGACCACGGCCTCGATGTTGGCGGAAGTTTTTAGCGCGGCGGGCCGGCACGCCTGGCTGGGCGGAAACATCGGCGTCAGCCTGCTGGGCCAATTGCACAGAATTCAAGCCGCCGACCAGGTGATCCTCGAATTGAGCAGCTTTCAGCTTGCGCACCTGAGCGATTTGACACGTTTCCCAACCGCTGCCGTGATGACGAACTGCACGCCTAATCACCTCGACTGGCATGGTTCGTGGGAGGCCTATGTCGCGGCAAAGCGGCGACTGTTCGATGGGCTGCCCGATACCGGCTTCGCCATTTTCGATCCGGCCGACCTGCTGGTGGCCCCCTGGCCTGCGGTCCTGCGTGCCAAGGTCGTGCCGCCGTGGCCGGTCCAGCGGCTGCCGCCACTGGCGGTGGAGGGCGAACATAATTGCCGCAATGCGGCGCTTGCCGCAGCCGCGGCCGAATCATTGGGCTTGCCGATGGAAGCCATTTTCAGGGGTCTGCGGCAGTTCCACGGTTTGGCACATCGGTGCGAGAAGCTGGGGCAAGTCGCCGGCCGGCTGCTGATCGACGACTCGAAATCCACGACACCCGAGGCGACGCGCGCGGCGCTCGCCGCCTGCCCGGGCCAGGTTTGGCTTCTGCTGGGTGGCCAAGATAAAGGAGCCGACTTTGGACCGCTGCTCGACGAAGTCGCCCGTCGAGCGGCCGGAGCGGCCTGTTTCGGTTCCCTGGGCCAGCAACTGCACTCCGCGCTGACTAAAATCTCGCCGGATTTTCCGAGTTGCGCGGGCGCGATTTGTCCGAGGCGTTTGCCTGGTGCTGGGAGCGTTCGGCCGCGGGCGACTCGATCCTGCTTTCGCCGGCGTGCTCCAGTCTCGATCAATTTCTGGATTTCCAGCATCGGGCAGTCCTTTTTCGCAGTCTGATCGCGGCAAAACGGCAAGACTAGCCGACGGCGACACTGGTATACTGAAGGAGTTTAAGGCGGTTCAACGAGGGTAAAATACGTGGCTCGGCGACGGCAAGCGACCAATCCGTTCTATTTGCTGCTTGTGATCGCGGGCATTGCGTTTGCCGTGACGGCATTCGCGTATGGCGTGATGGCGCTCAAGGCTATCTTGCCCGGCGATGGCGATGCCGCGCACCCGCTGCTGACATTTCTCGACGATTATGGCATGCTGCTGATGTCCGTCGAGCTGGGCCTGCTGGCCGCAACCTGCCTGCTGGCGATGGGCACGGATCGGTTTTGGAGCGAGCGGAGGCCCGGCGGCGAGCCCGGTTCGGCCGCAACGGAGCCGCCCGAGCAACCGGAAATTCGCGACCCAACACAAACCTCCGCGGGGCAGCTATGAAAGTGAATCATTTCGAGCAAACGGCGCAGGCGCCGGTGCAGATGGAAGGCGCCACCGGCTGTCAGGTCCGCTGGCTACTTGGCCCCCAGCAAGGCACGCCTAATTTCGCCATGCGGCAATTCGAGGTAGCGCCCGGCGGTTTCACCCCGCGACACAGCCATCCCTTCGAACACGAGGTGTTCGTGCTGGAAGGCGAAGGAGTCGTGGTGGAGGGAGCTGGCGCAGGAGAGCGGGAACACCCGTTGCGCTCGGGCGATGTGGTGTTCGTCGTGCCCGACGAAGTTCATCAGTTCCGCAACACCGGCTCGGCGCCGCTGAAGTTTCTGTGCCTGGTGCCGAATAGTTCGTTGACACAGGCGGTCAAGGTTGCGCCGGAATGCGGTCGGTAGCTTCTCGCCTGCCGCTGAGCTAGCACGATCGGATGCGAGCAGCCGCATCAGGTCGGCACGCGATTTCCCAAATCGGGGGAAGCCCGCACGGCCCATGCGCGACTTCCGGATGGCTGCAAGATCCATGGGACTCTGGTCAGCGCCGTGGCGGCCGAACGGAGAGCAAACAATTTCGGCCGCTAATCGATCCAATCTGATTGATGTTTGTTCGCGAAAATCGCGAAAATCGATGGCTAGCCTGTTGCGGAATCCGGTTGTCGTGATTACACCTGAAGGAACCGATGTAGCGATTGCGCCGTGCCACAGGCCGCGCGCAATCACGAAAGCGGGGGCAGGCATCTTCTTATACCGGTACGCGACTTTCGTATTCCAGCCTCGGTCAGCGGCGATTCCCGGTTGTTAACCTGGATAATTCCGGTGGTTTGGGAATTGCGTTCGCTTTTTGCGGTAACGATAATTCTTGATTAGCAGAGCTTGCCTCGCACCCTAGGTTTGACGGCCGTTTTGACAGCATCAAAGGATTTTCTCCATGGCATTCTGGGGTAATGACTCGCCTTTTCGCAAACGTCCCGCTGCGCGCAAGCGAAAGCCAAGAAACCCCTGCACACCGACAATCGGATTGGGCATCGCGCTCTCGGCCTCGAGCCTTTCGAGCAGCGGCTTTTGCTTACGGCCAGCGGGCCATTGCAATTGATTTCGGTCATTCCGAATCAGGGTTCCCTGATCACCAATGGCCAAACGCTGAATACCGCTCCGACGCAGATCACGCTCAACTTTCCCGTCGGCGAATCGATCAATCCCGCCACGCTTGGCGCCATCACGATCACGCGAGCCGGCGGCGACGCCGTGATTCCCAGCGCGAGCAACGTCGCTGTCACGTCGGTGGTCGTGCCGAACTCGAGCGATTCGACAGGCTTTCGCGGCCTGGGCGCCACCGCCAACGAGGTGGTGATTCGATTCGATCAGGCTCTGCCCTCGGACCTGTACGACATTCATATCGCTGGAACCCCGGGTCAACTGCAGCTCAAAGACACGCTCGGCAACGCGTTCGACGGCGGCTCGGACCAGGACATTCAATTCACCCTGGACTTAGGCGCGCAAGTCGCCTCGGTCGTGCCCCAGCCGGTCACCCACAACAGCAACGGCACCCTGGCGCAGAACCCCAACGAGATCGACGTTTATTTCACCAACAATACGCTCACCACGAGCACGGCGCAAAACGTCCTGAACTACGAACTCATCAACACGGGCGTCAGCCCGGCCAACCCCTCCGTCAGCACCGCCAGCAACGCTGGTGATGTGATCATCAACCCGACGTCGGCCGTCTATAACGCTTCGGCGAACATGGTGCAGTTGTTCTTCGCCCCCAACCAACTGAGTTAGCGCTGGGTACTATCGTCTGCGGGTTGGCAATAACGACCCGGTGCCCGCGACGCCCACCTCGATCAACGTAGCCACGAGCCAGGCGACTTATCCCGGCGACACGCTGGGCACGGCCTTCAACCTGGGCAGCTTCGGCAGCAGCGTTACGCAGGGAACTCTTCAGAGCGTGGTGGCGACCGGGGCCGAGATTACCAACGTCAGTGGATTGGGGCTCGAATATCCGGGCAACACCCAGGATCCGGGCCACCGCGACATTCCGCTGGCTTATGAAAACAGCGTAGGTTCCACAACGGGCACAACCTATCCTTTTTACCCGGTTGGTCAATCCATCCCGGTTCTGACTTACAGTTTCCCGAATGTGTACGGCACCGACCCGGTCAGCGGCAGCCCGCTTCTCAACCAGATCACGGCGCAGCAGGAGCAGGACACGGAAGCGATCTTTGCCCTGTTATCGAAATATGTCGGCGTGCAGTTCGAGTTGGTCACTTCGAACTCCGACATCGAGATCGCCACCGGCGACTTGCGGGCCCTCGGCCAGTCGATCAATCCCGACGCCCTCAACGATGGGTCGGGATTCACGGGAACGGACTCGAGCAAGCCGAATCAAGAGCTGATGGTCGTCAACGCCTTCGACAACTGGACCGGCGCCGCGAGCGCATACGGCGGCCTGTGGATGACGGACGCGATGCAAGGGATCGAATCCGCTTTGAACCTCGTTAACGACGACGCATCGCCCCCGACCACCATCCAAAACAACAACACCACCGCCGGCGGAACGTTCTCGTCCTTACCTGGCGTTCCGGCCCCCGAGCCGGTCTTCCCGGGCGACATCGACATTGCCAACATGCAGTACACGATGCCGACCAACGCCAACGACATCAACATGTATCAGTTCACCGTAGCCCAAGCCGGCACGGTGAATCTGGAGACGATTGCCCAGCGGCTCGCTGCCCCCAGCCTCTTGGACACGGAGTTGACGGTGTTCGACTCCAATGGCAACAAGATCGCCCAAAACGACAATTATTACGGCAGCGATTCTGCGTTGGCAGCTGAATCTGCCGCAGGGTACCTACTTCGTGGGCGTCACCAGCACCGGCAATTCGAGCTACAACCCGCTCGTGCCGGGCAGCGGCGCCGGCGGCACCAGTCAAGGCGCTTATGACTTGCGGCTCGATTTCCAACCCGACGCGGTTTCCGGCCTGGTGAGCGCTGGCTCGACGGCCTACCCTGGCGGCGTGCCCTTCGACGGCGACGCCGACGGGAATCCCGGCGGCACGTATAACTTCTGGTTCGCGGTTGAGCCTTCGCTCCCGAACATGGGGACCGTGCAGCCGAATACGCCCTATACGATCTACGTCGACAAGGACAACGGCCTGCTGTATACCCCCCCCATGAACAGCAACCCGGGCTCGCTCGCCAATCCTTACACGACCATCCAGGCCGCGCTAGGCCAAACGGTGACGGGCAGTGTCGTGCGGATCATCGGCAATTCCCAGGCACAATCCAACGACGCCTACGCCTACAACATCGGCACCGACCTGCTGAATAAGGCCCTCCCGGACGGGGCCACGATGGCGATCCCCCTGGGCGTCACGGTCATGGTCGACAACGGCGGACCCGGCAGCACGGCGGTGTTCAAGCTCAGCCATGCCAACATCAACGTCGGCACCGTTTCGCAAGGCCTCCCCAAGACCGGCGGAGCTTTGCAAATCCTGGGAACACCCAGTAGCGGCCAGGCGTTCCTGGTGAACCCCATTCAGGCGGCCCCGAATGGCATCAAGAGCGGCGACACCGTCACCGTCACCAGCAATGCCGACGTTACCACCACCTTCCAGTTTCTGACCATGGGCAACACGGTCGCCAATGGCGACGTGGCGGTCAATTTTACTTTGGGATCCACGCCGTCGCAGTTGGCCGCGCTGCTCGCCGCGGCGATCAACGGCGTGCACAACTTTGGCGTTACCGCCACGTCGGCCGCCGGACTGGTGAAACTGACCGGCGCCGCCGGCCTTACGTCGGCCACCACGGGCGTCACGATCGACAACGGCTTGAACGACGTCATTTTCACTTCCTACAACGACCAGTCCGTCGCGCCGCTCAGCAACCCGCTGGTTGCCGCGCCGAGCCCCGGCGATTGGGGCGGCATTGTCTTCAACGGCGATGCGGATAATGAGGCCCAGGGCATTTTCGTGGACACGGTCGATCATGCCACGATCAAATATGGCGGCGGCCAGGTCATCGTGAATTCGACCGAGCAGGTGACCGACGCGATCAATCTCACCGACTCGCGACCCTCGATCCAATTCAACACGATCCTCGACAGTGCGGACGCCGCCATGTCCGGCGATCCCAACAGTTTTGCCGACAGCGAGTTCGCGGCCGCGCCAATCAGCCGAGCCTGCCGGACTATAACCCCAATATCGCGACCAGCGCCGGCTACACGAACGACTACAATCGCACCGGCCCGGCCATACACGGCAACATCCTGCAGGGCAATTCGATCAACGGCATGTTCGTGCGCATCCGCACGCAGGCGGGCGCCAGTCTCGACGAGCTTACGGTGCCGGCCACTTTTGCCGATACCGATATCAGCTACGTGCTGACCGAGAATCTGGAAATCGCCGCGCCGAACGTGCCTTCGCTCGTCAGCGGAAAGTCCGTTCAAATCCCGGGCGGCTCGCGCGTGGCCAATCCGAGCAATGAATTCTTGGTGGGCCCTGGCGGCGTCCAAGACGACGACACCGTCACGGTCACCAACAACACCGACACGACGAAAACTTTCGAATTCCTCACACTTGGCGAGAGCACCCCCACCGACCCCAGTTATGCGCCGGTCGTGATTCCCGGGGGCGACACGCCGGCGCAGGTGGCCAATCTGCTGGCCGCCGCGATCAGTGGTGCTGCCATCAATGTTACGGCTGCCTCGCCGCCCGGCCTGGTCGCCTCGCCATCCGGATACGTGCAACTGACCGGTGCCACGGCGATCGTGGGCACCCCGGTAACCGATGACAACGAGGACGTGACGGTCGTCGGCATCGGCGGATCACAGGTGGCCGGCAGCCTGGTGGTCGCTCCGGGTGTGGTCGTCAAGCTCGGCGGAGCACGCATCGAAACCACCGCCGGCAGCGGTTCGCAGTTGATCGCCGAGGGAACGGCCAGCGAACCGATTGTGTTCACGTCCTTGCTCGACACCAGTTACGGTGCGGGCGGCACATTTGCCACCACGAACAATCCCTCTCAGTTGCCGAATCCGGGCGACTGGGCCGGATTGTTCTTCGGGCCGGCCACCAGCGCCAGCCTGGACTACGCGATTCTGCAATATGCCGGCGGGTACAGCACCATCGCCGGCGGATCCAGCGATGCTTGGAATCCGATCGAAATCTACCAGGCCCAGGTGCGCATCGCCGACAGCACGCTACAGAACAATGCCGGCGGCGGTGGCACCACGAACCGCAACGGCGACCAACCGAGCGGTTCGGCCGTGATCTACGTGCTCGGCGCCCAGCCGGTGATCGTCAACAACGTGATTCAAAACAACACCGGGGCGGCGATCGACGTCAATGCCAACGCCCTGAACAACGACGTCGTGCCCGACTGGGGCCGCAGCACGGGACTGTCGCTCAGCCCGTCCCTGCCGTCCACTGAAAGCTCGGCCTACACGCAGTTGTCCAGCGTTTCCGGCCCCCTCTACACGCAGTTCTTCAACAATTACGGTCCGCTGGTCCGGCTCAACGCGCTGGCCAATAACTCCATCAATGGCATGCTCGTCCGCGGCGCGCAATTGACGACTCCGTCGATCTGGGACGACACCGACATCGCTTACGTCCTGGAAAGCACAATTGAAATCGGCAACATGCAAGCCAACTTTGGCGGCCTGCGTTTGCAAAGCAGCAGCACCCAGAGTCTGGTCGTCAAGTTGTTGGGAGCCAATGCCGGCTTTACGGCCGATGGCACGCCGCTGGACATCACCGATCGCATCGGCGGCACGCTGCAAGTCGTCGGCCAGCCCGGCCATCCCGTCATCATGACCTCTTTGAACGACAGCACGGTCGGGTCCGGTTTCGATCCCAGCGGCAATCCGGACAACGACACGAACAACAACCCCAATTCGACCGGCAAGCCCGGCGACTGGCAGGGACTTACGATCGGCGAGTACAGCAACGACACCAACCTGCTGGAGGTCAACGAGGCCGAACAGGGTTTCGTCAACGGCAAGGACACGAACAGCTCCCCACAGACCGCCCAATTCCTGGGCGCGCTGGCTCCCAATCAGGCCAGCGGCAACGACACCCAGCGACTCGGTTTCGAGGTGAATGGCACCCTCTCGCAGCCCAGCCGACGTCGACGTGTACAGCTTCACCGCCCAGGCAGGAACACAAGTCTGGATGCAGCTCGATCGAACGTCGATGCAGCTCAATTCCGTCATCGAGTTGGTCGACGCCAGCGGCGGGATCATCGCCTCGAACGCCAGTGGACCCAACGGCACATACCAAAGCAATTCGGCGCAGGCCAATCCGCTCTCGCAGGGTCAATTGGGGCCGGCCGTCACCGATCCGTTGTCCGTCAACCCCAACGACGCGGCGATGCGGGTCATGTTACCCGGCATCCCGGCACGACGAATACCTATTACGTGCGCATCGAGCAGCGTGGCCGCGCAGTCGGACGGACTTTATACGCTGCAAATTCGCTTGCAGCAGCAGGTGCAATTCCCCGGTTCCGTCGTCCAGTACGCCAACGTCAACGATTCCACCAACGGCGTGCAGGTGCTGGGTCAACCGGGCCAGTCGCCGCTGTTGGGCGAAACCGAATCCAACACGCTCAATGATGCCGGCATGGCCACGCCCAAGACCTGGGCAACCTGCTCCAGAGCAACCAGGCCACGGTCGACGTCGGCGGCACGCTCAATACCGCCTCGCAAGTCGATTGGTACAAGCTGACGATTAATTACGACCTGATCGAGCAAATCGGAACGGGCGACGCCAGTTGGCCCACGATGTTCGACATCGACTATGCCGATGGTTTGGTCCGGCCGGACGCGAACCTGGGCATTTACGACTCCAGCGGCAACCTGATTCTGCTCGGCCGCAACTCGGCGGTGCCCGACGATCAGCCGACGCCGAACCAGGGCTCCGACACGCAGAACCTGGCGGCCGGCTCGGAGGGAACCCAGGATCCGTTCATCGGCACGCAGCAAATGCCCGCCGGTCCGTCGCGGACTTACTACATCGCCGTTTCGTCGGCCGCCCAATTGCCGCAGGAGCTCGATCAAACCTATAACTCCGCGGCGACCAACGCGTTGGTCCGTCTGCAACCGATCGACTCGGTGGCCCGGGTCGTCGAAGATCACATCTCGGTCGACCCCAGCAGCCCCAACGGGACGGCTGCCGATCCTTCGGGCACGGCGGGCACGGCGAACACGATTTTCGGCGGCGCCACGCCGACGGCCAAGTCGATCGGCGGGAACGGCGTGTCCACTTCAGGGAACGACGTGCCCTACACGCTGGGCAACGTGGTGCTGTATGTATCAAACGGTAATCTCAATACGACCAATCCGTCGACCGGTAGCCTGGTGACGAATCAAGGCGCAATCGGCGACACGCTGAGCAGCATTGCCATGCGCAACGACGGCGAACTGTACGGCCTCACGACCGGCGCCGCCGGATCCACCACGGATGCCAATACCGGCAGTTACGTGCAGATTTCGTCGGCCACCGGCGCACAAGTCAGTTCGGCGGCCGACGGCATCGTCACCTATCAACTGAATCCCACGATGCCAGTCAATATCGGACCCCCGGCGACGTATAACTACGTCGTGGAGAATACCGGTTTGCAGTACAACGCGGTGGGTTTCAACCAAACCGGCACCACGCGCACGTTCTATGCGGTGGCCAGCGCCAGCTCGGTGGTTGGCGACGCCGATCCGGTCAGCAATTTGCTGTATGAGTTCAACGCCGCAACCGGGCAGGTCATGAATGTGAACGCGAATCCGACTCTCGTCACCAATGCGGGCTTCGAGAATTTGGAGATCGGCACCGGCATCAATGCGGCCGCGGCCACCGTAACCACCAGTTCCAGTGACATCGACCCGATCAATCCGGCCACCAATACGGCCTCGCCGCACACGACGTTCACCGTTCCCGGTAGTCCCACCGTGATCTACGAGTTCATCACCGGTCCGGCGGCGACCGTGCCGGCCAGCGGCGGAGCGAACGTCACCGACGGCCAAACATTTACCATCGGCAGCACGACCTTCGAGTACTCCGAGGGCGCGGTCCTCTCCGTGGAAGACAACGGTCTGAGTTTTCCCGAGGGCTCGACGCTGAACGTGCAAACCAGTTCGGGCACCCAGATGTTTGAGTTTGTGACTCCGGGTGACTCGGCGATCAACGGCTACCTGCCAATCTCCGTCAACGCTATCGCTACGCCCGCGACCCCCGTGTACACGGTTGCGCAAGTGGCCAACGCGATTCAGAGTGCGCTTCATTCCGACGGCATTAACGCCAACATCACGAACTCGACCACCGGCGGCACGCGAATCTCCGTACAGGGCGTGACCGGAATTACCAGCAGCCTGGGCACGTCTCCGGGCGACCCGCTGGTGGTGAGTGGGAAGTACGCGGTGACCAGCGGCAACACGGCGGTTCCGTTCCTGGAATCGGATACACAGGCAGTGCTCGGCGCCGAGACGGCGAAAGCGGTGACTGACGCCTCCCTGCCTGGCGTCACGGCCAGCTTTTACAACGACCGGATCAGCTTCCTCGGCACGGCGTCGGGAAACTTCACCCTCAGTCCGTTGACGAACGTCGTGGACTCTTCGACGATCCTCACGGTGCCCCCGGCGGGTGAGTCAGTCTCGCCGGTCCCGTTCAACTATGGAGATACCGCCGCGCAGATTGCCGCGGAAATTACCACGGCGATCAATAAGAACACCGCGACGACCGGCGTCTCGGCGACGCAATCGAACGGCCAGGTAATTCTGACGGGGCAGACGCAAGCTCCCACGGCCGACGCTCCATTGACCGTCCAAAACGATCCGGGGGTCGGCAACATCACGGGCATCGCTTTCATCGACGGCACCATGTACGCGGTGACCGGCGGCGCACACGGCGGGGGCAGCCTGTTCAGCGTCAACTATAACGGCACGTATACCAATCCCGCTCCCTTCGTCGCGTCCGCACCGACTGCCTACCTGTCGTACATCGGCAACGTCGGGAATGATAACCTTAACTTCACGAGTTTGACGGCCGGCCCTCCGGACGTGGACGGCGGGGCCTATGCGAACGACCTGTTCGCAACGGCCGCCAACGGCAAACTGTACGCGTTCAATACCAGCGGCACGCTCCAGTCCGTATTCACGGTCGCCGGAAACCCGGCCTCGAGCGTCAGCACCGGCGTGTCCACTCCCAATGGCCTGGCATTCTCCACGCTCGATTACAACCTCTGGCACGTGACCAACGACCAGGCCGCGGCAGCCGGCCACGGCATCAACCTCGCGCCCGACAACTCGGTCCCGGTGGCCATCCCCGGCGGTACGGCGCTGTATTTCGGACTCGATACGCCCAACGCAACCGACGTGATCGACACCTCGAACCAGCCGGACAACCTGACGCCCAGCACGTCGAACTACGCCACGAACCCGTCGCTGTACAACACGTACAATTTGCCCGGCGGAGCCATGGGCGACATCATTTCCGATCCGTTCAGCCTGCAGGGCGACTCGTCGGCCCAAGATCCGACGCTGTATTTCACCTACGACCTCAACACGCGCACGCCGGACGGCAACAGCGCGGTCACCGATACGATGCGGGTCTACGTGATCGCCACAGACCCCAACGGAAACGTCACGACCACCGAAGTGGCCACGAACAATACCCTGTTGTCGGCACCGCCAAATCCAACTCGCTACCGACCGCGGAATTGCCGGCGTATGCTTCGAGCCTGGGCGGGTCGGGAACCCCCGCGTCCACCGCGACAACGTACGTGAAGCCGACAGAAACTTACCTGCCCAACAGCGCCTCGAACCAGCAAGTGCAAGAACTCTTCAACACCGACTCCTGGCGGCAAGCCCGGATCGATTTGGGAGATTTTGCCGGCGACACGAATATCAAGCTCGAATTCGATTTCAGCACCGCGGGCGTGTCGGAGCAATACGCGGGCAATCCGACTGCCGCCAACAAGCTGCCGTTCGATTCATTTGGCAGCCTGAATAACCCCGCACGGTCAGGTGGGCACCGAGGCAGGCGTCTACATCGACGATATTATCGTGGGCTTCGCCGGGCGCGGCGAGATGGTCACCGGCGTGACTACTCCCAACACGGCCTACTTCGCGGTGCCTACGAACCCCAACCCGGGCGCTCCCGGACAATCGCTGGTCGGCCCCTACAACTTGGAAATCCGCACAGGCACGACCTATGCCGACGAGTTCAGCATGGGCCCCGATATGTCGGCGATCGCACTGACCTCCGTATTCAATATCAACGACCGACTCTCGCAGTCGATCTCGCTGGTGGCGCCCAGCAGCGTAGCGCAAATCACCAACAACGAAACCTTCACCATCAGCGATGGGCTGAATACCGCCACGTTCCAGTTCATTACCGGAAACCAAGTGGCAAGTTCGACCAATATCCCGGTGTCCTATAAGTCCGGCTGGACCGGATCGCAAATAGCCAATGCCATCGTGACGGCGATCAACGGCCAATCGACCGTCAACGTCCAGGCGGCCAACGCCGATCCGCTGCATCTGACCAGCAGCCAGGTCAACCTGTTTGCGCGCAGAGCTTCAGCGGCGTGCCCACGGTCGTCAATGGCCAAATGTCCGAGGGACTCACCGGCAACGATATGTTGGCGACGGCCGTCAACACCACGTTGAGCTCGGCCAATCCGGGCATTTTCAACGCCACCGGCGTCATCGGCGACAATCCCACCCTGCTCCCGGCCGACGAAGATCAGGACGTCGACCTGGCCAGCTTCCAACTCAACGCCAACGATCAGGTGACCATCAACCTGAGCGCCAGCCTGGTCGGCGGTGCGCAAACCCTTGTGCAGTTGCTCAATGGCGCCGGCGTGGCCATTGCATCGAGCTCCTTCAGCAATGACAACAACCAGTTGGATCGGCAGATTCAATTCACCGTGCCCACCACCGACACCTACTACGTCAGCGTCAGCGGCTTGCCGAACATCGATCCGTTCTCGGCATCGGGCAGCAGCGGGAATAGCGAAGGCACGTATTCCCTGTCGATCGAGGTCGGCGCGATTCCGGCACTGACGGAACTGCTGTTCAACGCTTCGGGAATCTCGAACGGCTCCGGCAATCCTTTGGCCTTAGCCCCGGGGATCACCGCGTACAATAACATCGGAGACACGAACACTCCGCGGTTGCAGGGCTATACGCTGGTCGTCGACGACTCGATCAACAATTCCAGCCAGAACGGCATCCTGGTTAGCGCCGGGCGCGGACGAACAGCGGCAATCCGGTTCCCGGTTCAGCGGCCGTGTTGCCGGTGCTCAACACCCAAGGCCTGGTCACCGGCGTGACGGTCGAGAACGACGTGGTGGCCAACAGCGGCCAAATCGGCATCGATTTGGTCGGCGATCAGACGGCCAGCGAGCCGGCCGCTCCCTCGTTGTTCTCGCGCGTCGTGAACAACACGATCTACGGCGGAAACACTGCCACCGGCACGGGCATCAGCGTTTCGCTCGGCGCGGCGCCGACGCTGATGAACAATATCATCGCCAATACCGCGACCGGAATCAGCGTCGATGCGACATCCACGCCGAAAACCGTGCTCGAGGCCAACCTCTATCAAAACAACACCTCGAACGGGGTGGGGGGCAGCGAGCAGTTTGCCATTCAGTTGCAGCCGTCCGATGCCTTGTTCATCGATCCGACCCACAACGACTTTTACCTGGCAGAGGGTTCGAAAGCGATCGACAGTTCGCTCAACTCATTGCAAGACCGTCCGGCGATCGTGAGCGTCGACGCGCCGCTGGGTATCCCGGCCGAACCGATCATCGCGCCGGCCTACGACGAATTGGGCCAATTGCGCGTCGACGACCCCAGCGTGTCGTCGCCCCCGGGCTTGGGCCAGAACGTGTTCATCGATCGCGGTGCGCTGGATCGGTCCGACTTCACCGATCCCACGGCCGCACTCGCCAGTCCGGCGCCAACCACGCCAACGACGGCCACCGTCTATGGCCAGTTCCCCTCGCAGTTCTCGATCCAGCTCTCCGACGGCACGGGTTCGGGCATCAAAACGTCGACGGTCACGACCAACCCGGCGCTCACGTTCACGTTGACCGGACCGGACCCGAACAACCCGACCAATACGATTACGCTGAAACCGACGACGAACTACCTGTTCAGTTACGACGCCACGAACGGCTTAGTTCGCTTCACCGCGGCGCAGGGCATTTGGATTCCCGGCACGTACACCATCAGCGTGACGAACACGGGCGTCAACGGTGTGACCGACCTGGCCGGCAATCCACTGGCGCCCAACAACGCCGGCGGCACCACCTCGTTCACGATCACAGTCGCGGCCAAGGCTCCGGCCCCGTGGGAGAATCCGACGAATCCGCTCGACGTCGACGGCGACGGAACCGTGGCGCCCATCGACGCACTGATTCTGATCAATGCGATCAACTCAGGTCACCTTATAAACGGAATGTCATTCCCGGGCGGAGTCTTGCCGATTCCGGGCAGTCCCCCGCCCTATTACGACGTCAATGGCGACGGCCTTCTGACCCCGGCCGACGTGAACCAGATCATCACTTACTTGAACAGCCAGAACGTAGCACAGGCGATTGCAGCGCAGGCCAGCCCTGCCGTCGCCACTCCGGCCAGTGTCGATGTGCAGCCGGCACCCGTCACGGTCAGTACGAGTGTCGCCGCCGATCTGAGCGTATCGCCGGCAGCAGTCAGCGCGCCGGCATCGCCCGTCGCGGCCAGCGCTGTTTCGGCCGCACCGATGTCCAATGTGATCGGCGAAGTGGGTTTTGCGCTCGCCGCCAATAACGCGCCAACGTCTACCGCGGCACCCGCGGCGATTTCCAACTCCACAACCGGTGGCGCTGCGGCTGCGACCTCTGCGAGCAGCAACGGGGTCGCGGCCTCGTCCGGCCAGACTGCGGCGTACGACGCGGCTTTCGCGACGCAATATTCGTACGACGAATTGGAGCTCGAAACCGCCTTGGCCGACATGACCGCCGGGAAGCAGCTCGCATCGGTCGGCGCCTGGTCTGATGATCTGGACTACCTGAATTGACCACTTTCTTCGACGCGTAAAGCGCAGAGATACACGACATATGGACAGGCAGGGCAGGCGGCACGTGGGCCGGCGGCTACGTTTCAAGCGGACGGCGGGATGGGGTCAAGGAGGGAGGATTTCCACCTTCGAGCCCCTTGAGCTGCGCACGTTGCTGAGCGTGAGCCCCACGACAATCTCCCAGTGGCATAATTCGGCTGATCCGGCCGATGTTTTCGGCACCGGCACGGTCACGCCGCTCGATGCACTGGCCGTGATCAATTACTTGAACGCCAATGGGACCACCGCCGACGGCGCCGTCACGTCCACAGTCTCGACAGCGACGGCCTCGCCCTTGTTGACGTCCGGCAGCCAACTCACACATCCGCTGCTCGACGTCAACGCGGACGGGATGATCTCGCCCGCCGATGCGCTGGCGGTCATCGATCAGCTCAATTCCCCGGCCCCCCAGATGGAATACCGTTTGCAAGTTGCGGACGACTCCGGGACCCCGATCACCTCGATTCCGGTCAACCAGGATTTCGAACTCGAGGTGTTTGTTACCGATCTGCGTCAGAACGTCTCGCCCACCGGCGTTTTCGCGGCGTATTTGAATACCAGCTATAACAGCACGCTGGCGACTCTGGACGCAACTCCGATTACCCACGCTGCCCCGTACACCAACGGTGAGGCCGGGGACACCAGCACTCTCGGCCAAATCAACGACGCGGGGGGCTTCGCGTCGTTGTCGCCGACCGGCTCGTCGGAAATGCTGCTGGAAACCATGCATTTTACGGCAACAACGGCCGGCCAGCTGACCTTCACTCCGAGCCTACCCAACCCTGCCACCGATTCACCACACGACACGCAACTCTACTACAACACGCAAGACTCTGAGGCTTACGTTGACCCGAGCCAGATCGAGACCAACACGGCCTCGGTCACCATTACGAGCAACTCGGCGCCGGCGATTTCCATTAGCAACGTGAGTCAGGGCGACGCCAGTACCGGCACCACTCCTTTCGTGTTCGACGTCACCTTGTCGGCCGCGTCGGCCACGCAAGTGACCGTCAACTACGCCACGGCCGACGGCACGGCGACAGCTGGCGCGGGCCAGTATGTTCCCATCAACCCGACCCCATTGATTTTTCCGGCGGGTCAAACCCTCGAGCATATCACCGTACAGGTTCCGGGCAGCACGTCGATTCAGCCGAACGAGACGTTCAAAGTCAATCTCAGCAACCCGGTGGGCGCCACGATCCTCAATGGAACCGGCACGGGCACGATCCTGGCCGCTGCCACGGGAGTGTCGGTCAATAACGTGACGGTGCCGGAGGTCTCAACGGGAACCACGCAAGCCGTGTTTACCGTCACCCTGGCGGAGCCCTTGGCCCAGCAGGCGACGATCGCCTACGCAACGGCTGACGGCACGGCGACCAGTCCCGCCAATTATTCGCAAACGCCCCCGACGGGCACGGGCACTTTGACTTTCGCATCCGGGGTCACCAGCTTGCAAGTGACCGTGACGGTCCAGGCGGATCCCACGCCGGAACCTGCGACCAATTTCTTCCTGAATCTTTCGAATCCCTCGAGCAACCTCGCGATCACCAGCGGGCAGGGCACGGCAACGATCGCGCCGGTGACCGCGCCCCAAGTGGAGCTCTCCCTGGAAATCGTGGACCCGACTACGCTGCAGCCGATTATCGGTTCCTTAGCGCCCGGACAGGCTTTCGACGTCGAGGGATTCGCCAAGGACGATCGCACGAGCGGCGCCGAGGGGGTTTTTGCGGCCTATATGAACGTGGCGTATACCTCGTCGCTGGCGACGCCCACGGGCCCCATTGTGTTCGCCCCGGCATTCCAGACCCAGACATCGGGCAGCCTGGCCACGGCCGGTGAATTCAGCGAAATCGGCGCAACCACAAACAACTCGGCGGGGGTGACCGGCCAGGAGTTGGTCTTCACGGTGCCGATGCAGGCCATGGGCTCCGGCACGCTGACATTCACCCCGTCCCAATCGACCTTGCCGGGCGAGACGCACGATGTCTTGCTATACGGCCAGAGCGCCGCGGTCCCGGTCAACGAGATCGACTTCGAAGGCACTTCGCAGGTCGTCGGCGCCAACTCGTTCTCGATCAACAATGCCTCGGTGGAGGATACCAGCAGCGGCGCCAGCATGGTCTTCACCGTGACTCGCGTTCTGCCCGACAACACGACTGCGATGGTCACTTTTTCCACCGCCAACGGCACGGCGATCGCAGGAACCGACTACACAACCACGGCCGGCACGCTGACGTTCCCGGGCGGCACGAACAGCCTGAACATAACCGTGCCGGTGCTGGGCAGCAGCCTGAATCAGCCGAACAAGACGTTTTCGGTCAACCTGTCAAGCCCGGTGAACGGCAACATCGGCACCAGTCCCGGAACCGGCACGATCCAGTACGACAACATCGCGGCCCCGATCGCGACCATTGTCGGTGGGTCGGCCGTCGAGGGTTCCAGCATCACGTTTACGGTCAGCCTGACGAACGGCACTGCCACGCCGCAGGCCAGCGGTTACCCGATCACGATCAACTACACTACCGTCAACGGCACCGCCACCGGAGGCATCAACTACACTCCTACCAGCAGCGTGCTGACGTTTGCCCCGGGCACGACCACGCAGACGATCACCGTGCCGACAAGCGTTACGCTGAGCCAGTCCGGAAGCCTGACATTTGCCGTACAGTTGAGCAATCCCAGCCACGTCACGCTCGGCAACACGAGTGCGACGGGCACGATTATGCAGCCCACGGAAATCAGCGGTTACGTCTACGTGGACGCGAACAATAATGGCCAAAGGGACAATGGCGAAGTCGGCGTCCAAAATGTCACGGTCACGATCAACAGCACCGCGACTGACATCCACGGAAATCCGATCTTCACCGAGTCGACGCTTACGGCGGGGGACGGATCGTACATCTTCGCCGGCCTGCCAACCGGCACTTACAACCTCGTCGAGACGCCGCCCCCGTTTTTCACCCCCGGGACTCCGACAAGTAGCGAGTATACCAACGTCGTTCTGCAGACTTCTCAGTCGCTCACCAATTTCAACTTCGGCGAGATTGCTTCGGCGACGCCGTTCCTCTCGATCGGCAATGTTACGCAGACGATCGGCATGTCGGGGGTCACGAATTTCGTCTTCCCCGTCACTCTCAGCGGTGCCGCGCCCAGTCAGATCACGGTGGGCTACGCCACGGCCGATCAGACTGCCGTTGCCGGCCAGGATTACGGCGCGCAATCGGGCATCTTGACCTTCACTCCCGGTCAAACGGTTCAAGACATCACTGTGCCGGTTTTCGGCACCACGGTGTATTCGGCCAACAAGACATTCCTCGTCAATCTATCCAGCATCACGGGCAATGTCGCGGTCGCCCGCGCCCAGGCGGTGGGCACGATCGTGAATCCCAATAGCAACGGATTGACCGTCGCGGACATCACGGTATTGCAGCCGACGTCGGGCACCACTAACGCGGTGTTCACCGTGACTTTGCCCACCGCCAGCAGTCAACTGGTGACCGTCCAATTTGCAACGTCCAACGGCACGGCCACCGCGCCGACCGACTATACGGCCGCCACCGGCACGTTGACCTTTGCTCCCAATGTCACCAGCCAGCAGGTCACCGTGTCGGTTAACGGCAATGCGACCCAGCATCCCAATCAGACTTTTTTTCTCAACTTGTCGAACCCCGTGGGCGCGACGATTGCCCGGAGCCAGGCCACGGCCACGGTCGAAAACGTCGGCAGCATTCAAAACGACGAAGCCGAGATCAGCCTGGAAATCGTCGATCCCAACACGCTGCTGCCGATCACCACTTCCCTGACGCCCGGAGAGGACTTCCTCGTCGAGGGCTTCGCACAGGACTTGCGCTCAACGAATGTCGAGGGCGTGTTCGCGGCCTATCTCAACGTGAGTTATCCGGCTTCGCTGGCGACGCCCACGGGCGGGATCGTATTCGCCCCCCCACTGCCGAACCAGCAATCGGCGCCGGTTGAGACGTCGGGCACCCTGACAGCCGGAGAATTCACGGAGATCGGAGCCGCCGGTCTGACGGTGTCGAACTCAAACCCGGCGACACCGCAACCGCTGTTCACGGTGCCGATGCAAGCCATGGGCACAGGCGTACTCCAATTCACCGCGCTGCCGGCGCAGGTGTTCCCGCAGCATGACGTGTTGCTCTACGGCCTGAGCAGCGCGGTTCCGGTCAACCAAATCGACTACGTAAGCAGCAGCGCACTCGACGTCGGCGCCAATTCGTTCGCGATCAACAATACCACGGTGGTGGATACCGGCGCCGGCGCCAACATGGTCTTCACCGTGACCCGCGTTTTGCCCGACAATACGACCGCCTCGGTCAGCTATTCCACCGCCAACGGCACGGCCATCGCGGGAACCGATTACACGACTACCGCCGGCACTTTGAGCTTCCCGCCCGGCACGACCAGCCTGAACATTACCGTGCCGGTGTTGGGCACGACCGAAGACCAGCCCAGCAAGACCTTTCTGGTTAATCTTTCGGCGCCGATCAACGGCAGCGTCGGCGTCAGTCCCGGGACCGGCACGATTCAATACAATAACCCGGCGCCGACGGCCACGATTGCCGATTCGTCGGCCAACGAGGGCCAGAGCATACCGTTTACGGTCACCCTGTCGCGAGCCAGCGGTTTCCCGATCACGATCAACTACACGGCTGTCGACGGAACTGCCAGGGGCGGCGTCAACTATGTTCCCACGAGCGGCGTGTTGACGTTTGCCCCAGGCACGACCACGCAATCCTTCAGCGTGCCGACCAGCGTCACGCTCACTCAGAGCGGCAACCTGAACTTCACCGTGCAGTTGAGCAGTCCCGCGAACGTCACGCTCTCCAACACAAGTGCTACAGGCACGATCATCGAGCCGACGGAACTCACCGGCTTCGTCTACGTCGACGCGAATCAGAACGGCCAGAAGGACAATGGCGAAATCGGCATCCAAAACGTCACCGTCACCGTCAACAGTACCGCAACCGACAACCACGGGAATCCGATCTTCACCGAGTCGACGGTCACGGCGGGCGACGGCTCGTACAGCTTCGTCGGCCTGTCGGCCGGGACCTACAACATCGTCGAGACGCCGCCCGCGTTTTTCTCCCCGGGTACGCCCCCCAGCGGCGAGTACACGAATGTCGTGCTCCAGTCCGGTCAGTTGCTCGGCAACTTCAATTTTGGCGAGATTGCCTCGGCGACCCCGTTCCTTTCGATCGGCAACGTCACCGAGACGATCGGCACGTCGGGGATCACGAATTTCGTCTTCGCCGCCACGCTCAGCGGCGCGGCGCCCAGCCAGATCACGGTGGGCTACGCGACGGCCGATCAGACGGCAATCGCCGGCCAGGATTATGCAGCGCAATCGGGCGTTGTGACCTTCGCGCCCGGTCAAACCGTGGAAAACATCACCGTGCCGGTATTCGGCAGCTCGGCCTATTCCGCGGACAAGACATTCCTGGTGAATCTGTCGAGCATCACGGGCAATGTCGGAATCGCGCACGCCAGGCGGTCGGCACCATTCACTATCCCAACGTGGACGGCTTCGGGATCAACGACATCACGGTTTTGCAACCGACATCGGGCACCACTACGCGCGGTATTCACCGTGACACTGCCCATAGCCACCGCGCAACAGGTGACCGTCCAGTATGCTACGTCCGACGGCACGGCCACCGCGCCGACCGACTATACCGCAACCTCGGGTACGTTGACCTTTGCTCCCAATGTCACGAGCCAGCAGGTGACCGTTTCGGTCAACGGCAATCCGGCCACCCACGCCAATCAGACCTTCTTCCTCAATCTGTCGAACCCGGTGGGAGTGCCGATTGTACGGAGCCAGGGGACGGCTACGATCGAAAACGCGGGCAGCGCTCAAAGCGACCTGGCCGGGATCAGCCTGGAAATCGTCGATCCCAACACGCTGCTTCCGATTACCACGGCTTTGACGGCCGGAGAAGCCTTCGACGTCGAAGCCTTCGCCCAGGACTTGCGCACGACCGGCGCCGAGGGAGTTTTCGCGGCTTATCTCAACGTGAACTATCCGGCTTCGCTGGCGACTCCTACGGGCCCGATTGTGTTTGCCCCGGCGTTCCCAACCCAGACGTCGGGCAGCCTGGCCACGCCCGGAGAATTCACCGAAATCGGCGCCACGACGAGCAACTCGGCCGGGGTGACCGGCCCCGAATTACTCTTCACGGTGCCGATGAAGGCCATGGGCGCGGGCATACTGCAATTCAACGCCCTGCCGGCGACGCAGTTCCCGCAGCATGAGGTGTTGCTCTACGGCCAGAGCACACCGATCCCCACCACCGAAGTCAATTACGTAGCCAGCAACTCGGTCGACGTCGGCTCAAATTCGTTTACCATCAACGATGTCACGCAAACCGATACCGCCGCCGGAGCCAGCTTCGTCTTCACCGTAACGCGGATTCTGCCCGCCAATTCGACCGCCACGGTCGCTTTTTCTACCGCCAACGGCACGGCCATCGCGGGCACTGACTACACGGCCGCCAGCGGCGTGCTAACCTTCGCGCCGAGCACAACCACCGAAACGATTACCGTATCTGTCTTGGGCACGACCGAAGACGAGCCGACCAAGACCTTCGTGGTCAACCTGTCGAACGCGGTAAACGCGGCGATCGGCAACAATCCGGGCACGGGAACGATTCAGTACAACAACCCGCCCCCGACAATTACGGTCGCCAATGCGTCGGCCAACGAGGGCCAGCCGATGCAGTTCACGGTGACGTTGTCGCAGGCCAGCGGGTTCCCGATCACGGTCAACTACGCAACCGTCAACGGCACCGCGATCGCCGGCACCAACTACACCTCCGCCAGCGGCCAGTTGACCTTCCCGATCGGCACGACCACACAGACCTTCACCGTATCGACGATCGACACGCTCGCCCAGTTGGGCAACTTGACCTTCGCCGTGAAGTTGAGCAATCCCAGCAACGTCACGCTCGGCGGCGGCACGGCGACCGGCACGATCGATTTCGTGCCGCCGGCCACGATCAGCGGCTTCGTCTACGTCGACACTAATGCCGACGGCCAGTTGGACAACGGCGAAGCCGGCATCCAGAACGTCATGGTCACGGTCAATAGCACCGCAACCGGCGCCGGCGGGGCTCCTTTGTTTACCGCGTCGACCGTCACGGCCGCCAACGGAGCGTACAGCTTCATCGGCCTGCAACCCGGCACGTACAATGTCATCGAAACGCAGCCCGGCTTTTTCGTCAACGGCACGCCCACCAGCAACTCGTACTTGAATGTCACGGTCCAGGCCTCTCAGACGGTGGCCAATTTGAACTTCGGCGAGCTTGGCTTGCGAGCCCAATTCGTTTCGGCCTTCTTGAATCGCCGGGCGTTCCTGGCCTCGACCGAAACCACCGGCACCATGGGATTGCCGGTCGGCACCCAGAATGTCGATCTCTCTCAGGGGGCCGTCTGGGTTTCCTTCGACAACGGTTGGCAAAACACGCGCGAGTTCGAGGCATTGTTCAATAGCGCTCAGGGGACTGCCACCATGACGCTCTTCGACAATAACTTCAACGTGCTGGCCACGTCGACCGCCAATGCCACGGGCTCGCTGCTGATTGGTAAAGGAACACTCGGGACCCCCTATTTCCTGGAGATGACCGGCTCGAACACGAATGTGTCGCTCAAGATCATCGAGTCTTTGACGACCAGCAGCCCCACGGTGACCAAGAGCGGCTCGACGGTGACACCCCTGGTGTTCGCCGTGACACTCTCCGCCCCTGAGGCCACGCCCGTCACCGTGGGCTACGCCACCGCCGACGGCACGGCCGTGGCCGGCCGAGACTATGTCGCCGAGGCCGGAACGCTGACCTTCGCCCCCGGCACCATGTCCCAGACGGTTACGGTGCCGGTGCTAGCCAACACTTCGTATGGCCCCAGCGAGACGTTCGCGTTGAACCTAAGCAATCCCGCGGGGGCGTTTGTGAACGGCCAGGGCACGGGCACGATCCTCAACAACAATCCACCACCGTCGATGACGATCGCCAACCAGAGCGTCATCGATCCGACGGCCGGCACGATCAACGCCGTGTTCACCGTTTCGCTATCGGCCGCCAGCGGCCTGCCGGCCAGCGTCGTTTACACGACCGCGGCGGGGACCGCTCCGACAGGAGACTACGTTGCACAGAGCGGCACGCTCACGTTTGCCCCGGGCACGGTGGCCCAAAACATCACCGTGCCGGTCAGGGCGGATAGCTCGTTGACCGCGGCCGAGACGTTCTTGATCAAGTTGACCAGTCCGATCGGTGCCATCTTGCTGACGACTCAGGCCACGGGCACGATCGAGCCCAGCAGCGCGGCAAACATGGCCGTGCTCCCCGCCCTTCAAACCGCGGGCATCACACCAGCCGTCAGCAGTGCCGTGTTCACGTCGACTCCTTCCGCATCGACGACGTGTGTCACGACGACCAGCACTCCCTTGGCCCAGTCCAGCTTGTCAGGCAGCACCGCGCCGGCAACCTCCAAGAACCAAGCCACCGATCAGGCGCTCGCCGCAGACGAAACCTGGGCGATCGGTTCCGTAGTCCTGTAGCAGATGCCGCTGTTGCGACTAGGCGCGAGCGTTTCCCGCTGTCGGCGGCCATTGATTGTTCGGCTCCTGCGATTGCTCTGGGGTTATAAGAGCAATCGCACTTTCGCGGGCCGAGGGCCTTTTGCCGGTTGATCCTTGCCGCTTCCAGCGCTTCTTGGCTATGATCCGTGAGTGCGTTTCCTCCAATCCGGCCCCCCCGCGTAAATCCATGTCGCGATCCGAGCCTGAAATCACCGAAGTTGGCAGCCTGAGCACCGAGGCCGAACTGCTGCCGCCCGTTGCAGAGTCGAAAGTTGACGGCCCACGGATTGAACGCGCAGTGCGCGAGATTTTGGCCGCCGTGGGTGAAGATCCCGATCGCGAAGGCTTGCGTGAAACGCCCGCCCGCGTTGCCCGCATGTATGCCGAACTGTTCAGTGGCTTGCACGACGACCCGCGTCAGCACCTGCGTAAATTCTTTACCGAGAAGTACGACGAAGTCGTGTTGGTGCGCGATATCAGTTTCAATAGCATGTGCGAACACCACATGCTGCCTTTCATGGGCGTGGCCCACATCGGCTATGTGCCCAATCGGCCGCGTGCTGGGATTGAGCAAACTGGCGCGCGTGGTCGAAGTGGTTGCCCGGCGGCCGCAAGTGCAGGAGCGAATGACCGAGACCATCGCCAACCTGCTTTTGGAAGAACTGGAAGCCAAGGGAGTGGCGGTCGTCATCGAGGCGACCCACACCTGCATGACCATTCGCGGTATCCGCAAGCCGGGCAGCCTGTGCGTGACGTCGGCCATGAAGGGCATCTTCCGCTCGAATCTGTCCAGCCGATCGGAAATCATGAACCTGATCTATGGCGGCCGACGGTGAGCGGAGTTGCCCTGCTTGCGCAGTTTCTGTTCCGCATCTCGTTTGGGCTGTCGCTGGCCATGGCGGTCACATCGCCCCGGCAGGTGACCAGCGGCTACTATCGCAATCACTTGTACGTCCTGATGGGACTCAACGTGCTGGCGACGTTGGCCGCCGCGAGCGCTCCCGACCGGTTCGCGCTCTGGCCGCCGCTCGCCGCGTCGGTGTTAAGTTATCTGGGCGCGGTACTCTGGCTGTACGAAAAGCCGTTGCCGGGGATCGTGGCACTGTGGGCCGTGGCTGGAATCACCCTGGCCGGGGCCTGGCTATCCGCGGCACCGCCGAGCGGCGATTTGCCCACCAGGATGCTCGACGTTCTGGCCGCGCCGACCAGCGGGCTGGTACTGGGTGTAACGATCGGGGCCATGTTTCTCGGTCACTGGTATCTCAATACCCCGACCATGTCGCTCGAACCGCTCGAGCGGCTCATCAAGCTCATGGGCGCGGCCATGGTCCTGCGAGCGATCGTCTGCGCGGCCGGGCTGGCCTTGGAAATCCAGGCCGCGGGTTCACCCGGCGTGGAGCAAGCCTTGTTCCTGTCGCTGCGCTGGCTGTCGGGACTGGTCGGCGCGCTCGCGCTGGCGGTTATGGCCTGGAAAACATTGAAGATCCCCAATACTCAAAGCGCGACGGGCATCCTCTACGTCGCCGTGATCGCGACTTTTCTGGGCGAACTGACTTCGCTGCTGCTTTCCAGCCGGCTGGGCCATCCGGTTTAGAACGCCTTGTACGATCGTCGCGGATCGCCAAAAATAACCGCACTCTGTATTTCCCTCCGATCGGTCCGCAGGTACCTTGGCCGATGCCTCTCGCCGAACCCGTCATTGCCGGTCCGCTGCCACGGCGTGGGCCGCTGCGCATCGGTCCGCTGATCGTGGATCCGCCGGTGCTGCAAGCGCCGATGGCCGGGTTCACCAACTATGCCTTTCGGCAAATCGTCCGCCAGTTCGGCGGAGCCGGTCTGCAAGCCACGGAAATGGTGCATGCCAAGGGTTTCTTGTGGCTGGAGGAGGTCGAGCACGAACTGCCGGATCGGCTCTGGGGCGTCAAGGACGAGCCGCGGCCGCTGGCGGTGCAAATCTGGGACAACGATCCGGGGACGTTGGCGGCGGTCGGCGCAAAACTGGCTCACGAATTTCGCGTCAGCGTGGTCGACATCAACTTCGGCTGTCCGGTCAAGGACGTGGTCGAAAAGGCCCACAGCGGTTCGTATCTGCTGCGCCATCCCGACCGCATGCAGGCGATCATCGAGCGCGTGGTCGCGGCCTGTGCTCCGGTGCCGGTTACGGCCAAGATCCGCCTGGGATGCTCGCGCAGTTCGATCAACGCGATCGAAGTGGCGCAGGTGGTCGAAGCGGCCGGCGCCGCGGCGTTGACGGTCCACGGCCGGACGGCCCAGGACTTTTTCAAGGGCTCGGCCGATTGGGAGCGAATCTCCGAGATCAAGCCGTACCTGCGCAAAATTCCGCTGATCGGTAACGGCGACCTCGATTCGCCCGCAGCCGTGATCGAAGCCTTGCGGCGGTACGCGGTGGACGGAGTGATGATCGCCCGGGCGGCGCTCAACAAACCCTGGCTGTTTCGCCAGGTCCAGGCCGCTCTGGCCGGAGAACCGGTGCCGCCCGATCCTGGGCCTGAAGAAGAGCGTGCGCTGCTGTTGCACCATTATCAATTGGTGTGCGAGCGATTCGGCGAGTCGAAAGGAACGATCCTGATGCGGAAATACGCCTGTTGTTATGCCCAAGGCAGGCCGGGCGCTCGCGAGTTCCGCACTCACGTATCCCGCGCCGCGACGCCGGCGGACTTCCGCGCGATTGTCGACCGCTGCTTTCCCAAGACTTGAACCGCGAGCCGGTCGGCCGCCCTGGAACTCTCCCTGTAGCGCGACTGGCCCGGTGGGAGAGGTCGAATGTGGGCGGTCATGGATTCTTGCGATCCGTCATGGCGACCTTGCCGATAGTGCCCGCGCCACGCGCAACACCCGGCTGCCACCAGGGCCGGTATGCGCGGTCCAGCGGCGATCCAAATCGGCGATGCCGTCGATCTCGTAAACTTCGCGGAGGGACTTGTCGTAACCCCTTTCCAGGGATAGCCGCACGAATTTCACAAAGTCGGCGGGCGACTTTTGGGCGACGAGAAATTCGACGATCGATGCACTCTGACCGTAAAACGTGCCCCACCGCTGGGCGGCCGGATAGTCTTCCAGCGTCAGCAATTCGACCATCCGAAAGGCAGATCGGTTCGACAGCACCGCGAGCAATTCCGCCTCGTGGCGCAGATCGCTTATCGGCCGGATCCGCCAGAATTGCCACGCCTTCGTCGATCCAACGGGGAATCGTGTCGCCCGTCGAAATGACCGGCCAAGATAACGTGCATCAGCTCGTGGGGCAGGGCCGCGACTTCCCAGTCCGACTCGATCGATCGCACGTCCACTCGGCGGGTCCGAACACAACCCTGCCGCTGGTCGACGAGCGAAGAGGCCACGGTGGTCGCACCACCCTGACCCACCTCTTTAAGGTAACTGGCGTCGTTGGGGTGGAGCACCACATCGCACTTTGGGGACCAATCGGCCAAATGGACCTGGCCGGTCCAATTCTCCCACAACTCGCGACGCAGGCGTTCACAGGCCTGCCCGGTTTCGGCCGTAGCTGGCCGCGTGCTGTAACTAAGGATCCGGAAGTTGGCCGTTTCCAAGATCTGCCAGCTTACCGCTTGCCGCCGCGCCGAACTGGGCTTGGCAGCACCTGCCAGCGAAGCGAAGCCGCCCACGGCCAATGCAAAACCAACGCAAGCGCAGCGCGGCAAAAACCGGTCCCTCTGCTGTCGGTCACCCATCAGGAGTTCGCTGCTCCGCACTGAACCAGGGTTACCAGAGCCTCTTGTGCAGGGTATTAACGCAACTGCTGCGCCACAGGGCATTCCAATAACGGATCAAATAACGTAAGTCATTTCAAAATTTATATTTAACTGTCACATTTAGCCCATATTTCGTCATGCTGCATGGAGGGGTCACTTGCATGATTGCATAGCTAATGGGCAGCCTTTCGCGGTGAATCTGGGCAGCCAGGTTGCTCTTTTTCGGAATGCCGAATCCGACGGAATGACCGCTACAATCGCTACCCCAGACAAAACAGGCATCTTTGGCAACTTCGCTTCAACTGCTACTTCCGGTTTTACCGACAAATCTCACAGAGCCGGATTGGGGCTCCGAGGACTCGGTTCGCCGGTACGTACATACCGAGCGGATGCGCGGGATCGACGGCCTGGGGGGGGATAGGGATCATGCAGCGTCATGTTTTTTGCGCTAGGACTATTGATTCTCGGGGCGCCGGCACTGGTGGCGGCCCAGGATTCGAGCTATTTCGGACCGCTCGGGCGTTCGGCCTTTCAGGCGTCAGCTCAGGCGCCAGCTCAGGCGGCGGCCCAGGATTCGAACTATTTCGGGCCGCTCGGGCGGATGGGCTTTCAGGCCCAGGTTTCCGATGAGCCGGAGGAACTGGCCACGCCCACGGGAGCGCAATTGGGCGGTGACGACCTGCAAGCCGCGGGCATCGAGATGATGTCCGGTGCAAATTGCAATTCGTGCGGCGTCGATGCTGGCTGCGCCCTCGACGCTGCCTGTGACAGCTGCAATCGCTGTTGCGACGGGCCGCCGCGCGGATTTTGGGGACGCGTGGAAGTGCTCTCCTGGTGGGTCCGCGGATCGCAGGCCCCTCCGCTATTGAGCACCAGTCCCACGGGCACACCGACCACCACGGCCGGTGTCTTGCCCGCCGCTACGGTCGTGTTCCCCACGAGCGATCTCAATCGCAGCGGCCGATTTGGCGGCCGTTTCACCGTGGGCTATTGGATCGACGAACAGGAGACGATCGGCTACCAGGGAAATTACTTCATCCTGACCAATCAAAACCACAGCTTCAACACCAGCGGTGCGGCGATGGCGTCGGGAATCCTGGCACGTCCGTTTTTCAACACGGCCCTCCCCGGAGAGGACTCCGGTTTGATCGCCTATCCCGGATTGCTCTCAGGAACGGCGGGAATCACCACGCAAGTCAGGCTCATGGGAGCCGAAGCGAACTTGCGTAAGGCAGTGCTGGTCCGCCCTTACGGCCGCATCGACGTGCTGCTGGGCTATCGCTATCTGCGGCTCGACGATGCGCTCGATTATGAACACCAATTCGACCGTGTTGTCCGGCGGACTTCCGGTGGGCACCAATTTCGCCGTGAACGACACCTTCGGCACGAAGAACCAATTCAACGGCGGCCAGATCGGCGTGATGTGGCAGCGCAGCGTGGGTCGCTGGGCGCTCGACGCAACGACCAAATTGGCCTTGGGCAGCATTAACGAGCGGGTGTCGGTCTCCGGCACGACCCTAGTGAGCGTGCCCAACAATACGCCGGTATCCCAAACGGGCGGATTCTTGGCGCTCGGCTCGAACAGCGGTACCTATGGCCGTAACGTATTCAGCGTGCTTCCGGAGCTCAACACGAATCTGAGTTGCCAATTGTCGCCGCTGTGGAGATTGAACGTCGGCTATACCTTGATGCTGGTGACGGGCGTGCTGCGCGCCGGCGATCAGATCGATCGCAATATCAACCCGGCACAGTTTCCGCCGCCGGGCGCCGGCAGCAATACCACGCCGCCGAATCCCAGCCACACTGTCTTTTCCACCGACCTCTGGGTGCAAGGCGTGAGTGTCGGCGCCGAGTGCCGGTTCTAAAACGGGCGATCATTGATTGAACCCGCCGAAGCGGCGGCCAAACAAGAGCAGCGGGCCGGGCCGGAAACGCGTTGCCAGGTGCAGCCGCCGGCGACCTGGACAAGGTCTCGTCGAGCCCCGGTTTAAACCAATCAGGCGAGCAACCAGCTTCCGCTTTGTCCGATGACCTGATCGACGGCGCTGGCCGTCTTGGACGGGGCTTGCGACGCGGTCGCAAATCCCAACTGGCTGCTGGTCACGGGATCCTGGGTCAGGTTCGCATCGGCAAATGCGGCGTCGACCGTCGAAGCAGACGTGGAACTTGCCGCAACGGTGCTGGCCGGCACGGCACTGGGCATCGCAACCGCGGGCGTCGCGACCGCCGGCGTCGCAGCCGGGAAGATGCTGGTGTCACTCAGGTTGAGCGTGCCGCTGAGCTGGTTGGAAGCCAAGAGTGCCCGCTCGGAAATCGCGACCGACGAGATACCCGTTTCGGTGAAGTTGTTGCCGGTGCCTGTGATGCCGCCGGCCGGGCCAATGGTCAGCTTGATATCGTTGGCGTCGCTCGCGGTGCCGCCTTCGCTGCCCACAATGGCATTGCTGGCCGAAAGGTAGGGACTCTGAACCGAGGTAATCGTGTAGGTGCCGGGCGTCAGGTTCGTAAAGCTGTACGTTCCGTCGGCCGCGGTGGTGGTGGTCTCGCTCACCGCGGCATTCAAGACGTTCGTGCCGGTGAGTTGAATGGTCGCGTTTTCCACCTTCAATTCGCCGGAATCGAACGTGCCGTTGCCGTTGCTGTCGATGAACTCGGTGCCCGACAAGCTCGAGACGGTATATACCACCACGTTGTCGGTGTCGGCCGCCGAATTATTGGCCGAATTCGTGTCCACGACACCTACTGGCGCCGTTACCGTTGCCGTGTTGGTCATCGGCCCTGAAATTGCCGAGGAACTGAGCGCCGCCACGACCGTGTATGTCACTTTACTGCCGTTGGGCAGGTTGACAGCCGTGTCGTCGATATTGCCGGTGCCCGAGGCTGTGAAACCGCTTGCGCCGCCGGTCGCCGTGGCGGTGAACGTGTCGCTGGTGATCGCGGCGGGCAGCGAATCGACAACCGAGGCGCCGCTGGCCGCGCTGGGACCGTTGTTGGTGACCACGATGGTGTAGGTAAACGACGTTCCCTTGACCACGCTGCCGGTGGTATCCGTAATGCTCGATCCACCCTGGTTGTCGACCTTGGTGATCGACAAATCGGCCATCGGGGTGAGCGCGTCGTTGTCGGTGGCCGAATTGTTGCCGGGCAGCGGATCCGTGTAGCCGGCCGGCACGGAAGCGGTGGCCGTGTTGGCCAGCGTGCCGGTCGCGGCCGGGTTGACGTTGGCGGTTACCGTGTAGGTCACGGTGCTGCCGACGGGCATGTTGACGGCCGTGTCGTCGATGCTGCCGGAGCCCGAGGCGGTAAAGCCAGCGGCTCCGCCGGTCGGCGTGGCGGTGAAGGAATCACTCGCGAACTCGGCGGACGGAAGGGTATCCGCGATCGTGGCTCCGGTGACATTGCTCGGGCCGTTGTTGGTTACCACGATCGTGTAGACTACCGCCTGGCCCGGGATTGCGGTGCCGCTGGACGACGTGATGCTCGAGCCGCCCTTGTTGTCGGTCTTGGTGATCGTCAGGTCGGCCACGCCGGGGACAGTGTCGGTATCGGTGGCCGAGTTATTGGCCGTGTTGGGATCGGTATCCGCGGCCGGGGCAGTCACGGTCGCCGTATTCTGCACGGAGCCCGCGAAACTGGCCGCCAGCTGCGCGGTCACGATGTACGTCACGCTGCTGCCCGAGGGCATGTTAAGGGCCGTGTCGTTGATAGCGCCCGTGCCGCTGGGAGTAAAGCCAGTGGCTCCGCCGCTGGGGGTGGCGGTATAGGAATCGCTGCTGAAGGCGGCCGGCAGCGTATCGACGACTTTGGCTCCGGTGGCGCTGGCCGGGCCGTTGTTGGTGACCACGATGGTGTAAATAATCGTGCCGTCATTGGCGGCCAGACCCGTGGTATTGGTGATCGAGGAGCCGCCCACGTTGTCGACCTTGGTGACCGCCAGGTCGGTCATCGGCACGAGGCTATCATTGTCGGTGGCCGAGTTGTTGGCCAGGTTCGGATCGGTCAAGCCGCCCGGCGCCGTCACGGTGGCGGTGTTGCTGAGCGATCCGCTGGCCGATGGATTGATCGCTGCGGTCACGACGTATGTCACGGTGCTGCCCGACGGCAGGTTGACGGCGGTGTCATCAATGGCACCAGTGCCGCTGGGAGTAAAGCCGGTGGCACCGCCGCTGGGGGTGGCGGTGTAGGAATCGCTGGAAATTCCAGCGGGTAGCGTATCGGCGACTGTGGCGCCCGTGGCGGTGAGCGGGCCGGCATTGGTCACAACGATGGTGTATACGATGGTGCCGCCCGGCGACGCGGCGCCCGTGGTGTTCGTGATACTCGAACCGCCCTTGTTGTCGACTTTGGTAATCGACAAATCCGCGGTCGGCACGAGGTTATCGGTGTCGGTAGCCGAGTTGTTGGCCGGATTCGAATCGGTGGTGCCGGCCGCAGCCGTCACCGTGGCCGTGTTGCTCAGGGTGCCGGAAGCCGACCCGCTGACGTTGGCCACGACCGTATAGGTCACGGTGCTGCCCGATGGCAGGTTGACGCCGGTGTCGTTGATGGCACCCGACCCGGAGGCGGTGAAGCCGGTGGCTCCGCCGGCGGGAACGGCAGTCCAGGTGTCGCTGGTAATCGAAGCCGGCAGCGTGTCGGCCACCTTGGAACCGGTAGCCGTGCTGGGGCCACTGTTGGACACCACAATCGTATACGTCAGCGGATTGCCGGGCGTCACATTGCCGGTGGTGGGAGTGATGCTCGAGCCACCCTTGTTATCGACCTTGGTGATCTTGAGATCGACCGTCGGCGTCAGCGTGTCGGTATCGGTGGCCGAATTGTTCGCATTATTAGTGTCGGTGATGCCGGCCGGCGGTGTTACCGTGGCCGTGTTGCTCAACGTGCCGGTGGCCGAGGGGCTGATGTTGGCGATCACGGTGTAGGTCACGGTGCTGCTGACCGGCATGTCGACGGCCGAGTTATTGATGGCGCCCGAGCCGGAAGCCGGGAAGCCGGTCGCACCGCCCGTGGCCGTGGCCGTCCAGGTGTCACTGACAATGCCCGCAGGCAGCGTGTCGGCCACTTGCACGCCATTGGCAGCGCTGGGTCCGCTGTTGGTGACGACGATCGTATAGGTCGTTGCCGTGCCGGGGACCACACTGCTCGTGTTGTCGGTCTTGGTAATCGACAAGTCCGTCATCTGGACGACGTTGTCGGTGTCGGTAGCCGAATTGTTGGCCAAATTCGGATCGGTCACACCGGCGCCGGCCGTCACCGTGGCCGTGTTGCTCAGGCTGCCCGTGGCCGACGCGCTGACGTTTGCCGTGACGGTGTAGGTCACGCTGCTGCCCGAGGGCAGGCTGACGGCCGTATCGTCAATCGAGCCGGAACTGGACGGGGTGAAGCCGGTCGCTCCGGTGCTGGTGGCGGCGGTCCACGTATCGCTGGTAATTCCGGACGGCATGGTGTCGGCAACCGTGGTTCCGGCCGCGGTGTTTGGGCCGTTGTTGGTCACCACGATGGTGTAGGTCAGTTGGCTTCCGGGGGTCACATTGCCGATGGTGCTGGGGCTCGAGCCGCCCTTGTTGTCAGACTTGGTGATCAACAAATCGGCAGTCGTTCCGGCCGTCGCCGCGACAATGGTTCCCGTGCCAACGCTGGTCGTGACCGTGCCGTTGGTGGGCGTCTTTAGGTTGAGGGTGAAACTAACGCTTCCCGTGGTCGTCGTGTTACCGAGGATCGGCACGGTAATGTTCTCGCTGGTGGTCCCGGGGGGGAACACCAATTGGCCGGAGGTCGACGTGTAGTCGGTCCCGGCCATCGCCTCACTGCCGGCGGTGGTACCGTTGGCGGTCGCGTAATTCACTTCGGTCGACAGTTCGGTCGGGCCGGTCAACGTGACGGTGAACACGTCATTCACCGTCCCGGATGAGGGCCGCGTTACCGCCGCCGGGGTGGAGATGGCGAGCTTGGGCTTGGGGTTGCTGCTGGTAATCGTGCCGGTGGCCTGCTCGGTGCCGATCGAGGCGTTGACCGGATTGCTCAAGTTCAGAGTGAACTGGGAACTGGGGTTGTAAGCGGTGCTGCCGATCACCGGCACGGTGATATTCTCGGTCGTCACACCGGCCGGGAACGTCAACGTCCCGTCGGTGGTCATGTAGTCGGTGCCGGCCACGGCCGTGCCGTCGGCGGTGGCGAACTGGACCGTGGCGGCCTGGCTGTTGCTGGGGTTTGCCAGCGTGACAATGAACGACTCGATGGCCGGACCCGACGTGGGGCGAGTCACCGTGGCCGGACTGATCGAGATTTGCGGCGCGGTGGCGGCAATGATCGAGACCGAGCCCGATACAAAATTAACTTCGCTGGATGGAATCGCTCCGTTCACGCCGTAAAGGTCGAACTCGTTGTTGGAAGTTGTGCTTGCACCCGGAGTGAACGTTTCGGTGCCCACGGCGGTTGCGGTGACCGGAATGCTCCACAACTCGAACTGGCCCGGTCCGGGCGCCGTGAAGGCGGCAAAAGCTCCGGTCCCGACGATTTGCCCCGCGGTCGACAGGTTTGAGGTCTGGCCGTTGGCAAAATTGGATCCGTACGCAACCGTGGCATTGGGGTCAATACTGGCCAGCGCACCATTATAGGCGGCATTGAGGTAGGCCGAGAAGACGCCGCCGGTGGCGGCCGTTGTGCCGACCGCAGCCGTCGCATTGCCGCTGATGTCGGAGACCAGGGCCTCGATCTGGAACGTGGAACCGACCGCGGCCGACGCGATCGGCACGCCGTTCATGTCGGTCGCCACCATCGTGACTTGAATCTGATCGTTCGCGTTCAGGGCGTTGATCACATCCAGCGCGTCGGCCGGCGTGACCATTCCGTCGCCGTTTACGTCTTCGAACATTGTGGACGTGGCGACGCTGGCCGTGGCGACGCTGGCCGCGGCAACGCCAGCCGGGCCGGCAACTGCGAAATCGCTCGCCAACGGCGTCAGAGCATGCGAGCCGTTTAGATTCAGATCGTTGATGATCGCCAACGCGTCGGCCGGCGTGATCGCGCCCTTGTTGAGCACGTCCAAGTGGTTCGTCGCATTCTGCCAGGGATCCGCCGCCAGCATAGCCCGCGCTTCGAGCTGCTCGAAGCGGCTCAAGGGTCGCCGGCCAGCGGCCTTGACCGCTTTACGCGACGCGCGGCTGGAGGTTCCTGACGGGGACATGCTACTCCGGTGGCGGTACATCGTGGTGAATCTCGATTGTGTTTCCAAAGGGTCCGTGCCGCTCAAAGCAAAACAACCACGTAATACAAGGCAGTTGCGGGCGCGAATCCCTGCGATCACACCAGGCCAACCACGATCCGTGGCTGAAATCTTGACCTGGCGTGAAGAGTTCCGAGTGAAGATCCTGTAGACAGCAGCCCGCAACGACTTCTATGCGGCTGATCGAGCTGTGTCCCTGGAGAGGAAGGATGAGTAGATGCTGCCTTGACTTTTTAGCCTAATCAAAGAAGTCGGACATTTCAACCCGCCGAAACTTTTAACACTTCCTAGTGACTTCAGGACCTGATTCGCAAACAGCAAGCGAAGAGTGACCCCGGCCGGCACAAACCGCGATGCCGTCAGATTCGGCCTGATCGGTCCATTGGATCGGACTTCGGGCAGCAAGAGCGACCGGGCATCGGCGGGTCGCATTCGCCGACCCGGAGGATTCGGATCCTGGTTTGACCGCAACCAGCGGTGCCGGGCCCCTGGGTAAACGAAAACAGCCGCTGGAACCCACCGCGGGGACCAACGGCTGTGGACTGTGAGAATGATCCGTACCCCGCTTGTCGATTCCGTGCGGACGGCGCTGGGAAACGATAGATCGCGGCGGTCCTGATTTGCTAGCGCGCTGCGGCCGGTGAGCGCATGACGCCTGGGCGGACTCGCTTTTGCACGTCGGTCTCCAGGACTCCAAACGCCGTCTCGTGCCGTTGCAGCGACATCTGCAGTGCGGCCAAGAGGCGTTTGGCCGTATAGAAATTGACCACAATCCGTTGGGTGATCCCGATCGGCTCGGTCGGCACGCCCATCGGTTGAGTATTCAAGCCAAAATCGATGATCAATTCCTCGGGGGTGCCGGTCACGCGGCAAAAATTCGAATAGGCCGCCTGGGCGTTCGAGGCGTCCACCACCAATTGCGGCTGCGGCTGTGGCGGAGCTGAAGGCTGAGTGGGGGCGGGCATCGCGGAAACGTCGGCCGTGACAGCGGGCTTATCGGTAGGTTTGACCACGGGATAGGCTCCTTTGGAGTACGAAGGCTGGGAAAGCCAGGCCCCGAAGAGAAAGCTCGAGGAGCTCATAGGGGGCCGGTACAAACCACTCTAACGCGCAAGCTTGCCGAATCCAATTCGTTTCGTCTTAAGTTTCCGCGGCTTTGCGACGCAGATCCGCCAACCGTCGGCACCTCGCCCGAGGTGTGGGAAATATGCAATGAATCGGAAACTTGGGATGAGATTGCCGGTCGATCCGGATTGTTTGGAATTACCGGTTTAATCAGTCGAATCGATACACATACCCAAGGCGGTAGATCCCGAACTATCGCATTTGCAAGCGGCGTCTGAAGTAGAGGGGGACGACTGTGAGATTCGTCGGAGCATTCATGATCGCGGTAGCGGTGCTGGCGGGCAACGCATCCCGCGGCTGGTGCCAGCTCTCGGTTCCAGGATCCGGACTATCGCAAGCTGCGCCGATCACGGTCGCCCAGGTCGCGGGTTCGAATAACAGGGTCGATCAAAGAGTCCCTCCGGCGGCGCCGGCAGCGGAAGGCACTTGGGTCGCCGACGCGACAGCCAGCGCGCCGCCGCAAGCGTTGGCGCCTGCGTCGAATCGGGCCTACTATCCGCCCAGGCCTATGCCCTACGGCGCGTATTCCATGCCCGTGGCCAACGTCTACGGTGATCCGTCGATGATGCCGCCACCGCAGCCCGGTATGTCGATGCAAATGCCTCCCGGTTATGGCCCGGGCATGCAGCCCGGCATGCAAGCAGGAATGCAACCCGGCGTGCAGACAGATCCTTCAATTCCCGGCGGAGACCCAAATGGCAGCGATCCGGGCGACTGCGGCCCGAACGGCTGCCAGGACGACGTGCCCTGGGATGTCCGTGTCGTACGCGACCTCTTTGGTCGCTGCTGCATGCCCATCAATACCGACCTGTGGTGCGAGGCCCACGCTCACCGCCGTTTTTATGGCAGCGTCGATGCGCTGGTCTGGTGGACGCGAGGGAATCCCACGCCGCCGCTTTTGACGACCAGCCCGACGGGCACTCCTCAGACCGCTGCCGGCGTGCTGGGACAGCCAGGAACCACGATCCTGTTCGGCAATGACCGGCTCGACACGTTCGCGCCAGTGGCGGCCGGATCAACTTCGGCTACAACCTGGTCGACGGCGAGTTTTGGGCGATCGAAGGCGCACTATTTGGCCTTAGCGCACGCGGGGACCGACTACGGGCGGGCTGACAACTTCACGACCGGGGTCGGCGACGCGATTCTGGCCCGGCCGTTCTTCAACACGCAAACGGCGGCTCAGGACAGTGCGCTGGTCGCCTTTCCGAACTTCAACCTGAATGGCACGCTGGTCAATCTGAACGGCTCGTTCGACGTCCGGACCACCAGCAACCTGCAATCAGCGGGGGTCTTGCTCAAGCACCTGCTGTGGATCGACTTCACAAATCAGTGGCAAGTCGACCTGGTTGGGGGTTATCGGTTGCTGCGGGTCGACGACAGCATTACGATCAACGACGACTTCTCCACGCAGGGTGGACCGCTGGCCCCGACCACCTTTACGAGCACCGACGTATTCGGGGCTTACAACACGTTCAATGGCGGCGAGGTCGGCTTCTCCTTGAAAAAGCGTGTCGTCAACCGTTTGTCGTTCTCGACGCTCTGGAAACTCGCGATGGGCGAAGTTCACGAGAAGGTGACGATCAGTGGTATCAACTCGATCAGCACTCTGGGAACCACGGTCACGACGCCCGGCGGCCTGCTGACGCAGCCGACTAATATCGGCACCTATACCAAGGACCAGTTCGCCATCCTGCCGGAAGTGCAATTGAACCTGAAGTATGACCTGACCCGCAATTGGCGGTTTCAAACCGGGTACTCGTTCATTTACCTGAATCACGTGCAGCGGTCGGGCAGCGCAATCGATACGACGCTGAATCCGACGCAGATCAACGGCGGCCCTCTGGTGGGCGCTGCGCGGCCCGCCTTTGGGTTCGTCAGCACCGGCTATTGGGCCCAGGGCTTGAACTTCGGCCTGGAGTACCGCTGGTAAGGATTCGCCGCGGCGCGCTGCATGCTGCCGCCGCAATGGTCCGCAACACGAATTGCCCAGGGGGAGCCGGTTCAGACTACGGTCTGGATCGGCTCCCGCTTTGTTTGTTAGGCGCGGACTCGCGCCGTCATAATTGGATTTCAGCGCATCTTGCGGCCCAGACAGGGGGGGCGGCAAGGCTTTCGAACCGTGTTTTATTGCTTGCCCCGGCGACTGTAGTTAGCATGGAATGAAGCTAACACACCTCTTGTTGGGCAGACATCTCCATGCGGCGAAATCGCTCGGGCAGGGCATCAGGCAACCGCTGGCGGGGTGCGGGACAGACCGATCCCCGCCGAAATCAAGGGCGGCAGCTCGAATTCCAGCCGCTGGAAGACCGCTGCCTGCTCAGCTCCACGTCGATCTCGGTGCATAAAGACGACGGTTCGATCACCCTGGCCACCGACACCACATCGGCCCTGCTGGCTGGGGATACGGTGACTGCCAACTCGAATATCGGCACCGGGCCCTTCGGCCAGACCTCCGGCGATTTCGACTTCTACAAGGTCTTCATCCACGCCAATCAACAACTCACCATCGAGATCAACGCTCAAAGCCAAGGCAGCGCCCTGGATTCCATCGTCGCCGTCTACGATGCTTCCGGAAATTACCTCGACAGCGACGATGACAGCCCTTTCAACATGCCCTATACGTTCGACAGCTATTTGCAATTCACTCCCTCGACGGGCGGATACTACTACGTCGCCGTCGGGCAGTTCCTGCTAGGCGAAAACATCGGCGGACCGGCCGGAGCTGCCTCATTTCCGTCGAATCCCTTCGATTCCGCGACGGGGCCGGGCTCGATGCCAGCCGACCAGGGTATCTATAAGATCACGATGACGCTCGCCGCCTTCACCCCAGTGGCGCCGATCGCGGTCGACGATACCGCCACCACCGACGAGAACACCGCCGTGGCGATCCCGGTGCTCGACAATGATATCGACGACGGCATTTTGCTGCCGAGCACGCTGTCCGTTCAGATGCAGCCCACCAACGGCAAAGTCGGCGTTAACAAGACGACCGGCATCATCACGTACACACCCAACGCCAAGTTCGTCGGAACCGACACGTTCACGTACAGGGTTTCGGACTACGACAACCTGACCTCGAACATCGCCACGGTCACGGTCACCGTCAACCAGGTGATCACGCCTCCGGTCGCTGTCAATGACTCGTTCACCGTGAACGAAGACACGCCCACCTTGCTCAACATTCTGGCGAACGATACGGACCAGAACGCCACGATCGTGCCCAACAGCGTGGTGATCACGACGCCGCCCCAAAAGGGCACGATTAACATCGATCCCACCACCGGCGCTTTGACGTACACGCCGAACACCGGGTATTTGGGTGCGGACAGCTTCAAATACACCGTGGCCGATACCACCGGCGCGGTTTCCAACGTCGCCACGGTCAGCTTGAACGTGGTACCCGCCCCGCCGGTCGCCAATCCGGATACGGCAACCACGGCCGAAAACACGGCGGTGGTGATTCCTGAACTGGCCAACGATACCGCCACCGGCGCGACGATCGTGGACAGTTCCGTGGTCATTGTCTCGCAACCCACGCAGGGCACGGCCACGATCAACGCGACCACCGGCGACATCACGTACACGCCCAACGCGAATTATTTCGGTCCGGACACGATTAAATACACGTTCAAGGACTCGAACGGCAGCAGTTCGAACATCGGCACGATTTCCATCACGGTGACGTTTGTCGACTATCCGCCCGTGGCTGCCGACGACACGGCCCAGACGAATCCCAATACGGCGGTGGCCATCCCCGTCCTGGCGAACGACACGGACCCGAACAACGACATCAACAAGGGCTCCGTCACCATACAAAGCGGGCCGGCCAGCGGCATGGCCGTGGTGAATGCCGCCACCGGCGTCGTAACCTACACGCCGAACACGGATTTCTCCGGCACCGATACGTTCACCTACACGGTCGCCACCACCGGCGGCGCGGTCTCCAACGTGGCCACGGTCACGATCCATGTCCACCAACCGCCGATCGCCAACCCCGACTCGGCCACTACGCTTGAAGAAACGCCCGTTTCGATCGACGTGCTGGCCAACGACACCGATCCTTCGGGCGCCACGATTCTGCCTTCGTCCGTCACGATCTCCACCCAGCCGGCCCATGGCATGGTAAGTGTGGACTCGGCAACCGGCGAGGTGCAATATACGCCGGCCTTCAATTTCTCCGGCACCGATACGTTCCAGTACACGATCGCGGATACCAACGGCGTAACGTCCAAGCCCGGGTTGGTAACAGTCACCGTAACGTTCGTGCCTAAACCGCCGGTGGCGGTCAACGATATCCAGGGCACCGACGAGAACACTCCCGTAACGGCCAGCGTGCTGGCGAACGACTTCGATTACGACTCGCCCTTGGTGCCCGGCTCGGTGGCAATCACCGCCGGTCCGCTCAACGGCACGGCCGTGGTCAACGCGAACGGCACCATTAGCTACACGCCGAATACCGGCTTTTCCGGCGCTGACCAGGTGACCTATACGGTCCAGGATGCGCTTGGCTTGACCTCGAATCCCGCGACACTTGACTTGCGCGTGGGACCGCCGGTGACGCTGGCCGGGGTCGTCTATGTCGACACCAACGACAACGGCATTCAGGATCCCAGCGAGATCGGCATCGGCGGCGTGACCATCACCCTGACCAAAACCGATGGTCCCGTCACGTTCTCGCTGACAACGACGTCCGCTGCCGACGGCAGCTACAACTTCAGCGAAACGCCGGGAGTCAACATCCTGCCCGGGGGCACCTACACCTTGACCGAGACTCCGCCGATCTACTTCGTCGACGGAAAAGACACGCCGGGCAACGTGTCGGCGACGGTCACTCAGGACCAATTCTCCAATCTCAACCTGGCGGCAAACCAAGCGGCGACCGGTTTCAACTTCGGCGAGCTGGGATTGAGCGCGCAGTACGTGGCGGCGTTCGTCGGTCGCCGGGCGTTCTTCGCCTCATCGACTCCGACGGTCCTCAATCTGAACCTGGCACAAGGCGCGGCCTACTTTGCTTTGAGCGGTGCCAATCAAGGCACGTTTACCGCCACGGCGCAGAGTTCCGGCGTGGGAACCACGACGCTGACGCTTTACAACAGCTCCATGCACGTGCTGACCGCGGCAACCCTGGCAGCGACCGCGGGGGTCTCGCCCGCAGACGCGTCGCCCGCCGTCGCGAGCCAAGTGCCGACGACTCTCGCCTGGAGCTTGAGCCAGGGCGCGGCGACCTTGCTGGTGGTCTCGGGCACCAACACGCAAGTCACCGTCACGACCGCGACGTCCAGCCCCAGCGCCATTCCAGCCACCACGCCGCTGGTGACCTGGCACAATTCGACCAATCCGCTCGATGTGAACGGCGATGGATCGGTTACTCCGGCCGATGCCTTGGCCGTAATCAATGCGCTAAACAGCCAAGGGTCCGGCTCGCTGGGCACTCCGCCGATCAATGCCCACGATTATCTCGACGTCCAGGGAACTGGCGTCCTTTCGCCGAGCGATGCGCTGCTGATTATCAACGCACTCAATTCGCAATCGAGCGGCGCCGCAACGGCAAGTGTTGCGACCGAGGCCGCATCGGCAGCCCCCGTATCGGCGGTTGTGATTTCGCCGGCAGTAGTTTCGGCAGAAGCTCCCGCCGCCGCGGATAGCGCTGCCGCCGGCAGCCCGGTCGCGACCAGCGACACAACCACTCTCGGCCAGGTTGCTTTCGCCGTGGCGACGGCCCAAGCGCAAACCGCGCCCAGCGCCGCCGGGGCGGCGGCAGCGTCGCAGGCGACTCTAAGCCCCGCCCCGCAGGCGGCTGGATCCAGCTCAAGCAATAGCGCCCGCGGCACGCCTGCCGTGGGTTCAGCGGCCGGCGCTCGATCACGTCCGCTCGGGTCAAACAAACCCAAGCCGTCGATGCGGCGCTGAGCGATTGGGATTTCGATTGAAGTCTCGCCTCGGCGTGAGTCCCAGCCGACGCTCTGGCGCGGACGGTTAATTCGCGCTGAAATCCGGCGGAAAGACGGGCCGTTCGGCCTGTAGCGCCGACGAGAGTTTGTCCAGCAACAGCTCCGCCCGACGATCGACCGCATGCTCGGCGAGCAGTTGCTGCTTGAATTTCAGATCCAAGTCCAGCGTGTAGCCGATGATGTCGGTGAGCATGCCCAGCGGAATGTCGCCAGCCAGCAATTCCTGGACCTGGTCGCGCGAACTGGCGAGCGCCGGAACAACCTTGCGGAAGGCCTCGACCAGGCTGCGCTGCAAGTTCGGCCGATTCGCGGCGGCGGCCGGCGGATATTCGTCCGCGATCGATCGCACTTCCGCCTCGCGGAACAGGTACTTCGGCGGCAATTCACGGACCAGCTCGATCCGTTGCAGCCCGAGCACCAGAATGTTGAAACGGCCATCGCCCAGCGGTTGGCAGTTGGCGATCCGCGCCAAGCAAGCCACCGCCTCGAGCGGCGGCCGGCCGTCGTAATCCTGTTCCCAACCCGGCGCAAGAATCGCCATGCCGATCTGCTGATCGTCCGCCATGGCCTGCTCGATAAGCTGCCGATAGCGGGGCTCAAAAATGTGCAAAGGCTGCATCACGTGCGGAAACAGGACCAGGTTCGGCAGTGGGAACAGCCGCACCTTGCCGGCTGACGGCTCGGCCACTGGAGATTTGTCGCCGATGTCGGACATCAGGGCAGCCCGCTCGCTGCGGGGGGATCGAGGTGAATCTCGGGAATTCGCTCGGGATCAATTTCGATGCTGGGAAACTCTTCGGTGCTGGCCAACACTTCGGCAAAGCAGCGCTCGAATTGGGCCAGAAATTGTTCCAGATCGAGCCCCAGATGATGGGGGCGGTACGGCTCCAGATAACTTCGGCTGCTGTCGTACAGTTTCCGCGCACCGCGGATGTTGCCGTTGCCGAAATGGTGCAACGCCACCGCGGTCTGGATCAATCCCTGGTAGAACTTCCGCGAGGACCCCTGATATTCGGTCCAGAGCTCCTCCCAGACCTCATGGCTCTCGTAGAAATCGCAGGTATTGAAATACTCGATCCCTCGCAGATAGAGCGGTGAGTATTCTGCGGTTTCCATCAGCGCACCGCCCCCGGACGGAACAAGACTAAACTTGCAGGACATGCAATCGAATGTAGTGTATGCCGGACGCAGGGGCTAGGGAGCCGCCGAATCGGTGCGCGCCACCCTTTCCACGCCGCCTTCAACCTTCCGCCTTCATCCTTCCGCCTTCATCCTTTAATTCGCCGTCCATTCCGCCGACGGCCTCGAACAGCAGCAGCGCTTGCCGCACGGCGGCCACATCGTGAACGCGCAGGATTTGCACTCCCTGTCGCGCAAGGGCCAGTGCGGCGCCGATCGTGCCCGCGGTCCGGTCGGCCAACTTGTCGCCAATCACCTTACCGATGAACCCCTTTCGGGAATGACCGACCAGCAGCGGACAACCGAGCGTGTGCAGCCGATGGCAGTCGGCCAGCAACGATAGGTTGTGCTGATGGCTCTTGCCGAAGCCGATGCCCGGGTCGAGCGCAATCCGATCCCATGCGATTCCCATCGCCAGGAGCGCATCGCGACGAGCTTGGAGATAGTTCAAGACATCGGACCCGACATCCGCGTAGGTCGGGTTGTCCTGCATGGTTTGGGGCGTGCCTTGCATGTGCATGACGCACACCGCCGCGCCGGTTTCGGCAGCCAGGTCCGGCATCGACGGATCCGCCTGCAGTCCCGAAATGTCGTTGATGATTTCCGCGCCGGCGGCGATCGCTTCGCGAGCGACCAGCGCCTTCGTGGTATCGACGGAAATCGGGATTCGCAATGTGCCGCCAAGCTGCGTCAAGACCGGCAGCACCCGAGCGAGTTCTTCCGCGGCGCCGACCGGCTCGGCATAAGGCCGCGTGCTCTCGCCGCCGATATCGATCAGATCGGCCCCTTCGGCGGCCAGTCGCAGCGCATGATCGACCGCGGCCTGCGTCGCGAGAAAGGAGCCGCCGTCGGAAAAGCTATCGGGCGTTACGTTGACGATGCCCAGCAAGAGCGGCCGAGCGGGCAGCCTGAGCGTGCGCGTCGGCAGCCGCCAGCGCGTGGCGCGCTCGGGGAACCGCTTGGCCAGGCTTTCAGATCGGGGATCGGCCATGGCCGCAGCTTACCACGGATTTTCCATCAGTCCCACGATCTGACGCCCCAGTTGCTGCAGCGCTTGCTGCTGGGTGGTGGCGGTGGACATGCCGAACTCGGGAATCAACTCGGAGCCCTGGCTCAGCTCGACGATCTGCGCAGGCACCGGCACGTCGCCGGCTTGTGAAACCAGGTCCCCTTTGCGATCGACCCAACTGACGTGGGCCACGAAATTGATTTGCGTCATGCGTGGCTGATCGTAGCGATCCTCGGCGATGACCCGCTTGGTGTCGTTGACGATCTTGCCGGTCAGGATGCTGTCGGCGTCGGGTGAACTAACGACTTTGTACGGCGTCCGCTGTTCGATCTCCTTGATCACGATTTCGGTCAGGCGTTCCGCCAGACCCCGCCGATAACTATCCGACTCGAAGACCGGAACATAAACGGTCTGGATATCGGCCGGGAAAATCGACGCAGCGCCCATCCGATAGCCGACGCAACCGGCCGAGGCGCCAAAGCCCAGCAGCATCCAGGCCAGAATCGTGCGGCGGCAGGGACGAATCGGATCGTCGCAATTCGAATTCGGCATGCGAAGGGTGCCTCGGGTCGAAACTAGGTGCCGCCGCCCATCGAGCCAGCCCCAATGGCCGGCATTCCCGCACCCATGCCGCCCAGCGTGCCGACGCCCGATGGGGTCGCCGACATCCCGGAGGGAATGCCGGTGGTGGCCAGACCCGCGGTGCCCAGGCCATTACCGGCTGGCGCAATGACTTTGTCGATCCACGCAAACGGACGAGGCGGAGCGGGAGGCAAATCTTTGACCTCTTCGATGCGGTCGCGGGCCGACTGGGCCAATTTGGTATCGGGGTAGGCCCGCGCAACCTCGGCATAATAGATCTTCGAGGCCGCGTAATACTTGTTCTTGTCGTAGTACTTGGCGATCTGGAACTCGCGCTGGGCCTTGGCGGCGCGGATCCAAGCTCGGGCCTCGATAATCCGCTCTTGCTCGTCGCCCAACTCTCGCGAGAACTGGGCCAACAATTGGGCAGCCACTTCGTCGGCATCGTCCAGCGGCTTGATGTCGTAGTCCGGGCCCTGATACCGGCGCAGTTTCGATTGCAACCCCAATAGGTGCGCCTGGTACTGATGTTCGCTCTTGGGATATTCGGTCCGCAAGAGCGAGTAGTAATAGTCGGCGTCTTCGTAGCGACCGACTCGGAAGAACAGATTGGCGCTGGCCATCACGCTGTCGTCGGCCAGCGGACCGGTCGGGTCGTCGAGGTGAACGCGGTCGTAAACGCGCAGCGCATGCCCGCGCGTGTCGAAAAAGGGCCGTGTCTTGTCGATCCAGTTCGGTGTGAACGCATAATGGTGCTTCACCATGTCGACCTGTTCCCAATAACGGGCGATGGCGAATCGCCGCGCCACGACACGGTCGGTGTAGGACGTGTGAGGATATTTCTTGAGCAATTGCCCGTAGCCGTCGTCGGCTTTGGCGTAGCGGTCGGCAAAGAAGTAGGCCTCGCCGGACTTGAACATGGCATCTTCTTCTTGCGCCAGGTCGGGTCCGCGCTTGTAGGCGATCTTGAACTTTTCAGCGGCCTCTTTGTATTGGGCCTGCCGGAACAGCGTGTCGCCCTCCGCGTACGCAGCCTTGGCCACGGCTTCATTCGGGCCTTTTCCGATCAACTTCTTGAATCCCTCGTTGAATTTCTTTGGCGACGAACTCCACCAGCTGGGTTGCGGGTCGTCCGACTCGCGCACGGGCGCCGCGGTGATCAGATCGCGCCGGATCGGACGCCCCTGATCGTCGAAATAGCCCTCGCTTCCATCGACGACGTAACCCTTGCCGGGAACGTAACGGGCCTTGTCGCGATTGGCCTCGAACCAGGCCTGCTGCTCGGGCGTGGCGGGCGGCTCGGCCACTTCCTGCGGCGCCTTTTGCAGCGAAGCGCAGCCGGCCAGCAGGCCGACTCCCCACAGGAGCAGCGCGAAACCAGCGCAGGTCTTCCGATGCGTCCGCAGCATTAGCCGGCCATGGCTCCCAGATAGCGGTGCATTTGCGGCGGATGGCCAAGCAAGTGCGTCAGGTATCGATTCATCACTCCTCGCAACTCGCCGTGGTTCCGCGGATCGATCGCCGGCAGTGCGACTGCATCCGGGGCGGTCGATGCAAATTGCCCGAGCGTCTGTAGTACCCCCGCACTCACCGACACCACCTGTTTCTTTCCACTTCGACACGCCGCGCACAAGACGCCGCCCGAGAGCAGACCGAACGGAATGCGACCCGATAGTTCAACCGGCACGCCGCATTCGGCGCAGCGCCGAACGACGGCAAATGCCCCAATACGCGTAACGCCGACAGCTCGAAGCGCAGCACCAAGCCTCCCACCGCCGGATCGCTGCGCAGCGCCGACAACGTGCGGTCGGCAGCGTCAAACAGATCCGGATGAGGATCGTAGTCGTCGGTTAATTCGTTCAATAACTCGGCCACGTAGTAACCCGCGTACAGCGCAGCCAGGTTGCCCGGAGGCGGTCGGAATCGCCGCTCCAATTTGGCTTCGGTCAACAAGTCCAGAGCGTCGGATGATTTGCGGAGGAACACTATGCGACAAAGGGCAAGCAGGTCAAGGGCAGACTCGAAGGGTCCTTTCGGACGCCGGGCCCCCTTCGCCAAGCCGCGCACCTTGCCGAATTCGCGGGTAAACAGCGTGACGACACTGCTGGTCTCGCTGAACTCGACGACCCTTAGCACGATCGCGGTGGCTTTTTCGCTCGACATGATCGGCTGCTGCGGTGGCTGGAGAAACGCGGGGGGCAATTCAGACCGCGGCTTGGCGGTTTCACCGCTGATGCGCGGCTCGGGGCCGCTTTATTCTACCGCAATCACGAACGTTGCGCTTCGGCCGCCGTCGCACAGCGTGCTTCCCGCCGCTTTCATCATGTCTAACGGACCGTTATGGCTCGTTACGGCTGCCTTTCCGCCGAACCCGCGGCGGTTTAAGATAGTCGGTTCTAAATAGCTATTGGGGAAGCAAGATCCTCGGCAGCGCCAGTTCGTCAAAGTCAACGCCAGGAGTGTTTTCGTGCATAGGACCCATACGTGCGGCCAATTGCGAGCCCAGGACGTCGGCCGCCAGGTCACCCTTTGCGGTTGGGTCGACAGCTATCGCGACTTCGGCGGCGGCTTGTTCATCGATCTGCGCGACCGCTACGGCAAAACCCAGGTCGTCTTCGGACCCGAATCGCGGAGCCGCCAACCAGGAGCTGGCCCGGACGTTGCGGTCAGCGAGTTCGTGATCTCGGTGACCGGCAAAGTCGCCCACCGCCCCGAGGGGACGGCCAATCCCAAGCTTGACGACCGGCGAAATCGAGATCCTGCCCAGCGCAGCTCGAAGTCCTCAACAAGAGCCTGACGCCCCCCTTGCAGCCCGGCGGCAAGGAACTGCCCGGCGAGGATCTGCGGCTCAAATATCGCTATCTCGATCTGCGGCGGCCGGAGATGCAGCAAATCGATGCTGCTGCGGCACCAGATCATTCGCGGCATGCGAAACTATTTCGACGAGCACGGCTTCATCGACGTCGAAACGCCGATGCTCGGCCGCAGCACGCCCGAGGGGGCCCGCGATTACCTGGTGCCCAGCCGCATTCATCACGGCCATTTTTATGCCCTGCCGCAATCGCCGCAGCTTTACAAGCAAATCCTGATGATCGCCGGCTACGACCGCTACGTGCAGGTGGCCCGCTGCTTTCGCGACGAAGACCTGCGGGCCGACCGCCAGCCCGAATTCACGCAGCTCGACGTCGAGATGTCGTTCGTCGACAGCCGAGGACATGATCGGCATCGATCGACGGGCTGGTGGCCCGGCTGGCCAAGGAGATTCTGGGCCATCGAGGTGCAAGCTGCCGCTGCCGCGGATGACCTACGACGAGGCGATGGAGCGCTTCGGGCACGACGCCCCCGACCTGCGGTTCGGCATGGAGCTGGTCGACATTACCGACCTGGCCGGCCGAGTGCGAGTTTCGCGTCTTTCGCGCGGCGGTCGAGGCGGGCGGCCGCGTGCGCGGCATCAACGCCAAGGGGGCGGCGGCCAACTATTCGCGCAAAGGCATCGACGAGCTGACCGACGTTCGTCATCCACGATTTCGGCGCCAAGGGCTTGGCCTGGTTCAAGGTCGAAGAAGGGGGCACGCTGGCCTCGCCGATCGCCAAGAATTTCAGCTCCCGGCATGCTTGGCCGAGATTGCCGAGCGGATGCAGGCCGCGCCGGGCGACTTGCTGCTGTTCGTGGCCGATTCGTTCGAGGTCACGCTGCAAGGCGCTGTACGCCCTGCGCAAGCGGTTTGGCGAAGAACTGAAACTGTACGATCCCGCAGACCATGCATTTCTCGTGGGTCGTCGAGTTTCCGATGTTCGCCTGGGATGCAGAAGACAAACACCTGGGCCGCCATGCACCATCCGTTCACCGCACCGCGGCAGCAGGATCTCGAACTGTTGGCGACCGATCCGGGCAAATGCCGGGCCCAGGCCTACGACCTGGTGATCAACGGCTCCGAGGCCGGCGGCGGCACGATTCGGATTCACGACCCGGCCGTGCAATCGCAAGGTTTTCGGCCTGCTGGGCATCACGCCCGAGCAAGCCCGCGAGCGGTTTGGCTTTCTGCTCGACGCCCTGGGCTACGGCGCGCCGCCGCATGGCGGCATCGCGCTGGGCATCGATCGCTGGGTGATGCTGTTTGGCGGCTTGGACAACATCCGCGATTGCATCGCCTTCCCCAAAACGCAGAAGGCGACCGATCTGATGACCGACGCCCCGGGCGAAGTGGATTTGCGGCAACTGCGCGAACTGGGCATCCAGACTCGCGCTGCCGGAAACTCGGCCCGAAGTTGACGACCCGGCCACCGCCGGGCCACACTAACCGCACTGAGGCGCGGACTTCCGCCCTCGACTCCTCTCCCCCCAGGGAGAGGGTAGGGTGAGGGTCTGTTCTTCGTTCGATCCAACGGCCTGCAACGCAGGGGCAGTTTACACTGGGCAGATTCTGAGCAGGAAGGAACCTCAACTCATGGCGGCGATGTGTTGTATGCGGTGCGCGGGGGCCGAGCTTTTCATTTTATGGATTTCCGGCGGATGCCAACAAAGCTCCGAGGTCCGGCCGGCCGCGGCTAGCAGTGCAAAGCGGCCCGAGGCCAGTTCTCGTGCCGAAAAGGTGGCGGCCGAAGCGGCGCAAAGCCTCCGCCCAAAATCAGCTGAGTCGCAGACCTCGTCCGCGGCCGAAGCGCCCACAGAATCCGGCACCACTCGGCAGGCCCCCCAGCCGGCATCTGCGCGGTCCGCGGCCGGCAAGGCTCCGCCGGCCGATGAGATCGGCCAGGTCGATCCGGCCGATCTGGTGATGCCGAAAGTATTGCTCACCGACGCCCACGCCAAGACTTGCCTGGTCCGCATGGGCGAATCGATGCCCGCGATCACGCTAGCGGATCTGGCCGGCAAGCAACAGTCGCTCGCGCACGCTGATGGGCAAGGAGCTGACGGTCGTGCTGTTTTGGACCGCCAGCAATCCCTACGCGGTGGCGGAGCTGGCCGATCTGGAGCCCGATCTGCGCCAGCGGTTCGGTCCGCGGGGATTGGAAGTGGTGGCGATCGACGAGGGGGATGCCCCAGCCCTGGTGCGCCAAATCGTGCAGAAGGCGGGGGCCCATTTTCCCGTATTGCTGGACGCCCAGGGCGCAGGCCCTGGCGCAAGTGGCCAGCGGCAAGCTGCCGCGGACCTATTTGCTCGACGCCTCGGGCAAGATCCTGTGGTTCGACATCGAATACTCCCGCAGCACCTGGCGGGATTTGCGCGACGCCATCCAATATGTGCTCACCCAAGGCTGACCGCCTCGCCCTTTCCGGCAATCGGCCGATTGAGCAGCGCAGCCCGGCAGAGCGCCGCTTGACTTCGGCACAGCTCCGCTGAAGCTAGGATGTGGCCAGTATTTCCGCTCCCCCGCGTCCCGCGTCCGGTGAATCGTTGGCGTCCGCCGCTCAAACTGCCAAAACCCAATCCGCTCCCCGGCCCGCCGCGACCGACGGCGCCCGCACGCTGCGCGTGGCGCTGGTGCAAATCGCTCCCCGGCTGGGGGACCGCGGCCCACAACCTGGCCCTGCATCACGAGCAAATCGCCGCGGCCCGGGCGCAAGGGGCCGACCTGATCGTGTTTCCCGAGCTGTCGCTGACCGGCTATTTCCTGCGCGACATGGTGCCCGACGTGGCGCTGCGGCTCGGACGCCGCCGAGATCGCCGCAATTGGCCGCAGGCGGCCGGCCCCGCCTCGCTGGTCTTGGGCTTTGTCGAAGAATCGCCCCGGCACATGTTCTACAACTCGGCCCTGCTGGCCGAGGCGGGCCAGGTGCGGCACGTCCATCGCAAGGTCTATCTGCCGACCTACGGGCATGTTCGAGGAGCAGCGCTATTTTGCCGCCGGCAATCGCCTGCACGGCTTTCGACTCGCCGCGATTGGGCCGCGTGGGCCTGTTGGTCTGCGAGGACTTTTGGCATCTCTCGGCCGTCGACGATCATGCAGGCCGAGGAGGTCGACGTGCTGATCTGCATCGCCAATTCGCCGGCCCGGGGGGTCGACGCCGAGCAAGTCCGCACCGCCGAAGACTTATCGAGCAGATGGCAAAAACCTACGCCCAATTGCTCGGTGCGGTCGTGATTCTGGTCAATCGCGTCGGCTTCGAGGACGGGCTGTGTTTCTGGGGGGGCAGCATGATCGTGGGGCCCGACGGACGCACGCTGGTCGAGGCGCCGCAGTTGGACCCGGCGCTGTCTCGTCGCCGAGATCGATCTGGAAGAGCTGCGCCGTGCCCGGCTGATGACGCCGCTGGCCCGCGACGAACAACTGCTGCTGACGCTGGAAGAACTGTCCCGCATCAAGCGCCGCCGCTATGAAACTTGAGCGTGCAAAACTTGAGCCGACATGCGCGATGACCATTGAGCCCGACGGCCGACCGTTTGTCGATCCATCCGCCGCTGGTGGAGCAGATCCTGCTGCGCTTCCTTCGCACCGAGATCCACCGCACCGGCTTTCGCCGGGCGGTGGTCGGCGTATCGGGCGGAATCGATTCCAGCGTCGTGGTTGCCCTGGCCGCGCGGGCTTTGGGGCCCGAAAACGTGCTGGCCGTGACGATGCCTTACAAAACGTCCAGCGCCGAGACGCAGCGCGACAGCCAGGCCGTGATTTCGCAGCTCGGCGTGCGATCGCTCGACGTGCCGATTACGGCCCAGATCGACGCCTATTTTGCCCGTTTCCCCGACGCTTCGCGGATGCGACTGGCCAACAAGTGCGCCCGCGAGCGGATGACGGTGCTTTACGATCAAAGCGCCGCCTTCGAGGGGCTGGTGCTTGGGAACCAGCAACAAGAGCGAATTGCTGTTGGGCTACGGCACGCAGTACGGCGACATGGCCTCGGCCATCAATCCGATGGGGGACGTCTACAAGACCCAACTGCGGCAGTTGGCCGCACATCTGGCGGTGCCGGCCGATGTTCTGGCCAAATCGCCCAGCGGCGATTTGTGGGTCGGCCAGACCGACGAAGAGGAACTGGGATTTTCCTACGCCGACGTCGATCGCTTGCTGATGTTGCTGGTCGACGAGCGCTGGCCGCCGGCGCGGCTGGTGCGGGCCGGCTTCGACGCAGAATTTGTCGACCTGGTGGCGACGCGCGCGTGCAGCGCAACCACTACAAGCGCCGGCTGCCGATCATCGCCAAGCTGTCACATCGCACCGTCGACCGCGACTTCCGCTACGCCCGCGACTGGGGTACGTAAAGCGCCATCTCCAAGGAACAGCAATTTGTAGGAGGCAACTCCGATTGCCGACTGCCTCTTGTTTGATGGCGGATGTCGGCAATCGGAGTTGCCTCCTACAGGCCGAGCGGCGGGGCCCTATGAGGACGTCCATCAGCCACGAACGACTTGCGGCGCCGCCACGATCTCGCGGATCGATACGTCGATCGAGTGGCACATCTCGTCCAGCCGCAGATCGTCGGCATCGGTGCCGAACGGCTCCTCGATATCGGCCGCGATCGTCTCGATGCCGATCATGAAATAGCCGATCAGCACCACGGTCGGAACGGTCCAGATGCCGAAATCTTCAACCAGTCCCCAGGGGAGCGTGATCACATAGACCGCGATCAGCTGCCGCACGAACCAGCGATACGATCTGGCCAGCGGCGTGCGGCGGATCCGCTCGCAGCCGCCGCAGACGTCCATCAAGCCGGACGCCTGTCGATCGAGAAACAGCATCTCGACGGCGCCTACCAGATCGCGCTGCCGCCAATCTTCGAAACGCTCGTACATCGAGCGGACCAGCCAGACGGGCACGTGCGCCGGCTCGGCCTCATGATTCTTGAAGGGTTCCAACTCTTGCAATTTGGAGCCGTGCCGCAGATGGTCTTTGAGCGCCACCGCGAAGGCGATCAGATGCCGGGCGAACTCCTGCTTTTCGGCTTCTTCGGCATGGACGCAAGCCTGGACCTTGATCGCCAGGTTGCGGCTATCGTTGATCAATTGGCCCCACAGCTTGCGTCCCTCCCACCAGCGCTCGTAGGCCGTATTGGTGCGGAACACCAAAAGCATGCCGAGCACCAAACCCAGCAGGGCGTGGAAGCTGGCATGGATATTGACCAGATCGCCAAGCGTGAAGCGGTCGAGAATCACCACCACGGCGGCATAGACGCCCAGCATGCCGACGGCCAACGAAATGCGGCCGAAGATCGGGGTCGTGTGGAATTGCGTCAGGACTTTGAACCAAGGCTTCAGCATGCCGCACGCGTCATATTGGGCGAGAATGTTCGTCAGTCGCTCGACCGCCGTCGGCTGATCTTAGGGATTGTCAGGCCGGCGTGCAAATCGGGGCGGCTCCCGTTAAGTCTGGCGCCTGACGTCGCTCGCAAAAGTTCAGCCCTCGGCTACGGGGCGTTGGCCTTCTGGAGCAAATCTTGCCAAAAGGCTCGGGCGCGCTCGTCGGGGCCGGTCGCTTCGGCCGACTGCTGGTTGCCCGACTGCTTCGCGCGCTCGTCGAGCCAATCCAGAAAGAACTTCACCGACGAGCGGCTGATGCGCCGCTGGTAGCCGATTTCGACGTAGTACGGCGCGGTCGAGGCGAAGCGGTAGGTGTCTTGCACATCGGTCACCGCGCGGATCAAGAACCAACCGCTCTGCTCGAATACGAGCGGCGGCAGCTTTCCGCCCGCCTTGGCCCACTCGTCCAACCGCACTTCGCTCGCGCGCCGGCCGTCTTTGACGACCTCCAGATAACTCACTTTGTCGCGTGTCGAGAGGGTCACCCCGATCTCCAGGTCGACCTGCTCGCCGGCGTCGGCATGGAAGACATGGCCCGGCATTTCGCCTTCGACATTGGGGCGGATCAAGGGGCCGTTGGTCACCGTCACCCGGCCCGCTCGCAGCCCTTCGAACCATTTGTCGTAGCTGAACTCTTCCCCCAGGTAGACATACAGCCGGTTGTAGCCGGGCGGATTGGGGGCCAGGCCCGAGCCGCTGCCGGCCGTGGGCGGGATGCGCAAACCGCAATTGAGCAAATGATAATAAACGGTCTCCGGCCAGCGGCCGATGCCCGAGGGGCCGGAATACAACAGTTTATCGCGCGGGCGGCTGCCCAACTCGTCGGCCTTGGTCGATCGCCGGGCCAGCTCGCTATCGGCCAACTGGATTGAATCGACCAGACCCAGGGCGACCCAGACCGGCAGATCCCAGCTCGCCCCGCGGCGTACGTCGATCCAGCACTGTCCCTTTTGGTGCGCGCCGGTGAGCAGCGAAGTCAGGCCGCCTTCGCCGGAATCCGGTTGCGCAAGCGGTTGATTGCTGTTCAGGATCGACACGCTGCCGTCCGGCTGCTGCTCCAGGCCGGCGAGCAAGTGATAGGCTCGATTGGCATCGAACGTTCGTAGCGGATCGTCGAACTGCGAGCCCTTTGCCGGCACGCCCTTGCCATTGCCCCAGCCCGCAACTTCGGCCACGTGCAGGTCTTCGGCCCGCATCAACAGTTCGACGTCTTTGGCCGGCCGCGCAATCTCCAGGTCGCCCGACCACCAGCCCTCGTGAGCCATGTCGACAAAGCGGTTCAGCTCGATCGTTTTGCTGTCCTTGGCGTTTTCGTTGATCGTGAAGTGACCGGTGACGACCCGGTATTCCGGACCGCGTTCGATCTCGAACACGTAGCTGCCGTTGGGCAATTTGAGCAGGATCGTGCCGTCGCAGGCGAAGTGGTCGTGCCAGAACGGAACCTTGGGGGGTTTTTGGGCCTTGCGCCTGGTTCATTAAATGCACCCGGCATGCCAGCGGCTGGCCGTTGGCCGCGTCGACGACATTCAGTTCGAGCTGGCCTCCGCGCAGTGCCCAAGCGGCCTGGGTGGCCATGAGCGACCAGCCGACCAGGCAGGTCAATCCGATCAACCGGGTTCGTTTTCGCACGCGGGGCACTCGCCGGGTGTGGGGGATCCACTTTTAGCATGCTTCGCTCGCCTTGATACTCAAGGGGCCAAGGCCATAAAATACCCATCGCCCAGCGGTGCAAAGGCCTGTTAGACGGGGCATCCGGGTCGCGACGGGGTGCCTGTTGCGACGGGGGGCCTGCCGCGACGGGGACTGTATACGCTCCAGCGATCAAGCTTAAACTTCCCACGGGTCCGGTCGGCCGCAGCGGTCGCCGGTCCGGCTTTTAGCGCGAGTCGATGGCCGAAGACTATTACAAGACACTCGGGGTCAGCCGCGATGCTTCGTCGGCCGACATCCAGAAGGCGTATCGCGATTTGGCGCGAAAGTACCATCCCGATCTGCATCCCGACGACAAGAACGCCAAACAGAAGTTCCAGGCCGTGCAGGCCGCCTTCGACGTTCTGAACGACCCGGGCAAGCGCGAGCAATACGATCGCTACGGCAGCTCGTTCGAATCGATGGGGGCCGGCGGTCCGCGCGGCCGCGGCGGGCCGGGCGGCGGCGCCGCCGGGCGGATTCGAGGATATCGATTTCAGCCAGTTTTTCGGCGAACGCTACGGCGGCGACCCTGCGTCGAGCTTCGGCGACATCTTCTCGCAGTTCCGCAAGGCCCAAGGAGGCCGCGGCAACAGCGCCCGGCGCAATCCAAGCGCGGCGCCGATCTGGCCACCGAAATCGACGTCCCCTTCACGACTTCGATCCTGGGGGGCGAGGCCCAAATCTCCGTGCGCCGCCAATCGGGCGAAATCGAAACCATCGTGGTCAAGATTCCCGACGGGCATCGAAGACGGCAAAAAAATCCGCCTCCGCGGACAAGGCGAAGCGCCTCCCACTCCGGCCTCCGCGCCGGGCGACATCCTGATCACGGTGCATGTCCTGCACGCATCCGTACTTCAGCCGCCGCGGCAATAATCTGGACGTGCGCGTGCCGGTCACCTTGTCCGAAGCCGTGCTGGTGCCAAAGTCGAGGTGCCCACGCCCCAGGGTACGATCATGCTGCGTGTGCCGCCGGCCTCGTCCAGCGGCAAGAAGCTGCGGGTCAAAGGGCGCGGCGTAGCGATAAAGGGTTCGGAGCCGGGCGACCTGTTCGCCGAAATTCAGATCGTGTTGCCCGCGGCGCTCGACGACGAAAGCCGCGAACTGGTGCGCCAGCTCGACGCCCATTGGCAGCAGGCGGCTCCTCAAGATCCACGCCACGATTTGCACTGGTAGCAAGATGTTGGCAGCGGCCCAAACCGAGCGCGGCACGACCGAGGCGCGACCGCCCGCCCCGGCGCCGCTTCAAAAGGCCCGGGCCTTATTGGTTCCGGCAATGGGCGGGCTGGTGCTGTTGGCAATCACCCTGGTGTTTATGACCTGGTGGGGTGCCCGAATCGTCCGCCGGCGGATCCGCCAGCCGCTGGGGCCCTCGCACCCGCTGACCGACGAGTGGTACAGTAAACCATTAGCCACTCGACCACCGCCGCCGCAACCACCGGCCGACGACAGCGAGTCGACGATGGGCTCATAAGACAAGGCACTTCGGTCCGTCGTGGTCCGGCGCCGCCAAATGCCGGTGAATGTTGTGCAGCACGTCGCGCTACTCACGGACCCAGCAGGCCGCATGAGCCAACGTTTCCTACCCCAGCATCGGCTCACGCGCGGAAGTGACTATGAGCGGGCCTATCACCGGCGCCGGCCGGCCTCGGACCAGTGGCTGCTGATATACGGCTGCGAGAACAGCCTTGAGCATCGCGCGCTTGGGACTTTCAGTCTCGCGCAAGATTGGCGGCGCCGTGGTTCGCAACCGCTGGAAGCGATTGCTGCGCGAAGCGTTTCGCTTGCGGCGCGAGCAGTTGCCGCCGGGCCTTGATCTGGTCGTGATTCCGCGCGGGCAGGTGCCGCCGGCGCTGGCGGTGCTCGAGGCGTCGCTGGTCCGCGTGGCTGCGCGTGGCGAAAAAGCTACTGGAGCACCCCGCATGAAGCCGCCTGGAAGTTCGCTCAATCGTGCGTGTACGCGCCGTGTTGATTCGCTCCGTACGGTTGTATCAATTGTTGATCAGCCCCTGGCTGGGGCCAGTCTGCCGGTTCCAGCCTTCGTGCAGCAACTACATGATCGCTGCCATCCGCAAGCATGGCGTGCTGAAAGGCACCTGGCGCGGCGTGCTGCGAATTTGCCGCTGTCACCCGCTTCATCCCGGCGGATACGATCCGCCGTGAGCCCGCTATGTGCCGGCAGCAGTTCCCACAGGACACGCAAAAAGGCCGGCAAAAATAGCCCAACCTGCCCGTTTCGCGTCGACTGACTGTCCCCCGCGAATTGATCTTCTCGCGCCGCCGAGCTTTTGATAGTTACAACGCCGCCAAAATGGTTTGGCAAGAGCCAACTGCCGGTTCTCGGCCGCGCGCTCGAAAAACACATCGCCGGGGCAATTGCGGATCGAAGCGCCCCTCACTGCTCGGAATGGAATCCATGAAGCGACTACTGATCAGGTTGTCGTTGTTGGCCACCGTCATCGGCATGGGCACGGTGGCGGTTTTTGAAGCCAAGCGCATGTTGCATCACGACGACTCGTCGGACGAGTTGCCGGCGATCACGCGGCGCGAGGAAGAGCCTCGTCCGATCCCGCTGTCGCCGGAGAGCGAGGCGGAACTGGCGGCCAATCCCGATTCGCCCTATGCCGCCACCCGCCATGCCGGCCCAAGCCCGGCCGGATCGCTGGGCAGAGCCGCGGCAACCGGCCGAAGTGCGGGCCGGCTTCGAGGACGGTCCGGCTGAATACAGTGAGCGGCCCAAGGCGGTCGAGCGGTACGCAGCCCAATCGCCGGACAGCGGGTCTCAGGAACCGCGGCGCATGCCGACCGAGACGCCCGGCGAGGCGATTCCCGAGCGGGCAGATCCGTTTCGGAATGTCGCGTGGCGGCCGCCAACCGCACGCAGCAAACGGGCGGCAGCGAAGACGATCCGCAGCAAGCCGTCGACGAGTCGGACAGCCCGATCGCCGAGCCACCCACCGCAATACGGCACGGGCCGGCACGGCGCCGGAGCACGCCGCCGGCCGATCCTGGCAGCGACGATCATTGGCAAGACAACTTTGCTCCGCCGCCCGCGGCTTCGGGCATCGACCCGGCGGCTCTCGGTTCCGGCGAGGCGTTGCTGCCACCCGCGCAGCGGCCCGTTCTGGGTTCCGCTGCCGTGATCGAAGAGGACTGGCCGGCCGGGTGAAAAGCAACTTGAAGGTTCCCAGGCGCCCAGCCTGACGATCGAAAAACGCGCTCCGGCCGAAATTCAGGTCGGCAAGATCGCCACGTTCTCGATCACGGTATCGCAATCAGGGGCAGGTCGTGGCCCATGGCGTCGAAGTGCACGACCTCATTCCCCAGGGCACTCAGCTGGTCAGCACAGCGCCGCCGGCCAAGCGCGGCCCCGAGGGCGAACTAGTCTGGGATTTGGGCAGCGTGAAACCGGCCTCGGAAACGACCCTGCAGGTTCAGCTCATGCCGCTCACCGAAGGCGAAATCGGCAGCGTGGCAACGATTCATTTCCGAGCCGGCGCCTCGGTTCGCACCACGGCCACCCGGGCGCTGCTGGCGCTCGACGTCGTCCGCGCCCACGCGGGTGATGATCGGCGGCGAGCTGCTGCTGAAGATCAAACTCTCCAATCCCGGCACCGGCGCCGCAACCGGTGTCGTGCTGACCGAGACGATTCCGCCGGGGCTGAAACATGCGGCCGGCGGCGAACTGGAATTCGAAGTCGGCACCCTCAAACCGGGCGAACATCGTGAACTCGACTTGCCGCTCACCGCCATCCAGGCCGGCCCGCTGACCAACTTGCTCAGTGCGCACGCCGAGGGCAACGTCAGCGTCGAGACGCGCACGCAATGTGAAGTGGTCGCCCCGGATTTGAAAGTCGGGCTCACCGGCCCCAAGCGGCGCTACCTGGAACGCAGCGCGGTCTATAACATTTCGGTCACCAATCCGGGCACTGCGCCGGCGCAGGGATATCGAGCTGGCGGCCATGCTACCCAAAGGGCTGAAATTCATCGAAGCGAACAACGCCGGCCAGTACGACCCGGCCACCGGGGCCGTCTACTGGAGCCTGGAAGAACTTCCCGCCGGCGAAACCGGGACCGTCACGCGTGACGGCGCTGCCCACCGAGCCGGGCGAGTTGAAACTGCACGTCAAGGGGCGGGCCCAGCAGGGCCTGGCCGACGAACGGGACGAGACCGTAATTGTCGAGGGAATCGCCGCGATCCTGTTCGAGCTGGTCGACATCAACGATCCGGTCGAGGTGGGGGGCGAAACCACCTACGAGATTCGGGTTAGCAACCAGGGGTCGAAGGCGGCTACCGAGGTGCGGGTGGTGGCGTTATTGCCGCCACAGATGCAGGCCATCCATGCCGACGGGCCGGCCCGCCATGTGATCGACGGTCAGCGCGTGCTGTTCGACCCGGTCAGTCAACTGGCGCCCAAGGCCGACATGACCTATACCGTCAAAGTCAAAGCGCTCGAGGCGGGCGATCTGCGGCTGCGAGTCCAAGTGGTGACCGACGAGATACGCGTCCCGATCACCAAAGAAGAAAGCACGCGAGTCTACGCCGAAGATTGATGGGGTGCCTGAACTTTTGGCCACGGCAGGCGGCCGCGAGTCGCTATAATGAATTGGCGGTGATCGCCAACTCTGCCACGACCCCCCAAAGCGGCGACACCCGCCCTGGCGTGGGCTGGCAATTTCGATCGCTGATGAGTCGATGCGGCGATGCATATCCATGTCGATTGCCGATGCGGCACGAGATTCGAGATCGACAAGCAATACGTCGGTCAGGCCGTGCTTTGCCCCGGTTGTGGCTCCGAGGTGATCGTGCCGGTGCCGGTTTGGACTCCGCTCGAGCCGGAGTCGCTGCCCGCCTTGCAAGTGCAACCCGTTTTTTCATCGTACACACTGCCGCCACCCGCAGCGGCCCTCGTTCTGGTCGCAATATAAGTTGTGGTTCCAGGGCGGACTGGCGATCGCGGTACTCGTGTCGCTCATTGGTCTGGCGATCGGCGGCCTGATCTGGTTGGGAAGCATGCTGGAACCTAAGGCGCCCGAACCCGGCGTTGCAGAACCGGCCGCCAGTTCAGGCCCAGAGCCCAACGAGTCATTCCGCAGCGCCCCGAAAATCGATGAGCAGGAGGATTTCGAGGGGGACCCGATGCCGCCCTCGGACGCGCCTCAAGATGAGAGCAACTGAAAGCCACGGGCCGGCTGTGATTTCTTTGCCGTCGGCGGCCCGAGCTTTAGGACGCGACCACGGCCAACTCGCGCTGACGGGCGCCGGGCACAGGTTGCTTTTGGTGCTGCACCTCGACACGCCGCTCCAGAAACTCGAAGATCTTGCCGGCCACATCGACTTGCGTGGCCCGTTCGATTCCTTCGAGCTCCGGGCTTGAATTAACGGCCATCACCAACGGGCCGCGCGACGATTGCAACATGTCGACACCGGCGATGTGCAGCCCCAATGCCCCAGCGGCGCGGACCGCCGTGCGGCGCTCCTCGGGCGTCGGCCGCACTTTCTCCGCATGGCCGCCACGGTGCAGGTTCGAGCGGAACTCGCCGGGCCGAGCGCGGCGCCGCATGGTCGCCACCACGCGCTTGCCGACGACAAACAGCCGCAGGCTGGCGCCGGCCGCCTCGCGAATGAATTCCTGCACCAGGCTGTCGGCATCCAGGCCGCCAAAGGCTTCCATCACCGATTCGGCCGCCTGGCGCGTGGCCGCCAGAATCGCGCCCGCCCCCGGCGGACCCCCCAGCAACTTGACCACCAACGGCCCCTGGCTGACGCAATCGATCAAGCCGGACAAGTCGCGGTTCGAATGGGCAAAGCCCGTCGAAGGCAACTCGATGCCGTGGGCCGCCAGCAGTTGCAAACAGCGAAGCTTATCGTGCGAGCGGGTGATCGCGTCGGAATGGTTGGCTGATTGCACGCCCAGCATTTCGAACTGCCGCACGACGGCCGCGCCATAGATCGCATGCGAGGCGCCGATGCGGGGGATGATCGCATCCAGCGGCGGCAACTGGCGGCCCTGGTACATCACGCTGGGACGCAGCGAGGTGATATTCATGTAACAGCGCAGGTAGTCGATCACCTGCACGTCGTGGCCGCGCACTGCGCCGGCCACGCGCAGCCGGTCGGTCGAATGCAGTGATGGCTTACGCGAAAGGATGGCCACTCGCACGGGAACACCTCGGCTTCCAAAAAAGACATCGCCAAACCGCTGCCGCATGACCGCAAAAACTCAGGGGCCGCCGGTGCCGTTGTCGGCCGAGGGGTCGTCGGCTCCCGGGTTTTCCGCCGACTCGTCGCCGCTGGTACCCGTCGGCCCGGCGCCTTCGCCGCCGGTGCCGGTGGAAATTCCCCCGTCGCCCGTCACGCTGGTGCCGGTCCCACTGATGCCGGTGGCCTGGCCGGAATTTTCGTTGCGGTTGCAGCCGACTGCGAAACCGGCGCTCAAAACGAAAATGCACAGCCGTGCACGAATGACAGACATGAGGGAACTCCGATTCTTGGATTTCTGTTGGGGCAAATCACCCGCGAGTGGCTGGCAATCATACCATCCGGCCGGCAAACCGCCAGAAAATCATGGCTGGTGGAAAATGCCAGTTCTAGAGACACCCCAGACTACGCATTCCGTTCGCGCGCAGCCTCAAACAATTTCGGAACAAACCAATTCGCGAACGAGAAAAAAGATAGCTCACCCGCGCCGGGTATGGCGTAGGGATCGACGTGCTCAACAACGACAAAAGCCCCTGGAATCGGGAGGCGCAACTTCCGGCGCGGAAGTCCGACCATCGCGATCGGACGCCTGGGGGAAGTCTAGGGAGCCTGCTGGCAACGGTCAAGTTGCCGATTTTTCCGGATCGTTACGCGCTCAAGTCGATAGAGCGGTCCCAATTTGCCCGCAGCTTCTCGACCAGCGGCTGATGCGCGAGCGGCTGGCCGGTAATTCGCTGCACCAGTTCGGCGGCCGTAAAGCGTTGACCGCAGCGATGGATTTTTTCGCGCAGCCAATCGGCCAAGGGCGGCAAAATCGCCCGGCCGCGAATTGCCTGTCCAATCCGCCCAGCTCGGCATCGGCCTGGGCAAAGAACTGGGCCGCGTACAGATTGCCCAGCGAATAGGTGGGGAAGTAACCGACCAGCCCGGCCGCCCAATGGATGTCTTGCAGCACGCCGTCGGCATCGCTGGGCGGAGTCAGGCCGAGATATTTCTGATACTTTTCGCCCCACGCGGCCGGCAGATCGGCCACCGACAAATCATCCGGCCAGCAGCGCCTGCTCCAGTTCGAAGCGAATCAGGATGTGCAGGTTGTAGGTCACTTCGTCGGCCTCGACCCGAATCAGCGACGGCCGCACGTCGTTGATGGCGAAATAAAAATCGTCGAGCGAGACGTCGGCCCAGCGCTGCGGGAAACGCCTGCCGGGCCTGCAGGAAAGAAGTGCTCCCAGAAGGGCCGGCTGCGGGCGACCAGATTTTCCCACATCCGCGATTGCGATTCGTGGATGCCCAACGAAATGGCTTCCGCCGGCGGCAGGCCATACAAGTCGGTCCGCAGCCCTTGGTCGTAAATGCCGTGCCCCGCCTCGTGCAGGATGCCGAAAAAGCGCGGTCGGGAAATAGTGCTCGTCGAAGCGGGTGGTGATGCGGCAATCGTGCGGGCCCGAGCGCCGAGCAAAACGGATGGGCCGTCACGTCCAGCCGGCCACGCGTGAAGTCGAAACCCAGCCGTGCCGCCACCTCGCGCCGAACCGGTCTTGCTCCGCCAGCGGATAGTTCCGCGACAAAATGTCGACGTCGGGCGAGCGGCCGCTGGCGGCAATCTCGGCCACCAGCGGCACCAGCGCGTCGCGCAAGCTCGGCCAGCACGCGGGTGACGTTGGCCGTCGACTCGCCCGGCTCGAAATCGTCGAGCAGCGGATCGTAAGGTGACTCGGTATAGCCCAGTGCCTCGGCCTGCGCCCGCTTGAGCTCGAACGTCTTTTCCAGGAACGGCCGGAACGAGGCGAAATCGTCGTCGCGCGCGCGCTTGTTGCCAGGCATGCTGCCCTAGCGACGCGGTTCGCGTCAGCTCTTCGACCAGCGACTGCGGCAGCTTGACCCGCTTGTCGTACTCGCGCTTGAGCTGCCGGATCGACGGTGCCGGTGTCGCTGTGCGGATCGGCGGCCAGCGGGCTGCCAGCCAGTTCCGCCAGCCACTCGCCCAACCGCGGATCGGTGCGCCGGGCGTGGATCAAGCCGGAGAGCAGCGTGATTTGCTCGGCCCGATATTCGGGCGCCGCCGGGGGCATCATCGTCCGCTCGTCCCAACCGAGAACGGCCTCGGTGCTGGCCAACAGCGCGGTTTCGCGGGCGTGGCTGCAAAGTTGCTGGTAGAGTTTTTCCGCGTCGGGCACCGGTGGGATCCTGTTGTCGGATGTTAGGGGGTGATCTTTGCGACCCGGCACTTACTTTTTGAGCGTTCGCCCGAGCAGCTTTTCGATGGCCTCGGGCTTGCCGGCCAGCAGGCCGCTGTGGTCTTTCCGGCAATCGAGTTTGGCCGCCACGGTTACCCGGTTGCAATCGCTGCTCAGCGCCTCGATGCACTGCTGCAACACGGCCAGCACCTGTTCGAGCTCTCCCTCGATGTTAGTGCCCATGGCGTGCAACTGATAGTTCAGGCCGCTGCGATCGATGATGTCGACCGCGCCGCGCCACATATTGCCCTACACTCTCACCGGAGCCCAATGGGGTGATGCTGAATTCCAGGACAACCATTTCCATTTTCTCCTTCTGCGTGCGAAAGCGCGGGGCAAGGCTGTGGCTATTTTAGAGGCCCACGGCCGGCTGTCGAGCGAGGGCAGCAGATTGCCGGCCGGGCGGCTCGGCAACGTGAATACAACGCCAAGCGGAAGCTACCCGCGGGAAGCATCCCGCGGGCTTAACAGGCGCACGACAGGGCCCGCGACTGGGCGCGACCGCCAATCGTAGATTGTGCAGACCGCAACGGGCCGAGCCAGGGCCAGTAGCGCGTCGAGCATCGAAGCATACTCGTGCTGAAAGCGGTTCCGCGACGCAGCCAACCGCACAAGCCCTTCGGCCGCAGTGAGCGTCGCTTTCGCCAGGATGCCGACATTCTCCAGCGCGTCGTTCCCGCCGGCGCTGACCATCACGTGGGTCGTATCCTCGGGCAATCGCCGCAGCTGGGCGCCGTTGTTGAGCGCGATCGCGCCGCCTTCGGCCAGCAGCGTTACGCGCCAGCCCTTGGGCGATCGCTGCTGCAATTGTTGCGCCACCGAGGGCTCGCCGGGCACGTACGAGGCATTGTCGAAAATCGAATCACCGAGCACGGCGACGTGAGCCATGAGTGGGCTCCTCGATTTTTTTAGTCCTCATCCCGAAATCGCCGACAAAACCCACGGGAAGCTTCCCATGGGCTTAACAACCACGCGTGCCTGCGACATTATCGTCTCCCTCTTCGTAACGTCAATCGAACGCCGGATACTCGCTCGGCAGCACGAACCGCTCCAACCGGCGATCACCACGCAAAATCACGACCGCGGCGGGCACGCCCACCGGCAGTTGGGTGAGCAGTTTGTGCAGATCGTCGACGCTGGTCACCGGTTGTTCGCCCAAGGCGACGATCAGGTCGTCTCCCTGAATGCCGGCCTGAAACGCCGGACCATCCGGTTCGACGTCCAATACTTCGACCGCGGCGATTTGTTCGAGATCGAACCGGCGCGCTCGCTGGCGGGGCAGCGGCACGCTCCGGCCATGCAAGCCCAGATAGCCCCGCACGACGCGGCCATGCTGCATCAATTGCGGCAGGATGTGCTTGGCGGCGTTGATGGGAATGGCGAAGCACAAGCCCTGGGCCGGCTGAATTACGGCGGTATTGATGCCGACCACGCGGCCTTGGCTATCCACCAAGGGACCGCCGCTGTTGCCAGGATTGAGCGCCGCGTCGGTCTGAATCACGTTGTCGACCAGGTGGCCGCTGATGCTCCGCAGCGTGCGTCCCAGGGCACTGATCACGCCGGCGGTCACGGTCGATTCGAATCCCAGCGGACTGCCAATGGCGATTGCCAACTGCCCGACTCGCAGTTGCGACGAATCGCCCAGGCTGGCGAAGGGCAAGCCCGAGCTATCGGCTTGCACCACGGCCAGATCGGTCCAAGGGTCGGCCCCGATCCGGTGACCGGCGACTTCGCGCCCGTCGTTCAGGCGGACACGCAGCTCTTGCTGCCCGCGGACTACGTGATGGTTGGTGAGCAGAAATCCGTCGGGCGCAAAAAGGATACCCGACCCCGACCCCCGCCGCCCGATCGCGAAGCGCGCAAATGGACCACGGCCGGCCGCAGCAGCTCGGCCACATTGACGACGGTGCGCGAGAAGGCGTCGAGCAATTGGCCGTCGTCGGCCGCCTGACTGGCCCCCGGGCCGGAGGGGCCGATTTGGGATTCGTCGTTTAGAAAGCGCTGTCTGAATGCCACCATGAGATGCCTCGGTCCTAATTCGAGTTTTTCAAGTTGCCGACCAATTGTAGGGAGCACGGTCAAGCGCAGCAGGTTCGCAGAGGCGGTTCACCGCGAGCCGAAAGATCGAGCCCCGCGTGTCTTAGGCGCCCTGCCGAGCGCGCACTCGCCACTTGTGAGGCTCGGCCGCATTCCGAATTCGGTATGCCGCGAAGGAGACCATTTTGCGGGCTGCGCACATCGGCATGCGCGACCGTTTGTAACTGCTGCGCACGGCCGCGCCCGAATTTTAGTGCTGCGAGCTGCGCAAAGTCGAGAAGATAGCTCGCAGAGCCGTGGTGAGAGTGGAGAAGTTGGGTAAGAGCTGCCGATAAGTAAAACCGCTCAGTGAAGCGACCCCCGAATCGCTTTACCGGGCGCTGTGTTGCATGTCCGCGCTCTGAAGAGCGCGGCTGGCAGTACCGCGCTCGCGCCCTCCCGTAATCCTGAAGCGCTAGCACTGGTATGAACGCGATAAAACCGCATTTCCTGTTGTTTTCGGAATCCAACCGCAAACAGCCACAAGGACATTGGAGGTTCGTCCTCCAGTCGCTCGACGGATCCGAGCAATTCGAAGCCGCCGACGAAGAACCCAACGTGCATGGCGAACGGCTAGAGCTGTTGGCTGTGGTGCGCGGCCTGGAGGCCGTGCCGGAGCCGGCCCGCGTAACGCTGGTCACGCCCAGCAAATACGTGAACCGCGGGCTGACGCAAGGCCTGCCCGCCTGGCGGTCCAGCGACTGGCAGTGGGAACACTTCGGCGACATGGTTCCGGTCAAGAACCGGGATCTTTGGCAACGAATCGACCGCGCGATGGGCTTTCACCAGGTCGAGTGCCGCACCTGGCGATTCGATTTGCCGCATACGCGGGCGGTCGAAACTCAAAGCGTGGCGCCTGCGTCCGAGCCCGCGAACAACCCGCCGCCGGGTGCTCACAGGCAGCGGCGTGTGCGCCGTTTCTCCTTGCTCTGCAAACGGTTAGCGGCTCGCAGCGCCGAGAACTGGCAGTTGGCATTCGGTCGATTGGGCACCCGGTTGGTGCCGCTACCTTGGTTTGAATAATCGAGCTGCCCGCTCGCGCTCGGCGGCGAGTCAAGAGCCCGCCTACCCGCTGGACTTCCAGAGCCGCAAAATTGACAATCAGTAAGGTTAACTCAAGATGAGTAGCGTGCGAACGTCGGTGGAGTTGGAAAAAGTCGGCACCGTTGCTGGAAGGCCGGCACGAAAACCCGTTCGATCTGCTCGGCCCGCACGAGGTCGTGGCCGAGGGGCGTCGGGCCTTGGCGGTTCGGGCCTTCCTGCCGGGAGCCGCTCAAGCCTGGGTGGTCGACCCAGCCCATGTGGCATCGCAGCCGATGCGACGAATTCATCCGGCCGGCTTATACGAGGCAATTTGTCCGATGCTCAAAGATCCCGCGAATAATCGATACCTGCTGCGAGTCGCGGACGAGCGCGGTGCCCAAACGACCAACCACGATCCGTATGCGTTTCCGCCGCTGTTGAGCGAGTTCGATCTGTACCTGCTCGGCGAGGGCAAGCACTGGAACAGCTACCACAAGCTGGGCGCGCAGCTGCGCACGGTCGACGGAGTGGAAGGGGTGAACTTCGCCGTCTGGGCACCCAACGCCACGGGCGTCAGCGTCATCGGCGATTTCAACAACTGGGATGCCCGCCGACACGCGATGCGCAAGCACATTCCCAGCGGCTTCTGGGAGCTGTTCGTGCCGGGCCTGGGCGAGGGCACGATCTACAAGTACTCCGTTCGGCACGGCGACCAGGTCTTCGAAAAGGCCGACCCCTATGGCTTTGCCGCCGAGCTGCCGCCGCGCACCGCGTCGAACGTGGCGGACCTCGACCGTTACCATTGGCACGACAGCGAGTGGATGTCCAGCCGGCTCAGCCGCAATGGACTCGTCGGCCCCGCAGTCGATCTACGAAGTGCATCTGGGAAGTTGGCGCCGCCCGGGCGACGATCACAGCCGCTGGCTGACCTATCGCGAGCTGGCCCACCAGCTGGTCGACTATTGTCAGCAGATGGGCTTCACGCACCTCGAGCTGATGCCGGTCAGCGAGCATCCGTTCTCCGGAAGCTGGGGCTACCAGACGGTCGGCTACTTCGCCGCCACCAGCCGCTACGGCTCGCCGCAAGACTTCATGTACTTCGTCGACCATTGCCACCAGAACGGCATCGGCGTGATCCTCGACTGGGTGCCGGCCCACTTCCCGCGCGACGGCCACGGCCTGCGGATGTTCGACGGCACGCATCTGTACGAGCATGCCGATCCGCGGCAGGGCGAGCACCCCGACTGGGGCACGCTGATCTTCAACTACGGCCGCAACGAAGTCCGCAACTTCCTGATCTCGAACGCCCTGTTCTGGTTCGACAAGTATCACATCGACGGACTGCGCGTCGACGCCGTGGCCTCGATGATCTATCTCGACTACAGCCGCGAAGCCGGCGAGTGGATGCCCAACGAGTTCGGCGGCCGCGAGAACCTGCGGGCGATTTCGTTCCTCAAGGAATTCAACGAGCAGACGCACCTGCAATATCCCGGCGTGCTGACGATCGCCGAGGAATCGACCGCCTGGCAGGGCGTCTCGCGGCCGACCTACTTGGGCGGCCTGGGATTCAGCCTGAAATGGAACATGGGCTGGATGAACGACACGATGCGCTACATGCGGCACGAGCCGATCCACCGCCAGTACCACCACGACGAACTGACGTTCAGCCTGATCTACGCCTTTCACGAGAACTTCGTCCTGCCGCTGTCGCACGACGAAGTGGTGCACGGCAAGGGCTCGCTGCTGGATCAGATGCCCGGCGACCTGTGGCAGAAATTCGCCAACCTGCGGCTGCTGTACGGCTACATGTGGGGCCACCCCGGCAAGAAGCTGCTGTTCATGGGGGGCGAGTTCGGCCAATGGAACGAATGGAATTACGACACCAGCCTGCAATGGGACCTGCTGCAGTGGGAATCGCACCAGGGGCTGCAACGCTTCGTGGCCGACCTGAACCGCGTCTATCGCCGCGAGCCGGCCCTGCACCAGGTCGATTTCGACCATCAGGGCTTCGAGTGGATCGATTGCCACAACTATGAGGAGAGCGTGCTGAGCTACATGCGCCGGGCCAAAGATCCCAGCGATTTCATCCTGGTCAGTTGCAACTTCACGCCGGTCGTCCGCGCACGGCTATCGGCTGGGCGTGCCCGAGCTGTGCTGGTACGAAGAGATCCTCAACAGCGACTCGATGTACTACGGCGGCAGCAACGTGGGCAACGGCGCCGGCGTGATGGCCGAACCGATTCCCTGGAACGGCCGTCCGTATTCGATCCGACTCACCTTGCCGCCGTTGGCCGTCACGATGTTCAAGCCGCGCCGCTAGGGCAACCCACCGCGGCGATGTCCCGTCGCGTCCTGCATTCGATCGGTGTGAAAACCAGCCAAAAGCGTCCGACGCAACTTTGAACACTCTTGAATTCACGCTCCTGGTGTTCAGCGGTTCGCTGCTGGCCGGTTTTCTGGCGCGCTGACCGGGCTGGGCGGGGGCGTCGTGGTGGTGCCGCTGCTGGCACTGGCGCTGGGCGTCGACTTGCGCTATGCCATCGGTGCGTCGCTGATTTCGGTGATTGCCACTTCGTCCGGCGCGGCCGCGGCCTACGTCAAAGAGGGATTTGCCAACATCCGCATCGGCATGTTCCTGGAAGTCGCCACCACGGCGGGGGCGGTGGCTGGCGCGCTGATTGCCGTCTATGTTCCCACGCCGGCCATCGCGATCATCTTCGGCGGAGTGCTGCTCTACTCCGCCTATGCTTCCTGGGGCATGAAGGAAGATGCCGCGCCGCAGGTGGTACCTGACGGGTTCGCCGAGCGCTGGAGACTGGGCGGCTCGTATCCCGGGCCGAGGGGGGATTGCCCCTATTCGGTCACGCGCGTGCCAGCCGGATTCGGCGTGATGTTCGTTGCCGGAATTCTCTCCGGACTATTGGGCATCGGATCGGGGGCCGTGAAAGTGCTGGCCATGGACCAGATCATGCGCATGCCCTTCAAGGTCTCGACGACCACCAGCAATTTCATGATCGGCGTCACCGCAGCTGCCAGCGCCGGAATTTACTTCGGCCGCGGCTACATCGAGCCGGGTCTGGCCATGCCGGTGATGTTGGGGGTCGGCGTCGGTGCGCTGCTGGGAACGCGCGTTCTGATACGGGCCCAAGTCAAGTCGTTACGCCTGGCCTTCAGCCTGGTAGTGGCCGGCCTGGCCTTGGAAATGATCTATAGCGGATTGACGGGAAAGATCTGATGGCCTCGACCTCGGACAGCGATCAACGCCTGGAACAGACCGTGGGCAACCTGCTCCGCGCGGGGGTTAGCGCGGCGGCGGTTGTGGTGCTGATCGGAGCGGTCGTTTACCTGGCGCAAAATTGGCGCGGCACGCCCGACTACGCGTCCTTTCACGTCGGACCGGACGCGCTCAACTCGTTCGGCGGTACATTCCGCGGAATCCTCGCGCTGGACGGCCGGGCTTTGATCCAGGGCGGTCTGCTGTTGCTGCTGGCCACGCCCATTGCCCGGGTGATGCTGGCGCTGGTCGCATTCGCCGTCCAGCGGGATTGGCGCTACACGTTCGTGACCGCGGTGGTGCTGAGCATCTTGTTCTACGGATTGATTCACGGATATCTCGACCCGAACGCGGGCTCGTAGCAAGTCCGTGCTCACGCCACGGCGCTGATGGCCAGGATCTCGACGTGTCCGTTGTTGGGCAGCGTGATGCTGCTCACCGTTTTGGAGCTGTCCAGCGTGATGGCGTAGCTGTAGACGTCGAAGTTGCGGTTGTCGATTCCACCGCTCGACGTGTTGCGGTTGGAGGCGGTGAGGCCCACCGATTCGCCCGCGTAATGCTGCGGTGTGAACCAGTCGCTAATGCTCTGAGTCAGCGTTGTCGAAGTGCCGTCGGTGTAATGGACCGTGAACTTCTGGTTAGCCTGGTTGCCATCGACGCCGGTCGCCAGAAAGTCCAGCGTCGAGTATTGCCCGGCCGGCAATCCAATGGTTTGGCCCGCAGCTTGGACAACGTCGTTGACGCCGGCAGTGCCGATCTGGAAACGGACGCCCTGCCCAATTCCGCTGCCGGCGATATCAACGCCGGGACTGGCCATCAGATTTCCGGCGGGCAAGGCATTGCCCACGCCGTCCAATCCGCCGGTAAATCTTGTCCCCGCCACCGTAATGCCCATGAGATTGAAGGCGCTGGAGAGATCGACGACCGTACTGGAACCGCTGGCCGCGACGGTGGCGTTGACTTCGTTCGAGGCGGGGCTAAGCGATGCGCCGCTGATAGCTTTCACGACGTAATAGTAGGTGTTGCCGGGAAGCGCCGTGGTGTCTTGATAACTCGTGGCGCTGGCAGCCAGCGGCGTGCTATTGATGGGTGTCGCCAACTCGCCGCCGGTCGCCGTGCCGCGATAGACGTTGTAGCCAGTCACGGTGCCATTAGGGGCTGTCCAAGACAGATTGATCTGATCGGGCGTGGAAGTCGAGACGCCAAGGCCGGTCGGAGCGGCAATCGGAGAAGCCGTGCTGATGGCCAGCACGTCGACCGAGTTGTTGACGGGCAGTCGGATGCTGCTGACGGTTTTGGAACTGTCGAGATTGATCACGTATTCATATACGTCGAACCGGCGGTGGTCCGCTCCGCCGCCGGAGGTGTTGCGATAGGGGGTGGTCACGGCAACGGTTTCGCCGGCATAGTTCTGCGGTGTAGCCCAATCGCTGATGTTTTGGGTGAGTGTGGTCGTCGTGCCGTCGGTGTACGTGACGATGAAGGCCTGCTTGAGCTGGTTGCCGTTGACCGCAGTTGCCAAAATGCGCAATTGCGATGGCGGGCCCGGGGGCAATGCAATCGTCTGCCCCACCGCCACAACAACGTTGGAACTGCCCACGGCGCCCAAGCTGAAAGTGGTGCCACCCGCCGTCACACTGCTTCCCAATGAGGTTCCGCTAAGGGCATTGCCCTGCCCGTCGAGTCCGCCGGTGAACTTCGCGCCGTCAGCGGTGATTCCGGCCAGGTTGAATTGCGTGCTCAGATCGACCTGCGGGCTGGAGCCGCCCTGCGGCGTGGCGGCCGTGGCTTCGCTGGAGATCGGGCTGGGGGACACACCGCTTAGTGCCTGGACCACGTAGTAGTACGTGTTGCCGGGAATCACGGTCGAATCCTGGAACGTGGTCGTGCCGGGGGGCAGCGGCGTGCTGTTCAACGCCGGGCTGACCTCCGAACCGCTCGCCGTTCCGCGATACACGTTGTAGCCGGTGACGGTGCCGGCCGCGGCCGTCCAGGCCAGATCGACTTCGTCGGCTGCGACGGCGGTGGCCGTGAGATTGGTCGGCGCCTGCACCGCCGCCGACATGGTAATCGCCAGGATTTCCACGTTCCCGTCGTTGGGCAGCGTGATGCTGCTCACCGTTCTCGAGTTATCGAGATAGATCAAGTATCCATACAGGTCGAACGTGCGGTGGTCGGCCCCGCCCTGTGACGTGTTGCGATAGGACGTCGATAGCGCGATCGCTTCGCGCGAGTAATTTTGCGGAGTGTACCAATCGCTGAAGTTCTGAGTGCGGCTGTCCGACGTGCCGTCCGTGTAGTTGACCGTAAAGGTCTGACTGAGTTGATTGCCGTCGACGGCGGTCGCCAACAAATCCAGCTGCGAGTATTGAGTTTGCGGCAAAGCGATGGTTTGGCCCTTGGCTTGAATCGCATTGGCGGCCCCCGCCGGGCCCAGGTTGAAGCTGAGGTTGTTCCAACGTCAGGCTCGCGCCGGTGTTGGTGGCGGAGTAGGCATTGCCCACGCCATCCAAGCCGGCGGAAAATGTCGCTCCGTCGGTGGTAATGCCCACGTGGTTGAACGCATCGGTCAGGTCGACGGGGGCGTCGGCCCCGGGCACGGCCGTTGTGGCGGTCGGGACGGCAACCGTCAAAGTAAACGGCTGGGTATCGTAGCTCGTAGCGTTGTTTGCCGCCGACGCTGCGCGAACTCCGGCCAGCAGCGAAATGATTCCACTGAACCCGGTCGCGGGCGTCAGCGTTACCTGGCCGGTCGATTGATTGATGCTGACTGACACGTTTTGCGGCGCCGTAAAGCTCGCGGCGCCGACCACCGTGTACGCCACGCCGGCACCGGCCAGATCGGTGGAAGAGAGCGTGAAGGTCACGGGCGCATTTTCGCTGGTAAACTGATTGCTCACGGCCGCTATGAAGGGCGGATCGACCTGAGTGTTAGTCACGATCGCATCGGTGAACGTCTGTTGAGCAGTGGCGCCGGCCGTGTCGGTGGCCGTGACCGTAATGGTCGGACTGCTGCCGTCCTCGCTGGAACCCGCATTCACCTCGAGCACGGCGTCTTGCGTGTCGGAAATGATCTGGGCGGAAGTGATCGTAATGCTCGATGCCGGCTGGCTGACCTCGGCAGTGTTCGTATTGGCGACAACCGTGGCGCTCATGACCTTCTCGAACGTGTCGAAGCCGCTCACCAACTGTCCGATGATGGTGTATTTGAAGTCCAACCCTTGCGGCATGGCCGCCAGCGAAATCGGGGTGGTCGTGCCCTTGGCATCGGTCGCGGTGATGAAGAATTGCTCGTCGTTGGTGTCCGCGCCGGAATTCGCCAGTCCCAGCAATCCGGGGCTCGTAAACGTCAATTGAGAATTGAACTCATCGGGAAAAGTGTCTCCCGTGCCGGAACCGCTGGTTGTGAGCCCCCCCTCGGCGAGCACGCCGTCGAGCACGCGGGCGAAGGTCGTGCCGTTGTAGAATCCCTGGTTCGCGAGCTGCTCGATCCGGGCGGCGGCATCCGGCGTCAAACTGTCGAATAGCTTCAGGATCAGCGTGCCGGAGAATGGATTTCCGTTCTTATCGGTGCCATCGACGCTGAGCTCCAGGCTCGGTGTGCCAGGCGACACGACCGATAGCCCCAGGTTCGAGTCGGAACTGCTGAAGGAATAGCTGATCGGCAGTCCGCCTGAGTCCACGGCCGTCAGGGGCACCAGCACATCTTTGCCACCCGGTTGTTGGACATTGTTGATCGGATTCAACGTGATCGACAGCATCTCGCGCTGTTCGAGTTGCTCGAACCGGCGTCGGCCGGCCGCGCGCTCGATTGGCCGGCGCGGTCGCTTGGAATCGGGTTTTGGCGCGGGCCTCAGAAACGAAAATAGAGACAAGGATCGGCTCTCCTAAGATACCTGGCGGAGCCCCGTGCGCAATTCAATCAACTCGAATTTGCGCTCCCCTGGGGCGCGGATCGAATGACTTAATCCGGATTCAAAGGGCCGGAACTGTAAATCATTCGCAGGCAAACGCAAAGCTCAAGATTTGGCTTTGCTAGCAGGGATCAGGGGCTTGGATTTTGCGCTCAGCTATCGATATTCGACGCTGGCGCAGGAGACTTCCATGCCGAGCAGGCGAAGATCGGATGTTCTTGACACTCCAGCGTCCCGCGGAAATCGATGAGAGCGCTTCCAGAAAGGAGCCCGATGGGACGGCGGTACGCTAGACGAGGCCTTTTCGCACCGCCCAGACCGCGGCCTGGGTGCGGTCGGAGACGCCGATCTTTCGCAGAATGTGTTGAACGTGCTCTTTCACCGTCTCGTAGCTGATGTGCAGCGCCAGGGCAATCTCCTTGTTGGTCAGACCGAAGGCAAGCTGGCTGAGCACTTCGCTCTCGCGCTGCGTCAGCGGCACTTCGACGTCGGCGGTCAGCCGGGGAGTCGCCAGGGCGCCGGTAACGCGCCGCAGCTCATCGCGAGTCCAGGCAACCTGGCCCTCGGCCGCCCGCTGAATCGCTTCCAGCAGGTGTTCGCGGGTGGTGCCCTTGAGGATGAATCCGCTTGCGCCCAGCGCCACGGCGCGGGCCACATAGGTTGGGTTGTCGTAGGTCGAGAGGATCAAGACCGGCATCTTGGGGCGATCCACTTTGATCCGGGCCAAGGCACTCAATCCGTCGCCGTCCGGCATGCGAATATCCAGTAATACGACGTCCGGCTCATGTTTGAGTGCGAGCTTTACCGCGCTTTGGCCGGTCTCGGCTTCGGCGACGACTTTGATGTCGGTGCCGGCCACGAGGCTCTTAAGCCCAGAACGAACTACCTCGTGATCGTCCGCGATCAATAGCTTGATGGTCATGCAAATGCGCAGCCAACAGGTTGCCGAATGCTAAAATGGCACACAGCGACGCCCCGAAAGAAAAGACCGAAAGCGGACTTACTGAGCGTCTGTACTGGGCACCCATGATAACACTCCACCCCTGCCGGCGAGCCCCCCTTTCTAGCGAGTGCGGCTGCGAAATTATTTGCCCGCAGAAAGTTTGATTGGCGCTTTTCCGATCCTTTGCCGAGCCACCGTGCGCTTCAAAAAACGCTGTTTTTTCGACAAATAGATCACGAAAACGACGGTTTCAGGACCCCATTGCCGGCACGGCGGCAATCGCGCCTGCTTGCGAATCCGATGACCCCCCTCTTTTAGAGATCCAGTCGGCCGACTACTGTTATACACTTCAAAGACTGATTTTGGTTCGCCCCAATTCTCCCGCAGGACGAATTCCTCAAATGAAGACCCTCCTGGTCGAAGACGACGCCGATTTGCGGAATCTACTGGAAAAGTTGCTCGAGCCACAGCAACTATCAGGTCCAAGGCCTTCGAAACGGCCGAGGCCGCGTGGCAATCGTGCCAGGGCGAGCACTACGATATGGCAATCCTCGATTGGATGCTTCCCGGGATCACAGGCCTGGAACTCTGCCGCCGGATGCGGTCGACCCCCGGGCTGGAGCGGACTTTGGTGATCGTGCTTACCGGACGGGTCGAGCCGGACGACCTGGATCAGGTGCTGGCGGCGGGGGCCGACGATTACTGGACCAAGCCGATCGACGCCCAGCGGCTTCGAATTCGCCTCGGCGTGGCCGAGCGGCAGGCCCAGACGATCGCCCAGCGCGGCCGGGCCGAGGATGCTCTGCGCGCGAGCGTCGAACGCTTCGAATTGGCCGCGCTGGGCACCAACGATGGAATCTTCGACGGACCGCTCCGCGGCGACGATTGGTTTTCTCCCGATGCGCCGATTTGGTTCTCGGCGCGCTACAAGGCGCTCTTGGGTTTTGACGAGGACGATTTTCCAAACATCCGCGGCTCCTGGATCGACCGAATCCACCCCGACGACCGCCAGCGAGTATTCGCTGCCTTGTCCGACCATCTCACGGGCCGCACTCCTTACGACATCGAGTATCGCCTGCAGATGAAAAGCGGTGAATATCGTTGGTTTAGCGGCCGAGCGCCATGCACTTTGGGACAGCCAAGGGCGGCCGATACGGCTGGCCGGCGCCATTCGCGACATCACCGACCGCAGGCGAATGGAAGAGACGTTGCGTCGCGACCAACGCGTGCTGAAACAGCTTCTCGACGTTCACGAACGAGAGCGGCAACTGTTTGCCTACGAGATTCACGACGGCGTGATCCAGCAAATCACCGGCTCGCTGATGCATCTGGAGGCCTTTGCCCAGATCGACAAACCCGACACCGGTCCCGGCGGACACGAATTCCAGGAAGGCGTCCGATTGCTGCGCGAGGCCGTCAGCGACGCCCGGCGGCTACTTAGCGGCCTGCGTCCGCCGATCTTGGACGAATTGGGCGTGATTGCGGCGATCGAATACCTGGCCAACGAAAACCGCCGGTTCGTTCCCCAGGTGGACTTCGTTCACGACGTCAGTTTTCAACGGCTGGCTCCTCCGCTGGAAAGTGCGATTTTCCGCATTGCGCAAGAGGCGCTGAACAACATCCGCAGGCATAGCCGGGCCACCTGGGCCCGCATTTCGCTCACCGGGCTGCGGCGGCCATCTGCGGCTGGAAATTACCGACAACGGGATCGGCTTTTTGCCGGAGGAAATCGGCGACGAGAACTTTGGCTTGCAAGGAATTCGCGAGCGCGCCACGGTTACTGGGGGGCAGTACCACGATCACGTCCGATCAAGGCCGCGGCACGCAAGTGGCCGTCGAGTTTCCTCTGCCGCACGAAGCTGAGGAGTGGTCCTGAAAGCTCGTCCCCGGGCTCGATCCGCTTTGCGTTCGCCGGATTCTGCTGGTCGTCACATCCTTCCTTGCGTCATGCCCGGTTCGAGCCCCTTCCGTGCCCCCCTATCTGCTTCGAGCCTTTTCCGATTTCTCACTTCGTTTCGATATTGGCCGGGACGCCGGCAACGTCGCCGACGGGCCGACCGGCGTGCCAGCGACGCCGGACTGCTCGGCCCCCGGCCATATTCCGTTCTTGCGCTGATCGCGCATCGCACGGGCCACCTCGCGCAAGTCTCCGCCGCTGAGATGCCGCAGATTCCCCAATGCCGTGAGCGGCTGGAGCGCAATCAAGGCCCGTTCGACCGTGGGTTGGAAGGCCATGATTTCGATCACCGCGTGCCGCATGGCATCGAACGACCGCACGGCCTTTTCCAATTGCTCGTGCAGGTCGGTGGTCAATTCGAGCGTTTCGATCGCTTCGGCCAGATTGGCGGTCTGGGCCAGGACTTTGTCCTTGAGCAGGATGAGATTGTCGGCGCGGTCCTGGGCGACGGCCAGTTCGGGCGCTTGCTCATCCAGACGCTGGCGAATCGCGATCAGGCCTTCCAGCGCTCCACGGGCGGCAAGCCGGTCGCTGCCGCGCGACACCAGGTCTTGCGCCAGGTCGATCAGATCGTTACTGGCTTGCTGGGCGCTCTCGGTCCGGCCCTGGGCGGCAATCAAGTGGGCTTGAGTCTGGCCCCACTGATTCACGACGCTGGTTGCCAGGCTGAGGCCGGCGGATTCGGCGGCGGCCCGGTCCTTCAGATCGGCCAGCGAGCCGAGCGTCAACTGAGCTTCGGCCAGTCCCTGGCCGACTGTTCGGCAAGCCGTTGCTTCAGCCTGACCAGCGATTCGAGCGTGCAAAACGCGGCATGGGTCGATGCTTCTTGCGCGGCGATCTGCCGCGCGAGCGAATCCATTTGCTCCAGGCCGAACCGTGCTTGCGCCGCTTGCCCATCGAGCGCGATGGCACTGTCGCTCAGCATCCGGGCCCCGGCCAGCGCCTGGCGAGAGTCGTCCAGTCGTTGTCGTTCGTCGAGCAAACGCTGCTGCACGCTTTGCATGCCGGCCAGGATGGCCGCGGCTTCTTCCAATTGGGGGGCCGCCTTGAGCACATCGGCTTTCAGCACCGACAGGCCCTGCAGGGCCACGACGGCTTGCTGGACTTCGAGCGTCTGCTGGTTCAATTGTTCGTGAAGCTTGCGAATGTCCTGGAGTGCGTCGGAGGCCGAACCGCTCCGCCGGCCTTGCTCGGCCAGCAGACTCAACAGGTCATTTGCTCCGCGGGCGGTATCTCTTTGTCCAGCGACGGTGCGCAGGCTCTTGTCGATCTCGGCCATGCGGCCTTGAAGCTGTTCCAATTCACTGGAGATCGGCCGGGCGACGGCCAGATACATGACCGCCATGGCCGCGATCATTCCGCCGCCGAAGGCAAACCACAGCGAGCTCTCGGCGGCCGCGCCGCGCGAACTGCCGTCTGGCCCCCGATAAGCCGTGTTATCATTAAAGTTTCCCAATGCTCAGTCTCCTGCGTAATCGGCCGGGATCCGCATCGTGCTTTGGCCTTACCAAAGCGCCTCTGTTTCCGTATCGGAACAGTTTGCCTGGTAGATCGAACTTTCTCTGTGTGCAGCGTCGTAACCGGACCTTGCAACATTTGGCTTAAGGTCGCGCCGATCAAGCAAAAAGCACACCGCCAGGGGCGAACTTCACGCTCTTGAGCGAGGTCTCCTACCTGGGCCAGACGCGAGACGAACTGGCCGAATAATGCCGGCGGGCGACAACTAACCATTTCGCCGGACGCCAGTTAGCGGGCCCACGACCAAGCGTGGCAGCAGGCCGACTCGAACGCTATACTGCCCCTCGGCATGCAATAACAGAGCGCACAAGCATCCTCGATCAGAGGCGGTTTTTGATATGGTGCGAGTGGCAATTCTCGGCGCGACCGGCTACACGGCGCTCGAACTGATCAAAATCCTGCTGCGGCATCCCGAAGTCGAGATCACCACGCTCACCAGCCGCAGCGAGGGCAACCCGCATGTGGCGTCGATCCACCCCCAATTGGCGGGCCGGATCGATCTGCGGATGGAAGATCTGGGCGCCGTGGCCGTGGCCGGGCGGGCCGACTGCGTGTTTTGCTGCTTGCCCCACGGCGCCGCCGCCGACGTCGTGCCGCAACTGCTCCGGGCGGGGGCAAAGGTCGTCGATTTCAGCGCCGACTACCGGTTGTCCAACGCCCAGGTCTATCAGGAATGGTACGGCCAAAAGCACGCCGATCCGGATCGGCTGGGCAAAGTCGTTTACGGAATGCCCGAGCTGTTTCGCGATGCGATCCGCGGGGCCCAAATCGTCGCCAATCCGGGCTGTTATTCGTCGAGCGCCATCTTGGCCCTGGCGCCGTTCCTCAAAGCGCGGCTGATCGATCCGCAATCGATCATCATCGACGCCAAGAGCGGCGTTTCCGGCGCCGGGCGAACGCCCAAGTTGATGTATCATTTTCCGGAATGCAACGAAAGCATCTCGGCCTATAACGTCGGCCGGCATCGGCACACGCCCGAAATCGAGGAAGTGCTCGGCACCGCCAGCGGCAACGACGTGCGGGTGATTTTTACGCCGCACCTGGTGCCCATGGATCGCGGCATTCTATCGACCATTTATTCGCAGCCGACTGGCGAGTTGACCGAGGAGCAGGCCTTGGCGACGCTGCGCGAGTTCTACGCCGACGAGCCTTTCGTCCGCGTCGTCGATCATCTGCCCGGCAGCAAGGACACCAGCGACACCAATTTTTGCGACATCACGGCCCGGCTGGTCCGCGGCCGGCTGATCACGATCAGTTGCCTCGACAACCTGATCAAAGGCGCCTCGGGGGCGGCGGTGCAGAATTTCAACCTGATGTACGATTTTCCGGAAACGACGGCGCTGTAACGCTCGGGCAATTGGAACACCTATGCCTGCTCTTCCCCAGGGTTTTCGCTGCGCCGGAGTTTACTCGGGCATCAAGCGCGACACCTCGAAGCTGGACGTCTCGCTGGTCGTCTCCGATCGCCCGGCCGTGGCCGCCGGCGTCTACACCCAAAATCGGGTGTTCGCCGCGCCGGTTCAGCTCGACCGTTCGCGAACTCCCAGCGATTCGATCCGCCTGGTGGTGATCAACTCGGGCAACGCCAACGCCTGCACCGGCGCCGCAGGGACTGCGCGACGCCGAGAGCATGGCCCGGCTGGCGGCCCAGGCCTGCGGCGCCGAGGAAACCCAGGCCCTGGTGCTCTCGACCGGCGTGATCGGCGAATTTTTGCCGATGGACAAAATCGCCGCGGGCATCGCCGCCGCCGCCGCGCAACTGTCGGCCACCGAAGCCGGCTTGATCGCGGCCGCCCGGGGCATGCTGACCACCGATACCACGCACAAGCTGGCCCAGCACACGCTTTCTTTGGGAAATCGCCAGATTCAGATCACCGGCATGGCCAAGGGGGCCGCCATGATCGGTCCCAACATGGCCACCATGCTGGGACTGGTGCTGACCGACGCGCCGCTGGAATTGGCCACCGTGCAAGCCGTGATCCGCGAGGCGGCCGACACGACGTTCAACTGCATTAGCGTCGACGGCCACATGAGCACCAACGACACCGTGCTGCTCGTGGCCAACGGCGCCGCCGGCGGAGTGCCGTTGGTCGGCGGCCAGTTGAGTTCCTTCCGCGAAGCGCTGGGCGGTCTGTGCGCGATCTGGCCAGGTCGATTCCCGCCGACGGCGAAGGAGCCACGCATCTGATCACGATCGACGTCACCGGCTGCGCCACGCCGGCGGCCGCTCGGCAAATCGCCCGCACGGTAGCCAACAGTCCGCTGGTCAAAACGGCCGATTGCCGGCGCCGATCCCAACTGGGGTCGGATTGTTTCGGCGGCCGGCTATGCGGGCATTCCGTTCGATCCCACAAGGCGTCGATCTGCACGTCAACGGGCACTTGCTCTATCGTCAAGGCGTGCCGGTCGATTTCGACGAAGCCCAAGTTTCCGCTTCGATTCGCGGCAATCGCGCCACCGCCATCGTGCTGAAGTTTTCCGACGGCAGCGCTTCGATTCGCTTTTGGACCACCGATCTGACGGCCGAATACGTGCGGCTGAACGCGGATTATCATACGTAGCCGCAAGGTCGGGGTTAAGATTCCCGGAGCTCGGCCCCAGACCCCAGTTCCAGCTTCCGCTGGCTGAATTGAATCGGTCGACTTCGAACATCAAAACCTGCGGAAGCAGGAACTTGGGTCTGGGCCCGCGGCCCAGCCCCCGGAGGGCTGCTTCTGGGTATAAATTTTTCGCGTGAAGATCGAAGCTCCCGGATTATATTCCCGGGGCTCGGCCCCGGACCCGAGTTCCAGCTTTCGCTGGCTGAATTGAATCGGTCGACTGCAAACATCAAAACCTGCGGCAGCAGGAATTTGGGTCTGGGCCCGCGGCCCCGCCCCCGGAGGGCTGCTTCTCCGTAACCAACGTACCGGCCGTAACGGCTTCCCCGTAGCATGCGCGGATTCGCCCGGGCCCAGCTTCGCTGGCTTTCGAAAGCAAGATGGCGTGCCGCCGCACGGGCAGCGGGTCCACGGCTGTTCAAGATTTATAAAAAGAAACGCTCCGCGCCCGCCCGTCAGACGCCGGCGGCGCCTGGATGCGCGGTGCGGCGGCACGCCCGGGGTGACGCCCCCGCAATGCTTGTCGCCAAAGCACTGGCGTCTTTGGCGATGTTGCGCGTCGCCTGAGTGAATCAGGCTGACGCTGCACAAGCTATCAGCATCCCCATCAAAGCTTCTCGCGCAGGCGAGCCATCGCTGGCTTGGGGCGATCGGCGTGGCCAATACCGGTGCGCTCTGAAAGCGCGCCGATATCCGAACGCTACGACTAGCAGACTCCAGGTCCCGGGGATTTTCCTCCCAGGCAATGCCCGGCGTGCGCTGCGGCTGCGGGTCGCAGGTGATTTTTTTGGTCAGACGCGCGTGAGAATTGTCAGGTTTTGGCCGTTTCGCGCCCTTACAAGCGGGGCGGAGTGCTTTTTTCGAGGTTCGCACTACCAAGCCTGGAATTTCTGGCCCGGACAAAGCAACAGTCCAGGCCACGCAGCCACGATTTGCAGCCCCACGCCTACGCGGGATAATTCGCATGCGGTGACGGCTTGGACCAAGGACAGCCAACCTCCCGCGCGCCGACCTGTTTCGTGGGCGTAAACTCTCTCCAAATGTCCGCCCCACCCGATCGATCAAGGTCGCCCATGCCGATGCTTTGTCGTCTTGCTGTGCCGTTTACGGCGCTGCTCGTTGTCAATCTTGGAGTGCGTGCTTGCGGGCAAGCCTTTGGCGAGCCTGATCGGGGGGCGCCGGGCGACGCCATGATCCAAAAATATCTGTCCCGCGAGGCGAAGAAGATCGATCACCAGTACCTCAGCGGAATCAACACACTCAACGATTGGCAAAAAAATCGCGAGGGACTGCTCCAAGAATACTTCACCATGCTGGGCCTCTGGCCGCTACCGGAGCGGACGCCGCTCAAGCCCACAATCACCGGCACCCTCAAGGGGGACGGCTATGTCGTTGACATGCTGCACTACCAGAGCATGCCCCGGCTATACGTGACCGCCAATCTCTACCGCCCGGCCGAGGCCCAAGCCGGCCAGCGGCTGCCGGCTGTGTTTTATGCGTGCGGGCATTCCGACGGCTTTCGCAACGGCAACAAAATCAACTTTCAATCGATTGGCATTTGGCTGGCCCGACACGGTTACGTTTGTTTGATCGTCGACACGCTGCAGCTCGGAGAAATCGCCGCCACGCATCACGGCACGTACCTGCACAATCGCTGGTGGTGGCATTCGCGGGGCTACACACCCGCGGGAGTCGAATGCTGGAACGGAGTGCGCGGTATCGATTACCTGGTCGGCCGCGACGATGTCGACCCGGACCGCATTGCGGTGACCGGCATCAGTGGCGGTGGCGCGGCGACCTATTGGATTGCCGCGGCGGATCCGCGGGTGAAAGTGGCCGTGCCTACCAGCGGGATGGCGGACCTGCGCTCGTATGTTTCCAACCGACTGGTCAACGGCCATTGCGATTGTATGTTCCTGTACAACTCCTACCAGTGGCCCTGGACGCAAATCGCGGCCCTCGTCGCGCCGCGCGGGCAACTGTTCGTCAACAGCGACCACGATCGGCTCTTTCCGATGGACGCCAATCGCCGAATTACGAATCGTCTCGAACGTGTTTACAGTCTGTACGGAGCCGGCGACGTCGTGGACAGCATGGTGAGCATGGGTGGGCACGAGTATCGGGCCGATATTCTGCAAGGCACCTACCGTTTTCTCAACGCGCTGCTCAAGAACGACCCCGGCGCGTCGACGATGCCTACGTCGATTTCTGGGTTTATTACGACCCGAAGGCGAAACCGCCAATTCCCGGCGAGCGATTGCGGGTTTTTCCGTCGCAAGGAGACCTGCCGGCCGACGAACTCAACACGACGATCGATCAACATTTCGTGCCGCGTGCACAAGTCTCTCCGCCCCAGGCCGACCAATTCGCCCATTGGAAGGACCAGCTGCTAGATCAGTTGCGGCGCTTGCCGCTGCGCAGCTTGCCGGAGCGAGTGCCGCCCGCCTGCTTGATCGACCAGCAAGGGAAGTTGCTGCATCTGGCCTCCGAAGAAGGGATCGAGATCTACCTTGAGCAGCGCGGCGGTCCGGCGCCGGCGGAAGCGAAGCGCGTGCTGCTGATCGTGGCCGGCGACGATGTCATGCCGGGCGAAGCGGTTGCAGCGCGCATTGCGCCCGACGACGCCGTGTACGTGTGCCAATCGCGCGGCATCGGCCCCACGCGCTGGACGCAAACGCATCCCCATTACGTGTTGCGTGCGCACGTGCTTCTGGGCCGCACGGTCGACACCGGCCGTTTGTGGGACATCATCGCGGCCGCCCGCTATCTGGAGAACCAGTCGTCACAAAAGGGGCGCATCCACGTCGTCGGTGAAGGCGATTCGGCCGCCCTGGCCGCCTACGCCGGTTTGCTCGAGCCGGACATTGCGGGCGTCATGCTAGCCAGCCCCCTCCTGACGCACGCCGATGCCAAAGCACCCAGTTGCTGAGCGTGCTGCGCGTCTGCGACGTGCCGGAGGTGTTGGGAATGCTCGCCCCGAAAACGCTGATCATCAGCACTCGGGGCCAGGCTGACCTGACAGCCGTGAAGGAAATTTACGACGACGCCGGGGTGGCCGCGGCCCTCAGCGTGATCGAGGGCAACTGACCACTTTGCGCGAGGCGGCACGCTTGGCGGCCAGATGTTCCTGGCGATGCGGCCAGCCGGCCGGCGGGGTGCGCAGAGGCCAACGGACGCTCAAATTCCGCGTTTTTGGGGTCAAATGGGGACTTCAATATGTCAGGGTTTGCAAAATCGCGCCCTTAATAACTAGCGGACCTGTTTTTTTGCAGATTAGTATTACGCATGGTTCGCGAATTGTGGCCCGGATCGAGGGTGGCGCCGGGCTGCACAGCAGCAGCAACTTGATGCGGCGGGCAAGTTGCGTGAGGGGACAGCGTTGGACGAAGCCCGGCCGACCTCTGATGCCACGGAAGAATTCGTTCGCTTGCTCACGAAAAACGAGCGACGCGTCTACGCCTTCATTCTCACGCTGATCGCCAACTGGGCCGACGCCGACGAAATTCTGCAAGAGACGAACGCCCGGCTGTGGAAAGAATTTTCCCGCTACCAACCGGGCAGCGACTTCGGCGCGTGGGCCTGCACGGTCGCCAAGTATCAGGTGCTCACGTTCCTGAAAAAACAGGGGCGCGAGCGGCTTGAGTTCGTCGGATTCAGCGACCAGTTCATCCAGTCGGTGGCCACGCAGGAAGCGGCCGCCGACGAACAGTTGTCGGCACGCCATCTGGCACTTGCCCGCTGCTTGGGAAAACTCAGTCAGGTGAATCGTGATTTGATCCAGGCCTACTATCGGCCCGGGGCCACGGTCAAGGCGCTGGCAGCCCGTTTCGGCGCTCGCCCGACGCTCTCTATCAGGCGCTGTCGCGCGTGCGCCGCGCCTTGCACAAGTGCGTCGACAAACAACTCGCTTGATCCGATTGACAGGGAAGCAACGCTAATGACAAAAGGGCGGATCCAATGACACAACAGTTCGACGATTGCCTGACAGAGATCCACGATCTCGTCGTGCTTCAAGCCGAGGGCCGTTTGACGAGCACGGAAGCCCTGCGCCTGGAAACGCTGGTCTCGTCGAGCCAGTTGGGATTACAGACCTATGTCCGCTATGTCCGCGATACGGCCAGTTTGCGGTTCTGGGCCAGCCACCACGCTTTCGCGCGGCGCCGCCCAGCACCGCGACGCAAGACTTGTCCCCGCAAGCCGAATCGATACAGGAATTCGATCTGCTGAGCGAGATCCCGGCGGCCGCTTTGCCATCGGCTTCCGCTCAAATCAAAACAGCAGACGCCTCCGCCGACAAATCGACCTTTGCGAATCAGGTTACCCCCGTTCTGGGCTTCCTGGGCAACGTGCTCAGTCATGTCGCCACGTCCAAGTTCATGATGCTGCTCATCGTGTGCGGGGGATTTCTGCTCGTGGCGCTTCTCTGGCAAGGGCTCGAAACAGCGGATCTCGAGACTTCGCCGGCCGTGGCCTATCTGATGGCCGACAGCGACTGTCGATTCGAGACAGCCGATTTGTCCGTGGGATCCGCTCTGGCGGCAGGGCCGCTCAAGCTGCTCTCGGGCACGGCGCAAATCGACATGGGGGGCGGCGCCCACTTGTGGTTAGAAGGACCCAGCGAACTGGTTCTGCGGATAAACGATCGGGTCTATTTGGCCGAAGGCAAGTTGCTGGCGCACGTGCCGGGGCAAGCCGTCGGCTTCACCGTCGAGACTGCCAGCGGGCAAATCGTGGATCTGGGCACGGAGTTTGCCGTGGACGTGGCCGGCGGCGAAACCCGCGTGGCGGTCGCCCGCGGAGCGGTCGATTTCGTGCCGCTGGCCGTCGGGCAAGCCGACGGGCCTATGGCGGCCGCGAATAATAGACCTCAGGCACCGAAGCGATTGACGGCCGGCGACGCGAGCTGCTGGCCACCCGCGGCGCCGATGGCACGATCACGACAAAATCGGTTCCGACCGGCGCAGCCTGGGTGAAGCGCCTGCTGAGGCTGCCGCTGCAAGTTCCGGAGCAGGCGGCGGCCTTTCAAGTCTCGCCCGATGCGGTGCAGGGGAACCAAGGACGTTCCCGCGGCGGTTTGGGATTGGATTTCGACGTTGCGCGACCGATCCGGGTCACCAGTCTGGGCGCGTTCGATTCGCAGGGCGACGGGCTGGATGCGGAGTCGACGCTCACGGTCCAGCTCTGGTTGCGAGATAATCGTGGCACTCCGCTGGATCCGGTGGACGACACGGCCGGCAGCCTGCTGGCGGAATTGACGTTCAGCGCCGCGGCGCCCGGCACGCTGGCTTTCGGTCACCGGTTCAAGCCGCTGACGGAGCCGATCGATTTGGCCCCCGGCTCGTACACGGTAGTCGCGTACGGCTTCTCGATGCGGAACCCGTGCATCAATCTGAACCTGGCGACTTCGGCGACTTTCGCAGGTCGAGACGTCGCAAGGCGCGATCCGCGCGGTGGGCTCGCGTTTCAAAAATGGGAGCAGGCCGGGAGAGTTTCCTTCCACCGCGGCGCAGAAAACGGTGTGTTACGTGGCCGGGTCGTTTGGATATCAGTTGCCGTAAGGCGCGAGCTGTTTTAAGGCGCGTGTTCTATCCAGGTCAGAGTCCAATCGAGGAGGCTTTAAAACACTCGTCCGCGTTGGTTGCGTGGTCAGCTTTCATGTGAATGTTCAAACTGTGCTTCGAAAAGTTCTTGAGTTCACTATTTTTCCTGGAGGTTTCCATGTCGATCTCGTACAAATCTGTGGTCGCCGCCGCATTGTTGGTTTTGGTCGTCAGCGTGCAGTTCGCGGCAGCGGGCAATATTACGATTCCCTACAACCAATCTTTTGCCACCGCCTCGTTGAATATCATTGGCGATGCGAATTACCCCGCGTTCAGCGACGCCACGGTCAACGGCGTGGGGGGGGCAACCATAACTGTCAGCGGCGGCAATCTGCTCTTCCAAGGCACCGGCGGCCCGATCAATTCGGTCGCCACATTGACCCCAACCAACGTGCCGTTGCCGGCTGGCCAAATGGAAGTCATCTCGATGAATTTGTCGGGGGGGAACAACGACGAAAACTACAGCATTCAAATCGACGTGGGCGGCGGGAATAGTTTTGACATCTACCCGGGCACGGCCAGCGGCGTTTATTGGGGCACATACGCCAGTGACTTCCATCAGCTGAACACGATTTCGGCCGATACGACGTACCACTTGGTGCTCGATATTTCCGCCAGCGGAAATATCAACGGCACGCTTAGCGATCTGAGCAACAACGTCATATTTCAAGGGGCTACGACAGGTACTGTTTCCCCCTCCAATTATGGCGCCCCCGTCGCGCTGGCCATTTATTCCGGCAGCGGCCCCGCACAATATGGAGCGATCAGCGACCTGAGCATTACGGTCGTTCCCGAGCCGTCGACGCTGGTGCTCGGCGCGCTGGCGACGATCGGACTGTTGCTGGCCGCTGCGCGCCGCAAGCGCACCGCCGCGACGGGCCGCTGAAATCCATAGTGCGTGTTCATCGAGCTGCGCCATGCAATCTCGCAAGCCATCTCAAACCGGTTTTACGCTCGTCGAGCTTTTGGTAGTGATCGCGATCGTCGGCATTCTGATGTCGATACTCTTGCCGGCCATTCAGGCCGCCCGCGAGGCCGCCCGGAGCGCCCAATGCCGATCGAACCTCAAGCAATTGTCGCTGGCCTTGCTGAACTATCACGACACGCATCACATTTTTCCGCCGAACGTGCAATTCAATCCCAACGACGATCCCAGCACGAGCGACAATTATCAGCCGAACTGGGTGATCTTGATTCTCCCGTTTCTGGAAGAACAGAATAGCTACGATCTGTTCGATTTTACGCAGTTCATTTCGGCTGCGGCGAACCTTCGGGCGCGCAGCACTGTGATTCAGCCGATGCTCTGTCCGACCGACGTCGGCGCGGAGATGCCCTTTGCCGGAACGATCGGATCGAATGAGGGGGGCAGTTGGGCCCGGGGCAATTACGCCGCAAATGGCGGCGCAGCGTACCTATACCCCACCGGCAGTTGCCCCGCGGGGGACACGTGCGTGGATTGCGGCATGAACGGCGTCCCCGCGGCTCAAAAAGTGGGTTGGGCCAACGCGCAAGTCCGCGGCGTAATGGGTGCTTGCACCGCCATGACGATCGCGAAAATACAGGACGGCAGCTCGCACACGCTGCTGTTGGGCGAGATCCGAATCGGTCTGAATCAATACGATCGGCGCGGCACTTGGGCCATGGGCACTGCCGGCGCCAGCGGTTTATTCGCGCAGGCGATCTACGACGAGGCAATTCCAAATTCGTGCGCCGTCAACTCGGACGATTTGCGCGGCTGCAACGATATCGTCAACACCCTCGGTCAGGCCCTGCTGATCAGCCAGTGCATGACCTGCTTCGACCTTTCCGTCGTGGGCAATAGCGACCAGGCCGGGCCCCGCAGCCGTCATGCCGGCGGTGTGAATACCGCCTTCGCTGACGGCAGTGTGCATTTCATCAGCGACCTGATTTCTCCGACCACCTTCGCCGCGCTCGTCACTTCATGCGATGGCAATATCCCGTCGAGCCAGGATTTGGGCGTCGACAATTGAAATCGGCGCGACTTATCGGTTGGGCAGGTCTTTCTGAATCACGACGTCGAGGTGGTTCGGGCTGCCCGGCGTCACCTTTTTTTAGATCGCGCTGCGCAGCGAAACCACGCTCGGCGCACGGGTGGCAATGGATTGCAACATCCGTTGCCAGGATTGCGGCGAGCCGGGGGTCAGGCGGCCCAGGACGCGCGGAGTCTGCGCCGGTGATCGCCGTGGGACAGGCCGGCGTCTGATCGAGATGCAACAGGGCCAAGGTCGCGGCAATCGCCCCGTCGCGGGCGTGCTCGGCCAGGCCCAAATCGGCCTCGCGCAAGACCGGCAATGGAGCCAGCCGCTCGGACAGCTCCTGCATCAACAGACCGTGATGCTGCCCGCCGCCGGTCACGATAATCTCGTCGATCGCGGGCTCGGCTGGCAACCGCCCCGCGATTGCCCGGCAGACCGCCTCGGCAATCAGGTAAGTCGACGTGCAGAGCAGGTCCCGCACCGAGCAATTGCCGATTGATTTTTCCACGCCGGTTTTCACCAGGGCAGCGATCGGGAAGCTGCTGATGCGCGGCCGAAAAATAGCTTCGGCATTGCCCAGACCCTCACCCGGCCTCTCCCTGGAGGCAGAGGGGTTGAAGGCGCCGCCTGCACTGCTAAAGGCGCCGCCTGCACTGCAAGTCGGCAGGCTCGCCAGCCAGTGCTCCAAAATCGGGTCAATGCGCCGTCCTTGCACGGCCAGGTGGCCGCCCTGATCATAGCGCTGTTTGCCGGCGGGCTGCTTGCCGGCGGTGAGCTGCCGGGCAAATCGGTCCAATAGCCGCATGCCGGGGCCGGCGACCCAACTGACCACGCGCTGGGCGCCGCCGGCATCGCGCGAGGCGGGCAAGTACGTGACGCGCGTGGCGGGGCCCAGATCGATCAGCACCCGGGTTTTGCTGGCATGATGCAGCAGCAGCCAATCGGGCAGCGGCCCCAGCGGTCCGCCGCGTCCGCCTTGAGCCAGGTCGCGCGTGGGAAACGCATCGATCACGTTCAAGCCGGTCAGATCGGCCAACAGTGCCGGGTCCGATAGGGGCAAGTGACCCACCAATCCCGAGCGGGGCCTGGCCCACAGGCCGGGCTCCAATTCGCCGATCGCCAAAATCCGCCCGGCCAATTGCGGGACTTGAGAAACCACTTCGTCCACTAGCAGCGACTTGAACTCGGCCAGCTCGGCAGCCAGAACGGCCGCCCAGGCCGGCCGGCGGGTTTTGGTGCGGCGCAGTTGGCGATAGCAATTGCTCAGCCGGCGCGGCACGTCGCTAGCTGCCACGGCGGCAATCTGGAGCCGCATGTCGAGCCCGTGCCCGCGGGCGGCAACCAGCGTCGCGCGGATTTGCCGGCAGGAGCCCGAGACGGTGAGCCCCAGGGCGAACCGGCAGCGGTCCGGGCGCAAGATTAATGACGTGGTCAGCGGAGTCACGGCCGGTGGGCCCCCCGAGAGGCGCGACGCGCGTCTAAAGCAGGCCCGCATGCGGAGTGCGGGGCCTCGCGCTGTTCGCTCTGTATTGACATCGGTCGGCGGGGGCCTCTAGCGACTGTCGCGCTGGGGGAACCGACATTTTGGCTGCTGCTGCCAAATTGGCATTTGCTGGAGCCAGGCCTCGCGGGGACGAATCTGACGGTGTGGGCCGCCGATGATTGCTAAAGCGTTTCCACAAAACGACATAGCCTGAAAACGCCACGCCCTGGCACGCACATTGCTTTAAAGGTGGTTGATTCGAGGGTGGGCCTGCCAAATGCGCCCGCCGTTTTACTAGCACTTGTAGATTTCCCGGCCTGCGGGAGCAGCCGGCATTTTTGCCAAACGCCCCCCCGCTGGCGGTTTTTCCGCGACTCACTTGGCGCAAACACACTTACGGCCTGCTATTTAGGAGGACATCCGCGTGGTAAAACAGATGGTCTTTGACGACGAGGCACGGCAGGCGTTGGCCGCCGGCGTCGGCAAGCTGGCCCGCGCGGTGCGCAGCACGCTGGGCCCCCGCGGCCGCAACGCGGTGCTCGACAAGGGTTGGGGCTCGCCCAAGGTGACCAAGGACGGCGTGACCGTCGCCGAGAACGTCGAGCTGGACGACCCCTACGAAAACCTGGGCGCCCAGCTCGTCAAAGAGGCCGCCAGCAAGACCAACGACGTGGCCGGCGACGGCACCACCACGGCCACGGTGCTGGCCGAGGCGATCTTCAAGGAAGGCCTGAAGATGATCGCCGCCGGCGCCGATCCGATGGCCCTGTCGCGCGGCATCGCCAAGGCCACCGAGGCCGTCAGCGACGCCATCCTGAAGTTGGCCACGCCGATCAACGAGAAGAACAAGAAAGAGATCATGCAGGTCGCCACGATCGCCGGCAACAACGACCCGACGATCGGCAACGTGTTGGCCGACGCCTTTCTGAAGGTCGGCAAGGACGGCGTGATCACGGTCGAAGAAGGCCGCCAGTCGGAGACCACGGTCGAAGTGGTCGAAGGCATGCAGTTCGACCGCGGCTATCTCTCGCCGCACTTCGTCACCAATCAGGACGAGCAGACCGTCGAGCTGGAAAACTGCCTGGTCCTGATCTACGAGGAAAAGATCTCCAGCGCCAAGATCCTGGTGCCGCTGCTGGAAGCGGTCAGCAAGGCCAACAAGCCGCTGTTGATCATCGCCGAGGACGTCGAAGGCGAAGCCCTGGCCACGCTGGTCGTCAACAAGATGCGCGGCATTCTGAACGTCTGCGCCGTCAAGGCTCCGGGCTACGGCGATCGCCGCAAGGCGATGCTGGGCGACCTGGCCGTGCTGACCGGCGGCACGGCCATCTTCAAGGACCTGGGCATCTCGCTCGACTCGGTCAAGCTCTCCGACCTGGGCAAGGCCAAGAAGATCACGATCGACGCCGAAAACACGACGATCGTCGGCGGCGCCGGCAAGAAGGCCGAGATCGACGGCCGGGCCGATCAGATCCGCAGCGAGATCGAAGTCGACCGACAGCGAATACGATCGCGAGAAGCTGCAAGAGCGGCTGGCCAAGCTGGCCGGCGGCGTGGCCCAGATCAACTGCGGCGCCGCGACCGAAACCGAAATGAAGGAACGCAAGGCCCTGCTGGAAGACGCCAAGGCCGCCACGCAAGCCGCCTTGGAAGAGGGCATCGTTCCCGGCGGCGGCGTGGCCCTGATTCGCTGCGAAAGGCGCTCGACAAGCTCGGCCTCGAAGGGGACGAGAAGCTCGGCGTCGACATCATCCGCAACGTGCTCGATTATCCCGCTGCGGTGCGATCGCCGAAAACGCCGGCGTCGACGGCGCGGTGGTCGTCAATCGCGTCCGGCAGATGAAGGGCAAGAACGACGGCTACGACGCCGACAAGGACCAGTACAGCGACCTGGTCGCGGCCGGCATCATCGACCCGGCCAAGGTCGTGCGCACGGCCCTGCAAAACGCGGCCAGCGTGGCCGCGCTGCTGCTGACCACCGAATCGCTGATCACCGAAATTCCCAAGGAAGAGGAAGAGGGCGGCGGCCACGACCATCACGACCACGGCATGGGCGGCGGAATGGGTGGCATGGGCGGTGGCATGGGCGGAATGGGTGGCATGGGCGGCATGGGATGGCATGGGCGGCATGATGTAAGCCGACGTGCCTCGCGCAAAGATCAAACGTCGCTAATCCGACAACTACATCAATAAGCAAATCTGAAGGAAGCACTGTCATGGCTCAACCTCGTTTGCGTCCGCTGGATGATCGCGTCGTGGTCGAACCGCATGGAAGCCGAAGAGCGCACCGCCGGCGGCATCGTGCTGCCCGACACCGCCAAGGAAAAGCCGCAGCGCGGCACGATCATTTCGCGTCGGCCCCGGCAAGCTGCTCGACAACGGCAACCGCGGCACGCTGTCGGTGGCCGTCGGCGACGTGGTGATCTACGGCAAGTACTCCGGCACCGAAATCGAGGTCGACGGCAAGGACGTCAAGATCCTCCGCGAGTCCGACATCCTGGCCAAGGTTCTGGGCTGATACGTCGGCAATCGGCCCGAGCCCGCTGCGGCTCGCATCGCACCGACATCGAACATCTCACCTTCACGAAGGAACCGCCACCGTGGCTAAGCAATTGCTCTTCGAAGATACCGCCCGGGCAAGCATGCTCAAGGGCGTGGAAAAACTGGCCGACGCCGTGGCCGTGACCATGGGTCCGACCGGCCGCAACGTGATCATCGACAAGTCGTTCGGCGGCCCGACGGTCACCAAGGACGGCGTCACCGTCAGCAAGGAAATCGAGCTGGAAGACCGCTTCGAGAACATGGGCGCCAAGCTGGTCAACGAAGTCGCCTCCAAGACCTCGGACATCGCCGGCGACGGCACGACCACCGCCACGGTGCTGGCCCGGGCGATCTTCAAGGAAGGCACCCGCAACATCGCCGCCGGCAGCAATCCGATGGCCGTGCGCCGCGGCATCGAAAAGGCCGTCGACGCCGCGATCGAGCAGTTGCACGCGATGGCCAAGCCGGTCTCGAAGAAGGACGAAATCGCCCAGGTCGGCACGATCAGCGCCAACAACGATCCGGAGATCGGCAACCTGCTGGCCGACGCGATGGAAAAGGTCGGCAAGGACGGCGTGATCACGGTCGAAGAAGGCAAGGCGACCGAAACCACGCTCGAGCTGGTCGAGGGGATGCAGTTCGACAAGGGCTACATCTCGCCCTACTTCATCAATCGCCCGGCCGAGATGGACTGCCTGCTCGAGGACGCCTTGATCCTGATCCACGAGAAGAAGATCAGCAACCTCCGCGAGCTGATTCCGATCCTGGAGACGCGTCGCCCAGTCGGGCAAGCCGCTGTTGATCATCGCCGAGGACGTCGACGGCGAAGCCCTGACCGCCCTGGTCGTCAACAAGCTGCGCGGCGTGCTGAACATCTGCGCCGTCAAGGCTCCGGGCTTCGGCGATCGCCGCAAGGCCATGCTGGGCGACATCGCCGTGCTGACCGGCGGCACGCTGATCAGCGAAGACCTGGGCCTGAAGCTCGAGAACCTGACGCTCGAGCAGCTCGGCCGGGCCAAGCAGATCACGGTCGACAAGGACACCACCACGATCGTCAAGGGCGCCGGCAAGCAAGCCGGACATCCAGACCCGCATCCAGCAGATCCGCAACCAGATCGAAGCCACCGAAAGCGAGTACGACCGCGAGAAGTTCCAGGAGCGGCTGGCCAAGCTGACCGGCGGCGTGGCGATCATTTCGGTCGGCGCCGGCAGCGAAGCCGACATGAAGCAGAAGAAGGCCCGCGTCGAAGACGCCCTGCACGCCACGCGGGCGGCCGTCGAAGAGGGGATTCTGCCCGGCGGCGGCGTGGCCCTGCTGCGTTGCCGCGAGGCGGTCGAGAAGGTCCGCGGCATCGGCCAAGGGCGACGAGAAGATCGGCGTCGACATCGTGCTGCATTCGCTGTCGGCCCCGATGAAGCAGATCGCCGACAACTGCGGCATCGACGGCTCGGTCGTGGTCGACGAAGTCAGCCAGAAGCCGACCAACATCGGCTACGACGCCAACGCGGCCAAGTACGTCGACATGTTCAAGGCGGGCATCATCGACCCGGTCAAGGTCGTCCGCAGTGCCCTGAGCAACGCGGCCAGCATCGCCGGCCTGATGCTGACCACCGAGGCGCTGGTGACCAACTTCGACAAGGAAGACAAGGCCAAGCAGCGCGTCGAGGGAAGTGTCCGCTAGCGTTGGGCCATCGAAACAGGGAGCGGCTCGCTGGGAGCGCGATCTGGCAAGGCTGGACGTTGATGCTGGAAACAGTCGGGCCACTTCGTTCTAACGCGGAGCGGGGTGGCCCGTTTCGTCGGCCCCCCGGGCGCGCTTTTTGCTGCATACGGCCGGCGGGCAAATGTCCTATAATTCACGGATTGCCGGACACCCATCGATCGATTTCCGCCATGGTGACAATGGCCGACAAACGCGACTATTACGAGAGTTCTCGGGGTCGATCGCGACGCCTCGGACAAGCAGATTGCCGACGCCTATCGCAAGCTGGCGATCAAGAATCATCCGGACAAGAATCCCGGCGACGAAGAGGCGATCGTCCGCTTCAAGGAGGGCGCCGAAGCGTTCGAGGTGCTCAGCGACCGCGAGCGCCGCGCGCGCTACGACCGTTTCGGCCATGCCGGGCTCGATGGCGGCGGCGGGTCGCACTTTCGCGACGTCAACGACATCTTCGCCGCCTTCGGCGACATCTTCGGCGAAAGCGTGTTGGGCGACATGTTCGGCGGCCGCGGAGGCCGCGGCCCCTCGCAAGGGGGCCGACGTCCGGTGCGACGTCACGCTCGACCTGGTCGAAGCCGCTCGCGGCGTGACCAAGACGATCGAATTCGAGCGCCACGAAAAGTGTCAGCCGTGCGACGGCAGCGGGGCCAAACCCGGCACCAAGCGCGAGAAATGCCGCTACTGCGGCGGCCGCGGACAGGTCGATCCAATCGACCGGCATTTTTCCGCGTGCAGACCACGTGCCCCTCGTGTCACGGCGCGGGCACGATCGTCAAGGAGCCCTGCGAGTCCTGCGACGGCCTGGGCTACGTGCTCCGCAAGAGTGCGCCGCGACATGAAAATTCCCGCCGGCATCGACGACAACATGCGCGTGCGGCTGCCGGGCGAAGGCGAGCCGAGCACCGGCGGCGGACCGCGCGGCGATTGCTACGTCTTCGTCACCGTCACGGACCATCCGCTGTTTTCGCGCGACGGCCAAAACCTGATCGTGCGCATGCCGATCGGCTATGCCCAGGCCGCCTTGGGATGCACGCTCGAAGTGCCGACGCTGGACGGGCCGCACGAGCTGGCCGTTCCCGCCGGCACGCAGTCGGGCGACGTGTTTCGCATGCGCGGGCAGGGCATGCCTCATCCGCAGCGGCGGCAGGTGGGCGACTTGCTGGTGCAGGTGCAGATCGACGTTCCCAAGCGACTGACCGCAGCGGCAACAGGAACTGCTTGTCGAATTGGCCGAGTTGGAACACAAGCACGTGACGCCGCCGCGCAAGAGTTTCTTCGAGAAAGTCCGCGAATATTTTGTGTCGAGCGACGACGCAGCCCAGACGGAGGAACGCAGTGGTTGACCGCAAATCCGACCGACCCACGACGAACCAATCGGCGCGACACGGCAACCGACCAGACGACCAGCCGGCGGCCGAAATGGATCGCCTGCGCGCCGATCTGCGCGAAGCAGGCGACCGCGTGCTGCGGGCCCAGGCCGAACTGGACAACTACCGCAAGCGGGCCCGCCGCGAGCTGGACGACGAACTGCGCTATGCCAACGTGCCGCTGCTGCGGGATCTGCTGCCGGTGCTCGACAACATCCAGCGGGCGATCGCCGCGGCCGAAAAAACGCCCGATTCCGGCGAACCTGCTCGACGGCATCAAGATGGTGGCCCAAAGCCTGGGCGGCACGTTGGCCCGGCACTCCTGCACGCGCATCGAGGCGCTGCACAAGCCGTTCGATCCGGCGCTCCACGAGGCGATCGCCCAGCAGCCGGCGGACCAATTTCCGCCGCACACGGTGATCGCCGTGGCGCAGGACGGCTACGTGCTCCACGATCGCGTGGTCCGTCCGGCGCAGGTGGTCGTCTCCACGGAACCGGCCGTCGGCATCTCGGCGCCGTAGGCCCATTTCAATTCCTGGAATTCAAACGTCATGCCCACTTACGATTACGTCTGCGACGCCTGCGGGCATAAGTTCGAGCACTTCCAATCGATCTCCGACAAGCAGCTGAAGAAATGCCCGAAGTGCAAGAAGTCGAAGCTGCGGCGATTGTTCGGCACCGGTGCGGCGGTCGTGTTCAAGGGTCGGGCTTTTATCAGACCGACTATCGCAGCGACGCCTACAAGAAAGACGCCAAGGCCGACAAGGCCAACGGCGAGGGCAAGTCGGAGAGCAAATCGGGCGGTGAAGCCAAGTCGGGCGGCGAAAGTAAATCCAGCGGCGAAAGCAAATCCAGCGGCGGCTCGTCCAAGGGCGAGCCGAAATCGGGCGGATCGAAGAGTTCAGATTAGTTCCAATCGTCGGTTTCTCCAGGGCTGCCATGCATTGCCCCACCTGCGGCAAACGGTTCGAGGCTCCGCAGTCCACCGCGCTGCCGTTTTGCAGCGACCGCTGCCGGCAGATCGACCTGGGACGCTGGCTCAGCGAAGAGCAGCGCGTGCCGGCCAAATCGCTGGACGATGAATCGCCGGACGATGAGCGGCCCGGCCACGCGGACGACGACGATTAGGTTCCGCGGCGACGCACGGTGCGCGTCATCACAGGCTTCGCCGGCGGGTGTCCGTCTTGCGCCAGCGAACCCATAGCGTCTCAATCCAGGGAGCGACGATCGCAATCGCCGCCGCCGCGATCAGCAGCACTTCGGCCGGCGGCCAATGCCGCGCCAGCCGGCACGTCAGGCGCATCAGCAGCAGGGCGACGACCAAATCGGCGAGAAATCCCAGTAGCTTTTGCACCGCCTGCGTCTTCAAGAAAGGGGACATTCTGCTTTTTCGAATAACCAGAATGTCCCCTTTTTTGCACTCCCCTTTTTTGCACCCCAACAGCTTTTGCACAGCATGGCGCCTGCAAGAAAGGGGACATTCTGCCTTTTCGAATAACCAGAATGTCCCCTTTTCTGTAGGCCTCATCGCAGCTCCAACAAAACGATCAGCGTCAGCAGCAGCAGGCCCATCCCGATCGCCGTGCGCCGATCGACCGGCTGCGCGGTCGCGCCGATGCCGAACGCCGGGCCAAGCCCCTGCCACAGCCACAATCCGTCGGCAGCCGTCGCCACGCCGAATACTTCCAGTTGCCAAAAAGCTGCGCCGCGACGGAGCAGGTCGCCCGCGTCGCCGGCCCGCGTGAATGCTCCGCCGCCGAGGTGCGCACCGTTGGTAATCAGGCAGAAGCCAGCGAGGAACCGCACCAAGTATGCCTGCCGTGGAACAAGCCAGTACATGCAGCCCCAACCGGCGACGGGGAGCGCCGCGCCCAGCAGCGGACCGCCCCAGACGACAAACAGGGGGTGCGGGTTGACACTCAGTTCGGTGCGCGAAAAGCCCCACAATTCGATTACCAGTTGGGAAACGCGGCCACCGCTTGCCCTGGCGGCCAGGACGTGTCCCAATTCATGAACTGCCTGCATGCCGAGCCATGAACAACCCACGATCGAGACGTAGAGTAAGGCTTGAAAAAATCGGTTGCTAGTCATGTTCGCTCGATGTGCCGCAGGCGAGGGGGTAAACCGATCCACCGCGAAGGACAGCCGCCCGCCGAAAAACGCATTCCGCAGATTTCTTCGCCTGCTCGCGGGCGACGCGACGATCGGTGCAAGCAAAATTCTCCACGCACCCAATCGGAACCGCGAGGCGGCAGTGGGGTTAGTTTACTGCGGATGCATCGATCGGACACGATAGCCAGCCGGTCAAGGCTTTCGGGATCCGGGAAGAACCGCTAAACTAAATCCACACTTCCATGAAATTGCGCGGCGGATTCGCACTTCTAGCGCAACTCTTGCCTTGATGTTGCCAGGTGCCGTGCTATCGGGACAGCCAGGGCCGGGCGGTGATCCACCGTGACGGCTCGGCTTCAAGGGGGCAGACCAGGAACCTAGGAACGGGAACATAAGGAGAGGGCAAATGTTTCGGAACATCTGGAAGGGCAAACAGGGAAAGAAAAAGTCTCGCCAAGCGATGATCGCCAGAGTGCAAAGCCGCAAGCAGCTCGGCCTGCGGCTGGAGTCGCTCGAGGGGCGCGCGATGTTGAGCGGAACAGGTGTCAGCACCAGTACGAGCGACACGGCAACGGGCGGCGCCGCTATCGCCTCCGACCCGGCGACGCACCTGGCTATCTTTGCGCCGCCGATGGCGCTGGCCGGCTCGGTGGTGCCGGTGGAAGTCGTCGCGCTCGATGCCAACAATCAGCCCACATCCGATTTCACCGATACGATCAGCCTGGGCAGTTCCGACTCGACGGCGCTGGTTTCGATTCCCACCGCACAGTCCACCGTAATCGGCTCCAGCGCCGGCACGGCCGTGCCGCTCTCGTACACGTTCCAATCGTCGAACAACGGCCATCAGTTGTTCTTGTTGACTTTCGGCGCCAATACCAGTGGGCCCCAGACCGTCACGGCGACCGACATCTCGGACACCGCGTTTCGTCCCGCCACAGCCAATACGACGGTCAATACTCCGGCCGCGGCCACGCATTTCGCGGTGATCATCGGCCCGAATGTGCAAGTCGGCTCTCAGACCAACGTGCTGGTCGAGGCGCTGGACGCCAATAATCGGGTGGTTCCGAACTACGAGGGCACCGTCACGCTCAGCAGTTCCGATACCGCCGCGACGCTCAATACCAACAACGGACAGTTGGCACTCCCGCAGACCTACACGTTCACCGCCTCCGATCACGGGCGGCATCAATTCCAGGTGACCTTCAACACCGCCGGTCCGCAGACGACGATCACGGCCGACGATTCCGCGGATTCGCTCACCGGAACGGGAACGACGAACGTCAATCCGCCGGCGGTCGCCACGCACTTCGCAGTCTGGATTCCGCCGACCAGCCTGGTCGGCGTGCCGACCACGGTTTCCGTGCTGGCCTTGGACGCCAACAACCACATCGTTCCGAACTACACCGGCCCGGTCACGTTTTCGGTTAGCAACGATCCCTTGGCCACGCTCCCGGCGGGCTATACCTTCCAGGCGTCGGACCACGGCCACACCACGTTTCAGGTAACGTTCGAAACGGACGGACCGCAGACCGTTACGGTCGAAGACGCCAACGACGTGGTAACGGGCTCGGCCACGACCACCGTCGTGCCGGCCCCGATGGCGACGCAGTTTTTGGTGATCCTGCCGCCGTCGGTCCCGGCGGATGTGCCGGTTCAAGGATACGTCGTCGCACTGGGCGCCGACGGCCGGCCGGTGCCGAACTATACCGGCACGGTGGCCTTCACCAGCAGCGACACGGGGGCCACGGTCCCGGCCAACTACGCCTTCCAGCTGTCGGATCGCGGCTTTCATCCGTTCAGTGTGACGTTCGCCAATACCGGTTCGCAGTCGGTAACCGTCACCGACACCATGACTAGCACCATCACCGGTATGGCGTCGACAACCGTCACGGCGGCCGAAGTCCCCACGTCGCTGGCGATCGATGCTCCACAGAATGCGCCGCTCGGCGTGCCAGTCGTGGTCCGGGTCAACGTGCTGGACGCCAATGGAAATCCGATTCCGGATTTTGCCGGCCAGATTAGCTTGACCAGTGCGGATACGGCCGCCAAGATCGTTCCGCTGTCGACCGTGCTGCCTGGCGGGCTGGCTTCGAATTTGTTCCTGGTGACATTCGGAACCAGCGGCTCGCAGACGTTGACGGCAGGCGATAGCGCGGACATGCTGACCACCAATGTGTCGGTAAACGTGACCCAAGGCTTGGGCGGCATTTTTGGGCCCGGCGGACCGGGAGGGCTGATGGGGCCCGCGGCGCCCAAAGGGTCAGCCGAAGCGAGCGTGCGGAAATCGTGATGCAATTCCTGGACGGACCGATGCGCTTGCCATGAACCGTTGCCCTGGCCCGGTTGTGGCTGACGCTGGGCGTGGGTTTCGCTAGAATTGTGGCGTGTCATTCGCCCCGCCTGATGTCGACCTGATTCAGCGAACCGCGGAACACGCGCGCCGACAACTCGGCACAGACACCTCCGGGCACGACTGGTGGCACGTTTGGCGCGTGTGGCAAACGGCACGCCGGCTGGCCATGCGCGAAGGGGCCGAACTGCTGGTCGTCGAACTGGCCGCGCTACTGCACGACATCGCTGATTGGAAGTTTGCCGGTGGCGACGAAACCGCCGGACCGGCGGCCGCGCGGGCCTGGCTGACCGGTTGCGCCGTCGCCGAGCCGACGATCGCCCACATCGAGCAAATCATCGCCGATTTGTCGTTCAAAGGCGCCGGCGTCGCGACGTCCATGCACTCGATCGAGGGGCAAGTCGTCCAGGATGCGGATCGTCTGGACGCGATCGGCGCGGTGGGCATCGCGCGGGCTTTCGCCTACGGCGGCCATAAGGGGCGGGCCCTCTACGAACCGGCGATCGCGCCGGAGCGGCACGACTCGTTCGCGGCCTACAAGCGCAACAGCGGGCCCACGGTCAATCATTTTTACGAAAAGCTGTTGCTGTTGGCCGACCGCATGCAGACCGCAACGGCTCGACAAATGGCGGCCGAGCGGCACGCCTTCATGCAGGAGTTTCTGGCACGTTTCTACCGCGAGTGGGAAGGGGACTGAGATCGACGCCATTATTTTCGATTGCGACGGAACGCTGGCCGACACGATGCCGGTGCACTTCGAGGCCTGGCGCGATACCGCGATGCGCTATGGCCTGCAATTCTCCGAGGATCGCTTCTACGCGCTCGGCGGTTGGCCCACGCTGGCACTTGCCGAGTTGCTGGTGGGCGAGGCCGGCAGTTCGGCCGAACCGCGGCAAATCGCCCACGAGAAAGAAGCCGCCTTCGAACGGCGACTGACCGAGATAACCCCGGTCGAGCCGGTCGTGGCGGTTGCCCGGCAATATCGAGGCCGCTTGCCGATCGCCGTGGCGACCGGAGCGACCCGGCCGATTTTGGACGCGGTCCTGAATCAAATCGGGCTGACCGGCTGGTTCGACGCGGTGGTCTGCTCCGAGGAAGTACCGCACCATAAACCGGCTCCCGACGTGTTTCTCGAGGCCGCCCGGCGGCTGCATGTGGATGCGCGAAAATGCCTGGTTTACGAAGATACGGATCCGGGCATCGAGGCGGCCCGGCGCGGCCGAGATGGCTTTCGTCGATGTCCGCACCCTGTTCAAGCCACGGCGTGTAACCCGTTGAACCCGACGGTCGAAACGACCGGGAGTACAACCACGTTCAATGCGCATCGCGTTCGTCGATTTCGCCGCCTGGGACTACACGGTCGAAAGTCCATTGAGCGAGCCGCTGGGAGGTTCGCAATCGGCCTTGTGCTTTTTGGCCAAACAGCTCGCCTGCCTCGGGCACGCGGTCTATGTGCTCAACGGCACCCGGCGGCCGGGCACCGTGGGCGGAGTGAACCATTTCGCGATCGCCTCCGCTGAGGCCCGGGCGGCGCTGTCGCTGTGCGATGCAGTCGTGCTGCTCAACGTGGCCAGGCCGGCGCGTGGGCTTCGCTCCGCAATGAGGCCGCGGGCCCGACTGATCTTGTGGACACAGCATGCCCACGATCAACCGGCCATGCAAGAGCTACATGCGGCCGACGTCCGCGAGCGGTTCGACGGCTTCGCGCTGGTCAGCCATTGGCAACAGCAATGCTATTTCGAGCGGTTCGCATTCGGATCCGGCGCGCTGCCGAGTGCTGCGCAATGCGCCTGGCCCGCCGTTTGCGCAGTTGTTCGCCGACGGGGTTCAGGCGACCGCCGCCAAGGTCTGGCCGCCGGTGCTGGCCTATACCAGCACGCCGTTTCGGGGTCTGGATTTGCTCTTGGACCTGTTTCCGGCCGTGCGGCGGACAGTGCCGGGCACCCAATTGCAGGTATTTTCCAGCATGCAGGTGTATTGCGTGCCGGCTGCCAAAGACTCGGCCGAGTATGGGCACTTGTACCGGCGGTGCCTGGCGACCGCGGGCGTCGAATACGTCGGTTCGCTCCCCCAGAGCGACCTGGCCCAAGCGCTGCGCAGCGTGACGCTTTTGGCCTATCCCAATCACTTCGCCGAGACGTCTTGCATCGCCGCGATGGAGGCCCTGGCAGCAGGCCTGCGGGTTGTGACCAGCCGTTTGGCAGCGCTTCCGGAGACGCTGGCCGGCTTCGGATCGCTGGTGCCGGTCGACGGAAATTGGCGGGCCTATCGAGAGCAATTTGCGGCGGAGGTGGTTCGACTGTTAGAGAGCATCGCCGCTCGCAGCGACGAGGCGCAAGACCATCTGTGCCGGCAAATCGCTTACGTCCAGCAGACCGGCAACTGGCAGCACCGGGCGCAGGCCTGGAGCGACTGGTTGAGCGACTTGTCGGGCGAGCCGGGTTGTTACGCCCCGTGCCCGAAGGCGCGCTGGCTGCCGTGGACGGCCGCCCGGCCAGGTGTGGCATGCGGATGGCCGAACGGGCGGCGCGTTCCATTTCGTCGCGCAACTGGTACCAAACATCGGCGTGCGCGTGGTTTGCGTATTGCGGGAACCAGGGGCCGCCATTGGTGTAGTGAATCAGTTTGGTGTGGTCGTCCATCCAGTCGAGCGTATTCCAGGTTTTGGGAATTTCGCCGATCCGGTCGTCGGCAATGTCCTGAAAACGGTGCAGGTAAGCGCCAGTTTGTGTTTCGACGACTTCCTTCGTCCATAGTCGCAGCTTGGCGCAGTCCATGATCATCAGGCTCGACCAATTCTTCCGCGGGTAGGAGGTCTGCACGCAACCGTACATTTTCACCGTGTTTGCCGGTTCGTAGTCGTGCTTGACGACCCGCAGCGCATAAGGGCCCATGTCGAGCTGATCGAGCTGCTTGACGTCTCCCAGGGCCAGCATGTCGTTGTCCATGAAGACCGCCTTGCCGCGATAGTCGCAAAGATGAGGCACCAGGAACCGCGAGTAGGTGAACTCGGTCGAGGCCAGCGGATCGTGAGTCCGATTGAGTTTCAAATCATCGAGCTTGAGATAACGGATCTCGAGCGGGATCGAGGAGTGCTTGATCAGGCTGTAGCGCAGCACGTCCGCCGGTTCGGGAAAGCGTGAGTCCCAACCAATGAAGATCCGCAGCATGGTTTTGCCTCGGGGGGTGTTTTGAATGGCTCGGTTCAACCGGACAACAGGTCGGCGGCAAGCTGTTGACGCCCGTCGGGAAGCGTCGTGGAGCGCTCCAAATGGAATTGAAAACGGACCTGCGCGATGCTGCGCCGCGATGCTAGTGACCAAGGCCTCCCACCAGGCGGTCGATTGAACCGTGCAATGGGCGTTCTCACCGTTGGACAGCCGCTTCACGGCCGGATAGCAGGCCACGTTGGCATACACGAATTTTCTGGCATAGCCGAATAGCTCGCCGACGATCCAGGGCAAGTCGTCCTGGGGACAATGTTCCAGGACGTCGGTGCAGATCACCCCGTCGAACTGACCCTGGGGTATCCGGCGGAATGGCTCGTAGCCCGGGTCGTAGCAAGTCACCGCGCCGACACCCCAATAGGCCGGGATCGAGGGGAACTCGCGACCGTCGTCGACTTGGACCCTTAGAGGTTCATATTGACGACCCTTGCCCGACCCATAATCGAGAATCGTCCGGGCGCCGAGCGCGTCGATCTGCGCTTTGATGGCCCTGGCGTGGCGCGGCAAACTCTGACCGGCAAAGGTTTTCTCGGCCGGAATGTGGTGGAACTGCTCGCCCTGAACGTGCATTTTTTCGTACTGCGTCAAAAGCTCTCGATATCGCGGGCTGGGCGTGGTGCGCGAGTAGCCGATGCTCATGGCGAGGGTTCCCATCGAGGGAGAGAAGACTCAAAGCGGCATTTCGCCGAGCGGGCCGGTGCCTGCCGACGTCGTACCGAGCGGCCCGCGGCATTTCGCGCGTTCGGCCGCTGTCGATATGAAATCGGACCGCAGGGGCGCGAGCGCTGAGAAAATATTCCGATTTTGACGCGCGGGGGGTTTGTGCCGACTTTTTTTGCGATGGAAGCCGGCCGCGACGACCTGCACGAGGCAATTACGTTGAACGGAACTGCTGGCGCCAGCGTGCTATGCCACAAAGGAAGCAGTGCCGGTGGTCGCGTAATCTCCGCTGCGCGAACCGAGTTTCTCGCAAATCTGCCGCCAGGTCTCGCGTTCGACTTCCAGCACGCGCAAGGCCGCGTCCAAGTGGTCCTGGCTGTGCTCGAGGTTGGCCTTGACCAAGGTTCGGTACACGAAAAGGTAAGTCGCCGCAACCCGACTTACCAAGGGGTCGGAGGAGTGCGGATTCAGCGTGACGAGCAACTCGGTCAGGATGCCCTGGCTGCGAAGCAGCGCCAGGCATGCGGCGTCGTTTTGTCGGTTGGCCCAATGCATCCGGGCCTGGCTGGCGCTGCGGATCGCGGCTTCGATCAGCATCAGTTGCAACTTTTGGGGCGTGGCCGTCATGACTTCGGTCTGTAGGTAATCGCTGCGATTGGGAATCATGCGAAGCTCCTTCGGTAAACTGCCCCGGCCGGACACCGACGATTTCAGCGGCCGGACCTGGTTCCTGACGATTAGCCGAGAGTGTTTTGATCGTACGCCAACGACGATAGCCCAACGCTGGGCGCAATCGGATCCAGCGCGCTGACCGTTTGCTGATCGCTTTGGAGCTGCGCGAGGACCGATTCCTGCGCATAAAACTCGTCCAGCAGCCGCGTTTGTTCGCTGCTCAATGTCTGGTTGTATTGATTGATCTTGGTCGTGTTGTTCGAAATTTGGGTCGCGATGGAGTCTGTCTTGCTCGAGAGCAGCGAGTTGTTCGGGCCGGCCAACTGGTCGAGCAAGGTCTTGAACTGCGCGGAGATACCCGTTGTGGCCGTGCTCAGAAAATTCTGCACGTCGGTCGGATCGGAGGTGAATTTGCTGGTCAGCACCGACGAATCGAGGGTTGCGCTTCCGTCCTGGCCGACGGTCACCCCCAGATCGGCCAGCGATTGCACGCCGCCGAATCCTGACGTGATGCTGGTGAACAGATTGGCCAATTGGGACTGGACCTCGAGCGCGGTCGGGTCGCCTTGGAGGGTACCGCCCGAATTCGTCGTGGTGTCATAGGCCGTGAGCGTTTGGATGTCACTCTGAACGCTGTTGTACTCGTTAACGATTGCCTGGACCGTGGCGACCAATTGGGTGGGATCCGAAGCGACGGTGATCGACACCGGAGTCGTCGACGTGCCATTGACCGTCAACGTGGCGCCGGCCAGCACATTGGTAAAATTGTTGGACGAACTGCTGACCAGCGTTCCGCTGCTGCCCGGCGTATTCACCAGCAGCAGCGCGTCCTGCCCGGCCACGGTTTGATTCAGATTCAGCCCCAGGCTTGACGCGTCGATCTGCAATTCACCAACCTGGCCGGCCACCTGGCTGGTGAGCTGCAAGCTATAGGGCTTGACCGACGAGCCGTCGCTGAACAGCGCCGCCGTGACACCGGCCCCGGCGGCGTTGATCTTATTGATTAGGGTCTGGATGGTGTCGGTCGACGTGGTGGTGATCGTGGCGGCCGTGCTGCCGTTGATGGTCTGGGTGCCCGCGTTGGTGGTGGCCGCGGCCAGTAGGTGCAGGTCAGCGGCGGTAGTGCTGTTGCCCTCGGTCACCTTGAGGGTGCCGCCGCCGCCGGCCGTATCGGTGAGCAAAATGCCGTTGCCCGCGCTGTTCAGCCCGGCCGTGACGCCCAGGCCGAGGCTATTGATGGATGTGATCACATCGCCGATGGTCTGTTGATTTTTGCCGATGTTCACCCGCACGGTCGCACCGTTGGAATCGGTGACGGAAAAGAACCCCTGCGCGACTCCCTGCCCGCCGTTCAGGCTGGCCAGCGTGGTATTTTCGCTGACGGTTTGCAGGTTCAGATTGCCGCTATTGACGCTGGTCGTGGCGGCATTGGTCGTGATGTTCAGCTTGTCGGCGGAATCGGTCGAATCAGCGTTGGCCACGATCAGGTTGCTGTTGGTCGAACCGGTCGTGTCGGTCAACTGAATGCCGTCGCGGGCGGCGTTCACGGAGGCGACGATGCCCAGAGCGGCGTCGTTGATATCCGCGATTACGTCGTCGACGGTTTGGGCCTGCGACAGGTCGACGGAAGCCGAGACTCCGGCGCGATTGGTGAGTTCGATCGAGCCGAGCTGCCCGAGTCCTTGCCCGCCGTTCAGGTCTCGCAGCAGGCTGCTTTTCAGGCCGGCCAGCAGCGGGGCGCTGGTAATCGTGTTGCCGCTGGCCGTGACGTTCAGCCCAAGATCTTCGGCGGCCAGCGAATTGTTCAAATCGCTGACCGAGAACGTGCCGCCATTGGGGGTCGTCAAGTCGGTGAGTTGGATGCTCTGGCCGTCCGGCGAAAGCGAGGCTCCGAGCTTGCCGGGCGCTGCGGCGTTGAGCGCGGCGAGCACGTCGCCGAGCGTGGTTTCGGTGGTGCCGGACGTCGGCTCGACGATCGCGCCGCCGGACGTCGTGGCGGTGTCGCCGGTGCTCACCAGGCCGGTTCCGTTGGAACCGGGGGCCACGGCGGCCTTGAAGACCTGGCTGGCGGTGGGGTCGTTATTCAGGGCGTTGATCACGTCGTTGGCCGTGGTGGCGCCGGCGGCGATCTGGAATGTCAGCGATTTATTCGTGGCATCGTAAGCGACCGTCTCGTTGCCGGCCGTGATCGCCGGATTATTGACGAAATTGATCGCCACGCCGTCATATGCCGAGCCGCCTTGGACCGCCGTGAACGCGATTTTGGCGTTGGCCGTCAGCGCCGAGGTGGTCGCGGTGGACTGGGGGCCGGTCGTGATCGTAGTGTCGGACACGCTCACCAGGCCATTGCCATTGCCGCCAGACGCCGTGCTCGCCGTGAACAGCGCGCTGACCGTCGAGTTGTTCTTGACGGCATTGATAATGTTGTTGGCCGTGGTGTGTCCGGCACTGATCTCGAATTTCAAAACCTTGTTGGTGGCGTCGTAGGTGACGGTCTCATTGCCGGCGGTGATGGCATTGTCATTCTGAAATTCGACGGACACGCCCGCATAGGCCGAACCCGCGTTGACCGCTGAAAAAGTCACGCCGGCATTCACACCGTTCGCGGCCTGGGTAGTGCCCTGGGCCAATGTGCCGACGGTCGGCAACTGGTTGAAATCGACGGTCGTGCTGGTGCCGTCCTGGAAATTCACCTTCAGATCGGGCAAGGCATTGTCGAACTGGACACCCACGCCCTGGTTCAGTTGCGAAAGCGGCAAGTCGTCGAACAGCGAGAGGACCGTCGACCCCGTGGCCTGGTTGCCGTTGGCGTTGATGCCCGCCAGTCCGAGCGAGGCGGCCGTGGTGCCGCCGTTGACTTCGCTCACTTTGAGATTACTCGCCGTGGCGCCGGTGTTGTCGGTTAGCTGAAAAGAGTTGCCAACGGCGCTCGCGGTGACATGGATCGACGTATTGCTGTTGATATCGTTGATGACGTCGTCAACCGTGCGGGCCTGACTCAGGTCGATGGTGGCCGTGGCGCCGCTGCGGTCGGTGATTTGAATCGAACCGGGCGTGATACCTTGACCCTGATTGAGCAGATCGAGGCTGACGCCATTATTGATGAATCCGCCGTACTGGATCGTGACCGACCCGACTCCGACGGGAGCCGTGGTACTAGCAAACTTGGAGCTGCTGTATTGTTGGGCCTGGGTCTGACGCAGCGGAGTGTACTGGTAGGTTCCGGGCGCAACAGCGCCGGTCGAGGTCGCCGTCAGTGCGCTGCTGTTACTGCTGGTCAAACTCTGAGTGGTGTATAAACCGGTCGACGTCAGTCCGTTGGACGTCGACTCGAGCGAAGACAAATAGGCCTCGAGCGTCGTATAGGCTGTTTGCTGGCTCTGCAGCGTAGTGTTTTCGGTGGTCAGGTTATTGCGGGGCACAGCCTCGATGGCCAGCAGCGCATTGACCGTGTTTTGAATATTCAGTCCGGAGATCAGGCCCGTGCTCGATGAAATCGTGCCGAAATTCGTCGACGATAACGGGACGACCTGTTGAGCCGTCGAGGCACTGCTCCCAGTGCTTCCGACGGTGGACGGGATTGACGACATGCGTTAGACCGCCGGAATGAAGGTCGATGCCTACATCGCTATCGATTACGCAGAGATTGCACCTCTTCGATTCTTTTTCGGCGGGCACTTGCGAGCAGATTGAGAAATTCCGGTTGCAAGCGTTCGAACAGATCGGACCAGTCCCCCTCGTCCTGCGGCCGGAATACTCGGACTTCTGGATACCAGGCGATACGGTCGTGCTGGATGAGCCAGGGCCACCGCTCCCGGGGAGGGAACAAGCCCCAAGCCGGAGTTCCCAATGCCGCGGCCAGATGCAAGTTCACATCGCCGACGGCCACGACGAGATCCAAGGCCGCTATCAGGGCAGCCAGGTCGTCCAGGTCCGCCATGCCCTGTCCGCCTTCGAACGTATGCACTTGGGCACCGGCTTGCCTGCATTCGGCAAGTTCCTGGTTGCAGTCGCCCGATTGCAACGAGACGAATTGCGGCTCGCGAGCCGGCCAACATCGGCTGCCAGTGGGCCAGGGAGACCCAACGGCGGACGCGGTCGAGCGGCGATTGGCCAACCCGCCAGGCAACGCCGACGCTGGGACCCGAGCCGAGTTGCGCCAGCCGGCGGCGCCAAGCTGCCGTGCGCAACGGATCGGCCAACAGGTAGCTCGATCGAGTTGGAAAATGGTCGAGCGTCGGCCGCAAATGGCCTGGCAGGTCTCCCGCCGGAACCTGGACGTCGATGGCCAGGCCCTGCGGCAGCCGGCACAGGTGCTCGCAACCGCGCGCCACGGCGAACACCTTGGCGGCGGGAAACGAACGGGCCAGCAGTCCCCTCAATCGCGGGTCGCAGAGGATCACCACTTGCCGGGCTCGGGCCAGCAGGTCTGGCAGGCAAGTGCCGAACACGATCTCCTGCTCGATCGATTGCTCGCCATGCACCAGGATGGTTCGACCGGCAAGCGACGAACCGTCCCACAGAGGTTGCGCAAAGCAATCGCGCGGCGCGCGCTGTCCGGGCAATGCCAGCGCCAACGATAGTCGTTCCAGCCCTCCTGGAGTTGGCCTTGTTCCAGGCAGACGAGCGCACGGTTCATGTGCGCCGGGGCGAAGTTCGCATCGCACTTCAAGACTCGATCGTACATTTGCCGAGCTGCGGCGGGCTGGCCCTGCTCCTGCAAGACAAGACCCAGGTTGTTGATCGCCACAAGGTTTCGATCATCGGCAGCCAAGGCGCGGCGATACATTCTCTCGGCCTCGGCCAGCCGACCTTGCGCGTGTTGCATCCTGGCCAGCATCAACTGAATCGCCAGATTCTTTTCGTCGTAGGCTAGTGCGGCCTCGAGCGCGGCGGCGGCATCCGGAATGCGGCCAGCCTGCTCCAAGGCGGAGGCCCGAGTGCAATGGGCCAAGACGTAATCCGGTCGAATGGTCAAAGCCCTGTCGCAGGCCGCGATCGCGTCGAGCGTCGCACCGTCGTCCAACAGCAACCGGGCGACCGCGTGATGTGCTTCGGGCACCGCATCGTCCAGACGAATGGCCTCGCGCAGTTCGACGAGCGCTTCGTCGGGCCGATAAAGTTGAGCCAGCGTCTTGCCCAGCCCAAGCCGTGCTTCCGCGAGATCGGGAAACCGGCGAACCGCCTCTTGGTAGGCCGCGAGAGCCTCGTCCAGCCGGCCCGCGTCGCGCAGGCAGCCGGCCAGGTGCAGGCTCGTATCGGGTAATTCGTCGCCGGCGGACAGTGCGCGTCGCAGCGAACTGAGCGCCAAGGGGAGCCTTCCGGTCTGACGGGCGAGCATTCCCAGGAGTCGCTGGGCTTCGATGTTCCGCGGTAAGTGATTGAGTATTTCACGGTAAATTTGTTCGGCCCGAGCCAGTTCGCCCGAGCGATGGTGCTCCAGCGCCTTGGCCAGGGCGGCGGGCACCGCCAGCTCGGAGAACTCCGCCGCGTCGAGGGCGGCCTGCCACATCGGAGCGACTGAACCGCGACTCCCGCGCGGCGAAACCCGCGCCGGTCGCCGGCCGTTCGAGGACCCGACTCGGAATGTCTCGGGCCGCGCGAGGCCGGCGCGCGCATTTTCGCCATCAGATCGATCCGCAGTTGCCGGAAAACGGCCTCCCAGCCGTCGGCGGTGCGCTGTCGATAAAGCCGAACACTGGAATACCAAGGACTCGTCGAGCCCGCGATCTGCCAGCGCCAACCCGGCACCGGCGGCAAAATGGCCCAAGCCGGCACTCCCAACGCACCCGCCATGTGAACGGTAGCATTGCCGACCGAAACCACCAGATCGAGCGCCGTGAGCTTGGCGGCAAACTCGTCCAAGTCGATGAGCGGATCGCCCTCGGCAAAGTCGTGGATTTGCACTCCGAGTTCTTGCCGGGCGTACTCCAACTCGTCGATCGTGTCGCCATATTGCAAGTTGATCCATTGAATTCCCGCCAGGTCGAACAGCTCCCGCCACTCGGCGAGTGCGGTCGTTCGCTTTTGGCGCTCGCTGGGCCTGCCGCCGGCACGCCACGAAATTCCGATCTTCAGACCGGCGCCGAGTTCGGCGAATCGCTGCTGCCAGCGGCGGGTGCCGGACGGATCGGCCGAAAAGTATTTTTCGCGGCTGGGAAAATCAGCCGCTTTCCGCCGCAAGTACAACGGAACGCTGCCGGCCGGAATTTGCCAATCGACGTGCTCGGAAATCGTCAGGGGCACCCAATCGCGAACGCGTCGATGGCCGAACACCGTGGCTTGCGGAAACGATCGCTTCAAAAGCGTCTCAAGCCGCGGATCGCAGACGAAGAAACAGCGCTGGGCCTGGGCGATCAGCTCCGAGTAACACGAGGCAAACATCACCTCGTCGCCGATGCCTTGCTCGGCATGGACCAACAACGTCTTGCCGGCCAAGGGCGATCCGTCCCAGCGGGGCTGCGTGTGGCGATCGAAGAACACTTCGCCGGCCTCTTGACGCCACTCGTGCTCCGGCCAGGCGCGCTCGAAATCGCCTTGCAACAAGTAGGTGTGCGCAAGGTTCCAGTGTGCTTTCGCATTGTTGGGGTCGATGCGCAACGACGCCTGGTAGGCAAGAGCGGCCGGCGCCAGTTTTCCCATCGAGCGATAAATGTTTCCCAGGTTGTAATGCGCCTTGGGACACGTCGGGCGAAGCCGAATGGCCCGTTGAGCCCAGGTCAGAGCCTGGTCGAAGCGCACCTGCTGCTCCAGAATGGCACCCATGTTCAGAGCGGATTCGTAAAAATCGGGCTTTCGCGCAATGCGCGCTGGTAATCCTGGGCGGCCCGATCGAGCTGGCCCTGCTGGTACAGTGTCGTGCCATGCTCGAACCATAAGATCGGGTCTTCCGCAGCGTGGCCCAACGCACGTTCGAGCCATTCCAGCGACTCGTCGTATCGCTGCGCGTCGCGAGCGATGACCCCCAGCATCCGCAGGCTATCGAGGTGCCGGGCGTCGGCCGCCAAAATCGAGTGGCAAATCTGGGCTGCCTGCTCCTTTTGACCGCCGTCGTAGAGCGTCACGGCCGAGCCGAATGAGGGGTCGATCGTCGTCATGCGCGGGGGCCTATTTCGAAGCGGAGTTGAACGTGGAAACCGATTGCTCGAGCGGACCTGGAAGTGCGATCGGCGGCCGAATGTTTGCGGGAGACTGGATCGGAGCGTGTCGTGCGGGCGAAAAGCCAGGATCGATGCGCAGAGCGCGCTCGAACTGCGCACGGCTTTCGTCGCCGCGACCCAAGTCGGCCAGGATCAGCCCCAACTCGTGGCACAGCTCCGGCCGCTGCTGAATCGCCAGCGCGGCGGATCGTGTCGAGCGCCTGTGGCCTGCGTCCGCTGCGGCGGCACAATTGCGCCATCAAATGCAGTCCGCGAACCTGCCGGGGCGCCAAACAAAGCACCGCGCGGCAGAGGGCCTCGGACTGCTCGAATCGTCCCGCCTCGAAATGGGCAATTGCTTGTCGCAAGGTGGCTTGCGCGTCGGTGATCTCCGCCGAAACCAGCGGCGCAGGACAATTCCCCAGCGAGACATCGGCGGTACTGCGCACCGCAAGCGCCGCGGACCGCTCGTGACCGAGGTGAGTATTAACCCACGTCGGTAATTCCCCGGCAAGTCGCTGGAGTACGGGTCGCCAGGTGCCGGCCGTGGTTTGCCGAATGAGGCGGGCGCTGGCGTACCAGACCGAATTCTCACCCGAGGTTGCCCAGCGCCAATTCGGAATTTGCGGCAAGATTACCCAGGTGGGCACGCCGAGAGCGCCCGCCAGATGAACGGTGGCGTTGTCGACCGAGATCACCAGGTCGAGCGCCGCAACCCGCGCCGCGAAGGCGTCCAGGTCGATTAGCGGATCTCCTTCGGGCCAATCGTGAATCGTCACACCGAGCTGCGACTCGGCCCAGGATCGCTCTTCACTCGTCTCGCCATACTGGAGGTTGATCCAGTCGATCCCCGCAATGTCGAGCAGCGGTTTCCACTGGGCGAGGTTGATCGAACGTTTGCGGTGTTCGCCGGGCTGGCCGCCGCCGCGCCACGAGACACCCACGCGCAGCGTGCCGCTGAGCGATTGAAAGCGGTCGCGCCATTGCTCGACGAGCGCCGCGTCCGCATGCAGAAACTGCCGGCGCCGGGGAAAGTCTTCGGCCGCCCGGCGAAGAAAGCGGGGCACGCTGCCGGCGGGGACTTGCCAATCGACCGGCCTGGACAGCGGCACGGGACGATGATCTTTGCGGCGCTCGTAACCGATGACGCTGGCTTCGGGAAACGAGCGGCGAAAGAGCGGAGCCAGACGCGTATCGCAAACCAGCACGCAATGCGCGGCGCGATCCAGTAGCGCATCATAACAGGACGCAAAAAAAATCTCGTCGCCGACTCCTTGTTCACCGTGAACGAGCAGTCAGCGCACCGTCGAGCGGCTCTCCCTGCCAGCGCGGAAAGGGATAGGCATCGATCGCGACCTGTCCGGCCCGCTCGCGCCATTCGTAATGGTCCCAGCCGCCGGAATAATCTGCTTGCAGCAACATTGCCTGCGACAGGTTCCAGTGGCCGATCGCCGACTCGGGATGCAGCCGAACCGCCCGTTCCAGCGCGGCCATTTGGCCTGCGAAGTCGCCGCGGTTGTGCAAGGCCTCACCGAGGTTGATCAATGCCTGCTCGGAATTCGGGGCCAGTTCGAGAGCCCGGCGCGCATAGACTTCGGCTTGCGACCAATGCTGCAGTTCGCAATGGACGGCTGCGAGATTGTTCCATGCGGCAGCCAAATGGGGGCCAGCGACGACAGCCTGATGATAGGCTTGGGCCGCTTCGGGCAGGCGATCGGCGGAGCGCAGGGCGAAACCCAGCTGGATCCAGAACTCCGCCCCGCCAGGCTCGGTCGACCGCGGCAACGCGTCGGGGACGGGGCGGTTCGAAGTCAGTGGTGCCGGCGAAGTGCCAGGATCGCCGCGGAGCGTGCGCTCGAACGGTGCCCGAGCCGCGTCGCTGCACCCCAGGTCGGCCAGGATCAGGCACAATTCGTGGCGGAGTTCGGGACGCTGTTGAACCGCCAGCGCACGACGGATCATATCGAGCGCCAATTGCGTACGCCCGTTTCGCCGACATAGCCGGGCCATCAAATGCAGTCCGCGAATCTGACGGGGCGCCAAGCAAAGCACCGCACGGCACAGCATCTCGGACTGCTCAAAGCGCCCCGCGTCGAAGTGGGCAATGGCCTGCCGCAGTGCAGCCTGCATGTCGGCAATCTCGGCGGACACAGGCGGCGGTGCGACGCCCGGCAGCGGGTTGCCAGCCGCGAGCGCGGATGCTCGTGTCGGCGCCGCTGCGCCGGCCGGGGGACCACCACGGCCCGCCAGCAAGGCTTGTAAATCCTGGGCTACTTTCTGAAACACCGGCTCCCACAGACCTTCGGCAGCCTGCCGCACCAGGCGCACACTGGCGTACCAGAGGGATTGTTCTCCCTGCAACCCCCACCGCCAATTCGGTGTCTGCGGCAAGATCGCCCAGGTTGTCACTCCCAAGGCACCGGCCAGGTGGACGGTGGCGTTGCCGACGGAAATCACCAAATCCAGCGCCGCCAGCCGGGCCGCAAAGCCGTCCAAGTCGATCAGCGGATCGCCGTCGGCCCAATCGTGAATGGTGATGCCCAGTTCCGTTTTCGCCCAAGCGCACTCTTGGCTCGTGTCGCCGTACTGCAGGTTGATCCACCGCACGCCCGGGACCGCCAATAGCGGCTGCCAATCTGCGAGGTTGGTCGAGCGCCGGTGGTGTTCGGCGGGTTGGCCGCCGGCGCGCGATGAGATTCCGACACGCATCGCCCCCCCCAACGCGGCGAGTCGATTGCGCCACTCTTGGGCGAGTTGGGGATCCGTATGGAGGAACTGCCGACGCCGCGGAAAGTCGTCAGCTCGGCGGCGAAAGAATCGGGGTACGCTGCCGGCGGGAACCTGCCAATCGACCGTTCTGGAGAGCGGCGCCGGCTGATGATCCTTGCGCCGCTCGTACCCGATCACGTCGGCTTCAGGAAACGATCGACGGAACAGCGGCGCCAAACGTGGATCGCAGATCAGCACGCAGTGTGCAGCGCGGTCAAGCAAGTGTTCGTAGCAGGTCGCGAACAGGATCTCGTCGCCGACTCCTTGTTCGCCATGAACGAGCAACACGGCGTCGACCAGCGGTTCTCCGCTCCAGCGGGGATAGGGATACGCATCGAGCACGACCTGGCCCGCTCAATCGCGCCATTCGAAGTGGTCCCAGCCGCGTCCGAAATCGCCTTGCAGCAGCCGAGCACGAGCCAGGTTCCAATGTGCCTGGGCCGACTCGGGATGCAGGCCAACGGCCCGCTCAAGGCATGCGGTCTGGCCGGCGACATCTCCCCGCTGGTAGAGCGCCTCGCTGAAATTGATCAGTGCCGGCTCGGAATCCGGAGCCAGTTCGAGGGCCCGGCGCCCGAATCGTTCGGCCTGCGACCACTGCCGCAACTCGCAATGGAGGGCCGCCAGGTTGATCCATGCGGCCACCAACTTCGGATTGGCCAGGGCGGCCTGATGGCAGGCTTGCGCCGCTTCGCGAAGTCGATGCGCTTCGCGCAGCGTGGCTGCCAGCTGTAGCCACAGTTCAGCCGGGCCCAGGCCACTGGAGTGAGACAACGCATGTTGCAACAAGCGCTCGGCGGCCGGTAGATTGCCGGCCCTGCGGGCTATCTTGGCGAGTTGGCAAATCGCCGGCACATGATCCGCCGAATGCGCGTAGCACTTGTCCGCAAATTTCAGCAGCGGCCGCGAGCTCGCCTTGCGAAGTCAGTTGCCGGGCAGCCGCCAGCGGTTCATCGTGAGCCATGGAAACCGAGAGCCTGCGTCAGGACGAAATCTACCCCCGAAGCCTGGGGGAACCTCTTCGTCCTTGTTCGGCTGGCCGCGGCAGGTCACTGTGGGAAAAACCGCTGCTTTCGTTACTGCCGCTGCAATCGGGACTTATCGATGTGCCGCTTCGATCCATCAATCGGCCGGGCTGCCACCGGGGACCGACAAAAAAACCGCCGGCCTTACCCAGATGGTAAGGCCGGCGGTGCCGTTGCTAGCGTTGGCCTAAGTGGCCGCTTACTTGAGCAGGTTCAACACGTTTTCGGGGTTGTGGTTGGCGATCGACGACACCGAGGTACCGGACTGAACCAGAATTTGGGCTCGCGTCAGGTTCGCACTTTCGACCGCGAAGTCAGCGTCCTGGATATTGCTTTGGGCGCTGGTCAGATTGGCAAGCGTGTCCTGCAACGTGTTGATGTTCGTTTGCAGGGTCGTCTGCTGGAAAGCACCGAGTCGGCCTTGCAGGCTGGTGACCTGGTCGATGACCTCGTTGATGACGTTGGCGGCCCCGGTCACGTCGTTGCTCAACGACTTGTCGCCGCCGGATTGCAACTCGTAGAGCGTGCCGTCGGCACCTCCCAAGTTGGCCGTGCTGACGCTCTGAATTCCCAGGCGAGCCTGTTCGGTCGAGTTGACGTCCGGGCCGAGCTGGAATTGTGCGCCGCCACCGGTGATGGCGAAGTTGAAACTGGATCCGCTGGTCAGCGAGCTGGCCACCGAGAAGTTGAGGTTCAACGTGGACGTGTCGAGCGAAACTTGCAATCCGTTGCCGGTCGCTTGGATGCCGTTGATGCTGGCCGACACGTCAGTGCCGGTGCTGCGCGTCGAGACGGCGTTGCTGCTGTCGACGGTGCTGAAACTGCCGCTCAAGGCCTGCACCGAGACGAAATTCTGCGAACCGTAGTTCTGCGAACTGAACGTCAGATTGCCGCCGCTGACACTCGCGGTCACGCCGGTCGAATCGGAAACCGCATTGATTGCAGACTGAATCTGCCCGACCGTGGCTCCGCTGGCAAAGTTGAACACGTTATAGCCGTTGCTGCCGCCGACTTGCAGCACCAGGCTCGACGTCAAAGAACCGCCGGAGTAAGTCAGCTGACCCTGGGTGGCCTGGGCGTCGAGCTTGACGGCCACGTTCACCGAGCTTGCGGTGCCGAAGTTGGCCTGGTTGACTTGCAGGTTGCGGAGATTGTTCACCGAGGTGCCGCCGGTCGTGACGTCCGCATTGACGCCGGCAATCAGCGTGCCGGTGCCGGTCCCGGTTGCGGTGAAAATTGCGGCCACCGCGGTCGTGGCGTTGATCGCGCTGGTGATGTCGGCGGCAGTGGACACACCGCTGGTGATGCCGAGCGACACGGTGTTGGTCGAAGCGTTGTAGGCGGCGGTTTCCGCGCCGGTAGCGGCACCCGAGACCAGCGTCACGGTCGCGCCGTTGTAAGCGGTCCCCTTGGTGACGGCGGTGAGGGTAACCTGGTTGCTATCCAGTCCGCCGGAAGTTGTGCCCGAAGTCGCGGTCGCGACGTTGCCAGCTCCACCCGCAGCGGTAAAGACCGCGGAAGCAGCCGTATTGGCATTGATTGCGGAAGCAACATCTGCCGCGGTGGCCGTCGAACCGGAGGCCACGGTAACCGTAATTCCACCTGAGGTGGCGCCGCTGAAGGCCACCGTGACGGCGGCGCCGGCGCTGCCCGCACCGCTCGCCGTGGCTTGAATCTGCACTTTATAGGAGTTGTCGGCGGTTCCCCCGGACTTGGCCGTGACCGTCACCGCCGAGGTACCTGAGCCGACAGTGCCCGTGGCCGCGACAGCGGCCTGGCCGCCCACCGTGCCGGTGGCGGCCGTGGTGGCGGCGCCGGCCGAGGTGGTGACGAAGTTCAGGCTGCCGTCGAGCAGTTTCTGGCCGCCGAAGGTCGTGGAGTTGGCGATCTGATCGATGGCTTGCAAGGACGAGTCGACTTGCAGCTGATTGGCTTGGATCTGGGCCTGGCTGAGGGCGCCTGTATTGGCCGACTGTGAGACCAGTCCGCGAATGTTGTCGAGCAGCGTGCTGACCTGACTCAACGCGCTATCGGCGGTGGCGATGACCGAGTTGGCCTGCTGGCTGTTGCTGATACCGGCATTCACGCCGATGATGTCCGACTGCAAGTCCTGCGTCGCGATCAAACCGGCCGGATCGTCTGCACCGCTGTTGATCTTCAAACCGGTGCTCAATCGGGTGAGCGCGGTATTCAATGAGTCGTTCGCTCTCGCCAGATTGGTCTGAGCAATAAGCGAACTGACGTTGGTATTAATTACAGTCATGCCGGACACCCCTCCAGATTTCTAAATAGTGATGGTTGCAAGCCTTGCCGGAATTAGGGGAGTCGTTGGCTCCGGACTCGGCTTGTACTTGTGCGGTTGGAGAATCGTTAACGTCAAAATTCACTCAGCATGATCTGCGTTGACACCCTGTCGCTCGCTCCACCGCAGCTGACTTCCGACGGAATCGGAGCTTTCTACGGTGTCGCCACGAGAGGCCTGCGACTTCCGCTTCGCTGGCCCGATTGAGCTGTCATCCTCGGATCGGGCCCAAGGGCAACTTCGCTGCCGAACCATTTTGCGATCGACTAAAAGAAACTATCGGCCTCGTGTTTTGAGTGCTTTAGGTAATTTGGGTGTATTTTCCAGCCTGAGCTGTTTTTTTGGACACCAATCACCGCGCCGGTAGGGACTTTTCTGACCGCAGCGGTTGTAATTCCTGGAGCGAAATGCGGACCGAAGTTTCAGCCTTCTTTGACCGGCCGGCCGGGCCCGGGGGCGGGTTTTCCCAGGCTTCGAGTGTCTTTGGGCTCCAGTCGGCTGGCGCGAACATTCTCTCGCTGGATCGCCTCGTACACTTCTTGCCGATGCACGGGGATCTCGGTGGGTGCGTTGATGCCCAGCCGGACCTTATCCCCTCGGATGTCGACGATTGTGACGACGATGTTGTCGCCAATCATGATGCTTTCGTCGCGCTGTCTCGACAGGACAAGCATCGTTGGCTCCTTCCTTCGTAAGCCGGCACATGCCGACTCGTTGGCTGTCCAGAAAGTGGCGTAGCTCTCTGGCAAGTTCTCCGCGGTCCGTGCTCGGGCGGGGGCCGGCACTGGAGCGGAATAGGTTGGGGTTGGTTTGTTGCGGGCAGGTTTCCGGCGGAAGCCGGATAAAGGCAATCGTATTACGGCAGGCGGTCACGCAAGCGGTATGTCGGCGATACGGCGGGGCTCAGGCGGTTCTTTTTAGCAGATTCGGTTCGCTCGACAGCTCGAATTGGACCGGATAGTCGTTATTGGCGACGATCTGGCGGCCCAAGCGGCGATCGAGATTGATAACCAGCGGGGCTTTCAAATTCAACGTAATCGAGCGTTCATTTTTGCCGACGATAACCAGCACCTTGGCATCCTGAACGTGCAGAATGTCAAGCGGCGCCAACTCGGCCCGAGCGACGCGCACCTGATAATCGGGAACGAAACGCCGGGGCGTTACTACGGCCAAGGCGATTTCCGGCCGCGAGGTGCTTTGCAGCCAGCCGAGCGCGTCGTTTTGAGCGTCGGCCAGCAAGACCCAATGGTGGCAATCCTCTAGACCCGCTAAACCCTCGGGGAAATGGAGAATGTCGTCGGCCTCGATCGCGACAGTGGCAAATCGCGTAGTTTGAATATCCATGCCGCACCGCCTATCTTCCTTGATGAACTCATATCGCTTATCGGCTTCGCTCGGCCCACTGAGCGAGGAAAACCTTCGCCGCTACAGGTAATTCAGTAGCGTCAACTTGGAAATGATGGCCGTCGTTTGCAGTGCCGCCTGGAACGCCGTTTGCCTGGAGGTCAGGTCAGAAATCGCTTGAGTCAGGTCGACGTCCAAGTTTTGCGATAGCTGCCCTTGCAAGGTGGTTGCATTGTTCTGCAAGTTGGCCTGGGTGGTGGACAACCCTTGCTCTCGGACACCCAACTCGCTTTGGGCCAGGCTGACACGGCTGCTGTCCGTATCCAATAGCGCGGTGGTGCGCTGAATTTCGGGCTGGTCGTCGGTCGTGAGAGCTTGCTGGAGCCGCAACAGGGTGTCGAACACGCCGGAAACTTCTTGCGGATTCGGATCCGTCCCGCTGAGGTCGCCACCGACAGCGGAAACCGTCGCCGGGGCGCTCGTCGTGCTTCCGGCCGGGACCAATCCTAACTCTTGGGCAACCTGACTCGCGTTTTGTTCGACGACTTGAAACGTGCCGCCGCCGGTACTGGCGGTCGTGAGCTCGATTCCGTTACCGACGGTGGAGAGCTGGGCCGTAACCTTGTCGAGCGGATTCTGGTTGTTCGGGTCGTCGTTGATCAGATTCAGGACATCGCCGACGGTTTGGGCACCGGTCAGGGAAACCGACAATTGCGAACCGTCGGGGCGATCGATCACGAAGTCGGCCGTGCCGTTGCCGATCGGATTGACGCCGAGCCCCAGATTGAGATCGCTCAGCGCCGTGGCGGCTGTCAACGATCGAACTCCGAGTTGGGCGGCCGTGGTGCCGCCGTTTTCGCCGACCGAGAAATTGGCGCCGCTGAGGGTCGAGCGAATGTCCAGGCCGGTGCCTTGAGAGTTGATCGATGCCGACGACTCCGGCCCCCGAGCCGTTGATCGCGTTGAGCACATCTTGAACCGTCTTGTCGCCGGCAAAGCTGATGTTGTAGGTATTGCCGCCCGATCCGATTTGCAGCCCGGAGGTATCCAACGCCTGTCCGCTGCCGCCGCTGGTAACCGCGGTGGCGGTGGGATCGATGAGCCCCTCGCCTGCGATCTGAGGATTGGTGGTGTCCTCGGGCACCAACGCGGCTTGAAAAGCGGCGCCTGCGGTCGGGTCAGTATTCAAGGTGCGAACGATATCGTTGGCATTGGTAAAGCCTGCGGCGATTTGAAACGTCAGCGTTTTGTTGTTCGCGTCGTAGGCCACGGTCTCGTGGCCTTCACTAATGGCCGGATTGTTGACGAACGAAACGGTTATGCCGTTGAACTGGCGAACCGGGCTGCGTGGCCGTGATTTGCAAGTCGTTGTTCGTGCCTGGCGAGACAATTTCGCGCACCGGCTCGCGCTCCCAGGATGTCATTGAGCGGCGTGGTCAGCGTCAACTGCGGATTGAGGTCGGTGCCGACGACTTGCGTTCCGACGCCGACGGTTTGGCGAATTCCGAGATCGGCGGCGGTTGTGCCGTTACCGACTTCGTTGATCGACAGCGCACCGCCGCCGGCCGCGTCCAGCGACACGGTTAGTCCGGTCGACGTGATGTCGACCGTGACTTGCCGACCGGGCGGCGGATTCTTTTCGATCAACTGAGCGACGTCGCCGACCGTCGCGGCCCCGCTGAGATCGACGGTGCTGGAGCCGGTATTGTCGCTGAGCGTGATGCTGCCGGCGGCAACCCCTTTGCCGCCGTTCAGGTCGGCCAAGGGTGTGTCCGCGGTAACCACCGGATTAAGATCGGTGCTGCCCTGAACGCCGGGCGATAGCGCTCCGAACACCGAGTTGCCATCGACGTTGGTGGAAAACAACTGGTTGATGTCATCGAAGCTCGAGAGGGAATTTTCGTTGCCGTTGTATTGGACGTAACCGTTGTTGAGACTGAATGGCGGCCTGGAAGTGTCGGAGCCGCCGAACAGATACCGGCCGTCGAACTGCTGATTTCCGATGTCCATCAACTGAGTAACGGTCTGCGAAACCTGCTGGGCCGCGGCCTGGCGTTGGGCGTCCGTCGCGGTGCTGCCCGAGACCGAAAGCGCCACACTCTTAATGTTGTTGATCGCCGCGAAAATGCTCGACAGGGTCGAGTCGGTCGTCGACAGAAACGCCTGATTCGACGTGACGTTGGTTTGATATTGCGTGTTTTGCGCGATGACCTGCTTGAGCTGCAAGGCGCGCTGCGCGGCGGCCGGATTGTCACTGGGCAGCGAAATCGCCTGGCCGGAACTGATTTGCGTTTCCAAATTGACCAGATCGGTCTGGTCGCTCTCCAACTGACTGACCAGCCGCTGGCTGACCGTCAGATCGCTGACGCGCGTCGAAGGAACGGGAAGAATGGTGGACATGGCATTTGCCTGGAGCCGTTTACAAATTGACGAGCGTATTGAGCAGGTCGTCGATCACCGAGATGAATTTCGCCGAAGCCTCGTAGGTCCGCTGATAGGTGAGCAAATTGATGGTCTCTTCATCGATGCTGACACCGCTCACGGCGGTGTTTTGACTTTGCAGCGACGCCTGAAGCGTGCTCGCTCCGGTCGCATTGGCGGTAGCCACCGCCGCCGCCTGCGACGTTGCATTCACCAAATTGCTGTGCAGATCGGAAATCGAGTCGCCGTTTTGCGACGCCAATGGAGTATTGAGAAAACCGGCCAACTGAACGGCGTTGTCGGTATCCTGGCCGACGCCACCCTGGCTGGCCGCGAACTTGCCGGGATCGTTGACGACGACCTGACTGACGCCCAGATCGAATGCGTTGGTACCGCTGAAAAACGTGTTGATGCCGATTGCGGCCAGAAAGCCGCTGCTATCCTGGCCAAATGCGATCTGCTGGTTGGGGCCCGTGCTTTGAATCGTCAATTGGCCCTGGCTGTTGATCGAGGCCGCAACGCCGCTGACCTGATTGAGCTGCGCGGCGACGTCCTGGAGCGTGCTGTCGCCGTCCAGCCCGGTCAGGTTGACGCGGATATTGCTGGTTTGCGTCAGTCCCGTATTGGTATTGTAAACCTGAATCTGGAACGACCCGTTTACCGGCGCAAAGGGCAGCCCCGCCGCATCCAACGGATCCGTGGGATCGTTGACCCCGCTCGCTGGTCACGGTTTGGTAGCCGGTGAGACCCTGGCCCGAGGCATAGACTTTGTTGAACTCATTGGCCAGTGTGCCGGCAAAGCCGTTCAATTGGTCGAGAAAGCCCCCCAGAATCGTATCGCGCGAGGCCACCAAACCGGCCACCTGACCGTTGCCTAAAGCCAAGGGAGCATTGCTGTCCTGGAGCGTCAGTTGGCTGACAGTCGATCCGCGATTGGTCGACTGCGTGACCGAGACGTGATGCGTCTCGCCATTGAACACCAGGTAATCGCCGCCGGCATAGACCGCGACTTCGCCGTCGGACTGTGTCTGGACGTTGATGCTGATCAAGTTGGAGAGGCTATCGAGGGCCTGCTCCTGTTGATCGGTCAATCCGACCGCCGCGTTGTTCGGGTTGCCGCCGGTCGTGTTGGCAATCTGTGTGTTGAGAGTGGCGATCTGGTCAACGAGTGAATTGATGTCGCTGGCACTGCTGGCCACTTGCTTGTCCACGTCTTCCCGCGACTGTTGCACCTGCTGAGCCAATTGGTTGATGTCGCCCGTCAGCGTCTGCCCCTGCAAGCACGGCCAAGTTTAGGGTCGAGACGTCGCCGGGCGAATTGAGAACATTGTTGATGCTGGAGAAAAAATTGGTGAGATCGGTGTTGATGCCGGTATTCCCCAACTCGTTCATCAGCCCTTCGAGCTGCTGATAGGTTTGCTGCTGGACTGCCGTGCCCGCTGCGCCGGAGTTGGCGTTGCGCAGCTCCTGCTCGACGAACTTGTTGACTTGCTGGCTGATGCCGGCGACTTGAACGCCCAATCCCTGGACGAGATTTCCGACCTTTTGACCGGGCGCCGGGACGTAGTTCACCGTCTCGCGGATGTAGCCGGGCGTGTCGGCGTTGGCGATATTTTGCCCGGTGACTTGCAACCCCACCTGCACGGCTTGCAGCGAGTTGCCAGCGAGTTGGATCGAGCTGATGAGCGACATGGCGACTGCAAGGGTCCGAATTGCCCCGCTGCACTAGGCTGCCTGATCTACCAGCGATCCGCCCGTGCGCAATAGTTCTTCTCTTCCATATGTCGGCTCCGACCTTCCCCCGGTCGCGATTATCTCCAGCAAACGCGCGAGATGGATCAGACTACGCTGCACGAAGACCCAATTGGCAAAGCTCTGGTGCTGCAGTAGCCGGGCACGCTTGGTCGCTTCGAAGACGTGGCCTTCGACGCGCACGCGCTCTTCTGCTGGCAGCGACTTAGCCAGCATGCGCAGGTTCGTTGCCGGACGGCTTTCGCTCGCAGCCAGCGCCAGCAACTCGCCGCGGCGATCGTGACAATTCTGCAATCGCGACATGAGTTGCTGTCCGGCGGGCTCGAGCCGGTCGAGCTGCGCCACGTCCATTTCCAGGAGCAGGCGGCGTTTTTCCGCCAGGAACGTGAATAGTTCATCCTGCACGCTCATCAACTCGGTGAGCAGCGATGCTAACTCCGATTCCCATTCGATTGGCATAAAACCAAACTTCCCAAAGGTGTTGGAAGGGACCCAGCGCACTGTTGAGCGCGGCCGGGAATCAGCAATTCCGCCGGGCTCGGCCGCCCGACTCCTGATAAAAAACATCCTTGGCCGCGCGCGACCTCGGCACGGCTACTTTTGCTGCAACGAAAATAGTTCGAACATCGGGCCGGAAAAGCTCTCGGCGGTCGATGTGGCGAGCTTTTGCGAAATGACCTGATCGAGCTGGCCGCGGAAGATTTCCTCGGCGCGTCCCCCGTCGAAATAGGCCGCTTTACCGACCGTCTTTCGCATTGACGAGAGCATCTGACCATAAAACGTCTCACCCACGAACGAATCGAACGTGGACCGCATTTCGCTCCGCGGCGCGGCGCCGGACTTCAGTTTCTGGCGGCTCGATGAGTCGGGGTTTCCAGCCATCGCGGTTTGAGCGGCCGCGGTTCCGATGGATCCTAGCTGCATACGGTCGGTTTCCTGTGGGAATTATTCGATGATCAACGAGCCGTGCAATTTGCCGTTGCGTTCCAGCCCCTTGATGATGTCGATGATGTCCTCGGTGGGCACTTTGACCGCGTTGAGCGACTCGACCAGCGACTTGAGCTTGGCGGTCGAGTTGTGCTCGACGTCCAGCGGCACGAAGCGGTTGGCGGTCGTGTTGTCGCCCGTCTCGACCACGACGTTCTTGTGCGTCACCACGACCGATCCGATCTCGACGTCGCCGCCGATCACTACGCTGCCCGTCTTTTCGTTGATCACCACGCGGGCTTCGGCGTGCGGCTCGAACATGGGCAGGCTGAGCACTTGCGAAATGAACAGCACCGGATCGTCGCGGTATTGCTGCGGAATCGTGACTTCGATGTTCACGGCGTTGAGCGCCTTGGCCAGGTAGCCCTCTTGGCTCTGGAAGTTCAATTGGCTGTTGACCAATTCGGCGATGTCCTGGGCGACTTGAAAATCGGCGTGGTCTTTGTCGAGCACCAGCGTGATCTTGTCTTCTTTGGAGAACACGTTGAAGAAGTCTTCCTCCAAGCCGGCAGCCTTTGTGGATCCGGCCCACCGTGGGCGGCACTCCGTCGACGTGCAGCAGCCCCTGGGCGAAGCCGTAGATGCGGGCGTCTGCACCGCGCGGCGTTGCCGCCTGGTTTCCTCGGGCTCTCGACTGCTGCGGCACCACCGGGCCTTGCAGCGGCGTCATGAACAACGTGCCGCCGGCGAGACTTTTGGCGGTGCCGATCGAGCTGACGACGCAATCCAGCATGTCGCCTTGGCGGGCACCCGCGGCCGGAATGGTGGCCGTCACCATGACCAGTGCCACGTTCTTGGCCTCTTTGATGCCGATGTTGTTTTCCTTGTCGAACGGGTTGTTTCCCATCAATTGCAGGGCGGTCGCAAGTCCGCGGATCGTCGGCAGAAAGTCGCCGCCGTCGCCCGATCCCTTCGAGCCCGATGACCAGCCCCAGGCCGTGCAGCGTGTTTTCTTCCTGACCTTTGACGCGGCAGATGTTCTTGAGCAGGATCCGCGCCGTGGCCGGCTCGGCGCCCAGCCACACGCCGCACAGCACGGCGACGAAGCAGGCCACACGGAATGTACGAGCGGTTGCGCAGGCGGAACATCGGTAAACTCCACGAATCGTTTAGAACGCGCCGTAGCGGTCGATCAGATAAAACAGCCAGCCCCGGCGGTAGCCGTCCCGGGCCATGCCTTGCTCTTTCTTGCGAATGCTCAACTCGGCTACTTTTTCACTCAGCACCGTATTGTTGGGCAGCACATCCTCGGGCCGAACGATGCCCGAAATCGTGCGGTCCCACTTTTCTTCGTTGTTGATCATCGTCTGGTGCCCCTCCAGCACCAGGTGGCCGTTCGGCCGGATGTCGACCACCCGGGCTTGGATGCTGAATCGCAACAAGTCGGCGGTGGCCAGATTCGACCGGGCTTGGAACTGACCCTGCAAGGTGCCGTTGATCTGCTGACCCGCGTTGGTGGGCTGAGCCGAGAGTCCCTTGAGGCGAATGAAGTTGGCCAGATCGAGATTGAGCTGCCCCTGTTTACGTCGCTGGATCGAGTTGTCGCTCGTGACTTGCGACGTTTCGACCACCATCACGGTAATCAGGTCGTTCAGCTTGATCACGCGGGGCGGATCGACCGGCTCGAACATCCAGGAGCTGTTGGCGACGACCAGCGCGCTGGGGGCTCCGGTGCCGGTCTGCCGAAACAGGCTCGAGTTCTGGGCCCCCGCGATCGACGCCGACCCGCAAAGGGTCAGCGTGACGGTCAGCCTGATGCAGCAATGGCGCACAGCGGACATGACGTTATTTACTTGGAACTGGGGGTGGAATTGGAACTAACCGGCACGACGGTCGTCGTGGCCGCTGCCCGTTTGGCGGCGATCAACCGTTCGGCGTTCGGCGGCCGGGCTGCCACGTCTTCGGCGGCCGCCATGGCATGGGCAAACACGTCGCAGGCTTGCGGGCCGGTGACCCGGGCGAAGTACGTTTCGCGCTGGCTGAGCGACTCGACCGTGACCAGATCGCCCATCGCGCCTTCGTCGCGGCAGCGGGCGGAAACCCGAACCTGGATGCCGGCGGTGCGCGCGTAAACGGTCACGATTTCGCCGCGCCGCACCAGGACCTGCGGGCGCACGTAGCGATCGTCGAGGATCTGTCCCTCGCCGATCGACCGCGCAGCCTCCTTGCCGATCACCTCGTCCAGCGACTGGAACACCTTGGCGCTGCCTTCGGTCGGCTGCCCGGGCTGCAAGCGGACGTCGGCAGGTCGAATAATCATTCCCCGGCCGAGCGGCTGGGTCGCGACAACCACCATCGGCGGCAGCGAGATTTCCGCGGCCACGCCGACCCGAATCGACCCCTTGGCCGTCGGCACGCAGATTCCGAACGACTGCGGGCCCGGTCCAGGGACTGGCGCCGCCTTCGATGGTGATCGACGAGATGCCCGGCGCAATGAGTTTGACTTGTTCATCCTTAAGCGGCCAGCTTCACGTTCCAGGAGTCGATGTCCGGCACGTGCTGGCCCAGATAGCGAATGATTTCCTGCCGCACCGCCTCGGTCGTCTGTTTGACGGGCAACTGCGGCGGCAACGCTCGATCGACCGGCGCCTTGGCTTCGATCACTCCGAAAATCTTCACCTGGCTGGCGCCCGTGAAGCGGTGCTCGCGCAAGTTCACGCCACGCAGGGCCAGCAGATCCTGGATTTCGCGCAGCGGCAGATATCGCTTCTGTCCGTCCGGCGGCGCGGCCACGAGGTCGATCTCGCCGAGGGCCTTCACCTGGTCGGGGTCGGCGGCAAAGACGTCGGCCACGTCCTTGACGAGGACCAGCCCCCCTTCGGTGCGGAGTTCGCTGTGCAAATGAAACTCGGCCGCCTCCAGACGCGGGCCAACGAGTCGCGAGGCAAAGCATGACCGCCAGGCGACGGCCCCGGCTGTAAACGTGTCGCCAAGATTGATATTGTGCTGCTCGTCATATTTCGTGCTGCTTTCTCGATTAGTAACGCCGCAGATTGGCGATGAGTTGCAAGATCTGGTCGCCGGCCTGCAGCGCCTGCGAATTCAGCTCGAACGAGCGCTGCGTGGTGATCAGGTCGACCAGTTCCGTCACGGGCTCGACGTTCGAGGCTTCCAGCGCGCTCTGCTGCAAGGTGCCGACGCCGTTTTGACCGGGATTGGCCAAGCAGCGGCGGACCCGAGGCGTTGGTGTATTGGTACAGATTTTCGCCCAGCTTGAGCAAACCCTCGGGATTGACGAAGTTGGCCAACTGCAATTGGCCGACCTGCGTGAAGTTGGTGTTGTTGTACTGCTGCACCTGCACGCTGCCGTTTTGCCCGATGATGATGCCGGTATAGTCCTGCGGCAGCGAGATGGCCGGTTGCAGCACCCGGCCGACTTGCGCCGACTCGACCACCAGCTGATTGGTCGAATTGAGCGACCAAGTTACCGGCCCGGGTGTAAACGATCTGTCCGGTATTGGGATCGGTGACCTGAAAGAAGCCACGGCCGCTGATCGCCACGTCCAATTGGTCGGTCGTCTCGATGAAATTGCCTTGCGTGAAATCGGTGCCGCGTGCTTTGCACCCGGGTACCCAGACCGACCGCGATGCCGGTCGGCGTGTAGTTGCCGGTGGCGTCCTGCAAGGCCGGCAGTTTGAGGTTCCGGTAGAACAGGTCTTCGAAATTGACGGCGCTGCGTTTGAAGGCCGTGGTGTTGGAGTTCGCCAGGTTATTGGCGATGACGTCCAACTTGGTTTCCAGGGAATTCATCCCCGTCGCGGCGGTATAGAGCGTTTGAACACTCATGGCTTCGAATTAGCTCTCTTTCAGGACGTTATTGACGAGGCTACCCAGCAACTGATCGAAGTTGCGAATGATCGCCACGTTGGCTTCGAAGGCCCGCGAAGTCTCGATCAACTCCACCATTTCCAGGGCCGGCTTGACGCCGGATGTTTCCAGCACGCCGGAGGCCACCTGCCGCTCTTCGGGTTCGAGCGGTTGCGTGGGGGCCAGCGCCTGCGAACAGGTTGTCGCCCACTTTGGCCAAATCGCCCAGCGAACGCGGCCGAACCATCGCCAGCGGAAAGACGTCGCCGTCTTGCGTGACGCTGCCGTCGGGCGTGAAACTCCAGGGCACCGTCGGATCGATCAGCGATCGGGCCCGAATTCGCGCTCAGCACCGGATAGCCGTCTTGCGTGACCAGCTGGCCGTCGGCGTTGAATTGGAAGTTGCCGGCCCGGGTCAGCAAGCGGTCCTGCCCTTTTTGCACCACAAAAAAGGCGTTGCCGTTGATGGCCAGATCGGTGGGGCTGCCGGTCTGGTTCAAGGCGCCCGGCGAAAAGTCGGTGAGCGTGCCCATCAGTTCCACGCCGCCGCCCAGATCGTTGATCGAGCCGCGAGCCGGGAAAGTCGAGACCGCGGGCCGTGGCTTCGGCCAATCGGGCCTGAAACACGGGCTGGTCGCGTTTGAAGGCCGACGGTGCCGGCATTGGCCAAATTATTGGCCAGCACCTCCATGCGCTTGTTTTGCGCATAGGCACCTTCGGCGGAAATGTAGAGTCCGTATGGCACGTTCGACCCGAATCGTTCAGGGTGCCCCCCTGCCCGCCGAGTCGCGGCGTCGGACGAATCGTTAGCAAGAGGTGTGCCTGGGTGGCACAAAAGTTGACGAATCCGCAGTCCTGTGCCCTAAAAGTGGGACAGGGCATGAGTTGCGAATTGGTCCGCAAGCGCGGGAGTTTTCTTCCGCAGCCGGCACAATGCGACTGCTAGCGGGCGGTATTGCCGATCGACGCGCAGATTCCGCCGATTTCAGCGTCGCTAGCGGCAATCGGCGCAAGACCTACCGAGGTCACCCGAGCGCACCGCGGGCGCGCTTCGATCAGGGCGGCCGCTCCGGCGGCCAACAGCTGCTGGGCCACCTGGCGACCCAGCGCTTCCGCTAGCGGCAGCGCCGCGGACTGAGTTGCCACGAGCTTCTGGCGGCCATCGTGACTCAGTACGACCGCGGCCAGTTCCAATCGGCCAGTTTCGAATGGGCCGGCACCAGGCGGCAACCGGCGCCAGGCAACCACCAAGCAGCGCCGCCAGCAGCGCCCGTTCGGCCAGAACCGCCTGATGCGCCGCCGCGTCGTCCAGCGGCGCCAGCGCCGCCCGGGTGGCCGCGTCGCTGGAGCGGGTTTCGATTCCCAAGGCCCCCTGCCCTACCGCCGGCAGCATGATTTCAGAGGGAATCACCTGGGTGATTTCCTGCGCCAGGCCAAGGCGATTCAGTCCGGCCGCCGCCAGCACGATCGCGTCAAACTGACCCTCGTGGAGCTTGCGCAGCCGCGTCTCGACATTGCCGCGGATGTCGAGCATCACCAGGTCTGGCCGGGCGTGCAGCAGTTGCGCCCGGCGGCGCAGACTGCCGGTGCCGACTGTGGGCTCCGCTCGGCAGTTTCTCGAAAGCGGCCCGATCGCGGCTGATCAATACGTCGGCCACGTCCTCGCGCGGGGGTACCGCCGCCAGAACAAGTCCCTCGACAACCTCCGTCGGCAAATCTTTCAAGCTGTGTACGGCCAGGTCGATGCGCATCTCCAGCAAGGCCCGCTGCAACTCTTTAGTGAACACGCCCGGGCTGCCGAGCGACCCGATCGGCTCGCGGGTGCTGCTGTCGCCTTGCGTCACGATCGGCACCAACTCCACCGCGTGGCCGGCGGCCGAAAGCCGCTCGGCAACCCAATGAGCTTGCCAGCGCGCCAGGGCGCTGGCCCGGGTGCCCAAGCGGATTTTATGGGAGGTCGCCATGCTGAAACTTGCTCGATCCAAGGACGCCCGGCCTGCGCATTCGCTGCGCGTGCAAGGCAGCACGTATTTTGTGGCCGTTCTGGGTGTTTGACAAGCCGGTCGCGACCGGCGGCGGGATGCTATATTGATGCTCATGAACAAACCCTTGCTTCCCAGGCACGAGCGAAAACGCATCTCGTGGCGCGAGACTGCGCTGGCGCTCTGGCGCTCGGTTGTGCCGCCGGCTGGCTGCACGAACGGGACGAAAACCACAACGCGGCGGAAGTGAAGGAGTTTGTCGACGGCTTGCGTCAAGTGCGGCGCGAACCGGGCACGGTGGTGAGTGTGGTGATCGTCAAAGACGGCGTGCCCATCTCCTGCCGGATGCAGCGATTGGAGACCCCGCCGCCGTCGAAGGCATCCCCTGACGAGGAGCCGGCCGCAGCGCCAGCCGAAGAGCACAAGCCCGCCGGAGAGGCCAAGACCGCTGACACGGAAAAGCCGGCCGTGGGGTCGGCACAACCGGTGCAGCCCAGTCCGGAAGGATCTTAGGGCTCCGTCATTCTTGAAATAAGCGGTCTTCGGATCAGGCAGGCAACCGCGTCCGATCTGCGTTCATCCGCGTTCATCTGCGGTAAATTTTCGAGCCTGTCATCAAGAATCGCTCGCGCTCGTCCGATTGTAGGACGACTCAATCTGTTTGACGCTGAAAAAGAATGTAACCGCAGATAAACGCGGATCAACGCAGATACGAGGAACGATGGCAGCAAGAAACGACGAAGGGCAGCCAGTGAACACTCAACTGAAAGCCGAACCTTGTTGCGACCATCGAATCATAGTTGATTGAACAATCGGCGCTTTTCAGTTGGCTCGGGACCGTTTCAAAATTGAAACACGGCACTTCGCCGCGGACATGACCGCTAACCCAGGCCGTCGGCGCGGGCCAGAACGGCGGCGCCGACAAAGGCGGCGCCGGCCTCGTGCAGCACGCGGGCGGCCTCGCCGATCGTGGCGCCGGTCGTCATCACGTCGTCGACTATCAGCACCCGGGCGCCGGGCAAATCGGCATTCGGACCGGCCTGGAACGCACCGCGCACGTTGAGCAATCGTCCCTGGCGCGTCAGGCCGGTCTGCGGCGGCGTGCTCCGCCGGCGTTTGAGCAAATGCGGCGCCGACGGAATCCCGAGCCGCTGTGCCAGGCGCCGGGCGAGCACGTCCGGATTATTCACACCCCGCACAAGCCGGCGCATCCAGTGCATGGGAATCGGCACGACGACATCGAACTGGTGCTCCGCAAGGTGGGTCCCGCACTCGCGGACAAACAGCCGGGCCAATGCCTCGGCGAGTGGCTGCTCCACCTCGCGTTTGATCCGCAAAATCGATGTTCGCAGCGGGCCTTCGTAATGGCCCAGCCGCACCGCGGCCTGAAACTTTGGCGCCGGCTTGCGGCACTGCGGCAGAAAGCATTTTCCGCCATCACCTGCGGCACGTCGGCCGCACAGCGCGGGCAAGCCGGCCGGCGATCGACGATTGCTGTGCAGCACGGCTCGCAGAGCAGCAGCGGGCCGGCACACTCGGCTCGGCAGATCGCGCATTGCGGCGGATAGACCAGGTCGACGCCATGTTCCAGAATCGCTCGCGCCGGATCGGCGAGCGTCGTCAGCGGATCCCGCAATCGGTGCCAAAGTCGCATGCGAATCGTCGGTGCCCGCAAGAAGTTCTCGCTGCCGTGCCCTTTTTCGTACCGCCCATCATACCGCAGTGGCTGGGCGAGGAGACAGCGCGGCGCAGAATCGCCCGGGGAGGTGGGCGATGCCAGGCGGTGCCGCGACATCAACTGCCCGCGGCGGCGGGCTCGTCGGCCGCGCCCGAATCGTCGAGGGCCACGAGGATCAATTGATGCCGATTGGCAAAGTCGATCACGTGCGGCCCGTCGATCATGATGGTCTTGCCGGCCTCGACCGCCAACACCTTGGCCCCCGCGGCGACCATCGACTCGAGCGTCCCCTGCCCCACCGTGGGGACGTCGAAGCGCATGTCTTGCTGCGGCTTGGCCACCTTGACGACCGTAAAGCCGCCGGCCGTGCAAAGGGCGCCAGCCCGGCGGATGCACTGATCGGTGCCTTCGATGGCTTCGACGGCCAGGGCCGCGCGGTCCTTGACGGCCACGCTTTGCCCCACGTCCAGCCGGCCCAGTTCTTTGGCCATCCGCCAGCCGAACTCGATATCCTTCTGCTGCGCGGCCGAAGGCCGGCGCTCGGTCAAACAGCCAAATTTCACGAGCAGCTCCGGTGCATAATCCGTAGCGGGGCCAAATTTCACGCCGCTGCGGCGAAACGCCTCGACGATGGCGCCCAACAGGGTGTCGTCGGCGCGGTCTTTGTGCGCCAGTACGAAGTGGGGGTAAAAAGTCTTGAGCCCTCCCAGGTCGGGCATGTGCTTAAGCCACATCCAGGGTTGATACAGGCGAACCTTGTGGACCTTGCCGGCCATCGTCGCCTGCCGCACGCCGTGGCGGCGAAAGTAGCGGATGGCCGCGCCGAGCTTGGCCAGGCCGATCCACTGGAAATCGTCGACCAGACCGCGAATCGAGTCGTCGGCGTGATCCTTGATGCCCAGGCAGTAGGTCTCAAAACCCTGCGCGCGAAGCGCCTCGGCCACGATCAGCGGATAGCGGCCCCAGCCGGCCACCAGGCCGATTTTTTGCCGCACCTTGGAATCTGCGTCGGGCATGGGGAGTGAATTCGACGGGCCGGGGGGCACTTTTTCAACAGACCGTCAGGCGGCCGCCTGATTGCGCGGCGGTTCGAGCCCGGCGGCAGGCTGGGCCTGCGCTGCGCAGCTCGGCCAGCGCGCGTTCGAGCTGGTTGAGCTTTTTGCGCATTTCGGGAAGTTTGGCGATCGTGGCCAGGCGCAGCTTTTGTTCGCGCTCCGGCGTGGCCGGAACGCCCAGCATGCGGGCGCCGGCCGCCACGTCGTTGGTGATTCCGGCCATGGCGGCCAACACGGCGCCATCGCCGATGTGCACATGGTCGCGCACGCCGACCTGGCCCGCCATGACTACATAGTCGCCGGTCGAAGTGCTGCCGGCGATGCCGACTTGCGAGCAGATCATGTTATGCCGGCCGATGCGGCAGTTATGCGCAATCATCACCAGGTTGTCGATCTTGGTGCCTTCGCCGATCTTGGTCGGTCCGTAGGTGCCGCGGTCGATCGTGGTGCAGGCCCCGATTTCGACGCTAGCGCCGATCTCCACATGGCCCAGCTGTGCGCTCGGCTGATGACGACCGTCGGCCAGGCGGTAGCCAAAACCGTGCGAGCCGACGACCGATCCGGAATGAATCATTGTGTCGGCCCCGACAACCGTGTTTTCGTAAAGCACCACGTTGGGATAGAGCGTAACTCGCTCGGCCAGTCGGCAGCCGGCCATCACATGGGCTCCCGAGTGGATGGTCGAGCCGGAGCCGATTTGGACCTCGTCACCGATCGTCGCGCCCGGGTGCACGTCGACATCGGCCGCGATCCGCGCACTGGGGCTGACCCGCGCGTGGGGACTGATTCCGATCCGGGCCGTGGTTCGGGGAGGTCGCAGATGCATCACGATCTGCGTGAAGGCCCGATGCACGTCGGCCACTTCAAGGGCGGGCATGGTCAGGCGGTCGTGCTCGAACCCGCACGGCACGACGGCTGCCCGGGCGAGCGTGGCGGCCAATTGTTCGGCCTTCTCGTTTTTGTCCACCAGGGTGATGTCTCCCCGGTCGGCGTCGCGCAGCGTGGCTGCACCGAGAATTTCGATCGAACCGTCGCCGATCAGGCGCCCTTCGACCAGGCGTGCCAGTGCCGCCAAAGTTACCGCCATAGGAATCCTTTCCGAGGCAGATTTCGCCCGAGCCGCCGGCAGCTGGGCCAGGCGCATGGATCCATCGGCCCCCGCACGCCCCCGGCGTAAACGACTCAAGGGGCGGCATGCTAACGGGAACAGTGAATGCCGGCAAGAGCGAGTGCGGCCCCCGAATTGGGCTGCTGCCGGGTGATAGGGCGGCGGGGTAGGTTGGACCGTCAATCGGCAGACACCGGCACTGCTTGAATGCCGGCGATCGGCTCACTTTGTCCTGGACCAAAGGGCCTTAAATCCAGGAAAAGAGCCGTGAAATATCCAGCCCGAAGACGAAGACCATCAGGCTCAGGATGAAGGCCAACCCGACGTAGGTGAAAGCGAGTTGGATGCGCTCGCTGACCGGGCGGCGCAAGACGGCCTCGGCCAGCAGAAACACCATGTGGCCGCCATCCAGGATCGGAATCGGCAGGAAGTTGATCACGGCCAGGTTGGCGCTGAGCATGGTCAGGAAGATTAACAGCTCGGAGAAGCCGCGGTTGGCCTGGTGGCCGGCCTCGGTGGCAATGGTGATCGGACCGCCCAAGCCCATCGGCGAAATTCGGGTGCCGATGCGGCGCAGAAAGCCGTACACCTGGCCGACGCTATCACGGGTTTCGCGCACGCCCATCTTGAGCGATTGGCCGAGCGAATCGCTGCGGATGGTGATCTCGGGCGAAGTGAAGTGAAATCCGCGGTCCGGATTGTTCCAATCGGCCCAGGCGACCGGTTCCAACTCGACGGTCCGCTCGTCGGTCAGCGTGAACTTCACCTTGGCGCCCGTTTTCAGGTCTTGCAGCAACTCGTCGAAATAGGGCCAACTGATCCCATTTTCGCCAAAACTGACGGGCTTCGACTTCACCGCCTGCCGCTCCTCTTCCTCGGCGTTTGGATCCTTGGCTGTCTTATCGCTGCGGGGCGGGTATCAGCTCGACCTGGGCGAATTCCATTCCGGCTGCCAGGCGGCCACCTGGGCCCCCTTTGCCGCTGAGCTGGGCCTGGTCGGCCGGCGAGCCCGGCTCGACGGCCTGGATCTGGGTGAGCACGCGATAGGCAATGCCCAGTGCCGTGGACGCCAAGGGGCTGGACGGCGTGCGCGACGACTCCCACCAATCGGGCTCGCGGGGCGTGATCGATTGGGTCAATTGTTTCTCTTGGCCGTCCTCTCCCATGCGCTCGATCAGCAGCTCCAGCGGTGTGCCGGCCCGGCGGCGCATCCGCTCGGGCAGCGTCAGCGGATCGCCCACCGGCTGGCCGTCGATCGAAACGATCCGATCCCCGGCCTTGAGACCGGCATCATCGGCCGGTGAATTTTTTTGAATGGCGGTGATCGGCCCCATTTTCATGACCAGGCCCAGCGTTTTCAGGGTATTGGGCCCGACGTCGAGCGTAATGCTTTCGGTGGTCTCGAGCGGTTTGTCGTGCTGGTCGCGTTTGGGGCGCTCGAAGGTGACCTGTATTATGTCGTTTGGACGGCGGGCCAATTGTTTTTGCAGCTCGGCATTGTCCTGGACCGGCTGGGCATCGATGGCCACGATCTTGTCCGACTTCTTGAAGCCCAGCTTGGCGGTCGGCGTGCCCGGTATGACGGGAGTTTCGTCCAGGGTGGTCGAAAGCGGGCCCTTGGCACCGATCATTGGCGCAAGCCGGTCGTTGGACTTTTCCGGCTTCAGCGTGATCCAAAATGGCTCGGCCACCCCTTCGCGCTTGATCTTGAAGCGGACTCCCTGCTCGGGATTGCCAAGCATCACCGCGTGCATCAGATCCTGCCAGCGCAGATCGTCGTGAGGCTCGCTGGCGCGATCGTTAATTTGAATAATCTCGTCCCCGGGCTGCATGTCGGCTTGCCAGGCGACCTCGCCGGGGAGCGTGCCGGACAGGATGCAGGGTTGGGCCCGGACGCCGACGCGAAACGCGATCGCCGCGAAGATCACGGCAAAGATCAGGTTCATGATCACGCCGGCCGAGATGATGGCCATCCGCTCGGGAACGGTCTGGGCCTTGTAGCTGCGCGGGTCGAGCGGTTCGGTCTTGGCCCGCTCGATGGCGGCGGCCTCACCGCTGGGATTATCGTCCTGGCCGAGCATCTTGACGTATCCGCCCAGCGGCAGGATGCCGATGCCGTATTCGGTTTCGCCCCACTGGAACTTGGCCAGCTTGAGGCCGCCGACGTCGAAGCCGAGATAAAACTTCTCGCACTTCACGCCGCACAGTTTGGCGACCAGAAAATGTCCCAGTTCGTGGACGAAGATCACAAAGCCCAGGCCGCCGGCCACCATCAGCACGACCAGGGCCATATTGCCCAGCCAGGCGGCCGACGACTCGAGGGAGCCCAGAAGCAAAAGTGTCTGCATTAGGTACACGTGCGCGAAACCTCCTGCCGGGCCCAAACATCGAGCTGGAGCAGGCGCTCGAGCGTCGGGCTGGCGTCAAAGTCGTGATGTTCCAAGATGCTGCGGCAAGCGGGCACGATTTCGGTGAAGCCCAAGTCGCCGGCCAAAAAACCTGCCACCGCCGTTTCGTTGGCCGCATTAACCACGGCCCCTGCGGAGCCGCCCATGCGCGCCACTTCCATGCCCAGGGCCACGGCCGGGAACCGATCCAAGTCGGGCGGCTCGAACTCCAGACGCATCGCCTCGGTCCAATTCAGTTTAGCTGCAATCCCCTCGGTCCGCTCGGGGTAGGACAGCGCATATTGGATCGGCAGCTTCATATCTGGCGGGCTCAACTGGGCAATAATCGAGCCGTCGACGAATTCCACCAGGGAATGCACAATTGATTGGGGATGAATAACCACTTCAATCTGATCGGTGCGCAAATCGAACAGCCAGCGGGCCTCGATGATCTCCAGCGCTTTGTTCATCATGGTGGCCGAATCGACCGAGATTTTGCGGCCCATGTTCCAGGTCGGATGCCGCAGGGCGTCCTGCGGGGTCACGCCCGCCAATTGGGCCGCGGTGTGCCGGCGGAAGGGCCCGCCGCTGGCGGTCAGCACGATGCGCTTGACCTCGGCCCGGCGGCCGGCCTGCAAGGCCTGAAAAACCGCGCTGTGCTCGCTATCGACCGGCACGATCTGCGCCCCCCGCTCGGCCGCCAAACGCATGACCAGCGGGCCAGCCACGACCAGCGTTTCTTTGTTGGCCAAGGCGATTTTCTTGCCGGCTTCCACGGCGGCCCAGGTGCCCCGCAGCCCGGCGCTGCCGACAATCGCCGTGACGACCACGTCCACCTCGCGGCGGCTGACGGCGCGCTCGATGGCGTCCGGGCCGGTCAGAAGTTCCACATCCGCCGGCAACGACCAGTGTTTTTGCCGGGCCAGTTGCGGGTCGCTGGCCACGATCCAGGCCGGATGAAACTGGGCAGCCTGCTGCTGTAAGAGCTCCAGATTGCCGTGCGCCGAAAGTCCGCAGGCGGTAAACCGGCCGCCCGAGGCCCCGATGACTTCCAGCGTGTTGCGGCCGATGCTGCCGGTCGATCCCAACACGGCGACCTGGATTGTTGAGGGTGTCATAAGACCGTCACTGATCGGCCGCCGCCGGACGCTTGCGCGAGCGGCAACCGCGGCCGCACTGCTAGTTCAACGGCGAAAAGCGGGAAAATGTTCGCTTGGGAACCGCCCTGGTTGGTTGCGCGACCGACTTCGCCGAGTGCTATCGCCGCTCGCCCTGGGGCGTTAGAAACCGCACAACCGGGCGCACGCATTACCGTTTGTCACTGCCCGTTACGTGCGTACCAAGCGTACTGAACCAGCGCGGTTCCAGATGCCCACAGCAGATGCCAAGAGGGTGGTCCCGGCGAAGCAAGCGATTAAGCCGTCGTGCCAATTGGAGTTCCGACTCAAACCGCGGCCATTCTAGGGCAAGGCGGCAGGACCGACAACCCGAACCTGCTATGGCGCAAAATGTGGTCCTGCGGCGAATTCATGGGCCCAGGCCGAGGATTTCCGCAGCCGAGCCCCCCAGCCTGTCGGTTGCGGCAGTTTCGCCCGAATTCTCGTTGGCTTTACCTGAACCAGCCCACATTCTAGTATTGAAGTTATGGAAAACAGAAAAGACCCGGTCCGCAAACCGACCGAAAAAAAAACATCGCCGATGAGCAACAACGTGATTTGGTACCTCCTGGTTTTGGGGGTGCTGATCCTGATTGTTCTGGCTTGGGTCAACAACGGCGTCGAAGTTGTCATACCTTACAGCGATCTGCTGGCGCTGATTAAGCAGAAAGCGCCCGACGAGCCGGCACGCGGCGCGCTGATCGTGCATGAAAACGGCACCGAGGTTCGTTACAGCCATTTGCAAGATCCCCGGCTGGGCAATTGGAAGGTCACCGGCAAGGTCACGCGCGAGATCGACGGCAAAAGTGAAGTCGTGCCGTTTCGTACCAATCTCACCCCCGGCGACGAACGGCTGGCCGATCAGTTGGTCGAACATGGATGGCAATTCGATAATGAGAGCGGTCCTAGCGTTTGGGGCTCGTACGTCGGCATGCTGGTGCTGACCGGGCTGTGCCTGCTGGTGATCGTGATGATGATGCGGCGCTTGGGCGGCGCCGGCTCGCCCATGGCTTTCGGCCGCAGCCGCGGCAAGATGTACGCCCAGGAAGACATCGGCGTCACTTTCGAGGACGTGGCCGGCATCGAGGAAGCGGTCGAGGAACTGCGCGAAGTCGTCGAGTTTCTGAAAACGCCTGAAAAATATCAGGTCCTCGGCGGGCGCATTCCCAAGGGCATCCTGCTGGTCGGTCCGCCGGGCACCGGCAAGACCCTGCTGGCCAAGGCGATCGCCGGCGAGGCGGGCGTGCCGTTCTTCAGCCTGTCGGGCTCCGATTTCGTCGAGATGTTCGTCGGCGTGGGCGCCGCCCGCGTGCGCGACATGTTTCAGCAGGCCGAGGCCAAAGCGCCCTGCATCATCTTCATCGATGAGCTCGACGCGCTGGGCAAGACCCGCGGCTCGAGCGTGGTCGGCGGTCACGACGAACGCGAACAGACGCTCAACGCGCTGCTGGTCGAGATGGACGGTTTCGACACCAACAGCGGCGTGATCGTGCTGGCGGCCTCCAACCGGCCCGAAACGCTCGATCCGGCCCTGCTGCGGCCCGGGCGCTTCGATCGCCACGTGCTGGTCGACCGGCCCGATGTCCGCGGCCGCGAGGCGATCCTCGAAGTCCACGTATAGAACGTCAAACTCGACGACACGGTGCGACTTAAGAGACGTGGCGGCGATTACCTCGGGCTTTGTCGGCGCCGACCTGGCCAACCTGGTCAACGAAGCCGCTCTGCTGGCCGCCCGCAAGGGAAAACACGCCGTCGGCATGGACGAATTCAACGAAGGGGTCGAGCGCGTCACCGCCGGGCTTGGAAAAGAAGCAACGCATCATCCACGAAGACGAAAAACTTCGCGTCGCCTATCACGAATCGGGCCATGCCCTGGTGGCCTATAGCCTGCCGAACACCGATCCGGTGCATAAAGTGTCGATCATTCCGCGCGGACTGGCCGCGCTGGGCTACACGCTGCAGCGTCCCGAAGGGGATCGCTACTTGATGACGCAGGGCGAGTTGGAAAGCCGCATTCAGGTGCTGCTGGCCGGCACCGCCGCCGAAGAAATGGTCTTCGACGACGTCTCGACCGGCGCCCAGAACGACCTGGAACGGGCCAGCGCCATCGCCCGCAGCATGGTGATGGACTACGGCATGAGCCGCATGGGCCGCGTCAATTATCGCGAAAGCTCGCGCAGCCCGTTCCTGTCGAGCGGCGGCGAGATGACGCGCGAGCACAGCCACAGCGAACAAACGGCCCGCGAAATCGATCAGGAAGTCAAGCGGATCATCGACGAATCGATGGAAAAAGTGCGGCACATCCTGGAAACACGTCTGGCCTCGCTGCGGGCGCTCGAGCAACCGGCTGATCGAGAAAGAAGTCATCGACTCCGACGAATTGAAGAAGATCATCGAGGAGAACTCGTCCAGTCCGCTGATCGTGCCGGGCACCGCCGCCGAGCGGAAGCGGGTCGCTAGCGAGCCGATCGAGCAGCGCGCCGATGGCGATCAGGCCGAAAGCGTGTGAGCGAATCCGCGCTGTAGGAGGCAACTCCGATTGCCGACAGGCCGGCCAATCAAAGGGGAGTCGGCGATCGGAGTCGCCTCCTACATATCAACCGGCAGAGCGGCCCTGGGCCGGCGGATCGAGGCCGTAACCCGGTTGGCCAAACCGGTGGTTGTCGGCCCCCCAGTTGTACGTGCGTCGCAGCGCCAGATCGACCACGGTGGTGATCTGTTGGCGGCTGACGGGCTTCGAGAGCACCCAAAAGGCTTCCGCCCGCTGCGCTTCCTGAATCAGCAATTCGTCCAAGCCGGCCGAAAGCAAGATGCAGGGCAGCAGCGACTTGAATTGCTTGACGCGGCGAATGGTCTCCAAGCCGGACAGCCGCGGCATGTGCATGTCCAACAGCAACAGGTGCACTTCCTGATCGCGCAGGATTTCGAGCGCTTCCTCCCCGTCGCCGGCTAGCAGCGTGTGGAATCCGCGCGGCTCGAACACGATCCGCAAAGTTTCGCGAAAATCGTGATCGTCGTCGGTAATCAGGATCGAAGGTGATTTGACCGGCATCATCGCACTACCCCGCGTCGGCGGACTGGGAAAGTCACCAGGAGCGGCAACCCGCAGTACGCCGAAGCCATCTGACCTTGTAAGGTGCAAGTTCGATACCGCACTGCTTGTGTACTCGTTTGGGGCGATCGCCAACAGAACGTCTAAGTTAAGCAGGCGTCTGTCTTTATTTATCGTAATTCGGTCGGGCGGCAAAGATAAGATGGGCGAAAAGTGCATTTTTGGCAATCAACCGAGTGCTGCCAATTAGGCAGCTTGCAATTTGCACCCGCATTTCGCCCGACTGAGCGTCCTGGCTCCCCTTGCCTGATTCCGAAGAATCGCCGCGGGTTGCTTGGCCGGCGGCGCGCCGAAGCTTCACCCGGTTCGAAGGCAGGGATAAAATTCAGCGCCAGCGCTAAACCAAGGAACCGGGCCGAGCTGGGCTGGCAATAGAACGCAACGTCGACGGATCGGCCGCGCTACTCTGGACTGGTCGACTGCCGGTTTGAATTTCGAACCTGGTTCGTGATTTAGCGCGGCAAAATTACCCGGCCGCAGCGGGGCGCTTGTCAGTCTCCAGTGCCGCTCTATACTAGGGACTTTTCGGCTCCATCGGTTTGCATCGCGGCCGCCGGCTTCTGAGGCGGCGGCCGACGACAGGAAGGTCATTTGTGGAAGGAACGTCCAGCGGCGCCGGCACGCCTTGCCCCTCGTCCTTTGCCAGCCGCCACCAGTTCTTGATTTATCGCCTGTTCTCGCTGGCCGGGCTGGTGCCGGTGGGCGGGTACATGGTCATCCATCTGCTGACCAACGCCACGATCCTCAACGGCACCGCGGCTTTCCAAACCCAGGTCGATCGCATCCACTCGCTGGGCCGGGTGCTGCCGCTGGTCGAGTGGACGTTCATCTTTCTGCCGCTGCTTTTCCATGCCATCGTCGGCTGGTTTATCATCAGCGGAGCGGTGCCGAACACGAACTCCTATCCCTACGCGGGCAACATCCGCTACGTGCTGCAGCGGGCGACCGGAATGATCGCCTTCTTTTTCATCCTGTTCCACGTGTTGCAAATGCACGGCATGGGCAAATGGTTGGGCGGCGGATTGTTCGATCCCGAACATGCCGCGTCGTCGGCGGCAATGGCGATCGATCGGGCATTGTGGATCAAGGTCGGTATACGCGATCGGCATCCTGGCCTGCGTTTATCATCTGGCCAACGGCATCTGGACCGGCGGGATTACTTGGGGACTGTGGACCAGCGCGGCCGCGCAGCAGCGGGCCAATTACGTCGTGGCGGTGTTCGGCGCGGGCCTGGCCGTTGTGGCTCTCAGTGCCCTGACCGGCATGACCGGCGTGGACGTCGAAAGCGGCCCAGCAGGTGGAAAACCGGATGGAGCGTGCCAAGGCTTACATTGACGGCCAGGCGGCCGATCTGCCGGGCGCCGAGACTCAAGGTCGAGCCGCGGCAGGCCCCGCCGCCGGTGCGGTAAGTTCTGTCAAATCTTTGTCCGCGATTTCCCCAACCCGTAAGGCCGCAGCACATAAAACCGCAGGCAGCGCCGTGGTCGCGCCAGAAGCGAAGTGAGCGAAAAAATCATGGCCAGCAAACGCGTAATGATCGTCGGGGGGGGACTGGCCGGTCTGGCAGCCGCCATGAAGCTGGCCGAGCTCGACATCGAAGTCGACCTGATGAGCCTGACGCCCGTCAAACGCTCGCACAGCGTTTGCGCCAAGGAGGCATCAACAGCGTCAACGAGTTGACCCGGCAGCAAGGGGACAGCGAGTGGCTGCACTTCGACGACACGGTGTACGGCGGCGATTTTTTGCAGCATCAGCCGCCAGTGCACGAGATGACCCAGTGGGGGCCCAAGATCATCGACCTGATGGATCGCCTGGGGGTCCCCTTCAATCGCACGCCGGAAGGGTTTCGCGACCAGCGCCGCTTCGGCGGCACGCTCTTCAAGCGGACCGCGTTTGCCGGCGCCACCACCGGCCAGCAACTGCTCTACGCGCTCGACGACCAGGTCCGCCGCTGGGAAGTGGCCGGCAAAATCAAGAAGTACGAGTACTGGGATTATCTGGGCCCGATCCTCGACGAGCACGGCGTTTGCCGAGGCTGCGTCGGGCAGGACCTGGCCACGATGGAAATTCGGGCGTTTCCGGCCGCCGCGGTGATCGTGGCCTCGGGGGGCTGCGGGTTGATCTACGGCCGCTCGACCATGTCGATGGCTTGCACCGGCAGCGCCGCCAGCCGCACGTTCCAGGCCGGCGCCAAGTACGCCAATGCCGAGTTCATTCAGGTTCATCCCACCGCGATTCCCGGCGCCGACAAACTGCGGCTGATGAGCGAAAGCGCCCGCGGCGAAGGGGGCCGGGTGTGGGTGCCGCGCAAGCCGCAGGACCCGCGGCCGCCCCGCGCCATTCCGGAAACCGAGCGCTACTACTTCCTCGAAGAGCGCTATCCCAAGTATGGCAATCTGGTGCCGCGCGACATCGCCACGCGCGAAATCTTCAACGTCTGCATCGTTGAAGGGCTGAGCGTCGAACGGGACCGGCTGGGCGTTTATCTCGACCTGACCCACATTTCCCGGGCAGTGCTGGATCACAAGCTGGGCGGCATTCTGGAAATCTACGAAAAGTTCCAGGGGGTCGATCCGCGCGAAGTGCCGATGAAAATCTTCCCCGCCGTCCACTATTCGATGGGCGGCCTGTGGGTCGACTACGAAGCCACAGCGCGTCCGGCGGCCTGGTGCAGGGCTCGGTGCGCAATCAGCAGACCAACATTCCCGGCGCTGTACGCCATCGGCGAATGCGACTACCAATATCACGGCGCCAATCGGCTGGGGGCCAACTCGCTGCTGAGCTGCATTTTCAGCGGCCTGATCGTGGCGCCGGGCATCGTCACGTCGATCAAGTCGCGCGGCGGCGCCGATCCGTCCAGCAAGCTCTTTCGAAGCGGCGCGTGCAGCAGCATCAGGCGATCCACGATCGATTGCTGCAAACGCTCCACCGGCGGCGAAAATCCCTATCTGCTGCACCAGGAACTCGGCCAGGTGATGACCAAGGCCGCCACCGTGGTCCGCGTGAACGCTCAACTCAAAGACGCCTACCAGCAAGTATCGGAGCTGGCCGTCCGGGCGCAGCATTGCTCGCTTTCCGACACCGGGCAACTGGACGAATCAGAACGTCGTGTTCACCAAGGCCCTCAAGGACATGTTTCCGCTGGCCAAGGCCATCCTGCAAGGCGCGCTGCTGCGCGATGAATGCCGCGGGGCGCACTACAAACCCGAGTTCGCCATGCCGGGCATCGAGCCGGGCAGTCCGGCCGAGCAGCGCCGCTGTGGCCGAGTCGTGGTGCGATCGGTTCGAGGAAAGCACGCGCAAATGGCTCAAGTCGTCGATCGCCGCGCTTTCGGCCGACGGCGAACCGCAGATTGCGTACGAAGAGTCGAACCATCGCTCATTCCGCCTCGTCCGCGGTTGTACGGACTGGTCGGCGCCGAGATCATCGAAGAAGTTTGGAAACAGCGACAGGCCGCCCGCACGGCGGCCGGCAAGAGCGGCAATGGTTCGCCAGCCCACCGGCAAACCGGTGGCGGCAGCTGCGGCGGCATTGAATTGAACCCAAAGGTCTGCCACAGCTCGTTCGCCAGCGCCACGCTGTTAGAAGATCGCCATGACGCAAACGGCAGCTAACGGACACGCGGCCGAATCCGCGCCGCGCACGTTCGACGTGCGCGTTCTGCGCCAGGACGCGCCGGAAAAGCCCAGCTACTGGGAGCGGCACACGCTCGAGCTGGAGCCCGACATGAACATCACCAGCGTGCTGCAGCGAATCGCCGCGCACGCCCGCAATGCCGAAGGCGAAGCGGTCGCCCCGGTGGCCTATGACGCCAACTGCCTGGAAGAGGTTTGCGGCTCCTGCACCATGCTGATCAACGGCCGCACGCGGCAGGCCTGTTCGGCCCTGGTCGAAAAGCTGCTGGCCGACCATCCCGACGAAATCGAACTGCGGCCGATGAGCAAGTTTCCGGTCGTCCGCGACCTGGTGGTCAACCGGCAGCGGCTGTTTCGGGCCCTGGAAAAGGTGCGGGCCTGGATTCCGGTCGACGGATATTACGCGGTCGGCCCCGGTCCCAGGCAATCGCAACAGCAGCAAGAGCAGGCCTATCCGTTGATGCAGTGCATGAGTTGCGGCTGCTGCCTGGAAGCCTGCCCGCAGTATGCCAAGATCGAGCTGACCCGGCTGAGCGGCGAAACGGACCAGCAGTTTGCGGCCCGCGAGCGCGAGGCCTACGACCGCAATTTTGTCGGCGCCCACGCCATCAGCCAGGCGGTTTTCTACAATGCGCATCCGACCGGCGCGTTGAATGCCGGCGAGCGCATCGACGCGCTGACGAGCCGAGGGGGGCATGCAGGTTTGCGGCAACGCCCAGAATTGCGTGGCCGTCTGTCCCAAGGAGATTCCGCTGACCACTTCAATCGGCCGGGCCGGCCGGCAGGCCACCGTGCAGATTTTTAAGAAGTGGTTCGATCGGTAAGGGTGGGGCAGGGGGGCTAGAGGCCGGGAGTTGGGGGCTAGGGAAGAGCGCCGTAGCATATTAGCGACTGTCCGCCGGCGTAGTGAATTCGTACGTCCCGTCCTGGTGCATATTGCCGCCGAGGAGGTTCCGCGGCCGCGATTATCGTTTCTACATCAACTCCCAAGCTTCGCCGCCGGCCCAGAGAACATACAGACCCAGGAGCAAATTGGTCGTCGCATGGGCGATGATGCAGTCCCAGATGCTGAGCGTGCGAACCATCAGCCAGGTCACCAGGCTGAACCAGACGGCGGCGGCCAGTAGCTCCGCCGGATGCATCAACATGGGCACGACCGTGCCGACCACCACGGCGAGCGTATTTACTTTGCCAAACGGCACATTCCACCAGTCCTGACGCATCACGAAGCGCATCAAAAAGCCGCGCAGAAAAAACTCTTCGGCCACGGCGATGACCATCACCAGGCCGAAAAACCTGACCGCCATAAATCCGTAGGCCAGCGCAGGACGATCGGCCAGCTCGACCAGCGGATTGAACGCGCTGCGCGCGCCCTGACCTAACAGTCCGCCCAAATGGCTGCCCAACCAGGTGTCTGGGCCAAGCATGGCCAGCAACCGCCGCTCCAGGCCCAGTTTCCACAGCCCGATCCAAATTGCGGCCCCGACAATTCCAACGGGCACCGCCAGCGGCGAGACGCGCCGGGAAAATTGCCGGTAGCCCGGCCAGACCAGGCCAATCGCCAACGTGGTCAGCGCGATTTTGAGCGTATAGACCAGCGGATAGGCGGCGTACGGAAGTGTCCAAGCGGCCGGCTCGGCCGGCGGTTGGGGCTTGGGCTCGAAACTGCCCAGCAGCATGAACACTGCCAGCGGCAATACGTACACTATCCAGGGATATTGGCCCAGGAGCCGTTCGCGCCCGGATGGCAAGCCGTGTGCGGAACTGGCAGAGGGCCCGTTTTGGCCCGGCGTGCCGGGAGCGGACGACGGATCGGAAGGGGGGTTGTGCATGCCTTTAATATGGCCGCTGCCACTGGAAATTGACAGAGAGGGACTTAAAAAACTTGGCGCGTAAAAGATCGGGAATGGGGCCGACAATGGTGATTCGGGCCGGGGTTCGATCCCCCGCGGTTCTGTTTTGCTCTTTGCCGTCCAGAGCGGACTTCTTATTATTGAAGTCTAGGCTGAATTAGCATACCGGCCTCCTTCTGGCAGGCTCTGGTTGGCAGGCTGTTGAGAAAGGGAACCGATCTGCGGGCGGGCCTTTGGTTCTCTCGGCGGATTTGCAAGGCCGCAAGGCGGTTGCCCCCCTCTTTCGACGGGCCGCTGGCGGCGATGTGTGTGCCCCCAGCGGGTTGAATCACCCTTTTTGGCGGTGCGTCCCAGGCGAGGGTGTTTTTGGGTTCGCCTGAGGCGACGGTGTTGTTGAGTTCGCCTGAGGCGACGGTGTTGTTGGGTTCGCCTGAGGCGACGGTGTTGTTGGGTTCGCCGGACGCAATGGTGTGCGCCGGGTTGTTGGTCATTTCTTTTTTTGGGGTAGTTGAGTTCTCATGGACCTGAAAACGCTGCGGAACATCGGTATCTCCGCTCACATCGACTCGGGCAAGACCACGCTCAGCGAGCGGATCCTGTTCTACGCCGGCCGGATCCATCGGATCAACGAGGTCAAAGGCGGCGGCGACGGGGCGACCATGGACTACATGGACCTGGAGCGGGAGCGCGGCATCACGATCACCAGCGCCGCCACCACCGTCGCATTGGCAAGATTGCACGATCAACCTGATCGACACGCCGGGCCACGTCGATTTCACGGTCGAAGTCGAACGCAGTTTGCGCGTCCTGGACGGCGCCATCCTGGTGCTGTGCGGCGTGGGCGGCGTGCAGTCGCAGTCGCTGACCGTCGACCGCCAGATGAAGCGCTATCACGTGCCGCGGCTGGCGTTCATCAACAAGATGGACCGCACCGGCGCCAACCACGAGCGCGTCGTGCAGCAGGTCCGCGAAAAGATGGGCTGCGATGCCGTGCTGATGCAATGGCCGATCGGCAAGGAAGACAATTTCGAGGGCGTGATCGACCTGATCACGATGAAGGCCTACTACTTCGACGGCGCCAACGGCGAGAAGGTCCGCGAAGAGGCCATTCCCGGCCGAGTTGGCCGACAAGGCCACCGAGGCCCGGCAGCAAATGCTCGAAGGCTTGTCGATGTATAGCGACCAGTTGATGGAGCTGCTGTTGTCGGAAGAGCCGGTCACCGAGGAACTGATCCACGACGATTGTGCGCGAGGCGGTGCAGACCCAGGATCTGACGCCGGTCTACATGGGCTCGGCCTACAAGAACAAGGGCGTGCAATTGCTGCTCGACGCGATCGTCCGCTATTTGCCCACGCCGCTGGATCGTCCGATCAAGGCCAAGAAGTGGGACAACGCCGGACGAGGCCTTCGAGCTGGAGCCCGATCCGTCCAAGCCGTTCGTGGGCATGGCGTTCAAGATCGTCGAAGATCCGTTCGGCCAGTTGACGTTCATGCGCATCTACCAGGGCACGATCAAGAAGGGGGACACCCTTTTCAATCAGCGCACCAGCCAGAAGCAGCGGTTCAGCCGGATCATCAAGATGCACGCCGACAAGCGCGAGGAAATCGACTCGGCCGGCCCCGGCGACATCGTGGCCGTGATGGGCGTCGATTGCGCCAGCGGCGATACCTACGCCGCGGAGAACAAATACTGCTCGCTGGAGAGCATGTTCGTGCCCGAGCCGGTCATCAAGATGGCCATCAGCCCGTCCAGCCGCGAAGGGAGCGACAAGCTGGGCAAGGCCCTGGCCCGGTTCCGCAAGGAAGATCCGACGTTCCGCGTTTCGACCGACGAAGAAACGTCCGAAACGGTGATCGCCGGGATGGGCGAGTTGCACCTGGATATTTACGTCGAGCGGATTCGCCGCGAGTACGGCATCGAGGTCGAAGTCGGCGCACCGAAGGTCAGCTACCGCGAATCGCCCACCAAGCCGGCCGAGTACAACTTCAAGCACAAGAAGCAGACCGGCGGTTCGGGCCAGTACGCCCACATCATGGGCAAGCTCGAACCGCTGCCCGAGGAGAGCGAGGAGGAGATTTTCGAGTTCGAGGACAACGTGGTGCAAGGCCGCATTCCGCGCGAGTACATTCCCAGCGTGGAAAAGGGTTTCCGCGATTCGCTGCTCAAGGGCCCCGTGGCCGAGTATCCGATCGTGGGCGTCAAGGCGATCCTCGAAGACGGTTCGTACCACGACGTCGACAGCTCGGACATGGCGTTCCAGATCTGCGCTCGCAACTGCTTCCGCGAAACGTTCCTGAAGACCAAGCCGGTGCTGCTGGAGCCGATCATGAAGATCGAAGTCGAAGTGCCGGCCCAATATCAGGGGCCGGTCGCGGGCGAGCTGACCAGCCGCCGCGGCTTGATCGTTTCGACCGAGGTCAACGGCGTCGTGGCGACGATCGAAGCCGAAGTGCCGCTGGCCGAAACGTTCGGCTACTCGACCGATCTGCGCAGCATGACGCAAGGGCAGGGGACCTTCACCATGGAGTTCTCCAAGTACCGCCGCGTGCCGGCCAACATCCAGGAAGAGATCGTGGCCGCCAAGAAGAAGCAGCAGTTGGTCGGCGCCAAGTAAGCGCCGCGCCGCGGCGCGATTCTTGAATATCCGCCGGCTATTATCCGCCGGCTGTTATCCGCCGGCTGGGAATCATCCGTTAAGCCCAGGGGTTGCAGCCCCTGGGCTTGTCTTTTACGCCGGCGGCGGCATTTTCCTCACCCGTGCCGGCTGGTCAGCGTTTTGTGCAGCGCCGCCAGCTCCGCGTCGATCTGGTCGAATCGCATCAGCAGTTGCTGCTGCCGGGCAATATCCGGATGCGTTTGCTTGCCGAAGAACGAAAGCGTTCCGCTCGGCTCGAGCACCGCCTTGTCCACCTCTTCCAGCGAGCCGAAGCCCTGGCGGTGCGCGGCACTGGTCAGCTCGTTGAGCGTAATCAGCTCGTGCCGCAATGGCCTGGCGAGCACCTGGCCCTTGTCGACCAGCGGCACCGGATCTCCCTGCACAATCCGGCTGAGACCGGCGTGTCGGAACAAGAATCGGATAAAAAGGTGATTCAATAGCAGCAACGTGGCGGCCCCGATGATTCCGCCGGTCACGGAGTTGTCGTTGCCAATGATCGCGTTTTGCACGGTGTTCGACAGCATTAACAAAACGACCAAGTCCATCGAATTGAGTTGCGCCAGTTCGCGCTTGCCGGCCAGCCGCAGCCCGACGACCAGGAACGCATAAACCACGATCGGGCGAATGATTTTTTCGGCGGTCGGCAGATCGAGTTGAGTTAAATGGTCCCAAATTACATGTGCCATGGTCGGACTCGCGGGCCAGGGGGATGGAGCCGGTCGAGCCACAAATATAGCTAGTCTCCGGCCTTCAGGCCGCAGCGTCCTGGCCGGGCCGACGGCAGGATTTTTCGGCCCCAGGAATACAATCCCCACGCTGGCGGCGGAATCGATCGGCTGGCGGCCGGCAGGGGCCTGGTTTGCTTGCAATCGCGGGGCGTGGGAATTACGATTAACGTCTTGTCGGACTGGGAGTTGGCGCATTCTCCGAACGGATCGGATCAGCAACCGCAGGGTCCGCTGTGCGGACCAAGTGTTGACCGTTTGACGAGGATGGTCAGCACCGCGGACTCTACGAACAATGGCACTCACGAAGGGCGGGGGGCCTTTTCTTCGCTCAAAGGGATCGATCGTCTATGTGCAGGAATTGGTGCCAAATCGTTGCCGGTCTGCTAGCGGCTGCCGCGTTGGGAGGCCCCGTGTCGTCTCGGGGTCCCGCATCGTTTGGAATCTCCAGTGCCGCCGCGCAAGATGCCGTCTTGGAACAACTTTATGGCAGCGGTGTACACGAGTTTTACAGCGGCAACTATCCGCAGGCGATTGCCGATCTGACCGATGCGGCCAACGGCGGCAGCAAAGATCCGCGCGTCGCGTACTTCCGGGCCATGGCCAATCTGAAGCTGGGCAACATGGCCGCCGCCGAAGCGGACATGCAGCAAGGCGCCGTGCTGGAAAGCGCCGACATCAACCAGTTCTATCCGGTCAGCAAGTCGCTCGAACGTATTCAGGGATCGGGTCGTTTGCTCATCGAGCGGCACCGCACCAAAGCCCGGGCCGAAGCGCACCTGCGCGAGCAGCGGCGCAATGCGGCGCGATATGAGCAGATCAAACGCGCCGAAGCCGACGTCTTGCGTGCCGCCCCGGCGCCGGGGCCGGTGGCCCCGCCTCCGGGTCCCGCCGTGACAAAACCGGCCGCCGCTCCGCCGGCCGCTGAGCCGGATGAGGCCGATCCGTTTGCCGATGCTCCAGCCACGCCGGCCGCAGCCAAGCCGGCCGCGGCCAAGCCAGCCGAAGACGACGCGGACGCCGATCCGTTCGGCGCCGATAACGACGCGCCGCCGCCGGCTAAGGCGGCCGCCGCGGCGCCGGCCGACGGGGATGACGCAATGGGCGGCGACGACGAGGGAGCGGCGGACGCCTCCGAGAGCGAGATGCCGGCCGAAGACGACTCAGAACCTGCCAAAGCCGCAGCTGCCAAAGTTGCGCCGCCGGCCAAAGCGGGTGCTGCCAAAGCGGCCGCTGCTAAGGACGACGACGACGCGATGACGGAGGAGGACGATTCCATGGAGGACGACACGCCCGCAGTTGCCCCGCTCAAAGCAAAGCCGCCCGCAGCGAAATCGCCCGCCAAAGCCGCCGCAGCCAAGGATGACGACGCGATGATGGAGGAGGACGATTCGATGGAGGACGACGCCATGCCCGCCAAGCCGGCCGCTGGAAAGTCTCCCGCCGCCAAGCCGCCCGCCGGCAAAGCTCCGGCCGGCAAGGCCGCCACCGATGAGGACGAGGACGAAGTCATGGCTGCGCCGGCGGGCAAAGGCAATCCATTCCTCGACGATTCGGAGGAAGAAATGGACGACGACGATTCCAAAACACCTGCCCCCGCATCCAAGAAACCCGCCGATAAGAAAGCCGCCGCCAAGAAATAACCGCTCGGCGACACGTCGGGCGACGACGGTATCCGCCCGGGCGGAAACCTGCCGTCGGCCAGGCACTTCGAGAGACCTCGAACTGATTTCCAAGCGCTGTACGCACGCAGCGGCGGGCTAGCAGTGCCAACCCGCGTTTTGGGTTTTGCAAATCGCACCACTCCCAGGACTACCCCAGCCCGAACAGCTGCTAGCGAATCCCGCCAACCCAACAAACACTGTTGGCCAGCGCTACTCACCGGCAACCCAATCAGCACGAAAGTACGGGCCGATGCACTGTCGACATTTCAAGCTTGGTTTTTGGGGTTGGGCCGGATTGGCTGTGGCGACTTCTAGCGCGGCAGCCGCTCCCAACATCAGCAACCTTTCATTGCGCGGCCTGCAAGCCGGAGCCACCACCACCCTGGCGATCGACGGCTCCGAACTGGGAGCCGACTCGCGGATCCTGCTGGATGTCCCTCCCGCAAGCCAGACCCTCAAGCCCGGCGCAAGCGCAAGTCATGTGGAAATCGAGGTCGCGCTCAATGCCGGGATGCCGCCGGGAATTTATCTGCTGCGGGTTGCCGGTACGACGGGTGTCTCCGGCGCCGTGCCGATTAGCATCGACGCCCTGCCGCAAATTCAGATTGCCACCCCTGCTCCGCTCTCGGTCGCCCAATTGCCCGTGGCCCTGTCAGGTTCGATCAACGGCAGCACGGTGCAAACGGTGGGCTTCGTCGGAAGAAAAGGGGACCGCTTCGTGGCAGAAGTCGAGAGTCGGCGTTTAGGGGCGAACCTCAATCCAACGCTTCGCCTTTACAATTCGCGGCACGTGCAAATTGCCTGGAGCCAGGGCCTGGCCGTGATTGGCGGCGACGCCCGGTTAGATGTCGCGCTGCCGGCCGATGGCCAGTATTCGGTCGAGTTACAGGATACGCTGTTCCGCGGGGCCGATCCGGGCTTCTTTCGTTTGAAGATCGGCGATTTCAAATATGCCGGCCTGGTCTTTCCGCTGGGCGTCGTGGCCGGCGCCGCGACGCCGCTGGAATTTCTCGCGTCGAATCTGCCGCCCGGCGCGAAAACCGAGAGCATTTCGCCCGAACTCGGCGAACGGCCGGCTCCTTGGCCGGCAGGGACTGCGCTGCTCAGCGGCTCACGGCCGAAAGCTGATTGTCAGCACCGCGGGAGAAGTCATCGAGCAGCCGGCAGCGGACAAGCCGCAGGAGCTTGGCACGGCGCCGGTGGCCGTCAGCGGTCGGCTGTCGATCCGCGGCGAAGAGGACCGCTATCGACTCACCGTCACGCCCGGCCAGCAATTGCGGTTCGACGTGCTGGCCAGCCGGATCGGCTCGCCGCTGGACGGTGTCTTGAAGGTTTTGAACGAACAAGGCAATCCACTGGCAACCAATGACGACCGGCCCGGCACTTCCGATCCGGGACTGGACCTGACCGTGCCGGCCGACGTCAACACGGTGATTTTGACCCTTGCGCGATCTGGAGGGCGCGGCGGGGAGCAGTTTGTTTATCGGATCGCGATTCAACCGCTCGGCGAGCCCGACTTCAGCATGTCGGGCTCCGAAGACCGCTGGCTGGTGCCCAAGGATGGCGCTGCTCGTGGTGCGGATCAAGGCCGATCGCACCAATTATCAGGGGCCGATTCAATTGACCCTGAATTCCTTGCCGGCAAACCTGGTCGTCTACCGGCAACGAGATTCCGGCCGGCGCAAGCGAAACCCTGCTTTCGTTCAGCGCCCCCGGACTGGATCCGATTCAGGCGGTCGCCGGGCTGATCGGCCAGCGGCACCGAAAGTGCCGCGGCGGTCGAGCGCCCGCTGGCCGTGGGAGATTCGGCGGCCGTGAAATTTCAACCTTGGCTCCGCAACGGCGTGGGCCTGGCGGTCACGCCGCCGGGTCCCTTGGCGGTCGGCTGGCCCGACTTCAGTCCCGAGACCAAACTGCAACATGGCGAGCGTTTTGCCGTATCCAGGTGCGAATCGCCCGGGCAGCCGGCGCGACGGGCGCGGTGCGGTTGGTCTTGCTGACCAGCCAGCCGATGCCGAAGAAAACCGTCAAAGTGAACAGCCAGGACAAGGTCGTCGACGACGTCGGATCGCATGTTGCGATTGGCCGAGCCGGTCACGATTCCGGCCGATCAGAGCGAAGCGACGGCCAAAGATCCTGGTGCCGCTCGACCTGCCGCTGTTGCCGTACGATCTGGCCATCAAAGCCGAATTATTGGCGGCCGACAACCAGACCGTCGCGGGCGACTGCATTTACTCCGGCTCGGCGACTGCCGGCGATCGCAGCCGACACCGCATCCCGCCGAGCAGCCGCTGGCCGTGTTCGAAGATCAGCCCGAATTCGTCGCCAACCTGATCTCGGGCGCCGGTCAGGCCAGCTTGTTGACAGGCGAAAAAGTATCTCCGGCACGGCCGCGGTGAAAATAACGCCCGACCAAAAATACAACGAGTCGCTGCCGGGCCTGGCCGTGAAGATCCGCGAAAAGTTCCCGGACCGGGCGAATATCGCTATCTGCAATTCGCCTGGCGAAAGGCCAGTGGCGAAAACGTCTGCCTGCAACTCGGCCACGACGGCAAGTTTGGTCCGGCCCCGGGCCAGGCCGCCAAATTCCGCTACCATGCGGGTCCCGGTCCGGAGTGCTATCGGGGCCAGCATCCAGGTCGGTCCGGCAATGCCGTCCGCGTTCACCGTGGTGACGCGGGACCTGTTTTTCGACTTCGGCGAGTTCACGCTCAACGGGCCTGGGCTTCGCCTGTACCGACGGCGAGTACGCCCTGTTCGATCACATCTATCTGGGCAAGACGCCGGCGGATTTCGAGCTGGTCAAACCGTAACGACCTAGGCCGGCTCGGCCGGCTCCTGGCCGGCCGCCACAAACCGGTAGCCGGTGCCGCGGACGCTGAGAAAATGCCGCGGGCTGGCCGGATCGATCTCGAAGTACTTGCGCAGGTTGACGATGAAATTGTCGACCGTGCGGGTGGTGGGCGAATGATTCATGCCCCACACGTGCTCGAGCAATTGCGATCGCGTGACGACCAGTCCTTCGTGCTCGATGAAGTACCGCAGCAGCTTCATTTCGGTATGGGTCAGCCGGACCTGCTTGCCTTCGACCTCGACCAGGTACGTGTCGAAGTTCACCTTCACCCGGCCGCGGCCGAATTCGTAGACCGCTCCGCCCTCGTGCGTCGCGCTCGGGCGGCCGAGCCTTTTGCCCGCCGAGCGAGCAGGTTGCGGACCATGCTCAGCAGCTCTTCCAACTCGAACGGTTTTTGCAGATACTGATCGGCGCCGACGTCGTAGCCGCGAATCCGGTCTTCGACCAGCGTGCGGGCGCTGAGCATCAGCACCGGGATCTCGTTGCCCTTGCGGCGGAGCGTTTCGCAAACGGCATAGCCGCTCATGCCGGGCAGCATCAGGTCGAGAATCGCCAGGTCGAAGCCCTGCGGATCCTCGTCGACCAGCTGCCAGCGCCGTCGGGCCGTCGCCCACGACCTGGGCGTCGTAGCCTTCGGCTTCGAGATTGAATTTGATGCCGAAGGCGATGTGCTCTTCGTCTTCGACCACCAGGATGCGTTTCATCGCCGCCCCGACACCTTCCGTCGCTAAAGCAAGCTGTTTAGCTAACTCTGTTACACTGGCCGCCAGCCGGGATTGCCAGGCGGCGGCCCGGCAACTGCACTTCGAACACCGTCCCGGGCTGGCCGTCGCGGTCGCGGACCAAGACCCGGCCTTTCAGCCGCTTGACCAGGTTGCGGACGATGAACAGCCCCAGTCCGGTGCCGGTCTGCGAGCGTTCGAGCTCGCTCCCCAATCGTACGAAACGGCCGAAAATCTTGCGCCGCAGCCCGGCCGGAATGCCGCGCCCGTTGTCGATGATCCGCGTTACGATCGTTTCGCGGCCCGCGCGGCAGCGACTCGATTTCCACTCGCGGCGTATCGCCGGAGTATTTGATCGCATTATCGATCAGGTTGCGAAAGATCATTTCCAAGTCGATCGGCCGGCCGCGCACGATCGCCGGTTCGAGCCGCAATTGAACCGTGTCGGCCGGCAAATGATAGCGGGCGCAGATCGTCTCGGCGCAGTTCTTGAGCATTTCGGCCAGTTCGACGTCGGAGACGTCGGCCTCGACCGGTTGCTGATCCAGCCGGGCCGCATCGAGCAAATGGTTGATCAGGCTGTCCAGCCGGTCGACGTCTTCCAGCATGAAGCGGTAGAAATCGGCCTGCCGCTGTTCGTCGACGTTGCGCCGGCTGAGCGTCTGCAAATAAAGTTTGAGCGAGGCGATCGGACTTTTCAACTCGTGCGTCACGCTGTCGATGAAATTCGATTGCCGGGCGTTGAGCCGGATTTCCTTGACCGAAATCAACAGGTACAGCACCACGCCCACCAGCACCAAAACCAGAAACGTGGTGCCCACGGCCAACAGGGCCCAATAGGCGGCCGAGCGTTCGGTGCCGATCACCGTCACGGTCACCCATCCGACGATGAGCGCCACGACCAGCACGATCATGACGACGCCGAGCGTGATCGGCCAGCCGATGGAGGTACGCATGGGGGAGGGGGGCTGGTGACTAGTGGCTAGGGGCTGGGGACTGGGGACTGGGGGCTAGCGAGGAATGCCAATAGCCGGCGATCAACGCGGTGCCGGTGCCCACATCGATTGCGGCGAACTCCGAGCTTCATTCTTCGTTTTTCATCCTTCATCCTTCTGCCTTCCGCAAGCGGGGCTCGGGGCAATTTTCACGTATCAACTCGGTGTAGCAATTTTAGCCCACCAGCGCCGGTGAACGCAGCGCCGGGAAAAAACCCACCGGCCGGTGTGAATCAGTCCAGAGCTAGTGTCGTATCACGTTGTCCGGACTTCACTTGCGCCGCTTTTGGCAATCCGACCGGCTGGGCCGCCGATTTTCCGCTCCTAATTTTCCCGGTCGGCGGACGATTCTAGATGATTCGCTGCGGACAGCAGCCGGCTAGGCTGGAAGATCGACCGGCCCTGTCCCGTGCGCCACCCCTGGGATAGTGGTTTTGCCTGATGAACGCACCGGCGGAAATTCCGACTCAGGCTCCCGATCCGGCTCGGCATGAAGAGTTCGTGCGCCTGTTCGGCGCCAACCAAGGCCGGGTATTCGCATTTCTGCTCACGCTGCTGCCGAGCTACGCCGACGCCCAGGAAATATTGCAGCAGACGAGTATCGTGATTTGGCGCAAGTTCGACACGTTCGATCCTGCGGGCGATTTCGTGCGCTGGGCCTGTGGCATCGCCTATCGCGAAGCGCTGAACCACCTGAAGCACCAACGGCGCGATCGGCTCGCCTTTAGCCAGCAAGTGCTGGAAAAGGTCGCCGCCGAACGGCTCGATCGCGGGGGCGTGTTGGATCGGTGCCGGCTGGCGCTGCAAAACTGCCTGCAAAAGCTGGGCAATCGCGACCGGCAAATCATCGACAACTATTACTACCAGGGTCGATCGACCGCCAGCGAAGTGGCTGCCGCGCTGGGTCGGCCCGTGGATACGGTCTATAAGGCGCTGGCTCGCATTCGCGAAGCGCTGCACTTGTGCATCGATCGCACGCTGGCGGCGGAGGAACGCTCATGATCGACGGTAGCCTGCGCGGAGTTGACGCAACTCCTGGCCGACCAGGTGGACGGCATTGCATCCCCCGAGGTGCACACCCGACTCGAGCTGCTGCTCGACACGTCGGAGCCTGCGCGACAATTTTATGTCGACTATCTGGATCTCCACGCCAATCTGCTGTGGGAGCGCGGTGGTTTTGGCGGCGCCACGCTGGAGCGGCTTGCCGGCCTGCCGAATCTTCCCATGGCCGACGCCAACGACGACCGCGGTCGAGGCGAATCGACGGTGCTCGGCTTTCTCAGCATTGCCGCTCAACTTTCGGCAAGTTGGCTTTCTTCGCCCAAGGCACTCGCGTTGACGGTTGTCGGCTGTCTGGGCACCTACTTCCTGGGGCTAATCATATCGATCGCGGTTAGCCGGGCTTATGTGGGCGCTGGCAATCCAACGGATCGAGCCGGGACCGCCGCCAGCGCGCCGGCCCGAATCATCGCCGACGCCGGATGCCGCTGGCAGGATCGCGCGCCCGAAGCGGATCGCGGCGGAAGGCTGCCGGCGGGTACGTCACGCCTGACCATGGGGGTCGTTGAACTTGAATTCGACGGCGGGGCCCACGTGAGCATCGAAGGGCCCGCCGAGTTTGCGGCGCGATCGGGCAAGCGTCTGGAGCTGACCCGGGGGCGGCTGACGGCTTACGTGCCCAAGCAGGCGCGCGGCTTCACGGTCGATACACCCACGGCGGAAGTTGTCGATTTGGGCACGGAGTTCGGCGTCCAAGTCGACGGCCAGGGTAGCACCGACCTGCACGTGCTCCGGGGCCGGGTGGAAGTGAAACCGGCAGCCAAAGCCGGCGGATCACCCGGCGGGGCATCCGACCGGCCTCGTCGCGGCATCACGGTAACAGCCGGTCAGGCGGTGCGCGTCAGCTCGGGGCAGGGCCTCGTGCGGGTCGCGCCGGATGAGGCACGCTTCAGCGGCGTCATGCCGGCAACCAAGATCCTCAGGGAACCGGCCGACGCTCTCGACCTGGTCGATTTGATCTCGGGTGGCAGTGGCGGCTCCCATCTTCGCGGTGCAGTCATCTCGTTGAACGGGGGGACCGCCGGGAAGTATCTTCCGCTGTCGGAGCATGATTTTCCGCTGCCGGAGCATGGCATCCTGGACGGTCGCTTCATTCCCAACGGGTCGATGCAGGTTGATTCGGCCGGACACAACTTCGAATTTCCGGCGACCAACGGCAAAAGTTGGGACGGCGTGCGCGCGGTCGACAAGGCGCCGTGGGGTGCGTCGCTGGCAACGAATCTCGACCGTCTGGACGGCCAGCGAGAGCACGTGGCGCTGTGCATGCACGCCAACGCAGGCCTGACGATCGATCTGGCTGCGGTTCGTCGCTTGATTCCCGGTCGAACGATCGTGTCTTTCCGGGCCACGGCAGGGATCAATGCCGACGAAACGCCGAATGCCAAATCGGATGTGTTTGTCCTGGTCGACGGCGAGTTGCGCTACGAGCGGCGCAAATTCACCAGCGCCGATGGCTTTGTGCCGATTCCGGTGCGCCTGACCGACGCCGATCGCTTTCTGACCTTGGCATCGACCGATGGCGGCGACGCTTACAGCTACGATTGGGTCATTTTCGGCAATCCGTCGCTGGGAATCGAAAGTTCGGCGAGAAAGTAGGCTGGGTTATTTCGAGTTGTGTTGACTCGTTTCGGGTTTACCCATTTTTTTGGAAGGGCTTGATTATGACGCGCAGCAATTCTTGGGTGGCATTCGCGGTGGTCCTGGCGGTATTGGCGCTCGACTTGGCAACGCCCCGGGCGAGCGATGCCGGCCCGATCACATTCTCCAACGGCACGTTCAGCGACGACACCATTTTGCCGGCTGCCAGCACCGTGGCTTACGCCGTCCAGATGGGATATACGAGCGGCTCGACCACCACATCCAATGGCGTGACATTCGGGCCAAATGACGGCACGAACCTCACCTACGCGGTCGCAAATCCCTATCCCTTCACCGGTTTTTTGTCAGGTGTCCGTACCACGGGAGATCCCGGTTTTGACACGGTGATCACGGGCGGGGTGATCGACTATAATCCCGTCGGCCCCATCGTCCCCTCCTCGGCGGATTTGCTGACGCTCAATCACTTGACTATCGGCACGCAGTACCACGTATTGCTGCTGGATCTCGATAACCGTACTTTTACCGGTCGGACGTTCCAAGTGACGGATGGCGCCTACAGCAGCAACCCGCAGCAATTAGCGTTCGTGACCACGTCGCCCGCCGCGGAGGGTGGTTACATCAGGGAAGACTTCACTGCCACCGGCACCAGCGAATCGTTGTCTGTCTTGTCTTTGACGACTTACGATCAGCTCAACGCAGTGGTCGTTTCGTTCACCCCGATTCCCGCGCCGGAACCGGCGTCGCTAATGCTGCTGGGGCTGAGTGCGGCCGGCATGTTTGTTGCCGCTCGACGCCACCGCCGCATGCGCGGCTGATCCGAGCAATCTGCAACGAACACCGACCATCCAGGCGACCGAATGCCCGGCCGCTGCCGCATTTATTTGGTAAATCGAGGAACGTGGCATGCAACGCCGCCGGGCCAGCGGGTTCAGCTTGGTTGAACTCTTGGTCGTGATCGCCATCATTGGTATTTTAGTGTCGCTATTGCTGCCGGCCGTGCAAGCGGCCCGCGAGGCGGGCCGGCGATCGCAGTGCCAGAACAATCTCAAGCAGTTGGCGCTCGGTGCGCTCCAGCACGAAAATTCCAAAAAGTTTTTCCCGACCGGCGGCTGGTGGTATGCCTGGGTCGGCGATCCGGATCAAGGTTCCGGACGCAATCAGCCTGGCGGTTGGATCTTTTGTTTGCTGCCGTACATCGAACAGGTCCAACTGGCGCAGCTGGGCGCTGGGTTGCAAAGCCAATCCGCGGCCAAGAACGCGTTTGGCACGCAACTGGCGACAACTCCGCTGCCGACCCTCTACTGCCCCAGCCGACGCTCGGTGCAAACCTATCAGTACAATTACCAAAGTTTCCCGCAGTACTGCGCTCAACTGGAACAATGCCGGTACCGCAGCCGTAGCTGCGCAGCGACTATGCCGCCAACGCGGGGGACAACGGGACCAACGACGGCGGTGCATGGACGCCAACGACCCTTGCCCAGGGCCTCGCTGGTCCCTTTCCCGATACCTCGCAAGAAACGGGCATCGGGTTTTATCGCAGCGAGCTGCGTTTGGCTGCCATCAGCGACGGAACCAGCAATACGTATCTGTTCGGCGAAAAATATCTGAACCCCGACTCTTACACGACGGGCACGGACTACGCCGATAACGAAAGTTGCTATGTCGGGGTGGACAACGACATCTTCCGCATTTCGGCTTCGACAACCGTCAGCAGTGGATCGACGACGGTGAACACCTATTACCCGCCGCTGCCAGACACACCCGGCAATGCCGCCACGTTTCCCTTCGGCAGCGCCCACGCCGGGGCCTTCAATATCTCGTTCTGCGACGGATCGGTGCACGTTGTCAGCTACTCGATCGATCAGGAGACGCACCGCCGGCTATCAAATCGCCTTGATGGACTGGTTCTAGATACGAGCCAGTTTTAGGAATCTGCGAGCCGAACAGGCGACGAAAGCGGTCACACCTTCCCGTTCACCAATCGCATCCCAAAAAATCTCGTCAACTTACCCGCAGCAATAGATGGTCCCCACAGCGGTCCCTACAACTTGGGCCATGCGATTCGCGGCGTTGCCGAGCACCCGCCGTGAGCCGTGACGGGCGTATCCAGCTTGGATCGCCCGCCTGACCGCGGGCCGCCGACCCCGCTGCTGCACCTTCTCGTCCCCTAGCCTTCCGTCCCTAGCCGCTGGCCCCGCTGCCGGTTAAGCCGCGCGGGCTGCTTGCGGTTGCGCATGGGGGGTCCGCAGGAGAACTGCAAAGTGGGATGCAGGAGGCAACCCCGATTGCCGACAGACGACCAAACGGTGCGCAAGTCGGCGATCCGCAGTCGCCTCCTATACCGGCCCTCATCCCCGAATGCGACTTTGCAGTTCTCCTGGGGGGCTTCGACTGGCCCTCGTCAATGCGGGCCGGTCCCCTTATCATGACGGCAGACGTCTGGCGCCTCGCGACGTCAAGCGCCCCCGCAAGGAGTTTTTCATTTTGGACACCGCCCCGATTCGCATCCGCGTCGGCCATAGCCCCGATCCGGACGATGCGTTCATGTTCCACGCCCTGGCCAACGGCAAGATCGACACCGGGCGTTATGCCTTCGAGCACGAACTGGTCGACATCGAAACGCTCAACCGCCGGGCGTTTTCCGGCGAGCTGGAACTGACGGCCGTCAGCCTGCACGCCTACGCCTACCTGCACGACAAATATCTGCTGTGCCCCTGCGGCGCCAGCATGGGCGACGGCTACGGCCCGATGGTCGTCACGCGCGGTCCGGCCACGCTTCGATCAGATTAAGGACCGCTCGATCGCGGTGCCCGGCACGCTGACGACCGCCTATTTGGCGCTGCGGCTGTGCCTGGGGACGGATTTCAAACACGTCGTCGTGCCGTTCGACCAGATCATCGAGGCCGTGGAGCGGGGCGAATTTGCCGGCGAGCCGAGTCGAGGCCGGCTTGATCATTCACGAAGGGCAATTGACCTATGGCGAACGTGGTCTGAAGCTGGTCGTCGATCTGGGCGCAGTGGTGGCAGCAGGAAACCGGCTTGCCGTTGCCGCTGGGGGCCAATGCCATCCGCAAGGATTTGGGAGAGCCGGTGATTGCGCGACGTGAATCGGCTGCTGCGGCAGAGCATTCAATATGGCCTGGAGCACCGCGACGAAGCCTTGGGCTATGCGCTGCAATACGGCCGCGATTTGGACCGCGGGCAGGCCGATCGATTTGTCGGCATGTACGTCAACGACTGGACGCTCGATTTTGGTCCGCGCGGACGCGAAGCGGTGCAGCAGCTGCTGGCCCGCGGCCACGAGGCGGGCGTGATCCCCGAGCGCGTGGAACCCGAATTTGTCGACCAGCCGCAGCATGCGGCCTGAAGCCGTATTTGCGGAGCCGCCGGACGCGGTAAGAGACCCTGGTAGTTTCCATTGTATGACAACTCCCGTTCCTCCGTCTCGGCCGCAGTCTGTCGAGCCGCCGCGCGGCAACTGGCTGGGACTGCTGCTGGCCGCGGCGGCCGGCGTGGTGATCTTTGCCGGCTTGCTGTTTCTGACCGGCGGATTTCTGGGCCTGGTGATGGTGGTGGGGGGCGGCGTCTTTGCGCTGGCCGCGCTGCATTATGTGGTTTGGGGCTGGTGGTTGTCCAAAATGCTGTACGAGGAAGAAGCCGCCGACAACGCGCGTCGAGCGCAGGAACAGCTCGACGAGCAGCGGCACGATGAGTTGATCAAGCGCGGCCCGCAGCCCTAGGGCCGGCGAGGCGCGCGTGCCCGCTTCTGGAAAGGATTCAACCCGAGCCATGGTCATCCTGACACCGGCCGAAGAACTCGGGCTGAGCGGCTTGAGCCTCGATAGCCGGGTGCGCAAGGCGTTCTATGCCATGCCGTCGGCCACGATCGTCGAGCTGTCGGAGCGGATGAACGCCGAGGCCGCAGCGCGAAACCTGGTCTATTTTCGCGACGGCGAGGCCGAGACGATCCGCATCATGCTGCGGCCGATCGGCGTCATGCCCGACCAGTTGGCCTATCTGAACTTCGCCTCGCTGACGATCCTCAACGCCCTGAAGCGGCTGCCCGATTTGTACCTGCAAGATTTCAACGTGCGGTCGATCGTGCCGCTCTCGCCGCCGGAGGAGAAATGGCTGTGGGACGCCTGGGGTCCCGGCCATCGCGAGTTGAACCCGGTGCTGGGCCGGCTGGACGCCGTGGTCGAATTCACCAGCCCGATGTGGAAAGATTCGCTGCGCTTCATGGAGCCGAACTTGTGCGGCGTGGGGGGCATTCACCTGGGGCCGGCCTGCCGAACGACTGCTGGCCGACGTCGTGCTGCCGGTCCTGCAGACTTGCGATCCCCAGTTGGAGATGGAAGTCGGGCAGGATTTCCGCGAGATCTTCATGCAGGAAGTGCTCGACCACTTGCAGGCCATCGGCCGCGTCGGGCCAGAACGTCTGCTTCATCGAGCCGAAATACAGCCGACCAGGGGCCCGACGAGCAGGAAGTGCTGGCCGAGTACTATCGCGCAGCGGCACGGCCTGACGATCGTGCACGCCGATCCGGCGGAGCTATACGTCGAGGACGGACGAAGTCTATTACGACGGCATGCCGAGTCGACATCGCCTATCGCGATTACGAAATCCGCGACCTGATCCGAGCTGGAAAGCGACGAGGGGGTGAACCTCGATGCCGGTGCGCCTGCTGTTCCGGCAGAACCGCATCGATTTCGTCGCTGGCCGGCGAGTTCGACCACAAAAGCTGCTGGGAGCTGCTCACCGATCAGCAATTCACGCACAAATATTTCACGGCCGAAGAGCGGCAGATTTTTCGCCGCCACATGCTCTGGACCCGAGTGCTCTCCGATCGCCAGACCACGCTGCCCGACGGCGACACGGGCGATCTGATCGAGTTCGTCCGCGAGCATCACGACATGCTGGTGCTCAAGCCCAATCGCTCCTACGGCGGCGACCGGGTGGTGATCGGCGCGGCGGTCGACTCGGCCGGCTGGCAGCGCGAAGTCGATCGTGGCGCTGGCCGACCCGCGAGCCATGGGTGGTGCAGCGCCTGGCCAGTTTGCCGGTCCACGAGTTTCCGGTGGTCGACCTGGACGGCGACGTCCACATCGAGCCGTTCTACACCGTGATGGGCTTTGCCCCGACGAAATACGGCCTGGGCATTGTCGGCCGGGCTTCGCAAAAGCAGGTGGTCAACGTCGCCCAGCGCGGCGGCATGTGCGGCATCCTCGTCGGGCGCCCGCCCGGCCGGCTGGTCGGCCCCGGCGGCACGCGGAAGTAAGCCCCCTAATTCCTCTTATCCTTCATCCTTCATCCTTTTGCCTTTCCGTCCGTGCCTCGGTGGTTCCCTTTCCCGTCCTCTTTGCGCCTTCGCGTCTTTGCGGTTGGACTCCCTTATGTCACCCGGGTTCGAGGTGCTCCACGAAGAAGGCCCCTGCCTGGTCGTGCTCAAGCCGGCCGGCTTGTTGACGCAGGCCCCGCCGGGAATCGACAGCTTGGAAACGCGGATCAAAGCCTTTTTGAAAGAGCGCGAGAACAAGCCCGGCGGGGTTTACTTGGGACTGCCACACCGGCTCGATCGGCCCGTTTCGGGCGCTATGGTTTTTGCCAAGCACGTGCGGGCCGCCCGCCGGCTGGCCAAGCAGTTCGAGCGCCGCGAGGTCGACAAAACCTATTGGGCGTTGGTCGAGGGGATTGTCGACCCGCCCGAGGGCACTTGGCGCGACACGTTATGGAAGGTCCACGGCCAGTCGCGGGCGCAGGTGGTCGATGCTTCGCATCCCGAGGGGCAGGCGGCCGTGCTGCACTACCGGACGCTCGGGCGGCACCGGCTCGGCTCGTGGCTGGAGATTCAGCTCGAAACCGGGCGCACGCATCAGATCCGCGTGCAAGCGGCGTCGCGAGGTTTTCCGCTGCTGGGCGATGCGCACTACGGATCGCAGATTCCGTTCGGCGAGCAGTTCGAAGACCAGCGACTGCGAGCGATTGCCCTGCACGCCCGGCGGCTCGGATTTCAGCATCCCATGACGCGCGCTGCCGGTATCGGTCGAAGCGCCCGTCACCGCGGCCTGGGCCGAGTTTGTCCAAGTCACTGATTGAGAAATCTGGCTCTCAGACTCTTCCTTGTAACTTGCTCCTCGTACAACTTTTCTTGCCCTGTTCCTTCTGCTCTTGCTCTCTGTGCCTTTGTGTCTCTGTGGTTCACATCCCTGTCCGCTTCTTCGCGTCTTTGCACCTTTGCGGTTAATCCGTATGCCCCTAAAGCGTCACCCAACCCTGATCGAGCATCAGGTTGAGCATCCAGGGATGCGTCCAGGGAGTCCAGGTGGGATAGCTGGCCGATAGGATCGACAGGCCCAGGAGCACCAGCGCCATGCCGCGCCGCCAGCGCGCGCGGGCGCACCAATCGGCAGCCGGCAGAAGGACCACCAGCCACAGCGGCGCGAACCAGAACATCCAGCGCAGCCCGCTGGTCATGCCGCCGTAGTTGCGATGAATCGGCGGCTGCGTGAGATAGAAGGCGTAGACCACGATCGTAAGGACCACGATGCCGGCAGCTAATGCCCGGCGATCGCGGCGCGCCAGCCAGATGCCCATTCCGACGACCGAGAGCAGCCACATCGGCGTCAGCGAAAAGATGCCGTGGTGGCCGACCGTGGTGTGCAGCGCGTACTTGCCCATGTCGGGCTCGCCGGCGTCGATGCCCTGCGGGTTTTTCCAATAGCTGTCGCGCTGTTTGCCGTTGACCTCGTAGGTGAACATGTACCAGTCGTTCCAATGCGAGTAGGGCTCGCGGAACGTGCCGTGCGCGAGGTAGTTGGTGCCGAAGTGCGCGGCCACGACCACCAGCGCCGCGGGCACGAATTTCAACAGCGTGCCGCGCAGCGCACCGTACAGCAGTCCGACCGCCAGCAGGCACAAGAAGGCCAGGGCCGGCAGCTCGTTGGCGGCGGTGAAAGCCGCAGCCAGGCCGGCCAGGACAAAATAGCGCGTTTCCCGCCGGCCGCCGTAGACGATCTGCGCGTACGCCCAGAGCGCAACGGCGGCGCTGCGCCGCGCCCAGCAGGTGGTTGTTGATCGAGACGGCGAACGTGGTCAAAAACGTGCCGAAGGCGGCGCCGGCGAACATGAACAGCCGGCCCCAATCGGTCGTGCCGAAGCGCTCCGCCAGGCTGGCCAGCACGAAAAAGTACACGATCAGCGGAATGACGTTCCAGAGCACCAGCATGCTTCGCCCGATCGCGTAGGGATGCGTGGCCAGCGTGGCCCCGGTGGTTTTGTAGACCAGCCAATACGGTCCGGCCATGAGCGTGGCCAACAGCGGCGGCTTGCTCGAATAGAGATGCGGCTGGCCGTCCGCGCCGACATGCTTGACCATGTCGATCGTGTCCCAGCCGGGCTCGCGGACCACGTCGTCGATGGCGTAGGTGCCGTGCTCGACCAGCGCCCGGACGGTGTCCCAGCGGCTGCGGTCGTTGGCGCTGAGAAAGGGGCGTGACTTCTGCCAGTCTTTGCGCCCCTGGTTTTTGAGAAATTTCTCCAGTCCCCGCACGTCGACCGAGTCGACCGCCAAAATCCGGCCCAGCATGCCGCCGGTGGCGATCGTGATCAGCAACAAATAAATGCTCCAACGCAGCGCTGCCAGGTCCGACGGCGCGCCGCGTGGGCTGGCGGCTCGCGGTTCGGCCGGATTGCGGGGGGCCGGGCCGGCGGGAGTCGCCGCATGCTGCTTGGCGTCGGACGGATTGCGGTCGTTCATCGGGTAGCCGGGGAGTGTGCGTCGTCTGGCGCCGGGGGTTCGCTGCGGGCGATTGCGCCGGCGGCGGCATTGCGGCGGCTGGCGTCTGTTCGGCGATCGAGTAGGTGTCGGAGTCGCGCGCCGTGATAGGCGGTAATCAGTTCCGCCAGGAAGCCGATCGACATCAATTGGCCGCCCAGCAGCAGGGCTCCCAACGAGTAGAGCAGGGCGGGGCGTTGGTGCAAGGGGGTCAAGTTCAGATCGGGCCGGGCCTGGCTGACGATCCAATAGCCGGTGAGATAGATCAGCCCCGCGCCCCCCGCCAAGAAGCCTGTCAGACCGATGGTTCCCAGCAGGTGCTGCGGACGTTGACCGAAACCAGTAAGGAATTTGACCGTGAGCAGGTCCAGAAAACCCTTTACGAACCGGTGCGGTCCATATTTGGAGTGACCATAGCGCCGGGGCCGATGCTGGATCGCGATTTCGCCCACGCGAAATCCGCGGGCGGCGGCCAACACTGGCACGAAGCGATGCAGCTCGCCGTACAGCCGGACCTCGCGAAAGATCTCGCGTCGGTAGCATTTCATGCCGCAATTGTGGTCGTGCAATGCCACGTCCGTCAGTCGGCTGACAATCCAGTTGAAAACGCGGGACGGCAAGACCTTGTGCCACGGATCATGCCGGACCTGTTTCCAGCCGCTGACCACGTCCAACTCGCCGGACATGGCGGCCAGAAAGCGCGGGATCTCGTGCGGATCGTCCTGCAAATCGGCGTCCAGCGTCATGACCAGTTCGCCCTGGGCGGCGCTGAACCCGGCGCTGAGCGCCGCCGCTTTGCCGAAATTGCGGCGAAACCGCAAGCCCCGCACGCACGCGTCCCGATCGGCGATGCGCCGAATGACCTGCCACGACCCGTCGGTCGACCCGTCGTCGACAAAAATGATGTCGAGCTGGTAACCGTGTTCGCGGGCAACCTCGACCAGTTCCTCGTACAACGGCTGGATGCTCTCGACTTCGTTATAGACCGGGATCACGGTCGAAAGCATGCGGGTGCCGCGGGCTGCAAAGGACAAAGGGAAACCGCTCGCTACTGGGAAGAGATTTTGTCGGGGGTCGGAGAAAAACAGACGGCGTCTGCGGGCCGTTGCCGGATTTTTTCGGCGCCTGTTTGTGACTTTTCGCGGCCAATCGCCCTCGTGGTTTCGTCGCTCTCGTTGACTTCGCTCCGTGGTTTCAATCGTCTTCGGTCGAGGCCACGGTCTCCACCGGGTCGGGATCGCTGGTGGGCTCGCTCGCGATCACCGGGACCGAAGGATGAATAAAATAAAGAATACTCGAAATGCCCACGTCCGCCACCACGGAAACCAATCGTAGCAGGATTGCGGAAACCAGCGCCGGGACCTCGCCGCACACCGGTTTGAGCAGTTCGATCGTCACGAATTCCCGCGCGCCGACGCCCGCCGGCAAGAGCGCCAGAAATCCCGCCACGACCGACAGCGCAATGACCGCCGTATAAGTCGGCAAGCGGCTCAAATCGGTGTTCGGCGCGCCCATCGCCCGCAGCGTGGCCCACAGGCTGAGTCCCTGGATCCACCAGCCGACCGCCAGCGTGGCCCAGCCGGTCAGAAGCACGCGCGTGCTGATCAAGTGCAGCTTTTCGACGGCCGCCGGGCTGAACTTCTTGAGCCCCGAGTAGCGCAGCGCCAGCTTGAAAACTGGCGGCAAAATCGGCAGGCCGGTCACCACCGACATGCCCAAGGCCGCCAAGACCAGCATTTGATGACTGCCGGCGTCGGGCAGCAAAATCAACATGGCCACCAGCGCGCCGACGGCCATGTTGTTGAGGCACTCGTAGAACACGCCGACGGTGACCACGGTGGCTGGAACTCGGGTCGGACGCATTGTCGCCGCGCGCAAGATCAAAACCATGGCCTTGCCCGGTACGTATTTTCCGATCGCCGAAACGTAGAACGAACGAATCGGAGCGAAATGTCCGACCGGATGGTCGGTTGCGGCAATCACCTGGCTCCAAAACACCGCGTTGGGCACCGTCCCGAGCAGATAAAACACTCCCGACAGGATCAGCCACGGCCAGTGGATCTCGAAATGGTGCTCGGGACGGTTCAGTTGCGTAAAGGCCGCTTCCAACGTGCCGCGAATCATCCATGCCAGCAGCCCCACCACGGCCAGCTTGCCGGCGATCTTCAGCCACTTGATGACTTGCTGGTTTTGGTGCATGGGATGTTCGGTTAATTCAGGCAAAAGCCGAGCCGATCGTGCCGCCGGACGATTACGCCGCGACCGTGATTCTGTCGGTCGGCCGGCCCGCGCACAAGGCGCAGGGAGTGTCGCGGCAGCCAGCGAAAGCCTAGTTCAGGCTTAACGGGCTGCCGGCCGGAAGTTAGGATAGTGCCGGTTGAGCGGCCAAGCCATGAAATGTGGGGCGAGCCGGCTTGCTGGAACAGAGGACTCTGCAAAGGGAATACTCATGACAATGACGGCAATCCTGGTGGCACTGGCCGCCCTGGGGGTCGACTCGGGTTACGAACCGGCCGCCGACGGCAAATTGGAGTATATCGTCCAGATCGAGCCCCAGTTAGTCGCCTCGTTGGTCCAGGGGCAGGACATTACCAGCGAACTGCCGCGGGGTCTCGACGTGCGACACTTCCGCGTCACGATCGGCACCGGCAAGCTGCCCCGACTGGCCGTTAGCGGCCGCAGTACCCGCAATCGCTTTCCAGCCACCAGCGACGGATCCGCCGCGGCGCCCGGTGTGGAAACGCAAGACGTGCGCGTCGGCTACAACCGGCTGGGCAACCAGGACGGGGAATACGTCATCGAGATCACGCCGACCGGTTTGGGCGACCTCAACCAGCACGACTTGACGGGCGATATTCCGGCCGACCTGGCGATCACCCGAATGCGAATTTCCACCCAGCCCGGCAGCGCCCCGGCTGACGTGCCGCAGGCAGGCCCAGCGTCGGAGAATCCTCCAGCGGGACTGGCCGAGCCAGACCTTCTCGCCACGCCGCCCGCAACCAGGCCCACCGGCGAGCGGGGCCAGCGGTCCCACCGTGCCGGCCAGCGCAGCAAGTCCGGCGGCGCAAGGCGGCGCCGACCAATCCGAGGCGCCGCTGGAGCCGCTCACGGCGCTTGAGCAAAGCGAGCTTGCGCATCCGGAAACCGATCCCAACTTTCAGTGGCCCCCCGATCCGCTCGCCGAAAGTGCGGCCAACGGACCCGGCGCGCCGCCGCCGGGACAACCGCAAATTAGAACGGCGCCGCAATACCCGGCGCAAAACGGAGCAGCGAATGCCCGGCAGGACTCAAATGCAGCCGGCAGCGGCAATCTCCCGGCCCGATATTCCAAAGACGGGGCGGCTCAGCTGGGCGGCACGCAGCGCGGAGCCGCCATGCAGGGGGGATCGCCCAGCGGCCCGGCCTTGGGCAACCGCGCCGCGCCGGGATCGCTCTCGGTCGACGGACAAAGCGCTCCCCTCGCGGGCGGCGGCGTGACTTTCAGTGATCCGGCGATGAGCCCACACCGGACCGACAAACCTTCGCAGGCCGGCAAGCGCCGCCCAGCGCTTTGGAAAAAGGCGAGACCTTGGTCGAGGAGGCCGAGCAAGAGCTTAACGCGGCCACCAAAGCCTGGCCCTGGTACACGCTGGGCGTTACGTTGCTCTTGTTCCTGTCCTTCGGAGGCAACTTGTATCTGACCTGGGTCGCCTGGGACGCCCGCAACCGCGCCCGGCTGTTGCTGGAACGATTCCACTCAGGCGAGCTGACTGCAAACTGAGCAGGAAAAGCAGTTTTCAATTTCGCTTCGCGCCCAATAGCCGGCGGTCAACGACCGCCGCTGCGTGCCGCATTTCGGCTCGCCGCCTATCGCCCGTTGCGGCCGTGCTGCCGTGGGTCGTCCTCGAACTGCACTTCGAGCAACTCCTCGTCAAGCGGCGACCCGCTGGGCGGGCGCACCGAATCGTCGACATATTCGACAATCGGTTCGCTGCGACGCACCCGATCGGCCAGTTCGCCGTCGAATTCTTCGGCCGACCAGGGAACCCGATCGACCCATTGTTCCAATCGCACTTTGGACCGTGCCGCAGGTCGGACGGCCGGCGAACGAGGGCGGCGCGGCTTGGGCGTGCGTCCGTTACGCGCCGGCGCGGTGCGCTGGGGCACCAGTTGCGGCGGCGGCTCGACGACCGTCGCCTGAACCGGAAACGATTCGATCGGCGCGATCCGCAGCGGTGGCGCTGGCGGATCCTCGATCTCAGCCAGCGTCAATTCGTCTTCCTGCGGCTCCTCATGAACGGGTGACGGCAGGAAATGCGGCGCCGGCACCACGCTGGGAGCCGGTTCGGGTTCCGGAATGTCTTCGACGCGCAGCACGTTGCCGGGCAGCGGGCGGACGGGCACCCGGGCGCTGCGGAACAAACTGGCGATGTGCTCGTGACAGGTGAAAACCAGGATTTGGTGCCCCGCGCGGACAAAATCCCGCAGCACCTCCACCGCCGCTTTGACGCGGGCCACGTCGAAATTCACGAGCACGTCGTCCATCACGATCGGCAGTCGGACTCCGCGGCGGGCATAGGCGCTGACCAGCGCCAACCGCAGGCTCAAGAACAACTGCTCGCGCGTTCCGCGGCTGAGCTTATCGACCGCCAGTGCGTTGCCGTGGGCATCGTCGACCCACAGGATGCGATGCCCGAGCGACGACCAGGCGCGGGTGTAACGTCCGCCGGTCAAGCGGGCGAAATATTCCGATGCCTCGCGGAGCACCTCGGGCTGGCGCTGCCGCTCGTACACTTCGCGCACGCTGTCAAGCGCCGTCGAGCAAGTCGAGAGCACCTGCCAGCGATGCAGGGCCTCGCGCAAGCGGCGGTCGACGGACGACAGCTCCAGCCGCCGCTCGGCCGGCCGGCGGTCGTGCGATTGGGATTTGATTTGCTCCAAGAGCGCCCCGCGTTCTTCCCAGACGCGGCCCAGGCGGCCCCTGAGCGTATGCTTATCGGCGGAGATCGCCTCGAGGAGCTGCCGCAAATCGTGTCCGCCGCGCAGCGATTCGTCGAGGCAGGCTTCGATTTCGTGCGGCTCCTCGTGTCCGGCCAGGGCGGTGGAGATCTCGTCGTCGATCGCCTGGCGATTTTGTTCCAGTCGCCGCGACTCGTCCAGCAAGGCGATCCGCCGGCGCAGGTCGTCTTCGTCGCGGGCGCCGTTGGCCCGAATCAAATCGGCCAAACGCTGACCGACGTTGGTGACTTGCCTGGCGAGCTTGCGCCGCACGCGGCGCAGGCGGATCAAGGCCGCGCGCAGTTGATCGCGCGCGTGGACCCGGAGCTGTTCGTCCTGAAGCTGACGCAACATCTCGCGCAGCAGCGCCAACGGCTCGGACTCGTCAAAATCGATCTTGGCGTCGACGGCCACTTGCAGGATCCGCTCGGCCAGGATCTCGTGCTGGCGACGGCAATCGACCAGTTGGGCCCGGCGGTCTTCCACGCGCCGCCCGAGGGCCTGCAGATCGCGGCCGTGTTCGATCGTGGCCCGCAGGGCCCGGGGGGTGAGATGGTCGGGCAAACCGGCCTGGACCAGCGATTGCCGCCAGCGGGCGCGGGCCTTGCGGAATTCGCGATCGACCGACCGGTGTTCTCCCTTGGCGGCCTTGTAGGTGCGAACGCCGTGCTGCCGGTGCGTGTCGAGCGGCATCAACTCTTCCAGCCGGGCGTGCTCTTTTTCGGCCGCTTGCAGCCGGGCCACGAGCGGTCCGCCCCCCTTGGGCAATTGCTTGTCCAGCTCGTCGCGCTCTTTCTCGGCGGCGTCGATTTGCTCCTTGAGCTGGTCGAGCCGCGTCTGGCAATCGTTGAACTGCTGCCCCGACATGTGGTGCGAGGCATACGTCATCACCCATCCCAACCCGGCGGCGAACAAACCGAGAAAGCCGATCACCATGCCATAACCGTGCAGCACGGAGCTCGGCAGGAAGACGCTGGCCAGCAGCAGGCCGACGCCGAACGCGAAGAACGTCCCGTGGCTGATCACCTGCCAGGTCGGCGGCACTTGCCGGTCCAAGGTCTCGTGGGCTTTCTCGTCCAGCTCGTGGCGGCGGCGATCCAACTGATCCAGCCGCTCGTCGAGCTGGACGCGGCGGCGCAATTGCGAGACCAATGTTCCGGCCTTCTCAAGCGACGTGCCGAGCGGCTCCTGGGTGGTTTCGCCCAGGCCGCTTTCGATCTGCCGCTGGATGCCATGCGCGGTTTCGCGCGCGGCGGTCTTGTGGGCGTGGGCCTTGCGCACCCGTTGCCGCAACTGACTCAGAGCCTTGCCTTGCGCTCGCAGGGCGGCAATCGTGTGGGGCGAAAGGGGCTTTGTCGGAATTACAGCGCCCGCTGGCGGCGCATGGCGATGCTCCGCGGCGACTGCCCGATCCGCCGGTTTGTGTTCAGTTCCTGTTTTGGATTCGTGCGCTGACCGCGGTTCGTGCCCTGAGTTTCGCTCGTGCGGCGGCTTGCGATCGCGCAGGGGCCGCTGATCGTGGACCGAGCGATGCGGGTGCTGTGGGCGATGGTCGTGTGCCGTCGCGGACGGGGTCGTGAGCTCGGCCAGCTCGGCTTCCAGTTCCCGGGCCTGCGCGTCGAGCGAGGCGATCCATTGCTGTTGTTCGGCGAGGGCCTCGAGGCGCGGCGACTGCCGGCAGAGCGCGTCGTTGATCCGCAGTCGCCGCATTTCGGCGATCCGTTCTTTGCGGCGGTCAGACACCTGTTGCAAGCGCTTGCGGCGCGTGTTGGATCGTGACTTGAGATCGTCGAGCGTTGCCAGGCAATCGTCGGCGATGTGGGGCATCGGCCCCAATGCGTCGAGCCGCCGCTCGACGTCGTGGCGGCTTCGCCAGCGGGGCTCGATTTGCTGAGCCAGCGTAAGTCGCTGCGAGCGCCGCTCGAGCGCCGATTCCTGGGCTTCCAGTTCGGCCGCCGCACGGTCGAGTTCCCGCCGGCCGCGAACCAACTCCAGAAATCGGGGAGTGGCCTGCGCCAGCTCGTGAATTTCCGCCTTGAGCCGCCCACGATGTTCGATAAGTTCGGGAATCTGGCCGGAACCGTTGACCTCAGACCAAAGTCGGCGCCGCGAGGCATCGAGTTCATGCACCACGTCGGTCAGCGAAACCCGGTCCAGCCCCAGCGTCAGTTCGTAGAGCAGGTCGGCGGCCGCGCTATCGGTCAGCGTGGCCAGCTGCTGAATCTCGCCCAGGCCGAACGCGAACACGTTGTTGAAAATCGACTCGTCCACACCGTCGAGCAATAGTGCCAACGGCCGCCCCTCGCGGCGCAGGCCCTGGCCGTCGGCGATTTCGAGCTGGTCTTCCTCCGAGTGCCGGGCCGCGTGCCGCTGGATGACGAAGGCCTGATGGGCGTCTTCGACCGTCAGCGATCCGCCGGGCCGACCGCCGTGGACGGGCGGCAGATAGCGAGTGCGGCGCTCCGCGGAAAAGCCGTAGAGCACGCCGCGGACGAACTGCATGAGCGTGGTCTTGCCGGCCTCGTTCTCGCCGTAAAACACGACCAGCGGCTCGGACAGCCCGGCCAATTGCAGGTCGCTCCAGATTCCAAAGCCGTCGATGCGTAGCTGTCTGATTTTCACGCGGGCGGTTCCTCTCCGCTGAGCAAATCGGCGCCTAAAGTGGTCGCTTCCGCCAGCACCCGGCGGCGCACGGCGGCATCCTCGAGCTGTACGGCCGAGGCCAGCGGGCCGTCAACGTGCTGCTGGGGTAAATAGGGTTGGATGTCGAGCGCCGGCGCATCGGCCGAAGTGTAGCCGCGCAGCGCACGCAAGAATTCCCCCCGAATGGTTTCTTCGCTGTACCAGGCGGCCGTAACGCCGGCAGGCAACTCGGGCTTGAGCGACCAACTCCACAGCCCGGGCCGGCGCGAGCCGAAATGACTGCGCAACCGGGCCAGGATTTCGCCGGACAACCGGCCCCGGCGCAGTTCGGCCGCCAAGCGCGGCGGCGCCTGGATCCGCCAACGGACCATCAACTCCCGCTCGGGCGTGGCCGTGAGCAGTGTCTGAGCCCGATTTTCCAATTGTCGCTCCAGCGAACCGTGATTGGCGCTCGAGTCCAGACGCACCAGCTCGTCATGCCAACGGACGACGTCGGTAACGATCGGCCGCGTGCGGACCTGGTGGTGCTGATCGACTTGCACGATGCTGCAACCGTGCGCACCTCGCTCGCGCGGGGATCGACCCTGCGGCGTGCCGGGATAATGCATCACGGGGGTCGATGTGCTCGAAACCCGGCGACGGTGTTCACCCCCCAGCGCCCAATAATGCACGCCGTGCGCCGTGCCGGCCGCGCCTTCCAAGCGTCCATAAGCCAGAGCGATGGTCAGATGGCCGTGCGCCGCACGGAACTCGGCGGCTCGCACCTGGCCTTCCGAGTGCACGCCGGCTCCTAAAATGTCGGCCCGCAGACGCCCCTCGCGCTCGAAGGTCAGTCGCTTGACTTGCTGCCCAACGAACAAATTCACGTTCGGCGGCAAATTCAGCACCTCGGTCCAACGCGTGGCCGCATCCGCCTTGCCGGTGGCCCAATAGATGGGCACCTGACGCGCATGCAGGCGCTCGAATTGCTCGACCAGAAAGACCAGTCCGCGCGGACCGGCGGCCATCGGCCGCAGCAGATCTCCGGCCAGCAACACGAAATCCACTTGCTCGCGCAGCGCCGCGTCGAACACGCGCTCCGCGGCGCGAAAGGGCGCCTCCACGAGCACGTCGCGCAGCGATTCGGGAACATCTTCGGCTCCGGCCAGCGGACGTTCCAAATGGAAATCGCTGGCATGCAAGAACCGCAGGCTCGGGTTTGCCATCGTGGCCTCCAGCGACATTAGCTCCAAATGCGTTGGCCGCTGCACAAACACAAAAACGCGGAGCGCGAGCAGCCAGCAACGAGGCAGTCTAACTCAGTGTGAAAAATCAGCCTATGGGGATTTGGAGAGACAAGGCTGATTGGCCGTTGCCGGCGCAGAATAGGCGGAATGGGAAGTCTTGCGGCGGCCATTCGGTCGATTTTAGCGCGGGCGCTCGGCGCCGGGGCCCTTCGTCGGAGGAGCGACCGGTTTGCCTGCCCCCGCGGCGGCCGGCCGTTTGGCAGGCTCAGGTTTGGCCGGCCCGTGAAGATCGTTCTGCTTGAGCCGGCCGCGCGCGATGGCTGCAGCTTTGTCGGCTTCGCCTGTGATCTCGAATAGAAACCGGCTGGGAATCGTCGGCCGCGCCTTGCCCCATTTCATGCGCGACAGAGCCAGGCTGAGTGTCAGGCGGTCCTGGGCGCGCGTGATGCCGACATAGCACAGCCGCCGCTCTTCGTCGATGGCCGCGCCTTCAGCGGCGACCGACCGCTGATGGGGGAGCAATCCTTCCTCCAGCCCGACCAGATAAACGTGCGGAAACTCCAAGCCCTTGGCGCTGTGCAGCGTCATCAGCGCAATCGCATTGCGCGCGAGTTGCGAGTCCTTGTCTTGCTGGTTGTCGCGGTCGCCGAGCGTGACTTCATCGAGAAAGCCCTGCAATGCGTCGGCCGCTTGGCGCGTTTTTCGTAGGCGGCCAGCGCATTGATCACTTCCTCGACGGCTTGCCAGCGCGAGAGCTGATCGGCCGGCTCCTTGTAGAGCCGCGCCAGCTCGTCCTGGTAGCGAATTTCGCCGACCAGGCTGCTGGCCACGTCGACCAGCGATTCCGACGCCGCGCGCTGGTGATAGCGCTCGATCAATTGGCAGAAGGCTTGAATGCCCTGCGCCGCGGCGGCCGGTAGGCCTTCGTCCCCCGCCTGGACTTGCCCCAGCACGGCCCACAGCGAGCGGCTGCCTTTTACCGCGCGATCCATCAGCAGCGACACGGTGGCCTGGCCGATGCCCCGGGCAGGCACGTTGATGATCCGCAGCAGCGAAACTTCGTCGCTGGGGTTGGCCAGCAACTTGAGATAGGCCAGCATGTCGCGCACTTCCTTGCGATCGTAGAACGACATTCCGCCCACCAGCACGTAGGGCAGCTTGGCCTGCCGCAGTTCCATTTCGAACGCCCGGGGCTGCTCGTTGGTGCGAAACAGAATCGCCACGTCGCGGGGCTCGAAGCCCATCGACCGAGAGCCGGGAACGAATGTCGTCGATCACGGTCTCGGCTTCGGCCGCCTCGTCGGGGCACTGCAAGATTTTGGGCTTTTCGCCCCCCGGCCGGGCGGCACGCAGTACTTTGTCGTGCCGCTGCTTGTTGTAGGCGATGAGCGTGTTGGCCAGGGTCAGGATGGCGTCGGTCGAACGATAGTTTTCTTCCAGCCGCACGACCTTGGCTTCCGGCCAATCCTGTTTGAACCGCAGAATATGCGTCACGTCGGCTCCGCGCCAGCCGTAGATCGACTGATCGTCGTCGCCGACCACGCACAGGTTGCGATGTCCGGCCGCCAGGGCCTTGACGATCCGATATTGGCTGCCGTTGGTGTCCTGATACTCGTCGATCAGCAAGTGGCTGAAGCGGCCGGCTTCGGCGCGCGCGGGCATCGGGAAAACGGGCGAACAGATCCTCGGTGCAGAGCAGCAAGTCGTCGAAATCGACGGCTCCGCAAGCCTTGAGCGCGTTTTGATAACGGCGATAGGCCATCGCTGCCAGATGTTCCTTGTCATTGGACGCCACGGCCGCAGCCTGATCCGGCCGGATCGACTGGCTTTTCCAGCGGCTGATTAGGTTGATCAGATCGCCGGGCCGCAGCAGCGCGTCGGCCACCTTGATATCGCGCAGCGCCTGCCGGGCCACGCTCTCCTGGTCGCCCCGATCGTAGATGGCGAACTTTTCGGGATATCCCAAGCTGCGCGGCGTGCCGCCGCAGGATCCGCACGCACAGCGAGTGAAAGGTGGAGATCTCCGGCTTGGCCGGCAATCGCTTGCCCAGCAGCTTGCCCGAGCGGGCTTGCATCTCGGCCGCGGCCTTGTTGGTGAACGTCACGGCCAGAATCCGATCGGGCGGGGTGCCGTGGCGGATCAGCTCGGCGATGCGATAGGTGACGACCCGAGTCTTGCCGCTGCCGGCGCCGGCCAGGACCAACAGCGGCCCTTTGAGCGTCTCGACCGCTTCGCGCTGAGCCGGATTGAGGTCGTGGGCCATGGGAAGCGCGCAAGGTCCGCTGGGGCTCGATCGGTCGGCCGGCAAAGACTTTTGATCCTAGCCGCCGCGCCGAGAGGGCGGAAGGGGGCGGGAGCGACGTTCGGTCCTATGTATTGTCACTTGGGTTGGAGTCCATCGCGCCAGGTAATCGCTTCTTGTTCTGCCCGAACAGCGTCCTCGATGGCAATCACGGGCCGTGCCTGAAATTCAAAGGCCGGCCAGGTCGAGCAGAGCGTGTGAACTGTCAATGGATCGTCGCAGTCGACCAACAAATGCCCGCCCCATTCGCCCACTCGCACCACAAACAACTCGATCTTGAAATTGGCGGGCGCCTTCCATTGAGTGAAAACCTCCAGTATCCGCTGCTGGGCATTCTCGTACTCCGCAGGCGATCCTTGCGGACGTTCGAACCAGCTGATCATGTACTTCCTCGCCATTCTCCTGATTGCGCGGATGCCATCGGGGCGGCAGTCGTTTGATCGGGCTGACTTATGATTCTTTCGCGAAAACCTGTTGATGCTCAGCGGCCGAAAGCCGGCTTGTCAATAGCCGATCTCGCCAATCTTTCAAAGGGTCGGCAGGATTTCGGCCGCGCGATGGGTGTGTTGGTTCGAACAGGCCGCGGGCTGTGCGCATTCGTGTTTTCAAGGCGTGCTGCCCGTGACTCAAAACTCTTTCGGCCAGTGCCGGGTTTGCTCGAGCGATTCGCCGGTCTCTAGCAGACTCTTCAGGCTGGCCAGGATGATGGGCCAGCCGCCCGAGACGGCTGCGATGAGCTTTGAGTCGGGCCTGTCGATTTCATGGATGACGGTCAGCTTGACCGCGTCGCCCAGCGGCTCCAGCTCGTAGGTCATGCGCGAATAGCCTTCCGCGCGCAGCGCGGGCACGAATTCTTTGCGCCAGGACAGAACCAGCCGCTTGGGCGGGTCGATTTCGAGGATTTCGCCGCGGTTGGCGATGCGCCCATCGGGAATCCTGATCTGCCATGCCGCCCCGACTTTCCATTCCGATTCCTGCACGGTGTCCATCCAGTAGCGGCGGGTGAACTCGGGATCGATCAGAGCTTGCCACAGTTTTTCCGGCGTGGTGCGGATGTAGGTCACGTAGACGAATCGCGAATCAGCCATCGGTTTCTCCTTCCAGACGTTTCTTGAGGTCGGCCAGGGCCCGCAGGCGGCCTCCTTCGTATATCACGGCTTGGTTGCAAAGCACGTCCCTTTGGCGGTGGCCGATGTTGTCGGCGGCAGGCCTTCCGCGTTTGCTGCCGGTCAGGCGAATTCCTTAGGCCAGTGGCGGGTTTGCTCGAGCGATTCGCCGGTTTCCAACAAACTCTTCAGGCTGGCCAGGATGATGCGGCCAGCCGCCCGAGACAGCTTCGATGAACTTCGAGTCCGGCTTGTCGATTTCATGGATGACGGTCAGTTTGACCGCGTCGCCCTGCGGTTCGAGTTCGTAGGTCATGCGCGAATAGCCTTCCGCGCGCAGTTCGGGCCGGAATTCGTTGCGCCAGGACAGAACCAACCGCTTGGGCGGTTCGATTTCGAGGATTTCGCCGCTGTCGGCGACGCGCCCATCGGGAATCATGATCCGCCACGACGCGCCGACCTTCCACTCCGATTCCTGCAAGGTTTCCGCCCAATATTGGCGGGTGAATTCGGGATCGATCAGGGCTTGCCACAGTTTTTCCGGCGTGGTGCGGATATAGGTCACGTAGACGAATCGCGAATCAGCCATCGGTTTCTCCTTCCAGACGTTTCTTGAGGTCGGCCAGGGCCCGCAGGCGGCTCCGCTCGTACTTGCCGATCCAGCGATCCGCGATTTCGAGAATCGGCACGGGATTGAGGTAATGCAGCTTCTCGCGGCCCCGCCAGAGCGTCACGACCAGGTTGGCCGCTTCCAGCAGCTTGAGGTGCTTGGTCACGGCCTGCCGGGTCATGTCCAGGTGTCCGCAGAGTTGGCCGAGCGTTTGCCCGTTGTCCGCGTGCAGCCGGTCGAGCAACTGCCGGCGGCCGGGATCGGCCAGCGCCTTGAACACCCTGTCCATGTCTGCGTCCATGCCGTCATTATGCAACCATTTGGTTGCATGTCAAGGGCGAGCCGGTCGAGGGACATCGAACCGATGATTTCCGGCTGCGGCCTCATATCGTGGGTGCCACTGTTGTCCTGCCGCAGCAGTGGAGTGCGGCGTCGTATCCGCGAGGCTCTGCTGGAACAAGTCAGCAGTGGCACCCGGCGCGGCAAATTTGCCGAGCTATTGCTTTGCCCCCGGGCCGACGATCTGGGCCAAGCGCCGCGACAGACTATCGAACGGCGCCGCTTGCTCGTCGTGCGTGCCGTCGGCCGGATCGCCGTGATGGCCGACCGCTGCGACCCGCGCGGCCGAGATCTTGGCGCCGAGCATGGTGATCGTGCCGGCCGGCGATTGAAGTCTGCCGACCGTGCTTCGCTCAGACTCCCCGATCAGCTCCCAGTACAACAGCAAGTCTCCGCGCCGGGCGGCCAGGTCCTCCAAGTCGGCCAGCGCGGCGCTCAATCGCTCGATGGTCCACAGGCCCTGGTCCTGCAGACGGCCGGTCAGACGTGCCAGGGCCAGATTGTGCCCGGCGATGCGCACCGAGAGTTCGTCCAGGTCGATCCTTCCGGCCTGGGGCTCCAATGAGTCGGCTTGCGCCGCGGGGGCGGCCGGCTTCGGCTCCGCCGGACGCAGCACCGGCTTGAGCGCAATGCGCACTTCGGGCGATTGTTTGGCCAGCGGCAGAGGCTCCGAGGTTCGCGGCGGATCGACTTGGGCCAGGGACATTTGCGATGGCCGGGCCACCGTGGGCGAAAGCTCGACGGCCGGAGCAGCGCGACCGACAGGCACCTGCGAAGCCACACTTCCCAGGTCCGGCAATTGACTCGAGCTGGCCCGCCGGCCGGCGGATGCCGGCCCGGGCTCCAGAGGGGGCTGCCACAGAGGCTCATGCGTGGGACGAAGATCGGCCGGACGCGGGGCGGCCGGTTGCGACCTGCCAACCTGTGGAGCTTCGGTGGGGCCGACATGGGGGGCCGGCCGCGATTCCGCATTGGCCTCGGCCCGCAATCGGTCGGTGGCAACGCGCAGCCAATCGAAAAGTTGCCGCTGCTCGTCAGGCACTTTGCCCCTGGCGACCCAAGCCGCCTCGACCTTTTTCCAGGCGGCGATGCGCGCGTCGTATTCGCGCCGCTGGCTATGAAACAAGCTGTAGACCTCGACCCGATAACGGTGCGCCAGCCGCTCGACCGCGGCGTGCTCCAGAGCGTCGAGTTTGCGCAGTATTTTGACCAATCCGCCAGGCAAAATGGTCTGCCCCTCGTTCAAGCGAGCCAGGATTTCCTCGTCGATTTCCTTTTCGCGGCCAGGGCCGCATCGTCGAGCGTCAGTTGGGCCGCGGCTTGCAGCCGGCCCTGGATCAGGCGCTCGACATAGTGCTTGCGCTCTTCGGCCGAGAGACGCTCGTACTGGGCCACGGCGGTGCGGTAGTCGTGCCCGGACGGCTCGGTGCCGGTTTGCCCCGCGGTCGGGGCCGGCGGCGCTTGCGGAGTCGCAGGGAGCGCGGCGTTTTGCGGCGCGGCGGCAGCGGTTGGCTTGCGCGGCGGTGCGGCCGCAGGCATTGCCGGACGATCTGAGCTGCGGTCGGCCTGCGCCAGCAACTCGGGCATCGGGCGACCGTCTTGCGCCGCGCCGGCCGGTTCGGCAGTCGCAATTGCCAGCAGCAATTGCGACAGGATTTGGGCTGCCAGGGATTGCACGATGAGCGACGCCCTACACAGAATGAAAGACGGGTGGTTCGGCGAGGCGCGGTTCGGGGCCTAATGCCCCGCCAAGGCTACGGCGCGGCGAAATCAAGTCAATCTGCACAAACCTACTAATTCATGCGTCGAATCGCCCGGCCATTCATCCTGATCACGCTGGTGCTGTTGGTGCCGGTTGTGCCGTTTGTCATTGCCGGCGATCGGGTGGAAGCCTGGGCGCTAGGCTGGTTGGATCCGCCGCCCGCGCCGTGGATGGTGGCGACGGCGACCGCCGCGATCCTGGCCAGCGATATTTTTCTGCCCGTGCCTTCCAGTCTAGTTAGCACGCTGGCCGGCGCCCAATTGGGCATCCTGGCCGGCACGATCGCCTCTTGGATCGGACTGACCGCGGGCGGGGCAGTCGGTTTCGGACTGGCTCGGTACTGCGGGCGGCCCTTGGTGCGCCGGCTCTGTTCGGCTGCCGACCTGGAAGCGGTCGACGCGGCCGGCGGGCGGCTGGGCATCTGGCTGCTGGCCGCGAGCAGGCCGCTGCCGGTGCTGGCCGAGGCGACCGTGCTGCTGCTGGGCACGACCGAACTATCCTGGCGGCGGTTCCTGCCCACGCTGGCTTTGAGCAACCTGGGACTTGCCCTGGTGTATTCCGTGGTGGGAAGTTTGGCCTACGATCGCAGCGCAATGCCGCTGGCCCTGACCGCTTCGATTGCCTTGCCGCTGTCCGCCGCCGCGACCGTGCGAGTGCGCTGGACGCGCCGGCGGCTGAGCGAGCCGGGTCGAGTCGAAACAGCCGCTTAGTCGCCGAAAGCACGAGGAAGCATGGCCACGAAAAACACGACGAGACACAAAAACTAAAACGTACGAGCTTCCGCAAAACAGCTTGGATGGCAATTTGCTTGTTGCTGATGTTAGGGCCAGAGTGACGGCCACGAAAAATACAAAGAGGCACAAAAGCCAAACCGGGATAGCGCGGCAGTTGCACTAAGTTTTTGTGTCTTTTTGTATTTTTCGTGGCCATTCCGATCATTATCTTCGTAACCTTCGTTGAGGCTTTCCGTGGCTTTCGTGGCCATTCTCCTCGTACAGCTTGATCGCTAAGCATGCCCGCAAGTGAAAAACTTTTCGATGCCGATCCGGCGCTCTACCAGGTGCTGACCACCGCGGCTGGGCCCGCCGGTTCGCTGCCGCTGACCGACGAGATGCTGCGCAATTGGCCCAGCGGCGATTTGTTCGGTCTGTCGCAGAATGCCGGCATGGGCTGGCCGCCGGCCGAAATGCTGGCCCGCAATATCTGATCCTCAGCACCCAGGGCGGCATGCGGGCCGACGATGGCACGCCGATCGCGCTTGGGTTTCACACCGGCCACTGGGAAGTCGGCCTGCTGGTGCAAGCCGCGGCCCGCGAGCTGAAGCGACTGGGCGGCGTGCCGTTTGCCGGCTATTGCACCGATCCGTGCGACGGCCGCACGCAAGGCACGGCCGGCATGTTCGACAGTCTGCCCTATCGCAACGACGCGGCGATTTTGTTTCGGCGGCTGATTCGTTCGCTGCCCACGCGGCGCGGCGTGCTGGGCGTGGCCACCTGCGACAAAGGTTTGCCGGCCATGATGCTGGCCCTGGCCGGCATGGGCGAATTGCCCTGCGTGCTCGTGCCCGGCGGCGTGACGTTGCCGCCGGCCGTGGGCGAGAACGCCGGCCAAATCCAATCGATCGGCGCCCGCTATGCGCACGGCGAAATCACGCTGGAAGCGGCGGCCGAGTTGGGCTGCAAGGCCTGCGCGAGCCCCGGCGGCGGCTGCCAATTTCTGGGCACGGCCGCCACCAGCCAGGTCGTGGGCGAGGCCTTGGGCATGTCGCTGCCGCACTCGGCCTTGGCCCCCAGCGGGCAGCCGATCTGGCTCGACATGGCCCAACGCAGCGCGCGGGCCTTGGCCGCAATTGGCCGAGCGCAAGATCCCGCTACGGGCGATCCTGACCGACGCTTCGATTCGCAATGCCATGGTCGTGCATGCCGCCTGCGGCGGATCGACCAACCTGCTGCTGCACGTGCCGGCCATCGCCCATGCCGCCGGCCTGCGGCGGCCCACGATCGAAGATTGGCAGGACGTCAACCGCCGCGTGCCGCGATTTGTCGACGCGCTGCCCAACGGGCCGGTCGGCCATCCCACGGTGCGGGTGTTTCTGGCCGGCGGCGTGCCCGAGATGATGCTGCATCTGCGCGAAGCCGGCCTGTTGGATCTGAACGTGCTCACCGTGGCCGGCTGCACGCTGGGCGAAGTGCTCGACGCCTGGCAGCGGAGCGAGCGCCGGCAGGCCCTGCGCCGGCGGCTGCGGGAATGCGACGGCGTCGACCCGGACGAGGTGATCCTCTCCCCTGCCCTGGCCCGGCAGCGCGGGCTGACGAGCACGGTTTGCTTTCCGCGCGGCAATCTGGCGCCCGAGGGTTCGGTAATCAAGAGCACGGCGATCGATCCGCGAATGCTCGACGCCGCACGGCGTCTATCGCAAGACCGGGCCCGCGCGGGTATTCACGCGCGAGCGCGACGCCGTGGCCGCGATCAAAGGCCGGACCGATCGCCCCGTGCGCGCCGGGCGACGTGGTGGTGCTGGCCGGCCGCGGGCCGATCGGTTCCGGCATGGAGGAGACCTATCAGGTCACGTCGGCGCTGAAGTATTTGGACTGGGGCCGCGAAGTGGCCGTCGTGACCGACGCGCGGTTCTCGGGCGTCAGCACCGGCGCCTGCATCGGCCACGTCGGGCCCGAGGCGCTGGCCGGCGGTCCGATCGGCAAGGTCGTGGACGGCGACCGGATTCGAATCATGGTCGACACGCGGCAGCTTTTGGGCTCGGTCGATCTGGTGGGGGACGCACAGCGCGAGTTCGGCGCAGAAGAGGCGGCTCGCGTACTGGCCGCAAGGCCCAGTCGTAGCGACTTGACGCCCGACGCCGCGCTGCCGGCCGACACCCGGCTGTGGGCCGCATTGCAGCGGGCCAGCGGCGGCACCTGGGGCGGCTGCGTCTACGACGTGGACGCGATTATTCGGCAATTGGAAGCGGGCGAGGCAGCCGGCTGAGCCGTCATTTTTCTTTGCGTGAAATGACGCCGTCCCAGTTCGCCGGAGGCGTATCGCCGTGTTGTGCCATGAATGCCAGCAAGAACTCACTAGCGCCGTCCAGAGGGGGTTGCTCCGCCAAGAGTGCCCGGGCTGCGGCCCAGTCGCCGCCCGTGAAGGCCGCAACCGCCGCTTCGTGCAAATCCATTTGCCGATCGGAGAGCGTGCCAGCCCCCTGGGGGGGCAATAATTCGCTCACCAACACGCCGTCAGCCAGACCTTTGGGGCGCAACTGAGCCAATTTCCGTTGCCGCCCCACGTCGCGCGGCAGGCTGGTATGGACGAAACTGGCAGTCGCCGGATCGATAACGATCGTGACTCCGAGCTGATGTGTCAGGCCTTGCAAGCGCGAGGCCAGATTCACCACCGGGCCAAACACCCCGATCTTGATTTGTTCGTCCGTGCCGAGTTTTCCGGCGATGGCCAAACCATGCGCGATGCCGATGCCGACGTCGAATCGTGCCAGCGTGGGATCGGCCTGAGCCGCGGCCCTGGCAAACCTTTCGCGGATGGCGAGTGCCGCACGGCAGGCGGCCAGCGGACCATCGGCCAACGGCGTCGGCCAACCCCAGAACGCGAGTACGGCGTCCCCCTGGAAGTCGGCGATGACTCCTTGTTCGGCCAGCACGCAGCGCGTCATGACCCCCAGGGCATTGCTGACCCGGGCGAGGAAGTCGCGCAGTTGGTTCCGCGAACGTTCGGCCTGCTGCGAGAATCCGCGCAAATCGCAAAACAGGACGGTGATCGGCCCTTCTTTCGGATCGAGATCGGCCTCGAAGTTGGGATCGACAATCCTGTCGGCCACCGCCGGCGAGAAAAACCGGCTCAGGGCCGCGTGACGTTGCTCGAGCCGGCGGACCTGGCGAATTGCGGCGATGAACTGGGCCAAAAGTTCGGTAAAGCGAATGTGACCCTTGAGCGATTCGCCCGAGGCACCGGCGGCGACCGCGGAAATTCCAAACTTGCCGGAGACGTACAAGGTCCAACCGCGGCACGCATCGCCCCTGATCGGCGTGCAGAACGCCCAGTCCAAATCGGCGCTGCGAGTGAATTGCACCGATTCACCCCCCTCCCAAACGTGAAACAAACTCTGGCCGCGCCGCAGAGCGGCCGCAATCAACTGACGGCTGGGACGGAACCGGCCGCTGTCTCGGCGGCAACTCCAGCGCATCGTGGTCGGGCCCGCCTCGTCGTGCAACGTGTCGGCCCCGGCAGACGCTGCCGAATTGCCGTCGACCGGCGATGCGCTCAAGGGCATCACGACCACGGCGGCCGCGTCGGCTTGCGGGATGGCCTCGATCAGCAGGTCAACAAGCCGTGCCGCAAGATCGACGTCGCTGCGCGAATCGGCAATCATTTGCGGCAGACCGGAGAGCAGCTCCAGACGGTCGCCGGCGTTATCGAATCTGAATTTTCGCAGTTCGTCCCGGTCGAAGACTTGCTCCAGCACCGCGGAGCCTACGGTCTGCGTCAATTCGGATTCGTCGGCCGCCAATTCGAAACGCGTCTCGCCGATGCGGAATTCTTCGCCGACCGGCAGAATGAAATTGCGCGTGGATTGCCCGTCGAAGATGCAGGCATTCCGCGCGGAGTCCAGCACGCTTACGCAGAACTGGCCGCCGCGGCAAGTCAGATCGGCGTGTTCTCGCGAGATCTTCAGCTCCCAGGGAATCTCCAAACCGGCGCGCAGCGCGCGGCCCATGCGGATGGTTTGACCCTCGGGAACTTCGATTTCTCGGCGCTGGGTCGATTCGGCTCCGACCGCGGTGAGCTTGGGCATCGAAGGAGGACTCCGCTGGCGTCCGGTTGACCGCGGCCCGAGTGCGCGCCGCCCTGCCCTGCGATCGGATCGCCCGGCGGTTTACAAACTCGGCGCCGCCAGGCTTCCGGACGGTCGCAAAGAAAATGGGCTGACAAACACCGTAAGGGATAATTTCGCCGACGGTCGCCCAGGGCGCTGGTTCGCGCGCGTGCGGCCGGCAGACGAAACGGTTCGCTCACGGTTCCCTAACATAGCCTAATTCTCGTTTGTTCCCAATCGCAGGCTAATTGTCGGCTTTTGTCAGGAGTATTAGAATGACGTTTGCAGACCGTTAGGTTTTCTCGAAAGGAGAGCCCTGCCTTGACCACTACCATTGATTTGTTTCGCAATGCGACCGATTTTGTCACCTTCAGCGCCGGCCAGGTCGTGTTCAGCGCCGGCGACCCCGGCGACACAATGTATGTGGTGATCGACGGAGAAGTTGAGATTGTCGTCAACGACAAGGTCGTGGACACGACGGGTCCGGGTGGGATCGTGGGCGAAATGGCACTGATCGAAACCAACCCACGGATGGCGACCGTGCGAGCCAAGTCCGATTCCAAGTTGGTGCCCATCACCCAGAAGCGGTTTCTTTACCTGGTGCAAGAAGCGCCCAATTTCGCGATCAAAGTGATGCGGATCATGTCGGAACGATTGCGTAAGGCTCGTTCCTAGCTGCGTGCACGCTCGGTCCAAACTGCGTGCAGGACGTCGACGCGGCAGGACTTCGACGCGGCAGGACTTCGACGCTATCGTGCGGCAACTGGGGAAGCGGGCGAGCGCCCCTCCGGCCGCCCCGGCAGGGGCGCAATTCAATAGCCGGCGGGCAACGCCGCCGGAAAACCGGCAACGGCTCCATTCCTTCGACCCCGCCAGGGAGTCGAACTGAGCGCTGTACCCGGCCCCGGAAGTATGCCCGACAGGGTTCGAACCTGTAACCTTCGGCTTCGGAGGCCGACGCTCTATCCAATTGGGCTACGGGCACCCGACGAGCAAATCGCTCGTTAAGCCCTGAATTGTAACACATCGAAATGGTCGAGAAAGGGGGCGGCCGCAGTCGGAGCAGCTCGCGCTTCCTACAGACTTCGGACCGCCACAACTGAAGGCAACGGTTCAGCTCGACGCGCAGATTTGAATGCTACATCGCACCTTGACCGCCGATTCACCAACTAGTATATTCCTTTAAAGACATGAAGACCAAAGCCGTCAACTCCGTCGATGTGGCCTTCCGGGCATTCTCGGACTGGACGCGGCTGCGCATCCTCAACCTGCTGCGGGGCGGCGAGCTGTGCGTCTGCGATCTGACCGATCTGCTGGAAACGCCCCAGCCGGCCATCTCGAAACATTTGGCCTACCTACGTCGGGCGAAGCTGGTGATCGGCCGCAAGGACGGCCTCTGGAGCTATTACCGGCTCACGCCGGCTCGCGATGCATTCCACCAAAAACTGCTCGAATCGCTCGCCGCCTGCGTTGCCAACGCCCCGGAGCTCGCCAAGGACACCAAGCGCCTGGCCGCCCGCGGGAAGAACTGCTGCTAAAAAAATTTAGTCCAACCCATGCCTTCAAAGGAATAGAATAACGGACCGCGGCATGAGAATCGTTTTCGTCTGCGTCGAGAACTCGAACCGCAGCCAGATGGCGGAGGCTTTTGCCCACATGCTGGGCGTCGAGGCCTATCAGCGCCGGCTCGCGGCCGTCGGGGCGGGTGAATCCCAAAGCCATCGCGGCCATGCGCGAGCTGGACTACGACCTGACCACCCACACGTCAAAGGGTTTGAGCGATCTGCCGGCCCTGCCGTTCGACGCCGCGGTGACGATGGGCTGCGGCGATCAATGCCCGAATCTCAAGGCAACGCATCGCGAAGACTGGAGCATTCCCGACCCCAAGGAGATGCCGGCCGACTTGTTCCGCGGCGTGCGGGACCTGATCGGATCGAAAGTGAAACACCTGATCGCCGAACTAAAAGGATAAAACCATGTCGATCGAGCAAGTCGTTCAAACCAAGTATGGCCAGGTGGCCACCAGCGGACTCTCCGGCGACGACCAGGGCGTGCGCGCCGTGGCCGAAGCATTCGGCTACACGCCGGAGCAACTGGAGTCGATTCCGGCCGCAGCGAACATGGGGCTCTCGTGCGGAAATCCAACGGCCTTCGCCAGTCTGCGGCCCGGCGAAATCGTGGTCGATCTGGGTTGCGGTGGCGGACTGGACGTGTTTTTGGCGGCGGCCAAGGTGGGGCCAACCGGCCGGGCCATCGGCATCGACATGACCCCCGAAATGCTTGCCTTGGCCAGGGCCAATGCCGCCCGGGCCGGGCTGCCGAACGTCGAGTTTCACGAAGCCACCATCGACCGACTGCCGCTGGCCGATGCGTCGGTCGATTGCGTGATCAGCAACTGCGTCATCAACCTGGCTCCCGACAAGCCGGCCGTGCTGCGGGAGATTGCCCGCGTGCTCAAGCCGGGAGGCCGGTTAGCGGTGAGCGATATTGCGCTGAAGAAACCTCTGCCCGAGGAAGTTGGACAGGACATCATGGCCTACGTCGGCTGCATCGCGGGCGCGATATCCGTGGCCGACTACCGCAGTGGACTGGCAGCGGCCGGCTTCACGGGGGTGCGGGTGATCGACACTGGCGCCGACCTCAACGCGTATGCGCTGGTGGAAGGGCAATCGGGTTGCTGTTCGCCGTCGATGACTGCAATGCCGGCGACAGGACCATCGCCGGCGGTACTATCGCCGACCGGATTATCTTCGACTGGGCTGCCGCTGGTCGCATGCGGCTCGCCGGGACTTCACGAGCGGCTGGCGGATCTGCTCCGCCGCTACAACATCAACGACTATGCGGCCAGCGTGAGGGTCTATGCGCTCAAGCCCGGGAGTTAAGAGGGTGGGATTTTCGGGGACGGCGGCCATTTTTTGAGAGCCCGCCGTCGCTTGGCTGGGAATATAATTGCTTCCAGGCCGATGCGCCGGACCCTTCCAAACAATGACTCCCAACCCCTTTTTGTTGCCGCCCTTTGATACCTGAAACCGCCAAGAAATACCTGGCTGAAATCATCGGCACCTTCACGCTCGTGTTCGCCGGGACCGGGGCCATCGTGATCGATAATCTGACCGGCCAGGTCACGCACGTCGGCATCGCGCTGACCTTCGGACTGGTGGTCATGGCCATGATCTATGCCGTCGGCGAGACGTCCGGCGCCCATCTCAATCCGGCCGTAACGCTGGGTTTTTGGTTCGCCCGGCGCCTGCCCGGCCGATCGGTCGCGCCGTATATCGGGAGCCAATTGATCGGGGCCTTGGCGGGGAGCCTGCTCGTGCGGGCACTGTTCGGACCTTCGACCCTGGGGGCCACACATCCTGCCGGCTCAGCCGCTCAGACCTTCGTACTGGAGATCGTGCTCACCGCGATCCTGATGTTCGTGATCTTGAGCGTGGCCTCGGGCTCGAAGGAAAAGGGTTTGTTGGCCGGGGTGGCGATCGGCGGAGTGATCGCCCTGGAGGCGCTGTTCGCCGGCCCCATCTCGGGAGCCTCGATGAATCCGGCCCGTTCTTTGGCGCCGGCCCTGGTTAGCGGGTCGCTGGGCGATGTGTGGATCTATTTGGCGGCGCCCGTGCTGGGCGCAGCCGCGGGCGTGCTGGCGGGCAAGGTCACGGCCTGACGGTCGCGATCAAACATCACCGGTCGCTGCCCGAATGCGCAGTTCTTTCCGCGACTTCGTCACCGGCCAGAGCCCCAGAACGCCGAACACGCTCAGCACGACGCTCGACGGCTCCGGCACGACCACGAGGCTGCTGCCAAAACTGAAGTTGTCAATTGCCGGCAAGCTGGAGCCGGCGGCGAAGACGATGGTTGTGAGCGTCGCGCCGGGAGTCGTGTCCAGGAAACCGACAAAATTCAAGCCCGACGGCGAATTTGTACCGACCGGGGCGTTAATGGTGAACGGCGTACTCCCGAGCGAATCGGTAACGGTAACGGTTTCGGGTCCGAGTGCGGACGACGCATACGTGAACAAATTGCTGCCGGCCGCGGTCACGCCGGAGGGGAACGTCACGGTTTCCGCGGCAGCGCCGGACGCTTGGAGGTACTGGCTGCCGCTTCCATCGACGAACGGGCTTACGATGCCGTTGACCAAATAGAAGTCACTGGTATCGGCGAAGTACGTGTAAACCGTCCCTCCACCCAGTTCCGAATACGCGCCGGGAGTTACCGGCGGCGTTTCGAAGTCGATTGTGGTGAGTCCCGTGGTGTCGGCACTAAAGGCCGCTTGAGAGTTCACCTCGATGATCGAAGCCAGCGAGATGTTGCCTAGCAGACAGAACGCCGCGATTGTCGAGCCGAATAGAGCCTTGCGCATGAGCTTACTCCTGTGAAACCTGGGGTGCTGAAAAACTGAAATGGCTTAGCTCGACCCATCGAGCCCGTTTTGTCAGTGAAGTATCAGCCGCGGATCGCCGAACATAATCCAATCTCCATAATTAGTGTCGCCGCCGTCGGTGGCCGCCAACGTCAAAAAACGGTCGCTCTCGTGTAGCGGGACACGGACCGAAAACGGCCCGTCGGCGGGTGTAAATCCGCGCCGCTGGAATCGCAATTCACCATCCACGAGGATGAACAGGTCAGCCTTCGGGGGCGCGTCTTTGAATGACCGCAAGACCATCCCTTCCGGAGAGACACTGTTGCCGGCCACCGACTCCAGACCCTCGATGCGCTTCGCCGCGATCCAACGCCGAACCGCGGCCAGATCAATGCTCAGGCCCTTGTTCGCGGAGAGAAACAGGAGGGCATGGCCCGCTCGCGTGTAGTCGATGTCCCCGAGTCGCTGCGGAAACCGCTCGATGATCGGCACGGCCCGACCGGCCCAAATGTGCGAGACACCGCCGCCGTCGGTCTCGGGAAAATCGAAGCGATGCCCCGCGGAATCGATTTGCAGCGGGCCGCTGGGGACAAAGCAGCCGTCGACGACCGAATGGCCAAGGCACGCGTGATAAGCTCCGTCTCCGGATTCTCATAACCAAGTCGGTTTTCAGGTCGCCGTAGCTGCCGTTCAAGGGGTCGATCGACATGCCCCGCCGTTGTCCGCGACCGTCGCCCCCCGCCACCAAATCCACCAGGTCGAGAGCATCGATTTGTGGGAGTGCCGGCGCACCGAGCGGCACCCGGCGAACCAACTCGACCTGGCTTTCCGTGGTGGCCAGCGGCGTGGAAATGCCCTCACGCGTGGCGCGCACGGACTGGCCGGCGACCACCCTTTGAGCAGGCCGCTTGGACAGCATTGCCTCGGCCGCCGGCTTGATTTCGACGACGCCCCTGAGCACATGCACGTCGGTCTTGCCGTCGTTTTCCACCGCCACGCCGAACTCGGTGCCCAGGTCGACGATCTCGGCGGTCGGCGTGGCCAGGCTGAAGCCGCGCGCCTGCCGGGGCACATAGGCCATCAACCGCCCCCGGGTCAGCTCCATGCGCTGGCCCGATCGGGGTGCAAACTCGGCGGGGCCTTCGATGCGCACGCGGGCCCCGCCGTCGAATTCGAGTTCCACGACTCCCTCGGCCAGGCGCGACGTGCCCGGCGGCAGCTTTCCGCCAAGATCGGCCCGGGGCGCACGATCCTGCCACCGACATTCGGAGGCCGCGATGATCCGCGCCGGGCGCCGGCGAGCGGCTCGGATTGTTGGTCCTTTGCACTGCGCTGGTCCGAATAGGCGCGACTGATCGCGATCGAAATCATCAAGCCGGCGAAGTAGGTCGCCAAACCACCCACAACCGCGATCGCCAGCACCTTGGGCGACGACAGCCAGCTCGCTGCGACATGGACGGCCGTGGCCAGAAAGCCGAGCACGGGCGATGCATCGACCGCGGTTTGAGCGGGCAGGTCGGCCGGCGGCAAATCCGCGCTGGCCGGCTCGGCGTGGGATTCGTCAACCAGTCTGGCACGCACGGTATCCAAGGCCTGTTCGGCGCCCACGAAGAAATGCAAGTCGGTGTGCAACTGGCAATAATCAAGATACAACCGGCACAACTCCCCATTGCCGGCCAAAAGCGATTCCAGTTCCGCGCTTTCGATGGCGCTTAACAGGCCGTGACAGCCGGAATCGGCCAAAAGCCAAAATCGCTCGTCGACGTTGGGGCGGTTCATAGCATTAGCCCTCGCTCGTTATAGATCCGTCGATACACGCCAGCAGTATCCGGCGGATACGGCGCAAGGAATTGCACACGCTCTGGGAGGATCTTTCCAGTGTTTCGGCGACCGATTTGATCGCTCGATCGCGACGGTAGCAGAGATCGACTAGCTCGCGGTCGGACTTGGGCAACTTCGCTACGCAGCGCTTTCGCGCCTGTAATCGCAATAGCGACCCGTCGCTGGAATGACTGGCAACGTGCGTCAACTCGGCCACCAATTCCTGGCTGAAGTTCGCCCCGCCCCGCCGCTTGAAGCGCCAAATAGTTCATCGCTTCCAGCTGGGCGGTGCGGCAGGCCCAAGCGGCGAAATTCGCACCGTCGAACGTGTCGAACTTCCGCCATAAGACCAGGCTGGTTTGCTGGAAGACGTCCTGCGTATCGTCAAGGTCTTGGACCACCGCGAAGATGTAGCCGAACAGGCGGCTCTGATGGAGCGCCAGCAATTCGGTGAACTGCTCGCTACGAGAAAGCGTCGTCATGGAGTTCGCGTCGTCAGGGAATTCACTGCTGGACGATTTAGTGATGTGACCGCACTGCGTCTGGCATCACCGATAGATAACAACGTCGCCGGGCGGCGAAAGTAAATCTCCGATGGCGTCGCAAGGCCACTCAAATGGCAACGTAAGCTATAGCTAGCACAAATGTTGTGGAAATTCCGTGATTCCGTGCCCGCCGTCCGCCAGGCGGCCAAGCCGACCTTGACTCTGGCCCTGCTTCCGCCTAACGTCTCGCCCGCGCAGCGCTGGGCAGGGATGCCTTGCTAGCGGCGTCCCGTCAGCTATCGCACTCGAAAACAGCATGGAAGCGACACCGCCGATGACGTCCACCTCCGCAGCGGCCGCCGGGTCGAACGGCGTTCCCTTATTGGATATCCAGCGGCAGCATGCGCCGCTGCGGGCCGAGCTCGACTCGGCCCTGGCGCGGGTCTGCGACTCGGGCCGGTTCATCCTGGGGCCCGAATGCGAACAGCTCGAACGAGCGATCGCCCAGTATTGCCACGCGCCGCAGGCGATCGGCTGCGCCTCCGGCAGCGACGCGCTACTGCTGGCCCTAATGGCGGCCGACATCGGGCCGGGAGCCGAGGTGCTGCTCCCCAGTTACACTTTTTTCGCCACGGCCGGGGCCGTCTGGCGGCTGGGCGCCAAGCCGGTCTTCGTGGACATCGATCCGATCACGTTCAACATCGATCCGGCCGACGCGGCGCGCAAAGTGACCCGTGCCACCAAGGCGATCATCCCCGTTCACTTGTTCGGTCAGTGCGCCGACATGGAAGCCTTGGGTGCGCTGGCCCGGCGGCACGAGCTGTTGCTGGTCGAGGATGCGGCCCAGGCCATCGGCGCCGAGTTCGACGGCCGCCGCGCCGGCTCGATGGGGGACGTGGGCTGCATCAGCTTCTATCCCACCAAGAATCTCGGCGGCGCCGGCGACGCCGGCATGCTGACGACCGCCGAAGCAGAGTTTGCCGAGCGGCTGCGCCTGCTCCGCGGCCACGGCATGCAGCCGCGTTATTATCACAAACTGGTGGGCATCAATAGCCGGCTCGATACGCTCCAAGCCGCCATGCTGCTGGTCAAATTTCCGCACCTCGACCGCTGGACCTCGCTACGGCAGGCAAACGCCGAGCGCTACGCGCGGCTGTTCGCCGAATGCGGCCTCGATCGGGTGCTCACGCTGCCGCGGGCGATTGCTCGCCGGCGGCACGTCTGGAACCAATACGTCGTTCGCGTTCCGGCGGGCCGGCGCGACGCGCTTCGCGAACACTTGCAACGCTCGGGCGTCGGCACCGAAGTCTACTATCCCGTACCGTTGCACTTGCAAGAATGCTTCCGCTCGCTCGAATGCGGACCAGGCAGATTGCCCGAATCCGAACGGGCCGCCCGCGAGACGATCGCCCTGCCCATCTTTCCCGAGTTGACACCCGAGGAACAGCAGGTGGTGGTCAGCCGGATCGCCGAGTTTTATGCCCCGCCCGCAACTGGCACGGGCGCCCGGAGCCACGCTGTGGGCCTGCCGCTCGGCGGCCTCACGCCGCACGGCACGTCGGCCGGAAACTTGCCCAGTCCCAGCGCGCGGTAGTTCCGCGTAGTCGCGGGGGGGTCTCGTTCGACAAGCGAGTTCCCGTTTGAGGGCCCTGGCCAGCGTGCCAAGGAGCCTCCCGTGTTTTCCCCCCGAGAAAGCGACTCGTCACTGCTTGACCGCGGTTTTTGCCGGGTGTAGGCTCACCCGAGGCCTCATCTACAATTTCAAACCGCGCAGCTCATAGGCGCGACGGTTGTACACCGGTCTGGTGTCCCTTCGGCGGAGGTCGCTAATGCCGCGAGAGAGATTCGCCCGCCGATTTCACTTCAACGCCGCTCGCCGGCGGACGGCTTTGCTGGCCATCGCAATGGTGGTCGGCACGGCGGAGCACGAGGCACGCGGCCAGCAGCAATGGTACGGCTACGGCGGCAACCCCCAGCATAGCGCCGATTCGACGGTGGCATCCCAGCCGCTGGGCTTCATTCTCTGGCAAACCGTGATCGACGGGGGATACACTTCGAACAACCACGCCAATTACGCGCACTATCGCGCACCGATGATCACGGCCGATAATACGGTCATCGCGCCGGAACGGACCGCGAGCGGCGGCTGGCAGATCCAAGCCCTCAACGGCGCCACGGGCCATGTGCTGTGGACCCAGACTTCCGACTACAGCAGTTCGAGCATCACTTACTACAACTGGCTGCCCGCCTATCAACCCACGATCGCCGGCAGCGGCGCCTCGACCGAGGTTTACTACCAGGGCGCCGGCGGGACGGTGTATGAACGGGGCAACTTGGATACGCCCGGCGCGGTCACGCCCACGCAAATTACGCTTCCCGGGTACAGCCCCTCCACTATGGCCGCGTTCAACAGCAACGTGGTCATCAATACGCCCCTGACGGCGGATTCCTCGGGCAACGTCTATTTTGGCTACACGGTCAACAGTTCGGTCGCCGGAACTTCGGCGGTCGGTGGCCTGAAAAGCGGAATCGCCGAGATTCATGCCGGCACCAACTCCGTCACGATCCAAACGACATATGGCGCGCCGCAGCCCGCCAGTGCACCGGCGATAGGCGTCGCCGCCGCGGGCACTGCCAACGAAGTGTACTTTGCCATGGCCAACGGCAATTTGATGTCGTTCAATACCGCCGGCGGTTTGGCCGAAGTGCATTCCGTGGCGGTGCCGGGGGGATTCGGCAGCAGCGACCAGGTGTCGACCGCCTCGCCGACGGTCGGTCCGGACGGCAACGTCTATATGGGCAACCTTTATCCTTTTGTCGACGACCGGGGTACGTTGTATCAATATTCGGCCAACCTGACGCAGACCAGTTTTCAGACCGCTACGCCCGGCGGCTTTGGCTGGGACACCACGGTGTCGATCGTGCCGCTGTCGATGGTGCCTTGGTATCACCCGACCGACGGATCCACCTATCTGCTGTTTTCCAAATACAACGGCTACGCGCAGTTGGGTGGCGGCCCGAATTACGTGGCGATACTGGATCCCAACGCACAGCAATTCGACTCGGTGCGCGGAACGATGGAGATGAAAGTCGTGGCGGAGATCACTTCGCCCAACGGGGCCGAGTGGTGCATCAACTCCGGCGTGGTCGATCCGGCGACCGATTCAATCTTGGTCAACAATGAAGACGGCTACTTATATCGCTGGTATTTGGGCGGCTTGGGATCGAACATCGGACCGCAATACGCCGGTCTGACTCAGGCGGTCCGGTTGTTCGACGGCGCGACGGTGCAGCCCTACACGCCAACCGAAATCGGTCCCAATGGTACGGTCTATGCCAGCAGTCTGGGACAACTGATCGCGGTCGGCATCCCCGAGCCGGGGTCTTTCGTGTTGGCCGCCATCGGCTGCACGACGCTGGGCGCACTCATATGGCGGCGGCGGGCCGGGCGGCCGGCCCCCAGAGCGTCCCAGATGCTCGAGCGTCCCAGGCGCCAGAGCGTCCCAGGTTACTGTCGCACCTTGATTCGGCCGCGGCCTACTCTTCTTTCACGATCCGCTTCGGCTCGTTGTCGCGCTTGACCGGCCGCAGGACGAGGATCATTCCCAGGGCGATGCCCAGAACTACCACGCCGTAGGGCATCACATAAGACTTCTCGGGCTTTTCGGCATTCGGCTCTTTGTGCGGCTTAGCCCAGGCCAGATCGGTGGTGGCCGCCCAGTGGCCGCCGGCCAAGAGCACCATCAGGAAAGCGCGGCGGACCGAGCGGAACCATCGGGCGTGAAACGGGAACATGATTCGGCCTCGTGTGGCAAAAACCAGCAAAATGGCGCAGCCAACTCGCGAAACTGGGCGGCCGGCATGGCCAACGTATCCCAACGGGGCGAAATCGGCCGCGCCCAGCGGGCGTAGTCGCCCAATCGCACGCCGATGAACGCATAAATTCCGCCGCGAAACTCAAGCAGCTCCTCGCGCGCGAACGGCGCCCGATCGCCGACGATATTGTAAGCAAAGACGAACAGCCCGCCAAACTGCTCGCCAAAAAGCCTTTCCCACTGGGCCAGGCTGGTCAGATCGTCGCGGGTCGACCAATTTTTCCAGTATTGCTTTTGCTCGTCCCCCGAGGGAAATCGGCGGCCTTTGACGTCAACCAGCCAGGATTTCCGCCGGCGGGCGAGACGATGAAATCGAGGCTCTTGAGCGACGTGCCCCCCAGCAGGCTGCGGCGGGCTTCGTCGACGGCCACGTAAGGCACGCCCCGCTCGCGGAGATACTGCTCGAAGGCGGCCTCGTAATGATTATCGCGGTTGGCCATGGCAGGCTCACGACGATTCTGGGCCGGCCCGGCCGGGCCCGGCCTGTTGGAGATGGGACCGAATCGTTTCGATGAGTGTCGGCGCCCCGTCCCCCATGGACGCCCCGTCCCCCAACGGAACGGTGAGCTTTTCGCCGGTCGAGAGCACTTTGACCTGGCACTCAGCCGGCGGCGAACTCATTCTCGCCGACGATCAGGGCCAGGCGAAAGCCCTGTTCGCTGGCATACTTCAATTGCACGCCGAGTTTTTTCGGATCGGGGTAGAACTCGACGCCGATTCCGGCCGCTCGGATGCGGGCGGCCAAGCGCAAATAATCGTGGAGCCGGGAGCGATCGAAATAGGCCAAAAACACCTCCGCCGGCGTGGAAACTTTTTGCAGCCGGCCCAGTTTTTCCAAGGCCGTCAGCAGCCGATCCAGTCCCAGCGAGGCCCCGACGCCCGGCAGCTCCTGGTTGGTGTACAGCTTGGCCAGATTGTCGTAGCGCCCGCCCGAGCAGACGCTGCCGATCGCCGGCAGGCGGTCGAGAAAGGTTTCGTAGATCGTGCCGGTGTAGTAGTCCAGCCCGCGGGCGATGGCTGGCGCGATGCGGATGCGTTCGGGCCGCACGCCGGCAGCTTCGACCGCGGAGAGCAGTTCGGCCAGTTTTGCGGTCCCCTCCTGCGCTGTGGCATTGCCGACCGAAAGCCGGTCGAGCTGTTCCAGGATTAGCGAGTTGGGGCCGTGCAGTTCGACCAACTGCAGCACTTGTTCCGCGGCCTCGCGGGCCACGCCGGACTCGACCATTTCCGCGACGACTTTTTCGTGGCCGATCTTGGCCAGCTTGTCGATCGCCCGCAGGATGGCCGTGGTTTTTTCGGCCAGGCCGAAGCGCTCCAGCAACCCGCTGAGCACCAGGCGGTTGTTGACGTGGATCGAAAACTCTTCGATGCGCAGTGCGCGGAACAGGTCGTGGATCACCAGCGCCGTTTCGACGTCGGCGGCCAGCGAGAGCGTGCCGATCGTGTCGAAATCGCACTGCATGAATTCGCGGTAGCGGCCGTCCTGCGGTTTCTCGCCGCGCCACACCGTGCCGATGTGGTAGCGTTTGAACGGCGTGCCCAGCTTGCCGATGTGCTGGGCCGACAAAGCGGGCCAAAGGCACGGTCAGGTCGAACCGCAGACCGACGCTGCGGCCGCCGTTGTCGACGAACCGATAGAGCTGCTTGTCGGTTTCGTCGCCCCCCTTGCCCGTCAGGATCTCCAGATATTCCAGCGCCGGCGTGTCGATCGGGCTGAAGCCGTAGGAACGATAGACGCGCCGGGCGACGTCGATCAGCCACTCGCGCGGAATCATCATCTCGGGCAGATAATCTCGAAATCCGCCCAGGGTCCGGGGTTCGATTTTGCTGGCGTCGGTCACGGAAGCCTCGGCGGAAAGAGGTGTGATCCGCGGCTTCGCGGCTGGGGGGCGATCCAACTTTTTAAATCACCGGCAGCAGCGCCGGCTTGGCGCTGCGCATGGCGGGGCCGGCCGAGGGAGCCAGAATCGCTTCGGCGTATTCCCAAACCTGCTCGGCCGTTTCCAGATATTGCTCGTATAGCCAATCGTCATCGTACTCGCAGTTGTCCGTGGAATATTCGCGGCAAATCTGCGGCCGGGTCTCATAAATGCCGCAGCGCTGATCGCTCTGCAGGTGCTTGCATACCGCATGCACCAGCAAGTACCACTGATCGTCCTCCTTGAACACCGTGGCCCCTTCGTGCAGCAGGTACCAGCGCACGTACTCCCAGTCGTTAAACGTGTCCGGCGTGTCGATCGGCAGGGCAAAGTAGCGGCAGCACTTGGCGGTGCAATGCGCGCACAGCACGTCGCCGGGCTGCAAGTCCGCGCGGCGAATCTTGGGAACACTGACGGTTGCCATCGGCGGGGGGCTTCGCTGCGTGAAAGGGGGCCTTGCGGACATTGCTCGGACAGCGAGCCAGATTAACAAACACCTTGCCAAATTCAAAGTGCTGGGCGGACAGCCGGCAGCGTGTCGGCCGTTATTGGCACCGAATTGGGCAAATATCCCCAGCGCACTGCGCAGGATGGTGGGCACGATGCGGGCTGCTAGAGGCGCAAAGCGACGATCGCCGCCATCGGGCGCGTAACCGCCCATTTGCGGCTCGTCTTCGTCGTCGGCCGTGGCGGCGTCCGACGCATCCAAATCGAGCGACAAATCGGCAACCAGCCAGGCCGCCGCGCTACGCGCGTCTTCATCCAGCCAACCCCAGTGGTCGGCCGCGGCCAGCGCCCGTTGCATCAATTCGTGATCCTGCGCGGCGAGTGCGTTTGAGGGGGGAGACGCGCTGCCGCCGGCTCCGCCTTGGGTTGCACCGCCGCGGCCGCCGACCAGGGCACTTCCGACAAGTGCCCCGCCGGCAAGAATCGCCAACAGGCTCGCGGCCAGCGCCAGCGGCTGACGGAGTCGCGAGGTCCAGGATTGCATCGGCAGCATTTCGCAGTCGTCGATCGCCGCCAAAATCCGCTCTTGCAAATGCGGCGAGAAAGCCGGGCGCGTGGCATCGGCCGACGACCGCAGATGCTGTTCCAGACCGGCAAACGATTCGTGATTCTGGCGGTTATCCATCGTACAGCTCCGCCGCCCGACGAGGCGGCAACATCTTGAAAGGGGTAGTATCGACCGGCAGCGAGTCCGCAGCACGGCTGCCGCGCCCCCGTCCGGCCTGGCCGAGTTCACGCGGCCCCGCTGCACATTGCTTGATTTCGCATTGTCCAGCTTCACTTCGCTCAATTTCGTTTGGTTCGAATTCGCCCTGTCCGATTTCACTCTGTCCGATTTCACTCTGTCCGAACTCACTCTGTCCGAATTCACTACCGAGCGATTCGCCCAATTTGCGCCGCCCGCGAAACAGCAGTCCTTTGGCCGCGCCGGGCGTGCGCCCAGAACCCGGGCGATTTGGTCCAGCGGCAGTTCTTCGACGTAAAACAACCACATCGTGGTGAGCTGTTCGGCCGTCAGCACCAGGGCCGCGGCACGCCATAACCGACTCGATTCCTCGGCCGCTGCCAGCACGTCCACCGGGCCCGGCCCGGTGCCAGACAGGGCCTCGAGGCCACGGCGGTCGATCGGCGGCCGCCAGCGGCGGCGCGCATTCAAGCTCAGCCGGTGGGCGATCGTGTAGAGCCAGGTGGAGAACCGCCAGCGCGGCTCATCAGCGCCGCAAACTCCGAAACGCCCGCACGAAAACGTCTTGGGTCAGATCCTCGGCGTCTTGCAGGCCGGCGGTGCGCTGCAAGAGGAAATGCAACAGCGGCACCTGGAATCGCGCCACCAGTTCGGCAAAGCTGGCGCGGCATCCCAACTGGGCCTGCAAGGCCAGCGCCTCGTTGCTCGGACTTTCGATGACGTCGAACTCACCCATGCGGCCGGCTCACTTCGACTCTTTGGGCTTCTCGCTGGAATCGGGTCTTGTTTCGGACTTCGAATCGCCGCCGGAGCGGTTGCGATGTGTGCCGTGGTGGTGTCCATGATCGGCGTGGTGCTCGCGCACCTGCTTTCGCAGCTCGTGGACCTTGTCACGTAGTTTCAGGACGTCGTCGTCGCTCAATTCCCAGCGCAAGCTGACCGTGCTGCCGGAAGCATCGACGTTCAACTCGTCCAGCGCCTGCTTCACTTCCGCCTGTGAACCGTGACGGAGCTGCGCAAGCGCACGAAAACCTTCTAAAATGGCGTCAATCTGACCTGCCGTCTCGGCCGATTTGGTGCCCAACTGAGCGCTGGCGCTCATTTGGCCGTCCAAGTCGCTCAGCGAAATCGACAATCGTTCGCATTGGGCCAGCACCGGCGATTTGAAGGGCAGCCCGGCCTCGGAAAGTCCGGCGACTTTGGCCTGCACGATGGCTCCGGACGTCGCGTCCACAGCCAGGGGCGAAAGCGCAGCCGACTTGCCGTCGATCACGTCGAGAGCGGCCTCGACGGCCTCGACCGAATGGGCCATGACCGCCAGCTGCCCTTTGATCATCGAGAGGGCGATCGTATGACCGGAGTGCTCCGACGGATGTTTGTGCCCGTCTTGCTCTTTCCCGCCGTCGTCCTTTCCAGCTGCGACGTGGTCGCGACCGCCGTCGGCGCCGCGATGGTGACGGCCATGGCGGCGCTCGGACCAGGAATAGATCTGGTGATCGCCGTGAGCGGTGGTCTTGAAATCGCGCTTGTCTTTCAGCCGGCTGACGACAATGTCCCGCTCGAAATCGGCTCGAATCACCGTCACGCCGTGGTGCGGGTGCTTCAGGTCGCCATACGCCGTGACCGCGTGCAGATCCTGCGAGGGATCGAAGTGGAATTTGTCCTGCAACTCCTGCAGGTGCTGTTTGACGCGGTCCTGCTCCAGCATTTGCGTGCGGATCTTTTGGGCCACGGGCGATGCATGCGCCGCGTCGACGTCGACGTGGACGTACCACTGCGCGCTGCTGGCGACCATCCGGGGATCAAACCCGGCCGCCTGCGCCCCCGCGGCGGCGAGGCAAAGGCAACCGGCCAACCAAATTCGCTGCGGCATACGTGGATACTCCAATCTTGATCTTAATGCAAAAGCGGCATTCCCACAGTAACTAATTACCCGCTCGAGCGGCCTGTGGTTGCGCCAGACGGCCCCGGGCGGAGCAGGAAATCCCGATTGGCGGCGTTCGTGCAGGCTGCCAATAGGGCCATCGCCTGCTCCGGCCCCTTGCAAGGGCTTGCCGCGGTTCGATTTGCAGCCTTTCTCGCCAGACGGCCGGCTCGTCGGGCTTTTCGCGTCCTTCGACGCCTTGAAGAGGTTGGGACAACTCAGTAGATTGGTAGTTTCTCTTATAAATGGCCGGGGCCGACGATGAATCCTGCCCACAGCGGGATCCGTGGCTCCGCAGGCCCCCGATGCCAGCAGCAGTTAGGGATGGTAGCGCGTATGAAGACGTATATGGCCAAGGCGGGCGAAATCGAGCAAAAGTGGTGGTTGGTGGATGCAAGTGAAAAGGTGGTCGGCCGGCTGGCCAGCGATATCGCCATGATCTTGATGGGCAAGCATCGCCCCGATTACACACCGCACGTGGATACCGGCGATTTCGTCGTCGTCGTGAACGCCGAGAAGGTGGTCTTCACCGGCAAGAAATGGGAGCAGAAGCGTTACACCTGGACAACGTATTATCCGGGTCTGCGCAGCGAGACCGCTGGGACGCGGCTGGAGCGCGATCCGACGTCCATCCTGGTGGAAGCGGTCCGCCGGATGCTTCCCAAGAACAAGCTTTCGTACAAGCGGCTGACCAAGCTCAAGGTGTATGTGGGCGAAGCGCATCCGCATCAGGCTCAGCAGCCGCAGCCCAAGGAATTAGGAATCAAATCGTGATGGTAGCCACCAAAGAAGCCGCCGCCAAAGTGAGCGGATCGAACGATTCGCTGGGCACCGGACGCCGCAAGACGTCGGTCGCCCGGGTGCGGATTCGTGCTGGACAGGGCCATGTCCTGATCAACGACCGCAAGCTCGAGGATTATTTTCCCAGCCTGCAAGACCGCAACCACGTGCTGGTGGCGCTGGAAAAGGCCGGCAAGACCAAGGACGTGGACGTGATCATCCGCGTCAACGGCGGGGGAGTTTCCGGTCAGTCCGGAGCCTGCATGCTCGGCGTCGCGAGGGCCCTGAAAAAATTCGACACCCAGACCGAGGAGGTCCTGCGTCAAAACCACCTGCTGACCCGCGACAGTCGCATGAAGGAGCGGAAGCACTATGGTTTGCGCAGGCGCACGTCGGGGTACCCAGTTCTCGAAACGCTAAGACCACCATTGGCCGACGGCGTTGTCTTTTACCGGGCCCGCGCTCTTTGCGAGCGCGGGCCTTTTTCGTGCTCGATCCGCTCCGATTCGGCCTGGCAGCACTGGAGGTAGCGCTGGCGCAGCATCACGAAAGCAAGCGCCGACCGAGGAGTTTTCGCAGCACGACTCGCCGGTGGCCGGTTCAGGGAACGAACATTCTGGCACCGATCGGTTGAGCCCGGCCTTGATCTGGAGCATAATGAAATTCCAGGCATTTTGGCGGCCTGTGGGGCGAGGATGTGATGGCCGAGCAGTTCAACCCCTATCGCAAATGGCTCGGCATTGCGCCCGAGGAGCAGCCCCCCAATCATTATCGATTGCTGGGGATCAATCTCTACGAGGCCGACGGCGACGTGATTCAAGATGCCGCCGACCAACAAATGTCGCACGTGCAGCGACACAAGCTCGGACCGCATGGGGCCCGTTCGCAAAAGTTGCTTAACGAGCTTTCCGCTGCAAAGCTCTGTCTGCTCAAGCCCGATCAAAAGGCCGAGTACGATCGGCACTTGCGCGAGCAGCAAGCCGCCCGGAACCGGCCGGCGGCCGCCCCGAATTCCGCACCCGCTAGCGCACCCGGCCAGCCGGCGGTTTCGCCGAGCCTGCCGGTCGAATCTTTGAGCCGTCCGACGGTCATGCAGCCTGTACCGCTGAGGCCGTTGCCAGCGAGCGGGGCGGCGCACGACTCGGTCGCAGCAGCCCCGGATTACGCGCTGCCCGTCACACTGTCGCGCGCCGGCAAGGGTCGCAGGACTTCGTCCAAAGCGTCCAAGGCGAGCCTGCTCGTCGGCGGCGCCGTCGCCGCGGGCCTGGCGGTCCTGGCGATGATCGTCATTATGGGCGGCAGAGAAAAAACGCCGCAAACCATCGTTCGCGCCACGCACGATCCGCCGAGACTGCACCCCATCGAGAACGAAAAAGCGGCGCAGCAGAACCAGCAGTCCCCGCCGACAAAAGCCTCCGCGACTGGCCAGCGCGATTCGGCGGACCTGGAAAGCGAAGCCACGGCGCCGACCGAGGACTCGCAACCGCCGAACGAGCCGGCGACCGCAGCCGAGCCTGAGCCCGAGACGCTGCAATCGTCTGATGTCACCGACTTGTTGCCGCTGATTCGAGTCGGCACGAAAACGGCTACAGGTAAATGGCTAAAGAGCAAAAAGGGGCTGACGCTGTTGGCCACCGGCCTTCCCTTTCCGCGGCTGGTGGTGCCGTATGCTCCGCCGGAGGAATACCAGCTCGAATTGGTGATCGAGCCGCAACCCGACGCTGAAGTAATCTTGGGCCTGGTGGCAGGCGGAAAACAGGTGGCGGCGATTCTCGACGGCTGGGGAGGCGCGACCAGCGGGCTGCAGCGGATCGACAACCAGGCCGGAAACGAGAACGCCTCGACGCATCGTGGCCACGCGCTCGTCCCGCGGCAATCCAATCTGGTCTTGGTCACCGTGCGGGCCGATTCGATCAAGCTGGCTGTCGGCGGCGCAACCATCATCGATTGGCAGGGCCCCTTCGACCGGCTGAGTCTGGCCCCGGAGCAACAGGTGGCGGACAAGCGGGCGGTGTTTGTGGGGGGCGCCGGCGGAACGGCTTATCGGATTCGCTCCCTGCGCCTGATCACGCTTTCGGGCCAGGGACGGGAGCTGACCGAGCCCGTGCTCGACGCGCCGGCCGTGGCGCGGGTCGAGACGCCGCAAGGGTCGGACATAACGCCGAGCGGCAACGGCGAGCCCGGCCCGCGCTCCGAGCGACAGCCCGCCCCGGTCTCCCCCCTGGAACCGGCGGATCAGCGAGCTTCCGCTCCGGACAAGTCCGAAGTCGAGGCGGCCATAAAATTGATTCGCGAAGTCTTTGCCGATGATTACAAGCAGGCCAAAAAGCCGGCCGAAAAATTGGCGCTGGCCGAAAAGTTGCTCGCGCAGTCCAGCGAGAGCCAAAGCGACACCGAGTGCTACGCGCTGTTGGCCGAGGCCCGGAGCCTGGCAATCGCGGGGGACAGTCCGGCATTGGCGATTCAAATCATCCAGCAGACGGGCACGCGGTTCGAGATCGATGTCACGCGCCAAGCCGTGGAACTGGTCGAGCAGCCCGCCAAGGATTCGCTGCCGCCGGCGGTCCGCAAAGAGATGGCCGAAGCCCTGCTGCCGCTGGCGGAAACCGCGATTGCCCGGACCGAATATGACATTGCCCGGCGGTTGCTGTCCGCCGCCAATCAGGCCGCACGTAAGACCAACGACGCGGCGCTGCTGAGGCAAATCGCCGCGCGGATGGCCGAAGTCAACGATGCCCGCAAGCTGCTGGACGCCTATAGCAAAGCGGTCGATAAGCTGCGGGATGCGCCGGACGATGCGGACGGCAACCTGGCGGTCGGCAGATACCTGTGCTTTGTCAAACAAGACTGGGACCAAGGATTGCCGCTGCTCGCCAAAGGAAGCGACCAGGCCCTCAAGCAGATCGCCGGGCTCGAACTTCAAATCCCGTCGAATCCCGAAGAGCAAGTCAAGATCGGTGATCTCTGGTGGGCCCAGTTCGAGCAGGCCAAGGGCAAGGAGAGGGCCGACTTCGCCGATCGCTGCGAAAAGTGGTACGGCGCGGCGCTGCCGGGACTCAAAGGATTATCGCAGACCAAAGTTTCCAAACGGCTCGATGAGTTGACCGCGATGCACAAAACCTCCGTCGCGTCGACGGCGGCGGATGGCGCCGGGCGGACCAGCGGCGCGGCCTTGCCCAACAAAGGCCTTGCGCCTGCGCATCCGCCAGGCAATGAAAAAGGACATGCTCGCCCGTACTCCGGCGATCGGCAAAGCCCCCGGCACTCCTTTCGTCGAGCTTCCGCCGGCCGGGGTGGTGCTGGTCGGATTCCACTACACGCTCAACGACCAGGCGCGGACGCTCGCGTCGCTGCAGCCCATTTATCTGACCGCCAAGGGATCTACCGGCGGCACCCAGCTGGGCGTGCCGCGGGGAGAGGGTAAGACCGTCGTGGCGGAAAAGGGCTTCGCCGTGGCGGGGCTGCGCGGCGACGGCGGCTATTGGGTGGACGGATTCGAAGTGATTTTCAAGAAGTTGTCCGCCACGGGACTGGATAACACGGGGACGTACACGAGTCCTTGGATCGGTTATGGCCTGCAACGCGCGCGCACAACCATCGGCGATACCGATCAGCCGGTGATCGGCATTTTCGGTCAGGTCGGAGACCGCGTGGGCGCCTTGGGCCTGATTCAGACGGCGAAGTAAAGGCGGAAGGATGAAGGATGAAAAACGAGGAACGAGGAATTGTAGTGGCGGCCCCGTTCCTCGTTTTTCATCCTTCATCCTTCATCCTTCCGCCTTCATCCTTCCATCGCTAGCCCGGAATGATGACCGGTGTGAAGCAAAAGACGGGTATCAGCAGCGACACCAGTCCGATCGTCCAGCGCACCGGGCCTAGGGGGACTGAGTCGTCGCCCGTGGGCGGATGGTCGACCCCCAACAGCAATACGAGAATCAGCATCACGATCCAATTGTATTGCTCGGTCACCAGGATAAAGACGATCGCGGCGATGATGAACGCCCGGGCGATCCACTTGGCCCGGCTGCCGAACAAGCCGTAAATCACGTGACCGCCGTCGAGCTGGCTGACCGGCAGCATATTCAGGCCGGTGACCAGCATTCCGACCCAGCCGGCCATGAAGAAGGGGTTTTTTACGACGGCGCCGCTGGCCAATTCCGGGCGAACATAGGCCGTCATCAGTTTGAAGATGAGCGGCGTTCCAAAGGGGAAGTCAACGGCGCTGGGGTCGGGCGCGGCGGTCTTGATGCCAAACCAAATCAGCGGAATCGCCACCACCAGCCCGGCCCAAGGGCCCCACAAGCCGATGTCGAACAACTGCCTGCGGTTGGCTTTCGAAGGATCCATGACGATCACGGCCCCCATCGTGCCCATCAGCACGGGCAGCGGCAGAAACAGGGGCAGGCTGGCGGGGACCCGATAGCGGAGGGTCTGCACGAAATGCCCCATTTCGTGCATCAGCAGGATGCCCATCACGGCGGCCATATACAGCAGCCCGTCGCGCCAGTTCGCCTGGACGAGGAATTTGACTTGCTGGAAATTTTCGATGTCGAACTGCGGCAGCCAATGGGTGGAACCGGCCCAAAAGGTGGATAGACAAGTCGTGCCGAAAAGGATTGCCGGCAGTGCCCAGCGCCGCCGCGGAGCGGTGCAAAAGTTCGACTGCGCCGCCGCCCATCGCGGAACCGAATCGCCCAGCAGAGGAACCGAGGAATCGAGATGCAACCCCTTGGCATCGGCATCCGACGGCGCCGGCAAATTGACGGGCATGAGGGACTCTGGGAAGGCAACGTGGGGTAGCTCGTCGCCCGGCTTGGTTGAACTCATGCTTTTAGAATAGCAGCAGATCAGGCGGCAGGGGAGGGGGATCGAATAGGGGCTCAAATCGGGAATTCCGAGCTGGGAATTCGCAGCCGGACCAGGCAACGGTCGTTGGCGACTGCCAGGCAACCGCGACGGTCGATCCGACCGACTTGCGATATTCCAGCCTTATCCGATCTGGGCCAGCCGGAGCGCTCCGCCCGAGGCGCGGGGATTCTATAATTCAGGGCCCCCCGACAACCGGTCGGCACGGAAAACTTCTGAACGCAGCCCCGGAACAGTGCGCCATGCAAATCGTGATTACCGCCGTCGGACCCGACAACCGCGGCCTGGCCGACCCGATCATCCATCACGTGACCGGTCAAGGGGCCAACATCGCCGAGATCCAGATGTACGATCACGACGAGCAAGGCCTGTTTGCCATGCTGTTGCGGATCGAATTGGCGGCCGAGCACTACTTGGGTTTGTCCGAGGCACTCGGCCAGATCGGCCGCGGCAAGGGATTGTCGGTTCGGGTCTGGTCGCCCGACAAGCATTCCAGCCGGCCTCGGGTGGCAATCTGCACGACCTATCGGCCCGAGCCGGCGCTGGCCGTGCTGCGCAGCATCCGCGACGGCAACATTCGAGCCGAGGCGGCCGTGATGCTCGGCAATCGGCCGAATTGCCGCTCGATCGCCGAACAGTTCGGCGTCGACTGGCAATCGATCGGCGACGACGCAGGGCAATGCCGACGACGAGCGCATGATCGCGGTCTGCGACGAATACGACGTCGACTATCTGGTGCTGGCCCGCTACATGCGCATCCTGCCGCCGGCCAGTTGCTGGAAATATGCCGGCGGCCGGATCATCAATCTGCATCACGGCCTGCTGCCGAGCTTTCCCGGCATGCGTCCCTATCACGAAGCGTTCGCCAGCCGCATGCTGACCTACGGCGCGACCTGCCACTTCATCGTGCCCGAACTCGACGCCGGCAACCAGATCATCCACCAGTCGACGTTCACCGCCGCACCGGGGATGAAGCTCGACGAGATCATTCGCCGCGGGCAGGAAGACAACGAGCCGCATTGCCTGGTGGAAGGGGTGCGCCGCGTCGTCGATCGCGAAGTGCAACTGCACTTTCACCGCGTGGTGACCGGGCCGGGGCAAACGAAAGGATGAAGGCGGCAAGATAAGGGCGGAAGGATGAAGGATGCAGCGATGAAAACGAGACGATGAAGCGGAGAAATCTTCCGATTCATCCTTCCGCCTTCATCCTTCTGCCGTTCGATCAGTCCCACCACCATTGGCCGGCGGCCAGATCTTTCAGATCGATCGATTCGCGCACTTCGCCGATCTTGCCGTCTTCGTCGGGCAGCAAGTTCGGGCTTTCCAGCGCCTTGGCGGGATGGATCGTCACGCCGCCGCCGACCGGGGTCATCAGCGTGCCCCCTTTCCAGACGCTGGTCACGACGCTCTCGACCTGGGTGGGCACGTTGAGCGTCTGCGACCGGAACGGCTTGTTCGTCGCCGAACGTCTCCATCGGCCAGCCGGCCTTGGCGTAGTAGCCGTGCTGCTGGATGAATGCGGCGGCGACGGCCAGATCGATGCAGTTGCGCAATTGGGCGTAGACCGGGACCTTCTGCGACAGCTCGGCGTACTTGCGGGTGAAAGCCGGCGACAAAATCGTGGCTGGCCTTGTTCGACTTGCCCGACACTTGCCGGCTGCCGTCGGCCCCGACGATTTGATCTTCGCTGACCAGCTTCACTCCGTTGCCCGACCAGTTCCATGCCCAAGTCATCGGCCGAGACGCGCACCGATTGATAATCGGGAATGAAATACCAGCGCTGCAGCGACTTTGCCGTTGCGTGCGGGGATGGCCCGGTCCACATAGCTGGCGATTTTCACGGCCGGCTTTTCCAGGCCGATACCGATCAGCTTCATGCGGTAGTCGGCTTCGACCAGCACTTGCGCGAAATGGGTGTTCGGCGCGCACGCCCTCGATGCGGATGTTTTGATAGCCCAGGTTCGAACGCAAGCCGTCGACGATCAGCTGCTCGTCGTCCGGCGAAAGGTTCGGCGAGCGATAAACGCTGGCGAGAAAGTTCTGCATCGCCGCCAGACCCTCGGGCGTGGGATCGATCGAGCACAGGATCACGCGGGTCCGCTTGCCGTCGGCCGGAAAGGCGCGCAAGGCCACGACCAGGTCCTGAAGCTCGAGCGTGGCCCGGCCGGTCTCGATGCCGCGGACGCGACCGGCGATGTCCTGGGCCCAACCTTCGGCCGGCCCGGCCAGCACGATGTCTTTGGTCTCGGGATAGATAGAACACGTAGCGGACCCGGGTCAGGCCGGCCAGGTATTTCATCTCTTCGGTCCAGGGCAGTGCGATTGTCGTTGGCAGCTTTGATCGCCGCTTCCAGCCGATTGAGCGAGACCTTGCGCAGCTTGCTGCCGTCGGTCACTTTGGCGCCGAGTTGGGCCCGGGCCGCCTGCGTGCCGTTCACGCCAAATATCGCCGCCCGGATCCGGTTGCGAGTTGTTGTGCAGCACGCCCTGGGCATCGACGATCACGCCGTTGGCACCGCTGACGCCGGTGCAGCCGCCGCTCTTTTTGAGCACCGCGTCGGGGCGCGCCGTGACCAAGGCACCGACGATGAAGGCCATGAACGACGCGTAGCCGACCTTCTGCCAAAACATAGCGCGGCTCTCCCTCGACACGAAAAAGTTCCGGAAACGCCTCCACCCCCTCGAATAAATCGGCGGAGGTGGAAGCGTCGAGTTGGACACCGTTAAGCGAGATAGGCGCGACCGGACCCTAGGACCGGAGCGTTCCATTGATCTTAATTAGGCAAACTGGGCAAATCAAGAAAGAGGCGGGTAATCGCCAGTCATGAGCCCGCTACGACCGCCAAAGGCTGGTCAGCGGAAGGATCGAAGGCGGAATTTCAAGCGATTCCTCGTCGTGATTCGATGCCTTCATCCTGCGCGCCTTCATCCTTTAGCTTGCGGCCATTTCCCGGGGGCGGCCGGCGCTGCGCGGCCGGTTGGATGGCCCAGGCGGCGGAGCAGCGATCAGACGCACATTGCCCGGTCCGAGCAGGCCGTCGACCCGGCTGCGCATTTCGGGGTTCAGGTCGACCCGCATCCGCTCGCTCTTCAGCAAGACTTTGCTGCCGTCGGCCAGGCAGAGGACCAGCTGCAGTTCGCAGTTGCCCGGATAGCCGCGCAGGATTTCGTGCAGCGCTTCGACCCCCTTGAGGCCGTGATCGGCTTTCCGACACGCCGAATCACCACGCCGCGCGTGAACCGCCCGGCGACCTCGTCCAGCGGAATCAACTCGTTGACGATCAGATTCGATTCCTCGCTGCCCGGCCGGCGATCGACCGCGCCGCGGACCACCAGGATCGCATCGGCGGCGACCAGATGGCCGAAGTTGGCATATTCCTCCGGCCACAGGATGCAGCGCAAGATGCCGCCCATGTCCTCCAGATCGAACATGGCGTACTTGGTGTTGGTGCTGCCCGGTCGCGGGATTCTTGGTCTGCGAAAGCTTGATCGACGCAATCATGCCGCCCAGCACCACCTCGGTGCGATGCGGCAGATCGGCCACGTCGAGCGTGCTGTGCGAGCAATAGGTCTTGAGCGTGGCCTCGTGTTCGGCCAGCGGATGGCTGGACAGATAGAAGCCCAGCACTTCTTTCTCGGCGGCCAACTGCTGGCGGGTGTCCCACTCGGGCACGTCGGGCAGGCCGCTGACGGCTTGCTTGGCCGGCGGCTCGTCGTCGAGCGCGTCGAACAGGCCCTTTTGTCCGCGAGCGGCGGTCGGCATGCACGGCGGCGCCGGCTTGCACGGCCCGCTCGACGACGGCCATCAACTGCGAACGGCGGGCGCCCAGCGAATCGAACGCGCCGGCCTTGATCAGCGTTTCGATCGTGCCGCGGCCGACCTGCTGGGCGTCGACCCGTTCGCAAAAATCGAACAGGCTGCGGAACGGTCCGTCCTTTGCGCGCGCGCCGACGATGGCCGCCGCGGCCGACTCGCCGCAGCCCTTGATCGCGCACAGCCCGACGTGGATTTTGCCGTCGGCCACGGTGAAGTCGCCGTGCGAACGATTGACGTCGGGCGGCAGCGCCTCGATGTCCATCCGGCGGCAATCTTCCAGATGCTCGACCAGCGAGTCCTTCTTCTTGAAGTTGCGGCCGGCGATGTCGCCCGAGAGCAGGGCCGCCATGAACTCGACCGGATAGTGGGCCTTGAGATAGGCCGTCATGTAGGCGATCAGGGCGTAGGCGGTCGAATGGCTCTTGTTGAAGCCGTAGCCGGCGAATTTCTCGATCATGCCGAACAGATCTTCGGCCTGCCGCTTGTCGCAAGCCCTTGGCGACCGCGCCGGCGATGAACTCCTCGCGGAACTTGGCGATCATCGGGCAGCTTCTTCTTGCTGATCGCCTTGATGCACGTGTAGGCGTTGGACAGCTCGATGCCGCCCAGGCGATTCAGGATCCGCATCACCTGTTCTTGATAGACCATCACGCCGTGGGTCTCTTCGAGCACGTCCTTCATCACCGGATGCAGATACTCGGCCTGCTTGCGGCCGTGCTTGACCTGCACATAGTCGTCGACCATGCCCCCTTCCAGCGGGCCGGGACGATACAGGGCGTTGGTGGCGATGATGTCGCGGAAATGGTCGGGCTTCATCTTCTGCAGCAGGTCGCGAATGCCGCCGCTTTCGAGCTGGAAGATGCCTTTGGTCTCGCCGCGGCAGAGCAGGGCGAACGTCTCCGCGATCGTCGAGCGGAAACTGATAGGGATCGATCCGCTCGCCGGTCGTCTGCTCGATCAGCTCGACGGCCTTGGAAAGGATCGTCAGGTTGCGCAGGCCGAGGAAGTCCATCTTCAGCAGGCCGGCCGCTTCGACGTCGCCCATCGCCCATTGGGTGATGACTTCGTCTTTGCCGGCCACGCGTGCCCAGCGGCACGTATTCGACCAGCGGCCGATCGGCGATCACGACCGCCGCGGCGTGCGTGCCGACGTTGCGGGCGAGCCCCTCGATCTTCATCGCCAGATCGATCAGCTCGCGGACTTCGGCGTCGGCTGTCGTAGACCTTCTTCAGATCGGCGCTGTTCGGCCAGCGCTTTTTTGAGCGTGATGTGCAGTTCTTCGGGCACCAGGGCCACGATGGCATCGACGCGCGGAATCGGCATTCCCAGGGCCCGGCCCACGTCGCGAATGGCCGCCCGGGCGGCCAGCGTGCCGAACGTGCCGATCTGGGCCACGTTCGCGGCGCCGTATTTCTCTTTGACGTATTGGATCACCTCGCCGCGGCGATCCTTGCAGAAGTCGATGTCGATATCGGGCGCTTCCAGCCGGCTTTCGTCGAGGAACCGCTCGAAGAGCAGATCGTATTTCAGCGGGCAAACGTGGCTCAGATAGAGCGCGTAGCAAACCAGCGAGCCGACGCCCGATCCGCGCGCCGTGGCCGGAATGCCGCTGCTCGCGCGAGTAGCGGACAAAATCCCAGACGATCAGAAAGTAATTCGCAAAACCCAGCTTGTTGATGCACGACAACTCGCGCTCGAGCCGCTGCCGGACGACCGGCGGCCAGCTCGCCGTCGGCCTGAATCCGCTCGGGATCGCCGGCGTAGCGCTCCTTCAGCCCCGCGAGGCAGAGCTCTTCGCAGAAAGTCTTGCGGCGTCTTGCCGGCCGGCGGCGTGAAGTTGGGAAAATGCCGCTTGCCCAGTTCCAGCTCGATGTCGACGCTGTCGGCGATCGCCTGGCTTTGCTTGCAGGGCCTCCTCGTAGCCGGGCAAGGCGGCGTACATTTCGTCCGGGCTGCGGAGGAAGAACTGGTCGCCCTCCATCCGCATCCGGTTCTTGTCGGTGCGGAACTTGCCGGTGTTGATGCACAGCAGCACGTCCTGGGCTTCGGCGTCCTCGCGATTGACGTAATGGGCGTCGCTGGTGGCCACCAGCGGCAAGCCCATGCGGCGCGACGATCTCGACGGCCCGCTCCAGGGCCAGCCGCTGGATTTCCAGGCCGTTGTTCTGGATCTCGATGAAATAGCGGTCGCCGAAGACGCGCGTGAAACCAGCCGGCGATTTCCATGGCCTGCTGCCAGCGCGGCTCCCCCTGCTCTTCCTGCGAGCAGCGTGCGGCTGAACTCGCCCGACACGCAGCCGCTGAGGCAGATGATCCCCTCGCTGTGGGCGGCGAGCAGTTCCTTGTCGATCCGCGGCTTGAAATAAAAGCCTTCCAGAAACGCGTGCGAGGCCAGCTTGATCAGGTTCTTGAAACCCTGCCGGTTCTGGGCCAGCAGCGTGAGGTGGTAGCTGGCCTCCTTCATGCCGCCGGCTTCTTTATGAAACCGGCTCTGCGGGGCGATGTAGGCTTCGTAGCCGAGGATCGGATTGATGCCGGCCGCCTTGGCCTTCTTGTAGAAATCGAGCGCCCCGTACAGATTGCCGTGGTCGGTCAGGGCCAGGCCGGTCATGCCCAGCGCTTTGGCCCGATCGACGAGTCCGTCGATCGGGCTGGCTCCGTCCAGCAGGCTGAAATGGCTATGGCAATGCAGATGAACGAACGGGGGGCTGCTCATCGAAAACCTCGTGGGGGCATCCGTGCGGCAACCTGCAGCGGCATTCTACCATCTGCCGATGGGGAGCTAGCAGGGGGGCGAACTCGGAACTGGGAACGCGGAAATACGACGCCCAACGTCCGGCTTGACCGCTTCCCACGTTCCGAGTTCCGCGTTCCGCGTTCCGCGTTCCGAGTTCCCAGTTCCCAGTTCCGCGTACTCCCTTCCCTCCCCTGCCCGATCGCCCGCAGATAGCCGGCCACGCGCGATTGCAGATCGAGCAGGTTCTGCCATTGCCGGGCTTCGAGCGTGACGCGCTCAGCGTCGGCCTTGATCTTGACCGAGTTGAGCAAGTCGCGAATTCGCACGTGCAAATATTCCAGCAGTTCGGCCAGTTGCGCCGCCTGGCCGGGGCTCATGCGGTCGGGCAGCTCGGGGGGCAACAGCGTGTGCAGCGTGCTCTGCACGTCCGGATCGTCGCTCCAGTTGAGCTCGAAGTCGAGCGACGACGGGCGATGGTTCCGCCTGACCTTGCTCTTCGAGGCCCATCGTGCCGGCGGGCGGATCCTCGCCGCGCAGGGCCGCCAGCCGGCGGGCGATCTGCTCCCGCGAGCCGATGAGCAGCACCGAGCGGCCCAGGCTGATCATGTCGCCGAAGCGCAGGATGCGCAGCTGAATGTCCTCGCCGTTGACCTTGGTGCCGTTGGTGCTCTCCAGATCGGTGAGCACGATTTTGTCCTGATCGGCCTGGATCTTGACGTGGAACCGGCTCACGCGCTCGTCGTTGAGCTGGATCGAGTTTCCTTCCTCGCGACCGATGGTGACGGGCGTGTCCAAGTTCTCGAAAACTCGACCGCGATCGGCGCCGTCCAGGACACGCAGGGTAATCTCGGCCATAAGTGCAGCAGCTGACGCAGCGAGCGAAATATTGAAATGCGAGTTCCCGGCCCAACCTTGGGCCGCACCGCACCTGCGCTTATAGCATGCGGCCAAAAGCAGGGTCAAGCAGCCTAACACAAGGAGCGGTAAATCGGCAGTAAATGAGCGGATTTGGCGTCGCGGAAGACTTGCCGCCGGTCGATGGAACGTGACCTGTGCTGCGGCCATCAGCCTTCCGCCCGCAGCTCAGCCCAAGGAACCGATCCAGCGCTGTCGGCAAAGCGCCGATTCAACTCCGCCGCCAGATCCGGATCGTCGAGTCCGGCGGGAAGATCGCTCTCGGGCAGCGTTTCCCAGAGTCGCAAAGCGATTTCAAAACGTTCTCTCTCAGGCAACTTCAGAGCGGCATCCAGAATCGCCTGGGGGTCAGGTTGCATGGAACAAGTCTCCAACATATACCGGGGTTGCCTAGGTCGGCATCTCGGAGGGTCATTATGGCAAACTGCACCTGGGCTGTCGAACAGCGCGTGGCCGAGCAACGCCGGGTGCCTAAAGTACTCGGGATAACGAAACGCGAGACGTACCGCCTAGAAACGCTGACGGGGCCCTGGTGCGTTCAGCCGGATCTTTGCCGACGTCGCATCCTGCGGGATCGCTGCCAACGGGCTCGACCCTCCGGCGAACTTGTAGAAGTCGGCGGAAGTCTTTATTCTGAACCCACTCGTCACGTGCCCGTGGCGCAATTGGATAGCGCATCGGTCTTCGGAACCGAGGGTTACAGGTTCGAATCCTGTCGGGCGTATTGGTTGTTCTGGTCGCCGGATAAATCGTGCGCGCCATGCACGATGCCGACGCCTGTCTCGCGCGGTGCGACCCCTGCCGGGGTCGAAGGGATGGGCGCGACCATTCGTGTCCGGCGGCGTTGCCGCCGGCTATTGACTTGTGCCCCTGGCGGGGCGATTAGGGTTGCTCGCCGGCTGTCCCCATCCGGCCGGCGGATTGCTCGATCTCAACGGATCGCTACCGGCTCGGATCCGTGAATGTCGTATCAAAGACTTAACAGCCGATTCCTACTGACCCTGGGCCGCCTCGGGCGCCTTGAGTCGCACCAGCAGCCACTGCTGGGTCTTGTCGGGGCCGATGTGGATCAGCGCGGGTGCCTCGTTCTGGCTGGTCAGGTTGTAGAGCCCGACTTCGCCCACGACGCGCGTGCTGTTGCCCACGGTCCAGGCCAGCTTTTGCGTCTGCGGATCGACGGCGCCGTGCACCGGCAAATTGTGGTCGGCGACCATGTCGCAATAATTTCCGGCCACCGCTCCGGACTTGTCGATGGCCAATTAAATGACGTAGGGCGGGTCGGATTCCTCTTGGCGCACCAGCCCAAACGTGCCCAGCGGCATCCAGTCGGCATCGTCGTCGGCCGGCGCGGGAGCCGAGCATTCGAAGCTGCTCTAGGCCGGGCGGAGGGGGCGTCGATAAGATTGGCACGTTCCCGGTTCCCGAAAATGTGCAGGACACGATCGATGAGGGGCGAAACGGACTTGTTGGCGGCAGCCCTGGCCAGGCATCAAGCCGGCGACCTGGAGGCCGCCGAACAGGGCTATCGCGGCGTGCTGGCACGCGACCCCCGGCAAGTGAAAGCCTGGAAAATGCTGGGCGTGCTGGCCCGCGACAGCGGTTGCGTCGGGCAGGCGATCGATTGCCTGCAAGCCGCCCTGGAGTGTGCCGGCCCCGAGCCGCGGCTCTATTTTCATCTGGCCCAGGCCTACGCCGGCAACAACGACTTGGACGGGGCCATTCGCGCGTATCGGCAAAGTCTGACCCTTGATGAGTGCGCCGAAGGTGCATTACAAACTGGGGGTCGCGCTGGTTCGCGGCGGATTTCGCCGCGAGGCCATCGAACATTTCAGCCGCAGCCTGGAACTCGACGAGGCAGCGGTCGACACCCATTTCAAATTGGCGGCCACACTCGCCGCCGACGGACAAGCCCGCGCCGCCGAGTCCGCTTATCGTCGGCTGTTGGACGGCTGGCCCGACCACGCCCCGGCCTGTTCGAATCTTGCGCCTTGCTGCAGGATCTGGGACGGCTCGACGAAGCCATCGCTTGCTATCGCCGGGCCATCGCGGCCGATTCGCGTTGCGCCGAAGCCCACTTCAACCTGGGAACCGCGCTGGCGCTGGGCAGGGACTTTATGCAATCGGCCGCGGCGCTGGAGCAAGCCGTTGGCCTGCGGCCCGAATTTGCCGAAGCTTACAGCCGGCTGGGGGACTCGCTCGCGGCGCAGGGCAAACTGGCGGCGGCGCGCGAGCAGCTCGGCAAAGCCGCCCTGCTGCGCCCCCGCCGCCTGGCCTGGGCACTCAAAACCGAAGTGGTCTGCCCGTGGATCTTTGCCGACAACAACGAGATCGACGCCTATCGCGCCAGACTCTGCGATCGTCTGTCCGAATGGAGCCGCGTCGAATGGGAAATCGACCTGGCCGAGCTGCAGGCCGCCGGAAGTCCGCCCCCTGCGCAGCTAGCCTACCAGGGTCGCGACGATAAGCCGCTCAAATCGCTTTTTGCCGGTTTGTTTGCCGGCCGCTTGCCGGCCCCGCGGTTCAAGCGGAGCAGCGGCCGGCCGCGCATCGTGTTCGTCGTGACACCCGGCCACGAGGCCATCTTCTTGCGCGGCATGGCCGGGCTGATCAATCAGCTCGATACACGGCAATTGGAAATCACCGTCACCTGCGGCGCGGCTGCCAAGGGCCAATTGGCCGGGCAAATCCGCAATCCAAAGGTCGAGTCCTGCGTCTTGCCGACGGATATGTCCCAGGCGCACCGCGTGCTCGGGGCAGGCCGATTCGACCTGGCCTATTTCTGGGAAGTCGGCACTGACGCCCTCAACTATTTCCTGCCGCTATTGAGAATCGCCCCCATCCAATGCACCAGTTGGGGCTGGCCGGTGACCAGCGGAATTCCAGAGTTGGACTTTTTCATTTCCAGCGACCAGATCGAGCCGCCCGGCGCCGAGCAGCATTACAGTGAACGGCTCGTGCGGTTGAAGCACATTCCGCACGTCTACTCTCGGCCGGATATGGAAGGCATTTCCGCCGATCGGACCCGCTTCGGATTTGCAGCGGAGCACGTCTACCTCTGCCCGCAGAATCCGCGAAAGTTTCATCCCGATTTCGATCCGTTGATCGGCGGCATCTTGCGCCGATCGGTCCGGCATATTCGTGCTGCTGGCCGCTTCGCAGCATCACGTTTCCGAAGAACTTGGTGCGCGATTCTCACGCGGCTTGCCCGACGTGGCGGACCGGATTCGGGTCGTGCCGCGAACGACCAAGGGGGACTTTCGGCGGTTGCTAGCGACGGCCGACGTCGTGCTGGATACCCCGCATTACGGCGGCGGAGCCAACACGACCTACGACACCCTGGCGCTGGGCAAGCCGCTGGTCACCTTGACCGGCCAGTTCCATCGCGGCCGATTTGCCTCGGCCGCTTGTCGGGGGATCGGTTTGGACGAACTGGTGGCGACGACGCCGGACGATTATGTGCAGATCGCCACCCGGCTGGGCACAGAGCCCGATGCACGCACTGAATTGGCCGCGCGCATTCGCCAATCGGCCGACGCGCTGTTCGACCGTCGGGGTGCCGTCGAGGAGTTGCAGGGCTTCTTCTTGCAGGCGGTCGAGGCCTGGCGAGCCGGCTAAGACTCGGCCACCAGGCTACCAATCGTACAGGCCCGGCCTGCGCCAGCCGGCCGCCAAAAAAATCAGCGGCCCGATCCATTGGGACCGGGCCGCTGTTGTCGACCAGACATTCCTCTGAGCTTGCGTCAGAAGAAGACGCTTTCACTTCACACTAGTTGCTGCATCCGCACGAGGGTTCGGCCGGGCAGCAGGGGGCCGGGCAGCAAACCTGCACCGGAACCTGCTTGCAGACGACTCGCGGCACGCAACGGGTGACCGTGTAGGCGACCTGCTTGGGCACACACCGCTGGACCTGGATGGTCTTGGTGGTGTGGACCGGCTTGCAGATCGTGTACGGCACTTGCTTGCAGCACTTCTCGGCCACCATGTGGCAGACCTGATAGGTGCAGGTCTTGACGCGTTGCTCGGGCACCATCTTGCAGACCGTGTAGGTGCAGGTCTTGACCCGCTGTTCCGGCACGATGTGGCAGACCTGATAGGTGCAAGTCTTGACGCGCTGCTCGGGCACCAGGTGGCAGACCTGATAGGTGCAGGTCTTCACGCGTTGCTCCGGCACCATCTTGCAGACCGTGTAGGTGCAAGTCTTGACCCGCTGCTCCGGCACCATCTTGCAGACGGTGTAGGTGCAGGTCTTGACCCGCTGCTCCGGCACGATGTGGCAGACCTGATAGGTGCAGGTCTTCACGCATTGCTCGGGCACCATCTTGCAGACCGTGTAGGTGCAAGTCTTGACCCGCTGTTCCGGCACCATCTTGCAGACCGTGTAGGTGCAAGTCTTGACCCGCTGTTCCGGCACCATCTTGCAGGTGGTGTAGGTGCAAGTCTTGACCCGCTGTTCCGGCACCATGTGGCAGACCTGATAGGTGCAGGTCTTCACGCATTGCTCGGGCACCATCTTGCAGACCGTGTAGGTGCAGGTCTTGACCCGCTGCTCCGGCACCATCTTGCAGACCGTGTAGGTGCAGGTCTTGACCCGCTGCTCCGGCACCATCTTGCAGGTGGTGTAGGTGCAAGTCTTGACCCGCTGTTCCGGCACGATGTGGCAGACCTGATAGGTGCAGGTCTTCACGCATTGCTCGGGCACCATCTTGCAGACCGTGTAGGTGCAAGTCTTGACCCGCTGCTCCGGCACCATCTTGCAGGTGGTGTAGGTGCAGGTCTTGACCCGCTGCTCGGGCACCATCTTGCAGACCGTGTAGGTGCAGGTCTTGACCCGCTGCTCCGGCACCATGTGGCACACGGTGTAGTTGCAGGTCTTGACGCATTTCTCGGCCACCATCCGGCAGACCTGATAGGTGCAGGTCTTGGTCTGCATTTCACGCACGTACTTCACGCAGTCGATCGTCCGCTCGCGGACCTCGGGAATCCAAACCTTCTTGCACACCTTGACCGGCGGGCATTGCACTTGGCACGTGTGGCAGCAGCCGGGTTTGTACACGCAGCGGCAGCAGCACGGATCCCAAACCCAGCAACCCGGGTCTTGGACGCACTTGTTGATCACCGGGCCAGGGCATTCGCTGACCTGAGTGTCCCAGTGGCCGCAGCATTCGCGGACCACTTGGGTGTAGTGGACCGGCTTGCAGACCGTGTAGCAAATGTTCTTGCTGCACGTCTCGTAGACCGGCTTGCAGACCGTGTAGCAAATCTCACGGGTCTTGGTCTCGTAGACCGGCTTGCAGACCGTGTAGCAGATGTTCTGCGTCTTGGTCTCGTAGACCGGCTTGCAGACCGTGTAGCAAATGTTCTTGGTGCACGTCTCGTAGACCGGCTTGCAGACCGTGTAGCAAATGTTCTGCGTCTTGGTCTCGTAGACCGGCTTGCAGACCGTGTAGCAAATGTTCTTGGTCTTGGTCTCGTAGACCGGCTTGCAGACCGTGTAGCAAATGTTCTTGGTGTGGGTCTCGTAGACCGGCTTGCAGACCGTGTAGCAAATGTTCTTGCTGCACGGTCTCGTAGACCGGCTTGCAGACCGTGTAGCAAATGTTCTGCGTCTTGGTCTCGTAGACCGGCTTGCAGACCGTGTAGCAAATGTTCTTGGTCTTGGTCTCCCACACCGGCTTGCAGACCGTGTAGCAGATGTTCTTGGTGTGGGTCTCGTAGACCGGCTTGCAGACCGTGTAGCAAATGTTCTTGCTGCACGTCTCGTAGACCGGCTTGCAGACCGTGTAGCAAATGTTCTGCGTCTTGGTCTCGTAGACCGGCTTGCAGACCGTGTAGCAAATGTTCTTGGTCTTGGTCTCCCACACCGGCTTGCAGACCGTGTAGCAGATGTTCTTGGTGCGGGTCTCGTAGACCGGCTTGCAGACCGTATAGCAAATGTTCTTGCGTGTGGGTCTCGTAGACCGGCTTGCAGACCGTGTAGCAGGTGTTCTGCGTCTTGGTCTCGTAGACCGGCTTGCAGACCGTGTAGCAAATGTTCTTGGTCTTGGTCTCCCACACCGGCTTGCAGACCGTGTAGCAAATGTTCTTGCTGCACGTCTCGTAGACGGGCTTGCAGACCGTATAGCAAATATTGCGGGTCTTGGTTTCCCAGACCGGCTTGCAGACCGTGTACTCGCAGCTACGATAGGCGGTTTCGGCCACGTAGCTCACGCAATCCACGGTCCGGCTTTCGCAGACTGGCTCGAAGACCGTCTTGTAGCAGGTGTAGTTCTGCTGCTCGTAGACGACTTCGCGGCAAGTCTTCATAACGGTGTGGCACTGCTGCTTCACGGCGGCGTAGCCGCACGTATCGCAACAGGTAGCACAGCACCGATACCGTGCCGCGCCGCACCACCCGGCGTTGGCTGTGTCGACGGACACAACCGCCAGGATGAGCGCGACAATCGGCACTCCCAACAGCTTGTTCATTTTTCTGCCTCCTTGTGGACGGCTCAGGGGATGGGGGGTCTGGTCGAGGACGAGTGGGTGTTCTCGCCCTATAGGTTCTCTTCGGCTAGCACAGTTAACGTGCATTAACCAAGCAGCCTAAACGCTGCGATTTACCTTTTACGCTCTCGTTGCTTAAGGCACTCAGCTACCCAAATCTTCTGCGTTCAGCCATCTTTGAATCGTCAATCTGGTAGATTTAGCTGAAACATTCAGGCTGGGTTGAAAGCGGGTTTTGTGATTATCGATTCCCCTGGGACGGAGTTGTCGCTAGCACCGACTGCTTGCGATGTTCGGCCTTTGCGTGCTTTGACGGTCGACCGAGGCACCTGACAGGGATGCCCAAGCCCGCTTTGGCCCTCGGCAATTGTCAGTAGAACGAACCTTGCGACCGGGCAAAAATCGAGAATTAGGCTTGCCGGCCGTGAAACTCGGCCGCGGCCTCGCGCTTCGGCCTCTCTTCCCTCGCTGGGCGTGGTCATTTAGAGTGGAAGCACGCCTATTTCCGCCTCACCGTGGCCAGTTCCCTGGGCGCCTGCCGCCGTACCGATTTCTCCATGAGCGCATCGCCCGAAAAAAGTTCGGCTCCGGACCCGGAGATCCCGGTCCCCAAGGCGGTCGTCAGCCGTCTGAGCCTTTATCTGCGGGAATTGCAGCACTTGGTCCGCGATGGGCATGAAACGACCAGTTCCAGCCAGTTGGGCAATCTGCTGGGCTTTAGCGATGCCCAGGTGCGGAAAGACCTGGCCTATTTCGGTCATTTCGGCCATCCGGGCATCGGCTATCGGGCGCCCGAATTGATCGCCGCCATCCGCCGCATCTTGGGGACCGACCGCGACTGGCCGGTGGTGATCGTGGGCACGGGCAACCTGGGCCGGGCCCTACTGGGATACAAGGGCTTCAACCACCAGGGATTCCACATCGTGGCGGCCTTCGACGTCGACGCCGACAAGATCGGAACTTCCATCGACGGAGTCCGGATCTATCATCTCGACGATCTGTGCCAAGTGGCCGCCGAACATCGAGTGAAGCTCGGCATGATCGCCGTCCCGGCCCCGGCAGCCCAGAGTGTCGCCGATCGGCTGGCAACCGCCGGCGTGGTGGGGATTGTCAATTTCGCGCCGGTCACGCTGGCCTTGGCCGCCGGAATCACGCTGGTCGGAGTGGACCTGGCGATCGAGCTGGAGCAGCTTTCGTTCTCGGTCGCCAACCGATTGGCCAGCGAGTAGGGGCGGCATCCTACGGCAACCACTTCGGGGCATCGATGCGCAACCGCGATTGGCGACCGCCGTCCGACAAGGGCTTTCACGACCTGCGCAGTCGCACAGGCCTCGCCTAAGCCCACCGGCGGCGGCCGGTGGGACCCGTGCGCGGGTATGTCGTCGATTGACCGTAGCCGGGCGTTGCAAGCCCTGGCCCCAGACGCTAAAAAGCACGCTCCTACCTGCTACCCGGTAGTGTAATGGTAACACTAGGGATTTTGGCTCCCTCATTCTAGGTTCGAGTCCTAGCCGGGTAGCTCTTCTTTCCAGGTCGGAAGAGACTCAACTCAAAGCGTGTTGGACCGGCGGAGGGAATCCGCGTTCTGGGCCGCCCCTGCCCAGTCGCCGGCAGCGGCTTTTCGGAAGATAGCCTCCAAGTCGCCATATTGCTCGTCAGTGAGTTGGCCGGCGTTGCGGCAGGCCCGAGCCCGATTCGCGTACTGCCCTAGAGAGTAAGCATTTTTCTGGGTAATTGCGCTTCGAATCGCATCGAACAGGTGGTCGTTATAAACCGCCGGCGGCGGCGGGCCGCCGCACCCCACGATCGCCAGCAGCACTAGCAGGCAAAGCATTCGCATCATCAATCAACCGTATAGTCGAAAGGCAATTCGCCACCGGCCTTGCTGAGCAAGGCGGCGACCTGCTGGAGGCTGAGATTGTCGGGGATGAAGCTGACGGACCCGTCCCCCCAAACGACATTGCTTCCGCCCGGGTGAAAGGAATAAATTTCGCTGTCGTTGCTGCAATTCACAGCGCAGGTGCCGGGCACGAAGCCCGACCCGTCGTCGAGCGACCCATTGGTGGCGATGTAATTGAGCGGGTCGGCCCAAGCGCCGCCACCTTGCGGGTTCGGGCCAGCGCTGATTTTACCTCGACTGCCATAGAAAGCTGGTCGCCCCGCGTCTTCGACAACCATGATGGTATGCGAGGCCCCATCGGTAATGTCTTTGAAGCGAGTCGGCGGTGCGGGTGGCTGGGCGATGATGCTCGCGGCGCCGCTGATCGAGATGCCCATCGCGCCTAATTCCGTGCCGGCGTCGGGGGCGTAGTCGCTCCGCCCGAAAATCATGCCGCTGGGATAGCTGACCGTCAGGCCGAAGTTGTTGAAGCTGGCGGTCAGCGCAGCGGTGTAATCGATCGTCGGATCACCCTCGGCCGAAGGGCACAAGAATCCCGGCAGGGCCGTCGAATAGGCGCTGTTCGTGCCGCCAGGCGGCGGCATGTTCGCCGGATTGAAAAAACTCGTGCTGCTCGTCTGTTGAATGAGTTGCGTGACATTCGATTCCTCGAGAAACGGCAGCACCAAAACGAAAGCCGATGAACCATAGCTCGCAACCGACGTGTTCGACACGGCCGGGTCCGGCTGCGAAAGCACGGCGTAAGCCAGTGGGAAATACCGGCGACTGCTCTCGAAGTTGTGCAGCGCGAGTCCGATTTGCTTGAGATTATTGGTGCATTGAGTGCGTCGCGCGCTCTCCCGCGCGGCCTGCACGGCCGGCAGCAACATTCCGACCAGCAGGCCCACAATCGCCATCACCACTAACAATTCAATCAGCGTAAAACCGCTGGCTTTTGGCTTCGACACGAATGACTCCGCGATTATTTCTGTGGAACGAAAGTTGGTTTACGGAATGATACATAGTTTATTTTGAGTGTCAATAAGATAGACTTTGATCGATAAAAAATCGCGCGGCCAAACGGCGGAGCCCAAGGCCCTGTGGAGCGACCGATGACTCACACCGCAGCTGCCCCTCCATTGACCGTGTTGGGGCAAAGAGATAGACTGACCCGCTTGCCACTTTGAACGGTCCAAAGCGGCGGCAAGTCGTTTCCTGACCGGATGTTTCGCACCAACGCCGGATGCCCTACGCCACGCCCTTTTGAGCGCACGGCCGGGACAAGAGCCGGTGTGCCTTATTTTGCGAGGAGTCAGCGCGTGCCGCCAGTTCTGGTAAAGGAGTTGATCGAAGCGGGGGTTCATTTTGGCCATCGGGCCAGCCGCTGGAACCCCAAAATGCGGCCGTACATTTACGCCCGGCAGAATCTGATCCACATCATCGATGTCCGCGAAACGGTGCGCGGACTGCTGCGGGCCAAAAAATATCTCAAGCAAGTCTCGGCTGGCGGCGGCCTGGTGTTGTTTGTCGGCACCAAGCGTCAGGCGGCCGAGACGATCGAGCGCGAAGCCAGCCGTTGCAGCCAGGCCTTCGTCAGCGACCGTTGGCTGGGTGGCACGCTGACCAACTTTCGCACGATTCGCAACCGGCTGGCGCGGCTGGAAGAGCTCGAAACTCTGCGTGGCGGCGATCAGTTGGCGACCTACTCGAAAAAGATGCAATCGGCCCTGGCCCGCGAATATCGCAAGATGTTTCGCAACTTAAACGGCATTCGCACGCATGAGCCGTTTGCCCGAGTGCCTGGTGGTGATCGACCCCAAGAAGGAAAAGAACGCCGTCAAGGAAGCCCAGAAGATGGGCATCGCCACGGTGGCCCTGATCGACACCGATAGCGATCCCGACACGGTGGACCTGCCGATTCCGGGCAACGACGACAGCATCCGCTCGATCGAACTGATCGTGCAGCAACTGGCCGACGCGGTGCTCGAAGGCAAGACGACCGTCACCAACGGCGAGCTGCAAAAGGCCATGGCCGAATAGTTACCGCCGGCGACATCGTGCGCCACGCCGCCGTGGTCCAGGCGTCCCGTACTTCCCGTTAAGCCCACGCGATGCTTCCCGTGGGCAGCCTCGGCAGTGCGGCGCGAGGCTGCGGCAAAGAGATCGACCGCCGGCTCGCTCATGCTCGACGACAATTTCAACTGCCAGGAGACAACCGCATGGCTGAAATAACGGCCGCTATGGTCAAGACGCTTCGCGAGCGCACGGGTCTGCCGATGATGGACTGCAAGAAGGCGCTGGAATTGACCGGCGGCGACATCGAGAAGGCTGTTGTCCATTTGCGCGAGCAAGGCACCAAGATCAAAGAGACCCGGCTTGGTCGCGAGACCGCGGCCGGCCGGATCGCCGTTTATAGCGATTTTGGCGGCAAAGTCGGCGCGATGATCGAGATCAAATGCGAAAGCGCGCCAGTTGCCGGCAGCCCCGAGTTTCGCGACTTCGCAAACGCATTGGCCAAACAATTGGCCACCGGACCGGGCGCCGCGACTCCCGACGATTTGCTCAAGCAGCCATCTCCGATCAAGTCGGGAGTGACGCTCGGCGAGCAGCGGGATGACATGTTCAATCGGATCCGCGAGGTGTTCAATTTGGCGCGAATCTTGCGGTACAACGGTCCCTGCGGGGCGTACGCCCACCACGACGGCAGCAGCGGCGCGCTGGTCGAAGTTTCCGGCGGCAATGCCGACACGGCCAAGGACATCGCCCTGCACGTCACGGCCCAGAAGCCCACGGTGGTGGCCAAGGAGAATCTCGACCCGGCCAAAGTCGAGGCCGAGCGCAATGATTTTGACCGAAGCGGCCCGCAAAGAAGGCAAGCCCGACAACATCATCCCCAAAATGATCGAGGGGCGCCTGAAACAATATTTCGCCGAGCAGGTGCTGCTGGAGCAGCCGTTCGTCAAGGACGACAAGCAGACGGTGGGCAAGGTTGCCGAAGCGGCGAAGATGAAAGTCGTGCGGTTCGAGCGGTGGGAGACGGGCAAGTAACCAAATCGCCCTGAACCTGCCACCCCAGCTGAGATGACTCCTTGGAGCAAGAATATGGCTGATGCTACTCCCGCTCATGGAATTGGCCGCTATCGCCGCGTGGTGCTGAAGCTTTCCGGCGAAAGTTTCGCGCCCGAAGGCGAGCGCGGCATCAGCATGGAGGACGTCACGCTGATCGCCTCGCAAACCGTACGCGCGGCGCAGCGCGGCGTGCAGATCGCGATCGTCATTGGCGGCGGCAACATCCTCCGCGGCGCCCAATTCACGGCCGGCAACACGTCGATCCAAGAAGCCACGGCCCACTACATGGGCATGCTGGCCACGGTGATCAACGGGCTGGCACTGCAAGACGGCCTGGAGTCGCTGGGCTGCGAAACACGCCTGCTGACCGCGATCCGCATGGACGGCGTGGCCGAACCCTACATCCGCCGCCGCGCCCGCCGGCATTTGGAAAAGGGCCGGATCGTCATTCTGGCCGCCGGCACCGGCAGCCCGTTCGTCACCACCGACACGGCCGCGGCCCAGCGGGCCCTGGAACTCGAGGCCGACATCCTGCTCAAGGCCACGCGGGTCGACGGCGTCTACAGCGACGACCCGGAGAAAAATCCGCACGCCGTGTTCTATAGCGAACTGAGCTACCATGCGGTCCGCGAGCAGAACCTGCGCGTCATGGATCCGACGGCCATCGCCCAGTGCATGGAACACGACATGCCGATCCTGGTGTTCAATTTCCGCAAAGAGGGGAACATCGAGCGTGCGGTCAACGGCGACCGCATCGGCACGCTGATTTCGCAGCCAGGTGCGCCGTGACGAAATAGTAGGATCTGCTCGATACGCGGAACGAGTCGTTCGCTCCTGCCTGATACGTGCTGTTCCTGGCCTATTCGTCCACGTCCGTCCTTCTTCGATCCTGCTCAGGTCAAGCCATGACAGCCGACGAAATCCTGCTCGACACCGAAGAACGCATGGAAAAGGCCATCAGCGTGCTTCGCCACTCGCTGACCGGCATTCGCACCGGCCGCGCCAACCCGGGCTTGGTCGATTCGCTGCGGGTCGACGTTTACGGCTCGCCCACAGCCGATCAAGGCCATCGCCAGCGTCGGCACGCAAGAGACGCAAATCGTCATCCGTCCGTTCGATCCCGGCACGCTCAAGGAAATCGAAAAGACGATCCAGGCCAGCGGATTGGGCCTCAATCCGCAAAACGACGGCCGCATTTTGCGGATCACGGTGCCGCCGCTGTCGACCGAGGTGCGCCGCAAGCTGGTGGCCCGGATCAAGGAGCTGACCGAGGAGGCCAAGGTGGCGATTCGCAACGTCCGCCGCGACGGCAACAAGGCGGCCGATCAGGGCGAAAAGGACAAGCGAGCTGACCGAGGACGAGCGCGACACGGTCAAGGAAGAGATCCAAGAGCTGACCAAGAAGTACGAAGGCATGGCCAGCGACTCGGCCGCGGCCAAAGAGACGGAAGTCATGGAGAACTGAGGACAAGGATGAAGGCGGAAGGATGACGGATGAACAACGAGGAGCGATTTGTCGTTCCTGATTCATCCTTCATCCTTCCGCCTTCATCCTTTCCGGCTACTCTTCGTCGCTGCCGCAGCTTGGCCAGCACGCTGTAATCTTCCAGCGTGCTGGTGTCGCCGACGGTCGCCTTGCCGGCGGCGATGTCTTTGAGCAGCCGGCGCATGATCTTGCCGCTGCGGGTTTTGGGGAGCGAGGCGGTGAAGCGCACGTCGTCGGGCTGGGCCAGGGCGCCGATTTCCTTGCGGACGTGGGCTTTGAGCTCCTTGCGCAAGGCCTCGCTCGGCTCGCCGCTCTTGAGCGTGACGAACACCGCCACCGCCTCGCCCTTGATTTCGTCGGGCCGGCCGACGGCCGCGGCCTCGGCCACCAGCGGATGGCTGACCAGGGCGCTTTCGATTTCGATCGTGCTCAGCCGATGGCCGGCCACGTTCAGCACGTCGTCGATGCGGCCCATGATCCAGTAATAGCCGTCGGCGTCCTGCCGGGCGTTGTCGCCGGCCAGGTAGCATGTGCGGCACCTTGCTCCAATACTGCTCGCGATAGCGCTCGTCGTCTCCCCAGATGCCGCGGAGCATGCCGGGCCAGGGCTTGGTGATCACCAGCCAGCCGCCCTCGCCCGTGCGGCACCGGCTGGCCCTGCGAATCGACGATCGCCGGCACGATGCCCGGCAGCGGCTTGGTGCAACTGCCCGGCTTGGTGGCGATGGCGCCCGGGCAGGGGCGACATCATGATGCCGCCGGTTTCGGTCTGCCACCAGGTATCGACGATCGGGCAGCGGCCGCCGCCGATCTTGCGGTGGTACCACATCCAGGCTTCGGGATTGATCCCTTCGCCGACGGTGCCCAGCAGCCGCAGGCTCGACAGATCGTGCTTGTCGACCCAGTGGTCGCCCCATTTGATGAAGGCGCGAATCGCGGTCGGGGCGGTGTAGAAGATGGTGACCTTGTACTTTTCGATGATCTCCCAGAAGCGGCCTTCGTCGGGCAAGTTCGGGCGCTCCTTCGTACATCACCACCGTGGCGCCGGCCGACAGCGGGCCATAGACGACATAGCTGTGGCCGGTGACCCAGCCGCAATCGGCCGTGCACCAGAAGACGTCGTCGTCGCGGTGATCGAAGACCCACTCGAACGTTTTCTTGGCGAACAGGTTGTAGCCGGCCGTGGTGTGGCGGATGCCCTTGGGCTTGCCGGTCGAACCGCTGGTGTAGAGGATGAACAGCGGGGCCTCGCTGTCGAGCGGCTCGGCCGGGCAATCGGCCGAGGCGGCGGCCATCAGGTCGTGCCACCAGACAGTCGCGGCCGGCTTGCATGTCGACCGCGTCCGCCGGTGCGCCGCAGCACGACGCACTTTTGCACGCTGGGCGATTTGGCCAGCGCCTCGTCGACGTTCTGCTTCGAGCGGCAGTTGCTGGCCGCGCCGCCAGCCGTAGTCGGCTGTAATTTGCAGCTTGGCCTGGGCGTCGTTGTTGCGGTCGGCGATCGCCTCGCTGGAAAAGCCGCCGAAGATCACGCGAATGGACCGCCCCGATCCGGGCGCAGGCCAGCATGGCAATCGCCAACTCCGGGACCATCGGCATGTAGATCGAGACGACGTCGCCGGCCACGATGCCCAGCGACTTGAGCACGTTGGCGAACTTGCAGACCTCGCGGTGCAGCTCGGCGTAGGTCAGCTGCGCGTGAGTCGCCCGGCTCCCCCTCCCAAATGATGCGCCGGCTTGTCCTTGGCCGGCGTGTCCAGGTGCCGGTCGAGGCAGTTGTACGAGACGTTGGTCTGGCCGCCGACAAACCAATGGGCAAACGGCTCGTTCCAGTCGAGCACGCTGCTCGAACGGCCGGAACCAGTGCAGCTCGCCGGCCAGCGAGCCCCAAAAACCCTCGATGTCGGCGGCCGCCTCGCGCCACAGTTTTTCGTAGGCTTCGGGCGAACCGATGCGTGCCTGCGCGGGCGAACTCGGCCGGCGGCGGAAAGAGCCGCGTCTCGTGCATCACGGTCTCGACCTGGCCGCTGGACTCGTTTGCCATCTCTGCCACTCGCCTCCGCAATACCTAGGAAAAGCCACGGGCCGCCGCGAAATCTGCGGCGATTTTACTCGCCGGGCGCGACGCGAGCCAGAGGCCGGCCTGGGAGCCGAGGATTTCTTGCTCCCCTGGCAGCGCGCCGGTGCTAGCCAAGTGCGAGTGGGCTCGACGTGCCAGGGCGGATAGAATTGGAGCAGCCACCACGGCGTCTGCGCGCGCCTGCTTCGGCCGCCGCGTGCGCTTGGCGGATGACCCTTTCGATCGTTGAGTGACCGCATGTCCGAACCCGAAGACCTTCCCCAGCCGAAGCTGCCCGACGATGCGCCCTCGGCCGACGAAGGGGGCGGCGCCGCCGAGTTCGGTTTTCGGCAGGCGGCGGCCAAGGTGCGCGAGTTTCCGCAGCCGCCCGGCGTCTATCTGATGAAAGATTCGGCCGGCCGCGTGATCTACGTCGGCAAGGCGAAGAATCTGCGCTCCCGAGCGGCAGCTACTTTCTCAAAGCGGCCGCCGAAGAGCGGCGCACGGCCGAACTGGTCAAGGAGATCTGCGACATCGACTTCATCGAGGCCGAGAGCGAGGTCGACGCGCTGCTGGTCGAAGCGCGGCTGATCAAGGACGTGCAGCCGAAATTCAACCAGGACCTCAAGGACGACAAGACCTTTCCCTACCTGGAAATCTTCATCCGCGAGGATTTTCCGCGCGTCGAATTCACGCGCGAGCCGAGCGAGCGGGGCACCAAGCTGTACGGCCCGTTCGCCAGCGCCGGCAGCCTGCGCGGCGCGATCCAGGTGTTGCAGAAGATTTTCAAGTTCCGCACGTGCAGCCTGGACATCGACGAAGGGGACGAAAAGTGGCGCTGGTTCCGGCCCTGCCTGCTGGCTTCGATCGATCAATGTACGGCCCCCTGCAATTTGCGGATCTCGAAAGAGGATTATCGCCGCGACATCCATCGGCTGCGGATGTTTCTGGAGGGCAAGAAGCACTCGCTGCTGGACGAGATGAAGGCCGAAATGCGCGAGGCCGCCGCGGCCTTGAAGTTCGAAAAGGCGGCCCGGCTGCGCGACGAAATCCAGATGCTCGAAACGCTCGACGAGCGCGGCGAGTTGGACACGCACGTCCAGCCCGAGGTGTTCTTCGTCGATCCCAAGAAGGGGCTGGCCGGCCTGCAAAAGGTGCTCAAGCTGAGCAAGCTGCCGCGCACGATCGAAGGGGTCGACATCGCCCATCTGGCCGGCGGCGAGACGGTGGCCAGCCTGGTGCAATTCATCGACGGCTTGCCGTTCAAGCCGCACTATCGCCGCTTCAAGATCCGCGGCGTGGAGGGGGTCGACGACTTCGCCAGCATCCACGAGGTCATCGCGCGGCGCTTTCAGCGGCTTGCACGACGAAACGGAGATGTTTCCCGGACATCCTGCTGATCGACGGCGGCAAGGGGCAGCTGTCGGCCGGCCTGGCGGCGTTCGCCCAGTTGGGCATCGAGCCGCCGACCGTGATTTCGCTGGCCAAGCGCGAGGAAGAAATCTACGTGCCGGGCGCCGCGGAGCCGCTGCGGCTCAACGCGGCATTCCTATGCGCTGCGGCTGCTGCAATACATTCGCGACGAGGCCCATCGCTTCGCCCAGCACTATCACCACATCCTGCGGCGCAAGTCGATGCTGGGAGATTAGCGGCCAAATCAGGTTTCCGTGCCGTCCACTTTTTCGTCTTGCGGCTTCTCGGCCGGGCTCGGCGCCGGTTTGTCGTCGCCGCCCAACTTGGCCGAAAACTCATCGCGGAGCTTCTTGGCGATCTCGTCCTTGGGCGCCAGTTCCAGCGTCTTGTCGAGCTCCTTCACCGCGTGCTTGGGATAGCCGAGATAGCCGAAATGATAGCCCAGCAAAAAGTGCAATGCCGGCGCGTCGGGCTTGGCGTCGCGCGCCTTCTCGAGGGCGCGAATCTGATCGGTATAGTCCTGGATATTGGGATACAGCTCCTTGTAATGGATCACCACCGTGCCCCATTTGTCCTGCGGAAGCAGCTGCAGCGCGGCTTGCGTGGCGCCGGCGGCTTCGTCGTATTGTCCGGCGGCAAACAGCGCCTGGCTCAAGAGCAGCACGATCGCGCCGTTGCGCGGATCGTCGACCAGGGCATGCCGCCAGCTCTGGACGGCGGCCTGATATTTGCCCGCCTTGAAATCGATTTCGCCTTGGCCGGCATAGTCGAGCGAATTCTGAAGCTGATCGGCCGGAGCGTTCGGATCCTGCATCGCAACGGTGGCCGCGCCGCCGGGACCATACCCGCCGTAGGGGTAGACTGACTGATAGTTGAAATAATACGGATAGCCGCCGTATCCGCCGTAGCCATAACCGCCGTAGCCGTACCCGCCGAATCCGAGGCCGTACCCGAAGAACGGAAAGTAACCAAAACGATTTCCGTAGCCGCCGCCCCACCACGGGTACCCGAGATAACCGCCAAACGGCGAGCCGGCGCCGAAGAAGTAGGAACGGTTCTGCCAGTAAGAGGCATTATGTTGACTGAAGTTGTTGAAGTTTCCGCTGTGATTGACCGTGTGGGCACCGCCGGCATAGTTGTTTACGAAATTGCCGTGCCCCGGGCCTAATTGGCCTCCGTGGTTCAGACCGCCGGCCTGATTCAGGCCGTGGCCGCCAAACGTGCCTGGGCCGGAGCGCAGGCCGCCGCCCGACATCGCCGGCGAACCGCCGGAATAATGACCGCCCCCCATTCCGCCGCCACCAAATCCGCCTCCGTTGTAGCCGCCACCGAAACCACCACCGCCAAAACCGCCACCGCCAAAACCACCACCGTGGCCGCCGCCGCCAAATCCGCCGCCACCGAAACCCCCGCCATGGCCGCCTCCGCCTCCGTGACCTCCGCCGCCTCCGCCGTGGGCCAATGCATTGCCTGCCATCCGTGCCAGGAGTGTCGCAGAAAAAGCCAAGGCGAAGATTGCGCGCCGCATGGGAAGATCTCCCGGGAATTAGATCGACCGCCCAACCTCGGGCTGCCTGCCTCTAATTGTGCGCTTGCGGTGGGCCGATTGCCAATATTCCGGCGAGAATTTTACGCATGCTGGCCCAAATTCTGCGCTGTGTGCCGATTGGGATTGCGATTTGGGGAACCGGGCCGGCGGCGAAGAATGATCGCCGCGATCTGCGCACGACGATACTCCCGCCGGCTCGCTTGCAGCCGGCCCCGGGAAGCGCGGCGCCGTTATCGGCTGCCGCGGCGCTGCTGGGTTCGGCGCACGGAGTTGCCATAGAAATGGCCCGGCCGCGAGGGACGCTGCGTAATCGGCATTTGACGGATTTCTTGCCGATTGAGTTCGCGCGCGTGGCGGCGCCGGAATGGCTGCCGAAAACATCAACAACGCACCGACCAAAACAATCCGTACTGCGTTCATGGGTGGACTCCTCAAAACCGCCGATTTCATCTTGAAGTTAATTTCGCCGGCAATTCTTCTGGTGTTCATCGACTCGGCCCGGCTCCGGAATCGGCAGGAATCGCCAAGCGGGGCATGATTCCGCTGGATCGGGTTCCGGCCGCGCCCGTTGGGCAATGCTCGCCAGGTGTGCCGGGGATAACAGAAAGTCCAACCGTGACGGCCTCGGCTCGACTGCCGCTCGCCAGGGGAATCAGCCGCAAAGAGGTGATCCGTGGCCTCCAACCGCGGGATTCTGCTCGCCTGTACGGCAGCGGACGAGCGAAAAACTCCGGTTTAATTTCGCCCTGATTTCTTGTATGGTAGCCGCAACCGGCCGCCGCGGCGGGCCTGAACGGGCGGCGGCGAATCCCCAGATTTGCGGATAGGAGTCGATTGCAATGCGTCATCGAGCCTGCTTTGGGCTGTTCGTGCCGGTGAGCATCCTTTGCCTATCGTTGGTCGTCAGGTTGCCGGTCTGTGACGGCGCGAAATCGGCTCGTTCCCGGCAGCGGTCAAAAATCCGACAAGGTCGGAGACGATTTTGAGGACGAGAAATGGTCCTACAACTTCAACAATCCCAAGAGCAGCCATGAGCAGGACGAACAGATCCGCTATCCGGCCGGCGGATCGACGAACGGCCGCTGGAGCGAAAGCGCCAAGCGAGGCCATCCCGACGTCATCCAACGCGTTGCGACGCCGCCCGACGGCTTGTCTGGCAGCACGGGCGCGTTGCGGCTGCGCACGCTGCAATCGGGTATTCCCAACAACATCAGCGGTCAAAACCAGCAAGACGATTTGATCGTCAACGTTTCCGGCCGGCTCAACGGCTATCTGCCGGCCTCGTCCAGCCCGAGCGTCGTCGTGCGGGTTTACCTTCCGCCGTTCGACCAGTGGGAGCAGCGCACCGGCAATTCGTTCGGAATGCGACTGAGCTTGGACGGCTATCGCGCCGGCGACAATAAGCAGGACACCTATTGGCCGGGCATCTTTATTCACCTCTATTGCAAGGCCGACTCGAGAATCAAGGAGAGCTACGCCCAGTTGCTCCTGCGCGGCGGCCCGCGCGGTCATGATTTCTGGGGTCCCAAAATCACGGAGACCGGCTGGTGGACCCTGGGCATGTCGGTCACGCCGGCCGGAGCCGTGGAATACTACGCACATGCCGGAGTCGAGAATCTGACGGAAGCCGACTTTATCTCGTCGCAATACCCGTATGGTTTTCAAGCCCAGCGGCTGCAAACCTTCTTCTTCGATCTGGTCAATCGCGACGACGGCCGTTCCTGGTCGACCGAATGGATCATCGATGATCCATCGCTTTATTACTTGCGGGCACCGTTGCCGGGCCAACCGAGCCAGCCCAACCAGACCGGCCAGCCCGTGTTCGGACGTCGGCGAAGGTAACGATCGTGCCGCAGCCTTGGCCGGTTCGCATGATGCACGCGGCTAATCTTGGCCGCGAACCAACGTCGGCTATTCCGGCAACCAGTGCTTGGATTGCCAGGTATCGCGGCGGCGGAATTCCGCGTCGAGCGCGGCTCGAACGGCCGGCTTGTCCAGGCACCAGGCTGGCGCCACGAAATAATCGGGCGGCGCATCGCCGCTGATCCGCTCGACGACCGTCGTGGGCGGCAGCAGTTCGATGAACTCGACCAGGGTGGAAATGTACGCGTCGCGCTCCATCAGCTGCACTTGGCCGGCGGCTACCTGCTCGGCCAGGGGCGTATTGCGGACGGCGTACAGGTTGTGGATCTTGACCGCGTCGAGTCGCAAGCGGGCCACTTCGCGGGCGGTGGCCAGCATGTCGGCAGGCGATTCGCCCGGCAGTCCTAGCATCACATGCGGCACAGATTTCGAAACCGCGTCCCCGGCTGCGATCCATGGCATCGAAAAACGCCGCCACGCCGTGTCCGCGGTTCATCCACTCCAGCGACCGATCGTGAATCGTTTGCAGGCCATATTCGACCGAGAGATAGGTCTGGGCGGCGATCTCGCCGAGCAAGTCCAGCACGTCGTCGGCAACGCAATCCGGGCGAGTGCCGATCGCCAAACCCAGAATCCGAGGGTCGACGAGCGCCTCGCCGTAGACGCTCCGCAGCCGCTCGACCGGAGCATAGGTATTCGTGGCCGGTTGAAAGTAGGCCAGGAAGCGGTCGCGCCTTGTAGCGGTGCTTCAGGCGCCGGATGCCTTCGTCGATTTGCTCCCGAATCGACTGCCGCGGCAAGCGGCGGCTGGGGCTGAAGCTGCGGTTATCGCAAAACGTACAGCCGCCGACGGCGACCGTGCCATCAACATTGGGACAAGTAAAGCCGGCGTCGACGCTCACTTTCTGCACACGCCCGCCAAATTTCTGCCGCAGAAAGAAATTGTAGCGGTAATAGCGCAATCCGGCCGCCGCCCAGTCCGGACGAAGCGGCGGAGGTCGCGCAGGCAGAATCGAGCGGATGGTCAGGCGATTCCGCTGCCGCGGGGTGCAAGCAATCGGAGTCCGCGACGGAAGTTCTCGCCGCCGCTTTGGCCGCCGGATTCTTTTCGGGTCGTCGTTGCATCTGCGTAATAGGGAAAAATGGCGATCCAAAGCCCTTTGCTGGCCGGCCGCGGGCAGTTTGCCCGGAATGTCAGCCGGCGTCGATCCTGATCTGCCGGTGGCGACAAGTCTAACGCGCCCTGCCGCCGGGGGCGACGCTCTGCCGCGGCAAAAAGTCATCCTTTAGCACCTGTCGACGGCAAGCTTGTTGACGCTGCCCAGCGGCGTACCTAGACTAAAATCAGGCGTTGAGTTCCACTTCGCTCTTCCGCCAACGATCCTAACCGTCTTTCCTAAGCGGTCCGAGAGACGCGCAGTCATGTACGGTGAACTGGTGCCTGTTGGCGGTGGCGACCCGATTCCACTCTTGAAGAAAAGCCTGTTGGTGGGCCGCCGCGAAAGCTGCGACATCGTGCTGCGGTTCTCCAACGTGTCGGCGCACCATTGTCAGCTCACGCTCAACGGCGGCTATTGGTACGTGAAGGATATGAACAGCCGCAACGGGCTGAAGGTCAACGGGCTGCGGGTGATCCGAAAAGCGGCTCAATCCTGGGGACGAGTTGGCGATCGCCAAGCACACGTACGACGTGCAGTACTCGCCGCTCGATCTGGGGGCCGTCGGCCCGCCCCCGACCGAAGATCTGCCGATCGACTTCATGACACAATCCTTGCTCGAACGTGCCGGCCTGAAGACCGCCCCCCGAGAGCCGGCAATCAACCCGGAGCCTCAGCCCGTTCGGTACGACGTATTGCGACGAACAGGCGGGCCAAATTCGAGACCCCAACAAGCCGCTATAAATGCGCGTGCTCCAAGAGCGTGTCCGCCGACCGACAACTCGCATCCGGCAGGGTCATTGGGCTCGGCCTTGCTGTGCGGCATTTCTGTGCAAAGCTGCGATTGGGCCTGGACCCTGTGGCGGAGTCTCCTGGTTGTTCGTGCAGACGCCTGCGCCCTCGAACGTGGGTAGCTTTTGGCAAAAAATAACAAGAAAATCCGCGCCGAATTCCGCAAGAACCGCTCCGAACGAGCCCGGGCCGGCGACTGGACGCGGCGTTTCGTCGATTCCGCCGACGAGCAGGTCCAAGACGAAATGGTTCGCGGCGAGCGAATCAGCGGCAAGGGCGAGCTGAACCGCAAGCGAACCATCGTCGGACAGGCGGTGGAGACCGGCCAGACCGGGTTAGCCGTTGCCCCGGATTTCGATGAGCAGCTCTGCCGGAGCGGCCGCATCCTGCGCGTACATGGGCTGACCAGCACGGTTCAGGCCGCGGACGGCACGATCCATCGCTGCACTACGCGGCGCCTGCTCAAGACCCTTTCGCACCGACCAGCGACATGTCGTGGCCGCGGGCGACCTGGTCTATTTTCGGCCCGCCGGCGCCGGCGAAGGCATCATCGAACGTGTCGAGCCGCGGCACGGCGTGCTGGCGCGGGCCAGCCGAGGCCGGCAGCACATTCTGGTCACCAATGTCGACCAGGTTGTGATCGTGGCCAGTGCGGCCGAGCCCTATCTGAAACCCAACCTGATCGATCGATTCCTCGTTAGCGCCCACCAATCGCAGCTGCGGCCGCTGATCGTGATCAATAAGATCGATTTGATCGAGTCGGCGGACCTGGAGCCGCTGGTCGGTGTTTATAGCCAGATGGGCTATCTGGTGTTGCTGGTTTCGGCCAAGACCGGCCTGGGAATCGATCGCCTGCGGCGCGAGTTGGCCCGCCGAGCCAGCGCCGTGGCCGGGCAAAGCGGAGTCGGCAAATCGTCGCTGCTGAACGCCATCGATCCGGCGCTCGACCTGCGGGTCGGCGCGGTCAGCGCGGAAAATCAAAAGGGCAAGCACACGACAACCACCGCCCAGCTCTGGCCGCTCGCCTCCGGCGGCTACGTGGTCGACACGCCCGGGATTCGCCAATTCCAGTTATGGGACGTCATTCCCGAAGAGGTCGAGGGCGGCTATCGCGATCTGCGGCCGTTTGCCAACTTGTGCCGGTATCCGAATTGCTCCCACATGCACGAGACACAGTGTGCTGTCAAGCACGCCGTCGCCGACGGGCGGCTCGATGCCCGACGCTACGAAAGCTATTGCCAACTGTTTCTCGGTGACGAGCAATGAGCGAACTCTTTCTGCCGATCGAGTGTCCTTGGAGCGTATCCGAGCGGATCATCGCTCGGGCCGATCGAGGTCCGTTTGCATCCCCTGTTGTCAAAGGAACCGACGTACCGTGAGCGAAATGAACCGTACCGAGAGCGTCGTCCGGGAAGCGGCGATTCTGGTGGCCGTACTGCTTGCCCGAGCGAGTCTCGTCGGAGGCTGCGCTGGACGAATTGACCGGCCTGGCAGAAACGGCCGGGGCCAAGGTGGTGGGCGAGTTGACCCAGCGTCGCGAGGCTCCGGACGTGACCACCTACCTGGGCAAGGGCAAAGTCGAACGAACTAAAGGCGATGGCCGCGGCGCGCGATGCCGACGTGATCCTGTTCGACAACGATCTCAGCCCGGCCCAGACGCGCAATCTCGAAGCAGGCCACCGGCATCAAGGTGCTCGATCGCAGCGAGTTGATCCTCGACATCTTCGCCAGCCGGGCTCGGACTGTCCGAGGCCCGACTGGCCGTCGAACTGGCTCAACTGCAATACTCGCTGCCGCGGCTCAAGCGGATATGGACGCACTTGTCGCGATTGAAGATGGGCATGGGCATGCGCGGCCCGGGCGAAAAGCAGTTGGAAGTCGACCGCCGGCTGGTGGAAAAGCGGATCGCCGATCTGCGTCACGAGCTGAAGGCAATCGAGCGCCGCAAGCAACGTGAAGTGGCCGCGCGCAGCGAACGGATGACCGTTTCGCTCGTCGGCTATACCAACGCCGGCAAGAGCACGCTCATGAATCGACTCGACGGACGCCGGCGTGCTGGCCGAGAACAAGCTGTTCGCCACGCTCGACACGCGCACCCGGCGCTGGCAGTTGCCCGGCTGGGGCCCGGTGTTGCTTGAGCGACACGGTCGGCTTCATTCGCGATTTGCCGCATCACCTGATCGCCAGCTTCAAGGCGACGCTCGAGGAGTCGCGGCAGGCGGATTTGCTGCTGCACGTGGCGGACGTCAGCAATCCCGCGGCCCTGGAGCAGATCAGCGCCGTCTACGGCGTGCTGGAAGAGTTGGGCATCGAGGCCAAGGACACGCTGCTGGTGCTCAATAAGTCCGATGCCGCGGATCGGGGGCAATTGGCCAGCGCTCTGAGCCGCTACCCCAATGCCATCGCCATCAAGCGCGCACCGCGGACAAGGAATCGAGCGACTGACCGCCGCGGTGAGCCAGACGCTGAGCCACAATTTCCTCGATTTGGACGTGGAGACGGGCGTTGAAAACGGCCGGCTGATGGCCCAATTGGCCGCCTACGGCGAAGTGTTGGACAGGCAATACACCGATACGCGGGTGGTCGTGCATTGCCGGATTCCGCAGCGCGCCCTGGCCCACCTGCATGGCGCGGACGTGTCGATTCGGCCCCGCGCCAAACCGACCAATGGAACCGCGAAAAACGGCAACGGCCATGCCGGCCCATTGCTCTGGCCTCTGGACGGCTCGCTAGTGATGCGGGAAAATCCCAACGATTCCCGAAACTAGAGCCGCCGCCATGACGCAGCGTTCGATCGCCGGGATGCGAGGTGTTCTGACCGGCGCATCCAGCGGCATCGGCGCGGCACTGGCACGCGAGCTCGCCGAGCGGGGTGCGCGGCTCGTGATCGTGGCTCGCCGGCAGGATAAGCTCGACGAGCTTGCCCGGGATCTGCACGATAAGTCCGGCCAGTTGGAAGTCGTTGCCGGCGACATCACCGATTCCGCAGTGCGGCAGCGCGCGGTTGCGACGGCCACCCAGCGCTGGGGCGGCCTGGACCTGTTGATCAATAATGCCGGCATCGGCGCGCTGGGACGATTCGCCGAGTCATCGCCGGAGCGGTTGCGGCAGATCATGGAGCTGAACTTTTTTGCCGCGGTCGAGATGGTCCGCCTGGCAATGCCTCTGTTGATCGAGGGACACCGGCCGATCGTGGTCAATGTCGGCTCGATTCTCGGACATCGGGGCATTCCCCTCTCGAACGAATATTGTGCCAGTAAATTTGCCCTGCGCGGTTGGAGCGAATCGCTGCGGGCCGAGCTGGCCCCGCTGGGTGTCGATCTGTTGCTCGTCAGTCCGGGCACCACCAAGACCGACTTCTTCGTGCATGCGCTCGCTCGGCAGAGCGTTCCCTGGGAAAACCAGGCCGGCGACACCCCGCAGCGGGTTGCCCGGGTGACCGTGCGGGCAATCGAGCGTGGGCGGCATGAGGTGATCGTCGGCGCCCGCGGAAAACTCTTGGTCTGGCTGAATCGTTGCTGCCCCGGGCTGTTGGATCGGATTTTGTCGCGGTATGGGTGATCGATTTGCGCGCGAAGCCTCGGCGGCCCATGCTTGCGAGTCGATGGTTGAGAAAAAGTTTCGTTTCGCGTTGATTCGAACCCTGGCAACGAGACTCATTTTCGTTATCCTGAAGATGCCCTGCCATTGACCGTCCTCGCGCATGTCCAGCCCGCCCCCAAAAGGAGCCTGCCATGAAACAGCGATCCCGCCGACAGTTTCTCGAAGAGTCGATGCTGGCCGCCGCAGCCGCGGCATCCGTCGGCTCGTGGAGGCTGGCCTCGGCCGAAGAGACCACGACATCGACGAGCCCCAACGAGAAGATCGGCGTGGCCATGGTCGGCGTGCGCGGACGAGGCGGTGAACATCTCAAGGCCTACACGTCCCGCACCGATACCGAAGTGCTGTGGATCGTCGACGCGGATACCAACGTGGGGCAGGCCCGGGTCGATGAGGTCGGCAAAGAGCACAGGGCCGCAAGCCGCAATTCACGCAAGACATGCGCGAGGCCTTTGCCGACCCGGCCGTCGACGTCGTCTCGATCGCCACGCCCAATCACTGGCACTCGCTGGCTCGGCCATCTGGGCGATGCAGCACGGCAAGGACGTCTACGTCGAGAAGCCGGTCAGCCACAACGTCAGCGAAGGACGGCGCGTCGTCGAAGCGGCCCGCAAGTACAACAAGATCTGTCAGACCGGCACACAAAGCCGGTCCAATCCCGGCACGAGCAAAGCGATGGAATTTATGCAGTGCCGGCAACATCGGACCGGTCACCTTGGCACATGGGCTTTGTTACAAGCGGCGTGCGTCGATCGGACCGCGGGGCGAGTATCCTGTTCCGCCGGCGGTCAACTACGACCTGTGGTCGGGCCCGGCGCCGATGGCACAGTTGACTCGCCCCCAGTTCCACTACGACTGGCATTGGCAGTGGCCCTACGGCAACGGCGATCTGGGCAACCAGGGGATCCATCAAATGGACCTGGCTCGCTGGGGCCTCGGTTTATCGACCCTGCCCACGGGAGTGATCAGCTATGGCGGTCGCCTCGGCTACGAAGATGCCGGCGACACGCCGAACACGCAGATCGTGATTCACGACTACGCCGACAAGACGTTGATGTTCGAAGTTCGCGGCCTGCCCACGCAGCCCTACAAGGGAGCCGGCGTCGGCGTGATCTTCGAGGGGCCCGGGGGCTACCTGGTGCTGAGCAGCTACGACGGCGGCGCGGCTTTCGATAAGGAGGGCAAGCCAGATCGAGACCTTCGCCGGCGGCGGCGATCACTTCGCCAATTTCCTTTCGGCGGTGCGTTCGCGGAAAGTCGAAGATCTGAACGCCGACATCCTCGAAGGGCATTTGTCGAGCGCACTGTGCCACCTGGGCAATATTTCCTACCGGCTCGGATCGGCCGTGAGCGTCAGCGAGGCCAAAGAGCGGGTTGCAAGCCTGAAGAGCAAGGACAACGTTCGCGACACATTCGATCGCACGACCCAGCATCTGGCCGACAACGGCGTCGATTTGGCGCAAGCCAAACTGCACCTGGGCCCGTTGCTCGGTTTCGACCCCAGCCAGGAAAAGTTCGTCGATAACTCCGCCGCCGACCTGCTGCTGACGCGCGAGTATCGCGCCGCCGTACATCGTGCCCGCGGCCGGCCAGGTATAGCGGGCCCGCGGCACGCCGCGGTCGGATCAGGCTTTGCGAATCTTCTCGCGGCCATCGCGCACGTCCTTCGTGGCGTTGCGCGTGTCGATCACGAGCCGAGCGTGCCGCACGATGAAGTCGTAGTCGAAGGCCGAGTGGTCGGTGGCGATCAGCACGCAATCCTGCGCCGCCAGGAATTCGGCCGTCAGCGGCTGGCTCTCCATCGGCGGCACATCGTGATGCCGCATCCGCGGCAGGTTCGGCACGTGCGGATCGTTGTAGGTGACGATCGCATGACCGGCACGGAGCAGTTCCATCAGCTCGAACGACGGGCTTTCGCGCGGGTCGTCGACGTCTCTTCTTGTAGGCCACACCCAGGATGCAAATCCGGCTGCCGTTGAGCGGCTTGCCGTCGTCGTTGAGCCCTTCGATCAGCCGCTGGATGACGTACTGCGGCATGCTGGTGTTGATCTCGCCGGCCAATTCGATGAACCGCGTGGTCATGCCATGCTTGCGGGCGACCCAACTCAGATAGAACGGATCGATCGGAATGCAGTGGCCGCCCAAGCCCGGGCCCGGATAAAAGGCCTGAAATCCGAACGGCTTGGTCTTGGCGGCGTCGATGACTTCCCAGACATCGATGCCGATGCGGTCGAACAGCATCTTCAGCTCGTTGACCATCGCAATGTTCACCGAGCGGTAGGTGTTTTCCAGAATCTTGCAGGCTTCGGCCACTTCGCAGCTCGAGACCGGCACGATGTTGACCACCGCCTTGCCGTAGAGCAACTCGGCCAGATCGGCGCTGATCGGATCGATGCCGCCGACGACCTTGGGAATGCCGCTGGCGGTGTAATTCGGATTGCCTGGGTCTTCGCGCTCGGGGCTGTAGGCCAGGAAAAAATCTTGGCCGACTTTCAGTCCGCGCTCGGCCAGGATCGGCAACACAACATCGCGGGTCGTGCCGGGATAGGTGGTGCTTTCCAGCACGACCAATTGGCCCGGCCGCAGGGCCTCGGCGATTTGTCGCGCAGTGGCTTCGATATAGCTCAGATCCGGGTCGCGGCTTTCGGAGAGCGGCGTGGGCACGCAAATCAGCAGCGCGTCGGCTTCGGCCAGTCGACGCATATCGGCCGTTGGCGAAAACCGGCCGCTTTGGATGCAATCGTGCGATCCACTCGGAAGAAATGTGGCCGATGTAGCTTTGCCCGGCCAATAATCGCTCGACCTTGGAGCTGTCGACGTCGAATCCCATCGTGCGATAGCCGGCCGCGATAAATGCCCGAATCAGCGGTAGCCCGACATAGCCCAATCCGATGACGCCAACCAGGGCGGTTTTTTCGCGGATGGCGCGCTCGGGCGAGTTGGCCATGGGAATTTTTCCTTTTGCTCTTCGGATGGGGGGGGTGGCCATGTGGGCCGGGCTCGACTTTGGGCCGATTAGTCGTGCCATTCCCGTCCATCGACTATAACTCAGCTTGAAAAATCCGACAGGGCCACCGCGGCGGCCGGCGGGGTATCTTGTAAAGCAGGCCGAATCGTCCTATCGTGTAAGAGATTACGGAACATGGTCGCGGCTGGCAACCGCAATGTATTTGATGCGCTGGGCGCTGTTTCAGGGTCGGCAATGCACTGTCGTGGCCGCTGCGCTAGAGCAAGGGGGGAGGCACCTCATGACTCGTTGTACGCATGCGTTAGGAACTGGCGCACGCCGCCCGGAACGGCGTCGACAGGGTTTTACGTTGATCGAATTGCTGGTGGTGATTGCCATCATCGGCGTGCTGGTTGCTCTGCTCTTGCCTGCGGTGCAAGCGGCGCGCGAAACTGCCCGGCGCAGTCAGTGCGCCAACAATCTCAAGCAGATCGGCTTGGGCGTGCTGCAGCACGAGTCCACGTATGGTGCGTTTCCACCGGGTCTGCCCAACTGCGCCTATCCGTCGTCCGGCGGACTGGACACTGGTAGTGCGCTGCCAGTCGTGCAGGGGTCCGGGGGACAAGGCTGGTGCCAAGGGCCGAACTGGGCGGCGGCGATCTTGCCGTTTTTGGAACAGGCGCCCTTGGCCAACAACCTGTCCATCTGCATGGGAAATGGAAGTGCCGTCACCTACAATCCGTGCAGCGAGTGCTCCCTGGCCGGCACCGACACGACAACCAACCTCAGCTGGGTCGCCGTCGGCACCACGACGCCGCCGACGTATCTTTGCCCGAGCGCCCTGACGATGGTGAACCTGCTGACCAGTTCAACCATGAATCTGCCCAATGGACTTTCGAAAGGCAACTACGCCGCATGTGTCGGTATGGCGGGCTTTTATATTCCCACCGGCACCGCGAATCAAATGAACATGCAAGGCGCGTTCGGGGTCGAAAATGTCAGCGGCCTGACGTCGAACGCATCCGCAACTCCCCCTAACAGCAAAGGTGCTTGGGCCGCAGGCAAATGGAAGTCTGGCTCCAAGGTGGGGACGCGCATGGCCACTATCCGCGACGGCACGACCAAGACCTTCGCGGTCTCGGAAATCATCGGTTATGACACTTCCGCCGATGGCCGGGGTGCTTGGATGTGGCCGGGCATGGGAGGTTCGGTTTTCACCACGGGCACCGGCACGCCACCGAGCAATACGCCGATTGGTCCGAATTCAGCGACCAACGATACGATTCCCATCTGCGATTCGACGATTACGGCACCTAGCCCGCTGCAGTGTACTCAAAGCACTTCGGTGACCGCGGCCGCGGCCGCACGCAGTCAACACCCGGGGGGGGTGCTGGTGGGGATGTGCGACGGTTCGACACAATTCATCTCGAGCGGCATCGATTTGCCCACTTGGCAGGCATTATCTACCCGGAACGGCTCGGCGAATGTGAATTCGATCGAGACGACAGCTACAGTGCCGCAATAAGCGAGCACGACCTGGTTGACGTGCTTCTGCGCTCGGAGTTGGCGGCCGATGGCCGCACTGCGACGTCCCCTCGCTGGGCTTGCGCCAACTGCTCCGCAGCGGCATTCTCCGCTTTACATCAGGGGCTGGTTTCAGTACGCTCCCGGCCCCGTACCTTCTGCGCTCGGCCCTGCAGGGAGAACCCGCCACATGTCCGCCCCCCGATTCGTTTGGTTCGGCCCGCTCGTGCTGCTGCTAGTCGGTTTTGTCGTAATTTGCCGCGCGGACGATTTTCATATCGAAAGCAGCGTCTACAACGGCAAAGACCCCAAGCCGGTCAGTCAGAACACGACGATCTTCCGCGCCGGAATCGTGTACGACTATCTCTCGGATAAATCCGTCGCGGTGTTCGACAAGCCGCGCGGGCGATTCCTGCTCGTCGACCCGGTGCGGCACGTCAAGACCGAAGTCAAGACCGATGAATTGCAGCGGTTTTGCGACGAGCTCCAGGAGCGGGCGGCCAAGGAAAAGAACGCCTACGTCAAGTTCGTATCAAACCCCCACTTCGATGTCAGCATCGACGAGAAGACGGCCGAGCTGTTACTCAAGAGTCCGCACATGACGTACCGCGTCAGCACCTTGAAGGCCGAGAGCGACGATGCGGCGCAGCAATATCGCGAGTTTTCCGACTGGTACGCTCGGCTCAACGCCATGACCAACCACACTCCCCCCTTTCCGCGCATGGTCGTCAACGAAGAATTGCTTAATCGCGGCCTGGTGGCCACCCAAGTCCAGCTCACCATTCCGCAGCAGGTCGTAAACCTCGGCCAGGGGGTTTCGCTGCGCAGCGAACATCAGATCAAGTGGAAGCTTTTGAAGCTCGATCTGGACATGATCACGACGACCGAAACGCAACTCGGCTCGTTCAAGCCGGTCAGCTTGGAAAAATATCAGCGCGTCAGCGTGGCCCAAAAACATTGACGCGGCTGTTACGGCGGAGAAGCATCCGGCGATTGCAGCCTGGCTGAGCGGCATACTCGCACCGCGGAACCGCTTTCCGCGGCCGCATTCATCGCCGGCTTTTTGAACGCCGGGCGATCGCGCTCGTCTCTCCCGCAGCCCGCGCTGGCCTGCTATCATGAGAGCCGTCCCCAAAACTGATGGAGAGATTCGCCGATGCAAGCTACCTTGCGCGCCAGCGTTTGGCTGGCCGTGTTGTCTGTTGTCGGATCACGGCCGGCTGTAGCTCAATGGACCGTCGTTCAGTCAGATCAGGGCGTCACCGTCAAGCTCGACGATAAACTGGTCGCCGAGTATCTCGTCCGCTCCGGCGCGAAGCCCGCCCTTTGGCCGCTCTTTGGACCCACCGGTCAGCCGCTGACACGGGCGTATCCGATGGAAGAGATCGCGGGGGAAGAACACGATCATCCCCATCAGCGCTCCTGCTGGTTCACGCACGGCAACGTGAATGGAATCGATTTCTGGAGCGAGCTGCCGGGGCATGGCACGATCGAGCATCAGAAGTTCGAGGCCGTCGAGGGAGGCAAGCGGGCCCGCGTCGTAACGCCGCAATCACTGGCTGGCCCCCGACGGCCGCAAACAGTGCGAGGACGAGCGCCGGCTCGTGTTTCAGACCGATGGCGGCCGTCGGATCATCGACTTCGACATCGTGATCCGAGCGTCCGACGGGCCGGTGGTTTTCGGCGACACGAAGGAAGGAAGCTTCGGCGTGCGCGTGGCGTCGAGTATCCGCGTCGACAGCAAGCAAGGTGGACAAATCGTCAATAGTGAGGGCCGGGAGAACGCCGACGCTTGGGGCAAGCGCGCCGCGTGGGTCGACTACCACGGACCCGTCGATGGGCAGACGGCGGGCATTGCCATCCTGAACCATCCGTCGAGCTTCCGCTTTCCCACCTATTGGCACGTGCGCACGTACGGACTGTTTGCCGCCAATCCATTCGGCATCCACGACTTTACCGGCGGCGATGCGGCGGCATACACCCTGCCCACGGGCGATTCGTTATCGCTGCGCTATCGGCTCGTCCTGCACGCGGGGGACGAAAAGGAAGGCTCGATCGCCGAGGCGTATCAGGCCTATGCCAAGGAGCCGTGAGGGGAAAGGATGAGGGCGAAAGGATGAAGGTGGAATTCGGAACGACGGGCTCGAATGCGACGAATGGCCCGAGAGTGGCCCAGGTGAAATCAGGATCGCGCGAGCTACAAGAAGCCTGGCCATGATCTAAGTAATCAGCCGGTGCGGCTGCGCCGGCGGATCGCGAAATTGTTGGCGCAAGCGCTCGAATTCGGCCGCGCTGGCGAAGTGCACGACGATCTTGCCGCGTCCGCCGGCGGTCTGGCGCACGTCGACCTTAGTGCCCAACACGGCGCGCAGCTCTTGTTCTAGGGCTGCCACCTGGCTATCTGCGCGTTTTGCGCTGGGATTTCGTCGGCCTGGCCACAAGTCCCGCGGCGCCGCGAGTCCTCTTGTTCGAATCAAGGCTTGGACCTGGTCTTCCGTGGTCCTCACCGACCAGGCTTCGGCCTGGATCCGGCGGCAAAAGTCGAGTTGCTTCGGCTCATCGCCCAAAGGCAAAAGGCCCGAGCGTGGCCTTGGCTGATCGATGCGGTAGCGCACGGCGTCCTGTACGCCGGCGGGCAGTTCGAGCAAGCGAATCAGATTGGCGATGGTCGAGCGGTCGATTTTCAGCCGCCCGGCCAGATCTTCCTGGGTGCAGCCGTAGCGCTCCAGATAGTCCTGAAACGAGGCCGCCTTTTCCAGCGGATTGAGATCCTTGCGCTGCAAGTTTTCGACGATCGCGATTTCGGCCATCTGGCGGTCATCGGCCTCGCGGACCTGCGACCGGCACTTCCGACCAGCCGGCTTTGATCGCCGCCCGCAACCGGCGCTCGCCGGCCACCAATTGCCAGCGCTCGCCGTGCCGGCGGACGACCAGCGGCTGCAAGCAGGCCGTGGGCCTTGATGCTCTCCGCAAAGCTCGGCGATTGCCGCTTCGTCGAAGTCGCGGCGGGGCTGAAAGGGATTGCTTTCGATCTCATAGACGCTGATTTGCGTCAGTCCGGCGGCGGGTCCGGTGGCCGCCAGGGCGGCGCGGCGCCGGGCTGTCCCAGCGGCGTCGGCGTCGCCGTCGACTGCTCCCGGCGGGCGTCCCAGCAAGGCTTCGAGTCCACGTCCGAGTCGTCGTTCTTTACTCACGTTCGAGTACCTCCATGCAGAGTTCGACATAAGCCCTGGTGCCGCGCGATCGCGGCGCATAATCGATCACCGATTGTCCATGGCTGGGAGCTTCGGAAACCGCGACATCTCGCGGGATGACGGTCTGGAACACGATTTCGCCGAAAAAATCCCGCACTTCGTCGTCCACTTCGCGGGTCAGTTCGAGCGTGCGAATCGTACATCGTCAGCACGATGCCGCCGAACTGCAGCCGATTGGGCTGCCGGTCCATGACCTGGCGAATGACCTCGATCATTTGCGCCAGACCCTCCATGGCGAAGTATTCGCACTGGATCGGCATCAGCACCTCGGTCGAGCTGGCCAGCGCCGTTTGCGTCAGTTGGCCCAAGCGACGGAGGACAGTCGATCAGCACGAAATCGTAGACGCTCAGGCCGCTGGCCAGATGCTGGCCCAGCGTCGCCGCGTGGCTCTGGTCGCCGCTGGCCAGGGCCTCGACGTCCTGGAAGCTGCGGCTGCCCGGCAGCAGTTCGAGCAGCGGATTGGCCGTCGCGCGCAGCGACTCTTGCAAGGGCCGCTGCGAGACCAGCGGATGGCTGTCGGTCGGTTGGTGGCCCAGGCCGGTGGTGGCATTGCACTGAGGGTCGAGATCGACCAGCAGCGTGCGGCTGCCGGCCTTGGCCAGGCCGACGGCCAGGTTGACCGCGGTGGTCGTCTTGCCGACGCCCCCTTTCTGATTTGCCACGCACAGAATCCGCCCCACTTGTAGTCCGCCTCCGCACCTTGAACCGTGCTGCCCGCGAATTGCACTGCCGGCCGGGGTGGATTGTAACCGCGTGCGAATTCGAACTGGAATGGCAGTTCGGACGAATGGAATGCTAGCAGTACGACTGCTGCCAGGGGCCGGTCCGGCGACGCCCAGGGTTGCATATCCGGCTTGTTTCACGTGAAACGCAGGGTCGGGCTGCGTCGATCGATCGTCTCGACCGGTTCCGTTCCACGTGGAACGACAGACGAGATCGGATGCGCCGCCTGGCGCGGTGGCCTACTCGAGCGGATTGATGACCAGCCGCTGAGCAGCTTGGGATAGAAATAGGTGCTCTTGGCCGGCATCCGTTCGCTATGCTCGCTGATGGATTTGATGTGGTCGACCGTGGCCGGCATCACCAGGGCGGCCAGCGGAAATTCGCCGCTCTCCAGGCCCTCGACCACTTCCTCGCACCTGATGCACGTAGCGCGGCTTGGGCAGATCTTTGGCATCCAGCAGCGTGTCGATCACCAGGCGGTGCAGAATGCTCACGCCCAGGCCTTGCCAGTCCGCACTGTGCTCGGCGGCCGCTTGGCCATTCGGGTATTGCCGTCGGCCGTGATCGAAGCCAGCACCCAGCGTTCGTCTTGCGCGGCAAAACAGGCCGAGCGTTCCCTGCTCGCCCTGCATTTCGATCTCTTCCCAGACGGTGGGGGCCAGGTCGGCCCCTTCGCCGACAATCCGCGTGGTGAAAGAATCTGCCCAGCCGCTGGATCAGCTGGTCGGAATCCAACGCCGGCAGCCCGCGAAACAGCCGATGCGTGGGCAGCACCAAGCAGCCCCGGATCGTTCATGCCAATGAACATCATCAGGACGTAGTTGGCCGGATGGCTCGGCTTCAGGCTTCCCAGTTTTGCGACCAGCTCATCGCGATAGTTGCAGGCCGTCTCATAACGGTGATGGCCGTCGGCGATGAAAACGGGTTTGGGCCCGATGATCGATTCGACCATGCCAATCACAGCCAGGTCGGTGACGGGCCACATGCGGTGGATGACGCCCAAATGGTCGGTGGCTTCCAAGCGGGGCCACGCCGGCAACGGCCCGCTCGAGGATATTCTGGGCGTCGCCCTCGGGATCGGGGTAGAGGCCGAAAATCTGGCTCAGATTCGCCTTGCATGCCCGGGTCAGCAGCAGCCGGTCCTGCTTTGGCCCGGCCATGGTTTCTTCGTGCGGATAGATGTTTCCCTCGCCAAACCGTGACAATCGGCAGCGGCCCATGAAACCGCGGCGGACGAAGGTCGCTGCCGTCGGTGGTGAACTGCTGGTGATAGACGTAGATCGCCGGCCGCGACTCGGCAAACAGCACACCTTCGCTGCGCCAATTTTTCAGGAACTGCGCGGCCCGCGTGTAGCGGTTGTTCGTCGCGTCGTCGCCCGGTTCGTCGCGGTTGAGAATCAGGCGGATGACATTGGCCGGATGCCGCTTGTACAGCTGATCTTGCAACTCCGGACCAATGACGTCGTAAGGCGGAGCAATCACGTCGCTCAAATTTCCGACGTGACCCAGGTCGTACCGCAGTCCGTTAAAGGGCTGGATTTCAGGCATGTTCTCGTTTGCCGGGAAGGGTCGAAACGCGGCCGAACCGCGCCATAGGCGACGGGTTCCGAATAGGCGTCCTAATACCGGTAAGTGTCGGGCTTGTAGGGGCCCTCGACCGGCACGCCCAAATATTCCGCTTGCGTTGCGCTGAGTCGCGTCAACTTGACGCCCAGCTTGCCCAAGTGCAGTCGAGCGACTTCCTCGTCGAGCGATTTGGGCAGCACATGCACATCGATGGAATACTTCTCCGGCTGCGTCCAGAGTTCGATTTGAGCCAGCACCTGGTTGGTGAACGAACTCGACATCACGAATGACGGGTGCCCAGTCGCGCAGCCCAAATTGACCAGCCGGCCTTCGGCCAACACCAGAATTGAATGGCCGTCGGGGAACGTATAGCGGTCGAGTTGCGGCTTGATTTCGATGCGTTTGACCCCCTTTTGCCGATTGAGCCAGGCCATGTCGATCTCCAAATCGAAGTGGCCGATGTTGCAGACGATCGCGTCGTTGGGCATCGCTTGCATGTGCTCGCCGCGAATGATATCGCGGTTGCCGGTGGCCGTCACGAAAATGTTTCCGCGCGACGCGGCTTCTTCCATGGTCGTTACTTCAAAGCCTTCCATTGCGGCCTGTAGGGCATTGATGGGGTCGATCTCGGTGATCAGCACGCGGGCCCCGAGCGAACGCATTGATTGGCGCAGCCTTTGCCGACGTCACCGTAGCCGGCCACTACGACCACTTTGCCAGCCACCATGATGTCGGTGGCGCGCTTGATGCCGTCGGCCAGCGATTCGCGACAGCCGTACAGATTGTCGAACTTGCTCTTGGTGACCGAATCGTTGACGTTGATCGCCGGCATCTTCAGCTCGCCGCGAGAAAGCATTTTGCGCAGCTCTTTGACGCCCGTGGTCGTCTCCTCCGACAGCCCGCGAATTTCGCTCAGCAGCTCGGGGAAGCGCTTATGGACCATGGCCGTCAGGTCGCCGCCGTCGTCGAGGATCATGTTCAACGGTTTGCCGTCGGGAAAGTACAACGTCTGCTCGATACACCAATCAAACTCCTCGTTGGTTTCCCCCTTCCAGGCGTAGACCGGAATGCCCACCTTGGCTATCGCCGCCGCGGCATGGTCCTGGGTCGAGAAGATATTGCAACTACTCCAAGTTACCTGGGCTCCCAACTCGACCAATGTTTCGATCAGCACGGCGGTCTGAATGGTCATGTGCAGACAGCCGGCGATCCGCGCACCGGCAAGGGGCTTGGAATGGCCATATTTTTGGCGAAGTGCCATCAGGCCGGGCATTTCCTGCTCGGCAAGCATGATTTCCTTCCGCCCCCAATCGGCCAGGCCGATGTCGGCAACCTTATACGGCAGTCTCGTTTCTACCTGTGACACAGGCATCTCCTTCGCTTGAACCGGCAATGTCGATTGGACTTACGTTTCCCGCGCGTCATTCAGTGGGCAAGCCTAAATCATAAGTTGGCCGCCCGGCCAGTGGAAGGGGCACTTGAGCCGCTCGGCGACAAACTCTGTGCAGCAGCGCCCGGGAGCGGCGTACAGCCGGCGTCTATTCCGGCAGAACCGGACGGAATGCGGCCCGAGCCGCTGCGACAAAGGCCTGAATCAATTGGGCCGATTTCTTGCCGGGCGCTGACTCGACGCCGCTGGCGGTGTCGACTGCGTCCGGATGGACGATGTCGATGGCCTCGGCGACATTCGCCGGCTTTAGTCCACCGGCCAAAACCAGCGGAATTGCCGGCAGCCGCTCTCGAACTGTCGCCAGCGCCTTCCAATCCGCCGCGCGCCCGTGCCGCCGAATTGCCCCGGGCAATGGGCATCGATCAGGATGGCCTGCGGCAGACACGCGAGCCGATCGCATTGGTCCAGATAATCGATCACGCCCTGCACATCGCCGCCACAGCGAAACGCGCGAATCGTCGCCAGCCCTTGCAATTCGCCCAAGAAGGAGGGCCGCTCGTCGCCGTGAATTTGAACCTGGTCGAGTTTTAAGCGGATCGCAATTGTCCTTACTTCGGCACAGGGAGAGTTGACGAAAACGCCCACCCGCGCCACCCCGGCGGGCAGGGCCGCGATAATTTCCTCCGCTTGGATCTGGGAAACGTAGCGCGGGCTGAGCGGATAGAAATTCAGACCAATGGCATCGGCGCCGGCCTCGGCGGCGGCCGCGGCATCGGCCGGCGTGGTGATTCCACAGATTTTGATGCGAAACATACGAATAGTCGCTGATACCGCAGCTTCGAAGCCGGACGAGACCGATTTGGCAATCGAAGAGCACAGGGGCCATGCACGCTCAGTACGAAGTTATTATACGCGCGGCTCGCAGGCACGGCTTGGCCTCAAGCGACCGAACCGATAGCGACGATGACCTGGAAAGCAGTCTCTGCGAAACGCAACAGCTGCTGTAAATAAAAAATACAGCGTTTCCACATCATTACCCGCCGCGGCACGGATGTCCGCATGAATTCGGACCCTCAGCGAATGACCGCCATGTGGCGGGCAGCAATGCCACACCCGGGCGTGCTGGTTGCGGCGCTGCTGTTGGCATTGGCAGGAGCCTGGTGCGGCCTGCCGGGCCATGCGGCCGACGAATCCGCCGCGGCGACCTCGATCCTCCGCCAGGATGCGGCGCACGCGAAGACTCAATACATGCGCACAGCGCGTCAAGTTCTGGCAGCGAAAAGTCGCTTGCGGGCAGCCCAAGATCGGCTCGAACGCTTTACTCGCCAGCAATACGACGAGCTTTATCGCGCCGCCGCGAACGGCGGGGCGGAGGGGGCAGCCACCGATTCCCAGAACTTGAACGAGCGGAATGACCGGGCAGAGTCGGAAAGGCTGGCCCAACGCGTGGCCGATTTGAGCCAGCAGCGGAGCCAACTGCTCGAGCGGCTGACGCCGGAGCATCCGATGGTCCGCGATGTGGATTCGCAAATGGCCGATGTCCAGCGAATGATCGCTGCGCTCGCGAATTCCGCCGATCCGGGCCGGCAATCGTCGGCGGCCGATGGTCCATCGGGAGATCGCTTACGACAACATTGGCGGGGGCTTGTCGATGAGGCGGTCGCCAATTGGAATCCGATCGAGCAGGAATGCCGGCAGATCGAACAGGAGCTTGTGACCGCGGAGGCCCGGCGCGGAGGCCGAAAAAAATTATATGACAAGTTCCGACGCGGTCGCGGCGGCCGCCGCTCCCGCATCGCACGCGCCGCGGTCCCAGGATTGGGCATTGGCCCTTTTCGGTTGTGCCATCGGTTTGCCGCTCGTGGCGATTGCGGCCCGAGCGGCGACCGGCTCGGGCGACCGGGTGATTCGCCAAACCGGCGAAATCGAGCGCGAGTTCCGTTTGCCTGTTGCAGGCTGGATTGGCACCGGCGCCGGCAGCGGGGCTGAGGGCAGCGGTGGAGCCGCGACGGCATCGTCGCAGTCGGTGCCGCTGCCGCTGCCGCTACAAATATTCGCCGCGCTGCTGGTGTTTGTCTTGGTCGCGACGACCATTGCGGATCCCAGTTGGCTGGCCCACATGTCGAGCCATCCGGTCGAGGCCTTGCAGCAGGCCTTGGGAAGTTTGTGGGGTGGGGGCAATTGAGCGGCGCGTGCCGGCTGTCCGGTTTTGGCATTGCGCAGTGCGCTGCTAGCAGACTGTCGATCCGAGGCAGCAAATCGCGGCGATTTGCCGTTGAAGCGGGCAAGCTATGCGAGAAGAAACAGTTAAGCGGGTGTAAGGTAGAGCCTCCACGGCCGCAAAGCCGAACCTAACTAGGAAGCGTATCAAAGCTCAGCAGGCTGGCATTGCGCACAGGCTTTGGCCCGCTACGCGCGTCGGAGGCCGGAGCGACTCCCGGCAGCCTGGTGCCGCTGAGCCAACCCGCATCGTTTATGAGGAAGACCGCCAGCATGTACGAAGCGTTTTTTCACCTGCGGAAGCGCCCCTTTACCGCCGCGCCGCACAGCGATTGTTTCTTTCCCGCGCCCGGCATCGAGGCCGCTCGTCGGACTTTGGCAAGAATCATCGGGCGAGGAGAAGGCGCCGGCCTGATCATTGGCCCGTCGGGCACCGGCAAAACCCTGCTTTGCCAGGCTTTGGCGGCGGCGTTTCAGGATCGGTTATCGACGGCGCTCTTGTCGAGCGGCCGCATCTGCACGCGTCGCGCGCTGTTGCAGGCAATTCTGTTCGAGCTGCGGCTGCCCTACCGCGGCATGGAGGAAGGGGAATTGCGGCTGGCATTGATCGATCATTTGACGCCGGGCCCCGGGGGACATCCGGGTCTGCTGCTGATGGTCGACGAAGCGCACACGCTGCCGTTGCGGTTGCTGGAAGAGCTGCGCATGATCACCAACCTGGCGCGGGACGGAGAGCCGCGAGTTCGCCTCATTTTGGCGGGCAGCCCCGCGCTGGAGGAGCGCTTCGCCAGTCCCAAACTCGATTCCTTCAGCCAGCGCCTGGCGGCCCGGTGTTACCTTTCGGCCCTGACTCGCGAGGAGACCACCGGGTATGCACGGTATCAGGTCACCGCGGCGGGCGGAGATCCGGACCGTGTTTTCGAGCCGTCGGCATATGAGAGCATTTTTCGCGCCGCGGACGGAATTCCACGGTTGGTGAATCAGGTGTGTGACCATGCATTGATTCTGACGGCGCTGGGCGAAGGCGCATCGGTGACCGGAGACGCGATCGAAGAGGCGTGGAGCGATCTTCAGCAATTGCCGACTCCCTGGCATTCCGACTCGCAGCAGGGCGACTCCAGGGCGGCGGTGGTTGAGTTCGCCGCGCTCGACGAAACATTGGACGCGGGATCGGCGCTTCGCTTCCCGGCCCCCTCAGCGCCGCATCCGGTTCAGAGTCCCGAGGATCAACTCGAGCGAATCCAGCGGCATTTGTCGGAAGTCGACGATGACTTTCAGCCGGCCGGCTCCATCGGTCCGGAGCTGGAATTAGTCTTCAACGATAACCCCGATCCGTTCGGCGAGGCCTTTGACGAGGAGGAAGTGGTCATTGATCGCTATGCCTCGCTCGAAGCCGACTTGTTTGCCGAACGGCCGCTGGTCAACAGCCGCGAAGGTACCGAGCTATCGCACCTATTGACTCCCTGGATGAACAAGGCCCCCGCGCCGACCTTGAGTATGCAATTCACCGGCCAGGCTAATCCCAGGCCGGAACACGAAAAGCCCTCGACGCCGGTCGAGGCTGAAGCTTATCGCGACACCGAGTCGCTCGATAATCCGGCGGCACCGTCGACGCATGCCGGGCCGTCGACGCAGTCGGCCTATGGCGAAGCCGAATGGAGGCGCGACGAGCATTCTCAATCCCCGGTCGTTGAATCTCCTACCGGAGCGCCCCCAGCACTCCCAATCCCCGAGGGAATCCTGGAAGATGCCGATCTCATCGTGATCGATGACGACTTCGCCGGCTCAGTTCAGAACGCGCCGCCGCCGCTGGTGCGGCGCCAAGAGTATCGCCAACTGTTCGCCAAACTGCGCCGCGGCTAGACCTCTGAGAAACGCGAATTACAACATGGGTCGCATGCTCTCGGCGCTGAAGGTTCTCGATCGTCGACCCGCTGAACCGGCAGGCGACACAGGGGTCGCCGCCGGGATACCGGCAACCGCAGCACCGGAAGTGCCTGCTCGGATTGCGTTGACTATCGAAGTGGACAGCCCGCAGGAACGAATCGAGGCTGGCCTCTCGAAGGCCAGTTCACTGGCCTTCGAATTGCTTGCGGACGAGGTCCTGGTCGAAGCTTCGACCGCAATCCATCCCCTTGCACGGTCAACGATGGAGGTGGCCGCGCCTGCGGCCGACTTGGGGGATAGCCCGAAAAATCAATTGCCGCGGGCGTCGGTCCGGCCCGGTCGCTCCGCCGTGCCTGTCTGGGAGCTGCCGCCGATCGAACCAACGCGGGACTACCGAGCGTTGGCCGCGCGCATTGCCGGCGAAACCGACAGCGCCCCGGGGTGCTGGCCGCTGATGATTACCGCCGTGCGCTCCGCCGCTTTGGAGCGTTTCGATCTCATGGAATTGGCGATCGCGCTAGGCGAAATCGGAAGCGAAGTGCTGGTCGTCGATTCGCAGCACAGCGTTCCCCCCGCCTTCGGCCAGGCGGCGGAAAGTCCTTCGTATGGCCTGAGCCACATTATGGCCGGAAGCGCTACGTGGATCGACGCGATTTGCCCCACGAATCGGCCGGGCATTTCGCTGGTGGGCGCCGGCAATCCAGCACCGCACGATTGCCTTTGGAAGGGCCGCATCGACGATCTGTGGCGCGAACTGCCAACGCCGTGGCGTCACGTTCTGGTTGGGGGAGGAGCGCCGGATCAATCTCTGACGCTGGCCCTGGCGGCCATCTGCCGGTCGACATACCTGATCGTCGAACTCGGCCAGGATCGGAAGCAGGCACTTCGCGCCGCCCTGACAACGCTGCGGGCCGCCGGAGCCAAGCTGCGCGGTGCGATTGTTCTGGAAGCGCGGGCGTAGGGCGCGGCCGCTGCTTGCAAAAGCGACCCCCGCTAATCCAGCAGTCCAAACTTCTTCGCCGCTAGAAACGCCAAAGCGGCGGCGGCAGCCAGCGCTAGGATGATCGTCCACAGCGACGACCTGGGCGCGCGGCGGCGCGGCGGAAGACTTCGCTCGGCTAGATCATCGATCGTGACCGGAAATGTCATCAAAACGGTGCTCTCTTTGGAAGGCGGCTGGGCATTCGGCTCCGCGACAAGCTGTGACCGATTGTCATTGTATCAGCCGGGACTCATAACGATATTCCACATCCCAGGCATCCGCGCACAGGACCGGCGCCATTTCGGGCGAGCGGCCGTCCCTGGTGGCAAGGTCGGCGGCGGCGGTGAGGCACGGTGCGCAAAAAAGAGCCCCCCAGCACGCTTTGGGCTTGCCGAATGCCTCCTAGGATCGTGTCTGCCGGTGCGACGATTCTCGGGCGACTAGGACCCGAGCAAGAGATACCTGATATACTTGAAGGAGGTCCTTTCACCCAACCTTCGAAGCGGCCGCCGGCAGTCGGATTCCGTCGGATCCAGCCGAGTGCGGCAATCATTATCCCCCCAGGCGCTGCGCAATGCCCGCAAGTTTGTCACGATTTATTGTGATCCTCTGGTTTCTCGGCGGTGGAACAATTCCGGTCTTTGCGGAGACTAAGGTGATCGAGCCTTGGCGCGCCAAGCTGTCCCGCGACTGGCATCAACTCGCGGTTCCACCGATCACCCCGTATTCCGGGCCCTTCGGCGGCGAAACCCGCGCCTTTATCGGACCCGTGACAGGCGAAGCCGCGAAGACCTACGGTGATTATCAGCGGTTAGGACTCTACGATCCTGCTCGCGACTCGCGCAAGATCAATTTGGCATTCGAAGACGCGGCGCTCGAAGACTGGCGTCGCATGGGCTACAACACCGCGTACAAGGGCGGAGCATTTGGCTATCGGTCAGGGCGACTGGCTCAAACAGCACGGCATGCTGGGAGCGATCGACCAAACGGTTTGGGCCACGCGGAGCGAGCCCCCGTTGTCCTTCGACGGCAAGCCGGGGCCCCGTCAGAACGAAGCCTGCGGCAGCTTCTTTGTGCCGGACAATTTCAACGCCGGCGTGAACCTCGCTTGCCAATTACGCCAAGAACTACGGCGAGCCAGACATGTTCAAGGTGGGCGACGTCTACGTCACCTCGAGCTGGGATGAGCTTGGCATCCGCACGCGCAAAATGATCGATTATCGGCCGGAGGCGATCGAGGAATACCGGCAATATCTGCGCGACGTTTGGTTTGGGGATGCGGCGCCGGATCGGGACACGAATCACGACGGCCGCACCTACAACGACTTCACCGGGGAGAACGTTACCCAGTGGAAGCGAAGTCGTCCCGCCGAACTTGGAGCCGCGATTCTTCGACAACCTTCCGCCCAGCGAGGAAAAATGGAAACGGCCCGGGGCCTTCAAACTGTGGCTCGATTTTCACCGCTATTTCACCTTCGAGTTCTTCCGCAGGGTCAGCGACGGTGCCACCGCCCAGGGTGGCAAGCGCATCGAATGTTATCCCTTTCCGATCGCCTGGATCGTATGGCCCGGAATGAATGCCTTTCATGGGTTGAGTTCCTACTGGAACGCCCGGCTCAATCCCATTATTGCTGCCGAGCAATGCTGGCCGGATGCGCCGCCGATGCTGCTCGCGTATGCCGAGGGCGATCACCTCACGCGCAAGTTCCAAAATGTCACGATGGGCTGGAGTTGGTTTTTTTTTGGCGACGAAGCGAAAGACAAGTACGACGGGCCGGGCGATATCGAACGAGCGCTGGCACGGCTGATGGGGCATTCGGTGGACGGAATTCATCATTGGCTCTACTCGCCGCAGTATCGCAGCCGGCACCAGAAACAAAGGCTGCAATTGGCCTATTGGCACAATTTTCTCAGTACGCATTACAAGACCTTTCTTGCCAATTCGGCGCCGCCGAGGGCCGAGGTCGCGCTGTTATTGCCGGATTGGACGGGCTACTTCTATCGCATGTACACCCATCCAAAAATGGACTACGCCTACACCGCCGCCGCCTTGAGCGAAGCCCAGATTCCCTTTGAAATCATATCGGAAGAGGAAATCGAACTGGAAGATGCGGCTCTGGCGCCCTTCAAGGTGCTTTATGTCGTGGCCAGCGAGTGGACCACGCCCACGATTCGCAGTCGCATCGAAAAATTCATTCAAGGCGGGGGGCATGTGTTCGTCAGACGCCGACTCGCTGTCACTCGATATTCCAACCGGCAAGCGAACGGAGTTTCTGGCCGAGACCTTTGGCATCGACATCAACCATAAATACAAGGTCCCGTTCTTTCCGTCGGCCGAAACGCCGGCCGAAGAGGTCTGGGTGTCTCAACTGATGGCGCCGGATGCTCCGCTGCTCTTTCAGAATGATTCGGAGCACAAGCCGCACGTTTATTCCAACCTCTGGCGAGAGGTCGGCGGAAAGGTTGTGCCCAACGAAGAGGCCTGGAAGAAAGTCGATGCGCTGATGTCGAAAATGCCGCGCACGGGTCGCGGCGGGATGAAGCAAACCGGGCTCGATCTGCGACAGTTTCCCATGATCGAGCTGGCCAAGCAGCTCTCGCCGCAAAGCTTGCCGACGCACCACGAAATCGTGACTGGCAAGCTGACGCGTGGCAAGCCGATCGCCTGGCATGCCGGTCAGGTGTGCGGCGTCGAGACGGAGCGGACCGTTTGGCTCGGGATCCGACCGGGCATGAGCATGCACGCGCTGGCCCAGCGCATGTCGCTCTCCCAGACGATGGAACCCTGCAACCCGTTCTTGCCGAAGGTTTCCAATGATTATTCGACCCACAAAAGCTATGTCGATCTGCTGGCCTACAGCGCTCGAAAAGCCGGTGTTCATCCGCCGGTAATGCTCCGCAGCAAGGGCGAGGTGCCGTGCAATTTGGAAGTCCTTCCGCGGATCGACGCGAAAGGCAATCTGCTGGTTGTCGTGGTGAACCACGATCAGACTCAGTCCACCTACGACGTGACGGTCGACGCGGCCGGCTTGGAAAAGAAGCCGCCGGCCAATTCGGTGGCTTGGGATCTCTTGCGATCCAAGCCGTTGCGACAAGCGGGCCAAGGCAAGTTCCAGCTTGAAGTGCCGGCAAATCGAGTTGCCGTCTTCTATCTGGGTTCCGAGCAGAAACTGCAACCCATGAAGGCCGCCCAGGCCAAACTCGACGCTATGGACCTTTCGGTGCCGGCCTACTTCAAGGACCGCCCGGAGCTGAATGCCGACCCTCTCAATACGCCCATTCCCGCCGAGTAAAGCGGTTCCTTCGCACCCATGGCGATCTCTCGCAACGCCGCACGAGCGCGCGCCGCCATAGCACCTCAGCGCCACGATTTGCAAAATCCATCGCCGTCACTCCGGCGGTCCGGTTTGCCAACTGCGTTTCGCCAGGCACATCAGGCTCAACGCCCCGGCATCGCTGTCGGGCTGAATGCCCGAAAGACGTTGCGCTAAACGCATCTGGAAAGGCGCGCGGCCGCGGTGACCCTGCAAGATCTCCGCGCCGACTCGATGGTTGTGCGGCAGGAGGCGCACTTCGAATCCCATCGGCTCGAGCACCCGGCGGAAGAGTTCGGGCGCGAGGCCATCCCCCGGTGCGTGATGGATTTCGGTGGCAAGTGCCCAGACCTGCTCATCATCCTTGGCCGAGTGGCCGCAGCGGCCAAGCAGGCGATACATCGTCACTCTCAAGTTCCAGAGCATTTTGCCAAGATTCTTCAGCTTGTAGGCGGAAAGCTGGGGGTCATGGTCCACGACAAGAACGCCTCCCGGTTTGACCAACCGGGCCGATTCCGCAAGGACTTGCGCCATGTCGTCGCAATGATGCAGGGTGCCGTTGACGGCCACGACGTCGGCGAAGCCAGACTTGAGCGGAATCGAGTGCGCGTCGGCCCACAACGGCGTATAACCGATCCCGGCCGCCCACTGCAACGCACCCCGCGCCACATCGATTCCAATCAGCGCGCGCGGGCTGCCTCCGATCGTGGCAAACAAATTACCCGGGCCACAACCTACATCGACCACGACCTTCTCATCCCAGGTTCCGGCCACGGCTTGCCAGCGCTCACGAAGTTCCGGGTACCGATGCACCCGCTCGAACCAGTTGCGCAGCCAATCCGGATGACCGAAGTAGTAGGCATTGGCTCTCAACCCCGGTGTACTCTGGGCGAACGGCGCCAGGGAAGGCCGGCGATGACGTTCATCCGCACGAGCGGATCCAGAAAAGCCTCGAGCGCATCGGCGCACCCCGGTGGCCTCCGGCCACGGGGTCCTCTTCGAGAAATGTCATGTTCCGGCGCCTCAAAGTCGCGTCCTGGTTCCAGCAGGACGCTGTTGTTCCTTGCGAAATTGTAACCAACCAGCCCGAAAATGGTAGCAATTATTTTCCGCAAGAGATGGCATCCCATCCGACAGGGGGGTGCGACGGCACGCGTCCGGCTGCGCAGTAAAAAGCAATCCGACGAATGCAACTTGACGGGCCGGAACCGCGATGGTTCGTCGCGAAAAGTCCTGCAACGATGCCGAAGGGGGGACTTGCCGCAAAACGCAAGCGGCCGCGCGGGGCACACGAAGGACTCGGACACCTCGGGCGGCACGTTTGGGCTTCGTGTCGGCGCGGATGCGCGCCCGCTACTGAGCCAGCGCGGTTTCCAGGTCGGCGAGCTGTTGTCGTTCTTCTTCGGTCATCTGCTGGGTATCCGGCTTCAACCGACGAAAGGTCTGCAACTCTTCGCGCGCTCGATCCTTGTTGCCCGCGTCTCGATAGGCCAAAGACAAATGGAAGTACGACGATGGATTGGCGCCGGGAGACTTGGTCGCCAGCCGCAAGGTATCCACCGCTTCGGGAGCATGATGCTGCCGCAACAGAATCATGCCTTTGGTGTCGAGCACTTCGGGATTATGGCCAAGCTGCTCGAGGGCTTGTTCCACGAGTTTGAGGGCTTCATCGCAGTCTTCAGGTCGCTCCGAGAGCATCCAAGCGAGGTTATTGGCGGCTACGCCGTGATCGGGCTTCAACTCCAGTAGCCGGCGATATAGCTGCTCGGCATCGTCACGACGATGCTGTTGCTTTCGAAATTCGGCCACCGTGAGCAACAAGCCGGGATCGTCGCCGTGTGCTTTGATCGCCTTGGCAAGCACCTTATCGACAGCGGCCGTCTGCAGAGCCAGCGCGTCATATTTGACCAGGAGCCGGGCCAATTGAATCGCCGCCGTGCTAGTCACGTCGGACGCTTTGACATACAAGGCGATTGCATCTTTCGGTTTCTTCTGGCTGAACAGCCACTCGGCCAGCGTGGTATAGTATTGCGGCACGGCGGCAACCAATTCGCGATACGTCGCTTCGGCTGCGCTCGTGTCGCCGAATGCGGCATACAAGCCGGCGCAGTTGAGCAGAACCGAGGCCTGTTGCTGACTGGTCAACTCGGTCGCCATCTGACGACGTTTGAAATCGGTGATCAGGGGCCCGATTTCGCCGCTACGATCCTTGGCCTTCAGCCATTGTGCGCGCAATTGGACCGGACCGAGACCGTCGGGCGCCGCCGACTCCAGTTGCGTCAACCACGGCCCGGCTTCGTCCAGTTCCTCGTGACGCATCAGGAAATCGACGAGCCGCAACAGGACCGCCGGATCCGATTTCTTTTGACCGGCCAGCCGCAGCAGGAGTTCTTTAGCGGCTGGTAGTTTTTTATCTGCTTCCTCCAGCTGTGCCAAAATCAGCACGTCGTCGGCGGCGGCTTTTTTGGGATCCGCCACGAGTCCTTCGAGCAGTTTTCGGGCCTGCTTCCGCTGTTCCGGTCCACCGTTGCGCAACAGGATGCGAACCTGAACTCGCCGTTCCACGATCGTCGCGGGCTCGTCGGACGAAGCCGGCAGCGACCAGTTCCCAGGCTTCCTTCCAGCTCGACTCGCCGCCGCCGGCCAGAATCATCGCTAAACTGCGCTGGATGTTTTGTGATTTGGGAGACAGTTTCAATGCGCGTCGCAGGCACTGCTCGGCAAAGCTCCGATCGCGCGATTCAAAAAACGCCGCCGTTCGTTGCTGCACGTTGACGTCGTCGGCCGCCGCCGTGGCCGCCGCACGGTAGTAGCGGTCGGCCCCCTCCAAGTCGCCTGCCAGTTCGTGGGCTTGGGCCCGCACAAACGGCTCTTGCGCAGCGGGAATCTTGAGGTGCTGCTCCATTTTCTTGACCGTGGAGCGGGCCTTTTCCGCCTCGCCGGCCTGGCCATAAAAGCTAACCAAGGCCAGCCAGTTGCGAACTTCCTGAGTTCCTTTGCGGACGGCTTCGCGAAACGCGGTTTCGGCTTCCGCGGGCCGTCGGGCGACCAGGAGCGTTCGGCCCAACCACCAGTGCGCGGTAGAGTCTTCCGGTCGCGACCGAACGCCATTTTGCGCCAGGTGCAGTGCACGGTCGATATCGTGTTCGGCCAAGGCGACGGCGATCGCGGCACCGGTCATGTCGGCTGATTCGGACATGCCCATGTCGCCGACTCGAGCCAACAACTGCTCGGCGTCGGTGGAACGTCCGAGTTGATTCAAGAGCGAAACGAGCTGTTGCACGATTACTGGCTGCTTTGCACCCAGATCGACAGCCCGGGTAAGCTGTTCGGCGGCCAGCCGTGGATTGTCTTGTCGCTGGGCAATTTCGGCGCCCAGCAAGTACACTGGGATCCACGATGGCCGCAGTCCCTGCAACTGACTGAGCAGTTGTACCGCCTTGACGAACGATTCGTCTTGGACGTCCTTGGCCTCGGTGAGCAATCGTCGCGCCTGCGAGAACCGCCACATGGAACCGTCCGTACCCTCCAAGTCCCGCAATTTCTTTTCGTACTTGACGATCTCGGCCTGGTCATTCAGTTCGGTGGCAAAATTGTAGGCATGCCAGCAGAGCTGCACGTCGTTGGGATAGCTGTTCGCGAGTTTGACGGTCTCCTGATAGCCTGCCTGGCGGTCTTTCATTTGATGAAAGAGGATTGTCATTCGTTCCAGGAGTTCCGGGCGCTCTCGTTCGGTGATTCGGTCGTTTTGGGCGCGCAGTTCCGCCAGGGCCAGTTCGATCTCGCCGCGACGCGATAAGAGCTCGATGCGTAGCCGCACGGCGGGCCAGGAATCGCCCGTGCGCTTGCGCAACTCGTCCACTTTCCGGTCCGCTTTGCTGAATTGGCCGGTCTGTTGGTAGGCCAAGGCCAGCGCGGGAGCCGCGGTCTCGCCGCCGCCGTCCTTCGGTTCGCTGGCGACGATTTCCTCCAGCACTTTCAGAGACGCTTTCGAGTCCCCTTTGGCCTTCAGGAATTCAACGGCCATGAGCTTGACGGCCAGAGAATTGGGCATGGCGGCTCGGGCGGCGGCCAGTGCCTCCTCGAACAGCTTCCCAATTGCGATCCGCCGCCGGAATCTGCATCTGCCGCAGGAGCAATGCTCTGGCATAGTCCAACCTGATCGACTTTGGGACACTCAGCCTTGGTGAGTGCCTTGGCATAGCGTGCTGCCGCCAGATCGATTCGTCCGGCCCGCTCCCAGGCGTTGGCTCCCGCCAGCCAAGCCTGGAACGGCGATCGCGCAACCTTGGCGGCCGCGTCATAGGCCGTGGCGGCCTGGTCCCATTGCAGCAAGCCCACGTAGCAGGCCGCGCGGTTCAACTCCAACACGGGCAGCAGCGCCGATCCGCCCGGGCCGCTCAAATTGACGGACTTCAGGATTCCCAGGGCTTGAGCAAATTCGGACCGGCCGAGGTGCCACTGGCAGCGCAGCGAGCCGCAGTTCGTTGGCCAGGGCCGTCGTCCCCTGGGTCGGTGCCTTGCGCGATTCCAACTCGCGCTTCCAAAACGGTCAAAGGTTTCTCGGCTTCCTCGAAACGGCCCCAGGAAATCAGCGACCTGGCCAACCGCAAGTTAAGCACGATGTTGGGACTCTCGACATGCTCCAACCCTTCTCGCCAAGCCTCCAAAGCCTGCTCGTGGTTGCCTGCTTCGACGTACGCCATGCCGACCCCAAGATAGCCGAGGGCATTGGTCGGTTCGGCGGCGATGGCATGCTCGGAAATGCTTAACGGCCTGATCGGTCTGCTTTTGGGCCATGGCGCTGGAACCGGCCGACAACAGAACCTCGAAATTCTTCGGCATGTTTTTCAAAGCCTCAGCCAGATCGGGCTCGGCCCGCTCGGGGCGGTAGCGCTGGTCGTATTGATTGCGAGCCAAGAGCGCCTCGGCGTTCTTGGGAGACGCCGCCACCAGATTGTCGATGATGGCATCGGCCGCAGCCGCATGCTCCTCCGTGGTGGGCTGACCAAAATGGTCGCGATAAACGGATGCCAAGGCAAACGAAAGTTGCAGGTTGCCGGGATTTTCCTTCAGCGCCTTTTGGCACGCCTGCTCGACTTCGGTCGGCGTCACGCGTTCGTCAGGTCCTAATTGCGAGTACATCGACAACGCAATCGCCCAGGAAGTCTTGGAGCCACCTTGCTGGTTGGCAATCATCTTTCGTGCCAAGGTCTCGGCGTCTTTGAATCGTCCCAATTGGACCAGCAATTCCAACCGACGATCCAGCAGATCGGCGCGATCCGGATTCAGTAAAACCGCCTGGTCGTAGAGGGACAGCAAGTGTACTTTCGAGGCGGGGTCCGTGGCCAACTTGTCGAAGGCCTTGGCCACGCGAATTCGGACCTCAGCATCCTTGGGCCTCAACTGCAGAAAAAGCTTCAAATTCTCGTACGTTTTCTGCAAATCGGCTTCGTCCTCCGCCGCCTCGGCCTTGGCCAAATATTTTTTTGCATTCCGCTCGAGGTTCCAGGCTCGTGCTGCAAAACCTCCGCCGATGAGCACCGCCAAAACGACAAACGTACCCAACACACCAGCGCACGTTCACCGGCACGCGGCTGCGTCGCCGCTTGTGATCGGCGAAGTAATTCTGAGCGGGAGCGCGACGTGACGAAGTGGTCATTGTTCAGTCTGGTCAGAGTGGGAGACTTCGCCCGGGCCTAGCACCCGGCCCAAGTACGCCGAAAACAAGGCGATCATCACCAACGCCAAGGGCATTTGAATCAGATATCCGGCCCAGTCGTGTACCAGCTTGTGGGCCGATTCGCTCTGCGTGAACGTCATCAATAAGCCCGTGGCCGCGATTCGAACTGCGTTCGACATCACTGCGATCGGAATCACGCTGGCGATCAAAAACACTTTATGCACCCAGGGGCGGGGCACGATCAGCGTATAAGCCACAACCGTGGCGGACATCGTCATCAGCAAATTCATTCCGCTGCAGGCATCGACAACTTCCAGTTGCATGTCGCCAATCTTGAGCGTATTGCCCAGCACGACCGCCGGCTGCCCAATAATCTGTAACAACCAGGTGGCGATTTGCGCCGAGACGCCCTTGAGCGGCACGCTCAGGAGTTGCTCAATCGAGTTGGGTAGTGGAATCATGAAGATCAGGAAGATGATCGAGGGTCCTGCCCATTGCAGCGCACCCCAGCCGCCGGCCGCCAAAAAGATGCCAGCCAGGCAGGGAAGCAAGGACAACGAATGCAAGGGATAAAGGAGATAGCGCTCGGCGACCAATCGCATGGCCAGCGCCACGCCAATCAATAACAAGCCCCAAGAGCTTCCCTTCCACTTGCGCGGATCGCAATCTTCGCTCCGCAACCACAACAAAAAGACCGAAATGACCGGCACGATGTAGCCGTGCGAATGCTCCGATTCGCTTGCCCAACGGGCCTCGAGCTTGACCAGGGTTGACCAGTAGGCCCATAACGTCGCGGCCCCGATGGTTGCCCACAATGCCACCCGGCCTCGTGACAGCGACCAATCCGACCAAGGCGAAATCACAACCTCGGCAGCCGCGGCCGGCACCGTACCCGTCGGCACCGCGCCCGTCGGCGCCGTACCCGTCGGCGCAGCCGTCGGGTCGGATTCCATGACGGCAGCGTCGGTTATTTCGACCGTTTGCTGGGTTGTATCGCCGGTTGTGGTGGTGAGCATGGGAGTGAAGCGACCAGCGAGCGGAAGAGGGTTTTCGATAAGAAGCCGCCGGACCGACGCGGAAACGAGCGTTCCGCTTGGCGGCAGACTTGGAGGCCGACGCTCAGCTTCCAGTATATATGGAAAACCATTCAGGAAAAGTCCCCAAAGCTATTCCGGGGGCTTTGTTAGAACGATTTTATCCTATCTTCTGTACGACGGATCGTTATAACCGGTTTGGATTTAGCCTGCCTGCTCCAGCCCGACGACCCCGCCGCACCTTTTTTTGCCGATGCACAATAAACACGCGGAAATTTCGACGGGCGCTCAATCGACGGCAACGCCGCTTTTGCACTAACGGGCGCGGCCGGCTGTGCCGATCACAGTGCCACGAAGCCAGGCACGCATCGCCCTGGGAGACCGCTTTTGGCATTATAATCAAGCATCAGCCAATCGGCGGCGTTACATCGAGGAATCGGTTGGTTCCGCGAGGTCTCATTTCTGGGGCGAATTGACTAGCCCCCCGCCCGGTTTGAACGCGGTCACGTCGTCGGCTAGGAAACCGATACCTGTGCATCCAACCCACCGCCAAAGGTTGCGCCAGTACGCTAAATGGTCGGCCGCCGGGCTACTTGCGGCCGGGCTGTTCCTAGCGGCTTATTGGTGGCTGCACCGCCGCCAGCCGGTCGGGCCGACCGAAATCTTCGCGGGCGTCAGTTATTCCTGCCAGCGCCTCTCGGGCGCAAGGATGCCAGCGGCTTGTGCCATTTGGTTCGCGTCGACCTGCGGACGCCCGGCATCGAGCTCTACGCGACGCCGCTCGATCCGCAGGCTGTCCGCCAAGGCTATCAGTATCGCCTGGCGACGGCTGAAAGCGTTACCCGCCAAGAACATCTGGCGGTATGCATCAACGGCGTTCTTTTCGGCAGCCCCTCGCGCTGGCTGCGGCTTGTCGGCCAGCCGGCCAGCGGCCTGGAAATGGTCATTGCCGATCACGTTGGGAGCCATGCCGAAAAGAACAGCTTCTTGATCTGGTTCGACCGTGACCGGGCTCCCCACGCCGAGACGCAGCGCGGGCCACGATCTGAATCTCTGCTCAAGGCCCAGTGGGGAATTGCCGGCCAGGTGCTGGTGCTCAAGGACGGCAAACTGACCAGTCAGGGAGACCAACTGATCGATGAACAAACTATGCTGGGCATTGACGAGACGAAACAGCTGCTGTGGCTGGCAGTGTTCGAGAGCGCCTCGAGCAACGCGGCCGCCCAAGTGTTGGCCGAGCAGGGGGCCCAGGCCGCGATCCGCCTGGACGGGGGCGATTCGACCACCATGGTGATCGGCCAGGGTGCCCGCGGCATTCGCAGCGGCGCCGTGCTCAGCAGTTGGCGGGCGTCGGCCACCTTTTTCGGCGTGCGCGCCAAGGCCTTGCCGGGCAATGCTACGACTCCCACGCGCCGCGTCATCGGGATCGCAGAAACCGAATAATCGGCGACAATAGCGCCTTCCTACGGATCCGGCCACAGGAAGATGTTCACGACGCCGTGCGACGGCAAGTCTTGTTGACCGTGCCAAGGCCTCAAGTTATTCCAGTCCGGACGGACCATGATACTTCCCTTATAATCGTGCTGCGGTAGAAGGTCGAGCACGGCTTCCGTCGAGTCGTTGAACTTCGCAAGATCATCCAGGTGTAGTTCCAAGGCAATCTTCGGCCGTCGAGCAAGTAGTTTCTTCGCCCCGCGCAGTACATTGCCCTCAAAGCCTTCAACGTCAATTTTGATCACGTCCACTTTTTGAATGTTTTCGCTGCAACAATATTGGTCGAGCTCCATTTGCGGAACGGTGCGCGACGCGATGTTACGAGTGGCGACGCTTTCGCCATTCATTTCTGCTATTCCAGTCGTGCTCCCCACTGCGACGAATTGGCGAGTGCAATTCTGGAGATGATTCAGAGCAATGTTTGCGTCCAAAGCCAACACATTCGGAGGACTTGGCTCGAACGCATGTACGTGTCCGGTCGGACCGGTCCAACGGCAGAACAGGACTGTCAGGAGGCCGTGATGAGCACCCACATCGAAAACGACGCTACCGGGAGTGCAAAACGTGCGAAGCGTTGAGAATTCCGACGTGTAGCTTATGTCCTTACGACCCCACCACTGCTTAGTGCTTTCGTGAGTAATCCAAAAATGAAACTGTTCGCCACCGCAATTGATCGACTGGATAAACGGAATGTCGCTGGCAGAGCACCGTCTCAGCTCCAAACCGAGTTGCTTTAAACTCTTGCGTAGAATCTGCTTTAGCATGAGCGAACTCCTTCCTAGAACGGAACCGCGATGGATTGCTGGCCTGCAAGTGTATCTCGTCCTGTGGCCTGCCGTAGAACTCTAGGCACGACGATCGGACGGCACCGGAATTCGAATCGGGGCTGGCTAACCGACGTGTGCTTTCTCAAGGCGATCTTTCTCGGAGCGCAGCTCATAAAGTTTGGCCCGTACCGCCGCAATATAATCGGAGCGGAGGCGACAAGCGATCAGTCCCGGCCGGCCTTCCAAAAATCCGAGCCGACACACCCAGTGATAAACAAACCACCAGCAGGGCTCGAAGGGGGTTCGCAACGCCAGGTACTTGAAGAATCGACGCCGCTCTTGGGTATTGCCCAGCAGGCGAGGTTGGATACTGTCTTCACCCCAGCGCCCGGTAGTCAAAAACTGGTGCCGGACGCGCGACTCCCACGTCGAATACTTGTTGTGGCGATCGATATACGCGGCGAGACCCTTGAAGTCTTCATGGATGAGCGGGATGCGCAGCCGCCCCAACGGCCCGTCGACGATCATCCGCTCGTGGACTTCCATGTCCAGGCCCTCGGGCGGATCTTCCAGAACGCGTTCGAATCGGGCCTTCCCGTGGCGAAACAGCAGCACGGCTCCGAACGAAAAGCCACCAAAACGGAAACGGCGCCCCAGGAAATGAAAACCCTTGGTAATTACAAATCCGCTCGGCGCGGCCGGATCCGCGATGGCCGCCGCGATCTCGGTCCACAGCGCCGCCGGCACCACTTCGTCGGCATCCAACAACAAAATCCACGGGGTGCCAACAGGCAGAGTATCCATGGCCCATTGGCGTTTTTTGGGATACCCTCCGCGGTAGTCAAACTGCACGACCTCGGCCCCGGCGGCGACTGCGATCTCGGCGGTGCGATCGCTGCTCTGGCTGTCCAGAACCACCACGCGAGCTACCGGTCCCAGCGACGCCAGGCAGCGGGCGATGTTGGCCTGCTCGTTCCGGGCCGCTAACAAGACGGTGATCGGCAGCATTCCTCGGGTTGACTGTTGCATGAACGGTTCGGATGTGCTTGTCGGCCCCGGCACGCTTTTGGCAGTGATATTGTCTATCGCACCCGAACTGGTTTCTCGGCCCCGCATTTACTTTCCCTTGGGTACGAGTACTTTGGTCATCGGTCAGCTGTATTTGATGCGTGACGACAGCCGTTTGGATGGCCGCTCGACGAGCCTGTTGAATATTAGGGCCGCTGCTAGCGAGACGCCAATTGCACCCGCGACCATAGTGCTTTCCCAGAAAACTCCCCCGTGAAACTTCAAGCCCAGCAGCAGGCCCGGACTCCCGATTGTTCCGTGCAGCAGATACATCGAGTACGACACCGTACCGAGAAATACGAACAACCGCATCGCGGGCAATTTGAGACCGGCCGCGAAAACGATAAGCAGGGCAGTCGTTCCCCCGGCCAGCGCGGCGTTCAATCCCTTGACCGTGACGAAGGATGTGATCGCAGTCACAACAATCACTGCGGGCACAAATGCGCTTCGTCGCAGGATCCCCACGTGGCACTGAAAGGCCAAGGTTCCTAGACTGAATAACCCCAAATAGTTGAACACCAACATCCGCGTCGGAATCACCAGACCGGCTCCCGTCATCGCAACCAGCACGACAGCTCGAACCCAAGTGCGCCGAGCGGTTAGCAGCGGGTAAACCAGAGCCACGAAGAAGTAATACTGGAACTCGATTCCCAGCGACCAATAAACTTCGTTGACCCACGGATAGCCAAAAAATGTATTGAGATATCCCAAGTGCAAAAGTAGTTGTGCGGCCGAATAGTTCGGCTTTGCCCCGGAAAACCCTGGACGCCAAGTAGAACCCAGATACCAGATCGTCCACGACACGGCCAAGGTCAAGACGATTGAAGCAAGGTATGGGGGTTCGAGTCGCGTTATGCGTTTGGCGCAAAATCGTCCAAGGTGTTTCCGCAGCTGATAATTGGCGCAGTACATCGAATACGGGATTACAAACCCCGAGATGGCGAAGAAAACCTCCACCCCATGGCGACCATACGGACCGACGGCTCGCAACCAGTCGCTCTGGACGCTGGTGGTGAAGTGAAAAAAGGCGACGGCCAGCGCCGCCAATCCTCGAAGTGGATCGAGGATCCCGATGTGTGTCACTCCCCCAGCAGGCAGCAGAGTGCAATCGCAATGACGCCATTGTCAACCGAAGCTTGGATTGGAACCCGTTTATCTAGGTTCGAGACTGCGCGAGCCCGAACTGCCGGTGTCAGCACTTGCGGCAGTAACGTCATTCGGACACGATTCCGAGGATTCCACCCGGGTTGAATCGCGCCCTGAACCGGCAGTCGGATCAAAGAATCTAATGGCCACTAAAACTTTTCGAAAAACTCGGCAAATGGTTTGCGGGCTCAAGTCTTCAAGGGAAAGTGGCCTGGCAGCATTGGACACCGGTTGAGACGTTTCGCCTACAAACATGCCGCCGTGTCCACACACCAGCCAAACCTTCCCAGCGACTCCCGCGGAATAAACAGCAAATCCTGTTCGACCCCAGGCTCAGGCGTAAACGGGACGAACCGATGTCCCCCAGCGGACGACGGCTGGAACGATGCGTAATCGAATTCGTTCATGAACTGCACGGCCTCCGCGTGCGTTTGGCCATGCCAGTTAAGGCAGTAGGCATGAAATTCTCCGAAAACAACCGGTCGCGCATCGGTGAGCAACGTGCGAGCACCGCGCAGCACGTTGAAATCGTAGCCATCACAATCGAGCTTGATCAAGGCGCAATCGCGAGGCAGCCGACCGGCAGAAACGAGGGCGTCGATCGTCGTCAACTGCACAGCGATGCGTTCGCAAACGTACGTCGAGCCGGTCGCGATTAGGATCGCAGTCCCTGTTCCTTGACCACTGGGCAAATTTCCTTCGACCACCATTTCCGCCGTTCTTTCACTCTCTCCCAGACAACATTCGAGCAGCGAAACATTTCGCCCCAGGTCGTTTAGTTGAATGTTGTGCCGCAGCGCGTCGCAATTGCTTTTGATGGGCTCGACGCAATGGACAATTTGCGCTGCCGTTGGATCCTTCTCGCGGAGCGCCAGCGCCAAGGGAATGGCGATCAACCCGATGTTTGCACCTACATCGAGAACATAGCCGCGCCCTGGATAGCAACGCGCTAGAAACTTGGACGTCTCCGCCTCGTAGCCGCCCATGAGCAACGCCATACGCTCGTGGGCACATTGCAAGTCGAGTCTCATCTGAAATTTGAGAGGCCGGCGGAGCAAGGCATCGGTCACAACATGGCGCCCTCGCAGTCCGAGCAGTCGATGCAAGGCCAGTCCGGCACGGACCTTGCCGCGAAAATTGGGGAGCCGCGAAAGCGATTTGGCGAGTGCGACGTAAAGATTCTCGATCGCTTGGACTGGCATGCTCGCAGTCTCAGTCATCGTTGGCCCTCGTCATCGTGTCCACGTTCCATCACGGTCCGCATTTTGATCTTTCGGGCCGGATTGCCGGCCACCACGGTCCAGGGCTCGATGTCGCGCACCACCACGGATCGGGCACCGGCGACGGCGCCTTGTCCAATGCTTACTCCGGGCGCAACGAACACGTCGGCACAGACCCAGGACTGATCACCGATCTGAATGGGGGCGGATGTCAGCCGCATGTGCGGATCGTCGATGTCGTGCGAGGCCGTGCACAGGAAGCTGTATTGAGAAACCGTGCTGTGAGCGCCCAGACTGATCGGCGCCACGCAATAGCAGTCGACATCGTAGCCCAACGAGCTGTAATCTCCCATCGTCAGGTTCCAGGGAGCCCAAACCCGGGTCGAAGGGAAGGTCTTGCAGCCGTGCCCAATGCGGGCGCCAAACAATCGCAGCAGGCCTCGTCGCCAGGCATAGCAAATCCTCGGCGACGGTCGGAACAACAACATCCAGACAAGTCCCCACAGGACGCGGCCGATCTTATTGCCCCAACCGTGCGGGCTGGGGCATTCGCTCGGGCCTACCGTCACAATCGAGTTCATTGGTTCACACTCGGCATGCCGCACCGCATCGGACCACCGTGCTGGCCCTGTCCCAGAATGTAGCGTGTGCAAGGCCGGCTTCGATGCCGGCGTCTAAGAGCCTATCCGAGAACCGTCCGGGAGAAGGGGACAGGCACATTTTGCTCCCGGGGCACCGCAAAATGAGCCAGTCCCCAACAGTTCTCGGATAGGCTGTAAGTAATTGCTTAATTCCAAACTGGCCGCGATTGCCGAAGGACGAGGAAGTGGAAACGCCATGACACCGCCGCTCGCGCCCCGCATTCCAGATGGCGATCCGGCTATCGCGGCAACGCGAGGGACTCGTATTGCCCGTCAGCACCGCTGCACGGATCGACGTCTACCCGGTAGCCCAAAGATTCTAGCATTGCCTCGCACCGTCTCTGAACGGCCGTGCTGTGACCAGCCAACAGGATGGCAGGACGGTGCTTTTTGATGGTGGCCTCGCCACCCAAAATCACATCGCATTCGGCGCCCTCAACGTCGATTTTGATAACCTGCGGCAGGGGGGCTAGGTTCTGCTCGATCATTCGGTCAATTGTTACGGTCTCGACTTCGAATTCGCCGCCGGCGCTCAGTTTTCCCATTAGCGGGCTGTTTCCAGCGCTGAACGACGCGAAGCCGTCGCCGTTCGAAGCGGCTTTTGGAATAACTGTGACGTTCTCTAGCCCGTTGAGTGCAATATGGGCCTTCAGCAATTGAATATTGCGAGGCAGCGGTTCAAATGCGAACACCGTTCCGGTCGGTCCAACAAATCGTGATGCTAGTAGTGTGTAATAGCCCGTGTTGGCGCCGATGTCGAACACGCAAAAACCGGGCACAATCAAGTTGACGAACTGCCGCGGCTTGCCACGCTCATAGTTCCCAAGCCAGCAGCTGTGCGGCCCAGCGCCCACGGTCCATCGGGCGCCCCTGAGTGGCCCAGACAGCACAGGTACTACGAGGCCCCCCGGAATTAACCGCAGCGGGGTTCGTGCAATTCGACCGAGAACGCTATGCATTTTGCGATTATCGTTAACTCCGTTGGCCGTGGCAACGCAAAATTGAGAGCCGCCGTGCGAACTCGAATGGATTAACGCCAAGTGGCTTGCTCCGGCGTGGTTCGTAGCGGGCCTACTTTCCCTTGTGTCCAGGGATAAATTCCCCACGGACGCTCTCGAATCCCAGATTACGAATTCTAAAGCGTGAAGCCGTTACGGCCGCCTATCGAACGATAGAGCGCCGCCAGCTTGCGGGCCGCGCCGGCCCAACTCAACTCGCGGCGAGCAAATTGCCTGCCTCGGTCTCCCATTGCGATGCGATCGCTTTCGCTCAACGCGAGCACCGAGCGCAGGGCCGCGGCTAGCGCGTCGACGTCGAGCCGAACCACGATTCCGCCGGCCGATTGCTCGACGAATTGGCAGGCCTGGACCTCGCGGCTGACGACGGCCGGAATGCCGCGGGCCATGGCTTCGACCACGGTTGCACCGAAATTCTCGTGATAGCTCGGCAATACATAGGCGCTGGCGTCGTCGTAGGCGGCCCATTTGTCGTGGAAATACAACGGTCCGATAAAATGCACCCGGGCGGCAACGCCCCACGCGGCTGCCGCTGCTCGGGACTGTTCGAGGTAGCCGGCATCGCGGGCGTCCACGTCGCCGACGACAGCCAGGCGAACGTCGGGCGGAAGTTGGGCCAGCGCCGGAATCAGCAAATCGACCAACCCCTTCTTGCGATGCAAGCGTGAAAGAAACAGCAACAGCGGTCCGCCGGCAGGAATGCCGTGCTGCCGGCGAAAGCTTCCCGGCGCGGGCGGCATTTGCCAAGCCTGCTCCTCGACACCCAAGGGAATGCATTCGGGGTGACTCGCCGGCAGCAACGCTTGGAGCTCCGCTTTTTCTTCTTCGGTCGTCGCGTGCAGCCAACGAGCGCCGGCCACATTGCGGCGTTCCACCAGACGCCAATACAGGGCTTTGCGGAGCGGAGATCGGCTCCGCGAATAAGCGGCCAGCATGCCGCATGGCCGGAGCACCACCGGAATTCCAAAGCGCTGGGCACTGCGACATGCTGCCCGAGTGGAGTACGAGAACAATGCGTGCACGTGAACCACATCGTAATCGCGAACATGGCTGCGCAGCCAACTACCCAATTGGCGCGAGTATTTCCAGGTCTCGGAACAGGTCCGTGGAAACATCCGGATTCCAATCCGCTCGTAGCCACGCTCGTCGAAATGCAGTCGGCCGCCAGGTCCGTCCGCATCCGTGGTCGCCAGGTCGACGGTCAGGCCGCCATGTTCGGCCAGCGCCTGGCACATGCCCAGGACCGCTTGACTGGGCCCGCCATACCGGCGGGCAATCGACGGGATCACATGCAGGACACGCAGGTTGCGGGTGGCGGCGAGCGGTGATGACGGCCGGCTCAATTCAGTTTCGCTCGACATAGAACTCCGCCCTTTGAGCGTCGGGCATTTTCAACCGATGTTCCCGAACCCAGAGCACCAAATGAACCAGGACCAGAACATCGGAATAGCGGAAGCCGCCCTGGCCGGCCAAAAACTGTTGCCAGACATTCAGCACCGCGGGCGGTTCGAGCCCGGCGTCGGCCAGTGCGACCGGGTCGGCAAAGGTTGCATCGACAAACCCTCGCAATTCGGCTCGCAACCATTGCTCCCAGGGAAAGACGAAACCCATCTTGGTGCGATGCACCGCCGCCGGCGGCAGTCTCTCGCCCGCCAGAGCCACCAGCAGCCATTTATTCGCCTGCCCCCGACGCGATAGTTTCAGACTGCCGCGTATGCGGGCCAATTCTTCGAGCAGCACGTGATCCAACAGCGGGACGCGGACTTCCAAGGCGTGCGCCATCGACATTTGGTCGGTATCGCGCAAAAGCGTGTTTTGCAGGTACAGCGACTGATCCAGCCACAGCACGGCATTCACCACGTCCAGGTTGTCCACCTGGCGGCTAAGATCGTGGGCCAGCTCAGGGAGCAAGCCGTCCGAATCGGCGAGTGGACCGTGCGCCAGCAACGCCTGACGCCAGGCGGTTGGAAACTGTTCACGCAGAATCGCGTACATCTGGAGCCGGGAATGCCTGCCCGTCGACAGTTCCGCCAACTTGCCGCGGCGCCCCACGTCGTCGGCGAATCGTCTCATCCCAACCTTAGCCAGGGCGCCGGCCCAGCGGGGCTGCCAGCGCTGCATCTTTTCGATCCAGGCGAATTGCCGGTGCAGCTTGTAGCCCGCGAAAGCCTCGTCACCTCCTAATCCGGACAACGCAACCTTGGTGCCGGACTCGCGAACGGCCTTGGAAATCAAGTAGGTATTGATCCCGTCGGCGGATGGCTGGTCGTAGGCCCGAATGATCGTTTCCCACTGGTCGAGCACGTTCCGGCCGGCGATCTGAATTTCGCGGTGCTGACTTCCGCACGCTTTGGCGACCGCTCGGGCGTGCTCGGATTCGTCCTTGTTGGTATCGGGAAAAGCGACCGAAAACGTCTGCGGCGTGCATCCACGTTTCGCCAAGGTGGCGACGATGGCGCTCGAATCGATTCCGCCGGAAAGAAACACACCGAGCGGCACATCCGACAGCAATTCCAGTTCGACGGCCTCTTGCCAGGTGGCGCAGAGCGCTCGATATCGTCGCTGGTCAGCCGGGCGAGCGGCGATTGGAAATCGGGCGTCCAGTATCGGACGTGCCGTGGCCGCGGCAGGCAATCTCCGTCAGTCAGGCTGAATTGCAAACACTCGGCCGGCAGCAAAGAATGCACTCCCTCGACGAGCGTGTACGGTGCCTGCACCGCACCGAACCGCAAGTAGCTCGATAGTCCGGCGCACGACAGGTTCCGCTCGACGAGTCCCGACTCGAGCAAAGCCCTGACTTCGGACGCGAATAGCCAAACGTCCACCGAGGGCCGGCAAACGTAGAGCGGCTTGACCCCCAGGCGATCGCGGACGAGCCAGAATTGGTGCCGGGCCCCGTCGTAGAGCGCGAAGGCGAAGATGCCGCGTAACTCGTCGAGCCATTCGACACCAAACCGCGCCCACCCGCGGAGCAAGGTTTCAGTATCGGTATTCGATTCGAAATGTTCTTCCCGCAGGCGCCGGCGCAGAGCAGGATGGTTGTAGATTTCACCGTTGAACGCAATCCAACTTCCGGACGCGGGCTCGCGCATCGGTTGGCGTCCGCGGTCGCTCAAGTCGAGAATGGACAGTCGGCGATGGCCGAGGGCCAACGTGGCATCGCCGGGCAAAGAGATCAAATCCACTCCGCCGGAGTCCGGCCCGCGGTGTTCCAGCGCGTCGGTCATCCGATGGATAATCTCGCGCAGCTGCGACTGCTCCATTCCGCGCGCCAAAATTCCTGCTATGCCACACATCGAGATTTAGCCGCGGGGTGTTTGCTTCGTATTACCGACGAGCGCTGCGGACTCCAGCAGCAACCAAAATCGGCCGTGAAACTGCGCTTCGGTGAAATGCTGCTGGAATCGCTGTTTTCCCGCGGCCCCCAGACGGGATCGCAGGTCGTCGTCGAGCAGCAAGCGGCTCAAAGCCTCCGCCAATTGTCCGACGTTCTCGGGATCCACCAGCAATCCTGTTTGATTATGCAGCACAATTTCACCCGCTGCATCGGCAGTCGACGCGATACACGGCAGCCCGGCCCGCATCGCTTCCAAGTAAACCAGTCCAAAACCCTCGCCGCGACTCGGCATTGCCAACAGCGCCGACCGCCGGTACAACCGCCAGAGTTCGTCCGGTGTGAGAAAACCGGTGAACACGACTCGGTCGGTCACCGCCGCGGCGCGGGCCTGGGCAACATATCTCGGTTGGTCGTCACCGCTGCCCGCCACAATCAGTCGTGCCGTCGGCACCTTTTGCAAAACCATCGGCAGCGCCGCGATCAACTCCGAGTGTCCCTTATAGCGCTCCAGTGAGGACATTCGCGCTACGATCAGAATGTCGTGCGGGCCGGCATCGAATCCGGCTCGTTCAAGTCTGGAATATTGTCTTGGTCGGAAATGCCCAGATGGCAGCGATGGACGGAACCCAAGCTCGGGTTGAAGGCGCGAGCCCTGTCGGCGGTGAACTGGCTGTTCGAGATGAGCAGGTCTGCTTGTTCGAGAACCGCCCGTTTGCGATAACCAAGCCGGGTCCAAACTTCGATGCCGTGTAGAAAAACCACGCACCTCGGCCGGAGGAATCGCGGCAATAAGAGCAATAGCGAAGCGGGCCCGACGTGGGTGAAAATGACCAAGTCTGCCCAGTTGGCCATGGCCCACAGCAGCGTATAGGAGAATTTCCAGCGCGAACCGCCAAATGTCCAATCCTGGGGCGAGTTCGCCGCTTCCCGCTGACCGTGTAAATCGAGACTGCGGCAGACCAACTCCCCCCGGCAAGCTTTCGCTTCCAGCAAGCGGCGAATCGTATGACTGACACCCCCGATCCCACCGCTTGACGGATCCAAATTGGGGGCAACCAGCAGGACGCGCAGCGGCCGTCGGACTGCCACGGCGGCACCGCCGGGAGCGGTGACATCCTTGCCGGACCAGGGAGCCGGCGCACTCGCAGGGATGCGGTTCATCATGCCGGGCTGGCCTGAGACGGGCCGCTGGCAGGACTGGCCACCTTGGGCATGACAATGGGGGGAGTGGAACTGGGTCGGGCACCGCATCGGGCCGCTTGCGCGCCTCCTCTCCAAGCAGCGGAATTGCCAGCACGTAACCGAGATTCATGCAGGCAATTGCGATCGATGACGGATCTCCGCTGTAGGCCTGATGCGAAATCACGAACGAGGCGCCGTTGGCCGCCAACACGCCGAGAAAATCGAATTGCAAGGCAGATGCGCGGCTATCGAACGGCAGGGATCGCACGGCCTGCCAAATTGCGCGCGCGAGCCCAACTACGCGCAGACCACGAAGATCGTGCCAGGAATGCCAAACTCGACCGCAAGCCGACTGATGCCATCCTCCGACCAAACCCGCGCGGTGTGCGAAGCGAGTTGGCCATTGCCTTGAGTGGCCGTTCCCAAGCCATAGCCGAGAATGCCGGCTTGCCGAATTGCCTCAAAGTAGCCGCCGGGGCCGGACGAAACAAAGCGCTCCCAACCTTCCGCCTTGCTTGTTTCGGCGTATTTTACGTAATCGGACGTGCCCTCGCCTGGAAAAAACATGTACGCCAGGCCCGCCACCACCGCCGCCGCAACGCCGGCCTTGAACAAGAAGGTCAAGCGGCCTCGTAGAACGCCATGAAACAGAACCACCGCAAAGAAAAAGAACGGCATCACAATCATTTTCCGCCGGCCGGAAATCAGCAAACACCAAGCGGCGAAAAACGTAAGCGGAAACCAAAGCCAGCGGACAGGGGAGCGCGCCCGCATCATAATGATCGCGGTGAACATGAGCACGTGCGAAGCATGTAAGCCCAACAGATCCGGACTGCGATAAAAACCGGATACCAAATCGATCATGTATCCGGTTTGATGACGTATCCAGTGAACACCCATTCCGCGCAATCCGGCGATTGGATAATGAAGAAACTCCAGTACGGCCCCAATCATAATTATGCCGTTGGCCAGGCAATACCACACCAAGGGAACGAACAGGTCGCGACCCGATCGGACATACGCCATGCCTACCGCCAGGCCGACGATCGGAAACAGGTACGATATCCCGCCGATTGTCGCCAATAACCAGCCATCCGGATAACTGACGATGCTGAGGAACGCGCCGGAATCAGCGCCAGAACAATCGACCAGCCCACCCTGCGGGTTTGGGGGTAGAAACGCCGGGCCAAGCGAAGCCGCTCGGGCTCACTTTGGCAAGCGCCGATAAAAGTTGCCAGCCATAATCCGGCCACGCTGATCGTGATCGCGATGGGATAGTCCGGGGTGACCTTGCGGAAGGGGTCGCGGATGGCGTCGAAGATCATGCATGCAATGACTCCCGTTCGCCAACTGGCCAACGACACCAGTCCGGCCAGGACATACAGGATGTAGTAGACGAGTTGAATCATTGCAGTTTTGCGCCACCAAAGACCCCGCCACCGCAATCGGCCGCCGCCGTAGATCGATTTTCCTTTTCGCAGACATCGTGGGCGGAATGCAGGGCTGATTCCCAGCCGCGGCCTGTGGCTGACCAGACAGGGCGAAACTCGGGAATCAACGACACCAAGGCCCGCAAGGTGGCGCGAACCGTCACGGAAACGTCTTGCGTCTGGGCTAAACGCCACGACGCCTGCTGCATGCCGCGGCGCAGAACGGGGTCGGTAAACAGCCGTGCCAGGCAATCCGCCAGCGCGGGCACGTCGCCGCAGGGATACACCAGCGCGTTTTCGCCGGGTCGAGCGGCATCGTTCGGCCCCACACATCCAACACGATCCGAAGCGACAATGGCGCTTCCGACGGCCATCGACTCGGTGACCGCCTGTCCGTGCGGTTCCACCTCGGATGGCAGCACGAGAATGTCGGCGGCCTCCAAAACCAGTGGAATTTCACGCTGGTTGATGAACCCGGTAAACTTCACGAAATTGCTCAGGCCGGCCCGCTGGACCTGGGCTTCCAGGGCGGACCGCAATTGCCCGTCGCCGATGAAAAGCCCGTAAAGATCCAATCCGCGAGCGCGAACCTCGGCCAGCGCGCTGACAAAATCCTGCGGACGTTTAATGCCAATCAGCTTCGCCGAAAATGCCGCCACGACCGCATCCTCGGGCAGGTCCCATCGCGATCGGATTTGCGATCGGGTTGGCCGCCCGGGGGCAGTCAGGCTGTGGCGAAAGCGTTGCAAGTCGATCGGAAACGGCGACGGGATCAGTTTTCTTTTAGGAACGCCGTAATGCAAATAATAGGCTGCATTGTTGTCGCCAATCGTCAGGAAACGATCACACCGCCGCAGGATCTGGCGCACCAAGATCGACTTTGCCAGCCGAATCGCCAGGCGCGCCGGCGCAAAAGCTCCGAATCGCTGAAAAACAGCACGGCCGCGCGGCGCTTGGCCCAGCGCAACGCCCGGAGGTTCGTCCGGGTGCCGTAGCCATGCAGCCAGATCGCATGCGGCGCGAAATGACTCAATCGCGATGCCACATCGGGATTGTCGACTTGCCGGAACTCGATTTGGTCCGGCTGGCGCGCCATCGGCATGAATTCGTAGGCGTAACCTTCGAGCAACGGAACGTCCCAGGAGAATACCTGGCCAAAGCCCGGATCGAGTGTGGGTTTGACACCCCAATCGCAGCAATAGAAGACCTTCACTTCCATGCCGGGCAATTTGGCCAGGTCCCGAAAAATCGGCGCAAAGTGCTGAATGGGATGCGAGATGACGACCGCGAAGCGGAAACTCATGTTGACGGCTCCCGCGAACACAACTCGCGCATTTCCTGGCTGCTCATTACATGGTCCGTTGCAGGCCCTGTGCCGGCGGAATGCAGCAACTTCGGGCCGGCCATCGCCAACCGCACCGCGTAGAGCAAACCCCACAGTTCGCCCAGCAGCTTTGGCACAATCCACCAGGGATGCGAAAGGTGATAGCGGGTCGTCGTCGACCGGGCTAAACGGTGCAGGCAGTAGATCGCGCTGTCGGCGGACAAACCCTGCGAAAGAGCAAAATAATAATCGCCGACCGAATGAGCCGGCCGCATCGATTGCAAGTGGTTGCCGTACGACCGGGTGCCGCCCCGCGAAGCTCGCAGATGCCGGATGCTGGCGGCCGGCTCGAACAGGACCTGACCACCCCGCTGCCAAACGCGTCGGGCAAATTCGGTTTCGTATCGATATGCGACATCCACGAAATTTTCGTCGAAACCACCGATCGACAGAATCCTATCACGGCGGACCGAAAGATTGCAGCCGATGCAATTGTGCACGAAGCAGGGAAGATCGGAGTTGAACGGAAACAACAGGTCGCGCCGCAACGGGCCTCGTTCGCGTTGGACGGGGGCGCGGATCACTTGTTCCTGCGGCTGGAGCACCTGGCCAACGACCGCCCACACATCTGGCGCTCCGTAGGCCGACCGATGACCGGCAATCAATCCCGGATCGGGGATAATGTCGTCATCCAGAAACAGCACAATCGGCTGAGAGGCCATCGACAACCCTAAGTTCATGGACCCTGTAATCGACGGCTGCTCGAGCTGAATCCAACGAATCGCACCAGACCGGTCCCAAGCGGCAAGGGCGTCCCGAGTGGCTGTTTCATGTTGCGGCGTCTGATCGAGCACCAGCAATTCAGCGGGAGCGGGCCGCAGCGCCAGCACGGCGCGGATGCTCTCGATCAACACCTGCTCCCGGCCGAACGTCGGAATCGCGATCGAAATGCCAGCCGGATCGCGCTGGGGCGATGCATCATCCATCATTGGATCGCCTCCGACATGGACTTTTCCGTCTCGGCGATTGGATCCGCCCGACCACCGACCTGCAATAGGGCACGACCCAAAGCCAGACGCGCTCGCAAGTTCCAGGGTTTGGCTTGAACGGCGCGCCGCAGATAGGTCAGCGCCGCCGGACTGCGCCGATTGAGAAGGGCCCGGCCGATGAAATAGTCGCCCGCGAATTGATTGGTTGTTGTGCCGGTGCGCGCAGCCGCACTCAGCGCGGCGGCACGCTGCAAAAACGGACGTTCGTCGCCCCCTCTCAAGCGAGCTTCACGGCACAGCACGATGATTTCGGCCAGGTCGCGCTGCGTCGCCGCACGGGTCATGCTGATGGAATTACTGCGGACCTGTCGGCGATACAGAATCTCCGGCAAATAACCGATTTGCTCCTGGTCGGTCAAGCGCATCCACAAGTCGACGTCCTGGGCATAACGAAATTCTGTGCGGTAGCCGCCGACGCGCTCATAGCTGGCCCGGCGAAACGTGACCGAGCCGTGGTTCGGAGCTTGGATATTTGCCGAATTGGCGGCACGCAATTCCGCCGTGGCGAGTTCCGGCGTTTTCGCACCGAAGGCCTCCCACAGCAACTCGCCGGCGGGGCCAACATATTGCGTGGCGCAGGCGACGAGGCCGGCTTGCGGGTTCGCCTCGAGAAACGCGATTTGCTTGGCGAACCGGTGCGGTAGCGACTCATCGTCGGCATCATGGCGAGCGATATACTCGCCGCGCGCCAATCGACAGCCGTAGATCAGCGCCGCGGTGAGCCCCGCATTTGCTTGGTCGATCACGCGCAAGCGCCCGTCCGACTTCTCGAAGTCTGTCAGAATTGCCCGCGAGCCGTCGGTGGAGCCGTCATTGATAACGATCAACTCCAGATCCGCGTCGACCTGCTGCAGAATTCCGGCGAGCGACGCGGCCAGATTGGCCGCGTCGTTGTAGACGCTCATGACGACGGAAATCTGTGGACTGGCCCCCCGGCCTGAGGACTTTGACGCCGGCGCAAGCGGTTGGGTCGAACTCGGAATCCATTTTGGTTTTGGCACAGGCGCACGAACGACGTCCGGGCTGCTATACAGAGCACGGGCCAAGGCGATTCTCGCCCGCAAGTTCCACGGCTTGGCTTGAACCGCCCGGCGCAAATAATCAATGGCTGCGGAATCTCGTTGATGGTAGAGCAGCTTGCCGATGAAGTACTCGCCGGCAAATCCGTTGACTTCGACCCGATGTTGCGCCGCCGCGCAAATGGCCGCCGCGCGCCGCAGCAGGGCAGACTCATCGCCGCCGCTCGAGCGCGCCTCGCGACAGGCGACAATCACCTTCGCCAATTCGCGCTGCGCGGCGAACTGAGTCATACTGATCGAATTGCAAGTCACGCGCACGCAGTACAGCACGTCCGGCAAAAATGCCATGAAGTGAGCATCGGTCAGCCGCATCCACAAGTCGAGATCCTGCGCATAGCGAAAGTCTGCCCGATAGCCGCCGACACTTTCGTAATTGGACCTGCGAAACATGACCGAGCCATGTCCGTTCGGCCCCTTAATCCGGGCCGGATCGAGCGCTCTGAGCTTGTTGGTCGCGGAGTCGAGACCCTCGGGTCCGTCCGCCACATACAACATCTCACCGGCCGGGCCGATGAATTTGGTGGAACACGAAACCATGGCCGCCCGCGGATTCGCTTCGAGAAAGGCCAGTTGCTTCGCCAACCGGCCCGGCAGGGAACTATCGTCGGAATCCTGGCGTGCGATATATTGGCCGCGCGCGAGACGACAGCCATGAATCAGAGCCACCGTCAAGCCGGCGTTCGGCTGATCGATCACGTTCACACGGCTGTCCTGCCGTGCGCAGTCGGCCAGAATCGCCCCCGATTCGTCCGTCGATCCGTCATTGACGACGATCACTTCCAGAGTGACGCCCTGTTGCTGCAGAATACTATCCAGCGCCTCACGCAAGTAATTCGCGTCGTTATAGACGCTCATCACTACCGAGACCTGAGGATGCGTCGGCGCTGTCATGACGATGCTGACTCTGCATTTGAGGCGGCGGCGTCATTCGGCACGAGTCGCGGCGGCACCGGCAGCTTGCGCGCTGTGAGCAAATAACGTCGCAATATGGACAGGCTGTGTTCCCCATTGTACCGCGGCAGATCATAACACCCAGACGAATTCAACACCCCTCCGGCTTGCGACGTGAGGCCAAAAACGTAGCCCGCGGCTTCAATCGCCGAGCACGAATCTGGCCGTAAAATCCCATGCGGAAAGACGAACCCCTGCGGCGCGGCTCCGGTCATTTGTGTCAGGAGCTGCCGCGACTCGACGATCTCCCTGTGAATTTCCATATCTGTCAGACCGGCATTGTGCGGCAAATGATGCCAGCCGTGGGCAAGCAATTCTACCCCATGATTGTGGAGCTGACGGAGCTGATCCCAAGATGCGAGCCTGTAACCGCCGTATTCGTCCAGCCTTTGGTAAAAACGCTGCGGGCCGAACTGGCCCAGGAGCGCATCGAGATAACGCAAGGCCAGGCTACCAGCCGTCGGGCCGAAGAGGATTTTCCGCACCCGGGCCAATGCCGCGGCGCGGTCCTGAAAAGATTGCATCGGCAGACGCGCCGATTCGTCCGCCGGATCCGGCAGCGTCGGATCTTCCCAGCATTTCAGGAGCAACAGCGACAGCTCGTAGCTCCAGATCGACCGCCGAGTCCCGATCAAACCCGCCGGCACTGCCAGGCTCCAGGGGATTTTGTGGCCGGCCAGAATCTCCGCGCCGAGCGTCACCTGGCTTTCCAGCGCGTCGTCCAGCGACACGGCGATCCAACGGTTGGGAATCGGCATGCGGTCGCGCAAGGCGGCGACCATTTGCGACAGCGGGACGGGCTCATACTTGCGGCGAAGAAATTTGAGATGACTGCTCAACGTCGCGGCATCGATACAGTAGCCTTCCAACGCCGGCTCGCAGTAGCGATTGACGACGCCATGGTAACACAGGATCGAGGCGCCCTGAGCACGCGACTCCAGGTAGCCCTGCAATCCAATCGCGATCCGCAACCCGGAGGCCACACGCGAGCGGAGGCTTGAAGAAAGCACGGTCACACAAATCACTGAAGTTGCGGACTGCCCGCAAGAGGCACTCCTGGATCGGGGCGGCCGTCAATCCGGCCGAGGATCGATCGGCGACTGGGGGCCGGCGGTCGCACATTCGACGCCCGAGCGACCGAAGCTATTACGATTCGGTTCGCGTTCGCAAACAGAATGGCGGAGTGCTTTCACGGCTTCACTCCGCAAGAGGTCGTTGACGTGGTGGGGGGCGGGAGCATGCTCCAATAATTCCCAAGCCCTCCGCACCTCCTCATGTCGAGCCGGATCGACGATGATGCAATTGTCTCGAACCTCCGGAGGAAGCCGCCGGCCCAAGACCGGATGGACCAAGACATGACAGCCGGCGGCCAGCGCATCGACCACGGTTGTTTTCATGCCGAAACCGAGCGGAGTCAATACCGCCACGGCGCGGTTGGTACATAGGAGCCGCCAGGGGTGGACATCTCCTGCCAGCAGTTCGAAGCCCGACTCTGTTTGTTGGTTCGCGGAGGGGTCGTCCGGATTTCGCAGGCTGCCGCGGCTCAAACATATCCGCCAACGCGAGTCCGCAGATCCGGCCGGCTCCGCACTGGCCATTTGCTGCAAACCGGTGATCATCGAGCGGCCCAGAGCGTCGCGTCCGGCAGGCATGCAGATAATCGTTCGATCGCGAGAATGCCAGGGCAGCGGGAGAATGTCCGGCACGAGCCTCGGCCAGGGACAGTAATAGGTCTGATCGGCGACCGTCGCCTTTCCAAGCATTCGTTGCCAGTAGTGCCGGTTATCCCAGGGGCTAATTCCCAGGATCGTATCGGCGCGAATTCGGCACTGCATGTCCCGCCACCACAGGCGAACGACGCCGTACACGGTCCTCAGGTTCCGATAATTGGGCACCCAGGAAAAAGACGCACGGTGCCAATATTGCCAGGCTTCGGCGTTATGGGCCCGAACGTGGATGGAAACGGCTGGACGTTTTTGCCGCACGGCGGAAATCACCTCGGGCCACCGGGTATAGTGAATGATCAGATCGGTGATGTCCGGCGTACATTGATCGATGATGGTTGCCTGATCGTAATCGTCGAATTCATGCACGCGAAACGGCACGCCCAGGTCCTCCAAGAGCAGTAGTTGTCCCTGGATGTCCTTCCAGTTACCTGCACCATATTGCGATAGGATTCCTGTCGGCACGGCCACCAGGACTGTTTTGCCAGAGACGCTCATCGCAATGATGACCGCGGTTTGCTTGAAGCAATCAAAATCTGCATGGCGGTCACCTGCTGAAAATCAGCTCTACGATGCGATTGGTAAATACGGGCACGTCGGGGCCGTCGAGATGGGAGCCCTCGGGACATTTGAATTTTGAGAGCACCGGATCGTCCTCGAAATGAATGCATTGTGCTGACGTTCGTGAGACAAGCAGGTCCCATTCGTCGGCACGCGGAAACGCTTCGATTTCGTGGCGCATGTTTCCGACCGCTGGCGGGCAAGCGAACCAAGACGACCCTGCCTCCCCGCGCTGGATCCGCTTTACCATTGCTTCTATCCGATCGATGTTTCGGTCAACCGCAACCGGTTCGACCGAATTGGCATACGGTGTCGCGCCCGGCGGCAGCGGCATGCCCATTTCCAGCTTGTCGGGCGGCAAATCGGCGGTGTGCAACACTACGCAGCGATCCGGATGCATGTCGACCGTTTCTTTGGGGTCGGGCCGTTTTCCCGACGAGAGGGCCGTGACGATTGAGAACAACCCCAATTGCGGAAGCCGACTGACAAAACTCGACTGGACCATCATTCGCAAGTTGGTTTCAAGTAGTCCATAGGCGGCGCGCGTTTCATATTGCCTTACGTATTCCGCGGGCCTTTGAAAACTCATTTTGGCGCGCTCCGAAAGTTCGCCGGGGAACACTTCGCAGATCACCGTTCCGACGAACGAAGGGTCGTTGCTCAGGTGCTCCAGCACCGGCAAGCCAAGGCCGCCCGTCACTGCCAACTGCACCGGATAGCGCGTGCCCCCGTTGGCCAAACCGTCCACCGAGATGTCGAGCTGCATGCGCGAGGAACCCACGAGTGCCACCGCGGCGGGCTCGTTCGCCTTCAGTTGGCTTCGCGCCCGACACCACAAACCTACGTCGTCGACGAGCGCCGGCTTGAATCCGGTCTGGCGGAAGTGATATTCGAACACGCCCAACGCCGTCGCAGCCAAGAAGAATGCCAGGGCCCATGTCCGGCCCCAGCGATCCACCGGCATTCGGTCGTTAGAATTGGAAGTAGATGAAGGTCCGCTCATCGCCCGGTGCAAACCAGATACATAACATCAGAGTAGCCAGAACCAGCGACCGGCCCCACCAGGGAAGCCACGCAAACATATCCTCCCAGGAAGTGTTGCGCAGCAGATTCTGGCCGATAAAGAGCAATCCAATCACCGCAAAAGTGCGGCGCCGCGCGGTAATCGAGATCAGCGAGCTGGTGCGAAATGGCTCGACCATCGCGAGCAATACTTCCTGCGCGTCGTGCAGGCTGGCAGCGCGGAAAAACACCCACCCCACCAAAACTAACAAAAAGGTGAGTGGCGGCAGCAGCGCACGCTTCGTCGAATTGGGATCGCGGCCGAATCGCGCGTTGAGCAAATGCTCGATCACCAGATAAACGCCATACAGCAAACCCCAGACTACAAATTGCCAGGCCGCCCCGTGCCACAGCCCCCCGATTAACATCACGACAACCAGGTTCAAGAGCGTTCGCATTCGACCTGCCCGATTCCCTCCAAGCGGAATGTAAAGATAATCGCGCAGCCAGGTCGACAACGAGATGTGCCAGCGCTGCCAGAAGTCGGAAATTCCACGGGCAGAGTAGGGGCGGTGGAAATTGTCGGTCAGCACGAAACCCAGGCTCAGCGCCAGCCAATCCCGCATGTCGAGTAACCCGAGAAATCACACAGAATCTGTCCCGAGAAGGCCAGCGCCCCGCACCAGGCATCCAAGAAACCGGCCCGCGCAGGATGGGCAAACACTTTGTCGGCCATCTCCGCCAACAGACCGTCGGCCACAAACACCTTTTGAAACAGACCCAACAACATCAGGCTCAGTCCCCAGCCCAGTTGGGCGGCATTGGGCCGGCGAGGATGTGCGCATTGCGGCAAAAAATCGTAAGCGCGGACGATCGGGCCGGCAACCAGGTGCGGAAAGAAGGTCAGAAACAGCGCATAGTCCAGGAACGAACGCGCGGCTTCCACGCGGCGCCGATACACGTCGATCAGGTACGAAACCGTTTCAAACGTATAAAACGATATACCCAGCGGAACCATCACCGCCGGACGAGGAATTTCCCACGGTATGCCCAGCAAGCCGAAGAAAGCCAAGACATTATCGATCAGGAAAGCCGCATACTTGAAGTAAGCGAGCAGCCCCAGGTTCAGAATCAGACCAATCGCCAGGATGCCCTGCCGAAGGCGCACGCGGTCGGTGCGCTGCATCGCATGCGCCAACAAATAATCCACCACGGCCGGGATTAACAGCAAGATCACATACCGCGGGTCCCAGGCCGAGTAGAAAAGATAACTGGCGATGAGCAAGTTGAATTTGCGCACCGACCACGGCAGCGGCAGCGCATTCAGCGCCAGCACGACCGCGAAAAAGATGAGAAACGTCAACGAATTGAATGTCATAGAATCGAATGTCCAACCAATCGTGGGACCGGGTCGGCCCTCCGCGGTGGCTCAGACGTGCCCGCTTCTGCTGCTTTCAGATGTTTCCGCCGCCCGGCGAGCGGACTGTTCTTGATCGACCATCGCCGCGGTCGCTGCTGCCACCAGCTGCTCATCGCGACAGAGGAAATTCGGCCACTCGTCGCCTGCGCTGGAATGCACGACCCGGCGCCGCAACCAAGGCCGAAGCGTTTCCAGCTGCGTTTCTTTCAACCCAAAAAGCCCGCGCTGATCCAGCGACGCGGGCCGGCCTGGGCGGGGCAAGCTGGGTAGCGACAAGACGTGCTTCAGAGCGTCATTCCAGCGCTTTCCAAGCATGGCAGTCGAGAATTTGGATCGCACCTCGGCGGCTGCGTTTTGCCCCAGTCGTCTTAGTCGCTGCGGATCCCCAAGTAGTTCGACCACGATTTCGGCGGCGCGACTGGTCTCGAAGACCGGAAATAGCTTCCCAGTGATTTCGTCACTCACGATCCCCTCGCTGTGGGCACCGAAATACTCGCTGATGACGGGCGTAACGCCGTGCACCATGGCTTCCGCGATGGCTAGCGGCCAGCCCTCGAACGGCGCAAAGTTCACGAACAGGTCCAGATGCGGATAGAAGTCCCGGTATAGCTCCGCGTGTGACAGCCGGCCAAAGTATCGCACGCGGCCTGGAAACTCGTCTCCCAGCAACCGGACTTGATCGGCCAGCGCCCTTCGCCCGCCACCCACAGCTCAGCTGAGTGGTGCCGCCGCGCGACCTCGCGAAAGAAGGGAAACAAATCCGCCGCGTTCTTATTCGGGTCGCCGGATAAGCGCGCCGCGTAACCAATCCGATGGGTCGATTCGGCTCGACCGTCCAGGGGAACTGTCGGAAAGGGAATGCCATTGGGGATGTGACGTACTCGCTCGGGCGAGAATCCGCCGGGCATGCTCGACAACGCGACGGCCGACACCCGCCCGACGCAGGCGGCCAAATCGATGATGTCGCTATTCTGAATAAAACATCCAGCATGCTGGGGAAAATTATTATGATTGCAAGCGATAAAACGGAACGTCTCGCCGCCGTAGCGAAGTCTGCGGACTGCCTCGAATGCCGCATCGAGGAGGGTCAAAATCACAACGTCGGGCTTGACCTTGTGAATGGCCCGCTCAACTCCGCGAATCCGCCCCTCTTGCGTTCCTGTCCTTCCATCCATCCAAACGGTTTTCAGACCGGGCCGGAAACGCTCGATTCTGCGCGGATCGTGAAAGGTGCCTCCCCAGGCGAGCGCGACCGTGACATCCCAGCCGCATTGCCCGAGCTCCGCGGCCAGCAGTTCTACCCACGTCCCCACCCCGCACGCGGCCAGTGCGGACTGGTAGACAATCAGGACGCGGTTGCCGGCAGCCATTTCGTCCGCATTTGGTTGAGGGGAGTATGCGCCCAACCGACACTCTCAAAGTCGTTTTGGGGTTGAGCTTATCGAGCGCCCGACGCAACGCAGCGCGACTATTCAAAAAGGCGTTTTAGTCTCAAAAACGGTCGTTCGTAAACGTGGTAACTAGCCACGGACGCGCAGATCGAAATGGAAAGGACGACTGCCGACACTCGCAAGGCACCACCCAGCGATCCCTCGGGATTGAGGCTGCCTTGAAACGTCGGGAACAGCAGCCAATGAAAGACGTAGAGGCCATAGCTATATGTCCCAAAGAAACACAATGCTCGCGCCGACATCAAGCGCTGCAAGTAGCGGGAATGCAGCAGGTACCCGAGCATCGACGCGAAGAGTCCGGCGACTAGCGTCAATCCAATCGTTTGAATCTTTGGTGCGGTCGCGTACAGCGATCCGTCCCTTAAGATTACCCCGGCCATATAGCACGCACAGGACGTTCCGATAATAAGGCACCACCTTTGAATGTTAGCCACCTTGAGGTTCATGGCAACCGCCAGCGCGGCTCCCGCAAGTGGCGCGTCGATTCTGCATGGCGTGAAGATGCAAGCTGCCACGGTCCAGCGAGGATCGCCGTACAAGGCGAGCCTAAACGCCACGGCCAGCGCAATCCCGCCGAGACAGACTTTCAAGAGCGTGCGTGTCGACACGAAAAGCACGACTGCGGGCCAAATCAAATAAAAATGCTCTTCGATAGCAAGCGACCAGAAATGCCCGAAGGTCATGTGCCGAATGGACAGCACCATCCAGTCGTTGCGCATCGACAACAGCACGTTCGAGCAATAGGACCAGAGCCATCCCTGGGTGCGTGTAAAATCTCCGATGTGCATGTGCTCGCCAGCCGACGTAAGCGGAAGGACAACAAAGCTTACGAATAGGACTCCGTAGTAAAGCGGAAAGATCCTAAGTGTCCTGCGCATATAGAAGTTTCGGAAGTAGCGCCGCTCATGCTTAGTCCTCAGAAGAATATTGGTGATTAGGAATCCCGACAGCACGAAAAAAAGATCAACTCCTATCCAGCCGCTGCTTGCTATTCGACGCACCGCGTTGCCAATTCCCGGAGAAGGGACACCCGCGAAAAAGTGTAGAGACAACACGAGCAGGATTGCAGTCCCGCGAACGCCATCCAGCGCAGGCAAATGCTCTGCGCGACCGGCGGCGTCCGTTAACGGGAGCGGCGATTGCGGACCTGTCTTTTCGACGTCTACTGGGCTCTGCGGCTGATGTCCCGGGGTACTTGGGCACTCAGTTTGAGGCCGGCGCCGCTCATTCCATAAAGGATCGGCTGAAATCGCGCTCATTGCGGAGCCTCCAATCGCGGCTCGCTGCAGTCGCGCAGACGCTCGGTCGGGGATTCAAGCCGGCAATCGACCGGCCACCATAAGTTGAAATGCGCCTGGGAGTGGACAAACGCATCGCCTGAACCGGCGGCCGGCAATACATCGAACATCAATGCGTCGGTCGCAACATGAGAATCCGCACCGGCGCTTCCGAAGTATAAGGAAACGAGGTATCGCTTCGGAACGAAGGGAATGCTCCCAAACCGACAGTGCAGCGTGCCGCTGGTCACGGATGTATCCAGATCGGTGCGAATCTCAGCGTGATTGTTCCACGCCAGCACGACCGCGCCGGCGGCGTTCGAAATCGTCAGGCCGATTCGCGGACGACTGATGGGAGTATCTGAGCAGAAGGAAATGAGAATGTCCAAGGGATCGCCTGCTCGCAGCAACGTCGTCGCATTGCCGTTACAGCGAAGACTGGCCGAGACCATTCTTGCGCCGCAGAGCGGAGCGTTAGGGAACTCAACGGTCGGTGCGGGCTGCGCCTCGGTCAGTTCACCACAATAGTTACGAATCGCATCGTCGGAGTTTCCGGAAAACGCCAATCTGCCGTTTCGCAAGACCAGCGCACTGGGGCACAGCGTTTCCACCGCGTTCATGTTATGGCTCACGAAGATCACCGTGCGGCCGTTGCGAGCAACCTGGTCCATCTTACCCAGGCACCGCTGCTGGAATTGAGAATCACCGACCGCCAGAACTTCGTCGATAATCAGGATTTCGGGTTCCAGGTGAGCGGCGACGGCGAACGCCAAACGCACGTACATTCCGCTCGAATAGCGTTTCACCGGCGTGTCGATGAACTTTTCCATTTCGGCGAAGCCGACGATCTCGTCGAACTTGCTGCGAATCTCGGTTTTGGTCATGCCGAGAATGGCGCCATTGAGGAACACGTTCTCGCGGCCGGTCAGCTCCGGGTGAAATCCGGTGCCAACTTCGAGCAGGCTGGCCACACGGCCGTTGATTTCGGCGCGGCCCGCGGTAGGCGAAGTGATCCGGCTGAGGATTTTCAGCAGGGTGCTCTTGCCGGCGCCGTTGCTGCCGATGACGCCGATCACCTCGCCCGGCTGGACTTCGAATGACAAGTCATTGAGGGCCCAGAAGTAGCCCTCCCCGGCCCCTAGTGGGCCACGGCCGTTCAACTTGGCCGGTTCGTGTGGCAGTGGCTGCTGGCTACGGCCCAACAATCGATCCGTGGCGCGACTCAACAATTCACGGATCGAACCGGCGTGGGTCAGACCGAGCTGATAGCGCTTGCTAAGATGTTCGACACGAATTGCGGGCGGCATCGGTTGAATCTTGGGTCTAGGGGGCGGCGCCGTTTGTCAAATGCTTGTCAAATGATGTCGGCGAACGTGATCTCGACCCGGCGAAAGTAGTACAGCCCGCTAATCAGCAGCAGGAAGACCACGCCCCAGGAAATCGCCAGCATGAACCAGTCCGGAGCCGTGAGCCCGAGCATCGCCCAACGAAATCCGTCCGTCACACCCACCATGGGATTGAGGCTATAGAGAGCTCGAAAGCGCACTGGCACCATGCTGCTGGCATAGATAATCGGGGTCAGATACATCCAGATTTGGATCGCGAACGGCACGAGTTGTCCAATGTCGCGATACTTCACGTTGAGGGCGGTCAGCCACAAGCCTAAGGCCAGCGAGACGATCATGCATTCCAGGATGAACAGGGGTACCAGCAGCACGGTCCAGGTCGGCGCTATGCCGTACCAAAGCATCAGGCCGATTAACAAGACGAACTGGATCGCCAAGTCCGCCACGCCCGAGGCAACACTGGCCAGCGGAAGGACGATCCGGGGAAAATAGACCTTGGTCAACAGCGAACTCCCGCTGACAACGCTGTTGGTGGCGTTTGCCAGGGCCGTCGAGAAGTAAAGCCAGGGCATCATCGCCGCAAAACTGAACAGTGGATATGGAATTCCGTCCGAAGGAAGTCTGGCAACCATGCCGAAAACCACAGTGAAAACCAGCACCGATAGGACCGGCCGGATGACTGCCCAACCAACGCCCAGGACACTCTGCCGGTATCGAGTGGAAAAATCGCGCCGGATCAAAAGCGCCAACAGATCGCGATAGCGCCACACCTCCGCCAGGTTGAGGGGGTTCCAACCGGCCGTCGGTTCAATCACGATGCGAACCGGCGCGGTGGCTCCCGCTGCGAAGGATTTGTCTGCCAGCGAAGACGCGGATGTCTGTTCCCGCCCGACTGTCGTTTCAGAAGCCAATTCGGTCATACAAATCTGTCCGTCCATCGGACGTTCACGGCGATATCGCCCAATCCGGTGCCAAACGAATGCCTTGCCGAATCGCGTCAGCGCGGCGTCACCTTGCGCCGCACGCGCGGTGCTGCCGCATCGACCGATCCCGCGGCCGGCAGGGTGGTAACCGCGTCGCCGTCGCGGGTCGGCAGCGGAGTGCCGTCGGCGCGGATCGATTCGGCTTGCAGATCCGCGTCGACCATGAGCATGACCAGTTCCTCGAAGGACGTGCGCGGAGCCCAGCCGAGCGTGGCCCGGGCCTTGCTAGCGTCACCCAGCAGGTGATCGACCTCCGACGGCCGGAAATAGCGCGGGTCGATTTCGACATGGTCCTCCCAACGCAGGCCGACGCGGTCGAAGGCCAGCTCCAGGAATTCGCGCACCGAATGGCTGCTTCCGGTGGCCACGACATAATCGTCGGGCCGCTCGTGTTGCAGCATCATCCACATGGCCTCGACGTAGTCACCTGCAAATCCCCAATCACGCTTGGCATCCAGGTTGCCGAGGTAAAGTTTGCTCTCCAGTCCCAGCGCGATGCGAGCCGCCGCCCGGGTGATTTTGCGCGTCACGAACGTCTCGCCGCGCCGCGGCGATTCGTGATTGAACAGGATGCCGTTACAAGCGAAGAGTCCGTAGGCTTCGCGATAATTCACCACCTGATGAAAGGCATAGACCTTTCCACAGGCATAAGGACTGCGCGGGTGAAATGGGGTCGTTTCGGTTTGCGCGACCTGGTAGACGCCGCCGTACATTTCGCTGGACGAAGCCTGATAGAATCGGACCGGGAGACGCTTCTGCAGCAGCCTGGCCGCATCCAAAAGTCGCAACGTACCGAGCGCGACGACGTCCACCGTGTGCAGCGGCTCGTCGAACGAGACGCGCACGTGACTTTGCGCGGCAAGATTGTAGATTTCCGAGGGCTCGATTTCGAGCACCAGGTTGGTCAGCCGGCTGGCATCCATCAAGTCGCCGTAGTGCAAGACGAAGCGCGTTGAGCGTTCATGCGGATCCTCATACAGATGCGCCAAGCGTCCGGTATTGAACGAACTGGCCCGCGCGCACGATGCCGTGGACCTCGTAGCCTTTTTCCAGCAGGAGCTCGGCCAGATAGGAGCCGTCCTGGCCGGTAATGCCGGTGATCAGTGCACGCCGCGGTGATGGCTTCATGAAAATGCTTTCTCTTAGGCGATTAACGGACCGGGCCACCGGCGCGATTCGGAAACTGACTAGGGGTACAAGGCAGGGCTGGAAGTATCGACGTTTGCCGCTTGATCGGCGGCCGGATCGTCGCGGTGCCGTTCGTACCAGGCGATCGTCTCGGCCAACCCGTCGCGCAGCGCCGTTGTTGCCTGAAAGCCGAACGAGTCTCTGGCTCGAGTCGTGTCCAGACAACGACGCGGCTGGCCATCCGGCTGCCTGGCATCCCAATGGATAGTGCCGCCGAAGCCGCACAGATCGCAAATCATGGTCGCCAGGTCGCGAATGGCAATTTCCTCGCCGGAACCCAGGTTCACCGGCTCGGCCGACCCATACTCGTTGGCCGCCAGGGCAATCCCCCGCGCGGCGTCGCGAACAAATAGAAATTCACGCGAAGCGCTGCCGGTCCCCCAAACGTCGATGTGGTCCGCGCCCGCGTCCCGGGCTTCGATGGCCTTGCGAATCAGCGCCGGAATGACATGGCCCGAGCCCAGATCGAAATTATCGCCGGGACCATAAAGATTGACCGGCAGCAGCGTAATGGCGTTGAACTCGTATTGCTGACGATAGGCCTGGGCTTGAACCAGCAGCATCTTCTTCGCCAGGCCGTAGGCCGCGTTGGTTTCCTCTGGGTAGCCGTTCCACAGATCGCATTCGCGAAACGGCACCGGGGTATGCTTTGGATAAGAGCAGATGCTGCCCAGCGCGACGAATTTTTCCACCCCGGCCAGACGGCACTCTTCCATCAACTGGATTCCCATGATGGCGTTGTCATAAAAATACCGGCCCGGATTCTCGCGATTGGCGCCGATGCCGCCGACCACGGCTGCCAAATGAATCACGACTTGCGGCCGAGTGGTCTCGATCAGCCGTCGCACGTCCGGCTGCAGCCGCAGATCATACTCGCGACTCCGTGGCACACTTACCGACAAGGGATTCATGCGTGCCAGGATGCGACACAAAGGACGGCCCAAGAAGCCGGCGCCCCCCGTAACAAGGATTCGTCGATCTTTAAGCGCGCTCATGCGTGTCTCGGGGGTTCTACAGGGAAGATGCGGTCGTAGGCACTACGCCGGCCGCAGACGCGCGGTCGCGTGGCGAATTGCCGGTCTCCACCAACAGCGCGGAAAACTTGCGCGTCACCTGCCGGCGATCGAAACGATCTTCGGCCAATCGGCGGGCTCGGATTCCCATTTCATCGATCTCGGCGCGATGGTTGACGCACCAGCGGATTGCGTCGGCCAACGCATGCGGCTGGTGCGGCGCCACTGCCAGGCCAACTTGTGCTTCGAGAGTCATTTCGGCCAACTCGCTCTGAAGGGGCGCAATCGCCAGCAGCGGAGTCCCGGAGGCCAACACGCCATACAACTTGCTGGGCATCAAGAAATTGTAAACCCGAGAGTCGACGGGCACCAAATGCAAATCAGCCACACTCAGGCTGCATCCGAGTTCGCTTTTGCTCTGGTACGGCAGAAAGCGAATATTCGTCAAAATCGACTGGGCGACCTGCGCCTGGAGTCGCTCTCGGCTGGAACCGTCTCCGACGAACAAGAACAGGACTTCCGATTCGCCACGCAGCAAGTCGGCAGCGCGGACGATGTCGTCGAGCCCTTGGCAAAGCCCCATATTGCCCGAATACATTACGACGAACCGGTTTTCCGGATTCCACCGTGCACGCAGTGCGTTGTCCTTTTTGATCGGCCGAACGTGGGCGGTATCGACCCAATTGGGAATGCAAGTGATGCGCTCGGCGCTGACGCCCGACTCGACAAGAACTCGCTGCATGTCGCAACTCAAGACTACGATCCTGTCGGCCCGTCGATACACGCTAAATAGCAATTGGCGGAGCAGCCGCACCGACCTACTCGGCCGCACTTTGCCCAAGGCCACGGCCAGGTCCGGGTAAAGGTCTTGCAAGTAAATTATCAGGCGGCAGCGGAACCTGAATCGCAACACGGCGCCCAGCAGGCACAGCAGCGGCGGATCGGTCTCGACCACGACGATACTCGGCCGGGGACCAAACATCGCCGCCGCCGCCGCCATGAAAAGATAGCTCACGATATTGACACCCCGCCCCCAGAGAGAGAGCTTGCTGAAGCCGGTGTGCGGCACTCGGCGGATCTCCACGCCGCTGCGTATTTCGAGCCCACGGCGGCGAAACGGCGTCTCGTCGGGATTCTGATTGGGCTGGCCGGCAAAAACCGTGACCGCGAACTCCGGAGCCAGGTCTTCGCAAAGCTCGGTCAACAACTGACCGGTCGCTTCCGCGTCAGGCCAATAAGAACGATTGAAGAACAGCACTCGGGGACGCACGCGCGGGGCCGCTGCGGACGCTTCGTCGGTGGCAGGAACACTTCGGCGCAACATCGGCGGGCAGGAGAGGTGAGAGATGTTGGCGGGGCGACTGAGGACGGGGAGATGTCGCCGCGGGTCTAGTGGATCTTTGTTGTCCTGGCCGCCACCAGGCTGGCAAAGCTCGTCAACCGAGCATCGACCGCGTCGGGATCAAAGGCGCTCGTGTGCAACATGACCTTGATGGCCGGCGGTAACTCCGAGACCTTCCCCCGAAGCACTTGCTGCATGCTCCGAAGCTGCTCGTGCTCGATCAAGATCTGGTCGCCGAAGTGATACCAGAACATCACCGCAACGCGCTCGGTGTCACGCTCGTAGTATAAAATGCGAGCGGTGATCGCGGGCTGATTCTCGACGGGCACCTCGACTTCTTTCTGGCTCGCCAGTTTCCAGCCGGCTGCCGGATAGCAATATTCCGGCGTGTGCGGCAGCACAACGGTATATTTATCCCAGACTCCGATCAGCAGGCTGACTTGGTCTCCGGTTGGGTTGCGATACAGCCAATTACCGCAGGGCTTGGCGCCGCCGGTCAATTCGACCGGCGTCGACTGGCCTTGCCAATTCCCCAGGACCAACGGCCACTGCTGCGGATCGAAATCCGGCAGCCGGGCCGGCGCCGGCGTCCAACCGCGATCGATCAGGTAGACACCCGCTTGGGTCCCGACGATCAATGCGACCACCACCAGCAAACGGACGGAACTCATCACGACACGACCCTCATCTGGTGACCTTATTTCCGAGCCAGGCTAGGAACTCAAACCGAAGTCCGCTGACCCCTGCCAGTCTCTCAGGCCGAGGCGGCGACTCGCGGCGCGCTGGCAACCGACGGCTGAACGGAATGTTCCTGCGACAGGGGGCGTTCGCCGGGATTTTTCGCGGCGATTGCCGCCAAACGCTCCTCGAAAGGTTGCACGACGCCCATGAGAAGTTCAATCAACTGGCATACCGACAGCCCGCCATGCTCGCCTTCGATCGTCAACCGGCCGATCGGCCGATCGCCGCAAAGTAACGGCAAATCGGTTCTCCATAGCTCGTCCTGCCGGGCACACGAAGGGCGCTGCCACGAGCCGCGGTAGCCCTCTTGAGCGGCCGGCATGTGGACGTCGAGCCACACGCGGCAAAGGTTGAATTTGTCGGCCATCTCGACCAGCGAGTTCAGCAGAAGGTCCCAGTCCGCCGATCCTTGCCAACGGATCGAATCGGTCGGCGACTTGACTCGATTCCGAGGATCGAGCAGGGCCAGGCTCGTCGTCTTGAGCGAATTGGCCAATAGCCGCGCCTCGACGTGGCCGAAGAGTCGCGTCGTCAGGAGCACGCTCGTCACTGCCCCAATACTCAAGACCGCGTAAAGATCGCTATTCCCATGCACGGTTGCCAGCGCACCGGCCGACGTCACCACGCAGCAAGCGACAATCCAGGCCAAGGTGCGCCGACTGCTACCGAACTTGGCCATCAGGCAATGATGCAAGTGACCGCGGTCGGTCGCGTATACGCTACGGCCGGTTAACTTGCGCCGCACGATCGCCGCAGCCGAATCGAGAATTGGAATGGCCCAAACCGCGATCGGGGCAGCCAAAGCCACCGTGGCGGGTCCTTTGAGAGAACTGCGAACTGCCATGGCGCCCAATGTCAAACCAATCAACATGCTGCCGGAGTCACCGAGAAACATTTTCGCCGGCGGAAAATTGAAGCGGAGAAACCCCGCCAAAGATCCGGCCAACGTGCAGGCCACCAAGGCCGAAAAATAATGGCCGTTCATCAGGGCCATAGCGCCGATGGTCGCGCTCAAGACCATGCCCACGCTCGTCGCCAACCCATCCACGCCGTCGATCAGATTGAGCGCATTAATGGCGCCAACCAGCCAAAATATCGTGAACGGCACCGCCAAAATTCCCAACTCGATGTCGAGTGAAAACAAATGCAGGCTGCGAACGACAAGCCCCCCAGCCACTAAACAGGCGGCAGCCAGAAGTTGACCTGCGAGCTTCTGACGCCCGCGCAAATGAAAGCGATCGTCGACCAAGCCGACGGCCACAATGCTGATGCCGGCCGCGGCGAGCGGCAGCAAATCCGTGATCGGCACGGCGAGCCGCGGGTCGTCAAACGCTAACAATTGCGGCACGACCAGCAGCGTCGTCAGCATGGCAATCAGAATCGACACCCCTCCGCCTAGGGGAATCGGTCCACGGTGCAACTTGCGGTGCATATCCGGGTGGTCGATCAAATCGAGCCGCATCGCGGCACGGCGCACTCCGGGAGTGACGGCCAGACTAATCAGCCCGGCCGCGATCATCGCCACGATTAGTATTGTAAGCATGCTGCTCATCGCCGGTGTTGTGGGAACCGCAACTCCTGCCCCCCTGTCGCCTCCGCGGACCCTGTCGCCTCCGCGGACCCTGTCGCCTCCGCTGCTTTTGCTCCGGTGCCGCCCCGGCCCTTAGACGCTCAACTCTTCATGATATTCATGGTTGTAGTACACGGCGTCGGTTGCTCCGGTAACAATGGCCCCGAACACGCGAATACCCATTGCCGCCAGCCGGCGGTTCGCCGCGTCGACGCGGGGAACCTGGCTCACGTCGCGCATCACGGAAAGTACCGCCACATCCACGTGTTGGCCGATAAGCATGGTGTCGACGACCGGTAGCACGGGACAGCAATCGACAATGACGAACTCGAAGTCCTCCCGCATCTTCTGGAAACACTCGCCCAGAAAAATCTGCCGTTGGGCCAGGGCCGACAGGGCCTGCTGATCGCAACTTCCCGCCGTCAGGACCCACAGATTGGGGGTCAGCGTCGCACGCACGGCATCGGCGAGCACCATTTCCCCACGCAGCACTTCACTGATCCCGCCCTCGCGGGGCAGACCGAAGATTCGGTGTACCGCAGGCCTGCGCAGATCGCAATCGACCAGCAACGTGCGACGGTTGGCGCGGGCGAAGCTGAACGCTAGCTGCGTGGACAAGGTGGTCTTGCCCTCTCCGCTCAAGGCGCTGGTCACCAGCACCACGCGGCCCGCCTGGCCATCGACACCCCGAATGAGTGTCGTCCGCAATGCGTCGAACGATTCGCGAAGCATGCCTTGCAAATGCGGCACCAACGGCTTGCCCTCCTTGGAGAGCTTTTGGCGTGCGCCGGCAACACGGGCAGAGCGCCGACAATTCGCATTCCGAGACCGTCGGCGATTTCAAAAGCCGTATTGACGCGCTGTGCCCGCGAGTCCCACAACGAGACGGTCAGGAACGGCAGCAGAAAACCGAGCAAACCCGCGATGCACGTGGTACGAATGCGTCCGACGGTATCTCGGGTGCGCGGCACATCGGCCGCCTGGAGTTCGATGACGCGGGACGGCGATCGCAATTCCACACGCAACGCTTCGATTTCGTTTGCGAGTTCGCTGCTCAAGCGCTCGATTTGCCTCATCTCGGCGCGCATCATTTCCACCTCGATGGAGGACCGGCCAATCGAATCGGCCTCTTTAGAAAGCCTCTCCACGTCTTCGGCCAGTCTTTGTTCCTGGGCGGTCAGCACGGTCACCTGGTTCCGCAGCGTGGCATTGGGGTCAACAACCGAAGCTGGCCCACGCACACCCTTGCGAGTGAGATCCTTGCGAACCTGTACCTTTACCTTGCTGTACTTCTGCTGGAAGTCCTTTTCCGCCTGCGCCAATTCCTCGCGTTGCTTTTTCAGTCGCGGGTGCTTGTCATTGACCATCACCGTTTCGTTATACGCCAGCGAGCGCCGCATACCGTCCAGACGCGACATGAGGGCCGCGATTTCCGGAGCGGCCTCGACGTAATTATTGAGGGTCTCCTCGTCGAGACCGCCGGATTCTTCGGTTTCGGCGGGTCCGCCCGGGTCTTTGCGATCGGCCTCGAGCGCCGCCAACGATAGTTTGGCCCGCATCAATTCGAACTGCAGTCTCGTATGCTCTCCTCGCAAGGTCGCGAAATGCTGCAACGAGATTTGCTGCTTGGACGACAAGGCATTGCCATCGCCTGTGCCCAGGCTGTCGGCAAGGCGCCTCAGTTCGGCATGCTTGGTCCGCATTTTATCGTCGGCGTCGTTGAAAACCTTTTCCAGCGTGTTCAACCGGTCCATGCGGTGGCGCCGTTCCACATCGACCACCTCTTGCATATAGGCCTTCGTGACCGCATTGGCGATCGCCGCCGCGGTCTCGGCATTGCTGTCGCTGAAGGTGATTCGCATGATTTCCGCTTCGCCGGGGAAATCGACGTAAGTACCCTTCTCAATCCAGGTGACCGCGTCGGTTTGCTCGCGCACCGCCGGCAGCCGTTCGATCTCCGGTGCCCGCAGCGCAGCGTTCAACACAAATCGACTGCGCATCAGTTCCTTTTGCGTGCGTTTGTAAATCTCGAAGTTCGCCTGTTGGCGGCTATCAACCGTATCGAGAAGGAATTTCGGTTCGGTAGCCGCGACGCGCAAAATCGTGAACGCCGAGAATGCCGGTGTAAACCACAGCCAGGCTCCGGTCGCCGCACCGCCGGAAAAAATAACCGCCGACACCAACCCCAGAACCCAATGTCGCCGCAACCCATGCAGCAGACCAGAAAGATTCGTGCCGCTCGCCGGGCGACGGCGACCGAGATCCCCATCTAAATCCGACCAAGCGGGCCGAGCGCCGTTTTCTGCCAGCGTCGCGGGCGCGGAGGGCGCGCCGTGCTGAGCAGGCACCGAGAGCGTTGTTCGCGACGCTTGGGCACCTTCCGAGTCTGGTAACGGTTCAGCCATGCTATGGTCACTCGTCTCTGGGCGTCATCACAGGTGTGCCGGGAAGAATCTCGAACCTGCTGCAAATTAATCTTGACGGCTAAGAATTGACGGCTGCGAATCAAGGCAAATAGAAAGGGAAAAGCTGGTGCTTGAACAGCACCCTGAAACTTCATGCTCGTTCATCCATCTCCCGATGCGAGCGGCGCCCGACTGAAATCGCAACGCGGGGAATTGATTCTTTCGGCTCGGGCATGATCGCATCATACCACAACGACGCCTGGAAATGCCGGCGCCGCCGAAGCACGGTCGACAGCAATTCAAATCAAATTCGTTTCGCACGTCTCGGCGGTGTATCAAAGGTGCGTGACCCAGATGATTTGCGCTAGAACTAGCCTGTCTCATTCTCTTTTGTCGGGGATTGGTAATCAAGATGCCGGGGAACCAGGAATCCAAACAACCGCAGAGAGCAAGCCGCGCGCACTCCGTTCTTGTCGGTGGCAGTCGACCTTGCCAACGTGAAACAATTCGGCTCCTCCCCCTTCCGGTGTCAACTGCCGCGAAAACAGCCAGATGGGTGCGAGTCCGCCAAGGGGGTTCGCGTCTGGCAAAGCAGTTGCAACTGCGGTGGCGCAATGCCACCGCGCGGCATCCGTGCCGGACAGGCGGAAGTGGCCCACCCCGATTGCAAGGCAATCCCGCCTCGCCGACCTAAACGGCTATGGGCAAACGCTTTTGAAGTGCCCTCGGATCGGCCTCTGAGCCGAACCCGCACTTCCCACAGCAGCAAGTATCATCCTCACTGCCCGCCGGAAATATGTCAAGTGTTTGACCGTCAGATTAACCGCTTGTTTCACTTTCCGGCGGTCTGGAAATGGGGGTCAAACCGACTCGTCCGCAGGCCGACGGCGGCTCAAACCGGATAATCGGCAGCGGCCTCCTTGAGCCTGATAAAACCGCCGACGCGGCTCGCCGGATGCCGACGTTCGCACGGTTCGCTGACCCGTTTCTAGCCCAAATTCAGCAATTCGACCCCGTTGAAAACATCCGGGCCGGTGGCGGTGATCGGTCGCGTCCGACGTAGATCCCATCCGAGAACCGCCGGGGTCCATCCCAATTTCGCGCAGTCCTCGGGGTAAAATGGGGTAGTCTCCTTCTCCGAGACGGTTCTCGGATAGGCTCTTAATTCGCCCACAAATGGTCGCGGCGGGGAACCGACAACTGCGGATCCCTCAAGCGATACCGGACGCGGCCTTGAAAGGCTTCCAGGCAGGATAACAGCCCGCGAAGCGTCGGCGAACCGACGGTAAAGCCGCAGGCGCGGGGCCAAAACATGGGCCTTGGATTGGTCCGCTTCAGGGCAGGATCAAACCATTCGGCGGCGATTGCCGAACGAATTCAGGAAAATTGGCTTTGGAACGGCGGATGCCAAAGCGAATCCGGGATTTTGGCGGTTTGCGTTGCAACCACGACCGCTCGGCGGCCGGCCCAAAAACGAAGCGGGCCGCCGAAGTTTGACTTCGGCGGCCCGTCGATTGCCGGAAACCCGGAGTTGGGGTGGAAATGGAGCGGTTAGCTGCCACCGCCACTTGCCAAAGAGTTACCGATGTTGGTGAACGTCGTTTTAGCGTTGGTACCGACAGTCTGAATGGCGGTCAAGCAAACGATCACGATCAGGGCCAACATCACAGCGTATTCGACAGCGGTGGGGCCGTCTTCCGACGCCAAAAATTGGCGCATCTTCAGGGCCAGATTCTTCACAGAATCCTCCAATTGCACAAGGCAAAGCGAAATGACTAGTAAGCCCCGCCGGAACGGGATTGGATCTAGCAACAAGCTATCCGGTAACGAAGTGAGAACCTGCCACGCCCGGCGCCGCTCAGCGTGTTCTAACTGAAAAGTAGGTCAACTTCAGTCCAAGTCCAGTCAATGGGCGGAAAATCTTTCGCAAAGTCGCTCTATGCCACCGCAGGCGATTGCAATTCCTGCCTAATCGTCGCGACCCGCCCTTGCCAGCTCGTGTTTGCAGATGGCCCCAGACCTCGAGGCCGGCGATCTCGCTGTCAGCGCACTCCCGCCACAGTCGCCAGCGTTACGACAGGCCAGCCGAGGCATCCGATTGTAAGGATTTGAGCAGCCCCATTCGCCTTGACCCGATCCCGCCTTCTTCTCTATATTCCGCCTCCCCGATGGGCCAGGACGGCCCCGGCCCACTCTGCGCCTCGGGCTGTTGCACACGGACTAACGGAGTAGCGACATGTGCCGCGATTTTTTGCCGAAGTACTCCCGCGGCCGCCGTCCCGAATTCGGCGCTCGACGGCCGATTTCGACTCTGATTGCCTTGGCCGTCTGCTGCCATTTGACTGTGGCGGCATTGGCGGCGCCCCCGACCTCGCCCCCTAAGAAACCGGCAGGGCCCCCTGGGGGCGCACCGCAAGCCGTCGAGCAGAAAAAGCCCGAACTGATGGCCGTCATCAATGGCGAAGACGTCAAGCGCGACGAGTTGGGCAAAGAATGCCTGAAACGCTATGGAGCCGAGGTGCTCGACAGCGTGGTGCACAAGGAGATGATCGCCGACTACTGCCGCAAACACAACGTGGTGGTCACCGATCAGGAGGTCGAGGACGAAATCGATCGGATGGCCAAGCAGTTCAAGCTGCCCAAAGATCAATGGATCAAGTTGCTGCAGAAAGAGCGCGGCATCAAGCGCAGCCAATACGCCCACGACATCATCTGGCCCACATTGGCGCTGCGCAAGCTTTCGGCCTCGGAATTGACCGTCAGCAAGCAGGAACTTGACGAGGCGTTCGAGAGTCAGTTCGGACCGGGCGTGAAAGCCCGTCTGATCGTCATGAGCAATGCCAGAGAGATGGCCCGCGTCCGGGCCGAGGCCTTGGCCGAACCCGACAAGTTTCCTGCCCTGGCTCGCAAATACTCCGAAGATTCGGCCAGTGCCAGCGCCGGCGGAATGATGCCGCCGATTCGCCGTTACATGGGCGATGCCAATTTCGAGAAGGCTGCCTTCAGCCTGAAAGTGGACGAGATCTCGCCGGTCATCGCGCTCGGAAATCAATTCGTGATTCTCAAGTGCGAAGGCCGCTTCGCGGCGACCAAGGTCGATCGCGACCATGCCGATTCGTTGATCGTCGAAGCGCTCAAAGAGCGCAAGCTTCGCAAGGTGGCTAAGGACAAGTTCGACGAGCTCGAGAAGCAGTCGTCGGTCGAGACTGTCTTTGGAAACCCGAGCAAAGAAAAAGAAGCGCCTGGCGTGGCGGCAGTGCTCAACGGTCGGCGGATCACGGTCCGCGAGTTGGCGGAAGCCTGCATCGAACGTCACGGCACCGAAGTGCTCGAGAAATTGCTCGATCACAAGCTGCTCGAACAAGCCCTGCGAAAACGCAAACTGTCCGTCACCAAAGCCGATCTCGACGCCGAGGTGGCTCGCGCGGCATTGGCCATGGGCCAGAAAAAACCCAGTGGCGAGGCGGACGTCAAAGCTTGGCTCGAAATGGTCCTCAAGCAAGATCAGGTGTCGATCGACATCTACCTGGCCGACGCGGTCTGGCCCTCGGTGGCGCTGAAAAAGATCGTCGGCGAGAAGGTGGAAATCACCGATGAGGATTTGAAGAAAGGCTACGAAGCCAATTACGGTCCCCGCGCGCGGTGCCGCGCGATTATTCTCAACAACCAGCGCAAAGCGCAGGAAGTCTGGGACAAAGCCCGCGACGATTCCAGCCTGGAAAACTTCGGCAAGCTCGCCAAGCAGTACTCGATCGATTCGGCCAGCGCAGCCCTGCTGGGCGAGGTGCCTCCGATTGCCAAACATGGTGGTCAACCAGTGCTCGAGCGCGAGGCCTTTCAGCTCAAGCCGGGGGAAATTTCAGGTGTCGTGCAGTTGGGTGAAAACTTCGTCATCTTGTACTGCGAGGGCTTCACCGATCCGGTCCGGATCGACATGAAAGAGGCTCGCAAATACATCTACGAAGACCTGCACGAAAAGAAGCAGCGCATGGCCATGGCCAAGGAATTCGAGCGCTTGCAGGATAGCAGCGAAGTCGACAATTACCTGGCCGGCACGCTCCATCATCCCAAAACCAAGCCCGTCGCCGATGTCGCCGTCGACCCCGACGAGAAATACAAAGAGACTGCCGAAAAGCTGATGCGCAAATCCGGCACCAAGACGCGCTGAACCGGCTGGCCCTCCGCCCACGATCATGTGCTCATCAGGCTCAACCGGGCACCGGCCGCGCCGAACCTCCTGCCGCGACGATTATCTTAAGCGCCCCGCCGCAGCCGCCGCTTCAGTGGCGTTGGCTTACCGCAGGCGGGCGGTTATCTTGAAAGCTCCCCCCGGTCGATTGGTCGAGAGCCGTTTTTTGAGGCGCGCGATGAGCCACGAGCACGAAGAACACAATCCGGCGGACAATCTCGCGCCCTTCAAGATCGAGGTCGCCGAACGCGTCAAGCGATTGCCACCCTATCTCTTCGCCCGGATCAACGCGATCAAATATCAAAAACGCCGCGCCGGCGATGACGTGATCGATCTGGGTATGGGAAATCCGTCCGACCCGCCCGAAGAACTGGTGATCGAAAAACTGGCCGAGGCCGCCCGCGATCCACGCAATCACGGGTACAGCAAGGCCGTGGGAATCACCAACTTGCGGCGCGAACTGGCCGGCAAGTACCAACGCAAGTATGGAGTGCGGCTCGATCCCGACAGCGAGACCATCGTTTGTTTGGGCTCGAAAGAGGGTTTTAGCCACATGTGCCTGGCTCTGATGGGCCCCGGCGATACCGCGATCGTGCCGGCCCCGTATTTCCCGGTGCATGTGTATGCCGTGTTTCTGGCGGCGGGCAACTGCATTTCGCTGGAGGTCGCCGACAGCGAGAAGTTTCTATCGAATGTCGCCTACACCTGCCAGCAGTTGTATCCCAAGCCCAAGCTGTTGGTCCTGAACTATCCGCACAACCCGTCGGCGACAACCGTCGAGTCGGAATTCTTTGTCGACGTGGTCAAGCTGGCGCGCCGCTATGGCTTCATGGTGATCAGCGATTTCGCTTACGCCGACGTTGCATTCGACGGCTATCAACCGCCCAGCTTCCTGGCTGCTCCCGGCGCACGCGACGTCGGCGTGGAATTCACGACCATGAGCAAGGGCTACAACATGGCCGGCTGGCGGGTCGGCTTTTGCGCGGGCAATGCCGAAATGGTCCGCGCGCTGGGCACGATCAAGACCTATTACGATTACGGCATGTTCAATCCGATCCAGATCGCCGCCATCATGGCGCTGCGGCACACCGATGCGGCCGTCGAGGCCCAAAGCCGGCTCTACCAGCGCCGCCGCGACGTGCTCTGCGACGGGTTGCGACGAATCGGCTGGGATATCACACCGCCCCGCGCCGGAATGTTCGTCTGGGCCAAGATTCCCCACGGTCTGGACCCAACAGTTGGACACCATGACCTTCGCCACGAAATTGCTGGAGGAGGCCGACGTCGCGGTCAGCCCGGGCAGCGGTTTCGGGCCCGCCGGAGAAGGATATCTGAGGCTGGCGCTGGTTGAGAATGAAAACCGATTGCGGCAAGCCGTACGGCAAATCGCGCGCTGCTTGGGTGCCGAGGTCAAACCGTCTGGCGACGCACTGTCGGCCAAACCCGGCATTCAGCATTAAGCAACCTTCGCCCGCGTGCAATGTTTCGCTGGTGACAGGAGTAATCGCGCCGAAGGTGCGCAGGGGTCACCGTCGGCTCAAGCGGTATTTCCGACACCGGGCAACGTCGCCGCATGTCTGCCGAACAGGCGGCCGGCTCCCAGGGTGAAGATAACGCGCAGGGCGGCCACCGCCTCCTTGGTGCTGATCTTCGAACTGCCCCGCGTCCGGTCCGCAAACGTGATCGGTGTCTCGCGCATCGTAGCGCCAGCCCGTTTCAAGAGGAATAGGATCTCCTCTTGGAACGAATAGCCGCCCGAGCGGACCGCGCCGAAATCGAGCCGGCGGAGCACGGACGTCCGGTAGCAGCGATACGACCCGCTACAATCTCGGGGCCGCAAACCCAACAACGTGCGAGCGTAGCCGTTTACCGCCCGGCTCATGAAGTGTCGTCGCCAAGGCCAACCCTGGATCGACCCGCCCGGCACATAGCGGGACCCGATCATGACGTCGGTTGGCCGGCCGCCACTGCAAACGTCCATGCCGGATAATATCGCGGGCAAGTGCCGCGGGTGGTGGCTGAAATCGGCGTCCATGTTGAGCACCTGATCGTAACCGTGGTCGATGGCATACTTCATTCCGGCCAGGATCGCGGTTCCCAGCCCCATTTTTCCCTCACGGTGGAGGCAAATCAGCCGGGCGTCGCGGAGGTGCATCGCGTCGCACCAGCGCCCCGTTCCGTCCGGCGAATTGTCATCGATGACCAGAATATCGATTCCTGCAACCACCTGGAAAATCTCACTCACCAGGTCCGGCAGGTTTTCAATTTCGTTGTAAGTCGCCAGGGTGATGAGCGTTCGGTTCAGAGCTGGTTTCATGGTCAAGCCGTCGTCCATTGCGGCAGTACAGCAGATCGCTTCCAGAATGTAAACGATCTCCAGGATGCGCAGAAACATCGATTCCCAGGCTTTCGGATTTGCGCAGGAATCTGCGTTGTTTTCGCTCAAGAAATAAACGACTCCGATTATGCGGTCGGCCTGTACCCACAACCTAACGGAAAGCTTGCATCCTGCCAGAAGAGCGGCGTTATAAATTGCCGATAGCATTCTTTGTCGGCAGTCACCCTAGACCTTCCATCCTGCACGCATTATCTACTCGCATACTAATGCGTGCTTAGCAGGAGGCGTTTCCGTTCGATGTTGACACGCCCACATAAGATGCAAAGCCTGAGTGACCTGCGGGAGTTTGTAGGTGAGATTCTGTGCCAGCAAAATGAACTTGAACGCGGTGCCTTTCCCTTAACGGAGCGGATTCTGCTCCGCGGCGGAAAGCCCTGCGGCATTTATTTTTGTTTGCACGGCCCCCGATCGGTAAAGTTGTCGGCGATTTGGGAGACCCAGTGCAACCGGATTCTCTTTTACGGCTCGACGGGCGAACGCTTCTGCAAGATTCAGTTGGTGGAGGCGCCGCGATTGGAAGCCGCTGCCGCCTAAAGTCGTCGGAATGTTCGGTGACCCAAACAGGCGGGCTTGACGCCCACGTAGCGATACGTATACATAGTTACACTGCTCATTGGTTCATTTATCATACACGGAGGGTCCCATGCTTGTTTTGTCGCGGCGGGAGAGGGAGCGCATCAGACTAGGTGATTCGATCGTCGTTACGGTCGTGCGGCTATCTGGCGACCGCGTACGGTTGGGAATCGAGGCTCCGGCCGATGTCCTGGTGCTCCGCGACGAGCTGGATGCGGACGGGTCGCCCGTTGCCAAGCTGCCGGACACGTCCCGCCCGATTCGAGCCGCAAGTTAGCGCGTCGATCGATCGGTTCCAGCCGGCTCGACGATGCGTGCCCAGGATGCGAGCCAGCGATGCGAATCAACGCCCAGGCATAAACACGAGCTGCCGCAACGACGGCAAAAGAGATTTTCGAGGGTGGCCGATCGCGGCCACCCTTTTTTCGTTGTTGCCAGCCGGCCAGCGCTGCAAATGGTCTCGATCGGGCTGACCCGTTCGCGTCTTGAACGACGCTCACAAGAAAACGCACATCGCCGTGCCAATTTGGCACGGCGATGTGTGTTTGATCGATCCCAGCCCATCACGCGGGCCGAAGGCGCTTTGAGCGTCAAAAAAACGCGCGGCATCCTCTCCCGTGGACGTCTATTCCCGCGGACGCACCGCGCCGGTCAAACCGCTATAGTCGGGCCGGTCTTCGGGATGCCACAGCGGGGCTCCTTGCTGAACTCGCTGTGCCAGAATGTCCAGTTTCTGCCTTGATCCGGCCGGAGCTTCCGTCGGAACAAAGTCGTCACCGTCATCGGGCACGAAGTCTTCATCGTGACCGTATTTCAGAATTGCCTCGAACACATTCCGCATCTGCCGCATTACTCATATCCTCCACAAAAGACCAACAACGCCTCGAATTCGATGCTAAATACTGCGCCCTCACAAAAACAAAGCACTCGGCGTCGAAACGCACCACCGATACTTCCAAGCCTGACATGCTGCCCGGCCAACTCGGCTGGGCACGCAACAAATGGCAACGGATCGGATTAGGCAGGGACAGCGTTGGAATCCGACTCCAAGGCGGGGGGCACTACGTTCACGAATTAAGTGCTTCATTGTGACGGCCAAGTTAGGAAAGTCAAGTAGCCGGAAGCAATTTCTAACTGATTTGCAATGCTCTGGCGTTGACATCCCCGAAGACCCCGTAGTCAGCGCAAGCCTCCGAAAGTCTGCAAAACCAGTGCGTGCAGCAGATTGCCAAACTTGCCCGCGCAGAAGGCCGGCCTCATCGCACCAGAGCCTTGCGCGGGCGCCAGCAAACGCCGCAAGATGTATCGGACAGGCCGATCTTCTTCAGCGCCCCAGCGCGTTGCGGCCATCAATAGCGCGGTTCCAGCCCAAACCGCTTCAGGCAGGCCCGCTCCCGCTCGCGCATCTCGGCCAGTGGTCCGGGCGAAAGATCGTCATAGCCCACCAGGTGCAGCGTGCCGTGAATAACATACAGCAGAAGCTCATCGGCGGGCGCCCAGCCGTACTGGGCGGCCGAGCGGATCGCCGTGTCGGTGCTGGCGATGACCTCGCCCTCGAGCCGGTCTGCGCTCCGCTCGATCAGGAAGCTGAGCACGTCAGTGGCATAGTCGTGGTTGAGAAACTGCCGATTGAGCCGATGGATTGTGGAATCGTCGACGATCGCCAGGCTGACCTGGGCCTCGCGCAGTCCCGCATCGCGGCAGGATTCGCCGGGCAGCCGTCCGCAGTCGCTGGGAGTCGAATTCCAGCGCCGTTTGCTCATCCGAGACGTGAATGCCGATCATCTTCGCATCCGCCGCCCCCGCTACGCCGTGCGCTGGTTCGGGATACTTGACGCGGCCGTGATAGACGGCGGTCAGGCTCTTGACCAGGCTGTCTTCGACCGTGGCCAATTCCTGCAGCGTCAGTCCGCACTCGTCGAACTGGCCGTCGAGCAGCCGCTTCATGGCGATTTCGTGGACCAGGCTCTCGATCCGGGCCGGCGTCGGCTCGACCAGGGCCCGGCTGGCGCCCTTCGACCGCGTCGGCCAGCATCAGCACGGCCGCTTCCTTGGTTTGCGGCTTGGGGCCAGGATAGCGAAACGCGCTTTCCTCGACTTCGCCGCCGTCGGGATCGGCCTCGCTGCGCGCATTGGCCCGATGATAGAAATATTCGACCAGCGTCGTGCCGTGGTGCTGCTGGATGAAATCGAGGATCGGCTCGGGCAGGTGATGCTGCCGGGCCAGGTCGGCGCCGTCCTTGACGTGGGCGATGATGATCAGCGTGCTCATGGCCGGCACCAGCGAGTCGTGGCGGCTGGCGTCTTGTCCCTGGTTTTCGACGAAATAGCCCGGCTTGAGCATTTTGCCGATGTCGTGAAAATAGGCCCCCACGCGGACCAGCAAGCCCGCGGCGTCCGATGCTTTCGGCCGCCGCCTCGGCGATCGAGGCCACGTTGATCGAATGGTTGTAGGTGCCCGGCGCGCGGCGCACCAATTCTTGCAGCAGCGGATGCGAAATGTCGGCCAGCTCCAGCAGGCTCAAGTCGGTCTGCACGCCGAACAATCGCTCGACCAGCGGCAACAGCCCGCCGCTCATCAGGATCGCGGCCAACAGCGACCACAGGCCGAACCGCAGGGCATCGGGCAGAGCCACCGTGTAGAACGGCTGCTCGGCCAGCGTATCGACGCCGATCGTCGTCAGCAGCGCCACGCAGCCCACGCAGATGCCGACGTAAATCAGTTTCCAGCGGCTGCGAATCGGTCCGACCAGCAAAATGGCCGTGGCCACGGCGGCCGTGAGAATGATGAATTCGTTCAGCCCCTGGCCGATCGCCACCACCACGATCAAGGCCAGGGCCGCCGAGAACAGCAGCGCCGATTCCTGGTGATAGGCGATCGAGATCGTCATGCCGAACAGCAACAGCGGAATCAGCTCGGCCCGCAGATTGTCGCGGGCCGGCCAACATCGGCAGCGCGACGGCAGTGATCACCAGGGCCAGAAAGACGACGAACTGCCGCATGTTGTCGATCAGCCTGCGTTCGTAGCCCAGCACGTAGACGCCGCACAACGTCGACAGCGCCACGAACATGCCCAGCGTGGCCAGCGAATAGCACACCCGCTGGCTGACGCTCACAGGCTATTGATCAGCGCCTGGTGCTCCAGCCGCAGCAGGTCCATGCTCTCTTCGTTCAGCGGTTGGCCGGCCCGGGCGACAGGTCGCCGGGCTCGAACGGGGTGTAGACTTCGTGGACGCGGTGTTCGGCCTCGTCGCGGGCCCGGCGGGTCTCTTCGTTGTTGAGCGACAGTGTGGGAATCAGCTGCGGCCGGAGCCAATCGAACACGCGGTCGGCCACTTCCGGCGACTCGACGGCCGACTTGAGCCGCTTTTTCAGCGCACTCGGCGTCTCTGAGCAGCACGTCGCTGACTTTGAAGATGTGGCGGTCGTCGGGCCGCCCCTTGGGAAAGACGACGATTTCCTTCTGATTGCTATCCTTCTGCTCCTGCGGCAGTTCCTTGAGCAGGCCGTGCTGTTCGCAGCGGCAGCATGCGCGTCGGCCACGGCCTTTTCCAGCTTTTTCAGCGCCCCCTCGCCGGTCAAAGCCTCGCGGAAGGCCTGGAAATGCTGCTCTCCTCCTCGGCCGGGCGGCGGGGCGTCTTCCGGCTTCGGCGCGGCAAAGAATTCCTGCCAGACGCCGTCGTCCAGTTCGGCCAGCGATTGGACCTTGAGCACGCGCGCGACCTGGTTCTGCAGCCCGGCCCGCAGCTGAACCAGCGGCTCCTTGTCCTGCTCGTAGACCGAGCGCACTTCGCGCTGGGCCCGCTCCTGGGCTTCCGAGGTGCGCTGCGGATCCGGCTTTTGGAAATGCACCCGGGCCACGATGTTGCGCAGCGGCGTGATAATCCGGTCCGATAGGAAAGCGGCGGCGCCCAGCCGCCGGTGATCAGCCACAGCAGCAGCGCCGTCAGCACGCAGCAGTCCCAGCCGCACCAGCACGTCGCCCCGCTGCAGATATTCCCAGGTCCGCTCCAGCAAGCCCGGCGGCAGTTCGAGCGCGGCCACCCGCTCCGATCGCGTTCGCTTGCGAGTTCCGTTGTTCATCACTTGTCTTCTGCGGAGATTGCCGTCGGCGGGCGTCTGATCGGTGCAGCCGGCGGCCACGCCGTGTTCCTGGGAGTCAGGGCAAGCGTGGGATTGCTGGTTTCCGCCCGTCGCGTTCAGACGCCCGTTCAGCGGCGCCGCTTCGGTTCCTCTTCGTAGGCGCGGACGATCTCCTGCACCAGGCGATGACGCACAATGTCCGAGTTGCCGAGCGTCACGTGGCAAAAACCTTCGATCCCTTGCAAGCGGGTCGATCGCGTCGATCAGGCCGCTGCGGGCGTGGGCCGGCAAATCGATCTGCGTCGTGTCGCCCGAAACGACCATCTTGGTGCCCAGACCCATGCGCGTCAGAAACATCTTCATCTGCGCAACGGTCGTGTTCTGGGCTTCGTCGAGAATGACGAACGCTTCGTTCAGCGTCCGGCCGCGCATGTAGGCCAGCGGAATCATCTCGATCAGGTCCTGCTCGGTGTAGCGCTTGATCTGGTCGTAATCCATCATCTCGCGCAGCGCGTCGAGCAGCGGCCGCAGGTAGGGATTGATTTTGGCCTGCAAGATCGCCCGGCAAAAAGCCCAGGCTTTCGCCCGCCTCGACCGCCGGCCGCACCAGCACGATCTTGCGGATCACTTCCTGCTTCAGCGCCTGCACGGCCATGGCCACGGCCAGATAGGTCTTGCCGGTGCCGGCCGGCCCGGTGCAAAACACCAGGTCGTGGCGGTGAATCGCGTCGACATAGCGGGCTTGCCCGCTGGTGCGCGGGCGGATCGGTCCGGCCGGCGTGGTGCAGGTCGTCGATCGGCGTCTGGTCGAACAGCCCTTGCGCCGGTGACGCCGGCGAGGGCTTCGGTCACTTGGTCCGGGGTGAGCGAACCCTGGCGGCCGGCGACGGCCTGCAATTGCTCGAAGACTTCCGTGGCGCTGCGCGACCGACTGATCGTCGCCCTCGATGTGGATCCGATCGTTGCGGCTGGAAATGGCGACGCCCAGCGACTGCCGAATCTGGCGGAGATGTTGGTCCCGCGTTCCGAACAGCGCCAGCAAGGCTTGGAGTCGGAGACCGGTATCGTGGATTCGGACATTCGGTTTGGGCGGCCGCGCGAGCGACCGGCCGAGGAGCCAGGGCAACAGTATTAAATATACTCAATCATTCGGCGTGCTGCGCAGGTCGGCTGAAATAGTCGACGGTGCAACTGCTTGCATTGCCGCCAGTTAGGAAGGACATCGCCCGCCGAAGCGTGCGCGCAAGCGCAGGCCATGAAATTTTGCCGCATCGGAAGATTAACTAACGTCCGGCAAGGCCCAGACCACCACAGAACGTAGGCGACCGGCGCCGCAAACAGCAGCGAGTCGACGATGTCCAGCACGCCGCCGAAGCCGGGCAGCCAGGGGCTCGAGTCTTTGCGCCCAGGTCGCGCTTCAGCAGCGACTCGGCCAGATCGCCCGAGCATCCCGGCAGCGCCGACGATCACGCCGAACGACAATCCAACTCGCCGGACTCGGCTGGGTCGGCGTCGTCGACCACGCGCGGCAATAGCCACGCCAGCGCCAGCCAGGCGCCAGGATCGCTGCCGCGATGCCGCCGAGCGGCCCCTTCGATCGTTTTGCCCGGGCTCAGATGCGGTGCCATCTTGTGCCGTCCGACCAGTCGTCCGACGGTGTAGGCGCCGGTGTCGCCCAACTTGACGACCAGAATCACCGACAGCAGCGCCACCATACCCTGGCCGTGCCCGCCGGCAGTCACCGCGCAGCAGTACCAGAAAGCTCAACAGCAGGCCGACGTAAGCCAGCGGCGAAGGTCGTTGCCGGCCAGTCGCATCGTGACGCCGCCCGGCTGTCGATATCGCACGATCTCGTCGATCGAACGCGATCAGAACCCAGACCGCGAACGCCACCGCGGGCCAACCGACATTGCCCGACAAACGTCAATGGACGGGCCAGAGCAGCGGGAACCAGCAACAGCTCACCATTGAAAAGCATGCCCAAGTACACGGTCGTCGATTGGGCTTCGATTCCGGCCGTCCGCAGCAGCCACAGCAGCTCGCCCGAGGCCAACAGCGCCACGACCAGCGACACCGGCGCGAGCCAGACGCCGGGCAGGCGGGCGTGAAAGTCGAGCCAGCAAACGCCGGCAAACAGGGCGATCAGCACGCTCCCCAGCAGTAGCCGCCAACGCAGCAACGGCAGCTCCTATTGAGGCGAAAGACCGCCGAAGCGGCGGTCGCGGGCCGAGTAATCGCGAATCGCCTGGTGCAGATCGGCTTCGCTGAAACTCGGGCCAGCAATGCTCGGTGACCCAAATCTCGGCATAGCTGATCTGCCACAGCAGAAAATTGCTGAGCCGCATCTCGCCGGCGGTGCGAATCAGCAGGTCGGGATCGGGCATGCCGGCCGTGTACAGCGCGTCGCTGAGCGTCGCTTCGGTGATCTCGGCCGGATCGAGCTGGCCGCCGCGCACCTGCTGGGCGATCCGCCGCACGCGCGTCGACCAGTTCGGCCCGGCTGCCGTAGTTGATCGCCAGGCACAGCCGCATGCCGGTGTTGCCGGCGCTCAGGGCGATCGTCTTGTTCCATCTCGCGCTGCACCGACCTCGGGAATGTCGTCGCGGCGGCCGATCACGCTGACCGGATGTTCTGCTCCATGATCGTGGTGCGCTCCTCGATCATGTATTGCTCGAGCAGGTGCATCAGAAAGTCGAGCTCGTGCCGCGGCCGCTTCCAGTTCTCGCTCGACAGGCAATACAGCGTGAGCTGCTCGATATCGAGCCGGGCACGATTCTTCGGTCGTGCGGCGGACGCTGGCCACGCCGCGGCGATGCCCTTCGATGCGCGGCAAGCCCTGCCGCTGGGCCCAGCGGCCGTTGCCGTCCATGATGATGGCAATGTGCCGGGGCCGGGCCGCTAGCGGCACGTCCAGCAAGTTCGGCGGCACGTTGACGACGGTCTCGGCCACTGTGCGATCACTCCGACAGGCTTCGACTTGCCGCACGTGTCAGGTCAGCTGCCGGGCGGCGCGAGCACGCAGCTTTGCTGTCGGGCGAAAACATCGTCTGCTCGCGGTCGGGCCCGACCGAAACCACTTCCACCGGCCGGCCGATCAATTGGCTCAGCCGGGCCAGATAGTTGCGGGCCGCGGCCGGCAAATCGTCCATCCGGCGGACGCCGGTCGATGTCCTGCTGCCAGCCGGGCAGCGTTTCCAACACCGGCTTGGCCCGCCGCAGATCGTCGACATGGCTGGGAAACTGGGTCACCCGCCGGCCGTCGATCTCGTAGGCCGTGCAGATCTTGATCTCGGGCATTTCGTCCAGCACGTCCAGCAGCATCACGGCCAGCGAGTCGACGCCGCTCAGCCGGGCCGTATAGCGGGCCGCCACCGCGTCGAACCAGCCGCAGCGCCGCGGCCGGCGCGTGACCGTGCCGTATTCGTTGCCCCGGTCGCGAATGTGCTGGCCGATCTCGTTGTCCTGCTCGGTCGGAAACGGGCCGCCGCCGACGCGGGTCGAATAGGCCTTGATCACGCCGATCATCTTGGTGATCCAGCGGCCGGGCACGCCCGACCCGCTCGAAACGCCGGCGCCCGAGCTGTTGCTGCTGGTGACGAACGGGAACGTGCCGTGGTCGATGTCCAACAGCGCTCCCTGCGCCCCTTCGAACAGCATCCGCCGGTTGGCTTCGACCGCGTCGAGCAGATAGGCCGTCGTGTCGGCGACGTAGGGCTGCAGCCGCTCGGCATAGCCCGTGTATTCGGCTAGCACCGCCTGCGGATCGAGCGCGGTGTGGCCGGCCTTGCCGTTCAGACTGGCGAGCGAGCGGTTCTTGGCCGTCGACGATGTGCTCGATCCGCTGCGGAAAATCGTCGCGATACAGGTCGCCCAGCCGCACGGCGAGCGAGCGGCCGACCTTGTCGCTGTAGCAGGGGCCGATGCCGCGCATCGTGGTGCCGATGTTCTCGCCGCTGGAGCAGCTCTTGTCGAGCGCTTTGTCTTCGGCGATGTGCCAGGGAAAGATCACGTGCGCCCGATCGCTGATCAGCAGGTGCTTGCCGACCTCGATGCCGCGGGCCAGCAGGCCGTCGATCTCCTGCAGGATGCTGGCCGGGTTGAGCACCACGCCGCCGGTGACGACGCACTGCACGCCGGGAGTCAGGATGCCGCTGGGAATCAGCGACAGCTTGTAGGTTTGGCCGTCGCGGACGACGGTATGGCCGGCGTTGCTGCCCCCTTGGTAGCGGACGACGATATCGTGTTGTTCGGTCAGCAGGTCGACGAGTTTGCCTTTGGCTTCGTCTCCCCACTGCAAACCGATCACGCAAGTCACAGGCACCGCACGATTCCTTTGCTGTTGAAGCCGCTTTGGGCCGCTGGGCACGGCGGCCGTAACACATAGCCGGTCAATGACTTTCGCGGCCGGCAAACCAACCAGTTTAGGCAGGCCCGCAGTCCACGGTCAAGCGGCGCATAGGTTGCGGGCAGCGTATCACCCCTTCGACTTTTTTCCGGCCCCACGCTTGCCGCGCGGCGGTCGCGAGTCGGCTCGCGCAGCGGACTCGCCTTCCTGTCGCCCGAGATACGCCGAAACAGCCCGAGTCAGCAGACCGGAGCGCGTCTCGCCGTTCTCGGCGGCATATCGGTCGACGGCTTCCACGACGCGCTGGGGCATCGTCACGTTCAGTCGCAATGCCTTGCCGCGGAGCGTATCGGCGGCCACCGAAACGATCGCCCAAATACCGCCACGATATTCGCGCCGGGCCTGGTAATCGTCGATGCGACCGGCATGCGGCAAAGCACAACCTTCCGCAGCCAAACCCTCCAGGTGCAGCTCGATCGCTTCGCGGGCGGCGGAGAGTGCCTCATCGATCGTGCGACCGGCAGAAAAACAACCAGGCAGATCGGGCACCGTCACTCCAAAATCGGACTCCGCGTCCTTATGCAACACGACCGGAAAATGTTCGTTCATTGCTGCTCCCAACCCGCCTGCCGGTAAATGCTGCGCACCGTGCCGCGCGGCAGGTCGCGCTTCGGGTGCGGGATCGTGACGAGCCCCGGCTTGGACGGGTGCCTGTACTGCCGATGGCTGCCCTTTGTCCGGACCAGGATCCAACCGTCCTGCTCCAAGCGACGGATAATGTCACGGCTGCTGGCCATTTAGCAATTATACACACTATACACATCGGCGGCAACGGCGGTCCGCGGAGGTAGCGTAACCTGGCTCAGCCCGTGGGATACTGGCGGCAATATTCGTACATCGCCATCGTGGCCGCGGTTGCCACGTTGTAGCTAAAGGGCAGCCCCCAGACAGGAATTTCGACGACGTCCTCGACCAGCGCCAACAGGTCGTCGGTCAATCCCAACCGTTCGTTTCCGATAACCAGCGCCGCTGCGCCGCTGAAAGGCGTAGTGATGCAGATTGACCGAGCCGGTGGCCTGTTCCAGTCCCACCAGGCGGTAACCTTGCTGCTTTAGTTCCTCCAGCACCGGCGCGAGCGTGCGATGCACGTCGATTTGGATCGCATCGGCCCCGTCGCGGGCGATCTTGCCGATCACCTTGGCGTTGCCGCAACCAATCACGCGGTCGATTCCCGAGCAGCTCGCCACGCGGACGATCCGCGACAGGTTGATGTTGCTGCGCAAGGCGGCGCAGGCCACGACCAATTCGCGCGGTCGCTCGAGCGCGGCGGCCGGCTTATGACGCTCGTGAACGAAACGGGACATGGCAGGGGTCGAGACCGAAAGCGGGCCGCGGATCATTGGGCAAGTTGTTGTTGCTGTTGCAGGTTTTGCATGGCCCGGCCTCGGCCCCGGCCACCGCGGGCGTTCATTTGGGCGGCCCGTTTTTCTGCCCATTCCTGGTCGGCCTGCTGGGCCATGGTGTGCACATAGGCCTTGAACTCGTTGAGCGACATGCCCTTGCCCTTCTTCTTTTCGGTCGAGCCGGGCGCCCGAACACGGCCGCCCCGTTGGGGGCCTGGACCGGCGCCTGGTTTTTGCCGTTGCGGCCCTGGCCCGGGTGCTGCCGCTGCGGCACGCCCAGCACGCCTTGCTGCACCAGGTTCATGATTCCGGTCTGCAACAGTTCCTCGGCCCCGTCCGATTCGCCGCGGCTAAGCACGTGATTGTGATTGCCGTCGGCCTCTTTGAAGACCTGCTCGGCGAGTTGATCGACGGCTTCTTGCTTGGCATTCTCGCGCAGCTGGTCTGGATTCTGCCGTCCCTTTTTGACGCCCTGAGCCAGCGACTGCCAGGCGCCACGGCCAGCAGAAGCAGGCAGCATTTCCAGCGCGAAGTTACCATGGCAGACCTCGGGAACAATACCTGGAGCAACAGTGCCCGTGACACGCACCGACCACATTGCGCGACGCCGCCTGACCTATTTAACCCCGCCGCGGACGCGCCGGTTACGACGCCGCTCGAAGTTGAGCCTACTGCCGGGGCTGCACGCGGGTCAATGAATGGGGATCTTCGGCCGTCGCTAGCCAATCAAACCGCCCGCTGGCTGCTGCCGCCTTTGGCCAATCGCCGCTCGACCGCCGCCCCGATGAAGCCGCAAAACAGCGGGTGCGGCGCGGTCGGCTTCGACTTGAACTCCGGATGGAATTGCACCGCCACGAACCAGGGATGCTCCGGCAGCTCGATCACTTCGACCAGCGAACCGTCGGGACTGGTGCCGGCCACCAGCAGGCCGTTGGCCGCGAACTGCTGGCGGTAGACGTTGTTGAACTCGTAGCGATGCCGATGCCGCTCGGAAATCTGCTCGCTGCGCGTAGGCCGGCCGCCGCTCGGCTCGACGGATCGAGCACGAGCCGGCTGGGCCCCCAGCCGCATGGTGCCCCCCTTGTCGGTGATCGATCGCTGCTCGTCGAGCAGGCAAATCACCGGATGCGGCGTGTCTTTGTTGAATTCGGTCGAATGGGCTCCCGCCAGACCGATCACGTTGCGGGCGAATTCGATCACGGCGCACTGCATGCCCAGGCAAATGCCGAAGAACGGAATGTTCCGCTCGCGGGCAAAGCGGATCGCCTCGACCTTGCCTTCGATCCCCCGCTCGCCAAAGCCGCCGGGCACCAGCAGGCCGTCGTAGCCGCTCAAGCAGCCGCTCGGGCCCTTCGGTTTCGACCAGTTCGCCCTGGATGCGCTGGATGCGGATTTGCGCCGGTGGGCGATGCCGGCGTGGTCGAGCGCTTCGTAGATCGATTTGTAGGCGTCGCGATGTTCGGCATATTTGCCGACCACGGCGATCGAGATTTCGTGCTCCGGATTGCGCAGCGTGTGCAGCAAGTCGCGCCAATCGTCCAGGTCGAGATTGCCGGCCGGCAGGGCCAGGTGTTCGACGATCAGTTCGTCGAGCCCGTTTTCGACCAGGCTCAGCGGCACTTCGTAGATCGAAAAATCCTTGTCCCGCTCTTCGATCACGGCCTGCGATCGAGCACGTTGCAGAACAGGGCCACCTTCTCGCGGTCTTCGCGGCTCAGCGGCCGCTCGGTGCGGCAGATGAGCACGTCGGGCTGGATACCGATCTGCCGCAGTTGGCCGACCGAATGCTGAGTCGGCTTGGTCTTCAGCTCGCCGGCGGCTTTCAGATAGGGCACCAGCGTCAGATGGATATACAGGCAATTCCGCTTGCCGACGTCGAGCGAAAACTGGCGGATCGCCTCCAGAAACGGCTGGCTTTCGATATCGCCCACCGTGCCGCCGATCTCGGTGATCACCACGTCGGTCTCGTCGTCGGCCAGTTTGTGGATGCAGTCCTTGATTTCGTTGGTGATGTGCGGGATGACCTGCACGGTCTTGCCGAGAAACTCGCCGCGCCGCTCCTTGTTGATGACCGACTGATAGATCTGGCCGGTCGTGTAGTTCGAGTCGCGGGTCAGCGGGCTGTGCGTGAACCGCTCGTAATGCCCCAGGTCCAGGTCGGTCTCGCTGCCGTCGTCGAGCACGTAGACTTCGCCGTGCTGGTAGGGGCTCATCGTGCCCGGGTCGACGTTGATATAGGGGTCGAGCTTCTGCATCCGCACCCGCAGGCCGCGCTGCTCGAGCAGCATGCCGATCGAGGCGCTGGTCAGCCCTTTGCCCAAGCGAACTGACGACGCCGCCGGTAACGAAGATGTATTTGGTCATTTGCTGTTTTTCACCGTCCTGGATGGAAACACGGCAGATTTTTTGGCGGGCGCCTCGGAAGATGTTAGCCCCCCGCCAGTCTACCACAGCTGGCAGGCCGGTTTAAGGAGGGCGGAGGAATCCACGGTCTGCATGAAATGCAACGTCGGAGAATAAGGAGATAGGGAGATGAAGCAGGGGATACGGGAGATAAGGTAGGGAGCGGAAAGGTACGATTCGCCGATTGATGCACGTTCTCGCTCGGCGGGGTTCGGCCAATGGCGCATTTCCGGCTGCGCTCGACAAACGCCCGATAGTCGTCCGGCGTATCGATGCCGATGGTCGGCTCGTCGACGATGCCGACCGCAATTTCGTATCCCGATTCCAGCACCCGCAACTGCTCTAGATTTTCGAGCTTCTCCAGCGGAGTTTGCGGCAGGCTGGCAATGCGCAACAGGAAGTCGCGGCGGTAGGCGTAAAGCCCGATGTGCTGATAGAACGTGGGTGGCTCGGCCGAGAGCAGCCGATCGTCCCAATGCCGCGGATGCGGGAATCGGGCTGCGGCTGAAATACAGGGCCCGTCCTCGCGCGTCGAACACCACTTTGACGCAGGCGGGATCGTCGAGTTGGTCGCGCCGGCGGATCGGCGTGGCCAGCGTGGCCATCACGGCTTGCGGATCGCGCTGCAGCAGATCGACGGCCAGATCGATCGCCGCGCCGGAAAGTTCCGGCTCGTCTCCTTGGACGTTGACGAAAATCTCGACATCGGTTATCTGGCGGGCGACCTCGGCCACCCGATCGGTGCCGCTGGCGCACAGCGGGCTGGTCATGCGCACCTGGCCGCCGAAGCCGCGGACGGCGGCGGCGATCTCTTCGTGATCGGCCGCCACGCAGATGCCGGCCGGTCGTGCGGCACGCTGGGCGGCTTCGTACGTGTGCTGGATGAGCGGTTTGCCGGTCTCGGCCAGCAGCAATTTGCGCGGCAGCCGGGTGGAGGCCAGCCGGGCCGGAATCACGATGTAACTGCTGCGGCCAGACTGGGGCGAATTCGACGGTGTCACGAAAATCGACCTACTTGCAGAGTTTGTGAGCTGCCGCCGTGTCTGCGGGGCGGCTCCGTGTCGCAGCGATAGCCGACTTTTTTATCCCCGGTGGTTCGGTTTTCACCAAGATCAGTCCGCCGGGCGAACTTCAAAAAAATCGGCAATTTTGCCTCGTTGCAAGCATTGAAGCCCATGCTAGGCTTTCCTTTAGGACAAAACCCGAAACGCTCCAGGAGTGACAATCGCATGTGCGGAATCGTGGGATACGTGGGCCCTAATGGCGCGGTCGATTTTCTGATCGAAGGCTTGCGCCGACTGGAATATCGCGGCTACGACAGCGCCGGGGTGGCCACGGTTGGCGACGGCGAGCTATTGGTCGTCAAATGCGCCGGCCGGATCGATGCGCTGGCCGAAAAGCTGGGCCGGTATTTCCTCGCCGGGACAACCGGCATCGGCCATACCCGCTGGGCCACGCACGGACCGGCCACCGACGCCAACGCCCATCCGCATGTCGGCGGCAACGGCCTGGTGGCGGTCGTTCACAACGGCGTGATCGAAAACTTTCGCCCGCATCAAAGAGCGTCTCCAAGAAGAGGGCTATGCGTTTCGCTCGGCGACCGACACCGAAGTGATTGCCCATCTGATCGCCAGTTGTCTGGAAAAGCAAACCGGCATGTCGCCGGCCGGGCCAACGGATGAGGATGATCCCTACGAACCGCTGGTGCGGGCCGTCAGCGCCGCGCTGGCTCAATTGCAGGGAACCTACGGACTGGCGGTCCTGTTTCGCGATCATCCGGAAGTGGTCATCGCCGCTCGCCAGGGGAGTCCGTTGGTGGTGGGGGTGGGCAAAGGCGAACATTTTCTGGCCAGCGACGCTTCGCCCCTGGCCGGGCACACCGACCGCATCGTCTACCTGGCCGACCACGAGTTGGCGGTGATCACGGCCGATCGCTGCGGGTCATCGATCGCGAGCAGCGGCTGGTCAACCACGATGTCCACGTGCTTGAACCTGGTGGCCAACGACGTGCAGCTCGACGGCTTTCCGCATTACATGCTCAAGGAGATTTTCGAGCAGCCCGAGACGATTCGCAACGCCATGCGAGGCCGCTTGAGCCTGGACGAAGCCACCGCGGTGTTCGGCGGCCTGAACCTGATGCCGCAGCAACTGCGATCGGTCAACCGGATCGTGCTCACGGCCTGCGGCACCAGTTGGCATGCGGCGCTGGTGGGCGAATACATGATCGAAGATTTGGCCCAGATTCCGGTCGAAGTGGAATATGCCAGCGAACTGCGCTATCGCAATCCGCCGCTGGATAACGGCACGCTGCTGTTCGCCATCACCCAGAGCGGCGAGACGGCCGACACGTTGGCCGCGCTGAAGGAAATGAAGCGCAAAGGTCACCCCACGCTGGCCATTTGCAACGTGGTGGGCAGCTCGATCGCGCAGGCCGCGGACGGCGGCATCTATCTGCATGCCGGGCCGGAGATCGGCGTGGCCTCGACCAAGGCCTTTACTTCGCAGTGCGTGATCCTGGCCATGCTGGCCCTGTATTTCGGCCGGCTGCGCAATCTGAGCTTCGATGCCGGCATGCGGATCATCCAACGCTTGCAGGAGCTGCCCGACCAGGTCAGCCGGGCCCTGCAAACCGATGCGAAATGCCGTCAAATCGCCGAAAAGTACGCGCACTGCACCAACTTTCTGTACTTGGGGCGGAATTACAATTTTCCCACGGCGCTGGAAGGCGCCTTGAAGCTCAAGGAAATCAGCTACATCCATGCCGAGGGCTATCCGGCCGCGGAAATGAAGCACGGCCCGATTGCCCTGGTCGACGAGCATACGCCCAGCGTAATCGTGATTCCGCACGGCCTGGTCTACGACAAGGTCACGGCGAACCTGGAAGAAATCAAAGCCCGCGGCGGCCCGGTGATCGCGGTCGTTTGCGAAGGGGACACGCGCGTGGCCGATCTGGCGGACGATGTGATCGAGGTGCCGAGCGTCGAGGATTTCGTCCAGCCGATCGTGACGATCGTGCCGTTGCAATTATTGGCCTATCACATTGCCGTGCTGCGCGGCTGCGACGTCGACAAGCCCCGCAACCTGGCCAAGAGCGTGACGGTGGAATGAAAGAATGAAGGCGGCTTGCGGCGAGCTCAGCCGAGCGGAAGGATGAAGGATGAACGAAGATATTCATTCTTCCTCGTTCCGTTTTCAGCCTTCATCCTTCCGCTCGGCTGAGCTCGCCGCAAGCCGCCTTCATCCTTCCCTTATACCAGGCGGCAAACTCGGCGACCCCGTCGGCCAGCGCCACTTTTGGGCTATAGCCCAACAAGCGGCCGGCCTTGGACAAGTCGGCGTGCGTCAGCGGCATGTCGCCGGCTACTTGCGGGCGTAAGTCGATCTGGGCCTTGCGGTCCAGAGCCCGCTCGAGCAATTCGATCAGACGCCGAATCTCCACCGGTTCGCTATGACCCAGATTGATGGCTTGTCCGGCGATGTCGGCCGGCGCGGCCAGCGCCGCCGCCAGTCCGTCGCAAATGTCGCTCACGTGCGTGAAGTCGCGGCGAATCGAGCCGTCGCCGAACAAGGGGAGTGGTTTTCCGGTCAGGATGGCTTCCGCGAAGACCGACATGGCCAGGTCGGGGCGCAATCGCGGGCCGTACACGCTGAAGGGCCGCACGACCACCACCGGCAGACGGTGCAAATCGACGTAGGTCGCGCACAATAATTCGGCCGCCCGCTTCGTGGCCCCATACGGGCTCATCGGCACTCCCAGCGGTTGATCCTCCTCGAACGGTGCCCGGGCCCCGCGGCCGTAGACCGTCGACGAAGAGGCAAACACGAAACGCTCGATCGGATAACTTCTGGCGATTTCCAACAAGACCAGTGTGCCGCGGACGTTGGTCTCCTCGTAGACGAGCGGGCGCTCGATGCTCGGGCGGACCCCGGCGTAGGCCCCCAGGTGGACCACCTGCCGGAATGCGTGCCGCTGGAAGATCGCGTTCATCAAGGCGCTGTCGGCGATCGACCCCTCGACCATGGTCACCCGCGGATTGTCCGCAAACGCCCGGACGTTGGCGCGTTTGATCGCCGGGTCGTAGAAGTCGTTGTAATTGTCGACGCACACGACGTGCGCGTCCGTGCCGCGCAAGGTGCGCTCGATGAAATGGCTGCCGATGAAGCCGGCCCCGCCGGTAACCAAAAGTGTCATGTGCATGGCTCTAAATGGCTTCCACTTGAAAATCCTCCAACAGGACGGAGACGCCTTGCTGTAGAAACTCCACGACCACCAGCAGCCAATCCTTTCCGCGGCGGCGAACCACGGTGCCTTCCAGACCGAGCATCGAGCCGCTCCGCACGCGCACCCGCCGCCCGACCTCGATCCGCGCTTCCGGCGTCAAGGGGGCATCGCTGGCGATCATCCGCCGGATCTGCTTCAGGTCGTGTACCAGCCGGCGGCTGTCCGGCACTTCGAGGGTCCGCGAGATGCAACTGGTGGTCAGCGCCGCCGCCCGGGCCGCGCTGTCACCACACACGAACACATAGCCGGGAAACAGCGGCACATAGCTTTGCCGCGTCCGTCCCGCGGGAGAACGCGTCCGCTGGGACACCAGCGGCGCGTAAAACGGAATCTCCAGGGCCCGCAGCCGGCGCATCAATTCTTTCTCGCGGCGAGCCAACGTGTACATGGCCCACCACGTCGGTTCGATGCTTTCCTGCTCCAGCAGCGTGGGCGGATACATGTCGGGTTCAGCCGGAAGGATGGGCATTGCGGGACTCACCATCCGCCAAGTCGTCCACCGGGTGGCCGCCTCGCAGACTTCCATTTTGCCGTCAAGGAGCGAAGCGTGCCGCTCGGTTACTGTGAGGAATTCGGCGACAGTCTAGCAAATGACCCGGCCGCAGTCAGCAGAGGCGCCGCCGCGATGATCGAACACGGCGGCCAGCCGGCAGTCGAGCCGATCGCCCTGAACGTCGCCATCGAACGGCCACTTGGGGGGGAGTGCCATAAGAGCCAACCCGATGGTCGGCTGCGACAGAAAGATCGGCCCAGCAGCCGATTCGAAAAGCCCCGGCTAATGCCGGATTCCGATGTAGTAGTGCGAGTAGTTCATGAAGTAACGACTCGCGGATCCAGCCCGCCCGCCGCCGCCGCCGTTGCCGTTGATTTGGCCCTGCAATTGGTTGATGCCGGCCGCATTGTTGAAATTGGATTGCTGATTCTGGATAATCGGCTGGACCAGATTCTGATAGTTGGGCAGACCGCTCGCCGCGCCTCCGCCGGCAAGCAAATTCAGATAGGGACTGACCACATCTCCATAATTGATGCCATATCCGCCATATTGAGCGGACGCCTGGCGAGAGGAAAATGCCAGCGCGGCGAGGGCAAAAATCGCGATGCAAAAACATCTCCGGACCATGCTCATGTCCTCCGCGGGACTTGCGAAGCCTTCCACTACCATTGCTTTAGTATAGTTCGACGATCGTGGCCCCGGCAACTTGCGGCGAACCGATTTTACGGATCGAGCCGGTTTCAAAACCCGCTGCGACGGCCGGGGCGCCTGTTCCCGCGGGTTCTGACAACCTGCTCCGGCCGCCCGCGCCCCGTTTCCGGCCTAGCTGGGCAAGTCGGTCGCCGGTCGACAGCCTGCTATCTTTCAGACTCTATTGCCTTGGGAAGTTTTCGAGCGGGCAGGCCCTTTTGGGGGTGTCCGACGATGCGAGTAACAGATCGATTCCGAATCTCGGTCCTGCGGGGGGGAAGGCCGGAAAATCCGGGCGGAAACCGCTGGACTCGTTGACCGGGATGTGTGAGAATACGCTCGGACGGACTCTAGGGGAACAGACTTCGGCACTCGCCACAACTCGCTCGAGGAGGAACGTAGGATGAACAGGCATCGGGGCACAGCTAGACATCGGGGCGCAGCCAGGCATCAGGGCACAGGGCGTTGTCTTGCAGCTGCGCGTGGTTTCACGCTCGTCGAACTTCTGGTCGTGATCAGCATCATCGGCATGCTCATGGCGCTGCTGTTGCCGGCAGTGCAGGCCGCCCGCGAGACGGGACGCCGCAATACGTGTCAGAGCAATCAGCACAACATTTCGTTGGCAATGCTGCAGTTCGAGGCGGCCAAAAAGTACTTCCCGGGCTGGGATAGCAATCTCAATCTAAACACCGCCGGCCAGTCGCTGACCGTGAGTTATGTCGTCCCGCTGTTTCCGTACATGGAGCGCAACGACGTCTTCCAGTCGTTGCTCGCGAATAACTACAATGCCAACACATTGGTGTACATGCCACTGCTGATTTGCCCGAGCAATCCACCGACCTCCCAAACCAACGCGCCCATCGCTTACGTCGTCAACGGCGGGCAAAGCACTGCAACGGGCGACATTCCCCTGTCGTCCGGCTCGACAAGCACGCTGCAATCATCCCTGGCGGCCGCTTCGGGAATCGCCTACGACCTGAGCCAAACCAGCCTAAGCGCCAGCACCGCGGCCGGAATATCGTACGCGAAGGTCAGCCAAGATTACGTTGTTTCTCACGATGGTTCGAGCTTGACGCTATTGCTCTCGGAAAATGATAACATCAATAACCAGTCGTACATGCCAACCGCGAACACCAGCATTTACAGCACGTCCGGCGCAGCGGCTTCGTTCACAACGCTTACTCCGAATCTAAAATATGGTCTTGTATTCCAATGGTCGGGTGCCCAGGCGGGCAGTACCGTCCCCGCGGCTCCGACTCAAACGGCGGCGCCGGCTAACTACAATCGGATTAACGGAAGCAAAGGGCAAAGCACTTCCGGCACCCTGACGACACAATACGCTCGTCCGGCGAGCAATCATCCTGGTGGAGTGGTGACGGCGTTCTGCGATGGGCATGTCCGTTTCATCGCCGAGGATATTCAATATAACGTTTACAAGTCGCTGATGACTCCCTTTGGGGCTGTCACGACTGCTGCCAATACCTACATGGACTTGGACCAGTGCCCCGCGTTCCCGCTGAACGACAGCAGCTTCTGACGCTAGTTTCGATCGTTTGAAAAATCCGGCGGCCGCACGCTGACACTCAACAGCGCGCGGCCGTCGTCGTTTCAGGCCGCTCTCGGAACCGCCGGCCCGGTACGCGGAAGCTGGCAGAGCGGCCGGCATAACGCGTGTGAGCGTCACGATTGTGGGTGTTCGATATCGACTACTCGCTCGAGCGGTCGTCGCACTCTCCGGGCCTGAAGGGCCCCAGGAGCGCAGCCCAGGCATCTTGCCGCAAGCGTCGTCGGGCTCCAGGCTTGTTAAGAGCCGCGCCGCCGTCGCTTGCTGAAACCTGCGGGGATGGGCAACTATAAGGGTTTTCGCTGCGCTGCAACCCTGGGCTAAGTTCCAATGGCTCGTTGGGCCATGAGGCAACCTCGATGCCCGGCGGGCCGAATTTTCCACCCACTTTTGGGACGCTCACACCGAAACCGCAAATCCGAGTGATTTGATTTGACGAACCGGGCCGCCACCGGCTACGCTAAGCGATAGGAACGGGGATTCTTTTCGTCCAATCGGACGCTTGAGTGATCGCGGCGGGGAACTGCTTGGGGCCAGCACGGCTCGAGCGCCTGCTATTTCACATTTTCTGAGCGCCGTATGACTCGCAACCGCGGTGTAACGCTGATCGAGTTGATGATCGCGCTGGCGATCACGATGATCATGATGGGGGCCGTCGTCACGCTGTTCGCCAATCTCACGACGAGCCTCAGCGACAGCCGCTCGGTGATTGAAATCACCGAGCGCTTGCGCCGCGCTCGCGACCAATTGCAACTTGACCTGGCCGGCCACACGGCCCCGCTGATGCCCCCGCTCGATCCGGGGGCCAACCTGGGATATCTGGAAATTGTCGATGGGCCGAATACCGACGTTTATGGCACGGTCATTCCGACCAATTCGGCGGCGACAACCATCACCTACAACACCCTGCCGCCCCATTCCGGCGATTCGAACGTCGCCACGTTGTGGAGCACTGCGCTGACCACCAACAATATCATGGGCGATTGCGACGACGTTCTGGCGCTCACCGTTCGAAGCAGCGGTGTTCCGTTCGTCGGGCGCGGGATTCACCTCCGCCTTGCCGCCGACTCCGCTGATGATGGAATCCAAGACGGCGGAAGTCATTTGGTTTGCGCTTCCCAACGGCCGCACGATCCCCGGTCCTCCGGCCACGGTCGTGGCCACCACGACGACCCCGGTGCTGCCCAGTTCGCAATCCATCCAGTTGTTCACTCTGTATCGGCGCGTATTGCTCGTCGAGCCGCAATTCAGCTTGTCAGCGGCGGGAGTCGTGTCGAATGCTTTCTACGCGAATTATGACATCTCGGCCCACACGGACGTCGTTACGTCGACGACCGTCGCGAACACGCTCGGCGATTTGACGAAGTGCGAAAACCGGTTCTACCACGGCACGCTTAGCGGCAACACGGCCAGCGGTTTCCCGTTTTCATTTCCGTTGCAAACCGTCAGTGCCTCGTTTCCGTTGCAGACCGTCAACCTTTCCAGTGCGATTCTGACCGGCACCCGCCTGGGCGAGGATGTGATCCTGGATAATGTTTTGGCGTTCGACATCCGAGTTTTCGATCCGATGGTGCCGATCTCCTACGCGCCGTTCCCGTTGGCCGCCACGAGCGTCTCGGTCGGACCGAGCGACTCCGGGTATAAACCTCCCACCAGCATAAACGTAAACCCCAACTCGGGCATCGCGGGAGTCGGCGGTTTCGTCGATTTGTCCTATGCCATCTCGAGAAGCGCAAGTTTCGTTTCACTTGACGAGCCCATTCTGGGAATCAAGCGCCGCCAGCACAACTGGTGGATTCCACCCTCAGCCACTCCTCCGGCGACCTACGACACTTGGTCCACTCACTACGAACAGAACGGGTACGATGAGGACGGCAGCGGAACGGCGGACCAGGGAATGAACGGGCTGGACGACGTGTCCGGCCCGATAGCGACTCCGACGCTGGCTGTTAACGGGATCATCGACGACCCACCCTCGATTTCCGTGAACAGTACCTCCACGCTCAGTTTTATCGTTTCCGCGGGCGAGCGCGAGACGCTTCCTCCGTTTCCGGTCCCGCTCCGCGGCCTTCAAGTGCGCATCCGGGTCTACGAGCCCGATAGCCGACAGGTCCGGCAAGTGACGGTCACCCAGGATTTTATGCCGCATTGAGTGATTGACGTGCGGCGACTGACGTGCGGCGGCAGTGGCTCCGCTCTGGGGCTGAAGCGCGTTCCACTTAAATGGCGCGGTTGCTAGCTTATAGGAGGCGACTCCGAGCGCCGATTTTCGGCCAATTGGTTGGCGATCGGAGTCGCCTCCAGACCCGCCCGAATGCTATGTTTTCGTGCAACGCGCTTTAGTGCTGCTCCATCCACCATCGACCCGGGGCGGACAGAGCGGCATCCACCGCGACGCGGGCAAGCGGGTGGCGCGGCGGCCAATTCCGCGGCAGGCTGCAGGGCGAGCGCCGAAAACAGCCGGCCCGTTGCACCCACGCTCGTGCTGCTCACCGTGTTTTCGAAAGTGTGCGCGCCGGTATCGGCCGAAATGCTGACGGTCGCCAGGCCGGACGCAAGCGGAGCGGACAGCGGCCGAGTTGAGTCAAGCGATGCCGCAAACAGCGCCGCGAAGGGTCGCTGGCGGCCGGCAACGCGGACGGGCCAAGCGTGGTGCGTTCGACCGGCGCCGCGGCGCCGCACAGGCCCGTGTCCGAATTGGACGAGGCCTGCGATGAGTTGGATGCGGTCAGCAACGGGCAGCCGGCGGACTCCAGCGCCGCCGATGCGAGCAGTTGACCACTGGCGCTGGATGCGCCGCCACGAGCAGCTTCGCCGACCTGCGAATTCAGAAAGTTGATGACCTGGAGCGCGTCATCGGGCGAGACGGCGTTGTCGCCATCGACGTCGAGGTATTCCGCATTCGTGGGATTCGTGGCGGTAGCGCACCGGATCCCAAAGCGTCCAGGTAGTTGATCACGACCAGGGCGTCGTTGGGCGTGACCGTGCCGCTGCCATCGACATCCAGCGGATTGGCGGGATTCTGCCACGGAGAGAGCGTGGTGACGATCGTCGCGTCGGCCGTCGAATGTGCCGGCTCGACGTTGCCGGCGTTGTCGGTGGCGGTGGAATAGAACTGGTAGGTATGGCCGATTTGAGCGGAATAATTCGTCGCTCGTGAGCGTGGTGGTGAGCCAGGGCTGAAAGGTCCCGCCATCGACGGATACATAAATCAAGTAGGACTGAATGCCCGAACCGTCCGTCCCGTCGCTGCCCGACCAACTGACCGGAAAAGCGGTAAGTCGCGGTGCGAGCCGGCAGCGGTTGGACCTGACTTGTCGGCGGGGTGGTGTCCACCAGCCAGGTGTAGGAAACCGGCGCGCTAACCTGATCCTCCAGGTCGACGGCCTGGACCTGAAAAGTGTGGCTGCCGTCGGCCAAACCGGAGTAACCGATGGAATTAAAGGCCACGGCGAAGGCGCCGCCGTCCAAACTGACCTCGTAGACCATTTTGTTGGCCGGGGTGCTCGCGTCACCGGGGCTTGAGAACGTGAACGTCGCCGAGTTTTGGTTGCTAATCGCCGGCGGCGCCTGGCCGATGGCGACCGTCGAGACGGCGGTCGGACCACTGAATTGGTCGGCCGCGCTCAGCGCAGACGTGCCGCCGGCTGTCGTGACGGTGACGTCGACAGTCCCCGCGACATGGGGGGCGAGTACGACAATTTGATTCTGCGCGTCGCTGAGGATCGACGCCTGAACCGAGCCAAAGTCGACCGCCGTGGCATTGAGCAAGTTGCTTCCAGTGATCGTGACCAGCGCGCCGACCTGTGCGGCCGTCGGACTGACGCCCGTGACCGCCGGTGCAGAAACACCGACGACGACGAGCACATAGCTTTGCGTCGAGCTGTCGCCGTTGCTATCGGTCGCCGTCAAGTCGAAATCGACCGTGCCGCTGGTTAGCGGCGTGCCCACGATATCGAACTGGCTACCACTGGACTCAAAACTCAGTCCGCTCGGCAGCGTGCCCGCGGTGACGTTAGAGGTCATATCCTTGGGACCGACGCCTCCGCTGGCCGCAATCGTTTGATGGTAGGCCACCCCGGGCGTGCCGGCAGGAAGTGTGCCAGGGGTCAGCGCGATCGGGCCGCCGTAGTTGACCAGGTCGGGCACGAGCAGATTGGCCACGGGCGTGCCGAGCCCGGTGACCTGGTCGAAGCCCGGCTCGGCACTGTAGCTCTTGTTGCTGCCGCTGGTAACGTCGTGGAAGTCCTGCTGCGGCAAACTGTAGATCGCGCTCAATGCCTGCGTCGAGCTGTCGGTATCCAGCAGCGAGCTTCCGGCGGCCACACGTCCTTGATCGGCCAATGCGATCAGCCCCGCCCAGACAGGACTGCCCAAGCTCGTGCCCCCCTCGCCGCTCCAGGGAGCATTCGTCGGGTTGTCGTAGGAGTCGTACGTTGCCACGGCCGTGGCTGTGCTGGCATCGAAGGCGACGTCGGGCGCGAGCCGCTGCGTTTCGCCGGGGCTCAACACAACGTCCTGGTAAGCCGGCTTGGATTCGACCTGGCTAAAGCCGCCGTTGCTGTCGTTCCAGGCGGTTTCCGACTTGTAGGAACCATTCAGATTGATCGAGAGGGCCGTGCCGCCGACCGCCAGGACGTCGGGGGAAGTCGCGGGATACAGGCCGGGCCCGCCTTGATCTCCCGTGGCGGCCACGTAACTGACGCCTGTAAAACCGCTCAGCTCCGCGTCGAACGTTTGCTGTTGCGAAGGCGTGAGATCCGATGCTTCCTGGAGGCCCCAGCTCATCGAGACGACCGAGACGCCGGCCAATTGGCTGGCGGCCAATACGCCGGCGGACAAATCGGGCCAGGTTGCCGAGTTGGCTTCGATCAGATCGATCTTGGCTCCCGGCGCGATGGAGTGGGCCCACTGGACGTCGAGCGATTCCTCCTGTTCCCAGGTTCCCCTGGGGTTTCCCGGACCAGCTGGATCCACCGTGGGCAAGGGGCCGGCGTTGCCACTTTGATTGAGCACGGTCAAAAAGGACGTCGCCGCGCCATATTGCTGGTACAGCGTGCTGGCCGCGGAAGCCGTGCCGAACTGCTGATCGAATGCATCGAGATCCTGGAAGATGTTCGGATCGTCGTACGCATCAACGATCGCAATCGTCTGGCCGGTGCCGTCGAATGCGCCGCCGGTTGCATCGGTGGAAAGCGCACCCAGTCCATAAGCCGCACGAATCTGAGCGGGCGTGAATCCGGTGGGGGCTGCCGAGCTGCTGTTGACGACGGTCGACAGGGTCGCGCCGACGGACACCTCCGCCGAGACTGCGCTCTGCGCTGGCAGGTCAGACAGGGTGACACCCTGCGCGGCAGCCAACGCCAAGCGGTCTTCCAGGGTCTCAAAGCAGCAGCGCAATGCTGCATGTCTCCGGCCAGTGCCGTCTTTCGACGGGCCGCGCAGCCGATCGCGAACGGCAAAGCGCCGGGCGAACGCGCCTTCCCCGGCCGCTGTCGCCTTTAGCGGCTCGTGGCGATGCATAGGCAATGGCTGCTTATTGCTGGGACGAGAACGGCGTCGAAAGGTTGGCCAAAGGGGGCAGCCTGATTAGCGCCTCGCTCAAGAGGCGCACACCGAGCGACGGCCCGGCGGTTGCCCTGAGATTCGCTCGCAAGGCAGGGAATGCCCCCGATTTCTGCCCTAATTCAAGGGTAATCAGGGGGATTGCAAAACACAATCCTGCGGAGGCCGGGGGCAGTGTCGCCCGGTCATTCCGCCAGAATTTGGGTCCGAATGTCGCATCGGCAGCCCGGACGGGGGGATTGCCGATGCGCCGGCGCGCCCGATCCGCGGCTTACGCGAACGGGAGTTCGTGGAAGCTCATTTCACGCTCGATCGGCGCACAATGGGGGCGCGTTTCAGCCGGCGCGACGCCGCCGTGCCGCCCACAGCAGGCCCAATGCCGCCAGGCCCAGCAATACCAGCGACGAGGGCTCGGGGGTCACAACATCGGCGGTCAGCCGCACGTTGTCGAAATATTGGTACGTCGAACCGCCGAGAGCAAGGTTGCTGGTGTTTGCCAGCGCAATCACGAGGTCGCTCGAAACCGAGGCCCCGGTGGTAAAAGTCGTGGTGATGTCGGTGAAGGAAGTGTCCAACGATGTCGTGGTATGTGATGTGCCATTAAGAAGCGTGCCGGAATAGTCGGTCCCATTCAGCAGCTCGATTGTCGATTGGCTGCTCGTAGCACCGCCAGTAATGTAGTAGTTCTCAACGGCGACGGTCAAGGTATAGACCGTGTTCGCCGCTAAGGCGCCCACGTCCTGGTAGTTGACGTTCGCGTCGGCGCTCGATCCGAATTGTCCTTGTCCTATGAACGTCGCCTGGACGCCGTAGGGCGTGCCGTCGGGGTTGCTTATAGCATTGTAGGCGCCAATGTTTGCCACGCCGCCCGAACCGCCCAGAGAGTTCTGCTTGTACCCCCAATAGGCGATGGCGGTGCCGGTTGGGCTCGGCGCGAATGAGGTCAGGGTGCTGTTATTCGCATTGGGCGACAATGCCGGGCTCTCGAACGAGGGGTTCATCAGTCCCGCCAGTGCCGGCGAGGAGCCGCCGGACATCCAGGCGCCCAATCCGAGGACCGAAAATACGAACAGGTTGAAATGGCTGATCTTCACAGTAGCTCTCCTTGAAAAGTGACACGTTGGGAAATCAAGTTGTCGAAATGCCGCCACGGCACGCCCGACGGGGGCGGTCCGCAATTCATCTATCGTTCGCTCAGAGCCTTGGCCGCGCTGGGTGTCTGGACGACTTCCAATCGAGCGCCCACCCAGACGCCGTGGTCGTCCCAGTGATTGTCGCCCGCGCCGGTGGTAACCAGAGTCAAATATTTCGCCTGGGCCGGAATCGGCAGGCGAACGGAAATGTAAGGGCCGTAGGTATGCAGCGCCTTGACCGGCGGCTCGGCGACCGACCAGCAACCGTCGCGCTGGACGACTTGCGCCGCCGCGCCGTCGACGTTGGCCGAGAGCACGTCGCTGCCGCTGGCCACCAACACCAGCAAGTGGATGCTGCCGCCGCCTTCCATGTTCAGCGTGGGGGCCGGATTCATTCCGGTGTCGTTCACGCCCGCCGAATCGCAGACGAATTCCAGCGTCTGGGAGCCCAATTTTCCGGCCGCCCGGATTTCGTCCAGACCGAAGGTCAGAAATGCATTGGCGGCGATCCCAATGCCTTCGTCGATTTTCGATTCGGTCTGGCCTAGGGGCTCGCCTTTGAGCCGAATGCCGCCGAAGGCGGCCGACCAGGCGTCGTTGGCGATCTGAAGCCGCAGCTCCCCTTTTCCCCAACCGAGGTTGGTCAGGTCGAATTTAACGCCCGGTGCGATCTCCTGCACCGCCTCGCCCCCATAGCCGACCCGATCGACGCCCAGATCATTGAAATCGGCCCCGGCCCGAAAGGTGTCGCTGCGCATCGCATCGGCCAGCGATGTGTGCGGCGGGTCGTCGAACAAATTGCCCAGCCAGATGGGTTGCCCGGGGGGAAACGGCGCAGCGGTTCGCACGCTTGCACCGGGCTGGGCGGCGATTGCAAAGCGGCCGGCGGCGAATCGGGCTTCATCGAACGGGATGCTCGAAGTGGAGCTTTGATCGGCGGTGATGCGGACAGCTTGGCCGGCCGAGAGCTTCGTGACCTCGCCGGCTTGGGGTCCAGGTGCCTTCGACGCGGCCTTGACTTCGACATGCCCGCGCAGGACATGCACGTCGGTCCCCGCCTGCCGATCGACGGCGACCCCAAATTCCGTCCCCAGGTCGATCACTTCGGCCGTGGGCGTGTCGACCGTGAAGCCGCGGGCCGCTTTGGGCACATAGGCCAGCAGCCGCCCCTCGGTCAGTTCGATGGAGTGGCCCGATCGCGGCGCAAACGCGGCGGGGCCCTGGATACGCACTCGGGCGCCGCCGTCGAACTCGATTTCCACGACCCCCTCCGTCAGGCGCGACGTGCCCGCCGGCAGCGCCGCTCCAAGGTCCGCTCGCCGCGAATGATCCTGCCAGCGGCATTCGGAGGCGGCAATGATTCGCGCCGCGGCGACGGCAGGCGATTCGGCGCGCTGCTGGGCGTTGCGGTCCGTCAGCCGAGCGCGGCTGATCGCGATCGAAATCATCAAGCCGGCAAAATACGTCGCCAGGCTGCCCAACAGCGCCAGCGCCAAGACCTTGGGCGAAGTAAGCCAGCTTGCCGCGACATTGACGGCCGGGGCCAGAAAGCCCAGGACAGGAGACGCAGGATCTGCGGCAGTCGGCGGACTCAACAGCTCGGGCTTCAGCGTTAGTTCTACATCCGCGAGGAGACTCATGTAGCAGATATAGTCGGTCAGTGCCTGCGGGTCGTCGCACAGCAATGCCTCGAGCTGATCCACGTCGCTCTGGCTCGCTTCGCTCAGTTCCGGCAATTCGCGCGCAGCTTCCAGGCGAGCGCGTGAATTTTCGAAAGCGGCTGGTGGGGTGATTCAGGCATGGTCGATCTCCAGCAGTGCTTTGGTCACGCAAGCAAACAAGGCTTCGTGAATGCGCCGCAGGGCGCGATAAACTTTGTGAATGGAGCAGCCACGCGCTGCGGCCAGATCCTTGACGCCGACCGTTCCGCCGTAATAGCGATCGAGCATTTGCCGGTCGCCCCGCGGCAGTTTTTCTCGACACAGGGCGAGTGCCTCGCGGCGCGCGTCGAGCTTGTCGGACATGACGATCAGCTCCTCGTCGATCCGCTCCAGCATGCCGTCACTGAACAAACGAGCGGTCCGCCCTTTGCGCTCGCGCAGTTTCAGCACCTTGTGATAGGCGATGCGGCAAGCCCAGGCGCGAAAGTCGGTGCCGGGCTGATAGTGTTCCAGCTTTTTCCAAATCGTGACGCTGGTTTCCTGGAAGACCTCGTCGGCGTCGTGCCGGCTCGGCACGAGCGTCACGATATGGGCATAGATCGCCCGCGCATGCTGATCGAAGAGCGAGCCAAAGCTGCTCTCATCGGTGGGCTGCGGCGATTGCGGCATTAGCATCTGGAGTTGGCCGGTGTGGAATCGCAGGTCTCTATCAATAAAGCCCTGCATTCCGGCGAGATTTGTCGCAGGCCGGCCAGTGCGAGACCGAACACCTTTGTCAGTTGAGCTTTGCGGCGACCGAAAATAATCGGGGGCGGTGCGCTCCACTACGACTCCATTGCCCCTTTGGGGCAAATTGGTCTTTGCGGTGGGCTAACCCAGGATTGTCGCTGGCGCTTCAACCCTGGGCTGCGCTCCTGGGGCCCTTCAGGCCCGGTGATGCGACGACCGCGAGAGCCAGTAGTCGATATCGAACACCCACAATCGTGACGCTCACACGCGGCGTGACGCGCGCGCCGGGTGAATCTCGGGCTTGGAAAACGCAGAAACCACCGCGGCCTGTTGGCAGTGGTGGCTTGTGATTCAATCAAATCCCGCGATTTATCGCGCAGACCGATCAGGCCTTCTTCGCGCCAGCACGGCGCTTCAGGCGATACGCCGCCAAGCCCGCAGTTCCCAAACCCAGCAACAGGACGCTGGAGGGTTCCGGAACGCCCGGGCCATCCATTGACGACAAGAACGAGCCGCCTGGCGAGATCAGCTGAATTCCGTCTAGTCCGGCAAAGAATCCACCGGAAGTGCCCGAGCCAACATTGACGTATAGGCTGGTTCCGTGGAACAAAGCGAGGGCGATCGATGTGTCGAAAAAGTTTCCGGGGTCGACAGAGCTGCTTGTCGACGATGCCGCTATAAAATTCGTGCTGACGATGTTGCCACTGATGTCACGGGTTGTCCCAACGTCGCCGGCCCGAAGGTTGAGTTGCATCCCGTCAGTAATCGTAAGGCCGTTATCGGCGGAAGTATTGCCGATCATGTAACCCGCGGTCGTCCCCGTGCTGACGGGCGGCGAAAAGGCGTTGGCGACATAAAGAACGACATAATAGCCGGATGTTGCCGCTGACGATGAAATTCCCGTAATAGCGACCGTGCTGGGGTCGCTGTTGGTTCCTTGCAGGAAATTATTGAGCAAGACTGCGTTGGCGGTCGTCGAGTTGTAAGGATCGGTCGCCAAGAACTGGTCCGACGTGTTCATGCTGCCGGTGCCCGCAGCGAAGTTTACGACAGTCTGCGTCGTCCCACTGGCGGCGGCAATGCTACCCGCGCCGTAACTACCGTTTAAATTATTTATACTGACGACCTGAAGATTATTCCACGTCGTCGAGGGCACGTAACCGGCTGAAGTCGCATCAGGGATGAGCGCGGGATCCTGATACGCGTTATTTGATGAACTGCCGCCGTTGCCCGCGAAATTAATGCTGATCGAGTCGGCCGAAGCCTGTGGTGCGCAGAGCGCGCAGAGAACAGCGGCAACCAGTGCCACCGCCGGAATAAATATTCTGAGAGGTGCAATCATCGAAGTAGTTGTCCCAAAAAGGCAGCTAGCCAAAAAGACAGCTAGACTGCCGAGTAAATTGATTAGCGTCTCTCCGGGTCAATCTGATCTAGTTCGCATGAGCGATCTGTTCGCTCTTTCACAACTTTGGTGATTATGCCTTCGCCGGCAGCCAATGTCAATCACCCCGAAAAAATTTTTTCAAAGTATTTTTGCCGGGCTCCAGCGACCCGACTCGGGATTTGGATTTAGCACAGGGCCGGGGGCCATAAAACGAGGCGAAAACCGCGAAAATGCCGCAAAAAAGAGCTGCCCCGGCGCAGCGGCCCAGGGCGGCCGGCCAGGGAATTTGGCCCTCGGGGGGCGACTGCAATTCCCGCCGCAGTCGCACCGCCGCGCAGGATTCTGCGCTTGCAAATCGGAAATCACAGCGCCGCGGAGCTATGAAATTGGCTCGCTCGGTGTGCTTTTTAGTAGCCCATTGCAGTCGTTTGTGGGCCTGCGGCGTGCGGCCCTTTGGGCTGAAAATTGAACAGCTATATAGACGATTATATAGACGATCATCGCAAACCGCGCTTCGCACTGATGCGCTGGCCGGTTGTTTTTTCGTGGTCTTGCCGCCGTTCTCCGCGTTCCTGGCGTTATCTCCGTGCCTCGGCTGCGGAATCCTTTTCTGCTCCCCTTTACGTCTTTGCTTCTTTGCGGTTAGATTTCCCCCCAGACCCAGCGAGACGCCTGATGCCTGTTGGAAAGCAAGAATTCCGCACCGCGCTCGGGCATTTCGCCAGCGCCGTCACCGTGGTCACGGCCCGCTGCGCGGACGGTCGATTGGCCGGCATCACCGTCACCGCGTTCTCGTCGTTGTCGCTCGAGCCGCCGCTGGTCTTGATCGCGATCGATCGGCGGGCTTTCTTGCACGCGCACCTGAAAATCGGCACGGTCTTCGCCGTCAATATGCTCACTGAGCAGCAGGAATTGCTCAGCCGCCGATTCGCGGCGAGCGATCCGGATCAGTTCCGCGGCATCGGCTATAGTGCGGGGATCGACGGAGTTCCAGTACTCGACGATGTGCTGGCAATCGTCCAGTGCCGCATCGTCGCCGAGCACGCCGGCGGAGACCACACGCTATTCGTGGGCGAAGTCGAGTCCACGCGCGTCACCGAGGGCAAGCCACTCCTCTATTATCGTGGCGGCTACAGCCGGCTCGCCTAGATTGCCCGAGTCATTCAAGGCACCGTGCTCATGGATTGTTTTCCTCAGATCGCCCCGGCAGGGGCAAAAGTCAATAGCCGTGGGCGCCGCCCACGGACACCCGGAAATCGGGTCCTGCCATCGGCCCCGATAGGGGTTGCACCAGGGCCGAGTCGCGACCGCTCACGGTTCGACCCCGGCCGGGGTCGGCTGATTTTTATGCGAATCATCCGGTTCCGGGGGCGTTGCCGCCCGGCTACTGACTGGAACCCCTTCCGGGGTTCGTTGACTTTGCTCCGCGAGCGCAACGCGGCGCGTACGGCGCCGAAGATCGCAGTGGGCCTTGGGCCGCCGCAGTTCCGCAAAATCCGGGCAATGGGTGCGAATTTGGTGCTTTAGCATCACAGACCACAGTGCGATGTGGCTTGGCACGCCGTGCGTCGCGCCGCGGTGTGTCGCCGCGATGGATGCTGCCGGCGCTCGGCACTGTGTCGCTGATCGGCCTGGCGCTGTGCGGCTTGTGCGCGCCGCCGATCCGCAGCCGGCGGCCGCGGAAGAAGAATCGTTGCCAGCCCCGCTGACGCATTACAAGGGGCGCGAAATCGCCGTCACGATGCACTATGAGGGTGCGCCGTGGCTGACGCGCGATTCGCGGCAGCGCGAGGAAGATTGTGCGTCTCTGCTGCGAGCGTTGCAACTCAAGCCGGGACAAGTCGTCTGCGACCTGGGCTGCGGGAACGGGTTTTACAGTCTCAAAATGGCCAACCGGGTCGGCAAGGAAGGCACGGTCTACGCCGTCGACATCCAGCCCGAAATGCTGCACCTGCTCAGCGAAAGGGCGAAAAGCGCCAAGCTTTCGAACATCAAGCTCGTTCTGGGCAATCGGGTCGATCCCAGTCTGCCCGAACACGTGCTCGACTTGGCCTTGTTGGTCGACGTGTACCACGAGCTGTCGAACCCGGAGGAAGTCCTGCGGGCGATTCGTCTCAGCCTGAAACCTCATGGAAGACTGGTTTTAGGAGAATTTCGCCTGGAAGACCCGGACGTCCCGATCAAGCTCCTGCACAAGATGAGCAAGGAGCAGATCATGAAAGAGATTCCGCCGGCCGGTTTTCGATTGGTGCAGGAGTTTGACAAGTTGCCCTGGCAGCATTTAATGTTCTTCGAGCCGCAAGGGGATTGAGCCCGGAGCGGGACCCAGCGGCGGGGGGGCCGGTAACGCAAATGGCTACAGACGAAATAATTAAGCATTCATTTGGAAGTTGCATTCCGTGAGGGGTGTGGCTAGAATAACCGCCAGATACGGCACCAAGTGCCCAGCCGCCAGTATGCAGAGATTTTTCGGGCAGACAGATTTTTCCGGCGGTCAGTCGAGGGTTTGATAGCTGCGTCTTTGCGGCGGATAAGATCGTAAACGGAAATGGCTTGCAGCTAATGAAGAATACAGAGCTAATGAAGAATACAGAGCTAATGAAGAATACAACCGGGCTCTCGACTCTTTGAGTCTCGCCCTGCTGACCGGTAGCACCGTCACTGCTTGACACGAAAGCGTTGGCGGTCGCTGCGAGATGAAAAACATGGCAGATCAAACGACCACGCCTAATCTGTTTACCTACGGGCAGGGATCGGCTCGTAAATCCCAGTGGCTTCTCGGTCGAAATAGTGCCGTTCAAAAAATTTCCCGGCATGTCGAGCGCGCCGCCGAAGTCGAGTGCACCGTCCTGATTGTTGGCGAAACGGGCACCGGCAAGGAACTATTCGCTCGCCTCTTGCATCACTCGGGGCCTCGCGCCAGCAAGCCGTTCGTACCGGTGAACTGCGCGGCGCTGACGGCCACGTTGGCCGAAAGCCAACTCTTCGGACATGAGAAAGGCGCGTTCACCGGCGCGGAAGGTCGCGCGCTGGGCGTGTTCCGCGCTGCCGACGGCGGAATCGTGTTTCTGGACGAGATCGGCGAGATGCCGCTCGATTTGCAGCCCAAATTGCTCCGCGTTTTGCAGCAGGGCGAAGTCACTCCGGTGGGCGCCGCGGTTCCCGTGCCGATTAACGTGCAAGTGGTCGCCGCGACGAACCGCGATCTGGAGGCGGAAGTCGCAAACGGACAATTCCGCGAGGATCTGTTCTATCGTTTGAACATGGTCGAACTGCGCGTGCCGCCGCTGCGCGAGCGACAGGAAGACATTGCCGACTTCATCGAATTCTTTTCGGCGAAGTTTTCCGAGAAGTACAAACTCCCTCGTTGGCGACCGGACCCTGACGAGATCAGGGAGTTTTGCGAGTTCCCCTGGCCCGGCAACGTCCGCCAACTGTCGCACGTGATTGAGCAGTGCTACGTGCTCAATTGCCCGCCGCCGAGGGTGCCGCGCAGCTCGGCTCCGGCGAGTTTGAATCGGCAGCTTCCGTTCACCGATCTGGATCGTCTGCGCAGCGCCGCCGTGCGTCAGGCTTTGGCCACGACGCGCGGCCATAAGGGACGCGCCGCCCGACTGCTGGGCGTGCACGCCAACACGCTGACGCGAATCTTGGCGCAAATGGCTCGCCAAGGCGATTCGCTCGGGGTGGACGACGGCTCGTCGGACGACGAATAGAGCCCCCCAGCGCCCTTCATCTGCGCCCTTCGATCCTGCGCCCTTCATCTGCGGCACTGTTCCTTGCTGATGCTTTGGCCCTTGCCGATGTTTTGGCCCGCGGCACGGTTTCCGGTTGCGAAGATTCCAGTTGTGCCGCGCCGGCTGCCTGCGGTGCTCCGGTCGACGTCTCCCAAGGCCTGCGGAATTCTCGCGAGGTCCGTTTAATTCGGATAAACTATAGATGGCGGGGGGGCAAGTCGTTTGGACCAGGGCCCGCTGCCGCGCGTCGTGCTGGTTCACCCTACCCCGGAGCCTCGTCATGAAGACGATCGACTATATCTATCGGTTCGATCCCAAGAACCCGAGCGCCAAGCCGACGCCTCCGGATGCCGACGCGGCGCGGAAAACCTTGGAAGCCGGTAATCGGATGTTTTCGCGCTGGATGCAAAGTTGCCAAACCAGCACGCTGACCCCGGGCTCCGAACCGCAATACGTGGTGCCGTGCAACGGATTGGAGGTGGGCATGGTGCGGACGTTCGGCCAAATGCCCAAGCAGGCGCCGTTTGCCGTGGTCGTGGGCTGCTCCGACGTGCGCGTGCCGACCGAGATGATCTTCGGCCAGGGATTCAACGACCTGTTCGTGATCCGGGTGGCCGGCAACGTGCTGGGCGACGTATGCCTGGGAAGCATCGACTTTGCGCTCAACGCCCTGAGCGAGAGCGTCAAGACCGTGGTCATGCTGGGCCACAGCGGCTGCGGCGCGGTGACCGGCGCGGTCGACTCCTACTTGCGGCCTTTGAAGTTCTGGTCCAAATCCACGCCCCCCGCACTGCGCTCGATTTTGCATAAGATATTCGTCGCCGTGCGCGAGTCGGCGAATGGCCTGCACGAGGTTTGGGGACCCAACGCCGCGGCGATGCCGCACTATCGCGAGGCCCTGATCGAAACGGCCGTGGCCGTCAACGCCGCCCAAGCCGCGTTCGACCTGCGGCAACAGGTGGAAGAGGCCGGTAAATGGGAAATCGAAGTTCTGTACACGGTCTACAACACCTACAACCACCAGGTTGGGATGGGCGTGCATCCACGGGCAACGCCTGCGGATCAGAACATTCGCTTGGCGCATGCCCCCTCGAACCCGCGCGAATTCCAAGAACTCGCGCTCCAACTGGCCGTCATCCTGAAACACGCCGCCGAAGCGGGCCCGCTCGATCGGCATCTGGAAAACAACGGCGGCGCGGAAAAGGCCGGCGAGCCGAACGGCAGCCCGGCGGCGCCGAGCCAGCGCACCCCGTAGCCCCGGCACACCCCGTAGCTGCCGTGCCGCCTGGAGCGGTCAACGCCCCAGAGCCGCTCGTCACTCAGGCGCGCTCGTCGATCGGCACGAACGGCCGCTCGGTGGGGCCCGTGTAGATTTGCCGTGGACGGGCAATGCGCTTGGTCGGCGACTCGTGCATTTCGATCCAATGCGCGATCCAGCCCGGCAAACGCCCGATGGCGAACATCGGCGTGAACATCTGCACGGGGATGCCCAGGGCCCGATAGACCACGCCAGAATAGAAATCGACGTTGGGATACAGCTTCCGCTCGATGAAGTAGGGATCGGAGAGCGCGACCTGCTCGAGCTTTTGGGCGATTTCGAAAATCGGATCGCTGATGTGCAGTTTCGGCAGCAATTTGTCGCACATCCGCTTGATGATGGTGGCCCGGGGATCGAAGTTTTTATAAACCCGATGCCCGAATCCCATCAGGCGAAAGCCGCTGTTCTTGCTTTTGGCCATCTCCACATACTTGGCCACGTTGCCGCCGTCGCCGCGGATCTGCTCGAGCATTTCCACGCAGGCCTGATTGGCTCCGCCGTGCAACGGTCCCCACAGGGCGCAGATTCCCGCCGAGATCGATGCAAACAGGTTCGCGTCGCTGGAGCCGACCATTCGCACCGTGGAGGTGCTGCAATTCTGCTCGTGGTCCGCATGCACGATGAGCAGCGCGTTGAGGGCTTCGACAAAGTCGGGATCGACTTCATACGGTGCGCTGGGCACCGCAAACATCATGTGCAGAAAATTTTCGCAGTACGACAGGTGGTTCTGCGGATAGATGAACGGCTGTCCGATCGATTTTTTGTAGGCGTACGACGCGATGGTGGGCAGCTTGGCCATCAGTCGATGCACCGAGATCTCGACCTGCTGCGGGTCGCGCGGGTTGAGCGAGTCCTGATAAAAGGTCGACAGGGCGCCGACGACACTGCTAAGCACTCCCATCGGATGCGCGTTGCGCGGAAAGCCGTTGTAAAACGACCGCATGTCCTCATGAATCATCGTGTGGCGGCGCAGCGATTCGCGGAAGAATCTCAATTGGTCCGCGTTGGGCAGCTCGCCGAAAATCAAAAGCCAGGCGACTTCGACGAAAGCGCACTTCGCGGCCAGCACTTCGATCGGATAGCCTCGATAGCGCAGGATTCCCTTCTCGCCGTCCAGATAAGTGATGCCGCTGATCGTCGCGCCGGTGTTGCCGTAGCCGTCGTCGAGCGTGATGTAGCCGGTCTGAGGCGCGCAATTTCGAGATGTCGACGGCGTGCTCGCCCTCGGTGCCGACGAGGGTCGGCAATTCGACTTGCTGATCTCCCATGCGCAGCTTGGCAACGTCGCCCGGGGCCGTGTGGCGTTCAACAGAAGTGCTCATCGGCGCCGAACCTCGCCCTTGTGAGGGTAATTGTGAGGGTAGAAGGATTGCGTAGGATCGAAGGCGTCCCGCGAGAGAGCACCACGAAGTCTGGCCGGCGCCTGGCCGCGGCCGGTTTGTGCCCGGAGACTCTCGTAGTGTAGCGGTTACCCCGGGGAGCCACAATTCTATGAAAACAGGGCTCCCGGCCGTGAAAGCCTTGGCTGTGGATTGGCTGGGGCGATGCGGTCCAGGGAAGCGAACTTTGGTGCTGTAGATTGCGTAGCAGTTGGAGTTGTCCGGTTTTGGTGTGGATGCTTGCGGGGCCGGAAAAATCCGCCGCGGGGCCGGTTGACACCAATCGAACAATCCCTAGAATGGACGATCCCGGGAAGGCACTGCCTTTGGGCAGAAAAGCGTCCTGGGATTTTTGTTCGCTCTTTGACAATTTGGTAGTGACCTCTGAAATTTTTTGCCAGCACAAGACTGTGCTAGTTTGGCTGGCGCATTTTTTCCGAAGATGCGTCGGTCGAGCAAGCAGACCATCAATGAGTGGCTAGATATCTGTCGGGGGGTTCTTCGGCTCTTTTTGGGTTGGGGAGCCGTCCGGCAGTGACGCTTACATAAATTGAAGGGTTTGATTCTGGCTCAGAATGAACGTTGGCGGCGTGGATTAGGCATGCAAGTCGCGCGAGAACCCGCAAGGGGGACAGCGGCGAAAGGGACAGTAATGTGTAGATCATCTGCCCTCAGGTCCGGGATAGCTGCGGGAAACTGCAGGTAATACCGGATAACATCTCCGGATCAAAGGTGTGATTCCGCCTGAGGATGAGTCTGCATCCTATTAGCTAGTTGGTGGGGTAACGGCCTACCAAGGCAATGATGGGTAGCGGGTGTGAGAGCACGACCCGCGTCACTGGGACTGAGACACTGCCCAGACACCTACGGGTGGCTGCAGTCGAGAATCTTCGGCAATGGGCGAAAGCCTGACCGAGCGACGCCGCGTGTGGGATGAAGGCCTTCGGGTTGTAAACCACTGTCAGAGGGGAGGAAATGCAGGTGGGTACTCCCATCTGTTTGACCTAGCCTCAGAGGAAGGACGGGCTAAGTTCGTGCCAGCAGCCGCGGTAAGACGAACCGTCCAAACGTTATTCGGAATTACTGGGCTTAAAGGGTGCGTAGGCGGCGCAGAAAGTAGGGTGTGAAATCCCTCGGCTCAACCGAGGAACTGCGCCCTAAACTACCGTGCTTGAGGGAGATAGAGGTGAGCGGAACTTAGGGTGGAGCGGTGAAATGCGTTGATATCCTAAGGAACACCGGTGGCGAAAGCGGCTCACTGGATCTCTTCTGACGCTGAGGCACGAAAGCTAGGGTAGCGAACGGGATTAGATACCCCGGTAGTCCTAGCCGTAAACGATGAGCACTGGATTGGAGGGCCCTCCATAGCCTTCCAGTCGAAGCGAAAGTGTTAAGTGCTCCGCCTGGGGAGTATGGTCGCAAGGCTGAAACTCAAAGAAATTGACGGGGGCTCACACAAGCGGTGGAGGATGTGGCTTAATTCGAGGCTACGCGAAGAACCTTATCCTAGTCTTGACATGCACGGATTAACTCCCTGGAAAGGGGAGCCAGGCCTTCGGGTACAACGTGCACAGGTGCTGCATGGCTGTCGTCAGCTCGTGTCGTGAGATGTCGGGTTAAGTCCCTTAACGAGCGAAACCCTTGTCACTAGTTGCCAGCGCGTCATGGCGGGGACTCTAGTGAGACTGCCGGTGTTAAACCGGAGGAAGGTGGGGATGACGTCAAGTCCTCATGGCCTTTATGACTAGGGCTGCACACGTCCTACAATGGCATGTACAAAGGGAAGCAAACTCGCGAGAGCAAGCAAATCTCAAAAAACATGCCCCAGTTCGGATTGCAGGCTGCAACTCGCCTGCATGAAGCCGGAATCGCTAGTAATCGCGGGTCAGCATACCGCGGTGAATGTGTTCCTGAGCCTTGTACACACCGCCCGTCAAGCCACGAAAGTGGGGGGCATCCGAAGTCGCTGAGGCAACCGCAAGGAGCCAGGTGCCTAAGATGAACTCCGCGATTGGGACTAAGTCGTAACAAGGTAGCCGTAGGGGAACCTGCGGCTGGATCACCTCCTTTCTAAGGATTTCTATCAGCGGGGTGGCGACACCCCGACCTGATACCATGTGGAGACAGATTCTTGTGCTAGCCAGAGGTCCGGTCCGGCGGCGGAAGGTTTTACGAACTTTCTTCCGCCTGACCAACTACCAATTTGAAGAAGTAAGACCCGTAGCAGGGCTAGCCAAACCTGCTACGGGTTTTTTATGCGCCCTTCCCCTCGCGGATACCTGCGGAACCCCGCTACAACGGATTTTCTCGCCGTGGCGCAAAACCGTTTTGCCGCTTCGGCTCCCGCCGCCAGGCTTGCTACAATGAATTCTCCCCATCGTTCCAGCGAGAGCATGCGAGATTCGTCCATGAAAACAGTCTTTGTCGATGTGCCCGATGACCTGATCGCCCGCCGTAAAGCAACCGGCTTGGACCACTACGACGAGATGTGGAATGGAGTTTTGCATATGGGCCCGACGCCGAATCGAACACACCAGGAACTGGAATTTGCCTTGGAAGCTTGGCTGCGGACGCATTGGGTCCCGCAGTCCGGCGGGAAGGTCTATCATCAAATCAACCTCGCCGCGGTCGGCGGTTGGATGAGTAATTATCGCGTTCCCGATCTGGTGATCCTCACGCCGGAGCGCTTCGCCATCGACCATAACGAGTATTTCGAGGGTCCGCCCAGTGCCGTGGTCGAAATCCGCAGCCCCGGCGACGAATCGTACGAGAAACTGCCCTTCTACGCGCAATTGGGGGTGCCGGAAGTTTGGATCGTCGACCGCGACACGCGCGAGCCGCAATTGCACCAGCTCGCGGGCGATGGCTATCGCCTCCAGGCGGCCGATGCGGCCGGTTGGCTGACCAGCGGGCTGGACGTCCAGCTATCTTCGCAGGGGGCCGGAAAGTTGCTGCTGCGATTGACGCACCGCGATGATTCGCAAACCGTCCTGGTCGAGCCCTGAGGCAGGACGATTCATGGCCGCGTGCCTCACCTTGGCCGCCCCCTTTAAACAGGTCAACCACATGCTGAAAATGGCCCCGGCGTTGTTGGCGATTATCTACTGCGCATGGGCCGCTCCCAATGCCGCGCACCCCGCCGAAAACGCACCTTCGACGCTCCCCACGCTGCTGGCGCGTGTGCCGCCGCTTACGCACGACGCCAAGGGCCGCTGGCCGATGATCTGCATCGATCCTTTCCGCTTGTCCGCCGACGACAATTCCTTTGCCCAGGCCATTCCGCTGCCCGCCGAGACGATTCGCCAGTTGCTCGATCGCGGCCTGACCCAGCACATTCCACCCCGCACCAATTACCTCGACTACGCCAAGGCGCTCCAGGCGGCCGGATCGCCCGTCATTTTCATGGAAGGCAACGCGTTCAACGGGCCCGCCGGCGACGTGCCCGACGGGCTGCATCATTTGCCCGCCGACTTCCAACGCGACCCCGATCAGCCGGGCCAACAACCGAGCTATCCTTGCCCGCTGCTGCTCGAAGGCTGGAGATTAAAAGCGGAGCAACTGCGGACCACCTACCGGGCATTCCGCGACGCCGGAGTGACGGTCGACGCGGCCTGGCTCGATTGGGAGATCGAGCCGTACCCCGGAAAATCGCAGTGGCGCGAAGCCCGGGCCTGCTCGCGTTGCCGCGAGCTGTTCCCAGCCGGTGTGCTGGACGATTGGGATCGCTATCACGCCTTCATGACCCGCTGGCGCGTGGGATTGTTTAGCGCTTACGTTGCCGCCCCTATTTTGGAAGTGTTCCCGCGCTGCTCGATCACCAACTGGGAGCTGGTCATGTCCTCGGCCGAGCACCCTACGCCGCGCTGGTCCGGCGCCGCAGCGGTTCCGCCCACCGGCATCGGGCTGTTTACGGCCGCCAATCCGGTCGCCTACGGCAACACGGCCTGGTATGGCCTGAACTGGAAGACCGAGTGGAACTGGCCGCTCGACGAGCCGCACATGGACCGGCTCTATACTTCGGTGATGCTCGGCCAGTTCTCGGCGCACGAAGAGAACGCCCGGCGAGCGGCTCCTGAAAAACAATCGATTCCCTGGGTCGACCGCTATTGTGCCGATGATGTCGACCCCAAGATTCCCATCCTCTCACGCACGCGCTACCGCGAGATTTTGCGCCACCTGTGGCTCGCGGCGCCGATGGCATGCAGATCTTCAACCATAGCTGGTTTCCGGAACAGCCGGAGAAAGTCGCCATCGTCAGCGAAGAAATCGAGGACGCGGTGGCGATCTACGACGAGCTGTTGGCCTATCGCCCGTTTCTGGATCACGGACTCGACGATGCACACGGCCGTCGCCGCGCCCCCGGACGATGCTCCGATTTGGTCCGGGCTGCGTCTGGGCGACGAAGCCGTCATCCGGACCTTTACGCAAGGTGCTCAGCCGATCACCCTGACCATCACGCCGTTCGAGGGCGCCGCCCCAATTGATCTGGAATCTCCCGCCACAAGGCGCAACCTATCGCCTGAAGAAAGAAGGCGCAAGGTTGCGATCGTCAACGGCCGGCAGTGACGCTGGCCACGAAAGGCGGGGCGGTTCAGTGCGGAAGTATCGAAGTCCTCGGATTCTTGGTCTCAGCCTATCCATAAGCGGATCTTTCTTCATGGTCCAACGGACCATAGGAACCGAGCCCAGACATCCACGACGCCCGGCGGGCCGAAGTTTCCACCCACTTTTGGGACGCTCAAACACACGCCGCGGCTGGTTCCAGCGGAGCTTGGTCGACAAGCTGATAAAACACGTTCCGCCGCCGCGGCGTGTAGCCCAGCTCGCTGATCGCCCCGCGGATCTCTTCCAGCGTGAGATAATGGACCGTGCCGGCGGCGGCCACGACGTTCTCTTCGATCATCAGGCTGCCCATGTCGTTGGCGCCGAACAGCAGGGCCAATCTGGCCGATCTTCAAGCCCTGCGTCACCCAGCTCGATTGGATGTTGGGGAAATTGTCGAGATACAGCCGGCTGACGGCCTGCGTCTTGAGATACTCGAACGAGCCGGCCGGCGGCACATGGGCCATGTCGGTGTGCTCGGGCTGAAACGTCCAGCAGATATAGGCCGTGAATCCGCCCGTCTCGTCCTGCAATTGCCGCAGCCGCTCCAGATGCTCGATCCGCTCGGCCAGGGTTTCGACGTGGCCGAACATCATCGTGGCCGTGCCGCGGCCGCCCAGCTCGTGCCAGACGCGGCAGACGTTCAGCCAATCGTCGGTCATGCACCTTGCCGCGGGTGATCTCGCGGCGCACGCGATCGACCAGGATCTCGGCCCCGCCGCCGGGCAGGCTGCCCAGCCCGGCCGCCTTGAGCCGCTCGAGCACCGTCCGCAGCGGCAGCTTGGCGACCTTGGTGAAGTGGTGAATCTCCGGCGGGCTGAAGCCGTGGACGTTGACTTGCGGAAAGCGGGTCTTGATGTCGCGCAGCAGTTCTTCGTACCACTCGAGCGGCAGCTCGGGATGCAGGCCGCCTTGCATCAGGATCTGATCGCCGCCCAGATCGACCGTCTCCTGGATCTTTTGCAGCAGCACTTCGCGGTCGAGCACATAGCCTTCGCGATGCTTGGGCCGGCGATAGAAGGCGCAAAAATCGCAGACCGCCGTGCAGACGTTCGTGTAGTTGACGTTGCGATCGATGTTGTAGGTGCGATACGGCTCGGGATGCAGCCGGCGCGTGACCGCGTCGGCCGCCCGGCCCAGGGCCGCCAGATCGTGCGACTCGAGCAGCGTGCAGCCCTTCGTCGGGCGTCAGACGCTCGCCGGCGACGGCCTTAGCCAGCAGTCGGGCAATTGCCGAATCCAAGATTCAACTCCCGCGGGTGCAAGTCCCAAGCCGAACCGCATGGCGATAGAACAGTTCCAGCCCGCGCTGCTCGCGCGGCCCCAGATAAAAATACAGGTTGTCCCGCAGATACGCCAGGCACTGCGGGCGCGGTCAGGCCGAGCGCCGGGGCCTCGCGCCGGGCAATCTCGTCCAGATGGGCCAGCCCCGGCGTCGCGGGCCTGGGCCAATGCCGCGTCCAGGCCGCCCAGATCGGTGGCCGGCCGGGCGGTCCACATGGCGAACACGAACGGCAGCTCCGCCCAGCGGCACCACTCGTCTCCCAGGTCCCAAACGAAGGCAAAATGTCCCGCCGGAGCGAATGCATGGCCCGATCGCCGATCAGCAGCACCGCGTCGGCCTGCGTGTCGGCGAGCGAGGCGCCGATCGGCAGCGGCTCGAGCTGCGGCGTCAGGCCGTGCCGCTCGTGCGAGCAGGATTCGGACCAGGGCCACGCTGGTCCGCGAGCCGGCGTCGAGCGCCAGGGTGCGAATCTCGCTCGAGCGGCTTGCGGCCGAACAGCTTCACGCTGAGCACCGGCCCGCGGCAGCCGATGCAGGCGTCGGAGACGATCGTGTAGCGCGGGATCCTGAAAAAACTCGATCGACGGGATCAGGGCCACGTCGAGCCGGCCGCCGGCCAAATCGTCGGCCAGGCGGCTGGGATAATCGAGCACCAGTTCGGCCTGCGGGGCCAGGCGCTCCAGCTCGTAGATCAGCGGCTTGGTATTGAGATAATTGACTGCCCCGACCCTGATTTTTCGCTGCATATCAGGTTCCTCTGCCGGCCGCCGGCCGCATCGCCGCCGGGGCGCTTTCAAGTTGTTTTCGCCTGCCGATTATAGAGCCTTAACTAGCCGCGAATAGTGCCGGCCATGCGCTCCCATCCGCTCAACACGCCTCAGATCCCCGGGGCAAGGCAGTGACTGTGCCTTGCAGGGCGCGACGGCTGGCTCCTGGTCGATCAACCGCAGGTTTGCGAGCCGAAATAACCGCGGCGCCGAAACGCTCTGCGCAGCGGATCGAGTTTGCCGGTTGTAGCGGTTGTGCGGAACATGCCTGCCGTGCCGGCGGGAGCCGAAAAATCCGCTAGAGTGCGATTAAGTTGTTGATTGACAAACGGTTAGGAACAACGGTCGATCGCCGCTCCGCTGCCGATTTTTCTCATTCTGCGGCATGGCGCGGACCGTTGATCTGTAAAAGGGGGCGACGAGGGTGGGCTCGCTGCGCCGCGAAGAATTGCCCGATTTCCTTATCGGAGAACCAAAACATGAAGTGCGCCGCGACTCTGCTCTTGTTCTGCATGCTTTGGATGGCGGCAACCCGGGCTCACGCTGGCTGCCGCCCGCGGCCTCACGGGCCCTATGGCGGACCATGCTATGCGTGCGGAGGCCGGGGTCTGGCGCGCGGCTATCCGGGCGGCTACTACGGCTATGGCAGTTGGGGCTACGCTCCCGGCTATGCCCTTGGAAATTACGGCTACGGATCAGGCTTCGGCCAAGACCCGCAGTACAGCACGACACCCGGAGGCGGAGCCGGCTATTACGGGCCGGGATACCAGCCCGGGTACGGATCCGGATCTGGCGGTCGTTATTGTCTAGTCGCTTACTACTATGGCAGCGGCGGCTATGTGGGCCGCAAAGCTTGTCCCCGGGATTATGGCGGCGAGTACGGGGGCATCTGGTCGCCGCCGACTTGGACGACGCGGGACGAAATCCGGGCCGACGAGCATTGACCCCGGGCCGACGAGGGTTGAAGTCAACGGCTTTCTTTCGTGGCCTTGTTTCGGTGCAGTGGCGCAGCGGTGCAGCCAGATCTAGGGTCAGCACCACGAAGAAATTCACGATCGCAGGAGTCATCGGGGTGCGCCCGGCACGCTTTGCAAGCGATTCTCTCCGCCGGCTGCGCACAGCAGGGCCGTTGGCCTAAAAATCAATCTGCGCCACGAGCCTGCCGCGCCAACTGAGATTTGGTTCGTTTCGTTTCGTATCATCGACGCGACGGACCGAGTCTAGCGCAGCATTGGAAAAATGCCGTGGAAATGTATCCCTGGGCGAAATCTGGCGCGATCCCTTGCCGGCTTGCTGGTCGTCGGGGCGGCGATCGCTCCAGGGCCGGCAGTCTATGCCGGCGGCGGGCCGGAAAATGTCTTCTTGGTCGTCAACTCGGCCAGTTGGGCTTCGCAGGCGGTGGCGAACCAATTCGTTCGATTGCGGGAGATTCCGCCCAGCAACGTGTTCTATATCGCCTGGGACGGCGGTTTCGAGGAGCTGGAAATCCAAGAGTTTCGCAGCCGTCTGCTGGGTCCGGTGCTCAAGTCGATCGACGACCGCGGCCTGACCGACCAGATCGACTATGTCGTTTACTCCAGCGATTTCCCGTATGCCATCAATGCCAAGAGCGACTTTCAAGGTCAGAAGCTGCCACCGCAATTGACACCGGTCGGTTCCATCAATTCGCTGACCTACCTGTGGCAATCCGTGATGTCCAAGAGTCCGAATTTGCTGAACCTTCACAGCAACCAATACATGCGCGCCGCCAAGGACCGAACCGTGCGGGCACCGGTGCATGGCTTTCGCGCCTGGTATGGCTGGGGCTCCGATGGAGAGCTGCTCGAGGCCGGCGGCGCCCGGTACATGCTCTCGACCATGCTCGCCGTGACCAGCGGTCGCGGCAATTCGGTGCCTGAGGCGATCGACTACTTGCGCCGCAGCACCAAATCGGACGGCACCTGGCCGACCGGCAGCATCTACTACATGAAGTCGGAGGACGTGCGCACCACCACGCGCGCCGATACCTTCCGCCGCAGCGATTGCCGATTTGCAAAAGCTGGGGGTCAAAGCGATTGCCGAGCAGGGCAATCTTCCGGCCGGCCGGTCCGACGTGCAGGGTCTGATGGCGGGTGTCTCGGACTTTGACTGGCGCAGTCAGGCAGCACGATCCTGTCCGGAGCGATCTGCGAACACCTGACCAGTGCCGGCGGCACGCTCAGCGAACGGGCCGGGCAAACGCCGCTTACCGAGTTCTTGCGATTCGGCGCCGCGGGGTCCAGCGGCGCGGTGGTCGAGCCGTTTGCAATTCAGGACAAATTTCCAGTTCCGGCCATGCACGTGTATTACGCCAACGGCTGCTCGCTGGCCGAAGCCTACTACCAGTCCGTTTTCGGACCGTATCAACTCCTGATTGTCGGCGATCCGCTTTGTCGTCCCTGGGCCGACATTCCTCAAGTGCAGGTCGGCAGTCCCAAGCCGGACGCCAGGGTCCGAGGACTTGTCGAGATCCAGCCCCTGTGCGAGTTCGTCGGCGGCCGACATGCGGGGGGCGACCACATGCGCCGGGTCGATCGCTATGAAGTGTTCGTCGACGGCCGACGTGTGCTGCGCGGCAATGCCGACGCGCCGGTCTCACTGGATACCACGGCGCTCGGCGACGGATTTCACGCGCTGCGCATCGTGGGGATCGAAGCCGGCCCGGTTGAAACGCAGGGCCGCGCCACGGTGCCGGTGTGGGTGGACAACTACGGCCACACGATCGAATTTTCGGCCGCGCCCCCCGATGCCGTCCGTTGGGATCAGAAGCTAGTGCTCAAGGCCAAGGCGCCCGAGATGCAAGGCATCGCTTTTTTTCACAACGGTCGGCTGATCGGAAAACTCAATCGGGGCGAGGGCCAGATCGAGATCAATCCGCGGCTGTTCGGCACCGGACCGGTGTCGCTCTCCGCGATCGGACTATCACGCGAGGGAGCCGCCGACTTCGTTCATGCCCGGCCGGTCGAACTCGAAATTCAAGCCTCCCTGCCGCTGCCGGCCCTCAAGAAGCCCGATCCGGCGAAGCTCCAACGGGGCCTGTTGCTGAAACTGGCCGGCGCGGAGGAGGTGCCGGTCCAGGAGACCTGGAATCCCGATTGGCTCGGCGCGACGGGGGCAACGGCCGGCCAGCGCTTCGAGCTGGACGGTTACTTTCAGGTGCCGCGGCAGGAAACCTATCAGTTTCAGATTTGGCACACCGGCGAGCTGAAACTATCGATCGACGGGACCACGATCTACGAGGGCGCCGACGGAGATTTCCGAGAACGGTTCGCGCCGGTGGCGCTCGCGGCAAACTTGCATTACCTGAAGATCACCGGTCAGGCCAGCGATCGGCCAAAGCTGCGGGTGCTGTTCGGCGGCCCCGGCTCGCGGAGTCTGGACGGCGATAAGTTTCGTCATGTGGGAAAATGAAGGCCTCAGTCGCCCGGCTGCTTTTTTTCCACGTGGCCGAAAAGCTGTCCGCCGCCAACGGACATTGCGCCCAAGCAAAGCACGAAGCTGCTAATGGCCCTTCTTGGCGTTCTTACGATCCGCGTCCGATTTGAGAGCTCGCTGAATGATCCGCTGGGCGATATGAAAATTCGTCTGGCGGAGCTTGGCAACGGCCGCGGGCAGATCGAGGAGATCGCGTTCTGCGGCCGCTTCGAGAACATTGAGCGTACCCGCTACGAACAGTCCCCGCGCCTCAGCCTCGCGGCGTCCGCGCCTGTCGTCGATCAACAGCAAGGCCGCTTGAATTTCTAAAGCCAAGCTGATTGCTTCCGCTTCGCCACGACCCAAATGAAGTAGCGGATCAACCTGCATCGGAGTGCGGCTCAAAAGCCAAGCAGGCGGCTGACTTATCCACTGGAAAACGGCAGCCGGCGTTCTGGAGTTCTTAAGCTCGCTCAAAACCGCCGCCGGAATCACGACCTGGCCGAAAAGGGCCGGAAGGATCTCGATGTGGCCAGTCAGAACCAAGTAATTGATTGGCGAAGTATCGCAAATGACAATCACTGGTTGAGCACACGATCGAGGGTAATGCGGTCCTTCTCGTAGTCTTCGAGCGAGAAGGGAGCCTCGACGTGATGCGTCTTCATGAGGCCCTCGGCTTCATACACCGAAATCCCCAGGAGTTCAGCTACTTGGCCAATGCTTACGCGCCTCCGCCTGATACCAAGCCACCGCCATTGCCTCTTTAGCCGCCTGGGCCAAATCCTGCCCAAATAGCTCCTGGAGCGAACGCTGCATTGCGTCGGGGATGTCGATACTGACCTTCATAACAAGCCTTTCGCCGTCAAATTAAGCGTACCCCGCCTTCTGAGGGACGGTCAAGATAGCCGGGCGTCGTTGTGAGCATTTTGTGGACGATCGCGTAGCGTCTGTCTGCTGAATGTGCCGCCTGCCGAGTGAGCGTTACCCGGTTACGGCTTCCCGTCGGCCTCGACGTCGGATTTGCCTCCACCGGTGTCGCCCGGCTGCTTTTTTTCCACGTGGCCGAAAAGCTGTCCGCCGTGATCGGCCCCGCTCCAGGTGCCGGCGTACTGGCCGCGATAGATGAGCACCCGGGCGGTGTATTTGCCGAGACCCGGAATATCGAGATCCGTCAGCGTAATGACCGGAGTGTCGCCGGCCCATTTCACGTCGAGGTACATGGGAACGGTAACGTCGTGTTGGCCGTACATGATCCGCGCCTTGAACAGCCACTTGCCTCCCTTCACCTTCGAGACCTCCGACAGCTCGTAGCGTTCCTGCTTGTCGTAGGTGGTCTTTCCGATGGAAAAATGGCCGACCAGCGTGGCGCCGTTGAGCTCGGCGGCAAATTTCTTTTCCAGCTCTTCGCGGTTGGGCGTGTCGTTCTCGTCGGTCTCGGCTTTAGCCGGCTCCTGAGCCAGCGCCGCAGCGCAGGCGAGCGGGAAAAGCGAAACGAGCGTCAGCCAGCGGAGATTCATCTTCGGCTCCTTTTTGGGCGGCGGTCTGTGTGGAATGAATAAAGGCGGAAAGAAGAAGGAGGAAGGATGAAAAACGAGGACCGGAAGTGCCCACGAACATGGGGCGGGCCTAGGGCAGATTCTCTGTCCTCGTTTTTCATCCTTCATCCTTCCGCCTTCATCCTTTACCTACATGCTCTGCAAATACTCGATGGCGGCCGCGATCTCGGCTTCGGGATCCTCGGCATTCTCGCGACCGACGACGACCGAGCCGCGAAAGGCTCGCTCTTCGAGCACGCCGAGAAGCGCCGGAAAGTCGACCGAGCCGCGCCCCAGCGGCACCTCCAGTCCGCGGCCGCGGGCCCGATCGCGCACCGCGTCGCGCGCCCGCAGCTGCGCCACGTCGGCGGCCAGGGCCTGGATGGCCTCGGGGGGTGAAAATCCGCCGATCAGCAGGCCGCCCGGATCGAACGCGACGGCGATACCTTGCGGTGGCAGCGCGGCAAGCAGCCGGGCCAGATCGGCGCCGCTTTCGCTGCCGGTTTGAGCGGCCAGCCGGGCGCCGGCGCGGTAGCTGAATTCGGCCAACTCGCTGAGCACCGCAACCAGCGATTCCCAGGCCGGTCCTTGCGATTCTCCGGCACATGCGCCCGACCTGATTTACGACAATCGGCGCGCGGAGCTGATAGGCGAACTTCATCGCCTCCTTGGTGGCCGCGACGCGGCGATCCAATTGGTCGGGCGAGTCGTACCCGCGGCGGGTGCGAAAGCCGACCGACGCAACCCGCAAATCCGTTTCATTCAGAATTGCCCGCAGCTCGCGCAAGGCGGTGGTCGACAGGTCGCCGGGGCGCAACTCACCGCGTGCGTCGATTTCGACCGCTTTCGCCCCGAGCCGCCGCGCGGCGAGCAGGGCCTGACGGAGCGGCAGGCGCAAATCGGACAGATGGATCGCGATCGAGAGCGGTGGCACGCATCAATCCTTCGGGTTGTAGTCGCCGAGGCGCGGCGAGTCGAGCCGCTTTCGTCCGATTGGACGATAGCACTTGGAGGTTCGTTTCTGGCGGGGCGCAGCACGAGCGGTCTATGAATATTGCATGGGGCCTATTGATTGTAGCGGCCAACCTGTCTGCGCCTATCGATGTACGGCATCCCGACGCGGTGGAGATGTTTCACTGCGGTTTCGAGCCAGCCGACGACCGCGAGTATGACGGCTGGCCGGACGGCTGGACGCGCAAGCGGGGCACGACGCATCCGGCCTATCTGCCGGCGCGCATCGTCGAGACGGCGGCCCCCGAGGGACATGCGGCGCTGCGAATCGACCTGAATGGCGGCGCGGCGACGATCTTGAGTCCGGACATCGAAGTCAAACCGTTGTTCAGCTACGTGGTGGAAGGGTTCGTGCGGACCGAGGGACTGAAGCACGATCGGGCCTGGTTTTCGGTCACCTTTTATGACGCCCAGCACGACGGAGTTGGCAACGTTCGATTCGCAGCACTGTGCCGAGAACGACGGCTGGCACAAGCTTCGCAGTGGGGCCGCTTGGCGCCCCCCAACGATCGTGCTGCGCTATGCCGTCATCGCGCTGCATCTGGAGCCGGGCGCAAGGCCGACCTGAACGGGGCGGCGCAGTTCGACGACATCTGGCTGGGCCGACTGCCGCGGATGAGCCTGAGCACGAACAGCGTGCATAACGTCTATACCGACCCCAGCCAGATCGAGATTACCTGCCAGGTATCCGGACATTTTCGACCGTGATCCGGTGATGCGGTTCGAATTGGTCGACTTTTCCAGCCACCGCGTCGACCAGCAGGAACAGCGGATCGGCGACCAGGTCGTGGCCGAGAAATCGTCGCAGGCTTCGCAATTGTTGGGGCAAGGCGTGACCCAGGCCGCCGGTTTCGCCGGGTCGACGTCCTGGAAACCGCCGGTTACGCAGCCGGGTTTCTATCGCGTGCGGGTGACCATTCAAGGCCGGGCCGGATCGGTCCTGGAACGCAGCCTGACGCTGGCCGTGGTGACTGCGGCAAAAAATCAGCCGCATGGCGAGTTCGGCTGGTCCTTGCGACCGGCCGACGCGAACATGTCGCTCACGGCGCTGGGCCAATTGTTGCCGCAGGTCGGACTCAATTGGGTGAAGTATCCCGTGTGGATCACCGATCACGATTCCCAGCAGCTCGATCGGATTGTCTCGTTTGCCGAGCGGCTCAATACCCACGGCATCGAGCTCGTCGGGCTGCTGGCCGATCCGCCAACGGAAGTGCGCGGTCAATTCGGCGAGGAGTCGGCTCCGGCCGCGGCCGACATTTTCACCACGCAGCAGGATCTGTGGTATGCCTCGCTGGAGCCGGTGCTGACGCGACTGTCGTTGCAAGTCCGCTGGTGGCAGTTGGGCTTGGACGGCGATCTGAGCTTCGTGGGCTATCCGCATTTGGCGCAGACGATTCTCAAGGTGAAAGACCAACTGCAACGCTACGGCCAGGAGATTCATCTCGGATTCGGCTGGCGGATTTTCAACCAACCTCCCACCGACAAAAACCCACCCTGGGAGTTCCTGCAACTTTCGGCGACTCCGCCGCTGACGGCCGCCGAGATCGCAACTTATCTGACAGTCTTCGAAGCTCAGAAAGTCTCGCGCTGGGTGAGCGTGCAGCCGCTCGACGGCGACGCCTACACCACCGAAACCCGGGCCCGTGACTTGATTCACCGGATGCTGGCGGCCAAGGTGGCCGGCGCCGAGGCCATCTTCGTTCCGGCGCCGTTCGATCCTAAGAGCGGTTTGATGAACGCCGACGGGACGCCCGGCGAATTATTGCTGCCCTGGCGGACGACGGCCATGGCGCTTGCCGGCGCGGAATACTTGGGCAGCCTGGATTTGCCCTGCGGCAGCCGGAATCATATTTTCGTCCGCAACGGCGAGGTACTGATGATCGTCTGGAGCGACCGGCCCGTGGAGGAAACCTTGTATCTGGGGGACGACGTGCGGCAGGTCGACGTTTGGGGACGCATCAGCAAACCGCGCGACGACGAGGGACAACAGGTGATTCAGGTTGGCCCGCTGCCCAGCATCGTGACCGGCCTCTGCCAGAGCGTCGTGCGCTGGAACATGAGCGTGCGGTTCACCAACGAGCGGATGAGCAGCGTCTGCGGCGTGCCCCTTCCCAATGCCCTGAAGATGGAAAATTTCTTTCCGCAGGGGGTCGGCGGACAGGTCCGCCTGGTGGGACCGGACGTCTGGAAGATCGCGCCGCGGGACATCGATTTCAAGCTTTCGACGGGCGAAAAAGCCGAGCAGCCGTTTACCGTGGCGCTGCCGTTGGATGCCTCCAGCGGGCGGCAGCCGATCCGCATCGATTTCGACGTCAGCGCCGACCGCCACTATCATTTCAGCGTCTATCGGCACTTGGATGTCGGCCAGGACGAGATTACGATCGAGGCCACGAGTCAGTTGAATGACAAAGGCGTGCTGGAGGTGGTACAGCACGTCACCAATCGCACGGCCGAGGCCCTGAGCTTCAAGTGTATGCTGTTCATCCCCAACCGGCGGCGTATGATGAGCCAGGTGATCGAGCTGCGACAGGATCGCGACACCAAGGTCTACCGCTTGCCCAAGGGCGAAGAGTTGATCGGCGAGACGCTGTGGTTGCGGGCGGAAGAAATCGGCGGCCAGCGGACGCTCAATTTTCGCTTCGTCGCGGAGAAATAAACCGGGAATTCGCCGTGCGCGGTTCAGGCCCGGCGAGCGCCCCTTCTGGTAAAATCAGTTCGAAGCTGACTTCATGGTTCACTCGCACCGCGCCTTCGCTTATGCCGCTCGTCAATGACATTGCTGACTTTCTGGAAGACTTCGCTCCGCGGCGGCTCGCCGAGTCGTGGGACAACGTGGGCTTGCTCGCCGGAGATCGCAGCCGGCCCGTCAGCAAACTGATGACCTGCCTGACCATTACGCCATCCAGCGCTCACGAGGCAATCGAGCGCGGGGCCGAACTGATCGTGACCCATCATCCTTTGCCGTTTCGCCCACTCAAGCAGATTTCCTCCGACACGCCGGAAGGAAAGCTGCTTTGCGATCTGCTGGCGGCCCGGATTGCCATCTACAGCCCGCACACGGCTTTTGATTCCTGCGCCGCGGGGATCAACCAGCGCCTGGCTCAAGGGATCGGCTTGGAGGACATTCGTCCGCTGGTGCCGGAATCAGCCGGCCCCTGGGCGCGGGCCGCCACGGGCGTGCCCCGGCGGGGACGACGATCGGCCAGATTGGCGTGCGGCTGAAACAGTTTCTCGGCGTTGGGCAAATTCAAGCCGTGGGGCAAGAACGGCGGATTGTATCCCAGATCGCGGTGGCGTGCGGTAGTTCCGGTGAATTTCTGGCCGCAGCCCAAGAAGCAGGCTGTGAACTGCTTGTCGCGGGCGAGGTCCGCTTCCATACTTGCTTGGAAGCCGAGGCCGCGGGCATCGGGCTGTTGTTGGCAGGCCATTTTGCCAGCGAGCGGTTCGCGGTTGAGGCATTGGCCGAAGTCCTGTCGGCCGGCTTTGGATCTCTGGAAGTGTGGGCCAGCTGCTGCGAGCGGGATCCGCTCGCGTGGGTCTAAGGCTGCGCGGCGGAAAAAGGCTGTCCAGTGCGCAAGTCGTTGCGCCGCATCAGGTGTTCGACAGCCGGCCATCTTGGACTAAAATGATCTGTTCGGCACGGGCGGCATTTTGCCCAACTCTAGAGCGACTTGCCTGGAAAGCGAGTAGGTCATGGCAACCCGATTTCTGACGGCACTTCCGGTTTACAACGAGGTCAATCATGTCAACCCTGTCTTGGATCAGGTCTTGAGATATAGCCCTGACGTGTTGGTGGTGGACGATGGATCGAGCGACGGCACGGCCGACGTGCTGTCGCGCCGGGCTGACATTCGAGTCGTGCGACACGGGCACAACCAAGGATACGGAGCCGGCTTGAAAACGGCCTTCCAATATGCGCTGGACCACGAGTACGACGTCTTGGTCACGATCGATTGCGACGGTCAACATCAGCCCCATATGATTCCCGAATTCGTGGCCGCCGCGTCGGCCGGCCCCGACGCGCCCGACATCGTCTCGGGCAGCCGCTATCTGGCCCGTTTTCCCGGCGACAGTTTGCCGCCGGCGGACCGGCGACGGATCAACCAGTTGATTACCGACGAGATCAACCGGCGCCTCGGGCTGCAATTGACCGACGCTTTCTGCGGTTTTAAGGCCTATCGGGCCGGCGTGCTGCGCATTTCGACATCCACGAACTGGGTTATGCCATGCCGATCGAAGCCTGGGTCCAGGCGGTGCGCGCGAAATTGAAAATCGTGGAACTGCCCGTCCCCTTGATTTATCTCGAAGAAGAGCGATCCTTCGGCGGGTCGCTCGACAATGCCACGATCCGCCTCGACTATTATCGTGTGGTGCTGGAGCGATCGTTGGCGGCCCTCCCGGGCGAGTGTACGGCCCACTCGAGCCATTAGAATGCGGAGCGAAATTCGGATGCCATTGATGGGACAAGCCCTGGAATATTGCCGATTGCGAGCCCCCCGCACGGACGGCGGCACGCTCATCGAACCACCGCTTTCGGCCGCCGGCGATCTGATCGCTCGCAACGCCGCAGTCATCGCGGCGGCGAACTGCGATCTTTCGGGCCGCACGCTGAGCGACCTGGCCCGACAAGCCCGAGAGGAGCTCTGCCGGGAGGCGGCGGCCTACACGCGCCAGTACCGCGACATATCGCAGATCGCGGCCGATCCGGGAGCCCCCATCGTTTTGGCCGGCCATCAGCCGCAGTTGTTTCATCCCGGCGTATGGTTCAAGAATTTCGTCTTGGCCTCGCTGGCCGAGTCGCAGGGCGCCACGGCGGTCAACCTGGTGATCGACAGCGACACGATCAAGACGGCGGCGCTGCGCGTGCCGACGGGCAGCGTGCACGCCGCCGCTCGTCGAAGCGATTCCGCTCGACCGAGTGTCTCTGCCGAAATTCCGTTCGAGGAGCGTAGGGTGCTCGATCCGGAGTGCGTCCGCTCATTTGGCGAGAGGGCGGCAGCGGCGGTGCGAGACGCTGGTGCCCAATCCGCTGCTGGACGAGTTCTGGCCACTGGTCGGCGGCCGGGTCGAGGCGGGGGCCAATTTGGGGGAATGCCTGTCGCAAGCCCGGCACATCCAGGAAGGCCGCTGGGGCACACGGAGCCTGGAACTGCCGCAGAGCCGGATTTGTTCGCTGCCGGCGTTTTATTGGTTCACGGCGCATCTGCTGGCCAATTTGCCCCGGCTGCGGGAGGTGTATAACGCCGCGGTGGGCGAGTATCGCCGCGTTAATCATCTGCGCAGCATGGCCCATCCGGTGCCGGACCTGGCGCTGGAAGACGATTGGCTGGAGTCGCCGTTCTGGATTTGGAACCGCGACAACATGCGCCGCCGCCGGCTGTTCGTCCGCCGCCAGGGGAGCGACCTGCTGCTCTCGGACCGCAAGGCGATTCGCCTGAGCATCTCGCTGGCCGGTAATGACGCCAGTCTGGCGGCCGAGCAACTGGCCGAATTGAAGCGATCGGGAATCAAGATCCGCACCCGAGCCCTAATCACGACCCTGTTTGCCAGGCTGCTGCTGGGCGATCTGTTTCTGCACGGCATCGGGGGGGCCAAGTACGACCAGGTGACCGATCTGCTCATCGGCCGATTTTTCGGCCTGGAACCGCCCGGCGTATTTGACCGTGACCGCCACATTGCGATTGCCGATCGCACACCACGAGGTGACACCGGACGACCGGCGGCTGGTCGAGGCCCGGCTGCGCGAGTTGACCTATCATCCCGAACGTCACACCGACAATAGCTGCGAAGACCCGGCCGGCCGGGCCGCCGCGGAAACCAAACGGCGCTGGATCGCAACACCGCAAACGACTGAAAACGCGCGGATCCGCTGCCAGGCGATCCGCCAGGCCAATCAGGCTTTGCAGCCCTGCGTGCAAAAACTTCGGACCCAGTTGAACGCCGAGCGCGAGCGACTACTGGGAGGCGCGCGGGCCGAAGCGATTCTCGCGGCGCGCGATTACGCCTTCTGTCTCTATCCGGCCGCCGCGCTGAAGAAGCTGGTCGACGCGGCAGAGCGTCCCTAAACTGGCCAAGGGGGTCGTCGCATGCTCGAGGCGAGTCTCCGCCGCGTGTTGCTGCTGTTTGTCGCGTTCGTCGCCGGACAGGCGGCGACAGCGGCAGAGCCTTCGCCAAATGCCAAGCCAGGCAAGGGCGCTCAGGCTGCCGACGCGGCGCCGACGCCGGAAGAAAATCCGGTATTGGTGTTCGACAACAACGAGCGCGAGCCGGCGGAAATGCAGGCCGCCCGGGACCGGATTCCCCCCGTGAAGAATCTGGAACTACCTGCTGACCGACTCAAGCGCATTCCCAGGACAATCGAGCGGCTCCGCGAGGGGCGGCCGCTGCGGATCGTGATGCTCGGCGACAGCATTGTCAACGATATGGCCCGCAGCGCCTGGCACGAACTGGTTGCGGCGATGTATCCCGGATCGAAGATTACCCGCATTGTCGTGGTCCGCGGCAACACCGGTTGCTGGTACTACAAAGAATCGGGCCGGATCGACCAGTTCGTCCTGGCCCATCGGCCGCACCTGGTGATCATCGGCGGCATCAGTCAGCAAAACGACGTCAAGTCGATCGCCGATTGCCTGACGCAGATTCGCGCCCGCATGCAGAGCGAACTGTTCTTGATGACCGGTCCTTACGGGGCCGCCAATCCGTTGGCCGATCGCGACTGGCGGCGGAAAGTCAACTCCGGTCAGGACGAAAAATACGCCGCCAATCTCCGCGCCCTGGCCGACCAGTTCGGGGCCGAGTTTTTCGACCTGCAACGGGCTTGGGGCACCTACGTTCGCACCGCGGGTAAGCCGCTGGACTTTTTCAAACGCGACGCGATCCACGCCAATGCGGAAGGCGAAGCGGTGCTGGCCAAAATTATGGAGCAGTATTTCGCGCCTCCGAAATGAACGCTTGCCAAGCCGATCGTCTCAAAAACCAGCGTGCAGCCGTGGGAGCCAGTGTCACACGCCGCCGCAACAGCTTATTGATGGCTAGGTAGAAAATGGAATTCGCAGATCGGCGTCGAACACCCTGTTTTCCGGGGCTCCCGATGGTCGCCCCTCTTCCATTGGCTTGTTAGAGTTCAATAGAATGCAACCAGCGGCCGGCAATCCCTGGCAGACTTTGACGCCATGCCCCCCTTCACCAGTCACATTTTCATTTGCTGCAATCGCCGCGAGCCTGGAAACAGCCGTGGCTGCTGCAACCCCGACGGCAGCGATGCGCTGCGCAACTGCTTCAAGGCCGAACTCAAAGCACGGAGCCTGGGCTCGCTGGTCCGGGCCAATTTGGCCGGCTGCCTCGACCAGTGCGAACTTGGCCCCACCATGGTGATTTATCCGGCAGGCATCTGGTACGGCGGGGTCCGGCTCGAAGACGTGCCGCGCATTATCGAGCAGACGCTGATAGCCGGCCAGGTGCTGGAAGACCTGTTGATTCCCGACAATTTGCTGAATGCGAAATCCGCGCGACCGGAGCGGCCGGCGGGCGGAGCTGATTGACGTTCCACGTTCGCTGCGGCCCGGCGCCGCGCGCAAGTCTCCGGTTTCAGGCGAGCCCCTTGCTCGCCCGGCCGGGAGCCGGCGCGGCCTGGCCCTTTTTTCCGGAACGGCCCCCTGAGGATCCTGTATGCAATTTCGATCGGCGGACGGTCATTCCTGGCTCCTGGTGGCGATTGCATTGCTGCTCGTCGCGGTGCGCGTGCCGGCCGCTGCCCTGGCCGCCGACGATCCGCCCGAGCGGCCGGCGAGCGACAATCCCGAGAAAGCCGAAAAGCCGAAAAATGAATCGGCCCCGCCCCCCAACGACAAGAAGTTGATGGCCTTGCATAACGAGTTCATCAAAAAGGCCGAGAAACTGGCGACCGAGTTCGAACACGGCAAGCAGCCTGATAAAGCCGCCTTCGTCTACGAACAAATCCTGCGCCTGGTGCCCGAGTATGAACGGGCTCAACTCCAGCTCGACCGCCTGCGGCAGCGCGAGGCCACCTCCGGCCGCAAAACTTTCGAAGTGCTGGCCAACCAGGATTGGCAGGATACCGGCGTCCGGGTGATCGCCGGCAAGCCACTTAAACTTGCCGCCAAGGGGGAATGGACCTTCAACATGTCGCACAAGCTGGGGCCGGAGGGGATGGAGATTCCCAAGGTACTTAAGGATTTCAAGCTCGGCTCGCTGATCGGGATCATCGCCGATCCCGAGGGCAAAACGCCCAAGCCGTTCTATATCGGCGCAAGCAAGGAATTCGTGGCCGAGCAGTCCGGTCCGCTGCTGGTGCGCATGCACGACAGCGATCCGAGCGACAATCGCGGCAGCCTGACGCTGGAGATCATCGGCCGCTTCGATGCGAAGTGAGACGCCGCGCGGCGAGACCGTGCTAGCGCTTGGCGAACGGCGGATAGACCGCTTTGATCGCCGGCAGCTCAAAAAACTGCAAGGCCTTGTCGCGCGTGGCGAAGATCAAATGGCCGCTGGGCAGGAAGCCCAAGTGACTCGCCGCCGCCGGATCGATCGGCCGCGACTGTCCGGCACGCGTATCCCAGATGTCGGCCGGCGCGGTGACTAGCGGGCTTTGGCGCACGGCAACCCAATTGGCATCGGGCGAAACGGCAAGCAAGCCCGATTCGGCCGCCGGGGGACTATCCGGCTTGCCACCCGCGGCCGTCCACACGAATCCACCGCCCGAGCGGCCGAACTTGCCCCCCTCCTCGTCCCAGGTGCCGGTATCCCAGATTTGGCCCTGCCCGCCAAACATCAAGGCGACCAGCACCGTGCCTTGAGCGTTGAAGGCCAGATCGGCCGGCGCGCCGATGACATGCAGCTTTTTGCGAATTTTTAGCGTATCGAGGTCGATGATCTCGACCAGCCCTTCGGCTTCGGGCTCAAGGCCAATGGGCTCGTTGGGGTTTGGCGGAGCCGCGGGAGTGCCGCCGCCTTTGTGCCGCTTCCGTTTCGAGCCGGCCTGCTGCTGTTGTTGCTGTTGTTGTTGCTTTTTCTGGCGTAGCGCTTCCAACTCCTTGGCCGTCGGGTTGCCGCTTCCGGTTGATTTGTCGTCACTTCGCTTCTCGACACCCAGGCCCACGGCCACGAAGGGCGCGATCGGCGAGGCTTGCACGGAAATCTGCTTGCCCAAGTTTTTCAGCAACTTGGGCTTCAGCTTGCCAGTGGCTAGATCGAGGATCGCGATCCCTTTTTTGCCGACGGTGGTGACGATCCGCTTGGAGTCGCTGGCAAAGCTGATCTTGCCGTACTTGCTCCAGTTGTGCGTCGACTTTTTGGTGCCGCCAGGCAGTTCCCAAAGGGTAAGTTCGCCGGCGTCTTCCCCGCCGGCGACCGTTGCCAGCAGGGTTCCGTCAGGCGAAATCGCCATTTCACGCAGCGTGTCGTTCGATTCCAGCGTGGCCCGCGATTTTCCGGTCGTGAGATCCCAGATCTTCAACTCGTGCCCGGCGGAGGCCTTCGGGCCGCTGGTGGCAAACGTCGCCAGCAATGCGCCGTCGGGGGCAAGGGTGAACAGTTCGACGCCTTGATACGCCTCGAGTTCGGTTTGCGGCTTGCGTTGGACCGGCGCGCTGCTCACCGCAATGTTCGCAGCGGGTGGCAGGGGGCCGTTGGCGACCACCGGCAGGCCGGCGGTCGGGGCCGCGATGACAAACGGCGGAAATGGGACGAAAACCGCCACCGCAGCGCCGCCCGCAGGACCATCGGGATTCACCAAGGCCGGCCCGCCAGGTTGACCCGGCAGTGGCCCCGGCGGTACGGCTGCCGGCGGAATTGCTGCCGATGGAATCGCCGCCGGAGGATTCACGACCGCCGGCGCCGCAGCCGCAACCACGACGTCAGCCGGCGATTCCGCTAGCGAAGCGGTAGCCTCCGCGGCAGCAGCCGTTTCAACAGCGGGCGTGGCACCGGGAGCGGCTTCAGCTTGAACCGCCTTCGGCGGCGCGTCGGAGTCGCTATCGTCGCAACCCGCCACGGCGACCAACAGCAGTGCGATAGCGGGGGTCGTAAGGCGTTGCATGCAGCTGACTCTCCGTTCCGAGAACGCGATCCGCCGCGCATGCGGCTGTCCGGCCGGGAAGATGAGCCGACTTTTCCGGCAGCTAATCTAAGATCTTCTCATCTTCACGCATTGCGCTGCCGGAAGCAAGCACTCCCGGCACATCGCGCGCGACGGACAACTTGAGACAAAATTCGCGGCGATTTTGCTCTCGTTGCGGCACATTGAACTCACCCTGGCCCAAGATCCGATGGATTGGTTAGCCCTCCGCTTCCCACGCGTCCGCCCCCCCGCTTCGGCACTTCCTCGATGACCCAAACCGCAACCGCACGCGCTCGTTCCTCAGCCACCGCGCGCCCGCGCCGCTGCCCCGCCTGCGAGGGGGTTGGGAATTGGTGCGCCTCATTGGCGAAGGGGACGTGGCCCGCGTCTATCAGGCGCGGTCGACCGGCGGCTCGCGCACTGCGCCGGCAAGCTACGCGCTCAAGCTGCTGAAAGCTCCCTGGGACGAAGACCCGCGCGGCCTGGAACTGCTTGCCCGCGAGGCCCGTGTGGGCCGCAAAATCGCCCAGGCGCACCTTGTGCCGGTGCTGGCAGCCAACCTGGATGAACCGCCCTACTTCGTGGTCATGCCGCTGCTCGAGGGGCGGACCCTCTCCTGGCAGATTGCTTCCGGCGAGCGCCCTGCCGTGCCGCTGGCAATGTGGGTTGCCCGGCAAATCGCCGAAGCGCTCGAGGCGCTCGAGGCCGCCGGCTGGATGCACGCCGACGTCAAGCCGAGCAACATCTTCCTTTCCACGACCGGACACGCCACGTTGATCGACTTGGGACACGCCCAGCGACGGGGCGAGGCGCTATCGCTCACCGCTCGGCCGCTGGTCGGCACGCTTCCCTACATGGCGCCGGAACTGCTCGTTTCGGCCTTGGCCGCGGACATCCGCAGCGACCTGTATAGCCTGGGCGTGACGCTGTTCCAATTATTGACCGGCCGGCTCCCGTTCGACGGCGGCGATGCCGCGCAATTGATGGCCCAGCATCGCCAGGAGTTGCCGGCCGATTTGCGTGTACTGGCGCCCCACTTGCCCTTGCGCGTGGCCCGGCTGGTCCGGCAGATGCTGGCCAAAGAGCCGCTCCGCCGGCCTCAATCGCCTCGCGAGCTGGTCGATCGCCTCGCCGCGCTGGAGATCGAAACGTTTGCCGACCGCATGCCGCTGTGACGAAAAGGATGAAGGCGGAAGGATGAATGTCGGAAATCTTTATCTTCGTTTTTCCGCCTTCATCCCTTCCTAGCCCCGCATCGTCGCGGCTTCCATGATGCGCTGCTCGGTGGCGTCGGCGCGCTGAAAGTGGCCGGTCACGCGCCCCTCGCAAAGCACGAGAATGCGGTCGCAGAGCGTCAGCAGCTCCGGCAGTTCGCTGGAAGTGACGATGATGCCCAGCCCGTCGCGGCACAGCTGATCCATCAGCCGATACAGTTCGGCCTTGGCCCCGACGTCGATGCCGCGCGTCGGATCGTCGAGCAAGCAGCACCTTGGGCTGCGTGAGCAGCCAGCGGCCGATGATCGCCTTTTGCTGATTGCCGCCGCTAAGACTCATGATCGGAGCCTCGATGCCGGCGGTCTTCACGCCCAACTGCTCCACCACGCCGCGGGTCCGCGCCGCCTCGTTGCGGCGGCGGATCAAGTCCGGCGGAAGCAGCTTTCTTCGAGCGTGCAAATCGTGATGTTCTCGCCCGACGTTCATTTGCGCGAACAGGCCGAGCCGCTTGCGGTCTTCGGTCACCAGTGCGATGCCCGCCTGCCGGGCTTCGGCCGGATGGCCGAACGACACCGGCCGGCCGTCGAGATAGATTTTGCCTTGCGGCGGCTCGCTGCTGGCGCCGAACAGGCATTCCAGCAGTTCGGTGCGGCCGGCCCCCATCAGGCCGGCGATGCCCAGCATTTCGCCGCGGCGCAAGCAGAAATTGATGTCTTGCAGCCGCCAGGCGCGGGCGTGGCCGGGCCAGGGGAGCGACAGATTGCTCGACCCGCAACACCTCGGCTCCCGGCGAACCGCGGCTGGGAGAGATCGGTCTCTTCGATTTCGCGGCCGACCATCACGTGCGTGATCCGCCGCGGATCGGTCGGCGCGGCGGTCGACCGTTTCCACCCAGCGGCCGTCGCGCAGCACGGTGATGCGATCGGCCAGCGGAACACTTCGTCCATCTTGTGCGAGATGTACAGGATCGTGACGCCGCGGGCCCGCAGTCGGTCGATGACGCGAAACAGCCGGGCGACCTCGGATTCGGTCAGCGCGCTGGTCGGCTCGTCCATGATCAGGATGTTCGACTCGCAGCGACAGCGCCTTGGCGATTTCGATCAATTGCTGATCGCCGATGCGCAGCGTGCGCGACCGGCTGGCGGGGATCGATGCGGCATTCGAGCTGGGCCAGCAGTTCGGCGGCCGCCGCGATCCATCGCCCGCTGATCGAGCAAGCCCCAGCGGCTGCGCAGCTCGCGGCCGAGAAAGATATTGGCGGCGGCCGAGAGCTGCTCCACCAGGTTCAGCTCCTGGTGAATGATGCTCACGCCGGCCTGCTCGGCGTCGCGGGTGCCGCGAAAGCGGACTTCCTGGCCCCGCAGCAGATAGCGTTCCCTCGAAGTCGGTGATGACGCCGGAGAGGATCTTCATCAGCGTGCTTTTGCCGGCCCCGTTTTCGCCGACAATGGCGTGCAGCTCGCCGGGCACGGATGTCGAGCGAAACCTCGGACAAGGCCGTCACGCCGGCGAAGCGCTTGGTGACCTGCCGGATGGAAATCAGGGGATCGGCGGACATGACAGCGTTGACCATTGAAATGTTACGGCCGTGCGGCGCCGCTTCAGGGCACGGCGTGGGACCGCTCGGCCGCACGGCGGATCTGCCAAAGTTTGACCAGCACCAACAGGACCAGCGAGCCGATGCCGGCCGCCAGGCCGGCCCGCTGCTCGGCAATGAGCGTGGCCATCGTGCCGGCCAGCAACGCGAGCGTGAGGATGGCCGCCCAGCCGAGCGCGCCGGGAAAGAACTGCTTGCCCTGCCGGCCGGCTTCGCGCAGCTGGCTGAAGGCGACGGCCACCACGACCACGATGCCGACGATCAGGCCTTCGTAGACGTCGGCGCCGGTTTTGATGATTTTGGCGATGCCGTCGATCACGCTGCGCAGAAACAGGCAGCCCAGCACGGTGCCGGGGATGGTGCCCACGCCCCCTTGCAGACTGCAGCCGCCGACGACGGCGGCGGCGATGGCGTTCAGTTCGTAGCCGCGGCCGAGCGTCTGCGGAGCGGCCACGGCCTGATCGCCGATGTACAAAATTCCGGCCAGCGAGGCGCACACGCGCACTGATGCAGTAGGCCAGCCATTTGAGCCGGTCGGTGCGGATGCCGCTGAGCCGGGCGGCCTGCTCGTTGCCGCCCAGCGCATACAGATGCCGCCCGACGACGGTGTGCCTCATCAGCACCCACAAGCGCGATGCCCAACAGCAGCGAACAGCACTGCCGGAATCCAGACCGACGTGGCCAGATAGCGAAACGAATTGTCGTAGATTGGATTTGCGTGCTCGCGCCGCGCAGGAAACTCGGCCGTCACGTTTTCGACAATCGCCCAGCCCAAGCTGCGCAGCCCGACCAGCGTGGCCAGCGTGGCCACGAACGGCGGCAGACCCGACCACGGTGATCAGCCAGGCGTGCAGACTGCCGACCAGAAACCCGACGATCAGCGTGCCCACGATCGCCAGCGTGATGTTGCGCCGGTCGCCACGTTGCCCGTTCTGCATCCCCTCGGGATCGAGCATCAGCATCATCGTGGCGCAGGTGGTGCCGGCAAAGGCGATCATCGAGCCGCTCGACAGATCGATGCCGCCGGCGATGATCACCACGGCGCTGCCCAGGGCATAGATGCCCAGCATGACCGTGGGCCGCAGAATGTCGACGGCGCTGAGCTTGGGCTCGTACCAATAGCTATGATTCGAGTCGAGCAGACTCGTCAAGCCGACCATGATCAGGATCGCCACCGCCAGGCCGAATTCGGTGGTCGCCCAGGGGGACGCGCCGCGCCGCGAGGAAATGTCGTTCAAGACCCCTCCAGATGACGCTCGGCGAGCCACTTCTTGAAGTCCGTGAGCTTGAAAAATTCGACATTCTCGCCGAACAGGTCGGCGCTCAGCGGCGAACCTTCGTCGGGCACCACCACCCGCATGCCGGTGTTATACATGTCGCCATCCGGCTGACCTTGATGCGGGAACATTTCGGCGACGGTTTTGTCGTCCTTCTGCACCAGGGCCTTGAGCAGCTTGGCCGTCAATCGCCCCATCTCGTACGGATTCTGCACGACCATCACGTCGATCATGCCCCGGTCCATGGCTTCGATGGCCAGCGGCTCGGCATCGAACACGACGACGGCAACTTGCTTTCTTTTGTCGCTCTCTTTGACAACGTCGACGATCGCCGGCGCGTTGTACGACCAGATGCCGACCGAGGATTTTCAGGTCGGGAAAGTTGCGCAGCGCGTTGCGGACATTGTCCCGCGGCTCGGCTCGGATCGAGGTCGTCTCCCATCCGGTCGCGCTCTTGATAGTTGCTTCCCAGTTCCTCCTTGATTCCGTCCATGCGCTCGATCGCATTGGACGAACCGGTGCGTCCGACGAACTGCGCGAAGCCGCCGCCGTCGGGCACGAGCTTCTTGGTGCCGATGGCCAGTACCCGGCCGCCGAAGCGATTGTCGCTGCCGAGATAAAACTGCCGGGCGTCGCGCAGCGTGTCGATCGAGTCGGCATCGATCGTGATCACCTGGATGCCGCGCTATTGCAGGTTGCGCATCTCGTCGGCCACGGCCACGTTGTTGGAATCCAGCGCGGAGACCGCCACGGCGGCAATGTCGGCCTGGTTGGCGAACTGCCGCAACTTGCTGATCTGGCCGGCCGGCGTGCCGTCGTTGACTTCCATGATCGCCTTGAGGCCGGCGCTCTGCAGATCGAATTCCTGGTCGCCATGCTGCAGGCCGATGCGCACGGCGTCCCAATAAGGCGAATTGCCGTTGGTGAGCAGCACGATCCGCCGCTGGCGCTGGCCTCCACAGCCGGCCAGTTGCACCAGCAGGATCAAAACAATGGCCGCGGCCCAAGATGTTCTTGCCCGGGATGCAATGCCGCCAGCTGCACCTGAACATAGATGTGATGTCCTCAAGGGAGATGATGCTGCGCAGCCGGCCGATTGCCGCGTCGCTAGGATCGAATGGATCTGGGACTGGCCGGAAACCAAAATTTTAACTTGCCGGAAGGCGACCCGAAAGCCGGCGGCCCAGGAGAACTTTGCAAAAAGGCAGCCCGGACCAGAAGGAATGCGGCGGGTGATGATCGAGCGGCACCTGATCATCACGACCGAGCGCCCGCGGCCCACCGCCCGCTGCTCTTGGAGCACAAACCGATAGGGCTTCGCGGCCCAGCGGCCGGCATAATCGACGCCGATTCGCGGCGTGCGGCGCACCGCCGAGCGGGCCACCCGCTGTCCGCGGTCTTCGATCCACAGGCCGGCTGCTCTCCTCGGCCGGCCAGCCGTTTAGCCGTTTATCGATGCCCAGGGCCTTGGTCAGCCGGGCAGGGCCTTCCCAGGGGCCGGCGCCACGCAGCAGAACCGCGGCCGGAAAGCCTTCGCTCTCGGTCACGACGTTCAGCATCCAGTGCAGGCCATAGATGAAATACACGTACCAGCGGCCGGCCGGCCCGAACATCACTTCGGTTCGCGGCGTGCAGCCCTTGGCGGCATGGCAGGCCAGGTCCTGCGGGCCGACGTAGGCCTCGGTCTCGTGAATCCGCGCGGCAATCTGCTCGTCGCCCAACTGCCGAACGAGATATTTGCCGATCAGATCCCGGGCCACCGTGAGGCGCTGGACGGGCGTAGAAGTCCTGCTCGAGAACCAAACGCATCGGCGACATTTGCTCACGCAGCCACGGCGGTTAAGTGGTTTTGAGTTACTTGCGAAACCCCCAGGGGAAGCATCCCCTGGGCTTAACGGCGCCAAGGGGCATCGTCGGGCTGACGTCATTTGGCCGGCCGGCAATAGGAGAGCGAGAGCAGCGCATAGCCGGTCACCAGGTTGGCGTCTCCCTCCAACCAGCGCGGCGTTTCGTTGACCCACGAGCCGTCCGGCTTCTGCCGCTGCCCCAAGGCCTAGATCAGGTCGTTCCGCCAGGCGTGCTTCTGCCCGTCGGCGTCTTCGATTTGGTCGTCGCCGATCGCCGCCAGTGCTTTGGCAAAAGCCTGGTAGTAGTAATACAGACCGGCGGTTCCCATGCCCGGATTGTCCTCCACGTCGTAGTGGCTTTGCACCCATTTGTAGGCCGCCTTGACGCGCGGATCGTCGGGCCCCACACCCGCATAGATCATGCTCTTGAGCCCGGCATAGGTCATCGAGCCGTAGCTGCGCAGGCCGCCGTCGGCGTGGTGCCGGCCATGCTACTGCCGCCCGCGGCCGGCGTGTAATAGAAGCCGCCGTCGGGATTCTTGCTGGCAAAGGGGGTGGTGTTGGCCTCGGTCTCCAGGTTCTGGCAGCGCGAGATGAAGACCAGGGCCTTTTTGATGGCTTCGTCGTCGCCGCTGGCGCCGGAGGCCTTGAGGCGCATCGATCAAGAACGAGGTATTCGACAGATCGGGCCGGCTGTTTTCGCCGCCGTAGCCGGCGCCGCCAAATTTGACGTTGGCGGCATCCACGCCTTTGGTCGAGTCCCATTGCAAGCCGCGCAGGTAAGCGTCGGCATTCTTCAATAGCTTGTCGTAGCGCTCGTCGGCGTTGGCCGCTTTGAAACACTCTAGAGCAACGCAGGTTTCGTAATTCTGATGATGGCCGGGACCATAGATTCCGCCGTCCTCGTGAACGAACCCTTCCAGGTATTTCAGGGCTTTGGCGACAAATGGTTCGTCCGGGCTGCGGCCATTGCGCAAGATGCCCAGCGTGACGACCGCGGTCACGGCCGGTCCGGACGCTGCGCTGAACGAGCCGTCGGCGGCTTGCCCCTTGGTGCGCAGATAGTTCAAGCCGGCCGTGACTTGCTGCTCGTACGTCCGCGCCTCGGACTTGGCGGCTGGTTCGGCTGCGCGAGCTAAGTCAGCAGCAAAACAAGTAACGATGCTGGTAAGCGCCAGGGCTGCAAATTGTCGGAGGAAACGCATGATATTTTGCTCCTTTTCACGCGAAACTGGCCCTTTTCCATCGAACCACCGCGGGCCGCTCGACGATTTCTGGGTCGCGCGGTCCGCGGCGCCAAATAGGCGCTGCGCATGCATTCTTGCAGGCGCGGGCAATCAAGGCAATCGAACCGCTGCAAGCGTACCCCATCGAGCATATGGTGCGCCGACGCGGGGCGAAGGGCTTTCACCGTCACGGTCGGACAGTTATTCGCCGCATGCGGCGAAAATCAGGCCACGAACACGCCAGCTCCCAGGCCGGGCTCGGCCCCAGCACTCGACATCGTTCTCGCCGCCAGACCCGCTCGGCTATGATGAAGTCCCGGGAAAGTGCGTCGCCCCCAAGGCTGTCGAAGCAGACCGAGCCGTGTACGAACGATTTACCGACCGTGCTCGCAAGGCCATTCAACTGGCCTACCAAGTGGCGCGGCGGGCCAATCACGATGACATCAGCACTGAGCATGTGCTTCTAGGACTGCTCGACGTTGGTGGTTGCACCGCCACGGAAGTGCTAAAGAATCTCGACGTCGACGTATCCAAAGTCAGGGCTGAGGTCGAAAGAAGTCTCCTCGACGGGTCCGAGCCCAGAGCTAAAAAGGTCATCGAGTACGCGATGTACGAAGCCCGGAGTCTGAACCGCCACTACGTAGGAACCGAACACATCCTGCTCGGCCTGCTTCGCGAACAAGAGGGTGTCGCAGCCCAGGTTCTAGTGAACCTGGGAGTCAACCTCGATGACGCCCGTGCGGAAATCCGCAGAATACCGGGCGAAGGTTTTGAGCCGGGCGAACAGGCCGCCCACGGCCCAAGTGTTTGGCGCAGGCTCGGCAGGCTTTTCGGAGCCCGATGGCGATAAAAGGGCTTACGGAGCCCGCAGGGCCAAATACGCCAGAAACAGCATCCAGCCGGCCAGGCAGGCGCCGCTGAGAATCAGCAGCCAAAGGTGGGGCCGGGGTGGATTCGGCGGCCGCGGCGCCCCCACAGGCGCGGGCTGCGGGGCTTGGCCAGCTGAACGAGGGGCGTTGGAGATCACTGGCCACCGGCCCCGCCTAGGGCGAGCTTTCTGGAAGCGTGATCTTGAAGCTCTGCCTTAGACCTGTCTCGAAATCGAACACGTTGTCAAAGTCCTCTCGGGCGTCGTCCTTGGTCTTGCGCATCTGGCCGATGCGGATCAAGTTGAAAACGATCTCGCCAAAGTCGCCGGTCTTGGTCAGACCCCAACTTTTCAGCACGTCCTGGGCCATGTAGCCGTATTGCTCCAGGGCGTAGCGGCGAATCGCCTCGCACAGTTGCTGGCCGGTCAAATGCCGCTCGGCCTCGCGCGAGCCCCCTTCCTCGGTCTCCTCCTCTTCCGACTCCGATTCGACGGCCTGCTCGGCACCCATCCCCAGCACATTGTGGGCGTAGTTAAGTGCCTCGAACACAAAGGCATATGCGTCGAGCTTATAGCGCCGATCTTCTTTCAGAAGCTTGGCGATGGGATGGGCAGGATCGATCATAGACTGCTACACGTGTCCGTCGGGAAAAGGTGAACTCGATTCAGAACCAAAGCATATCAGGCCGGCAGCCCCACGCCAGCCGGGGGGCGAGTGACGCGCTCGTGGCTAGGGTAGCGGAAGATCCTCGGGGCCGTCGGCCGGGATGTCTGCCGGTATGTCCGCCGGCTCGGAGCTGCCCGCTCCCCGCGATTCGCCCCCGTATCGCTCGCCCGTTCCGCGTTTGAGCACCGTCATGACCTCCGAGGCGTCGATCAACAGCCGGCGGCGGTCTTCCATTTCTACGAGCAATTGGCCGGCCAGGATCTCTTGAGCCAACACTCTTGCCCTTCCGCGGCCGGTCACCAGGTCGGAACCGACCGGCGGCAGCTCTTTGTGCAAGGCTTCGTAGGTGTCGTACTCGTAGCGCAGGCAGCACTTGAGCCGTCCGCAGCGGCCGGAGATTTTTGTCGGATCGAGCGTGGCTTTTTGCAGTTTGGCCATTTTCATCGACACCGGCGGCATTTCCGACAGATGGGTGTTGCAGCAGACCGGCTTGCCGCAATCGCCATAGTCGGCCAGCAGTTTTGCTTCGTCGCGGACGCCGATCTGCCGCATTTCGACCCGGGTTTGAAACTCGCCGGCCAGCAGCCGCACCAGCTCGCGAAAATCGACCCGGTTCTCCGCCAGGTAATACACGACCACGCGCTCGCCGCCGAACAGGTGCTCGACGTCGACCAGCCGCATTTCGAGTTTTTGCTCGGCGATCAGGCGCTTACAAATCTCGAATTCGCGCCGCTCCTGCTCGTGCATGCGGAAACTTTCACGGGCGTCGTCGTGGCTCATTTTGCGCAGGATTTGGCCGTGCCCCGCGTCCTTGATCTGGCTGAGCACTTGCTCGGTCGCCTCGCAGAGCACTTCGCCGGTTTCCAGGCCGCGGTCGGTGCGGACGATGACTTGCTGGGAGCGCGCATAGATGTCGTCGCGGCCGGGGCTATAGATGCCCAGCGCACGCATCGAACCGCAACGCACAACATACTTTGGCATTCGAGAAGCCGCTCGCCGCGGCACAGGGGGAAGAGCCGGCCCACTGCCGGCATCGGCAGTGCGGTTTGAGATCGCGCAAGTATAACCCGGCCGGCCCCGGACCGCCAAGACGGGTCCGTGGGACCCCAAGGTGTATGCCCCCAGCGGCGGCTTAGCTAGTGCCGCGTCCGGCGTGGTCTATAATCAAGCTTTTGCACCCCTGGCCGCCCCGAGTCGACCGTACCGCCCATGACTTCCGCCCTGCTTCCGTCGGTCGTGGACCGGTTCCGCGAGATGCTCGGTGACGAAAACGTGCTTTCGGCCCATGCGGACCGCGTGGTGTTACGAGTGCGACGGCTTCGTGATCGAGAAGAACTGCCCCGACGTGGTCGTCTTTCCGCGCACGCACCGAGCACGTGGCGGCCGATCGTGCGGCTGTGCAACGAGCTACGGCTGCCGTTCGTGCCCCGCGGTGCCGGCACCAGCCTGGCCGGCGGCTGCCTGCCGGTCGGCGGCGGCGTGATGATCGTGCTCACGCGGATGAAGCAGATTCTGGAAATCAACCTCCGCGATCGCTATGCCGTGGTCGAGCCGGGCGTGGTCAACATCTGGCTGACCAACGCCCTGAAGGGATCCGGCTACCATTACGCTCCCGACCCTTCCAGCCAGGGAGCCTGCACCATCGGCGGCAACGTGGCCACCAACTCCGGCGGCCCGCACACGCTCAAGTACGGCGTGACGGTCAATCACACGCTAGGGGTCGAGGCCGTGATGGCCGACGGTTCGATCGTCGAATTCGGCGGCCCGACGGAAGACCCCGTCGGGCTCGACCTGGTCGGCGTGCTGGTGGGCAGCGAAGGAACGCTGGCGATCGTCACCAAGGTTTGGGTCCGCCTGACGCGCAATCCGCAGGGCGTGCGGACGATGCTGGGCATCTTCGAATCGGCCGACGATGCCACCAACGCCGATCAGCGAGATCATCGGCGCCGGAATCATTCCGGCGGCGCTGGAGATGATGGACCAGGGCATTCTGGAGGCCGTGGAAGCGGCCTTTCATTTCGGCTTTCCGCTGGATGCCAAGGCCATTCTGCTGATCGAAGTCGACGGCCTCGAAGCGGGACTCGATGAGCAGCGCGATCGGATCAGTCGAGATTTGCCTGGCGGCCGGCGCCCGCGAAGTCCGGCAGGCGCGCGACAGCCAAGGAGCGGCTGCTGCTCTGGAAAAGCCGCAAGCAGGCCTTTGGCGCTGTGGGCCGGTTGAGCCCCAGCTATTGCACGCAAGACGGCGTCGTGCCGCGGACCAAGCTGCCGCACATCCTGCGGCGGATCACCGAGATCGGCGGCAAAGTACCAGGTGCGGATCGTCAACGTGTTCCACGCCGGCGACGGCAACATTCATCCGATCCTGCTGTTCGACGAGCGCGACCAGGCCCAGGTGGCCCGGGTGCTCGAGGCCAGCGGCGAGATTCTCGACGAGTGCATCGCGTGCGGCGGCAGCGTCACCGGCGAACACGGGATCGGCGTCGAGAAGATCAGCTTCATGCGAAAACTATTCACCGAAACCGATCTCCAAGCGATGGTCCACCTGCGGCAGGCCTTCAACCCGGAGAATCGACTCAGCCCCCGAAAAATGCTGCCCACCGCCGGCGCGTGCGGCTTGGAACAAACCCACCCTGGCCGGCGGGCCGCGCTGTGAAGGCCGCGGGTTTTACGAAGGAGATAAGGGGATGGGGCAGGGGATACGGGAAATGATGAGGAACGAGACGGGGGATGAGGGACGAGGCGAGGAATACAGATCGGATGAACGAGAAAAAGTACGAGGGAGAAGCGCTGACTAAGATGATCATCGAGGCGATCATCAAAGTGCATCAGACGCTTGGGCCGGGATTCTTGGAGAGTATTTATCGAAATGCGTTGATCCTGGAGCTCGCGTCGCGCGGGCTGTCGGCCGAGTGCGAACACTCCATCAACGTGTATTACGACGGCAAGCCTGTGGGGCGGCATGTGTTCGACATAGTGGTCAACGGTGCGGTAATTTTAGAACTCAAAACTGTCGAATCGCTTTGCCCGGCACATTATGCTCATCTGCGTTCCTATTTGAAGGCTGCCAAAATCAATACGGGTTTGCTGGTGAATTTTGCGTCGGACAAAGCCGACTTTCGCCGCGTCGAATTGAAATGAATCGTTCCTAAAGTAACACGCTTATTTTGTCTTCGTAATCAAACGCTTCCTTGTCTTCGTAACTAAAATTCTTCGTCATCCCCCGTATCCCCTGCCCGATCCCCTTATCCCCTTTTCCTCCTCCGTCGAAAACCAAAACGTGCCGACCGCCACCGAAATCCTGCCGCTCACCGAGACCCGCACGCCGCTCACTCAAGAAGAGTTGATCGCCGCGGTGGTCGAGGCCTACGGCGCGCGCACGCCCATCTATCCGCTGGGCGGCGGCACGAGCCTCGACTATGGGCTCGTGCCCAAGCAACCGGGCATCGGCCTATCGACCGCCGCGCTGAACCAGGTGATCGACTATCCGGCCCGCGACATGACGATCACCGTCGAAGCCGGAATCACGATGGCTGAATTGGCTCGCACGCTCGACGCCGAGCGACAATGGCTGCCGATCGAGGTGCCCGCGGCCGAGCAGGCCACGCTGGGCGGAGTGGTGGCCACGGCCTGGTGCGGTCCGCGCCGCTACGGCTGGGGCACGATGCGCGATTACGTGATCGGCATCAGTGCCGTCGACGGACGCGGCATGCCGTTCAAGGGGGGCGGACGCGTGGTCAAAAATGTGGCCGGCTACGATTTCTGCAAGCTGCTCACCGGTTCGTTGGGCACGCTGGGAGTGATCACGCAAGTAACGCTCAAGATCAAGCCGCAGCCGGCCGACTCGGCAATCCTGGCCTGCCCCCTGCCCTCGTGGGAAATGGCCGAGCGGCTACTGGCCGCGCTGGTCAGCTCGGCCGCCACGCCCGCCGCGATCGAGCTAGTGTCCGGACCGGCTTGGGGCGAAACCGTTGCTTTGCCGGCGACGGGCGTGGGCTGCCTGCTGGTCGGAGTCGATGGTTCGGTAGCGGAGGTTCGCTGGATGGTCGAGCAGCTTGCGGCCGAGTTTCGCCAGCAAGGAGTCGTTGAGATCGAAACAATCCGATCCGACGGCGCCGCCTCGCTGTGGGCCCAGCTGCGCGAGTTTCCGGCGGTGCCCGGCGCCCCGCTGGTCGTCAAGGCCACGGTGCGGCCCAGCGCCACGGTCGAACTGGTGCGGCTCGTGCGGCGGCTCGATCCGGGCTCTTCCGTTCAAGCCCACGCGGGCACCGGTATCGTGATTGCCCGGTTCGCCGACTTTCCGCCGAGTGGCGGTTTCGCTGTGGCTGATCGGGCAATTGCAGCCGGCCGCGGTGGCCGGCGGCGGCCACGCCACGGTGCTCTCGTCGAGTTTTGCCGCCGACTTGACGCGGCAAGCGGTGTGGGGCGGCGTAGATGCTTCGGTCGAGTGGATGCGGAAAGTCAAGCACCAGTTCGATCCTCACGGTTTGTTGAATCCCGGCCGCTTCATCTACGGAACTTAAGTGAGGCAGAGCGAATGAGCGCCATCGAATGAACGCAACCGAAATAAAAATCCTCCAGTCCAATCCGCCGCCGGCCCCTGCGGCATCCCTGCCGATCGTCGGCTCGCCCGCCCCCAATGCCGGCGCGGGCATCGACTACGGCCTGTTTCTCGATTGCGTCCACTGCGGCCTGTGTACGGCTGCCTGCCCGACTTACGTTGAAACGGGCAACGAGAACGACAGCCCGCGGGGACGGATCTATTTGATGCGCGGCGTGACCGACGGCCGGCTGGAATTGTCGCACGAGGTGCGCCGGCATCTGGAGCTTTGCCTCGATTGCCGGGCGTGCGAGACGGCCTGCCCCTCGGGCGTGCAGTACGGCAAGCTGATCGAGCCGTTTCGCGATCGCGATGGAGCAGAATGCCGACGGGCCGTCGAAGAGCAGCGATTGGTTCCACCGCTGGATTTTGTTCGGCCTGTTCCCCTATCCGGAGCGAATGCGCATGGCCCTGGCGCCGGCCCGCATTGCCCAGCGGCTGGGGCTGGACCGCGCGGCCGAAGCCTTGGGTCTGTTGAATCTGCTGCCGCCCCGGCTGCGGCAGTTGGTGCGAATGCTGCCGCCGCTAGGCAAATCGCAGCCGGCGCTGCCGCACGTGCTGCCGGCGGTCGGCAAGCGCCGGGCGCGGGTGGCGCTGTTCACCGGCTGCGTGGCCGACGTGATGTTTCGGCACACGCATTGGGCCACCGCCCGGGTGCTGCAGCAAAACGGCTGCGACGTGATCGTGCCCGCCGGACAGGTGTGCTGCGGCGCGATTCATTTTCATGCCGGCAGCAGCCAGCCGGCGCGCGAGCTGGCCGACGCCAACCTCCAGGCTTTCATGGGCGAAGGCTGCGACGCGATCATCGTCAACGTGGCCGGTTGCGGCGCCATGCTCAAGGACTATGGCCATCACTGGCACGACGAGCATCAGCCGGCCCGCCAGCAGTTTGCCGCCCGGGTGCGCGACATCAACGAATTTCTCGACGAGTTGGGCCTGGTGCCGCCGGCCGGCAAGATTCCGATCACGGCCACGTACCACGATGCCTGCCACTTGGGGCACGCCCAGAAGATTCGCGAGGCTCCGCGCCGGCTGCTGGCCCAGATTCCCGGGCTGGTGCTGAAGGACTTGCCCGAAACCGAAATTTGCTGCGGCGCGGCCGGCACCTACAACCTGACCGAGCCCGAGATGGCCGAGCGTCTGAGCCGGCGAAAACTGGCCAACATCCTTTCGACCGGTGCCCAGGCCGTCATCACGGCCAACGCCGGCTGCCTGCTGCAGATCATGCGCGAAGCCCGCAGCCAGGGGCATCCGCTGGCGGTCCTGCATCCGATGGATCTGCTGGACATGAGTTATCGGGGCGAAACGCCGAAATTGTGAGCACCGATTCGCTCGTGGTCCGTCAGCCTTGAATTGATTGGCAAAGCCAGCACGGATTTCACCGCGGAGGACACAGAGGGGCGCGGAGTGGAATGAAATAGCCGATTATTCCCTTCTCCGCGCCCCTCTGTGTCCTTGCGGTGAAACAAATTTCCCAGCGCCGGCCGGTCAAATCACGGCCGACTGGGCACTAGGGGGACCAACCGACCACGCGATCCCAGCCCAGGTTCACGCCCCCACGTACCGGGCATAGACGGACCGGGCTTGCGCTATGTCGTCAGTACCGCCGATGATCGCGCGGCCGTCGGGAAACAGCGTGAGTTGATAGACATCAACCGAGAGCCGCAGCAAATACCGATTGCGACTGACTGTGCCGACGCCGGCCAGCTTGATGGCCAGAGCATCCAGATCGAGCTCACCGTCACCGCTGGGCCGGCTGAGCTGCACTGCGTTGCGGCCGCAGAGCACCGCGCCCTGCCCTGACCGCTCGCCCGATAGCCAGGGAAAGATTCCCCGTTTGCACGCCGGACAATCGACCTCGGAGCGAAGCTGGGACAGGTCGATTTGCCGGATCCGGTTGTCCCACAGATCGACCACCGTCAGCGCCGGCTGATCGCCTGGCGGTTGCCGCTGAGGATCTTGATCGCTTCCAGGGCCTGGATCGACGCGATCAGGCCCACGATGGGCCCCAGGATACCGGCTGTGTCGCAGGTGGGCGTGCTGCCCGGGGGAGGAGCTTCGCTCATCAGGCAGCGCAGACAGGCCGTATCGCCGGGCAGGATGGTCATCGTTTGGCCTTCGGCCCCGATCACGCCCCCGAAAACCCAAGGTATCGATTCGCGAACCGCCAGGTCGTTGATCAGGTAGCGGGTTTCGAAGTTGTCGGTGCCGTCGAGAATCAAGTCGACTCCGGCGGCCAACTGCTCGATGTTTTGCCAGTCGACGTCGGCCACGATCGGTTCGATCTGGACGCGCGAATTGATCCGCCGCAGCTTGCCGGTGGCGGCAATCGCCTTGGGCAACCCCTCGGCGACGTCTTGTTCGTCGAACAGCGACTGGCCGCTGCAGGTTGCTGGTTTCCAAAAAGTCGCGATCCACCACTCGCAGCCGGCCGATGCCGGCCCGCACCAGCGTGCCGGCCAGCATCGATCCCAGCGCACCGCAGCCGCACAATAGCACGCGGGCTGCGGCGAGCCGCTGTTGTCCTTCGACGCCCAGCGGCGGATAGCGCATCTGGCGCTCGTAGCGGGCAAATTCGTCGGAATCATCCACGGCGGCATCTCATCAAACGATGTAACCTGCCCAATTCGTGCCCCCCTCGGCCAGATCGCGTTGCAGCAGATCGCACAGCGGCCGAGCGCTGTCGGCAAAGTGTCCCTGTCCATCCGGGCGCAGCGCTACCAGCGGCACCCGGCGACCCGAGATGCTTTCGGTCCACGGCTCGCCGCGGCGCATCTCACACAGGGCGATGTCGGCCCAGTCGTCGGGGCGGATCGGCTCGCCCGGGCGGAATCGCTGGGCGAAAAGCAAATTGTGGGCGACACTCCGCGGATCGAGCGGAGCCTCAAGACGGTCGAGAACCACCACGGCCACTGCCGCCTCGCTGCGCAGCCGGCGCAACTCGCGCTCCACGTCCATGCGCGGGGGCAACTCGACCACCAGGAGCACGCCTGCGCGCGTCGCGCTATGGGGCGAAACGCGATCAGGCCACACGACCCAGGCCGCCAGCGAGGCCTCGTGCCAGGCGGCCAGATCGGCCGATTCCAAGTTGCCGGCCCGGGCGGCGCGTAGCACCCAGCGCTTGCCGTCGAACCGCAGATTAGCGCCCTCGCGGCCCAATCGCCGAATGCCGATCGCGCCTGTCACCCGCTCCTGCCGGCTGCCCAAGTCCCGCTCGACCGTGTACTCGTAATAGAACGGCATGGCCGGTGTCCAAAAGCAGGGGTCCGGCACCCAGGCTTCGACGGTCGCAGCGGCCGAGGCTTTGCCGCCTCGAAACGGGTAGCTGACCGGCAGCGTATGCGCATACTGGCAAAACGGTCCACGGACAAATCCCCCCAGCGGCGCCGCGGCCTGGCTTTGCCGTTCGCTCTGGGCATAAATGCGACAGCCGGTCTCGGTCGCCTCGCCGAAAAATATCTGAATTTTCGCCTCGTCGGCCGTCGGCCGTTCGATTTTGGCGGCGGAACTCCCTTGTGGCGCCGGACCCTCTGACAGGTTGCTCATGCCCGATGCTCCTGGGCCGGCACGGCCAACAAGGGCTTGAGGAACCGGCCGGTCACCGATTCGCCGCAGCGGGCGACGATCTCGGGCGTGCCCTGGGCGACCACGCGGCCACCGGCCTCCGCGGCGCCCGGCCCCAAATCGATCAAGTAATCGGCGGACCGAATCAGTTGCAGGTTATGTTCGACCACGATCAGCGAATGGCCGACGGCCAACAGCGCGTCGAAACAATCGAGCAGTTGCACGATGTCCTGAAAGTGCAGGCCGGTCGTCGGCTCATCGAGGATGAACAGCGACCGCGCCGCGCCGCGTGCCCGACATGTAGCCGGCCAGCTTGAGCCGCTGGGCCTCGCCGCCGGAGAGCGTGTTGGCCGGCTGGCCGAGCCGCAGATAATCGAGCCCCACGTCGATCAACCGCTTGAGCCGGGCTTGCACTTTGGGATGGCCGCGAAAGAAAGTGAACGCCTCGCGGACGGTCAGTTCGAGCACGTCGGCGATGTTGCGGCCGCGATATTTCACGTCCAGAATCTCGCGGCGATAGCGGCGGCCGCCGCATTGCGGGCATTTCATATAGACGTCGGCCAGGAACTGCATGTCGATTTCGCAGATAGCCGTCGCCTTCGCACGTCGTGCAGCGGCCGCCGTCGACGTTGAAGCTGAAGTGGGCCGCGTCGAAATTGCGCATCCGGGCTTCGACCGTTTCGGCAAACACGGCGCGGATCTCGTCGAAGGCCTTGATGTAGGTCACCGGATTCGAGCGCGGCGAACGGCCGATCGGGCTCTGATCGACCATCATCACGTCGTCCAATTGCCCGTCGCCGAACACGTCGTCGTAGGCCAGCGGCTTGGCCGCGTCCTCGCGCATCCGCCGCCGCAGGGCCGGATAGAGCGTGTCCTGGACCAGCGTGCTCTTGCCGGCGCCGCTGACGCCGGTGACCACGCACAGCAGGCCGAGCGGGAATTCGACCGTCAGATTTTTCAGATTGTTGCCGCGCGCGCCGGCCAGCCGAATCCAGCCGTGGTTGGGCGTCCGCCGCCGAGGATTTTCCAGGATGCCGCGCCGGCCGGCCAGAAAATCGCCGGTCAGACTGCGATCCGAGGCGATGCATTTCCGCGGGCGTTCCTTGAAACACGACTTCGCCGCCGCGTTCGCCGGCGCCCGGCCCGATCTCGATCACCTGATCGGCGGCGCGGATCATCGCTTCTTCGTGCTCGACCACCACGACCGTGTTTCCCCGATCGCGCAGCCCGATGATGGCCCCGATCAGCCGCTCGACGTCGCGCGGGTGCAAGCCGACCGAGGGCTCGTCGAGCACGTAGAGCATGTTGACCAGGCTCGAGCCGAGCGCGCGAGGTCAGGGCCACCCGCTGGGCTTCGCCGCCGCTGAGCGTGCGCAGCGTGCGATCGAGCGTCAGATAGCCCAGGCCCACGTCTTCCAGATAGGCCAAGCCGCGACTCGACCTGTTCGAGCATCAGCCGGCCGACTTGCCGCTCCCAGGCCGGCAAATCGAGCTTGGCGAAAAACCGCGTGGCGTCGGCAATCTTCATCTGCGAAACTTCGGCCGATGTTGCGGCCGCCGATCCGCACGGCCAGCGCCTCGGGGCGCAATCGCGCGCCGCCGCAGGCCGGGCAAGGATGGTAGCTCCGCCAGCGGCTCAGAAAGACCCGCAAGTGCATCTTGTATTTGCGCCGCTCCAGCCACTGAAAGAAGCCGCTCAGCCCGCCGAAATTCCGCTCCGGCACGCCTTCGACAATCAGCTGCCTGTGCCGCTCGTCGAGCTGCTGCGAAAGGCACGTCGAGCGGCAGGTGGTAGTCGTCGGCCAGGGCCGGTCAGTTCTTCCAGTTCGTGCTGATAGGCCGGCGTGTTCCAGGGAGCGATCGCACCGTCGCGGATCGACTTGGTTGGATCGGGCACGACCAGATCCATGTCGATGTCCATCACGTTGCCGAAACCTTCGCAGTCGGGGCAGGCCCCCAGCGGGCTGTTGAAGCTGAACAGCCGCGGCTCGAGCTCGGGATAATCGAGCCCGCAGGCTTCGCAGCGCAATTGCATGCTGAAGATCTGCTCTCGCCAAAGTTGGCCATCGATCAATTGGACCACAGCCGATGGCGCCGGTTCCGGAGTGGGCTCGGCCCGATCAACCGTCAATGGCAGGACGACGGAAGACCCGGCCGCTAAAGATTCGATGAGCACGTGGCATTTGCCTTCGCCTTTGGAAAAGGTCGTTTCGAGCGAATCCCGCAGCCGCTGAGGGCTCGCGGATCCGGCGGCAAGCCGATCGACCAGGACCAGCATGCGCTCGCTGCCCGAAAAGCCTTCGAGGCCGGTTTCGCTCAGATTAATCACCTTTTCGCCGACAATCAGGCGTACGAACCCTTGCTCGCGCAGTGTGGCGGCCGCGGCCTTCGGGTCCGCGATCATCCCTGGCGGCAGGGCGAAGGCCACCATGAACCGCCTGCCTTCGGGAAGACGGCCGAGAGCTTCTCCGGCGCTTTGCGATGTTTCGCGGCGCACTTCTTGACCACAGCCGCGGCAAAACAAGTGGCCAATCCGGGCAAACAGCAGCCGCAGGTAATCGCTGGTCTCGGTGGCGGTGCCGACGGTCGAGCGGCTGCTGCGGGTGGTGTTCTTGTGCGTGACCGCGATGGCCGGCGGAATGCCGTCGATCCGTTCGGCGGCCGGCTTTTCCAACCGCTGGAGAAATTGCCGGGTGTACGCCGAGAAACTGTCGATGTAGCGCCGCTGCCCCTCGGCATAAAGCGTGTCGAGAGCCAGGCTGGTTTTGCCGCTGCCGCTCAGCCCGCACAGCACGATGAGCTTGCCGCGCGGGATGTCCAGGTCAACCTGTTTGAGGTTGTGCACCGTGACGCCGCGAAGCGAAATGAAACCCGATGCCACTTGCCTTGCACCTGCCGGCTGAATCAGGGTCAGTCCAAACCTGCATCATACCAGCAGTCGAGCGGCCCGTTCAAATTGGCGGCAAGGGAGAGCAGGAGAACTGCAAAGCGGGATCTCAGGAGGCGACCCCGATCGCCGAGTGCCTTCGTTGGGTGCCGCCAATCGGCGATCGGAGTCGCCTCCTGCATCGGCCCTCATCCCAAAACGGGCTTTGCAGTTCTCCTGCATGGGAAAGGGGCAAGAGGTTCGAGACTATGGGCCAGCCGGCTCTCAGGAAATGAATTCCTCTTTCTCTTCCGCGGCCTGGGCACTGATCTCGCCGGAGTCTTCCAGGCGTCGGACCACGTCGACGATTTGCTGCTGCACCTGCTCGACGTTCGAGAGCCGCACGGGCCCGAGATAGTCCATCTCTTCGCGGAGCATTTCGGCGGCGCGCTGCGACATGTTGCCCAGGATTTTGTTCTTGAGTTCGTCGCTGGCCCCTTTGAGCGCCATGGCCCATTGCGAGGTCTCGACGTTCTTGAGCACCGCCTGCACGTCTTTGTTGGAGAACTTGTTGATGTCCTCGAACACGAACATCAAGCGCCGGATTTCCTCGACCAGGTCGGGATCTTCCTGGGCCAGATTCTCGAGCAAGCTGCGTTCGGTGGCCCGATCGGTGACGTTGAGGATTTCGGCCACGGTCGGCACGCCGCCGGCCTTCTCGAACTGCTGGCTCATCACGCTCGACATCCGGCTTTCGAGGCCCCGTTCGACTTCTTGAATGATCTCGGGATTCGTCTGGCCCATCGTGGCTACACGACGGATCACGGCCAATTGCCGATCGCTGGGCAGGCCGGCGATGATCTCGGCGCCGTGCTGGGGCGGCAAGTGCGAGAGGATCAACGCGATCGTCTGCGGATGCTCGTCGATAATGAACGTCAGCAAGTTCTGCGTATCGACATTCTGCAGAGAATCCGAACGGCAGGGCCTCGATCGACTGCCTGACGGTGTCGATCGTGCCGCCGGCGTTCTTGCCGAGCGCCTTCTCGATGAGCGAGCGGGCCATGTCCAGTCCACCCGAGCCGCCGCCTAGATTTTTGGCGTCGGTGTCGGCGAACTCCACGATCACGGCATGCTGCTCTTCGCTGCTGATGGAATTCAGCTTGGCGATTTCGATCGAGACGGCTTCGACTTGCTTGGAATCGAGCTTGGCCAGCAAGGCGCCGGCCTGCTCTTGCGGCAGGCTCATCAGCAGCACGGCGGCTTTGCGCAGTTCAAGACTCGACACTTCGAGGACCCTCGATCGTTGTGGAGGCCAACCAATATTCGATAACGCCCAGCACGGCTGTGGGCTCGATCCGCGCAACTCGATCGAGCCGCCGGCGGATGTCGGGCCGCAATGCCGGCAGACGGCAGCCGGTGGCGGCGGGGAGCGGCAAGCGTTTCGTCGGTGCGTGCTCGTTCATCGGCGTTTGTTGTCCTGGCGGAGCGGCGGTCAGTAAAATGGGCAAAATTGACGGACTTTGCGGCAGATCCGGTCCCTCTGGCCCAGCGTTATCGGCAGCAGGCCCATGTCGACTTGAGGCCAAACGCCGTCACGCAGTCCAGCGGTGGGCAAATGCCTGCCGCGGGGGCCGTGGCCCGGCAATACCTGGAATTGCCAGCAGCAGCGCCGCTGGCATTCACAGCTCCGGCGCAGAATCGCCGGCGGCGCGGGCGGCGCTCTCGCAGGCCGCAGTGAAAGTCGTCGAACCGTTTCGGCCCGCGCACCGTTTCGCGCGTTGAGATCGGCGCGCAGAAAATGGTTTGCGATTTCGCGATTGCTATGCAGAATGCACTGAGCGTTCTTGACCCGGAAGCGTCGCGCCGCCGCCGAACCGCGGGGGTTCGATCTTATGCCCCACCGACTTGGGCCCGGTTTCGGGCCGGTGAGAATCTTGTGAGTTTCCGCGAGGCCTTGTCAACGTGTTTTAGGCACTGGGGGCCGACGCCGTGGCAGGGGGCCATTTTTGGCTTGACTTCTCGGCCCACGCACCCCCCAAAATGGGCCTGAAAACGCCTAAAACCCCCCTTTTGCGGCCGGCACGGCAACCGAGTTTGGCCGCCCGGCAGCGGCTGTGATACTAAACATTTGTACACTAAGTTCAGTTCTGTCTGTGCTAAGTCTTTATGAATTTCCTGTTTGACAGTTGTGCGCCGAGTCGCTAAATTGAGCACCGTTCTTTATTAGCAGATAATTTCTTCTCTGCGTGGGTGGAATCGGGCGAGAGGCGGCAACGTTCGTCGCATTCATTTTTTCTTTTTTTCTTTTCCCGGAGGTCTTTATGTTGTCCAAGCGAGGTAGACGAGGTTTCACCCTCGTCGAGTTGCTGGTGGTCATCGCGATCATCGGCGTGCTCATTGCACTGCTGCTGCCGGCCATTCAAGCGGCCCGCGAAGCGGCACGGCGAAATCAGTGCACCAATAAAGTCAAACAGTTGGGCTTGGGACTGCAGAACCATCACGATGTGTTCAAGCGCTTCCCGGCTTCGACCAACCAGTCGAATTTGAAGGGCTTCGTCGGTGTCGTCGGCACTGTCGCCCCTGGCACGAACTCGGCCTATACCGGTGTCGCGTCCGGAAGCGCCGCGGGGTCTGGTTATAGCTGGATCGTCAAGATCCTGCCTTATATCGAAGAGTCCGTTCTCTACAACAATATCTCCAACGCGTCCTCGAAGTTCACCGTGGCGGCCTGGACCACTCCGACGGCCGCTACGTTCTCGACCAGCGTCGGCGGCAATCCAACCGCTTTTCCCTGTGTGATTCTCGACGAAGTGCAGTGCCCTAGTTTCGGCGGAAATAATTATGCGTCCGTGCCCGCGATCGGAACCGCTGGAACTCTTCCCACCTTGTATGCACCGGGCGGCGCGGTGGTTAGCTTCAGCACTGGCTCCCTGGGCGTGGGGATTACCAACTACGTCGCGCTTTCCGCAACGCACCTGGCCTGCATGAGCACCACGACGCCCTCAACCACTGCTGATACACCGAATGGCGTTATTATTCCGCCGTTGTTGCCCGGAGCGCCGCCCAACGGCCTGAACATGAAGTCGGTTCTCGACGGAACGTCGAAGACCATCATCGTGTGCGAAACCAAAGAGCAGACCTTCAATTCGTGGTACGACGGCACTGTGGCCTGGACGGTGGGATATAATCCGAACTCGACTGTACCCACCAAGTCAATCACGGCACCGACGACAGGATTTTGGACCGGGACCGGCACATCGGCCATTAACGTCGGTCCTCGTGCATCGACGCCGACAACCGTTTATCTGACCGCCTCCAGCGCCAGCACGCCCACGTTCAGCGGAGCCTGGCAGTGGGGTCCCAGCAGCGACCACAGCGGCGGCGTGGTGATCCACCTGGCCTGCGATGCCTCGGTGCATTCGATCACCGAGGACATCGATCCCTCGCTGTACATGCAGTTAATCACCCGGGCCGGTGGCGAGCCGGTCACCTTGCCAGACGTGCTATGACATCAGGTCTGGCCGGTTGCAGTTAACCGATGGTTTGCCTTCAGAACTGCTCCGGCGCCCTTCGGGCCGGAGCAGTTTTTTTGGTTTGTCCAATTTCAATGGCACCTCGCGCGGGGTGCGCGGTCTGTTCTTGACCGACTGCCGCAAACATGGCGAGCGGAACCGGGTCCACATCTTCAGGGGGCTAAGCGAATCCCGGCGAGCGAGTGGGTGGCAGGCCCGATTCGCCGAAAATCGAATCCCCATTCGGGGTAGTTCGATTGCTGTATTTTTTGATTATTCAGGAACGAGGCAGGAATCGGGCGAGAAGGCGACAACGTTCGTCGCATTCATTTTTTCTCTTCTTGCGTTTCCAGGAGGCATCTATGTTTCTCAGAAGAGGCAAACGAGGTTTCACCCTCGTCGAACTGTTGGTGGTCATCGCGATCATCGGCGTGCTCATTGCTCTGTTGCTGCCGGCCATTCAAGCGGCCCGCGAAGCGGCACGGCGAAATCAGTGCACCAATAAAGTCAAACAGTTGGGCTTGGGGCTGCAGAACCATCACGATGTGTTCAAGCACTTCCCGGCTTCGACCAACCAGTCGAATTTGCAGGGCTTCGTCGGTGTCGTCGGCACTGTCGCCCCTGGCACGAACTCGGCCTATACCGGTGTCGCGTCCGGAAGCGCCGCGGGGTCTGGTTATAGCTGGATCGTCAAGATCCTGCCTTATATCGAAGAGTCCGTTCTCTACAACAATATCTCCAACGCGTCCTCGAAGTTCACCGTGGCGGCCTGGACCACTCCGACGGCCGCTACGTTCTCAACCAGCGTCGGCGGCAATCCAACCGCTTTTCCCTGTGTGATTCTCGACGAAGTGCAGTGCCCTAGTTTCGGCGGAAATAATTATGCGTCCGTGCCCGCGATCGGAACCGCTGGAACTCTTCCCACCTTGTATGCATCGGGCGGCGCGGTGGTTAGCTTCAGCACTGGCTCCCTGGGCGTGGGGATTACCAACTACGTCGCGCTTTCCGCAACGCACCTGGCCTGCATGAACACCACGACGCCCTCAACCACTGCTGATACACCGAATGGCGTTATTATTCCGCCGTTGTTGCCCGGAGCGCCGCCCAACGGCCTGAACATGAAGTCGGTTCTCGACGGAACGTCGAAGACCATCATCGTGTGCGAAACCAAAGAGCAGACCTTCAATTCGTGGTACGACGGCACTGTGGCCTGGACGGTGGGATATAATCCGAACTCGACTGTACCCACCAAGTCAGTCACGGCACCGACGACAGGATTTTGGACCGGGACCGGCACATCGGCCATTAACGTCGGTCCTCGTGCATCGACGCCGACAACCGTTTATCTGACCGCCTCCAGCGCCAGCACGCCCACGTTCAGCGGAGCCTGGCAGTGGGGTCCCAGCAGCGACCACAGCGGCGGCGTGGTGATCCACCTGGCCTGCGATGCCTCGGTGCATTCGATCACCGAGGACATCGATCCCTCGCTGTACATGCAGTTAATCACCCGGGCCGGTGGCGAGCCGGTCACCTTGCCAGACGTGCTATGACATCAGGTCTGGCCGGTTGCAGTTAACCGATGGTTTGCCTTCAGAACTGCTCCGGCGCCCTGGCGCCGGAGCAGTCTTTTTTGGCAGCGGAAGATGGCAACCGCAAAGACGCGAAGAGCAACGAGGGCCAGGTAAACCACAGAGACACAAAGGCACAGGGATGAGCAAGGAAGTTGGAAACGACTATGAAAAGGTCGAGCCTCGTAAAAACTTCTAGGCCCCGAAACAAGCGACTTCGTTAAATTACCTTTCGCAGCTTTCCCCTCTGTGTCTTTGTGCCTCTATGGTTCCTATTCGCATTTGTCCCTTCCCCTTCGCGCCTTAGCGGTTAAATTCTTGACGGTTGTCTTTCGTCCCCGGGTCGTTCCACCATGCCCAACGATCTTCCGCTCGAAGTCGATTGCCCGACGGTCCAGGCAAACCTCGCACGCGGCGGGCGGTTTGTGCTGATCGATTGCCGCGAGCAAGACGAGTGGAATCAGGTCCACATTGCCGGAGCCAGACTGATCCCGATGAGCGAGTTGACCGGCCGGCTGGCCGAAATCGAGTCCCATCGCGGCGACCCGATCGCGATCCATTGCCATCATGGCGGGCGCAGCCTGCGCGTCGCAACCTGGCTCCGCGAGCAGGGCTTTGCGCAGGTCCAGAGCATGGCCGGCGGCATCGACCGCTGGGCGGTCGAGATCGACCCGACTCTGCCTCGTTACTAGTGGGCCGGCGGCCTTCAATGGATTGGTAAAGACAGCCAGGATTTTATCGCAGAAGGCGCGGAGCGTCGCAGAGTGGAATGCAATAGCCGATCATTCCTTCCTCCGCGGTCCTCCGCGCCTTTGCGGTAAAATAAAATGCAGCGCCCGCCGCCCACACTTCATCGCTACAACCGGCACAGACTGTTCAGCGAGCGAATCGGTCGGACGTGCTGGTTCGCACCTCGTCCAATTACAATGAAAGGAGTAAGTCCCCAGGAGAAATAAGAACGCCCGCGGCACGGAAGCACTCTGCAATTTTCCAGGAGCGCTTTTGGCCGTGCGATTTCTATCCGCAGTGCTGCTTGTGGTTCTGATTGGTTCGGCCGATTGGGCCCAGGCGCAGATCAAGGACACCCCGTCCGACAAGGGCGCCCGACTCGGGCCGCCGGTCACGCAGAAGCTTAAGGTCGGCGTGATCATCAAGGCCGAAGGCGGGCCTTGCCAGAATCTGATCGCCACGCTCCCGGTGCCGGCCGATTGGCCCGAGCAGACGGTCAAGATCGTCGACGAAGAGCTTTCCCCCACGGTGCAGAGCTTGCGGTACCGCACCAGCGCCGGGCATCTCAAGCAGATGCTCGTCGAAGTGCCGATGCTCCCGGCCGGTCAGGTGGCCAAGGCGTTGATCACGCTGGAGGTCAGCCACTCTCCGCAGTTGGCCCCGGACGATCCGGCCAGTTACAAGATTCCCAAGAAGCTCGACCGGCGACTGCAAATTTATACCGGCAGCAGCCTGTTCATCGAAGTGCGGCATCCCAAGATCGTGGCCCTGGCCAAGCAGCTCACGGCCGACAAGGACACCGCCTGGGAGCAAGTCCGGGCGCTGTACGACTGGGTGCAGGACAACATCAAGGTCACGGCCGGCGACCTGAAAGGGGCCGCCAAGGCCTTGAACGACAAGACCGGCGACGCCGAAGATCTGACTTCGCTGTTCGTCGCGCTGTGCCGGGCCAGCAAGGTTCCGGCCCGCACCGTTTGGGTGCCGCAGCACTGCTATCCCGAGTTTTATCTGGTCGACGAAGCAGGGGAAGGCTATTGGTTCCCCTGTCAGGTCGGCGGCACGCGGTCGTTCGGCCAGATCGACGAGACGCGCCCCATCCTGCTCAAGGGGGACAATTTCAAGGATCCGGAGCGCCGCGCGAAAAATTCCGCTTCGTGCCGGAGTTCGTCAAAGGGGGCGCGGGGGCGGCCGGCCGAACATTCAGTTCATCCGCGAAGCGGCCGGGCTGTGAGCAACGGAAAGGATGAAGGCGGAAGGATGAGTAAGAAAACAAGCGACTCGATTGCTTTCAATACTCCGCGACGCTTTAATTTCCGACCGGCTGTTGCTTCGTGCTTTTCGTGTTCTTTGTGGCAATTCTCCTTCGTTTCGTCTGTATTCTCCTGGTTTCTTCTCCGTGTCTCTGAGTCTCTGTGGTAATAATCTCTCCTTCGCTGCTCTTCGCGCCTTGGCGGTTCATTTTCCCGACTGGACCGCACACGTCAGCGCATCAGTAAAGCGCAAGAACTGGCCCGTATCGTTTTCTGGCAGCGCGGCGATTTCTTCCGGCGTGCCGCTGGCCGTGATTTGGCCGCCGGCTTCGCCCCCTTCCGGGCCCAGATCGATGATCCAGTCGGCCGACTTGATCACGTCCAGATTGTGCTCGATCACCAGCACCGTGTTGCCCAGGTCGACCAGCCGATTCAGCACGGCCAGCAGCTGGCGGATGTCGTCGAAGTGCAGGCCGGTCGTCGGCTCGTCGAGGATGTAGAGCGTCTTGCCCGTGTCGACGCGGGCCAGTTCGGTGGCCAGCTTGATCCGCTGGGCCTCGCCGCCCGAGAGCGTGGTCGACGATTGGCCCAGCGTCAGATAACCCAGCCCGACTTGCTGCAGGCTGCGTCAGCAGCGCGCACGATGGTGCGGAAAGTTCTCGAAAAACGCGATCGCCTCGTCGACCCGCATGTCGAGCACGTCGGCGATCGACCGGCCGCGATAGTGGACTTCGAGCGTCTGGCGATTGAACCGCGCGCCTTCGCACACCGGGCAGGGCACGGTCAGGTCGGGCAGAAAATTCATCTCGATCTTCCGCACCCCCTGCCCCTGGCATTCCTCGCAGCGTCCGCCTTTGACGTTGAAGCTGAACCGGCCCGGTGCGATAGCCGCGCTGCCGGGCTTCGCGCGTGCCGGCAAACACCTTGCGGATCTCGTCGAACACGCCGGTGTACGTGGCCGGATTGCTGCGCGGCGTGCGGCCGATCGGCGATTGATCGATTTCGATCAGCTTGTCGATCTGGCTCGCGCCGCGCAGGCTGCGATGCGGGCCCGGCTTGGGCGCCGACGCCGCCCAGCCGCCGGGCCAGCGCCCGGGCGAGCGTTTCGTTGATCAGCGAGCTCTTGCCCGATCCGCTGACGCCGGTCACGCACACCAGCACCCCCAGCGGAATGCGCAGCGTCGACGTCTTTGAGGTTGTTGGTCGTGACGCCTTCGAGCGTGATCGATCGCGTCTTGGCGATCCGGCGGCGGGCGCGTCGGCACGGGAATCTGCAGCTCGCCGGACAGATAGCGGCCGGTGATCGACTGCGGATCGGCGGCCACCTCGGCCGGCGTGCCCTGGGCGACGATCCGGCCGCCGTGCAGGCCGGCGCCGGGCCCGACGTCGATCAGCTGATCGGCCGCGCGCATCATGGCCTCGTCGTGTTCGACCACCAGCACGGTGTTGCCCTGCTGCTGCAAGATTGCGCAGGGCGTCGATCAGCCGCTGGTTGTCGCGCGGGTGCAGGCCGATCGAAGGCTCGTCGAGCACATAGCACACGCCGACCAGGCCCGAGCCGATGCCGGTGGCCAGCCGCACGCGTTGCAGCTCGCCGCCGCTGAGCGTGTCGGCCGGCCGATCGAGCGTCAGATATTCGAGCGCCGACCTTGTCCAGAAAATCGAGCCGCTTGGCGATCTCGCTCGACCAGCGGCCGGCGCGATCGGCTGGTCGTCGTCGGCGAACTCGAGCGCGGCAAACCAGACCTTGGCCTTGCTCGACCGGCAGCGCGGTGATCTCGTGAATCGCTTTGCCGTCCAAGCGGCACGACCGGGCTTCGGGCCGCAGCCGCGCACCGCCGCAGGCCTGGCAGGCCACGCACGCCGCGAAACGCTTCCAGCCGCTGCCTGCTTGGCCGGATCGGTGGCCGTGGCATATTCCTGTTCGAGCATCGTCAGCAGGCCCGAGAACGACTTGCCGTCGCCGTGCAGCAGTTGCTCGCGGGCCTTGGGCTTCCACTCGGCCAGCGGCAGTTCGCGGTCGATGCCGGCCCGACGCGACAAAATCGGCCAACTGCGCCTGGTGCCGCTTGCCGAGCGCGCCGGCGGTCGCTTTCCAAGGCGCAATCGCCCCGCCGGCCAGCGACAACTCGGCATCGGGAATCACCAGATCGGGATCGAATTCGCGTTTTCGAGCCCAGCCCTTCGCACTGCGGGCAGGCGCCGTAGGGACTGTTGAAGCTGAACGTGCGCGGCTCGAGTTCCTCGAAGCTGATTTTGCAATTCGGGCAGGCGTACAGCGTGCTGAACAGCTCCTCGTGCCACGCGCCGGCCGGCTGGCCCGCGGTCGCCGGCGGCCGCATGCACCACCACCACGGCCCCTTCGCCATGGCGGATGGCCAGATCGACCGATTCGGCCAGCCGCGATTCGAGTCCCGGGCGGATCACCACCCGGTCGACCACCGCTTCGATGCGTGTGATTCTTGCGCGGGGCCAGCTCGGGCGGCATGATCGACGTCGACCACTTCGCCGTCGACCCGCGCGCGGACGAAGCCGGCCTTGCGAATCGCGGCAAAAGCCTCCTTGTGCTGCCCTTTGCGGCCGCGGACCAGCGGGGCCATGATCATCGCCTTGGTGCCGGCCGGCAGGGCCAGCAGATCCTCGACGATCTGCTCGGGCGATTGCTGGCGGATCGGCGCCCCGCACTGGTAGCAATGCGGCAGCGCCGAGCCGGGCCATCAGCAGCCGCAGGTAGTCGTAGATCTCGGTGACCGTGGCCACCGTGCTGCGCGGATTCTGGCTGCCGGCCCGCTGGTCGACCGAAATCGTCGGCTGCAGGCCCTCGATCAGATCGACGTCGGGCCGCTCCATCTGGTGCAGAAACTGCCGGGCGTAGACCGACAGGCTTTCGATGTATTGCCGCTGCCCTTCGGCAAACAGCGTGTCGAAAGCCAGCGAGCTTTTGCCCGATCCGCTGGGGCCGGTGATCACCACCAGCCGGTCGCGGGGAATGTCGAGGTCGACATTTTGCAGGTTATGGACCCGCGGCGCCGCGAATGCGGATGGCGTCGGTCTCGACGTCCAGCGCCGAGCCGTTGCTGACAATAGCGGTGCCCGCCGAGAAAGAATCCAGGTTGTCGCTCATGGAGTCCACCCTGGCGCTGCCGGAATGCGTGCGCCGAATCCATTAGCCTAGCACAGGCGGGCAGGGGGGTGAAAGCTGGCGCGGGCGGATACGGGTGGCTTTGTGTGGGCGTCCCAATAGTGGGCGGAAACTTCGGCCCGCCGGGCATCGAGGGGATTCTTGCGTCGAAGTTGCCTCTTGGCCCAACGGGCCAATGGAACTTAGCCCAGGGTTGAAGCGCAGCGAAAACCCTGGGTAGGTGCGCAGCAAGAATTATTTTGCCCCAACGGGGCAAGGGAGTCGTAGCGGCACGTTCCGCGTCTCGCGGGTGGCGGGCCCTCCGCGGCTCCTTCAGAGCCGAACGTTTCCGGCGAAATCATAACCCAGGGTATCGCGTAGGACCGCTCGACCCTGGGCTGCGCTCCTGGGGCCCTTCAGGCCCGGTGATGCGACGACCGCTAGAGCGAGTGGTCGATGTCGAACACCCACAATCGTGACGCTCACACGGGTGGCTTTCAGTCTGTGTTGGTGCTTTAGGACTGGCCAGAGAATCGCAATTGGGCCGCATCGTCCAATAGGCCCTTCGAGGCCCTGAGCTTTTCTGCGGCTTGTGCGAGCTGCCCGAAGGCTTTCCGGACTGTCGCCCTGGCGCTGATGAGCAACTCTTTCGCGAGCGCGTCGTTTTGGGCAGTCGTATTTTTCTTGAGCACTTGGCGTCACTCCGTTGAGGTATGGCATCCATGAACGGCGCCATTCTAGTCAGCACGCGCGAAATACTTAGGCAATGCGGGCGGCGGCGAGGTTTCCAGTGCTAGCTGGCGATTGCGGATTGACTTCGACTCCGACTAAATCTCGGAATGCGGATGAAGTTCAACGAGATGGAACACTTGGTCAGGGATCGACAGCCCGCAAGCAGTGCAGACCATCCCTTCGCTGAGTGGAAGCCCGCACCCTGGGCAGTACCAACGATTAAACTGCGGACCAACTTCGGCAGCAGACGGACGGGACCGCTGAACCGGGAACCGTTGGGTGAGGGTTGCGTGCATCGCTGGGCTTAACGGCATGTCGCCACTAACGCAGGTGAACACGCCGTGGATCAAGGACATCACACGTCCGCATCGAGCACAGTACACTTCGGCAGCCTCCTTTGCTTCGGGCGATGAAAAGGGCGATGAAAAGGGGACATTCTGGTTTTCAAAAAAGTAGAATGTCCCCATAGTTGCTCCTTAATTGCTCTTAATTGGTACCAGCCTCGCGGACGTTGGCGCCCTTTCGGTCGGTGAGCGAGTCGCCCAGATCGGCCCGGGCCCTCTCGGCCAGCGACAACAGCCGGGTCACGACCTCTGGGTGGGCGGCGGCCACGTCGTGTTGCTCGCCGGGATCGGCAACCAGATCGTAGAGCGCCTGGGCAATCGTCACTTTTTCGTAACGCCCTGGCTGGCCGGGGGCGGGGGATGGCTCGACGAGTTTGTTGTACGGGTGCGGCAGGTGTAACTTCCAACTGCCGCTGCGCACGGCGTGCAGCTCAGTGCCCCAGTAGAAGTAAAGCGCCTCGTGCGGCGATTGGGCGTCGGCCGGGCCGGCAATCAGGGGCCAAATGTCCAGCCCGTCGATCGGCAATGCCGGCAGCGGCGCGCCGGCCAGGCGAGCGAGCGTGGGCAGCAGGTCGATGGTCATGACCGGCTCATGGCACACCCGGCCCGCGGGCACGACGCCCGGCCAGCGCATCAGACAGGGCACCCGCACGCCCCCTTCCCAGGCAGTCTGTTTGCCCTCGCGCAGCGGACCGGCCGACCCGCCGTGATCGCCGTACGAAAGCCAAGGTCCGTTGTCGCTGGAAAAAATCACCAGCGTCCGTTCGTCGAGGCCCTGGTCCTTGAGCGCCTGGAGAATCTGCCCGACCGACCAATCGATTTCTTCGATCACGTCGCCGTACAAGCCGCGCTCGGTCTTGCCCAAGAACTTGTCCGAGACAAACAGCGGCACGTGGGGCATCGAGTGGGCCACATACAGAAAGAACGGCTGCTGTCGATGATCGGCAATGAACTTGCCGGCGTGCTCGGTGTACCAGGTGGTGAGCTGGCGCTGGTCGGGGTTTTCGACCACGACCTGCTCGCCTTCGATCAGCGGCAACGCCGGGTACTTGGCCCGGGGGTGTTCGGGCCGCATGTCGTTCGAGTAGGGCAGGCCGAAGTAATCGTCGAAGCCGTGATGCGTGGGCAAAAACTGGGGCTTGTCGCCCAGATGCCATTTGCCGTAGATCGCCGTGGCGTAGCCCCGCGCCCGGAGCACTTCGGCCAGCGTGGTCTCGGATTCGGCCAGGCCGTGGTCTGTTTGTGGATACAGCGCGCTGAGCATGCCCAGCCGATTGGGATAGCAGCCCGTGAGCAGCGCCTGCGCGCGAGGCTGTGCAGACGGCCTGGGCGACGTAGAAATCGGTCAGCCGCAGGCCCTCGGTCGCCAGGCGATCGATGTTGGGCGTTTGATAGCCTTTGGCGCCGGTGCAACCCAAGTCGGCGTAGCCCAGGTCGTCGCAATACACCAGCACGATATTCGGCCGCTCGACGGCCTCGGCCGCGGCCTGCGCCCCATCGCTGCCCAGGAGGCCGCCGAGCAGGCCGGACGCCAGGACCACCACCAAGCAGCGCAGAGCGTAAGCTTTGGCCCGCGGCTCCGGGCGCGAGTGTTGCCGCTTTCGTGGTTGCATTGCAGGCGGATTGCCATCGCAGCATCTTACCCGACCGGAACCGGCATTTCCCCCAACTCGGCAGACGGCCTGCGCCGGGAGCGTGCCAGCCGCAGGCCGACTCTGCGGCCCGCAAACCCGATCGGTGCATGGGCTTGGCAATTACCGCCTTGCGCCCGGCATAATCGGACTTGGGGCCGCTTGCCCGCTTCGCCCAGAGGGGCCTTTTTAACGCCGCTCTCGTTGACATCGCTCGACTGGCGAATTTATACTAAAAAGACCACCTTGGATCAGTATCTCCAATCGTGGTCTCCACTTGTCGCTTGTTTAGCTGCGGCGGACGCGGGCTTGCCCTGGCGGGCAGGCAGGCGGATGTCGCAAGCCGGGTGACGTGTCGAACAACTTGTTTTGCAGCTTAGGTTTCCGCCAGTAGAGTCGCTCGAACAACGGCCGATCGCCGGACCCACGAATCATCGCTAACCGGCCCGCGATCAAAGGAACGCATCTATGAACTTTGTCGGCAAGATCTTCATCGTGCTGATTACCGTCATGAGCTTCGTTTTCATGGCGTTTGCACTGATGGTCTACGCGGCCCATCGCAACTGGAAGAACGCGATTGAAAGCACCGAGCCGGGTCAAATCGGCTGGCGGATGCAATTGAAAACCGAAAAGGAAAAGAACGAGACGCTGCTGGCCGAGCGCGAGAAACTCAAAACTGAAGTCGCCGCCGAGCGTCTGGCCCAGCGTCAAGTGCTGGCCAAGCTCGAATCGCAGCGGGACGAACTGGTCACCAAGCGCGACGAATTGCAGAAGGAACGCGACGCCCTGAATCTGAAGGACCAGGAGTCGGTCGCGGCGCTCGACACGGCCCAGAACGCCCTGCAAAAATTGACCAAGGAAGTCGAAGGCTTGCGCAAAGAAATTCGCGTTGCCCAGGAGGAGCGCGACAAGCAATTCAAGCAGGTCGTCGCTACGACCGACACCATCCACCAGGTCTCGCTCGAGTTGAAAGTGGTCAAAGAGCGCGAACAGCAAGTGGCCGCGCAGTTTGCCAAACTCAAGGCGACGGCGGAACGCTTGGGCTGGTCGGGAATCGAAGAAGTCAGCGACCTGCACGGAAAAGTGCTGGCCGTCAATGCCGAGGATCTGATCGAAGTCTCGATCGGCAGTCACGACGGATTGAAAGTCGGCAATACGCTGGAAGTGTTTCGCGGCAGCAAATACCTGGGCCGGGTCGAAGTGGTGAAGCTCGACACCAATCGGGCCGTGGCCAAGATTCTGCGCGACTTCAAGCAAGGACCTATGCAGAAAGGCGATGATGTCGCTTCCCGACTCAAACTTAGCTGACGTTAATTTAGCTGACGCTCCGGAACTGGAGGCAGCGCCGGCGCCGACGGCGAAACCACCGGCCCGGGCCGTATTCGTCGAGAAGCCGCGGGCCAATATATATACCGCGTTGCTGGCGCTGTCGTTTACCGCGCTGGTCATCGGCAGTTTGCTGCTGGCCCACGAGATGAAGGCCTACGACTGGGATTTCAAGGCCGCTGCGTCGAGAACGCCCGGATAGGATGCCTCCGGCATGGCGATCTGGCCACGCCGGCAATGGGTGGCTGTTAGCTTTCGTTCACCGCGAATCAGGACGATTCCTTTCTTTTGCCAGAATCGAGAGCAAGGATGCTCGCTCGACTGTTCCCCTGGCTGGGTGCCGACCTGGCCATCGACCTGGGCACCGCCAACACGCTGGTCAGCGTGGCCGGTGAAGGACTCGTGCTGAACGAGCCCTCGGTCGTCGCGGTCGAAGAGGGCACCGATCGCGTTCTGTCCGGCGGCTGTGCCGTCGGCCACCTGGCCCGGCAAATGCTCGGCCGCGTGCCGCAATCGATCTCGGTCGTCAAACCGCTGGCCGAGGGCGTGATCGCCGACTTCGAGCTGTGCGAAGCGATGCTCCGCTATTTCCTGCGCAAAGCCCAGCGCGACGGCTGGCGGCTCAAGCCGCGGGTGCTGGTCACCGTGCCCGGCTGCGCCACGCCGGTGGAAAAACGGGCCGTGTTCAACAGTGCCGAGCGGGCCGGCGCCCGGGTGGTCTACGTGATGAGCGAAGCCAAGGCCGCGGCCATCGGCGCCGGACTGCCGATCGCCGAGCCGGTGGCCAGCATGATCTGCGACATCGGCGGCGGCACGACCGACGTCGCCGTGCTGAGCCTGGGCGAAATCGTGGCCAGCCAGTCGATCCGCGTCGCCGGCGACTCGATGGATCGGGCGATCGTCGACTACCTCAAACGGAACTACAGTCTGCGCGTGGGGCTGGCGGCCGCCGAAGCGCTGCGGATCGAAATCGGCAGCGCCTATCCGCTGGAAGAAGAACTGGTCGACGAAGTCCGCGGCATCGACGCGGTCAGCGGACTGCCGCGCAAGGCGATCCTGACCAGCGAAGAAATCCGCGAGGCCCTCACCGATCCGCTGCGAAGCCATCATCGATGCCATCAAAGCCACACGCTCGACCACTGCCGCACCCGACCTGGCCGCCGACCTGGTCGACAACGGGCTGGTGCTGGCCGGCGGCGGCGCGCTGGTGCGCGGGCTGGACCGCTTCATCGGCGAGCGGACCGGCTTGCCCACGCGCGTCGCGGCCGATCCGCTGACGGCCTGCGCCCGCGGCACGCTTGATTTGCCTGGAACACTTGGACAAGTGGCGCACGACGCTCGAATCGAGCGACGCGGATGTCTAAAGGATGAAGGCGGAAGGATTAAGGATGAAAAACGAGGAACGAGGAACGAGGAATGGTAGGCGCATGACACATTCCGAACGCAGGGCTAGCGACATGATCCGAGAGCATCGCTTGATTTGATTTAGAATCGCAGCCGCCTGCGCGGCCTCGTTTTTCATCCTTCTGCCTTCATCCTTCATCCTTTCGCAGCATGCCCCAAACCGACCTGCATTACGATTGGCACGAGTTGATGGCCGAATCGACGGCTCGCGCCGACGTGCCGGGCACGCGCCAGCGGTTGCGGATGCTGCTGCTCTTGGTGGCGCTGGCCAGCGGGTTGGTGCTGTTGCGCGCCGTGCAACTTGAACTGACGGGTGGCCAGCAGTTTCGGGCCGAGGCCACGCGACCGATCACGCGCAGCCGCCCGCTGCCGGCCGATCGCGGACCGATTTTGGCGCGCGACGGCAGCCTGCTGGCGGCCGACGTGCAGACCAGCGCGCTGGCCCTGCACTATCGCTGGCTCCAGCAGCCGGCCGACCCGGATTGGCTGCGCCGCCAGGCGATCGGCCCGCTCAGTCGCAAGCAGCGCCGCGACGCCGCGCTGGTGGCCCAGCGCGAGGTGGAGCTGCTATCGCAGCGCGACGAATTGCACCGCCGCCTGGCCCAGTTCTGCGGTCTCTCGGACGACGATTGGCATACGCGCTGCCAGCGCGTGCAATCTGATGTGGCCGAATTGGCCCGCAACGTCAATCAGCGGCGATTGGCGCGCCACCAGGCCGCAGCCGAAGAAGCCGCAGCCGAACTCGAAGCGGAATCCGCGGCGCAAGGGCCCTGGTGGCAAGCCGCGCTCTGGGCCCTGGCGGACTTGTTCACGCCCGAAGCAGCGTCGCCGCCCGCGCGCCTGGTGCTGGCCGAAGAACAAGATTACCATCCGCTGGTCGAAGATCTGCCGGCGGAAGTGGCCGCCGAAATCACCATGCATCCGGACGATTACCCCGGCGTGCGAGTCGTCGAGCTTCCGCGGCGCCAGTACCCTGCCGGGCAACTTGCCGCGCACGTGGTGGGGCACTTGGGGTCCCCGGCGGCGGGCAGACAAGCCGGACCTGCCCATCCCCAGGTGGGCCTGATGGGCGTGGAACGCCAGTTCGAGTCGGTGCTGTGCGGCACGCCGGGAATCGAAATCGAACGCCTCGACCATCGTGGCAAGTCGTTGGGGACCGAGCGCCGCCAATCTCCGGCGGCTGGCCAGGCGGTGCGCCTGACGCTCGACGCGGCGCTGACAGCGCACGGCCGAAGATCTGCTCGATCAGGCCTGCCGGCCTCGAACCGGCGACGCTGCGCCGCCGGCCGTCGGCGGCGCGATCGTGGTCATGGACGTCCATAGCGGCGAGCTGCTCGCAGCAGCTTCGGCCCCGCGTTTCGATCCGCAATGGTTCGCCGGCGGCGAGGGGAAATCGCTGGCCAGATTATTCGTTTCGCCGCGCCATCCGCTGGTCGATCGAGCGGCACAAATGGCCATCCCGCCCGGCTCGGTCTTCAAGACTTTGACGGCCATCGCGCTGGTCGAATCAAGCGTCTGCGACCCGGATGACGAGTTCGACTGCCAGGGCTACTTGCACGATCCCGACCGGCAGCGCTGCCTGATTTTTCGGCAGCAGGGAATCGGCCACGGGCCGCTGACGCTGGCCGACGCCCTGGCCCAAAGCTGCAACGTGTATTTCTTTCATCACGCCGGCGAATTGGGGCCCGAGCCGCTGATTTTTTGGGCCCGGCGTTTCGGTTTCGGACGCCCAACAGGGGTCGAACTGCCGGACGAGGCGGCGGGTAATCTGCCACGCTCGTCACCGGACGACGCGCGAACGCGGCGATTAGGGATCGCGCAATCTCTGGCCATCGGACAGGGCACATTGACCGCCACTCCGCTGCAAGTGGTGCGCCTGATGGCCGCGGTGGCCAATGGCGGGCGGCTGCTCGAGCCGCGGATCGTGCTGGGCGGGGCATCCACGGATGCAAACCGGCTCGAACCGGCCGCGGCACAGGGTGCTTCAACCCCCGAAGCGGTCGGCCAGCCGATTCGGGTCTCGGCGCAAACGCTGAGCGCCGTTCGCGAAGGGCTGCGGCGCACCGTGGCCGATCCGCACGGAACGGCTTACGACACGGCACGACTTTCCAGCCTGGCAATCGCCGGCAAGACCGGCACGGCCCAAACCGGCACGGGCCAATCCGGCACGGGCGGGGCCGCGAGTGCCGATCACGCCTGGTTCGCCGGCTATGCGCCGGCCGATGAACCGCGCGTGGCGATCGTGGTGGTGCTGGAGCATGGCGGAAATGCCTCGGCGCCGCGCGGATTGCGCGGGACGTTGCCGTCTGCCTGCGCCGCCTGGGCTATCTGGCCACGGACCCGCACGATCTGGCCGCCGAGTAACGGGGCCCGCTACGGCTGCTGCTCGACCAGCGGCTTGACGACCGCGGTCCAGAGCTTGTATCCGTCTTCGTTGAGATGCAGGCCATCGGGTCGGTACAACTCGGCGCGCGGCTTGCCGTCGGCGCCCAACAGCGGCGCCGACGTCTCGGCATAGATCAATAGCGGATCGTCTTTGCTCATGGCTTGGATGCGGCGATTCGAGTCGCGCATTTTTTCGATCAAGTGCCAGCGCTGCGGGCTCGGTTTGGTGGGAATGAAGATCACGCGCGTTGCCGGCAGCTGCGAGCGAATCGCTTTGAGCAGCGTGGCGAAGTCGGCCGCCACCTGCTCGGGCGTCCGGCCGCCGGCAATGTCGTTGTCGCCGGAATAGAACACGATCACGCGCGGCTGGTACTTGAGCACGACCCGGTCGACATAGCGCACCACGTCGGCGACGGTCGAGCCGCCGAAGCCGCGATTGATGACCGGCAGATCGGGAAACCATTTCGCCAGGTCCCAGTATCCGATGCTGGAACTGCCGACAAACAAAATCGGGTCGGCCGGCGGCGGTGTTTGCCGGTCTTGCTCTTCGAACTTGCGAATGTCGGCTTCCCAAGGGTCGTCGGCCGCGGCACATTGCGAAAGGCCAACCGCCGAAGCGAGCGCCATGATGATCGCACAGGGAGAGGCGAAGCCGGAGCCAGACATGAGGTGCTTTCGCAACATGACGAATCGATCCTGCGGAGTGCGGCGGAGCGTTCATTTTGGCCGCCGGCCGGACGACGGGCAATGCGCTTTGCCGGCTTTTCATTTGTGCGCTTGAGGCGCGTTTTATTAGACCCGTCCCGCGACTGGACAAAGCCTTCAGCCGGGCCGTCCGCGGCAGGTCGCCGGGGTCTGCGGTGGCGGATCGCAAAGCCCTTGATTTTCAATCACTTACATTGACGCCACAGGACCGGCCAAGCGGTTGAGGAGCGACCCCAAAATCGCTATATTGGGAGTTTGTCCAGCGCGGAATTGGACGCACCGGGAGCGGGCCGAAATCAAGCCGCCCGGGTGGGCGGCTGACTGCTGAAAGGATTGCCTTTGTCGAACGACCCGAACGACCCGGATTCTACTTCACCGCAAGACCTTCCCCCCGGGCTGCGGGATGGTGACGGCAACCCTACCTCGGACGTGCATCTCGGCCGGATGATCGATCTGCCGATCGAGGACGAGCTCAAAGAAGAGCTATCTGACCTACGCCATGAGCGTGATCGTCAGCCGGGCCTTGCCCGACGTGCGCGACGGGCTCAAGCCCTCGCAGCGGCGGATCCTGGTCGCGATGAACGATCTGAATCTGACGCCCGGCGCCAGCCGGGTCAAATGCGCCAAGATCTCCGGCGACACCAGCGGTAACTACCATCCGCACGGCGAAAGCGTCATCTATCCGACGCTGGTCCGCATGGCCCAGGAATGGAACATGCGCCACGTGCTGATCGACAAGCAGGGCAATTTCGGCTCGATCGCCGGGCTGCCGCCGGCCGCCATGCGGTACACCGAAGCCCGCATGTCGCCGATCGCGGCGCTGATGCTGGACGATCTGAAGCTCGACACGGTCGACTTCGTGCCGACCTACGACGAGCGGCGGCACCGAGCCGACCGTGCTGCCGTCGAAATTTCCCGAACCTGCTGGTCAACGGGGCCAACGGCATCGCGGTCGGCATGGCCACGTCGATTCCGCCGCACAATCTGGGCGAGGTCTGCGACGCGCTGGTCCGCGTGATCGACGAGCCCGACGTGTCGATCGACGAGTTGCTGGAAATCGTCCCAGGCCCCGACTTTCCGACCGGCGGCATCGTCTGCGGCCGCAGCGGCATTCGCCGCGGCTATCTGACCGGCCGCAGCACGATCACCATCCGTGCGCGCACGCCGAGTCGAAGAATTGGCCAAGAACCGCCAGCGCATCGTCGTCAGCGAGATCCCCTTCCAGCAAGTCGCGCGACCGGGTCGATCGAACGGATCGCCGAGCTGGTGAACGACGATCGGATCAAGGGCATTTCGGCCATTCGCGACGAAAGCGATCTGAAAGAGCCGGTGCGCATCATCCTGGAGCTGAAGCGCGACGCCGATCCCGAAATCGTGCTCAATCAGCTTTACCAGTTCTCGCCGCTGCAAGATTCGTTTTCGATCATCTTCCTGGCGCTGGTCGACGGCAAGCCGCGGATGCTGCCGTTCAAGAGCCTGCTGCAAGAGTTCATCCGCCACGGCGTGATCGTGATTCGCCGGCGGACGCAGTTCTTGCTGGCCAAGGCCCGGTCGCGCAAGCACACGGTCGAAGGGTCTGCTGCTGGCCCACGCCAACATCGACGAAGTGATCCGCGTGATCCGCTCGTCGGCGACTCAGGCCGAGGCCAAGGCCCGCTTGATGGGCATCGAGGTCCCGTCGGCCCTGATTCGGCGGGCCCTGGGCGACGAGGGTTTTGGCGTCTTCCAGACCGGATCGCGGCGTGAGCGAGAACTACACGCTGACCGCCGTGCAGGCCGACGCCATCCTGCGGATGACGCTCGGCCAGTTGGTCAATCTGGAGCAGGAAAAGCTGGCCGGCGAATACCACAAGCTGCTCGAAGAGATCACCGAATACCAGCGGATCCTGTCCGACGACAAAATCATCCTGCGGCATCATCCGCGACGATCTGATCGAACTCAAACGCAAGCACGCCGACCCGCGGCGGACCGAAATCAGCGGCGAGGAAATCGGCACCATCGACCTGGCGGACCTGATCACCGAAGAAACGATGGTCGTCACGATCAGCCACCAGGGCTACATCAAGCGCACGGCGGCCAGCACCTACCGGGCCCAGCATCGCGGCGGCAAGGGACTCAAAGGAGCCAAGACCGAGGAAGAAGATCCGATCGAGCAGCTGTTCGCCGCCAGCACGCACGACTATCTGCTGTTCTTCACCAACCGGGGCAAGGTCTACTGGCAAAAGGTCTACGATCTGCCGCAGTTGGGCCGCGACAGCCGCGGCCGGGCGATCGTCAACCTGCTCAACTTCGCCGAAGGCGAAAAAGTGGCCGAGTGCCTGGCCGTCCGCGATTTCAGCCAGGCCGATCATTATCCTGATGATGGCCACCCGCCGCGGCCTGGTGAAAAAGACCGAGCTCGACGAAGTACAGCCGGCCGATGAAGGGCGGCATCATCGCCATCAAGCTCAAGGAGGACGACGAGCTGGTCGACGTGGTCGTCACCAAGACCGGCGACGAGGTCGTGCTTTCGACCGCCCGGGGCATGGCCATCCGTTTCAGCGAAGCCGACGCCCGGCCCATGGGCCGCAACACCAGCGGCGTCAAAGGCATCAAGCTTGTCTGCCGGCGATGCGCTGGTCGGCATGGTCGTGGCCGATCCGGACGCCACGCTGCTGACGGTCTGTCAAAATGGTTATGGCAAGCGGACCTTCTTCGGGCCCAATAGCCCGGTCACGGGTGCAGCCCCCGCCGAGGGTGACGACGCGCTCGGCCGACGCCGAGGATCTGCCGGCTGACGAGGACGTCGAGGACGCCTCCTCCGCGGGGGCGGAAAGCGACAGCGAATCGGCGAAGAGGAAGGCACGTCGTCGTCAAACCGCTACCGCACCCAGCGCCGCGGCGGCAAGGGCTTCCGCGACATCAAGACCACCGATCGCAACGGGCCGGTGATCGGCGTGGTGGGCGTGACGCGACGAGGACGAACTGTTGATGATGACCGCCCGCGGCAAGATCCAGCGGATCGCCGCCGGCGAAATCAGCGTGATCGGCCGCAACACGCAGGGCGTGCGGATCATGAGCCTCGACGACGGCGACACGCTGGCCGCCGTGGTTCGCGTGCCGCGCGACGCCGCGGCGGGCGCTGTGGCCGTCGCCGAAGCGGCGCCAATCGGAGGAGTAGCCCGCCATCGCCTGCGACTCGCTTCTACGGACCGAATGCAGGTGGAACCCGGCAGGACGATTCACCGGTCGTTGACCGCCGGCTGGTATCGGTTGAAAGGTGTGTCTTGAACCTCGGATTCGAGATTCTCGACAGCGCGAAACTCTCCCCCATGCGAGCTCTGATCACCGGCATCACCGGCCAGGACGGCGCTATCTGGCCGAATTCCTGCTCGCCAAGGGCTACGAGGTCCACGGCATGGTCCGCCGGCCCAGCAGCGAGCCGTACGAGCGGCTGGAACGGCTCGCGCGATCGGCTGCACCTGCACCAGGCCGATCTGCTGGACCAATTGTCGCTGGTCACGCTGCTCAAACAGGTGCGCCCGCAAGAGGTCTATAACCTGGCGGCCCAGTCGTTCGTGCCCACCAGCTTTGCCCAGCCGGCGCTGACGGCCGAGTTCACGGCATTGGGCGTGGTGCGGATGCTGGAGGCGATTCGGCTGGTCGATCCGAGCGATTCGCTTTTATCAGGCCAGTTCGAGCGAGATGTTCGGCCGCGTGCAGCAGGAGCCGCAGAACGAGCAAACTCCGTTCTGGCCCCGCAGCCCTTACGGCGCCGCCAAGGCTACGGCCATTGGATCACGGTCAACTACCGCGAGAGCTACGGCTTGTTCGCCTGCTCGGGCATCATGTTCAATCACGAGTCGCCGTGGCGCGGCAAGGAATTCGTGACCCGCAAAGTGACCGATGCCGTCGCCCGGATCAAGCACGGCCTGCTGGACAAGCTGGCGCTGGGCAATCTCGATGCCCAGCGCGATTGGGGTTTCGCCGGCGATTACGTCGAGGCGATGTGGCTGATGCTGCAGCAGGCCGAGCCCGACGATTTCGTCATCGCCACCGGCGTCAAGCATTCGGTGCGCCAGCTGTTGGAACTGGCCTTCAGCCACGTGGGACTCGACTGGCAACAATTCGTCGAGATCGATCCCGGGCTGTTCCGGCCGGCCGACGTCAACACGCTCTGCGGCGACGCCGGCAAAGCGCGCCGCCAACTGGGCTGGCAGCCGCGAATGGCCTTTGGTCAATTGGTGCACATGATGGTCGACGCCGACATGCAGCGGATTCCGCAACACCTTGGAGGCTACACGATGAAAATTGCGATTGTGGGCACGGGCTACGTGGGCCTGGTGACGGGCACCTGTTTGGCCGAGAGCGGCAACGACGTGACCTGCATCGACATCGACGCCGAAAAAATTCGGCGGCTTTCGCGGGGCGAAATTCCGATCTACGAGCCGGGGCTGGAAGAGCTCGTGGTTCGCAATTCGGCGTCCGATCGCTTGCGATTCACCACCGATCTGGCCGAGGGCGACGCGCGACGCGGAAATCGATTTTTCTGGCCGTCGGCACTCCGCAGCTCGGACGACGGATCGGCCGATCTGTCGAACTTATGGGCCGTCGTGTCGACGCCCTTGCGCCGCACGTCACCGACGAAACGATCGTGGTCACCAAGAGCACCGTGCCGGTCGGCACGAATGCCCAGATCCGCGACCGGCTAGCAAGACTCCGCGGCAAGGCCTGCCACGTGGCCAGCAATCCGGAGTTCCTCAAGGAAGGGGCCGCCATCGACGACTTCATGAAGCCCGACCGGGTGGTCGTCGGCGTCCGCGACGCGGAGGTCGGCCGACGGCGCTGCGCGAGTTGTACGCTCCGTTCTTGCGCACCGAGAAGCCGTTTCTGGTCATGTCGCCCGAGAGCGCCGAAATGACCAAGTACGCGGCCAACGCGCTGCTGGCCACCAAAATCAGCTTCATCAACGAAATGGCCAATCTCTGCGAGCGGATCGGCGCCGACATCAACGAAGTTCGCCGCGGCATCGGCCACGACAGCCGCATCGGCTTCGCCTTCCTGTTTCCCGGCGTCGGTTACGGCGGCAGTTGCTTTCCCAAGGATGTCCGCGCGCTGGCGGCCACCGCCCGCGCGCACGGCGCCGAGCCGACCATGCTCGACGGCGGTCGAGCAGATCAACGACCGGCAGAAGACAGTCCTGTTGGACAAAGTGCTCGCGCACTTCGGACGGCAAGCTGACGGGCCGCAAGATCGCCATCTGGGGACTGGCGTTCAAGCCTCGCACCGACGACATTCGCGAGGCGCCGGCGCTGGTCATGATCGAGCGGCTGCTGGCGGCCGGGGCAAAATTGCAGGTCCACGATCCCGAGGCGATCGACAACGTGCGCCGCCGCTATGCGCGACCGGCTGGCATACGCCGAGCATGCCGTACGAGGCGCTCGAGCGAGGCCGAGGCCCTGCTGATCATGACCGAGTGGAAGGAGTTCGTGCAGCCCGATTTCCAGCGGATGCACAAATTGATGCGGGCCCCGGTGATTTTCGACGGCCGCAACTTCTACGATCCGGCCACCCTGCAACAGGCCGGCTTCACGTATCATTCGATCGGCCGCATGCCGGTGCTTGCCGGGCAAAAGTGAGCTGCGCAGCCGCAGGGAGTCGTGTAGCTGGCCGTCGGACGGGCGGTTATTCGCTCTTTGTGGTCGAACGTTCGTACTTGAACGTATCCTTGCCCGAGGAGGACGCGTAAAAGATATCGGCATGGGGGTCCCAGGCATAGCTTGGCCCGACGGTTGCCACGTTGAAGTCCGGCGGCAAGGGCGCCGCGACCTGCCAGGATCGTCCGCTATCGTGGGTTTCATGAAAGCCCTGCTTGCCGACGACGACCATATGCTCGGCGCTGGGGCCCCAAAAGGGTCCAAACACGGCGCTGACTTCCTGGCCCTGAATGGCCCAATTGCGCCCCTGGTCCTTGCTGACCAACAGGCCCCGATCGGTGGTCCAATACCCGACCCCCTTGTAGACTCGCATGGTGCGGCCGGCCGGTTCGATTTCGGACACCTGCGTCCAAGCGTGACCGGCATCGTCACTTCGCAGTAGCCCCTTGCCCTTGCTGGCGATCAGAGTTTGCTTATCGAAAATGCCGGCGGCGGTGATGCCGACGTCCAGATTTCTCCAACTCTGCCCTGCATCGGCCGAGTAACAAAGCTGGCCACCGCTTTCGTGCCGCAGCGCGACCACGCATTTGCCGCTGGTGCCCCAATCGACCGTACCGAAATCGAGATGGCTGGTCTTGAGCGCCATCCAGGCCTTGCCCTCGTCGGGCGTCCAAGCGCTCGAGCCGTAGATCATAAAACACATCAACCGCCTGCCGGCCGGATCGAAGTCGAGCGCAAAACCAGTCTCGCTGCGTCCGCCGATCTTGCCGCCGTCCGCCCGATCGAAAGTCTGCCCACGGTTCGTACTTTTCCAAATGCCCTGATCGGGAACGACCATCAGAACGTCGCCGGAGGCCGGGTCGACGGTGACTCCCGCGGTCTTGCCCGGGAAGCCCGGTTTGACATCGGACGTCACTCGATGCGAAATCGGCACCCAGGCCTGTTTGGCTGGGGGCGGCGCTTCTTGGGACAATGCGTCAGCGCCGAGCGCGAACAGCACCAGCGCGGCGGATAGCGGTGGGCCCAGTCCGCAAAGTTTCCTGGCGGTCATGGCGTGCTCCCGACGCAAAACAATATGCTCGCGGCGCGCTTAGCGGAATCTGGCCGACAACAACGGCGGCACTCGCCTCGCCCAGGTTGCTCGTCGGCGCACGGAGGGATTTCACGGGGAAAATCGGCAGACCGGTCCCGCGGAGGCGGACCGGCAGGCGACAGCCTAGCAGCGGAGGAAGCAAGTGTCTACGATTTGCCAAACCTTGCGGCAATGCAAGGATTGCAGCCTGTTTTTCGGCCGTCCGGCACCCCCGATTGGCGGTTCTGCTGGCGCATGACTGACCGTGTGATAGAGTAGCAATGGGGATTCTGCGGCAGCGCACGACGCATTGCCGTTCTGCATCCATCACACATAGGCACGACCATGCACCGCATCGCGTTAACGCTGCTCAGTGCCGGACTCGGACTGTCGCTGGCCGCCACGGCCGCCGGTCAGCCAGGCCTGCCCGGCGGCGCTCCACCCGATCCGAATCTGCTCTTCAATCGTCTCGATCGCAACGGCGACGGCCTGCTGACGGCGGCCGAACTACCCAACTTCAATACACTTCCGCCGCAGATCCGCGCCGTATTGAGCGCGGCCGATAGGAACGGCGATGGCGCCATCAGCCGCGAAGAGTTCCTGGGCAGCTTCCCCGGCCTGCCTGGCGGTAACGGGCTGCCGAACGGCCCGCCCAACGGCAACGGGCCAGCGAATGCTAATGGCCCCCCCAATGGCAATGGGCCGATCGGTGGGGGACGTGCCGGTTTCGGGCCCGGCAGCAATATGCCCAAGGAGCCGCCCGCGCCGATCAAAACGGCCGAGATGGACAAGCTCTTTCGCCGGCTCGACGAGAATCACGACAATAAGCTGACCACCGACGAGATTCCACAAGAATACCGCGACACGATCGAGCGATTGATGGCCACCGGCGATAAGGACAAAGACGGTGCTCTCAGCAAAGCCGAGTTTCGCGACGCTCTGAAAAACATGCCCGAGGCGGGGGATGAACTGGGCGAGATGGACCCCAAGTTCATGTTCCAGCAAATGGACGTCAATCACGACGGGCGCGTGACCACCGACGAGGTGCCCGCGGCCCATCGAGCCTTGTTCGAGCGGCTGCTGGCCGCCGGCGACAAAGACGGCGACGGCGCATTGAGCAAGCGGGAGTTCGGCAAGGCAGCCAGCCAATCGCAAATGAAATCGGCTGCCGCCCTGCATAAGCCCGCGCCAAAAAAGAAGTCCGCCGCCGGCGATGACGCAGCTCCGGATGCAAAGTAAAAGAGCTGCCTGCCATTTCTCGTCCGTGAGACCTGATGACCGCTATCTGGGCGTTATTGCTGTGTGTCGCGCTCGCCACCGGATGGGTGCTGACGCTGCTGGGCATGCCGGGTAATTGGTTGATCGCCTTGGCGACGGCGTTCTACATGCTGGCGGTGCCCGACGATTCGCGACTGGCCATCGGCTCGGGCGTGGTCGGCGTGCTGATTGGGCTGGCCTTGTTGGGCGAACTCGTGGAGCTGCTGGCCGGCGCTGGGCGTGTCCCGGGCCGGGGGCAGCCGGCGGAGCGCCGTCTTGGCGCTGCTGGGCTCGGTGGTCGGCGGCAGCTTGGGTATTTTCGTTGGAGTGCCGATTCCGGTCGTCGGCTCGCTGGTGGCGGCGGTGTTGTTTGCCGGTCTGGGGGCGCTGGTGGGAGCCATGCTGGGAGAAGGCAGCAAGGGCCGATCGATCGATCAGAGCCTGCAAGTCGGCAAGTCGGCATTTTGGGGCCGCATATTCGGCACGCTCGCCAAAACGCTGATCGGCTCGGTGATGGTCGCGGTCGCCCTGGCCGCCTTGTTACTGCAGTAACCGGTCGCAGCGTTCGTGTTAAGTGTCCGGCCTGGCGGCGCGCAACTTGTCGATCATTGCAAGCGCCGCCGCTTTGCTGCCCACGCGCTTTTCCAATTGTTCGTCGCGCACGCGCTCCAGCAGCATGTGATACTCGGGGCCCGGAGGCACACCATGGGCAATCAGGTCGTCGCCCGTAATGAGCGGCGCCGGATTCAACTCCGAGGCCGGCAAGTGCAATATTTTCCGGCAATAGTCGAGGTCCGCCTGGTGCCTGCCGGTCGCGGCGGCCCTGGCGGCAGCCAAAGCGATCAATTCGCCCGCGCCTTCCGCAATGAGCAACCGCTGCAATGTCGGCCAGCGCAGCTCGCGCGCCTGCTCGATCGAGTGCAGGTTGGCCAGCAACCAGGCCGCGCGGCGGATTTCAGCCCCGGCCAGCTTTAGCCGCTCGCCGATGGCCTCCACGAGCGCGGGAGTTCCCGCCCTATGCACTAAAGCCACCAGCGCCAGCGGAAAACCAGGCGACTCGAGCGATTCCAACATGCGCAGCGTGTCGAGCCAGTCCGAGCCGGCCGCTTCGGACCCGTGGAGCGGCCGCAGGGCGGCGACTTCCGGCAGGATCGCGGCCAGCAATCCCAGATTTGCCAAGAGCTCGACGCCGCGGCGGCGATTGCCGTGCGTCAGGATCAACCGCAACTCGGCCGCAATCCGCTCTGCGCTGACCACGTGGATCTCGGCGGCCATTTGCTGAATCGCTTGCTCGGTCAACGGTTCAAACTCGAATCCGAATGCCGCGGCAAAACGGACTGCTCGCAGTAGCCGGAGCTTGTCCTCAGCAAATCGGGTGCGTGCGTCGCCGATCGCGCGCACCACGCCCCGCGCAAGGTCCTGCTGGCCGCCCACGAAATCGATCACCGCCTGGGCCTGCGGGTCGTAAAACAGGCCATTGATCGTGAAGTCGCGGCGCTGGGCGTCGGCTTCGGGCGTGGAGAAACTCACGGCATCCGGATGCCGGCCGTCGCTATAGGCGGCATCCTGGCGAAACGTGGCAACTTCGATCTGGCCGGCACGCTGCGGTCCCAGGACCGTTATCACTCCGAATGCGGCGCCCAGCGCCAAGGTGCGTCGCCGAGTGAACAAATCTCGAATCTGCTCCGGCAGGGCACTGGTGGCGACGTCGTAGTCCTTGGGCGTGCGCCCGAGCAACCGGTCGCGCACGCAGCCGCCGGCCCAATATGCTTCGAAGCCGGCCTCGCGCAGCTTGGCCACGACCTCGACGGCAAACATGCGTTGGATTTCGGGATCGACGTTGGCCATAGTCGGAGACCTCGAATTGCGACCAGCGCGGGGAAAAGAACCCGGGCCGGCCGCCTGATTCTAGCCGGAGCGGGCCAGAAATGCCGCGCCGCCCCGTTCGCGGGTTTGTCTGTTGGGGCTGCCGGGCTGTGCTGCCCGACCGGCCTCGCTGCGCCTATAATAAAGCATCCGCCTGCCGCCAGGCCTAGAAAGAAAGACCCATGAGCACTGCTGTTCGTTCGGCCGAATCCCCCAGCTTTGAGCTGGCGCCCTACAAGTCGCTGGACAACGACGCGCTGGCGGCGCGGATCGCCGCGGTGCGGGCCGAAATGGGTCGCCGCCTACTGGTCTTGGGACACCATTACCAGCAGGACGAAGTGATTGCGCTGGCCGATCTGCGGGGCGATAGCTATCAGCTCAGCCAGATGGCCGCCGATAGCCGCGACTGCCGGGCGATCGCGTTTTGCGGGGTCCATTTCATGGCCGAGACCGCCGACGTGCTGGCCAATCGGCCCGAGCGGCTACAGGCCCGCGGCGGCGAGCGCGTGACGGTGGTGCTGCCCGACATGGCTGCCGGCTGCTCGATGGCCGACATGGCCGCGATCGAACAAGTCGAGGCGGCCTGGGAGGAAATGGGCGAGGTGATCGACACGGCCGACATTACGCCGGTGACCTACATCAACTCGGCGGCCAGCTTGAAGGCATTTTGCGGCCGGCATGGCGGAATCGTCTGCACGTCGAGCAACGCCGCGGCCGTGCTGAAGTGGGCCTTTGCCCAGCGCAAGCGCGTGCTGTTTTTTCCCGATCAACACCTGGGCCGCAACACCGCCAAAGCCATGGGCATTCCGCTTGACCAAATGCCGGTCTGGGATCCGTTTGCCGATGAATTCGGCGGCAGCACCTCCGACCAATTGCGCAAGCAAAGTGCTGCTGTGGCGCGGGCATTGCAGCGTACACGCCATGTTCCGCACGGAGCACGTCGACCAGTTTCGCGCTAAATACCCGGGCATCAAGATCCTGGTGCATCCCGAATGTCCGATGGAAGTGGTCGACAAGGCAGACGTGTTCGGCTCGACCGGCAAGATCATTCGCGAGGTCGAGGCAGCGCCAGCGGGAACCAAGTGGGCCATCGGCACCGAGCTGCACCTGGTCAATCGGCTCAAGCACGAGCATCCCGAGCAGGAGATCCACTTTCTATCGCCCGTGGTCTGCATGTGCGCCACGATGTACCGCATCGACCTGGCGCACCTTTGCTGGAGCCTGGAAAATCTGGCGGCCGGCACTCCGGTGAACGTCATCCGAGTCGACGATCGAGACAGCCCGCTGGGCGCTGGTGGCGCTGGAGCGGATGCTGGAGGTCAGGTAGGGCTCGCGAATCGGACTCGCATGTGTCGAACCGCCCGGACGTGTAATACAGTACCGATCCGCTATGTTCGCACTTCAAGCCGCCCCGACAGGGGCCCGAGTTAGTAGCCGTGGGCATCGCCCACGGATATCGACCGGTGCGTGCGTCCCTTCGACCCCGCGAGGGGGCGCACGGCGCGGCAGCAACTCGCAGCATACCCGCGAACCGGTGGTCGCGCCGACAGTTCGACCCTTACAGGGTCGCCAGAAGATTGCGCGGGGCCCGAATCCGAGGGCGGTGCCCTCGGCTATTGGCTGGAACCCCTTTCGGGGTTCGCCGGCCGCGCGTTAGCCTTTTCGAGCGGCGTCGAGTTCCGTGAGCTTGCGGAAGCTCTCGTCCGGCAAAATCACGCTGGTGACCCGCAGGCCGAATTTGTCGCCGACCTTGACGCATTCGCCTTGCGCGATCGGATGCCCGCTGATTTCCAGTTCCAGCATCTCGTCGCAGGGTTTTTCGAACTGGATGATCGAACCGGGCACCAGCTCGATGATCTTGCCGACCGGCTGCTTTTTGGCTGCCAGGGTAACGATCACCGGCACCTTGACCTTGAGCAAGCTGCGGCAATAGGGCGGAAGCGCTTCGGCAATCATGATTGGGGGCAACTCGGGCAAAGCCTGGCCGACGATCCTGGGTGAGCCGGGCGAGTCGATACACCCTTCTTTATCGACCCGGCAGATGAAAAACTTTGCGCAGTCGGCAAACTTGGCGCAAGACTTTGCAGTCGGCAAACTTGGCGCTCTATGCCGCCGGGCCGTAAAACGCGGCGACTTCCAGCCCGGTCCGGGCCGCCACCAATGCCGCGATAGCATCCACTTCGCTATCGGTGAGCGGCGTGACGAAGCTTTCCGCGGGTTGCCGGGCCACGGTATAGATCTGCACCAGCGAAATCCGACCGCCGGCGGCCAGCGATGTCATTCAGGCGATCGCAGAAGGCTTTGAGTTCGTCCGGCGACGGTGAGCTGCCCGGAAATCCGCATGAACAGCGACTGGATCACCAGCGGCCGAACCCGAGCGGCGGCGGTGATGTTGTCCAGGATCTGGTCGAAGGGGATCGGCGTGCGCTCGACGAGATGATAGTAGTCCTCGGTGCCGGCTTCGAGCTTGGCCCAAATTTCGCCCTGGTTGGCGTCGAGCAGCGCCAGCCCGTTCTGGACGTGCGGGCGATGAAACATGCTGGCGTTGGTGATCAGCACCATTTTCACCGTTGCGAGGCCGCGGCGCCGTTTCACCTCGGCGCAGGCCTCGATGATCTCGTCGAAGTTGCGATAAGTGGTCGGCTCGCCGTCGCCGCTGAAGGCGATATCGTTCAGCCGACGCAGTTCGGACGGCGTGTCGCGAAATTTTTCGCTCTGGTAGATCGCGCCGGACGAGACCAGTTCGAGCGTCGCGTCTAACTCGGCCAGCAGTTGCTCGATGCCCGACGAATTGGGTTTCGCTCTGCCGGGTGCGATCGACCTGGCAATAAATGCAATCGAAATTGCAGACCTTGTCCGGGTTCAGATTCACGCCGATCGAAATCCCCCGCGAGCGCCGGCTGAGCACCGGATAGACGAATCGGTTGGTCTCGAATGTCCGCGGGTGCAGAGTGTGCAAGGGATGGCTAGTGCCGGAGGAATTCATGCCGTCGAGTGCCCCCTGCGAGGCTGTGCTGTGCCATGTTCCGCGCCACGGGACACGCGCCGAGTGATTGCCGTGGCGCAGTGATTCCGCAATCCATCGCCGCGGATCCGCAAATAGCATTATACGCTCGTCAAATCCGCCGCAGCTCGGTGAATTCGTCGATCGTCACGGTGGTCAGCGAGCCGTCTGGCAGTTTGAGCACGATCAGGTCGCTAAAAACCTTGTCGTCCATGTTGCGGCGAAAGTGCAGGCCGTGCCGGCGGCGCTCGGTGCGTTCGACCGTGCCGGCGGTGCGCGTCGACCAGCGCTTCCGCCCCACTTTGACCTCGTGAACCAGTTCGATCCGGTCTCCCGGCTTGAGCTGGCTGAACAGGTTTCGCGTGGCTGCTTCGGTGGTCGAGTTGGGCATAGTGCGTCCATCCTCCTTAACCCGCCGGGGGATCGATGAAAAATCGGTCCGTCGGTCGCTGGGCAGTTATACTTCTAAACTTCTTTGGCCTTGATCCAGGGCATCAGGCGGCGCAACTTGCGGCCGACCTCTTCGATCGGGTGCATGCCGCTCGCGGCGGCGCGTGGCTTTGAAGCCGGGGGCGTTGGCCTTGTTCTCCAGGATCCATTCGCGGGCGAACTGCCCGGACTGGATCTCTTGCAGAATCCGCTTCATTTCGGCCCGGGTCTCGTCGGTCACGATGCGCGGGCCGCGGGTGTAGTCGCCGTATTCGGCCGTGTTCGAGACGCTGTAGCGCATGTAGTTCAAGCCGCCCTGATAGAACAGGTCGACGATCAGCTTCAGCTCGTGCATGCACTCGAAATAGGCCATCTCGGGCTGATAGCCGGCCTCGACCAGCGTTTCGTAGCCCGCCTTGACCAGGGCGCTGACGCCGCCGCACAGCACGACCTGCTCGCCGAACAGATCGGTTTCGGTTTCTTCGGCAAAAGTGGTTTCGATGAATGCCGGCCCGTCCGCCGCCGATTCCCTTGGCATAGGCCAGTCCGATGCGGCGGCGTTTCTTCGCTGGCGCCGTCGCTGAAGGCGATCAAGCAGGGGACGCCGCCCCCTTTCTCGAATTCGCTGCGGACCAGATGCCCGGGCCCCTTGGGAGCGACCAGCACGATGTCGACGCCCGGCGGGGCTTCGACCTGGCCGAAGTGGACGTTGAAGCCGTGCGAACACATCAGGATGTTGCCCGGCTTGAGATTGTCGCGGATCGATTGGCGATAGATGTCTCCCTGCACCTCGTCGGGCAGCAGCATGTTGACGATGTCGGCCTTGCGCGTGGCCTCTTCGGCCGACAGCGGCTCGAAGCCGTGGCTCATGGCCAGGTCGTAGTTGGCGCTGCCCGGGCGCTGGCCGACGATCACGGTGCAGCCGCTGTCGCGCAGGTTCTGGGCGTGGGCATGGCCCTGCGAGCCGTAGCCCAGGATGGCGATCGTCTTGCCCTTGAGTGCCGACAGATCGGCATCTTTGTCGTAATAAATCTTGGCCATCAGGGCTTCTCCGCGAGAAATTGAGGAAGGCCGACCGCGATTGTAGCAGCCGGGCCAGGATGCTTCGATATTTTCAGGGGACTCGGGCGAGAGCCGTGGCGCGTCGAAATCGGCCTGGAAAAACGACATTTCCGTCAGCGCTTGGCCTCGTTGGGCTCGTGCTTTGCCGCCGACGCGTGCGTGCCGTTGCCGCCGCGAACCATGGCGATCCGGCCGGTCCGCACCAGCTCGCTGATGCCGAACGGCCGCATCAACTCGATAAACGCCTCGACCTTGCGTTCGGGCCCAGAAATTTCGACCACGACTTCATTCGTAGCCACGTCGACGATCCGGCCGCGAAAAACCTCGGCCAACTCGCGGATTTCGCTGCGTGCGTTGCCGGGCGGGGCTTTGACCTTGATCAGCATCAGATCGCGCTCGACGAAGTCCTGCGAGCTGATGTCGACCACCTTGACCACGGTGACGATTTTTTCGAGCTGCTTGCGCACCTGCTCCAGCACGTTGTCGTCGCCGACGACGACGAACGTCATCCGCGACAGATGCGGGTCTTCGGTTTCGCCGACCGCCAGGCTGTCGATGTTGTAGCCCCGCGAGGCCAGCATGCCCGAAATATGCGCCAGCACTCCCGGAACGTTCTGCACGATCGCCGACAACACGTGACGCATTACCTACTCCGGCCGCCAACGGGCAAGCATTGAAACAAGTGATGATAGTCGCCCGAGCGAGGGGGAACAAGTTGCTCTTGGCGCATCACGAGCCCGTCGGGCGTGCGAATGAAAGAGCCGAAGCCGGCGAAATTGGTTCACCGCAGGGCCGAAGCGGGCAAACTCTGGCGGGGGCCGGGCCGAACCAAAGACGACCTACCAGATCGTGCGGCCGGCGTTCCAGGGCCAATAGCTGCGCCGCACGCCGCCGAAGCGAATTTCGATGCCGCCGGTCAGCGAGACGTTGGTGAGCGGCGAGATTCCGCCGCCGAAGGCCAGGTTGTCGGTCAGGTCGCCACGAAAAACGAACCACGGCGTCCAGTAGTACTTCAGGCCGAAGCCGATCGGCAGCCCGAACAAGGTTTGGTTGTAGTGATGATCTTGATTGTCGAAAAAACCGACATTGGCCAGGCCCATCCCCAGACTGACATAGGGCCGCCAGGTGCTGTCTCCCCAGGGATAATACAGCAAGTTGGCGTCCATCACAAAGTAGCCCGCCGTCACTCCTTGGCGGCCAATTTCCGGCTCGGCCAGGCAAAGTTCCGATCCCGCGATGCGGGCTTCGAGCCCCCAGTAATAGTCGTAATCCCAGCCCACGCGATAACCGCCAAAAAAGCCGCCCCGCTGGTTCACGCCCGGCACCAGCGGCGGTCCATTGGTACCGCCGGCAAACCAGCCGACGCTGAAGGGGCGGTTGAGCCAACTGGTGACCGTCAGCGGCGTGCCCGATGCCGGTGCTGCGATCGGCCAGCGGGGTGCGAGGCCCCCAAGGATCCATGCCGGTGGGCATCCAGCGAGTCCATATCGATCGCTGCTCGGCCGTCGCGGGGCCGAACTCATAGGGATTGTGCCACTCGAGCGGACCGCTGTCTGGCGTGGGAACTTGCCGCGGCGAACTGGCGTCGGGCAGCCGGTGATCCCGGCGCCATCGTTCAGCTGAGGATCGGGAATCGGTTGAGTTGCCGAAAGCAGTCTCAGGATCCCGGTCGGACGAGACCCAGCACGAGCGGGGGCGTCCGGCGGTCGAGGCAATTGGATCGGCGGACTCGGCCGCAATGTGCGCGCAGCGCGAGCCCAGCAGGAACACTGCCAGCGCAATGCGAACAATCCGGCGGAAAAACATGACCGCTGGCCTTAACCACGCTCGTGAGTTCACGAGGCAAACTTACCCGGCTTGGAAGTGCCGGCGTCGAGCGACGCTTCGATTTCGATGGGACTATCTCAGCGGGGGCGGATTATCCGGTCGCCGGCGAGGCATGTCAATGCAGGACCGCCCTCGCCAAGGCTTGGCTGGAAAACAATTTCCGGCGCACTGGCTGGCGCCGGGCCGGCTTCGGCCAGGCTCGGCACCAAGCCGTATTCTGCTGGGCCGGATGCAACGCTCGAAACGGTTCTGCCAGCACTCGAAATCGCTGGCACGGGGCTGGCCAAATGGCCCAGGGCTGGGCAGATTGGGATGCCGGGGCGAGGCTAGTGCGCTGGCGATTGTTGACAAGCGCTGAAAGCACCGTTAACCTAGATGAACACTAGGGTTACTGCGTTCTCATCGCTTTCAGGCAAAGTGGCCGTTCGGCGGTCGAACAGGTTCCCGCTCGAGTGCGATCGAAGAGGCCGGGGCATCGCGGGAGGGGATCTGCAGTCCCGGGATTTGCCATGGGGGGCAGCCGGTCGAACTTGCTGCTCGGCATCGAGACAAGCCCGCGATTTGCCATTCGCAGCGAGCATTTTTTCAGCTGTTGGTGCGCCGGAACATGCGCCGGCGCGGAAGCATTTCAAATCTCTTTGGCTCTTTCGAACTTCGAGACGGGACAGGGACATGGCTCCGAAGAAGGACTTTACCGAAATTCTGATCCGGCAGGGAGTCCTCAGCACGGAGCAGGTCGCCGAGGCCAAGCGACTCGCCAAATCGACCGGCAAGAAGCTGCAAGACGCGCATCCTGACGCTCGGCTATGCCTCGGGCGAAGAGGTCATGCGGGCCGTGGCCGCAGGAGCATGGCCTCGACTACATCGATCTGCGCGAAGTCGTCATTCCGCCCTCGGTCGTCGAATTGGTGCCCGAATCGGTCGCCCGCGAAAATGCCATTCTGCCGATGGCCGAGGAGGACGGCTCGCTGCGGGTGATCGTCAGCGACCCGCACGATCTCGATACGTTCGAGAAATTGCGGTTCATTCTGAATCGCAAGGTCGAAATCGCCCTGGCCCCGCGGGAAAGCATCCTGGAGGCCATCAACCGGCATTACGGCCAGATGGAGGACCAAAGCGCCGACTCGATGCTGCAGGAATTCACCGACACGGCGATCGACTTCACCGAAACCGAGCAGGAATCGGCCTCCAGCGACGAAGTCGTCGACGAAACCAGCGCCCCGATCGTCCGGCTGGTGCAATTGCTGATTTCCGAGGCGGTTCAGCTGCGGGCCTCGGACATCCACGTCGAGCCGTTCGAGGACCGGGTCCGCATCCGCTACCGCATCGACGGCGTGCTGGTCGAGCGCGACAGCCCCCCCCGCCGGCTGTTGGGGGCCCTGCTCTCGCGCATCAAGATTCTGGCCAAGATGGACATCGCCGAACGCCGCCGGCCCCAGGACGGCCGGATCAAGGTCACGCGTCGGCGACAAGGAGCTCGACCTGCGGGTCAGCGTGCTGCCGACCAACCACGGCCAGTCGGTCGTCATGCGGCTGCTGGACAAGGACAACATCAAGGTCGGCGTGCGGCAGTTGGGGCTGTCGGAGGAGGATTTTCGGCAGTTCAAAAACCTGATCCGGCGGCCCAACGGCATCATCCTGGTCACCGGCCCGACCGGCTCCGGCAAGACGACCACGCTCTACGCCGCGCTCAACGAGCTGAACCGGCCCGACCGCAAGATCATCACGGCCGAAGACCCGGTCGAGTACTACCTGCCGGGCATCAACCAGGTCGAGGTGCGGCACCACATCGGGCTCGATTTCGCCCGGATCATCCGCGCCATGCTGCGGCAGGCCCCGAACATGATTCTGGTCGGCGAGATGCGAGATGCCGAGACGGCCCAGATGGGAATTCAGGCATCTTTGACTGGACACTTGGTTTTCAGTACACTACATACGAACGATGCGCCCGGTGCTATTACACGCATGGTCGACATGGGGGTCCCGGCTTATTTGGTCGCCAGCAGCGTGATCGCCGTCCTGGCCCAGCGGCTGGTGCGCGTCGTTTGCACCAAATGCAAGCAGCCGCATCGGCCCAGCGAAGTCGGCTTTGGAGCTGGCCGGCATCACGCCGCGAAATGGCCGCCGGCGCGACGTTCATGAAGGGCAAAGGCTGCGGCAATTGCCAGAAAAGCGGCTATCGCGGCCGGCATCGGAATCTACGAATTGATGCTGATGACATCCAAGATCCGCGAGCTGGCATTTCAGGGTGCATCGACCCAGGACATCCGCCGGGCCGCGGTCGGCAACCGGCATGACGACGCTCTACGACGACGGCATTCGCAAGGTGCTGCGCGGCATCACCACGCTCGAAGAGGTGGTCCGCGTCGCCAAGCGGGTCGAGCACTAAGAGTTAGAAAAAACGTTCGAATCGCTACTTGTAGTTGTCCGTGATTCGTGACAATGCGAATAATCGTCGTGCCAGCACCGCTCTCAATCCAGTCTGTCCGGGCGATCTGTCGTTGGCGGGAACAGCCGACGACGCCCCTTGGCGACTGGATTTCGAGCAGGCGGACGGCGTTCTAGCCGAGACCTGTTGTTTTGGCAGACGCTGTTCTGTGGCAGACCTGTGCTTTGGCAGACTTAGACCGCGTTTGAGCCTGACGCCCTGGTTGTAGGCGGGCCCAGTTGGGATTCGCAGCGCAGCCGGGCTCGCGGGCACGCTGGACGTTCGTCGCGACAGACGGACAATCGATCGAGGCAATGGACGAATCGATCGAGGAATCAGCTGCGTTCCGGGACAGCTCGCCGGCGGGCAGCCAACGCAAGCGTGAATCGAAGGGTTGCATGGCGGATACAGATTCTCATCGACAAGCTGCTGCAGGCCGTCGTCAAGGAAGGGGCCAGCGATCTGCACATCACCGTCGGCCAGCCGCCGGTGGTGCGGCTGCACGGCCACATGCAGCGGCTGAAGACCAAGGTGCTCGAACCGGCCGACACGGTGGCGCTGATGAAGAGCATCACGCCCGACCGCTGCCAGCAGGAGTTGCAGACGGTCGGCGGCTCGGACTTCGGTTTTGCCTTCGGCGACGCGGCCCGGTTCCGCGTGTCGATCTTCAAGCAGCGCGGCAACGTCGGCCATGGTGCTGCGGCAGATTCCCAACAAGCTGCTGACGATGGAGCAGTTGGGCCTGCCCAAGGCCTGCGAGGAGCTGATCATGCGGCCGCGCGGGCTGTTCCTGGTGACCGGGCCGACCGGCTCGGGCAAGAGCACGTCGCTGGCCAGCATGATCAACTATCTGAACGAGACCGTCGACCATCACATCATTACGATCGAAGACCCGATCGAGTTCTATCACTACAACAAGAAATCGACCGTCAATCAGCGCGAGATCGGCGTCGACGTGCCGAGCTTTTCCGAGGCCATTCGCCGGGCCTTGCGGCAGGATCCCGACGTGATCCTGGTCGGCGAAATGCGCGATCTGGAAACGATCGAGGCGGCCATCACCGCCGCCGAAACCGGCCACGTCGTGTTCGGCACGCTGCACACCACCAGCGCCCAGGGCACGGTCAACCGCATCATCGACGTCTTTCCGACCAGTCAGCAGGACCAGATCCGCACGCAGCTCTCGACGTCGATCATCGGCGTCTTGTCGCAGGCCCTGATGCCCAAGATCGGCGGCGGCCGCGTGGCCGCCTACGAGATGCTGGTGGTCACGCCGGCCATCGGCAACCTGATCCGCGAGAACAAGACGTTCCGCATCACTTCGGCCATTCAGACCGGGGCCAAGTACGGCATGATCCTGCTGGACGACTCGCTGTTCAAGCTGTGGCGCGAGGGAAAGTGCGACCAAGGAAGACGTGCTGGCCAAGGCCCAATCGCCCGACGAGTTGGCGCAGCGCATCGCCAATGCCGAGCGCGGGACTGTTCGACGACGAGGCAGACGTGAAGAACCGGGTCGGACGAACGCAACGGGCCCGAGGGCAAGAGGGCAGGCAAGCATTAGCGGCCTGTCGGTCAAATCGATTGGCAGGACCAATGGCGAACACTGGCGAAATCACGTCGGCTATCGACATCGCATTCCGCTTAGGGTCCGGGCGAGGGTCGGCACAACAGGCGGAACTTCTCATGGCAATGCGGCGGATCGGTCAGATCCTGGTCGACCTGGGCTTCATCACCGACGACCAGCTGGAGACGCTGCTCGAAGAGCAGCAGCAGCGGCCCGGCGAATTGCTGGGCAAGGTGGCCGAGGAGCTGGGCTACATCACCGACGAGCAGCTGGCCCAGGCCCTGGCCGAGCAGATGGGGCATGCAGGTCATCCACCTGGCCGAGATCGTCATCTCGCACGAGGTGCTGGCCTACGTCACCGAGCCGATGGCCCAGCTCTATCGCATCGTGCCGGTCAGTTTTCGCGACGGCACGCTGACGATCGCCATGTGCGATCCGCAGAAGCTGGCCGTGCAGGACGAGCTGCGGACCTTCCTGGGCTACGACATCCGCGCGGTCGTGGCCACCGAGCGCGACATCAAGGCCGCGCTCGACCGCTACTACTCGGCCAGCGGCGAGAGCGTCGAATCGCTCGTCGCCGACATGGAGAGCGACAAGGACCTGGCCAAGGCGGCCGAGGCGGTCAACCGCGAAGGCCCGATCGACCTGACCAGCGTCGAGGCCCTGGCCGACAGCGCTCCGGTCCGCAAGCTGCTGAACATGGTGCTGCTGCTGGCGATCAAGGACCACGCCAGCGACTTGCACTTCGAGCCGTTCGAGGACGAGTTCAAGATTCGCATCAAGGCCGACGGCGTGCTGTACGAAATGGTGCCGCCGCCGCGCCATCTGGCCTTTGCCATCACCACCCGCATCAAGGTCATGGCCAATCTCGACATCGCCGAGCGGCGCCTGCCGCAGGACGGCCGCATCGAGCTGACCGTCGGCGGCCATCCGGTCGACCTGCGCGTGTCGGTGCTGCCGACCATGTTCGGCGAGAGCGTCGTCATGCGGGTGCTCGACCGCTCGGTCGTCTCGCTCGACCTGGACAAGGTCGGCATGGACCGCCGCACGCTGCAAGCAGTTCCGCGAGGTGATGCAGCAAGCCCAACGGCATCATCCTGGTCACCGGGCCGACCGGCTCGGGCAAGACCACCACGCTCTATTCCGCCCTGAGCGAGATGAACGACATCACAGGACAAGCTGATCACGACCGAAGACCCGATCGAGTACGACATCGACGGCATCGTGCAGGTGCCGATCGACGCCTCGATCGGCAACACGTTCGCCCAGTGCCTGCGGGCCATTCTGCGGCAGGATCCCGACAAGATCCTGGTCGGCGAGATCCGCGACCTGGAAACGGCCGAAATCGCCGTCCAGGCCTCGCTGACCGGGCACACGGTGTTCAGCACGCTGCACACCAACGACGCGCCCAGCACGATCACGCGGCTTGCGCGACATGGGCATTCCGCCGTTTTTGATCACCGCCACGGTCGAGGCCATCCTGGCCCAGCGGCTGGTGCGGCGGATCTGCTCCAAGTGCCGCGAAGTCGACCGTGCCCAGCTCCGAAATGCTGGCCGACCTGGAGCTCACGCCGGCCGACATCGTCGGCAAGAAGTTCTATCGCGGCCGCGGCTGCGACGTCTGCAACAACACCGGCTACAAGGGGCGCGTCGGCCTGTTCGAGCTGATGATCATGAACGACGACCTGCGCGACATGATCATGCGCAACGCCTCGACCGACGAGCTGCGCGACGCGGCCCGCAGCTTCGGCATGGTCACCCTGCGCGACGCCGGCATGGAGGCCGTCTACGACGGCATCACCACCGTCGACGAAGTGATTCGCGAAACGATTTTGGAAGCGTAAAGAAATCGGAACTCGATGAATGACGAATGCGAACTCGATGAATCGGCGTGACATCGCTCCGCGTTCGAGTTCCGAGTTCCGATTCGATCTCTGATCATCATTTCTCATTCATACGTCCCCTACCGCGAGTTCTGCCATGCCGACCTATCAATTCGAGGCGCTGGACGCCACCGGACAGGAAATCCACGACGTGATCGAGGCGCCCAGCGAGGAAGAAGCGCAGGCCACGATTCGGCAGATGGGATACTTCGTCACGAAGATCTCCGTCAAGAAGGTCCGCAAGGCGGCCGCCGAAAAGAAGCAAAGGCGGCCGCAAACGGGCCTTCGCCATCGGCGGCGTCAAGTCCAAGGTCCTGACCACCTTCACCCGGCAGCTGTCGATCCTGCAGGACGCCGGCCTGCCGATCCTGCGCAGCCTGCAAATCCTCGAAGGCCAGCAGAAGCCGGGCCGGCTGAAGAACAGCCTGATGGACATCTGCGACGAGATCGAAGGCGGGCTCGACGCTCTCCGAGGCGATGGCCAAGCACCCAAGGCCTTCGACCGGCTGTACGTCAACATGATCAAGGCCGGCGAGGCGGGCGGTGCCCTGGAAGTGATTCTCCAGCGCCTGGCCGAGTTCCAGGAACGATCGCAATCGCTGAAGCGCAAGGTCAAAGGCGCGCTGGTCTACCCGGTGCGTCGTCGTCTTGGTGGCCGTCGGCATCTTGACCTTCATCATGATCAAGATCGTGCCGGAGTTCGTCAAGATCTTCGAGGACTTCGACGTCGAACTGCCGGCCATGACCGTGATGCTGATCAACATCTCGCTACGCCGTGCGTCAACTACTGGTACCTGATCCCGGTCATTCCCGATCGGCATCTGGCTGATCGTCAAGCTGATCCGCAAGTTCAAGGCCGGCCGCATGGGCTGGGACTTGTTCATGCTGAAGATGCCGATCTTCGGCCAGATTGGTCGAAAAGAACATCGTGGCCCGCACCACGCGCACGCTGGGCACGCTGGTCTCCAGCGGCGTGCCGATTCTCGAAGCGCTGAACATCACCCGCGAAACGTCCGGCAACGCGATGTTCGAGAACATGTTCGCCAAGATCTCCGAGTCGATTCGCGAGGGCGAATCGATCGCCAAGCCGATGAAGGAATATTCCCGCCCCAAGTTCCATCCGGTCACGCTGTTCTTCTGGTTCTTCTTCATCGCCGGCCCGATCGGCATGCTGATCTACCTGATGCGGATGAACGCCCGGGTCGTCGACGACCTGGTGGTCAACATGGTCGACGTGGGCGAGGAGACGGGCGAGCTGGACACCATGCTCTACAAGGTGGCCGACACCTACGACGAAGAAGTGGCGGTGCTGACCGAAAGCCTGATGAGCCTGATGGAGCCGCTGTTGATCATCATCCTGGGCGGGGCGGTCGGCTTCATCGTCATCGCGCTGTTCATGCCGCTGGTCAAACTGATCACGGCGTTGACGTGAGAAGACAACTCGGAACTGGGAACGCGTGAGCGGAAAGCTCGGAACTGGGAACGCGGAACTCGGAAATAGGGAGAGAAAGATCATGCGATCCACTTCAAGGGATGTCGAATCGGCGCCGGACGCTGCGCATTGCTTGCGCGTGGTTCCGAGTTCCGAGTTCCGAGTTCCGAGTTTTCCGTCCGTTCCGAGTTCCGAGTTCCGAGTTCCGAGTTTTCCGTCCGTTCCGAGTTCCGAGTTCCGAGTTCCGAGTTTTCCCTCCGTTCCGAGTTCCGAGTTCCGAGTTCCGAGTTCTCCCTCCGTTCCGAGTTCCGAGTTCCGAGTTCCGAGTTCTCCTCGCGCTTTCACGCTCGTGGAAATGCTGGTGGTGATCGCCATTGTCGGCATTCTGGCGGCCCTGATCACACCGGCCATCTACCAGGCCCTGTGGTCGGCCCGGCAGACCAAAATCAAGGCCGAAGTGGACCAGATCGCCGCAGGCTTCGAAGCCTTCAAGTCCAAATACGGCAGTTATCCGCCGGCGAATTTGACGGCATCGGGCGGCGTCGCCAATGCAACCCTGACGGCCTTCGTGGCGAGAGCGTTCCCGCGCTATACCGTTACTGCCGCGTCTCTCGCGCGCAGATTTATAACGACCTCATACTCGTCGGCGCGAACAATGCCGGGCTTGACGCTGCTACGAATGGAACCGTTTACCTCAACCCGCAAAGGGCGCTCGTATTTTGGCTCAGCGGTTTCGGCCCTGACGTCACCGATCCCTTCAACCGCGCCAACAACGTCATCACGCGAAGTCCGTTTTTCACGTTCGACCAAACGCGGTTGATCGACGTGTCGACGGGCGCCGTTGCTGTTCCGGGGACGGCGCCGATTGGGCACATGGTCTACAACGCCCCTTACGGAAACGCCGCCTATGCCTACTTGGACTATCAATCCTACGGCGGATCGCCGACTGCGGCGCAGGCGTACACGGCGGTTGGTGCGGCGATTGGACCCGTGTATATGTCAACCACGGCTACCGCTAATTCACTTTTAGGAACATCCATATCGATGGCACTTTATAACGGCACCGGCTATTTCGCACCGTACTTCGGCGATTCAAATAGCAACGGGGCGATCGACAGCGGCGAGCAGTTCGCTAAACCGCAGTCCTTTCAAATCATTTCGGCGGGACAAGATGGCATCTTCGGGACAAGCCTGAACACACCGGCGGCGGTGCCGCCTGTCAGCTATACCTTTTTCCGCATGTTCCCTAGCGGCGTTGGCTACGATAAGGCGGGCACCGACGACGATAACGTCACGAGCTTCAACGAGAAGAACAACCTCGACGCCGCGAAGCCGTGATGACTTTCGGTGCACGCAACGTTCGTGGAATGGAGGACGGTCAGGTGATCAAACTCGGAACTCGGAACTCGGAACTCGGAACAACGCGCAAGCGGTCCGCAATGTCCGGCGTCGAATTGACTGTTCCCGTGGGCGATCGCGTAGCCACGCCCGTCGTTCCGAGTTCCCCTTCGGCTCCGCTCAGGACAAACGAGTTCCGAGTTCCGAGCTTTCCCCGCGGTCTCACGCTCGTCGAGTTGATGGTGGTGATTTCCATCATCGGTATTCTGGCCTCGACGGTGCTGTTTGCCTTGTTCGGCGCAGGAGACGGCACGCGAAGGCAAGACCAAGGGGATGATTTCCAAGCTCAACAACGTAGTCATGCCGATGTACGAGTCCTATCGTTCGCGGCGCGTCCCGGTCAGCATGGTGGCGGGGACGGCGCCGAAACTGGCCGCCCAGTACCGGCTCGATGCGCTGCGCGACATCATGCGGATGGAAATGCCCGATCGCTGGTCGGACGTGACCAGTGCCCCCATTACGCTGGTGCATCCCGGTCAGGCCTACAATGCCGCGACGAACCCTTACATTGCGCGACCGAGCGTCAACCAGGCCTATTGCAACGCGATCGGCTACAACACCACGACCAATTCCTACTCCGGTGCAACCCCGTCGAATACGAACCAAAACGCCGAAACGCTGTACTTGATCGTGAGGTACGGAATCACCGACGGTCTTGGAGGGCGTGATTTGTTCAGCCAGAACAGTGTCGGTGATGCCGATCAAGACGGGTTCAATGAATTCATCGATGGCTGGGGAACGCCGATTCGCTTTCTGCGCTGGGCGCCGGGTTTCGCGTCCGAATTGGGACGAGAAGCGGCCGCAGCGGTGGCATCGGGCTCGGGCACCGCGTTGACGGCGACTGGCGGCCTGTCGACTTCCAACACCGCGTACAACAATTGCGCGATCTTGTTCACGTCCGGCGCGCTCGCCGGCCAGGCCTATAGCATCAGCGGATACACCGGCAGTTCGCAGACTTTCCAATTGTCGCCAGCGCTCGCCGCGTCGCCGGCCGCGGGCGACACATTCAATGTCATGGACCCCGACCCTTTTGACCCGCAACAAATTTACGGCGGCGGCAATCCTGCGACGTACGTTCTGTATCCGCTGATTTATTCGGCGGGCGCAAATAAGGTCACCGGAATTGTTTCAGATACTCCGACGCCGCCTGGGCCGACCGCGTATGCCACTCTGAATAACAACCCATTTTTTGGCGGAAACGGAACGCCTTTCGGCACGCAGCAGGACTTGACTGGCGAGCAATCCCTATCGGGCTGGGAAACAAAAGGCTGGCTGGACAACATTCACAATCACTTGATCGGAACCCGGTAATGGCGTCTCGGTCCAGCAATAACCGAAAGGCATCCCGGATCGCCCGGCAGGGCGTCACGCTGCTGGAATTGCTGATCGTGATCACCATCCTGGCAATGGTCACGGCGGCCACGATTCCGCTGATGCTGTCGGGCGTCGATCAGCGAAAAACGCGGGAAGCGGCCCGATTGGTGAGCACCTACATCGCCGCGGCGCGCTCCCGGGCGATCGAAACGGGGCGGACCGCGGGAGTGATGATCCAGCGCTCGGCCAATGGCCTGGTACCCGGCGGGTCGTCGATGAATCTGGTAACGGTCGAAACTCCGCCGCTCTATGCCGGCGATACGACCACTTCGACGGCAACCGTGGCCGTGATTTCCGGCAGTCCGGCGACCTACACGGTGACCTTCAACCTGACCGACAACACCGCGGCCAACGTCCATGTTTTCGATGTCATTCGCTTCAACTATCAGGGGCAGACTTTTTTCTTGTCCGGCAACGGCTCGCAGACCGCGGGGCAGGCACTCCCGACCACTGGTGGCATGCCAAACAATTCGTGGTCCTACCTGATACCCACCGACGGCACCGGAGCGGTTTCGCTTCCCATCCCGGCCGGCGCAACTTCGGCGACTCCGGCGTTTCAGGTCACGCGGCAACCCATCCGTTCGGCGGTTACACCGCTGCAACTGCCCGAAGGCACGGTGATCGATCTAGTGCAATCGGGCTGGGGGATGGGCAATTATTTCGCCGTGGATACAAACCCGATCGTCGTCACGTTTACGCCGGTCGGTGCCGTGGATGAAGTGTTTTATTACGGCGCAATGCAAGGCCACATGGTGTCGCCGTTGTGCGTACTGATCGGAAGGCCGGAGCAGGTCGGCGCGACCGGCGGCAGCGGCGCAAACGCCCTGGACGGCACGGCGCTGTGGGTCGCCGTCACGCCGCAAGGAAAGGTGATTACCGTCGAGAACGCGATCAACACCGCGGCCTCCACCGCGGCGGGCAACCGGGCGTTCATTTACGGCTATGGAACCGGCGCAAGCGGCACCGGCGGCACAACAACATCCGTCGGGGGCGGTTAAAAAATGTTTCGGCCCAAAGCATGGGGGGGGGCGATAGCGTGACCGAATCGAGTCATTGCGAAATGCGGGGTGCGCAGCGACGATCGCTTCATCCGGCAGCCGGGCGCGACCCGCTCGGCGGGCAGGATGTGTATCGCGCGGCGCGGCGCCGCGGGCAGGATGTGTCTTGCGCGGCGCGGCGCCGCGGGATTAGCCTGCTGGAAGTGCTGATCTCGATGTTCGTGATGCTGGTCGGCGTGATCAGCGTTTTTTCGCTGGTTGCCTTGGGCCGCTTCGAAATGCTCGAAGGCTCGAAAGCCGATCGGGCCATGACCGTGGCCCGCAGCGCCGGGCGGAGATGACCATCCGCGGGCTACTGCGACCACTGCAAGTCGACTTTCTTCCCAGCAGTCCTACCTACAATCAATACTTGCCGATGTGGCTAGCTTATAACGCCAGCAATGCGTGGCCGGCGACAGCGACCACCGCGATGCCGGCTACCGGCGCTTGGCCAACGACTTCGTCCCCTGTCATGCCGTTCGACAGCACCACCGGCGGCCAGGTCAACATTGCCTACGCGCTCGATCCGATGGGCGTGGCACCCAATGCGGCCAGCGCCGCGATCCAATACTTCCCGCCGTACTTCCAGACCGCAGCGCCGCCGACTCCGACGACGTTCTCGACGCTCACGGCGGCGGCGCTGGCACCCTATTCGCCGATGACCAGGGTCACGTTGCGGTACTTTCCGTCGAGTACGTTCACGGCCATCATGCCGTCGCAACAAGCCGATTCGATTTTCCGCTCGCTGGATGATTTGTTACTCAACCCCACGACGGGCGACTATCCCCCAACACAAGACTTCAGCATCAATACCGCCACGGCGACGGCCTCGCCGGGCCGGCGTCAATCGACGGGCGACTATTCGTGGCTGGCCACGATCGTGCCGACGGGCGAGGACACGCGGCAATGCATCGTGTCGATCGTGGTGTTTTATAAGCGCAACGTGCTCTTGCCCAGCGCGCTTTCGGCAACGCTGCCTCCTCCGGAACGGATGGTCAATATGGCTGCGTCCACCGGCAACGTCGGGCTGGGCGGCGGCGACGTGGTGCTCTCGTGTGCGAGCGCGACGGCGACCACCGTTTCGTCCGACTACGTCAAGGTGAAACCGAATCAGTGGATTTTGCTCAACCAAGCGGCGCAGCCCGTCGGCGCCGTGAGCCCCAATATCACGAGCCCCGCCTGGTGGCGCTGGTATCGCGTGGCCGCCACGAGCGATCCGGTCTGGAGTGGCGGATTCTGGCAGCGAAACGCGACGCTAGCCGGCCCCGATTGGAATCCCAGCCTGACGACCTACGCCTCGATCTTCGACGACGTGATCGGCGTCTACGAGCGCGTGATGGAACTGGAAGAGCCGGGCGCGTTTTGGTCGCCGAATTGAAGCGGGGCGAGAGCACTGGATTTCACCACAGAGGCACGGAGGCACAAAGAAGAATGTGAGACTGCGAACCCGATCCGAGGTGAAACAGAGACGAGTACGATTAGGGCGATCGTTGGTCGAACCGAAAAATCAATGTAACCGCGGATCAACGCAGAGTCGGCTTCTCGATGCATTGAACCTTTCTTTTCGTGTCTTTTTGTGACTTTTCGTGGCCATTCGTCTTTGTAGTGCGGATGAACGCGGATTCAGCTTGCCGGGGCACTAAGCCCTTTGTTTGACCTTTGGCCGCCCATTGGCGGTCTGTCATTCGTGTGTCGGTTCGAGGAAAGCAGTGGGCCCGTCTTGCCCGCAGCGGTTAACGCAGGAGAGAGCCATGAGTTGCAGCAGGCGAAACCGACTTCAATTGCGACGCGCCGGCCGAGGCGCCGCCGGCCGAGGGCCCGGCCGCCACGAGCGGCGCGGAGTGCTGCTGCTGGTGGTGCTGAGCATGCTGGTGCTGTTTGCGGTGGTGGGAGTGACATTTGCTTTGGTCAGCAGCCAGTTTCGCCGCGCCTCGCTGGCGCTGCCGCGGATCGATCGCTACACGGTCAGTTTCCGAGACCAGCTCGACGACGCGGCCAAGCAGGTGTTTCGCGGTTCGAACGATCCATTGTCGGCGCTCACGATCCACAGTCTGTTGGAAGACATGTACGGCTCCGACGGGCTCGTGAACACCTACTTGCCGGGCAGCACTATCGCGAATCCGCTGGTGGCGAAAATCACTGCCAATACGCTGCCGCCGAATAATAACGTCAACTACGCGCAGTTGACCGATATCTTCCTAACTTTCGCGGCCCCCAACGGTACGGTCGCGGGCCAATACGTGCCGAGCCCGGTGACGCAGAACGTGCTGCCTGGCCCGGCAATTTACGGCGGTCCGGCGCCGAGCGGATTCTTCAACGGTTGTGTGCTGACGATGACGACCGGGCCATTGGCCGGCCGCAGTACGCGCATTGTCGGTTACGATTCCGGCACCGGCCCGGGCACGACCGGCGTTTGCACGCTCCGGGTTGTGGCGTTCGGGTTTCCGTATCAGCTTTCAAGCGGGGTTTATGTTTATAATTCAAACTACTCAGCCCTCTCGCCCCTGGCAAATAATGATTTTGTCATCAATGGCCGGCCGTTCAACGGTGTCGGCTTTGGCTTGGACACCAGCGGCGCGGTCACCCCGCCCAACAGCATTCCCTACCTGGTAAACGCCAAGGACGCAAACGGCCGGCTGTTTGCTTTGCTGCCGAACACGAAGTATTTCGCGGCCAACGGCGCTTACACGGTTGCCGGCGGCGTCGGCGGAGCGGACGAAGATTACGACGCGGCCGATTGGAACAATATGCTGTTGGGCCTGGTCACGTCCCCCGCCGGCGGCCCCTACCCGTCGCTCCACCGGCCGGAGTTGGTCAATTATTGGATGCAGAAAACCAGCGCCGCATCAATGAGCGCGATGAACGCCACGCTGCTCAGGCAAATCATGCTGCGCCCCTCGCCGCTGGATCATCCCAATTTTACGGGGAGCAATCCGGCTTCGACGTTCGATCCGGTGAACGGCCCGTGGGATGTCGACACCGACGGTGACGGCGTGACCGACAGCGTATGGGTCGATCTAGGGTTTCCGGTTCAGACCGCGCCCGACGGCACGACGTACAAGCCGTTGTTCGCCATTCGCTGTCTGGATCTGGACGGCCGGCTGAACGTGAACGCGCACGGCAACTCGTCGCACACGGAAACCGCGCGTCAGACCAATCCGCCCGCGGCCATCAGCACTCCTTATGCCCCTTTTGCCGCGGAGGTTGCGTCCATCACGCCCAACACCGGCACGGTCCAGTTGGGCTCCGGCTATGGTCCGGCCGAGATCAATTTGCAAATGCTGTTTGCGCAAAACCCGAGCGTCAATTCGCTTCTGCAATACTATTACCTGATGGCAGGGGTCCCGAACACCGGACCGGAGGGGCGGTACGGCGAGTCGAATTATTTGATTACGTCCGGCACGGCCAGCTCCACGAACTACGCCAGCAATTATCCGTATAGTTCCACCAACATGGGCCCCGCCGGCGCCATTCCGATTACTTCGACCAGTGCGTCGGCAACGGCGCCTCCCTATCCCGGCTTGACCCCCCACGGCAGCACTTATCCGACGAATCCGCTGGGGATCATCAAACATTTCGAGTTGCCGCTACCGGGCAGCCCGGGCGTGCCGACCGCGTATGGGTCGCCGCCGGATTTATATGGCCGCGGGTTCGTGGCGTTGGGCCTCAGCGGCGCTCCGATGACGCCCAACATGTCCGCGGCCCCGACGGGCCAGTACGATTCGCTGAACAATCCGTACATGTTCAACCTGTCGCGCAAGGCGGTGCGCCAGCCTCTCACCGAGGGAGCCGTCGACAATCCTTTCAGCCTGGCGGAGTTGGAGCGGATTCTGCGCACCTACGATATGGACGCCATGTCGCTTCCGCAACGGCTGGCGACCCTGTTCGACCCAAGTTCGGCGCCGCCGGCTTCCAATAGCACCCCCGCGACTCCGCTGGGCACGATCCTGGCCAAGCTCCGCAACCAGGTAACCACCGAAAGCTGGGACCTGCCAAGTCCGAACTTGATGGCGACCCAGGACATGCGCAGTGGAATTACCAAAAGTTCCGGGATCGGGACCGTCCAAGTCTCGCTGGCATTCCATGCGGCCGACTTATTGGCGGCCCGACTGATCGCCAACTCCGCCCTCACGGGAACCGCTTTACAGACATTTGTACAGACCCAGCTCCAGTTGATGATGCCGCCAGACCTGATGAATGGCTTGCGATACAACATCAATCGCCCGTTCGGCAACGCCCGCGACGACAACGGCGACGGCGTGGTCGACGATTACATCGAATATGGTAGCGGAGAACCGGCCTGGACTTCCTTGTACGCCAGCGGGATCAACCTGGCCATCGACTACAACTATGACGGCGTCGTGAACCAGACCGACGCACTGGCGGCCCGCTATGCGATGGCTCGCTATTTGTACGTGTTGGCGATGACGTTGGTCGACCAGAATCGCATCGCCGCCAACCAGGGCCTGGTCTACGGCAACAAAGGAGTGTACTACGACGGCAACTCGAGCAACCCTTACCAGCTGCAGTTCGCGCTGGCCCAGTGGGCGGTCAACGCGGTCGACTTTCGCGATCGCGACGCGGCGATGACGCCGTTCGAGTTCGACGTCAATCCGTTCAACGGCTGGCAGCCGGACGGAAATCTCGCAACCACCGCCGACACCGACCCGACCGTTACGCTGACGGTCCCGCAAACGATCGTCTGGGGGGTCGAGCGTCCGGAGCTGTTGATCACCGAGACGCTGGCCTGGCACGACCGGCGGTCCGAGGATTTGTCCTCCACGTCGACTCCGGTGGGCCCCGGCGGCGGCAACAAGACCACCGGCGACACTCCCGCCGATGGGGATTTCGATCAGCGGCTGGTGCCGATTCCGGCGGCGTTCGTCGAGCTCTACAATCCCTGGGTGACTCAATACTCGACGCTCAATAACGGAACCGGCGGGGCGGGTACCGCGTATGCCCCCAGTTCGGCCGAAGTTCCCGGCGAGTTCTATTACGACGCAAACAATACGAACCATGCGCTGTGGCCCTACACGGCCGCGAATCCGCCCGCCGGCACGACCCCCAATCCGCCGATCGGTGTGGTGCTGAACAAGCTCGACCCCTCGGGCAACTCGCCGGTGTGGCGTTTGGCGTTCTCGCCGACGATCTCTGACCCGGACGACCCGGTGGCTTATCCGCCCGCGGCGCCGGCTACCTACGATCGCGTGGTGTACTTCGTCAATCCGCCGGCCGCCTTTGCGGACGCCTCCGCAACGGTTAAGTACTATACAAGCCAACCGGTGTCGCCGCTCAAGCCGGGCCGCTATGCGGTGGTAGGATCGGCGAATCAGCTCATGCCGGCGGCCAACGCGCTGCCCGGTGGCGTCACCACGGCCACGAACGTCTACGTCTCGAAAGTCGGGCGAACTCTGCTCCCATCCGCGGCTACGGATTCGGCCCCGCAAACGATCAATACGCGGCGGATCGTGCTGGCCCCGGATCCCAACGGAAACGCCGACAATAACCAGTTCTGGGTGCTCAAAAGTGGCGAAACGCCGGTCAGTCCGCTTCCGGGGCAAGGCGAGCCCACGCTGATCACGGCCACCGGCACCGGCGACGCACAGCCGGTCGTGGCAATTGCCGTCGATCAGGCGGTTGGGTATACGGCAGGCGCACCCAATGGTTATCCCTACGGCCGATCCTTTGGAATTTCCGATCCGGTCGGCGGCTATGCCGCCCTGGCCGCCGGCTTAGCCACCCCAAGCACGATCATACCGCTGTCGGGAAACAGCGAAGAGGAGACCTCGTTTTCCCCACCGCTCTCCAGCCCGGCCGATAACGGCACCGCAATGGTGCCGGCAGTGATAACGAACTCGAATACCACGACGCAGAATTACCACTACGTGTTTCTGCAGCGGCTGGCAAATCCGCAGTTGCCGTGGAACGCGACGACCAATCCCTACCGCACGATCGACACCATGACCATGGATCTCACCATCTTCAATGGCGTCTGGCCGACGACGGCCGTCACGGTTCCGTTATCGAAACCGGCCGACCCCTCACTCGTAGCACCGGCAGCCGGGCAAACCTACAAATTCGTGTCGAACGCAGCGCGGCGACCAATATGTGCAGACGAATCCGCCCGCCGGGCCGCCCCCGTTGCTTGCGAATTTGAACCAGAACAATCTGCTGTGGGCTCAAGAGCCGCCGCATCCCGCGGGGGTCGCATCGAACGGCGTTGTCGTGCAGGCTGTGGCGGACGACACTACCGCAACGCACATCTTCAGCTTCAACCTGTGGCACTCGCTCGGCTACCTGAATCAGCATCCCGCGTCGATCTGGATGACGGGGGGCACGCCTTGGCTGACCAACAGCACCGCGCAACCGTACGGCAGTTACTTCACTTCCGCCACGTCGCCACCGGCCCCGTCGCAGCCTTACATCGGCGCCTTGATCGCCAACGCCAACAATCCCGGCGCCCCGACCAATCAGCCGACCTTCCCCTGGCTGACCTGGAACAACCGGCCCTACGTCAGCCCCCTGGAATTGGCCCTGGTGCCCAAGAGTCGTTCGTCGCGACTGCTCTACGATTACACGACGTCCACGCAGAGTGGGGCGCAGGCTATTCCGCCGCTATACAACACTCCGGTCGCGGCGATTCAGAGCGCAACGGTTCTGCAGTCTGCTTACTTCGGTCATCTATTGAATTTCTTCGATGCCAGCAGTATATCCGGCGGACCGAACATGAACCTGTATCGCATTTTCGAGTTTCTCCAGGTGCCCTCGAAATTCGTGGGCAGCGAGACCATTTTAAATCCAACCTATTATACGAATTCGCCGGTGACCTCGATGAACGCCTTCAACGAGATCGCCTTTGGGACGTATTTGCGGCCCCCCTTCAACAAGATTTCCGAGTATCGCGATCCGGGCAAGCTGAACATCAATACGGTTACCGACCTGGTGGTTTGGCAGGGATTTTTAGGAAACAATACCAACCCCAATCCGCCGGCGACCGGCGGCGGCACCGGCGACGTGGTGTCGAGCCGACAAGGATTTGTTTCGGGTTCAGGCACCTACCCGAGCTATTTTGCCAACCCCTTTCGCTCGTTCGCAGGGGCCGCTTTGACCAACTCGATCTATTCCGACAGCAGCCTGATATCGGCGCTGCCGCAGCGGCGCGACATCGATGTGACTCTTTTGAGGCCGGCTTCCGCCGATAGCTCGAGCAGCACGGCGCTGTTCGACTATCCCGGCATTGCCACCGCCGGAAATACGCTGGATTACAACGATCCGACGCGCAGTCCCTACTTCCGGATCCAAAACGCCAGCCGTGCCATGAGCCTGCTCACCACGCGCTCCAACGTGTATGCCGTATGGATCACGGTGGGCTATTTCCAGGTGACCCCCGTCGCGACCTCCACGATCTACCCCGACGGCTACCAACTCGGGGCCGAACTGGGCAGCGATACGGGCGAGATCAAGCGGCATCGGGCGTTCTATATCTTCGACCGCACGATTCCCGTCGGCTTCCAGCGGGGCGAAGACATGAACGTCGAGAACGCCATCCTGCTGCGGAGATTCATCGAGTAAGGCGATCTGAGAGCCCATCCCGAGCGTCGCGCCGGCCCGACGGGCAGGGGCCCGGCGGTGCTCGGATCGGCTCTTAATAAATGCCGATGCTCTTGACCGAGTTGCCGCTGTGCTGGGCCGCGGATAGGCAGCGGCTGGCGCGGGAGATCAGGTCGTCGACCCGAAAATTCTTGGGGGGCGACGGCACCGTGGCCACGCCCACGCTGACCGAAAGCCCGGCAATGTTCGGATTCGATTGCCGCTCGACATATTCGCGAAAATCGAGCAGCAGCCGGTCTCCTTGGCGAACCGCTTCGGCCCGGTCGCAGCCGGGAGGATCAGGCATAGCAGGCCTGGGCGGCGGGCACGTGCAGGCCCCGGCACGTCGCAGGCGTTGCACAGCCGGCCTAGCTCGCGCATCAATTCTTCGGCGTCGATCGGCCCTAGCGACTTGGCCAGAGAAGTGGAAACGGTCGATCTCGACCAGCACCAGACTCAGTGGAGCCCGCTGTTGCCGGCAATCGACCAGCGCCGTTTGCAGTCGCTGGGCAAGTCGAGCGTCGAGCGTGCGGCGGCGACGACCGTCATCAGCGGTCCGCTTGTCGCGCCGAGCGTCGGCAGCAAACCCGATGTCGGGTTCGGGTGTTCGGCTACGACCGCTGGCGTGGCTTCCTGGCCGCTGGCGTGCCGCGCGGCGGCCGCGGCCAGGTCCTGGGCTTCCTTCAGCAGGGCCGACTTCGGCCGGAAAACTCTCGGTGGCTCCGCCGGAATTCAGCCAATCGCAAGCCATTTCGGTGGCCACTTGCGACATCTGCTCATGGGCCTCGACCAGCACGTCGCGATAGTCGACGCCCGCGTGGCAACTCGAAAGCGAACACCCCGGCCAGTTGTTCGACTTTGACCTCGAGCGTGGCGACGAGCTGCTGAATCTGGTCGACCGAGAGTGGGCCGGCCGCGGCCCGTTCGCAATACAGCCGCTCCAGGGCCGCGCAGCGGTGGTCGACGACCAGGTCGGCCATGAGCTGGGCCAATCGCAGGATCCGCGGCAACGCTTGCTCGGCGGGAGACAGATAATCGATCGAGGCCGGACGCAGCGACAAATTGATGGCCGCCACCATCGAGCTGGGCATGCTCCACAGGTCGAGCAGCCGGGCCGCCAATGCCCGATGATCGAAACCCAGGACGCTCGACTCAAGCGACGCGATATCCTTGTCCGCGGCCATCGCCCGATCGAGCAGCCGGGCGTACGGTTCGCCCAATTCCTGGAGCAACACCAGCATGCCCACGTCGCGCAGCAAGGCCGCCAGAAAGGCTTCGTCGCCGGGGAGCTTCCAAATCCTTTCGCTAATTTCTCGCGCCGCGACGGCCTGGGTCAGCGTATGCCGCCAATAACGGTCGACCGCGCCGCTTTGTCCAGGCGAACACAGCGCCTCGGACAGACTGAACCCGAGCACCAACAATTTGAGCGGCTTGATTCCCAACAGGGCCAGCGCCTGGTTCAGGTCGCGGATTTCGCAGCTCAGCCCGAACAGCGAACTGTTCACCACCCGCAGCACCTTGGTGGCCAGTGCGGGGTCATTCTCGATGCAACTTTTGAGTGCCCGCAAATCGACGTGCGGCTGAGCGGTGAGCTCGAGCACTTTGACCGCCACGGCAGGCAAGCTGTACAGGGCCCGCACCTGGCCAACGAAGCGGTCGAGGGCGTCGGTGGAGGTGGTCATTCCAGCTAGTTGGGTGCAAAGGTGAGGCAAATACGGCGGTTCGCAAAAGGCAACCTGTGGACCGGCACCATCCACGCGAGCCAGCGAACCGTCCTGCATTCACGAGGGCGCGGAGCATCTTGAGGCGAGGCTACCGAACTCTACCCTTCAAGTCGCCACGATGGGCAGAAACAATCCGCGCCGCGGCGCGCGTCCGCCGCCGACCCGACCGATTGTGCCGAACAAAGCGAACTCTCCGTCGGCAGGACCCCCACGCCGGGAGGCGCCGCAGGGGCAGGAATTGCCTCCGAATCAGCGGTAGACGCGGGTAGACGCGGCGTCCGGTGAGCCCGACGATCCGGCCTCAGGCCTCGAACCGGCTGACGATCAGCGTGATGTTCTGGCCGCCAAAGCCAAAGCTGTTCGACAGCGCGACTTTGCAGGGGGCCTCGCGGGCCGCGTTGGGAACGTAGTCCAGATCGCATTCCGGATCGGGATGCTCGTAGTTGATCGTCGGCGGCAGCACGCCGTCGCGAATCGCCAGCAGGCAGATGATCAACTCCGTGGCGCCGGCCGCGGCGATCAGGTGGCCCATCATGCTCTTGGTGCTGGAGACCGGAATCTTATAGGCCTGCTCGCCGAACACGTTCTTGATCGCCAGCGTTTCGACCTTGTCGTTGACGCTGGTGCTCGTGCCATGGGCGTTGATGTAGTCGATCTCGTCGAGATTCAAGCCGGCGTCGTCCAGCGCCATCCGAATGCAGCGCGATCGCGCCGCGCCCCTCGGGATGCGTGTCGGTGATGCGGAAGGCGTCGGCCGTCGAGCCGTAGCCGGTGACCTCGCCGTAGATTCTCGCGCCGCGCCGCCGGGCGTGCTCGAGCTCTTCGAGAATCACCATCGCGGCCCCTTCGCCCAGCACGAAACCGTCGCGCTCGCGATCGAACGGGCGCGAGGCCTTGGTGGGATGGTCGTTGTTGGTGGACAGCGCCGTGAGCAGGTTGAAGCCGGTGACGCCGAAGGGATGAATCATGCTGTGCGTGCCGCCGGAGAGCATCACGTCGGCATCGCCGCGGCGGATGATCTCGACCGCTTCGCCGATGGCCTGGCTGCTGGCGGCGCAGGCGGTCAGGCAGTTGCTGATTGGGGCCCTGGGCGTTGAAGGCGCCGGCCAGGTGCCCGGCCGGCATGTTCGGCTCTTGCTCCAGTTCGACCACGGGGTGCAGTTCTTCCAGCCCGGCCTTGGTGAACAGCGCCAGATCGAACTGATCTCCCTTGAGGGCGCCGATCATCATGCGGGTGAAGGAGTCGAAAGTCTTGCTGTCCTTCGCCGCTGCCCAGATAGACGCCGAACCGCGTCGGATCGAGCGGGGCGTCTTCGATGCCCGAATCGCGCGACGGCTTTCTTGGCGGCCCCGATGGCGAACTTGCGTGTGGCGGCCGCGCAGCTTCCAGGCCTCGGTATCTTCGCCGACTTCGGCGACGTCGAAACCGCGCACCTCGGCCGAGATTTTGGTGGGAAAATTGCTGGCGTCGAACACCGTCGTGTAGCCGACGCCCGACTCGCCGTTCTTCAGCCGCTCCCAGACGTGTTCGACGTCGGTGCCCATCGGCGTGACCAGCCCATGCCGGTAATCACAACGCGTCGTCTCATCGGCTTAACCTGTGTTGCAGATCAGACGAGCCTCCGCTTCATGCTCTGTCTTCAGCGTCTCGCAATCCGCAGGCAGGTGCTCGCGGCAGTTGCAAGCGGACTGCCGTCGGCGGTGCGCCGACGTGAAAGACGCCCAGGGCCCGCAGCAACTGCAGAAATGCTACTGGCTCGAACAGGGATTTGCCGGCAAAGTTCTCGTCGATGTGGACGAAGTACAGCTCCAATTCGGCCTGCAAGCGATCGCCGACATGGCTGGTGCCCTGGACGATCGCCCCGTCCTTGCTGGAAGTCGACGATCGTCGATCCGATAGACCAGCGTGTCGCCCGGCACGGCATGAAAATGAAATCGCGCCTTGGCGATCTTCCCCAGGACGACACGTTCTTCCCAGTTGCCGTGCTCGGCGACCAGCAATCCGCCGGTCTGCGCCATGCCCTCGATGATCAGCGAATTGGGCATCACCGGCGCGTGCGGGAAATGGTCGTGCAGATGCTCTTCGGCCAGCGAAACATTTTTGATGCTCGTGGCCCAGCGCCCGCTCTCGAACTCGGTGAAGCGATCGATCCAAAACCAACGCATGGCGCAGTTTCCGGCAATCCAGCTCGAGGGGCGCTACTTCTTGGCGCTCGACTTTGCGTCTCGACGTAGCGGCACATGTCCTGCACGGTGAGCAAGTTGCCGAAATCTTGCACGACCGGATTCGCCGAAAAGCGGGCCAGGTCGGCAAACGGCATCCGCTTTTTGAGTTGCTCGATGCCCTCCGGCGTGACCTTGCCGTTCTGCACGTATTGGGCGTTGGTCAAAATGTCCTCCGGAAACAGCTCGCCGCGCGGAATCTTGATGTCGAAGGCCTTTTCCAGGCGGAACACAATATCCAGAAAGTCGATCGACTCGGCTCCCAGGTCGCCGACCAGGGTCGCCTGCGGCGTGACCTCGTCCTCGTCGACGCCCAGGGCGTCGACCAAGGCGGTTTGCACCTTGGAAAAGATCTCATCTGTCGTGGGCATGGAATTCGGCCTCCGGACTCGGTGATGGCAAGTGGCAGTACATTTTTTATGCGTCGCAAGGACGATATTCGCTTCCTGCGCCCTGCGTGCAGGACGATGCTGCAGCGCAGCGCTTCAAGTTCCTCCCAGGCTCAAGCCGCCGTCGACGCGCAGGATTTGGCCCGTGATGTAGCTGGCCGCGTCGCTGGCCAGAAATAAAACGACATTGGCAATTTCCTCCGGCTGCCCGATGCGCCGCAAGGGGATCGCATCCTTGATGCGATCGCCGGCCAGATTGCGCACCGCCTGGCTCATGTCGGTTTCGATCATTCCGGCGCCACCCCGTTGACGCGCACTTTGCGCGAGGCCAGCTCTTTGGCCAGGCAGCGCGTCAGACCGTCGATGCCTCCCTTGCTGGCGGCATAATTCACCTGTCCGCGCGACCCGAACTCGGCGGCCACGCTGGTAATATTCACGATGCTTCCTTGACGTCGCGAGAGCATGGGCTGGGCAAGCGCTCGACAAAAGTTGTACGTGCCGTTGAGGTTGGTATTGATCACGTCGTGCCATTGCGGCTGGCTCATCGTGGCAAACAATCCGTCGCGAATGATGCCCGCCGAATTGACCAGGATGTCGATCTGTTCCCAGGCCGCCAGCAACTCTTCGACCAGCGCGTCGACTTGCGCCGCATTGGCCGCATCGGCCTGAATCGCCCGCACCTCGTGTCCGGCCGCCTGCAAGTCCGCGGCCACTTTTTCTGCCGCCTCGCGGCTGTTCTGATAGACCAGCGCCACCCGCGCCCCGGCCGCCGCCAGCGCAGCCACGCAGGCCCGACCGATCCCGCGGCTGCCGCCGGTTACCAGGGCTGTCTTGCCTTGCAATCGCATGAATGATTCGTGACCGGCTCGCAGGGGCGTCTTAGGCTACCGGCTGGCCGACACCAGCCGCAAGAGAAGTTGCGGGCTGATAAATCAGCGACCAAAGCTCGCGCATCTTTCGGCGGACGGCGGCATCGGTCGGCGCGGACTCCGGACGACTATCGGCCAGGTTGAACCGCTCCAGCACCAACCGACCGACTACGGCAGTGCCAGCACCGACGACCCCGTGGGTCTTGAGTTGCACTTCGCGGCCATCCTGCTTGATAATTTCGGCAGTCACCGTCAACACCTGGCCCGGCAAGACAAAATTGGCAAACTTGACGTTTCGGGCCTCTTTGAGCAGCACCATGCTGTGCGCAAAGTCTTCCGACGCCCGCACCAACCATGCCCCGGCATTGGCCAAAGACTCGAGCATCAAAACGCCGGGCATGACCGGAAACCGCGGAAAGTGGTCGGCCAAATACTCTTCCGCCAACGACAAGCTTTTGATGGTGGTAATCTTTACCCCGGGCTGCAGATCGATCACTTTGTCAACAAACGTAAATCGCATTTCCGCAATATCGACAAAACAGGGGGATGGGAGAAAATCCGCCGTCCGCTTGTGCGCCGGGCCGGCTGGGCGTCAAACCGGCGTGTTGGCGTTGAGCAGAAAAACAGCCGTCGCTAGTCTCAGCCTGGTCGGCCGTGGGGGCAAGCAGCTCGAACTAGCACGTATTCGGTCGTTCGGTCTAGCAGTAAACCGCCTATGATATCGGCGTTTCCTGAACGCCACAACCGGAAAACTCGGCGAACTGCGGCCTTTGCGACCGGTAGAACAGCGTCCCAAAGCGGGCCGTCGCCACGCGGTTGGCCACATTCCGGCATCCTTAAAAGGAAAGCGCCGAGCAGGCTATTGGGACCCGAATGACTTGGCCCGGCTGCCTGCCGATCGTTGGCACGGACTTCGTCAGCGAAGCGCCCCAAAGGTGACCAAGAATTGCTCATTCTGCACCAGGCAGATGGGGCTGGCTACTGGCCTGCGGAGCGAAACCTCGTCGCACCGTGTGCTCGGTAATGGTTCGCGGCAGGACAAATTGAAGCAGATAATCCGGGCCGCCGGCCTTGGTGCCGATGCCCGACATCTTGAATCCGCCAAACGGCTGCCGCCCGACCAGGGCCCCGGTGATGCCGCGATTCAGATACAAGTTGCCGACCATCAATTCCCGCCGGGCGCGTTTCAAGTGAGCCGGGCTGCGCGAGAAAACTCCGCCGGTCAGCGCATAGTCGCTCTGGTTGGCGATGTGCAATGCATCGTCGAAATCGTGCGCTCGCAAGACCGCCAGCACCGGTCCAAAGACTTCCTCCTGGGCCAGGCGCGCGTCGCTGGGCACGTCGGCAAAAATGTGCGGCCCAACGTAATAGCCTTCCTCCGCCAGGGATCCCACGTCAACGGCCAGTACCGAGCGGCCTTCGATCGAACCCAACTCGATGATAGCTCCGCACCCGCCGCAGTGCTTCCTCGTCGATGAGCGGACCGACGCTCGTCGAGGGATCCTCCGCCGGTCCGATTTTCAGGCTGCGACTGGCCTCGGTCAGCCGCGCGACGAACTGGTCGTAAATGCCCGGCAGAACGATGGCCCGCGAACAGGCCGAACACTTTTGCCCCTGATAGCCGAAGGCACTTTTCATCACGCCCAGCACGGCTTCGTCCAAGTCGGCATCATCGTCGACGATGATGGCGTTCTTGCCGCCCATCTCGGCGATCACATGCTTGACGCCCGCCTGAGCCGCGGCCGACACTTCCGCCGCCCGGGCGTTAATGTGCAAACCCACCGCGCGCGATCCCGTGAAGGCGATCGTGGCCGTCGCCGGATGGTCGACGAGCCGGGCGCCGGCCGTCTCGCCGGGACCCGGCAGATAATTGAGCACGCCCGGGGGCAGGCCAACCTCGACAAAAATCTCCATCAGCTTGGCGGCGATGACCGGCGACTGCTCGGCCGGCTTCATGATCACCGGGTTGCCGGTCACCAACGCCGCCGTGGTCATGCCGGTCAGAATCGCGAGTGGAAAGTTCCAAGGCGAGATGACCGCGGTGACGCCGCGCGGAATATACTCAAAACGGTTCTCCTCGCCGGGCACGTCGACCCCGTGCGGATTGGGCCATACTCTCCGCGCCCAGCGCGTAGTATTCGCAAAAATCGATCGCTTCGCAGACATCGGCATCGGCCTCGCGCCAACCCTTGCCGCATTCGTAGACTTCCCAAGCCGCCAGCTCGAAATGCCGGCGACGCATGGCCGCCGCCGCGCGGCGCAAAAATTCAGCTCGCTCGGTGGCGGGCCGAGCGGCCCAAGCGGGCCAGGCGCGATGCGCCGCCTCGACCGCCCGGTCGGCGTCGATCGATTCTGCCGAGGCGGTTTCTCCGACCGTTTGGCGCTTGTGCGACGGATTGACCGATACGATACGCCCCGCGGTGCCGACGGGTTGTCCGTCGATCCACAGCGGATAAAAGCGTCCCAGTTCGGTCCGCACGTCGCCCAGGGCGTCGTGCATCGCGCGGCGGTTGGACTCGACGGCAAAGTCGATGGGCGGCTCGTTGGCATAGGCGATTTTGTGCGTCCAATGGCTCGGCGGCTGATTGCCGGCCGGCGTGGAGCCGTGCGGCTCGGCGGCATGGTCCAGGGGATTCATGAGCAACTTCTCCACAGCGACATTTTCTGCAAAGCTGGCACGCAAAAAAGAATCGTTCGAGGTGTTCTCCAACAGCCGCCGTACGAGATAGGCCATGCCAGGAATCAACTCGCCATAGGGCATGTAGATTCGCAGCCGGTAGCCCATGTCGACAAACACCTGCTTGGCGGCGTCGGCCATGCCGTAGAGCATTTGCAACTCGAAACCGGTCTGCGGCAAGCCAATGTGTTGGGCCACCGCCATGCCCTGGGCGAGGGATCGAAGGTTGTGACTGGCCAGCGCCGGCCGCAGCGCCTGGTGGCTGCGCAGCAGAAAACGCGACAGACGCTCAAAATTGGCATCCGACTCCCATTTTTGCTGAAACACGGGCACGGGCCAGCCGGTGGCCTGGGCGCGGATCGTCTCGTGATCCCAGTAGGCGCCCTTGACCAGTCGCACCCAGATCGGTGTCTCGCGCCGCAGGGCCCAATCGCGCAGAGCATGCAAGTCTTCGGCCGAGTCGCGCAAATAAGCTTGAATGACGATTCCCACGTCGGTCGTCTGGCGGAATTCGTCCTCCATCAGGATTTGCTTGAAGATTTCGAGCGTCAGGTCCTTTTCGCGGTACGACTCCATGTCGATGTTGACGAAGGCCCGATGTTCGCAGGCCGTGCGCAGCAACTCGCGGAGCCGGTCCTTGACTCGCCGGGCGGTGCCCTCCTGATCGATTGCGTCGAACTGGCTGTCGAGCGCCGTGAGCTTGACCGACACGTTCACCCGCGGCAGCTCCTCGAACAGCCCCCGATCGAGCTGGGGCACCTCGGGCCAGGCGTTCACCGCCGGGGCAACGCCGCGGATCAGATCGAGATACGCTTGCAGGTAGCTTTGCGGCCTCGGTGTCGCTGGCGACGGCCTCACCCAAGATGTCCAGCGAGAACGCCCGCTTCAGCTTTCGCTCGCGCATCGCCGCGGCCAGCACTTCGGCGGTGTTGCTGCCGGCGATGAACCGCCGGGCGTGCGATTGGGCGTTGCGTCGGGCCGTCGCAGCCAGGGCCCGGCCGGCCAGCGAGTTGGGCGGGGCGACGGCCATGCCCAGCCGCACGGCCGAGGGCAAGTGGTCTTTGACGTCGTCGAAATACTCGTGCAAGTGGCGGGTGATCGCATCGCTGGTCTTGAGCATCGGCAGCACGTCGATGAAGCGGAACAACTGGACTTTGACCGATTCGTCGTGCATGGCCCAGGCCATGATGCGGTCGTCCCACCAGCGCCGCTGAAAGACGCTGGCCTGGCGGCGCAGATGCGCTCGAAGAGATGGCGGCCCAGGTCTTGCGTCGCGCGCTCGATTTTGGCCAGATCGCGGGGGGAAAAGTCGTCGGTGAAGGCGATCGGATGGATCATGGAGTCTCGGTTTTTGCGGCCGGCGGCGGGCGGGAAGTACAAGCGGCTCGCCAGCAACCGATCGCTTTAGGGAATTCTACCCCTGCGACCGCCAAGCGGCGACCGAGACCAAAAACTCTCGGTGAATTCGGCTCATTCCGGTGGCGACAAGGTCGCTGGCGCCGCCAGCGGCTCAGAGCAGATGCCGGGCTTTGATCTCCAGATACCGATTCACCAGCGGTGCGGTGAGCTGCTCGGGATAAACGTCGAGCGACAGCACGCCCTTGCTCGTCAGATCGGCCAAAACCTGGCGCCGCCAGGTGAGGATCTCGGCCGCCGCGGCCGCCCGAAACAGCGCCGGATCGCCGGCCGTCGGCGCCTCGGCCGCATCGAACAACTGATGATCGCGAAGCAGCACGCAGAGCGGCAAATGCCGACCCACCAGGTTCGTTAGATATTGCTCGACCTGGTGTGAATTCACCTCGTCGATCAAGTTGGTCACCAGAATCACCAGCGAGCGTTTGCGGGCATGGCTGGCCAGGTATAAAAAGGCTTCGTCGTAGCGCGACTCGACCAACCGCGGGAACCGATCGAATGTGGCGTGCAACAGGCGGTTCATCTGCTGCATGCCGCTGCGCGGCGGCACGTAATGGTGGATCCCGTCGGAAAAGGCCAGCATGCCCACCGCGTCGGAGCGGCGCAGGGCCACAAAGCTCAGCATCAGCATCGCGTTGAGCGCGTGATCGAGCAGGCTCAGCCCTGCGGCCATGTTGGACATCATCCGTCCGCAATCGATCAAAAACATCACGCGCTGGCTCTGATTGGCCTGAAAGTCCTTGACCGTCAGCTTCTGCCGCCGGGCCGTGCTGCGCCAATCGATGAAGCGGTAGTTATCGTCGCGCGTAAAATCGCGTAGCCGCTCGAATTCGTTGTCCTGTCCGACCCGCCGGGTACGCCGCACTCCCAGCAGATTCAGGCGGTCGGCCCGGGCCAGCACCGCATATTCGGCCAGTTGCTGCATGTCGGGATAAACGTGCAGCCGCGATCGGACCGCGTAGTGCATCGAGCGCTGCCAGAAACCCAGCCGGCTGGCCACACGCAGATAGACCAGTTGCTGCTCGAAGGCCCCGCGCCGGGCAGCCTGCAGTTGATAGCCGACCGTCGAGCGGCTGGCGGAATCGAGATAAACGTCGAACCGGTCCGGATCGGCCGACAGGCCCGGAGGAAAGTCGTCTCGCAGGTCCACGTGCCAGGCGCGCAGCGAGCGATTGCTGACGGTCAACTTCACCGGATGCAATTGCCGTAGCGAAGCGATCCGGCCCGATTCGCGTTCGACCGCGAATGTCCGCCGGCGGGGCAGGGTGAACAAATCGGCCAGGGCGATCAGGCCCAGCACGAGGTCGGCGATTACCAGCGGCGCCAGCAATGCGTCGGTCATCAGCAGACCGAACGAAAACAAGGCCGGGGCGAGCACCGCCAAAATGAGCGGCCGGCGCGGATAGATTCCGAAACCGATTCCCAGTCCGACCAGCGGCACGATCAGCGCCAGGATGATCAACAGGGGGTTCAAAGCCTTGGCACCTCGACCGAGCGAATCAGTTCGCCCAGCACTTCATCCACGCGGTGGCCTTCCACTTCGGCTTCGGCCGAGAGAATGACGCGATGCCGCAGCGCCGGGCGGGCGATCTCGACGACGTCGTCGGGCACCGCATAGTCGCGGCCGCGAAAGGCCGCCAGGGTGCGTGCGCCTTGCACCAGCGCAATGCCCGCCCGCGGCGATGCGCCCAAGTGAAACTGCGACCACTCGCGCGTCAATCGCACGATGCGGTTGATGTAGTCGAACAGCTTGTCGTCGACCCGAATCTGAGCCGTGCGATGCATGGCGTCCATGATCTCGTCGGGGCCGGTGACCGCGGCCAGTTCTTCGGCCAGGCGCTTGTCGAGATCGATTTGCTGGCTGTGCTGCTTGAGGATTTCGGCCTCTTCGACGGCCGACGGATAGTTGGCCACGATCTTGAACATGAACCGGTCCAGTTGGGCCTCGGGCAGATTGTAGGTGCCCTCCGATTCGATCGGATTTTGCGTGGCCAGCACCAGGAACGGCCGCTTGAGCTTGTGGCTGGTGCGCTCCACCGTGACTCGATACTCCTGCATGATTTCCAGCAGCGCCGCGTGCGTTTTGGCCGGCGAACGGTTGATTTCGTCGGCCAGCAGGAATTGCGTAAACACCGGGCCGGGGCGAAAGCGGAATTCCTGCGTCTTCATGTCGAAAATCGGCGCCCCGGTGATGTCCGAGGGCATCAGGTCCGCGGTGAACTGGATGCGGCCGAACTGGCAACCCAACACGCCGCCCAGCGCGCACGAAGAGCGTCTTGCCCAAGCCCGGCACGCTCTCGATCAGCACATGCCCGCCGGAAAACAGGGCCACCATCGTAGTCAGCACAAATTCATCCTGCCCGACGTAGATCTTGCCGATCTCCGCGGTCACCCGATCAAACAAGTGCTTGATCGCGGCCGGATCCGGTCCGGCAGTAACCGGCAGACTGCCCGGCGGCACGGCAGCCGGCGGGCGGCTCGATCGCCCGCTCGATCGGCGGCGTGGGCGCGGAGGCGGGCGGCCATGCCGGCGAGGGCGGCGGCTGTGGTGGATCGGAATCTTCGGACATGGGGGGCTCGTGGGGCTGGTTACGGTTCCGGCTTGGATGAAATTGCGGGGCGTTGGTTTGGTTCAACTCGGAACTCGGAACTGGCTTGTCCTGAGCGCAGTCGAAGGGGAACTCAGAACGCCGGGTACAACAGGATCCATGGTCCGCGTCCCGATACAAGTCATGACGCAATGGATTGAGCACCAAAACAAACGACGATTCATGATGCTTGCGGCGTGTTGCCGTCTTCCCGTTCCGAGTTCCCCTTCGACTGCGCTCAGGACAAGCCGGTTCCGCGTTCCGAGTTCTTCCCTTTCTTCCCCTCCCGCCACTGCGCCAGCCTGGCGTGCGCGTAATCCCGGTCGCGGGTCCGCGCCAACAACTGCCCCAGCGCCGTCACATGCTTGCCGAAGTCACTGGCCGGCGGAGCCGGCGGCACGAGCGGCCGACCAAATATCGGCCAACGGGCAAAGGCAAAGATGATGCCCAGGGCGGCCAAATGCAAGAGGACACCCCCCAACGGCCAAACGCCGAGAATATCGAGCGCGTTGAATTCCGGCGGTTCGGGTTCCTTGTCCAGGATCTCTGGGCCGCCGGCGCCGCTCTGCAAAAACGCGACTCGCTTCCGCGGCGGTCCGACCGCCGACACCAGCCGCCCGGCCAATTTTCGGTGCTCGTGGTTCACCAGCGGCAAGTTTAGCAGGAACGATCCATTCGCCACGCTGATCAGTTGGCTACCCGGCGAATTTTCGACGGGCAGCCGAGCGACGAGCACGTCCTGATGCGATTCCAACAGCGACTGGGCCCAGTCGACCGGCGTCAAGCGGCCATTGAGTTCGATTTCGACCCTCGCGGGGTCGATGCCCTGGGCCCAAGGGCCCGAAAGCGCGTGCGGCAGCTGATGGTCCAGCTCACGGGTGATGCCGAACCATTCGCACTGCGACGTGGCCGGCATTTCGGCCCGCTCGGTTTGAAATTCCTTTTCGTCGGCTTCCTTGTTACGCGTCACCAGGGGTAGCTGGCCTGCGGCGACCCGGGTTGCCATTTTTTCCCAATAGCCGGGGGCCGCGTCGAAATCGCGACCGACGTAGATCAGCGTCCGCTTGGAACCGCCGCGCAGCCACGCATCGAGCCAGGCTTGCACTTCCTCGGAAGGGCCCTCGAAATCGTCCGGAAACCAGACGATCACGTCGGCCTCGAGCAGCTTGGGCGACAGCCGGTACCAGGATTCGACTTTGTGCCCGCGGTCGACGAACATATCGGCCAATACCCGCGTGCCGTTGACACTCGACAGGCCCATGCCCGAGGTGCGGCCGTACCGCGTATTGAGCCGAGCCCCGCAGCCGCCCAACAGCAGCACGAGCGCGGCGATGCACAGTGCGACGCCGCCGCGCACCGCATTCCAGTTGGCCGGCGGCGGCACTTGGCAACGGCGGGCCGGCCGACTGAAAGCAAATCGCCTGGTAACATTGGCTGTAGGGCACGTCATCAGGTGGCTCAACTCCGTCCCGCCGAGATATTGGCCAGCGGCACTGCGGCCTCGAGCACCGCAGCCGGCGCTTTGCCGGGCGCATCGCCGATCACAGCCACGAGGGCCTCGAACTCGGGCAATCGCTGCCAGCAGTTTTCGAATCGCTCGCGTCCCAGCCGGCGGTCGCCGAAATACACGTCCTCAAAAGCCACCATGGATTGCTGGAGCAAGCCGGCAAGTGTGCCCCGGCCGCCCAGTTCGCGCAGGTATTGCCGATTGGTCTTGCCCGCCGACAAGCGAATCAGGCTGCGGCGATCCAATTCCACAAGTTCATAGCTAAACAAGTAGATGATCGCTTCATTGAAGTTTCCCGCCAGATAATGCTCGCGGGCCTGCCCCAGGAGATTGTCGAGCGATCGTTGCCGCATGAACGGCAGCGCCTCGACGTGATCGACCTGCCGGGCCACGCGGGCGCAGGGGCTTGCGCGGACCAAAGCCCGCGTAGTTGCGCAGCGCCGAGACGATCATCCAGATCAACGCGGCCAGCAGGGCGGCAATGGCGATCCAGCCCAAAAACGTGAGCAGCGAGAAATTCATTTTGAAATCGGCGGGCGGGCGCTCTTGAACGATGACCGGCCGGGCGTCGTCGTGCGCCCGATCGTACCAGGGAAAACGCCACCAGCCGCCGAGCGACCGCGCGGCGTCATCGACGGATTTTTGAGCCGTCGCATCGTTGGTCTGGCCGGCATCGTCGGCCGTAGCGGCCGCGGCGGCAGCCCCGAGGAGGATCAGACTCAGCGTGATTCCCGCGAAGGGTTTCATACGATCTGCCCCGCCAGGCGAGCGGCTTCGGCCCGCAGGCTCAGTTCGATTTCCCAACCCTCGCGGCGGATCCGCACGTCGAGATAGTTCAAGAATCGGGCGACGGTGAAAAATCCGACCACCAGCCAATAGGCCGCGGGAAACTCGACCGCCAGCAGCCACCAGTCCGCCTCGTAATGGCCGCCCAGAATCGCCCGGGCGAAATTCAATGTCAACGTCAAAGCGACCGTCAGTAGCGTGCCCAGCAACAGCGCGCCGAGGCGGCGCGAAAACATCTCGCCGGCCAGCCCGACGTGGAAGGCGGCGCTGCGCCGCCGGGTCGAGATTTCGCCTGGCCGCCGCGCCAGCAGCGGATTGCGCTCGAGCAGAATGATTTCGTTCAGCAGCGGCGCGGCGAAAAACGAGATGATTTGCAGTAGCACCTGAAACAGCAGCAATTGCGGCAGGCTGCCGAGGAAGTTTTGGGCGATCCAGCCGCGGCTGCGGCTTCTCGACGAACAGCAACTGGCCGAGATAAATGGTCAGCGGCGCCGTGGCCAGTGGAATCTCGATCAGCACCAGCAGGATCTGCATAAACACATACCCGCCCGGCTCCTCCTCGATCAGGTTGGCTTCGACGTTCCGCGCCAGCAGCCAATAGTTCAGCAGGGCCAGCGGCACGGCGCCGGCCGCCAGCGCCGCCAGGATCGGCACGGCGTGGGTGCGGAACATACCCAGCGACAGGTCGAGGATGTCGAGCCAGCCGCGCTGGCGGATCACGATGCACGTTTTATCGAGCTGCATGGCCCCCGCTCCGTGGATACCCGAGCACGACGATGTAGCAAAAAATGATCGCCGCAGTCAGCAGCGCCACCGCCGCCTTGATCCAAAAAGGCGCCGCCGAGGGGGACAAAAAACCCTCGATCAAAGCGGCGGCAAAGAACAGCACGATGGCCACGCCGAGCGTCGGCAGGGCCTGCTGGCCGGCCGCCCGCAGCGACGCCTCGCGGCTCAGTCCGCCCGTGCGGATCATTGAAAATCCCAGCCGCAGGCCGGCGGCCGAGCACAGCACGATCGCCGTCAGCTCGCACGGGCCGTGCGCGGTGACGAATGTCTAAAAACGTATCGCGCTGGGGTGTGGTCAGCATGTGGCCGAACACCGCGCCGATGTAGCCCGCGTTGAAGGCCGTGACCAGCAACCCGCCCACGCCGAACACCAGTCCGTAGGCAAAACACTGTAAGCCGATCGTAGTGTTGTGCTGGATGTAGAACCCCGCCATCCCGGTGTCCATGTCGGAGGAGCGGTGGCCCAAACCCTGGGAGAAGCTTTCTTCGATCTGCTTGGTCGAGTCTCCCAGCACTTCCGTGACGAAGGCCGGCGAGGCCACGGCCAGCGCCAACGTGGCGAAGAAAATGCCCCAGAACAAAGCCATCGCCAGCCACAGCGTGCGATCGGCCAGCAATTGGCGCGGCAGATCGCGAAAGATCGCGTCGCGCCAAGCGGCCAGTTGGAAACGCCCACTACGATACAGTTGATTGTGCGCCCGGCCCACCAATTGATGCAGATAAAGCACGGTCCCGGCCGGCAACTGATAGGCATCGGCCAGGGCCAGGTCGGCACAGGCCGCCCGATAGAGCGTGGCAAATCGGGCAATGCTTTTGGCCGACAGCCGGCGCTGCCGGCGGCTTTGCAACTCGTCGCACAAGTGCTCCAGCGCACGCCAGTTTTTGCGACGGGATTCGAGCAGGAATGCGGTTTTCATGTTTTTTAGCGCAGCTCGTCCAGCCAGCGGTCCAGGTCCGGTCCGGCGGGGGGCAACCTGGCCACCGCCAGCCGGGCGTCGGTAAACTCGACCAGCGATTCGGCGGCGGTGCCGACCGGCGGCGGCGTGTCGCTGCCGGCCCGATCGGCAATGAAGGCCCTGAAGTACAACGCGCACAACAGCCGGTCGTAATTGGCCAGCGGCGGCAATTGGTAGCGCTGGGCCAACAGCTCGCCCAGTGGGCGAGTCATTTCCTCGCGCCGCGCGGAGCTAAAGAATCGGCGGCGGCCCGCATAGGCCGCCAGCGTGCGCGCCAGGCTGCGGTCGACATGACAAGTTGCCGGCAACCGGCCGGCCAGGTCGATCACCTCACGATCGGCCACCGGCACCACGCCTCCCAGCAAATCCCTCTGCTCGACGACCACCATTGTGCCGGCGACCAGATCGCCGAGGCGTTGATAGCGCCGGGTCGCCAGGCACGCGAAGAACCCGAACATGTACAGCGGCAGGTACGAATGCCGGGGATCCATGCCCGGCAGCGCCACCAGCGGCAACGCATCGGCGGCCCGCAGGATGTTGCGCAAAACGGCCTGCCAGGCCGCGATCGGTTCTCCGTCCACCGTCAGCACGCGCAAGTGCAGCAGATACTTGCCCGGCGTCTGGCCATTCCAAAATGTCTCGAACAGTCCGCCGTAGAACCAGGACAAAACAAACCAGGTGACCGCGATGATGCCCACGGCCACACCGCCGGCCCCCAGGCTGCCAAACGTGAAAAAAAGGCCGAAGCCGATGGCCAGCATAAACAAGGCCCGCAGCAGGCAATCGAGCAGATAGGCCGGCAACCGCCGAAACGGGCCGGCCACCCGATAGTGAAAGGCGATATTCTCGGGCGTGACGATCTCGACGCGCGTATCGAGCTGCTGTTCGCCGCGGACGTCGGGCTGGAAACCGGTGGCCATGCGATCGATTATTCGCGCCGGCCGGACGCGCCGCAAGTTGGCACCCGTTCAGAGCCTATCCGGGAACCGCTGGGGACTGTCCCAATTTTGCGCAGTCCTCGGAGCAAAATGGGGCTGTCCCCTTCTCCGGCGGTTCTCGGATTGGCTCCCAATCGGCAGTTTATTTGCCCTTCATGGCCTCGGCCAGGATCTTCGAGGTGCTTTCCCGCATGATCCGCGGATCGACCGTCTTGCCTTCCAGCAGCGTCTTGCGGACGTCTTTGCCGGAGATGAACACCGGCTTTTCGTCCTTGTGCTTTTCCATCAGGTCGACCCGGCCGGCCGACTCGTAGTAGGCGGCGAAGCCGACTTTGACCGGCTTGATCTTCAGGTCGCCCTTGAGCTTGCCGAAAATTTCCTGGGCGTCGAAATCGCCCCAGATGGCCGTGCCGTCGTGGTACGGGGCGTCGGCATGCTTGCGGCCGATGACGATGTGCGTGAAGCCGTAGTTCTGGCGATAGATGCCGTGCATGATCGCTTCCTTCGGACCGCCGTAGAACATCTTGATGTCCAGGCCGAGCAGGATCACGCGGTCGGGCACCGACTCGCCGCGCGGGCCCCAGAGCGCCGGGTCGCTATCCCCTTCGCCCAGCGCCCGCGTGTCGATCAGGGCCTCGTAGGTGTGCATGCGCACGTCGGCGTTGACGTCGTCTCCCTTGGTCTCGCCGATCAGCGGATTGAGCGCGGCCCCGGCGTTGTGGCCCTCGCGGAGCAGCGTTTCCAGCCCGTAGACCAAGGCATATTCGTGCGCCCGATGCAGCGGGTTGCGGGTCTGAAAAGCCACGACGGCGTTCCAGCCCTTGCCGGCCAGCAGCTTGCGGACTTCGCGCGGCGAGAGGACATATTTGCCGAACTTCGGATTCTTGGGCTGCGGCAGGGCGCGGATCGTGCCCCCCAGCAGATGCGTCTTGTCGGCATCCCCCTTGAGCACCATGTCGGCGCCCGGATGATCGGTGCGCTCGGTCAGATAGACGCTCTTGAGGTAGCGCGGCTTGTCCCACTCGAAGACATCGCTGATGTCGAGCGTGGCCACGATCTGCGCCGGCCGAGTTGACCAGGGCCACTTTTTGCCCGGCCTTGAGCTGGCCGGCCAATTCGGCCGTGACCGGCAGCGACAAGCGGAATCGTCCAGGCGTAGAGCTTGCCGTCGTGCTCGATGACCGATTCGTCGAGCACGCGATTGTAGGTTGCCCGATCCATGGGCCCGATGAGCGGGCTGAGCGCGCCGTCGCCAAAGCGATAGACGGTCGACAGATCGGCATCGGAAACCGGCACCTTGGCGAGCTTTGCCGCGTCGGCCTTGAAGCGATCGATCTCGTCGGCGCTCACGGTGCAACAAACAGGTTCGGCCAGTCCGCCATGGGGAGCGATCAAGTCTGCCATTTCTCGGTACCTATGTCCTTGGAGCGTGGGAATTTGCGGCGTGGGAATTTGCCCGCCACGAAAAACCGCGAGTATAGGGCTTTGGGCGGCCAGTACGCAAGCGGAGGGTGCGGGGGGTGGTGTCCTAAATCTGTGTTGCCGCTGAGAAGTGGCCGCGAGCTGGCAACCCAGGTCAAAATGGGGCGCTTTCCCTTGCGGCGCTCGCTGCCGATGGCCCGCACCGCCGGCCCCATCCTACCACCAATCTAGGCCGCGCTCTAAAATGCGGCCTCGCCTGGCACGCGCGGCTGATCCCCGCGCCATCGGCCTCGGGCGCGGGTAGTGGTTTCCAATCTTCGCCACGGCTCGCGCCCGTTGCCGGCCAGCGATAGAAGATTGGGTACCCATGTCGATGTTCGCTTGCGTCCGAGAACGCATTACGCGACGAAATCTTGGACAGCCGCCGCCGATGAAGCCCCGGGCAATAATTCTTGCCAGGGGAGGAAAAGGGGTCAGAACTATTTATTAAATAGTTCTGACCCGAATGGCACTTCCTGAAGTCGTAAGTTATGCAACTAGGCGGCGTTTCGCTGCGCGGCGAGGGATCGTGAGGAGGTCGTGCGGTTTGGGGCGACGCTTGATGGCGCGGGGTTCGTAACGGCAAGAAAAGGTGTCAGGAACCGATTCAGAATCGGTTCCTGACACCTTTTCTTGCCCATTTGATCGGGCGCACCCGGATGCGTTCCCAGTACGCGAGCATCGCCGGGGCCATTTCGGCCTCGCCGGCGACGATAAGTGCCCGTAGTTCGTCCTCGCTAATTGGTTCCCATGCCATTCCCGTAGTTTACCCGAGCGGCGGGGCGGGGAGAGAGGGCGGTCGGCGCTGACGAAATTGCCGACTCCAGTTGTTTGGCGCATCTCGCCGACACACAATAACGACCATCAATGATGGACAACTGCGCCCCCCCCTGTAGGGGTATTGCGCGCGCTCACCGAAGGCGTTCTCGTGAGGGCGAGATGGCATGGCCAAGGTCCTAACGGACGAGCAGATCGTAAGGCTGTTCGCTGAGCGCAAGCCAGTCACGGCACTTCAGCGCTCGATTCTGAGTAAACCACGACCGCTAAAGAAGCATCGCGATCTGAGCGCACGAATTCATGTTCGCGGCAAGGCGGGTAAGCGATTTCAAATTTCTGTCCGCAAAAGCGCGGCCATTGAGAATGTTTTCTCCATCGTCGTTATCTATCGCGCCAAGGGCGGCGCGAAATATAGGCTTTGCCGGGGCAAGAAAAGGTGTCAGGAACGAATGGCACTTCCTGAGCGGGTAAGTGGTTGCCGTGAGTTGATATAGGCGCAAAGGCCGTCCGTGCGTAGATGAGGGTTGTCGAAGCCATCTCATCAGGCACGGAGGCCTTTGCAATGTGGAAGTCTATCGCGGGTTGGGTTTCACACCAAGTCCGAACGGAGCGGAACAAGGAAGGAAAAAAGGGGTCAGAACTATTTAATAAATAGTTCTGACCCCTTTTTTCCTTCCTTTTCCGCATCAAACGGTGTTCACCACCCCGCCCCTTTGCGCCTTCGTCCTTTCTTCGTCCCCTAGCTGGCGGCTGCCCGCCAGCTGCGTCGCGCGTTTCGTCCCGAGCCGCCAACGACAAAAGGAACTGCAGAAGAGGCTAGCCTGGGAGTGCAGAGGGGCGGCAATGAGCGCCCTCTGCAAGGCCCCACCATAGCGGCCGAACCCGTCGCCTTACGAGCCCTCCTCGGCGGAAGAACGGGGACATTCTACATTTCAAAAAACCAGAATGTGTCAAAAAGTCCCTTTGCCCCGCACTGACTAAAACTTGCTCGTGTCCAGCACCTGGCCGTCGAGGCGATTCGAGAGCCGGCGATGCGTCTCCGGATCGATCGCGTAACTGATCGCATGCACCGATCCGTCGCAGAACGAAATATTGAACGTCCCGGGGTGGGCACTGCCGAAAGGAAAAGTGGTGGCATTGCCGGGGGTGTCGAGGAGCGGCGGGTAATAGGTGTTCACAGTCGTCGAAGCGCCGCTGACGGTCGTTGATGCCGAAATGCGGAGGGTGTCGTTATCCACGCCGACGTAGCAATTTTCGTTATCGGCGTAGTCGATGCCCGTCGTGTAAGAGTCTGGGTTCAGATATTTTTCGCCGAACAGATACGTATTGCTGGCCCCGTCTTTGACGGCCGCCACCGACACCTCGCTACGATAAAACCCAATGCCTGTTACTTGCGATGTGTCGGGAAAGGGACCGGTGAGACCCTGGGCAATGGTCGTCGGCGCCCACGCACCCCCGTCGTTGGTGCCGTTGTCCCCGGCATTGGCGGCATAGTCGCTGCGCGCCACGGCTGACGTACTGGCGTTGTTCCAGTTGAGCGCGTACTGCGGGGAACTTTGATAGTTGTATTGATACGTTTGCACCGAACGTCGGCTGGGACAATAGAGGGCCGGCAACGGAGTTGTCGCCAGTTGGGTGCCAAACGCGTTCTTGGCCGCCGATTGGCTTTGCAACCCGGCACCCAATTGAGCCAGGGTGGGTTGTTCGATGTAGGGCAGCAAACAATAAATCCATCCGCCAGGTTGATTGCGCCCAGAACCTTGATCGGGATCCCCGATCCAGGCAAACCACCAACCGCCGGTCGGTAAAAACTTTTTTGCATTCTCGTGCTCCAGCGCACCAGCGCCAACTGCTTGATATTGTTCTGGCATTGCGATCTCCGGGCGGCCTCGCGCACGGCTTGCACCGCCGGCAGCAGCAGCGCCACCAAGATGCCGATGATCGCGATCACGACCAAAAGCTCGACGAGCGTAAAACCGTGTAGGGGTCGGCGCGGCATGGAATTGCGGTCCATGATTCCCTTCTGCGACTGGATCTGACCGGTAGTCTAGCGACTCGTCGGGCGATCGGAAATTGCCCGCCGAGTTTTGGTGGACGCGAGCAATAACATTATCCTTTACGGCCGCGACGGACGGCCAAAAACAGGCCGATCGCTCCAAGGCCGAACAGCGTGAGCGAGCCCGGCTCGGGCACGATCGACAGCCGCACGTTGTCGAAATTAGCCTGCTGGAAGCCGTTTCCGGAAATAGCGGAAAGCAGAATCCCAATTGCTTCCCCGTTCTGGCCTGCCGTTGCAGTGAATGTTTCTGTCAGGTCGTAAAACGTCCCCGTGATTGGTGATCCGGTTCCCGGAGTTCCGACGGCCAGCCCGTTGGCCAGGAGCGTGATGCTGTCGGTCTGGTTCTGATAACTTGCTTCGTCGAGACGACCGCCAATGGCCACGGTCAGCATGTATATCTGGCCTGCCACGAAGTTCCCCAGCGTTGAACCGCTGTACGTGAATGAGTTTGTCCCGCCCGTAATGTCTAAATTCAAAAGGCCGAATTGGGTGCCGTCGGCCGTGCCCGGAAGCGGGCCGTTCGCAGCCCGGGCGTACATGGTCGCACTGGGGTTGTCGATTCCAAAGACGCCGGGTCCGGCGCCGGTCCATGCGGGAAAGTCGGCTTGGTTCAGGTCATACTGTTCGCCGTTGGTCACGCCGTCCGAGAGCGCAGGGGTCTGGAACGAGGAATCCTGGACCGTAATCGACTCGGAGTAAGCGACGCTGCAAATGAAGACAGTGGCAACAAATGACAAACAAAAATTTCTCGCCTGCATGGTGGAACTCCTTGAAGTGCCTGCTGCACCGCTGCCCGACAGGGCGGATGCGATCTGAGGTGACGCTTCAGTCTAAGACAAATACCGCTTAATTGACAGATTATTTTAATATTTGCATAAATGATTTCGGCGTCCGCGGCTGGGGATTGGCTGCCCACGCCGCTTCCGCACAAGGCGGCGAAAACGCCAGCGGCAACGACGCAAGTAACGTTGCATCATTCGCTTAAAATTGTTCGGACAAACAAACAATTGATTGACATCCACGCATCAACACTCGACAATGCGTTTGCTACGGCCCGCTCACTCCCACCCATCCGCGCTTGTACGGAGGCCTGCCATGTTGACGCTGCTCGGACGGAAACAGCGGTTTTGCGATGGCGCCACTCGGCGAGAGTTTCTACGCTTGGGTGCGCTCGCCGTGGGCGGATTGTCGTTGGCCGACATTTTGAGGGCCAAAGCCGCCGGCGCGCCGGTCGCCGCCGGCAAGTCAGTGATCATGATCTATCTGCCCGGCGGCCCGACGCACCACGACACCTACGACCTGAAGCCCGACGCCCCGGCCGAAATCCGCGGCGAGTTCCGGCCTATCAGAACCAACGTGCCGGGCATCGACATCTGCGAGCTGATGCCGCTGCAAGCTCAGATCATGGACAAGCTGGCAATCCTGCGCGGCATTCATTTTGTCGACCAGCACAGCCCGCACCAGGTCATGACCGGCTATCCGGATCGCGTCCATCGACCGGCATTCGGATCGATCGTCAGCCATCTCAAGGGTCGCGGCGACGGGCTGCCGCCGTACGTGAGTCTGCACTACATGGCCAATGGCGAAGATCCCGCGTATATCGGCGCGGCGCATCGTCCGTTTGTGCCCAGCGGTCCGGGGCTGGAAAATCTGGCGCTGGCGGGCGGCGTCTCGCTCGACCGCTTACAGGACCGTCGCGCGCTGCTGGGGCAGCTCGACACGATCCGCCGCGAGATCGACTACGGCGGAACGTTTGCCGGCATCGATGCCTTTACCGCCCGGGCGCTCAACATGGTCACTTCCAGGACGGCGCGTGAAGCGTTCGACGTCGAGAAGGAACCGCAAGCCGTGCGCGATCGCTATGGAAAGGAGAATTTGGAGTTTCTCAAAGCCCGGCGTCTGGTTGAGGCCGGTGTTTCGGTCGTCACGCTGGCCACGGGCGGCTGGGACACGCATGGCGACAATTTCAAATCGATGCGCGAGCAATTGCCGCGACTCGATCGCGGCCTGCATGCCCTGGTGAGCGATCTGGACGAGCGCGGAATGAGCAAGGACGTGGCGGTGGTGATGTGGGGCGAATTCGGCCGCACGCCGCGGATCAATCCGGGCGCCGGCCGCGATCACTGGGCGCCGGCCGGGTTTGCACTTCTGGCCGGCGGCAATTTCAAGCTCGGCCAGGCGATCGGCGAGACCGACTCGCACGGCGCGCAGTCCAAGGGCACACCCATCACCCCCAGCAATGTGCTGGCCTCGCTCTATCGCCACTTGGGAATCAATCCGGCCATCACGATTCCGGACAACAACGGCCGGCCGATGTACTTGCTCGACGACCGCGAGCCGATTCGCGAGTTGGTTTAGAGCCCTTTCGTCGACCGTTTTTTGCCGCAGCGAACCTATGCGGGCATTTCTAGCTCCTTGCCATTACGACACGCAGCGCCCCCGCGCGCCGCGATCGTTCGACCGGCAATAGCCAAAAAGCCACAAGCGCAAGGCTGGCCTCTGGTTGCATCGCCGGGCGATTCGGCATATTCTTAACCACTTGGGCTGCGGCAGATCGCAGTGCCGGCGCGGGTACACTTACAGAACCTGCCGCCTGCCGCCGCGCTCGAAAAAACGTATTTCAATCCCCCTTGGAGGGTCGGTTCCTGTGGCCACCACGTCTGCCCGCCGCGCCGGCACGCAATTGCAGTCCGGCGCCGATATTCTCGTTCAGTCCCTGATCAATCACGGCGTGGAGGTGGTTTTCGCCTATCCGGGCGGGGCCAGCATGCCGCTGCACCAGTCGCTCACACTGTTCAAGGATCGGATCCGCACGATCCTGCCCCGGCACGAGCAAGGGGGCGGATTTGCCGCCCAGGGCTATGCCCGCAGCACCGGCCGGCCGGGCGTGTGCATGGCCACCAGCGGCCCGGGAGCCACGAACCTGGTCACCGTGCTGGCCGACGCCAAGCTGGACAGCATTCCGCTGATCGCCATCACCGGCCAGGTGGGCACCAAGGTGATCGGCACCGACGCGTTCCAGGAAACGCCGATCGTCGAGGTCTGCCGCGGAATCACCAAGCACCACTACCTGGTGACCGACGTCAAGGACCTGGCCCGGGTCGTGCGCGAGGCATTTCACATGGCCACGTCCGGCCGGCCGGGTCCGGTGCTGATCGACTTGCCCAAGGACGTCCAACTGGCGCAGATCGTCCCGGATTACAACGCGCCGATGCAATTGCCCGGCTATCACGTGGAAGACCGCCGGGCCCGGCCCGAGCAGATTGCCCAGGTGGCGGCCGCCATCAAGCGCGCCAAGCGGCCGGTGATTTATTCCGGCGGCGGCGTCATCCTGTCGGGCGCCAGCCCCGAGCTGCGCGAACTGGTGCGCAAGACAAAGATTCCGGTCACGATGACCCTGATGGGCCTGGGCGCCTTTCCGGGCGAAGACCCGTTGTCGCTCGACATGCTGGGCATGCACGGCAGCGTGTACGCCAACTATGCGGTCGATCAGGCCGACTTGCTGCTGGCGTTCGGCGTGCGGTTCGACGACCGCGTGACCGGCAAGTTGTCGGAGTTTGCCAAGCACGGCAAGATCGTTCACATCGACATCGATCCGTCGGAAATCAACAAGAACAAAGAAGCCCATATTCCGATCGTCAGCGACATCAAGTATGCGCTCTCGGAGTTGAACAAAATCGTCGAGCCGCCCGACGATCTGACCGACTGGCACCGCCAAATCGCCGCCTGGAAACAGAGCGATCCGTTCAAATACGACAAGAAATACCCGGGCATCCTCTCGCAGTCGGCCATCGAAGAGTTGTGGCATCAGACTCGCGAGCTGCGACACGATCATCAGCGTGGGCGTGGGTCAGCACCAGATGTGGGCGGCCCAATACTACAAGTTCCGCGAGCCGCAGACCTGGCTGTCCAGTTCGGGCTTGGGAACGATGGGCTTCGGCCTGCCGGCCGCCATGGGCGCCAAGGTGGCCCACCCGGACAAGCTGGTGATCGACATCGACGGCGACGGCAGTTTCTTGATGAACGTTCAGGAACTGGCGACCTGCTTTTGCGAGAAAATTCCGGTCAAGGTGCTGCTGCTCAACAACCAGCACCTGGGCATGGTTGTGCAGTGGGAAGATCGCTTCCACCAGGGCAATCGGGCTCACACCTATCTCGGCCCGATCGACAATCCCGAAGCCACGGGCCAGGGGGATGGCCTGGGTCCGCCGGTGCGTTATCCGGATTTCGTGTCGATTGCCAAAGGCTTTGGCTGCGGCGCCCGGTTCGTCAAGGAGAAGTCGGAACTAGGCGATGCGATCCGCGAGATGATCGACTACGACGGGCCGTTCGTGCTCGACGTGCAGGTGCCCTACCAGGAGCACGTGCTGCCGATGATTCCCTCGGGCAAGACGGTCAAGGATTTGATCAAAGAGTAAGGGCCGTGCCCATGGCCGTGACGCAACTGACGACCATCGGCAATTTTGCGACCGCGGCCGAAGCCCACGCGGCCCGTTTGTTGCTCGCGTCGCAGGGCATTCCGGCAGTGCTGGTCGATGAGACGCTGGTCGGTAACTTTTGGTACTACGGCAACGCGGTGGGGGGCGTCAAACTCCAGGTCGATGCGGCGGACGACCCGCGAGCCCGGCAATTGCTCGACGAGCACGCAACGCCGGCCGCTCGCGACGACGGCCCGTCGCACGGCGCGGCATGGACTTGTCCCCAATGCCGCGAGCGGGTGCCCGCCAACTTCGAAGTCTGCTGGGCCTGCGGCAGCCTGCACGGTCCCGAGGATATCGAAGTCGCGTCGCTGCCGGCGGCCGATTCGCCCGCCGAGCCCAAGCCGGCATCGCGGGCGAAGCCAAACTTGCCTGCCCGGGAATCGCTCTGCCCGGACTGCGGCGGCACGCTGCACGTGGCCAGCGGAGTTTGCCCCCAGTGCGGCGCAAGGCCGGCGCTCAATCCTTACGAGGCACCGCTCAGCCCGACGCTAGCCGCAGTCCAGCAGCCCCCTGGCCTGCTGCGGCAGCAGCGTGCGGCGGCCGACGCTCTGGCCCAACGGGCCTGGCTGTCCGCCGTTTTTGGCATCGTGTTTCTACCCCCGATCCTGAACATTTATTCGGTGGTGCTGCTGGTGATTCTGGCGGAACGCCACACCCGGCTTTCGCCCCGCATGCTGCGCCGCGTCACCGCTGCCTGGGCGGTCAACGTGATCGTGCTATCGATCACGGTCGCGGTTCTGTTCCGGATGTTCCGCTGAGTCGGCGACCCGCTATCAAACACCGCGCCGAAATGTTGGCCGGGTCGGTTTCAGAAACGGCCGGCTAGCAGCCGATGTAAGACTCTGCCGATCATGGATGAGTTTTCGGGTCTGGCAAGACAGCCGGCCCGCGGAGGATGTGCATTCAGGCGCAGGCTCCGATCGAATCGGCAAACCCAGTCACGGACTCGACTTGGCTCTATTGCAGGGCGGGTGGCGACGTGACCGTGGATAATCCCATTTCTCCTCTGTTGCGAATCGCAGATCCCGCGCCGGACAGCAGCCTCTGGGCCCACGACCAGGGCAACCTGCTGGCCACCGTTTGCCAGGCGTTCGAGCAAGCTGTTGGTTGGCGGCTCGAATTGGGCAGCGAACAGAACATTGATCAGAAGGTCGGCCTGATGTGGTCTGCCCCGGTCGAACCGGGCGTCGGAGCAACTCTCAGACTCATCAAGGTCGCTTCTGATCAACGCCTTCCCGGGGCGAGCCGACCGGTGGCCGCCCACAAAGCGATTGCCCTGGCTGAGGGCATTCACCGGCTCTGGAGCGAAATCGGCGCCCTGGGCCACGGACTGGTGGAGCGCGAAGCCGAGCTGGCGGCAGACGTTCCCCTGGTCGCGCGGCACGAGGAACCCGCGGAGGCCGCCGATCGCCTGTCCGCGGTACTCAAAGCGGGCGCCGAAGCCGTGGACTGTCAGGCTGCCGGACTGTACCTGCTCGATTCGGGCACCACGTCGCTCAAATTGCGGGCCTGCTGGGGTCTCGCGGAGCGCAAGTTGCTCGCCCCGCCCCGCCCGCTGCGCGGCGCCCTGGCCGATCTCGAGGCGCTGCTGGGACACGCGGTCGTGCTCTCCGAGCCCGCGATGTTCGAGTACTGGCGAGCGCCCGAGCCGTGCGGGGCCGCGGTCTGCGTGCCGGTGTCCAGTTCGACCACTCCGCTGGGCACGCTCTGGGTCTACAGCCAAATGACCCGCGACTTCGACGACCGGCAGACTAATCTGCTCGAGGTCGTCGCCGGACGGTTGGCTGCCGATCTGGAGCGGGAAGTGCTGTTGGCCGACGCGCGGGCAACCCACGTCGAGCGGCGACAACTGGCAGTCGCCGCCCAACGAAGTGTCGAGAGCCGGCCGCGCATTGCGCCGCTGGTCGACGGCTGGAAGGTCGCCGGACGGATGCTGGCCGATCGACGGCCGGGCGGGGCATTCTTCGACTGGTTTGCGGCAGCCCAGGGGCGATTGGCGGTGTCGCTGGGCGCGGCGGTCGAAGAGGGTTTTGCCGGCACGCTGGCCGCAGCCGAACTGCGCAGCGCAGCTGCGGGCGCAAGCATCTCACCTGGAGCGCACCAGTCAGGGACTGTTTTGCGCCCACGAGGTGCTCGCCAGTCTGTCGGCCGAGAACTTCGGTGTCAGTGCGTTTTGCGGGTTGCTCGACTCGGCTCGCGATGTGCTGCGTTTCTCGGCCGGCGGTTCGGTCCGCGTGCTGCTGCTCGAGCCTGGCAGCCTGGTTGTGCTCAACGAGCCGGCGCCGATCCTGGGCAGTCTGGAGCCGACTTCGATCGTGGAAATCTCACGTCGCATTCGGCGCGGCTCCACACTCATCGTGTATGCGGTCGGCGGCGCCATGCCCGCGCTGGGGGCGTGGGCCGGGATCGAACAGGAGTTGGCCGATCTGCTGACCGGCAAGGAAGTGCGGCAAACCGAACGTTTGGCCGATCTCGCGGTCCAAGGGCTGCAGAATCGATTGCCAAACGCGTTGGGGAGCCGGGACGGCGCACTGCTGATTTTGCAACGGGATTAAGGCGCTGCAGCGAGGGCGAGGCCGCGCCGCGTGGCCGCGGAACTGCGACTTTATCGAAATGGCCGGTTGGCTATCCAAGCGCACATTCGCATCGCCTTGACGAGCGCCATAAAAGTCTTAGACTCGGGAGAGAACCGACTTCGCGCGGGAATGGCGAAATTGGCAGACGCGCCAGGTTGAGGGCCTGGTGGTAGCAATACCGTGCAGGTTCAAATCCTGTTTCCCGCACTTCCACGTGTTTGACCCCTTGGCTCGATGCCGGTCTTCGCGAGTTGATTTCGCCAATTGCCGTCGAGCCACAAGTGCCCCCACGGCAACTCGTGCTGCGAACGGGCAATCGTTGGAGTGCATGCTTGCCTTGAAGTATATCGTTTGATATACTTCATAAGTGCCGAGCGAAATTCGATTCGACGATTTCCGCAAAATCCTCGAAGCGGTCGGCTATCGATTGGCTCGCGTCAGCGGATCGCATCACGTCTTCACGCTAGAGGGGCGGGAACCGTTCTCGGCGCCGGTCCACAAAGGGAAGGTCAAACCGGTCTACGTGCGAAAGGCAACCAAGCTGGCCGAAGCCATCGCCGCGGAAGAACAACAAAATGATGAGCAAGACGAAAAAGATGACGAAGGCAATTGAACGGCCGTTCCCGCCGAAAGTATTGGCCGACGCCCGGCGGATTGTCGGACAATACCACGTGCTGCTTTGGCAGGAAGACGGCCGGTGGTATGGCCGCGGCCTCGAATTACCGAACGTATTCGGGGATGGTCTCACGTCGGCAAAATGCGTTGCATGCACCTTGGACGGGCTGACGGCGACCGTGGCCCATCTGCTGGAAACTGGCGCTCAACCGCCGGCGCCGGCCCGGGATGGCACCCGCAACGAGCAGGTGAACGTGCGGCTGTCGGCCGAAGAAAAACTAGGCTTTGAGTCGGCCGCGAAAGCGCGCGCGGATTCAAGGGCCTGTCCGATTTCATGCGGTCCGCTGCGATCAGGGATTTGGCGGGTGGCCGCGCAGGCTAAAACGCGGTCCGCCTTCGCCGCAATGCTCCGCATGGGCATCGGACCACGTGCGCAGTCTTCGGATACCCTGCGATCAACAGGGGTTACGCCTTACCAGGTGTGCTTCGGCCCGGTCTCTTATTCGCTTTGCGAGGCGATTTTTTGGATGCACAACCGAGGTCGTCCGCAATGGTCACAACAGGGCCGTCCGCATCATAAGCGCAGGTGACCGACACTGCTCCACCATCTCCCTTTCGCGGAAAAAAGACGCCTTCGAGCCGCCCTATCAGCACGCCGGCACTTGCTCCCATCGCCTCACATAGCCTCATCAGGACTTCAACCGAGGGGGACCTGCGACCATTCTCCAACTCGCTGAGATAGGCGCGATCGACCCCAGAGGCTAGGGAAAGCTGCTCCTGCGTCATCTTTTTTTCTTGCCTGATGCGGCGGACCTCTTCTCCCAACATGCCCAAATTATGAGGCTGGGCCTATTGACTGTCTGTTGGCGCACCTACAAAGGAGAATGTTGGCTAATGCCTACAACACCACCCGCCCTTTTGATGAGGAAACCGCTTGTGAATCGCACCGAGGAGTCGTTTTTTCCCCGATCCGCGATCCACTTGCACAGGAGTTCCTCACCATGTCCCGCAAAAAATCTGTCGCCGCTTTCCTCGTCTGCCTGCTGAGCATCTTCACGGGCCGCCTTGAGGCAGAATACCTTCAAGGATTCTCAGGTAACGTCCAAGCTGCTTCGACAACGGGTGCTGACTTCAGCGCAGCCTTTGCTGTCCTGGATAGCACCTCGGGAGGCTCTGCCGGTGACGCCTTCGGAACCGGATTCGCCGGCTTCGATGCTTTGGCCAACGTCGACACCACCGCGCGATGCCTCTACCTCTATCAAGGAACCGCTATCAACGCCGATTTTGAAAACTACTTTATCGGTGACGGCATGTCGCTATTCACGGAAACGAGGTTGAGGGTCCGGTGGTAGTAATACCGTGCAGGTTCAAATCCTGTTTCCCGCAGTTGCTTCTCAGTCGACGATCGCTTCGGCCAGAATCTTGCGATACGCCTGAGGGGGCATGCTCGTACGCGGCCGCGGCGGCGTCCTGTTCGCTGGGGCGAATTTGCCGTACTTTCTGCTTCCAGCAGATATCCACCGAATCGAGACACCCTTGGGCGCTCTTCTTGCTCGCCCGGATCGGTTTGCCGTTGACATCGACGAGGTCCGGATTCGTGTGGACGCTGGGATAGATAAATGCAGAGCGTCATCCGGCTCGATTGCCGGGGCGTGAAGTCGAACGTCAGGTCTTGGATGCCGCAGTCGGCACCGGCGCAGACCAACCCGAGCGCCGCGGATTGCGATTGCCGACCGCTGGCCTGGAAACGTCGTTGTAATTCAGCCATGACTCGCTAAGATGCCACACGTCGACGCGAACAACGTCGCCGACCCGAGTTGAGTACGACCGCCGAGTCGTCGCGAGTACGTCTTCGAAGGAGAAACATGCGGAGCATCCCGCCGGCGCCCGGCGGCAAGTCGCCTGACGACTGAGAAAACTCGTCCGTGGTATCTGATTCCCAGAGCCCGCAATCGAACGCCCCGTAAGGGCGCGTTCGGCTGCGGGCTTTTTTCGTTTTCCATTTCTGCCCGTGGTCCAAGAGAGCGATTCCATGCGATCTCGTTTGCCGTGGTTGATTCTGATCGGTGTGCTCGCCGTGCATGGCCTGAGTGACGGCCCGGCGCAAGCCCAGGGAATCATCGTGTTTACCCAGGACGGCTGTCCTGCTTGTCGTTCGGCCGAACCATCGCTGGTCCGACTGGAGAAATCGGGTACGCGCGTGGTGCGCTACCGGGCCACGGCCGCGGACCCTGTGTGCCGAACCCTGGGCATCCAAACCACGCCGACATTCATTGCCGTCGACCGCCAGGGCCGCGAGGTGCAGCGGATCGTCGGCGCGACCGAGGAGGCAAAGCTCATGTCGCTTACACGGCGCGCGTACTCAACGCGTTGACGCTTTGCCGCGCTGCGAAAACGATCGATTTCACATCCGAATCCCAAGACTTCGAACTCTGAACTTTCCGGAGCCCAACCATGAGTCACGAACTGGCAGCCTTACCGTCCTCCACTTTGCCTTACGTCCAATGGGCGATCAGCCATTGGCAACAGCTGCCGCAGATCGCAACCGACGTCGCAGCCGTCGAGTCGGCCGCGGGGCTCGACGCCCGCTGGGCCGCCGCCAAGACGGCGGGCGATCTGCTCGTGACCGTGCTGGATGATTTTCCGGGCTTGGCGCCGCAGCCCATTACGCCCGACGCCGCGGAGGCGATCCTCGTCGCACACGGGGCGGTAGGCGCCAACGGCCAGATCATCAGCATTCTGATTCAGAATCTGCCGCAGATTCTGGCCTTCATTACCCAGATTTTGCCGTTGTTCAAACCAGCGGGGAGCTAGGAGTTAGGGGCATGATCGCAATCCCACAGCGAAAACTCGGCAAGCTTCCGCCGCGGCACGATCCGCGGACGTTGCGCTTCGCGCGTTACGCAAGCCCGCAACTGCCGCCGCCGCCGGTGAGCGTCAGTTGGTCGGCCAAGGCTGGGGGCGACTGGGGCCAGATGCTCAACGACACGCTCGGCGACTGCACCTGTGCGGCCGCTGGTCACGCGATCCAAGCTTGGACGGCCAACACCGGCAACGAAGTCACGCTGGCGGATACCGAGATTCTGGCGGCCTACGAAGCGGTCAGCGGATATGACCCCGCGACCGGCGCCAACGACGACGGCGCGGTCGAGATTGACGTGCTCAATTACTGGCGCGCCAGCGGTGTAGGGGGGCACAAGATCGGCGCCTATGCGGCGGTTCATCCGCAGTCGCCGCGTGAGGTGCAGGATGCCATCTACCTGTTCGGCGGGTTGTACATCGGCATTGGCCTGCCCCTGGCGGCCCAACAACAGCAGGTTTGGTCGGTGCCGAAATTCCACTTCCCGTCCCTGCATCCCTCGTGGCTGCCCGGCTCGTGGGGTGGGCATGCGGTCTACGTGGTCGACTACGACCAGGACTTCCTGACCTGCGTCACCTGGGGCGCGCTCCAGAAAATGACCTGGGCCTGGCTGGCCAAGTATTGCGAAGAAGCGTACGCGATCATTGCTCCCGAATGGGTGTCCGACGCAGCCAGCGCGCCCAACGGCTTCGACATGGCTGCGCTCAGCGCCGACCTTTCGGCAGTCAGCGGCGGCTAGGGGCGATTTGTCGCGGCAGGTTCAAAAAGGAACGACGTCATGCTTTCGGTCCGCGGTTTTCGGTGCTTGGCGTCGATCGCCCAGCTCGTGTTAGTGGTATCGGTCGGATTGCGCTGGTGCAACTTCAGCCAGGCCCAGCCGCTTTCGATCGGCCCACTGGCAAGTCGGATCGAACTGGGCCGCAAGCTATTTTTCGAACCGCGGCTGTCGGTCGATGGCAGCACTTCCTGCGCGAGCTGCCACGACCCGGCGCATGGCTGGGCGGATGGGCGGCGCGTCGCCATCGGCCGGATTCGTGACGGCCGGGGTCTGCCCGGCACGCGCAATACACCTTCGATCATCAACGCCGCGTTCCAAGACGGGCCACAATTCTGGGACATGCGCGCCAAATCGCTGAGCGATCAGGCGACCCAGCCCATCACCAATCCGATTGAGATGGGACAGCAAACGATCGGCGAGGTACTGCGGCGAATCGCGCACATTCCCGGTTATCCGCCCCTGTTCGCCGCGGCCTTCGGCAGCTCTGAAGTATCTCAACCCCGGTTGGCAGCGGCGATCGAGACCTTCGAGCGCACCATCACCAGCGTCGACGCACCCATCGATCGACTGTTGGCCGGCGAATCGGGCGCCCTGTCCGCGCCGGCGGCGCGGGGCTTCGCGATCTTCCAGTCGGCAGGCTGTATCGAATGCCACGCGGCGCCTATGTTCCGCGACGGACTGGTGCACAACAACGGATTTGCCGTGCGCGTGGCCGCTCCCGATCCGGGGCGCGCGGCCATCGCCGGCAATGGTCCGGGGGGCGTAAACGTCCGCGCATTCAAAACGCCCGCGCTGCGGGAAGTGGCACGTACCGCACCCTACATGCACGACGGCGGACTGCCGACGCTCGAGGCGGTGGTCGAGCATTACAACGCGGGCGGACGATTCGTGCGCGAGGGCCAGACGCTGCGCAATGCGCTGGCGGATCCGCGCGTTCGTCCGCTGGGACTCAGCCTGGAGCAAAAGCGTGACCTGATCGCGTTCCTGGTCGAAGGGCTGACGAGTTCCGAATATCCTCAAATCACCCAGCCGGTGCTGCCATGATCCGCACCGCGGTGTATGCCTGGGTCGCAGGATTCGGCCTGGTGTTCGGAGCGGCCCTCGTGGTGCCGCAGTTCGACGGCGGACGATCGGTCGATGCCGCCGATTCGCGGCCGACCACCGGTGCTAGCGGTCGCGGCGGTCGTCGCTCCGACGACGACCAAGGCGCTGCCGGCTCGGCAATCTTCGCTCCGCTGACGACGGGCTCGCTGAATCCGATTCCCGTGGTCTTCGCACGGCTGGGTAGGGTGCGACCGCCCGCGACCGCGCTCGTGCAGGTTGCCCCGAACCCCGCGGCAGTCCCAGCGCCGATCCCACGCGCCCGATCCGCAGCCACAGGTGCCGCTCGCCCCGCCACAACCTCAACCGCCGGATCCGGCGCCGCGGCCGGCCGGGCCGGTGGCCGACCCCGCGCCGGCCGGTCCCGGTCCAGCGCCGCTTGCGCCGGTCGCGGTGCAGTTCGACGGCGTGCCGCCCTCGCAAGTCGTTGGCGATCGGGTGAATCTCGATCTGGCCACCAGCGGCAACATCAAGTCGTATACCTGGATGGTCATGCCGCCGGGCACGGTCGGGCTGAAGGTCTATGAGGGTGGATCGAAGGCCGACTTTACGAGCCGCCTTCCAGGCACGTACGTGTTTCTCGTGGCGGTGGCGGGCGCGGACGGCTCGGTGGCTCAGGCCTTTCACGCGGTCGAACTGCGGGCGGACAGCCCGACTGCCGCCGCCGTCGCCGCGCCGCTGCCCCGGCTCGGCGGCGGACCGTCGGTTCCAGCCGGCCCGGCAGTCGTCGCCTCGACAACGGAACCAGCGAAACCGCCGGTCGGGGATCCGATTCGCTGCTCAAGCAATGGACGGCCGAAGTGCGATCCCCGAACCGGCAAAGAGAACAACTGCAAATCGCCAGCGGCTTTCGCCAGGCCGCCGGTGCGATCGACAGCGGAATGTTGGCCGCGGGCGATCGGTTCGGACAGACCAAAGCCCTGTGCGCCCTGTCGCTCGGCGGCAGGTTGGGCGCCTGGGGGCCGTGGTTTGACAAGGTGGAAGAGCTTTATCGCGAATTCGATCGGCTCCAAGTGCTCGGCACTCCGGCGAATTTTTCGGCGGCGAACAAGAGCGTCGCCAAGGCGCTCGAAACAATCGGCGGCGAGCCATGAATGGATCCGCACTCGGCATGACCTGCTATTGGCCGTTCGCCTTTGGTGGCCCAGCGTTTTTCCAGTCCCCCTGTTTTTTGCTGAAGGAGTCTTCGATGAAACGGTTTTTGATTTTTGCCTGCATGGTGGCCGTCGGCCTGGGCAGCAGCAGCGATAGCCAGGCCCAATTGCTGCGGCGGCGGAGCGGGTGCGGCACGTCCAGCGGCTGCAATGTCGGTGCATCGGGCTGCAATCTGAGTTCGTCCAGCGGCTGCAATGTCGGTGCGTCGGGCTGCAATTTGAGTTCGTCCAGCGGCTGCAACATCTCGCCTGGGGTGACGGCAGCCGTGGCCGTGCCGGTTCAATTACCGCCGACGTCGCCGGTGCCCAGCGCCAATGCGGGCGCGGTGGGCGGAGCAACAGTACAGCGGTTGTTCCAGGAAGCTGCCGGCCGCGACGGCGATCAGTGCGTCATCGAGCGGCCGGCGGCCGGCACCGCGGCGCTGCCGGGCCTGTTGGATTCCGCCGGCAGCCGGGTTGACGCCCGCCTGGCCAAGTCATTTTGCACGCCCGCGACCGGCATGGAGCGGCCAACTGTTAATGTCGCATTTCCGCTGTCAGCAATGTCGGCCGCAACGATCGGTGCATCCGATCTGGTTGGTGCGTTTCGATAGACCGCGGCGTGGGCGACGACTTCGCCGGCGCAACCAGTGATTTTCGAATTCCCTGAAACTCTTGGAAAGGAAACAGCCCATGTCTGTTGTGCATTCGGTAATTGGATTGCTGGCCATATCGATTCTGATCGCGGCGGCCGACGCTTGTCCGCCGGTTCCGGCTCCGGCCCCCAGCCCGGCTCCTGCCCCGGCAGTCAGCGTCGCGATTCCGGCGGCGGCAGCCTTTGCTCAGGCGGGGGCAAGCCCCGCGTTGCAGTGTGTGCAGACCGTGGTGCCTGGGGTTCAACAAGTATTGGTTCCCCAGGCCGTGACGACTTGCTCGATCGTGCAGCAACCGGGGGCGCCGGTGGTGGCCGTGTTGCCGGCCTCGGCACAATCGGTTGCCTTGGTCAACGCATCGGCTCGATGCCGGAGTGGCTTGTTGACCGATCTGCGATTGGCGCGACAAGCGGGCCGCGCGGCCCGCAAAGCCGTGCTCAGTTCGCGCCGAGCCCACAGCACGGCAGTCAGCCAGGCGATCGCCATCGAGCGGCACTGATCGGAAATGCCCGCCACGTCGAGCCGGGGATTGTCCGCGCAGTCCCCGGCTCGCTTCTCGCTTGATAGCGCTCCAGATGGTCTATGAAGCACGCTACGATACGGCCGGACGAAGATGGGTCGTGGCCGATCGCGACCGCGGTCAGATGCCTTTGCCGCCTTGCGCCAGTGCGGAAGTGGCGGCCGATCTGGCCGAAGTGTTGAACCTGGGCGCCCAGCGGCGGACGCAACGCGACGAGCAAGCGCACCGCGGCGAGTAACCGCCTGATTACCCCGCTGCCAGACATCGGGCGTGTCTTTCCCCTGGCCAACTGCTGGGGTGCATTGCTCAATGCTGCCCTGTCTATCTCTGGCCGCGATTCGCAGACATCGGGCATGGCCAACCAACGCGCATCGCGACGGCAATCGACTCTGGTCGCCGACCCAGCAACCCGCGTGACCAGCTCTGCGACCCCTGGCGCGAGCGCCGCGCGCACGTAATCACCATTGTGAGGAGCATTCACCAGTGCTGGGAAACGTTGACCAAGACCAATCCACCACAGAGGTTTCGCGCCGCGCGCCGCGGCCGAGTCACCGTTTGAGTGAATATTGGCGCGCGGCGATCGATCGGGCTTTCGCGGGCAGGACTTTAATTTTTCCGCGGGTTTTCCCGGGGGTTTTCGGTCTTTTCGGCACAAAAGAGCAATCGGCACGCGAGTTGCCTTAAGAGAACGCCGTCCGGAAAGGATGTCGTTGTGAACGACAACTTTCGTTTTGTGAATAGCTCTTTGACCATCGACCCGAGACACCAGTCCGAAGCAAGGGGAGCCCAATCATGAACATGGCCTACAACGTCTACCAGGATCAAGAGTTCGACTACCAGGATGACGCACGGAGCGAAGCTCCTCGCAGCGGCATCCAGAAGATCAATCGTCAGAATCGTCGGCCGTCGTACAAGAGCCGCGGTTCTTCGCCGGCCGCATTCAACGGCATTCATCGTCGCCGCAACAAGCGGTGTGCCTGGTAGCGCTCGTCGGGGTGACCGTGTAGCCAGGTCACTGCGTTGCCGCGGCGCAAGAGCGCATCCGGCCCGCACGGTTTGACCTGGATTCAGCGTGTCTCCCGGGCTCGACCTGCGCCTCGCCGCGCAAGAGCGTGGCGAAGTGAATTGCGTCGATGCTGGTTTGCAGTGCGCTGGGTGGCGGGTGGCGGGTCACTACGCACCGGCGGCGCGAGTGGGGTTTGGCGCGGCGACGCGCACGGATGGATTGACATTTCGGCATGCGCCGGATTGCGGGCCGCAGGTGACTGCCTGGCCGCGGCGCGAGTGGGGATTGGCGCGGCGACGCGCACGGATGGATTGACATTTCGGCATGCGCCAAATAGCGGGCCGCGGGTGACTGTCTGGCCGCGGCGCAAGTGGGATTTGGCGCGGCGACGCGCACGGATGGATTGATATTTCGGCATGCGCCGGATTGCGGACCGCAGGTGACTGTCTGGCCGCGGCGCGAGTGGGGATTGGCCTGACGGAGTGGTCTGCGTTGGCGCTGGTTAGGCAGCGGGCGCGCCCCGTCGGGGTTTCGTATAGCGTGATCCGCCCCGCAGGTGGGCGGCGAAAGACGGTCGGTTGCGTAGCGATGTAAGCGCGCAGTGATGTGCGCACCGTGTTGTCGGAACAAGTTGTTGTTGGAACAAGTTGAGCGACTGGACTGCCACGGCGTGCAGGTTTGCAGGGAGCACGCAGTTTTGTGGATGCCCGCGATGATTTTTAACACTTTGAAAGGCTTACTGGGATGGATTCATCATTGAACTTGTCGATCGCAAGGAAGTTGTGGTTCGGCAGACGTGCGCGACTGCCGGCTGCCTGTGCACTGGCGGCTGCGGCATGCCTGGCTTTGTTGCTGGGGAGTCGCCTTGATGCCGCGCCGTTTCCGATCTCGAGCTTTTCCGGCAAGTTCGGCGCTGTGACTCCGAACCCGACAACGACGGCGACTACGGTCAACTTCGCAGGCGGTTTGGACCTGACGACAATTACACCGGCAGCGGCATCACCGTTCACGACCGCGACCACGGAGGCGTTTTCGATAAATCTCACAGGGCCGGGTTGGCAAAACGTGGGTGGTGATATCACCGGCGATTTGCAGCTAGGCGCCTTGACGCTGTTAAGCGCCGGCGGCAGCACGCTCACATTGCATTTTGCCGCCAATGCTCAATTAGTGTACGAAACGGCAAGTTTCGGCGGCCTGGGGCTTATTTCCGCGGTGCAATCGGGGCCTGTGGTCACGGGGGGTATTGGCACCGATTTCAACGGGTACCTGGCGGAGTTTGTTCCCGGTAGCACGCTTGGCTTTTCGTTTACCGGTTTCACTTTGCTGCCAAACGGGCCTAACGGACTCGCGACCGGCGGCGAGGCTAACATCAGCGCCTCCAACTCTCAGCAGGCGGGTTACTCCTACACGGGCGACCCCCCGCCTCCAGTCCCTGAACCGACAACGTTAATTCAAAGTTTGGGTGGAGTCTTGACGTTCACAGTGCCGGCCGCGGTCCGGCGTTTTAGACGCAAACGAATCGACTGAAGGTCGGCATGCGAGCCGCAGTTTTTGGGCATGCCGGTCGAAAGTTCTTACGAAAGGGTTTGAATATTATGAGTACGCAAGTAAGCGGATCGAACAGTATGGAAATGGTTTTTCTGCCCCAAAGCTCGGCCGAGGTCGCGGTCCAAGGCGGCCCGAGCGTGGCCGAGAAACGACATGCGGCGCTGGGCCATTGCTTGATTGCTTCGGGCAACTTGGCGCATCGCAAGTTGCTGGCCCAAACGGCCAATCAATACGGCTGGGACGCCATTGTTTGCGACAATGCGGAAGATGCCCAGCGGTCGCTACAGCAAGCATTCCCGCAGTTGGCGTTTATCGACGTGCAAGGCGTTGAGGGCGAAGCGTTTCGCGGCCTGGTGGAAGATATTGCCAGCGAATGCCAGACGCTGTTGGTTGTCTGCGGCAACGAAGACGACCTGGGCGAAGAGATCTGGGCACGCCAGTTGGGGGTTTGGTTTTATCTGCCAGGCCTGCGGGACGGAGCAAGTCTCGGCTTGTTGTTCCGCGATGCTCGCACCATTGTCGAAGCCCGCGCCGCCAAAGCGAACGCAGCCTCGCGGTCCGTCGCTGCGGATCGGGCGTCGCGCCGTGCCCGGCGACCGGGCATGACCGCACTCGGTCGGCGACTGATGCCCGGGCGTGAACGAGGATTTGACTATTAAGTAAGACCCTGTCCCGCGACGGGCGTCCCAACTATTTTCGCGGCCGCGGTGCGACTGGATCGTCGGCGGCCAAAATCTCGACTTCAGCGGAACCTGCCGCGTGCGCGTCTGAGCCTTCGACAAAGACGCGCACGTGGCCTGGCCCCGCGCTTGCTCCGGTACCAGCAGCTCGGCGGTGAACCGCCCGCGCTCGACTTCCAACTCGACGCGTACCAGGCACGGGTCGTTCGCTCGGCGATAGGTATCGTCGAATTCGTCCCCCTCGCGTTGTAGCGCGGTGAACTGCGGTCGCTCGGGGGGACGAAAGCCCAACAGGTCGCGCCGCGGAACGAGTTCGATGCTTGCCCGGCCCGCAACCGTGGTGGTGCCTGGATTTTCAGCGGCGAGCCGGCTCTAGGTCGAGGGTCGCACTCCAGCCGAATCGGCTCCGGCAGTCGCAAACTCAACAGCGGGTCGCCCAGCAAGTTGAACAAGTGCAGATGCTCGACCAGTTCGTCGTCGAGCGCACCCGGATTGATGAGCCCAGCCAGCGCGTCGAGTCCCTGCCGCGTGGCGGTTTTGGCCGCGGGCTTGACCATCTGACGTTTGGCGCTGAGCCAGCGCGTGGCCCAGGGTGTCGCTGCGCTGCTCGAAGAGCTCGGCCAGCAGTTCCGTGCCCAAGACCGCCATCGCATAGGGCATCGTCACGCGCGAGCCGCAAATCACGGCCACCGGCGCTCCCGGCGTGGCCAGCATCGTTTCGCCCAAGCAGTCTTCGCGGGCGTCGAACGCGCCGGTGTAACACGCCAGCAGACAGGCAATCGGAGCGCCGCGGCGGGCGCGGACTTCCGCCAGGTCGGCTTGATCGAGCGACGGATAAGCGATCCCCGCCGACGTGCAAATCGGCGAGCCGGCCAGGCCAGGCGTGCCCGAGGTAGACCCAGCACAGGCTGCCGTCATTGAGCGAGTCGATTGCCGTCTGGCGAAAGCGGCGCGGGTCGGGACAAAAGGGGCTGCGCCAATTGCCGTAGGTAATCCGCAGGGCGTACTCCGGCGGAATGCCGGCCGAGATCACGCGGCGGGCGGCGGCTTCGATTGCGGCGTCGGCCAACGGCCCGAAGCCCCCCAGGCCGGCCAGCAGGTTGATTTGCCGCCGCCAGGCGCCGAAGTCGGTATTGCGTTCGTAATCCAGGATCTTTTGCACCATTGCCGCTAATTCCGCCGGATTGTCGGCGGTTAGGCGACCGACTGCGATCTCGGGAAGCGCGTCGTCGTCGAGATCGGCGTACCCGTTGTCGGTGGCAATGGTCTCTTCGCCGCCGTAGCGTGGAATCACCTTGGCGGCCGCCTGCCAGGTGGGCACGGTACGTGCGCGCGACCTGCGGTCGTGCTCGTTGGCCGGCGGCGCATCGCCGACCAGCACCACATAAGCCAGTGCGCCGCGTTTGGCGCGGCTGCGAATTTCGGCCCGCAACTCGAGCGCGGACAGCGTGTTGGAAAGGATCTCGATGCGGTGTCCTTGCTCCGTCCGATAGGCGACCCAGGGTGCCAGCGCGGGCCGAAAAGCCTCCGGGCAAACGACCAAGGTATCCGCGGCCGGGGGCGCCGCCAGCAGGAGCAGGCATAGCAATGACACGAGCGACATCCTTGGGGGGCGCGAGGAGCGAATGGCCACTTGGGACCGCAGAGCCTGCGGTGCGGAATTGTAGCGGTCCGACCCGCCGGCTGGGGAGAGCGAATTGGGGGGGAAATCGACCTACTGCCGGCGGCGCTGATAGCGGCGGCTGGCTTCTTCCAGAATCCGACGCTCCGCTTTCGTCAGGCTGGCCTCTCCCTCTCGACTGATCTTCGCCAGGATGTCGTCGACTTGTCGCGAAAAATCGCACCGGCTCCGAGGGAGGATCGGGGTCGTGCAATTTGAGCCGGGGGCGCAGCAACTGAGACCAACGGGCGGGCATCATCCGGCCCAAGTTCCAGCCCGAGCGGTAGTAAATGAAACCGAACAGCGCCCCGGCCAGGTGAGCCACGTGGGCCACATAGTCCCCCGCGTCGCGCTGCTGCGTGGCCGAGAAGTCCCCCAGAATGTACATCAACATCATGGCCCAAGCCGGCACCGGGAGCACGCCCCAGATGTAGATCAGCCGAGTCGGGAAATGCAGAGTGTAGAGCATCGTGATTCCCATCACGGCACCCGAGGCGCCCTCCAAGCCGGCGCCGCCGGGCATGCCGGCAACGGTCGAAAGCACCCAAACCAGTCCGGACATGACGATCAGAGTCAGGTAAATGCGCAGGAATTCGATCGGTCCATAGATTCCCTCCACATCGCGTCCGAAAAACCACAGCGCCACCATGTTCCAAAAAACGTGGAACACGTCGCCGTTGTCGTGCATGAAGCCGTAGGTCAGCAGCTGGTATACGCGCCAAGGATGAGTCAGCAGGTCGGGGGACAGGTCGAACCAGTTCTCCAGCAGCGATTTACGCGCGCCGTCCGAACGGAACAACAATTCCGCCAGATAACAGCCGACCGTCACCAGAACGATGTTGACGACCATCGAGCGGCCGCCCAGCAGTCCGCGCACTTCGTCCTCGCGATAGTACGATCGATCGTAGATGCCCATGAGGCTTTAGCGCGCTACACAAAAAGGTGGGACGCTGCGAGGCACCGGGATTCTCAACATATCTTAGCAGGAAGCGGCAAGAAAGTGCGCGCGCGAAAAAGTGCTGCGCGGCACGGCCCCCCCTAAGGCGTAGGGCCCGCGGGCTGCCGATTGTTCGAGGCCTGATCGGCCGTAAGTCGATTGATTTCCGCGGCGGCCTTGAGCTGCAACTGTTTTAGCTGGGCCGCGTCGCGGGCCGTCATGGCCAGCGCCGCGTTCAACTCGTCTCGCAGTGCCTTGGCCCTTTGTTGCAGGGTCTGGGCATACTTGGTGATCGCTTGACGCTCAAAGCGGAACTTCTCCAGATCGGCGGCCAGGTCGGCCTTTTCCGATTTGCGGTACTTGATTTCCTCTTGGGCTTTTTTCTCGGCCGCCACGGTGCGCTGCAGGTCGATCTCGGTCTTCGCCATTTCGTCGGCGAGCAAATCGCACTCCAACGTATTTTGATGGAAAAAATATTCGTAGTCGCGCAGGGTGCGCTGCTGGCTGGCAAATTCCTTGCGTGCGGCCTTCGGTAGCAGTTTTTGCCGCTCCGCCTCATCCATGCCGGCAAACAGCTCGGCATTGTCCACCGGCATCATGGCATACAGGGCCCAGGTACCCTTGGTCGCTTTGAGGCGCGCTTGCTGGGTGTCGGTCAACGGCAGATTGGGTTCGATCTCGATCGAGGTGCTCTTGGCCTGGGCTTTGGTCACTTTGAACTCGCCCAGATAACGGCCCCCGTTTTCCGCCGGCTGCTCCTCGAAGACGAACAGCACGGTTTTGGGCGCGATTTCATGCGGATCGGGAGCCTCGATGGCGAGTTGACAGACGCCCGAGTCGGGGTTGATTTTCTCCGGCGCGGCGTTGAACCAAGCACTGCCCCGCTCGTTGGCCAGCCGTTGCAATTCGGCGTTGAGTTGCTCGATTCCGTCTTCGACAACCCGATTTTGCTCGTGCTTGCCGGCGAGCAAATCGCGGTTTTGCTGCTCGATTTTGTCAACCGCAATATGCCAGGCGGCGTCGGCTTCGCGCCAGGCTTGCTGGGTTTTGAGCGTGCGCACGGCCAGATAAGAAAAAGTCACGGCCGCAAGAAACACGAACTCGGCCAGAATAACCTGGTAAATGCGCCAGGTCTTCGAACTCATGTAGACGAGTCCAAAGCTCGCCAAGATCGCCAGCACGAAGACAGCTTCGAGAAGAGTGCCCATGCGCGCTCTTGGAATGCAGAAGGTTGAAGTGTGAACCAAACTTGCCGCGCCCTAGCGGCGAGGCAGGCCCATTGAAACTGGACTTGGACGAGGCGCGAGCGGGTGTTAGACCTTGAGCGCAGCGGACTTACGCTCTCAGTCGCTTAACCCGATAATAGACCCGGCCATAGCGCGTGTCAATAATCTACCGAAACCACCCCAACTCGCATTTTTGGGCCAATTTCGGTTCGTTTGTAGCGATTCTTTTTGTTGCGACGCCCGAGGGCCGGATGCCCCAGTGCGGTTGTTGAAAAGCAGCTTCGCCTGGATCGCCGGGCAGACGTTTCTGCCCGACGAAGCCGCGCCGCCGCAAGCGTTTCGTCTCACCGTGCGCGGCATCCCGCACTTTCGACATCCGCGCTCAGGCCGCGGGCCCCTGCTATATTGAAGGTCGGCGCAAAATAAGGAAGGACGTGCGGCGTGGACTCGACGACAGTCAAGGCGACCTTGGTCGTTAAATCCGGTTCTCAACGCGGCCATACCTACGAACTGGTCGACGAACAAACCCTGATCGGGCGGTTGCAGCCTTGCCACGTGCTGCTGGCCGCATCGGGAGTATCGCGGCAACACGCCCGGATTACCCAGCGCGAAGAGGGCTTTTTTATCGAGGATCTGGGGAGCCTCAACGGGACGTTCGTCAACGCCGAACGCCTGCATGAACCGCGCCGACTCGAACCGAACGACCAAATCCAGATCCACGAGACGCTGCTGACATTCGTGCCGCGGCCGGCCGACGCGCGCGAGGGAAACGTTGCCGTGCAGGCCCGACGGGCAGCGGCGCCGAGCGTCCATACGTCGGTCGTCGCCGCGCTAGACGTCCAGGTGGGCTCGCAATCGCGAGTCGAGGTCAACGCCGAGATCAAGCTGCGCGCCATTTTGGAAATCATCCGCAGCGCCGGCGAGGCGCGCGACATCGATCAGGCGCTGGTCGACGTGCTGGACCATGTCTTCGATATCTTTCCGCAGGCCGATCACGGTTTCGTGCTGTTGTACGATCCGGAGGAAGAACTGCTGGCGCCGCGCGCGATCAAGCATCGACAAGCCCGGCCCGCGGAACTTACGCTGGGCCCGATCAGCAATCGCATCGCCCATCAAGCCATGGCCACCGGACAAGCTCTGCTCAGCGCCGACAGCGTGGGCCCCGACGCGGGCGATCCTCACGAGACCGTGTTCGACGTTCAGTTGCGGGCGATCATGTGCGCGCCGCTGATTGCTCCGGCCAGCGCAAAGCTGGGCGTGCTGCAACTGGTGACCGATGATCCGCTGCGGCAATTCGCTCAACCGGATCTGGACGTGCTGGCCAGTATCGGCGTGCTCGTCGGACAACTTGTCGACTACGCCCGCCGCTACGAGCGAAAAGGGGCGGAGCGGGCCCTGCAGCGCAGCGAGAGCCGCTTCCGCGCGCTGGTGGAAAAGAGCCGGGACAGCATCGCCATCCTCGACGCCGAGGGGGGCATCACTTATTCGACGCCGAGCATGGCCCAACAACTGGGTTATCCACCGGGTGCAGCCGCGGTCGGCCCTTCCGCATTCGAGACGCTTCATCCCGACGATCGACGGCAGGTGATCGCGCTCTATCGCGACCTGCTGGCCGAACCCGGTGGCAATCGCACGGCCGAGTTTCGCGTGCAAAGCGCCGACGGCTCGTGGCGCTGGCTCGAAGCCACCGCCACCAACCTGTTGCACGATCCCGACGTGCATGGCGTGGTCTGCAATTACCGCGACATCACCGGTCGCAAGGAAATCGAACAGCAGCGACTCCGCTTGCTGGTCGGCGAGCGCGAGGCCCGGGCCGAAGCCGAACGCATCAGCCGCATGAAGGACGAGTTCCTGGCCACGCTCTCGCACGAGTTGCGCACGCCGCTCAATGCGATCGTGGGCTGGGCCGAATTGCTGCAATTGGGCAAACTTCACGGCGCGGATGCCGCCCATGGGCTGGAAACCATTCAGCGCAATGCCCGCATGCAAACGCGGATTATCGAAGATCTGTTGGACATGAGCCGGATCATCTCAGGCCGGATCCGACTCGAAGTCCAGAGCGTCGACGTCGAGCGGCTGGTATTGGCAGCGATCGAAACGGTTCAGCCGGCGGCGCAGGCCAAGGAAATTCAGCTCGCGGTCGAATGCCCGGATTGCCCGACCGTCAGCGGCGATCCTTCGCGCTTGCAGCAGGTGCTTTGGAACTTGCTGACCAATGCCGTCAAGTTCACTCCGTCGCAAGGCCGGGTCAGTGTTTCCGCCGCGCGCCGCGGCGAGCAAGTGGAGCTGCGCGTCAGTGATTCCGGCGAGGGCATCGAGCCGGACTTTTTGCCCCACGTGTTCGAACGCTTTCGACAGGCCGACTCCTCTCCCACACGGCGGCACGGCGGCCTGGGGTTGGGACTGGCGATCGTCAAGCAGTTGGTCGAATCGCACGGGGGCACGGTCGAGGCGGAGAGCGTCGGCTTGGGGCATGGGACGACCTTTGTCGTCTGTCTGCCCCGGGCCAAAGACCACGCTCCGCTGCGGCGCCGACATGCTTACGACGGTCGGAGACCAGCCCGACATCCGGCTGCAGAACGTGGAGGTGCTAGTCGTCGATGACGAGCGCGATTCGCGCGAGCTGGCCGCGCACATCCTCTCGGAAGCCGGTGCGCTGGTCCGTGCTTGCGGTTCCGCGCGAAGCGATCGAACTGTTCGAGGCCCATCCGCCCGCCGTGCTGCTGGCCGATATCGCCATGCCCACCACCGACGGTTACGAGTTGCTGCGCCAAGTGCGTGCCCTGCCGCAGCAACGGGGCGGCGCCGTGCCGGCGGTGGCCGTGACGGCCTTTGCCCATCCCGAGGGTCGCCGTCGCTCGTACGCGGCCGGTTTTCAGGTCCACCTTGCAAAACCTCTCAATCGAGCGGAACTGCTGGATGTGATCGCCCGGCTGGTTCCCAAACCGCAGCCGTAGACAAACCATGAGCCGCGCGTAGACAATCGATTCGATGTGCTCTGAATCCGCCGCACCATCCGACGTGCCGACAGCGGTCGATCCGCTCGACCAGGCCGATTTGGAATGGTTGCAGAACGTCTATCAGGGGGACGATGCCCGGCAACTTTCGGTCCGCTCGATCGTCACCGGCATGTTGATCGGCGCGGTGATGTCGATCTCGAACCTGTACGTCGGGCTCAAGACCGGTTGGGGGCTGGGCGTCACGATCACGGCCTGCATCATCGCCTATGCCGTGTTCCGGGCTCTGGAAGCGGTCGTGCCGCGCTACCGCCGCGATCCGTTCACCATTCTCGAAAACTACACGATGTCCAGCGCCGCCAGCGCCGCCGGCTATATGTCGTCGGCCGGCCTCGTGTCGGCGATCCCGGCTCTGTATCTGACCACCGGCCGGCAACTGACGGCGGTGGAAATGATGTCCTGGCTGGCCGCCGTTTCGGTGCTCGGTGTGTTCATGGCAGTGCCGCTCAAGCGGCAGTTGATCAATATTGAAAAGCTGCCTTTCCCGTCGGGCATCGCCACCGCCGAAACGCTGCGGTCGATGCACACCGCCGGAGCCGAAGCCATGAGCAAAGCCCGATCGCTGCTCGTGGGCGGATTCATCGGCGCAGGGGTGGCCTTTTCCAAGGACGCCCTGCCGGCGATCGCCGGCTGGACCAAAGCCATCGGCAGTCCGGCGTGGATCACCAAGGCACTGGGCAAACTTTCCCTGCCGGAAGACGTTGCCCTGTTGCCGGGATCGGTGGGCGATTATCTGCTCGAAAAACTGACCATCGGGTTCGAGGGCTCCACAATCATGGTTGCCGCCGGAGCCATCATGGGCATCCGCGTTGGCTTGTCCCTGCTGATCGGCGCGCTGTTTTACTACGGCATGCTGGCCCCCTTCTTGATCGAGTACGAGTGGGCGAAACCGGGCTATCGCGGCATCGTGCATTGGACGCTCTGGCCGGCGACTGCGATGATGCTGACCTCCGGATTGCTGAGCTTCGCCCTGCGCTGGCGGACGGTGCTGCGGGCCTTTAGCGGATTGGCGGCGCTCGTGGGCCGGCCCGGCGGCAAGGCCGATCCGCTCGCCCATGTCGAAGTGCCGGGCAGTTGGTTCGTCGTCGGCACGACGCTTTCCGGCCTGGCGTGTGTGGTGCTGGGGCACTATTTTTTCGCGATCGCCTGGTGGCAAGGCATCCTGGCCGTACTGCTGACGTTCGTGCTGTCGATCGTGGCGGCTCGCGCCACCGGCGAGACCGACGTGACTCCGATCGGCGCCATGGGCAAGATGACCCAACTATTATTCGGTGCGATCGCGCCGGGAAACGCCACGGCCAACCTGATGGGCGCCTCGATCACGGCCGGCGCGGCGGCCCACTCGGCCGACTTGCTGACCGACCTCAAGAGCGGCTACCTGTTGGGCGGAAATCCGCGCAAGCAAACGATCTCGCAGTTGTTCGGCGTGCTGGCCGGCACGCTGGTTTGCGTGCCGGTGTACCGCATCGTGGTCGACCCGGCCAAACTGGGCAGCCCCGAGTTGCCCGCCCCCGCGGCAAAAGTCTGGGAGGCCGTGGCAAAACTTCTTTCGGAAGGTTTCAGTTCGCTGCCGCCGCACGTGATCGACGCCGTGACGATCGGCGCGGCGCTAGGAATCGTGCTGACGCTGCTCGAAGAGTTTCTTCCCAACCGCTACCGTAAATGGGTCCCCTCGCCGACGGGGCTGGGTATTGCGGGAGTCGTGCCGGCGTTCAATTCGATCGCCATGTTCTTCGGAGCGCTAACCGCTTTGCTGGTGGCGAGGGTCAGTCCCAGAACAGACGCGAAATATACCATCTCCGTTTCCAGCGGGCTGATTGCCGGCGAATCCTTGCTCGGCGTGGCCATCCAGCTTTGGCAACAAGGGCCTGGCATGATCGAGCGGCTGTGGCAAGGGTTGCAGGCCGCGATTGTGCGGTTCTCGGGCTGAGCGCGGCTCGAACTTGCCACGACAGCCAAAAAGACGACAATGCTGGCAGTGCGTTTGCGGTCTTTCCATCCCCGCGCTTGTGAGGCGATCATGGCAACGTTTTTAGTGAGTGTTGTGCTGGCGGCCCTGGCCGCGCCAAACGCTCTGCTGGCGGCTGCCGCGGAGAACCACGAAGGAAAAGTGGTCAGTGCCGGCGATGGCAAGCTGGTGATCGCCGACGAGAACGGCGAGAATCAGGAGTTCGAAGTGACCGCGAAAACCAAGATCACGCGCAACGAAAAAGAGGCCGAACTCGACGACCTGCAAGAGGGGGACCTGGTCACGATCAAATCGCATCGCAAGGGCACGAGTCTGGTCGCAATCGTCATCGAAGCCACCGCCCCCGAATAGCGAACCAGTCTCCCAACCACGCCTACGTGTACTCCCGTTCTTTTTTTATCCTTCCGCCTTCCTCCTTCCGCCTTTCACTTCATGCCTTCCGCCTGGATCCTCGAAGCCGAGGCCGACACGTTTCAATCCGCCGTCATCGACCGCTCGCGCGAGCTGCCGGTGGTCGTCGACTTTTGGGCCGCCTGGTGCCAACCCTGCCGGCTGTTGACCCCGATTCTGGAAAAGCTGGCCGCTGAGTACGCCGGAAAATTTCTGCTGGTCAAGGCCGACACCGAGCGACTCCCGCAAATCGCGGCCCAGTTCAACGTCGAGTCCATTCCGGCGGTCTACGGATTGCGTGGCGGCGAATTGGTCGACATGTTTGTCGGCATGCTCCCCGAAGCGCAGATCCGCGCCTGGCTCGACCGCCTGTTGCCGTCGCCCGCGGAACTGCTGGTGGGCGAAGCCCGGCAGCTCGAAATTGCCGACCCGGCGGCGGCCGAAGCCAAATTTCGCCAGGCGGTCGAGCTCGCCCCCAACCTGCCGGCGGCACAAATCGGCCTGGCCGAAATGCTGCTGGCACAAGATCGCGCCGATGAGGCTCGCTTCCTCGTCGACCAGCTCGAGCGGCGCGGTTTTCTGGAACCCGAGGCGGAGCGCCTCAAGTCGAGATTGGACCTGCGCGCCCAGGGCGAGCAGGCCGGCAGCCTGGAAAGTTGCCGCGCTGCCGCCCGCGCCGAACCGGATAACCTGGACCTGCAATTGAAATTGGCCGAGGCCCTCGCCGCCGCCGGCCAATACGAAGAGGCGCTCGGGCTTGCGCTGGGGTTGATCGAGCGGGACCGCAAACGCTTTGCCGAGCCGGCCCGAAAGATCATGGTCGACATTTTTCATTTGTTGCCGGGCGACTCCGAATTGACGACCACCTATCGGCGCAAGCTGTCGACCGCGCTCTACTAACCCCCAGGAATCCGCCGGTGTGCCGCGCAACGCTTTGGGCGGGAATTCTGCTGGCAGCCTGCAACACGTTTTGCGCCGCCCAGCCTGCCGGCAGCCCGCGCGATGCAGCGGCCGACGACGCACCCTCGGCGGGCGATTGGTACGCCTCGGGTCGCCAAGGGGCGGTCTCGACCGGAGGATACCAAGCCGCCGAAGCGGGACTGGGCATACTTCAGGCGGGCGGAAACGCCGCCGATGCTGCCATCGCGACGATCCTCGCCTTGGCAGTCACCGATTCGACCATGTTTTGCCTCGGCGGCGAATTCACCCTGTTGATTTACGATGCGCGGCGCGATCGCGTCGAGATGGTCATGGGCCAGGGCGCAGCGCCGCAACTGGCCACGCGCGCGTTGTTTGCCGGCAGCGGCGGCATTCCAAGTTCCGGCCTGCGGGCGGCGGCGGTGCCCGCCGCACTCGATGCCTGCGTGGTCGTCCTGCAGCGCTACGGCACGCGCAGCTTTGCCGAAGTGGCTCAGCCGGCCCTCGAACTGCTCGCTCGGCACCGCCGAGCCTGGCATGCCGATCTCTCCCGGACACTTGTGCGTCTCTTAGAAGCCGAGCAGGGCGCCGGCGGCGATCGAAGGGCCGGCTTACAAGCCGTGTCCGACTATTTCTATCGCGGACCGCTGGCTACCGAGATTGCCGCATGGTGCGAGGCCAATGGCGGTCTGATCCGCAGCGCCGATCTGGCCGCGCACAAGACGCCGATCGAAACGCCCGCTGCGGTCGAGTATCGCGGCCATCGGGTGTTCAAGTGCGGGCCGGGCACCCAAGGACCCTGGCTGCTCGAGGCGCTCGGGCTGCTCGAAGGGTTCGATCTGCGGGCCATGGGCCACAACAGTACCGACGCGATTCACGTTACGGTCGAAGCGATGAAGTTGGCCTTGGCCGATCGGGATGTGTACTACGCCGATCCGGCCGTGGTCGACGTGCCGCTGGCCGAACTGCTTGCGCCCGACTATGCGGCGTTGCGCAGACCGTTGATCGACATGCAGCACGCATCGTTCGAGCAGCGGCCGGGCGATCCCCGCGCCTGCAAGGCCCTGCTCAATCCGGCGGCGGCCCGGCAGGGCCTGGGCAATCCGAATCGCGACACCACCACCTGCCTGATCGCCGACCACGATGGGAATGTGATCGCCGCGACGCCCAGCGGTTGGAGCGGCGTGCTGGTCGGAACCACCGGCGTCTGGCTCGGAAGCCGGCTGCAAAGCTTCAACACCTGGCCCAGCCATCCGAACTGCATCGCGCCGGGCAAGCGTCCACGCATTACGCTTTCGCCTACGCTGGTCACTCGCGGCGGCAAACCGGTGCTGGCGGTCAGCGTAGCCGGCGGCGACGGCCAGGACCAGGCGGGGCTGCAAATGGTCGTTGATCGCATCGATTTTGGCCTCACCGCGCGCGAAGCCGTCACGTCGATCCGATTCGGCACCAACCATCTGGTCGGGTCGTTTGGCCAAACACCGCCCGAGCTGGGGAGCCTGCTGATCTATCGCAAAGCCGCTACGCCCACGCTGACCGAACTCAAGGCGCGCGGCCACAGGATTACGCTTCGTCAACCGCCGCTCTGGAATCCGTCTGTGTTGGCGATCGATCCCGCCACCGGTCAAATCGACGCCGCGGGCGATCCACAAGCCGGCCGCCATTCGGCTGCCTATTGAGCGGCGAAAGTGGGGGGGCAACGCCCCCGAGGCGCGGCAAAAGTCCCTGCCCTTTGGGGTCGCAGGGCGGCCGGCCTCCCCCTGGTCGAAAACCAGCATGCTGCAATGTATCAAGCTTACTTCCGGCCGCTGCTGGACGTAAAATGGAGGTTGGGCTGCTTTGAGAATAGGTGTTACGCACGCGCCATGGGTCTGCGAGAGACCATTATGAGACTGGCCTGGGTGATTGGCGGAACCATTCTGATCGGCGCACTCGCCGGGCAGGCCAGCGCCGAACAGCCAGGCCGAACCCCGGCAGCCACGGATCAGCAGGCGGCCGCCTGGATCGCGGATCTGGATTCGGCCAGTTTTGCCGCTCGCGAAATCGCCACACGGCGCTTGATCGAACTGGGACAACCGGCGATCGGCCCTTTGACAGCCATCGACGATTCGGCCGGACTGGAGCAAGTCCGGCGCACGGTGCTGGTCTTGGCTACGCTGGCCAGCGAAGGGGGCGCCGCCACCCAAGTCGCCGCCGGCGAGGCACTGCGGCGGCTGGCCGGCTCCGACGACGAGCGGCTGGCGCATCGCGCTGCGCGACGCCTACGAAGCTTACATTGCCGCGCTACAACAATCGACGATTGCCAAAATCGAACAACTGGGAGGGCGGGTCGAACGCTTCGGCGACGAGCCGCTCGGCGCGGCCGTCACCGTCTATTTGGGTCGGACCTGGCGCGGGGGAACCGCCGGGATCGAACACCTGAAGCTGCTGCCCGAATTGGAATCGGTGGCGGTGGAACGCTCCGACCTGACCGACACGGCGCTGGTGCCCTTGGCGGAACTGACACAATTGAAAAAACTCTACCTGGGGCATAGCCGGATCACCGGCCGCGGCCTGGCCCAACTCAAACCGCTGGCGCAGCTCAATTTCCTGTCGCTACGGGGCCTGACGCTCGATATGGATTCGCTCGACACGCTCGTCCAATTCAAGCAACTCACCGCTTTGGGTCTGGACAACACCAATGTCACGGACGACGACTTGCGGCGTCTGGCGCCGCTGACCGGCCTGGAAACGCTGTGGCTCAACGGCACGAAAATCACCGATGCCGGACTTACGCATTTCAAGCCGCTCGCGAACCTGTCACGGCTGGAACTGGCCGGCACCCAAGTCATCGGCAGCAGGCTGGGCGATCTCAAACCGCTCCACAAGCTGGTGTTTCTGACGCTCGAGAACACGCCGCTCGACGATGCCGGCGCGGAACAGTTGGGCGAACTGATTCAGCTCCGGAAGCTGGGCCTCGACCGCACGCGGATCGGCGATCCGGGGGTCGCGCAGCTCGCGCGGCTCCAGAACCTGGAAACGCTCTGGGTCGACCATACCGGAATCACCGACAAGGGACTCGATGAATTGGCCGGACTATCGCGTCTCACACTGCTTCACGCCGAGCAAACCCAGATCACCAGCGCCGGCGTGCGAAAATTGCAGGCCGCGATCCCAAGACTGAGGGTGGCCGAATAGTACGAGGAGCAATGGCCACAAAAAACACGAAAAGACACAAAAAGGGATCCTGATTAACGGCAGCCATCGGCTCGGCAAGCACATTCTAAGCTCGATCCTCTAATCCCTTGTCCTCGTCATCCCCCGTATCCTCAGTCATCCCCTTATCTCCTCTTCTTCCGTCTGGCAAATCGCGTAGAGTGGAGTTCACTCGTCGTCTGCTTTTTGTGTCTTTTCGTGTTTTTCGTGGCCATTTTCCGTCTCGGCCAGCGACAGCCGAAAACAAGCGGCTTGCTCGGCATTGCGAACGAGCAATAGCGGTCCGACCAGCGTCAGGTTGTTCCAGGTCTTGCCCTCCAGGGCCTGGACCTGGCCCAGCTCGACGTATTTATGCGGGTTCGCCTCGACAAGCACCAGCTCGCCGGTCTCTCCGAGCACCAGGATCAGGTCGCCCACGAGCAGGATCTGGCCATGCCCCCAACGGCCGTGCTTCCATTGGCGCCGGCCATGTTCGACGTCGATGCATTCTAGAATGCCATCGGACAGGCCGTAGATATATCCGTCGCGCCAAACCACGTTGGTGAACTTGGTCTGAAGCGAGCGCGGGTTGTGCCAAATCTCGCTCGTTTGCCACTGGCCGTCTTTTTCGGCGACGGCAAACAGCAGGGCGCCGCCACCGTAACCCTTAGACACAAATAGTCGCGAATCGTCGATCTGCACGGTCTGCGACGTGTTGGCGGCCGTGTTGCTGCTGCCGGGCCACTCTTGTCGCCATAAAACCTTGCCGGTTTCCAGGTCGTGGCCGGAAATGCTGGCCTCGTTGACAATCACAATCTGCCGCCGGCCACCGATTGTGAGCAGGCTGGGCGATGTGTAAGCCACCTGCGAATCTCCGCCCCGCCAGATCTCCTGCCCGGTGTCCAAGGCATAGGCCACCAGCGAAACATAGGGCCCGCCAATCGGTCCGCCCGCCGGCACAACCACCATCTGATCCACGACCAGCGGCGACGCGGCCCGGCCCCAGGCGATGGCGGCCATGTCGGCCTCGGGACTGGCGACGCCAAATTCCTTCAATACGTCGTGTGTCCAGATCACATTCCCGCTGGCGCCCTCCAGGCAGCGCAAGCATGCCGGTGGCCCCCAGCGCATAGACTTTGCCTTCGTGGATGGTCGGCGTGCTGCGCGGTCCGACGCCGCCGAGCGTACTCTCATGCCGGGCCTGGATGCCTTGGGCCCACTCGACGTCTCCGCTATCGACCGCGTAGCAGCTGACCAGTTCTTCGCTGCCGCGCTGTTCGAGCGTCACGGCGTGATTGCCAACCACGGCAAAAGCCGACCAGCCGGCCCCGATCGGGCGGCTCCATACGAGCTCGGGCGGATGCGCCTTCCAATCTCGCGCCAGTTGCGGCCCTGCGAGCGCCGCATCGCGGCTGGGTCCCAAAAACTGGGGGAAATCTCGGGGCGTGGTCGTCAGCAAATCGACTTGGGGCACATCGACACCTGCCGCGACAGGCGGAAGCGCTTGATCGGGCTTGATCTCCCATCGCCAGCGAAACGTCGGAACCAGGCCGCCGTCGACCTGATCGATCTTGAGCGTCAGCGCGGCAGCGGCGATCGCGAAGATGAGCACGACCAGCGGCATCACTCGCGCCGCGCGCGAATAGGCGCTGCGCCAGGAAAACCAGATCAGGAGCGTCAGTGCGGCGATGAATCCCAGGTTCAGCGTCACGATGTTGCGGACCGCCGCGTCCAGCGCAGGTATTTCCAGCCACTGGCGAACCGCAACGATTCCCAGGCCGCAGACCGCCACCACCACCCAGACGCCAACAGGCGGCAGGCGCCGCCGGGCCGCTGCAGCGCGCCGGCTTTTGCCCGAGTCGCTGCTCGCGGCGGCGTTTGGCGCGAAAGGACCACGGGGCGCGCCTTCCTGCGAAGTCTCACCGGGGGGCAAAGGTTTCGACATACTCGCAATTCCCTCCTGGAAAAGGCCGAGCGGCCCAGACTGTGGTCGCGTGCCGTTTTTTCCCCCCGCTAGTCGGTGCGGCTGGTCACTTCGACCAGGTGCCAGCCGAATTGCGTCTTGAGCGGCCCTTGCACCGTGCCCACCGGAGCACTGAACACCACCTGGTCGAACTCGGGCACCATCTGGCCGGGCTCAAACTCGCCCAGCGCGCCCCCTCCTGGGCCGAAGGGCACAGCGAATGCTCGGCGGCCAGGTCGGCAAAGTCGGCCCCGGCGGCAATCTGCTGCTGGAGCGCTTCGCACTCTTGTTTGCTATCGACCAGAATATGGCGGGCGGAAGCCAGCGTCATGGGTTCGCTCCTTGGTTGAACATCGGGGGCCGGAATTCACCGTTATTATTCGTGCCGCTCACGGCTTGCCAAGGGCCTTGCCGCCAGGAGTTTTATTACCCAGCGATTTCAGATACCCATAAAGATCCGCCAGCTCCTGATCGGTGGTCCCATTGAGCAGCCCGGTCGGCATCAACGATTGCCGCACCGGCCGCATGTCTGATTTTTCGGCGCCGATGATCCGCAAGGTCGTGTCCGGCGAGGTCTGCAGCAGTGTGGCATCGGGCGATTCGTACACCAACCGGCCGTAATGCACCAATCCCGACGTAGTGATGATGCGCGTGGTCTGGAACGTGGGGGAGACCTCCTTGTTCGGATCGATAATCGCGGCGAACAAATCCTCTCGCGACATCCGCGCAATCGACCCGGTCAGTTCGGGCCCCAATTGACCGCTCGCCTGATGGCAGCGGTGACAGGCCTTCCGCTCGAAAACAATCCGGCCGCGCCGGGGTCGCCCCCGGTCCAATCGATTTGTGCCAACCGCCGCTGCCACTCGGCGGCGTCGATTGTGCCGCTGGTGGCCAGAATCTTGGCCTGCTCCGGATACGCCGCGGCGAACCACTTTTGCCAGGCCGCCCACAAGACAGCCGGATCGCGCCGCGACGCCTCGCCCAGCGGCACGGCACCGCTGGTCCAAAGGTCGAGCAAACTGGCTAGTGCCGCGCAAGGCGCCGATTGCTCACTCACCTGGCAAGCCTGACCTAGCGCCGCCAAGGCGATGCGAACCTCAACCGGACTGGCCGTGGGGCCCAGGGCCAACAGGGCCTGGGCGGCTTGCTCCGCGACTTTCGGCTGGACCGATGCGAGCGACTCGACAAACCGCTCGCGATCGTCCGAGTTAGGTTCACGGGCCAGCGCCAGCAGCACGGCATCGCGCAGTCCGACTTCGTTCCACGCGCGGCGCAGCACCGGCAGGCTCTCCGCGGCCGGCAATTGGGCGATCAAGGCGATCAACTCCGAGCCGGGCGGCTCGTCGCTCGCCCGGACAGCCGCCAGCAGTTTTCGCGTGGCGCGAGCGCGCAAATCCCCCTCGAAATGGGCCGCATAAAGCGTGTGCTCGGGCCGGCCGAACGCCGGCTCATCGACCAGCAGCCGGGCCAGCGACGAATCGCGCCGGCAAAGCTCCTCGAACATTTCCGCAACCCGCTGCGGCCAGTTCTGGCTCGGATGTCCGCCGGCCGCTCGCAGTTTGGTTTCCAATTCCAAGAGCGCCGAAACCGTTCGCCGCGTGACGTCGGCCGAACGCTCGCCAGCCAACAGCGCCGAAACGATCAGATAGTGGATGTCGTCTTCGGTCGTGCTCTGGGCGGTCCATTGCCGGCTGATGGCGTCGAGCAATTTTGGATCGTCGGCGCCCAGCATGCCCAACAGCCGGGCCAGTTCGCGGTTTAGTTCGACGTCGGCGGTCGGAAAGGCGGGTGCCAGATGCTCGACGATTGGGGCGTCGTGCGCGGGTCGATCCGGTTGCTTCGAGCCGAGCGGTAGCCGCTGAAAACCTCAGCCTGACCGGGCTGAATTTGCAGATCGCCCAAACCGATTTGTATCATGCGAATTACTTCCATGCGCAAAACCGGCGATTTGTTCGCTTCGAATGACTCGACGCAGGTGGCAAAAAATACGTCTTCGGTCGGGCGCACACCGACTCGCAGCTGTGCGAGGCTTTCGGCGATCGAAGCGGACATTTTTCCGGCGTGCATAAGATAAAGCGGTTTGCCACCGCGACTCGCGGCCCCAATGGCGGCCGAGCGCACCCGGCGGTCGGTCGACTTGAACCCGCGCGGCCAATTGGGCATGGTCTCCACCGCGGCGGCGATTTTCGCGGGCATCACGGCCAGCGCTTCCCAAGCTGCCCGCTGGACCCGGGGATCGTCGTCGGCCGTGAGCGCCGACTCCAGTTCAAACGCCGCCGCATCGCGCTGACTGCGGCCCACCGCCCAGGCAATGCGCGCCGAGAGCAGTCCGATCTTGGCAGCGGCGGCTTGCTCGGCCAGCACCAGGCTCACGCCGCCAAACCGATCCACCAGCACTTCGACCGCTCGAACTCGCTGCGGCAGCGGCAACTTTTCGTCGAGCACGGCCCGCTCGAATGCCTCTCGGCCCAGCTTTTCGGCCAGCGGTTCCCATTTGGCCCGCGACCAGCTCGACAGCGGCTGATCGGCTGCCAGAACCTGGGCAAGTTCATTCGAAGGCTCGGCCGGCTGTCCGGCATCCGGTCCGGCGTAATGGACGCGAAACACGCTCCCCTGCGTCCTTCGGCCGCCGACGGCTATGAACAAATCCCCGTCCGGCCCGACGGCCAGATCGCAGGGAGCAAACCCGATTTCGCCGGTGGTCTCTAAAAATGTTTCGCAGTGGCTCGCGTAGGTCGATCCCTGCTCTTCGAGCGGAAAATAATAAACGCGGCCCAACGTCCAGCAAGCGCTGAAGATTCCGCCCCGATAATGCGGCGGGAATTGCCGATGGCGATAGCAGACCACGCCCGTGGGCGAACCCCGGCCGATCTCGACCAGCCGTTCCACATTGTCAAAAAACGACTGCGGCCGGTTCCAACTTTGCTGCCAGCCCGCCCGCAGCCAGCCGTGCTGCATCCCCTGGGCGATGTCGAACAGTCGCGTCGGGGCGTACCAGGGCAGATGATGATCGCGCTCGTTGTCGGAATCGACCGTGAAGAGCTGACCGGCCGGATTGAAGTCCAAGTCGTACGGGTTGCGAAATCCGTCGGCAAAGACCTCCTGCTGTTGGCCGTCCGGCGAGAACCGCACCACCGCCCCGCACGCGGGATGTTTCGATTGGCGAGGTCCTCTCGCTGACTTGCTTTTGCGATACGCCGGCATCGTTGCCGCAAACCAGATAGATCCAGCCGTCGGGCCCCTCGACCAGTCCGTTGGCGCCGTGCTCGCCGTTGCCCAGATTGGTCCAGATCACCGCGTCGCCGTCCGCCACCCCGTCCGCATCGCGATCCGGGATGCGCAGCACTGCGTTGTCGCCAGTGCAAATCAGGTCGTTGCCCACGAACAACATGCCGTGCGCACCGCTGGCCGGCTTGGTGGAAAACATCTGGGCCCGATCGGCCCGGCCGTCATGGTCGTCGTCGTGCAGGATCTTGACGTAGCCGGGTCCGGCCACCACCACCCGGCCGTGCGCGTCGACGGTCATCGAATAGATGTCGTGGGCCAGCGCGTCGTCGGCATACAGCGAGACCTCGAAACCCGGCGGCACGCGCAGCGGCAGTTCGTCAGCCGGCGCCGGCGGCGGGGCCACATAAAGTGCGGCAAAAGCCAGCAGCCTGGCAAGGAAAGGGACGAGTTTCATCCCTTCATGCTAAGCGTTTCGCAGCCGGCGGACAATTCGCCGGACGGCGCCGATTTGGCCGCTCTTCGAGCCCATCCAAGAATCGCTCGGAGAGGGGGACAGGCACATTTTGCTCCCAGGGCAGCCGCAAAATGAGCCAGTCCCCGTCGATTCTCGGATGGGCTCTCAGTTCACCGGCGGCACGACGGGCGCGGGACGCCAGGCGCGATAATAGGGATACGGCGGCGGCGGAGCCCAGTAAGGCTGCGGTGCGACGTACATCACCGACGGCGGTCCTGGCACCACAACCGGCTGGCCGGCGACCACCGGCGGCCTTTGCATGGTCTGACCACCCGCGGGCTGACGCCCTGCTGCTGCAACTGGATCAGGTCGTTGGCCTGAAGCGGAGTGGCCATGCCGTGACTTTGGATGTGATTGATCATCAAATCTTCGGGCACTCCGGCCCGGCTCATGTCCGACCACGTCGCCCACCGTCACCGCGCCGGGCTGCACGGGGCGACCGAGCTGCGCCTCGATTTGGGCCCGGTTGTTGGCTTCGATCTGATCGAGCGATCCGCCGACCGCGGCGCCGGTGGCGGCCCCGACGCCCGCGCCGACCAAGGCTCCCACGCCCGGATGTCCCACGGCTTCGCCCACCAGGGCGCCGACGCCGGCGCCTCCGACGCCACCCACCAGGGCCCCCCGATCCGAGCGATAAGGGGAGTAGCAGCCGGTGCAGACCAGCAGCATCGCTGCCAGCGCAGCCGCGGAGCGTGGGAGGGCAACAGGCATGGACGTATCCTCGGCGCGGAAGGAAAAGGGCGGGGCGGGCTCCGGGATTGCCGCCGATGCGCGGCAAACTATCGGCGAATGGGCCGGGGGCGTCAAGAGAAGCTGGGCGGGAGGGGAGGATTAACCGCAAAGACGCGAAGGCGCAAAGAAAAGGAAGATAAAAATTGAATCACAAAGGCGCAGAGGCACGGAGAAGAAAGAAAAATCGGAATTGGGAGATCGGAATACGGAACCTAGGAACTCGTTTTTGTTTTTTGTGGCCATTCCTGTGCGTTTAATCATGGCTCCTTGGTCGTCTCGTTGTCTGGCGTGCCGTTGTGGTTCCCCGCTGCCTTGTCCGCCTTGCGGCCTCGCGTCTTTGCGGTTCGATTTCTTGCGTTTCCGATCGCAGGGGGCTACGGCTTCGCTTCCGTGTGCTGCTGCGACCACTGGCTCCATTTCTTGAGCGCGGCCTCGCGCCGGACGGGATCGGCGAAGGTGATCGTGCCGGGCTGGAAGACCATTTGAGGATTCGGCTGAATGTGCTCCAGGCCATAATCCTTTAATTCCTGGCCCGACAGCTTGACAGCACGGCCAAGGCCACGTCACGAATTTGTGACTGCTTGGGATCGTGGTTTTGCTGCGGCATGCAAGGATTGGTGTCTTTCAGCAGCGGTTCGATCAGCGGGATGTGTTCGTGATTGCCGAAGCGGCCGATCGCCAAAATCACGTATTGCCGCATGAACGGCTGGCCGCCGCCGTCGTTGCCGATCATTTTCACGGCCAGGTCGAGCCCTTCTTGCAGGTCGCAGTTGAAGGCCAATTGCAGGTTTTGAAAGGCGATCGCGGAACCGCTGTTGTGCAGGATCCACATGCCGAGCAGTTTCTTGAGCGTTGGCGCGTTGGCCGTCGTCCGCAAATTGCTCTGGAACGAGGATTGGAGAATCAAGTTATAGAGCTGGATCGCGTCCTGATCGCCGATCGTCACGCCGTCGCTGCCGCTGACGAACAGCAACGCGCAAACGGTCCCCAAACCGACCGACGGCGGCGAACCGCCGTTGAGCTGCGGCCATTGAATCGAGAGCAGGATGGCCTGCATCCGCATCATCAGCAATTCGCTGGCCAGTTTCTGGCTGGTCTGGAGGGCCTCGAGCAAAGCCTGGCTCGGCGCGCTGCATTTCGACGAACAAGGCCCGGGCCGCCTTGTCTTCGCCGAAGGTCTCGCGAAATTGATCCCAAGTCGGAAGCGAATGCTGCTGCTTGCCGAGCGGGTCGTTGGCAAATGCTTCGAGCCGGGCACGAAAATCGGCATCGACGATTTGCGACAGTACTTGGGCGGAGCGGATGCGCACTTCGGCATCCTCGTCGGCCAGCGCCAGCGGTCAACTGGGATTGACCGGCGATGCCGATTTCGACCAATTGCTTCGAAGCCCGTTGCCGCACGGCAAACGAGCTATCACCCAGCTGACTGATGAGATGTTCGACTTGCAGGCCGACGGCGTCGAGCGCGGCGATCGGACCGCTCGCGGCTTTGACGAGCAACCGTCCGGCGGCTGCGCCGCGCACGGTTTCGGCCGATTCATCAGCTAAACCGCTATCGTCGCTCGCCAGTTCGGCCGCATCGTCGCTCGGCGGCGCAGGCCGCTTCGTCGCTCGGCGGCGCGGCCGCTTCGTCGCTCGGCGGCGCGGCCGCTTCGTCGCTCGGCGGCGCGGCCGCTTCGTCGCTCGGCGGCGCGGCCGCTTCGTCGCTCGGCGGCGCGGCCGCTTCGTCGCTCGGCGGCGCGGCCGCTTCGTCGCTCGGCGGCGCGGCCGCTTCTTGGCAGTAGCCGGTTTGCCAGCCGCTCCAGAGCAGCGCCGCGGCAAGTAAACCTGCACAGGTAGCCCAGCGTCCCATGGCTAGAGTGTCTCCCTGGGAATGAAGTTCATCCTTGGCCTACATTCTATGCCGCGCACCCGGGAAAGGTCCAGCGCAGGAGGCATTTCGCGCTGAATTCTAACCATAAGGCGAAAAAAACTTCCTGCCGCCTGTGGCGCGGCTGAAATGTTTTCGCCGCCGGGCCAGCCGCCGATTCAACTTTCCACCGCAAACGGCGCCGCCGCTGGTGCACCCAAGTCATGAGGTTCGGTAGCGGCTGGGGCGCGATACTGTCGAGCCGGCCCCGATTGATCTAGAATGGCTGGGCTCACTAATAGGGACGCACGGCGACGGCGTGTCGCGTTAGGATGCCGCGCACTGCGGTGGACCGTGGCGAACGCTATTATCGCCTTCACAAACGGCTTGAACGCTTCATGGCCACCGCTGTGCCGCTGGAACTTTCGACCTACTTGCAGCCGTTCGGCTTGGCCGAGTTCCGGCCCGGCCAGCGCGAGGTGATCGAGACCGTGCTGGCCGGCGAAGATTGCCTGTGCGTCATGCCCACCGGCGGCGGCAAAAGCCTGTGCTATCAATTGCCGGCCATCGTGCAGCCGGGGCTGACGCTGGTCGTTTCGCCGCTGATCGCGCTGATGAAAGACCAGGTCGATCAGCTCACCGCGCTGGGCCTGCCGGCCACGTTCATCAACAGCACGCTTTCGCCGGACGAGCAGTCCGAGCGGCTCGACCGCATGGCCGCCGGCGAGTATCACCTGGTCTACGTCGTGCCGGAGCGGTTTCGCAGTCCGCGATTTCTCGATGCCGTCGGCCGCAGCCGATCTGCGATTGCTGGCCATCGACGAGGCCCATTGCGTCAGCGAATGGGGCCACGACTTCCGCCCCGACTACGCCCGGCTGGGCCGGTTCCGCAATCAGATCGGCAATCCGCCGACGATCGCGCTGACGGCCACGGCGACCACGGCCGTGCAGAAAGACATCGTCGAGCTGCTCGGCCTGCGGTCGCCGAAGTCGTTCATCACCGGCTTCGCCCGGCCGAACTTGCATTACGAGGTCCGCAATCCGTGCACGCAACCGCGAAAAGGATGAGCAGCTCGTCGCAGTTTCTGGCCGAGCATCCCGGCTCGGGCATCATCTACGCCTCGACCCGCAAACGCTGCGAGGAAGTGGCGGAAGCTGGTCGTCCACGCACACGCGGCGGACCACCGGCGTCTATCACGCCGGCCTGCGCCCGACGACCGCCGCACGGCCCAGGACGCGTTCATGTCGGGCAAGTCGGAAATCGTCGTGGCCACGCTGGCCTTCGGCATGGGCATCGACAAGGCCGACGTGCGGTTCGTCGTGCATTACAACATGCCCGGCAGCCTGGAAGCCTACTATCAGGAGGCCGGCCGCGCCGGCCGCGACGGCCAGCCGTCGCACTGCCTGCTGCTCTACTCGCCCGGCGATCGGTATCTGCACGAGTTCTTCATCGAGAGTTCGTATCCGTCGCGCGACGTCGTCGCAGCAGGTCTACGATTTTCTCTGCCAGCAGACCGGAAAATCCGATCGAGCTGGCGCAGCAGGACATCAAGGAGCAGCTCGGCCTGCAGATCGCCGGCGACGGCGTCGGGGCCTGCGAAAAACTGCTCGAGCAGTCGGGCGTGCTGGAGCGGCTGGAATCGAGCGAGAACATGGCGGCCGTGCGGATCAGCAGCGATCTGCCGACGCTGGTCGATTTGCTGCCCGCCGCAGGCCAAGGCCAAGCGGCGCGCTGCTGCGCGGTCGAGAGATTCGTCGGTCGCAGCGCAACGAATGGGTTTACTTTCAGCCGCGCGAACTGGCGGCCCACAGCGAAATGGAGCTCGCCGCGTTGTCGCGCGGACTGCGCGAGCTGGCCGAGCTGACGGCCTTCGACTATGTGCCGGCCTTTCGCGGCCGGGCGATCCACATGCCCGACCGCACTCGGCCCTTTGCTTCGCTGGAAATCGACTTCGAAACGACCGAGCGGCGCAAGGCGGCCGAATACGAGCGACTGGCCACGGTCGTCCGCTATGCGCCAAAGCCGCGGCTGCCGGCAGCAGGAAATCCTGTATTACTTTGGCGAGACCGGCTCGGGCGCCTGCCAGCATTGCGACAACTGTTCCGCGCTGGGCCAGGCATCGCCGCGAGCGCGGAGCAACTCGGCCACCGAAGGAGGCGTGCTGGAAGCGGTGCGGATCGTGCTCAGCGGCGTGGCCCGGGCCAAGGGGCGCTGCGGCAAACAGCTTTTGGCGCAGATGCTGTGCGGTTCCAGTTCGGAAAAAGTGACTCGCAATCGGCTCAATAAGCTCAGCACGTACGGACTTTTGGCCCATTTGCGGCAGACGGAAGTCGTCGAACTGATCGATGCGCTGGTTGCGGCCCGCTACATCGAACAGGTCGACGTCGATCGCTTTCGGCCCGTGCTGCAATTGACGCCGCGCGGCCAGGAGGCGATGGCCGGCCGCGTCGAGCGGGTCGACAACCTGTCGTTGGCCGCTGGGCTGTTCGAGAAATTGCGGCGCGGCCTGCCGGGCGCGAAACGCGGCCGGCCGAAGCGTCGCGACCGAGCCCGACGCAGACAAACGGCTCGGCCACCGCAAGACCGGCGGCAGCAGCGGCCGTGCCGAAAGAATCGCCGCGGCCGGCAGCGGCGCCCGGCCCGTGCAAATGCCAGCTCTGGAACATGCACCGTCGCCGTTGGCGGATTGGGAAGCGATCGAGGAAGCTTCGGTCGACGAGCCTTCGTTCGACGAGATTGCCGCGGCCCAACCAATCAGGCCGGTTGCGGTGACTAAGCCGAGCCCAGCAGCAGCGCCCATCGCGGCAGCGGGTCCAACGGCAATCGTCGAACCAGTCGCCGGATCGCTGGCGGTATCGAGCCCGTGCCTGCGTTCCCAACGGTCGGGCAACCGAGTCATTTTTGGACCTGGCGGCTCTTGGCGGCCGGATTCACGCCGGACGAATGCGCGATGATTCGCGGCATGTCGGGCGAAGTGGTGCTCGACCACGCGCTGCGTGCGATCGATAGCGGCTGGGTCGTGAAGGCCGAATGGCTGCTGGACCCGCAGCTCATGACGCGCCTGGCCGAGTTGGTCGGCCCGGTGCAGCCCGAGCGGATCCGGCCGCTGTTGGCCAAGCTGCCCAACGGCACGCGCTATGAGGAAGTGCAATTGTTTCTCAAGTGCCGATTCGGCGTGGCCCACGGTGTGCCTGGGGCATAGCCACGAAATGGCCGGCATTTCCGAGCACCGTCCGTTATCGGAGGCAGAGTATGCACTGGGCGCAGCTGCTCGAGCATGGGAATGCGGCGGCGACTCGATCGATTCCGGCCGCCCCGCAGGGGCACTCTTCAATAGCCGGGCGGCAACGCCCCCGGAAGAACGGCAACACTTCCATTCCGTCGACCCCAGAGGGGTCGCACTAATCGGGGAACGCCATGCAATGGATGAAAGCACAGCGGTAATCGGGGCAACCCTTCGACCCCTGCGGGGACGGTTGGGTGCGCACGTCCACCGTTGTACCGGGGGCGTTGCCGCCCGGCTATTGACTGGAACCCCTGCGGCGTTGTTCTTCTGTGGACCGCCGGGAGCAGTTAAAGCTTTTGCCTTTTGAAAGGCCGTTCGCTTGACGGGCCGACCAATATCACCAAATTATGCGGACCGCGAAATCCAGGGCCGACGCGCCGACTGGCCTTACGTTCCTTGACAAATCCAACCGGCTTGCCTATCAATGCCGGTGACTTTCGGCCGACCAAACGCTCCCGCGCCGGTGCTAGCCGCCGCTTCGAACAGTTGTTGAAACCAGGCAGGATACTGCGATGCTGCTCGCGATTGAGGCAGAACTCGACCCGTCTTGGACAGTAATTCCCCCCACGACCGATCCGCCGCCCCCCATTCAATCGGAGGATGAGGAAGAGGAAGACGACGACCTGGGCGATCTGGTCCCCACGCCGACGGTCGATCCGTTGGAGGTGCCCGACGACTTCGACGAAGACGACTTCGACGACGAGTTCGACGACGACTTCGAGGAAGAAGCGGACGAAGAGGGGCTCGAAGAAGTCACCTCCGACGATCTCGAAGCCGATGACGACGACCTGGACGACGTCGAATTCGACGACGATTGAGCAAAGCGGCCCATGCTCGAGCAGGTTGAAAAAGTCGCCGATGCGGTCGCCGCCATCCGCCGCCATTGGGACGGCGCCGCCCACGCGGGCCTGATCCTGGGCACCGGACTGGGCAGCGTCGCGGCCGAGATTCAGCGGCAGGCCACGCTGCCCTATGAAGAGATTCCGCACTTTTGCCCTGCCACGGTGGTCGGCCATGCCGGCCAACTGGTTTGCGGGCAATTGGCCGGCGTGCAGGTGGTGGCAATGGAAGGCCGCTTTCACGCCTACGAGGGAAACTCGCTCGACCAATTGGCGTTCCCGGTGCGGGTGATGAGGGCCCTGGGCGCCGAACTGCTTATCGTCTGCAACGCCTGCGGAGCGATGAACCCGGCCTATCAACGGGCGGATATCGTGGTTCTCGAGGATCACATCAATCTGATGGGCTCCAGCCCGCTGGTCGGCAAGCACCACGACACACTTGGGCCGCGGTTTCCCGACATGTCGGCCCCGTATGACAAAGTCCTGGCCGAGCGCGCGATGGAGGTTGCCCGGCGGGAGAATTTTGCGGCGCATCGAGGTGTTTATGTCGCGGTGCTGGGTCCGCAACTCGAGACGCGGGCGGAATATCGCTTTCTGCGGGCGATCGGCGCCGACGTGGTGGGAATGTCGACCGTGCCGGAGGTGATTGTCGCGGTGCAGAGCGGGATGCGCGTATTGGGGCTTTCGGCCGTGACCGACCTTTGCCTGCCGGACATGCTCCAGCCCGTGGCGATCGAGGAGATTCTGGCGATTGCCGCCCAGGCCGAGCCGAAAATCCGCAAGATCGTGCTCGGCGTGCTGCAAGGAGAAGGCGGAAGGATGAAGGCGGAAGGATGAAAAACGAGGAGGCAATCCGGTTCTTCCACGTTTTTCATCCTTCATCCTTTCCGTCAATTCCGGTTATGCCGCGTGGGGGCGATTGCGCCGGCCACGCCGCTGGTATTGGCAATGCCGGCCCGAGCGTTCCTCTGAAACCCGATTTGACGCCTGCTCCAGCCGCCCCCCTCCGGGTCGCAGCGAAGGAACCGATTTTGCTTATCGATAGCAGCCGGGGAGGACGATTTGCCAGACAGGAATTCTAGTTGCGCGAGCTTGCGCGCCCCGGCACACGGATGGTATTTGCCGATGAGCGTTGGTCGACGAAGGGGACGACTGGACGTCTGGGTCTTGGCCTGCGCCCTGGCTTCGGGCTGCGATGCGCCGAGCGGTTCCGCCAAGTCCGGCAATCCGCCCCGCGAGTTCCGCGAGCAGCAGATTGAATCGGCGCTATCTGCTGCCGAACCGCGGCGGCTGTCCGAGCCGGCTGGGTCGCTGCTGACGGTTGCGTTTCGCTCCCGCCAGCCGGCACAGACCTTTGCCGATCCGGAAGTCTCGCTGGGCACACCAGTCGAATCTGTCGCATCGGATGATCACGCCGGCGCGGCCCCGTCGAAGTCGATGGATTGGGCCAACCTGGATTCGGACACGGAACCGGGCCTCGCCGAGTCGCATGACGAGCTAGTACCTGCCGGGCCTTCACTCACGGGGCCGGCAGGGGCCCCGCCGCAGCCGCCGGCGCACGACTCGGCGCGACTCAGCGTTTGCCGCGGGTTGCCGACCGCCGGCGCTCGACGGAGATGGACGCGGTGGCTCGCCGGGCCGATGCGATCGTGCGGCAAGGCTTCCGCCTGGCCGAGCGCGGGGCGGTGTTTTCGGCGCGGAGGAATTTTTTTGCGGCACTGGGAATGATCGCCGTGGCGCAGGACATCGAGCAGCACACGCAAGCATACAGCCGGGCCCTGGCGGCGGGCCGCACGGCCCTGGTCGAAGCGCGTCAATTTGGCGCGCACGGCGTCGCGGTTGACGTCGACCTGGCGCCGCTGGTCGAGATCCACCGCACCCCGGTTCTGAAGCAGGAACTACTCGATCAGTTATCCCCCGTCTTGGCCCAGCAGCGGTATTACACGTATGCCCAGGCGCAATTGGCCTTGGCCGCCGGAGGCGAGAGCAGCGCCGCCGAGGCGCTGTTCGGACTGGGCAAAAGTGCGCCGCAAGCCCAGCCGGAAGGCGCCAGTGCCAGCCTGTCGGTGACCGGCGAACAAGTGGCCTGCTATCAGGCCGCTCTGCTGGCCGACTCGCGAACTATTTGGCGGCCAACGAACTGGGAGTGATTTTTGCCGAGATCGGCCGCACGGTCGAAGCGCGAGACCTGTTCCAAGACAGCCTGGCCATCTCGGAGCACGGGGCCACCTGGCGCAACCTGGCTGTCGCCCTGGCGACGCTGGGCGACGCGGCCGGCGCGGAGAAAGCCGAACGCCGGGCTGAGCAACTGCGACCCGCGCGAGTGCGCGATATTACCGGCGATAACGTGCGCTGGGTCGACCCGGAGACATTCGCCCAGAATGTTTCGCCCAGCGACGGGCTGTTCCCGCCGCGGACGGCAACCCGGCCGTGCCGCCCCAGGCGGGCCAGCCGCAGTCGGCCCCAGGGCAGCCCGCTGCGGCGCCGCCGCAAAAGAAGCGCACGGCGTTTATATTTCCCTGGAACCGCAACGCGGTTCGTTGAACTTCCGAGCCCTTTGAGCCCCAAAGGAAGCCTGATTCGATGGGATGGCAACTGGCAAAGAAATGGCGTGTCGCGACGGCCGGTTTGCTCCTGGGGGCGCCGCCGCGGCAGCGATCGACTTGGCCGGCGCCCAGCGGAATGTCGATTCGTCGCTAGCGGCCCCGACTCGCGCCGGAAGCCGCGACGGCGGAATCGCTGGCGGCGAAGTCGAGCCCGCAGCCAGCCGACTTTCGCGCGTCAGCAAATCATGCTTTGCCAGGCGCGTCACGCCGGCCGCTCCGGTCGCGGTGCCCTATCGAGACTGCGTAAATGGGCAGTGCAGCCAGGGCTGCCAGATGCTCAACCCGATCGAATTCCAGAAATACGCCCAGGGCGAATACGTCGGCCGAGCCCGCCTGCCGCACGTATGCGAATATCGCCTGCGGGTCGACGATCAGATGGATTTCATCTATCGGCTCACGCGGATCGAACAGCGGGATCCCTACGAACTGAACGTCGGCGACGAGGTGCGCGTCGAGTCGTTCACCGATAAGAACCTGGACCGCACGCTGGTCATTCAGCCCGACGGCACGATCACGCTGCCGCTGCTGGGGCAGGTGCGGGCGGCCAATCACACGGTGGTCGGATTGCGCGAGGACCTCGAGAGATCGATTCGCGAAGTACTATAAGGTCCCGTCGATCATCGTCACGCCGATCAAGATGAATACGAAGCTCGACGACTTGCGTGCGGCCATCGGCGGCCGCTCGGGCTTCGGCCCGCAAGTCCGGCCGGGCAAAGTCATGCCCGAAGGGACCGTGCAATTGCCTGCCGTGGGCACCGTGCCGGCGCAGGGGTTGACTCTGCGGGAGTTCAAGTCGGAGCTCGACGCCCGCTACGGCGAAGCGATTCAGGGGGTCGAAGTGACGCCGCCGTGCTGACCACGCGTGCGGCTCGCTACTGCTATGTGCTGGGCGAAGTGAAGCTGCCCGGCCGCTACACGCTCGAAGCGCCGACCACCGTGATGCAGGCGGTGACGCTGGCCGGAAGTTGGAATTTCGGCGCCAATCTGCACCAGGTGATCATTTTTCGCCGGGCGGACGACTGGCGGCTGATCGCCACGATGCTCGACTTGCGGGCAGCGTTCCTGGGCCGCAAGTCGTGCCCGGCGGCCGAAATTTGGGTCAGCGATTCCGACCTGATCATTTTGCCCAAGTCGAAAATCCAGCTCACCGACAACTGGATCGAGCTGCTCTTCACCAAGGGTCTGTACGCCGCGGTTCCGGTCACCGGCAGCATTTCCTACACCAATCTGTCGACCTTCGTGCCGACCGCAGCCAGCGGCACGTAGCAGGATTTCGGCGGATGGGTCCGCTCGAAATTCCGTCGCGGACATCGCGGCAGGCCTCAGCGTCCGCCTAGCCGCTCGGCCGCGGACGAGTTATTTTGTAGGGTTTGGCAGATCTCCCGGGGCCATCGACCTACGTAGCGCCAGCGATGAACTTTCAAGAGCTGATTGTCCTGCTCCCCTGCCATAGCCTGGAGGACTTTCCTCTCTATTACGAAGGGGACGAGGCCGCAGGGCTGCTGGCCGCCTGGACGGCGTTGTGGCATCCGGCGTTGATCGCCGGCGCCGGCAAGGCCCCCATTTGGCAGCGCGTGGACACTCCGCCCTCCGAAGTGGCCGGACGCTTGCTCGTGGTGCCACCGGCGGCCCACGACCGATTGCCGGTCGGATTTGCCGAGCGGGCCCGGGCGGAAGGAGCGCTGGTCGTCAGCAAGGCGAAATGCCGGGACGACATCCTGGCTGCGGCGCTCGAAGCGATCGGTGCGCGGCCTGGCATCGATCCGGATTTGGTCGCGGATTTTCTGGCCCTCGGTTTTTGCAAGCTGCAAGTCGAGCTGCTGACCCGGCAGATGCGCTACTCCAGCAATCTCGACGAGCTGGCCTTCGAGCCGGTTCGTGGTGGCCGGGGCCGAGGCGGCCCTGCGCGGCGAGGCCGACGAGGCGTGCCGTCAGTTGACCGGCGCTTTCAACTTGCTGGACGAAGCCCGGAAGTATTTTTATCCGGTCGACTCCTATCTGGTAGACCTGACACTGGTGGCCCCCAACACGCTTGGCGAATCGTTGGCTGCCGAACTGCGCGGTGCCGTGGCGGTGAACCTGCTGCTGCCGGCCGGCCTACTGGGTCAAATGGCAGCCGCACACCCGGGCACGTTTGCAGAACTTCAGGCCGCGCTGCTGCGGGGCAGCGTGACACTGGTGGGCGGCGAAGTGGAAGAGCGCGAACTGCCGCTCTTGCCGTGGGAAACCATCCTCGCCGGATTGAAGGCGGGCGGAGCCGAATTCCAGCGCCTGTTGGGGCGGACGGTCGAGGTCTTCGGCCGGCGGCGCTACGGCTTATCGCCGGGTCTGCCGGGAGTGCTGCAAAAGCTCGGATTCAAAGGCGCGCTCCATTTCACGCTCGACGAAGGCCGGTTCCCGGTTGGAGCGCAGAGCAAAGTGCGCTGGGAGGCCGACGACGGCACCTCGGTGGACGCGCTGGCCCGGCTGCCACGCGATGCCGCCAAGAGCGAGACGTTTCTCGACTATGCCCGGCGACTGGGCGAGGCCATGGATTCCGACCACGTGGCCACGGTGGTCATGGCGCACTGGCCGGGGCTGGTCAGCACCTGGTACGGCGACCTGCGGCGGATTGCTCGCTATACGACGGCGCTGGGCAAGTTCGTCACGCTCGATGAGTATTTCACGGCAACCTATGCACCGCCCCTGACCGCGCGCTTCCTGGCCGACGAGTATCGCTCCCCCTATCTCAAGCAAGCCATAATCCGGCGCGAGGCCGATCCGCTCTCTCGTATCACGACCGCGCATCGCAGGCAAGCCGCTCATGCCGCGCACGAAGCGGTCGCTACACTGGTCGAGCTGTTGGACAAACGCCTGGCCGAGCCGGTCCAGCCGAACGCCGAACAGAGCTTCGATCGATTGCTACCGGCCTTTTCCGGTCTGCTGCCGCGTTCGAACTCCGCGGCGGTGCCGTGCACGCTGGTCGTCAATCCGCTCAGCTTCGCCCGGCGGATGCTCGTCGAGCGACTGTCCACCCCGGCAAACACGACTGAGCCCAGGGCAGGGTCCGCGGCCTGCGCCCCGCCGGAGTTGAGCGAACAAAGGGTCGTCGAAGTGCCGCCCATGGGGTTCGCGTTTGTCGATTGGACAATGCCGGCCGAAGCGGGCCGGCAGCGCGAGAAACCACTGGCCGCGGAAAATGTCCTGCACAATGAATTCTTCGAGGTGACGATTCACCCCGAATGCGGGGGAATTCAGGTCCTCCGCGATTTTCAGCACCGCGGGAACCGACTGAGCCAGCAAATCGCGCTGCGCACTCCTGGCGGCCGGGCAACCGCGCCCGGCGAGGCCTGGCGCGATCCGGACGAAGACGCGGCCTATTCCCGCATGCAGGCCGATTCGGTCGCGGTCACGCGTGCCAGCTCAATGGTCGGCGAGATTACCAGCCGTGGCAGCCTGGTCGACCCGCAAGGGCGCAAATTGGCCGGCTTTCAGCAGCGAACGCAAATCTGGCGGGCAAGCCGGATTCTGCGCATCGAGATCGAACTCGATCCTTTGGAACCGCTGCGCGCCGATCCCTGGAATTCGTACTACGCGGCCCGGTTTGCCTGGTCCGATGCGGCGGCCGAATTGCTGCGCGGTGTGCACGGCGGCCGACATCCGACCGAAGCCAAACGCATCGAGGCGCCCGAATTCATCGAGATCGACGCGCCGCACGGCCGGACGTCGCTGCTTACCGGCGGTTTGCCCTACCACCGCCGCAGTGCGCCGCGGATCATCGACAGCCTGCTGGTCGTGCGCGGCGAAACGGCCCGGCGATTCAGCCTGGCGATCGGAATCGATGTGGCCAATCCGGCCGCCGCGGCGGCCGAACTGTTGGCTCCTTGCACGACCTGGCAGGAAATGACGTCGCCTCCTGCCGGCCCAATCGCGGGATGGTTGTTTCACCTCGACGCGCGGAGCGTGATTGCCACGCATTGGGCCGCACTTGGACCCGAGCCGGGCGAGACGACCCGGCCGCCTGCGCCGCGAGGGTTTCGGGTCCGAATCCTCGAAACCAGCGGCCGGCCTGTGCATGCCACGTTGCGTGCCTTCCGCTCGTTGTCGCGAGCCCGCAAACTCGATTTTCGCGGACAATCGCTCGGCGATTTAACGGTCGAGCAGGACCGGGTCAGCGTCGATCTCGCGGCGCATGAATGGACGGAAGTCGAAGCCTGCTGGTAGCCTGGGTGACAGAACGCCCCCGGCGCCCTGCGGGCCGGATATAATCCACGAGACCTTCGGCCTTCGAGAGCGATTCGCCAAAGACCATGATTGTGACCATCGACGGACCTGCCGGCGCCGGCAAGAGCACGACTGCCAGAGAACTGGCCCAACGGCTCGGTTTCCGGTTTCTCGACACCGGCGCCATGTATCGGGCCGTGGCCTGGGCGGCCGTCGATCGGCACTTGGATTGGAATGCTCCCGAGCGGCTGGTCGAGCTTGCCCGAGCGATCGAGATCCGGCTCGAGCACGACCAGGTCTTGATCGACGGGCGCGACGTGACGGGGGCCATTCGCACGCCGGAAATCACCGCGGTCACGCATTTTGCCGCCAATAACACCGGGGTCCGCGAGCACCTGGTGGGGCTGCAACGAATCGCAGCCGGCCAGGACGACATCGTCACCGAAGGGCGGGATCAGGGGACGGTTGTATTTCCGCGGGCGGAGTGCAAGATCTTCCTGACGGCCAGCCCCACCGAGCGTGCGCGGCGCCGGGCCGAGGACCTTCGGGCGCAGGGCGAACAGTTGCCCCTGGAAACCGTGCTGGAACAGCAGAATCAACGTGACTTCCGCGACACCCATCGACCGGTCGGACCGCTGGCCGCCGCCGCCGATTCGATCGAACTGTGCACCGACGGCCTGAGCCGCAGCGAAGTCGTCGACCAGCTCGAACGACTGGTGCGCGAGCGGATTCGCAACGCGGCGGGCGGTTGAGGGCCGCATGAACCGCTCGATTCTCAAGCGTCTGTGGTACGACTTCTTCCGGGCCGTGAGTTGCCTTGTGGGAGTGGTGGTTTTTCGGATGCGCGTCCGCAATGCGAACGCTGTACCCCGCGAGGGCGGGGCCCTGATTCTATCGAACCATCAGAGCAACTTCGATCCGGTGATCGTCGGCGTGGCCTGCCACCGGCGGCTTAACTTTTTGGCACGCAAGAGCCTATTCGCAACCGCCGGATTTCGTCACCTGATCGAATCGCTCGAGGCCATCCCGATCGACCGCGACGGCTCCGGGCTGGGCGGATTAAAGGAAACCTTGCGCCGCTTGAAGCGAGGGGAAGCGGTCTTGATCTTTCCCGAGGGCACCCGCACCGTCGATGGCACGGTCGCGCCGCTGAAGCCCGGTTTCTGCGCTCTGGCGCGGCGGGCAGGGGTGCCGCTGGTGCCGCTGGCAATCGAGGGCGCCTTCGCAGCGTGGCCCCGCTGGCGAAAGTTTCCCCGGCGCTCGACGATCGCGGTCCAGTTTGGGGCACCCCTGGAACCGACGGAAATCGCGGCGCTCGATGACCAGCAACTGCTGGCCGCGATGGAGTTGCGCATCCGCAGCTGCCATGCCGGCGCCTGCGCCCTGGCAAAAACCAGTGGAGTGCTTGCTGGCCGTGATCGAGGTTCGTCTTGACCGAATTTGCCGATTTCGCCAAACTTCGTCCCGTCGCTTCCCGCAACGGAAATAATGCGGGGTTTTGCGCGGCGTGTTGCGCAGCGGCTGAGGGCGCCGGCATGCAGCTTTGACCCAAGGAAGGGAGATCCGACCCATGCGCAGTCCAGGGATGGTTTGTCTGCTGCTAGCAATCGGCGCCGCTGCGACCGGTTGCAACAAATTGCCTGGTTTCGGCGGCAAAACCCCGGCCCCCGGCGATGCGGCGGCCGAGTTTTTGTCGGCCATTTGCTCGCGGAACCACGACCAGATGTTTGCCATGCTCACCGCCGATGCTCGTTCGGCGCTCAAAGCCCATGGCATGTCGCCTCAATTACCCTCCAGCGGCGCGACCTCGTTCGAAGTCGGCGAAGTCGAAATGGTCGAGGGTGGAGCGCATGTAATGACGAAGTGGTACGACCAGTTGGAGGACGGGACTCGCGAAATGACCGAAGTGCTGTGGATGCTGCGGCAGGAACAGCCGGGCTGGCGCGTGGCGGGGATGGCCATGCGCGTGTACGACGATCAGCCGGCCGTCATTCTGAACTTCGAGGATCCGGATGACATGACGCGCAAGCTGGATCTGATTGCGCAAGAAGATGAGCGACGAGCGCAAGCAGAGTCATCCGAAGCGGCGCGAGCGCCGAATCAAATCCAACTCGCTAAGTCGTTAGAAGAAAAAATTTCGAGTATCGCTTGACTGGAGGGGCTAGCTCGAAAACTTGTCGATGGCGACGCGTTGCTGCGAAACATTTGCGCCTTGCGGCGCATCGATAACGCGTTGCGTGAAGAAGGTTTATGCACTGCGCAGGGCCGCCGATCGGGCGGCCCTTCTGTTTTGCGCGGTGGTCACCGTAGACAGCCGCAAGTTCTACGATACATTTATCGAAGCCTTCGGTAAATTGCCCCCAGAGCCCCAAGTCAGCGCAACACCCACAGATTGTCGTGTCGTCGCTTGACAACCAGGGCCGTCATGCTAATTTAGCAGCCTAGACTACGCCTTCGTGCCTAGCCTACGTAACCGGAAAAAGCTTACAGGGCAGCTCTCCATTCGGTTCGCTGGCATGTTGCTCGAAGGCTGTGTCGAGGTCCCGCCTCGGCTGTTTGGCCGTCGCAGAGGGGGGGAGAACGTAGGACGGCAAGTTTGTTCGGGTTGTTTGAGACCCTTACGTTCCGGTACCTGTAACTTGGAGGATTCTAGGATGAATCGGATGTTGTTTCTTGGAATCGCGATTTTCTTCGCGGTTGTTGGCATCGCCCTTATCGGCGGTGAGAAGGTCGCTGTGGCCGGTCACGGCTGCGGCGGTTGCGCTGGTTGCTCAGGCGATTGTGGCGGTGCCCCGTCGTGTGGCGGTGCTCCGGCTTGCTGTGGTTGCCATGGCTTGTTGCGTCACCTCCTCCGCAAGCATCGTTGCTGCGGCTGCGGCGGCGCTCCGGCAGCTTGTGCTGCTCCGGCTTGCGAAGCTCCGGCTTGTGCTCCGGCTGCCCCCAGCTGTGCAGGTGCCGCTCCCAGCTGTGCTGGCGCTGGCGATGTTGCTCCCCCGCCCCCGGCGGAAGCTCCGGCTCCCACCAAAGGCGCTAGCGATGGCGTGCGCGGTTTTCGTCACGTCAGCTTTCGGCGTTAAGTGGTTCCAGCCCCTGGGGCTGGATTGCTTTAGCGGGCCGAAGCTTGCCCTGAGCCTTCAGCTCGACAAAGTAAAACCTCGAAGCCGGATCTCGCATGTGAGGTCCGGCTTCTTTTTTCGTTTTTAACAAACTTTACGGACTGGGTAGCCTGGGAAGCACGGGTTAACATTCAGGCCTGCCACGGTCGATCTGATGTAGAGCTTGTATAGCCGCACCGCACGCCGCACGCCGAACCCATCGCCGCCTCGCCCCGATTGATCCGCCGCATGCGATCCACCGGCACAACCTCGTCCCCCGCTGACGCCGAACTGCCGTCTCCCGAGGTTCGCGGCCTGATCGGATTGTTCCTGTTTATCCATTTGTTCGCGGTCACCGTCGCGTTGACTGCTTACGCCTTTCCGTCGGCGCTGCAAACTCGTTTGATGCAGGTGCTCGGCCCCTACAGCGCCACTCTGAATTTCGATCTGGCGCCGAACAGCTATCCCAGCGGCCGATTCTATTTGACACATGCCGAGGCCAGCGACGTGGATTTCGTGCTCGAGGTCGAGGGCACCCTGCCGGACGGAGCGGTCGAAACAACTGCGGTGCCGATGGCCAGGCTGTGGCCGGGCGAACGCCGCCGCTATCAGGCACTCGCAAATGCGGCCGGCGCTATGGCCAGCGGCGAAGACGTCGAGCCCATGCTGTTGGGCTCGATTGCCGGCTCGATCCTGAAGCAATGGGGGGCCAGCCGCGGCCTGGTCCGCGTCAAAGCCCATACGTTGCTGTCGATCGAAGTGGCGGGAGCCGGCGACCTCAAGGCGCGCAATCCGTTTGATCCGCGATACTACGCAACCGTTTACGAAGCGCATGTACTGCTCTCGCCCAGTGGACAGGTCGATTTGGTCAGGAAGTCGGCGGCCGGAGAAGTTGCACCGGTGGAAAAGGGTCCGCAAAAGCCATGATCGCCGACGCCCTGGAGTATCTGCGCACGCTCAGCCGCGCTTTTGGCGACGGTTGGAACCGGTTCTGGTTCAAGCCCGGCGATCCCTACCCGCTGGGAGTGATCCGCGTACTGACGGGGCTGATTGCGCTTTGGCTGCACGTGACCTTGCTGCCCGCGGTGGGTCAGTTGTTTGCGGCCGGCGGCTGGATTCCGGTCGAAGTGGTACAGCGGACGACGAGCCGCGGCTATCCGCTGTCCTACTTGAACTTTTTTTCGTCGCCGACCGAGCTGCTGCTCGTCGAGTGCCTGGGGCTGGCGGTCCTGGCGCTGTTTACGGCGGGGTACTGGACGCGTTTGACGTCCGTTTTGGCATTCTTGGTGATGCTCTCCGACGTGCATCGCGCACCGATGCTCACAACGCAAGTCGAGCCGATCGTGACCATGGTCCTGTTTTATTTATGCCTGGGGCCGGCCGGTGCTTCCTGGTCGCTCGACCGCTGGTTGGCACGGCGCAAAGCAATCGGCCAGGGAGCGGCGAGCGGTTCCGGCGACGCGCCTCCGACGTCGTTTACGGCCACGCTCAGCCTGCACTTGATCCAAGTGCATTTGTGCCTGCTCTACGCCACGATGGGCACCGCCAAGTTGATGGGTAGCACGTGGTGGACCGGCATGGGCGCATGGTGGCTGATTGCCCGCCCCGAGTCGCGCCTCGTCGACTGGACGGGAATCCCCCTGTTTGCGGTCAACTTCTGGACGCACTTGATCATCGCGTTCGAGTTGGGTTTCCCGATCCTGATTTGGATCCGCCTGGCCCGCCCGCTGCTGTTGGCGATCGCGGTCGTGATGTGGTTGGCGACGGGGATTTTGACCGGGCAAGTCGAATTCGCGCTGATGATGTTGGTGGCCAACCTGAGCTTCTTCTCGCCCGCCTGGCTGCGTAGTTGCTGCAGCGGCTGCTGTGCCCGCCGCGCGACACCGGAAGCGGTCTGCTTATAAAATCTGTGGCGGCAAGAAGGTGTCGCCCCAAAAGACCGCGGCTGCATTTCGCATCCGGAGGAAGCGCCGGCACGGTCGGCCTGGCGAATGAGGGGCGGCGACGGCACCATTGGCGGTCACTCGCTTATTGCAAGACTTTGGTCGTCGATCCACAATGTTCGGGAGACCTATTGGGAATACAACCACCAAGGGCTTGGGCAATGTCAATCCATTTTTCACGCCGTACGCTTCTGAAGCGCCTGACCGCGGCCTCGTGCGGCGCCTTGGCTGCCGGCGCGCTTCCCTGCGGCGTACTGCGGGCGATCGAACCGATCGAGCGCACCGGACAGAGTAAATTCAAGTTCAGCCTGGCTGCGTACAGCTACCGCGATTTGCTCAACAGCAAGCCGCCCAAGGCGACGCTCGAAGATTTCGTCACGGACTGCGCAGGCGCTGAAACTGGACGGAACCGAACTGACCAGCTACTACTTTCCGGATAATGTCACCCCCGATTACTTGCGCAAGATCCGGGGCCTGGCTTTCCGGCTGGGGCTCGACGTATCCGGCACGGCGATCGGCAACGATCTTTGCCACCCGCCGGGCCCCGAGCGCGAAAAGCAAATCGCCCATGTCAAGCGTTGGATCGACAATGCGTTGATCTTGGGGGCGCCCGTGATCCGCATTTTTTCCGGCAGCCCGCACGGCACGAGCCCCGAAGAGGCCCACCGCTTGGCCGTCCAGGGAATGGAAGAGTGCTGTCAGTATGCGGGCGAGCATGGGGTCTATCTGGCGCTGGAGAATCACGGCGGACTGACGTCGAAGGTCGACGACATGTTGCGTCTGGTCAAAGACGTGCAGAGCCCGTGGTTCGGAGTGAATCTCGACAGCGGCAACTTCCACAGCGACGACCTGTACGGTGATCTGGCGAAGATCGCGCCCTATGCGGTCAATGTGCAAATCAAGGTTGTGGTCAGTGGACCGGACGGCAAAAAGCAGCCCAGCGATTTCGCCCGGCTGGCCGAGATCCTCTCGGCGGCCGGATATCGCGGTTACATTGTCCTGGAATTCGAAGAGGCCGACGAGCCGCGCACTGCCTGCCCGCGCTACATGGCCGAAATTCGCAAGGCATTTCAGAGTCGCGGTTAAGGTCAGGGATCGTGCTGCTATGCAAGCTACGGACGGGCCACAGGTCTATTACAATGGCCGCCTCATTCCGTTGGCCGAGGCCGGCATTCCGGTCTGGGACACCGGGCTGGTGCTCGGCGCGACGGTAACCGAAGTGTTGCGTACTTTTTCCGGGCGGTTGTTTCGCCTGGAAGCGCACCTGGAGCGACTTCAGCATTCGCTGGACCTGGTGGGCATCGAGCTGGGGATGAGCCTCGCCGAGTTGGGCCGGATTTCTCAAAATCTGGCGACAAGCAATGCGCGGTTACTGGACGCAGCCGACGATCTCAACTTGAGCATGTTCTTCACGCCGGGCCCCCACCCGACCATGGCGGCCGGTGTCGCCGACAGGAGACCCACGATTTGCATCCACACGTATCCGCTGCCGTTTCACTTGTGGAGCGAAAAATATTCAGGCGGTGATTCGCTGGTCACGACCACGGTCGAACAGATCTCGCCCGATTGCTGGCCGCGCGAGCTCAAGTGTCGCAGCCGGATGCATTATTACCTTGCCGACCGGCAGGCCCGCTCGATCGAGCCGGGGGCGCGGGCCCTGATGTGCGACCACGACGGCTACGTCATGGAGGCCACGACCGCCAATATTTTGGCCTATGTACCCGGACAGGGTCTGCTCGGGCCACCGCGCGCCAAAGTGCTGCCTGGCGTGAGCCTGGGAGTCCTGATCGCTCTGGCCGAGCAGGCCGGCATTTCCTACAGCGAGCACGATCTCAAGCCGGCCGACATCGCCGCGGCCCAGGAAGTACTCCTGTCGAGCACTTCGCTCTGCGTGATCCCCGTGGTGCAATTCAACGGCCGGCCGATTGGCAACGGCAAGCCGGGACCGATCCAGGAAACGCTGCTGGCGGCCTGGAGTCGCCTGGTCGAAGTGGACATCGCGGCTCAGGCGGCCCGGTTTGCGAAGCGGTAATCGTTATCGGACCGCCATCGCTCGACCAAGCCGACCGGTGCTCTCGTTTGGCATACCGCGGGGCTAACGATCGTCATATTGTGCTCGATCGGCACTCCCGGGCCGCCGAACGGGGCGTTTCCCACTTCTCCTGATGCTCCCGGCCGGCCGCGGAATCTCTTGCCAAATGCCTACATGCTATGGTTTTGCGGCGAACCACCTGGTGCGCGTTTCCCAGCCCGGCTGTTGTCATGCAGGTCCGCAGACTCCACCACCTCGATGAGTTCACGCGGCCGGCAGCCGATTGGAATCGGCTGGACGGCGGCGTGCCGTTTCGTAGTTTCGAATGGCTGGCTACCTGGTGGCAGCACTATCAACCCGTGATGACGGCCGCCCGGCGCCACGTCGAGCTCTACCTGCTGTCAGTAACCGACGGCGAGCGGCTCGTGGGTCTTGCGCCGTGGTATCTCGAACGTTCGCACGCCCACGGACGCATCGTCCGCTTTCTCGGGTCGGGAGAAGTCTGCAGCGATTACTTGAGCGTGCTCTGCCAGGCGGATCGACGGGCGGACGTTGCCGAGTCGTTGGCCGACTGGCTGATGCGATCGACCGGGCTGTCGAGCGGCCACGACGACCGCTGGGACATCCTGGAACTGACCGGCACCGACGCACAAGACTCGGCCGCCCCGTTGCTAGCCGACCGGTTGGAAAGCCGCGGCGCCGGCGTGCATGCCCGAGTGTGCGATCACACCTGGCGGATCGAACTGCCGGACAGTTGGGATGGTTATCTCGGCTTGCTCTCCAAGTCGCACCGCAAGCAATTGCGGCAACTGGAACGCCGGGTGTTCGATAGCGGCGTGGCGGTGTTGCGCACCGTGGGCGCCGCCGACGAACTGGAAACCGGATGGCAAATCCTGGCTCGTCTGCACCAGCGGCGGCTCCAGAGCCTGGGCAAGCCCGGCTGTTTCGAGTCGGAATCCTTCTCGCAGTTTCACCGTGCCGCGACCGACGCCCTGTACCGCGCGGGCCGGCTGCGCCTGCATTGGCTGGAGCTGGCCGGCCGGCCGATCGCCGCCGAGTTCCATTTGACCGGCGACGACATGGTGTTTGCCTATCAGGGGGGCATCGAGCCCAATGCATTGAAGCGCGAGCCGGGCCGGCTCATTACGCTGGCGACTCTCGAGCGGGCGATTGCCGGGGGCTATCGGGCATTCGACTTTTGCCGCGGCGACGAGCCCTATAAGGCCCATTGGCGGGCGATGCCTCGCGAATCCATCGAGTGGCGGATTGTCTGCGATCGTTCGTCGGCCCGGCTGCGGCATCGCGTTTGGACCGCCCGCCACAGCGCACGCGAATGGGTCAAACGCAATCTCAACGCTGCGCACGATTGAACTTCCTTTAAAGGAGATAGGGAGATACGGAAGGGGATACGGAAGATGACGAGGATGGAAAAGTAAAAATTTGGAGGATCAGTCGTTGGAATCGGCCACAAATGCTGAAGTGGACTTCTGATCCCCCCCCTCCTCGTTCGTTTTTCCGCCTTCATCCTTCCGCCTTCTCCTCCGTCATCCCCCGTATCCCCTTCCTCATCCCCGTATCCCCTTCTTCAAACAGTCCGCCCTTCCAAGCGAGCTATTCGCCCGGAAACTTGCCGTTGACGGCATTGTTGAGCATGTCGACGTAGGAGCTGGCCATGCGCATAATCATGCCGATCAGCAGCATCGCCACCAGCAGCCAGACCGCGAAGCCGGCGATCTTGGTCAGGGTCGTCAGCGCGGCGCGGGCTTCGTCCTGATACTGCTTCGACAGCAGGGCCAATGTCTCTGACATGCGACCGCTCCGTTCGCCGACTTCCACGGCGTCGATGAACGGCCGGGGAAACACGCCGGTCTGTGCCAGGGCTTCGTAGAGTTCGCGGCCGGAGCGGATGGATTGCCAGATCGGGTCGATTTGGCTTGTATAGCGCCAATTATGCGTGCTGCGCAGGGCCAGCGCCAACGCGCGGCGTAAATCCATGCCCGACTCGAAGGTCACATTCAATGACCAGCACAATCGCGACATGGCCAGCGTCTCGAGCGCCTTGCCGAGCTTTGGAATGCGCATGACCGCGACTTGCAGCGGCTGGGTCCATAGCACACCGCGCCGGATCGCCTGATACAGAAACCAAACACCACCTGCGACGCAGGCCAGAAACGTGAGATAGATGGTCAAACCTTGGGTGCCATAGAGACCTAAGCCCAGCATGTCGAGCATCGGTTTTCCGTCTCTGCCCAGTCCGATGATGCCCATGACCCAGATCAAGCCGCCGACGATTGCCAGCGCCAGGACCAACTGCATGATCGGCCAGGTGATCGCGGCGCGAAAGTTTCGGCGCATCTCGATCAGATGGTCGTAGTGGGCGGCCAATTGCCGGAACACTTCGGCCAGATGGCCGCTTTGCTCGCCGACGTCGACCAGTTCGCAGGTCAAGGTCGGAAAGAACTCGCCCGTCGCGGCCAGGGCCTCGGCCAGACTGCTGCCCTGGTCGATGGCCTCGCTCACTTCCCGCATCGGCCGGCGGTTGCCGAGCGGCGCAATTTCCGCCTCGCGGCTCAAAATGCGGCGGGCATCGACCCCGGCAGCCAATTGCGTCGACAGCCGCCGGCAGAGCGGAGCCAGATCGGTCAGCTTGATGCGGGGAGGGCCGAACATGTGAGCAACCGTTTCCTGGAATTTCGCAGCGCCGCATTTAGCTTAGCCTGTTTGAGCCGCCGGAGGAAATTGCCGGCGCCGCACCAATACAGCCGTCCGCCGATTTGTTACAATTTCGGCTCGACTTGGCGGGAATATATCGGACAGGTCACCGCTGGGAAAGAATCGAAAACATCGCCTAGGAAACCCATCAGCGTGTGGAATCGTGTGGCCATTGTCGGCGTCGGGCTGATCGGTGGGTCGATCGGCTTGGCGCTCGATGCGCCGCGGACTGGCGGGTCACATTGTGGGAATTGGCCGGCGGCCCGAGGCGCTCGCGGCCGCCCAGCGATTGGGAGCCGTGCACAGCACGAGCATCGAGCTTGAACAGGGAGTGGCCGGCGCCGAGTTGATCGTGGTCTGCACGCCTGTCGGTTCGATCGTTGCGCAGGTGATTGCGTCGGCCGGGTCCAGCGCGCCGGGCACCTTGATTACCGATGCCGGCAGCACCAAGGCCGAGATCGTCCGGCAAATCGAATCGCAGCTTCATGACGGCCGCAGATGGCGCAATGACGTGCACTTTTTGGGCGGACACCCGATCGCCGGTAATGACCGAAAAGGGGCCCAGCACGCCCGGGCGGACCTGTTCGAGGGGCGGGCCACGATCCTTACGCCGACGGCCAATACCGCCGCGGCGGACCGCAGAACCCTCCGCGACTTCTGGACCGCTCTGGGCGCGCGTGTGGTCGAAATGGAGCCCGATGCCCACGATCAGGCGTTGGCCGCCATCAGCCATGCGCCGCACGTGGTGGCCGCGGCCGTGGCTGCCGGCAACGGCTCCGGAATTGGTCTCGCTGGCGGCCGGTGGCTGGTCGGACACGACCCGGGTGGCGGCGGGCGATCCGGAGCTTTGGCAGCAAATCCTGCTCAGCCAACCGCGAGCACGTCGTCGCCGCCCTGGATCGTCTTAAGCGAAAAATTGGCTGCGCTGCGACAGGCGATCGCCGATCGCGACGCCGCCGGTTTGGAAAAACTTTTGGCCGAGGCAAAACAGGTTCGCGATGCTGTGGGAAGTTGACATTTATCCGCTCGCCGGCCAGCCGGACCGCACGGCGCATAGCGTGGCTGCCGCGGCGGCCGACGTCGGCATTATGGCCGATCTGCCGCTGGCCGCCGCGCGCGGCTATTTGATTCAGGGCGACCTCGAGCCGAGCCGACATCGAGCGCGCCGCGCGTGGACTGCTTGGTCGACACGGTCGTCGAGCGGGGCGTCGTGGGCCAAGTCGGGCGATCAGGCCAACTGACTCGAGCCGCCGGCCGGCGCTGCCGCGGCTGGTCCACGTGCTGCCCAAGCCGGGCGTGATGGATCCGGTGGCCCAAAGCACGCTGCAGGCGCTGGCCAGATTTGGGTCTGCGAGGCGGACGCCGTTCGCACGCTGCAAAAATATCTGGCTGCCGCGAGCTGGCCGACAGCAGTGCTCAAAGCCCTGGCGGCCAAGGTGCTGGCCAACGACGCGATCGAGCAAGTCGATTTTCGGCCCGCTTGCCGTTCGATCGGATCGAGCTGGGCACGGCCTATCGCTTCGAGCTGCGCACGGTGCCGATCCGCGAGCTCGACGACGCAGGCGCTGGCCGCGTCTGAGTCATCGAGGGCCAGCTCTATCTGTCGCTGGCCGAGATGCAGACCATCCGGGCCTATTTCCGCGACCTGGCCCGCGATCCGACCGACGCCGAGCTGGAAACGATCGCCCAAACCTGGAGCGAGCATTGCAGCCACAAGACGCTGGCCGGGCGGATCGCCTATCGCGACGAGCACGGCGCAGCGGCAGTTCGACAACATGCTCAAGGAAACGATCTTTGCCGCCACCGATCGCCATTCGCAAGCAACTGGGCGCCGCGGATTGGTGCGTCAGCGTGTTTAGCGACAACGCCGGCGTCGTGCGCTTCGACGACGAGTACAACGTGGTGTTCAAGGTCGAAACGCATAACCATCCCTCGGCCCTGGAACCCTACGGCGGCGCCAACACCGGCATCGGCGGCGTGATTCGCGATACGCTGGGCACCGGCCTGGGGGCCAAGCCGATCTGCAATACCGACGTCTTTTGCTTCGCTCCGCCCGACACGCCGGCCGACGCAGCTGCCCGACGGGAGTGCTGCATCCGCGGCGGGTGATGAAGGGGGTCGTGTCGGGCGTGCGCGACTACGGCAATCGGATGGGCATTCCGACCGTCAACGGCGCGATCTATTTCGATCGCCGCTACCTCGGCAATCCGTTGGTCTATTGCGGCAACGTGGGCCTGATCCCGCGCGACAAATCGTTCAAGCAGCCGCAGGCCGGCGACCACATCGTGGCCCTCGGCGGGCCGCACCGGCCGCGACGGCATCCACGGCGCCACGTTCAGTTCGGCCGAACTGACCAGCCAGAGCGAAAGCCTCTCGGGCGGAGCCGTGCAGATCGGCAACGCGATCACCGAAAAAATGGTGCTCGACGTGCTGCTCGCCGCCCGCGACCGCGGGCTGTACAACGCCGTGACCGATTGCGGCGCCGGCGGATTTTCCAGCGCCGTCGGCGAGATGGGCGAAGAGATCGGGGCCGAAGTCTGGCTCGACAAGGCGCCGGTCAAATACGACGGGCTCTCGTACACCGAAATCTGGATTTCCGAAGCCCAGGAGCGGATGGTCCTGTCGGTGCCGCCCGAGACGCTGGCCCGAGCTGGCGAGCTCTGTGCGAGTCCGAAGGGGTCGAGGCGACGGTCATCGGCCGGTTCGTGCCGACGGGCCGGCTGCGAGCTCAAATACGGCGCAGCACGAGGTGGCCGATCTGGACATGCGGTTCCTGCACGACGGCCGGCCCGCCCGTCGTGCGCGAAGCGGTCTATCAGCCGCCGCCGCCGCGGCCGTTTGCCTGGCCGACGACGCCGCTCGATCCGGCGGATTTGACGACTCGACGCGGATTCTCGGCTCGCTCAACGTGGCCAGCAAGCATTGGGTGATCCGGCAATACGATCACGAAGTGCAAGGGGGCAGCGTCATCAAGCCGCTGGTCGGCGTGGCCAACGACGGCCCCGGCGATGCGGCGGTCGTGCGGCCGGTGCTCGACTCGCGGCGCGGCGTGGTCGTGGCCTGCGGCATGAATCCGCACTACGGCGATTTCGACACCTACCACATGGCCGCCTCGCGCCATCGACGAGGCGCTGCGCAACTGCGTGGCCGTCGGGGCCGATCCGCGGCGGATCGCCATTCTCGACAATTTCTGCTGGGGCAACACCGATCGGCCGGAGACGCTCGGCTCGCTGGTCCGCGCGGCGCTGGCCTGTCACGATCTGGCCATCGCCTTGGGCACGCCCTTCATCAGCGGCAAGGACAGCTTGAACAACGAATTTCGCTATGCCGACGCCGCCGGCCAGCAGCAGAGCATCGCCATTCCGCCGTCGCTGTTGATCAGCGCGCTGGGCCAGGTCGACGACGTGCGCGCGGTGCGTCACGATGGATCTGAAAGAGCCCGGCAACCGGCTGTTCGTCGTCGGCGAGACGAACGACGAGCTGGGCGGCTCGCACTTCGCGCTGGTCGGCGGCTGCGCCGGGGGCGAGGTGCCGCGGGTCGATGCCGGCCATGGCCAGCGCGCACGTTCGCGGCGCGTGCACCAGGCGATCGCACGCCGGACTGGTCCGCGCCTGCCACGATCTTGAGCGAAGGGGGCCTGGCCGTGGCACTGGCCGAAATGGCATTTGCCGGCGGCCTCGGCGCGCGGGTCGACCTGGATCCCATGCCACATGGATTCGAGCAGCAACGTTGGGGCTGACGCCATGCTGCTCTTTTCCGAATCGGCCACGCGCTTTTTGTGCGAAGTGCCCCAGGCCGCGGTCGCCGCCTTTGCGCAGGCTGCTTGGCCGGCGTGCCGCATGCCGACATCGGCGAGGTTACCGAGGACGCCCGTTTGACAATCAGCCGTGGCGGGCAGGTCCGCGTCGGTGGCCGACATTTCCCGACTCAAGGCGGCCTGGCAATCGCCGCTCGATTGGTGAGGAAAGTGCGATTGAATTTCGGCGTTTTTGCGTTAGGCCGTCGTTGACCGCCGGCCAAGGGTGCATGAAAACATGGTAATCGTCTTGATTTTGTTCGTCGTTCCGAGTTCCGAGTTCCCCGTTCCGATTTATCCTCCATGCCTCAACCGCGCGTTTTGATCCTGCGTGCTCCCGGCACCAACTGCGACCTGGAAACCGCGTTTGCGTTCGAGCTGGCCGGCGGCCTCGCCGAGCGGATCCACGTCAATCGATTGCTGGAGCGGAGCGTCTGCTCGAGCCGAGTTTCAGATTCTTTGCCTGCCCGGCGGCTTCAGCTATGGCGACGACATCGCGGCCGGCCGAATTTTGGGCACCCAGATTCAGCATCGTCTGGCGGACCGCTGCCGAGTTCAAAGAGGCCGGCAAACTGATCCTGGGGATCTGCAACGGCTTTCAAATCCTGATGAAGTCCGGCGTGCTGCTCGCCGCCGAGGGGAACGCGCCTCCCGCCACGCTCACCTGGAACGAGTCGGGCCGGTTCGAGGACCGCTGGGTCCACCTGCAGAGCGGCGGGTCGAAGTGGGTATTCTTCGCCGGCATCGAGACGATGGATTTGCCGGTCGCACACGCCGAAGGCAAGTTCGTCACCCGCGATGCGGCCGTGCTGGCCGAACTGGAACGGGGCGGCCAGGTCGTGCTCCGCTATCGGGCATCCGGCGGCGCAAGCGAGGTCGGCTATCCCGACAATCCAAACGGCGCTCAGGCCAACATCGCGGGCATTTGCGATCCCAGCGGCCGAGTGTGCGGCCTGATGCCGCATCCGGAGCGCCACATCGAAGCCGACGCAGCATCCGCAGTGGACCCGCGGCCATCGAGCGGCCGCGGGAGATGGGCTGCGCGTGTTCCAGAATGCCGTCGGCTATTTTCGCTAGCCGCGGTCACATTCAAAACGCACCGACTATTGGCAGCAGGACGACTGGGCCGGCATCATCGTCGCGCCGCTCGGCATGCCGTCGATCATACCCGCGCCCATCGAGCCGCCGCCGCACGAATCGCAACCGCAGGGGGCCGGAGCGCAGCATTCTTGATGCCGCGGTCGCCATGAGGTCAGCCAGCTGCAAGGCGAACGACCGCAGCTGCTTCCGCAGGTGTTTCCGCAGGAGCTACCGCAGAGGCTGCCGCAGGTGTTGCAGCCGGCCGCGCCGGCCGCCATGATCGTGACGACCGAGAGAATCAGCAACTTGCGCATGGTATTCACATCTCCGATCCGGGAAGCGGTTTCGCGCCGAGGAAGCGCGAAGGTGGGACGAGCAACCATACCCCACGCTCGGTGATGTGCAAATGCAACGCGTGGATTTTTGGAAACATCGCGCGTGCGGAGCCTGTCGGCTTCGTCGTTACACGCTTGCGGGCACCGACTAACGATCGGGAGCCGGCCGGCTAAAGCGCGGCCCCACCGCATGGCCGCGGATCGGCTACGCGCCGCTTATCCGGCAAAAAAGGCGCATCCTGCTGCTCGGTGGTTGGCCGCTGTGGCCGGCGGCGGCTATCATGTCTTTCGCCCGCCCAGCCAATCGGCTGTCGTGCCCATCGTACGGGGCGGTCCGCGTTTTTTGAGCCTCGAAGCCGCATGTCGTCGCCATCCAATCCCTATAAAACCTCGCTCGTGCCACCGGCCCGCCCGAGGGATGAGCCGGCCGGCCCAGGACGCCGGCGCTGGGGAACGTTATGCTATGCTGCGGCGTTTTGCGGGGCGGCGGCCACTCCGATCGGGTGCGATCTGCTCATCGATTTGGTGCGCCGACCGGGGTTGGGATCGCGATGCCTGGGTCGGCGCAAGCATCGTGCTTCTTTTGGCCGGCCTCACCCTTTCATTCGCCGCGCTCGGCAGTTGGCTGCGGCACGGCGGTCGGGCGAAACTTCTTTAATCGACAACCCAGTGAGCGAATCCGATGCAACTAAAAGACAAGGTCATCATCATCACCGGCAGCACGACGGGCATTGGCGAAGCGATCGCGCGGCGCGTGGTGCGGGAAGGGGCCAAGGTGCTGATCCACGGACGCGACCAAGCCCGCGGACAGCAGGTGGTCGAGGAGTTGGGCCCGGGGCGGGCGGTCCTGCACGTCGACGACCTGGCCGATCCGGCCGCGGCCGAACGGCTCGTGGCGGCGGCCCTGAAGGCCTTCGGCAAGATCGACGCGCTGGTGAACAATGCCGCGCTGATCAAGCGCAGCAACCTGCACAACACGACCGTCGAACTGTTCGACGCGTTCATCGCGACCAACGTGCGGGCGCCGCTGTTGTTGATCAAGGCCGCCTACCCGCACCTGAAAGCCACGCACGGGGCGGTGCTCAACATCGGCTCGGTCAACGGCCTTTGCGGCGAGAACGAACTGCTTCCCTACAGCATCTCCAAGGGGGCGCTGCTCACGCTGTCGCGCAATCTGGGGGACGCGCTGGGGGGCCGGGTGCGGGTCAACCACTTCAACGTCGGCTGGGTGCTGACGCCGAACGAATATCAATACAAAATCGCCGACGGCCTGCCGGCCGATTGGCCCGAGAAGGTCGGCCCGCCCGCGGCCCCCAACAAACGGCTGATCAACCCCGAGGAGATCGCGGCCGCGTCGGTCTATTGGCTGGGGGACGAGAGCCGGATGATCAGCGGCAGCGTGGTGGAGCTGGAGCAGTATCCGATGGTCGGCCGTAATCCGACCCGGGTGATGGAGGATTAGCGCCGCTTGAAAATCCGATTCGTGCCGCCCAGCAAGGGCTCACTCTTGCGGAAGCGTGCGAATGATGTTCTCGGATTTTATTTCGTACACGTGCCGTTTGCCGGTATCGCTTTCGAGGACCGTGAGCGGGCCGCGATAGTCGGCCGGCGGCAGCCAAGGCGAAAAGCAAAAGGGAACCTCGTCGGGAACGGGGCCGGAACAGACGATGGCCCCTTCGGCATCGACTCCAAGCGTTCCGCACGTCGACAAAAATCTTTCCCCCGCCTCCGCGGGGCCTTCCATCGTGACGACGTGATCATCGGCAGCACGAATCAATAGCAATACGGTAAGCACGTCAAAGTGGCCGTCCCAGCTATCGAGCACCCCGAAAATAAGGAATCGTCGGTCTTCGATCGCTCGCACCGCTTCGGGCAGCATCCGCCGCAGATGCGCCAGATAGGCGCACCGCGGACGATAATACGCCTCGCGCAATGCCGCGCCGCGTGGGATGAGCTCTCGCAAGGCCTCCTCGGGATCCATGCTGGCCGGCCGATCGCCGAAGCGAATCACCGTCGGGTATACAACAATGCTCGTCGCAGCATCTTCGCCGACCAAGTACACTCGCCATAACGGATAACGGCCGAGAAATTCTCGCTGGATCCGCCGCAACAATTGAAGATCGAGTCGGGCATAGTCGACGTTGTCGATGCTTTGCGTGCGGTCATCTGTCTCGTCTCGCGGAACGAACACATCGTGCTCTGATATATAAAATGGCTCATTCGCGGCGGCTGACGGAACGGCCTTCGAGAACCACTTCAGCGCCGCTTGGTATATGGCCCAATGCTCCGGGAACCCGAATTCCGGCGGATTGTCGACCGAGCACCAAATTGGCAGTAAATCGCCGAAGTCGCCCGGGACGTTGTACAGCCCGCTAAACTCGCCGATCGAAGGATACCAATCGAAGCTCGGTTGGGCACACATCGGTATTGCTCGCCGCGGCCGTAAGGGAAAGCTCCCCGATTATAACAGCGCGAACCGCGGGTGCGATGGTGGCTCACTTAAAGGATCTAATTCCTTGTTGATCAAATGCCTTATCCATGGCCTCCTTGAAGTCCAGGGCGGCGTGGGCTCCGACGCGCCCCATAATTTCCATGTAAAGACTGTCGCCGTCGCCGGTCAGCAGATGGTGAGCTTTTGCAATGTCGCCGTCCTGGAGGGCTTCGACCGCGCGGCGGTAGTGGCCGCTGGTCGCCGCCACATCCAAAATGTTCGCCTGCGCCGTAATGGCTTCGCTGAGGATGCCGGAGAGCACGGCGCCCATCGCCAACAGCCGGAAGCGCGGATGCTTCATGTACCGTTGGCCCGCCGCGAGAATGTCGTCCAATTTGCTCGGCGCCAACACACTGGCTTGATCGAATTCCTTACCGCACTATTGAATTTTCCAATTAGCTTTTGCGGCTGTCCATTGGCGCCGAGCCCGTTTTCCATAAGCCCCGAAAACTTTTTCATGTCGTTAATGGACATTTTGTTGTTCTTGGTGATCTTGTTTGCCTTGATGAACTTTTTCAGTTCGTCCTTCACCGCGAGATTATAGTCGGGGTGTGTTATTCCGCTTCACGCCTCTACTGTTGTGCGAAGGATCGGTCGGGCCGGAATAGTTGCCAAGCGCATAGTGGACTGCACTGTCCGAAAGCAGCGGCCGAATTTTGGAGTCCATCACCGCGCCCACCGCCACATAGTGATGCCCGACCGCGGGAAGGCCGACCGGCTCGGCATGGACTTGCTGCGGACCCGTATAAGATGGGAGAGTGAACGGGCCACCATGCCCGGCTTGGCCGCCACCGCCGCCCGTCGGTGCAAAGTATCCGCGATTCGGCGCCGTGCCAGCCCGCGGGTGAAGCGCGGGATTCCAACCCGCCTCGTGCAAGTACGCCTCTTCTTCGAACTGCCGCTGCCGCCGCAAATCCTCCAGTTCGGCCTCTTCGGCTTCTTCTCTCAATAGGATCGCGAGTTGGGCTTTGTGCCACCTGGAGGTTTTGGCATGCAGTTCCAAACGCTCACGTAGTAGCTTGCGCTCCGCCTCCTTCCGCGCTTGCTCCGCCAATTGGTATTGCGAACCACGAAGCATCGAATCTCCTCCGTGAACAGAAAAACGCGCCCGCGGAAGGCCTGCGACCAATGCAGGCCAACCCCGGGCTCTGCGGAATACCCGGCTTGGATGTCAAGCGCGCTGCGGATACCCCGCGCTGGGCGAAGTGTAGTCCGGTAGGCGAGGGATGTAAATCGGCAGAATCAGGCCACGAACGCCCTCACGCCAGCGTCATCTTGACTTCGCGGCCGGTCGCGTCGTGACACTCGATCAGCAGGTGCTCGGGCGAGACGTGCTCCAGGCCCAGCACCTGCACCGAGATGTCGCTCGTCTCTTCCAGCCGGGCCATCTCGCGGCGCTTCTTGTTGTTCAGATAAGTCGCCACGTCGTCGGCCACGGTGACGGTCACCTTGGCGATGCTGCTGCTGCGTGGCCAGGATCAACAGCCGCATGACTTCGATCGCCATGCTCTCGGCCGTCTTCACCACGCCGCGTCCCAGTGCAGCCCGGGCAGTCGCGGTAGACGCTCCGCTTCAGGCTGGGACGAATCCGCTGGCGGGTCATTTCGATCAGGCCGAAGGGGCTGGTGCGGAGGATCTTGGTGCGGGCCCGATCGCGCTTGACCGCGTCGCGCAGCGCCCGCTCGACGTCGCGGCGATGCCGCTCCTTGCGCATGTCGATGAAGTCGTTGACGACCACGCCGCCCAGATCGCGCAGCCGCAACTGCCGGGCGATCTCGCGGGCGGCCAGCAGATTCATCTGGTAGGCGGTCTCCTCGGCCGAGTCGTCGGCGCGGAAGTTGCCGCTGTTGACGTCGATGGCCACCAGGGCCTCGGTCTGATCGATGACGATCGAGCCGCCTTGCCGCAGCGGCACCTTGCGCTGATGGATCAGGGCGATTTCGTCGATCGAGGTGATACTTGTGGAACAGCGGCTCGCTGCCTTCGTAGAGCTGCAAGCGATTGACGTAGCGCGGCATGACGATCTGCAGGAACTCCTTGGCCCGCTCGTAGGCCGACGGCTCGTCGATATAGATCGTGTCGACCTCGCGCGGTGAAGATGTCGCGGATCGTGCGGATGATCATGTCGCTTTCTTCGTAGATGTCGATCGGGCCGGGATGCTTCTTGATCCGCCGCACGATCACCTTCCACAGCCGCAGCAGGTAGGCCAGATCGCGCGACAGCTCGCGCTTGGTGCGGTCGATGCCGGCGGTGCGGACGATGAAGCCCAGCCCCTTGGGCGGATCGAGCTCGAGCATCACGTCGCGGAGCTTGCGGCGGACTTCGTCGTCTTCGATCTTGCGCGACACGCCGACGCGGCCCAGGGCCGGCATCAGCACCAGGTAGCGGCCGGGAATGCTGATGTAGGTCGAGAGCGTGGGGCCCTTGGTGCCGATGCCTTCCTTGATCACCTGCACCAGCACCTCGTCGCCGCGGCGGAGGATGTCCTGGATCGGCGGCTTGATGCGCGGGCGGGCGCCGGGGCGCGGGCCGCGCGGCGGACGGCGGCGCGGCGCCTCGTCCGCCTTCGCGCCTCGTCGTCGTCCTCGCCGGTGTCGATGTCGCCGATCGCTGCGAGCGGCCGCCGAACTCGAGCGGCTTGTCGGGATCGAAGCCGCCCTGGCGATAGTATTGCGGCTCGATGTCGCTGATGTGCAAAAAGCCGTTGCGGCCGACGCCGAAATCGACGAACGCCGCTTGAATGCTCGGTTCGAGATTGACGACCTTTCCTTTGTAGATGTTGCCGACGTAGTTGTCCTGGCTGGTGCGCTCGATGTAGAGCTCTTCCAGGACGCCATCCTCCACGATCGCGATCCGGCATTCTTCCGGCTGCGCGACGTTGATCAACATTTCTTGCTTCATGTTCTCGCTTTCTTGGTTCGGCTTCCACCGAACCGGAACAATGTGTTTTGCCGTGGGATTGGCAGTGCGGCGGACGCGAGGTCTAAGGGCCATCCAGTTCGACCCGGCTGCGCACCAGCAATCCGTGGGATTCCAAATCCGATCAAACCTAATACTGCGAGGATGTCGCGCGGACGCGCCTGGGCCGCATGCGTGGCCAGCAGCTTCATCCGCAACACGCCTGCCACGAATCGTCAATTCCTCCAAGCGTTGCCCGCAGGTCGACCGGCACCGCACGTCCCGGCGCGCTCGACCGGGCACGCGGCCGACGCCATCGAACCGCTCAACCTGCCGCTCCGCCTCCTGGACACGCTCGGCCGGCACCGCCAACTCGTACCACAGACACTTCGCCTGGGCCTTGCGGCTGCCGGCCGGGGCCGGCTCGACCGCCAGCGATCGTCAGCCCCGGCGGGCGCCAGGGCCGCCAATCGTTCGCGCAGTTCCGCGGCGCCGACGGGCACCGCCAGATCGACTTCGAACACTTCGTCCTGACCGGCGATTCCCAGGCTCAGGGCCGAAGGAAACATCATCCGCGGCTTGGGATGAAAGCCTTCGCTCTGCCGCACCGCGACGTCCGGCCCGGCGAAACAGCCGCTCCAGCGCCCGAACCAGATCGCGATGGCTGATGAGCCGCAGATCGCCTTGCTTGGCGAAACGAATCCGCATGCGGATCGGCGGCGTCGGAGCGGCTCGTGGCTCGACCGCGGTCGAGTCGGTGCGATCGAGTTGTCCGGCGCAGCTGGCTGGCATCTACACCAACTCCGGCAGGATCTTGTTCAATTCGCCGCGCAAGTAGCTCTTGATGTCCCGCGCGTTTTCCATGCTCAGTGCCCGCTCGGCCACCGCCAGGCACTGCGGCAAAGTCACCGAGCGGCAGACCTTCTTGATCTCGGGCACGGCACTGGGCGGCACGCTGAACCCGCGCAGCCCCAGACCCAACAGCAGCATGGTGTAGATCGGGTTGCCGCTCATCTGGCCGCACACGTTCACCGGAATGTCCGGCCTTGGCGCCGCCATCGATCGACATTGCGGATCAGCCGCAGGATCGCCGGATCGGCCGGGTTGTAGAGGTCGGCCACGTCCTTGTTGCCGCGATCGACCGCCAAGCGTGTACTGCATCAGGTCGTTGGTGCCGATGCTGAGAAAGTCGACTTCGTCGACAAAGCGATCGATCATCACCACCGCGGCCGGCATCTCGACCATCATGCCGACCGGCATTTGCGCGATTGAACGGGATCTGCTGCTCTTCCAGATCTTCCATCACGTCGGCCAGCACCATCTTGGCCTTGCGCAGTTCCATCAGCGTGGAGATCAGCGGAAACATGATCCGCACGTCGCCCAGCACGCTGACCCGCAGGATCGCCCGCAATTGAATGCGGAACAGCGGCAGATTGCTGAGCGACAGTCGAATGCTGCGCAGCCCCAGGCAGGGATTGCGTTCGCCGCTGGCCGTTTCGAAGTCGGGCAGGATTTTGTCGGCCCCCATGTCGAGCGTGCGGATGACGACCGGCCGGCCCTGCCATGGCCTGAATGACTTGCGGCATAGGCGTCGATAATGCGTCTCTTCGTCCGGAATCAGATCGTTGCCGAGGTAGAGAAACTCGGTGCGGTACAGGCCGATGCCGTCGGCGCCGCGCTCGAGCGCAATGCTTGACTTCGTGCGGAAATTCGATGTTGCCGTACAGCGCAGATCGCGCTGGCCGTCGGCCGTTTCGGCCGGCAGATCGCGGAGCGTTTCGAGCTGGGTCGCCCGCGAGGCGATGCTCTTCGACCTCGTGCCGGTAGCGGGCGATCGTTTCTTCGTCGGGCTGCAGGATGACCAGCCCTTGATCGCCGTCGATGATGACCAGGTCGCCGCCGGACACGTCGGTCAGGAACGGGCCGGTGCCGATGACGGCCGGAATTTCCAGCGCCTCGGCGACGATGGCGGTGTGGCTGCCCGGGCCGCCGATTTCGGTGACGAAGCCGACGGACGAAGTCGGGGCTGAGATTGGCGGTTTCGCTGGGCGTGAGATTGTGCGCCAGCACGATGACCGGCGAGACGAGCTCCGAGAGTTCCTCGCGCCGCCGGCCGAGCAGTTGTCGCAGCAGGCGCTTTTCGATGTCGAAGATGTCGTTGGCCCGCTCGGACAAAAAGCCCTTGTCGAGCGACTGGAAGACCTTGGCATAGCGCCGCAGCGCGCGGCTGACGGCATACTCGGGCGAGTAATGCCGCTCGCGGATCATGGCGTCGAGTTCGCTCCGCAGCCGCGGATCGCGGAGCATTTGCAGATGGGCCGAGAAGATCGCGCCGTATTGATCGCCCAGCTCTTCGCAGACCTGCTGGCGATTGTGCTCGATTTCGCCGCCGGCGGCGACGATGGCCGCCGTCGAGCCGGTCCAGTTCGTGCTCGACGGCATCGCGCGCGACGAACCGCCGGGGGATGCGAAATCCCTCCTGGTCGACCACCAGGGCTTCGCCAATGGCGACGCCGGGTGAAACGGCGATTCCTTGAAGTTTTTGCATGCGACTCTCTTGGCGGCCGTCGCCGCGTGTGGCCCCGCGAGCTGGGCCACACGCAGCGGGCACGTGCGCGCGCCGAAGGCGCACCTTGCCGCATGGCTCCCGCAGGAGCCAAGCCGGCCGCGGAATCGACAATTGGGTTTTTGCCGCTGCTGGCGAGGCCGGGCACGCCGAGGTGCCCTTGAGGGCGGCCATCAGCCGTCGCGGCCAAAACTGGTAAATCGGTACTTAGTCTTCGTGGAAGTCTGGCTGACGAGTTCCGCCAGCGAATCCAACGCCGCTTCGGCGTCGGGTCCGGTGGCCTCGAGCCGCAGTTCGGTGCCCGCGACGGCGGCCAACATCAGGATGGCCAAAATGCTTTTGCCGTCGACGCGCTCGTTGTCCTTGATGACTTCAATTCTTGATTGGAACATGCGCCGCCCGCTTGACGAACAAGTCGGCCGGGCGCACGTGCAATCCCTGCGGATTGCTGATCACGACGGTTCGGACGGCTTTGATTTCTTCGTTCATGCAAATGGAACGTTGTGCCCGATCCGTCGCGTGGCGCACTCCGCTTTCCCGGCGATCTCGATCTGCGTTCGACCCGCCGCTGCGAGTTGCGCTGCCGGGCGAATCGGTACGCACGGCCGACGGTCGCCGCCGCTTTGGCACCGACCTGCCACCCGCCGCTGCCGCAAGTCGATGATCCACTATGCAGTTACCCGCCAAACTGGTTGTTGTCGGCTTCCTCCAGAAGTTGCCGGATGTCGTCGGCGGATTTCGCCTGTTTGAGAAACTTGCAGAACGTGTCGTCGCGGAGTTGACGCGAAATATTCTCCAGTGCCCGCAGATGGTCGCCCGGCCGATCCGGCGGCGAAATCAACAGGAAGAACAAATTGACTTTTTCGCCGTCCAGGCTGTTGAAGTCGATCCCCTCGCTGCTGACGGCCACGGTGCCCACCAGCCGTTGCGACGCTGGGGTGCTTGGTGTGCGGCACGGCCACGCCGCGGCCGATGCCGGTGCTGCCGAGTTCTTCGCGTTTGAGAATCGCTTTGACGATGCTCTGCACTTCCTCGGCGGCAATCTTGCCGGCCTCGCACAGGGCGTCGACCATTTCGCGGATCGCGCCTTCTTTGTCCTCGGCCTTGAGTTCCGCACGAATTGCCGCGGAACTCACAAAGTCGGAAAACTTCATTACCCTTCTTTCCTTTCTGCCATCCCGCTCTCGGTCCAGCTTCCGACGTGCCCGCCACGACGCCAGCAATGCGTCGAGCCTTGGCCAGCCCACAGTCGGCAGCTTTACAAGCGTGAGCTGTTCGACGGCCCAGTATGCCTGACGCACTCCGCGGGGGAGCTCGACTGTAAAGCTCGGCGAGGCTGTTGCAAAATCTCGGGTTGCTTGCCGCTGGAAGTGCGGTGATGGTCCTGAACCTTTTCCTTGTATTTACGAAGTTGTTGTTCCACTTTATGAATCGCGCCGTCGAGCGCGCCCATCAAGCTGGCGCCGCTCTCGGTCGCCACGAAATCGTGCTTGTGTTCCGCCGAAACACGAATGTCGACGCTCGGGAGCGTCTTCATGCTCCAAATCGATCGTGACTTCGATCGCCTGCAAGCGTTCGAACAGCCGGCCCAGCTTCTCGACTTTGGCCGTGATTTTCTCCCGCGTTGCGTCGCTCAGATGTCCGTGTCGCGCCGAAATGCTGATCTGCACGGCCAAAGCTCCTTCTAACCCCAAAAATGGCTTAGTGTTGCTGCTCGTTAGTGTTCGGGGTCCAAGCGGTCCATTCTAGTGGCCGCCGGGCTCCTGCGACAAACGCAAAGATCGCTGCCGGGAAGGCGACAAAAACCGCAAAACGCGGCTTTCCGCGAGCCCGGCGACGGGACTGCCCCTCCTCGGGCATTCGCCGGCGACGTCCGCTGCGGCGATTCTCAGGTGGCATCCTGGGGTCGCCGCGAGGAGCTTGCCGGAACTGTCCCGAGTTTAACTTTCGACCCCCCGATGGGAAGGCGAATTCCGCGGCCGAGCGGGCGATTTATGCCTGGCCTTCTGTGATCGCCCACAACGCGGCCTGCACAGCCGGTTGGAGACCCCGGCCCGATCGAAAAACCGCCGAGCGTGAGGGGTTCTGGATTGGAGCCGCGCGTCGGGCTGGCTACGCCGCTTCGCCGGCTGAGTTAAATCCGGCCGCCCTGAGCAACGGACCGCGCCTGACTCGGCCGGGGCCGAGCCGCGCTTTGGGAGCGGTGCTGCGAGCCGGGGGTGCCGCAGTGCCGGCCGGAACGATCTTGCCTTCTTTGAGCCGGTCCTTCCAACTCAGATATTCCTTGCGCCGCTTGGCTGCCGGAGTTTTGAGGCTGGTAGTTGAGCCCCTTGCCGGTAATTTCCCGCAGGTTATTGAACGCCAGCACGCGGAAGTCGAGCGAGTCGTGATTCAGATATTCGACCAACGTGGCCGCCTCGCCGCCGGCGAGCTGCTCGGGCGTGTAGCCCCACAGCATGCGAAACAGCGCCGGCGCATCGGCGCCGCGATGCTTCTCGAAGGCCAGCAGCACCTTTTGGGCGGTGTCCGGCCCGCGAACCATCGCCGCTTTCAGCGTTTCGATCTGGCTGGTCCAGGCCAGCTTTTGACCCGGGTCGTTCAAGGCCGTGACGAACGGCTCGAATTCGCCCAGATAGGCGGCGCACCGGGCGACGAACGAACGCACTTCAACTCGGCGATCTTCCGACAGTTCTTTCATCGACAGCGACACCGGCTTGTCCGTCGTCACGTGCCTCTCGAACTCAGCGGCGCCCCGCATGTCGCTCGGCAAAATTGGCTCGCCGTGCGTCCAACGTGGTAGGTCAGTCCGCGAAGGCTCGGCCGCCGGATCGGTCAGCACCTGATGGGCCGGCGCTTTGAGCACCAACGACGCCGACTTCCTCCCAAGTCATTTCGCCGCTCGTGGCATACAGGTCGATCACCAGCGGTTCGCCTTCTTTGGTCGGATCCTTGCCCGCCACGGGCAACCGGCGGACATCCAAGGCCATCGTCGATTCGCCGTCGCCGAACGTGATCAATCCCTGCCGATTGCCGATCCGCAAGCGGATTTGGTTGCGCGGCTTGCCGGCCGTAAATAGCATGATGCGGCCATAATCGACGGCGATCGTGGGCACGCCGTTTTCATCCATTCCCAGGATCTCGAAGATCGAAGCATCGACCGGCTGGATGGTCACGCCGGTGCTTAGCGAAATGGCCGGCCGATAGACCGGCAGCGCCATCAAGCGATCGCCGGGCGAAAGCGAGGCCATCGCCGGCAGCCGGCGCCAAAGATCGGTGCGGCGATCGAAACGCAACAGCACGTCTTGCTTGTAGAGATACCGGCCCAGCGCGTCGCCAATCGGATCGTCCGCGGGGTTGGGCGGCGCTGGATTGGCCGGCCCCGGCCGGTTGGCCGCAGGCACATCCTCATCGAGCGGCTCCGGAGGCCCAGGCACGTCGGAGCTTTCGACCAGAGGTTCAGCGCGCATCGCACGTCGGTCGTCATTGCCGGGTCCGGCGCGGACGGCCCCTCATCGTCGAGCGGAGCGCGCGGAAGTGCGAGATTGGTTCCCGGACCGGCCGCCGATTGTCCGTTGGCGGCAGGGGACCCATCTTCGGCAGCGCGTCGAGCTTGGCGCGCGTTCTTTCCGCCCGCAGGACCGTCGGCGGACTCGGTGTCTGGCCGACCGCCGGCGTCGGGCTCGCTCTCATCGTCGGCATCGCGATTTTCTGGCTTGGCCACGACGGGGTGGCCCATCATGCCGCCACTGGCCGCCATCGGGTCGTCCGGCATATCAGCCTGCCAGAGAGCGACCACGCGATCGTGGATCTGCGGAACGAGTGTGACCAGCGCGATCCCGCCGCCGATCAGCAACAGCAAAGCGGCCGCCAACGCCAGGACTTTGCGTCGCCTCCGACCGGGCTCACGCAGGTAATCGGGAACTTCCGGCTTGGATCGTTTAACGGCCAGATTGCGAACCGCGCCATCGGCAGCCCCAGCGACTGGCGGCGCCTCGATCGGCGGACTAAGAACGACTGCCGGCGATCCGGCCGACGGCAGAGTGCTGCTGGCCTCGGAAATCAGATGGTACATTCGCTCGCGGCTGGCCGGATCGACTTCGGCCGGCTCGCCCAGCACCAGTGTGAGAATCTGATGGCTGGCGCCGACTTCGGCCAGGTGCACCTCCGACTCGAGGCAAATCCGCTCGAAATCAGGCACCTGTTCGGCGGGAAGAGTGTTGTCCAGATACTCCGCCACCGTGTTGCCGTCCAGTGCCATCCCACGTCCGTTGACCGGCGGAGCGCCCAGTCGCATGCGCCGCATGGCGTCGCGCGTGCGATGCATCACAGTCTTGGCCAGTTCGCTCTCCTCGATTTTCTTGCCGATGTCATCGGCATCGTCTGGCTCGAGGATTTCGTCCATGTAAGCCAGCATCGTGCGGAGTGTGAGTCTCACGGCAGGGGGTGCTCCAGGAAAAATGAGTTCCAAGGGGGGGGCCGACCGCTTGCAAGCTTGCACGGCCGATTGGCCCTCCATCTGTATTAGTGGAGTCGGGGGGCGATTGCCGTGCAGCGGCCGAAAGAAAATCTGTGCTTCCCGGACCGTTCGGGCCGACCTTGGCGATCGATCCCGAGAAGGAAAGCATTGCCTGATTATGGCTTACAACTTTTTTTCCAGGCCGCGGTAGCGGCGCAAATCAGTTCGCAATGTCGTTCGACAAGACGCAGCGAAATCCGATGGCGTCGTCACGGAAGTCGCTCGCAGCAGGCCCGCGAGCGGTCGACGTTTGCCGCTGGGCCGAATCCTTCCAGCTTCCGCCCCGCAGCACGTGCCGCTCGGGCGATCCGCCCAGAGTCCAGGCGCTGCCGTCGCCGGGCGCATCCGTGTAATCGTCGTGCCAGCGGTCGGCGCACCATTCGCGAAGATAGCCGTGTAGATCGTACAATTTCCAAGCGTTGGGCAGCTTGGCCCCGACGGCCGGATCGTTGCCGGCGGCATTGCCGTCGTACCAGGCATAGTCGCCGAGCCGGCCGGGATCGTCTCCAAAGCTGTACACGGTGGTTGTGCCGGCGCGAGCGGCGTATTCCCATTCGGCCTCGGAGGGCAGCCGGACGATCTCGCGCTGTCCGATCAGCTTTGCGTCGCGCAGCAACTCGGTTGCGCGGCGGCAGAACTTTACGGCGTCGTCGTAGGAGACCATTTCCACCGAGTTGCGTTTGCCCTTCCAGCGGCTCGGATTATCGCCCATGACAGTTTGCCAGAGGTTTTGCGGTACCTCGTAACGGGCCAAGGAGAACCGCTGGAGCGCCACGCGATGCGCGGGGCGTTCGGCGGCCGGACCGTTGTCGCGTCCCATCGTGAAGTCCGCCGGAAAAGGCTGCTTGCCGGGATCGAGCGCAACGAACTCTTGGCGGAAAGTGCCGAGCAGCGCCAGTCGCTCCCGGGAAGCTTCGTCGGCCTGCGAAGTCAGCGGCTCGATCGAGGCGCGAAGTGCGGCCAGCAAGTAAACCAGCGCCGCGAGGTTGCGCCGGGTACGCCCGCACGCCGTCCACGAGGGGTTTGCGGTATTCATGCGGATGGATCCGGACCGAGGCCGGCGCCGGGCGCGGATGCCGCGTGCGGGCGGGCTTAAGGGGATTTTTCGGGCGCGCTGTTCGACCCGTCGCCGTGGCTGTACAAATTGCCGGCCCGAAAGGCAGCTGCCATGGCCAGCGGCACCTGGGCTTCGGCCATTACGACGCGGGCCCGATTTTCGGCCGTGCGGGCCTTCATCTCCTGCTCGCGGGCGATGGCGAACGACCGCCGCTCCTCGGCCCGGGCCCGGGCCACGCGGGTGTCGGCCTCGGCCTGATCGGCCTGCAAGCGAGCGCCGATGTTCTCGCCCACGTCGATGTCGGCGATGTCGATCGACACGATCTCGAACGCCGTATGCGCATCGAGTCCGCGATCGAGCACCGCCTTGGAGATCCGATCCGGATTCTCCATCACGATCAGATGGCTTTCCGACGAACCGATCGACGTGATGATCCCCTCGCCCACGCGGGCGATGATCGTCTCTTCGGTCGCCCCGCCGATCAACTGGGCCAGATTGGTGCGGACCGTCACGCGGGCGCGAATCTTCAGCTCGACGCCGTTCTTGGCGATGGCGCTGAGCGTCGGTTTTCTTCGACTGCGACGCGATCCGGGCAATCGATCACTTTGGGATAAACGCTGGTCCGCACCGCCTCCAGCACGTCGCGGCCGGCCAGGTCGATCGCGGCCGCCCGGTCGAAATCCAGATCGATGTCGGCCCGATGGGCGGCGATGATGGCGTTGATCACGTTCTGCACGCGGCCGCCGGCCAGATAATGGGCCTCCAGGCGCCGCGTGGTGATGCCGGTCTCCGGGTCGGTGCCGATGCCGGCCTGCATGGCCATGATCTTGGCCTGCACGATTTCGCGAGCGTTGACTTGCCGCAAGCGTCATGCCGATCAGGCTGAACATGCTCACCTGGGCGTTCGACATGTAGGCCTGAAACCAGAGCTTGCCGAACGCCAGCATGGCGATCACGATCGCAAACAAGAACACCAGCACCACGACCGCGGCCAACATCAGCCACAAAGTGCTCGCGTCCAGCGGCGGACCATTCTGCTGAGCGATTAGCGAAACGAACAGAACATGCATTGCAAACCTCAATCGCGGCGTCCGCCCGGCCGGGCCTACGGTGTGCGAAAGCACACCGGCGAATGCGCCGTCGTTACCCGAATCAGCATAACCGACCGTCTGTTGCGGCGAAAGCACGCCGGCCCGGAAGCGGCCGCCCAAGGCAAGCGGAGCTACGCCACGGCGGTCCTTTTACGGCTGCTCCCGGATCCTCGCTTGCTCTTGTAGACGAACGGTTTGCGTGGGCAGCGCCAGCCCGATTTGCTCGGCCGCCAAGCGCCGCAGGATTTCCAGATTCACGCGCTCGTTGAACGCGACAAACCGCCACCAGTCGGGCGGGGTGTACCAGTAGGCCACCGAAAGATTCAGCCCGCCGGGCGTCACGTCGGTCAAGAACACCCGCGGCGGCGAGTCGGCCTGGAGGCCTTCGTGGTCTTGCAGAATCTCCTTCACGATTGCCGCGGCGCGCTCGACTTTTTCGGCCGGCAGATCGGCGGCCAAGACCAGGTTGAATTGCCGGCCCAGGTTGCTCCGCTTGCTGAGGTTGACGATCGTCTTGCCGGCCAGATCGCCGTTGGGAAAGGTCACCAAGAATCCCTCGGCCGTGCGGAACCGGGTGGAGCGGAAACCCACCGCCTCGACCGTGCCGCCGATGTCGCCAATCTTGATTTCTTCTCCCAATTCGAAGGGGCGATCGCTGAAAATCATCAGCGAACCGAAAAAGTTTTTGATGGTATCCTGCGCCGCCAGGCCGATGGCCAGACCGCCCACGCCCAATCCGGCGATCACGCTGGTCACGGGTTTCTCGCTGACAAGGGTGGCCAACTGCACCAGCACCAGCATCACGGTGGTCACGCGCAGTCCTGTGGTGACGATCGGCACGAGCATCTCGTCGAGCTTGCTTGAGCGACTCGAAGACAGCCGGCGGAGCCAATGATCCGCGACGTCGACCAGCGCGTAAGCCATATAGCCCAGGGCCAGCACCATCAGCACGCTCGCGGTCAACTGCACCGCGGAGTCGAGGGTGCCGTGGAGCACCAGGAATTGAATGCCGACGTTCAATCCCACGACAAACGATACGAAGGTCGTGGTCTGGGCCAGCGCGGCGCAACCCACGGCGAGCAGTTTCCGCGGAGTGGCCGCCAGCCGGCGACTGGCCGAGTTGAGAGCGCCGCGCAGCAATCGGCCCAGGATCAGCGCCAACAGGATCGAGACCGCCAGCGCCACGATCCGCCACAGTTCGTTGTCGGCAATCGCGGTGTCGAAAAGCCAGTTCCACCGCGCGGGCAGGTGATCCTCGACTTCTTCGACGGCTTTGTCGGCCGGAACTTTCAGTTGCATCTGGGCGCTCCATCCTGAAAACGGATCTTGGATCGTCAATGGGCCCAAGCCGTGCCCCCCCTTTGGCTCAACCCCCCAGAATCCGGGCGGCGTGATTGCGAATTTCCGCCTGCACCACGTCGACCGAGCGCGAGGCGTCGATCAAAACGATTTCGTTCGGCCGGGCCGCGGCTTCCGTCACATAGCCCTGACGCAGCCGATGTTGAAATTCTTGGGTCTGAAGTTCCATGCGATCCAGCGGCCGGGCGATCCGCCCGAATGCCGATTCGGGCGGCATGTCGAGCACGAACGTCAGGTCGGGCCGAATGCCGGCGGTGGCCACCTGGCCGATCCGCCAAATTTCGTCCACGTCGAGCCCGCCCGCGTAGCCCTGGTACACGACGTTGGCCAGCAGAAAACGATCGGAAACGATCACCCGGCCGGCGTCCAGATTGGGCCGGATGAATTCGGCCACCAACTGCGCGGGCGGCCATAAAGAGCAGCATCTCGCTGCGCCGATCGATCGGCGTGGTCCCGCGCTCCAGCAGGATTTTGCGGATCACCTCGCCCAGCGGCGTGCTGCCGGGATCGTAGCAGGCGACGACCTGGCTGCCGCGCTGGCGCAGCCAATCGCAGAACAATTCGAGCTGGGTCGTCTTGCCGACACCGTCGAGGCCGTCGAAGGAGAAGAACATTTCGATTCGAGCTAAGGGCTTAGGGATTTCGCGTGTGCGGAATCCAAGGTCCCAAGTCGCCGCTGGAAGGTCAAGGGTCAGGCAGACCGCCTTCCGGCTACCCGTCCCATTCGTATTTCGCCGCCATTCGGGCGGCCCGGCCCGCGATCAGCTTGCGCAGCCGCGGCGGGGCGATGACTTCCGCCTGGTCGCCGTAGCCCAGAATCCACCAGGAGATCTCGTTCAGCCCCGATACGGTGACGCGAAAATCCAGGCGGCCGTCTTCGAGAAACTGGAGCCGCTGGGTTTTGTGCCACTGCACTTCGGCCACGTTGCGGGCCACGAGCTTCTCGAAGCGGACGACCACTTCCTCGTCTCGGGCTTCGCGAATCATCGACCAGGCGTTGCCCAGATAACGATCGATGCTGAAGCGTCGCGGGACGTCGTACGTTTCGGCCAGCGGATCGAGCTGGCAGATCCGGCCGACGTTGAACGTCCGCACCTCGCGGTGCAGCGATGAGCGTCCGACCACGTACCAACTGTGCCGGCTGAACAGCAGGCAATAGGGGCAGAGCTTGGTCGAAATCTGCCGCTCGTCGCTGAAACTGTCATAGCCGATGCGAACCGCCCGGCGGTGGCTGGCCGCGGCCAATAGCTGCCGGTAGATCGGGTCTTGCCCTGACAGCCGGTTGGTCGGCGTGAGTTGAATATGCACCGCGCCGGTCGCCTCGCGCAGCCGGTCGCGCAGCGCCGCGGGCAGGCTCGATTCGAGTTTCAGGGCCGCGTTTTGCGCGGCGCCGTAGAACGGCAAGCGGTTCTCGGTTCCCAACTCAAAGCACAGCAGCAGCACGGCCAGCGCTTCGTCCGCCGTAAAATTGGTCGGCGGCAAATAATAATTGGAAGGGATGCGATAGGAACCGTGCTGATCGTCGAACAGGACCGGCACGCCCGAGGCCCGCAACAAGTCGAGATCGCGAAAAATGGTGCGGCGGCTGACCTGGCACTGAGCCGCCAGCGTGTCAGCGTTTTCGTGCCTGCCAGCCTGTAGCAGGCCGATCAGTTGCACCAACCGGCTGATCCTCGGCCGCTTCATTCGGGCTGCTCGATTTCCAGGATGGATACACGGCCTGGCTAACGCCCTGATCGGAGGCACTGCTGTCGTCGGCCGTGTCGACTTGGGTCGTGGCCTGTGTCTTGACGATCTTCAGGCTCGTTTCCTTAGCCGTATCCTGATTGCTGCTGGCGGCCGATGCAACCGGTCTCGACGGACTGCCGGGCCGCAGGCCGAGCGAACCCCAATCGAAGCCTGCCCGGGTCTTGCCGCCGGTCTCGCGTGCCGCTGCCACGGCGGCACTTTGATCTTCGGCCGCGGCGGAATCCTCGCCCACCGGCATTGGCGTGGGCACGGTTTCGCCCTGGAGTTGCGAATCCTCGGTCGACGGTTTGGCGGTGCCGCCGACGCGCGGGTCATCCTTGTCGCCGGCGTTCTGCAGGTAAGCACCGCGGCTGATCACGTCGGGGCGTGTGAAGCCGTAGTCCAGGTAATGGCTGGCGTCGCGCTGCCGGGCCAGACGATGCGCGTCCAACTGGGCCTTGGCCGGCCAGGGGCCTTCCGACAGATAGACGCCGTCGTATTCCAGGATCGAGCCCTTGCGGAAATGCACCTCGGCGATGCCTCGCATGTAGTCGGTCAGCGAGCGGAAATAGGCGACTTCGGCATCGGCCCGTTGCCGCTGGGCGTCGAGCAACAAGTCGAGCGTGACGGTTTCGGCTTCGAAAGCCACGCGCACCGCTTCGACCTGCTTTTCGGTGGCGACGCGGCGATTGAAGTTGGTCAAGCTGAGCTGATAGTTGTATTCGCAGGTTGCGGACGGCATCGCCCACCTGCATGCGAGACTTCGAGTTCCTCGTCCTGCAAGCGGGCTTTTTCCTTGGCCAGGTTCAATTGATAGTAACGCAGCGTCGAGAGCGCCGCCCGGAAGCCAAGCGTCATCTGAAACTTCAAAGCCGAGCTGCCATTGCTGGAATTGGCCGCTGGACGAGCTGTTGATAGGCGTTGCTGCCCTGAAGCTGGCTCACGTCCGTGCCCGGGATCACGGGCTGCGACCCCAAGGGACCCAGCAATTGATCGCCCAGGCCCATAGCGGTACAAGCCACTGGCGTCCAAGCGGGGCATGCAGATTGTTCTTGGCGGCGATGATTTCCAGCTCGCGCTCCTTGATGCGCCACTTCTGCCGCCGCAGTTCCGGGCTGCGTGCCATGGCCTCGGAATGAATATCGTGCCAATCGAACGACACCTCGGCCGTCGTCGGTTCGTCGGCGCAGCGAATCAGCCGGCCGTCGGCGACGCCCAAGCCGATCACGTAACGCAGCCGGTTCTCCGCCCGGAACAAGATCGTTGAGCGAGGTTTGCACCTGGGCTCGAAACAGGAAGTATTGGGCCCGGCTTTGGGCTTCCTTTTCCGCTTCGCCGCCACGGGCACCGACAATGTACAGAGCGTGAATCTTCTGCCAGGTCTGCAAGGCGCTGTCAAGCGGCCGGCCTTGCTGGCCTCCAAAGCCCGATATGAAAAATAAAGTTCCCAGTAGGCGTTCTCCACGTCGAACATCAGGTTCCGGATGCCGCCTTCGAAGTCCGCCAAACTGATGTCGACGTTGATGCGGGCCAGCATCACGCCGTCGAAGGCCGGCGTGTTCAGGCCCGTGGCCGTGGGTGTGAACGGGTTGTAGGGACCGGCGATGCGGTTGTACATCACGCCGCCGCCTTGCAACAAAGGCTGGTTGAACTGGGCCTGAAAGTTGGCGTTATAGGTGCTGGGGACCGCCCAGGTCGGATTGTTCGTCTGGTCGTAGAACGTGTTGTTCTGCAACGTCCAGGTACCACCGTAGGCGTTGGTCTTGCTCAACTGGGCTTGCCAGGTCGCGTTGTTTTCCTCGAACACCGGAGCAAACACGGCGCTGGCCACGGTGTTCACCCGCACGTTTTGCGGATGGTCGTTATGTTGCCAGAACATGCTGGCGCCCAACGTGGTGTCGAAAGCGCTCAAGGCGTATTCCGTGCCCACGAACGGCGTGGTCTCGACAATCGCCGGATCATACACACTGCGGCTGGCATCGGGATTCGTCGTGATGGCGTCGGGCGCTTCGCCGGTTTGCGAGCGCGGCTGGAACGCCGACTCCGAATAGCGGCCGCCGAGCGACCGCATGACCTTGCTGTTGTCCAGCGCGATCTTGACGCACTGCTCCAGCTTCAGGTCCCAGAATTCCTTGGGCTTGGCATTCTCCAGCGTCATCGGTTGCGCAGTGTTTTCGACGTCGGCCAAGCGGCGTCGTATTGGCGTCCGGATAATCGATCTGGGTCGCCTTCTCGACGTAGTGCGACAAGTCGCCGTCCTCGAAGAAGTAGAAAGGCTGCGTCGGATGGCAGCCGGTCGAGGCAATCAACAACGAAGTCGTGATTGCCCAGATCGTCTTCAATCGTCTTGGTTGCCGGCTCATCGAACGCGATCCTCGAGGTGACTTCCGGAACGGCCACCGGGGACCCCTGACGCGAAACCGCCACGGCGGCCGCACGTAGAAACCCAGACAGCACTCCGTATCCCCCCCCGGACCGCGCGGACGCTTATCGAAAGCGCATTGAGAACCTTAAATGGTCCGCTCGGCACCAAAGTTATCGGAATATGCGCCGGTAGACTTTGAACAATCCGGATAATTTACCGGACCGGCAGACTCAAGTGATTCGAGCCATTTTACCCAAAGCACCGATTTTAAGTCGGTCGTGGGTAATTGCGAAGAATCAGAACTCAAGGCGAAATGGGATTAGAGGCGGTGATCGATGAAATCTTCCGTTTTTCATCCTTCCGCTCGGCTGAGCTCGCCGCAAGCCGCCTTCATCCTTCATCCTTTTAAGCATGTTCGCTGTCCAGAGCCTGGCGAACACCCGCATAGCCCTGCTGGGCACTCAAGCAGGTGTGGCGGAAGGTCTCGGGCCGAACCACCCCTTCCAGATGAAAGGTTTCGATGGGACCGAGCTTGAACACCAAGTCGCCGGCCCGATACCACTTCTGACCGGGCCGAACCACGACCTCGATGGTGTCGAATCGATCCAGTCCCACCCACCGCTCGTCGATCGGCGTCAAGCCGGTCCGCACGACCACACGGCGATTGGTCAACACGTAGCGCCTGACGGCTTGCGGCGATTTGATGGATCGTCCGATGCCAGGCAGCAGTTGCAAGAGGCCGACCGAGACGGTCGCCAGGAACTTACCAAAGTAGAGCGGCACGACAATCGGAATTGTGGCCAGCGCGATCAGATGGCCCAACGTAAACGGCGGACAACCGGCGGGAATCGCATACAGCCGGCCCAGGCCGCAACCCAGCGGCGTCGCTGCCAGGCTGGGCCAGACTGTCATAATCGTGGCTTCGCGGGTTTGCGGGGGAGACACACCGGCAATAGGTTGCTTCATAAGGACCGCGGTTGACATCCCAGGACAATCCCTAGCTGCGGAATAATACGATTCACCGAGCGAATGACTGAAGCAAAATTAACAGACTGTCCGCGCAAATGCCAGCCCCTCGGACGTCGACCGCCGAATGACGCCTTCGCTGCGATTTGAAGAATCGTGCCAGGCGTCAACTTCTCCCAGGATTTCGATTTAGGCCGACCCCGGGGCGCACGGCTTTCCCCAGGTGCCCTGGCGTATGGTAACCTTGCGGTGCGCGGGGCCCACGATCGAGGGGCGCCCCGTGTCCGTCAGATCCGCTAGAACCGGCACGTTTCATTCCGGCAGCTTTCCCGCAGACGCGCATGATCCACGTCCGAGAATTGACGAAACACTATGCCGATCCTCGGCGCGGCAAATTCGTGGCCCTGGGCGGCGTCAGCTTCGACGCCCTGCACGGCCAGATTTACGGTCTGCTGGGACCCAACGGAGCGGGCAAGACAACAGTCCTGCGGATCTTGAGCACCGTGCTGCGTCCAACTGGCGGACGAGCGACGGTCAACGGCTGCGACGTGGTCACGCAGTCGTCTCAGGTGCGTCATAAGATTGGCTTCATGTCGGCCAATACCGGCGTGTACGACCGCATGACCGCCTGGGAAATGGTCGAGTACTTCGGCCGGTTGTACGGCATCGCCCAAGAGCCGCTTCGTGCGCGGATGGAAGAACTTTTCGAGCGGCTGCAGATGAACGACATCCGCGACCTGCTCGGGGCGAAAATGTCGACCGGCATGAAACAAAAAGTTTCGATCGCTCGGGCCATCGTTCACGATCCGCCGGTCCTGATTTTCGACGAGGCCACCAGTGGGCTGGATGTGTTGGTGGCCCGAGCGCTGCTCGAGACGGTCGCGGAGCTGCGCGACCAGGGCAAGTGCATCGTGTTTTCAACCCACATCATGCGCGAAGCCGAAAAGCTTTGCGACCGAATTGCAATCATGCATCGGGGCCACATCCTGGCGGAAGGCACGCTCGAAGAGTTGCGCGGTCGCCACGACGAGCGCGACCTGGAAGAACTGTTCTTCCAATTGATCCGCCAACACGATCGAATCCACGCGGCGTCCGCCCTGGCGGCAATCGAATGAGGCGTCCCCTGCGATGAACCGTTCGAACGTCAAGTTGATCCTGATGCGCGAAATTCGCGACCAGTTGCGCGATCGGCGCACGCTGTTCATGATCGCGGTGTTGCCGCTCTTGCTCTATCCGCTGTTGGGGATGAGTTTTTTCCAGATCGCGCAATTCATGCGCGAGCGGCCGACCAAGGTGCTGATCATCGGATTGCCGCAACTGGACGGCCTGCCGCCGTTGGTCGACAAAGACCGCTTCGCCACGCAGCTATTGCTCCCGCGCGAAAAGTCGCAGGAGCGGCGCCAGGCCGAGCGGCCGCCCAATGACGACGAACAGGAGCACGCCCGCTCGCAGGCCCGGCTAATGAAATTGGACTTTCGCGACGCCCCCGAGCCCGCCGCGGCGAAAGAAAATTCTTCCCCTGCCGAGCTCACCCGAGCCAGGCAGGAACTGCAACAGGGGGGCTACGAAGCGGTGGTCGAATTTCCGCGCGACTTTGCCCAGCGGCTCGAACAGTTTCGTGCCGGTCTGAAGCGGTCGGGCTCGACACCGGCTGACGCGGCCGAAGCGCCCCCGAGATTCCGACTCCGGAGATCTTTTACAACTCGGCCAAAGACTCGTCGCAAATCGCTTACTCGCGCGTGAACAACGTGTTGACTCGTTGGACGGAAGCCATCGGCCGGCAGAATCTCCAGGAAAGCGGAGTGCCTGCCGACTCGGCGAAGCCGTTTGTCGTGGATCCGATCGATGTCGCCGAATCCGGAACCCGCAAAGCCGCGCTGTGGTCGAAAATACTCCCCTTCGTGCTCCTGCTGTGGGCGCTGACCGGGGCGTTCTATCCGGCGGTCGACCTGTGTGCGGGCGAAAAGGAGCGCGGCACTCTGGAAACGCTGCTCAGCAGTCCGGCCGAGCGGAGCGAGATTGTCTGGGGGAAGCTGCTGACGGTCATGTTGTTCAGCATTGCCACGGCGCTATTGAACTTGCTCAGCATGGGAATCACCGGATTGTTCGTACTGCGCCTGCCGGGTTTGGACTTTGGCCCGCCGCCGCTGGCCAGCGTCGCCTGGCTTCTGATCGCGCTGGTCCCCACGTCGGCCCTGTTCAGCGGCCTTTGCCTGGCGCTGGCCGCCTTCGCCCGCAGCACCAAAGAAGGGCAGTATTACCTGATGCCGCTGGTGCTGATCACGATGCCGCTGACCATCCTGCCAATGTCACCGGGCGTGGAGTTGAACCTGGGCAACAGCCTGATCCCGATTACCGGCATGGTGCTGCTGCTTGCGGACCCTGCTCGAGGGAAATTACGCCCAGGCCCTGCCCTTTGTGCCGCTGGTCGTGGGCGTAACGCTCACCTGCTGCCTGTTGGCCGTGCGCTGGGCCGCCGACCAGTTCAACAGTGAATCGGTGTTGTTCCGCGAGAGCGAACGGTTCGACATGGGTCTTTGGCTGCGGAACCTGCTCCGCGATCGCGAAGACACCCCCAGCGTGGCCGAAGCCGTGTTTTGCGGCGTCCTGGTCCTGACCATCAAATTCTTCATGGGATTTGCGCTGCAGCCAAGCCCCGGCTTTTGGGGCTTTGTGCAAATGTTAATGGTAGTTCAACTCGTGGTCATCGCCACGCCCGCGCTGATAATGACCATCATGCTGACCCGCAATCCCAGGCGAACTCTGTTGTTGCACCGGCCCCCTTGGGCGGCGGTTCCGGCGGCGCTGCTGTTGGCGGTCGCTTTGCATCCAGCGGTCACGTTGCTGCAGCGGATCGTGATGCAGGTCTATCCGCTCAGCGAGGATGTCGCGCGGCAGCTTAACTCGCTGCTCCCCAAGGACGCGCCCCTCGGCTGGTCACTACTCATCATCGCGCTGGTACCGGCCATGTGCGAGGAACTGGCCTTCCGCGGGTTCATCCTCTCCGGGCTGCGCCACATGGGACACAAGTGGCGCGCCATTGCCTTGAGCAGCATCTTCTTTGGCGTCATGCACTCGATCTTTCAGCAATCGATCATCGCGTGCATCGTCGGGCTGGCGCTGGGCTTCATCGCCGTGCAGACGGGCAGCCTGCTGCCGGCGATCACGTTCCACGCGGTCCACAATTCGCTCGGCCTGCTGACGCACGAATACTTACCCGCCTGGCTCGACAAGAATCCCTTGCAGCGCTGGATCGCCACGGTGGGAGCCGAACAGGAGATTTCGTTTTCCTGGCCGTTCATTGCGCTCACCGCGGCCGCCAGCGCGCTGCTGCTCGTGTGGTTCCAGCGCCTGTCGTATGTCCGCACGGACGAAGAGAAACTCCAAGAGGCGATCGACCAGCAGGCCGCCCAACCGGCCGGCTAGATTTCGACGGACACTGCGATCGCTATGCCGCACGGTTTTTCATAGGTGAAATTGACCGGCCGATGCCGCAAACTCCGCTGACCCAAGGCGCCCCCTGGCGCGTGCGCCACGGTTTCTGCTGCCGGTCAGCGGCAAACCGCTGCCGGACGCGGTCCTTTCGCTCCAGGGCGAGCGGATTGTCGCCGTGGGTGTGAATGCGTCCGGGAGGCCGGCTCTCGATTTGGGCAATGTGGCCATCCTGCCGGGACTGGTCAACGCCCACACACATCTCGAATTCAGCGATCTCGCCGCTCCACTCGGCACGCCCGGCGAGTCGCTGACAGGTTGGATCCGCAAAGTCGTTGCCCATCGCCGAGCCGGCGCTGAGCGGCAATCGGCCCATGTGCTCCAAGGTCTGGCCGAAGCGGCCCGAACGGGCACGAACCACGATCGGCGAAATCGCCACGGCGGCCTGGCCGCAACCGGTAGGTCCCCACCCGGACGTCACGGTCTTTTACGAACTGATCGGCCCGCTCGGCGAGCAGATCGAACCTCGTCTTGCGGCCGCCCAGGCCCACCTCGACCAGCCCTGGGCGGCGCAGCGACTGCCGTCCGGGCTTAAGTCCGCACGCCCCTTATAGCGTCCATCCGGAGCTCTTTCGGCGGCTGACCGAGTTGGCCGGGCGGCGGCAAGTGCCGTTGGCCGTGCATCTGGCAGAATCACCAGATGAATTGGAACTGCTCCGCACAGGGACCGGGCCACTGCGGGCACTGCTGGAAGAACTGCAAGTCTGGTCGCCGGATTTCCACCAGAGCGGCACGCGCATCCTCGACCTGCTGCGCCAGCTCGCCGCGGCGCCCGGGGACTCGTGATTCATGGCAATTATCTCGCGCCGGACGAAATCGAATTTCTTGCGGGGCACGCCGACCGGCTGGCGGTCGTCTATTGCCCACGTACGCATGAGCGGTTCGGGCATCCCCGTTATCCGCTTGCGCGAATGCTCGCCACCGGCGTGCGGGTAGCGCTGGGAACCGACAGCCGGGCGTCGAACCCCGACTTGAGCCTGCTCGAAGAGTTACGCCACGTGGCCCGACATCATCCCGAAATCGAACCCAGTGCGGTGCTGGAGTTGGGCACGATCTGCGGAGCTCGGGCACTGGGCCAGCATCGCGAGATCGGCACGTTGATCGGCGGCAAACTGGCCAATCTGACCGTGGTGCCGCTGCCGGATCGCAAAGGCCACGATCCGTACGAGCTGCTCTTCGACTCGACGCTGGCGGCCTCGCAAACCTGGTATCGCGGCGGCGTGCTGTAACGTTACAGCCGGCAATTGGTGATTTGCGTTTCCAGAGTCGCGGGTCAATAACTGTTAACAGAAGGGGATAAGGAGATGACTGGGGATACGGGGGATGGACGGAAAGGATGAAGGCGAAAGGCTGTAGGATGCCTGCGACGAGCTCGGTCGAGACGAAAAACGAGGAACGAATTCGCAGTTCCATAGTTCAATTTCTGGGCAACCGTTAGTCTCCGTTTTTTTTTCGAGTTCCCAGTTCCCAGTTCCGAGTTCCCAGTTCCCAGTTCCGAGTTCCCAGTTCCCAGTTCCGAGTTCCCAGTTCCCAGTTCCGAGTTCCCAGTTCCGACTACGCTCCGCGGCTTTCTTTTTCGTCCAGGCCCGAGATGCCGAATCGGCGGGCCAGCTCGGCTTCGACGTCGGCCAGCGGCACGTCGCGCAGGGCCAGCATGACCAGCAGATGGTAGACCAGGTCGGCCGCTTCGCGGACCAGGTGCTCTTGTCCCGCGGGGCCCGATTCGCCGGCCGCTTCGATCACCTCGGCGGCTTCTTCCGCGATCTTGGCGCCGATTTTTTCGACGCCGCCGTCGAGCAGCTTTGACGTGTAGGATCGCTCGGGCCGCGTGGCCTTGCGATTCCTGGATGACTCGCATCAGTTGTGCGAGAATCGCACTCGTGTCGCTCAGCGGAACACCTTTTCAATTTGGATGATCGCTTTTAAGATCATCGCAATGTAGGTTGCTTGCGGCTGGCTGACAACTTCGAAACTGCAACCCAAGGCGATTCCCACGGGCCTCCGACCGCGGGTTTTAACCGCACGATCGTAGCGCCAAAGAATGACCGCCCGTGAAGTCATTACGATCCGCTCGCTGGTGGCCAATGCTTTTCTCGTTCGTGGCGAGCGGACCGTGATCGTCGACACCGGCAATCCGGGCAATGCCCCGCGGATCCTGGGGCAAATGGCCCGGTTGGGCATCGCGCCGCGCAGCGTGTCGCTGATCCTGCTGACGCACGGGCACTTGGATCATTTCGGCAGCGTCCATCAGCTCCAGGCCGAGACCGGGGCGCCGGTTGCCATCCACGCCGCCGACGCGCCCGCTCTGCGCCGGACGCAACCCGCCGCTGCTGCCCAGCTGCGCGATGGGGCACGTTTTGAAACCTTTCTTCCAGCATCGGCGGATCGAGCCGTGCGAGCCCGACTTGCTGCTGGACGACGCCACGCGTTTGGAATCGTTCGGCGTGCCCGGTCAAATCATTTCCACGCCGGGCCATACGGCCGGGTCGATCTCGGTATTTTTGTCCAGCGGCGAATTGTTGGCGGGCGATCTGCTCCTGGGTGGCTACTTGGGTGGCCACGTCGCGCCGGCCGATCCCGGCTTGCCGTACTTCCTGGAAGATTTGGCCCAGACCCGGCAGAGCATCCGGCAGATCCTGGAGTTGCCTCTGACCCGGGTTCACGTGGGCCACGGCGGCCCGCTGGAGCCAGCGGCCATCCGCCGGGTGTTCGGCTAGGAAGCGATGCCGGCGCCTGCATCGCTTCGAGTTGTTGCTTCAATTGGCCGGTTTCAGCACGGCTTTGACGATCCGGCCGCTGTGCATTTCCTCGAACGCGGCGTGCCAATCCGCCAGCGGCCAAATGCCGCCGATGATCTTGCCGACGTCGAGCTGATTGGTCGAGAGCAGGCGGATTACCCGCTCCCAGATCGGCCAATTGTGGCTGAAGCTGCCGCGCAGCGTAATGTTCTTCTGCACCAGCGGATCGAGCGAGTGGTTGAACGGTGCCCGGCCCCAGCCCACCTTGCTGATCCAGCCGGCCGGGCCGGACAATTTCCAGCGCTGTCTTGAGCGTGGCCGAAATGCCGGCCGCATCGATCACCCCGTCGACGCCCAGGCCGTCGCCCGCCCGAACCCAGGCGTCGAGCCCCTCGACGACCGCTTCACAGCCGTATTGCTCGGCGACGTTGAGCCGCGCCCGATCGCGCTCCAGACCGACCACGGCGACCTGGGCCCCCTGCAGCCGGGCCATGGCCCCGCACAGGATGCCGATCGGGCCGGGCCCGAGCACCACGACGCGGTCGCCCGGCTTGATGCCGGCGTTCATCACCACCGCGTTATAGGCCACGCAGCACGGCTCGGTCAGGCCGGCCTTCTCGAACGCCAGATTGTCGGGCAAGCGGTGCAGGCAGCGGGCCGGCACGCGCACATAGCGGGTCATCGCCCCGTCGACGCCGTAGCCGAAACCCTTGCGCGTGGGATCGAGATTGTAAAGCCCTTGCCGGCTATAGGGACTGTTGGGATCGATCACCGCCGCCGTTTCGCTGACGCCGCGGTCCCCTTCTCGCCAGCCGCTGACCCGCGCGCCGATTTCGATCACCACGCCGGCAAACTCGTGTCCCAGCACCACCGGATAATTGACCGGCCAACTATGCTCGGCCGTCCACTGGTGCAGATCGCTGCCGCACACGCCCACGGCCGCCACTTCCAGCAGCACGTCTTCGGGCCCGATCTGTCGGGCGGGCGATCTCGCGCAGCTCGACGCTGTGTTTCTGCGGAGCAAAATTGACCACCGCGGCCTGACTCATCGCGATCCTCCCACCGGCACGTCGCCGTAGCCGTGAACTTTTTCGCAAATCAAGCGGAGCGAACTTTCCAGATCGTCCGCCGGCCGTCTTGAAGGCGTCGGCGTCGATCGTCAGCGGCGCACCGAGCACGACCAGCGGCGCGCCATACTCGGGCGTGCGCACCGCCTGCTCGAGCGACAGCCCGCCCACGGCCTGCACCGGCACGCGCACGGCTTGCACTACTTCGCGCAGTTGATCCAAGCGGGCTGGGCATCCGCTCGCCGCGGGCCGCGATGCCGCGCCGCTCGTCGTAGCCGATGTGGTGGATCACGAAATCGCAGCCCAAGTCTTCCAGCCGCCGGGCGGCGGCGACCATGTCGGGGGCAATCATATTGTCGCCCATGACCTTCACGCCGAAATCGCGCCCCGCCTTGACCACGCATTTGATCGTCTCGTCGTGTGCCTGCGCCATGACCACGACGTGCGTGGCGCCGGCCTTGGCCATCATTTCGCGCTTCCAGGTAGCCGCCGTCCATGGTTTTCAGGTCGGCCACGATCGGAGTGCTCGGGAAATCGCTCCCGCAATGCGCGAACGCCATGCATGCCTTCGGCAATGATCAGCGGCGTGCCGGCTTCCAGCCAGTCGACCCCGCCCGCATGGCCAATTCGGCGGTGTCCAGGGCCTCGGGAATGTTCGTCAGGTCGAGCGAGATCTGAACGATGGGTTTCATGCGAGGAGCATAGGTCGGGGCGCAAGCAGTTGTCAATGCGCGGCGGGGGCCGGGTTGCTTTGGGCGGGAATCCTCCGCCCACTCACTCCCCCAGCCGGTGGGCTTTCCGCCATCGGTAGCCGATGGTCCCGGCAAGGTAAGCCATCAGGCTGGTCAGCACGACGACCGCAGAGCACCACATGCGCGCCGGATCGCGCTGTGCGTCCAATTCGAACAGCATCGTGGCGCCACGCGGCGTCATCACGGTCAGCGCCAAAACGGCTCCGTAGAATGCCGCCACGATCGCGAAGACGATCATCGCCGTCCAAACCGTGCTCCAATCGGGCACAGTCACCATCCAGGCGACGTAAGCCAGCTCGACCAGAGTAACGGCCATCACGATTCGGGCCCAAGTGGGCGCGGACGCCGGATCGAGATGTCCCAGCACCGGAGCCAGGTGAAACAGGCTCAGCAGGGCCAATCCCGCGGCCAACCAGTAGACTGTTTTGCGGCTGTAGCCCACGGGCTCGATGCCCTGCCGGGCCGATTCCGACCTGGTCGACGACACCGCCGATGCAACCCCCGCCGCAACCGCTGGCAGTTTGCCGCCGGTCGACGGCAGGCTGTCGTCGGGTGTCGGCTTTGGCGGCACTCGCTTGGGAAGGGGGGGCGGCTGAAGGATCCTGGCGGCCGGCTGGGCGGATGGTGGCTCGGCTGGGCGATGATTGCCGGGAGCGGCCGGGGAGGGCTTTCCCTGGGGGTCGCCTTGGGCGGGCAATGCGCTATCCCGTCTCGGCTGAGTGGGCGGGGCCAGGGTCTCGCCGTCGGCCGGCGGAATGCGGGGGGCCCGGTGCGCGACTGCCGGTTTTGCCCCATTGGCCGGAACCGGGAGTTGATGGCTTGAATCCGGCTGTGGCGAAGCGGCGAGTGGCGTTGCTGCGGCGCCAACTGGCTTGGCGTCAGGCACTTTGGCCGCCCGGCCACATTTCGGGCAGCGAACGCGACTGCCCGCCAAACTGTCGGGGACCGACATGGCGTGCCCCGCCGGACAGCAAAAATGGACGAGCATAAGCAGCAGGGGGCAAGCGGAAGGTGGTCGAACTGTGCATCACCCGTAATGGCCGGCCCGTGGAAATGGGCTGAACCTGCGGCCCTTAAACCCTTGGCCATGGCCCCATTCGCACCAGGAAAAATCGTTATTTTCAGTCTCGTCGGGCCAGCCTGCGCCGTCAAGCCAATCGTAGACAACGGCTGTCTGCCGGTGCTAGACTTTATGAATCCCTTCTACGTGCCCGGAGGCTCTAATGTCTATCTCGACGTGCCCACATTGCGCCAAACCCATCACGCTTCCGCGGGGCGCAGAACCGGCCGACATGGTTCGCTGTCCGATCTGCCAATCCGAATACATGCTCGCCGAAGCGCTGGCCAACGCACCGCCCGAGTTGCTGTTGATCCGCAGCTTGGGATTGGTAAGTCGCGATGAGCCGAGTGAATCGTCGACAGGCGCGGGCAACGCGGATTTGCGCTTGTTCGAGCAGGTCGGGTCCCATTTTTCCGACGGGCCCACGATCGATCTGTCCGACGCTCCACAGCCAGCGGAAGAGGAAGGTCTGGACGCCCCTTTCAGTCTTGGGACCGACCAGCACGGTGGCACGCAACCGGATGAACCCGAAACGGTCCAGATCGACCCTTCCGCCCACCATCTGCCGGGCGAGGCTGAGCTGAGCGACCGCGAAGAAGATGACGCCGAGTTCTTCGATTCGCCCGAGCGCGACACTGAGCTCGAGCTGATGGGATCGGGCTCGGCAGAGGATGTGAGCTTCGAACTTGACGCTCCGCCGCCGCCTTTCGAAATGGGCTCCGAAGACGAACCGGCCCCCGGTGCCGAGGATCCCGAGTCGGCCGATGCAGGTCTTGCCGGATTCGGCGACGAGCCCGGCGGGTTCGGCGAAGAAGAACAGGTTCCGAGCTTGGACGCGGCGGCCGATGAAAATGCCGAATTTTCACCGCCCGACGCGACGGATATTACCGGCGGCGAAGAATTGGCAAGCACCCCGCGGCGCGAGCGCCGCAAACCTTCGATGTTGGCCGGTTTGATCATTTGGTCGACAAGCTTGCCCGTGGCCGCGGTATTAGCCTATGCGATTCTACTGTGGGCCTTTGGCAAAGATCCGGCAGGCCTGGGACCCAAAGTGCCATCGTACCTGTCGTTCCTGGTACCGGCGGCGCTGCGCACCGCGGCGGGGCACGCCGGAACTCAACTTGCCCAGGCTCAGCCGCAACGTAACAACGCTGACATGCCGGGCTTCAGCACCAACGTGCCGGCTTTGAAGCCGAAGCCGAATACCGGCGAAAGTCCGGCGGCGCCGCTCGGCAGAGCCACAACTCCCGACGCTGCCGACCCGACCCTCGACATGTCCGACGACGTCGGTCCCGATCCGACTTTGGCCGACGCGCCAGAGATAGAACCGGCGGACGAGGGCATGGCCGACCCACCGGCGGACGGCGAGCCTGCCATGGCCGCCGACGAAGCGTCCGACGACGATGCGCCCGACGCCAATGCGCCCCAGACCGGGGGCGATGCGATGGCGGATACCGACTCACCTGAGACCGACCCGACCGCCGACTCGCCCGAGGAAAAGACCGACGACCAGACTGCCATGGACGATGCGCCCAGCGCTCCGCTTCTTCTCGACGCACCGAATGACGAAATGGTCGAAGATTCGACGGACGCTTCCGACGCCGCCTCACCCGATGCGGGCGATGTCGCCTCCATCGAACCGGCAGACGTGCCGGGCGGCGATGTCGCCGCTCCGGAAGAAGAGACCGAGCCGACCGTGGCTGTCGGGCCGCGCGACAACGTTCACTATTCGCCGGACGAAGTGGAAACGGCGCTGGCCGAAGCTCGCGACGCCGGCACGGCGCTGACGGCAGCGGACAAGGACGGGCTGAAAAAGGCCAAGGCGCAGTACTACCGCAAGCTTTATCAATTGGCCGAACTGGCCACGTTTGCAGCCAGCGACCCGGTCGAGCCGGAGGGGAATTTGGGTGAGATCCAGAGCCTGCTGAGCGAAGCCGCGGCCGATCGGGCCCGCTTCGCCGAAATGGGCAAGGCGGCCGGCAAATGGATCACGCTCTCCAAAGGCAAGGAACATCAGGGGGTCGTGCTGTCCGGCTCGGTGCAAAGCGTGACCAAGCAGGGCCAAGTCTACGAGACCAAAATCCTACTGACTGACGGCGCCCAGGTCGTAAGCGTGCTGAGTTCGGCGAAACTGCCGATCGCCGCAAACGACCAGGTGGTGGTGCTGGGCAGCATCGTGTCCGATCCGGCCAAGACCGTCGAGGGTTATCAGGGCACCGAGCCGACCGCAATTTGGAGCGGGCTGGCCCTCAAGGCGCCCGGGGCGGGCTAGCGCCGCCGGGCGGCGCTGCGAGCTCTTATAAACGCGGCACATGCGGAACCGGAAAGCAGGGCCGCACCGCGATTGTGAAGCGCACGGCGTGACTGCGGCAAATCATGGACGACTCGAATCAACCGCCGCCGCCCACCGAAGGCCGTTTTGGCCAGCAACTCCGCTATCTGCTTTCGATGCCGGAACGAACTTTGCGCTCCGGAACCGGGGTGGTGGCCGGGGCCCTGCGCGAATCGGCGTCGCTCGTCGTTCCGCGCAGCTTCCAGGATTCGCAAACCTATAGCGTGCTGGTGGCCCAGATGCTCGACTTCCTGGCCGAGGACGTGGGAGGCGTCAGCGCCCGCCGCGGGCGAGGCCGCGGAGAAAGTCGACAATTTTGTCGCCCGCAAGGCGGTCGGCAATTTCCTCGAGATGGCCTCGCTGGCCACGTTGCATCTTTCGCCGCTGACGCTCCTGGCGGTGCTTAGCGACGTGGCCTACGGCTCGCAGGCTTATCTCGAGGAGCTGGCGGCCGAACTGAAAAAACAAGGCGTGATCGACGAGCATTCCACCGTGCTCCACGCGGGCGATTTGCTGGCCGCGGTGGCCCAGGCTTCGCGAACCACTGCCCACGCGTTCAACACGCCGCCGCTCTCGGTCGAAGGGCTCAAACAAACGATCGACGAAGCCCGAGCGGCGGCGAGCGCCATCCGGCCGGCCGATCTGATTCCCGAAGCCGAGATTCGCCGGCTGTGGGACCAAATGCACGAGCTGGCCAAGCGCGAAAACGTCGACCTGCTGACGCTGTCCGGCGCGGTGACGATGCAGTCGCTTGCCACACTCGGCACGCTTACGCGCGGGCGCTCTCCACCGTGCGGGTGACGCAGGCCCTGGTCGATCGGCACATTATCAGCCACTACTCGGACGCCTTGAACCGCATCGGGACGGCCGGACTCTACAGCACGCTGGCGCAAACCTGTCAGCCCTATCTGGCCGCAGTTTGGGAAAATTTCTCCTCCGGAAAATCGACGATCACCGAGGACGTGCTCTCGGGTAAACTGGCAGGCACGGCTTGGACCGCGGCCCGGCGCTGGCTGGGCACACGGCCCCGCAATCCAAGCAGCCCGCCGCCGGATTCGCCCGAACCCCGTTAAGCCCACCGAGCGGCGGCCGGTGGCAATCAAGCCTTCTGCCGCCAATCGGGAGTGATGGAAGATGAAGCAGCCGTTCTCGCGGACGGGCAGATTTAGCAGGCTGATCTCGTTCGTCTGGGCTTGGGCCGCCCTGGTGCGCTGGCCGCGGCCCAAAGCGATCCGATGGCCCAATTGCAGCTCAAAGCCGCCAGCAGCGGCAAGGCCGATTGGGGCCACTGGGGACCGGATGCCTCGCTCTATGCCGGCTGGGCCAGCCATTCCAACCGCCTGATTCCCGTCTACACCTTCGGGCTCGACCTGCAAAGCGTAGCGGGCAAGAACAGCCCTTATCGCGACGCGGCACGATTGAAAAAACTGTACGGCGTCGTGCCAACCGGCACGCTCAATCCCGACGCGGACTACTTCGACCAGACCGACGTCTATCGGCTACAGCGGATGGCCGTCGACGCGGGCAAGAAATACATCATCCTGATGATTTTCGACGGCTTGGACTGGCAGACCACTCAGGCCGCCGCCATCTATCACACGCGCCAAGTCGGTTACCGCCAAGGCCGCGGCGCGGGACTGCACTTTCAGGATTATCGCGGCACGGACACCCGCTTTGGATATTTCGTGACCAGCCCGCATAATGCCGGCACACTGACCGACGTCGACCAACAGACCCTGAAAAACCCCGGCGGCGAGCTCCGCGGCGGCTACGATTGGCGGCTTGCCGGCGACGCGCCGTGGTCGGTGCCCAACGACGCGCTGTACACCATCGGCAAAAGCGCGCAGAACAAGCAGGCCTATCCCGACTCGGCGGCCACGGCCACGGCCATGTGCTCGGGCACGAAGACTTACAACGACGCGATCAATGTCGATCCCTTCGGGCGGCAAGTCGTGCCGCTGGCCCGCGATCTGCAAGCGCAAGGCTTCGCAATCGGGGTGGTGACGAGTGTCCCCTTCAGCCATGCCACGCCGGCCTGCGCCTACGCCAACAACGTCCACCGCGACGACTACCAGGACCTGAGCCGCGATTTGCTGGGCTTGCCGTCCATTTCGCATCCCGAGCCGCTGCCCGGCGTGGACGTGCTATTGGGGACCGGCTGGGGAGTCGAACAACTGCTGGATCCGCCGCAGGGCAAGAACTTCGTCCCCGGCAACCGCTATCTGACCCGCGCCGATCTGCGAACGATCGACGCGGCGCAAGGGGGCAAGTATCGCGTCGTGCAGCGCACCGGCGGCGTCTCGGGCGGCAGCGCCCTGGGACAAGCCGTGACGGCGGCGATCGATCGCAAGCAGCGTCTGTTCGGTCTTTTCGGCACCAAAGCGGCGCACCTCCCCTTTGCCACGGCCGACGGCCGGTTCGATCCGGTCCAGGATGGTGTGGGACTGCCCGTCGTCCCGGAGCATTACACGCGGGCGGATATCAACGAAAACCCGACGTTGGCCCAAATGTCGGTCGCCGCGCTGGACGTGTTGGCCCAGCGGGCCGACGCATTTTGGTTGATGGTCGAGGCCGGGGACGTCGACTGGGCCAACCACAAGAACAACATCGACGACTCGATCGGCGCGGTGCTCGGCGGCGACGCCGCGTTTGCGGCGATGACCGACTGGATCGAAGCCAACCATTGCTGGGACAAGACGGCCCTGATCGTCACGGCCGATCATGGGCATTATCTGGTGCTCGAAAAGCCGGAAGCGCTGATTCCGCCCAAAGAGGAGGAGTAAGCCTCGGTTGCCTATTCGCCGATCTCGGCCAATTCGATCAGGGTTTTGTGGCCCGATTCGACGGCGTTCTGCCGCACCAGGCGCGACTGGGCGTCGTACCACAGGTCCACTTCCATGTCCCCTTGCAAGCGATAGTGCGTGCACTCCTGGATTTGGCCGCCGCGTTGGATCGACTCTTTGCCGATGCGCTGCAACTTGCCGGTCAGCGTGCGACCCTTGTCGGCATCCAAGAGCACGATTTCCTGCCCGACCAGCGCCGGATTCGGCTCGCGCCAGTAGGAGGTGACCCAGACGTCGCCGCGGACCTTGCGCTGTTCGCCGTTGGTTTGGACCACCAACTCCTGGCCCTGGCGGCGGACGATCACTTCATACTTGCTGCCGCCATAGTGGGCAGCATTGTCCAGTTGCAACAGCCGACCCGCATGCCAGGTTTCGATGCCTTTGGACGCGTAGCGGAAAGTGTATAGAAAATATTTCAGTTCCAGGGCCGCGTCTCCCTCGACCACGTCTCGGCCGTCAGCGTGCGAGGCGATGGTCAAGCGAAACGTGCCGCAGCGCACGCCGTCGACCGAAATGTGAAATTGCCGGGTCTCGGTCGAAACCGCGTCGGCTCCGGCGCTGGCTGCCGCCAGCCAGGAGCAACTGGCCAACAACCACAAGCGGCCGATCCGGCCTGACGCCCAGCGCAATTCAGCAGGGAGATCCATATTTGAAGTCTCAGGAGGAGTTTTTAGCAATTGCCACGGCTGACGTGATGCCGCGCGGGAAGGGTGACAAAAAGCCTGCGGAAATCGGGGAATCGGCCTCCAAAGCCCCCGGTCCGCGAGCCCGCCAGCTGCGCCCCTGGTCAAATCGACCGGTGGCCCAAAGCTGCTTGAGCGCGCGACCTGGATAGCACTTAATCCAAACGCACCTGACATTCCGGTAATGGTCGTCTTCGACTACCTGCCCGCTGGCGCAATGCACGCCGGTCGCGCCCGAATGTGCTGCGACGAGGGCTTTGGCCGGCGCCAGAATCGGTGCGATCGCTGCGGCCCGGCCGTTGGCAACTTGCCCCAGCGGACGAACGCGACCGGACTGATTTCGTAATCCGACTCCGCAATCGAAGGTTGCAATTTAAATGCCAAACGGTCTGTCAACCGCGCGGATTCCGGCTCTGGGCCGCTTGCGTGGCGCGGGACGATACGGCCAAGATAGGGCTAATGCAATGCCGGTTCGTCGCCAGGGCCCGGCCTGATCCGCGGGATATCGACCCTCGACGCGCCGGCCCCGCGGCTGCTTTGACTGCCCGACTAATGGCTGTGGATTGCAAAATTTACAAGCCGGTCGCAAGCAAAACGGAAGCCAGCGGACAAGCGTCGTAATTCGATGTCGGGAGAGCCACGCGGTGCATGAATTCCATATGCGGGCGGCCTTGGCCCAGGCCGAAGAGGCGCTCGGCGAGGACGAAGTGCCGGTCGGCGCGGTGATCGTGCACCAGGGGCGGGTAATCGCCGCGGCGCACAACCAGCGCGAGCTGCTGCGCGACCCGACGGCCCATGCCGAAATGATCGCCATCACGCAAGCGGCCGAGGCGCTGGGAAGCTGGCGGCTGGAGGACTGCACGCTGTACGTCACGCTCGAGCCCTGTGCGATGTGTGCCGGCGCGATCGTGCAGGCCCGGATCCCGCAGGTGGTCTACGGCGCCACCGATCCCAAGGCCGGAGCGGTCAACTCGCTGTATCAACTGTTGGCGGACCCGCGGCTCAATCACCGCGCGCAGACAGTGAGTGGCGTGCTGGCGGATGAGTGCGGCAGCCTGCTGACTCGCTTCTTTCAAGAGCAGCGGCGGCTGGGCAAGAAATAGGCGCTGGGAGCGTCGTGCGTCAGGCGGCGATTTCCACCCGGCGCAGCTGGCTCAGCAGGCCGCGGATTTCGCGTTCGTAATTATGCCGCTCGAGCTTCCACTGCTGCTCGATTTGCTTGAACTCGCCCTCCTGCTGGTCGAGTGCTTGTTCCCTGGCGACCAGCCGCGCGGCCTGCTGCTCGATTTCCTCTTCCCGCTGACTGCCCCACTGGTGCAGCTCTCGCTTCTGCTCGACGAGCGAATCGTGCTGCCTGGAGAGGCGTTGGCCGAGCGCTTCCAGCTCGGCCCGCTGCTCGGCGAGCTCCTGCTGGGCGACGCGCTGTTGTTCGGCCAGCTTGACACGCAGTTGGGCGAGCGACTGGGTAAGAGCGGCCGGCGCCATGGCGCCGCACAGCCGGGCCCAAAGTTCTTCGGTCGCCAGCCGCATCTCGAGCGTTTCACGTTGGGTGCGGGCGACGTCCGCTCGAAGTTGCTTGAGCGCCGCTCGGCGCGCTTCGAGGTCGTCGTGGCGGCGTTTGAGCTTTTGCTTTTCCTTTTCCAACTCACTCGCGGTTTGTTGGCGCTCCTCATCCAGTTTGCGGCGCTCGGCGATGATTTCCTGGCCCAGCGAAGAGCGGTCCTCCGCCATGTGCAAGCGTTCGGCCTCGAGCCGGGCTTCTTGCTCGGCCAGAAGTTTCTCGGCTTCGTCGAGGTGTCGCCGCCGCGACTCCAGTTTTTCGACCGCGGCATTAAGTTGTTTGGCCTTTTGGTCCACGGCGGCCTGAGCCGCCAGTCCCTCGGCCGCCTCGCCAACCTGCTTCTGCCGGCGGTCCAGTTCCTCTTGCGCATGTCGAGCTGCTGGCGCCGCTCCTCGAGCGCTTGCTGGGCCTGTTCGATTTCCGTTCGTTGGGCCTCGAATCGCCGGGTCTGCTGGGCCGAGGCCGCTTCGAGTTCGGCCATCCGGGCCACCAGGGCCCCGTCGCGCGACTCCAGTTCGCCGGCCAAACGCCGCAACTCGGACTGGGCCGTATGTTTCAGGTCCTGGGCCGAGCCGACCACGCCGGCCAATTGCTGCTCGCGGGCGGCGATCGCCTTTCGCTGAACTTCGAGCGCCGCCTGCTGGATGACAATATCCTGCTGGCGTTCCGTCAGCCACAGCCTTGCTCCGCGCACCTGGTTGTCCAAAGCCGCCAGCCGCGAATTAAGCTCTGCCTCTCGATGATCGACGCTGGCCTGCTGCTTGCGCAAATGAGCCGCCAACTGGGACGCCTGCGAACGGACCTGCTCCAGCATGTGCGCCGCTTGCACGACGTCGGAGGGGGGCTCGACGATTCGTTGGACGATTGCAAAGCTTCGATTTCGGCGGCACTCGCCGCCGGGGATGCCGATTCGGCCAAGACGTGCGGCGGATCGACCCGCGTCGTGGTCAGGGCATGTTTGACCGGGGGATTGTCCGGGCTGCGCTTGGGTTTGTCCGAGGTTCGGGCTTGCCGCTTGGGCTTACTCATGGCGAATAGGCGTCCCTGCGAAGAGCGAAATGAGAAACGTCAAGCGACCGCCGCCGGGATGGAGAATCCGTTCTAACCGGCAAGGTCGGTCCAGCTTCTATAATCGGCAGGGGCTTGCGCAAAACTGAGGGCAATCGGCTGGCCTGGGACTTCGGCTGTACCTCGTTGATAAGCTGCGCAGTTTCGAAAGAGATGGGCGAATTTGTGCGGACGGACCAGTGGGTCGTGTCAACTGACGCCCTTAGCACAAGCCAGTTCCAGCCGAGGGCGCGTCGATTTACTTGCTCCTGCCACCCCGGCCGATCAAATCCTTGGCTCGGAAAACTCGAGGGGGCTCGTGCCCGGGTATGCCATGATCTGCGATCCATAAATGATCGGGTTAGATGGAGCTTCCCAGAGGCAAGGGCTATACTTCTGGAAGCGAGCTGATTCAGGCGGCAAAACGGAGAATTCATGATGCGCTACACGGTCGTTTTGGAGCAAGAACCAGACGGAGGATACGTCGCCAGCGTGCCAGCGCTGGCAGGGTGCGTCAGCCAGGGGGACACCCGCGCGGAAGCCCTAAGCAACATCCAGGACGCAATCGCGCTTTATATAGCCGACTGCCGCGACGCCGGCGACCCTGTCCCCACCGAGGTCGGCAAGGAGTTCGTCGAGGTCGATGCCGCATGAGCATGGACGCCCGTGACCAAACTTCCTACTGACCTTTCGGGCCGAGAAGTAAGGACCGCTTTGGAGCGTGCGGGATTCGTATTCCGCCGCCAGCGCTGCAGCCACATGGTCCTTCGCCGTAGTGAACCCCATGCAACGGTCGTGGTTCCAGATCACAAACAGATCCGGCAAGGCACTCTGCGACGAATCATTGCCGATGCGGGTCTGACCACCGACGAGTTCGTGCGGCTGCTTGGCCGCTGATGGGCCAGATACCGGCGAACCCTCGATGCCGGCGCACACTCGGGCGAGGGACTGCCACATCGCCAGGTCAAACGAACGCGGCCCGCTACCCCCCGCTCAAACCTTTACGGCGTCGAGCGCTTCTTGCAGGCGGGCTTTGGGCTGAACGCCGACAAAACGCTCCACCACTTCCCCCTGCTTGAAAATCATCAGCGTGGGAATGCTGATCACGCCGTAGGTCTGAGCGGCGCCGGGGCTGTTGTCGATATTGATCTTGCCGATCTTGACCGTGCCGGCATTTTCAGCCGCCAGTTCTTCGACCACGGGGGTAATCAACCGGCAAGGACCGCACCACGGCGCCCAGAAGTCGACCAACACCGGGCTCGACGATTGCAACACCTCTTCGCGAAAATTCTCGTCTGTGAATTCGGAAACTTGTTTGCCCATGACATCGATCTCCCGCAGTCCGGCTGATGGGTTGATTTTCTCTGCGTCAGGCCGACATCCTGAGCAAATTGCGATACGGAATTATAGGAGGGCTGCGAAGGGTGTCAAACCGGCCGGCGGCGAGTCGGAGCGCCACGGCCGGCGCAGGCAGTTTGCCAAGGTTCCGCTGGCGGTTTAGGTTGATGACTGTTTCCGGCAAACATCGGCCTTCCGACGATTCGAAACCGTGCCTCCAATATCGGCAGACTCCGCGATTCCGTCCGATTTCCAGTGCTTTCTGGTCACCAAGGACGCCGAAGGCAAAACCCAGGGGACCGTCGAGCGGCGCCCGATCGAAGACTTACCGCCCGGCCAAGTGACGATTCGCGTCGGCTACTCGTCGCTGAATTATAAGGATGCACTCTCCGCTTCCGGCAATCCGGGAGTCACGAAAAAATATCCGCACGTGCCGGGCATCGACGCGGCCGGCGTGGTCATCGCCAGCCAGTCCGACCGATTTCGGGTCGGCGACGACGTGATCGTCAGCGGCTACGATTTGGGTTGCAATCATTGGGGTGGCTATGCGCAGTACATCCGCGTGCCGGCCGATTGGCCGGTCGGGCTGCCCGCCGGACTGTCGCTGCGCGAAAGCATGATTCTGGGCACGGCCGGTTTCACCGCCGCGCAGTGCGTCGCGGCGCTGCACGAGCGGGGCGTGCTGCCGGCATCGGGCGACGTGGTAGTCAGCGGAGCCACCGGCGGCGTGGGCTCGCTGGCCGTGGCCCTGTTGTCAAAGCTGGGCTACTCGGTGGTCGCCGTGAGCGGCAAACCGGCCGCGCAGCAATTCCTGGGCAAGCTCGGAGCGCGCCAAGTCATCGGCCGCGCCGAGGTCGACGACCGGTCCCCCAAGCCGCTGTTGCCCGGTCGCTGGGCCGGCGCGGTCGACACCGTGGGAGGCAACACGCTGGCCACCATCCTCCGATCCCTGCACTTGAACGGCTGCGTGGCGGCCTGTGGATTGGTGGGAGGCGCGGAATTGCCGCTGACTGTATTTCCGTTTATTCTTCGTGCAGTCAGCCTGGTGGGCATCGACTCGGCCTGGCGCTCGCACGACGAGCGAGTGGCGATCTGGAGCCGGCTGGCCGGAAGCTGGAAGCCGGCCGGACTGGAAACGCTCGCCAAGGAGATTGAATTAGCCCAGCTCGATCGATGGATTGCCGAGATCCTGGCCGGGCGGCGTGATGGGACGGGTCGTCGTGCGTTTGCCAGGTTGAGGTTTTGAATTTATCCGCGGAGTTTCCGATTGATCGCCCAGCACGAGATTCAAATTCGGGTCCGCTATCAGGAAACCGACGCCCAGGGGCGCGTCCACCATGCGAATTACTTCACCTATTTCGAGCAGGGTCGGGTCGAACTTTTGCGGGCGGCCGGGTTCGACTACCGCCGGCTGGAAGAAGCCGGCTACTTGCTGGTCGTTTCCGAAATCACGTGTCAGTATTATCTTCCGGCCAGCTACGACGACCTGTTGACGGTCCGCACGACCACCGTGTCGGCCAAAGGCGCCCGGGTGGAACACCGCTACGAAGTATTTCGCGAGCAGGAACTTCTGGCCGCGGGTAGGAGCACCGTGGCCTGCATCAATCGGCAGGGCAAAGTGGCTCGTTTGCCGCAATTTCTACTGCCGGACTGACAAATCGCGATGCGGGGGCGACCGTGCGCCGGACGGGCCTGTTTTGTTGTCGCAGCGCTTGCATCTCGGGCGAAATTCGTACCTAATTTAGCGACCCGACAATTCCGCTTCGCACCGGAGAGAGATCGCATCATGGCTCAGAAAACAAAGCCACCCAAGGCCGCAAAAGCGAAAGCCCCCAAATCGGCGGCCTCAAAATCAACCGCCATTGCCAATGAACCCAAAGCCGGCGCTGCAACCAAAGCCTCAAAGGGCCTCAAAGCCGGCAAAGCATCTAAAGGCAACCTCAAGGCGGTCAAAGCGGCTGCCCGCAGCAAGAGCAAGCCCGACGCGCTCGAAACACAGGTCGAAACCTATCACGTCCTGCTGGCTCCGTTGCCGGCCTTGATTCACACGGCCGAACCCCATCCTGGCGAATTGTCGATCGGATTTTCTTCATTTGCCGACGCTAAAGAGCGGGCGATCGATCATTTGATCGAATTGATCGAAGAAGCCGAGCGCCGGTTGCACCGCTTGCGCCACGCCGCCAGCCCTGAGGAGATTGGGCAGTAGGACGATTGGCCGCTTATCGGTCACATCGCTCTCCAACTCCGACGCCGGCTTCTGCGCCGGCACAATCGCTAAAACGGCTCTCATCTGCGCAGCGCGCGGCCGGCCAGCACGGCAGCGGGGCCGCGGTCTGGAACGATTGCCAGCCAGGGACCGGCACCGTGCTAGATTTTGTTATCGGGCGCAGCGCCGTCGAGTCGATCCTTGGGCACTTGCGGTCGTTGATGCGCCACCACGTATCGGCCGCGAGATGCCCGCCATGAACTGTCAACAATTGGCCGCACGGATCGAGCAGATCCAGCCAGCCGCATTGCCACGCGACGTGGCGCGACTCTGCTTGCTGCTGAGCAACTCGGCCGACGACCTGGAGACCCTGGCCGACGAGGCAGTCCTCGCCCAAGCCTGGCACGACGCGGGCTTGCGGATCCAGGCGGCCACCGATCAGCACGCCGCCATGACCGACGAGTTGGAGCGGTTGGCCCAGAGCGACCCGAAGCAGTTCACGCCCGAGCAGATTTGGATTTTGATCCGGGCGATCAAAGTGCAAAGCCAGGTCTTGTCGCTGTACGTCGGGCACGCGGCGCCGGATTTTTAGAGCGCCCTTCACAGCAGCCAGATTTGGGCGATCGAAAAGTAGATCACGATCCCCGTCACGTCGACAAACGTGGCCACGAAGGGGCTGGAAGCGTAGCCGGGGTCGAAACCCATGCGCTTGAAAATCAGCGGCAGCATCGAGCCGACCAGCGTGCCCCACAGGCAGATCAGCGCCACGGCCTGCGAGATCACCAGGGCCACCATCCAGCGATCCGCGTGTTCGAGCACCTTGACCGGTGTCATCAAGGCCCGCAGAAAGCCGATCGCTCCCAGCGTGCATCCGAGCGCCAGGCCCATCATCAATTCGTGCCTTAGCACCCGCCACCAGTCGGCCATAGTCACCTGTCCCAGGGCCATGGCCCGGGTAATCAGCGTGGCGGCTTGCGACCCCGAGTTGCCGCCGGTGGAAATCACCAGCGGCACGAACAGGGCCAACACCATCACGGCGTGGATGGCATCGTCGAAATGCGCCATGCGCCGTAAACGTGAACAACTCGGCCACGAACAGGCAAGACAACCAGACCGCTCGCTTGCGCCAAATGGTGGTGAAATTGGCCTCGAGATAATCTTCGATCAGCGGATCGACGGCCCCCAAGCGGTGAACGTCCTCGGTCGCCTCCTGACGCACGATGTCGATCACGTCATCGTGGGTGATGATGCCCAACATGTGGTGCTCTTCGTCGACCACCGGAATGGCGTGCAAGTCGAACTTGGCGACCTTTTGCGCCACTTGCTCCTGATCGTCCGCCACGTCGACCGTGACCAGCTCGCGGTCCATCAATTCGTCAAGCAGCAAGTTGGGCTTGCCCAGCGCCGACACCAGTTGTCGGGCCGAAACCAGCCCGCGCAAATGGTCCTCGTCGTCGACGATGTAAATGTAGTAGATCGTCTCCAGTTCTTCCGACTGTTTGGCCACGTGATCCAACGCCTGCTTGACCGTCAAGCCTTCCGGCAGACGGGCAAACTGCGTGGTCATCATGGCGCCGGCGGTCCCTTCCGGATAGGACCGCAGGCGCAGGATGTCGCGCCGATCGAGCGCCGGAACGAACGGCAGCAGCCGCTCGACCACTTCCGGATTGACCGCCTTGAGAATGTCGACGCGATCGTCGGCCGGCAGTTCGCCGATCAGTTGGCCGATTTCGGCCCGATCGCTGGACTCGATGATTTCGACTTGCTTGTCGCGGTCCAGATAGCCGAAAATCTGGGCCCGGGTCGATGGGTCGGCCTGCTGCAAAATGGTCCAGGCTTCGGCCGCGGTGAGCCCTTCCATGAACTCGGCGGTCCGGGCCGGATGCAAAGCGACCGAGAACTCGCGCATTTCTTCGAGATTGTTGTCGGCAAGCATTTCCCGCAACTCGGGCAAGTAGAGTGTATTGGTCATCGGTGCGGGCTCAGGCAGGTCGTGATTCGTCTTTCGCCGAGTGTAGCAGTGCATCCGTAGGCCGTCATCCGTCAAAAATTCATGCCCGTCGAATCCGCCCCATCCGATCCCGGGGGCCCCTGGGCCAGGGCAATCGCGGCCGCCGAAGCGGGCAGCGGCCGCGGTGCGAAACGGTCCTGGCTGCCGGGGGCGCAAAAAATAGGGCGCTGAATGTTTCAGCGCCCTACCTCGGCTCGACTCTGTGCCGAACTCGTCGTTTTTTACTGCCGCGACTCTTGCACCACGATCAGTTGGTTGCCGGCCTTCGAGCGAACCCACAGCAGCACGCCCTCCTTGAGCGACTCATGCCGCAAGGCCGACTCGAACTCCTCGACGCTCTTGACCTGCTTTTTGTCGACCTTGGTAATCAGCATGCCGGGCCGCAATCCTTGGGCAGCCGCCGGACCGTCCGGGTCGACCTTGGCGATCAACACGCCCTGGTGACCCTTGAAGCCAAGCGATTCGGCGTCTTCGGCTGTCACATCCGTGACTTCGATGCCCAGCATGCTGCTCTTGAAGCTACTAGTCGACGGATCCCCATCGTCCTGGGCGGGAGCACTGCGTTCGCTGCCGGCCACGTCCTTCGGCAGGGCCTTGGGAACCACGTCAAGCGTTACACTCTTGCCGTCGCGGACCACCGTCACTTTTTCGTGCGAATCCAGCGGCACGCGTTCGACGAACTCTTGCAAGTCACGCGGCCCGTGAATCTTGTGGCCGTTGAATTCCGTCACTACGTCCCCTTCCTTGAAACCCGCCGCGGAAGCCGGCGAGTTGGGCATCACCTCGGCAACCAGAACGCCTTCGCCGTGCTTTACGCCCAGCTTCTCGGCCACGCCGCGCTGCACATCCTGGATCTTGACACCCAGGTAGGCCCGCTCGACCGAGCCCTTCTTGATCAACTGGTTCATCACCCATTTGGCCTGGTTCGAGGGGATGGCAAAGCCGATGCCCTGGTACGCGCCGGTATTGGTGGCGATGGCCGTATTGATGCCGATCACTTCCCCTTCCAGATTCACCAGCGGTCCGCCCGAATTGCCCGGGTTGATGGCCGCATCGGTCTGCAAGAACTTGGAGCGCTGGACCGAGCCCAACTCGCGTCCTTTGCCGCTGATGATGCCTGCGCTGACGGTCTGTTCCAACTCGAACGGATTGCCGACGGCCAGCACCCAGTCGCCGATCTGCATCTGGTCGGAATCGCCAAGCGTGGCGGCCGTCAAGCTGCCCGCGCCGTGGATGCGCAGCACGGCCAGGTCGGTCTGATCATCGGTCTTGATTTCCTCGGCCTTGAATTCGCGTCCGTCGGCCAGGTGTACGGTCACTTCATCGGCGCCTTTGACCACGTGATTGTTCGTGAGCACGATGCCCGACTTATCGACGATCACGCCCGGTGCCCATGCCCTCGTGCCCGGGCGATTGCTGCGGTCCGAATTCCATTCCGTCCGGCAAACCGTCAGGGAACATACCCTCGAACGGGGTTCCCTTGAAGGGATTGGCCCGATTCGTGCGGGCCGTGGCCCTTCTTGGTAATCGCGTGGGCCTTCGCTTTGCTGCGAATGGTCACCGTGCTGGGCATGGCGACTTCGGCCGCATGCCGAAACGCGGCCGACAGCTGCTCGGCCTGATGGACTTGCTGTTGCTTGATGACCGGCTTTTCCTCTTGACCCACCGCTCGGGCTTGCCAATAAGCGGTGCCGAGGCCGATGGCCCCGATCAGCGCGGCCGCGACGAGAGCTCGTGAACTTTTGAAGTGCAGAGACATGCGTCGACTCCTCCTTGGGAAAACAGAATGTTCAGGCGAAAGATTTGCGTGTAGTGCTCGCCGGAGCTCGCCGAGCCCTAGTAACCCCTACGCAGGTGGTTCGCGGGCTGTTCGTCCGGGTCGTTCGAAAGCGAACGAATATTCCGTGCCGATCCGCCCGGAGCCAAGGCGGCCGCGCAACGGGCGTCGTGCCCCACCATCTGACGCGACATTCTCCAATTGACAAAAATACTGTACACGGCTAGGTTTAAGTCGCTTCGATAAGTGATTATTGCGGAAACCGTTGGAGCGTCGGTGGCGCGCATCCTGCTTCGCCACCGACGCCCCAAGGCGGTTCGCCGCGCCGGTGTTTTTTTGAATTCTGCGGCGATTTCGTACCCTGGGGAATCCCTTTCATGTCGCGTACCGTACGCCAGACGTTTACGCCGGAGCAGCTCGATAAATTCGAACGCTGCGAACGCCGCATCGGCTACGTGTTTCGAGACAAGTCGCTGCTCGGCGCCGCGCTGACGCATGCCTCGGGCGCGCAGCATCGCCTGGCTTCGAACGAGCGGCTGGAGTTCTTGGGCGATGCCATCCTGGGAGCGGTCGTCTGCGAACTGCTCTACGCCCAGTATCCCGAGTATCTCGAAGGGGACCTGACCAAGATCAAATCGGTCGTCGTCAGCCGGCAGACCTGCGCTAAAATCAGCGAGGCGCTGGGCATGCAAGAGTTTCTCGTGCTCGGCAAGGGCATGACCACGCATCCCAGCGTTCCGCCGTCGCTTTTGGCCGACGTCTTCGAGTCGCTGATCGCGGCCATCTATCTCGACGGCGGCGACCCGGCCTCGCGCGAATTCATCGCGCGCTACATGGATCCGGAAATCGAACTGGCGGCCACCGGCGAACTGGGGGGCAATTACAAGTCGCTGTTGCAGCAATTGGCGCAGCGCGAAAACGGCTCGACGCCCACCTACAACCTGCTCGACGAAAAGGGGCCCGACCACAGCAAGTGCTTCAAGATCGCGGCGCAGATCGGCCGCTCGCGCTACCAGGGCGCCTGGGGCCGCAACAAAAAAGAAGCCGAGCAGCGCGCCGCACGCAACGCCCTGAGCGAAATCAACGGCGAGCCTGTGCCGTTTCCTTCGGATTGAAGCCGCGCGTCGCCGCCGCAGCGGGAAACGTGCGACCGCGCAGCGCGCGCTCTTTCTGTTAAGCCCGCCGGTGGCAGCCGGCGGGGGCCGGCCGCAAGGGCTTGCAAGCAAAAAACCGTCGGTGCTCCCTGGCGGGCCGCCGATGGGCTCAACCGGCGCCGGCCATTTCGACGATCCGCTCCGCAATCGCGGCCGGATCGATCGATCCGCTGACCGGCACCATCCTGCATTCGCTCAAGCTGCGAAACCAGGTGAGCTGCCGCTTGGCGAATTGCCGGGTCCGCGTCTTGACCAGGCCAATCGCCTCGTCGAGGCGGAGCCGGCCGGCCAGGTGCTCGCGCACCTCGCGATAGCCCACGGCCTGCGACGCGGTGCGGCTCAGGCGGCCGCCCGCGGCGAGCAGGCCTCGCACTTCCTCGACCAGTCCGTCGGCAAACATGGCCTCCACGCGGCGATCGATGCGCTCACAGAGTTCGGCCCGTGGCCAATCGAGCACGAAGACCCGGCACTCTCCGGCCGGCCGCGCCCGATCGAACTGCTGCTGCCAGTGGCTGATCGGTTGCCCGGTCTTTTCGTACACTTCGATGGCGCGGATGATCCGCCGCACGTCGGCGGCGGGCAGCCGCGCCGCGGAGACCGGATCGATCTTGGCCAAGTCGCTCGTGCAAGGCTTGCGACCCGCTGCGCTCGGCCAGTTCGGACAGTTCGCCGCGCAAGGCCCAATCCGCGGGCGGGCCCACGAACAAGCCTCTCAGCAAAGCCTTCAAGTAAAGCGCCGTGCCGCCGACAAAGAGCACTTCGCGCCAGCGCCGCGTAATCTGGTCGACCCGTTGCTCGGCGGCGGCCACATAGCGGGCAACGCTGAATTCCTCGGCCGGCTCGATCACGTCGAGCAAATGGTGCGGGACGGCGGCTCGCTCGGCGCGGTTGGGCTTCGCGGTGCCGATGTCCATGCCCCGGAACAGGGCCATCGAGTCGAGCGACACGATTTCGGCATTCAAGCGGCGTGCCAGCTCGATGCCGACCTGCGTCTTGCCGCCGGCAGTCGGACCGGTGAGAAACCAGCAATCGGCCGGCTGGCGAGAAGCGGTCATCGGTTTTTCGAGATCCACTGGACGTGAAGGTGTTGTGGCCGCCAGCCCTCAATTTACTCGCTGGAAGGCGAGGGCCCACGCGGCGGCGGGGAGTTTCCGCCCCGGAGACGGTGTTTTGGCAGCCGGTTTTTCCTTGCCACCGGAGCCGAACGGCTGTTATATTCAATTTATTGGTAGACGCCCGGCCGGCAACCGAGCCGCGGCGCCGGCCTTGGTTCCCGCGCCTGCCTGAGATCGCTCCTGCCTGCTCATTATTCGCATCGGACGCTCCCACGCCGTAACCGTGTTATTCTCGTTCTCGATTAGGGTCTAGATCGATGATTCGACGCCGGCGGTCCGCTTGTAGAAACGCTTAAAGCCATTGCCACGTATGCCATGCGCGGGCGCGCTGCTGGTGGTCGTGCTGCCACCTGCCTGGCGGCCGACGAGAAGAAAGAACCGGCTCGCCGCGGGCGATCAGCTACTTCCGCGACGTGCGGCCGATCTTCCAGACCAATTGCCAGGGCTGCCATCAGCCGGCCAAGCCGATGGGCGAGCTGGTGATGACCAACTTCGAGGGCTTGCTCAAAGGGGGCGAAAGCGGCCAGCCGGCCGTCGTGCCGGGCAAGCCCGAGGCCAGCAATCTGCTGGCCCAAATCACGCCCAAGGACGGCAAAGCCGAGATGCCCAAGGAGAAGGACCCGCTGTCCGAAACCCAGATCAAGCTGATCCGCCAGTGGATCGCCGAAGGGGCCCGAGACGACACGCCGATGTCGGTGCGCACGGTGATCGACATGCAGCACCCGCCCACGTACGAAGCGGCGCCGGTGATCACGTCGCTCGACTTTTCGCCCGACGACAGCCTGCTGGCCATCTCCGGTTATCACGAAGTTCTGCTCTACAAGGCAGACGGTTCGGAACTTGCTGGCCCGTCTGGTGGGCCAGTCGGAACGGATCGAGTCGGCGGTCTTTTCGCCCGACGGCAAATCGCTGGCGGTGACCGGCGGCTCGCCGGGCCGGCTGGGCGAAGTGCAGATATGGGACGTCGCCGAGCGCAAGCTGCGAATCGCCGTGCCAGTCACGTACGACACGGTGTACGGCGCCAGCTGGTCGGGCGACAACTCGAAGGTTGCGTTCGGCTGCGCCGACAACACGGTACGAGCGATCGACGCCGCGACCGGCAAACAAGTGCTGTTTCAGGGTGCCCACAGCGACTGGGTGCTCGACACCGTGTTTTCCAAAGATTCGACGTACGTCATTTCGGTCAGCCGCGACCGCTCGATGAAACTGATCGAGGTGGCCACCCAGCGGTTCGTGGACAACATCACCAGCATCACGCCCGGCGGCGCTCAAGGGCGGCCTGGAAGCGGTCGACCGGCATCCGCAAAAGGACGAACTGCTGATCGGCGGGGCCGACGGCGTACCCAAGATTTATAAGATGATCCGCACGCAAGCCCGGCAGATCGGCGACGACTTCAACCTGATCAAAGCCTACGAGGCGGTGCCGGGCCGGATTTACGACGTGGCCTTCAATGCCGACGGCAGCCGATTTGCCGTGGGCAGCAGCTCGGACGGGACCGGCGAAGTGCGGATTTACGAAACCGAAAGCGGCAAGCTGCTGCACAAATTGCCGCAGCAAGGCGCAATTTTTACCGTCAGCTTTTCCTCCAATGGCAAAGTTCTCGCTGCGGCCGGGTTCGACGGCATGGTTCGCCTGTACGATGCCGAATCGGGAACCTTGATTCGAGAATTTGCCCCTGCTCCGCTCGGCCCGGGCAAGGTGGCCGCCGCGGCGAGCAACTAGCCGTGATTCGGATAACCACACAACTCTCACGGATCCAAGAGCATGAACCGAAGCAACGATCGCAGCACCGGATATCTGGCAATCCACGCCGCTGCAACGCGGACCGCACTGAATCGGTGCATCGCTCGCGTGCGCCGCACTGGCCGCCGCCGCGGATCCGGCAGCCAAGCCAAAAGAAGCTCTCCCGGCCGGGATCGAAATCGCCGCCATCGAAGTGCAGCCGCAATCGATCGAACTCGGCAGCCAGTACGCTTACGCCCAGGTGCTGCTGACCGGCCGTCTGGCCAGCGGCGAGCAAATCGACCTGACGCGCATGGCCGAGGTCGCCGGCAGTGCCGAACTGGTAACGGTCTCGCCCACGGGCGTGGTGCGGCCCAAGGCCGACGGGGCCGGCCAGTTGACCTGGAACGTGGCGGGCAAATCGTTGACGGTGCCGGTCAAAGTGGCGGGACTGGCGGCTCCCTACGCGGTGAGTTTCGTCCGCGACGTGGTGCCGGCCATGGGCAAGATGGGTTGCAACGCGGGCACCTGCCACGGCTCGCTCAACGGCAAGAACGGCTTCAAGCTCTCGCTGCGCGGCTACGACCCGCTGTTCGATCACCGCGCGCTGACCGACGACATCGCCGGCCGGCGATTCAACCGGGCGGCGCCCGATCAGAGCCTGATGCTGCTCAAGGCCTCGGGCTCGATTCCGCACGTGGGCGGAGTGCTGACCCAACAGGACGCACCCGTACTACAAGCTGCTGCGGTCCTGGATTGCCGACGGCGTGAAGCTCGATCTCGACGCCCCGCGCGTCGCCCGGATCGAGCTCTGGCCGAAAAACCCGATCGTGGCCAAGCCGGGCATCACGCAGCAGATGCGCGTGCTGGCCACGTACGCCGACGGCGCGGTGCGCGACGTGTCGCTCGAGGCGTTCGTCGAGAGCGGCAACACCGAAGTGGCCGAGATCAACAAGCTCGGCGCTGGTGACGACCGTTCGCCGCGGCGAGGCGCCGATCCTGGCCCGGTACGAAGGCGCGTACAGCGTGACCACGCTCACCGTGATGGGCGATCGCGACGGCTACCAGTGGAGCAATCCGCCGGCCAACAATTTCGTCGACGAGCTGATCTACAACAAGCTCAAGCTCGTCAAATCGCTGCCCAGCGATCTGTGCGACGACGCCGAGTTCGTTCGCCGCGTTTATCTCGACCTGACCGGCGTGCCCCCCACGGTCGACGAACTTGCAAGCGTTTTTGTCCGACCCGCGCGACACGAAGATCAAACGCGACGAGTTGATCGACCGCTTGATCGGCAGTGCCGACTACGTGGAGCATTGGGCCAACAAGTGGGCCGACTTGTTGCAAGTCAATCGCAAGTTCCTGGGCGAGGCAGGCTCGTTCCGCCCTGCGCGGCTGGATCAAGCAGGCGGTGGCGGCCAACATGCCCTACGACCAGTTCGCCTATGCGATTCTGACGGCCAGCGGCTCGAACGTCGAAAACCCGCCGGCCGCCTATTACAAAGTGCTGCGGACGCCCGAAGACACGATGGAAAACACCACGCAGTTGTTCCTGGCCGTGCGGTTCAACTGCAACAAGTGCCACGACCATCCGTTCGAGCGCTGGACGCAAGGGCAGTATTACCATCTGGCGGCGTTTTTCGCGCAGGTCGGCCGCAAGGAAGACCCGGCCGGCGGCGGCCAGAAACTCGGCGGCACCGACGTCGAAGGCGGCAAACCCCTGATCGAAGACATCTACGACACCGGCAGCGGCGAAGTGATCCATCTGGGCACCGGCAAGGTGGCAGCGCCCCTCGTTTCCCTACCAGCACGCCGATCTGGCCGCGGCCCCAGGCCACCCGCCGCGAACAGTTGGCCAAGTGGATCACCTCGAAGGACAACCAGTATTTCGCCCGCAGCTTCGTCAACCGCCTATGGGGATATTTGTTCGGCAAGGGCATCATCGATCCGATCGACGACATCCGCGCCGGCAATCCGGCCAGCAATCCGGAATTGCTGGATCGACTGACGCAAGAATTCGTGGGCTCCGGCATTCAACACGCAGGAAATTCTGCGCACGATTTGCAAATCGCGGAGTTACCAGGCCTCGATCGTCACCAACAAGTGGAACCAGGACGACGACATCAACTTCTCGCACGCCATCGCCCGCCGATTGCCGGCCGAAGTGCTGTACGACACGATCGAGCGCGCAACCGGCTCCGAGAGCCGTTTGCCGGGCGTGCCCGCGGGCTATCGCGCCGCCCAATTGCCCGACGTGGGGCTGACGCTGCCGAGCGGATTCTTCGAGTTGTTCGGCCGCCCGGCGCGCGAAAGCTCGTGCGAGTGCGAGCGCTCCAGCGGCATGATGCTGGGGCCGATCATGACGCTGGTCAACGGCCCGACCATCGCCGAAGCGATTGCCGATCCGGCAATAACGCCTTGGCCCGGCTCGTGGCCAGCGAGCCGGACGACAAAAAAGTCATCGAAACCATGTTCCTGCGGATTCTGTGCCGTCCGGCCACGCCGGCCGAAATCGACGCCGGGGTCAAGGCCCTGCGGGGTTCCGACGACGAACACGCCCAGCACGTGGCCAACCTGCAAGCCTACGAAGTCGAACTCGACACAAAGCAACCCCAATGGGAAGCTTCGCAAGGCGCCGCCGCCTGGACGCCGCTGGTGCCCGGCGAAATGAAATCGTCCGCGGGAGCGACGTTTGCCGCGCAGCCGGACGGCTCGATCCTGGTCGAGGGGAACAACAAGCAGGATCGTCTATACGATCACCGCCGCCACCGACCTGGTAGGCATCACCGGGATCCGCCTGGAGGCGCTCGACCGATCCCAAGCTGCCGATGCAGGGACCCGGCCGGGCGCCGAACGGCAACTTTGTTCTCACCGAGTTGCGCGTGTCCGCCGCCGCCAAGTCGGACCCGGCCAAGACCGTGCCGGTGACGTTGCAAAACGCCACCGCTGATGTCAGCCAGCCCTCGTTCGAAGTGGTCGGCGCCATCGATGGCAATCCTGGCACCGGCTGGGCCATCAATGCGTTCGCGGGCAAGCCGCACTCCGCCGTTTTCGAGACGCGCGAGGACGTCAACTTTCCTGGCGGCGCGGTGCTCACATTCGCCCTCGACCAGCAATACGGCGACGGAATGCATCAATTGGGCAAGTTCCGGCTGAGCGTCACCACGTCGCCCCGCCCGCTGGCCGGACAGATCCCGCCCGCCGCCGTGGTGGCGATCCTCGGCATCGCCGCCGACCAGCGGACGGCCGAGCAAAAGGCCGAACTGGCGCACTATTTCCGCTCGCTGGACGGCAAGTGGAACGATCTGAATCAGATCGTGGCCAACAGCGCCAACCTGACGCACGACAAGCGTTTGCTGGGAGCGCAAGACCTGGCCTGGGCGTTGATCAATAGCCCGGCGTTCTTGTTTAATCGGTAAAGCCCCGCCGGCCCCGATGCCCGGCGAATTGGGCCCTCGCGTCTTGCGGGCCGGGGGCCTCATTGCCCGATTGTCGCCAGCGCCAATAATAGAGCAGCCGGCGCTGCGGCGGACGGCCGACGCCCTGGCGTGTCGTATCCCCGGCACTTCGCCTTGAACATGGTTTAGCCAAAGCGCCGGCGTGCACGTAGAAACCTATCTGTTGACCAAGCGTTACGGCAACTTCACCGCGCTGGCGGGCTGCACGCTCTCGATCCATCGCGGCGAGGTGTTCGGCCTGCTGGGTCCCAACGGCGCCGGAAAGACCACGCTCCTGCGTTTGCTGCTGGGCTTTCTGCGCCCCACCGCAGGTCAGGCTCACATCGACGGGCTCGACTGCTATCGACAGGCCCTGGCCGTACATCGGCGCGTGGCCTATCTGCCGGGCGAGGCGCGACTGTTCCGCCAGATGAACGGGCACGATGTGCTCCGCTTTTTTGCCGAGATGCGCTCCCCGCCGCGATCGGAGCGGGGGACGGCGGTCGCCGATCGCCTGGGCCTCGATTTATCCCGGCAGGTGGCGTCCATGTCGACCGGCATGCGGCAAAAGCTGGCCCTGTCCGTCACACTCGCCGCCGAGACGCCGCTGGTGATCCTGGACGAGCCGACATCCAATCTCGATCCCACGGTGCGCGGCGACGTGATCGCCCTGGTAGCCGAAGCCAAGACCGCCGGCCGCACGGTGATCTTCTCGTCGCACGTGCTCTCCGAGGCCGAACAGGCCTGCGACCGCGTCGCGATCCTGCGCAGCGGCGAGCTGGTGCATACGCAAATCATGAACCAGCTGCGCCGCCAACACCGCATCCGGGCACAACTCACCGGCCCGCTGGGGCCGCTGCCCGCGCACCTCGACGGGCAAGTTACGGTCCAGGCCACGGGCGCTGGCAGCTTGACCATCGAGACGCCGGGCGAGCTTTCGCCGCTCTTGGGTTGGCTGGCCACGCTTCCCTTGGCCGAAGTACAGATCGAGCCGATCGGGCTGCGAGCCGTGTACGATCGATTTCACGCCGGTAATGGATCATGAACCGCGCACTGTGGAAGAAAAACTTTTTCGAGTCGCGCTGGCTGCTGGCCGGCTGCGCGGCGCTGATGTTTGCCTTCCAGTGGCTGCGCGTGTGGCTCGTCAGCCAGTTGCCGTTGGGGCAGTTCAAACTGATCCTGAATCTGCTCCCGTCACAATGGGAACGATTGTCGCCGGTGCCGTTCGAGCAGATCGCCACGCCCGCCGGACGGATCGCCGTGGCCTACGACGAACCGCTGGTCATCCTATTGCTGACGGTTTGGGCGATCGCCCGGGGCTCCGACGCGGTCAGCGGGGAGGTGGGCCGCGGCACGATGGAGTTGCTTTTGGCTCAGCCGGTGCGGCGCGTCAGCGTGCTGGCCACGCAGGGGGCCGTCACGATTCTGGGAGCGGCCGCGATTGCGCCTGCGCCTGGCTGGGCACGTGCGTCGGACTGTCCACGATTGTGCTGGAAGAGCCGGTTTCGGCCGTGCTGTTTTTGCCGTGCATTCTGAACCTGTTCGCACTGGCGATGTTCATCGCCGGCCTGACGACGCTCGTGTCGAGCTGCGATCGCTATCGCTGGCGAACGATAGGCCTGGTCGGCGCGTTCTATGCGGTGGAAATGGTCGTGAAAGTCGTCGGGCGGCTGGCGCCCAAGTTGCAGTGGCTGATTTATTTTTCATTTTTCACGCCGTTCGAGCCGCAAACACTGATCGCCGATCCGCGGCGCTCGTGGAGCTTTTGGATTTTCGACAACGACACGCTGTTGCTCGGCGGCCTGGGCTACGACGCGGTGCTGATCGGTCTGGGACTGGGCTGCTACCTTCTGGCGGCAGTGATCTTTGCCCGGCGCGACCTGCCGGCGCCGCTGTGACGAGCAGTGGGCGCGGCGGTCGAAAAAGTGACTCGATTTTTTGGAAGGAGATAAGGGGATCAGGCAGGGGATACGGGGGATGGACGGAAAGGATGAAGGCAGAAGGATAAAGAATGAAAAACGAACGAATTCGCGTTGACGTTGTGACTGGATCCGACAAATTTTCTTCCCTCGTTCCTCGTCATCCCCCGTATCTCCTGCCCGATCCCCTTATCCCCTTTCCTGATCGTATTGAAAACAAAGCGCTGTTGCGTCAGTTGTCGAAAAAAGCTCGAATCGTCGAATCAACGCGGTGAAATTGGCCCGAGCCCCTGACTGCGTCCGCTGGATAACAAGGGCAAGCAATGCATAGCCAGGCAGTTCAGCCGGCCGCAGAAAATGAGGCTCCGCCGGAAGCGGTCTCAGAGCGGCCGCTGCGTGCGTCTGGCCGGCGGCCGTGATCGTGCTGACGTATTGGATGGTTTCGTTCTTGTGGCCTTGGATCGACGGTCGTAGTTTCGTCAGCCTCCATGCCAGAGTGATCTCCAGTGCCGCACTGGCGCTGGCGTTTTGGATCTGGTGGTTCACCAATCGCACAATCCCGCTGGGTGACCGGCTGTTCGCGTTTTGCGCCAATGTGGCCGGGGCCGCGGCCGCCGGATTCTTTTGTCACAAGTCGCTCGGCGCGACCGGCTTGTTGATGTTCGGCGTGCCCGCGGTGTTCACCGTCTGGGCGACCTGGTTGTGCCTGGCCCGTCGCACTCCGCCGGCGCCTGCGCGGTTGGGGCCTGGCGGTTCTGATCTGGATGACCTGGACGGCCACCACGCTTATCCGGATCGACGGGGGCGACGGCGACGCCACGCCGGCCGTCTCGTGGCGGTTCAGCCACGCGGACGAGGATACGCCCCTGAAAAATGCGCGTCTGCCCGTGCGCGAGCGCCAATAGCCGCCGCCGGCGCATTGCTGCTACAATGCAGGGCCTTGCCGGCCTTTCGCTTTCACGGCCCGCACTAGCGCTCTTTCGGCCCACGGGCGTGACTCGTGGGCTGTGTTGTGTACCCAAACCGCTCGCCATGTCAGCCACTCCTCCACCAACCGGCCTGTCCGTCCTGCTGCCGGTGATCGATCGGCCGGCCATGCCGTTGCGCGCGGCGCAAGCGGCGCCCCTCAAGGCCACGCCGCCGCTGCCGATGAATCGGGCCGAGATGCTCGCTCGCGGCTGGGACGAAGTGGACGTGGTGTTCGTCACGGGCGATGCCTACGTCGATCATCCGAGCTTTGCCATGGCGCTTTTGGGCCGGCTGCTCGAAAGCGAAGGCTTTCGCGTGGCGATCCTGAGCCAGCCCGATTGGCGATCGTGCCACGCTTGGCGCACGTTCGGCCAGCCGCGGCTGTTCTTCGCCGTCAGCGCCGGCAACATGGACTCGATGATCAATCACTACACCGCCAATCGCAAAGTGCGCAACGACGATGCCTATAGCCCGGGCGGAGAGATCGGCCGCCGCCCCGATCGGGCCACGCTGGCCTATTGCCAGCGGGCGCGCGAGGCCTATAAGGGCGTGAGCGTGATCGCCGGCGGAGTGGAAGCCAGCCTGCGCCGCATCGCCCATTACGATTACTGGAGCGACAAGGTCCGCCGTTCGATCCTGTTGGATTGCAAAGCCGACTTGTTGGTCTTCGGCATGGGGGAGCGGGGCATTATCGAGATTGCCCGGCGGCTCGCTGCGGGCCAGTCGCTGCGCGACCTGCGCGACATGCGCGGCGTGGCCTATCGTCTGGGGGCCAGCGAGGCGCCGCCGCGCGAGGGCTCGATCGAGCTGCCGTCGTTCGAGGCCGTCTCGACCGACAAAATGTCGTTCGCCGAAATGACCAAAATCTCGCACAACGAGACCAATCCGCACAACGCCCGGCGGCTGCTGCAATTTCACGATCGCGAATGCGTGGTGGTCAACCCGCCGGCGCTGCCCTTGGTCGAGGCCGAGATGGATCGGGTATACGGGTTGCATTTCACGCGCAAGCCGCATCCGGCGTACGGCGACCGGAAGATTCCGGCCTACGAGGTGGTGAAGGATTCCGTACAGATCATGCGTGGCTGTTTCGGCGGCTGCACGTTCTGTTCGATCACGGCCCACGAAGGACGGATCATCCAGAGCCGCAGCAAGGAGTCGGTGCTGGGCGAAATTCGCCGCATGACGGCCGATCCCGATTTCAAGGGAGTCGTCAGCGACATCGGCGGCCCGACGGCCAACATGTATCAGATGCGTTGTAACCGCCCCGAGGTCGAAGCCCGCTGTCGGCGGCTGAGTTGCGTGCATCCCACGATCTGCAAGCTGCTGGGGACCGATCATGGCCCGCTGGTGGAATTGATGCAGGCGGCGCGCGAAGAGCCCGGCGTGAAGAAAGTGTTAGTGGCCTCGGGCATTCGCATGGATCTGGCCCGCCGCAGTCCCGAGTACATGCGTGAATTGGTTACGCATCACGTGGGGGGCCATCTCAAGATCGCGCCGGAGCACACCGACCCCAACGTGCTGGAATTGATGAAAAAACCGGGCGTCGAGGACTTTGTCGAGTTCGACAAGGAATTTCGCCAGGCCTCGAAGGCCGCGGGCAAGCAGCAATACCTGATCCCTTATTTCATAGCCAGCCATCCGGGCAGCACGCTGGATTCGATGATCGACCTGGCCTTGTTCCTGAAGCGCAACCACTACCAGCCCGACCAGGTGCAGGACTTCATTCCCAGCCCGTTCGACATCGCGGCCTGCATGTATCACACGGGCTTGGACCCGTTCACCAAAAAGCCGGTTTTCATCGCCCGGCATTTGCGCGACCGGAGGTTGCAGCGGGCGCTGATGCAATTTTTCAAGCCGGAGAATTACTTCGAGGTTCGCAAGGCGCTGGAGCAGGCCGGCCGGCAGGACCTGATCGGCGGCGGTTGCGACGCGCTGATTCCCGAGCGGCCACCGCGCCAAGCGCTCGACCAGCGCCGGCGCCGGGCAAACGACGCGCTCGGCGAGCAGCGCTCCGGCGATCACATTCGTTCCCGTCCCGGCGAAAAGCCGGAGACCGGCTATCGGCCGCATCGCAAGGGGGCCCAGCGCCGCAAGCGCAAGTAGTGGGTCTCTCGGTCGGCAATGAGAACGAGGAAGAATCGTCGACAGATGACGCAGATTACACGGATTGCGAAGAGAATGAATTCAAAATGGGCGAGAGAGGTTTAGGGAACAAGCCCGTCGTTGATCCTCGTTCTTTCTTATCTGTGAAATCTGCGCAATCTGTGGATGATTTGCTCTTGCCCTACGCAGCGATCAAGCGTTGGCGCGGCCGAGTGCCGTCGCGGCCGGCGCTAGCCGATCGTGCAGCGGCGGCAGGCTACCCCAGGCCGCTTTGAGAGTTTCTGGCTTCAATGTTCAGGTCTTCGATGTGAAAAGAAGATCGGCCGATTCGGCATGTCCGGGAGTCGCAAATCGCCGGGGCTCTTGCCCTCGCCCCCCAAGCGCGGCCTGACGTATACTGGACACCGCTAAAATCACGCCCCGGGAATCAAGACCCATGCGGATCGCTTACCTCGACTGTGCCAGCGGAATCAGCGGCGACATGACGCTCGGCGCACTGGTCGATGCGGGCGCCGACCTGGCGGTCATTCAGCGTGGCATCGATTCGCTCGGGCTCGCCGGCGTGCGGCTGGTGGCCACCGAGGTCAAGAAGCAGGGCTTCCGGGCGACCCAGATCACGGTCGAACACCAGCCCGAGCACAAGCACCGCCACCTGCACCACATCACGGCCATGATCGATGGCAGCGTGCTCTCGGCGCGGCAAAAGGAACTGGCGACGCGGATTTTTACACGCCTGGCCGAAGCCGAAGCCAAAGTTCACGGCAGCACGATTCAAAAGGTGCATTTCCATGAGGTCGGCGCCGTCGATTCGATCGCCGATATCGTGGGCTCGGCGATCGGCTGGGACCTGCTGGGCGTCCAGCGGGTGGTAGCTTCGGCGATCCCCACCGGCACCGGATTCGTGCAGATCGCGCACGGTCGCTGCAGCGTGCCCGCGCCCGCGGTCGGCGAACTGCTCAAAGGCGTGCCGCTGGCCGCGTCCAGTGTTCCTTTCGAGTTGACCACGCCCACCGGCGCGGCGATCCTGGCCACGCTGGTCGAGTCGTACGGCCCACTGCCGGAAATGCGGATCGACTCCATCGGTTACGGAGCCGGCCAGCGCGATCTGGAGGAGCAGGCCAATCTGCTGCGGCTGCTGGTCGGCGAAGCCACGAGCGCGTCAGGCGGCACGCAAGTTTGGGTGGTCGAGACCAATCTGGACGACATCAGCGGCGAGTTGATCGGCTATGCGACGAGCAGGCTATGGCAGGCGGGCGCCCTGGACGTTTACACCACGCCCATTCAGATGAAGAAGGGCCGGCCGGCGGTCATGCTCAGTGTGCTGTGCCGCGAAACGGACATCGAATCGATGGAATCGATTCTGTTCCGCGAGACCAGTACCCTGGGAGTGCGGCGGCACGCGGTGCGCCGCAGCACGCTGCGCCGCGAAGCGCGCGCCGTGGAAACGCCGTGGGGGCCGGTCGACGGCGTCACGGCCTGGTTCGGCCCGGAGCCGCCCAAGTTCTCGCCCGAGTTCGAGTCCTGCCGGCGAATTGCCGAGCAGCACGGCGTGCCGCTGAAAGCCGTCTACGAAGCGGCGCAAAGAGCGTTTGTTCCTTGACCGCCAGACACAATACCCCTTGAGCGATGGAGCTGCTCGCGATGGACAACCCCACGGTGCTGTTCGTGATGGGGGCCCTGCTGATTGGTTTCGTCTTGCTGCGCCGCTCGCAGCGGCGGGGCCGGCTCGAAATGCCGCGGCCCGTCAGCCCGCCGCCGCATCGGCCGCATGCGCCGGCCGGCCATCACCTGGATGCGCCGGGCGCCATGAGTCGCTGGGAGGTGGAAATGCACGAACTGTCTCGCGATCTGCTGGGCCGACTGGACAGCAAAATCGTGATCGTCGAGCAACTGGTGCATGATGCCGCCGCGGCCGCCGCGCGGCTGGAGGCGGCGATCGCGCGGGCCGAGCACGTCGGGCTCTGGCAGCGCGGCTTGGGCCGGGCCGAAGACGAGCGGTTTGCCGAGCAGTCCGACACCGAAACGATTCATGCCAAACCGCTGGGCAACCGGCCGGGCGCAGCGGAGCCCGATTTGCCCGAGCTCGACTCGATCGACCAGCGCGTGGCCACGGCCCGGGCCACGGCTGCTTTGGTCCAGCGGACGGAGCGCGTGTACCGCCTTGCCGACCGGGGGTTGTCCGGTGCCCAGATCGTCGCGGAATTGGGTGAGCCGCTGGGCGAGGTGGAATTGATCTTGAGCGTGCACCCCAGGGCACAGACCAAATAGCACGCCGGCGGTCCGCTACTGCGCTACGGCAGGGTGACCGTCTCGCCGTTGGCAATGGTGCCCAAAGCCTGCCAGACGGTGAGCCCAAGGTCGTCGGCGATGAACTGCACCGAGCCGTCGCACATCACCACCTGCACTCCGCCGGGATGATCGCTGCGCGCGGCGGCGGCCTGGCTGTTGATGCCCCCGGAGCTGGTGCAAGGCAAGTTGAGTGCAGGTTGGCTCATGCCCGAACCCGGATCGCACCAGCCCGGATACATCAGGTCGGGATTGGGCGAGTTGGGTGGATAGAGTGTAAAGAGCAGCGCACCGGCGAATTGTCGCAAAAATAGCAGCCGCGATAGTCGTCGATATTGTCCAGTCCCTTGAGCATCTCGCCCAAGGCCAGCGTGTGGCTCGTGCCGTCCGTGATTTTTTTGATGCTCACCGGCGTGTTATAGGCGAAGGCGGCCGCCAGGTGCCCGTTGTTATTCAACCACATCGATCCCTGGTTCACGTTGCCGGCAAAGGCCGCATAGTTGCCGCGGGCGATGAAGCATAGCGGATCGGCGAAGAATTGCCAAAGCTGCACGGCCGGATCGGTCGGGCATTGCAAGCTTGAAATGATCGTGGAAACAGGCGCGTTTGGGCCGTGGCAATTTTGGGGCAGCGCCGCGGTCCAGTTGACGATGTACTGAAATGCGAAGTTGGCATAGGTGCTGGTCTCTTCCAGAAAGGGATAGAGATGGATGGTCCAACTGACGCGCCCGGGTCCGCCGTCGGGCCCATTACCGATGACCCCCGGCGGAAAGGAATGTTTCACGCTTTCGTAGTTCAACAGCGCCAGGCCGAGCTGCTTCAGGTTATTGGCGCATTGATTTCGCCGGGCCGATTCGCGGGCTGCCTGCACCGCCGGCAAGAGCAGCGCGATCAAGATACCGATGATGGCAATCACCACCAAGAGCTCGATCAGGGTAAAAGCGGTGGCTGGCTTGCGCGTCATGGCCGAATCGTGCGGTTGCGCTGCGTGAATGGTCGCGATTATTTCGATTCCAGGTTGAAATCCCGCGTTGAGTCACCGGCCTGCACTTCGACGTCGAGACCTCCAATATACTTCGGCGGCACGATCTCGACGAACTCGGGAACCTGCTTTCCATGACTGTCGATCAGGTTGCCCGTTTCTCGCACCAGCATGAAGTTGACTCGCGTCGGGCCCAGGGCAACCCGCTTGGCTTCGTACGTGCCGTCCTCGACCGGCACGGAGACGCCCCGGCCATGCTTCGCCTCCAGCGGGCTGAAGGTGATGGCGCCTTTGGCGGCGCAGGATTCCGTCGACCCAGATTTGTCCTTTGAGATCGGTGGTGTCGTATGCGGACTGGTTGCAGCCGCCCAGAACGAGCGAGCCGCCGGCGACGATGAGTACCCACAAAACGCGCGACATGCTGCTCCAGCTCGCTGGCGCGGCCCCGTGCCGCGCAATCAGCAGCGGTTCGGCGACTGCCGGCACTCTGCCGACCTCGCCGAACCGCTGCAATCGACTCCAGACATCAACCATTCTAGCGTCTAGGCGCGGCGGCGGAGCGTTTTCCACGCCAACAGCGCTGCTCCCAGTCCGAGCAACACCACGCTGGACGGTTCCGGCGCCGGCACAGCGCTGATCGCAAAGCCCGACAGAATCGGAGTTCCTCCGCTGGAAAGAGAGGTGTTGTAGTTGTAGACGTCGAGCACGATGTTTCCGGACGGAGCGGTAACCGTGTCGGCGACGAGGTACGACGTGCCCCCAACCATGTTCCACTGGTCCGTCTGCGTGCCATTTACGGTAATGGTTTCATTAGCGCGGGGTGAGACGCCGTCGGAGAAGGTAAAGGCATCTAGCAAGTACGACGCACCCGAGGTCAGGCCCGAAATCGTGATCTCCAACGGACCGGTGCCACTGCTGTTGTAGTTGTAGAAGATCGTGCCCATCAGCGCCGACATAGCGGTATCGTTAGCCGTTGGGGACGAGTAAGACGGCGCGGTGTAAGCCGAGGCTCCGAAGGTAGATGTATTGCCCGTAACTTTAACTGAGCCGCCAAACGAGTACGAAGACGGCGCGGTCGTGCCCGAGGGCCAACCCGTGAACGTAATACCTTGGATTGTTTCGGTTGCGGCAGGGATGATAAAACCGCCAACGTTATATGCTAACACTGGGCTCGCGGGAGCAACCCAGCCATCGGTGGCGTCGCCGCCGGTCAGGGTGATGACGGTGGCCTGAGACGTCGTGGCAACTGCGAATACGGCGACGGCGAACAAAGCGACACAGCTGCGATTTAGATTGCGTTGCATGACATTTCTCCAGTTGATTAAAAGGCGGCGAAAATTGTGTGATTAACTGACAAATCTATACTTCCAGCCCACACGGCGGCGCGGTGTTGGGGACTAGCGCCGGACGTACGACCAAGGGCCTACTTGCTTCTGCTGTTTCTCCTGGCGGTAAAGGTGGATACTTCAGAAATTCGCCGGGGCTGCTTTGAACCCCGACGCATCGCTCGTAAGAAAAACGCGAGTTGCCTGTTTGAAATGATGAATCGAAAAGTCGCGGTCAGCGAGCAATCTGCTGCTTGACCGCGGGTGCCTGGGTCGGCGCTGGTTCGTCCAGCACCGTGACGCGAATGTCGTCGAACCGCAATCCGTTGCCACCGCCGCAAATCAGCTGCGAATTCCACGGTTTGAATTCGTTGTCCGACCCGTCGACAGCCAGGCTGTACGTTGGACGCAGCGGGCCGCCCGCATAGTCAGCGTCGATCTCGAACAGGGCCGCTTGGGTTTTCGCGTTCCAAGTCATGCGCAGCCGCACGGTCTTGCCGGAAAGTTTCGGAGAAAACACGACGCCGGAGGCTGCGTGGGTTGAATTCACGAAGTCATTATCGCGGGTTTCCAATCCGTTGGCAGTTTTGTCGTCGAGGCGAACGACCGCCAAAACATTGGGGCCGGACGGTTCGAACACCTGGCCCGAGGGCGTGCTGGAACCCAGGCCAAAAAAAGCGTCGCTCCAGGGGCTGTCTCCCGCCGGAATGAAGGCGGTGGCTTCGAACACGAAGTTCACGCTCGCGCAGTCCGTCGCCAGGGTGCCTAGGTAAACTCGGCTCCCTTCGCCCGATGAGATAGAGAAGGTTCCGCCGGAAAAATCGGCGGTGGGTGCACCGCCTTTCATTCCGAGTTCCAAGTGGAGGCCCGGCGTGCCGGCGTGAAAATCCTCGCTGAAGCTGACCGGCGGCTGGCCGAACTGATTGGAACGCGCATCCGGCGAATGGGCGGCCGCGTTGGCCGCGAATTGCGGCGAAACGGGATTCAGCACGCGACTGAATCGGGCCGCATCGGACGGGATCCGAGCCGTCGGCAGACCCTTGCCGAGCCGCACCGCCTCGCCGGCCGACAGCCGGACTGCCGAACTGGATTTGGGGACGGTTGCCGGGCCCTGCTTAGCCTTGACTTCCACGATTCCTCTCAGCACTTGGACGTCCGTCTGATCCGCACCGTCCACCTCGACGCCGAATTCCGTGCCCAGGTCGATCACTTCGGCCGTGGGTGTGACCACCGTGAAGCCGATCGCCTGGTGCGGAACGGTGGCGGCCAGTTTGCCCCGGTCCAGGCGGAATCGGTCGGCCGACTCGATTTCGAAGATGGCCGGCCCTTCGACGACAACGCGTACAGCCTTGGCCAGGGTGAATTCGGCAATCCCCGCGCCCACATGTAATTGCCGGCCCTCGACCGGCGCTCCCAGGGGCGGCGCTTCCGACTGCCATTGGCAGTGGTCCGTCGCGGTGAGACGCGCCGCGGCCGGGGAGTGCTGCCGATCGAGCGCGAGCTTACGCGCATCGTCGCGCGAGGCCGGAAGCAGCACTGCCAGGCCGGCAAAGGCGCTCACCACCGCGACGATCAGCAAGAATCCGACGGTAAACTCGCCGCCCGGCACGTGGCGAATGGTCGCATTCAGAAAGCCCAGCAGCGGCGAGACGCCCGGCTGCCCAGCAGCTAATGATCCAGTAGCCAATGATCCAGTAACCGATGATTCAGGACCCAACAATTGAGCGGCCGCGGCGGGATAATCAGCGGCGCTGGTCGCAGCGGCATCCTCGGCCTGCTCCGCGCCGAGCAGTTCTCGCACGCGGTTGAGCGACATTTCTGAATTGACCGCCAGATCCAGGTCGGTATGCAGACGGCATAAGTCGCAGTAGATCCGGCACAGCGCCGGATTGTCGCGGAGCAGATCCTCCAGTTCGCGGCGCTCCGACTCACCCAGCGAATCGCCGAGGCTCGGATCGCTCAGGAACCAGAATCGGTCGCCGGCTTGCGGAATGCCCGGTAGGTTCATGGACTCGACTCCGACACCGCCAGCGATTGAGCGACGCAAGCGAGCAAGATACGGCGAATGCGCCGCAGCGAACGACAAAGGCTGGGAGCCGAGCGTCCCAAATTTTCTGCAACTTGCTTATGCGCCTGGCCGCGCAGATAGCAAAGATCGACCAGCTTGCGATCGGCCTGCGAGAGTTTGGCCAGGCAGGCGCGCAGCGCATCGAGTCGACGCGGCGCCTCATCGAGGGTCTGGCGGCCCGCCTCGGAGAGCTGGGCGAGCACATCGTCGCTGAAAATCATATCCGCGCGACGCTTGGCCCGCAGATGGCTCATGGCCTCCAACTGGGCCGTGCGGCAGGCCCAGCCGACGAAATTCACCCCGTCGAACGAGTCGAACTTCCGCCACAGCACCAGGCTGGCTTTTTGGAAAACATCCTGGGTGTCGTTTAGATCGCGCACCAGGGCAAAGATGTAGCCCACGAGTTGACTCTGGTGCTGCACCAGCAGTTGTGTGAATTGCTCGCTGCGCGACGGTGTTGACATTGGCGACTCGGTAACCAGAAAGTCGGCCGGACTCGGTGCTACATTCTCTTCCTATATCAAAACGTCTTGTTTATGTGACAATTAACCTTCGACTGCCGAAAAACTATTGCGGAACTCCTCAAGCACTGACTGCGGAATGACTTGTGGAACATAAAATTCTGCCGTGCAGCCTGACGAGCGGGGGCTTGCGTCGCGCCCCGCTCCGGGGGCCGCCGAGTTGCCGGGGGCGATCGGCGGTTAGACGGCCCCGCCGCCGAAGTGGCGTGAGGGCGTCACGATTGTGGGTGTTCGATATCGACTACTCGCTCTAGCGGTCGTCGCATCACCGGGCCTGAAGGGCCCCAGGAGCGCAGCCCAGGGTTGAGCGGTCCTACGCGATACCCTGGGTTATGATTTCGCCGGAAATATTCGGCTCTGAAGGAGCCGCGGAGGGCCCGCCACCCGCGAGAGGTGGAACGTGCCGCTACGACTCCCTTGCCCCGTTGGGGCAAAATGATTCTTGCTGTGCGCCTACCCAGGGTTTTCGCTGCGCTTCAACCCTGGGCTAAGTTCCAATGGCCCGTTGGGCCATGAGGCAACTTCGACGGTAGAATCCCCTCGATGCCCGGCGGGCCGAGTTTTCGACCCACTTTTGGAACGCCCACACCGAAGTGGCCGCCGGTGGGGATTAGGGAATAATGCTCTGACCGCCCAACAGGTCGTTCTGGGGCGTCACGCGTGTTCGACGAACAGCAGTGACTCGCGAGCGGGACTGCCCCCGCCCCGTGCGGCCCGCACCACGAGGTTGGTGTCGAGAACGACCCTCATTCTTCAGGCCGCGAGCGGACATGCTGCACCGCCTCGTCGACTGCCGCGCCGAATTTTTCCGGGCTCAAGCCGTGTTCGTCCGCACGGCGGTCGGCTTTGGCAAATAGTTCCTGCAAGCCTGCCCGCGATCGTGCCTTGTCGACCTCGGCGGGCATTTTTCCTGGGTTCACGACGACCCAGTAGAGCACCTGATCGGGTTGCAGCCGCAGGCCGATCAGCGATTCCAGCATTTGCCGCTGGTCGTCGGAGAGATCGGCGACGTTGCTTGAGAGTTTCATTTCCATAACCCAAATATACCACTGCGGGCTGACAAAGACACACGCGAATGCGCCGCTGCCTGTGGTCCTAGGGTGTTCTACCGATCGACCGCAGTCGCCGGTTTGTACAATCCACGCACCGCAAGCTCGCTATGCGCCGCCGGCGGGCATCCGATCGACGGCCTGCTTGATCGCCGCGGCCCCCACCAGCGGCGCCTGGCAGGCAAACTCCTGACAGATAAACAGGGTCGGTTCGCCCGGCTGCGTGCTTTTGCCGGCAAACAGCGGATCGAGCGCCGCCGAGCGATGCGTGAAGGGGCCCGGCCGCACAGCGACGACCTTATTGGGCAGGTAGCGGCGGCGCAAATCCTGCAGAATGTTCCTCAAATCCGGCGAGCCGTTTTCGGCCAGGATCACCATCTCGCTCGTCGGGCCCAGGTACATGTCCAGCGCCAAGAGCATCTGGCCGGCCGCAGTCGGGGATTGCTCGATCACCGCGGCGGCCGCTTGAAAAGTCTCTTGGGCCGCAACCAAAAAGTCGTTGCGGCCGGTCAGTTTGCCCAAGCGCACCAGCGCCGTCGCGGCCAGTGCATTTCCGCTGGGCGTGGCGTTGTCGAACAGGTCTTTGGTGCGGGAGATCAGTTGCTCGTGATCGCTGGCCGTAAAGAAGAATCCGCCGCCGGCAGGATCTCGAAATCGCTCGAGCATCGAACTCGGCCAATTCGACGGCCGCATCGACGTAGCGCTCGTCGAAGCCGGTTTCGTACAGCGTGACCAGGGAGTCGATCAAAGAGGCATAATCGTCGAGATAGGCGTCGAGCCGGGCCTGGCCGTGCGCGCCAGGAGTGCAGCAGCCGGCCATCGCCGCGGCGCAGTTGGGTCAGCAGGAAATCGGCTGCTTGGGCGGCGGCTTGCCGGTAGCGTGGTTCGTCCAAGGCGTTGGCAGCCGCGCACAGGGCCCCGATCATCAGACCGTTCCAGGCCACGAGCACTTTGTCGTCCAGCCCCGGATGCACGCGCGCCTCGCGAGCCTGGCGCAGCTTTTCCCGATCCGCGTCCAGCTCGGCTTGCAGCTCGGCCGGATCGCGGCCCAGGGCGCCGGCGCACTGGTCGAGCGCTGCGGGGCAGATTGAGGATGTTGCGGCCTTCGAAATTGCCGGTTTGGCTGACGTCGTAGACGTCGCAAAACGTGCTGCGCCGCGTTTGCGCCGAGCACGGCCTCGACTTGCTCGGGCGTCCAGACGAAGAACTTGCCTTCCTCCCCTTCGCTGTCGGCGTCCTGCGTGCTGTAAAAGCCGCCGGCCGGATCGGTCATCTCGCGGAGCACGTAATCGCAGGTTTCCCGCACCACGCGGGCGTAGCGCTCGCTGCCGGTCGCCAGATAGGCCTCGGCATAGGCGGTGGTCAGCAGGGCATTGTCGTACAGCATTTTTTCGAAATGCGGCACCAGCCAGCGCTCGTCGACCGAATAGCGATGGAATCCGCCGCCCAGTTGGTCGTACATGCCGCCGGCGGCCATCTTGTCGAGCGTCAGCGTGACCATTTCCAGCAGGCCGCGCTCGCCGGTGCGGCGCCAGACGCGCAGCAGCAGCCGCAGGTCCATGGGATGCGGAAATTTCGGCGCACGGCCAAAACCGCCATGCTGCGGGTCGAAAGCCCGCTGCAGGGCCGCGGCCGCGGCGTCCAAGTGGCTGCAGCGCGAGTTCCGCCTCGATGCGCGGCGGACTGGCCAGCTCGCGCAGGTGAGCGGTCAAGTCGCTGGCTTGCTCGACGACCTGCTGCCGGCGGTTTTGCCAGGCATCGGCCACGGCCAGCAGCACCTGGTCGAAGCCCGGCATGCCCATCCGAGCGGCTGGGCGGCCAATACGTGCCGCCATAGAACGGCTGCAGGTCGGGGGTCAGAAAGACCGACATCGGCCAGCCGCCGCGGCCGGTCATGATCTGCACGGCGTTCATGTAGATCTGGTCGAGGTCGGGGCGCTCTTCGCGATCGACCTTGATGCACACGAAGTGCTCGTTCATCAGCGCCGGCGATCGCCGGCATTCTCGAAGCTTTCGTGCTCCATCACGTGGCACCAGTGGCAGGCCGAGTAGCCGATCGACAAAAAAATCGGCTTGCCCTGCGACTTCGACCGCTCGAGGGCTTCCGCGCCCCAGGGATGCCAATCGACCGGGATTGTTCGCGTGCTGCAGCAGGTAAGGGCTGGTTTCCTGGGCCAGGCGATTGGGCATGTTCGAGAGCGCTACTCGCTGAAGGTTTGTTCTTTTCCGGGAAAGACGCCGCCCCTGACGTCGTCGCGAAACCGGGTGACCGCATCGGCGATGGTGGTTTTGAGATCGGCATAGGCTTTGACGAATCGCGGCACGTAGCCGCTGGTCAGGCCCAACAGGTCGTTGATGACCAGGACCTGCCCGTCGCAGCCGGCGCCCGCGCCGATGCCGATCGTCGGAATGCCGACCTGCTGCGTAATTTTTTTCGCCAAGGGGGCGGGCACGCATTCGAGCACGACGGCAAACGCGCCGGCCTTTTCGGCCGCCTCGGTGTCGGCAAACAATTGCTCCTGGTCGCGCTGCACCTTGTAGCCGCCCAGTTGGTGCACGCTTTGCGGCCGCAGGCCGCAATGGGCCATGACCGGGAATGCCGGCCGCCGACCAGGGCCGCGATCGTTTCGGCCTGCGCGGCGCCCCCTTCCAGCTTGACCGCCTGGCAGCGGGTTTCTTTCAGGATGCGGCCGGCATTTTCGACCGCCTTGAGCGCCCCGGTGTGACCGTCGGGAAACGGCATGTCGACGATCACCAGCGCCCGCTCCACGGCCCGGCCGACCATTTCGGCATGGTAGATCATTTCGTCGAGCGTGACCGGCAGGGTGGTCGAATGCCCTTGCACGACCATCGACAGCGTGTCGCCGACCAGCAGACCCTCGATGCCGGCGGCGTCCAGCAGCCGGGCCATGGTGAAGTCGTAGGCCGTGAGCATCGTGATCTTTTCGCCCGCGGCTTTCATGGCCGCAAATTTGGGAACCGTCATCCTTTGAACTTCGGACATGGAAATCACAGCGGTCTGGTTGGAGGGGAATAGCGGCCGAATAACCGAGACAGTGAGTCGGCTGCGAGCATTGTTACCCCGGGGGACAAGTCTGGCAATCGCTGCAAATACAGGCTGGATCGTGGGCCGCTAAGGGAAAACTTGTTCGGCGCGGTCGGGCACAGTAGAATGAAAGGGTCGAACAAATAGGGGGCGGTGATGCGCACGGGACTCATTCTTATCACGGCGATGGTGGCAAGCCTGGTTATGTCCTCTCGGGCATTGGCCCAGGACCCCAACCGGCGTCCTTCGGTCAGTCCGTACCTGAATCTCCTGATTCCCGACCAATTCGGCGTTCCGGGTGGCAATCCGGGCCAATACCAAACGCTGGTCGAGCCGCTCATTCAAGGGCGTCAAGCCACCCAGGCGAACGCCAATGCGCTGGGCCGTCTGAACGCCCAAGTGAATGGCCGCAGCGGACGTGGCGGCGGCGGGGGCGGCGGTTACACCGGTCGCTTTATGAACTATTCGCACTACTACACAGGAATTCGCCGATAGCCCAATGGTCGGTTACTTTTGCACCGCCACGGTCAAGCCAAAAGTCGACCTAAGGGTCAAGCTCGATACAACTGCCTGTTAGCGACCGATCACCCTGCGGCCGGGGCTGGTCGGTTTTTTAATGCATCTGAAGCGCGGGCAATCGCTGCCGCGCGAGCGTCCCGGTTCGACCTTGCCAGGCGGTCAACAGCGCGGGATCATGACGCCTTCCAAGCCGCGGCCCGGTGAAGCTCTGCCCAGGTGTCCATGAATTTTCGCGTCGAGCTGGAAATCTTTCGCGGTCCGATGGACTTGCTCTTGTACCTGGTGCGCAAACACGAGGTCGAGATCACGGAGATTTCGATCGCCCCCATCACGGCGCAGTTTCTGGAATATATTGAGCTCTTGAGACAGCTCGATCTGAACCTGATCGGCGACTTTGTGGACATGGCCAGCACGCTCTTGGAAATCAAGAGCCGCATGGTGCTGCCGCACGGCGGCGAGGAAGCGGACGACCTGCCCGATCCGCGCGACGAGCTCGTGCAACGGCTGCTGGAGTACAAAAAATACAAAGATGCCGCCAGCATGCTCGAAGAGCGGAGCCGCAATTGGCAGGAGCGCTTTCCGCGACTGAGCGACGACTTGCCGCCGCGCGAGCGCAACCTGGCGGCGGAAGAAATTCGCGAGGTCGAACTCTGGGACCTGGTCAGCGCGTTCGGCCGGATCATGCGCGACAACCAAGCCGTGCAGCCCTCGAACATCGTCTACGACGACACGCCGATTCACGTTTACATGGCCGAGATTCAGGCTCGGTTACAGGCCGAGGGACGGCTGACCTTTCAGAAATTGTTCCGCGAGGGCATGCACAAATCGGCGCTGGTCGGCATTTTTCTGGCGATTTTGGAACTGGTGCGCAATTACCACGTGCGCACCGACCAAAACGATCTGTTCGGCGAGATCTGGATCCTGCCGGGCGAGGCTGCCGCGGCGGAAATCGACCCGGCGCAAGTCGACAATTACGACCGCACGAGCCCCAAATCCGAAACCGCCGCGGCCGCCGCCAATTCGGCCCGAACGAACCGCAAGCGGAGGCCGCGAAAGAAAAAAGAGGGGGGCGATGCCGCCGGTTGAACGGCCAGGCCTGCTCCGTGGCAACACATGCTCTGGGAACAATTCGGCACTTCTTTAATAAACCCATAACGGCTGACGGCTTCTCCGTCAAGCCGTGGCCAGCCGGACTCGAAGCCTGCCAGGGGCGTTTAAGTCAAGCACGCGAACGGTCACTCGACCAACTGCGGTCTGGCCTGCGATCCGCGGCCCTTCGCAAACAAAATGCTCGTTCCAATTCTGGGTTCGTGGATCGAACTACCGCGTGACCAAATCGGTCTGCGGATCAATGCCGGCAAGATCGCTACCCTTGTGAAGATTGCAGTCCGGACACGCCAAGGCAAGATTATCGAGTTGATCGCCGCCGCCGTGTTTTGCGCGATGATGTGCTCGACGTGAAATGCAATCAACGGCGAATCGGCTTGCGAACGATGGCAATACTCACAACACCCGGCGGCACGTCGCGTACTGCCGCGCAGACTAGCATCCATTGCTCAAGGCCGACGGTCAGAGAGCCGAAAGCGAGCTTCCGCCTGCAACGTCGCCAGAAAATTGTTTGCTTCAATGTAGGCTTCGTACTCTGCCCGCTCGCTAGGGGATAGATCCCCTTCGTTTGCCTTTTCCGCCAGCTCCGTCAAGCGATCGGCAAGCGTCGGATCAGCATGCAATTCCGCAAGCTGTCGCGTTTGCTCGGCAGTCAGCAACGCGAAAACCGGTGCCGTGCCGCGGTGAAACGCCTGATGGGTGTCTTGGCCGATTCTCATAACCCCACAATATCAATCCGAAATTGTAATCGCAAGTCCCACGATCAATCGAACGTACCGGCGCCTCGTCCGGCATCCGATTTTCGCTATGCTGATCCTCTTATGATGAATATGAATGATCCACTGCTGCGCAGCCCCGAACTGATGTCGCCCGCCGACTCCACGTTGTTGGTCGTCGACGTGCAGGAAAAATTGATGCGACTGATTCCCGGCGCCGAGCGGATCGTCTGGAATATTCGCCGGCTGCTCGACGCCGCCCGCATTTTGCAGGTGCCCGTGCTGGCCACCGAGCAATATCCGCAAGGCTTGGGCCCCACCGTGGCGGAGCTAACGCCGCCGTTGGGCGATATTCCAGCCAAGGTCGCCTTTAGCTGCCTGGCCTGTTCCGAAATCGCCGAGCGGCTCAATGCCGAAGAGCGGCCCAAGGTGTTGCTGGCCGGCATCGAAGCCCACGTCTGCATCCAACAAACCGCGCTCGACCTGCTGTCCGCCGGCCATCGCGTGTACCTGGCGGTCGACGCCATCGGTGCTCGATACGCGCTCGATCGCGAAATTGCCCTGCGGCGCATGGAATCGAGCGGGGCCACGCTGACCACGGTCGAAGCGGCGATGTTCGAGTGGTGCCAGGCGGCCGGCACGCCCGAGTTCAAGCAAATCAGCGCCCTGGTGCGCGAGAGTGCGCCGGCGGAGGGGTAAGAAGTTTTGAAAATCCGTCGCAGGGATCCCACCGCTCGCCGCCGGTGGGCTTAACCTGTTCTTCATCCCCTAGTCTCCAGCCCCCAACCTCTAGCCCCGTGCTCCCTATGCCGCACACCGATTTGCCGCCGCTGCTGAACCCTCCGGTCCGAGTCCTGATGGGGCCCGGCCCCAGCGACGTCCATCCGCGCGTGCTCGAGGCGCTGGCCAAGCCCACGGTCGGGCATCTCGATGCCTATTACCTGGAATTGATGAACGGCATGCAGCGCATGCTGCGCAGCGTGCTGCGGACCCAAAATACGATGACGATGGCCGTCAGCGGAACCGGTTCGGCCGGCATGGAATGCGCGGTCGTCAACCTGATCGAGCCGGGCGATCCGATGGTGGTTTGCGTCAACGGCGTGTTCGGCGCCCGCATGCTCGACGTGGCCGGCCGGGCCGGCGCCCGGGTCACGCGAGTCGATCGCCCCTGGGGCGAGGTGTTCAGGCCCGACGATTTGCGCTCCGTGCTGGCCACGGCCCGGCCCAAGGTGGTGGGCATCGTGATGGCCGAGACCTCGACCGGCGCCTGGCAGCCGATCGAGGAGATCTCGCGGTTGGTTCACGATGCGGGCGCGTTACTGCTGGTCGACGCGGTCACGTCGCTCGGCGGCGTGCCGGTCGAAATGGATGCCTGGCAAATCGATGCTCTTTATTCCGGCACGCAAAAGTGCTTGAGTTGCCCGCCCGGCCTGGCGCCGGTCTCGTTCAGCGATCGGGCACTGGAGGTAATCATGCAACGCAAGACGAAAGTGCAGAGCTGGTATCTCGACGTGTCGATGTTGGCCAAGTATTGGGGCAGCGAGCGGGTGTATCACCACACGGCGCCGATCAACATGACCTACGGACTGTACGAAGCATTGCACCTGGTTTTGGAAGAGGGACTCGAGCATGGTTTCGCCCGGCACCTGCGAAACCATCGGGCACTCAAAGCGGGGCTGGCGGCCATCGGCATCGATTTCGCCGCCCAAGAGGGGCATCAATTGCCGATGCTCAATGCCGTGCGCATTCCGCCGGGCATTGATGATGCGGTGGTCCGCCGCCAGTTGATCGATCGGTTCGGCATCGAGATCGGGGCGGGGTTGGGCGATTTCAAGGGGAAAGTCTGGCGAATCGGGCTGATGGGCTACGGTTCGCGCGCCGCCAACGTGCTGCTGGTGCTGGCGGCCCTGGAGCAGATCCTGGCCGAGCTGGGGCACGAGTTCGCCGGCGGCGCCTCGATCGCCGCCGCGAATGGGGTTTATGGCGGGGGTAGTGACCGCGACGACTAGACGGGGAAGCAGCGGTGCAGGGTGGGGTGCGCCGGCGGGTCGCAAATTCGCCGCGCCTCTCGTCACTTCCCTAAGTGAACCTGCGGACGGTTGACATGTTTAAGGTCCGACGCGTCGCGAAAATGATATGAATTCGCAGCGGGCACCCGCGGCCCGGCCTGGCCTTGAAACACAACGATTCGCGCCTCCGGAAACAGCAACCGCAATTCCTGGCTCCGTCTCGGCGTCGGTGCTTCCTCAAAGACGATTGAGGAAATAGTTCTGTCTCCAAGCTGCCTCCGGGCCCAGCTACCTGGGGCGGGTGGCGGGACCACGAAGGGTACAGGACGGGGTATACGCGATTTTGGTTGCACCAAGCGATCGCTTCCGCCCGCGTGTGAACAAGGTTGTTTTCGCATTCCAGCCAGTCCAGCCACGCGCCACAGACGGACAGCGCCGCGAGCAGCAGCCTTGTGCAGATTTGCATCCAGCGTGGTGGCGGCGCCTGCGTTTCCATGCCAAAAGGGTAGCCTTTGCTGCGCAAATCGGCCAATAGCAGCACGCTCCTCGGCGCCCACCATTCCGAATTCCGCGATCTGAATTCCGAATTTGGCCGCCCCAGCAGTTCCCCATCTCGAATTGTCACCCAACCCCCGCTCGGCTATAATTTCGGGTTCGTCCTGTTGACCGCAAATGCCCTGGGATGTCCCCGGGCCGGAACGACGGGCGCACACTAACCCACTGCTTTTCGGCGCGCCTTTTCGCCTTGGCGCTCCTCTCGAATCCGCCTTGGGGACGGCCCCCCAAATGTGGCGGCCATAACATCGAGAGTCTGAGCTGGCAAATTCTTGGAAGCGCGGCAACCGGACGGCTCACAGGTAACTAATGGTCAATCGTAATTTGATTCGTGGCTTGGACCTCAATAAGGAGGAATGGGAAGAAGAGCTCGCCGCTGCCATGGGCGGCACCGCCACCGAGGAGATCGACTGGGGCGGCCAGGATCTGGGCGTCAACCAAATCATCAACGGCAAAGTGCTGCGCGTCGACGGCGAGTTCGTGCTGGTCGACGTCGGCTATAAGAGCGAAGGCACCATCCCGCTCAACGAGTGGGAAGAGTGGGAGGATCCCCCGACCCCCGGTCAGGAAGTCAAGGTCCTGATCGAAGACGTCGAAGACGTGTTCGGGCGGACCGAAGAATCGCGCGGCATGATCGCGCTCTCCAAGCGCAAGGCCGAGAAGGTCGAAGCTTGGCGCAAGGTGATGGAGACCGTTCACGAGAACGACATCGTGACCGGCACCGTCATTCGCAAAATCAAGGGCGGTCTGCTGGTCGACATCGGCGTCAACGTCTTCCTGCCAGCCAGCCAGGTCGACATCCGCCGCCCGGCCGACATCGGCGATTACATCGGCCGCACCATCCAGTGCATCGTGCTCAAGATCGACGACGCGCGGCGCAACATCGTCGTCAGCCGCCGGGCCCTGATCGAAACCGAGCGGGCCGAAAAGAAAGCCCAGTTGCTAAGTACCCTGGAGACCGGCCAGGTCCGCAAGGGGGTGGTCAAGAACATCGCCGAGTTCGGCGCGTTTGTCGACCTGGGAGGCATCGACGGCCTGCTGCACATCACCGACATGAGCTGGGGCCGCATCGGGCATCCGTCCGAAATGGTAGCCATCGACCAGGAAATCGAGGTCATGATCCTGCATGTCGATCGCGACAAGGAAAAGATCGCCCTGGGCCTCAAGCAACGCACGCCCAGCCCCTGGGAATCGGTGGCCGACAAATATCCGGTCGGTTCCGTCGTCAAGGGAACCGTAGTCAACGTGATGAGCTACGGGGCCTTTGTGAAACTCGAAGAGGGGATCGAAGGGCTGGTCCACATCAGCGAAATGTCGTGGACCAAGCGGATCAGCCATCCCAACGAGCTGGTGCACATCGACGACGAAATCGAAGTCGTCGTGCTGGGCATCAACAAGGAAAAACAGGAGATCTCGCTCGGCATGAAGCAAACCCAGGCCAACCCCTGGGACAAAGTGGCCGACCGCTATCCGCCCGGCACTCTGGTGACCGGCACCGTCCGCAACCTGACCAATTACGGCGCCTTCATCGAGATCGAAGAGGGGATCGACGGCCTGCTGCACGTCAGCGACATGTCGTGGACCCGCAAAATCAGCCATCCCAGCGAGGTGGTCGAAAAAGGCCAGAGCATCCAGTGCAAGGTGCTCTCGGTGGATCAGCAGCGGCGGCGGATCGCCCTGGGGCTCAAGCAGCTCGAAGAAGATCCCTGGGCAACCGACATTCCGGGCAAGTATCAGCCCGGCCAGGTGGTGACGGGCACGGTCACCAAGCTCACCAACTTCGGCGTTTTCGTCGGCCTGGAGAACGGGTTGGAAGGATTGCTCCACATTTCGGAGTTGGCCGACCACAAGGTCGAGAATCCGGAAGAAATCGTCAAGGTGGGGGAGAAAATCGAGGTCAAGGTCCTCAAGGTTGATACCGGCGAGCGCAAAATCGGCCTGTCGCGCAAGCGCGTGCAATGGGCCGAGGAAGACCACGATCAGGAAGGTGCCACTCCCGCCGCTTCGTCCGGCGCGGGCCCCGGCACGCCACCCACGGAGCTGCGCGGCGGCGTCGGCGGCGGCAGCGGCCCGCTCATCAAGCCCACGGGCGGCTGACGCGGGCGTGTCGATGCGGCAACATGGCTGGCCAGGCGATTCGGCCGGTGCAAAACGGGGTTGATTGGCTGCGGAGCTTGGATGGCAGCGAGGGCGGCTTTGGATGCCCAGGGCATTCAAGTCGCCCGCGCTGCGTCCTTGTTCGCTTCGGCAGAAGCTTCGTCTAACTTTCCGCCATCGCCCGTATCCCGTTCGTATCCCCCGACCTCTTTTGAAAAATGGCTCGCTTCAAGGCCGCTACAGGCCGTAGAAAGCGCGCCGCTGGGCGCGTTGGCGTGGCACAATGCGTGTACCGCGCACGACCCCACGTACTAGAACCGGCGGGTTCGTTCTGTTCGCCACGGCCCGAACGCACCTCACATTCCCTTTCCCAAGTCAGGTCGCAGAGGTGCTATAGAAAGCCGGGTCGCCGGGTCGATAGTTGTGTTTGTCAAGCCCGGCAACCCTGGTAACACAACACGACCATGCCGTCCACATCGACTCGACGACGCCCCTCCTCGGCCGTGCAATCGCCGCTGGAAACTTACCTCCGCGAAATCAACGAGACCTCGCTCCTGTCGGCCCGCGACGAGCAGGAACTGGCCACCGCGATCGGCCAGGGGGACAGCCGCGCCCGCGACCGCATGGTCCGTGCCAACCTGCGGCTGGTGGTCAACATCGCCCGGGGCTACACCGGCAAAGGCCTGAGCCTGCAAGATCTGATCGAGGAGGGCAACCTGGGCCTGCTGCGGGCGGTCGAAGGTTTCGACCCGGCGATCGGCACGCGGTTCAGCACCTACGCCAGCTATTGGATCAAGCAGTCGATCAAACGGGCCTTGATCAACACGGCCAAGACGATCCGCATTCCGGCCTACATGGTCGAGTTGCTCTCCAAGTGGCGGCGGGCCAGCGCCCGGCTGACCGAAGAACTGGGCCGCACGCCGACGCCGGAAGAGATTGCCCGCGTGCTGGGCCTGCCCAAGAAGAAGCTGCCGATCATCAAAAAGGCCATCCGCATCTATAATTCCACTCCGCAGACCGATCAGGCCGAAAACGGCTGGTCGCTGGGCGAGATGGTGATGGACGAGCGGCTCAAGAGCCCGGACGAAGAGATGGTCGACAGCGACAACCTGGTCCAGGTGATGCAGCTGCTGGAAACGATGGACACTCGGGAAGCGACCGTCTTGCGGATGCGGTTCGGCCTGGACGATAATGAGCCGCGCACGCTGAAGGAAATCGGCGAGTCGCTGGGCCTGACCCGCGAGCGGGTCCGACAAATCGAGACCGAAGCCCTCGGCAAATTGGCCACGAGCCTGCAAGATCCGGGGTGATAAGGGGAATTCGGAATTCGGAAGTGGGAATTCGGAACGGGACATAATCCCTGTCCGTTGAAAACCGCAACCTTTCCGAATTCCCAGCTCCGAATTCCGAATTTGCCCAGCCGACAGTCTGTTTTCGCGCCAGAGTCACCCGCCGTTTTTGCTCCGTGGACCTCAAAGACTACATCCGCGCGATCCCCGACTTTCCAAAGCCGGGCATCCTGTTTCGCGACATCACGCCGCTGTTGGCCGCACCCGCCGCGTTTCAGGCGGCGATCGATCGATTGGCCGAGCATTTTCGCACGTCTAAGATCGACGTCGTGGCCGCGGCCGAAGCCCGAGGTTTTATCTTCGCCGCGCCGTTGGCACTGGAACTCAAGGTCGGCTTCGTGCCGATCCGCAAGCCGGGCAAGCTGCCGTTCGACACCCATTCGTTCCATTACGAATTGGAATACGGCACCGACACGCTCCAAATCCACGTCGACGGTATTGCCCGTGGCCAGAACGTGCTTGCTCGTCGACGATCTGCTGGCCACCGGCGGCACAATCGGCGCCTGTTGCCGGCTGGTGGAGCAAGCGGGGGCGAACGTCGTGGGCTGCGCCTTTCTGATCGAGCTGACCGGCCTCCAGGGGGCCAAACGACTGGCTCCCTATAATCACTTCAGCCTCGTGCAATACTGACGAAGGATTGAACCGCAACGGCGCAGAGGCACGCAGGGGGTAGGAAGACCATTCCGGGGCTCATCTGTCCTCGTGCTAGATCTGCCTATTGAATGCCCTGTTCGGGATTTCTTGCGGCCAATTGCCCGTGTCGCTGCTCTGTGCCTCCGCGCCTCCGGGGCTCCCTTCCTTTTTCCGAAGTCCAGCAGCCCCATCGAGTTGAGCCCACCGGCCCACCGATCCCCCCGCACCTTTCGGTTTCGTTAGGCTACTTGACGATCAGCGCAAATCCTGCCTAGCATAGGCACTACGCTCTGGCGCTTGCCGGAATTCGGGAGCCATCGTTTCGCTCCCGGCCCGGTCTGCGATTCAAGCCGTGTGACTGGCCCTTTAGGGAGGATCATGCATGTCGATGTTCAAAGCAGGGCTTGCCGTCCGAGTGCTACTGATTGCGGCCGTTTCGAGCTTGGGGAACTTGAGTCTGGCCCCGGCCGCGACGCCGCCGACCAAAGCCAATCCTGCGACCGCCGCTCAGCCGGCGCTGAATCATAGTGCCCCCTATACGCGCCTGTTGGGCACGGCCTGGCCTGCCGGTCCGGTGAAATTTGCCGATCACCAGAGATCTCAGCCGCAGCGATCTCAGCCGCAGGGACGCCAGCAACCGGGGTCCGAGCAATCGGGAATCAAGGTGCCCGCTCAAGCCATGGGCTGGCACCATTATGGCCGGCCCTACTACGTCGGTTACGGCGGCGCATACGGCCCTTACGGGTTCGGCGGATACGGCGTGGGATACGGTTACGGCGTGCCGTATAACGTAGGCTATGCCGGCTACCCGGCCTGGGGCTGGAATATGTATCAGCCCTATACCTACTCGTACCGGCCTTGGATCGGCGGCTGGGGCGGCTATCCTTATTACAGTTCATTCACGCCGGGCTTCGGCGGCTACTATGGAGTGGGATCCGGCGGCCCGGCCGGCCCCTATGGCGGTTACGGCGGCTGCTGTTACTGGTAAGCTATTCGGCCTGCCAAGACTTTGACGCACGCGTAAAAAATGCCGTCGCGCTCCTTGTGGGCGCGGCGGCTTTTGCGTTTTAGTCTGCCGACGAGCGGGGCCGATGAGACCCAAAGAGCGACGCCGCGGCGCGTCGAGCGGCCGCTGCGGCGACCCGAAAATCGGCTCAAGCGCTGCCATTGGCAGCGGCAATGCAAACGGACTGCCAGCAATGCGGCCACGGTTTCTGGTTCTACTTCTGACATTGGCTTTCGCCGCGCCAACGGCCGCACACGCCGGCTTTCCATCGCACAAGCCCAGACCAGCCGCCACTGCCGGCGCGGCGCGTACGGTTCTGCCACCGCCCGGCTTCCCGCCGCCGCCGGTCTACGGATTTCCGACCACCGTGTATCCGGCCGGCTGGTACAACACCCACTACTGGCCGCGCAAGACCTATCATCACGGCTTTTACGGCGACTACTGGCAGTTCGGCTACTTTCCGGGGTACTAGGGCAAAAGGATGAAGGATGAAGGCGGGGTAAGCGGGCCGAGGACCTTTGGGAGGCCCGGCGCGGCGATTAGCGCGAGACGCCCATCGAGAAGTTGATCAACTGCGTGCGGTCGTTCGAGGTCTTGAGGACCGGCACGGCGAAGTCGATCGAGATCGGAGCAGGTCCCATGGCCGGCACCGACACGCGAATGCCCAAACCGGGCGCCACGCGAACGTCCATGCCGCTGATGTTGGCGGTCCGGGCGTCGATGCCCGCATCGACGAACGCGGCCCCGCGGAACATGTCGTCGGCACTGATCGGGAATACGTACTCGATCGTGCCGTACGTGGCAAAGTCACCGCCGACTTCCACCGTGTCGAACGTCGGCGATGCGCCGCGGTAATAGAAACCGCGCAGGGTGCCGATACCGCCGAGGAAGAACCGCTCGTAGATCGGCGTGTTCCTGCCCGTCGCTCCGGCGAAGCCGTACAACGAGAGGATGTTTTTTCCCGATCCGTCAGGCCGCTGCGTGACGGTGAAAAATCGACGCATGTCGAGCGTGGCCTTGGGGAACGCGAAATTGCCGAAGGCTTGCTCGAAACTGACTTCGATATAGCGACCCTGTGTCGGGAAGAAAGTGTTATCCCGGGTGTCGTTGACGAGCTTGAACTGCCCGCTGTAGAGCTGGGTGATGCCCAGCACTTGAGCCAAATCGGGGATCAGGATCCGCGGATCCTTGATGTCGACCGCTTCGGCCCGCAGCGCCACCACGCCGGTGATATCCGGGCGGAACTGATAGCCCAAGCTCACGCGGCCGCCTGCTCGCTGTTCGACCCAGTCGTTGAAGAACCGTTGGTAGAACTGGCCGCTGATGCCGAAGTTGACGTTCGTGTCGTACAGGTACGGCTCGTTGAAGCTGACTACGTATCGCGAAACCACCGTACCGGGCGCAAGTTCGATCCGGAAATGCTGGCCGGCCCCGCGGAACGCGGTGCCGCTGCGCCAATCTTCCCAACTCGTCGGCACGCGCTTCCAATCGAAGTTCTGCTCGTCGATCACGACCGAGCCCACGACACCTGCGTTGGAGTTGACGCCGGCGCCGAACATGAACCGGCCGGTCTGCGTTTCCGCGGCGGTGACGCCGACATCCAGCCCCGGCAGCTGTGGTATCGGTTCGGGCGCCACGTCCTCGGGCGCGGTGGGTCCTGCGGCCGGCGGGCCGCTCAAGTCGGGCGGAGCGATCGGCGGGATGACCGATCCCGGCTGGCCGGCGCATTGGGATCCGGCGATTGACCGAAAAATCGATCGCTGCTGCTGGCTGCACGACTCGGCGCGGCCTGCGGTGGATAAGCCGATTGCGACTGCGGCGCGGGGCTCAGCGGTTGGATCGCCGTTCCGCCGTAAGGACTCTGACCGCGAACGATCACCGTATCGTCGAAAACTTCCTCATCCCCCTCCCACGGCAACTCGTCGGGCCCTTGACCCCGAATCGTCAATTCCTCGGCCGGGGCCGGCGCGGGTTCCGCCGGAGGCAAAAGTTTCAGTCCAGGCAAATCCGGCAGTGACCGCACCGGCTGCCAGACGGGAGCGGACTGCGATTTGGCATTGGGATCTGCGGCTGGCAACGCGGCGCCGACCGGCCGACCCACCGGAAACAGAGAGATCGAAACGCGCTCGCCGGGCTTCAAGCTGGGATCTTCGTCCGCCGGCTGGTTGGCCGGCTCGTCGTCCGGGCTTTGACCGCGGACGTTGTCGGAATTTTTCTTTTTGCGGCGCGCGACGCCCGTCTCCTCGTCCGAATCGGGGGGGCTGAACGAGATTTTGGGAGGATTGCCTTTTTGCGGGTCGCTGACGAACAAGGCGGATGCTTTGAGCCGCCGCTCGGCGTTGCGGATCTTCTGCGTATCCATGATGTCGCCCGGCCGGAACTGCAGCCGGTTGAGCACCGTGTGGAAGCGCGTATGCGGGTTGCCCCCTTTGTTATCCCCTTCGATATGAACGTCGATCCGGCCGACGGCGAAGCGGCCGCCCTCTTCGAGGTTGAAGACCACGTCGAGCTGCCCGGGCTCCTCCAGAAAACGCAGGTCGTTCTGCACGTTGCAGAACACGTATCCCTTGTTGCCGTAGGCGTCGGTGAGCATGGTCCGATCGGAGGTCAGATTACCCTGGCTGAAGTAATCGCCGGCCTTGAGCTTGACGCCTTTCTGGAGCTCCTCGGTGCTGAAGGTCTGATTGCCGACGAATTTCACATCGCGAATGACGTAGCGTGGGCCTTCATCGACAACGAACGTCAGGGTGGCCCATTTCTCGTTTTCATCGAACTTGATCTCGCGGCCGACGCGCGCGCGGAAGAAGCCCAGGCTGCGGTAGTAGGCGGTGAGTTTTTCGATGTCTTCGTCGATCTTTTTGCGATCGACTTGCCCTTTGAACAAGTACAACAGCGGCGGCTTCGACCCGACCTGGGTGCGCAAGCGTCCGTCGCTGGCGATCGTGTTTCCCTCGAAGTAGACCTTCCAGACTTTCTGGACCACGCCTTCGTTGATCAGATAGATGGCGCCGCGGTCTCCGGGCTTGTTGCCTTCGAGAATCGAGACGTGCACGTCGTTGTATCCCTTTTCCTTGTAGCACTCCTCGATCTTGCGTTTGCCCTCATCGATGTCGTAGTGCATATCGAAGGGCGCACCCTTTTTGAGCTCGGTTTTCTTGGCGAGCTTCTTGTCGGACACCTTCTCGTTGCCGATGTACTTGACATAGGCCAGCGTGGGCCGCTCGCTGACCTGGAAGGTGATTTTCACGCCGCCGGTGACTTGTTCCCGAATCGTGCGCACGCCCAGAAAAGTGCCGTGCTTGGCCAACTTGCGGACGTCCTTTTCCAGCGTGGCCTGGTCGAAAGGGCGGCCGAGTTTGGTGCTGATCATGCCGAGCACCTTCTCGGTCGAGACCGACTGATTGCCGATTACTTGGATATCGATCACCTGCTGCTCGATCAGCGGATCGATCGGCGTGTCGACCGCCGTCGGCGGCGCTGCCCGAGTCCGGGCCGGTCGGTCCGCTGGAGCCCGGCGTGCCGGCGCGCGGACCCATGGTGACGCCGGGGCCGGTGTCGGGAACTCGTGCCCCGCCACGGGTAATGCCCGGCGCAGCGGCTTGCGCGAGCAGGCGCTGGGCCGGCCCTAAGGCCAGGCACAGCGCGAGCGCGCGAACCCATCCAGCGCGGAATAATTCGACGCGGACGCCGGCCATGTGCAGCTTGATTCCGGGTTGTCTTGGCGAATGCAAGGAGATGTGACGTACCTGTTTTGGGGATGGCGCCATCCGTGCCGGACGGGCGCAATGCGAGCGCGTCGGAACCATCCCCCGTTTTTAGGCGGCGTAGAGATACTGGAACTGCTACCAGGGAACAAGGCGAACTTCTTGCGCCGTCCCGGTTCTTTAAGGGGGCTGGGTGAAACTGCACAAACTTGGTGATCGTCGGGCGACGCTAGCATGGAGCGGTCTTCCAAGATGGTGAACCGCAAAGGCGCCAAGACGCAAAGCGGATCAGGATGAAATGGGAACCACGGAGGCACAGAGGCACGGAGGAAAGACAACGGACGTCAGCCAGAAAAAGGACCAACACGACGCGGACTTCCCGACAAAGCAAGGTGAAGGTCCGTTCTCGACGATTTCCCGCGATGGCCCGTCTCTTCGGTTGTCACCGCGTTGCCATCAATGCGTTTGAATCTTTCGCGGCGAAAGCGGAATAAACCGGACGCCCGGCACCGATCCTAAATGCGGGTGAAATCTTCCCGCGCCGCTCGGCCACCGTGCGGCGGTCTGCCAACTGCCTGCGGCCGGCCAAGCCGGCGCCAGGGCTGGCTGTTCTCATCGATCGAAGTTCCCTGCGATTCCGCGCGCCCGCCTGCGGCGCCCGTTGCGCCGGGTATCGAAAAGGCAAAGAATCAACGATATGGCAAACAGACTTACGGCCTGGGACATTTCCGCACGTGGCTTCTTGTCCGAACTAGGGGGCGATCTGAAGCTGTGGTTGGCCGAACGCGGACTGTGGTGGGGAACCAGCGTGGTCGTGCATGCGCTGATCCTGTCGGCCATGCTCTTGTTGCTGGGCACGTTTGGCCTCGAGCCGCATGTGCCCACCGATTTGGTGGCGCTGGTCTGTCAGTCACTAGAGACTGATAACCAGGATTTGATCGAGCACATCGTCACGCCCCAAGTCGATCCGCCGCCCGTCATGCAGCAGGTCGATCTGACCAGCATCGCTTTGTCGCCCGGCGACACAATTAGTCCCGAAGCTAGGGCCTCGGACCCAGGCGAGGACACCGTGGGCGTCCAAGTCGGGCCGAGCGACACGTTCCTGACAAGGCCCAATCTGCCGGAAAATTGGATCCGGCAGCACGTCGAGGGACCTGGCCCCGGACCGGGCACCGGCCCCGGGCGGTCCGGCGTACCGGGACCCTACCGCTTGCGCACGGGCGGCCGAGGCGGTGGCAAGGTCGTCGGCATCGCCGGCATGACGAAAACCAGCGACCGTGCCGTGGGCCAGGCGCGTGCGCTGGATTGCGCGCCATCAGAACCCCGACGGCAGTTGGAGCCTGCACGCGTTTGCCGCTCGTTGTAAGGGTAGCGCATGCGAGGGCCAGGGCAGTGTCGAGTCCGACGCGGCGGCCACGGCCCTGGCGCTGCTCCCCTTTCTTGCCGCCGGTCAAACGCATCTCAAGAGCAATGCCGCGGACAAGCAGTCCGCCGACTACCGAGCCCAGGTCGCCGCGGGCGCCTCTTGGCTGATGGACCATCAAAAGGGGGACGGCGATCTGTCGGCCGGCAGCAGCCAGGTGATGTATAGCCACGGCCTGGCCACCATTGCCCTGGCCGAATTGTATGCGCTCAGCCGCGATAAGCACGTCGGGAGCGCGGCCCAGCGAGCGGTCGATTTCGTGGTTCTGGCCCAGCATGCCGAATCGGGCGGTTGGCGCATGCCGCCCGGCGACCGCGGTGACACGTCGGTGGCCGGCTGGCAAATCATGGCCCTCAAGAGCGCGCAAATCGCGGGACTGTCGGTTCCCTCGCGAACGATCGAACTGGCGCACCGTTGGCTGCGCTCGACGGCCCAAAGCCAGGGGGGGCTGTTCTCCTACGAACCGGCCGGCGGCGCCACGCCCACGATGACGGCCGTCGGGCTGCTGGCCACGCAATATCTGGGCGCCGATCGGCGAGGGCCGGCAATGCAGGAGGGGATCCGCTTTTTGACGGGGCAATTGCCCGCCGCGGAGGCGCCGAATTGTTACTACTGGTACTACGCCACGCAGGTCATGCATAACCTGCCCGGCCCCGATTGGGACCAATGGAATCGGCGGATGCGCAGCGTCCTGGTCGCCTCGCAATCGACGACCCCCGGAGCCTGCCGCGAGGGAAGCTGGGATCCGCGCAGCCCTCGCCAGACGCTTGGGGCCAGCAGGGGGGCCGGCTGATGGTCACTTGCTTGAACTGCCTGACATTGCAAGTCTACTACCGCTACCTGCCGCTCTATCAGCTCGACCGCGCCGAGCTTGCAAAGTAGGCACTGGCCACTGCGCCTTTGGGAGGCCCAAAAATACAAGCGGCCCAGCCGCTGGATTGCGGGGGCCGCTCATACATCGGATCGAGGATATCGCCCGCGACGCGAGATCGCGCCGTCGGCATTTAGCCGCCGCAGCAGCTCGACTCGCAGCAAGTCGGCTTGCAGCTGTGACGGTGGCAGTGGTGCTTGCGGCAACGGGGCTGGCAGCAGGTGGGCTGGCAGACCGGCGCACAAACGGGCTCGCAGCAAGTCGGCTTGCAGCAGCGGTGATGACGATGGCAGCGGTGCTTGTGGCAACGGGGCTGGCAGCACGACGGAGCCGGAGCACAGCACGAGGGCTCGGCGGGTGCAGCACAGCACGAGGGCTCGGCGGCCGGAGCACAAGCCGGGGCCGGAGCAGCACAAGAGGGCTCAGCGGCGCACGATGCTTCGCCGCACGAGGGTGCACAACAGCTGTTGTGGTGACGGAAACCGGCTTCGGCTTTCGACGCGGCAACCGAGAACGCGCCGGCGACAACCAAAGCGGGCAACAAGTAACGGAATTTCATGGTCGACTCCTGACAGTCAAAGAGGTAGGTGGTTAAGGCTCATGGGTCCGAAGGCGGTTCGCCACCGTTGTTGGTGTCTGTCTGAGCGCTGTTTTTCGCGTGAGCTAATCGCCGCCGTCGATGTTCGGCAGGGATTGTCGACCGCTCGCTTCAGTCGTGCTTCGCGTAGCGCTTCGGGCGTCATAATGCGCACACCCGGGCGACCGCCTACTTCACCTTTCTTGCTCGAGCTTGATAGGAGCTATCGTCCCGCGCGCCCCGCACACCTTAGCGAGAGCATGCAATTAACCCAGATTCACCGTTTTGCCTGGCCTAAATACGACTGGATACGCCGACCTTGCCGATTGCGCGGCAGTTTGCCTCCGCTCGGAGGCGATCGTGGGCAGAACCTTGCCCCTCCTTTGGGGCCACGAGCAGTTCCGACGACCCCGGCAACGCTTGCTGTGGCCCGGCGCCCAAATCGATGCAATGCTTAGAATCAGCAAGAAAGCCGCCTGGCTCCGGTCATCCATCCCGGGCCTCGGGGAGATTTCGATTCTCGCCGGGAGCTTGAGTTCGCCGCTGATCACCCGGGGCGATGTGTTGGCCCATTTGATGACCACGCACGAAGCGTTTCACCCGGGGACAACTTTCGACCTGGTGGCGGCAACTGGGTTTTGCGCCGCTATTCTGAACTTAGCTGCGGGCTTTGAGTTCGGCTTGCTGCGATTTTGTCTTCGACCACCAATCTCGCACCGCGGCGCGATTGGCGGCCTCGCGAAAGCGAAAGCCGGAAAGACCATTGGAGTGCAGAACTTCGTCCGGAGTCTCCGTCAGGCCCAGTGCGCGAAGAGACTGGTCGTGCCGGCGCAGCAGCATGGCAGCGGCGGTTGCGCCCGAACTCGGGACCCGCGGAATCGGTGGCAGCGACCAGCGGCGTGTCGCGCTCCACCAGGCCGACCAACCACTCATCCACCGTATCCCAGGGGTCGCGCTGAGCAATCGCCAATGCGGCGACCCAACCGACGGGGTACGGCGCCACGGGGGGCTCGGCGTCCGCCTGGCGGGACAGCGCGAACTTTTCCAGCGCCTCCACCGCCTCGTGGGTGCCGATTTCCGCCAGCACGCTGCAGAGCACCGCGTGCTCGGTGGTAAATGCCGTCGGATAGCCTTCGCTGCTCTTGAGCGCCCGGTCCGGCACGGCCTGAAAATAGGGGCCGACAAAACTCGACACGGCATGCGGGTCGAGTTGATGCAGCATGACCAGCTCCGCCTGGCTCAAGCGGCGCTTGTCGGCGACGACCGCGGCCAAAGTCCGCTGACTAATCTCGCGCAGCCGCTCGGTCTGCGGCCGGCGCGCCAGATATTGATAGGCCATCCGGCGGCGTGGCGTTGGCAAATTAATCAGATGGAACATCATGTTCTGCCCCCGCGGATGCGGAATGGCAACGCCCACCGGGTAGTCGCCGGGCTCCAGATTGTTGCCGCTCACGCAGTGCGCCGTGTGGTCGTCGATCCGATCGAAATGGGTCGCGCAGGGCGCTCCCTCCGGCATCTGCGCAACGCCGACCAGCAGGTGCTGGATCGTCACGTGCTGCCCTTCCAGCCAGACTTCAGCCACCATGGCTGGCTGCATCCAGGCCAGCAGCCGTTCGATGCGCTTGGTGGCCGGCGAATCGCCCGTGTAATCGAGCTGTTTTTTCAAAGCCTGCTGGACCGTGGCGGCGTAGTCCGGGCGGGCCAGCAGGTCGGTTAATTCGCGCATCGCGGCCACGCGGCGCCGGCGGTCGGCCGGGTCGTCTTGCGCGCGGCAAAGATCGTCGATCCATCCGCGCCACTGCTTCTCCTCGACGCGCGGCAGCGGCCATTCGATTGCGCTCGATAACCAGCGACCGCGGACGTCGCGCCAGAGCGCGGCCAGCGGTTTGCGGCTTTCACCCGCCGGGCGCGTGTCGCTGTCGTCGGCGTCCCGATCGCCTTCGCCATTTTCGCCCGCTTCGGCCTGGTCGGCATTGCCGCTGGCCGCCAAGCGGGCTTTCAACTCGATCAGGATTTGGACGCCCGCTGCCGGATTCTCCAGAAGCCAATTCAGCCGCTGCTGGGCCCCGATGCGCGCGGCAAACGCGTCGCTGTCCAGTTCGTCCAGCAGCCGCACGATTTCGGCCCGACCGACCTCACCCGGCGCAGCGGCGCCAGCCGGCGGCAGGGTGCGGCGCAAATCCAGCAGCACACTACGAACCTCGTAGGAGACGCCCTCCTGAGACAGCACTCGCCGGAATTGCTCCGCCAAAATGGGCTGTAACGCCTTTTGATCGACCAGCCGGCGAAGTTGGTCTTGAGCTCGGCTGCGGGCGTCGTAGTCGGGATGATCCAGCAATTCGATGAGTCCGGCGACTTCCTGGCTGGCAGACTTCGCCGGCTCCCCGCAGACCCCCGTGACAGCAATGCCCGTCCAGCCCAGGAGCAGCAGTACGGCGACGGCCCAGAACCGCGAGCTGGGCGGCGATGGCATTTGCGAGCGAACTCGCTGCGAGCCGCAACCGCCCGGACAGCCCTTTTGCGCCGCGCAACACATAGAATTCGGACTCGGTTAGGCGAGGAACTAGGAAGGGAATGTGTCACCAGGGGCCAGACTCTTATCATACGGCCCGGACCCGCCGATCGCCAACCTCGATCTTCGCGCCCCGATGCTGCTGGGACGGCTATTTGCGAAAGCGCAGCGCGACAAATGTGCCTTGTCGCCGGGCCGCGAAGTCCATATAAGTAGCCCCCGTTTTCCCTTAGGCAATGTGCCTGGAGCACGTTTCATGGTCGGACAGGGTCTCCTGCTGGGTGTGCTTTTGGCGCTGGGGGTCGGAATCTGGACTCCCGGAGCCGTGGCACAAACGCCCAGCAGCCTGCCGGTCGCCCCCGGCGGGCCCGATCTTCAGACGATGCTGGAGAAGGGCCTCCGAGCGCGGCGACCCGTCGAGTTTGCCTTTATCGCTTCCGTTGTGCAGATGGTCGACGCCGGCACTTTGCCGCAGTCCATTGTGCAAACCAGCTTTCTTTGGGCGCGCAAAAAACGTCCGTACCCGTATCCGTACTTCCGGCAATCGCTTCGTGCGCAAGCACAACAAATGGGGGTCGATCTGTAAGAGCGGCACCGCCCTGCCAGGCCGCCGCTGATCCCAAGGTGCAGGGTTGCGTCCGACCGGTTTGGCTCTCTGGCCGCGATTGAGCACGCCTCGAGCGACCGGGCACCGGCCCACAAGGAGGTTTGCTCATGGCCAGCAATCAGCAGGGCGCCCGCGGCCAATTGGTGGGATTATTATGCACCGTGGTTTTGGCCGGGGGCGCCATCGGACTGGCCTTGAAAATCTTCCGCCGCACGCCGCTCCCTGTGGCCAGCTTGCCGGAGACCAGGCAACTCGAATCCGAGGGCATGGTGCTGATTCCAGGCGGCGGTTTTCGGATGGGCAACAACCTGTCTCGCGCGGCCTCCGAACGACCCCAACACGACGTGAAAGTCAGTTCCTTTTGGATGGACGCGCAGGAGGTCACGGTGGCCCAGTTCGCCGAGTTCAACAAGGCGACCGGCTACGTGACGACCGCCCAGCGAAAGGGGCAGGCTTGGGTCTTCGTGCCGGGCCGAAAGCAGTGGGTGCAGACTCAAGGCGCAGACTGGCAGCACCCGCTGGGGCCGCACAGCACGACGGTCGGCTTTGAATCTCTGCCGGTGACTCAGGTTTCGTGGCACGATGCGGCGGCCTATGCCGCCTGGGCCGGCAAGCGATTGCCCACCGAAGCCGAATGGGAATACGCGGCGCGCGGCGGGTTGTTCGATGCCGATTATCCCTGGGGCCGCGAAGAAAAACCCGACGAAGCCTACCAAGCCAATTATTGGCAGGGCTGGTTTCCCGACCAGGACTTGGGCCGCGACGGCTTCCGCGGCCTCGCTCCCGTGAAGTCGTATCCTCCAAACCGTTTTGGACTTTACGACATGGCCGGTAATGTCTGGGAATGGTGTGCCGACTGGTACGCCCCCGACGCCTATCAGTCGGCCGCGGCCGTCGATCCAACCGGTCCCCGTGAAGGCACACGACGGGTTCAACGGGGCGGATCCTGGCTGTGCGCGGAAAATGCCAGCGCCGGATTGCGCGTTTGGACTCGCGGACGCGAGGCGCCCGACACCTGCCACAATCATGTCGGATTCCGCTGCGCTCGCAGCGCGCGCTAAGCACCCCCCGCACCGCCCTGAAGCGGCTTGCCCGCCTGCGCCAGCCTAATGCGGGTTTACCGGGCAGGCTGCTTTACTACGCTCTGCCGGAATGCCTATGATGCTGGTTCGGTCACTTTGTCCGCCGAATTTCGCGGTGGCAGCGTCACCTGCCGCCGAGCGCTCGATACGCCGTCATTTCTGGAACCTGTAGCGAGGAGCTTCAACATGGCCGCGGACAAAGTGAACAAAGTGACTCCCAAAGAGGTCTTGGCGCTGTGCCGTGAAAAGGAAGTCAAAGCGGTCGATCTGCGGTTCATGGACTTTCCCGGCCTGTGGCAGCACTTCACCATTCCGGTCAACAAGCTGACCGAGGACGTCTTCGAAGACGGACTGGGCTTCGACGGCTCGAGCATCCGCGGCTGGCAGGCGATCAACGAGAGCGACATGCTCGTCGTGCCGCAGCCGGCGACCGCGTTTCTCGATCCCTTCACCACGCTGCCGACGCTGGTGATGATCTGCAACATCCAGGATCCGATCACGCGCGAGGACTACTCGCGCGATCCGCGCAACGTCGCCCGCAAGGCGGTCAACTATCTCAAGAGCACGGCGATCGCCGACACCTGCTATATCGGCCCGGAGGCCGAGTTCTTCATCTTCGACGACGTGCGGTTCGACCAGAACGCCCACGAAGGCTACTACCACCTCGACAGCATCGAGGGCGAGTGGAACCGCGGCCGCGAGGAGAATCCCAACCTGGGCTACAAGCTGCGCTACAAGGAGGGCTACTTCCCCGTGCCCGCCCGCCGACCAGATGATGAACATCCGCAACGAGATGATGCAGACCATGATCGAGTGCGGGCTGGACGTCGAAGCCCAGCATCACGAAGTGGCCACCGCCGGCCAGAGCGAAATCGATCTGAAGTTCGACGACCTGGTGCGGATGGCCGACAAGATGATGATCTACAAATACATCATCAAGAACGTCGCCCTGAAACACAACAAGACCGTGACCTTCATGCCCAAGCCGCTCTACGGCGACAATGGCTCCGGCATGCACACGCATATCTCGCTCTGGAAAGGGGGCAATCCGCTGTTTGCCGGCAGCGGCTACGCGGGCCTGAGCGAGATGGCCATGTACGCCATCGGCGGCCTGCTGCGGCACGCGCCGGCGATCCTGGCCTTCAGCAACCCCACGACCAACAGCTACAAGCGGTTGGTGCCGGGCTACGAGGCGCCGGTCAACCTGGCCTATTCGCAGCGCAACCGCTCGGCCAGTTGCCGCATTCCGATGTACAGCCCCAGCCCCAAGGCCAAGCGGGTCGAGTTCCGCTGCCCCGATCCGAGTTGCAATCCTTACCTGGCGTTCTCGGCGATGCTGATGGCCGTGATCGACGGCATCCAGAACAAGATCAACCCGGGCGAACCGCTGGACAAGGACATTTACGACCTGGCGCCGGAGGAACTGGCCGAAGTGCCCAAGACGCCCGGCTCGCTGGAAGAAGCGCTCGCGGCGCTGCGCAAGGACCACGAGTTCTTGCTCCGCGGCGACGTCTTCACGCCCGACGTGATCGACACCTGGATCTGGTACAAGACCGAAAAGGAAGTCGACGCCATGCGGCTGCGTCCGCATCCGTACGAATTCTGCTTGTACTACGACATTTGAACGCGACGTTTGATCGGCAATAAATCCACCGTTTTTTGGAAGTAGATAGGGGGATGCGGAAGGGGATACGGGGGATGACGAAGATTTTTAATTACGGATTGTAATCGGCTGCTTTCCTTCGGGATCGTTTCCGTCGTTCCGCGTTTCCCTTTCATCCTTCATCCTTTCCCTCATCCCCCGTATCCCCTTCCTCATCCCCCTATCTCCTCCATAAAATCCTGCCATGCCGATCACCGCCGACACGCTCAAGCGACTGGCCCATTTCGATTCCCCCACGATCTGCAACGTGATCGAGTTGTTTCACGTGCGGCCGCGAGACGCCGGTTTCATGGATCACCGGATCGTGGCCGGCTTTCCGGAGCTGCCGCCGATGGTCGGCTTCGCCTCGACCGCCGCGTTTCGCTCCGGCGCGCCGCCGGCCAGGGCGGACGCATACGGCAGCATGGAACGGCAGGTCGAACAGTTTGCCGATCTGCCGGGCCCGGCCGTGGTCGTGTTCCAGGATCTCGACGATCCGGCCGTCGGCGCCACGTTCGGCGAAGTCATGTGCTCGACCTACAAGGGCTTTGGTTCGGTCGGCCTGATCACCTCGGGCGGCGGCCGCGACTTGCAGCAAGTGAGGGCGCTCGACTATCCGGTGTTCACCGGCTCGACGATCTGCTCGCACGCCTACTGCCATATCCTGCACTTGGGCTTGCCGGTGCGCGTCGGGGGGCTGGTCGTCAACCAGGGCGATCTGCTGCACGGCGACGCCAACGGCGTCACGAACATTCCGCTTGAACATCGCCGCGGAAGTGGCCGACGTCGTCGGCCGAGTTCGTCGCCGCCGAACGGATCGTGCTCGACTATGTCAACGGCGCGGGCAAGAAGACGCCGGCCGGCTTGAGCGCCGCGCGGAAGGAATATTCCGCCGTGGTCGACAAGCTGATCGCGCGTGTGCGGCGCGATCAGTGATGGGCCTTCATCGGCCGCTCCTCGTATTAACTGCCCATTGCCTTCATCTCCCGTATCCCCATCATCCCCCTATCTCCTTCTCAAACCCGCTTTACCGCAGCAGGTCCGCGATCCGCTCGCGTGTCACGGGTTGAATAATCCCGCGCTCGCAAATGATGGTCGCGATCAACTCGGCCGGCGTCACGTCGAAGGCCGGATTGTAGACCTGCATGCCCTCGGGCGCCACCTGCCGGCCGAAGGGATGCGTGATTTCGCGCGGGTCGCGCTGTTCGATCGGAATTTCCGCGCCGCTGTCGATCGTCAGATCGAACGTAGTACTCGGCGCGGCGACGTACAACGGGATGCCGTGTGCCTTGGCCAGGACGGCCACGCCGTAGGTGCCGATCTTGTTGGCCGCGTCGCCGTTGGCGGCGATCCGATCGGCGCCGGTGACGACGGCCTGCACGCGCCCCTCGCGCATGACCTGGGCCGCCATCGAATCGCAAATCAGCGTGGCTTCGATTCCGTGCTGCTTTAGCTCCCAGGCGGTCAGCCGCGCGCCTTGCCACAGCGGCCGCGTTTCGTCGACATAGACGTGCAGCCGCTTGCCCGATTCGTGGGCGGCAAAGAAAACGGCCAGCGCCGTGCCGTACTCCGCCGTGGCCAGTCCGCCTGCGTTGCAATGCGTCAGCACGCCTTGGCCGTCGGCTAATAGCGCGGCGCCGAAAGTACCGATCTGATGACAATGACGGCGATCTTCTTCGTGGATCGCCCGGGCTTCGGCCAAAAGCGCGGAGCAGATCTCGTCGGACGTTGCGACGTCGGGCAGTTCGGCGAGCCGCCGCCGCATGCGCTGCAGTGCCCAAAACAGATTGACGGCCGTCGGTCGGCTGGTGGCCAAATAATCCGCGGCGCGGCAGACGTCGTCGCGGACGTTCTCAGCGTTTTGCTGGGCCGCGCGGGCGGCCAGGCACAGCCCGTAGGCCGCGGTAACGCCAATGGCCGGGCACCGCGGACTGCGCAGTTGTTTGATCGCCTCCCACACCGATGCCGCATCGCGGCACTCGATTTCGCGAATTTCCACCGGCAGCAGCGTCTGATCCAGCAGCACCAGATGGCCGTCAATGCCGCCGGCCCAGCGGAGCGTGGGCGGCACGCCGGAAGCGGGAATGGCACTGGATTTCGCGGTCAAGCGGCTCCTCGATTCACTACGACAAAAGCATACCGTTCACTCGGTCGGACGAAAACGATCAGAATTGAAGACCTATTTAACCGCAGATGAATGCGGATGGACGCAGATAAAAATTGAAGAAGTCACCTTCTCAGTCAGAAACTACCAACTGGCTTACAACGACACGCCCCAGGTCGTCGCGGTCCGCAGAAAAAAGCGAGGTCGCCCGTTGATTTGTAGTCTCCTATCTGCGTTCATCCGCGTTCATCTGCGGTTACTTTTATTTTCTATTTGAGTTGTTTCCGCCCGACCTGCCGAATGCTTTCCTCCAGGAGACTTCACTCCGCGAATCGCTGGCTGTGCGGAAGGCCGAACGTTCGCGCTACCGCCTCGTTGGTCACTTCGCCGGCCATGATGTTGATGCTGCGGGCCACCGGGCGCAGCTCAGCGGCCTGCGCGCTCGATGCCGCGGTTGGCGATCGCCAGCGCCCAAGGAAGCGTGACGTTGCATAGGGCGTAGGTGCTGGTGCGGCCGACGGCGCCGGGCATGTTCGTCACGCAGTAGTGCAGCACTTCGTCGACCATGTAGGTCGGCTCGCTGTGCGTGGTGGGCCGGCTGGTTTCGACGCAGCCCCCCTGATCGATGGCCACGTCGATGATCACGCTGCCGGGCTTCATCAGGCCCAGATCTTCGCGCTGGATCAGTCGCGGGGCCTTGGCGCCCGGAATCAGCACGGCGCCGATCACCAGGTCGGCGCGCGACAACTGCTCGCGAATGGTGTGGCGGTCGCTGAACAGCACGTCGACGTTGGCCGGCATGATGTCGTCGAGATAGCGCAGGCGGTCCATGTTGACGTCCAACAGCACGATGTCAGCGCCGAAGCCGGCGGCCACCTTGGCCGCGTTGGCTCCCACGATGCCGCCGCCCAGGATCGTGATGTGGGCCGGCGCGACGCCGGGCACGCCGCCCAGCAGGATGCCGCGCCCCATCTGCGGCCGTTCCAGATATTTGGCCCCCTCCTGAATGCTCATGCGCCCCGCCACTTCGCTCATGGGGGTCAGCAGCGGCAGCCGGCCCTGGTCGTCGCGCAGGGTTTCGTAGGCCGCGGCGGTCACGCCGGAAGCCAGCACGGCGTCGGTCAATCGGCGGTCGGCCGCAAAATGAAAGTAGGTGAACACGATCTGGCCGGCCCGCAGCAGCGGCCATTCGGTCGGGCAGCGGCTCCTTGACCTTGAGGATCATTTCGGCCCGGGCGAACACATTGGCAGCGCTGGAGACCAGTTCGGCACCCGCTTTGCGGTAGGCGTCGTCGGTCAGGCCCGAGCCGAGGCCGGCCCCTTCTTCCAGCAGCACCTGATGCCCGGCGCGCGTCAGCTCTTCGACGCCGACCGGCAGGATGGCGACGCGATATTCGTCGCGTTTGGTTTCCTTGGGCACTCCGACAATCACGCGGCACCTCCCCAGCGGTTACGGTCGGCGGTTGAAATTTTTTCGGCCGCCGCATTCATGCTTCGCGGTTCGCGCTAGCCCGCGGTCACATTGTTGCGTCTGACGAGGATCAGGCCAAGTCATTACCCGGGGCCGCGGCGAATCCGAACCAGCGGGCAAGCTCGCGACGGGCCAGCAATGCATACATGCTTACGCCCACGCCGACGTCGCCGAGCAGCCGAAAAAGCACGGGGAAGTGTTCGTGACTCCGTAGCGACCGATCCACCAGCGACACGACGCAGCCCATCGCCAGCGCTGCCAGCAGCGGCGAGCGCAATTCGCGGAGCAGGTCTCGCAGCCGCACTCCGACCGTGTGCAAGCAATAAATCATGTACGGCACACACAGCACGCCGACGGACGTCAGCGAATAGCTCCAGGCCACGCCCACTGCCGGCCCAAGCTCCGGCGATCCGAAGCGCTCGCCCAGAATTCGCCCGATCACGACCGCCTGGCAAAGCACGACCGCGATCACCGCCGAGCCGATCAACAGGCTCTTGGCCCGGTCGGCGGAAGCCAGCACGCTGCCGGCAACGTTGATGAATCCTTGAACCAGAATGGTCGGCGCCAGCGCCGCGAGCAGGGTACCCGCGGGCCGCCACTCGGGGCCCCCCAAGACCAGCACCAGATCGCCGCTGACCAGAAACATGCCGACACCGGCCGGCAGCAACAACCAACCGACCAACCGCAAGAATTCCAACAGCAATTTGCGATACGCGAGCGGGTCGTGGGCGGCGCGAGACAGCACGGCCAACATCACTCCGGCCAGCGGCGTGGTCACCAAATACACCGGCCGCATCATCAGACTGAAAGCTTGCGTATAAAAACCCAGTTGCTGTTCGCCCGAGACTCCGAGGCGGCCTAGCGCGATCTTGTCGGCGTTGGTCATCAAATAAAACATCAGGCCGCTGGCCGTATAGTAACCGCCGAATCGGACCAACTCGCCCGTCGCCACGTGGCGCGCGGGCCGCTGCGGCCGCCAGGGTTCGGCCAGCCAGCAGAGCCAGGCCAGCGATCCCCACTCCGCGTATTGCTGCGCAACCAGCGCCCACACTCCCCAACCTGCAAGCGCGACAACGATCCCGGTCGCGCCGCCGATCCATTGCGCGGCAACCCGCAGGGCAGCCAGCCGGCTCAGTCGCAGTCGGCGCTCGAGCAGTGCCTGGTGCATCGCGCCGCCGGCCGCGACGAGCGTTGTACCGGCCAACACGGCCGTGACGGCGGCCAGTTCTTCCACGCCATAGAATCGAGCCACGAGCGGAGCCGCCAGTGCGCCGATCAGTGACGCGGCGGCGCCGAAGGTCAGGTTGACCCAAAACAATCCCGATAGTTCCTCCGCGGCAATTTCAGGCCGCTGTACGACGGCGACGCCCAATCCTAGCGCGCCGAACAAGCGCACCAGCGCGACCCAAGTCAGGGCCATGCCGAGCAAGCCAAACTCGGCCGGCGAGACCAGTTGATAGAGCACCGCCAGCACGACGAGCGAGATCAACTGCGATGCGACCTGGCCCGCCACGACCGACCATGCGCTGTGCCGCAGGCCGTGCGCCAGCGCCGGCCGCGGGGGACCACGAGCCGGCAGATGTCTTCGTGCTTTCCGGCTCCGCGCCATCAGGGCATGCGCCGCGTGCAGGATGCCACCAGGCGACGTCCGCAGAGCGACAATCCGACGGGCTCGAGAAAGTCCCTAGTCACGGACAATGCCGAAAGGCTGGCCAGCACGGTCAGGGTGTCGCCTCGCCCGCCGCGCGGAACCAGCGGCCCCAAGAGCGCACGGCCGTTGCGCTCGACAACCACGGCGTCCAAAGGCTGGAGGCAGCCCGAGGCTGCCATCGAGCGGCGCACGGCCGACTCGACGCTGGCCCGAGTGGCCCGCGGGAGCGTGGCCTCGAGTGCGCCGGCTTCGACGCCAACGGCCAAAGCGTGCTCGGCGCGGACCAGATGCACAAACTGCACTGCCCCCAAACCGAGCAGCATCAGCCCGAAAACGGGAATGGCGGCGCAAAGCACCCGCCGAGTGGTCAAAACTTCGGGGACGTCTGTCAACGCTGCCTCGATTTTCGTAGGAGGGCAAACGAGGGTGGAAACGCGGCCTTCGCCGCTGAAGGCTGCACTTCTTAGGCTAATCCAAGGCAGGTGCGCGGGAAGCGGGGGTTGCGGATGCGCAACAGCGGGTTGGCCGCGGCCCCGCATCGCCAAAGCAATTACGGCCGGCGGCGAGCCCAAACACTTCGGTACCGAACGATCGCCTGTCGTTGCTAGCAACCGTGGAGCCGAAAGACGGCTCGCGGCCCCGGCTTGTGTTTCTGTGCTGCGCGGTTCGACACCGGCTGGCGCGATTGCCGCGCTTTCTCGATAGAAAGCCGCCGAATCATATACATTGAAGGTATAGGATAGAGATACTTAGAGCCGGTTCGTGCCGACATTGGGAGCAACGTCGCGGAAATTATCAAGAGGTGTGCGCCGCACAAAATTTTCGTGGCCGGATTGTTGCTTGACAATTCCAGCGCCTTCAGCAAAATGTGCTTCTGTGTGATGCGTCGTGAGTTTTGGAAGCAACTATTGAATTCCAAGCAATCACCGAAATCTCGGTGATCCGATTAGCCGGCCGGTAGAGTTGCCGGGCAGGCGACAGGCGGAGCGTCGATGAGGAACGGCCGGGCGCGCTAGCGATCCAGAGTCGCACGATACGCTGAAAAACGGCAAGCCGGGACACGGCACCCTGAAACACGGCACCCCGGAACACGGCACCCCGGAACACGGCATTGTTGAACACGGCATTCTTGCAGCTCTGGGTATCGGCGTTGCATCTGGGCAGCCTGCGTCGTTGCGGGCAATATCTCAAACGGCAATCCGGCCGGGAAAGCAATGCGGGGGTCTCCGGTTCATGCTGCATTGAGGACGCCCTGATGGTCGCCCGCTTCATCGTCACTTGTTTGGCCGCTTGCAGCCTCACCGCGATGCAATCCACTTGCTTGCCATTGCGATCGAAGCAGCACGGCGCAGGCGCGCAAACGGTTGCCGCTTGAAAACAAGAACCCGCTGCCGCCACGACAACCGTTGGAGGTCTTCGTTTTGTAGTGTATTCAGCTTGGGGGGCGCGACTGTAGGATACGACATTGTCGACGGCCGTGGCCGGGTGCTTGGATGCTCCCCCCCTGGGTTTTTTTAAGCGAAATCGCTGCTGCCAATTGGTAAATCCGTAAGTCCGTTCGAATCCCGAGCCCTGCCGGTTTGCCGCTTCAGATTCGTTTCTGTGCCGTCCAGCCTGTCCGCCGAATGGCAGACCGCGTAGCATGAGGCTGTCGGCCGCTAAAGGCAATCGCCGCTACGGCCACTGGCTGCTACGCTTGCTGGGCTGGGGAAACGCGCCATGAGTCGGGCGCTTGTCGCAATCGGCTGTAACCTGGGAGATCGCAAGGCAGCTCGAGACGGCGGTTGCCCGCTTGCGCAACGGGGGGCATCGCCGTCGCCGCCGTCAGCCGCTGGCATGAGACCGCGCCGGTCGGCGGCCCCTCGGGCCAGGGACCGTTTCTCAATGGCGCGCTGCTGCTGGAAACATCGCTCGATCCCGAACCGCTGCGGCAAGCGCTCTCGCGAGTCGAGTTTGAGTTGGGCCGCAGCCGCGACGTGCGTTGGCAAGCCCGCTCGCTCGATCTGGACCTGTTGCTATTCGATCAACGGGTGCTCACGTCGCCCGAGCTGACCATTCCGCATCCCCGGATGGCCTTTCGCCGCTTCGTGCTGGAGCCGGCGGCCGAGATCGCGCCGGACATGCTGCACCCGCTGATCGGCTGGCGGATGGATGAATTGCTGCGGAATTTGAACGTCGGCCGGCCTTACGTGGCGATCACCGGCGTGCCGGGATTGGGCAAGACTCCGCTGGCCCAGAGGTTGGCCGCCGAATTCCAAGGCCGTGCGATCCTGCTGCCCGAAGCGCTCGCCGCAGACAGCCGGTTGAAAAAGGGGACAGGCACTTCGCGGCGGCGCGAATCGGTCGAGCCAACCGAGCGTTCGCTCGGAGCCAGTCCCCTTTTTCAACCGGCCGCCAGGGCAGCGCCTGGCCGCGAGCTGGAGCGGGAGATAGAATTTCTGGACAGTCTGGCGGAACTTGTGCGGCCGGCAAGTTTTCCACCCGGCAATCGAGTGGTGGTGAGCGACTTCTGGCTCGACCAAACCCTGGCCTATGCCAACGTGCGGCTCGGCGCCGAGGGGTTTAACGCTTTCCGCGAGACGCAAACGCTGCGCCGCCTGGCGACGACCCCTGCCACCTTGCTGGTGTTTTTGACGAGCGAGTCGCCGCCCCAAGCGACGGCCAGCCACGAAAGCCTTCCCGGCGATTCCGACCGGCTCCAAAAGGTACTGGGCCAGTTCGCCCTGCGGCGCGGGATCGGGCCGGTCCTGCCACTGTCCGTCGACGACCAGGGGCAGATGCTCCAGGAAGTGCGGGCGGCAATCGCAGCCATGCTCTAAGATGTGCGTTTACTTTTTCGTGCCGCCAAGATTTCCAAAATCAGTAACCCCGCCATGCCGCTTGAAGTTCTGAGCACCCGCGCCGCGCTTCGCCATCGCCTGGCGGAAATCCGCCGGGAGCCCAGATCGATTGCGCTGGTGCCCACGATGGGCGCGCTGCACGAAGGGCACTTGAGCCTGGTGGACGCCGGCGCCAGGCCTGCGATTTCTGCCTGGTCACGATCTTCGTCAATCCGACGCAATTCGGCCCGGGCGAGGATTTTGGCCGCTACCCGCGCACGCTGGAAACCGACTTGGAGCTGCTCGGCGGGCGCGGAGCGGACTGCGTGTTTGCCCCGCCCACCGAGGAAATGTATCCCCCGGGCGCGACGACGCTGGTCGACGTTCCGGCCGCGAGCGAGCCGCTGGAAGGTCGGTTCCGGCCGGGGCACTTCCGCGGCGTGGCGACCATCGTGCTCAAGCTTTTCAACCTGGTGCAGCCCGACGTGGCCTGCTTTGGCCGCAAGGATTATCAGCAATCGCTCGTCGTGCGGCGGATGGTCGCGGATCTCGACCTGCCGATCGAGATCCGCGTTTGTCCCACGGTGCGCGAGCCGGACGGGCTGGCCATGAGCTCGCGAAATCGGTACCTGGCCCCCGAGGAGCGCGAACGGGCCCTGGCCATCTCGCGCAGTTCTGCAATCGCCGCCGAACTGGTGCGCTCGGGCGTCTGCGATGCGCGGCCGATCCTGGAAAGGATGCACGCCGAGATGGCGGCCCAGCGGCTCGCCGTCGACTACGTGGCCCTGGCCGACCCCGACACGCTAGCGAACGTCGAATGCGTCGATCGACCCACGATGGCCTTGATTGCGGCCCGCGTGGGCCACACTCGTCTGATCGACAACGAGCGGATCGGCTAGACTTAAGAGGGGCGCACGGCCGCGCTGGCGACGGTTACGGATCGGCTACGAGGCGAAACATGTGTCAAACGCTGTTTACGATTCCCGGCGAGCTGGGCGGCATTCCGGTTTTCGGATTCGGCTGGCTGCTGGGGCTATGGGCCATCGGCTCGCTGCTGACGCTGGCCTGGCAGACCTATCAGCACGGGTGGGGTGCTGAAGCCCGCGGCTATTTGCCGGCACTGGTGCTCAGCGGCGTGGTGATCGCCTTTCTGCTGCCCCGGCTGGTCCAAGCCCCGCCCGACTCGATGGTTCCCGCGGCCCAGCAGCAATCAGCCCAGCCGGGCGGACCGGGCGAGACGGCCACACACGCGGTTGGCGGGCTGCCGATCCGCGGCTACGGTGTGATGCTGCTGCTGGCCGTGGCTTCGTCCGTCGCTTTGGCGGTTTATCGGGCCGAGCGGTTGGGGCTCGATCCGGAAATGATTTTGTCGTTGGCGTTCTGGCTGTTTATCTTTGGCATCGTCGGAGCGCGGCTGTTCTATATCATCGAGTATTGGGACAAATTCCAGCAGCCGAGGCTCGGCGCGACGCTGGCCATGATGGCCAACGTGGCCGAGGGGGGGCTGGTGGTTTATGGCTCGCTGCTGGCCGGCGGGCTGGCGCTGGTGATCTTTGTTTACAAGCACCATCTGCCCGGCCTGGCATTGGGGGATTTGGTCGCGCCGAGCGTGGTGCTGGGGATGGCCATCGGACGGCTCGGCTGTTTTTTGAACGGCTGCTGCTATGGCGGAATTTCGTCGGTCCCGTGGGCCGTCACGTTTCCTTGGCACAGCCCACCGCATCAGCAGCAAGTCTTGAATGGCGATCTGTACATCCACGGACTGCTGTTCGATGGCCAGGGCGAATCCGCGCCGGTCATCGCCCAGGTCGATCCCGAACTCGCCGGCGGCCGCGGCCGGTCTGAAGCCGGGCGAGCGCGTGATTGCTATTAACGGCCGGCCGACCGAGACCGTGGAAAACACCCAGCTGATGCTGCTGGAACTGTCGGGCGAGGGGCGGCGGATTTCGATTCGCGTGGCCGGGGATCCGCAGGTCAAGAGTTGGACGCTGAGTGCTCCGCTGCCGCGCAGCCGGCCCGTGCATCCGACGCAGCTTTACAGTTTTGTCGATTCGCTGCTGCTGTGCCTTTTTTTGCTGGCGTATTATCCGTTTCGCACCCGTGACGGCGAGGTGATGGCGCTGACTTTGACCTTGCATCCGATCTCGCGATTTATGCTGGAGATCATTCGGATCGACGAATCGGCGGTGTTCTCGACCCCCTGGAGCATTTCGCAGAACATCAGCCTGGTGCTTTTGGCCAGCGCGGTGGTTTTGTGGATCTATTTGCTCCGCCAGCCCCGGCACGTGGCATTTCCCAAAGCGGCCGCCGCCGTTTGAGGGTGGCCGCACTAAACTCCTCTCCCTGCAGGGAGAGGTTAGGGTGAGGGTTCTTCGGTCCACGGTTTGTCGGGCCACGGTTCTTCGGTCCAGGGTTCTTCGGTCCACGGTTGGTCGGGTCAGGGTCCTTCGGGGTGACGGCCGGAACGTCGCCGAAGCGCGTGCTTTTCCGGCTCGCCAGGTGTAGATTGAATCGGCCGGCGGCAGTCGGCGTCACTTCTTCCAGCTCATTTCTTGCAGCTCCAGTCTGGAGGGCTCCACCATGGAAACCGAAACGCCGAGGCGAAGAACGTTCAGGCTGATAGACCTGCTTGTGCTGATCGCGATCATCGGTCTGATGGTGACACTTTTGCTGCCGGCGATCGGGAGTCGCGGACCTTCGTATCGTAATATGTGTACGAATAAGCTGAAGCAAATCGGGTTGGCTCTGCAGAACCATCACGACGTCTTCCGGCGTTTTCCAGGGCTGACTAGCCAGGGCAATCCCAACGGCTCGGCCAATGTTTGGAACACCGCGCCTGGCGCACGCCTTTTCGCCAGATGGCCCACCGCCCAACGGTTACGCCGAAGCGCCCGCCAAAGCTGCCGGCTATAGCTGGATCGTGAGAATCCTGCCGTACCTGGAGGAGGGGGTATTGCACAACCTGATTTCAGCAGCGTCGGATAAATTCCAGTACGAAGCTTTCTCGACTACCGGTTCTGGCGGCTTGCCGTTCGCAGTTAGCATTGAAGGGACTACCCGGCATTTTGCCACGGTTGAGCTCGATGAACTCATGTGCCCCGATTATCGCGGAGGACCGATTTCGAGGGCGTCCAGCGACACCGCGAGGCCCCCGGTCACGATTGCGCCGTACTCAAGACTTTTCAATGCCGCCGCCAAGCCGCATGTCGGAGTCGCGATCAGCAATTATTTTGCGCTCTCGGCAACGCACCTGGCCTGCATGGCGCTCGGCCCGGATGACGCCCCGACCGCCGACGCCGAACCGCCCAACGGCGTGATCGTGCCGGGTGTTGGGTTGGAGATGAATTCTGTTCTCGACGGCACGTCAAAGACGTTGATTGTATGCGAAACCAAGGAGCCCGCCGTGAACTCGTGGTACGACGGCACGGTCTGCTGGACGGTGGGTGCCAATCCGAGCGCCAGCAGCCAGCCGACCCCCGTGACTGCGCCATGTGGCGACCCCGCGCCTCGCTTTTGGGTCTTTCCGCGAGGCACTGCCAATGCCGGCAGTTTGAACTACGGCCCTGGCGCCAACGGAAAGCCCCTGTTCGCCCCCAAGGGTACGACACCGGCGCAAACGCAGCCGGTCTCCTGGGGGCCGAGTAGCGATCACAGTGGCGGCGTCGTAATACACCTAGCGTGCGATGCGTCCGTGCATGCAATCGCCCCGGACATCGATCCGGACCTGTACCTCCAGCTGATCACCCGGGCCGGCTGCGAGCCGACGGTTTTGAGCCCGGATACCGGGCCCTGACCAAGGACTCGCCCTCGCCCGCGCGTGGCTTGCGGTGAGCAGCACTGGCCGGAAATGTGCCCTGGGCGGGGGTAATCTCCGCCATTTTTGACACCAACCACCGCCACCGGCAACCCGCCGGATTGCCATTGCCCGATTTTGGGGTACCTCGCTAAGATGCCGCCCCGTTTGCGCCTCCCCGCAGGGGCGCAAGCCGGGCGGGGCGGTTTGCGCGATCGACGCGCACGTCCGCCGTGGAGTTCCAGGGCCGGAATTCCAGAAAAAGGACCCAGGGATGGGAGTAGCGGCATGGAATCCTCGACGGTGATCGCCTTCCGCGCACTGGTCATGCTGGCCTGCCTGATCGTCGTCCCCTTGGCGGCGATATTTGGCAGCCAATTCCCCGACGTCGTCAAATCGGTGCTTGTCGATCGATTTTGGCAGGCCATCGGCAAACCGGCGCCGGCCGAGCAACCCCTGCACCCGGACGCACCCCCGTTTTCGCCCGGCCCGGCCCCGACCTGGCGGTCCGATGCGGCGCCGCTGGGCGCCGCCAGCGCCATGGCCGGCGGCAGTGTCCCCCCGCCGCGGCCGATGAACCCGCCTTCGGCCGTCGAACCGGCCAGTGCCCTGGGCGTCGTGGACGGCCAGGTGCGGCATGCGGTGGTCGAAATGCCGGCCGGCGCGCCCCCCGCCGTGCGGATCGACGGCAGTTCACCCCCGCCCTTTTCTTCCAGCGCCGCCAATGCGGCCGGTTCCCCACCGGCCGGCTCCGGGCCGTCCGCCGCCGGTCAGGCGCTTTCTCAGACCGACCGTTTCACTTGGATGGAGCACCGGCTGCGCGACTACGGGGCCACCTATTATCTACTAGAGACCTGGGTGAACGGGGGCGAGCGGTACCGGTTCTTCTGCCAGATGGCCCTGGCCAACAATCCGGGGCACACGCGGAACTTCGAGGCCACCGACACCGATCCGCTGCGGGCCATGGGCCGCGTGGTGGAACAGGTCGAAGCCTGGCGCGGCGGCCGGATTCAGTAAGGCAAAAGGCGGAAGGATGAAGGCGCAAGGCTGTAGGACGAGGAATTCCAGGTTCCGGCCTTCATCCTTCCGCCTTCCGCCTTTTCCTCCCCGCCTTCATCCTTCTACGCTCTGCCTTGACTTGGTAGATTGCACGGGCGGATTTGGAGCCTTTCCAGCCCCTGTAGCGCGGTGGACGCTTTGCGCAAGACGCGACTGTTCGCAAACCGGAGGAAGCAGCAGATTGGGCCTCGGGCGAGCGGCTGGCCGGGGCGGGCGGCCGCGGTCGGGCGGCATCGAAGGCGGCTGCGGCAGGGTCGGCCCCGGCAGCGGCAAGTCGCTGCTGACAACGAGTTTGCACGCGATTCGCAGTTGGCCAAGGTCGAAGCCACGTTGTTTTTGGCCCGCGAGCCGCTCTCCACGCGCAAGTTGGCCCACCTGGCCGGCTTGGCGGACGGCACGGAAGCGCGTACATTGATTCGCCGGCTGAACCGGCTGTACGACGGGTCGGGAAGTGCATTTCGGGCCGAGGAGATTGGGGGCGGTTTCCAGTTGATGTCGCGGGCCCGGTTCGGGTCGTGGTTGCGGCGGCTGTACCATTCGCCCATCGAGACCCGATTGTCGGCTCCGGCCCTGGAAACTTTGGCCATTGTCGCGTATCGTCAACCGGTGTTGCGGGCCGAGGTCGACGCCCTGCGGGGGGTCGATTGCAGCGAGATCCTGCGGCAGTTGATCGAGCGCGATTTGGTGCGGATTGCGGGCCGCTCGCACGAGTTGGGGCGGCCTTATTGCTATGGGACGACGAAACGGTTCTTGCAGGTATTCGGTTTGCGAAATCTCGACGATATGCCGCGGGCAGCCAGCCTGAGGCGGTCCGGCAGTGGCCTAGGGTCTGCCGGCGCCCGAGGGTCTGCCGCCGCCCGAGGGCCCGCCGCCGGAGGCTCGGCAGGATCTGCCGCAGGGGCGGCGAGCGAGTCCGGGACGGTGCCCGCCGGCCGGAAGTAAAGACATCCAGCAGCGAGTTACTATTCTTCGTGTAGACCAGGAGGAATCCGACGTGACCATTACCGCCCTGAGCGCAACAGATCGTGCCGATGAGTTGAACCCCAGTTCGTTCTTGTTTGAGACGCTGGCATCGACGATTGAAGCTGCGCGCTCCAAGGACGAGGACGACGAAGACGACGAAGAAGAGGACGAACTCGACGAAGACGACGATGACGACGATGACGACGACGATGACGAGGAAGACCTTGAAGAGGACGAATGGGAAGAGGTCGACGACGAGGACGACGACGAAGAGGATGACGACGACGAATGGGACGACGACGATGACGACTGGGACGATGAAGAGGAAGACGAAGAGGACGATGACGAGGACGACGACGACGATGACTGGGAGGACGATGACAAGGGCGAATGACCAGCCTTGCCGGGCGAATCACCGCGACAGCCATTCCCAGCCGAGCGGGGAGCCCAGTTCGCGGGTGGCGACCGTGGCCCAGGGGGTGCCGGGATGCTCGGCGATGACGCGATTGAGATACTTGCGGGCCTGGCCGGCTAGTTTTTCCAAACCGGAATCCCCCTTTACGTCGTTGGTGGGCCGCAGAATCCAGGTATTGTGGTTCGGGTCGGGGAACGACTTTCCGGCCTTGAGCTGGGCCAGGGCCGCGTTGTAGCCCTCGATGCGCGATCGCATGGCCGCGGCGCGCCCCATTGCCAGGTCATACTCGGCCTGCCAGCGCAGGCCGGTCAGTTTGGCCCGATCAGACTCGCCCGCCGCCAAGGCCTTGTAAAACGGAGCCACCTTGGGCTCCAGCCGGGCGGCATTTTGTTGGGCTTTGTCCAAGGCGCGTTTCAAGGCCGATTCGTCCTTCGGCTTGGGAAACAGCAAGTCGAAACGAGCCACCAGGTCGACATGCGGTTGCCGAGCGGCTTCCACCAGCGCCCGCCGGGCCTGGTTCGAACTGAGCAACTGGTCGTAGGCCGCTCGCGAAACGTAATCCGGAGCGTGCTTGGCCATCTGTTGTTCGTCGTAGGTGGCGATCAGACGCACGGGCATATAACGCCCGCCGGTCTCGAGCGCCAGCCGCGAAAGTGCGAATGGGCCGAAACCCGAATCGATTGGCGGCTCCGGGCCGGTCCAGCCCCCCATGTCGATCGCCTCGGACTCCATCGATTCGGGGCCTTGCCGGACCGGCTTGTTCGACTCGGTCTGCCGTCCGCCGGTCAGCGAAGTTTTCAGGCCCAGCGGCGCCGGCACGCCGATCACGTAAACCGGGACGGCCGCTTTGCTCAGACGCGGCGCCAGCCGATCGACCAGGGCGTCGTCGTCGCCGGCCTCGTCGGAAACCACGACCAGCAACATCAGCCGGTTTTGGCTGGCGCGATATTTTCCAAACTGTTTGAGCGCCGCGTCGATCGCCTCGAAGGTGTGCTCTGCGCCATCGCCGTCGTCGCGAATCGAGTAGACCGCCTGCACCAACTGACTCGTGTTGTCGGTCGGTTCCGGGGTCAAGAACTCAACCGTGTTGCCGACCGACCCGACAACCGAAACCAGTCGCGGAATTTCCGACTCGGCGAAACTCGGATGTCCGGCGCTCTTGAGTCCGTCGAACTTCTGGTAGATCGATTCGAAGCGCTTGCCGACCCGGTCGCGCAGGGTCCGAGCGCTGTCGGTCCGATCGAACAGCCAGACCACCAAGGTCGGCCGATCCTCGATCGCGTCGTAGATCTCGCCCGCCACATAGTCCGCCGCATCCTCGAAACTGCTCCAGTGATCGCGTGATCCGTGGCGCAGGAAGGGATTCTGGGGCACGATCGCCGTGGGCGCGCCGCCGGACAAAGCGCCAATGGAGGTGAATCCACGCTTGGGCGGCTCGGCCGACCGATTCGGAGGATTCGCAAACCCATGCTTCGGCGGGTCGGCCGACCGATCCGGAGAACTTGTAAACCCGCGCCGCCGGGGCTTCTCGACGGGCTCGTCCGAGTCGGCATCTTCCTCGGCCGATTCTTCCGGGGCGGATGCGGGCTCGGCAGCTGGCGGCTCCCGGTCCGGCGCGCCGCGGCCACTTTCGACGACGGCGGATTATCAGCCGCCGCGGTGGAAACGGGTCCCGACCGCACTGCATTGAAGGCCAGGATGAACAACAGGCCTCCCAGCAGCAGGGCCCCGAAGATCATAACCGTGGGGGGGATATTTTTCATGGCCGTCGAGCTCGCAGCGAGAAAGGACATCTGGGACTGGCTGTGCTTATTATAAGCACCGAACCGCGGTGGACGGAAACCCTGGCCGGTCGTTTGTCCTTAGACCGCGCTCACAGATCGGCGCGATGCGCGGCGGGCGGCAGGGGGCAAATGCGGTTCCGCGGCCGCTGCGAGCGGCAAGGACTTCGGCATCGGCCGCTGCCGAGCCGACAACCAAAGTCGTGCACCGAGCCCGGCGATAAGGCCCAGGTAGAGCAAATTCCGAGCGGCGACGACCAGCCAAGGTCCGTGGCCCATCTCCAGCAGTTCGCCGTAGTGGTAGGGAAAGACCCATGTGGTGATTCGGGCGACGGCGATCAAGCCGGCCGCGGCGAGCCAGGTGTAGGTCCACTTTTGAGGCAGCACTTGGGCAGATAGCAGAAGCGCAACCGGCAGCGCCCAGACGAAGTATTGCGGCGAAAGGACTTTGGTCAAAATCACCGAACCGCACAGCGCTAGACAAGCGGCGGCCAGCGCCCGCTCGCTCGAAAACCGGCGCCCCTGACGCCAGCTCCACAGCCCCAGCGCGGCTAAGAACGTTACCAACAGGCCCGCGGAGCAGCTCTTGATGAGGGGCGTCCACTCGGTTGCCACATTCCACGACCCGAACGAATGTTCGCAATCCAGTTGCCAACCGGTCGCCAGTCCCAACAGCGAGGCATAGAGCGACTCGACCTGGATGCCGCGCTCGGCATGATAGGAAAACAATCTCAGCAGGCCCGCGCCGGCGCTGGGCAGATGAACCGCAAAGGGCAGCGCGACGCTCGCAACTAGGGCCACGAGCGCCTGCCCGACGCGTGCGCGAGGGCGCGGGGATCGCAGTTCCGCCAGCAGCAGAAATGGGGCCACGATGATCGGCACCAACTTGAAGCTGATGCTCAATCCCAGCGCGGTGTACGACAACAGGCGATTGCGTCCGGCCGACGGCGAATCATCTTCCGCTTTCACCCAGAACCAAGCCCAGGCCATCAAGAGTGCCGTCAACCCAATGTCGAGTCGCACGAAAAGTACCGGCCAGAGCAGCGTGGTCACGCCCAAATAGCCGGCACCCAGCGAAGCGAAATGCTCGGGCCAGCGCCGCCGCACGATGTCTAACAGCAGCACCAGCGCCAGCAGGTCGCAGAGCACGGCCTGGGCCTCGTACAGATGACCGTAGCGATAAAATGCCGGCGACTTGGACAACGGCCGCTCGAACGTATCGGCCGGCAGTGGAGAGCGATCGAGAATTCGTGGCAGCGCGACGAACCAATAGGCCACTGGCGGATACTCGATGTCGAAGTCTCGATACGGCACCTGATCCTCGTCGACCCCGCGCACCGCATAGCGGAAGTAGAGCTCGACGTCCGTTTCATCCGGATCGATCGAGCTTAGGATCGCGCCGCGCGAAATCAGCCAGACCAAAGCGATGGCGGCCACGACGACTCGCCGGTCGGCAGTCCAGGAGCGAAGATTCATGGGCCGACTTCCTTGTGGGCCGTACACTTCGAGGGTTGACGCGGGCGGGATGACGGTCGCGGGGCGGGCCGTGTCGGGACAATATAGAAAGCCGCCGCGTCGGATTCCAGATCACTCGCTTCTGGGGGCAATTATCCGGAATTGACAGCTAAGCTCGGCTTACCCGATCCATTTCGCCAGACCGAACGCGGCTCCGGCCGCCAGCGCCTCCGACGGCAATCGTTTGCCAGGCGCTGCGCAGCGGAGTGCGCCCGGTAAAGCGGCCCTTGACGTAGCCGAAAATGCCCAGTGCCAGAAGCGTTACGACGATCGACGCCGGCAGTGCCCGATCGACTCTCGGCCAGACGAAGTAAGGTGCCAGCGGAATCATGCCGCCGGCAATATACGAAACCGCGATTGTCAGCGCGCGGTGCGCGCCCGGCGCGGATCGGGGGCCTCCAGGCCCAGCTCGAACCGCATCATGAAATCGACCCAGCGGTCGCGGTCGCTGCGAATCGCGGCGACCACGGTTTGCACAACGCCTTCGCTCAGGCCGTAGGCGCGAAAGATCACGGCCACTTCTTCCGCTTCGACCTCGGGCACGTCGATCGTCTCGCGAACCTCCGTGGCGCGCTCGGTGGCATAGTGCTCGGCGTCGGTGCGCGCGGCCAGGTAGCCGCCCAGGCCCATCGCAATCGCGCCGGCCGCGACCTCGGCCAGGCCGGCGGTGATGATCACGCCGGTGGCGTTGACGGCGCCCGACAAGCCGGCGGCCAAAGCGAACGGCACCGTCAGGCCGTCGGACATTCCGATGACCACATCGCGGACCGTTTCCGAAGCGGTGAAGTGCCGTTCGACGTGCAGGGTTGTGGGCATGATGTAAGACTCATCGATACTGGAAAGGAGAGCAACTGCCCCTCGGCAAATGAGCAACCTAACAGAAGCTTAAGGTTGCGGAACAGGTGCTCCCGCCTCGTCGGCACAGGCGGCCGGCATAATCATGGGGCCCAGCACCCAAACGCCGAAGACATCTCGGATTTGTAATTTAGATCGGAAAACTGTCCAACGCGGCGTTCGTAAAATAGACCAGGGGAACCAGGTTCATTTTTGAAAGCGGGGTCGATCATGCGAACGGCTTCTATGGCACTCGGATTGGCATTTGTCGCGGCCCTGCTGATACCCACCGCGGCGTTTGCCCGCGGCGGTGGCGGACACGGTGGCGGAGGTCATGGCGGTGGTCATGGCGGTGGACACCACGGCGGAGGCGGACACCATGGCGGCGGACACCACGGCGGCGGAGGGCATCACGCGGGCGGCGGGCATCATGGTGGACAACATGCGGGCGGACATCATGGTGGTTCGCACGGCGGCGGGCACTATGCCGGTGGCGGACATCATGCCGGTGGACATTATGCCGGAGGCGGCAATCGGGGCGGGGGGCCTAACGGTCGCACGGGCAGCAACGGATCGAACTTTGCCCATCGGCATTTCGGCAATGGATCGGCGGGCAACAATCGCTTCGTGAACAATAACTTCGCCAACAGCAACTACGGCGGATATGGTGGCTATGGCGGGTATGGCAACAACTACGGCGGATATGGTGGCTATGGCGGATACGGCAACAACTACGGCGGATATGGTGGCTATGGCGGGTACGGAGGCTATGGCCGGTATGGCTACTGGCCTTTCCTAGTCGGCTATGGCCTGGGCGGATATGGTGGCTACGGCGGGTATGGCGGCTATGGTGGATACGGCGGGTACGGCAACGGATACAACAGCTTCGCGTCGACGCCGGTGACGTCGGCGGTCCTCGCCAACTCGGCGCCGGCCACTACGGACTATGCATCGCTGGGCGAGGCCGATTTTCGCGCCGGCCGCTACGAAGCCGCGGCCAATGATTTTCGTCATGCCCTGGTCGATCAGCCGGGCAATGCCGGCCTGATGATGCTGCTGGGCCAATCACTATTCGCCGCGGGCCACTTCGAAGAGGCGGCCGCGGCCACGCACATGGGCATGGGGGCCCTGCCTGATGACAAGTGGGGCGCGGTGATCGAGAATTACACGCAGCTCTACGGCAACGTCCAGGACTATACCAACCAGCTCCGCGCCCTGGAGGTGGCACGCGATCAGAAGCCCGATTCGGCGCCGCTGCGGCTGCTGCTCGGATATCACTTCGGCTATCTGGGCTATCCGCAGCAAGCCGTGCGCGAACTGGACAAAGCGGTGCAATACGACCCGGCCGATCCGGCCGCTCGCAAGCTGCATGATATCTTCGCCGCCAAGATCGGCGCTCCGCTGATGGGCCCGCCGCCGCAGACCAATCCGGCGTCGCCGGGCGCCGCACCGAGGCCGGTCGGCCCGTCGCAGGCCGGCGTGCCAAACAGCGGCCTGGGTTTTCCGCCGCATTTCGGCTCCGCGGCCTCCGCCTCTGCCGCCGGAAGCGCGGGCTTGAAGTAGACGACTCGGTTCAGTCACCGATTTCAAAGGGGTTCGGTTCCCTCGGCGATCACCGGATGCTCTTGCTGGATGTAGGTCTGCTCGCGGTAGAACGCCGTCGCGAAGATGAACACCACGGCGGTGACGGTCATCAGGCCGGCGAAGAACCAATAGTAATTGGCTCCGGCCAGCTTGCTGCTGATCGCCGGATTCTTGAGGGCCTCGTTGACCGTGGCCGTCAGGGCATTGCCCAGCGACACGCTCAATAGGTAGATCGCCATGATGAATGACTTCATCGTGCGCGGCGCTTGGGTGTAGGAAAATTCCAGGCAGGTGATCGAGACCATCACCTCGGCCGCCGTGAGAATAGCATAGGCCAGCAGTTGCCAAGAGATGCTCGGCGTCAGCTTGGCTTGTATTTTGTATTCGATCCAGGCCGAAACGACGAACGAGAGTGCCGTCAGAAAGAATCCGACCGTGATCTTGCGCAGCGGCGTCAGCGGAAACACTCGCTCGATCACTGGATAAATGACGTAAGAAAAAAGCGGGACATAAAACAGGATCAGCACCGGGTTGATGGCTTGCACCTGCGCCGCGTCCCAATTTTTCCCCAGCCAGTGCCGGTCCATGTGTTCGGCTTGCAGCACCCAGGCCGACGACGATTGATCGTACAGCGCCCAAAACACGGCCACGAAAACGAAAATCGAGAGCAGCTTGACCATGGCCCGAATGCCTGCGGGGCTGAACGTCTCGCGCACAAACCGGCTGCCGCCCGGCGGAATATGAACGAAGGTGTTCCGGCCCATCCAAAAAAACAGCGTGGCCCACAGCATCAACACGCCGGGCACCGCAAACGCGACATGCGGACCATAGGCCTTCATCAACTCCGGCGTGAGCAAGGTCGAAATGAACGACCCGAAGTTGATGGCAAAATAAAACCAGCCGAACACCTTGGGCAGCAGCAGCCGATTGGCTTCGCCGAACTGATCGCCCACGTGCGCCGACACGCAGGGCTTGATGCCGCCCGAACCGACCGCGATCAGTCCCAACCCCACCAGCAGCCCGACGCGCGTGGCGTCGATGCGCCAGCGCCAGGTGCCCCAGGCAATAGACGATCGACAAGTTCAGAATGGTGCGATACTTGCCCAGCAGGCCGTCGGCCACCAGGGCACCCAAGATCGGAAAGAAGTAAACGGCCGAAACAAACCAATGGAAACAGGCTTTGGCGTCGGCGTCGGACATCGGCGCCGGCAGGCCGTCGCGACCCAGCAGGTGATGGGCCATGAACACCAGCAGCACGCTCTTCATGCCGTAAAAGCTGAACCGCTCGGCCGCTTCGTTGGCCACGATGTACGGAATGCCCCGCGGCATCGCAGCGGAAGGAATCGGGGCAGTGAGATACTTGTGGCGAGCGGTCAAGCGAATACTTCCGCGAGCGAAAAGCGGGGGAGCAAACCGGGCCGGGCCCCGCGATTGTTGCAGACGCCTGCGGTCCCGGGCTAGGGGGTCGTCACGGGCAACAGCGGGCCCCGGGAAGCCCACTTCGCGGCAACTCATCTGGGCAAATTCGGCAAACTGCCGTAACCTACCGGTATGGAATCCGCCCAGGCCGTCATCGAACAACCGCGACATTCCGCTAGCACCGGCGGCGCGGTGGCGTGGGTGCGCCGTTGTCTGCACACGCCGTTGGCATTGAGCCTGCTGGCCGCGCTGCTGCTCTGGGCCGCGCTGCCGCCCTTGGACGTCTGGCCGCTGGGCTGGCTGGCGCCGCTGCCCTGGCTGGTGTTGGCCGTGCGCGAGGAGCTGCCGGGCCGCCGTCCTTATTTGCAAATCGGGATCGGCGGATTTGTGTTCTGGCTGGCTGCGATCTACTGGCTGACGCTGCCGCATCCCGCGACGTCGGTGGGTTGGCTGGCCCTGTCGTTTTATCTGGCGCTTTACTGGCCGCTGTTCATCGGGCTATTACGCGTGGCGATTCATCGCTGCCGCGTCAGCGTATGGCTGGCCGCTCCGCTGATTTATCTGGCGTTGGAACTTGCCCGCGACCACGTGCTGACCGGCTTTCTGATGACCGGGCTGGGGCATTCGCAATATCGCTGGACGGCGCTGGTGCAGTTGGCCGACCTGGCGGGCGTGAACGGCGTGAGCGCGTTCATGATTTTTGCGGCGGCGTGTGCTGTGCGCATGCTGCCGCTCGGCCCCCGGCGGCTTACGTTGTGGCCCGCCTTGCCGATGGCCGCGGCTTTCGCACTAGTCCTGGTGTACGGCCACTGGCGACTATCGCAGCAGACGACTCGGCCCGGCCCCCACGTGGCACTGATACAAGGCTCGATCGACATCACGATGAAAATGGATCGCGGCCAGTTGGACGCGATCATGGACCAGTATGCCGGCCTGACGCGCCAGGCCCTCGAAAGCGAGGGTCCGCTGGACCTGATCGTCTGGCCCGAAACCATGTTTCGCTATCCCTGGGCCACGTTTGCCGACGATTTCCAGCCACCGGCCGACGAGCACTGGACCGTCGACCAGGCGAAGTCCTACTGCCGGGAGCACATCCGATACTGGACCGGTTGGTGCGACGTGCCGATGCTGTTGGGTATCGACACCACGCATTACGCGCCGCAGGAGAACCAGCATTTCAACTCGGCGCTGCTGGTTGAAAAAGGAATCGCGGCTGGCGACACCCGCTACGACAAAGTGCATCGCGTGATGTTCGGCGAGTACGTCCCACTGGCCGAATACTTTCCCTGGCTGTACACACTCACGCCCCTGCCGGGCGGCCTGACGCGCGGCGCGGGGCCGGCCGCGATCCAGGTCGGATCGGTGTGCTACGCTCCGGACATTTGCTTCGAGAGCACGCTCTCGCACCTGATCCGCGGCCAGGTGAACACCCTGCGCGCGCGGGGCGAAGAGCCCGACGTGCTGATCAATCTGACCAACGACGGCTGGTTCTGGGGCTCGAGCGAACTGGAAATGCATCTTTCCTGTGAAGTGTTTCGCGCCATCGAGTGCCGCAAGCCGTTTCTCGTTGCCGCCAACACCGGCATCTCCGCTTGGATCGACTCGAATGGCCACGTCATCGACCAGGGGCCGCGCCGGGCCACCGACGTGATCATCGCCCACACGCAGCTCGACAGCCGCCGCAGCCCGTATCTGGCAATCGGCGATTGGCCGGCCGGCGTGTGCCTGCTGCTCTGTTGCGGCCTGGCTTGGGAAGGCCGACGTTGGAAACGCAAGGCCCGTTCTTCCACTGCGAGTGCCTAAAATCATGATCCACCCGATCGCCACCGAACTCTCCGGGCCGGCCATATCGCCGGCGCTCGAATCACCCGCCAGCGCCGCGCCGCGCCGCTTATGCCCGATCTGCAATACGGATAACGGCGGACATCCCGCGTCGCCGTGGTCGCAGTCGCCGTGGATGCTGAAAGAGTGCCGGGAGTGCGGGTTTCTGTACTTGGAAAATCCGCCGCCGGCGAGCGACTTTTCGTCGCAGTTTGCCTGGGAGCGAACGCACGCCCAAGAGAGATCGCGTCGCAAAAACCGCGAGCCGCTGCTGGTGGCGATCAACGCGCTGCGGGTCTCGATTGCCGCGCGGCTGGTCGCCCATCGCCGAGGGGGCAAAATCATCCGCTGGATCGAACGTTATGTCGGGTCCGGGCGTCTGCTCGACGTGGGCTGCGGGCACGGGCTGCTGCTTTCGCTCACGCCAAAACCAATCGTGCCGTACGGCGTCGAAATCTCCTCGCAACTCGCGGCCCAGGCCAACCGGCTTGCGCTGGCCCGGGGGGGCTATGTGATCGAAGGGGCGGCGGCCACGGCGCTGTCGCTGTTCGGGACGTCTTTTTTCGACGGCATCGTCATGCGCTGCTATCTGGAACACGAAGTGGAAGCGGCCAAGGTGCTTCGCGTTTCACGCCGTATTCTGCGCCCCGGCGGGGTCTTGCTGATCAAGGTGCCGAACTTCGACTGCTGGAATCGGCGCCTGGTGCGCGGCCGGCGCTGGTGCGGGTTCCGCTTTCCCGACCACGTGAATTATTTCACGCCGCGTTCGCTGACCGATCTGGTCCGGGCGCACGGGTTCGAGATCGCCCGGTTCCGGCTGACCGACCGTTTGCCCACCGGCGACAACATGTGGCTGGTCGCCCGCCGGCCGGCCGCGTGATCGCCGTCAGCGCGTCTTTCGGTTACCGCGTTCAGAGGGGCTGGTTAAAGGCCGTTGGCCGGGAGTCGAGAGGGTCGATCAGCCGGCCCGGCGTTTGCTGCCCGAGAGTTTCGCCCGGTCGGGCGCGGCGGTGTTGGCGGCCGGGGGCGCGGGCAGTTTCCACCGGGTCAGCTTGCTCTCGTCCTTGATCAACAGGCCGCCGGCGAGTACGACCGGATGGGCCCAGGTGGGTGTTTCGGCCACTTTGTAGCGCGCGAAGAGTTCGAATTGCTTTGGGTTGTCTCGAAAGACGATCAACTCGCCGGCGGTGGTCAGGGCCAAAATGACGTTGCCGGTGCGGACCAGCGCCGCGTTGTCGGCCGCGCGGCCGTCGCTGGTCCACAGGGTTTGGCCGGTGGTGATGTCGATGGCAAAAAGCTGTCCTTTTTGACGGTGCGAGAAGCCGTACAGCCGCTCTCCGATGATTACCGGCGAGCTCATGTAGAGCGACACTTCCTTGTTTTCCCAGACCTCATCCGTGCTCCAATCGTCCCCGTCCCGTTCTACCCGATAGCGATTGATGCCTTTGTTGTAGCCGGAGCAGATCACCGAATCTCCGGAGAGGACCGGCGTCACGGCGTTTTGATCGAAGTCGGTCTTGAACTGGATTTTCCAGAGCAGCTTGCCGCCGTCGACATCGATGCCGACACAGGCGGATTGCGTCAGGGTGATGACCTGGCGCGTGCCGCCCCACTGGGCCACGACGGGCGAAGCGTAGCTCGGCCCGTCCCCTTCCCAGCTCCACTCGACGTCGCCGGTCGCGGCGTCCAGCGCCATGAGCTCGCCCTGATCGGCCCCGCCCAGATGCACGATCAGCTTTCCGCCGTCGATCAACGGGGACGTGGCCGTGCCGTAGAGGGGAGCCGTGTGCTTGAAGCGCTGGGAGAATTTTCGGCGCCACACGAGATCGCCGCTGTCGGCATTCCAGCAGGATACGATGCCGCCGATGCCCAATGTATACAGCCGGCCGTCGGCAACCAGGGGCGTGCTCTTGGGGCCCTTGCCATGCCCGGCAGCCAGCGGATTCACCTCATAAGGCGCCGAATAACCGACGCGCCAAATTTCCTTGCCATCGGCCAGTTTGAGCGCTCGCACGACCTCCTGTTCGTCTTGACGCGAAAAGACGAACGCCCGATCTCCGCTCGTGACGGCGGACGAATGGCCGACGCCGACCTCGACTTGCCAGTCCTGCTCGAGTTCTTGCGGCCAAGCGCTGGCAGGCTTGACATCCAGGACGACCCCGTCGCGGTTCGGTCCCCGCCACTGCGGCCAGTCTTGCGCGGAGACGAGCGGCGCGACCGCCAACAACCAGCCCAAGCCAATGCCGGCCCGAAAGGTTTGAACCATGATGCAAGTTTCTTCGCGCGTGCAAGCCAAGCGGGCATGCCGGCGACTAAAACCAGCCGTCGATCAAGGTGTGCCCGCACATCCTTGTTTCAGTGCCGCATTGTAACGATCGCCCCCGCCTTCGAGCCAGCCGGTGCGGTGAGTTGCCGGAAAGAAGTCCGCTGGCGGCGGTTGCCGGTACCGGCCAGCGATCGGGTGAGGCGACGGAGATGCGCCCGGAAGGCCCCTCCGCGGCTGCTCAAAACCTCGGAAAACCGCTCGCCGTGGATTCCCTTGAGCTGCCCTATCTGACACAATCCGTAGGTTGCAAGCTGTCGGCGCGGTGCCGTGCAGCGGACCGGATCCGCACGCTTTTCGTACGGCCGTTCCAACTGGTCCGCCGCAGTGCAAGGGGCTATCGTATGCCGATGGCCGCGGGCCGCTTCTCCTCCTTTTTTGCCCAGGCTGTCCCATCGATGATCGTTGCAGTTGTCAAAGAGACCTATCCAGGCGAACGTCGCGTGGCACTGGTGCCGTCGGTGGTGCCTTCGCTGGTCAAGGCGGGCCTCGAGGTCCTCATCGAAACGGGCGCCGGCGAGGCGGCCGGATTCTCCGATGCGCAGTACGTCGAGAAATTAGCCAAGATCGCTCCTTCGCGCGAGGCCGCCTTCGCCGCCGATTGCGTGCTGCAGGTCCGCACGCTAGGGGCCAATCCGCAAGCCGGCCAGGCCGACTTGCCGCTGATGCGCGCCGGCCAGACCCTGATCGGCATGGCCGATCCCTTGGCCATGCCGCACGAAATGCAGGCCCTGGCCGCGCTGGGTATCACGCTCTTCGCGCTGGAGCTGATCCCGCGCACCACCAAGGCCCAGAGTATGGACGTGCTCAGTTCCATGGCCACCATTGCCGGTTATCGGGCGGTGCTACTGGCCGCCACCACGCTGCCCAAGATGTTTCCGATGCTGACCACCGCGGCCGGAACGCTGACGCCGGCCAAGGTGTTCATCGTGGGGGCTGGCGTGGCGGGCTTGCAGGCCATTGCCAGCGCGCGCCGGCTGGGCGCCGTGGTGTCGGCCTACGACGTGCGGCCGGCGGTCAAAGAGCAAGTTCAAAGCCTGGGTGCCAAGTTCGTCGAGTTGGGGCTCGACAGCGACCAGGCCCAAGCGGCCGGCGGCTACGCCAAGGCGATGGACGAGGAGTTCTATCGCCGGCAGCGCGAAATGATGAAGCGCGTCGTCGCCGAGAACGACGTGGTGATCACCACCGCCGCCATTCCCGGCAAGAAAGCGCCCACGCTGGTGACGGCCGACATGGTCGCCGCCATGACGCCCGGTTCGGTCCTGGTCGACCTGGCGGCCGAACGGGGTGGAAACTGCGAATTGACCCGCCCGGGCGAAACCGTGGTCAGCGGCGGCGTGACCATTCTCGGTCCGGCCAATCTTCCGGCGGATATTCCCAATCACGCCAGCCAAATGTTCGCCAAGAACGTGGCGACGTTTCTGCTTTATCTGGTCAAGGACGGCCAACTGCAAATCAATCTCGACGACGAGATCACGCGCGAAACGCTCGTCCTCCGCGACGGCCGCATCGTGCACCCGGGCGTCGGCCCGCAACCGAACGCTACGCCTTGAGCAGTCGAGCGTCGGCCGGCCATTTCCGGCGAGCCACGGATTGCCGGTTCGCACCGCAGGAAAGCCCGCGACGGTAACGCCTATCTGGCCTTGGGGGGCAACTTGTCCTTGCGATGACGAAACTTGTCGATCGCGGCGGCGGCGGCATCGCGGGAATTTTCCGCCGCATTGGGATCGGGCAAGTTCGCGGCCGGATTGCCGCTGTTGCGCAGCTCGCTGCGCGAGGCCGACTCGGGCAGCGGCGCCGATGTTTGCGGGCTTTCGGGCCAGGCCATCGGCTGCGTCGCATCGAGACTGATTTGCCCCGTGTCGCTCCCCGAGGCGTCCGTCTCAGGCTCCAGAAAAATCGGTTTGCGCGGGCCGGGTGCGTCGGTGAGCCACTGCATGACATCATCGTCATCAGCCTGGTTGGCCGCCATTGACGGATTTTCGCCGCCCTGCGAGGCCGCGGAACCGGCCGATTTGGGCGACCCCGGAGCCGGCGCGTCGGATACGGTCGGCTGCGGTCCCCCCGGTTTATCAGCGGCCGATGCAGTGACAAAGATCGCCTGGAATTCCAAAGGGCCGACTTTGATCCGGTCGCCGGACGTCAGCTCTCGCTCGCCGGCAATGCGCTCTCCGTTGACGAATGTTCCGTTGGAACCGCCCAGATCTTGCAGTTTGACGGCGGCGGCTTCGACCAGCAATGCGCAATGCCAACGACTGACCTCATGGCTGGCGGGTCTCAGATCGCAGTCGTCGGCCCGTCCGATGACGAACTTCGACCGCCTCACCTCGATTTCCCGCCCGGAATGCCTGCCTGTCAGAATCTTGAGTTTGATTGATAAGGCCATTCTAAGGATCGCGGCGTTTGACCATGCTCATCTCGTTCCCCGCCTCGTTGTTCGACACCTCGTCCATGAACGTTCGTATCAGGACCAGGCCTCGCCCCGCGTCGCGTGTGTGTTCGGACAGTTTACCGGACAGCGTCCGATGGGCGAATCCGGACCCCTCGTCGCGAATTGTGAAGCGAGCGGCGGCGGCCAATTTGGCTTGGACATGGATCTTGCGTTCGCAGTCGGGCCGCTCTGCTCGCTGCCGCTCGATCAGCGCCCGGGCAACGGACTGTTCCGCTTTCATCTGTTCGGCGGTCAGGCCCAGGTTACCATGGAACAGCGCATTATTGAGCCATTCTTGCAGGGCAATGCCCACCCGCACGCGCCCCATTTCGTCGTACAGTCCAAGCCGGGCGATCTGATCCTGCAAGTAATCGACAAATCAAGTCCCGCTGCGATCGGATAGTTCATGACACGGCCAAATCTTAAGGCGATTGCCTGGGCACTGGGGCTGTGGGAAGGGCAGTCGCGAATGCTGCAAGCTATCAAAGCGTCGTTAGCTGGCGGTTAAGCCTGAGTTAGGCGAAGGCCAGATTTCGGTAAGACAGGCAATTTCGAAGGTGCCAACGCACCGGACTGGTATTGACGCCGGCGGCGTCGGCAACGATTATTGCCGACGCTTAGTAAGCGAATTGTCGGCCGCGCCGGCGCTTCGCTTGCCCGGTCAAATCTTCGATTGCAATTCTTGCGCCCCTGATGCCACGGATTCAAGCTGTGAATCATCGCACCACTCGAATCGTCGCGATGATCGCAATCGCCGCGATCGGGCATTGCGCCGGGGCCGCGGCGGACCCACCCTTTTATCAAGCCTTTCAGTGCGCCCAATCCGACACTCGCCGATTCGTTCCCCGGCAATACCGGCACCGCGACTCCGCAACTCGTAGGTTCGCCCGTGCCTCAACTGGCCGAGCCGGGCATGAATGCTTCCCGCGGCGCCGCGCCGTTTCAGACCGGCGTGATCAGCAGCACCATCGTCGACCAACCGGCGGCGGCGGCGGATGGATCGAGTTTAGCGCCACGCCGAGCCCATCGGACTATTTTGGTTACAGGAGCTTTTTTGGCATCGACAGCAGTTTGATGATGCCCTGGGACTTTGGTCCTGCCAGTTGCGACGATTGCCGGACCAACGGACTGGTCATCTTTCATAACTACAGTTCGTGCGCGGAATCTCCGATGGCAGCGGCGAAAATAACAACGGCTTTTCCTACGGATTCAATTACGGCACAAAGCTGGGCGCCCTGAGCGACTATACGGGCATCGGTGCGCAGATCGGCGCGAGCTACGGCCTGTATGACTTGAACGGCCGCTCGTCCGGTTTCCGCGACAAGGAGATCCAGCAGCAAACCTTTCTGACCGCCGGCATCTTCCGGGCCGCGAATAAGGACTCGAATTTCAGCTTCGGCGTGGTCTGGGACGGCATGTTCAACACCAATTTCGGCATCTATGCCGTCTCGCCGTTTCTGTGTCAGGTGCGGGGGCAGATCGCCTATGCGCTCAACCAGCAACACGAGATCGGCATCTGGACCGCCATCCGCACGAACAACGCTTCGGCGGCCGCCGGCGGTCAGGCATTGAGTTTCCGCGCGGTCGATCAGTTTACGTTGTTCTACCACCATCGGTTTGGATTTGGCGGCGACGGCGTGAGCTGGTTCGGCATTCCCGATCATACCAAGCTGGGAGGCACCGGCAGCCTGGGGCAGTACACATTCGGCGGCACGCTCACCGCGCCTTTGTCACCGCGTTTCGGCGCCTTTACGGGCCTGCAATACATGGCCCCCAGCTCGCGCAGCGGGGCCGCCGCCGCAGTGGAAGAAGCGTTCTACATCACGGCCGGGCTGACGTTCTATCCGTATGCCAACTCGCGTCCCAGCAACGTGGCCGGCGATTGCTGGATGCCCTACATGCCGGTGGCCACCGACGGCACCTTCCTGGTCGATACCAACCACACGTTTTGAGGCCTGACGGCGGCGGCAGTCTAGGCTCAAAGCGTCGGTCCCGCGATACACGATTCCGCTCGGCTTCGATTACACGTTTGCATCGCCGTGCGCGCACTCCAAAATCAACCGCTCGTGCTACCCCTCCCGTGGCGATTCGTGCGATGCCCGGTGGCGCGACGAATTTCATCCATCGCTGGCCTAAGAAAGAACAACTCATGAACTCGATCGATCGATTCCGACTGGACGGCAAGGTGGCCATTGTGACCGGCGCCGCGGTCGGCCTGGGCCGGGAAATTGCCCTGGCCTTGGCCGACGCGGGAGCGTTTGTCGGCATTCATTTTCACCGCAGCGAGCGCGAGGCGGCCGACGTGCTGGCCGAGGTGCGGCGCCGCGGCAAAGAAGGAATGACGCTGCAAGCCGATCTCACGCGCGAGGACGATTGCAACGCGCTGGTCGATCGGGTCGTGGCCCAGACGAAGCGTCTCGACATCCTGGTCAACAACGCCGGCGCGCTGGTCGCCTCGAAGCACATCGAAGATTGTCCGCTCGACGTCTGGGAAAAGACGCTCGCCGTGAATCTGACCAGTGCCTTCCTGGTGACCAAACGCTCGATTCCTCATCTGCGAAAGTCCGGGAGCGGACGCATCGTGAACGTGGTTTCCGCCTCGATGGAAAGCGGCGGCACGTTCGGCTCCGGGGCCTATGCCGCGGCCAAGGGCGCACTGCACATCTTCACGCGCACCATGGCCAAAGAGTATGGGCCCGAGATTCGCACCAATTCGATCTGCCCGGGCGTCATCGAGACCCAGCATCACGCCAATACGCCGCCGGAGCGTCTGGCGGCCTATCGGCAAGCGACGCCCCTGAAGCGCAATGGCAAGTCGGAGGAGGTGGCGCTGACGGTTTTGTATCTGGTCAGCGACGCCAGTTCGTTCACCAACGGCGCCCTGCTGGACGTCAACGGGGGACGCGTTTTGAGGTAGGCTGACCGTAACATCCACATTTCACGGTCGGGGGGGTCGAGCCACGACTGCGGGGTACCCGGGCGATCAACTTCGCCAAAGTGTGGGTGTCTGGGTTCGCTTTTATCTAGTTGATAGAGTCCGGAGGTGTCATTGATCAACAACGTGTGGGTGTTGTTCAGCTAAATTTAGAGTGCTGGCAGCGAGGAGGTTGTAAAGGAAATATTTGAGTTGATAAGTTCGGTGGAGAAGCCATTCAGCCAAGGAATGACAAAGGGGCCAGAACTGAATGGCACTTCCTGAGCGGGTAAGTGGTTGCCGTGAGTTGATATAGGCGCAAAGGCCGTCCGTGCGTAGATGAGGGTTGTCGAAGCCATCTCATCAGGCACGGAGGCCTTTGCAATGTGGAAGTCTATCGCGGGTTGGGTTTCACACCAAGTCCGAACGGAGCGGAACAAGTTGTTGGCCGCTGGCGGGCTGCCGTTTTCGGAACTGCTGCCAGCATCGGACGTGGAGCGCGTCCTGCGCGAGGAGCAGGCGTGGCAGCGAGAGGCCTTGTATTCGCCGCTGGTGACATTGTGGACCTTTCTCTCGCAGACACTTTGCGCGGACCACTCCTGCCGCCAAGCAGTCGCCCGGTTGCGGGCGTTTCTGACGGCCGAGGGCAAAACCCCTTGCGCCGCAGAGACCGGCCCTTACTGCAAAGCCCGCCAGCGGTTGTCCGAAGCGGTGTGCGCGGTTGGCTCGCGACGTGGGCGAAGCACTCCACCAGCGGACGAGCGACCCAAGATTGTTCGGCGGTCGGCCGGTGAAGCTGGTCGACGGCACGACGGTGAGCATGCCCGACACGCCGGCCAATCAGGCCGAGTATCCCCAGTCGGGTTCGCAGAAACCAGGCTTGGGCTTTCCGATCGCCCGCCTGGTGGCGCTGCTGTCGCTGGCCAGCGGCGCGGTGGTCGATCTGGCGATCGGTCCCTATGCCGGCAAGAACACGGGCGAAACGGCCTTGTTCCGGCAACTCTGGCGCAGCCTGTTTCCGGGGGACGTGGTCGTCGGAGACCGCTACTTTGCCTCGTTTTGGGACCTGGCCCTCTTGGCCCTGGGCGGCGTGGACAGCGTGTATCGGCAGCATCAACTACGTCTGAGCAAACGCTTGCGCGTTCAACAACTAGGTCCGCACGACTGGCTCTTGCGGCTTCGCAAGCCAGCCTGTCCGGCCTGGCTGGACCGGGCCAGCTACGAGCGGATTCCCGATGAACTCTTGGTGCGGGAGGTGAGCTTCCCCGTGCGTGTGCGCGGCTGGCGGGTGCGCGAACTGACGATTGTCACGACCTGCTGCGATGCGGTGCAGTATCCTGTCCCCCAACTGGCGCGGGTGTATCATGCGCGGTGGCAAGCGGAGGTCGATCTGCGGACGATCAAGATCACGATGCAAATGGATGTGCTGCGTTGCAAGTCACCGGCGATGGTGCGAAAGGAAATCTGGATGCATTTATTGGCTTACAACCTGATTCGCACCGTGCTGGCCGACGCGGCCGAGCGAGCCCAAATGCAACCGCGGACGATCAGTTTCAAAGGCGCGCTCCAGACGCTGACGGCGTATCGACCGCTGGTGGAGCAGGCCGCGCCGCAGGACTTGCCGGAGCTTTACGACGCATTGTTCGCGGCCATCGCGGCTCACGTGGTTGGAAACCGTCCCCATCGTTACGAACCCCGCGCCATCAAGCGTCGCCCCAAACCGCACGACCTCCTCACGATCCCTCGCCGCGAAGCGAAACGCCGCCTAGTTGCATAACTTACGACTTCAGGAAGTGCCATTCGGGCCAGAACTATTTAATAAATAGTTCTGACCCCTTTGTTTCTTTGTTTTGTTCGTTCGAATGTCGTGTTCTTGAAAACAACCAGACATTCGGACATCCCAGCGATGCTTTCTTCAACACCAATCACACCCTGCTAGCTGTCGCGTTTGATTTCGGAACCTGCCCCTTTTCCCGGGCCTGGCTCCTCTGAGTTTGGCTCCTTCGACGGATCCAAAATCCACCATTGAATGGTCCTCAATAAACCGGCCGTATGTGGACTTCATCTGAACAATGTTTGTTCGATAGAGAAAGTTCGCATCTCGATTTCTCTTCTAAGGTGACACGGGGCAGGGCTATTATGCCATGGCACGCTTTCCTACCCTAAAAGTCCTCGCTGGCCGACCAAATAAAATCAGATTCCGCCAAGCCAGCCGCTGGCATGTGCTCCTTAACAGTCTCAACGAATCGTTGGAGCACATCAGCTAACGCATCATCGACCGTCTCGCCAAGCCCTGACATGTACTCGGGCTCCCGAGATGAGCGGTTTAAAATGTGAAGGTTGGTCACCGCCAGAAATCCTGCATTCTTCCGTTCGAGCACTTTCACCCTCATTTTGGCGAACGGGAACATTTCACCAAGCCAAACATCAAACTCCGCAGCAACGCGATCGATCCGTAATATTTCGGTCATACTGGACACCATAGCAAATAAGAAACCGGGAAGGAACGTATTTTTTTATGCCGTAGGCCTGGGCTCGGATCAGTACTTCCCCGCAAACGATATTGGCCTTCTCGATTCCTCCAGCGTTGCGTTTGGGGTTCGTGTGGCCACGCCCACGGACGGCCCTGCGATTCAGCGTCACACGCCATGACTCCATTCCGCGACAGGGGCCATCCGTGATCGTTACCTGCGCTCGCGCCCAGGCGCGGAAATCGCCAAGAGGGTTTCAGCGTGGTGACGTCTACTGGAGCCCAAACGAAACAATCGTCCCGTCAGGCGCGATATCAATGAACTTGCCAAGTTTGCTGTAACGAATTGTGCCCTCGACGGCACCTGCAACCCGACTTTTGGTCGCACCTTTCAAGTTTTGCGCAAACGCCTCAGCTTTTCGTAAATATTGGGCGGCATCTCTGTGCCTACGTTTGCCCCATGCTTACCAAAGTGATATGCAAGCGATTCTGCGGGCGAATTAAAACTCCCTTTGTTCCATTTGCCCGTTCCCCCCGGACCACTATCACCTCCCGTAGCCACCGGGGGCGTGGGCGGCACTTTGGCCGCCCCGCCAGCGGCTTGCGCCGCGGCCTCCGCCTGGATCTGAGCTTTCGCGTTAGCGAGTAGCCGGTCGGCGGCCTTAATAGCTTCATCAGGGCTTTGCGGCAGCTGTAGTTTAGCGGTGCCTTTGGCCACTTTGTCGAGGTGATCATTTATCGCATTCAAAATTATTTTAGAATAGGCTTCAATCTCTTTTTCTGAGAGGCCACTGTTGCCAAGTTTGCTCCCTATGACGCCGGCGAAGAAATCAAGTTTTTGCTGGTTCGTTAGCTGAGAGAATGGGACCTTCAGATCTTGATTTGTCGCCGGATTAAAGATGCCCGCGAAGATCCCCGCCACTGTACCTAGCGCTGCGGGGCTGACGCGGAGCCCGCTCGGTGCCGCCTTGGCCTCCGCTTTGCCGACCGCCTTCGCAATCTGGCCCGCCGCGCCGGCGGTCGGCGGTTCGAGGAGGCCAGTTCCGCCATTCGACTGGTTATGCACTAGCACGGCGTGCTTCCCGTCAGGCGTACCGACGAAGTACGTGTGGGCATTCGCCACGTGCAGGTTGAAGACCGGTTCGATTTCACCATTGTCGAATACTTCGGTGACGCCGACACGCTTGCCGGTGGGTGAAAGTAGCGGATCGCCAAGCTTGAGTTGGCCGGCCGGCGTCCAGCCGCGGTCGACCACCCAGAACGGATGCAGTGGACTGACGCGGAGCACCTCGCCGTTGGCAACATGGGCGTTGATGACGTGACGCGGGCCGTGACGGAAGACCTCGGCGACGGTACAGAGGGACACCGGACCATGTGGGTCCGTGTCCTTGGGCACCCACATCTGCTCGCCGACGGCCACTTGCTCGATCGGCCTGAGTACCTCCGGACCGTCGGCGTCGGCCATGCGGACCAGTGTGCCGGCGACAAAGCAAACCGGTTCTGCGTTGGCAGGCACCTGCTCGGCCAACTGCGTAATCCCGGCGCAGGCCCCGCCGGCGCCGGGCCCCTCTGCATGGCCGATGCCACGTGTCCATTGTCGACCAGAGTATTGAGCTGCGGCGTGGGCGCCGCCCCCGTGTCGGTCCCAATAGAATCCAGTTCCGCGTCCGGCCCGCGGCTCAGGGCGATCTCCTCTTCGATCAGTTGCGCGACGTCCGCGATCGAATGCTCGGCGATCTCCAGACCGTTGTCGTACGTCTCGCGGACAAAAGCCGCCAGTTCGTCGCGCCAGGTGTCCCGAATCGGTGGTGTGACAATCTCCTCGAACCACTCCTTGAATCTCAACCCGAACGACTTCAAACGCTGGTTGATCACGCGGTTGATTTCTTCGAGAACCGCGCGGGCAACCGGCTCCCAGGGGTTTTTGCCGTCCATGCGATCCTCCGTGAGTCGAAGCGGAATGACACGTCGATTCAACTCGACAGCCGATAGGCCGCGCGGCGCCTTGGAATAAATCCGCTCGCCGCGTCGCGCTGCGATCGACGATCGGATTCCTCGGGTTTGCTGGAGCAGCCCGCCGGGTGTCAGCCGGCGCGGCGCTGGTCGGCGGGCGACGAAGGCTGGTCGCGCCGCCGGGCACCCTTGCGCAGCATTTCCAAAAAACGCCGTTCGGCGATGGCCCGCTGGCGAAGCCGTTCGGCTCGAACCTGTGCCTGCTCTTCGGACTTGATCGCCCGGATCTTGCACAACCGGCAGGGCAGGTACACCTTGGCCCCGCAGCCGCAACAGCGGCCCACCGGTCCGGGCGGCTCGTATTCGGCTTCCTGCAAGGCCAGACGTCGCGCGGCGTAATCCGGTCGGGTGCCGGCGGCGATTTGGCCGACCACCGACCGGCTGACTCCGACCATTCTGGCAATCGCGCGCTGCGACTGCCGGTTGTCGGCCAGCAGGCGCTCCACTTCCTTCACTTTGCCTTGTGCGATCATGGCACTCCCTTTCGCGCTTGGAACCACCCCGGGGGGCTGTCAGTCGTCGCTGAAGTCGTCCTTGTCGAAACAGAAATCTCCCGGCTCCGGATCGGGCTCTTCGTCGTCTGCCGGGTCGAGCGGCTCTATTTCGGGCTCGAACGGCTCGTCCGGCTCGTCGTCCCACGCGTCGGCATCCTCGTCGTCGAACATGGCTGGCAATGCTCCCTGGAGTCGCTGTAATGGCCCGCTAGAAAGGAGGGCGAAGCTCCACTTCGCCCTGGCGAACTGTCTACGAGCCGAAATCCTAAATCACAAAGTGGCCATATTTCAACCATAATTTTGGTCATAATTATGAACTCATTATGCGGAATTGGTAACTTTGCTAGCTATTTTCGTGCAGCTTGTCGACAATTCAGCCCGCATTCCTTACGATCGATAGGCCAAAGACCGGCTATTTTTACCGACGTAGATGGACAAAACTATGACTCTAGATCCCTACACTCCCGATCGCTTGGATCAGCTCGCGCTCCGTGTGCTTGATATCAGCAGTCAATTCCGGGGAATGGCCCGCCGGGCTCGCGAAGAAGAGCTGGCCCAATTCGCGCTGCACGACAAGAAGGCGCTCGAATGGCTAGCCAAGCTCGAAGAATGGGCCCACAAGTCAACGGCCGAGTTCGAACTGGCTTCCGTCCGCAACCGCGGAGCGCAGCGGGCCGTCAAGATGGCCGAAAAGGCCTGAGCAATATCAGGAAACACCTGTGGCGGCCCTGGGCCACAAGCCACCGGACGCAAGGGCGGGAGCGAAAAAGCCCAACTGGCCGGCAATTTGTTCGGGCTTTAATCTTTCGACCGCTTATCGACGTTAGGCGGTCCGCGAAAGAACTACTGCGGCTTGAGCTTTATTTCTTCCGAAAGGAAACAAAAGCAGCGAGTCTCTCGAGTCGGCCGGGGCGGCAGCGGCACAATGGCCTGACTACCGCCAGAAGGCGGCGGGAAGAAGCGCTTGCGACTTCGCAATTGATCCGCGCGCAAACCACTCACCGTTTGCCGTTCGAACAGTCATCGCCATGCCGGTCGACGTCATTCATCTGCTCATCGGCATCGTGTTTGTCACGGTTTGCGCGCTGGCTTGCCGCATCCTCGGCACGCAGCGCTGATTCTGGCACAACGGCCTCCTACCAGAATGCGCCGCCGGTTTTGCTGAGCCGTGATTCGCCTGGCAATGCCTGCTGCAATTCGGGCAGCCCTCTACGCGGGGCCCATCTGATGGGGCTTCGTCGACCTGGTCCGAGAGCGGCTACTTGGCCAATCCAGGCACGGCGGCCGCAGTGGGCCGGCGGACGGTGTTGTCGTGGCTGAGCAGCTTGCGCTCGCCGACGAAATACGTGTGGAAATCAGCCACAATCAGATTGAAGGTGACCTCGGTCCTCGACGTGCTAACGGAGTGGACCGCGGCGGTGCTGGTGACGCCGTGAAGCATCATGCCCGGCTCGATCTCGCGGGCTTTCAACCAGCCGCGTCCCGAGACCCAGAACGGATGTCCGCCGCTGGTCTCGAAAATGGCAGCATCGGTTTCCAACCGCAGCAACTCGCTCTTGGGCCTCAGCGTGGTCCTCAAAACAGGTTTGTAGGCCAGTTCGCCGGTGTCGGTGTCCTGGGCCAGCACACGGTCGCCGACCTTGATCTTTTCGATCGCCACGCTGCCCATCTCGGTCCAGACCGGTGTTCCGGCCGCCAGACAATCCATGCCCATCGGGGGGGGTGGCAATTCGACCAACGTGACCGAATCGCTTTGATACTGTCGGGCGGTGGGCTTGAAGTCGGGATAAAAGACCTCGTTGCGCCGATTCCACCAGTCCCAGGCGCTCTTGGGCGAGGTGATTTGCGTGTCGAGCCCGGCCGACAACACCCAGCAAATTCGCTGGTTGAGTTGTTCGGTGAACTTATTTTGCAGGGCCACATCCTGTTTGTGACCGGCCGCCAGTTGGCCAATGCCCAGCATGGCAGCCATGAACGACTCGAAACCATCGGCACCCGGCATCACGATGCGATCGACTTCGAGCTGTACGACCCGCTCCTCGTTTTGCTCCTGTCCCTCGCGCTTGAAATCGTGGCTGTAGAACAAGCGGCCGTCGGGACTCAAGACGAGCGACATTTCATCCTGGACCGGCGAGTACAAGGCGCTTAACAAGGCCGGCACGAACGACTCGAGCGGGCGGTCGCGCAATTGTGCCACGGCCGATTCGCGGACCTCTTGCCATGGAGAGCAGGCGGCTTGCCGCGCCAGGGCCAGCGAAGCTTCGCTGGCAGGCATTCGGGCCAGCGCGTCGACCATCGCCTGAGCCGCCTCTTGGTTGACTTGCGACAGCTTTTGTTCCAGCGCCGCGATGGCGGCCGGATCTCTGATCTGGCGCAGCGATTCGGCGGCTCGCTCGCGTAGCTTGGCGTCTTTGCGCGCGAAGCCAGCGGCGATGCGATCGATGGGGGCACTCCATTTCTTCAGCGCCGCGGCGACTTGTTTCTCGTGCGCGGCGGCCCGTTGCAGGTCCTCGCGGCTGAGCCAGGCGCCTTCGATCTGCCGGAAGCCGAGTTCGGACCGTGCCTCGGCATGGTCGGAATCCAACTCCAGAACTTTGGTCAGGTGTGCGCGCTGCTGATCCGGGCAGCTTCTTCTTGGCGCACCACCTGGCCAATTCCAATTGACCGTCCACGGTCAGCGGGTAGCTGGCGCGAATCTTGCGATAGGCGGCCAACGATTGAGCGGCCTGAGATTTGTTTGCCGCCGCCTGCGGCGCGTCATCAACCTTGGTCCAGCGGTTCTCAAGTTTGACGAAACCGCTCTGCCAGCGGGCAGGCGCGAAGTCGGGAAGCTGCTTGAGGGCTTCTTCGAGGAGCGTTTGCTTGTTCGAGACCTGACCCGTGGCCTCGTACTGCAGGGCATGATCCACCAGCTGCCGAGCCGACCGCTTTTGTTCGGCCGTGGGCGCCGAAATCGCTTCTGCGAGCAGGCAACAAACCGTGCCGACCGCTACCGGCACACTAAGTAGAAAGACCTTCCGACGACCGCTGCGCAAGGATGTCCGCCACATTTCCTTCCTCTCTCTTCTGGATGCCGATCGGCGCTGACCCAGCTAGAAATTCAGACGGCCCCCTGGGGATTGCCCGGGCTTTTTCGAAATGCTCTTTTCCCCCGAGGCCGCCGCTGGCGCGATGATACTTCTGGCTAGAAACGGTTGCAACTTTCGACAGGAATTCTCGCTCGCACGGGGCTCTGCCGCCGCACGGACGAACGCACCCTAACCGCCCGCGCAGCGGCTGCGCCCTTATGCTACCGACGACCTTGCTGGGATCGAATACGCCATTCGGCATAGCGGCGGGCGCTCGGGGGGCCGTAAAAGCTCGGCCGCTGCGGCCGGCCGCCGGGACGAAACCCGGAATAGGCCCCCAGAGCCGCCTTTTTTGGACAAAATCGGCCCGTTTTGTGAGCTAGGCTTGCCGGGTGGGCGCTCGACGGTCCGCACCGTCGAAGGGGAGCACGAGGTTACGGGGTCGGCAGAATGTCCAAACGGTTCGTGGCACGGCTTTGGCTTGCCAACTACCTGCTGACCACACTGGTCAGCGCCCTGCTGCTGTTCGAAGTGCAGCCGATCATCAGCAAGTTCATCTTGCCCTGGTTCGGTGGCAGTCCGGCCGTGTGGACGACTTGCATGGTCTTTTTTCAGACTGTGCTGTTCGCCGGATATGCCTACGCCCATCTCAGCGAAAAGTACCTGCGACCGCGCACGCAGGCCCTGGTGCACGTCGGCTTGCTGGCCGCCGCGATCTGGATGCTGCCGATCGGCCCGGACTTGAGCTGGAAGCTCGCGGCGGGCACGTCGCCCACCTGGCGAATTCTGTGTTTACTGACGGTGTCGGTCGGATTGCCCTACTTCGTGCTCTCGGCCACCGGCCCGCTGGTGCAGGCCTGGTTCTGCCGATCGTTTCCCGATCGATCGCCGTATCGCTTGTACGCGGTCTCGAATTTCGGTTCGCTGTTGGCGCTGGTGGCGTATCCATTCTATGTCGAAGCGCACTTCGCCGTTGGCCGGCAAGCAGCGATTTGGGCCACGGGTTTCCTGTTCTTCGCGGCACTGTGTGCCGTAGGTGCCTGCTGTGCGGCACTCGTGGGCCGGGCGGCCGGCGCCGCGCCGGATCGCCCGGACGATTCACAGGGCGATTCGACACGGCTCACGCCCCGTTGGCCGGATCGGCTCGCGTGGTTGGCACTGCCGGCGCTGGCTTCGATGATGCTTTTGGCCACCACGAACCATGTCTGCCAGGACGTGGCGGTGATGCCCTTTCTGTGGGTTGCGCCGCTGGCTCTCTATCTATTGAGTTTCATCATCTGCTTCGACCATCCGCGCTGGTACGTGCGAAAGCTGTTTGCACCGGCGGCGCTGGTTTCGTTGATGTCCGTAGGGGTGGTAGATCAACTGATCACCGGCGGGGCCGGCGTGGCATTCAGTTTCGGCCAGGAAATTGCGCTGCACTTTACGGCCCTGTTCTGCCTGTGCATGGTCTGCCACGGAGAACTGGTCCGTCTGCGTCCCGATCCCCGGTTTCTGACAAGCTTCTATTTGTTGATCAGTGCCGGCGGAGCGCTGGGCGGCCTGCTGGTCAGCCTGGTTGCGCCGCTGGTATTTTCGACGTTTCTGGAATGGCGGCTCGCGCTGGTCGTCGGCTGTTTATTGGCGGCCTGGGTATTGCTCGCGGGCCAGCAGCAATCGTTTTTCCGCCGTCGCTTTGCTCTGATCGCGCCGTCCCTGCTGCTGGTTTTTGCCGGGATGAGCTGCGTGCCGAAATTTCATGCGGCCCGGCAACACGAACGCTTCGCCACGGCGCGCAATTTTTACGGCGTGATTTCGGTCCAGGAGCGTGACATCGACGATCCGGCCCGACACACGATCAATTTTTACAGCGGCCGAATCGCGCATGGCCTGCAATTCGTGGATCCGCTCAAGCGCAACGAGCCGACTGCCTACTACGGCCGAGCCGCGGGAGTGGGCCGCCTGATGACGGCGCTGGCAGACCGCCGCGACCTCCGGGTGGGCGTTGTCGGGCTGGGTGTGGGCACGCTGGCAGCCTACGCGCAGCCGGGGCAATATTTCCGCTTCTATGAGCTCAACGCCGACGTCCTGAAATTCGCCCGCGAGCACTTCAGTTTCTTAAGCGACTGCCGTGCCCGGCAAGAGACGGTGCTGGGTGATGCCCGGCTGTCGCTGGAGCGCGAAGCGCCGCAAGATTTCGACGTGCTGGTACTCGACGCTTTCAGCGGCGATGCGATTCCGGCGCACTTGCTGACCCGGGAAGCCTTCGATATCTACTTGCGCCACCTCCGGCCGGGCGCCGTCGTGGCCGTGCATATTTCCAACCGCTATCTCGATCTGTCGCCGGTCATCGCCGCTTTGGCGGACGAATTCGGCTTGGCGCTGCGGCGCGTCGTTTCCGCGGCGGATCCGGCCACCCAGCAGTTTCCGGCCGATTGGATTCTGCTTTTGCGCGACCGGGCGGCGCTGGCCGCGATTGCGATCCCCCCCGACTCCGAGCAGCCGGCCTCGGGGAAAAAGCTGCTGTGGACCGACGATCACAGCAACCTGTTCGAGATTCTGAAGTAGAGCCAGCCCGGGAACCGCCGGGGGCCGGCTCATTTCGCGGCTGCCGGCTTAGCAGCGTCAGCCGGCTCCTCGGCCGGCTTGGGCGCCGGAAACGAGCGGATCGATTGGCCGCTCTCCAGGTTCCACTCGAAGAGCGTGCTCTCCTGGCCGCCGGCCACCACGATCTTGCCATCGGCGGTCACCGCGGCGGCATAGATGAAATCGTTCGCGCCGCCGAACGTCCGCTCCGGGTTGGGATTGTCCGCGCTGTAGAGTCGCACGTTGCGGTCGCCACTGCTGGCGATCATCTTGTTTGTTAAGGCCACGAACGACACCGAGGTAATCTCCTTGGGCAACACGGTCGTGGTCAGCTTTTGGTCGCCGGTGTTGAAGTCCCAGATCTTGATTACATTGTCCGCGCCGCTGGTCGCCAGCAGCTTGCCGTCGCTGCGCCAGGCAACGTCGAGCACGTGGTGCGTGTGACCTTCGAAGGACTTGAACAGCGTGCCCGCAGTGACGTCGAACACCTTGGCGAATCGATCGGCCCCCCCGGAAGCCAGATAGAGTCCGTCCGGCGAGAATTCCATCCCGAAGATGGTATCGCTGTGGGAGGGCGTAATCGTGCGGATTAGGTTGGCGTCGGCCGCGTTCCACAGTTTGAGTTCTCCGGAGTGCGAGGGCTCGCCGCCGCCGGTGGCCAAAATTTTGCCGTCGGGACTGAACGTCAGCGCCAGCACGCGGTCGACGAAGATTCCCGGATCGTCGACGTTGCCGATGGTGCGCTCCAGCGTCCAGGCCGGCGCAGTGCTCCAGACGATCCCCAGCTTATCGCCGCCGAGCGACAGCAAGTCACCGTCGGGCGTGAAGGCCACCACGGTAACGGGCGCCTGATGAGCGGCAAAGGTATCGAGCGCGGCGCCGTTTTCGGAATTGAACGTGCGCAGGATCTGGTTGTCGCCGCCGGCGGCGAACGAACTGTTGTCGCTCGAGTAGGCCAGCGCGCGGAAGGGTTTTTCCAGGGCCGCGGCCTGCTGCTTGGCCTCATCGAGTTTGGCTTGGGTGTCGGCGAGCACCGCTTCGGCGGTTTTCACCGTGGCCTGGGCCAGCGGTAGCGAATCGATCGCTTTCTGATTGGCGGCCATCGCCGCCAGCACCGCCTGCTCGGCGGCCGCATTGGCAGCTCCGGCCGCGGTGGCCTCCTGCTGGGCCTTGGCGAAGGGCGCGGCGGCGTCCTGGAGTTTCTTTTCGGCGGCCTTGCGTTTTGTTTCGGCTTCGTCGGCGAGCTTCTTGGCGTCTTCGGCCGCCTTCTTCAGGTCGGCGTTGGCCGCGTCTTTGTCGGATGCCTCTTTAGCCAGATTGGATTTGTCCAGTTCCGCCTTGGCCGCGGCGGCCGCGTCTTGCAATTCTTTGTCGGCGGCCTCCTTGGCGGCCTGGGGCGCCTTGACGGCTTCGGTCTTATCGGCCAATGTCTTGGCGGCCGTTTCTTTAGCGGTCGTGGTGGTCTTGATCGCTTCAGCCGTCATCGTGATCTTGGCCTCGGCGTCGGTGGCGGACTTCTTGTCATCGGTAACCTTGGCGGTCATCAATGCCACCGCCCGCTCTGCCGCCGCGGCGCGAAGCTGCGTGCGGATGTCCCCCTTCAATTCTCGCCACGGGCTGGTTGTTGGCGGCCGTCCAGGGTTGCCCGTTTTCAACCCGCCACAGCCGCACCAGATTGGAACCCCCCGCCGAAGCGAGCTGCACGCCGTCGCCGCGGATGGCCAGGGCCGCCACCGGGGCGCCGTGGTCGATCTGCCGGGTCGGCTGGCCATTCTGTAAATTCCATTGCCAGATCGGATTCTCGTCGGCCCCCGAGAACAGCACGTTGGCGTCGGTCGGCGACGCCGCCAGCGCCGTAATCGGCTTGGTGTGCCCGGCGAGCGAAACGCTTGCCACCAACGGCCAAAGCTTGATTCCCTTGTCGCCCGCCGCCGACAAGACCAGCACGTCCTTTTCCCCGCTGGCGGCCAAAGCCGTGACCGGCGCGGCTTGCTCGGCGAATCCTTGTTCGGCCAGGCCCGTGGCCACGTTAAACGCCAACACCTCGCCCGGCGCGGTGCCCGCGGCGATGATCCGGGCATTGTCCGGCGTGAACGTCACTCTCATTACGTCGGCCGAAAAGCCGGCCAGCAGCGGCTTCGCAGTGGGCGCTGCCGTTGTCGGCGGTCCAAACATGCACCTGTTTGTCGGCGCAAGCCGCGGCCAACAACTTGCCGTCGGGGCTCAGCGCCAGATCGTGGATCGGCACGCCAGCGTTGACCGAAATCATCACCTGGCCCGTGGTGCTCTCAAAAGCCCACAGCAGGCCCTCCTCCGAAGCCGTGAAGAACTGCGCGGTACCGGGTTTGAACACCAGGTTCGTAATCTTCTTGATCGGACCTACGACCGAGCGCTCGAGCATGCAGCGTGTGTCGCGTAACCTTCTTGTCTGCCGTCACCGTGGCCACTTCGCCCGTCGCCGTCAGAGCTCCACAGCCGGCCTCGACCGGCAACGATTCCATCAACGCGGCCGTACCGAGGTCCCACAGGCCAGCTTGCTTTTCGCCAGGGATCAACAGGCGCAATCCATCCGCCGCGAAGGTCAGCGAGCGCGCCGGTCCGCAAGAGAGCGTGGACAGTTCCTTGCCGTCGGCAAATTGATAGACCTTCGCCGTGCCGTCGGCCAGAGCCACAGCCAACAAGGCTTCGTTGCGACTCCAGGCCGCGGCGCTGATGACGGCCGGCGCTTCGATCGTGCGAACTTGCGCGCCGTCGGCCAGATTCCAGACGCGGACGGTCTGGTCGCCGCCAGCCGAGACCAGCGTCTGGCCGTTGGCGCTCAGGGCCAGAGACATAATCGGGGCCGTGGGGCCGGCAAAATTCTTGATCTCCGCGCCGTCGGCCGACGTTCCATAGTTTGAGGCTGTTGTCGGCCGCGGCCGACGCGACTTGCGTATCGGTCGCATTCAGCGCCGCGGCTGTTACCGCGCCGGCGTGGCCGGCGAATTTGGCCAGTTCTTTGCCGTCGGCCACGTTCCAGACGCGGGCCGTCTTATCGGCCGATCCGCTGGCGAGCCGGGTGCCATCGGCATTGAGCGAGAGCGCGGTGATGGGCCCTTCGTGTCCGCCCAGCGCGGCCACGCACATTGCCCCCGGCCAGGTCGCGAACCACGATTGCCGGTTTGCCGCCCAAGGTCGTGCCGATGGCGATTCGTTTGCCGTCGCCGCTGGTTGCAGACGATCGGTGGCCGGCGTTTCCAGCTCGGCGCCGACCGGAGCGGCGGCCGGCCACGTCGAGCTTCCAGATCGTGAGTTTTCCATCCGCCGTGCCGGACGCCAGGATATTGCTGGTGGTGTCCAAGGCGACGGCCGTGGCCGGCGCACCACCAGAGCGACACCAGCACGTTGCCCTGGGCAACATCCCACACGCGCAGCACGCCATCGGCTTCGCTGGCGGCCAGGCGCGATCCGTCGCCGCGAGAAAGACAAACCCGTCAGCGCGATCGTTCCGGCCCGGCAGAGTCCGAGCGGTCTTGGCGCCGGCCGCGTCGACCAGGGCGATTGTGCCGTCGGCCGTAGCCACGGCGATTGTCTTCTTGTCGGGGCTGGCAGCCACGGCGGTCACGGCGCCGGGCACGTCGGCCAGGTCGCGGGCACCGGTGGTCGGGATCGTCCAGATGCGCACCAGGTTGTCGGCGCCGCCAGTGGCAATGCGCAATCCATCGGCCAGCACGGCCAGTGCCGTGATCGGTGCCGAAGCATCGATGCGTGCCAGCGGCGTCCCCGTCCGCCGGATTCCACAGGCGGATCGACTTGTCGGCCGATGCGGAGATGAGCCGCGCCGCGCCGCCGGCAGGCGGGCCCGCGATAAAGCGTACGGCGCTGACGGCGGCCGTGTGGCCGGCCAGGGTGCGGATCGGTTTGCCGGTGGCCAGATCCCAAAGGGTGATGGCGCCTTGGGCGTCGCCGGTGGCCGCCATTTTGCCGTCGGAACTGATCGCCCCCGACTGGGGAATTTCGGCCAGTCCGGCAAGCTGCATGCTTTTGCACATCGTGCGGGTGGCGCCAGAGCTTCACCTCACGATAGGCGCCCGAGGCCAACCGGTTGCCGTCCGGACTGAAAGCCAACGATTGCACCATGTCGAGATGGGCGACCCCCTGGTTTTTGTAGAGGCCGGTTTTGACAAGTTCCAGATCGGTAAGCCGAGTCACTTGCCGGCCCGACGGCAAATGGTAGACGAAGATCTGATTGGCGCGGCCGCAAGCGGCGAACTGTCCGTCGGGCGTGATCGCCACGGCATAAATCGGATTGATGCCCGGCGGCAGCGGTTGCCATTTGACCGGCCCAGTCGGCGCCGGTCACTTCGCCGGTGGCTCCCTGATCGATCCAGAGTTTGACCAGTCCCAGTTCGTCGGGCGTAAGGGGATTGGCGCCGACTTATCGTTGCCGGCCGGGGGCATGGCGGGGTCGGCCAGATGCGCGGCCATTTTGAGCAGCAGGCTGTCGGCGCTCATGCTTGGGTACGACGGCCGGCCCATCGTCTCCTCCCTTGAGGATTGTTTGCGGCGTCTCCAACACCAGGCTATTTTCGGCCTTGGTGCCGTTGTGACACGCCAGGCAGTTCCTGGAGAGGATCGGCAGGATTTCCTTCTCGAAATTGACCAGCGTGTCGCGCTTGATCTCGGCGGTAGCGATCGGCTTCAGGTCGTCGGCCGCCGCGTCCGAGCCCACGACGGCACATAACACGGTTCCAAGCAATAGCGCAGCAGAGCACAGGCGTGTGAGGTTCACGATTGTTCACCTGAAGGCGCAGCAGGGTGGGGTAGGGTGGGAGACGATGAACACGCGATCGCGCGGCAATCGAAAGACGCAAGGCACAATGTCGAGACGATCACTGCCGGCCTGGGAGCGGTTTCCGCCGCGACCGGGCCGGACGCTCAGACCGATTCCATCATAGTCGAAAAAACGGCTGTCGAACGCGGGTGCCGAAAAACTTCTCGATTTTGCGCGGCCCGCCGATCAATGGTTGAACAAGAATTCCTTGGTGTTGATCAAGGCCCAGAGAATGTCTTCGTAAGCGGCCTTTTCGTCCTTGGCTTTGGCCAGATGCGCCGCGGCCACGGCCACCTCGTCGCGGCTGCGGGGCGCGCGAATAGACCAGCATGTAAATCTCGCGCGATCTTTTCCTCGGGCGTGCGCGCCTTGTCGGCCGCCAGCGCCGCGGCGCGGCCGCCGGCGACGAGAGCTTGCCTTGCACCTCGCCCGAATTGAGCAGGTGCAGGCTCTGCGCCAGGTTGGCTTCGCTCGACCGCTCGCACTCGCAGGCGCTGGCGCCGTCGGGCTTGCCGAACACGGTCAGGAAATAAGAGTTGAAGCCGTTGTCCGGCAATTGCACGGCGCGGACGTCGCCCGGCAAACCGCCGAACCCGGTCTTGGAAGCCGTCACCTGGTCGATGCCGTCGAGCAACACCTCGGCCGCCAATCGCTTGGGATAGTAGCGCGAGAAGTTTTGCTTGTCGTTCACGTTGTAGTCGTTCGGCTCGGAACTGAGCTGATAGATCTGCGAGCGGCAGATCGTGCGGATCAGATTCCTTCAGATCGAAGCCGACTGGAGATGAAATGCTGGGCCAAGGCATCGAGCAATTCGGGATTGGTGGCCGGATTGGTGACCCGCATGTCGTCTTCCGGATCGACCAGGCCGCGGCTGAAAAAGTGCTTCCAATAGCGGTTCACCAGCGCCTTGGCGAAGAACGGATTGTCCTTGGCCGTCATCCAGTCGGCCAGCGCCTGCCGCGGGTCGTCGTCGGCTGGGCGACCGCCAGCGGCTTGCTCGCCCAGGCCGGTCGGCGGCACCGCCTGACCCGTCTTGGGATTGGTGGCCGCGGCGACGCCCCGCTTGTGGAAGATCCGCTCTTCGCTCGACCTGCGCGCCACGTCTTGCGACCCACCTGCGAGAAGAACGCCGAGAAGCCGTAGTAGTCCTGCTGGCTCCACTTCTCGAACGGATGATGATGGCAGCGGGCACATTGAATCCGCAGGCCCAGGAACAACTGGGCCGCGTCTTCGACCTGCTCGATGTCTCTTTCACCTCGCGATACCAGGTCACCGGCGGATTCTGCCCGATCTCGCCCGAAGCGGTCAGCACTTGCCGCACGAACTGATCGTAGGGCGTATTGGCGTACAGAGTTGTCGCGGATCCAATCGTGGAACACGAACACGCCGCGCGTGCCGTTCGGATCGCCGCGGCGCTGGTTGCGCAAGATCGAGTTCCACTTGTTCGCGAAATAGTCGGCATAGTCGCGAACTGGCCAGCAAGCGTGTCGATCCACTTGTCGCGCCTTTGCGGATCGGGATCGGCCAAGAACTGCGCCGTCTCGGTCGGGCGTCGGCAAACGGCCGGCAATGTCGACCGCCGTGCGCCGCAAGAAGGTCGAATCGTCGCTCGGCCCCGAAGGGGGCAAGCCCAGCGTCTTGAGCTTCTGCGAACACCAACTCGTCGATAAAATTCCGAGGCGCCGGCAGGCTGTCCACCGGGGCGCCCAACGGAATGCATGGCCCGGAACACGCCCACTTGTCCCTGGTAGCGGGCCATGATGGCCACGTCGCCGGTCAGAGACAACGTCTTGACCAGACCCGTGCCGCTGACTTCGGCCATTTCCACGTTGTTGGGCTCGTACTTGGTCGTGCTGGTGACGTCTTCGGTCGAGCCGTCCGAATAGTGGGCCACGACCAGGATTTGCTGCTCCGACTTTTCGCCCAGCGTCCGCTGCGCCGGAAACACCTCGATCCGCTCGACCGTCGCGTCCCTCTCGCCGCCATAGGGCATGCCCTGCAAAATCCAGCGCCGCAGCAGTCGGTAAGAGTGCGAATCGTACTCCAGCCGGGTACCGCCGCCATGCGGGGCCACGCCGATCGGCTTGAGCAGCAGCAGGCTCTTTTCGGGCGAAGCGGGGAACAGCCGCCGGCCGCGACCCTCCTTGACCAGGTGCTCGAAGTCCTCGCGCGGCTCGAAGCCCAACAGCGACAGCTTGAACCCGTTCTGGCCCCCCGCCTTGCCGTGGCAACCGCCGCTGTTGCAGCTCAGCTTGGTGAAGATCGGCACGATCTGATTCGGAAAGTTGACCGGCACTTCGTTGCCCCAGCCGCGCTACCACCACCTTGGTGCTGCCGACAACGCCATCGGCGGTGTGGGCCGTCACCGTGGCCTCGCCATCGGCCAGCGGAAAAACCAGTCCGCTGGTGTCGATACGGACCATGCCCTCGGGCTGGACCGCATAGGTCACATCCCGCGTCAGATCTCGCAATTGTCCGCTGGCGTACCGACCCGTGACCGCCATTTGCTGCCGGGCGTCCTGGCCGATCAGCGTAAATACGCCATCCACGGTGCGGCCCGTGTCGATTTGCAAGGCTTCGAGCTTGCCGGGATCGCCCTGCCCGGAGGGCGGCGTGGGCGCGGCCCAGAGCGAGGAACCGGCTGCCAACAGCAGGCTAAAATTCAGAGCAATGCGGCGGGAACGAACGAGGCGGGGCATGACGCTGGGCTCCTGGCGGGCGGTGGGATCCTAATCGACTAGCGCCAACGTGGTTAAAGGCAATTATCTATTTTTGGTGAGGCGACTGCAAGCAAAATCTTTCAACAGGTGTTTATGTGTTGATGGGTAGGGGGGGAGGGAAAACTCGGAACTCGGAACGGGGAACTCGGAACTCGGAGCGGCGGACTTGGCGAGGTGGCGGACGGACTTCCGCGCCCCTTCACGCCAACTCGCCCGTTTTGATAGCATGCGCCGTCCATCTTGTGGGACCGGCGAAATCAAGCCTCCCCTGGTGCCATCTTCGTTCCGAGTTCCGATTTCCGAGTTCCGATTTCCCCGTTCCGCGTTTTCCCCGCTCCGAGCTTCCCCCCATGCCCACCCCCATGATGCAGCAGTATCAGGACGCCAAGGCGGCCTGCCCGGACGCCGTGCTGCTGTTTCGCATGGGCGATTTCTATGAGATGTTTCACGACGACGCCAAAACGGCCGCCCGGGTGCTCAACCTGGCCCTGACCAGTCGCGAAAAAGGGGCCGGCGCCATCCCCATGGCCGGCTTTCCCTATCACCAATTGGAAAGCTACCTGGGCAAACTGATCGCAGCCGGTCTGCGGGCGGCCGTTTGCGAACAGGTCGAGGACCCCAAGCAGGCCAAAGGACTGGTCCGACGCGAACTGACCCGCGTGGTCAGTGCCGGCACCATTACCGACGACGCGCTGCTCGACCCGCGCTCCAGCAATTACCTGGCCGCGGTGGTGCCGGGGGGAGGACCGGGCAAGAATTCCGACGACCCGGCCGGCATTGCCTGGGTCGATCTTTCGACCGGCCGCTTCCAGGCCGCCTGCGTTCCGCCGGGCGCCTGGCCGACGAACTGGCCCGGATCGCTCCCAGCGAATGCCTGCTGGCCGACGACGGAGACTGGGAGATTCCCATTTCCGCCGGTCGGATGCTCGTCACGCGCCGGCCGGGCTGGGCGTTCAATGCTCAGACGGCCAGCGAGTCGCTGGCCAGGCAGTTCGGCACGTTATCGCTGGAAGGGTTCGGCTTCGATGGCGCCGCGGTTACCGCCATTCGCGCGGCGGGCGCCGTGCTCGAGTATCTGGTCGAAACGCAAAAGACTTCGCTCGCGCACATCGATCGGCTGGAGCATTATTCGGCCGCCAGCCGTTTGGAAATCGACGAGTCGACGCGCCGCAGCCTGGAGCTGACGCGCACGCTGCGCGAAGGCGATCGAGCCGGGTCGCTGTTGGCCGTGCTCGATCGCACGGTGACCGCCATGGGCTCGCGCATGCTCGGCGAGTGGCTTGCCAATCCGCTGGCCGACAAAGCGGCGATCGAAGAACGGTTGGCGGCCGTGGCCGAACTGGTCGACGACGCCGCGCCTGGCGGCCTCCCTGGCCGAACAATTGCGCGGCGTGTACGACCTGGAGCGCTTGCTGGCCCGGGTCACGACGGGCCGCGCCAGTCCGCGCGATCTGAGCTTTGTCGGCCGCACGCTTGGCCGCGCTGCCGCAGCTGAAAGCCAAGATCACGGCCCGGCATAGCGCGCTGCTGGCGCGGTTGGAAGTCGAACTCGATCTGTGCCCCGACATTCGCGCCAAGCTCGAATCGGCGCTCGAAGACGACTGTCCGCTGGTGAGCCGCGAAGGCGGTTTTATTCGAACGGGGTTCAACGGCCAGCTCGACGCGCTGCGCGACCTGGCAACGGGGGGCAAGCAGTGGATCGCGGCCTATCAGGCGCAAGAGGCGGCGCGCAGCGGCATTGCCAGCCTCAAAGTCGGGTTCAACAAAGTGTTTGGTTACTACATCGAAATCACCAACACCCATAGCGCCAAAATTCCGCCCGACTACATTCGCAAGCAAACCGTCAAGAACGCCGAGCGCTACATCACCCCCGAACTGAAAGAGTACGAAGAGAAGGTCCTCTCGGCCGACGAGAAAGCCCAGGAGCTGGAGTATGAACTGTTCCTGGAACTTCGCGACGCGGTGGCCGCCGGCGCCCGGCGACTGCAAGCCACGGCCGCCGTCTTGGCGCAGCTGGACGTGCTGGTCGCGCTGGCCGAGCAAGCTCGTAGCCGCGGCTATTGCCGCCCCACGATCAGCGATGAGCCGGTGCTGGCGATCGTCGAAGGTCGGCATCCGGTGCTGGACGCGATCTTGCCGGAGGGTTCGTTCGTGCCCAACGATTGCGCGGCCGGCGGCGAGGACGGTTCGATCCTGCTGATCACGGGCCCCAACATGGCCGGCAAGAGCACCTACATTCGCCAGGTCGCACTGCATCACGCTGATGGCCCAGATGGGCAGCTTCGTGCCGGCCCGATCGGCCACGATCGGCATTGCCGACCGGATCTTTGCCCGCGTGGGCGCCAGCGACGAGCTGGCCCGCGGTCAGAGCACATTCATGGTCGAGATGACCGAGACGGCGCGGATCTTGAATCTGGCCACGCGCCGCAGCCTGGTGATCCTGGACGAGATCGGCCGCGGCACGAGCACCTACGACGGACTGTCGCTGGCCTGGTCGGTGGTCGAGCACATTCACGACCGCCTGGAGTGCCGCACCCTGTTTGCCACCCACTATCACGAGCTCACGGCGCTGGCCCAATCGCTGGCCGCGCTGCGCAATTTCAACGTGGCCGTGCGCGAATGGCAGGAGCAGGTCGTGTTTCTGCACAAAATCGTGCCGGGCGCCGCCGACAAAAGCTACGGCATCCACGTGGCCCGGCTGGCGGGCGTGCCCGGCGGCGTCATCGAGCGGGCCAAGCAGATTCTGGCCCAATTGGAAAACCAGGCGCTCGACTCGCACGGCGGGGCCAAGATTGCCCGGCCGTCTGGTGCGGGGCCCGGCGCCGTGACGCGCAGCGGCGACTTGCAGCTTTCACTGTTCGCGCCCGAGACGCATCCGCTCTTGGATGCGCTATGCGAGCTGGACTTGAACGCGACCACGCCGCTGGAGGCGCTGCGTTGGCTGGAGCGGTGGAAGGAAAAGCTGCCGGGGGCGAGCGGGGACAGCAAATAAGATCAACACCGCCGGCTGCGCGTCGGTCGGCAGGTTGGTCGCGGAAAATCGATTTACGGATTCAGCAGCGCGTCGCTGACGATCGCCTGCGCCGTGCCCGTTCCGACCCCGACCAGATTGGCTGTACCGGGATCCTGGGCTCCCGTGCCGGCGGGCGTCATCAAGGCCGCGTAGACGGAATACTGCACATCGCTGCTCAAAAATTTCACGCTGCCATCGCACATTGCGAGATGGTACCCGCCTGGATGCGGGCTCGAAGGACGGGCAATGTCGCCGATCGTGCCGGCCGCGAGGGTGCTGGGGTTTTGCGTCGCGCCAGGCGTAATGGAGCCGGGCAACACCCCGCTGCTCGATGCATTGAGTCCGATCGGCGGGCCTGTCGGTGACACGACATTCCACCAGACAATGCTGGTGAACTGGAAACCCGCATCGTAGGTTGGCCCGGTCCCCACGGTGGCGGACGTCAGCCACACCCGCGAGTCCATGTTTTCGCCCAAGAGTATCGTTGTGCTCGTTCCGTCGTGCTTGGCGATGTATCCCATGCTGGTCGAGACCGAGGGATACTTGTAGGTTGGAATGTTGCTCGAGGGCGTGTTATGCGCGTAGAAGTCGTCGAAGAATACGCCGTTCTGCTGGTAGTCCAGCGCGTAGCTGGTGGTCGGAGAGGCGAGCGAATAATTTTGATCCAGGCGGCCGGCGTTGACCGCGTAGCTCAATTGGGCTGGCGTTGTTGACGCGGTGTTGATTCTCGCGGAATCGCTGGGGCAGATGAGCTGGTCCAGACGGAGCAGCGTGAGAGCCCCGTTGTTGTATCCGCCCCCGGAGCTGTTGAGATAGAGCTGATAGAGGTCGTCGCGGCCCATGTATGAAAGCAGCGGCAGAACCCACCCGATCGGCTGCGGATTCGCGATCGGAGTTGCCGCTAGGGTCTCCAGCTGCATGTTCAGCAGGTACGGCATCCGATCCTTGGAGGTCGCGAACTGCTGGATCGCGATGCCCGTCTGGTTGGCGTTGTTACTGCACTGCGTCTTTCGAGCCGCCTCTCGGGCCCTCTGCACCGCCGGAATTAACAGGCCGGCCAGCATGGCTATGATCGCAATCACCACGAGCAACTCGACAAGCGTAAAACCGCGACGGCGAATCATGGGATTGCTCCTGACGTGAAGGGGTGCCTCTAACTCTCGGCGCGGCGGCTGGCGGACGCGCGGGCCGTTGTTCCACCTCTATTGTGCCAAAACTTGGCGCAAATTCCAGTCAGATTCGCCGAAAGTGCTCCTTTTGCACCGCCCGACCGCCGCGGCTGTGGTCTTTCCAGCCCGCGGAGCGCTCTGCGACCGCGTGCTCCACCTCACCTTCCGGCTGTCCCGCGCTTCCCGCCTTGCTCATGGAGCGCTTACAATAAGCCCGGCGGCACGTTCGTCCTGCTGTCTTCGTTTTTCATCCTTCATCCTTCCGCCTTCATCGTTTCAGAGGTCCTGCCTTGGCCGGGCGCTATTGGATCGTGCTCGGTGCCCTTTCGGCAGCCATCGCCGTGGCGGCCGGAGCGCTGGGGGCCCATTTTCTCAAAGATCTCGTCAAGCGCGATCTGCTTTCGAGCGATCAACTGGCCAGTTTCGAGACGGCCGTCCGCTACCAGATGTATCACTCGCTGGCCCTGGTGCTGGTGGGTTTGCTTTTGGAGCGCTGGACGGGTGGGCTGTTGCAAGCGGCGGCGATCGCCTTTGGGATCGGAATCGTTTTGTTCTCCGGCGGGATTTACGGTTGGCTCTACACCGGCTTCAAGCCGCTGGTCCACATTGTGCCAATCGGCGGTTTGACGTGGATCGTGGGCTGGATGCTGTTGGCGATCGGATCGCTGTTGGCGGGCAAGCCGCCGAGTTGAAGTGGTCGCCCAAAAACGCGAGCCGCGGAAAGCGTCGCCCCGCGGCTCGCGCTGCCAAACCAGTCCGTTCACACAAACGATTCAAACGGCGGCCAACTCTTCCAACTCCTTGGCCAACCGCTTGCGGGCCACGTGCAACCGGCGCTTGATCGTGCCGACCGGCGAATGGAAATGATCGCTCATCTCGATCAGCGATTGCCCGTCAACGTAAAACGCCGTCAACGTGTCGCGATCCATCCGGCCCAGCCGGTGCAAACCGGCCCGCACCTGCGTCCGCTGCTCGCTGGCCAGCACCGCGGTGAGCGGCGTCTCGTTTTCGACGCACACGGCCGCCATGCTCTGCGGCTCCAGCGCCACCGAGGGCGCCTGGCGCATCGCCCGGTTGATGGCCATGCGGCCGGTCATCGAGCGCAGCCATCCGCCGAAGCACTCCGGAATGCGCAGCTGTCCGAGTTTCTGCATGGCCTTGACGAACACCTCCTGGCAAACCTCCTGCGCCTCGGCGTGGTTGTTCAGCCGGCGATAGGCCGTGGCATAAACGCTCCGCTCGTAGCGCTGGACCAGTTGGCCGAAGGCCTCGCGGTCGCCCTGCTGGGCAGCCCGAACCAGGCTGCCCTCGGTCTGTTCTTCGATTAGCTGCTCGGTGCTCATGGCAATTCTCTCCAAACGAAAAAACTTGGGCGGCGGACCACGGACCTTGGGCGGCGTGGAACCGAGGAGTGCGGCGAGCGGTTGCCAGACATTGCGGGCGAAGTGCGAGCACTTCGGCCGAGGGTCTGGAAGCCGCACGGGCCCTTGATCAGATGAAACGTGTTTTGCTGAAACCCTTGCGCCTGCTAGGCGCTAGCGGGTTCAGCCGTTCCCTGATAAGGACCCCGGCCGCATCGAGTCCCCGGATCGCGGACACCCGACGCTCGGCACTGGCCCCACGCTGGGTGCGGGACAGAGTGCCGGCATTGCGGGCGCCGCGGCCACGGCCTGCTTAAGCGCCAGGAGCGCTTCATACAGTCCGTGCCAGAGTCGACTGGCGTGCCACATGGCGAGATGCTGCGCAGCATGTACCCCACGTGCATCACGCACCACGACGACGCGGTTTTGGCCAATACCAAAGCCGTTGATCTTCGTGCTGTGTTTGATGGACGTACGCATGGGATACTCCCTGCACTCGCGCGGTTGGAGAGAAAAAAAGGACCGAACCGTTTGTCGAAAACGTGTTTCTGCGTGAAAAAACCGGCTCCGCCGGATCGGGTCCGGCACAACATTCTAGGCTCCCACGCTGGAGAGGCAACGTCAAGGGCCGACGTTTTCCCAGTCAGGAGAACTGCAAAGTCGAATGTAGGAGGCGACTGGGGATCGCCGAAGGGCCCTCGTTTGGTGCTGAATTTCGGCGATCGGAGTCGCCTCCTTCAACGGCCCGCATCCCCGAAGCGACTTTGCAGTTCTCCTGGTTTTCCCAGTCCGGCGGGGTAACGTCCTGTTAGACATTCCATCGAGCAAAAGGTTCGCTCGCGATGCGAAAAATCCTGAATATTCAACCGGCCCGTTGGCCCCAGGCGGTGCCGGCAATCCGCTAACCGCAATCGCGGCCCAGGGTTAATCTTCCCGAAAGGCACCCGAACGCATCCTTTAACCGCGTCTCTGGGCCGGGCGTCTTGACGGGCTCGGCTGGAAATCCGCTAATCGGCCAAACCGCTCGGCAAGCAACCCAGGAGCCCGCGAAATGTCCGGCTATTTCAAGTCTCTGCTGGCCGCCGACCGCACGATTCGGGTGTTTTGTGCCGGCCGGCTGGTGCATCCGGTGACGATCCAAATGTTTGGCCTAGCGGGGGGTTTCGACGGATTCTGGCTCGACCAGGAACATGCCGGACTTTCGGTCGAGCAAATCACGGTGGCCGCCCTGGCTGGCCGGGCCAGCGGGCTGGGAAGCTTCGTCCGCATGCCGCTAGCAGGCTACGCCAGCGTGACCCAGAGCCTGGAGTCGGGCGTCGACGGCGTAATGGCGGCTCAGGTGGCCGGCGCGGCCGAAGCCGAGCAGTTCGTGCGCTGGGCCAAGTTTGCGCTGCGCGGCATGCGGGGCGTCAACACGCAAGGAGCCGACGGACACTTTACGCACAAGACTTCCGCCGACCTGGCGCGCGATGCCGACCGCGATCACTTCGTGGCCATCCAAATCGAATCGCTCGGCGCCCTCGAACAGATCGACGACATCGCGCAAACCGATGGCGTCGATCTGCTGTTCGTCGGCCCGCAAGACCTGGCCCAATCGCTCGGCGTGCTCGGCCAGTTGAATCACGCTCGCGTTTGGGAAGCCGTCGAGCGGGTGGCCGACGTCTGCCGCCGGCGACGGATGGCTTGGGGAATCGTGCCCTTTGATCCGGCCTGCGCGATCCGCGTGGTCGAGCTTGGCTGCCGGATGTTGAGCGTCACCAGCGACGTGCTTGCCTTGCGATTGGGTATCGAAGCCGTCCAAGCACGGTTCAGCCCGCACTTCGGCAGCCGGTAACGCTACGACCACTGTTTCACGTCGAGCACGAGATTTTCGCGCTCGCGGCGCGAAATCTCGCGGATGTCGTCGCGCGCCCGGAAGAATGCGTCGATCACCTGGGCATCCCATTGCTGGCCCGCGCCGGCGCGTAGCACGCTGTCGAGCTTGTGCTCGGGCATGCCTTTGCGATAGGGGCGGTCGCTGCCCATGGCGTCGAACCCGTCGGCCACGGCGCAAATGCGGGCCATCAGCGGAATGGTCTCGCCGGCCAAGCCGTGCGGATAGCCCTTGCCGTCCCACTGCTCGTGATGGTGCAGAACGACCGGCAGGACTTCGTCGAGTTGTTTCAAGCCGGCCAGAATGCGATAGCCGATTTCGGCGTGGGTCTTGATGTGCTCGTATTCTGCGGGGGTCAGCTTGCCCGGCTTGCGGAGCACGTTGTCGTCGATGCCGATCTTGCCGATGTCGTGCAACAGACCCGAGAGATAGATCGTGTTCACCTGGTCCGCGTCCAGGCCCAACTCCTCGGCCAGGCGCACCGAAACGCGCCCCACGCGGTTACTATGCCCGCAGGTGTAGGGATCTTTCGCGTCGATGGCGGAGGTCAGCGCTCGGACCACGCCGGCGAAAAAATCGGCCTGCTGGCGATAGAGTTCGGTATTGCCGCTATGGATACCCATGATCGCGGCGACCGACGTCAGCAGGCTGGCTTCGACGGTGCCCAGTTCGAACTGTCGCGTGTGGTTGAACGCTGCCAACCAACCGAAGACGTTGCTCCCTTCGGAGAGCGGCACCAGGATCAGTTGGCGAACGGCTGGAAACGGCCAACCGGCAGCTGCGGTCGTCGATTGATTCAAGATATGTGGACGGTGCGACACGTCGAGGCCAAGCCGTTCGATCAGCAGGGAGAATTCGCGCGAATCGACCGGGCAGGGACCATGCGTGAGCAACCGGGGCTCGGTCCGCACGTCGTGCGTCACCTGGCCGTTGGCCGCCAAGGGGACCAACAGAATCGCCAGCGATTCGACCGGCACCACATCGGCCAGCCATTCGAGCGCCAGTTGACCCAGCTCTTCGTCCTTGCTGGACAGTTTTAGATTTTGCGTCAGCCGATAGAGCAGGCTGATTTCTTCGTAGGTCGTCGCCAGATTGAGCGACAGGCTGGTGACTTCCTGCCTCAGCTTGTCCGAGCGGCGCTCGGCAGACAGTTTATCGAGAAACAGCCGGGCAACTCGCAATAACGCATCGGCAGACCAGGCCTCACGCTGAGAAATCCAGTCCACCACCTGCGCGGCGCTCAGGTCCAACAGCCGCTCGAGCTGCTCGACCGTATCGGACGGTCGAATCGCGCGGGCCAGAAACCGTCCGACCGCGACCAGCGAGCGACCGTCAACGGCGGTGAGCGGAATCGCCAACGACAACAACGGGTCTTCGTCCTCGATCAGTTCCGGCGCGTCGCTGCGGGCCACCGCCCGGCAGATTTCGCCGCGCAGCGTCCAATCGAGCGACGCATGCTCGGCAGCCAGGTGCAACACGGCGCCGGTCTCGCCGCAGAGCAGGCTGAACTCGGTGGCAAAGGCTTCTGCCAGCGAGACTGAAAGCGCGCAACGGGTGTCGGAGAAGTCGTTGGCTGCCCGATCGTCCGATTGGATCGAAGAGGAGCCGATCATGAGCGTATTTTTTGACATATCGCCGACTGTCCTAATTACCCATGCGTTCGAGGGAACGCCCTGCCTAGACAATTCTAGTCCACTAAAGAATTGTGAGATTGCGCATAACTTGGTTCCGGCCCGTGGAGATGCGCCCTCTTTTTGGTGGCGGCGCACCGTCTGGGCCGGATATGACGGGGCTGCCGACGAACGCCTCGGGCGCCGTCCGCATAATCGGCGCTCCGACAGGAGTCGCCTGTTTCAGAGAGTTTTGTATCGGGCACCGAGTCGGCGTCGTGGCGCGTCAGCTTTGCTGGCGATTGCGATACCGGGCGCTGACGCGCTCGAGCAAAGCGCGGTCTTTGCCGGACAAGCCATTCATGCCGGTGTCGTGGAGCCGGGCTAGAATTTCGTCCACGCGGCGTTCCTCTTCCTGTTCGACCAGTTGCTGCTTCTGGCGGCGCGCCCGTTGGCGCTCCGCCAGCCAGCGGCGCAGGGGATTGGCAGCGCCGGTGCGAGGCGCGTCGAAATGTCGATCGAGACTGGTATAACCCTGCGAGAAGTCATAGCTGAACAGATCGTCGTCCATCTCCTGCTCCTCGAGCCGGGCCATTTCTTGTTTGGCACTGAAGAACAGGAACATGGCCAATAGCAACAGCGCCACCCACGATGGCACCAGCGACGTCGACTCGCCCCATTTGCACCAGGCCATCACGCACAGGCCGGCCGCAATGAACTTCGCTCCCCAAGTCACGACCAGGACCGCCGTGCGATAATCGAACCAGCGCCACAAGATCGAGCGCAGCACGCGGCCACCATCCAGCGGAAACGCCGGCAGCAAATTGACCAGCACCAGCATCCAGTTGAGCCACAGCGTCAGCTTAAGCAGCACCGGCCAGACGCCGCCTTCGATCAGTTCGTCCGGGTTGAGCGGGCTGAACAGTCCCCAGACATCCGGTTGAAACCACTTAACCAGCGGCGCCACCAGCAGGCAGATCAGCAGGTTGACCATGGGACCGGCCACGGCCGTGATCAACTCGTGTTGATATTCGTGCGGTACGTGGGGCTGTGCCAGGCCGCCGAACGGCCAGATCACGATCTGATCGGCGCTGCCCCCCACGCGGAAGGCCGCCAGGCAGTGGGCCACTTCGTGCGCCAGCACACTGAAGAACAAAATGCCCAAAAGCATCAGGCCATAAACCAGTCCCTGCCCCGGATCGCGGGCCGGGCCCAGGTCTTTGGCCGTCATCAGATACAGCGTGAAGACCGCAAACAGCAAGAAGAAGGCGTGCAGGCGAACGTGGACGCCATACCACCTGCCTAGATTAAGGCTCCAGCTTGAAAAATCGCGCATGGCTGGAAAGGGTTGTTGGTTTCTCGACAAACCGCTGGGAATGGACGCGGGGGACGTACGCCGGACTCGTGCAGCTCTGCCGAAGCTCCCTCTCGATCAGGAACCCAACGTGCCGCGAAGCGCCACGCCCCGGCGCGGTGGAAACTGAACGCAAGAAGCAAATAGCGTGCCGCAGCGGCCGCTTGGACCACGCTACTCAAGTGGTTATCTTAACAAGCAGTAACTGCGGAAGCAATAAAGAACAAAAGGACTTACACCGTGAGCCGGGAACCCGAACTGTTATTCTCCGCCAAACGATTTAAGGTCGTGCGGCAGGCCCAAACTGCCGCGGATGGCACCATTCTCTGGCGTGAAACCGTGCAACATCCCGGCTCGGTGGCCATCGTGCCGCTGGTCGACCCGGAGCACGTTTGCTTGATCCGCAACTTTCGAGTCGCGGTCGGAAAAACCCTGTGGGAAATTCCGGCCGGAACGCTCGATCACGACGAGCCGCCGCTCGATACCGCCCGCCGGGAACTGATCGAAGAAACCGGATACCGGGCCGCCTCGATCCAGAAATTGACCGAACTGTCGATGTCTCCCGGAATTCTCAACGAGCGGATGCACGTCTACCTGGCCACCGGGCTAACGCCCGGGCCTGTCGCGCTGGAGCCGGGCGAGGAGATCACCACAGCGGTTGTGCCGCTGAGGGAAGCCCTGGCGATGATCGACCGCGGCGAAATCCACGACGCCAAAACGGTCGCCGGGCTGCTATTTTACGATCGCCTGCGGCGGGGCGCGGACCAATAGATCGTCATCCGGCCAGCAACCCGCTTCAACTGCCGAAGCCGACCGAAGTCAGGCTGGCATTGTTCTGCTGCCAGACCTGCCTCGTGTCCTGTCCCAGGACGGCAATCGATCCAAAGATAACCCCCAGGATCAGCGCCAACATCACGGCATATTCGACCGCCGTGGCGGCAGCTTCATCGCGCAACAGGCGAGCCAGAAATTCTCGCATGCAGTCCTGCCAATCCTGACGAGTACTGTGGAAGTGGGTGGCTCGCGTGGCAACACAGCCGCCGCACGCGACGCAGCATCCTGCGAAAACCACTCTAGCCGACCGGCCTGATCGCTCCGACAAGCGAATTTCAGGCTCCGATATAAACCCTACGTCAAGCCGGACGCTTGTCAAATCGCATTCTACGGCAAGTCGTCGCCGATGCCCGGCGGCTCGGCCGATTGTAACGGCACTTGCCACCGCACGGTGCGCGAGGCCCGCGAATCGGCGGCCGCCTCGCCGGCAAATTGCACGCCGCTGCGCACCAGACCGGCGACCGAAAGTTGTTCGTCCGGCGATCGGCATCGTCTGGCCATCGGGCGTCTGCCAGGCGGCCACAGGCGTGGCGCTGGTCAAGAGCGAGCCCTGTCCTTGCCACTCGATGTACTCCAGCCGGGTATCCAGCGACTTCTCGCTGCTGATCACCAACAGCGGAGCGCCGCCGCGCGGAGCGAACGTGCTTTCGATCGCGGAAATGGTCAATGGGCCGCTATCGCCGGCGGTTTGCTCGCATTCCAAGAAAACCACGGGCCCGGTTTCCCTCGCGGTGACGTGCTCCAACAGCAAATCGCCCGCCGGATCGAGGGTCGTCGTGCGGCGCAGCCGCACGACCACACCGCACTGGGCAAACAGCGAATTGGTCAGGGCGATCGAAAATCGGGCGCTCCGGCCACTTCGATCGCGGTGGGCAAATGCGCGACGACGCAATTGCGGAGCACCAGTTGTCCGCTCGCCTCCGCGGCGGCATGTCGCCCGCGCGCCGGGCCTCGCCAGGCGATGGCCGCGCGGTGCCTGCTGCCCGCTGCGCTGCCCCGAAATGTGCAGCCTTGAAATTGGGCCCGCGCGGCGGACACCGCAATCATGCCCGCGGTCGCCGGCCGGCCCAGGCGCCCCGTCGGACGAAGTCTCGCTAAAGTCGACGTCCTGGAAAGTCACATCCTCGACGGCAATCGACAGCCCGCGCGCCGGCACGATTACCGTCGGGCGCGTGCCCGGCTCGCCGCGCACCAGTTGGCCGGGCGCAGCGAAAGCCGCTCCAGCTCAAGCGGTCGATCTGCCGGAAGCACCAGCGGCGGGGCCTGCTCTTGGCTCCAATAGGCGACCGGCGTGGCCGAGCCGTCGGCGCCTGTGCGCTTTTGGGTGGGGTTCGCTTGCGGTGCTCGAAGCATCGGCACGCCTGTCAGCCGCTGGAGTTTTTCCGCTCGCCGTTAGCCTGGCCCGCGAACCGGCGCTCGACTTGGCGCGATGGATCGACCAGCGCGGCAGCAAGTCGCCGCGGCGCCAGGCGGGCCAGCAGGCGACGGCCACCAGCGCAACGACCGTCGCCGCCGCGAGCGCCGCGCCTTGCGCTGCGAGCGGTGTCCGGCTGACTGATTGGGTTCGAGCCCAGCAGTGACCGCGTGCGATTTCGATCGCTGATCACGCGCGCCAGCCGCCGAGCCGCATGCCGCGGTGCCGGCCCCAGCGTTTGGGCCAGCGTTTTGATATCGGCCGGACGCTCGTCCGGCTCGCGCGCCAGGCAACCGGCAATCGCCGCGGCCAATCGCTGGGGCGTGTCGGGCGCCAGCCGTCGCACGTCGATCGTGCGCGCGGCATGCACCGCTTGCAGCTTGGCCAAACTGTTGCCGCCGGGGAACGGCGGCCGGCCCGTGAGCAGATGCCACCATAGAGCGCCGCAAGCATAAACGTCGCTGGCCACGGTCGGCGGCGTGCCCGACGCGATCCGCTCCGGGGCCAGGTAGTCGTAGGCGGCCGGAAACAAATCGTGATGGGCATAACCCTCGCCCGGCCGGACGATGCCGCGCAGGCCGGGATGCGCCAGCACGACGCGGCCTTGGTCGACGAGCAGTGATGCCGCCGAAATATCGCCATGCACGATCGACCGCTCGGCCAACTCAGCGAGCGCGGCGGTCATGGCCTGGGCCATCGGCAACACCAGTTCGGCCGGAAATCGCCCGTTCTCGACCATCCAGTCCGCGGCCGATCGCGCGCCGCACGGTGGCGTGGCCGCCCACAGGCGCTCGCCGCTGACGCCCGTCGTTTGGACCGCCAGCAGGTGCGCTTGCGAAAGCCCGGCCGAGCGCTCGGCCAATTCGGCCAGTTGCCGCTCGATGGTTTCCCGCGCCGGATGCGTTTTGCCGATCACGTACAGCCTGACTGCTTCGCCCGACTCGATGTGCCGAGCGTCAAAACATTCGGCGTAGCCCAGCGAGCCTTGCGGACGCACGAGCACGAACGGCCCGACTTCGAGTCCGCCAGTTCGGCCGGCGTTGATCTCGCGGGCTTGAAACGGGGTCAGCAGCCGGTCCTGTGCCAGGGCATCGATCCAGACCGAATCAAAAAATCCCAGCTCGCCGGCCAGCCGCCGGACTTGCGGCCGGTGACTGCGCACCTGTCCGCCGGTAGCCAGCCGCAGCCGCTCCAGCAGCGCAACGAGTTGTTCAGACGGCTCTTCCACGGAAGTCTCGCGGTTAATAGGCCCGACATCGTGCCCGCTTGCTATCAGAAAGGTTCCCCTGCGGCAATACGGATCGGCCGCTGGGCTCCGTGCTAGTTGTCCGAGCAAGGAAAGGTGTCAGGAACCGAAAATGCCCCGGTCACCTCTGAAGCCTGATGCTCACGCCAAGTCGTAGCGCCGCGGATTGCGATACAGCACCTCGGCCAACAGCTCGGGCGAGCCGGGCTCGGCGGCCGGACGCTGGCGATGCCAATCCGCGTTCGTCGGCACGTAGCGGTCGTCGTAGGGCCAGGCGTGTATCGGCTGGTAGCCCAAGGCGGCTGCCAGCTTGCTGGAATTCATCGACACGTTGCCGGCTCGCGGCGGCATCGGACCGGCGGCCGCACGCAGACAGCCCACCAGATGATCGGGATCGTAGCCGCCGACGCGGTTGACGATCTGCGCCACCTGATACAGGCTCAAGCGGCCGCGGAGCGCCGGCGTGATAAATGCCAGCCAGATCGCGGGGCAGGACATCCTCGCACAGCCGGCTCAGGCAGTCGGTATAGGTCGGCGTGCGGATCTCGTCGAAGAACAGCGTGGCCGGCTTCGATTTCTTGAACCGCGATTGAATCCAGTCGATCGCCCCGGCATGGCCGTTGAAGCTGACGCCCATCGGCAGCGAAATGCGCAAGATGCACGCCGCGGGCAGCCGCTCCAAAATCATTTCCTCGGCGGCAACCATCGTTTTGCCGTACATGGTCACCGGATCGGTCGGATCGTCTTCAACATGCCCGCCCGGTCCCGCGCCGGAAAAAACCAGGTCGACCGACAAATGCACGAACCGCACTTGGCGCTGCTGGGCCACGTCGACCAGGTTGCGGACCGATTCGACATTGATCCGCCAGGCCATGTCCGGATCGAGCTCGCACGCTTTGAGCGCGCAGTTGCCCGCGCAATTGAGCACCGCGCGAAACCGGTAGCGATCGAATAGCCGGTCGAGGCCCGCGCGATCTTCGGCGTCGCACGGCACGACCGCCGGGCCGGTCAAGTCGCCAATTGTCCTGCTGCCGGATGGCGACGACCTGTCCCGGATAGCGGCGATGGAAATAGTCGACCGCATGGTAGCCGACTACGCCGGACACGCCAGTGATCAGCAGCGGCAGCGGAGGCTCGTCGATCCCGTGGGCGGTGCGGAACATGAGTGAATACAAAAAATGGGCGGAATGAAATTGAACACCGGGCGGCAGCGCCAGTCTAGCGGGCTGCCCACGACTGGGGGAAGGGCGCTCCTGGACGGACCTGCAACGGGCGCTTTCCGCTATCTGCCCGCTTCGCTACATTGGGGGCTCGCGCGGCAAGGGCCGCGATCTGAAAACTGTCGGACGCGCATTTCCCGCAGGAGCAACAACGATGGCCGTGACCAAAGAGTCGATGCTTGCCTGGTGCCAGGTGCTCTTGGGCGAGAAGGAGCGGCCCTGCAAAACACTGGCCGACTATCTGGCGGCAATTCCTCGCTTGCACGATCTGGCCGATCTGCCCGCCGGCACCCCGGTGCTGGTGCGCGGCGACACCGACGCCAAGCTCGGCCCCACGGTCGGCGATGGCGATATCCGATTGCGTTCGATGACCGAAACGCTCCGCTTTGGCCGCTCGAAGGGCTGGAAGCAAATCATTTTTGGTCACATCGGCCGCAAGCCCGAGCAATCGCTCAAGGCGGTTGGCGGCCGATTGGCCGAACTGCTTTCGTGCGACGTGCCGCTGATTGCGGATTGGCTCGACGAGCCGACCATGACCATTCGCGACAGCGCGGGGCAACAGATTGCCGCGGCGCCGCCGGGCAGCGTGCTGCTGTTGGAAAACACACGCCGCTACGACATCGAGCGCGTGCTATGGAAGGCCAAGCCGGCCGATTTGCCAAAACTGGCCGAACCGCTGGCCCGGCTGGCCAACCAGTTCGCCGAGAAAGTGGCCACGGCCTACGTCAACGAGGCCTTGTCGGCCGGCAGTCTGGATGCCTCGAGCACGGTCGTGCCGGCGGCGATGCGCCGCGTGGCGCTGGGCGACTATGTGGCCCGCGAGTTCGACGGACCGATGATGCGCTGCCTGGGCGCGCAACTGGTCGTGTTTAGCGGGATCAAGATCGACAAGCTCGACGATCTGGAAGCGGTGATCGGCCGCGGCGCCGCGCAAGTGATTTTCAGCGCCGGCTCGTTGGCCATGGCGCTCAAGAAAGCCGACGCCGAGCTGCAAGGCAAATCGTTCCCGCTGGGCATGTCGGAAGATCCTTCGCAGAGCGACAAGCCGACCTATATTCCGCGCGAGCGGATCGAGCAGGCCAAGCGCATGCTGACCGAGGGCCGCAAGAAGGGGATCGAGTTCGTGTTGCCGGTCGATTTCGTGCTGCAAGATGGTCGCGTCAGCGAGACGCTCGGCCCGCGGGATCAGCAATTCGACATCGGGCCCCGGAGCCGGGAGCATTTTGCCCAGGCGGTGGAGCGGTTCATCGAGCGGCCCGGGCAAGGCAAAATCGCGTTTCACAACGGCGTGTTCGGAATGTTCGAAGATCCGCGGTTCGAGGAGGGGACCCGCTCGTTCATGCGGCAGTTCGGCCGGCTGAAGCAGTCGGGGGTCGAGGTCTACATCGGCGGCGGCGAAGGGGGCACGGCGCAGGAAAAGTACGGCCAGCCCGACGACGTTACCCACACGTTCACCGCCGGCGGAACGGTGCTCAACGCGCTGGGCAGCGAACCGGTGCCGTACCTGGTGGCGCTGGCGCTGGCGGCCGAAGGCAAAGCCTAGAGCGCATTGCCGGTAGCCGGCGGTCAACGACCGCCGGTGTGCGCTAGGCCGTAGAACCCATGCCAAATTCCGCGAGCGTGGTCCGCACCGGCGGTCGTTGACCGCCGGCGATTACGTCTCCTCCGCTAATTGCCCTGGGGCGGAGGCCCGCACGATGGGCACGCAAGGATCGATGAAAAACCAGCAGATCATCGAACAACTGAAACTGCCGGCGGCGACGAGCATCACTCCCGACCAGTTTCCATGTTCTGCCAGGCTGCCGATCTTGCCCGAGAAATACGCGGCCCCGAGATTGCCACACATATTGCCGAATCCCAGCACCACGCCGACGCTACGGCCGCCGATATCCTGGTAGCTGGCCCAAACCGTCCCCAGCACGAGATCGCTGAGGAACGAGGCGCAGGCCGCACTGGCAACCACGATTGCCATGGAATACTGTCCGGCGAAGCAGGTCAGGTATGCCACGGCCGCGCCGCCGCAGGCCAACATGCCCGGGGTGCGACGTCCCCAGCGCAGGCCCAGCTTGCGAACCAGCCGGTCCGTTGCCCAACCGCCTGTCAGGCAGCCGCACATGCCGGCGAGCGCGGTTCCGGCCGTGAGCCAACCGGTGGTCTGCAGTGATACGTGGTGCACCTCTCGCAAATAGGTCGCCAGCCAGGTCGCCAGAAAAATCCAGCCGACGTTGTTGAAGAAGTTCACCAGGCACAACAACCAGACGTTCAGGCTGGTAGCGATCGACCGCCAAGGCGTAGTCGCGGTCGCCGCGGGGGCCGTGGTGTCGCTGGTTTCGGCTTTGGCGAGCGGCTCGCGCTCGATCAGCGCCAGCTCCGCGGCGTTCACGCCGGAGTGCTCGCGAGGCGAGTTGCGAAACCAGACGCTAAATAGCGCCGCCCAAACCAGGCCCAGCACGCCGTACAGGATCAACACCGGTCGCCACAGGCTGCTGCTTTCCAGGACAAAGTATCCGGCGGCCAGACTCATCAAATACGGGGTAGCCACGCTCGACAGCAGTCCGCCCGCGCGGCCGCCCATCGTCACGGCGCCACTGGCGAAACCACGGCGCTCAAAGGGAATCCATTTCTTGATCAAGCCGGCCGCGGCCGGATAGGCTCCCGCCTGACTCATTCCGAGCACCAATCGGGCCGCGATCAGGGCATCGAGCGTCCTGCTGAGCGCCGCCCAGGCGATCGCCAACGACCAGGCGCCGACATAAACCGAAAGCGCGCGGCGCGGTCCCAGCCGGTCGGCGAACCAGCCGGCCGGTACCTGGCAAAGCGCATAGGCGAAAAAGAACGCCTTGACCGCGTCCCCCATTTGCGATTTCGAAATCGACAGGTCGTCCATGATTTCCGGGGTGACGACCGTCAGAGCGAAGCGATCCAGATACAACAGCAGCGACATGGCCACGGTCAGCGCAAGGACGCCGTAAAAAACGTGCGTCGGGCGGCCGGCGGCGGGATCGGCGCCAGGCCCGGGTTCGGACGACCCATCGGAAGAAGTGAGCGGCGGCATGCAAAAACTCGCGAGGTCACTGAAGCAGCGGAAGAAAGCGCTTTTTCGAAAAACGGCGCGACTGGATCGTAATCGGTTTTGGCACTGGACGCCAGCGCCACAATTGCCCTACAGCCGCGTCCCGCACCCGGCGATTCTCCGTGCTTGAACCGGCTGTCGCCAGAGATACGCGGCAGTACAGCGACGAGCAACTCAAAGCCCTCATCGCGCGGGGAGCCGTGGTCGGCGCCGTGCTCGATGCCTGGATGATGGTGCCGGGCTGGATCCGCCATCCGACCACGCCCCAGGAGGCGCAAGTCAAGCTCGAGCACTCGCTGGACCACATCGACCACATCTGTCAATTGGCCGGCAACGCCCGGCACTGCGGAATCGGATCGGATCTGGATGGCGCTTTCGGCCTCGAACAATCACCGCTGGACATCGACACGATCGCGGACCTGCGCGACTATCTGCCGCTGCTCGAGCGGCGCGGCTACAGCCAGGCCGACATCGAGGGGATCATGCACGGCAACTGGATCCGCTTTCTGCGCGACGCCTGGGCCGATAGGAAAGGCGAAAAACAAACACGCAACGAAGAGACAACGGATTGGAACCACAAAGACACAGAGACACGGAGCAGAGACGAGGGCAATGGGCCACGAAAAAGGCAAAAAGGGATTTCGATCTGCCTCGTTGCCGAAGACCTCAGGGCAAATCTTTTACCCTTCGTCTTTTCTTGCGCCGTACGGCGAGATTTCTTTCGTTGTCGGTCTCGATCTTTGCGATTTCCTTACTCGTTCTTCTCCGTGTCTCCGTGCCTTTGTGCCTTTGTGGTTCCCTGTTCCCCTGCTTTTCACGCGTGTCCCGGGTCAGGCGCATCGATGCCCAGGGCGGTCGCCAGATCGGTCAGATGCTCCTGTTCCTGCACGATGATCTCGCGCAAGACCTCGCTCAGGGCGAATTCGCCCAACTCGTCCGCCTGGCGGATCCGCGTGCGATAGTTGGCGATGGTTTCTTTTTCGTTCTGCAGATCGAACCGCAGCATGTCTTCCGCCTTTTCCGAAGTCTTGACCGGCATCGGCGTAACGGTGGGCATACCGCCCAGATAGTCGATTTGGCCGGAGATTTTCAAAGCATGCGCCAGCTCTTCGCCGGCGTGCGTTTCCAATTCCTTCGCGATGTTCATATACTGCGCGCCTTTGAGCACCTGGCTATAGACGGTGTAGGCGATGATCGCCTGATACTCGCGCGACAAATCCTCGTTCAGCAGGTCGATCAGCTTCTTTCGATCCAACGCTTCCGTCTTGGCCATGATTCGATCTCCAATTTTAAAAGTCCTGATTGCTCGCCGCGAGCAAGCCGGGGAATGCTTCGATCTCAAAGAACCAACGCGCTCGGCGGGGCCATCGCGCGACAGCTCACAGGGACCAGATTATACGGCTCTGGGCAATCGGGCTACTATTTGCAGCCGTGGCCGTCGACAGCCGGTTAAGCTGTCCCCGACCGCAACGGTTATCTCGCCGGCAGAGCAGCACTGTAACAATTGCCGGCGAGTTCCGCACCCCGGCGGTGAAATTTAATCGACATGAAAACAACCCCCCTTGGCAATCCAGCCCAGCCGCGGCCAGTCGGCTTTCAGTCCTGGCACGTTTCCGGTGCGCCGGACCATGTCCTGTTCAGCCCCGGCGTGGACGTCGAGGTCGAGTCGCTACGGCAGGTCGAAGCGCCTAGGACTCCGCCGGCGGCAACGTGACCACCGAGAACCAAAACTGATCGATCACGCGGACAAAGCTGAGGAACTGATCCAGGTCGACCGGCTTGGTGACGTAGGCATTGGCGTTCAAGGCGTAGGCGCACAGCACGTCCCGCTCGTCCTGCGAAGTGGTGAGAATCACCACGACCAGCGACTTGAGCTGGGCATCGCCGCGGATCTCTGCCAACACCTCTCGGCCGCTTTTGCGCGGCAGGTTCAGGTCCAGCAGGATCAGGTCGGGACGCGGGGCCTGGGCAAACTCCCGCTCGCGACGCAGAAACTGGATGGCCTGCTCGCCGTCTTCCACCAGGTGCATGCGGTTGCTCACCTGGCCCGCGGAAAAAGCGTGCCGCGTCAGCCCGGCGTCGGTCGGGCTGTCTTCCACCAGCAGGATCTCGATCGGCCGGCCCAGATCCGCCGCGCGAACAGTCATGGAACGGGTTCCTTTTCCGGGATGGGTAAGGTGAAATAAAAGGTGCTTCCGCGGCCGGGCTGCGACTCGACCCAGATCCGCCCGCCGTGCCGTTCGACGATTTTCTTGCAGATCGCCAGGCCGATACCGGTGCCGGGATATTCGCGACGGGTATGCAATCGCTGAAAGATAACGAAAATTCGCTCGGCAAACCGCGATTCGATGCCGATCCCGTTATCCGAGACCGAAAACCGCCACTCGTCCGCATCTTGCCGAGCCTCGACCTGCACGCGCACAGCGGCATCACCGTGAAATTTGATCGCGTTGCCAATCAAGTTTTGCAGCAGCTGGCCCAACTGCAGGCGATCGGCCCAAAGCGTGGGCAGCGGGCCGCGCGTCACCTCGGCGCCGCTTTCGGCGATCGCGGTCTTGAGATTGTCGACCGCATGGTCGAAGACCGCGGCCGAGTCCGTCGGCTCCAGCGGCTTGCCCCGCGAAGCCACACGCGAATAGGACAGCAAGTCGCTGATCAACGTCTGCATGCGCGTAGCCCCGTCGACGGCAAAATCGATGAACTCGTCGGCATTCCCATCGAGCTGGCCGTGATAGCGGCGCTTGAGCAGTTGGCAATAGCCGGCCACGGCGCGCAGCGGCTCCTGCAAGTCGTGCGAGGCGACGTAGGCGAACTGTTCGAGTTCAGCGTTGGAGCGCGACAGCTCGGCGGCGGTCCGATGCAGGGCGTCTTCGGCCGCCTTCCGCTCGGTGATGTCGCGCGTGATCATGGCAAATCCGCGGAGCTGGTTTTGCTCGTCGTACAACGGCGTGATGGTGGAACTGGCCCAATACGTCTGCCCGTCCTTGCGCAGGCGAAGGCCTTCCTCGGCCGAGCGGCCGGTGCTGCGCGCCATTTCCAGTTGCCGATCGGGCAGACCGGCGGCGATATCCTCAGGCAAGTAGAAGTGCGAGAAGTGCTGGCCGATGATATCCTGCGGCGCATAACCGCTGATCCGCTCGACGCCCGGGTTCCAACTGACGACCTGCCCCCCGGCGTCGAGACGGCAAATCGCGTATTCCTTGACGCCAGCGATCAGCAGCCGGAAGCGCTCTTCGCTTTCGCGGAGCATGCGTTCGGCTTCCTTGCGCTTGCTGATGTCGTGCAGGAAGATCCCGAAAAAGTAGTCGTCGCCGGTCCGCATCGCCGAGATCGTGACCTCGACCGGAAATTCCTGCCCGCTGCGATTGAGCGCCGTCAGCTCCAAGCGCTGATTGAGCAGCGGCCCCGAGCCGGTGGCCAAAAAATGCGCCAGACCGCGGCGATGGAAATCGCGCGACCGCTCGGGAATCACCAGCTCGAGCAGTGAGCAGCCGATCGCTTCGTCGCGCGACCAGCCCAGCGTCAGTTCCGCTTGATGATTCCAATCGGTGATCAGGCCGTTGGAGTCGACGCCGATGAAGGCTTCGTGCGCCGCCTCCAGGATCGAGCGGATCCGCTTTTCGCCGGCCACCAGCGCCGCTTCGAATCCGCGCCGGCTGTCGATCTCGGCCGAGAGATCCTGGTTGGCCCGGGCCAATTCGCGCAGTGCGCTGGCCAACCCGTTCTTCCAATTCGGACCGCGACTCGGTCAGCCGCTGGGCCATGCGGTTAAAAGCGGCGCCCAGCACGCCCAACTCATCGTCGGCTCCGCTGCGAACCCGACCGGAGAAGTCGCCGCGGGCGATGGCCGCGGCCTGGGCCGTCAGCGCGGCGATCGGCAACGTCAGTCGCCGGGCGACCGCGTACGACGCCGCGACTCCCAAGAGCACCAAAAGGCCTTGCAGCGCAAAGAACGTTCTGCGAAATGCCGCGATCGGCGCATACGCCTCTTGCTTATCGATCTTGGCCAGCAGGCCCCATCGATTTTGCGCTGAGCGCCGATCGTCACCGGCGCCGAGACCGCCAGCACGGGCACGCCCTCGTAGGTCTCCGGCCGGAACCCGCGCTCACCCGCCAGGGCCGCCGCCATAGCCGGCACTTCGGCCAGGGGAACCGTCAATCGGCGTTCGCCGCGCGGCGAAAACAGATAGACGATCTGGTCTCCTTCTTGAGCGGCCACCAGCACTTCGCCGGTTTGGCCCAGACCGATGTCGCTGGAAAGCGCCTGATCGAGCGGGCTGATTTCGAGCAACACCGTCAGCACGCCGAGCAGGTCTGCGCCCTGCCCGTGGATGGGCTGCGCCAGGCGAAGCCGAACCGCGCCTTCGAGTACTTCTGGCCGGCTGATGTACGACGCTGACCGGCCCGCGCGAAACTCGGGCCGGTCGGCCAGGCTGCCGCCGATCGATGACTCGACCGTGGAGGTCATGACCTTGCCTTGCGGATCGGCGATCGCAATTTCCAGGAAATGGGGCATCGTTTCCTGGACATCGTGCAACCGTCGCAATGCCTCGGGTAAGTCTGGCTGGTGATCGGGCGGGCGGCCGGCGAGCGATTCCTTCAGGCCCGTGCGACCGGCGACCAGGGCGGCCACCTGGCTCTGCTGGGTCAGGTACGTCACGAGCATCGCCTGGCGATCGGCGACGACCGACTCAAGACGATCGCGCACCCGACTGCGCAGCGCAGTCGCGCACGGCCCAATAGGCCACGATGCTCAACGCGCTCGAAGTGGCGATCACGACCAGCGCGCTAAACAGCGCCAACTTGATCGCCAACGGCATGCGCGTGGCAAGTCGCTGCGACGCGAGCGCTCTGGCGCTCCGCCGCCCGCTCAAGTGTCTGGGAGCTGAGATGCGTCATTGCGCTCTCGATAATTTGTCGCTTAGGACTTCTATGCGTATTATTAGGTTAGAACGGCAATTGAGCAAAGTTTCGGCAAGTGGATGTCGGCAGAAGAGCAACCATGATCAGCGCACAGGGGGTAGGTACCGTGGTTCACGAAACGATAGGACGCCCGATGGAAATCCTCCTGGTGGAGGACAATCTGTCGGACGCCCGATTGACGATCGAGTCGCTCAAGGACGGGCATATCCAGCACCGCCTGACTTTGATGTGCGACGGCGAGGAGACCCTGGAATTTCTGACCCGCGCGGGCCGTTTTGCCCGCGCGCCGGCCGGACCTGATCCTGCTGGATCTGGAACTGCCCAAAAAGGGGGGCGCGAAGTCCTGGAAGAGGTCAAGGACGACGAGGATCTGCGCTGCATCCCGGTGGTGGTGCTAACGGCTTCGCGCATCCACGAAGAAATCTTGCGGACCGAGCATTTGCAGGTCGAAACCTACATCACCAAGCCGGTCGACTTGGAGAAATTTCTGCATGTCGTGCGCGAGCTGCGCCGCTTCTGGCTCTCGGACATGATCGTGCCGAGTGCTTGAGGCAGGCCCTAATACGGCGTGCGGCAGTGGATCTGGTTTTCGGTCTCGATCTGCAACGTCGTGTGCTCGAGCCCAAACTGGTCGTGCAACATTTCGCACAAGGTTTGCAGCGAGGTTTGCGGACACTGATCGTCGGCCACGATCACGTGGGCTGAGAGCGAAATCATGCCGCTGGTGATGGTCCAGATGTGCAGATCGTGAACGCCGCGCACGCCCGGTCCTGCCGCCAATGCGTCGCGCACGGCGTCGACATCGAGATTCGCGGGCGTGCTCTCCATCAAAATGGCGATCGCCTCTTTCAGCAGATCCCACGAGGAATAGATCACCAACAGGCCGATCAGGATCGAAGCCACCGGGTCGGCCCAGTACCAGCCGCGAGCCCAGATCAGCCCGCCGGCCACGATCGCCGCCACACTGCCCAGGGCGTCGGTCAGCAGATGCAACCAGGCGCCGTGCAGGTTGAGATTTTCGGACCGGCCGCGATGCAAAATCGCCAAGCCCAGCAGGTTCACGGTCAGGCCGCCCACGGCGATTCCCAACATCCACTCGCCTTCGACCACCGGCGGACGGGTCAATCGCGAGACGGCTTCGATGAAGATCAGAATCGAAATCGCGATCAATGTGGAGCCGTTGGCCAAGGCGGCCAGAATCTCGGCCCGATAGTAACCGTAGGTCAGTTTTGGCGTGGGGGGGCGCTGCGAAATCCAAGCGGCAAACATGCTCAGGCCCAAGGCCGCGGCGTCCGAGAGCATGTGTCCCGCATCGGCCAGCAGAGCCAACGAATCGGTCAACAGACCCCCGACGAACTCCGTCAGCATGTAGATCAGCGTGAGCGCAAGCACGCCGGCCAAGCGGCGCGTGTTCTGGCCCCGGGCGGAGTGGGCGTGTCCGTGCGAGTGATCGTGGTGCTGATGGTTCATGTTGTGTTCGGCAAGCGGCAAGCGCTGGGCAAACGCGAGGCAGCGTCAATCGGCCTGCCCGAATGTATGCCAGTCGGCCGCCGGCTGTCAAAAGCAAAGCGGGCCTTCGGGGGAACCCGGACGCAGGGCTTGAACGCACGGGACCCGCCGGAGGCGCCTCGATTCAATCGCTCGCTCTCTCGGTGGGCTTTGGCAGAAACTCGACCGTGAACGCCTTCTGCGCGTCGACCTTGCCGGCCGCAAGCTGCTTCGTTTCGACCAGTTGCTCGGCGAGCGTCTGCCAACGCTCCAAGGTCATCGTGCCCAGGCCGTCGCGGCGCGATTCGTCAGTCAGCACGAGCGGAGTAATGGCTTGGGCCCCGTAGGCCAGGGCGGACATGTCCATCGCGGGGTTCTGCTTGTGGATCCACTCGTTGGCCGGCTGGGGATCGCGAAGATAATCCTCCCAGCCGCGAACGCTGGCGGCAACCATTTGCCGCACCAGATCGGCGTGCGTGCTGATCTGGCTCTCGCTGGTGACCAGCAGGCTGGTATAAGGATTGAAACCCAAATCCGACAGCATCAGGACTTGCGGATCGCCCCCTTTCTGGCGGGCCACGTAGGGCTCGCTGAACACGTAGCCCTGCTGAGCATAGTGCTCGTCGCGCAAAAAACCCTCGACGTTGGTGTAGGGCACGAACTGCACGTCTTTGAGCGGCGCGTGACGTCGCAGATAGTCGACAAAGGCCGCCCCGGGCGTGACCGCGATCGTCATGTCGTGCAAGTCGTCGAAGCTTTTGATTCCGGCGCCCTGATGCACGATCAGGCAGCGCGGGCTGGTCTGGAGCGGAGCCATGACGGCCACGACCGGAGCCTGCTGCGCCCGGCCGAACAGCACGTTGTCGGCATTGGCAACGCCGAACGTCACGCGGCCGGTGGCGACTTCTTGAATGACCGGCGAGTTGGGTCCGCCCGGCAGGATGGTCACGTCGAGCCCGGCCTCGCGGTAGTAGCCGGCCACTAGAGCGGCATAGAAGCCGCCGTGCTCGGCCTCAGGATACCAGTTGAGCAGCAGCGTGACGGGCCGCAGTTTCGCAGCGGTTTGCTGGCTTGCCTTGTCCTGGGACTCGCCGGACGGATTTTCATGCGCGCAGCCGCTGCAGACGGCCAGCAGGATGAGTAGACAGCGAAATCGAATCAAACGGCACCTCGTTGGTCGCGCATACAGTTAGTTGAGAACCGAAGATTCCGCGGCTTCACCCGGCGCGTGCCACAAGCGCAGCACCAGGTCGCCGGCCAGGCTGACACTGCCGAAGATCAGCACGCCCAGCAGCATGGCGGCCAGCACGGCCGCAAACAAGTAGTCGGTGGCCAGCGTGGCCGAAGTTTGAATGATCAGATAGCCCAAGCCAAAATTGTCGCCGTAGCCGGCCGAGAATTCGCCCACGATCGCGCCGATCACCGACAGTCCGCAGGAAATCTTGGCGCCGGTGATCAGATAAGGAATCGAGTTGGGCAAGCGCAGTTTCCACAGCACTTGCCAGCGCGAGGCGTTGCTCATGGCGAACAATTCCAGCAGATTGCGGTCGACGGCCAGCAGACCGGCCGTGCCGTTGGTAATGATCGGGAACAAACTGATGATGAACGCCACCACCACCACGCTGGAAAAGCCGTGGCCAAACCACAGGATGACCAGCGGCGCCAGGGCCACGCTGGGCACGGTCTGCAACAAAATGGCATAGGGATAAAAGCTGCGGCGGACGATCGCCGATTGCGAAAACGCGATCCCGATCAATGTGCCGACGGCCAAGCTGGCCGCAAACCCACTCAGCGCGGCCGCGGCGGTCCGCCCGCTGGCGCTCAGCAGTTCGGCTTGATGGCTGCGCGCCGCTTCGAGCACGCTCGTCGGCCGCGGCACCAGGAAGGGAGACACGCCCCCCAGCACGACAATCGCTTGCCAGCAGACCACCAGCGCCACGAATAGCGCCAGCGGAGGCAGCGCGACCGAAAAACACCAGCGAGCCAAACGCTTCATGCGGCCCCTCCGCGCAAAGCATCGGCGACGTCGCCAGAGAGCCGGGCGAATTCGCTTTGGGCCCGCAAGCTGCTCCGCCGCGGAAACGGCAGCGGGATGGGGATGTCGGCCACGATGCGGCTGGGCCGGCCGGCCAGCACGAGCACGCGCTGGCTCAGAAACACGGCTTCGGCGATGTTGTGCGTCACGAACAGCGCGGTCCAGCCGTGCGCCTCCCACAGCGTCAATAATTCTTCGTTCAGTTTGTGCCGCGTGATGTCGTCCAGCGCGCCGAACGGTTCGTCCAGGAGCAGCAGCTCGGGCTCGGTCACCAGCGCCCGGGCCAACGAGACGCGCATTCGCATGCCGCCGGAAAGCTGGCCCGGATAGCGCTGGGCGAAATCGCCCAGCCCGACCATGTCGATCGCCCGCCGGGCACGGTCTGCGCGGGCCGGGGCTGCCAGGTGCGCCAGTTCCAAGGGCAAAACGACGTTGCCCTGGACGCTGCGCCAGGGGAGCAGCGTCGCGTCCTGAAACACGAACGACATCCGCGTGGCTTGCCGGCGGGCGGCGGGCGGCGGCAGGCCGGCCACGGTCAGGCTGCCGGCGGTCGGCGCGATCAGGCCGGCGACTGCCCGCAAGAGCGTACTCTTGCCGCATCCGCTCGGCCCGACCAAAGCCACGAACTGCCCCGCTGCGACAGCGAAGCTCAGATTTTCGATCGCCCGCAGCGAGCCCGCATAGGTCACTTCGAGCCTGTCCGCTTGCAACAAGGGGGAGATCGAGTTCACGATTGTGGCGAATCCGCTGAAAAAGGGCCGCGGGGAAAAGGGGACCGGCGGCAAGCCGGAATGAATGATTTTTGACGATCCCGAGCGTTTGCTCGGCGTCTGGTCTCCGATTGGGGGCGGGCATTGAACCTGCAAAGATTGAATCCACCAGGAACGCGGCACTGCCGGGGAATGTCCCGATTGTGCGGAGTCTGCAGAGCAAATGGGGGGTCAGTCCAGCTCTCCAAGCGCGTTCCGGGCCAGGGCAATAAAGCCCATTGGCTTCCGAGTATAAGGCGCAAAACTGGCCCTGGCGACGGCATCTACTTTGCCGGGAGCGCGTTGCCGGCTGGCGCGGGCAGGTTAAGATAGAGAGAGCCGTAGATTCCTTTCGCCTGGCCGAGCAGATTCGACAGTCGACCCCTGCGCAGGGCGTCGAGGTGGGCTTATGACAAATCATCGCAGCCGCTCGGAACTGGCGCTGGGATTCGTGCTTGCCCTGGGCTTGCTGGCCGCTGGCGGTTGCGAGACCCCGGTTCCGCCCAACCCGCTCGAGCAGGCCCAGTCGGCCTTTACGGCGGGCCAGTGGGGCGAAGCCATCGCCTATGCCACGGAGGCGATCAGCGAGAACTCCAACGAGGTGCGGCCCTATGTTTTGCGCGGCCGCGCGTTTCGCCGCTTGGGGCAGTTCCAGCCTGCGATTACCGATTTTTCGGTGGCCATTCAGTTGATGCCCAAAGATCCCGAAAATTATTACCTGCGCGGGAGTCTATCGCGACCAGGGCGAAATCGACATGGCGGACGACGATGACCGTGCAGGCCAAAAATTGGATCCCTCCTATCAACAGGCTTACCTTTATGCACCGCCCGGCGTGGCGGACGGCATCCCGGCCGTCGCCGCGGAATTGATCCGCTCCCTGCGAGATCCGATCACAGACTACACCGACGAGTCCGGTGAACCCACCAAAGAGTTGTACAAAAAGGCTGCTCCGCAGAGCGATTACTTGATCCGGGGCGAGACAACCTCTCCGCCGGCCGCCGACGCAACCCGGCCTGAAGAGCGCGATGCTTCGCCAGCGGCCGCAGACCCCACCGCCGCCAAGAACAAGACCGAGCAAGCCCGTCGCCCGGTTGCCGATGCCGAACGGGACCGGCCGCGGGATGAATCGCCCGAGCCGAGCTTGGGACGTGTCCGGACGACCGCACGCGCAGCCGCTCCCGCTCAAGGGCAAGCGACCAGACGACCGTCGGCGCAGCGCGATCCGCTGGGCGCAGCCTTGGATCGACCCATGCCCGGACCACCGGCCGACGCCGACCAGCGCGAGGCCCGGCAGGGGCGCGCTGGGCGTGGACTGGCCAATGCCGATCCGGGATTCTATCCGCCGCAGCGTTCGCTCAATCCTTACGGCGCCGCCGCCATGCGGCCGACTGGCGTTCCGGTCGAGCAGTTCGAAGAGGGAGCCGCCGGCGGCTCCGGCGCGCGTGGCCAAAGCCACGCCGCGGGCGGCGGCAGGCCATTTGGCGGGCCGATCGACCCCTATGGGGGCTATACGCGCAGCGCCCGGCCGATTGGCGGCGCTCAACTCTATGGGGGCGGCGCCGGCCCTTATGGCGCCGGATCCCTCAACCCCTACGGCGGCGCTGGCCCACAGGGCTCCGCAGGTCGCGCAAGACTTGGCGCACCTGGCGAAACCGAACGTGGCGCGCCAATCGGCCCTGCGGGCGGCGCCGCTGCCCCTAATCCCTTCGGCCCGCTCCCCGCCGCTCCGGTGCCTTTCATCCAGCCGCCCGGCTTGCGCTTCAACTAGCCGGTTTCACTCCCGGCCTGATGTTGCTCCTGGACGGACCGAGATGCCCCGCCGGTGCCACAAAGTTGCGGCCTTCCCGCCCACCCGCCGCCATTGTCGGGTTTAAGTCCATGTTTTTTTTGGAATCTTTTCGGATTCGCGGCGATTTTATGGCCAAAGTTCGGCTGGGCGTCAATTAAATGGGGTGGTCGAAGCGCGAACCGCGAAACGGAATGGATTTAACGTGGTTGCCGACGAAAACGCACTGAACGAAACGCAGTCGGCAGACAACTGCGAATTTGCTTCGCTGTTTTTGGCCAACCAAGCGCGGATTTACCACTTCATTCTGACGCTCGTTCCCAATCGAACGGATGCCGAAGATCTGTTGCAGGAAACAGGCCTTGTGCTGTTTCAGCAGTCAGACAAATTTCAGCCTGGCACCAATTTTTTGGCCTGGGCTTGTCAGATCGCCTACCACAAGGTCCTCGATCTACGAAAGCGCCAGGCCCGCGATCCGCTGCACTTCGATTCGATTTTCGTCGAACTGATTGCCAGCCAGCAATTACGCCAAGCGGCGGCGGCGCCGAATCGTCACGCGGCCTTGATGCGCTGCCTGGAGAAACTGCCGATCAAGGAGCGGGCTCTGATCGAGCGCTGCTATCGCTCCGGCTCCACGATCAAAACTGCGGCCTCCGAACTGCGCCGGCCCCCCAACGCCATTTATAAGAGCTTGCGCCGAATTCGCGGCGCTTTACTGGATTGCGTCAATCGGACCATCGCCTTGGAGGAACGCTGATGACGCTTTCCCAGCCGCAACAAACCGAACTGACGGACCTTTTGGAATCTCTCTGCTTGGATACGTTGACGGCGACCCAGTCGCGGCGACTGCAAGAGCGCGCGGCCGAAAGTGCCGAAGTCCGCGATTTCTATGTCGACTATTTGCAGATTCACGCCAGCTTGCAATGGCTTTGCCGCGATCGCGACGAGGACGCTTCGGCGGCGCTGCCGCCCACGGTGGGCGAGCCGCCAGACCGGTCCGCGCAGTCAATGCTGACCTTTCTCGGTGATTCGCTCGCGCCGTTCGCCCGCCCCCATATTACATCCAGAGTGATTGCAATTCTTGTGGTCGTGGGACTGGTGGGATATTTTGCCGGCTTGTCGATCATGGTTGCCATCCACCGGAATGCGGGCCCCGCGTCGTCCCAACCCTCGAACGTCGGTTCGCTGATCGCAGGCCAGGATGCCGTTTGGTGCCGGCCTGATCGAGTGCCCGCGGATCGGGCGGCGCTGACCAATCAGCGCTATGAGTTGGCCAGCGGGCGGACACAAATCAGCTTGGCCGGTGGCGCCACCGTGGTCATTGAAGGGCCCGCCAACTGGCAGATCGAGTCGGACCAGCGACTTCTGTTCGATGCTGGCAAGCTGGTGGCCAGCGTTCCGCGGCAAGCGGTGGGATTTACCATCGTGACCCCTTCGGCCGAGGTCATTGACCTGGGGACTGAGTTCGGAGTGGTCGTGACCGATGCGGGCGATACCGACTTGCACGTGATCCAAGGACGAGTGGAACTGCGGCCCGGTCGGGAAAAGACCATTCCGGCCGGCCAAGGGCAAATCGTCAAGGCTGGCCAGGCCGTGCGCGTGACCACCGGGACCGTGGTCTCAACACAAATTCCGTTTCGCCGGGCCCCGTTCGAGGCTGCCCGCGCGGCACTCCCCAACCTGCCGGCTGCTGCCCGATTTTCGCACGCGCCATTTCCGCACGACGAACCGATCTGGCTGGGTAATTTGTTTGACGACAGGCCGGGCACACCCCTGACCGAGGCGATGCGGACCGATACGTTTCGCGCCGTGGCCGATGTTGCTGGCTTAGGCGTCCAGCGAGTCCTCGTCGGTGGGGATCCAGTGAAACTGATCGCACCGGGAATCGAGTTCGATCTGGGCGGACTGGGATGGCAAAACGTACACGAGAGCGGCCCCGTCAACGACGCCTGGACCGATAAGCCGGGGCTCTGGTCGGACAAGGACGAGGGGGGCGGCATTCGCACCCTTGGTCAGCCTATCGGCCTCAACGAGCCCAAAATCGAGGAGGCCATCGGCATGCACGCGAACTCGTTGGTCACGTTCGACCTCGACGCCATCCGGGCCGCCGGCGAATTGGACGGGCAATCGCTTGTGTTTCGTAGCGATCGGGCCGGAGTGAGCGACACCGCGGCCCGCAGCCTGAAATCTTCGATCCACCTGGCGGCGATTGTTTCCACTACAGAGCGTGTCCAATCTGCCGTCGTCGACGGCCAACCGGCGCAAGTCGGCCAGGTATCGAATATCTGGTCCATCGTGTCGGAGATTGGCGACGCCATCCGGGCCGATGGAAAGTTCGTGAGCTTTTCGGTTTCGATCCCGCCCGATGCCCGGTGGCTGACACTGGTGTCGAGCGGTGCCGGCGACGGCCATTTTGGCGACCATGGCGTGTGGAGCGGCGCCCGGTTGGAAGTGGCGCCGTGAAGTGCCGGTTCAGAACAGTGACGAATGTCAGCCGCAGGTTCATGCGAGCGCGAGTTGAAGATTCGGTTCGTTACTGAATCGATTGCCAAAGGTTCTTGGCGAAGTCCATTTTTCACGTCTTCTTTCAGAAAGAGCAATCATGCGAACATTTTGCTGTGTCAAGTCGTTGTTTTCGGTCGCGGTCTTGTCGCTGGTATCGTTGGCGGCACCGGCTCGCGGCGGTTTAGTTGAAATGACGGACAATGGAAACGGCACGATCAGCGGTTTTAGCCCCCAAATTCACGTCAGTTACGCCGAGTCGTTCACGGCCTTGCCGTCGTCGCCACCAACCGTGCTCCAAGGAATAACGTTTATTGATGACCACTTGCTCACCGACTCGCAGATCACTGCCACGCAATTCTATCACTTCAGTCCCAATACGGTTGCGGGGAGTTACATTTCCGGCGGACCCGGCAGTGACACCGCCGCCTTGGTGGCGATCACCAATAGCGTCTTTTATCCTAGTCCTGGCGGCCTGAGCGGAAATGGCGCAGGTGGGACTACCACCACGATCTTACTCAACGATCTACAACCGAGCACGACCTATCAGCTCGATGCGTTCGTGGGTGGCGTTGTTCCTCGAGCCGTTCAAATCACGATCGACGGCACTTTTGCCAACGGCGGGACTCCAAGCAATTCCACGAATGAGTTCGACGATGTCGTTACGTTTACGACCGGTCCCATGGAAACAAGCGCTACCGCGGTGTTCTTCGGGTCGGGCGGCCCGCTGATCAGCGGCCTCGTCGTCTCGACAAACGCGCCCGAACCTTCATCGCTGGCGTTGGCCGGCGTCGCAGCGGCAGGGTTGATCTTCGTCGCTCGGCGGCGGCACCGCAAGCTGGCGCGCTAAGGCCTTGGACTCGTTCTGCGACGAATCGCGCGGTAGGCCTTCCGACGTCGCGCGGCGGCCCGGCGCCGGACCGCTATAAACTCGGAAAAGGCCAGCTGCGCATTGTGTCATCCGGAGCGCATCGATCGGAAGTCAGCCAAAGAACTCTAAAGCTCCATGAAGTGCTCGCGATTTCATCGAATCCGACCCGGTTTCACGCTCATTGAGTTGCTGATGGTGGTCGCCATCATCGGCATATTAATTGCGCTGTTGTTGCCAGCGGTGCAGGCGGCGCACGAGTCCGGTCGCCGCAGCCAATGCAGTAACAACCTCAAGCAAATCGCCGTGGCGATGCAAAACTATCAGGCGGCCTTTCGTTGCCTTCCGGCCGGGATGACCTTTCCCGCCAGCGACGTCGATCGACTCTTCTGGACCTTTAGCCTGCTTCCGGAACTCGAACTGCAAACCGTCTACGACCGGATCAACCGTTCGGTCGGATTCAGTGGTCTGACCAAAGGCGATCCCCAGAACGACAATACGTTCAAAACCGTGATCGACGTTTACCGCTGCCCGTCCGATACGCCCGGCGTGTGCTTTCTGGCTGCGCTGACGGATCCGGCCGGCTGGGCCCGGTCGAACTATGTCGCCTGTTTCAGTCCCAACGGCACGCTGATCGAGCCGGGGGCTAATTTTCCGTATGAAACGGGGGCCTGTTTCAACAATCCGGCCATGAATCCCGCCGGCATCAACCCTGCGAAGCAAAAGGCCGTGTTCAATTGCAACGTTTGGCGCAAGATGTCGCAGTTGTCTGACGGCACGTCCAAGACCGTTGTGTTCTCCGAGACCATCGCCGGCGGCGATCAAACGGCCGATCCGCGTGGCTGCTGGTGGCAAGATTGGGGAATGAGCTACACGCACCACCGAGGGCCGAATTCGGCGACCGCCGATGCGATGTGGTCCGCCACGGATCCCGCAACCGGAAACGCGTTTTCCGGATATTGCCCGCCGAACCCGACGGCGCCCTGCGACTATTCGGCTCAATGCTGGAGCACGGAAGATTATGCGGCCCGCAGCCAGCACCCTGGCGGCGTCGTGACCGGCTGGGCAGACGGGTCGGTGCATTTCATCAGCGATGCGATCGATCTGGCGATCTGGCAAGCAATGGCGAGCATCGCCGGCGGCGAAGTCTTGCCGGCGCTGGAGCCGTAACGGGATGCCGCAAAGCGGACGGGGGCCAAGGCGGAGCCGGATGCAACGAGCCGTTCCCCCCAAAAGCAACGACCCTCGAACCCCCCGACCTCAATTTTTCGTCATACCCACCCCCTGGAAGAGGCTTGGTCTGCGTCGGGCTTTTCCGGTATAGAACGGCCCTCGAGCAGAGCGAACATCGCCAGGGAAGGTGCATATCATGCAAATTGGTTTCCGCAGGCCGCGCCAGTTTCCGCATATCTTTGTGGCCTGCTTCATGAAGTCGGGCTCGACCTTTCTGGCCAAAGCATTGCAAGGATTGACCGGCTATCCGGAGCACGATCTGACGGACGAGTCAGGGCATAACGAACAAGACATTTCGCGACGCGCACTGCGCAAGGCCGCGACAAGCCTCGGTCATTCAGCAACATACCAAAGGCACCGAGGCCAACCTCCGCATCCTGCGTGATTTCGGCCTGCGGCCGATCGTGCATGTGCGCAACTTGTTCGACGTGGTCGTCTCGCTCCGCGACCACTTCTACAACCAGAGTTCATTCGCTCCGACCGGTTACGTTCATCGCGAATTCTGGAATCTACCGGAGCGGGAACAGTTCGATTACTTGATTCATATGCACCTGCCCTGGTACTTCAGCTTCCTGATGTCCTGGCACGAGGCCCGGTGCGAAATCGGCTTGATCAACACGAGCTATGAAGAGCTGTTTACCGATCAGGTTGGCACGTTGCGCGGCTCGCCGATTTCTATCGTCTGGATGCCGACGACGCAGCAATCCAGCGGGCTCTCGAATACGCCGCAAGCCAGGACACACGACTCAACTTGGGGATCTCGGGACGCGGCGATCAGCTGTTGACACCCGCCCAACGCGACGCGATTTGTCGGCTGGCCAGGCTGTGGCGGGTCGAGCGAAGCATCACGCGCTGCATCGGCATCGATGTCGATCAGTTCATCATCGACGGACTTCCACGTATTGAGCGGCCGCCGAAAGCCAATGCAGCGCCGGATTCTGACACATCCGATCACGGTGACGTCTCGCCAGCGGCAGGCGTTGCTAACTCTCGCTTTCCGGGCGGTCCGCATTCGGACGTTCACTCCCGAGTCGGCAGCACATAAGTGCGGGGGCTGCGGCCATCCCCCATTATTCCAGCAGTTGCTCGAATCCGGCTTCGTCCAGGATGGGCACGCCGAGCTTTTTGGCCTTGTCGAACTTGCTGCCCGCCTTGGCGCCGGCGATGACGTAGTCGGTGCTTTTCGAGACGCTCGACGTCGGCCGGCCCCCATGCCGGGCGATCAATTCGTGAAGCTCGTCACGGGTGTACTTGACGAGCGTACCGGTGACCACAAAGGTCTTGCCGGCCAGCTTCCCCTCGCCCGCCGCTCCGGCCGCCTGCGGGGCGGTCATGTCGACGCCGAGCTGTTGCAGATCGTCGATCGTCCGCGCGCCGAAATCGCTGTGCAAAAATGCGTGCACATTGGCGGCGATGATTGGCCCAATCTCGGGTGTCTCGGCCAGATCCTCGACCGTGGCCTGGCGCAATTGCTCCATGCCGCCGAAATGTTCGGCCAGCACCGTCGCCACGCGCGCCCCGACGTGGCGAATCGAGAGCGCATTGAGCAGCCGGGCCAGGCCGCGCGTTTTGCAGGCCTCGATGGCGGCGAGCAGATTCTCCGAGCTCTTTTGCCCCATGCGCTCCAAGTCGGCAAGCTTGTCCTGCGTAAGCCGAAACAGATCGCCCACGCGCGAGACCAGGCCGGTCGATAACGAGCTGATCGACGAGCTTGTCCCCCAAGCCTTCGATATCCATGGCATTGCGCGTGGCAAAATAGCGAATCCGTTCTTTGACCTGGGCCGGACAATCGAGATTCGGGCAGCGGATGTAGACGCCCCCTTCGTCTTTGACCAGCGCCGTGCCGCAGTCGGGGCAATGCGTGGGAAACGTGAAGGGGGGCAGCTCGCCTGGCCCGCTCGTGCTTCTCGACCCGCACGATGTGCGGAATGATCTTGCCCGCCTTTTCCACAACGATCACGTCGCCGATGCGGACGTCCTTGCGCTCGATTTCGTCGGCATTGTGCAGACTGGCCCGGCTGACCACGGTGCCCGCCAGTTCGACCGGCTCGAGGTCGGCCACCGGCGTGATGGCGCCGGTCTTGCCGATTTGCACGCGGATGTCGCGGACGCGGGTGGTGGCTTCGTATTTTTCGAACTTGTAGGCCACGATCCAGCGCGGGCTCTTGCTGGTGCTCCCGAGCCGTCGCGCTGGTCGAAGCGGTTGACTTTGAGCACCAGGCCGTCGACCTCGAAATCGAGTTCGTGCAGTTGCTCGACTAATTGCTCGCAATGGGCCACCGCGGCGTCGAAGGTGGCGAAACATTCGACTCGCGGCGTGACCGGCAGGCCGAAGCGGCCCAATTCGGCCAGAAAGTCCATGTGGTTGTCGGCGTGCAGGCCTTCGACATAACCCACGCCGTGGCAAAACAGCCGCAGGCGCCGCTGCGCGCAAATGCGCGGGTCGAGCAAGCGGATGCTGCCCGCCGCGCAATTGCGGGTGTTGGCGTAAGGCGGCTCGCCCTGCTCTTGTTGCCGCTGGTTGAGCCGCACCAGATCGGAATTGGTCATGTAGACTTCGCCCCGGACTTCGAGCGATTTGGGGAAGATCCTGTCCGGAAAGGCGCAGCGGCAGGCCCAGCAACGTGCGGATATTGTGCGTGACGTCGTCCCCCACTCGGCCGTTGCCGCGCGTGGCGCCGCGGACCAGAAGCCCGTCTTCATACGTCACGGCGACGGCCACGCCGTCGATTTTCAGCTCGACGACCCACTCGACCGGTTCGCCGGGCAATTGCTTGGCCACCCGTGCGCCGAACTTGTGCAGCTCTTCGGCGCTGTAGGTGTTGTCGATCGACAGCATCGGCACGCGATGCTCGACCTGCGGCAGCTCGTCGACCGGTTCGCCGCCGACGCGGTGGGTGGGACTGTCGGGCGTGACGAGTTCCGGATGCTGCGCTTCGAGCCTTTTGAGTTCGTCCATCAGCCGATCGTACTGGAGGTCGCTGATCTCGGGCGTCGTCAGGACGTAGTACAGACGGTCGTGGCGACGGACCTCTTCGCGTAGCTTCTCGATCCGTTTTCGTGCGCTGTCGCTCATGCGTTAGGTAGGCCGGGCCTGCCGGGGTAGCTCGATATTTCAGGGAAGAGGGACGGGGCGGCGGTTTGCGGGCAAGGCGGACTTGCCAACAAAGTGGCCGACAGCGCGACCCATGAAAACTCGTCCAGCCACTGGATTATCGCGGGCTTAACGCCCTGGAATGGCTGTTGCGCCTTACGATACTTGATCCGCGGCGCTGCAACCATACGTGCCAACCGGCCGAGCCACAGTTGCAAATGGGGATCGGTTCGACTAGAAAATAGCGGCCGATGCCCGAGCGGCATGGCGGAATGCACGGCGCTAACTTCCGCCGGCCCGGAGCGTCGCCGACAAGGATGTTGCCCAGCATGGAACGAGCCTTTGACGGGCAGCAGACGCGACACGAACCGGCGATCCCGGCCGTCGAGATTCTGTGGATCACGGCCGGACTGGGGTGCGATGGCGATTCGATTGCCATCACGGCGGCCACGCAGCCCAGCCTGGAAGATATTTTGCTGGGGGCGATCCCCGGACTGCCCCGGGTGACGCTGCACCACCCGGTGCTGGCTTTCGAGACCGGCGAAGACTTTCTGCGAGCGTTCCATCGGGCGGCCGACGGACTGCTCAAGCCGTTCGTCCTGGTGGTCGAAGGTTCGATCCCTGACGAGACACAACAAGGAAAAGGGATATTGGGCCGGCTTCGGCACCGATCGCCAAACCGGCCAACCGATTACCACCTGCACGTGGATCGACCGGTTGGCGCCGCAGGCCTGGGCGGTCGTGGCGTGCGGCACCTGCGCCACCTATGGCGGCATTCACGCCATGCAAGGCAACCCGACCGGCGCGATGGGATTGGCCGACTACCTGGGTTGGGATTGGAAATCCTCGGCCGGGATTCCGTTGGTCTGCGTGCCCGGCTGTCCCGTGCAGCCGGACAATTTCATGGAAGTGGTTCTGTACTTGCTAAACCAGGCGGCCGGCCGCACGCCGATGATTCCGTTGGACGACAATTTGCGGCCCAGGTGGCTGTTCCAGAACACGGTTCACGAGGGCTGCGATCGGGCCGGATACTACGAACAGGCCGACTTCGCGAATCATCGCGAAGCCGGCTCTCCCAAGTGCATCGTCAAGCTGGGCTGTTGGGGGCCGGTCGTGCAGTGCAACGTCGGCAAACGGGGCTGGATGAACGGCATCGGCGGCTGCCCCAACGTGGGCGGCGTCTGCATCGGCTGCACCATGCCCGGTTTTCCGGATAAGTTCATGCCGTTCTTGGAGGAGCCGCCGGGGGCACAATTGTCGACCACGGCGGTCGTCATGTACGGCAAGACGGTGCGGGCCTTGAGAAGATTCACGCAGGCCTCGCTCAATCGCGAGCCCGAGTTCAGAACTTCCGGCAAAGCCTGACGAGCCGATACGCGAAAAACACCCTACCGATTGCGGTGCAACAGCACTTTGTCGGCAGACCGCCGAATTGAAGGGACACGATCATCGCCACCATTCCGTCGAAGACCGCGTCGAAGACCGCGCCGACCAAACTGGTCGAGATGTCTTGGGATCCGATCACCCGCATCGTGGGCAGTTTGGGCATCTATACCAAGATCGATTTCGCCAGTCGCCGAGTCGCCGAGTGCTACAGCACGTCGTCGATCTTTCGCGGCTACAGCGTGTTCATGAAGGGCAAAGATCCGCGCGACGCGCACTTCATCACCAGCCGCATCTGCGGAATTTGCGGCGACAATCACGCGACCTGTGCCTGTTACGCCCAGAACATGGCCTTTGGCGTCTGTCCGCCCCCGATGGCCGAGTGGATCATCAACCTGGCCGAGGCGGCCGAATACATGTTCGACCATTGCCTGTACCAGGACAATCTGGTTGGAGTCGACTTTTGCGAGCAGATGGTTCGCGAGACCAATCCGGCCGTCCTGCGCGGGCGGAAAAGACACCGGCACCGCATGCCGCATTGCATGGCTATGGCACGATCGCGGACATCATGCGGGCGCTCAACCCGTTCGAGGGCGCGTTCTACCTGCAATCGTTGCAAATGAGCCGGCTGACGCGCGAGATGTTCTGCTTGATGGGGGGCCGGCACGTGCACCCGTCGACGCTCTACCCGGGCGGCGTCGGAACGGTGCCCAGCGTGCAACTTTTCAACGACTACCTGATTCGCTTGCTCAAGTACGTCGAGTACATGAAGTGGGTGGTGCCGCTTCACGACGACTTGTTCGACTTTTTTTACGAGGCACTGCCCGGCTACGAGGAAGTCGGCCGGCGGCGCATTTTGCTCGGCTGTTGGGGATCGTTCAATAATCCGGACGTCTGCGATTATCGCTACGAAACGATGTCCGATTGGGGCCGCGCCATGTACGTCACCCCGGGCGTCGTGGTCGACGGAAAACTGATCACCACCGACCTGGTCGACATCAACCTCGGCTTGCGGATCCTGCTGGGCAGCTCGTTTTATGACGACTGGCAGAACCAGGAACCATTCATCACGCACGATCCGCTTGGCAACCCCGTCGATCAGCGGCATCCCTGGAACCAGACCACCTCGCCTCGTCCGCAGGAGCGCGATTTTTCGGGCAAATACACCTGGGTCATGTCTCCGCGGTGGCACGACACGCGGACCGGCCAATTGCTGCGCTCGACACCGGCGGCGGCCCGCTGGCCCGGTTCTGGGTGACGGCGCTGGCCGGCAAGGTCGACTTCGGCTATGCCAAGGCGACCGGCTCGAGCGTGAAAATTTCACTGCCCAAGACCATGAAGCTTCCGGCGGCGGAGCTGGAGTGGAAGATTCCGCGCTGGAGCAATACCCTGGAACGGGACCGGGCACGGACTTACTTTCAAGCTTATGCGGCCGCAGCGGCCCTGTATTTTGTGGACCGGGCCCTGGAAGAAGTCTACGCCGGGCGGTTGGCGACTGCGACCGATTACCGCGTGCCCCAGGACGCGATCGGCTGCGGATTTCATGAAGCCGTGCGCGGGGTATTGTCGCATCATGTGGTGATTCGCGACGGCAAGATTGCCAATTATCACCCGTATCCGCCGACCTGTTGGAACGCCAGCCCACGCGACATTCACGGCGTGCCGGGCCCCTATGAGGACGCTGTCCAGAACACGCCGCTGTTCGAAGAGAACGACCCGGAGCACTTCAAGGGGATCGACATCATGCGCACGGTGCGCAGCTTCGATCCCTGCTTGCCGTGCGGCGTGCATATGTACCTGGGACCGGGCCGCGAAATCCAGCTCCATCATGCGCCGATGTTCGGCCTGCAACCCCAGGCTTAAGACTGCAACTGCGCGGAATGTTTCGAAAATTGGCATAATAATTTCTAAGAAAGCAGGACCGTCGCGCGGCATTGCGCAACAGTGGTCCCTGCCACGGTCAAAGCACCACGGTTGCAAATGAAGACGACCCAGGAATTCCAGGCCGACGCCGCAATGAACGAGCCCGGCTCCTTGGAAGAAGCCGAGTCGCTCTTGAGGCAGCTTGCACAGGGCTACGGATTGACGCCGGATGCGCCGCAGGCGCCGGCACGTCGACCGCAATCCACAAGCGGCGAACCGCGCCCTGCCGCCAGCGGGGCCGGGGCGCCGGGCGAAACCGTGCCCGTCACCGTCGAGCGCTGCCAGACCGAAGCTCGATACCGCTCGCTGGTCGAGCAGATCCCGGCCATCACGTTCATGGCGTCGCTCGACGATTCGCTCGAAAACAGCGAGATCTATGTCAGCCCACACATCGAAACGATGCTCGGTTTCAGCCAGAAGGAATGGCTGGGCGATCCGTTTCTCTGGCATCGGCAATTGCATCCCGACGACCGGGAACGCTGGGGAGCCGAGTTTGCAAAAACGTGCGCCGCGGGGATGCACTTCCGCTCCGAGTACCGCTTCATTTCGCGCGACAATCGCGTGGTGTGGGTGCATGGCGAGGCTCGAGTCGTCCGCGACGAGCAGGGGCGGCCGCTGTTCATTCAGGGGATCGCCTTCGACATCACCGAAAGCAAGCGGGCCGAACAAACTTTGCGCCGCTCGGCCGAAGAACTGGAACTCAAAGTCCGCGAGCGCACCGCGGCCTTGCAGGAAGCTTCGGCCCGCGCCGACTTGGCCAACCAGGCCCGTGCATCCTTCCTGGCCAATATGAGCCACGAGATTCGCACTCCGCTGAACGGCATCATCGGGTTTGCCGATTTGCTGCGTCGGCGGGCCGATACCAATGACGACGAGCGGATGGAATGGCTGGATATCATTCAGAGCGGCGGCCAGCATCTACTGGCGTTGATCAGCGACATTCTGGATCTCTCGAAAATCGACGCCGGCATGCTGACCGTCGAGGTGATCGAGTGCTCGCCGATGAAGATCATCAACGAAGTTTGCTTGATCTTGCGGAGCAAGGCCGAGGAGAAGGGATTGCGACTCAGGCCGACTTCGATGGACCGTTGCCGCAAACCATTCGCACCGATCCGACTCGACTGCGGCAGATGCTCATCAACATTGCCGGTAACGCCATCAAGTTCACGAAGGCCGGCCAGGTGCAGATCACCTGCCGACTCCGTCGGCCGGCCAGTGGCCCGGCGAAGCTCGTGATCGAAATAAGCGACACGGGCATCGGCATTGCCGCGGACAAATTGGAAACGATCTTCGACCCGTTCACGCAGGCCGACTCGTCGATCACCCGCCAGTTTGGGGGGACCGGCTTGGGCCTGGCGATCAGTCGGCGGCTAGCCGAATTGCTGGGTGGCTGCATCCTGTTGGAGAGCCGGCTGGGAGCCGGCTCAACTTTCACCTGCGAGATCGCCACGGGGGCTCTGGACGACGTCCCCATGCTGGAAAGCTTCTCCAGCACGGTCGAAACGCTCGGTGCGCCAAGACCGGCGGCCGCGCAGCCGACCTTGAAATACCGGGTGCTGGTCGTGGACGACGGTGACACGAACCGCAAATTGATCTGCCTGGTGTTGGGCCGGGCCGGCGCGCACGTCGAGCAGGCCGAGAATGGCCGACAAGCCGTCTTGCGTGCCATGGCCGAGCCGTTCGACCTGATCCTGATGGACATGCAGATGCCGATCATGGATGGCTATGCCGCCACGCAAGAACTACGGGCCCGCGGACTGCAAGTGCCGATCATCGCCCTGACGGCCAATGCCATGAAAGGAGACGAAGCCCGCTGCCGCAAGGCAGGATGCTCCGGGTATCTGGCCAAGCCGATCGACCAGGATCTGCTGCTGGCAACGGTCGCCCAGGTTCTGTTGCCCGAGTCGGGCATGGGAGTTGGCCCACAGCCAAACGCGCTTCGACACTCGCCGCCACGGCAATCGCCCGCGGCGGCCGCTTCGCCGGGGCGTGAACGGTTGGTTTCCAACCTCCCCACCGCGGATCCCGACTTCCGCGAGATCGTGGAGCAGTTCGTCGATCGCTTGGACGAACAGTTGGGCGCCATGCAGACCGCTTTGGCGGCCGGCGACTTCCACGAGCTGGCCGGGCTGGCCCATTGGTTGAAAGGCACCGGCGGCACCGTGGGGTTCGACGACTTCCTGGAACCGGCCGAGCGGTTGGAACAACTGGTGCGCGGCGAGCAAGCGGCGGGGGCGACGGAAGTCATCGCCGGCCTGAAGCAACTCGCGGCTGCGCATTGTCGTCGAATGAATTTCAATCGATGTCCGCATGCTCGAGCTGAATGCGGACGATGTCGGACCGTCGGCTGAAAAAGGCGTCGAGCACTTTGGCATCAAAGTGCTTGCCGCGACCCTCTTCGAGAATCTGAAAGCATTTGTCCAACGGAAACGGCGGCTTGTAGGGGCGCTTGCTGCTCAAGGCGTCGAACACGTCGGCCACCGCAGTGATGCGTCCTTCGATCGGAATGTCTTCGCTAGCCAGGCCTAACGGATATCCCGATCCGTCCCATTTCTCATGATGGCTGATCGCGATGGTAGCGGCCAGCGTCAGAATCGGCGAGTCGGTCGCGTCCAACAGGCGAGCTCCCAGCGTGGTGTGATCGCCCAGGACATTCAAATCATGACTGCGCAGGCTCTGGGTGATTTTTTTGCCGTAGCCGCTGTGTTTCTGCATGATCTCGAACTCTTCCGGCGTCAGCTTGCCCGGCTTGAGCAAAATGGCGTCCGGGATGCCGATTTTGCCGATGTCGTGCAGCTGGGCCGCCTGCTCGAAAGTGTCGAGCTGCTGCCCCTTCCAGCCGAGGTTCTCGGCGATCAACCGCGCATAGCGGCCGACACGGTAGACGTGTTGCCCTGTGTCGTCATCGCGGAATTCGGCGGCGCGGGCCAGACAGTAAATCACTTCCTGCCGCGAGCGGCGCCAACTCGGCGGTCCGCCCGAGCACTTCGGCCTCAAGTTGATGGGAATACTCGTTCAGATAGTCATGATGACGCTTGACCATCAGGACGTTGTGGATGCGTGGGGCCAGTTCCGTCGGCTCGACCGGCTTGGTCAAGAAATCACTGGCGCCCAACTCCAGCGCCCGGCGTTTGGTGGCCTGGTCGGCGGCGGCGGTCAGGATCAGCACCGGCAGGTGCGTCCAGCGCTGATCGGCGCGGAGTTCGGCGAGGATGTCGAGTCCGCTGACGTGCGGCATCATGATGTCCAACAGCAGCACGTCCGGCCGCTCTTGGATCACCATCTCGACGGCTTGGCGCGGCTCCGTGGTGGTGACGAAGTTGGTGTAACCTTCCAAGCTGAGGTATTTGCGGGCAACCATCAGATTGATCGGCTCATCGTCGACGATCATGATCTTCGACGTCAGCAAGGCCTCGTCGCGGATGAGAAGTGCCGATTTGGCCGCGGGATTGATCACTGCCAGCGGAGGATCGGTGGCGATCGACAATGCAGAATCTACAGTTTGTTCGATCATTTGTCGCCCTTTGACACTCGGCCATGAAGTTCCGGCGGTCGGGCCTGTGAATTTTCCACGTCGATAACGCTCCGGCGATATGACGCAAACCGTTCGGCCAGCAGAGGAACCATAGATTCCAATTGATCGCCGTGCGGACGAAAATGGCGACAAAGTGTCACCTGGGGCCGATCGAACGGATAATCGGCATCTCAGCGATTCGACCGTATTTGGCGATTAACGCGCAACGACGTCGCCAAAGCGGAGAGTGCCGTTCGTGGCATTCGCGTTACAACGGAAATGCCGGTCCTAGATCGCGGGTTCCTGAATCGGACCCTCCGCGTGACCCTATATCCCGCGTAGATATCCGCGTTATGCCAGGCGGTTTAGCTCAATTCGAGCTTGCCGGCGCTGTCCCCCAACTTGTCGGTCCCGGCGTCGATCCGGTCGAGCATGGCCAGAAACAGGTTGCTGATCGGTGTTTCCTTTGCGTTGCGAACGTGGCGGCCGGCCTGGATCGTGCCACCGCCACGCCCCGCCAGCAGGATCGGCAGATCATCGTGGTTGTGCCGATCGCCGTCGGAAATGCCGCTGCCGTAAACGATCATCGAGTTTTCCAGCAGCGAACGTTCGCCCTCGCGGATCGCGTCAAGTTTTTCCAACAAGTAGGCGAACTGGCTCACGTGGAAACGGTTGATCTCGCGAATCTTCCTTTGATTTTCCGGATTGCGGCGGTGGTGGGACAGATCGTGATGTCCCTCTGGAACGCCCATGAACGCGTAGCTCCGGTTGCTCCCTTCGTTAGCCATGACGAACGTGACGACTCGCGTCAGATCCGCCTGAAAGGCCAGCACCATCAAATCGAACATCAGACGGATGTGCTCGGCAAAGTCACGGGGAATGCCGGCCGGTATGTCGAATGCCGGGGGGGCCTCCTGCCCGCGCAACTGGTTGCGGGCGATGCGGGCTTCGATTTCGCGCACCGACTCCAGATATTCGTCGATCTTGCGCCGATCTTTGGCCCCCAACCGGCGTTGCAAGTCTTGGGCATCTTCGAGCACGAAATCGAGTATGCTCTTGCGGTCCGCCGCCCGGCTTTCGCTTGTCTCGGCCGACGCGCCGTCGGAGAACAGACGATCGAAGACCATGCGCGGATTGATTTCTTTGGCATTGGGGGTCGATTCGCTCCGCCAGGAAATATTGGTCGAGTAGGCGCAGCTATAACCCGAGTCGCAGTTGCCGGCCTGCAGCCCCGCCTCGCAGCCCAATTCGAGCGAAGGAAACCGCGTGCGTTCGCCGATCCGCTGAGCCGCCACCTGGTCGACGGAGATGCCGGCTTGGATGTCCGCCCCGAGCGTTTTCTTGGGTTGGACTCCGGTCAGAAATGCCGATAGCGACCGGGCGTGGTCGCCGGGACCATCGCCATGCGACCGAGCTTTGTCGCAAACCAGACCGGTTTGAACGATCAGATTGCTTTGGAACGGCTTGAGCGGTTCCAGAATGTAGGGTAACTCGAATTCGTCACCGACCCCGGCCGGAGTCCAGTCGGCCATGTGGGCGCCGTTGGGCACGTAGACGAATGCCATGCGGTTGGGCGGCTGCGACGGTGCGTCCGCGCCGCGCGCCACGCCGGGCACCATCGACTCCAGCCACGGTAGCGCCAACGTCGTCCCCAGGCCGTGCAGCACCGTACGCCGCGACATGCGCCACGACTTGTTCATGGTTATTCTCCGCTGGTTCGACGTTTCAGGAACGGATCGCTCTGGATCACCGCCGCCACGAGGCTCGAAAAGCGGCATTCCGCGGCCACGCTCGCTTCCATGATATCCGTGACGTTGGCGCGATCATACGCTTCCAGGCCCCGACCCAGGGCATAGGTCAGTAGTTTTTCCGCCAGGCAGCGGACGAACTGCTTTTGTTTCGCCTTGAGAATCTGCTTCAATTCAGCCGGCCCGGCAAAGGACTGGCCCCCCGGCAACGTGCCCGAGGCGTCGACCGCCAGCGCTCCGTCGTGCGTTCGCCAGGCCCCGATGGCATTGTAGTTTTCCAGCCCGAATCCGATCGGATCCATGCGATTGTGGCAGATCGCGCACTGGGCGTTCGCGCGATGCAGCTCCATCTGCTGGCGCAGCGAACCCGCCGCCACCGCTGTGGCAGAGTCGTTCAGATCGGGTACGCCCGGCGGAGGAGGGGGCGGCGGAGCGCCGAGCAGATTCTCCAGCACCCATTTGCCCCGTTTGACCGGCGAAGTGCGCGTCGGGTTCGAGGTCACCGCCAGCACGCTCGCGTGCGTCAGCACACCGCCACGTTGCCGGCCTTCAAGCTGTACGCGGCGGAATTCATCGCCGTGAACGTCCGCAATCCCGTAATGCCGGGCCAGACGCTCGTTGAGGAACGTGAAGTCGGAATCGAGGAAGTCGAGCACGCTGCGATCTTCGCGCACGATGGCGGCAAAAAATCGCTCGGTCTCTTCACGCATTGCCGCCCGCAAGATCTCGTCGAAATCGGGAAACAGGTTCTTGTCCGGCGCAAAATTCTTCAGACTGCGCAGTTGCAGCCACTGGCCGGCAAAATTGTCGACCAGCGCCCGGGCCTTGACATCCTGGAGCATCCGCCGCGCCTGCGCCGCCAGCTCGGCCGGTTCGTGCAGCCTGCCCGACTGCGCTGCCCCAAACAGTTCGTCATCGGGCATGCTGCTCCACAAGAAATAGGAAAGCCGCGTCGCGATTTCGTAATCGCTGAGCGACCGCACCGCCGCCATTGGCGACTCGGGATCGAACTCGACCCGGAACAGGAAATAGGGCGAAACCAAAACGGCCTGCAGGGCCAACTTGATCCCTGCGGCAAAGTTGTGCTCTGGACTTTCGCCCAACTCGAACAGCTTGACGAGCCGCTCGATTTCCTGGCTGCTCGCCGGTCGGCGGAAGGCTCGCCCGGCGAGCCGGATGAGAATCTCTCGGGCGTACTCGCGGCGACCGTCCGTCGAGGGTTCGCGGGGAATGATGCGGCGGTGTGTTTCGGGGAGGTCGGCAAAAACGGTCTCGAGTGGGCCGTCGACCTCGAGTCGCTCGACCCCAAGGTTGCGATCGCGGTTGGCTGGGTCCGGATCCTGCGGGCGATAATAATCGTTGACGAAAGCGACCACCAGGCGATGATCGCCGGCCGTAAGGTTCGTGCGAAGTTCGTAAGTCTGCGGGGCCGCCTCGACGGCTGGCACGTCGACCAGGCCGACTTCCTCCGCGTCGATTCGAAGTGACATTCGTGCCGGTTCCGAGCCGGCCTGCTGCCCGAACGCGGTGACCTTGAGTACGTATTGCCCAGCGACCGGCGATTGGATCGGCACGTACAACTCGCCGTTCGCAACGAACATCCAGGCCACTTCACCGTAGGCCCAGCCCCCGATATGCCCACCGGCCTTGCCAGCATCGACCTTGGCGATGACTTTGGCCTGGGGATGCGCGACGATCGCCCGGTCGGCGATCGCCTGAGCGGCGGAAAGATATTTTTCCAGCAGCAGCGGCGGCATCGAGAGCACGTCGCCGATGTGGTCGAACCCGTAACCGACCTCGTCGGATGGGAAGGTGTCGGCAGGCTGAAAATCGAGGCCCAGCAGATCGCGGATCGTGTTGTTGTATTCCGCTCGATTCAGCCGGCGAATCGTCACTCGCCCCGGATCACTCGGTGCTTTGCGCTCGGCTGCGGACAGTTGCTCGTCCAGCCACGAGACTAGGCGCACCGTCTCGTCAGCCCCAGGTCGCGGCTCGCCTTCCGGAGGCATGTCCGCGTCGCGCAGCCGCTCGGTCACCTTCAGCCAGACCTGGCGATCGCCGCAGACGGACGCGGTGTCCCGGTAGCCGTCAAGCGCCAGGTCTGCCTCCGGCTCGGCTCCGCCATGACAGCGGAAACAGTAGCGATCCAGTGTCGGGCGCACCTCGGCCGCGTATTGGTCCGCTGCCGACTGTGCGACCGGTTCGTCGCCGGCCCAAGCGACGCGGGCGCACTGACACCAGATGCCAAGTAGGAAGCCAGCAGTACGCCGAAGTCTGCGCATCGACTTCAAAACCGTTCGGGCAGCAGGGCGGGAATCGGGCGGCTCACCAAGCAGGCTGGGGCGGGCCGGGAATGTCCCCTCAATCTTATCAAAGCCTGCCGATGCGTCCAAGCTGATTCCGGCAACGTACAGCGTACAATCCGGAGGCAAATCGCTCAACGACATCCGGGGTAACGTCGGCCAAGTTACCGATTTTCGGCTCTGTGAACCCCGGGCTCCCTCGGATCGGTTGCGCGGCGGGACATCAATACCTGGGGTGCGAACAGAGAGCCGCGCTTTGACAACGCCTGCGGCCAGCGATAGCCTCTAAGGGCAGAGACCTTCCTGCTTCCACCCGCCCTGCACGCATTCCCAGGAGACCAGCCATGGACAAGTTTGTCGTGATCGCGTCGCTGTCCGTACTGGCCGCGGCGCTCAACGTGGCCCGGGCCGAAGACCCCAAGAGTCCGCTCGATTTCAAGGTGACCGACATCGACGGCAAGTCGGTCGACCTAGCCGACTACAAAGGCAAGGTGCTGCTGATGGTCAACGTTGCCAGCCAGTGCGGCAATACTCCGCAGTACAAGGGCCTGGAGGAACTCTACAAGAAATACCACGACCAAGGCTTCGTCGTGCTGGGCTTTCCGGCCAATGAATTCGGCGCTCAAGAGCCCGGCACGAACGCCGAGATCGCCCAGTTCTGCAAAACGAACTACAGCGTCGACTTTCCGATGTTTTCCAAGATCGTCGTCAAAGGCGAGAAGATCAGCCCGCTATACCAGTTTCTAACTTCGCCCACGACCGATCCGCAGCACGCCGGCGAGATCAAGTGGAACTTCGAGAAGTTCTTGATCGGACGCAACGGTCAAGTGGCCGCTCGCTTCGAGCCCAAGACCAAGCCCGAGGCGCCGGAGGTGGTCAAATCGATCGAAAGCGAGCTCGCCAAGAAATAGCCCGTTTCGACGTCGAACGGCCTTGGATCCACAAAAAAGGACCGCCCGGCACTTCGGGGCGGTCCTTTTTTTGATGAAATGGATCCTTACGTCGGATCCGCTCTTCGCGCGTGCGCGGTTACCGCAGTGTCGGTGAATTGGGAATCGCAGGCTTGGTTCCCTGCCGAGCCGGCGGCCGCGGCTGGGGCTTTTCGGGGATGTTGACGACTTCGCCGGCCCCGTTCTCCATTTCAGTGGCTCGGGCGACCTTGCCCTCCTCGTTCCACCAGGTCCAGCGGCCGCTCGGATGACCTTTGGTGTATTCGCCCAGAATCGACTTCTGGCCGTTCTCATGCCACCAAACCCATTTGCCTTGTTGTTCGCCGTCGACGTAGGCGCCTTCGAGCGCCTTTTGGCCGTTGGCGTACCACCAGGTGAACTTGCCGACTTGAACATCGTTGCGATACTCACCCTCGGCGTGCCGCTGCCCGCTTGGATACCAGGAAACCCAGGGACCGTGCTTCTCGTCCTTGCCGGTCTTGATGTAGACCGCGAGCTTGGCATTCCACCAATCGTCGGGGGTCTTGGCGACCTCCTTGGCAAACAGATACAGTCCCTCGGTTTTTTTGCCGCCGGCCACGTCCCGGTCGGTTCGTTGCGCGAGCTTGCGTCCGTGTTGATAGGTGTCTTTGGTCACCACTTTGCCGTCGGCGGCCCACTCGATCAGTTGGCCGTCGATATCGCCATTGGTGTATTCGATTTCGCGCATCTTGCGACCATTGACAAACCAGGCCGTCGAGCGACCGTGGCGTTCGCCTTTGGAGAATTCCCACTGGCTGATCTTGCGCTGCTTGGCGTCGTAGATCACCCAGCTGCCTTCGAGCTTGCCGTCGACAAAAGTAGCCTGCGAGACAAACGGGCCCTGATATCCGTTGTACGGCGACTTAGAGAGCAAATCGACGTCCGTTGCGCGGTACCAGCGATTCCATACACCCTCGCGCTGGCCGTCGCGGTAGTTGCCCTCGGCAACCAGCGTTCCCTTGGAATCCCACATCCGCCAAAAGCCGTCGTTGACGTAGTTGCCGTCTTCATCCTGCGACACTTCGCGTTCAACTTTGACCGCGCGGTTCGGGTAACGTTCGCGGATGATTTCCAGTTCCGGTTCGGTTTCGGATGTGGCATCGAGCTTTTCGGGCTCACCGCCGTCTGCGGTGCTCGAATTTGACTCGCCAAGGACACCCCTGGTGGATTCCAGCGGCATGGATTGGTCGGAATCGGCGGTGTCACCCGACGCGAGCTTCGAGCCGGCCTCCTGAATGAAACCGGCAGGCACTTTGTCGGCGCCTCGCGCACCGGACAGATCCAGCCCCGCGAAGCTGAGCATCGAGGCAATCACGGAAACGAAAACTATAACGCGAGTCATCGTAGGCTCCTCAGGCATTTGGACGGCATTGCGGGCGTATATCCCGGCCAGCCGCCAAAAGCGGTACGGCCGGAACTATCCTTACCGATCAATCGACATATTCGCACCCGGATCTTCAGTTCTCGCGCGATTATCTTGCGAATGTTCAACACCTATTTGCCGACAGTTGCCAGCCGAAATATCTCCGATCCGGGGGTTAAGGCCGCTGCGGTCAACTCCCGGGCGGCGTTGCGCTTGCGCGAATTTCCAAAAGCCCCGATGGCCGTTCGCGAACCCGCTTTTTTCGACTTAACGGTGCATATAATCCCATAATCCCAAGTGCCAAGCATCGGTTGCTAGCTAGGAATGGCACTAGCTTAAGGGAAAGGCCGCTTGTCGCGCAAGCCGCCGACGCGACTGGTGGCGCGGTATCGTCATGTACGAATCCCAGGCCGGCCGGCGCTTCTTAAATCGCGGTTCCAATCGACCGGGACGATTCCCGACCCGGTGAGCCGAAACCGTCGTCAGGAACGCATCGTAGATCGCTACGTTGCCGTCTATGGCCATCATCGCGGGGGTGAAACTCTCAACCGCCTGCATGGTTCCCTTGACGCTTAACTGACGGGGCAGCACTTCCGACCGCTTGGCCGATTCTACCATGACGCCACGCAAAAGGTTCCAGGCCAGCAGATGCGCCCAGATTTCCTTGCGGACCATTTCCGGCGTCTTGCAACGGAGCACGTCCATTTGCAGGGAATGCTTGATCGAGCGAATGTCTAGTTCGCAGTTCCAGCGCCGCCAATACAGGTCCGACAACTCTTTCTGCGGCACGGCCGGATCGGTAATGGAGGTTACGACAATCGCCTTCGCGCCGCCCCCCTTCCGATCTTCTATGTCTATTTCAAACTCGCGGACGGGCATCGTGTCCGGCACTTCATCGTAGGCCAGCTTACTCATCCATTTCGGCCGCTTCGGTTTCGGCCAGAGCACGATATGGTCGTTGTGGCCCAAGACGTGGCCTTCGCTGAAATCGACCACGCGGGCATGGTGGCTGATCGACACAAGGTCAACACCCCGATTGCCGAGCATGGCAACCGAAAAGTAGCTCGGGTAGTAGCGATCGGCCACCAGCACGCTGCCCGATTCCAGACTGTCGACCATGCCGCGCAGTAGACTCGCTTCGCCGGTCCCCTTGCCGCGCTCGGCGCCGAAAGCAAGATCGACCACAGCGCCGGTCGAAAGCGAAATCAGCGCCACCGCCCGCATGATCGGAAAGCCGAGCCCTGGCAGGCACCTGTTGTGCTGCGGATAGGCAAGTTGGTTTTCGGTGGTGTCCTGCATGCTGAAGCCGGTCCCATCGGCCAAGAAAACTTGCCGCCCGCGCCAGTTCCACGCGCCGTCGGCGCTGTCGTGTACTTTGCGGCCGATCTCTTTCGACATGCGTTGCATGACGGCTTCGGGGAACCGATTGCGGGCATTGCTGTACGACGCGGAGTTAGCCGAGCAACAGGGAAGCCCGGTCGAAACCCGATGCGCCAGGATGCGCGAAACCGTTTCATTTAGCGACTTGTCTTGCGAAAGGCACTGTGACAACCAGCCCCAGAGCGTGACTAGCGGGCAGAAAACTCGACTGCGGTAGTAGTGGCCTTCCGATTCCAAAACGGACAGCACGTATTCCCGGCTGAGTAACCGACCGAACGGGAGCCCGTTGTCTCGGGCGAATTTGTCGCGAATTGTCGAGAAGTCTTTTCGTGCGGTCACGGGAGTTAGCCTTTCTTGGCGGCTCTCGCTATGATGCTGTTGTCAGGACGCATCTAGCGAAAGCTGGTTTGTTGTTCTCGCCCCCGTTGCGGCTTGCCGGCTGCTTCGGGGGTTTTGTTTCATACTGTTATTGTAGTAAAACTATTACTACAGTCAATAGGCCGCTTGACAATGCGGAATAATTTTCCTACAGTTATCGCATGGCTCGACCGTTCAAAGACCCCAGCGACCGAAAAAGCGTGGATTTGCGAATCCCGGTGACGGACACCCTCAAGAGCTTGGTCACGCAGGCGGCGAAGGCGTCAGGGGTGGATATGGCCGCTTCGGCGCGCCCCATCTTGGAAGGCGCGGCCAAGTCGCAATTAGCCAACCTGAAACTACATAGGCCGACGAAAAAACAGCGGGGGGCGGGGGAGTCCAACCCGTCGGAATAGCTCGACCCCTCCGACGATGTATAAGATCGCTGCGCCGGCGAGACGCGGGCCGCCCACCGAGAACTACTGGACTACTGGGGAAAGTGTGTTAAGATGGGAAAGGCCCAGCCCGATAATTTGAGATTGCCGGGTCTGGGCTCAATCCGGGATACTCACCGGCGGTTATGGCCGATCGCCGTCAGGGCCAACAAAGTGGCCCGACTTAACGAAAACCAGAACCAAGGCACGACAAGAATCCACACACCGTCAAAATAGAGTATGACCATTGCTGGCCTCCTCATGGCAGGCCGACCGCGGGCGCCCTCGTAAAGCATCCCGCAGCCGGCTCAAAGGTAGGGGTCAGTTAGAGTTAGGCCCGGTGATGACCCCGTTGTCACCGGGCCTTTTTCATTTAATTTCTGCTAAATCTGCCGGATAATCGGGCACCAGCTTGAACACTGCGGCCGGACGGCCGCCGCCTTCCGGCTTAGTCTTTGTGGCTTTAATGAATCGCTTTGCATCGAGTCCGGCCTTCGTGGCCCTATCGCGAATATGCCGCATCATTGGGCCAATCTGTCCGGCCTTTCTCTCTACTTTCTTGGCCAATTCTTCTGCGGTTAGGCCGTCCGACGATTCCTTCAGCGCTCGAATGATCGCGACTTGGTGGGACTGAAGAGACTGCTGGAATCTAACGTAATTCGCCCGCTTGCGGTCAACCGGAGTGCCATTTTGGTCTGGCTCTGCCGAGGCACACGACGACGTTTTCCCCGAAAGTCGGCGGAATTCTACGGCGTCTTCGACGGAGTCGAATTCAATCGTCCCGTCCGGTAGCATTCTTACTGACATAAAAGACCTCCATTGAGTGCGACGGGGCCGCTTGCACGCCCATTCTACAGGATAGGGGGAAATATGCAACAAGACAGAACGTCGCAGAGCGGTGTATCCTGTCCCGTCATGCGTTTTTGTACAGTGCCTAGGCGGCTGGCTAACAACGACGGTATCATGTTCTCCCATGAATACCCTCTATTACGGCGACAATCTCGACATTCTGCGCCACTACGTCGATGATGAGTCGGTCGATCTGGTCTACCTCGACCCGCCTTTCAACAGGCGCAGAACTACAACGTGCTTTTCGCCGAGCGGGACGGCACGCAATCTGCGCGCAGATTCAGGCATTCGAGGATACATGGAGGTGGGACCAGTCTGCCGCGCACGCTTTCCAAGAGCTAGTCGAATCTGGCGGCCAAACATCGCTAGTAATGCAGGCGTTCAGGCAGGCAATCGGGGAGAATGACTTGCTGGCGTACCTGTCGATGATGGCGCCGCGGTTGCTGGAATTGCACCGCGTTCTCAAGTCGACGGGCAGCATTTATCTGCACTGCGATCCCACGGCCAGCCACTATCTGAAGATGCTGATGGATGCGGTGTTCGGGCCGGATAAGTTCATCAACGAAATTGTCTGGGTACGAGCGAACGCCCACAACCTAAAAACCCGATTCTGGCCTCGCCAACAGGATATCCTTTTGTTCTACGGCAAGAGTCCGGTTCCAAAACTACGCCCCATCTATCAGCCGTATGGCCCAGAACAATTGAAGCGATACAAACCGGACGAACAGGGGCGGCTCTATACAGGCCAAGACCTGACGGTATCGCTTGTGCGGCGGCTGCGACAGTTTGAGTGGAGGGGAACGAAACCGCCCCCGCATCGATCGTGGGGGGCATCGGTGGAACAGCTCGAAGAATGGTACTCGCAGGGGCGGATTTTGTTGAAGAAAGACGGAACCCCGCGGCTGGACGGGCGGAAAATATACCTGGACGAAACACCGGGAAAGCAAATCGGAACAGTTTGGGATGACATCCCCAGAATTCGCAACACGGCCGCGGAGCGTTTGGGATATCCCACCCAAAAGCCGGAAGGCTTGCTTGAACGTATCATCAAGGCCAGCAGCGATGAAGGCGATACGATCCTTGATCCGTTCTGTGGCTGTGGAACAGCGGTCGCTGTCGCCCAGAAATTAAACCGCAACTGGATCGGCATCGACGTTACCAGCTTGGCAATCACGCTCATCAAGAGTCGGCTCAGAGACACCTACGGGGATGCCGCAGAGTTTGAGGTAGTCGGCGAGCCAACAGACATTCACGACGCCGAACTACTAGCGGCCGACGATCCCTATCAGTTTCAATGGTGGGCGCTCGGGCTGGTCGGCGCGCCGACCAGCAGAACAAAAGAAAGGCGCGGACAAGGGAATCGACGGTCGCCTGTTCTTTCACGACGAAGGCGGCGGCGGCACGACGAAGCAAGTAATCTTCTCAGTCAAGGCCGGGCACGTCACGGTCAATCAACTACGCAACCTGCGAGGCGTACTGGACCGCGAGAAGGCAGCAATGGGGGTTCTGTTGTCCCTTGAGTCGCCGACGAAGCCAATGCGAACCGAGGCCGCGTCCGCCGGGTTCTACCGCTCCGCATTCACCGGCAAGGATTATGCAAAGCTACAGATGCTGACCGTGGGTGATCTGCTGGAAGGCAAGCAGGTTGACATGCCAGCCGTGCGGCATACCGGCCAGACGTTCAAGAAAGCCCCGAAGGCCAAGCCCAAGAAAACCCATCGGCAAAAGATGCTGGACGAGGAGTGACGCGATGGCGGGGTTGATGTCGATACGTATCAACCGCACGGAACTTGAGCGAATCGCTAGCCGCGTCTGGCGTATGATCGCCAGAAACCTACGGCTTGTTGATCTCATCGATTGCGTGATGCTTGCGCTAGCCTGTGGTCTTGCAATCAATGGCCTAAGCACGTCGGCAGTCGCTACCGCCATTTTGGGCACGCTGTATCTGGTCGCAACAGCCGTGAAGCTGGCGGCGGCAGTTCGGTCACGGCTGCGCGAGAGAATAGCAGAGGCCGAAGTGTTGTGGGGCCTCTTCAACTTTCTGAATGACGAGATTTTTAACGGGGATAACGGCACGCGATTCACGCTATTCAAGCAGGATCCAACGAATCGCGCTCGTATCGTACCTTGGTACCGGTACCGGAAGGGCGGAAGCGATCCGATCGGCGATGCCGAAGGTTCGCGGGCCTCGTATGGCAGGGGAGAAGGGGCGACAGGTCAGGCGTGGGAGTCAGCAGGGGACGGCGACCTATTCTTCGCTCCCTTCCCAGAGTTTGAGGATCGGGCGGACTTTGAGGAGTTTTACGTAAATCAAATGCACGTGTCGCCCGAGACGGCATCGCAAATCAGCCACTACATGATGAACGTTGGGGCCATATTTTCCGTAGGATATTGTGATACGAGGGGGAAGTTCCTGGGGGTGCTCAGCATTGACTTGCGGATGCCGATAGTCACAATGGGTCCATTGGTGCTCATTTCGGGCGTGGATCAAATTGAGGTACGGAGCGATCAACTCTTGCTGATTTGCCAAAGCATTCGCAGCGTGCTGAGGTCTTTTGCGGAGGCCGCAAAATGACAAAAAAATTAACCCTTGGGGAAACATTCACAATCGCTGGCGGCAGTATGCTTGGTGGTCGCGCCGTTCCTCCGCTCACCTTCCAGAAAGTCGTTGGCAGCGCGACGTACCGAGCTAGCCTGAAGCGGCTTGAGGAGCTGCGATCACCGGCCCCGGCCCCACCGCCCGCCAGTGCTGCCGACTCGGTGCCGGAAGCGGCATCCTGATTGGACGCAGATCGATTCAAAAGCCCGGCCCAGCGCCGGGCTTTTTTACGCGCCGCCTTCAATCCGCCCGCTGCCATTCTGGCCGCGCCTCTTTCCCTTAAGCTAGTGCCATTCGTTGCTAGCTAGGAGCTTACATGAAAGAGATATTCCGGAAATTTTCCCGCAAGGCCGCCGAATGGCTGGGCACGACCTGGGCGTTCCTGACTGCAATCCTGGTCATCTTGATTTGGGGTACAACCGCGCCGTGGTTTCATTTCTCCGACACCTGGCAGCTTGTCATGAACACCGCGACCAGCATCGTTACCTTCCTGATGGTATTCCTGATCCAGAACACCCAAAATCGGGATACCCTGGCCATTCAGCTCAAACTGGATGAATTGATCCGCAGCACGCATAAGGCCCGCAATAGCATGATCGATCTCGACCGCCTCTCCGACGATGAGATGCGCGAACTCCACGAGCGCTATTTGCAACTCTGCCAACAGCAGCCGGGCGCAAAGGGTTGCGAACCGCCGGAACGCGCGCCGCCATCGGCTGGGGCCAAGTAAGAATGAAAAACGCGGCGGCAATCATCCGCAAATTGTGCAGATTTCACGAAAAAGAATAGCGGGAGAGTGAAATGCCCGCGATTCCCGCGCGTCACCAATGCCTGCTTGTAGTGCTGTCTGTGTACACTGCGAAATCGGTGAGTCGAACTTCCTCATTCGCCTCTACTCCTGCAATCGCGCGGCCAGCAGCGTGTTGTGCAGCAACATGGCGACGGTCAGCGGGCCGACGCCCCCCGGCACCGGCGTGATGTGGCCCGCCACCCGCCGGACAGATTCAAAGTCGACGTCGCCGGTCAATTTTCCGTCGATGCGGTGAATGCCCACGTCGATGACGGCGGCGCCCGGCTTGACCATTTCGGCGGTGATGAATCGGGGTTGCCGCATGGCCACGATCAGGATGTCGGCCTGCATGGTGATGGCAGGCAAGTTGGGCGTGCGGCTGTGGCAAACCGTGACCGTGGCATCGGCGCCTAAGCCGCGTTGCATGAGCATGATGGCCAGCGGCTTTCCGACGCTGTCGCTCCGCCCGACGACGACCACGTGCCGGCCGGCGGTTGCGATTTCGTTGCGTAATAGCAATTGCTGCACGCCCAGGGGGGTGCAGGGGAGGAATCGTGGGTTGCCCTGGACCAGGCGGCCCACGTTCTCGGCGTGAAATCCGTCCACGTCTTTGAGGGGACTCACGGCCTGAAGAATGCGGTTTGGCTCGATGTGTGCGGGGAGCGGCAACTGCACGAGGATGCCGTGCACCGGTTGCTCTTTGGCTTTGTTCAATCGCGCGATGAGGGCCAGCAAATCGTCCTGCGGCACGTCGGCCGGCAGGCGATGAAGGCGACTTTCGATCCCGGCCCGTTCGCAGGCCGCGCGCTTGTTGCGGACATACACTTCGCTGGCCGGATCGGCTCCCACCAGAACGGCGGCGAGGCTTGGCGTGACTCCATTGTTCTGGATGAAGTCGGCGACTTCTTCGGCGAGCTCATCTTGGATTTCTTGAGCCAGCTTCTTGCCGTCGAGCAGGGCAGCCGTCACGACCTGATGCCTCTTCAGTCTGAGCGATCGCGCGAAAGTATAAGGGCAGCATTCTAAAGAATCCGGGAGCCGCCTGATACTGCCCCACGAGGGCCGGCTGCTCTCGCGCCAAGCGCTTCAGCCCGTCGAAGAACCGCGGGACGGGCCTCTTCCCGTCGCAAACGGCATAGTCGCCCGCGCTGCCGACCGTTATGATTATCTTGACTTCGGTCGACCGAATGTCGACAATGTTACTAATCATAGTAATCATTCTATTTCAGACTGCTCGGCAGCCTCGCCCCGCCGGAAAAGCCGAATCACCATGGCTGACGAAACCGAAGCTGAGCCCGGTCGAAACGTTCAAAATCGAGAGTAATTACTTGCGCGGTGAGATCGCGGCCGAGCTGCAGGACGGCACGGATCACTTCGGCAAGGCCAGCATACAACTGCTCAAGAATCACGGCACCTATCAGCAGGACGACCGCGACGCCCGTGCGCTGGGCCGCGTCGAGGGACACAAGGGCAAGGCGCCCAAGGCCTACTCGTTCATGGTCCGGACCAAGGTGCCGGGGGGCAAACTGACCAGCGCCCAGTTGCTGGCCGAATTGGATCTGTGCGACGAGGTGGGCAACACGACACTCCGCATCACGAGCCGGCAGGGCTTGCAGTTGCATGGCGTGTTCAAGCACGATCTGTGGAAGACGATCCATCGCATCAACCAGGTCCAGCTCAGCACGCTGGCCGCTTGCGGCGATGTCGAGCGCAACGTCATGTGCTGCCCCGCTCCGCACAAGCAGAATCCGATCCACGCCCAGCTACAAGCCCTCGCCGATCGATTGGCCGAACATCTGGCTCCGCGCAGCCGGGCGTATCACGAAATCTGGCTCACCGATCCCGATAGCGGCGAAGAACAACTTGTCGCCGGCGGCCCCGACGTCGAGCCGATTTACGGTCCAACCTATCTGCCGCGCAAATTCAAAACGGCCATCGGCTTGCCGGAAGACAACTGCGTCGACCTCTACGCCAACGATTTGGGGCTGTTGGCAATCACCGAGGGCGGGCGGATCATCGGCTACAACGTGCTGGTGGGGGGCGGAATGGGCGTCACGCCCAGCGCCGAAAAGACCTTTCCGGCGCTGGCCCAACGCATGGCGTTCATTCGTCCGCAAGAGGCGGTCGACGTCGCCACGGCCGTGATCATGGTTCAGCGCGATTACGGCAATCGGTCCGACCGCAAAGTGGCACGGCTCAAGTATCTGATCGCCAACCGCGGGCTCGCCTGGTTCAAGTCGCAGGTCGAAGCAGTATTACGGCCACGCCCTGCCGGATCCGCACCCGGACGACGTCCGCGGTTTCGACGACCACATCGGCTGGCACGAACAGGGGGATGGCCGGCTGTTTTACGGACTGAATATCGAAAACGGCCGGATCCACGACGACGAGAGCCTGCTGCTCAAAACCGCTCTGCGCAAGATATTGACCGCTTATCAGCCCGGCCTGCGGCTCACGCCGCATCAAAGCATCCTGCTCACCGACATCGTGCCGGCGGATCGCCCGGCGATCGAGGGCCTGCTGCGCGACCACGGCGTCAAGCTGCACAACGAGATCTCCAACGTCCGCCGCTGGTCGATGGCTTGCGTCGCCTGGCCCACTTGCGGATTGGCAATCACCGAGAGCGAACGGGCCCTGCCGGGCATGATCGATCAGTTGGAGGTCGAGCTGGCGCGGTTCGGGCTGTCCGGCGAAACCTTCACGGTCCGCATGACCGGCTGCCCCAACGGTTGTGCACGCCCCTACAACTCGGACATCGGTCTGGTGGGCAAAGCGATCGGCAAGTACACGATTCTGGTCGGCGGGCGTGTGCTGGGGGACCGCTTGAATTTCAACTACAAGGACATGGTGCCGGCGGCGGAAGTCGTGCCTTCGCTGGTGCCGCTGCTGGCCTATTTCAAACACGACCGCGAAAATGGCGAGTCGTTCGGCGAGTTTTGCCATCGCAAGGGAGCGGAAAATCTGATCGCCTGGACCGACCAGTACCAGGCCCGTTCGAGCGGTGTCTCTTTGAGTTCGCAAGCCCACGAATGAGTTCGCCGATTCCATCCGGGGATCGACCGCCTGGGGCCGCTGGCGACCCGCTTGCCGGGCCGCCGTTGCGTCCTTGGATGCGCTGGCTGTTGCGAATCGCCGGTGTCTACAATTTGCTCGTTGGCTTGAACCTGCTCTTGTTCTACCACGAGCTGTTCAAGTTCCTGGGCCTGGCAAAACCCATCCCGATCATGTTCGTGCAATTGGTCGGATTGTTGGTAGGGTTGTTCGGTGTGGGCTACCTGCTGGTTGCGCGGCGGCCGCTGGAAAATCGCAACCTGTTATGGCTTGGCCTGTGGAGCAAGGCGCTGGGGTGCGCGTTGAGTTTCTACCACGTGGCCCTCGGCAGTCTGCCGCCGCTCTATGTGCCGATCGTGATTTTTTCGGACCTGGTTTATCTGCCGCCGTTCTACCTGATCGCCCGTCGCCTGGATATTCTTGCCCAGGCCCGCGCGGCGGAGAGTGCGGATTGTCCATAATGAGGCTCCCGGCTTTCGGGTCGGCAAGCGCGTGATTACCGCCGCCGACCGCGAGTTTTGGTCCTTCCGCGCGGGCCGACAAGCAGCCGGCTGCCGAAACAGTAAGCGGATGCCATCCGCAATGAGAGAATCGGCACGCCTCAAACTTTAGGCCGGGCGGGAAAGGCAATTAGTGCCATCAGCGACCCGAGCGAGACCAGCGTGGTTACGATCAGCGGATGCAGAGCCGGTTCGTAGACGGTGCGCTGCGGCCGCAAGGTCTCTTCGCGCTCCCAGCCGTCGCGCGTGCGGACCCAGCGGCTGGCCTCAGCCGCCGCGGGCAAGTTCGCCAGTAAAAGGCCGCTAACCAGCAGCGTCGTGACGAGCGCAACGCTCCGAAGCCGTGTGCATCGATTGAACTGCATGGAACCGTGACCGAATGGGGGGGACCTCGACGGCCCGCGTGATGCATCTTCTTGGGGTCTCGATTGTCCTCCACGCAGGTTTCGGACCAGAGCGTGGTGCCTGGCATCGCCGCCGGCGCACAACCCGTGTCCCGCAAATCGCTTGGGCTGAAAGGCAACGTCCGACCGCGGTTTTTCCATGTTGCCGAAATGCAACAACCGATTGCCTGCCGCAGGGGTTTAAATCCAACGCCGCTGCTCCGACCGGCCGCTTGGCTGCTAAAGCTGCGGCCCGCGGATGGGCCCAGCACGCTTGAATTCCGGGCAGCCCGAGATCAGGGCTTCAGGGCCGTTGCGCCGGTGTTGAACGTCGACACGCCCAGCATGTGGCTGGTCGAATCGCACGGCGAATTGGCGGCGGCAGGTGCCACTTGATGTTCGCGCCCGGCCGTACCCTCGGCGCGGGGGGCTGAAGTTGCGGCGCCGCAGCCTCAAACCGCATCTTACTCATTAAGCCCAGAGCACTTCGGCGCTGACTTGGAATGGCCGATTTCCGCTTCGGCAATTTAGCGTGTAAAATTGAGTGAAAGTGGGCGTCCGAACGCAGCTTTTTTCGCTCGGGGGGTCCGGTCGTGTCGGCCCAGCATCGAATCCGTCGTCAACAGATATTGCGACAGGCCGAGGGCTATTTGGAGCTCGGCATGCCTAAGCACGCGCTGGACGTGCTGGATCGCTGGGGGCCGTCCGATATTCCGTCCTGCCGGGCCGCTTACCTGCGGGGCGAGGCCTTGCGGGAGCTGGAGCGCTGGAGCGATGCCATCGCCGCGCTGAACGTGGCCGCCGAAGGGATGCCGGAGGAAGTGCCGGTCTACATCGCTCAAGGCTGGTGCTACAAGCGGCTAGGGCGGATCGACCAGGCCATCGCCGCGCTGGAAAAGGGCCTCGAAGTCGATTCCAGTTCGGCCATCCTGCATTACAACCTGGCCTGCTACTGGAGTCTGGCCGGCAACAAGCGCCAAGCACTGATGTTTCTGTCGCGAGCAATTGACATGGACGGCGACTTCCGCAACCGTGTCGCGGCCGAATCCGACTTCGACACGATCCGCAACGACCCGGCCTTCCAGGCGCTGACCAGCATGATTGCCTAGCGAGGCGTCGCACGGCCGCGTGATCAGAGGGCAGCCTTCGAGCCTGCCAATTGCTGTCCGATTTGATAAATCTCCTCGGCGTCGAGGACCAGGTCGTTGGCGCTGAAGAGTTGGCCGATGGCGGCCTTGTGGATTTTCATCTTGAGGCCCCCCACTCCCAGCGCGCCGTAACAAAGCACGCTGTTCCGCTGTTTGGCCTTGTCGGTGACTTCGATGCCGCCGATGCCCAGGGGCGGGACGGCGCTCAGATCGATTGCCACTTGGAGTGACATTGCGGCCCGCAGGGCTTCCAGGGGTACCAGTTCCACGCCGGCGGCGCCGGCCGTAATCACGGCGCGCAGCGCCGTCGAGTGCCTGCCGCAATGACTGGTCCGATTGGACCTCCAACGCCCGGAGCCTGGCTTGCGGCACGCGCTTGGCCACCTCGCGGCAGATACGCTCTGCCCGCGCCAGGTCGCGCGAAGCCGCCCGAATGCTGGCACCCTCGGCGGCCAGCAGCCGCACAACCCGGGATCCCACCGGGCCGGTCGCAGCCAGCACAAGGATCTCGGCCCCCGCCAGGGGCAGATGTTTGCCCGCCGCCAAAACCGCAGCTGCGGCCGTGGTATTGGCGCCGTTGGAGTCGAGCATCACCGACACCCGCAGCGGTCCGAAAAAGGTCTGCCGGACCGCCGCGAAGATCGCTTCGCCGGCGGCCACGTTCGATCCGCCGACGAAAATGGCGGTACCACGTAACTCGTCGACGCCGCGGGTGAACATAGCGCCGTAAACCAGGTCGCGCACCCTCTCGGGCGCAATACCGGCGTGCCGAAACAATTGGTCCACGCCGGCATCGACGGCGACAACCGAATCAAACACGCTCGGCTGCGCATCGCTATCGAGCTGAACTAGGATTTTGGGCTTGGCAGCCTTGGGGTTACTCATCGGCAAGGGCGTCAGAACCCGCGGAACGGATGAGCGGCCTTGTCCTTGCCGGCCAGCATTTCCTGGACGCTCGGCTTGCCTTGCATGGCGCTCTTGATCGCCATTTTGGTGGCTTCGTAGTTGTAGTCGTAGATCTTTTTGTCGACTTCGGCGGCCGGGTGGATGAACACACCACACACGATTACCAGATTCTCGGCTTGTTCGGCCGGAATGACCTTATCGGCGACCGAATCGGCCACGGCTTTGGCCACAGCGGCCTGCGCGGGACCGAACATCTGCACAGCCTGCTTCATGCCCTTGATCGTTACCTTGGTAATCAACACGGTTGCCGGCTTGACCGCCAGGTTCGGCGTGAGCACGGCCAGCAGATTGCTGTGTCCCTCGCTTTGACGCGCCAGGGCATTGGCAAAGGCCACGCCGACCGGCCCGCTTTTGTCGCCAATCAGCAAATCGATGTGGGCAATTTCATTTCCTTCTCCCGCCAAAGCTTCTCCAACAAACATCGACATCGTTCGCACTCCCTGTACAAAAAAGGTGTTTTGCCCGCGGCGATTGTGCCTTGAACTTGAATCACGAGAACAGGTTACAAACAGCGGCCCCGTGATTTCCGCAGAGGGCGCATAACGCCCGTCTCTGCTGCCGCCAGTCCATCCGAAGCCAACCACCATAACAAACTTGGATTCGATTTCAAGCGTCCCTGAAGTCCCCCCCAATTTACCCCCTTGCGGCCCGCCGAGTGCCGGCTAAGGTGGACTCCGCTGACAACGCCGGCATTTACGGCCTGCGATGCTCCGGGTGGGCTGACGGCCACGCTGCGGAACGCATGACAAGGCGGCATTGTCGGCACCTACCGGCCCGTCGATCGACCCGCGTCCGCGGGGCAACGATCGAGGCCAAAGCCCCGCCTTTATTTCTGCTACCGATTACTCAACTCGGAGGAGTATTTAATGCTATCACTATCTGCGACCCTCGGCGCAATTCTCTTGTTCGCAGTGGTTCCGGCCGGCAAAGGCACACAGCAACACACGGCCCAAAGGCCGGTCGCGCAGCTTCCGGCAGCTCGACCATCGCCAACCGCGCCGCCGGCAGCCGAGCCAAACGCGGCCGAGCCCCAGGCAGCCAAGGCGCCCGCGGCTAAACGGGAGTGCGAAGTGTTCCCGGTGGAATCGGGAATTCTGGCGCACACCAACGCTCAACGGGCCCGTTATGGCTTGCGGCCGCTGATCCTCGATTTCGGCCTGCTCGGGTCGGCCCGACGCCATGCCAATTGGATGAGCCGCAACCATACCATGCAGCACACCAGTGCGGCGGTCGCCGAGAACATTGCCATGGGCCAGAATTCGCCCCAAGAGGTGGTCAATTCCTGGATGAACTCCTCCGGGCACCGGGCCAACATGCTAAACTCCGGCTACAGCCGGATCGGCGTGGCCGCCTATCGCAGTTCGTCGGGCGCGACTTTCTGGTGCCAGCAGTTCTCGCGGTAGAATGGCTCGGGATCGCAGCCGCCCCCTGAACTGTGAATCTGGAGACGATCGGGGACGGTGCCGGCCTTGCCCAATCCTTGGAGCGGCCCCCCCATCAGGGACGCCACATGGATGGGCACAATGGGTCCGTGCGGGGAGAGTGGCGTGACCGAAGTCCAACGGCTCGGAGTTTGTGACGCGCTCCCTGGATTGACGATTCTTGGAGCGGCGCTCGGGCGGCGGCCCAATCCGCTCGGCGGGCCGGACTGCAGCCGTTTGCCGCAGACCTGTTCGCCGATGCCGACTTGCAGGCCTGCTGCCGGAGTGTTCGTGTCTCCCAATACCCCGACGAGTTTCCCGAGATCCTGGGGCGAGCCCCGGTCGGCCCGTGGATGTATACCGGTGCGCTTGAAAATTATCCGCGGCTGATTGAGCGGATGCAGCAAATCAGGCCTCTGCTGGGAAACGCCGCGGAGGTCCTCGACCGAGTTCGCGATCCCTGGCAAGTCGCCGCCGCCTTTGGCCGCCGCGATCTGCCTTGCCCGGCGCTGGCGGCCGATCCTGCCGAGGTGCCCCCTGACGGCACCTGGCTGCGTAAGAGCCGTCGTTCGGCCGGCGGAATGCAAGTTTCGCTGTGGCTGGGGGGCAATTCGACTGCTGCCGAGACGGCCAGTCAACCGCGGTCGGCATTTTATTTTCAGCAGCGAATCGAGGGGGTGTCCTGCTCGGCGGTCTATTTGGCGGCCGGCGGCCAGGTAAGATTGGTCGGCGTGACCGAGCAGTTGCTGGCCGGTCAGCGGGACGAAACCGTCGTCAGCGCCACCCGGCTCGCCGGATCCGGCCGTTTCCAGTACGCCGGCTCGATCGGTCCTTTGCCCATCAATAACACACTGCAGCGCAGGTTCCTCGATATTGGGCAGGTCTTGGCCGACGAGTTTCATTTGCAAGGCCTGTTTGGGGCCGACTGCGTCTTGGCCCAGGAAATACCTTGGCCGGTGGAAGTCAATCCGCGCTATACTGCGTCGGTTGAGATCCTGGAAAGGGCCGCCGGCTTGCCGTATGTCGGCTGGCATGTAGCGGCTTGCCGCGACGGCCATTTGCCGCCGGTCGTGCCGTCGACCCCAGTCCAACTGTGGGGTAAGGCCATTTTGTATGCGCGGCGCGAATTGGTCGTCCAGCGATGTTTGACCGATCACGCGGCATCGCTCGGCGGTTGGCCATTGCTGGGCGACGTGCCTGCCGTCGGCTCTCGGATTGCGGCGGGCCAACCGATCTTGACGGTCTTCGCTAGGGGCCCGAACCGCGATCAGGTCGGCGACCGCTTACGATCGCAGATCGACCAGACCGAAGCAGTTGTCTATAGCGGCGCTGGCAGCATCGCGGTTTATTGACGCCTTTAGGAAACGCGCCGGCGCGGAGTTTGCAAACGATCAAGCGACGGGGGTCTTGCACTTCAGGGCTGGCTCGCTTTGCCATCCAGGTTTTCACGAGCTTCGGCAACCTCTGCCGATGCGGTCATGGCCGGATCGTCGGGATGCCAGTTCTTGCCGGCAAGCTGAGGTTGAAACTGATTGTCTCCCGCCAGGCGGGCGATCGCCTGTAGGATTCGCTTCGTCAGCTCCCCGAGAAGTTCCTTGTCGGTCGGCCGATCGTAGTACGCGGACAAGTCGATCGGCTGGCCAATGCTGACATGCACTTTCGCTGGCATCAGGAACGAACCGAGCGCCGACCCGTCGTACGGGCGCCCGAAATATAAACCGGGATTACCGGCACTCGAGCTTTGATCGCAATCAGCACCGCGCCGGGTCGGCCGGGCAACAACAAGTCGGTGCCGGTATTGACGCGTCCCTCGGGAAACAATCCGACCAGCCCCCCCTCATTGGCCAGTCGAATGGCTTGCTTGGTGGCGGCCGTGTCGACGCCGCGGCGGCTGACCGGAATGGCTCCCAGGGTGCGAAAGACAGCGCCATTACCGGATACTGCCAGTATTCGCTCGCCACCATCCAGTGCACCACTCGGTCACTCGCGCGTTGTATCAGCAGCGGATCGATTCCGCTGCCATGGTTCGAGACGATCAGCGCCTTGGTGCGACGCAACCGGCAAGCGGCCGCTGACCTGGGTCCGCCACAACAATGTGGTGAACAAACGATTTACCAGAAACCAAAACGATTGGCCAAGCGTGTAATTCGTCCGGTTAAATGTGTACCATATCCAGGCGGCCAAAAGCCCCGCCTGGATCAACAACAATCCGCCGACGGCAATCCAAACTCGTTCGAACATGAGATCACTTCTATCTGTTTGCGTCGCAGTCTGCAAATGCGATCCATAAACCAGCGGTTCTTTGCATGCGAATCGGCGTCGTCAGTGATACCCACGCCCACTTGTCCAATGCCCGGGCTGCGGTGCGCATGCTGGAAAGCTGCTCCGTCGAACTGGTGATTCACTGTGGCGACATCGGCTCGCCCGAGATTGTGAGGTTGTTCGACCCCTGGCCGACGCATTTCGTGTTCGGCAATGTCGACGGCGATCTGCCGGCACTCCGCGCGGCCATGAAGGCCGGCGGTCATACGTGCCACGAACGCCAAGGAGAGTTGACTCTGGCCGGTCGACGAATCGCCTTCCTGCATGGAGACGACAACCGGATGCTCGGCCAATTGATCGCCGGGGGCCAGTATGATCTGGTCTGCCACGGGCACACGCATCTCGCGGCACATGAGGTTCGCGGGCGATGCCACGTGCTCAATCCCGGCGCACTGTATCGCGCTGCGTATCACTCGTTGGCGGTTGTGGACTTGCCGGAACTCGAAATCACCGAGATCCGCATCTGAACGGGGCGGCGCGATCGCAAATCAATTTCGTTTCGCGTTGCGCCGGCGTTGAGTCAACGCCGGGGCGATCAACGTCGCAAACGCGTGCTTTCGAGGAGCGGAATGCGCACTAGCCGGCAAGCTTCGTAATCCGGTTGGACGGAATGACGATCTCTTGCGGCACCGGCTGATACCGGTACTGCATCATGTAGGCATCTTCCGTCGTGTCTTCATAGAAATCGCGCAGCACGCTGACGGCCCGATATCCCTGGCGGCGGAAAAACAATTGGGCCGCCAGATTGGTCTCGCGCACTTCAAGCAGAATGCGCGTGCGGCGCTGGGGCGAAAGTTTGGCCGCCAGTTTTTCCACCATTTGCGTGCCGACACCGCTCCTCCGCGCTGCTTTGCTGACGGCAAAGTTCAGCACGTGCAACCGCGTCTTGTGGAGCTCGTAGATCATGAAACCCACGACTCGCTCGTCACTCTCGGCAACCATCCCGATGCAATTCCGCTGACGCAAACAACGGATGAAGTCTTCCTCGCTCCAGGGAAACTCGAACCCGTCGTTCTCGACCTCGAGAACCTCGGCCATGTCTCGACGGATCATCCAGCGGATGTGCACCCGCAGTTGTCGTTTGTCATGGGCAGTCATAGCGGCCTCCTTGCCGGCATTTTGCATGCGCGTGCGGCAGGTTATCACAACCCGCTGGCTCTGCCAAGATGAACTAAAAAGACCTGACTCAGGGAACAGCGGCAGCCCTGAATTCGGCGGCTTTTTGGCAATTTTGAGCCGGTCCCGGGGCGGATCCGTGTCGCTCCGGTCCGGCCGGCCTGGCCGGCCGGACCGGAGCTTGCCCGACGCTCATTGCGCCGCACGCAACGGATTGGCTCGCCAGGCGGCAGCCGAACTAGGAACCGTGCCCGAGTTCTGGGCGCCGTATTTTCCGCCGACCATTGGGCCGCCGGCACCACCTCGTCGTCGGCGACCGGACAGGGCAGCACCATCCCGGCCGTGGCCGATCGGAGCGGGTTGGTCCGCGATCGAGTTAGTTTGACCGGGGTCGCATGCACCACGGTTACGGCAGGGGTAACCGGCTTGGGAATCGCCTCCACCGGAGTTGCGGCCGCGGCGGTCGCTTTGTGAATCGCCTCCGTCACAGGTGCGGTCGGGGCACTCTTTTTGGAAGTCGACTCCACCGGAGTTGCGGCCGGGCTCGTCGGATTGTGATCCGCCGCCGCCACCTTGTACGGAGCGGAGATCGGTTTGGAAATCGGCTCGGGAATCGGCTGAGCGGCTGCCAATTCGATCTGACGGCTGCGGATTGGATTTTGCGTGGATTGCATCAGACGCGGATCCGGCCGCCAACGCATTCGCCCGGTGCCGCTCGGCGCCGCTGGCCGGCGCGAACGCGCCCTCCATTTTGTCTTCGCTCGGTAGCGGATCGTCCTTAAACGGGTCGTCCTCGGAGGGAATCGTTTTCGGCTCCCGTTTTGCCGGTGGCGCGGGCGGTTGTTCGGGCCCTTCTTCGGGCAGCAGATTCTCCAGATCCGGCGGTTGAGGCAGTTCGTTATTCAACTCTGACGGCAATTCAGGCTGAGTCTGCGGTTGTTCCGGCATCGATTCCGGCGGTGTGGTCTCCGGCTGCGCCTGCTCTGGCGGCGTCTCTGTCGCCGCGGGGTTTGTTTCGGCGGGCGGTAACTCCTCGTTTTCTTTGGGGGCCTCTGGCGTCGACGACTCGGCCTGGGTCGGTTTGGGGGTCGGTATCGTTTCCTGAGCTGGCTTCGCGGCGGGCCACTTGCGCCAGCGCGTCGGATAATAGCCATAGGATCGCGGATTCGGGATGCAAGCGCCATCCTGCGTGTTGGGACAGCGCCATCGCGCGTCGCCTTCGTCGTCGCCCAGCGCGGCACTGGCTGCCAGCCACACGCACGCCACGAGACCGACGATCCTTCGTCCTACGATCATATTTCCTCTCCACGAGCGGTCATGAATGATTCGCTCTTGTTTCGCCGCCGATTGTCTAGGGGCATCAAATCAATCGCCAGGTTTCCGATTTGTCGCCGCCGCGTTGGCAACGCGACGTTCACGCCACACTTTGGGCGGCGGTTGGGCTAGGTGCCGGTGCCCAGGCCGGCACCCTTGGGAAAGCGGTTGAAAAGCTGAATAGCTTGTGCGCTCAACAACCCGAAACCAAAGATCCGCTCGAACGGATTGGTGAGCTGATCGAGAAACGTGTCCAAGGGCGATGACCTTGTTCTCGGCAATGAAGATCCGATCGCCCGGCAACACCTGATAGTTGGTCGCCGTGGCCGCGCCTTTGGTGATCTCGTCCCAATTGACCGGCAGCATCTGGTCGCAGCTCACGCCGCCCGGCGTGGGCCGCGCAATCCAGATGTTCTTGCTCGACAACCGGCTCAGGCCGTTGACCTGGGCCAACGCGTCGAGCACCGTTTCGTTGCCCGTGATCGGCACGCGGACCAGCGTGTCGCCCGAGCCGGCCCCTTCGGTGATCACGTAATACACCTTGCTGTTGTAGGCGAAGATGTCGACCGAGACCCGCGGCTCTTCGAGGTAGTTTTTCAATTGCTCTTCGATGGCCTGCTTGGCCTCGGCCATCGTCATGCCGGCCACGTAGACCGAGCCGTAGGTGCCCAGGTTGACCGTGCCGTCGGGACCGACCAGGTGCTCGCCGGCAATCTGCTGCTGGCCGGCGGTCTGGCCCAGGCTGACCGACACCTCGGGCTCGTTGAGCGTTTTGCAGGAGATGTTTTTCGATCGTCTTTCTGGGCTTCGTCGATCGTTTGGTTGAGGATGGCACTTTGCCGTAAGCCGGCCCCAAGTCGACCACGCCGCTGGGATCGACCGGATACTGCCCGCTGATCGGTTGATCCATCAGCGTGCCGCTGACCGGGATCTGCACGACGTCCAGCGACTCGATATGGTAGGGAGCCTTGGGCACCAGCTTGATGGCGTCGATCAGCAGGATGTCCGGCGGCTCGATGACGTAGGTCGGCAGGGTGCTTTTGTCTTTTTCGGTCGGCACGCTGGCCACCCAAGGGTTGGTGCTAACGCCCGGCTGGGACTGCGGAGCCGGTTTATAGCCGTTATTTTGACCTCGCACGGTCAGCGGCGACTGGCAGCCCAGGGCCGCGACAATCGCCACCCCGGCCGCCGCCGAGAGGATCGACAGGGCCCACAGGGGCAGTTCGCAGATGGCCAACCGTCGGAGCATGCGAGTCACAAGGTCGGACGCTGATTGGGTTTTCGCTTGAAAGTGCGTGCCGAGTCGGCACAGGCGCACTAACCGGCACCGCCTTACTAATCGGCAAACTCCGCCCAAAACCTTTGCCTTGTTTAGCATCCCACCCATCGCAAAAACGGAAACGTCCGAACCGGCCGGAGCGGAAAGAAATATCGAACCACGGCTTCACGGTTTTCCTGCGCGGCGTGGGTGCTGGATGGAGCGTCGATCAAGGACCCCTGAGCCACGGGGTCGATAGCACGGTTCGCTGAGCGAGACGCGATGCCCTATAATGCACAACAGTCGCTGGCTTGTGGGGTTACGTTTCGACCTTGGCTCTCGCGAGGGCTCATCTGTGGACATTCTTCGGCAGCAAATCGGCCGTGCGCGTTTCCGCCTCGCACTCGAAGATTTTGTGCATCACTTGAGTCGCTGTTGGTTTGCGGCTTTGGCCCTGGCAGCGGCTGCTGTCGCGAGTGGCAAGCTGTGGAACTTCGGGGTCGACGGCCGCGTTTGGTTCTGGGCGTGGATTGGCGGCAGTTTGCTAGCGGGCTTGCTGGCGGCTGCCGCGTGGACCGTCTGGCGGCGGCAAAGTGCGATCGAAACGGCGATTGAAATCGATCGCCGCTTCGGGCTCAAAGAGCGCGTCTCTAGCAGCTTGGCCCTGTCTCCGGTCGAGCTCGAGACCGAGGCTGGACAAGCGCTCGTGTCGGACACGATTGCGGCGCATCGACAAGCTCGATGTTTCGACGGCGTTTGCGGTGCAGCCCGATCGCTGGTCGCTGTTGCCGTTGGCACCGGCAGCGATTGCGTTCGCGCTGGCCCTTTTGCTGGACGACCGCCGGAGCGAGACGACGACCGCCGCCACGACCAGCGGGCAGCAAACCCAGCAAGTGCGGAAATCTGCGCAGGCGCTGGAAAAGAAGCTGCAAGAGCGGCGCCGCGAAGCTCGCCAATTGGGCCTGGAAGACACATCCGATTTATTCAAGAAGCTCGAGCAGGACACGAAGGATCTGGCGGCCAAGGACCATCTCGATCAGAAGAAAGCTTTGTTGAAGTTGAACGATCTGGCCAAGGACATGGAACAGCGTCGCGACAAGCTGGCCGGCGACGAACAGCTCAAGCAACAATTCAACCACCTTAAAGACCTGCAAAAAGGCCCCGCGGACAAAGTGGCCAAGGCCCTCAAGGACGGCAATTTCAAACAGGCCATCAAGGAGATCGAAAAACTCAAACAACAATTAGCCCACAGCCAACTCGGCGAGCCGGAGAAACAGCAACTGGCGAAGCAGATCGACCAAATGCGCCAAGCGCTCGACAAGCAAGCTGAAGCTCGCGAAGAAGCCGGGCAGGAATTGGAAAAACAAATTCAACAGTCCCGCCAGGCCGGCCGCACCGGCGATGCGCAGAAAGCCCAACAGCAGCTCGACAAACTCACCCAAGAGTGTGAAAAGTGTGCCAATGTGTCCGACCTGGCCAGGCAACTGGGCGACGCCTCGCAGGCCCTGAAACAGGGAGACGCCAAAGCCGCCCAGTCCGCACTCGGAAAGATGTCCGAGCGGCTCCAACAAATGCAGCAATCCAGCGACGAAATGGCCATGCTCGATGGGGCACTCGATGAATTGGCCGAAACCAAGAGCTCCATGGCTTGCAAGAATTGCAACGGACAAGGCTGCCCGAAGTGCCAGGGCCAGGACCACGCGCTGGGGCAACAGGGCGGCAAACCGGGCGGCAAACCGGGCAAGGGAATCGGTAAGGGACACCTTCCCGGCGAAGGGCCCGAACACGAAAACAAAAGCAGCTTCTACGATTCCGATGTCCGCCAAAACGTCGGCAAAGGATCGGCCGTGGTGATCGACCAGGTCGACGGACCCAATCGCAAGGGGGAGGTCCGCGAGGAAATCAAGAATTCGCATGGAGAGTTCCCAACGCGAAGCCGCCGACCCGCTCACCGGTCAGCGCTTGCCGCGCGAGTATCGCGAACATGCCAAGACCTACTTCGACGCCGTCCGCGATGGGCAGAAGTAGCACCCGCGGCCGACCAACCAGCGCAATCGCCAACCTCGTTTCGCCCCGCAGTGTGCTAAACTTGTAGTTGATCGTCCCGTGGGATTGGTCTGCCGTTTCGCTTCGATAACTTGCCGAGCATCATGCCCACCCTTGCTGCGCTCGTCGGTCTGGCTCTGTTGGCCGCCGACACCAAGACCGTCGAACAGCGCTTCCCCGACGGCACACTCCAGCGCACGTGCGAGGTGCGCATGGCCGCCGACGGCACGGAAATCCAGCATGGCCGCGAAGCCAGCTTCTTCGCCGACGGCAAGCCGGCCCGGGAATGGTATTGGGTCGACGGTAAGAAAGACGGGCCCTGGACCGAGTGGTACTCGTCGGGAGAGAAACAGGCCGAAGGCTCGTATCTCGACGATTTGAAAGACGGTGCCGAGATAAGCTACTTCCCCGAGGGCGGAAAACAAAGCGAGGTCACTTACCAGGCCGGCCAGAAACATGGCCCTTTGCTCCGCTGGCGAACCGCCGACCGGCAGGAACTCGAACAGAGCTACAACCACGACCTGCTCGACGGAATCGAGCGCCGCTGGCATCCGGACGGGCAACTGGAGAATCGAGCGCACTTGGAGTGCGGGGCAGAAGGACGGGCGCGAAGCTCGCTGGTTTCCCACCGGCAAGCCCTGCCTCGAGGCGAACTATCGACAAGGCGAAAAAGACGGGCGCTTGCGGCAGTGGTTTGCCGACGGTCAGTTGAAGCAGGACTTGCACTTTCTTCGGGGCCTGCCCGATGGCCCGGCGGCCGAATGGTTCGCCGACGGGCAATCCAAGAGCTCCAGCCATTACCACAAGGGCAAGCTTCACGGCAGCTGGAAGCAGTGGTCGGACGGCGCGGAGCACTGGCCGATCTCGGAGTTGAATTTCGCCGACGGCGCGGCCGGACGGCCTGCAAACGTATTGGCATCCGAACGGGAAAAAACGGTTGGAAGTCCACTATGGCCAGGGAATCAAGCAGGGCCCGTGGACCGAGTGGTATCCCCACGGCCAACCGCGGGCCAAGGGCTCCTACGCCGCGGACAAACCCGACGGCACACTCACCTTCTGGTACGAAGACGGCAAGCCCTGGAGCGTCAAGCAATACGCCGAGGGGGTCGAGGAAGGAATTTGGACTGAATGGGACCGCGCCGGAAAGCTGATCCAGCAACAAAAATACGCCGGCGGCCAGCAAGTCGACTAGCCGTCGTTGCGCTCGGCGTGGCGCACCGCGTAGTTCGACCGGGCGGCGATTCGCAGGCCTGACGTCACCCCTGCCGCGGCTAGGCGGCGCGTTTAGGAATCGTGATCGTGTACAGGATTACGACCGCGCCGACCGACATCAGACTCCAAGGCGCCCATTCGGGTGGCTCCACCTCGTGATAGGAGGGAACCGAGCGGGAAAGGCCGGCCATGGCGCCCGACTCGCTGTCGAGTATTTCGGCCCGTTCGATTATGAGGCATTCCACTCCCAACAGCAGGGCCGAAATGCCGAGTGCCAGAAAGAAAGAGCGCATCATTGCGGGGGGTCCTCGGCGGCGGAATTCGACGTTGTGGGCAGAAGGCCAATGCTCGGCTTTCCGAACCTTTGGGCCCGCGGCAAGCCGGACAGCGGCACACAATCACAATCCTCTGCTGTCATTAGATCGACAGCATGCTGTCAAAACTCTAGTCCCCCGGCGCGGGCCGGCGCGGTGGGCGAATGACCGCGGGGTATTTACCGCTGCCCTCGATAGGCTTTATCCTAGCTGTGGCGCGCTCCAGGATCTGCCGGAGCCTTCGAGCGCAAGTGGCTTGGGCACTTTTTCCGGAAATGAGGATCGGGCGATGCCGGCCGACGGAGGTAATTCGATCCTTCGGGTTCTCGGTGCGGGCCTCGCCCTACTGCTTGTTTGCAGCGCCCCGACGTCGGGCGCCGAGCCCGACGCCACCGATCGCCAAATCCTGGCTACGCGAGGACTTGTCGTCTCCGGCAATTTCGCCGTGACGCGACAGGAACTTATGCTCCGCAAGCGACTGGACACGATCGACGGCCTGATCAAGCGCGTCGCGGTCGCACATCAACAAGCCGATGCGCTTCTGGAAAAGAACGAATTGATCCGCGCCCAGCTGCGGCAGGTCGAGGCCGGCGGCGCAACGCCGCAATCGCAGGGCCCCTCGAAATTGACGACCGCGGCCGATCCTAAAGGCCGACCGCCAGAACGTCTGCAATCGCAAATGCCGGATGTCACCGGATTGGGCGAACAGACCCCTTTGCAAGTCGCTTTGATGGATTGGATCAATGCCCGCAGCACGCTCCAGGTGACCGTCTTGGAAATCCAACGGTCCCTGGATGCCCTGGATCACGATTACCAGGTGCTGGGCGCGGACCGGGCTGTGCTTGGATCGCTGGAAAGCATGGCCCATGTTCGCCTCGGGCCGGCCAAGGATTATCGCCGCAATAATCGCCTGGCAGCGGCCAAGGAGGTGTTTACGGCGGCGCAGCCCGTGTATCGCGAGAGTGGCCGTTGGCGAATCGGCGCGGTGCTCAACGAGCGGGTTCCAGCCACGCTGAGCTATGCTGAGCAAACGGGGCCGACGCTGATCAGCTCCACGCTGGCTCAGTTGGTCGGTCTCGAGCCCGAGCCGGCGACTCCGGCTGAAAGGCAGCGTATCGGCGATCGCGATTTGGCGGTGCGGCGGGCGAAATTGCCCGCGTTGCGGCTGGGCAAGTTCGTTTTTTTCGATGTGCCGGTGATCTTGCTGCCCCCCGAGGCCGAGGACTTGGGTTCGCAATTGGCCGGCAGCGCGCTGGCCGGCTGTCGGATCCACCTCGATCCGCAGCGAATGACCCTCGATCTGGAGTCGCTGGCCCTGGATCCTGCGCGGGGCGTGTTGCCGATTGCCAACCGATTTTCGCCGGCAAGTGGCGATTTTTGAGTTCGGCGGTATCGCCTATGCTCACCGTGTCGGTCCGGTGCTTTCGGAATTCCTGGAAAACGCGGCCGGTTGTGCTTCATAATCAATAAACGGAGCATGTGCGTCCGATTTGCAAATAGGGTGACACGGTGGCACACCCGAGGCGCGTTTTGGTCTTGGCACACCCTAGCGACGGTCAAGTTTGATCGTGATCTGTCGCGCGTTGGGCATTCGAGCCCTAGGGGGCGCTACGGGAGACTTTCAGGGGGCAACGCGGGGCCGGACGTAGCAGCGGTTGTTCCGGAAATGGGGCAGCCATATAATAGCGCGTTGGAGTTCTCGCCTAGTTGGAGCATCGGGTTTTGTCGGCAAAACCGAAAATCCTGGTTCGTCAGCGAGGGTCAGGCTACGCCGGAGCAATTCCTGGAATTGCTGCGCGACCAATACGAAGTGGTCGAAGTCGCAAAGCTCGATCCGGGCGCTGAGCGTCTTGCGCGCGAGACATTTGTCGGCGTCTATGTCGCTTCGCAGCACCTGTCCGACGCCGTCCAGGTCGGCAAGCTGCTGCAGAACGAGCGCATTTTGCAGGGCATGCCCGACGGCATCGTGCTGCTCGACGCCGACAACACGATCATCTGGGGCAACGGCCGCCTGCGGGAATGGACCGGCCTGCGACAAGGTCGTCGGCTGCAACTTCTATGCGATGCTGGGCAGCCCCGAGATCCTGGGCCCCGACTTCTGTCCGTTCCATACCGCGCTGGCCACCGGCAAGCCCAGCAGCTCCACGCTCCGCTCCAGCGACAACCGCTATTTTCAGGTGCATGCCGCCCCGGTGTTCGAGGCCGGACAACCGGCCGCAGCATTTGATCGTCACGGTCCGCGACGTGACCGGCGAAATGCTGCAGCAGCAAAAGCTGGCGGCCATTCACCAGGCCGGCGTCGAACTGGCCGATCTGACGCCCGACGAACTGTCGCACATGACGGTCGAAGAGCGGATCGAGTTGCTGAAGTCGAACATCCTGCACTTCACCAAGGACTTGCTCAATTTCGACGTCGTCGAAATCCGCCTGCTCGACGCCAAGACCGGCAAGCTCGAACCGCTGCTGTCGGTCGGGCTGACGGCCGAGGCGGCCAATCGCGACTCTGTATGCCCAGCCGCAGAACAACGGCGTGACCGGTTTCGTCGCGGCCACGGGCAAGAGCTATCTGTGCGAGGACACGACGGCCGATCCGCTGTATCTGGAGGGCTGTCGCGGCGCCAAGAGTTCGTTGACCGTGCCGCTGGTTTTGCACGACGAAGTCATCGGCACCTTCAACGTCGAGAGCCCCGAACGCGCGGGCCTTCACCGAAAGCGATCTGCAGTTCCTGGAGATTTTCACCCGCGACGTGGCCGCCGCGCTGAACACGCTGGAACTGCTTGCAGGCCGAAAAAGCCTCGACCGCCGCCGAAAGCGTCGAAGCGATCCACAGCGCGGTGGCCCTGCCGGTCGACGACATCCTGAACGACGCCGTCAATATCATGGAGCGCTACATCGGCCACGAGCCGCAGGTGGTCGAGCGGCTGCAGAACATCCTGCGCAACGCTCGCGACATCAAGCAGCTGATCCAGAAAGTGGGGCAGAAGATGGCGCCCTGCCCAGGCGCTGCCCGCCTTGCAGCAATCCGACGAGCGGCAACTGCTGCGCAGCCGGCGGATTCTGGTGGTCGACGCCGACGAGAGCGTGCGAATCGCCGCCCACAATCTGCTCGATCGATACGGCTGCGTCGTCGAAACGGCCCACGACGGCGGCGAAGCGATCTACATGATCCGCAACTCGGCACTCGAGGGCAACTACGACGTGATCATCGCCGACATCCGGCTGCCGGACATGTCGGGTTATGATTTGCTGGTCAAGCTGCAAACGGTTCTCGATCCGGTGCCGCTGGTTTTGATGGCCGGCTTCGGCTACGATCCGGGCCATTCGATCGTCAAGGCCCGGCAGGCCGGCTTGCAGTCCTGGGCGTGCTCTTCAAGCCGTTCCGCCTCGACCAATTGCTGGATACGGTCGAGAAGATGATGAAGTGCACCAACACGGTGCCGCAACCTTGACGGGGGCCACGGTTGCGGTGCTGCTGCTGGCCCTCGTCGGGCATGCGGTGCTTTGGGTCGGCACGGTCAATCGGGCGCATGCGCTGGGCATCCCGCGCAAAGTGGTCACGGTGCTGAACGTCGTCTGCCTGGCCGCGGTGACGACCATCCCGCTGTGGTTTGTCTGGTGGCTGCTGCGCGGCGGCCAGGTGATTCCGCATTCGCTCCGGCCGGGCGCCGGACTTGGCCTGGCGCACGCGTATCTGCTCGTCTGCGTCGGAATCTTGCTGGCCCATCTGCCGGCCTGGATTCGACTGCGGCGCTCCGCCGGCCCGCGAACCGCCGTGGTGCAACATCACGTTCGCTCGATCGACATCGCGGCCCGGCTGGGTCGTTGGCCGACCGCCGGACTCAAGGCCCGGGTGTTGGCGCGCGTGCCCGGCAATCAAATGTTTCATCTCGACGTCGACCAGGAGCAGGTGCAGATCGAGCGGCTGGCTGCGGAATTGACGGGCATTTCGATTTTGCATTTGTCCGATTTTCATATCAGCGGCCGCGTCGAGCCGGCCTATTTTCAAGAGGTCGTTCGCATTGCCAACGATTTGCAACCCGACTTGCTGGCCGTGACCGGCGACCTTTGTGACTTCGCGGGGGGTATCGATTGGATCGCGGATATTTTCGGCCGCCTGGAAGCGCCGCTGGGAAAATTCTTCATTTTAGGTAACCATGACTTGCGCACCCGCGACGTTCCACGATTGCGGCGTGCGATGAGCACGGCCGGCTTTGTCGACGTGGCCACGGGGCCAATCACGCTCCAACTGCGCGGCCAGCCGGTGTACGTGGCTGGCAATGAGCGCCCCTGGTTTCGCACGCCCGAGCCGTGTGTTTCGCAGGAGGCGGACGCCGATGAGCGAACTTCGCGCGGGTTGCCGCTGAAGATTCTTCTTTCGCATTCGCCCGACCAGTTCGCCTGGGCGCGCGAGCGCGGTTTCGACCTGATGCTGGCGGGGCACACGCACGGAGGCCAGCTGTGCCTGCCCTGGGTCGGGGCCGTAGTCTGCCCGAGCCGGTACGGCATTCGTTACGCCGGCGGCACTTTCTACGAGCCGCCCACCGTGCTGCACGTGAGCCGCGGGATTTCCAGCCTGCTGCCGCTGAGGTTGTCGTGCCCCTGCGAAATGACCAAGTTGATTTTGCAGCCGCCGATTTCGTGAAGCGAGCTTCGCGGGTGGCCAAACCCCGCGCCGCGGCTCAATAATCGGTCGCGTTGAGTTTCCGGGCCGACAGGGCCAGCACCGCCGCGGTGAAGATCAGCGACGTGCCGATCGACATGGCGAAGGAGAAGCCATGCGATTGGAGCGCGTCGAGCTTCAGTAGTTGGGCGAAGTTGCCGTCGGCCTGGAGCGTGTGGAACAGCAGCAGGTTGACGTCGGCCGGCTTGGGCAATATCCAATAACTGGCCTCCAGCAGCCAGCCCAGGCCCGGCGAAAACGAGCCGGTCGCCAGCGCGTCGGCGGCCGCCGTCAGAACATGGCGGCCATAATTGATGCTCCAGGCCACGCCCCAAAAGACGATCGAACCGAATACGCAGACCACCGTGCTTTGCGTCCAAACGGCCAGGCAGGCCGAGACGCTGAAGAACATGGCAAAATGCAGCAGCAACAGCGGGATGGCATAAAGATAGGCCGCATCCCAAATGCCGGTCCGCAGCGCCGATCGCCAGCCAGGTCCCCACCACGAACAGCGAAGCGCTGGCCAGCCACGAAACTCAGCACGCCGACATATTTGCCGACCAGCAACAACCAGCGCGGCGCCGGCTTGGCCAGCAGCACGGCCACCGAGCGGCCTTCGAGAAAGCCGGGCAAGAAACCCGGCCGTCCAAATCAAGGTCAGCATCAGGCCCAGCGTGTCGGCCACGCCGCCGGCCAGCAGCAGCTCCAGAAAATGGACCGCCCCGCGCGCATCGCGGGCCAGCGGAATGCGAATCGTGCCGAAGGCCAGTTTCAATTCGCCGCTGACCAGCGACCACGCCCGACGACTTGAGCTTGGCCTCGTCCTGGGCATCGGGATCGTTGCGGGGCAGAAAGTCGGGCTGCTCGCCCGGAGACGCAAGTGGCACGCCCCCTTCGACCGTGGCGCTCAGGCAGACCGCCACAGCCAGACCGCTGATCGCCAGCAGGATCCAAAAGATGCCGCTGGCGCAAGACTTGGCGAAACGTATCGCGGATCAGCCAACCGAGACTTCGCAACGCTGCGTGGGGAGTCATGCCAGGGCCTCCTCATAGTACGGCTGCAGTGCCGTTTCGAAGCGTCTGCTGGCGCTCGCCAGGCCGACCCGCGCGGTCAACTCGCTGACCGGGCCGACGAATGCCGTGCGTCCGCCGCGAAGCACCGCCACGCGATCGCACAGCCGCTCGACGTCGGCCAGTCCGTGCGAGACCAGAATCGCGGTGCGGCCTTGTTGCTTGCGCTCGCAGCAGAACTTCGTCCAGCAGCCGCCGGGCCGACAGATCCATGCCTTCCGACGGCTCGTCCAGGACCAGCAGCTCCGGCTCGTTGATCAGGGCCTGTGCCAACGCCAAGCGTTGCAGCATGCCCTTGCTGAATCGGCGGATCGGCTCGTCGGCTGCGGTCGGCCAGGCCGAATCGCTCGAGCAACAGTGGTGCCCGGCGGCGAACCAGCGCCGCGGGCACCCCGCCAGCGCGCCGTAATAGTCGAGCAGTGTGCGAGCGGTCAGATAACGCGGAAACGCCGGGCTCTCGTGCATGTAGCCCACCTGGGCCAGCGTGCCCGATGCCACCAGGGTGCGCCCAACCGCAGCACCCGGCCCTCGGTGGGGCGGCAGATCGAGAGCAGGATTTTGACCAGCGTGGTTTTGCCGGCCCGATTGGGGCCGACCAGGCCGAAGATTTCGCCCGGTTCGATCGACAGGCTCACGCCGTCCAGGGCGCGCAGCGCGCGGCGCGGCCGCCAGGGCGATGCGTACAGTTTGGTCACATTCTCGAACTGGACGATGGCCGCCACGATCGACTCGCTTTCTCACCTCGAACCGGACGTTGCGCTGTCCGGCGTTGTAGGGTCCGCTGTGCGGACCGTCATTTTCGCATGAACCATCATTGTCAAACTGCGTGGCATTCGGTCCGCACAGCGGACCCTACTGACCCCGTCTGTGGATTCCACTACTATTGAATCAGCGAAACCTGCACGCCGCTTTGCAGAATCTGTGTAAAGGCCTGTTGCAAGTTGGTGACGATCTGCGATTGCGTGCCGTAAATGATTTTGTAGCTGGGCATATTGTCGGTGACGTTGCCGATGATCTGCATCTGATTCAGCGTGGCATGTTTTGGCGTACGCGTCGATCCGGTGGGCGCGAATTGCGGGCCGAAACCCAAACAATGAATCAGCACTTTCTTCGAGGCCGTGGAATAGCCCGGCGGACTGGCGCGTATCCAAAGCGCAGATTTGCGTGCAAATGCCGTTAATCTGGCTGGTGACGGTGGAGCTGTTGTCGCTGTAGCCGTTGATCGGGTAGGGGAAATCGCTGGCCGACGGATTACTACTGTTGTAGCGGATATTGTAGTAGCAGTTATAAGCGGTGCTGGTGGTAAAGTTCCCGCTGGCAGAAGTATTCGGCGCGCCGTCGGTCTCGAAGATGATGATTTTCTGCGCGCCCTTGCGGCCGTTGCCGCCGGCATCTCCGGCAGGCTGCGCCGGGGTTGTAGTTGACCAGCGTCGAATTGGCGCTGAACTGGTTGTAGGCCTGCATCAACGGCATGGAGTAGCAGGTGCCCCCCATGGCGCGGGGCACCTCCATGTTGTTCGAGTCGTAAGGCGTGACCGTCGATTGCGTCCCGACGACGGTATTGGGCGGATACCAGAGCGAATCCTTCATCGACTGGTAATTCTGACCCAGCCCCACGCGAACCCGATTGAACCGCGTGCCGGACGTGTCGGTGGCCGACGATTGCGGCACGCTGAACATCGTCAGCGCCACACAATCGTTGGGATGATTGTTCTGGATATCCTGTAGTGCCGCCTGGATGCCCAGCTTGCAGTCATACATCGGCGACTCGTGGCAGGTGCCAGGCCACCAACAAAACCGCGAGCAGTACGGGTTCAAGTCGTACCAGACGTTGTAGTTGCCCAGGCAATCGACCATCGACAACGGGCCGAACCAGAAGTGCAGCTTCGGCCGCAGCGGATTGTCGCCATAGAACATGTAGGGATACGCGTTCTGGCTGGCGTTCTTGGTCAGGCTGCTCTTGGGGGTGATCCTCACGGTGCCGAACGTGAAGTCGACGCCATAGCCCCCCTCGCCGCCGTTGCCGGAATACGTGCCCGAATTGCCGTTGTTGATGACTTCCCAGGTGCTGCTCGAGAGTTGGATCAATCCCAGGCAGTAATCGATGTAGTCTTTCCAGAAGCGTTGATTGAGGTCGCTCGGCGGCCAACTGGAGGTGTTGATCGTCGAGGGAATCTGCGTGTAGTAGACGATCCGGCCGGACTGGAGCGTCGACGGAAAGGGATTGGCGCCGATGTTCTGCAGCCAGTTGAGAATGGCCGTGTAGTTGATCGAGTAGGTCGACGAGCTCGGAGCCTGCCAGTTGCCGTTGCTATCCCAGAGCCGCGAATTATCGTCCATGGGCGTGCTGGTGCCCGGGTAGGTGAAATACAGTTTCCGCCAATCGTTGGTTGGGTCGGGCGGCCATTGAAAAAAGGTTTTGCCCCAATAGCCGGGTCCCTGCGTGTAGCCCTTGGTGCCGCCGGCTTCCATGCCATAGGCGGCATAGCCTTGGCTCTCGAACGAGGCGTCGCGGGTGTTGCTAGTGGGGCTGCCGTAATTCAGCAGGTCGGCCACGCAGGTGCAGTATGTCGCGCCGCCGTTTTTGTTCACCTTCATCGCCGGATCTCCGCCCGGCACGCTGGCGTAGCCGCTCGACGCGGCGCTCCAGGCCGCGGTGCCGTTGTTATCCAGATAAAAATCCTGAACCACGGGCGGCCGGCCGTCGCTGGTGGTCGTGCTGATGTTCGCCGCCTCGTAGGGCTCGGTAAAGGTCGTGGCCTGCAAGGCGGCGGAACTCGACGAATAGTGTCCCCAGGTGGGATAAAGCGTGTCGGGATTGTTGGTGGCGCGGGTGGCCGTGGCATAGTCGACGCCGAGCAGGCTGGAGAACCGCATCGAGCCGGAGTAATCGAGCACGATCATGATGTCGCGCGGCCGTTGAATGGCCGTGCTGGTGGTCAGGATGTTGCCGCCGGTGAAATTGAGAAATTTCGAAAACGCCAATTGACCGGTCACGTTCGCGGCAATCTGAGCCTGCACCAGGCTCCAGTTCTGGCTGGCAGGCCCCGGAAACTGCCCTTCGAATTGCTGGTCGGCGGTGACGTAGGAATACCGGCCGATCTGCAGCGTGAGCTGGCTCGACGAGAGCGCCTTGCCCAACACTGAATTGGCCGTCACCGCGGCGATGGCGTTGGGCGAGACGTTGGCGTAGTTGTTATTGGCGCCGTTGGCGGTGTTGCCGTTGAGCGTGCGCGCGCCGGCCATGGCCGCCGCATCGCAAGCATCCTGGCATTGGGTGCGGGCCACGGCCAGCATTCCCAGATCGATCGCCAGGGCCATGAAGGCCATGATCGCCAACATCGAGATCGCAAACAGAACCAAGATCGTTCCGCGCCGGTCTCCAGGTCGATTTCGTTTCAACATGCTTTGCCTTTCCACAAGCGTTGTCCGGCGGGCAGCGGCCACGGGTAGCCATCCTGCCGCGGCGTGGTTTTTCTAGCTCCCCTCGACCCGCATGACCGACTGCACTTTGACCGGGATGGAGGTCGGCAGGTACAGATACTTGGCGAGCAAGGGAACGTAGTTGCCGGTGATTTGGACGCAGATGCTTTGCCCTTCGACGGCACTGTTCCACGCTCCGACGTTGTTGCCCAAGCTGTCCGACGCGAAGACTTGAACGGTCTGACCGCTAAGCTGAACGCCGGGCGATACGTTGCTGATGATGGTCGTGACGTTGGACGTCGCGGCGCCGTAGGTCACCCCGCCGAGCGTGACGGAATTGACGTGGGTCACGGCGTACCGGCAGCCCTCGCGCACGGCGTTGGTAAGGACTTGTTCGGTCATCACGAAGCGGCCGTACTCCATGATCCCGAACAGGAACAGCAGGGCGATCGGCAGCACCATGGCCGTCTCGACCGCGGCCGCTCCGCATCGCCGCTCTTTGAGTTTCTGCCGCTGGCGCATGCTTCAACCTCTAGGTCGCTAATACGGCAGTGCCGTGCCGACGACGACCTGCGCAGTCGTTCAAAGACTGCCAGTTCACGGTGGCCGTCAGACTATTCACGCTGGTCAACTGCGTTACATACGACCACTTCAAACTGTTGAAGGGGTGCGCCAGAGGGAATCGTGACCGTCACCTGAAACTTATCCAGCGGCAAGGCGTTGTAAGGGTCGGTCCAGGTCGGCGTGGCCAGACAGGTCAGCGTAATCTGCGCTCCGCTCACCGCCGCGGTGGGAAAGCCGGCCGAGGTCAGGTAATCCCGGACCGCTTGCTGGACCATGGCGGCCGTGACCTGGGTGCCCGCGTTGGATCCGCCGGCGGCCAAACGGGCCCCCTCGCGCGCGGCGTTGTAGAGAATCTGGTCGAGCTGCACCAGACGCCCGACCTCCCAGGTGCCGAACAGAAACATCAGCGCAATCGGCAACACAAAAGCGGCCTCGACGGCCACCGCGCCGCGCCGAACTTCGGTGGTCCGCCGGCGGCGAACTTGAACGCATCCAGCCAACATCTGCTCACCCAAAAAGCCTCTGCGATCCTCGACTGGAAACCTAGGTCAAAAAATCGGCAGCGGCAAACTCGATCGATATTGTCGTTACAACCGTCGCCCCACCACCGGGGCCCTGGCGTGCCAGGGCCGACACCTGGACAAAGCGCCCCAGGGGGCCTACTCTGGCGTTGCCGCTACCCAGGGCCGCTGCGGGCCGCGGGAGCCCTTGGAGGCGACGGCGGTTGATTCCGCCAGGCATCGTTTCGGACGCACGAGGAAGTTTTATGTCGAATGCGGATCTATTCGGGCTGTTGTTCCGCTGGTTGCACATCCTGGCCGCCATGACGGCCGTGGGCGGAACGATCTTTGCGCGGTTCGTCGTGCTGCCTTCGCACGGAGTGCTCTCGGCCGAAGACCGCGAATTGTTGCACGCCCAGATGCGCCGCCGCTGGTCGAAAATCGTGATGGCTTCGATCGGCTTTCTGCTGCTGAGCGGACTTTACAACTACATCCTGATCGTCGAACACTATCGCGACGTGCTGCCGAAGTGGTACCACATGCTGTTCGGAATCAAGTTCATCCTGGCCCTGATCGTGTTCACGGTCGCCAGCCTGCTGTCCGGCCGAACCGCGCTGGCCCAACGCTTGCGGACCAAAGCCCAGTTCTGGATGAGTCTCAATATCCTGCTGGCGGTGCTGATCGTCTGCATCTCGGGCATCCTGCGGACCGCCCATCCGCCGGGCTCTCCGGCCATCGCCTCGGATACGACCGCTAAATCCCACGCCGCCCCGTAGCGGCCGGCCGACAATTTTCTCCCGCTGCGAATGGTAACGATTCTGAAAGCCGATCGGCTGGATTTTTTCGCAGCGTTTATTTCCTCAGACGCCAGGTGCGCGAAACTCAATGGACAAGAAAGCTAAAAAGAAGATCGACGTGCTCCGCGATCGCCTCAGCAAGCTCAAGCAGCAGCTGGCGGGCGCAAAAAACAAATGGACGATCCGGCGGAAGTCGCCCGGCTGGAGCGCGAGATCGCCCAGACCGAAGCCGAGTTGGAAAAACTCAAGGCCTAATGACCTTGGTCCGCGAGCCTGCCAACCCTGTCGCACTGAAGGAATGGGCCGCGGTCTGCGCGGCCTTGGCTGCCGGCCGGCAGACATTGATCCTGCGCAAGGGGGGCGTCGCCGAAGGCCCCGGCGGTTTTCAGCCCGAGCACGGCGAGTTTTGGCTGCTGCCCACCCGATTTCACCAGCGGCCCGCGGCGCTCGGCGAAGCCGAACGGCATTTCTTCGATGAGGCCCAAGCCGACTTGCCGCCGGACGATCGCCTGCGCATCCGCCACTATGCCGTGGTGGCCGACGTGATCGAGCTTGCGGATCCGGCTCGCTTGCCAGGCCTCGAGCCGCTGCACGTCTACGGCGAGTGGACCGTCCGCGAGCGTTTTCACTATCGCCGCCCGGGCTTGTTTCTGCTGGCTGTGCGGATCTATCGCGCGCCGCAGGCATTCGAGATTCCTGTCTGGCCCGAACTGGCCGGCTGCCACAGTTGGGTCGAGCTGCCGGCGGCCCTCGGCACGGCCGGACTGGTGCCGGTGATCGGCGACGAGGAGTTTGCCCAGCGGCTGCGAGAAGTTCGACGGGCTGTGGGTTGAACGGCTGGATCATGCGTCGGGCTTTGGTTTAGCAGATCGGCCAGTGGCGCCAGTCGGCCAACGCTTGCTCGCCGCAGGGGAGCGTACTGGTCTAATCCGGGATTTCTGGGAAAACCTCAGATGCCGTACCAGGTGTTTAACGCAAATGCCAGCCACCCGATGTATAGCAGGAATACAACGACTCCAACGATCGCTCCCCACGTCGCACGTCCGAACAAACCGCCGATCGCCGCAGGAATTGAGATGAACAGCAAGCCGCCGATGAGCAAATAGGCAGCGCCCTCGTGTTCGTGCGCGACAAGTTGGTGGAACCAGAGCAGCCGCATGAACAACATGCCGACGGAAAAGACAGCCGCCCAGAGTGTGGCTACCATCGTCCTTCGCGTCGTGAATTGGAACCAGCGAAGAGGAGCCTTGTCGCCCATCGCGCCATCATATCCTATCTATGGGATTCGCCGCACTTGCCGTTTGACTTCGGCCTGCCGCTCTCGGTAGGCTGGGATTATTGCTTCCCGACGCCAAACCGTCGTCCCCTCTCGGACAGGTCGTTATGCGTTTCAGGCAGTTCGCGGCGCTCGCCATGCTCTGTGCGTGCTGGGCATCGCCCGCCAATGCGGCGCAGACTGACTCGAAGGGCAGCAGCCCCAAGGGCCCAAACTCCAAAGCCTCAGCCGGGTCGGGTGCCGCTCCCGCGCCTCAGGCCGACCCGCGCGATTTCGGCCTCGACATCCCCGACAGCGGCCCGATCCGGCAGGGGGAGGGACGCCGCGTGCTGGTCAAAAACCTGGTCGGCAAGGATGTGGTAGCACAGGTCCACGTCGACGTGGGGGATCGCCGGCTGGTGACGATGCCCGACGGACGCCTGGCGTCGTATCTGATCGACGACACCCAGGCCACGAAGCAGCCTTTCCAGGGCGCCACCCAGGAGGAAATCGCCAAAGTCCTGACGGACAAGACGTTCGCCGGCTTCCGCACCAAGAGCACCAAGCACTATTTGTACATCTACAACACGTCCAAGGAATTTCACACCGCGACCAGCCGCATCTTGGAAACGATGTATCCGGCCGTGCTGGCCTACTTCAAGCGGCAGAGATTCAATGTTCACGATCCGGTCACGCCGATGGTCGTGATCATGTTCGACACCGAGGCCGAGTTCCAGAAGTACCATCCCATGTCGCCGGGCGTGGTGGCCTATTACAGCAATGTCTCGAACCACGTCGTGGTGTACGAGCACGGCAAGCTCAACCAGGTGGCGCCGGCGCTGGCCGAGCAGCAGGCGATCGCCACCATTGCCCACGAGGGCGTGCATCAGGTTCTGCACAGCATCGGAGTTCAGCAGCGATTGTCGCACTGGCCGATCTGGATCAGCGAGGGGCTGGCGGAGTATTTCGCCCCCACCACGACCGACGAACGGCTGCGCTGGAAAGGGGTGGGCAAGGTCAACGACATGCGGATGTACGAACTGGATCGGTATCTGAAATACCGTGAGAGCGAGCCCGGCTCGATGGTCGAGCATACGGTCGCGGCGTCGCGTCTGACCTCGACCGGCTACGCCACGGCCTGGGCGCTGACGCACTATCTGGCCGCCCGCAAGAAGGAAAAGTTTTTTGCCTATCTGACCGACGTCAGCCGGGCCCAGCCGCTGGCGGCGGGCGTCGCGGCCGATGTCTCCGACGAACCGCTGGACAACAAAGCCATGTTCGTCAAGCATTTCGGCGCCGATTTCGCCGCGATGGAGTCCGACTTGATCAAGTACCTGCACGGCTTGCAGTGAAGCTCGACTGAGCGCCCCCGAATGGATGGCACCATGGAATGGATAATGCGCTTCGCTAGCGCAACAGAGTCGCGTGCAAATTTGCCGCGGCGGCACATTTGTTGCATGTCAGGTCGAAACGCGGGGGTGAATCCCGAATCTCGAATACCAAAATTCAAGGAGGTTACGATGAGACGCGACTATGCCACCAAGACCGCAGGCTCCGCTCGGGCGGCCCTGGCCGAAGCCCCAAAGGCAATCGAGGACGCGGCCTGCAACGTTTCCGAGCGTCTGCACGACCTGCGGGAGCAGGCCAGCGACAGGGCCGTGCAGTACTACAACCAGGGGAGGCGTTCGCTGCGGCGATCCGCCGAGGACCTGCAAGACGTGGTCGCCGAGCGGCCACTCCGGTCGACTTTGGTCGCGCTCGGGATTGGCTGCCTGCTGTGCGCCTGTCTGATTCGCCGTTAGGCGGATCGCTGCCCCTGGAGCCGAACCCAGGCGGTTGCGGCACCGAAGTGCCCGCCAGGTCTGAGCAATTGGAGCCGTGAGGCGACAGGCGAAATCCAATTCGCTAAGATACGCCCTGTCGAAGGCTTGCTTCTTCGGCAGGGTCTGTTTTTTGCCTTGCTCACAAACCTTGTATCTAAAAAGGGAATGTCGCATGAAGACGATTTTCTGGAGCGCCACGATCGGTCTGCTGTTGTCTTTGGGCGGGGCGCTGCCCGCGCTGGCTGAAAAACATGAGCACGAACATGAACCCGCGCCGGCAAAAGACGCCGTTTGCGTGCTCGTCGCGACCAGCGGCAGCAATGTCAGTGGCACGCTGATGCTCACCCAGGAAAAGGGTTACGTCCTCATCAAGGGCGAAGTCGCCGGGCTCAAGCCGGGCCTGCACGGATTCCACATCCATACCTATGGCGACCTGCGCACCAAAGACGGCAAAAATGACGGCGCAATGGCCGGCGGTCATTATGCTCCCGACGGACATGAGCATGGCGGACCCGAGAGCAAGGAACACCATGCCGGCGACCTGGGCAACATCGAGGCCGGCCCGGACGGCGTAGCCCAGGTCGACACCAAGGGACACGAGCTGCACTTGCACTTCATCATCGGCCGGACACTGGTCGTGCATGCCGACGCCGACGATCTCAAGACTCAGCCGTCCGGCAACTCCGGCCCGCGGATCGGAGTCGGGGTGATCGGCGTGGCCAACATGGAGCCGCCGAAGAAGTAAGGAAGAGGAAATAAACCGCAAAGTCGCAAAGGGAGAGAAGGGAACCACGGAGGCACAAAGGCACGGAGAGGATAGGAAGAAGAGTTTTAGGAAGAGAGACATTTATTACGAGGACGCGTCATTCGGATCCGGATGCTCCGTGTGAGACGTCTTTTCGTAGAGATGCTCTTTTATTTTTCTCATTGGTTTCGTCGTAGCAATTCGTCGTTCCGCTTATCTTTGCGCCTTGGCGTCTTTGCGGTTCTCTCTGTGCCTTTGTGCCTGTGGTTCGCTTCCTCCGTCTGAGCCTTCGACCTCGACCGATCACGAGTCGTCCGGAAAAAGCTCCAGCGCGCGTTCTGGTCGGAAATCTTCCGTGCACTCGGGACCATCGTACTGCGGACTGTTGACCAACGATGGCCTGACCGGCGTCAACTGCATGGGCTGTGCGACATAGGGGCCCAGCAGCGGTTTCAATTGCTCGGGATCCTGGATCGCCGGATCGAGCCACTGCCCGTATGCGGCCGGATCGATGATCGCCGGCATCCGATCGTGCAACTGGCTCACCTGGGCATTGGCCCCCGTGGTGATGATGGCGCAGGACTCGATGGTTTGCCCGGCGCGCTGCCAGCAATCCCAAATGCCAGCCATGCCGAACAGTTGCCCGCTCGCCAGACGAATGTAATACGGCTGCTTGCGCGAGCCGGCTTTCTTCCACTCGAAAAACCCGTCGGCAACGACGAGGCAGCGGCGGTGGCGAAAGGACTGCCGGAACAACGGCCTGCTGTCGATCGTTTCCGACCGGGCGTTGATCGTGCCCTTGGCGCTTGCCGGATCGTCGGCCCAACTGGGAATCAGGCCCCAGTGCAACGATGCGAGTTGTCGCTGGCGCGGCCCGGCGGCCGACGGGTCGTCCGACGCCGCGCGCACGACAGCGACGTCCTGCGTGGGGGCGATATTGTATCGCGGCACGAGGTCGGGCAGGCTCAGCAGATCGAAAGCCCGGGCAATTTCCTGCCGCGACTGACGCAATGTAAACCGACCGCACATGATAGTTTCTTTCTCGCGCCCGTTGCGGTGCAGATTGGGCTGCTGCTGGACGAAGACCGGGTTGAGGGGTTGCTATACGGCCCGAACCGCGTGAAGTAAGATAGCATTTCTTGCTGGCCGCGGGCGAGATATCGACGATCCTTTACCCGGCCGCCCGAACACCGAGCCTTTCAAGTTTTCAAGGAGTCCTCTTCATGCCCGTTTCCGTTTCACGACGCCGCTTCCTGGGCACCTTGGCCACCGCAGTCGGCAGCGGCGCGGTCTCGGCGCACCCGCCGGGTGCAAGCTGCCGACGAAAACAGCAACTACGGCGGTTTTAATCTCGGGCTGCAAAGCTATTCGCTGCGCAACTTTCCGGTCGATCGTGCGCTCCAGATCATGCACGACGATCTGGGGTTGCATTTCGTCGAGTTCTTCGGCGGCCATTTCCCGGTCAATTCGACCGACGAGCAAATCCAGCAAATGAAGGACAAGACCGGCGCCTTGGAGATCAAGATCACGGCCCACGGCGTGAACGGATTCACGAAAGATCACGAGGCCAACCGCCACTACTTCGAGTTTGCCAAAAAGGCCGGCATCCGCAACCTTTCGGCCGATCCGACGGAGGACTCCTTCGACAGCCTCGACAAACTGGTCGACGAGTACGACGTTCGTATCGCCATCCACAACCACGGGCCGGGCGCGCCTACGACAAAGTGGCCGACGTGCTCAACGCCATCCAGGGCCATCATCCAAAAATCGGAGCCTGCGCCGACCTGGGGCACTACATCCGCTCGGGCGAGGATCCGGTCCGCGTGATCAACCTGCTGGCAGGGCGGCTCTATGGCATTCACCTGAAGGACTTCGCCGAACAGAAAGCCAGCACCAAGGGCGTCATCCTGGGCCGCGGCCATCTCGATCCCCAAGGGGTGTTCATGGCGCTGAAGAAAGTGGAATTTCCGGCCGACGGCGCCCTGTCGATCGAGTACGAAGAGAATCCGGCAGACCCGATCGGCGATTTGCAGGCCTGCGTGGCCGCCGCCGCCGAAGGGGCCCAGAAGGCCGCCAAATCGTAACTCCGGCTGTGTTACGAAAAGGTGAGCGACCTGCTGCCGATTCGCTCAGTCGCCGCCTTTCGACTCCAGTTTTCGGGCCGGCGATTCGATCACATGCGCTTCGATGATTTCGTCATGCCGGCCGACGCCTGACGCGGAAAAGGCCCGAAACGAACCCACCATCCGCTGGCCAAGCCAATAGCTCAGATAGCGCTTGATCAGCCTGCGCGTCAGGGGCACCAACAGCAGCATGGCCGCCAGATCGCTCAGCACGCCCGGGACGATCAGCAAAATCCCGGCCAACAGGACGAAAAACCTGTCCAGCAGCAACTCCGCGGGCACCCGGCCGGCGATCGAGTGGACTCGAAAGTCTTCCGCCGTGGGCCAGCCCTGCCGGCGCAAGATCCAAGTTCCGGCCAAGCCGGTGCCCAAAACCAGTCCCAGCGGCAGCGTCCACGTGGTCTCATAGCCGATCCAGACCAAAATCCCGATTTCCACCAGCGGCAGCAGCACCAGCAGCAACCACAGCCGTGAAAGCCGAAAATACACGAAAATCGTCTCCCAACGGATGAAAGATCTCTTGGATGCATCTTACGGCGCACCGGCGGCCGGGTCCAAGTCTGCCACCCCCCCGGCCGTCCTAACAGTCCGTTGAAAAATGCCCCCGTGGCATTTTTCAACCTCGCCAAGCTCAGGGCATAGCCCCTCTCAGCTCGCAAAATAACGACTTGCGTCGTTATTTTGGCATCGCATCCATGCGATGACGCAGGCGTGTTGAATATTTCAACACGCCTGCCAAAGCATGGTTTGGCGTACGGGTTAGCGGAAATTATTATCGCGTGGAGGCGTGCCTGGAATTGTTTTGTCGCCCGGCAGTCGCAAGAATGATTGCGTTGCACTGATGCACGCGGATGAATAGTCCGGGAGAGAGACGCCATGATCGACTGTGACCGGGTATTCGACGTGCTCACGCGTGGACCGTTCCCGACCGGGGCCGCGGACGACGCCGAAGTGGAGTTGCATCTGGCCCGCTGCCCGGAGTGTTCCCGATTGGCCGCCGCGCTGCGGCCGGCGATCGAGCTGTTCGAAGAGGCCGTGGGGCCCGACGAGGGCCGGGACCTGCCGAGCTATTGGGGCGAGGCCGCCGTCGATCTGCCGATCCCGCGCGTGGCCTGCGCCCCCAAAGTCGACAAGGCGCCGGCTCCGCGCCGCCGCGCGACGTTCGCCAACTACTCGCATGTGGTCAGCGATCTGACGAGCGCCACGGTTTGGCGCGTTGCGGCGCTGGTGGCGCTGGGCATGTTCATCGGCTCCGTCGTGCGGTCGATCGCGCCGCTGGAGGCCGGCGGCCGGCCCGACAGCAACGCGGCGTCAAGCGGCCCTTCAGGCGGCGGCGCATCGGGAGCCGGCATCTTAGGAAGCAACCTGGCGGCGGAAGACTCGCACCATCGTCTGCACATGGAACCCATGCTGGAATTCCGGCCCGAAGACAACCGCGATGTTTGGGTGCGCGTGCCGCTGGCCTGCGTGGACTATTCGGCCGGTAGGCATGGCGATCGATCGCATGATCGCCAGCCCTGGATCGACCGGCGCCTGGTCGACATCGAGCACTGCTGTACGCGCTGTCACAATGCATCGCTGGGGGCCTCGATTCCCGCCTCGGCAACCGCCTACGTGCAGATGAGCTGCCGCCATTGCCACTTCAATTGATCGGCAGCCGCTGGGCGGCGCGGCGGCGCGGGGCCAACGCTCGACTCGGCACGGGGCGACTGTGCGCATCGACTCCGCCGGATGACGGGCCGATTCACGGCCGGGGGCCGCAACAGCAGCCCTCCATCGGCCGTGACATTCAAGATGGATAGACTCCTGAGCTAAAACCTCAGCCCAGAACTTTACGCATGCCCACCCGATTTGCCCTACCCCTCATTTTGCTGGCCGCCTGCGCGGGCTGCCAGAAACTGGCATCCGCGCCGCGGCCGGGTGACCTGGCCGGGGCTGCCGATCGCGCAAGCGCCGACACGAATGGCGACGCGGCCGATCGCGGCGAAGAAGCGCCGGGCGATTGGCCCAAATGGCGCGGGCCGGCGGGCGACGGCATTTCGCGCGATACCGGTTGGAAGTCGGAGTGGCCCCACGTCGGTCCCAAGCAGCTCTGGTCGGCCGAAGTCGGCATCGGCTTCAGCTCGATGACGGTCGTCGACAGGCGGCTGTACACGATGGGCCATGCCGGCGACGACGACACGGTCTGGTGCCTGAACGCGGAAACCGGCGCCGTGGAGTGGAAGCATTCGTATCCATGTAAGCTGGTCGACAACCTCCACGACGGCGGCCCGGCCTGCACCCCCACCGTTTTCGACGACCGCGTCTACTCGCTGAGCAAAGAGGGACATTTATTTTGTCTCGATCGCCGTTCGGGCGAAATCCACTGGCAGCAGCTGTTGCAGCCGCTGCTCGATGTGAAGATGCCCGAGTGGGGCTTTTCCTGTTCGCCGCTCCCTTGGAATAAACTGATCGTGGTCGATGGCGGCCGCACCGCGGCTCTCGACTTCGAGTCGGGCGAGCTGGTTTGGAAAACCGACGAATATCGGCCCGGATACGGATCGCCGGCTTTATTCATGCCGGCCGCAGAAGATCTGATCGCCGTGCTGAACAACGATTACTTGCTGGTCGTGCGGGCGGCCGACGGAAGCGAAGTCGACAAGTATCCCTGGGTCACCAGCTTCGCCACCAACGCCACCACACCCGTGGCCTGGCAAGACACGCTGCTGATTTCCAGCGGCTACGACCATGGCGGTGCGCTGGTGCGCCTGGTCAACGGCAAGCTGGAAACGGTTTGGGAAAACAAAAGCCTGCGCAACCACATGAACAACTCGGTGCTCTGGCAGGGGCATTTGTACGGCTTCGACGGCAACAGCAACTTGGGCCGCGTGGTCAGCCTGGTGTGCCTGGAGTATGCAACCGGCAAGGAGAAGTGGCGCGAGCGCGGCTTGGGCTGCGGGTCGCTGTTGATCGCCGGCGGAACGCTGATTGCGCTGGGCGATGCCGGCCAACTCGTCACCGCGCCGGCTTCGCCCGCCGGCTATCAGCCGATTTCGCAGGCCGAGGTCCTCGAGGGGCGCTGCTGGACCGTTCCGGTGCTGGCCCACGGCCGGATCTATTGCCGCAACGCGGCGGGACATCTGGTGGCGCTCGACGTGCGCTAAAGTGCCAGGGGTCAATTGTCGTCTTCGTCTTTAGCCGGCTTCTTTTTCTTGCCGGGCTTTTTGTCGTCCTGCATTTCGTCCTTTTGGCCGTCGACCCCGAATGGATCGGAAACGGCCAGCGGCGCGTCGGCCGCGGGTTCGGACGTGGCCTTTTTGTCTTTCTTCTCTTTCGTCGACTTGGCGGCCTTGGCGGCGCCCTTTTTCTTGAGGCCGGCGAGGGGTCTTTGCAGCGTCACCACGACGTCGTCCGCGGTCGCCATACCGGGCGCATTGGCAGTGGGTTTCTGCGCGTCGAGGTAGGTGGCCGTCAGCTTGGCCGAGTCGCCGCTCGCGATATCTTTGGGATCCTCGACATTGATTTTTATCACGACGTCGTCGGACAGCTTGCCCGAGACTTTCTTGCTGCCGACCGCGACGACGATGTCGTTGTCTTTCAAGCTGGACAACTTGCCGCGAATTTCATAGCCGGTGCCGGACGAGGGGTTTCGCACCGGCTTGTCCGCGCTGGAGTCGGCGAAAAAACCGATCGCGTTCTTGCCTTGCGGAGTGAAGACTTCGATTTCCTTCACTTCTTCCGCCAACACATTCTTTTTGTCGAATTCGCCGTTGAAGCGGATCATCAGGCCCGGGCGCAGATAACTCAATTCGGCCGTGCCCTCGACGTGCAACCTGGATTCGGGCCCGAACTGAACCCACCAGATTCCGTTCTTGAGGGTATCGAACTCGATTCTCGGTCCGTCGACGGTTTTGACGATCCCGGAGTCTTCCAGAGTCTTCGGCGCCGGTTGCGCCCGGCCGGTGCCGGCCGTCAGGCCGCAGACGAGCAGAGTGGCCAAAAGCGGTGCGATGCGAAGCATGATCGTAGCCCTGGGGTGAGGGTCGGCGGCGGTTTTGTCGATTTTAATGAAACCGTCAGGCCACTTTTAAGATACCCGTGAGCCACGCGGTTTGCCATAGATCGACCGCCGATGATGCCCGCGCGCCGCGTTTCTCGCAGGCCGGGTGGAGGCATGGGATCGGTCCGCGGGCGAAATGGCTTTTTTTAGGCCCCATCAGCAACGCGGGGGGGCGTGGCGAGAGTCCAGGCCAGGAGCTTTCCACGCAATCGAAGAAAGTCGGGACCTTCGAGGGCCATAACTCCGCTCTCTGGTTATGCAACGCCTTCAGCGAGGCCAAGCATTTCCGCGAACTCGTCGAAATCGCGTGCTCCCTGGACCCATTCGTTGCCTTGACCGCGCGAACCCCTGCGCAGACGAAGCACTGGCGGCCTGGAAGGGCTCCGGACGTAATCGAGGACGATAGGCGAGTCGGATCCGAGACCGAAGTCGCCGATGAGCAGCGCCCGCTCCGGGTCGATCTGTTCGAGGGCACCGAAACGCTCCCAGAAGTCACCGCGCCGCCTGCGGCTCGCTCTTTTGCGATGGTCGGGAACGGCGGTGGCTGCAGGCAGATCAGCGTCTCGTCCGCCGCGAAGCTCCGCACACGGTCTGAAGCAATGATCGGGTGAAGCTGTTGCTCAATCATTGACGGCCCGTCAGCCGATGGCCACGCTCCAGCCGCCAGGAGACGAGAAAGGCCAGCAGGGAGCGGAAACTCGATCACAGTCACCTCGCGTTGCATATCTTGCGATTATCTAACTGCACATCAAGATACCACAGAGACGGCATCGGCTCGACATAGACCGGATTTGACAGGAATTCACCCGGCGGTTACTTTGCCCTGCCAGGAGCAAACCTGAACATGTGGCAAGGCATCGCAGGACATGACGAAATCGCCGAGCGGTTTCGACGCGGTTTAGAGCGCGGACGGATGGCCAGCACGTTTCTGTTCGTGGGCCCCCCCGGCGTCGGCAAACGGACGTTCGCGCTCAAACTGGCCCAGTCGCTGCTGTGCCAGACTCGTTCGGCGGCGGCGCTCGATCCGTGCGGCGTTTGCGCTTGCTGCGTCCAGGTGGCGGCCGGCGTGCATCCCGATTTGCTGCTCATTTCCAAGCCGGCCGACAAAAGCTTCATCCCGCTGTCGTGCTTTCTGGGTGACGACCAACACCGGATGCGTGCCGGGCTGTGCCACGACATTGCGCTCAAACCCTTCATGGGCGGCCGCAAGATCGCCTTGATCGACGATGCCGACTATCTGAACGAAGAAGGGGCCAACGCCCTGCTCAAGACGCTCGAAGAACCGCCGCCGCGCTCGCTCTTGATCCTACTGGGCACCAGCGCCGACAAACAACTGCCGACCATCCGCTCGCGCTCGCAAATCATCAGCTTCCGTCCGCTGCCGGAACCGTTGATCGCCCAGCTGCTGGTTTCGCAGGGGCTCGTCGCCGATCCGGCCGAAGCCGCGCGACTGGCTGCTTTCAGCGAGGGCAGCCTGGAGCGCGCGCTGGAACTGGCCGATCCCGAGCTGTGGCAGTTTCGCACGCTGCTCTTAGGGCAGCTTGCCCGGCCGCGTTTCGACAGCGTGCTGCAAGCGCGGAGCACGAATGAATTCGTCGAGTCGGCCGGCAAAGAAGCCGCGGCCCGGCGCAATCGCACTCGGCAGGTGATTCGCTTCGCGATCGATTTTTTCCGCCAGTGGCTGCGTTTGACCAGCGGCCTGGCGCCGGTGGGCGATGCCGACTTGTGTCGCGCGGCCGGCAGCGCGGCGGATCACGGCGATCTGGAGCAGATAGCCGCGATGTTGGAGCGTTCGCTGGATGCTCTGCTGCATGTCGATCGCAATGCCCATCAAGCGGCGCTAATCGACTGTTGGCTTGACGACCTGGCTCGCCTGTACGCCGGCGAGCCCGCCGAGTCCGCCACTCTAACCAGCAGCGCGCGATAATCCGCGTTCCCCGTTCCGCGTTCCCCGTTCCCCGTTCCCCGTTCTCCGTTCCGAATTCCCATTTCCGAATTCCGAATTTCCCCCCTACTCCCCCTGCACGGTCAGCACCAATCGCCGCGCGCCGCCCCGGTTACGGTGCTCGCACAGATAGATGCCCTGCCAGGTGCCCAGCGCCAGGCGTCCCTGCTGGATCGGTACCGATACGGTCGAGCCGATCAAAATCGCTTTGACGTGGGCCGGCATGTCGTCGGGCCCTTCGGCCGTGTGGACATAGTCGAAGTCCTCGGGCGCGATCGCATTGAGCGACGTTTCCAAATCGCGCGGCACGTCGGGGTCGGCGTTCTCGTTGACCGCCAGCGACGCGGAGGTGTGCTGGATGAAGACGTGCAATAGCCCGGCCCGGATCGAGCCCAGCTCCGGCAGTGCGTCGAGAACGTCGTTGGTAATCAGATGAAAACCGCGTGCCCGCGGACGCAATTGCAGATTACGCTGGATCCAGGCCATCGGGTTGCTCTCGCGAGAACTGTTGCCGGGGCGACCGCATTTTCCAGCGGGTGAGCCCGGGCTCAATTGTCCCGCCTCACCCGCCCCTGGGAAAGGGGTCAACAGAAGCCGGGCACCCGTTATACATCGCCGCTCTTTCGACGCCCTGCCAGGGCCATTGCGCCATGGGCCGGTTCCGCTTTCCCGACCGGCGGGCTATGGTTTAGAATCGCGAACATTCCGGACGGATCCAGTTCTCACAGGTAACCATCATGCGGACGTTTTTAGTCACGGGCGGGGCCGGTTTCATTGGCTCGCACATTGCCGAGGCCCTGGTCAACCGTGGGGACAAGGTGCGGGTGCTCGACAACCTCTGCACCGGACATCTGACCAACCTGAAGCCGTTCGCCGATTGCATCGAATTCATCGAGGGCGACGTCGTCGACCCGGCAGCGGTGGCCAAGTCGGTGCGCGGCGTGGACTGCATATTTCACGATGCGGCCCTGGCCAGCGTTCCGCGCAGCGTCGAGCATCCGCTGGATACCAACGCGGCCTGCGTCACCGGCACGCTGAACGTGCTCGACCAGGCCCGCCGGGCGGGCGTGCGGCGATTGGTCTATGCGGCCTCGAGCAGCGCCTACGGCGATCAGCCGACATCGTCCAAGCGCGAGACCGATCTGCCCGCGCCGATCTCGCCCTACGGAGTGGCCAAGCTGGCGGCCGAATATTACTGCCAGGCGTTCACGGCCACCTACGGTTTCGAGACCGTGGCGATCCGTTACTTCAACGTGTTCGGTCCGCGGCAGGATCCAGACAGCCAATACTCGGCGGTGATTCCGCTATTCATCACGGCGCTGCTGGCGGGCAAGCGGCCGACGATCTACGGCGACGGCGGACAATCGCGCGATTTCACCTATGTGGCCAACGTGGTGCATGGCAACCTGTTGGCGGCCGACGCGCCGGGCGTGGCCGGTCGGGTGTTCAACGTGGCCAACGGCCGCAGCACCACGCTGCTCGAGTTGATTGCCATGCTCAACGAACTGCTCGGCACCCAAGTGACGCCGAATCATGCGCCCGCGCGAGCGGGCGACGTGCGCGAGAGCCTGGCCGACATCACCCAAGCTCGCCAGCGGTTGGGCTATGAGCCGCAAGTCGGTTTCGAAGAGGGTCTGCGCCGTTCGATCGACTACTATCGCTCGATCATCGGCAAATGAGCGGAACGACAGGCACGCTGTTGCCGGCCGCACCGCAAGCAAGCGGCGGCTGCGGCGTCTTGCCGATTTGCCTTGGCTGCAGGGCGTTGATAGGATACCAAGCACGTCGCGGCCGGCCGGGCCGTGTTCAATCTTCGGGGTGTAGCTCAGCCTGGTAGAGCACAGCTTTGGGAGCTGGAAGTCGCATGTTCGAATCATGTCGCCCCGACTGACGCGACAGGAAGCCCTTTGGCCGGACGGCCCAAGGGCTTTCTTCTTTGCGGCACGCTTCTCCTGAAGCCATCCAGTGTCCAGCTCAAGCCGAGTCTCAGGATTGCCCCTGCGGCGTGCCGCTGGATGCGGCCTTGAGAATCGCGTCCACGATCTTGCCCGGCTGATTGTCGAGCAGCGATTGCTGCTGACCGTTGCGGGCGAAGGTGAGCCGCTGGGGATCGAGCCCAAATAAATGGAACAGCGTGGCGTGATAGTCGAAGTGGCTGACCGGCGATTCCTGCGCCTTGTGCCCGAACTCGTCGGTGCTGCCGTGCACGTAGCCGCCGCGGACGCCGCCGCCGGCCAGCCACATGCTGAATCCGTAGGTATTGTGGTCGCGGCCGACGCGGTCGCCGTCGCCGCCCCGCTGGATGACCGGTAGTCGCCCCATCTCGCCCCCCCAGTGAACCAGCGTGCTGTCCAGCAGCCCACGCTGCTTGAGATCCCGCACCAGCGCGGCCGACGGCTTATCGGTTTTGAGGCAAGCGGCGGGCAGCAGCGTGCGCAGTTGGCCGTGATGATCCCAATATTGATTCCTGGTGAAGATTTGCACGAAGCGCACGCCCCGCTCGACGAGGCGCCGGGCGATCAGGCAGCGCGTGCCGTAATCCTGGGTTGCCGGATCGTCCAAGCCGTACAGCGCGCGGGTGGCGGCGGATTCGTCGCTGATGTCGAGCGCGGCCTTGGCCGCGGTTTGCATCCGGGCCGCTAGCTCGTAACTGGCGATCCGCGCTTCGAGCTCGTTTTCGCGCGAGTGCAATTCCAGATGCTCGCGATTCAGTTCGGCCAGATATTGCAAGTAACGCTCTTGCGGCCGCCCCTTCAGCCGCGGCGGCGGATCCAGATTCGAGATGCGCGGCTCGCGCGGCCGCACGACCGTCCCTTGAAACATCGGGGGCAACCAGGCATTGGACCATTGCGACGGACCGACCACCGGCAAGCCGTCGGGATCGGTCAGCACGACGAAGGCTGGCAGGTCCTGACTTTCGGATCCCAGGCCGTAGGTCAGCCAACTGCCCAGCGCCGGCCGGCCCGGCACGGGGCGGCCGGAGTTGAGGGCATAGATCGACTGTTCGTGATTGTTGACGCCGGTGTGCATCGAACGAATCAGCGTGATGTCATCGACGATCTGGCCGATGTGCGGCAGCAACTCGGAAACTTCCATGCCGGATTGGCCCCGTTTTTCGAATTTCCAGGGACTGGCCAGAATTTCGGCGCTGGCCTCCTTCAGGCTGTCGTAGCGGATCTCGCCGGTGAAATTGGTGCCGTTGAGCCGTGTGAGCGTCGGTTTGGGGTCGAACAAGTCAAGATGGCTCGGACCGCCTTGCATGAACAGCGAGATCATCGCTTTGGCCTGCGCCGCCAGCGGAGGCTGCTTGGGCGCAAATCGAACTGCTGCGGTTCAAGCTCCGGTCGCGGCGGCGCGGCCAGCAAGCCGTCCCGCTCGAGCAGCCAGGCCAGCGCCAACGAGCCGATGCCCAGCGTCCCGCTGCTCAGAAACCGGCGCCGGTCGACAGGGCTGATGGACATGGCTGGTGCTCCGCGGGGCAAACGGTTCGTCTCGCGCCCGCGACGCGCTTTTTCGATGGAGCGCACCGGCGCGGACGCCTGGCTAATCGATATACAAAAAACGGTTGGACGTCATCAAGGCCTGGCAAAACAACGTGACGGCTTTCAATTGCGGATCGTCTTCGCCCGGCAGCAACTTTCCGTTGCCGTCGCGCAGCGGGTTGGCGGCGAAATGCTCGGACTGCTCACGGACGAACGCGGTTGCCGCCAGCAACTGCCGCGGGTCGGGCTGCTCGCTGTAGGCCAAACGCCAGGCCAGCAGCACCTGCGCCGCAATGTCTTGGGCGGCGGCCTGTTTCAGCCGGTCCGCCATGTGCGCGGCAAGGTCAAGCACGTCGCTGCCGTTCATCAGCAGCAGCGATTGCGGCGCCACGGTCGTACTGCTGCGCAGCTCGCAGTTGGGCTCCATCACCGGTAAATCGAAGGTGTCGAGCATGGCCAAAGGACGGCTGCGGCGAACTTGAATGTAGACGCTGCGGCGAAACTCCTCGCCATGCAGCGGCAGAACAGGGCCGGGAATGCCCTCGCCCGTCTTGTTCTCGATGCCGATCACGATTTGCCCGACGTCGTCCTCCATCACCGGCACCGCGGGCCCGTACATTTTCAGGTTGATCACGCCCGCCGCGGCCAGCAGCGAGTCGCGCAGCACCTCGGCGTCGAGCCGGCGGGGATTCATCCGCCAATACAGCCGATTGTCCGGATCGACGGTGGCTGCGGCCGCGTCGCGCTGCGAGGATTGCCGATAGGCCGTCGAAGTCATGATCAGCTTATGCATGCGTTTCAAGCGCCAACCGCCGGCCACGAATTCGGCGGACAGATGGTCCAAGAGCTCGGGGTGCGTGGGCCGGCTGCCCAAGAGACCGAAGTTGCCCGGCGTATCGACAATGCCGTGCCCGAAATGGTGCATCCAGAAGCGATTCATCAGCACGCGCGCGGTCAGCGGGTGCCGGCCACTTGTCAGCCAGCGCACATAGTTCAGGCGGCGGCCACTGGTCACTAGCTCCGGATCGTCCGGCGGAACGGGATTCTCGGCCTGCGGGCAGAGCACGGCCAGCTCGCCCGGGGCAACGGCCTGCCTGGGCTGGGTATGGTCTCCGCGGTTGAACAAATGTGTCTGCGGCTGATGGTCAGGCGGTTCCGTCAAGGCCCGAACGAAGTCCTCGACGGGCTTTGTCGCGCGGAGCGCCACGATTTGCTCGTTCATCTGCTTCAGCTCGTCCGCGGCGGCCGGATCGGCCTTGGTCAAGATTGCGTCCGTGATGTTGAGGTCGGGATAGCGCTCGAGCAGTTGAACCTGTTCCGGCGTGCGTTGGTCCGCCGGCAGATTGCGGGCGGTGCGGATCGGTTCTTGAAGGTCGACCGGCAGCCTGGCGAGCTCCTGCTCGAAAACACGGTCGAAATGCCGTTGCTGACTCGCCGTGCGCTGCTGTTCCAGCCGGACGGCTTGGGCCTCGATTTCTTTCACGCGCTGGCGATCGGCCGCGGTGAACAGCGAGATCAGACGGTCGCGCGGCGTCAGCCAGTTCATCCAGTCGTAGGCCGGTTCGAAGATCGCTCGCAGGCGATAGTAGTCGACGTGCGAGATTGGGTCGTATCGATGGTTGTGGCACTGGGCGCAACCCACTGTTAGTCCCAACAACGAAGTGGACACGATCTTGATCGTGTCGGACATCACCAGGTTGCGAGCCACGGCTTGATCCACGCCTTCGGCGCCCGTGCCGTCGGGGGCGGTTCGCAGAAAACCGGTGGCGACAAGCTTGTCCAAATCGGCCGGCGAAAGATTCTCGTAAGGGGGAGCAACCATCTCGTCCCCCGCCAATTGCTCCTGAATGAACTGGTCCCAAGGCTTGTCGTCGTTGAAGGCCCGGATCACGTAATCGCGATATTTGAAGGCGTGTTGGCGAACCGGATCGTCGGCCGTGTAGCCTTCCGAGTCGGCATAGCCGGCCACGTCGAGCCAATGCCGGGCCCAGCGCTCGCCATATCGAGGCGAGGCCAGCAGCCGATCGATCAGCCGCTCGTAGGCGTCCGGCGCGGCGTCGGCCAGGAACTGGTCGACTTCGTCCGGCGTGGGTGGCAGGCCGATCAAATCGAACGTGGCCCGGCGCAGCAGGCTCAGCTTTTCGGCTTCGGGCGAAAACGATAATTGCTGCTCTTCGAGCCGGACCAGCAAAAACGAATCCACCGCCGTGCGCACACGATCGGCATGCTGCACCGGCGGCACGGCGGGCCGCGCGACGCTTTGGAACGCCCAAAACTGCCGTTCCTCGGCCGTGACGTCGTCGGTCGGCTTGTCGGGTTCGGGAGCCGAAGTGGCGGCGCCGTCGGCAATCCAGCGGGTGATCGTCGCGATTTGTTCGGCGCTGAGCTTCTTGTCGCCCGGCGGCATTTCGCCCGCCGAGATCCGCTCGACGAGCAAGCTTTTCTCCGCCTCGCCCGGCGTGATCGCGGCCCCCGAGTCGCCGCCCGCGACAAGCAGTCTGCGCAACCGCAGATCGAGTCCGCCCTTGAGCTCATCGGCTTCGCCGTGGCAGGCGAAGCAATGGCTCTTCAGGATCGGGCGAATGTCTCGCTCGTAAGAAAACTGCGCCGCGGGTTGCTGTGCGGAGGCAACACCGGCGCTCAGCAGCCAGAATACGAACCAACGCCCTGGACCTTGGCGCATGAGCCGATCTCCGGCCGAGCGTAGCGGTGGGATGTCGTGCGGGCAGTAAGCAGCAGGATCCTGAGTATATCTTCTGCAGCTAGCGGCGGCAAACTACCGGTTAACGGCTGCACATCCTGGTGCCGCAAGATCGGCCGTGCCCGGGGTGACCCTGGGATAAGCCACTTCCCAGCAGGCCGAGCGGATCGCTCCGCAACTCTGCGGCAAGGCCACGGTTGTGCCGAGCTGCCGATAAGCCGAATCGGCCGAATCGATGACCAGTACCTGACAGGAACCGGGCCCAAGAATTTCTGCGGCTTGCTCCGCGGCGACACCCAGGCAGTTGACGACCGCCGGCCGGCTTTGGCGGGCCCGCAGTTCGATGGCCAGCGAGTGCCCGTTCATTTCTGGCATGCAAAGGTCCGTAAGGACCACGTCGTTATGCCTGGCAGCCGCTAACTGGCTGGGCGGCCGACCGTCGCTGGCCGCCTCGCAGGCAATGCCGTTGCGGGGAAAGCGCACGGATCGTCATCATTCGCAACGCTGGCTCGTCATCGACCACCAAGGCCTTATATTCACGGATGGCCATCGGCTCAACACTCCTTGCTTCGGATGAATCGCTCCGGCACGCGACAGGGCGCCGCTCGAGTCGGCGCCCGATCCGTGCCGAATTCCGGCAGCTCCTCGTCGTCTTGGTCGACATCCGTCACCGCTGCTGCGATGGCGTACATCTCCGGGAGCAACGACATGAAAACGTCCAGCAGTTCAGGGTCGAAATGCGTGCCGCGGCCCGCCCGAAGAGCTTCTAGAACTTCTGCCTCAGGCAGTGCGGGTCGGTAGACGCGGTCGTGAATCAGCGCATCGAAGACGTCGACAATGGCCACGATCCGTGCCGCCTCGGGAATCTCGGTCCCTCGCAGGCCCGATGGATATCCGCTCCCATCCCAACGCTCGTGGTGAGCCAGGGCAATCTCGTGCGCCATGCGCAGCACCGGCGATTGCGATCCGCCGAGCAGCTTGGCGCCGAGTCGGGCATGCGTCTGCATGGTGATAAACTCATCGGGCGTAAGCCTGCCCGGCTTGCACAGGATGGCATCGGGAATGGCGATCTTGCCGATGTCGTGCATCGGCGCCGCCAGGCGAATCTGCTCCACACGCTCGCCGTCCCAGCCGATCGTCGCCGCCAGCAACTCGCTGTACCAGCCGGTGCGTTTGATATGGGCTCCCGTTTCTTCATCCCGGTACAGCGATGCCTTGACCAGCCGATGAATGGTCTCCTCGTGAGCCCGGCGGATGTCCCGGGTTTGCTCGCGCACTTTGGCCTCGAGCTCGTGCAGGTACTGGCGGTTCTCGATCACCAATCGCTGCCGCTCGAGCGCGCTGGCGACTTGTATCAGCAACTCCTGCCGCTCGACGGGCTTGATGAGGTAACCGTACGCGCCCGCGGTCAACGCCCGGATTGCCTTGGCCGTATCGCCCTCGGCGGTCAGCATGATGGCGGCGGTGTCCGGCAGCGTTTGGCGGACCTGGTCCAAGAGATCGAGTCCCGAGCCTCCGGGCATTGAAATGTCGAGGGTCGCCAGGTCGACGGAGTGCTGCTGAAGGTGCGTCCAGGCGTCGGCGGCGCTGCTGGCCGTCGTGCAGGAATAACCTTCGTCTCGGAGCCAGCGCGAGGAGGTCTCGGACGGAATTATCGTCGTCGACAACGAGCAACTGGGCGGGAGCCTGTCGGTTTAAGCCGTGCATGGCGACACCTCCAGTGGTTGCTGCGCGTCGAGCAACTCGCGCACGACGCGCAACAGCACATCGGGATCGAACGGCTTTTGCACGACGCGCACTCCTTCGTCCACGAGAACCTTGATCTGCCCGGTATCGGGATCGTAGCCGGTGCAAAACACAACCGGCAAATTGGGATTCGTAAGCCGAATGCGAGCATAGGCCTGGTGACCGGTCAGCTTCGGCATCACCGCGTCGAGCAGCACCATAGAAACAGCGTCTACGTTGGCTTCGAACAACTCGACGGCTTCGGCCCCGTCGCTCGCGACCAGCACCGAGTAGCCGGCTCGGGTGAGGATTCGCACTGCCAGATCCCGGACGATCGGTTCGTCTTCGGCAATCAAGATCGTCTCTTGGCCGCCGGACGTGCGTTCCGTCGGCTGTTCGTCTAGAGAGGCGTCGATGCCCACGGTGATGGGCAGGTAGATCCGGAACGTCGTGCCAAGGCCAACTTCGCTATAAACGTTGATCATGCCCCCGTGCTGTTGCACACCGCCATAGACCATGGCCAGTCCCAGGCCCGTTCCTTTGCCAACCCCCTTGGTGGTGAAAAACGGCTCGAAGATCCGCTGTCTGACCTCCGGGGACATGCCGGATCCGGTATCGGCCACCGAAAACAGCAGGTAGGCGCCGGGCTTTGCCATCGGGTGGAATTCGCAGTATCGATCGTTGAGGTCGACGCGCTCGGTTTTCAGGACCAATCGGCCTCCGTCGGGCATGGCGTCTCGGGCGTTAATGCAGAGATTCAGCAACATCTGCTGTAGTAGACCCCGATCGGCGTGCAGCACGCCCATGGCCGATGCCGGTGCGACCTCCAATTCGATGTGCTCGCCGATCAACGGGCGCAACATTTGGGCCAGTTCCGTGATCACCTCGCGCGGGTCGAGATTGACACGTTCCAGCACCTGGCGGCGGCTGAAGCCCAAGAGTTGGCGAGTGAGCGCCGCCGCTCGGTCCGCGGCTTTGATGACTTGTTCCAAGTCCTGATAGCGGCATTCGTCGGGCGAAAGTCCCTCCATGCCATACTTGGTGTACCCGCGAATGGCCTGCAATAGGTTATTGAATTCGTGAGCAATGCCTCCGGCCAGCGAGCCCACGGCCTCGAGCTTGTGCGATTGCCGCAATTGCTCGTCCCTTTGCTCGAGCTCCGCCTGCAACTGCTTGCGATCTGCGATTTCAACGTTGAGTTCCCGGGTCCGCACTTGGACTTCGTGCTCGGTCAACTCATGGTCATGTTCCATGCGCGCCTGATGGTCAGCAAGCTTGCGCTTGTCGAACAGGCTGCGACGCATGGACAACCAGAGGAAAATGTCCTCGAACAAAACCCAAAAGGCGTGTTCGCACGTTTCCCAGACGTTTACCGTTGGGCTGCCGTAAATCGATTGCGGCCACCACTGACCAAAGATTACGTGGTAGAGCAACACGACGACCGTCGCCGTCAAGAGCACGGAGGGGCGCCGGTAACAGGCCAGGAATGCCAGAGAACCGAACACGTGAAAGTGCGTTTCGATGCGGCCACCGGTAAGATGGATCAGCAATGCCGACCAGAGCATCTGGGCCACCGCGATCGTGTGCCGGCTCAGCGCGCTGCCCGGGTGCCTCACCGCGAGATAGATTGGAAACAGCGCCAGCGCACCGCCCAAAAATACGGCAGCCCAAACGTGAGGGTGAACCGCGCTGTGCGTGCCCGACCAGGTCCGTGGCGAAAGCCAAAGCGCCGCAGCCACTGCGGCAACCCATTGCAGGCCCATCAGCAGCGCAAACATCCGGTCGGTCTGGCGGGCAATTGATGCGAGCTGGTCTTGGACCAGCCGCGCGGCAACGTCCTGGCAGTCTCTCTCGGAATGCGGCGATGACTTCACAGGACCTCCATCGAAGTGACGACGACGAGGAGCAACTGTCTTGCAATGCGGCGGCTCAGGCGGTGCATGGCGATGCCTCCGGCAGCCGTCGGCGGTCGAGCACCTCGCGCACGACGCGCAACAGCTCATCGGGATCGAACGGCTTTTGCACAACGCGCACTCCTTCGTCCACAAGATCCTGGACCTGACCGGTCTCGGGGTCGTAACCGGTGCAAAATACGACCGGCAGGCGGGGATTTCTGAGCCGGATGCGATCGTAAGCCTCGTGACCGGTCAGGATCGGCATGATCGCGTCGAACAATGCCAGGGAAACGACTTCGGCATGGGCTTCGAACAGCTCCACCGCCTGGGCCCCGTCGGCCGCAACCAGCACCGAATAGCCGGCCCGGGTGAGAATGCGCTCTGCCAGATCGCGCACCAGCGGCTCGTCTTCGGCGAGTAGGATGGTCTCTTTTCCTCCCACCGGGGGGCTAATCGCTTGATCCAGGACGGTGGAGTCGACGTCCGTGGTGATGGGCAGATAGATCCTGAACGTCGTGCCGATGCCAACTTCGCTGTAAACATTGATCATGCCTCCATGCTGCTGCACACAGCCATAGACCATGGCCAGTCCCAGGCCAGTTCCCTTACCGACTCCTTTGGTGGTGAAGAAGGGCTCGAAAATGCGCTCCCGCACGTCTGCAGACATGCCGCAGCCCGTATCGGCGACCGAAAACAGGACGTAAGTGCCAAGTTTGACGGCCGGGTAGACTTCGCAGTAGCTCTGGCTGAGTTCGACGCGCTGTGCCTTCAGGACCAAACGTCCGCCGTTGGGCATGGCGTCTCGGGCGTTGATGCAGAGGTGAAGCAACATCTGCTGCAAAAGTCCCCGATCGGCATGCAGCGAGCCCATGGCCTGGGCCGGCGCGACCTCGAAGTCGATTTGCTCGCCGATCAAAGGGCGCAGCATCTGCCCCAGATCGTTGATCACGTCGCGCGGATCGACGTCGCCTCGGTCCAACACCTGGTTGCGGCTAAAGCCCAGGAGTTGCTCGGTCAGCAGCGCCGCCCGAGCGGACGCTTGGAGTACCTGTTCCAGGTCCTGGTATCGCGGGTTGCTCGCCGGCAAGCCTTCCATGGCGAATCGGGTATATCCCCGAATGGCTTGCAGCAGGTTGTTAAACTCGTGAGCGATGCCGCCGGCCAGCGAGCCCACGGCCTCCAGCTTTTGCGACTGTCGCAACTGTTCATCCCTCTGGGCCAATACTATCTCGGCGCGCTTTCGCTCGTCGATTTCATGCTGGAGCTCCTCGGGAGTGCGCATGGCCAGCGCCTTCGGCGTCATCCACATCAGAGCAATCACGGTCGTCCACGAGAGCACCGCGGTCGCCAATTTCATGATCCCGGATAGTCGGTAGGCAGGCCACCAGAAAATAACGGCGTCCATCAGGTGCGTGCTGCCGCAGGCCAGGATGAAGGCCGCGAACAAGGCGACAATGCCGCGGAAGGGCAACGTTCTGCGACGCAGCAGAAAATAGCCGATCACGATCGGGATCGAAACATAAGCAGACCAAATGCCGATATCGGAAAGAATATGCAGCCACCCGGTCCCCGCGGTCCAATCGCCGCAATGCCAGCGCGGCGGAAACCCGTCGGTATCGAACAAGTGGGCAAAGAAATCAAACATGAATCTGGCTCCCTGCGCACGCAGTAATTTCTAAACGCGAATATTGGGGCAGGCTCAAGACTGCGATTCCTCGGCAGGCGCCTGGCCCGCGGCGCCACGCCGAGCTGACTCTCCTGGCAGGGCAAGCCGAATCGCGAAGATTCTTGCGATGCGGCGACCAGCCAACCGGATGCTGCAAACCAGCACGCCCAGCTCCAATCGCAATTTAGTGAAAGCGCACTGGCGCTGATTCCATCGCATTGCCATTTCCTCTTCGAAAAGTCGTGAACGGCCCGCCAGCCGGCCCGTTCTTGCGCGGCGGCGTCGCCGTCGCCGCCGCGCTCAGCCCCCCACCGAATCCGCTCCCAGGCGCAACAAAGACCGCAAATGTCCCAACAGTTCGTCCATCACCAATGGCTTGGTCAGATACGCTTCGGCGCCTTGACTGAGAAGCTGCCGTTTGATGGCCGGATTCGTCTGGCCCGTCAAGATGATCACGGGCGTGTTCTGGGTCACCGAATGGGTCCGCAAACGGTGTAAAACATAGTCCCCGTCGCCATCGTTCATTTGCAGATCCGAAATGATCACTTCGGGCCGAACGTCGAGACAGGACCAAAACCCCTGCATGCCGCTGAAAGCCCGAAAGACTTCGATGCCGAGAGGCTCGAGGCGAATTTTGAGTATCTTCGAAATCTCGGGGTCGTCGTCGATCGAAAGAATCCTGGGGCGGCGGCCAGGCACCTCGCGGTCGCTGGCCGGCGGTTGCGAACACGCAGACTCGTCCGAAGGCTGTGCAAGCGGGGGCTCGGCCGAGATTTGGATCGTGTCGATGCGGGCAGGCGGCGGCTTGACGCTCAGGCAGTCGCACATGACCGCGGCCAGCTCGGGCCACAAGCGGGGTCCTTTGGCCACAAACCGCGCGCCGGCCAGTTTGCAGCGGCGGATCGTGTCGGTGTCGGTCTGGCCGCTCATGATAATGATGGGAACGCGGCTCTTCTCGTGATCGCTGGCGAGCATTTCGCAGACCGACAGTCCGTTGCCGCCCGGCATGTTCAGGTCGAGGACGATCAACGCAGGATTCACCCGGCGGGCGCCCGAAAGCGCGTGCAGCGCGTTGGAGGACCGGAAGACGTCGAAGCCCAGCGAGCGGCACTCCGTGGTCAGAAACCGCACCAGGTCGAAGTCGTCTTCGGCGATCAAGATGGTACGTTTCGCCATGTTCGTGCTCATGCAAACCAGGTCGCCTCCCAAGAATAGTGCCAGCAACTCCCCGGCCCGCGGGATGATCAATCCAGGCTTCTGAAAGCTACAACGACTTCTTGAGGAGCGCGTATCAGGAACTTCCTGATGTCACCGGCAACCGGAATCGACGGACCGTCGAACGCGCGGCCCCTGGCATCAGGAATTTTCTGATTGGCATTCCGGCGTTTGCGATGCATGCTTGGCATGGGCAACTACGCACTCGGGTCAGAGCCGTCATTCGCATAGAACCTGGGGCGTCCGGAGGAACGATGAAGACCGAACCAATCCATGTGCTGCTGGTGGAGGACAACGACGCCGACGCCACTCTGGTGCGACGGGCGTTGGACAAAACAACCGGCCAGTTCCACGTGAATTGGGTCGGCAATCTGTCGGAGGCGCTGCTGCAAATGGCCGGCGGCACGTTCGACGTGGCCCTGGTCGACCTGTCGCTTCCGGACAGCTACGGGCTTGACACGGTGCTGCGCATTCGGCGGCACAGCCCCAAGATTCCCATCGTTTTGTTGACCGGCAACGACAGCGACGCGGCGGCGACCGAGGCCCTGGATCTTGGTGCCCAGGACTACCTGGTGAAGGACCGGCTGCTCGACAAGGCGCCCGCCGAGACCCTGGTGCGTGCGATCCGTTACGCCATACATCGGCAAAAAACGTCCGAGACGCAACGGCTGCTGGAGCAACTCGAAACCAGCCACAAGTTGCTCAAGAGCAAGAATCGGCGATTGGCCGAACTTTGCCAGACCGCCGAGCACTTCGTGGAAAATGTCTCGCACGAATTCCGCACCCCGCTGACGGTCATCAAAGAATACACCTCCTTGATCCGCGGGGAGGTGCTGGGGCCGGTAAACGAGGAGCAGGCAGAGTTTCTGAACGTGATCGAAAATCGGACCGACGACCTGAACCGAATGGTCGACGACATGCTCGACGGCAGCCGGCTCGATGCCGGCTTGCTCGTCATGTCGCGCACGCAATGCGGCCTGGCCGGCATTATCGACGGTCTGCGCCAGACGCTCGAGCGCAAGGCCCAGTCGCAGGGCAAGACGCTCGAATTCGCCGTCGCTCCGGATTTGCCGGCCGTGTACTGCGACCCTGAGAAAATCGGCCGGGTCATCGTCAACCTGGTGGTCAATGCCATCAAGTTTTGCGGAGACCACGGGCACGTCAACGTGCGGGTCCGCTCCGATCGAGCTGCCAGGAATATCGTCGTCAGCGTTACCGACAACGGACGAGGGATCGAGCCGGAACATCTCGAGGCCATTTTCCGACGCTTCAAGCAGGTGGGAAATCATCCCCGCCAAAGCACCAGCGGATTCGGCTTGGGACTTTGCATCGCCAAGGAGCTCGTCGACCTGAACTTTGGTCACTTGACGGTCGAAAGCACGCCCAAAAAGGGCAGCACCTTCTCCTTCACGCTGCCGCTGGCCGATCCGCTCGACGTTGTGTCGCGGAGCCTCGACCGCCTGATTGAACACAACAGCGGGGAGTTCTCCGTTTCGCTGCTGAGTGCTTCCGTTCTGGCCGCGGGGGACACGCAGACCGGCGACGAAATTCAAGCCGTGCTCAACGACGTCCTGCGGGCAGACGATCTGCTGTTCCGCGTCGATCCGGACCGCTGGCTGATCGTGCTGGCCACGGGCTCCGGGGGCGTCGATGCATTTTGCGCTCGGGCCGCAGAAATGCTCGAAGGCGTGAGCCGGAATCGGCCGCGCGGCGCTCTGCCGGCGCTCAAGCTCATGAGCGAGGGCAGTTGGAACATGCCCGCTGCGTCAGGCGAACTACTGGCCGAGTTCGGCCGGCTCGTGCAGGCGGCGGAAACGGTCCAAGTCTAGCGGCAACCGTTCGCGACGGGATCGCGTCAACGTCCAGAAACGCATAACCGAACGGTGGATCGCGTGATAAAAAACGGCCGAACAATACTGATCGTCGACGACGATGAAGAAATCGTTCGCGGCACGACCGTTCGGCTGCGTGCCGCGGGCTACGAGACGTGCGCCGCTTACAACGGCGCCGATGCGCTGCGAAGTCTCGGGTGCATCCGCCCCGACGCGATCCTGCTCGACGTTCGCATGCCGGGCCTCGACGGCCTGGCGGTGCTCAAGCTGCTGCAAGAAGACATGGATACGCGTCCGGTGCCCGTCATCATGCTGTCCGCCAGTTTGTGCGATCAACGTACGGCGCTCAACGCGGGTGCCCGGTTCTTCCTGGCCAAACCATACCGGGGCGCCGAGCTTCTGCAAGTGCTGCAACAGGTCACAGAACCTTCCGGCCATGGCGAGCCGGCCCAGCGGCAAGCAGCCGCGGCGGCGAATTGATATCCCGAGAGAATCACCATGTTTTCGCCGGAACCCAACGCGATGTTGCCCGACGACCTGAGCTGGCCCGCGGCGCCAGCCAGAACGAAGTCGTCGCTGATCAACAAAATCCGCTGCTGCTTCGGCCTGGCGGTGCTGATCAAGATCGCATTCGCCACGGGCGCTCTGTATTCGATCAGCCAGCTCTTGGAACTCGGCCGGCGAACGGCAGACTTTAGCGAAAGCGTTCAATCCACGACCGAAGCGCTCTCGACGCTCAAGGATGCAGAGACGGGACAGCGCGGCTACTTGCTCACCCAGGATAAGAAGTATCTCGATCCCTATGATTCGGCGACTCGAACGATTGGGGCCCAAATCGCCTCTCTGCAAAGCTGGTCGGCGAAACGACCAGAAATCAAGCCGGATGTCGATCAGTTTGTCCGCCTGGCCAACGAAAAGCTAGCGGAACTGAAAAGGACGATTGCACTCAACGACGAGCAGGGCCTGGCCGCCGCGATGGATGTCGTTCGCACCGACGACGGAAAGCAAGCGATGGACGACATGCGTGCGCTCGCCAGCACGATCGATGCACGCGGGAAAGACCTTCTTATCCAGTTCTCGCGCGGGTTCAACGACGCCGGCTGGTGGTCGGCCTTCATGATACTGATCGGCTGTTTCATGGCCCTAGGCCTCATCACGGTCTCGCTGACCGTCATCTCCAGCGAGGTCGCAGAGCGACACCGGGCCGAAAAAATGATCCGCCAGAGGGCCGCCGAACTGGCGCTGGTTAACGAACAACTGCAACGCGAGAACCAGGAGCGCAAGCAAGCCCAGGCCGCACATCACAGAGCTCAAGAGGAAGTGCGACACCTGAACGCCGAACTCGAGGAGCGGGTTTCTCGCCGCACGGCGCAACTTCAGGCGGCCAACAAGGAACTGGAAGCCTTCAGCTACTCGGTGTCCCACGACCTGCGCTCGCCGCTGCGGGCCATCAACGGCTTCAGCCAGGCGCTGCTGGAAGAATCGAAGGACACGCTGAATGCGAACGGGGAGAACTATTTGGGCAGGATCATCAAGGCCACGCACCGAATGGGGCAATTGATCGACGACTTGCTGAGCCTGGCCAGGATTTCGCGCACGACCTGGCCCATGAGACTGTCGACCTGACCGAGGTGGTGCACTCCGTGGTGGCGGAGTTGCAAGAGCAAGAACCAGACCGCCGGGTCGACGTCGTGGTCGCGCCCGACGTGCGGACCGAGGGCGACCCCCGGTTGCTGCGCGTGGCCCTGGAGAACCTGCTGGGAAACGCCTGGAAATTCACCGGCAAACGTCCGCAGGCCAAGATCGAGTTTGGCATCAGCGCCCAGCAGGGCGCCGACGCGTTCTTCGTGCGCGATAACGGCGCCGGCTTCGACCCGGCATTCTCCGCGAAACTGTTCGGCGTCTTTCAGCGATTGCATTCGATGGAGGAGTTTGCCGGCACGGGCATCGGCCTGGCGACCGTCCAGCGGATCATTCATCGGCATGGCGGACGCGTTTGGGCAGACGGGGCGCAAGACCGCGGAGCGACCTTCTATTTTTCCCTAAACGCTTGAGCGAGAAAATCATGATCGGAAGAGACATCCTGCTGGTTGAAGACAATTTGGACGACGAGATCTTGACGCTCCGAGCGTTCAAACAGAACCACATCCAAAACGACATCATCGTGGCACGCGACGGCGCCGAAGCGCTGGACTACCTGTTCGGCACCGGAAAATACCACGGGCGCGATATGGCCCAAAGGCCGCAGATTGTGCTGCTGGATCTGAAGCTGCCGAAGATCGACGGGCTCGAAGTGCTGCGGCGGCTGCGGGCGGACGAGCGCACGCGATTGCTGCCGGTCGTGATCTTGACCTCGTCGAGAGAGGATCGCGACCTGATCGAAGGCTACAGCCTGGGAGCCAACAGCTATGTTTGCAAACCCGTCGGGTTCGAAGCGTTCGTCGAGGCGGTGCGCCAATTGGGCTTATACTGGCTGCTGCTGAACGAGCAGCCACCGCAACCCAGCAGCGCGGCAAGACCGGAAGTCACGCCATCTTACGCTGAACTGCAATCTTCGTAACCCAAAGGGGAAAACCATGTTGTCCGCTCACACGATATTGATCGCAGACGACGACCACGATCTGGTCGATGCATTGTCTCGCCGTTGCCGCGCTCTGGGGCTCAGCGTGCGCACGGTCGACAACTCGCTCGACCTGCTGAACAGCATGCACCGAGAGCCCCCCAGCCTGGCCTGCGTCGACGTGCAAATGCCCAGCGGGACCGGATTGAGCGCTTGCGAAATGCTCGCCGCAGACCCCGAGTTAGCCCACATTCCCATTATCATCATGACCGGCAAGTCCGACTCGGCGACGGTTCGCCGCTGTTGGCAACTGAACGCCTACTATGTGCTGAAGTGCACCGAGACCTGGTCGAGGTTGGAGCCAATCATCCGCGAATTGCTGCGGTTGCCGGCCGGCGAACCTTTGCCCGGCGTCGCTGCGCCCTGCGACGTCGCCCGCGATTTGACCCAGGCCGGAGCTTGAAGCATGGGCGAGCCTTTGCGGAGTATTCCGGTCCGCCGCGGCCGTGGTTCGGAGCCGGTGGGGGAACGACTTCCGGTAGTGTCATTACCTTGTCAATAACGAAGGAACCTCCCGATGATCACCATGAATCCGTCTCGACCCTGGCCTACGGTCCTCAGCATCGACGACGATCCTGCGATTGCGATTGCCCTGTCGCTGCGTTTACGATTGTTCGACGTGAACGTCACGACGGGCTACTTCGGCACGCAAGGAATCTGGCTGGCCGTGACCGATCCACCAGATGTGATCATCACCGATTTGCGGATGCCGCAGGGCCAAGGCGAGTATGTCGTCCAATGTCTCAAGAATCGGCCCGACACCCGCGATATTCCGGTGATCGTGCTGACCGGGTGTCGCGATCGCCAGAACGTCCGCCGCATGAAGGCCCTGGGCGTGGAGCACTTCTTCCACAAGCCCATTCCGTTCGACACGTTGTTGGACGCCCTGGTGACATACATCCCTCTGCAGAACCGCGCGAAGCCCCACGAGTCTGTTGTGTGAAGCCGGCGCCGGGCCAAGGCCTGGCCGCCCTACGATCGCGGTCAGTGCAGCTCGCCACTGAGCAGCAAATGCGTCAGCGCGACGGGATTGTCGACCTGCATTTTCTCCAGCACTCGAACCCGATGGGTGTCGACCGTCTTTGTGCTGATTCCCAGGCGCGCGGCAATTTCCTTGGTGTTTTGTCCCGCGGCTACCAGGCCCATCACTTCGCGCTCGCGGGCCGTCAGACGCGCTCGGCGACTCTCCAACTCTTGGCACTCCGAATGCTCGCGCCGATTTCTTGCATCGCGGACAATCGCTTCGCGGACGCGGTCCAAAAGGACGGGCAGACTGAACGGTTTTTGGAGGTAGTCGATGGCGCCGGTCCGCACGGCCTGAAGCGCCGTCGGAACGTCGCCGTTACCCGTGAGAAAAATAATCGCCGGGCCGAGTTTTCGCGACGCCAGCCGTTGCTGAAGTTCGATGCCGTTCATGCCGGGCATGCCAACATCCAGCAGCAAACAGCCCGGGCGAGCTGGATCGTAAGCGTCCAAAAACATTTGCGCGCTGCCGTATGACTCGGCATGAATGCCTGCGGACTGCAGCAACAAACACAGCGCGTCGCGAATGTTCACGTCGTCGTCGACCACAAAAACGGTTGGGCACTTCTCGACCGGCGAATTCGCAGGCGCCAAGCTAGAAGTCGTCGGCGCCAGCGCCGGCCACGATTGGGTCGTATTCTCGGCAGGGCTTCTCATTTTGGTGATATCGGCCGCGCTTGAGGTTGTAGTCCATCAATGCGCGACACGGATTATTCGCACATGAGACTGCCCGGCACAGCCGCATTCGTAGGGTCCGCTCTGCGGACCATCCTTGTCAAACTCGGCGCACCTGATCCGCACAGCGGACCCTACGAACTGGGTCGACCAGAGCGCGGAAGTCGTCGCCGTCCGAAATCGCTTGCCGGAGGCGCACGGAATCCATCCGAGTTACTCGACCTTCCAGATTCTCACCGCGCCGTCGCGACCGCCTGAAGCCAGACGCTTGCCGTCGCGTTGAAATACGACGCAGTGGATCGCGGTCTCGTGACCGAGGTAGGTGGCCAGCAGCTCTCCGGTCTCGGCGTCCCACAATTTCACGCTGCCGTTGTTTTCGCCAGTCGCCAGTTTGGTGCCGTCGGGCGAATAGGCGACCGACCAAATATCGCCCCCGTGGCCTTCCCAGGACTGCAGGACCAGACCGCTGCCGGCATCCCAGATGCGGACCGTTTTATCCCAGCCGACCGACGCCAGTCGTCGGCCGTCGCGACTGAACGACAAACCGTAAATCGGGCCGGTATGCCCCTCCAACGGCAACTTTGGCGTGAGCGTTTTGGCGTTCCAAAGCCGCACGGTCTTGTCGCTGCCCGCGGTCGCCAGGGTTTCGTCATTGGGCGAAATGGCGACGGCGTACACCGAGCCTGACGTGTTGCGCCTCCAGCACGGGTTCCGCGGAGTCCAGCGACCAGACGCGCAGATTTCCCTCGCGGTCGCCGGCAAACAGTGTCCGATCGTCGTTTGCAAACGCTAATCCGCGGACCGCGTTGGGATGCTTGAAGCTGCGCAGCGGCTCCGGTTGCGAAGGATTCCAGAGTTTGATCAGGCCGTCGTCTCCGGCAGTCGCCAGCAACTGGCCGTTCTGCGAAAACCGCACCGCCCAGACGATGCCGCGATGAGCGCTGATCGTCGATTTGACGCTCTTGGTCGGCCAATCCCAAAGTCGCACCGAGCCGTCTTCGACGGCCATCGCCACCGTGTCGCTCGTCGGATCGAAGGCGACCGACCACACCGCGCCGGCGTTGGCGCTGAGCACCGCCAGAGGCTCGGCGGCGGCTGCGGTTACGATTGCGCTCGTCGGGCTGTTTCGATGGGCCAAGAACTCGCCGCCGACCAAACCCAGCGCGAGAAACGTGGCCCCGACCCCCGCGGCGATCCAGCGGTTGCGGATCGTGCCGCTTGCGCTGTGCGACCTTGCAGACGGTCGGCACGTCCTCGGACGACGTCTTCATCAGGGCCCAGTGGAATTCGAGCAACTCGGCGAGATGGGCCGCCGTCTGGATGCGATCGGCCGGCTTCTTGGCCAGCAGGCGATCGATCGTCTCGGCCAGCCACTCGGGAACTGCGGGGTTCAGTTCGCGCAGCGGACGTTGTTTGGCGTCCACGATCTGCTTGAGAATGGCCAGCGCCGAATTGCCGGCAAACGGGGGCTGGCCGGCGCACATCTCGTACAAGATCGCGCCCAGACTGAACAGGTCGGATCGCTGATCGGCCTGTTCGCCCAGCGCTTGCTCGGGGGCCATGTAGAGCGGCGTGCCGGTGACGAATCCGGTGGTCGTGAGCTTCACATCCTCGGCGACGCGAGCCAGGCCAAAATCGGTCAGCTTCACGCGGCCCTGCGGCGATTCCAGCAGGATGTTGCCCGGCTTGATGTCGCGATGGATCAATCCCTGCTCGTGGGCCGCCGCGAGACCCTGTGCGGCCTGCATGCCGATGCGCACGATCTCGCGCAAGGGCAGCTTTTTCTCTCGCGTCAGCCGCTGCTCGAGCGATTCGCCGGCGATGAGTTGCATGACCAGGTAGGGCAGGGCCTTATCGCCCGACTTCTCGACCTGATGCACCGCGACCACATTTTCGTGCGTGATCGACGCGGCCGCCCGGGCCTCGCGGCAGAAGCGTTGCCGGGCGATCGCGTCGCCGGCCAGCTCGGGATCGAGAACCTTGAGCGCCACGTTGCGCTGCAGCCTCGAGTCGAAGGCTTCGAGCACCAGGCCCATGCCGCCGCGGCCCAGGACGCGCATCACGTCGAAATGGGCCAGCCGCCCGAGATAGGCCGTGTCGGTGGCCGGCTCGAGAAAATGCAACGCGACTTCCTGCGATCGCGCCACGACCTTCGGCTCCAAGGCGTGCTGCATATCCGCATCCAAGCGATTCAAGGCCGGCCAGTAGGCCGACGTGGCCATGGGCTCGGCCTCGTCGAGGTGCTTGACCACATGCGAAAGATTCGATCCGCCGGTGGCAACTTCCTCGAGCTTGGCCTGGCAGGACCCGCAGGAGTCCATGTGATGCGTGCACTCGTGTTGGCGCTCGCCCGACAGCGAGCCGCTTAGCAGCTCGCGGAGTTCGTCAGTTCCGGGACAGGTCGTGATCGTCTTCATGCTAACTTTCCTCCTGCCGGCGCATCGTCTCCACTTCTTCCTTGAGGCGCGCCAGCACGCGACTCTTGGCGACATAGATCGCGCCCGGCGAAATGCCCACCTGACTGGCTACCTCGGTCACCGCAACCCCTTCGACCGCCGTCAGCCAGAAGGCCCGCCAGGTGTTTTCTTGAAACTCGCTCTTGACGCGCTCCATGGCGATCGCAGCGAGCCGCCGCTGATATTCCCCTTCCCAGTCGTCGGAATCGTCGCTCGCGTCGGGCTACAGAAGCCAGCAATTGATTCGTCGTCGTGTCGCCGGAGCCCTGCGGGCGGATGCGGCGCGCCGAGAGAAAATTGAAGACCTTGTTGCGCGTGATCGTGAACAGCCAGCCGCGGAACGTTCCCTGATTGCGATCGTAGTCGAGCCGGCCGATCGCGCTGGAAACCGAACGCATCACGTCCTGCATCAGATCGGCCGCGTCGGCGTCCTGCAGGCCGCGCTTGCGCGCGAAACCGTAGACGACCGGGCCATACAGCTTCATGAACTCCTGCCAGGCGCCGTGGTTGGCCCCGTCGCGGAGCTGCACCAGCAAGCTGGCTCGGGTTAGCGGTGAGTCGTCCACGGACACGGTTGAACCTGAAATTGCCACTTGCAGCCGCCGGCGCGATGACTGCGGCCCATCCGAACCGCACCTTTCCCTTGGATCCCCGCCCCCATAATACGCCAGCCGCGTCATACAGACGAGGGGCGCTCGGTCGCAAAGCAAACCATACCTGCCACAACATGATGTTTTCTTCTCGAATTCTCGCCGACCCCGAGCCTTTTGTACGATCCGGCGGCATCGCCCGCGTTGCCAGTTGCCCAGCGCCACCAACGAAAAAGACGTCGGCGCACCGCGTGCAGCGTTCAATACCCTGGGAACCGCCCGTCGACCGGATTGTCCCCCCCGAATTTCGCACCGGGGGGCGTTCCTCTCGGGAAACCACCGATCGGCTATAGGGAATACCGACCCCTGCCGGCGACCTTACACGCCGGGGCAAACGGCGCAAGTTCAGCGGCGTTTTGGGTCGCCAGCGGCGACGAATGCGATTTTTCGTCTGAGGCACTCCAGGCCTCACGGTCACGGCAACCCGGTACCGGCCACACGCCACTGCCGAGTCCTTCCCGCCCGGCAGTTTGTTGAACACCGCTGGCCGGTGCGATACAGTAGCCGCGGCGGGGGCCACTTCCGCCGACGTAGGAATGCCGACCACGAACCCGAGAGCAGCCGCATCGTGCGATCGCCACCATAGCCAGCGGGCAGGAAAAGGTGTCAGGCAGGAAAAGGTGTCAGGAACCGATTCCGGGCAGGAAAAGGTGTCAGGAACCGATTCGGAATCGGTTCCTGACACCTTTTCCTGCCCCAACTCACGACCGCATCTCTCGTTGGACCGCAACTCGCCCCATTCACGCGAGGTCGAGCACCCCGAGCGCGGCCCGGTGCGCTCGATTCCCCAGGTTGGCGGTTTGCATCACCGATACACCCGTGCGGCCTGACTTTGCCGGCTTCATCAAACTCCGCACCTCACGCGGCCAAACGGAAGACCCGCGCCGAGAGCAGGAGACAGGCAAATGCGTGCGCGTTTATTGTCTTCAGCCAGCCACAATTGTCCACACACGTCCCGCGAACACGCCGCCACAAAACCGTTCTCGAGTCCCAAAACCATCAGGACAGGGTTTTCGATAGGGACAAACGGGCGCGTAGGTTAGAATATCACGGATGAAGATCAATTCTCCCAAAACGAAACGCCCCCTATGCGGTTTCCTCCGCTTCAGCGTGCGGGGTCTCTTCTTGCTGACTCTAGCGGTCTCTCTGCTACTCGGATGGGTTTTACACGAAGCGTCACTGTTCAGGCAACAGAGGCTCGCAATCGAGGCACTAAGCAAAGCACCGTATCACATTTCACACATCGAATACGACAACTGGAACGACACGAGCAGAAGTACCCTAGTCGATCGGAATATCATCCTAAAGTGGTTCATGAGTCAACTGGGCGAGAAAGAACCGAGAGACGTAACGGAGATCGCATTTGGTTATCGAGGAGGAATGGACGATGCAGGCATGGTGAATCTGAGCCGTCTGCACGAATTAGAATCGCTTGATCTTTCGGACGCGCAAATAACAGATTCTGGCTTGGTACACCTAAAACAATTAACCCGTCTAAGACAGCTAAATCTCTTCGGCGACCGGATCGGCGACGCAGGGCTGGAGCACTTGAAGCATCTTAACGCGCTCGTTGACCTGAACCTCGGAGAGACGCAAGTTACTGATGACGGAATGAAATGCCTTGGCAATTGCAAGCAACTGGCAAGACTTGAATTATACTGCACCCGCGTGTCTGACGCTGGCGTGGCCGAAATTCAAGGCCTTACGAACATCACCAGCCTCGGGCTCTACGAGACGGCTGTAAGTGATACCGGTCTAGAGCTATTGGCTAACCTGACTAAGCTAGCTTCGCTGGACGTGTCCACGACAAAGGTAACCGATAGAGGCATGAAAGCATTGCGATTTCATAAATCCCTGAGTGAACTATCACTTTGCGATACCGAAGTGGGCGATATTGGCGTGGGGCACTTGCGCGATCTAGATCACCTGTACAAGTTATACCTCGGCAGAACCAAAATCACTGATGAAGGGCTGGCGTCTCTTCAAAAACTTAACAATATCGCCGTTTTACAACTGAGCAATACAGGTGTGACAGATGCCGGGATGGAACATCTTCGAGCAATGAGCGGCTTGAAACATCTTGAACTCGACGGCACGGAAATAAACGACGCTGGATTGGTATCCCTTGGCACTCTCGGGAATCTGCAACATCTTCGTCTCGCGAGAACACGCACGACCAAGGCAGCGGTTGCGGAGCTGCAGAGAAAACTACCGCAATGCTCGATCACTCATTGATGGGGGCCGCCGCAGTTCACGTCAAGACAAAATCGCCGGTCTTCGTTCAGTCCTTGTTGAGCCTCACGATAAACGTTACCAATGCAAAGGAGGTAGCGTCGGTTGTTTCGTGCTATAGATAAAAACAAACAGACCTGAATGGCACTTCCTGAAGTCGTAAGTTATGCAACTAGGCGGCGTTTCGCTGCGCGGCGAGGGATCGTGAGGAGGTCGTGCGGTTTGGGGCGACGCTTGATGGCGCGGGGTTCGTAACGATGGGGACGGTTTCCAACCACGTGGGGGAACAAAGGGGTCAGAACGATTTATTAAATAGTTCTGACCCGAATGGCACTTCCTGAAGTCGTAAGTTATGCAACTAGGCGGCGTTTCGCTTCGCGGCGAGGGATCGTGAGGAGGTCGTGCGGTTTGGGGCGACGCTTGATGGCGCGGGGTTCGTAACGATGGGGACGGTTTCCAACCACGTGAGCCGCGATGGCCGCGAACAATGCGTCGTAAAGCTCCGGCAAGTCCTGCGGCGCGGCCTGCTCCACCAGCGGTCGATACGCCGTCAGTGTCTGGAGCGCGCCTTTGAAACTGATCGTCCGCGGTTGCATTTGGGCTCGCTCGGCCGCGTCGGCCATCACGGTGCGAATCAGGTTGTAAGCCAATAAGTGCATCCAGATTTCCTTTCGCACCATCGCCGGTGACTTGCAACGCAGCACATCCATTTGCATCGTGATCTTGATCGTCCGCAGATCGACCTCCGCCTGCCACCGCGCATGATACACCCGCGCCAGTTGGGGGACAGGATACTGCACCGCATCGCAGCAGGTCGTGACAATCGTCAGTTCGCGCACCCGCCAGCCGCGCACACGCACGGGGAAGCTCACCTCCCGCACCAAGAGTTCATCGGGAATCCGCTCGTAGCTGGCCCGGTCCAGCCAGGCCGGACAGGCTGGCTTGCGAAGCCGCAAGAGCCAGTCGTGCGGACCTAGTTGTTGAACGCGCAAGCGTTTGCTCAGACGTAGTTGATGCTGCCGATACACGCTGTCCACGCCGCCCAGGGCCAAGAGGGCCAGGTCCCAAAACGAGGCAAAGTAGCGGTCTCCGACGACCACGTCCCCCGGAAACAGGCTGCGCCAGAGTTGCCGGAACAAGGCCGTTTCGCCCGTGTTCTTGCCGGCATAGGGACCGATCGCCAGATCGACCACCGCGCCGCTGGCCAGCGACAGCAGCGCCACCAGGCGGGCGATCGGAAAGCCCAAGCCTGGTTTCTGCGAACCCGACTGGGGATACTCGGCCTGATTGGCCGGCGTGTCGGGCATGCTCACCGTCGTGCCGTCGACCAGCTTCACCGGCCGACCGCCGAACAATCTTGGGTCGCTCGTCCGCTGGTGGAGTGCTTCGCCCACGTCGCGAGCCAACCGCGCACACACCGCTTCGGACAACCGCTGGCGGGCTTTGCAGTAAGGGCCGGTCTCTGCGGCGCAAGGGGTTTTGCCCTCGGCCGTCAGAAACGCCCGCAACCGGGCGACTGCTTGGCGGCAGGAGTGGTCCGCGCAAAGTGTCTGCGAGAGAAAGGTCCACAATGTCACCAGCGGCGAATACAAGGCCTCTCGCTGCCACGCCTGCTCCTCGCGCAGGACGCGCTCCACGTCCGATGCTGGCAGCAGTTCCGAAAACGGCAGCCCGCCAGCGGCCAACAACTTGTTCCGCTCCGTTCGGACTTGGTGTGAAACCCAACCCGCGATAGACTTCCACATTGCAAAGGCCTCCGTGCCTGATGAGATGGCTTCGACAACCCTCATCTACGCACGGACGGCCTTTGCGCCTATATCAACTCACGGCAACCACTTACCCGCTCAGGAAGTGCCATTCAGTTCTGACCCCTTTATTTTGTTTGAGTTTGGCCCACATGTCGCATCGGCTGCACCGACGCCACGATTTCGCGCTTCCAAAACCTCCGCGCTTCGCAAAAACCACTCACATCTGTCCACCGCACCAAGATCGCTGGACCTATACACCCGCTCGACTTGCTTGCGGAACGAGCAAAGCATCAAACCCGTCTCGCTGGGCGTTACCTTTCCAGCGCCCGACGCTTGGCTCGCAGCAGCCGAGCGGTGTACGATTCCTCCTGCTCCTCGGGAGTGATCTCGCGGGGGGCCGGGCCGGGCGCTAGCGCGGCCAGGACATGCGGCGCGATGTCTGGCCGCGGCGCGTCGGGCGGCGGCGATGCGGATTCGAATTGACTGAGTTCAAATTGACTGGCCCTGCGGCGGCTGTCGAGCTGCTGGGCGATCGATTCCTTGCGCTCGCGCAAGCGGTCCATCACGTCCGAGGGTGCCGCGGCAGCTTTCTTTCGCCAGGGCACCCACCGGGCGGCCCAGTGCGCAGCCAGGGACAAATCTTGCGATGAGATCGCCACGCGGCGATTGAGCACGTCGCAAAAAAACAAGCAGACTCCGGCCAGCAGCACCAGGTGCCAGCAGGATTGCCGCGAAGTGGCCCGGGCCAGATCGTGGCGAAACACGCTGACCTCCGATGGGGGCCCGGCGGAAGCCGAGTCCAGCTCGAGCACGCGGCCCGGCCCGCCGCCGTCCGGAGTTTGTCCCCCCAAACTCGCCAGCAGCGCATCATTGCTGGTCGTATCGCGGAACTCGGCCGAGTAGGGCACATTCACGCCCAGTCGCAGCGGCGCGCTGCGGGCGCCGGCGTGACCGTGAGGAAATAATTCCCGGGCGCTCGGCCGGGAATTGAGCTCGATAACGTCCCGGCGCGGCCTGCTGGATGTTCATTTCGAAGCTGGATCGATCTGGGGCGACCACCGAGCCGCGCATCGGCAGAAAGTTGAGAAACTGGTTCTGCTCGTCCAGTGCCGTGACCATGACACGGACCTGGCCGTCTTGCAAGTCCGCCGTCATGTCGAACTTGCCCTCGCCACCGCTGGGCCGCATCGACCAGAGCAGCATCTGTGAAAAGAACCGGTCGTAGCCCTCCCAAGCCGTCCAGTCGGCTGGCCCAGCGCTGGCCAACGTCGGTCGTCAGGGCCACGGTGCGGCCCAGACCATAGGTCCAGCCGGCCAACAGCACATGGCCGCCCGGCGATGGTTGCGGGGCCGTGACCACGACTTCGACCAACGGGCTGTCTTTGGGCGTGGTCATCACATAGCCGCTGACGGGCGGCAAGGGCCCTTCGATGGTTCCGAGCATTTCGTGCGGATAGTCGATCCGCGGCTGAAAGGGCTGGTCGCGTTCGTAGATCAAGGGTCGCGCGACGCGACGCGCCTCGCGCATGAAAATCCGTGGGATGGCTTTGGGGCTGTTGACCCGATAGAACTTGCCGCTGCCGGCGCGGCGCAATTCGTTGCATCAGCCCCATATCGGCGTCGCTGCCCACGGCCACGGCAGTCGTGGTCATGCCCTGGCGGAGCATTTCGGCGGCCAATTGCGGATAGCCGGTCCCCGCGGTGTGGCCGTCGGTCAGCACGATCATGTGCTTGATCGCGGCCTGGGCTTTGCCGAGAGCCCGCGCCCCTGGCTCATGGCGGGCATCATGTCGGTGCCGCCGCCAGGCGCCAGACGCCCGATGCGAACAGTCGCCTTGTGGCCGTCTCCGACGCTTGCCAGCGGCACGATCCATTGGGCCTCCGAGTCGAACGAGATGACGCCGATCTGATCGCGACTGCCCAGGGTCTTGACCGCGGCGATGGCGGCCGCCTTGCTCATTTCGATCTTGTCGCCGGACATCGAGCCGGATCGATCGATGACCAGCACGAGCGCTCCGCTGGGGACCACTTTTGCGTTTTTGATCTGGAAATCAACGGGCATCGCCCGCTCGAGCGGAGTGTTGGTCCACCCACCGGCCCCAAAACTATCGGGGCCACCGAGCATCACCAGTCCGCAGCCCAACTGCTGCGTGTTTTGCACCAGGGCGTCGATTTGTTCGTCGCCCAACTGCGAAACTTCGGCCCCTTCGCCCGAGGTGCGGGCCACGTTGGCCAGTACCACCGTGTCGTAGCGCTGCAGATCGGCCAGGCCGAGACTCGCCTGATCGCTCGATTGCAGGTCCACCTCCAGGTTGGCCCGGCGCATCCGATCGACCAGGCGATCGAATTCCCCCCGCCGCTCACAATCTTCAATCATCAGCACGCGGCCGCGGCCGGCAACCTGCACAAAACCGGTGGCCTGGTTGTTCTGGGGCAGCGAATCCTGGCCCGATTCGGCGGGCGTAAAGCGGGCTTCATAGGTGTAGAAATCGGGAGCGTCCAACTCGTCGCGAAAGCTGAACACCCGCTTGCCGGGGTCGACCGCGACATCCTGTTCGCTGACCAATTCCTCCTTGTCGCCCGAGCGGCGAAACATCCGCAGCTTGCCGGCAACAGTCGCCGCGCCCGAATCGGATGCCTGATGCGAGTTAGTGAGCACGATGCGCACGTCGAACGGCATGGCCTTGCGCACTTCGCCGGGCATCACCACGCGCTCGACCGCCACGTCGCCGACTCGTTCGCGCCGCAGCGGAACAACATCGATGCCGATGCCTGCGGCCAACAGGGCTCGTCCCTCGGCCAGCGCCGACTCGATATTTTCGTTTCCGTCGCTGAGCACGACGATGCGTTTGGCATAGTCGGCCGGAAAACAGGCTCGAGCCAAGCGCATGGCGGCGGCCAGGTCGGTGGCGCCGCCGTCGACGGGCGTCTCGATTTGCCCCAGCGGCAAGTCGTCGTCGCAGGGGGGAAGTTCCACGCCCGCCTCGCGTCCGAAAACAACCACGCCCGCCAAGTCGCCCCGCCGGCGATCGCGCTGTTTTTTGCGAGACTCGTTGATGAACTCGACGGCGGATTTTGCCTGCTGCGGCGTCACGCTCAACGAACGGTCGAGCAGGTACATCACCGCCAACCGATCGCTGCGGCGAACCAGGTGAACTTCGGCCAGCGTCAGCACCAGCGCGACCAGCACGATTGTCCGCAGACCCATCGCCAACAGCCAGCGGAAGCGGCCCAGCGCGGCCAGAGACCGCCGGGCGGCCAACCACACCAGGGGCAACAACAGCAACAGCAGCAGCCAGGCGGGTCGATCGACGTCCAATCGATGGTCCAGGTCGAACCGAAAGTTGAGGAACTTTTCGATCACGGCTTCTTCGTCAGGGGTTCTACGTCCGGCCGCCCAACATCCCTAGGAAAACGGCCGATCGCTCTGTCGGGCTGCTCTGTCGGGTCGCTGCTCTTCATGATCGTCCATCCGGACAACCAAAGCAAACGCTCGACGGCGGAAGCTTCATTGCCGCAGCAGCTTGCGGCGGCAATCGGTTCGGCCGGCAACCTGCGGTTGTGTCGGCTATTCGGCAGCGCTAATCTGCCGCCAGATGCGCACCTTTTTCGGCCGCGGAGCGCTTCATCAAAAACACCAACAAGATGAGCACCACGGCTAGCGCCGCTGCCAACCAGAAAACGTCGAAATAGGCCAGCGACGAGGACTGCTGTTCACGCAAGCCGGCCAGCGCCTCGAGCGCCATGTCGCGCGACGCCGCGGCGTCGCCCGTTTGCTGGTAGAAGAAGGCTCGGGCCTGCTCGAAATAAGCATTGAGCGTGGGGTTGAACGGATCGAGCGATTCGTTGAGCCGCAAGGTGTGGAACTGGTCGCGCCGCTCGTGAATGGTTTGGGCCAGCGACGTGCCCACGCTCCCCCCTTCGTTGCGCAGCAGGCTGAACAGCCCCACGGCCGCCCCGCGCAGGTGTTTGGGCGTGTACATGTATGCCGCGACGTTGATCGGCGCGAACAGCATCGACAGCCCGACAATCAGTACGACGCGCGGCCACACCACCTGGCCCGGGCTGATCTCCAGATTCATGTAGGCCATCCAGTAGCAGCCGGCCCCCATCACCAGCAACCCCATCACAATGATGCGCCGCGCATCGACGCCGCGGCCCAGCACGTATCCCACGATCGGCAGCATCATGACTGAAAAGATTCCGGCGGGCGACAAGACGAGTCCTGAACTCGTGGCGTCGTAGCCGTACAAGCGATTGCAGCAATGCCGGCAGCGAGGTGCTCGTGCCGTACAGAACCGCATAAGCGCAGAAAATGATGATCAGCAGGCCACCGTGAAATTGCGCTCCAGCAGCGGACGGAGATTGACGACCGGGTTGGCGATGCGGGCCTCGCGAACGATCAGCAGCACCAGCCCGAACACGAACAGCGCCACCAGCGTTTGCACTCGACCGAAGGGGTCGCCCAGCCAGTCCCATTGCTGACCCTTGCTGAGCAGGACTTCCCAGGAGACCATCACGATCGCCAGCAGTCCCAGTCCGATCGTGTCGAAGTTGAGCGGGCGCTGACGCAACGCCGCACGCTCCGTCGCAAGATATTCAGGATCGTGAAGCAGGAAATACGAGGCGACGAACGCCAATCGCGCCGATCGGCAAATTCATATAAAAGATCCAGCGCCAACTGTAATTGTCGGTAATCCAGCCGCCCAACGTCGGCCCCAGGATCGGCGCGATCAGGGCGGCAATGGCAAACAGGGTCATGGCCGAGCCCTGCTTCTCGGGCGGAAAACGTGTCGAGCAACACGCCTTGCGTGCAGGGCTGCAATCCGCCGCCGGCCAGCCCCTGAATGACTCGAAATAGAATCAATTCCTCCAGGCTGGTCGCCATGCCGCACGCGCCCGAGGCCAGCGTGAAGACCGCGATCGACAACAGAAAATAATTGCGGCGACCCAAATGCGCCGCCAGCCAGCCGGAAATCGGCAGGATGATGGCATTGGAGGCCAGGTAGCTGGTGATCACCCATTCGCTGTCGATCACGGCCGCCGAAAGACCGCCGGCGATGTAGCGCAGCGCCACGTTGGCGATCGTCGTGTCGAGCACCTCCATGAAGGTCGGCACGACCACCACTGCGGCAACCAGCCAGGGATTGACCGACAGGCGCACGCCGCTCGCGGCCGAAGCAGTGGCGACACTTGCACTGCTCATTTTGCGGGCCCATCCTTCGTCGCGCCGCTAATTGGAACAAACTCAACGGGGCGCGTCTCCTGCAGCCGCTTGCCGGCATTCGGGCCTTGGGCCGTCTCCTTGTACCGGACGTAGGGAATCACGGAGAGGCCGACGAATAGCGTCTCATCGGCTGGGTTATAATCTTCCAAATCGATTCGCACCGGCAGACGTTGCACGACCTTGACGAAATTGCCCGTCGCATTCTGGGCTGGCAATAGCGCGAGCGTGGAGCCCGTGCCCATGGTGAAACCGGAAATACGGCCCGCGTAGCGCCGTCGGCTGCCGTACATGTCGACCTCCACATCGACCGGCTGGCCGATGCGCAGCTCCGCAAGTTGCGTCTCCTTGAAATTGGCGTCGATCCAAATTTCGTTCAAAGATCGGATGGCCATGATCGACTGGCCGGCTTGCACGTTGTTGCCGGAGTTGACATTGCGGCGAGTGATCACGCCGTCAATCTCGGCCAGGACGTCGCAATAGCGCAAATTGAGCTCGGCCTGCGCGAGATCGGCCTCGGCCTGGTGGACTTTGGACTGCGCCTGCTTGATGGGCGCCGCGTTTTTGAGCAGTTGGGCGTAAACCCGGTCGAGGTTTTGCTCCGGATCGCGCCGGTAAAACTCCTCGACGACCTGCCTGGGCGACAGGGTATACGAGGAAGGAACGACGCCCAGTGGGGCGGCGCTTTCCAGCAAGCCGGCCAAGGCCTGCCGGACGGTCGAAAAACTTTGGTCCAGGTCCGCCGGCACGTTGAGCGGATCGCTGATAATCGACCGGCAAACCGAGGCTGGCGCGCGTCTGCTGGATTGTTTGTTCGGCACTGTGCACGCGGTTCGTGGCGACGTCCAGCGCGGCCCGGTACTGGTCCAACTGTTGCTGGCTGATGGCGCCTTTCTTGACCAGTGGTTCATTGCGGGCGAAATCGCGCTCAGCCAACACCAGACTCGCCTGTTCCACTTTGAGTTGTGCAACGTTCGACTTGAGCAATTCCAGTTGATTCTTGACGTCCTCGATCGCGTGTTCGAGCTTGTACCGATTGCTCCGGGCTTGCGCCACGATGCCCCGCAATCGATCTTGGGTGGCCGCAAGGTCGGCCTGGGCCGACTCCAATGCAGCTTTCTTCAGGGCAACTTGGATGTCGAACGGCTCGCGGTCGATGCGGACCAAAAGGTCCCCCTGATGCACGGGATTGTTGTCGTCCACCAGCACCTGGACGATCTGGCCGGCAACGCGCGGGGCCACGATCGTCACATGCCCATTGACGTACGCGTCGTCGGTCGAAATCGTGTTGAACGCACGGATCACCAGCGGAGCCAGATAGACGCCCGCCAAAATCAGCGCCACCGCGCCCAGCCCAAGCAATAGACGTCGCCGGAAATCGCCGTGCGCGGGGCCGCCTTGGGGCGCACCGGCGGCAGGCGGGGCCGGTTGGCGGACAACCGCATCGGCGTGTTTGGACGGTTCGGCTTTGGAATCCGTCGCGGCTTCACGCCTGGCGCCGGCCGGTTGGCCGACCGATTCGCCAGGCGGCGCGTGCGTAGCCCCCGCGCCATCTTCGGCTGCTTGTGGGCCCACGGATTCGCGATGCGGCGTATTCATTCCCTGGCTCCTTGTTATTTCTGCGTGACGTTCATTCCGGGTGCATCCGCCTCCGAAGCAGTTCGCATGTTCGCAAACAGGACTGTCAGCCCTTCGGCGGTGGTGGGGTGAGCAAAGATGCCGTCGCGCAGCACGTGGAACGGCACTGAGCCCAGCATTGCCGTTTGCACCGCGGACATTAGCTCGCTGGCTTCCGCGCCCAGCGCCGTAAAGCCCAGGATGCGATCGTCTGCGCCGACCAAAGCCTTGACAAAACCGCGCGTCTCCGAGTGCGTGTGGGCTCGCATCACCGCTGCCATGGGCATTTTTGCCAGCCGATATTGCACACCCGACGCCCTGGCCGCGGTTTCGCTGAGACCGACATGCACCAGCTCCGGATCGGTAAACAGGCAGTAGGGAACCAGGCGGTTGTGCGTCGTGCGGGAGCCGCCGGCCAGATTGTCGCGGACAATGCGATGATCGTCGAAGCTGACATGCGTAAACTGCGGACTGCCGGCACATTCGCCCATTGCCCAGACTTGCGGCGCCGTGGTTTCCAGCCTCTCGTTGACGCGAATATAGCCGCGCAAATCCAGCCCGACCCCGGCCTTGTCCAAATCCAAGCGGTTTGTATTGGGAGTTCGCCCTGTGGCCACAAGCAAGTCGGAAACGTCGATCGTGCCGGTCGCGGCACCCGATCGCACCTCAATCCGGAGTTTTTCGCCCGAGTGCCGGAGACTTTCACGACGTCGGCTTTCAACAGCACTTCAATGCCTTCGTCGCGCATGAGTTGCAAAACGGCTTCTGCCACGTCGGGGTCCTCGCGGTCGAGCAGTTGAGCGCTGCGCTGGATCACCGTGACGCGACTGCCGAAGCGGCGCAGGGCCTGAGCAAACTCCAGCCCCACATAGCCTCCCCCAGGATCACCAGGTGCTGGGGCAAACGTTCGAGATTCAGGGCTTCCACGTGCGTCAGCGGTCGGGCGTCGGCGAGGCCGGGCACTGCGGGCAGACTGGCATGCGTTCCGACCGCCAGGAACACTCGATCGCCCCGCAGCGTGCGCGAGCCCCCGCATTCAGAGCCACTTCCACCGTTTTGGGCTCCGTAAAGCGTGCCTCGCCCATCAGCAGTTCCGCGCCGCTGTCCTGAAAGAGCTTGGTGTGGAGTTGCATCAGCCCGTCGACCATCCTTCGTTTGCGGCCAATGACGCCGCCCATGTCGACTCGTCGCGGACCGGTCAAAATCCCCAAATCGGCGGCGTGGCTCGCGAGCGAGACAATCTTGGCGCTGTGAATGACATTCTTGCTGGGCAGGCAGGCGACGTTCGGGCAGGCGCCCCCGACCATCGACCGCTCGACGACGATAGTTTTTTGACCCAACCTGGCCAGCGTCCAGGCCAGATACTTTCCGGCTTCGCCACTGCCGATCACCAGGTTCTGATAGTGGTCCGTTGCCATGCTGGATTTCCTTGTCGTCGTCGAAAAGATCTCCAAAAGGCGGCCGAGTCGGCTATGCCGCCGCGGGCTCAAGACGAAACTTTCTCACGGCAAATACGCCCAGCACGATAAACAATACCAGAACGACGAGCTGTGTCACGGCGAAGGGCGGCTCCGACTGCGTCGGGGCCAGCGCCTTCAGCGCAGGCACTTTCAAAAACGACTGCACGATCAGCACGAAGACGTCGAAATACTGGGCGATGACCGCGCCGATCACGTAGGCCCCGCGCCAAACGCCCGCAAGATGAAAGGAATAGCGCGCCACGATCGCCACCGCCAGCGCCAGCAGCGACAGAATTCCCACCGCGTGGGACGCCATGAAGTGATCCGCCGGAAGAAAGAAGCCCGTCACGCTCGTGGCCACCGTGGTCACTAAAAAGAGCGCGGTCCAGCCGTCGAGCCGCTTGGCGGCCAGCAGTCCGAACAGGACGACGAATCCCGAGCCGATTCCCACCAGGCTCAGCAGGACGTGGATGAAGGTCATTGGCGGCATCCCGAAAATCATAATGCGTTTTCCTTTAGAATTGAAAGCTGGTTGACGAATCCGTCAGGCCGGGGTGGAGGGGGACGTCCGGCGCGGCACGCGGAGTTTCGCGACGAGCACCTGCACGATCTCGCCGCGTTGGTTGAGCGTTGTAGTGCGGAGCGCCACGATACCGACATCGGGCCGGGATTGCGAGAGGCGCAGCTCGACGATTTCGCATTCCACGCGCAGCACATCCCCGGGCCGTGTCGGGTTGGGCCAGCGGATCTCCGCGCCGACGCCGATCAAGCCGCCGGCAATCTTCGGCCCGCTATCCACCAAGAGCCGCATGGTAATCGCCGCGGTATGCCAGCCGCTCGCCACCAATCCCCCAAACAATGAATCCTCTGCCGCCAGGGCGTCGAGATGAAACGGCTGCGGGTCGAACTGCCGGGCAAATTCCTGAATCTGCTGGCGGTCGATCTGCTGCGTGCCACTGCTGAATCGATCCGCGGGATGCAGATCGTCGAAGTAGAGCAACGTTTCGTGGGCCGGCTGGTTCGGGTTCATCATGAATGATCCGCTCGCGCCCATGAAAGACGCCAGGGCCGGCGCCGCCAATACCACCCGACACCCGGTGCCGCGCGGCGAAGGGCCCGCCCGAATAAGATATGCAACTACAACGGCAATTGCAAAAGCATTGCCGCAAACAACTGCGCAGCCGGCCGGAGCGATCCAGGTCGATCGACTTTGGAGCTGCCGCAAAGTGCGACAGGATCGTGGCCTGACGCCGTGCGCAACGATCGACGGCAGAGCGGGCGCTGATCATTCGCCGGGCGCCTTCCGATTGGGCGGCGGCGCGGGCACCACTTCCGGCGGCGGTGCATTTTCGCCCTGCGCGGGGCCGATCATCACGCCGGCCGGCTGCAGCGGGCCGCCGGACGCAAAATATTTCCAGCCGCCGCCCAGCGCCGGTAGACCTGCACCAGGCTGAGCGCAATATTGCCGCGGCTGGTGGCCAGCGCGTCCTGCTGCGAAACGAGTTGCGTTTGCACCGTGTAAACCCGGTTGAAGTCGATCAGGCCGCCGCGATATTGCAGGTCGACTAATTCCACCGAGCGCTCGGCCTCGCGAACGCTCACCTCCAGGCTGACCGTTTGCCGCTGGAACTGCAAGAAACCGATCAGGGCATCCTCCACTTCCCGGCCCGCCGTGAGCACGGTTTGCTGATATTGGAACGCCGTGCGCTGAAACGTTGCGGTCTGCACGCGAACGTTGTTCGTGATGCGGCCATAGTTCAGAAGATTCCAGGTCGCGCTGGGCAAGACAAAGCCAGTAAAGCTCTTGGGGGCAAACAGGTCTTTCAAGTCGGTGGGAGCGTAGCCCACGAACCCGTTGACCGCAAAGGTCGGATAATAATCGGCTTCGGCCACGCCGATCTGCGCACATTGAGCCGCCACCTGGCGCTCGGCCTGCCGAATGTCGGGCCGGCGGCGAATCAAATCGGCCGGCACTCCCACGGCCACCGATAAGGGGGGCCGCGGAATCGGGGCCGGCCCCAGCTGCCGCGCCAAATCCGAGACCGGCATCCCCAGCAAAATGCAAAGCTGGTTGGCGGCCTGCCGCCGTCCGGTGACCAAGGGGGGAATCGTGGCCTCGGTCTGGGCCAGGTTCGACCGGGCTTGCCGGACATCCAGTTCGCCGGCCACGCCTTGTCCGAAGCGGTCTTCGGCCAACTGAAGCGAGCCGCGCTGAATCTCCACGTTTCTGTTCGCATTCTCGATGCGCTGCTCGTACGTCCGCAGCTGCACGTAGTTCGACGCCACCTGCGAAACCAGCAGCACCAGCGCCTGGTTGTAGCCTTCGGCCGCCGCACCCCAATTGGCGTCGGCCGACTCGATCAGCCGCCGATAGTGACCCCAGAAATCGAGCTCCCAGGAAACATTGAAACCCGTTACATACGCGCTAAAGGTATGCGGCAGCGGAAGGTTCGGCGTCGCGGGCAGTTGCGCATGCAGATAATCGGCGATCGCGGTCTGCTTTTGCGGAAACAGGTTCGCGGCTGCGATATTGTACTGGGCCTGCGATTGGGCCAACCGCGTGGCGGCGGTCCGCAGATCCAGGTTCTGCCGATAGGCAGTCTCGATCAGCCCATTGAGCGCCGGATCGCCGAACGCGGTCCACCAAGCGCAATCGTTTGCCGGCTGACACAGGACTCGCGGATCGGCCGCGTCGACCCACTCGGGCGCAACCGGTGCTGGCGGCGGTTGATAATTTGGACCGACCTTGAACCCATTGTGCCACCAGGCCAACGGGTTGGTTTGACAGCCGGCCACGAGCAGCGACACGGCGACGAGCAACGACGCCACTAGACGCCCCAGCGGGCGCAGTTTCGTCGGGTCGGACGAGCATCCATCCATGGTTAGCCTGCCGAGATTCAGAATCGCCGGCGAAAACGTCATTCCATTGACATCCGCAGCGCCGGGTTTGCGAAGCCGGGCTCGTCAGCCTTGCCGGCCGCGCGGTGCGGCTGGACTGCGGCAGCGTCGACTCTTTCGCATATTCGACTGCGGAGGAAAGTCCGCATGAAAACAATTCTCGGCCAAGCATGCCTGAGCTAAACCCTGCCGCTTGTGCCGGTTTTGCATCTGGGCGACCGTGCCGGTCGGGATGCCCCTGCGTCTGACCGCGTTATCGCGCGACGCGGATATTGCCACCCTGCCGGTATGCGATGCTGTGGCGCAACGGGCGATCGGCACGGGCCGGTTGCCGTAGAGGAGGCGGTCAAGCCGCCTCGCGGAGTCTTCACTCGTTGCTTGCCATGAAAGGAATAGTGCAGCAATCTACTGCTCGAAGGCTGCGCGGCCTTCGACCGATCAGGCCAGGATCTCGTTGATCACGTGGCCGTGCACGTCGGTCAGGCGGCGATTGGCGCCGTTGAAGCGATAGGTCAGCCGCGTGTGGTCGATGCCCATCAGGTGCAGGATCGTGGCGTGCAGATCGTAGCACTAGGTCGGCTCGACCGACTTCCAGGCCCACTCGTCGCTCTGGCCGTAGGCGGTGCCCCCTTTGACTGCCGGCGCCGGCGAGCCAGGAGACGAACGTGCCGCCGTTGTGGTCGCGGCCGGCCGTGCCCTGGCTGAACGGCATGCGGCCGAACTCGGTGGTCCAGATGACCAGCGTGTCTTCCAGCAGGCCGCGGGCCTTGAGATCCTGGATCAGCGCCGCGCACGGCTTGTCGGTCGAGCCAGGCGATGGGCGGCAACTCGGTGGAGATGTTGCCGTGGTTGTCCCAGTTGTTGCTCGGTCCGCCGGCGCCGCTCCAGACCTGCACGAACCGCACGCCCCGTTCGAGCAGGCGCCGGGCGATCAGGCAGTTGCGGCCAAAGGCTTCGGTCGGCTTTTCGTCCAGTCCGTACAGGCTCTGCGTCGCGGCGGTCTCCTGCGAAACGTCGAGCGCGGCCGGCGCGCTGAGCTGCATCTTGGCGGCCAGCTCGTAGGAGGCGATCCGGGCTTCGAGCCGCGAGTCGCCCGGCCACTGCTGCTCGTGCTCGCGATTGGCCTCGGCCAGCAGCGCCAGCCCGTCGCGCTCGCTCTCGGGCGTGATGTACTTGGCGTCCTTGGGAGGAAACAGGTCGGAAATCGGCTCGGGCAAATGCGGGCGAATGATCGTCCCTTGATGCCTGGCCGGCAGGAACCCGGCCGAAAAATTGCCCTGGTTGTTGTAGGGCAGGCCGCGCGGGTCGGGCATGACGACGAACGTCGGCAGATCGTCGGTCAATTGGCCCAAGCCGAAGCTCAGCCAGGCCCCCATGCACGGAAAGCCGGGCATCACGAAGCCGGTGTTCTGCATGTAGCTGGCCGGCCCGTGGACGTTGGTCTTCGAGGCCATCGCCATCAGGAAGGCCAGATCGTCGACGCAACCGGCCAGGTGCGGAAACACGCTGCTCACCCAGCGGCCGCACTGGCCGTGTTGCTTGAACTCGAAGGGGCTCTTCATGACCTTGAAGCCGGCGGAACCGGTCACCGCCTCCACTTTGAGCGCCGGCGCCGGGATCGAACTTCTGGCCGTTGAGCTCGGCCAGGCGCGGCTTGTAGTCGAACGTGTCCATCTGGCTGGCGCCGCCGTTCATGAACAGCTGAATCACGCGCTTGACTTTGGCCTTGTGGTGCAGGCCGCCGTTCAGGTCGGCCGACGGGCGCGCCGCGCCGATTTCGGTATCGGCCAACAGCCCGCTTTGCCCCAGCAGGTGCACTAGCGGCAGACTGCCGAATCCGGCCCCCAGCCGGCAAAACAGCTCGCGCCGCGAAAGGGGCAACGGTGCGGGTCCGCTACAGCGAGATTCGTGTCGGTCGCGCATGGTCATTCCACAAACATGAATTCGTTGGTGTTGAACATCATCCGACAGGCGTTGGCCAATCCGTGCTTCGAGGTATACGTCTCCCACCGCTGGCTCTCGGCCGGCGTAGGGTCGCGCAGCAGCGCGGCTTGAAACAGCAGCCGCACTTGCTCGGCAGGCTGCGAGGCCGCTTGTGCGAAGCGCGTGGCCGCGTGTTCGCTCAACCGCACGATGAACCGATTATCGAGCATCGTCAAGGCTTGCAACGCCGTCACCGATTGGCCGCGGACCGGCGTCAACTGCGAGCCGTCGGGGCAATCGAGCGATTCCATCAGCGGATCGGGAAGCGTGCGGAACAGAAACCGGTAAATCGACCGGCGGAAATTGCCCGGCGCATCCAGGTCGAAGTTCTGGTAGTCGACATTCGGCGTCACGTGAATGCCGGGCGATTCGATGAATTGTTTGACCGACGGGCCGCCCATCGTCAGGTCGAGCTTGCCGCTGACCTGCAGGATGGCGTCACGCATGGTGTCGGCATCCAGCCGCGAGCGGTTCATGCGCCACAGCAGCCGGTTTTCGGCGTCCGACTGAGCCCGCTGGGGATCGATCTGCGAGGATTGACGATACGCCGCACTGGTCACGATCAGCCGATGCAGGCTCTTGAGCGAGCCGCCGGCATCGCGAAACTCGACGGCCAACCAATCCAACAGTTCGGGGTGCGACGGCTGTCCGCCCATCACGCCCAAGTCGTTCGGCGTGTCGACGATGCCGCGTCCGAAATGGTAGTGCCACACTCGGTTGACGATCGAGCGCCAGGTGAGGACGTTTTGCGGATCGACGAGCCAGCGGGCCAGCGCCGCGCGGCGGCTGCCTTCGTCGTTGGCATCGACAAGCGAAAATCGGGCCGGCAATCCCTCGATACACGAGATCGTGCCGGGCACGGATTCTTCCAGCGGTTGATTGATATCGCCGCGACGCAGAACATGCACCGGACGCGGCTGGGCCGGCGGCATGACGGGAACCCCGTTGGATGTCGCACGATTCGCCACCGCATAGGCGAATTGTCGCCGGCGGCAGCTTGAAAAGTTCGTGGTCCACGTCCCATAAGAGCAGGAATCGAGCCAACTCGATTTTCTGCTCCGCGGTTCGTCCTTCAGGGGCCGTATCCAGCGCGGTCGTCAGTTCGATCGGGATCGGCTTGGCGACTCCAGGGTTCACGGCGCCGGTCGACGGACAGCCTTGGCCGGCCGATCAAGTGGCCTGCGCCATGAAGTTGCTTAAGCACCACGGTCAATTGCGAAAGGCCTTCCAGCGCGATGGGTTCTTTCAGCACGAAGATTGCCGTGTGCGACTTGCTCACCTCGGGATAGATGCCCCAGGCCGTCGAATCGATGCCATCGATGGCTCGTTCGATTCCCCAACCGCCTTGATTGTAGTCGGCCGTTGCCCCGGCAATGGGTAGCGGCATGGCTTTGCCTTCCGCCCCAGGGCTGATCGTCACGTTAATTTCGGACAGGTGGAAGTTGCCATTGTCCTGACGGCCTGGTCCCTTGGCCGGCAGGCTGGGATCAGCCAACGCATCCAGCTGAATGGCCGTCGTCCCTCGAAAATCTCCCTCGAACGTGTAGGTGTAAGTTTCTGTCTCCGGCCGTGGCCCCGAGAACAGCAGCGATCCGTCGCTCTGGGCGACGCCGACGGACCCATTGGCTGCTTGAAAGGCGATGGGCGTCAGGACGCGCCAGGCTTCCAGGTTGCGATCCAGCTTGGGCTCGATCTGGGCGGCCAGCGATTGCTGCGCAGGATCGGCAAACCAGGCGGCAGGCTGCGTTTGCAGTTCCTGCTTACGCTTGGTCAGCTCCTTTCTGCGCAAGCCGACAGCCGCGCTGGTATCGAAAGGTCGCTCGGTACGATCTACTCCGGCAAAAACAGCCTGTAGCGCGTAGTAGTCGGCTTGAGTGATCGGGTCGAACTTGTGGTTGTGGCAGCGTGCACAATGCACCGTCGCACTGGAGACGGTCGACATGACGGTGGTGATCATGTCGTCTCGGTCGATCACCTGGCCCATCTTGCGATCAATCGTGTCGTCCTGAATGCTCATCAGGGCGCTCTCATCCCACGGTCCAGAGGCCAGAAAACCGAGCGCGACCGTCGCCTGCGGATCCTCGGGAAAGAGTGCGTCCCCCGCTACTTGCTCCTCCACAAATCGCGCGTAGGGCTTGTCCTCGTTTAACGCGCGAATCAAGTAGTCGCGATAAGGCCAGGCGTTCGGCCGCGGACGATCCTGGTCGTTGCCGTGCGTTTCGGCAAAGTGAACGACATCGATCCAGTGCCGGGCCCACCGTTCGCCGTAACGCGGACTGGCCAACAGCCGATCCACCTGGCGCAGATAAGCATCGGGCGACGTATCGGCCACAAACGCGGCGAACTCTTCGGGCGTCGGCGGCAATCCGGTCAGATCGATCGATAGCCGACGCAGCAGCGTACGCCGGTCGGCGGGGCCCGACGGGGCCAACCCACGCTCGGCAAGCTTCGCCAGAATGAACGCGTCGATCGAATTGACCGCCGCGCCGGCAGCGGTTGCCGGCGTGACGCCAATTTGCGGTACGGGCGGACGAACCAGCGGTCGCAGGGCCCATTGGCCAGTGCCCGACGGGGCGCCCGCCGCCGCCGCCGGAAACTTCGCTCCCTGCTCGACCCAATGTCGGATCAGTACCACCGCGTCGGCGGACAGCCGATCGCCCTTGGGCGGCATGCGCACGTCGGGGTCGGTGCTGGCGATGCGCTGCACGAGCGGACTGTCATCCGCCTTGCCGGGCAAAATGGCCACGCCATTCTCGCCCCCCTTAAGCGCGTCCTCGGGCCGATCGAGTCGAAAATCGCTTTCTTGCTCTTCTTTGCCATGACACAGAAAACAGTGCTGCGCAAAGATCGGCCGAACGTCGCGCTCAAAATCCACCGTGGCGCCCGCCGCCCCAGAGGCCGCCGTCGCAGGGCTCGCCGCCGGGGGCTCGTCGCCGCCAGCCGTGCCGACGCAAAGGGCGATCGACGCTATGGACCACGTCAAGGCCGGCAGCAGCAAGTGCGTTACGCCGTAGCTACGTCGCATGCAACGTTCCTCTCAATCGAGGGCAACCCGCCAGCTCTTGCGGCGCATGATCGGCTCGCGGCATACCGCTCCCCAGGGGCACGATTGGGGACAGGACCGAACGGGTAGCGGCGGGCCGGACACCAACAGCCTAGCGTAATGTCCGTCGGAGGGTGGCTTGTATCCGTTTCATTTTAACAGGTCACAGCACGAGGAACATCATCCAAAAAACAAGTTGCGGGCCAGGAACATGCCAAAAAGCACCATTGCATTCCCGCCGGGGCACTCCAAATACACAGCCCACTGAGGGGCAAATTGCGGCACTCGGGGCTCCCGACCGCTAGTTTTCGGCTCCTGGCCCTTTGTCATCCAATACTCGCACCATCGTGATCGACTTGACCAGATCGTGTTCGGCGTATTTCCAGACAATCTTTTTTTCCGCGTCGCGAGTGACCTCGAACGCATGCGCCCCGTGCCCCTCCTGGCCGCGCAAAAAATTGGCAACGACCAGATTGCCGCTGCCGAGCACCTGCAAGCTGGTGATCCAGGTCAAGTTCAGCTCGGGCACGTCGGCCGCAGTCAACTCCCAAACGATCTTCTTCTCGGGCGTCACCTCCAGCACGCGTTTCTGCGTCCCGGCCGCGATCAGGGTATTGCCGCCCGGCAGCCGCAGCGCCTCAAAAACATCGCTCACGCCCGGATATTCCCAGACCGGGGTGCCGCTCGGATCGTATTCGCGAACCACGGCCTCGGCTTCGTGGCAGGCCAGGATATTGCCGTTTTGCAGTTTGTGGACGCAGCGCGTTTGCCGATGGGCTCCTTGTTCGGTCGTCGCCAGTTTGACCGTGGACACGACCTCGCCCTGCGGATTCACTTCGACGGCCTCGCACGGTCCTTGCTCGGCCAGCACGATGTTCCCATTGGCGAGCCGGTCGAAGCACAGCACCTGTTCACATTTCGCCGGATAGTCGAAGACGACCTTATGGTCACGATCGACACCCTGCACTCCGGTGGGACTGCCGCCATCGGCGAACAGTACGTTCCCGCCATCGGCCAGGCGAAAGCAGACGGCGTAGGAGGGAAACTTGTGCTCCCAGGCGAGTTTTCCCTCGGGGTCAATCTCGACCAGTCGGTGCGCCGCCCCGCTGTACTCGCAGACCATGATCCGGTGCTTGATCGGATTCGAAGCAGCGTCTGGCGCGTCGGCCGCGGCCGCAACCAGCGCAAGCGCGGCGACCAGCAGAATCGCTCCGCCGAAGCATCGGTTTGCTCGCGCAGGCCGAAGCTCAGGGCCGGCCGAAAATGCACACACGCGAGCGGAACCAATCCGGAACATTGCGATGACTCCATCTGAGCGAACAGTGCTTGATCAACTATCTCAGGTTATCGGGCCGAACGCATAGTGGCAATGTCTGCGGCAGCGAAAATCAACGAAATTCATCGTTGACAAGGCCTATCCGGCCACCCAAAATAATTCCCAACTGATCATCAGTTGCGCAACCACAGTGATCGCAAAGGGACACCATGATTCAATCGTCCGCAGATCGCAGCCAGCAATTACTGCGCGACCTCGTTCGCCAGATCCAAGCTGATGGGCTTGCCGTGGGCGACCGGCTACCGTCGATTCGGCGTTTGGCCGCGCGAATGGGATTAGGCATCAGCGCCGTCCGCGACGCGATGATGCAGGCCCAGACGCTGGGTCTGGTCAAGGTTCATCCGCGCTCCGGCGCGTTCGTCCAGTCGCTGACCTATGCCCCCCTGGTCGATGCACTGGCCGACACGCTCGAGTCCTCGCTGCTCGAGGTCGACCATAACCTGTTTCATCTGATCGAAGCCCGGCAGCTTATCGAAGTCGAGCTGGTTTCGCTGGCGGCCCAGCGCCGCCGGCTCGAAGACCTGCTGCCCGTTCGCGAAACGCTGGAGGCGATGGCCGCGGCCATCGCCGAAGATAGCTGCCAGCGATTTATCGAGGCCGACGTCCAATTTCATTTGGAAATCGCCCGGATCGCCGGCAACTCGGTGCTGCTGACCATGCTCCAGGCCATGTTGACCTTGCTGCGGCCATACCTGATGCGCTTGCCCTGGACCGCGGAACGCCAAACCCGCACGGACCGCTCGCACTCGGAGATTTACGATGCGCTGATCGCGGGCGATGCCGAGCAGGCGCGCCCCGGATCGACGCACACTTGGGCCTGGCCTACGATTCGCTCTTGCGCACGCGTCCAGAACCCGCCGCGGGCGGAACCGGCCGTCGCCGAGCGGTAAGTTGCTGCGGATCAGCCTCGCTGCCACAGTAAAGCCGACCACCACCCCAACGACGTCTTACGACGGGAGCGATGCCAGACATGATTCGACGCGCTTTTACCATGCGGCTCAAAGAAGGAGCCTTGGCCGAATACAAGGACCATCACGACACGATCGGCAAAAAGTGGCCCGACCTGGTCGCCGAGATCGAGCGCAGCGGCATTGCCACGATCAGCACCTTTCAGAACGGACTCAACCTGTTCCTTTATTCCGAGATCCACGACGAAGACGCTTGGAAGCGACTTTGGAATTCGCCGGTCCATCGTCGCTGGGCCGATCTGATGCAGCCGCTGATGCACCTGCTCCCCGACGGTACCGTCGATGCCGGCCAGTTGACCGAGATCTTTCATTTGGATACGCCGCTCAAGGGCCAGGACCGATGACCGCCAGCGACCATCCGCCCGGCGGCAAGTCTGCGCTCGCCGGCAAAGTCGCCGTCGTGACCGGCGCCGGCCGGGGACTGGGGCAGTTCGTGGCCTGCGGGCTGGCGGCGCGGGGCGCTCGAGTTGCCGCCATTGCCCGCACCGAGGCCCAGGTTTGCGAAACGATCGACCAGATTCGAACCGCCGGCGGCACGGGGCTGCCGCTGGCCGCCGACGTTTCCTGTCCGGACGACGTCGAGCGATTGGCCGCCGACGTGCATGCCCAGCTGGGGCCGGTGTCGGTGCTGATCAATGCGGCCGGCATTTTTGGGCCGATTCAAACCGTGGCCGATAGCGATCCACGGCGCTGGTGCGAAACCATCGCCATCAATACGTTGGGCCCCTACCTGCTCTGTCGGGCCCTGCTGCCCGACATGCTCCAGGCCGGCTGGGGACGGATCATCAATTTCAGTTCCGCCGCGGCGCTGCACACGCCCGGGCCGCTGAACAGCGCCTACGGCACGAGTAAGGTGGCGCTCAACCAATTCACGCGGCACCTGGCGGCCGAGTTGGCCGAAACCCAGATCACGGCCTGCGTGTTGCACCCGGGAGAAGTGCAGACGGCGATGTGGGCCGCGATTCGGGACGAAGCCCAGACCACCGGCGAGCAGGGCGCAGGCTATCGGCAATGGGTCCAGGACGTAGCGGCCAGCGGCGGCGACCCGCCGCAAAAAGCCTTGGACCTGGTGCTCGAAATCATCGAGCGCCGCGATACGAGCGACAACGGCAAGTTTCTTTGGATCGCCCGCGGAATCCAGTCGCCGATCGCCAGTTGGTAGCGATTGTTCGGAGCGCGTGCATTTCTCAGCGCCCACCGGTCTAGCGCCAACCACGATTGCAATCAAGAGCAGAATCGCGATCGGCAGCGGAGGCTCGGCCTATTCATCGTCTTCGAGCGTCCGCTCGGAGAGCCCGTGTTGCCGCCACTGGCTGGGGGACATGCCGGTCTTTTGCTTGAAGGCGTGCGAGAAGTGAAAGGGGCTCTCGAAGGTCAGCGAAAGGGCAATCTGCTTGATGCTCAGGCCGGTGCCCTGCAGCATGTGTTTGGCGCGTTCGATCCGCAATTGGAGGTGATACTGATAGGGCGTCAGCCCCGTCTGTTCCTTGAACAGGCGATGAAAATGCGTGGCGCTGAGTCCGAGCGAGGCGGCCAATTTTTCCATCGAGGGAATCGCCGTTTGCGTTTCCAGCACCGCCTTGGCGCGGCGAATCAGCTCGTGCGATTGGCCGCCCGTGCCTTGGGCCCGACGTGCCCCCAGAATCGCGGCGAGAATTTCCATCGCGCTGGCGGCCAAGAGCTGCTGGAACCCGACGGGCTCTGCCCGCAGCCGGTCCAGGAAGCCGACGAAATCGTGCAGCAACAAGTCGTTCAATCCGGTCGTCAGGATCGGCTGCTCGGGCGCAATGAATTGTTGCTCGACGATCCGCTCCAACCATTGTCCATTGAAGCTGATCCAATACTCATCCCAGCCCAAGTCGACGATCGGCCGGTAGCGGTGCCAAACCCCGGGAAACAGCAGGATGACACTGCCGGCCTCGACTGTTTGCCGCGGGCTGCAATGGGACTCGAACTCTCCTTGTCCGCGCGTGATGTATAGGGCCGCAAACTCGGCGAGCACGCGCCCCCGGCTCCAGGAAAACGCATATCCGCTGGGATGCCCAGGGCGCGGATACGGCGCCGCCGGCTCGATCGAATTGAATCCACCGGCTATGACGAACAGACCCCACTGCTCTTCGCACTTGCTCACCGGCAAGTAGCGAAAGAACTCCTTGCTGACCGGAGCGTCGGGGGACATGGACCATGCCTGCGCGAAAGGATGCATGGCGACCCGCTGCGCCGCCAAGGGATTGGATTGGTATTGCACAACCGCTTACCCCCCGTCAAGAGAGGCGCATGCGCATCGACCACCGCGGGCACGAATTCACAACCGATGATACCGTCATGCATTTGGCAGGCGAGTCGTGTTTTCACTTTAGCAAAATGAGCGGAGTTTGCCCCGCCAACAAATCGCCGCCACAAACGGAGGTCAACGAATGCTGACGGCCTTTAAAGCCTGAAGCGACCACCACGGTCCCCGGAGTCCGAAGCCAGCGGCTGTTGTCGATCGGTAAGTCTGATCGATCAGAATCCCGGTTTCGAACATCTTGCCCGTGGCGCGCGGAGGTGCATCTGATCATCAGCAGCGATCGGCCAAGCCTTCGACGGCAAGGCCTCCGCCGGGAAGTGGAAATGCGTCGGTCGGACATCGGGCCGTTCTGCGCACGTTTGCGCTGGACCTCGTCGCAAGATCGACGGCGCGGGCAGCCGCTGTCGCCACAAATCGAGTCGACGATCTCTCCGCCTGCACGCTAGAATAACAATTGTCTTGCTCAAATCGTTGCCGGGACACCTCCGATCACTCTATTGATGTGAGGCCGCCGATGAGCGCATTGTCAATTTCAAGCGGCGCATTTTCGCCGAGGGATACGGGTAGCGTGTCCATAAACTCATGTCGCTTCAGCCGCTGCAGGCTGCTAAAAATCGGGGCCGGTTTCACGCTCGTGGAGCTTTTGGTGGTGATCGCAATCATCGGCATTCTGGTTGCGCTCTTGCTGCCTGCCGTACAGGCGGCGCGTGAGGCGGCGCGGCGCATCCAATGCGACAACAACCTCAAGCAAATCAGCCTGGGATTCCTGGGCCACGTGTCGAAGTTCGAAAGGTTTCCTTCCAACGGCTGGGGTTATTTTTGGGCCCCCGACCCGGACCTCGGATCGAACTTCCGCCAGCCCGGCGGCTGGCCTTATAACCTCCTTCCGTATCTCGAACAGCAATCGCTCCACGATCTGGGTGCCGGCCAGAGCGCCAGCGTTAAAGCGACGGCGATTGGTCAGCGTGAAAATACGCCCGTGTTGCAGTTCGCTTGTCCCAGCCGCCGCCGGGCCGCCGTCGAACCGGCACTTTATGGGAACACGTGGCCATTCGTAAATGGCGGCACCGGCAGTACCTGGGGCCGCACGGATTATGCGGTCAACGTCGGCGACACCTTGTACGGCCAGACGAACGGCCCTTGCGAATGCCCGAGCAGCCCGACCAACTTCCCTTCGAGCTTGACCCAAGGCGAGAGCCTTACCTTCCAAACTTGCGACATCAATCCCGCCACCGGCCAAACGGGACTGACGGGCATTTCGCTGCCGCACGGCTCGATTTCTCCGGCCAACATCACCGACGGCCTGAGCAACACCTTTCTCGTGGGTGAGAAATATCTTGACCCGGACAACTACGAGAACGGGGCCGACCCGGGTGACGACGAAGGCTTGTACAGCGGCTTTGCGAACAATACGTCTCGATTTACAGCCAGTCCACCCTTGAACGATACGTCGGGGCTGGTGAATTATTGCGTCTATGGCAGCGCTCATCCCGGCGGATTGAACATGGCGATGTGCGACGGCTCGGTGCGATTCGTGTTGACCAGCGTCGACCCGACTACGTTCAAGTGGCTCGGCAATCGCCAGGACGGCAACGTCATTCCGGGCAACTGGTAATGGGGCCGAGATTTCCTGGGCGGGACTTCACGCCGTCGGTGCGGTGAATTTAAGTGCCATGAATTTAAGACTGGCGTCGCTGGCCGCCGCTGGCCATGATTGACTTTTCGGTATCAACATCCGCCTGACCATTTCGCCTTATGAAACCGTCTGCCATTCGCAAACTCCGTGCTCAGCTTGCCGCCGACCGGCCCACGTACGGCCTGTGGATCACGCTCGAGGCGCCCAGCATCACCGAGATGGCGGTGGCGCTTGGATTGGATTGGATCGTGATCGACGCCGAGCACGGCCATCTCGATTGGAAGGAAATTTGCGAGCACATCCGGGCCACGGTCCGCAGTGACACCGTGGTGCTGGTGCGGGTGGCCGAATTGAGCATCGGTTTGATCAAGCGGACCCTCGACCTGGGCGCGGACGGGGTCGTCGTGCCCTGGATCGAATCGACCGAGCAACTGCGCCAGGCCGTGGCCTTTTCTCGATTCCCGCCGGAAGGACTGCGCGGAATCGGCGCGGAACGAGCCACCTGCTGGGGGCAATGCTTCGCCGAGCACACCGGGGAGGCCAACGAGCACGTGCTGGTCGTGCCGATCATCGAATCGGTTCACGGGGGACAAAACATCGCGTCGCTCGTGCAAGTCGAAGGCGTGGACATGTTTTTCTTCGGTCCGGCCGATTACTCGTCGACTGCCGGTTACCGCGGTCAGTGGGAAGGGCCGGGCGTCGCGGAGCAATTGTTGGCCATCAAAGACGCCATTCGCGCCGCCGGAAAACACTGCGGCGTGATCGCCACCAGCAACGAAAATTTGCTCGATCGCAGCCGCCAGGGTTTTCGCATGCTGGGCCTGGGCATGGACACCGGCTTGCTGCTGCGGAGCTTGCACGGAGTTTTGGCCGCCGCCGGACGCGATCGTGCGCTGCGCCCCAGCTTTACGCCCGAAAGCGCGCCGATCCCGGCCGTCCCGCTACAGCGCCCGCCCGAATCGCTCCGCCCCGATCGAAAAGAAACCGTGACCGCCGTGGGCCAAGGCGCGACCATCGAACTGGCCCGCGGCGTCAGCTTCGAGTGTCTGGTCGGTAAGTTCAACTCGGCAAAAAACGTGACCACCGGCCTGGTCACCATGTCCCCCGGCGCCAAACTGGAATATCACCGCCATACTTTCTCCGAAAGCGTCACGCTGCTGTCGGGCGCCTTTTCCATGGAGGTCGAGGGGCGGCGCTACCTGCTGGATACCCTGGACAATATCACCATTCCCGCGGGCTTGGCGCACACGGCCCATTGCCTGCCGGGAGCGGCGCAATGCGGTCCTGCACATCGCGATGGCCACCGACTCGCCGGCGCGGACGATGGTCGATAAGTTCTTCTCGCGGCGTTCGATGCCCGACGATTCGACCGGCATTCCCGGCGGCGAGCGCGTCACGCGCTATCGCACGGCCAAGCGGTTCGAACCCGGCACGGGGGCCAGCTTCATCGATTTTTTCAATTCCGATTTATTGCCCGGGCTGGAGATGAGCGGCGGCTATGGATTGTTTCAGCCGGGGGGTCGGCTGCCGGCCCACGTGCACGACTTCGACGAGTCGATTTGCATTGTCCAGGGGCTGGCGACCTGCATCGTGGAAGGACGCCGCTACGAGCTTTCCGATTGCGCCACGGCGTCGAGCCGCGCGGACGCGTGCATTATTTCATCAATGAAAGTGACCAGCCGATGGCTATGATCTGGGTCTACGGCGGACCGCTGCCGGAGCGCATCGTGGTGGCCGAAGCTTGCTGCACGGTCGAGGGCAATCCATGGAAATAACGGCTCACGACCGCCCGGCAGACCGGCGGGGCAAGTTCCGTGTCGCCTGGACCGCGGATTTCTTCGACGCCGCGGGGGCGCCCAAGTATCCGGACCTCGGGCGCTCGGTGCTCGCGGGGCAGGCCCACCTCGAACAACGGATCTTGGGCGAACACCGCGCCACGATCGGCCCGGACCAACTGGCCGGCGCAGGCCGTGATCGTGCTAACGCCCGCGGTCACCCGCGACACGGTCTCCCAAGCAGACGAGTTGTTGGCCATCGCCCGGTTCGGCGTGGGCTACGACAGCGTCGATGTCGCGGCCTGCACCGAGGCGGACGTGGCCGTGATGATCTCGGCCGGGGCGGTGGACCACAGTGTGGCGGAAGCCACGGTCGGCTGGATGATTGCGCTGGGACACCATTTGCGGGCCAAGGACCAACTGGTCCGCAGCGGCGCGTGGCACGAACGTTCGCGCTACATGGGCCAGGAATTGCGCCAGCGGGTCGTGGGGGTCGTCGGCCTGGGAGGGATTGCACAAAGCGTGATTCGGCTGCTGTCCGGTTTCGGGATGGGCCAGCCGCTGGCCTACGATCCCTTCGCCGACAAGGCAGTTGCCGAGCGGCTCGGCGTGCGATTGGTCGAGTTGGATGTGCTGCTGGCCGCAGCGGACTACGTCTCGCTCCATTGCCCGTTGACCCCCACGACGCGCGGCCTGATCGGTCGGCGCGAGCTGGCCTTGATGAAGCCTTCGGCCTATCTGCTCAACACGGCGCGGGGCGGCATTGTCGACGAGGACGCGCTGTTCGAAGCCTTGTCCACGGGAAAGATCGCCGGCGCCGCGCTCGATTGCTTTGCGGAGGAGCCGGTCACCGCTCCGCACCGCTTTGGCCGGCTCGACAACGTGCTGCTCGCGCCGCATTGCATCGCCTGGACCCACGAGTTGTTTCGCGATATCGGCCGCACGATCTGCCAGGCCGTGGTCGAGCTCTCGCTGGGTCGCAAGCCGCCGGGAGTCGTCAACCCGTTGGTCTTCGAGCGACCCTCGTTCCGCGCAAATGGCAACGACTGTGCGGCCGCGAGCCGGGTGCGGACCCTTTGCCGGCGGCCCAAATCGTTTCCTCGAAAACTTGAACTCACGACAGAATATCTGATGGCAACTACCCGACTGGCCGGACAGGTGGCCTGGATCAGCGGCGCAGCCACCGGCATCGGAGCCGCTACGGCTCGGCTATTCGCCGCCGAGGGGGCCCGGGTGGCGCTGGTCGGACAGCGGCAGTCGGAGAGCGAGGCCGTCGCGGCGGAGATTCGGGCCGCCGGCGGCGAGGCCCTGGCCATCGGCTGCGACGTGAGCCGCGAGAGCGAGGTCAGCCGGTCGATCGACGAAACCGTCAAAGCGTTCGGCAGTTTGCAGATCGTGGTCAACAATGCCGGCGTGGTGCAAGTCAAGCTATTGCACGAATGCAGCGAGGCCGATTGGGACCACCTGATGGCGGTGAACGTCAAGTCGATCCTGTTTTCGACCCGGCACGCCTGGCCCCATTTGCGCCGCAACCGCCGCAGTTACATGGTCAACGTCGGCTCGATCAGCAGCTTTGTCGGCCAGGCCATGACCCCGGCCTATACCGCGTCGAAACACGCTGTGCTCGGACTGAGCCGCTCCATCGCGCTCGACTATGCCAGCGAGGGCCTGCGCTGCAATTGCGTCTGTCCGGGCATTACCGATACTCCCATGTTGCGAGAACACCTGGATGTCCTGCCCGATCCCGAGGGGGCACTCAATAAGCGACTGGAGCGTGTGGCGATGGGCGTTGCGCTGCAGCCGGAGGACGTCGCCCGTTCGATCCTTTACCTGAGTTGCGAAGATTCGTCCGGAGTGACCGGCACGTCACTGATTATCGACTGTGGCTACCTGGCCGCCGCGGAGTGGCAGCGCCAGGGCCCAACTGCCTTTATGGAAACGCCATGCCCTTCAAACTCGCCTGCGCCGACTTCACATTTCCACTCCTCGCGCACCAGCAGGTCCTCGACCTGATCGGAATGCTGGCTTTCGACGGCGTCGACATCGGGCTGTTCGAAGGGCGCTCGCACCTGCAACCGTCGCGGGAATTCCGGCACGTCGATCGCGCCGCCAAACAACTGCGCAGCCAGCTCTCCGACCGCGGGCTGGTGGCGGCCGACGTGTTTCTGCAAATGGCGCCGGATTTCCGCGAGCTTGCGGTCAACCATCCGCTCGCGGCGCGAAGGCGCAAAGCCCGCGACTGGTTCCTGCGCACGCTGAACTATGCCGCCGGTTGCGGAGCCGAACATACCACGACCTTGCCGGGAGTCCACTTTGCTGAAGAGTCGCGGGCCGTTTCGTGGGGCCGGATGTGCGACGAGTTGGCCTGGCGGCTGGAGCAGGCCCGGCCGCTGGGAATCCGATTCAGCGTCGAAGCGCACTTGGGCTCGATCGCCCCGACGCCGGCACGCGCGAAGCGAATGATCGAAGACGTGCCGGGGCTGACATTGACGCTCGACTACACGCATTTCACGCGGCAGGGTCGTCCCGACGACGAAGTCGCGCCGCTCGTCCCGTTGGCCAGCCATTTTCACGTTCGCGGCGCAGCGCGCGGGCGGCTGCAAACGTCGCTGGAAGAGAACACGATCGACTACGCCCGGGTTTGCCGTCTGCTCCAAGCGGCGCATTACCGCGGCTACTTGGGCATCGAATACGTGTGGACCGAATGGGAACAGTGCAACCGGGTGGATAACCTCTCCGAGACGATCCTTTGGCGCGACTATTTCCGGTCCCTGCGAAAGGCGGGGCACGAAAACCGCCTCGTCACCAGCCGCTGAATCCGCTCAGCCGGTTCCGCGGTTGGCCGCACGGCGCGGGGGTGAACTGATAAGGCCCCCCCGGCGCGTAGTACGTGGTATAAGCCATCGGCGGGGAGGGCGGATAATAGCTGGTCGCGGGCACGCCATACGCCGTGTAGGCTTTGCCATTCGGGAAGTAATAGCTCGCGGCGATTCCGCTGGAGCTTGAGACCAGCGTGGATTGCTCCACGCTGTAGACCCGCGTGTACTGCTGAGCCTGTGCAGACAGCCCGAAGAAGGCGACGATCGCCAGCGCTCCAAGGAAACTTTTCAAGGCCCAGTCCTCCACCATTTCATCCGGCTTGTCGGGCGTGCCCTCGCGGGCCAGCCCGCGCCGCCGCGGAAATCACACACGGCGCCAAGCAAATATAGCCCACCGGCGGCGCAGGTCGGGAATTGCGCCGCTCCTTTTGCAAAACTGAGTCGGTGCGACCTTAGAGACCGTACAGACCGCGCCTTCGACACGTCGATCAGGCCGCATGGCTTACCCCATCGCGGGCGTGCAGCTTCAGCCAGCGCGCCCGGCGGACCCAATAGAAGCGCACCGGCAGAAACAGGTCGACGACTTCGTCGGAGATCAGCAGTCCGCCCAGCACCGGCAGGGCCATCGGGGCCAGGATCTCGCCGCCCACTCCCTTGGCGAAGACCATCGGGAAGATGGCGATGATCGCCACGCCTTCGGTCAGCAGCTTGGGCCGCAGGCGATGGACCGCCCCTTCGATCACCGCCTGCGCGCAGTTCTTCCAGCGACTTGATGTTTTCCAGGCCGCCGCGCTTTTCGATCGCCTCGCGCAGATAGACCAGCATGATGATGCCGGTCTCGGTGGCCATGCCAAAGCAGGCGATGAAGCCGACCCACACGGCCACGCTGAAATCCATCGGCGGCGCCGACCAGCCGTTGCATGATCTTGGGAAACAGATACATGAAGAACGCTCCGCCGGCCAACGCCTCGGGCACGGCCAGCATCATCAGCGCGGCGTCGGCCAGATCGTTGTAGGTCAGGTACAGAATGACGAAGATCAAGCACGATCACGGCCGGAAAGACAAACCGCAGCGTTCGGGCCGCTCGCACCTGGTGCTCGAACTCGCCGCTCCACTCGATATGCACTCCCTCGGGCAGTTTCACCTTCTGGGCCACGACGCGCTGGGCCTCGTCGACAAAGCCGACGATGTCGCGGCCGCGGACATTGAGCGTGACGTAGTTCAGCAGCCGGCCGTTTTCGCTCTTGATCATCGCCGGGCCTTCGACGATCTTGATCGTCGGCCAGCGCGCTCGAGCGGAATCAGCGTCTTGCCCTGGCCCGGCGTGGGCCGGCGTTGCCGACGTGCGAGCCGGCGGCGTCCGTCTGGTTGCCGCTGCGCTCGGTGCCTTCGCCGCTGCCTGCCACGCCGCCGGCAGCCGTCGCGGCATCGCCCATGCCGGCCGAGCCGCCATGTTGCCGGCGGCGACCAGCAGCTTGCGCGATGCTCTCTTCGTCCTCGCGGTCCGACGCGGACATAGCGAATGCGGACCGGAAAGCGGTCGCGCTTTTCGACGGTGTAAGTCACCGCCCGGCCGGCCAGGGCGACTTCGATCTCGTTCTGAATGTCTTCGACCGAGATGCCGTAGCGGGCCGCCGCCTTGCGGTCGATGTCGATCTGCAAATAGCCTTTGCCCATGATCGGCGAGGCGATCACGTCGCGCGCGCCGTTGATCGGCTTCAGCGCCGCTTCGATGTCCTTGCAGACTCGGTCGATCGTGTCCAGGTCGGCGCCGAAGACCTTGACGCCGATGTCGGTGCGCACGCCGGTCGAGAGCATCTCGATGCGGTTGATGATCGGCTGGGTGAAGATGTTGCTCCAGCCGGGCACTTGCAGCACGCGGCCCATTTCGTCATCGACCAGATCGCCTTTGGGGCCGGTTTGCCGCGGCCAGAGAAACACGCGTCTGGCAAAGGGCTTTTGCAGTTCTTCGCGCAACGTCATTGAACGGCTTTGAATCGCTCGGCGTCGTAGGGCTTGCCCAGCTGCACGTTGATCGCCGCGGCGGCAAATGCCTCGGTATCCGCACCGTGCTGGGCGTCGGCAACGAGCCCGGCTTTTGCCGCCGCCTTGGCCAGCTCTTCCAGTGCGTACCAGGTGTAAGCCTCGACGCCACGATCGAACAATTCCCAGTTGATGTGCTTGCACCCGCTCGCGCCACAGCTTTGTCCGCTGGTGCTCGATCGCGTCAGCAGTTGGCCGGCGAACGTCGTGATGTTCGCCGCCGAGCAGTTCGCCTTGCGCGCGTTCCACCACTGCCGCCAGCGACGACTCGCTGCGGCTCAAGGCGCCCTGACCACATCCTTCACGGCGCCGGTCTGTTCCAAGTCGTTCGGCGATCGCCCGGCTCAAGCTGCGTGGCATCTTCCAGCGACGGGTTCTTGGCCAGCCAGATGCCGTAGGTCGGGGTGAACTTAGTCGTCAGACGGTCGATTTCCTGATCTTCGGTCAATCCCATCCGGCCAGGCGATCTGGCCGCGGGCGTTCATCGAGCGGATCGTCTCGGCGACCGCAAACCGGGTCAGCTCCAGCCTGCAATTCCTGCTCGACCTCCTGGTACCGCAGGAGGGCCAGCTCACGCATCGTCTCGTCGAAGCGTTCGAGGGCCTTCTGCGTGGCATCGTTGATCAGGTCATCGCGATCATCCTCGTCGCCGGCTCGCTGGACGTAGCCTCGGCCTTCCAATGCTGCGAGCACATCGTTCGACTTGCTGCTCGGCGTCGGCGAACTTGAGCACTCGCTTGGGCCACAGCTCCTTGGGCCGGAAATTGACGAACGTCTCGACCATGTCGAGCGGGGCCGGGTCGGTCGGCGTGTCGGCTCGGCCCGCTTTGCCGATCACCGATTCCACTTCGGGAAAGCCGCGCAGCAGCGCATCGCGGGCTTTCAGGTCGTCGGCCGATTGCGTGACGCTGGCCCGCGGCACGGTGATCGGCATGTCGAGCGTCGTTCCTTCGTCCAGGGCCGGCATGAAGGCCACGCCGATCTTGGTGAAGTGAAACGCCCACAGGCCGATCCAGACCAGCGACAGCCAGCGACAGGGCTTGCCATTTGACACCGCGGGTGAAAATGACCGTCAGCGAGGTCACCAGGGCGAACACGGCCAAGAAAGTCGAACCGCCAGGCCGTCTTCGCTGGCGCCCTGGCCGACGATCGCCTGCAGCGGAAACATGCCGGCCGCCATGATCAGCAGCACGGCAAACACCCACATCACCAGGTTGCGCCGCGGCAAGGCCCAGGTGAGCAGCGGCTTGTAGATATGGATGAAGCTGCGGACGATCGGGTTTTCTTCCTCGCTCCGCAGCCGGCCGCGGATGAACGTCGGAATCAAGCGCCGGCACGACCGTGATCGAGATCAGCGCCACGCCGATCATGGCGAAGCTCTTGGTGAACGCCAGCGGATGAAACAGCTTGCCTTCGCGGCCGCTGAGCATGAACACCGGCACGAACGACAGCAGCATGATCAGCACCGAGAAGAAGATCGGCCGGCCGACCGTGCGGCAGGGCTCGATCACCAGCTCGCGCGTGTCGCCGGTGACCTGGCTGGTCGCCGAAATGCTCCTTCAGATGATGCGTGGCGTTTTCGGTCATCACGATCGCCTGATCGACCAGGATGCCGATCGAAATCGTGATGCCGGCCAGCGACATGATGTTGGCCTGAATGTCGATGATGCCCAGTCCGCCGCAGCACCCACATCATCAGGAACGAGAACAGCACCGCCAGCGGCAGCGTGATGCAGATCACAAACACGCTGCGGAAGTGCATCAGGATCAGCAGGATCGCCATCGAGGCGATGATCATTTCGTGCCCCATCACCTCGGTCAGCGTGTGGATCGCGCCGGTGATCAGCCGCGTGCGGTCGTAGGCCGGCACGATATGCACGCCCGTCGGGCAGCCCGGCCTGCAGCTCGCTGGATCTTGCTCCTTGATCGCGCCGGGTGACCGCCAAGCGGATTCTCGCCGTGCCGCATCAGCACCGCGCCGCCGGTCACTTCGTTGCCGTCTTTCTCGTAGACGCTGCGGCGAAACTGCGTGCCGAGCTGACACGTTGGCCACCGTGCTTGACGTAGATCGGCGTGCCGCTCGACTTCCTTGATGACCGTGTTCTCGATGTCCTCCTTGTCTTTGATCCAGCCGACGCCGCGGACGATGTACTCGGCGTTGTTCTTCTGGATCACGCCGCCGCCGGCCGGCATGTTGCTCTTGCCGACGGCCGCGTACAGATCGCCCAGCGTGATGCCGTAGGCCCGCAGGGCCTCGGGCCGCACGTCGATCTGATATTCCAGCGGCGTGCCGCCGACGATCGCCACGTCGGCCACGCCGGACGCCGCGTTGAGCTGCGGCGCGATGTAGAACTTGTTCAGCGCCCACAGCCGCTCGGGATCGACCTTGTTGTCCGGGCTCGGCTTCGACCGTGTACCAGAAGATCTGACCCAGCGCCGTGGCGTCGGGAGCCAGGTAAGGCACGACGCCGCGCCGGCAGAAATGTGCTGGCCTGGGCCAGCTTTTCGGTCACCCGCTGCCGGGCGAAGTAGAAGTCGATGTTGTCCTCGAAGATGATCGTGATCATCGAGAAGTTGAACTCGCTCGACGAGCGCACCGCCCGCACGCCCGCCAGCCCTTGCAGCTTGCGCGACAAGCGGATAGGTGACCTGGTCCTCGATTTCGCGCGGACTGCGGCCCATCCAATCGGTGAACACGATGACCTGGTTCTCGCTCAGGTCGGGAATCGCGTCGACCGGCGTGTTGAGCATCGCGAAGACGCCGGCCACCGTCAGCGCCGCGGCCAGGATCAGCACCAGGAAGCGATTGCGAATCGAAAGCTCGATGATTTTTTCGATCATAGTTCGAGTGCTCTGCCGGCCGAGAGTGACCGCTAGTTCGAGGAATTGGCTGTGGTGAGTTCGTCGACCTTCGACAAGGTGGCCTGGGGATCGGCCAGCGCGCTGTCCCGGCAACCTTCGCAGCAGACGAACACCGGCTTGCCCTCGACCATGACCTTGACCGGCGGTCCCATCGACCCCAGCCGACTGGTGTTCAAGCACGGCGCAGAACCTTTGCTTCGCGGCCAGTTCGCGATCCTCGGCCGGGAGCCTGGCGAGCGCGGCATTGATCTTGTGTTCCTTGCCATCGATCGCCTTGGGAGGCGCTGCCTGCGGCTTGGGCTCAGCGAGCTTTTCGCCGCTGGCGGGTTGCTTGTTTTTCAGTTTCTCGACCTTGGCCAGTGTCTCTTTTGGCTTCGGCCAAGGCTGCCTTTTTGCAGCCGGCACAGCAGATGAAGACCACTTGGCCATCGATCATCAGCTTGACCGGTTCACCCATCGAGCCGAGTTGTTTTCGGTGAGTACCGGGCAAAATTGTTGCGATTCGACAAGCTTTCGATCGGCCTCCGGCAGACTGGCCAGAACGGCTGCGAGCTTGGCGTTTTCGTCCTCGGGCGTGGACGGCCGCACATTGGTAACGGCTGAGCCGGACTTGGATCCGCCGCTGCCGCCAAAGTAGATCGAGCCGGCGGCCGGATTGAGCCGCGTTTCGGCGTCGACCAGGAACGAGCCCGACGTGACCACTTCCTCGTCGGGATTCAGTCCGGACAGCACCGGATACCAGACGGCGTCGTGCGGGCCCCGCCATCCGCGGCCCCAGTTTCACCCGCACGCCTTCGAAAACACCGGGCGTTGTTTCGCGGTAAACGATCGTTTGATTCCCTGTGTCGATTACCGATGTTTCGGGCACCGCCAACACGCGGCCTTCTGCCAGCATTTCGCGCGGGCATTCCTCCTCCCTCGATAATGCGAGCAAACATCGGCAATTTCTGAGGAGGCACTTTGATCGTAACGGTCGCCGTGCTGCCGGGCCGCAGCTTGTGGCCGGGATTCTTGAGCTCGAAGCGGACCGAAACCGTGCGCGTGGCTTCATCGACGTGGGGATAGACGAAGGCCAGCGTGCCGTAGAACGGCTCGTCGGCAAAACCGCGGGTCGTGGCGACCACCGGCAAGCGATCCCCGTCGTCCAACGCCTGCTTGTGCGACTGATCGATCGGCAAGAATTCCAAGTCGTCTTCATAGACCTGGGCCTGGATCCACACGGTCGATAAGTCCGCAATGTCGTAGAGCGGCGAACCTTCTTCCACGTACTGACCTTCGCGCACGTACTTCTTGATCACATGTCCGGTGATCGGCGAGCGAATCTTGAGATGCGTGTTGGCCTTGCCGGTCGCCAGGATCTCATCGATCTGATCGGCGCTGATGCCCAGCAGCTCCAAGCGGCGACGGGCACTTTCCAAATTCTTGTCGTTTTTTGCCCGCTTGGCTTCGAGCATGTTGTTGACCGTGACAACCAACTCGGGACTGTAAAGCGATGCCAACTCATCGCCGGCATCGACCATTTGGCCCGTCTCGTTGACAAACAACTTGTCGATGCGACCGGCGATCCGCGCCGCGACGGTCTTTTGACCGCGCTCGTTGAACTCGACATAGCCGATCGCCTTGATTTCCTTGCTCAAGGGTTGGTATTCAACCTTCGAGGTCTGCACGCCCGCCAGGACGACTCGGTAAGGCGAAAGTTGCACGCGATTGACCACCCCGGCCGGCAATGCTTCCTCGTGCTGTTCCCCCTTCTTGCGTTTCGAAAGCGGCATGAAGCAGATCGGGCATTTGTCGCGCGGATTGTCGCGGACGACTGCCGGGTGCATCGGGCAAAACCACTCGACGTCGCCATCGGGCCCGGCGTCGGCATTGGCCGGTCGAGTCCATTTGTCGTAATGGGCCGCGAGCAAATCCCACTGCGTAATCACCAGTCCGATCATTGCCAAGACCGCGATGAACCGCAGCCGGGCCAATTTGACCAGGATGATGAAGTCGAACCACCACCAGGCCTTCCGCCAGCCGGTCAGGCCGGGGGGGCGCGTAAGCCGCCTTCGTCGTCGGTTCGAAATTCGTCGTGGGCCGGCTCGGGCCGGTTCGGTGCCGGGTTCGTTTTGGACACATTCAACCTCCTGAGAATTACTGCGAGCGGGAGCGACGGCGATGAATGCTCGAGCCGCCGCGAATCGCGCAGCGTCGGGGCGCAGGGGATGCGCCGCGGAACTCGAGCAAGGCGCGAGGGGATGCGCGTTGGCCGCGGGTCAGGTCTGGATCCGCACGTGTTGCACTTGCAACGTGGATCCGGCTAGATGGCCGTTCGCAGAAGAAATGCCGTGGGCTTTGCCATTGCCGGCCTCGTTTCCCGAGCACAGAAAATGCACTCTGGCGGCAAGCTGGAACAAATCCTGCTCGTTATTGGAGGTTCGCGCCGGAGTCTCGCCAGGCTTCGGCCCAGAGGCGGGCTTTGCGCAACATCCCAGGCCGCAGCACTTGCCATCGGGCGTCCCGCAGCAGCAGAAACGCTTCGGCGCAGTCGATGTCGCCGCGTTAGCCACCTTGTCGGTGTCGGCCAGGATCGGCCGAGGGCAGATTCCCACCGCGCTCAGGCTCAAGACGAGCGAGTAGATCAGGACCTGGCGGCAGTTGATTGCGGCGTGCGGCATGTCTCTGAATCTTACGCACGTGACCTTCTGAATTGCAAGGCAACGGTTCACTGGGTAGTGGGTCTCTCCGGCAGCTACCCCGGCGGCAACGACGTTGTCCCCTTGCCGAAGCTAAGCCGCTCAGCCCAAAAGCTTTGCAAACCAATGCCGGCATCACTCCGGCGCTTATTCCACGCATTCGCCAGTCGGGTGCTGCCTTGCTATCGGGAGAAAATGTGCCGGATGAGCCGGACTGGCCGGATGCCCCGATTGTCGCGGCCTCGACCGGCCGACTGAAGCCCGCACGGCCCAAAGTCGATGCAGATAACGCGACAGGTTCGACTGTTGCGATCGCTAACCCGCCAAAGCCGAATCCGTTCTCTTCTTGGTCGCTGTGCACGGAGGCACGTATGGCGCCGCACCTCAAAGCGGGGCCCTGCGCGGGTGTGTTGCTGATTGTTTGCGCGCTCGCCACGGATACTCGTCCATCGCTCGGACAGCACCCTGTCACCGCCGCCCCGCGCCGTGCAAGGCGAACCAGGTCAGGGCTCAACCGTCCGACTCCCGGCCGTGGGGCTGGAAGATGCCATTCTGAGCGGCGACGGCTTGTTCGCCGGCCAGAGGGAGCTCTCGCTGCCGCAACTTGCGGACATGGTGGTCGAGCGGAATGCGTCGCTGGCGGCAATGACCTTCGCCTGGCGAGCGGCACAGCAGCGCTACCCGCAAGCGATTGCGCTGGACGATCCCACGTTCATGGCGATGGCTGCGCCGGCTTCGTTCTCATCGGGTACGACGCAATCGGCCTATGTGTTGGGCGGGGCACAAAAACTGCCCTGGTTCGGCAAGCGTGAGTCGCGCGGGGCGGCCGCCCAGGCGGACGCCAGCGCCATGTTCCACGACGTTCGCGATGCCCGATTGCAGCTCGAACAATCGACTCGCATGGCGTTCTACGAATATTATCTGGTCGCGCGCGAGCTCGACCTCAACCGGCAGAATCTGGAGCTGACGCGGGAGTTTCGGGACACGGCCCAGGCCAAGTATGAAAACAACCTGGTCACTCAGCAGGACATGCTGCAAGCCGATGTCGAGTCGGCGACGACCGAGCGTCGATTGCTCGAACTCACGCGCATGTACCGGATTTCCGTCGCCCGCATCAATACCTTGCTGCGCCGCAATCCTGACGAATTGTTGCCCGCCCCGCCGCGCGAGCTGAGCGATGCCGCGCAGTTGCCGGACGCCGGTCTGTTGCGTCAGACGGCCGTCGGTCAGCGCCCCGATCTGGCGGCGATAGCTTCCCGCGTGCGAGCCGAGCAGGCTGCGGTCGAGCTGGCGCTGCGGCAGTTCTATCCGGACACCGAATTCTACGGCAAGTACGATTCGTTTTGGCAGCCGGCCGCGACTCAAAGCCCCTTGCGCGGGCAGATCGGCATCAACATGAACGTGCCAATCTATCGCAAGAAACTGAACGCGGCCGTTTGCGAAGCACAGTTCAAGCTTGCGCAGCGGCAGGCCGAGTATCGGCAGAAAGTGGCGGATGTGCAGTTCGAAGTGGAGTCGGCCTACGCCGAGGTGGCCGAGAGCCAGCAGGCGATTCAGCTCTACCGCAGCAAGCTGCTCCCCGCCGCGGAAAGCACGGTCAGCACGGCCCGCTCGAACTACGATGTCGGCAAGACGACATTCCTGAACTTGCTGAGCGCGCAACAACAGTTCTTGATACAGCGCGAACAATACCAGCAAGCTCTGGCAGCCTACAACAGCCGCCTGGCCGACCTGGAACGTGCGGTCGGCGGGCCGCTGCCGACCGTGGCCCAGCCTGAGCGGGTGCCCCCGCCACCGCAAGAGCTCTCGATCTACCGCAGCGCCATGCCCGCGCCCCCGGCCCGAAATGCCGCTGCGCCGGCCCGGAGCATGACCGCGCCGACCCGCGGCGTCAGTCGGCCCGCACCACCGGCAGATCGGACCGCTCGGGCCGCTTCGACAGATCCTCGATGTCTTCCCGGCCCCCCATCGAAAAAGTAATCACGTCCTTGGCATCGAGGTCCAGTTCGCGCAGTTCGACCATGCGGATCCGGCTGTCCTCGAAGGTGCGGAAGTGATAGCGCAGGTTCTTCAGATCGCTGGCGGCAGTCCACAGGGTGAAGTCGACCGATTGCTTGCCGTCTTCGACGCCGCGCGACACGCCCTTGGGAATGTCGAACTGATTCAGGATGTGAAAGGCTTGTAAAACCCCGTCGCGAGCGCTCTCGCTGGGCACGGCCGATTGCGAAAACGCCACGGTGCGCACGAATCGCGAAGGGGGCGAGAAATCGCCCGGCAACCCGAGCATGCCCGTCCCTTGGCCCACGCCGGTCAGCCGGAAATCGGTCAACTCGACCGGCGGCACGTTGGTCACGCTGAGATTGACATAGTTCGTCAGGTTCGTGACGTGCCAATCGAAGGTCGGCGAATTGGTCATCACTCCCAGCGGGTTGTCGTGAATCTTCAGCTCGCCGCCGACCGGCTCCAGGACGGCGCAATTCCCCTGGGCGTCATGAATCACATAGTGGCAGGGGGGCACAAAGCCCAGTTGCTCTTGGGCGACGGCGCCCACGCGAATGGTTTTGATAGCGGCGATCGCTTGCTGCACGCTCGAGCAGTTGCCGAGCAGGTAAGTCGCAAGTTCCCACGGAGCCAGCGAGCGATCGATTTGCTCCGGCTCGACCGATTGATACTGGGCGTAGCTGGGGAAGTAAAACAGGCCGATCGCCAACCCCTCCTCGTTCAGGCCGTCGACGATGTGCGGCAGATCGAATCCGTTGGCTCCCAGCGTGGCGTATTTCATGTGCCAGTGCAGGCCGGGCTCGCCGCTCTCGGTCGTGCCGACAAACGACTTATCGCGCGGAATGAAGACCAGGTTCGATTTCAGATCCGCGGCGAACTCCAGCGTCCGGGCGTAGATCACCGAGCCATCTTTGGGCTTGATGCGAATGCCGGTGCAGGCCGCGGCATCGCCCGATATGAAGAAGGTCGGGCAGAGCAGGGCCAGGGCAGCCGCGCAGACAGTGCGATGGAAACGCATGTTCGTATTTCTCCTCGGTGGGAACGAAAAGGGCGGGAAAAAGCGGGGATCGACTAGCAAGACTACGGCGCAGAACCGGCGGCTGCCGATCGAGGAATTTTCGCATCCGCACCGGGACCGCGGCCGGACAAAAAGCACAGCCGGTTTGACTGCGCAAAGCCCGCAAATCCGACACAGCGGCCGCGGCGGGGCAAACCAGCGCCGCTATTGATGCACGGAGTCCCGCACGGGGGCTCCGGCCACTGCGGTCTCGAACTTCGACCAGCTCGAAGCGAGAAACTGATCGGGCGAAAACCGGAGCCGGTCGCGATGCTTGTCGATCGAGGCATTGGCCTTGGCCACGAGCTTTGGCCCGCGGCGCTCCAGTTCGTGGGCAATCGTCGGCCGCATGGCCTGGCCCAACTCGCGCGAGACGTCGTGCCCCAACTTTCCGACTCGGCGCACATCGAGATCGACCAATTGCAAGTCGATTGTCGTGACGCGCGGATCGAGCACCACGTCGTCCGCCAGAGTGCCCGGCTCGCGGCGAATACCCAGCTCGCACTCGATCCGGGCTGAAACCGTGGAATCGGACTCGGCGCTCAGGTCGAACAATTTGACGCCGTCTTTCCAACGCTCGAATTGGCCCGTTCCGGCCAGATGGGCCTCGACCAAGAGCTCGAAGCGCAGCCGGCCGTCGGGCGTCGCATCGACCCGCTCTAGCCGGGTCCGCAGGTTTTGCTGGGGCTCGACAAGCGTGACCACGAACCGTTGCCAGAGCCCGTCGTTCTCCGCCTTTTTCGTCTTCTCCAGCCGCGGCGCAAACCATTTGCCGCGCAGCTTGACCCCTGTCGTGGCGTCGGTCTGGTGCCCCCAGTTGTGTTGGCTGTCATACTCGGGTTTCAGCCCTTCCAGGACCACTTGCCGGATAAGCTGCTGGAACGCGTCGACATCCAACAGGTTCTGCGCCAGCGCCACCTGGCCGGCCGTATCAGGGGGCACCAGATTCTGGAGGCCGCGGGCACAAGCGTAAAAAACCGCACCGAACAAACAGGCTGCGATAATCATCCGACGGACAGTCATGCCTGTGGAACTCCTGGGGCGGCGGGGCAATGGGGAGTGGCGGATTGTGCATGCCGCGCCGGGCCGCGGCAACCCCGGTTTGCCCGGGCAGGGCAAGCGTCAGACGTAACGCCTAGGGCAGGGCTCCCAATTGTGCAGATTAGGATAACTGGCAGGACCAGGGAACCCTCGCCGGGCGGTTGGCCGCGAAAGCTGGCGAGCATGCGATGGCTCTGACTGGCCGAAGTCGATAGGATTTGGCTGCCCCGGGCAATTCGTGCGCTTAACGCTCCGCAGCGGCAAAGTGCCATCGTTTCCGGGGTTCGTCCGGCAAAATCCGTCAAACCTTGAGTACGTGATGTTCGATCGGCTCGGAGAATTCATTGCCCGGTATTGGCTGCTGGTAATCGGCGCTTGGGCCGGGCTGGTCGTGGGCGTGCATCTGGTTGCGCCTCGCTGGCAGGATGTGGCCCAGGACGGCGATCTGGCGTATCTGCCCAACCAGATGCCAAGCGTGCAGGGTGAGCGGCTGATGGCTGAAGCCTTTCCGCAGCTGCGGGAAAAGAGCCAAATTGCCGTCGTGGTCGAACGCCGTGATGGTGCGCTAAAAGCCGAGGACGTGCAGCTCGCCGATCAATTGAGTCAGCGCTTCGAGCAGCTTGGCGACGAATTGCCGCTGGTGGACGTGCTGGATCACAACACCGAAATCATCGGCGACAAGCTGACCAGCCGGATCACGCCCGAGGGCCAGGCCACGCTGGTCGTGCTGCGACTTTCGAACGAGTTCATGGCCACCGACAACGTGCGCGTCTTGAACGCGGTGCTGGGGGTTTTGGCCGAGGTCCGCAAGTCGGCCAGCTATCCTCAAGGGCTGGACTTGGGGGTGACCGGCTCGGCCGCGCTAGGTGGCGACACGCTCCGCTCGGCCGCGGAGAGCATCCGCAACACGGAATGGACGACGATCGGGCTGGTGATCCTGATCTTGCTGCTGGTTTATCGCGCGCCGGTGCTGGCGATCATTCCGCTGGTGTCGATCGGCCTGTCGTTCCTGTTGTCAACCGACCTGTTGGCGCTGCTGACGCAAGTCAAGCGCATCGAGGGCTTTTCCTGGTGGGACTTCAAAGTCTTCACCACCACCAAGATTTTCATCGTCGTGATTCTGTTCGGCGCCGGGAACCGACTTTTGCCTGTTTCTGATCTCACGATTCCGCGAGGAACTCGAAAACGGCCATCCGGCGGACCAGGCCCTGATCGTTTCGGTCGGCTCGGTCGGCCACGCGCTGAGTGGGCAGCGCCATGACGACCATTTGCGGGCTGGGCATGATGTTCTTTGCCGACTTCGGCAAGTTCCGCAACAGCGGACCGGCCATCGCCCTGAGTCTGGTGGTCACGCTGTTGGCTTGCATCACGCTGGCGCCGGCTCTGCTGCGAGCCTGCGGTGAAAAGGTGTTTTGGCCCTTGGGCATCAGGCCGCGGCGCGAACGGCAGGCCGATCCGGCGAGTTCGCCGTCGGCGGCTTTTGGGGCTGGGCCAGCCGAGTGATCGTCGCCCGGCCGGGATTGATCCTGCTCGGCAGCCTGCTGCTGCTGGCTCCGCTGGCTTATGCCGGCCTGGGAGTCGGCGTGACCTACGATCTGCTCAACGAGTTGCAAGCCAATCGACCGAGCGTGCAAGGCACGGAGATGGCCCTGCGGCACTTCTCGGCCGGCGAGCTGACTCCGGTAACCGTTCTGGCGGTGAACAAGCACGGCCACTTCGATCAGTCGGAAGGCTCGAAGCAAATCGCCCGCTTGACGAAGCAACTGTACAGCGTCGAGGGCGTGGTCGGCGTGCGCAGCATGGCCGAGCCCTTGGGCGACCCGCCGGGATTCTTCAATCCCTTCAGCGCCGAAGGCCGCCGCAAGCTGGCCGCTCAGCGGCATCCCCGCACCCGGGCCACCTATCTGACCCAAGTGCCCGGACTGGTGGGCAAGGTCGCCCGGTTCGACGTTCTTTTGAAATATCAGCCCTTTTCGCTCAAGGCGGTGGAGGTGCTGGATCGCCTGGATCGCATGCTCAGCGAGCTGGGTGAGGAAAAGCAGTCCGGCTGGTATCGGACCCGATTCGACTTTGCCGGGGCCACGGTCGGCGTGCGCGATCTGAAGCAAGTCACCGAAAGCGATCAGCAACTGATCGAGCAGTTGACCGTGCTGGCGGTGATGGGGGTGCTGATCGTCATTCTGCGACGGCCGCTGGTCTGCGTGTACCTGATTTTGTCGGTGCTGCTGAGCTATTACGTCACGATCGGCTGCACTGAGCTGCTGTTCCACTGGCTCTACGGCAACACGTTCGAAGGGCTCGACTGGAAAGTGCCGATCTTCCTGTTCGTGATCCTGATCGCCGTCGGCGAGGACTACAACATCTATCTCGTCACCCGGGTGAACGAGGAGCAGCGCCGCTACGGTCCGATTCCCGGGTTGCGAATCGCGGTGGCCCGCACGGGCGGCATCATCACCAGTTGCGGCGTGATCATGGCGGGCACGTTCATCTCGATGATGACCGGCAGCCTGCGTGCGATGCACGAGCTGGGTTTCGCCCTGTCGTTCGGCGTAATGCTCGACACGTGCGTGGTCCGGCCGATCCTGGTGCCGGCCTTTATTGCGCTGGTCGACCGGCCACGGCAGCGGCAAACGCCGTCGACGGCTCCGTTGGGCACCGCGGATCAATCTCCCTGGATGGCCGTGCAGCCCTAGTTTTCGCGTAGCCGGACTCGGAAGCGGACCCCGGCCCCCGCAATTGCCGGCCCTTGGGGCGAACCGGGACTTAACGCAGATTCCTGGCTGCCTCGTGCCACGCCGGACCAGTTTGGAAGCTCGCTGCTCGGCTCGCAGCGGCCGCATCGAATTGGCTCGTTCGGTTCCGGGGGGCCTTCCATCCGCGCGCCGGTTCGGTAAATTGATGGTGCTTGCCTAAGCGTTGAGCGAAACGAAGATGGAACTGCCCTTACAATCGGCACGGCCGCCAGGCATGGAAGGTTTTGTCGCTCGGTCGCATTTGCATGCAAATCGTTATCGACGCGGAGCTTGAATTGCCGCGCGTTTGCCAGTGCTAGCCTGGGGCATGTCATTTGCTGCCGAGCGAGGGTTCTGCCACGCGACTTCCGATTGCGATTGGCGAGTCATCCATTTTTCAGAGGAGTAACGACCTTGAGTAGCGCACGTCAGGCGGCGATTGCGGCGGTGACCAATTACAAGGCGACGGGGCCAGCCCCCAATTTCAAAGAGGAGCCGGCGAGCGAAGTCTTCGCTTCGAATGTATTCACCGACCGCGTGATGAAAGATCGGCTGCCCAAGGCGACCTACAAAGCCCTGCAGAAGACGATCAAGCTCGGAGACAAGCTGGACCCCACCGTGGCGGATGCGGTGGCGCTGGCCATGAAGGACTGGGCCATCGAAAAAGGGGCCACCCACTACGCACACGTTTTTTATCCGCTGACCGGGATTACCGCGGAGAAGCACGACAGCTTCTTGAGTCCCACCGGAGACGGCAGTGCGATTTGCGAGTTTTCGGCCAAGGAATTGATTCAGGGCGAGCCGGACGCTTCGAGCTTCCCCTCGGGCGGAATCCGCTCCACCTTCGAAGCCCGCGGCTACACCGCCTGGGACCCGATGAGCCCGGCCTACATCCTCGATAATCCAAACGGGACCACGCTTTGCATCCCGACGGCATTCATCTCGTGGACCGGCGAAGCGCTCGACAAAAAGACGCCCATGCTGCGTTCGATGCAGGCCCTGGACAAGCAGGCGCAGCGCATCGTCAAGCTGTTCGGCCACGCGAATCCGGGCCATCTTTCGGCTTCGGCGGGGCCCGAGCAGGAGTATTTCCTGATCGACCGCAATTTCTACTTTGCTCGGCCCGACCTGGTGATCACCGGTCGCACGCTGTTCGGCGCCAAGCCCCCCAAGGGTCAGGAATTCGAAGATCACTACTTCGGCGCGATTCCGGAGCGCGTTTTGGCCTTCATGCTGGATGCCGAGTACGAATTATTCAAGCTGGGCGTGCCGGTCAAGACCCGGCACAACGAGGTGGCTCCGGGCCAGCACGAACTTGCCCCGCTGTACGAGAATGCCAATCTGGCCACCGACCATCAGCAAACCGTGATGTTTTTGCTGTCGCGCACCGCCCAGAAGTATGGTATGGCTTGCCTGCTGCACGAAAAGCCGTTCGCGGGCGTGAACGGATCCGGCAAGCACGTCAACTGGTCAATGGGAAGCAGCACGGTGGGCAACCTGCTCGATCCCGGTTCCGATCCCGAGCAGAACGCCCAATTCCTGCTCATTTGCGCCGCGGTCATCCGGGCCGTACACTTGCACAGCGATCTGCTACGTGTGGCCGTTGCCCACAGCGGCAACGATCACCGCTTGGGCGCCAACGAAGCCCCGCCGGCTATCATTTCGATCTTCCTGGGCGATCAACTGAGCGAAATCTTCGATCAGATCGAAAAGGGGGGCATCACCAACGCCAAGCACTCGGGCACCATGACGATCGGGGTTGATACGCTGCCGCCGATGCCCAAGCACGCCACCGACCGCAATCGCACCAGCCCGTTTGCCTTTACCGGCAACCGTTTCGAATTCCGGGCAGTCGGTTCGGCCCAGTCGATTGCCGGCCCCCTGGTGGTGCTCAACACCATCGCGGCCGAAAGCCTGGACTATTGCGCTACGGAGTTGGAAAAAGCGACCGGCGGCGACCCGAAAAAACTCAATGCGGCCGTCCAGAAGCTGGTGGGCGATATCTGGAAGAAGCATAAAGCGGTCGTGTTCAACGGCGATGGCTACTCGGCGGAGTGGCACGCCGAGGCCGAGAAGCGCGGCTTGCCCAATATGAAGAATACGATCAGCGCATTGCCTTCCTTGGTGGCGGAGAAGAACATCAAGCTTTTCGAGAAGTACAGTGTGTTGTCCGAGCGAGAGGTTCGCAGTCGTTACGATATTTACCTCGAGCGGTTCTGCAAGGACATCAATATGGAAGCACTGACCGCACTGGGCATGGCCAAAACGATGATTCTGCCCGCGGTCTATCGTTACCAGGGCGAATTGGCCCAAACGGCTGCCTCGATGAAAGCGGCCGGCAAGACTCCGCACACCGGTTCGCTCGACACGATCACCGACCTGTGCGGGCATTTGGAGGACAAGATCGCCAAGCTCGAAGCCTCGATGGAGCATCACGGCGCTCGACGATCTGCTGGCCGAAGCCAAGCACTTCGACCACGACGTCCTGCCGGCCATGAAGGCCCTCCGCGAAGTGGTCGACAAGCTGGAAACCATCGTCGCCGACGACATCTGGCCGCTGCCGACCTATCGCGAAATGTTGTTCATCAAATAGGAAATCCGCAGTCCCAGGCCGCCTTGAGTGCAGAGCTGCTCTGCACCGATTCCTGGGATTCGGCAAATCCTCAACTTCCATTTCAAGCTCGATCAAGAGCCTGTCGGCCGCCGACAGGCTCTTTTTTCGTGCGCACATTGGGCCGGCGCCCTTGTAGGTTGTCTAAAAGAACGAAACCGAGTGCAATGGAGGCCGGGAAGCCTGCGGCTTTTCGCTTGCGCTCAAAGCCGCAGGCTTCCCGGAGCCCGATCGATCGCGCCCAGGTGCTCAACACTGCGAAAGCTCCTCGTTATCCGGAATTCCCTACTCAAAACGGGCCAGCACTGGGACCCAAAACTGGCTCCAATATCTTCCTGATTCTTGTCCTTCAACCCCTTGAAAAGAAACACAGCCGCTCCGTGGTGAATTCCTCTCTTTGCTTCTCGTTGCGCCTTGGTGTCTTTGCGGTTTGTTTAGTTTCGTTCCTTTCGCCGTTTCTTGCATCAAGTGGTGCCGCCGACACCCTGGCCGAGATCCGTGCCCGGGGCCGGCTGATTTGGGGAGGCGACGCGGAAGGGGGCGGCCCCTATGTCTATCCCGACCCGGCCAACCCGCGGCAGAGAATCGGCTTCGAGGTCGAACTGGCCCAGTCCTTAGCAGAAGAATTGGGGGTCAAAGCCGAGTTTTTTCAATGCGCCTGGGACGATCTGCCGGCGCTGCTCAAAACACGCGCCATCGACGTGGTCCTCAACGGCTACGAACTGACGCCCACCCGCGCCGCGCACATGCGGGCCACCAGCCCCTATTACGTCTTTCGATTCACGCTCATGGCCCGGCGCGGCGGCAAAGCGATTCACGATTGGTCTGACCTGCATCCGACTGCCGGCGGGCGTCGCCCCAAGGTTGGCGTGCTCACGTCGTCGGGCGCTTATTTCTACATGCAGAAGCGCTACGATGGCGACATCGACTTGATCGCCTACGACGCCAACACCGACGCCTTGCGCGAGGTGCAGACCGGCAAGCTCGACGCCACGGTGTTGGATCTGCCGATTGCCACATTTTATCGCGACCAGTTTCCAGACCTGGAGCAGGTGGGCGAGCCGATTCGCGGCGGCTATTACGTGGCCTTCGTCCGGCCGGCTGACGAGGCGCTGTGCGACGCGCTCGACCGGCGCTGGCCAATCTATTGGAAACGGGCCGCCTGCGCGAAATTTACGAGCGCTACGGCCTGTGGAATGCCGACCAGGAGCAGCTCGCCTCGCTAATGGGCAAATCGCCCGACGAGCTCGGCATTCGGGCCGTGCGGTATTCGACCTGGCAAGTGCTCACCGAGCGCGGACCGCTGCTGCTTCAGGCGGCCGGCATGACCATTTTTTTGGCCTGCGCCTCGATGCCGTTGGCCATCCTGCTGGGTTTGGCGATCGCGCTGGGCCGGCTCTACGGGCCCGCGCCGCTGCGCTGGCTGCTGGTCACCTATGTCGAAGTGATTCGCGGCACGCCTTTGCTGCTCCAGCTTTACGTGCTGTTTTATCTGCTGCCGGAAGTCGGCCTGACGCTGCCCGCGCTGGCCGCGGCGATCTCGGGGCTGGCGATCAACTACTCGGCCTACGAGTCGGAGATTTATCGCGCCGGCCTGCGGGCCATTCCGCGCGGACAGATGGAAGCGGCCTTGGCGCTGGGCATGTCGACCCGGCAGGCCCTGCGGCGGATCATCCTTCCGCAGGCGGTGCGGATCGTGATTCCGCCGGTCACCAACGACTTCATCGCGCTGTTCAAGGACACGTCGATGTGCTCGGTGATTACCGTGATGGAACTGACCGGCGCCTACCGCGTGCAGCGCAACGACACGCAGGCCACGGTCGTTTTGGCCGTGCTCACTTCGGTGCTCTATCTGGCGATGAGCGTGCCGCTCTCGCATCTAGCCAGTCGGTTGGAGAAGCGCATGGGCCGGGCGAAATCCAAGTGAGCGCCGGCGTTTGTGAGCCGGCGTGGTTGATGTCACGCCACGCCGTTGGCTTTGAACCAGGCCAGCATGCGCTTCCAGCCGTCCTGGGCCGCTTCCGCGCGATAGCTGGGACGATAGTCAGCCAAAAACGCGTGCGGCGTGTCGGGATAGACGTGAATCTCGGCCGTCTTGCCGGCTTCTTTGATCGCGGCACGCATCTTCTCGACCGACTCCTGCGAAATGCCCTGGTCGGCCCCGCCGTACAAACCCAGCACCGGAGCCTTGAGCGATGCGGCCAGATCGACCGGGTATTTGGGTTGCAACTCGCTGGGGTCGCCGTCCGGGCGGACCAGGCGGCCGTACCAGGCCACGCCGGCTTTCAGATCGGGATTGTGCGCGGCATAGAGCCAGACGATTCGGCCCCCCCAGCAGAAGCCGGTGATGCCCAGCTTCGACGTGTCGGCGCCGGACTGCTTGGCCCAGGCCACCGTGGCGTCCAGGTCCGACATGACCTGCGAGTCCGGCACCTTCGAGACGACCTTGGCAAAAATCTCCTTGAAGTCCTCGATCTTCGACACGTCCCCCTGCCGGGCGTAGAGCTCCGGCGCGACGGCAAAGTAGCCCAGCTTGGCCAGCCGCCGGCAGATGTCTTTGATGTGTTCGTGCACGCCGAAAATCTCCTGCACCACCAAGATCACCGGCGCGGATTTGCTTCCCGCGGGCATGGCCCGATAGGCGGGCAACTCGCCGTCTTTGACCGGGATTTTGACCTCGCCCGCGTCCAGGCCTTCGGTGCTGGTGGTGATGGTCTCGGCCGAGACCGGCTGCACGGAGAGCGCGAAGCCGGCGGCCAGGCTCGACATGACGAACGAGCGGCGGGTAAAGTCGGTTTTTCCGAGTAGACTCTTGAGATCGTCGTGCATGGGTTGAGTTCCTTGATGCTTGGTAACGGCCGGCATTCAACGAATGCCGCTTCAGGTTTTCTCTTTCAGATTTTTCAGCTTTCCGGTTCCTTCGAGCAGATCCGCATACTCTTGCCAGGCCGGGTCGGGCTCGGCGGTCATCTCGATCGGATAGCGGTCGTGGCCGGCCAGTGCCGAATTGATGCGCTCGCAGGTTACTTCGATATCCGCCGTATAGGCAAACCAGCGCTGGACGCCGTCGTGGCGATAGACGCAAAAGAAGATGCAAATAAAATCGCTCTCCAACTCCTGGAAGAGCGCTTGTTCAAAGGCCTCCATCCGGGCACCCACCTCGGGATTGGGGAGGCCCGACCCGGGCTCGGGCTCGAACTGCCAACAGATCCGCAGCAACGTGGGATGCGACTCAAGCCCCCTCTTCTCGCGCAGATTTTGCCGGGCGCGAATGACCACCGGCAGGCCTTGCTGCTTCCCCTCGGCAATAAACCAGCGCTGGTCGATCTTGAGCATGGTCGGATTCTCCGTCGGCGCCGCTGCCATCAGATCGGTCCGAATGGAAATCGGATGCCCGGAAATTTGGGCGCGGGCATTATAGCGAGCGCGGGCCGACTTGTCGGCAAATTGCACGATGCAGGCAGGAGAACGGCAAAGTCGCATTCGCGGGTGAGGGCCGATGCAGGCGCCGGCCGGGCGGTGCCGGGCATTTCTTAGCCCGCTTTCAGGCCGCGGTCGAAGGCGTCCTGGTCGCGGCTGTAGAGGGCCAGCGTCGACTCGAAGCGTTCGCTGGAAATCTTCCACGAGGGGGATTCGTCGGTGTAGGCGTTGCAGTGGGCCACCATCAGGCGATACATGAATTTGAACAAATGCCGCGGCACCCGCAATCCGCGGAAAGCGTCCATCAGCCGGTGGTCGGTGATCGAATCGTCGAACAGGTCGCGCAGGCTGGGATTGCGGTCCGGCAAGGCGCAAGCCTTGAGCCGTGCCAGCGCCACGTCGTACAAGGCCTCGCCGGTCCACTCCAGCGAGGGGATCATATTCTGCTTGTCGAGCCGGGCCCGCTGGTAAAAGTCGCGATCTTCGCGGTCGATGAACTGCGACAACTCGATCGGCAGCAGCAGCTTGAAGCCGATCCCGGGGTGCTTGAGGAACTTGTTGTCGAGCATCGGCCACAGCAGGGCCCGCATCTGCTCGACCGAGCCGTTGATCATGTGCGGCTCGTCAACGCGGTCGACCAGCACCACGATGCCGCGGAAACCGAGCGTTTGCAGAATGCCCTGAAATTTGGAAAGCAATTCATAGCGATCATCCGTGCGCTGCTTGGTGGGGAGCGGCTGGCCCGTGATTTCGCCAGCCGTGAAATGCATCAGCACCTGCCGCAGGGGACGGGTCACGCGGTTGCCCACGCGCACGTTCCGGGTGATTGCCCGGGCCTGCCAAAATCGCTTCCAGCAGCGCCAGACCCAGGGCAGCCAACCAGCGGCGATCAATAAGTAGGGCCAGGGCGTGCCGAGCCAGTCCCATTTGGCCTGCCAGGCGATCAGCCCCAGCACGACGAGCGTCGCCAGCCAGGCACCGGCCAGATCCAGATGCGAGCGCAGCGTGTAATATCGCAGTTTCCGCCGCAAGCGGTGCCAACGTCCCTTGGTGGTTTCGGCCGACGATTGGTCGTAGCAGGCGGCCAAGAGCAGCAGATCGCGGGCCTGGTGCCGATCGAGCGATTTGACGTCGATCGGTCCGGCATCGGCGCCGGCGGCATCGGTCGGCTGCTTGACTTCCAGGATCCGGTCCACGAGGCCCGTCACGCCGAGCGACAGGATGGCGTCCATGTGGTCCCACAGCTTCCACTCGGCCAACGCGCGATCGGACCGCTGGCGGCGACTGCTTAGGTGATCGCGAAATCGATCGAGGAAGGGATTGAAGTCGTCGTACTCGATGACGAACACCCGCTGGCCGGCATGCGAGCGGTTGTACTCGGCCAGATGCCGCACGATCTGCAGCCGCATGGCGGTTTTGCCGGCCCCTTTTTCGCCGAACACGATCGACGTGGCGGGCTCGGCCGGGTTGCCATAGATTTTGTCCCAGGTGGGATGGTAGGTGCTGTCGATGCAATGTTCTTTGAACACCGGATCGGTTTGCGCATCCTCTTCGGCGAACGGATTGTAAGCCACGCCGTGATGCTCGAGGAATTGTTGTGTTCTCATGGCACCAGGGGCGTGGGGGTCGGGAAAAGTGGGCGCCGCTATTTTTTCTGTTAAGCCCACCGGCTGCGGCCGGTGGGAGCGGCCCAGTGGCGGCGGCGCGAAAATCCCTTCGCGTTATTTTCGTTCGATCGATTCGATCATCTTGGTGAATGCCTTTTCGTTTTCCGCAACCGTGCGCTGGGGGCCGTAGAACTTGACGAAATAATTGCCCAGGTCTTTGGACACGATCACGGCGGCGAACATGCGATAACCGGGCCGCTTGACCTCGGTGCCGGAAAACGGCGGCTTGTCCTTGAAAGTGCCGGAGATATCGAGCAGGTGCACGTCGCAACCCGCGATTTTCTCTTGTTTGATCTTGGCTTTGGCGGCGCCGCCGTCGGGCTGCTCGAACTGGCCGGTCCAGCGTTCGAGATTCTGCTCCACGCTGCCGCCGGCGCCCATCATCGTCACGCGGCCGTCGTTCTCGTCCCCTTCAGCCTTGGGCACGGCGAATTCGTATTCGATGATGTTGTTCTGTGGCTTCTTCTTCTGCCAATTGTCGGCCGCCGACATTTGCAATTTGCCTTCCGCCAGCTTCACCGTGTGGTCTTCGGCACCGGCGGCCGCCGCGGCGCAAGACTGACCAGCAAGAGGGTTACGCACAGCAAGACATCGGATTTGGGAACGTGCATGTCTGGAAAGCCTCTCGGGGTGTGCTCGTTAAAACCGGGCCTGCGGATGCGGTGCTCGGCGGCAAAACTGTTTGGATGCAAGCCAGGCCCGGCCGCGCAAGCGAGTTATTCGTCGTCGGAATCGTCATCCATTTCCATGGCGTCGGCCGGTTTGGCTTTCTCGACCGGGGCCTTCTTGGCCTGCTCCTTCTTTTTGGCCGGCGACTTGGTCGCGGACTTGTCCTCGGACTTTTCCTTGCTCTTATCCTTCGGTACGTCGGGGATCTTCGGGCCATGATACATCTGGGGCGGACCGGCGGCCGGTTCGGTCTGACGGCTGAGCACGATGCCCAGCACAACCACCAAGATAATCGTCAGCACGACCAGTATGATGCTGACGACCATCGTCACGTCGCTGCGTTGCCGCCGGCGCCTGCGAAACCGGGCAGCCCGGTCTTCCGTCTCGGCCGAGAGAATGCTATCGATGGGGGATTCTTCGTCGCCGCCGAGAATCTGGCCGACAGGCAATCCGGCCGGAGTCGCCACCGCCGCCGATTGGACCGGCGCGATGGCCCGGCCCACCGGAGCCACGGGGGCAACCGCCCGCGGAGCGGAATTTGCCGGTGCTGTCGTGCCCCACGGGCTTGCCGACAGAGGAGCCGCCGGCGCCGCGGCAAAGGTCGGAGCCGGGGTCCAGGGGGCTGCCACGGTAGCGGCCAGTTTTGGAAAGATGGCCGCCGCGGACCGCCACTCCGGCCATCCGGCGCGCCACACCAGGGCCGTCGCCGCGACGCGGCCCTGGTCGATCCAGGCCCGCATCGTTTCACCGGGCGCGGGACCAAATTGGCCGCCACTGGCTGGACGAACATACCAGACGGCCGATGGCGCCTCGTCGATCGCGTCGGGCGCAGCCGAGGGACCAAGACCGGCTACGGGCGCAGCCGACGCCAGCGGCGCGACAGGCATCGCCGGAGCGACAACCGGCTCCCGTGCGCCAAATCCGGTGCCCTGGGGGATAGCCGCCGGCGCCCCATCCGGCAGGCAGCGGCCCGCTTGGCAGCGCAAAGCCCACGGGACTGGGGCCCGTGGCCACCCGGACCGGCTCGCCCGGGGCGGGTGGGCCGACCGTGCCGTTCTCGGGAGTGGATTGATCGTCGGCCTCGGCGTTGGGCGGGGCGGGCTGACTTTCGGACGGCACGACCACCTTGGCCCCGCACTTGGGGCAGATCGCCTTCTTGCCGCTCAAGAACGACTTAACGTTCAGCTTGTGGCCGTTTGGACAGTAAAACTTGATACCCATCGATCCACTATGCTTAAAGCACTGCCCGTGTCAGCTTTTGGCGCGTAAGACGGTACCAAACCGTAAACCGCTCATTATACTTGCTTCAGGGACGATGGGAAGTTGCGGGAATCTGCGGGCTGGCTCGACGTTTAGCCGGACGATCTAGAAAAAAGCGCGCCGCGGGGATCGATGCGCGAGCAGATGCTTGCCCGCCGCAAGGGTGCGAATTAAAGTCATGAGTTTAGGAGCGGTCGTTCGGGCAGGATGCCCACAATCGCTTGCGCGTTATTCTTGCCGCGCAAGGATGAAATTTCGCCACATCTATTTTTCCAACCTGGCGGCCTGACAGCGTGCGGAAATGTTTGCTCGTTGCGAACTGCAAATTTCCGCCGGCTGAATCAATTTTGCGCCAGCGTATAGCGAGTGAGGGAATGAGGGCATGCGTCAGTCACCGTCCGGGGGCCCCGTCGAAATCGCGCTGGTCGGCGACTTGACCGAGAGCGAAGCGGAAATGACCGACAAGCTGTTGTCGGTACCGCAGGGCGGAGAGTGCACGATCTACGTCGATTCGCCCGGCGGCAGTCCGTATTGCGCCATGTCGCTGATGACGCTGATCATCGTGCGCGGCATCCGCGCAACCGGCATCGTCACCGGCGAATGTTCGTCAGCCGCGCTGTGGCCGTTTGCCGCCTGTCGGCGGCGCCTGGTCACGCCGTTTAGCGTGTTCTTGTTTCATCCCATGAAATGGCAGAGCGAAGAACACGTCGGCCTTTCGGAAGCAGCCGAATGGGCCAGGCACTTCGGCCAATTGGAGCGCGACATGGACCGGCTGTTGGCCGAATTGTTCGCAGTGCCGGAAAGCAGCATGGCCAAATGGATCAATCCCGGACGCTACGTGGGCGGCCCCGAGTTGGCCGCCGCCGGTCTGGCCGAACTGGTCGAACTGAAGGCCCTTGCTCTGCACACCGCCAACGGCGCCGTGCGATCTCGCAAGCGGGCCGTCGTGACGAAGTAAACGCCGCGAAGCTTAACTTAGCTGCGATAGCTCTCGTGGCAACTGCTGCAAGCTTTGGAGATATCGCCGGCGGCTTTGCGGGCCTGCTCGTAATTTTTGTCTTTGGCGGCGGTGGCCACGGCCTTTGCGCCGTCGCGCATTTGCCGGGCGAAGCCTAAATAGGTCTCGTCGTCGAAGAACTCGAATCCTTCACGTTGAATCACCTCGGCCAGCGCGGCGAGAATTTCCGCTTCGTGAGCGAGCTTGTCGGCATTTTTGCGGAATTCGCCCTGATCGGCGGTCCAGACCGCCACGGCCTGCTGCTGGCACATTTCGAAGCGCTGCATGAGCGGCGGGCGGTTGGCAACTTTGTCCCACTTGGCCTGCACGTCGCTGCTGCTCGGCTTGAGGCGTTTCGCCGCGGACCATTTTTTCCAGATCGTCCTTGCGGAGCTTGGCTTCATTGAAGGAAGCATCCGTGCCGACTTTGCAATTGAACCCGGCGCGCGCCAAAAGATCGCGCAGGCCCGTGGCGTTCTGCTTCCAGCGCACGTCGCCGTCGTATTCGGCGACGATCGCAAACAGCACCGCCAATTCGGTGAAGGCGCGACGCGCGTCCTTATAGCCGCCCCCCTTGAACGGCGCCGGGAGCTGCACCGGCTGCGCTGACGTTTTTTTGCAAAGCCTTGATTTCCGACTCCAACGTGTCGGAGGAAATCAAGTTCGACCAGGCGAACACGCCCCCCTCGGCGGCAGCCGGTGCGGCTTCGGAACCGCCCCCGGAACTGGCGGCCACCGCGGCGCCGCCCGCTTGGCCGGCCGCAGTGGGACGCTCGCCGACCAGTTTCTCGCGCACGTCGGAAAAGAAGACCTCGGTGACCCGCTTATTCCACGCGGGAGGCCGGGCGCGCTTGGCCAACCCGGCGGCCCACAGCACCGGGACCGCGGAAACGACCATCACCCCGGCCACGACCAAGATTCGAGAAGCCAAGGTTCTAAACAAACGTCGATCGACCATTGCTGCTGATGTCCTTGTTCGGACGCGCTGCTCGGAACATCCCCATCCACTGCTTGCAATTATCGGTGATCGACCGAGCCCTGACAACCGAATCGACTGGCCGGCCAGGCGACCTTTGTAGCCCCGCCAGTGGTTATAATTCTCTTATGCCGTCCGATCGCAAGACGAACCGCCGCGCCTTTTTGAAGGGCAAATCGGCCGCGCAGGCAATGGCCGACGCCGCCGGCAGCCTGATCCCGGCCCCAGCCCCGCTGGCGGAACCTGCCCAGGAAGGTTACCTGCTGCGCTTTTGCCGGCGTGCCATGGCTTGCCAGTTCGAGATATTTTTGAACGCGGGCCAGCACGAGCGCGACGGCCAGGCGGCCTTGGCGGCCTTGGACCTTGTGGACCAACTCGAAGCGCAATTGTCGATCTATCGTGAATCGAGCGAGATCAGCGCCATCAATCGCACGGCCGCGACGGTCGCGGTGGCCGTCGAGCCGCGCCTGTTCGCGCTGCTGGAGCAGGCGATCCGGCTGAGCCGCCAGACGGACGGCGCGTTCGACATCACGGCCGGCCCGCTGGCCCGGCTGTGGGGATTCGTCGAGCGCTCGGCCGCGATGCCTGCCGCCGACTCGATCTCCGCGGTCCTCGATCACGTGGGAAGCCGGTACCTCGAGCTCGATCCGCTGCAGCAGACGATCCGCTTTGAGCAGCCGGGGGTCGAAATCAACCTCGGCAGCATCGGCAAGGGTTACGCCCTCGATCGCTGCGCCGAGACGATCGTCGCCGCCGGCGTCGACGACTTTCTGCTCCACGGCGGCAACAGCAGCGTGCTGGCGCGGGGCCGCGGTGGATCCGGGCCAGCCGGGCGGCTGGACGATCGGACTGCGCGATCCCTACCGCCCCGAGCGCCAGATCGGCCAACTGCATCTGCGCGATCGGCGCTGGCCACCTCGGGTTCCGGCACGCAGTTCTTTCTGCACGAGGGACGGCGCTATGGCCACATTCTCGATCCGCGGTCGGGCTGGCCGGCCGAAGGGGTGCTCTCAGCCACCGCCCTTGCGCCCAGCGCCGCGGCGGCCGATGCGCTATCGACCGCGTTCTACGTGCTGGGGCCGCAACGGGCGGGCGAATTTTGTGCGGCGAATCGCAAAATCGGCTGCGTGCTGCTGTGCCCCGGCCCGCGCCATGCCACTGTCGAGATCCATGCGTTTGGGCTATCGGACGGAGAGTTTGTACCGGAAGGATGAAAAACGAAGATTCAAGTGCCCGGGTCCTGCCGCGCTGTTTTCATCCTTCATCCTTCCGCCTTCATCCTTTTTCCCAGATTACCCCCTTAGTCCCATGTACCTGATTCCGAGCCTGCGGATAGAATGCAACAGGCACGCCACGAGAGCCAGTTACGGCTGCGGAAAGAAGATCGATGGAAAACTTGCCGCATTACCTGTCGATCGTGGTGATTTTGATTCTGACCGGCTGTGGCTTGCCCTTGCCCGAGGAATTTCCCATCATTGCCGCGGGCGTCGCCAGCTCCGGCGCGCTGCCGAGTCTCGATCCCTGGCTGGCCTACGCTTCGTGCCTGGTCGGGGCCCTGTTGGGCGACTCGGTGCTGTATGCGATCGGCTACTATTTTGGCCACAGCCTGATGAAAGCCCATCCCCGGCTGGCGCACCTGTTGCACGCCGAACGGGAAGCCAAAATGACGGAACTGATCAACCGGCATGGGCTGAAAGTGCTGTTCGTGGCCCGCTTTATGGTTGGGATTCGGGCCCCGGTGTATTTGACCATCGGCATCCTGCGGACGTCGTATCGCAAGTTTTTGCTGTTCGACGCGTTCTGCGCCACGGCTGTGGTGAGTTTGTGTTTCGGCCTGAGTTACCTGTTTGGCGAAAGCGTCAAGGCTTGGATTCGCGACAGCGAGAAGGTCTTTACGGCCATCGTCGTCGGCGTGGTCCTGGCCTGCTTGTTGATATACTGGATCCGCCGCCGACGGCGCAAGGCGCGGCTCGACGAGAGCCTCGAATCGAGCGCATCGCCCGAGCCGCATCCGGTCGACGCGACCGCGGACGCGGACGCCCGGCCTTAAGGGACACCCAATGACGAAGCCTATGCGTTGCATCTGGCAGCGTGCCGTTGTGTCGGCTCTGCCTGTCGTGTTGGGCTTGGCACTGCTGGCGATCGGCGTCTCGCCCGGTCGGGCGCAGATTGTCGAGGACGAAGACGGCGGGCCCGTGACCAAAGTTGCCGAGCTCATGCAGTATGTGCAGTTGAGCATCGAATCCGGTCGCATCGTGGCCGGCAGCAATCGCCAGGGCATCAGCTTGACGACCGAATCGCGCGATTTGTCCTCGGGCCGCTGGGAGCGCCTGACGCTCGACCTGAGCAATACCTCGCCCGGCCTGCGGTACGAGTGCAAGACCGCCCAGGACGAGGTGATTGTCGAGATCAGCGACGGTGACCATCTGATCGCCCGCCGCGCGGCCAAGGACAACACCGCGGCCATGGAATTCGAGCAGCAGCCGGGCGTCGACCTGACGCTGAGCTTGGGATCCGGCGAGGAGCGCCGCACCGTGCGGGCCACCACGCTGTGGCATTTGCTGCTCGTCGAGCCGGCCGGTTCCCGGCAATTGATTCCGCTCTTGGAAACGCTTTGTCCGTCCTGGAAACTTTCGGCCCGAGTGGCAGCCATCGAGACGGCGCTGGTCCGCTGGGCCGAGTCGGGGCGCCGGTTCAACCGCTCTCGCCTGGCACGGCTCGTGCAGACGCTGGGCGACCCGCGCTACGTCGCCCGTCGCGGGGCCGAGCGGGAGCTGGCTTCGATCGGCGAGCCGGCCCTGATGTATCTGGCCGCGCTCCGCCGCCGCGACCTGGATGCCGAGCAGTGGCAGCGCGTGCAATCGCTGTTGGCGGTCATGGCGGGCGCCGGCGAGGACACGATCGACCGCAGCGTCGTCTGGCTGGCCGGCGACCCAGGCATCTGGCTGGCGCTGTTCGAGCGCGACGACCTGGGCATCCGGCGATCCGCAGTCCAAGAGTTGCGGCTGCTGCTGGAGCGCCCGATCGATTTCGATCCGGCCGCGTCCGCCGACAAGCGGTTCGTCGAGATCAAGCGTCTGCGCAGCCTGATCCAAAAGCTCGAAGCCGCCGAGCTGCTGCCGGCCGGCGAGGGCGAGTAGCGGATTGCAAATCGGCTGCCCAAGCCCCGGCGATCCGCCACGGCTGTCACTCTCCCCCACGACCCGCCAACAGCTCGCGCGTGGCTGCCTCGCGGGGCGCGTCCAAAACCTGCCGCCGGCGGGCCGGACTCGACCACCCGCCCACCCGCCATCACGTGCACCGTGTGGGCCGTGCGCCGGGCGAAGCCGGTCGCGTGCGTGGCAATCAGCATGGTCTGATCCGAACGGGCCAGATCGGACAGAACCGCTTCCACCTCGCCCGCCATCCGCGGATCCAGCGCGCTGGTCGGCTCGTCGAACAGGATCACCTCCGGACGCATGGCCAGCGCCCGGGCAATGGCCACGCGCTGCTGCTGGCCGCCCGAGAGGCTGTCGGGCCGGGCGTCGCGCTTGTCGGCCAGGCCCACGCGGTCGAGCAGCGCTTCGGCGTCGCTCACGGCCTCGTCGCGCGATCGCCGCAAAACGGTGATCGGCGCTTCGATGATGTTGCCCAACACGGTCAGGTGCGGAAACAGCAGGAATTGCTGAAACACCATGCCCACCCGGCGCCGCAATTGCTCGACCGCGGCTCCTCCGCCATTTCGCACCGCGCCGCTCTCCAGTCGCACGCCGGCCACTTCGATCGAGCCGCCGTCGAACTCTTCGAGCCCGTTCAAGCAGCGCAGCAGCGTGCTCTTGCCGCCGCCGGAGGGCCCCATCACGACCGCGACTTCACCCCGGCGGATCGAGACGGAAACGCCGTCCAGCACGGTCAGGCTGCCGAAGTGTTTGACGAGTTGATGGACTTGGATCATCGAGCGCGGGGGGTCGGTAGGGCGTGGGTTTTGGACTGGACGCGAGGCGTGCCCCCATATTACGCCCAGACGCGGGCGAAGCGAAGAGTCCCGGACCTGGGTAAGCCACATGCGGTTGTGCGGCCCATTGCCACTGTCCGCTGTGGGGTGTGGCGCACGCTCAGCAGTTGCCACCGGCACGACCGATTCCGCCGGCACCCCGCGGGCCGTTGCGCCGCGGCACAGCCGCTGCCTGCGATTCCGAAAACACCCACGGTGCCGGCTGTCCGGCCGGCAGCGGCTGATGCGGCCGGTGCGGGCGACTAATTGCCATCTTTTCACACGGGATTGGGCCTTTTTGGCCGCTTCCGCGGGCTATATATCCCTAGTCCAAAATCTGCGGCGCGGCGCGAACCGATCAGGCCGGGCCGTGGCTGCCGGCAAGCAACAACCGTCGTCGGAAAAGTCGGGATTTTTTCATGATTGTCATTCTCGGGTGCATCGTGGTCACCGGTTGCGTGCTGGCCGGCTTCACGCTGTCCGGCGGCAGTGTCGGCGCGCTCGTTCATCCCACCGAAATCTTGACCATCGGCGGGGCGGCGCTGGGCGCGTTGATCATCATGTCGCCGATGAAGGTGCTCAAAGATCTGGTCCGCGGAATTCTTTCGACGCTCAAGGGAAGTCCGTTTTCGCGGCAGGCCTATTGCGAACTGTTCAAAACGCTGTACGACTTGCTGCGGTTGGCCCGGCGCGACGGTTTGATCGCGCTGGAATCGCACATTTCGGACCCGCACAAGAGCCCGATCTTCAAGAAATATCCGTTGATCGCCAAAAACCACCACGTCTGCGAATTCATTTGCGGCGCCTTGTCGCCGGTGCTCGAAGGGACGGTAAACCCCAGCCAGCTTGCCGCCCTGCTGGAGACCGAGTTGCACGTGCTGGAGGAAGAGCACGACGCTCCGTTGCACGTGCTGTCGAAGACGGCCGACGCGCTGCCGGGTTTCGGCATCGTGGCCGCGGTGCTGGGTATCGTGATCACGATGGGTGCGATCGACGGGCCGGTCGAGGAAATTGGTCACAAGGTCGGCGCCGCGCTGGTGGGCACCTTCCTGGGCATTCTGGCGTCGTACGGATTTTTCGGCCCGCTGGCGGCGCGGATGGAAACTCTGGCCGCGGCCGAGCTGGCTTTCTTCCGCACGATTTCCGCCACGATCCTGGGCTTCGTCAACGACGTGCCGCCGAAGGTCGCGATCGATCAGGCCCGGCGCGGCGTGGCGAGCGAGCTACGGCCCTCGCGGACGGAGCTGGACAAATTGTTCAAGGATGCCGAAGCGGCCGCCTGACGGGCCGGTGGTCTATCGGCGCTTCTGCGCCGGCTTGTGGGCCGGCGTTCCGGCCCAGAGAAAGTGACGGTCGAACATGGCAGGCGGCGGCGGCGGTGCATGGAAAGTGGCCTATGCGGACTTCGTGACCGCGATGATGGCCTTCTTTCTGGTGATGTGGATCGTGGCGCAGAACAAGCCTGGCGTCAAACAGGCTATCGCCCAGTATTTCAACGATCCCTACGGCACCTCCTCGCAGCCCGGAAAATCGAAAATGGGGATTTCGCCCGAGTCGGGGGGCCCGCTGCCCGACTCGAAAGGGTCGACCAAGATCGCGCTCTCGCGCCCCACGATCGAAGCGGCTCCCAAGCAGGCCGACGACCCCGAGCAAGCGCGCAAGGCCACGCTGCCGGCCCTGCACGACAGCAACAAGTCGACGGTCGGCACGATGGTCCCCTTTGCGGACGAATCGGCCGAACTGGATGATCGCGCCAAGCAAGCGCTCGACAAGCTGATCCCGGACTTGCAGGGCAAGCTGTCCAAAATCGAGATCCGCGGCCACGCTTCGGCGCGGCCTCTTTCGCCCTCGAGCGGCTTTCAGGATGCCTGGCAACTGTCTTATGCCCGCAGCCTGGCGACGCTGAAATATCTGGCCGAGAAAGGCATCGAGCCGCGCCGCGTCCGGCTCAGCCAGAGCGGCGTGTACGAGCCGATCAAGCAGGACCGCGATGCCGCTTTGCCGGCCAGGAATGCCCGGGTCGAAGTCTACGATCTCAACGAGTTGGCGGACGATCCGACCGCTTCGCGCGAACCGCGCAAGAAGGGCCCGAAAAAGACGGCCCCCAAGGGGCCCGCAGGAACCAAGGCGCCCGCCCAGCCACCGGCCGAGGGCTGAGCCGTCTCTGGCAGCCGCTCACATCAACTGCGAATCGCCCATGTGCGGGTTGCGCCAACCGCCGGGCGGCAGGACGTTGGCATCCCCCTCGCTGGGCCCCCAGGTGTGCGGATCGTACATATACAGGGGCGTGGCATTGCCCAACACGGGCTCGACGATTCGCCAGGCCGTCTCGACCGAGTCCTCCCGCGCAAACAGCGTGGCGTCCCCCTTCATGGCGTCTCCCAGCAGCCGCTCGTAGTCGCTCATCTCGTCCACTTTGGTCAGATGGCTGACCATCAATTCCACGGGCGTTCCCATGACTTGCTCGCCCGGATCCTTGATCATGGTGCCGATGGCGATTGAGACATCGGGGCTGAGTCGAAAGCGGAAATAATTAGGCGGCGGCGGCGCGGTGGTATACATGGCCGGCGGCCGGCGCAGCCGCACCAGCACCTCGGTGCAAGTGACCGGCAACTTCTTGCCTGCCCGAATGTAGACCGGCACGCCCTTCCAGCGCCACGAATCGATTTCCAGCTTGACGGCCACGTAGGTTTCGACGTGGGAATCCTCCGCGACACCCGGTTCCTGGCGATATCCGCGAAATTGACCGCGGACTACGTTCTCGCCGTTGAGGGGTCGAATCATCCGCAAGACTTTCACTTTCTCGTCGCGGATGGCTTCGGCGTCGCTTCCGGCGGGGGGCTCCATGCACAAGATGGCGAGCACTTGCAGCAAGTGGTTCTGCACGACGTCGCGGATGGCGCCGGCCTCTTCGTAGAAGCCGCCGCGCCCCTCGACGCCAAAATTCTCGGCCATCGTGATTTGGATGCTGTCGACGTAGTTTCGATTCCAGATCGGCTCCAGAAACGAATTGGTGAATCGGAAAAAGAGCAGGTTTTGCACCGGCTCTTTGCCCAGAAAATGGTCGATCCGGAAGATCGACGGTTCGTCAAAGTTGCTGAGCAGCGTGTGGTTGAGTGCCTCGGCGGTTTCCAGGTCGCGGCCGAACGGCTTTTCGATCACCACCCGCGCCCGTGGCGCAGCCCGACTTGCCCAAATGTTCCACCACCACGGGAAACATCTTGGGCGGAATGGCCAGATAGTGCAACGGATGTTTGGCGTCTCCCAACTCCTTGCGCAATTGTTCGAACGTCGACGCTTCGCGATAGTCGCCGTCGATGTAGTGCAGCAATTCGCACAGGTGGGCAAACGCCTCGGGATTGACGCCGCCGTGGTTCTCCAGGCTGTCGCGGGCGCGAGCCTTGAGATCGTCCAGCGACCAGCCGGCCTTGGCAACTCCGATCACCGGCATGTCCAGGTGCCCGCGTTTGGCCATCCCCTGCAAGGCCGGAAAGATTTTCTTGTAGGCCAGGTCTCCGGTCGCGCCGAAGAAGACTAATGCGTCGGAGTTGGTGCCTTTCATCGTGGCGGTTCCTTTCGTGTGCCTGTCCGCAAGCCTGCTGGGCGCAAGGGGTCGTCCCATTTTGCATTGCGGACCGTGCAAAATGGGGGCCGCCCGCAACCGTTTCCGAATCGGCTGTGTGTCATTTTGCGGCCGATTTTTCCACATGTCCGCCAAACTCGAAACGCATCGCCGAGAGCAGCTTGTCGGCAAAGTCGGCCTCGCCGCGGGATGCAAATCGCTCGTACAGCGCGGTCGTCAGGACCGGAGCCGGCACCGCCTCGTCAATGGCGGCCTTGATCGTCCAGCGACCTTCGCCCGAATCGGAAACCCGCCCGGCAAAGCCGGCCAGGACGGGATCCTTGAGCAGCGCCTGGGCCGCCAAATCGAGCAGCCAGGACGAAATCACGCTCCCCCGGCGCCACACCTCGGCCACGTCGGGCAGATTGATCTCGTACTGGTAGTCCTGCGGGTTGCGCAGCGGCGTCGTCTCGGCGTCGATCGCGTGCTGCTGCTTGCCGACGTTGGCGTGTTGCAGAATGGCCAGCCCCTCGGCATAGGCGGCCATGATGCCGTACTCGATGCCGTTGTGAACCATTTTGACGAAGTGCCCGGCGCCGTTGGGTCCGCAGTATAGGTAACCGTGCTCGGCGGTGCCCCCCTGTTTATCGCGACCGGGCGTGCGCGGTGCCGAATCGATCGGCGGCGCCAGGGAGGCGAAGATCGGGTCCAAACGTTTGACCACCGCTTCCGACCCGCCGATCATCTGGCAATAGCCGCGTTCCATGCCCCACACGCCGCCGCTGGTGCCGACGTCGACGTATTCCAGGCCCCGCGGCTTGAGCTCGGCGGCCCGGCGGATGTCGTCGATGTAGTACGAGTTGCCGCCGTCGATCAGCACGTCCCCTTTGTCCAAGAGCGGAGTCAGGTCGGCCAGGGTTTTGTCGACCGCCGCGGCCGGCACCATCAGCCACACGGCGCGTGGCTTGGAGAGTTTCTGTACGAAATCGGCCAACGACGAGGCCCCCGTCGCGCCTTCTTTGGCCAACGGCTGGACGGCGTCGGCGTGGATGTCATAGACCACGCAGGGATGTCCGGCGCACATCAGCCGGCGAACCATATTGGCGCCCATCCGGCCGAGGCCAAGCATTCCCAGTTGCATAAGACCCTCCTGTCCTGAAACTTTTTTCACAATCGCAGGTTCGCGGAAGCCGAAGTAATGATGACGCACGCGCGGCCGGTTGCCAATCCGTAATGCGCCGGGCACTGCGCAAAAACTTATGTATCGTGCAGGCGACCGGCGCTCGCGGGTCGCGGGAATCCGAGCAACTCGACCCCCTCCTCACAAGACAACCGGATTGCCGAAGGGCCCGTGCTTTAAGCGTTCTCCGACCGTTGCGATTTGCGTCGCAGGTCTCGAGGACGGCGAGTGATGGGCGTTGCAGCGCTTCACGACGCGGGGCTCGGGTCGGAGGGAGGTAAAATGCCCTCGCGAATCAGCGATGCTCTGAGCAGCACGCAATCCGCTTCGTTGATGCCGAGTACAGCGATGGTCGTACGGCCGATCGGCGACAGTCCGGCCAGTCTCGGACCATCCCACTGGAAATGTTCAGCCCATCGATCCGAGCGGGGATGGTAAAGTCGTGAAAGTTCCTGCGTAGCCGGATCGAGTCCGGCAATATTGGGTCCTTTGCGGCTATTGCAGTAGAAGCAGGAAAGGGCCAGATTGTCGGAAGCCGTCGCGCCGCCGTGTTTTCGGGCAACGATATGGTCGATTTCGAATGGAATGCTTGAAACCGACTACGGCAAGCGGCAATACTCGCAGCAGTGTGCCGCTCGCGCCCGCACCAGTTCGGCCAGTAACACGTCCATGCATTGCTATGGCAATGGGCTCAGTTGAATCGCCTGCCGAGCTTTGGAACGAAGTAGATCCAGTTGCAATCCGATTTGGCGATAATTGCAAAGCGCCTCGTGCTCGTCCGGGGCGAGCGTACCCTGCTGATGCTTCACCGTCAGGTCGTGCAGGCGATCAAGGTCTTCCTGATCGAATGCCAGACTGAGAAAAAACCGCGCTGCCTCGGGCGGCAATTCACCACGTTTGGGATGGATTACCCGCTCCCAAATGGCGATTTCGCTGGTCGTCGATTGGATAGACATCGTTGGTTGCTCGCTAAAATAGAGCTTAACACGCGTTTGGCGCTTCGGTCAAAGGGATTTACAACCGACTTCGTCCCTCCGCGCTCGGCGGATGCCGTTACTGAACTGGCAGCGTCAAAACCTGCGGCAGCGCCGACCGCCGAGTCGAGTCTCGTGCCGGGCGAATTGCTGCCACGGCGCACATAGGCCAAGGCCAGCGGCGCGCGCAGAGCGGGCGAATAACAGGCGCTGGTCACGCGTCCGACCGCACTGCCTGCGGCACAAAGTTCCAGGCCTGGCGAAACGCCCGCCGGGGCGTCGAATCGAATCCCCACGAGCATCTGGTTGACGTGTCCCAGGGCGTCGATCCGGGCGACCGTTTCCTGCCCCAGATAACAGCCCTTGGTGAAGCTGATGGCCCGCGCGTCCCGCCCCAACTCCTGCGGCAGATTCTTGTCGGAAATGTCAGGGCCAAAAAACGGGAAGCCGGCCTCGATGCGCCGGGCCTCGAACGCCGCGGCGGCGACGGGCCGGGCACCCGCCCGCACCAGACTCCGGCCGAGAGCCTCGGCATCCGTGCGGCGGCAGGAGACCAAAAAGCCCACGGGGCCAGCCAGGTCGACCCGCCGCAGCCAAATCTCGCAGCCGTCGATCGTGCCCGGGCGACTCGACAAGAGCTCCTGCGGACAGGGTCCGCCGGAAAGGCCGGCGAGCAGCGACTCCGACTTCGGACCGGCCAGCAACCATTCGGACCAGTCGAGCGAACGGTCGGCGCAGTTCGACTTTTTCGCGAATCAGATAGCGATCGAGATGCGCGAGGATTTTTTCGGCCTGTCCGGGCACGGTCTCGAGCACCAGCGAATCGGGGCCGGAAAAAATCAATACGTGCGCCAGAATTTTTCCCTGCACGTTGGTCAGCAGCGCTTCGCAGCCGGCGCCGGGAGCCAGCTTGCGGATTTCGCCCGTGCATAAATTGTGCAGGAAGCGTGCCCGATCGTCCCCCGCAATCTCGATCTGCGTGCGGTCGCCGAAATCGACCAGACCGGCGCCGGCGTCAGCGCGCTTCGTAGTCGGCCAGAAAGTTTTCATCGAAGGTTGTCATGGGTTCGATTCAAGAGAATGAAACCGCAAGGCGACAAAGCAGACCAAGGCAAAGGAGAACCACAGAGTCACAGAGGCACGGAGAGGAACGAAGATAAATTTCAACGCGGGAAAAGTCAGAGTAAACTCCTCGTTGTTTCCTCTCCGTGCCTCTGTGACTCTGTGGTTCCCTTCCCGTTCTTTTCCTTTGCGTCTTTGCGACTTTGCGGTTCCCTTCTCTTTCTCACTCGAATTCCTCCCGTGCGTCCTCGAGCAACGATTCCAGGGCTTCCGATTCGCTCCGCGGCTCCGGCTCGTTCTCGGCCTTGGCCAGGGCATACTGCGCGTTGGCCAGGACGATGCAGGAGGGATAACGGGCTGCCAGGCGGCTGAGCTGCTTCGGGTCAGAGATCGGGGCCATGCCGAGGTCTTCCACCAGCGACTCGTCCAACCGACTGAGCATGTACACGCGGCCGCGCTCGAGTGCGTGCGCCAATTGGACCGAGACCAGCGTATCGCTGGGGCGGTCATGGGTGATGTGGCGCAAGACCACATCGGGCTTCTCGGCGCCGCGCAAAGCTTCCAGCGCCGGCCCCAAGGGCTGATCCAGTTCCGTAACCAACGCGATGGCGCCCCCTTCTTCGACCAGTCGGGCCGCGGACATCAAGGCCCGGGCCACGTTGGCCCAGGTCTGCTGGGAAGCCGGTCCTGAAATCGCCGCCAGCACCAGGCTCGCCCGACGCGGAACCTGGAACTCCCACGCCTGCCGGCAGCGCTGACTTCCGGCTCGGGCGACCGCGCTGGAACGGCCTGCCAGGACCGCCAACAGTTCGTCGGGCACGCCGGGCACGACTTGCAGCAGATAGTGCAGTCCGAGCAACCAGCCGACCTCTTCCACTTCGCGGCGAAAGCGGCGCAGCTGCACCGGCGACTCGCTGGCAATCGGCGAGCGGTGGCGCTGGATGGTCTTGGCGTCGGAGAAGGCCGGAAAGATGTCGGAGTAGACGCCGAGATAGGCGGGCGAGGCTTCGGGTCGCAGGCAACCGATCGGAATACTCAGATCGGCCTCGGCCAAGGCGCGATTGATGTAAATCGGCTTGCCTTCGGCCGAGGCCGCCAGATAACTCAACCGGTTACGATCCAACGGGTCGTGAACGAGCAACTTGACCCGGTCGCTCCGGTCGGCAAGCAGAGCCAAGGGCGCCGCAGGATCGGTTTGCCAGTCGGGCCGACCGCGAAGCAGCGAAATGTCGTCGATCGCCACGCCGGCCTCGAGGATCCGGTCGACCAGGGCTCTGACGATCTCGGCCGCGCGCGGCACCCCTTCGCCCAGAGCCAGAACCACCTTGTCGCCGGGCACGGCACTCTGCCGGATCGGCGGATAATCCAACGGCGCATCGAGCGCCTGTGCGACGGCAATTGCCGGATCGCTCGTCGCCGGGCCGCCCGGCTGCCCGCACTCGGCGACCAGGACGCCCGCGGGAAGCTTCAGCTCCAAGCTCGATTGCGTACCGTAGTGCAGCGTGGTGGTCATTCTTAGGTCCGGCCAATCATGGTTTCCAATCGCCATGTTAGAGTTGGGCCGCCGCCGGTCAAGCGCAGGGCATAAGAGCCTATCGGAGAACCGTTGGGGACTGGCTCATTTTGCGGTGCCCCGGGAGCAAAATGTGCCTGTCCCCTTCTCCTCGCGGTTCTCGGATAGGCCCTAAGTGTTGACAGCAAACCGCCTGGCGGTAAGCGGGAAGCGAGCTTTACCTGATTGCCGGGTTATTCGATAATCGGGGATACGCACTTCGGCATTGTGCGGCGTGCCCGGGAAGCTTCATGGCCCGGCGCGAACAACCCGCGGGCCGCGCACCAGCTATTGAGGGATCGATTTTCATGCCGACCAAGGATCTGCGAATGGCCGCCGGACGAACTGTCTGGCTGGCGGTGCCAAGTCTGTTTAGTTTACTGCTGTGCGGCTGCCCGGGGCCTTCGACGGCCGATTCCCAGCCGAGAGCCAATGATCCGCTGCAGGCCATGAAACATGCATACCGGCAAGCGACCAGCTATACCGATGCCGCGGACCTACGGATCGAACTGGTGCCACCGAGCGCAGGGGACGAAGAGCAGCGGATTCCGCTGGCCGTTTCGCTCGAGCGGCCCAACAAGCTGCGGGTCGATGCGTTCGGCGCCAATGTGGTCTGCGACGGCAAACAGTTCTATGGGATCGTTGCCGATCCGGCGATGAGCGACCAGATTCTGTATCACCAGGCGCCGCCCGACCTGACGGTCAAGCAAATTTACTCCGATCCGGTGCTCGACCAAATGCTCAGCGACGGCACGGGCATACGCTTGCCGCAGCTCCAACTGCTGCTGGACGACCAGCCGCTCGAGAGCGTGTTTGGCACTGGATTCACATCCAAACGGCTGGAGGATAAGTCGATCGAAAAGGACGAGTCGCCCTGCCAGCGGGTCGAAGTCCAAAGCGAAAAGGGCCGGTACGTCGCTTGGATCGATCCCCAGACCCACGTGCTGCGGCGACTGGAAATGCCCAGTGCGCTATTTCTGAGAGGTTCCGATCCCGCGCCGAAGGTCGAGTTTCGGGTCTGGGCGGAATTCAACGGGGCGAAGCTCGGATCGAAGATCGACGAAGACGCCTTCAAGTTCGAGGCCCCCTCCTCCGCCATGCTCCTCAAGTGGTTCGTGGCGCCGCCGCCGAGCGTGCGCAACGAGCCGCACGAACTGCTGGGCAAGCAGCCGCAGGCGTTCAAGTTCGTCGACTTGAAACGCCGTGCGGTCGACTTACAGAGTTTGCAGGGCAAGATCGTGGTCTTGGACTTTTGGTTCCTCAACTGCCCCTATTGTTTTGCCGGCTTTCCCTACCTGGAGAAGGTCTACAACCAATACCGGGGCAACGACCGGGTTGCATTCCTGGCCGTCGACACCGATGAGCCGTCGCAGTTTCCAACAAAATGCTGCAAAGCGCGTTCGAGAAGGCCGGAGTGCACTTGCCGATCGTCCGCGACCCGGAACAGTTCTGGCATAGCGTCTTCAAGGTGCGAGGTTGTCCCACGACCATCCTCCTCGGCCCCGACGGCAGCGTGCAAGACTACGAACTGGAAATGAAGCCGGACCTGGCCGAAACCCTGCCCAAGAAGATCGATCAATTGCTCGCGGGTGTCGACCTGGCGGCGGAAGTTCTGTCGAAATTCGAACGTGAACGCGATCAGTTCAATCGCCGAAAAGTCGAGGAACTGGAAGGCACCACCCAGCAAATCGAACTCCCCAGGGCCAAAATCGCCGAGCGCAGCGAGCCGGCCGCGCTCAAACTGTCCAAGCTCTGGACCGCCGACGGCATCAAGAATCCCGGCAACCTGCTGGTGATCCCCGGCGAGACCGGGCCGCGGATCATCGCGCTCGATGGCTGGAGCAAACTGGTCGAGTTGGACGGCAGCGGAAAAATCGTGACCCAGCACGAGGTCGAACTGCCCAAGGATGCAACCATCACGCAACTGCGGACCGCGGTCGACCGGCAGGATCGCCGCTACTTCCTGGGTTTCACCAGCCTCAAGCAACAAGTCTTCCTCTTCGACAACGATTGGAAGCAACTGCTCAGCTATCCCGAGGGGACGCACGCGGGAATTTTCGACGCCCAGCTCGGCGACTTGGACGGCGACGGTCAGTTGGAGATCAACCTCGGTTATGCCGGCGCCGTGGGCGTGCAGAATGTTTCCTTCGCGGGCAAGCGTCGGTGGTCGAACCGTATGCTGGACAACGTGATCAGCCTGGCGGTCCTCGAGCCGGACGCCGAAGGCCAGCGACAACTCTGGTGCGCCAATGAACGCCCGGCGATCGGCGTGCTGAACTTCAAAGGCCAGCAGTTGGCCGACATTCCCGTGCCCGACCGGGGCGTCGACGTGCTGGCTATCGGATACCTCGAAAACCCGGGCGAGCAGTCCTGCGCGGCCTTGGTTTCGCCGAAACCCTCGGAACTGCTGGCCATCGGCATCGATCGCCAGGGGCACGAGTTGTGGAGCTACCCGCTGCCCTCCGGCCTGCGCAATACGCCCTGCGACGTGCTGATTGCCGGACGCGTGCAAGCCGAGGGGCCGGGCCAATGGCTGTTGACCGGCCCCGACGGATCGATTCACATCCTGGCCGCCAACGGCGATCCGATCGACAAGTTTACTTACGGCGACGAATTGACCGGCATCGGCACGGCCCAAATCGACGGCCGCCCCGTGCTGTTGGTCTCGACCGCGCCACGAGTTGACGGCCTGGGCCGTTGACCCGGGCGAATCGATGGCCGCGCCGGAGTCGGCCGAAGGCACTCAGCCAGCCGAGGCTTCAAAGCCCGCGGAAGCGGTTGAACTTACCGTGCCGGTCGACGGCAGCGCGCCGGCAGAGGACAGCGCCCGGCGGAGGACAGCCCACCGGCGGAGGACAGCGCCGGCGGAGGACAGGCGCCGGCGGAGGACAAAGGGTCGGACGGAGCGGAAGTCGACAACTGACTACGCCAGCGATCACCGTTTGCTGCACGCGATTTCGGGCTTTCGAGCCGCCCCGTGAGGGGCACAATTCAATAGCCGCGTCGGCAGCGCCCCCGGAAGCCGGGAAAGCCCGGAAAATTTCTTCGAACCTGAAGGGGTCGCACCGCAACATCGAGCTGCCGCCGGGCTCAATCACCCCCGCGCGTCGATCGTTGCTCCATTGGTTCGACCCTTCCAAGGTCGCTGGGAATCCGCGGCCGGACCGGAAATCCGAGAGTGGCACCTTCGGCTACTGGCTGGAACCCCTTCGGGTTTCATTTTCCCGGTTTTGCGCCTTTAGTGCCAATTGCCGTTGAGCGAGTACGGGCCGTTCTCCTGCATTTCGTGCTCGTATCCGTATTGGAAAATCGCCGGCCGTTGGAAGCCGTAAATCTCGCCGCGATACGTATAGCGATACGCGGGATATCCGGGCGCATCGGTACGGACCCAAACCCCAAAACTCGAAATTTGGAACCGGTGGCGTCGCGGCGGGCCGGCTTGGGGAGCGCCGGGCTGGGCGGCGCCGGCTGGAGGCCGTACCGGGACGGCTTCGATTTGCTCTTGCCCCAGGGCCCAGGTGGCCGGCAGCGCCAACAATACCACGGACAGGAGAACGCGCTTCATGAGTTTGTCCTTTTGCGATCAGGTTTCCGCGGCGATACCCGCTTTCGCCGCGGCCGGGCGCAATCAAAGAGCCAAGTGATTCTGGTCGAGCTCCATCCGTCCCTGTCTGCAAGCATTTCGCCGCTAGCGGCAAACTTTGACTATTTCCACGCCGTCCGGCTGGAGTCGGATGATTCTATCGCCGCCGTCAAGTGCCGGCCGAGTAGAACGGCCGTCCCGGGCTAAGTCTACCCGATGGTGATCGGCGCGCCGGCAGGCCGGCCCGCACGAGAATCGGGCTGAATCGGCTTTTGCGGGGAACACCCGAGCGGGGTTCGCGGGGTTTGAGGCTTATAAGACGGCGTGCTGGCCGTCTTCCAGGCCCAGCCGCTTCATCTTCTTGTAAAGCGTGGTGCGGTTGATTCCCAAGGCGTCGGCCGTGAGTGGCGGTTCCAGTCGTTGCTCTCGAGCACTTCCAGAATGATCTGCCGCTCGGGCCCCTCCAGGGCCTGTTTGAGCGTCCGCTTGCCGAGCGGTTCGACGGCCACCGGCCCGCCGGCCGCGACGTGGCGCGGCAGGTCTTCCAGGCGAATCAAATCGCCTTTGCCCAGCAGCACGGCCCGTTCGATCACGTTCTGCAACTCGCGCACGTTGCCGGGCCAGGAGTGCCGCGAAATGGCCGTCAGCGCCTCGTCGGAAAAGCCGCGCACGCGCTTGCCGGTTTCCTCGCAGACCTGGGCCAGAAAATGCTGGGCCAAGCAGCGGAATGTCGGCCACCCGATCGCGCAGGCCGGGCAGCTCGATGTTGATCACGTTGACGCGATAGTACAGGTCCTGCCGGAACTTGCCTTCGGCCACCCGCTGGGCCAGATCTTCGTTCGTGGCCAGGATCACCCGGGTGTCGACGTGAATCGTCTTGTTGCCCCCCACCGGCTCGAACTCGAATTCTTGCAGCACGCGCAGCAGCTTGACCTGCATGGCCGGGCTGGCGGTGCCGATTTCGTCGAGGAAGATCGTGCCCCCGTCGGCTTGCAGGAACTTGCCGATCTTGTCGCCGGCGGCACCGGTGAAGGCGCCGGCCACGTGGCCGAACAGCTCGCTTTCCAGCAGGTTCTCGGGCAGCGCGCCGCAGGCCACTTCGACAAACGGCCCGCTGCGCCGCGAGCTGCGGCGATGCATGGCCCGGGCGATCAGCGATTTGCCGGTGCCGCTTTCGCCGGTGATCAGCACCGTGGTCTTGGTGTCGGCCACGGCTTCGACCATGTCGAACACGTTCCGCATGCGGTGGTCGTGGCCGACGATGTTTTCCATGCCGAAGCGCAGGTCGAGCTGGGCCTTGAGATTCTTGTTTTCTTCGATCACGGTCCGCTGGCTGAAGGCCCGCTCGATGGCCATCTCCAGCTCTTCGTCGATCAGCGGCTTGGTCAGGAAATCGAACGCGCCGGCGCGGATCGCTTCGACCGCCGCTTCGACCGTGCCGTAGCCGGTCAGCAGGATCACGGCCGTGGCCGGATGTGCGCTTGCGGCAATGGGCCAGCAGGTCGAAGCCGTCGCCGTCGCCCAGGCGGATGTCGGACAGCACCAGGTCGTAGGGCTTTTTGTCGACGGCCGCAACGGCCTGTGGCATAGCTGGCGGCCGTATCGACCCGATGTCCCTGGCTCCGCAGCCAATCGGCCATCGATTCCAGCACGCGACGGTCGTCATCGACCAACAACAGCGACCCGTTTTTCATGGTTTTCGCTTTCCGGCAATGGCATCCACGTTCGATCGGCAACTCGCGTTGCGACCTCTCGCGCGCCGTGGGGAGAACCAGCGCGTGTCGCCAAATATCTACGTCGCGGGTTGCCGAGGGTCAACGCGCGGCGGTAGGGTCGCGGCTGCCCTTGCCGCGTGTCCTGAGAAGAGCGGTTTTACGCACAATATCGGTCGAACCGACTCAATGCCGCTTGCGCGAACGTGCAATCAACCTTGTGAAGCGTTATCATGAATCTGCCGGCACAATCAGCCGGGACGACTTCCGCGGATCCGAATGCGCGTCGTGGTGCGAGCGTGCGTAACGTAGCGAAGGTGCCGGTTTCAAGGAACAAGGCCAGACAGGATTTTCTAGAATGGGCATTCGAATTTTGGTGGTCGACGACCATGAGGTCGTGCGGTCAGGACTGGTGAGCCTGTTGGGGGGTTCGCCGATCGAAATCGTGGCCGAGGCCACATCGGGAAAAGAAGCGGTCCAACTGGCCGCCGAGCATAAGCCCGACGTGGTTCTGCTCGACATTCGCATGCCCGACATGGACGGGCTCGACACGCTGGATCGTCTGCATCGCGATGCTCCCCAGAGCAAGGTCGTGATGCTGTCGACCTACGACAATCCGACCTACGTCGCTCGTGCCGTGGCCTTGGGCGCCAGGGACTACGTGCTCAAGGGCGCCAGTCGGCAGGACCTGATCGACACGATTACCGCGGCGGCAGAAGGTCGCGGGCCTTTAAATGCCGGCGAACTGCTGAAGGTGGCCGGCGCGATGAACAAGAAAACTCGAGAGCCGACGAAGAGGACGTGCCTTTGACCACTCGCGAGATGCAGGTTTTGCGGCACGTGGCCCTGGGTTTGAGCAACAAGGAGATCGGCCGCTCGCTGACCATCAGCATCGAAACGGTCAAGGAGCACGTGCAGAACATCCTGCGCAAGATCGGCGTCAGCGACCGGACGCAAGCGGCCGTTTGGGCGGTGCGCAGGGGGCTGGTGTAGCGCCGCCGGAAGCCTGCGCGTCACTTCGCCCGCGGGTGGGCGCGATCGTAAGCGGCCCGCAGCCCGGCCGTGCTGACGTGCGTATAGATCTGCGTCGTCGTCAGGCTCTTGTGGCCGAGCAGTTCCTGGACGCTGCGGATATCGGCCCCGCGATCCAGCAGATGCGTGGCGAAGCTGTGACGCAGCGTGTGCGGCGTGGTGCGGCGATCGAGCCCGCCGGCGCGCAGGTGCTTTTCCAGCATCCGGGCGATGCTGCGGGTCGTCAGCCGGTTGCCGAATTTGTTGACGAACACCGGCGCGGCGGGGCCCGGCTTGATGCGCGGCGCCAGCTTGCGCACGGCCAGCCAGGCCCTTCAGCGCGGACAGCGCGAAGGAGCCGATCGGCCCGATGCGTTCGCGTTTGCCCTTGCCGCGCACGCGCACGGCGCTGGCGGTCCAATCGAGGTCGCCGTCGTTGAGTCCGGCCAATTCGCTCACGCGCAAGCCGGCGGAGTAGAGCACTTCCAGGATCGCCCGATCGCGGAGGCCCATTGGTTCGGCCGTGGCCGGCAGGTTAAGCAAGCGGCCGATGTCGTCGCTGGACAGAAAGTGCGGCAGCGACCGGGGCTTGCGCGGGTTGCGCAGCGGCTTGGCCGGATTGGCCTTGGTCCAACCGTCGCGCTGGCCGAAACGGAAAAAACTGCGCAGCGACGCCAGCCGACGGGCAATGGTCGTCTTGGCATATTCGGCTTCGTGCAAGGCAGCCAGATAGCCGCGCAGATCCGGCGTGGTGACTTCCTCGGGACGTGGCGGCCGGCCGTAGCATTGGGTCAGATAGTCGACCAGGGCCGCGAGGTCTTCGCCGTAGCTTTTGAGCGTCAATGCGGAAGCATTGCGCTCGACTTCAAGATATTGCAGAAACCGGGAAACGGCGGTTTGCATGGAGGGAGGAGTCTGACGGTCGCGGAGTTTATTCTCGCTGTCGGCCGACAGGATTGACACTGGAGCGCGGCTTTACACCAGGTCGTCGGTGTCGCTCAACTGCGGCATTTGAAATCGTGGCTTGGGCGCCTCGGCCTGCTGGCTCTCCTGGCGAATCTTTTGGCTGAGCACTGCCGCGTCGTACCAACTGAAGCTCAGTTCGGGATTCGAGGCATAGCGGCCGAGCACCCGCAGGGCTTCGCTCCGGCTGGCGTCGTCATACAAAAAGACGTAGCGCTCGGTGCCCTTGACCAACGCCAACACGTTGATGTCCTGACTCACGGCCCGGTTCTCCTTTGACAAACGCTTGCCCAGCGGCTCGATCCGTCCTCGTGGCCGAAAACCCCTTCCGGCTTCAGCCGCAAGCGTTCTAGCGGTACATATATCGGTCATCCGACCAGCGCCACACTACTCGCGTTTGGCCGCCGCCACCGCGGGCCGAAAGCATCTCGTAAATGTGCAAGTGGCAGCAAAAGCGGATGAAGTCGTCGCTCCGCTGCAGGAAAGCTTGCCAGCTTCCGCCGCGCCCGTCATCCTTGAAAAACCAATAGCTGCTCATGGCTTCGGTCAACTCGCCATCGTTGCCGTTGTAGGTCTTGGTGTGCCGCATCACGGGCTCGACGGTGGGCAAGCAAGGGCAGGGAGCAGGTCCCGGCGGCGGCGGAATGAACGCTCGGGCGTCGGGATAGTTCAACGGTGGACCGGGTTCGACTTGCGTGGCACTAACGGTTGTAACGCCGGCAAGGGGCTTTGCTTTGATGGCTGAGCGGTGTGACATTTGCGCACCGGGCGGTGCATCGTCGTCGTCCGCCGGCAGTTCGGCCGGCGGCGGCGGCTCCACGGCGGCCGGCTGATAGGGAGGCGTCTGCGTACGCAATTGGGCCCGGGCCAGCGCCATTTCCGATTCCAGCTTCAAAGGCGCCGGGATGAACTCTTCCTCCGGCGTGCCCCAGGGCAATCCGTAACCCGCCGGAATCGGATGGAAGCACGGATTGGCCGCGTACCATTCCACCTGCATCGCGCAGCGTGGCGGGTAATAGGGCGTAAAGTCGGTCACAGCCCCAATCACGACCGCATCGACCCCCAGTACCGTGGCCAATTTGCGGACTTCTTCCGGATTGTTCAAATTGATCTGAAATGTCGTCATGGCGCGCTCGACGACGCCCACCGGCACCACCTCAAAACCCTGAACCAGCTGTAGCTCGTTGAAGTAGGCCTCGGCAAATTGCCGGCCGTCGACCGTGGGCTCGGTGCTCAGGTTGAAGAACGGAGCCACCGCGACTTTGGACAATTGCGGAAACGGATTGTGGACGACGGGCTGATGCCCGATCTCCGGAATTAACTGGCATCCGGAGCCTGCTAGCACCAACAACATGATCAGCGCAAAACGCATCGCATCGTCCCCCCCGGAACAGATCGTGGGCCAACCTCCAAAGATGCAACGGGTGCACCGTCAGAATCAGCCGATTCCTCAACTTTCGACTTATCGGCAAAATCGGCAGACTCTCTCCAAGCTGTGTGGCATTTTGTGCCGCCAGCACGCTAGCTCGGCAGCAGAAGTGCAGCCGCCAGTCGCCTCTCAGGCGGACAATAGCCGGCATTCAACGAATGCCGGAGCTTGCGGAGCCCCGTGGAAACACCCGGGGTGGTTTGGAACCGCTAAACCAGGTCCCGAAAGCTGGTCAAGCCGACCGCTTCACGGCAAGCAAACGGCTCGCCGTAGCGCGTGCCGATCGACCAACCCCAATAAGCGGCCTGGTCGCGCAAGCGATCCAGGATCGTGGGGGCCGCGGTCGAGCGATTTGTGACGAATTGGCTCTGGTAGCAGCTAATCGCCGCCAGTTTCTGCTCCCAGTACGAGCTGATGTCGAGCACCAGGGCGGGCTTTTCGATCACCCGCAAATGGACGCAGTAATAGTAGTAAATCCGGCTCGGGTGATGCGGCTCGCCAGGCATGTCGGTCTTGGTCAGTTTCGCCCAGAACCGCGCGGCCTCGATCAGCTCCACCGCCGCCACGTGATCCGGGTGGGCGTCGACCCAGTAGGGCGCAAACAGCCATTTGGGGCGCAGTTGGCGAATGGCGCCAGCCAGCTTTGCCCGGGCGTCCAAGGTGTGCTCCAGGCTGCGATTGGGCAAACCGAGATTTCCGCGCCAGTCGAGAGCCAGCAAGGCCGTGGCGGCGGCCGTTTCCGCGGCGCGGATTTCCAGACTGCCGAAGGGGGTCGGTTCGCCGCTCGTCAAATCCAGCACGCCGACCGAGAACCCGTCGGCCTTGAATTTGAGAATCGCGCCGGCCATGCCTAGCTCGGCGTCGTCCGGGTGCGGCGCAATGACCAGAATGTCGAGCGGGCGGAAGTCAGCTAGCATCATGGCAGTCGATGTCCTCGAATGTGTCGCACCAACGGACTGAACCACAATCCTGACCGCTGCGGCTGGGGCTTGCAATTGACCTGGACCGAATTCACCCGCTTTGTCACACTCGCTCTCCCTGCTCCACCCAGACTAACTTATGGTCTGCCGCGATGTTCCGAGCGACGAGCTTACGGCGAATGTCCCCCAGCTCCGCGGCGCTTGCGTTGGGGCGCTGGTGTTGGGCATTTCTTTGGCGGGCTGCGCCCGCTGGAACTGGCGCGGCGAGGGATTTCGCGACCAGGAGCAAAACGACGCGGCCAAGCTGCGTCCCTCGACAGGCGGACAAAAGGCCGGCGTGGACACCCGTGCGCGAGAGATCGAAAGCGACTTGGGTATCCGCTAAAGTCTCAGCGCCCCGCCATGGATTCCTCCAAGCCCGGTTCGAATCATCTCGTGGCCTTGGCGGTCCTGTTCGAAGGCGGCATGGGCGTGCTGGCTGTGGCGCTGGGATGGCTGTCGGGCGGCCCGCCGGCGGCCTATATCCGCTGGAATCTGGCGGGGGTCGGATGGGGCATGCTGGGCAGTGTGCCGCTATTGATTGCGCTGTGCCTGATGGTCCGCTTTCCGATCGGCCCTTTCGCACGCCTGCATCGGGTGTTGGCCGAGTTGGTTCTGCCACTCTTCGCGTCGTGCAGTTGGCTGGATTTTGCCCTGATATCGCTGCTGGCCGGAGCGGGCGAGGAATTGATGTTTCGGGGTCTGATTCAAGCGGCGCTCGGCGACGTGGCTGACGCCCGCGGCGGGATTGGTTCTGGCCAGCATCTTGTTCGGCCTGGCGCATCCGCTCACGACCGGCTATGCCGTCATGGCGGCGATCTTTGGCGTGTATCTCGGGCTGTTGTGGCTCTGGAGTGGCAACTTGCTGGTGGCCATCACGGCGCACGCGATTTACGATTTTCTGGCGCTGCTCTACCTGGTCAGACGGCACAGGAACCAAGCCGCGAAGGCCGCTTGAATCGCGGGCGCCGGCGGCATTCCTGAAGTGACTCAGGGCTTCTAAATCGGGCTCGGATCGTGCGCCGGCTGGCCCCGCGTTGCCGTCGCAAGCCCGCCCATGCCTCTACCGGAGCCGCAATCTCGGTGGATTGCGCATAGACATTTCCACTAAGATTTGGGGGGGCCGTTTTGACTGATGAATTTTTCCGCCTTTCGCGCGTTTACCTTATACGGCGGCCATACGCCGGCCTGCAAAACCGCTGCAAGCGCCGAAAAACCCCCAGTCACCCCTGCCACGCGCCGGCCGGATGCTGCTCATGAATGCACCTATGGAACACGCCGAGTTCGTCCAGTTGCTGGCGAGCTTTCAGCGCCGCCTGTTCGGCTATATCGCCACCTTCCTGCCGAGTCCAAGCGACACCGAGGACGTGCTGCAGCAGACGAATCTCGTGCTGTGGTCGAAGGCCGGGGAGTTTCGGCCCGGTTCGTCATTTCGGGCCTGGGCCTTCAGGATTGCATATCTGGAAGTGACGGCCTTTCGGCGTCGAGGTTCCCGCGATCGGCAACTATTCAGCGCCGAGCTGGCCGCGACCATGGCGGACGAAGTGAATGTCGATGAGGACCAGTCGGCCTCGGAAGCGCTCAGCGCGTGCCTGGACCAGCTCCCCTCCCGCGATCGCCAGCTCCTCATGCACCGCTATGGGGGGCAGGCCAATGTCCGGCAGGTAGCCGATGCGTTGGGGCGTCCCGTCACGTCGATCTATCGGTCGCTCGAACGAATTCGGTTTGTGCTGCTGGCCTGCATCCAGCGGAAACTCGCCACGGAGGGGGACCGATGACGACGAACTTCGCCCCCCGCGAGATCTGCCAACTGGCCAGTTCGATTCTCGACAGCTCGGCAACGGATGAAGGCCTGGCACAGATCGAGTCGATCCTCACCGCTAGCGCCGAGGCCCGCCAGTATTATTATCAATTGATCGCCTTACACAGCCGGTTGACCTGGGCCATGGCCGAGTCCGGCGCGGAAGCAGGCCTCGGCCCTCAGCCCGGTGCTGCGCAGCTCCATCAAGTGCGCCGGAAAACGTGTTGTGAAAGACGCGCCTGCCATCGCCGAGGCCTCCCCATCCCCAACGCTTTTGGGCTTTCTGAGCCCGGCCGTCGAACTCGCGGTAAATTGGCTGTCGTCGCCGAAGGTATTGGCGCTGATGGTGTTGGGCAGCCTGGCCACATACTTCGTAGGTCTGATGATTTCGGTCGCAATCGGCCGCGCATTCTTCACCGCCCGGCATGCCCAGGAGCGAACCGAGTCGCCGGCCGCGGCGCCGGCGCGAATCGTCGCGGCTTCCGACTGCCGATGGCAGGATCGGCGCCCCGGGCCGATCTCGGCGGTAAGCTGGCGACGGGTACATCACGACTGGCCGCGGGAATCGTCGAACTCGAATTCGACGGCGGGGCGGCATGCGCATCGAAGGTCCCGCCGAGTTCGCGCCGCGATCGGGCCAGCGCGTGGAGCTCGACTCGAGGGCGGCTGGTGGCTTACGTGCCCAAGCCGGCACGCGGCTTCACGGTCGTTACGCCCACGGCCGAAGTCATCGACTTAGGAACCGAGTTTGGCGTCAATGTCGGCCAATCCGGGGATACGGACGTCGAGGTGCTTCGCGGGACGGTCGAAGTGAATGGAACGACGGCACGTCCCAGCAATGGCGCAACTTTCGAACACATTCGTCTACACGCCGGCCAAGCGATGCGAGCCGACGCCAAAGGTCTAGGGCCAATCGTTAAATCGACGGGGCAAACGAGTCTTGTGCAGGCCTTGCCAAATGCGGAGATTAAATCGCTCGACCTGGTCGACATCGTTGCCGGCGGTGATGGTTGCGGTCGGCGTCGCAATTTGGGCGTCGATCCCGAGAATGGCCACGTGATACTGGCCCCGTCTACGGATTACTCGCGATTCGGCGCCTGGCTGCACGGAGACGGAGAGTACCATCGAACCGTCGATCGTCCATTGATCGATGGGGTGGCAATTCCCGCTCCGGGCTCAGTCCAGCTCGATTCAGCGGGGCACATTTTCGAAGATTTTCCAAAAACGAACGGTAAAGCTTATGGACCTGTGTGGGCGGGCGGATCGGTACCGCAGGTGCCAGGACACCCCGTGCTCCGCAGCACGTTCGATGGCACGCTCGACTACGCTGACGAGCCGCACGGCCTGATTGGAATGATCCCTAACAAGCTGATTACGTTCGACCTGGAAGCCATTCGTCGCGTCCATCCAGGCAAATTGCTGGCCGTATTTGCGCGGTCGTCGGCATCACGAAGCCGCTCGGCACGGAGGGGGAGCCCGGGTTGGCCGACGCCTGGGTGTTCGTCGATGGGGAGCTTCGCTTCAGTCGCGAGGCGATGAACTCCACTCACGGGGCCCAGTCGGTCGAGGTCAGGTTGGATCCTTCCGCTCGATTTCTCACATTGGTGGCGACGGATGCGGGTGATACTCCAAATTATGACTACCTGTTTTTTGGAGATCCCAGGATTGCGTTGGAGGCCGACGCTGGAAAGCAGCCCATTAAGCAGATTTCTCCAAGCAAATAACTTCGACAAAACAATGCCACGGATTCTCAGCGGTGGGAAGCAATTAAGAGATGAGATGCTGGTTCGCTTGACGGTCGTTGGTTGAGCGGTTTCACATGAACCTTTTTCGTCGATGCGTCAATTGAGGAGATCAAACATGGCGGTTCGCTTCGGTACGCTCCAAATGGCAGTTTGTTCAAGGGGTTGGCAAATGGTTAATCGTTGTTTTTCAATACTTGTAGTGCTTGCGATGGTTTCACCGGCGATGGCTGGATTCCTGAATGTTGATTTTCAGAACACAACAATCTCGGCGGCGGGTGTAACCCAATCCGGTTTTAGCGCTTTCACCGAAGTCGACGGGGCAAACCCTTCGGGTAAGACGTTCAGCACTACCGAGGGAAGTATTAATCTGAAGGTAAGCGGCGAAGATACGGCGGTCGGCGGCTTTTATACCCGCAATACCTTTCTCCTTACCAATAGCGGTTCTTTTACCTACGCCGATCTTTACAATGATTTCCTATTCAAGAACTCGACCACCAATCAGATCGAATTCGTGCTATCGGGCCTCGCCGCAAATAAGGGCTATGCGGTGACGTTCTATTCTTATGATAACTCAACGGATCATAATCCAATGGACCCCACCTATGATGGTCCCGCAAGTCATAGTATCACCTTTACAGGCATCAGCGGCTCTGGCGGTTCATCATCGCTCAGTTATACCGCCGGTGTCGCTCCCCCCACCACGAATAGTCAGTATGCAGTCACGGCGCAATTTACGTCCGACAGTACCGGCACGCTTTCGATCGCGGGCGTCGATGTCGCTTATGTTCGTATCAATGGGCTAGAAATCGCTACGGTTCCGGTGCCTGAACCGTCGTCGCTGGTTTTGGCAATCACCGGAGTATTGGCGTTTATCGGTATCCGGCGTCGAACTTGTCGTGTCTGACTTGAGTCCGCAGAGCAGCCTGGTCCGGTCAGCTTCTCCGAGTGCCACAACGCAGATTCTCCGATCCTCGGCCATGTCGGCACTTTGGATGCGACTATGAAACGCAAGCCCACCGCCGGCTTCACTTTGATCGAATTGCTGGTGGTGATTGCCATCACCGGCATCTTGATTGCGTTGCTCTTGCCGGCAGTGCACGCAGCCCGCGAATCGGCGCACCGTACACAATGCGCAAACAATCTGAAGCAGATGGCCTTGGCCTGCATCCAACACGAGCAAGCGCAGGGCTTTTTTCCGACCGGCGGTTGGAACGCCTTTTGGGTCGGCGATCCGGACCGGGGTTTCACCTCCCGGCAGCCGAGTGGCTGGCATTACAACATCCTTCCTTATTTGGAACAGCAAGCGCTACACGACCTCGGCAAGGGAGGAGACCCGAACAACATCGGCAAGACCCAAACGCTGGGAACTCCGGTCGCTCAATTCATTTGCCCTTCGCGCCGTGAAATCAGGACATATCCTGTGATAAGTTCCTTTTACAACGCGAACCCTTCGCTGATACCGGCGGGCGTAGGCCGGAGCGACTACGCGGCCAACGCCGGCGGCAACACCTTTAGCCTGTCTGAAGGGCCACCCAGCACGCTAGCGCAGGGCGACGCGATGACCCAGCAGCAGTGGGTGACTCTCTCGCCCGACGTGCAGCTCGGCACCGGCGTGATCTACGTCCGGAGCCAGGTCGCCGCGAAGATCATCGCCGATGGATTGAGCAAAACCTATCTCATCGGCGAGCGCTACCTCGATCCGGATGGTTATTACACCGGCGTCGAGTGCGACGACGACCAGGGTTGGGACGAAGGCTATGACGTCGACACCTTTCGCTGGACCATCAACGCGCCGGGCTACGCGCCGTTACACGACACGCCCGGTTACGGTGGCGGTTGCAATTTGAACTTCGGCAGCGCCCACCCGAGTGCCTTTCAAATGGCTTTCTGCGACGGTTCGGTGCATGCGATGAGCTACGAGATCGACTTGCAAACGCACCAATGGCTCGGCAATCGCTCCGACGGTCAGGTCCTGATAACGCAGGACTATTGAGCCCTAGAGACTGGCTACGGGCTCGCACTGGACCGGTTCTTCACGGCGCTCCCCGCAAAACGAGGGCGGCACGAAGCGGCTCTTGGCCGGCGGCTCGGCACGCGATTTCGACCTGGACATGGACCTCCCGGCTGTGCACTCTCGGCGATCCGCGACTCGGGCCAATACAAGGACGCCCACACCAGCTTCTTTCCGTAACCGTGGTTCCAATTTCCCGCATCCTTTCCGACAGACCGATTTTATTGCGGCGCCAGCGATGCCAGGGTCGATTTGACCAGGTCGACCGCGTCCTCGCGATTCTTCTCCGAGCACTGCAAGATGCAGGTACAGGCGAACTTTTCGCCGGTGATCAGATAAACGGCCGACATCCGTTCGTCGCCGTTGGCATCCCGATAACTGAACGTCACCGCCACGGCCTGATTGTCGCCCAACTTGCGCCGCTGCGGCTTGCTGATCGTCAGATCGTCAGCCACCGCGGGGCCCAAGATTTTCTTCATTCCCTCGACGAGTTGGTCAAAGGCCGAAGTCTTGGCTTCGGCCGGCAGCGGACCGCCCAGATCGGTCAATACGGCGACGAACCCCAGGGGGTGCTTGAGCGTCGCCGTGCGCGGCGCCGGCTTGTGGTCGTCGACAAGTTGAAAGCCCAACTCATAATCGAATTGCACGTGGTTCAGCGACCAGTGCTGCCGCTGCGCGGGACGGACGGCCACCTGGTAGCTGGTGCCGGGGTGCTGGCGGCTGTCGAGTTTGGTGATCTGGCCCGAGTCGACCGTGAAGTTTTCGCCGTCGATCGACAGGTCATACCGGCGTGGCGGCTCGGGCGTTTCGGGCTCGGTCGCCCAGGCCAAGGCGCCCCAACCCGCGATCGCGAACGATAATGCCAATGGCTTGGGCGAAATCAAATCAGCCTCACTTGCCGGAACCCTTCAGGCGCCAATCTCCAGCCTAACAAGCCGTGACCGGCGACACCAAGAAAACTCGTTCCGCAGGCCCTGGATGCCAAAGCGAGTTCGTGCAAAGATGGCGCTTGCGGCCAAGGTCCGGAGGGCGCGCGTTTGAACCAGCAAAAAATGGCAGTCGTGATGGCGGCCGGCAAAGGCACTCGGATGAAATCCGAGCTGCCCAAGGTGTTGATCCCCGTTTGCGGCCGCCCCATGATCGATTATGTGCTCGATGCGCTGGCCGCGGCCGGCATCGACCGCACGATTGTCGTCGTCGGTTATCGGGCGGCGGACGTCCAGCAGGCCCTGGCCGAGCGGCGAGACGTGCAATTCGCCCTCCAGGAGCAGCAATTGGGGACCGGACACGCCGTGATGATGTGCCGGCCGTTGCTGGCCGAACATGACGGACCCGTTCTGATCGTGGCCGGCGACTCGCCGCTGGTGCAGCCCGCCTCGCTGCGGGCCCTGCTGGCCGACTTTGCCGCTCGGCCGGCCGCCTGTATCCTGGGCACGGGCTACAAGGACGATCCGACTGGCCTGGGACGGTTGGTCCGCGACCACGACGGAAATTTCCAGGCGATTGTCGAAGAAAAAGACGCCTCGCCCGCGCAAAAGGCGATCCGCGAAGTTAATCTGAGTTGTTATGTCTTCCATTGCCGGGATCTGCTCGCGGCGCTCGAAAAGATCCAAGCCGACAATTCCCAGCGGGAGTATTACCTGACCGATTGTCCGGGCGTGCTGAAGCGCGACGGAAAAGTAGTTCGGGCCCTCGACGTGTTGCAGCCCTGCGAAACGCTTAGCATCAACACGGCCGAGGAATTGCAGGCGGTCGAGGCGACCATGAAATTGCTTCAGGCCGGATCCTAGGATTTGCATCAGCCTCCGACTTTGCGGATTTGAGCACCGATTCGATGAACGATCTCAAAATTTTCAGCGGTCGCGCCAACGCAAATCTCACCACGCGGATCTGCGACTACCTGGGCTTGCCGGTCGGGCGAATCACGATCGGCAATTTTCCCGACAGCGAGATCTACTGCAAGGTCGAAGAAGACATTCGCGGCCGCGACATCTTTCTGGTGCAGCCCACTTGTCCGCCGGTCAACGATCACTTACTCGAGCTGCTGGTGATCATGGACAGCTGCAAGCGGGCCAGCGCCGAGCGGATTACGGCCGTCATCCCTTATTACGGCTACGCTCGGCAGGATCGCAAGGACGAAGGCCGCGTGCCGATCACGGCCAAGCTGGTCGCCAACCTGATTACCCGGGCCGGCGCCGATCGGGTCTTGGCAATGGATCTGCACGCCGCGCAGATCCAGGGCTTTTTCGACGTTCCGGTCGATCACCTGTACGCCGCGCCGGTGATCGTCGACCACTTCCTGAATATGGGCATCGACCCGAAGGAACTGGTGGTCGTCAGTCCCGACGAAGGCAGCACCAAGCGCGCCTTGCGCTACTCGGAGCGGCTGGGGGGCAGCCTGGCGATCGTCGACAAGCGGCGCGCCAGCGCCGAAACCACGCGGCAGGAAAATATCATCGGCGCGTCGGTCGAAGGCAAGATTGCCGTCATGTTCGACGACATGATCAGCACGGCCGGATCGGTTTGCGGGGCCGCCAAAATCCTCGCCGAACGGGGCGCCAAGGAGATCTATGTCGGCGCCACGCACGGCGTGCTGTGCGGTCCGGCCATCGAGCGGCTCAAAGCCTCGCCGATCCGCGAGGTGATCATCACCGACACGATTCCACTCCGCCCCGAGCAGACCATTCCCAAGATCAAGGTGCTGAGCGTCGCCCCGCTGTTGGGCGAAGCCATCAAGCGCATCCACCGCAACGAGTCGGTCAGCCGGCTGTTCGTGTAGCGGATCGACTGGCGCCGCGTGGCGAGGGAAGCCTTGTCGTCCTCCGCGCCCGATCCACGCATGGCCAAAACCGGCCATTTTTCTCGGCCCAGCTGGGGTTGAAATTCGCCGGTTTTCGGAGACAATGACTCGTTTCGCCTACGAGTGGAATTGGCCGTAGCGCCAAGCCCTCACGGGATCCGGGCCGGGTGAATGTCTGGAATTCCGGCAATCTAGGGGCTCGCGGGTTAATCGTTCGACTCCGTTTTGCAAACTCCCTGCGCCCGGCGCAGTTTTTTCGACCACCGCTTTTATTGGCAAGAGGATCGCATGGCGAAAGCTTTGAACGTCCAGGTTCGCCAGTCGCAAGGCAAGCGCGACGTCGCGCCGGCTGCGCAACCACGGCACCATTCCGGCGATTCTGTACGGTCACGGCGAGGCCAACGTCAGTCTGACCGTGCCCAGCGTCGAAATCTCGAATGCCGTTCGCCACGGCACGCCGCGTGGTCGAGCTGAAGGGGGCCGTCAACGAGAAGGCCTTCATCCGCGATTTGCAATGGGACGTCTACGGCGTGGACATCCTGCACGTCGATTTCGCCCGGGTTTCCGAGCACGAACGCATCGAGCTGCGCGTGGCCGTCGAGATCCGCGGCCAGGCGCCTGGCATCAAGGACGGCGGCGTGGTCGAACTGCTGGTCCACGAACTGGAAATCGAGTGCGAGGCGCTAAACATCCCCGAAAAGATGGGCGTCAGCGTTAACGAGTTGCAGTTGAACGGCTCGATCACCGCCGGCGACATCAAGTTGCTCCCCGGCGTGAAGCTGGTCTCCGATCCCGAGACGATCGTTGTGCACTGCGTGTTGCCGCTAACGCAAGAGGAGCCGATTCCGGGCGAAGCCGGGGCCGGCGAGCCGGAGGTCATTGGACGCAAGCCGGAGGAGGAAGCCGAAGAGTAATCCACCCTCGGGCCTGCCGGGTCGGCACGCTGAGGCTGGCATGCTCTGTAAGGTGCCGGGCGAATGAAATTCGTGGTCGGGCTGGGCAACCCGGGACGCAAGTACACAGGCACCCGGCACAATGTCGGTTTCGAGGTCCTGGACGAGCTGGCTCGGCGGACCGGAGCCGGCAGCAAAAAATGCGATTTCGACGCCGAGTTGATTCAGACGAACCTCGGCGCGGCCAACGTATTGCTCGTCCGCGCCGCAAACGTTCATGAATCTGAGCGGTTCGAGCGTATTGCGGTTGCGAGATTTTTATAAACTGACCGACGACGAGATCCTCGTCGTCTGCGACGATTTCAACCTGCCCCTGGGCCGGCTCCGGATGCGATGCGGGGGCACGGCCGGGGGCCAAAAAGGACTGAGCGACATCCTCCGGCGGTTGTCGAGCGAGCAGATTCCGCGACTGCGGATCGGCATCGGCACGCCGCCGGCCGAATTTCGATGCCGGCCGATTTCGTGTTGAGCAAATTCCGCCGCGAAGAACTGCCGGAGATCGAACTGGCAATTGCAGCGGGCGGCCGACGCCGCGACCGATTGGGCCACCCAGGGCATCGGCCCACCATGAACAAATACAACAGTTGACCCCGGGCCACCAACCCGCCGGGCCACAGCGTCGCAAACAAATATGTCGCAAGCAAATATTCACTCCGCGATACCGCGCGGACTTTACTCGTTGACGAGGAGCCCACTCGTGGCCACGAACGTTTACGAGGGGATGTTCATCCTGGATTCCAACCGCTACGCCCGCGACCCCGCCGGCGTCTCGGGGCAGATTCCGGACATGATCCAAAAACTGGGGGGCGAGATTCTCGTCAGCCGGCTGTGGGAAGACCGGCGGTTGGAATACCCGATCAACGGCCATCGCCGCGGCACCTATTGGCTGGCCTACTTCAAGCTCGACATCCAAGCACGTGGTCGAGCCTGAACCGGCAGTGCCAGTTGAACGAAACGATCGTCCGCATGCTGGTGTTCGAAGATTCATCCGCGGCTGGTCGACGCCGTGGTGGAGCATGCCAAGCTAGGGCCCCACCGCCGCCGACGCCCGACGCGGCGAGCGGTCGACTATCGCGATGGCCGGCCGCCGCGGCGACCGGCGCCGTGACCGTCCCCGTCGAGGATTGGAAGAAGAGCTCTAACGGCGCCCTGGTCGACCGAGCTCGACGTGAGTTTGCATCGGCTGGGCGGTTGCGGTAGGTTGGCGACGGATGAGGAACATTTGTTCAGTAGTCCGAGGCTCGCACCGGGCCGGGATTGCCCGTGTCGGGTCGTGTCGAGTCGGTGGTACAGTACGGTTGCACGAGCCTTGCCATTGCGGCGCATTGCGGGAAGGACTCCGATATGGCCAGCTTCAATCGTGTGATCCTGTTGGGCAATGTGACCCGCGACCCGGAGTTGCGCTACATCGCCTCAGCGGCACGGCCGTGACCGAAATCGGCCTGGCGGTCAACGATCGCCGCAAGGGACCCAACGGCGACTGGATCGAAGAGACGACTTTCGTCGACGTGACGCTCTGGGGCCGGCACGGCGGAGATCGCCAGCGAATATCTCAGCAAGGGCGCGCCGGTGCTGATCGAGGGACGGCTGAAGCTCGACACCTGGGAAAAGGACGGCAAGAAGAACTCCAAGCTGCGAGTCGTCGGCGAACGAGATGCAGTTGCTCGGCGTCCAAAGGGGGCGGCGGCGGTGGCGGGCAGCGGCGCCGGTCGCGGCGCGCCGCGGCGCAGCGCAGACGAATCGACAATACGGACAACCGGCGGCCGCCGACATGGGGCCGCCGGACGAAGATATTCCGTTCTAGATCGCCGAGTTATGGGCGGCCAAAAGGGCCCGTTATGATTCAATCGGGCCAAATTTTTAAATCCACCAGGCCGTTTCGAGTTCGATCAGCCGCCAGAATCAACGTGTCGAAAGCGAGAGTACACCGATGGCCATTTCCAGTACCGGCGGCCGGCGCCAAACGGCTTCCGCGCGGCAAGCACAACGGCGTCGAACTGCTGTTGATCCAATCGGTCGATCATGTCGGCAAGCAAGGGGACGTGGTCGAAGTCAAGCGCGGCTACGCGATGAACTTTCTGCTTCCGCAGGGACTGGCCACGATCGCCACCGACCATCACAAGCGGATGGTCGAGAAGCACAAAGCCAAGCTGCTCAGACAATCCAAAAAGCCCGCACTGGCCGGCCTGCGGCAATTGGCCGACGAGATCGCCGAGCAAAGCGTCACGATCGAGGCCAACGCCAACGACGAAGGGCATCTCTACGGCTCGGTCGGCGCGGCCGAAATCGTCGCCGCGCTGAAGCGCAACGAGATCACCGTCACGGCCGATCAGGTCCGGCTCAAGGGTCCGCTCAAGGAACTGGGGCTGTACACCGTGCTGATCCACTTGGGCCACGAGGTCGAGGGCGAACTCAAGGTCTGGGTCGTGCCGACCGTCGCCGACGAAGTCCCGCCAAGCCAGAAAAGAAGGCCTGAAATGACCACGGTCCAGCGCTTCGACGGATCAGCAGCGCCGGCCAAAGTCACGTCCGAAATCCTCGATCGGCAGCCGCCGCGCAGCCTGGAGGCGGAGCGGGCCGTGCTGGGCAGCATGCTGCTGCTCGCCCGACGTCTGCGGACGAAGTGGCCCTGGTCATTCGCGCCGACGACTTCTACGACGAAGCCCACCGGCGCATCTACGGCCACATGCGGGCCATGCACGAAGAGGGCCGGCGACCGTCGACCTGACGCTGCTGGTCGAGCGGCTCAAATCGGCCGGCGACGTGGAATTCGTCGGCGGCATGGCCTATCTGGCCGAGCTCATCACGTCGGCCGGCTACGGCCGCCCACGCCGTCTACTATGCCGAGAGTCGTCCGCGACAAGTCGACGCTCCGCTCGCTGATCCACTCCAGCACCGAAATCCTGCGCGACGCCTACGACGATTCGCTCGAACCCCGCGAAATGCTCGCCCGGGCCGAACAGAAGATTTTTTCGATTCTCGACAGCCGCGGGGCGGGCGAGTCTGAGCGACATCGGCGACATTCTTCAGGACGCGATGGCCCGCATCGACGCCCGCATGAAAAAGGAGGCCACGCCATCGGCGGCGTCGAAACCGGATTCACCGATCTCGATGCGATGACCGGCGGCCTGCACGACTCGGAGCTGATCATCCTGGCCGCCCGGCCCAGCATGGGCAAAACGGCGCTGGCGCTGAACATCGCCGAATTCGTAACCGTCGAAGGCGCAGGTCAGCCGACGCTGTTCGTCAGCCTGGAAATGTCGTCCGATCGAGCTGGCCGACCGCATGCTCTGCTCGATCGCCGAGGTCAATGGCCAGCGGCTCCGCAACGGAACGATTTCCAACGACGATCGCCGCCGGCTGGTGCGAGAAGGCGGCCGAACTGAGCCAGGCCCCGCTGTTCGTCGACGATACGCCCAGCCGCACCATGACCGAGATCGCCGCCGCCGCCCGCCGGCTCAAGCGAAAGAACAATCTCGGGCCTGGTCGTGATCGACTATCTTGCAGCTCATCGAGCCGGACAACGCCAAGGATCCGCGGCAGGAGCAAGTGGCCAAGATCGCCCGCCGGCTCAAAGGGCTGGCCCGCGAGACTGAAAGTGCCGGTGCTGTGCCTGGCCCAGCTCAACCGGCAGGCCGAGGTCACCAAGGACAATCGGCCCCGGCTGAGCCATCTGCGCGAGAGCGGAGCCATCGAGCAAGACGCCGACGTGGTGATGTTCGTCCATCGCGACGAGTATTATCAAACCAACGACGAGGATCGGGCACAGGTGGCCGGCGAGGCCGAAATCATCATCGCCAAGCAGCGCAACGGGCCGACCGGCGACGTCAAAGCTGCTCTGGAATAAGGACTTTACGCGGTTCCTGCAACAGCGCCCATCGCCCTTACGACGAATTCGAGCAGTTCAACGCCGGAGGCTTCTGAGCCCTGATGAAAGTCTTGCTGACCGACTACGCCTGGGCCGATCTGGACATCGAGCGCCGGACGCTTTCCGAGATCGGCGCCGAGTTGGTCGTGGCGCCGGCCAAAGATCCGGCCGCATTGGCCCTGGCCGCACGCGATGTCCAGGCCATCATGACCAATTGGGCCCGGGTCACCCAGCGAGGTGATCGAGAGCGCGCCACAACTGCGGATCATTGCCCGGCTGGGGATCGGCCTGGACAATATCGACGTGGCCTGCGCCACGCGGCGCAAGATCGTGGTCACCAACGTGCCCGACTATTGCCTGATCGAAGTCGCCGAGCACGCGCTGGCGCTGCTGCTGGCCCTGTCGCGCAAGGTCGCTTATTACCACTGGCAAACCAAATCCGGCCTGTACGACCTGGCGGCCGGCCCGCAGTTGGCGCGGATCGAGGGCCAGACGCTGGGGATCGTGGGCCTGGGGAACATCGGCCGTCGCCTGGCCGCCAAGGCCGCGGCCTTGGGCCTGAAGGTGATCGCCACCAGCCGCAGTTCCAAAACCAGCGAGCCGGGCGTGCGGATCGTCTCGCTCGAAGAACTGCTCCGCACGAGCGACTACGTCTCGCTGCATTTGCCGCTGGTCGACGCGACGCGAAACCTGATCGCCGCCCGCGAGTTGGCCTGGATGAAGCCGAGCGCCTATCTGATCAATACGGCCCGCGGCGGTTTGATCGACCACCAGGCCCTTGCGGCTGCGCTGGCCGCCGGCAAGCTGGCTGGCGCCGGGCTCGACGTGCAGCAGCCCGAGCCCCCCGATTTGTCGCAGCCGCCGTGGAACGATCCGCGGGTGGTCGTCACGCCGCACGCCGCGTTCACCTCCCGGGAGTCGATCGAGAATTTGCGCATCCGGCTCATCGCGCCAGGTGGCGATGTTTTTGACCGGCCAGCAACCGGAGCACGTGGTGAATCCGGACGTGCTCGGGTAGCGGAGCAGAGATAGAGCCGCCGCTCCGGGCTATTTGAAGAACTGCCCGCGCATCTGGCCGCGATAACGGCGCGGGCTGGTGCCGGTGCGGGCTTTGAAGAGTCGGCTGAAGTGAAAAGCGTCTCCGTAGCCCACACTGGTCGCAATATGGCGGACCGTCAAGTGGGTTTCCAAGAGCAGCCGGCGCGCTTCTTGCAGCCGCAGCTCCTGAAGATATCGTCCCGGTGGAAGACCCGTAAGCTGTCTGAATACGGCATGAAAGTGCGGCAGCGACATGTGGGCGAACTCCGCCAACTCCTCGACGGTTGGCGGATTTTGTAATCGCTGACGCATCTGGGCAACGACTGCCGCGATTCTTGGCTGATGGGCTGGAGGCTTGATCTCGCGCTCGGGCGGAGGCAGCGCCGACAGGAGAGAACTGAACAGGTCCAGCTTGATCGCCTGCCAGCGTGCCACAGCGGCCAGCCCAAGATCTGGGACTTCTGTCGTCAGCAGTTCAATTTGCAGCCCTAGCTGGCTCGCCGCTTCGCCCTCCAATCGCACCGGTTCTCGATACTCGGCCAAAGGGTCTTCGGTATCGCGCACGCGAACGGTCAGGTGAACCCACCTGGCGATGACGTCTTCCGGGCTAGTCTTGGTGTTCCAATGCATGACCCCGGCGGGAATCAACACACCGTCGCCCGCCTCCAGTTTCATGATGCGATTGCGGTTCCACCGGATCCGTGCCTGGCCTGCGGGGAATTGGGCCACCACGTGGAACGGCAGTTGACGCCAGCCGGTGCTGTGGATGCCGGCCAAACGAGTTACATCGCCAGCGACGTAGCCGACACGAATCGGGGTTTCGGGTTCCGCCGCCGGACCGGCGCCGGGCCAGGGCGTGGTCATAGGTTTCGACATGAATTCAATTGTACTGTCCATGTATCCTAGAAGAAACCTATCTACAATTGATAGAAATTGCTATTTCCGGCAGCTTTCGCTTAGCTGGACGGTCCCTTCCCCCCCTTGTTCTGGAGCAGACTCATGAACCTACGTGAAAGCGGAATCCTCGTTGTCGCAGGCGCCCTTCTTTCATTCGCCGGCTTCTCGACCGATGCATCGGCTGCGCAGATCTTGGCGGTCGATTTCGATTCGACTGTTCCTGGGCCCAGCCTTTCTCCGACCGAGGCCGGCTTCAGCAGTGTGTCGAGTACCCCGACAACGATTGGTGCGTACACAGTCACGGTCAGCGGACAAGATGGTTTCTATGATCGTGGAGCACCCTCGACCCCCAGCGTTCCAGACGATCTTTACAGGGATTTCGTCTATGTGAATAACCTCCCCAACGGCAACCAAAGCCAGACCAGCCCCATCGATATCGCCATTGCCGGGCTGACCCCCAACACCTCTTACAGCGTGACGCTTTATTCGTGGGACTTGGGTCCGAACGGCGTTGTCGGACCCGCTGACACGACAGAGCTGACGACCTTCGAACCCAAGCCAGGCTCGAACACGAGCGGGACGACCGGCACAGTGACGTGGACGGCCCACTCATCTGGGCTCGATCCCTGGCCGACGTCCCTGGGTCAGTACGCCACAACCATCAGCTTAACGAGCACGACGGGCACACTCGACATCCGTTCGTTCGCCCAGGCGCAGTCAGGTGGCGGCACGATCGAGTCGTTACTGCGTGTCAATGGATTCTCGGTCAGCGTGGCAACCCCTGAACCAAGTTCGCTCTATCTATTGGTCGTGGGTGGCTTATTGCTTGCGAGCCGACGACGGGTTCTGGCCTTCTCCGCAGTGCGGCGCGGTCTGAGCTCCAAGATCCCAGCCGGCGCATTGTGCGATTCCGCCTCTCGTTGCGATTGATCGTCGTGGAGAAGGATTCATGCCACGAAACGGCCCGCCGGGGTTCGCACGCAGTGGCTTTACGATGATCGAACTATTGGTGGTGGTCGCCATCATCGGCATTTTGACGGCGCTGCTCTTGCCGGCAGTTCAGGCGGCTCGGGAAGCGGCACGCCGGATGTCCTGCACCAACAACCTGCGACAAGTCGGCGTCGGGTTGCAAAACTTTCACGACGCCCGGAAAAAGTTTCCGATTGGTTCTAATTGGGTCGTCGGCACGAACACACGCAATATCTGGACTTCGTACCTTCTGCCGTATCTCGAGGCAACCACGCTCAACGGGCAGATCGATTACAGTGTTGGCCTCGGCGGAACAAATTGGGAGACGGTGAATGGTCCGGCATTTAAAAGTCAGATTTCCACCTATGTGTGTCCCAGCGACACGGTAGGAATCTACCAGCATTATGACGGTTGGACAGGAGCGCGTTCCAACTACGTCGGTTGCTTCAGCCCCAACGGCACGATGATTGAGCCGGGGGCGTACAGCCCCTACGATAGCTGTAACAACAACCCGTCGCAGAATCCGGCAGCCGCTGCCGCCCAGCCAATCCATGCAGTCTTCAACTTCAACCTGCAGCGCGGCATCAAAGCGATTTCCGATGGCACCTCAAAGACCGTGATGGTTTCCGAAACCATCTCCGGGACCGACGACACCCAAGACGCCCGCGGCATGTGGTATTACGACTGGGGAGCTCAGTATTCGCACATTCGCACGCCCAACTCTTCGCTGGCGGATGAAATCTATGGCACTCAATGCGATCCGGGTAAAGCGCCGTGCCTCTTGATCGCACCTTGTTGGAGCACCGAAAAGTACGCGGCCCGCAGCCTGCACCCCGGCGGCGTGAACGCAGGCCTGGTGGATGGTTCGGTGCAATTCTTCAGCGATGAGATCGACCTCTCGGCCTGGCAGGCCTGGGCCAGCATCGACGGCAGCGAACAGTTGGCGGCGACTCAATGAGCGAGCACGACCTGGCGGCGCGGCCACGCCGCGGCAGGGCACCGCGGCGACGTTTTTGGCGACGGGTCGGCGTCGCAGTTTGGTTGATGTGCCTATCGGGCTGCAATCAACCGAAGATGCGCGTCTGGGGAATCGTCACGTTCGACGGACAGCCGGTGCAGAATGGCACGATCGAGTTTATTCCGGTCGACGGTACACACGGTCCGTCCGGAGGCGGCGAGGTCATTGACGGACATTACGACCTATCTGCTGCGGTAGGACTTAACGCGGGCGGCATATACCAAGTGCTGTTGCGGGCCTTTCAGACCCGGCAAATGGCCGAGCCAGGCAACCCTCAACGGACAATTGCGGTGGCGGTTAATTATCTACCGCTCGTGTACGTGCAGCAGACACCCCTGAAGATTGCAGTTTCGGAGAAAGCCGGCGAAAACCAGTACAATTTCCGTATTCCAGCACCTACGCAGAATTAGGCCCTTGCCGAATCCAGATCCTTTCGGCATATCGGTGGGAGTGCTCCATGTGGCTTGAGCGAATTCGGCAACTTTTCCTGATCGTTCACACGGCCCCTTTTTTCTTTAACTACGACGGCCAGCCGTCCGCGACGTTGCTCCCCGAATGGGAATGCACAGTCTCGACAAACGAAGCCGACAACGAGCATAGGAATGACAACGATGCTCCGGGTGGGCCGTCGAGCCCAGATCTTCAAACAATTACCTGGAAAGATCCTCAAACACGGCTGCGCGTCACGGCCGACTTCAAGGCATTTCGCGAATACTCAGCCGTCGAGTGGCTATGTCGATTTGAAAACCTTGGCAGCGAAGATTGTCCGCTGCTCGACGGCGTTCAGGCACTCGACGTCCTGTTGGCCGGCGACGAGCCGGCATCGGCCAAGTTGCCGGCTGCTCCCGACTTAGGCAGCGTAACCCTACATACCATTGCCGGAAGCGATGCCAGCCAGCGCGATTTCTCGCCGATCGAGCGCGAACTTCAGCCCGGCCAGTCGATTGAGTTGGCGCCGGTGGGCGGCCGCTCTTCCAACGGCGCATTCCCGTTCTACTATCTCGACCGCGGCAACGGCCGGGGATTGTTCGTCGCCATCGGATGGACCGGACAATGGACCGCATCAATCATTCGCGATGCCAACGGCACCGTCCGTTTGACCGCCGGCATGCAGCGGACCCACTTGCGGCTGCATCCCGGCGAATCGATCCGCACGCCACGGATACTCCTGATGAGTTGGACGGGCCCGGGCGACAGACAGGACGCGCACAACGCATTTCGCCGCCTGCTGCTGGCCCATTACCTGCCGAAAATCGACGGCAAAACGGCGCTGCCGGCCATCGCGGCGCAATCGTTCAATCATTCCTATCAAGGCAAGCGCCCGTCATGGAACACGCAGGCCGGACAGTTGGCCAGCGCCAAAATCAATCGTGCGCTGGGTTGCGATACCCTATGGCTCGACGCGGCATGGTTCCTGGGCGGATTTCCGAGTGGTGTGGGCAATTGGACCGTGCAAACCGACGCGTATCCAGACGGTTTGGCGCCGATCGGCAAGGCATGCCACGAATTGGGACTCAAATTTCTGGTCTGGTATGAGCCGGAGCGAGTCGCTCCGGATTCACTCGTCGCCACGCAGCACCCCGAGTTCGTACTGGGTTTGAAGGATGGCCAGGATGGGCTCTTCAATCTGGGAGACGATCCGGCCCGTCGCTGGTTGACGGATCTGCTCCTCAAACAAATCGACGAGTTTGGAATCGACGTCTATCGCAATGATTTCAACTATCTCGACCCGCTGGTCTACTGGCGCAGCAATGACCCGCCGGATCGGCAAGGCATTTCCGAGATTCGCTACGTCGAGGGCTTCTACGCAATGTGGGACGAAATTCGCGCCAAGCGACCGGGCTCCGTTCCGGACAATTGCAGCGGCGGCGGCCGCAGGATCGATCTGGAAATGTGCATGCGCTCACTCGTGCAAACCCGTAGTGACGCCGCCTGTGTTCCTGGGCGGGCGGATTGGGATCAGTGTCAAACCTGCGGGCTAAGCCGGTTCCTGCCGGTCCATGCCACGATTGGCTGGGAACTGGGCGCCTATGAATGTCGTAGCAGTGCGACCGCCGGTTATGCGGGCGAATGGGACATTCTGGCCGACGATTTCCCGATGGAGGCCGCCCGGCTGGCGATCAAGGAAATCAAAGAGAACCAGCCCTATTGGACCGGCGACTTCTACACGCTGACACCCTGCACGCTGGATCAAGACAGCAATGTGGCTTTCCAATTTCACAGGCCGGACGCGAGTCCGAGCGGCGCACGGGGCGGGAGCGGCATCGTATTAGCATTTCGCCGCGCGGCCTCGACGACGGTCGCCATGGAACTGAAGCTGCGAGGTCTCGACGCGGACAGGAACTATGAGGTCGAAATCGTCGACGAGGATCGGCGATCGAGCACCGGCACGATGACGGGCCGTGAGATGGCTCAGGCACTCAAACTGTCTCTGGAAAAGCCGAAAAGCAGCCTGCTCGTGCGATATATGGCCGCTCGATGACGCTGTCGCTTCGGAACAGCTTCACGGTTTGGCGAGATCGAGTCACGCATCCAGCGACTACTCTTCCAAATCTTTCAGACCCAGCCGCGCCAGCCAGCGGCCGCGGACGGGCTTGCCCTGTTTGCAGGTGTCGGTGGCCTGTTCGCCGGCCGCTTTGCGATCGGCGACGTCGGCCTTGAAGCCGGCCAGCTTGTCTTCGACTTCGGCCCGATCGCGGGTGATTTTCGCCCGTTCCAAGGAAATGTCGATCTCGGCTTGCCGCAGCTTTTCCTGCCATTCCTCTTGCAGCCGAGCCAGCTTGGCACGTTCCTGGGCGATCAACTCGTCCTGGTCGAGAATGGCGGCGACGGCCGTGGTGCCGACGGCCACCGAGCCCAAATCGCTCGACTGCTCCCCCAGCAGTTGCTTGAGATCCGCAATCTCGCGATCCTTGTCGGCCAGCACCTGATCGGTGATGCTCATCGTGCTTTCGATCGACAGCCGCTCCTGGTGTCGCTCCTCGTCGTCGTCGTCCGAATCGTCCGCTTCCAGGGCGGCCAGCATGCGGCGTTTTTGCGACTCCCAGTCGAGACTGCCGGAAATCGCGGCGCCGGCCGGGCCGGTTGGCACCCGAGCCAGCCGGGTCTCCAGGTCGGCGTTGCGCCGTTTGAGTTCGCGGACATCCTCGACGGCCAGTTCGAATCGGCGTTGCGCCTCCTCCAGCTTGGCCTGAAGTTTTCCAGAGGGTTCTTCGCTCTCCGACGGCTGCTCGGCGGCGGCCAACTGTTTTGCCAGCTCGTCGCGCTCGGCGCGTAGCAGCAAAACTTCCGCCTGGTCGCTGCCGTCTTGCGCATCTTTGGCGGTAAGTTCCTGCGAGAACCAGTCTTGTTTTTGCCGGAATGCTTCTACTTCGGCGCTGTGCCGTGCGGCAGCGGCGCGCAATTCGGTCAGCTCTTCGGCGCGTCCGTTCAGGAGCTTGCGCAACTGGGCCAATTGCCGGCGCAGCTCCTGCGACTCTTGCTGGGCAGCGGTCAACTGCTCCGCCAGGTCCGATTGCGATGGCTCGGAAAGCGTCAGCAGCTCGGATCGCCGACGCTCGAGTTCCGCGACATGCGTAGCGCGCTGCACCTGGAACTCGCGGGCGATTCGGCGCCGCTGGATTTTGGTCTCGCTTTCCAGGGTCGTCAGCCGGTCGCGCTCGGTGGCCAGTTGCAGCCGTTCGATCTCCAGCCGCTCGCGGGCGCGGCCGAGCTCGGCGTTCGAGGCCTCGAGCTCTTGTTGCGAGGCGTGGACGGCGGCCCGTTCGTCGGCCAGCCTGGAGCGAAGTCCTTCGACCTGTTTGCGCTCCTCGTTCGGCGCGTGGCGCAGGCGCGTGGCTTGCTGCTTGACAGCCTGGGCCTGTTCCGCGGCGATTCTCATGGCCGCCTGGTCCGAGGCGAGTTGGTCCAGATCGGAGTCGAGTTTCCGCTGCTCGATCTGGAGCTGCTCTAAAGCCCGGTTCGATTGGGCCACGCCGGCCATGATTGCTTCGCGCTCGACTTGGACCGCCGAGCGGTCGGCCGCCAGTTGGTCTCGCACCTGGAGAAGGCTCCGGCGCTCTTCATCGATCGGCAGGCGGGCGACCGCCAACTCGTCTTGTTGCTGGGTGAGCGACTGTTTTTGGGCGTCGAGTTCGAGGCGTTGGCGATCCAGGTCCTCGCGGGCCCGCGCGAGTTGCTGTTTTTTTCCGGCGAGCCGTTCGCGCTCGGCTGCCAACTGCTGTTGTCCCTGGACCAATTGCGTCTCGCGCGCGTCGAGCTGCTTCTGCCGTTGCTGAAGTGCCGCGTCGCAGGCCTGTTGCCTGGCTGCGGCGGCTTGCTGGGCCGCGTCGCAGGCCTGATCGCGCTCGGCCAGTTCCAAGGTCAATGCGGCCAGTTTGGCGGACTGCTGGGCCAGTTGCTCGATCCGCTGGTCGAACTGCTTCTCCGCCAAGCGCGGCTCAGCTTCTAGCAGGGCTTGCTGATCGCTGGCCCGTTGCATTTCCTCGAGCAGCTTATCTTCCAGAGTTTGAATCAGCCCCTGCTGGGCGGTGATGAACTCGCGCGCACGCCGGCGGCCGTCGCCCAATGAGCGAGCCAGTTCCGAACTCCGCTTCGGAGCGGAGTTTGTGGAGGGGCGAACTTCATCCATGAGCGTACGTCTTCGCTGCCTGAGAGCGCTGCCAGATCGTAGCGCACCGCGAGCGCTCGCGGTGCTCGACCGAACCAGAATGGGCCTCTTTACGGAACGCTGCAAACGTTCCTAAGAACCTATAGGATACGCAGCAGGCGGGGTCAAATCGGTCGTGCCTGTCGGACGAGCGGTAGCGGACGTGCCGTTTATTACGCCCCCCTCCGAGGCGCCGCACTGGCCGGCATTTACTGAGGCGAGCCGCCTAGGTTCGACAGCACTTGCTCCGCCGCGGCGATCCCCTGTGGGTCGATCGAGCGCAAGCGCCGCAACTGTGCCTCGGCGGCCGGAAGGGGGCAAGCCAGCAAATAGCCGACGACCGCGCGGCGCACGCCCGGCTGGGAATAGACGGGTTGCGTGTAGAGCCCCGCGACGTTTTCGAGCGCCGCCCAATCTTGCAGGCGGGCCAGGTCCGCGATCGCCGCGGCGGCAAACTCGGGCCGGCTGAGCAGGTGCTCAATCGCCTGGGCCAGCCGCTCCCGTGGAATTCCGTCGCCAAACTCGCGATAGAACCGCAGCGCCGCCAGTGCGTGCCGCACGTCGCCGTCGGCCGCCTTGGGATTGGACAAATAGAGTTCATCGATCTCGGTCATTCCCGCTTCACCGCGTAGTAGCAAGTACCCACCGATCACCCCGTCGAATCCGGCGCAAAATCGTCCGCGGGCCCCAGTATCAACTTGCGCAGCAGATCGGCGTGCGCCATGCGCAGCTCGGGCCGCGGCTCCAGTGCCAGGGCCAACGCATAGAAGCCCTTGCGGGCCGGCGGCACCCGCGGGTCCAGCAGCCAGAAACGCATTTTTTCGATCGGCAAAGCGTCGGCCGCCTGCCGCACCTCGCCGAACGAGGCGTGGGCGAATTCCTGGTAGGCGTCGGCGGCAATCGCCGGATCGGCATGCTCCAGAAAGCGGGCGAAATAGCGCAGCCGCCGGGCAGCCGGCTCCCGTAAATCGGGCGATTGGGCGAAATAGGCGTAACTCGTTTCCGTGACCGGTACTACTGTGAAACGCGGTGGGCCCGTTGTTTCGCCCTTGGGCTCGTCGCCGAAAACCAAAGCCAACGAGCCAATTTTCGCGTCGGCGCCGGCCGAGACCGCCATCGAATCCAGGGCACTTGGGGGCTTGTCTCCCTTGAGCGTCCGATGCCAGCGAATTTGGACGCGGCCCTCATTACGGCTCTCGACCTCGCCCAGGAAAACCGCCGCCGCCGACTCGCGCCGGGAGGAAAGCGTGGGCTCGAGCGTCGCGCAGAACGGGCAAGCCGTCGCGATGGAGCACGGTAATAAGAAGAGAAGGTAACCGCAGAGACGCAAAGACGCAGAGAGGACGGAAAGAAAAAGCGGTCGAAAGGTAAAGGCACCTCTTCGGAAATCGTTCATGCTAACGGCTGAAGCTCGATTTCCTTGTTTCTGCGCACTCTCGCCAACACGACTCCGTTTTTCGGTCGTGAAACTTTGTCTCTCGTTCCTCTTTGGTTCTTTGCGTCTTGGCGGTTTCATGCGATTTTCCGCACGGCTACTTCACTGTCGTCGCGTCGAGATGGTAGATCGCAATATGCTTGCCTTCGGGCCCCAGCACCGGTTTGACGCTGAACGTGCCTTCGACGCTGACGGGCGACACCGTGTACGCCGTCGTGGCGTCCCCCAGCATCTCGACCAGGATGCAATCGTGCAAGGCTGCGCCCGGCCCGAAACAGCACTCTTTGTTGTCGCGCATCAACACGAATTGCTTGATTCCGGATTGCTGGAATCCGGGCAGGATGAAGCCCCGAATCTTGATCGCTTTGCCGTCGAGTTTTTTGACCTTGTCGGTCAGCAGCTCGGGCTTGTAGGGATCGTCCTTCTTCATGGCCAACAGGATGTCGTCGAACGTAATGTCTCGCTTCTGCTGGGCGCCCCGGGCCGGTGGATCGGCCGACTGATCGGCAGCCGCCGCTGACTGAAGGGCACCCGACGACGTCAGCAACAAGAGCAGCAGACGGCACAGACGTTGGCCGAGAAGTTTGGACATGACAAGCGGGCTCGTTAGTGCAAGTAGTCGGCTTCCAACTGGTAGTAGATGCCGCCAATGCCGTCGACTGCCGGTGCCGGCAGGACGCGAAACACGCCTGCTACGCCGTGCAGGCGCTTATCGAACCGCAGCCGCAGCGGATCATCGAGCGTCACTTGGATACGGTCGGTGATTTTGGGTTTACCTCCAAAACAGCAGTCCCCCTGATCGCGCACGAGCAGGAACGTCTTGATTCCGTCGTTTTTCTGACCGGGATACACGTAGCCTTTGATGAACACGCGCTTGCCGTCCAGCGCCAGGGCCGAGGGCGGGATCTGCTCGCCCGGCACGTTGATGTCCGGCTGCAACGTTTCGTAGGAAATACGTTCGCTGCCGTCCGGCACCTCGTGCGTGTACTCGAAGGTCAGCCAACTTGGACCGGCCGCGAGAAACAGCGCCGACACGCCCAGGCCCACTTTGGCCACGCCCGACCCCGACAGCTCGTCCGGCAGACTTTTCAACTTGTGCAGCGCATACAATCCCACTAGCACTCCGCAGAAGGGAAGCACGGTCCAGAGCCAGGCGAACAGTGCCAGCGGCGAGAGCAGCGCCAGGATCAAGCACGCCACGGCGGCCTTGCTCAGCGCGCGATACTGCAAGTATTCGTCGGGCACTTCGTCGATCACACGTTCCAACCCGGCATCCCTCTTCACACATCACCTCGGAGTTCACCGTATCAATCAAGGTCGGCCGTATCGATCATGCTGTCTGCTGAAATAAACCGTTTTCAGACGCCCGGCCGACCGGCAACCGGACCGCTACGATGCGGCTTCCTGCCCCCCTCGTAGGATAGCCAACAAGAAAGCCCCCAGCACTCCCCCGGCAAGCGTCATGCAGCCGAGCACCTGCCACAGGCCAACCTGCGGAACCTTGCTGTCCGGGGCACCGGAACGCGACAATCGCGGGCCGACTGCGGCCACCTGCGAGGCTGCCGCCGCCTTGGACTTTCCTTCACCGCCAAGCGGGGCGGCGGCCTGAGGATCGAGCACCGGCTTGTTCGCCTGGCTCGTCTTTTTGTCGCCAACGGGCTCGACGGGCGCCGGTCCGGAGACTTTCTTGCCGCCGGGCACGGCGCCCTTTGCCGGAGCGCTTGGGCTGGCCGGGGCCGAACTAGCGGCCGGGGCGGCGCCGTCGGCGGGCGCCGCGGACTTCTTGTCTTCAGCCGTCGGCGACGATGCGGCTTGCGCCGGCGCCGCGCCGCTCAAGGGAAAGAAACTGTTGGCTCGCTTGACCGCATCGGGATCGATCTTCGCCAACTCGTCGATGTATTGCTTTGCTTTCGGCAGCGGGCAGGCGCGCAAATAGCTGATCACCGGCACGCGGACCCAGATCGACTCTTCGTCGGCATTCTTGAACAGCTCGACCAAGCGATCCATTACCGACCAGTCCTGCCAGCGGCCCAAATCGGGGATTACCAGATCGGCCAGCTTGGGACGGTCGAGCATGTAGTGCAGGCCTTCCAGCAGTCGCGGCAGCGGAATGATCTTTTCCTCCTGGCCGTGAAACCGCAAGGCCATGACCGTGGCGTAGGTGTCGATGTAATCCGCGTCGGGATTCCTGAGGAACAAGTCCTCGAGCAGGGGCATTCCGGCGGGCCCTTTGAGCGCCAGGTAGGCGGCCAACAGCGCGTTCGATTTCATTTGCTTGTCGTCGGAGCGGATCTTTTCCTCGAACAGCGCCAGATCCTCGGGCCGGCCGCAAATGCCGAGCATCATCCAGTACAGGTTCCGGCGGCTGGGCGGAATCTTGTGGTCCTGCACCCAGGCCAGAATCTTGGTGTGATGCATCCGGTCCTTGATCTGCTTCAGACCGGCGTAGGGCGTCTTGGCAAACTCGTCATACGCATCGCGGGCCAGCAGTTCGTCCTCGTCTTCGAGGTAATCCTGGAAAAACGCCAAACGGTCCGCACCCTCCTTCGGTAGCCCCAGCGATTTCTTCAAATAGGTCCGCCCGCGATCGCTGATGGCGATCGGCGTCGACCAGTTGATCGCCGGCGGCTCGACCCCCATGACCAGAAACAGCGTGCCGACTGGGTTGCTGCCGAAATACAGCGTCTCGAACTTACGCAGCTTGCCGATCGCCTTCTCACCCTTGAGGACGTCCAGAATTTCGAACTTGGCCTTCGCATCGCCGCCGATCGCGCCGCTCCCCAGGGCGCCGGCGGTCTTTGGTTCCGGAGGCAGCTCGACCAGCTTGGCGATTACAGCCACGTCCGATCCGCCGATCTCCTCACTGAACGTCAGCGCGATGGCCGAACAAAAGGGGCAGGCCGCCAACCGGCCCAGACCGGTGGAGAGCACCGAGAGCGCCAGCGAGCAAATAGCCGCCACGAGCCACGCGAGGCGAAAGCGAGACATGCTCTGAATCCCTTATGCCGGATGTTTCGGCCGGTGGAGTGTTTCTATCGTTCTGAGCGGTGGCCGAAGGCCGCCTTGTCAGGGGGCCGCGACAAGGGCCTTGGCGACATCGGTGCGGTAGGCCACCATGGCCGGCAAATAACCGACGATCGCGGCCAGGCCGATCAACCCGGGTATTATAACCAATTCTAATGGGACGGACTGGAAGAAACCAATCGCCACCCCGGTCTGGCCGACCAGCCAGGGATTCAGCCCGGCGATCATGACGTGGCCCAGCAGCCAGCCCAACAAACCGCCGGCCAGGGACAGCAAAATCGATTCCAGCAGCACGATCAGCATTACGGCCGTGCGGCTGGCTCCCAGGGCCCGCATTACGGCGATCTCGTGCCGGCGCTCGCTCATCGAGTTGTAAATACTGACCAGGATGCCGATGCCCGCCACCACCACGATCAGCACCGTGAGTGCCAGCAACAGCAGTTCCATCGGGCCGACGAACAAATCGAACAGGTTGACGATCTCGCGCACCGGCAGAACCGCCTGCGCGACCTGCCCCTTGTTGATGCTCTTGACCAGATCGATCGCGTAGAGTTCGGGGGGCACGCCCGGCGGGCTGGCGGTGAGCAACAAGACGGCCGTTACCTCGCGCTGATTTTCCGGCAGCGGCTCGTGGTGGTGGTGACCGTGGTCATGTGGGTGCCCGTGCTCTTGGGTCTGTCCGCCCGCGGGGGCAGCGGCATGTTCGTGGTCGTCGTCGGGATGCTCGTGATCGGCGTGTTCACGGTCATGCTCTTCTTCGGCTTGCATGTGGTCATGCTCATCCGCCGCATGGTCGTGATCGTCGTCGTCGTGATCGGCATGCTCGTGTTCGTGTTCGGCATGCTCGTGATCGTCGTCCGCCTCGTCATGGGCATGTTGGCCGGCGTGGTCGTGATGTTCGTGTTCGTGGGCGGCGGCGGCGCCGGTCGCCGGCTCTTCCTCGACGGGCTTGGCATGATTATCGAGCAGGTAAAAGCCCTCGATGTTGATGAACAGCGCCCGATCGTTGGGCGTGCCGGTCGGCTTGAGCACGCCCACCACGGTGAACGGGTCGTGCTCGTGCGCGTCGGCGCCGCCGGGCGCACCGTGGGTCGGCTTGAATGGGCTGCCCACCGTCAGACCCGTTTCGCGGGCGACCGTGGCGCCGATCACCGCGGAAAAATAGTCCTGCGGCTTGAAGATTTCGCCCGCGGCGCACTCATAGCTCCTGCCGCCGGAAAGCTCGAGCGTGAACATTTCGGACGTCGTGCCGACGACGCGGTACTGGTCGTAATAGTCACCCAGGCAGACCGGAATGGCCTTGGCGATGTAGGGCTTGTATTTGCCCTGAGTGAACTCCTTATAGTAGGAGTACGGGATGTTCTCGACCGGCGAGCTCAGGTAATAGACCGTATTGAGAACCAGCTGGAGCTTGCCTCCCTTGGCTCCCACGATCATGTTGTAGCCCAGCACCGCGTTGTTGCGAAACGAATCGCCGATGGCGCCGCGGATCACCAGCACGGCCACGACCAGGGCCACGCCCAGCCCCATCGACACGCCGGTCAGGGTCGAGGCCAAAGCCCGCTGCTGGATACTGCGCCAAGCGATCTTCCACAGGCTCATACGGTTGCCACGGCTTGGTTGAAGTCTTCCAGGCGGTCGACGCGCTCGAATTGCTCGGCCACTTCGGCAGTGTGCGTGACCAGCAGCAGCGACACGTTTTCCTCGCGGCAGGTTTCGCGCACCAGGTCGATGATCTGCTGTTGATGCTTCCGGTCGACGTTGGCGGTCGGCTCGTCGGCCAACAGCAGCTTCGGCCGGTTGGCCAGCGCCCGGGCCACGGCCACGCGCTGTTGCTCGCCCACCGAGAGCATCGCCGGCTTGTGCGTCAGCCGGGCACCCAGCCCCATCCGCTCCAGCAAGTTGCGGGCCCGGCCGGCATCCGCCCGGCCCCGCGCGAACGACATGCCCAGCATCACGTTTTCCAATGCCGAAAACCCGGCAAGCAGGTTGAAGGTTTGAAACACGTAGCCGATCTTCTCGGCCCGAAAGCGGTCGCGTCCGGCCTCGGGCAGCCGGGCCATGTCGCAGCCGTCGACCTCGACCCGCCCTGCGTCGGGGCGGCTGATGCCGGCGATGACATGCAGCAGCGTGGTTTTGCCGCAGCCGCTTTGCCCCATCAGCACCACTTGCTCGCCGGCGCCGACTTGAAAATGGGCAATGTCCAGAATCTGCAGGACCGTGCCGTCGGGCTCCACGAACGATTTGCGGACGTCTTTAAGCAGCAACATGCGTCAAACTTGCTCGGCTCTCGAAATGGCCTAACGCCAAGCCCTAGAGCGGCCCAGCGCTCCCCTGGATTCAAACCGGTTATCGTAAGCTGTTAGTCGCGAACCCCAACGTGAAATACCGCCCGTGGGCGAACGACCAAACTGTGCTACGAGCCTTGGCCGGCCGGCGCCGAACCGGCCGACAGCGGCACCGAGAAACGGTAACCTCGCTGCTGCTACGCACGTCGAAGCCCGACAGTTCGGCAAAATCTCGGCGAATTGGGCAGCAGTGCGGGCATCACCGAGACCGACGTCAGGGATCTGCTCGACCGGCTGGTGTGAATTTGAAGCGGGCCGCGGCGGCCACGACCGGCATTGGTTGAATGCCGGCTAGGGAGGTTGCCCGGCGTCACAACTTCTTGACTTCGCGCTCTACCCGCGGCGGATGGCGCGGTCGATGTCGCGCTTCATCGGTCTGCTTCATCTTTTCGCGTTTGTCGTACAGCTTGCGGCCGCGGCAGATGCCCATCAGCACTTTGGCCCGCCCTTCCTTGAAATACATTTTCAGCGGCACCAGCGTCAGCCCTTTTTCGTAGGCCAGGGCGGCGAATTTTTTGATCTCGCGGCGGTGCATCAGCAGCTTGCGCTGCCGCTTGGGCTCGTGGTTGTACTGGTTGGCCTGCTTGTATTCCTGGATGTCGCAGCCCACCAGCCAGACCTCGCCCGTCTTCATGCGGCCGTAGGCTTCGTCGAGCGAAACCTTGCCCCGCGCAGGCTTTTGACTTCGCTGCCCACCAGCACGATGCCGCACTCGAGCGTGTCGATCACTTCGTACTCGTGCCGCGCCTTGCGGTTTTGGGCGATCAGCCGCTCGTTGTCGTGCTCGCGATCGGGAGCGGTTTTCTTCTTGCTCGATTTTGCCGTAAGACGATTCCTTAGGTCTCGTCGCACGTCTGGCCTGGCGGCTGGCCTTTGCGCTGGCGAGGGGGGCTGTTAGAGTGGCGCGCTTGGATTTTACCCAAGTTCGACACGATAGTTCTTTTACTTGCTCTCCGACACGAGACTCAAGTCGTCTCGCTGCCCGCACGCATGTCCGCGACCCCTCGATCATTGCCGGCCGCCGCCGCGGACGCTGGAAGCCCATTTGCTGGGCCAGGTCGATTTCGACCGCTGCGCTGGCCCTGCAGCAGCGGCTGGTCTACGAGGCCGGCGGACGGCAGGATGCCACGATCACGCTGCTGGTCTGCGAGCACCCGCCGATCATCACCATCGGCCGCGGCGGTTCGCGGGCCCAGCTGCGCGCCTCGGCCGCCGAGCTGGCCAGCCGCCAGATCGAAGTTCGCTGGGTGAATCGGGGCGGCGGCGCCTGATGCACGGACCCGGGCAAGTGGCGGTCTACCCGATCGTGCCGCTGGACGGCTCGGCTGGACAGTCGGCGATTATCTGCGCCGCTTTCAGGCCGGCCTGGCGGCGATGCTGGCCGACGTGGGCGTTGCCGGCCCCGGCGTGCGGCAATCTCGACGGCATTTGGGGCCGCACCGGCCAGCTTGTGGCCATCGGCGCGGCGGTGAAGAGCTGGGTCACCTATCACGGAGCTTTCGTCAACGTGACGCCGGCCATGTACTTGCAGCGACTGGTCGCCGCCGATATCGCGCATCAAGCTCCGCTCAGCTCGCTAGTGATCGAGCGGCAGCAAGCTGTTAAAATGACACGTGTCCGCTCGTCGCTGGTCGCGCGGCTGGCCGAAGCGCTCGGCGCCCGCGCCAGCATTTATATACCGGGCATCCCGCTGCTCGCCCAAACATCGAGATTGCCGCATGGATCTGCCCGCCGGGCTGTTTGAACTGCCGATCGTGTCGCCGGCCGAGATTGCCGCCCAGCAGGAGGGCGACCGGCTGCCGCGCTGGCTGAAGCGCAACATTCCCAAGGGGAACGGCAATCACTTCACGGCCCGGCTGATCGAAGAACTGCGGCTGGAAACGGTTTGCGAAAGCGCCAAGTGCCCCAACCGCATGGAGTGCTGGTCGCAGCAGACGGCCACGTTCATGATCCTGGGCAACGTCTGCACGCGCCCCTGCGGCTTTTGCTCGGTGCCCAAGGGCAAGACCGAGGCGCTCGAAGCCGACGAGCCCGAACGCGTGGCCGAGGCCGCCTGCGGCTGGGCCTGAAGCACGTCGTGATCACGTCGGTCACGCGCGACGATCTGCCCGACGGCGGCGCCGAGCATTTTTATCGCTCGGTGCTGGCCGTGCGCGAAAGGACCGGCGCCGCCGTCGAAGTGCTGACGCCCGACTTCATCGGCAAGCCGGGCGCGCTCGAGCGGGTGGTCGAGGCGGCGCCGGAAGTCTTCAACCACAACACCGAAACCGTGCCCCGGCTGTACCGCCAGGTCCGCGGCCGCAAGAGCGACTATCGCTGGACGCTGGAACTGCTCGCGCCGCGTCAAACGGCTGAACCCGGCCATCAAGACCAAGAGCGGCCTGATGCTGGGCCTGGGCGAAACGACCGAGGAAGTCTTCGACACGCTGGCCGATCTGCGCGATGCGGGCGTGCGATTTTCTCACGCTGGGCCAATATCTGCGACCCACGCCCGAGCATTTGCCGGTCGTCCGCTACCTGCCGCCGGAAGAATTCGACGAACTCGGGCCGGGCCGCCCGGCGGATGGGCTTTGCGCAGGTGGCCAGCGGGCCGTTTGTGCGCTCCAGCTATCACGCCCGCGAAATGGCGGAGGGAGAAGGCGGAACTGGGAACGCGCTTGTCCTGACGCAGTCGAAGGGGAACTCGGAACGCGGAACGCGGGATAGGGCGCCGAGGGGACTACTGGCCCAGTCCGGCTCCAAACTCGCCTGGAAAGCGGTGCCGAAATCCGCTATCCTCCGCGGCCCAATATCGCCAGCTTGCCAGTCGCGAGACTTGGCAGTCCGCAGCCGTCGGATGCTTACTCAGGGAGGAGCGCGTGCAACGACATTATCTCGTTTTTGGCGCGGCCATCCTCTGCGGCTGCGCCTGGATGTTCTTCCAGCACTATCGCATCGCCGGTCTCGACCATCTGGAATTCAAACCGCGCGGTTCGGCCCAGGGGCGAACCTGTAGCGGGCGAGCCGGTGGCGCCGCCGGTCGACCGCACCAGCGGCTCAGTGCGGATCGCATCGTTCCACATCCAGGCATTTGGCGCCGGCAAGCTGAATCAGCCCCGGGTGATGAATATTCTGGCCGAGACCGTGCGGCGTTTCGATGTGCTGGCCATCCAGGGCGTGCAGGGCCAAACCAGTGACGTGGTGCCGCGGTTTGTCGACCTGGTGAATTCCACGGGCCGGCATTACGACTTTGTGGTCGGCCCGCGTCTGGGCCGGGCCCGGACTGCGCAACAATACGCCATCCTGTTCGACGGCGCCAGCATCGAGGTCGATCGCTCGGTGCTGTACACCGTGCACGATCCCGACGACCTGCTCTACCGCGAGCCGCTGGTCGCCTGGTTCCGAGTGCGCGGGCCGCCCGCTGAATCAGGCCTTTACGTTCACGTTGATCGACTTCCAGATCGACCCGGATAAGACAGCCGCCGAACTGGACGCGCTGGCGAATGTCTATCGGGCCGTCCGCGACGACGGCCGCGGCGAGGACGATGTGATCCTACTTGGCGATCTCAATGTCGACGACGGGTCACCTCGGCCGGTTGGGCGAGATATCGCAAATCATGCCCGTCATTTCGGGTTTCCCCACCAATACGCGGGGCGACAAGCAACTCGACAACATCCTGTTTTCGCGGGTGGCCAGCACCGAATTCACGGGCCGCTCGGGGGTGTTCGATCTGATTCGCGAGTTCAATCTGACCACCGAAGACGCGCTCGGCGTCTCGGACCACATGCCGATCTGGGCCGAGTTCAGTATTTTCGAGGGGGGCCAGGGGGGCCGCATGGCCGCCAAGCCGGGCGAGACGGCAAAGTAAACCCGGCCACTCAACGAACATCGCTCTTCAAATCCGTCACGCGGGCTAAAACTCCACGACCATTCGGTCGTAGCCGATCTCGGTTCGCGGAAAGATCGACAGGGCGCCGGCGAGGCCCAACGGATCGGCTTGGGTGGCAATCGGATTGACGTGGACCAGGATCAGGCGGCCAACCCCGGCATCCCGGGCCAACTCGGCAACCGGCGTGGTCCAGCTATGCCCGGTCTTTTCGCCCAGGTCGCGCTGGGCGTCGGGGAAATAGCATTCGTGCACCAACAGGTCCGCGCCACGGATGTGCTGGATGTAGTCGGCATGGGGCCGGGCCACGGTGTCGGTGACGTAAGCCAGCGAGTGGCCGGGCCAATCGAGCCGAAACCCAAGCGTGCCCCCCGGATGGGCCAGCGGAAAGTAACTCAGGCTGCCGCCGGACGCCAGCGGGACGGGGCCTTCCAACGGGCGGAAATCGCAGGGGGGCTGGACCGGAAAGATCGGCTCGGCGAACAGGTGCTCGCGAATGGCCGCCAGCTTGTCGGCCGCCCCATGCACCGTGACGCGCTCGATCGGTTTGCCGTGGATCACGTCGAACAGATAGGTCAGACCGACGACGTGGTCGAGGTGCGGCGTGGGTCAGAAATATGTCGAGCTGCCGGGTGACGAGCAGGTCGCGAACCCGATACATGGCGGTTCCGGCGTCGAGCACGATGCCCACGTCGGGCAGCATGAAGCACGCCGTCTGCCGCTCGTCGTTGGGATGATAGCCGGTGGTTCCCAGTAAAACGAGCTTCATATTTAGGGCTGGCCCGGGGCCAGCTTCTCGAGCGCCCCCTCCAGACGGTTGAGGATCCGGCCCGTGCCTTTGATCAGCAGGGCCGGCAACTGTTCGATCGCCCGGGGATCGATCTTGGGGTTTTTGAGCGTCCCCGAAATCGGAATCTGCAAAGTCTGTTTGTCGAGGTTCGCGCTGGAATTCTTGCCCACCAGGCCCGGGTTGAGGGGGATCTCGGCCATCACGGCCAGCGACTCGTCGAGCCCGACCGACCCTCGGGTGGTAATCGTGACATTCCCGGCGACGAACTGCAAGCCCCGATGATACACGCGCCGGTCGACCAGCCGGAAATCGACCGTCTGATTTTCCATCCGCACCAAGGCCACGGCGTGGGCCGGATTGGCAAAGGGGATTTTGCCTTGCAAAATGCCTTCCACTTGCTCGGCAAATCCGACCAACGTTTGCAAAATGGGGCCCGGCCGCATCTCTACCGAGTGGATCAACAATTGGCCCGTCACGTCGCCGGACGTCGGATCGGCCAGCGGCAGCCGTCCGCCTTGGAGCGATACGGAAAATTGCCCATCGGTGCGCGTGACTTCGGCAAACACGGGCGCGATGAACTTAAGCGCGTGCGAGCAGACTTCCTGGCTCAATTGCACGTTGCTCAGCAATGGGCCGGCCGGCAAATCGACTTCGGCCGGCAGCGTGGAGAGCCGCACCACCGGAGCCAGCAGCAGTTGTCCGCCGGCGACCGCGACATTGACCGGCTGAAACGTCAGCGTGCCGTCGGCCAGTCGTGCATCGATCGCGCCGCTGCCGACGTCGAGTCCGTAGGCGCTGGCGCTGAGCCAGCGAACAGTTGCCTGCCCGGCCATCCGCTGTGCGCCCGCCAAAACCGGGGTGGCGCCGCTGGTCCAGGGCCCGCGCAGCGTGAAGGGCCACGGATCGCGCCCCACGATTTTTACCGCGTCTCCCGCGTACGGTTGCCACAACGGCGCCAACTGTTCCCAATTGCAAACCACCTGGCCACTCAAGTCCACGTCGGGCTGGCTTTGGAGTGCCGCGATTCTTCCACTGACCTGGGCCTGAATGTTTTGGCCGGCCAACGCACCCTGCGTGATTTGCAACTCGTCGTGCGCCGGATCGTAGTCCAGCCGAGCCGCCAGCGTCAGCCGCGGCTCTTGCCACATGCTGGGTGGCGATTGCGCGGCCGCGGGCCGGAGCAGCGTCGCGGTTCGCGGCGGCGGGGGGGGCCCGCCGATGCTGGCGACCTGCAATTGGTCGATCGTGGCGTTGAGCGTGGCGCGACTGCGCCTTGGCCATAGGCCAATTCAACCTGGGCGGAGAGCTGACCGGCTATTCTTTGTGTCGGCGGAACGCGCGGATCCTTCAGCCAGCGCACGCAGCGCGGCCAAATCCCCTTCGAGTGTGGCGTTGCCCGACGCCTGAGGGCCCGTCTTGTCCGCCTGGCTGAGCTCGAGGTTATTCAAGCGGGCCACGACCGAGGCGGCCTGGATGCTCGCCAGCGGGATATTCATTTTGCCCGCCGCGCGCTGCCAGGTCGCCGTGCCGGTCAGTTCGGCCAGCGGCTCGTCCAGGTACAGGCCGTGACCCCAGGCGTGCAATTTCTGGATCGAAAGCCGGCACTGCTGCACCTCCAATTCGCGGCTCGACGCCTGCACGACGGCCTGCAGATTGCCGCTTCCGGCCAGCTCCCAACCCGACACCGCGCCGCCAAGCAGGCCCGAAAGGATTTCGATCCGCGGCAGCAGGCCGGCCAGTTCCCCCTGCCAATCGATCTGCACGGGCCAGGGCTTGTTCGAAGGATCGTCCACCGGCCGGAGCAATTGCACGCTCAATCGCTCGTCTCCTGCTTCGAGCCTGGTCGCCAGCGTGTCGACGTGGGTGATCGTGCCAGCGGGCATGGCGCCGGCGCAATCGAGGTGCAGCGTGAGGTTTGCTTCGCTCCAGATGGGCCGGTTGGGAACGGCCAACGTAAAGTCGCGCGCCGTCAGATCGGCCTGCGATTGCACGTGTCCGTCTTGATCTCGCTGCCAGGTCAGTTGGGCCTGGCCGGCGCCGGTCAATTGGCAGCCTTGCAAGTCGACGAACTGTGCCAGCTCGATCGCCAATTGTTTCAGGTCGAAGCTTGCGCCGGCGGTGAGTTGATCCGGCGTGCCGGAACCCTCGACGTGCAGGAAGCTCGAATCGCAGTTGAGCTTGTCGACCACTGGGCCGCCGGGTCCGTCGTGTGCTTGAAAATCGACCGAGAGCGGTTGTTGCCACTTGAATTGCGCGCCGTCGGCCACGGCCTCCAGATCGCTGGTCTCGATGCGGCCGTTCCAAATCAAATCCGTCTGCCCCGCTGCGGCCTGCTGGCTGGCGAGCGAGACGTTCAGTTCACCCGCGGTCACCTGAGTTCCGGGGCGAATCCTGAGCGTGTCGGGCAGCAGGGCGGCCAGCCGCACCAGGTCGAGTTTGCCGGACAATTGGCAACTTTCGTGAGCCATGGCCGCGAGCGTGTTTCCGGCGGCAAAGTCGGCCAGGGCGACGGTGCCCGACAGCGAGAGTTGTCCCAGGTCGCAGTCGACGAGCAATTTCTCGATCCGCACATCTTTGCTCGTGCCGACGATCTGGCAAGGCACGGTCAGTTTGGCCATTTCGATTCGATCGTGCCCGAGCGCGGCGGCCGTGAAGAGCAGGTCCGACGCGTCGACCTGCCCTTCGACGGACACTTCGTCGTGCTGCGGACCGCCGCCCCAAGAGCAGTCGAGTCTGGCCGACAGCGAGCCGGCCAGTTGGGCGCCGGCCAGGCGGCGACGCAGCAGCGGTTCGACGATGTCCAGCGGCAGGCGATCGATCTGGCAAGTCAACGTTCCTGCGCCGAGCGTACCGCCGCCGGCCTCGCTGTCCTGGCTCTTGAGAGACAACGAAACATCGGCCGTGCGGTTTGCGTCGATCAGCTTGGCGCTGCCCTGGGCGGTAAGGGGCTCTTTGCTGAAGCTGTCCCAGCCGACGTCCGCGGCCAGGTCGTTGATCTGATATTTGCGCCCGGTCGACTGATCTTCGACCGTTGCGCTGCCGCCCGTTACCTTGACGGCCACGGCCACGGCGGTCGGCGCGGTGCTTGAGGATCCACCGTCCAAGAGCGGGGCGAGCACGTCTTCCAGGTTGCTGCCGCTACTGTGGAGCACCGCGTGCAGCGTGGGCTGCTGCAGGTCGAGCTGCCCCAGGTCGCTGTGATTCAAGACCAATTGAAGGAGCGACCTGTCGCCGCTGGCGGCCGCCAGTGTGGCGACGGCGTCTCCGCCTGAATCGCGCAGTGTGATATCGCTGACGACAATCGGCGAAAACCAGCCGACCGAGAGCGAGCCGATCTCGATGCGACCGTTGAGCGGCACGAAATGGTTCACCGACCAGGCCCCCAAGGGCGTCCAGGAAATCAAGGTCGGAGCGAGGGCCAGCAGTGCGCAAAACGATACCAGCGGCAGCCAGAACGCCAACCGAAACCACCTGCGGCGACGCGGCCGATTCTCGGCCGACGAAGTGGCTCGTGGAGCTTTGGCTTCGAGTTTCTTGCCGCTCTTCTTCGATTCAGCGGTAGCCATGTTCGTGCCTGTGGGGGCGACGGTTAAAGGGATCGCCGCGGCCGAGCGGCGCGGCGCAAAACGAGTGCTGCTAGCGCCGCGTGTCATAAGCTTTTCCGGCGCACCAGACCAGATCGATCGCGCTCGCCGGGGGCGGGCATGATGCTAGCAGGATCCGTCCTTGGGGAGTGCGGAAGCGACACCCCATCGATTGGTTCGACATTTTCACATGAGGCGGGCGAATCAAAAGCCGCCCGGCAAAGTCGGCCCGTGGCCGCTGAGCTGCCACCGGGGGCGGTGATCGACGGCGAGGATTTCTCGCGTTACCATTGAAAAGGTGCGGTCCCAGCCCGTTTTGCTAGCTAGCTTTCACCCCAGGCGCAGGTTTCCAGTGTCCGCTTTGCCGCAATTGTTCCGCCTGCGTCAGCAGTTCGACGATCTTCGCGTCGACGACATCGAAGCCACGGTCCGCAGTCAGCTCGCCGGACTGCGACTGGAGCGGAAGATTCGCGCCGGTCAAAGCGTGGCCGTGACCGCCGGCAGCCGCGGAATCGCCAATATCCGGCAGATCCTCAAGGCCACGGTGCAGCATCTGCAATCGCTGGGCGCCGTGCCGTTCCTCGTGCCGGCGATGGGCAGTCACGGCGGCGCCACGGCCGAAGGGCAGCGCCGGGTAATCGAGGGCTACGGCATCACCGAAGCCTATTGCGGCTGCGAGATCCGCTCCTCGATGGAGACCGTCGTCGTCTGCCAGACGCGCGAGGGCTTTCCGGTCCACTTCGACCGCCACGCCCACCAGGCCGATCACGTGCTCGTTTGCGGTCGCGTCAAGCCGCACACCGATTTCGCCGGTGACATCGAAAGCGGCCTGATGAAAATGATGCTCATCGGGCTGGGCAAGCACGCCGGGGCCGCCATCTACCATCGGGCCGTGCTCGATTACAACTTCGGCCAGATTGTCCGCAGCGTCGCCGCCGAAGTGCTCCACAAGTGCCGGATCGTGGCCGGGCTGGGAATCGTGGAGAACGGCTACGAGCAAACGGCCCGGATCGAAGCGGTGGCCCCGGAGCACTTCGAGGAGCGCGAAAAGCAACTGCTCGTCCTGGCCAAAAAATTACTGCCGCATTTGCCCTTCGAGCGGATCGATCTGCTGCTGATCGACGAAATCGGCAAGAACATCAGCGGGACGGGCATGGACACCAACATCGTGGGCCGCAAGTTCAACGACCATGAAGCCGTCGAGGGGGAGTTTCCCAAGGTCCGCCGGATCGCGGTCCGCGGCCTGTCCGACGGCACGCATGGCAACGCCATCGGCATCGGCCTGGCCGAGTTCTGCACCACCGGGCTGGTGCGCCAGATCGACCTTCCGACCACGCGCGTCAACACGCTGACCAGCGGCCACGTCTCGGCCGGGATGCTGCCGCTCGACTTCGAAACCGATCGGCAAATGGTCGACGCCGCGCTGGCCACTGCGGGCCTGGTCGAGCCCCCCAATGCCAAGGTGGTGTGGATCCACAACACGTTGGAATTGGCCGAGATCGAATGTTCCGCGGCGCTGCTGGCGGCGGCGCAAGGCCGCGACAGATTGGAAGTCTGCTCGCCGCTGCGCGACTGGCCGTTCGATGTCTCCGGCAGCCTGCCGGCCGCCGGCATGCGGGCGATGGCCGGCGCCAATGGCGCTGGCCAAAGAATTACGAAGCGCACACTGATGCGAGAGCGCACGCGCATCCAGCGGCCCGAACAATCGGCGGCGTCGAATTTTAAAAAAATGAGCCGCTCGCTCAATAAGCGCCAGAGGGAGCGCGACGCGAGTTTTTGGCGAGTTACTTCTTGGGCCGGGTCTGGGCGGCATGGCAGCGCTTGCAGCGCACCGCGCTGGTTGTTGATGGCTCCGCCGCACTTGGGACAGCGGCGACTTCGAACGGCTTGAACGAACTTGCTATGCGGACGGGTTCTCATCAAAACTCTTTCAATCCGGTGAGGTGGGCGCGGGGGTGAAACAAAAAATTGGGTCCCGCGAGTTTGGGGCCTGTGCCTGAGGGGAATAGCCCCGTCAATCCGCGGCCGGGCAGCGTGAAAGGTCCCAGTCTACCGCGTCGCGGGCAGGTCGGCCACCGCAATTGGGGCTGCGGCTGGGCCGTGCTACGTCGCTATGTCCACGCCTTGTGGTCGCTGCGCGGCAAGCGGCCGGTCACGTTGACGCTCGACGCCGACGCGGCGGTGGGCGTTACCGACTCGATGAATTACGCCAAGACCGTCCCATCGACCAACAAGCAGATTACCGTTAGCACGGATCCCTCGATGGTCTATATCACCTTCCCCACGTCGTCGCCAGGCAAGGCATGCCCGAGCAAGTTCGCTTTCCTGGCCAACCCGTGCGCGTGCGGGCCCGCTACGACGACCAGCGGCCGGCCTGGCTGGAAACCGCCGTCGGCAAGGGGAAGGTCGTCTACCTGGCCCATCGGGCCGGTTTGACGTACACCGCCGGTTCGTTGCATCCGTTTCTCTATCACACGGTTTGGGCGGACACCGGGCGCGACTCGCTGACCCTGTCGCTGGTCGAGGCCCGAGTCGAGCGCGAGCTGACGCTTTCGGAGCCGAGCATCGTTGCGGCGCCCATGGCGACTCGCAAGGTTCCGATGTCAACTCACCCTTGTTTGCGAGCTTATTGCTGGGCATGTTCTGGAAACGTGCGACCGGACACGGCGCATTTGTCGGTTTATTAGTTGGAATCCTGGCAGCGGCACTGCACCATGGTAATGCTGTGGGCCGGACGGCGCGGAATCTCGGCTGAGGAGAATGTCGAAATTGCCTAATCTTGACGAGATCGGAAACTTGCAAACCGGAAAGGAAATAAATCGGTTCCGCAAACATTGATCGCCGGCGCGGATCGGATCGGCCATTTGACACCCACCCGGCCCGTTGTTGCGAGTTTTTTCAGCTCCGCTGGCCAAATCGGGCCATCGTCGACCGTAACCATTGCTCAGATTATGCATTTTTATTAGTAGGGTCGCTCTTTGGCCCGCCCGTCCAATTAAGATGGAAGTGTTGCCCCCGGCGTTCCCACCTGAGATTCCGCGCATGAAAACCACTTTTTGCTTGCTTTTGACATTCGCCGCCGCGTGCTGCCCAGCCGGGACCGTGCTCGCGCAGGATCCGGCCGGAGCGGGCGACAAATCGCCCGTGCGGGGGTCGCTGGTCGAGGATCGCGCCGCCCGCAAACTGCTGGAAGCCGGCGACGCCCGCTACGATGCCGACGAATATGGCAAGGCGGTCGACGTCTGGCAGTCGGTCATCGAGCGCTATCCCCGCAGTCGCGTCCGCTTCGATGCCCACATGCGTCTGGGCAATTATCTGCTCGATCGCGAGCGCGCGCAGGATCGCGCTCGCGCGCACTTCGAAGCTGCTTCGGCGGAAGAGAACAAAGACGACGCGCAGCGGGCGCAGGCTACGCTCAAGTCGGGCGTCTGTTTCTACCAGGCCGGCAACTACGGCAAGTGCTTCAAGGTCATGCGCGACGTGGTGGAAAAGTTTCCCACCTGCCCGGAGGTCAACCAGGCCTACTACTACATTGGCTTGGGGCATTTTCAACTGGGGCACTACAGCCGGGCCATCTCGGCCCTGGAGAAAGTCGGCACGGCCCTGGTGACCGACGTGGGCAAACTCGACAAGGTCGAAGCTGGCAAGCGCTTGTACGTCAAGATCGAGGACGCCGATCTGGCCGCGTTGGGCACCGATCAGGTCGTCAAAGTGCGCTGCCAGACGACGCAAGGCGACGTCGAATTCGTCAACTGCGTGCCAGTGGGACACAATGTGCGGGTGGTGTTCGGGATCGATTCTGACCGCCTTGGGCAAACCATTGCCCGAGAATGGGGTGCTGGATGTTCGTGGCGACGACAAAGTACAAGTCACGTACGTCGACCAACACACGGCTGACCGCAACTTCGATCGGCCTTTGCTCAAGGAGATCCAGGTGGTGGGGGATGCGCTGGTCGACATTACCGACGGAGCCTTCAGCGAATCGCTCCGCGGCGTGGTCTTGGGACGTCCGGTGAACTTGCAGATTACCGACCCCGACCTCGACATCAGCGACCAGGCCGATACGCTGAAGGCTGCCGTCGAAGTGTATCGCGAGAAGACCACCGAAGAGCTCGAGACCGAACAAGCGGCGGCCGTGACCAAGGCGGGTGGCGCGGCGGGCTCCCCGGTGCCAAATTTGGATCAGGTGCTCGAACAGGCCAAGATCGACCCGCTCAAGCTCATCGATCGCGTGGAAATCACGCTCACCGAGGCAAAACCGGCGCGAGTCACTCCAAGTTCGCAGCAGGAGCCGGCCGAGCCGCCGGATCAACCGGCCGCCGAGAAGAAGCCGGCCGCCGAGGCTGCCGAAAACGCGAATGATCCGGCCGCCAAGCCCGCCGCGCCGAAGCGCGCGGCGACAGGCAGTTCTCCGCCCAACAAATCGAATCCGCGCCGCTCCGGTCCAGCGGGTTCGGCGCCCGTCAGCACGGTGGCGGTGAAATCGTCCGTCGAGCGCGACGATGCCGACGCCGATCCGGCGGAAGTTGAAAAATCTCAGACCGCAGCGGCGGCGGTTGACGATGGCTCGATCCACTCGGGCGTGTTTCGCGTGACGGTCTCACTGGTCAAGGCCGAGCAGGCCGTGGCGGGCAATGACGTGCTCGAGGCTCTGCCCAACGACGTCATCCGCGTGACCTACCTCGACGAGCGCAACTCGGGCGACGGGCCACGGACCGTCAAAACCAGCGCTCGGGCGGTCGAGGGCAACTTGGGCGGCGTGCGCGTCACGCGGGCCCAGATTTCCGACCAGGAGCTGCGCATTCAAACCCAGCTCAAGACGGCCAGCGCGCTGACGAACATCGGCAACCGCTACAAGGAATTCGGGCTGCAGAAGAATGCCGCGGCCAAGTACGGGCAGGCTCTCAAGGTGTGCGAGGAGATCACCGAAGACGCCATGAAGCTGGGCGGCAGGCTGTTGGAAGAGACTTACGTCCAACTCTGGCAGATCTACTATGAGATGGATCAATTGGATCTGGCGGCCGCGATGTGCCTGCGATTGCAGCGCGAGTTTCCCTCGAGCGGATTTGTCGATGACGCGTTGTTGCAATTGGCCGGCGTCGTCCGCAAGCAAGGCGACATGGGCCGGGCCATCGGCATTTACAGTCGGTTGGTGGAGATGCCGACCAGCCAATTGCGCGGCGAGGCCCAATTCGGTATCGCCGAGTGTTATGAGGAAATGGCCAAGAAGACCACCGGCCCGGGGGCGACGCAGCTTTTCGATCGATCGTTCCAGGAATACAAGAAAGTGTTCGACAGCTTTCCCGAGAGCGGCCGGGTGGGAGAGGCCGTTTCAAAAATGGCGAACTACTACTACCAACAAAAAGATTACGCGCGCGCCATCGACATCTTCGAGAGCGTGCTCAACGATCATCCGGACGCCAAGTTCCTGGATGTGATCCTGTTCAACTATGGGCGGTGTCTGTATCGGCTCGACCGCAAGGCCGACGCAAGGCGCCAATTCGACCAACTGATCGCCGACTTTCCCGAAAGTCCGCTGGCCACCGACGCCAAACGGATTTCGGAAGCGCTGGCCAAAACTTCGTCCAAGTGAGCCGATGGAACTATCTCAAGGGAACCGCATAGTCATGCGAAGACTGCTTTTGCTCTCGCTGTTGATTTTGGCAGCTCCGGCGCTGGCCGCCCGCGCGGCCGACGAGCCTTTGGACGACGTCAGCGCCAAGGCCGCGCAACTCGAAGCCGCTCTGGGCAAACTGCGCGATACCACACCGGAAGCCGCCGATCTGCTGGTGCAGTTGGCCGACCTGTATGACGCCAACGCCCGCGTGTTTGGATTGATTCGCGTCACCGAAATCTTCGTCACCAAACATTCCGCGCGGCCACAGCATCGCGACATGATGCTCAAGCTTATCGACGGCCTGATGGCCATGTCGCGCAATAAAGAGCTGAGTGCCACCTGCCGGCAATTCCTGGACCGCTATTCGGCCGATCCGGCGTGCCCGCGGATCGAGAAAATCCTGGCCGCGGCGCTGGAACAGATGGGAGACCGAATGCATGCCGCCGAAGCCTGGGTGACTGCCTGGCAACGCGAGAAAGCAACGCCCGAGGGGCGGAGTTATGGCACCAAAGCGATCTGGCTTTTCGTTTCGCTGAACAACGCCGAGGGCTTCACCAAGGCGGCCGAACAGGCCGAAGCCAGTTTCGACGCGCTGCCCCCAGGCGAGTTCGCCATCGAGACCGGCTGGCAAGGCTTTCATAATTGGCGCCGCGTGAGCAATTGGGCCAAGAGTAACGTGGTGGGCAACAAAATGCTCGCCAAGAATCTGCCACTGTCCCCGGGTGAACTCGGCGATTTGCACTACGCAATGTCCGATAACTACTCCTACCAGAACCAGTGGGCCAATGCGGTGGAATGCCTGCGGAAAGCTCGGGCCTTGGCGGATCGGCCCGATTGGCATGTCCGCATGATCACTGTCATGAATGCCGCCAATTCCACGGCGGCCGAAATGGAGCCGGTGGTCAACGAGTATTTCCAGAAGTATCCCGATCGGCCCGACCGTTACGTGTTCCGCAGTTATTTGGCGCACGCATATCTGCGGGCCATGAACAAGGGCGCGGCTTTGGCCATCTTGGCCGAGATCATGCCTTTCGATGCCGTGGGCAATGCGACGTCGGTGCACTATCTGCAACAGAACGGCTATGAGCCGGCCCAATTGGCGCAGAGCGAACAAGTGCTGCGCGGCGCACTGGCCAAGAACACCAAGGATGCCGCCCATTTGCGCTGGATGCTGGGCGGGCCCCTGTTCCGAGACCAGATGAAAGACCCGGCCAAGACGAGGCAAATGTTCACGGAATTGCTCACGCTGACGCCTACCAATGACGGTGCGACCCAGGATGCGCTGAATTGGCTGCTGGCAAACCCTGCCAGCGAAGAGGATTTCCAAAACGTCGTGGCCCTGTATCTCAAGCAGCGCACCCTGCACTATGAGTGGCCGACCTTCCGAAACCAATTGGCAGCCTGGATCACGCTGGCCAGCCAGAACAAAGATCTGCAAGCCCACGCGGCTTGGGCCAAGACCCAGCTCGACGCGGCCGACCAGGATCCGGCACTGAAGGACTGGCTGGCCGTGGAAAGTCCCGACCTGAATGTGGCCATGGCCGCCCGCCTGCGGCTGTTCGCCCCCGAGCGATTCAAGACGTTGAGCGACGGTCAAGCCTCTGCTCATTGGCTCCCGCTGGCCGAGTGGTGCCGCTACAACGCCGACGTGCAATTGAGGCCGAAATCGGCCGAAATCGCCGGTCAAATGGCCGCCCGCTTTCCCCTGGACTGGTATGTGGCTACCTACTGGATGACCACGGCCTTCGACCACGGCTTAGTCGAACCCGGCAAGGCCGCGACTCTGCACCTGTTGAAGTTCGATACGCCGCAAAGCAACAGCGACATTTGGCGGCGGATGTACGGCGCCGCTGACCGTGTGAACGATGCCGAACTCGTAAAGCAAATCTACGCCTGGACACAGAAATCGATCGCCAAGTTCGGCCTGGACGCGGGTTACGCGGACTCGATCGGCGACATCCTGGACAAATACGGGCTGAAGGCCGAGGCGATCGCTTATTGGCAGCGTGTCGTGGCTGAGGCAGATCCGCAACAGTCTCTGGTATCACGCAAGCGCTTTGCGATTGCTGGCTCGCCGGCAAGGGGCCGAGTGGACGGCGCTCGTTCAACAGTTGCTGGCCAAGCCATCCGATTATCACGGAGCGTTTTCGATCCTGCTGGCGCAACCTCAACTGGCGGCCAAGGATTTCGACGGCTTCGAGAAGACGCTGGCCGCCACGCGCACCGTGCAAATCGAGCGCCCATTTCGGCCCTGGAATGTCGACCCAAACACGCCGCAGACCTGGGTCGACGCCTATCGCGCCAGCAAGGACGCCAAGCCGGAGGAGAAGCGCCGTGTGTTCACCGCCGTCCGGTCATTGGGACAGCCTCACAGTGCGCCGGCGGCCGATTTGGCCCGGCTGGAGCTCGACGGTGGCAAGGACCTCAAGCCCATGGAACGGCTGCTGGCCTATCAGGGCGTGACCCTGACAGCCGCCGACGATACGATCTCCTGGGATCGGCTCGCCGTCTATGTCCAAGCGGCGATGGTCCGCAAAGACTACGCAGCCGCGGCCACGCTGGCCACGGGCATGCTGGCCAACGTGGGCAACGTCGACCCGCCGCGCATCCAGGCGGCCCGCGACATGGTCGGCCAGAGCTATGCCCGCATGGGTGGCGTGGGCCTGACGATCGACGAGTCGAGCCCGATTGCGCCGCTGCTGCAGGCGGCCCTGTATCTGCGGCTCGGCGACGATCGGCTGGCACTGGAAACCTATAGCGCCAACAAAGCATTGTTCGACCAGCACCGCACCGAAGTTCCGGTCGACTTGATCTTGTTCGTCGGCGAGAGCCTGGTGGCGGCCGCCGGCGACGAGAACCTCGATCGGGCCGAGGACATCTTCCGGGGCTGGCTGATCAAGAATAGCGAGGTGCTCGAGATCGAAGATAGCGTCAAAGCCAGCGTGCAGTTGATGCTGGCCAGAACCTATTTCAAGGCGCAGCGGTACGACGTCGCTCGGAGCGAATTCACAACCGTGATCAACCGCTACGCGAAAACGCCGCAGGCGATCGAGGCCGAATTCGGCATCGGTGAGTGCTTCATGGCGCAAAAGGTCTACGACCAGGCTGCGGCCACATTCGAAAAACTAGCCAGCAGCCAGGACCGCGACGTGGTGATCCGGGCCGAATTCCTGCGCGGCGTGCTGGCCAACCGCCGTGGCGACCGCGACGAAGCCCGCGATATTTTCCGTGCTGTCTTGGATCGCGTGCCAAACGTGGAACTGGCCAACCAGGCGCTGTTCAATCTGGCCGAAGTCTACGGCGCCGAGGAGCGCTACATCGATCAACTCGAACTGCTGCGCACGGTCGGACGGCTGGGCCGAGTGAGCAAGCGCTGGCACATGCCCGGCACCGCGCTTTCGATCGTGGTTCAGGATAGCGACCTGGGAATCAGCCGCGGCCACTCGCGAATTCCCGTCCGCGTGACGACCGAGCCGGGGGGCGATGAAGAGCTGATCTATCTGTATAGCGGCGGTGCCGGCAAGGGGCTGTTCCGTGCGGATCTGGATACCCGGCTGGGGCAAGTCACCAAGCACGACAAGGTGCTCGAGCTGACCGGCAAGGACGTGATCAAGTGCGACTACCCGGAAGAGTTCAAAGCCGAGTTCCGCTCCGTCCCGTTGTCCGACGCGGAAATCCGCGTGGCGGCCAACGCCAAACTGGATGCGTCCGGAAGCAAGATCGTGGATTTGGAAGCCGAGACTTTCAGCCAGCGGCTGGAACGCGAAGCCCGAGAAGTCGAGGCCCAAGACCAGCGGGTGTCGCAGCATCGCCCGGCCAATCAGATCAAGCCGGGCAATCCAATCTATTTGCGCGTGCAGGATGCCGACCGCGACCTGTCGGATCAGCCGGACAAGGTCACGGTCAAAATCGTCGCGACCAGCGGCGATCAGGTACAGGTGCCGCTCGTGGAAACCGGGGACCATACCGGCGTGTTCGAAGCGGTAGCCGCGACGGGCGAACTGCCGGCCGGAGCTTTGGCCAGCGACTCGGCGATCGATCATAGCCCTTTGATGGCCATCGATCAGGATAAGGATACTTTTTGGATTTCGCAGCCTGACGGCGCGACCCCCAAATGGTTGTCGGTCGACATGAAGGATTTGAAACCGGTCAGCCGGGTGACAATCTCCAGTCCCGACGCCAAACAGCAATCGCCCGTTCGCGGGGAGCTGCGCGGCAGCCACGACGGCAAGTTCTGGTTTCGCATCGCCAGCCAGCCGCCTTTGCCGGTGTCGGAGAACCTGGAAGGCGAATTCGGGCCGATGGCGGTGCGCGTCTATGCCGGCGACTTCACGGGCTACAACGACTGGAAACAAGTCGTCGCGCTGACCAAGGCCGCCAAACCGGTCGAACAAGCGGCCGTCGACCAGCTTGCTTGGAAACGTGCTCCCGATGCCGCCAATGCGACCCAGGCCTGCGGCATCGTCTGGCAGGGCAAGCTCGTGCAGCCGCGATCCGGCGCCGCCCGCATCGCCGTGACCGGCAACCGCACTGCGATCATGATCGACGGCAGCTTGGAATTGCCGGTCGGCGAGGGCAACCGTAGCGTCGACGTATGGCTCGACAAGGGCCCGCACGATCTCACGATCTTTTCCGCCATCGCACAAGGCCAGCAAGGCGCATCGGTCGCATGGGCCAAGGCCGAAGCGGCGCAGGGTGACCAAGTCATCTTATTGCCGCTGCGGGCTGGCGACTTCGATCTGGATCGGCCAGAAGCCAGGATCGAGCCGACCAAGCCCAAGGAGCCGGCACCCGATCGAGATCTTCAGTTGACGGTCGACGCCGCCAAGCTCACCAAGAAAACCGAGCAATTTGGCATTTTCACCGACGGTCCCGGCCCACGCATCGGCAGCTGGAAGTCGATCGAGGATATGGCCCAGTGGGATTTCGATGCGACCGAGCCGGGCGTGTTCGACGTGCTGATCAACTATTCGCATGCCGGCGAGGGGGGCCAATTCCGTCTCGAGTTCGGCAAGCAGGCAATCCAGGGCACGGTGGCGAATACCGGCGGTTGGGATAAATATGTGCTGCAAAACGTGGGTTCTGTCCTGATTCCCAAGGCGGGCAACTATTCGCTGCTCCTCAAGGCTTTGGAAATCAAAGGCGAGGGCGCGCAAGACGTGAAAGGCATCACCCTGCGGCCGGCCGTGGGTTCGCGGGCGATCGTAGCCGGCGCCACCTGGGCCTTCCGTTTTCCAATGCTCGAATTGCGATACATCAAGTTCGTGGTACAGGAATATCGGGGCGAGGCGGTGGCCATCAACCGCATTGAAATCGGCGGCGAAAAGCCCGGCGACGTTTACATTCCCACCAAAACCGACGTGCTGTCGCTGGCCGGCAACGACACGCTCGAAATGGCCGCGGGCGATACGATCGCGATTACTTATACCGATGAATTCACGCAGACCGCCGGCGACCGCTCTCAACTGCTCACCAACACGCTGGCGGCGACGTATTTCAACGGCTCGATCAGATCGATTGGCTACGACTTCGTCCGTCGGCCCAACGGCGAGGTGGAAACGATCTCGAAACAATTGATGCGAATCGACCCGGGCGAACGATTCGTGGTCGAAATCACCGATTACGACCGTGACATCACCGGCGAGCCTGACCAGGTCAAGTTCAAGGTCCAGGTGAATGACAGCGATCCGATCGAGTTGGTTGCGCAGGAAACGAAGCCTTACTCGGGCGTGTTTGCCAAAGAGGTCGACACGGCTTCCGCTCCCGAGGACCAAAAATTGGTCGTCAAGCCGGGCGATCGAATCGTGTGCAGCTATCTGGATGAGCAGAATACCTATCCGGGCCATTCCGTGGCGCGCGAGACCGTGGTCTACGCCAACCGTCCGACCACCGGCAAAATGCGCATCGTGGAGACGCGGCTGCTGCAGCCTCCCAAGGGGAGCGTGGCGCCGCCGCAAACGGTTTACCTGCCCGCTAACGCCACTGCCAAGGAAATCAACAATGTCGCGTTCGAGGTGCCGCTTACGATCGAGGTCATCGACCGCGACGCGGCCAAGACTAGCCGCAGCCAAGTGATTGCCCAGCTCGAAACCACGAGCGGAGCCAAGATCGACGTCCGCTGCGTGATTGCGCCCGACCTGACAACCGGTTTGACCTACCAGGGCGATCAGGCGTCAGCCGCGCTCGAGGACGGCCGATTCATCGGTCAGGTAGTGTTGCAGTTGGGGAGCAAGAATAGTCCCGATATCGTGCCGATTACCGCCAGCATGCCGCGGCAATTACTGGGTGGCGGCGTGTTGACCGAGGAGGAAAGCACCGCCAGCGGCGAGACCCTGGTGACCCGGGTGCTGAACGTCAGCGGCGTCGACGTCATCACGGCCACGTACAACGACGCTTTGCGTCCCAAAGGCAAGCCGGTGGACCTCAACTCCCGGGGCCGGTTGATCACCAACGGTACACTGGCCTGCACCGACCACGATTATGAGAAGCCGGTGACGCAGCTCCATGTCGGCGAGAAGCTGTTCCTGATCGTTCACGACGCGGATCTCGACGTGTCGGACGAGCGCGACCAAGCGCGCGTGCAAATCACCAGCGAGCGCGGCGAAAGCGAAACCCTGGCACTTGAGGAAACCCTGTCGCACAGCGGCGTGTTCACGGGCTCGGTCGCTCTGCGGCCGAACGAGAGCCCGACGGCCGGAAATCTCGACCCGGCCGATCCGGCCATCGAGACCTACTTCGGTGACGAATTGCGGCTGAAATACGAAGATGCAACGGCCAGCACCGAGGACGGCAAGCTGTCGGTGACGATCGAAGTTCCGGTGGTTGTGGGCACCGACGGAGTCGTGGCGGCATTCAGCAAGGTTTTCGACGACGAAGGCCTGGCGGTCGAGACTCAGTTCCACATTGCCGAAAGCTGCTTCGAACTTTTCAAGAGCCACAAGAACCTCGGCCGCAAGGACGAGCAACGGGCCGACCTGGAAGCCGGCCGCCGTGTGCTACGCGAGGTGATGGAAGATTATCCCAACCCCAAGTATGTCCCGCGCATCGCCTACCTGCTGGGACAATTCTCGCAGGAGCTGGGAAATTGGGACGAGGCAATTACCAGCTATCAATTGATCGTGCGCCAGTATTCGGACAGCACTTTGGCAGCCGATGCCCAATACAAATTGGCGCAGTGCTACGAGGAAGCGGACGACTTCGACAACGCGCTCGAGGCCTACGTGACCCTCGCGGCCACGTACCCCAAGAGTCCCTTGATCGCCAATGTCATGGTCCGCATCAGCGATTATTTTTACAAAAAGGAAAACTTCGAGGTCTCGGCACAGGTGGGTGAAAAGTTCCTCGAACGGTTCGACGGGCACGAATGGGCCGCGCGGATGGCATTCCGCATCGGCCAGTGCTACTACAAGGGAAAACAGTACGCCAAAGCGTCGGCGGCCTTCGACAAGTTCGCCAAGGTCTTTCCGGACGATGCGCTCTGCGCCGATGCCCTCTTTTGGTCGGGCGAAAGTTATCGCATGGGGGCGAACAGCAAAGAAGCATTCCGCAGTTACAACCTTTGTCGCTGGAAGCATCCGGCCAGCGAGGCCGCGAAGTATGCCCGCGGTCGCCTCGCACTGCCGGAAATGCTGCAGCAATTCGAGGCGGAAGCAACCACCGACGAGTAAGAACTAGCGATTGAACCACAGCGAGAATCTAGAATTTCCGCCTGACACCAGGAATCCCGTTATGAATTCGCTCTGTCTGCAAGTCGTCGAGGCCGCAGGCCGTTTGGCCATCGCCGCGGCGGAAAAATCTGCACAGGATGCCGGCACGCCTCCAACCGCAGAGGTCCCCTTAGCCGCCCCCCGCGGCGACTGTCGATGCCCCGGCGGAGCCGGTCGCCAGCGAGAAAGCCGGCACCACTGCGGCCAAGGAAAGTCACTGGTACAACGCTGGCGCCTTGGGCTACATGATCGATGGCGGTTTGTTCATGTGGCCCATTTTGTTCATGGGCATCTTGGCGGCGGGTGTTGCCATCGAGCGCTGGCGAAGCCTGAAGCTGCTCAACGTCGACACGTCTCCCTTGAAGGAAAAGGTCCTCGAATTGCTGCAAGCCGATCGCGGTGAAGAGGCACTCGAATTGTGCCTGAGCCAGCACGGGCCCGTACCGGCCGTTTTGGCAGCCGGCATCCGCAAATACTTGCTGCTCAAGCGGCTCAACTACGATCCGGCCCAGATCGAAACGCAGGTCGACAAGGCCATGGAGGACTACAGCGTTCACATCGTCGCGGCGCTGGAGAAAAACCTGCCGATCCTGGCCACCATTTCGAGCGTGGCGCCGATGGTCGGCTCGGTGGGAACCGTGCTGGGCATGATCATCCTGTTCGGTGACATCGTCGACAAGTATGGTGTGGTCGACATCATTCTGGCCGCCGCCGCGGGCATCAAGCTCAAACTCCTGGTCACGGTGTGGGGTCTGATCGTGGGCATACCCGCCTATGTGGCCTTCAATTACTTCACCACGGTGATCAATGGTTACGTCCTGAGCGTGGAGGAATCGGGAACCGCATTGATGGAGGCGGTAACGCTGCAATTGGCGCTTCGCGAGCGGATCGCGTCATCGGGTACGAACGGCGACGACGAGACGGCCGTCAAGCCCGCGGTGGCCCACAGCCTTTAGCATCGAGCGATCGAGGACGCTATGAAAGTTCGACGCGGCAACATTCATCCGCATAATGAGCCGCCGGCCGTGTTGCTGGTGGACATTGCGTTCAATCTGTTGATTTTTTTCGTCGTTTGCGCGTCGACCCAGCCAACCAGCGGCCGCAAACAAGACATTCCGGGAAGCGAGACCAACAGCAAAGCTACGGTGGCCAAGGCCGAAAATATCGACGTCGCACTCACCCGCACAACGGCTTCGATCAATGGCGATCGGGTTCGACCGGGTGAGTTTGCGTCGCGCTTGCGCGGATTGCTCAAAGGTCGTACTCGGCCGGAGGATCGGGTCGTGGTTGTCAAGAGCAGCCCCGACACGCCGTATGCCCATTGGATCGACGTGACCGGTTGGATCGAAGAGGCGGGGGGCATCATTACCTTGCAGATCGAAGAGGCCCGCGAGGTGCGCGTGCAGTAGTTCGGGCCCAAGGGTTTTTGAGCGTTCGAGGTCGGTTATGAAGATGCGCAGACGAACGATGGCAGCCGGAGTGCCGGCGGTGGCGATGGCCGACATCGCGTTCAATCTGGTGTTGTTCTTCATCATGCTGGCCAAAACTCAGGACGACAAGCAGCTGCACTGGACTCCGGCGAGCACTCCCACGGTGCAGAAGGCGGCCATTACCAAAGTCAGTCTGGTGATCGATAACGAGAAAAAGCTGTATTTCAACGGCAAGCATATTGGCATATCGCAGTTGAAGGACGCCGTGGAACAGACGCTCAAGGACGCTCCCGTGGGCAAACGCGGCGTATTGCTCAAGATTCATGACGAGACACCGGCACAAGTGTTCGAGCCGGTCGTCGAAGCCGTCAGCCAGGCGGGTGGCGAACTGATGCACATTTTGAAAAAGAAGCAATCGTGATGAATAGCTCGCAGAGCGGCCGATGCCGCTCGCGTCGCGATCGCAGCAGGATGGAAATTGGGTGGTGGTAATATGGAATCGAGTTCCAAGCAACCGGCCTTGGCCACGGGTAGGCGCAGCGCAGCGCGGGGCCGCGGCGAACGATCGACGTCGCCCGCGGAGCTGCGCGAGTACCTGAACAGCTTGAATGAAAAGGACATCGACCAATTGATGGGCCCCGTCAGCCAGGGAAGCCTGATGCAGGGGATACTCCTGGCAACTGCGGCCACCATCGTATTGCTGCTGGCGTGTACGATCATCCCCTATGCCTTGAACGCGCGCTCGGCGCTGGGCATAGTTCGGTTCCGCGGGCAGACGCTGTGGCCGAGACCGCGCCCGCGGCAGCCGCCAACGTGGCGGCGACGGCGCCTTCGCAAGCCGGTCCACCGGTGGAAACCGGCGTAGCCAATCAGCCGGTTATCAGTAAGAAAGCCCTGGGAGGCGTCGAAGAGGTCAAGCAAAGTGATCCCGGCGTCAACCCGCTCGATGACCGTAAGATCGACGACTTGTTCGATAAGACTCGCTAATCCAATCTTACGTCGCGCAAGCGACGCGTCGCCCCCGACCGTTCTTGGGCCTCGTTACCCTGGGAATTGAACCCGCGCATGGCACCCAAGTCCGCCGACCGCTGGCCTGTGACAACAAGCATCTTGCTGCTTGTCTGGGAGGCTGCGTCGCTTGACCAATTTGAGCCCGAGTGGCTGCCCGTGTGGTTGCGAACGGCGGTGCTGGCGGCGCTTTTGGCAGTCTCGCTGGGGGCGCTGCGGCGCTGGTGGTCGATCTGCTTGCCCGCCCGGTACGCGGCCGGCAGCCTTGTTTATCTGACGGCATGGCAAGCCGCGGTGGCCCTGGCGGAGCTGCGTCAAGCCACGGCTCTGGAACGTTCGCTGACTCAATACGGCTCTGCCGGGCTGTTTCTCGGAGGCTTGCTATGGATCGTTTGGCTGTTTGAAAGGAAGAGCCGCCAATATGAACAGCAGCGGGCCGATCGCGCGGCGGCCGATCCGGCGCACGCGGGATCGAGCGCCAGCCGCGGCAAAATCTGGTGGCCGCTCGACCCGGCAGCCTGGTACTACGGCCAGCGACAAAAGGTAAACCAGTCGATAGCGATTTTGACGGTCTACTCGCTCGTGTTCCTATTGGTCAATGTGGTCTCGGGCCTGATCGGGGGCCGGCGAAAGCTACGAACTGCCGGGCGGTGGAGGAGGCGGAGGTGCCGGCGGTGCTCCGCAGACAGCTATGGCTCAGGCCGTGCGCGTTCAGAAAGTGATCAAGCGAAAATTCGTCATCAATCCGTTCAGTTCGATCAAGTTCGCGGACCGGCCGGTCGACGACGTCAAATTGCAGCTCTTGCAAACGACTGAGCACCTGTACACAATCGGCCAAGGAAAGGGGGGGGCCGGCAAAGGACGCGGCAAAGGTTACGGGCTCGGCGACGGCGACGGATCGGGCTTCGGCGGACCGGGGGACGGAAAGGTTCGTTTCATTCGGCTGGAATATGCCGGCGGCGATTGGAACCAGGACTTCGGCGTCGGAGCGGATCAGAATCTGCTTATCGAATATGGCGTCCGCACGGGACAGAAAGTCAGCGATCGGACCGAGTCGCGCACCGTTGCGCAACTCGGCAGCTTCCCGATCGAAAAAAGCCCGCCGATGGTCTATCTCACCGGCCAGGGGAGCATTTCGCTCTCCAAGCCCGAAGTCAAGATTTTGCGTGAATACCTGCTCGACAAGCACGGCATGCTGTTCGGCGACAATGGCGGCAGCGCACATTTCCATAGCCAATTCTTCAGCATGATGCGACAGGTGCTGCCCAACGTCGAACCGGTGCGCGTTCCGGTCGACGACGATTTGTACAAGGTGCCGTTCGAAGTTGCGTCGTTTCCCTACGTGGCACCCCACGGCGGGCGCGACGCCTGGGGCTGGAAAGTGGACGGCCGCTGGGTCTGCTATTATCATCCGGGTGACATCGGCGACGCCTGGAGCGACGGCCACTCGGGCGTTCCCAGAGAGGTCTGGGACGCGTGTTACCGCTTGGGCATTAACGTGATTTTCTACGCTCACATGGAGTACGCCACATGGCTGTGGGCACGGCAAAAGCGATAAGGACGCTGGCGGCAGGCTGCCTGGTGGCAGTGCTTCCGACATTGGCCTGGGCGGTCAAATACGACGACTTGGCCTTGGACCGCTGGGCCAAGCTGGGCGAAGCCGACCGCTACCAGTTGAATATCGTCGAGAAGTATTATCGCGAGCAAAACTGGAAGGCCGCGCTGGCCGAGTGCGAAAAGTTCCTGACGCTCTACGAGAAGAGTGACGGCGCTCCGTACGCCCAGCTCAAATGGAGCATTTGCCAGGTCAACCTGCGCAAGTCGAACACCGCCATCAAGGATGGCTTTCAGTCGGTCATCGACTATTGGCCCGACTCCCCCGAGGCCGTCGTGGCGGCCTATTTGATCGGCAAAACCTACAAGGACATGGGCGAAACGAAGCAGGCCAAGAAGTTCTACGGCAAAGTGCTGTCCGACCACCCTGACAACCTGATGGCGTTGATGGCCAAGATCGATCTGGCCGATCTAGCACAGGTCGAAGGGGACGAAAAGCGACGGTTGGCCCTGTGGAATGAAATCGTCTTCAAGACCGATCGAAAGGGAGAAGCCGCGCCGCTTTGCGTCGAGATCTCCCACCGGCTGGCAACGCATCATTTCTCCGCCGGAGACTTTGCCGAAGCGCTGAAGGCCCTGGCGACGAGCTACCAGGAACCGCAACTCCCGACCTACGTGCATTACTTTGTCCGCGGGCCCCTCGGGCAGTTGGTGGCCGTGGCCGAGTCGAAGCCCCGCGGACTGAAAATGGCCGACGCCGCGGTCGCCTACATCAAAGCCAAAATCCCCGCCAGCCCCAGCAATGACGGCGAAAAGGCCCTCTTCCGCCAGGATTGCTATTACATCGCCGAGATCGAACAATATGCCGGCCGGTTGACCGAAGCCCTGGCGGCCCATGATGCCGTGCTCAACACCATCGGCGCCGACGACGACACGCTCGGCCGCAAGGCCGCCGTGCTCAAGGCCGCCGGCCGCCGCGACGAAGCCCGAGGCCACTACAACCGCTTTCAGAATCAACCCGAGGGACAACATCAAATTGCCTACAGCTTCCGCGAGGAGCAAAAATTCGACCCGGCGATCGCCATTTACCAAACCCTGGTCACCAGCGACGCCAAGAACGGGAATCGCTGGAACTGGGAGTTGGCCTCGACGTATCGCGACGCCAGCAAGTTCAAGGAAGCCATCGGAGTGTTTCGGCTCGCCGAAAACTTTCCCGAAGATCTCAAGCAAATGGCATACTGCCACCGCCGGCTGGGCGAAACCACCGAGGCCTTGATCCTCTATAAGCAAGTGATGGCGCATGCTCCGTCAGCCCCGGTGCGCCCTGTTGGAAATCGCCCGGACGTATGAAGAAGCCAAGCAACAAGAATCGGCCATCAAAGCCTTTCAACAGGTCTGCAAGCGTTTCCCTAAGTCGGCCGAAGCCAGCCTGGCCCACGCGCATTTGCAGGACGTGTACAAAATCAACGCCACGCTCGGCGGAGCCGCGGACGAATAAGCAGGCTAAACCGATTCGATCTGCCGCTGCGCGTCTGCCGGCGATTGCCGGACGGGCGGCCCGCGCGGTCGGCATGACTACCGATTGAATCGATTCCTCCTGTCGGCGAATTCCCGACTCCCATAACTCATCCTGAGTTAGCGAATCTTTCCATGACAAATCTTCATCGACGTAACTTCTTGCAGTCGTCGCTCAGTGTGGCGACGCTGGGCGCCTGTGCGAACTGGTTCGATCCGGCGGCGTGCCGGTCGGCTGCGGAAGACGGCGGCCGCAAGGTGAAAATGCGATTCGGCCTGGTGACCTACATGTGGGGCTTCGATTGGGATGTGCCCACGATCTTAAAAAACTGCGAAACCGCGGGGGCCCTGGGCGTCGAACTGCGCACCCAGCATGCCCATCGTGTCGAACCGAGCCTGACCGACGCCGAGCGGCTCGCCGTGCGGCAGCAATTCGAGAACAGTCCGATCACTCTGGTGGGGGTGGGCAGCAATCAGGATTTCCACGATCCCGATCCGGACGTGCTTAGAAAATCCATCGAGCGCGCCAAGGAATTCATTAAACTCAGCCACGATATTGGCGGCAGCGGAACCAAGGTCAAGCCGAACGCTCTTCCGCCCAATGTGCCCCAGGAGCAGACCATCGAGCAGATCGGACGCTCGCTCAACGAACTGGGAGCCTACGCCGCCGACCTCGGGCAACAGGTGCGTTTGGAAGTGCACGGCGGATGCGCCTGTTGCCGATCATCGCCGCGATCATGGCCGTGGCCGATCATCCCAGCGTCGCCGTTTGTTGGAACAGCAATCCGCAGGATCTGGAGGGGGAAGGCCTGGAACACAACTTCCGCTTGGTCCAAAAGCGATTGGGCGGAACAACCCACGTGCGCCAATTGGACGATGCGACGTATCCCTTTGCCAAGCTGATTGCGCTGCTCAATGGAATCGACTACGATGGCTGGGTGCTGATGGAGGCGAGTGACAGGCCGCCCGATCGAGTCGCTGCCTTGACGGCACAGCGCCAGATTTTCGACAAGCTGGCCCAACAAGACTGAACCTGGCCGGCCTGAGCTGTTCCCTCCCTGGCGCCGCCCACTGAGCGTGGCTGGAATGGATCGTCCCCGGATGCTGCCATTGCCTGAATTCTCGACATGACCCCCTCCGACACGACCCATCATCGCTTGAATTGCATGGAAATTGTCGGTGGCAACCGGGCCATGCGACAGCGGATCCAGGGCTTTGGACTGGAAATCTGGATCGATAGCCGGCCGTTCGACGTCGGTCTGGGCGGGGGTGACATCCATTATGTATCCAGCTGCGGAAGCGGCGAGGTTACCCGCATGGCCCTGGCGGACGTCTCGGGGCACGGAGCGGCGGTGGACCAGCTTGCGCAGACGCTTCGGCGCATGATCCGCAAGTACATGAACATTTTCGATCAGACGCAGCTTGCGCGAGCCCTGAATCGCGAGTTTTCGGTAATGGCCGAGGAAGGTCGATTTGCCACCGCACTGATCCTCACCTATTTTGCGCCGACCGGCCACTTGATCGTATGCAATGCGGGACATTGCCCGCCCTTGTGGTATCGCGCCTCAGAGGCCCGTTGGCAGGTCATGGAGTCAGACGCATTGGGCGAGTGCCAGTCGCTCCGCCGTTCGAAGGCCCGCTACCATCTGAAGCGGATCAGCAACCTGCCGCTGGGCATTCTCAATCCGACGCAGTACGCGCAATTTGCGGTGGAATTGACCCCGGGCGATCGGGTGGTGTTGTACACCGACGGAATCATCGAGGCCGAGGATACAGGCGGCGCGCCGCTAGGCACAGCCGGTCTGCTCGAATTGTTCCAGCAGTGCCAGGCAAACCGGGCGGCCGAGTCGGGCGAGCAGGTGCTGGACGCGCTGGTCCGGCGACAGGGAGAGCGGCCAGCGGGCGATGATTCGACTCTGATGGTGTTGGAGAGAATCGAAGGCGGGCCGCCGCCTCTGTCGATCGCCACGAGCCTGCGGACGTTGGGAAAAATGTTGCGGCTAAGCCGGGTTTAGCCACGCTACAAACAGAAAAGGGTTCAGAAGGCCCGGCCCATTTTGACCGTCGAACTGACGTTCTGAGAGCCTCAAATCGCGTTTGCAATCCGGGCGAACATGAGCTTTTGCATGACGCCCGGCGATTGGAGCCGCCACGAGATATGCCCACCTGCTCGAAAGGCCATACTGCGGCGGAGTTTACAAAGTGCTCCCTGTTGGACTTGAACCAACAACCCTTTGATTAAGAGTGCAAATTCAGTGCATCTCATTCTTTCATCGCGCGGCCGGTGTTGGCGTCGACCGCCAGGTTCAACTGCTCCGCGTCGACGACGTAGAACACGAAACCATACATCATCTCCTTGTCCGTCTGCTCGCCCACCTGGACTTCGGCGGAAGGATCGGGATTGAACGGATTGAAAGAGGAATTATCGAAGTGAGCGAGGCACTCGAATCTGGTCTTCGCCGGATATCGTATTTGGCCCGGCGGCAAATAATACGGCATTTGCCAGTCGAAGTTGTAATTAGGGATCATCAACATCGTGTCCATTTCGCCGCCCGGCGGAAAGGCGCGAAACGTAATATCCTTGCCCCGCACATGCATGTGCGCGAACAAGCCAAACAGCGTGATGTCCTGATCGATCGTTCGACTTTGTGCGACGGGGTGAAACGCTGCAAACGGCGGTATCGTGAACGAATTGTGACTGATTTCCAGGTAACGCAATTGCTTCTGGATGCGCTCGCGAGCAAAACGAAAGCCGACGCGCAGCCCGCAGGTTTCGGGCTTGCCGGTGGTTGTCAGGTGAATTTGCAATCCCACGACCGAACCCCGCTGGATTTTGACCGCCACACCGTCGCCGAGCATCAGCGGGCCGCCGCCGGGGACGTACCCGGTAATTAGCTTCGCTCGCGACGCGCGGTCGCCGGCGGACAGGAAGCCCAGGTTGCAATGGTGCAGCACGCGCGGGTTGTCCGGCAGGATTTCCGCGCCTTGAATCCACGTGTCCTGTAAGAAGACATAGGGGAGCAGGGCGTACTTGTAGTCGACATAGCCTTGGGCTGGAGCCGAATAGGTTCCAGGCGCGGACACGACCAAATCCGGTTCGCCCATCAACCAGGTTCGTTCGGGCCGGCGATCCTGCCTGGTGTCGTCGGCTCTTGCCTGCAGAACCACCGGACCGCGCGTCGGGGCATGCTCGCCCGGCGACATCCCACCGCGGATCCAGCCAAGAATCGTCTCCCGATCCTGGTCGGCCAAGGCGCGGCAGTTCGCGAACATACCGAATTTGTCGCTGGCATACCAAGGCGGCATCCGCCGTTCTGAGACCGCTTCGGCGATGGCTTCCGCTTGCGCAGCCACCTCCTCATAAGAGACGAGTGCAAATGGCGCCGCCGTACCCGGTTGATGGCACTGCTGACAGTGCTTCTCGAGGAGCGGCGACACGTGCCGGTAAAACGTGATTCCGGTCGCGGGCTTCAGTGGGTTGGGCAGCGTGATTGGGCAGCCATCGACCGTTGTTTCGGGCGTTTTTATTTCGCGATCGGCCAATAGGTCCTCGATGGCGTCACGCAGGTCGTGGTGCGTGACTTGCGGGGCGGTGCCGCCCAGTCGATATTGGTCGTCGATCCGCCCACGATAACGGAGCCGTAGTTCGGCGTCGAGCAATACGACTTCCGGCGTGCGTCGGACGCCGCAGCCACGGACACAGTTACCGTCCATGTCCTTGACCAGTGGAAACTCCACTTCGTATTGGACCGCCTGTGCGGCCATCTCGAGGATCGTATCCGCCGGGCCGACGTTAACGGCCACCAGTTGCACGCCGCGGCCACGGTACTGCTGGTCCAGCTCCTTCAGCCGTGGCCAGTATTTTTGCGCCAGCGGACAAGTGCTGCTGGTAAAGACGAGTGCGATGACTCGCTTCGGCACGCGGTCCTTGTCGTTGAGCAAGTCGCGCAAAGACCGCGGCAAGTAACGAACGTCCTTGAACGAGATCGCGGCGATCTTGTCGCCGATCGGCGGTCGCGGTGCCCGGGCAGCGGCTTGCGGCTCGCTTTCGTCTGCAAAGACGACGCTTGCAATCAAAGCCAGCCCACACATCAACCACCGGCGAGCCAGCGACGGCAAGCAACGACGTTGCGCCACGAGACGCATCCGCGTGCCTGACGAGTCGGCTGCCAACGAACCGTGCAAACCGTCCGGCATCCAAGCGTGCATGTGAGCATCCATCGCGTGCTTCAACGCCCTGAGACCTTGTTGAATTTCTGCCGCACGTGGGTGCCGGCCAACGCGGCCGCGTGTGCCGGTATCAACAATTTTACAGGAAGTCCCCCCGTATAAATCGCGGTCGACGCCCACACCACCCCGCGATCGTCACACGATCTTGCCGCGGGCCTCGACGGCAAGCCGTTCGGGAGGCGCGCCGCTGTCGATCCACCAGGCCGCGTCTTGCAGGTTGACGCAGGGGCAGATGTGGTTGGGAATGACTGTCACACGCTCTCCTAACCGCGGATGCCTGTCGCAGGCGGAAACGTCGACTTGGGCGTGCTCCTCGGTGAGCTTGGCGATCTTGGCAAGCGGGTATTCGACAAGGTGGCCGTGTTTGCTGTCGCGGGCGTAAATGGACAGATCGCTGGTTAACGTTTTTGTTCCGGCATCGAGCACCACTTGCCCCGGCACGGCATTGCTGACCACGGTGCAGACGATCCGCGCGGCACAGTCTTCGAGCGAGAAAGCTCCGCCGCCGACGCTGTTCATGTCGTGAAAAACGTACGTGCCCGGCCGGATTTCGGTGAGTTGCGGCATGAGGTGCGATTGAAAGGCGGTGGGCGTCGAGCCGCCGGAAACAATCGGCGCAGGCAAGCCGTGCCGCGACCACAGATCGAGCGTCTCTTGGAGCCGGGCGGCAACCCTTGCCAGCGGTTCGGCTTGCTCGCTGACGGGGCACCAAACGTGTCCCGGGTAACACAGGATGCCGTCCAGCCGCACCCCCGAAGTGCGATCGACCCTTTGAGCCAAGTCCAAGGCCGCCCGAGGACTTTGGACGCCGGTGCGCCCATGCCGACGTCCAGGTCGACGAGAATGCCGATGGTGCCGCCTGCGTTTTTAGCTGCCGCGGCCAGCGCGTCGACCGCCTCAGGCGAGTCGACGGCCACATGGAGCGTGAGACGTGTGGCGAGTGCGGCCAGGCGACTGGCGCGCCAGGGATCGAGCGCCGGGTAGGCCAGCAGCAGATCGCCGCAAGCGTCGGCCATTACCTCGGCCTCGCCAAGTTTGGCAACCGTCAAGCCGGCGGCGCCTGCTTTCAATTGCAATCGGGCCACCCGCAGCGATTTGTGCGTCTTGGTATGCGGCCGTACCTTCAAACGATGAGCGGCGGCGTAGTCGGCCAGCCGCTGGATGTTCTGCCGTACGACCGTGCCATCCAGCAGCAACGCCGGGGTGGGAAGCTGAGCAAGCGAGTCCGTATCGATCAAGTCGGGTTCCTTATGCGGGCAGCCAACGGCGGAAAAAACGCAACCAATTGCCGTGGAAGATGCCGTCGATATCGTCGCTGGTGTAACCGCGTTGGGCCAGAAACAGATCCAGTTTTTGCAAATCGGCGATGGTCTTAAGGTCACTGGGCGTTTGCTCGGTGCCATAGCCGCCATCCAAGTCGCTGCCGATGCCAACGTGCCGCGTGTTGCCGGCCAGTTGGCAAATGTGGTCCACGTGATCGGCTAATGCAGACATCGTCAACCCTTCTGGCTGCGTGTGCCCGATTTGCCAGCCGGGCCGTAGCATCCAGGCATCGCACGCGATACCGATCACCGCGTCGCGCTCGATGAGCAGCTTGATTTGCTCATCGGAGAACTGGCGATCGGCAGGCACCAGGGCGCGGCAATTGTTGTGGCTGGCCATCACCGGTCCGCGGAAGCGATCCAAGGCTTCGAAAAAGCTCAGGTCCGAAAGATGAGTGACGTCGAGAATCATGCCGACGCGCTCGAACTCCTTGAGCATCTCAATGCCGCGGGGCGTGAGCGGGCCATTGTCGCCGGTGCCGACCGAGTAGTGGCTTTTGCCGTAGTGCGACAGCATTACGCTGCGCAGGCCATCGGCGAACCAGGCTTCGACTTGACGCGGATCGACAATCGGATCGGCCCCTTCCATGGCCAGAATCAATCCGATCGGCAACTTGTCCTTTGGATCTTGCTGCCAGAGTTTCCAGTGAGCATCGAGCTCGCTGGCGGTGCCGATCCGCTTAATTTCGCCCTGCTGTTCGAGCAGCCGATAGTAGGCCAATTGCCCTTGAGCAATCGAATAAGCGATGCTCTGGGTGCCGTAGTCGAGGTCGATGCGACGATGCCCGGCCGCCGGCTGCACGTGACGTTTTGCCCGAGCCAGCAGCGTGCCCAGGCAAACGCCGACGCCGCCGCGCCGCATTTCAGGTAAGCTGGTGGTGGCGTGGCTGCGCCCCCCTTCAGGGCTCATGCTCGCTTCGCGCTGGTTGATTTGAGCGATCGATTCCGTCATATCGCGGTTATAGCTCAACGCGCACCAAGACAAATCCAGGTGAGAATCAATAATCAATCGCATCGTGATTAGCGTCTCCCGGCGGGTGAATCTGCGGAATCGTTATGGCCGCTCATTTTTTGACGTAACCGGACGACGGCCCCTGCAAGTGATTGTCGAACGTGAATCCGAGTGGCTGGAACTGGGTTTGCATTTGCTCGAGACCGTTTTTGATCATCGCGATGTCTGCATTATTGAACAGCAGTCGGCAACCCATCTCCAGGGCCTGGCCGGCTTTCGCCAGACTGGTCGTGCAGGCCCAATGCTTGCCGCAGTTGCGGGCCGCTCGGGAAATGGTCTCCAAGGCCTTGATTACTTTTGGATGGTCGAACTCAAAAGGAAAGCCGCCGAGAACCGAGAAATCGGCCGGGCCAAGCATGAGCATGTCCACTCCCGGCGTGGCGGCGATGGCCTCTGCCTGGTCGACGGCCTGCTGGTGCTCGAGTTGAATGATCACGAGCGTCTCGCGGTTGGCATGGGCCAGGTAGTCGGCGACGGGCATCGCGGTAAAGGCCGCGTCCGGGCCGCTGCCGTCGAAACCACGCGTCCCCAACGGCGCAAATTTGGCCCAGCGCACCACCTCGGCCGCTTCCGCCGGACTGTCGCAGCGCGGATACATGATGGCCGAAGCGCCCAACTCCAGGAGTCGGCCCATGCGCATAAACTCTCCCTTGGCCGGCCGGGCGACAATGTCGCTGCCACCGACGCGCGCGGCCCGCATCAAATGGCCCGCCGTTTCGACGCTATACCCGTGATGTTCCAGATCCATCCAAATGCCGTCGAACCCCATCAGGCCGGTGAGTTCGAACACGCTCGCGTCGGTCAGGTGCAATTGCACGCAGAGGGCCGGCTCATTGCGAGAAATCTTGGCTTTGATTCGACTCATTCGCATTTCAAGGTGCCTTTAGCTTAAGAATCATCTCTATTTCCGTGCTCGCGCCCAGCGGAAGCTGGGCGACACCGATGGCCGTTCTGGCGTGCCGCCCGTGCTCGGCGAAGACATGCAAAATCAACTCGGACGCGCCATTGATTACCAGGTGCTCGTCCGTGAAGTTCGGATCGGCATTGACGTAGCCGGTCACGCGGAGCACGCGCTGGATCCGCTCGAGCGAGCCGACTCGCCCGCGGACCGCCCTCAGCACATTGGCCGCGCACAGGGCGGCCGCTTTCGTGGCATCTGCGATCGACACTTCGGACGGAACCTTGCCCCGACTAACAAGCTCGTTACCATCGAAGGGAACCTGTCCCGAGGCATAGACGGTCTCGCCGTCGATGATGACGGCATCCACGATCTGTCCTTCGGGCGACGTCCTGGCCACAGGATATCCCAGCGCTTCCAGCTTGGATTCACGTTCGAGTGTCATTGTCGTATTCCCGAGAAACCAGTATACGGGCTAATTACTTGGCGCCGCCATTGTCAGGGTCAGGCCACCGTCAACCAAGAGCGAGCTGCCGGTGATGTAATCGCTTGCCGGATCGCAGAGAAATACGACCGCGCGGGCGATTTCGGCGGGTTGCCCCAAACGCTTCCACGGCAACGTTGGTCCCGCTTCCGCTATCTGTTCGCGGGTGGCGAATCTTCGCTCGCCCGGTGTATCGATCCAACCCGGATGCACCAGATTGACCCGAATCCGGTGGCCGATCAATTCGATGGCGGCGGTGCGCGCCATTTGGTCGAGCGCCGCCTTGGCCATGTTGTACGCCATCGAGCGCGGGATCGGCACATAGGCATGGGGGGAACTGACACCCAGGATCGTGCCGCCGTTTCCTTGTGCAATCATTTGTCGGGCAGCCGCACGAAAGAGGTAAAAGGCACCCCACATGGTCACGTCGATCGACCGGTGGAACTTCTCCAAATCCGCTTCGAAAAACAGCTCGCGCTCGCTGAAGGCCGCGTTGGAGACCGCGATATCGAGCCGGCCGAACTCGCTCGCAACTTGTTCGACCATCCGTTCCACTGCGCCGTGATCGGCGACGTCCCCCGGGCACAACAATACTCGGCGGCCCATCGCACGCACCGTTGCGGCCAGCTGTTGGGCTTCGGCAGCGTGCGAGTTGAAGTTGATCGCCACGTCAGCACCGGCCTGCGCGAGAGAATAGGCAATTTCCCGACCAATGCCGAGACTTGCTCCGGTCACCAGTGCGACTCTGCCCTTTTGAACCATCATTCGTTTCGGGGGGATCATAAGTGTCCTGCTGAAAGATGCCATCGTGGCATTTTTCAACCTCGCCAAATGCGGAGCAGAGCTCCGGCACGGCTCGCAAAACAAAGACCTACGTCGTCATTTTGGGATCGCATCCATGCGATCGCGCGGCCTGTTGATTGCTTCAACAGGCTGCTAGGCCCAGTAGCGTCAGGCTGTCACGGTAAATCAGGGCCTCGATTTGCGTTGTCTCCAAGCGCGGCAAACGAGTTCCTTCCAACATGTCGTTCAAATGTCGCAGCCCTTCGATGGTGCCGTTGACCGTGGTAAAGGGATAGTCGGTGCCGAACAGAATCTTATCCCAGATGCCATACTCTTGCACCAGCATCAAGCTTTGATAGAGCTGGAAAGGTCGATAGTAAAGCGCGCTGATGTCGGCATACAGATGGGGGTGCTTGCGGACCACGGCCACGCATTCGCCTTCGTAGGGATGGCCGAGATGCGCCAGCACGATTTTGCACTCGGGAAAGCGCATGGCCACCGCGTCCAAGTGGCGGGGCAACGTGCATTCCAACGGTGCCTGTGCGACAAATGTGGTGCCGGTATGTAGCAGCACCGGCAGCCCATGGTCCGTCGCGTATTGCCACAAGGGGTCAAGCTTCGCATCGTGCGGCATGAAGCCGGCATACATCGGCATGAGTTTGATGCCCCGCAAACCCAGCTCCTGATGCCCGATGCTCAGCTCGCGCTGCCAACCATCCTGCGTGGGATCGACCGACAGAAAGCCAATCAGCCTGTCGCTGGCTTGGGCCGCGTAGTCGGCAACATAGCGGTCATCGACCCACAGGCCGCTCCGCTTGGCTTTGCCCCCGAAGACGATCGTTTTCACGTCGGCGGGCGCCGCGGCGCAGTACTGCGGCAGGCGAACGGTGAGGTCCACTTCTCCACCGGAGCGAGCGCGCTGCGCCTGGCGGCGAAATTCTTCGCTGAAATCTTGCGGATAGCGCCAGGCGTGGCTATGAACGTCGACAATCATCTCTCGACTCTCAAGAGTGCATCGGTTCGGCGGCTTCCAACATCGGCCGTCGCTGGCCGAACGGGAGCCAACTGACCAGGCCTCCCACGATCAGCCCGGCCACCAGCGAGACCGGCATGATCCACAGAAAACTCAAATTGTTGGCTATTTGGAACGAGATGCAAGACGCGGCCGATACGCTCGCGACCGCCGCCGCCCAGGTGCCCGGTGTCGTAGCCCAGGGGACGAACATCGCCATGAAAAACAGCACCGCCAAGGGCGCGACCAGCAGATTGGCGATCTTACAGGACACCTCCATCAAGTTCCCAGGCACGTAGATCGTGGACAAACTCAGCAGTATGACAACCAAACCGATAAACCAGGAAGCGACCTTCGCCTGCCGGACCTCCGCGAGATCGCTGATCTGGCCTTGCCAGAACCGCGGAATCCAGTCGGCGACAATCACCGACGCGGCCGAATTGAGACCCGACGAGAGACTGTCCATCGCGGCCGAAAGGATGCCGGCCACCACCAATCCCGCCAGACCCGAGGGAAGCACTCGGACGATATATTGCGACAAGAGTTTGTCGGCGCTGCTGGCTATTGTTTCGTTGTCGGGGAGCATCTCCGGATGGCCTCTGAAGTAAGCGAACAAAGCCAGGCCCAAAGCGCACAGCACCATCGCGACGCACACATCGCAAATCAACGAGATGCCGAACATTTTGCGAGCCGAAGCGGCATCGCGCGTCGCCAGGTAACGCTGGACGGCGATTTGATCCGAGCTGGCCGTACACAGGTACCAGATAAAACTCGACAGCACGGCCATTCCCATCGAAACACGCGAATCGGTCGCAAAAAAGAAGCTGGGAGCATCCCAATCCGCGGACCACTCGCGGGGCCACCAGGCGCTCACGCCACCGACACTCCTTGAAATCAAGACCAAGGACAGGACGGCACCCGCGAGCATTATGAACGTCTGGAGCACATCGATGAACACCACGGCCTGCAACCCGCCCATCGAAGTATAGGCAATGGTAATCAGGGCCAGCACCACGCAGACCCACGGCGTTGCGGAGTGATCCAGGTGCAATAGCGGGACCAGCACCGCGTCGGAAGTGGCATATACGATGAGCGCCATCCAAAACAACCGCAGGACCAAAAAGAACGTCGACCCCAACATCCGCACACCCAGCCCGAACCGCCGTTCGAGGATCTCGTAAGCGCTCGTGATTCTGAGCCTCATGATCGAGGGGATCACCAGCCTGCCAACGACGAGGTAGACCAGCGGATACCCCAGGACGCCACTGAGAATCATCGGGCCGTGACTAATCATTTCACCCGGATAGGACAGATACGTCAGCGTGCTCATGAGCGTGGCAAACAGCGAAATTCCGACCGCCCAAGGCTTCATCGTGCGGCCTCCGAGCAGATACTCCTCCACGTTCTTGACGCGCGAATAACTCCAGCCGATCAACATGATGCCGACGGCATAGACGATCAGCACGATCCAATCGAGCCAACTGAACGCAGGCGGCTTGCGGCGCTCGATGCGCAGAACCGCGCCGGCTGCGCTGACGCGCACATCGGGCTCGGCATCGCCGAGCAACTCCGCCAATAGCGGAAGATCGCTCGCATCGCCACCGCCAGCCAAGGCCGCACAGAGCTCGCATTTCTCGGCCTTGGTCCCGCCCTGCGCGAAGGCGACGAAGGGCGTCTTGAAACTGGCAGCGTGCTGTGCGCTGGGGGCGATCAGCCAGGCGGCACTAAGTAAAGGGACGCGGTCGGTCTGCTGGCTCTGGCTGGCCGCCTGTGCCAGCTTATCGAACAGATCGAGGGGCAACGTCCTGGTCAGATGGCGTAGCGCATAGGCCGCGACCCTGCGCACGTCGACGTTCGAAGAGTCCAATGCTTCTGCCAACGCACGAAGTGCAACGGGATCTCCCTGCGCAGCTAACAGCCAACGCGCATAAACGCTCAGCGGGCTCGACATTCCTTGGGCAACCCCTTCGATTTGCGCCCGCTCGGCGGGCGAAAGCTCGCAGCGCAGTTTGGCCAGCGCTTTCAACGACTCAGCCCGATCGGGGCCCCGCGGGTCAAGACTTGCGTCGCGCAGTTTCTGAAGATATCGGGGTCGCTCTTGTTTGTCGGCGGCCCGCGCAGGACGCGCCAGATACCGGTGCGATACTGCGGCTCATCGCCATGCCGCTCGAGCTCTTGCTCGAAAGTCGCCAACACGTCTTGTCCGTAGCCGAGTGAGAGCAATGCCTCGGCGGCATGAACCTTGACCCACTTCGGCTCCGCGCCGAGCGCGGCGCAGTTCGGCGACGGCGCGTTCTGGTTCGGATTGCGTCGCGGGCGGCGGCGAAACTTCGGCGGCTTTGACCGACAAAACGGCGATTGCGATCATCGAGCCCAGCGCGAGTGTCATCGATCTTCTCATGACGTGCCCGCCGCCCCGCTGCCCACGCATGTCGCCTGCACGGCCTGCGTGACCAATTCGAACAGCCGATCCACTTCTCGGCGTGTCTGGTCATCGAGCTTGAAACCGACGGGACCCCGCACGACCGTGTTCTTGAAGATCCCTTGCTTTTCGAGCAGATGCTTCTCGACGGCCAAAAACCCGTCCAATCCGGCCTGCATCGCGATGAGCGCGGAAAGCGGCAGCGACAATTGATACGTCCGCTGCTCGTCCCTGGCCTCGAGCGCATGCCACAGGGCGACGATCGCGTCGATCAGGTCGGCCCCTGGCATGGTCCCCACGATTCCGCGACGATAACTATCCACCAATGCAATGCCTCCACTGCCTTCCAGCACCCGTGCTCGCCCCCGCGTGTGCTCAAGCAGCTCCGTGAGTTTGGAACCGATCGGCACGGCCTCGGGTTTGAACAGGACTCGCTCCGGTCCAAATTCGTCGAGCAGCGACGATTGCGTCGCGATCGGAATGGGTCGTCCGACGTAACCGCTCGCATCTTGCACGATCACCGGAATGCGAACCGACTCGATAATGCGGCGATAGTATCCGAGCAGCTCGTCGTGGCCGATCGCCGTCGAGATCGGCGGAGCGGCCATCACTCCCGTGGCCCCGCAGGATTCGGCATGCCGGGCGAGCGTCGTCGCCGCGTGACTGCTCTCCGCGCCGACGCTTACCACCACGGCCCCCCGCCCGCCCACGGCGCCGCGAACAAATTCCGCCATCGCCCGCCGCTCGTCGGTCGACAGCCTGAGCACTTCCGACACCATGGCCATGACCACGCCGCTGGCGCCGCGATCGATCAGCCAGTGGAGTTCTCCTTCGAGCGTGGCCCAGTCGATCGATTCGTCGTCGTGGAATGGGGTCTGAAAGACGGGCAGGACGCCGGAGAGGCGAGCACCCATCGCGGACCAGTTTTTTGAGTCCTGCTCAATCATGGGAGGTTGTTTTATCTAGAGGGGCCGGACTGGACTGCCGACACCTTGTTTACACCAATTTAGTTGTTCTGTTGACTCGATCTATGAAATGAGTTAACATGATTGAATGAAACATGCCCTGTTGTCAAGTCCCCCCGATGCCGAAGCCTCGCAGCGCGACAAGGCCCACGAGTCGTTGCGGCGCTTGCTGATTTTGCAGCGGATCCCACCGGGCGAGCGTTTGCGCGAGCCGGTGTGGGCCAAGCAATTGGGGGTCAACCGCATGGCGCTGCGCGAGGCGTTCGCCCGATTGGAGGCCGAAGGCCTGATCGAGCGCGGCCCCAAGACCGGCTATTTTGTGCCGCAATTGAGCGACGACGACATCCAGCAGGTGCATGAAGTTCGCGCCGGACTGGAGGCAATGGCCATCGAGCGAATCATCCGCCTTCGCCGCAACAGCCGCAAACAGCTCGAACCGCTGCACAGGGCCATCGATCAGCTCGAAAGCATGATCGATCAGGGCTACCAGCTCGGTTCAACCGAAGCCGACCGGCGCTTCCATGAGGAACTGATCGAGATCAGCGGCAACCGCCGGCTGGCCCTGATTTACCAGCGCGCTCCGCTGCCGATGATTCACGGCTCGTTTGTCGGCACTTCGCGCTGGGAAGCCGAAATGCGTCGCACGCTAGTCCAACATCGCGTGATTCTGGCCTTGATTCTGAAAGGCGATACACGCGCAGCTCAGGAAGCGATCCGCGCTCACCTGGGCGAGTGCGATCTGGATGCTGGCGATTCTGGTCGCGACGCATGAGTGCCGGCTCTCGCCTAACAGGGGTCATGGTGATGCATTATTGGATCGCTGCCAGCAAAGAGTCGAGCATCGCTCGCGCGGGCCATCGTTTTCTGTGGTTGTCGCTGGTCGGCATGCTGTGGGTCGTTGCGGCAGCGGCCCATGCCGACGGCGACGTTGTAGCCGGTGACGCCGCAGCCGACGACGTTGTAGCCGACGACGTTGTAGACATCGGCGCGCGGCGCGAATTGTTCGTCGACGGTCTGCTGATCGACAAACTTTCCGGTGCGCGTTTGAAATTGCATCAGCCGCAGCCCGGCGGAATCGCGGTCAAGTACGACGGTCCGGCCGAGTATCCATTTTGCCACTATACGACGATCCTCAAAGATGGCGACCGGTACCGCATGTATTACCGCGGCGGAAACCCGGAGGACTTGAAGAAATCGGTCACGTGTTACGCGGAAAGCCGCGACGGAATCACGTGGACGAAGCCGACGCTCGGCCTGGTCGAGATCGACGGGTCGCGCGAGAATAATGCGATCTTGCCTGCCGGAGATCAATTCTGTCCGTTCATCGACGGCCGGCCGGGAGTTTCCGACTCGGAACGTTACAAAGCCAACATGCTCGGTGAAGGCGGCTTGCTGGGGTATATTTCCGCCGACGGGATCCATTGGGAACGATTGCGGCCGGAGCCGATCGTCCGCAGCGAATTGTTCAACAACTTCGATTCTCAGAATTCGATGTTCTGGTCGGAAGCCGAGCAATGCTACGTATTATATGCCCGGCACATGGCGGCCGGCCGCCGGGCGGCGGCACGCGCCACGTCCGCGGATTTTCTGAATTGGACCAAGCAAACCCTGATGTCGTATAGCGACACCGACAGCACGACGCCGTCGAAACATCTTTACACCAATCAGACGCACCCCTACTTCCGCGCTCCGCACCTTTATATTTCGATGCCGGGGCGTTTTCTGGACGGCCGGCGCGCGTTGAGCGACCAGCAGTCGCAGGCCGTGGGAGTCGACGATCGGGGCGGTGGCGCCAAGGACATTTCCGACGGCGTCTTGCTTACCTCGCGGGCCGGTTCGACCCGGTACGATTTCACCTTTCGTGAAAGCTTCGTTCGTCCGGGCATCGGCGACAACAACTGGACCTCACGCAGCAACTACCCGGCGCTGGGAGTCGTGCCGACCGCGGCCGACGAAATGTCGTTCTACGTCCAGAGGAATTACGCGCAAAAGAACGCCCACCTGGAGCGAATGACATTGCGGACCGACGGATTTACCTCGGTCAACGCCCCGTACGACGGCGGCGAGCTGCTCACCAAACCCTTGAAGTTCGCCGGCGGTGAACTGGCGTTGAATTATGCGACGAGCGCCGCCGGCGACATTCGCGTCGAGATCCAGGATGCGAGCGGTAAACCGATTTCCGGCTTCACGCTGGACGATTGTCCTGAAATCATCGGCGACGAAATTTCGCGGATTGTTTCCTGGAAAGCTGGCTCCGACGTGAAGTCCCTTGTCGGCCATCCCGTTCGGCTGCGGTTTGTCATGCACGATGCAGACTTGTACTCGTTTCGCTTCCGACCGGATTGACGGGGAGCGCTTCACCCTCACCTGGGCCAGTGCGCTGGGCATTCGCGCAATCCCGGTCGCAATGCGTGAGCGCCGCCTCCAAGGCCTGAAAGAGTTGTGATTTACTGGTTTGTCTTCGAGGGAACACCGATGCTGACGCGAGAAAATTTTGCCGGGCCGTGGGCCGGCTTGCCTGTCGCTTGGACCGACAACGACGAGTTCGACGAACCGACCTATCGCGGCGACGTCGAGCGTTGCTGCAAAGCGGGAGTGCCGGGCGTGTACACCGGGGGCACAACCGGCGAATTCTACGCCCAGGAATGGGATGAATTTCAGCGCATCGCCCGGGTCACGGTCGAAGAGTGCAAGCGCCACGGCACGCCCGTCATGATCGGCTGCTCGGCCACGTCCACTCGCGGCGCCGCAAAGCGGGCGGCGTTTGCCGCCAGTCTCGGGGCCGATGCCGTTCAGGTCGTGCTGCCTTTTTGGATGGAGGTTGCCGATGACCAGATCGTGCCGTTCTATCGCGCCGTGGCCGACGCCGCTCCCCGGCTGGCGCTATCGATCTACGAGACAAAACGCGCCAAGAAGTGTCTGACCGTAGCCCAGCACCTCCAAATCCATGCCAGCGTGCCGCAGTATCAAATGCTTAAGGCCGTGGGGGATACCGTTGGTGATACGATCGACGGATGTCGCGCACTTTCCGAGGTCGTGAGCGTCTTCGTGGGCGAGTCACGTTGGGCCGAACTGGGGCCGCATGGCGCCAACGGCGGCTGCAGTTCGATGATTTACTGGAATCCACGGGTCTTGCTCGATTCGTGGAAGCACTTGCGCGAGCGCAACTGGCCGGCTCTGGACGAAGACCGCCGCAAAACCGATGCGCTGCTGGTCGCTCTTTTTGCCACTTTTGGCAAGCGAGGCTTTACGGACACGGCCTACGATCGGCTCGGTGGCCGGGCCGGCGGCTTTCTACGAACCAGCCTTCGCAATCGCGCACCCTACGCTTCGCCCACCGAGGATGACGTGATCACGATGCGGGCCCTGTTCCAGCAGCATTACCCGGAGTTGCTCTCGTGATTGGCAGGTTTGATCGAAGATGCGTTACGCAAGGCAATGATGCGCGGCTTCGGCAAGGGCGCACCGGCCGCTCTCAATGCGCCTGACTTGTGTCAAGCGTTGGACGATTGGCGGGCTCCTGAACATCGACAACGACGAAGACATCCGCCGGCTCGGGCTGGTCCTCGACCGTGGCGCGAAAGGTCAGGATTTTTCGCCCGAAGGAAACATCTCCGCCGAGTCTGAGCGCCATGCTTTGGCGGGTGTCCTGGCCGGGCGAAGCGGTGAATTTGCAAGCGTCGGCTTCGACTCCGGTTGCAGAGTCCAGCGTCAGATTCAAGCGTTGCCGATTGTCCGTTGGATTGCTGACGACCGCTTCGACCTCGACCGACTCCCCGGGGGCCGCGGTCAGCCGGACCGGCTCGATTCGCACGCGATGAGGATCCCAATCCTGGCGATGATTGCCGCTTGGCGAGAGGGCGTCGGCGGCCGCAGCGGCTGCTTCCGCCCAGCGCTTTCGCAGCTCGAAGTCTGAGCGGTCAAAGGCCATCGCGCCGCCGTGTTCGGCCAGAATCCAATCGGGTGCCCGCTCGAGGATTCTCGTGATGCTCGACGCATAACCCAGGGGCAGTCCGCGATTCAAGCCGGACCATCCACCGCTGCCGGAATATTGGTCGGCCCGATAAAAATTGTCGCCGGTAAACATGACGCGACGACCGTCGAGCTGGACCTCGACCGACATGGCAAACGCGGTCTGCCCTGGCTGATGCTCGATCAGGAGCGAGTATTCCCGCCAGCGGATGGTCTGTTTGTGCTGCAATCGACGATCGACTCGAACGGGGCGTGGATCGACATAGGGAGCGTGAACTCGTTTTGGCGCCGTGACCACGTCGGCGATGCGATCGAGCACCCAGACCTGCAATCCCGGTTCGTCGCCGAGGGCAAACAGGCCCGTGTAGTGGTCGTTATGCGCATGACTGATCAGGGCCACCTCGACCGGACCATAGCCGAACGTCTGTTTCAGCTCTTTCAGCCGGTCGCGCAGCCCTCGGTCGTAGGGATCGACCAGCAGTACAGGACCATCGGCAGACGCCAAGGCATAGGTGTTACCGGTCAAAAATAGATGGGGTGACAATTGCGTCCACGGCTTGGTATTGCCGGCCGGCGTCGCGGTGCCGACCTGGTCGGGAGCCACAAACGGCGGCTGCGCGGCATCCGGTAGCGTGTCTTGCCGAAACTGTTCGAAGCTTTTCAAGCGCACCGCTCGCTCCAGGTTGCGCGTCGTGGTCTCGAGCGCACTTTGGATGTCTTCACGAATCGGCGGCCCGTGCTCCGGACACAGCAACGTCGGACGCAAGGCGGCCAATCGCCGTAGCGATTCGGCGGCCTGGCTGAGACCATCGGCCGTGGCATGATGCCAATCGGTCGTGTAGGGCGTCCATATTTTTCCCGGAGCGCACATTGCATCACCGCAAAATACGATCCGCTCTTTGTCGGCGTTTCCCGCCTCGGCAACGTACGAGATGTGGTCGGGGCTGTGGCCGGGTGTGGACACGACGCGGATCGTCCAGCCCGCGAACTTCAATTGCTGATTGTCTTGCAAGTCGCACGTAATGCCGTCGATGCCGACGGGCAGCATCCAATAAGCCCAAACCGCCCATTGCCGATGAAACAAGGGCGGAAATTCCCCTGGCAGGATCTCGGGCAGCGAAGTGTCCCAGAATTGGGCAACGCCCTGCGGCTCGAGCCAGCGCGCCGACAGCGCCGGCCCGCACCGCAGCGCCCCGTGCGATCCAGCGCTCCGTGCCCGCCGCTGAATCGCGGTGATGATGCGTCAGCAAGACATGCTGGCACGACTGGATGCCGTGGGCCTGCAAGTCCTCGGACGTTACCTGATCCGGACAGCCGATCAAGACGGCGCTGCGATTCTCGAACAGCACATGGGCCGCCGGCAAACCAGCGCTGCGAAGCACTCCCGGTGCAATTTCCTGCAATCGCCCGGTGGCCGCCTCCAGGTGCGTCCCACTCAATGACCACAGAGCGATTAGGCCGCAAATCGATAAGCGAAGCAAGCTCAGCAAGGGGGTCGTCCTCGGTGCGGCGAAATCGGCCTCACCGGTTGATCGACCGGGGCGAAATCGGGGTGCTCTCGTCAGGTGGCGCGCCGTGCCACGCACGGCTCACAAACTGGTTGATATTGATTTTATCCGACCCGCGGCTGGGCGACCACCGCCACGTCTTGCGTTCCGTATATCAGAATTGTATATTCTGCCATATGGAATCAAGTTCGCTGGTCAAAGCGCTCGGTTTGTTGGAAGCGACTGCCCAAGAGCCGGCGGGACGCGGCTTGGCGATCTTGGCCGCTGAGGTCGGACTCGCCAAGCCGACGGCGCATCGGATATTGAAAACGCTTGTGGCGCTGGGCTACCTCGAACGGTCGGCAGGCGGCGTCTATCGACAAACCTTGCAGGTCAACCGGCTTGTGTCCGGCGAGCAACCGCGCCGGCTACTGTCGATTGCCGAGCCTGTGTTGCGCGAGTTGCATGCGAGCACGAGAGAGACCGTCAACTTGGGCGTTTTGCGCTATCATCAAGTCGTTTATCTTCAGGTTTTGGAAAGCCCGCAACCGCTCAGGCGGGTGGCGACGCTCAACTCGACGGACCCTTTCCATTCAACGTCGCTCGGTCGGGCGATTGCGGGACATTTGCCGGCCGAACAGCGCGAGTCGCTTTTGGCTGCCGCACGCCTGGAAAAACGCACTCCGCGCACGACCGTGGACCGGGCCGCGTTGTCGACCATTCTCGAGCGCGTGGCCCGCGACGGTTATGCCGTTGAACTCGACGAAACCGATATCGGCGTCACGTGCATCGGCGCCCCGATTTTCGAAGGCGGCAAACCGGTCGCGGCAATTAGCCTGAGCGTCCCTACCGCGCGAGCTGATCGCGGTGCGCTCGAATCGTTCGTTCGGTTCGTTTGCGCCGCGGCGCGGCAAGTCAGCACGCAACTTGGCAAGCCGATGTGTTCGTCGACCCGCCCGGCAGCGCGGCGACGGGACTCGGTCGAGCGCAATGGCCGGGCGGCCAATACTCGTGCCGGCTCGAAGAAATCCGGCTTCAAGACCGATACCCGGAAGCGAACGTCCGGAAAATCAGATCCAATTGACGGCTGAGGGACCGATGGGTCGAGCGCTCTCAACAACCGCATCCGAAGCCCTGCATCGACGATCGATTCGCTCGTTGGCGATGGGGGTCGCCAGCGGCCTGCGCCGCCGGGTTGGTCCCGTGCCCCTGTTCTTCGAGCGCGGGGAGGGCCCTTACTTTTACGACGTGGACGGGAATCGACTGCTCGATTACACGCTCGGCTGGGGCCCGTTGATTCTCGGGAATAATCATGCGGCCCTGAATGCCGCGGTCGTGAAGCAACTGGCGTGTGCCTATGCGTTCGGTGCTCAGCACGCGGGGGAGATCGAGTTAGCCGAGCTGCTCGTGCAAGCAGTCCCGGGCGTAGAACGGGTCATTCTTTCGAATACCGGAACGGAAGCTGTCCAGGCCGCTTTGCGATTGGCGCGTGCGCACACCGGACGAACCAAGATCATCAAGTTCGAGGGGCACTATCACGGGTGGTTGAATAACGTGCTGGTGAGTTATCGGCTCAAGCCGTCCGATCCTTGCACGGCGCTGGCGACGTGCGGCGGACAACCTGAGTCGGAATTCGCCGATACGTTGGTGCTGCCTTGGAACGACCTGGCCGTCGTCGAAGAGGCGTTTCATCGCTTTCCGGACCAGATCGCCTGCGTCATTACCGAGCCCATCCTGGCCAATGCGGGCGGCTGCATGCCGCAGCCCGGATATCTGCAAGGCCTGGTGAAACTGTGTCGCGCGCAAGGAGCCGTTTCTATTTTCGACGAGGTCATCACCGGGTTCCGCATTGCTCTGGGGGGCGCACGCCAATTCTTCGACGTCAATCCGGATTTGTCAGTCTACGCCAAGGCCATCGCGGGCGGTTTCACCATTTCCGCCGTCGGCGGCCGCGAAGAGATCTTTCGAGTTTTGGAAGATGGCCGCACCATCCACGCCGGCACCTATAACGGCAATCCAATCAACGTGGCTGCGGCGATCGCGACCATTCGGGCCCTCGCGGAACCGGGCCGCTTCGAGCGTATGCACGACCACGGCGCTCGGCTTCGCGTCGCTCTCGAGGCAAGCGCCAGAAGCACCATGTGCAACTGTTGACTACCGGCGTGGGCACCGTATTCAGCGTTCATTTTGGGCTCTCGCAACCGCCGCGAACCTACCGCGACGTACTTGGCGCCGACCCCCAGCGCTGCGCCCGCTTCCAGGCAGCCATGCTCGATCAGAAAGTCCAATTGTTGCCGGACGGCCGTTGGTACGTGGGCGCGGCGCACACCGACGGCGAGCTCGAGTTGGCCATTACGGCGATCGATCACTCGATGAAAGGCCTCTCCGAACAAGGAGCGCCATGACCGGCAGTTTTGGCTTGGCGGGCCACGTGGTCCTGGCCGACGCGCGCAGTCAAAACCTAGGGGAAATCCCGGTTAATACATCTCTGATTGAAGGAAACCGTTATGAAAAGGCGTGACTTCCTGCTCTCTAGCGCTGCCCTGGGGAGCGCGGGCCTGCTGTGTCCCCGGGTCGCCGGCGCCCAGTTACCGGTCCCCGGCGCGGCGGCGCCGTTAATTAAAGGCGGCGTATACCAAGCCGGATCCGCGGCGCAACTGTTTGTCGATCAGATGGTGGTGCGCTCGGCGGATAACGTCGCCTTTACGCTCCATCCAGCCCGCAAACATCCGGCCAATCCGCTGATGACCGCGGATCAACCTTGGGAAGGTTGGATGGTTCAGATCTCCGGCAACGTGATCTACGATCACCAGGAGCAACTGTTCAAAATGTGGTACCTCGGCTACGGGGATGAATATTTGCCCCCCGAATCCGGATTGTATGCGACGAGCAAAGACGGACTGCACTGGGAAAAGCCACCGGTCGGAACCGTCGCCAGCGAGATTCCTTGCCGGCACAACGCCGTTGCCGCCGCTTGCGGGGGGCCGAATGTGTTCAAGGATACGGACGATCCCGATCCGGCCCGGCGATACAAGATGATTGCCTGTCTGCAGTCGAAGGGGGGCTACAACACCATGGTTTCGCCCGACGGACTGAATTGGACTCTGTACAGCGAAGAGCCCATTTGGCCGCGCCGGGACGTGATCAGCGGATATTTCGACCGTGCCCGCCGGATATGGGTGGCAATGGCGAAGACCCATTCCGCCAAGGTTCCGGACTTGCCGCACGGCCGCCGGGTGTTCTCCCTCCTGACCAGCGCCGATTTTCGCACTTGGAGCACGCCGGTAGAGGCCCTCTATCCCGACGCCAAGGACGACGTGGGCTCCCTGGCCCGGATCGAGGAAGTTCGGTCGATGCTCGACGTCCCGGACGATCCGGAGCTCATGCGCCACCGAGTTTTACGGGACCGGATTTTATCAAGCCGAAAGCTGCATTCTGGGCTTTCCCTGGATATTCACCATCAACAATGACGGACGATTCGGCAATCACGAGGGGACAAGCGAAGTGCAATTGGCCGTGACGCGCAACCTGAAGCACTGGGAGCGGCCATTTCGCACCCCCTGCGTGCTCCGCGGAAAGCCGCAAGAGTGGGACTGCGGGTTCTTTGAAACGGCATCCGAGGCACTGCGCGTCAAAGACGAGATTTGGTTGTACTACGGCGGTTCGAATAGTTTGCACGGCTCGCCCTGCCGCTATAAACCCGAAGGACGCAAGGATCCCTACACCGGTTCGGTGGGATTGGCAATCTGGCCGCTAGACCGTTTCGTCTCCGCCGACGGGCCGACCGAAGGAGGCAAACTGACGACGGTGCCCCTGACGTTCAGCGGGGTGCGGCTGGAGCTGAACGTCAACGCCGCGGCACAACAACCGGCGGGCAAGGTGCAAGTCGAACTTCTGGATGCGGCCGGCGCGCCACTGGCAGGATTCGGCCTTTCGGATCCGATCCACGAAGATTCTCTGCGGCAAACGGTGACGTGGTCCGGTAAGAACGACTTGTCCGCATTGCGCGCAAGCCGTTGTCGTTGCGATTTCATCTCCACGGCGCCGAACTCTATTCTTTCGCGTTTCGAGACTGACGACTGATGAATCATTTGGATTTGACTGTCTTGGCCGGTCTGCTGCGCCGCAAGCGCTCGCGGGCTTGTTTCGCCGCGGGAGCTTCGGCGGGCAAGTTGAACCGCGGCGGCAAGCCATCTGTCGCGGCCAGTTTTTCGCGGACCTTGGGAAAGGAATTAAACCGTGCAAAAGCGAGTGGCCGTGATCGCCTTGTTGCAAGAGTCCAATACGTTTTTGCCGCAGTCGACCCGGATCGAGCATTTCGAGCAAGACGTATTGCTGACCGGCGAGGCCATTCGCCACAGGTTTGCCGGTGCCCACCATGAGCTTGCCGGTTTTTTTTCCGGACTGGAAGAAGGCGGCTTCGAAGCCGTGCCGGTTTTTGCCGCCAGGGCATTGCCCTATGGAGTGATCGAGACCGATACGTGGCGCCAACTCATGACCACCATGTTCGAAGCCGTTGATCGAGCCGGCCCGCTCGACGGCGTGCTCGTTGCCCCGCACGGAGCCACCGTCAGCGCCCCGGAGCCCGACGCCGATGGATATTGGATTAGTCGTTTGCGCCTCGCGTCTGGGCCCGGCGGTGCCGATCGTCGGCACGATGGATCCGCATGGCAATCTTTCGCCACGCATGGTGCAGGCCAGCGACGCGCTGTTGGCCTATCGTACGAATCCGCACATCGATCAGTTTTCGTGCGGCCAGCGCGCGGCGCGACTCATGGCCCGCACGCTGCGCGGGGAGATTCGCCCGACCCAAGCCGCGGCGTTTCCGCCGCTGGTCATCAATATCGAGCGGCAGAACACTTCGCAGTCCCCCTGTCGGGAATTTTACGCGCACGCCGACCGGCTGCTCGAGCGGCCGGGCGTGTTGGCCAATAGCCTGAATCTGGGATTCGCCTACGCGGACGTGCTCGAGGTGGGTTCGTCCACACTGGTCGTCACGGATAACGATCCCCACCTGGCCCAGCAATTGGCGGATGAATTGGCCGAGTCGCTGTGGGCCCATCGGGAGCAGTTCGTCGCACAACTGGTATCGGTCGAAGAGGCGGTCGAACAAGCTGCGCAGCTCGAGGGGCCGGTTTGCTTATTGGACATGGGGGACAATGTCGGCGGCGGGTCGCCCGCCGATGGAACCTGGCTGGCCCATGCGCTGCACGAGCGCCGGATCGCGCGATCGTTTGTTTGTCTATTCGATCCCGAGGCGGTCGCCGAGTGCGCCGCCGCGGGCCGCGGGCAAACCTTGCGATTGCGTGTCGGCGGTCGCAGCGGGCCCCGCAGCGGAGAGCCGCTGGAGGCAGAGTGTCAGGTGCTCGGCTTGTATCAGGGGAAATTCCACGAAAGCGAGCCGCGCCACGGGGGCTTTGCAAATTTCGACCAGGGCCCGACTGCCGTCGTGCGGACCGCCGGCGGGCTGACGATCATGATTACATCGCGGCGCACGGCGGCCGTTCAGCCTGGTCCAACTCACCAGCTGCGATCTCGATCCGAGTGCCTTTCAGGTGCTCGTTGCCAAGGGGGTTGTGGCGCCCCTGGCAGCCTATCAACCGGTTTGCCGTCATTTCATCCGCGTCAACACACCCGGCTTGACCACGGCCGATTTCACGCGGCTCGAGTACCGGCATCGGCGGCGGCCGTTGTTTCCTTTTGAACGGGATTTTCAGTGGGCACCCTCCCCAGCGGGCCCTGGCAGGCAGGGGGCAAGGTGAGCGTCAGCGACCCGGTGGGTCAGGCGGCCAAAAAAAACCATTTCCCCAATTTCAACATTTTACGTTCGCCAGGATCGCCGGAGCCAGTCCGGCAATCCACTCGCATTCGGACTAGAATCGGTCAGGGGCAGAAATTTTAGGCCGGTCAGGGATTTTGTCGGGTGAGTTTTTCACCCTGGGTGTCATTATCGATGGACGAATTCCGTTCGTACTAAGGCTTTAACATGCCCGTCACGGATCCCAGGCTTCATGTGCAGCAGCTTTTTGTCAGAAATCAAAGTGCCGTAAAGTCTTTTGTGCTTTCACTTTTGCCGCATCTCGCCGAGGCGGACGACGTCGTGCAAGAGACGTTTTTGACGGTCAGCGCCAAGGCTTTGGAATTTCAAGAGGGTTCGAACTTCATGGCCTGGACTTGCTCGATCGCCCGACTCAAGGTTCTGGAGGCGCGCCGGCGTAGCTCGCGGCGAATGTTTTCCCCCCAGGTGATCGAGGTCCTGGCGACATCGGCGCCGGACGAGATTTTCGATGCGCGGCGGCTCCAGGCGTTGAACGGATGCCTGGATAAGCTTTCGCCCCGCGTGCGTGAGTTAATCGAACTGCGATACCAGGGCGAACGCGCCCCGGGCGAAATTGCCCGGCAACTGGCAAGGACCGTCAACTCCGTCAACACGACGTTGGGCAAGGCGCGGCGTGGCGCTGCGAGCGTGCGTCGAACGCGAGCTTCGCCGTCAGGAGGCAACATGACAGCAGAGCGATTGGACGAATTGGTGAACGCCTGGCTCGACGACGCACTGACCGATAGCGATCAGGCGGAGTTGGAATCCGTGCTGCTCACCGATGTCGCCGTTCGGGAGCGATTTTGGAAACTGGCCAGCCTGCACGGCATCATGGCCGACGCGGTCCAGTATCGTCGCGCAGTGCCGCCTCAACTAGATTCGGCCGACAACAGCCAGGCCGGCTCATGGCTCGGAAATCCCGCTGAGTCTCCGCGGCCGGCCCAGCAGCCGGCGATTCCGCTGCTGCCGGAAACATTGGTCAATTGGTTGTCATCCTTTCCATTCGGGTCGCCGCGGCTGCTGGCCGCGTGCGTCGCCATGGGCATGGGCGCTTACTTCGCGTCCTTGTTATTGGCAATCGCCTGGCAGCGGACCTGGCAGGTGGACAAAGGCTCGCGCCCCTTGTCGCGGATCGAATCCGGCAGCCCGCGGGGCACGGCAGTGTCAGCATCGGCGGTGGTCGCCGCGCGGCTGGTCTATGCCGATCATTGCAAGTGGGAGGGGAGTTCTTCACCGCCGTCGGTCGGTGACGAGCTCAAGGTTGGCCCCTTGCACCTGACCTCCGGTGTGGCCGAGATCGAATTCGTCGATGGGGCCGCGGTCAAGATCAGCGGCCCGACCGATTTGGAATTGATGTCGCCGGCCCTGGGATTTCTGCGCGAAGGCAAGCTTTCGGCTCGCGTTCCGCAGCGCGCGCCGAAACTTCTCGATCGATACGCCTACGGCTCGGGTGGTCGACCTGGGCACCGCGTTCGTCGTCGAAGTGAATCGTGCCGCCGAGACCATGCTGGCGGTCATCGAGGGGATGGTCGAAGTTCTGCCGGCCCAGTTATCGGCCGATGGGCGCCGGAGCTTGGCCGATCCCAGCCGCAAGCAGTGCTTGACGGTCGGCCAGGCCATGACGGTGACCCGCGCGCCCTCGGGAACCATCGTTGCGGCGCCGGAGCGGTTTGACGCCGGTTGGGTGCATCGCACCGCTCCGGCCAGCGCGATTCGCAGTGACGCGAGTCCCCCGTCGGCAGGCGCCAGTCAGGCCCCAGGGGCCTATTCCCGCCACGTGCTCGCTACGGAGGGTTTGGTAGCCTATTGGAGACTGGAGGATGCCGCCGGTTTGATCGCCCGCGATGAAGTTGCCCAGCACCTCAGCCCGTGGGGAATCACCCCCGGCACGTACCACAAGCTGGCTGCCGACGACTTCGGCCGGCCCGGCGCTTTGGCCGGCAATTCGAACTCGGCCGTACATTTCAACGGCCTCGACAGTTACGTCGACCTGGGCAACAGCGCCAGTTTGAACGGCGATTGGGACGGCTTGACCGTCGCGGCTTGGATCCATCCGGACAAACTAGCTACGGAGAGCCTGGTCGTCGGAAGCTGGGCCATGCAAGTCGAGAACGACCACTTTGGATTATTCTTGCAAGGGTCGAGACCGCTCATCTCCGTCGCCGACGGCGTGACTATCAAGAACGGCATCGTCGCCGAAAAAGCCGAGGTGGTTCCTCACCGCTGGAATTTCGTCGTCGGTACCTGGAACGCCAGCAGCCGCGCCTACCATCTCTATGTGAATGGTCAGATGGACGGCGCTAGCGGAGCGAGCACCGGGCGTATCAATGCCAATTCGATCGCCCACGCCACGATCGGAGGCCAGGCCAACACGAACAGCCGTTTCTTCGGCGGCCTGATCGACGAGGTGGCCCTTTTCGACCGCGATCTCAGCCCCCGCGAGATCGCGGAGCTTTATCAGTTGCAATCCGTTTCCAATCCGGCGGCCCCCTAGAACCCAGCCGACAGATGCCGACGCGTCGCACACATCATCGCAGTGAGGTTTGCCAGTGAACAGCTCTCGTAACCGCATGCGGCTTGTCGCCCTGGTTGCTTGCGCCCTGGGGTTTGCCGCTGTGCAACTCCAGGCAGACCTCTGTCAAACGGCCCGCGCCGCGGAGCCCCAGTATGAGGTGAAGGTCGAGCGGAAAGTGCCGATCACGATGCGCGACGGCGTCAAGCTGGCCGCCAAGATCTATCGTCCGGCGGCCGAAGGCAAGTTTCCGACGTTGATGCTGCTGCGCTACTATCAAACCGGCGACGAAGAAGCGCAATATTTCGCCCCCCGCGGTTATGCCTGCGTGCTGGTCGATTCGCGCGGGCGCGGCGGTTCGGAGGGCATCTGGGACAACTACGTCAACGAGCCGCAAGACGGTTACGACGCCCAGCAATGGATCGGCGGCCAGCGAATGGTCGAGCGGCAAGATCGGCACGTTCGGCCAATCGTACAATGCGTTCAGCCAGCTCATGCCGGCGCCGTTGGCCAGCCCCTATCTGAAATGCCTGTTCCCGATCGAGGCCCAGCAAACGAACTTCGGGCACATCTACAACGACGGGGTGATGCAACTGAACATGGTGTTCTCGGCCGGCCTGTACACCACCGGGCCGACCGGCATTCTGCCCCACATCCCCGTCGACAGCCCCCATTGGCGGCTCGTGCCGCTGCTGAAAGTGGTCGACAAGTTTCCGCTGGCGGCGCCGCAAGTCCACCGTTGGTTCGAGCACTCCCGCTATGACGACTATTGGAAGTCGTACGGCATCAAGGACAAATACGACAAGATCAAGGCGCCGGCCTACTTTGTAAGCGGCTGGTACGACAACCTGATTCACGAGAACTGGCGTAATTTCAAGGGCTTTCGCGAGCAGGGGGGCACGGCCGACGTGCGCCGGGCCACCAAGATCATGGTCACCGGTGAAGTTCACGGCTTCTCCGGCCAGCAGTTTGACCTCCGCGAGCGCTGGTACGAGCACTGGCTGCTGGACGTCGACAACGGCATCGACCGCGAACCGCCGATCAAGATTTTCGTGATGGGCGCCAACGTCTGGCGCGAGGAATACGAGTGGCCGCTGGCGCGGACCGAATTTACGGATTTCTATCTGCACAGCGAGGCCGACGCCAACTCTTCCGCCGGCGGCGGAAAGCTGCTCGCGCTCGGGCCGTCGGCCGACAGTCCGCCCGACAAGTTCACCTACGATCCGGAGAATCCGGTCGTCACGCAGGGCGGGCAAATCTCGACCAATCCGGAAGTCGGCGGCTGGAAAGACCGCCGGGTGGCGCAAATCCGGCACGATGTCCTGGTGTTCACCAGCCAGCCGCTGGCCCAAGACATGGAAGTCACCGGCCCGGTGGAACTGCGGCTGTTCGCCGCGTCGAGCGCCGTGGACACCGACTTCGTGGCCACGCTCAGCGAAGTGTATCCCGACCGCAAGGCGATGCATATCTGCGAAGGCATCGTCGGCGCGACGTTTCGCGAGTCGCTGGAAAACCCGACGCCGATCGAGCCGGGAAAAATCTACGAGTACACGATCAGCTTGTGGGAGACGAGCAACGTGTTCAAAGCCGGCAACCGCATTCGCCTGGAGGTGACCAGCAGCAATTTTCCGCGCTACGCCCGCAACCAGAACACCGGGTTGCCGCTGGGCACGACGCCGAAATCAAAACGGCCGACCAGACGATCTATCACGATGCCGCGCATCCCTCGCGGCTGATTTTGCCGGTAATTCCATCGCAAAATTGAGTTCAGGCGGACAGCAGTATGTGGCGGAGAGTGTTAAGTGGCGGACAGTGTTATCTGGCGGACAGTGTTATCGGGCGGAGAGTGTTATCGGGCGGAGAGTGTTATGAGCAAGAAGTTTTTCTGTCACTACAAAGGAGCCCAGCGTGTCCGCCGCCGACAGTTAGATTGCGTTTTGTTCCCCGTGGTACGAACCAACGATCTCTCAATATCACTATCTCGTAAGGAGTGCTTTCTTGGAGCCAAGCGTGTTTTCACGTTGCCGGCACGTTTGGCTCGATCGCCGCAGGCACGTCGCGTTATGCGGGCTGGATGCAGGTCGCATCCGGTCCCACCGAGTTTCATTTTTTTCGACAAGGAGTAGCTAATGTCTCGGAACTTTTTTGGTCTGACCCTCAGCGTTTGTGCATTCTTCGCGCTGGCCACCGCTTCTTCGGCGACCGTGATTACGATTGCCGACTGGCAATTCGCACCGGGTGGGCTTACTACCGACTCCGGACCGAACGGGTATACGTTGACGAATGTCGGGGGCGTGACCCAGGGAACCGATGGGTCGCCGGCGACCAACGAACCGGCCAGCGGCAACTATGCGCTGTTCAGCGGCACCGACTACTTGCAGACAGCGGCCGCCATCAGCCTCAGCAGCTACACCAACCTGACTCTGACCTGGTCGATGTATTTAAATCAGACGTCGGATTCATACATCATCGCGGGGGGCACCGGTTCGACCCCTTTATATCAAGTTGGCGACGCCTTATGGGTTAAGGCAAACGATACGTCGGGAACCGCTCCTGGTGGGCTCGCTGGAGTTTCGGATGGCGGGAATCCCAATTTGAAAAATTATTCCACAGCCTCCGGCGCCTCTCCGAATCAGCAGTGGGATAGTTATAAGGCGGTGATCGACCTCAACGCGATAGGTGCCGCAGCGCAAGTGACTGTCTATAGGAACGGCGTACTGGACTCAACTACGTTTGCCTACGGCTTCGGCCAAGACCTCAATGGCACTTTGTTTGGGAACTTGATTGCCACGATCGGGGCGGCTGGCGACGGTTCGAAGGACTTCATTGGCAAGCTCGGCGAGGTAATGCTAACGACGTTTGAGCCGACTCCAGTGCCCGAGCCGTCGTCGCTGCTGCTTTTGGGTTGCGGCGCCGCTGCGCTATTGTTTCGCGGTAAGAAGCGGCTTGTTGCGCTGGCGGCTCGCGCTTGGGCGGCTAACTTCGGCCAACCGGCCAACTAGGAGACAGAGCGAAAGGAACGTCGGATGAATTCGATGTTTAGGGGAGCCGCGCATGCGCGGCTGCGTGCGTTTACGCTCATTGAGCTGTTGGTCGTGATCGCGATTATCGGCATCCTCGTGGCGCTGCTGCTGGCGGCCGTGCAGGGGCGCGCGAATCGGCCCGGCGGTCGCACTGCGCCAATAACGTCAAACAAATCCTCCTGGCCTTGCAGAATTTCGAGTCGTCCAAGCTGCGGCTTCCGCCGGGCCATTATTGGCCGCCCCAGTTGGGCGCTGACTGCGCTCGACGAGTATGGCGAAGAAGCCACTTGGGTCACCTATTCGCTCAACTACTTCGAAGAGACGAAACTTTACGACACGGCCAACTTCAGCCTCGGTTTCGGCTTCGCTTGGAACGGCTCGAACATCGGAATCACCAATACCCCATTGCCGATGATGGTTTGCCCCTCGAATGGGCCCGTCCCTAGCTGGCAGAACTACGCCCGCGGCAATTACGCCGCCAACAACGGCTTCGGTCCGATGGCCGAATGCTATTCCACCGACAACCCGTGGAATCGGCCGACCCCCGCACCTTTGCCCAAGAACCCGGGCGCATTTTTCATCAATAGCAATCTGCCCTTCGCTTCGGTCGCGGACGGCCTGTCGAACACCGCCGCAATCGCCGAGATCATTACGTCGCCGGAACAAGACATTCGCGGCGTGATGCACTATCCGGAAGGCCCGCTGTATCATCACAACTACACGCCCAACAGCTCGCTGCCCGACAACGTCCGCAGCAACAGCGGCGGGACCACGTTTTGCATCAGCACAACCCAAGCACCTTGTGTCGGCGCATTCGCCAACGCGGGCGATCGCCTGTTGATCCTGAGCGCCGCGCAGCAACCACCCGGGCGGCGTCAACGTGGGCACGCTGGACGGCAGCGTGCATTTCGTGGCCGATTCGATCGATCCAGGGCTTTGGCAGTCGTCCTGCACACCCAAAAGTGCCCCCGGAGAAGTACCGTTTACCGGCTTCCAGTAGGCTCGCTTTTGCTGAACGGGGATTGCTCGCCGGAGGGGCAACTCGCCCGACAAAGCTGCGCCGACGACAATCACCGCCTGAGAATGTTTATCGCCTGCCATTTTTTCTTTTCGGAGAATTCTGATGTTCCTACGTTGGATGGGAATGATTGTGCTCCTGGCGTGCGCGGGCTGTGGCAGCCGCGGAATACCCGTCAAGGGCGCCGTGTCGTTGGACGGCAAGCCGGTGGCCGAAGGGTCGATCGCCTTCGAGCCGGCCGACGGCAAAGGAGCGACGGTTGGCGCGGCGATCCACGACGGCCGATACCAGGTTGCCCGGGAAGCCGGACTCCAGGCCGGACAGAAAACAGCCCGCATCTTGGCCGTCTATAAAACGGGGCGGCGGGTGCCCGCGGGCACGCCGGAACCCACGGGAACGATGGTCGACGAAGTCAAAACGGTTTGGGCGCCGCCGAAGCCGTGCGAAGTCTCGGACGACCCTGAGAAGCAGCTCGACTTCGAGCTGACGCCCTAGCGAGAATCGGTGCCGTCACTGGCCGGCCAAATCCGCACATCCCGCTTGTTGATTTAGCATGGCAGCCTGCGCACAAATTCTTCGGAGGACTCGGCATGAACCGATCTCGGCGCGGCGGTTTGACTTTGATCGAATTGCTGGTGGTGATCGCGATCATCGGCATCCTGATTGCGCTGCTGCTGCCGGCGGTGCAGGCGGTGCGCGAGGCGGCCCGGCGATCGCAATGTCTCAGCAACGTGAAACAAAACGTGCTGGCGCTGCACCATTTCGCGACGGCCAAGCGCACGCTGCCGCCGGGACATTACTGGCCGCCGCAACTGGAAGCGAGCGGCGTCACCAACTTCGATCAATTTGGCGAAGAAGCCACTTGGGTCACCTATTTGCTCAACTATTACGAAGAGGTGAACCTCTACAATCAAGCCGACTTCACTCTGGGCTTCGGCTTCGGAATCGATTCCGGTTCGAACCTGGCCATCATCGGCGTCACCGTGCCCACGCTGGTTTGTCCCTCGAACGGAATTGTCCAACCTTGGGCCAGCACGTACGCGCGGGGGACTTACGCCGCCAACAACGGGATTGGCCCGTTGACCGAAAGGACGCTCGCCGACAACCCCTACCAGCGTGCGCCTCCGGGCGGCAATCCGGCGCGTTTTTCATCAATAGCAATTTGCCCTTCAGGGTCTTCCAGGACGGGCTGTCGAAGACGGTCGCGGTGAGCGAAATCATCGCCGTGGAGCAGGAGGACTATCGCGGCGTGCTTCACTACCCGGAAGGTCCGCTGTATCACCACAACTACACCCCCAACAGTTCGCAACCCGATCATCACCGATCCACCAGCGGCATTTACACGTATTGCAATCCCACGACCCCGGCCCCGTGCATACCGACGTTCGCCAACTTTACCAGCCGGAGTGTGCTCCTGACCGCGCGCAGCTACCACCCCGGGGGCGTCAACGTGGGCATGATGGACGGCAGCTCGCAGTTTGTCGCCGACACGGTGGACTTGCAGCTTTGGCAATCGGCTTGCACCCCGTCGGCGGTGGCGGGCGAAGTTTTGTTTACCGGATTCGATTAGGCTGGCATGGGTTCTGGGACAATCACTCACCGCTGCACAAGGAATCCCAACGATGGCTCGTGTGTGGTTTTGGCTCTGGACGATGCTGGTCGTGCGCCTGATCCCGGTGCGGGTCGTCGCGCGTGTCGATAATCGACGAAGCAAACCGGGCAGCCGGCGTAAACCGGGGAGACGGCTGGGCACATTCATTCTTCTGGCCGTCGCGGCGCTGCCCTGCGGCACCGCACGAGCGGCGGAGCCCGCCGATTGGAAGGTCGGGCTGGCGACCGTCAAAATCACGCCCGAGCGACCGGTTCCCTTGTTCGGCTATGGCAACCGCGAGTCCCATTTCGATTCGGTGGATCAAGACCTGTTTGCCAAAGCGCTGGCGCTGGAAGACACGGCAGGCCGGCGTGCGGTGATCGTCACGCTCGACCTTGTCGGATTCCAGGCTGCCAATTCAGAGGATCTTTTGCGGCGGATCGAGCAGCGCAGCGGCCTGGCGCGTGAGGCACTGCTCGTCAATGCCTCGCATACCCATACGGGTCCGTTGGTCAGTTTGCATCCCGCGGCCAACGGCAATCTCTCCTACGCGAACTTGTCGGGCGAAGAAGTCAAGAACACGTTGGCGTACACCCACGAGTTGCACGACAAGTTAGTCGATTTGGTGGCCCAGTCGTTGGCGAATCTCGAACCGGCCCGGCTATCGTGGGGTCAAGGAAAAATCAGCTTTCCCACCAATCGCCGCGTGATTCAAAAAGATGGCAGCTTGACGATGGCCGCCAATCCCGATGGCGTCACCGATCGGACGGTCCCGGTGCTGCGGATCGACGCCCCCGACGGAAAACTGCGTGGGGTGCTATTTGGTTGTGCCTGCCACAACGTGGCGCTGGGCGTGCAGAACGTCGTGTCGGGGGACTACGCGGGAGCGGCCCAAGCCGAGCTCGAGCGCCGCTATCCTGGCGCAATCGCGCTGTTCATGGCCGGTTGCGGGGCCAATGCCAATCCCGAGCCCTGGGGCTCGCTGCAGCACGGAGTCGACCACGGCAACAATCTGGCTGCCGAAGTAGCTCGCGTGCTGGATGAGCCACTCGCCGCGGTGCGCGGCCCGCTCGGCTTGCAGTTCCGCATGGTTGATCTGCCGCTTCAAGCGCTCGCGCGCGGCGACGTCGAGCGCTATGCCAGCCAAACTACAAGCCAGGGCTGGCCTACAAGCCAGTCTCTTATGGGCAAACACATGCTCGAGGTGCTCGACGGCGGAGAAACACTGCTCACAAGCTATACGGCTCCGCTGGCGGTTTGGCAGTTCGGCCAAGACTTGACGCTGGTCGCCCTGCCGGCCGAGCCCGTGGCCGAATACGTCCAACTCTTGCAGCAGGTCTTAGGACCGGAGAAACTTTGGGTGGCCGGTTTCAATAACGATTGCTTCGGCTATCTTCCCACTGCGCAGATTATCGCCGAAGGTGGGCACGAGGCCATCGGCATCACGGTCTGGAACTGGGGCGAAGACCTATTCCGGCAGACCGGTTTCTTCGAGCCCGGCGTCGAGCAAGTCGTCATCGACGGAGTGCGCCAGTTGGCTGTCAAAGCCGGCCGCGCGCCGCTGCCATAAGGAACAACTAGGAGAGCGCCTCGCATGCACTTCCGATCCACGCTAAAGCTCACTGCGTCTGGCTCCTTGCTGATCGTCCTGTTGACCGCGGCGAGGCCGGCGATCGTCACGCGCGCGGCGGAGGCGCCGGCGGCAACGCCCGCGGCAGAGGCGCCGGCGGCCGATGGCAATCGTTTGAGCTATCTCGACGATTTTTGCGATCCGTATGGGTTCGGCCTGGGGTCGCCGCGCTTGATTACCCCGCAATGGGTCGGCGAAGCCGGCGTCGATCTGGTGGTCACGCTGGGCATCGACGACATGCGCGACGGCGAAAATGATCGCGGCGTCGAAAAGTATGAGGCCTTCTTGCGGCCGATCCTGGACCGGCTCAAAAAGATCGACGGCCGCGCGGCGGTCAGCATTTTCACCAATGCGGTCGACCCCGCCGACCCCCGCCTGCAGCGGTGGCTCGGCGAGGGCTTGTCGATCGAGACGCATACGGCCGATCATCCTTGCCCGTGCCTGAACGACAAAGGATTCGACGCCGCCCAGAGCACCTACGATCGTTGCGTCGACCAGATGTCGGCGATCCCCAACTCGCGGCCAGTGGCATTCCGGTTTCCCTGCTGCGACTCGAAGAATACCCCCAGCCCGCGGGCTTACTCCGAAATTCTGTGCAAGTCGACGCCGCAAGGCAACTTCCTGCAGATGAGCTCGTCGGTCTGTTCGATTCTGGACGCGGCCGATCCGGCGCTAGCGCGGTCGTTGGTTTTCGACGACGAGGGGCAGCCGCGATTCAGCAAGTACGTTCCATTTCCGAATTTCGTCAACCGGGTATTCAACTATCCGTATCCATTCGTGGTGGCGCACACGATTTGGGAAATGCCGATTGGCGTGCCGGACGACTGGCAAGGCGACCACTTGCAACAGGCGGCCAACCCGCAGACCGTGACCGACCTGAAAAAATATGCCGACGCCGTGGCCATCAAGCAGGGCGTGGTCAACGTCACGTTTCATCCCCACGGTTGGATCCGCAACGACCAGGTCGTTTCGTTCATCGACCATGTTGCCCGGGAACAAGGCACGCGTGTCCGGTTCCTGAACTTCAAGGAATGTCTCCAGCGGATGAACAAGCACTTTTTGGCCGGACAGCCGCTGCGCGCGGCCGACGGGGCCGATGGCGGCGTGCGGCTGTTGGATCTGAACAACGACGGTTTCATGGACGTCGTCATCGGCAACGACCAACTGCAGCGCACGCGTGTCTGGGATCCGCGCGGCCGGAAGTGGACCGATGGTCCATTGCCGGTCAAGATCGTCGAGGCCGATGCCAAGGTCCACGTCGCCGCGAACCAGGTCCGGTTCGGCGTCCTGGATTCGACCGGCTTGCCGATCATGCTGGTCCGCAACCAGCACGTGAGCGGCGCGTGGCGTTTCGACGGTCAAAAATGGATCGCCGACGAGCGGCTGCTGGCCGGCCTGGCCGTTGACGGCAAGCCGCTCTTGACCGGCCAGGACGGCCGCGACCGGGGCGTGCGAATGTTGGACGTCGACGGCGATGGTCGCTGCGAATTGATCGTCGCCAATCCTGAGCAGCGGGGCACGTTCGCTTGGAACGAAAAAGACCAGGCCTGGCATTTGCTTCCCTTCGCGCCGCCCGAAGGCATGTGGATTGCCGATGCTTTGGGGCGCGACGGCGGCACACGCTGGGCCGACGTCGACGCCGACGGCGCGCTCGACCTGATGGATTCGTGCGAACGGGGCTCCGGCTTGTTCCTGTTCGACACGCTTCAGACCGGCTGGACGCGGTTGGCGTTTGGAGCGGCGGCCGGCACGGAAAAAGCGCTGCCGCAATTCGCGCCCGGTGGAACGAACGGCGGCGCCTGGATCGCCGATCGGCAGGTGTGGTTCCAGAACGAGGAAACTTCGCGCCTGCCCGACGGCGTCTTCCATCGCTCGTTCAACGAGATGTTGGGCGAACTGGAATCGCGCCCGCTCGCTGCGCGTGCCGGGCTCAAGTCGTTGCACGTTCCGCCCGGCTTCCGCGTGGAACTGGTGGCCGCGGAGCCGCTGGTGATGGACCCCGTGGCCTTCGACTGGGGGCCCGACGGCAAGCTGTGGGTGGCCGAGATGGCCGATTACCCGCTCGGGCTCGACGGAAAAGGAGCGCCCGGTGGCCGAGTGCGCTACCTCGAAGACACCGATGGGGACGGCAAGTTCGACAAGTCGACGCTGTTTCTGGACAAGATCAGTTTCCCCAACGGGGTCATGGCTTGGCGTGATGGCGTGCTGGTGACCGCCGCGCCCGAGGTGTTCTTTGCCCGCGACACCGACGGCGACGGCAAGTGTGACGAGCGGCAGGTGCTGTTCGAGGGATTTGTCGGAGGGAAACCAGCAGCACCGCGTCAACGGATTGCGCTGGGCGCTCGATGGCTGGGTCCACCTGGCCAACGGCGACAGCGGCGGCAAGATTCGTTCGTCGAAGACCGGTCAGGAAGTCGACATCAGCGCTCGCGACGTGCAGATTCGGCCCGATGAGGGAGACATTCGAACCGTCACCGGCATGACGCAATTTGGGCGTAATCGGGACGACTTCGACCATTGGTTCGGCGTCAGCAGTGCGCAGCCCGGCTATCAGTTTCTGCTCGACGATCGTTACTTGCGGCGCAACCCGCATGTGGCGCCTCCGGCTCCGTGGGTGCAAGTCGTCAACGCTTCGACCCTCTTGCATCCGCTGAGCCGCACGGTGGCGCGGTTCAACTACCCGGAATCCGCCAACCATTTCACATCGGCCTGCAGCGGGATGGTCTATCGCGATGATTTGCTTGGCGCCGACATGGCAGGAAACTATTTCGTGTGCGATCCCGTGCATAATCTGGTGCATCGCGAAGTGCTGTCACGCGAGGGGCTGATATTCAAGGCTGCTCCGGCGCCCACGGAGCGGGAATCGGAGTTCCTGAGCTCGACCGACAACTGGTTCCGACCGGCAATGGTCCGCACGGGTCCCGACGGAGCCCTGTGGCTGGCCGACATGTATCGCCACGTGATCGAGCATCCGGAGTGGATCCCCGCGGACGTGCAGGCGAAGCTCGACTTGCGGGCCGGGCACGACAAGGGCCGCATCTATCGGGTCGTGCCGGTGGACAAGCCGGCCCGCCGCTTCGAGCGGCTCGACAAACTGAGCACGCCCGACCTTGTGGCCCAGCTCGATTCGCCGGGCGGCACGCAGCGCGACCGGGTGCAACAAGTCTTGATGTGGCGTGCGGACAAAAGCGAAGCCGCGGCGCTGGCGCGGCTGGCCGAGGGCGCCTGCGCGACCCGCGGTGCGCGTTCAGGCGCTCTGGACCCTGGCGGGATTGAATGTCCTTGCCGACGGTTCGATCGTGGCCGCATTGGCCGATCGCGATCCGCAAGTCCGCGCGGCCGCGGTTCGATTGGCCGAACCGCGGCTGGCCGCCAATGCGAAGTTGGGCACCGCCTTGCTGGCATTGGTCGACGACAAGGATCCCGACGTGCTCATGCAACTGGCGTACACGCTGGGCGAGTGGCACGACCAAAAAGCCGGCGACGCGCTAGGCCAGTTGACGGTCCGGCATCGGGGCGATCCTTACCTCGACGCCGCGCTGCTCAGCTCGGTCGATCAGTCGAACCTGCCCGCGGTGCTGGCGCGCCTGCTGGCGGCCAAGCCGGCGGCCACCGACTTGCTTCCGAAATTTCTCTCCATCGCGGCTGCCCTGGGCAGTCGCGAAGCTCTCGGCAAAGCCATCGAGCTGATCGGCACGCCGGTGGACGGGAACTTTGCCGACTGGCAGAACATTGCCCTGGCCTCGGCCCTGGCCGAACTGCGGCGCGGGCAGCGTGCCGCTCTCCGACGTGCTTGACCCCCAGGCGATCGCGCGATTGGAGGCCATGTTCGCCGCCGCGCGCGAGCGGATCGCGGACGAAACCGCCTCCCATGAGGCACGCGAGGCGGCCGTGGGCTTGTTGGCCGAGAACGGCGATCCGCAAGACTTCCAACTGCTGATCGCGCTGGTCGACCCGCGCCAACCGGTGCAGATTCAATCCGCCACGATCCGCGCCGTTGCGCGGTCCAGTCGGATCGAGGCGGCCGAGCATCTGCTTGCGGGTTGGGCCACCTATAGCCCGGCCCTCAGGTTGCAGGTGCTCGATACGCTGCTCAGCCGCGAAATCTGGACGGTGCCGCTTTTGGATCGGATCGAAAGCGGCGCCATCGCGGCCAGCCAAATCGATGCCGCTCGGCGGCAACAGCTGACTTCCACCGGCTCTGCCGAGAACCGCGCCCGAGCCGCAAAACTTCTGGCCGCCGACTCGGGCCCGCGCTCGCAGGTTGTCGACGAGCACCAGTCGGCGTTGAATCTGCCCGCCGACAAAGCTCACGGCCGGGAAGTGTTTCTCAAGCGCTGCGCGGCGTGTCATCGGCTGGACGGCGAGGGGTACAGCGTCGGCGCGGACCTGGCCGCCGTGGGGAACAAGTCCCCGCAAGCCCTGCTGATCGCAATTCTGGACCCCAACCGGGCCGTGGAAGACCGCTACGTCACGTACCTGGCCCAACTCGACGATGGCCGGCAGTTCTCCGGTGTCTTGGCGGCCGAAAGCGGCGACAGCCTGACCCTGCGGATGCAGGAAGGCAAGGAGCAGGTCGTGCTGCGCAAGCAACTCGAAGCGCTGCGCAACACCGGAAAATCGCTGATGCCCGAGGGGCTGGAAAAGGATGTTTCCGATCAAGATCTGGCCGATCTGATCGGCTACGTGAGCGGGGCGGCGGCCGCGCCGCCAAAGCAATTTGCCGGCAACGAGCCGCGGCTGGTTAAGGCCGCCGGCGATGGTTCGCTGCAATTGCCGGCCAGCGCGGCGAACGTTCATGGCAGCACCTTAGTCTTCGAGGCCAAGTATCAGAATCTCGGCTTTTGGTGCACCGCGGACGACTGGGCCGGCTGGGCCGTCCATGTCCCGACCGACGGGCAATACAAAGTAGTGCTCGACTACGCCTGCGAAAACAGCACCGAGGGCAACTCGTTTTGGCTCCAAATCGGCGATCAACGACTGACCGGCACGGTTCGAGGCACCGACTCTTGGGATAGCTATCGCGACGTGGAAATCGGAACGATCCGGCTTTCAGCCGGCGAGCAAACGCTGATCGTTGGTGTGGAGAAACCGTTGGCGCAGGCGCTGTTCGACTTGCGAACCGTTCGCCTGGCGCCGATCCCCAAATGATACACCTCTCCGTTGCGCTTGTTGGGGCTGCGTGTACGGCCAATCCGATGCGCCGGCGGCGACGGTCGGCGAAAGACCCGCCAAGGCGGCCGACATTTGCGCGACGATCGATCGCTGTCGGGTTGGCTTGAATCGGCCGGCATGCTCGAGCCGCACTACCTGCGGCACGCCCGCACCGCCGCGAGCGATAGCCGGCCCGTGTACTGAATGAACCCTCAATCTTAACTTGGAGAACGCATCATGGATCGTTCGTTCAGATCGCAGCTCGTGGGTCGACGCGATGTAGTGGGCGCCCTGGCGGCGCTGGCCGGTGGCATGTTCCTGTCGGAGGCGATCGGCCAGCAAAACAATCCGGGCGTCAACGTCGAGGATCGCAGCTCTTCGATCCGGATCAAGAAACTCACCGCCAGGCGCGCCGAAGCCAAAGTCTTCGTCAAAATCGAAACCAACCATGGCATCTCCGGTTGGGGGGAAATTACCGGCTCGAACCCCGACATCACGAGCGCGCTGGCCAATTCGCTGTTCGAGCTGTTGGACGGCGAGAATCCCACGCGAATCGAATATCTGTGGCAAAAACTCTACCGTGCGCATCGCGATATTCGCGGCGGACCGTTCATGGTCCACACCATCGCGGCCATCGACTCGGCCTTGTGGGATATCACCGGCCGGCTTTGGAATGTGCCGGTCTACCGCCTGCTGGGCGGCCCCTGCCGCGACCGCATCCGCATTTATCCGACGGACAAGGCGCTCAAGGTGCCGCCGAACGGGATTTACGAGCACTCGGGCAACCCGGCCGACATCGAACGCATGGTGGCAGGCGTCAAAGCGGCACGCGAGAAAGTGGGCCCCGATGGCAGCGTGATGTTCGATGCTCACTGCGCCGTGCCGCCGGCGACATTGATTCAACTGGCCGCCGCAATCAAGCCGTACGATCTGCTGTTCCTGGAAGAGGTGGCCGTGCCCGGCAACATCGAGGTCTTCAGGCGGCTCAAGCAATCGATCGATATTCCGATGGCCACCGGCGAGCGCGATCGGACGATCTGGGGCATGATCGACTATCTGACCAACCGTTGCATCGACATTTTGCAACCCGACTGTGCGCACACCGGCGGCATCAGCCAGGTGCGTAAGATCGCCACGTTGGCCGAAGTGTTCAACGTGCCGCTGGCGCCGCACTGCACGGCGTCGCTACTGGGCGTTTCGGCAAGTTTGCACGCCAGTGCCGCGGTGCCCTATTTGTTGATTCACGAGGTCTACCCGGGCATCTCGCCCAAGGACCTGGTGCGCATGCCCTGGGAAGTGGACAAGGAGGGATACGTCGCTTTGCCGCCGGGGCCCGGCTTGGGGGTCGAGATCGACGAAGCGGTCCTGGAAAAGCTTTCCAAGACCCCGTACCCCTGGAAATGGCCGGTGCACGGCCGCCTGCGCGACGGCTCGATCTCGGACTATTGATTGACGAAAATCGAACAGCTCACCGCTTGTTGTCCTCGAGCGTTTCGAGAATGTCGTCGACGTCTTTGGCCAAATCCTTGGGCTTTTTCCCGGACCGGGGATTGATCTCGACCGAGTCGAGACGGGTGTCCGACGACTTTTGATTGCGGTCGAGAAAGCGGACATGGCCCCAGAGGTTGGGGTGAATGCGAGCCTCGGTGGGCGCGTCCGAGACACTACTGGTGGCCTTGTTGGCCCAATACAGACGCCGCAGGACCTCGTGGCCGTCCGGGCCGGCCACCAGCAGACCCCAGTCGAACTTGAACCGCAGGCCGGCCGTTGGCTCGAGCCCCAAAGTCGCCAGCGGTACCGCCGCTTCGACGATGTAGCCGTGCGGCGTTTCGGTGCGGGCCATCTTCACGTCGTGCAGTTGGACCACCGAGTCGAAGGTTGCCTCGGCCACCGGGGACACGACTCGCCATTTCTCCTGGGCCGGCACGCCCGGCGCAACCGGACGGTAAAGTACCGCCGTCGGCTTGTCCCGCAAGTAGGTCATCAGCAGCCGCAGGTCGCCCGCCTCCGGCGCGGTGCGGTCCTCGGCCGCCGAGGGATCGGTGGCGATCTGCAGATCGACGCAAGCGCCGGTTTTGAACGCTCGATCCCATTGCTGGCCGCTATTCTTGAAGGGACCCAGATAATGCGCTTCGTAGGCCAGGTACAGGTGCGCATCATCGTAGCCCATAAAGAAATCCGCCGACTTGTCGATCTCGGCGCTGGCCGTTTCCCAATCATCGAGCTTGCCGTCGATCTTTGGCGGCGCTGTCAAGCGGTAGCAATCGACAACCGGGGCCCGCTGATAAATTGTCTGCTGTTCCTTTCGTTCGGCCCAGGTCTCGGCCTTTCGCAAATCCTCGGGCGAGACCTTGAACTTGCCGCTGGTGCGCTGGAATTGGTCGAGCCCGAGCACTTCCAGCACGCTGATGTGGTTGTGCCCCGCGACGGCATAATATTTATTGTCTTGTTGCGACAAGCAGAGATAGGCCGCAAAGTGCTCTTCCCCGGGAGTGATATCCTCGAGCAGCGTTCCGCGGTCGTGCTTGGTCATGCTCCAGGGGCGGACCTTGGGATCGCGGAGGTCGCGGAACAGCGGTCCGACCAGCAGTCCGTCGTGGGTCCAGATATTCCAGGCGCCCATATTCGCATGCACGACGACAAACTCGCCCAGGTCTCCACTCGGCGCCGTTTCATGCCCAGCGATTTGGAACTGCGATACGATCTGGCTCCGTTTCCAGGGTCCAAAGGTCCGCAGACTCCGCACGCCGGCGCCCTCCTGCGGATAGGTCCAAAGTTCCTTGCCGTCGGGCGCGAGCAAGGCCTCCTTGACCCACGGATCGTCGCCCATGCGATAAAAGTTTCCGTCGTCGAGCCGGTACAGAATGCGACCTTTCAAACCGGGGAACTGCCGCTCTTCGTAAATCGGCACGCCGCTGGGAAGGAACTGCTTGACTTCGAAGCGCAACGTTCCCGCCTGAATACCCAGGTCGCGGTTGAAGTCGGTCAGTCCGCCCAGATCGTCCAGCGGCGAAAAGACGACTTCGTCGAAGTCGACCTCGCCGTTGTCGTTCCGATCGGACCAGATGAATTTCAGGCCGGTCAGCGGCGTGCCGCGAAGTTGGGCCAGCAACTCGGGCCGCTTGAGCGGCGGGAACTTGGCGGCGGACCCCATGGCGGCCGCCAACTTCAAGTGGTCTTTCTCATACAGGTAGACGATTCCGCAAGGCATGACGACTGAGGACGCCACTTCCGCGCGGGTCACCAGGTAAGTGTGCTCACCAATTTGGATCGGCACTTCGCCCGGCTGGGTTTCACCCAGCCAGAGCAGATTCTTCAGCTTCGATCGGCCAGAGTTCCAATCGAGCTGGAACTCGACCGATTTGAAGAACAAGCGGCTCTTGTCGTACGGATCGAGGACGCCGCCGCCGCCGTAGGGCGTGTTGCCCAAGAACTCGGTTTTGAATTCGCCCTGCGTCGACCAGAGAGTGATCCGCTTCGGGACGACGTTGCTCTCGACAACCCAGAGCTGCCCGGCGCTATCCACGTCGATATCGTTGACCGTCGCCATCCGCTCCCGATCCCAGGCGCCCGTTCGAAATCCGCCGGGCTTGCCGATCGATCGCACCAGCTTGCCCTTGGCGTCGTAGACCCGCACGTTCTGTCGATCCGCCCCGGCGTCGAAGACATATAATTGTCCGGCGGAGTCAAACGCCAGATCGACAGGTTTCTCCAGATCGGTGACAAACTGCCGGTGAGGGCCTCCGCGGCGGTCGACCTGCACGATCTTCGATCCGGAAATCGCGAACAGTTCGCCGCCGGGATGGAAAGCAATCTGGCCGGGGCGGTCGATCGGCAATTCCTGTTCGAGCTTGGCGGTTGCAGCGTCGTAAATCTCGATCCGTCGGCTGCCCAGCGGATCAATCGGCGGTTCGCCGCCGAGATACTCTACCGGCGCGACGCCGAAAACGCGGCAGCGTCGCGGGTCGATCGTCAGTCCGCCCAAGTCACGGCGCATTCCTTCCTCGACCAGCCCGCCGTTGTCTTCCCACTGCGCGACCACGCGCAGCCGAACGGCGCGGGTCGATATGTCGCGGCCGAAGTCGACATAGTCGTCCAGATAGCGCGCGGCGTGGTTGTCGCGATAGAAGCCAGTGTGATGGTTCCGGCGCATCGGCTGGTGCTCGCCGACGGTCTCCCAGCCATCGGTCGACGCGATGTCGATCGGTCCCGTGTCCGAGCCCGTGTAGACGTCGATCTTGGTTGTCTTGCCGTCGATCTCCTTGATCGCCAGCCCGCGGACCCTCCGCGCCGACGCCCACTCGATCTCGTAGATGCCGGGGTTTGCTTCGCTCAGCGGTTCGTCGCGCTGGGCGTCCCACTGGCCAGTGGGGTCGACCTTGCCCGAGTTGACCCGGATCGTGGATTCCGACAAGACGCTCCGGAAGCGGCTCCGGAGCAGCTTCATTCCTTCCAAGCGACCCAACCAGCCCTCGCGCTTCGTGCCGAACTCGACGAGCGATGGTTTGGCGCCGGACTCAGCTGTCCAGGCTGCCGTCGATGTCCGGCGTATCGCGGTCCTGCGTCGATGCGGCCAGGAAATCGTCTTTCGGCCCCCCCTTGACGAATGTGATCCGCAGCGCCCGGGTCAGCGTGTTGTCCGGAGCCGGCAGCACATTCCAGGCGTCGTCGGCCTGCCTGGCAAACACGATCCACTGCCGCGGATCGTCGACGTTGGGCGGATAAGGCGCATCGGGCTTGAGCACGCTCAACTCGACCTGCACGTCTTTGGAATCGGGGGCCGGAAAAGCGACGCTTCCCAGCGGCACCGGCCGCTTGAACGCCAACACAATGTGCTGCCGGGGCAAAGCACTGCTCAGCGATTGCAACCAAACCAGGCTCCCTTCGACGTCCATGCCCGGCGGCGAGTCCATCAGACGGAACAAACGCAGGAAGTCTCTTTGAGGCTTGGGAACAATCTCGCCGTTGAAACGGGGCCCGCGCTCCGGTCGCTGCAGCGGATAGCTCGCGGCCAGATCCACGTCATCGGCCACGGCGGCGTTGACGAGCAGATGCGGCGGGCGCCGCGACCGACATCGCCAACTTGCCATTACGGGCCGCCAATCCCGTCATCCCTCGATTGCGCTCGGCGGTCGGCGCGACGGACATCAGCGTGCGGCCTTCCTTAGTGGCAATGTCCACGGCCCAGACGTTGTCCGCCCGCTCGCCCAAGATGGGCGAAGCGACAAAGAGCGTCTTGCCGTCGGCGGCCATGCGGCGGGGACCGGTCCAGGCACCGAACGAACGACTGCCCCCACAGCTTCTTGCCCGTCAGGTCGCATTCGATCAGCGACACGCCGCTCTCGGCAACTTCGGACCCGAGATACACACGCTCGCCGACGGCACAAACCGAACTCGGCGGCGTGTGGTCGGCCATCCAACCCCCCGGGCCGCTGGCGCCGGTCAGCCAGGGAGTGCTGGCGGGCGAGTTTTGCGAAACATTGGGGTACACGGTGAATTCGTATTTGGTCTGCAACTGAGGCCAACTGATCGCCCGCCACTCGTATTGGCCGACGCCGACGAATTTGCCCTCTTCATCCTTGAGATCCCAAGTTTGCTGGTGCGCGCCGGAGTCGGCCAGTTCACGGGTCAGCAGATTTCGGGCCCGATTCCCCTGGGCATCGTTCACAACCAGGGTCATGTTGCCGCCGGCGCCGAGCTGAAAGGGAAATCGGAACGGTGGCGGATCGGAGTCGGCGCTGTGCGGAGTCTGGCTGCCGGCCACCGCGTCGGTCGGTGGTTGGTTCGCCGCTTCGCCCAGCACGTGCAGGGCGCGGATCGTGGCAATTCGCGGCGTCCTTTCGGTCTTGAGGATGTTCAATCGCAATCCGCGCGTGCGAATCGGCTCATCAAGATCGATCCAGAGCCCTCGGTCGGTGTGCTGGGCCAGCTTTTTCACGCGCCGCCATTCGCGGGGAGTGCCCACGCGCGGGATTGACCGAATCGGGGCCGGCATACGAGTCGATCGTGACCGTGGCCAGGTTGCCATCCAGCCACAGACCGCCAATCACCTGCGGTTGGTTCCAAGTGAGCATGAACCACTCCGGATTGACGTCGTTGATGGCCGGCGTGCTGACTTGGCCTTTCGTATCCACACCCGAGCTGATCCAGTCGCCGCTGCCCTCGGTCACGTTCGATGCAGAAAAAGTGTTGGGGGAGTCCGGAATCGTGTACTCGTGCCCCGCGTAGGCGAGTGCCGCCGGCGTCAGATTCTGCCAGCGATCTTTGAAAACAGTCAGTCCGCGCAGGCTCGAAGCGCCGCTTTCACGACCGTCGACCAGCAGCAGGGCACGGGTTGACGAGCCGGCTGGGAGGGTGTAAACGACCGCGCCCGCCTGATGGGCCGCCGGCGGCGGAAAAACCCACGCCGACTCGTCTCGAGCGTCGGGCGGAAATGCCGCGTCCGCCTTCAATATTCCCAGCCGCTGAGCTGAGGATTGCACGAAGATTGACCCGATCGCAATCGGCCGCCTGAAGGCCACGACGTAGCGCAGCGAGGCGGGCGCGCCGTTGGTGATAGCGCCGGCAGACCAGGCGCGTTCTGCAGTTTTCACGCTCAGTCCCAGCACGTCCCAGAGCACGTCGGGATCGACCGCTTTTGCCTTGCCATCCTGCCAGGACCCGCTGGCCTTCAAGTCGACATCGGCCTTGGTGATCGCGCTGTCCAGCGGTCGGGCGTCGAGCGCGGCGCCAAACCCTTGGACGAAGACAACCGCGAAGACCGAATTGCGGATTAACGCAAGCCGTAAAACGGTTTGCATGACTGACGGACTCCTAAGCAGAGTGCATCGGGCGGGGACCGAGCGTGCTTACTCACGCCGCGGACAAGCGACAGGTAGGACAAATGCGGGACAACGGAAGTTTCTTAGAATAGTTTGACGCCGAGCTCTGCCAGATGCAAGGCCGGCGGAAGCGGAACCTTTCGGCAGAAGTGCTTGCGTGCGGCGATCGATTTTGGAATGCCAGATGTCTCTCGATCCAATTCAATACCCTGGCTTGGCCGAGGGTTTGGCCGCTTCGACGGCAGCTTGAACTCGGGCCGCATCGTCCGGCCACCTGTCGATCGATGATCATGACTGGCTCCAGCGACAACTGGAAACGGTCTACGTGTTCGGCGACCGCGAGTACGCCGAGGACGAAATGCCCGACGACCTGTCGACGGCAGACGCTACTTGGTGTGGCGGTCGGGCCTTCCGGGACTTACCCGACGTGGACAGCGACGACGACGCCGGGTTCGAGTACGAGTTCCAGAAAGATCAGGAACTCGGCCGGCATCTCTGGGTCTACGCCGAGCAGGGCGGCGATCCCGATCGGGTCGCATATTTGACGCAGAAGTTCCTGCGTCAGTTTCGGCCACGTGAGTCCTGGTTGCTGACCTACGCCACCACCTGCTCCAAACTGCGGCTCGGCGAATTTTCCGGCGGAGCGCCGCTTGATCACTGCCGGCGGCATCGAGTCGTTCGACGCTGACGAATTCGTGAGCACACGGCGGGCGGCGTTTGCTGCTTGACCAATCCCTTATTTACAAACCTTCTTTCAGAAGTTCAACATTATGGCGAGCATATTGCTCGATGAGCCCTCGACGCCCACGAGAACCAACCCCGCCACCCGACTTCGCGCCACGATGGCTGCTGTCCGCATCGCGTTTACATGGTTCGGCGTTCGCAAAACGCTCACTGCCGAACAAGAAGCCCAGGCTGCCGACACTTTCGGGGCCGAAGGCGAGTTCCTTTCAGCCGGCAAAAAGCTGCTCGACACCCGGCCTTCAAGGCTGTCACCGCCGTGCGCGGCCGGATTCTCAGTGTCTGAAAAGGACTCAGCTTGCCCGATCCCGAGCCGGGCATCCGGCGGATCCGGCAAGACGACATCGGCACCTTCGACGTGCAGATCGCCACGCTCAAAGGAATGCTGACTCGCTGAGACAAAGGAGCCTTATAAGTGCCGTTACCCTCTAGTTGTTCGGTTGTTGGCCGCTTGAACTGGTTTTGGGTAACACTTTGGGTAACAGTGACCCAAAATCGCCCCCAGCTGCAAAAAGAAGAAAGCCGCAAACCCTTGTGGATTCGTGGCTTGCAAAGTGCTCCCTGTTGGACTTGAACCAACAACCCTCTGATTAAGAGATACGAAAAAATACATCAAGACACTCCGCGACATCGCACGCCACACGATGCCACAATACGACAAAAGCCCGTGGCGCCCGAGTCAACGGGACAGGGGAGTCGTGCCAAACCGCGACACCCAGGGACGCCCCGCGACACACCGCGTGAGTACACGAGTGAGTACAAGCTCGTGGCATCTCAGAATTGACCTCCGAGCATTTATCCAGGTTCGCTCTGGGCCGCACCGCTTACGGACGTCCGGCTAAGGGGCACCTACGGCGACTGAGCCACGCGTATGTAGGGGCAAAGCTACCACGTGCGATGGGGTCTGTAGGCATACGGAACCCAACCGCACGTATTTGAACCAGCGACAACTCGATGCCTACAGAGCAGCGATGGGTGTTTGCTGATTCGCACCCATCGCTGTTTCTTTAGATATCGAGGTGACTATGATTAGCCTGCCTGCCCATCCCGACGATGAGCCCAACCTATGTGCTGGTCTGCCGCCGGACTACGTCGTCCGCGCCTTCGTCACGTATCCCGGCGAGATGGAGTCATTTCTGGCGTTCATCCGGCCGGAGCACTTCCGAGCCCTGGAGCAACAGTACCTGATCGCGGAGCTGTTGCGGTTTCGGGACCGTGACGGCTTAGTGCCGACCGAAAAGTCCTTTCGCGCGTTCCTCGTCCGGGACTTGAGCATCGACGACTCCGACGTCAACGGCGGCTACGAGAACGTGTTGAAGCTGCTGGAGCCGCTTCCCGCTCGCGACCTTCCGAACATCCGCCGGACCATCACCGAGTGGGCCAAGAAACAGGCGATCCGACGAATCGTCAAAGACCGGGCGGCAATCGAAGCCATCGCGCGCGGCGACAGCGGACCCCTCCGAGAGCTGCTCGACGAGGCCGACGCCATCGGCCAAGAGGCAAAGCCGAGCCGCATCCTGCACTACGCCGACCTGCTCAAGCTCGATCGATCGAAACGCTGGATCGTCGACAAGATCCTGGCCGCCGATCAACCCATGATGATCGGCGGCCCGCCGAAAGTGCTCAAGACGCTGATTTCGATCGACCTGGCCGTCAGCATCGCCACCGGTACCAAGTTTCTCGACCGATACCAAGCCATACAACAACGAGTCCTCTACTACTCGGCCGAAAGCGACGGATTAGTCGTCTGCGACCATCTGACCGCGATTCTCAACGCCCGAAGAATCAGCCACGAGCAGCTCGGAACGAACTTCGGCGTCCACGATCAACCCCCCTGTGCCAGCCGGGCCGAGGAATTGGTCAGGCTCAAGAACGAAATCGCCGAACAACAAGCCAAAGTCGTGTTTATCGACCCGCTGTACATGGGACTCCTCTCCACCACCAGCAAAGTCGCCTCGTCGGACATCCACGGGATGGGCAGCCTGATGGGAGCACTCAAACGGGTCTGCACCGAGGCCGGAGCCACACTCGTCCTCGTCCACCACTTCAACCGCAAGGGCGAAAGACACGGCTGGGGCGAACTGGACGACCTTTCCCAAGCCGGCGGACCGGAGTTTGCGGGCCAGTGGATTCTCATCCGCCGGGCCACCGAATACACCCACGACGGCATCCACGAACTCAACATCGTCGCCGGCGGCCGGGCCAACTCCCGCGGCGAACGATTCCAGATAGACATCAAAAACGTGATCGAAACCGCCCAGGGCGACGTCGCCCGATGGGACATCCTCGACTTCCGAAACCACGCCGACATCCGGCAGGTCGAACAAGCAGCAACGCAACGCAGGCAGGGCAGCGAGGAAAACGACCTACTCAAAGCCCTGGAACGGCTGGCTGCCGAGGGCGGACCAATTAGCAGGAATGCGCTGCGGACGGAGCTGAACTGGAACAGCAAGCGAATCAAGCAGATCACCGACCTGCTGGTAGGGCGAGGCATCATTGAATGCCACATCGACAAGATCAAAGGCCGCTCTTACGAGTGCGTCCGGTTGCCGGCGGCGAATGGTCGGGGAGCGTAATGAGCGTCGGACGAAATAATTCCCCCCGAGTCCGACATGTGTCCGGCGCTATTGAGTGTCGGACGACAGACACTTTTCCCGGGTCCGACAATCATCCGACAATGGTTTCTCGCTCGTAAACAGTGCCGTAGAGCGTCGGACTCGGACTCGTCCGACGATCGTCCGACGTTGGTGCCAGAAAGGCTCCGAGGATTAGCGTCGGACGTCGGACGGCTCCCCTAAAGGGGAGCCAGTCCGTCCGACGGTCTCGACGCTGGAATAATCCGAGGACCGGAAACCAACTAAAGAAGGAATCATGGCAATACTGGGAGGGATGAATGAATTCCTGGGAAGAATCCACCCCGAGTTCATCTGCCAGCTCCTGCCGGCAGTAGTAACGAGGGAATTCATTCCCAGGGCAGCCTTTTCGCCCCCGACACACGGCCGCAAGGCCGTCGATGGCCTTCCCTTCGTTTCCCGTGAATTCGAGCGGTCCCCGGTGGCCCGGGAGCTCCGCTTCCTCGTGGTGCTAGTCGGAGAGATACACCCGAGGCACAGTTATTGCCGCCCGTAGTGATCGAGGAGCCAGCGGCAATTGATCACCTTTTCCACCAAATCCAGCGGGAGATAGTAGTAATGGTTCGATGCTTCGAAGCCGATTCGTGAATCCTCTCGCGTGAGTGTGAAGAGCTGGCGGGCCAAGCCAATCTCGGATTCCAGACATCGTCTGATTTCATCGCGTAGCGCTTGCTGCTGCTCAGGCGAGAGTGTCTTTGCGGATTGTGCCAGCTTGTCGCGGGCAACCACATAGCGTGTCTGGTTTGCAACGGACTGGAAATGAATCCACGCCGCCTCGGCAAAACGTAGTTCGGCTTGACATTCGCTACGGTGATCAGACGGGGACTTTTCCACGGCTGCTTTCAGATCGGGAATGCCTGGCCGCCAGAGCGCAGCGATCTTTTCGAATTGAGCAGCGAACACGTCGACGGGATACGATCCGCGCCATGCCGTTACATCGTCGTAAGGAATTCCGACCGTCGTTGCCGCGAACCCGGTCTTCTCTAGATAGAGAGGATTGGCCGGCCCCATTTGCACGGGGGTGGAATAGAGCCCACAGCCATACGGAAACTCCTGAAATGCGGTGCTGAACGCGGTCCAGGCTTTGCGCCAGCAGAGCGCCTTCGGCTCCAAATCGCTTCGCAGCCACCGCGCTGAGCACTTCGTTGACGGTGGGCGTTGATGTGGCGCAGAATCGGGCGGCAATCTCCAAGTTCGGGGACGGATATCCGCCCAGACTCCAGCTCAACATCATCCCGTCGACTCCGGCCGACGTTAGGTTGTGGCAGTGTTGGGCCACCAGGTCCATTACGGGCAGATAGGGCACGCTCGACATCTCCCAGGTGTTATTCAACTGCACCTTGGCGACAGTCTTCAGCCCGGCTGCCTTGGCAAGTTTCCAATGGCGAGTTGCTCGCGGGCCTGGCCCAACGACGGACATGGAGTATTCGGCCACCGAACACTTGATTCCTCCGCGTTCGACAGGCAGTCCCCATTCGCTCACCGACATCAGCCATGTCGACTTCGGCAGGCGCACGATGATGTCCGGTGCATCGCCATGACCGCGCCAGCCCCAATCCCATGCGAGCACCTTGGCCCGCGGATTGCCGCGATGAACACCCTCTTCGATCACTGCGTTGATCTCTGCAATGATTTCTGCATCGCTGCGACTCTTGCAGTGCGGACAGGCCTGCCATTTGCCGTGGGAAGCACAGTTGGTCAGGTTCTCCGAGGCAGTGATGGTAAACACGCCAGCCAAGTCCGGCACTCGACGAAACACGTGCGCCAGTGCGTCGCCGATCCATTGACGCACCACTGGATGCGAAGTGCAGAGGGCCGTAAACTCGCCTTCGCGCACGCCAGCCATTTCGGGGCGAGCCTGAAAGAATTGTTCCGGCATCGCACGCGGCTCGTTAATGTAGAGGTACACACCGATGCCGCATTTCTTTGCCCGTTGGACCATGGCCTCAAGGTTGGCCAAACGCTTTTCGTGGCCGGCACCAAACTCAGGAAATGCCGTCCCGCCGGGCGCCAAATCGCGTAGCACCACGTGCAGCCAAACACCGTTGATTCCCAAGGCCGACAGTTGCTGCAAGAGCCCGTCGGGATAAGGATCCAGCCCTGGATTCGACAACGGGTCACCGTAGACCGCGAAATAGGAATAGATAAATCGCAGCGACAGCGCTTGATCGCCGCCCAACGCAGGCAAAGCGGACACCATCGGCTGGATGGTCGGACCGTTGAACTGCTTGAGGAAATGGAACCGTGGTTCGGCCGGGCTACGAATCTCGTCACCGAACTCCTGCTCGACCACTTGTTTGATTTCGGCGGCACGACGATGGGCGGACTCATCGGTCGCTTCGTAGTGCAAGGGCTCGCATTTGGGCTTCAATCGGCCAAGTTTGTGCCACAGAAAATCATCCTCCCGCAGTGCGAACGCCAACTGCTCCGGCGTCATTTCCACGAGTTCCAACAGTTGCTCGTAAGGCAAGAGATGCCAATTGCGCCGGATCAGCGTGATATAGCCGCACGATTGGATTTCTTTTGGAATTTCGTCGGCCGGCGGCAGACCCATGGATTCTGCCATGGCGGTGATGTCCCGCGCCGACGCGCCCAACAGCTTTGCCAGCTTGGCCGGCTCGACTGCATTCCAATTGCGCCAGACGAGCTCGTGGACGCGATCGGGAAAGTACCGGGACACAATAGCCGCGGGAGCACTGCCGTGCGGCAATGAGACTTCCGCAGCCAATTCGCCAACCGGCCAGCAGCCGAGTATGGCGCACAGCGAAGCTTTGAAGATCCAGCGATGCGTCATTGTCTTTATGTCCTTGAAAGCCTGACTGGTTTGTTGCTGCCCGCCAAATCGGCAAGAACTCTGGTATTCGCTACAAGTCGCCTGCCAGGTTGTTTGCAACGCCGATCAAAATGACCGAAACAACGAGCGTGACGATGCCCAGCCACAGATACGCTCGCGTTCGCCGATCGACCAGCGTCCACTCGTTAAGAAACAGTCCCCAGAGATTGCTGAAGATGATGATGGATGCCATGTGGATGCTCCAACTGGCGAAGTCGAACTTGCCCATCTTGGTGGTACCCATTCCGTAGAAGAAGAATTGCCCGTACCACAACAGGCCGCTGAGGCCAGCCAGGAAGTAGTTGAGGAGCAGCGTCGATCTTGGACGGAGAACATAGTCGCCGAATGACTTGTTCCTGGTACTGAGAATCATGGCAAAGGCAAAGTTAGTCGTGAATCCACCAGCCATTGCCAAAACAAAGATCGGAATGTTCATGAAGACCTTGGCACTTCCGGCCTTGACGGCTGCGGCGGCAATTGGATCTCCCGCCCTGATGGCCAAGGCCATGCAGGCACTCATGGCACCGCCGAGAACGGCCAAAGTGAGCCCCTTGGCGAGGGCAAACTCCGCGATGGACTCCTTCTTTTGCTCGGTCGTAAGCAGTCGCTCTTTCAACACCCCCGCGTACCCACAGAATGCGATGCCTGCCACACACACGAGCAAGCCGCACAAAACAACCTCGCCGGGGACGGTGGAAAAAAGCACGTCGACTTTATGGTCGGCAACCGCAGGGACGAGCGTGCCGATGATCGCGCACATGCCGAGTGAGATCGACTGTCCGAGCGAGATGCCGACGTAGCGCAGCCCCAGACCGCACATCAGGCCGCCAAACCCCCACAGAACACCGAACGCGTACGACCAGACCAGGCTGCTGCCGGGGCTGTCCTGGAGAATGCCTGAGAGATCGGGGGTTGTCAGCAAGCCGCCGATCGTTGGCATGATGATCCAGGCCACAAAGCCCAACGTGATCCAGTAAGTTTCCCAGGCCCATTTCTTCACCTTGTGAGAAGGCACATAAAAGCTGGCCGAGGATAGACCACCGATCGAATGAAGAATAATTCCGAATAGCTGTTCCATGCAGTCCGCCGAGGCCGGCAAATATTTTCGTTGTCGGCGACCGCTAGACAATCGCCATCGGGTGGGAGATACGACGGACCTACGTGCGCGAAAATCGCGTGCTCACTGCGACGCTCATTTCGGCGCCTGGCTTGATGACCGCGGGACAGCCGCCCACCGCTTCGATCTCCATGAAGTTTGCCGTATCACTGTAAATGCTGTAACGAACACCTTTCTTGCTGGGCGATGCGTTTGGCGCCGCATCACGGATGTCGACGTGCGACTGGCCGTTCGGCAGCGGCGCGGCTTTGCGCCGAACCACCAGACGGCGACGAGGATCGCGAAACTCGATCCAAGGCACCTCCGCCCCGAGTGCGACTTGGTAGCGCTTGGAGCCATCCGTCTGAGTTCTGCAACCGCGCCCGTTCCAAATTCGTTGGCCATCGCTGGGGTCGTCATAAAGATCCCACACGGCCGTTTTCCGTTCGCAGGGAAATGTGACTTCACACCCCGGTCCACAATCAAATTGGCAGAGCGTCCAGGGGGCCAACAGGCACTCGGCTCGCCGCAACTGCGTGCGACCGACGTAGGTGATGCTCTCCACAACGCGCACTATGACCGCTCGATTGCTGGGAAGCACCGCGATCCGCCGCTGAAATATGGTAGGGACGCCAAGCCCCCGGCTATTCACCAGGTCGACTTCAGCCAGAATCGAGACACTGCGGTTCGCTGCCCTCATCACGCGGTACGCGCCGCCGCGCAGCCCCGGCGACACCCGCCAGGCTCCCGTCGAGTATTGATAACCCAACATTGTTCCCTCGGGGGCGGGCCAGAGGCCGTCGCCGCCGGGGTTCAGATATTGCTCGCGCAAACTCTGTCCTGCGATGGCGTCCGGATTGACGCGGTTGAGCACTTCACCGCCCATCACCGTGAACCAGCGCCCTTCCATGTCGAGCGCGACGATTGCCCCGGCATCGAGATCGCCTACCAAATGCGCCCGTTTCCCGGCTTTGGCAAAGGCCTTCAGCATGTGCGTTGCTCTCATGATTGCTCCGCGGCCAGTTGCCGTGCGGTCACAAATCGACCGCCACGTTGTTTGAGCATGGCACAAACGCGGTCGAGTTGTTTGACCGCCTCTGGGCCGCAGTTCTTCACGATGAACGGCAGCGGCTTAACGCTGCTTTCACCGAAATCGATCGAACCCTGCGGCATGGGATGAAACTCCCATGGGTGGAGATAAAAACACAGCACGGGCCGCCTGCCGCGGGCCTGTACATACTCAATGAAGCTGTCGGCTTTCTCCATCAATGCCTCCGCCGACTGCGTCCGGAACAGCGGCCACTGGTCGCGGTCACGTTGATATGGATCGTGACTCTTCATGCTGAGGTCACAAAAGTTGGGGATTTCGACGATACGCATTCGGCCCGGCCGCGTCCAATCTTTGGCCGAGGGGTGATACGGCACGAATTGTTTCCGAAAGAAGTACAACGGTAGCGAGGCATCGGCCAAGTAGCCCAACTTCTCCAGCACATTGAGAACCTTGGTGCTGCCCCAAAGGCGCGGACAACGGAAACTCACTGGACGGACGCCGCTTGCTTTGCGCACGATCCGAGTGGCCTCGCGAAGCCGACCCTCCACCTCCGAGGGCAGAATCGGCCAATTATTGGGCAAAGGGAACAGCGGCGTGCCGAGGGTTTCGTGAAACAGACCATGACAACCGGTCTCGTGCCCGGCATCCTGTACGCGCCGGACCATCTTGGGATTATTCTCCGCTGCGTGCCCCGTCCAGAAGAATGTCGCGAGAATGTCATGCTTCTGCAGAAGGCGCAAAAGGTGCGGCGTGCCATGCTCTACGCCTTCATAGAACGGCGTAAACGAACCGATGTCGGTTTCCATGTCGAACCCAAGCACAACTTCGAAGGGATGATCTGTGCCCGTCGACGTGCCCTTGCGGGACTTTTTCATACGCATGGTTGTCAGTCCTCGCAGAAGAGGGCGTTCATCGTCTTGCTCAGCGGCACGGGGCCGCGATCGGCAATCTCGTAGCCAGTTTCAATTCGCACGCCGTTGAACTCAGGGTGTCCGAAGAAACTGATGTCCACGCACACGGTCATGCCCGGCTTGAGCACATCGTGGCTATTCGGTCCAAAGAAGGGAGCCTCCGCCTCGTGCAGGCCGATCGTATGCACGAAGGGGCACACGAGGTATTTCGAGAAGCCGTGTTTGTCGAAATAGCTCCGCGCCGGGGCATCAATTTCCTTGCCAACCTTGCCTGGCAGCAGTTGCGCCTTGGTCAGTCGGAAAGCCTCCTTCAAATGTTGCATGCACCCTTTCTGCCTTTGAGTATAGCGACCGCTGACCGGTAATGCGTCGCCCACCACACCCGCATATCCGCTGACTTTCGGTGCGATGCCGATCATGGTCAGTTCACCGTCCTCAAGCACTTTGGAGCTGGCAGTGGGCACTACTGCATTGGACCGCAGGCCGCTGCCGACGATCGCGCTAAAGCCGAACCCGCTCGCACCGCGACTGCGGACGGCGAATTCACCGGCGGCCGCCACCTGAATCTCGGATGCACCGGCTCGGATTTCGGCCTTCATGGCGTCGTAGGCGAAATCGGCCAGTTGAAAGGCAGCGCGAATTTGCATTCGCTCCCAACTCGACTTGTTGTTGCGCAGCTGAACGTAGTCTGAAGTGATGTCGACCAGGGTCACGCCCGTGAATCCCTCGACGATCTGCTGATGGCACTCAGCCGGCATACGGCCTGCGCCGACCAGCCCGACACGCTGCACGGTTTTCAATTCGCTTTTCAACTCGGCAAACAACTTCGGGAAGTCGATGATTCTAGCGTTCGGATACTCCTCGTCAGGGACCATGAACACGGGAAAGTTGCGGGTCTCCGTGATCGTGCTGTCGAGTTTGGCAAAGGGCTCGCTTTCCGGCCCGCCGAGAATCCGCGGCTTGCCGGTGCGCGGAATGAGCACCGCGCCGCTCTCGAACTGTGGGCACCAACCTGTCAGATACCAGCCGTTGCCGATATTGAACTCATCGTAATACACGAGCGCGATATCAAGCTCCTTCGCCTTCAGCAGATCCTTTACCCTGGCGATTCTGGAGTCACTCTCACTCTTTTCAAGATAGGGCATGGCAACCATCTCCTGGGGTAAACTGTCGATTCCTTGGCACTCGCCATTCCGTTTCTGATCCGCGATCTGCCGCTTCGATCACGAGGATCATGCACGGAACTTATCCGCCGCTAACAAGCCGCATCACCGTTTCAGCGCCAGTGAGCGACCAGCTTTGCGGCAGTAGTAGTGCTCATTCATACGGGCGTTGATGCCTCACTTCGGCACTTTCGCGGTCTTTATCGGTTTATCGAAGACGCCGAACACTTCGCGCCAGACGCCCGGCTTGCCGGAGTCCACGCAAAGCCATCCCAGCGGCTGCTTTTCAGCAGATACCGTCGCTTTCACATATCCCTGGGGCGTCGACACTCCTTCGAGATTTCTATTCCAGACTATCGTCCCGCGATGCCAATGGCCCGATTTCGGCTTGGCATCTGCCATGATCTTGTTGGCCTGGTAGGGACGCATTTGCTCCGGCAGGTCTCGGTTCGCGTCACTGACGACGACATTGTCTTGTTCGACCAGGAATCTCAGGCAGTTGGCAAACCTCTCGGCATTGTCAAAGTAGGTGTCGAGGTCGAGCTTCTCGGCGACCCGTATCACTGGCAGGTCAGTCAGGCCATGACAGTTCCGCACTACAATCTGATTCGGCACCTCTTCGCAAAAGATGGCCGCGAACCGCTTTCGATTGCCGCAGGCGTAGACTTCGCACGAATCGAGCGTTATCGCGGGAAATGGTGCGATCGGATACACGTAGCGATAAGGGGCGAAATTCACGACCGGTGTGAATCCTGCCCCTTCGCCACCGAAGCGAACGTTCTCGGCGAAAAGCACGCCGTAATTGTCAATCCACCTCTGGTCATAGTCAGGGGTGACGCCAGGCACGCCGCAAATATCTCGCAAAACCAAATGGCCATGACGGTTCTCGATCACGGCCTTTTCCTTCATCTTGTCGGAGCTGCTGATCCAACTGTCGGAGAGGGTCGTCCGATCGCAGTTGTTCACCAGTGCCTGGTCGTTGTCGACAAAGACACAGTCGCGGATACTGAGCACGGTGGAATCGGAGCCTTCGCGAATCCTGATCGCCGTGCCGGCCGCCAGTTGGAAAACGCATTTGTCGATCGTGATGCGCCCGGTGTTGATATTGTTGTTGCCGATGTGCAGATGGTGTCGGCCCTGGACGAACGTCAGGCCGGAGAGCTGCCAACGCCAAATGTAACCGCCTGCGAAGATGTCCTTCGCGGCGTTTTGTTGCTGGAGAATGGCAGTTCCCTCGCCTTGCACATTGACGGCGACATTGATGGTGTCGCTGATGAGGTACTTCCCGCTGGGGAAGAACACCACAGGCGCTGTGATGACGTAGGTGCTGCCTGGAATCTGCTCACTCCGAATCTTCTTTTGGGCAGCGTCAAAAGCATCTTGGATGGCTTTGGTGTCGTCGGTCGTGCCGTCGCCTTTGGCGCCAAAAGCCGTGACGTTGACGTACATCGGGGCCGATGGCGTTACTTCAGCGCCCGCAACGGCAGCAAGCCAAAGTCCGACGATAAGAGTCAAGCAGCGTAGTTCAGAGCTGGACGGGAATAGCACTTCAGCACACCGGCGGCAAAACAAGGTAAATCGATTCAGCACGCTCGCACATTTCTCCGATACGTGGTTGACTGACAGCGAAGCATTAGTAACCCGTCTGGTAAGACGCGCTACAAGAACAGGAGTGGTGCAGAACTAGCTCTGCAGACGCAGCGTCCAATGCTCACTGGAAGCGATCACTTGGCCGCCAGGGAGGGGACATGCTATCGGTGAGTGGTAAGAAGGCGTGGCGGGTTTGGTTCCGCTTACTTCTCCGTTTTTTGCAGCACCTCTTCCATCAAAACAGTTTTGCCTCCCTGACGTATGCTCTCTTCGGCGGCATCCATAAACGCGAAGATGTCGATTGTTTCCCCGCTGTTCACCGGGGGCTGGCGCGTTTTGAAGAACCTGACTAACTGCGCTGCCATGGCCTTGTCCTCGCCACCCGCATTCACCTGAACGATTCCCTTCGTGCCGAAGACAGTTGCTCCGAATCGAACTGGATCATTTCCGCGAATTCCCCGATACGTGCCGACACGGCCATCGGCCCAGATCCCGGTGACCACCTCGCTATATGGTGTTTGCACGGCGGCCACGGAGACACAGCCACGACCCATGGTGGCGAAGAGCAGCTCTACGCCATGAATGCCATAGAAATACAGGCTCGGATGATACATTGCAGTGGCGCAGGGACCGAAGACGTCACAACCGCGAACCTGGCCGACTGATTCGCTGCCGCGCTGAATCTCTTGCACGAGGGGGACGAAACGTAGCATCGACGTGGAGAAACAAGGAACCTTATGCTCCTCCGCCAATCGATAGATCTCGCGCGCATCGGTCAAGGAAGCGGCAACCGGTTTGTCGATAAAGATCGGCTTGCCCGAACGGAATACTTGCTCGGCCTGTTCCAGGTGGCGGCGGCCGTCAACGCTCTCTAGCATTACCACGTCGACTTTTGAAAGCAGTTGATCGATCGAATCGACGATTTCCACGTTCAGCGCGCGAATCTGCTGGGTAAAGCCTGCGACTCGATCTCGGCTCATGGGCAGATCATCGCTTCCGCCCGGATAAGCCGCCACGATCTTCACGCCTGCCAAATCGCCGGTCGCAGCCGGGTCGTTCAGGATCTTCGTGAACAAAATGACGTGCGAGGTGTCCAGGCCGATGATGCCCACTTTGATTGGCGGTTGCGGCTCTTCGGCCAGCAGGCTTCGCGGATCAAGGAGGTTCGCAATCGCCAGCAGCGTGGCCAAGACAAGCATTGCGCTCGGAATTGGCGATCGCTTTGCGGTGGCCACTAGCCCTTTAGCCATCATGTTGCCATTTGGTCGCGAAGTCATAGGGTTAGATCTCTGTGGCTTGAGGCACGACAAATGGTTTGCGATATTCTCGCGTCAGCAGCGCGTTAGCCTCTGGGTTGTCGACGAAAGCCTCGCGCTCTGAATCGACCGTCAGCCATGCTCCAAGCGTCAACGGCGATTTGTCGATGTCCACGTCGTCGGCCGCCAGATGTTGGCGGACTCGCTGGAAGGCTTCGATCAGATCCTCGTGGGTTTTTCGCGACTCCAGTTCCCGAACAATCTCGGTAGATGAAATAGGCGATCCCAACCGGTGCGAGATGTTTGCCACGTGGCACAACGCACTCGACACGTGCCCTTCGAGAATATCGGCCCGCAATTCGTCCGGTTTGCGGCTCCGGACGGCCTGCAAGAAATTGTCGAAGTGGTCTGTGATCTGGCCGTCGAATCGACGGACTACCTTGCCATCTAGATCGAACAGTGCCGTTGAACCGGCATCAAAACCGATGCCGATGATCCCTTCGCTCCCGTGAAAGATTGCTGCCCCGGGAATGTGATAGGCGGGGCTCTTCAGGCCACGAATCTCTTGGACCACCGTCTTGTCGTCAAAATCGTGAATCGTGATTTGAGTGTTTGGCGTCTGTCCGGCGTCTTCATAGCCGACCCGGCCGCCGTAACTCATCACAGCCCGACCCAAGCCGGTCACCCCGAGCCCCCAGCGCACAAGATCCACGGCATGAATGCCGTTGTTGCCCAGTTCGCCGTTGCCAAAATCCCAGAACCAGTGCCAGTCGTAGTGAAACTGGCGGCGGGTAACTTCAGCCATCGGCGCCGGACCCGCCCAAAGGTTGTAGTCGACACTGGCCGGCACAGGGTAATTGCCGGCTGGGCCAATCGAGCCACGCTGGCGGTAAACAATTGCCCGGGCAAGGTTGACCTGGCCGAGCTTCCCTTCGCGCATGTACTGGACGGCCGCTGCGGCGGCACCGTTCGACCGGTGCTGCGTTCCGGCCTGGCAGATCCGGCCATACTTGCGGGCCACCTGGACAACTCGGCGGCCTTCGCTGACATTTTGGCTGACCGGTTTTTCGACATACACATCTTTGCCGGCTTGCATCGCCCAAATGGCGGCCAGCGAGTGCCAATGATTCGGCGTGGCAACTGAGATCACGTCAACCGACTTGTCGTCGAAAATCTCCCGCATGTCGGTCACGACCTGAGGGGAGCGGCTTTGGATCGAGCTTATCTGCTCGGCAGCTCGTGACCCAATCTCGCGGTCCACGTCGCAGACAAACGTGACTTCACAGTCGAGTCGATTTGCATATTGCCGGGCGTGATCCATCCCCCGACCGCGAACGCCGATCACGGCGCAACTCAATCGTTCATTCGGGCTATTGTACTGCTTCTCGCCGGCGAGGAGCCGTTTGGCGGGGCCTAGAGTTCCTGCCGCCGTCACGGCCAGGACCGTCTGTTCGACGAACTGTCTGCGGGTAATCTGAGTCATGTACCGACCTTTCGATCGTACGCAGGAAATCGATGCAAGTGCCTTCCGTCGCCGCTGCAACTTGGAGCGTCTTAGTAAACGGCAGAGCTTCTCAGGCGGAGTCTCGCCTCGGCCCAAGGAGACGCAAATCGATGGACCTTGCAGTTGGCAGCCACGAAGTTCCGAGGTTGGTTGGCAGCGAGAAATCGAATGCTCCGCCTTCCGGCGGGACCGTAATTCGCAGTTGACTCCTAAAAGGATCGCTATATTCCGGCGGCAACGACTCATGAGCTGGCGATTCAATGGGCGGGGTTGGATCGTCGGCAGGAACAGCACTACCGTCCGGCATGACCCGTCGACTGATGACGGCTCGATAGTTTCCCGCGAGAACTCCAGGCCGACCGCTTTTAATTTCTACGAGCTCGTATTCACCGTTTTCGTTCGTCCGCGCGTACCCTCCAAACCCTCCGGTTTCAGCCAACGGAACCAGCGTCACTGAACTCCCGTCGAGCGGTGATCCGTTCCAGGTGACTTTGCCTGATACACCAGCTAACGGCGAAACGGTTGTCGGTCTATCGCAGCCGCAAGCGATCGTCAGCAGGACGGCAACAACCAACAATCGCGACGCGTGCATGAATTTCAACCGTTGCTGGTTCAGGGTAAGGTCACAAGCTGGCCATCGGCCATAAACGACAGATTCTCCAGAAGTGTCAGATCGGTACTTGCGTCCAAGAATTGAACGGAACCGTCTCCGAATACAAAGCTGCACCCACCCGGATGCACGCTGCCGGGACATCCCCAACTGGCCAGTTCGCCAACCGTGAAATTGGGAGCCGTGCCGGCCCAGGCGTTGATACCGCTGACGTAGCAGGGCGGGTCGATGCCTAACTGAATCCAACCGCGGTAGGCCCAGGCCGGACAAGTGCCGTTGCCCACGTTCATGAGGGTTTCGCACATTGCGATCGTCTTGCTGGTTCCGTCCTGCACGTCGCTGGTCCGGGTGGTGCTGTTTTCGCCAAACATGTGGCGCACCGACAGCGGGTCGGTCCGCCAGGAATTGGCGTAGAGGTCATCCCGGTAAACGCAGAAATCGTAGTTGGTCTTCACGCTCGGATAGTTGCCCGTGCCGCTAGCTCCATACGCACCGCTGTCGGTGATAATCGGATTGCCCAAATCGGAAGGGCAACGAAAGGCGGACACCTGAGTGCCGGCGATCACGGCATTGCCCGCGGCCGCCGAATCGCCAGCCAGGGTCGACGAAGCGCCGGCGGCCGGATAACCGCAGCAGGAGGTTGTCATCTGGTTGCTGCTCGACTTCTTCAGATTGAGACTTTGGTACAGCGCGTTCTCTTCGAGGAATGGCAGCAAGAGCACCAGTCCATTCAAGTTGTAAATGACCGGGTCGGCAGTGTACCCGGAGCCGCCGATCGTCCAACCGTAGCTCTTACCGGCTGGAGGAAAATGTCGGTTGGCACTGGCAAAGTTATGCACGGCCAACCCGAGTTGTTTGAGGTTGTTCTGGCACTGCATTCGCCGAGCCGATTCGCGGGCTGCTTGCACGGCCGGCAGCAACAGTGCGATCAGAATGCCGACGATCGCAATCACGACCAAAAGTTCTACTAATGTGAAACCGGGCGATTTCTGAATCCTCGACATCACACGCTCCGACGATCGACGAACCCCAAGGCGCAGCCCGTTTTTCACTTCGGAAAGTGCGCCGTCTACCACCTATACCTATAGATCGTCTGAAGCACGCGGTCTATGATAATATGCGTCACAGGCCATGACGATTGTCGTCACTCATTTGCCACGGACTCGCTATTCATGCCACGCTTACGCCGCGTCGCGCTTTTGATCGATGCCTCACGGGCTTATGGACGTGGCCTGCTTGAGGGAATCACTACCTACGTGCAAATCCATGGCGGTTGGTCCATCTATCTTCAAGAGGATCGTGCCCTGGGCGATCCTGTTCCGCATCAACTTGGGAAGTGGAAGCCCGACGGGATCATTGCTCGTATCGAAAGCCGCAAGATGATTCGCCAGATTCGCGAACTCAATCTCTGCACTGTCGATGTTTACGGGACCCATCGCCTGCCCGGCATTCCGGCCTTTTGCGACGATGAGAAAGCCGAGGCAACATTGGCCGCCGAGCATCTCTTGGAACGAGGGTTCCGACACTTCGCCTATTGCGGATTGAGCGGACTGGCGTTTTCCGAACGGATTTTTCGATTGTTCAAGGAACGCGTGAGAAAGAGTGGCCACCCGGTCTCCGTCTTTGGGCACAACGAGCAAACCGCCCGACCTACGCGAACGCTCTCCCAGGCGACGGCATCCACTTTGGCCCGTGATCCGGTTCTGCTGAAGTGGCTCCGATCTCTTCCCAAGCCGATAGGATTGATGGCTTGCAACGACATGCGGGCACAGCACGTGCTTCGCGTATGCGCTGATGCAGGCATTCACGTGCCAGATGAAATCGCCGTGATCGGCGTCGACAATGACCAGGTTCAATGCGAGCTTTGTCGGCCTGCCCTCACGAGTATCGAACCGAACACCCACCGCATTGGCTTTGAGGCATCCAAGATCTTGGACAAAATGATGCGTGGGCAAGCCGTGAAGACGTCGATCACCTACATCGAACCGATTCGAGTCGTAGGCCGTAAGTCGACGGACCTTATGGCAATCTCGGATCCCGATACCGTGGCCGCCATTCGCTTCATCCGCGAGCATGCTTGCGAAGGGATCAACGTGAAGGATGTTGCGCGGCAATTGCGAATGTCTCGCAGCACGCTCGAACGACGCTTCGAGCAGCACCTAGGTAGGCCGCCGCACGGCGAAATCATGCGAATCAGGCTACAACGGGTGGCCGAACTTCTTGCTCAAACTGATTTCACTCAGGAGAAAATCTCCAGAATGGCGGGGTTTCTGCACGTCGAGTCCATGATCCGATCTTTCACGCGCACTTTCGGCAAGCCTCCCGGCCAATATCGCGGCCAGTTGCCCTGAGCAGCGGCTAAAAAAACGCGCCTCGGCCGCGGCTCAGCGCATGGTTGCCAGAAAGGCAATGACGTCAGTCAACTCCTGGCGGGAAAGTTGGTTGGCGAACCCGTCGGGCATGACCGACGTTTTGCTCGGCACGATTTCGTCGATCTCGCTGCGCGGAATGCGAATCTCCGACCGGTCGCCAGTTGTCAGGCGGAGCGCGTCGGCAGTCTCGCTGCGGATGACGCCGCCAAAAACCTTGCCGCTCTCGGTCGTGATCACGTACGGCTCGAAACCACGCGCAAAGCTTGCGCTGGGAAAGACAATCGCGGTGAGCAAGTCCCGCTGGGAGCGAATCGCTCCGATCTTCGACAGATCGGGGCCGACGTGTCCCCCCTCCGCGCCGACCGCGTGGCAGGCAAAACACGCCGCCTTCTGGCCGAAGAACAGTTGCTGTCCGCGCTGCGCGTTGCCGCCGGCGAGAAGCGGTTCGAGTTCGTCGATCTTGGCGCGCATTTGCTCCTCGCCAACGTCGAATTGGGCTCGCAGTGCTCTTCCCGCCTGGCGAACGTCCTGAGGATATGCGAACAAGATCTTATCCAGCGTCGCCGTCGACAAATTCGGCAGTCCAGGCGACTGCTTGAGTGCAGTGATCAGCTGTTGGGCCACGCCAGCGTTGCTCGAACCCTGATAGGCTCCGATCAACTGTGGCAATTCCATGGCACCGGCTTGTGCCACGCGGTCGCATAGCTTGGCCAGTTGATCGTCGCTCAACTTGGCAAGTCCCAGGCAACTTGCTGTCGCCAGCCGCTCCAGGGCAGGGGTCTCCCGCTCAAGCTGTGCGAAGAGGAAATCGAACAGGGTCCGGTCCACCTTGGGCAGTCGCGGCACAATCGCCCGCGCCGCGGAAATCCGCAACGCGATGGGCCAGCGGTCCTGATCGGCCAGCGCGAGAACCTCAGCGTCGTACTGCGTGATCCCATGGGCTTCGATGGCGGCAATGGTTTGCCGAACGACGCTCGGATCCTGGCTTTCTAGACAGCGGCCGAGGGAGGCCGCCCAGTCTGGCGGCAATGGATCGACCGAGCATTCGGCAACGACTTCGAGCAGCAATCGCTGCGTCCCTGGTGGCATAGTCGAGTCTGACAACGCGGCCGCGACCAGCGATTGAATTTCGCTATCTTTGGCGAAAGCCAACAAGACGCCGCGCGACTGCTCAACGTCCGACTCGGCAAAAGACTTCTGGGCCAATCTCGCAGAAAGCCAACTGGTCAGGTGCTGGGCCCAACCACTATGCTTGGCCACGATGTCCAGAACCGTCTGTCGCAAGATCGGATCGTCGGTGCCCAGCAACGGCGTCACCATCTCGGGCGTCAAGTTGCCGCCATGCATTTGGTCCAAGGCAACCAACGCAGCGCGGCGCACACGCGCGCTCGGGTCGCTCAGGCCGGCAATCATCGCTGGGCGATTAGCGATTTGAATCAGCGCGTACATCAGCGCATGATCGAGAAACGGATCGGCGGTTGCGCACGGCCTCCAGCAGAGGAGCTGCGCCGTCGGCATGCCCGAGCCGACCCAAGGCCGTCGCGGCTTCGCGGCGGACGGCGCGGTCCTCGTCGTCCAACATAGGAACTAGCTTGGGCAGAGCCGCAACGTCCCGATCGAGCCCAATCGCAATGCACGCCGTGAGCCGAATGCTGGCGACTTTGTCGGCGAGTGCTGCAAGAATCGCGCTCTGCGCGGGAACGGACCCAATACGGGCCAGCGCCCAAATGGCTTGCCGTTTCGCAGCAACCGAGCTTTCGGACTGTAATAGCTTTGCCAGTTCAACCGCCGCAATGCCGCCTTGATCAACGAGCTTCTCTATCGCATGGTCGCGGACGGCGAACCGCGGATCGTCGAGCTGCGCAATGAGCTCGACAGTCGACAGATCGTTCCAAGCGATCCGCAGCCCACGGGCATCGCGTGGCGATTCGACACCCTGCTTGCGAATGCGATAGATGCTTCCGGGGGCCTTGGCCTGGCCGCCGCCACGGAAGGCCCCGCAGGCATTCGACCAGGTGCCGCAGTTGATAACCAGCAGGCTGCCGTCGGCATCTTCAATCACGTCGGACGGTCGGAAATCGTTGTCCGTCGAAATCAGGAACTGCTCGGTGCTGGCACGAAACGTGGCACCGTCGCGCTCGAGGACATGGCGAGTGACCTGGCGCATGTTGAACAAGGCTACGAAGAGGTTGTCGCGGAACTCCGCTCCCCAGTTCATGCTGCGGTAGCGCACGATGCCCGCTGCCGATGCCGGCCCAAACGAGATCAACGGCGGGAGCAGATCGGGAGTGTGCTTGAATTCCGGCGAGAAGAAATCGCCGTCGAGCTGCGGATAGTTCGCGCCTTCGAGACAATGCAGCACAACATCGTCGCGAGCCCGCTCCTTCTTCGACCAGGTGCCACTGAGGAACATTTCTCCCTCGTCGGTGAACGCCGCTTTGACGGGATTACCCTGGGCACCGCAAAGGATTTCAAAATCACTCCCGTCCGGCCGACAACGCATCAGGACAGGCGCTCGCCCGGCCGCCACGATCGGTTCGCCGTGGCGGTGAATTTCGTGCTTGAATCGCCCGCAGCTCCAATAAATGCGGCCATCCGGACCGAGCGCCGGACCGTGCAGGTCGTCCGCGATTCCTGTGCCCACCCAACCGGTAACCAACTCTCGCCGCTCTCCAACGGCACCGTCCGAACCGGCGATTTCCAGCCGCCACAGGCTGGGAGGTGACGCCGTGAAGATGGCCTCATTGTGCCAGAGCACCCCTTCCGGAAAGGCCAGCTTATCGGCCACGATCGTGCTTTTGTCGAAGCGGCCGTCGGCGTCAGTGTCCTCCAAGAGGCGTATCACCTGGGCCGGCCGCGAAGTCAACAGCTCGCCGGTTGGATTGATGCCCAGAGAATCGGCCACGAGCAACCGGCCCGCGGCGTCGAAGCAAGCGTGCATCGGCTGTTCCACCAGCGGAGGCTCGGCGACTAGTTCAAGGACAAAGCCGGGCGGCAGCTCAAACGACGATTGCGCCGTGCGCCGAATGCGCCACCCGTGCCCAGGCAATCAACGCCAGCGAGAACTGCGGCCAGCAGAGCCATAGCTGGGCAAGAACGTCGCGCGAATCGGGCCGCCCGCCGCGAGCGTCGGCGGCACCACTTGGGCCGCAACAAGTCAAACTGCCATTGCGCATTCACGTTTCCACCTTCCGTTCCAGTTATGTCGCCAAGAGGCACGTATGCCGTGCACAGGTCGTCCTCGATCGCCAATGGGATAAGCGGCAGGCGCTCCCAAACCGGATCAATTTGAGCTGTCGGCAAGTACAGCCCAATATCGCGGCACTACTTCAGCGGTGACAATTCGATGTTGCGGTACCAGACCTCGGCACCTTCGGTTTGAAACAGAATTCGCCCCTTGGTGAGCGACAGTCCTTTCACGCGATTGACTAGCGTGCCATTGACGAAATATTCCACCGCGTCGCCGTCGGCAACGATTTCGCAACGAGTCCACTGGCCTAACGGACTTTCCACGTCCTGGTGCCCGCGAAAACCGGCCTCGTCTTTCCACTGGGGATCACGTCCCCACCAGTTGAGCCGTTGTCGGTCTTTGATTGTCGTCAGTGCGGCCCCCGGTTTGAAGTAGCACAGCCCGTCCTTCCTCTCGATCTCGGCCGTGTATTCGAGCTTCACGGGCTGGCCGGAATCATCTCGCCCCACCTCGACCGCCAAGAACTCGCCGACGCAGCCTTCCATCACCTGGAATTCATAGGATGTCATCCAGGGACCCGGTCCGTGGGGGCCGACCGCGTGGATCAGGACGCCGGCGTCGCGTGCTTTGCCCTTGCGGTAGGGGTAGGTAGCCTGGCCCCACTTATATTCGAACCGCAGGCGATAGTTCTCATAGCTGTCGCGAGTGATCAGGCCGCCATAGTAACCGACTTCCCCCGCGCCGCCCGCGGCATAGATCATGCCGTCGATGACCTGGAAAACTCCGGGATTCTCAAATTTGGTTTGCGCAGTGTAGACGACCCATCCAGAAAGATCTCGGCCGTTGAACAAGTGAGCCCCATCCGGACCGTGATCGGCTGCCGGCTGCGGATCGGCGCCGAATGTGGCTGCTTGGCTGCAGAACAGCAGAAGGAGCAACATCACTACCAACGAGCCTCGATTGGAACAGGCGCTGAACATCGATAGCATTCTCCGAAAGATGATGATCTGTCTGGATGCAATGTTGCTTTGTTGAGGACTTGTGGGCTGCTTGGGCGTGTGGCAAACGTCCAGTGGCGAAGGCCAGAACTCGGGTAGCAGCTTCAGTGGACAGACTCGAAGCTGCTCCACGGGCTTAGAGCCTATCCGAGAACCGTCGGGGACTGGCTCATTTTGCGGTGCCCTTGGAGCAAAATGTGCCTGTCCCCTTCTCCTGGACGGTTCTCGGATAGGCTCTTAGTATGCCGAGTTCGGCGCGCATCAGCCCGCGATCATGAACGATTCTGGGCCCCCGCATCGCGTGTTGTGCTTGCGTTTGCGCCAAGGCATTTTGCGACCGGTACCTGCCGCGCACCCAGCTATCTTCTCGATCGGTGGCCTGCGCAATGAGTATCGTCATATAGTGGAAGCTCAAGCCTGGCGGCGGCGGCGACGAATCACGGCAAGCAAACCGACGCCCGCAATGCCGAACAGCACAAAACTGCCGGGCTCGGGTGTCGCAGTCTGCAATTGAACGGCGGCGACTCCGAACTGGCTGTCGGCATTGCCGGAGTTGTAGGCGAAGCTGAGCGCAATGGCACCGGCGACCGGGCTGACATTGGTGAACTCGTAATAATTGGCTCCGGTCAGCACATTCGTGTAGGTTACGGGGTTCGCCTGGTCTGAGTTTCCGCCCAGTTCAGTCAAGGTCACGGGGGATTGGCCCGTGACTGTGAGAGTAGCGTTGCCCACCTCGGTGAACGTGCCAGCCAGATAAACAATGACGTTTTGTGGGCCGACCACATTGTTCCAAGTCAGCGTGCCGGTGGTGCCGGCTGCGCTCGGATTGGTCAAAATAACGCCATTCAGCAACACGTTGTCCGGGCCCGGTGAGCCACCACCGAAGGCGTTGCTGTAGTAAGAATCGGTGTAATTCGCCGTCAAAGTGACCGACGTGCCCGCGCCGGTAGAGTTCACCAGGCCGGTATAGTTTTCCGTCGTGTTGGGACCGGCGCCGTTGGTGAAGTAGGAGCCGGCCTTGGCATTCCAGTTTTGCTGAACGGCGGACGGAATACCAGCCGGGTCGCTCTGGTTTAACACGTTAGCGTCCGTAAAGGAGTGCGAACCCGTGAAGTTGACGCCGATCAACTCAGCAGAGGCAGTGCTGGACAGCAAAATCATGGCGACACAGGCGGAAACGATGATCGAGGTAAAGGTTTTCATGATCCGGGTCCTTACGAAGGTGAAAAGGAGACATTCAGTGCCACCTTTACCTATAGGCCCCCGTCGATCAAAAGGTCTATGATGATATGCGTCACCACTTATGATATTTTGCGTCACGCGGCCGAGGCGGGTCGCAAAACACCGGGAGCTGCTCGCTCAGCACCGCTCTTTCCGCGTCGTCATGAAGGCAGAAATTGGCAATTCGAGGTTCTTGCATGCGGATTAGCGAATCTCTTTTGTCGGTAAACGTGCAAAATTAAGCTTGTCTGGCCCAGGACCGCTGGACCCACCGATGGCGGGCGGCGCGAAGCAATGCTCCTGACTTTTCGCCCCATTGCTTCTCGACCGCTGCCCCTTCATTGAGAGCAAAGCTTAGGTCGAATGCGCCTTCCTCAACACACGCTCTTTGCAACTGCCTGTTTTCCCTCGGCATTAGTCAGCAAATGCCCGTCATACTTCCCAGCGTTGTTGCCGAAAAGCCTGAGCGACTCGGGACGGGCAACCGCCAAGGCTTCACGCACGGCCGCGGCGGCGACGAATCACCGTATACAAGCCGACGCATGCAATACCAAGCAGCACACAACTGCCAGGCTCGGGCGCCGGAACCGTGTAAGTCTGCAACTGAACGGCGGCGACTCCGAACTGGCTGTCGGCATTGCCGGAGTTGTAGGCGAAGCTGAGCGCAATGCCACCGGCGACCGGGCTGACATTGGTGAACTCGTAATAATTGGCTCCGGTCAGCACATTCGTGTAGGTTACGGGGTTCGCCTGGTCTGAGTTTCCGCCCAGTTCAGTCAAGGTCACGGGGGATTGGCCCGTGACTGTGAGAGTAGCGTTGCCCACCTCGGTGAACGTGCCAGCCAGATAAACAATGACGTTTTGTGGGCCGACCACATTGTTCCAAGTCAGCGTGCCGGTGGTGCCGGCTGCGCTCGGATTGGTCAAAATAACGCCATTCAGCAACACGTTGTCCGGGCCCGGTGAGCCGCCCCCGTAGGCATTGCTGTAGTAAGAATCGGTGTAATTCGCCGTCAAAGTGACCGCCGTGCCCGCGCCGGTAGAGTTCACCAGGCCGGTATAGTTTTCCGTCGTGTTGGGACCGGCTCCGTTGGTGAAGTAGGCGCCGGCCTTGGCATTCCAGTTTTGCTGCACGGCCGATGGAATACCCGCCGAATCCGTCGGGTTCAGTACGTTGGCATCTGTAATGGAGTGCGAGCCGGTGAAGTTGACCCCGATCAACTCGGCAAAGGCGAAGTTAGACAGCGCAACGAGGACAACGACGCTGGATACGATGCTTGTAAATATAGTCTTCATGAGCGAAACCTTTTCTTGCAACGGTTAATGCGGCAAACGCAAACGACACGCGCTCGGCAGGTCCGCCATCGCGCCGCGTCCTCCTGGACCCAGCGTCCAGTGAGCGGCAGCGCGACTTGTTTTTCAACTTCGCCTGCAAAGGAAAATGACCTGCGTCAACACGGGTGTACTCCTTTTCTGGCGCCAAAAAATGAGACAACGCGCGACCGCATGCCATCTACACTCCCAACGTTATTCTGCCCCGCGTAATCCGTCTATGATAATGAACATCACAATTCATGATATTTTGCGTCATTGCCAAAACAGCGTGGCAAATGCGGAAAGAGGTAGTTATTTATTACCTCTGGTGCGCCGCTCATCCACGTACGGCCAACTATTTCCTCTTCGCATGCTCAGGGCGGTTGGCACTCACGGGCGTCGAAAAATGTAGTCCAGAAACCGGAGAGTGATTTGATATGAACATCGTGACTGCCACCGACAAACAGGATCTAGGACGCAGGGCGGCCGCGCTCGGTGCCGCTCTGCTACGCGCCGCCATCGACGACCGAGGGCATGCCAACTTGATCGTCGCCACCGGAGCATCCCAATTCACCGTGCTTGCGGCGTTGGTCGAAGCGCCGGACGTCGATTGGTCAAAGGTGACGGGCTTCCACCTCGACGAATACTTGGGGCTGCCGGCGACACATCCCGCGTCGTTCCGCATGTATTTGAAGAAGCGGTTTGTCGACCGCGTGCCGCTGGCGGAATTCCACTATGTCGATGGTCAGGCCGAGCCCGAGGCTGAATGCCTGCGGCTCGGCGAGCTCATTCGCCAACATCCGATCGACGTGGCGATGATTGGTATCGGCGAGAATGGGCATCTGGCATTCAACGACCCGCCAGCCGACTTCAAGAACCCAGAACCGTTTCTCGTTGTCGAGATGGACGAAGCGTGCCGCCGCCAGCAGTTCGGCGAGGGCTGGTTCCCGAAACTGGTCGACGTGCCGCAGTACGCGATCACCATCTCGATCCAGCAGATCATGAAGGCCCAGGCAATCATTTGCAGCGTGCCCGACGCGCGCAAGGCAACCGCCGTAAAAAACGCTGTCGAGGGGTCCGTCACGCCCGATTGTCCGGCGTCGATCCTGCAACGGCACGAGCAGACGACCTTGTTGCTGGATCCCGAGTCGGCGGCGCTGCTGAGTCGCTTGGCCTGATTGGTCCGCGCACCGCCATACTCCTCCCGCCAGCGGTAATAGGTCTGCTACGAAATAACCAGCTTGCGAATGACCTCCGACACTGGCGTCCCATCGTCATGCTGCCGCAAAGCAAACGAAAAGTGCTCCTGCGTAAATCGCTTTGAGCATCATACTCACCTCGAGCAGTTTCGCCCGCGGCAGGCCTTTGAGCCGAAGCTAGACTTGGGCCAAAGGCGTTGCCAAGCGATTCGATCCGTTGCACCGCCTCGGTATGAACTCAGAAAGCGGCAAGGAGTCGCGTTGTTTGGACGAGCCCATTTCGCCAGTTGTAAAGCCACGATTACGTATCGCAAGCGTGTTGGGGGTCGGCACGCATCGAGGGCCAGTTAACCTCCCGCCCAGCCCCAAGGTTTATTGGAAGGTATGTTGCGGTCTTTAGCGTCTGGCAATTCGTCATGTCTCGGGTTCTTGCCCTGCTGATTTCGAATCTTGAAAGCCGTCGTGCGTTTTGCTCTCAGCTCATGACTCGACCGCCGTTGAGTGACCCGAAGTCTCGTGAACTAATAACAAGTGAATTCAAAGCCGAATCCTGGTCGTACTACTTTCGAGTAGTGTTCGTACATTTGCGAAATCTACTGAGGGCAGGTGTTATCATGGCAGGCTTGTTGATGGCCGCACTGACTGTCTATCCCTTTCAGCCGCACCGCTGGCTGATCTGCCTTTCTTGGGTCCTCATTCTATGGGTGGGAGGTTCTGCAATCTGGATTGCCACGCAGGTCAACCGCGACGCGGTGGTTAGTGCTCTGTGCGGAGGTACAGCCGGACGAATTGATTGGGACCGCGATATGATCGTCACTATCATGACCTACGCCGCGCTGCCGGTGGCTGTTTTGTTGGCAGTGCAATTTCCGGAGTTGGGCGGTTACCTAGCAACCTTCGTCCACAAGATCGCCCAGACATTCAAATAACTTGGTCGGTGGCCGTGGGGATCCGAGTGTGAGTGGCACATAGCCATAGAGGGCGAACGGCTGAGCAGTGCCTGAAATTGCGATGAGGCGAATTGCCCGGTCAGTATTCACGAAGAACGCGCCGTGCTCGGTGAGTGTGAAATCCAGGGCCTGATTTTGACTAACGTTTCGGCACCTTCGGCACCGGTAGAGCGCCCAGCACTGCCCGCCGATCTTCGCTCGTGCTGTGGTAGTACCGCTTGATCAGCTCCGGGCTCGACAATCGGCAGATCTCCATCACCAGATTCTGGTTAGCCCCAGTCGTTACGACGCCGGTCACGAACGTGTGGCGCATGCTGTGGAAGGTGAGACCCCCCTCCGTCGTTACCTTGATTCCATTCATGTCTGTCTCTTACACTCGACTCGTGTTGCACCACCACTATCCCAACCAGGGGGGGCGTCGCGGGGTTTTCCAGCCACGAACGGCCGGAGCAGCGCGGCCAGTTCCGCCGAGATTTCCAGTCGGTCCGTTTTCCGCCGCTTGCTGATTGTGCACGCGATCTCGATGTACGGGGCCGGAGTGAAGGCCAAACCCGCTCGCCGTGGAAAGCGGGGTGCCCAATGAGAACGGTCAAGGACTTAACGGTGCAAGAGCTACGCGATGTGGTCGATCGCGTGCTTCGTCGACGCCGCTCGGCGTCAAGTCGCTGAGTGATCGCTCGACCCCGGGCCGTGTGGCTCCGGGGTCGATGCGTCTTTCGGCAAAGCCGCGCCCCCATCGCCACCATCGGCCCCATTTGGGGCTGATGGTGCACCATCGCCACCACCGCCACCATTTGGGGCGTCAGTTTCCGCGCGGGGCGTCAGTTTCCAATTGGGTTGATGGCCCCCCTTTGGATTCGTCAGCCGCCGCGCGGTTGTACAGCTCCAGGCAACAGCGGATCATTTGAACCGCCGTCAGGTCGTACTGTTCACCTAGTTTCTCCAATTTACCCCATATGACGTCGTCGACCGGCCGCTGGCGGGACTCGACTTCTTGAGAGTAATCAGTCGGCTGGCCCTTTGGTCCTTTTTGGTGGATCGCGTGCAGCCCGATCTCCCCCAACTTGTCGGCCAAGTCCGGCAGAAATCGCTCGACGGCCTTGCTCAGAACATCCCGGAACCCGGGTTCTTTCTCGCCTCTGTGTTTGGGCTGCCAGGAGGTCGCTTTGGCGTAGACGGCCTTGGCTTTTTCCACGACTTCCCGGTTTAAATCCAGCCGTTTTCTGCTGTGCGGATCGGCTTTTTCGGCCATGGCAACGCACCATATTGATTCTGAGAATTACAGTGATATAATCGACAGTCACTTACCAAGTAATATATCAGACATGGTGCCTGGTAAGCCACCATCCACAGTATATCGCACTGGTCGCGGCAATGCGTAGGGTCTGTTGGACGGTCAGGAGCCTCAAAAAAGGCCCATATATTAAGAACGCGCACGCGCACGCACGCGTTACGGGAAGCGACTTCAACCTTAAACGACGACGAGCCAATGGAGCCGGACTTTGAATGACACCTACGGCCGCTGGTTCTGGACCCGATCCTTGGTCAACACGATCGTCGGTGTGCACGGCCGACGGCGACCACTACGCCGTCGGCGTGGCACGTGCCACAAACCGGGTATGACCATCAACCCTGGCAAGCTGATCCTCCGCGCCGCCGATGTCGCCAGTCTGCTCGGCGTCAGCATCCGCACGATCTGGCGCTGGACCGAAGCCAAGAAGATCCCTCAGCCCATCCGGCCGGGTGACGGCGTGCCATTCTGGCACGAGCCGACATCGAGCTGTATGTTGCAAGTGGCTCCATTCACAGCTTTCGCAGGGCCAAGCACGGCTGATATATCCGCACCAAACCTTGCCGAAACCCATCCAGCAACATTCCGATGGACGGTTTTTCAAAACCGCCACACGGAGTCCGATCATGAAAATCCGCACCAAGCGGCACCGAGGAAAACTCTGCTTCGCCTGGCTCGCGCCCGGCAAGAAAGGCTACCAGCATCGAGTCGTGAAGGACCCCAATAACATCGAACACGAGCGGGTCCAACTCGCCGCCGAACTGCTGGTAGGCAAGACGGCCACCAGGGCAGCAAGGGCAAGAGCCAAGCCGATCGCCGAACTCCTAGTGGACTTTCTCGGCGCCCACGCCGTTGGGGCTACGGGGACCAAGGGCATCCAGCCGGACGCTAAGCACACCGAGCAGGGCCGACGCTACATCACCCGATCGCTTTCGGCAGCCAAGATCACAACCATCGACCAGCTCGACGCCACCAAACTCAAGCGGACGATCGGCCAACTCCGGGTGATCTCACATAAAACGTTCAAGCGTGACCTGGACGGTGCTAAGGCCAAGGCTTACCAACAGTCACGCAAGTTGCTCTCCACCACCAGCCGCAACATACACGTCGCATGGCTCCGATCGTTTTCCAAGTGGCTCGTGAAATCCAAGGCGGTCACGGTTGACCCGTTGGCCGATCTGCTGAAGTGGCCGGCGCGGGAGGAACACCCCCGCAGCCGTTTCGAGCCGGCCGAAGTGGAAGCGATCTTGGCGTCCGCGAATGAGGCCCCCGGTACGACCGAGGGGCTGACCGGCCCCGAGCGGGTGCGACTTTACATGTTGGCGATGGCAACCGGCCTGCGAAAATCGGAGTTGGCTAGCCTGACTCCGACCAGTTTCGACGGCCTGGATGGCGAACTGCCCGTCGTCTACTGCCAGGGCTCGTACACCAAGAATCACGACCTAGCGGCGATCGGCCTGCACGAGAGCCTGTTCCCGATGCTCCGGGAGTGGCTTCCCACGCTACAGAAGTCGGAACCGCTGTTCCCCGGTCTGGCCCATCGGAAAACCGACCGGATGGTCAGGAGAGACTCGAAAGCGGCAGGCGTGCCCTATCTGACGCCGGCCGGCGAACGGCGGGACTTCCACAGCTTGCGGCACGTTCACGTGAGCCTGCTGTGGGAGATCCCAGGGATTACGGGGCCACAGGTGATGGAGCAGGCCCGCCATAAGTCCATGGCCATGACCCAAAAGTACAGTCATGCTGAGCGGGCCAGGAAGACAGCGACGGCCCGGCGGCTGGTGCTGCCGGCCCTACCGGGTGGTGTGAGTACAGGACTGAGTACAACGGGGTCGTGAGTGCGCGGAGACCCCGCGCGACACGGGAAAAGAAGTGCTCCCTGTTGGACTTGAACCAACAACCCTCTGATTAAGAGTCAGATGCTCTGCCAATTGAGCTAAGGGAGCTAAGGGTTTGCGGCAATCGCACCGACCTGCATGCCAACGACACCGCAATCCAACCGCCTAATTTACCTCTTCCAACCGGCGAGTGGCAAGGGGACATTTCTAATGGCGCATGACAGGGAAAAGCGGGAATTGCCCAGCGAGACCGTGTAGACGGAAATCGTGAACCAGTGCGGCAGCCGTTCGACCCACAAGGCGCAGGAGACACGGAGGGGAGATTTTAGAGGAGAGGTTATGGCGCCGGTCTTGATGACTGCCCGGTACGAAATGATTCAACCGCAATGGCGCAAAGACGCAAAGTGAATCGGCAGAGGTTTGACAAAGACGCGACGGCGGAGGGGGGCGCAAGCCGAGGGGCTGCTAAATCCGGCAAGGCTTCAAGCTCGTGCATGGCGTGCGGCGGCGGCATCCGCCCTTCTTAGCCGAAACAACTCCCGCAGCGCAGCCGGCATCGGACGTCGATCCGCTCCCCCTCGCTCCGTCCTTGCAGACCTCCCCGCTGCGCCTTCACCGCTCCATCCTCGTTTTTCGGTTCGACTGACTTCGATGAGCTCAGCCGAATCGAGCTCACCGAAGTCATCCTTCATCCTTCCGCCTTCAGCCTTCCGTCTATGCCGCGTTGGCCCGGGCAAACCGCCGGTAGAGGTTGGCGTAAACCTGCCCGTGGGCGAGCAGTTCGCGGTGCGTGCCCCGCTCGACGATCCGGCCGTCGTCGAGCACCAGCACCTGGTCGGCATGGCGGATCGTGCTCAGCCGATGGGCCACGACGAAGCTGGTCCGGCCGGCGCAGCAGCACGGCCAGCGCCCGTTGGATGCGGGCTTCGGTCAGCGTGTCGACGCTGCTGGTCGCTTCGTCCGAGAAACAGGATGGCCGGATCGGCCAGCATCGCCCGGGCGAAACAGACCAGTTGCCGCTGGCCCAGCGACAGGTTGCCGCCGCGCTCGCCGACCGGCGTGTGAAAGCCCTGCGGAAGCGACTCGAGCAGGTCGAGGCAATCGAGCCGGCGGACGATTTCGATCGACTTCGTCGTCGCTGGCCTCGGGCCGGCCGAAGCGGATGTTGTCGCAGCACGCGTGCCGCTGAACAGAAAATTCTGCTGCAGCACGATTCCCAAATGCCGGCGGAGCGAGCGGGCGGTGATCGACCGCAGGTCGCTGGCCGTCGATCAGGAGCTGTCCCGCGTCGGGCAAGTAGAACTTGGCGATCAGATTGAGGATCGACGTCTTGCCGCTGCCGGTGTGGCCGACCAGCGCGACGGTCTGGCCCGGCTCGGCGACGAAATTCGAGATCATGCAGCACCGGCCGGGCCGGATCGTAGCCGAACGTCACATCGCGAAACTCGACGCGGCCGGCGATGCAGCTCACGTCGATGGCGCCTCGGGCAAGTCGTGTTGCTCGGGCGGCAGGTCGAGCATCTTGAAGACCCGCTCGGCGCCGGCCATGGCCGTCAGGGCGTGGTTGTATTGCACGCCCAGCGCGGTGATGGGCGAGAAGAACAAGTTGGCCATGAACAAAAATCCGACCAGGTCGCCGACGTCGCACGTCGATCCCGGCTGCAGCACGCGGCACCGCGCCCAGCAACAGCAGCAGGCCGATGAAGAACTGGTTGTTCAGATCCAGCAGCCGCTGGAACAGACTTTGGTTTTGCGACAAGTCGAAATTGACCTCGCGAATGGTCGCCGACCAGTTCGCGAAACATCGCGGCGTTGGCATCCTGCCGGACGAAGCCTTGCGTGACGCGAATGCCGTTGACGCTTTCGGCCAGCGTGGCGGTCACGCGGCTGAACGATTCCTGCACCGCGCGATGGGCGTGGCTGAGCTGGCGGTTGAAATGGCGGTTCAGTCAGCCACAGCATCGGCACCAGGCCCAGCACCAGCAGAAACAGCACCCGGTCGTACCAGAGCATGAAGGCCGCGGCGACGAGCATCTGCCCCAATTGCACCAGGCTGACGAACAGCACTTCCTGCACGCCCATCCGCACGTATTCCACGTCGGTGGTCATGCGGCTGATGATCCGGCCCAGCTGCGTGCGTATGAAAAAAGCTCATCGGCATCCGCTGCAAGTGCGCGAACAGATCGTTGCGCAGATCGTGGACGACCGACTCGCCCAGTTCCAGGGCCAGCCGCTGGCGAAAGTGCATGCAGAACTGCGTCGACAGCGGCCAACGCGCAAAGCCGGCCACGCCCCAGGCCACGCCCGGCAGATCGCCGCGCGGCGATCGGTCCCTTGATCACGGCGGCGATGGCCCAGGTGAGCGCCGGCAATTGGATCGACCGCACGACGACCAACACCAGCAGCCAATTGCGCCGCGCGGCATAGGGGCGCGTGTAGCCGTACAGCCGGCGGATCAGCCCCAGGTCGAGCGGCCGGCTATCGGCCTCTTGCTCGTCGTGATCGCGCCAGGCGCGTCAATGCAGTGGGTTGCGGGCGGGCGATCATGCGGCCTCCCGCGCGGATTCCGGCGGCCCGGCATGCTCGTCGTCCGTCGGCCAATTGCAAACGGGCGGCCTGGCGATAGTGGCCGGGCCGGGCGAGCAATTCGTCGTGCGTGCCGGTCTCGACAATGCGGCCGGCTTCGAGCACCAGGATCCGATCGGCCCGCCGCAGCGTGCTCAGCCGATGGGCGACGACCAGCGTCGTCCGCCCGCGCATGGCCTCGTCGAGGGCGTCCAGAATTTCGTGCTCGGTCTCGCGGATCGACGGCCGAGGTCGGGTCGTCGAGAATCAGGATCGGCCGGGTCGAGCAGAATCGCCCGGGCCAAGGCCAGCCGCTGCCGCTGCCCGCCCGAAAGATTCGAGCCCATATTCGCCGATCACCGTGTCGTATCCGTCGGGCAAGCGACTGAATGAAGTCGTGCGGCCGCGGCGATCCGGGCGGCCCGCTCGACGTCCTGGCGGCGTGGCTTGCGGATTGCCGAAGGCGATGTTGGCGGCCACCGTGTTGCTGAACAAAAAGTTTTCCTGAAACACCAGGCCGATTCGGCGCGCGCAGGTCGTCGAGATCCATTCGCCGCACGTCGACGCCGTCGATCGATACGCAGCCGGCCGTGACGGATCGTAGAATCGCGGAATCAGGCTCAGCAGCGTGCTCTTGCCGGCGCCGGTGGCGCCCGACGATGGCCACGCACTCGCCCGGCTCGGCCTGAAAGTCGATCTTGCTCGAGCACCGGTCATGCTCCGGCGGATAGCCGAACGACACGCGCTCGAAGCGCGACGCGCCCCGACGGTGTTTGAGGCGCACCGGCACCGGCGGGCTGGTCGACTTCCACCGGCGCGTCGAGCACCTCGAACACGCGCTCGGCGCCGGTCAGGCTGGCTTGAATGCTGTTGGTGATGTTCGTGATCTGGCCGACCTGGTTGGCGAACTCGGCAGCAGGTTGGCGAACACGAACAGTCCTTCGCCCAGCCGCAGCTCGCCGTGGACCACCAGGTAACCGCCGTAACCCAGCAGCACGGCCAGGTTGATCTGCGTCAGCAAGCCCATGCCGGGCTGAAACAGGCTGATCTTCTGAAAGATCGTCCGCTTGTGATCCTGCACCGCGCGATTGGCGGCGTGGAATTTGTCGATCTCGTCCGGCTGCGCGGCCAAAGCCTTTGACGACCTGCATGCCTTGCACGTTTTCCGACAGCGTGAGAATCATTTGATCGCTCAGCACGCCGGTTGTGCCGATAGGCCGGCTTGACGACTCGCGAAAAGGTCACTGCGGCCAAGCCACAACAGCGGCGTCGTGGCCAGCGAGGCCAGGGTCAGGCCCGGCGTGGATGCTGAAGCATGTAGGCCAGATAAACCGCCAGCGACAGCACGACGGTCAGCACTTCGATGATCACGCCGTCGACGAACATCCGCATGGCCTGCACGTCGCCGGCCACGCGATTGATGATCGAGCCGACTGGCGTTGGCGTCGAAGAAGCGAAAACTCAGCCGCTGCAGCTTGTCGTAAACGTCGCAGCGCAGTTCGACGACGATCCGCTGCGAGAGCCGGGCCGTGACAATCGCGGTGCGATAGCGGAGCGTCGATTGCACTAGCGCCATCAGCACGATCGCCAGCGCGATCCCCGCCACCACGGCCAGCGGCGGCCAGTCGGCCGGCACATCGGCTACCCCAGGGCCAGCGCGGCGTCGGCCACGGCCGGATCGACGGCACGGCGAATCACGTCGATGCCCAGTCCGACCAGCCCCAGCCCGGCAAGACCCATCGAAACCAGCAAGATCTGCTGGACCACGACGCGAATGCAGTCCCGCGCGATAGCGCCACGCCAAGGCCAGCATGCGGCGAATCAGCGCAGCGTTCGACAAATCGCTGGCGGTCAGTTGAGCGGGTGGACTTTGGGGTAACGTCACAGTTGTCAGCTAATCAAGGAAGTCGGGGCACTCCAGCCAGACAGCCAACATCATGTATGCTGGCCGAAAGGAGCAACGTCGAACCGCGGCGGCAGGCAAAGCAGCTTCGCTGCTCCGGTCGCCGATTGGGCAGGGGTCGTACTGTCGCCAAGTAGCCCGGTTTTGGCAAGATCGATTCCAGGGTGAAAGCGGGCAACCGTGACCCAGAAACAACTTGCGCATCTTCCGCGATCTGGCAGCCGAGTTCACCGCGCGTGCGGCGTGGCCGCAATTTCGATCCCCTCGCCCAGCGCGGCCAGCCACTGGCGAAGCCGCGCCAGCGAGTCGCCCGCAGCCGGAACTTGGCGCACGACCTCGACTTGGCCGGAGCCGAGCGCACCGCGCAGGGCCGCCAGATGCGCCGTCATGGCGCCCAGCAGGCAGGTTTGCGCCGTGTCGTCGAGCGGAGCGCGCGTCAGTTCCAGCCGACCAGCCCGGTGCGTGCGCGTAATCGCCGCCAAGCGCCCCCGCTGGGCCTGGTAGAGCAAGCCGCCCGCATAGACCCGGCGCAATTGCGATTGGCCATTGAATTGATAAACCGGATCGGCAGAGAAGAACAAGCTGGCGCAGCCGCTGGCGCGAAAGCCGGCCACCACGGGTTCGTCGTAACCGGGCAGCGAAAGTTCGATCCGCTCGACCAGGGCGGTTGCTTCGGCCAACAAGTCTTCGCGGTCGAGTTCTGGCCGGGCCATGCGTGGTTATTTCGCGCCGTAGAAAATCCGCTCGACGTTGCCGCGCAGCACCTGGTGGCCGAGCGCGACCGCGCGCTCCTCGGTCCAGCCGCGCTCGATCACAAACCGCTGAGCGAGAATCTTTGGCCAACAGCCGCTTGTACATCGCAAACTTGGGCTAGCGCGAATTCGAGCTTGTACATGTCGCTGTAATAGCCGATTTGCTTGGTGCGCGGGACCGCTTCCAGCCGCGCTGCCGCATCGTGTTCGATGAACGTGGGCGTGTTCGAGTACCACCAGTGGCCGCTGGTGACCACGTTCGGAAAGATCCAACTGTAGCTCGTCAGTTCCTGGTTCGTGACGCTGGCCAACACCGAGACCGGAAACGTGACGCCCGGAAAGGCGTTGAACAACTCGCGATATTGAATCAGCGACACCCGGCTGTCGTACAGATCGCAACCCTGGTAAACGCCCGACGGCGTACACCCGGCGTTCGACGCCAATCATCAGATCGAACGGCAGCTTGAACGTGGCGCAGTGCTCGGCCAACGTCCAGAACACGAAGTTTGCCAACGTCGCCGAGCCGCGCGGGATCGGCCGCCTCGCCCTGCCGCCAAACTGTCGTCCACCGCTCGGCCGGCGGCAGCGGCTGAAACTTTGGCCGGCGCGAAACTCGGCGGCAGCGAAATGGCGCAGGCCCGGGCGCCGTGGCTGACGAAATGCTCGAACAGCTTGCCCAACGCGGCGGCCAACGAACCGGCATCGCCGATCGCAAGGCCGCTGGCCGCTTCGAGCCGCTGCCGGACCGCCGGCCGGGCCAGATGGAAAACCAACTCGTCCGTGCGCAGGCACGGCACGTAGACCCGGGTGTCGAAGCCGGTGAGCGGATCGTCAAAGTCGTTGGTCAGAAAGACCGCTTCCAGCCGGCTGCGACGCAAGACTTCGGCCGACCAGTTCGGACGGGCGAGTGCCTTTTCGGCCGCATCGTACAGCAGCTCCCAATTATGCGAGCCGATCTGGTCGTCTTCGAAGCCGAATAGCGACCGCGCCATCTCCACCAGCCAACTCGACTGGATCGTGTTGTCCAGCGCCGGCAGCCAGGCCGCAAGGCGGCGCACCTGTTCGCGCGGCTCGAGGTCTTGCTGCTTCGATGTCCGCACGCGGCATTCCGGCCGAATGGGCCAGCTCGGTGTAATAGTGATAGCCGAGAATCTCCGACAGATCCTTGGCCGCCGGCGCATGCGGATTGATATGCGTGTGCGGATCGATCAGCACGAGCCAGTCCAACTCGTCGAACAATCGCAGCGTAAGAGATTCGGACATGGAACGTTTCGGTCTCGGCAGGCGGTCAGGTTGTTAGTGGAAGCTGCTCGGCCGCGAACGCTTCGTAGCACTCGGCAATCATCGCGCTGGGAGCGTCGCTCGGCAAGAACAATCCCAGCACGCGAGAGCGCAAAATGACTCCCTTTTCCAAGGGACCGGCAAAAAGCTGGTGGGTCAGCCGGGTCGAAGAAACGCGGCTGGAAATCGTTTTCCGCGGCAAGCGACGAGCATCGAAAATCCGACGGATGCACCAGCTCGCAATAATCCACCCGGCTGCCGGCCCCTTTGAATCGGAAGCAGCCGATCCCGTCGGCCGGTTCGAATTCTCGCGGCGCGGGAAGCGGAAAACAAAAATCTTCTCGATCGTCACCGTCCGGCTCGGCACTGCGCCAATGGGAACCCGAGGCCGCCGGAATCAGGCCGGTGACCTGCAATCGCGGGCGGCTGTCAAGTAAGTCGGTTTGAATCGAAACCACCAGCTCGATCGCGATCGCCTGGTCGGAATACCGGCCGGCTTGTGCCCGCCAATAGACCTGGAATCGAAACGGGAAAGATGCCGTCGGACCATAGGTGGCAATCAGGTCCGACCCGCGAAGGTAGGCGTCGATGGGCGGCTGCGTCGCGGTGCGATCGCAAGGCGCTGTTTTGAACGGCGCCGTTTTGAACGGTGCTGTTGCCACGCCGAGAACATTCGCCTGCGGAGGCAGAGGAATATCCTCCCAAGTGAGATGCGTCAGGCCCGACGCGGGATCAGCCAAGTCGAGCCGGGCCGCCAATAATCCCGAGGCCAACTTTGCGTGCGATCCGTCGAGTTGCCAGGGGGCGTGCCTGCTCATGGATCCGTGCGATCAATAAAAAAACCCCGCCGCTCGCACGAGGCGAAACGGCGGGGCCGGAACAGAGAAGAGGCCGATCGGAATGGCTCAGCGAATAAGAAAGATAAGGCAATAACCCGCAAAGCTATGAATCGCCAAAATCCCGAAGCGGTGGACCTTCTCGCCCGTGCTTCTTGTGATCTTAACAAGATATTCGTCGCTGTCCATAGGGAGACAAAAATATTTTTAGTGCACATTTAGAGACGCCAGGGGTCGGCCAACGAAGTGCTTCTGCTGGTTAGCCGGCCGCTGGTTGCTCCCACCGCCGGAGCACTTATAATCGCCGGATTGTTCGCGATTTCCCGGCACCTATTCCGCTTGCACACGCCTGGCATGCCCGACTACCTCAAAACTTGCACCGAAGCGGCCATCGCCGGCGGAGCGGTCCTGATCGACTGGGTCGGCCGATTTGGCGTCCGCGAAAAGGGCCCCGCCGATTTGGTGACCGAGGCCGATGTGGCCAGCCAGGAGGCCATTCGCCAGATCATTGCTGGCCGTTTTCCCACCCACCAGTTCATCAGCGAAGAACAAGCCGGGGGCGTGCAACCCACCGCGGAATACCGCTGGATTGTCGATCCGCTGGACGGCACGATGAATTACGTGCACGGGGTGCCGCACTATGCGGTCTCGGTTGCCTTGGTGCGTGGCGATGAAATCTTGGCCGGTGCGATCTACGAGCCCGTATCAGGCGAATGCTACTGGGCTGCCAAAGGCGAAGGAGCCTATCTAGGCGGCCAGAAACTCAAGACCAGCAATGTGCAAAAGTTGTCCGAAGCACTGGTGGTGGCAAGTTTTGCGGCCAAGGTCGAGCGGTCGTCGCCCGAAATCCGGCAGTTCATCGAGGCGGTCCTGCATTGCCAGGGAGTACGGCGAACCGGATCGGCCGCTTTGAACTTATGTTACGTCGCGGCCGGACGATTCGACGCCTTTTGGGCACAAAGTACCCATGCCTGGGACGTTGCCGCAGGCGTGCTGCTAGTGCAAGAGGCCGGAGGATGCGTAAGTGATTTGCACGGCAAGCCATTCGACTTGCGGAAGCCTCATCCGCTGGCCACCGCCGGCGAGCCGTTGCACGAGCAATTTTGTCGAATTTTGCGGGCTCCGGAAACGGCCTGAGAGCGGCAAGGGCAACCCCGAATTGGCGGCATGCCGGGCGTCGAAATCGGCCCTTGATGGCGATTTTCCAGGCCGCCAGCAGGTTTGGTCCGTTTGCTCTAAATGTCGCTCGCAGTGAGGTTTGTTGCTTTGAGGTTGGAACCGGTCGGGTTACACTGGAATTTGCCAGAGAAACGACCTTGCTGGCCTCATTTCTCAACCATTCCGGCGAGAACAGATGTTGACCGGAACTTACCACCGATCCGATTGCGCCCGACCGTCTCGGCAGGGGCCCCAAGCGGCTGCGGCCAGGCGCCGGATGGAGGCTCATCGCCGGTCTGTCGCTGATCTCCCTGCTGTTGGCCGTCAGCCCTGCCCGGGCGCAAGAAAACGGCCCGGCGCCGGAAGACCGGCCGCCGGACAAAAATCGGCTCCGGCCGCCGCGCCCGGCGGCGCACCGACGCTTCCCACCAGGCTGCCTGCCGTTCCGCCTGCCTTGCCGGGCGAAGTCGGTCCGACCGAATATCTCGTCCAGGCCAAAGACGGAACATTCCAGCATCTGCTCAACTTCAGCTTCGAGGACTTCATCCGGCTCTACAAGCTGGAACACCGCCTGGAGAACCAGGATCAAAAGCCGCGATACGTCATCCAAAACATTCAGTTCGGCGGCAGCGTGTCGAGCGGCGCCGGCAGTGCCGAGACACCGCATGCGCGAACTCAGCGCCGAGTTCACGATCGACGTGCATGAATCGGGGTGGATTCGCGTGCCCCTGCGCCTGCCGAGCGCCATTTTGCGCGAAGAACCCGTCTATCAAGGATCCGGCGAACACCTGCTGAATTTTGAAGACGAACATGCAGGTTATGTGAGTTGGATTCGCTCGGAGCCGGGCCAAACGCACAAGGTGACGCTCAAGCTGCTTGTGCCGCTGGTCTCCGTCGGCGGCGAAAGCCAACTCCGGCTCGGCCGTCCCCCGCGCGCCGCTCTCGCAACTCAAACTGGAAGTGCCGACCGATCACGTGCAAGCTCGTGTATCCGAAGGAAGCGAACTGCTCAAGCCGGTTTCGCTGCCGGGGGGCAAGACACTTTTGACCGTGCTGCGCATCGGCGGCGATTTCGAGTTGGCCTGGCACGCTACCGACGGTCACATCGCGTCGGTGCCCGTCGTGCTCGAAGTGACCGGCGCGATGCTGGCTCGCATCGACGGTCGCAGCGTCAGTACGGAGGCTAAACTAATCGTGCCGCAGCTTCGGCGGGCAGTTCGACCGCTTCCAATTGCGCCTGCCGCCCAACGCCGAACTGGTCGGGGCGAATCAGCCGGGCGTGCAGTTGGTGCCCGTCGAGGGGCAAGAAGCCGGCGGAGAACTGATCGAAGTGAAACTCGGTCGCAAAACCGCCGGACCGGTCGAGTTGCGGTTGGTGACCGAACGCCCTCACAATCTCGCGCAAGCGGACGAGCTGCTTGAATTGGCCGGCTTTCAGGTGGTGGGGGCCGTGCGCCAATGGGGCCACATTGCCGTCGCAGTGGTGGGAGACTGGCAGGTCGCCTGGGGGCCGCGTCGCAACGTCCGGCAAGTCGGGGAATTGCCCGAAAGCTTGCGCCGCGACGATTTGACCGCCGGCTTCGAATATTACGTGCAACCGTTCTCGCTGACGGCGCGACGTCGTCCCGCAAAAAACGCGAACCAGCGTCGAACCCGAATACGTCGTGTTGGTCGGCCCGCATCAGCTTCAATTGCAAGCCAAGTGCAAATACACCGTGCGCGGAGCGAAGCTGCGGGCGGTCGCCATCGATTTGGCCGGTTGGGAGCTCGACGAAGCGGGCCCGCCAGGTCTGTTCAGCCCCGATGCTTCGCTGTCGGGCGAAACGGCAGGTGCGGACATTCCCCTGGCTCAGCCCACGGCCGGGCAGTTCGAGGTGAATTTGCGCGCCCACCGCATGATCGAAACGGGCGAACGCATCGTCTCTTTCGAGTTGCCGCGGCCGCAAGCCGATACTTCAAGCCAGGCCCTGCTGGCCGTGCTGCCGGCGGACAACGTCGAGTTGCGCGACCGATCCCGAGTCGACGTTCGGACTCAGCGGCCAGACGCTCAAGCCGCCGGTGGGGTTGCCGGAGCGGCAGCAAGACCCGCTGTTTTATCGGGTCGAGAGCACGACGGCACGCTTTGGCGCTGCCTTCAAAGTGCATTCTCAGTCGATCGCGGTCGATTCGTTGTGCACGCTCTCGATCGACGAGCAACTGGTGAACGTCGAGGAGCGATTCGTCTATCACGTCTCCTACGAGCCGGTCGACCGGCTGGACGTCAACGTCCCGCGCTCGCTGCCGCTCGATGCGCTCATGATCACGCTCGACGGGCAACGTCTGCCCGCGACCGGATCGCGCAGCGATCCGGATGCCGAAGCCGCCGAAATGACTCCCATGCGCCTGACGCTGCCCGGGCCCCGGATCGGTCGCTGCGAGTTGAAATTCAATTATTCCCTGGCCCACGACAAGCTGTCGCCTTCGACCAGCTTGTCGCTGAACGTGCCTTTGGTCGTGCCGAGCACGGGCAAGCTCGCGCACAACCAGCTTCACGTCTCGCCGCAAGCGGGCGTTCTGGTCAGTCTGCGCAAAGGTCCTTGGATGCCGGACACCAAGGCGCCCACGGCCCCGGGCAGCGGGCTGATGCTGCTGGCCCGCGAAGCTCCACCCGAGATACCGTTGGCGGTCGAGCTCAAGCAGCGCCAGAGTGAAGGCAAAACCAGCATCGAGTGCGGCTGGGTTCAGACCGTGCTTGCCGATCGTGGCCACCAGGATCGCGCCGTCTATCGCTTGAAATCCGGCGAGCAGAAATTGCGCATCGCGCTCCCCGCCAACGCCGAATTGGGTTCGCTCGACGCGCGGCTCAACGGCCGGCAGGTTGTCGTCGGCGAGAGCGACTCTCCGAGCGAAGTTCTCATTCCGCTGGCTGGAGACTCCCGCGACGAACACGTGCTCGAACTGCGCTACAACGTACAGTCGCTCGACCGCACGAACACCGGCCGACTCGACGTCCAGTTGCCGGAATTCCGCCCCAACACTTGGGTCCGGCGATTGTATTGGGAATTGATCGCCCCAGGCACGGAACACCTCGTCTCGGGGCCCGCACGCTTCGTCAGCGAGTCGACCTGGGCCCGCGACGGAATGCTCTGGCACCGAGAGCCGGCGCTTGACCAGGCCGAACTCGAGTCGCTGCTGGGCAGTGGCACGGGCTTGCCTGTTCGAGCGGGCGTCAACCGCTACCTGTTCAGCACAGTGGGAATCGTGACGCCGATGGAAGTGTGGCTCGCATCCCGCTCCGTTTTGGTGTTCGTCTCGTCGCTGGCCTTGCTGGGCGTCGGGCTGGTGTTCATTTATTATCCGCGGGCGCGGCATCCCGGCCTGATCCTGACTTTGGCAGTCGTCGTGCTGGCCCTGAGCCTGATCAAACCCGAAACCGCGCTGCTGCTGGCCCAAGCCTCAAGCCTGGGGTTGGCGCTGGCATTTTTGGCGGCGGCGCTAGCCCGGCAAACGTTGCGCAGAAAGCGCTTGCCGCCGCGCGGCAGTTCCCGGGCGATGCTCGATCGCAGTGCTACCGAGGCCTTTTACCGCTCGATGCAGGCCGCCCCTTCGTCGACGGCCACCGCGGTCGCCATGCAGATCTCCTCGCCGGAAAGCCAGCCATGAAGCGGCTCGTTCTCGCTCTCCTGGCCGGAATGGTGCTGGCCACCGCGCGGCACAGTCCGGCGGACGAAGTCGCGCCCCCGGAGGCACTGCCGCCGGACGCCCCCCAGCAGACGCTGCGATTTCGCCGGGTGTACGCTCCCGCCGCCGAGATCAAAGACTGGCCGCTCGGCAACATTCCGTATCTGCCCATGGAGGCCGCGGAGTTCGAGCGGCTCGTCAAGGTCGTCCGCCACGACGACCAAGGCGCACCGCGAGCGATTGGCGCCGCAACTCAAGCGCGCCGACTATCGGGCTCGCCTGGCAGCGCCGGACGTGCTTCAGGGAGAGGCCATCCTGACGATCGAACACCGAACTCCGGCCCCCGTACTATTGACGCTGGAGCCCTTGGGTCTGGCGATTTCCGAGGCCGTCTGGAATCGGAACGATGCGGTCTCGGCCGTTCTGGGCCGCAGCTCCGACGGCCGCGTGGGCGTGATGGTCGATCGTTCGGCCGAATTGAAACTGGCCTGGTCGCTGCGCGGCGAGCCAGGAGCCTCCGGCGAGATGACCTTCAGTCTGGAATTGCCCGTCTGCCCCGTCGGACATGTGACCGTCGACCTGCCCGCTGGATTGGTGCCCAGCGTGGACCGAGGCCTGATCCGCGAGGGACAGCGTTCCGACGATGCGACGCGTCGTTGGTCGATCGACCTGAATGGAAGCCACCGACTCCTGTTGCGTCTGGCCTCATCCGATGCGGCCATCCCGCGCAAACCTCTGGCGTTGGTGAGACAGACGACTGCTTACGAATTCTCGTCGCGGGGGGTCGACGTTTCGGTGCAGTTGCGGCTCGACGTTCACGATGCACCGCTCGAGCGGCTCAGCGTGCAACTCGATCCCCGCCTGCGACTGGTCGCCGCCCATTACGCCGATCGCGACATCCCCTGGACCATCGACAGTGGACAGCCAGGATCCCTCACGCAGGCGACCCTGGAGTTGCCTGAACCGATTTCGGGAACCGGGCGCACTGTGCGTCTGTCGGCTCTGGCGGCCCTGGAGGAGGGCCAGTCCTGGCGTCTGCCGGTGGTCCGGGCCGAAGGCACGACCTGGCTCGAGGGAACCGCCCAGCTCGTAATTCCCAAGCCGCTGGTGGTCGAAAAACTCATTGCGGCCGGCTGCCGTCAATCGAAGGCCGCGCCGTTCGGCGCGCCGCTGATCGGCGAGTCGCTGGAGTTTCAATGTTTTGGTCCGGACGCGGAGATCGATGTCGTGGTGGGCCGCCCGCGAGACGTCCTGCACGTCGATGCCGCGGCCGCGGTCGAGTTATCGCCCGTCGAATTGACTTGCCGCAGTGTGGCGGAACTGACTCTGCGGCAGGGCGAAGAGTTCGACGTGGCGCTGAAATCGGCCCGCAGTGGATCATCGACTCGGTCGAGGCTGCCGGTCCAGAGACCATCGAGGATTGGCAAGCCGTGTCCCAGGACGGCCAGCTGCAGCGGTTGGCGGTCCATTTGAAGCGGGGAATTTCGGACCAGCGGACTGTGCAACTGACGGTCAGTGGACATCGTCCCGCTCAAGCGGCACAAGTGTTCAGCCTTGGCGATCTGGAAATGCTCCGGTTTTCCGAGGCGGAGCGGGGCAGGCAGTGGTTGGCCCTACGCGCATCGGACGCGCACGAGCTGCAGTTGGCCGGCGCTGATGATTTGGTTCGGCTTGACCCGGGGCAGTTCACGCCGGCCGAGTCGCGGCTGTTTGTCGAGCCGCCCACTGGGCTCGTCTTTGCGATCACGCCGGCCGCGGACCGGCTGCGAGTCGGCACGGCCCCGCGCAAGCCCGGTTACACCGGCGAAATCAATATCGACGTCATGGTCGATGCCAGGTCGCTGACCGAAACTTTCACGTTTCGCTGTCAGCCGCAGTCTTCTCGCTTGGATCGGGTTTTGGCATTTTGCTCCCATGCCCGGGACACGCCCCTGAGATTCAGTCTGGCCGGAGGAAGCAGCGGACAAGTTGCGGCCCGTCGGCTGCCGACCGAGAGTTACGCGGCACTGGGCGCCGCACCCGGCGGAGAAGTTTGGGAAATCACTCTCCGCTTGCCGCGCAGCGGCCCCTTCGAGATTCGCGGCGTGCGCACGGTTGCCCTGACCGGCAAAACTCCGCTTTCGCTGGCGTCTTTGCCGGATGCGGCAAGCTGCCGCGGCACGCTGGCCGTTCGAGCGCTGGGTGAGACCGGTGTGACGATCGACAATCAGCGGCTCAAGCCGATTCCGGCGGAACTATTGCAGGCCGATTTTTACCAAACCGCGCGCGGCGCCTATCGCTATGAGCCGTCGCGCGATGCGGCAAACTCCGACCCGGCCATCAGCGTCAGTGTGACGAGCTCGAACCCGAATGAATCGGGAGCCTGGGTCTGGCAAGCCCGTTTGGACTCGCGCTATGCCCTGCGGGAAGCAACCGTCCACTTGGCGAGCTGGCGCGTGCAAACGGCCGGGCGGTCGCAGGTTCGCTTCACACTTCCAGCGGGCGCCGAAATGCGCAGCGCCGCGGTCGACGACGCGCCGCTAGCCGAAGCGGTCGTGGCCAGTTTCGGCGAGCAGTTCGCCGTCGATCTGCCGGCCGGGAAACGATTCGCGACGATCGCTTTGATCTTTGCCACACCCGGTGAACTTCCCTGGCTGACGGGATCGCTCCTACCGGCCTGGCCGGAAATCGATCTGCCGGTACTCAGTCGGCGCTGGAAGGTCTGGATGCCGGCTGGCTACGAACTGGCCGAGTCCGACGATCGCTGGGAAAGCCCGGCCATCGACCCGCCCACCTGGAGCCAGCGGCTATTCGGCCCGTTGGGACGACCGCCGCGGGCGCGGACGTTCGATCCCTTGGCCGTCGAAAGTTGGACCGAGTTTGTCGGCCGCTCTCCGGAGGATTCTGGCCGCTCGGACGAGCATGGAGCAATTTCGTTCGGCCCTGTCCAGCACGTTGGCGGCAGCCGATAGCCGGCGCATTCGGCTCTCCTGGAAGGAACTCTTTGGCCAGGTCGCCGCGACGTTAGCGGCCGTCGACATCACGGCCTTCGCCGATCTGCCCGGCTTGGATCAAATCGCCCTGAGTCCGGACGCGCCGGTGCCCCCCTTGGACGCCGCCGCGGGCGACCGCGGCTCGGCGATCCTGCGCCAGGCGAAGCTCTTTGTGCTTTGTGGCACGCGTGTCGTCGTGCTGACCAGCGAGCCCGCGACCAGCGAATATCGTTTGCAGCTCGATCCGACCGGCCACAGGCTGTTCGGGCGGCTCCTGCCGGGGCCACTGGCGCAGGCGTTGGAATCAGAGCCCGGTAGTGCCGACGCGTCGCGCACCGTGGCGCTGGAACAGTGGCCACAATGGACCGCCGGTCGACGCAGTCCCTGGCGGCAGTCGCGCACGGTGATCAGCCCGTCTTGGGAGAGCCGCGGCTGGAATACCTGCACGCTCTCCTGGGGAGACGCACAGCGCCTGCCGGTGCGCATTGTATGCACGGCCGCGATGCAATCACTTTCTTGGGCCGTTTTTCTGCTCGTCTTGGCGCTCGCGGGCGGAAAGCTGCTAGGCCGTCTGCCGGCGCTTCTGGTGTGGGGCGCGCTTTGGGCCGCCGGCGCATTGCTGGTCTCGCCGGCCTTCGTCCCAATCGCAGCCGCCGGTTTCTTGGCGGCATTATGCGGTATCTTGTTCTTCCTGACCGATCGGTCGGGCGCGCGCCGGCGGAATCCCCCGGCAATCGATCCCGCGCCCCCTACGCCACGACTCCCGCGCTGCTGGTCTTGACGGCCCTGGCCGCGGCCGGCTTGGGCCTGATGGCTGGCGCCGCCGAGGCGCCGCCGGTCGCGCTGCCAGACGTTGCAGATTCCGATCCATCGGCCGCGACCGCAGCGGACCAAAGCGACGTTGCGGGCGAGGATCCGCAGCTCGACTTCGAATCGGTATCGCCGCAAGCCCCAGGCGAACCGGACGTCGTACAACGGGTATTCGTACCGGTCGACGATGCACAGCATCCCGTGGGCGGAAAGATGTATGTGCCGCTTGACTTTTATAACACACTCTTGCGGCAAGCGGCGGCAGACAGCGAGCAACCGGGGGATTGGCTGATTACTCGGGCAGCCTACCATGCCACGCTTTCGCCTTTGGGCGCTCAAAAGAACCTCGGAATGGCGGAATTCAAAGCCGCCTTCGACCTGCATGTGTTCCGTCCCAACGTGGAAGTCCATTTGCCCTTGGGAGAAAAAGGGCTCGCGCTGGTCGCGGACAGCGCGAAGCTCGACGGGCGCTCGATCGAGCTAGTATGGTCCGAGTCGCACCGCGCGCTCTCCTTCCTCGCCGAACAAACCGGCGTTTTCCGCCTGGAACTGGGGCTCGAGCCCCTGTTGCACCGCGACGACGGCATGACCGGTTTCGAACTGTCACTCCCGCCGCTGCCCAATGCTGCGTTGTCGGTGACGTCGTCGGGCGAACCGGTTGCGGTCGAAGTGAGCGGAGTGCGCGGAGCGGTTTCGGCCGTCAGGGCAGGCGGACTTGCCGACGCAGCCAGCGATCACGAACTGCACGCTGACCTGGGGCCCACCCACCGTATCGAGCTGCGATGGCCGGATGACACGAGTATGCCTGCCAGCCTGCCGAATGTGGACGTCGAGGAGTTGATCTGGGTCAAGTTGCAGCCGGGTTCTCCGGTGATCGACGCCCGATTCAAATTCCGCATTGTGGACGGCCGAGTTCGTCGCGTGCGGGTGCTGGCCGATCCACGATTGCGGCTGCTTCCCTCATGGACTGCCGCCTCGCCGGTGACGGCGCTGCACATCACGCCCGGCGATCCCGAGACAATCGACCTCGAAATTTCGGGCGAGGCGGGTGAGCATGTTGTCGTCGATCTGACGTTCCTGGTCGCCGGCACTTCCGGTATTGGAAACTTTCGCTTGCCCCGCCTGGAGGTGTCCGGCGCCAGACTCACCAATCGTCTTTTGGCCGTCACCATCGATCCGGCCCTGCATTGGGAGGAACAACTGGGGGACGAGGTCAGGCAGCTCGCGCCGGCCGATTTTTCCGCCGCTTGGGGCGATTCGGAGGCCAAGCCGCAATTGGTGTGCGCCATTCCGCGGGGAGAGGCCGCCTGGTCTTTGGCCACCCGACCGCGGGAAACACACAACACGATCGAACAAGTGGCCAAGCTCGAATTGGGCGCGGGCACTGCAAACGTCGAATTGAACGCCGCCATCATGACCACGGCGGGACATAACTTCCAGCTGCGTCTGGTCGGGCCGCCGGACCTGGAGGTCGACCGCGTCACGCTGCTGGACGACGGTGTCGAACAAGTTGCGCGGTGGGCTAAAGATAAGTCGGGCACCGTGACCGCCTTTCTCACCGGACCGCTCGCCGGCCGCCAGCAGTTTGCCCTCCGCGGCCATATGGGTATTCCGACGACTGGCGAGTTCAGCTTCCCGAGTTTCCAATGGCCCGGTGCCGAGCTGAAAAAGAACCATCTGCAAATCTTCCGACAAGCACAGACCCTGGTGGAAATCGAGCCCTCCGCCGACATGACAGCCGTCGAGACGACGCTCGCCGACAAGGACCGTCCGGAATGGGGCCGGCTCATCGGGTCTTATGCGCTCGACAGCGACCAAGCGTCGGTGAAGCTCAAATCGAAGCCCAACCTGCCCGATGCCCAAGTTCGGGAAATCATTTTCGTCGGGCGCGATCAGGAGCTCTGGACGGCGACCGTCGATTATCAGGTCACAGTCGCCAGCGGCCTGGTGGACGTGCTGCGATTCGAGGTTCCTCCGCAATGGACCGAACCGTACCAGGTCGACCCCGCCGCCCGGTTCGAGGTCGTTCCGATTCCGGGTGAGAACCGCCGCCAACTGCTGCTCTATCCGCCCGAACCGATTGCGGGTCAGTATCACGTTAGAATTCGCGGAAGATTGGTTCCTTCAATGGGCGATCGACTGCGGGCTGCCGATATCGTCCCGCGCGGTGCGGCGAAACTGGAGCGCTTCGTCGTTTTGCCTCAGCGGTGGGAATCGCAACAGATGGATTGGGAAACGACCGGCTTGACGGCGACGACGGTGCCCGCCGAATGGCAACCGCCGCTGTCCGCCACCTGGCCGATGAGTTTCTATCAGGTGCTGGGTGAACATTTTCAGGCGGCCCTCAAGAGCATCGATCGGCCCACTGGCCGTCCGCGCGTTCGCTTGGCCGACATTCACGCCGCCTGGCATGCCGACGGTGCTTACGCGGGGGTGGCGAGCTTCGACCTGGATCCGGCCGGATCCACCGAGGCGATCCTCGACGTTCCGCCAAAGGTCGAATTGGTGCATCTGTCCGTTGCCGGCCTGCCGGTTGCGGCGTCGCCGGTGGGAGCCGACAAATGGCGATTCGAGCTTGGGTCGACGCAATTGCCGCAGCGCATCGAAGCAGTTTTCCGCGGAGTGCTCTCGGCGAAATCGGAACCGATTCGCCGCATGCATGTGCCGGCCCCCGGCATCGAGGGAGTTCACGTGGATCGCACTTTGTGGACCGTCTACGGCCCGCCCTCCGCCGGGACTCCCGCCCTGCCCGACGCGGCGAGCCAGTGCACCCCGGTGCGCGCAGGAGTTGTCAAGACTGCAAGCCACTGAGTCGATTCTGGATCTGACTTCACAAGTTGCAGCAGAACAAGCGCCCGAGGAGATTTTGCGCTGGTACGGACCCTGGAAGGCGCGGTTCGTGGCGGCGCGCAATCGAATTCAAAAGTTGGCTCGGCTTGCCAATCGGCCCAATGCTTCGCGCGATCAAGAGTTGGACGCTTTGAATCGCCAGGAAATGTTCATCGCGGAGCGACTTGTCTCTGCAGCCGGTTTGCCGGAAGAGGCAAGTCCGGCGTTTGATTCCGCCCGGCTCTTCGATAGCGCCAGCGCCTTGGGACAGGATCCGGCCCGATCGCTGTTCGAAGGGGAAGCACCGTCCTTGACGTTGCGTTATCCGCCGGCGCACGGCGCTCATTTCTATTGGCGACTGCTGGCGGCAGGAGCGGCGATGGCTCTGGCTGTGATGCTTTCGGGAACGCTTCGCGGGCAGTCGACACGCATTGCGCCGCGGACAGTAGTTCTGTTGGTAAGCCTGTTTGCCTGGCTTTGCCTGCTGCCCAGTGCGCTGGGCTTTGTCGGGCTACTGTTGGCGGTCGCCGCGATCGTGGCGCGCCGTTGGCGGTCGCTGAGTCCCGCCCAGCGCCCCACTCTTTCCACCTGACGATTTGGAAACAGCGCGCCGACAATTGGCAAACCATCACCGCGGCGCTGCCGAACTATAGTAATGCGAATAATTGAGGTACCGCGTCTCGTGGCCGGTATCGCGCCCCGACTGGCCGTTTCGCTTAGGGGCCTGCTGGGCCTGCTGCATCTGTTGGCCCAACCGGTTGATCGCCGCATTTTGCTGATTGGTGACCATTCGCTGCTGCAAGAGCGGTTGAACCAGCGTTTGATAGTTGTAGAAATTCGACTGTCCCGGATTGGCCAGCAGCAAATAAGGACTGACCACCGGATTCGAAGTCGGCGCTATCTCGACCTGGTTGTAGCCACCCACCCGGGGCATCAACAGTTGCTGAGCCTGGGCATTGCTGGTCGCGACGCACTCGGCGGCATAAATCAACATTCCGAACAGGCAGATCGTGTTGCGATTCATGGGAACCGTCCTTGTTCAAGTTAGATCGAAGTCTACTGGCTCGCTTCGCCTGTCGCACGAGACCGTTGTTTTCCGGCGGGTGATGTCCGAATTTTCGTCCGTCAGACGTTCACGCCACACTTTGGGCGGCGGTTGGGCTAGGTGCCGCCGCCCAGGCCGGCACCCTTGGGAAAGCGGTTGAAAAGCTGAATGGCTTGTGCGGCTCAACAACCCGAAACCGAAGATCCGCTCGAACGGATTGGTCACCTCGATCGAGGAACGTGTCCAAGCGCGATGATCTTGTTCTCGGCGATGAAGATCCGGTCGCCCGGCAAGACTTGATAGTTGGTCGCCGTGGCCGCGCCTTTGGTGATCTCGTTCCAATTGACCGGCAACATCTGGTCGCAGTTCACGCCGCCCGGCGCCGGCCGCGCAATCCAGATGTTCTTGCTCGACAACCGGCTCAGGCCGTTGACCTGGGCCAGGGCGTCGAGCACCGTCTCGTTGCCGGTGATCGGCACGCGGACCAGGGTGTCGCCCGAGCCGGCCCCTTCGGTGATCACGTAATACACCTTGCTGTTGTAGGCGAAGACGTCGACCGAGACCCGCGGTTCTTCCAGGTAGTTCGTCAGTTGCTCTTCGATGGCCTGCTTGGCTTCGGCCACCGTCATGCCGGCCACGTAGACCGTGCCGTAGGTGCCCAGGTTGACCGTGCCGTCGGGCCCGACCAGGTGCTCGCCGGCAATCTGCTGCTGGCCGGCGGTCTGGCCCAGGCTGACCGAAACCTCGGGCGCTTTGAGCGTTTTGCGGAGATGTTTTTCGATCGTCTTCTGGGCTTCGTCGACCGTCTGGCCGAGGATGTGCACTTTGCCGTAAGCCGGTCCCAAGTCGACGACGCCGCTGGGATCGACCGGATACTGCCCGCTGATCGGCTGATCGATCAGCGTGCCGCTGACCGAGATCTGCACGACGTCGAGCGACTCGATGTGATAGGGAGACTTGGGCACCAGCTTGATGGCGTCGATCAGCAGGATGTCCGGCGGCTCGATGACGTAGGTCGGCAGGGTGCTTTTGTCTTTTTCGGTCGGCACGCTGGCCACCCAAGGGTTGGTGACGCCCGGCTGGGCCTGCGGAGCCGGTTTATAGCCGTTATTTTGACCGCGCACGGTCAGCGGCGACTGGCAGCCCAGGGCCGCGACAACGCCACCCCGGCCGCCGCCGAGAGGATCGACAGGGCCCACAGGGGCAGTTCGCAGATGGCCAACCGTCGGGGCATGCGAGTCACAAGGTCGGACGCTGATTGGGTTTTCGCTTGAAAGTGCGTGCCGAGTCGGCACAGGCGCACTAACCGGCACCGCCTTACTAATCGGCAAACTCCGCCCAAAACCTTTGGCTTGTTTAGCATCCCACCCATCGCAAAAACGGAAACTTGACACACCGGCTGGCTAAATAGGATGATCCGGGCAACCAGGAGGAATAACGATGGATGCCGGAAGCATCTGGAAGGAATGTTTCTGTAAATGGCCCGCCGAGATCGCGCGGCGCGGCGTGCTGGTGACCTCGTACGAAGATCAGATCCCGTTCGAAGGTTTTTTGACGAGCGAGCACCTGCTGCTCGTCGAACGCCGCACGCCGGACACGTCGGGTGCCCGCCAGGTGCTGCTCGCGTACCACAGCATCGTGGCGGTGAAGATCACGGACGTGGTCAAAATCAAGGCATTTCAGCCGTTCGGTTTTACCGTCGAGCGCCCCGCCAAGAATAGCGAAAATTAACGCGCGATCGCTGGCAAGCGGCAGCGCCCTGAATTGCTGCGTGGCTGTGAATTACGGCTGGCTGCGAAATACGGCTGGCTGTCAATTACGGCGGGGGTGATACGGGGTTTGTATTATGCCCAGCGAGGGCCGAGTCCGCGGTGCACTACCCTGGCGGGGTGGCCCTGGCGTTTGTGGGCTGCCAATCCTAAACTAGTCGTATCCAGCGCGTGTCAAAGGCACGCGTTTTTGCTTTCATTCAGCACCACCCCAGCCCTTTAGGAGTACACCGTGCCCGAACCCACCGAAAAACCCCCAGCGGCCCCCGCGCAGCCCGCTCGGGCGGCGCAAACCCACGTTGCGGTTGACGACTCGAAAGCCCTGGCGTCGTATGCCAATTTTTGCCGCGTCACGGGCACGCCCGAAGAGTTGATCATCGACTTTGGTCTGAACGCACAGCAGCCGGGCGCGGCGGTCGAAGCGGTGCATGCCACGCAGCGAATCATCACTAACTTCTACACTGCCAAGCGGCTGTTGCAGGCCTTACATCTGACATTGCAACGGCACGAGGCCGCATTCGGCGTGATCGAGACCGACGTGCAAAAGCGGGTGACGCCCGGTTTCAGGGGATGAGCGGCACTGCGCCGCCGGCGGTCGAGCGGCTTGCAACGGGTGTGCCTGGCCTCGACGATCGATTAGGCGGCGGCCTGATTCCTGGAACTTTGACGGTCGTCGTGGGTGCCAGCGGCATCGGCAAGACGCAACTGGGAATTCAGTTCGCCCAAGCCGGATTGCATCAGGAGGGGCGGCGTGGAGTGGTGTTCGACATGAACGCCCGGCTCGATCCTCAAAGTCACGCCGATTACGCCCTGCGGATGTTTTCCTGGCGCCTGCACGCAGCGCCTGGCGGCGACTGCCCGCGCTCGGCCGAAATTTATCAGGCCGACTACAACCCGGGGGACTACCTGCACGTTTTCGAGCGCAGCGGGCGTCGGGTCACGCAGCGCGACCTGGGTTTCGACGCCTGGCACGACTGGCAGGCCGAGTTGGCCGCCAAGCTGGAATCCACGATCGCCTTTTTCTACGGCAATTTCACGCGTGGCGTACGCCGTAGCGTGATCGACGGCATCGAACCGGCGGAGCGTCCCAGCGAGTCGATTCAGTTCGAGATGTTCGAGTACATTTACCATCAAATCCTGCGTAAGGATTATGACTGGGTTGCCCGGGATCTGCTGCGCGAGAGTTTTCGGGCCAATGCCTCACAGGTCGAACAGCATCGCTACGACTGGCACAATGTGGGCTGCCTGCTGCTCTACACCTCGCATGAGATGCTGCTCGACGAGTTGATCGCCCGGCCGCTGGTCGATGGCGACCTGTCGGCCAACGCCAACACGCTGATCCTAATGGGCAAGATTCGGCGCGGCGAGCGGCTCGATCGCGGGCTGTTTATCGCCAAGCATCGCGGCAGCGCCGCCAGCGACGAGATCCACACTTACCGCATTACCGACGCCGGTCTGACGTTGGATTGACCGGCGGCCGGCATGGTCCATCGATCATTGAGCCCGCAGCGCCAGGACGAGGCTGGCAACGGCTGAGCCGCACGAGGCCCCTACCGCCGGCAGACCGGGCAGATAAGCGTTGACCAGAAATCTTGGCCCATCGAGATATAGCAAGCGAAAGAACCGATTGCCAGGAGCTGCCGGTAATTTTTCGATCCAAGCGCGGCCAACACCGCTACGCGAACCGAAAACGGCGAATCAGCCGGCTGCCCGTTTCTCTTCGGATTCCGACTGCTCTTCGTCGTCGGAGGGGCGGCGGAGCTTGAGGGTCGCTGTCGGCGGCATCCGTCGTTCTTGCACGAAGCCGCGCTTGCCTTGCGACAGAAACGCATGGAACTCCGAGGCCGGTCCGGCCGGATAATCGACCTGTAACTGGCGCAGGATCTCGGACCACTTCAGGCCACTACGATAGATCAGGCGATAGGCGGCTTTGAGGTCGGCAATTTCGTCGGCGACAAAACCATTGCGCCGCAAACCCACTAGGTTCAGGCCGACGATGCAACCGCTGATCCCGTCGACCATCACGTAGGGCGGCACGTCCTGCACAACTCGCGCATGGCCGCCGATCATGGCCAGTCGCCCGACGCGGCAGAATTGGTGGACGCCGACGGCGCCAGACAAAAAGGCCCGATCTTCCACCACCACATGCCCGGCCAGCAGCGTATTGTTGGCAAAGATGATGTGGTTGCCGACCGTGCAATCGTGGGCCACGTGGCGCAGACCATCAGCAAATTATTGTCGCCCACGGTCGTTGCCGACCCGGCATGCAAGGCCCGATGGATCGTGCAGTGCTCGCGAATGGTGTTATTGTTGCCCACGACGATGCGGCCCAATTGCTCGGGCATGCGCGTGTGTTGCGGAAATCCACCGATCACGGTCCCCTCGAGAATCCGATTGCCTTCGCCCAACTTCGTGCCGTTTTTCACAACCACGCCGCTGGCCAGTTCGCAGCCGTCGCCGATCTCGACTTCCGGTTCCACGATGGCAAACGGGCCAATGACCACATGGCGTCCGAGTTTGGCTTGGGGGCTGACAATCGCTTGAGGATGGATTTTCACCGCAGATACCCCTTGTTGGGCAGGTGGGAAGCCCGGCTACCGCTGTGGCTGTTGTCCGAAGGTTGGACCCTCGCGCGGGCATGGCGAGGTGCGAGCTCTCGGCAGGGCCTTTGGTCCCAGAGGGAGAGCTCGCTCCGTGGGTTGTTATCGGTTAGTCCGCGGGAAGCAGTTCAGCTCAAAGTGCCGGTTTTGACACCTCTAGCGGCCTTGCCCCAGCGACGGAAAATACCCCCACGGCTGCCGATCTTTAGCGACCGTGAAGGACGGCCGCCGAAAGATTCCCGCGGGTTGCGCTTTTGGGCTCCCCCCAAGCGAAGGTCGGGCAAGATTGGTAAACTCTACGGGGGTGCCCCCCGTGGTAAAAATCGCCGATTCGAGTTCTTCAGGAGCCGAGAGAGCCCATGCCCAGCAACGAACATCTTTACGACGAGGCCGACAAGCTCAAGGACGACGGCAAGCTGGAAGAAGCGGTCTTGAAACTGAATGAACTCCTAGCCCAGGATCCCAACTATGCCTTGGCGCATTCGGCGCTGGCCGTGATCTATGGCCGGCTGAAGCGGCACGACGAGGCGGTCCAGCATGGGCTCAAGGTCTGCGAGCTGGAGCCGAACGACCCGTTCAGCTTTACGGCCATGAGCGTGACATTCCAGCGAGCCGGCAAGATTCCCGAGGCGGAAGACGCGATGGCCAAAGCCCGCATGATGCAGGGGCGATGAATTGATAGGCCGTGCCGGGCGAATGACGGCAACTGTGACTGGCCGCCGCGTCCACCGCTCGTCGCCGGTGGGCTTAACAGCGAAGCACCGCGGTTTGGCACGTTGCCGCGCTGCGCGGAGATTACTTCTTGGCGTCGTCTTGGGGGGCGGAGCCGGATTGACGCCCAGGGCGCAAATTCTGCTCGCACATCACGATCGTTTCCATAGCGGCTTCGGCCACTTCCTTGGCGTCGCGCAGGCCGGGCGGCGGCCGGCATGCGAGCCATGGCGCCGGACTTGGCATCTCCCTCGGCCTTGTTCTCTCCTTGCTGGGCTTCGCGGACGGCCTTCGAGGCCGCCATCCATTCCGTGGCTGCCCTGCACCATCGCCGTGCGCAACTGGCCCCAGTGGTTCTTGGCCGAGCGTCAACCGTTTCAGCGCCTGTTGGTACGTCGCTGTCGTTCTTGAAAGGCCTCCTTACGCAGGATCGGCAATTGCTTGGGTCGCTCGGCCGGGTCGAGCGCGGCGGCCTTTTCTTTGTAGTCAGGCGTTATTGAGCACATTTTTTTTGGCCGTCGCATGTTCGTCTTCTGCGGCCAGAAATTCCGCGCGGGCCTTGCCGATTTCGGAGTCGGGACCGGCTTTCTCGATCAGGTCGGCTTCGATCTGATCGAGGTTTGATGCGAATTGCGCTCCTCGGACTTGGCGGATTCCAGCGAGCTCTTGGCGCTCTCGACGCGCGTTTTCGACTCGTCGATCTTGCCTCGCCTGGGCCATCTCCGCTTGAGCGGCGGCAAGCACCTGCCGGGCTTCGGCCAGCTGCGCTTGCAGGACCGCGATCGTGCGTTGCCTGGCGGCGGCCGCCGCGGCGCCGCGGTTGTTGTAGCCGGCGGCCGGGGCCGACGCGGCGCAGGCCGCGGCAATAGCCAAAGTCACCACAGCCATGACGCCCGGTGCATGGATCTTTGTCCGCAACATTCGAGGATTCTCCACAAACGCCTTTCAGGTCTGGATTTCCTTGCCCGCGACCGCTCCGAGCCGCATCTGGCCGCCCAAACCAGAAAAAAATAGTTGCACGCTATTTTCGTCAGGCGATGAGCAGGCTGTCAATCTCGGGCGGCAGGCGCGGGCCCCTTGAAGCATCCGCTGCCGGTGTGGTAATTTCGAGGGATTTTACAGCCAGCGGTGCTCGCTTCGGGGGAGAAGGACAAAACACCGTGCCGCGTCGCGACGATATTCACAAGATTCTGCTGATCGGCTCCGGGCCGATCGTGATCGGTCAGGCCTGCGAGTTCGATTATTCGGGCACCCAGGCCTGCAAGGCCTTGCGCGAAGAAGGCTATGAGGTCGTGCTGGTCAATTCGAACCCGGCCACGATCATGACCGATCCGGGCATGGCCGATCGGACCTACATCGAGCCGCTTGACCTGGGAAATGGTGGCCAAGGTGATCGAGGTCGAGCGGCCCGACGCCCTGCTGCCGACGCTGGGGGGCCAGACCGCCTTGAACCTGGCGATGGAACTGGACCAGCACGGCGTGCTGGCCAAGTACGGCGTGGAGATGATCGGCGCCCGGCCCGACGTGATTCGCAAGGCCGAGAACCGCGAAGAGTTCAAGCAGGCCATGGAAAAGATCGGCCTGGAGGTTTGCCGCGGCCAGACCGTGCACACCCTGGCCGAAGCCCGCGAGGTGCTCAGGCCGATCGGCTTGCCCTGCGTCCTGCGGCCCAGCTTTACGATGGGGGGCAGCGGCTCGGCCGTGGCCTACAACCGCAGCGAGTTCGACGACATGGTCCGCCGCGGCTTGGAGCTCTCGCCGGTCACCGAGGTGCTGATCGAGGAATCGATCTTCGGCTGGAAGGAATACGAACTGGAGGTGATGCGCGACGTCGACGACAACGTCGTGATCATCTGCTCGATCGAGAATTTCGACCCGATGGGCGTGCATACCGGCGATTCGATCACGGTGGCCCCGGCCCAAACGCTGTCCGACAAGGAATACCAGCGGATGCGCGACGCGTCGCTGGCCGTGATTCGCGAGATCGGCGTCGAGACGGGGGGCTCGAACATCCAGTTCGCCATCAATCCCAAGAACGGGCGGATGATCGTCATCGAGATGAATCCGCGCGTCAGCCGCTCCAGCGCGCTGGCCAGCAAGGCCACCGGTTTTCCGATCGCCAAGATCGCGGCCAAGCTGGCCGTCGGCTATCGGCTGCACGAGCTGCCCAACGACATCACGCGCGAGACGATGGCCTGCTTCGAGCCGACGATCGATTACGTGGTGACCAAGATTCCGCGGTTCGCGTTCGAGAAATTTCCCGAGGCCGACTCCACGCTGACCACGCAGATGAAGAGCGTCGGCGAGACGATGGCCATCGGCCGCACGTTCAAGGAGTCGTTCCAAAAGGCCCTGCGCGGGCTGGAAGTCGGCAGTTTCGGTTTCGGCTGCGACGGCAAGGATCGCTGGGGCACGCCGCAGCAGCCGTCGCGCGAGGACATCCGGGCCAAGACTCTCCCGGCCCAGCGACGAACGGGTCTGGTATCTTGCGCTATGCCTTCAAGATCGGCATGACCGTCGACGAGATCCACGCCCTGTCGCACATCGATCCCTGGTTTCTGACGCACCTGGCCGAGATCGTGGAGCTGGAAGAAGAGCTGCGCCTAGCATGCGAGCCTGGCCACGGTCGAGCGACGACTTGCTGCGACGGGCCAAGCAGGCCGGCTTTTCCGACCGGCAACTGGCGACGATCTGGGACACGCCCGAGCTGGAAATCCGCCAGGAGCGCAAGCGCCGCGGCATCGTGGCCACGTTCAAGTCGGTCGACACCTGCGCCGCCGAGTTCGAGGCCTACACGCCCTACTACTACTCGACCTACGAGGACGAGGACGAAACGCCCGCCAAGCTGCCCGGCCAGCGGCGGGTGATGATCCTGGGCGGCGGGCCCAACCGCATCGGCCAGGGAATCGAGTTCGACTATTGCTGTTGCCATGCCAGCTACGCCTTGCGCGAGCTGGGCATCCAGTCGATCATGGTCAACTCGAACCCCGAAACCGTCAGCACCGACTACGACACCAGCGACCTGCTGTTCTTCGAGCCGCTGACGACCGAAGACGTGCTGAACATCTGCGACCGCGTGCAGCCCGACGGCGTGATCGTGCAGTTCGGCGGCCAGACGCCGCTGAACCTGGCCCGGGCGCTGGCCACGGCCGGCGTGCCGATCATCGGCACCAGCGTCGACACGATCGAAGACGCCGAAGATCGCGAGAAATTTGCCGAGCTGCTCAAGCGGCTGGGCCTGAAGCAGCCGCCCAACGGCATCGCCCGCACGATGGCCGAGGCCCGGGCCGAGGCCGCCAAGATCGGCTATCCGGTGCTGGTGCGGCCCAGTTTCGTGCTGGGCGGCCGGGCGATGGAAATCTGCTACGACAACGCCCAGCTCGAACGGTTCGTGGCCGAGGCCTTCATCGTGGCCCAGGGGCAGCCGGTGCTGATCGACAAGTTTCTGGAAGACGCCATCGAGGTCGACGTCGACGCCATCTGCGACGGCCAGCAGGTGATCGTGGCCGGCATCATGGAGCACATCGAAGAGGCCGGCATTCACTCGGGCGATTCGGCCTGCGCCATTCCGCCCTATAGCCTGGCAGGCCCGATCCTGGCCGAGATTCGCGAGGCCACGCTGCGCGCTGGCCCGCAGGCTGCGAGTCGTCGGGCTGATGAACATTCAGTTCGCCATCAAGAAGGACGACGGCCAGCTTTACGTGCTGGAGGTCAATCCCGCGCGCCAGCCGCACCGTGCCGTTCGTGGCCAAGGCCACCGGCCTGCCGGTCGCCAAGATCGCGGCCAAGGTGATGACCGGCCTGTCGCTGGCCGAACTGGGCATCGACTCCGATCCGATTCCGAGCCACGTTTCGGTCAAAGAGAGCGTGTTTCCGTTCCGCAAATTCCTGGGCGTCGACATCGTGCTCGGGCCCGAAATGCGCTCGACCGGCGAAGTGATGGGCATCAGCGAGCGGTTTTCGATCGCCTTTGCCAAAAGCCAGTTGGCCGCCGGCACCGTGCTGCCCGAGCAGGGCACGATTTTCATCAGCGTGGCCGCCCCGGCCAAGGAGCACATGGTCGGCCTCGCCACGCGACTGGCCGCCATGGGCTACAACCTGATGGCCACCGAAGGGACCGCCCGGCGGTTGGAAGAGGCGGGCATCCCGGTGCAGCACGTCAACAAGCTGCAAGAGGGGCATCCCAACCTGCTCGACTATCTGGTCGACGGCGGCGATGCAGCTGATCATGAACACGCCCAGCGGCAAGGGGGCCCGCACCGACGAAGGGCGCATTCGCTCGGCGGCCGTGGCGCACGGCGTGCCCTGCATCACCACCATCCAAGCGGCCGACGCCGCGGTGCGGGCGATGGAAGCCCTGCGTCACGAAGAGATCACGCGTCCAAGCCCTGCAAGATCGCTTCGCGGCGGTCGAGCGCGTGGGCGAGCACGGCGCGTCGCCCGCCGGGCGGTGAGGCGGGGGGGCTAGAGATTCGAGGCACGCCTGTAATCCGCAGCTTAATTCGCCGGCCAGCACGTAGATCGTTTTTTCGCCAAGGGGATGCACGCCCGGTTGGGTTTTCATTCTACTTCTTCAAGAGGAGATAAGGGGATGACTGGGGATACGGGGGATGAAGGATAAAAAATCCGGAACTTGTAACTGGCAGAAAATAGCCTGTGCGAACGCCTGGTTAAAGCGTCGTAAATTTTTTCCTGTCCGTCATCCCCGTATCGCTTTTTTATCCCCCTATCCCCTTTCCTCCGTCTTTGGCCACTCCGCTTACAAATCAAACCGAAGCCCTTGCGCCAGCGGCAAATCGCTCGAATAGTTGATCGTGTTGGTCGCCCGGCGCATGTAGGCCTTCCAGGAGTCGGAGCCCGATTCGCGGCCGCCGCCGGTCTCTTTCTCGCCGCCGAACGCTCCGCCGATCTCGGCGCCGCTGGTGCCGATGTTCACGTTGACGATTCCGCAATCCGATCCGGCCGGCGAACAAAACCGCTCGGCTTCGCGGACGTCGGCGGTGAAAATCGCCGAAGCCAGTCCCTGCGGCACGCCGTTCTGCAATGGCGATCGCCTCGTCCAGCGTGCGGTAACGCATCACGATAGAGAATCGGCGCGAATGTCTCCTGCTGGATGATTTCGGCCGTCGGCGAAATCTCGACGATCGCCGGCCGCACATAATATCCGCCGGCCGGCACTCCATCGGTCAACCGCGCTCGCCGCCGTGCACACGACCGCCTTCGGCCTTGGCCTGCTCCAGTGCCTGCTGCATGGCCTGATAGGCCGGCTCATCAACCAGCGGCCCGACCAGCACGCCCTCCGAGCGCGGGTCGCCGATCGGCAGCCGCGCATAAACCGTCAGCAACCGGTCGAGCAGCTCGTCGGCGATACTGATCGTGGACAATCAGCCGCCGGGCGGTGGTGCAACGCTGCCCGCAGGTGCCGGCGGCGGCAAAAACGATCGCCGCGGATCGCCAGTTCCAGATCGGCCGACGGCGCCACGATCGATCGCGTTGTTGCCGCCCAGTTCCAGCAGCGAGCGGCCCAGTCGGCCGGCCACGGTCTGCGCCACGGCCCGGCCCATCGGCACCGAGCCGGTGGCCGAGACCAGCGGCACGTCGGGCGAGCCGCCAGGGCCTGCCCCACTGTCGCTGCCGCCCCAGCACCAGGTTGCTCACGCCGGCGGGCACCTCGGGCATTTCGGCCGCCACGCGTGCCACGATCGCCTGGCAGGCCATGCGCGGAGAGCGGCGTTTTTTCCGATGGTTTCCAAACCAGCGTGTCGCCGCAGACCAGCGCGAGCATGGCATTCCAGGCCCACACGGCCACCGGAAAATTAAAGGCCGATGATCACGCCGACCGGGCCCAGCGGATGCCACTGCTCGGTCAGCCGATGCTCGGGCCGCTCGCTGGCAATCGTCAGCCCGTAGAGCTGGCGGCTCAGGCCGACGGCGAAATCGCAGATGTCGATCATCTCCTGCACTTCGCCCATCGCCTCGCGGCAAGATCTTGCCGGTTTCGAGCGTGACCAGTTCGGCCAGCGGACGTTGCTTCTCGCGCAGCCGCAAGCCGATCTGCCGCACCAGTTCGCCGCGCCGCGGCGCCGGCACGAGCCGCCAGGCGACGAAAAGCGTCGGCCGCGCGGCGGATGGCTGCCTGGACGTCGCTCGGGCGAATCTTCAGCCAGCTCCGCAAGCAGACTGCCGTCGATCGGCGAGTGCACCTGGAAGGTCCGCTCCTTACCGCTCGCTATCGCCGACAGCGACGCCGGGCAGCGGGCCACATAAGTCGTCGAGCAATCCGGAAACGTCAATCGACATGGTCGGCTCCGAGCGTGTCGAACAGCGGCTTGGGAAGGGAGTGCGACAGGGACAGTTGTAATACTTGCCAAACCGATTGGCCAGGAACTGATCGAGATCGACCTGCTCCTGCCGGACAAAACCCTGCGTCGGCGCAGCTTGCCCGCGAAGTGCAGGTCGACCACGGCGCACACGCCGGCCGCCGTGGTGATCTGGATGGCGCTCCAGATTTCGCCGTCGATCGTCTGCTGATAGATCTTGCGGGCGTCGCTGATTTGCACCAGCTGGCCATCGCGCTGGCCGGTGACGGTGCAAAAAATGACGACGACATCCTGCAAAGTGATCGGAATGGCGTTCTCCAGGATCTCCTTGAGCAGTTCGCGGCGCTGGCCCAGCCGCAGCTCGCTGATGAGAAACTGCATCAGGTCGCGGTGGCCGTTGTAGCGGACGGTTTTGTAGTTGAGCGAGCGGACGCGTCCTTCGAGCGATTCGCACAGCGTGCCCAATCCGCCGGACGTGTTGAAGGCCTCGTAGCGGATGCCGTCGAGCGAGAAGTGTTCGAGCCCCTCGAGCGGCAGCACTTCCAGCAGCCGTCCGTCGTGAATCACCTCGCAGAAATTGCAATATTCGTTGATCAGCCCGTCGGTGCTCCAGGTGAGGTTGTAGCGCAGGGCGTTGGTCGGAAACTGCGGCAGCGCGCCGACGCGCATGTAGACCGCGTCGACCGTATCGAAGCAGCCGGTGAGGTGGTTGGCGGCGATCGACACGAAACCCGGCGCCAGTCCGCACTGCGGCATGAAGATCTGCCCGTCCCGTGCCTGCCCGGACAAGGCACGCACTTCGTGGCTGGTGGCGATGTCTTCGGTCAGGTCGAAATAACTGACGCCGGCGGCCAGGGCCGCCCGGGCGACGGCCGGGTTGAAGCTGTAGCTGAGGGCCGAAATGACCGCCTGCTGAGCGTCGAGCAAGCGGGCCAGGGCGCTCTCGCTGCTGGCATCGAGCAGGGCGGTCTCGACCCGGCATTGCTGGCGGACTCGCTCCAGAGCCGCGGGATCGGCATCGGCCACGAGCAGTTCGTAGCCGGCCGTTTGGCTCAGGAAGCGGGCGATCATCCGGCCGATCTTGCCGGCGCCCAATAGCAGCACGCGGTGCATGGCAATCCTTTATTTTGGGTCCCCTTTTCCGACAGCCTGCTAGAATTATAGCGGGAACAGCCACTGCCGGCTGTCCGCAGGAGCAATTCGCCCGAGGGAGCGGCCATGGCCACACACACCGATTACCCGCTGGACACGTTTGTCTGGACGCCGCAGCCCGCGGCGGCCCGGTTTGTCGATCAATTAATCGAGTCCTTTTATGCCGTCTGTCCGCCCGCCGCACTGCTGGCCCGGCGGATGCTCGACGAAACCGGCACGCGGCTGGCCGACTGGATCGATCATCTGGGCCTGGCCGACACGCCGGCCAACGCGCGGCGGCTCGGCGAGCTGGGCTTCCAGCAGTTGGCCGCCGACGGCCATCGCCTCTGGCAGCATCCGCAGGCCCTGTTTCCGACGATTCACTTCTATCGCCAGGCCGAGGCCGGCATGGGCATCAAGGTCGAGTCGGTCGCCGACTTCCTGGTGGCCCAGGGGCTCGCCGGCATCAGCATCGAAGGACCGCCGCTGGCTGCCCTGCGCAAGGCACGCCTGTTTTCGTCGCCGCAGGCCGAGCTGTGGGTGCTTGAGCGGCATGGCGATGTCGGCTTTGAGCCGCGACCGCTTCCGGACGTCGCTTTGCGGGCGGTGCTCGAACAGGGCGAAGCGCTTCGTCGGCGAAGGCGGCATTTCGACTCCGAGGAGCAAGGTTTCGACCATGCCCGGCAACTCGTCGCCCGGGCGGTCGATGCGCTGGGCGTGAACCGGGCGTGCGATTTGTTTTTTGCGGCCGAGCGGGAGTATTGGCAGCGCCGCAATCGAGCCGGTCAGAAGCAAAAGTTGCGGCAGGACGCGTTGGGCCTGGGCTGGGCCAATCACGATCACCACACCTACCGCTCGAGCCGGCAGCATTTCACCCGCTTGATCGGCATTTTGGAGCAGCTTGGCTTTCAGTGCCGCGAGCGGTTTTACGGCGGTCGCGAGGCGGGCTGGGGGGCGCAAGTGCTCGAACAGCCGGCCTGCGGCGTGGTGATCTTTGCCGACGTGGACCTGACGCCCGAGGAAGTGAGCGGAGACTTTGCCCACCAACCGCTCGCCCCGCGCGAGCAACTTGGCACGGTGGGGCTATGGTGCCGGCTGCACGGCGAGGCGTTTCTGGGCGCGGGCATGCACCACCTGGAGTGCCGGTTCGATTTCGATCTGGCCCGCAGGCAGTTGCTCGGCGTGGAAGTGGAATCGATGAAGCCGTTCACCGATTTCGCCTTTTTGAAGCAGGCCTTTACCAAGGCCGACCTGTGGCCGGTCGAGTCGCGGCGGATCGAACGGTTGCTGGCGGAAAAGCTGATTTCGCCCGAACAGGCCGAGCGCTTTCGCCGCGAAGGCGCGCTCGGCTCGCACCTGGAAATTCTGGAACGCAACCAGGGCTACAAGGGCTTCAATCAGACCGGGATCAGCGAGATCATCCGCGACACCGATCCGCGGCGAGCAGGCGCGGGCGGCGGACCGTGACGCAGGATGATTTCCCGTTCTCAGGGCGCTGCGGCAGACCGCGGATCGAGATCGCTCCACGACTCGAGCGCAAAATCCTGCCGTAGATTGTCTCCGAAGACTTCGATCTCGATGCCCTGGCGATATTTCTCGGGCACGGTGTCGACCACTTCGGCGATTTCGGCGCCCATCACCTTTTCGACTTTACCGGTGGGGCGATTGGCATAAATCTGCACGAGCGACTTGCCCAGCGGGGCGCGCGGGAAATCGTAATGGCCGTCGGTAATGGTCGCGCCCAGAGCAGGACCTTGCCCGGATCCGAGCGGCAACAGCACCAGCTTGCCATGTGGCACCCAATCTCCATCAATGCTGACGGCGCCGGCCAGATGGGCGGTCTCGTAGCGCGATCGCGCTTCGCAGCCCGGCAGCGCCGCCATTGCGAGTGCGAGCAGCCCGGCCTTCGCCGAGCGGTGCACCGCCGCCGCCACAGGAATGGTTCGTTCAATAGGCATCGGGGCTGACTACTTCGCCGCCGTTTGTCGTGCCGAGCGCCCGCCACACGTTCAGATCGATGTCGTCGGCGAAAAAACGGACCGAACCATCGCAGAACGACGCATTCACGCCGCCCGGATGAAAACTGCGGGCAGCATAGTAGTTGCCGTTGGGAAAGTTGTTATTGAGCTGGCAGTTCGTCCCCCCATCGCCCGGCAGCGGGCAGGCCCTGAAGGACTGATCGGGGGCCGTGGAATTGGGCGTGATGAACGTGTAGAAGCAGCCGCCGCCTTCGTTGAGCGAGGTCTCGGCGATCGAGCCGGTGTAGACGTTGGTCAACACGGGCGTCAACGTTTCCGACAGCAGCAGCGTGTGCGACAGACCGTCTTGAATCGTCTTGAATCGGACGCTGGTGCAAAACACGAACGGCGCCCCGCCGAACGTGACGCCACTCAATGTCGTCTGGCCAAAACTCGTATTGCCCCAGTTGACGACGTAATTGGTGCGCAAGCGGCTCCACTGAAGATTGTCCAGCGCGCTATCGGGATCGGTCACCGTGCCGACGCCGGCCGAGGACGGACAGATGAACGTGGGAATGACGGTCATCCGCGATTGATAATTCGACTGGTCGCTGATACAGACCTTGAAGCTGAAGCCGTTGTACCACGCCATCTCGTCGATGAAGGGGCCGGTAAACGCCTGCCAGGTGTAATCGCAGTTCCAACCGCCGGGGCAGGGCCAGGAGGAGACGCAGGTCGGGCCCGAGCGGGCACCCAGAGGCAACGCGCCCAGTGCCGTGTGATAGCCGATCAGCCCCAGCGAGATTTGCTTGATGTTGTTGCCGCACTGTGCCCGGCGCTGCGCTTTCGCGGGCGGCCTGCACCGCCGGCAACAGCAGCGCGATCAAAATGCCGATGATCGCGATCACCACCAGCAATTCGACGAGCGTAAAGGCTCTGTTGATTCTACGGCGCATGCGACAATTTACCGCCCGATGAGGCTTGCTCGCGCGGGCTGCTGCGCGGACGCGCCGCGCCGCCGCCGAACCATTAAGAACATACCAATCGTTCCCATGCCGAACAACAAGAACGTTCCGGGCTCAGGCGTTGTGTCGACAAGCTGGAATCCGTTGATCCCAGCGTACCCAGGGTCGGCAAATTGGATCTCGATCTGATTGCTCCCGTTGGGCGACAGCCCCGTGAACGCGACGTAATCCTCGGGCGTATGGAAACCGGTGGTCAAAGTGCTTTGATTGCCGGCCGTCAACTGCTGCGACCCGTGGGCATCGGTCACCGTAAATATGGTGTAGGCGCTGGGCACGTCGCGGTCGGAGTACAAATACAAGCTGTACAAATGTCCGGCAGCGAGGCCGCTGACCAGGATCTCGCCGGTGCCGCTTGGCGTCTCACCCATTTGGCTATTCACCAGGTTTGGCGCACCCGTATTCGAATAATCCGACGTGAGGAAGAAGGGGTTGCCAGTTACATTGGCAAACCCCCAGTCGGTGGTTGCGGTGTACGTGACCGAACTCGAACCACCGAACGAGTTCTCGAGGCTCCCGGAAGGCAGGGATGCCCCGCCAAGCCCACCACCCGTAAGCAGATTCCACACCGTGCCCGTACCTGACGGCAGGGCCGCGGTGCCGACGTACAGCGGGGTGGTGCTGTCTCCGAATTGGACGTTAACGATAGGACCTGCCTGGGCGGCGCTGGCGGCAGCAAGGCTGAACAAGGCAACCGCGACAATCGTGCTTGTGCGAAACATTAGTCACTCTCCAAAAAAAGGTCTGGAACAGATCTGAAATGAAAAGCCGCAATGGAAAAACGCCTGACTCAATCTACCGGGCCGACGCGAAGATCCTCGCTAAGCGAAAGTCAACCTCGGAGTTCAACAACCATTCAGCGCGCCGCCTCCAACCGCGCGCCGCTCCAAACGGCGTGATCGCCCAGATGGCCGTCGCCCGCGCTAGCCGACAATAACGTCAACCACTTGGCGTCTGCCCGCAGGGACACCTGAAATTCGACATGGCGACCATCGGCGCGCAGCGGCTCGCCGATCGCTTGCGTCACGCGCCAAACATCATCGCGCTTGGCGAACTCCAACGACCGGCCATCGACAACCACCGGCCCGATGCCGTCAGCACTGGAAACAATCGCCGCCATGTGGACCGACGCCGGCTGCCCCCTCGAATCGCCGATGCAGCCGTCATTGATGCCGGCCCGGTCGCAGCGAAATTCCAGGGCTTGCCCGGCCAGCCCGCCGGCCAGGCGGATCGCGTCCAGGTCGAAGGTAATCAGCGCGTTCGCATGCTGGCCGATGCCTTCCTCGATTCTGGGCTCGTTGAAACCCATCGACTTGCCTTGCGTGCGGATTCCGCCGCGGGGGCCGTGTTCGTCGGCGAACGGATTGGCGTCGGTCCAAGCGTCGTTGGTGACATGACCTCCGGGCACCGCGATGTCTTGCCAACCCAGGTTCGCGGCATCGAAGCTCACGCCCGGGGCAATTTGTTTGACGGGACTGCCGGCATACAGCACGCGGTCGACGCCCAGCGACGATCCCTCGGCTCTGGCACGGAACTCGTCGGTTTTGATTGCCGCGGCCAGCGACGCGCCGCGATAGCAGGCGTCGTCGAACAGATTGCCCAACCAAATCGGCTGCCCTTGGGGCCATGGCTCTCGCGCAACAGCGGCGTCCGGCCCGGAGCGAGCCGCGACCGTGCGCGCGGCTGCGAAGCGGCTGGGATCCAGCGGAATGGGGGACGCAGTCTCGCCGCTGGCCGAGACCCGAACCGCCTGGCCCGCCAGCACCTGCTGCTTGCGGGCGGCGGGCGCCGCCGCCTGCGCGCTCGACGCGCTCGGCGCGGTCGATTTCAATTCCACCCGGCCGCGAATCACGTGCAGATCGGTGGCCCCCTGGCTGTCGACTTCGACGCCGAACTCCGTGCCCAAGTCGACCACTTCCGCCGTGGGCGTAACGACAGTAAAGCCGATTCCCGCCCGGGGGACGTGCGCCACAAGCTTGCCGGACGTGAGTTGCAATCGCTGGTCGGAGAAGAATTGCCACACCGCGGGCCCCTCGACCGCCACGCGCGTTCCGCGCGTCAGCTCGATATTAACCCAGCCCGCTGCGAGCTCGTAACGCCGGCCGATGCGCACGGCCGCATCGGCGGGAATGGACGATTTCTGCGACCAGCGGGCAGTATCATCGCTCGCCAGCGAGCCGACACTGAGGCTGGCCGAGCGATCTGAATTAGCAGCCAGCGTTCGCCCCTCGGCCGCCTGGTGATTACCCCGAGCGAGGTGCATCACTCCCCAAATCGCGCCCGCGACGGCCAGCAGCACCAACATGCCAACGGTGAACTCGCCGCCGGGCAGCATGCGAATGGCCTGGAGCAGCGTCGGCAGCCCGGCAACCGGTGGCGCGGCAGCGGCCGGCGCGGTCGTCGAGTGTGAGACCGGAAATTGAGCCGACGGCCAATCGGCGCCCTCCTGCGTCGTGCGCAGGGCCTGGTGCAAATGCAGATACTCGACATACACCGATCGCGCCTCGTCGCTACCGCACAACAAGGTCTCGAGCCGCGCGCCGGCCCGATCGTCGATCGCTGCGTCGCAGTACACTGAGAGCAGAGAGAGTAGCTCTTCGTGCTGGCTCGACGAAGAATGAGGTTTCATTGGCGGCCCTCCTGCATGGCCAACGTATGGTGAATGCAATCGAACAACCGCCTGCGTATGATCTTGAGCTGTTTGTAGAGGGCGTTGGCCGTGCGCCCCAGCTCGTGGGCCACGTCGGCCAGACGACCGGAATTGCCGTAGCAGCGCGCCACCAGAGCGCGGTCGGCAGGCGACAGCTTGTCCAGGCAGGAAGCCAGCGCGCCGCGATGATCGGCCAGACGAGAATAGGTCGACTCGTGCGCTCGGCCCACCAGGTCGAGCACTTCGTCGGACACTAAGAATACGGGCCGTCGCGACTCCACGCGGCGATAATTCCGCACTAAATTGAAAGCCACGCCGCAAGCCCAGGCCGCGAAATTGCCATCGGGCTCAAACGTGTCGAACTTGCGCCAAAGGGTGATGCTCGTTTCCTGAAACACCTCGTCGGCGTCGGCCGCCTGGGGCAGCAGCGTGCCGATGTAATGCTTGATTTGGTCGCAATGGCGGCTGAACAGGCGCATGAATTCGCTGTTCGAGTCGTGCGTCAATCCGGATGTCGGTGAGCCCGGGTCGGCAGCCGTCATTGGGCAATCCGGTGCGAGAGTCGAATCTTCATTTCTATTTAGCTATCTTCTCTTGTACACGCTTTGCAAAAAACAGCCGGAAAAAACTTAATTTGCGGGTGCCGTAGGCAGTAAACCGTTTAATATCAGTTACTTATGGCGTATCTCCGGGTGCTGTTCCGCGGGGGGAGGGACCGGCAGCTGCCGGGGAGGCTGGGAAACGAAAAAGCCTCGGCAGTCGCTAGGCAACCACCGAGGCCCGGGGGGGTAGATTTTGAAGCGGCTTTAAGAAGGCTATCCGAGAGCCGTTGGGGACTGGCTCATTTGCGGTGCCCGGGGAGCAAAATGTGCCTGTCCCCTTCTCCTCGACGGTTCTCGGATCGGCTTTAGGGAGCCGCGATGCCCAGGCGATCTTCTTCCTCTTCCTGAATGATGATTCGCGGCGTGACCATCATCATCAGGCTCTGCGTTTCGCGGCCGATACCCACGTTCTTGAACAGACGATTGATGTAGGGAATCTTGCTCAAGATCGGCACGCCGAATTCGTTGCGGCCTTCGCTCAAGCGCTTGATGCCGCCCAACAGCACGGTGCCGCCGTCGGGCACGCTGACTGTCGTGGTCACCGTGACGAACGAGAACGAGGGCAACTGCACGGTAATGCCGGTGTTGTTTGCCGTGTCGTTCTCGCTGTTGCTGGTCGAGGTATCGCCGCCGGCGTTGCTGTTGCTGCTGCTGGTCTGCTTGGTCGTGCTGCTGTTGCCCGAGAAGGTGAATTCCTGCACGTTGCCGATCTGGCTGAAGAACGGCACCACGGTCAAGCCGGACGAAGCGGCGATCGTTCGAGATCACGGCCTGCACGGTCAGGAAGGTGCCTTCGTTGAGCACCACGATCACCGGTTGATTGGCCGCGGCAAAATCGCCCACCACCGGAATCACGCTGATCACGAACGGAGTCTGCGTGGTATCGGAGACGAACGCCTGCTGGCCGTTGAAGAGCGTCACCTTGGGGGCCTGCAGCACGTTCGAGCGGCGGTCGCCCTGGCTGGCATTGACCAGGAAGTAGGCCTCGATGTCGCTGAGGATGGCAAACCCGAACGAGGCCACTTGCACCGGTTGGCCGAACTGCGGCGCGGCCAGGCTGAAGCTCGACTGATTGAACGGAATGTCCAGCGTCGGAGGTAAAGTTCGGGAACGGCGCACCGGCCGCCGGCGGGTTCAAACCGACCACCGCCGACGTGGTCCGCGGATTGGTGATCGACGCGGTGACTTCGTTGGCGTTGGCGGCGGTGGGAAGATCGAACTGCAAGTCGACGCCGATCTGCTCGAAGAAGTTGTCGTTGAGCGTGATGAACCGCACTTCGATCGTGACTTGCAAATCCTGCAGGCGGCGCAGCTGTTCCAGCAAGTCGACGATCTGCTCGTGGACTTCCTGCGTCTGGCTGATGACCAGGCTCAAGTTGGTGGCGAACTCGGCGATCGAACCGGGGCCGCCCACTTCGTCCCACGACGTGGGTTGAATGGTCGAGGTGATCAACTCCATCAGCGAATCGAAATCGGCCTGCTGGCCGCCGCCCATGCCACCCGGCCCGAACGGCACGTTCTGCGGCTGTCCGGCCCGGGGACCCATGCCGCCGGCCATGCCACCCATGCCCATCTGGGCCAGCACTTGCCGGGTTGATCATGCCGCTGGCAGGCGAACCGTCGCGGCTGGCCAGCACCGCGGTCGGGGCACCCCCGCCCAGGCCGGCATTCATGAATCCGCCCGCGCCCAGGCTGGCCTGCGCGTCGTGCAGTGCTCCGGCCAGGCCCATGTTGCTGCCGGGCACGAAGTTCGGAATCGGAATCACCAGATCGGCCACGCTGTAGAGCACGGTATAGACTTCGTTGTCGCGCAGTTGCTCGCTGGTGACCTTGAGCACCTCGTCCTTGATCACGTAGCTCAGACGCAACGGCTCGAGGATCAGCCTCAGCGCGCTCTTGAGCGAAACTTCCTGGTCGAGGTTCAGGGTCACCGGGGTGTCGGGCGACACGCCCTCTTCGGTCAAGCCCTTGGGATCCAGGTGCAGGTTGATCGCCGCCAGGCGAGCCAATTGGTGCAACACGTCGCTCAGCGGCATGTCCTGGAAATTCGCCGAGACCGGAGTCTTCAATTTGCGTTCGATATCCAGCTCGCGCTCGCTGCGCCGGGTGCGGTTGTCGCCGACATACTTCTTGCGGCGGCCGGTCAGGTCGTCCCACTCTTTGGCGCTGGGCATCTGGTAGGGATTGTTGGTATCGAAGGGGATCGACGCGCGGTCCACGTCGGTAAAGGCGTCGACGAACCCTTGTTCCTTTTGGCTTTCGATATCCTTGGACATGGCCGTGCGGCGGATGAACTTGGCATTCCAGACCAATTGTTTGGCCAGCGCGATTGGTGGGGTCCATTTCCTGGGCCCGCTTGGCCACCACTTCGGCCTCGGGGTAGCGCCGCTCTTCCATCAACTGGTTGAACTCGTCGACCAGTTTCGCCAGCTTGGTATCGGTCTCGATCCGTTTGCGGCGGCGAATTTCGACCTTGTCGAGCACTTCCTTGTTCTGCTCGTCGAGCTCGATCTGGCCGCGGTTCTCTTCGACGAACTTGTCGAACTCTTTCTGGCTGGAGTCGACGCGCCGCAACAGAACCGTCTTCAGATCGTTGTTGACGTCGGAGGCTTCCACCGTGGCCCGCAACTTGGCGATGATCTCGGCCGCTTGCTTGGGATCCTTCTCGGTGATCTTGCGGGCGGCGTCTTGCTGCCGGGCAACTTCGGCCGAGAGCTGCTTGTTGAGCAGTTGCTCTCTGGCCGCGGGGCTGTTGGCGAGGACTTTGGGCGGGGCCTGGCGACCGCTGGGCGAGGCCGATAGCAATTGCAAATGGTCCTGCAGCCGCTGGGCGGTTTGCGGATCGAGCTGACCGCGCAGGCGCGTAGGCCTGGCGGAACCGTTGCAGCGCCAATTGCGGTTTGCGGTCGCGCAAAGCCTGTTCGCCCGATTGGAACAAGTTCAAGGCTTCCAAACTTTGAGGCAACTGGGCCGGCGCCTCGCCGTCTGCCAGCATCGGCAGGCGGTCCGTGGCGTCGTCCTGGGCGTCATCGACCGGCTCCAACGAGCCAGCGGCCTGATTGCGGGTCGGGTCGTGCTGCTCGTCGTAGACGGTTTGCGTGACCGGATAGCGATTTCCAACTTCGATCGGTCCGCCAGCGCGGCGGACGCCTTGCGAGCGGGCCCGGGCCTTGCTGACTTCCAAGGTCACCAGCCCCGGCCGGTCGTCTTGTGGCCCAAAGGCCTCGTTGGGCACGCGCAGCGCTTCGGCCTGGCGGGCCATTTGATCGGCAAGTTCGAGGTTGCCGGCGGCCAGCGCGGCGCGGGCTTGTTTTGCCAGTTGCAGCGCCTGTTGCTTGATGTCGGCGGCGCCCGTGGCGACGGCGGCGGCGGGCAATTCGGCGGCGGCCTCCAGCGTTTGGGCGACGGCGTTTGCTTCGGCCTTGACGGCTCCCTGGCGTTTCTTGCGTTCGACGGCGATACGCTCCAGGAGCGTCTTGGGACTGGCATCGAACGGGCCGTAGGGCACGCGCAACGTAGCGGCATCGCTGGCCAGACGTTCGGCTTCGTCGCACTCGCCCCAGCGGAGCAATTGCTCGGCCTCTTCCATCAAGACTTCGGTGCGGCGCCGTCGGGCGGCGTCGGTCGTCGGCCGACCGCCGTCCTGTTCGGACATTTCTTTGTACTTGCGGACCAAGGCTTCGACTTTGGCGGGCGAGTCGTCGTGGAAGCCGTAGCCGACATTGAGTTGTTTGGCCTGCTCGACCAGCGCCGCGGCTTGTCGCACGTCGCCGGTGGCCAGCGTACGGCGCGCATCGACCAGCAGCGAGTCGCTTTTGCGGCGCGCTTCGAGCGAGGATGTTGCCGGCAGCAGGGTGGTCGCATTCTCGTTCGGTAAAATAGATTCTCCGGGGACGGGCAACTCATCGGCGGGCGAGAGCTCGGCCGGTCGGGCCAGGCCGGCGCGGTTCATCGCCGTGTCGCGCCGCTCCATAGTCGGCAGGTTGTCGGAATCGGCCAGCGAGCCGGCGGTCGGGGTCACGGTGCCGAATTGCGATCCGACTTGGGGCGCCGACCGCTGCGGGTCGACATTTTCCGGCCGGGCACTCTGGCCGGGTTTTTGCGGCATCGGCCGCTTGCCGTGCCGCTTGACATTTTCCAAATCGCGACGGGCTCGCTTGGGGGTGTCGCCGACGTGAAACAGGCCGAAGTCGACCTTCAGGGCTTCGGCCCGGGAAATCAGCGAGTCGGCGGTTTCAAGGTGACCCTCGTCCATCGCTTGCCGTGCATTGTGCAGAAGCTTTTCGACCTCGCGGCGGTCCGCTTCGGTGGCCTTGGGACTGCTGGTCTGGGAGATTGCCAGGGCGGAGTACCAGACTCGAGTCGCGCCATCCAAGGGACGAGCGCCCGCGGTGGCGGCGGCCAAAGCCACGGAAACAGCGATCCACCCGGTAAAAAGCTGCAAAGTATTCAACACGATTCTCCTTTGAGAACTCGCACCACCCGCCGATCTCGATTCGCGCGTCCACCCATCCGGCCAACATGTACCGTAACCCAGGCTGCTGCCAGCACCGGCCGCGACGGTTGCGCACAATGGCTGCCGAAGAGGATATTTACGGATTCGCCTGGGAACTGAATTCGGAACTGAATCGAGAAGAGGGCGGGAGTAATACTGGCCCGCAAAAAGACGGTCAAGAGCACTTGAGCAAAAAGCCGATTGTGCGCAAAGAAATTGGCCGCCCCCGAAGATCAAGGGCGGCCAGGCGGCGGACGTCGAAAGTGGCGGCACAAAGCGAAGTTACTGCGGGGCCTTCTTCTTGCGTTTTTTTTCGGCTTCGCCCTTCAGCGTCTCGAGCCTCGACTTTTTCGGCGCCGCGTCGCCTTTGGGAAGCTTGCCGTACGGGTCGTCGGACAAGATGCTGTCGCCCCCCGCAGTCGTCGCTTCGCTATCGGTGGGCTGGATGACTTGGTAGCTGGGCTCGTCATCCAGTTCGTCGTGCACGACCAGACTGCCATCGGACTGCAAGATCACCATTTCGCCCGGCGTCGTTGGCGATTTGGGGCCCCGGAACGGCTTTCCCCCCTGGATGTCGACGACGACCGAATCGGAATCGAGCACGGCATCCGGGATCACCACCGGCCCTTCCGGACCTTCGATTTCGACCTTTTTCTGGATGTTCAGGAGAGAACCACGGTAAAACGTGTCCTCCGCATGCAGGTTCATTCCGCGGTCGTGATCGAGCCGCGTGAGCAGGGCTTTCATGAGCGGCTCTTTCGCGCCGCCTTGACCACAGCCCCGGCAAAAATCCTGCTATCGGGCGGAATCGTGACCAGCGGCGTCGGCTCGCTCCAGTCGGAATATAAGGATTTCTGAGTGCGGGAGGCCGGATTCTTGAGATACTTCTCGGCCTTGCCCAGGTTCGGATTGCCCAGCTTCAACTTGACGTGATAGCGATACTGTTTGCCGGCTTCGACCGAGACGTCGATGAACCGAAACAAGGTGAAGTCGACCTGGCGACGGCGTTGGCCGCTGGCGGTTCGCGCGTTCTTGCGGCGCTGGGCAGTCGGTTCCGCGTCTCCAAAGTTATTGGGGCGATTCAGGACGCGCAACGAGCCCGGCGCCGTCCTCTTCATCGTCAGCGGCCTCCTCGCGGACCGGCTGCCGCAGATTTTGGCCCCGCTTTGGCGCCAAGGGGATCTTGTCATGACCGTTGACCACCGCCGGATCCCAGTTGACACCCACCAGCGGCGCCAGGGGCATGGTATACATCGGATCCACGTACAGATCGTCGACCACTTCCTTGGCTTCGGTCTGCCAGGATTTCATGAAGGCCTGGAGCTCCTTGGGCTTGATCTCGCGGGCTTCTTTCCAATCCAGCCCATTGGCATCGCCTTTGACCTCGGCCCGTTCGATCTTCAGCCCGAAATATTCCGGCACGTCGGTCTCGGGATCCGCCAGGATGACGTTCCGGAAGGCTTCCTCGAACTCCGCTTCTTGCTTGCTCACGGGAATCAAACCGGTAACGACCACCCAGGAATAGCCCTTCAACTTCGACTTGATGTTCACCCGGGCACCTTCCGGCTCCGGGACGAAGCGATTGGGCTTGCGGCGCTTCGGCGCGGCGGCGACATCCGGCTCGGCCTTGGCACTTTTTTGGCCGTGGGATCGGCCGGCTTGCCACCTGGGCCGCCAGGCCCGCCTAACCCGCCCGCCATGCCGGGACCCCGCGGGCCGGGCCCGACTGCCGGATTACCGCGGTTCTCCGCCAACTCGTCCGGCGCCAGAGCGAAGATACCGCTGCCTGCCGTGGCATAGAGTTCTTCGACCGCCAGTATTCTTGGATCGGGGCGTTTGACTTTCGACTCCCACAGAGGTTTGTTCAGAAAGACGGCAAGGCGGTAGTCCTTGTCGTTAAGCGGATCGCGTTTGGCGCGACTGACATAGTCGATGACCTCAATGCCTTTGATCTTGGCGTCCCATTTCGAATTGAGGATGTGCTGATCGGTCTTGGTCGACGACTCGGCCAGCTTATCCGGCTGCTTGTCAGGACCAAGAACCGAGGTGCCGGCCGCCGACCAGACAAAGAGCACCAGCACGAGCAACCCCAGGGCAAAGGCCAGCTTCTCGCCATGTTGCATGGCCACGGCCTTGATTCCGTCTCCACTCACTTTGAATTTAAGCTTCATTGCCCTTGTCTCCTGGTCGATCGAACCGCGTGCCCGACCACCCGTGGTGTGCCCGAAAGCTCTCCACCGGCCGGCCGTGGCACGTATTGCGCTCTCGAATGCTTGGTCTCGTTATGCGTCGTCGGGCTGATCCTCGGCCGGCTTGGTATTGTCTTCTTCCGGCTCATTAGCCGGCTGCGGCCCCTTGCCAGGCGCCGGCTCGGCTGCAGGTTGCTCCTCCGCGGGGGCGTTGGTGTCCGGCGCACCGGCAGGCGCTTCTGGGACCACCGGCACGTCGATCGGCGCGGCTTCCTTATCACCGGCCGCTGAGTCGGTCGATTCCTCGGCCGCCGCGCCTGGCTCGCCGGTCGCCGCTGGCGCCAGTTTGGCCTGATCGGGCGGGTTGAATATGTAAATAATCCCCTGCAATTCGATCAGCACCTCGTAAGGGCTCTTATCGCGTTCGTCGTCGGCGCCCAAGTCGATTCCTCCGCGCGCTCCGCCCCCGAGCTTGGCGGCCGAAGAGCGCCCCGGCCGCGGCGATGCGACATTGCCGTCCGGTTCGGGGGAACGAACCCGAAGTTGTCGCACCTCGACGGGTAATGGAGAATTCGCGCATTCGACAAGCAAGCGCGAGATTTCCCGTTGATCGATCAGCAATTGCATCAGAATCGGCATGCGCTTGAATTCCGGCGGACCCGAGGCTCCAGCAGCCAAGGGCATGCCCTTTTCATCGACATAGCGACCTTCGTCGAGGGCCCTCAGGCGTTGCGCGGGACCGCCCCCCATTCCACCTGACATGCCCGCCGACATGCCGCCTGGCATGCCTCCAGGCCCGCCACTTCCCAAACCACTCGACATCCTGGATCTGCCTCCGCCGGGGCCTGGCATGCCCGGCCCCGCGGCGGCTCCGGACTTGCTGCCGGTGGTGTCCACATGGTCGAGACGATCTTCGGCCATGAGTTCTTGAAACCGCTGTGCGGCGTCGTGCCCGATCAGCAGCGACCGGATTTCCTTGACCTTGGCGTTGTGATGCCCGTCGGCCCGATCGTTGAGGTGCTTGATGATCGTCAGCAGCGACTGATAGACCCACAGATCCTCCTGAGTCTGCCGCACTTCCTGCGTTGTCGGGGTGGTATTCCACTCCAGCCGCTCGTCGATCGCCGCCTGGTCCTTCTTGTCCCAGTACACGATGTAATCGTGTCGATTCTCCGCGCCTCTTCGGCCGCGCGCTCTTTGCCGGGTCGGGTACCCGGCCTTCCGCGCCCGGGCGGCTCCAGCAAGTCTGACTTATCCAGATAACTGCGGGCAACGACGATGCCCAACAGCCGCGGGAACTCTTCCCGGGCGTAATTCCAATAGCGCTCGCGCTGGTCGACGGGAATGTCCTCGTTGGCCGGAAGCTGAGGCACAATCCGCAGGAACTCGTCCCCCAGGATCATTGGCCAGCGCAGAACCTTTTCGCTCTGTTCGGCGTAGACGTCGTCCCAGGCCGCTTTGACTTTGGCCTTGAGCTTAACCGTTTCGGCCTGAATGCCGCTGATCCATTGCTGGTTCTCGCGCTCCTGGCTCCGCAGTTGCTCCATGTCTTTGAAAGTGCCTTCGATCTTGCCGCGGTTCATCTTGTATTCGTTGGAAAGCGTGGACGTGGTCATCGCCCAGCCGACCGAGCCGACGATCAACACCAGGCCGCTCATGACCCAGAAGTGTTGCTTCTTCATCACCGCCAGAAACACTTTGAGCTGATCCATAGTGAAATCCGCTTTGCAAAATGAGCCGCGGCGGGTCGGGCCGGTTCGCTTCCTACTTGATCTTTACGAATCACTAACTGAAACGGGGATTTCAATCAGGGCTTTGCCGCCGGGGCTGCACCTGCGGGCGGCACGGCGCCACCCGCCGCCGGATCAGGGACGGCTGCAGCCGCCGCTGCAGCCGCCGCGGCGGCTGCCATCCTCTCGGCCTTCTTCTTGGCGCGGGTACTCGGGGGCGTCTCCTGCCAACAGAACTGCACACTGAAATCGAATCGGGGAACGCTGATCGTCTTGGGCACTGCCGCAGTTTCTGGTCCGGCGTCTTCGCTCTCTTGTGCGTCCGGATTGGGAAGCTTTTCGTCTTCGATCTGGCTTGGGTTGATCAATACCGGATACATGACACCCAGGTCTTTGATCGATACCAACTCCAGCGCGTGGTTCTTGCCGACCGGCAAGAGCACCTTGCCCGTGTCAAGATTCTTCAGGAATCGTTCGCGAACGTACTGCGCACCTTCCAGTCCACGGTTTTTATTGTGGTAGTGGTGGCCTCTGAGCTGAATGACCCAGCCTTCACCGGTCGGTCCCGCGGCGGCCGCATCTCCAGCGCTGCCGCCGGAGGCGGATTTTGCGCCGCCGGAGGCGGATTTGCGCCGCCGGCCTGTCCGAGGACCGGCGGAACTGCGGGCACGGCAGCAACCGGTGGCGGCACTGGACTGGGCACGGCGGGCACCGCGGCCGCGGGAGCGCCGGCAGGTCCGGCCCCAGGATTGCCAGCCGCACCCGCCGCGGGGTCGCCGGCCGCACCGCCCGGAATGCGACTGGCTTCGTTGATCAGACCTTGGACTTCGGCATACCAGCCCGCCAGATCGCCGCGGCGCTCGCACTCGATTTCGGTGATGTGCAACTCGTTGCGATCGCGGATGTCGTTCGGTTTGGGCCGGCCGTCCGGATCGTGCGGCAAGCTGTAGTCGATGGCCTTGAGTACCTCGGCCCACAACAAGCGGCCTTCGACGTTGCCGACGATGTTCTTTCCCATCTGGTCGAAATCCTGAAAGGCTTTCAGGTTGGCCTGGTAATCGTCGGCAAACTTCTTGGCCTTGCTCTTCACGGCGTCGGACTGGCTGATGGCGCCCGTGAAATTGGTCAACTTGGCGGAACTCCAGGCTCGCCAGTGTCCCAGGAAGCTGACCGAGCAGCCCAACAGGATCGCCGCCACAAGACCCACGGCCCAGGGTTTCTTGTCGCGAATCAAGCGATCGGTGAGGATCTCCTGCGGCAGCAGGTTGGTCGACAGCTTGGCTTTGCCCAGCGATTGCAGCACGAGCCCGTAACAAACGGCAAAACTGAGCAGGTTCTCTTTGAACGCAGGCGAGGCGATCACCGCCGAGCCGCTCAAACCGCGATACGCTTCCACCTCGGTCACCGGGTAACCCAGGTTTTGCGACAGATATTTCTGCAGACCGGGCAGTTTCATCGCGTTGCCCAGCGCGAGCACGCGACCCACTTTGGCGTTGCGGTCGATGTTGGTGAAAAATCCGATCGAGCGCTGCACTTCGGTCAGCAGATCGCTAAACACCGGCCGCATGGCCTGAAAGACGGCGCCCCGATCCTCGGCCTGCATGGCATTCCGCTTCAGATGCTCCGCTTTGGCAAAGGTGAGCCGCAACTCCTTGCTCAAGCGCCTTGGTGAAGTGGCTGCCCCCCAGGGGTACGCTCCGCTGCCACACGCGATAGCCGTTGGTAATCACCAAATCCGTGGTGTCGGTACCGAGCGACAAGACCACGACCGACTCGGGCGGATTCTCCGGATCGTACTCGTCCGAGGGGGGCAGATCCTGCATCTGGTCGAAGACCGTGTAGTTGTAGATCGCCAGCGGCGTGAGCTGGATCACGTCGACCTCAATGCCCGCCTCCTCGAACGGCTTCAGCGCCGGAACACCTGGTCCCGTTTCATGGCGAACAACCCGACCTCGGTCTCCAGCGAAAATCCGTCCTCCTCGCTGCCGCCGGCCATTTGCTGATAATCCCACACGACGTCTTCCAGGGCGAAGGGGATTTGCTGGCGGGCCTCGTACTTGACGATATCCGGAATCTTCTTCGATTCGACGGGCGGAAGTTTGATGAACCGGGCCAGGCCGCTCTGGCCGGAGACCGAAATCGCCACTCGGTCGCCATAGACCGCATTGCGCGATAAGAATTGCTCGAGCGCCTCGCGCACCAGCTCGACCGGATCGGCCTCGGGCTGGCTGAGGATCTGGGGATATTCGATATAATCGAACGCTTCCGCGGTGATCCGGCTGGCGTCCTCGTTGGGCCGGCAACGCAGCGCCTTCAGCGCGCACTGTCCAATATCGATGCCCCAAACGGCGTTCGACTTCGCCATCGCAGAATCCCTTGAAGTTCTGTTCCCTGCGGAACTTCGCCCCGACGCCTGACCGGCAGCCCGAATCGCTCGTGAACGGGAATGTTCGTGATGTGCTTAAGCAAGGGCTGCCGCTTCCCTTACCCTTCAATTTATCGCGGCGTTCCCGCGACTGTCAATCAATTGGCCTGTAAATGCCCGGCAACGTCCCTACGGCATCCCTACAGCCGGCATAACACCGCGACGGCTGAATTTGCGTCTTCCGCCGGGCCGCCAGGGGCGCCTACCGGTTCGATGGTAGTGCGTCAGTCTGAAATCTTCCCCCGTTTCTTGTAGAGGCCGCGCTTTCCGGGCACATTCAGCGGGAGCAGGTCCACCATATCCTCAATCGTCCATTTCTGGGTGGCAATCCCCGCCTTGATTGCTGGCGTTGTTTTCAGAGTCATGTGGACCCGGACGAAGTTGTGGTACATGAACGTGATCGCCACGCTGTAGGCCAGCATCTCGGCTTTCTTGCTGAAAGCATTGGTCAGTCTGGTATACCTCCGGTTGCCCATGCGGATATTCAAGTTCTGCGCTCGGCATAGCTGGTAGAGACTAGGGCCATGTCTGGGTTGCCGTCGATCTGCCGCTTCTTGGCCCCAACGCACTTGGCTGGGCTGTAGGCACGCTCGGGCGTCTCGTTTGCCCCGTACTGCTTAATCAACATCGCGTAATCGACAGCACCGCCTAGGTGGGCCTCCACAGCGTCGATGTAGACCCGGTTGCCGTCCGTCGTTAGCTGGACCCGGTTCGCCAATCGCGGGGCAATGTCAGCGATGAACCGATGGGCGTTGGCGGCATCGCGTGCGCCAAGCTGCCAAGAGACGATCAGCTTGGTTTCGGCGTCCATCGCGGTCCAGGTCCACATTGACCCGACGCCCGGCGCGCCCTTCATTTCGTCGGGCACATTCTTATCTTTGCAGTACGCGAAGCACCAAATCTCGTCTAGCTCCAGCCGCTTGCATGGCAGGTTTTGCAGGACTTGGTTTTGGTACTCCAAGACTGCTTCGCCCAGATCGACCGTCAGCTTTTGGATGGTATTAAGGGAAACCCCGGTGATTCGGACTGTCGAGCGAATCGAGCAGCCCTCGACAAGACACCGGATAACCGCGACACGCTGGGCTTTTGTGAGTTGCTTCATGTCCGTCATTATGCTTACTCGCTCAAGCATTGTCAATGGGCGGGTTGACATAATTACACGATCTTACATAATGCAGTTCGGTGTTATATGCACAATAGCCGACGGGGTGCCCACCGGGCAGAAGCCATGACAATGTCGCAGACCGAGCACGATGAGTTGATTTTTTCGCTCGGCCAAAAATTTAAGCCCTCTACTCCAATTAACCGCGAGGACCTTTTTTCTGGACGACGAACGGAAACCGTAGAGGTTGTAGACGCAATCAACCAGAACGGGCAGCATGTGGCACTCTATGGAGAGAGGGGCGTAGGGAAAACATCCCTGGCGAAGATCATCATGTACAAACTTCACCACCCCGATCGCTTCGTGATGACGCCGCACGTGAACTGCGCGAGCACCAGTAGCGCGTTTGAGATATGGGAGGCAATTTTTGCTGATATTCGGTTCAAGGCCGAGAGGGCCGGCATAGCGCTGCCAAGGTCGGTCCAGGCGACCATGCAGGAAGTCGAATCGGGGCTCCGGCTGGCCATAACACCCGAGACCCTTCGAGATGTGTTCCAAAAGCTCGCGGACAAGATGATTTTGATTCTTGTGATCGATGAATTCGATGTCTTGCAGAACGACGATACGCGCCGCAGTATCGCAGAAACGATCAAGTCGTTTTCTGACCGAAACGTTCCGGCAACGGTGCTGCTGATTGGCGTTGCCGAGAATGTCGAAACGCTAATTTCCGATCATCGCTCAATTGACCGATGCCTGGTCGAGGTTCGCATGCCGCGAATGTCGCGTGACGAAATCGAGACAATCGTTACGGAGTCCCTCGACAGTATTGGCATGAGCATCGGTCGCTCGCCGCTTCACGAAGTCTCGCGACTGGCGAAGGGCTTGCCACATTACGCGCACCTGCTGGGCTTGCATGCGGGCCGGAAAGCGGTGGATGTCGGTGCGCGCGAGATCAAGCAGGAACACATGGGGCTAGCTATCGAATCCGCAATTTCCAAGGCACAGGTCCAGATTCGCAGGGGGTACGCAAAAGCGACTACCAGCACAAAAAAGAACGCGCTATATAAAGAAGTGCTTTTGGCGTGCGCACTCGCCAAGACAGACGATTTTGGCTATTTCGCGCCGGCCGACATTCGCCCACCTCTAGAGCGCATCCTGAAACGCGCCTACGGAATCGCCGCCTACGCTCGGCACTTGCACACATTTTGCGAGGATGACCACGGCCCGGCACTTATTAAGGCGGACATTCCGAACCGTCCAAAATTTCGGTTCGAGAATGCGCTCCTTGAGCCGTACGTGCTCATGAAGGGCCTTAGTGACAAGCTCATCGGTGAGGCTGATCTTAGCGAAACAAGAAGCCTCGACGACCCGCAGCAGAGGCTGTTTTGACTCACTCCGCCTTCTCCGCACTCCAGCGCGACCGCGCAGCCTTTTTAGCGATCTCGGCCCGCTGCTCTGGCGTCAACTTGGCAGCGCGTGCCTTACCGCCCTTAGCCCCGCCCAGTCGCCCCAGAGCGACGGCAGCGGGGTTTTTCTTTTTGACGGCCTTTTTCACCGGCCGGGGCTTCGCTGGCTCGGCGTCCGGCGCAATACGGTCCAGAATGGACCTGGCGAGTTGCTGGGTGTCTTTTTGCTTCGGTGGCTTGCTTGAGCGTGTAGGCATGCCTAAACTCTACGGCAAATCGTTTTAGAAAACAACGGGCCGCAAGCGCTGGAGACAGAACATTATGCCAGTAACGTTCAATTTCGACGTTGAGCAAGCGAGCATACTTGACGCCAACGACCGCACGCGGATTCAGGTCGCATTTTTGCGATTGGGCTGGGAGCACATTGGGGGATCGGCGTGGCGGTACCCAAGGATCGACGCAGACCCGATATCAGAGGATTGGATGAACCACGTGATTCCGGCGCTAATGTATTTCAGGAGCCTCGTGGAGCATAGCGGGATGGTGGTGACGAAATTCTCGCTGGACGCACATTCTGAGGCCGCATTCAAGGGGGGAAATCCTGACATTGGCCCGCGAATTGATGCTGGCGGCGCCATCCGCATGTACGACACGGGGCTTGCGGAGGATCATGCGATCAAGCTCTCTGAGGACCGGCTTAGAAAATTCATCGCGGACGCGGCCGCATCTCTTTGACGGAAATCTCCGGCGCGAGCGCTCGGGCAGCAGCCAGATTCTCAATTTCAGACTGACGCACTACCGGTTCGATCGCTCCGTTGACACCCCTGGCCGCGGTCTTAAAATGGAACATTTTCCCCTGGCCGGACGCCCTACGCCCGGACACTGGCATCACCCGTGCATCTGACACCGACCCAAAAAGCCGACGTTCTGATCGAAGCCCTGGGCTGGATCCGCCAGTTCCGCGACAAGGTCACGGTGATCAAACTCGGCGGCAGCGTACTGGAAGACCAGAACGCGCTGCGCCACCTGCTGGTCGACATCGTGTTCATGGAAACCGTCGGCATGCGGCCCGTGGTCGTGCATGGCGGCGGCGCGGCCATCAGTCGGGCGATGGATGCCGCCGGACTTCAAGCCAACTTCATTCATGGTCGCCGATACACCGACGACGCCACGCTCGACATCGTCGAACAGGTATTGGCCTACGATACCAACGAAGGCATCGCCGACCGGATCGAACAGTTCGGCGGCCGCGCGGCGCCCTTAAATTTTCGCTCCACGAACGTCTTGTGGGGCGAGCGCCTGCGGCTGGCCGACGAGAGCGGCAGCCCGATCGATCTGGGGCATGTCGGCCAGGTCACACGCGTCGACCGCAGCACGATCGACAACCTGTGCTACGCAGGCATCGTGCCCGTGATTCCTTCGATGTGCCGCAGCGAGAAGGGAGAAAAACTCAACGTCAACGCCGACACGGCGGCCCAGGCCGTCGCCCAGGCGCTGGGCGCGGAAAAACTGATTTTCTTGAGCGACGTTAACGGCGTCCGCGAGAACAAAGACAATCCCGACTCGCTCATCAACTCGCTCACCGCCGGCAAGGCCCGCGAGCTGATCCGCACCGGCGCCATCGAAAAGGGAATGATCCCCAAAGTCGAGGCCTGTTTGGAAATGCTCGACAAGGGGGTTCGCAAGATTCACATTATCGATGGACGCCACCGCCACTCGCTGCTGCTGGAAATTTATACTACAAAAGGTGTTGGGACCGAGATCGTCAAGGACTCACCGGCCTAGCCGCGGATCATTCGATCCGCTGCAATCCGGCCCGAATGAATGCCGCACCGGTCGAACCCGACCGTGGCCCCGATTGTCAGTAGCGGAATATCGATTCCCGCCGGAACCGTTGGAGAAAAAACATGGCCGTAGCCGACGCGCACAGTGCCGCCGAGACGCTCGAACTTTTCAAACGCTATGTGGTGCCCAACTATCGGCGTTATCCGATCGTGCTGGTGCGCGGCGAGGGTTCGTACGTTTGGGACAGCGAAGGCCGGCGCTATCTCGATTTTTTTCCCGGCTGGGGCTGCAACCTGCTCGGCCATTGTCCGGAGCCGGTGGTCAAAGCCGTCCAGGAGCAAGTGGCCACGCTGATCCACGTGCCCAACACCTGGTATACCGAAGCTCAGGGTCGCTGGGCCCAAGCGCTGTCAGATCGCAGTTTCGGCGGGCAGGCGTTCTTCTGCAACTCGGGCACCGAGGCCAACGAGGCCGCGATCAAGCTGGCCCGGCTGCACACGCCCAAAGAGCGCTACAAGATCATCACGTTCGAAGGGGGCTTTCACGGCCGCACGCTCGGTTCGACCGCGGCCACGGCCCAGCCCAAATATCACGAAGGCCTGGGCCCGTTGATGGCCGGCTTCGTCTATGCCCCCTTCGGCGACTTGGAGGCGGTGCGGCGGTTGGTCGACAACGAAACGGCCGCCATCATGATCGAGCCGGTGCAAGGGGAAGGGGGCGTGGTGCTTCCGCCCGACGGATTCTTGCAGGGCTTGCGGGAACTGGCCACCGCCGAAGGCATTCTGCTGATCTTCGACGAAGTGCAAACCGGCTGCGGCCGCACGGGCGAGTGGTTCGCCTATCAGCATTTCGGCGTCACGCCGGACGTGATGACGCTGGCCAAGGCCCTCTGCGGGGGCATCGCCGGCGGCGCGCTGCTGACCACGGCCGAAATCGCGCCCAGCCTGCGGCCCGGCATGCATGCCGCGACGTTTGGCGGCAACCCGATTGCCGCCCGGGCGGGCATCGCGGCGATGGAAATGATCGACAACGAAAACCTGCTCGAGCATGCGCGGCGGCTGAGCGCCATTTTTCGCGAGCGGTTGGTTGCATTGCAGCAAGCGTGCGAGATCGTGCGCGAGGTGCGGATTCTGGGCTTGATGATCGGCCTGGAACTGTCGATCGAGGGAGAGCCGGTCGTGCAGGCTTGCTTGGAACGCGGATTGCTCGTCAATTGCACGCACAACACGGTGATCCGGCTGCTGCCGGCCATGAACCTCAGCGAGCAGCAACTGCATGCCGGCTGCGACATCCTGGCGCAGGCGATCAAGCAACAGATCGGTCAACCCTTGTGACGCGAAATCTTTTAAACCTGGCCGATCTCGAAGCGGTCGAAATCGATCGCATCTTTGCCATCACGCAAGACCTGAAGGCCAAGTACACCCAAGGCCTGCGCGAGCCGCTGCTGCCCGGCCGCGTGATGGCGCTGTTGTTCGAAAAACCCTCGCTGCGCACCCGAGTCAGCTTCGAGGCCGGCATGAGCCATCTGGGCGGCAGCAGCCTGTTCCTGGGGAACGACGTCGGGTTCGGCGCTCGCGAGAGCATGGCCGATTTTGGGCGCGTGCTGAGCCAGTACGTCGATCTGGTGGTGGTCCGCGCGTACCAGCACAAGACCCTGCTCGAATTGGCGCGCTATTGCACCTGCTCGGTCATCAACGGCTTGACCGATCTGGCGCATCCCTGCCAGGCCCTGTCCGATCTGTACACGCTCAAAGAAATTTTCGGCCGCCTCAAAGGGCGCACGCTGGCCTATGTCGGAGACGGCAATAACGTCGCTCGCAGCCTGGCCGAAGGCTGCGGCAAAGTGGGCATGCGTTTCTACATGGCAACGCCTGACGGCTATCGCTTCGAAAAGTCGTTCTTAGACCATCTCGCCAAGGCGGTGCCGCAACTCGATCTGCAAGTCACGACCGAACCGGCCGAGGCGGTCGGCGAGGCCAGCGCCGTCTACACCGACGTCTGGACCAGCATGGGGCAGGAAGCCGAGGGGGCCAAACGCAAGCGAGATTTCGCTCATTATCAGGTCAACGCCAAACTGCTGGCGCGCGCACCGAAGGATGCCGTGTTTCTGCACTGCCTGCCCGCGCATCGAGGCGAAGAGGTCACCGACGAAGTGATCGATGGTCCGCAGAGCGTGGTGGTGCAGCAAGCGGCCAACCGCTTGCACGTGCAAAAAGGTATCCTGGCTTGGATCCTGCGGTAACACGCATCCCGGGGCGCCTGAATCGCCGGACGGCCGACCACCGCTCACGCAAACGAGATTTACCGCCCATGCCTCGTCACGACCATCGCGCCGACGATGAACTGCGACCGCTCAACATCCAGCGCCGCTTCACCCGGCCGGCCGCGGGCAGCGTGCTCATTCAGGCCGGCGCGCACCACCGTGCTCTGCACCGCCAGCATCGAAAATCAGGTTCCGCCGTGGATGGCCGGCAAGGGGAGCGGCTGGGTCACGGCCGAATACGGCATGTTGCCCGGCAGCACCAGCCCTCGCAAACGACGCGACGTGGGCAAGGTCGACGGCCGCACGATGGAGATTCAGCGGCTGATCGGCCGCAGCCTGCGGTCGATCGTCAACCTGGCCGCGCTGGGCGAACGCACGATTTCGATCGACTGCGACGTGCTCGAGGCCGACGGCGGCACGCGCACGGCCAGCATCACCGGCGCCTTCGTGGCACTGGTCGACGCCCTCGGCACGCTGCCGGAATCGGCGGCCGCGGCCGAACCGGTCTTGCGCGATAGCGTGGCAGCCGTGAGCGTGGGCATCGTCGACGGCCGGCCGGTGCTCGACCTCGATTACGTCGAGGACGTCGGGGCCAGTGTCGACATGAACGTGGTCATGACCGGCAATGGGCAGTTTGTCGAGGTCCAAGGCACGGGCGAAGAAGCCACGTTCAGCGAGCAAGAGCTGTCGGCGATGCTCGCTCTTGCGCGTCGTGGCATCGAAGCGCTGCGCCGGCAACAGCGCCAGGCGCTCGGCCGGCTTTGGCCATTCGGGGACGCCCTGGTTTGATTTCCGCGCACCCGTTGGCGCGGCCGGCCCGTGGATCACAGCGGCGGACGCAGCGGATAATCGGGCTGCGCTCGAAACGCCTGCTCCAGCGCACTCATCACGGCCAGCACGACGTCTTCGCGCCAATGCCGGGCCATGACCTGCACGCCGATCGGCAATCCCGCACTTCCGGTCTCGACTTCGCGCGCGGCGCAGGCCACGATGTCGCGGCTCGCCGGTCGATCGGACTCTTCGCCAATCCGCACGCGGGTCGCCGGCAATACTCCCGCAGGCATGCCGAGCAGGTTGGCCAAAAAACAGTAACTCGCGGCGGCCGGCAAATGCGCCGTGCTGCCATGATTCAAAGCCGGCAGCGCATGCGGAGGCATCACTAGGACGTCCAATCGCGCGGCATCGAGTCGGTCGACGAACCGCCTGACGTAGTCAGCGCGTTGGTGGGTCAGTTGCCAATAACGATCCGCCGAGACGGCGCCGCTCCAGCCAACCAGATCTGCCAATCCCGTCTGACCGGCCACCAAGAGCGATTGCCGGACGATCGCTCGCAAGGGCCGTGGCAACTGTCCGATCCGCACCAGGCGCCGGATGCGCCAATCGATTCGGCTGTGGCCCAGGCTGCGCCGCAGGTTCGCGGCCCCGTCGGCGCTGATCAAACCGAAATACAACCGGACGACTTCGGCCATGTCCGTTAGGTCGAAGGTCTCGACCTGCGCACCCAGAGCGGCAAGCACACGGCCCGCCTCGGCGACGGCACGACGCAGCGCCGGGCGCCGGGTGAAAAAAATGGTCGTCCGCGATCAGGCCGATCCGAAGCCGACCGATGTCGATCTGCCGCGGGTCGCCCAAGGCGGCGGGGGCGATGCGGGCATCCTCCTGGTCGCCGCCCGGATCCGCCAGCGCGCGAAGTCCCAGTTCCAAATCGGCCACCGAGCGCCGCCAGCGGACCCGCTTGCAGGCTCAGCGCTTCCATGCCCGGGAAGTTGCCGCGCTTGCCGCTGATTTCGATGCGGCCGATCGTGGGCAGCAGTCCGCAAATGCCGCACGCGTGGGCCGGCTGGCGGATGCTGCCTCCCAGATCGCTGGCCAGGCCCAGCGCCGATCCGCCCGCCGCCACGATGGCTGCTTCGCCGCCGCTGGAGCCGCCGGGCCCCCGATTCGAGATTCCAGGGATTGTTCGTCCGGCCATAAACCGGGTTGTCGGTCTCGTGCAGGATCATCAATTGCGGCACGTTGGTCTTGCCCAGCACCACCGCTCCGGCCCGCTGCCAACGCCGCACCAGCGGGCTGTCGGTGCTCGCCAACTCACCGACGAACCGCTGGACGCCGATGCGTCGATTGTGTGCCCGCGACGTGGAAGCACTCCTTGATGGTCACGGGCACGCCGGCCAACGGCCCCAGCGCTTCGCCCCGGCGCGGCGCTGGTCGATCTCCGCAGCCGTCTCGGCGTGCCCGCTCGTAGCACTTGATGACCACGGCGTTCAGTCGGGGGTTGACTTCTTCGATGCGGCGGATGTGCGCCTCGACTGTCTCGGCGGCGGAAAGTTCCCCCTTGGCGATCCGACCGGCAATTTCGCTGGCGCCTGGCCATGTTATGTCGCTCGCCGAGGTACTAATAGAACTACTCATTTCGGTACCGTGCGAGACTGGCCGGGCGGCCGCAAAATTTCGCTGGGCGGTGTCCCGCGGGTTAATATCCTGATAATCGAAACGACGCCAAATGCTGGCAATCCTGGCGGATTTCGGCAATCGGCAAGTTCCGGCACCTTGCCGGTTTGTACACCTGTGACCTACAATTCCGGATCACTCTCCTCCTCCACCGAACGGATTCTGTTGGCACTTCGCTCCATGCCCGCTGCTGACATCGTCATCAAAGGCGCACGCGAACACAATCTGCGTGACGTCAATTTGGATTTGCCGCGGAATCAGCTGATCTGCCTGACGGGCGTAAGTGGTTCCGGAAAAAGCTCTTTGGCCTTCGATACCCTCTACGCCGAAGGCCAACGGCGATACATCGAAAGCCTGTCCAGCTTTGCCCGGCAATTCATCGGGCAAATGCCCAAGCCCGACGTCGACCACATCAGCGGCTTGAGCCCGTCGATCTCGATTTCGCAGAAATCGTCGGGACAGAACCCGCGGTCGACGGTCGGCACGATCACGGAAATCTACGATTATTTGCGGCTGCTCTATGCCCGCACCGGCCTGGGGCATTGCCCGCAGTGCCGGCCGGCCGATCACGGCCCAGACTCGCGAGCAGATCATCGAGCGGATCAACCAGTTTCCTTCGGGTGCGAAGTTCGCCGTGCTCGCGCCGGTGATCCGAGCCCAAAAGGGGGGCCATCGCGAACTGTTCGTCGACCTGCTCAAGCAGGGCTTCATGCGGGCCCGCGTCGACGGCCAGATCGTCCAGCTTACCGACGATCTGCAACTCGATCGACAGATGCGGCACAACATCGAGGTGGTGATCGACCGGCTCGTGGTCGGACAGCCGCGCGGGCGGCTGGCGGAAGCGGTGGATTTGGCGCTCAAGATGGGCGAAGGCAGCTTGGTCGTCGCCCCCGAAAGCGCCGACGCCGCGGCGGAGGAGGGCGGCCGCGCCGGCCCCGAGCCGAAAGTCGACCGATGGGCGACTTGCAGCTTTCGGCACAATATGCCTGCACGCATTGCGGCGTGAGTTTCGAGCCGCCGACGCCGCAGTTGTTCAGCTTCAATAGTCCCCAAGGCATGTGTACCGCCTGCGACGGCCTGGGCGACCGCTACAGCTTCGACCCCGAGCGGTTGGTGCCCAACGACCAGTCTTTCGTTCAAGCAGGGCTGCTTCGAGCTGATCGGGCTTTGGAAGGACTTGGGCGCTGGCGGCGACATATCTTCCAGGGCGTGGCCGAAACGATCGAGCGCAAGCGTTCGCTCGCGCCGGGCACCATGCTCGATACGCCCTGGCGCGATTTGCCGGACGAATTGCGCGCGCTGTGGCTATCGGGCACGGGCGAAGAGCACATCACGTTCACCTGGCGCGGCGGCGCCAGCGGCCAAAAGTATGGCGGCCAGTTCGAAGGCATCATTCCGCAGCTCTTGTCGCGGCACCGCAACAGCAAGAGCAAGATGCAGCTGCGACAGCTCGAAAAATATATGTGCGTGCTGCCTTGCGGCGATTGCGGCGGCGGCGCGGCTCAATCCGCAGGCCCGCTCCGTCACGCTGACCACGCGGCACGCCGTTTTTGCCGATCGCCCGCAGCGCTCGCTGCCTGAAGTGTGCGCGCTGAGTATCTCCGACGCCGTCAATTTCTTCAGCGATCTGGAGCAGGACGACACGCGTCGGAAAATTGCCGCCGAGGTGCTGAAGGAAGTGCGCGGCCGGCTAGGGTTTCTGGTCAACGTGGGGCTGGAATACCTGACGCTCGGCCGCACCGCCCCGACCCTGTCGGGCGGCGAATCGCAACGCATCCGCCTGGCGGGCCAAATCGGCTGCGGCCTGGTCGGCGTGCTCTATATCCTGGACGAACCCTCGATCGGACTGCATCCGCGCGATAACGACCGGCTGCTCGACACGCTCACGCAGCTGCGCGACATGGGCAACACGGTGGTCGTGGTGGAACACGACGAAGACACCATGCGCGCCGCCGATCACATCATCGACTTCGGGCCCGGGCCGGGCGTGCGCGGGGGCGAAGTGGTGGCCACCGGCAAAGCCGCGGCCATTGCCCGCGCGCCGCGCAGCCTGACGGGAAAATATCTGGCCGGCAAAGAGCGGATCGAAGTCCCCGCCGCGTCGCGCCCGATCGGCGATAAGCGGTTGCGCATCGTCGGCGCCCGGCACAACAACTTAAAAAACATCGACGTCGAGATTCCGCTGGGGGCGCTGGTCTGCGTGACCGGCGTGTCCGGCTCCGGCAAGAGCTCGCTGGTCAACGATATCCTGGTCGAAGCCTTGCGCCGCGATCTGAACGGCGGCCTGGGCGAGCCGGGCGCGCACGACCGGATCGAGGGGCTCGAGCATCTCGACAAGCTGATCGCCATCGATCAGTCGCCGATCGGCCGAACGCCGCGCTCCAATCCGTCGACCTATATCAAGCTGTTCGACGAAATCCGCGATCTGTTTACGCATCTGCCGGACTCGAAAGCGCGCGGCTACAAGGCCGGCCGGTTCAGCTTCAACGTGGCGGGAGGGCGCTGCGAAGCGTGCGAGGGAAACGGCTCGAACCGGCTGGAGATGGACTTTCTGGCCGACATTTGGGTCACCTGCCCGGTCTGCGAGGGGCACCGCTTCAATCGCGAGACGCTCCAGGTGCGGTTCAAAGGCAAATCGATCTCCGACGTGCTGGAGATGGACGTCCAACAAGCGCTGGTGCATTTCGAAAATATCCCCAAAATCCGCCACAAGCTGCAAACCTTACACGACGTGGGTCTCGACTATCTCAAGCTGGGCCAACCCTCGCCCACGCTCTCAGGTGGCGAAGCCCAACGCATCAAGCTGGCGCGCGAGTTGGTCAAGAAGAGCACCGGGCGGACCCTGTATTTATTGGACGAACCGACGACCGGTCTGCACTTTGCCGACATTAAGATGCTGCTCAAGGTGCTGCACGATTTTGTCGACGCCGGAAATACCGTGGTCGTCGTCGAACACAACCTGGACGTGATCAAGACCGCCGACTGGGTCATCGACTTGGGGCCCGAAGGAGGCGCCGCCGGCGGACGCCTGCTGGCCGCCGGTCCGCCGGCCGAAATCGCCGCCCTCGAAGTCTCGTATACCGGCCGCGCATTGCAGGGCCTGCTGGACGGCTCGGCGGCCCGCCGCGCCGCGGCCCGCTCGAACAAGCGGAGCAAAACGCCGCTCCCCACGACCAAGGCCATCCGCGTCCAGGGCGCCCGGCAGCACAACCTCAAGGGCATCGACGTCGAGATCCCACGCGACAAGATGACCGTCTGCTGCGGCATGAGCGGATCGGGCAAGAGCTCGCTGGCCATGGACACGATCTATGCCGAAGGCCAGCGCCGCTACGTCGAAAGTCTGAGCGCCTACGCCCGGCAGTTCGTCGGTCAAATGCAGAAGCCGCAGCTCGATCACATCGAGGGTCTGTCGCCGGCAATTGCCATCGAACAAAAACAGATGGGACACACGCCCCGTTCGACCGTCGGCACCGTGACCGAAATTTACGATTATCTGCGAATTCTGATGGCCCGGCTCGGCCAGCCCTACTGCCCCGATTGCGACATTCCGATCGGCACGCAAACGGCCGATGAGATCATCGACAAGATTCTGCGCGAGCCGGCCGGGACTAAGCTGTACTTGATGGCGCCGTTGGAAATCAACGTCGGCGAGAAATACGAGGCCTTGTGGGAAGAGATCCGCGCGGCCGGCTATGTGCGGATGCGCGTCGACGGCGCCACGCACTCGGTCGATCAGCCGCCGCAGATCGATCGCCGCCGCAAACACCTGGTCGAAGTCGTGATCGACCGGATCGCGGTCCGCGCCGACGTCCGCTCGCGGGTCGCCGACAGCGTCGAGAACGCGCTCGCGCTCGGCAAGGGCGTGCTGCACATTGCCTATCCGGAAGACGACGTTGCCGGAACCCAAATGGCGACGTCGAGATCCACAGCCAGCACTTCGCCTGCGACCGCTGCGGCCGAAGCTTCGCGCCGCTCACGCCGCACAGCTTCTCATTCAACAGCACCTTGGGTTGGTGCCCGGCCTGCGAAGGCTTGGGCACTCAAACCGGGGCCAATCCGGCCGCACTGCTGCGCGATCCAAAGCTCACCCTGCGCCAGGGCGCCGTGGCCCTGTGGCCCGCGGCCGGCACGCCCCTGTTCGACCTGATGCTCGAAGCCCTCTCGCGGCAGACGGGCGTGCCGCTGGATGTGCCGTTCGAGCAGTTGAGCGTCAAACAGCGCCGGATCGTGATGCACGGGCTGGACGACGACTGGATCGACGTGCTGCGGACGGGTGGCCGCAAAAAGACCGATCGCCCGTTGTTTCGCTTTCAGTACAAGGGGCTCTATCCGGCGCTCGAAGAGGCGGCCCGCCTGTCGCCGGCCCTGCGAGCCAGGTGGGAGCACCTGGTCGACGAGGTGGATTGTGCCGTGTGCGGCGGCAGCCGGCTGCGCGACGACGCCTCGGCGGTGCGGCTCAAAGAGCGCGACGATCGACGAATTGTGCCGCCAGCCGCTGGGCGACCTGTTGGCGATGATCGTCGGCTGGAAGCTCGACGAGCGGGAGCGCAAGATCGCCGGCGAGTTGCTCCGCGAAGTGCAGAACCGGCTGCGGTTTCTGGTCGACGTGGGGCTGGAATATCTGACGCTGGCGCGCGGCGCTGCGACGCTTTCCGGCGGCGAAGCCCAACGCATTCGTTTGGCCAGCCAGGTCGGCAGCGGGCTGTGCGGCGTGCTCTATGTGCTCGACGAGCCGACGATCGGCCTGCATCCGCGCGACAACCGCCGCCTGCTTGCCGCGCTGGAAAAGCTGCGAGACCTGGGCAACACGCTGCTGGTGGTCGAGCACGATCGCGAGGTGCTGGCCGGCGCCGATCAGTTGCTCGATTTCGGTCCCCTGGCAGGGGACGGCGGCGGCGAGATCGTGGCCCGCGGCACGCCGGCACAAGTCGCCAAACAGCGCGGCTCGGTGACGGGTCCGTTCCTCTCCGGAAAAAAGGCGATACCGGTGCCGAGCAATCGGCGCATGCCTTCGACTGCGGCCATCGCGGACCCGGCCGCCGCTGCGAAGTCGCCGGCCGGCAAGCCGAAGCGACGAACGAAGCAAGCCGTTCCCGTACCCGCCGTGCCTGCGCCTCGCAAAGCCGACCCGCCGGGCGGCGGCTGGCTGGAAATCGTCGGCGCGCGGCACAATAATTTGCGTAACGTCACGGCACGCATTCCGTTGGGCTGCCTGACCGTGGTCACCGGCGTGAGCGGCAGCGGCAAGAGCTCGCTGATCGAGGACGTGCTTTACAATTCGCTGGCCCGCACGTTGCATCGCGCCAGCACGCTGCCCGCGGCGCACGAGGCGATCCGCGGCATCGAGCAGCATCAACAAGGTGATCCGCGTCGATCAGCAATCGCTGGGTTCGACGCCGACGTCGAACCCGGCCACGTACACGGGCGTCTTCGACCTGATCCGTTCGCTGTATGCGCAACTGCCCGAGTCGCGCCTGCGGGGTTACACGCCGCGGCGGTTCAGTTTCAACGTGCCCGGCGGGCGCTGCGAGGCCTGCGAGGGGAACGGTCAACTGCGGATCGAGATGCACTTTCTGCCCGACGTGTGGGTCGAGTGCGACACGTGCCGCGGGCGGCGCTACAATCCCGAGACGCTGGCCGTGCGTTATCACGGGCAATCGATCGCCGACGTGCTCGATATGTCGTGCGGCCGCGCGGTGAAGTTGTTCGAGAACATTCCCAAGGTCCGCCGCATACTGCAAACCCTGTGCGACGTGGGACTCGATTATCTGACGCTTGGGCCAGGCGGCGCCGACGCTCTCGGGCGGCGAGGCCCAGCGCGTCAAACTGGCCGCCGAGTTGTCTCGGCCCGACACGGGCCGTACTCTGTATCTGCTCGACGAGCCGACCACCGGCTTGCACTTCGAGGATATTGCCAAGCTGCTCGACGTGCTCAATCGCCTGGTCGAACTGGGCAACAGCGTGGTGGTCATCGAGCACAACCTCGACGTGATCAAAACTGCCGATTGGGTGATCGACATGGGGCCCGAGGCCGGCGCCGGCGGCGGCTATGTGGTCGTCAGCGGCACGCCCGAGGACATCGTGGCTCACTCGAACCGATTCGCCGCCGCGGGCAGGGCCAAGGGGGGCAAGGCCACCGGCGCCAAGGACAGCGGCGCCAAGGACCGGCGCAGGACACAGACCTGCAGCGCTCGTACACAGGCGAGGCGATTGCGCCGGTGCTGGCTGCGGGACCGCTGTTGCCGCGAGCTCGATACGACTTTGCGGCGCACCGGGCCGAGCGCGACGGAGACCTGGAAATCGCCGAAGTCGGGCGCGAGGCCCAAATGCCCTGGCAGGCCAATGGGCGCCGTTGGCACACGCAAGACCGCGTCGGGCGCAAAGGCAAGGCCTGCAACTGGGATGGCCGCATCCTGGAACGGGTGGTCGACAAGATCCAGCAGCTTGGTCAGTTCGACGCCACGAATTGGAACGACCGCAGCGTGGTCGAAATCTGCGCCGAGCGCAAGGCGGACGGCTGGTTCTTCCACGCCCTGACGAGCGACGAGTGGCTGCTGAAGTTGAAATTCCGCGTCGCCAAAAACACTTTCAAGCGCGAGCAATTGGTCACGCAGTTGGACCTGATGCCACTCAACGAGCTGCCCGACTTGCCGGTTTATGGGCACGAGCCGCGGGTCAAGTGCAAGAACCTGCGCGGGCCGTGGCAGGAGATCCAATTGCAGGTGCACACGCTGGCCGAGATCGATCGGCCCGGTTTTTGGAAGTTCATCGAAAAGGCGGTCGAGGGCTTTTCCAAGTTCGCCAGCCGGGTTCGGCAGAATCCCGAGGACGTGATGCCCTGGAAGGTGCTGGGCCAGAAATGGCATCTGTCGCGCAAGGGTTTTCCGCCCGGCAAGTCGCCGGCCTGGGATACCGACGTGCTGGAAGAGCTGTGCGAAGCACTCTCTGCCACGGCTCCGAGCGGCCAGTTTCTGTGGAACAACCAGCAGGTGGTACACGTATTCGTGCGCGCAGCAAAAGGAGCCCTGGGCCAGCATTTTCACCAAGCGGCAGGCGCATCTGGAATTGCATCTCACCGGCCCCAAGGGGCGATTCGCGCTGGGCCGGCTGACGCACCTGGCGGCCGACCGCGAGTTTCAGGCCGGCGGCGACCGCGACATGATCAAGTTGCGATTCGTGGACACGGAAGACCTGGCTCGCGGCGATCTGAACGATTTTCTACGCGAGCACTGCGAGAGTCTGGCCCAGGGCCGCAAGCCGGCACTCATCAAAGGCTGAAGGATGAAGGCGGAAGGAGGAAGGATGAAAAACGAAGAACGAGGGCAAATAGGCGGCTCGCGGTCGGCCCGTGCAACGCAGCGCCGCGACAGGCAGGTGCCTCGCTCCAATCGCCTCGCGCGGCCCAAACCCCGAACCGCATTCATCCTTCCTCCTTCGTCCCTTTGCCTTCGTTTTTCATCCTTTCGTTTTCATCCTTCATCCTTTAATTTGCCATGACCGAATCCCTGCTACCCAGCCGCTTCTTGTTCCGCTTCGCGGTCCCCTGCCTGCGCCACGACCCGATCTGGTCGCCGCAAGGCGTCGAGCTGGGCGAAGAACACCGCTTGCCGGCGCTGGGCGAGTTGGAGGGCCGCAAAACGTTCGCCGACGTGCGGGCCGCCTGGAGCCCCGACGGTTTGGCCTTCGACGTGCGTGTGGCCGGAAAGCGCCAGCCGCTGTGGTGCCGCGACAACCGACTGGAAGACAGCGACGGATTGCAGGTCTGGATCGATACTCGCGATACGCACAACATCCACCGGGCCAGCCGCTTCTGCCACCGCTTCGCTTTTTTGCCCGCGGGCACGGGCCGGCAGTTTGCCGAGCCGGTGGCCGATCAACTGATCATCGATCGCGCCCGCGAAAATGCCAAGCCGATCCGTCCGGGCCAATTGGGCGTTCGTGCCGAGCGGCAAACCGATGGCTATCGCCTGGCGGCCTTTCTGCCGGCGGCGGCGCTGACCGGCTTTCAGGTCGACGATCATCCGCGGCTGGGCTTCACCTACTGGCTGTTCGACCGCGAATTCGGCGAGCAGGCGTTCACGTCGAGCAGCGAGTTTCCGTTCGCGTCCGATCCCAGTTTGTGGGGGACGTTGGAACTGGTGCGCGAGTGGTCCGTCAGCCTTGAATTGATTTGTAAACCAGCAAGGATTTCGCCGCAGGGCACAGAGGGTCGCAGAGTGGAATGCAATAGCCGATCATTCCTTTTTCCGCGGCCCTCTGCGGTGGAATAAGATTCCCGGCGTCGATCCATCAAGTCCGGGCTGACTGAGTAGGAGATCGCGCAGCACTCAATCGTCGCTGCCAACGATGACGGCCAAGACCTGGCCGACTTGCAACTCGTCGTCTTCCTCGACCAGTCGCTGGCAGAGCACGCCGCTGATCGGGGCCGGCAAATCGACCGTGACGCTGCCGGCCAGGACTTCGAGCAGCCGGTCTCCGAGGGTGACTTCGGCACCCAGCTCGACCAGCCAACTGCTGGCATAGATCGGCACGCCCGCCAAGCCCAGGTCGGGCAGCACGAGTTGACTGCGCTCGTGGGCCATCATCGCTTGGCGGCTTCCGCCGCCCCGGGGGCAGCCGCGCCGGCGGCCGCGGCCGGCGCCTTCGGCCCCTTTTTGACCAGATCCCCGCTCTTCTTAAGCAGGTCGCGGTACTTGGCCACGGTCTCGGGGCCGTCGAGCTTGGGAGCGTTGATCAACATGGCGTTGAGCACCTTTTGCGCGTCGATGCGCCTTATCGGCATTGCCGGTCTTTTGGGCTTCCTGCAATAAGCAGAGTGCCACGTTGTAATTGATTTCGTAATAGCTGGCCTTCAGATCGTGATTGCCGCGTTTATCGATCACCGGCGCGAGCTTTCCGCGCAGGTTGGCCCAGTGCGAGACGGCCTCGGGAAACTTGGTCGGATCCGTCTCGGCCCAGGCTTGCAGGATGCGTCCTTTGGTCATCAACGGCTCGAGCGCCTTGGGCACCTCTTCGATCAGGGCGTTGACCTGTTTCAGACCTTCTTCGAACTGGCCCTTTTGCCGCAGGATCTCGACCAGTTGTGCCCGAACGCGGACCAGGCCATTCTTGCCGCACTGGGCGGCAAATTCCGGATTGTCTGCCGCCTCGGTCAAGATGCGGTTATAGATCTCGCCGGCCAGGTCCACCTGTCCGATCTCGGTGGCCATGTCGCCGATCGAGATCATGCTGACCGGGGTGTTGTTTTTGCGCGGGGCCAGCCGTTCGAGCAGTTTGCCCAGCAGTTCCTTGGTGCCGGCCAGCCGGGCTTCGGCCGTTTCGCGAGCCGACAGGTCATTCTCGGCCTTGGCTTCGATCAGCGTGGCGCTGGCCTGACGATATTCGGCGTCGAGCATGCGTGCGAAGGCCACTAGCACGGCGTTGACTTCCGCCGTATCCTCGCCCAAGTCGGTGAGCAGCGTGGCGACTTCGCCCCCCTTGGCCATGTCGCCGGTGGCCACGCAGGCTTTCACCGCGGTATTGAACACTTTGAGCATCGTGGCGTCGAGCTTCTCGGGCTTGGAGGCTTTGATCGAATCGACGACGGGCTGCAACAAGTCGGAGGCCTTTTTCGCCTCGTTCGTCTCGAGATAAATTTGTCCCAAGACCAACTCGGCTTCGATCAATTGCGCCGGAACCATCTGGCCCTCGGCGTTTTTGGTCTGGAGCTCGACGCTCTTTTCCAAGTCTTCGATGGCCTTTTCGGACTCTTGCTTCATGACGTCGGCCTTCCGCTCGGCGGGAGCCTTTTGTTTTTCGCCGTTCCAGAGCCGCAAATGCCCCTGGGCGGCCATGTACAGCGCGAGCGGATAGCGATCGGAGCGGGGGTTGACGCTTTCCAATTGGCTGACCGCGTCGGCGGTCTTGCCTTGCACCATGGCGGCCTGCGCCATGGCCACGCGGGCGTCGTCGGCGGCCGGCTTGTCGGGCCACTTTTCGATCACCGCCGCCGCGGCGTCCGTCAGTTCAGCCAGCAATTTTTCTTTTTCCGCCTGGTCTTTGGACGCGGCGTAGCGCCGCAGAATGATGTGCACTTTCAGCGCCGCCAGTTTGCCGGCGGTTTCGCTCTTGGGGTCGATTTTCTTTTCGTCGATCAGGCTGGTAATGCCGGCGATGGCCTCGTCGTCTTTGCCCGCCGTGTACAACTCAAAAACCTGGCTGTACAAGCATACTTCGAGCTTCTCGTGGACCGCGGCGCGAACTTCCTTCTGCTTGATCTTCGACATGCCGGCCACCATCTTGATGGCTTGTTCGTAGGACTGGATGGCCTCGTCCCACTTGTGCGCCTCGAAGAAATCGTCGGCATTGGCAATCGCTTCGTCGTAGGTTTTCGCTGGGCCGCCGCCGCCGGCTTTCTTGTTGAGTTCCTTGGTCAGTTCCATCCCCTCTTTGTGATATTCGCTGGGGATCTTCTTCATTAGCTTGAGCAGCGCGTCGACCTCTTTGCGAATCTGGTTCTTCTGATCTCCGCCCCCTTTCTCCAGCAGGTCGAGGTCGGCCTTGGCGACTTCCAGCGCGATGCCCTGATAGCCGTCGGAGCGTTGCCATTTTTCGAACTTTTTCAGAAACTCGCGGCCTTCACGCAGGAAGCTTTCCACGCCGTCCTTTTGCTTCAGCAGGATCATGAAATAGAAATATTGGACCTGGGCAAACATGGCCTCCTGGGAACTGTCGATTTTGTCCTTCGTATCGTCGGGCATCAGCGCCAGGACTTCGTCGTACATTTCCTTGGCCAGGCTGGCGTCCCCCAGTTCTTCGCTACACTTGCCCTCGAGCGCGTGGGCCAGCAGCCCGATGACCAGGGTGCGGTAACGCTGATAGATGGCGGCGAATTCCTTGCGGGCTTTTTCGAGCGCCGCCTTGCGGGCCGCCTTGCCTGCCTCGGTTTCATCGTCGGCGTAGGTCAGCCCCAGCTGGAATTCGACCTTGGCCTGCTTGAGCTGGGCTTCGGTCAAGATCAGCTCGGCCGTTTCGATTTTCTGCTCCTTGCTGGACGGCGCGCCACGCCGAGATTTCTGCTTGCCGCCGCCGGCATCGGCCTGGAGCGCGGCCAGCTTTTTGCGTTTCAACTCGATCGATTGGTCGAAGCGGGGGAGTGCTTCTTCGAACGTTGCGCGGGCTTTGAGGATCAGCGCGGCTTTCTTTTCCTTGTCTTTGGCGATGCGCGACTGGCCCAGCAGTCGCAGGCCCGACTTGAACGACATGTCGCCCCACTCGGCAACTTCCTCGCCGACTTCCGGCGAGCCGGGATGGTCCTTGATGTACTTGTCCAGAAATTCCTTGGCTTTGACGGTTCGCTCTTCGGCCTCTTTGTCGTTAAAGGCCTCGCCGATGGCCATTCGCCAGCCACGTGATTGGTACAAGTCCAGATTGGCGGTCACGTCGGGCGGCAGTTGCTGCGTCTCTTTCAGATAGCCGAGGTAGTCGAGCGTCACTTCGCCGTAGCCGTGGTCTTGCAATTGTTCGAGGAATTCGTCCACCTCTTCCTTGGCCATCGCCGCTGGCGCGAGCAAGGCCAGCAGCGAAGCGGCAGACAGACAAACGAGGCAGCGCGAGTATTTCATGCTTTGGACAACTTGCGGCAAAACAGGGGCAAAAGGGGCGATGCCATTGGATCGGATCGAATCGCTTACTTTATTCCTGCGGCGAGGTTGGAATGGGGGCGGTGCTGAGCGGGAGGGGGATGTTTCTCGCTACCAACGTTTCTGCCGCGAATGGCTAATCCGCTTCATCCTTCTTTTCTTCCTGCTTGGAATCCTTTTGGCCATCCAACTTGTACAGGGGCAGATACCGATAATAGACTTCGAGCGTCAGGCACGAAAGGCTGGTCACCATGATTCGGCCTCCGTATTCGGACCAGGTGTCTTTGGTCGGAGCGGACGGATCCCAACTTCCTTCGGCGCAGCCTTTGCGCACCTGAGTGTCGATCAGAATCTTGCGCATCTTGCGGTTCCAGGCATCCCATTCGGAGCCTGGCACGTTGTGCATGACTTGCGTGGCATAGTACCAGTAGTAGGTGTTCCGCCGGCTGACGTCGGGCAGATTCGCCATCAGGAAGCTCAGTCCTTCGACCATTCCGGCGTCGTGCCGCTGCATGCCGAGATATTGCGAGCACAGCAGCCCCACTCCGGTCATGGTGTCGGTCGGAGCGCCGGCCTGCTCGTAGGAGAATAATCCGCCCTTGCTCGACGAGCAGGCCTTGAGCCACTTGTGGGCCCCTTCGATCACGGGCGACGGCACTTCCAGCCCGGCCATCATCCCGCTTTTGAGCGCCATCACTTGCCAACCGACGACCGACGTGTCTCCCTCGTCGCCCGGCATGTAGCGCCAGCCGCCCGTGATGCGATGCTGGGCCTTGCAAATGAAATTGATCGCCTGCTGGGCGGGGCCGCCGACGGTCGCATCGCCACTGAGCCCATACGCTTCGCACATGCAGATCGTGGCCAGGCCATGCGTATACATTTTCTGAGCGCTGCCGGCCGACAGGTCGCCGTCGGTCTTTTGATTGCGGACCAGCCAGTACAAGCCGGCATAGATGTTCTTCTTGTACGGCCCCCTCGATTTGTGGGTCTGGCCGGCAGCCAGAAAAGGCAGCAGGGCCATGGCGGTTGCCCCGGCGTCCGATTCGACCGAGGCCGCACCCGTGCAGGTGCCATCCTTGCATATTTTCTTGTAGTTGCCCAGGCTCCAATTGCCGTCCGGCCCTTGATGCCGGGCGAGCCAGTTGAGTGCCGCGGCCACGGCCCGTTCGCTGGCCTTGGTGCCCCCGTGACCCAGCATGGCCTTGCGGACTCCGGCGCCGCGCGAGCCGAAGCCATCGCCCCGGCCGCCGCTGCCGGGTCTGCTGCTATCGCCGGCCCCGCCGATGCCGCCGATGTTCTTAGTGGCCGCGCCCGAGGCCAGCCCTTTGATCTCGAAACCGCCGCCGCCGCCGAACGAAACATCCGTGCTGCCCATGCCGCCGCCGGATTCCTCGAACGAGTCATTATCGTTGCTATTGATTTGCTCAGTAACGGTAGGAGTTTCGAGCATGAGCGAGTCGGTGTTCAAGTCGCTCGCCTGATCAGGCGTGTCTCCCAACTCGAAGTGCTCGATGTCGGAATCCGCGGCGATCGGCTCGGGATTGGCCTCGAACATCGGGGCCTCGCCCTCCCGTTGCGGCGCAACGACGGTTCCCAACAGCAAGAGCGTGGTGGACATGATCACCGCGTGCGCCGTCACGCTGGTGGCCCACCACAGACCGCGCTGCTGGAACCAGGCCTTGATGTCCTCGACAAGCTCGTGCGGCGATGGAATCTGAGATGCAATGCCTGACATCGAGCCATCCTCTAACAAGACAAGCCAGCCGCCAGCTGGAGGTAGCCAGCCCACCTGGACGCCAGAAACCATGCAGTCCAGGGGCAATGCTATTTCTTCGGCGCTGCCTGCGCCGGCGCGACAAAAAATCCCACGGGAAAGTGGTTGACATTTCAAATCGCGCTCACAGGCCCTGCTCCGACGAGGGGCGCTGCAGAGAGATTGCTACCCAAAGTCAATTATCTTTCCGAATCCTCGGTCCAGTCAAGTCCGCGATCCCGCCGAAGGGGCAGCCCGTCATCGGGGCCGCTGCCATTTCGATCGGGATTATCGGGCGATTTTGTTTCCTTTTGGGGACTTTCGCCCTCGACCCGTTCCAGCCAATCTTCGATATTGAGCTCCCCTTCCTCCTCGTCGTTCAGCCCGCCGGATCGCAAAAGACCCTTGATTTGCGGGGCCGCTCTGCGACGCCCGAAGAACCTCCAGCCCCAACGGGCCACAAATAGCACCAGCAACACCCCCGCAATCGCGTACGACCACATCCACTCGTTCGGATTGCGCAATAGAAGGGGTGGGATGATAAATCATGCGCCCGATCAGGATCGGGGCCTTGGTCTTGGTTCCTTTGCCGTCCAGATAAGTGTGTGTCTTCAGGAAATAGCCGACAAAGGTGCCTTCTTCGTACACCCGCTCGCCGATCGTCATGCCCTCGGGCAGATCGGCGAAAATGCAAAAATAAAACCAGCTTTGCGAGGCGTCGTTCCAGCCGAGCGCCTGGTAATAGTGGTGGACGTCAACCGGAATATCCGGCGGAGCGTCCTCTCGCAACACCTGCACGATGTGCAACTTTACCTTCAACAATTCCCCTCGGAATTCCTCGGGCCGCTGGATCAGATCGTTGTAGCGCACGCCACTGCGCGCCCGCTTGAGCATTTCGTCGGTCGTTTGCGACTGCGCCCAGCGCAAAAGCCGCCAATAGGCGAACATCTCTTCCGAACCCAAGGGCGTACGATCGGAAATCGCTTCGCATTCGTGATCGAACTCTTGACGCTCCTCCTCATCTTCGTCGAGTGGCCCCGGCTCCAACGGCGGTATTTCCGGAACCGTGCCCGGCTTCAAGAGCGTCTCGGGATTGGCGGGCAAGTGCGGACGGAACAGCGACACCGGCGGCGCTGCGGTCGGTGACTCGTCTGCGGCCGATGTGCCCTTCTCGACGGTGGCTTTGGCGGCGCTGTCTTTGACGCTTGTGCCATCGACCGCCGACCGTTCGGCGGCATTCGGCTGGGGCTGGGAACTGGCCTGCGATTTACTCTCCGGCTCGGGGTCGGGCGTCGCTGCCGGCGGGTCGTCGGCCGCAACACTGGCCTGCGTAGCGGATTCGGCGGCGGTGGTCTCATCGGCCGCCGCCAGGACATTCGTCGGCGCTGCGGCGGCGAGCGGCGCGGGGCCCAGCGCGAATTGAGTTTTGGTTTCAGTCTGGTCTTCGGACGAGACGGCGCTGTGCGCAATAACGTCGACTGAGGCTGCCGCGGACAATGGGGTGGGGGCATCCTGCGGCGCGGATGCGCGGAGCGCTTTCAAAGCGATCGGCAGGGCCAATTCGGCGTCGGCCTCCGGCGCCTTGACGACGATCGAATCGCCCGCCTGCGAAGCCTGGCGGTAGCGCACGCGCGGCTTGTGCTGCGCGCCGGATTCCGTCACGCTTTGATCCAAGTTGGCCGGCTCGCCGGTTAGACATCGCCAGGTGTTCTGGTCGCTAGCTCGGCGCATCATCATTGCCAGCACGCACAGCATGACGATCATCGTCATCAGCCGCGGCAGTTCGCCGCCGCGGAATAGCCCTGCCGGTCGGCGGTCACGGAGCCGTCGCATGACTTTGAATTCCTGAAGTGCTTTGTGCGGCAAATCGCATCGCTGGCGCCCTGTCAATTTGGCCCTATCGGTATTATAGGGCACGACGAGCCAAGCGCGCACCGCCGCCGGCCCCGATTCCGGCGGTTCGCGCGAGAAAAATTTGCCTCCGGACCCAGGCCCTCCTTAACCGGCATCGCCGGAGCGCTGGGCAAAACTCAGCTTGAAGAGGGGCCCGGTGCCCGCCAGTTTTTGCCGGGTGCAAACTCCCCGACCATCACGATCCTGCCTCATTGGCGCGTACCTTGAGCGCAAAGTTGCGGAAGCCGTTGTCCTGGCAAGCCTTGATCAGGCGGTTCAGCAACTTGAAAGGCGTGGCTTGGTCGGCGCGAATCACCACGATCGAGGGCAGTTCGCTGCCCAGTCTCAATTCCACGCCTACCCGTTCACCGTTCGCCGACCGAACACTGCTCTCCGCCTCGCTGCGGACGTAGCCTTCGATATCCGACTTCTCGATGCCATAGACCCGCAGGATCCCGCGCGCATCGACGTTGAGCACGACGAGTTCTTTTCCGCCCGTACTGACCATGCGGGCGGATCCGACGACCGGAAGTTTCAGGTTCAGGTCCGTCGATGCCGTTTTGAAATTGATCACCAGCATGAAGAAGGTGACCAATTGGAATACCATGTCCAGCATCGGCGTGAGATTCGGTTCGGCGTTGGCTTCGGTCGAAACAGAACCCGACATCGCTTGGGCACCTCGCAAGACTGGGAAGCTTCGCGCAGCAAGGCTGAATTGGAATCGCCCTCCAGCGACTTGCAGGGAACTCTCCTTGAGTGTTCGCCTGCCTGGCGGCAAGTTATTCCCAGCGGAATCGCCACCGGCGCGCGGCGGCTCGAGAGTGGGGTGCTGTCGAAACCATGCCGGCGCCGAAAGCGCCAGCGTCTGGCTACTCGGTCGTCATTTCGACAAAGCTCAATTTGGTCAGCGGCTTTTGCTGACCATCCTTGTCGATGATGACCTGCCGGGTGCAAACGTCAACCACGCTCATCAGTCCGGCGTAGGTCAGTTTCGAGTCGACGTGGATCAGAACCTGATCTTTGGGCGAGGCCGGCGAGCCGAAAATGCCGCGCAGCTTCTCATCGAGGCGATTCAGCGACCCGACCAGCTCGTCGCCGACTTGCATCGAGCCGACGGTCCCGTCCTTCGGGTTCGCGGCCACGCTGACGACCAGCGTGTTGAGTCCCTGGAGCGGATCGGTGTTCGACGTATCCTGCCCGGCTTTCTTGCCGCCGGCCAGCGGCGTGATGGATTGCGGCGGCGGCATGCGCAAATTGATCTGTCCTTCGACCGGGGCGGGCTTGAAGGTGAGAATGAAGAACGTCAGCAACTGAAACGCCATGTCGAGCATGGCTGCCAGGTTCAGTTCAACGGCTTCCAGCCGCTTGTGTTTCTTCCGCCGACTCATCTCACTCGCTTCCTTTTGTTCTGGCGACCGACGTCGACCCCGCGCGTCACGTTCCTTCGGCTTTGTTCAGCGCCTTGAGCGCGAAGTTGCGGAAGCCATTGTCCTGGCAAGCCTTGATCAGGCGGTTGAGCAACTTGAAAGGCGTGGCCTTGTCGGCGCGAATCACCACGATCGAAGGCAACTCGTCGCCGAGTTTCAACTGCGGCGAGCCGGGTTCCCGATTCGCCGACAGAACGCTGCTTTGGGCCTCGCTGCGGACGTAACCTTCGATGTCCGGCTTCTCGATGCCATAGACCCGCAGGACGCCGTGCGCGTCGACATTGAGCACGACGAGCTCCTTTTGTCCCTTGGTATCCACCATGCGGGCGGATCCGACGACCGGAAGTTTCAGGTTCAGGTCCATCGATGCCGTTTTGAAATTGATCACCAGCATGAAGAACGTGACCAACTGGAACACCATGTCCAGCATCGGCGTGAGATTCGGCTCGGCGTTGGCTTCGGTCGAAACAGAACCCGACATCGCTCACGTTCCTCGCAAACTTCTAAAAAAGCTCTGGCCACGCCGATCGAGCGCCGCAATGTTGACTCTGCATCCGGAGTCGGCCGGTGTCCGGCTAGGCCTTGGCCGGCTTGGGTACCGGCGCCGCGGCGGCGGGCGGTGCCTTGCTGCGTGCCGCATGGGCGAAATGCCGCAGAAACTCGTCGGCCTGCAGCGTGGTCATGACCGAGATCGACGACACGCGGTTGCGGAAAATGGCGAAGAAGTAAATCGCCGGCACCGACAGCGCCACGCCTTCGAACGTCAACAGCAGCGCTTCGGAAATACCGCCGGCCACTTCGCTGGCTTTCAACTGCGTATCGCTCAAGGCGATCACGCTGAAGCTGGCGATCATCCCCTTGAGCGTGCCCAACAGCCCGATCATCGGCCCCAGCGTGCCGAGCACGGCGAGCATGCTGATCTTCTTTTCCATTTCGACGGTCAGCGACTCGGCAACGCGTTCCATGGCATCGCGGGCTTCGGACAGCCCGTTGGGCAGTTCCGCAATGCCGGTCGCCAACACGCGGCTGTAGTACGACGGATCGTCCTTGACCACGCCGTAGATTTCTTTGAATTGCCGCTTCTGCAGCATGTCTTCGACCTCGTCGATGACCTCCGGCGGGGCCGCCACGATGGGCCGCAGCTCGATGAACATCCGGCAGACCGTCGAGACGAAGTAGATGCTCAGCAGCAAGATGACGGCCCCGATCAAGCCCGACGACTCGATGAACCACCAGAAGTAGGATTTGGTTTGGGCGGGCGCCGCGGCTGCCTCGCCCTTGGCCGCTTCCTCCTGAGCCCAGGCCAGCGCGGCGCCAGCCAGTCGAGAGCGATCAAACCCACGACGAGCGCCAGGGCCAACCAAATGTAGCGCGTCCGAACATTCCGTAGCATAGGCGTTGCTCTCCTGGTGAATTCATGCGCCGGGGCGCTTTGGGGGTGTGAAGACGCGATCGCCTCAGACCGATGTGAACATTCGTGCCGGGACATCCATCTTAAATCACGGTTTCCGGGAGTTAAAGTGCCCGGCTTTGCGAATCGCGGCTAACTTCAAAAGCGGGTCGCAGCGATCGCTCTGGTCGGGACAGCCCGAGTGCCAGGAGTCTCAATTGGCATGCGACTAATGATTCGTCGCCGCAGGGTTCGATTATTGCCCGGTTTCGCCGCGAACCGTGAAAAATCGCCCTGTTTTAGCTTGCATCGAGGGACGCGCCCGAGCACCCAGGCCGTGGCATTGCGACCGGTCTCCAACGCCCGACGGCCGGTGCCCCGGCTGCCGCCGAGCGCGATCGGCCCCAGGGTGCTGGGGCCCGAAGTGAGCCGGATGCGAAGCGTGGATTTGCACTTTACGCAAGTTAGCCGCTTCTGCGATACTCCCCGCCCAACGTCGCCTTACGTCTTAGGGTGCATCGCTCGGCTCCCTTCCCTCGCGCAAAATAAAGAGGGACCGGCATCAGCGCCCTCCGAGCCGAACTTCGAAAAATCTCATGCGCTTGCTTGCACGCTATGTTCTGAGCGAAGTCTTGCAGGTGTTCTTGCTGGTCGTGAGCGCTCTGACGGTCCTCTTGGTGCTGGTGGGTATCGGCAAGGAAGCGATCGAACATGGGCTGGGTGCCGGCCCGATCTTGCGTCTGATGCCCTACATTCTGCCGAAGGCGCTGCTGTTTGCCGTGCCCGCCACGGTGCTGTTCGCGGTGACGAGTGTCTTTGGGCGGATGTCCGCCTCCGGCGAGGTCGTAGCCCTCAAGGCCTTGGGGATCAGTCCTACCGGCATCCTGATGCCGATCGGCGTGCTGGCGGTACTGCTCAGCCTGCTGACGTTTTGGCTCAATGACATCGCCTTCTCCTGGAGCGAGCAGGGGATGAAGGGAGTGGTGATCGACGCCGTCGAGGAAATCGCTTACGGTGTGCTGCGGACGCAGAAATCTTATAGTTCGCCCCAATTCTCGGTGAGCGTGAAACGGGTCGAGGGGCACAAGCTGATCGCACCGACGTTTACGTTCCGATCGGGCGACGGCTCGCCACCGGCCATCATCCGCTGCACCGAGGCGGAACTCAAATCGGATCCCGGTTCCGGCGTGCTGACCGTGATCTGCCGCGACGGCATCATCGAAATGGACGGCACGTCGTTCGAATTTTCCGATACCATCGAGCGCGATATCGCGCTGGTGAATCCCGGCGATGACTCGGGCGAGAGTCCCTCGCGCATGCCGCTGAGCGTGCTGCCCGATCGGACGGCAAAGCAGGTTGTGCTGATCGAACGATTGGAGCAGCAGCAAGCCGCATGTGCGGCCTTTGCGCTCACTGTCGGCGACTTCCGGCGATTCGTAGGGCCTGCGGCCGAACAGCGGATGGGCACGCTGCGGCAAGCACGCTTCAATTTGCATCGCATGCACACCGAGCCGCCGCGCCGCTGGGCGAACGGTTTTAGTTGCCTTTGCTTCGCCCTGGTCGGAGCGCCGATGGCCATCCTGCGGCGCTATTCCGACATCTGGGCCACGTTCTTCGTCTGCTTCCTGCCGATCCTCGGCCTTTATTATCCGCTGATGATGTTCGCCGTGGATCGGGCCAAAGCCGGCGCGCTGCCGCCGGCAACCGTGTGGCTGGGCAATGCGGTCTTGGCGCTGTGGGGCGTGTGGCTCTTGCGCCGCGTGTATCGCTATTAGATCAGCGATACTAGCCGGTGTTCAACGAACGCCGGAGCGAGCAAAGTCGCAACAGCACGCACAGGACGCCTGGTTCGCGCCCTCATTTCGCAGCAAGTCGTCGACACGCGAAAAACGTTCCGCGTCAGACCTCGATCCGCTTCCATCCTCCGTGCGCAAACCGCCAGACAATTAGCAGGCAGCGGACGCAAAGATCGACCGCCATCGCGATCCAGGCCCCGCGTACGCCCCAGCCGCGGTCCATGGCCAGCCACCAGGCCAGCGGCAGCCGCACGCCTACGAAACCGATAAACGTGAAGAGTAGCGGCCAGCGCGTATCTCCGGCGCCGCGCAGCGCCGGTGAGCACTTGCAGCAATCCCAGCGGCAACAGCACCAGGGCCACGATCCGCAGCAGCGCGGCGGCAAGTTGGGCCACCTCGTCCTGCCGGGCCGACACGAACCAGCCCGCCAGTCGGTCGGCGCCGCTATAGAGCAAGATCGTCGCGACGAGCATCAACGTCAGATTGCAAGCGCAGGCCAACTGCACGCTGCGCATCGCCCGCCGCGGATCGCCGGCCCCCAGGAACTGACCGGCCAAAGTGCCCGCAGCCACCTGGAATGCGTAGCCCGGCAGATAGGCCAGCGACTCCATGCGGATCGCCACGCCGTGCGCCGCCGCGGCCAGAGTGCCCAGATGATTGACCAGCGACAGAAAGATCAGTTGCAAGCTGATGAGCGACATCACGTCGGCGCCGCCGGGCAGGCCGATCCGCAGCAGCCGCCGGATGAGGCCGAAATCGGGCCGCATCAACGCCCAGCTCAATTTGAGCCCCGCTCGGCCGCGTGCCAGAACCGCCAGCGGCACCAGCCCACCGATCGCAAAACCGACCGACGTGCCGATCGCCACGCCGTCCCAGCCCAGCCGCGGCAAGGGACCCAAACCCAAGAGCAACGACCAGCTCAGGGCGACGTTCGTGACGTTGACCAGCACCATCGACGCCAGGCCGGTGACCGTGTCGCCGGCGCCGTGCAGGCATGCGATGATCACCGCCTGGAGCATCATGGCCGGCAACACCGGCAGCAAGAAGCGGAGATAGCGGCTGGCCAGGTCGGCCGCCTCGCCTTCGAGCTGGAACGCCCAAACCAATCGCTCGCCCAGGGCCAGCGACCCGGCGGTCACCAGCAGGGCCAGCGCGGCGCCGACCAGCAGCGATTGGTTGGTGGCGCGATTGGCGGCTTCGTAATCGCCGGCGCCCGTGAAGCGGGCCACGATCGCGGTCGAGCCGATCGCAATCACCGAAAACAGGCCGCCGAAGGCCCATAGCAAATAATTCAGCAGCGTCATCGCCGCCAGGTGCGACTCGCCAAGATAATGCCCCACCAGGATCGTGTCGGAGAAGCCGACCAACATCCACAGCACCTGTTCGGCCAGCACCGGCCAGGCCAACAGTACCAGGGGGCGTAAGATGCCGCGGCTGTGAACGACGCTCGAGAGCACGGGCAAATCGTAGCAGGGAGAGGGGGAGGGAGGAAGGAGGAAGGAGGAAGGAGGAAAAACGAAGATGGGCGAATCAGGACGCGCGTGGAGCGGTAAAGGGCAGCGGCCCGAGAGCAGAAGTCAACTCAGATCTAGCCGGCGTTCAACGAACGCCGGTGAGCGCTGGGGCTGAAGTGGCAACAACTTGCCCGCGGCGCACAGCCGACAGCCTGAGCCCGGATATTTGATCTGCCGCGAAAAAACAAGGCCGAGGAACGCGTGTCCCTCGGCCTTGAACGAATTTTGAACGAGTTCATCGCCGCCGCTTAGGCGAACAGCTCTTTGATCACCTTGCCGCTGTTGGCGATCTTCATCGGGCGGCCATTCTTGCTGGTGAACGTCGTCTCCAGCGAAATGCCCAGACCCTTGCAGACCGATGCCATCACGTCTTGCGAGGAGTAAGGCTCGGTGTCGACGTTGGTGCCGTCGGAATTGGTCTTGCCGACGGCAATGCCCCCCTTGATGCCACCACCGCCCACGACGACGCTCCAACTGCGAGCCCAGTGGTCGCGGCCGGCCGTGCCGTTGATCCGCGGGGTGCGGCCGAACTCGCCCATCCAGATGATGGCCGTGTCTTGCAGCAGATTGCGCTCGGCCAGATCTCCGACCAAGGCGCTCATGGCCTTGTCCAGCTCGGGCAGCTTGGTGTCGCCGAGCGACTTGAAGTTGTTGGCGTGCGTGTCCCAGCCGCCCAGATCGACTTCGACGAACGAGACACCCTGTTCGACCAGCCGGCGGGCCATCAAGCAGCCGCGGCCGAAGCCGGTCTTGCCGTAGCGCTCCTGCACTTCGGTCGGCTCCTTGTCGGCCTTGAAGGCTTCCATCTGCTTGCTGGTCATCAGGCTCAGCGTCTTGTCGAGAACCTTGGCATGGTCCTCGGCGGCCGAACCGTTGTTGGCACCCTTGCGGCCCGGGCTGACCTGCTTCATGAAACCGGTCTCGATCGTGCGCAGCATTTCCATGCGCTGCATGACGCGATCTTCGGGCAGTCCCATGCTCAGATTGCGGACGTCGCCGTTGGAGCCGACGACGAACGGGGCGTAGGTCATGCCCAGGAAGCCGGGACCCACGCTGCCGCCGCCGACCGAGACGAACGGCGGAATCTCCGAGCCCGCTGTCGGGCTTGTACAGTTCGTGGCTGATCACCGAGCCATAGCCGGGGTGCTCGATGTTCGGGTTGGGCACATAGCCGGTGTGCATGTAGTAGCGGCCGCGATTGTGATCGGCTTCGCGGGTGCTCATCGAGCGGATGATGGCCATGTGGTGCATCTGCTTGGCCATCAGCGGCATGTGCTCGCTGATCTGCTCGTTGCCGCTGGTCGAAATCGGCTTGAAGGGGCCGCCGGTCGGAGCGCCCGGCTTCAGATCCCAAATGTCGATCGTGGCCGGTCCGCCCCCCATCCACAACATGATGGCCGACTTGTGCCGCTTCTTCAGGTCGGCCGAGTTGGCCGCCATGGCATTGGTGAACGAGATGGCGGGCAAGGCCAGCGCCGAAGCACCGGCCAGGTGCTGCATGAAATGCCGACGGGTCATGCCCGCGGGTACAGAAAAGGAACTCATGTCGATCTCCCGGCTACTAGTGATTCAAAATGAACTCGTTACTGTTGAGCACCGCCCACCACACGTCCTGCAGCGCCTCGACGGCGTTGCCGCCGCGCAGGGCCATCAAGTGCGTTGGCCGCCGTCGGTTTCGCTCGTCACGCGGCTTGCGCGACAAAGCGGCCATGAACAGATAATTGATCTTGGCCGCATTGTTCAGTTGATCGTTCAGCGCCACCTGCTCCAAAAAGCTTCCTTTTTCGGTGCCGATGGCTTTCTTGATCAGGTCGCCGTTCATCATCATCAGCGTCTGCGGAATCGTGCCGTTGAAAGTCGTGGCTTCGTCGTTCTCGTCGGTGCCGAAGGCGATGGTGAACTGGTTCAGCCACTCGTGCTTGATCTTTTCCCGCTCTTCGTAAGTGCTGCCGGCCTTGTCGGCCTCGGTGGCGGTCGAGCAGCGATTCGTACAGCTCTTCGGCCCGCATCTGCCGCAGATAGAAGTGGCTGAACATCGGCTTTTCGCCGAGCGCCGGATCGTCCTTCTTGTTGTTGGCGCTGAACTTGCTGGAGAGCGAATAGGCTTCGCTCAGCATGATCCAGCGGATCAGTTCCTTGAGATCGCAACTGTGCATGCCGGAATTCCTTGCCCAGCGCTTCGAGCAACTCCGGATGGCGTCGGCGTGTTGTGCGGACCGATGTCGTCGATCGGCTTGGTAAAGCCATAGCCCAGGAAATGGCCCCACATGCGGTTGACGATTGCCTTGGGCATGTACTCCGATCCGACGACCAGCTTGGCCAATTCGCCGCGTCGGTTCACCTCTTGCAGAAAGCCGCTCGACTTGACCTTGGTGCCATCGACGAATACCGGATAAGCGGCTTGCATCTTGCCGTTGCGCAGCTCGTAGTACAGCACGGCCTCCTCGGGACGATTGTCCTCGCCGGCGAAGTCCTGGTTGACCAGCGCCACCGAGACATCCCGCCCTTTGCTCGACCAGCCGCATGGCCCGCGTCTGGCGGAAGAAGGCATTCATCTCCCAGAACTGATTTTGCTTCCAATCGTTGAACGGATGGTTGTGGCACTGCGTGCATTGCACCTGCAAGCCGAGAAAAATCTGCGACGTCTTGGCCGTCGCCTGAACGCCGTTTTCTTCCAGCTTGCCGACGTCAGGAAATTGGTGAAGCCGTTGAAGTCCTCTTCGCCCGGCTTGTTCACGCCCGTGGCCGAGATCAGTTTCGTCGACCAGCTGATCGTAGGGCATGTTGCGCTTGAACGACTGCCGCAACGATTGCTGCAAACCGGCACGATTCGTCATCCGGTCCTGGTCGTTCGCCACCGGCACGACCAATCAGAATGTTCGTCCAGAGGGCCGTCCAATTGCGGGCGTACTCCTCGATCGACTTTTCGTCGTCACCGAGCAGCTTGTTGAGCAAGTTGCAGTTTCTTGTCGGGCGATTTGTCCGCCACGAAGCGATTGCACTCTTCGACCGAGGGAACGCGTCCCAGCAGATCCAGATACAACCGCCGACACCCATTCGCCATCCGTCGCCGGGGCCGAAGGGCTGACCTGATGCGCAGCCCAGCCCTCGCGAATCTTTTCGTTGATCAGCTCGACTTGCGGAATGCCGTGCGAGTTGGCCTTGGCCGCCTTTTTTGACTTGGCAGCGTCCGCCTTGCTATTCGACGTCGGCTTCTCGGATGGCGTCGGCTTCTCGGATGGCTCGCCCGTGGCAGCGCAGAGTATCGCACTCGTCATCAGCAGCGCAGCAGCCGCCAGCACGGCACCCGTCGCCCACCCCGCTGTCAAACTTCCCAGACGAACGCGGCTCATCCGCTTCGAGAGCCTCATCACGACCTCGCTCAATGCCGTAAGAAGAGAAATATTTTGCACTTGCGACCGCTCGTCCGAAGGTATCCCCGCTTATCCTAATGCATCACAAAGACCTGTCAACGGCGCAAAACAAGCGCACCGCCAACTTCACGAGGCACCCTAATCCAGCCCTGCTTTTCGGCCAAGTGTCCTGCGGCAACGAAACCGCAAACCCGTCTGGCTGGCGTTGTGCGCTTATAAATCGCATGGGTGGGCAGTAATTATTGCAAGAAAAAAATCTTGCGTGCCCCTAACGGCACCCGAGCCGAGCCCACTCGCGGGTGTAGCATAATGCTACAACTGTATGAAAATGATACATGGCAGAATGCAACAGGCGAGTTGGACATCGGTGTTCCGCCAGATGTCCAACTCGCCATTGATTGTGCAGAAATCAGCTACCAAGTCCGCCTGGACGCTTGACTAATCTGTTCCGTTTGCGTCGTAAGATGAAATGGAGACCTGATTTCCGTGCGACAAGTTGCAAAGCCTCTCCGCTTTTGCCGGCCCCGGACAAAGTGCTCTTCTCTGTTTCGGCCCCGAGTCTTTTGACATAGGTCGAAAACTATCAGAAGCCAGACGCGAACCTTAAGAGCAAAGCTTATGCCAAGGTGCAATCTGGGTGGATCAGGCCGTAGCGCGGAACTGAATTTCGTACAGGCCGCGATAAAAGTCGCAACGAGCCACCAATTGATCGTGGCTGCCCACGTCGACGATCTGGCCGCTCTGCATGACGACAATTCGATCGGCCAAAGCTAAAGTCGCCAGCCGGTGGGTCACGATGATCGTGGTCCGGTGCCGCGTGAATTGCTCCAGCACCCGGTGAATGAGCTGCTCGCTCTCCAAGTCGATCTGGCTGGTCGCCTCGTCCAGGATCAGGATCGCCGGGTTGCGAAGAATGGCCCGCGCCAGTGCAATCCGCTGCCGCTGACCACCGGAAAGCCGGCCGCCTTGGTTGCCGACGACCGTTTCATATCCGTTTTCCAGTCGCGTCTCGATGAACTTATGGGCATGCGCCTGTTTCGCGGCTTCGATCACGGCCTCGCGCAGGCGCGCGGCGCCCCGTAGCGGATGTTGTTGAGCACCGTGTCGTCGAACAGCAGTGTTTCTTGTGCGACGATGCCAATTTGACTGCGCAACTCGCCGAGCCGCACGTCGCGCAGATCGATGCCGTCGAGACGCACGCTGCCGCGGAGCGGGTCGAAGAAGCGTGGCACCAGGTTGGCAAGCGTGCTCTTGCCGCAGCCGTTGGGTCCCACGATCGCAACGGTTTCGCCCGCTTCGACCCGCAGGTTGATGCCTTCCAGCACGGTCAGTCCCGGCTGATAGGCGAATGAGACGTTGTCGAACACCAGGTCCAGAGCGTGGCGAGCGATCGGCCGCGGCCGGGCGGGATCGGCAATCGTCGGTTCCCGGTCGAGCAACTGATAGACGCGATCGCTGGCCGCGGCCGCCCGCTGCAATCGATTGAAGACCTCGGACAGCTTGCGGGCCGGATCGCTCGTGCCGGCTAGAAATCCGAAAAAGACCAGCACCGAGCTGAGCGTCAGCGGCCGTTGGCACATCCGTACGCCGAGCAGATGGGTTTCCTGATTCAGAACTAGATAGGCTCCGACGAGAATCGCCAGGCAGATCGTAAAGACTCCCATGACCTCAGTCACCGGATTGACCAGGGCGTCAAACACGGCGATTCGCATGCCTTTGCGGAAGCACTGCTTGCTGATCACGTGAAATCTGCGTCGCTCGTGCCGCTCCATGGTGAAGGCTTTGACCACTTTGATACCGCCGAAGGTCTCCAGCAACACGTTATATAGCGACGACATCTGTTCCATCGCCCGACGGTTGGCCTTCTTGAGCGTCCGCGCCAGGCGTGCGATCAGATAGCCGGCCAGCGGAGCGACCAGCAGCGAGAGCAGCAGCAATTGCCAGCAGATCCAAGCCGCTCCGATCAGGCAGGCCAACATCTTGAGCGGTTCGCGAATCGCCCGGCCGAAAACGGTTTGCACGCCTTGGGCCACGTTGTCCAGATCGTAGGTGAACCGGCTGAGCAGATCGCTCGTGCCGCTTTCGTTGAACGTGGCCAGTTCCAGCCGCAAGGTGCGCCGATAAAATTTCTTACGCAGGTCGAACACGGCCAGATGCGCGAGGCGATCGACCAGGAATTGACCGAGCGTGAGAAATGTGTCCTTCACGAGCGTGGTCAGCATCAGCCCTGAGATCAGCGCGACGAGTGTCAGAAACGGGTCGGTCGGTAGATACCGGTCGATCGGCGGCTTGAGCCAGCGGAATCGCTCGAGCGCTCGCTCTTCGGCGGTCAGCCGCGCGGTCAAATGCTGCAGTTTGGACTCGAGCGGTGCCCGATCGGCAGCAGCGGTCGCGACGATCTTTGCTTCTTGCAGCGCGACCTGCCGCCGAAAGTCAACACCGATGCGCTCCGACTCGGCGATCTGATCGTTGATCCAATGCGCCAGAGACTCGCCGCGCAACGTGACTTCGATGATCGGGTACAGCGCGCCGATGTTGCCCCCCCAAAGAACCGCCACCACCAGTGAACTGAAACAACTGGCGACGACGGTTCGGCGATAACGGAGGCAAAGCCTTAACGTGCGGGCAAAGTTGTTCATCCCTGACGACTTCCTGGCAATGCTCCGGCTCGCCTGCCCTTGGGCCTCCTGCCCAAAAATAGGGAGCGGATGGGCGTTCGCGGCACTTTTACCAGAACGCCAGGCGCGGGCCAAGACCGCGCCGGCGGCCATCGCAAGCCGCAATGGGAGCGGGGCCCTAACAGTCCGTTGAAAAATGCCCTCGTGGCATTTTTCAACCTCGCCAAGCTCAGGGCAAAGCCCTTCGCGGCTCGCAAAATAACGATTTGCGTCGCTATTTTGGCATCGCATCCGTGCGATGACGCAGCCTGTTGAATGTTTCAACAGGCTGCTAAGGATTTCGCTCCTCGATCGCTCGTTTCCGGCACGCGATTGGACTCTCGTCTGCTAGCAAGGAAGCCCTCGTTGCCGCGCAAATTCGGCAATCTGGGCTGAGTTTGCCGAATAGACTCGTGATGCCTTGATTGCCTGATGTAGCGATTTGTTCAATTCTGCGGTTCGTACCGGTCGATACAGCCAGTGTCAGGCCCAAGAATTCACCGTTAAGGAAACAGGACCCATGAAACGAATAATGTTTGCCTTGTTGGCTGTCACGGCTTTGGCCGCTTCGAGCGGCTGCTGCTGCCTGGAACGCTGGTGGTGTCGGCCCTGGGGTTGCAACAGCGGCGGCTGGGCAGGTGGCGGCTGCGGCGGCTGCGACAGTGGTTGTGGCGGCGGTTGCTCCAGCTGCGGAATGGGTGGAGGCGGCATGGGTGGAGGCGGCATGGTCGGGCCGGGTGGCTATTCAGCCCGACCACCGCGCAATTCCGGCGGAATGGACGCCTTCGACGACGGTCCGCCGACCGGCCAGGTGGCCTATCCCTATTACACCAATCGCGGTCCGCGCGACTTTCTGGCGCGCAACCCACAGAGCGTTGGCCCCTGATTCGGGCCACCGCCTCGCGAGCCAGCGGAACTCGAGCCGTCGCGTTTCTTCGGAAGCGCGGCGGCTCCGATTTTTTGGCTCTGCTGCCGACAAGCCGGCCAGGGGCCGCAAAAAACTCTTCAGGCCGGATCGTTGCTTGCTGACGCCAGAGAGATTATCGTGGGCTACTGTTCCCCGCCTCTTCGTCGCGTCACCCACCTGAGGAGATTTGGCCATGAGCCAATACAACAATCGTCGTGAGTTTTTGAAAACCACGGCGGCCACCGGCGTCGGCTACTGGATGGCCGGGCGCGCCGGGGCTGAAGATAGCTCGTCAAGCAGCCAATCCCCCAACGAGAAAATCAATTTTGCCTGCATCGGCGTCGACGGCAAAGGGGACAGCGACTCCAACGATGCCGGCCGGCATGGCAATGTCGTCGCGATCTGCGACGTCGATGAAAATAAATTGGACAAGGCCGCCCAGCGTTTTCCCAACGCTGTAAAGTTTAACGACTTTCGCAAGCTGTTCGACGAGATGGGCGGCAAAATCGACGCGGTCACCGTCAGCACTCCCGATCACACGCATGCGGTGGCCGCCGTCCGGGCGATGAAGGAGAAGAAAGCCTGCTTCACGCAAAAGCCGCTTACTCACAGCCTGTGGGAAGCGCGCCGCATGACCGAGGTCGCCCGCGAGATGAATGTTGCCACGCAGATGGGCAATCAAGGCACCGCAAACGCCGGATTGCGCAAAGGCGCGGCCCTCGTCCAGTCCGGTGTACTGGGGCCGGTGAGTGAAGTACACGTCTGGACCAATCGCCCAATCTGGCCGCAGGGCGGACCGCGGCCGGCCACCAAGGAGGTGCCCAAGAATTTGCACTGGGACTTGTGGCTGGGCCCCGCCCCCGAAACCGCCTACGGCGACGGCTACCACCCGTTCGCTTGGCGCGGTTGGTGGGATTTCGGCACCGGCGCGCTGGGCGACATGGCCTGCCACACGATGAACATGCCCTACATGGCGCTTGGTCTGCGCGACCCCGTCTCGGTCGAAGCCGAAACCTCCGGGCACAACCGCGAGAGCTATCCCAAGTGGTCAATCATCCGTTATGAATTCCCCGCGAGCGACAAACGGCCGGCCGTGAAGATGACCTGGTACGACGGTGGCAAGCGGCCGCCGCAAGAACTTCTCGATGGCCAAAAGCTCGAAGGCTCGGGCGCTTTGATCATCGGCGAAAAAGGCAAACTCTTCGCGCCCGGTGACTACGCCAGCTCGATCATGCTGCTCGGCGGCGTCGAAGAGCCTGAAGTCAGCTACCCCGAGTCGCCCGGCCATTTCGAAGAATTCGTCCGGGCGATCAACGGGGGCGAGCCCGCGATGTCGAACTTCCCCAACTACGCCGGCCCGCTGACCGAAACCGTGCTTCTGGGCAACCTGGCGGTCTATGCGGCCGACACCGGCAGCGGCAAAAGGATCGAATGGGATGCCAAGAATCTCAAGGCCACGAACGCTCCGGAATTGGACAAGATCATCAAGCCCGACTTCCGCGCCGGCTATTCGATCTGATCTGCGGGGTCCGCGAGAACCATCGCTGCGAGCGCCAGGACATCCGGGCGCTCGCAGTTTTTGTTTGCGCAGTGCCTATAGCGCGGTGCTTATTGAACGGTGCTGATGGCCAGCACGTCCACATGCTTGTCGACCGGCAGCGTGATGCTGCTGACGGTCTTGGAGCTGTCGATGTTCAGGACGAAGCTGTCGACGTAGAAAGTGCGATTGTCGGCGCCGCCTGTGGACGTATTGCGATAGACGTTGGTGATGCCCGTCGACTCGCCCGCGTAATTCTGCGGCGTAAACCAATCGCTCAGGCTCTGCGTGACGGTCGTCGAGGTACCGTCCGAGTAGTGGACGACGAAGGTCTGTCCGACCTGGTTGCCATCGACGGCCGTGGCCAGCAAGTCCACCTTCGAGTACTGGCCCGTCGGCAAAGCGAGGGTCTGCCCCGTGGCTTGAACCACGTTGGGCCCCGTCGTCGCGATGCTTGTGCTTGTCGTGCCGCCCGCCCAGCTTTGGCCGCTGACCAAAGTGGATGAAAGCGCGTTGCCCACCCCATCCAGCCCACCGCCGAAGGTCACTCCGTTGGCGGTGATGCCTTGCAGGTTGAACGCGGCGCTCAAATCAACCTCGGTCGTCGCGCCGCTGCTGGGAGTGGTGGCCATAGCCTCGGCCGATTTGGGACTGACCGCCGGGCTGTTGATCGCTTGGATCACGTAGTAGTAGGTATTGCCGGGCATCACGCCGGTGTCCTGATAGCTTGTCGCGGTGCTGCCCAGCGGTGTGGCATTGATCGGTGTGGCCGACTCGCCGCCGCTTGCGGTACTTCGATAGACGTTATAGCCGGTCACGCTGCCGCCCGGCGCGGTCCATGCCAGGTCGATCTCGCTGGACGATGCGGCGCTGGCCGTCAGGCCGGTCGGGGCGGCGACAACGCCCCCGGCGCTAATGGCCAACACTTCCACGTTCTTGTCGGCCGGCAACGTGATGCTGCTCACGGTTTTGGAACTGTCCAGCGGAATGGCATAACCGTAGACGTCGAACGTCCGGGCATCCTTTCCGCCGCCGTACAGGTTTCGATAGGCCATCGAAACGGCTACGGATTCACCGGCAGAGCCTTGTGGCATGTGCCAATCGCTGAGGCTTTGCGTAACCGTGAACGAAGTTCCGTCGCTGTACTTGACCGTGAATTTCTGATTGGGCTGGCTTCCGTTCACACCGGTAGCCAGCAGATCGAGCTGCGAGTATTGGCCCGTCGGCAGAGCGATCGTTTGGCCGGTGGATTGAATCACGTTGTTCGATCCGGCGGCGCCGATGGCAAACGTCACGCCATTCCAGGATTGGCTGCTGCCCAGCAAAGTCGCCGACAGAGCGTTGCCCTGGCCGTCCAGTCCGCCGGAAAACTTCGCCCCGTCGGCGGTGATGCCCGACGCATTGAACGAGTCGGTCAGGTCGAATTGGGCTTCGGCGCTGGCGCCGATGGTGACCGAGGCCTCGTTCGAGAGCGGACTTGCAGCGGGTCCGTACAAGGCCCGGACCACGTAATAGTACGTGTTGCCGGATAGCAAGTTCGGATCCAAATAGGTGGTGATCGTCGGGGAGATTGGAGTGGTATTGAGCGGCGTGGTCGATTCGCCGCCGGCTGTCGTGCCGCGATAAATGTTATAGCCGGTAACATTGCCGGCCGGTGCGGTCCAGGAGACGCTGGCTACGTTGGGTCCGTCGAACGCGGGAAGGGCGTAGGTTCCCGGGGCGGGAATGATTGCCGTTACACTGGTCGGCGGGGCCACCGCTGAAACCGTACTGATGGCCAGCAGGTCGACGTGTTTGTCATTGGGGAGCGTGATGCTGCTCACGGTTTTGGAGCCGTCGAGATCGATCGTATAGCCGTAGACGTCGAACGTGCGATTGTCGACGCCGCCCCCGAACATGTTGCGGTGCGCGGTTTGAACCGCCACCGACTCGCCGGCATAATGCTGCGGTGTGTACCAATCGCTGATACTCTGGGTCACGCTCGTCGATGTTCCGTCGGTATAGTTCACCGTGAACGTCTGGTTCCGCTGATTGCCATCGACGCCGGTTGCCAACAGTTCGAGCTTCGAGTATTGACCGGCCGGTAAATCGATGGTCTGTCCCGTGGTTTGCACAACATCGTTCGTTCCGGCCGCGCCGATTGCAAAGTCGATTCCGCTCCAAACCTGGCTCGTGCCCAGCAGGTTCCCGGCCAGCGCATTGCCCACGCCGTCCAAGCCACCGCTGAATTTGACGCCGGCCGACGTGATGCCCTGCAAGTTGAACGCGCTGCTCAGATCGACAGTTTGAGAGACCGGCGGGACGAGCAGGCTGGCGAAATTGTTGCTGGCGCCGCTGGTGCCGGACGTCACCGTAATGCCCGTGATCGCGCCGCTGCCGAGCGTGCCGCTGGCCTGGCTGCCGAGAGAATCGGCGCCGAGCGAATAGCCGGCGGGCGTCGTTTCGCTCAGCGAGTAACTGCCCGGCCGCAAACCGCTAAAACTGTACGAGCCGTCCGCCGCGGTAGCCGTGGTCATGGCGACCGGGTTGTTCGAGTCGTCGGTACCCGCTCAGCGCGACGATGACACCGGAAAGCGGCGTCTCGCCGGCATCGAATGTGCCGTTGGCGTTGGCATCGACATAGGCGAAGCCCGACAGACTGGCAGCCCGCAGTTCTGCAAAATTGTTTCCGCTGCCGCCGACGCCGAGCGCCAGGCTGATATTCGAGAGCATCCCGCTGCCCACGGTTCCGCCCAGACTGCCGATCGAGTCCGTGCCGGCCAGATAGCCTGACGGTTGCGTCACGGCGAGCGTGTAGGTGCCGGGCGCGAGATTATTGAAGCTGTAGGCCCCGTTGGAGGTCGTGGTGGTGGTCAAGCTGACCGCGGCTCCCAGGTCGTTGGTACCGGCGAGCGCCACGCTGGCCCCGGCGATCCCGCCCTCGCCGTTGTCGAGTATGCCGTTGTCGTTGCTGTCGAGGAAGACGACGCCCGACAGGCTGGCGGGCACCAGATTCGCAAAGTTGTTGTTGACGCCGTTGGTTCCCGAAACGACGTCGACGTTCGAGAACGAGCTGACGCCGACCGTTCCGCCCTGGCTGCCGATCGAGTCGTCGCCGTCGATGTAGCCGGTGGGTCGCGTCTCGGTCAGCGTATACGTGCCGGGCCGCAGGTTGCTGAAACTGTAGGCGCCGTTGACGGCGCTGGTGGTCGAGAGGTGGACGGAATTGCCCAGGTCGTTCGTGCCGGTCAGCGTGACGGTGGCCCCTGCAATGGCGGTCTCTCCGGAGTCGAACGCGCCGTTGTTGTTGGCGTCGATGTACGCGTAACCCGCAAGGCTGGCGGGCACCAGTTCCGCAAAATTGTTGCCGGTGCCGCTCGTGCCGGCGGTCAACGCAATGTCGTCCTCCAGGCCGCTGCCGCGCGATGCCGCCTTGGCTGCCTACGGAGCCTGTCCCAATGAGATAATTTGCCGGCTGGGTTTCGGTCAGCGTGTAGGTGCCGGGACGCAGGTTCGTAAAGCTGTACGAACCGTTGGCCGCCGTGGTGGTCGTCAGGCTGACGGCCGAGTTCAGGTCGTTGACGCCGGTCAGGGTAATGGTGACGCCGGAGAGCGCGGTTTCGCCCGAGTCGAACGTGCCATTGTCGTTTGCATCGACATACACAGAACCCGACAGGCTGGCCGGCGAAGGATCGGTGAACGTATGCGCGCCGGTCGTGTTGACGGAGCTTTGAACCTGGATGGTTCCTGCGTTGACCGTGAGGCTGTGCAGCTGCGGTCAGGCTCCCCACGGGTCCCTCGAGTTTCGCGGTGCCGGCATCGACGGTCAGATTGCTGGCGCCGTCCAACGTGCCGTTGAAGGTGACGGTGCCCGCGGTGGCTGAAATCGTGACCGGCGTAGTGTTCAGGTCCACCGCGCCGCCGAAGATTTGGTTTCCGGTCGTGGTGATCGACGACGAGTTCACGACGATCGACAGTCGCCAGCAGGGTCGTGTTGCCGGTCACCGACAGGGTCGACGGATTGATGTTGATCTTCGAACTGGTGCCACCGCCGGCATTGACCGTGAGCGAGTTCTTTCAAAGTAGCGGGCGCGACATTGACCGTTTCGTCGCCGCCGATCACGGTGAGCGCGCCGGAGAAGCTGGCATCGAGACTGCTAAGCGAAATGGTATCGGCCAGCACGCCCCCCTCGCTGATGGAGAGAGACGTGGTGGGGTCGGCGAAAAAGACCGGCACCGCGTTGGTCGATTGCAGACTCCATCGTGCCGCCGCTCGAACCGGCCGCGAGCGAGACGTTCTCGGCGGCCGAATCATTGTCGGTAAAAACAAAACTGCGCGACGGAACGTCCAACTCGTCGATGATTTCATCGGTCGCCGCATTGAACTGCGAGATGGCGACGGGCAGCACCTCGCCCACGCCGCTCGTGATTACGATCGTGCCTTGACTGGCATTTTGGCCGCTATAGCTGACCGCCGTGGGTTGCGTGAGCTCGTTGGCCAGGTTCAGCGTCAGCGAGTTGCTGGCGGAGAGCGAGCCATGATCTCGAATCTCGCTGGTATCGGCCACCAGTTGCGAGGCAACGACGGTGTTCGAGGCATTGCGAATCTCATACGATAAATGGTCCGCGCTGACATCCACGGTCAAGGCGCCCGCCGGCTGAGGCATAGAGCAGCGGCGCGACGGTCAGCAGCCGGCGGTCTTCGAGGGATTCCAGTCGCAGCCGTGGCCGCGAAACGTTCTTCGCCGCAACGTGTCTGCGGGACGAAGTTGAGCGGTTGAGCAGTTGCCGAAGAAACATGGATTGGCTCTTGTCGACAAGGAGAATGGCTGGAGCCTAGAGGGGACGCTCCGCGCGGCCGGCACAAAAATCCGGCCTTGCGGGCGGCAGAGAGTACAGCACAGGGCAAACCCAGTGCAAGAACAGCTGCATCCCGTGGGTCGATCGGCCAAAAAAAACGCGTTCGCTAGCAGCCCTTGGCCCATTCTGACGTAAACGCTTGCGCACACGGCGGCCACCGGTCGTCGACAGATCCCCGGCTGGTCCTGCAAAGAGCGGCTCGTGGGAGCACCCCTTGGGCCACCCCCCGACCGTTGTATCTGCTGCGAGGGTGAAGTAATCTTGAGGACTAGCTGCAATCTCGCTGCCCCCCATTCTGCACACCAGAAAGATTTGCATGCGCTGCGCTTGGCTCGTGCTGGCTTTGTTAACCGACATGGGGGTCTGCCAATTTGTCCGGGCTGACCAGGCCGAAGATGTCGCCGCACTGCGGAAAGCGGGCGGGGTCATTACGCTGGACGATGCCAATCAGGTCATCGCGGCCAATCTCAAGGACGCGCAGCTCACCGAAGCCGACATCAAGCGACTCGAAGGATTCGGGCGATCTGACCAAGCTCGAGCTTTTCGGCACGGAGGTCACCGACCGCTCGCTCGATAGCGTGGCGCTGCTCACGAACCTGAAAGAACTCGTCCTGGAAAACGTCGACATCACCAACGCGGGGGTCGCCAAACTCAAATCGCTCGAGCAATTGCGGTCGCTCAATTTGCGACGCTGTACCTACCTCACCGACGACGCTCTGGAACACATCAAAACGCTGGGCAATCTCGAACAGTTGCTGCTGCTTTACAACAATTTTTCGAACGCCGGCATGGTCCATTTGGCCAGTCTCGCAAAACTGCGCGTGCTCGACCTGCGCGGCTGCGTGCAGATCTCCGACGACGGACTGCTGGAAATCAAAAAGCTGCCCAATCTCGAGCGGCTCAAGCTGCGGAATTCGCAGATCACCGACGACGGCCTGAAGCAGATCGCCGACATGAAAAAGCTCAAGGGCTTAATCCTGGAAGATGCCGCGATCAGCAACGCCGGACTGGCAAGCCTCAAGTCGCTGACCAGGCTCGACGAACTGAACCTGATGCGCAATAACATCACCGACGCAGGCCTGGAAAATCTGGCCGGCCTGGTGCTGCTCAAGCGCGTCGAGCTCCGCGGCGCCCGGCTCAACGGCTCCGGCCTGGCGCATTTCAAAAACCTTCACAAGCTGATCCTGCTGGACGTCGCCGAAACGCCCGTCGACGACGCCGGCGCGGTGAACCTGAAGGAACTGACCAGCCTGGAGCGACTTGACCTGTGGGGCACGCAAATCACCGACGCCGGGCTGGAAAATCTCCGCGGCCTGACCCATTTGAAATGGCTCAGCTTGCAGAACACTCGGATCACGGACGCCGGGCTGGAAAATCTGGAGCCGCTCGCCCAACTGGAGGATCTCGACCTGCACACGACGAAGATCACCGACGCCGGGCTGGCCCATCTCGCGGGGCTCAGCCAACTGGAAAAGCTCGATCTGAGCTTTTCCAAGGTCTCGGCAGCGAGCGCAAAGCTGTTTCAGCAGTCGCACCCGAAGGTGAAGATCGATCGCTGAAGGGGCCGCTCGACCTACCTTTCGGCCGGCGTGGGTGCGACCAGGTCGCGCGTGCCCGGCTTGAAATGCGGAACGCGCCCGACGAACTCAATTTTCGCTTTGTCCCGCTCGCGCTTGGCGATTTTGTCGTAGAGTTCTTGGGCGGCGGGGGACTTAAGATTCCTCGCGGACGTCGGCCCAGGTCTTTGTGCCGTCGCGGAAGTCCGTGACGGTGATCAGGTGAACGCCGAACGGGGTAACGAGCGGCTCGCTGGTCTTGCCTTTGGCAAGCGTGAACGCCTCGCGCGAAAAGGCTTCGACCATCATTCCATGGCGGGGCAAGAAACCCAGATCGCCCCCGCGGTCGCGACTTGGGCCGGTCGAGTATTTGGCCGCGGCTTCGGCGAACGAAAGCTTGCCCGAATCGATTTGCTCGCGCACCGTCGCAGCTTCCCGCTGCAATGCGGTCGTGGCGTTGGGGTCGGCGCTCTTTGCCGGCCGGAACAGGATATGGCTCACGCGGACCTCTGAGCCGTCGAAGTCTTTCCGGTTGGCTTCGAAGTAGGCCTTGAGCACGTCGTCGGTCAATTCCCGCTCCATCGCCGCTTCCCACAACAGTTGCCAGGCAAGCTGCCGCCGATAGCCTTCGAGCGTTTGGTGCCGCTGGGCCAGGAACTGATCGAGCGTCTGTTTCTGTGCTTCCAACTGGGTTGCGAGTTTCACTTGCGCAGTATCGATCTGGGCCGGGTCGAAGTGCGTGCCTTTGACCGAAATGGTCTGCTCCACCAATTGGCGGTCGATCAACTGCGACAGGGCCTCGGCCTGTAATTGCGCCAGCGCCTGCGGCGGCAACTTCCTTGCCGGCCAACACCGGCGCCAACGATTCTTCCACGTCGCTGGCGCGGATCGGCTTGCCGTTGACGTGCGCCACGACGCCCACTTCGTCGGCCGCCGGAGGCGGGCTATCGGATTTTCCGGCCGCCAGAAGCGTTGCGCCGGCAGCAACCCATACAAAACCCCGCGATCAGAAACCCCGCACGCTGAAAAAACGTGCCCCCAATCCTAGCCGGCCAAGACATGCGAATCTCCCGCTTAAGGCAATTCGAGATCTTTGAACTCATATTCCACGGGAACATTGAACACCGCCGTGGGCGATCGGTAGACGAAGGCAAATCCCTTGGGACCGTCGGGGAGCTCGAACAGATACTTCACTCCGACTTCGTTCGGCGTTTGTCGCGTTTGTTCGAAACCACCCGGCTCGACCGGCATCTTGTCCCGCCTTTTCCAAAAACGCCTCGTTGTTCAACAGCCAGCCGCTGAGATAGGAATCGAGAGCGTTGCAAGGGATCATCGAACCGGACGCGCACCCGCAGTTCCCAAATGTCGTTGTTCTTTCGCATGCCGTCCAGGATCACGGTCACGGCGCGCCTTGCGCTGTTCGATCCTTTTTGGTCGCGCCGTCTTTGGCCAACGGCAGATCGGCAAAGCGAAACGATCTCCACTTCACCGGGGATCAGCGCATGGAACTTGCCCTTGAGGGTCGTGATCTTTTCCAGCGCTCGGGGCGGCGGAGACAGCGGGATCATCAACTCCACGGCGGTGGCGCCATCGCCGATCGGCGCGGTCGGTTCGCCCTGCCCGTCGATGGGAATCTCCCGCATCCCCGACATGGCCTTGATCTGGTCCAAGCGGCTGGCTGATCACGATCGGCTTGAGCCGCGGTTCCCAAGCCACGTCGACGAACAACTTCAACGAGCGGGTTTCGGGATTGCGCAGATCGCGCAAGGCTTCGAACCTCGCCGGCTCCAGCCGGAACGGACCGCTGTAGCAGGCGCCGATCGCGCCGCCGGTTCGACCCGGCGCCCGGCCCACCAGGGCGATGCCGGCCTCGCCCGCATAGCTATCGATATCGAGCCCGGCCTCATCCAGCACCTGGTCCAGGGCCCGCCAAAAAAGTGTCTTTTCGAAGTCGACGGGAAGCGTCGCATCGGCCGCATCTTCATCGCGGTCGCGGCGATCGGTAAAGGTGTTGCCCGTCTGGCCGCGGAACTCCTTGAGCACTTCGCCCAGCGGGACGTCGCCTTTCAGCGTGACCGTCGAGCCTTCGGCCGCCTGCTGGGCACGCGCACGTTCCAGCGCCTGCCGCACGCGCGTCAGGCGCTGAGCGACCTCGGCCGGCATCGATTCTCCGATCGGCGGCAAGTGAGTGGCTGCGGCCGGCCCCAGCGCGATCAATTGCTGCTCGGCCTGATCGCGCCGCGTCAGCTCGTCGCTATTGAGTTGCCGCACCAGCCGGCCGACTTCGGGTTTCAGCTCGGTCGCGGCAGACGCGCCTGCCTGGCCGGCGGCGAGCAGCACGGTCATCAGCATCGACGCAGTCAACCGCTCTCTCCCTTCAAAGCACGACTCGCTTCAAACCAGAGTCCTGTTTCCATTCTAAGTCGGCGGAAGCGATTCTCCTATTGTAACACGATCCGGATTTAGAACGTCCCTGCTGCCGGATACGATGCCGGACGATTGTGGAAACCCACGTTCCGAGTTCCGCGATCCGTGCTCCGCGTTTTTTCGCCCCTCACTCTTCGGCGGCGCTCATGCCGAGCTGACGCATTTTGCGGTACAAGTTCGAGCGGTGCAGGCCCAATCGCTCGGCCGCCAGGCTCATGTTGGTCTTGGCGCGCTCGATCGCCTTCTTGATGTATTCGATTTGAAATTTGTCCGTCGCTTCCGAGAGCGGCAGATCCGGATCGACAAACGCCGGCGACTGACCGGCCGGCGAGAGGATGAACGCCAGGTCGTCGGCCTCGATCGTTTCACCCGGCAATAGATACGCCAACCGCTCCATCAAGTTGCGCAGTTCCCGGATGTTGCCGGGCCAGGTGTGCTGCTCCAGCCGCTTGCGGGCCGAGGCGGAGAACTTAAGCGGCTGGCGATGGGCTTTGCGGCAAAAGTCGGCCATGAAATATTCGGCCAGCAGCAGCACGTCGTCGCCCCGCTCGGCAAGCGAGGGCAATTCCAACGTGACCACGTTCAAACGGAAATACAGATCCTGCCGAAATCGCTTCTGGCGGACCATCTCGGCCAGGTTCTGATTCGTGGCGGCGATCACCCGGGCGTCGGTGTGAATCGGCTTCGAGCCGCCCACGCGAACCACCACTTTCTCTTCGACCACGCGCAGCAGTTTGGCCTGGCCGCTCAGGCTGAGGTCGCCGATTTCGTCCAGAAAGAGCGTACCCCCCGAGGCCAATTCGAACTTGCCTTGCCGGGCTTCGTGCGCATCGGTGAAGGCCCCTTTCTCGTGACCGAACAGTTCGCTCTCCAGCAGCGTTTCAGTGATCGCCGCACAATTGACCGCAATGAACGGCCGCTCGCGCCGCGGGCTCAGATAGTGGATCGACTGGCTGACCACCTCTTTGCCGGTGCCGTTCTCGCCCAGGATCAGGATCGCCAACTCGGTCTGTGCCACCCGGCGGATGGTCGACGCAGGGCCTCGATCGCCGGGCTGCGGCCGATGAGTTGCACGCCTTCGGCCGCTTGCTCGACGATGTGCCGATGCGTGCTGAGCAGTTCGGCGAATTGTTGGGTGTTTTCCAGCGCCACGGCGGCGTGGGCGGCCAATTCGGTGAGCGCCAACTCGTCGTCGGCGGTGAACTCGCCGTCGAGCTTATTGATCACCTCGAATGCGCCGAACAGTTCATCCTGGCTGCCCCGCAGCGGAACGCACAACAACGTGCGCGTCTGATAGCCCAGCTTACGATCGACCTGCCGATTGATGCCCGCCGCGTCGTCGGCACTGGCCACACGCCGCGGCTGGCCGGAGTGGACCACCTGTCCGACCACGCCCGAGTTGTCGGGAATCCGCAGCTCGCCCCCTTCGACGCCGAGCGCCGGCCTGCCGACGAGCGTGTGGTTCAGCCGATCCCAGAGAAAGATGCTGGCCCGATCTGCCCGCAGCAACCGCGTCGCCGCTTCGGCCATCTGCTTCAGCAGCGGCTCCATTTCATTGGTCTGGCTCCACTGATTGGAGATCTCGAGAATCGCCTCCAGCCGTTTGATCCGGCCGTGCTCTTGCTGCCGGCGGCGGACCGTGTCGAGCGCGCTGGAAAAAATGACGGCCAGCGCCTCGATCGTGCGCAGCGATTCGGCGCTGGTCCGGGCCAGCGCGCCGTGCAGCAGCAGCAGCTCGCCGCTGGCCGCATGCCGCGCCAGCGGCGCGGCCACCCAAGCCCCCTCGGCGGCCGCCGACTCGCGATCGAGCACGTCGGCCAGCAGCGCAATGGGCAGCGGCCGGCCCGTGCCGCTCTTGGCCAAAGCGTTCCAGTGTGCTCCCTCAGAACTCATCAGCGCGGCGAAGTCCGCTCCGGTCGATTGTTGCAAGAGCGGCAACGTCTGACTCAGAAACTCGCCGCGGGCGTCCAACTGACTGGCTCGCCACAACAGCTCCGCGGCAATTCCGGCCAGATCGGGATGGGTTTGCAGCGGCTCGAACGTCGGCTCGCTGGGGGCTAGATTGGCGGTAGTCATGGCCTAAACCAGTCGTTTTGAATCAAAACTGCGTCGCGGAAATGCGATTGTGTCGTCATTACTACACCACAATCGTAGATCGCTGCGGTCGAGGTGACAACAGGATGGCTCGCTGGGGCTGTCAATTCGGCTCGGTGGTCGAGACCAGGTTCGCTCGGATTTTGCCGGCCATGCGCTGTCCGCGCGGCGGTTTTCGCCTTTTCGCGTGACTGGTGAACTGGAAGTCGATTCGGGCTAACAAGTTCGCGCCACGTTCGGTGCAACATAGCCGAAACCGAGAGAGGGGGCACTATTATGCGATGTGCTTGGGGGCATTGGTTCCAGGGCGGTCTGTGCTGCGTCGGGCTGGCTTGGCTGGCCGCGAACTCGGCTTTGGGAGCGGACCTGGGGCAGGGGATTACCGGCGCGGCGGCCGGCGGCGGACGCTGTCAGCGAAATCAATCGCCAAACAGCCCATCATCATCCAATCCCTCGCTGAACGACCCGGCCAACATGCCGGCCACACTGGCCGGTTCGGCAAGGAGCGCCAAGAAGATCTCGACCCGGGAGCGGGCGATCGAACAGTTCGACACCGATGGCGACGGCCAACTCAGCACCGCAGAGCGGCAAGCGGCCCGCACCAGCGTAAACCAACGCAAACGCCAGGCGTCGGAAGCCCAAAGTGCCCCACAGTACGCCGGCTGGCCCGGCTATGGCAGCGGGTTCGGCGGGGGCGGCTACGGCAATAACGGCACCTACGCCAATCTATCGGGCATGAATAGCCTGTTGACCGGCATGTCGGGAGTCGGATCTGGCGGCGGTGGCGGCTGCATGAATGGCGGCAGACGGTAAGGAGAAAGGATGAAGGCGGAAGGATGAAAAACAAGGCATTACGGGGCAGGCCCCAAAACTTCATCCTTCCGCCTTCATCCTTCCGCCTTCATCCTTTCTGGCGCGCTAGTTTCTTCAGCACTTCCACGCCGCGCTCCAGGGTCGCATCGCTGGCGGCGTAGGAAACGCGGAAGTGCGTGTCGCGCTGGCTGAAGATATTGCCTGGAATGATCAGCAACTGGTTCTCGATGGCCTTGGCCACGAACTGCGCTGCCCGTGCCCCAGGGCGCCTTGGGAAATACATAGAACGCTCCGCCCGGCCGGGCGATTTCATAGTCGGCGGCCAGCTCGGCCAGCACAAAGTCGCGCTTGCGGCGGTACGCGTCGATGTACGGCTGCATATCGACTTCGAGCGCCCGTGCCGCCGCCCATTGAAACGGTTGCGGTGCGCAGACGAACGTGTACTGCTGCATCTTGATCATTTGCGAAATGACTTCCTGCGGCCCATGCGCAAAACCTAGCCGCCAGCCGGTCACACCATAGGTCTTGGAAAAACCGTCGATGACGAGGGTCTGCGGATTGAATTTGGCCGGCGAAACCGGCGGCTCGTCGTAGCTGAAGCGGCTGTAAATCTCGTCGCTGACCAAGAGCACGCGATGCTCGGCCGCCAGCCGAGCAATGCCTTCGATCTCGGATAGGCTGGCCGCCACGCCCGTCGGGTTGGCCGGACTGTTGAACAGGATCATCTTGGTGCGCGGCGTGATTGCCGCCCGCACGCGGTCCAGATCGACACGGAAATCGGGATACGTATCGACCAGCACGCACTTGCCGCCAACCAGCCCGACCAGGGCCGGATACATCACGAAGTACGGATCCAGCACGATCACTTCGTCCCCCGGATCGACCATGGCCAGCAGCGCCAGCACCAGTCCTCCGCTGGTGCCGCTGGTGACGAACACGCTCCCGATCGGCGTGGCCGAACTCGGCCGCGATGCGCTGGGCCAGTCGCTCGCGCAGCAGCGGCGTGCCCTGCGTTTGGGCATAGCCGTTGCGATTGCTGTGGATGGCGTCGACGGCCGCCTCCTGGATTTCGTCGGGAACGGCGAAGTCCGGCTGTCCGATCGAAAGATTGATCGGGTCCTTCATCGTGGCCGCCAGGTCGAACACCTTGCGGATACCGGAGCTGTCGCAGTAGCGGGTGCGTTTGGCAATCCAGGACATGGGGGGCATCTAACTCGGAACGGGGGAACTCGGAACGGGGAAAACAGAGGACGGCCGGGCGATGTCGAGGGCTTGCTCGCATCACCGGCGGTCGCGGTGCACAAACCTGCGGGGCGCCGGTCCTGGATTATCGATTCCCGCTGGTTCGGCTGGCAATCCGAAATGCCGGCCGAGATCCCTGGATGCCAGCATGACCGTTCAGCTTTCCGAGCTGATCCCAAACGTTCGCCCTTTTTCCGAAGCGACGACCGATCGGTCTCAAATCGGCCTTGACTCCGCGGCAATGGTCCTGCTAAAAGCCCCCCGCTAATCTTTTCTGGCTCGTCTCCCATCTCTCTTCTCGCGTCACATCTCGCATGACAACAAAAATGTATTGCCGCGCCATGCTCGCGGCTGCGCTGGTCTTTTGCGGCTCACTGCACAGTTCGCGCGTTCGAGCAGCCGACGAGGCGGCCGAGGCGGCGAACACTCCGCCGGCGCGACGCCAGTCGGCCGACCGAGAAGGTGGGCTGGCTCAAGCCGAACGATTCACATCGCAACATCGATGCTCCGTTTGCGCTGGTGGACAGCTCGGGGCGAATTCGCTACTACGTGCGACCGGCCGAGGGCATCAGCCTCAACGAGTTCGTGCATCAGAAGGTACGCGTCCGGGGCGAAAACTTGTCTCCTCCCGGCACTTCGAACCAAATCTTGGAAGTGGCCGAGATCGGCACGCCCAATATGTCGGCCCGCCGTTCGGCCGCGCCGAATCGTCAAGCGACCGCCGAGCAGCAACCGGTTCAACAGGCCGCTTACGAACAGATTGCGCCGTGCGCCGCCGCTGAGGAAATTCCGGCCGGCAGTGGCCGGGCCGAAGCCGACGCCATGGGGCCGATGTCGGTCCCCGGCGGCCCCGGCAATATGAGTCCAGGCCCACTCTGGGGCGAAGACTACAACGGCTACAACGGCGCCGATTGGGGCCAGCCGGGCTACGGCTCGCCGGCCTGCGGCTGCGGGCAACGTTCGTGCAACACGTGCTGTGGCCGAGGTTGCTGCTTTCCGCCAGGCAGAATGTGGGTCCGCGCCGAATACCTGTTCTGGTGGACCGAAGGCATGCGCGTGCCGGCGCTGGTGACCACCGGACCCAATGCGGCAAATCCCGGATATCTCGATACGCCGGGAACCACCATTCTCAATGGCAACGACCGGGTCGACGGCTACGGACGCTCTGGCGGCCGCATCACGCTGGGCACTTGGCTCAATCCGTGCCAGACCGTGGGCATCGAAGGGGACTTTTTCCAACTCGCCAACGCCACTTCAAGCTATAACGCCAGCGGCAGCGGAAACGACATCTTGTCGCGGCCGTTTTTCGATACTCGACCCAGCCTGGCTAACCAGAACGTCGAGCAGGTCGCGTTTCCCAACAGCATCGAAGGCTCTGTGGCCGTGAACACCTATACGCAGTTCCTGGGCGCCGGCGCCCGTCTGCGGTTCAATCTCTGTTGCGGGCAAAGCTGCTATCCCAATCCGTGCAACCCCTGTTCCAGCATTCCCGGCGGATACCGGTTCGATTTTCTGCTGGGATACCGTTACTTGCGCCTCGGCGACGGGGTATCGGTCAACGAGAATCTGACCTCGCTGCAAACCAGCCTGCCCGGCACCTTCCTGGTCAACGATAGCTTCCGCACCTTGAATCAATTCAACGGCATCGATTTCGGAACGATGGCCACGATCTACCGCGGCCGCTGGTCGTTGGAATTGATCTATCGACTCGCGCTCGGCAACACCAACCAATTCGTGAGCATCAACGGCTCGACCGTCACAACGCAAAACGGCACGAGCACGACCAGCCCGGGCGGACTCTTGGCCCTGCCATCGAACATCGGCAATTACGACCGCAACACCTTCGGCGTCGTTCCCGAGCTCGCCGCCAATATCGGTTACGCATTGACGCCACGGCTGCGGATCATTGCCGGGTACACGTTTATCTATTGGAGCAGCGTGGCGCGGGCCGGCGAGCAGATCGACCTGAACGTCAACAGCACGATGCTACCCAATAGCCCGAACCCGCCCACCGGCGACCTGCGACATCCGCAGTTCGTTTTTGTCGACACGCCGTTTTGGGCTCAGGGCATCAGCGCCGGCATCGATTACCGCTGGTGAGCGCCGGCTGAAGATTCAGGGCACCTCGAAATGTGCGCTGCGCTCGGCATTGTCAGCCCTTTGTCCGTGCTAGCAACTGCCCGCGTCACGTCTCTTGGCAGCACTCTTTCTGCCAGCGAGTCGGCTTCCGATTACGCCGACTTTTCCGGTCGCACCACAAAGGCTGGTAGTGACGAACCGGCCTGCCGATCATCAAACTAGCGTCCACTCCCTGCGCCGCCGTTTCGGACCGGGGCCACATCGCCGAGCAATCCATCCACGGTCGCCTGCCGGGCTGGTAGCCACCAACGCTGAAAGTGAAAGACATGTCTCGCAAATCATCGACTCGCGCCGGTTCCTCGATATTCGGCTCTGTAGCGGATTGGTTCTCCCAACCGAGGTCGCATTCGGCGGCGCCGCAACGTGGGAAAAGTCGGCGGCGGCTGGGTTACGAGTCGCTCGAAGGGCGCATCGTGCTCACGGCGATTCCGGGGGGCGTGATCGAAGGAACCATTACCAACCAGCAGACCAGCGTAGGAATGGCGAACGTCACGGTCGACCTGACGCCCAGCGGCGGATCGACCATTTCGACCACCACCAACGGCTCCGGTTTTTACAGCTTCAACGGTTTGGCCGCGGGAACCTACTCGGTCCAGGAGATCCCCCCCTCGGGATTCACCGGCCCGATCAACAACCCGGCGACGGTTGTCATCAGCACGGCCGCGGCGAATAACGGTGTGGTCGCTTCGAATATCGATTCGTTTTCAACTCCCGAAACGGTGACGGCCTCGTCCAACGGTCCCACATCGGCGGCAACGTCCGTTGCGGCGTCCGAGGCGCTGGGTGGAAACCGCGACCTGATCGCAAATCTCACTTCCGGACCCGGCAGCATCACCTTGACCTCCAACGGATTCGGCACCGACGTATTGGAGTTCGACTCCAGTGCCACCGGGGCCGGCAGATCGCATCGTCACCTGGGACGGACCGAACAGTTCCACGCCTGCGGTGCTGAATCCCACGGGGCTCGATCACGACGACTTGACCGACGGCGGCACCGCCACCGGAATCTCGCTCACCCTGGGAGGCGATCATGCAGGCGGCTCGATTACGCTGAATGTTTACAAAGACGCCGGCGACTGGTCGACGGCCACCGCCACCATACCGCTCACGGGAGGCGCGGCCAGCTCGACGGTCTTCATTCCATTCTCCTCGTTCACCACCGGGGCCGGCACGGGGGCCGGTGATTTCACCGACGTCGGCGCCGTCCAAATGTCGATCAACGGCGGCGTGGATGCCGCCAACGGACAGATCTCACTGGTCCAGCAGGTGGGCCCCACCGTCTTTGCCACGAATTTCGCCAATACGGCCCAGGCCGACTTGCAGATCACCAAGGTCGACAACGTCGGCGGTTCGAGCATCACCGCCGCCCACGGCAACGTGTCGCCGGGAAATTCGTTGATCTATACGATCGTCGTCACCAATGCGGGCCCGGGCGCCGTGACCGGCGCCAGCGTGGCCGACCCCTTCCCCGCGGCTCTGACCGCCGTCACTTACACCGCCGTGACGAGCGGCGGGGCCAGCGGTTTCACGATCAACGGCTCCGGCAACATCAACGACACCGCGGTCAATATGCCCGTCGGCAGCACGATCACCTATACCGTGCATGCCACGGTCAACCCGGCGGCGACGGGCACCTTGACAAACGTGGCCACCGTGACCGATCCGGCCGGCACGACCGACCCGACCCCCGCCAACAACACGGCCACCGACATCGACAACCTGACTCCGACCGCGGATCTGTCGATCACCAAAGTCGACAACGTGGGCGGATCGAGCATCACGGCCGCACACGGCACGATCGTGTCCGGCAACTCGCTCACCTACACGATCGTGGTCAGCAACTCCGGACCCAGCGCCGTGACCGACGCCAGCGTGGCCGACCCGTTCCCGGCGGCGCTCACGGCCGTCACCTATACGGCCGTTCCAACAGGCGGAGCCAGCGGCTTTACGGCCAGCGGCTCGGGAAACATCAATGACACCGCGGTCGACATGCCCGTCGGTAGCACGATCACTTACACCGTCCATGCCACCCTCAACCCAGCGGCCACAGGCACGTTGACCAACACGACGACGGTCACCGATCCGGAGGGCACGACCGACCCGACCCCCGCCAACAACACGGCCACCGACATCGACAACATCACGCCGGTGGCCGACCTGTCGATCACCAAGGTCGACAATGTGGGCGGATCGAGCATCACGGCCGCTCACGGCACGGTCACGCCTGGCGGCTCGCTTATCTATACGATCGTCGTCAGTAACTCCGGCCCCAGTTCCGTAACCGGCGCAACCGTGACCGACACCTTGCCCGCCAATCTCACCAGCGTCACCTACACGGCCGTTTCAACGGGCGGAGCCAGCGGATTCACGGCCAGCGGCTCGGGAAACATCCACGACGCCGCCGTCGCCATGCCCGTCGGCAGCACGATTACCTACACGGTCCACGCCACGGTCAATCCGGCGGCGACAGGCACCTTGACCAACACGTCCACGGTGACTGACCCGGAGGGCACGACCGACCCGAGCCCCGCCAACAATACCGCCACCGACATCGACAACATCACGGCGACCGCCGACCTGTCGATCACCAAAGTCGACAACGTGGGCGGCTCGAGTGTCACGGGTGCCCAGGGGTCTGTGGTGCCCGGCAACACGCTCGTCTATACGATCGTGGTCACCAACTCCGGCCCCAGCGCGGTGACCGGCGCAAGCGTGGCCGATACCATGCCCACTGCACTGACCGGCGTCACCTACACGGCCACGGCGACGGGCGGAGCCAGCGGATTCACGGCCAACGGCTCGGGCAACATCAATGACACTGCGGTGTCAATGCCGGTCGGCAGCACGATCACCTACACCGTCCAGGCCACGGTCAATCCGGCCACGACAGGCGCATTGACCAACACGGCGACCGTGGCCGACCCGGCCGGCACGACCGACCCGTCCCCGGCCAACAACACGGCCGTCGATATCGACAGCGTGGCGCCCGCGGCCGACCTGTCGATCACCAAAGTCGACAACGTGGGCGGCTCGAGCATTACCCCCAGCACGGGCACGGCCTTCCGCGGCAGCACGATCACTTACACGATCGTGGTCACCAATGCCGGCCCCAGCGCCGCGACGGGCGCCACGGTGGCCGACACGCCGCCGGTCGGCCTGACGAATGTCACTTTCACGGCCGCCGCCACGGGTGGGGCCACCGGCTTTACCGCCAGCGGCACGGGCGACATCGACGACACGGCGGTCAATCTGCCGGCTGGCAGCAAAATAACCTACACGGTGCATGCGTCGGTGCTCTCGACCGCGACGGGCACGTTGACCAATACGGCCACCGTGACGCCGCCGGGCAACTCGCCCGACCCGACCCCCGCCAACAACACGGCCAGCGACCCCGACACCGTCGCCACTCGGCTCTCGAAGGCCTTCTTCCTAGGCAGATAGCGTCTTGGGTGGCATTGACAGGTCGGTTTGGACCAAGCCGCGAGCCGGGTCAGGCGCAGCGGACTTTAGCGGCTCGACCCGCGGCCGGTCGGCCGAACCAGGCTCGCCAAAGGGCCTGGCCGGCTTCCTGCAGTGGCAAGTCGTCGTTGGCCTGGAGCGAAAAAACAGGGCCGCGTCTAACTTGACAGTCAGACGCAGCCCCGACCCCCGCTTGTCGAGTCGACCGGCCTAGACCGATCGATTCGCGGTCGACAAGCGAGATTCCATTATTGGCCATCTCGCGCGGGCGCCGTAGTCGTGGATCCCCTGATTCTGATCCTCCGGCTGCGACTGGTAGTACCAACTATTGTCGCCGTTGCCCTGGGAGCCAACATTGCCCCGATAGGCCGACGTTTGTTGCGCCGAGCGATTGGCGCGCAGATCGTCGACCTCTTGTTCCAGCCGAAGAACCTGCTGCTGGAGTGCTCGCAGTTGACGGGCCATGCGATCGCGCTGTTGAGCGACCATTTGGTCTTCGTCGTAGGAGGCCGAGCGGCCACGGTTGTTGGTCCAGGTTGGGCGACTGGTGCGGCTCATGTTCTCGGTCGTGTCGTTGTCAGAGCGATTGCGTTCGGCCGCGTTATTGCGGCTGCGCAGCATGTCAAGGCTGACTAGCTTTGCCCGCAAGGTTTGCCGATCGCCATTGCGGCGGATGCCCAACGAAACCTGGTCACCGGGCTGCTTTTCGCCGATCTCGTCGGCTAATTGTTGTGCCGTGCGGACGCGTTCGCCGTCAGCACTGGTGATTTCGTCGCCGTTGCGAATGCCGGCCAGCGCCGCCGGACTGCCGGGTAGCACGGCTATCACGTGCAGTCGCCCGTCGTCGTCTTGCAGCGAAACACCGAGCGCGGCATGGTGTTTGGCGTCCGCGGGCTTGTCGTTTTGATCAGTGGCTTCGTCTTTCGCCGATTTCTGGTTGTCCTGCGTTCGGCCGCTCGAATCGTCGCTGCTGGCGGAGTTCGACTTCGACGAGTCATCGCTGCGGTCTTTGGCCAGCGACGGCGCTCCGCAGGCCAGGATCGATACGGCACTCAGTGCCAGCGCACTCCAAAAATACGTTCGACTCATGTCCATTTCCTTTCCTAGCTTTCCCTGGGAGACAAAAAAAGCCCTGGCCGCCAGGCACATGCATGCGACAAAGGCTTTCACAACCACATCCGGCCCGTATCCGACAGGCTGTGTAAGTTATATTCGGCAGCGGAACTTTGTCAAAAAATTGCGCAGCGCTGCAATCGGTTACAAAGCAAAACAATTCATTATGGTTTATGCGTTCGTGCCACGGGGCTGGCGTCGGCGGCAAAATCGTCAATGCACGGCCGCCGTTTGCACGCTCTCGAACAGACCCGGATTGTCCCGGTAATCGACCGGCACATCAACGATCACCGGCCCCGGGGTCTCGAATGCTTTGCGGAGCGTGGGCACGATTTCGGCGGGAGCGTTGATCCGCATGCCGGCGGCCCCGAAGGCCTCGGCATACTTGACGACGTCCACCGGGCCCAACGCCACGTCGGCGTACCGGCCGTATTTGGGCTGCTGCTGAATCTTGACCATGTCGTAAAAACCATCGGTCCAAACCAAATGCACGAAATCGCACTTCAGCCGGACAGCCGTCTCCAGTTCTTGGGCGGAGAACAGAAAACCCCCGTCGCCGGACATCGAGAGCACCTGCGTCCGCGGCCGCACCAGGCAGGCGGCAATCGCCCACGGCAGGGCGACGCCCAGTGTCTGCTGCCCGTTGCTGGTCAGAAAGTGCCTCGGCTGGAACGAGAAGAAATAGCGGCTCATCCACATGTAGATCGAGCCGACGTCGCATAGCACGGTCGCATGGTCGTCCAACAGATTTTGCAACTCGTAAATCAATCGGAGCGGATGGACCGGCGAGCCGCTACGACTTGATCCCTGCTGTTTCAATTCGGCCAGCGCCCGAGAGGCCGCGCCCAGTTCGGCAATGTCTGCCAGAACAGCGGCCGGCGCCAGTTGTCCGGCCAATGTGCTCAAGGTTAGCGCCGCATCGCCGATCAGTTCGATCGAGGGCCAATAGTCGGAATCCATCTCGGCCGGCGTGCTGTCGATGTGGACGATCGGCCGCCGCTTGCCTTGATTCCACATCACGGGGTCGTACTCGATCGGGTCGAAACCGACTGTGAGAATGACGTCGGCCGCGTCAAGCAGTTGATCGCCCGGCTGATTATGCGAAAGTCCAACGCGCCCGGCGAAGCAGGGGAGTAGTTCTCGCGAGACCACGCCCGCCCCTTGATAGGTGCAAACTACCGGCAGCGGCGTTTGCTGAAGCAGTTTGCGCACCGCCTCGGCGACTCGCGGTGTGCTGGCCAGCATGCCCAGCATCAACACCGGTCGCCGCGCCCGATTGACCAACACGGCGGCCGCGGCGATGGCGGCACCGTCGGCCGGTCCGAGGCGCGGCTGCGGCGCGCGCCGCGGCGGCTGGACCAGGGCCGGCGCTTCCATGATGTCCTTGGGCAGCGCGACGAAAGCGGCGCCGGGACGTCCGCACTCGGCGGCGCGAAAGGCCGACGCGATGGCCTCGGGAATGGCATGCCCCGTGGTGATTTCGGCCGCGTACTTGGTCACCGGCCGAAACAGGCTGACCGTGTCCAGCGATTGATGAGCCAACTTGAGCCGGTCGCCCAGCGGTACGGCCCCACCCAGCGCGACTACCGGATCCCCCTCATAGTCGGCGGTCGCCAGGCCGGTGGTCAGATTGGTGCAGCCCGGCCCCGACGTGACCAGGCACACGCCAGCCTGACCCGTCATTCGGCCGATGCCTTGGGCAATGAAGGCCGCATTCTGCTCGTGGCGGCAGACGATGGTCTTGATCTTCGAATCGACCAGGCAGTCCAGGACCTTATCGACCTTGGCGCCCGGGATGCAGAAAATGTATTGCACGCCCTGGGCTTCCAGGCTCCGGACCAAAAGCTCGGCTCCGCTGGGTGTCGCTTCGCCCATTACCGGTTCTCCTAGTGTGTTTGCTTCTCGGCCCGTTCGATATCTTCGGCCGGGTTGCGCGTGAGATCGGCCTGCAGGAACGAAGCCGACTCCGGCAAACTGACACGAAAATCCGCCACGCGGCTGAGCCGGGCACGCAGTCCGCGTCCGGCGCAACCGAGCAGATGGCCGCCCGATTGCCGGTCGTCGGCCAAGAAGTGCAAATGATAGCCGGCCACCAGGACCGATTTCAAAAAACCTGGCGACCAGAATCCGACGAGCGTGCCCCGAACATTGCGCAGGTGAAACTCGGTCTGTTGCCCGGCCGCCGCGACCAGGGGCACACCTTCGGGCGTCGCCCGGACCGAGCGCGTGACGATCGAATCGAACTGGCCGTCGATGCGGATCGCGTAGAAAACATTTTGCGAATCGCGAAGCGGATCGAGCTGAGCGCAGAGCGCGGCCAGGTCCGCACAATCGGAAAGCTGGTTGGCGGCAGCGGCGGCCGGAAAATGCGTGATCATCGCATACGGACTGCGAGTGCCGTCATCCGCTTCGCGCACGGTGCCGTCGCCGCGAACCTGATAGAATTGGCCGTCCACAACCACCATCTCGCCGTCGAGCCCGGCGAACGTTCCCAGGCCAAAGTCACCGTGTTCGCGCAGGGCACCGACGGTGACCTCACCCCGGTAGAGCCCCTCAACCAGTGCGCCGACGGTCGACACCTGGAACAACGTGCCGTGATCGACCTGCAGATAGTCGGCCAGCGCCGTGCGGACCAGGTGATCGACCGATTCGCCGGTCGTCCTGCAGTGCTCGCGAATCGCGCTGCACAGCGCGGCCGAGATTCGGCAGGATAGCGCCATCGAAGCAGCGGTCGGTGGCTCAGACGACATTTGGATACTCAGGTCGATAGACCTGGCCGCGGATGAACTGGCCGATGTCGGCCGGGCGTGGCACGCCGGCCAGATTGCGATCGAAAACGAGCGTGGCGACTTTCCCGGCCACGTGCAGCGAGGCGTTGAGAATGTCGGACTGTGGCGGATAGATCAGCCCCATGTCCAGGCTGGACTGCGTGACTTGTTCGGCCACGCCCAGGGCGGCGCAGTAAAACATCTCGTCGGTGACGCGTTCGGCCCCGGTGGCATAGATCGCCATTCCCATGGCCGGAAAAATGTAGACGTTGTTCCCCTGGCCCGGCACGAAGGTCCGGCCGCCGAAATGCACCGGCCCGAACGGACTACCGCTGGCAAAAATCGCCCGGCCTTGCGACCACTTGTAGGCCTCTTCCGCGGTGCATTCCGAGCGCGACGTCGGGTTGGAATACGGAAAAATAATCGGCCGAGCGTTGATCCGCGCCATCGCCTCGATGACCGGCTGGTTGAATAGCTTGGGCACGGTGCTGACACCGATGATCGCGGTCGGCTTGATCGACTCGACCGCCGCGAGAAAGTCTTTGAGCGGCGCGTGCCGATGGGCGTAGGGCTTTTGAAAATCGGCCAGGTCGGTCCGCGTGGTTTCCAACAACCCATTGACGTCCGTCAGCCAACAGCGCTTCCGCGCGTCTTCGATCGACAATCCGTCCTTGGTCATGGCCAGGCAGAGCAGGTCGGCGATGCCGGTGCCCGCCGAGCCGGCGCCCAGGAACAAGAAGGTCTGGTCCTTCATTTTGCTCTTGAGAATTCGCAGAGCGCCGAAAATTCCCGCCACCGCCACGGCGGCGGTGCCCTGGATATCGTCGTTATAGCAACAGACGTGATCTCGGTAGCGGGCCAACAGCGGCACGGCGTGGAAGTTGGCAAAATCCTCGAACTGGATGCAGCATTGCGGAAAGACTTCCTGCATAGCCATGACGAACTCTTCCAGGAACGAATCGTACTCATCCCCCCGCACGCGCGGCTGCCGGAGCCCCAGGTAAAGCGGATCGGCCAGCAGACTCTCGTTGTTGGTCCCCACGTCGAGCGTGATCGGCAACGTCACCCGCGGGGGCACGCCGGCGCAGGCGGTGTATAAAGCCAACTTGCCGACTGGAATGCCCATCCCGTTGACGCCCAGATCGCCCAGGCCCAGAATCCGCTCGCCGTCGGTGACGACCGTGAAGCGGACCCCTTTCTCCGGCCAGTTGCGCAAGATTTCTTTGAGGCGGCCGCGACGCTTAACCGACAGATAAAGCCCGCGCGGTCGGCGGAGGATGTGTCCGAACTTCTGGCAAGCCTCGCCGACGGTGGGCGTGTAGACCAGCGGCATGAAATGCGCCGGGTCCGACATCAGGGTCTTGTAATACAGCGTTTCGTCGTTGTCTTGCAACGACGAAAGATAGATATACCGCTCCAGGTCGGTCGTCTTGTTGCTCAACTGCAATAAGACCCGGCGAAGCTGGTTTTCCTCAGTATCAACCCCTTCGGGCACCAGACCAATCAGGCCCAGCGATTCGCGTTCGGTCTCGGTGAATGCGGTCGACTTGTTCCAGCGCGGGTCGTGCAGCAATTGCATGCCGCGAGGCGGGTCGGAACAGAGATCGTCACTGGCCATGATCGGAAGATCCTTTTTTCGATCTGCTGCTTGAGACGCCGACACAGCGTACCATAGCAGGCGGGACGCGGATTGCACACTCCCTGCACATCGAGCGGCATTAAGCTACTTCGCGGCGCGGACCGAATTTTGGTCACAGGCAGCCGCCGAGCGATTCGTCGAGACAATCGACCAGGAAGTCGGCATCGTCGATCGACAGGCACATCGGCGGTTTGATGCGCAGCACGTTGCCGTACAGTCCGCCTTTGCCCAAGAGCAGGCCGCGCTGTTTGCAGCGCTCGAGCACGGCGGCCGTCTCGGCGCCCGCCGGCTCTTTGCTGGCCCGGTCGCGCACCAGTTCGACCCCCAGCATCAACCCCATGCCGCGCACCTCGCCGATCAGCGGTTGGCGCTGCTGGAGATCGAGCAGGCGATTTTTCAGATGCGTGCCGACCACCAGAGCGTTCTGCTGGATGTTCTCGCGATCGATGACTTCGAGCGTGGCCAGGCCTTGTGTCATCGAGACCGGATTGCCGCCAAAGGTGTTGAAGTGGATGCGATTGGCCATCGTGGCCGCGATCTCGCCGCGCGTGGTCATCGCTCCCAAGGGCGTGCCGTTGCCGATGCCTTTGGCCATGGTGACGATGTCGGGAGTCACGCCCCAATTCTCAAAACCCCAAAATTTGGTGCCCGTGCGGCCGAAGCCGGTTTGCACCTCGTCGGCCACGCACAGGCCGCCATGCCGGCGGACGATGTCGTACAAGATGCCGAAATATTCCGGCGGCGGCACGACCGCGCCACCCACGCCCTGGATCGGCTCGCCGATAAAGCAGGCGATCTCGCCCGGCGTCTCGTAGCGGATGAGCTGCTCCAAATCGTGGGCGCACTTCAATTCGCAACTCGGATATTCCAAGCCATAGGGACAGCGGTAGCAATAGCCGGGCGTGGCATGCTTGACGTTATGCACCGGCGCCGACTTGAACTTCCAAGTGCCATGGGCCGTGAGCCCCATCGTGGCTTGCGTGCCGCCATGGTAGCTGTTGCGCAAGGAAACCACTTCCTGGTTGCCCGTAAACTCGCGGGCCGAAAGCACCGCCAGTTCGTTCGCCTCGCTGCCGGAGTTGGTGAAGTAGCTCACGGTCAAGCCCGAGTCGGCCGGCATGTGCTCTGCCAGCAGCTTGCCGAACTGCCCGATCGTAGGATGCAGATAAATGGTGGTGGCGTGTTGCAGCCGGCCGACCTGCTGGCGCACTTTTTCCACGACGTAAGGATGGCAATGTCCGACCGAGACGGTGACGATGCCTGCGAAGCCGTCGAGATAGCGCTTGCCCTGTTCGTCCCACAGGTATTGCATGTGCCCTTCGACGACCAGCAGCGGATCTTGGTAATAGGTGATCAGACCCGGCGTCAGATATTGTCGGCGGAGTGCGACGACTTCCTGCTTCGATGGCCCGGCATACTTCTGGGGCGTATGCGCAGATCGGCAACTGGGGGCCCGCAGGGCGGGTGGGTGGCACGTCGCTTTTCACGGATACCTGGCTCCTTAAGATGGATCGCTGGATTGGATTCTACCCGGCCGGCGGTGGCACACCAGAGATTACATCAGAAGGTCCGGGTTGCAGAAGCATGAAGGGATCGACCTTCTGAGGGCCTCAAGCCATTCCTCGCGCAGGGTTCGTTCCTTGGCGGCAATCGACGGATCCGCTGAAAGCGTTGTCGCTTCGGCATACCACAACGCGGCGATCAAATTGACATTTTCGGGCGATATCTCCTCGAATAGCTTTTGGCCCTTGACGGAGGAACGAAGCACTTCGGCGGCCGACTCCAACAAGCCCGAACTGAATTCAGCGTCGCCGGCCAGCGGATGTGTCCACTGCTTCAACAGCAGGCTCACCAGCACTTCTGCTTCGAAACATCCCGTGAGTCGAAGAGACTGCTTCGCGATGGACATTTTTTGGTTCATGCAAACAGCCGCACATCGCTATCGCTTGACGTTGAACAAAGGCTCTCGCGAACGAATCAATTCTGACTCGAGCGCGCGTCGAACGCGAGTGGAGGTGTCCGTTGGAAGTAGCTGAATTTCCACGTGGAGCGATTCGGTTCCCTGTTCCCAAAGCCACCTCGCCAAGCCCTTGTTGTCCGAATGGTCGAGGTGCTTGCGGAGCCTGTTGTTCAAGTTCTCGGCCTCTCCAGCGTAGAGTGGGCGATCCGAAGTAAAAAACAGATAGAGGCCCTGATGCGACGGTACCCGGGTGAGGTCGACACTCGATATGTCGAGCACGCGCACGTCCTCGGCGCGAACGACCCTGGCAAGAAGTTCCGGTGCGAGCCGCTTCGTCTTGCGTAAGGAAAGCGCCGCCCAACGGTATTCGACCGGTGTAAAGCCCGGCGAGATGCGAGCCGCAAGCTGATCGAACTCTTCGGCAAGCGCTGGATCAGAGATGACCGCGTCCAGGCTCACGCCATCGCGCCGTTCGATAAATCGAGCGGCCATTTCCGCCGCGAATCGATACTGATCGAGTCTTGGAAAGGTGGATTTCCTTGAATGAAGCCCCCGCAGACCGCCTTGCTTGCGCAAATTCAGCAGCGAGCGATTGAGCGTTGCCGCGGAAGCGCCGAGGCCGAGACGGGCGCACTCCTCAAGAAAAACTCGATTCAAGTGCGGGTCGGCCACAACACGGTCCGGAGAATACCCCGAGCAGGTCGCGTCAAATGCCGCCCGCAGATTCGGCTTCATACTTATCGGTGATCTGGGAGATTGAAGCGCGGGCGATGCCGTTTGACGACGCGCAGTTGATAAGCCAACCGGTCGCCGAAAAGGCAAGAAGTTGGAAAAAACCGCGCGGTCAGCCGATTCACTTCCTTCTCGCCCAGCGGACATTTCGGGGCAAACTGTTTTTGCAATCTGTGCCGCAGATTGCTCGCTTCTCCTGCATACAGAGCTTGTTTGTCCGAATTGGCCACGATGTAAACCCCCGCCTGCTCAGCAAATTTACTCGCACCAATGGACTCAAGCGAAAAGGCTTTGCTGAGGTGAGCATCGGTCAGTACTTCGGCTCTGCCACGAACTTCTTTGGCCTTCTTGCGCAGTCGCATCGCAGCCCAACGGTACTCAAGTTCTGAGTAACCGGGGGCCCAACGCTTGGCGATCGCGTCGAACTCGGCCGCCAAAAATGGATCGCAAAGTATGCTGTCCAAACTCTCAGAACCCGCATCGATCATCTGCCGCCAGGCAATTTCGCTGGCAAACAAGTATTCTTCACAGTCCGTCCAACTGAATTCCGTGCGGCGTGTCGTCGGCGTGTCGACCAAAAGGCCCGCTTTGCGCATGCCAAACAAAACCCAGTTCCAAGTGCGCGCTTCGCCCGGCAGCCCTAATTGTCGGCAAGCGTCGGCAAGTCGTTGGTTCAACTGCGGATCAGCGACCACGCGATCCAGTGAAAAGCCATCGTGCGTTTGCCGAAACGCTTCGAGCAGACCGTCGTGCAGCATTCGCGTTTGTGCCGGCGCTTGCGACGGGGCCTCGTCTGGCTTTATGGCCCGTTGCGCCGCCCGGCGTTTGCCGGTCTTCGGCGTGGCCGGCGCGCTCATCGTCGGTTCGGCCGCTCCGTCCAAGGGGTCGCCGACACGGATCGACTCCAGCCGGGAATTCCCGCGAAGGACATACTCCGCCGACAAATCGAAGGCCAGATAGCGGCGCCCCAGCTTCTTGGCCACCGCCACCGTGGTGGCGCTGCCGCTGAAAGGATCGAGCACCAACTCTCCCTCGTCAGAACACGAGCGAATAATCCGGCCCAGCAACTGCTCGGGCATCTGGCAGCCGTGAAACCCGGCCCGCTCCTTGAAGGTGCCCGCCACACGCGGGAAGTACCAGGTGTCTTCCTCGGGCGTGAAGCAATCGGCCAGGTCCTGCGGACGCAGCACCCAAGTGTCGTCCGGCAAGCGGCCGTCCGGATTGGCGCGTGAATCGCCATAGACCAACTGTCGGGCCGACGGAATCCGATTTTCCAACTCCGCCGAGCGGAACGTGAATTTCTTCGGATCCTTGACGAAATAAAACAAATGCACGTGCGAGCGGCTGAATTTGTGTTTGCAATTCACCCCGAACGTGTAATACCAGATCACCCAACTTCGCGGGTGGAAGCCGATCTCCTGGCTGGCCAGCTTCAGCTCGGCCGCATAGTCGTCGCCGATCGCCAGCCAAAACGTGCCTGACGGCTTGAGCACGCGATGCACCGCCTTGATCCAGCGCTTCGACCAATCGAGATAATGCTGACGATCTTTCTTGTCATGATAGACGTCGTACTCGTAGCCGATGTTGAACGGGGGATCGGCAAAGGCCAGGTCGACGCAGCCCTCGGGCAGCGCGCTGATGGCGTCGATGCAATCCGCGTGGCAAATCTCATTGAAAGGCTGGCCGGATTTCACGCCGCTATCCTCCTGGGCTGTGACGGTAGTAAGCGCACCGAAGCTAGCGCAAGTTGGGCGTCAAACGCGGGCGTCAAACGCTAAAGGCCCGAGTTGCCGACCCGCATCCATCCATGCCCCCGGCAGTGGACATCCGATCATAATCCATCGGGGGCCGGCGAAGCAATCGGCGGCTTCGACTGCGGAACGTCGCAAACTGCGTAAACGCGGCGGCCACATCTCGATCGACGTGGCGCACCACCGCCGACCGCGGATTTCTCGGGCCGATCGCGCCTCGATGCCTTGCTGTTCAGCCATTTCTCGGCGTGCTAAACTAAAGCCGATCCAAAGCCTTTCTTGCTGCCGAATTGGGAAATAAGGAGCTTGCCGTGTTCCGCGTCCGGGAACTTCTGTTGGCCGGGCCGCTCTGCGCCGCCGCGGCCGGCCTGGCCTTGGCGCAGCCTCCCGAGCGGCGCGAGAACCGTCCGGGCGAAGGGGCGCCTGCCGATGGATCCGGCGCGGGGCCAGCCTTTCGCGTGCTGCCGCCGTTTGCCCAAAGAGAACTGCGCCTGTCGCCCGAACAGCAACAACAGATCGATGCGCTCGAGGCGGAAGTGCAGGCCAAGATGCAAAAAATCTTGACGCCCGAGCAACTCAAACAGTGGGCCGAGCGCCGGTCGGCTCGCGGTCCACGCGGCGACCAGGCTTCGCCGGATCGCCCCCGCTCGAGCCGCCGCGATTCGACGGCGGATCCCCGAGCCGATCGTCCGACGGGCGCCGACGATGCGCGTCCGGCCGGGGCCGGCGAGCGTGCCCCCGACGAAACCGATTCGCGCCGCTCGCGGCAGGGTCGCGGGTCTGAAGATCGGCGCGAAGGATCGCCGCGCGGCGATCGTGCGGAAGGGCCGCTCGAGCGGGTCGTCAAACAGCTCGACCTGACTCCGGAGCAGCAAACCAAAGTCGACGCGACGCTCAAAGAGCACCACGAGAAAGTGCGCGGTCTTTTCCGCCAGGCGCAGGCCGACCTGCTCGCGCGCATGAAAGAAGTGCTCACCGATGAGCAGTTTCAACAGTTCACCAAGGCGCCGAGAACGGTCCGCCAGGTTTTCGCCGCAGAGACCGGCAGGACGAGGGTTCCCGCTCCAGCCGCCGCGAGACGCAACCCTGACGCCCTGTGCATTGGACTCGACGCCGGAATCGAAAATTCGTCACGCGGCTGACAGCTGGCGCTAGATTATCGCCCCCGGCGCGAGTACGCTGGGAGTGCGCCCGGCAACCCGGCTAGATTCTCACCGGCCTATTGCATGCCATCCCGCATGCTGCTGCAAATCAACGCGTGCACCCCATAAATCCATTCCAAGCGAGAATCGAATGCTGATGCGAACTGCCTGCCGCGCGGCGAGTGCGGTGCTGATCGGATTGTCGAGCGTCGTTTGCTCGCCGGCCGCGGCGTGCGCCGACGTCCGGCTGCCGGCGATCTTCTCAAGTCATCTGCTGCTCCAGCGCGACGTCGAAAATCCTCTCTGGGGCACGGCCGATCCCGACGAGAAACTCAGCGTCAAACTGGATGACCTATCCATCGCGGCCCAAGCCGGCCCCGACGGGCACTGGGCGGTCAAGCTGCCTGCCACGGCGGCCGGCGGCCCACACAAGATCGTGATCGAGGATTCCGCGGGCGACAACAAGATCACGCTGGGCGACGTGCTGTTTGGCGAGCTGTGGGTTTGCTCCGGCCAATCCAACATGGAGATGAATCTGAACTCGACCGATCAGGCCCAGCAGGACGTGGCCGCGGCCGATCATCCGCAGATCCGCTTGTTCACCACACCGCATCTCCGCGCCGACCAACCTCAAGACGATTGCCAGGGCCGCTGGACGCATTGCACGCCCACAAGCGCCGCAGGCTTTAGCGCCACGGCTTATTATTTCGGCGTCGACGTGCAGAAAGCGCTCGGCGTGCCGGTCGGCCTGGTGCATACTTCGTGGGGCGGAACGCCAGCCGAAAGCTGGACGCCCCGGCCAGCGCTCGAAGCTCAGCCCACGCTCAAGTACATGGCCGGCGGCGGATCGCAGCTCTACAACGGCATGATTCATCCCTTGACCCGATTGCCGATCGCGGGCTGTATCTGGTACCAGGGCGAGGCCAACGTCGGCCGAGCGGCTCAGTATCACAAGCTGTTTCCCGTGATGATCGAGGCCTGGCGGCAGGCCTGGCACCAGCCCAAGCTGCCTTTCTACTTCGTACAGATCGCGCCCTTTCGATACAACGCCGATAGCGGCTTAGCGTGCGCCGAACTGTGGGACGCGCAGTTTCAGACCATGCAAACGGTGCCCGACACCGGCATGGCCGTGGTCACCGATTCTTTGAGTCTCGACGATATCCATCCGCGCAACAAGCGAATTTGCGGCCAGCGATTGGCGCTCTGGGCACTGGCCAAGACCTACGGCAAAACCGGCCTGGTTTACTCCGGTCCGATCTTCAAGCAAGCCCAGGCGGAGCTGCAGGTCGACGCCGACACGATCCGTCTTTCGTTCGACTCGGTGGGGAGCGGTCTGGCGAGTCGCGACGGAAAGCCGCTCAGCGATTTCACCATTGCCGGCACCGATCAGCGATTCGTGCGGGCCACGGCCGTGATCGACGGCGACACGATCGTGGTTCACGCCGACGGGCTCTCCAAGCCGGCCGCGGTGCGGTTCGGCTGGAATGAGGCGGCCGAGCCGAACCTGATCAACAAGGAGGGCTTGCCCGCATCTCCGTTTCGGACGGATGATTGGAAGCTGGTCACGGAAGGCCGCAAGTGAAGGCCCCTCCGAGAGCCGCCGGGCCGGTTCCCGGATAGGCTCTAGCACGATTCTCTTCCGGTCTTGACGGCCTTTGCGAATCGTCGGACACTTGCAGTTGGATCAGCCCAAGCGAGAGTGGCGGAATTGGCAGACGCGCTGGACTTAGGATCCAGTGGGGCAACCCGTCCGGGTTCGACTCCCGGCTCTCGCATCTGATTCAACACAAAGGGCTTGCGGCAAATCGCTGCAAGCCCTTCTTCGTTGGCAAAATCGAATCTCCCTCAATTCTCCCCACTTTTTGAATCCGCAGGATTTCCTTCGGGCTTCGATTTGGCGTTTTGCTGGGGGTGGCCATTCTGGTTTTGAATGGCGTCCATCACTTGGTCCGAGATCAAGGTCTCATTGAGATTAACGTAGTGCTGCCGCATCGTTTCAGGGTGGCAGCCAAAGGCGATGGAAGCGGCGTCGTAACCAATCCCGGCTTGCACGGCCCTGGACATCGCCGTGCCACGCAGATTGTGGAGTTTGAATCGCTTCAATTCGGGATGGGTCCGCAGATACAAGCTGAGTTCGTCTTGGAGCCATTGCTTCAACTGCTGCGGCGTGAAGCGCTTAATCGTGGCCGCATGGTGCGGCATACCCCCTCATGGGTCTGCTGGACGTTGCGTGCAGGGAAGAAGAATCGGTCGATCATGACCCAAGTGGCCGCTGACTTACCTTTGCCAGACGATTTTGATGATGCCGCTTTCTGCCGCTTGGGAATTGGACGCTTCTTTATTGGCGGGAGACTTTGAGGATTCCCGTGGGCGGATCATCGCCGCAACTTGTACCCGGACTCGTACTCGATCCAGGCGCACGCGGGTATTCCGAAGGCCCGGCAGTACACTTTCAAGGACTGCCGCAGCACGTGCGCGACGCAGTGGTTCGCGGATGGAGAGTCAAGGCTGGTGGTCAAGGACTGGCTGGGGCACGCTTCGGTGACGACGCTCGAACCCTTCTACGCTCGGATAGAGGCTGCTCGCCGTGCTGCCGCTGGTCGGCGAAAGGTGGTGGGCTGAATCTCAGGCGGCCTCGCGAAGTCTTCCGGCGTGATGCAACCCATTTCCATCAGCTGTGCCGCCCGGGCCGGCGAGCAGGCGCAGCCTCGTTGATAGCGCGCCGTGCTAGGACGAGCGGTTTCTGGAAAGCAGCGGAAAATCGATTTGGACTTCGCAGCCCGGCGAGTTTTGCGGCACGATAATTCGGGGCAGATCTTCTGGTGCCAACTCGGGCACGTAGCTCTCGCCTGGCGAGCGGGTGTAGGCCGAGGGGGGCGACTTCCAGCACTCGATATTCACCCGGTATTCTCCGGGATACAAGCCGTCGCCAGGGCGGAACGTGCTCGCCTTGAAGCGGCCATCCGTGCCGAAGGCTGCTCGACCAGGGCGCCGCGGCACGCCGGCCTCCCCCGCAATCGTGGCGAAATACAGCTCGCCCACCGCCGGCCAGTCGCCGCCACCATACGTGACCCGACCCGAGACGGGCGTCAACTCGGGGTGCCGCGGGCGACAGCCGGCAACGAGCGCGCCGCACACGACCGCCAGACAGCCCGACAGACGTTGCCAAGCGGCGAGCCGGCCGGACATGGGCTGTCTCCGTTCCCGGTTGCGAATAGCTGTCATGGCTGGTCCCGTGGCAAGCCAAGCGGCATCTTGTTTGCGCTGCGCGAAGGTGCGCTTAGTCGGGCAGGTGGCAGATTTCGCCGCCGCTGCGCGTGCCCAGTTGGTTGTAAAGTTGATAGTTGATCGCCTCGTCAACGAAGTGTACGCTGCCGTCGCCGGTCACGAAGTTGGCGCCGCCTGGATGCCAGCTCTTGAAGCCGCAATCGCTGGCCCAGCTGCCCCAGACGGTCGACACGCTGCCGCCATCCGACTCGAAGACGTTAAGCGGAGTGCCGGTGCCCGACAGGGGATTGTTGTTCGAATAGGCTCCCATCCAGACGCAGTCGCCAGGCAGCGATTCGCCCACCATCCAGGTGTTCGCCAAGCCGTCAGTCACGTCGCGAAACCGGACGATCGGCTTGGCGTCCCGACCGAACATGCCGACGGAGCTTCCTTCAGGATAGCCGTAACCCGGATCGGAACCATAGTTGTTCCCCTGGCAGCAGTAGTTGCCCGGGCTGGGCGTCGAGACCTCGCAAAAGAAACACGAATCCATTTGCGTCGGCCCGATCGATGCCGGATACCACAGCCCCAGCGCCAGCGGGGGGTTGTTTTGTGCGGCCCGGTCCATGATCGGATTGGGTACCGTCGAGTCGCTGGGACAGACATAAGTCGAGATCACGGTCTGGACCGCGCAGGTTGACTGGATCGCTCAGCGCGTAGTGAAAGTCGAATAATTCGTACGTGGATTGCTCCTCCAAAAAGGGCAAGATCATCGCCGGCCACGTGCCGGTGCGCCCTTCTGCACGGTTGAATCCCAATAACCGGTGGCAAACGGCAACTGCTTGTGCACGTCGTGATAGTGGTGCATTGCCAAGCCGATCTGCTTGAGATGATTGCTGCATTGGGCGCGCCGGGCCGCCTCGCGCGTCGCTTGCACGGCCGGCAGCAACAGCGCTATCAGGATGCCGATGATGGCCATCGCCACCAAGAGCTCCACCAGGGTGAAGCCCGCGGGGTGCAGTGCAGTTGTAGCAATCTGTCGTGCGCACATGGTAAGTCAGTAGGAGTTGGGATCCAGAATGGCGCCATCCGTCGACAAATTCAGTTGGTCCCAGACGCCCAGATTGTTCCAACTCGTGCCCAGATTGATCGCGTCGCTCAGGAAACGCACACTGCCATCGGCCAGGCAGACGTTCACTCCGCCGGCGTGCATGCTCCGCGCCGTCTGTTGCCAATTGGGCCAACTAGAGATGCCGTGATCGTCGGAACAAGGCATCCCCAACTGGATCATGGTCGCCTCGGCCGGGCTGTCCTGCTGCGGTGCCAGGCCGGTGATTTGCGACTCGATCAACTCGCAGTTGGCGACGTCGTCGGCCTTGGGTGAGAGACAGTTTGGCCCGTTGTCGTCGCCTTGATAACCATGTTTATACAGCGCACTGGGACAAGCGCCGCTCATGGCCCAAACGCCGCGCGAGTCGATCGGAATCAGCCCGGCCCGCAGTTCGCCCAACAGGATCGTGCGGCTGGTGCCGTCGCTGATTTGCTTGATTCCGATCGAGATATCGGGACCCATGATTCCGCGACACAGCGGATTGATCCAGGAGCTGTAAGCCAAATCTTCCTGGTCCAGGCTCCCGTTGGCGCCGTAATTGCCCCGGGCCCAATTGGCTCCGACTCCGAATTGCGTGCCGTCGAACGGCACTTGATTGTACACGTCGCTCGGACAGAGCATGAAGTCGAGCACCGTCCCCCTGGCGTTGGCGTTGGCCGGATCAGAGACATATTTCGACAAGTCGAACAGGTTGCTGACGTTCTGCCCCTCGATGTACGGCAGCACCATGACGACCCAGTTCTCGCTCAAGTTCGGCGTGTTGGTCGTATCGATGTCGCCCAGGCTCCTCCATTTGGACGAGGGTGGAAAAATGCGCCACACATCGTGATAGTTGTGCAGCGCCAGCCCCAACTGCTTGAGGTTGTTCGCGCACTGCGCACGGCGCACCGCCTCGCGCGCTGCCTGCACGGCCGGCAACAGCAGTGCGATCAAGATGCCGATAATGGCAATCACGACCAGCATCTCGATCAGGCTGAGTCCTCGCCTTCCGGCGTGCCGGGGCACATCGGGCGCGTCGAGCGAGGATTTCGAAAAAGACATTACGACACTCCTTCCGCCCTTGCACGCAGGCACACGCACAGCTGTCGTCGCGGTTGGAGCCGCTGCCGGCAATGACCACGTCGGGATGCTGCGGGGCCTGGGCGCGCTGGAAGTGCAAAAACGCTCAAGTTTTGGTTGCCACGTTCAATCATTCCGCAGCACGCGGCGACGCCGCACCACGGCGAGCAATCCTAGCCCAGCCAGTCCACCAAGCACCAGCGACGACGGCTCGGGCACTACCTGCACCAATTGGATACCGTTGAAGTCGGCTTCTTGATAAAGATTATTGATCGCCTCCGAAGTGTTCGGATTGGGGGCGTAGGTTCCGCTGATCGTTCCGCCGCCAGACCCCACGGTGACACCGCGGAACAGGACGTAATTGTCTCCTTCACTGTAGGTGCTGTCCGTGGTATTCACCGTGCGGTCGATGCCGCCGTCCGCCGTGCCACCGGTTACGGTGACGATCGTTCCCACATCGTGGAAGTCCCCGTTGACGGCATAGACGTAGACATCGTAGTTGCCCGCGGGAACATTGGTCAACGAAAAGTTTCCCACGTGGCTTGCAGCCTGCGTGGCCCAGTCGTCGAGCATGGCGTTGTTCGTCCCTGAGGCGTACCCGTAGCCGTTGTCTACCGAAAGGCCGACGGTCGTTGTTGTACTGCCATCCGATAGGTAGATCGTACCGCTGCTCGTAATCGGGTTCGTCGATCCAGAAGTGCCGCCATTGGCGGAATTCCAATAGGTTCCCGTGTCGGGGGCCGCCCCGACGCCGCTATAGGTTCCAGGGTTGTTGCCGCCGGCGGAGACGGCATTAATGTCGACGTCGAAATTCACGACAAACGGGGCGGCGCTCAGCGAACTCGGCGCGAACGAGAGGAGCAAGCTCGCAACGGCGGCGGAAATCAGATTCAGATGAATGGTGCGTGTCATGGTTTGGTCCTAACTGGGGTTTTGTTGATCCGAGATTCTCGAAATGGATTGAGCCGGGAACCGATCCAGGCTCACAACACCTCACCGCTTTACATTGCGCTTGCGCGGAATCATTGGCCAAATAAGGAGCACCGCTCCACCGCAAGCTCGCACCGCGAAGACGGCGGCGCTAGGCAAGCAGTCGAACGTCGAACGGCCTTGCAGAACCGATTTGAGGGTGATTGGGAAACGGATGGATTTGTGTTTCCGACACTCAACTACCCCGACCCCGGTGCCACTTTTTTGGGGGGATTCCCCCAAAATTCTCGTTGCCGGCACGCGTGGCCGCAAGCCTAAGGACCGTGCGACATTCTTACCGAACTTCGCGGCGAAATGATCCGCGAGCAGGATTTGTCACTAGCCCTCTCCGGCCAAGGTAGTTGAAAACTCACGCCAAGACTTGAAAACTTCGCGGCCCGAGCCGCCTGAAAATGTGAAGCTCAATCTAATTCGGTCCGGGGTCATGGATCGCGCAGCTCCAGCACAGGGTCGCCCAGGCCGATCCAGTCCCCGCCGCTGCGGTCGCCGCCGTCGCTGGAGGCCAGCGTCAAGAATCCGTCGGAGCGATCCAGCGGCACATAGACGCCAAACGGCGTGTCCTTAATCGTGAAGCTGCGCCGCTCGAAGCGCGCTTTGCCGTCGACGATGACGAAGAAGTCGGCCCTGGGAGCCCGATCGACGACGTCCGAGTTACCGACAATCGCCCGAAAGCCGCTAATGCGCTGTTTCCGGCCGCGCTGGAGACTAGCCAGATCGAGCGTCAGGCCGGCGTTGGGCAGCAACAACAAGAAACCGTGCGGGGGCTCGCCAAAATCCACATCCCCCAACTTGCTGGCGATCTGCCCCGGTTGGGTGCCGAACAATTCGCCCCCGGCACGAATGTGGTCCCAGGCATAGGCCGAGGTCTGCGGAAACTCGAACCGATGGCCGGCCGAGTCGATTTGCGTCGGGCCATCGGGCATGAAGCAGCCGTCCAGCACGCGGTGGTTGGGCGTGGGATGGTACTTCCCGTCGGAAGTGCGATTGGAAAAAGGGAGCGTGCCGAATTGCCCGGTCGCCGGATCGATCGCCAGGCCGCGGTTGCGGCCGGTGCCGTCGCCGCCGCAGAGCAAATCGACAACATCCAGTCGGTGCTCGTTTCCCAGCGCTGCCGGCTTGGGCTTATTGTCCGCGGCGCTAGCAAATCGCCCTGGGTCGGAATCGATGCTGCTCATCACGCCGGCTTCGCTGACGCGGATGGCCTGGCCGGCAGTCAAACGCACCGCCTTGCCGACCGGCCGGCGCGCCGGAGATAAATTGCCGACGGCGTTCCGCGGGCGCACCTCGGCGGCCCCCTCAATCAGATGCACCTCGGCCTGACCGCGTTCGTCCACCTCGACGCCGAATTCGGTTCCCAGGTCGACGACTTCGATCCGCTCGGCCTCGACGGTAAAGCCAATCGCCTGCCGGGGCACTCGGGCCACTAGTTTGCCGTGTTCCATCCGCAACCGGCCTGGGGAGATAAATTCGAGCGCGCAGGGACCGACCGCGGTCACGTCGACACCGTTGTCGAAGCGGAATTTAGCCACGCCTCTAACCAACTCGAGCGCCTGGCCGGCGACGACTTTCGGGTCAGGCTGGGCGGCAGCGGTCTTCCAGACGCAGCCCACGGGCTCCAGCAACTGCGCAATCGGCGCGCCGGCCTCGACGCCGCGCTCGGCCTCGTGCGGCGCCTGGAAGGCTCGATGGAATGCGACGGCGATCAGCAGACTGACGAAGTACAACGAGAGCGCCGTCGCCACGACCACCGCCCGCATCTGCGGTGAGCTGCCCCCCCAGGCTGCCGTGCAGCTCGACCACAACCGAGCTGCCAAGGCCACTGCGCCGACCACGCCCGGCGGCAGCGCCCATCGTCGGCCAGGGGCAGTTCGAGCGGTGGCGCCGCAGCGCGCGGCGATTCCGGCGGCAGCCGATCGAGCCGGGCGCGCTCGCGCAATTCCTGGTGCAAGTCGAGGTAGTGGACGTAACGGCGGCGAGCAGCCGGATCGCGCGTCAGGATCGACTCGAGCGCACGATCTCGTCAGTCGTGGCCCGCTGATCCACCAGCCTGGCCAGCAGCCTGTCGAGCGGCAAGTCGGCAAGTCGCTCAGCCATGGTCCCATCCTTCCCGGGCCAGCGCCGCTTCGATGCAACCCAGCAATCGGCCGCGCAATTTCTCGACTATGTAGTACAACCGCCGCACATCGAGGCCGGCTCGGACTGCGTGCTGCTGCACGGCGCCGTGCTGGCCGTAACGATCCAGCAGCAGCGCGCGGTCGCCGTCGCTCAGCTTGCTGAGGCAGCTATCCAGCGCCCGCCGGCGCACTTCGAGCAGCGGCGATTCCTCCGCGATCGTAGCGTTGAGCTGCGCCACCAGCTCCTCGGAAAACAATACCCGTTCGCGGGCTTGGCGCTGCCGCGACTTCAGGATCTCAAGATAGGCGAAGCGAATCGCCCAGGGGACGAAAGGCTGCTCGGGGTCAAACTCGTCCAGCTTCCGCCAGAGCTGGATCGACACCTCTTGCATGACGTCTTCGGCATCCGCCTGGCGCGGCAACAGGAAGAAGACGTAGCGGCGAACCTGCGGCTCGGCTTGGAGCCACAATTCCTGAAATACTGCGTTGACTTGTTGCACGGCCTGGGCTCTCAAATGAACTAACATCCCCTCTACCAGATACTCCGCACAACGCTACAAATTTACAGAAGAAATTTCAAAAATGTGCCCATTCCAGGCGCCCAAGTGCGAAATTACGGGGCCAGCGGGGCACGACCTGGCGAAATCGGTCGTTCGGCGGCCCCAATCGGTTTGGAAGCTAAGTAAGTCGGCCTATTGAGGCGCGACACTCCGGTTCGTACGGCCCCACTTGCCGGCCGCGCCGTTCGTGGCCCAGGAGCAGGTCGCTGCCAGACCGGCCGCGCTGGGTGCGCGGCGCTCGATTGGGGCATGCGCACTTGCTCGTGGCGGCAGGGGTGCTCGGAAAAAAATATCGCGCTCATCAACGGAATTTGTTGAAATCTTGCGGACATATTTGGGCGGCCCTGTTGTTGATGGTTAGCGGACCGGTCGTGGTCCGTTCTGGACGCTCGATTGCGCAGACATAAAGAATTCAAGGCACAGGGAATTGCCGCGGTGGGCAATGGCGAGCAGCTCGTGCTGTCGGCCGAAGTGGCTTTTGGCTCCAGCGGAGCCGGCCGCGGGGTTTCTGGCCGATCAGCGCGGGCCAAACCGCTAATTCGCAGCTCAGCTGGGCGGAGGCCCAGCCGTGGACTTCATGCTGTGGCGGAATCCTCTGACAACACCCCAAGCCAGGAAGTAAATCCTTATGATTAAGCTCTTTGCCATGTTCGGAAAGCGGTTCGCGAAAAAGTCTTCGGCCCGGCGGCGGCCCGCAATGGCTGCCAGTCGCCTGGCGCTCGCCCGCAACATGCGCCTGGAGCCGCTCGAAGACCGCCACCTGTTGTCGATCAACATTCCCATCTTAAATGGCAATTTCGAGTCGCCGACTTGGGTTCGAAAGTGGTAGCAGCTGGGTGCAACAGGCCGTGGCCCCCGGTACTCAAGCCCCGAACTACAACGAGCTCGATCCGCGCTTTGGCGTGCCCGGTTTTGCCAAGACGGCGCAGGGCTATGGGGGACCCGGCCCGAACGGCGAAGGGATGTACAGCGAGCGCAACGATCCCACCTGGTTCAACTACGTGAACGGGCAGTTGCCGGCGCCGGCCAATGGCACCAATTTCTTTTCCCTGATTCCGGCCCCGGGCGGCACCTACCACTTCATGGTTGACCAGCAACCCAACACCACGGGCGATGCCGGGAACCACGGCGACATCAACTATCCGCCGATGATTGCAGCCACAGTCGCCCGTGCCGGCGAAACGTACCAGGCAACGGTGGCGCTGGGCAATCCGCTCGTGAACGCAAGCAACGTAGCGTTCCCCGATGTCGAGCTCGACCTGACTCTGGGCGCAGGCACTTATTACACGCCCAGTTATACGAATAGTTACAACTACACGACTGGCACCACGAACCCGCCTCAGTCGGGTGACACCGGGCTGGATTACCAGGGTTACGGTACGGCGGTCGCGTCGGCGTTTTCGAACACCAGCGTCGATCCGACCTGGCAACTTGCACCGGGAACCTTCAAGGATCTGACGGTCACCTGGACCTGCCCGACCCAGGACGATGGCATGCCGCTAGACATCCAGATTGTCTACAACGGCGTGTCGGTGCCGACGGCCATGGACAACATCCGGCTGGTCGACATCACCACGCCGCCGACGGCTCCCACCGCCGTGGTGGCCGCGGGCGCCAACACGAGCCAGATCAACGTCAACTGGACCGACGCTGCGACCAACGTGACGGGGTATCAGATCGACCAGTCCACGACCTCGGATTTCAGTTCGGGCGTGACCACCACGACGGTGGGCGCCGCCACGCCCTTTTACACCGCTACGGGATTGTCGGCCAGCACCACCTACTACTTCCGCGTACGGGCTTATAACGGCGCCGGCGTCTCGGTGAACACCGCCACGGTGAACGCAACGACCGGCTCGGGTGGCACGCCTGTTTCCGTCAACGTGCCCGACGGCAATTTTGCGAACGATTCGCCGGGCAACGCCATCAACTCGAATTCCGGCGGCGGCGTGACATTCACTCAGCCCATGACGGGCACGCTCGCGGGTTGGGCCCTCAGTGCCACTCCGAGCACGGCCCAGGGCGGTTTCTACGCCGACTGGCAGCCGTTTGGCGTGGTCGACAATGTCACCAGCGGCAACGGAGCGGGTCCGCTCTCCAACAACGCCCCGTGGCTCGCCAATCAACCCGCGTCGACGTATAACGCATTCATCTATTATCCCGGCGAACAGTACAGCGACGGTACGGTCGTGACGGGGGCCCAACCGGGCGCGAGCCTGACCATGACCTCGACCGGCATCAATGCATCCGCCGTGGCGGGGACGACCTACACCGCGTCGATTCAGTACGGCAACGTGAGCTGGGCCAGTGCCAATGTCAACCCTTCGGCAAACGTGGCGTTCAACATTCTGGCCAATGGCGTCGTGGTCAGCTCGAGTCATTACACCGGGTTGGCTCAAGGTGCGCCTTGGACTCCGATTACGGTGGGCTGGGTGGCCGATGCGGCGCACGCCGGCCAGACAATCCAGCTCCAGGTCGTGGCGAAGAATTTCCTCGAAGGGCCCGTCAATCAATGGGAGGTTCCGACCTTCGGGTTTGCCAGCACCACGCTGACGGCCGCCGCGGCCCAAGGCAATCCCCCGGCAGCTCCCAGCGGTTTGGCGGCCAATGTCGCCTCGTCGAGCCAGATCAATCTAAGCTGGACCGACAACTCGAACAACGAGACCGGTTTTGCCATCGACCAGGCCACCAGTGCCGACTTCTCGCAGAACCTGACCACGGTCTCCGTGGGCGCCAACATCACCACATACAGCGCAAGCGGCCTGTCGGCCAGTACCACCTACTACTACCGCGTGCGGGCCATCAACGCCGTCGGCAACTCGGCCAATTCCAACTCCGCCAGCGCCACCACCCAGGCCGCCGTACCGGCACCTCCCAGCGGTTTGACGGCCACCGCCGGCTCGTCGAGCCAGATCAACCTGAGCTGGACCGACAACTCGAACAACGAGACCGGTTTCAAGATCGACCAGTCTACCGGCTCTGATTTCTCGCAGAACCTGACCACCGTGACCGTGGCCGCCAATACCACCTCGTACAGTGCCACCGGCCTGGCCGCCAGCACCACCTATTATTACCGCGTGCGGGCGACCAATGCCGTCGGCGACTCGGCCAATTCCAACACCGCCAACGCCACCACACAGGTAGGCATCCCGGCGGCTCCCAGCAGTTTGACGGCTACCGCGGCTTCGTCCAGCCAGATCAACCTGATCTGGACCGACAACTCCAACAACGAGACCGGTTTTGCCATCGACCAGGCCACCAACAGCTCATTCACCGCCGGACTGACCACTTACAACGTGGGGGCCAACGTCACCAGCTACAGCGCCTCCGGACTGGCCGCCAGCACCACTTACTACTACCGCGTGCGGGCGGTCAACAGCAGCGGCAGCTCCGCCAACACCGCCAGCGCCAGCGCCAGCACCATGGCAGCCGGCACCATCACCGTTCCCGACGGTGACTTCTCCGCCGACTTGGCCGGCTACGTGATCAACTCGAATACCGGCGGCGGACTGACTTTCACCTCGCCCATGAACGGCACGCTCTCGGGCTGGTCGATCTCGGCCAATCCTAGCAGCGCAAACGGTGGTACCTACTCGGGCTGGGAGCCCTACGGCCTGGTTGACAACATCACCAGTGGCAATAGCGCCAGCCCGTTCAATTCAAACGCGACCCTGATTGGCAATCAGCCGGCCTCGAACTACAACGCATTCGTCTATTACCCTGGCGAGCTCTACAACAACGGCAGCGTAGTGGGCGGAGCCCAGCCGCATGCCAAGCTGACCATGACCACCACCGGCATCAGTGCCAATGCGATCGCCGGCAACACCTATACCGCGACGATCCTCGTCGCCAATGCCAGTTGGAGCAGCGCCGCCACGAATCCCGGTGCCAATGTCGTCTTGAATATCCTGGCGGGCGGCGTAGTGGTAGGCACCGGCACGCTCTCGGGCCTGGCCCAGAATTCGCCCTGGACGCCCGTCACGGCCACGTGGACTGCCGGCTCCGCTACGCGCCGGCCAGTCGATCCAGTTGCAGGTGGCGGCCAGCAACTTCCTCGAAGGGCCGGGTACCAGCCAGCAGTGGCAGGTACCCACGCTCGGCCTGGCCAAGGCCACGCTCTCGACCGCCGTGCTGAGTGGCCTGCCCAATGCTCCCGGCAATCTCACGGCAACGGCCGCTTCGGCCAGCCAGATCAACCTGAGCTGGAGCGACAACTCGAACAACGAGACCGGGTTCGCCATCGATCAGTCTACCAACGCCAACTTCTCTGCAGGACTGACTACCTACAATGTGGCCGCCAACACAACTGCCTATCAGGTGACGGGCCTGGCGGCCAATACCACGTACTACTATCGCGTGCGGGCGGTCAACAGTAGCGGCAGCTCGGCCACTACCACGACGGCCAGCACCACCACCACCACGGGCGGCGTGATTACGGTTCCGGACGGCGACTTTAGCAACGACTCGCCCAGCTACGTGATCAACTCGAACACCGGCGGGGGTCAGACCTTCGCTTCCCCCATGAGCGGCACGCTTTCGGGCTGGTCGATCACGGGCAACCCAAGCACCGCAAATGGAGGTACCTACGCCGGTTGGGAACCGTATGGCCTTGTCGACAACATCGTCAGTGGCAGCAGCGCCAGCCCGTTCAGCACCAACGCGATCTTCATCGGCAATCAGCCAGCTTCCAACTACAACGCGTTCGTGTACTACCCTGGTGAGCTCTACAACAGCGGCAGCGTAGTGAGCGGCGCCCAGCCCAGCGCCAAGCTGACCATGAACACTACCGGCATCAGTGCCAATGCGATCGCCGGCAACACCTATACTGCCACGATCCTGGTCGCCAACTCCAGTTGGAGCAACGCCGGCACGAATCCCGGCCCCAACGTCGTGCTGAACATCCTGGCGGGCGGCGTGGTGGTGGGCATCGGCACGCTCTCGGGCCTGGCACAGAATTCGCCCTGGACACCGCTGACGACGACCTGGACGGCCACCTCGGCCAATGCCGGCCAAGCGATCCAGTTGCAAGTGGTCGCCAGCAACTTCCTCGAAGGACCGACTCAATGGCAAGTTCCCACGCTCGGCCTGGCCCACGCCACGCTGACGTACGCCGCGCCGGTTGCGATTCCCGTGCCCGATGGCAACTTCGCCGCGGACTCGGCCAGCTACGTGATCAACTCGAACACAGGCGGCGGTCAGACCTTCACTTCGCCGATGAACGGCACGCTCTCGGGCTGGTCGATCACGGCCACGCCCAGCACCGCCCACGGCGGCACGTACTCGGGCTGGGAGCCGTACGGCCTGGTCGACAACATCACCAGTGGCAACAGCGGCAGCCCGTTCAATTCGAACGCGACTCTAATCGGCAATCAGCCGGCCTCGAACTACAACGCGTTCGTCTACTACCCGGGCGAACTCTACAACAGTGGCAGCGTGGTAGGCGGAGCCCAGCCGATTGCCAAGTTGACGATGACCACGACCGGCATCAGTGCCAACGCCGTGGCGGGCAACACCTATACCGCCACGATCCTGGTCGCCAACGCAAGCTGGAGCAACGCCGCCACCAATCCGGGCGCCAATGTCGTGTTGAACATCCTGGCCGGCGGCGTGGTCGTCGGCACCGGCACGCTCTCGGGGCTGGCACAGAATTCGCCCTGGACCCCGGTCACGGCCACCTGGACGGCCACCTCGGCGAACGCCGGCCAGGCGCTCCAGCTTCAGGTGGTGGCCAATAACTTCCTCGAAGGGCCGGGCGCCAACCAGCAGTGGCAAGTCCCGACCCTCGGGCTCGCCAATGCCACGCTGACAATGCAACCCAGCGGTCTGCCGGCCGCTCCCAGCGGTCTGACGGCGACCACCGTTTCGGCAAATCAAGTTAACCTGAGTTGGACCGATAATTCCAACAACGAGACTGGCTTCGTCATCGACGTGGCGACGAACAGTTCGTTTACCACAGGCCTGACCACGTACAGCGTGGGTGTGAACACGACTGCGTACCAGGTGACGGGATTGAGCACGCACACCACGTACTATTTCCGGGTGCGGGCCGTCAACGGCAGCGGCAACTCGGCCGAAAGTGCCACTGCCAGCGCCACGACCAACTGACCTGAGCTGTTTGACTGATAGATCAGGGCTGAAGTTTTGATCTTGGGCCGGATCCATTTTTTTGATTCAGACTACTTCAGGTCCCGTCAGGGCCGGCGGCGTGTCTTTCGGCGCGAAGGTGTTGCGGCTCTGAGCGGCGCGTAGCGGTCCGTTTAGAAAAGGCTTCGGGTTAGTCGGCAGTCGGTGGTCAACGTCCCCAAAAGGCAGCGCTTGATGCTCGTGCGAATCCAGTCCTGGTCTGGACCTGCCCCCAGTGACGACACCCAGGTTAAATTTAGGATTTCCAGGTTCTGTAGCTCGGCCTTGAACGGGACTATCTGCACAATAAAAATAGCTACGTCGTTCTGTCGGCCGATCGCGGCGGGGAAGCCGACACTGGTCGTGAAGGACTGATTTGACCATCCGTCCGTGACGACGCTGGAACGGTTTTATGCTCGGACGGAGGGCCTCCACGGGGATGCCGTAGGTCGGTGGAGAGTGTCGGCTGAATCTCAGGAGGTCTCTCGAAGTCTTCCGCCGTGATGCAACCGGAGGTACAACAGCGGGTGATGAGTCGGGCGCCGCCGGAATTTTCGGCGGTCTTAGGATCCAGAACCCGAAAGGGTGTGAGGGTTCGACTCCCTCCTCTCGCACTTACCCGCAACTTCCCTCCGCTGCCCTCCAAAGCCCGACAAAAACGGGCTCGGAGCGGCAAGAGGGTTCGCCGCAAGAACAGCCAGCCGGAGGGAAGGCGAGGGAAGCGGAAAGAGCCTGCGGGAGCCTTCGCGGTACTGCGGCAGGTACTGCAAGACCTGTCAAGAGCCGCCCCCGAGCCGCGCCTCCAAGCCTGCCCGCAGAGCGTCCGGACTCGGGCTCGCGTAGAACTTCTCGGTGGTGGCCACCGTGCTATGGCCCAGAAAGTTGCGGACCGTCAGCGTCGGCGTGCCCGCGTTAATCATCGACGAGCCGGTCGACGATCGACAGTCCTTCAACCGGAAACTGACCTTAGCCAGCGTCTGGATCGCGGCCCAGTCCTCGTACATCCTACGGATGTCGACACCCAGTTGTAGACATTGTTGATCGCGTATCGCCGCCCGAAGATTGGTAGTTCTCGCGGCTCGGGAGAACGAGTGCCGAGAAACGAACCATTTCCGAGACCGAGTTAGAAATCCTACCCGACGGCCAACCCTGCCTAATGTCGGCTATTGATTGCTTTCGGCGCTGATTCTCAGCTCAGGAGCGGAGTTAGCAAGTGCCATTGCATGCTCGCGCACCGCTCAGTCCCGCAAATGCAATCCCAACGAGGGGATTCTCACGGCACAACCTTTGCTTGTTCTACGGGTCGCATGATTTGATGGCGGAAAACCCACAGATAGTCAGTTTGGGTTGACTGTTGGCCCATCACCTTGGCCGCTACGGATTCAGATTGGGGCATGCCGCTCCATGCCGAAGCGGGCCATTTTCTTTAGGAGAACATTCACATGGCGATTCAAATGGCGGAAAAAAAGAAGCACGCTGCAAGCGAGCACCATCATGCTGCCGCTGCACACCATACGGCAGCCGCGCATCATCATCTTGAAGCGGCACACCATCACGAGATTGGTGAGCATGAAGAGGCGAAAGTACATGCTGCGTCGGCGCAAGAGCATTGCGACCACGCCGACAAGCACACAAAGACCGCCCATCAGCATTCGCAAAAGTAGCTGCGTCTGCTCACGATAAGCGGTATTTGCGTCGGGTCCTGATTTAACCAAAGGAAGCGGAAGACCATGGATACTCAACTAATCATCTTGATCGTTGTACTGTTCCTGCTATTTGGCGGAGGTGGCGGATACTATTGGAGCCGCGGCCGCGGGCGCGGGTGAGGCAGTCAAGCGTCGAGACTTGGCAGGATGTCCACCAAGGAGCCCAGTCAGCCTAGGCCGAAATGGCAATAGTCTGTAAGGACGCGTCGCGCCAGTTTTAGTGGATAGGCTTTACGAGAACAATCTCTAGAAAAGGTGTCGCCATCATGGGTGGCAAGACAGACGAGGTGAAAGGCAGAATCAAGGAAGCTGCCGGCGTATTGACCGGCAACGAAAAACTTCGCGCAGCGGGTAAGACTGACCAGGCAGTCGGCGAGGTCAAGCAAGTCGCAGAGAGGGTCGTTGACAACGTCAAGAAAGCCGTCCAGAAGACCGTCGACGGCTAAGAAGGACCAAGGGGCCGACGAGCGAGATTGTCCGCACGCAGACTAAGCAGGCCGATAAGCATTCCGACAAACTCGTGCGAACATGTGTCGTCGACTCCCGGTTTGCCCCGATGAACGCAATCAAGGCCGTCCGGTGCCCAATCAGCGCTTGGCGGTCATTTTTCTTGCGTTCGTTGCGTCGTCGCACCGGCACACAACGGGTTGCGTAGCTGCACTTCGCAATTCGGAGAAGCGAAAGGGTTGCCCGCCGGTCAAACGGTTACAAGGCCACGCATTTTTGGAAGGTTCTCACATGAGCAAGAAACTACTAAACCGGGGCTCGCGGTTCGCGGTACTGCTGCTCGGGGCGGTCGCGGTCTTTGCCGGCTGCGAAGCCAAGGGGCCTGCCCAGCGTGCGGGCGAGAATGTCGATAAAGGCGTCCAGAACGCGAAGGACGCGATCAATCCTCCCGGCCCTGTGGAGAAGGCGGGGCGGAGCGTCGACAAGGCCCTCGACCGCTGAGGCATGTCTTGTTGCTGCGGGTGCTATAGATCATTCTTGGCAAGTACGCGGCATTCGGTGGAACGGTGTGATCTGAAACTGTTTCTTAAGAATTCGTCCGCGTTGCTGCACTCCCGAAAAACCACCCGTTTGCGTGACCGAGTCCATATCCAATAGCTCCAGTCATCAGTTCTCCCAACTTACCTAGCTCGAAACGGCGAGCTAATCAGCCGTTTTAGGTTCGCCCGCCAACTCGCAAATCCGCTCAACGAGCTTGTCGAAACCGATCGTCCCTTTGACAAGAAAGTCTACCGCGCCCAGCCGCTTGGCTTCGGTCATAGTTTTGTGCTGGATATCTGTCGAATACATCACGACCGGCACGTCTTTCAGTTCTGTGTGCTCCTTGATCGATTTCAGAACAGTTAGACCGTCCATTTCGGGCATGTTGACGTCGAGCACCACCAGCGCCGGCTTGCGGATGTGGAGCATCGCCAACGCCTCGGCGCCGCCCGTGACGGAAACGGCTTCGTGACCGGCGTAGCGGAGAAGGCGTTCGAGGCCGGTGCCGATGTCTTTCTGGTCGTCGACAATCAGGATCATGTTCTTTCACATGCTCTCGATGTGTTCCGCATCTAATATAGGCTGCCCGACTCTCGGCGCGGCTTCGCGCGGCAGATCAATAGTGAACAAGGTGCCCTCTGCCGCAGTGGAAGTCACATCGATTCGTCCGCCGTGCGACTTGGCAACTTCGCGGGCGATGTAGAGCCCCATGCCGATGCTGCCGGGGCGATTTTTCGTCGGATGTTCCGCGCTGGAGCCGCGAATCAGCGGGTCAAAGATTTTCGGCAACTCGCCCGGTGGAATGGGCTCGCCGCCGTTGTGAACGTCGATGAAGACGTTCGACGTTTCGCCACGGAGTGAAAGCGTGACCGGGAAATCCGCCGAGCCGTGTTGAATGGCGTTGCCCAGGAGGTTGGAGATGGCCTGGCGGATGCGGTCGGAATCCCACAGGCCGTTCAAGTCGCCATGCGTGCGATATTGAATGTCCCGCTTGGGGTGACCGGTGCGGAATTCTTCGAACAGTTCTCCTGCGAGGCTTCCGAGGTCTAATGGCGCGGGTTTGACGGGCATCCCTGCGCCGAGCCGAGTGCGGGTATAGTCGAGAAGGTCAGCGATCATGCGTTCCATGACCGACACGTTGCGGGTGATCTGGTGGCTACAGGCAATGGCCTCGGCGGGATCTTTGCAGACGAGCGGCACCATGTGCGCCGTCATGCCGATGGAGTTGAGCGGATTGCGCAAATCGTGACTGAGGATGGCCAGGAACATGTCCCGCGCCTGATCAACGCGCCTGGTGTAACTGGCAACGGCTTTCGCGATAGACTGGTCGATCGATTCATTGAAGCGAGTGAGGTCATCGACATCGCGCTCGTCGGCACCAGGCGAACTGATCGTGCCAAAGTCGAAGCACGCTAGCGCGCAGGGCGCGGTATTCGCTCATCACCTCCAGCAAGTCAAACCCCAGGCCCAGGCGATCGACAGCGTGCGATTTGGAGGCTCCGTCGAGGGCGTCATTTTCGTGGTGATCCAGTCCCTTGGATTTCTTCACCCGCTCTGCGGCGGTTTGAGGCGACTTCATGTCCCGCGCGGTGGCTTTCAGGATTTGCCCGGCGTGGTCGCGCAGCGCGAGTTGGTCCAGATGTTCACCCGCGCCGATGCTCCGCGCGAAGGTTTCCCACTCGGCCAGGATAGGCTCGACGTTTGACAGGATAAAGTCAGCAAGACGCATCTGTAACTCTGGGACAGTTTGATTTTGTGTCGACAGGGCCGATCCGCCTCATTTGAGGAACGCCAATGTATTGTAGGTCGCGCGGACAATACTTAACAGGCACATTTGCAGAGGACGGCACCCCCTGAACACGAACGACAGAGAGACGCACGTCTTCCAACCCGCAGTGCGCTACGTTCTACGTTTTGAGCCTTGCCCCGAAAAACGACCCCGCTCTTAAGACAGCATCACGTGCCGGGAACTAAATCGCATTTGATGGAGCGGCTCGGTGCAGACCAGCCGCTCTCGCGAGACTAGAATTATGATGTCATTCGTCCCAAATAAGCGATCTGCGGAAGTCTCGCATGAACCTGAAGTGGCTCGAATCGTTCTCGTCATCGGCCACTCGCTTCGTGAGTAGCAGCTGGGGGATGCTGTCAGGAGTTTTGGTCTTCGTCTATTGGCTGGTCGCTGGTCCGCTGATCGACTGGGGCAACGCTTGGTTCTATTTTGACGCAGTCGCCTCGGCCGCGGCGTTCTTTCTGCTGTTTTTGCTGCAACGATCGCAGACCAAAAGACAGCATGGCGCTTCATCTTAAAATCAATGAACTGCTCGCAGCTTTGAACAAAGCAAGTCCCGTTCTCATCAATGTCGAAGATCTCGGTGAAGATGAGCTTATGCAAATGCATGACGACTTTCAGGAGCTACAGAAAAACGACACAGCCTCGCATTCAATCGAAGAAGTCACTAAGCCGCCGGTTGAGTCCAAGAATCCTTGATTCCCCGCCGATGGCCAGCTTGGTGCTTCAGAGCAAGACCGGCTCTAGTATACGTTCAAGGATTGTCGGTCCACTTGGCCACGCAGATTGTCGCATTGGGGGAGCCAACACTGGTCGTGAAGGACTGGCTTGGCCATGCATCCGTGACGACGCTGGAACGGCTTTATGCTCGCACGGAGGGGGCTTGTCGGGATGTTGCCGGTCGGCGGAAGGTGGTGGGCTGAGTCTCAGGCGGTCTCACGAAGTCTTCCGCCGTGATGCAACCGGAGGTACAACAGCGGGCGATGAGTCGGGCACCGCCGGAATTTTCGGCGGTCTTAGGATCCAATGGGGCAACCCGTCCGGGTTCGACTCCCGGCTCTCGCACTCCACGTCTCAAGCGGTCTCGAAAGGGCTCAGAACCCCGAAACGCGAGCTTCCGGAGCCCTTTGCGCTCCAAGCCTTCCCCAGCCCCCTGAGTCTGACGGAGTCTCTCGAAAGCCCATCCGGCATCTCGCCGTGGTGCAACCGGTGGTGCAACGGCACCAGACCATTCAAGTGGGCTCGAATGGCGGAAAATCGATATTGACGAGGTGCCACGTAACGAACGAGAGATTTGCTCGCTAGGTCGTCAGGGCTGGCGCTGTACTGCAAGGATCGCTCCCGCTACAGGTCCGATTGCGGCCGCTGACTTTGGCTCGATACAGGGCGGCGTCAGCCCGAGCGATCAGGGCTGCGCGATCCAGCGTACTGTCAATCATCGTGGCAGTGCCGATGCTAACGGTGACGGGCCGTAGGTCCCACGGTCCCGTTTCCACGGCCCGACGCACGCGCTCCGCAACTCCCGCGGCGCCTTCGTATCCGCAGTCGGGCAGTATGACTGTAAACTCTTCGCCGCCATAGCGCGCGACCAGTGCGTCGGAGCGGTTTGCGCCGACGAGAATCCGGGCGACTTGCTTTAACGCTTCATCACCCGCAAGGTGCCCGAATTGATCGTTGAATTGCTTAAAATGGTCAACATCTATCAACAACATTGAAAGCGGGGAGCCGTTTCGCGTGGAGCGGGCGTACTCTCGTTCGAGCGCTTCCTGAAACCCACGCTGATTGGTCACACCGGTCAGACCGTCGGTCATTGCCAGCGACTCTAGCCGCGCGTTTGCGTCCGCCAAATCGGAGTTACGGCGTGCCACTATGCGCTGAGTGTTGACCAGCTCATTATTTAAGCGAGTGAATTCGTCCAGCATCGCTTGTTCGCGCTGACGGTACGCTGCCGCCTCAATCTGTTCCTTTTTTAACGTCATCCTTAGCGCGTTCAGTTGTTCGTTCTGGATCTTCATCATCTCGTCGAAACACTTGTTCAAACCCTCGCGGGACGGGGAGCCGCAGATAATGATGCCTTCGTCCGTGACTCCTCCGGTGAGTACCAGGCCCATCAATTGGCCATCGCGGTGCATGTTCAATTCCCAGCCGAACGTGGCACGCGATTCGATGGCCGCCTGCAGAAAGTTCTGAGCCTTCTCTCGGCTCTGTTGATCTACGATTCCGAAGAGCGTCGATGATGAGCCATTTCCTGCGACGATTCCTAGATCGTCTCGGATGACCCGTAGGATCCCGCCGGACGCATCGCATTGCAGTACGATGCCGGACTCGCCGTCCTGGGCATTCATAATACAGCCTCTTGGAGCAGGAGTTGTTCGGCAAGGTCGACCGTTCGTATGGCGTCGGGCGCATATCCATCCGCCCCGACTGCACGCCATAGATCGGCCGCCACATTGAACGGATGGCCGCCCACGAGGATGATCAGCTCCCCGCAGGCAGGGTTCAGCCGTACTGCCGCAATCAATTCGGCGACTGACCTCACGTGAGTCAGCAGCGTCGCCGACACAGCAAGAACGTGAGCTTGACGGTCGATCACAGTTTGCACGATGCTGGCACACGGGACGTCGGCCCCAAGATAAAATGAATCCCAGCCGGCCATTTCGAAGAGATCGGCAACCATGCGGATTCCGATTTCGTGCAGGTCGCCGCCGGCGCAAGCCGCCACGATTCGCCGGTTCTTGCGCTCCGCTTTGAAGATGAGCGGATAGAATTGCGACATAATGAGCTGGGTGGCAGCCGTGCAAAGATGCTCTTGAGCCACGCTAATCTGATTGGACTGCCACAGTCGGCCGATCTCGTATTGCGACCGTTGGAAGACGTGCAAATAGAGGTCTCGAACCGAAGTGCCTCGCTCAACCGCGTCCATCACCAGCTGGGTAGCTTCGCGACGGTCTGCCCTTAATAGAGCGTCCAGGTATCGTCGGGCCAGGTCAGCCAGCGGTCGATCTGCGCTCATATAGCTAGGCGCAGTAGTCGGTAGCGAGGGCAGCCAACTCAGGCTATCCTGAATATACGGTTCGGCGACAGCGGCTTGATCATGGGACAGGACTTCTGCGAGCGAGCGGCCGCACGCTTCCAGGTTCTCCGCTAGATCTTGAGCGGGAATCCCACGGGAGCTAAGTACGATTTTCGCCCAGGCCACGTAGTCCAAGAAGAGCGCAGATCGCCCCACGGCAATGGCCTGCGACAAAGCGTCCAGATGGCGCTTCGCGTCCGCAACACACCTGGAGCGGCCAGCATCACCATAGCGGGCGGCTAAATCGGGCCGCAGCGTGTAGTGCCAGGCAACCAGTTTCTCGGCCAACAAGTCTCGTTGACCAACGATCGCCTGGCAGGTTTTCAAATTCTCGGACTGCATGGAGATCCGCCTGCTAGGAGCCTACATGCTCAAAGAAACGTATCGAGACGCTTTTGGGAACGAGCCGCAATCCTTTGGGAATGCCTTGATGAGATTCTTTGTAGAGATGGCTGTGATGCCAGGCACGGTAACTTGGCTCGTCTTTCCAATAGGTGAATAGCCAAATCTCGTCAGGCGCATCGCACGGACTGAGAACTTCCATACGTAAGAAACCAGTCGCGTCATCGACTCGATGTGGCCGCATCTGAAAGGCTTGCTTGACTTGATCGCTCATGTGAGCGACGGTGAACCGACTTAGCGCCACAAAAGCGGCTGCGGCTGCATGCGGACAATGATCGCGAACGTCATGGTGGCCGGACGGGAGCTGGGAGCCAAGCAAAGGAGATGATGCGGTCGCCCGCCGCAGGTTCGTGCCGGAATCCGTCGTGGCACCATGGTTTTTGGCAGCATCGGCAATGGCACTGGAATTCATTTGTATGTCCCCTCGATTCCTTCACATGGGTGTTGAGCGTCCGCCCCTATCCTGGGTTCACTCGCAGTCGAGCAAATCGGGTAGCCACGGTAAGGGTAGGCCAGATACGGGTCCCCACACCATCGCGGGCATCGATCCGCCGCTGAACGTAAATCCTTTGTGCGGACAATAACGGTCGTAGCAATTACGCCCTGACCGAGAATGGGAATGAGATGCCTGCTCCCCAAAACTTGCTCCATGTCGGATGCCAGGGTTTTTGATTTCTTGCATTTTGAGCAGGAGAGCCTCTACCACCGAAGCTCTCCTGCTGCTTTGCGAACAGTGATCCCAGAGACCCCACCGCTACGGCCCCGCTTGGACCAGGTTGATTACGACATCGACGTTGCCGCGTATCGCTTTGGAATACGGACAGGTCTGGTCCGCGGCGTCCACTAGAGCCTGGGCGACCTCATGCTTCAAACCTGGCAGGTTGACGTTGAGGCGAGCTTGCAGAGAATAAGCGCCGTCGGTCAGACAAAGATCCACTTCCGCGTCGATCGCGAAGTCGGGCGGGAGAGCAATTTTCATCTTCCTGGCCGCAAGCCCCATCGCGCCCTCAAAGCATGCTGACCAACCGGCTGCGAACAGTTGCTCCGGGTTGGTGCCAGTGCCCGGAGTGCCGGGGACCGAATGCTTGATGTCCAGACGACCATCCGAACTGCGCGAGGCGCCGCCATCGCGGCCACCCGTGGTGTGCACTTTCGCGGTGTAGATGACTTTCTCCAGACCAGTTGTCGTGGCGGGCTTCGTTTCGAGGGTAGTCATGGCCAGCTCCTTTCCAAAAGCGGACTGTTTCGCGGATCCGATTCGATCGGACCGAACACATCAACCTACCGAACAAGCGGCTCGATCTTACAACAGAACCGGGAATTGTTTTTCCAGCAGCAAATTGTTGCGCAATCGAGAATCGGATTATTCCACCGATTGATGACGCTCGCTTCCCGCGTCAAAAAGGCATCCGTATGACGGGATAACGCTGGCGTGCCGGAAAGCCATTCGTATTTTCAGTCTGTTCGGCTACTGGCAATTATGGGCGTTCTCGCCCTTCTGCGAGCCGCGGAAAACGAAGGTTAGCCTCGACCGCCGCTGAGTCTCAGACGGTCTGGCTCGTCAAGCTGTCAGGACATTGGCCGCCCGCGGCTGCGGCGCTACTGGCCGACGTTTCCGGAAGCTCGTCGGTGATGGCTGAGGTAGCGGGGCTGCCATGTGCTGCAAAATCGAAAATCTCCGATATTAGGCGGTACGGCGCTTTTGAATTCCGAGACGAGTTTCCAGGAATTGCTGCCCGAAGATTAGTAGTTCTCGCGACTTGCAGCAACGAGCCCCAAGAATCGAACGTTTTCTGGCAGCGCTGACTCCTGCGCTTGGAACTCCGTGCGGGTGGCGATCAGGTACGGTAGAATCGCGGCTGGCGGTAATCTGCCTGGTGCGCTTCCCTAAGAACCGAACTGTTTGACAGAGCATGCTCAGCGCCAACGCCGCAAACGGGCTCAAGATGTTCAAGCGACTACTAATCGCTTTGTTGCCCTGCGTGTTACCTTTGTGCGGACGCCAAGCCAAGCCGGAGGGCGATATTCGCATGGTTTACCCTAACGACATTCTTTTCTCCTTGCCGACGCTAAGCGACCCGGCACCAGCAGTTGAGGTCGAAGTGCTACCAAACGGTGCGAAGTCACTTCACGAGGACGACTGGCGACAGGTCGAGTTTGTCGCAGGCACGAATCTCGCTCTTATTAAGCAGGAACTTACGAGTTTGGCAGCTTTCAAGCAGAAACATCATCGCGGTGAAGGTTGGACGCAGGTTGATATTCGCAACGAGCATCCGACGCCGTTTGCCACGGTTCGGCTGCAATTCGGGAGCTTGCCGTCCTTTCCCATCTCGGCACTTGCTATTGGCGGTGGGCCGCCGTGGGGGGGCACCGTTCGGGGTGGCTTCGCGCTTACGGATGCCACTGACTGGTTTATCTACGGACAGCGCACTGACGGTGGTCAAGTTGTCCAGTTGGCCGTTTCACCGGGCGGCTCGGCTCCGTCTGAACAGTTTGCTCTTGCGTTGTCGCAATTTGCTCAAACCGCGGAATTGCTCCTCGTTGATTGGTATGCCGGTTTGGTTGTCGAAACGACATCAGCAGAGTCGGTTCTCGCTTGGACTCGCCGTTTTCAGAGGCAGTGATCATGTGACGTGGTCACCGGTGAACTGAACGGCTTCACCGGTGTCGTGAAAAACCACCCATTCCCGGGACCGAGGTTGAATGAATGACGTCCATCGCTCAGTCAGAAATCAAGGTCACGTCGAGGCTGTCGCCCACGGCGTTCTGGTTAGGAGTTCCTTCAGTGATGCGAACCATTACACGGCCGGCCCTGGTGCGCAACTGGATTCTGGGGCTCGGCTTCGTCCTCGGGGCGGGTGCCGCGGCACACGCCCGACTGCTGGACAGCGCGGCTACCAAGGCCGATATCGATCTTCAGGCCAGCCAGTCGCTGCGAGATGGTAAGGCACAGGCGGTCGACCCCAACGAGCTCCTGGATGTGTTGGGGCTCGGCGCGAAAACCAATCCGCGCACCTGGTCTGCCGGAGCCGTTTCGGCGGAAGGAGAGCTGGCCTCATTTCGGTACGTCGTGGCCTTGAAGCGGTCCGTCGCAATTGGGTCGATCTTCGTTCAAGCCTCCGGCCAGCGGCTGGGGTTATTGAAATCCGATGCGGCGTATCCGCCCGACGCTCAGGACAGGTCCGCGTGGATCTTTCCACGTCCGGCGGCCGGTCAGTCGGGCGCCGTGCTGTACACCGTCCCCGAGGGCACTACGACGCGCGCGCTGCTAATCGTCGACGATCGCGAGGCCGGCGGTTCGAGTGTAGCGGGGCTGACCGTTTTCAAGCAGCGCTGGCAGAATCTCACGCCGGCGGCTCTCGCCTATGCCGGGCACGAGTACACGGCTCCCAGGTCCCCGAATACCTTTTTTGCTTCCCATGTGACCGAAGGCAGCGGTGACTGGGCCAGCTCGGGACCGGACAGCACCGGGCGGGTCAGCACTCCGGATATCAACGACATCAACCCGGAGTGGTTCATGCTCGCCTGGAACCAACCGCAAGTGATCCACGGCCTGTGGCTGGATAGCAATCTACAGACGGTGACGATCGACTCTTATGCCGGCCCCGATTCGCTGAATCCCCGCGTGGGCACTCCCCGCGAATGGCGGCCTCTGAAAAAACTTGTCCAGCACGTCGACCGCGGACGCTGGATTGTTTTTGACGAGCCGATTCGCACGCGGGGATTGCGGCTGAACATCCTCAAGACCGAGAAGACCCCGCGAGTTGCCACGATCCACGGTCTGCAAGTGTTCGGCGACCTGGCCGATCGGCCTCCGACCGACGAGACGGCCGGCAGCCTCGCCGCCGATCGGCCGCCATTCCGCTTTCCCTATCGGCTGGGGGCCGGCAGCGAAATGACGCTGGTCGTAAATGACGTCCAGGGCAGGCGTGCCAGAAATCTCCTGGCGCGCCAGCCGGCGGCCGCCGGGCGCAACAGCAAGCCTGGGACCTCAGAGATGAAGACGGCAACTACGTCAGTGCCGGCGATTATCAGTGGCAGGCCATCACCTGGCCGCAGCTGCAGACGACCTATGAATTCACCGTCTATCCCAATGTCTCGCAGCACTGCGCCGGAAAATCCTCCCTGGTTGACCGGCATCAACGGGCCCGGCGGATGGATGGCCGATCACACCGCGCCGATCGCAGTTTGTGCCGCCGGAGACCGGGTTTACTTTGGATCGCTGGTTGCGGAGAGCGGCGTCTCGTTTATCGAGTGCGATCTGACGGGCAAGAAACTCTGGGCTCACCAATCTTTTGCCGCCTGGACCGGCCCACGTTATCTCGCCTCCGACGGCAAAACCGTCTTTGTCGGTAGCCAGGTCTTGGGGGAAACGCCCGACACCGTCTGGGGCGTGGACATCGCCACCAGGCAGGTGCGCCAGTTCCTGGCCGTCGCGCCGACTTCCGAACGCAAACGCGGCATGAAAGGACTCAGCACCCACGGTGGAAAACTGGCAATGTCGATCGATGCCGCGGAGAACTGGCTCACCAACGCGACGGTTGCCGAGGACGTCGACCTAGCCGCCTGCTATCCGCTGTATCGCCCGGCAGCAAGCCTCGAGTGGCCTACGAGATCGTTCCTAAGCCGCAAGAGGATTTTTTGCGGCTGTTTCGCCTGATGGGCGCGCCGCCGGGCATGGGCATCCAGGGTGGCCTGACCTGGCTGCAATCGCAACAGAGTGCGTCGCCCAGGCAGCACATCCTGTTGGCCTTTCGCCGGCCGGTGCCGCTGGGCAGCGTCGTCTTCCCGGCGCCGACCGCCAAAGATGTGCGCGTCGAGTTGAGTGTGCTCAAGCCGGAACGCGCCCTACCCACCCAACCTCGACGACGCCCGGCAGTGGATCCCGTTTCCGGACCAGGCCGACAAAGCCTGGGGTGCCTTGCCGGCTCCGCCAAATACCTTGACGCGCGCGCTGCGAATCACGCTCGTCAAAGGCAAGCAAAAAGACGATTTGTTGTCCGAAACGGTCAAAGGCACGGCCGCGCCCGCCATCGACTTGGATGTCGCCAAATCGGCGGGCGAAAAGCCCTCGCTCACCGAGTTCGGCGTGAGCCGCGAAAGTTGGCTGGGACAATTGGAGGGAATGAAGCTGCTCCGCCGCAGATTTTCCAATGTCCCTGCCGATGCCGAAATTCGAGTCAACTCGGGCACCGTGACCCGCGACGGGGAATGGGACGCCGAGCGCACGCGGCCGCTCACCGAAGCCGATCCGGGCATCTACGTCATGCAGTGGAAGTCGGCCCAGCGGATCCGTGGTCTGGCGATCAAGGAGATCGACGGCAAGACGACCAAGATCGACGTGTACACTGGCGCTGCCGAAGGACCGATCGACATCTCCGCGGCGGCGGACTGGCTGGCGGTCGGAGAGCACCAACCGGTACGCCGGAATCATCACGGCAATACAGAGGCCGACAATCACTTCGCGCGCTACATGGACGACTACGTCGACTTTGGACGCGAAATCGCGACCCGCGCCGTTCGACTGCGCGTGATCGAACAATGGTCCGACAACGGCACGTACGGCGAACTCGGCATGCGCACCGATTTGGGCGGGATGAAGGTCGATCCGACGCGGTGCCGCGTCTTCGGCGTGGCCCCGCTCGCGTATATCGGCGGCGAGCCCCCGACCGACCCCTTGACCACCCGGCGAATCGAAATCTACGACGTCGCCAGCGGCAAGCTCGAGCAGCAACTACCGATCGATCGACCGGGGCAAATAGCCTACCACCCGGCCGGCGATCTGCTGGCCATTTCCGGCAAGGATGTGGTCAAAGTCGGGCCGGGCGGAGGCAAGCCCGAGATTTTCATTAGCGATCTCGAGGCGCCCGTGGATCTGGCTTTTGACGCCGACGGACAGTTATACGTCTTCGATGCCGGCCAGGATCGGCAGAATGTCCGGGTCTACGACGCTGCCGCGCACCTGGTGCGGTCGATCGGCGAGCCTGGCGGCTTACAGATCGGCGCCTGGAACCCGCGACGAATGGGTCAAGTCACCGACATCGACATCGATCACACCGGGCAACTGTGGGTGGTCGAAAATCAATATTTTCCGAAAAGAATCACGCTCTGGTCCAAGGACGGCAAATTCAAGAAGGAGTTCTTCGGGAACACGGCCTATGGGGGCGGCGGGGTGCTCGATCCGTGGGACAAGACGCGGGCTTTCTACGGGCCGCTGGAATTCAAAATCGATTGGAAGACCGGTCAGTCGCGGCTGAAGAACCTGACCTGGCAAGGCGCCACGCCCGCCGGCGTGGTGCCGATTCGCATCGATTCGCGAACCTACCTGGTCACGCGGCCCGCGGATAGCCAGGTCGCCATGTCGTGCGGGATCGTTTACCTGTACGAGCACGATCACCTCAAGCTCGTCGCGGCCGTCGGGCCGGCGGCCAACTTTGAGCCGCTCAAAAATCCGGAACTGATCTCGCGATTCTCCGGCAAGGCGCTGACGGAACTGCACTTTTGTTGGTCCGATCTCAACGGCAACGGCACGGTGGACTTCGAAGAGTTGGTCCTGTCGCCGAAAATGGTCGGCCACTTGACCAACTTCAACCGCGACCTGGGCATTCAGTCGGGCCGGTTCCGATTCCAAGTCAAGGAGTTCTTACCCAATGGTGTGCCGGTCTACGAGGAACGGCGATTGCCCGGCCTGACCGAGGGAGACTTTTACCGTCTGGATGACGGCAACTTTTATCGCTTTGGTTACGGACTCAAAGAAGCCGTGCTCACCCCCGAGGGGCAGGTTCGCTGGACCTATCCGAGCGAAGGCAACGGCGTGCTGGCCTTCGATCAATTTCGTTCCTGGAACCCCGGACAGGTGGTTTCGCAGTTCGGTTTTGTCGGCCACGAAACGGCCCCGCAGGGCGACCTCGGCGAGTTTGTGGTCATCAACACCAACTTGGGCGATTGGAACATCTGGACCCGTGACGGCCTGCTGGTCGGCCCCTTGTTTCGCGATCTGCGCGACCCCCAGGTCCGGCCTTGGAGCATGGCCGAGCACGAGCGCGGAATGCTGCTCAAGGACATTACCGTGGGGCAGGAGCACTTTTCCGGTTATCTCTGTCGCTCGATGCAGGACGACAAGTATTACGCGGTCGCCGGGCACAATCACTTCAGCGTGCTCGAAGTACATGGGCTCGAAAAGTTTCAGCGCACCAGCGGCAAGTTTGAGGTCACCGCGGACGATTTACGGCGGGCGCAGAACTGGACCGAGCAGCACGAACAGCGGAGCGTCTACGAGCGCACCCGGTCCTGGACGCTTTTCGCCTTGCAAAGCCGCCTCAGATCGACGGCAAGCTGGACGATTGGGAGTCCCCGGCCGCCAGCATCGACGGTTCGGCCAGGTTCTACCTTGGCTATGACGACACGCGTCTGTTTGTCGCCTATGCGACTTCGGGCATGGGGCCGCTGAAGAACACCGGAAGTCAATGGGACCGGATGTTCAAGAGCGGCGCCTGCGTCGATCTGCAATTGGCCACCGATCCCCAGGCCAGTCCGGACCGCGCGGCGCCGGAACAAGGCGACCTGCGCTTGCTGATGAGCTACCTGCACGACAAACCCATCGCCGTGCTCTACCGCGCCGTCGTGCCCGACGCATCGAAAGAGCAGCAATGGCGCGTCGTGTCGCCGACCGGCGAGGTGACTTTTGACGAGGTCGTTCGACTGGAGGACGTGCAAATGGCTCGTTCGGAAACGCCCTCGGGCTATATTGTCGAGGCGTCCGTTCCGCTGCAAGCGGCTCGGGCTCGAGCCGGCGCCGGGCATGCGACTCAAGCTCGACTGGGGCGTGCTGGTTTCGGGCCCCGACGGAAACGAGGTCTTGCGGCGCGTGTATTGGGCCAACAAGGCGACAAATATCGTCGCCGATGCGCCTTCCGAGGCGCGATTGTCCCCGCATCTCTGGGGGCATGTTCGACTGCTGAATCAGAATCAGAAGTCTTCAGAGAACCGTCTCGACTCGGTCGAGATCAATCCTCGGGCTGGGAAAAAAGGGAAGGATTTGGCCAAAGACGTCGACGACATTCTCGAAACGCTCGACGACGAGAAGCGCTAGTCGGCCGCCGGCCATTCGTCGCGGTGCGACACTCGAGCACTCTTCGGAAAGGACCCTGGCGGCGCGGAACCAGAAGATCCCTGGGCCGGACACGGTAAGACCCGACGTCAAACGCAGCAGAGGCCGAAGGTGTTTTGTCTTCGCCTGGCGGCTACAATGCGTAAAGCCGTCCGGCCATGTCGTGCTGCCTTGCCGCGCAACCTACCTTGGTCTGTCCTGCACGGCCCACGCCCCAAACTTAGCGCTCAGCATGAAATGGGAAATCCGATGACTGCCTGCAAACTCAAGCTCTGCCCGATCGTGCTTCTGGGAATTGGTTTATCGACGTTTTCGTTCGGCGCCGAGGAGCCGATTCCGGCCACACCCGTGGCAAAAACTGAGCAGCCGATCAAGATCGACGGAGTGCTCGACGAACCGGCCTGGCTGGCGGCGGCCCCGATCCGCGTGAACTACGTTTGGGGCAAGACGGGCCAGGCCAACGATCAGCCCACGATGGTGGTCAAGTACACCTGGGACGACAACTATCTCTATATTGGATACGAGACATTCGACCGCAACCTGGTGGCCCTGGGCACCGACGAAACTCAGGGTCCGCCCAAGAATCAGCGGACCGGGGCCCGGATCGCCGATGCCAAGGAGAAGGTCGACGTGGTCGAGTTCTTTGTGTCGTTCGGCGACGAGCGATTTTTTTGGGAACTGCACCACAACGCGGCGAATCAATTCAACGATTTGTGGTGCGCAGTGGTCGACGAGGCGTCGCCGATCAGCAAACAAACGATCGCCCGCTTCGGCATCTACTTCGGAAATCGCGAGATTGTGGATGACGACACCGAGGCCGGAATCACCCTGGCCAGCGCAGCACGCCCGAAACCCAAGGCCGACGGCAGCCCATCGACCGTCAACGACAGTTCCGACACCGACACCGGCTACACCGCCGAATTGCGTTTGCCCTGGCTGGGGTTGGGGGCGCCCACCGAGCGCGAAACCCGGGTCAACGCTCCACCGCTTGCGGCCGGGGAGCCCGAGCGAAACATTCACGGCCCGTGGAAAATGGAAGGCCAGGAGATGCTGGTGTTGGCCGTTTTTCAGGACGGCGATCTGGCGGACCATTATCACCACTCCAGCCCCACGTTTCCGGGAAGCTGGTTCCACAAGGGGGCGGCGCACTACCCGCACTATCGGCTGGTCGCGCCGGCCAAATAAGCGGCGAAGGAAAGCCTGTGCCGCGGGCCGCTTGGACGGAATCATTTCACCGCACCTCACGGTTTTACAAACCGAGCCGTTGAATCGTCCAGTAAAATCCGATCAAGGCAATCAGGCAGGAAGCCGGAATCGACACCCGCTGGCGGTACCAGGTGCGCTCGCGGAACCAGCCGACCGTCAACATTGCCAGCGCGATCACCGCCAACTGACCCAGTTCGACACCGACGTTGAACGACAGCAGCGCCGTGAGGAACGCGCTGGCGGGCAGTTGCGCTTCTTCGAGCACGCCGGCAAAGCCCAGTCCGTGCAAAAGCCCACAGCCGAATACGACCAGCACCCGCCAGGGCCCCAGTCCGCTAGTGAAAACATTCTCCAGCGCGATGAGCGAAATCGAAACGGCAATCAGCGGCTCGACCACCGAAGCCGGCAACGAAATTTTCTGATAGCTGGAAAGGATCAGCGTGATCGAATGCGCCACGGTAAAAGCCGTCACCTGCCATAACAGCGGCTTCAATCGCGGGCTGAGCAGAAACAGTCCCAAGACGAACAGCACATGGTCCGGGCCCTCGGGCAGGATGTGCAAAAATCCCAGGGCCAGATACTCCCAGGCCGTGGTCAGCCAACTCGTCGAATGATCGGAGCGATCGGCCTCGTCGCCAATTGGGATCGGGTCGCTCGTGGCACCGTCACGCAATAATTGATGTTCTGGCGGCGCACCGGATCTGTCCACAACCAGCGCCACCGATTCGAGGTCTGCCGGAAATGTGACGGTGAAATGTCTGGCTCCCGGCGGGACGGTTCCCGCGGCGGCGACGACAAACAGTTGAACGGCGTCGGGTTTGAATTCCGTACGCAATTGATCGGCTGCGGGCAGCACAATGGTTTCAGGTCCGCTGACCTGGCCGCCGAAATCGAGCCGGATTCGTTGCCGCAGCGATTGGCGCGCGTCGGCGAGCGCTCCCTCCAAATCGGCATCCGGCAGGGTGCGAAACTCTTCGGCCAACTCCCGATCCAAATGGCCCGGCCTGGCCTGCATGAGGTAGGCCGGCAGGTCGCAGTCGATCGTCAGTCGATACGCGCCGTCGGCGGCGATGATCAGCCTGGCTCGCGTCAAGACGACCGTATGGGCAAAGGCGCTCGATGCCGCGCCGACGATGATGGTCAACAGCAGCCAGCCGATCAGGCGAGGGCGACGGCGGATCAGGCATCGAAATCGGAGTGACGTTGCCATTGTCTCAAAATGATTTCAGGGGTGAATGTTTCGAGTGGAATGCACTTTGCAGCCCCACCCAAATCCGCTGTTTTGATGGATCGTGTCCATCTTCACGCGGCCCGATCGCTTTACCTGTGACCTATCTCGAATATATCCTGAAGTGGGGAGCCCGAGCACGTATGATCCTGAAGCAAATGCTTTTAATCGTGTTATTGACGCTTGCGGCGCAGGGCGGCGCACCGGCGGCCGACTCGATCGATTCGGCCGAATCGGAGCATCTGCTTCAATATCTGGCCCAACTGCAGGCCGGACAACCGGGTCGAGCCGCCAGCGTCGAAGAGCTGGCGGATGTTTCGTTTGCCGGATTGCGGCAAATCATCGAAGCCTACGTCGATCTGGAGCAGCCCGTCGAACCGCAGACGCACCGCGCTTTTCAGGCGCTGATCGAGCGCAGTAGCCGCATGGCGCTTGCACCCTGGCCGCTGGTCACGATGTACTCCGCAGAACTTTCCCAGTTCCTGATTGCACGCCCGGGCGAGAATCCGCTTGCCGAGCGCCTGCTCCAACGGCTACTGCAAAGCGGCAAGGAGCGGCGCGCGTCGGATTTGGCGGTGCGGCTCGTGCCGCAGGCGACGCTCCGTTATCTACTCAGCGGCCAGACCGAGGCACGAGTCGCGCTCTTGGAGGCTTGGAACCGGCAGCTCGCACGCGCGGTCGAGCGCCGGCCCATCGATTCGCTCGATCAACTTGTGGCCGAGATTTGCGGCTCGCTAGGCCCCGTTCCGTCGGCGGGCGAACTGGTGGCCGGCTTGCAGTTCCTGGGATCTTGGCCGAAGCAGCACGACGCCTATCTGGCTGCCTTGCGGGCATGTCTGAAAAGCGCCGACGCGGCCGTGGTGTCGGCCGCGCTCACGGTGCAGCAGCGCATGCCGGCCGGACTCGAGTGGAACGAAGCGGTCGTTTCGCGATTTTCCGATCACCCCACGATCGTCGAAGCGGCGCTCAAGAACTATGCCTTCGATTCGGCCCACGACCATTCGGCCGTTTTCGCGCCGCTTGTGGGCGGGGCTGAAGAGCGATGACGAGCGCGGCCGCTATAGTTGCCTGTTTGCGATGGGGGTCCATCCACAGGGGAATGACGCGATTGCGCTGGAGGCGGTCCTCGACAGGCCCTATGCTTTTGTCGACGTCGCCATGCCGGTGCTCGAGCACGGCGACCCGCAGCGCGCCCGGCAAGCCGTGTCGCATGTGCTGGGCAACTCGAAGCGGGGCTGCGAGGAAGCCTTGCGATTGGCGCGCGGCATGAAGCTCGAGGGCTTCGACGAGCAGGCCTTGCAGATTGCCCTCGACAAGAATCGAGATCAAATCTTGCGGCAATCGGCAATGTTCTATCTGCAATTGGCCGACGGCAAGTGGCGGCGGCAACTGCTCTGGATGTTGACCGCTCCCAACGCCGATCTGCGGCTGACCGCGATCCAGATGTTCGGCCCCGTGAGTGGACTAAGTCAGCAGGACCGGGACGAGATCGGGCCGGCCCTGATCCGGGTGGCGCTCGACGATCCGTCGATGGGGCATCGGCAAGAAGCCATTTACGTCTTGGGTAATTGGCGCCAGGCCATGGCGGCCAAGTTTTTTCGCACGGTGCTGGCCGACCATCCGCCGGCGCCGCTTGAGCCCCAGCAGCAAATCGACCAGCGCTATTGGGACTATCGGCTGCGTTTGGTCGCCCTGCTGGGGTTGGCCAAGCTCGATGATCATGCGGCGCACGACGAGCTGCTCGAACTGCATCGCCAAGGCGGACCGGTCGAACGCATGGACGTCCTGCTCGCTTTTCGCGATCTGGGCGAAGTGCCGGCCGGCGCTTGGGACGACCTGGATTCGATCGAACCCAAACTTGTGGCCACGGCCCAGCAGCTCATCGCCGCCCACGCCGACGCCGCCGCAGGCCAGCGCTTAAGGAAATTCTTTCGCCGCTCGCCATTGTGGCTCGAGTTCGAGGGCTCTGGCCTGGACGATCACAACATTCTCGAGTCCGCGGGACTGGGGGGGCACGATGACCCGCACTAGCAGCCCGCTGAAACCGAGGACCCCCGCCCTGCGAGCCTTTCGTTTCCTCGTTTGTCTGGCCGTGCTATCGCTGCTGACGGAGCCTCTGGCCGAGGCCCATGACACGGGCTTCGGCCACTCGCGACGGACGCTGCGGGTGTCCTCCACCGCAACTGAACTGACGCTCGAATATCGCATGGCGCTTTCCGCCGACGAAGCCTTGATCGAAGCCACTCAAATCGACGCCGACGGCGATGGGCGCATCACGTCGGCGGAACAGGACGCGCACTTTATGGGCGTCGCCGGCCGGCTCATGGCCGGGTTTGACCTGCGAACCGCCGACGGCCGTGCCCTGCAACCGACGCTGGTGCGCTACGGGCTGCAAAATTCGCTGACACAAACGTTTTGTTTCCGCATCGAAACCGACAGCGACGTGATTTTTTTGGAGGATCGAAACTTCGCCCATAAACCGGGGCAAGTCCGCATCCTTACCGGCCAGGGCGTCAACGTCGCGACGAACGCAGAGCCCGATCTTTCGCACGTCGACCGGCTGAGCTTCAAGGTCATGCGCACGAATGCCGCGCCCTGAATTGTCAGATAATTACCGCGCTGCTTTTCGAAATCCGCCCGACCTTGGGAGATTTAACAGTGGAATTGGGGGTCGCGCCTGGTTTAAATGGTAAGTGAGTCCGGTCGTGTGAGCCGACCCCAACGCATAGCACCCTCCGGCGTGATTTTCCCGCCCCGGCTGCGATCTGGGAGCGGTTTGCTGTCCTGGCGGTCGAAATCACACCAACCGCGATCTCCCTGCCCGGCGAACACAGGTTTCGTCCCACCGTTTGCTTTAATTGATGCTTTGCCTGAACATGCAGCAGCGAGCGCCCTGTACGCGGTAAAACAGCGTTCGGCCCTTGCCACTGCCAGGCTGAGCCTCAATCAGCCGTCGACAATACCCGCCCTCAACCCGCCGGTCATCCCGCCGCGGGCAGTTGATATCTGCAATGACTCCGAAAGAATTCCTCATTTAGGAGGTGGCGACCGTGACGGCATCCCACGCTGAATTGGCGACTGGCGACGACCTGGCGGCGATCGAGCGCTGTCGATTGGGCTATGTAAGGATCCACGAGGAAATGTCCAAGGTGGTGGTCGGACAAAACGAAGTCATCGACGACATCCTGATGGCTTTGTTCTGCGACTCGCACGTGCTGTTGATCGGCGTGCCGGGCCTGGCCAAGACCTTGATGATCTCCACGCTGGCCAAGGTGCTCAAGCTCGATTTCAAACGTGTCCAGTTCACACCCGATTTGTTGCCCGGTGATATCACCGGTTCGGAGGTGATTGAGGAAGACCGGGCGACCGGGCGGCGCGAATTTCGTTTCGTCAGCGGTCCGGTGTTCACGAACTTGCTGCTGGCCGACGAGATCAACCGCACGCCGCCGAAGACGCAGGCGGCGCTGTTGCAGGCCATGCAAGAACGCGAGATCAGCATCGGTCGACAAACGATGAAGCTGGAACGGCCGTTCCTGGTCATGGCAACTCAGAATCCGCTGGAGCAAGAAGGCACCTACCCCTTGCCGGAAGCCCAGCTCGACCGCTTCATGTTCAACACCTACGTCGATTATCCCAGCGATGCGGAGTTGACCGAGATCGTGTTGCGCACGACCGGCGATACGCACGCGGAAGTACAGCCCGTGATGGACCGCGAGGAAATCAGCCAGATCCAGCACGTCGTGCGTCGCGTGCCGATTGCCCGGCCGGTCGTCGACTATGTGGTGCGACTCTCCAGCATCACTCGGCCGGCTCATCCGCTGGCTCCGCAACTGGTCCAAGACTTCGTCAGTTGGGGCTGTGGCCCACGCGCAGCCCAATATCTAGCGCTGGGGGCCAAAGCCCACGCGGTGCTGCACGGCGCAACGCATGCGTCGATCGAAGGCGTGCGCGCCGTGGCGCGCAGCGTCTTGCGGCACCGCATCGCGCTCAATTTCAATGCGCAAGCCGAGGGATTGGACACCAATCACGTGATCGACAAACTGCTGGAAACGACCCCCGCCAATGCAGCTTGAGGATGACCATGGCATTGATACGCACGGGCGATGTCCCGCTCAAGGTCGATCCGGCGCTCTTGCAGCGACTCAAGGGCATCGAGCTCAAGTCGAAGTTCCTGGTCCGTGGGCTGTATAGCAACCGCCATCGTACGGCCGATCACGGTCTGTCGACCGAGTTCGTCGAGCATCGCGAATACCGTCGCGGCGACGAGTTGCGGACCATCGATTGGCGCGTGCTCGCGCGCACCGACCGGTTGTACGTCAAAGTCCACGAGATGGAATCGAACATGCGGGTCCATCTGCTTTTGGATACCTCGGCGTCGATGCGCGTCCCCCCGCCCGACGGATTGCCCAGCAAACTCGAATTGGCCGCCGCGATCGCCGGGGCCGTGGCCATGATGGTCGAAACCCAGCAGGATTCGGTCGGCCTGCTCTGCCTGGGCCAGCAAATCGAAGAGCACATTCCGGCCCGGCAGGGCAAAACGCAGCTCCGTCTGCTCTACCAGCATCTGGCCAACCCGCCCGGTGACGGCGGCGGTCGCTTCGGCGATCTGCTTCGCGAAGCCACGGGTCGATTGGGAGCCCGGGGCATGGTGTTTCTGTTTACCGACGGCTTGGACGACCCGGAGGTCCTGTTTTCGGCGCTCAAGAATCTGGCGGTCCGCAACCAGGACGTCACGCTCATTCAAGTGCTCGACCGCAATGAAGTGGATTTTCCTTTCGACCGCATGACCGAGTTCCGGCATCCCGAGACCGGACAGCGAATTGTCGGTGATCCGTCGGCTCTGCGTGCCAAGTACCAGTCGCGGCTCGGGGCCCATCTCGACAAGATCAGCGATTACTGCCGGCGGGCTCGGGCGGACTACGTGCGGCTGCACAACGGCGAAGACTTGACCAAGCTCCTGGCGCTGCACTTCGTCCGCCGCGCGATGCAAGGAGCCCGGTGATGCTTTACCCGTTGATGCTGGCCGGTCTGGTGGGATTGAGCGTGCCGGTCATTATCCACTTGATCCAACGCCAGCGGCTCAAGCCGCAGCTGTTGGCGACCTCGCAGTTTTTGGACGAGCACGACCTGGCCAACGCGTTCGCGCCGGTCCCGCGAGATCTGTTGCAGTTGCTGTTGCGACTTTTGCTTTTGACGCTATTTGTGCTGCTGATGTCGCGGCTCGTGCTCAACGGCAGCGGCGTGGGCCCGCGGACGATGGCCGTGGTGCTCGATCAATCGATGAGCATGCAACAGAAGACCGGCGAGAAAGGCAATTTGTTTGACACCGCCAAGCGGCAGATCCTCGACTTGATTGACAGCCTGGCGCCGGAGGATCGCCTGGCTCTAGTGCTGGTCGGCGATCGGGTGACCGTCGAAACCGGTTATTTGCAGGACAAGTCGGAACTGCGCCGGGTGGCCGAGCGGTTCGACGTCAGCGACAGCGGCGCCGCGGCGCTGCTGCCGGCGGTTCGCGACGCGGCCGATCAACTTCGCAGCCGTCGCGAAGAAAACGCCTGCGTGCTCGTGTTTTCGGACCACCAGCGATTGAACTATCTGCCGATCGGGCAGCACGATTCTTCCGCGGCCGACGACCCGGCATTGGCCGGCCTGGCTGACGCGCTAACCGCCAGCGGCGTGCGCGTGCTGCTGGTCGACGATACGCCGCCGGCCGAAGTGAATCTGACGATCGAGCAAGCGCGGTTCAATCCCCAGCGCGTTCAGGTGGGCGCCAGCAGCCGCTTGACCGCCGTCATTCACAATCGCAGCGACAAAGAGCAGACAACCCGAGTGCGCATCCAAGAAGGGGAGCAGGCAGGCCTGGAGAGATCCGTGACGCTCGAAGCGGGCGAAGCCGCGCACCTGGACCTGGTGCATCGCTTCGAGGCGCCGACCGATTCCGCCTGTCGAGTCGAGATCGACGACGATTTCCTGCCCGGCGATAACCGGTTTCAATTGCCGATGCGGATGAAAGAGCGTCAGCAGGTGCTGCTGGTGGGCGCGGCCGGGTCGCGCGACGACGAAGACCGTGACTTGGAAGTCAGTTATCGAGGCCTCGATCTGTTGGGCTATGCCTTGAATCCGGGCGAATCACTGGGGCAGCCGGGAACGTACATCAACATCAAACGGGTGACCCCGCAGTTGCTGTCGCGAGTTTCACTGCCGCTCTACTCGCTGATCGTGCTGTACGGCGTGACCGAGCTGCCCGAGCAGTCGCTGAAGGACCTGGCGGTGTTCGTCAAGAACGGCGGGGGCCTGTGGTTGATTCCCGATCACGAGATGTCACCGCTCCGCTTCAACAACGCGTACGGCTCGCTGTTGCAAGGCTTCGAGATCGGCCAGCTCAAAGAGTCCGAACAGACTCAAGGCATCAACCGCAGCGAATCGCAGTTGGCGCATCCGCTGCTTTTGCCCCTGGTGCGCGAAGAGTGGGGCAGCTTGCGCGAGGTCTTCGTCAATCACTATTTTGGGGTCGAAAACGGGGGTGCCGGCAAAGTCGCCTTGCGGGCCGAAAATGGCGACCCGCTGGCGGTCGTGATCCGGCAAGACCGCGGGCAAGTGCTGGTGCAATTGTTCGATGATGAGTTGGAAAGCAGCACGCTGCCGCGCACCACGGCCTTCGTGCCGCTGGTGCAACACGTGGTCGCCATGCTCGGCGAGCGGGGCGAACCGACCTCGACCGACACGGTTCGTGTGGGGGACGTTTTGCGGATGCGGCTGCCTGAATTCCGCAATCTCAAGGGCGATGCCCAGCTGGCCGGCCCGGAAACCCGATCGTTCGCCCTGACGGGTCCAGAAGGAGACGAAATCCGGGTCGAAGGCCTGCTCACCGCGGGCGACTATGAGGTGTCGCATCCGGCCAAGAAGAGCGGGCGGAAGCGCTACCTGACCGTCAATCCCGTGCGCGGCGAATCGGATTTGTCGCCGCTTTCCACCCCGGAGCAGGAATCGATTTTCGGCGCCGGCAACGTGGCGCGGCTGAAATATGCCGAACTGGCCGGACAATTCTCGCGCCGGCATGAAATCGTCGGCACGCTCGGCGCCCTGGTGCTGCTGGCGTTCATCGCCGAGGCCCTGTGCGGCGCATGGCAGTCGCGGCGCAGCGCCAAACATGGCCCTGCGCAAGGAGCCGGGCGATGAATTTCCTGCTAAAACTGCTGGGGCTCGAGCCGGGCGCGGACGTCCATCGCTTGATCGACGGCACGTGGAGCGCGGAGCGCCCGATGCCCTGGCAATTTTTGGCGCTGATCGGCTTTGTCGGCCTGACTTTGGCGCGCTCAATCTCCTGCCGTGGATCTCGATGCGGTTGCGAGTGCGGCTGTCGACCTTCCTGCTGCGGCTGGGCATGTTGCTGGTCTTGATCGCCGTGCTGGTCGGACTCGAGTGGCACGTGCGCCTCGAACTCAACCAACCGCAACAGTGGACCGTGTTGGTCGACGACTCCGGCTCGATGGCGGCCGCCGACGTTGACGGCCATACTCGCTATCAAGCCGCGCTGGCGGACCTGGACAAAATTCGTAAGTCGCTGGGGACCCGGGCCCGATTGTCCATCGCGACGTTCAGCGGCGATCCGCTGGGCGATTCCACCGCGCAGACGGTCGAGCCGGGCAATGGTCCCACGCTGTTCCACGACGTGCTGGCCCGGGTGGCCCTATCGCGCGCAAAAGTCGATCGGCTGGTGGTGTTGACCGACGGGCGCGACAGCGAATCGCGCGATCTGACGCGTTTGGGAGAGGACCTCAAGGCTCGTGATATTCGGCTCAGCGTGGCGCTCTATGGTTCTGCCAATCTACCGCAAGATCGAGGCATCGCGGCGGAGCCGGAACGCAGCGTGATTCGCCTGGGAGACGAGTTGATTATTCGCGGCGCCGTCCAGGGCGGTTCGGCGCAGGTCGAGTCGACGATAACCTTGAAGGAAGACGGCAAAGAGGTGAGAGCATTTCCGGTTGCGGCCGCCGCCAACGGCCGGTTCGAGGTGCGTTACCGACCCAAGCGCAAAGGATCGCACACCTGCACGCTCGAACTCCCGGCCGGCGACATCGTGGCGCAAAATAATTCGATCAGTTTCACCGTGAACGTGATCGAAGAAAAAATCAACGTGCTGCTGATCGAAGGTTTTCCGCGGTTCGAATTCAAGCTCGTCAAGACCGTGCTCGAAGTCGATCCGCTGGTGAATCTGGTCAGCGTCAGTCACGTGCCGGGGGGCGGCGTCTACGTGCAAGGAGCCCCGCTGCACCGAAATCCGGAGCAAGGCCTGATCAGTTCGCAGGCGGAACTGTTCAAATACGACGTCGTCGTGCTGCGCGACCTGCCGCGCAGCTACTTCCGCGCCGACGGCGACACCTCCGAGAGCCGGCTCCGTCTGCTTGCCGATTTCGTCACCAAGCGCGGCGGTGGGTTGGTGGTGCTGGGCGGGCAAGACGTCTATCGGGCCGGCGGTTATCAAGACAGCCAACTGGTCGACGTGCTGCCGTTCGACCTAAGCGACCAGATCAGCGGCGACGACCAGTTCGACGGCCCGTTTTACGCCTCGATCCCCAAACCGGCGTTCGACCATCCGATCCTGCAACTGTTGCCCGAAGCGGCCGAAAACCACGAGCGCCTGGTCGGCTTGCCGCAACTCGACGGGTCGAACAACGTCGGCCGGTTCAAGCCGCTGGCCGTGCCCCTGCTGACGCGCACGGTCAAGCTCAAAGGCAAGGGCGCCGAACCGGTCGAGAAGGAAGTGCCGATCCTGGGGTACATCGCGGTGGGCGACGGAAAAGTAGTCGGCGCCGCGGTCGACACGCTCTGGCAGTGGCAGTTGCAGAGCGAGTTCGAAGACCCTCCGTTGACCATGCTGATGGCGAACATCGTGCGTTACCTGGCGCCGCCGCCGGGCCGCCGGCCCGACACGCCGCAGGTTTCCTTGGCCGACGGTACGCCGCAGGTCGGTCAGGAACTCGTCCTGACCACCGATCTGAAAGACCGCAATTACGACCCGATCCGCAATGCCGAACTGGTGGTCACCGTCACCGGGCCGGACGGACGGTCCTATCGGCAATACCCCCGCGACCTGCCCGAAGAGCCGGGTTACTACGAGTCGCGAATCCTGATCGAGCAACCAGGGTCTTACAAGGTTTCGGCCAAGCATGGCAAGTTCGAGTCGCAGCGCGAGTTTCTGGCCGGCGCATCGGCCGGCGAATTCGTCGATCTTTCGGTCGATCGCCCGGGCATGCAGCGGCTAGTCAAAGCGGCCGGCGGCGAGTTGGTCGAGGGGGGCGCGAGTTCCTGGATCGAGACGCTCGGCGCTGTGCCCTCGCGAAAAATCGTCGAGCGCGACCTGGAAGTCTGGAACAGCCCGCTGGTGCTCGTGGCGTTTCTGCTACTGGTCAGCATCGATTGCTGGATCCGCAAACGGCAAGGAATGGCGTGAGATGACCAACCAGCGGCAACAATTCGAACAGCGCTTGCGCCGCTTCTCCGCGGTGCGGCGCAGACTGCTCAACGCGGCGCTCGGCTATCACCTGGCCGCATGGGTGCTGATGGCTGGCGTCGTGGGGTTGCTGTCGCTCGGTGGCTGGCTGCCCGGCGCCTTGTTGAACCTGGGCTTGTTTGCGGCGCTGCTGCTGACGGCGCTGGGGCTGGCCGGCTTCTATCCGCTGAAGCACGCGCGTTTTCGCCGTCCCTTGGACGAAGCGTTTGTCATGGAGGGATTGCACGGCGACCTGAACAGTCGGGTGGTCAGCGCGTGGGATTTTCTGCATCACGACCACCCCTCGCCGTTGGCCGCACAGGTGATCGAGCGGGCACAGGCCGATTTGCAGTTCGGCTTTGAGTCGGTGCTCGACCGGCGCGAGCGCGACCGACGGCGAAAGCAGTTCGCGGCATGGCTCGTGGTCTGGATCGTGCTGGGCTGCACGCCGTGGTTTGCCTTCGGCCGAGTGGCCGAGAATATCCACCGCTCGTGGCTGGCCGCCCAGGATTATTTTTTTCCCGTCGCATTCAGTGTCGAGCCGGAGCCGGGGACTCACATTCACCGCTTGAACGATCAGGTGGAACTCGGAGTTCATTTCGCGCAGCGCGGCTACTCGTCGGTGAAACTCGTCAGTCAAATTGACGATCAGCCGCCGACAGAAACGGAACTCCGCGCCGACGACGACGGCCGGGTTCGCTCGACGGTTACCAGTTCCGTCGAGGCCGAACACCGATTCCTTTTCCAATTCGGCCAGCGCGAAACTCCACCGATCCACCTGGTGTTCACCACATCGCCCACGCTCGTGAACATGCAAACCGAATTGGCGTATCCCGGTTATACCGGGCTGTTGCCGCGGCCCATGGAAGGCATTCAACAGCGGTTGTTGGGGTTGCCGGGCACGCGCATGACCCTCGGATTCACGTTCTCCAAGGACTTGGAGTCGGCCACGATCACCTGGGACGACGGCCAGGAACTGCCGCTGGAGACCGTGGGCCGGTTTGCCTCGACCAACCTGGTGCATAACCAATCGCGGCAAGGCCGGCTGCAGGTGCGCGACGTTCATGGACTTGCGATGGACGATCCGCTGGTCATCGATTTCGAATTGCAGAACGACGAAAAGCCCCAGGTGCTGCTCCCCCGGCATCTCAAGGAAGACATGCCGCTGTTGGAAACGGCGGTCGAGCTGTTCGGATTCGGCGCCCGGGCCCAGGACGATTACGGCGTAACGCGGCTGGTCCTGCGCTGGCAAAAGAGCACCGTCGACAATCCGGCCTCGGTCACCGATCAGGGCGAGGTGGAGCGGCTCATCTCGCCGTCGCAGCGCAATGCGGTCGTCAGTTTCGAAAAAATGTTCGCCGGGCTGAACCTCAAACCGGGCGACAAGATCAGCTTCGATGTCGAGGCCTTCGACAATCGAACGCCGGAAAAGCAGCGCACGCGCTCCCGCAGGTTGTCGTTGTTCGTCTATCAACCCGAACTATCGGGCCTGACCATCAACCAGCTTGGCTTTGGCGGCGCGCCGGATTTGCGCGAGTCGCGCATTGCCAAGTCGGTCCGGGCAACCTCGGTCAAGGCGCCCGAAGGACTTCGCAGCCGGGAACTGGTGCGCAACGAGCATGAGGCGGTCGTCGTCACCGGCGCGCGGGCACCCTCGGCGCGCGGCGAGCACGGCCAGGCGACCGGCGATTATTTCCGTTTGCTGTCCAAAGTTCCCTATCAAGACGAAGAATCGCACCCGTCGCCCGTTCGGCGGCCGATCGCCGCGGACGATTCCTCCTCAGAAACCCCAGACTCCGACCCATGATTGAACGCTTATTCTGCCATCCTGTCTGGTTGTCGGCGCCACGGGAGTTCACACTCGGCGCGGCCCTGACGCTGGCGCTTTTCGCCGCTGCGTCGGTCCGCGGGCAGGAACAACCGGCCGGCGATGCCGCGAAAGCGCGCGTGATCGTCAAACTGGTCACCGATTTCGAAAGCGGAAAGCTGGTCAGCGATCTGGAAGAGATCCAGGAAATCACGAGCACGGTGTTCGATGCCCATGGCAGCCACGAGCAATTGCTCGGCGAGAGCTGTGTGCTGTGGGTGCGCAATGCGCATGTCGATGGTAAGTTCTTCTTCGAGCGATTCTATCAAGGCAAATATATCGGCCGCGGCGCCGAACTCGAAATCGAGCGCGACCAACTGGCGCCCGGCGAACATCTGATTCAGCCGGGCGATCACAAGTTCACGTTGTCGGCCGAGGGGCAACTCGCTTCGTCGGACCCTTCGATCCGCATCGCCGGCAACACGCTGCTGTTGCAAATGTACAAAGTCACGCTACACGCGGTCGACAGCGCACAGCGCGGCCCGGACGAGTTTCGACTGGTTGCGGCCGAACTCGGCCTGCTGAGCATGGACGCGGCGCTGCGGATCGATCCCGCGCACCTGCCGGACCCGGCCGTCACGCTCGATCCGCAGTCGCCCCCCGTACCCGATCGGCCGATTCCTCCGCTGACCAACGTGCTCAGTCATCAGAAAGCGTACTATCCGCTCAGCGTGTGGCTGCCCGCCAACCAGGTCGGACAAGGTTACTTGCTCTACCCGAGCTGGCAGGCATTTCATCTGCGCCCCGACGGCCAGGTCGATCTGTCGGGGCCCAAAGCGCCTCGGGTGGCCGGAATCAAAGCCCATGACGCGACGATTGTCATTCCTTACCGCACCTTTCGCGGCCAGATCAATTCGATGACGGGACTCACGGCAGGGGTCGGCAACGTGCCGCTCAAGAAGAAAATGAATTTCGGCGCGTCGCTTTCCGACAGTCACTTCGTCGCCAGCCACGAGAAACCGGCCGCTGACTTTTTCTTGCCCGTCGACAGCGACTTTTCGCGCCAACCGTACAAATATTTCCTGGCCGACAACTCGACCGCGGACAAACAGGCGGTGCGGCTGCTGGCACTGGAATGGTCGGAGCCGATTTACCCAAGTGGTACGCAGGCGACGGTCCGGCTGCGATTGCTCGAAACCCCCGACAAGGGGCTGAAAAAACCGCAGGCTCGCATGAGCTACTCGCCCTACCGTCCATCCAACCCGGCTTGGCGCGATTGGCGGCCGCTGGCAGTATCGAGCTGGAAAAACGGTTGCGACGAGGGGGAGCTGCAATTTCAGATTCCCGACAGGGCACTCGGATACGTCGTGTTTCGCGCGGAGATCATCGAGTCGGACGATCCCGCGCGGAGCACGTCGCTCGTGGGCGAGATCGAGGGTTGCATTATCGACCCCCATCAGACCGGCACGGCCAGTTTCGTCTCGAACCGCGGCCGGACGGCATTCGTTTCCGGCGAAGACATCGAACTGCAATTGGTCCTGCGTTCGGAGAAAGACCGGCCGGCGGGGGACAGAACCCTCGCACTGGTCCATCCGGACGGCCAGGAAGAAACGCTGTCGTTCAAAGACTCCGGCCAGGCCTGGTTATCGCAGAGTCTGCGCCTGCCGGGCCCGCGAACGGCAAACTTGTCTCCCGGCACGTATCAACTGAGCGTTCGCAATCTGCCGCCGGAAATCGCTTCGGTCGGCTTCCAACTGGAACTGTGCCCGCGGCAGAAGCCAAGTCTGTTTCACGTCGTCAAGCCCTCGAAGTACACCGGCGCCATGAACACGCTGGAGACGGGCCTGCTCGAAGGTCACCCGATCGACCTGGACCGGGCCATGCACACGCTGGCCGAGCTGGGCTACACGCGCGTCGATCTGATGAGCTATATCACCAATCACCACCTGCGGGGTGCGACTTGGCGCGAAGAGCTCGCCGCCGGCGACGCGCGGCTGCCGCCCCCCGAGAGCGTGTATGCCCCCACGCCGCGCGAGCAGATTTTGAACGCCTGCGTCCGCAACCAGTTGCAATACGCCGACGTCTGGCTGAGTTACGGCGATTTTCACCTGCCACGCTACATCGAGAGCTACATCCACGCTTCCGAGCGCTGGATGGCGCGAGAGATCCAGGCCATGCGCCATTCGCCCGCAATGGACGGCATGATCCTGTATGACGAAATGTATCCAAGCGCGGTGGTCGGCTTGGTGCCCGGCCATCAGAAGTTTTTCAGCAACGAGCGGGCACGGTTGGCGGAAGCCAAGTTGGGGCTGTCGCCGGCCAAGATCGAACAAGACTTGAACCGTTCTTTGCAGCGGCCGAAAAATCAGCGCGATCCCGAGGCCCTGAGTCATTATCTGGCCTATCAGGATTGGCAGCAACTCGGCTGGGCCGATTACGTCGAGCGCGTGGTGAAAGTCGGCAAAGCGCTGGCGCCGCTAGCCCGGTTCGGCACCTACCTGCGAACCTGGTCCAGTCCGGGCACCAACGACGATCTCTATAACGGCTATCCGCCGGACCTGTTCAAGTCGCTCGACATCATTTCGCACATCCACTACGCCGATAACTCCACGGCTTGGGTCAGCACGCCCATGCTGGCGCAGATTTTGCGGACCGGGCAGGGCAAAACGCTGTATGTCAACATGCCGCTGGTGCATGAGGCGCGTACCAATTGGGACGGCCAATACCAGCGCCTGATGGCCTTCGCCCTGTTAGCGCAAGGCGCCAACGGCGTTGCCCAGTGGGGATTGCCGCACAGTTTCGACGACGGTCCCAACTCTGGCACGGCCATCGGCCGCGAGACGACCCGGAGGCTGAATCTGGACGTGCTCAGACCGTTGGGGGAAATCATCGATCGCACTCAGGACAGCGGCCGGCACGTCGGCATCGTCAGCACCAAGAATCAGCATGCGCTGAGCCAGTTCAAAGAACTGCCGGTCGCCAACCAGTCGGAAGCCATCTGGATTGCTTGCTGGCGACTCGGTTATCCGGCCGCGTTCCTGCGCGAAGACACCATCCAGCAGTCGCTCGACGAATTTGCCGTGCTGTTCGTGCCCGGCGTGCGGTTCCAGGGAGAACTCGCAGAACCGGTCGTCAAGCGGCTCCAGGATGCGATCGCGGCCGGCAAGAAAGTGGTGGTCGAGAGCGACAGTGCGCTCGACATCCCGGGCCTCGTCAAGCTGGAGGATTGGACGCTCAACAGCTACTTCGTGGGAGACAATTATTTCCCCACCTGGGAGGATGACGAGCTGAACAAGGTCTTTGAGAAGTCGCAGCCGACGGTCGACTATCTGGGGCCCAAGCTCAAGCAGTGGAACGTGGAGCCAGCCGCCAGCGGGCCCTTCAAGGTCGGGCCCAGTTGGCGCGACGGCGGAGCCATCGATTACCTGGTGATGGCCAACTTCGAAGATCCTGACTACAGCCACACCGTCCGGCAGCAAATGGCCAAGCCAGTGCTCATGCCGCTCGAAATCGCGGCCCGTCACGGCCGCGTGGCCTATGACCTGCTCTCGCAGCAGGAACTTCCGTTGACCGCCGGCGCGTCCGATTCCGGCGCGGAGCTGGTGCGGGTGACGCTCGACATGCGGCAAATGCAGGGGGCCATGGTCGCCTTCTTGCCCGAGCGGATCGGAAAACTTGAGGCGCGCTACGCCCAGAGCGACAAGCCGGGGCGTTTGCGGCTGGCCGCGACGCTGCTGGGCGAGTCGGGCAAAGCTTTGGACGCGGTCTTTCCAATGGAAATCAAGCTCGAAAGCGGCGGCCATACGCAGACCTTCTATCGTGTGCTGGGGCGCGATCTGCAGATGGAACTCGATTTGCCGCAATCGCGAAAGTCGGGCAGCCATCATGTCGAGCTGCGCGAGTCGATCAGCGGCCGCACGCTGGTGCTGGATATCCCCTACGTCGCGCCGACCGAGGCCAGCTTGGAACTGCTGGCCTCCGAACGTCCCGAAATTCCCTATCCGCACGAAGTTCGCGATTTCCTGAAAAATTCCGGGGCGATCGTCATCGTGCCCTCCCAAGCGATCCCCGGTGCGCCGAAGTTGGCCGAACAGCTTCGCGAGCGGCTGGAATTGCGCGGGCTCAAGGCCCGCGTCGCCGTCGAGCGGGGTGTCTATCACTATCCCTCGGGCGATCCGAAGGCCGAGGATCCGCTAGGCGATGGTTTTCACAGTTGGCACAGTCACCAGGAGGTGATCGGTCCGGCGACCATCGTGGATGAAGCGGTCATTCTGCTGGGGGGTCGCCACAGCTTGTTCCTGGTGGATCAGTTGGCCGAGCATGGCTACTTGAGCGTGCTTCCGCTGGGTAGCCCCGGCCTGCCGACTCGTCCCAGCATCCAAGTGGCCGGCAAAGGACTGCACTACGCCCATGACACGCTGTGCCTGATCGCCAACGATTCCGCCGGCCTGGAGCACAATATCGAGGCGCTGCTGGGAGATTTGCCCGAGCCGCCGGCTCTGCCGGTTGCGCACTACGGCGCCGATCAGGTTGCGGAGAGTGCGCAAGCGACGGCCGAGCCCGCGGCGACCGCCGGGTTGGGCACCAACGAGCTGGTGCAAGATCTGCAATTCGACCCGGCCGGAAATGTTTATGCCATCACGTGGGGGCATGGCAAGAACCTGTATTCTTTGAAGCCCGACGGAACGGAGCGATTCAGCCGCCACTTGCCCGAGATGGGGGCCAATCGCCTGAGCGTGCATGCGGACCGGCTTTATGCCTACACGTCGGCCGGTGCACGGCTGTATCAATTGTCGCTCGATAATCAGCCCCGATCGCAAGCTCGGTTGAATATGGATCCCGGCGACGTTATCGGCTGCGACAACTACTCGCTCTCCACGATCGACTTCCAATACCTGCCCGAGCGCAAGCTGCTGTTGCACAACATGGGCGACACGATGCGGCTGCTGGATGAACAATTTCAGACGGTAGCCCAGTGGCAGGGCGAAGAATACTCCGACAAAGACGTGGGCGACAGCGTCATGCGACGCACGCTGCACGGCTACGTGCTGAGTCCCGATCAGCAGCGAATCGCGCAACTGGAAACCAGCTCATATTTCACGAAAGCCGGCTACGAGGACCGGCAGGTCTTCGATACGCACCTGGTCATTCGCAACCTCCAGGGCAAGCTGCTGCACGAACACAAAAACGTGGCCAACGGTTTCAAGATCAAGGCGCGGCTGAGTTGGCCTGCCGACGCACCCGGGCCGGTACTGTACGTTCCGCGGACCACGCCCGACGCGGCCGATCGCCGCTGGGCCTTTGCCGCAGATCTCGAGACGCTGTCCGATGCGCAGTATGATCTAGGGCTGTACTCGCTCGGCGGCGAGCGGCGCTTGATCCGCGATGGGCGCCAATTGGCCTATTACGACAGCGTCGATCATGAGCGCTGCCGTTGCGGGCCTCTGGAAACGATGCCCACCGTCGTCGAGCTCAGCGGAGATGGCCGTTTTCTGGGGATGCTGGACGAATACGGCCTGGTGTCGGTGTTTAGCGCCAAGACGGTGCATTGCGCAAGCGGTTCAACGTGTCCGAATTGGGCCAGGTGTTGCGATTCAGTCCCGATTCGCAGCAGTTGCTTCTCGGCGGTTACCGGGGCGGCGTCTATGCCTTCGATCTGGACGGCAAGCCGCTCTGGCAAACGCACTCGGCCAGTTCAACGAGCTGACGGGGCAAGCTCTACCGCTCTATGACACGACGTTCCCGGACTTCACGGATAAACTCTGGCCCAGCAGTCACGACCAGTCTGGCGACCTGGACGCATTGGTCCGGCTGGGCGTCAATCGCCTGATCAACGGCGACGCCGAGACGGCCGACGGTTGGCAAGGGCCGGAAGTCGCTTATCACGCGCTCGGCCGGGAGAGCAGCCGCAGTCTGAAAGTTGGCCAGCCGTTTGTGGGACAAGAGGTTACCGGCTTTCTCGGGACCCATGCCACCTGGGTATTCGAGTTCTTCTATCGCAGTGCCGACGACACGAAGCATCCCGATTTGCTGGCCGGTGTGATGACCGAGAGCGACGAACCCGACTCGGTGGCCGCGCACTTCCAGGCCGACAGCGCCTGGCGATTCGGCCGAGTGGTCATCAAGAACGGCAGCAACTGCCGCAAGTTGGCGGTTGGTTTTTCCGCCCAGGCCGGCGAGATCCTGATTGATACGGCCACGCTACGGCAGATTCGCTTTCCAAGCGTGAATCCGCTGCTCTCCGAACCGATTTATCATTTGAAGCCCGTCGTGCTGGAAAATCCGTTGTTTTCCCAGAAATACGACCCAGTCGGAAACCTGCGCGAGCAAGCCCCCAACCGGGTGCTCATTCCCAGTCTGCCCGGCCCGTTGAATCTTGTGGAATCGTCCTATCTGCAGAACGGCCGGCTCAACGACATCGGCAGCCACTGGTACATCCAGCCTTTCAATCGCGGCAGTCCGCATTTGCCGATCTCGTTGGGCCTGAAAGAACCGCGCTGGGTTTCGACGGTGGCGCTCTATTTCAACGCCTACGACCCGGCGAACACGACTCCGCATTTCGACATTTACGCCATCGATCCCGACACCGGCAAGGACCGTCTGATGGCCAGCGTGCGGCACAATGGTCAGTTGTTCCGGTTAGTGAAATTCCCGCCAATCAAGACCTCGCTGGTCAAGCTGGATTTGGTCAACTCGATCGCCCGACTGCGCACGCTGACCGAAGTGGAACTGTATGGTCCCCTTTCCGGACGCGAGGGCACCCCCGGGTTCGCCGACCCCGACGGTCAAAACACCTACATGGGCGACTTCACGCGGGTCGACAAGCGGACCAAGACGTTGGCCGAACAGTATCTTCCGGCGATCGTCAAACCGGGAAGCAACTCCGAGGACATCAACTGGGCGGCGCCGCTGGCCCAGATCCTGGTTTCGGAAGATCGGTTCTACGTCGGCCGCGCTTTGGCAAGAACACGGCCCACACGTTGTCCGAGCCGGCGAAAGACCTGTACTGGGGACGAGCCGGTGGCCTGGGCTACACCCCGCTCGGCGCCCTCTATGGAGGGCTGCTGCTACGGTGCGGCAACGACGGCAAGCTGTATTGCCTCAACCCCGATACGGGAACCGAGCTCTGGTCGGCCTCCCTGGGACAGCGACTGTTCGGTTGCCCGGTGGCGATCGGCGAAGACGTCTTCGTCACCGATGATGCCGACAAACTCGTGCAACTCGACCTGGCCAGCGGCACGGTGATGAAAGAGACCTCCATTTCGGGCACGGTCTACGGTTCGCTGGCCTGCGACGGTGAGCACTTGTTTTTCATCACCGACGACGGATTCTTGCACAACTATCGGGCCGCCGATTTGCAGCCCCTGTGGAAAATTGCCGTGGCCCCGCTTACCGATTCGACCCCCGCCGTCGATCAGGGGGTCGTTTATCTGGCCGATCAGCAAGGTCGCGCAATGGCGGTCGACGTGCAGACGGGCACGGCTCGCTGGTCCGTGGACTTGAAGGACGAATTCTGCCGCTGCCCCGTGGTTGGGCCGGACAAAATCGTGTATGGCTGTCGCGGTGGCACGCTGGTGGTTCTCGATCGTGCCACCGGCAACACGGTTTGGTCGAAGCAGGCCGAGAGCCGATTCGACTACGAACCGGTGCTGTTGGGAGATCAGGTGTTGTTTTTCCACAATACCCGGGCAATGCTGGCGCGGCTGGCCGACGGCGCGGAATCGCCGTTCAGGCCGCCTTCGCCGCCGACCGCCGATGGCTTGCCGACGCCGGGGTTTGTTTTGCCCCAGGATCCGATTGTTCCGATCAGCTTCTACAAGGGGCGGATGTTCTTTGTCGATCGGTCCGGCGATCTCGGCCATGCGACGTTTCAAGTCAATGCTCCGTGGCATGTGACCGGCGGCAGCTTCACGTTGCTGGCGCCAGTCCCGCCCGCTGCGCCGGTGGAGACCAAGTGATGAACTCGAAACGCTCAGGTAACTCCCTAAATCAAGCCCGCGACGGCGCCGACCAACGCGTGCTGGGCATTTGCTGCTGTCTGGCGCTGTTGGCCCCCTGGCGCTCGGCAAGCGCGGCGAGCGTCGAGACGCGCGTGGTTTGGGTCGAGGGGCTGCCCCAGGTCGAGCTGACCGTCGACTCGGCGCCGCTCGAGGGCTTGCAGGAACTGGCTGCTCCTCTGACGCTGCTCAATGCGCAGAATAAGCCGCTGTGGCAGACGATCGTCAAACTGCCGGTCCGTGGTGCGCCTCCGTGGCAGGTCCGGGTGCCGCTGGAAAAGATCGAAGCACCGGCCAAGCAGCATCACATCGAGCTCGTGTTGCGCAATTCGGCGGCGGTAATCGACTATGGCGCGGAGATCTACTTCGCAGCCGAAACCGCCGCGATCCAAACATACGGCCTTGCGCACGAAGGCGCCTTTCCCGACCGCAAAGTCCAATTCCTACTCGGCCTCAACGCCTTCAAGGGTCGCCAGCTGCGCGACGTTCCGCTCACGCTCGGTATTCGTGAAGCCGACGACAACGTCGTGATGAACCGTCAGACCGCTGTGCCCGCGGCCGACGTGCCCAAGCAGCATCAGATCGACGTCACGCCGGACGTGTCGACGGCCATCGGCCCGTTCACGCTCGAAGTCGGCATCGACAGCGAAGCACACGGTATTTCGTTCAACACGTCTCTGCGGTTTGCCCAACCGAATGCCCTGGTACCGATCAGCAGCTTGGAACATGGCGACACGGGCCTGTGGTTTGCCTCGCAGGGCGATCCGCAGCTGTACCGCAGCCTGGAGCTGTATTACTCGCCGCATCTGACAGACCTGCTGCCGCGCAACTATCCTGTGGTCAGCTACGACCGTGCCGAGAAGCACTCTGGAGAGCAAGCGCTGAAGATCGAATATCAGGCCGGGCGCGCCGCATTTGTTTGGTCGCGTCAGGAACTGCCGGGCAAGCCGCTGGGGCTATGGCTGTGGGTCAAAGGCAACGAGACCAGCGACGAGCTTGTGGTATACTTCGAAGACCACATCAACTTCACGTTGCCGGCCTGGCAGCGAAACGCCCATTTCTCCCAAGCCACGCTCTGCACGCTCGATTTCGCCGGCTGGCGGCGATTCTCGGTACCCGTGCTGGGAGAAGGACTACAAGCCTCGGGCACCAAGGGTTCGACCACGAACATCGATGGCCCGGTCAAGCTGCTCGCCCTGGGCATCAAACCGGGCCCCGCCCCCAAAGATGCTCCGCCGGTCGTGCCCGGCGCCGCCCCGGTGTCGCGCAGCATTTGGATCGACGACCTGGCCGCCGAAACCCAGGTCGCGGCGGCCGATCAACAATCGATGGAGCTCCGCTGCGGCCAGGCCGACGGCAGCTTGTCTGCCGATGGCAGCGTGTTCGTGTCGGTGGGTAACGGGCACACGGCAGACCTCAAACGGGGATCGGTCACCCTGCTGGCCTATGATGTCGAGCACAAACCGGTCCATAGCAGCAAGATCGATCTGCCGGTCGCGGCCGGCGGCTACGCCACCGCGGAGTTCCCGTTGGCGGAACTGGCCAAGCAAAATCCGCCCGGTCCGATCGAAGTGGACGTGACGTTTACCGATCCCAGTGTCGCAGCGGCGCGCATCACGCGTCGGATCGTGCTGAAGAACGCCCGGCAGGGAGGCGTGTTTCAGGATTTCGAAGAGCCGGTCACCTTCAACGGTTATCAGCCGGGCAAAGTCACGCCGCCCCAAGCCAAGATCGTGCCGGGCGGCGCCGAGGGTTCGCAGCACTGCGCTTTCGATCCAAGTCAAGCCGAAGCAAGAGGACAACTCGGTGCTGCTGCACCCGGCGATGAGCGGCGAGGTGGCACGAATCGAAATGATGGTCCAGGGAGGCGAGCGGCCTGCGACGCTTCAGGTCTGGTTCATCGATAGCGGCGCGACGGGCATCTGGATCCGGCCGTACAATCTGTTCTGGGCCAAGCCGATCACGATCGATTGGAAAGGATGGCAAAAGGTCACCGTGGCCGCCCCCCCAATTCCGGCCCATCACGGCGAAAAAAACCGGTCGTTCTTATACGAGCCCTGGTATCCGCTCAACTTGGCGCTGAACCTGACGGTCGAAAGCGGCGATCAACCGGTCGAGATTCGCGTCGACAATATCCGTGTCGTGACGCATATCCGGCCCGAGGAAGAATTGTCCGCCGCGGTCGAGTTTCCGGACGAAACCCACATCCATCCGCCCGGCGCGCCGCTGCGCATGACCTTCTCCAACTACGCCGCCGCCGACGCGCATCTGGCGCGTCACTTACACGCTGCACAACTATCAGGGTTTCCAGGCCCACGCCGGCAAGCTGGATCTGAACCTGCCGGCCGGCACTGCGCCAGCCGGCCGTGCTGATCGAATCTCTGGCGCCGGGAATCTACGATCTGGAAGTGGCGGGCGTGGGCAAGACCCCGCTGAAGTCCTGCATCCTGGTCCTCGACGCGCGGAAATACTTCGGTGAGCAGCCGCTCGCAGCGCTGACTGACCTCTTGGGGCTGCGGAGGTCGCTCGGTTTGACGACCGAAAAAATGTACTTCGACTGGGACAATACCGAGGGGGCTCCCTACCTGTTTCATTACAACTGGTTCGAGCAGGATTTGAAAAAACGCCGCGACATACCGGCCTTGCCCCCTGTGCTGGAACCGATCGCCGCCAAGGCTGCGGCAGCCGCAGCCGCCGCCCTACTGGCCGAACAGAACGCTGCGGCATTGCAAGCCAAGTTGCCGCCGGCGAAACAGGTCCACGATCAGACCGCGGCTAAGCTGACCGCTTCGACCAAAGCGCTCGAGCCGCTGCGCGCGGCGGTCGACGCGGCCTCGAAGAAGTTCGACGAGGCCAAAGCCAAGGCCGAAACGGCCGCCAAGGATGCTGCCACCCCACCCCAAACCCTCGAACAGCTCAAGGCCGAATCGGCGGCCGCCGAGCAAGCCTTGGCCGTCGCCAAGAAGGCCCTGGCCGATGCCGAAGCGGTCGTGACGGCCGACCAGGCGGCGCTCGCCGCACAACTGAAAGCCTGGCAAGACGGGATTGCCGCGGTCGAGCAAGCCCGAAGCTGCTTTGCAAACCGTCAAGGCCGAAGCGACCGCCGCCGCCAGGGCGCTGGACGACGCCAAGATCCCCTATGCGCTTCAGGTCGTGCCGGTGGTCGGTTTCAGCGCCGATTGGGCCGGCTCCGAAGCCACTGACTCGATCGAAAAAGGGACCTATTCGCGTTGGATTCCCAACATGCTGCAAGCGCCGGTGCGGCTGGCCGATTGGAGCCAGTTCGTGCGCAACGTTCAGCGCGAATACAAAGGCCGGTTCGACCGTTGGATCTTTTGGGAAAACCCGGACCTCGACGAGGCACCGCAGAGCTTGCCCCCCGAGCGCTACGCCGCAATGCTCCGAATGTTTCAGCGCTGGGCCAAGCTCTATAGCCCGCAGGCCAAAGTCATCGCCGGTGGCTTCAATTTCGACAAGGCGCTCGGCTACCTGTCGCGCATTCCCGAGCGCACAAGCTGCCGTTCGACGAGATTGCCGTGCAGATGAACCTGGGTGAGTTATCCCCCGAGCATGCCGACATGGAAGGTTTTCTCGACGAGCTGAACGACTTGTTGCAAATCCCGCAAACCAAGCGGATGGTCGGCATCACCGAACTCGATTGGGGAATCGGCGAATTCCTGAGCCCTGCCAGGCAGGCCGCCTATCATGCCCGCGCCGCCCTGATTCTCGATTCGCGAGGCGTCGGGGCACATCAGTTCAATCTGATCAACACCGGTTTTGCCTTCGACGGTTACGGTGTGTTTTATCGGGCCAGCTACGGCAATACGGCCGAACTGCAAACCTTTCAGCCCTATCACATTCCCAAGCCGTCGTACTTCTCGATGACCGCCACACGCGCCTTCCTTAAAGATTGGAAATACGTGACCGGCGTGACCCTGCCCGGCCGCAGCCTCACCGACAATCGGGCGTTTGTGTATCGCGACCAGGCGGGCCACTTGACGACGGCCATCTGGCGGGCCGTCGACGGACTCTCCGTGTACAAGCTGCCCGCGGCTTGGAGCGCCGCGACCGCCCGCGACGCCTTCGGTTTTGAGGTCAATTTGAGCCCGGGCTTGCGCTGCACTCCGCTGCCCGTCCTGCTGCGGCTGCCCGACGGTTATGCCCTGGAACAACTCCTGGACGACTTGCGCCGATTGGAGCTTGCCGACGGCAGTTTTCCGGTGGTTCTCGACCTGTATCTAGCCGAGCCCGATTCCGTACGGCGGGCAAAATATCAAGCCACGGGCCCAATCACCCAAACCGTCCGCGGCGGCGTGATTCCGGGGGGCCGAAAAATCCGCGAGCCACTTGTCGAAGGCTTGGAAAGCGAGAGCTTCAGCTTCACGCTACCGCAGGCCGGCGACGTGCTGCTGCGCCGCCGCTGGTACTTCGACGGTGAGGGACAGAACCTCAAGCTGCAACTCAACGCTGCCGCGGAGCTCCCTTGGAATCTGACCAAAGGGCAAGGCAACGAACCCGGCGTGCGCGAATCGATGTTTGTGCTGGCCCATTGTCAGGCCGGCGAAAATCAGGTCAAGCTGCAGTACGACAAACCGGGCAACTGTGCCGGGTATCGTCTCGAGCCGATTGCCGGAGATCATGTGCCGCTGGCGCGATGGGGAGCCATCAACACTCGCCAGACCGCCGGCAGCATCCAGACCGACACCAGCGCCGTCGGCACTCCACTGGCGATCGGCGGCACGACCTACGAGAGCGGCATCGGTGCACACGCGGTCTCGTTCATCGAATATCCGCTGGACGGCCAATTCGAAAAATTCGAAGTCACGGTCGGTGTTGACGGCAGCACCGAAGGGCGCGGCTCGGTGATCTTTCGCATTTACGTAGACGACAAGCCACGGGCCGACTCGGGCGTTGTCAACGGCTTCACCAAGCCGCAAACGCTGGTGATCGATCGGCTCGAAGGGGCACGCAGAATGGTGCTGTCCGTAATGGACGCGGGCGATGGCAACCGCCACGACCTGGCCAACTGGGTCGATGGCAAACTGTACCTGCGGCCGACGGCCAAGTGACCCATCGGCAGTTCGCGAAAAGGGGATGGGAGATGACCGGCGATTCGAGGGATCAACGTGGAGAAAATAAGAATCGTCGACCGTGGATAGGCACCCTGGCGTCCGTTAAGCCCACGGGATGCTGCCCGTGGGCTCCTATGCCGATTGGTATTTCAAGCAAACACCCATAACATCGAAATCGCTCACGTCGATTTTGCCAGAGGCAAAGGATATGTTTCGCACGACGATGATGATTCTCGCCGGACTCGCGTTTTCGCTCGGGGCGGCCGAGCCGGCAGCGGCCCAGAGCGGCGACTGGTTGGAGAAGGCCGCCGGCAAAAAGCTGGCGACGTTCGACGGCACGACGCTCGAGACGCCTCAAAACGCCAACAAGAACCGGCGCGGCAAGGTCGTGGTGCGGCGCGTCAAGCCGCAGGCCAAAAGCGACTGGAATACCGATCCGACCGCCTTGCCCTACTTTTTCTATCAGCTGCGCGAACGCACCCAAGGCAAGTTCCCGATCTATCTCGATAATGAAGGCATCGAATTGACCGGCAAGGAAATATTCGAATACCCGATCCTCTATTTCACCAGCCATTTCCCGTTCCAATTCTCCGACGACGAAGTGGTCAATTTGAAAAAGTATCTGGCCCGAGGCGGCACGCTGCTGTTGGACGATTGCACCGGATCCGGACCGTTCATGGACTCGGTGCCGGCGAACGTGCAACGCCTGATCCCCGGCGCGGAAATGAAGCTGATGCTGAAAGAGACCAAGGACTTCGCAGGCCTGTTCGATCTGGTCTACAAGCTGGATGGTTTGCCGGAACTGAAAGAGCAGTTCATGCAGCCGTTCCAGTGCGCTTATTTGAACGGCCGGCCGGCGATTCTCGTCTGTCCGAACGATTACGGGTGTTATTGGGAAGTGTCGTCCCCTCCGACCGCTCTGAACCCGCTGGGCAATGCGGCCCATAGCGAAACGTCGCCCACCGTGCAAAAGGGGCGCGAAGACGTGTATCAGATCAGCATCAATTGGCTGTTCTACGCACTGACGCATTGAGTGCCGCGGCGGCTACCGTGACGAGGGCGCATTTCAACCTCGACGTGCGAATCCGGGCAGCGCGGTTACTTGGCGACCAGGATTCTGCTGCAGGCTGGTCTGCCTGACGTGAATATCGGCGGCGGTTACGAGACGTATAGGCACTTTCGGTCAGATGCTCGGTGAACCGCCACGCTTAGATATCGGGATCGGCCAATCCCTCAGCACCACTCGTGAGGATCGGAGCAGCAGTCAACTCCTCAGCGCCCATCATCCTGGCGATCCGTTGCAACGCCACCAGTATGGCCGTTTGTTCCCGCGGGGCCAGCTCTGACAACTCCGAACGGAAACGATCCTGAAGGATCGCGGGCGCCGTCTTCACGAACTGTTTGCCCGGCTCAGTCGAGCTGACCAACATGCTTCGGCGATCTCCCTGGCCACGTGTGCGTGCTACTAGATCTTGTTGCTCCAGCCGATCCAGTATGCCGGTCATCGTGGCCTGGCTAACGCTCACCGCCGCGGCCAAGGCGGTAACCGTTACCGGTTCCAACTCCACCACAGCCCGCATCGTCAATAGTTGGGCGCAGTCAGTCCGCATTGTTGTAACAGTTCCCGCGAGTGGAGGTCGATTGCCCGGGCGATTCTGCGCAACGCTGCAACCACTTGATCTTCGAGATTCGACTGACTTGACAAATTTCGCCTCGCGTAACGATTATGCGGTTTGCAGCGACTCGTTGGGCCCTGCCGGATGTCAACGGCCATGAATCTATATCGACACGTGTGGAGTTACGATTTCGAAAGGAGCCGGGATGCTTTGTGTACTATGCTTCTTTCGTCGACGATTTTCCAATTTCATCGAGGTGCTAGAATGCTTCCGACGCTGATGCGATTACGAAATCTGCTCACCGACGAAAACGGCCCCACAGCGGTCGAATACGCCGTAATGCTGGCGCTAATTATGGTCGTTTGTCTGGCATCGATCAAAACAGTTGGCACCAACGCCAAGACGACGTTTACGAACGTGGCCGGTTCCTTGTCAGGCAGCTAGCGTCGGGCGTACCGATTGCTGCCTGCTTGGCTGCGTGATCTTGGTGAGCCGCTCGAACAGCTTGGCGCGAAGCTCCTCCGTGCTCCCTGGCGACCAACCGCCTTCGCAATGGGACGTGACCGGTGCGACCACGGTGGGCTGCGATGGATCGGCACCTGCTTCAAGAAGGTGGCGGACAACTTCAAACCGGCCCAGGCGTGATGAAACGCCGAGCGGAAACTCACCGTAGTCTGTGGTGCGGCCGATGTTGACCTCGTTCTTCACCAGCCATTCAACGACTGGCACGAGTTTGTCGTGCGCGTGCAACGCATAGATGGCTTTGATTAGGGCAGTCGCCACGAGTGGTCCTTCGCCCGTCGGTGCCTTCTCGCGGGCCGAGCTCTATTGTGACCATGACCAATGGCCTGCCTCATCGATACGGGCCTTCTGCTGCGAGCATTTGATCGAACTGCCCCAGAACACTTCCTGATCCGGCAGGGCTTTCGCATACTCTGGGCTGGTCAAGAGTGCCGCTACAACGGGATCGCAATCCTGGCGCCGGCCACACTTTGAACGACAATCGGGGCGGTTAGTTGCTCGTCCGGCCGGAATCGAGTATGACGGTGGTGGTGGTGAATGGTCTCGTCCACTTTAAAGGCGGTGGAAGGTCGAGCTGAGGGAGTGAAACACGAATCGGGCCAGGTGCCTGATGATTTCAAGCATGAGCGCCTGCTGTCGACTCTGGCTCTTTGCCTACTTTGCGCCGGAATCATTGCGGCCTTCGTCCTGGCGGTCGGCATGTGATAACGGCACCTGCCGCCCGCGCCTGCGGCTACTCCGGTGCATCGAATCGCGTTTAGGTCCCGATCCCAGAACCCGCCTCGGAGCGGGGGGACCGGCACATTGGCTCTCCGGACACCACCCATCATGAGTCAATCCCCGGTGGTCTGCCCAGAAGCACTTAGGAGCCGGTCTCCTTCGAGCGTGCGGTGCCGTTAACGGTCACGCCGCTATCCGAGACCACAACGGTATCGCCGGCCAGGGCGGTTCCGTAGTAGTTGTCGTTGATGAACAGCTTCGTCCCGTCCATGTGCAGCTTGGTCTTTCCGACGGCTGCCCCCGTGATCTGGAATTTGACGCCGTTGGCGGTCCCCTGGGCCGTCTTCTCACCGCAGCCGGCCAGTGGCATGGCCGCGAGCAACAACAGCGTCAACCACCTCAGCGGGCCTTTTGTTGCCATGCGCTCCCCTCAAAGAAAGAATGCCCCTTACCCGATAATCCGCCACTCAGCAATCGGCTGATTCTCGATCGGCCTGTATCTTACTTGAACAGCGAGCCCGACGGACACCGTTGAGCAATAGAATCGGATCACCCCCTTTCCAAAAAAGGCCCACATCAGAACGGCACCTGAAAGGACAAGCATCCCGCCAAGCGGATTCGCCGGGGTCGAACGAATCCCGGGGCAAAGGCCGTAAACCGTCTGGCGATGCGTACCACCGACGAGGCATAATGTTCTGGTTACCCTGAGAAGATCGGATCGGATTCGGCAACCCGCGCGGTGTCCACTCCCGGCTCTTTCATAGTCCCTTACCCCTTGAGTCCCCAGGAATTCCAGCCTCGTGAGCTCGCTTGAAATTGCTGCCGTCGTTTTCCTGTGCGCCCTGGGGGGCGCTTTGGGTGGCGTGTTTCTGCGCGGCCGATTGCCCGAGGAGCATCTGGCCAAGGATTCGCAGGATGTGATTCGTCTGGCCTCGGGCTTGATCGGATCGATGGCCGCGCTGGTGCTGGGCTTGTTGGTGGCCGCGGCGACGGGCGAATTCAACAATCAGAACAGCGGTTTTCAGCAGTTGGCCGCCAACGTCGTGTTGCTCGACCGGGCGCTGGCCCACTACGGACCCGAGGCCCTCGATGCGCGCGAGGCCCTCCGCAGCACGACGCAATTGCTCATCGACGGCTTGTGGCCGGCCGATGGGTCGGGCCCGATCAGACTGGATGCGGCGGAATTGTCGGCCAGCGGCAACACGGTGTACGACGCCATCCGCAACCTTGCGCCGCGGAACGACATGGATCGTTCGATTCAGACTCAGGCACTTGCCATCGCGGCCGATCTGGGCAAGACGCGCTGGCAGCTCAGCGAGGCCAGTGCCGACAGTTCGCTGCCGCGTCCGTTTCTGGTGGTGTTGACCTTTTGGCTGACGGGCCTGTTCCTGAGCTTCGGCCTGTTCGCGCCGCGCAACGCCACGGTGATTGTCACGCTGCTCATCTGTGCCGCATCTGTGGCGGGGGCGGTGTTTTTAGTCGTCGACCTGGATCAGCCCTTCGAAGGTCTGATACAAATCTCGAGCACTCCCTTGCACAGCGCCCTGGCCCAGTTGGGGCGATAAGGCGGAGCGGCGGCAGGAAAACCGCGAATCGCTACCGCGCCGCCTCGAAGCGATACGTCCCCGGTTCCAGCTCGAAGGGCGCCCTCTCGACCGATGCCTCCAGCGGCTTGACGCCCGGCGCTTTGCGCGCCGGGCCGCCCGATTCGAGCACCGACTCGGGTTGCGCGGTGGGCACGGTGGCAGTGGCGGTGGTGCCGGGCGGCACGACGATCTTCCATTGAAATCGGCCGTCGACAAGTTGCCAATCGCTCACGATCGGACCATACATCGACGTGTGCGAGGCACGCGCCCAACGCAGATCGCCCACCGGATGCGGTCGCAGCACGATGTGCTTGAAACCGGGACGCTCGGGATCGTAGTTGATGCCGGCCAGCGTTTGGTAGCACCAGGCTTCGAAGTTTCCGGACAGAATCTTCTGGCTTTCGCCGTTCATGCCGCCGTCTTGGGTGTCGGTGTCCCAGCGCTCCCAGATGGTGGTGGCCCCTTTGTCGACCATGTAGCCCCAGCTCGGCCGGTCCCGTTGCGCGGCAATTTGATAGCCGACGTCCGCGCGGCCCACCTCGGTCAGCACTTGCATCTGCCATTGCATGCCGATCAGGCCCACCGAGGTGTGGCCTTGGTGCTGATCTTGAAGGTCCTCGACCAGGTGTTTGACGACCGCCGGGCGGTATTCCTCGGGCACGAGGCCGAACGCCAGCGGCAACACCTACGCGCACTGCGTTTTGCTTTCGTACATGCCGGACTGGGGATCGAAAAAACGGGCATTGAAGGCCGTGCGCACGCGATCGGCCAACTGGCCGAAATCGCGCTCGTCGTCGGGCTTGCCAAGCAAGCGGGCCGCGCGCTCGACGATGCGACAATTGTGATAGAAGTACGCCGTGCCGATCAGCGGCCGGGACGTGGCCCCGCCGTTGCGGGCATTCGATCCGATCGAAGCCGTGTCGACCCAGTCGCCGTAGGCGCAGAAATCCATGGTCGCATCGGGTTTCAGATGCGCCTGCTCGTGATAGCGCACGAACCGCTTCATCATCTCGAAGTTGTCGCGGAGCGGCCGGTCGTCGCCGTAGAAGTTGTAGTACCAGTCGGGAATGATCGTGGCCACGCTGGGCCAGACAATGTCCTTGCTGTTGAACGTCCAGTAGGGGGGCAAAATCTCTTGCAGGCTGCCGTCCGCCCCTTGATGCACGCGGTAGTTGTGCAAAAAGTGGTCGTAGAAGCGGGCCACGTTGAAGACCCAGCCTTCGCTTTCCGATGTCTTGGCCGGGTGCCCCGACCAGGGCATGCGCTCGTCGCGGTCGGGCTCCATCGGCACGCTGCGGTTTTGCAGCCGCGTGCCCCAGCAGCCATTTTCGTAGATTCGATTCACCAGCTCATTGGAGCAGGCAAAACTGCCCACCGGCTTCGTGGTCGGTGTGCGTCACCAGACCCGTGAAACTGTCGGCCGTCGGTGTCGCCGGGAAAGCCTTCGACCTGAGCCCAGCGCGTGGCGTTGCCGCGAAACCGCGGATGCCAGATCTCCACGCCGTCTCCCTTGAGGTCATAGACATCCGTGTTGAGGGCGCTGCGGTCGTTATGGAAATTGAGAGTTCCGTCGGGCAACACGTTGAAGGCCGTGCGCAGGCTGACTTTGGTTCCGGCGGGACCCGATGTCCGCAGTTGCACCACGCCATAGAAGGCCTGGCCAAAATCGACCATCCACACACCGGGCCGGGGTTGTCGCATTTGCACCGGCTTCAGCTGGTGCAGCACGCGGATCGGCTCGACCATTTGCGCTTCGAGCTTGCCGGCAGGAGGTTCGACGAGTTGGACGGCCGACCAGTTCGATGCGTCGAAGCCAGGCTCGGACCAGCCCGGCATTTCGCGGCGCGCGTCGTAGTCTTCGCCATCGTATTCGTTGCTGCCGCGCAGCGGACCGGCGGCGCTGACTTTCCAAGCTCCGTCGCTCACGATCGTCTGGTCGGAGCCGTCGGCAAATTCGACATGCACCAGCGCGATCAACTTGGGATATCCATAGGTGTTCGTCGGCACCGGAACTTTGAAACGCGGTGCGAAGAAACGGCCGTTGCTCAGTACGACCCCGATCGTATTGGTGTTCGCCCTGACTTGAGGCGTTACATCGAAAGTCACGTACAAAGCTCGCTGATCGTAACCGGTGAGCGCCGGGTTCATGAGCTGGTCGCCAATCAATTGTCCGTTGACGTAGAGGTCGAAAAAACCCAGACCGCAGACATACGCGGTCGCCCTGCGTACCGCCTTATCGGCGGCAACCGGGAAATCGCGCCGCAAATACCGCGCAGCCAAATGCCGATGTTCCCCCTGGGCCACTTCGGGCCACGGTACCTGCCAAGGGTCGCTGCCCACGCCTCCCAGTTCTTTGCCGGGCAGCCACGCCGCGTCGTCGAAGCCCGGTTGTTGCCAGTCGTCCGGGGCCGCTTTGGCACTCTTCCAGTCGGAATTGGAAAGCACGACCAACGGCGGCCCTGCATCGAACTCGATACTCACGGCGCCGATCCAGCCGGCCGGATTCTGTTTGACGTCAGCCGGTTGGTTGGTGGCAACGACGGCCAGCAGATTCGCGCCGGGCGCAGCAGGCCCGCGATGTCGGCAACCGACTGATTATGATGGCCGCGGCTCATGCCTGCCGGCTCGCCGTTCACGTACAACACGCACTGGTCGTCGCCCGCGAGAAAACATTGCGCCCGGCGAATCTTGCGGTCGGCGGGCAATGAAACCAGCCGCCGGAAAAAGCGCGACTCGATGGGCGCGTCGACGGCCGGATTGCCCTCGGGAAACCAAAGCCACTTCGCAGCCTTGAAGTCCGGCAGGGCCAGCTGGTCGGGATCGGCAACGTCCAGCCCAATCCACTGGGCCTGCCGCCAATCGGCCGGCTGGAGCAATCCCATCGACCAGAAGGCCGGCTCGCTCCAGGGGGAAGGCTGCTGGCGATCGTCCCAAATGCGCACTTTCCACCAGTACCGTTTGCGGGACTCCAGCGCCGCGCCTTGCGTCACGTGGACGGATTGATCCGTGGCGACCCGCGCCGAGTCCCATAGATCGCCGCGATCTGCGTTCGAGCACCGATCGGCTACTGGCTACAAGGATTCGATACGCCGTTTGCTTGAGTCCGCGCCGCTGCGGCTCAGTCGTCGCCAGTTTCCAACTCAATCGGGGATGCAGTTCGTCGATGCCGAGCGGATTTCGCAGGTAGTCGCAGCGCAGATCCTCGGGCGCACGATTTCGTCCGCTGCCGCGGCGAGCAATGGTGCGCCGACGACGAGCACCCAGACACTAACACACGTTGGCAGTCTCATTGATCCAGCCTCCGACGTGAACCCGATGTGCTGTAGCTGTTTGCAAGAACTGGAATACCGACCGTCACCCGAACGGGTTTGCGATACTGGGCCGGCGCTCAATTCAATTTTTACAGCAATTCAGACACTACAGCAACTCGCCGCCGATGCAAGATCGTAAGACGAACCGCCGGTCGAAAGGGTCGGTGGTCTTTTGGCGCACGGCGTTCGTCGGGTCGAAAAGAGAAATCGACCTGCCCACGAAGCACGCGACCCCGGGCCGCCCGTTTCAAGAACGGCAACCCGGGGTCGCAAGTGAAACACGACTCGTGCGCGACAGCTTCAGCCCGGCGGGAGCAGTGACCCCGGCTGGGCTCGGCCGTTACTGGCCGTCCCGGGCGCGAGCGCCGTAGTCATGAATTCCCTGGTCTGGGTCGTCGGGTTGGACCTGGTAATACCAGCCGTTGTCGCCATTGCCCCCAAACACGTCCGAACCCTCCTGGCGACGCTCGCGAACGGTTTGCTCCAGCAGCGAAATCTGCCGCTGCAGCGCCAGAATCCGACGATTCACATGATCATTGTCGGTATTGGCAGTCTGACCGCGAAGCGCATCGATGCTGACCAGTGTGGCCAGAACGAACTGCGGCTGGCCATTGCGGCGGACGCCCAACTTCACCTGCGAGCCGGGCTGTCGCTTGACGACCTCGGCAATCAGTTTTTGCGCCGTGCGTACATTCGCTGCGTCGATACTGGTGATTTCGTCGTCAACCCGAATTCCGGCACGTGCGGCGGGACTCTCAAGCACAACCGCGCTCACTGCGCAGCCGGCCATCGCTCTCGCGCAGCGAGACGCCGAGTGCTCCCTGCCGCCGAGCATCGGTCTGATTCGTTTCGGCCTGACCCTGATTGCTTGCCTTGCGGTCATCCGCTCGTGCAGGCGCGCCATTCGCCAGAAGCCATCCCAGCCCCAGTCCCAACACGATCCCTAGATTCTTGTCCATAATTCATTTCCTTTCTCACCCGACACTCGTGATAAGAAAAGCCCGCTGTGCGCCGAAGCAATCCGCAGGGGCCATCGCAGTCGAAACAAGCCTAGCCCACTTTCTCGGGGGCAAACTGAATCCTGACATTTCTTCCGTGATTCTCATTTTTTTCAGGTGGTTTTGATGCCAGCAGGAGGGGTTGAGCGTAGCCCAGCGCGGTGCAGGTTCGGCTGACGCAAGTGTATACCTGGATAACGGATTCTCGTCCCCAGAGGACGATTTCGTCCTTGCGACGACCGGCAAGCATGATCGGAATTATCGACGCTACCCGATCTTTCCCGCCGATGACGAAACATGACGGAAATGCCGTTGTCGGAGGCCAGGGAGGGCCAGGACGATGAAACGAACCTTGTTCATTCTGTTGCTGTCGCTTGGTTGTGGCGGCGCCTGCTCGCTTCACAAGACGGCCCCGCCGGCCGATCCCAACGCTCCGGACGCCCAGCCGGCATCTCCCCGCAAGAGATTTTTCAGCCTGCCGTTACCGCCGCAGGACGGTGAAGACCATTTCTGGGAGCAGAACTGGCGCAACAACGGTTGAAAATGCGGCGCACAGCATTCCCAGTCGGAAAACTCACGAGTACCGACCGTCAATCGTTCTGTTTAGTGAAGCATTGCGGTGGACGTTGCTCGCCTTCGATCGGTCGGAGTGCTTCGCTCGATGATGACTGCAGTGCCAAGTTTGACGCGGGAAGCAGTCGGCGCAGACTAAGAAGACTCGTCTCGTCAGGGAGGATGTATGCGTTGCCACGGATGGCAAGCGGCGGGCCTGCTTGTTATCGCGATCGGCCTGTCCGCCGGCTCGGCGGCAGCGCAACAACCCGGTTCGGCTGCGACGGGAGCCAGTAGTTCTAATCAGTCCGGTGTCTGGGCCCCGTTAGGGTCTCCGCAAGTTCAGCTCGTCTCAACGTCTCCCGCCACGCAGCGGCTCCCGCAGGTCAATGCGGACGATGAGGGTTCGGGCAGCCAGGCTGTCGACCTTGACGAGTTGCGCAGCGCCTTGAGTCAACCGAGGCCCAGTTAGCGTCTCTTCGTGCCCAGCAGCAGAGCATGTTAGCCCGGCCGAAGCAGCGCGGGATGTTCGCTTCGATGCAAAGCGGCACCGCGGAAAAAGGGGTCGAAGATCGCATCGCCAATCTGGAAAAAGAAGCGGCACAGGCCGGGGTCGAGATGCCCCTGGTTCGGCTCAGCGGTTTCTTCCAGCTCGATACCGGACAGTTCAGCCAGGATGCCGCCAGCAAAGCCGAACTCGGCGATATCCAAAACGGCACCGGTTTCCGCCGCACGCGATTGCAAGCGCTGGGCAAGTTGACCGAGTTCACCAACTACAGCATCGAAATGGATTTCGCGTTCGCCGGTCGACCGAGCTTCATGGACGTGTGGGGTGAGCAGACCAATCTGCCCATCGGCAACGTGCGCGTCGGTCAGTATCGGATGCCCGTCACGATGGACTCCTGGACCAGCATTCGGCATTTGGAATTTCTCGAGCGGTCGGCGCCGTTCATCGCCTTCGACCCCTTTCGTCGCGTGGGTGTCATGGACTGGTACGTCACGGAAAGCGGTAGGACGCTCGTCGCGGCCAGCGTCTTTGCGACCGACTGGTCGTTCTGGAACGGTACCGCGACGCAATCCAGTGCGCTGGGCAACGACGACCGATTCGGCACCTCGATCGGCAACGACGGTGGAGTGGCCGTCGCCACGCGCATGTCGCATTTGCTCTACTGGGATGAGCCGACCGAGGGGCGCTACCTGGTGCATGTCGGCGGCGGTTATACCTTCGGCGCAATTGGCGGCAACGGTGTGGGCGCTCCAGGCACCGTCGGCGGCCAAACTTATCGTGCGTCCACCATTCCTGAATTCTTCGTCGGCGATCAGGCCGGCAATTTTTCGACGTTCGCGGGCACGCCGAACGTGCTCGACACCGGCCAGTTTCTGGCCAGCAACTATAGCCTTTACCACTTGGAATTCGCCGGCAACGCGGGCCAGTTCCACTGGCAGACGGAAGCCTTGGGTACGGCCGTCGCGCAGTACAACGGGCCGCTGATCCTGTACGGCGGCGCCTATGCCCAATGCGGCTATTTTCTGACCGGCGAATCGGCCGGCTACAACAAGCAGGTGGGTGCCCTGGACTACAACTGCAAGCCGCTGGGCGAGTTCATGGGCACCGGCTTCGGCCGCGGCATGTGCGGGTGGGGTGCGTGGGAGGTCGCCGCTCGGTGGTCGTATCTGGACCTGCAGTCGGATCGCATCAATCCGGCCAACTACCAGGGGGCGGGGGCCATCGATCCGGCCACCGGACTTCCGACCGGTCTGACGGCTAGCAACGGCGGCGCGGGCCCGTCGCCCACCAACCCGAACCCGGGCGTGCTCAACGAGAGCACCGTAGCACTCAACTGGTACTGGAATCAGTACACGCGCGTGCAGTTCAACTGGATCCACAACATGCTCAGCAGCCAATATCACGGCTACAGCGTGATGGATGTCTGGACCGCCCGCTATCAAATCGAGTTCTAAGCCCGCGAATCCGCGTCCGGCGCAGTCGGCCGCGATCTCGACGGCGAGCGAGGACTGCTTATCCCGGCTGGCCGCCTTGTTTGGCGCGCTTCGTGCAAAAGGGCCGGATTCAGAAATCGATCTGGAACCGGCTGACCCACAGATCGGCCAAGCTGTAGCCCTTGACCACGTTGTCCAGCATGCAATGGATCCAATTGAATTGGATCTTGGTGTGCGCGTTCAGAAACCAGGTCAGGCCCAGAGTGGTATCCGTCAGTTGGCCGTTTCCAACGCGCCCCGTGGAGCCGGCGGTGAACGTGTTGGTGGCGCTGTTGTAGTAGTGGCCGTTCAAACTGGTGGGATTGATTTCATTGACGTACGACAATCGGGCGGCAATCTCCAGCGCCCCCCAACCGCAGATTCCGCCGCGGCGGCCGAGTCCGTAGAAATCGCTGAAGGGGATGACATTCTTCAGCGCGCCGGTCGCCTTGTCGTAAGGTCGATGCTCGCCGGTCACGCGGTACATGACCTCGGCGTAGGCACCGTTATAGAAAATCGGCCCCACCACGCTGTTGACGACCGTCGCCATCCACTCCGATTGAAAGCTCCACTTGCCGGCTTGGGCCACCGTTTCCACGCCATAGAGTTCGAAGCTGGCGGCCGCGTACTTACCGCTGTCGACGAACGTCGGCGTGCCGCTGACGGCACTGCCGTAACTCTGCGAGTTTTCCGAAGCGCCGAGCACGCCGAACTCGGGCAGCACTTTGCTTTGATAGAACGGCGAGGGGCCGCCGCCGGAATTGCCCGACGCTCCGCTACCCGGCGCGTTGTTCTCTCCCAAGCGGCTGTAATCGAAGGCGCCGCCGATGTGCCAAAGATAACGATCGGCCGCCGGCTCGTCGTAATACAAAAGCCAGGTTGCCCGCGTCGAGAACGAGTATCCGCCGACGTTGCCGATATCCGTGGCGTAGCGATCGTCGCCCAAGCGGCGCGTTGTTGAAGCCGCCGGTCTTGAATCCGCTATAGGCCCAATTGAACCGTTGATCTTCGGTCGAGTTGTAGGCTTCGACGCCCACGCGCCGAAACGGTACGAATGCCAGAAACGGCAACGACCGCTCCAGGAAGGGCAGGTTGCGGAAACCGCTCATCGCATCGACGCTGAACGGCTGCACGTATTGGCCGATGCGCACCGAGCCCAGCCAGGGCAAATTGGTCTGTTCGCCAAACACGTCGAAGAAACTCGGCCGGCCAGCGGTGGCGAAATCCATTTCGATGATGTAGTTGGTGAACTCCGCCGCCTTACCATACGCGGCCAGTCGGGCACGGCGGAATCCAACGCCATTTTGAGCATCGCCGACCGTTGCCCGGTTGGCCGCGGTCTGCGAATAGTTTCCGTCGTCGAGTTGCGTGAACCCGGTCAATTTGACGGTTGGAAAGTTATCTTTTTTGACCGGCAACGGACCCTGTTTGGAGCCTCCAGAGCCAACCCTTCCTGGCGGCTCCTCTTGCAGCATGGCGGTGGCCGGGATCACGGAATCGTCCACGTTCGTCGTGTCCACATTCGTCGTGTCCACCTTGGTTGCGTCGGCGCCGAGCACGGGAGGCAAACGTTGCGGCTGCGGAGGCTGGTTAAGTCGCTCGCGCAGCAAGCGGATTTCGAATTCTTGCCGGGCGAGCTGGGCTCGGATTTGCTCGAGGTCGCTGGTCGCCTCCGCCGGTTCGGCCAGCGATTTGGCCGCACCCAGCGCCGCGAAAGCCAGGCAGATGAGGCAAATCTGAACGCGTCGCCCTGCTGGCATGATCATAGAAGGCTCGGTTTGGCAGCGGGCGGCTGATGCTGCCCAGCGGTCCATCACCAGGACCCAGGACATCGAGCCGCCGCTCACAGTCTAAGGGCCTCCAGACGCGCTGGTCGGTCCCCGGTAACGTTGCGAGCCTCCCGAGGGGCACGGGTCGGCCAAAAGTAAGGACGGCCCCTCACCCGTCGACGCGCTCGGCGGCGGGTAAACTCACGGAAACGTCCAGATAGCGTTTTAATCGGCAAAAGCCCGACGACCGCTTTAATCAGACTTTCACTTCCATTTCAGCCAGACTACCCAACCCCCACTCCGTTAATGCCACGAGCCATCCGCGACGGTGTCACGGATGGCTCGGCTGCCACCAGCGGCCATCGACGCGCGAATGATTTGGCACTCTTGGGATCCCGTCCGAATCGCGTTGATTGTGAATGATTTCACAAATCTTGAGAGTCCGGCCGCGTCCCGCTAGTCCCCGGACGACGGTTTTTCGCTTGCCCCGGTACGCTATACTCAAGAGGGGCGTCGGTTGATGCCCCCGATCAGCACGTCGAGTTTCAATTCAAAGGAGCAGATCATGCAAATTGATCTCTCGCTGGGAAGTCGCGGCGCGGTTCTGTCCCTGATGGTTGCCGTTATCGGCGGCGCCTGGCCGGCAACGGTTCGCGGCCAAGAACTGCACGAATTTTTCACCAACACTCGCCAAAGTCCGGCAGCGGTCGACTACGGCGCCGCGTATTACGATCAATCGGGCAATGCGGCTGTGAGCGCGCCCGCGGCCAACATCAGCAGCAGCAGTGCGCGGCAAGACTCCGCGGCCGAGTCGAGTCGGAATTATTCGATCACCAGTTGGCTCGGGCGACGGCCCAGCGGAATTGCGTTTCTCGGAGTCCAACTCGACCAAAGGCACGCCGCCGAAGCGCTGGTGAGTCGCGTCGAGCCGAACAGCCCGGCCGCGCAATCCGGATTGCGATCAGGCGATGTGATCCTTTCGGTCAATGGCCGGCCGATCGTTTCGCTCGACGACCTGCCGCGGCAGATTGCCCGACTGCAACCGGGCGATCGCGTGCAGTTGGCGGTCGATCGCTCGCGACCCGCTCCGTCACGCCAGGGCTTCTAGACAAACCGCGGCTTGAAAATGCGTGCTGCCGGCGAGAGCCGTGCGCGCCGCATCACGGCCGGGGCAATTCCTCTCGGCCTGCACCAGGCGCCCGCTGTGGGACCGGCACCATTTCGACGACCGGCCGGGGCATCACGGGGTCGGGCGTATTGCCTGCCGGCCTGTCGCCAATGGCGGCAAACAGTTGAAATTGTGCCAGATTGTACGTTACCACCGCATGGACGGCATCTTGCCGGGCCGATGCCAGGAGATTGACGCTATTGAGCGCTTCGATCGGCAGCCCTTCGCCGGCTCGGGTGCGGTTCAGCTCCTCGGCTTGTCCCCGCAGCGCCGCCTCGAGCTGCAAATCGGCCGAGTCGATCCGGCGCCGCGCTGCCTGCACGGCGGCCAGGGCTTCGGTCACCTCGCGCCGGACTCGGGCCGCGATCAGCACGCGCTGGCTGGAGAGCGTATCTCGCTCGATGCGGCGTTGCCTGGTGAGCGCGATGTTGCCGACCCCCATGTTTTGCAACGTCCAGACGGCCAGCACGTCGAAGTCGTCGCGTCCGCTGAAGGCTTGAAAAAACGAGCTGACGCCCAGCGAGGTTTGATTGCTTCCGCCGCCGAAACCGCCGCCGCTCAAACCGACGGACAGCAAAGGAAACAAGGGCCGCGTCTTTTCTTGCCGGTAGCGCTGCTGCGCGGCCGCGATTTGGGCCGACTGGGCCGCCAACTCCCAGCGCCTGCGCAGAGCCAGATCGACCAGGGCTTCGACCGGCGTGCGAGGATCGACGAGGACCACCAGTTCGATCGGCGCCCGCAGGGTCGTCAGGCGGATTGCCGGGTCAAGCCGCAGCAATCGGGCCAGTTCGTTGGAGGCGACATTGGCTTGGGCCTCGGCTTGCTGCAAATCGATTTTCAGCAGGAGTGCGTTGCTCTGCGACCGTTTGAAATCGCCTTCGCGTCCTTGCCCCACACGAGCGAAGGCTTCGGTCACGCGCGCGATCTCCAGTCCTTCGCCCAAGGATTGCCGCCAGGCCTCGATGCTCGCTTCTTCGCCGGCCAGTTGCAGATAGCGCGCGGCCACGTCGAGCAACACGAGGACCTCAGTGGCATTGGCCTGGGCCGAGCGCGCGGCCCAATCCTGCTGGGTGGCCAGGGGCGCGAAAATCGCATCGCCAAGGTGAGTGAAAATGCGGACTGCTGGAATTTCGATCGTTCCCGCCGCCAGCGCGCCGGAACCGCCGCCGACATAAACCGATTGCTCGTTGAGGGTGCGAATCAAGCCGAACGAAGTCTGCAACGGGCCGTTGTGCAAGTGGTAGTTCGTGCCGGCGTTCAGGTCGGGAACCAGCAGTAATTGCGCGCCTCGGTGAATCGCCAGCGCTTCGCGGACGGCCTCGCGGCTGAGTCCCAATCGGGGATTCCACCGCTCCGCCAGCCGCAAGGCCGAAGCCAGATCAATCAATTGCCCACCCGGACAACTTCCAGCGGGCGGTGTCCACGCTGGCGGGCCCTCTCCCGGCGGCGCCGCTGGGGCAACCGCGGTCGGCTTCGGTTCAGTCGCATTCATCCCAATGGGGTGCAACCAGGCAAACAGGCTCACGACCAGCCACAGCGCGCAGGCGCAACGTGCAAACGTGTTGCCACGCGCCGCACTTGTTGCGTTGAGGGCGTTGGTCCGTCTCGTTCACGACTGGGGGCCTTTACGTCGGCGGTGAGCCGACTTTCTCGCTCTCTCTCCTGCGGTCCATCGGGTTCAAAGCGGCCGGAAGTCCGCCGTTTAGTATTTGCCGTTTTCCGCCGCCGGCGGCTAGGGCTGCGGCGGCGGCTGCTCGGCAGGGCGAATCAATGCGTCCGCCGGCGGCTGGCCGAGGGCCACGTACAGTTCGAACTGGGACCGATTGTATTCGACGATCGCCTGGAGGTAGGCCAGGCGGGATCGCGCCAGCAGCCGCAAACTGTCGACGGCCTCGAGCGGCAATCCCTCGTTGCCGCGAATGCGGATCAGGTCTTCGGTCCAGGAATCGCGGGCCGCCGCGACGGCCTCCTCGCCCGTCCGGACCTGCGCGAGACGCGCCTGCGCGCGGGTGTAAGCGTTGGCGACTTCCATCCGGATTTGCTCGAGTTGGCCCAGCCGCTGCCAATCGGCCTGCTTGAGCCGACTGGCAGCCGCGGCAATTTGCGTGTGATTGCCCAAGCCGATGTTTTTCAACGTCCAATAGGCCATGGCGTCGAAGTCGGTACGGCCGGAAAAGGCGCCGAACCGCGGCTGATCGCTGGCAAAGGGGCCGCTTCCGGTCGGCCCAGACACCAGATTGCTGCCGCCGCCGAACTCGTCCATGCTGAAACCCAGATAGATGGTCGGCGAGAACGGCAGCAACTTGCTCTGGTTGAGGGCGAACATCGCTTCCCGAATCGCCGCCCGGCGCTCGCCGAGCTCCGGACGCTGAACCAGCGCCAGCGCCAAGAGCTGCGGAAGCGGAATCGGCTCGGGCACCAGATTGTGGGGCGCCACCCAATTGTCGGTAGGATGCAATCGTGCCGACGGATCGATCGCCACAAGCTGCGCCAGCCGGGCCGAGACCACGATCGCCTGTCCCTCGGCTTCGATGACCAATGCCTCGCGGTCCAACTGCTCGGTCCGCGCCCGATCGGCATCGGCCGGACGCCCCTGTCCGGTGCGGGCAAAGGCCGCCGTCACCCGGGCCAGCTCCGACGCCTGGAAGTAAGCGTCAAGTTGAATGCTTCGGCGTCCCTCGGCCTCGAGCAGATCGAGATATGCGCGGGCAACCTCCAATCCAACTTCGTTCCGCTTCGAGGCCGTGGCAAATTGCCGTTGGGCGACCACCTGGCGGCTGCGCAAATAATCGAACAGCACGAGCGACAGGTTCTGATTCCAAACGATTCCCGGGATGTTGACCGTTCCGGCCGCGACAGCGTTGACGCCGGCACCCAGGGTCAGCGAATTGCGTTTCACGCTCAGAATGTTGCCGTCGGATTGTTGCAAGTTGCCCGTGTGACCGTCGTAGCTGGTGCCGATGTTGATTGTCGGCAGATACTGTGCCGCCGCGAGCTGCCGCAGGGCTACGGCCTCGAGCACTCGAGACTGCGCCAACAGGAACTGCGGATTCTGCACGTCCACCATGCGCAGCGCAGCGACCAGATCGATCGGCGTCACGTCGATCGTCGGGAAGACGCTGGCCACGCCCTGGGCAGAGTCTCCTGGCGGAATCTCCTCCGGCGGCGTGATAGCGGCGGACGCGGACGTTGCAATCGGACCGGAACGCTGCTGATGGGAATTGGCCGGCGGCTCGCGAAGTCCCTCTTGGATTTGTTCGCCGGCCTGGTCCACTTCGATGGGCGGAAGGATTTCGGTCAGCGCAGGGTCGGATGGCGATTGTGGATGAATTGACGACCGCGGCGCATGCGCGGCCGAGCTGGCGGCCGCAACCGTATAGGCGACTTGCTCCGACCGCTCGGCATCCAAACCTTGTGCCCCGGGTACGACCGCAGGGGCTAATCCCTGGCCGCCGGAAGGGTCGGCGCCGATCCATCCGATTGGATTGGCAGCCAGCGGTGGGGATAAAAGGCCCGGCGTTGTCGCTCGCGGCGCGGCGGGCGGCGGCACACGCGGTTTCTGATAGGCCAGTCCGGAGGCTGCTGGCGATACAGTCGGTCTGCGATACGGTAGCGTCCGCGCAAGCATCCAACCAGCGGCAGCGGCCAGCATCAGGAGGAGTGTTGTCGACACTTGCGCACAGCCGCCGGACCGGCCCACGAGCGGCCTGCGGCTGATCGTCGCGGGGCGATGAGACGCCCGTTGTTCTTCGGGTTTCTGCGGTCATGGCCCGTTGTTCCCAGGCTGGGCTTCAACGGGGGGCGCAGCAGCAGCGACCGGTCGCACCAACAGGTCTCCCGGCGGCCGGCCGATCGCTCGATAGAGTTCGAATTGCGCCTGGTTGTAGTTGACGATGGCAGCGAGATAATCCATCCTCGCCCGATCGAGCAGCCGCAGACTATCGAGCACTTCGATCGGCCGGCCCTCGGCCGCGCGCGTGCGCCGCAGATCGCGATCGAAGGCCAACTGGCTCGACTCGACCGCGCGTTGCCGAACGTCGATGAGCGCCAGCCGCGTTCGCTTCAGCGCGTAGGCTTCGGCCACTTCGGCCCGCACCTGGTTGAGCACCACGAGCCGCTGCATGTCGGCAATTTGCACCCGGGCCCGAGCGGCTTGAATCAGAGCATAATTGCCCAGGCCCAGATTCTGCAGCGACCAGTAGGCGATCGCATCGATGTCGCTGCGGGGAGCGAAGTCGCCGAATCGGGGACTGTCAGGCGTTGCGCCGTTGGGCGGAGAGCCGCTGGTCACAAGATTGCTGCCACCCCCAAAACTACCTGCGCTGAAGCCGGCTAGAATCTGCGGAGAAAACGGCAGCACGCGGGCACCCTGCAAGCGAATCATCGCTGCGTTGACGGCGGCTCGTTGCTCTGCCAACTCCGGCCGCTGATAGAGTGCCGTGGCCAACAGTTCGGGCAATTCGATCACGTCCGGCACGATCGAACGCGGCACGATCCACGGTTCGGCCGAGTGTAGCCGCACGGTCTCTTGCAAATTGAGCAATTGCACCAACCGCGCTGAGGCTGCCGCAACCCGAGCGTCCAGTTCGGCCAACTCAGCGTCGCGACGGTGCAACTCCGTGGCGGCCCGTTCGGCATCCGCGAATTTGCCTTGTCCGACGCGTGCGAAGTCGGCGGTCACACGGGCGACTTCGGCCGAATCGTCGCGGATGACGCGCTCGATTGCCCGCTGGCCTTCGGCCCGCAATAGCTCGCCGTAGGCAATCGCTACGTCGCGCTCCAGGTCGTTGGTCGCCGCTTGACGAGCGGCGGCGGCGGCGGCACGGCCGGGGCGTGCGGCCAGATACGTATAGATGCTGTCCGAAACATTCAGGTTGAATTGCACACCCGGAATGCCGACCGTACCGGCCGCCACGGCACCCGCACCGGCGCCGACATAGAGCGAGTCGCGGTGCACGTTCAGGATGTTGCCGCTGGCCTGCTGCAACACGCCGCTGTGGCCGTCGAAGTTCGTGCCGCCGTTGAGATTCGGCAAAAACCTGGCCGCCGCAAGCTGGATCGCGGCATTGGCTGCCAACGTACGTTGATAGGCCACGACCAGTGATGCGTTCTGCAGTCCTGCCAGCCGCAGCGCGCTGGGCAGATCGATCGGCACGATTTGCAAATCGCCGTCCGCCGTATCAATCGCTTCGCGGTTCGTGGTCGGTCGACCCGGAATATCGGCTGTCGTGGCAGCCGGCACCGCGCACGCCCGGCGAGCTACCGCCATCTTTAGGCGCTGGCGACAAATTGTTGACAGGTTCGGGCAGCGGGGCAGCCAGGGCCCGCGTATTGTCTGCCCTGCCGAGCAGGCCTGCCCAAACCACCAGCATGCGCACCGCGGACCGACGCATAGCCGGCACCATGCATCGCATCATTCCTCCCTTGCAAGCCGCTGAGCAAATCGCGCTGACTTTGCGGATCGGGCGGCCTGTAACAGTCGTATCGGTCAATCGAAACGGGGGCGATGAGTGCGACTTTTCCAATTGCCTTAACTTGAGTCGGCGGCGGCAGAAATTGCCCGATTCGATACCCCGCCAGATTTATTGGGAAGCGAATGAATATTTCCGAGCTAGACATTACCAGGGGCAATATGCCGGTTCGGGTGCCGCCGGGCCAAGCCCAGGCTTGCGCCGAAGCTTACTTCTTCGTTAGGTTTAACGGGTTGTTTTGCGGCTGTTACCCAATCGAGATACGATCCTGATAGAGTCCTGTCTTATGGCCAGGGTCCGTTTGATGGTCGGTCGAATCTGCCAAATTGCAACGGTGGTCGGGTTGTCGCTGGCGCTGGCCAGTGCACCGCTGATTGCGCAGCTGCGCTCCGCGTTCTTCCGCGATCCGTCACTTTCGAGCTCGTCGCGGTTCTATGCTGGTGGAGACGACGGGTTCAACCTCTGCCGGATTGGATCGGGATATCCGTTGTGGACTCAACGGAATGCGTGAAGAGCATGGTATTGCCGCGTTGCAAAACGTTCGGGCATCGGCCTGGCTCAAGGCGAGTCGTCAGCCGACTCGTGGCGCACGGTTTCGTCTATTGCGCGGCGGGAACGTAGTTCTCGCTCCATGGACCCTTGCAACCAGCAATTCTCTCCGGCCGGTAACCCGCTACGGTGCTGAGCTGCCTGTAGAGCGCCGCTACGGACTTCGCGGTTCGACGGGCCGGTGCTCATGCGGCACTGGGGATTCCGCCCGGTGCGTCTCGTGGCAGGCTTACAATTCCTGGTACCGTTTTCGCGCGGCTGCTTGCCGCGGACAAGCTGCCGACTGGTTGAGGTAACAAGCCTATGCGCCGAAAATTATTACGCTGGCAATGGATCGCCCTGGCGGTCGTGCTGACCGTGGGCTTGGCGGGCGCGCTGCGAGTCTCGCGCAGCAGTTCACATGCGGTCGCGGCGAAAGAGACCGAGCAACCCGCAAAGGGGGCTGAAGAGTACAGGGTGGTTCGGGTCGATGTGGTGCCTCCGACGGCCGGAGGGATCGAACGAGAAACGACCCAACCGGGTTCGGTTATTGCCTACGAGTCGGCCGAGTTGTTCGCAAAAGTATCCGGCTACCTGAAGACGCAGAGCGTCGACATCGGGTCTCGAGTCCAGCAGGGTGAAGTGTTGGCGGAGATCGATGCGCCCGAGTTCAGCAAAGCGGTCGACCAAGGCCAGGCGGCCGTTGACCAGTCCGAGGCCCAAGTGCTCCAGGCGCGACGCTCGCATCGCAACCGCAGCGGCTCAGCGCGATGCTTCACAGGCGGCCGTCAAGCAGGCGGAGGCCGAAATCGATCGCGCGGCAGCCGTGCATTCCTTCCGTCAAAAACAGTACGCTCGCATCAAGAGTCTGTATGACCTGAAATCGATCGATGAGCGGCTGGTCGACGAGAAGTTCGAGGAGATGGAGGCCGCCCGCGCGACTCATGCCGCCGCAAAAGCGGCCGTGCTCACGGCCCAGGCCCAGGTGGTGACCGCCGAGGCCAAGGTGGAACAAGCCCAGGCGGACCTGGCCGAAGCACAAGCTAAGGTCGAGGTGGAACAAGCTGCCTTGGGCAAAGCCAAGGTTTTTGTCGAGTACACCCAGATCACCTCGCCCTATAGCGGCGTCGTCACCAAACGCAACTTCTTTCGCGGAGCGTTCATCCGCTCGCCCGATCAGGGCGGACTGGTTCCGCTGTTGGGGGTCAGCCGCACCGACTTGATGCGCGTGGTCGTTCAGAGTGCCCGACCGCGACGTGCCCTTTATCAGTATCGGCAATACGGCCAAAGTTCAAATCGACGCGCTGCCCGGCGAGGAATTCAGTGGCAAGGTGTCGCGGATGGCCGACGCCGAAGACCCGGAAACGCGGACCATGCGCGTCGAGATCGATTTGCCAAATCCGAAGAACACGCTCCGCGAGGGAATGTACGGCCGCGTGACGATCCGGCTCAGCCAGGTCTCCGACGCCCTGACGATTCCGTCCTCCTGCCTGGTGGGGACTGTCGAGAAAGGGGCAGCCGACATCTTTGTCGTCCAACAGGGAACGGCCCACCTGCGCAAGGTTCGCATCGGGGCCGATAACGGCCTGCGGATGGAAGTCCTCGACGGGCTGACGACCAAGGACAAAGTCGTCTACCGGCACAATGGTGCTTTGAAGGACGGGGCACGGGTCGACGTGACGGCCGAGAATGCAGCCCCATCCACGCAGAGCGGGACGTCGCATGATTGATATCGCAACCGTGCCGAACGTCTGCGGGGGATCGCTTCGATGAATGGACTGATTCGAGCGTCGCTCCGCAATCCCTACGCGGTGACCGTCATGGTGCTGACGATCATCGTGCTGGGCGTGCATTGTCGCTGCGATAGATCCCGATCGACATCCTGCCGGTCTTCAAGAGCCCGGCGGTGCAGGTGCTGACGTTCTACAGCGGCATGCCGGCCGAGAGCATGGAGAAGGACATCACCACCCGCATGGAGCGCTGGACCGGTCAGGCGGCCGGCACCGCCCGGCAGGAATCGCGGTCGATCGTCGGCGCGAGCATCGTCCGCAACTACTATCGCAGCGACGCCGATCCCAACGGCGCCTTGACGCAGGTCAACTCGCTGGCCATCGGCCGCGATTCCCAATCTGCCGCCGGGCACGCTGCCGCCGGTGGTGCTGCCGTTCGATCCGACCAGCACCGTGCCCGTCTGCCTGGTGGCGCTCGACAGCAAGACCCAATCCGAATCGATTCTGTACGACACCGGCCGGTACGAAGTCCGCAATTTCATCATGAGCGATTCCGGGCGCCGTGGCGCCGGTGGTTTACGGCGGCAAGGTGCGGGCGGTGATGGCTTATCTCGATCGCGAGAAGCTGCAAGCCCGCAACCTGTCGCCGCTGGACGTGATGAATGCGCTCGACAAGTACAACCTGTTCTTGCCCACCGGCGACGCCAAGTTCGGCAACACCGACTACGCGCTCGACTCGAACTCGATGTACGACCTGGTCGAGCGGATGGGCGACATCCCGATCAAGACCGAGCACGGCAACGCGATCTATCTGCGCGACGTGGCCACGCCCAAGGATGCCAACTTCATCCAGACCAACATCGTCCGCGTCAACGGCCGGCGGCAGGTCTACATTCCGGTCTATCGCCAGCTGGGCATGCAGCACGCTGAACGTGGTCGAGCGCGCTGAAGAAGTCGCTGCCCGACATGGAGGCCCGGCTCTCGCGGCCCGACATCGACCTGAAGCTGGTGATGGATCAGTCGGTCTACGTGCGGGCGTCGATCTCGGCCTGGTGCAAGAAGGCGTGCTCGGCGCGGTCCTCTGCTCGCTGGTGATCCTGCTTTTCCTGGGCGAGTGGCGGATGACGATGATCGCCATCATGACGATTCCGGTCTCGGTGCTGGGAGCCATCGTTTGCTTGTACCGTGCGGCAAGACGATCAACGTCATGACGCTGGCCGGCCTGGCGTTGGCCATCGGCCCGCTGGTCGATAGCGCCATCATCTGCCTGGAGAACACGCATCGGCATCTGGGCTTCGGGCTCGAGCCGAAGGAGGCGGCCTTCCTGGGGGCCAGCGAAGTGGCGATGCCGGAACTGGTGTCGACGCTGTGCACGTTCCTGGTGCTGGCGCCGCTGGCCCTGATGCCCGGCATGGGCGAGTTCCTGTTTCGGCCGATGGCGCTGGCCGTGGCTTTCGCCATGATCTGCGGCGTACTTCCTGTCGCGGACGTTCGTGCCGTCGTTCAGCGCACTGTTGCTCAAATCTCACGCGGCCCACGGCACGCATGGAGGCTCGACGCCGCGTCGCGGGCCGATTGGCCGGGCTTTCGCCATCTGCGAACGAGCGATCGACCGCGTGATCGCGAAGTATGTGGTCGGACTGAACTGGGTGCTGCGTCATCCGCCGGATGACGGTGATCGGCGGCTTCGGCCTGCTGGCGCTGGTGATCGCTGGTTCTTGTCGCCGATACTGCGCCGCGAATTCTTTCCCGAGGTCGATGCCGGCGCGTTCGAGATCTACGTGCGGGCACCCTCGGGCACGCGCATCGAGGAGACCGAAAGGAAAATCGCCGAGGTCGAAGACTTCGATCAGCGAGAAACTCGGAGCACGACCTGGAGCTGATCATCAGCGAACTCGGCGTCACGCCCGACTGGTCGGCCGCCTACACGCCCAACGCCGGCCCGATGGACGCCGTGGTCAAGGTGCAATTGACCGAGCATCGCGAGCATTCGGCGCAGGAGTATGTCGAGCATGCTGCGGCAGCGGCTTCGCCGAATCCGACGAGTTCGCCGACCTGGAATTCGCCTTCGACGCCGGCGGCATGATCCGCGGCGCCATGAACGAAGGCAAATCGACGCCGATCAACATCCGCATCCTGGGCAAGAATCTGGAAGCTGGCCCACAAGATCGCCGAGGCGATTCAAGCGCAAGGTCACGCAGATCGACGGCGTCGTCGATTGCCGCGATCATGCAGCGGCTCGACTATCCGGAATACATCATCGAGGTCGATCGGGCCAAGGCGGCCGACCTGGGGCTCGACCAGGCGGACGTCATGAGGAACGTGGTGGCGGCGTTCAATTCCAGCATCCAGTTCAACAAGCACAATTTCTGGATCGATCCGGTGACGCACAACCAGTACTTCGTCGGCGTGCAGTATCCGGAGCAGGACATCAAATCGATCGAGACGCTGCTCGACATCCCGATCACCAGCCCCGTGCAAAACCGGCCGATCCCGCTGAAGAACATCGTCACGCTCCGGCGGGCCAGCGTGCCGGCCGAGGTGAATCACACCAACCTGCAGCCCACGATCGACCTGACGATGGGCGTCTCCGGCCGCGACCTGGGGCACGTCTCCGACGACGTCAGCCAAGTGCTCGACAAGTTCGGCAAGCCGATCGAAACGGGCGTCTGGGCGCCCTACGATCCGCGAGCATCCAGGCGAAAACGCTGACGGGCTCGAAGATCGTCCTCAGCGGCGAGTACGCCCGCATGCAGGACACCTTCCGCAACCTGGCCATCGGGCTGATCCTGGCCACGCTTGCTGATCTACTTCCTGATGGTGGCACTCGATCGCTCGTGGATCGTGCCGCTGACCGTGATGCTGGTCGTGCCGCTGTGCCTGGTGGGCGTGCTGCCGATGCTGTACTTCACCGGCACGGCGCTCAACGTGCAGTCGCTGCTGGGCATCATCTTCATCGTCGGCATCAAGGTGGCCAACACGGTGCTGATGACCGATTTTGCCCAGGAGCTGCGGCGCCACGAAGGCCTGACGCCGACCGAGGCGATTCGCAAGGCGGCGTCGATTCGCGTGCGGCCGGTCACGATGACCGCCCTGGCGGCCTTCTTCGCCATGATTCCGGCGGCCCTGGCCCTCGAACGCGGCAGCGAAGCCAACGCGCCGCTGGCCCGGGCGATCCTGGGCGGACTGCTGGCCGGCGAACCGGCCACGCTGTTCGTGCTGCCCGCACTCTATTCGCTGATGGTCCGCGACAAGCGGCGGGCTGAGCCGACCGAGCACCAGTCGACGGAGTTGGCGGCCGAATAGGCGGTCCGGTCGAAACGCATACAATTCGTGAATCTGCTCCTGAGCCGTTCGGGGAGACGCGAACATGTCCGAACTTGGTCTGCACTTCCGACCCGGCGACGAGCCCCCCGCGCCGATTCAGATTGCCATCAGCGGGGCCGCCGGCCGGGTGGCTTACGGACTCGTCTTTCGGATTGCCGCCGGCGAGCTGTTCGGACCGCATCAACCCGTATCCCTGCGGCTGTTGGACGTGGACGGAGCGATCCAACTCCTGGCCGCGATCAAGCTCGAGTTACGAGAATTGCGCGTATCCGCTCTTGGCCAATCTGCAACTGACGACGCATGCCGACGAGGCCTTCGCCGACGCCGATTGGATCATCATGCTGGCCTGCTCCGGTCACTTGCCTTGGAACACGCCGCGGCTCGAGCTGGTGCGGGCCAACGCGCCGCTCTATGCCGAACATGGGCAAGTGATCAATCGCGTGGCGGCCCGCTCCCGCGTGCTGGTTGTCGCCGAGCCCTGCAACACCAATTGCCTGGTGGCACTGCAGCAGGCTCCCAATGTGCCGCATGAGCACTGGTTTGCACTAAACCGCTTGGCCCGCATGCGGGCCACCGCGCTGATTGCCGAAAAGGCCGGCGTGCCGGTCGCCGAGGTCAATCGCGTCACCGTGTGGGGTAATCACAGCGAAAAAATCTTCGTCGACTTTCACAATGCCTTCATCGGCGAAGAGCCGGCTTACCAAGTAATTGCCGACCGGCAGTGGCCGCATGAAGTGCTGGAGCCCGCCGTGGCCCGCCGCGAAAGCGAAGTCTTCCGGCTGCGAGGCTCGACCCCCGCGGCAACCGCAGTCCAGGCGATCCTGGAAACCATCCGCTCGATCGTCACTCCAACCCCGTTCGGCCGCCGCTTCGGCGCCGCGGTTTGCGCCGACGGCAGCTATGGCGTGCCGCACGGACTGATATTCGGCCTGCCGCTGCGAACCGAGGATGGCCGTTCCTGGTCGATCGTGGAGGGCTTGTATCTCGACGACTACGCCAGTGCGCGACTGACCGAGAACGTCGATGATTTGGAGCGCGAAGCGGTCGTCGCCGGACTGTAGGGGCCTGGCACCGGAAGGGGCGACGCTCGGTCGACGGTCCATCGCCGAGATTTCGGTTTCCTTCGCGCCGTCAAGCAATCATTGCCGATCGAACGCTCATCCCAGAAGATTGACCCAGCGCCGGAACACTTTTGCCCCGATGTCTCGCAGTGCCGGCAGGTGCTCGCGAGTCTGCTCGATCAGTTGCGAGTGCGTTAAGCCGACTTTTGCCAGATCGCCGGGAAATGCCCGCGCCATGCCGTCGATGGCGATCTCGGTCACCTCGAGATGGAACAGCAGGCCCAGCGCCTTGCCGTGCTGGAAGGCCTGATTCTCGGTCATGGCGGACGACGCCAGCGGCTTGGCCCCCGGCGGCATGTCGAAAATGTCGCCATGCCAGTGCAGGGCCTCGAACGACGGCGGCACGCCTTCCCACAGCGGATCCTGCTTGGTCGTCACGCGGTGCCAGCCAATTTCCTGCCGTCCGCTCGGCTTGACCGTGGCTCCCAATACACTGGCCAGAAGCTGACTGCCCAGGCACACGCCTAACACCGGCTTGCCTTGCTTGAGCGCCGACTCCACCAACTTTTGCTCGTCTCGAAGGTGGGGCAAGGGATCGTAGACGCCCATCGGGCCGCCCATCACGATCAGACCGTCCGACTCCAGCGCGTGCGGAACGGGATGCCCGTCGAAGATACGGACGGTCTCGGTGGAAACCTGCCGGGCATCCAAGACATCCTGGATGGATGCCAGACCCTCGGGGGCTATGTGCTGGAGTACGGTCACTTTCATGGTGGCACTTGAAACCGATATGCAGAACTGCAAGTGCCGATCGCTTATGGCACGCGGGGCAGCCGGCAGAGCGGGGCGTTTGCAACAAGTCTCGAACCAGCACAGGTTGGTGACCACTGGCTCTTGTGACGCATCTTAGCGATTTTGCGCACTGTTTCAAGTCGGCGCGCCAACGGAAGGGAGCAGACGGCCCGAGTCCGACCAGTTATCGTCTCCCACCGGAACGGCCTATTACGTATTCGCGGCTGCTCCTTTTCCGCAGCCGAGCTGCGATGTTGACAGGCGCGCCACGGGAAAGGAGGAGCAGGGCTCGATCAATTACCGAAGGTCTGATGTCGAAAGTGGCGTGCCAAAGCGAGATGTCGCGCCGCGCAGCGACAGAGGCTCGCGCGCAAAAAAAAAAGCCGCACAATCCGGCATGGTGTTGTGCGGCTCCGGCGGAAGGTGACGAACACCAAACCGCCATGAGTAGTATCGACAACCCGCAAGAAGACGCTTAGCGGTGTTGATCGATTTCAAAAAATCAATCGGAATTCTAACTGGTAGTGGTCCTCCGCGCGATGCGGACCTTCCGTGCACGGTGCGACACGTTTTACCTGTCACCGGCGCGGACGAATCGGCGGATCAGAAACTCAAGTCACCAACGTGCTTTTCGGAAGGCGGGGCGCGTCCAATCGAGGAAAAACCGACGAAGTATGAAAACGCGGCATTGCCTCGGCAAAAGCGCGGCCGGGTGTCGCGCTCTCGCGGCTTGCGGCGGCAGCCAAACCATCCCGTTGGCCTTTACCCTGTCTCGCAGGCGCGACATACTGTCGACGGCTAGATCGAGTTACCTCAAAAGTATTGATCGGCACATCACCCTTCTTGAAACGTGCCTGACTTTCTCGCGAACAGAGACGGCAATCGGCCGGTTGGAACCCGCCGACGGAGCAAACCACCTCGTCGTGGCCTGGCACCGCAACACGGACCTGTGAATCGCCGACAATTTCGCGACCGACGCGACAAGTCAGTCGCGCGGACACGGCAACGGCGCTGTGAGCGCCTTTGACGCCGGGAAAGTTCGAAACGCCCCTTTTGCGTGGAGGGATCTCTTGCATATGAGTGATTCGATAATGGTCGTCGACGATGATCCGCAGATCCTGCGCTTGCTGGGCACGATGTTGCAGCAACAGGGAGCCCGGGTGATGCTGGAGAGCAATCCCAGGCAGGGCCTGGAAAAGCTCAAAGCTAATCCGGTCGACGTTCTCTTCACCGATCTGCGGATGCCGGGATTTGATGGATTGGATTTGATCCGCGAAGCCCGCACGGTGCTGCCGAGTTTGGCGGCCGTCGTGATCAGCGGATTTGGCTCACTCGACTCGTCTGTCAGCGCCTTTCGCCTGGGTGCAGTCGATTTTCTAACGAAGCCCTTCAGCTCAACGCAAATCGCGGGTGCATTGGCCCGGGCCTCAGCCAGCATGACGCCCAGGCCGAATGCCAAAGTGGATTTTGCCGCTCCACCTGGGCAATCACCGGTCTCGATGGCGGCAGCCAGCGCCGCGATGAAGCCGGTCGTGGCTTTGGCCGCGCGTGTCGCCGCGGCGCCGGTGCCGGTTCTCGTGGTCGGGGAATCAGGCGTGGGCAAAGAAATGATTGCTCGCCACATTCATTCGCTGAGCCCCGAAGCAACGGGGCCATTTGTCACGGTGAATTGTCAGGCAGTCGGCGAACCCCAGCTGTTAGATGTCTTCTTCGGTCGCGAAAGCGCGAGCGACAATCATGGCAATTCGATCGAACCTGGCGTGCTCGAAAGAGCATCCGGCGGCATGCTCTTTTTGCGCAACGTCACTCTGCTTCCCAAATGGATGCAGGCGGAACTGCTGCACACTTTGCAGACAGGCCGGTTCCTGCGTCAAGGCGGCCAGCGTCCGATTCGATATTCCGCGCATCGCCGTATCGGCCGCTCACGATTTGAAAGACGACGTGCAGAGCGGTACGCTGCTGAGTGATCTCCATTTTCATCTCAACGTCGTTCCGATTCAGGTCCCACCGCTCAGAGATCGCCGAGAAGACATTGGTTTGCTGGTAAATAGCATCTTGAAGGAACGTGCCTGCGCGGAACTGCTGCGCGAACGAAATCAAACGCTCGATTTTACCAAAGAAGCCTTTGCCCTGCTGGAAGAGTATGACTGGCCGGGAAATCTGTTCGAATTGAGTAATTTTGTCCGCCGAGTCATCGTGTTCGCGGTGGGTACCCAAGTCACTGCAAGCAGTGTGGCCGAATTGTTACCGCCGACTCGATCGGCACGCGCACCGTACACGATCACGATCCCCTTCAGCGGGGATCTTAAAGTAATGGAGCGGGCTATCATCGCCGAGGTCATCCATCGTTCGCACGGCAACAAATCGGCGGCTGCCCGGCGCTCGGGATGCATCGAAAGTCCCTCTATCGCATCATCGAAGCGCAAGAGGCAGCACCGCCAACACCGGATATTAACTAACAGCCTAAATGTCACCGACGTTGGTCCGCGGGGCGAATCCCTGCTTGCCCATTGTGATGTCCCCAGGCAGAGTGCCGTTCGAATTTGGGAACCGCTGCATATCTTTTCTTGACTGTCGCCAGTAGGATGAACCCTTGAGAGTTGGCCGGATGGCCCTCTTTTCTTATCTGACCGTCAGTTCGGCAATAGGACGGTCACCTAACCAATCTGCCCATCCGCAGCACGGGGGTTCTCGTCGATGGCGAGAACCCGGTCGCCGGGCACAATCCTCCCAACAGCTAGTGTTGATTGCCGTATTCAAGCTCCAGGCTCCGCGGTGATGCGCTGCTGTTGTCGGCGAGCGATACCGACAACGTGCCGCGTTCTGCCGTGGAAAGACGCTGTTTCAGCGAGTTGTGAGACCCACGAGAAAGGCCGTGCATGTCCGTTCAAGAGCGAGCTCTGTTGTTCGACGCCGACAGCATCGTGAATACGGTGCGGCAGCCGCTTCTGGTGCTGAGCGCCGATTTGCGGGTGCAAATGGCGAACGCAGACTTCTATCGAACCTTCGGAGTCGAGCCCAAAGAAACAATCGGCAGGTTGATTTACGATCTGGGCAATCAGCATTGGCGCATTCCCGCGTTACAAGAGTTACTGGAGAAACTCCTGCTGCGGAACAGGGAGGTCGACGATTTCGAAATTTATCACGAATTTCCGCACCTTGGCCGAAAGGTCATGCTTTTCAACGGCCGGCGCATCTCCGGAGGAGACGGCCGCGGCGAATATATCCTGCTCTCGGTCGAAGACATCACCGACCGGCAATGGATTCGATACTTCGACCTCTCTACGGATCTGCTAGCGGTCGCCACCTTGGACGGCTTCTTCGTGGAAGTCAACCCGTCCTTCACGCGCGTCCTGGGGTACACCAGAGACGATCTGTTGTCCAAGCCGTTCCGCGATTTTATTCATCCCGACGACAAGGAGCAGACGGCGGATGTGATGCTGCTGCTTGAATCCGGACATGATCTGACAAATTTTCGGAATCGCTACCGGTGCCGGGACGGAAGCTACCGCTGGCTCGACTGGAACTGCCCATGCCGCAGCCCGGAGAAGGGCTGTTATATGCAGCGGCACGAGACGTCACCGACATCGTATTGCTCGAAGAGGAGCGGCGGCGCTTGAATGCGGAACTGACTCGTTCCAACTCCGATTTGGAGCAATTCGCCTATGTTGCCTCTCACGATCTGCAGGAGCCGCTGCGCGCCGTGGCCGGTTGCGTCCAAATCATCCAGAAGCGCTATCGGGGACGACTCGATTCCGGTGCCGACGAGCTGATCGGCCACACCGTTGAAGGTGTAAGTCGAATGCAAGCACTCATTAACGATTTGCTGGAGTTCTCGCGGATCGCCCGACGAGGCGGCAACTTTGATTCCACCGATCTTTGCGAAGCGCTCGGGCAGGCTTTGAAAACGCTTGAGACGAGCCTGATCGAGACGGAAGCCGTCGTCACGCAAGACCCGCTACCGACGGTCGTGGCGGATCGAGGGCAAATGGTGCGCTTATTTCAAAACCTGCTCGGCAACGCGGTGAAATTTCGCGGCCCCTCCCCGCCAAGCATCCACATTGGCGTTGCCCGGGCAGGCCAGGCCTGGCGGATCTCGGTGCGGGACAATGGCATCGGCATCGAGAAAAAATATTTCGAGCGCATCTTCGTGCTCTTCCAGCGCCTGCACACGAGAACGGAGTACTCGGGCACGGGCATTGGTCTGGCGAACTGCAAGAGAATTGTCGAACGCCACGGTGGACACATTTCCGTCGAGTCTGAGCCTGGCCTGGGCTCGACGTTTTCCTTCACCATTCCCGACAGAGGGACCGAGCCATGATGTCGATACATCTACCGCTTCAGCCGATTGAAATTCTGTTGATCGAGGACAGTCCCACCGACGCCTTGCTCGCCAAAGAGGCGCTCGAATACTCCAAGGTGCGCAACACGTTGCACACCATGATGGACGGCGTGGAAGCCCTGGCCTTTTTGCACAAAGAGGGCAAATATCGGGACGTGCCGCGGCCGGACCTGATCTTGCTCGATCTCAACTTGCCGAAAAAGGACGGCCGAGAGGTTCTCGCCGAAATCAAGGCCGACGAAAAGTTGAAACGCATTCCCGTCGTGGTGCTGACCACCTCTGAGGACGAAATGGATGTGTTTCAGTCCTATGGGCGCCACGCCAACTGCTACATCGTCAAACCGGTCGACTTCGACAAGTTTGCCAAGATTGTCCAGGACATTGAAGGATTTTGGTTTTCGGTCGTGACTTTGCCCGAGGGGAAGTGACCGTGAAGATCGTCGTGGGCCGGGGCGATCGAGATCGATTCGACCAACCGCAGTTTTTTTATGTCGGGTCGAATCCGGCAATAGAGGTGGATGGGCATGCACGAGATTCAGTGGATTGATGTGCTGTTGGTCGAGGACAGTCCGACCGACGCGCTGTTGGCGCAGGGCTCGCTCGGCGAATCGCCCCTGTTTCGCGTCACCCACGTCCAGCGATTGGATCGAGCATTGGAGATCCTCTCGCAAAGGAAAATGTCGGCGGTGCTGCTCGACCTGGGACTGCCGGATTCGCAAGGCCTGGACACGCTCAATGCGGTCCGTCGCCATTCTCCCGGCGTTCCCGTGATCGTGTTGACGTCGCGGAACGACGATGATTTGGCGGTGCACTCGGCCCAAGGCGGGGCGCAAGAATATCTCGTCAAGGGTCAGTTTCAAGAGGGAAACCTGTGCCGTGCGGTTCGCTATGTGATCGAACGAGATCGTTCGGAGCGAGCGCTCAGGGAAAGCGAACTGCACCTGCGAGCGATCATCAACACGACACCGCAGTGTATTACGGTGATCGCCCCCAACGGAAAGGTGTTGGAGATGAACGCGGCGGGGTTCCGCCTGGTCGAGGCCGATAGCCCGGAAGAGGTGATTGGCCGCAGCGTTTTCCCCTTGATCGCGCCCCAGGATCGAGTTCGGTATCTCGCCTTCCACGAGGCGGTGTGTCAGGGCCACGAGGGAACCCTGGAATACGACCTGATTGGGTTAAAAGGAAGCCGTCGAACGGTGGCTGCCGCCGCGGCGCCCCTGGCGAGCGGTGACGGCCGGATGTTGCACCTGGCGATCGGCGAGGACGTGACCGAGCGCAAGAAAGTGCAGGCGGAATTGTGGCGGACGGGCGACCTGCTGCGTGCCGTCATCGACGGCACCTCCGATGCCGTCTTCGTCAAGGATCTCCAGGGCCGCTACCGCTTGTGCAACGCCGCCGCCGCAGCGTTCGTCGGCCGGACCGCGGAAAAAGTGCTGGAATCCGACGATCGCGCCTTGTTCGATCCCGACGACGCCCGCAAGGTCATGGCTCACGACCGGCGAATCATGGAATCGGGCAAAGGCGAGACCGCCGAGGAAGTGCTGACCGCGCGGGGGGTCACCTGTACCTTTCTGGTCACCAAGTCGCCTCACCGCGATGGTCAAGGCAAGGTGATCGGCTTGCTCGGCATCTCGCGCGACATCTCGGAACGCAAGCGGCTCGAAGCCGAACGCGATCGTGCGGCCCAGCGGCTGCGCCTGCAAGTCGAGCGAATGCCGCTGGCCTGTCTGCTCTTCGACGCCAGGTTGCTAATCGTGGATTGGAATCCGGCGGCCGAACACATTTTTGGATACAGCAAGGAGGAAGTGCTGGGCATGGAGCCACCGTACTGGAAGATCCTTTCCCCGGGCACCTGGTCAAATGCTCAAGAGATTCTCGACCGCCTCAAAGGCGGCGACATGGCGGCTCATAGTGTGAGCGAGAATCTCACGCGCGGCGGACGCACGATCACCTGTGAATGGCACAATACGCCGCTGTTCGACGACATCGGACGGTTCCAAGGGTTAGTGTCCCTGGCGGAAGACGTCACCAGCCGGCACGAAGCCGAGAAAACCATCAAACTGCGCGATCGGGCCATTCAAGCCGTTTCGCAGGGCATCGTCATCACCGACGCCAATCAACCCGACAACCCCATCATCTACGCCAGTCCCAGTTTCGAGCAATTGACCGGGTACACTCCAGCGGCAACATTGGGAAAGAACTGCCGTTTCTTGCAGGGCGCGGATACGGATCCGAACTCCGTCGCCCAAATACGCGCCGCCGTTCGCAACGGAGAATTTTGTACCGTCGAACTGCTGAACTACCGACGCGACGGCACGCCGTACTGGAACGAACTGCGCCTCTCCCCGATTCGCGACGAGTCGGGGCAGCTCTGCCACTTCGTCGGAACCCTGGCCGACGTGACCGCTCGCCGGGAACTGGAAGATCACCTGCGCCAATCTCAAAAGATCGAGGCGGTCGGGCAACTGGCAGGCGGCATTGCACACGATTTCAACAACTTGTTGACCATCATTATCGGCTATAGCGACGTCTTGCAGTCGACCGAGTCGCTGACGGAGTCGGGCCAAAATACGATTGACGAAATTGCCCTGGCCGCGCACCGGGCAGCCGCGCTGACCCAGCAATTGCTGGCTTTCAGCCGCAAGCAGGTGCTCGAGCCGGCCGTGCTGAATCTTAACGAGCTCATTGGCAATCTTCAGAAGATGCTGTTGCGGCTGGTCACAGAGAATATTGAACTGACGTGTAGTCTCTCACCGGCAATCAGGCCTGTTAAGGTCGATCCGGGACAGATCGAACAGGTGATCGTCAATCTTGTTGTCAATGCCCGCGACGCGATGCCCGATGGCGGCCGCCTGACCATTGGGACCTCCAACGTCGAGTTGTCGAGCGCCGATTGTCGCCTGCACCCCGATCGCAAACCGGGTTGCTATGTCAGGCTGGTCGTCGCGGATACTGGTGCGGGAATTCCTCCGGAAATCAAGTTCCGCGTGTTCGAGCCCTTCTTCACGACGAAGGAAACCGGCAAAGGGACCGGCTTGGGGTTGTCGGTGGTGCATGGCATCGTCAAGCAGAGTGGCGGTTATATCGATGTGCATTCGGAGGTGGGTGTCGGCACCGCGGTGATCCTCTTTTTTCCCGCTGTCAGGGAGCAGATGCCGGCGGCGGCGGCTGAAAGAGAAACTGGCTCCGGGAAAGCGCGGATCGGAGACGATCTTGTTGGTCGAGGACGAGGAGGGCGTAAGACGCTTGGCAAAACTAACCTTAGAGAAACAAGGGTATTCGGTCATCGAGGCCGGCAACGGTCAAAAGGCACTCGGGGCGGTCGAGAGACATAAAGGCCCGCTGCACATGGTCATTACCGACGTGATCATGCCGGTCATGGGTGGCCGCCAGTTGGTCGAACGGCTGATCCTCGACTTCCCCGATTTGAAGGTGCTCTACATGACGGGCTATACCGACGACATCAGTTTGCGGCACGGAAAAAATCGGGACGCCCATGCGTTTCTGCAGAAGCCTTTCTCGCCTCCGGAATTGACGCGCAAAGTGCGGTTCGTGTTGGACGCCTAGCCGAAGCATCGACTCGGAAGAGGATAAAACATGACTAACGACGTCTCCGATGGCGCGATGACCGACCAGTCGCCAACAAGCAAAGAGGCATTGCACGAACAGCGGGAGTGGCTGCGCGTTACGCTCTCCAGCATCGGCGATGCGATTATCACGACCGACCGCGAAGGCCGAGTGGCTTATCTGAACCCGGTCGCGGAGTGCTTGACGGGCTGGACACTGCCGGAGGCGATGGGGCAACCGCTCGATGGCGTCTTCCGCATCATCAACGAAGAAAGCCGCCAGCCGGTCGATAGTCCCAGCGTCCGAGCCTTGCGGGAAGGTCGTTCGATCGAGCTCGCCAGTCACAGCCTGCTGATCGCCAAGGACGGCACGCAGCGACCCCTGGACGACAGTGCCGCCCCCATCTGCAACGAACAGGGGGAGGTCGCCGGCGCGGTGCTGGTCTTCCGAGACATCACCGAACGCCGGATTACGGAACGCGCATTGGCGAAAGCCCTCGCCTACGCCGACGACATCATTGCGACTCTGCGAGAACCGTTCTTGGTTCTCGACGGCGACCTGCGAGTCAAGACGGCGAACCGTTCTTTTTACGACACGTTTCAGGTCTCCCAGGACGAAACGGAACACCGCTTCGTACATGAGTTGGGTGACGGCCAGTGGAATATTCCCAGCCTGCGCAAGTTGCTGGACGAAGTCTTTTCCCTCAACCATTCTGTTCACGACTTTGAGGTCCAGCACACCTTCCCGGGCCTGGGTCGAAAGGCCATGCTGCTCAACGCTCGGCCATTTCCTCCAGATTCCGACCACCCTGAGTTGATCCTGCTGGCCATGGAAGACGTGTCGGCATTGCGAGAGCGGGCCGACGAGCTGGCCGAAGCCGACCGCCACAAGGACGAGTTTCTGGCGACGCTGGCCCACGAATTGCGCAACCCACTGGCCCCGATCCGCAACGCCGTTCAGTATCTCGGCCGGGATGACTTGAGCGAAGCGGGCGTCAAGACCGCCCAAGCGGTTATCGCTCGGCAGGTGGCGATCATGGTGCGGCTGGTTGACGACCTTCTCGACATGTCGCGTATCAGCAGTAACAAGTTGGACATCCGCAAGCAAAGCGTTGAACTGGCGACGGTGGTCGAAAGTGCCGTGGAGAGCGGCCGTCCCTTCATCGAGCAGAGGGGTCTGAAACTCACGGTCAGCCTGCCGGCAGAGCCGATCCATCTGGAGGCCGATCCGGTCCGGCTGGCCCAAGTATTCCTGAACCTGCTGAACAACGCCGCCAAATACACGCCGCGGGGCGGTCACGTCTGGCTTACCGTCGAGCAGCAAGGGAGCGATGCCGTCGTCAGCGTCCGCGACAACGGCATCGGCATCCCCGGCCATATGCTGGCCCGCGTCTTCGACATGTTCACCCAGGTCGATCGATCCCTAGAGCGGTCGCACGGCGGGCTCGGCATCGGCCTGACGTTGGTGCGGCGGCTGGTCGAGATGCACGATGGCAACGTCGAGGTCAGCAGCAAAGGCCCCCTTCAAGGCAGCGAGTTTGTCGTCCGTCTGCCGGTCTTGATCCAACTGCACCAGGAACTTCCGGCGCCCGGCGACAGACTCCGAATCGCAGCCATGAGGGAATGCCGCATTTTGGTGGTCGACGACAACCAGGACTCGGCGGACAGCTTGGGGATGCTATTGCAACTCGACGGCAACAACATTCGCATCGCCCACGATGGCCTGGCGGCCGTGGAACTGGCGGAGGCGTTCCACCCCGAGTTTGTGTTGCTCGACATCGGCCTGCCCAAACTGAACGGTTTCGAGGTGGCCCGGCGCATTCGCCAGCAACCGTGGGGCCGGAGCATGGTCATTATTGCGTTGACCGGTTTAGGGCAAGACGAGGACCGGCGCCGTTCGCTGGAAGCAGGGTTCAACTTCCACCTGGTCAAGCCGGTGGACCTGGCGGCTTTGGAAATATTGCTGGCGGGGTTACAGGCGACGACGCGGTAACCATCGGTGCGGGCTTCAGCGTCGTGTCCGTAAAAGAATATATCGACTTCGCGTTCAGGATAGGGGTCAGGTGTCGTGCTCTCCTTTGCTAAAAGTATCGTCGAAACCGTGCGTCATCCGTTGCTCCTGCTGGGCCCTCAGGAGCGGGTCGTCGCGGCAAACATCGCGTTCTACCGCGTCTTCAAGACTATCCCGGCAGATACCGAGGGCCAGCCGTTCTTCGCATTGAACGGGGGGACCTGGGACATCCCCCAACTGCGAACGCTCCTGGGAGAAATCGTTCCCACCAACGGGGCCTTTGACGGGTTCGAGATCGAACACGAGTTTCCCGAACTCGGCCGGCGCACCCTGGTGCTCAGCGCCCGCCGCGTAACCCAGGATGCGAACGGCACGCAGGTGGTGTTGCTCGCCATCGAAGACGAAACAAAGCAGCGGCACGACCAGCGCGCTCTGCAGCAACTGAACGCCGATCTCGAAGGGCGGATCGCCGAGCGGACCCACGAACTGGAGCAGTCCAATCGAGAACTGCGGGACGCTGTCGGGGAGCTGGCCGCCGCCAACCGAGAGCTCGAGGCATTCTGTTATTCCGTGAGCCACGACCTGCGGACCCCGTTGAGGGGAATCGACGGCTTCAGCCAGGAATTGCTCCAGTCACATTCCAGTCAATTGGACGACCAAGGGCAACATTACCTCCGGCGAGTTCGGGCCGGAATTCAGCGGATGGGCCAACTGATTGACGACCTGCTGACGCTTTCTCGCGCGACCCGCGACGAGATGCACCTGGAGCCGGTCGACCTGTCCGCGCTGGCTGAGATCGTGGCGGCCGAGTTGCGGCAAATCGAGCCCAAACGGAAGGTGACTTTCATCGCCGATCCCAGCCTCAATGCCTACTGCGACCCGCGACTGGCCCGGGTCGTCTTGGAAAACCTGATCGGAAACGCTTGGAAGTTCACCGCTAAGAAGTCGGCAGCCAGGATCGAATTCCGTCAGGTGCGAACTCATGGCCAGCCGGCGTTCGTCGTCCGGGATGACGGAGCCGGCTTCGACCAGGCCTACGAGAGTAAGTTGTTTGGAACCTTTCAGCGACTCCATTCCGAACGCGAGTTTCCTGGCACCGGGATCGGTTTGGCGACGGTCCAGCGGATCGTTCGACGACACGGCGGGGAAGCCTGGGCCGAGGGAGTGGTCGACCGCGGAGCCGCATTTTATTTCACTTTGCCGGATAGGAGGCTCACGCCATGAATCGCAAGATCATCTTATTGGTGGAAGACAATCAAGACGACGAGGAGCTGACACTGATGGCTCTGAAACAGGGCAACATCACCAATGAAGTCATTGTCGCTCGAGACGGCGTCGAGGCGCTCGACTACCTGTTTGCGACCGGCCCGCATTCCCGCGGAAACATTCCGGTGTCACCGGAAGTGGTGCTCCTGGACTTGAAGCTGCCCAAAATCGATGGCCTGGATGTGCTGCGAGCGGTACGCGCGGACCCGCGCACCGCTCGGCTCCCGGTCGTGATCCTGACCTCGTCGAAGGAACAAGAGGATCTCATGAAGAGCTACACCCTGGGAGCCAACAGTTACGTCCGCAAGCCTGTGGATTTCACTCAGTTCGTCGCGGCCATTCAACAGCTCCATTTGTACTGGCTGGTGCTGAACGAGCCGCCCCCTCGTTGAGGATTGCCTCTCGAAGGGTCGCTGCTTCGGATTCCAACCGCCACCTCGCTTATGAGAAGGCCGTGGGCACCGCTGCCAACGCAACTAGGGGTCGTAGCTGTTCTAGCAGTTCGTCCATGACAAAGGGCTTGGTCAGGTACGCCGCTGCGCCCTGACTGAGAAGTTGCCGCCGGACTGCCGGATTCGTCTGGCCCGTCAAGATGATCACCGGCGTCTTCTCAGTCAACGAATGAGTTCTTAGCCGGTGCAGCAGATAGCCGCCGTCGCCGTCGTTCATGTTCAGATCGGAAATGATCACGTCGGGCAGAAGGTCCAGGCACGTCCAATAGCCGTGCATGCCACTGAAAGCTCGAAACACCTCGACACCGTAAGGTTCCAGACGCAGCTTAAGCACTGCGGAGATTTCGGGATCGTCGTCGATCGAGATGATCTTGGGGAGGGTTGCGGAGCATTCTTTTCCCTGGGCGGTTGGAAGCGAAGGCGGAGGAACGGGCGGCGGGCCAGGCTCGCCGGAGCTGGCAGCCAGAGGCGCATCGACGCTGGCCGCCAGAGGCGCATCGACGCTGGCCGCCAGAGGCTCGTCAACGCTGGCCGCCAGAGGCACGTCGGGGCTGGCAGCCAGAGGCTCGCCGCTCAGGCACTGACACATTGCCGCAACCAGCTCGTTCCATAGATTGGTCCCTTTGCAGACATACCGGGCGCCCGCCAGTCGGCAACGGCGGATCGTGTCGGGGTCGGACTGGCCGCTCATGATAATGACGGGAATGTGGCTGACCGCGCGATCGCTGGCGAGCATTTCGCAGACCGACAATCCGTTGCCGCCGGGCATATTCAGGTCGAGAATCATCAGCGCCGGCTGTACGCGGTGGGCTCCCAGTAGCGCATGCATGGCGTCGGGGGAGCGAAAGACCTCGAAGCCCAGTTTTCGGCACTCGGCGGTCAGAAAGGTCGCCAGCTCGGCGTCATCTTCGGCGATCAGGATGGTGCGTTTTAGCATGGGTCTGAGTGCTCCGGCAATTCGGCACCGCTCCGAGCGATGGATTGTTCGGTTCCGGCGCCCCTGCTTGTGATGAACTCGGGTGTCTGAAGTTTAGAACCGATTCTTGAATCGCAGGCATGGGGAAATTCCCGCTCTTGGCCGTCAGCAGGCTGGGCACACCGTTACAAGCACCCCCGGTATGGGGATATTTACCTATATGCAATGCAGCTTTTCCGACCGATGCTTTGGCGCTGGTATCTCGCCAGACAGGATCAATCATCCACACCACACGCCGAGAGCGACGGCGTCCGGAGGCAAAATGACGGCCGAGCAAATCGATGTGCTGCTGGTGGAAGACGACGTGGCCGACGCCATGCTGGTGCGTCGGGCCTTGGGCAAGGCAACCGGGCAGTTCAACCTGAGCTGGGCCGGCCGCCTCTCTGACGCAATGGCACAGTTGGCCAGTCACCACTTTGACGTCGCGCTCGTCGACCTGTCGTTGCCCGACAGTCGCGGACTGGACACGGTGCTGCGCATTCGGCAACACAGCCCCAAATTGCCGATTATTTTACTCACCGGCAACGACAGCGACGAAACCGCGATCGAGGCTCTGGACCGTGGCGCCCAGGACTACCTGGTAAAAGACCAACTGTTCAAGGCGCCGACCGAAATCCTGGTGCGGTCGATCCGCTACGCGTTCCATCGTCAGAAGACGTCCGAGAACCAACGACTGTTGGAACAGCTTGAGATCAATCACACACTGCTCCAGAGCAAGAATCAACGCTTGGCCACACTCTGCCAGACTGCCGAGCACTTTGTGGAAAATGTCTCCCACGAATTCCGCACTCCGTTGACGGTCATCAAGGAGTACACCTCCTTGATGCGCTGTGAGGCGGTGGGACCCGTAAGCGAGGAGCAGTCGAAGTTCCTGAATGTCATCGAGAATCGCGCCGATGACCTGAATCGAATGGTCGACGACATGCTCGACGGCAGCCGGCTCGACGCCGGTCTGCTCGTCATGTCGCGCACGCAGTGCGACGTCGCCGGCATTGTCGCTGGTCTGCGCGAAATGCTGGAGCGCAAAGCCGCGTCGCGCAACAAGACCTTGGAGTTCGCCGTCGAGGCGGACTTGCCGGCCGTCTACTGCGACCCCGAGAAAATCGGCCGCGTGATCGTCAATCTGGTGGTCAACGCCATCAAGTTTTGCGGAGAGCCGGGCTACGTCAAGGTACGGGTCCGCCCAGACCGGCAAGCGAAGAACATCGTCGTCAGCGTTTCCGATAACGGACGCGGACTCGAACCTGAGGATCTCGAAGCCATTTTCGGGCGGTTCCAGCAGACGGGAGATTATCCGCGGCAGCGCAACAGTGGATTCGGTCTGGGACTCAGCATCGCCAAGGAGCTCGTCGATTTGAGTTTCGGCCGGTTGACGGTCCAGAGCGAACCCCAAAAAGGCAGCACCTTCACGTTCACCGTGCCCGTGGCCGAGCCGCTCGAAATCGTCTCGCGGGGGTTGAGCCGCCTGTCCGCTCGCAACAAAGGCGATTTCTTCGTCTCGCTGCTCAGCGCTTCCGCCAGTGTCGAGGGGGACAGCCAGACGGGCGACGACGTTCATTTCGTGTTGAACGACGTTCTGCGGGCGAATGATCTCTTGTTCCGCGTCGATTCGGACCGCTGGCTCATCGTGATCGCCTCGGACTCCGCGGGGGTCGAAGCGTTTTCCACTCGTATGGCGAAGATGCTCGAATTAGTCAACCGCAACCGGCCCCGCGGTGCTCTGCCAAGGGTCACCCTTGCGGAACGGGGCACTTGGCTTGTGCCCAGGGAGACAGACCAACTGCAAGCGGAATTTGCCCACCTCGTCGAGCCGGCGGAAGCAATGTCCGTCTAGGCAGTATCGATCCACAACCCCGGTTGCAGACACGCAGAGAGAGAGCACACGTCATGAACAATGGTCGAACAATACTGATCGTCGACGATGACGAAGAAATCGTCCGCGGAGCGGTCGTTCGGCTTCGTGCCGCTGGCTACCAGACCCGCACCGCATTTAACGGCGCCGAAGCTCTCGCGAGTCTCCGCCACACTCGGCCCGACGCGATCCTGCTCGACGTTCGCATGCCGATTGTCGACGGGCTGACCGTGCTCAAGGAATTGCAAGCCGACCGGGACACGTATTGGGTGCCGGTCATCATGCTCTCTGCCAGTTTGTGGGACCAGCGCAAAGCGCTCAACGCGGGCGCCCGCTTTTTTCTTGCCAAACCTTACCGGGGAAGTGAACTGCTGCAAGTCCTGCACCAGGTAACGACGCTTCCCCATCCCCACCGCGTCGCCGCAGCGGAACCCGCCGTTGCGATGACATGACATTCCTCAGAACGCCGCGCATTTCCACGCTCCTGCGGACGACTGAAATCCGACGCCTTAACGCGGTCGAAAGCACCTACCAAAATGTCTTTGTCGTTCATCAATAAAATTCGCGCCTGTTTCGGCCTGGCCCTGCTGACGCTGCTCGCCATTGCGGCTAGCGCGTACGTCACCGCCAGGCAGTTTTTGGAGCTGACTCGACAGACGACCCAAAGCAGCGAAGGGCTGGCGGCCATGGCCGCGGTGCTTTCGGCGCTCCAAGATGCCGAGACCGGACAGCGCGGCTACCTGCTGACCCAAAGCAAGCCCTATCTGGAAACGTATGAGACGGCAATGCTAACGCTCCCCCGTCGGATCGCCGCTCTGCAAAGCTGGTCCGCAGCGCGACCGGACCTGAAACAAAACGTGGACCGGGTCGTGATGTTGGCCACTCGGAAGACTGCCGAACTGAACAGGACGATTTTGCTCAACGACCAGCAGAGCCCGGCGGCGGCGCTGGCGCTCGTCCGCACCGACGAGGGAAAGCAAGTGATGGACGACATCCGCGTGGCGACGAGTCAGATCGATACCGAGGAACGAGATGCGCTGGCGCAACTCTTGCGCCGCTCGCAAGCGACTGGCCGGCAGTCGCTCTACACAACGCTGCTGGGCAGCATTATGGCCGCTGCGCTCCTCGCGTGTTCGCTGATCGTCATGTCCCGCGACGTTACCAGCCGGCACCGCTCAGGTGCGATCGCCTTGGCACAATCGACCGAACAGTTGGTCGCCAACGAAAATCTGCTGCAGGAAAATGCGGCCCGAAAGCTGGCACAGGACGCCCATCAGCGTGCTGAGGAAACAGTGCGCGGGTTGAATGTCGGGCTCGAGGAGGGGCTGCTGCGGCGCACGGCCCAATTGGAAGCGGCCAACAAGGAACTGGAAGCGTTCAGTTACTCGGTTTCCCACGACCTGCGTTCGCCGCTCAGGGCAATCAACGGCTTCAGCCAGGCCCTGCGAGAAGAAGCCGAGGGGACTTTGAATGAGTCCGCTCAGGACTGTTTGGACCGCATCATTGCCGCCACGCACCGCATGAGCCAGCTGATCGACGATTTGTTGAACCTGGCCCGAGTTTCGCGCAGCCAATTGCTGCGCGAACGCGTCGATCTGACGGGGGTGGTCCAGTCCGTGGTGGAAGGGCTGAGGGAGCAGGACCCGCAACGGCCGGTAGATATAATTGTCGCGCCAAACGTCGTGGCGGATGGCGATCCCAAGCTGCTGCGCGTGGTGTTGGAGAACTTGCTGGGCAACGCCTGGAAATTCACCGGCAAGCGGCCGCTGGCCAGAATCGAATTCGGCAGCAGCGCCGAGCAGGGGTCGGAAAACTTTTTCGTGCGCGACAATGGCGCCGGATTCGATCCCGCGTACTGCGACAAACTCTTTGGTGTGTTTCAGCGTTTGCACTCGAGCGATGACTTTCCGGGCACGGGCATTGGCCTGGCCACCGTGCAGCGGATTGTTCATCGACACGGGGGCCGTGTCTGGGCCAGTGGCGCCCAAGAGCAAGGCGCGACTTTCTATTTTTCCCTTTAACTCCTGGAGGGTGAGCCGATGATCACGCAGGACATTCTGTTGGTGGAAGACAATTCGGATGATGAGGTTCTGACGCTGCGCGCGTTCAAGCAGAACAACATTCAAAACACGATCATCGTGGCGCGCGACGGTGCGGAAGCACTGGACTACCTGTTTGGCACCGGGGAGTGGCAGGGGCGCGATCCGGCCCTGACGCCGCAAGTCGTTCTGCTGGACCTGAAGCTGCCCAAGATCGACGGTCTGGAGGTCTTGAATCGCCTGCGGGCGGATGAGCGCACGCGGTTGGTGCCCGTGGTGATTTTGACTTCTTCGAGAGAGGAACGCGATCTGATTAAAGGCTATCAACTCGGCGCGAACAGTTATGTCCGCAAGCCCGTCGAGTTTGCGGCCTTCGTCGAGGCGGTGCGGCAAATGGGCTTATATTGGCTGCTGCTGAATGAGCAGCCACCCCAAGTCAGCGCCGCGCCGATCCCGAGCGAAAGCTCGGTCGTCGAGGTGGAAATGCAACCATCATGATCCGCAGCGGGAGGCACGCATGTCAGCTCAGACGGTATTGATTGCGGATGACGATCCCAACCTGGTCGCGCTATTGTCGCGTCACTGTCGCGCACTGGGGCTCGACGTGCGCACGGCCGACAATTCGCTCGACCTGTTGAACGCCATGCATCGCACGCCCCCCAGCCTGGCTTGCATCGACGTGCAAATGCCCGGCGGCACCGGGTTGAGCGCTTGCGAAATGCTGGTCGCCGTCCCCGAGTTAGTGCACATTCCGATCATCGTCATGACCGGCAAGTCCGACCCCGAGACGATTCGTCGCTGTTGGGAGATGAGCGCCTACTACGTATTGAAGTGCGCCGACACCTGGCCCCGGCTGGAGCCTCTCATTCGTGAGTTGCTCTGTCTGCCCGCCGGCAACGGTGAGGCCGCTGCGGATGCCGCATTGGGCCAAGCCACCGCCAGTAAAGCCTAGAGTTTTCGTCGATGTCAATGTCCTGCAAGTAGTGTCCTGCAGCTAGCGAAGGGAGCACCTAGATGAACAACGTGAATTCGTCGGAGCCTCGGCCCATGGTTTTGTGCATCGATGACGATCCCGCGATCGCCACGGCACTGTTGCTGCGTTTGCGACCGTTCCAAGTGAACGTCACGACCGCGTATTTCGGCGAGCAAGGCATTTGGCGAGCGGTCACCGATCGACCGGATGTGATCATTACCGATTTGCGGATGCCGCAAGGCCAAGGCGGCTATGTCGTGGAATGCCTGAAAGGCCGGGCCGATACCCGCGATATTCCGATCATTGTCCTGACCGGATGTCGCGATCTGGCGAGCGCCAAGTGCATGCAGGCGCTGGGCGTCGAAGACTACTTGCGCAAACCGCTGGCGTTTGGCGCGTTGTTGGACAAGCTGGCAAAATACATCCCCCTGGGGCATCGGCCCGCGCCGCAGGCAACCGTCTGCTGAATGGCTCTTGGCGGGCCCAGGCTCGCAGGCCCGCGAACAGCTCAGCAAGCGCCGCGACAGAGGAGCAAATGGGCCAACTCGATCGGATTATCGACGCGCATTTTCTTTAGAACCTTAGCCCGGTGCTTCTCGACGGTCTTGGGACTGATTCCCATGCGCGAGGCAATTTCCTTGGTACTGAGTCCCGCGGCGAGCAGTTCCATCACGTCGCGCTGCGCGCCGTTAGATGGGCCCGGCGCGATTCCAGTTCTTGACGCTCCAGGTGCATCCGCCGGTTTTCCCGATCGCGGGCAATCGCCTCTTGGACGCAGTCTACGAGAAGCTGCGCGCGGAATGGTTTTTGAATGAAGTCGACAGCGCCGGTACGCAGGGCTTGGATGGCGGTCGGAACATCGTTTTTGCCCGTGAGAAAGATGATCGGGGGGGCAAAGGCTTCGGATGCGAGATGTTGTTGAAGCTCGATGCCGCTCATGCCCGGCATGCACACATCCAACAACACGCAACCCGGCCGATCGGGATCGTAAGCGTCCAGGAAAGTGCGCGCGTCGGGATAGGGCTCAGTTTGCACCCCCTCCGATTCCATCAGCAGGCAAAGCACGGTGCGAATGCTGACGTCGTCATCCACGACAAACACGGTTGGCGCTTGCTCAGACGATGAATTACCAGTCGCGGCTGCGGGTGCCGCGGGTACGCCCGCAATCCACGATTCGGCAGCACTCCGAGTCGAATACGTCATGATTCAGATCGGCCTAAGTTAGCGTCGTGGATGAAACGATCTCGCAGCTGCACGAGCACAACTACGCGGTCCGACCCTGATGAGTGATATCGACTGAATAAACTTTTCGTATTCAATCATAGAATCTCGAAAACAAATCTGTTCCAGGTCTCGTGCCGAGCCTTGCGGCACGAAATGACACCCTTGCGCGACAGCCTGACGCGCGAGCCGTGCAACCGCCAGTTCCCCCGCGCGTGGCGATTGCTTTGCCGCGCAGGCCATTCCGAGTACCCCCGACAAGAGCCGATCCGAGAACTGACGGGAACTGTCCGATTTTGCGCGGTCCGCGGAGCAACAGGGGATCGTCCCGCGCGTCCCGCTGTTCTCGGATAGGCTCTCAACATGGGGACTTTTCCCCACACCTCCGGCCTGAGAATGGCAGCGCAGGAAAAGCTAGAGTTCTGCGGGAAACCTACGGACGAGCATCCGCCCAATGATTCCAGGGCTCAAGAAAGCGTACGTGAAAGATGATCTACGGCAGCACCGCTCGTCGGCGGGGAATCTGGATCGGCTTCGCGTTGCTCGTGGCCTTACTGATCGGCAATGCGGCGTTGTCGTTCTGGAGCGTTCGGCATTTGACTCAGAGTGCGAAAGCGGCTGCCGGCACCTATCGAATGCTCCGTACCGTTGCTGCCACCATTTCGGTCATGAACGAAGCCGAATCGAGGCAACGCGGCTATATCATTACCGGAAATATCAGTTTTCTGGGCCCTTACCGAGAAGCGAGCAAGGCTGTCGACGAATTGCTCGACACCCTCGATCGGCAAGCGAGTGATAATCCCAGGTTGGCAGGCCTGGCGGCCGAACTGCGTCAGTTGGCGCACAAAAGACTCGAAATGCTGAACCTTGTGCTCGCCGCGCAGGGCAAAGGCTTTGTCGAGACCAGACAAAGTTTCCTGATAAACCAGGGACAGGATTTGATGGATCGCATCCGTCAATTGACGAACCGGATGGACCAGCTGGGGCGCGACCTGCTGCACCAACAGACGGTGCTTACCCGGCAAAATTTGCGGCGCCTGGAGATGAACATATGGGCGGGCGCATTCGTCGTCATTATTCTCGTGGCCGCTATTTGGTGTCTATTGCACCGCGCGAGCCACAAACTGCGAACGGCCCACGAGGACTCTCGCCGAGTTGAGCGGCGCTACCGCACCTTGGTGGAGGCGATCAGCGCCATCGTCTGGCGGACGCCGGCTTCGGGGGAAGTCGAAGGCGACTTGCCGAGTTGGAGTGCCTTCACGGGCCAACACTCGCAGGAGACGCTGGGCTGGGGTTGGCTCAGCGCGGTACATCCGGACGACCAACAGCGCACCGCGCTGGCCTGGAAAACGGCGGTTGCCGAGCGCGGCATTTATCAAATCGAACATCGCGTCCGCCGGCGCGATGGAACTTATCGGAACATGGCGGCACGTGGCGTACCGGTGCTCGCCGAAGACGGCACAATTCTCGAATGGGTCGGCGTGCATACCGATATCACTGAACAGAAAATGGCCCAAGAAGCGCTGTCCCAGGCCAAGCTCGACGCCGAAGCCGCCAACCGCGCTAAGAGCGAGTTTCTGGCCAACATGAGCCACGAAATCCGCACCCCGATGAACGGAGTGCTGGGGATGACCGAATTGCTGCTCGACGGCGACCTGACTGCCGAGCAGCGCGAGTCCTTGGAAATGGTCAAAGCATCCGCCGAGTCGTTGATGGCGGTAATCAACGATATTCTCGACTTTTCCAAAATCGAAGCCGGCAAGTTCGATCTCGAATTGACGGAGTTTCAACTCCATTTGCTCCTCGAAGACACACTCAAGCCCATGGCCCTGCGAGCACACCGCAAGGGCCTGGAATTGACCTGCGACATCCATCCCGCGTTGCCCGATTGTGTCGTTGGAGATCCCGGCCGGCTGCGGCAGGTGATTGTCAACCTGGTGGGCAATGCGATCAAGTTCACTGAATTTGGGGAAGTAATTTTAGCGGCTAAACTGCGCGGCCAGACCGCGGAAGGGTACGAAATCGAATTGGCCGTGATCGATACCGGCATCGGCATTCCAGCCAAAAGGCTGCAACCTATTTTTGCCCCTTTCGCCCAGGCCGATGGCTCGACGACGCGGAGATTTGGCGGAACGGGATTAGGGCTCAGCATCTCCGCGCATCTCGTGGCGCTGATGGATGGGCAGCTCGACGTCGATAGCAAAGTCGGTTTAGGAAGTACCTTTCGGTTTACCGTGCGACTCGGACGACCGGCCAGCCGCTCGACGTCTTTGACGGTACAGAATGCGGCGGATCTACAGGGGGTCGCCGTCTTGATTGTCGACGACAACGCCACCAATCGCCGGATTCTTCAGCAAATGTTGCGGCAACGGGGTGCCGGGACCACGGCAATGGAGAGCGGATTTTTGGCGTTGGCAGAAATAGCCCGCGCCGAGGCCGCCGGCAAACCGTATCCGCTGATCTTGGTGGATGCCGTGATGCCCGCAATGGACGGCTTCACGTTGGTAGAAGAGATTCAACGACGGCCGAGTGTTGCTCCGCCCACGATCATGATGCTGACGTCGGCGGATCGCCAGGGAGACGCCAGTCGCTGCCGGACGCTGGGCCTGGCCGCCTATCTGGTCAAACCGATCAGCGAGACAGCGCTTCACAACGCCATCGTCGCCTGTTTGGGCATCAGAAGAGCCGCGGAATTACCGCGGCAAGCTGCGTCGCAGCCCGAGGACGGTGGCCCCGCCAAGGTCGCAGAAGTTTTGCCGGCATTGCGAATTCTGTTGGCTGAAGACAACCCGGTAAATCAATGCGTGGCGCTGCACCTGTTAGCGAAAGGCCAACATTCCATTACCGTCGTTGGCAATGGCCAGGAAGCCCTGCAAGCGATCCAGCGCGAGCCTTTCGACCTGGTGTTGATGGACGTTCAGATGCCGGAACTCGATGGATTCGAAGCCACGCGCGCCGTGCGGGCCGCCGAATCCGCGACCGGGCGGCACCTGCCCATCATCGCCATGACCGCCCACGCCATGAAGGGAGACCGCGAGCGTTGTCTCGCCGCCGGTATGGACGACTACGTTTCTAAGCCGATTCAAGTTCACGACCTGGACCGAGCGATTCAGTCCGTCGCCGGCATGCGGTGCTCCTCATCTCTGCGGGCGGCGCAAGACAGCGCCGTTGCAACCGTTCTCGATCGCCAGGCAATTCTGGAGCGATTGGGACACAATGAGGACTATCTGCACGAATTCGCCAAAGTCTTCCTCGAGGACGCCCCACTCAAGCGCGCCGAAATTCGCCAAGCGGTCAAAGACGGAGACTTTCTCCGCCTCCGACAAGCGGTACATTCCTTCAAGAGCGCGATCGGATATTTGGACGCCGGACCGACGTCGGCTGCCACCGCCCGCTTCGAGGCGGCCGCCGCGTCCGGGGACCCGCTGGACACGGCCCGGGCTCTGACCGCGTTCGAACACGATCTCGATGTGTTGACGTCCGCAGTGGCGCACATCGCTGACGAAGATCGGGCCCCGACAAATCCTTGGTAGCGAGTCGAGAGCATCCCCCATGAAGATACTCGTTGCGGAAGACGACCCCACATCGTGCGCCGTATTGCAGTTGACGCTGCGCGATTGGGGACACGAAGTGGTCGTCACGCGCGACGGCGAAGCGGCCTGGAAGGCATTGCAGAGCGCTGAGGCGCCCAAGCTCGCCATTGTCGATTGGATGATGCCGATACTCGACGGCCTGGAACTTTGCCGTCGCGTGTGCGATCTCAAGCGCTCCGAGCCGACCTATCTCATTCTGTTGACAGCCCGGCATCGAAATGAAGACGTCGTCGCCGGCTTGAACAGCGGTGCCAACGATTTTGTGACCAAACCATTCGACCGCCAGGAACTTCAGGCGCGCATTCGGGTCGGAGAGCGAGTGACGATTCTCCAACATGAGTTGAGCGAGCGCATTCGATCGCTCGAAACGGCTCTGGCACAGGTCAATCAACTGCAGGGCTTGTTGCCCATTTGCAGTTACTGCAAGAGCGTGCGTGACGATCAGAACTACTGGCACCAACTAGATGCTTATCTCACAAAGCATGCCGATGTTCAATTCAGTCACGGAGTTTGTCCAGACTGTTATCGCAATGTCGTCGTGCCCCTGATGCGCGCCAATGACATCGATCCCGATGCGCAAGAATAGGCTCTTTGACGGTTCACGTGGCCTACGAACGCTTTGTGAGGCCGGTCCCGCGAGCCATGTGGACATTTTCGGGGCCGGCACGGTGTGGAGTTCGCCGACGTGCCAAGCGGCCCTCCACGCGCAGGCGCTAACGCAGAAGGCCGTGAAGCAGGTTTGCAACGCCGCGTGCTTGAGCGTGACAATGGGCATCGGCCACGCGGCCGATCCGCCGGCGGCGGGACTTGCGCTTGCGAGCGCGAACCATTTTGGCACCTCCCGGTGCACGAAATGTGCACCAATTGTGCACCAGGGAGGCTTTTTGCTAGCGCAAAAAAGACGCTAAGTTACTCGCAATGAATAACTTAGCGTGAGGCTAGGGTAATGCTAGCGGAGAGGACAGGATTCGAACCTGCGGATGGGTTACCCCATCACCGATTTAGCAAACCGGCGCTTTCGACCACTCAGCCACCTCTCCGGAATGAAACTCCATAATTGAACTCTGCCCACCAAGATCGCCGGGGACACGGCCATAACCCCCAAATTTTATGCATTCTAACGCCTGCCGCAAGACCGCTATCCCGGCGATATCGACCGGATCACAAACTCCCGATGACATCTCGACCGCACTTGTCGCGACGTCGCAGCCCGAAACATCGTCGATTGCGCCCCCGCGATAGCGGCCGTGTCCGTGGGAAGAAAATTGCCGAGCCGGAAAATCGCCGCAGCGCGCCCTTCCGATGCGACGATCGCCACTTTGCCATCGTTCAAAACCCGTACCCCTTCGTGCTGGTTTGCACGCGCACCAGATACATGTCGGCTGTAATGTAGAGCACCGTGCCATCGTCGCCCCAAGCGCAGTTCGAGTTTCGGCCGCCGGTGTTGAGGGTGCCCAGATGGGCGCCGTCGGCGGAAAACACGTGAACGCCCCCCGGCCCGGTGGCGAACAAATTGCCATTCTGGTCGACCTTCATTCCGTCGGGCAGCCCGGGCCGGCCCTCTTTGGCCCAAGGGGTCGCATCGAACAGCACCCGCCCCTTGCCGATCGTGCCGTCCGGCTTCACGTCAAAGGCCATCCAAATGGCCTGGTCCGGGTCCGACTGGGCAACGTACAGCGTTTTTTCGTCGGGAGAAAACGCGATTCCGTTGGGACGCGTCATGTCCTTGGTCAGCAGCGTCAACTGGCCGTCGGCCGATAGCCGGTAGACGCCGCAAAAATCGAGCTCGCGCCGCGGGTCGTCGAATTGCTTCGGCAGGCCATACGGCGGATCGGTGAAGTATAGATCACCGTTGGATTTGAACACCAAATCGTTGGGACTGTTGAGCCGCTTGCCCTGATAATTGTCGACGAGCGTTCGCTTGCCGCCATCCTTCTCCAGCCGCGAAACACGCCGATCTCCATGCTCGCAAAAATGGATCCGGCCCGCTCGGTCGATCGTCAGTCCGTTGCTGCCGGGCTCATGACCGTATTCGATAATTCCCGTATAGCCCGAGGGCTTCAGCAACAGGCTCAGGCCCTCGTCCTGCTTCCAGCGCATGACGCTGTTGCGGGGGATGTCGGAAAACACGAGATAGCCGCCGTCCTTGATCCAGAGCGGCCCTTCCGACCATTTGAAGTCCGAAGCCAAGACTTCGATCCGGGCGTCCTGCGGCACGAGACTGTCCAGGCGCGGGTCTTTGCGGTCGATCTTGCCGATCGTGGGGTAGTTGGGTTTCTCGGCCGCATCGGTGGTCCGCGCCAGGCGCAACCCACGACGCAAGAACTGGCCACGAGCGAAAAATGGATCCAGGACATGGACATGATTGCTGCCTGTGTTAAGGAAACTGGAAGAGGCGAGGGGCGTGCGGCCATCTGAGCCGAGGTACCGCCTACGCTACCCGCCTCGCGCGCCGAACTCAAGCTGCGGCGATAAATTTGTATCCGCCAAACAGCCGAACAGCCGCCCCCAGCGACCCGGGCGTGGAGCTACTTCGGCTCGCGCGGCAGGACCGTAAACGTGACCACGTTCGACGGAAAAAGGCAACGGATCGTCGGCTTGTTGTTCGGCCCGAGCTGGAACGGCACCTGAGCCTCGGCATTGACGATGAAACTATAGGTACCCGGATTCACCCGCTCCAGCTTGAGCGACAGGCTGGCCCGGTTTTGGTCCGCGGGTATCGGCGTGATCGGGATTTCCAGACCCGCGGGCAACGGATAACCGGCTCCGTTGAGTTGGACGGCGATCGGATATTCCGGGCGCCGGGCAATCTCGAATTCGATCTGCAAGGATTCATCCGGCGTGAGCGTGGTTTGAGGGGTGGAAGCGGTGACGCGCAGCGGCGCATTTTCGCGCACGGCCAACACGATGCTTCGGGTGATCCGGCTGTCGGCGGGGGTGTTGCCCGTATCCCAAACAACGACGCCGCCGCGGGCTTTGCGCTCGACTTTCGCACCGTCCAGTTCGGTGCTGCCGACGATTTCGATTTCCGCTTCCCCCAGGGGCGCTTCGGCGGTGGCCGAAAGCACCAGCGTGCCCCACTTCATGCCCGGGGCGATCACGAACGGCTCGCAGGTCACGCCGACGGGCAGGTTGGCGCGGTAACCGTTATGGGAGCGTTGTGGCCGTTCAGTCGCCAGACAAGAATGTCGAGCCGCTCCCGGCCGCCCTGCCGCAGCACGTGCGTATCGATGCGGTTCTCGCTGGGCGGCTGACAAATGAGCTGAAAATCCTCGCTCCGCCGATTCAGTTCGAGGCGGTAGACGAACTGCGGTCCGCCTTGGATTTGTCGGTAAAGATGCTCGAGCCGGAGCATGTAGTCGCCGTCCTCCGGCGCAGTCAAGTCGTAACGCAAATCACGGGTGAACGACGCAAAGCGGATCGCTCCCACGTTCTCGCCGTCATCCTGCGGATTGGCTATCACCTCGCCTTTCGCATTGAGGACTTCCAGATCAGGATCGGCCGGCGAGCCGATGCGCTGGGCGAAGACTTCCACCGTGTAGGCCGTGCCCTTGGTGGCGGCGAAGACAAAGCAATCCACGTCCTTGGCCGGACTGAACTGTCCGCTGACCGCGCTTGGCACGGCGAGCCGTTGCGCTTCAGCCGGCGCATTATTGGGCTCTCGCTCCAGGAGTTCGGAAACGCTGCTGGCCACGACCAGCTTGCCGTTCGACGTGGCCCCGGGGTCGACAATCCGCAGCTCGGCTCCGTTGAGTCGCGAGGCGGGCGGGCGCAGCACGTCGCCCAGTTCGAGGCTCGTCAGCGCTTCGGCCGGCATGATGAACGATCGCACGAGTTTTTCCAACGGGCGGCCGCTGACGAGCAAATCCGTCTTTTCGCCTTGCGGCAAATTACGGCCATAGAGGACCATGGCCGCGGTTTCGCCCGGCTTGGCGCCAGTGGGCAGCACAAAATCGATCAAGGGCGAGCGGCTGACGCTCAAACGATAAAAACACTCACTCGATCCGTTGTACGTGAAGTCGGTAAACTTGATGAAATAGTCGCCATCCGCCGGAACATCGAAATCCACCAGCGGATCGTTCCTCTCGTCGCGGCTGGTTTCGTCCTGGCTGGCCGCCAGCTCTCGGCCCGTCGCGTCCAGCAACCACAGGAAACCATCGATTCGCGAATCGATGCGTTTGCCCCGGCACTCGACGAGCACTCGCTCGTGGGCCTTGGCGCTGAACACGAACCAATCGACGTCCTCACCCGGATTGATCTGACCGTTGATCACGCTGCCCAGCTCGATCCGTTGTGCCTGCGGACGTTGATTGTTGGGTTCCTGTTCCTGCACTTCCGCCAGATCGCCGATCACGAAGGACCGCGGATTGCTGATGCCGTACTTGCCGACCGTGCGCACATCGTACAGGCCCACCGGCACCTCGGCCGCAACCGTGACTTTGAATCGCAGCGGTTTTCCCTGCTCGTCCGGCAGCTTTTCCGCCACGATGCCGGGATGATTGAAGTACAGGCGCGTCGTGTCCTCGAGGTCGGATCCTTGCACGACCGTTTCGATGGCGGTGCCTTGCCGGGCTCCTGTCGGAAACAGGCTGTGCAGGCGTGGAACGGGCAGTTCCGCACGGGCGGCCTGCGGGCCGGACGACAAAACCAAAAGGAGGATCGCCCCAGGCAGGACCCAGCCGGACAGCGATCGCCCGGCGGCAGGCAGGTTGCGATGAACGAGCCCCGGGAGGGCGCTGGGCCAGCAGGATCGGAAATGGTTCACGCGGGGCCGCGCCTTTCCGGCTGCGCTTTTCAAGCCAGGATCTCGCGGATCGGCTCGCCATAATTGAGAATTTCGATCGGTCGATTGGCGTCATTGACGTACGACTTATGACGATCGATGCCGAGCAGCTGATACATCGTGGCCAGGACATCCTGCGGCGAGTGGGGATGCTCCTTGGGAAACTCGGCCCGGGCGTCGCTCTCGCCCAGCACCATGCCCCGTTTGAGCCCGCCACCGGCCATCACCACAGTGAACACGTTGGGCCAATGATCGCGGCCGGCGCCAGGATTGATGCGCGGCGTGCGGCCGAACTCGCCCCACACCAAGACCAAGGTCGAGTCGAGTCGCCCGCGCCGATCGAGGTCTTCGATCAGCGCCGAGAAGCTTTGATCGAAGCTGCGGCAACAGGTTTGTCTTCAGCGATTCGAAATTGTTGCCGTGCGTGTCCCAGCCTCCCATATCGAGCGTGACGAATCGCACGCCGGCCTCGATCAGCCGCCGGGCGAGCAGGGCGTTCTGCCCCCACTGGTTGCGGCCGTAACGCTCGCGCAGCTGAGGGTCTTCTTTGCGCATGTCAAAGGCTTCCTGCACTTGCGGCGAAGTCACCATGTCCCATGCTTGCTGGGTGAACGTGTCCATGCCTTGGATCAAGCCGGAACTGTCGACATCGCGCCGCAGGCGGTCGAAACGCTTGAGCATGCTCATCCGCTTCTCAAGTTGCTCCAGGCTGACGCCGCCCGGCAATCGCAGGTTGCGGACGTTGAAGCCTTCGTTGTTGGGATCGTCGTGCGTTTCGAACGGATTGTAGGCCACTCCCAAATAGGCTGCCGCCGAACTGCGCGGGCCGCTGGGCAGCGCCACATAAGCCGGAAAACCGGCCACGCGCGGACCCCGCTCCTTGCTCACGATGCTGCCGTAGCTGGGCACTTCGTTGGACGGGATATCGTTCGACGGCGCATAGCCGGTGAGCAGAAAGTGCGACGCCGACTCGTGCCCGGCGTCGGGATGCGTCACCGAGCGAACGATCGACAGCCGATCGACCACTTTGGCGCAGTGCGGCAAGTGTTCGGAGATCTGATAGCCGGGCAAGACCGAGGGCATCGGATTGAAACTGCCGCGAAACTCGGCCGGAGCCTGGGGCTTCAAATCCCACATGTCGAGATGACTGGGACCCCCGCCTTGCCAGATCAGGATCACGCTCAGATCCTTGCCGCGCTCGGGGCTGTTGGCCCGGGCGCGTCTGCCGCAGCAAATCCGGCAGACCCAGGCTGCCCAAGCGACAGCGCCCCGACTTTCAGCAGGCTGCGGCGCGAGAGGCCGTCGCAGCAGCGATAGCGATCGTTTTGGATCTGGTACATCTTTGTCTCGGGGCAAAAGGTCTGGGGTAACGCGCTGATCAGTGATTGAACAAAAACTCTTTGCTGTTCAGCATGACCCACATCAGGTCGCCCAAGGCCGGAACGCGCGTCCTTCGATCCGCGGACGTAGTCGGCCGCGTCCGCCAGTTCGTCCGGCGCGGCAATCGCGCGATACGCGCACAGATAGAGTTCGCTGACCATCTCCTCCGGCGACTTTGCCAGTGGCGGCCAGCCTGGCGATCCGCGCTTCGCCGCCGCTGAACTTGTTCTGCAATATCGGCCGAGTTCATCAAGTACAATACCTGTGCCAAGTTCGGCGCGTAGCTGCGTTCGCACTCGCAGGGCGTCTCGCGCTGCGAGCGGCCGAATACGTCCAGCACGTAGCTGCCGACGGCTTCGTCCGGCAAGTCGATGGCCCGGGTCCCGGCCGGCAACCCGCCGAACTTTTCGGCGGAGCCGGTCAGCGAATCGATCGCGTCGCTGAGGACTTCGGCCGACAACCGCTTGGGCACGTAGCGGGCGTAGTTGCGGCGGTCCTTGGCGTTGAACTCGGCGGCGGTCGAACTCAAGCCGTAGACTTCGGAAGTCATGATCGTGCGGATCAGGTGCTTCAGGTCGAACTTGTGCTCGACCAACTCCTTGGCCAGGGCGTCGAGCAACTCCGGATTGCTGGGCGGATTGGTCACGCGCATGTCGTCGACCGCTTCGACCAGCCCCACGCCCATGAGATGTGCCCACATCCGGTTGCTGATCGCTTTGGAAAAGTACGGATTGTCGGCAGAGACCATCCACTCCACCAGGTTTTGCCGCGGATCTTCGCCGCGGACGTAATCGAATTCGGGACCGCCCAAGGGCCTTGGGCTTCATCGCCTGGCCGGTCCGCGGTTGCGACACGCCGCCGTCCTTGCGAACGAAGATCGCGTGTCTCGTTCGCCACGTCGCCTTGCTTGGATCCCACCCGGGCAAAGAATGCGGCGAGACTCCAGTAGTCGTCCTGGCTCCAGCGCTCGTACGGATGATGATGGCAGTTGGCGCAGTTGATGCGCGTGCCCAGGAACAGCTGGCCGGTGTCGTTGACCTGGTGCCACCAGATTGCGGACTTCGCGATACCAGACCACCGGCGGGTTGTCGGACAGAGGTGCCCTGCGCCGTCAGAATCGACAGCCACGAACTGGTCGTAGGGCATGTTCTGCACGAAGGCATTGCGGATCCAGGCTGCAAAGGCGAACGTGCCCCGCTTATAACCGTCGCCATAGCGCCGCTTGTTTCGCAGCAGATCGCCCCACTGATTGGCCCAAAAACCGGCGTACTCGCTGCGGGCCAGCAGCCGATCGATCAGGTTGGCGCGCTTGTCGGGACTCGTGTCGGCGAGAAACTCGCGCACTTCCTCCGCGGTCGGCAGCGTGCCGATCGCGTCGAGCATGGCCCGCCGCAAGAACTCCGCATCGCTGGCCCGCGGGCTGGGGGCAATGCCCAATCTTCGCCATTTGGTCAGCGCCAGCGAATCGATGAAATTGCGCGGCTGAAAACCGGCATACGCGGCCTCTGGCACCTGCTCGCCAAAAGGCACGGTCAGTCCGGGCGACTTCGACCAGCCCCCGGTAGCGGACCATCACGGTCCCGTCGCCGGTCGCGTCGAGCGTGGTCACCAGTCCGCCGGCGGAAACCGTCAACAGGTCGGCTGCTGGCCCCTGATATTCGGCCGCGGCCGTGACGTCTTTGGTCGCGCCGTCGGAAAATGTCGCGGCCACGCGCAATTGCTGGCTCGCACCGCGACGCATGATCCGTTCACGGGGCATCACGTCGATCCGGACCACGCGCGGGTCGTCGATGCGGCCTTCGGGCAGCCCTTGTTCGATCCAGCGCAGCAGCAGTCGATAAGCGGGCGAGTCGACGTCGAAACGCTTGCCTCCGCCATGCGCAGATCTGGCCGCTGGGCTTGGTCAACGAGCAACGATCGAGCGGGCGCCGCCGGAAACACGCGCCGGCCGTGCCCCTGCTTGACCAGCGCGTCGTAATCCAAAGCCGGATCGAAACCCAATAGCGACAATTTGAACCCGTTTTGGCCGGAGGCCTTGCCATGACAGCCACCGCTGTTGCAACTGAACTTGCTCAGGATCGGTTCGATGTCGTTGGCGAAATTCAGGCCCCGCGAGACGCCGAATCCCAAAATGGAAACAGGCACTCGCGACGTCACTTCATGGCCGTCTATCGGATCGGAAAAGCGAATTTCGATCTGAGTCGAGCCGTCGCCTCGCGGAGCCACGAGTCCGCCGCTCACCTCCGCCAGCGCCGGATCCGAGCAGTGGTATTGGGCCTCGCGCGTCACGTCCAGCAGGCTGCCATCCGCACCCTGCGCGGTGACCAGCAGTTGCACGCGCTCGTCGGCATCGCCGAGCGTCACGGACTCGGGATCGATCAAGAGTTGTTCGACCTTTGCCGGCGCCGCCAGCGCGGAGCCACACAGCAGCGCAAGGCCAAGCGCCGCGGCGCTGGCGCTGTTTGCCACACTCCGCATGGCGCAATACTCCGGGTGACTCGTGGCGAGCTCGCTCAGCAGTCGACTCTGCGCAGGCACCGGCGTGCTTTGCCCGCTCCAAGGCAGCGCTCCCTGGCCGGAGCGCCGTACCGCAAAAGGGGGCCTGGGTCTGGCTCTTTTGCGGTTCGGGTAGGTATGGGCCAGCGCCCTCAGTAGACTCCGGCAGCGGACAAAAGTCAAGAATTGACTTATTATTTGCCCTGAAACCGTCGGCAGCCGCGGCAGACTTTATCGCTTGAACAGAATCGGCGCATAGCCGCAGGCGGCTCCAACGGCCAGGCCTGCGAAGTGCGCCGTGTTGGCCACGTCGATGCCGGTGGCGCCGCTCAGGCAGACAAACAGCCAAACGATCAGCAGCAGTATGGTCTGCGGGTCGAGGAAAATCCCCGAGGTGGGATCGAAGCGGCTCTTCATCCAGCAATAACCGAACAGTGCATACGCGACACCCGACATGCCGCCGATGCCCGGCCCGGCGGCGTAATTCTGAGCCAGTGCCGAGACGACTTCGCTGGTCGCGACCAGGGCGGCCAGGACCAACGTGCCGCGGTGGATTTCGATCATCGAGCCAAGGATGTAGAGCCAATACATGTTGAACAGCAGATGCAGCCACGAATAGTGCAGGAACATCGGCGTGAACAGCCGCCAAAGCTGGCCGTGAAGCACTTCCGGCAACTGCGGCCCGACGTTGGAGAGCCGCACCCATTGGGTCACGTCCGCCCGATGGCTGCGGTCGCTCAGGACCGTAACGGCTACCGACGCGACGATCAAAAATATCGTCAAGGGAGCGCGGCGGCCCAGCGGCGACTGCCAGCGGTCGCGCAGTTGAACCACATTGGATTGCGACTTGCGTCGCTGCTCGACTTTCTCCTGGCGGAGCTTGCTGGCCGCCTGCGGGGCTTGCGCAAAACGGGGCTGGTTGGGGTCGGCGTTAAACTCGTCCAGGGCCGCCCGGGCACGATCGACGTCGTTTTCCTCGTACACCCAGATCGAATGGCTGCCGGACCCGGCATCGACGCGCAGGCACGCCCAGGGTCAGAAGATAATCGGAAAAACGCTGAGCGTCGCGCTCGGTGGCTATCGTGCCGACTTGTCGCATGCCAAGAATCTAGCCGAGGGGGCCGAAAGCTCCAAGGGGCAAGCCAATCCCGCGACGAATGCGCCGGATACACCACAAACCATCGAGCTGCTCGTTCTGGGGGGGAGGAGTAAATCTGTGGGCCCGCTTTCAATCCTCCAAACGCACGTGCCGAACGTTGTGGACGATCAGCCAACGCAGCCACATCTCCTGCTCTTCGCTGATTTCGATTTCGGCCTGCCGCCCGCTGTCCAGCGGCGAGATCACGTCCAGCACACCCTCTTCCAGCCAGCACCGCGCTTCGTCCGGGTCGATCCAATATTCGCCCGGCGGCAGCCGCGCTGGTGCGCTGCGCTCGCCGGCGGGCGTCATGAAATAGGCAATGTCGCGCCGGAATCGCGCCGGCATTTCCAGCGGCGCAAGATCCTTTCGATCGACCGCAAAGACGTGCATGACTGCCCTCGAACTGCGCTCGATCCTACCAAGGCTCTTGGCTGGTCCAAATCAGACTCGCCAAATCCGAACTGCTGCTCGCCGGACGAAGCGCCGTGCGCGCCAGGGCGGGCGCGACTGCGCCCGCCGGAGTGGTACTAGCTGGCGAAGCCCCGGCGGAGGCACTGCCGGCGGAGGCACTGCCGGTTGAGGCATTGCTGGTGGCGACGCTCCCCGGCGTGTTGCCGGCCGGACTTGCCGGCGACATCGCATTGACCGTGTGCGCGATCGCGAGTGCGAACGCCACGCTACTGGTGTCGACCGCCGAGGCACCGCCCGGCGCAAGCGAAACGGCCGGCACGATTGCTGGTAAGACCGCAGCGGTCAGCACCGCCGGTTGCGCCGCTGAGGCCGACGACTCCAGCGCCGCACCAGCCACTGCCGGCGCGGCCTGGGCCGCAGCGGCGACATTCAAAAAGTTGATGATCGCTAGCGCATCGGCCGCCGAAAGAATGCCATCGTCGTTCACGTCGACCATCTCGCCGCCGAGCCCCGAGAGTTGGGCGATCGCGCCGGCCTTGGCCGCGTTGAGATCGTTGATGACGACCAGCGCATCGGCCGCCGTCACCCGGCCGTCGCCGTTCACGTCGAGCGGATTTTGCGTGTTGTGATAGGTGGGTGTGGGCGGCGGGGCGACTGCGGGCGTCGCGGTAAGATAACTATTCACGGTCGCGTTGGGATTGGTTCCGGTCACTTTCAGAAAATATTGCGAACTGGACGGATCGGCGAAATTAAGTTCAGCCTGGCCGCCGACGGCGGTCGACGTGGCCACCGCCTCCAGCGCGGTGTTGACCAGCGTCAGGGTGACGTTGCCCAAGGCCGGGTTGAACTGGGCTACTGCAGTTAGCGTGCCCTGGATGCCCGTGTCATAGGAAACCCAATTCGGTCCCGCCTGCAGGTTCAGACCGGTAAAATTGGGGCCGGTCGATGCCAGGAAGGCCCGGCGGTTGAAGTACGCCGCGGCGAACGTGGCCGAAAGCCCTTGCGAGCCGAAGTTGTAGCCGCTGGCCTGCTCGTCGGGCGTCAGCGTGATATTGTCGAATTGGGCATTGCTGTTGGGGCCGGCGGCCGCCGGAGTGCCCATCGTGGCGGTGCCTGGAACAAAGAATCCCGGCTGAATCTCTTTGACGTCGTACACCCCCGCCGGCAAAACGTAGTTGGTCCCCTCAACAAAGTGATACGATCCGTCGGCGCCGGTCAATGCGAATGTCGTGAATGTGTAGTTGCCGTCGGTCTTGGTCAGTTCGACGGTGACTCCGGGAATTCCGACTTCGCCGGATTCTTTGATGCCATCGTCGTTGCTATCTACGTATGCGAATCCGGAGATCTGCACCGGGTCGCCCACGCGGATCGCCACGCTGGCCACGTTGGAAACTCCGCCGTCATTGTCCGCCACCGTATAGGCGAGCGAGTCGCCGCCAAGGTATCCGGCCTGCGGCGTATAGACGATTTGGTTGTTCACGATCTGGGCGGTGCCATTGAGGGGTTGCCGCACGATGGTCAAGCTGGACGGCACGAGATTGCCATCGGGGTCGAAGTCGTTGGCCAATACGTTGATCGTAACGGGTGTGCTGACTTGCGTAGAGGCCACGTCGTTTTCGGCGACCGGCAACTGATTGACGAAATGGACGTTGATGGCCACGCTTGCCACGTTTGACACATTGCCGTGCGTATCGCTGATCGTATACGAGAAGCTGTCCGTGCCGTAAAAATTGTGGTTGGGCACATAGGTTGCGAGGCCGGTCTGCGGATTGACCTGCACACTGCCGTTGCTCGGCTGCACGACAACCGCGACGCTCGCCGGGTCGATCGGATAAGTGCCGGCAATGTCGTTGGCCAGCACGGGGATCGTTACCGACACATTCTCGTTCGTATCGGACACATCAGCCACCGCGATGGGCCGCGTCACGGCGAAATTGACAATGATCGAGACCGTAGCCACGTTCGACACATTGCCGTTTACGTCCTTGACCGTGTACGTGAAGCTGTCGTCGCCGAAGAAATTGCTAGCCGGCGTGTAGGTCACGACACCGGTCGCCGGATTGACTTGTAGATTGCCGTTGGCCGGCTGCTGGGCGATTGTCACGGTCGTGGGATCGATGGCGCCGCTGCTGCCGGCAATGTCGTTGCCCAGTACGTCGATTGCGACCGGCGCGTTCTCGTTCGTCTCGGCGGTATCGTCGACCGCTCGGGGCCCGGCCGCGACCGGCACCGCCAAAGTCACCGCCGTGACGGCATTGACCAGGCCGAAGCCGCCGAAGAAATTCGTCCCGACCGGCCCGGGAATCGGCGTAACCGTGCCCTGCAGGAACGGGTCTTGTCGGCCGGTGTCGGGCGTGGCCGAGGTCTCCAGGTCGGAACGGATCTGGGCGGGCGTCAGGCTGCCGGGTCCGCCCGCCGCTTGCAACATCAACGCGGCGACCGCGGCCACCGAGGGCGCTGCGGCGGAAGTGCCGAAGAAGTTGGGGTAGGAGTCCGTATCGTCCGGGAACGGACCGGCTGATCCGAAGAACGTAGTGTCCACGCCGTCGACCCCGGTGACGGCCGGGCTTTGGCGAATGATCGGCGTCGACAACAGGTTGCCCGATCCGTCGTACAGGATCGGAATGCCGCCTGCGGACGAGTAGCTGTCCAGCACCGGAGTAGTCGCACCGTAGGCGGGCGTGTTGAAGAAAGCCGCCGCAGCCACGCCGATGTCGCCGGCGGCGGTCGGGTGCCCGAAGGCGGCGGGGGATTGCGTATCGAATTTATCGACCGCGAATCCACCGTCGGGGCCGAACTCGACGTAGCCCAAGTTCGTCGGCGCGGGCCCGGAGGCCAGTTCGATGGCAATATAGAACTGCGTGTCGGGCGTGCTGAGTCCCTGGTAATGGAAACTGCCGTCGTTGGCAAACGCCACCTCTTGCAGGGCGTCGCCGCCGAGGTCGTTTTGACTGCCGTCGTTGGAGAGAATGGTTTTTCCGTCGGCGGCCACGATGTAGAAATTCATCTGGCTCTGCGACCCGGCCCCTCCCAGCGACGCAAACGGCTGAGCCCACTGGAACGAGAAATCGGCTTCGGCGCCGACCGGAATGGTGATCGGCTGCAGCACCGCTTGCGTGGAGCCGCCGAAATTTTGCAACTTGCCGCCGTCGGGACCGGTTTCGTTCGACGGAGTGAACGCCGCCTGGTAACCGGTGCCCTCGTTGCCTTCGGCGGAAAAGTAAGCAACGCCTTTTCCGGCCACCGTGTTGACGGCCTGCGAAACGATGCTGTCGTCCTGGTAGAACGGTTCGTCGAGAAAGCCCAAGTCGTCGACGATCACTTGCGCTCCGGCTTGGCTCTGCAACGCGTCGATGGCGGCGGCCATCCCGGTTTCGCCTTCGCCGCCGGCGTCGAACGCGATCGCGGCGCCCGGCGCGATATCGTGTACGATCTGCGCCATCGCTCGGCCTTCGTCCGTGCTGTCCGGCGAGTCGCCCAACACGTTCACGCCGGCGGCCGGCAGGTCTCCGCTGGCAACATCCGCAGCCTCGCTGCCTACGCCGCTGGTGTTGAAGCTGTCGGAGATGACGCCGACCGTGATGCCCGTTCCGTCGACGCTGTTTTGCATGCGCGCCGTGTCGGCTTGCAAGGCCTTATCGCTTTGGGCGTCGACGAGGCCGGCATAGGCAATGGGCTCGAACGACGCCCTGGCAAAATTCAGGCCGCTGGCCGCTGGCAAATTGCTCAGCTGGTCGATGGGAAACCAGCCGGAAACCACCTGGTCTGCCGAGGCGGTAATCGTCATACCCAATCCGGTCAGCGCCGACTCGAGCGTGGCAACGTCGCCGTCGGCGGCAATCACGTCGACGGCGACGTCGTTGCCCGAGACTTGAATCTCGGAATTCGACGGTACGAAGTTTCCCGAGCCATCGCTGCTCGCCTCGAAAATCCGGTGCTCCTCATAAATTTCGGCCAGGTTCTGCCCGATTTTTTCCATCGGGCCGTTGTTGCCCATGAGCGTCGGGCCTTGCGTGTCCAGCAGCGCCGCGGCCTCCGCTTGCTCCAACGGGGTCGTGGCCGCCGCGGCAGTTGTGATGTAGGCCGGATAGCTTAATCCGGCGCTGATCGTTAGCAGCAGCCGCTGTTCGAGCTTCTCCGGTCCCAGGAAGGCATGCTCCCGGCACCCGACCAATGAGCGACGTGCAAACGGAGACCGAACTGAGCGACTCGTTCCATCATGCAAGCAAACCCGCCTGAAAGAGATGCGCCGGCGACTCCATCGCCGCAATTGGCGGCTCGAATGGTGGAGCGATCCCCGCGCCGGCCGCCTTATAGAGTGACGAGGAATGACCGCCGACACCAAGTCAATAAAAGGCGGATTCATACTAATTGGCTGCAAATTGCGCCGCAAGCGCCAGGGGCACACCGCGATCGAATCTGGAGAAATCGTGGCCACTCCCGTATTTTCCTTCGGTAATCGTATACGACCGGCAGGGCATGCCGCTACGGCCCGCAACCCGGCCTGGCCCGGTCGCCGGCGCCGCCCTGGCGTTGCGATCAACCGACCGCCAAGACCCATGTTAGGGCTGGGTGAGCGGGCGGGCGCTGCTGGCCGGGCGAAAGCGACCGAGAACCGGCAATTTGTGCCGCGCGGAATTGTTCAGGCGCCCCTCACCGTGTTAGGCGGCGGCCAAATCTACTCAACCTGCAAAATTGCTGCGCTGCCCAAGCGGCGAAAATCGTAGCCCTACGTTCTTCGCCATCCGGCGTCTCAGCCTATCTCCCGCTCCCGCGCACGATCCGGACACCGAATCGATCCGGGGGGACAGGCGGACGCAAACCGTGTCCGCACGAGACACGATGGCAGACGCCGCGGGATGGGCCGGACGGCCGACAAATAAAAAAGGTCATGGCAATGCGATCCATCGCTTTGCCATGACCTCTATCCTGAAGCGGGACCCACGTGTGTCCCGCCCTCCCGATGGGTTTGTATCACCTTTATCGGACCACGGGATCACGGCTCTGGAGCCTTTTTTTCCGCCGCAATCCGCCCGGAGGTAGAATCCGCCGGCTGGTTTACTCAGCCTGAGACTTGTCGACAGCGCGGGTGGTGCGGGCCAGGTACTCGCGCATGCTTTTTTCAGCAGCGCCCAGTCGCTCTTCCCGCCGTCGCGTAGGTGGCTTCGGTTACGCCCGAGCGATCGGCAACCCGCCAGGATCCTTGCCATCTTCCGGCATGGCTTTCGGCCAGACAGGCGCAAGGTATTTGATTGATGTTGAAATCCCTCCGGGCGGTCGGCGCCGCCGCCGGCCCCTTGGAACGAGTCTTCAAGACCACTTTGAATTCTCCGAAGTTGAAACCGTCGGGCATCAGAAAAAGTCGTTCGCCTGCGCGGGTCGGCTTTTTCCAATTCGATGTGCAGCTTGCTCGTCGATCCCACCATGATAGCCGATCGGAGCCACCGGTGGGCAAAGCAATTCCCTAAGAATCGTGTAGCTCGACCGGGCCTGGTCCTTTGGGGAACAGCCTGCTCATCGCCGCTGGCAACGGCGAATGCAGCCGCAGCCGCTCGCCGCTTGTGGGATGGTCGAAGGCCAGCGTGCCCGCATGCAGCGCTAGCCGATGGCAGGGATCCTCTTTCGACCCATACCGCCGGTCGCCGGCCACCAGGCATCCTAGTCCGGCCAGATGGACGCGAATTTGATGTTTCCGGCCGGTTTGCAAGCGGACCTCGACGAGCGAATAGTCCCCGCGCGTTTGCAACAACCGATAATGCGTGATGGCCAGCCGCCCGCCCGGCGTTCGATGATCGTTGTGGAACACGTGCAGGGCCGTAGTCTCGGTCAGATAGCCGGTGATCGTGCCTTCGGTGGGGTCGGGCCGCCCCTCGACAATCGCCAGATACACCTTTTCGACCTTCGGCCAGGCCTTTTGCAGCTGGCGTTGCACGTGATCGTGCTTAGCAAACAACACCAGACCCGAGGTCTCGCGGTCGAGTCGGTGAACGACAAAGGCCCGCTCGGGATGCGCGGGGTCGTGTGCTTGCAAGTATTCGTTCAACCGAAAAAACAGCGTGTCCGTCTTGTCGTCGGCCGTCCCGACCGAGAGCAGTCCGGCCGGTTTCTCGAGCACGACCAGCGCTTCGTCCTCATAAACCACTTGGATTCGGGCGAATTCCAAGCGACCTTCGGCGGCGGCGGTCTGAGCGCTGTGCACCACGACCTCATCGCCGATCGCCAAGACCTGGTCGAACTGCCGGACCGCGGCGCCGTTGACGGAGACGGCGCCAAACTTCAGCAGATTCTTGGCGGCCTTGCGCTTCAGACCCAACTCGCCGATCAGGAACACCAGCAAGGATTCGCTGCGAACAACCTTCGATCGGCGGAGAATGGTCACGGGAAAACTCGGTCCTGTGGAGTCAAATCGTTGCAGTTCGTAGCCTTCCGCAGGCATCAAGCCAGCCGCTCAGCCGATCAGGGCAATTAGCCGAGTCGCTGTGGCCGACCAATACATGGGCCCGATTCTCGGCGCACCGCTCAAATGTTTGCAATTACGCCGATCGGTATGATAATATGTTGTCGGTGGACTTGATCTCAAGCAAAGCAAGGTTCTCGACGCGCTCGGCTTGCGCCCTTGATCAGCCGCCATCCATCACGAGTTGTAACTGTCGTAGCCGGCCAATACGAGGCCCTCGGCAATTGGCTCGCCCGCCACGGACAAATAGACAATTTTTCTGATCTCCTCCCTCGCCGGCGCACGTTCACCTCTTGGTTCGGAAGCGATGACCGAATGAAATCCGCCTCCTTGCGAACATCGATCTGGGCCGCGTTCGCACTGCTGGGGCCGTTTGCGGCCGGCATGCCGTCCGCTCTGCCGGCCGGGGCGGCCGAGCCGGATTGGGATGCGCCCGACCGAGGCTACACGTCCGAGATTCGGCCGCTGATGGTTCGCTACTGCCAAGAGTGTCATTCGGCCGACAACCCGGAGGCCGACGTTAATTTCGCTTCGTTCGCCTCGCTCACCGACGTGCGCAAGCAACCGCAGATCTGGCAACGCGTGGGAGAGATGCTCGACAGCGGCCAAATGCCTCCCAAAGACGCCGAGCAGCCCAGCGCCGCCGAGCGGACATTACTCGACGCGTGGGTGCACGGCTACCTCACGCTCGAAGCCCAAGCCCGGGCAGGCGATCCGGGACGCGTCGTCCTGCGCCGGCTGAGTAACGCCGAGTACACCTATACGCTTCGCGACTTGACCGGCATCGACTCGTTGGATCCGGCGCACGAGTTTCCGGTCGACGGCGCGGCGGGCGAAGGATTCACCAACACCGGCAATGCGCTGGTGATGTCCCCGGCGCTGGTCACCAAATATCTGGATGCCGCCAAAGACGTCGCCAGTCACATGGTGCTCTTGCCCGACGGGCTGCGGTTTTCGCCCTACACGACGCGCCGCGACTGGACCGACGAAACGGTCGCCCAGATTCGCGCGTTCTATCGCCAGTTCACCGATCCGCGCGGCGGCGAAAGGGTGAATCTTCAGGGCATCGTCTTCGACACCAACGAAGGCGGGGGTCTGCCGCTGGAAAAATATCTGGCCGCCACGCTCGCCAACCGCGAGTCGCTCGCCAGCGGCGGCAAATCCTTCGAAGCGGTTGCCCACGACGCGGGTTTAAGTCCCAAGTACCTGGCCACGCTCTGGCGCAGTCTCACGTCGGCCGAGCCCTCGCTTGCTGCTCGCGGACTGCGCGCCGCTGGCGCACGGCCAAACCCGAGGACGCCGCGGCGCTGGCCGCGGAAATCGGCATCTGGCAAAAAGGGCTTTGGAAATTCGGGACCGTCGGTCATATCGGCAAAGTCGGGGGGCCTAAAGCCTGGCTCGAACCGGTCAGTCCGATCACCACGAAGCAGGAACTGCGCTTCAAGATTCCACCGCCCAGCGACGCCGCCGAGGTGACGCTGACCCTGGTCGCATCGGACGCGGGCGACGGCAACGACCACGATTTTGTCGTCTGGCAGCGGCCGCGCTTGGTCGCGCCGGGCCGGCCCGACCTGCTACTGCGTGACGTCCGCCAGGCAAGCGGCGAACTGGTCCGGCAACAACGGCACATGGTCGCCACCGTCGCCCGATGCCTGGCGGCCGCCGCCGATGTCGCCAACGCCAAGGACAAACTCGACGTGGCCGCCATCGCTCAAAAACAGGGCCTCAAAGTCGATGCACTCCGCGCCTGGCTGGCCTACCTGGGCGTCGGCACCGGCGATGTCGTTGATCTGGCCGGACACTTCAAAACCACGATCGACGGCGTCAGCGGTTACGCATTCATCCAGGGCTGGGGGAGCGAAGCAACGCCGCTGCTGGTGGCCAATTCGTCCGATCAGCAGGTGCGCATCCCGGGCAACATGAAACCGCACAGCGTGGCGGTGCATCCCTCCCCCACGCTGCTGGCCGCCATCGGATGGCGCAGTCCGCTGTCGAGCACAGTGCGCATCGAAGCCGCCGTGAAACACGCCCATCCCGAGTGCGGCAACGGCGTGACCTGGTCGCTTGAACTGCGGCGCGGCGCCACACGGCGGCGACTGGCCACCGGCACGGCGCAAGGCGGTAACGAAGTGAAGATCGGCCCGATCGAAAACTTGCCCGTGCAGCCGGGCGACGTCGTTTCACTGCTGATCGGCCCGCGCGATGGAAATCATGCCTGCGATTTGACCGCCGTGGATCTGAAAATTATCGACCAGGCCCCCGCCGGGCGCACCTGGAACCTGGCCGACGACATTTCGGCCGACGTGCTGGCCGGCAATCCGCACGCCGATCGATTCGGCAACGCGGGCGTGTGGCATTTCTATGCCGAGTCGGTGCAGGACAGCGGTTCGACCAGCCCCGTAATTCCGGCCGGATCGCTGCTGGCCCAATGGCAGGCGGCCGAAAATGCCGAAACACAGCAGCAGTTGGCGGCCGCGATTCAAAAACTTTTGAGCACCGGGCCGCCGGCGGCAAAGGATCATCCCGACTCAGTGCTCTATCAGCAGCTGACATCGCTGGGCGGCCCGCTTTTGAGCAGGACGCTGGGCCCAGCTGGAGTAAATTCTTCGGACGCAGACAAGCAGCCCGATGAAAGCCCCGCTTCCGGCGCGGCGCCGTGGGGCCTCGATCCGGCGCTGTTCGGCAAACATCCCGACGGCAGTGCCATCGACGCCGCGAGCCTGTGCGTGCCTGCGCCGGCAATGATCGAATTTCGCCTGCCCGCCGAATTGGCGGCCGGCTGCGAACTGGTCGCCACCGGCCTGCTCGACGCGCGCACCGGCGCGGAAGGGAGCGTGCAACTGCAGATCGTCTCGGGCAAGCCCGCGCCGCCGACCGGCCTGACCCCCAGCACTGCGACTGTCACGGTCGGCAACGGCGTGTGGACCGACGACAATCGCAAGTGTCTCTTACACCCTGCCGATTCTCGTCAGCCCGGAGAGTGCGACCCGGCGGCGGCTGGAGGCGGCGCTCGACGAGTTCCGACATGTTGTTTCCCGCGGCGCTGTGCTACACCAAGATCGTTCCGGTGGACGAAGTCGTCACGCTCACGCTGCTGTATCGCGAGGACGATCAACTGGTCCGCTTGATGCTCGACGAGGCTCAGCATGCCGAGCTCGACCGGCTGTGGGCCCAATTGCACTTCGAGAGCCAGGACGCGCTGACGCTGGTCGACGCCTTTGCGCAGTTGATGGAATTCGCCACGCAGGACGCCGATCCCAAAGTCTTCGAGCCGATGCGCGGGCCGATCAACGAGCGCGCCGCGGCATTTCGGCAGTTGCTCGTCGACACCCAGCCTGCACACGTCAGGGCCTTGCTCGATCTGGCCGGGCGCGCCTTCCGGCGTCCGCTGACCCCGAAGGAATCGCGAGAGCTGGCCGCCTTCTATGGCAGCTTGCGCGAGCAAGAGATTCCGCACGAAGACGCCTGCCGTTTGCTTCTGGCGCGGATGCTGGTGGCGCCGGCACTTTTTGTACAAAGTCGAAAAGCCCGGGCCGGGCGCCGGGCAAAGCCCCGTGTCGGACTATGAGCTGGCCAGCCGGCTGAGCTATTTCCTTTGGTCGTCGCTGCCCGATGCCGAGCTGCGCGAGATCGCCGCGGCCGGCCGGCTCCGCGACCCGGACACGCTGGTGGCGCAAATGCGGCGCATGCTGCACGATCCGCGCACCCGCCGGCTGGCCACCGAGTTTGCCTGCCAGTGGCTGCACATTCACGACTTCGATCACCTGGACGAAAAGAGCGACCAGCCACTTTCCCACGTTCGTCGAACTGCGCGGGGCAATGTACGAAGAGTCGATCCAGTTTTTCACCGACCTGTTTCAGAACCGATGGTTCGGTGCTGGGCATCCTCGACGCGGATCATACGTTTCTGAACGAGGCCTTGGCGGCGCATTACGGAATTCCGGGGGTCAACGGCGAGCAGTGGCGCAAGGTCGAAGGGGTGAAGCAGTTCGACCGGGGCGGCATTCTGGCCCAGGCCACGACGCTGTCCACGCAGTCGGGCGCGTCGCGCACCAGCCCGATCCTGCGCGGCAATTGGGTCAGCGAAACATTGCTCGGCGAGCGTTTGCCGCGTCCGCCCAAAGACGTGCCGCAGTTGCCGGCCGACGAAGCGGCCCTGGAAGGCCTGACCGTGCGCCAGCTTGTCGAAAAACACACCAGCGACGCCAAATGCGCGATCTGCCACCAGCGGATCGACGCCTTCGGCTTCGCCCTGGAACGCTTCGACGCGATCGGCCGCCGCCGCGACAAAGACCTGGGCGATCGACCGATCAGCACCAGCGTCAAAACCATGGATGGGAAAGAGTTCGACGGGGTCGACGGCCTGCGGAACTACCTGCTCACCGTCCGCCGCGATGCCTTCCTGCGGCAATTTTGCAGAAAACTGCTGGGCTACGCCTTGGGCCGAGCGGTCCAGCTTTCCGATCAGCCGCTGCTGGCCGACATGCAGGCCGAGCTCAAAGCCAAAGACTACCGGGTGGACACCGCCCTGGAGATGATCGTCCGCAGCCGGCAATTCCGCGAGATTCGCGGCCGCGAAACGGCGTATGACGATTAAATGCGTATAATGCAATCACAACTCCCACCCAGAGGTCACGCCATGCAGACCCACCAGTTTTCTCGTCGCACGATGCTCCGCGGCTTGGGCGTCAGCATGGCGCTGCCGTGGCTGGAGTCGATCCGCGTCTGGGGGGACGAGCCGCAAGCTAACCAGGCCGGCAGCGAAGCGCCCGTCCGCCTGGCCGTGCTATTCTCCGGTAACGGGTTTCATGGCGGCGAGTGGTGGGCCAAGGGCGAGGGCAAGGACATGGAGCTGGGCAAGGTGCTGGCCCCGCTCAACGACTTCCGCGAAAAAATGCTCTTCATCCGCGGTCTGTACAACGAGCAGGCTCTCAAGGGCAACATCCACAGTTCGCAAACCGGCAACCTGCTGTCCGGCGCGCCGCTGGCCTCGGGCGGCGAAATTCGCTCCGGCACCAGCATCGACCAGCTGGTGGCCCAGCGCTACGGCACGTCGACCAAGGTGCCCAGCCTGGTGTTGGGCTGCGAAAAGTCCAACCCTTCGGTGCACAAGAACTATTCGATGCTCTACAGCTCGCACATTTCCTGGACCTCGCCCACCACGCCCACGCCGCTGGAAGTCTATCCGGCCCTGGCCTTCGACCGGCTGTTCAAAGACGGCGCCCAACGCGGCGACAAGAGCGTGCTGGATGCCGTGCTCCAAGAGGCGGGCGATCTGCGCCGCGAGATCAGCGCCACCGACCAGCGCAAGCTGGACGAGTATCTCGACTCGGTCCGCGACGTGGAGCAGCGAATCTCCGCGGCCGGCAAAAAGGGGGAACTGCAAGGCTGGCGGCCGACCTTCACCAAACCCAACATCCCGCGTCCGCCCGAGGGCATTCCGCAGAACATTGCCGACCACATGCGGCTGATGTGCGACATCCTGGTGCTGGGTTTCCAGACCGACACCACGCGGATTTGCACGCTCAAGCTGAACAACGACCACTCGTCGTTGCGATTTCCGCACCTGAACGTGGACTACATGATCCACCATCTGCTGTCGCACTCGGACACGGCCGATTGGCTGAAGGTGAACCAGTTCTTCCTGGAGCAAGTCGCCTACATCGCCCGCAAGCTGGACGCCATGCAGGAAGGCAATCGCACGGCGCTGGACAACACGATGCTGATGTACTGCTCCAGCATGATGACCGGCAGCCACGACGCCACCAAGTTGCCGGTCGTGATGCTGGGCGGCGGCGGAGGCCGGATCCAAGGAGGCCGCATTCTGGACTACAGCCAGAATCCCAACCGCCAGATGTGCCGGCTGTATCTATCGATGATGGACAAGATGCATGTCCACCTGGACAAATTCGGCGACGCCAGCGAGCCGCTGGTGGAAGTTTGACGCGGGGCTCGGCGAATTCCGTTCCGAGTTCCGAGTTCCCCGTTCCGAGCGTGCCACGCTAAACCAACTCGTGCATCGGTTCGATCCCCGGATCCACCGGATACCGCGGCACGCCCGAGCCGTCGAAGAGGCGGTCGCGGTAGGCGTCGATCCGCATGTTGTGATACAGCGTGGCGAACACTTCCTGAAACTTCACCGGCCGCTTGTGCGGCACTTCGCCGTAGCGGTTCGTCTCGCCGATCACCTGGCCGGTCCGCATGCCGCCGCCGGCCAGGATGCAGGCGTTGGCACTGGGCCAGTGATCGCGGCTGTTGTGCTCGTTCAGCCGCGGCGTGCGGCCGAATTCGCCCCACACCACCACCGAAACGTGCTTGTCCAGCCCGCGCTCGTGCAAGTCGGTCACCAGCGCCGATAGCCCGCTGTCCAACAGCGGAAAGTCGATCCGCGACTGGACGTAGTTCATCCCGTCCGGGCCGTGCCAGTCCCAGCGGCTGAAGTTCAGGGCCACATAGCGGGCGCCGGCCTCGACCAAGCGCCGGGCGATGCACAGGTTTTCGATCATCCGGGGCGCGCCGTCGCGCTCGAACGCCTCGTCGCTCTTTCCGTAGCGCTCGACGATGCGCGGATCTTCTTTCGACAGGTCCAGGGCGTCGCCCAGCTTGGAGTCGGTCAGGATGTCGAGCGCCTGGCCCATGTAATCGTCGACGCTTTGCATCCGGGCGGCCACGTCGGCCTCGCGGCGAAAGCGGTCGAAGGCGTGCCGCAGCAGGTCGCGATTGCGCAGCGCTCCAGCGTGATGCCGTGCAGCACCATGTTGTCCGACTTTTCGCGGGCCCGATTGCCCACCAGGTTGAACGGGTTGTGGATCGTCCCCAGGAAGCCGGCCGGTCCGGGGTCGCCCCAGGCGCGGTTGCTGGTATTGTACATCAGGCCCAAGTTGGGCGGAATCGCGGGATCGGCTGGGCCAGCCAGCCGCGATACCCAGGCCCCGCCCGACGGCCAGCCACCGCTGGGCCCGCGGTCGCCACGGCTGTGGCCGGTCATACATTGATAGGCTTCGTGGCCGCCGTCGGAATCGCAGAGCGAGCGGACGATGGCGAACTTGTCCATCATGGCCGCCATCTTGGGAAACAGCTCGCAGATCTCGATACCCGGCACGTTGGTCTTGATCGGTTGGAACTGGCCGCGGATCTCCAGCGGGGCCTCGGGCTTAAGGTCCCACATGTCCAGGTGCGGCGGCCCGCCCGGCAGATAAATGTTGATGATCGCGCGGTGGTTGCTGCCCACCCCGGCCCGGGCTTCCATTTCCAGGATCTGGTTCAGGGCCAGTCCGCCCATAGCAGCGCCGCCGATTTGCAGAAAGCTGCGGCGCGAGAAGCGATCGCAGAAGCCCGACTGTTTTTCCGGCCGCGAGAGGATGCTGAGCATGGTGGGTTTTCCTGTGGTCCGCGGGGCAGGTGGGATAATCCGCCGCAAACTACGACGCGTGGCCGCATCGATCAACAGTAGCTTATATGTTTCCGGCCCGCATAGCAAACACAATCGCAAAATCGCTGCGAATTTTGGACAAGGCCAACGGATGGACCGGCGATTGGCAAAAAGGGCAGCTCGCGGGCGATCAATGCTTGCCCGGCAACGGCGACGCCTCGCGCGCAGCCTGATCGGGGCTTCCGCGCAGGCCTCTTACCCCGCCTTGCGCGAATCGCGGCCTTCGGGGGCCCGGGCCGGCAGCTTGACCGAGGCGGCTGCCTCGGCGGGCGCGATGTGCGGCGGCGGAACGACGCCGCTGGCGGCCGGCTTGCTGGTCTCGACGTCGGTGTCGTCCAGCAGGTTGCTGACCGCGTGCCGCACGTCGCTCTCCACGACGCGGCATTCCATCAAGTCGCTCATCTTGAGCCAGAAGTGCAGCTCGAACGCCAGGTCGGTCTTGCTGAAGCTCATCAGCAAAGCCTCCGGCGCCGGATCCACCAGCACCTTGGCGTGCGCGGTGGCCGCTTGCAGCAGCCGGCGGCGCACCTCGCCCAGCGGCAGCGTGCGGCTCAGCGTGACCGCGACCACCGTGCGCACCAGATTGTCGGACAACGTCAGATTAGTGACTTTGTCTTCCAGCAGCTTGCTATTGGGCACGATCATCTCATGGTTGGCGATGGTTTTGACCCGCGTGCTGCGGGCGCCGATGGTTTGCACCATGCCGCGCGTGCCGTCGATCTCGACGTGGTCGCCGACGCGGATCGGTTGCTCGGCCAGCAGGATCAGCCCGCTGATGAAATTGTTGAGAATGTTCTGGCAGCCGAAGCCCACGGCGATGGCCACCGCTCCGCCCAGGAACGTGAACGAGGCGAAGGGGACGTGGATCAGCTTCAGGATCTCGAAGCTGAACAGGACGCAGAGCGCATAGAACGTGATGGCTTGGATGGCATGGGTCGCGCCTTCGTTCAGGCCAAATCGCGGCAGCAGGCTGCGCCCGACGAGGCTGCTCAAGACGCGCGCCACGATCACGCCGATCAGCAGATAAAAGACTCCGCTGGCGATTTTGCCGACCGTGATCGGGTCGTCGCCGACATTGGCCAACTGATAATTCCAGGCCGTGGCCAGCGACTGGCCCAGCGCGGCCAGGGGATGGGAACTGGCGCGGACTTGAGTGGCGGCTTCCAGTTCGTCCTCGAACCGCTGGAGCGAGCGATGCCGGGCTTTCAAGTGAACCAGGCCCGACTCGCAGTGCTCGACCAGGTTGCGTAGTTGCTCCGCCTGCAAATCGATCCACGGCTTAAGACGCTCGTCGCGCGTCAACGAGTCGTCGGCGTGCTCGTAAAGCGCCGCCTGATCGACGTGCAACTCGTCGATCCGCAGGCTGAGCGAGTGTTCGGTGGCCGTCATTTGCTCCAGCAGTTCGGCCAATTGCCTGCGCCATTCGAGCAGGTTCTCGGGCGTGGCCGTCTGGTTCATCATTTCGTAACGGCAGGTCACAAAATGCTTGAAGTGTTCCAGTTCGGCCAGCCGCTGATTGACCAGCGTGATCTCCTCGCAGTCGACTCGGCGGGCCAACTGAAAGGCCTCGGTGGCCGCATCGATCAGCGACGCTTCGGCCTTGTCTGGCCCGAGCGCGGCGAGCGCCTTGGCCTGCTGCGTTTCGTGCTGGTGCAAGCGATTTTCCGCGGCTTTAAGCGCCAGGCGGAGCTTGGCGCCGCGCTTGGTCAGTTCCAACAGCCGGGCCTGGTAGTCGTGCTCGGTATACTTGACATTTTTAGAGATCAGGTCGGCCTTCTCCTGGAGAAACGCCTGCCGGGCCTGGGCCAATTCCTGCCGGGCTTTCTTGACGTCGATTTCCGCCCGGCACAGCTCGACGGTTTCCTGGGCGATCTGACTGGCCAGCTCGGCCAACCGCAGCTCTCGATCGAGCGTCACCCGCTGGGCCGGGTCCTTGTTCTCGGCGGCGGCTTCGTGCGCCGCGCGCCGCTGCTGTTCGCAGGTTTCGAATTCCGCCCGCTCTTTTCCCAGCATCTGCTGGGCCGCGGTCGCGTCGGCCTCGAGCGCGGCGGCCCGCTCCTGTTCGCCGCTGAGTTGATCGCGCAGATCCTCCCACAGCAGGAACGAATAGGGTTTGGCTTCGGCCGGTCCGTAATTGTGCAGGGCTTCGGTTTCGGTTTGGAGCGACTTTTTGTCCTGTTCCACTGTAGCCCGTTCGGCAATCGCCGCCGCGCGCTGCACATAAACCAGGTCCAGCGAACGCAGCAGATCCAGTTCCTCTTCGGCCTCGGGGGCAATTTTTGCCTCTGCTGCGCCGGCATCGCTCGCGCCCTCGGGCGGGGTCAATATGGCGATCCGCTCGGCGACTTTCGCCCGCTTGTCGGCCAGGCTGTCGCTGCTGCCCGAGGCGGCTGGCGCGGCGGCCGAGCTGTCGGCGCCTGCCGTGCCGCGAGCCAAGAGAACCAAGAGGGTAGTGCAGGAGAATAGGGCAAGAGTCGAAGTTGGACGTTTCAAGATCATGCTCGCGAAAAGAGGATTGCGGGGGCGTCTGGCCTGACCGTTAGGGAGCGAAACCGTACTGCGGTTCCCACGACGGGGCAAGATCAACTGCTGGCCACCCGCCTGCTATCACCCCCAGGGCGCCGGTTTCGCGGCGACCGAAATTGACGGTTTTGAGAGGCTTAGGTTCTGCTAAGATCCAGGCTGACCGGGCCGACACTTTGCCTCAGCGTCGAGCGATCTGAAGCGCATGTCCACGGACAAACCCCATCGAACCAGTTCCCGGCTGTTGAGGCTGATTGGAGCTTTCAAGCTCTTCAAAGCCCTGCTGCTGGTGCTGGTGGGGACCGGGGCGCTGCGGCTGCTGCATCACGACGTGGCCGAGCAACTGACCGATTGGATTACCCAAATCCGCGCCGATCCGCACAGCCGCTATCTGCACGCGGCGATTGCAAAGTTGGGTGTGCTCGACGATCACAAACTTCGCGAGATCGGGTTCGGCTCGTTCTTCTATGCGTCGCTCTTGACGTTGGAAGGCGTGGGCTTGTGCTTGCGCAAGCGCTGGGCCGAATATTTCACGGTCGGCATGACCACTTCGCTCGTTCCGCTGGAAATCATCGAGCTTGCGCACCGCGTGACGCCGATCCGCGTCGCGCTGCTGCTGGTCAACGTCGTCATCGTGGGCTACCTGATCTTCGTGCTGCGGCGCGACCGCCGGGCCGAACAGCAGGAAGCAGCCGCCGAACTCGCTCCGACCAAGCCCGTCGAACCGGCCAAAGCCGCCCGACCGAAGGGTCACTCTTCTTCCCACACCGTTCGGTAGCTGCCAAAAGCTTCGCAGTATTCCAGCCAGCGCTGGTAAAACGGATGGCCGCCGATGGTGGCGCTGTCGCCAATCACCAGCAGTTTGCGCCGTGCGCGAGTCAGCGCGACGTTCATCCGCCGGGTGTCGGCCAGAAAACCGATTTCGCCTTCGCGGTTCGATCGGACCAATGAAATGATCACCGCTTCCTTTTCGCGTCCCTGGAAGCCGTCGACCGAGTCGACCTCGACGCCCGTGTCCGAGTCGTCTCGATCGGGCCCGCTTTCGCGCAGCAGATCGCGAATCAGCCGCACCTGGGCGGAGTACGGCGCGATCACCGCGATGTCCGCCGGCGCCACTCCGGCCGCAACCAGGGCCTGCACCTTGCGGCAGACGAGTGCCGCTTCGGCCGGATTGCGGCGGCTTTCGCCGTCGGGCTCCAACTCTTCGTCGTAGCCGGCGCCGGCCGTGTCGATGAATTCCAGCGGCGCCTCCACGAGCGGGCTGAGCGCCACGCCAGGCAAGTCGGTCAGCCGGTGGGCCGCCACGGTCGCGTCGGCCGTCAGCGACGACTCATAAAATTCGGCCGACGAAAAGCCCATGATCCCTTCGTGCATCCGGTACTGCACCGTCAGACGCCGCGAGATCGCCGGACCATGCAGCGCCAGCAGCCGCTCCGGCAGGCTAACCGCCAATCCTTCGCGGGCCGCAACCGCCGAGACGATCGTCGGCGGCAATTGGCAATGATCGCCGGCGAGCACCACACGTTCGCTGCGCAACAGCGGAATCCAACAACCCGGCTCGATCGCCTGGGCCGCCTCGTCGATCACCGCCAGGTCGAAATGCCGCTCGCCCAGCACCTGGGCGTCCAGGCCGGTCAGCGTCACGCAGAGCACCTCGGCCGCATCCAGCAGGCCGGCCACGATTTGCTCCTCCAACCGGCGCGCGTCGGCCACCAGCTCGCGGGCTTCGCGCCGCAGATCCTGCCGCTGTCCCGGCCGGGGTTTGGCCCGCGTGAAGCGCGCCGCCTGGCCACGCAGCACCGCGGCGTCGCGCTCCAGTTGTCGAGCCACGCGCAAATCGGGATGCGCATCGACCAGCAGGTCGAGCGTGTGCTCGCGCAGTTCCGGCAGCACCCGCGCGGGATGCCCCAGCCGAACGGCTTGCACGCCGGCGGCGACGAGCCGCAAGAGCAGATTGTCGACCCCCATGTTGCTGGGGGCGCAGGCCAGCACCCGCTGGCCGCGAGCCACGGCCTGGCGGATCAGCTCCACGACGGTGGTGGTCTTGCCCGCGCCCGGCGGGCCGTGAATCAGGGCCACGTCGCGCGCCGCCAGGGCGAACTCGATCGCCGCCCGCTGCGACGGGTTCAGCCCCGCATGTAGCGCGTCCAGCGTCCGCGGCGGGTCGAAGCGGGGCTCGACGGCGCCCAACAACACATCGCGCAGCTGAGCCAGCCGGCCGCGCTCCGCTCGGCGGGCCGCATCGAGCGCGGCCCGCTGCCGCTGGCGCGAAACTTCGTCGGTCGCCAGATCCAGGCGAAACAGCGGGCGGTGATTGCTCGGCTCGGGCGACTGATTCAGCGCGACTTCGATCTCGAACTCGCCGCGACCGATCACCACTCCGCGCCACGCGGCGGCATCTCGCGCTGCCTGCTCCGAGACAAGCACAGGACTGCCGGTGCGAAACCGGTGCCAGGGCAACCGCTCGGTTTGGTTGCGTTTGGCCAGGGTCACGAGCACCCGGCCGGCCAGCCCGATCGTTTCGTCACGCACGACCAGTCCGATCAGGGCGATGCCGGTCCGCTCGGCATCGGCCGGGGATAGCCGGCGCGAGCGGGCCAGCAGTTGCTCGGCTTCGGCAGCCGCCTCGATATCCATCAACCGCGCCAGTTCGGCGAAGTGTCCTTTCACGGCTCGGCCCAGAAATCGAACACGACGACTTTCTCGCGGCGCTCGCGAACCAGGTTGACGTACTCCTGGTGCGCCGGATGCTTGATGTAGGCATCGCGGCCTTCGGCATCGCGGAAGGTGACCAGGAAGCAGTGCGTCAGCCCCTCGGACTTGCCTTCTTCGCTGACGTTCGTACCGTACTGCAGTCCGGCGACCGAATCGATCTTGCCCGGCAGCGCGGCAAACGCGTCGACGACTTCCTGGATTTGTTCCGGCCTGAGACTGTCCTTGAATTTGTAGAGCACGATATGCTGCAGTACCTTGTTCGCTTTGTCGGCTGCGCTCGACTCGATCGGATGACCAAAGGTCATGAGAAATCCCGCGAACAGAACCAAATATTTGCGCGCCCGCATACTTCTTTTCTCCTGTAGCCGATGATAGAACATTCACGCTCCATCATATCTCTTATGAACGAGAATCAAGGCATCGCGCTCACGGTTTGCTTACCGCGGATCGCCCCGTGAGGGGCAAAAGTCAATAGCCCTGGGGCATCGCCCAGGGAAACTCGGACGTGCGCTCGCCGCATCGCCCCCGGCAGTCGTTGAGTGCCGGCGATTCGCCAGTGTGGCGCCCTGCGCGTTCTAGCGATCCGCACGGCGCGGCTGCAACAGCTTGGCCACCAGCGCGGTCCAACCGGTCTGATGCTCGGCTCCCAGGCCGCGGCCGGTGTCGCCGTGGAAAAATTCGTGAAACAGCACGTGATCGCGAAAATGCGGATCTTGGCCCAGCTTCTCCGAGCCGGCCATCGACGGCCGCCGGCCCGACCGCATCGAGCAGAAACAAGCTGCGCCAGCCGCCGGCTCAGCTCCGCGGCAACCTGCTCCAGCGTGTTTTGCCTGCCGGAGCCGGTCGGGCATTCCACCTTGAAGTCGTCGCCGAAGTAGTGGTGGAACTTCTGCAGCGACTCGATGAGCAGGTAATTGATCGGAAACCAGACCGGCCCCCGCCAGTTCGAGTTGCCGCCGAACATGGTCGTATCCGATTCGCCCGGCTCGTAACGAACCGACTGCGCCGTGCCCTGACAGTTGAGCACGAACGGATGGTCGAGGTGGTAGCGGGACAGGGAGCGGATGCCGAAGTCGGACAGGAACTCGCCCGGATCGAGCGCGCGGCGCAGCAGACATTTCATGCGATGCCCACGCAGCAGCGAAAGCAACCGCCGTTCGCCGCGTCCCGGCTCGTCCCAACGTGAGACCAGGTCGGCCAGCTCGGGCCGATACTTAAGAACCATTTCAGCCGGCGATTGAAGTCGGGCACCTTGGCCAATAGCTCAGGCTCGAGCGTTTCGACCGCGAACAGCGGAATCAGTCCGACGATCGAACGGATCTGCATCGCGATCGAACGCCCGTCCGGCAGGTGGACCTTGTCGTAGTAGAACTCGTCGCCCGGGTCCCACAGGCCGCGAGCCGTCGTTGCCCACGTTGTTGATCGCACCGGCAATCTCGCAGGAAGTGTTCGAGAAACTTGGTGGCGATGTCCTCGTACACGTGGTTGTGCTGCGCCAGTTCGAGCGAGATGCGCATCAGGTTCAGCGAGTACATCGCCATCCAACTGGTCGCGTCGGCCTGGGTCAGGTAGCCGCCGCTGGGCAGCGGCTGGCTGCGGTCGAACACGCCGATATTGTCCAGGCCCAAGAAACCCGCCCTGGAACACGTTGCGGCCGTGCATGTCCTTGCGGTTGACCCACCAGGTGAAATTCATCAGCAGCTTGTGAAGCATGCGCTCCAGAAACTCCAGATCGCCCGCGTCGCCGCGCTGTTTGCGGTCGATCTGAAAGACGCGCCACGTGGCCCAGGCCTGCACCGGCGGATTCACGTCGCCGAAAGCCCACTCGTAGGCCGGCAACTGGCCGTTGGGGTGCATGTACCACTCGCGCGTCAGCAGCACGAGCTGCGCCTTGGCGAAATGCGGGTCGACCAGCGCCATGGCAATGCAGTGAAACGCCAGATCCCAAGTGGCATACCAGGGGTATTCCCACTTGTCGGGCATCGAGATCACGTCGGCGTTGTTCAGGTGGGTCCAGTCGCTGTTGCGCCCTTCGAGCCGCGCTTGGGGCGGCGTCGGCTGGGCCGGATCTCCCTTGAGCCACTGCGGAACGTCGTAGTAATAGAACTGCTTGCTCCAGATCAGCCCGGCCAGCGCCTGGCGCTGCACTTGCCGGGCGTCGGGATCGGAGATGCCCGCTTGCAGCTGCGCGTAATAGGCGTCGGCCTCGCGCCGGCGGTCGCTGAACACCGCGTCGAAGTCGCCAAACGGTTTCTCGTGCAGCGGGCGGCCGAGCCGCAGCCGAAGCGTGCTGGTCCCGCCGGGCGGCACCTTCAGCACGTGGTGCGCAGCCGCCTTGGTGCCGCGGTGCAACGGGTTCACCGCGTCCGCGCCGCCCACCGATCAGATAGTCGTGAAACGCGTCCTTGAAATAGCCATCCCCCTCCAGCCCGAACAGACGCCGGCCGTTGGTTTCGTTCTCGCAGAACAGCAGGTCGGCGGCCGATTCGACGTGCCAGCGATACTCGCCTAGCCGGTCGTGGCGAGCGATGACCAGCTGATTGTTTTCCGATTCCAAGCCGGGCTTGGTCGTCAGGCCGCGCCACGACCAGGTATTGCTGAACCAGAGCTGCGGCAAGACGTGCAGCACGGCGGCCTCGCGCCCGCGATTGTGAACCGTGACCAGCATCAGCAGTCGTCGGGGGCCGCCTTGGCGTACTCGACGCCGACGTCGAAGTAGCGATCGTCGTCAAAGATGCCCGTGTCGAGCAGCTCGAACTCGGGCTGCTCCTTGCCGCGCCGCCGATTCTCTTCGACCAGCCTGGCGTAGGGAAACTCGCGCTGCGGATACTTGTACAGCATCTTCAAATAGGAGTGCGTCGGCGTGGCGTCGAGATAGTAGTAGCACTCCTTGACGTCTTCGCCGTGATTGCCCTCGCTGGTTGGTCAGCCCGAACAGCCGCTCCTTGAGGATCGGGTCGCGACCGTTCCACAGCGCCAGACCCAGGCACAGCCGGCAGTGCTCGTCGCAAATGCCGGCCAATCCGTCTTCGCCCCAGCGATAGGCGCGGCTGCGGGCCTGGTCGTGCGGTGAAGTAATTCCAAGCGTCGCCGTCGGCGCTGATAGTCTTCGCGCACGGTGCCCCACTGGCGCTCGGCCAGATAGGGTCCCCACAGCCGCCAGTTCGTGGACTTCTGGTCCGCGGCTTTCAGGCGGACCGCTTCAGCGGTCAGGGGTAATTCGAGCTTTCATGGGCTCGCTTGGCGTCGCGAAGAGGCAAATCGCCGCGCAGTGGCGGGCGGCTGACGAATTCTAGCATTTTGCCGGGTGCAGTTGGCCCCAGAGACGCCGCCCCGAACAGGCCGGCTTTATGGGGTGAAAAATCCGCACAAGTGCTACGCCAGGCTGCGATTCCCCGCAGGCCTTCAGTTCGGATAGGTGCTGTCGACCGTCAGCACGACCTGATCGGGAAACATCCAAGGCACGGCGTCCAGCCAAAACAGCGAGTCGCAGTGACCGTCCAAGTACAGATAGTTGGCCGCGCCGCCATGCCGCTCGCTCGAAATCCAGGGGCCGAAGATGCCCGTGCCGAGCCATATATCGTAGTCGTCCTGCCGCGGGTCGTTGCCGGAGGTGGGCGTAAACGCATCGGGATTGCGCTCCGAGAAATCGATGAACTTAGACGTCCCGACCTGCACGTCGAAGCGGCGCAAAGTCCACAGGCCGTAGCGGCGGGTCATGTGGCTGAGCTGCGAATTCATCAGATAACTGGTGCGGTTGGAAATGCCGTCGAGTTGGCCGGTATCGTCCAGAAAGGCAGTGATCTGGGAAAGATCGCTCGGGCAGCGGTAAATCAGATCGGCAATGATGCCGCTCTTGGCGTTGGCCTGTTCTTGCTTGCCATATTCGCCGCCGATGAACGGCGTGAGTTTGTCCTCCCAGTAGATTTCGGCAAACGAATCGGCGGCGGCGGCCTGCGAGGCCACGTCGGCCAGGAACGGATGGTGCAAGAAGAAATGGCTGTGATTGACGTCGTAGTATTGCAGCACGGCAATGCCGATCTGCCGCAGGTTGGACTTGCAACTCGTGCTGCGCGCCGCCTCGCGCGACGCCTGCACAGCCGGCCAGAGCAAGGCTGCGAGTACGCCGATAATGGCGATGATGACCAGCACTTCGATTAGTGTCAGGGCCCCGCGGATCGGCTTTCGGCGTGGGGCGTGGCGGTTCATCGCAATTTCCTCCAGGATCGGTTATTAACCCCCATTCTGGGAAGGCGGCCTGGCCTGTCAATATATTGACTTGCCGGACCGTTGACGAACACCCCTCAGGACATTACCATTTCGGGCAATGAGGAACGAGCCGTCGGCCTACCAAGGTCGGACCGATGCGCTTGCCACTGCCACGCCTGCCCGCCGCTCGAAACCATCGTCGCCTCACCGCGATCTCGATGGTGCTGGCGTATCTTCTGACGTTGGCAGGCGTGCCGATCCAATTATCCACGACAGGCCATGATTCTCGGCCCTTTCCCTGCCAGGGCCACCGCTGCGCCTGCCAGTCGGCCGATGCCTGTTGGAGCCATTGCTGCTGCTTCACGCTGAGGGAACGTTTAGCCTGGGCCAAGGCGCACCATGTCGCCCCTCCCGCCGACGAAGTCGCAGGCCAACAAGACGATCACGATCATTCGTCTTCGGCGACATGCTGCCAAAAGCACGACATCGATCACGATCGGCCGTCGGCAGCCTGCGGGCATCTATCCGACCGCACGTCGTCGCCGGGTGTGCGGGCCCTGAAGTGCCACGGCATCTCGACGCTGTGGGTGACCAGTGGGGCAGTCGTTCCGGTTGAACTGCCGCCATCGTGGGCGTTTGACTGGGTCGTCGTGGGTCGGGTGTCTGCCGCACGTCTCGATCTTCCGACGGTCGTGTTCGACCCGGCCGTTCCGCCGCCACGCGACTCGTAACTCTCAGTCATCACTGATAGTTCGGACAGTCTGCTTGGGAAGCCTGCGCTCGCTTCGCGCCGTGTTATCGCTTGGCATCTTACGCGCCCACGTTGGCTGCGGACGGCTCGTTCCTCATTCGCTCGACCGTCGGCGGTTGGCGTGGGCGCGTCAGAGCGCCAAGCCCCGCGGCACGGCTGCGCGAGCGAGTCCTTAGAAACGGCCTTGAGAACCGATGGCAAGAAGACGTCGAGCGTTCACCCTGGTCGAACTTTTGGTGGTGATTGCCATCATCGGCCTGTTGGTCGCGCTCTTGATTCCCGCGGTTCAGGCGGCGCGCGAGTCGGCGCGGCGGTCGCAATGCCTGAACAACCTGCATCAGATCGGCATCGGCATGTTGAATTTCATGGACCCCCACCGCGGGCATTTTCCCTGGACGTATCACCAGTCAAACTCGGACGCCTACAGCTGGATGACGACCCTGGCGCCGTTCATGGAAAACGTCAACGAAGTCCGGCTTTGTCCGGACGATCCTTTGGGAGAGGCCCGCGTGCAGCCGAACGCCAATGGGCAAATCAGCACGAGTTATTTGATCAACGAGTACGTGGCCTACCAGACCAGCGACAACCTGTATGCGCTGAACATCAACAAGATCAAGGATACCCACGTGCTGATCGTGCTAGCCGAGCGGATCGACACGAACGTGACCTCGTCGCTGGATCACTTCCATGCCTCGACCTGGTACTCGCCATTCAACGTGGCCACCAACTTCGTTTGGCCGACCATCATCAGCGAGATCAACCCGGCCCAACACATCGACTCGGCGAACTATCTGTTCGCCGATGGGCATTGCGACACCGTGACCGAAGAACAGTTCCAGCAGTGGGTGCAAATCGACATGCAGAACATTCTAAACGGAATTCCCAGCAACTTCTGTGCGCCGATCAAGCAGTGATTTACCCAGCCACCGACAGGCGACAAAAGACTACTACTCAAGGAGAATGCCGATGCAACATTAAAGTTTTGGTTTCACTTCAGATGTTGTGCCGCCGGCGGGGTTCAGCCCCGCGAGCGGCGTAGACCACACCGTTGACAACACACAGAGAATGGACCAATGAAATTACTGCGTTTGATAATAACCCTGTCCCTCGCACTAGGTGCTTCGTCCGCCTGGGGGCATGGATTCGATCTGCTTTTGAACTTCAATAATTCGGGGGTTCCCGTCTCGATCAGCAGTTCCTCACAAGAGGCGCAGCTCGATCAAGGCAATAGCGTCCCGGTACCCAGTGCGATGAACTCGAACGAGTTCCTCGACCAGTTCTCCGACCAAAACCCTCTCGGCGCGAACACGACGCTGCCGGGCCTCGGTGCCCCAACGGTGCCGGCGGGATATGATTGGCAAAACACGAACGAAGGGGGGCCGAACCAAGTCACGTCGGCAGTCGATGTCGATCCCAACGTCCCTACCAATCAAGATACGTTGGCCAGTTGGCAACATGGTGGTTCGGGTGGTCCTTACTACCAGCCGAGTATGGGCTTCACAATCACCAGCCCGTTGCTCTACGCCGACGGTACGGGACCAGCGGTCCATGCCTCGACAGGCACGCTGCTCTACTTTTCCGACAACGCCGACTCAAATACCTTGTCCGACTCACTGCATGCCACGCTTACTGGCAATTCGCTCGTAAACACGGCGGGGTGGACTCTCGTGGACCCCTATCCGCCCATCAGCTATGGCGATGCGGGGCACGAGATCATCAAGAACCTTTATATCGCCAGCGGTTCGACCCAAACCGCGGGCGAGTACGCGTTTTCGTATACCGTGACCGCGAATTTTGGAAGTTTTTCACTGACGTCGGCAACGTTGGTCGACGTCTTCGCCCTCGACAACACGGGCAACGCGGTTGGCTTCCTCGCGTCCAACAGCGCGCAGGATGCGGCCACGCTGGCCCTGTACAGCGCCTTGACGGTTCCCGAGCCCTCCACAGGTGTTTTGGCACTGTTGGGGGTGGGCCTCGCGGGCTTGAGCCGCCTGTGGAAGCGCCAGCGGGCAGAGTGAGTGCAGGTTCGCGAGCCTGCCAGGGGCAGCTTGACCAGCCCCACGACGGGCGACGTGGCTTCAGTACGCGTTGTCGCGGCGCAGGACGGTAACGAGCGTCAGCACCAGGATCTTGAGGTCGCTCAGCAGACTCCATTCGCGGATGTACTGGTGATCGTACTCGATCCGCTTTTCCATCTTGAACAGCGTATCGGTCTCGCCCCGCCAGCCGTTGACCTGGGCCAGGCCCGTGATGCCCGGCTTCACCTTGTGCCGCAACATGTAGCCCTGGATGCGGCGGCGATATTCCTCGTTGTGGGCCGTGGCATGCGGCCGCGGCCCGACCAGGCTCATGCTGCCGGCCAGCACGTTGAACAGCTGTGGCAGCTCGTCGAGCGACGAGCGACGCAAAAATCCGCCGATCGGCGTCAGCCGCGAATCGTTGCGCGTGGCCTGGCGGACCAGCAGTCCGTCGTCGCAGACGCGCATGCTGCGAAACTTCCAGACTTTGATCTCGCGTCCGTCCATGCCGTAGCGCCGCTGACGAAAGAACACGGGCCCGCGCGACGTGAGCTTGACGGCCGCGGCGACCAGCAGCATCGGCAGCGCCAGCACAAGCAGCAGCAGGCTAGCCAGAACAATGTCCATCGAGCGCTTCAGCAGGCCGTCGGCCCCGTAGAACGGATGCTCGAACACGCTCACGGCCGGCAAACCGCCAATGTCGGTCCAGCGCGAATGCAACAGCTCGAACACGAAGAAGTCGGGCACGATATGCACCGATGCGGTCGTGTCGCCCAATTGCGACAGCAGGCGCTTGATCCGCTCTTCGGCGCGCATCGGGAAGGTGATGTAAATCGTCTCGATCTGGCCGCTCCGGGCTTGCTCGACCAATTGGGCGATGCTGCCCAGCTTTTCGCCGATCTCGGCGGGCACCTTGGGAATGCGATGCGCCGGCCGGTCGTCGAAAAAACCGGCCAGCTTCAAACCCAGGTGTGGCATTTGCTCGATATTGCGGGCCAACTGGAACGCCAGGTCGTTGACGCCCACGATCGCAAAGCTGCGGGTGTTCAATCCATTGGCGCGCAACATCCGCTGCAAGGCCCGCGTCGTCAGCCGGACGCCAACCAACAGCGCGCCGGCCACCAGGAACCAGGCCAGCAGCACCAGCGGATCCAATTTCACCTGAGGGTCGTCGAACCAGTCGCGCAGCCAGCGGAGCATCACCACGATCGGCAGTGTCAGGGTCCAGGTGCCCAGCGCGCACATCAGTTCGCGCATGCACGACACGCCGCGCCAGTTGCGATACATACCCGTGAATTCGGATAGCAGCCAAAACACGATCACGGCGCTGGCGCCGGAGAGCGTCTTGGGCAGACCCACTTCCAAGGGTGCCAACCGGCAGACCAGCCCTAGCGCGACGAGCAGGCCGAGTGCATCGAGCAATCGATGCAGAATGGTGAACAGCGACGTGCTGGGATCAATGCGTTGCGGAGCCGAGCTCACGGCAGCCTTTCCGATTCGAGCCGCGCCTATGCAGGAAGTGGCGGCTCCAAACCGCCTGGCGCGTCTAGAGAAACATAGGTTATGGGGCGGGGAAGAACGCGGAACTGGGAACTCGGAACTCGGAACTAAAAAAGGCAGTAAATTACGCGCCTTGGGCCGCTTGCCCTCATTTCTGGGTTCCGCGTTCCGAGTTCCCAGTTCCGAGCTTTCCGCTTTCCGCTCCGAGCTTCCCCCCCATCCCCTCGACAAACGCCCGATACTCCGCGTCCAGCTCGGCGTAGGTTCGCCCGCTGAGCCGGGCCAGCGTGTCGTGATCGGCATGTCCGGTATAAACGGACTCCAGATACTTGGCCGTGGCCTCGGGATAGCGGCTGAGCAAAAAGGCGGCCAGCCCGGCCGACTCGCTGTACAGCTTGGCGATGTCGGCGTGCCGCTGCAGCCCCTGCATGCCCAAGGCCACCAGCTCGTCCAGCGGAACATAGAAATTGTCGACCAGCAGGCGGTGCCGGGCGGCCGGCATGCGTCCTTCGTCGGGCCCGCCCAGCGTGAAGTAGCCGGCATGCTGCTCGAGCGATTCCAGGTAGCAGGCCACCGCTTCGATGATCCAAAAATTGTCGCCGCGGCCGACCAGCCTGGCCGTCGGCCGGGTTTCCTGAAACAGCTGGTGCGTGGCTTCGTGCAGCACGGTGGTCGGCTCCTGATCTTCGTCGGCGAAGAAATAGGCGGTCCGGGCGCTGTCGACATAAATGCCCAACGTAATTCCGATTTGCGGCTGCGAAGACCGCAACGCCTGGTTGTACTCCTCGCGCGAGCGGTAGTGAACAACCTGATGTTTTTGCACGTCGCGGTTGTGCGCCGGCTCGCCTTTAATGAGCCGCTGCTCCAGCTCGGCGCCGTCGGTCACATAGCCGGCAAAAACCTGCTGCCAGATGGCGTAAAGCTGTTCGAGCTGCCTGGCCAACGACACCCCTTCTTCCAGACTGTCGTTGGTCGTGACGACATAATGATCGGTCTCGATGCGCCACGGGTCGTGCGCTTTGCTGCGCAGCTGGGCCTCTTCGGCGGCCTTCATCCAGCGATTGCGATAGAACCGCTGGCCCCCGTCATACGCTTTGGCGTGCGCCGCGGGGATCCAGCCAAAGCGATCGCTCCAGACTTTGCCCTCGCCGAGCTGTTTGATCTGGTACGGCGTGCGCCAGGCGCCGGCCTGTTTGACATAGCCCAAGAATCGCCAGGCCGGTTTGAGGTCCACGTCTTCGCGGGCCGCCTCGGTCACCAGTTCCACGGCCAGGGAGGGTTGATGTTCGGCCGCGGCCCGTTTGGCCAGCTCGAACAGTCTGCTCGCCAGCTGGGCCCGCAGCTTTTGCCAGCGGGCGCGGAACTCGCGCTCGTCGTCACTATCGGCCGCAGCCGGGGGTTTTGCCGGGCGCAGCGGATCGAGCACGAACAAGTACGTTTTGCTGCGTGCGCGGGCCGGCAGCCAGGCGCGAACTTGTTCAGCGTCGTCGGCCAGTTTGTGCTCATCGCACCAGGTGGCCAGCGCCGCTAGTTTTGGGCGATAATCGGAATAGACCGCCGCGCGCTCGTCGGCGAGTGTTCTGGCCTCTTCCGCTCGGCATTGCCGGCTCGCGCAGAGCGCAAATGCGACGAGAATGGTGGCCGGAAGTAGTCGATGACGCAGCATGCTTCAAGTTTAGCACGGCGGGGCGTGAGAATTGGCACTGGGGAGAGCCGGGCTAGTAGCAGATAATCGGCTCTCAGCATAATTTCTGAATCACCGGATCGGATGCAGTGATTGGCACACGCTCAACCGGAGCAAACCGCGATTGTGCTCAGGCGCAACTCGCAAATTGTTCGGGCCACCCGCTGGCCGCTCGCTCCGGCAGTCGTTGACTGCCGGCTGTTGGGTTAGTTTCACCGCTTATGGCGGCCCCGCGCCGCTGCCTTCCCCAGCCCCTAACCTCTAACCTCCAGCCTCTTTTTCCCGCCCCCACCCCATTCCCCGGCCCAGATTGCGGTTGACCCACAGGCCAGGGATGCTACCCTAGAACTATCAGCGAGGTGCGAGAGCGACGCTTTGTGCCCCCCAAGGGCCGGCGACGCTGTTCATGAGCTTCCTTGTAAGCGGTATCTTTGCCTTGAGCCAAAAATGGCTCGGCCGCCCGTAAAACCGGGCGGTGTCGCCAGCCGAAAAATCGGCGGCGGCTCGGCAAAGTCTCCTGCCCACGGCCGCCTTTGACCCCACTTGCCCCTCACGGCTGGCGCCATCCTGTCGATGGCGCCGGACGCGAAGGATTCCGACTTTTGTGTCAGGGATCCCCGATGAGGCTCAGCTAGCCAGTGGGTATCTGCCAGCAGGTGCGCTCTATAGTGCAGCCGCTCCCAAAGCGGTCGCAGGCGCCAACTGCCGACAGTAGCCGGACCGCAAACGTCCGGTCTGCCACGGTCAGGCTGATCTACACGCCGCTTACGCCGGGCTCGGTCGCTCCGGCGCCAAAGCGGGCAGAATGTTTTTGCGAGCGACCGGTTGTTGTTTTTCGCCAAAGCACTTGCGTCTTTGGCGTCGTTCCGCGTCGCCTGAGTGAATCAGGCAGACGCTCCACTATAAGGAAACTGTTTGATGAAGTTCGAAGATCTCGGCCTCGCCGAGGGGCTCGTGCGTGCCGTTCACGCCCAGGGCTACCACACCCCGACCAAAATTCAGGCCCAGGCCATCGGCCCCGTGTTGGCCGGCCGCGACGTGCTGGGCTGCGCCCAGACCGGCACCGGCAAGACGGCCGCGTTCGCGCTGCCCACGCTGCACCGGCTCAGCCAGGTGGAATGCCGTGTCAACGGCCGCGGCCGCAAGATCCGCGCCCTGGTGCTGTCGCCCACGCGTGAGCTGGCGCTGCAAATTTGCGAAAGCTTTCAAGTCTACGGCCAGCACACCGGCCTGCGGCACACCGTGGTCTATGGCGGCGTGAATCAAAACCCGCAAACCCGGGCGCTCAACGCCGGAGTCGACATCCTGGTGGCCACGCCGGGCCGGCTGGTCGACCTGATGCAGCAAGGCTTTGTCGACCTGACGAAGGTCGAAGTGCTGATCCTGGATGAAGCCGACCGGATGCTCGACATGGGCTTTTTGCCCGACCTGCGGCGCATTGTCGACAAGGTGCCCAAGACCCGGCAAACGCTGTTCTTCTCGGCCACGATGGCGCCCGAGATTCGCAAAGTGGCCGACGCCTGGCTGAAAGATCCGGTCAACGTCGAAGTGACGCCGGTGGCCAGCACCGTAGAAGCGATCGAGCAGTCGGTCGTGTTCATCGAAAAGCGGCAGAAGCTGGCGTTGCTCACGCACTGGCTGCGCGAGACCCCTTGGACCCGGGCCCTGGTGTTCACACGCACCAAGCACGGCGCCGACAAGGTCGCCCGCGGACTGGTCAAAGCCGGCATTCAGGCCGACAGCATCCACGGCAACAAGACGCAAGTCGCCCGGCAGCGGGCGCTGGCGCGATTCAAGCTGCCCAAGCCGCTGGTGCTGGTGGCCACGGACATTGCCGCCCGCGGACTGGACATCGACCAGATCTCGCACGTGGTGAATTTTGACATGCCCAACGACGCCGAGGGCTACGTGCACCGCATCGGCCGCACCGGCCGGGCGGGCGCAACGGGCGCCGCCATCTCGTTCTGCGATCGCGACGAGCGTTCGCAGTTGCAGGCCATTCAGCGGCTCACCCGGCAGACGATTGCCGTGGGCCAAAAGCCGGCCAGCCTACCGGCGGCGCCCGCCGACGACCGAGCGGAGCATTCCGGCGGCGATCGCTCGGGCCGCTCGCGGGGCTCGGCTCCCAAGAGCCGGGGCTCGCAGGGTGGCAATAATCAGGGCGGCAGTAACCAGGGTGGCGGCGGACACGGTGGCAGGCCCGGAGGAGCTGGTCGCCCCAGCGGCGCCGGCAAGGGCAAGAACCGCCGCGGCCGGCCCGGCGGCCGACGTCCGGACGGAAACTCGACCGAGCCGACGCACGCCCAACCGGCCCGTGCGCAACAGGCCCGGCGCAGCGAACCAGGTGCTGCCAGCGCCAACGGCGGAGCCGCGGTCACACCGCCCAGCGCGGTGCGCGCACAAGCCGCGTCGCCGCTATCGCGCGGCGCTGTAGGAAATCCCATGAAGCTGATCTACGAATACGATCCTTACCAGCCCGTCGAGTACAAGATTCCGGCCGACGCCGAGGCGGTGCTGGCCGCATTGCTGGCCGGCAACCGGCGCTTCGCCGACATCGTCGATCGCATGCACCGCGTGACCCTGGGCGAAAAAGTCGACAGCCCGCAGGTCATTCCGGTCAGCCCCACGTCGCTCGGGCTGCCGCTGTGGGCCGAGGGCACGCCCGACCAGGCGGCCTACGCGCTGGTGGTGGGCTGTGCCGACGCGCGCGTGCCGGTGGAGCAGATCTTCGATCAGGCGTTCAACAGCCTGTTCGTGATCCGCATTGCCGGCAACGTGCTGGGCACCGAGTGCTTAGGGAGCATCGATTACGCCGTGCGGAACCTGAGTAAAACGCTGCGCCTGGTGCTGGTGCTGGGGCATAGCGGTTGCGGCGCGGTGACGGCGGCCGTCGACACCTATCTGAATCCCAAGGACTTTTCCGACATTGCCTGTACGCACGCCCTGCGTTCGCTCGTGGATCGCATCATGATCGCCGTGCGCGGAGCGGCCAAGGCGCTCGGCGGCGCCGCGGGGCCAGGAGCCGTCGATCACCGCAACTACCGCGAGGCCCTGATCGAATTGGCGGTTTATTTGAACGCCGCGGTCACCGCCTACGACTTGCGCCGCGAACTGCAATCGCTCGACAATCCCGACTTGCAAGTCATGTTCGCCGTCTACGATCTGGAAACGCTGCGGGTCCACGCAGCGCCAGAGCATTGCGCCGTGGGCCAGATGCCCCAGGAGCAGCCGTTCGCCGCGGCGCCGGCCCATGCCGAAGAGTTCAGCCAGTTGGCGACCGGCCTGGCCGAGCGCGTGGTGAGAATGTACGGATTGGCCTGAGACGGCCGCCTTAACCGCTGGCGTTTTCGGGCCTTCGGGTCTCTCGGGGATCGCGCCGGCAATTTGAAAACGGCCCGATTTTCTTTCCCCGCAGCCGGCCGTTTTCCGCTATAATCAACGTTTTCGCCCCTTGCAGCTGGAATCGTGGCCATTGTCGGCGGCAGTTCTTTCTGGCTAGCGTGGCCACAGCCTTTGAGGTGCCTGATGGAACAGACCGATCTGCGGACCAACGAATCGGAAGCCGAGATTCTGCGGCTCTTTCGCAGCTATCGCGTGCGCGCCAGCGAAATGTTGTTCTTCAACCAGGGGATCACCAAGGCCCGGCCAGCCCATCTGAGCCGCGCCCTGCAATCTCTGGTCGAGCGCGGCCTGGTCGTCAAGGAACGTCATCCCGACGCCTATTCCCTCACCGATCGAGGCTACCGAGCCTCCTTGGTCGCCTGACGTGTCATGCCGGCGGAATTCGGGCATGACCAGACCCTCCGCGCTCCACCGTGTCGATCGGGAAAGCAGGGCCAATCGAGACAACCGTAGCGATCGAGGCAGCAATGCCCATCGAGACCACCGTGCGGCCAGAGCGGCTCGTACTTCGACGGCGGTCCACGTGCGCCGCACGCGGATCGGCCAGGGGCTATTCGCCCGGCGACACTTTCGGGCGGACGAGGTCGTCGGCGAGATAACGGGCACCATTATCGCGGATTGGGATTACTCGTCCCGCTACTGCTTCGACCTGGGCGACGTCTGCTGTTTGGAGCCAGAAGCGCCGTTCCGGTTCCTCAATCACAGTTGCCAGCCGAACTGTTATTTTGCGCGATGGACATCAACGGCCGGCGCGAGTCGGCGGCCGTGCGGCGGCTGTTCGTGCTGGCGGTCGACACGGTCCGGCCGGGCGACCAGTTGACGATTGATTATGCCTGGCCGGCCGGCTGGGCGATTCCGTGTCGCTGCGGCGAGCCGGCGTGCCGGGGCTGGGTGGTGGCCGAGAGCGAGCGGCATCTGCTCGCGGCCGGTGAGGACATACGTTGAGCCGCCGCGCTCTGTGCGGGTCTTGGAACGCGCCCTACTTCGCGATCTTCTCGATATACCGCAGGTAGTTCGCGTCCAGCATCTTCAAGTCGCTGCCGAAAGCAGCCGTGAAATCGGCGCGCCGCTGGGCCGCCGTATAAGGCGCAAAATTTTCGCGGGCGGCCGTTTTGGCCAGATATTGATTGTAATTGCGCGGCTGGGTCTCGGAGAGAAAGTAGGTCAGAGCCCAGGCTTCGGCATACGCGATGGCCGGATCGGTGGAGAACATCCGGTCGGACTCGATCAGGTCGAGAAAGGCTCCACTGCGGCGGCCGATGCCCAAGTATTGCCGGAATTGCGCCAAGCGATTGTGGTTGATCCGGTCGTCGGAATTGGGATAGTGCGCCGAGTCGTACACGCCTCGCGCTTCGAACAGCATGCCCAGCCCCTCGGCCAGCCAGCGCGGCGGCAGCGCAAACCGGCTATGCACGCCGGTGTTGAACGCGGTCTGATGGGTCGCCTCGTGAATGATGGTCGAGGCGTCCTGCTGCCAGGCTGCCGACGGGTGATTGCTGTCGCTGGAGTCGAACAGCATGATACGATTGGTCACCGGCGAATAGTAACCCAACAGGCCGGGCGGCACGTTGATGCCCAGCGAACGCGCATAAGCGATGAAATCCTGCTTCGATCCCCAAACGATCGCCACGAGTGGGAACTCGGGCTCCTTGAGCTTCAATCCCCGCGCGGCGAAGTAGTGGACGAACGAGCGGTATAATTCTTCGAACCGGTCGGCCCATTTCTTGCCGGCGCCGCGCGGATGGGCAACCAGGTAGTGCGCCGTCGAGGTCAATTCGAGCCGGCCCGCCAACTCGCGCTCCAGCGCCGATCGCAATTCGGGAAACGAATAGCTACGGAACGCGGGCCCGGTCTTGTGCAGGTCGTGGGCTTCGTCCGGGCGGAACTCCCACAAGTAACCGTCGCGGGCCAGCAGGTGAATTTGCTGCGCGTTCCAGTCCAGCGGCAAGCCCTCGACCCGTGTGCCCCGCACCGTGGCCTCGATCATCATATTCAGGGCGTTGTTTGCCGCCGACGCCGGTAGCGCCGCGATCGATAACCACAGGGCTGCCGGCAATCCGGCGAGTACGATACGCATGGGCCAGGCTTTAAGCGAGAGGCGACGTCGGCAATCAGTTTGGATCGACGAGGGCGCGGAGGGGCCTATTGCCCGCCGCCGGGCCGACAGTCGTGCATCTCAAGTCTAGGTCATAAAAAGATTGTCGGGCCGGTGGAATCGGCGCCCTGCGCGGCCGCTGCAAATACGCTGGAAATGCCCGTTATTTGGGGCCAAAACTGCGATTTTCCAGTTCCTGAAAACAGCCCTTGACCCTCCGGGGCGATTTCCTTATTCTCCCGCCCACACGAGACAAATGATTCGCCCAGCGGGCCGCGGGCAAGGCAGTGTCGAAGCCAGCCCCCGAATGATGCCCAGGGTAAATCGCCAAGCGAATCGATCCTCAAATTGACCGATCCGCAAATTAACCGATCCGCAAATTAACCGATCCACAGTGGAGGGTCTGCATCTGGGACGAGGGGCCGACGAGGCTCATTGTTCTGCGGACCACGGAGCGCACTTGTCGACAAGGATGTTGACGGGCCGCTTCGAAATACATGACCGCCGCGAGTGTGCTCCCCTGCTTAAGCGGAGTGCGCCGGTAGCGTCCAATCGCTCCCGGATAAGGAGATTGTCCTCTGCCCCCCTGGGACAGCTCCTTTCCGGGGGCCTTTTTTTTGCGCTGCGCTTCGCCATTTGGAACTCTCTATTCTGGGTTGGGTAGGGCTGCCCCGCTTCGCCGGGCACATACCGGTGCGCCGCGCTCGGTTGCTTCCGGCACGGGTCACTCGAAAAGCTCGGACCAGGTGGTGGAACTGGCGGGCACCGACCGAAGGTTGGTGTTTCGGCCGCACGCCTCCTCCGCAACGAGGAAGGCCGGGGTCACCTCCTGGATAGGCCTTGAACTGGTCACCGCCGCCGTAGCAGTGATTCAGCACGCAGCGTCGAAGGCAGAGAGAACGATGTTTAGCGCGACTGCGGCACGAACCTACTCGCCGCGTTCATGTCCCATTCAACTCGAATGCACAGTTTGTCGGCCGCATTGCAGGTCAGCGCTTTTGGGATGTAGATGCTGCCTGTCTCCCAGAATTGCGGATCGCCATCGGGCTCGTACTTAATCGTTCTAGTATGAGGAGTAATTCGCATGACCTGAACAATGATCGGATGCCGATTGATGCCCAACTCCTCTGTTGTCCTGCTGTACGTTTGCTCGTTAGGCCGGTGCTCGGCTTCGTTGATGTATACAACGACTCTACTGGGAGCAGGATTCGGAACTCGTCGCTTCGGGACATATAACTCAAAAAGTGCTTTGTCGAACCCAGACACGTAAACCCAGCCATCCCAACGTAGCTTGTTGTCTGTCTCCTTCGACGAGAAAAGCTCAGTGATGCTCATTGAAAGACCACCGTCGAAACTCCAAGTAGCAAGCGCACGCTGCACCTAATGTAGCTGATGATAACCGACAATTCAGGCACAACCCGACGAACACGACATTTGGGCTACTGGTCCAACCGTGCGACGCGTAGTTTGCCGGTGAGGCAATCGCGGTTCGTGCGCGCCACCGACCGCCGGTTGGTTGGCGGCCGTCCATTTTTGCGGCGACAACGCCTGCTAGAACTCCTCCCATTTGACGGCCCGACTTCGTGTGCCGGATGCGACCAAGTCCAGTACGATTTCCTTAACGGTCTCAAAGGGAAGGCGGTATCGGCCAGCGATCGGGGTTGCCGTATCTCCGACTAGGAATTCCATTTCACGGGTGTCGCTTGTGATTGGATTCGTAGCCATTAGATAAGGCGGAGCGCCATCGTTTGCGGCGTACTGCACGCAACCGAATTCCCGAGCTAAACCCGCAGTAAGACTAAACCCATTGTCGCCAGTAAACTGGCACATGAACGGCGGCGACATTTCGCGGAGCTCGTCGAGTAGCAACGCAATGCCTGGCACAGTGCCGAACACCTGCCCGTTGTGTGGATTGTGATCGTGTTGCAAGTCTTGAAAAACAATGTTCATCGCGCATTCCCAATAAAAACGCGTGCGGTGCCATCCGGAAGCACGACCGTCAGTTTACTACCCGGAGGTAGCATGTGAGTCAAATTCTGTTGGCAAGGCAGGCAAATCCGTGGATTGTTGATATAGACGGTCGCTTTGCTTAGTCCCCGCTGCCGCATGATTGCCGCCGCGTGTCCCTCAACGTGTGTCGACGTTATTGCGTTAAACCCAGGAGTTCCCTTTGGCAATGCCGCAGCCGGGCCAGCCCGTCCACTGACCAGCGGCAGGTCCCCCGATGCCGTACGAAGCACCCCCGCGGTTTTTCCGCCCGGCACAAAACGAACAAGCTTGGGAAGCTGCGAGACTGACTTGGCCAAGACGCGACTCAAAACCGCCCGGCCGATTTGGAGAGCACTTGTTGCAGCCAGCGCAACCGTGAACTCATCCCCTGTTCGCTCAAGCCCTGAGGGCTCACCCTTCCCGACGACTGCTCGCCCGACCTGCTCGATGCCTTTGCCTCCGACGATCGTTTCGCCGCGCGTCCACGTCGAGTAAGGAACGTCGTCGAAACCCGAATCGTGGTACTGCTGTTCAAGTTCCACAAGCTGCTTCTCAAGTTCAAGCGCCATCGATTGTGCGTCTCGAAGCTGTGCCTCCAATTCTGCCAGGTGTTTTGGCACAAGGTAGGCGTATCTGCCGCCCGAGCCTAACCGCGCCCTCGTGTTGGCGATTTGCTTGGGCAGCCTTTCAATATCATCGCGGGCTTGCAGAAGCGCATTTTTCGTTTGGTACCAAGCGTGCGCCAAGTCAAGCATTTCGAATGTCGGCTTTTGGTCGACGTTATGTGGTGTGGGCGCTGAGCTGCCATTGCCGGAACCAACTACTGCACCTCCACCCTTTGGAGCCCATTGGCCGCCCTGGGGCGTTCCCTGGGGCTGGCGTGGCTGATTCGCGTCCCATTCGGTGATCGGTACGGAATTCGTCTCGTAAGAGTTCCGCTCTCGAAGCTCCGCGGCTTGATCTTCGAGCAGTCTCGCGGCGAATTCCTCGGCTCGACGCCACGCTTCGCGCTGTTCGGTTTCTTCCCTCACGATGTCGGCCAGCTTGGCTTCCGCCCGGGTCGAGATATTCGCCGCCCATTCCAAGAGCTCGCGGTCGCGCCGGGTTTCGGCCTCCGCACTTTCTAACCGGGTCAACTCCTCGGCGTAGTGGGCCGAGAACTGCGCAAGCCGTTCCAACTCTTCGCGTTTGGCGCGGGCTCGTGCCTCTGGGCTGACAATCTTCGGAATCGGCTTGCCTAATACCGCTTGGGCGAAAAGCCAGGCCTCGGTGGGAGCTTTGTCTTCCGACTCATGGCCCTCGTCATTTCGGCGGTATCGATTCACGAATGGCCTCCAACAAAAAAAGAGCCCGTAGTTGGCTTGCGCGTGAGGCGCGATGCCAACTACGGGCTCTCTGGATACTCGCTCTTTGCGTCGAGCTCTTTGGATACCCGGGTCACTCGTGGTGACCGCACTCGACGAAATCATCGCCGAGCGGCCGAAAGTTTAAGCGAACAGATAGCTCCGATCAATCCACGAACTTAGGCCAGTTGCCCAGCTCGATTTCATCGGCAATGAAATGGACCGAGCCATTCGCCCAACAGGTTGCTAGGCGGCGGCCGCGTCCCCTTTGGATGCCGCCGGCGATTGGGCGACCTTGGCCAATACCAGATCGATCAGCGATCCGACCGTGGTCACGTCGACCAGGTCGTCGTAGGTCAATCGCACGCGGAAATGCCGCTCGACCTGCATGATCAGACCGACCATGTCGACCGAGTCCAGATCGAAGTCTTGCGCCAAAACCACTTCGTCCGGCAGGCTGGCCAGACTATCGCCGGTTTCGTCCTCGAATATCGCCCGCAGCACCTCGCGAATATCGTCGCGTTGCATAAGATCGCTCCCCATCCTGGAGAATTTCGTCCGTCCTGGAGAAAACAACATCGCCGCCTGTCACGATCCGCCGACGGCACGGGGGCCAAGTAGAACAGCTAGCTCCCGCTGGGGCAACACCAACCCCAGGCGCCGCGGCGATTTTTCGCGCCGTGCTGGCTGCTGCTTGCTGGCACGATTTCCCAATCGTCGGCCTTGTCGGGCAGTCTGGATAATCTGTATTCTCCCGCCTGTGCAACCGGAGGGCCGCCGAATCAAGATAGCCGCCAAACCCCGATAGGCAATTTATGTCCGCCTCGCGTTCCCTCGAAGTCCCCACTGGGCCGCTCGAATTTGCGATTGTTGCCCACGGCACGGCCGGTTTGACGCCAGCCGAATTGACCGCCCTGCGGACCAGGCCGCTGGCCGGTTTCCCGGCCGAGTTGATGCCCCAACTGCTCAAGCATAGCGACGAACAAACTCTGGCGTCGCTTTCGGCCGTGCGCTGCGCCCTGGCAGCCGGTCAACTCGAGGCAACCGATTTCAGCCAGTGGGGAGTTGTTTCGTCGTCGCGTTACCTCGGACGCAGCCCGTTCGCAGCGGTGCTCAACAAGTACAAGATCGATGGACCTTGGGGCGTGTCGGTGCAGGTCATTCCGCATCGCATGCCGCATTCCGTGCCGGGCACGATCAGTCTGGCGCTGCAAAATCACGGACCGTCGATCAGCGTGGGGGGCGGACCGGACGATCAAACCAGCGCTTTACTGTCGATCGCCGGGCTGTTGCGCGGCGGGCGTTTCCCGGCGCGTGGCTCGTGGTCAGCGGATGGTCGCCCGAACTGACGATCGACATTACCGGCCGCGTGACCTCCGACTCGAAATGCCTGGCCGCGGCACTGGCCATCGTTCCTCTATGCAGCGGCCCGCGCTGGGGCTCTCTGCGTTTCGATTTGCGCGGCTCGGCGCGCTCTGCCGAGTCGCCGGCCGACACTTCCAGCCTCGCCGATTTCCTGCTCTCGCCAGGCGCCGAGCCGCGCCCTGGCGCTGCCAATTCGCCAGCGGCCTGGAGATCGGAATCGAATTGACGCTGCGCGGCCACCTCCGGGCCGCACCCGCCGCGGCCTTTGGCAATGGCGGCGCCGCATTTCATGGATCGAACGTCACCGCTCACCAGGGTCCGCTAACCACAGGGGTCGCACATGACCGACGATTCGGCCATCTCCATTACCGGAATCGGCGCCCTGAGCACGCTGGGCACCGACTTCGCCCAGATCTCTGAGAGCCTGTTGGCCGGCACGAACGGAATTCGAGAGGCGACCGGCTTCGACGTCCGTCAACATCCTTGCCAGATCGCCGGCCAGATCGCGCTGCCCGCTTGCCCGAAGGAACTTGACCCGGCCACGTACGACGCCTTGGACCCGCTCGAACAGTGCGTGCTGTGGTGCTGCGTTCAGGCCCTGACCGACGCCGGCTTGTGGGACCAGCGGAGCAACTTGCGGGTCGGCGTGGTGCTGGGAATTGCCGCCGAATGGATCTTGTATTGGGATGTCGATTCGCGGCGCGGCGGACAACGGATCTGCGACGCCGATGCGCGCCGCGAGCCGACGGTGGACTGCGCCACAAGGGTCCTTGGACTCACCGGCCCGGCGCTCTCGGTGGCCGCGGCCTGCGCCAGCGGCAATCATGCCCTGGCGCATGCCAAAGAGTGGCTGGAGATGGGCTGGGTCGACGTGTGCCTGGCTGGGGCCTGCGACGTGGGCGTCACGCCGTACTCGATGGCGGCCTTTGGCAACTTGCGCGCCCTGTCGCGGCGCAACGAAACTCCCGCCACGGCGCTGCGGCCGTTCGACTGCGACCGTGACGGCATGGTGCTGGGCGAAGGCGGGGCCGTGTTCGTGCTGGAAGGAGCCGCGCGGGCGAAGAAACGCGGCCGCGACGCATACGCCCAGGTCGCCGGCGTCGGCATCACCAGCGATGCGCATCACCTGGTCATCCCCAACCCGGACGCCACGCAGGCCATCGCCGCCATGCGAGCCGGCCTGGCGGCGGCGGAAGTGAACCCCGGCGACATCGACTACGTGAACGCCCATGCGACCGGAACCCCGGTGGGCGACATCTGCGAAGCGCGCATTCTGCAAACGGTTTTGGGAACTGAAGTCGAGCGCGTGGCGGTCAGTTCCACCAAGAGCATGACCGGCCACCTGCTGGCGGCGGCCGCAGCCGTCGAGGCCATCGCCTGCCTGACGGCGATGACCCACGGTGCCATTCCGCCCACGGTGAACCTGGACCGTGTGGACCCCAACTGCCAGCTCTGCCACGTGCCGAACGAAGCGCGCCAGCAGAAGGTGCGCGTGGCCGTCTCCAATTCATTCGGATTCGGCGGCCACAATACCTCGCTGGTGCTCAAAGCGGCGGATTACTAATCGCGCTGCTTTCTAATCGCGCTGCTTTCTAATCGCGCTGCGGGCGATGGGTTGGCACGCGATGCTCCTGCTCGCGAATGTCTTCGCGCGTGGCGCGTGAGGCGCGTGTCAGGGCCTCGCCCCCCTTGGTCGATTTGCTGGCGGCATTGCGCGCCGCTTTGCCCGGACTCTTGGCCGAACGTTCGTTCTTCATTTTCGTGATCTCCCGCTGGGGTTACGGTTCAGAACTCTAATCCTTTATAGCAAACGGCGTTCCGCGCCGAATGTGGCAGCTTTTCAGGGGTCAGGCTGTGCGCAAGTGAGCGCCCAAAGGCCACCGCGAGCATTTGCCTGTCATTCATGGCGCCATCGACCCGCAAAACGGCAGGTGGATTCGCGGCCGGAGAATGTATACATTTGTATATATACCCTCCGCAATCCTGCATAAGGCGCTTCACGCCATGATCCACTGCCAGATCGATCGCTTGGAAACCTGGTGCCGCGCGGCGATGGATTTGCTGCGGCAAGACGTCGTGCCGCAGAGCATCCGCTGGGAGCAGGCCCCGCAGAGCGGTCCCTTCTTCGGCCTGGCGACCGCGGCCGAGCGCTCGAGCCTGCCGCATTCGGACGTCGGCGGCAATCAACCGCTGTGGCAGACCGCGCACTGCGCCGGACACATGCCGAAGCTGCTCTTCGAGCGGTTGGAAAAGGCGGCTTGCCATCGCGATCCGGAAAAGTGGGATTTGTTCTATCGGCTGCTGTGGCGAATCACGCACGGCGAGAGCGAATTGCTCACCCAGCGCTCGGATGCCGATGTGCGGCGGCTGACCCAACTGCGCCGTTGGGTCACGCTGGCCGCGCGCCGCATGCAAAAGGAAGTTGTCTTTTACTCGGCGCTGCCCGGCGCGAGCGATTACTGCGCTGGCCTGGTATCGGCCGCGGCACGCGGTGCTGCGCACAGTCGCGCCTGGTATGTGCGCAAGTTTTTGGTGAGCAAGTGGGCGCTGCTGACTCCCGACGAGTCGGTGGAGTGGGACGGCCATGTCTTGCAGTTTGGGCCCGGCGTGCCGGCGGACAGCCCGCCCCGTCCGGAGCAGTTAGTCGCGCTCTGGCGGAAATATCAGCAGCAGAGTTTTCGCCCCGACCGGCTGAGCTTCCACGGCCCGACCGAAATCGATTTTCAGCCCACGGCCGCGGCCTGCGGCACGTCGGCATTGTTCGTAACTGCGGCCGACCCGGCGGCCGACAACTCTCATGCGGCAGATCAAATCTTGATGGAAGCGTTGGCCGACGTGGGGATCGACCCGGCGCGCGTGAAGTTGATCCATCTATCGGATCCGACCATCGATCCGGTCGCCGCTGGGCCGCAGCGCCCTGGCAAGCCTCTGCGGCATGCGCCGGCCGAGCGCCGGCGGCAACTCGAAGTGGACTTGCGACACGCTCGGCCGCGGATGCTGGTTGTCATGGGAGCGGTTGCCGCCCAGACGCTGTTGGGCCGCGAGTTCCGCGTCAGCCGCCAGCACGGGCAGGTTTTTGCCAGTCCCTGGGCGCCCTGGACGATGGCCACCTATCATCCGGCAGCTTTGGTCAACGTGCCCGATCTGACCGTTCGCGCCCGGATGCAGGAGCAGTTTCTGTACGATCTGCACCGCGTGGCCGAGGAGCTGGGCCGACAGACAGCCCCAACTTCGGCCGGCTAGATCGAAAGGAATCGCCGGCGTTCAACCAACGACGAATTCCCGGGACGGCAGACGACGCTCGTTTCTACCGCTGCTGCTCGAAGTAGTGAGCGCCCTTTTTGTTGCCCGTCACGACGTCCAGCAAGCCATCGCCGTTGACGTCCGCCACTTCGAACTGAGTGCCGACGCCCGAGTTGTCGTCGATCTGGTGCGCGGTCCAACTCGGTTTGCCGCCAGTGCGCGACAGCTCAAACCAAACCACGACCGCCGGCTGATCGGCGCCGACGTCGCCGCCCGGTCCGTGGGCCCAAAAGCGTTTGCCGGTGATCAAGTCGGGCAGCTTGTCGCCGTTGATGTCGGCCATGCACAGGCTGTGCGTCTGCGAGATGCTCTTGTCGATATCGTGCATCTGCCAGCCGTCTTTGGTTTGTTCGTGCCACCAGATGCCGATGTTATGGGCGCTCGAAGTCGCCACGTCGTTATCGCCGTCGCCGTCGAAATCGAAGACCTGCATATTTGCGCAGTCCACGCCAAAACTGACCGGGTGGAAAGTCCACTCCGACTGGCTGCTGTCGACCGGCTGCTCCCACCAGCCGTCTTTCACCAGGATGTCGTTGCGGCCATCCCCATTGATGTCGCCCGCTCCGATGCCGTGCGAGAAGCGGTCGCTGCCGGGCGCGCCGGACTTCGAGACGGCCGTCAGCGGCCAAAGCCCTTCGGCGGCCGGACTCGCATAGCCCACGTAGCGGCCGGGCTCGTAGCCCAGCAGCAACTGGCGCTGGTTGTTATCGCCGACGATATGCAAGAAGTTCGGGCTTTCGTTGTTGGTGACGGGAGTCGCCTCGTGCCGTTTCCAGGGCTCTCCCTCTTTTTCCGGCTGTTCGAACCACCAGGTCTGCTTGCCGGGAAAATCGACCACGACGAGATCGGTGCGCCCGTCGCGGTTGATATCCTCGGCAACGTTGCAAAACGAGTCGCTATAGTTGTGCGGATCGAACTCCTTGGGCTGCTCGAGCACCGAAACCATGTGCCAATCGGGCGCGGCGTAATAGACGCTGCCGTTGGAGATGTCGAGCTTGCCGTCGTGATTGAAATCGCCGACCGCAGCACCTTCGCTGCGGAACTTGCTGTCGAGCTCCGTCTTCTTGAACTTAATGGCCGGCTCTTCGGCGGCGGCGGTCTGGCTGAAAACCGCCGCGAGGGCCAGCAGGCAAAGACCACAAGCAAACGGAAGAGGGCAGCGTTTCATGTCACACCTTTGTGGTTTGCTTAGGGAATCGATTGGGGAGAACGGCGCTTGCACGGCTCGATGCACGCCGGTCGCCGGGCGAGTTGAAACCAGCCTAATGGACGCCCGCGGCGAAAGCAAACACCGCGCGCGCTGATCTGGCGGCGGGATCGCAAAAGCGGCGTTCGCGATCGGCGACGTACTTCGCCCATCCGCAGCTCATCCGCTCGGCTCTGCCCGCTCCCGCACCGGCAACTCGGCTGCGATCCGCCGGAACACCTGCTCCCAATCTCCTAAAACCGTTTGGCGATACAAGCGCATCGTCGGATACCAGGGAGAGTCGTCACGCTCCAGCAGCCAACGCCAGTTGGGCGAGCGTGGCAGGGCAACCCAAACCGGCACGGCCAGCGCTCCGGCCAGATGCGCGATCGCCGTGTCCGAAGTCACAATCAGGTCGAGATTGCTCATAATGGCCGCGGTGTCCATCAGCGGACCGGCCGCTTCGTCGAGCCGATCGCCCAGGTCGAGCACCGGGAAATCGACCTCGGCCAGTTGCTCGGACCCGAACCCTTTTTGCAAACTGACCAGCCGCACGCCCGGCAATTCTGCCAACGGCGAGAAACGGGCCAGCGGAATCGAGCGCCAGCGGTCCTGACGAAACTCGCGCGACCCCTGCCAGGCAATGCCGATCTTCAGGCCCTCGATCCCGGCCAGCTCCCGGCGCCAGTGGGCGGCCAATTCCGGATCAGCCGAAAGGTACGGCACAGTGCACGGAATCGTCGACGCGCCGGTTCCCAGCGCGCCTGGCGCACTGAGCAAGGGCAGATAATAATCGCAGCGCGGCAGGTCCTCGGCCGGGCCACGGACGAATAACTCGTCCAGGTCGGGCGATCTCGCCAGAAGCCGGGCCAGAGCCGGCGGGCAAGCCAGCACCACCCGGGCGCCCCGTTGCTTCAGCGGCCGGGCATAGCGGATGAACTGAATCGTATCTCCCAACCCTTGTTCGGCAAGCAACAGCAGGCTGCGGCCCGCCAACGGCTGGCCCTCCCAACGAGATAAGTTGGGCAGCGACCCGAACTCCGGCGTGCGCCATCGCCATTCGTACTCGGGCCAACCGCGCTCGAAATCTCCGCGGAGCAAATAGCAACTCGCCAGGCCCAAATGCGCCTCGGGCGAGTCGGGATGCACGTCCAGCATTTGCCGGAAAACCTGCTCGGCTTCGGCCGACTGCCCCTGATCCAAAAGCGTAACCGCCAGGTTCTTGAGCGCATTAGCGTGTTCGGGCTGCAGCCCGAGCGCCTGGCGAAAATGTCCTACGGCCTCGTCCCATTGCTGTCGGCCGGCGCAAACATTGCCCAAATTGACCAGCGCATCGGAGCTGCCGGGATTCAGGCGTAGCGCTTCTCGATAGCTGGCCGCCGCGGCGTCCAGTTGGCCCAACTCCGCCTCGGCCAATCCGACGGAATACCGCGCCAAACTCGAATCGGGCGCAGCCGCGCGGCCTCCTCGAACACCGCACGCGCTTCGGCGTAGCGGCGCTCGGCGAGCAGGGCGTTGCCCAGCCCGCAATGCGCCTCGAAATAGCCGGGTTGCAGCTCGAGCGCTCGCCGCAGATGAGCGATGGCTTCGCCCGTCTGTCCAAGTTTGGTCAGCGCCACGCCCAGATTCAGGTGCCCCGGCGGCAAATCCGCCCGCAACCGCAACGACTCCCGGCAACTGGCAACCGCCGCGTCCGTCTGGCCCAATTCCAATAAGACATCCGCCAGGTTCGCGTGCGCGGCGCATGACACGGATCGATCAGCAAGGCTTGCCGGTAATTGGCCAGGGCCGCATCCCATTGGCCTTGCGCGCAAGCGCCACGCCCAAGTTCGCCAGGGCGTCCACGTGATCGGGCTGCAAGGCCAAGGCCTGTCGATAGTGCCCACTGGCCTCGGCCCACTGCTGGTGGCCGGCGAAGACATTGCCCAAATTGACGCGTGCTTCGACGAAATCTGGCCGAATCCGCAGGGCCTCTTCAAGACTGGCCAGCGCCTCGGCCGCACGTCCCTGCGCACGCAGAACGATTCCCAGCACGCACCAGACATCGGCATTTTGCGGCTCGGTCTGGAGCGCCTGGCGATAGGCGAACTCGGCCTGGAAAAAATCGCCGGCCCGCTGGTATTGCAGTCCTAAAGCGACCAACTGCGGCACGTGCACTACAGCAAACTTTCGAGCAGCAGCCTTAACTTGCGGAGTTCGGCGTTGTGATCGACGTCGGGCATGGGATGAATGTCCACCGACAGGGCCCGGTTGTAGCGCACCTTGGATAGTTGCGTGACCAGCTTGCCATACTCGACCAATCCCTGGCCGATGCGAACCTGCAGCGTGTCCTTGGTCGTGTCTCGCAGCTGCACGTGGACCACGTGCTTCATCACCTGTTCGTAGCCTGCGTTGCCGTGCGGTCCGAAGACGAAGTGGCTCGGATCGAGCGTGATGCCCAGCCCCTTGACGTTGTCGCAGAGCACGACCGCGGTGTCCGGATCCTGCGTCACACGGCCGGCCTCGGTCTTCACGCCGACCACGACGCTTTCATGCGTGGCGATCGACACCAGACGGCGCAGGCGCTCGATTTCGGCATTGAACGGGGTACCCAGTTCGGCGGCCGGGATGGTGATCGTGACCACTTTGGTCGCCTTGGCCAGTTTGCAACACGACGCGAACTGCTCGTAGTACAGTTCCCCCTCGGCGGCGATGTCGACGCTATAGGCCGCCACCGAAAGTCGGTAGGTCTCGCGGCAGCTGGCAATCGATCGTTCCAGGTCGGCATGGACTTCCGACGGCTTGAGCTGGTGGCCCTGCTCGTGCAGCGCAATTTCCGTGCTCGTATACTCCAGGTCGACCAGGCGCTCCAGGGCGCCGTCCAACGACAGGTCGGGAAAACACTCGGTCGAAGCGGCAACAAACACGCACGAACTCCTTTTCTACAGGCGCTCTCGAAACCCACAGGCACCGTAGCTTAACCCCGCGCCGGATCGTAGGGAAGATGCTGCAAACCCCCCGCCGCCGCACCCAATCGGCTGCCTCGACCGCCGGGCCCGCACGCCCCGTGCCACTGTTGCCCATGCCGCTGCCAACCTAGAATGGAAATCAACGCCGCAGCGTCCATCATTTTGCACGCCGCTCGCGCCGGAGCCCGCGCTTCGGTGTCGCCGAACCCCGACGATCATTCCAGCATTCTGTGCTAGCACAAATGCCACGACCGCAAGGAGTTTTCTCATGGATTCGCACGTCCCGGGGCCTTCGGGCTCGCAACCGATTCGTCCAGCAGGGGTTCCCGACACGCAATCCGGCCCACTGCGCGTCGTGCTGGAAGAACCCCGCCGGTTCGGCAAATTCGGGCGCCGGCTGCTGTGGTCTGCGCTCGGCTTGTCGGTGCTGTTCAATCTCAGCCTCTGGGGCCGGTATCAGGAATATTCAGGCGGCGAGCCCCAGGTTCGCGAAAAATACCATTCGCTCAGTCATTCCGCTCCCGACAAGATCGCCATCATTACCGTCGATGGCACAATCATGGGGGGCGAGGGTTTCGTCAAGAAGCAGATCGATGCGGTCCGCCACGACGAGCACGTCAAAGCCGTCGTGCTGCGCGTCGATTCGCCCGGCGGCACCGTCACCGGCAGCGACTATATCTATCACCACCTGAAAGAGCTGATCGCCGATCGGAAAATTCCGATGGTCGTCAGCATGGGCAGCATGGCTGCCAGCGGCGGGTATTACATCTCGATGGCCGCCGGCCCCAGCGAAAAAACCATCTATGCCGAGCCGACCTGCTGGACCGGCTCGATCGGCGTGATCATTCCGCACTACGACGTGGCCGGCTTGCTCGAGAAGTACGACATCCAGGACGATTCGATCGCCAGCCATCCGCTCAAACAGATGGGAAGCCCCACGGCGCGCTTGCCGGAAAAATATCGGGTGGAAGAAAAGCAGATCCTGCAAGAGCTGGTCGATTCGACGTTCGCCCGGTTCAAAGGCATCGTGCTGGCCAGCCGGCCGGCATTGAAGGCCGACGAAAAGCTTCAGGAAACCGTCTTCACCGGGCGAATCTTCACCGCCGGCGAGGCCCAGCAAAATCACCTGGTCGACGAGTTGGGATTCATCGAAGACGCGATCTCGCGCGCCGTCGAACTGGCGGCGCTCACGCCGGGCCAGGTGCGGGTGGTCAAGTATCAAAAGCCGATCAACCTGTTCGACTCGGCGCTGTTCGGCCAGGAGAGCCACGCACCCCGGCTCGACCTGGCGTCGATTCTCGATCTGGCCGCCCCCCGCGCCTATTACCTATGCACGATGCTGCCCGCCGCCGTGCAGCGGCAGTAGTGATCTGGTACCTTAGTTTTTTTCCGGTCGCCTACCTCGAATCTCGGTCCTCTAACCCCTGACGCCCCGCTCCCATGCCCCGACGCTACTGGCTCGTCAAGACCGAGCGCAACTGCTTTTCGATCCAGGATCTGGCCGCTTTGCCCGATCAAACCACGTGCTGGAGCGGCGTGCGAAATTTCCAGGCCCGGAACTACCTTCGCGATCAGATGAAACTGGGCGATCGCGTGCTGTTCTATCATTCCAGCGCCGAGCCTTCGGCCGTGGCGGGCACCGCCGAAGTGGTCCGCGAGGCCTATCCGGACCACACGGCCTGGGACCCGAAGGACGAACACTTCGATCCCAAAGCCTCGCTCGACAATCCGATTTGGCAAATGGTCGACATCCGCCTGGACTGGATTTTTCCCGAGCCGCTCGCCCTGGGCGAGCTGCGAAACGTGCCCGAGCTGGCCAAAATGGAGCTGCTCCGCAAGGGCTCGCGATTGTCGGTGCAGCCAGTGCGCAAGGCGGAGTTCGACACGATCTTGAAACTGGCCAAAGTCCGGTCGGCCCGACGCAAGAGCGCAAAGGCAAGGTAGGACGGCAAAATAACGCCATGCCGCAAGATCCCCTTTTCTGGATTGCCGATGAGCTAGCGGCGCTCGAAAGTCAGGGTTTGCGGCGGCAACTCGTCGAGCGCCACGGTCCGCAGGGACCCCTGATCCCGGATGGCGAGCGACCGCTGGTCAATTTCGCCTCGAACGATTACCTGGCGCTGGCCGCCGACCCGCGATTGATCGCCGCTGCCGAAGGGGCCTGCCAGCGTGAAGGCTGGGGCGCCGGCGCAAGTCCGCTGATTAGCGGCTACTCGCCGTCGCACGCCCAGCTCGAACGGCGGCTGGCCGAACTGCTGGGCGTGGAAGCCGCGCTGGTTTTTCCGGCCGGCTATGCGGCGAATGCCGGCGCGATTTCGGCCCTGGTCGGCCGGGGAGACGCGGTCTTCGGCGATGCCAAGAACCATGCCAGCCTGATCGACGGCTGCCGGCTGTCCCGGGCGGAAGTGTTCGTCTATCCGCATTGCGACCTGCGCGCGCTGGCCGAACAGTTGCACGGCGCCACCGGCTTCCGCCGCCGGCTCATCGCGACCGATAGTCTGTTCAGCATGGACGGCGACGTGGCGCCGCTGGCGGACCTGGCCGAGCTGGCCGAGCGCCACAAGGCCATGCTGCTGGTCGATGAAGCCCACGCCACGGGCGTCTTCGGCGGGCGGGGCTCGGGGCTGGTCGAACTTTTGGGCGTGGCCGATGCGGTTCACGTGCGCGTCGGAACCTTGAGCAAGGCCCTGGGCTCGGCCGGCGGTTTCGTGGCGGGATCGCGGTTGCTGGTCGATTGGCTTACGAATCGGGCGCGGACCTACGTTTTTTCCACGGCCCATCCGCCCGCGGTTTGCGCGGCGGCCGCAGCGGCGGTCGAGATTGTCGAGGGCGAACCTTGGCGCCGGCAGGCGCTGCTGGCGCGCGCGGCCCAGCTGCGCTGGCCTCTCGGCCGACGGCTGGAACCTGGGGCGCAGCGCCAGCCAGATTATCCCCCTGATGGTCGGTCAGCCGGCCATTGCCGTGCGGCTGGCCCAGTTGCTGCGCGAGCAAGGCTTTTGGGTGGCCGGCATTCGGCCTCCCTCGGTGCCGCCGGGCGAATCGCTGCTGCGCGTGAGCCTGAATTACGGCCATACCGACGGGCAATTGGCCGAACTAGCGGCGGTGCTGGCGCGATTGCGGCCGGCACTGCGAGCGGTTTGATCGCACTTCTTGGCGGCAGCCACGCTACGCGGCGTAGTCGCTGGGAGCCGTGTATCCGCTTGCGCCGGCACGAATATTTGACCCGCGGAGCCCGTCTTGATTAAGGTGAATGAAGGTCAACGGAGCGCGGCGCCACGCCCGAGGGGCACTTCTGCTTGGCGCCAAACGGGTGAGAAGGCTGCACCACGATGAACCACCGTGATTTTAGCCGGCGAGACCGCCGCATCCGCACTCGGCGCTTCGGCGCCTGCCTGGAGTCGCTCGAACCGCGTCTGGTGCTGGATGCGAGTGCGGCCATCGACAACCTGACGGCCGTCGGCAGCACGTTGTATTTTACGGCCAACGACGGCGTCCACGGCGATCAGATCTGGACCAGCACCGGCAGCTCATTCTCGACCGCGATGCTCACCGACATCAATCCCGGCAGCGTCGGCGGCCAGCCGCAAGATCTCACGGTCGTCGGCAGCCAGGTGTTCTTCACCGCCAACGACGGCACCAATGGCCGCCAGTTGTGGGTGACGACCGGCCCAGGCATGTTCAACACCTTCATGGTCGACGCCATCAATCCCAGCGGCAACTCCAATCCGGAAGATCTGACCAATTTTGGCGGCACGCTGTTCTTCACCGCCGACGACGGCACGCACGGCCGCCAGCTCTGGGAGAGCGACGGCACCCAGATCGGCACGTTCATGGTCAAGGACATCAACCCCAACGGCAGTTCGAATCCGCAGGAACTGACGGTCATCGGCAGCACGCTGTACTTCACGGCCAACGACGGCACGCACGGAACCGAACTTTGGTCGACCACCGGAGTCGGCGTGTTCACCACCACGCTGGTCAAAGACATCAACCCGGGCACCAGCGGCAGCGCGCCGAATTGGTTGACCAATTTCAACGGCACGCTGTTCTTCACCGCCGACGACGGCACGCACGGAACCGAGCTGTGGACCAGCAACGGCACGACCAGCGGCACCACGATGGTTGACGACATCGATCCCGGCGCGATCGGTTCGGACCCTTCCGACCTGACCGTATTCAACAACAGCCTGTACTTTTCGGCCAACGACGGCACCCACGGCCGGCAACTTTGGAGCACCACCGGAACGGCCATGGAAACCGCGATGGTCGCGCCGAACAGCGGCGCCACCGATCCGGATCAATTGACGGCAAGCGGCTCGTCGCTGTTTTTCAGCGCCACGGACAGCACCCACGGCCGCGAACTGTGGATCACCACCGGCACCGGCGCCAGCACAACCATCGTCGACGACATCGATCCCGGCACGGCCAGCTCGAACCCGCAGTTCCTCACCACCTCGAACGGCAGCCTGCTGTTCGCCGCCACAGGCCCCAACGGAACTCAACTTTGGAAAACCGACGGCACCAGCGGCACGACGATCGAGATCGCCAATGTCGCAGCCGGCGCTGTCAGTTTGTTTCCCAGCCAGCTTACTGACGTGCAAGGCCTGCTATTTTTCACGGCCAACGACGGCACGCACGGCCGCGAACTATGGACCAGCGACGGATTGACCAGCGATACCATCATGGTGCTGGATATCCGCACCGATACCGCCACGGTCAACACCGCGCCGATCCTGAACGTCGACCAAACGCCTCAACTGGCCACGATCTTTGCCAACTGGACCAACAATCCGGGCACGCTCGTATCGACGCTTTTGGCCAGCGGCGCCGAAGGCAATCCGATCTACGATCCCGATCCTGGCGCCCAGCAGGGCATTGCCGTCACGAATGTCGACAATACCAACGGCACCTGGCAATACAGCACCAACGGCGGCAGCAGCTGGACCCCGTTTGGCGCCGTAACCGAAACCGACGCCGTGCTCCTGGCCGCCAACGCCGGGACCAGCGTGCGGTTCGTGCCCAATGCCAATTTCGGCGGCGATGTGCCGGCGGGCATCACCTTCCGGGCCTGGGACCAGACCAGCGGCACCGCGGGGGGCACGGCCGACACGTCGACCAATGGCAGCTCGACCGCCTTCAGCATCGCAACCCTGGCGGCCGACATTCGGGTCACTCCGGCCGGGAGCACCCCCTGGCAGAATCCGGTCAATCCGGACGACGTCAACGGCGACGGCACGATCACGCCGGCTGACGCGCTGGCGATTATCAACGAGCTCAATAACGCCGGCTCGCACGCCCTGCCGGCTCCCACGGCCAGTGTCCATCCCGAGCCGTTTTACGACGTCAACGGCGATAACTCCGTCACGCCGGACGACGCGCTGAACATCATTAATTTTCTCAACGCCCAGGCCAGCGCCGCCATCGCCAGTGCGGCGGTCGAAACGGGCTCGGCAGCAACCGATGCGCCGAAATCCGATACCACCGCGGTCGCCTTCGCCGTGAGTGCTCTGGGCTCAGTGGTACCTGCGGCAGCCAGCGCGGCGGCCCAGAATCAAAGCCCGTCGACCGTGGCAACCGATCGGGTCTTTGCCCAGTACGGGGCTCAAGCGGCGGGCGAGTCGTCGCTGCCGGCAAATTCGGCGTTCTCGCCAGTGCATCGAGCGCCGCGGGTGACGGCGGTCACGCTTGGGGACTAGGCCACGTCTCGGCATTGTCGATCGACACTAGCCGGCGTTTAACAAACGCCGGTGAACTGGAGTCGACCCAGGCATGGCTCGCCGGGAGCATCCCGGTTTGGTCCGTTTACGAGGCCGGCTTGGGCGCGCTGTCGCGAATCTGGTCGAGCGAGCGGCCCAATCGCTTGCGTTCGGGGCGCGCTGCGGCCGGCCGCGGAGGGATCGGCTGATGCTCGACTGCCGGAGTGATCTGCCGCAGGGCGGCGGCGATTTGCGGGTGAAGTTCGCTGGATTCCCCAGGCGCTCCGAGCTGCTCCACCGCATCGGAAAAACCCAGCAAGACCGAGCGCCGCACGGCATCGCGAATCCAATGAAAGACACCTGTATTGCTCATCGCATCACCTTCTCACTTTGGGGGCCCGCGCAAGCCATCAGGCCACGCAGCGTGGGTTTTCAGGGGCGGCCAATACTAACGAGGCCCGGCCGGTTGCCAAAGACCAGTTGGGTGCCCGGGCGCGTGTTTTGCTAGCATTGGGAGCGAACCATTCCAAAAAGGCCGCGGTCTTCTACGTTGATCGTTCGTCGCCCGGTCCTGCCTGGTTGTATATACTGACACGCAGTTTTGCTTTTCCGCACGCCCGCCGCCGCCATGATTCTGCTGATCGATAACTACGATTCGTTCACCTACAACCTGGTTCAGCGCCTGGGAGAGATCGACCCCGCGCTCGATCTGGTGGTCAAACGCAACGACGAGCTGTCGCTCGACGAGCTGGCCGAGATGGCGCCCAGCCATCTGATCGTTTCGCCGGGTCCTTGTACGCCCAGCGAGGCCGGGATCTCCTGCGCGGCCATCGCTCGTTTCGCGGGCGAATTTCCGATCCTGGGCGTCTGCCTGGGACACCAGGCCATCGGCCAGGCGACCGGAGCCCGGATCGTGCGGGCCGAGCGGCTGATGCACGGCAAGACAGACCAGATCCATCACGACGCGCAAGGCATATTCGCCGGCCTGCCCAACCCGCTCGAAGCCACCCGCTATCACAGCCTGGTGATTCAGAGCGGCACGCTCAGCGACGATTTCGTCGTTTGCGCCTGGTCCAATGGGCCCGGCAACCTGCGCGAGATCATGGGCATCCGCCACCGCCACAAGCCGCTCTACGGCGTCCAATTTCATCCCGAAAGCTTCTTAACCGCCTGCGGCACTCAGCTCCTCAGCAACTTCCTTATTCAGAAAGGCGGAAGGATGAAGGATGAAGGATGAAAAACGAAGACGAATCGCTGTCCGTCCTTCGTTTTTCATCCTTCATCCTTCCGCCTTCATCCTTTCGTCCTCATCCTTCCGCCTTTATCCTCTCCCTCGCTTCGTCGGCCCAGGGGCTGTCGGGCGCCAGCTCGACAAAGGCCGCCCAGTGCTGGAGTGCCTCGTCGCCGCGAAGCAGTTCGTCGAGCGTGCGGGCCAAGTGGTAGTGCACGTCGGGATACTCGCCGTGATAGCAAAGGGCCCCCTCGAAAGCCGCCACGGCCAATTCGCACTCGCCCGTTTCGGCCAGCACGCAACCCAAATTGGCCCGGGCTTCGACATAGTTCTCGTCCAGCTCGATGGCCGTGTAATAGCGCTCGCGCGCGGCCGACAGATCGCCCAGTTGATAGAGCACCTCCGCCAGACGGAAACATCCCTCGGCGATCGGGCCGCCGGCGGCCATGGCCGCCCGATAGGTCTCGGCCGCCGACTCCAGTTGGCCCAAGTCCTCAAGCTCGGCCGCCATGTGCGAACATTTCCTCGGGCGATGGCGGCTGCTCCAGATCGGGCCTGCGCTCGGAGAGCGAAAGAATGTCGCAGCCGCCGCCCGCACCTTCGCCAGTGAATTGACCACGCTCGCCGGCCGCGGCGCCAAAATCGAATCGCAGTTGCCCCTTGGAATCGACCAGGCCGTCGCCTTGCCGCAGCAGGAACTGCTTGCCTTCGACGATCACCGAGAGCTGCGCCAGCGGCCGCTGCACGCCGGGCACCAGCCGCGCCAGGTCGGCCAGCTTGCGCTCCAGCGCCGCGGGCGAAATGCCGGTCGAGAGCAACTCCGCCAGCCGCCGGGCAGTGGCGACTTCCTGAAAATCAAAATACGCCAGCCGCCGCACCTCGCGGGCCGGCACGATCAATCCCCGGCGATGCCAGCGCCGTATCACGGCTACCGGCACGCCCAGCAGATCGGCCAGCATGGCCGGCGTGTACAGCCGCTGCACGCTCTGCTCCTGGTCGACCAGGCCCAGACGTTGCCAGAGCTCGGTCTCGGTGATGATTTCGAGCTGGCCCGACTCGGCCCGCCGTCGCTGCACGTCGTCGAACAAGCCGTCGATGATGCCGTCTGCCGAGAGCAATTCGTTTTCGCCCACCACGACCAGATCGACCGTGGCGTCGAGCGTTTCGGCGACGATGGCCCCTTGGGCCCGGATCAGTTGCTGCGCATCGCGGCGAGACATGCCGGCCAGCTTGCCGACCAGCGTCACGCGTCGATCGGCAAGCAGGTCGTGCAGCGTGGGATCAGACACCGTGATCGTCGCCTCTTGCGGAGAGATTGCCGGACAAGGGATGTAATTTCTCAGAGGGGCGCAGAAGTGTCAATCAAGCGGCGTTCAGGTGGCGCCGAGGGAATTGATGCAACGCGATGGTTTTAGTTTCGAGGTCGGTTCGAGAATGCATTCGCCCCGGCAGGGGCCTAAGCCAATAGCCGAGGGCGCCGCCCTCGGAATCGGATCGCCACGTCAAACAGGCAACCCCGCAGGGGTTGAACAAGCCGACAGGTTTGACCCTTCCAGGGTCCGTTGCGACGCGTCGGCTCGGGGTCCGAGGGCGGTGCCCTCGGCTATTAACTGGAACCCCATTCGGGGTTCACCCGCCGGGTAACTTGCCGGACTTGATCAAATCGCCGAACGTGGGCGACTCTGGGTTATTCGGATCCGATGGCTCCTTGGCCACGGCATCGAGCGCCGATTTGATTTTCGGGACCTTCTTTTCGTCACCCTTCTCCAACAGCTTTGCCAAGGCCTGCCCATAAACATTGCGATCCTTCTTCTTTTCGCCGGCGTGGCAGATGTTGCACTTGGCCTCTTCGGCTGCCTTGACGAAGTCGGGATCAGCTTTCTTGGTCACATACTTCGCGTCGAATTGCTTCTTGTACGGCGGGCGGCGCTTGAGCCGATTCGGGTCGGAACGCGGCAGCCAACGCCAATGCCGCAAGCAAGCAATTCGCTCGCATGTTCAAAATTCTCATTGGTGCGTTCTCCCGCGGTTGGCGTGTTGTCGACGAATCCACGGCGGTAATTCTATCCGAGCCGAGCGGGTGCAGCGCCGTTCGGGCAACTAAGAAGCGTTGGGCGAACCGACCGGGCCTCTGCGGGCCTAAAATCACCGATTTACGCCCCGCGAAGCCCTCGACTCGGGCGCCCGTGTGCGGTAGATTGGGGGGCTCGACTCCGCGGCCGATCGGTCCATTTTCGCCGGGCGTGGGGTCAATTTGCTGCCAAAATTGCCGCTTTCCAGCGGCGCGCACAGCCGATACGGGGAAAAGCACTATGTACGCCATCATCGCCACCGGCGGCCGTCAGTATAAAGTCGTCGAGGGACAGGAGTTCGAGATCGACTATCGCAGCGACGTGGCGCCCGGCGATTCGCTCTCCTTCGATCGCGTGGTGGCCTATAGCGACGGTTCGAGCCTCAAGCTGGGCCAGCCCACGCTGAGCGGCGCCGTGGTCACCGCCGAGGTGCTGGGGGTCGACGCCGGGCCCAAGCTGGTCGTGCAAAAGTTCCGCCGCCGCAAGACCTATCGCCGCAAGACGGGCCATCGGCAAATGATCACCCGCGTGAAGATCGACGAGATCCGACTGGGCTGATCGTCTCCTCGTCACGCGTTTGGCACTCAATCGCCGCACGTTTTTCAGGCCCGGGCCCTCGAAATGCCCGGGTTTTTTTGCGCACAGCAAGTCCTGGAAATTTTTTTTCGTGCTTGGTCTCCGCCGCCGCGGAACTCAAAAATCCATAACTCTCGCGAAAAACGGGGGTTATGCTCCGCGTTCTGCCGGGGCCAACGGTTGTGGCCGGGCATGCCAATTTCTCTAAATGTTGTGCTAACAATGTCTTGCAAGCACTAGCCAGACTTTGATTGACGGCACTTGAAAACTTTGTAAGATGGGCCTCCGCACCTGTATGTTGTAGTCACAAGGGCGTCGACTACAATATATAGTGTGTCGAGGTAGCACTTTATCCATCTTCTCCCGGTTGGTGAGGGATCGGAACCAACCTCTAAATACGACTCGTTCGAGGCGCGGTGTGCGCTCGATGAGTAGTATACGCATGTCCATGTTTCTGGTAGGATGCCCAATTCGTCTTTTTGAGGGAGCTGATTCATGGCCCAAGCCAGCGCAAGCGTTTCCACCAAGCGATTTTCCCGGCCCAGCGGCAGCCGCCCCGCCACCGACCGGCCCGCCGGAGAGGGGATCGCGATCGATCCCGTGTTCTGCCCCGAGGACGTTGCCGATCCGTTCGACACCGTCGAGTGGGACCTGCGCACCGCCGCCATCAAGGGCGAAGCCGGCGAAGTGCTGTTCGAGCAGACCAACTGCGAAATTCCGGCAGACTGGAGCCAATTGGCCACGAACGTCGTCGTCAGCAAATATTTCTACGGCGAGATCAACACGCCCGAGCGCGAGTCGAGCGTTCGGCAGTTGATCCATCGCGTCAGCCGCACGATCGCCGATTGGGGCATTCACGACGGCTATTTCGCCACGGCCGAGGACGGCGAGCGGTTCTATCGCGATCTGACCTGGCTGCTGCCTGCATCAGCACGGGGCGTTCAATTCGCCCGTCTGGTTCAACGTCGGCCTGTTCCACCAGTACGGCATCAAGGGGGCCCAGTGCAACTGGCATTGGGACGCCGAGACCGGCGAGGTCCGAGCAGCCCGAGAACCCGTACGAGTATCCGCAAGGCTCGGCCTGCTTCATCCAGAGCGTGCGGGACGACATGGAAGACATCATGGAGCTGGCCCGCAGCGAGGCCATGCTGTTCAAGTTCGGCTCGGGCACCGGCACCGACCTGTCGACGCTTGCGTTCGCACCGCGAGAAGCTTTCGGGCGGCGGCAAGCCGATCGGGCCCGCTGTCGTTCATGCGGGTTTACGACCAGATCGCCGCGGTCGTCAAGAGCGGCGGCAAGACGCGCCGCGCGGCCAAGATGCAGTCGATCAAGGACTGGCATCCCGACGTGATGGAATTCATCGAGTGCAAGGCCAAGGAAGAGCAGAAGGCCCGGCTGCTGATCGAGAAGGGGGGCTACGACGCCAATTTCAACGGCGAGGCCTATAGCTCGATCCTGTTCCAGAACGCCAACCTGTCGGTCCGCCTGAGCGACGAGTTCATGCAGGCCGTCGCTGGCCGGCGAGAAGTGGACCACCCACTGGGTCACCGATCCCAAGCACGAAGGCCCCAGTTGGCCCGCCCGCGACGTGCTGGCCAAGATGGCCGAGGGTGCCTGGAGCTGCGGCGATCCGGGCGTGCAATACGACACGACGATCAACCGCTGGCACACCTGCCCGAACTCGGGGCGGATCAACGCCTCGAATCCCTGCTCGGAATACATGTTCCTCGACGACACGGCCTGCAACCTGGCGAGCATCAACCTGATGAAGTTCCGCCAGGCGGACGGCACGTTCGACGTCGAGCGGTTCCAGGCGGCCTGCCGCATCTTCTTCATCGCCCAGGAAATCCTGGTCGATCACGCCAGCTATCCGACCAAGCGGATCGCCGAGAACAGCCATCATGTTCCGCCCGCTGGGCTTGGGCTACTCGAACCTGGGCAGCCTGATCATGACCAGCGGCGTGGCCTACGATTCGGACGCCGCCCGCGGCCTGTGCGGGGCGATGACCGCCCTGCTGCACGGAGCGGCCAATCTGGCCAGCGCCGAGCTGGCCGCGGCCGTCGGGCCGTTCGAGGGTTTTGCCCTCAATCGCGAGCCGATGCTGCGGGTGATGCAGATGCATCGCGACGCGGTCGACCAGATCGACGACGCCTGCCCGGCCTATCTGCAAGAAGGCCGCCGCGCAAGCTGTGGGACGACGGTGCTGGTCGCCGGCCGCCGAGCACGGCTATCCGCAACGCCCAGGCCACGGTGCTGGCGCCGACCGGCACGATCAGCTTCCTGATGGATTGCGACACGACCGGCATCGAGCCCGACATCGCGCTGGTCAAGTACAAGCAATTGGCCGGCGGCGGCATGCTGAAGATCGTCAACCAGACGGTGCCCTTGGCGCTCAAGACGCTGGGCTACGATCAGCCGCAGATCGAGTCGATCCTGGCCTACATCGATCGCGAAGACACGATCGAAGGGGCCGCCGACCTGAAGACCGAGCATCTGCCGGTCTTCGATTGTGCGTTCCAGCCCCGCAACGGCACGCGTTCGATCGCCTGGCGGGCCCACGTGCGGATGATGGCCGCGGCCCAGCCGTTCCTGTCGGGCGCGATTTCCAAGACGGTCAACATGCCGCGCGAGACCACGCCGGCCGACATCGCCGACGCCTATCTCGAAGGCTGGCGGCTGGGGCTCAAGGCCTTGGCCGTCTATCGCGACGGATCGAAGGAAAGCCAGCCGCTGTCGACCTCGACCGAGACCGACAAGGCCACGGCCAAGCAGGCGGCCGTGCTCGCGCCGCGAGCGGTTGCCCGACACCCGGCAATCGATCACCCACAAGTTCAGCATCGCCGGTCACGAGGGCTACATCACCGTCGGGCTGTACGAAGACGGCCGGCCGGGCGAGCTGTTCATCACCATGGCCAAGGAAGGGAGCACGATCGGCGGCTTGATGGATTGCTTCGGCACGGCCGTCTCGATGAGCTTGCAATACGGCGTGCCGCTGGAAGTGTATGTGAACAAGTTCTCGCACACCCGCTTCGAGCCGATGGGGCACACCAAGAACCCCGACATCCGCATCGCCAAGAGCATGGTCGACTACATCTTCCGCTGGCTGGGAATCACGTTCTTGCCCGGCTATCGCGAAGCGATCGCTCGGGCTATGTCGAGGAGGCGCCGGCACACGGCCGACGACGCGGAGACAGAGCTCGAGCCCGCCGCCAAGAAGGCTGGCGGGCCGGCTACGGGGCCAGGCAAGGCCAAGGCATCTGCTGCGTCGACCGCATCGCCTCCGGCCCGCTACCGCAGCGGCGGGGATCAAGCCGGCGATCGGCAAGGCGGCCAGCGGTCTGGCCAACGGCGCGCACAAGCCGGCGGCGATCAACGCCTCGCTCTTGGAGCGGGCCGGCGCGGCGATGAAGGTCGACCTGAACGGCGGACTGACCATCGCGAACCGAACAGTTCGCCAGTTTCCAGGCCGATGCGCCCAGTTGCGACAATTGCGGCGCAATCACGGTCCGCAACGGAAACTGTTATCTCTGCCACAACTGTGGCAACAGCATGGGTTGCTCGTAATGGATTGTCGGGTGGGATGCCCGCGAGCAACCCACTTTCAATGAAACGGGTGCCGTCAGCTTGGTGGCCGACGGCACCCGTTCTCATTAAAAAAGCGATGGCCCCGGGGGTGTCCGGAGCCATCGCCGATAGGCCTCGCGTGCGGGGTGTCCCTAGGCGAACAATTTCGTGACCGCCTCGCCTTTGACGAGCTCCCGCGGCTGGTTCAGGTGATTATACACGATCGTGCTGGGATTGATCCCCAGGGCGTGATAAATCGTGGCCAACAGCTCCGTGGGATGGATCGGAGTTTCGATCGGGGCCGAGCCCGTGGCATCGCTCTTGCCGTACACGAAGTCCCGTTTGACCCCGCCGCCGGCGATGATGCCCGTGTAACAATACGGCCAGTGATCGCGGCCGTCATCGGTGTTGCCGTTGCCGGAAGTGCTCACGCCGCGCTGCGGGCTGCGGCCAAACTCGCCCACCGCGACGACCAGCGTGTCGGCCAGCAGGCCCCGCTCGTCCAGATCGGCGATCAGGGCGGACAGGCCCGTATCGAGCATCGGCCCGGACTGCTTCCGCATGCGGTCGGACAGGCCGACATGCACGTCGAACGAATGATTGTCGGAGTTGGCCACCTTGGGCCAGACGACTTCGACCACCCGCGTGCCGGCCTCGACCAGCCGCCGGGCCAACAGGCAGCTTTGGCCGAACGTGGTGCGGCCATAGCGATCGCGGACCGCGTCGGGTTCCTTCTTCAGATCGAACGCGTCGCGGGCGCGGCCCGAGAGGATGAGTCCCAGGGCCTTGTCGTAATATTCGTTCAGGTCGTATTTGGCGACGGCCTTATCGATGTCGGGCATGCCCTTGTTGATCACGTCGCGAAGCCGCGCACGGCGCTCGAGCCGGGCGCTGGAGACTTCGGGGCGCAGGTTCAGATCCTCGGTCTTGATCCGATCCATCTTGGCCATGTCCATGTCGTCGCCGCTGGGATAGAGCGTATAGGGATCGTAGGCCCGGCCCAAGAAGCCGGCGGTGCCTCCCTTGCCCACCACGCCGCTCTCTTGCAACGGCCGCGGAAGCATCACGAACGGCAGCATCGGCACCGTGGTCGGCTTGAGCCGGATGATGTTCGAGCCGACGGTCGGAAAATCCTTGGGACTCGGCGGCTCCAGTTGGCCCGAAGGGCTGACTTTGTCCGTCGTGTAGCCGGTGTGCATCTGGTAGATGGCGGCCGTGTGGTTGAACAGGCCCACGGGCGTGTAGCTGACCGAACGCATCAGCGTGAGCTTATCGGTGATTTGGGCCAGGTTCGGCAGCAGTTCGGTGAAGAACACGCCGGGTGATTTGGTGGGGATGGCTTTGAACACGCTGCGGACGTTGTCCGGCACGTTCTCTTTGGGATCCCACAGGTCGAGATGACTTGGCCCGCCTTGCAGGTAGACCAGGATCAGGCTCTTGGCTTTGTTCCAGCCCGGGCCGCCACCTTGCGCTTTGGCTTCGTCGGCGGCGGCGTGCTGAAGCTGCAGGATGTCGCCGAGCGACAGACCCAGCAGGGCCGATCCACCCACCCGCAACAGATCGCGGCGCGTCAGCCCGACTCCCCGATCGCAAACGTCTTTGCCGAGCTGACCTGGGATACGCAACATCGTGGTTCCCTCTGGATTGGATGAACGGAGGCGGGCCGCACAACGACGAACGAGCGGTTATTTCATAGTCGATCCTAGTTTACCCCGATCGCTAGCCAGCAGTCAAATTCTATGAGGCCCTCGGAAGCCTTGGAATTCTCATCAGGGGCGTGCGTTCGGCCGTCTGCGGGGCCGCAAACAGGGAAAAACTGCGCTGGCTTGCCCCTTTAGTTTAGAAAATGCATCTGGAAAAAGGATTTCCAGATTGGCATGATAGGGCCACCCTCCCCGGGGACAGCGGACGGAAGGGTCTGCCTGCATCGAGCGCCATACAAAGTCAGTCAAACAGGAGCCCCAGACACGTGAACAAGTACATCGCAGAGCTCATCGGCACGTTCTTTCTCGTCCTGACGATTGGCTGCACCGTGATTGGCGGGGGGGGCGGCGTCATTCCTCCGCTGGCCATTGGGTCGGCGCTGATGGTCATGATTTTTGCCGGCGGCCACATCTCGGGGGGGCATTTCAATCCGGCCGTCACGTTCGGCGCCTGGCTGCGGGGCTGTTTCGCCACGAAGGACGTGATTCCGTACTGGGTGTTTCAAGTTGTCGGCGCGATTTTGGCGGCCCTGGCGGTCAAAGTGCTGAGGGCCGAGGCGATCGCGACGGTCGAAGCGAAAAAACTCGACCCGGCCAACGCGCTGTTGGCCGAATTTCTGTTCACGTTCGCTTTGGTATACGTGGTGCTGAACGTCGCCACCGCCAAGGGAACCACCGGCAACTCGTTCTATGGATTGGCGATCGGTTTTACGGTGTTGACCGGCGCCTTTGCAGTGGGGGACATTTCCGGGGGCGCAGTTCAATCCGGCGGTGGCCATCGGAGCGACCGCCATGGGGCTGCAGTCGGTCGGCAACTTGTGGATCTTCCTGGTCTCCGAGTTGCTCGCCGGAGCCGCCGCGGCCGTCGCTTTCAAGCTGCTCAACCCGGGCGATATCTAGCGCGCCGAACTGCGGCTGGCGCCAAGCCATCGGGGTTCGTGTAGCAAATCCGGGCTTCGGCGGTGGGACGTGCGCGACGAATTAAAAGGCACTTCGAGAGTGACGGCGCGGACGTCAGCCCCCGATCGGCAATAATCGAACACGAACGCGCCGTGCTGTGACAGACACCGCGGCTCCTGCCACAAGCTCTGCACCAGCGACCGCGATCAACTGAACGAGAATCGCAGCCAGTTGACTCCCGTTCATGCCTTCGATGCGAATTCTCACGACGGAGGGCGAAGTCGCGCGTGAAGCCGCAAGCAGGCGGTGAAAGTCTGCATCGAGCGTAACGACAACGGACTGCTGCTGCCGTGCCGAATTCAGTATCTCGGCGTCGGTCGCGCCAGCCATGCTCAAGTCGCCGACATGCTCGGCTGCAATGCCGGCGACTGTTAAATGTTTCACCGTCGAGCGGGGCAGACCTTGATCCAAGAGTAGCTTCATGCGATCGGTCGAAGGTCGACAACGCGGTCGTCAAGGTTGGCAGCAGCGTACTCCAGCGCCTGCCGAATGTCTTCGTCTTCGAGTTCGGGATACTCGGCTCGAAGTTCATTGCGGTCGGCGTAGGTTGCCAGCACTTCCAGAACCCGCCGCACGGTTAAACGCAGACCGCGAATACACGGCTGGCCACTGAGTATCGCAGGGTCCGATGTGATGCGGTCGAAAGTAGTCATGGTTCGATATCCCTGGCTAACTGTCAAACGTCCGTCCACGCGAAATTGCTCGCCGGGTCGGCGCTCGCTGGCCGCTTTGGCGTACACGTTTTTCGGGCCAACAGCCACCACCCGGTCAGCACGCCGACAACCAGGGCCGAGCCGATCCAGTGGCGGCTTGGTGCGGCGGTCGGCCCTTCGGATCCGCCACCTGGAAGGGCCGCCAGTGCGGTAGGCAAATCGGTTCCGGCTGCAACGTGCAGCGGCAGTTCATCTGCGAGTCGTCGGTCCAGGTCTTAATCATAACATGCGATCGCTTAACCCACGTAATCAGTCGATGGCAGACGTGGCATCGAGAACCGTCCTCCTCGCGTTTGTACGCCGGCGTCAGGTACATTACCCGCGACAGCATTTGTCGATCAAGTTGTGCCACGTTGGGCCCCCCCGAGGTTTCTCAGCGCCGACATTATATAAGATGGCCCAAGTTGTGAAATGGCTCGGCTTGAGAGCCACGCATGTTGCCACTAAACTTGTGTCGACGGACTTGATTTGGCGCCTGGAAATTGACGCCCGCGGCCCGCACATGGTTGTACCGAAGGAACCGTCCAGCGTGGCAATTCCGGGCAAAGTCACCTTGTCGCGGCTGTTGATCACCCCCTATTCGCCGCAGCCCACGCTGCGCACGTTTCTGTCGCGCGCAGACACAGCAGGACGCGCGAGCCCAAGTGACGGTCGCCATTCCCGATGCCCGAGAGTGCGAACAGATTTTTGGCGTTCCGCTGACCCGGCGCGGGCTGCAACCGGTATATCTGCGGATCGCCAACCGTTCGGCTACTCCGCTACGGCTGCAATTGGTCAACATCGACCCAAACTATTACACACCGCTCGAAGCCGCCGGCGTGAGCCACTTTTCCATTCTGCGGCGTTTGAGTGCTTTCGGGCTGTTGGGCTGGCTGTTCGTGCCGCTGCTGCCGCTATTGCTCCTGCTCCTGCCGCTGAAGATCATCACGGCCTATCGCGCCAACCGGCGGATGGACGATTGTTTTCGCTCGTTGTCGTTCCATCTACGACCGATCGCGCCCGGCGAGTCGTCGGAAGGGTTTGTCTTTACGCCGCTCGACGCCGGCACCAAGATCGTTCACGTCACGCTGCATCCGACGGGCGAAGCGGCGGAGGCCCTCAGTCGAACTCCGGGCGAAGCCATTGCCTTGGCGGTGTCGCGATTGCAGTCCGAGACCAAAGCCGACGTCCAGGCGATCGAGTTCACTTTTTCGATCGCGGTTCTCGGAATTTCGGCCGACTATCTGCGGCGCGATTTCAAGGATTTGGAATCGCCCGGTTCGCTTGTGGAGTGCGACGTCGGAATGCTGATCGAGCGGTTGTCCGCGATGCCGGTTGCCACCACCAACGCGACGAACACTCGCTCGGGGGATCCGCTCAATCTGGTGGTGATCGGCCCGTTCGAAACGCTGCTGGGCACGTTTGCCGCCCGCTGGGACGAGAGCGAGACGATCACGATGGCCACTTGCTGGAAGACGGTTCGGTCGTTTCTCATCGGCTCGCAGTATCGCTACTCGCCGGTCAGTCCGTTGTATTTGTTCTCACGGAGCCAGGACGTGGCGCTGCAGCGCAGCCGGCGATCGATCAACGAGCGATTCATTTGCGGCTCTGGCTGACGCCGCTTGAGTTTTCACGGCGAGCCGGTCTGGCTGGGCCAGGTGAGCCGCGACATCGGCGTCCGCTTCACGATGAAAACCTGGAACCTGACCACGCACCGCATCGACTCGGACGTCGACGAAGCGCGCGATTATGTGATCGAGGACCTGCTCAAGGCCGAACGCATCGAAGCGGCCGGCTACATCGACGCCGCTCCGCCTTGCGACAGCGCGCATCCGCGCCGAAACCTGACCGGCGATCCCTACTTTACCGACGGCAAGCGGGCGGTCGTGCTGCTTTCCGCCACGCGAACCACGCCCCGCTTTGTCGCCTGGCGCTGAAGGGTCCATTTTCCGCGGGGCCGGTCAAAGCTCTGAACTTCCGGCAACGGATGCTTGACGGATGCAGGGGTGGTGAGCGAAAATCGGCATAAGTCTTATAATCATTCAATGAGGGCCCCCGATGAAAACCGTGCGCCGCGGTCTGCATTGCGTTGCCTTCCGCGAGAGTGACATCCTGCGGCTCATGGCGCTTTCGATCCTGGCGCTGCTCGCCCCCGTCGCGAAGGCCGGCGAAAATTGGCCCCAGTTTCGCGGACCCAGCGGCGACGGGCATTCCGACTGCACCCATCTCCCGCTCGCCTGGAGCGAAACGGAGAACGTCGTCTGGAAGACCCCCATTCACGACCGCGGCTGGTCCTCGCCCGTCGTCTGGCAGGACCAGATTTGGATGACCACCGCCACGGCCGACGGGCATGAAATGTTCGCCGTCTGCGTGGATCGCGAGAGCGGAAAGATCGTTCACGATGTGAAAGTCTTTGACACTGAGAACCCGGACCACATTTCGGTGGTCGCCAGCTACGCCTCGCCAACCTCCGTGATCGAGGCCGGACGCGTGTACGTACACTACGGCAGCTACGGCACCGCCTGTCTCGACACTTCGACAGGGGCCACGCTCTGGGCTCGCCGTGATCTGAAGTGCGACCATCACGAAGGAGCCGGCTCGTCCCCCATATTGTTCGGCAACTTGCTGATCTTTCATGTCGACGGCCGCGACGTGCAGTATGTCATCGCGCTCGACAAGACCACCGGCGACACCGTGTGGAAGACCGATCGTTCGATCGACTTCGGCCCCTTCGATCGCAACATTCGCAAAGCGTTTTGCACGCCGATCGTCATCGAGACCGGCAGCGGACTGCAGCTGATCAGCCCGGGGGCCAAAGGCCTGATGGCCTATAACCCGAATACGGGCGAAGAGCTATGGCGCATCCGCTACAACGGCTGGTCGCTCACTCCCCGGCCCGTGTTCGGACACGGACTGGTCTATTTCATCAACGACTACGAGAAGCCCGAACTGGTGGCCGTGCGGCCCGACGGCCAAGGCGAGTTGGCCGACAGCAGTGTGGCCTGGAAGATCACCAAGGGCATGCCGTCCCGCCCCTCGCCGCTGTTGATCGGCGACTTGCTGTTCATCGTCAATTCCGACGGCATCGGCTCGTGTGTGGACGCCAAGACGGGCGAAACAATTTGGAAGAACCGGATCAGCGGCAACTTCTCCGCCTCGCCGATTTATGCCGACGGCCGCATCTATTTGTGCGACGAGGCCTCCGTCACGACCGTGATCGAGCCGGCCCGGGAATACAAGCCCTTGAGCGTCAACAAGCTGGGAGAAGAGGAAATGTTCGCCAGCCCGGCGGTCGCCGGTTCGTCGCTCTATCTGCGCAGCGGAACCCATCTGTACCGGATCGAACAGCGCAATTGATCGGCCGAATTCCCGTCTAGAACGGACAGGCGGAAGTCCAGGTCAACGGGCGTCCATCGTCGGGATGCGAGAGCGACAGTCGCTCGGCGTGCAACAGCAGCCGTGGGGCCATGGCCCGGGCGACGTCGGGCGCATACAGATTGTCTCCCAGAATCGGATGACCGATTGCCGCCAGATGCAGTCGAATTTGATGCGAACGGCCGGTGACAGGCCGCACTTCCAACCGGCTGCGGTCGCCAAGCGACTCGATGCTGCGCCAGTGGGTCTGTGCCGGCCGGCCGCCGATCGGGTCGATCTTGTGCCGCGGCGGCCTCTCGAAATCCTTGCGCATCGCCAGCTCGATCGTGCCTTGCGACTGCTCAGGAACGCCCAGCACAACCGCCACGTAGTGTTTTTCCACCAGCCGCTCGGCAAACTGCCGGCCGAGCTCGCGCTGAGTCTGGGCATCGAGTGCCATCACCATCAGGCCCGACGTATCCCGGTCGAGCCGGTGGACCACCAGCGCCCGCGGAAACGAGGATTGCACGCGGGCGCTCAAGCAGTCTTGCAAGTCCGGTCCGCGGCCAGGCACCGCCAACAGGCCTGTCGGCTTATCGAGTACCAACACGCGCTCGTCGCGATAGACGATGTCGTGCGTCACGTCGAGAAGTCGAGCGGTGGACATGGGTGTGGTCGATCGTAGGAGTGGCTCCGGTATTCGTTGAATACCGGCTGGTGCCGAAACTAAATTGGACGCCCGATTGGCACTTTAGTCACGATCGGCTTCGTCCCAAAAACCGCGCGTTATTTCGATCGGAAGCGACGGCGTGGCGCCCGGCTGCGAACAGACAAACGCCGCGATTTCGCAGGCCCGGCGGTTGATCCGCTCGAGCTCGTCGCCGCGGAGCAGGCCCAAGGTCAGGGCGGCCGAAAAGGCATCGCCCGCGCCGACGGTGTCCCGCACCGTGACCGGCATGCCCGAGCACTCGCTCAATTCGTCCCCTCGCAACAGGACCGACCCTCGGGCGCCGCGTGTCAGAGCCGCCGCCCGGAACTTATAGCGCTTGGCCAGCGCGGCCAAGGCAGCGACGTCGCGCCCAGGCACGTCGCAGACGGCGGCCACGATTGGCAGCTCCTCGTCGTTGAGCTTGAGCACGTTGGCCGCCGCCAATGACTGGCGGATGATCGAATCGTTGTAAAACGGGGAGCGCAGATTGATGTCGAGCACGCGCCAGGCCTCGGTTGGAGTCGCGGCGAGGAAACGCTGGATCGTTTCGCGCACTGTGGCATGCCGCTGGCCCAACGTGCCGAAGCAGACGGCATGGGTGCCGGCCGCCAGTTGGGCAAGCCCCTCGGACCACGGCAGATGATCCCAGGCGTCGTCCGGCCCGAAACGATAGCTGGGTTGGCCCGAGGGGTCGACCTGGACCGTCACGGTGCCGGTTGGAAACGCCGGCAACGGAGCCACGAAGTCGGCGGCCACGTTTTGATCGGCGAGCGCCGCCAGCGCCTGCCGTCCCAATTCGTCCGCTCCGACGCAGCCGACCATCGACGCTCGGCCGGCAAGCGCCGCGACATGGCAGGCGAAGTTGGCCGGCGCCGCCGAACCGTGCCCCGTCGGGGAAGACGTCCCACAAGATCTCGCCGATTCCAACGATGTTGTATGGCGACTGCATCATGAATTCACCCGCAACTCAAAGTCCTGGGACAGAAGGCCTACGCGGCGCGCGGCCCGGGCGGCGCTCCGCGCACACCGATCGCATTGAACCGCAAATCGACACCGCGCGGCAAGGGCGATGAGGGGGCCGCTGCTTCCGCTATCGAACCGGCGCGATCACGGTCGGGGCGATCGGGCCATCGTCGACCGCCGTCTTGCGGCGAACGCGCTTGCCCGTGGGATTGCCGGCCATGGCGGGAGTGCCTTTTTTGGCCGGCATCGCGGTTTTGCCTGCGGCACTAGCGTTGGCTGCGGCACTGCCGCTGGCTGCGATACCGGCCGCGCCGTGGTGGTCGCCCACTTCGAGCATCGCGGCACGCCAATTCTCTTGCATGGCGAAACCGTGGTAATCGCTCCTTTTCCAGAGCGTTCCGCACCAGTCGTCGGCCGAGTCGACCGCGGCGGCAGGGCTGACAGACAAGGCGAGAATGAGCAGCAATAGCGAAGGGTTCATCATCTGGCATCATACGACCGGCCGCGAAGGAAAAGCAATACGGCGAGCCAAGCTCCACCTGCATGCGGTGTGCCCTGGGCAAGCACTATATACTGACGCCAGCCCCGACCTTTGGAGGAACCGCAATGTCAAATCCGCTTGAGCCGTGCGAAGGCCCTGACCTGACGCCCGAAGTGGCTGTTGCCCGGCAGGCCGCCCTGGCTGGCGGAGAAATCGTGATGGGCTATTTCCGGCGTGGCGTCACCATGCGGGGTAAGCAGTCCTTCAATCTTGTCTCCGATGCCGATCTGGAAGCGGAACGGGCGATCGTCCAAGTCATCCGGCAATCGTTTCCTGACCACTCCATTCTGGGCGAGGAATTGCACCAGGCCGACGCGACGGCAGAACACTTGTGGGTGATTGATCCGCTGGACGGCACGAACAACTTCGCCCACCACATTCCGCACTTCGCCATTTCGATCGCCTACTATTACCGAGGCCAGGCTGCGTGCGGCGTGGTTTACGATCCGGTACACAACGATTGGTACTGCGCCGCCCAAGGCCGGGGGGCCTGGCACAACGAGCAGCGGGTGCGGGTGGCCGAGCAAAATCGCTTGGACGAGGTGATTGTCGGCGTCGGGTTTTTCTACGATCGCGGCGCCATGATGAAAGCCACGCTAGCGGCCATTCACGATCTGTTCCTGGAACAGATCCACGGCATCCGCCGCTTCGGGGCCGCCTCGCTCGACCTGTGCTCGGTGGGCGATGGCCGCTTCGGCGCGTTCTTCGAATATGAGCTGGCCCCCTGGGACTTCGCCGCCGGCCGATTGTTTGTCGAAGAGGCGGGCGGCCGCGTCACGACCTGCCGCGGCGAACCGCTGCCGCTGGCCAAGACCAGCGTCCTGGCTTCCAACGGCCGGCTGCATCAGGCGGCTTTGGACATCGTCGGGAAATATGTTCCCTAGCCGACGGCCAGCGGCGGCAATTTCTCTTGCCGCGGTCGCCTTCCGCTGCGATACGCGGTAAACTGCGGCAGGCCGGCCCGCTTAAGTTGTGAAAAGATTCCCCGCCCCCACTTCTCCCATGCTCACCACCGGCATCCAAGCTTTTGTCGAACTGTTGGCCGGTTGCGGCGTGCGATATGTGTTCGGCAATCCGGGCACCACCGAATTGCCGCTCAACGATTTGCTTGTCGATGATCGGCGACTCGAATACATCCTCGGCCTGCAAGAAGTGCCGGTGATGTCGATGGCCGACGGCTATGCCATGGCTTCCGGCTCGCTGGGAGTGGTCAATCTGCACGCCTGTTGCGGATTGGGCAACGCCATGGGCATGCTCTACAACGCCCATCGCGAAGGCACGCCGCTGCTGGTGACCGCTGGCCAGCAGGATCGCCGGCTGAAGTTCGAGGAGCCGATCCTGTGGGGCGACATGGTGTCGGTCGCCCGGCCGTGGACCAAATGGGCCGCCCAGGTCGAGCGCGTCGAGGATTTGCCCAACGCGGTTCGCCGGGCGGTGCAAACGGCGCTCACTCCGCCCACGGGCCCGGTGTTTTTGGCACTGCCGCTCGACGTGCAAACCGCGACGGCAGATCTCGACCTGACGGCCCCCCGGCCGCTCGACGCGCGCATCCGCCCGCCGGTCGAGGCGCTGTTCCGAGCGGCCGAGGTGCTGCTTTCGGCCAAGAACCCGGCAATCCTGGTCGGCAGCCGCGTGGTGGAGCGGAATGCCGTGCAAGAGCTGGTGGCCGTGGCCGAACGTTTGGGCGCGGCGGTGATGTCGGAGCCGGGCCACACCAACGGCCGGCTCAGTTTTCCGGCCGATCATCCGCTCTACGGCCAGATCGTGCCGCACTGGTCGCCGCAAATTCGCCAGCGGCTGGCCGAATACGACGTCCTGCTGGTCGTTGGAATGGATTTGCTGCGGCAGTATATCTACCACGAGCCCGACCGCCCGATCCCGGAATCGACGCGGCTGGTGCATATCGACGCAGACCCGTTTCAGATCGGCAAGAACTATCCGGTGGAAGTGGGCGTCCTGGGGGACGCGAAGACGGCGCTGGCCGAGCTGGAGCACATCTTGGCCGAGCGCATGACGCCCGAGATGAACGCGCAGCGCCCGCAGCCGGGCCGCGGCACATGCCGCCGTGCATCGCCAGCGGCGAACCGAACTGGAAAAAAAGATTGAAGCCCAGCAATCGGCCCGGCCCATGACGCCGGCGACCCTGATGGGCTCGCTGGCCAAAATCCTGCCCGACGATGTGGCGGTGATCGAAGAGGCCGTGACCACCACCAGCACTCTTTTTCACCGCTTGGGAGTTTTGCGTAACACGAGCGGCTATTTTGCCCATCGCGGCTGGGCGCTGGGCTGGGGATTGGGCTGCGCGATCGGCGTGAAATTGGCCTGGCCCGACCGGCCGGTGCTGGCGCTGCTGGGCGACGGCGCCGCGCTGTACGGCATTCAGGGATTGTGGTCGGCGGCGCATTACCGGCTGCCGGTCACGTTCGTCGTCTGCAATAACGCGCAGTATCAGATCCTGAAATCCGGCGCCCGCGCCCTGGGCTTGCACGCCGCCGCTCAAGAACGGTTCGTGGGGATGGATCTGACGGAGCCGCCCGTCGACATGGTCGGGCTGGCGCAGTCGCTGGGGGTTGCCGCCGAGCGGATCAGCGAGCCGGCGGAGCTGGCCCGGCGCGTGGCCGCGTCGCTGCGCGGCGATCGACCGCAACTGTTCGATGTGGCGATCCAACCGTCGCTCGTCGGGCCGAACACCGGCGATTGAAATTGACGCTACCGCCGCCGGCACGTAGCGTGCAGGAGCTGCGGCTTACTGCCCCCCGGGCGGGTTGGGAGCCGCCGCCGACCCCGGCTTGGATGCCTTGGCCGCTTGCTGGGCCTCGATCTCGGCTGCCTTCGCACTATCACGCAGTTGCTTGACGAGCGCCGCTACCGCATCGCCGGCGGCCGGGCCAATCTCGCCCAGCGCATGGGTCGCCTGTTTGCGAACCTCGGCGTTCTTGTCGCTCAAGGCGGTGATGAGTTCGGGCACGGCCGGGCCGGCCTCTGAACCCATCCGGGCCAGCGCCCGGGCCGCATCTTTGCGCAGCTGGGGATCGGGATCACCCAGCACCGCGACCAGCGCCGGGACCGACGGGGTTCCAATGCGCGAAAGCGCATCGATCGTCGTTTGTTCGATGGTCCGCTCCCGCGGCACGAGCCGTTCTCCCATGGGTCCGCCGAACAGGGAAAAGCCTGTGCCGTTTTCCGCGCTCGTCGAAGTCTCCGACGGGGTTGCCGGCTGCTCGAGCACGCGTTTCGGAACGGGGTCCTCGCCGCCGCAGCCCGCGGCAAACAGAGCCAGTGGGCCGCACACCAGCAGACGGTTGACGACAGTCGTGTTCATGGTCGGTCCGATTCCTTTTGGCGGTTTCAGGATGAGTGCGCTGCGAAACGCGCCTCAAGCGTTCTGTTCCAAAACTGCACCCGACCGGCATTCGTTCCAGTGCCGGCTAGTTACGCAGGCGGAGCCAACTGGCATTTAGCCACTCACGTCCAGCAATCCGCCGGGCAGGTGCGCCACGATTTCGGACTGCGCGGCAGCGCCGAGCGTCACCGGCAAAGATTCGCCATCGACGCCTCCCTTGATGATACTATCCAGGTACAGGCCTTGGCCAAGGTTGCGCGTCAATTCCAACTGGGCGTGGGCCCAACTCTTATTGAGCAATTCCGAATAGGCGATGGCGTTGTTCTGCGGCAAAGTCCGGGCCGGTTGGCTGACCGTGGGCCCGCTATATTGAGGCTGGATCTGGTACACAATCGACAGCCGCGCCAACGAGGTGCGCCGGACGTAGGCCCGGTTCAACGCCAGGTTTGGTTCGGCCGATAGCGGGGAAAGGATGCGTGTGAACATGGCGGCGATGGGTGACTGCGGGATATTGCGTGCGACGACTGTGCTTGGCTTGCAAACGCCGCGCCGGCAATCCTTCGCGCTTTGGCGCACGACCTAAAAACCCTGGGCTGAATACGGAGTTACTGCCGTCTGGGCTTGGAACTTGGGAATTCGCGGCCGCTTGCGGCGCGTCGCGACGAAGCAACTGGAACGTTGAAGAAAAGCCACACGCCTATCGGCGCAAGGGTCAGTAGTGACAGAGAATCATAGCTCGAAAAACCGGCTCGCGCGTCGTTTGTTTCGCCTGATACGCCGGCCGGAACTGCCGGTGCTGGTCGCACTGCTGGGCCTGAGCAGCCTGACCTGGGGATTCGTCAAGCTCGCCGGAGAAGTGCATGCCGGAGATACGCAGGCCTTTGACGAGTACATCGTCGATGCCCTGCGCAATCCCGAAAATCCGCGTTTGCCACGCGGCCCGCTCTGGCTGGCCGAAGCCGGGCGCGACCTCACGGCCCTGGGCGGTGTCACCGTGCTGACGCTGATGACCCTGGCCGCCGCCGGCTACCTGGCGCTCGACGGCAAGCGCGGAGCGATGCTGCTGATGCTGTTGGCGGTGATCAGCGGCGCGGCCGTGAGCAGCTCGCTCAAATGGCTCTTCGAGCGCCCGCGGCCGGCGGTCGGCTCCGATCTGGCCGCAGGTATTCACGTCGAGCTTTCCCAGCGGACACTCGATGCTCTCGGCCATCGTCTATCTGGTCCTGGGGACGATGCTGGCGCGGATGGAGCGCCGGCGTCCGATCAAGATCTACTTCATCGGCGTGGCGGTCCTGCTGACCACCCTGGTGGGCCTGAGCCGGATTTACCTGGGCGTCCACTATCCGTCCGACGTGCTGGGGGGCTGGTCGGCCGGTCTGGCCTGGGCCATCGTGTGGTGGTTCATTGCCCGCTACTTCGAGCGGCGCGGACTTTCGGAGCCTGCGCCGGCTAAGGCGGGTGGTCAACGTTCAGCGGACAAGGCTCACTCGTCGGTCACGCAGCCTTCGGCGGCGCTTTTGACATTCTTGATGTATTTGAAGAGCGCGCCGCGGGTGAACTTGTAAGCGGGCGCTTGCCAGCGGGCGCGACGCGCGGCCAGTTGGTGCTCGGTCAGATCGACGCTGATCTCGTTTTTCAGCGCGTCCAATGTGATCAGATCGCCATCCTCGACCAGCGCGATCGGGCCCCCTTCCTGTGCCTCGGGGGTCACGTGTCCCACGATAAAGCCGTGCGACCCGCCCGAGAACCGGCCGTCGGTGATCAGGGCCACGTCCGCTCCCAGCCCGGCGCCCATGATGGCCGACGTGGGGGTCAGCATTTCGGGCATGCCCGGTCCGCCTTTGGGCCCTTCGTAGCGAATGACCACCACATCCCCTTTGACGATCTTTTTATGCTCCAGGGCGGCGAGCATGTCTTCCTCCGAGTCGTAGACCTTGGCCGGTCCACTGAAGCGCGTGCCCTCCTTGCCCGTGATCTTGGCCACGGCACTCATCGGAGCCAGGTTGCCGCGCAGGATCTGAATGTGTCCGCTGGCTTTGATCGGCCGCTCGATCGGATGCACGATGTCTTGCCCCTTCTGCAGCGCCGGCAGCGATTCCAGATTTTCGGCCACGGTCTTGCCGGTCACGGTCGGCAGGTCGCCGTCGAGCAGCCCTTTTTCCAGCAGATACTTCATCACCGCCGGCGTGCCCCCAACCCTGTGCAATTCCTCCTGCACGTACTTGCCGCTGGGCTTCAGATCGGCCAAAACCGGCACGCGGTCGCTGATTTTCTGAAAATCGTCGATCGTGAGCGGCACCTCGACGGCCCGGGCCATCGCGATCAGGTGCAATACCGCGTTGGTCGATCCCCCCAGCGCCATGATGACCACCATGGCATTCTCGAATGCCAGCCGGGTCATGATGTCGCGCGGTTTGATATCGCGCTCCAGCAGCAGCCGAATGGCGGCGCCGGCCCGAAAACACTCGTCGAGCTTTTCCGGATCTTCGGCCGGAATGGAACTGCTGTAGGGGAGCGACATGCCCATTGCTTCAATCGCCGAGGCCATGGTGTTGGCCGTGTACATGCCGCCGCAGGCGCCGGCCCCGGGACAACTGTGGCGCACGATGTCCTGCCGGGTCCGCTCGTCGATCTTTCCGGCGATGTACTGCCCGAACGATTGGAAGGCTGAAACGATGTCCAGCTTTTCGTCCTGACCTTGCTCGCAATGGCGATGCCCGGCCTTGATCGTGCCGCCATAAACCATCAGCGACGGGCGATTGAGCCGGCCCATTGCAATCAGGCAGCCGGGCATGTTTTTGTCGCAACCGGGCAGAGAGATGTTGGCGTCGTACCACTGGCCCCCCATGACGGTCTCGATCGAGTCGGCGATCAAGTCGCGCGAGGGGAGCGAGTAGCTCATGCCTTCGGTGCCCATCGAGATGCCGTCGCTCACGCCGATCGTGTTGAAGCGCATGCCGACCAGCCCGGCGGCGGTGACGCCCTCTTTCACCCGGGCGGCCAGCAGGTTGAGGTGCATATTGCACGGGTTGCCTTCGTACCACACGCTGGAGATTCCGACCTGCGGTTTGTGCATGTCGGCCTCCGTCAGCCCGGTGCCGAACAGCATGGCCTGGCTGGCGCCCTGCGACTTGGGCTCGGTGATGTGACGGCTATATTTATTGAGCGACATGGCGGTACTCGGGGCAGCGAGGGGGAAACAGCCAGATATAGTAGATTGCCGGGCGGTTTGCAAACCGGCGGCACGGTCCGCACAGGGCGTAGCACCCGATTCCGCAGGCCATTAAGCTACAGAGTGCGGGTGTAACGGCCGACCGCCCAAGCGCGGCACAGTCCCCGATCATGTGGAGTCTTGCCGATGGATTATGCGCATCGTTTTGGCATCGCGGGTCTGTTGGGCGTCACGTTGCTCGCTGGCGGCGCCGACTGGCAACCGGCCAAAGGACCGCTGGCCACGCGCTGGGCCAAGGACGTTTCGCCCGACAAGGCGCTTCCCGAATATCCTCGCCCGCAGTTAGCTCGCTCGCTCTGGATGAATCTGAACGGGCTGTGGCAGTGCGAGATTGTCGAGCGGGCCGAGCCCCAACCGCCGGCGAATTACCGACACCAAATTCTCGTTCCGTTTCCGGTGGAGTCGGCGCTGTCGGGCGTGATGCGGCGCGCGAAGCATGTTTGGTATCGTCGCACGTTCGAAATTCCCGTCGCCTGGTCGCAAAAGCGGTTGCTGCTCCACTTCGGCGCCGTGGATTGGGAAGCCACGGTCTGGCTCAACGGCAGGCAGTTGGGCACGCATCGTGGCGGGTACGATGGCTTCAGCTTCGATGCGACCGACGCCCTGGCGCCCAGCGGCCCGCAGGAGCTTGTCGTCCGTGTGTTCGATCCCACGTCCGAAGGCGATCAGCCGCGCGGCAAACAAGTCGACCAGCCGGGGGGAATTTACTACACGCCGACCAGCGGCATCTGGCAAACGGTGTGGCTGGAGCCGGTTTCGCCCCAGCACATCGAGCGGCTCGAAATGACGCCGGACCTCGATGCCTCGGCCCTGCGGCTGACGGCCGTGGGCGCCGGCACGGACTCGCAGGACCGCATCGAGGTCGTGCTGCGCGACGGCAACAGCGAAGTCGCACGCGCCACGGGCAATGTCGGCGAGGAGCTACGGCTGGCGATTCCCAATGCCCAGCGCTGGACGCCGGCCCGTCCGTTTCTGTACGACGTGGAGGTCGTCTTATCGCGGGACGGCAAAGTATCGGACCGCGTGCAGAGTTACTTCGGCATGCGCAAGATCGAGTTGGGCCCGGACGAAAATGGCCGGCAGCGGATCATGCTGAACGGCCAGCCGCTGTTTCTGGTCGGGCCGCTCGACCAGGGTTTTTGGCCCGACGGACTGTACACCGCCCCGACCGACGAAGCCTTGCGCTACGATATCGAAATCACCAAACGGCTCGGGTTCAACATGACTCGCAAGCACGTCAAGGTCGAGCCGGACCGCTGGTATTACTGGTGCGACAAACTCGGATTGCTCGTCTGGCAGGACATGCCCAGCGGCGACAATAAGACCGCCCGAATCGCGGCGGCAATTCGAAATCGGAACTCGATCGGATGATTGCCGGCCGCCGCAACCACCCGTCGATCATCATGTGGGTGCTGTTCAACGAAGGCTGGGGACAGTTCGACACCGAACGACTCACGCGGCATGTCCACGAGCTCGATCCGACCCGGCTGGTCAACGACGCCAGCGGCTGGACGGACAAAGGCGTCGGCGACGTGCTTGACGTTCACGCGTATCCCGGACCCGCCGCCCCCGATCTCGACTCGGCCCGGGCCGGCGTGCTCGGCGAGTTCGGCGGCTTGGGCTTGGGCATCGACGGCCATACCTGGGAACAAAAGACTTGGGGCTATCAAGGCACCAGCAGCCGCGAGGAGCTTACCGCGCGCTATCAAAGTTTGCTGCACGAAGTTTGGGGGCTGAGCCAGAGCAAGGGCCTGAGCGCGGCCGTCTATACGCAGATCACCGACGTCGAGACCGAGGCCAACGGCCTGTTGACCTACGACCGCGAGATGATCAAGGTCGATCGGCGCAAGGCGGTCGCCGCCAGTCGTGGCCGCTTTCCGCAATACCGAGTTTTGGCCGCCACTAGCCAATTCGAGCCGCAAACCTGGCAATACACCTTTGAGAGGCCGGCCGACAACTGGACCCAACCCGGTTTCGACGCCGCGGACTGGAAAACCGGACCCGGCGGGTTCGGCACCAAGGGCACGCCCGGCGCGATTGTCGGAACCCATTGGGATACGCAGGAAATCTGGCTTCGCCGCGAGTTCGAACTGCCCGACCGCAAGGTGGACTCACTCGTCGCCAGACTGCACCACGACGAGGACGCGACGGTGTACGTCAACGGCGTGAAGGCCGCCGAACTGGCCAATTACAGCACCAGCTATCTCGACCAACCGCTCAGCGCCGAGGGGCGGGCCGCGCTCAAACCGGGCAAGAACGTGCTGGCCGTGCATTGCCATCAAACCGGCGGCGGGCAGTTTGTCGACGTCGGGCTCTCCGAGTTGATTCCGCCCGTCGACTCGACAGCCAAGCGCAAAAACCCCTGGACCCGGCTGTTCGACGGACAATCCCTGGGCAAGTGGCAATCAACCGACTTCGCGGGCAATGGCGATGTCGAAGTCAAGGACGGCCAGATCCTGCTCCATTTCGGCAATGAACTGACCGGCATCACTTGGACCGGCGAGCTGCCGCGGATGGATTACGAAATCCGGCTGGATGCCATGCGCGTCGACGGCATCGATTTTTTCTGTGGGCTGACGTTTCCGGTCGACGATGCGCCGTGCAGTTTCATCGTCGGCGGCTGGGGGGGTGGCGTGGTCGGACTGTCGAGCCTCGACGGCAAGGATGCCGCCCGCAACCAAACGACGCAGTACGTCGAGTTCCAAAAGGGACGCTGGTATCGCATTCGCGTCCGCGTCCGCCAGAACAAGATCGAGGCTTGGATCGACAAGCGCAAGCTGGTCGACGTCGACACGACGGGCAAGAAGATTTCAATCCGCCCGGAAGTCGACAAATCCAAGCCGCTGGGGATTTGCAGCTTCGCCACGACCGCGGCGCTGAAAAACATCAAGCTGCGCCAGCTCAAACCGGCCGAGCCGGCCGCAAAGTAACCGCCACAGCGCTTGCCGATGGGCGGGCCGCCGGAAACCAACCCCTAGCGCAGCACGCCCGAGTAGAATTTCTCGCAACCGCGCGCGGTTTCCAGCAGCAGCGCACCGTCCGGGGCGATGCCCAGGCAATGCCCGGCGATCGGCCCAGCGCCGGTTTCGATCACCAGCGGCTGGCCCACTTGCAGGCAAAGATCGTGGAAGCGCGCACCGAACGCGTCGCTCTGGGCGGCCGATTGCTGAAACGCGCTGGCCAATTCCGCCAGAATGTCGAGCAGCACCGCGGTGCGGTCGTGCCGCATCGCCGTCAGGTCGCACATCGACGTGGCCCGCTGGCGCACGTCGGCGGGCGCGGCAGCGAGCGAATTATTGACGTTCAGCCCGATGCCCAGGATGTGCCGGCCGTCGGCCAATAGGTCGATCAGGATGCCGGCCAGTTTTCGTCCGCCCACATAGACGTCGTTCGGCCAGTGCAGCCCCACCTGATGCGGATACAGCCGGGGAGTCACCGCGGCGGCGATCGCCACTCCGGCGGCCAGCGACCGCAGCGGCACGGCCGGCGTGGACAGCCCCCACGCGGCCGGATCGAACAGCAGACTAAAGGCCAGGCTTCCAGCGCCGGTCCACCAGCGGTTGGCCCCGGCCCGCGACCGGCGGTTTGCTGCTCGGCCACGATCAAGAGCGGGCCGCGTGCGCCGGCAGCCGCGGCGGCGGCGGCGCGGTCTTGCGTCGAGTCGAGGGTCGGGTAGTGTTCGACGGCAGCCAAAAAACTTTCGGCCCGCAGTCGCGCCAGATCGATCTGGTCCGGTTCGGCCATACGTCTGCCTGGTTGAGAAATGGACATCTCAACGGACATGCTACCGCGGATCGCAGCTCGCTGTCACCCAATGCCGACAGGAGAACTGCAAAGTTGGGTGCAGGAACCGACTGCGGATCGCCGCGGTGCCCTCTTTTGGTGCCGCATATCGGCGATCGGAGTCGCCTCCTACATCGCAATGGCACACGGTTAAGGGAATGGTCGCCGCGTGACCAATTCAGGGCCGGTCAGCCTGAGTAGCGGGCGAGCTACGGACGTGGCTTGTGCCGATAGTGCCATTTTCTCGTGCCGGGCAATACCTTGTGCGCTGCCGCTTCGGGGAAGAGATTCTCCCTAATTCGATCCAGTTCAGGGTCGTCGTCAGCGCCCTCGAAGTATAGATAATAAGTGTCACCCATCATACGCCGCCACCACGGCATCGCGCCTTCCATTGCTAGCCGCGTGACAGGTTTATGGTCCGCGCAAGTGTGAACACGCAGGCCACGCCCCCGGAACATCGCGGCCGCTCGCTCGCGCTGCCGTACAATGTTTAACTCGCTTGCGATCCAGGCGCCGGGTACTGCGACTATCAGCACCCCTACCAGCATCGTCCTCAAGCTGAATCGGAACGACCAGCGGCGGGGAGGGGTCATGGGGCCGGGCTCTTTTCCCACGGCTGGCCGGCCGCGGTTCGCTTTGCGACCCACCCTAATGGAAGGTCGGCCAGCTCGTAGATTGATGGATCAATGGCAAGGATGCTGTCCAAGGTCACCAGTAGCGCTCGGTCCATTGTCACAGCGAAGCCCGTGAGGAATTGCCAAGTACCGTCCTCTGCATCATGGCAGACAAGAAGGATCGTCGCCCCGTCGTCAACAATGTCCTGCACAGTAAACGTCGCGACGTTCGGCGGATCGCTGAATGGCCAGTCCATCCGGTCATCTTACCCGAGCGGCGGGGCGGGGAGAGAGGGTGGCGGCCATAGCCAACTGGCGCCCAATAGCGCAAAAAAAGAGAGGGTAGCCATTCAGAGCTGGCTACCCTCTCTTCACCCTTACATACAAGGCATCCTGTTGGCTTGTGATCGCCGCCTCCCGGATGCCTGCTGTCCGGCTCAAGTCCGGATCAGTCTCACTTGCCCCTTGCGGGGAACACCACCACTATCGGCCGTTTTGGCCCGAAAGTCAAGCCTGGCACATAAGAAAAACGTGCCTAAGTGCTTGGCGAATCTGGGCTAAGTCGTGGTCGGTAATTTGATGGGCAACGTAGAGTCTTTTGCCGGTTTTAGGGCATTTACCGTCTAGAACGCGGTCGAGTCGCCAGAACGCCGCACAGGTCACCATGTCGCATTTGGCCCAACACCTTTCGCCCCTAAGGCTTTTTGGCAGCGATGCGGGGTCCATTTCCCAATGCCATGGCTCAAACGGGTCCGGCTGGGTCGTTGATAGCGGCACGACGGTAGCAATGTTTTTATGCTTGCGCGACACCACCACAACGGGGCGCTTCTTCACCATTTCGGGAGGCTTGAATCCGGTGGCAAAGTCACAATACAGGACTACGCCCGGCCCGGGATGACCATGGATTGACATAGGGGTGGCTTTCGGAATGAACGGAAAGATTGGCGTGGTGTCATTGAGCAGGGCCGTTATGATCGGAACTAACGGGAGGACGGAATTGGGGTCCGCTTATACACGGTTTTGGAAGCCATGCACCGCAGGCCTTAGCTAGCTCGGCCTACGCCCCCGGGGTTGCGTTCCGGTGGTAAACAGAGAGCCCCGCGGAGGCGCATTAATCGCGCCACTTGCGGGGCTTTTTGTGTGGTGGGCTTCTCGGTATGATGCAGGGCGAACCCTGAGCGGTGCGTCCGTGCATGACGCGCTCTCCTTCGATCCAACGACAACGAAGCGGGGTTTTACGGGCTGGCCACGTCTCACCGTGGCCAGCCCACTTCAAACTTATCGCGGCTTTTTTGGCGGCGCGCAGCGCCTACTTCTTCAAGCACCTCCTCGGCAACCGGGGACTCTTCTGGTTCTTCCGCGTCTTCGACGGCCTCTTCTGTTACCGCGGCAGCCCCACAATGCGCTGCGCGGGTCGTGCATTCGGGTACCAGTCGAGAAGCCCGTATGTGCCGTTTGGCAATCGGTGAAAGGTCGTGGTGTTCTTGGACAGCGACTGATAAAGGCCGCGCTTTGCGTTCTCGTCATTCTTGGTTTTGAAGTGGTAGCCGCCAGCCTTCATCGCATCATAGATTTCAGCAACGGTCGCGGCGCCAGCGCCCGCTCGCTTGCGGCGCTCTAGGATTTCACGCACAGCCGTAGCGAGCGCCTTGCCGTAATACGCATCCGGCGCCAGTGGACCGAAGTTGCCGCCGCTGGCATCCTCGTCCGCATACAGATGCGGAATAGCCGCCAGATCGCAAAGGCTATTTGCAATCCGCTTCTTGGCGGTTAGCTGTTGCTCAAGATCGCGGATCTGCGCCGTGACTAATTCAATTGTCTTTTGGACATGCTCTGACATACGAATTCCTCCTTCATGTATTTTCCAACGACATTCGCCATTGTAGGAATTACACAATCCAGTTCAACGGCCACGTCGTGGCAATCTAGCAGGCAGGCGCACAAATATACATATAAGTTGTGCCGCATAAGGGACTTGGGATTCCTGATTTTTCTTGTCAGATAACGAACTTTGCTATCAACTACATTCAGTAACGGCAGGTATCGGCCGCCAATGCTGAACAAAAATGCCGCGAACCATCACATTTGATATGTGGTCTGTGTGGGCATGAAACCAAAACGGCCCAACACCTGGCGTCGCGTAGCCACCTCTTTTCGGAGAGCGGCCCGCGTCTTGGCGGCGCAGCGGTCTTATAAACCGCGTTAGGGAGCAGCACGCGCTGCCTGGGTTCGATTCCCCCTCTTTCCGCTAGCGCCCTTTTGGGGCCTTCCCAGCGGCCTTCAGCAATACGTCCCGTGCCCACGTTCGCGCGTCGCTTTCGTCCAGCAGCGCTTTTCGTCGGCGGTCAGCCTGATCGAGAAAACGCAATCCCGCGAATTGCCGGGGGACATTGGGGGGCGTCCAGCGCCTGGGCGTTTGCCGCCGTGTTGCGGAGTCTTTTTTGACATGCTGACATTATTTTGAAAAAGTTTCCGAAAATCAAGCCCATCCTATTGTGCCAGTTCTTGATTAGTGTATACTTAATCAAGCGATAGAGAAAAACCCCGGTGCTCCCCGGCAAGGGAACATCGGGGCGAGAACAAAACCAGGCTTTCGCCCGATCCGCTCCTGATAATCGGATTGTAGCGGGAGCGGCCAAGAAAGGCTAACTCGCTATGCCCCGTCGAGACTTCCGCGTAGTCCGCGATAAATTTGCCCGTGACAACGGGCTGCCGTTCGGCCGGTTGCTCACCCGCGAATACGTGCTGGGCGTTTTGGAAAGCGAGGGACACTACTTCCGCAGTCGCGTGTTTTGTCCGCTGGTCGTTCTCTGGGGCTGGTTGAGCCAATGCCTGTCGCAAGACAAGAGCTTGAACGAAGCGGTCTCCCGCATTCTGGCTCACCGGGTGTCGACGGGTCTCCCGGCGTGCGCGGCAACTTCGTCGGCCTACAGCGAAGCCCGCATTCGCTTCCCTGAGCCGGCGATGAAGCGGATGGCAAAGGAAATCGGCCGGAAGGTTCACGACAGTGCCGATGGTTCTTGGAATTGGCGCGGCCGAGAAGTGTTCCTCGCAGACGGCACCGGGTTTTCGATGCCCGACACGGCTGAAAACCAACTGGCCTATCCGCAGACGAGCCAGCGGAAAAAAGGCCTCAGCTTCCCGATCATGCGCGCCGTCGGGCTCGTCTCGCTCGCAACCGGCGCGGTGGTCGATATGGCCTTCGCTCCGCACTCAGGAAAGGGGACCGGCGAATCGACGCTACTCCGCAGTATGCTCGGCACCTTGAAAAGCGGTGACGTGCTAGTGGCCGACCGATACTACCCGAGTTTCTTCACGATAGTTGCCCTGCAAGCGCGGGGCGTCGATCTTGTGTCGATTAGCCACATTGCCCGCAAGGTGGACTTCAACGATGGCGAAATGCTTGGCCCCGAGGATCACATTTACCACTGGCCCAAGCCGAACAAGCGGCCCGATTGGATGAGCGAGCAAGACTACGCCGCGATGCCCGGCTCAATCGCGATCCGCGAGTTTTCGATAATGATAGAGGACGAGCGCGGTCGCCAGCAGCAGGCCATCATCGTCACTACCATGATCGACGATACGATTCCCCAAAAGGAAATCTCCGACCTGTACTGGCAGCGGTGGAATTGTGAACTGGACATTCGCTCGATCAAGCATTCGCTCCACATGGACATTTTGCGGTGCAAGACCCCGGAAATGGTCCACAAGGAAATTTGGTGCCATCTGCTGGCGTACAACCTGCTGCGGGGTACGATGGTTGAATCGGCCAAGCGGTGCGACGTGCTGCCACGGCAACTGAGCGTGAAGGGGACCATGCAAGCGGTCGAATCGTTCACCCCGGCCATGATGTCGATAGACGGCAGCGACGTGCTGTACAATGCGTTGCTGACGACCGTATCGGCTCACCGGGTAGGCAACCGGCCGGGGCGGCTGGAGCCGCGATTCAAGAAACGTCGGCCGGCGTGGACCAAGTACTTGACGATCCCGCGGAGTGAGTCGCACCGCCGACTGGCGTCAGCGGCCTGCGCCCCTTAACCGTGTGCCATTGCCTCCTACATCGGCCCTCAGCCCCGAATGCGACACCGGCTCTTACAGCCTATCCGAGAACCGTTGGGGACTGGCTCATTTTGCTCCCGGGGCACCGCAAAATAAGCCTGTCCCCTTCTCCCGGACGGTTCTCGGATAGGCTCTTAGTCGAAGGTCAACAGCCCGAATCCCTCGCCCGCCGGCTCGATCCCGGCCGGCTTACTCCAACTCTGCAAGCCGACGCCCGGCACGATGCGCGTGATGCCGATCGTCCAGGCCTGGCCGGCGCTGGGAAATTGGCGGGCCAGCTCCGACAGCGGAATCGCGGCTTCGATGGTCCAGGCGTCGTCGGTCTCGGCGGCCGCGACGAACCACTGCGGATTCCAACTTGTATCGTGCCAGCACTGGTCGCGCGTCAGGCCGCGCGCATCGACGCTGAATCGATAAAACGTCGTCCAATCGCGATCCAGGTCCAGGCACAGCTCGATCCGGTCCTGCGCGGCAAGCTCGGCGTCGCGCTGGCGAGCCCTCTTGGCGGGCACCGCGGTCCGCGCCCCGGCGCGCGGCGACAACTGGCGGCCCAATACAAAAACTCGTCGTCGTAGGCCAGCATCGCCGCCGCCGACCAGGCCTCGTCGCCGCCGCTGGGGCTGTGCAACTCGAGCGGCGGGGTTTGCTGCCACAGCAGATCGTCGAGCCGGCCGTCGAGTCGCGGCTTGCCACTTGCCCGTTTGCACGTCGCGACTTCCTTGGGCCGGCTCCCCTCGCGTTTGGCCAGCCACTGCTCCGCGGCGGCGCAGTGGGACCAGGCATCGTTTTGCCGCGCCCGGCGTGCCGCCAGATAGAACCGCTCGGCCTGCCGGGGCTGGCCTTGGCGATTATCGGCCGCGGCCAAGGGGAATCGCACCCGCGGCTCGGCGAACAGCGCGGGATCGGATTGCTCCAGCAGCTTGCCGAAAGCCCCGGCCCGCGCCGGCCACTTGTCGGGACGATCGACGCCGGCAAGCAATCCGCCCGCGGCCACGATTTGCGTGGCGGGCCCGTCCGAGATCCGCTGGCCGCGGCGACCGCCGGCGCCTTCCGGTTCCAGTGCAATCACCTGCCGGGCGTTGATCTGCTGCGTCTTGGTCATGCGCCAAGCAGCCTCGCTGCTGGCGAAATACTGCACGAGCCACACCAGCGAGGCGCTGGCCAGCGGGTGCTTGGGGTAGCGGGTCACGATCATCTGGAACGTCTCGGCCGCCAGGTCCCAGCGGCCGGAGCGATAGTATCGCTGGGCCAATTGAAACAGCAGGTCGGCGGCGCTGATTCTCGTCGAGCGATTGGGTGAACTGCCCGACCTCGGCCAGCCAACGGCCCGCCTCGGCATCGTTGCGGTTGGCTTGTGAGAGAATGGCCTGCAAGTTCCGCCGGGCTTGGGTGGTTTGGCGCACCCGGTCGAGGCTCGCGTCCGACACCGGCACGAGCGACCGCCGCGCCTCGCCGCCCGGCGACAGCACAATACCGCTGAAGAAGTCGCGCGTACCGCGCTCTTGCGGCAGCCGGTCCACTAGCAGGCGGAAACCGAAGGTGGTCGGCGGCACTTCGAAGTCGGCGGCGATCATGCCCCGGGCAGTTCCGGCCAATTCGGCCAGAGAACGCCCGCTGCGGGCCGAGAGCTGCGCCGTGTTGACGCTGACCACGCCGGTTTCGCCCGGCGGCAGCGACGAAAAGACCTTCTCGACCTTCCAGGGCTGCAAACCGGCCTGTTCGATCTGCTCGGCGTGCTGCCCGGGCTGGCCGGCCCGTTCGACCGCTTGCAGCACCGCCTGGGCGATGAGTTGCGAAAGCGGGTCGGCGTGTGGGCCGTTTCCGGGCACGAGCACCACAGTGGGACGCCAGACGCGGATCTGCCGCACCAGATAGGCGTCCAGTTCGTCCAGGGCGCGGCCCTCGGACTGGGTGTCCCACGCTTGGATGATCTGCCGTGCCGACAGCCCGAGGCCCGGCTCGCGAATGGGAAATTGCCAGGCCGAAGTCGCCACGCTCGCTCCGGCGCGCACGACGGCATCGTGCAGGGCGGCCGCCGAATCGACATGCTCGTCGCGGCGGGCGCCGAGATCCTGCCGACAGAGTACTTCGACGACACCCAGATATCCTTCTTCGGTTGCCAGCCGGGCGATCACTTCCAGCGGCACTTCGCCGCTCTGGCCGTAAAAGGCGAGCAGCGCCGCCCGCGCTCCGCCCCCGCGCCGGCGCTGCCAGGATTGGCCGCCGTCGCTGGTGCCGAGAATCAGTCCAAAGTCGCCCACCGCCCAGCCATGCTGCTCATCGGCGAAACTGATCGCTCGCAGCGGCAGATTCTGCCCGGTGGACCGGACTTGCCAGGTATGCCCCGCATCGGCTGAATGCAGAACTTGCGTGCCCGGCGTGCCGGCCAGCCAGCAATGCTCGCTGCGGGCCGCGAGCGCGTGGAAATCGAAATGCCGCGCCTGGCCGGGCAACTCGCCCGCGGGCGCCTGCCACGAGCCGCCGCCGTCGGCGGTGTGCCGAATCAGTCCGCCGTCACCGACGAGCCAGCCCTCGGTCGGGCTTGTGAGGCGCACGCGGTGGAGCGCTCGCAGGCCAAAATCTGGGCTTTGCGACTCGATCGCGCGGCGGCGAATGCAGCCCGATGCCGCGGTGCGTCCGACCACAACGCCCGTCGCCGAATCGAGGAAATCGCCACTTAGCCAGCATTGCCCCTGGTCGGCCGGCAGGGCGCTCCAGCTCCGACCGCCGTCGTCGGTGGTGAACACGCCCACGGGGAACAAGGCCGACGATTGACCGATCGCCCAGCCGCGGTGTGCGTCGAAGAATTTGATGTCGCAAAGTGCCGGCAATAGCAGATTGCGATCCTGCTGCCAATGCTCGCCGCCGTCGCGCGTTTCCAGCAGGACTCCGGCGGTGGCATGCGTGTAGGGCTTGACCCAACCGCCAGCTGCCCAGCCATGCCGCTGGTCGATGAATCGGACAGCCGCCAGCCGGCAATCGACGCCCGACTTTTGTAGTTCCCAGCGGTGTCCGCCATCGGCGGTGTGCCAGATCGTGCCGCGGTCGCCGACCGCCCAAGCTTGCTGAGCGTCAACGCAGGCGATGTCGCAGAGCTGCGCATCGTCGGTGGACGGATCGTGCGGCGGTTCGGCCCGCGCTTGCCAAACCATGCCAACTGTTAGCAGCAGGCCGATTGCAGCCCGCGCTCTGAACCGGCCCACCATGGCCCACCACTCCTTCCGCCGTTGCTGCTCCCCGCAGAGCGGAAATTGTATCGCGCAGCGCAGCGCGGACCTAGAGCAAGGGGGGGTGCCCGGGAGATGTGACTCGAAACGACAAATCCTAACAAGCTGCAAACCTATGCGGTTTTTGACCCCGGGAGTCCCGACTTTGCGAACGCGCGAAGGCCTGCACCTCCCGCCGTCCGGCCTACATGAACAGCCAAAGATTGAGCGCCAGGATCGGCAGCAGCACGGCGAAGCTATAGATCATGTAGGCGAAAAAGCTGGGCATCTGAACGCCGGCCTTTTCGGCGATGCTCTTGACCATGAAGTTGGGGCCATTGCCGATATAGGTCATGGCCCCCATGCAGACCGAACCCAGGCTCACGCCGACCAGAAGCGGCACGGCCACGCTGGCCATCTGCTCGACGCCGGTCCAACTCTTGGCGGTTTCCGACTGGGCCGCCTGGAAAAAAACCAGGTAGGTCGGCGCATTGTCGAGCACCGACGACAGCGACCCCGAGGCCCAAAAATATTTGGCCGGCGAATCGAGCCCGAACTCCGCCCCGCGCAGTTTCAAGATTTCGAGTGCCGGCCGCATGCTGATGAAAATGCCGATGAACAGCACCGCCACTTCGGTGATCGCCAGGTAGTCGAACGAATTGGAGCGGCGGACATGGTGCGGCCCAAGCGTCAGCGACGCCAGGGCCAGGGCCAGCATCGCCACCTCGCGCAGGTAAAACCAGGGATGCCAGGCCGTGCCTGGAAACACCTTGGCCGGATCCAGCAGCGCCACCGCCAGAATCACGCCCAACAGCAACAGCGCGTTGGGCCAGACGCCGGCGAATTTCAGGGCGTGGACGCGCGTCTCGTCGGTCTGGACGTCGAGGGCCTGTTCGCGCGGATAGGCATAGAAGCGATCCCACAGAAAATACACGGCCAATAGCATGCCGTTGACGAACAGCCAGCTCTTCCACAACGTGAGCGTCCACAGAAAGTCGACGCCGTTCAAGTAGCCCAGGAACAGCGGCGGATCACCTAAAGGCAACAGCAGGCCGCCGCAGTTGCAAACGACGAAGATGAAAAACACGACGGTGTGCGCCACGTGCTTGCGCTCGCGATTGGTTTCCAACAGCGGACGCACCAGCAGCATCGCGGCCCCGGTCGTGCCGATGAAACTGGCCAGCAGTGCGCCGACCGCCAGGAAGGCCACGTTGGTGAGCGAGTGGGCCGGCAGGTCGCCGGCGATGCGAATGCCGCCGCTGATCGTATACAAGCTGAACAACAGGATGATGAACGGAATGTATTCGCTGATGACCGTGTGCAGCAGCGTATGCGTGGCCATGCCCAGGCTGCCCGAGGGATGCAGAAAGGCCAGGTAAACCAGCGTAACCAGCGCCAGATTCGCCGCCACGTAGAACTTGTTCAGATTGCGTTCCCACCAGTGAGCGGGCCCCTCCAGCAGCGGGCAGCACCGCGATGGCGGCCAGCAAACCGGCGAAGGGCAAGACGGCCCACAGATGGGGCGTGTCGCCGGCCTCGACCTCGGAAAGCTCCAAGTGCCGCGTCCAGCCCAGCGCCGCGCAGACGACATAGGCCACGATCAGCAGGGCCAGGGTCACGATGACCGGTTTGTCGGAGTGTTGCAGGTTTGCGGGCTGCGGGTGTGCGGATTGTTGGTTCACGGGAGTCTCGCCAGGTGCCGAGCTGATTTTGGTCTGGGAAAGATTGTAGAACAAAAGCCGCGAGTTGGGCTGAGGGAAATGCGCTGAATTAAAAAATTCTCCGCTTGGAAAGGCGGCCTTGCAGCCAGCGGCGAGGACGCCAGTCAAAACTCGCCCCTAGAGCGAGAGGCCAAGAGCATCGATTGCGGATCCGCGATGGAACGCCTCCCAACGTGGCAAGTTGGGCGCGGGGAACACTTGGCAACGGCGCAGCCAGGAGTAAAACCTCCGACTTGAGCAGAGGCTAGCCCCGCCCAAGCCGGAGGCGTCCTTCTGGCTGCGGAGCCAGAATTTGTGGGCAAGCCACGCAACGGGCGCGACTCGCTCGCAGATTGGTTGGAAACGGCTGGCGGCCTTTCCGTTTCGAGATGCGGCCGGTCCGAATAACCGCCGGCTTGCTGCCCTCCTGGCCAGCCGCAGTCCCTATCCGGCAGCGGTGTGCTGCCGGATAGGGTTGCTGCGTACAGGCCCAACAGACCCTCCCGCGGATGCGGGCGGACCTTTTCTTTAGATCACGCGTCCAGGGAGGTTCCCTTGAGCTCGAAGTCTGGGTAGCCCAGGGCTCCCATTTCGGGCCCGTCGAGACCTTCCAGCTCGGTTTCGCGGCTGACCCGAATCGGGGCAATCAACGCGCTGAGCTTGAAGCAGACAAACGAAACGACAACGCCGACGACAATGACCGCGGCGCAATTGATTAACTGAGCAAAAAGCTGCGAGGTGTCGCCGTAGAACGCACCGCGGACGCCGTCGTAGCCGACACCCACTTTCTGGATCCACTCTGCCTTACCCGCGTCGTCCAAGGCGGCGAAACGATCCACCCCGTTCCAGCCGGCACCGTATTCGCCGGTCGCGAACAGACCGACGGAGATCACTCCCCAGAGCCGTTCGCACCGTGGACCGAAATGGCACCCACGACGTCATCGACTCCCGCTTTGTCGAAGAAGAACACGGATTCGACGACCAGCACTCCCGCGATGGCGCCGATGATGGCGGCCCCAGAGGTATTGACGAAGGCGCAGGGGGCGGTGATGGCCACCAGTCCGGCCAGCATGCCGTTGCACATCATCGTGGGATCCGGCTTCAGGCCGCGGACGAACATCAGCCAGAACATGCACGACAAGGCGGCGGTGGTGCCGGCCAGCATCGTGTTGACCACGACGAACGAGATCCGCAAGTCGGTGCCGGCCAGGGTCGAGCCCGGGTTGAACCCGAACCAACCGAAGGCCAGGATGAACGTGCCAACGCAGACCATCGGAACGCTGTGCCCGGGAATTGCCCGGGGCTTTCCATTGACGTACTTCCCAATGCGAGGGCCGACGATAATACCGCCGACAAGCGCGATCACTCCGCCCATCGCGTGCACCACTCCGGAGCCGGCGAAGTCCACGCCGCCGTGGCCCAACCCCTTGTTGACGCCCAGCTGAGCCAGCCAGCCGCCGCCCCAGACCCAGTTGGCATAGATGCAATAGGGCAACGCGACCCAGAGGCCGTAAACGCAGAAGTTCTTCCAGGCCCAGCGCTCGGCCATCGTGCCGGTCGGAATCGTGGCCGTGGTGTCGAAGAACACCATCATGAAGAAGAACAGGGCCATCACGCTGACGTCGTTAACGCCGAGCAGGAAAAAGCCCTTGGTGCCCAACAGGCCCCAGGTATACGCTCCCGTCGCAACGCCCGCCGCATCCACGGCCGGACCGATGCCGATACCGCCGTTGAGACACGTCAAACCCGGCCCCAACGTGGCAACGTAACCCAGGGGTACCGGGCCGCTCCACCAATTACCCCAGCCGATCGCGAAACCGTAGGCGTAGAACGCGAAGCAACCCAGCGGATAAATCATCAAATTCATGGCAAACGTGTGCGAAGCATTCTTGGCCCGGCACAGCCCCGTCTCGACGCAGGCAAAACCGGCCTGCATGAACATGACCAAAAACCCGGTGACCAGAGTCCAGACAAAATTGATCGAAAACCAGTTGTGGGCAATCCGATTGTAGAGATCCTCGCTGGTCATCTTGGACGGGATGTCGCCCTTGCCATCGAGCGCGGGCACCGCACCGATGCCTGCATTGGCGCCTATGGGATCGGTCGCCGGCGCACCCTTATCAGTGACACCTTGCATCCACAGCGGCGCTTCGTTCGCGGCCGGAGCGGCCGGCTCAGCCGGGGCGGCGTCGGTGGCCGCATCTCCGGCCGCAGCGGCCGGTTCTTCCGCCGGAGGATCTTCGGCCATCAGATTGCCGGACCAGCTCAAGCTGAACGCCAGAGCTCCGGCCACAGTGGCCACTCGACAGAAATGGCTTTGCCAGCCCGCGCGCACATGCGCGCACCTCGATCGACTTCTCATAGAAACTCTCCGCTTGCTAGAAGGACGTTACACTGGCCGCAGCACCGCGGCACCCTGCAAACTGCAACGACAACGCGAGCCGGCATTGCACTTTGCGCGACGGTCGCCACTAGCAAAGCACGTGCCTTGCTAGCAAGCAAAAAAGCAGGGCATTGCGCAAACCGTAAATGCCAAACATCTTAGGATTTATGCCCGGCGTTTGCGCGGGACGGGCACTACGGGGATTTGGCTTAGAGTGCGCAAAGTAAGGGCAGCGTTAGATAATTATTCAAGCACGCCGCCGCTCGGAAGAGCAGCAAGTCCGCTTGCCTGTAGCCAGCGGACTTCAAGCCGATCGGTCAACCGCCCTGGAGAGGGGGCAGCTCGATTTGGCTCCGACGACTGCGCAAAACTGGGACAACCCCGAGGATACTTCGGAAAGGCGCCTATTTGCGGAAGAACAGGCCGGTCTTCTTGAAGGCCTCATTCGCGGAAGCCGCGTCGGGGTAGATCGCAAGCACTTTGTCCAAGCGCGTGATCTTGAAGACTTCCATGATGTCTTTATGAATATTGCAGAGCTTCAGGGTGATCTTGAACTCTTTGCACTTTTTGTTGATCTTCACCAGCATGCCCAGTGCCGACGAGGACAGAAAGCGCACGTGCCCGAAATCCAAGAGGACGTTCGGTTCTTCGGTACGGCCGATCAGATCGACCAGTGCGCTGGAAATCTGCTGGATCACGACTTCGTCGAGGATTTTGGCCTCGGTGAAGTAGACAGTCAGGATCTCGCCGCTGGATTCCGAGCGGATGAAAGAGGCCATAGATACGATTCCTGACCGGCCGGGCAGCTCCCGCTTGAGGGGTACCGCAAGTACCGCCTAGCTAATAGACCAGTGCGGCCGCCTTGCACAACTCGACGCCCGTACATCGTGGCAATTCGGATGACCTGTGTAAAATGAGGACAGGACGCGAGGCTCGAAATGTCGAACTTGCGATCCGTTGTTGACTCTCCACTGGCCGGTTTGAGGTGGGTTCGATGAAACTGCTGCTCGGTTCATGCGTGCTCTTCGGTTTGCTAGGTATTGGCCTGGCGGTGGTTCAGATCCGCGCCGCCGATCCGGCCAAGTCCACCTCGGAGCGTTCCAAGAGCGGCCACAAGGCGAAGGAGCCGAAAATGGTGCCTGTCTACGTCTTCGATAAACATGGCAAACTCGTCGGGCCGCTCGAAACCCCAAAACTGGTCCTGAGCGATGCCGAGTGGAAACGCCGCCTGAGCCCCGCGCAATTCAAAATCGTTCGCGCCAAGGGAACCGAGCCCGCATTCTGCGGAACCCTGCTCGACAACAAGCTGGAGGGCGTCTACACCTGTGTCGGTTGCGGGTTACCGCTGTTTGCGTCCGACTCGAAATTCCACTCGGGCACCGGCTGGCCCAGCTTCTTCCAGCCGATCGCCAAGGAAAACGTCATCGAGCATGCCGACCGCAGCCATGGCATGGTGCGCAGCGAAATCTTGTGTGCCCGCTGCGACGGACATTTGGGCCACGTCTTCGACGACGGGCCGCCGCCGACCCATTTGCGATTCTGCCTGAATTCCGAGTCGCTCACCTTCACCAAAAGCGACGACCTGGCCAAACTGGCCGATCCGTTGGCCGAGGTACAGACGGAATCCGAGAAAGAGAAGTGATCCTTGCGACGAACCCCGGAAGGGGTTCCAGTCAATAGCCGGGTGGCAACGCCCCCGGAACCGGATGGCTGGCAAAAATCCGGCCGACCCCGGCAGGGGTCGAACCGGAAGCGCGCGGTGCGGCGGTTCGACACGATTGCGATCTGACCTCTGCCGGGATCGAGCGGACAATCGCGTGTCCCAGCGTCCGTGGCGGCGCCCACGGCTATTAGCTTTTGCCCCTGCCGGGGCGATCCAAGCAAGGCAAACACGGACGTAGATCGGGCCCTTACTTGATCTCTTTGATCCGCACGTTGCGATAGCGGACGAATTGCCGCGTGAAATCGCCCCCGCCATGCACTTGCAGGGCGATGCCGCCGGTATCCCCCAATCGCTTTTCCTTGTCATGGAACTCCATGAAGCGGACCCCTTCGATCCAGGTGACGATCTTGGGGGGATTGGCCGTAATCCGGGCGCGCAGCTGGTTCCACTGGCCGCTCTTCCACAGCTGGGGCCAGTCTTCGACCTTGATCGGCAATGGAAACGGCGCGTCGTGCGGTTGGATCTCGACGGCCGAGTTGAGAAAGTCGAAATTGCGCAGATGGATTCCGCCGGATAGTCCTTCGCCATAAATGCCGGCCAGGTTGCCGCCGGCGTGATAATCGACCATGTATTGGTAGGCGTTGCCCTGTTCGGTGCTGCGCAGGAACAGCCCGCTGTCGGGACCGAAATCGTTGTTCATTTCGAGCACGACTTCGAAGTCGCCGTAGGCTTTGTCGGTGATCAGCAGCCCGCCGTTGCCGGGTATGTCCTGGCTGCCGGTGATGGCCCCCTCCTCGACCACCCAGCGGCCGCCCGTGGTGTTTTTGCTGGCGCCGCTGTGCCCGGTCTTGGCGCTGAAGTGCCAGCCGTCGAGAGTCTTGCCATCGAAAATCCGGGTAAAGCCCGAGTCGTCGAACGTTTCGCGCGGAAAGTCGTCGGCCCGGGTGTGCCGCCCGCCGGCCAGCGCAAGACTTTCCACCGCCAGCGTGACCGCGACGATGCAATATCGCATGCAATGAACCTTTCAGGTTTGTCGTCGGGCGACGAGTGATTCTTGTCGGGGACCGCAGCGACTGGCGTCGCATTCTTAGGAATCGAGAAAGTGGTCGACGCCGTCGGCTTTGGCGATGACGATGATGCCGCTCTCGCTGACCGTGAAACCCCGGGCACGGTCGTGTTCGAGGTCGTAACCCACTTCGGTGCCGGCCGGAATCCGCACGCCCTTGTCGATGATCGCCCGGCGGATCTCGGCACTGGCGGCCGATGTCGACGCCTTCCAGCAAAATCGAGTCTTCGACGTGGGCGTAGCTGTTGATCCGCACGTTGGGCCCGAGAATCGAACGCTCCACCTGGCCGCCGGACACGATCGAGCCGGTGCAGACGATGCTGTCGACGGCCTGACCGCGGCGCCCGCCGACGGTCTCTTCGGCAAAGACGAACTTGGGCGGCGGATAGTTGGGGTGATAGGTGCGGATCGGCCAGTGCTCGTCGTACATGTTCAGCAGCGGATCGACCGCCATCAGGTCCATGTTGGCTTCGTAGTAGGCGTCCAGCGTGCCCACGTCGCGCCAGTAGGCGTCGTGCTTGCGGTTCTCGTCGCGAAACGGGAAGGCGAACACCCGGTGCGTCTGGATGATCGAGGGAATGATGTCGCGGCCGAAATCGTGCACGCTGCCCGGCCGCGTGGCGTCGATGCACAAGCTGCTCGAACAGGAATCGGGCGGTGAACACGTAAATGCCCATCGAAGCGAAGATGTGCTGCGGGATCGCCGGGCACCGTCTTGCCGACGGCCGGCTTTTCTTCGAAGCCGACGATGCGCTGATCGGCCTCGGTCTCGACCACGCCGAAATGCTTGGACTCCGCGGCATCGACGCGCAGGCGCGGCCACGGTCAGGTCGGCCCGATTTTGCTTGTGGTACTCGACCAGGTTGAAGTAGTCCATCTTGTAGATGTGATCGCCGGCCAGGATCACGACATACTCGGGGCGCTCTTTTTCGAGCGTGTAGATGTTCTGGTAGACGGCGTCGGCGGTGCCCTGGTACCAGTGCTCGTCGATCCGCTGCTGCGGCGGCACCACGTCGATGAACTCGCCCAGTTCGCGGCAGAGAAAGCGCCGCCAGCCGAGATTGATGTGCCGGTCAAGGCTCATCGCCTTGTATTGCGTGAGCACCAGCATCTTGCGGATGCCGCTGTTGAGGCAGTTGGACAGCGTGAAGTCGATGATCCGGTACAGTCCGCCGAACGGCACGGCCGGCTTGGCGCGATCGCGCGTCAACGGCTCCAGCCGCGAGCCCTTGCCCGCCCGCCAGCACCACGGCCAGGACATCATTCATACTGTCGCTCCGAGACTTCGACGAATCCCCGCCCATGACTTGCCCCCCCGCACTACGTAGCAAGCAAGCGCATCTTATCGGTTAAACATGGCGATCTAAAGGGCTAACGCGCATCCGGGGGGCTGCCGGTCCAGGATTAAGCGAGCCGGCGGACGCCGCGGGGCCAGTCCACCGAGGGGCCGTGCAGGTTCGCTAGTCGCGCACAGGCCCGTGGAGCAAACGCCGAGCAGTGACAGCGAAGTGACACCGCTCGCGTTGGGGGGTTCATGAAACCAACCGGCTTAGGAATCGGTCAGCTCGCCGGGCGACATCCCCAGTTGGACGATGCTGCATGCCTCGATGGCGTTGAGCCCGAGCGCCTGGGCCCGTTGCAAAACCTCGGGGCTGGAAGTGCCCGGATTGAGCCACAGCTCGTGGCAGCCCTTGGCGGCGATCTCGTCGAGCGCGGCGAGCGTGGCCGGGGGTGGCAAATAGACCGACACGCGATCCAGATGCTCCGACGGCACGTCGGCCAGCCGAGCATAGACCGGCAGTCCCTCGATCTGGCCCCCCTTGGGATTGACGGCGAACACCTCGTAGCCCGCGAGTTGGTGGGCGCGTACCGATTTGTTGCCGAACTTGCGCCGATCGGCGCTGGCGCCTAAAATTGCGACGGTTGGTTTGCTAGTCGCGTCGGGCATCGAGCGAGGCTGGGCTTTTCTGGCTGGCGTACCAGTATTTCCAGGCCGGGACGTTGAAGTCAAAATTCACCCCGGCCAGCACCACCAAAGTTCGCAAAACTTCGGTGTTTTGCTGCTTCTGCTCGACCGTGACCGGCTGCTGCTGGCCAAAGCTGAAGCCGCCCGGCCCTCCGCCACCACCACCGCCGGCGCCCGAGCCAAAAGTGCTCGACATCTGGCCCGGCTGGCTGCCCGGCTGCACCGTGTACTTGTGCTTGGTAATCAGCGCGTCGATCAAGGCCGGAACCGCCGAGGGATCTTTCATGTAACCCAAGCCGACCGCCGCCAGATTGACCGTGGCGTTGTCTTTGCTCTTCAGGGCTTGCACGTAGCGGCGCACGGCCAGCGTATACTTGGCGGCAGACAGTTTTTCCATGCAGGCGATGCGCACCTCCTCGTCGGTCTGCGCGAGCGAGGCACTCAGCAGCGCGTCCATTGCCCCCACGCGGGCGAGCGCTTCGACCCACATCATCTTGAGGTCGCGATTGGTCTCGCTTTCCAGAAAATGCGCCAGCCCCTTGGCGGCGGCAGGATCGTTGATGGCGGCGATTTTCTCCCGGCCCTGTTCGTCGCGGCCTTTGTCGATCCAACCGCGATAGCGCTTGATATCCTGGATACCACTTCTTCTGCGCCAGCACCGCCTTGCGTTCGGCCTCCAATAGGTCGATTTCCTGTTGCATCCGCCATTCGCCCTTGTAGAGCTTGCGCCCGTCAGCGTTCATCCCTTGCTCCTGCGTGACCCACTTGCCTTTGACGTGGGTGAACTTCAGGGCGTGGCGGGCGTCGGCGTGGTCGGGCTCGAGATCGATGATCCGCTCCAGGTGTTGCTTGCGCAGGTCGGCCAGATGATTCTCGCGGCAGAACTCGGCCAGCTCCCAGTTGCCTTTGACCGTGTCGGCCGTGCTGACCTTCAGCCGATCGTACTTGATTTCGATGGGCGACTGATGGTCGACCTGCGTCACCTGTTCGGCCGAAAGCGTGACCTGACCGCCGGAAGCCGTTTTGATGACGTAGCTGGCGCGCGGCTCTTCGTCCTTGTTGACGATTTCGCCGCGAACGGTCCCGCCGTTGGCAAGATGAAAAACCTCGCCATGTCCCGCCGTGGTCCAGCCCGCGCAGGCGGCACAGAGCCGCCGCAAGCGGCCAAGTCAGGCGCAATCGGACAACGAGCGGGGGGTTCACGACCGGCTCCACGCGATGGGAAAAGTACATTGTCCCCTAGACGGCGAACCGCCGCGGGGCAATGCTGCCACAGTATCAGTATAGTTGTGCGGCTGCGGCCGGAGCAACGCTGTTCAGCGGCGCCTTGCGGGCCAATCCCCCCGGCAGGCCCCCTACATTTCGCGCAACACGTGCAAACTCGGGGGCTCGGCGGACGAGGGGCCAGGGGTCGAGGTTAGGGGCGAATGGCACTAGGTTAAGGGGTAGGGCCGTCAGTCTGAGTAGCGGGCGAATCTTGGGTTATGGGGGTGGAATAAGACCGGGCGAATTACACGCTGGCGGCGCGTCACGAATAATTCGCGCGATCTCGTCTGTCGAAAGAGGCACGAATTCGGCCTCCGGATATAGCCGCGATGCTTGGGCACGAAACGACTCCGCGTGCTCGACAGGGACGTTAATTCGTTCCACCAGAAAATCCCCCAACTGCCTGGCAGCCACGAAGGCTCGTGCATTGGCTTTGTGCTTCCCCATTCCGGCCAAGTTTGCAAGCCACCCATGTCATAAATTGCATCGTCGAATTGCCGGCGCACTCTCACGAAATGCACTTCGTTAATGACCCACCCGCCGACCACGCAAGTCACCCCCAGCACCATGAACAACGTCCGCAGAGAGAACCGGAACCAGCGGCGGGGAGGGGTCATGGGGGCTGCCATCAGTACCAACCCAGGGATTCGACATGCTTCGTCCACCACGCCGGAGACTCGCTACAGAGCCCATGAATCATGAAATGCACGAAGTTGGCCTCGCATCGCAAAGCGAACGTCTTTTGATCCGGGTGAACGTGTAGCCTGAGTGTGCCTTGACACACGGGACAGCGCATCTCGGCGAATTCTTCGGCCGAGCAGCCGGCCGTCATCCGCTCCCGAAAGTGCTCGATTTGCTGTCCCCGGAAGTCCATTCCCTCAGTCTACCCGAGCGGCGGGGCAGGGCGAGGGGCTACGTAGAAATGGCACAAGGAGGGCGCGGGGCTCGCCGTTCCGAGTTCCCAGTTCCGCGTTCCCGCCGCCCCCTCACCCTGGCCAGTGCTGTTCGAACTTGCGTCGCAGGAAGGCGACGCTCTCGCGAAGCTGGTCCATGCCGTCGACGCCGTCCTCGATGCTGACCCAACCATTGAAGCCGACGCCGGCCAGCGCTGCGAAGATGGCGTCGTAGTCGTTCATGCCGCGGCCGATGGCACCGTGTCGCAGCCGCTGGGCGTAGCCGACGCTGTCCTCCTCGCGTCGCAAGTCGTCGATCGTGCCTTCGGCCAGAAAGCGATCGCTGGCGTGCAAGGTGACCACCCGGTGCTTGACGCGCTGGAGCAGTTCGAGCGGATCCTCGCCGGCCAGGATCGTATTGCTGGGGTCATAGTTGACGCCGAAGTGGGGCGATTGGATCCGCGCAACCAGATCGCAGAACACGTCCATCTTTTGGGCAAACTCCGGATACTGCCAGTAATTGTCCTTGTAATGGTTCTCGATGATCAGTGTCACTCCCGCGGCGGCCGCATGCGGCAGGCAGGCTTCGATGCCCTCGGCGGCATAGCGCAACCCGTCTTCGCGCGAGACCTCGGGCCGGCGCTGGCCGGAGAGCACCCGGCAGTATTGCCCGCCCAATTCCGCGGCCATGTCGATCCAGCCCTTCTGCCGATCGACTTGCTCGGCGCGGAATCGCGGGTCGGGATGGGTAAAGTCAGGCGAGGCGCAGAGCATGGGAATCCGCAGCCCCAGATCCTCGACCAGCCGCCGCGCGCGGCCCCAATTGGCGCGATCCTGAAATTCGAGAAAACCAGTGTAGAACTCCAGGCCGTCGATATCGAGCGTCGCGGCCAGTTCGATCCACTGCCGGACCGACATTGTGCCGTCGACGCACAGTTGATCCATGAAGGCTTTGGGAAACGCGGCGAGCTTTGGCATGGGGAGGGGCTCGGAACTCGGAACTGGGAACGCGGAACTCGGAAGGCTCTAGCCGGCATTCAACGAATGCCGGTGGGCGTCGAGTAGGGCGGCTCTGCGCACGAGTCGCAATCGGCCGCGCGGCCTCCGTCTCTTAGCCACCAACCGCTGACCGTCTGGCCCACCGTTTTCGGACTTCATCCTTCATCCTTTTGCCTTCATCCTTCATTCCGGCAGTGGCTTGACTTCGATCTTGCGAAACCGCACCACGCTGCCCGGATCGTGGGCTTGCAGCGCGAACGTTCCCTTGTCGAGCTTGGGGCTCGCACGGTCGAGCGTATCGGGCTCCGTGTAGTCGATGATGGTCTTGCCGTCGACTTTGGTGACGATGTGTTTGCCCTCGACGATGATTTCTTCGGTGAACCACTCGTTATCGTTGGCCGGGGCTTTGAAGTTCTTTTCCACGTTGTACAGGCTGGCCGTTTTTACCGGATCGCCGTGCGAATTGTTCACCTGGGCTTCGTAGCCCGCGCTGGGCCAGCCCTCGTCCTGCCACTTGGTGTGAAAGTAAATGCCCGAGTTGGCCTTGGGCTCGGTCATCAGCTCGGCCTTGAAGTGGAAGTTTTTGAACTCGGGCGGATTCTTGGGATCGTTGCCGACGTAGAACAAATGGCTGCGGACGCCGTGGGCCACGATCGCGCCGTCCTCGACTTTCCATTGATCGGGTTTCTCATTGGCCTTCCAGCCGGTCAGGTCCTGGCCGTTGAAGAGACTGATCCAGCCGCTCTCCTTCTCGTCCTTGGCGCTGGCCATCGCAGTCAACAAGGCCGCCAGGGCCAATGCGCACATTATGCGTTTCATCGTTTACTCCTAGAGGATGCCGATGTCGGAAAAAGGTGCCGAAGCGATGCCCTACAGTTTGCCCGCCACGCCATCCCGTGTAAACGGCCAAGTGCGCAAGCGATCGCAGCTGGAAACGGGGCTTGGCCCGGCCGTGGCTGCCAACGACGGGCAATAGGGGAATACTGGCTCGGCTTGAGGGCCCGTTGCGGCCAGGAACTGGCTTCAAAACTGGCGGGGACTGTCCCGATCTTGCGCAGTCCTCGGAGCAAACTGGGACTGGGTAGATAATTTACACCCAAACCGATTTGCATGCCAATCCCGTCCGGTTGCGGGCTTGTTTAGTTGACGGCGGCAATGCTTTTCGATCAATCACGTTTGCGACTTGGCCACCAGCACCCGTCCGCGCATTAACTTGACGTTTGCCAACGGTAGGACTAGCATTCGACCGGCGTGACCCACGCTTGGGCTGCCGACCGGACAGCGCCGAGCCCTCGGGGCTGGATGCCGACCTGGGTCGGCGGCTGTGGTTGATTCATGGTCGGCCAGCCGCTGCGCGATCCGGCAACTTCGCCATGCGACCCGTTAAATGCCGCCGACTTCGAGCACAACCCTCGGATGATGATTGCCAAGCGCACCGATGACAACTGACGCTTGGGGAGTCGATGATCAGTACGAGGACGCGCTGGGTGCCCGCCGCACAACTTCGGCTGCGTCGCGCGCGGCCGTTCACCGTGCGATGGGGATCGACCCACACGCAGAACCGCAAGACCCCTCGGTTTGGGTGGTTCAACGGGGCGTCGCGGGCGGCTTCTCGGCGCACGGTGAAATCCAGTTGGAAATCGGCGGCACCGTGCCCATCGATGGCGGCCTGCCGCCAGACGTGCCGCTCGGCTATCACCAGGTTCATCTGCACGGCGGGCGAACTGCCAGCCTGATCGTCACGCCGGGCCGCTGTCATTTGCCGCCGGGGCTACAAACCTGGGGCTGGGCCGTTCAGCTTTACGCCGCGCGGGGCCGCCAGAGTTGGGGCATCGGCGACCTGGCCGACCTGGCCTTTTTGGCACGCTGGGCGCACGGTCACGGTGCGGGGCTTTTGATCGCCAATCCGCTGGATGCCGTGGCCCCCGGCCTGCCGCAAGAATCGAGTCCGTATTATCCGAGCAGCCGCAGGTATCGCAATCCGCTGTACCTGCGGATTGAAGACGTGCCCGGTTTCGCGCAGTTGGCCGGCTCGTTGGCCCCGCTGGTTGCCGCGGCGCAGGCCTTGAACGCCGAGCCGCATATCGATCGGGAGCGAATTTATCCGCTGAAGATGAAAGCCCTGGCTGAACTTTGGGCCCGGTTTCCGGCGAATCCCCGATTCGCGGATTACTGCCGCGAACAGGGGGAATCGCTGCGGCAATTCGCAGCCTATTGCCTGCTGGCCGAGCACTTCGGCCAGAATTGGCGCCAATGGAGCAGCGAATATCGGCGCCCGGACAGCCCGGCCGTGCTGCAGTTTAGGGGCGAACACGAGTCGCGCTGGCAGTTCTTTCAATGGCTGCAATGGCTGCTCGACGAGCAGTTGGCCCGGGCGGCGGCCGAGTTGCCGATCATGCGCGATTTGCCGATCGGGGCCAGTCCGATCGGCGCCGATGCCTGGGCCTGGCAGGGCATTCTGGCCGAGGGGGCGACGATGGGAGCGCCCCCCGACCTGTTCAACACGCTCGGACAAAACTGGGGGCTTCCGCCGCTGGTGCCCCACAAACTTCGGGCCGCGGCCTACAGGCCGTTTGTGGAAATCGTGCGCTCGGCCATGCGGCATGCCGGCGGCCTGCGGATCGACCACGTGCTGGGGCTGTTCCGCTCGTTCTGGATTCCCGAAGGCTTCGACCCCAAACACGGGGCCTACGTGCGCTATCCGGTCGAAGATTTGCTGGACATCATTTCCTTGGAGAGCGTGCGGGCGAAAGCATTTGTCGTGGGCGAGGACTTGGGCACGGTCGAACACGGTGTCCGCGGGCGGCTCGCCGAGCACGACATTTTGTCCTACGCGCTGGTCTGGTTCGAACGCGAGGCGCCCTTGTATTATCCACGAAAATCGCTGGCCGCGGTGACCACGCACGATTTGCCCACGGTCGCCGGGCTGTGGAGCGGCAGGGATCTGGCCGAGCAGCGCTCGCTTGACCTGGCTCCCAACGTCGAGGGTCAACAACTCATGCGCGAGCATTTGCAAACGACCGCCGGCGTCTCGGCCGGAGCTTCGGTGGACGACGCGATCCTGGGGGCGTATGCGGCCCTAGGGCACGCGCCTTCGATGGTGCTCTCGGCGACGCTGGAAGATGCGCTGGCGGTCGAGCGGCGACCCAACATGCCCAATACGGTCAGTAGCCAGCGATCGAATTGGTCGACCGCTTTGCCCCTGCCGATCGAGAAGCTCTCCGATTTAGAGTTGCCTCAAACGATTGCCCGCAGTTTATCGGCGCGCGGGGCCGTAGCAAGCAGGCTGCCGTGATGCCCGTCAGCAGCGATCAGTCCGGCGCCGGCCAGGCCAATCCATCCCGCACGCTGCCGGTCGGCGCGGAGTTGCAGCCAGACGGATCGACCCATTTTCGGGTCTGGGCGCCCGTCTGCCAGCGGGTCGAACTGGTGCTCGAGGCGGAGCCGGATGCCGGGACCGATTCGCAGCAGCAGCGGCGAGTTCTGGAAATGATTCGCAACCAGGGCGGCTATTTCACGATTGCCGCGCCGCAAGTCACCGCGGGCAAGCGCTACCGCTATCGACTGGATGGCAAGGGCCCGTACCCCGATCCGGCCTCGCGCTTTCAGCCCGAGGGTCCCGAAGGCCCTTCGCAAGTGATCGATCCGAAAAGCTTTCGGTGGAGCGACGCGGGTTGGCGCGGGGTAAAGCTGGCCGGGCAGGTGCTTTATGAAATGCACGTCGGCACTTTCACTACGCAAGGCACGTGGCGCACGGCCGCCCGACAACTCACCGAACTGGCCGATCTGGGCGTCACGCTGCTGGAGTTGATGCCAATTGCGGACTGGCCGGGCGATTTCGGCTGGGGTTACGACGGCGTGAGCCTCTTTGCGCCGACTCGCTTGTACGGCACGCCCGACGACCTGCGGGCGTTTGTCGACGCGGCGCATCGCTTTGGCATCGGGGTGCTGTTGGACGTGGTCTACAATCACTTTGGCGGCCGGGGATGTAGTCTGGGGCAATTCAGCAGCGACTATTTTTCGAAGCGCTACAAAAACGAGTGGGGCGACCCGGTCAACTTCGACGGCCCGAATGCCGGGCCGGTGCGCGAATTCTTTCTGTCGAATGCCCGCTATTGGATCGAAGAATTCCATTTCGACGGATACCGGATCGACGCCACGCAGGCATTTTTCGACGAGTCCCCTGAGCACATTTTGAAAGCCCTGACGCGCACGGCGCAGCGCCGCGGGGGGCAAACGTTCGATCTTGCTGATTGCCGAGAGTGAACCGCAAAATACCCGTCTGGTGCGACCCCTGGACAAGGGGGGCTTCGGCATGGACGGGCTGTGGAACGACGACTTTCATCATTCGGCGGTCGTGCGGCTGACCGCTCGAAACGAAGCCTACTTCAGCGACTATTTGGGCGCCGCGGACGAACTGGTGGCCCTCGTGAAATGGGGTTATTTGTACCAAGGCCAGCGCTACAAGTGGCAACAAAAACGCCGCGGCACGCCGGCACTGGATTTGCCCCTGAACACGTTCGTCCACTATTTGCAGAATCACGATCAGATCGCCAATACTGGCCTGGGTGTTCGGCTCGACCGGCTGACAAGTCGGGCACGGCTGCGGGCAATGACCGCGCTGTGGCTGCTGATGCCCGAGACACCGCTGTTTTTCCAGGGACAGGAATTTGCGGCTTCGACGCCGTTTTGCTATTTCCTTGATAATCCGCCCGAGCGCACAGCTGAGGTCGCCGCGGGGCGAACGAAGTTTCTCGAGCAATTTCCCTCGCTGGCACGACCGGAGATGCAGCGTCGCCTGGCCGATCCGGCCGATCCGCTGACCTTCCGAAAATGCAAATTGAACTTTGAGGAGCGCCAGAAGCATTGGCAGATCTACGGACTGCACAAAGACCTGTTGACCCTTCGGCGCAGCGATCCGGCGGTCGGCGCTCAGCGGCGAGATCGGCTCGACGCGGCGGCCCTGTCGCGCGATGCACTGCTGGTCCGATTTTTTCATGACCAGGGAGAAGACCGGCTGCTCGTCGCCAATTTCGGAGTTGCCTTGCACTTCGATCCGGCGCCCCAGCCCCTTTTGGCGCCGCCGGAAAATTGTCGTTGGGAAATCTTGTGGTCCAGTGAGGATCCGCGCTATGGCGGGATGGGCACGCCCGAGCTCGATACCGAAGACGGCTGGCGGGTGCCGGGCGAAGCGGCGGTGCTGTTGAAAGCGGTGGTGCAAGCATGACGTCTTCCGATGTGACCAAGCCTGCGGCGGCAACTAAAATCGCAACCTCGGCGCACGAAGTCCCCAGGGCTCGGCCCGGGTCGTTGCAATCACCCCCCAGCGTGGGCGAACTGGAGACTCCGGTGCTCAACCGAATGCCTTGGTCGACCGCCGCGGGCAAGGATCCTCAGTTGCTGCTGGAGCGGGAGTGGATCGTGACCAACGGCCTGGGCGGCTACGCTGCCGGCACGGTGGCTGGCGCCTGCACGCGCCGCTATCACGGTCTGCTGATCGCGGCCCTGCAGGTGCCGCTGGGGCGCACGATGATGTTCAATCATCTAGCGGAAGAGATGCGATTGACCGACGGCCAGCAGTTGTTGTTGGGCTCGGAGGAATTGCCGGAAAAAGGGGTGGCCCTCCACGGCGAGGCGTTTCTCAAGGAGTTCTCGCTCCACATGGGCCTGCCGGTCTGGCATTACGAAGGCGCCGGATTCGAGCTGGAAAAGCGCGTGGTCATGCCGCACGGGCAAAACACGGTGCTGGTTTATTACCGCTTGCTGGCCGGCACGGGCAATCTTCGCTTACGCTTGCGGCCCGCCTTTCATTTTCGCGGCCACGACGATTCCGTCGGCGGGGCACTGGACAAGCCTTATCAAGTCACCGGATGCGGCGACCGCTTCGAGGTCTCGGCCAGCGCGCTGCCTCCGCTGCGAATGCGGCTGATTGCCGAAAGCGCGGCACTGGTGCTCGACGGTGGCCGCACGCGCGAGGTGTTCTATCGGATGGAAGCCAGCCGCGGTTACGATTCGCGCGGACTGCTCTGGAGTCCCGGCTATTTTCGCGCCGACCTTTCCGCCGGCGACGAAGCCGTGCTGGTCGCCTCGACCGAAGACTGGGAAATTTGCGGCGCCGTGCCGCCGCAGTTGGCGCTGTATTCAGAATTGGATCGCCGGGCCCGGCTTTTGGGCCAGGCCGATCCCCGCGCCGGGGAGGCGTCGGCGCCGAACTGGTGTTGGCCGCCGATCAGTTCATCATCCGCCCCAGTGCGCGCGCCGCCGACGCGGCCCGGGCTCATGCCACGGGCGACGAGATTCGAACTGTGATCGCCGGATATTACTGGTTTGGCGATTGGGGCCGCGACACGATGATCAGCCTGGACGGGTTGACGCTCTGCACCGGCCGCACGGCCGAGGCGTGCTGGATTCTGCGGACGTTCGCCAATTATGTCCGCGACGGTTTGATTCCCAACCTGTTTCCGGAAGGGAAGAGCGAGGGCTTATACCACACGGCCGACGCTTCGCTGTGGTTCTTTCATGCCTTGGACCGTTATGTGCAGGTGACCGGCGATCGGGCTACGCTGCGCTACATCATGCCCAAGCTGGAGGAAATCATTTCGCATCACTTCCACGGCACGCGGTTTGGCATCGGCGTCGATCCGGCCGACGGATTGCTCAAGCAGGGGGCGCAAGGCTACCAGCTCACGTGGATGGATGCCAAGGTCGGCGAATGGGTGGTGACGCCGCGGCGCGGGAAGGCCGTTGAAATTTGCGCACTGTGGTACAACGCCCTAAAGACCTACGAAGGTTGGCTGCGTGACGAGCAGCACGATCAAGGCCGAGCCGACGAAATCGCCGAGCACGCCGCCCTGGCGCGCGAGTCGTTCAATCGCCGCTTCTGGTACGAAAAGGGGGGCTATCTCTACGACGTGATCGACGGCGAAACGGGCAACGACACCAGCCTGCGGCCGAATCAGGTATTTGCCATTTCGCTGCGCTCATCCGGTGCTGGACGAAAGCCGATGGAAGCCGGTGCTCGACGTGGTCACGCAGCGCCTGCTGACGCCCGCCGGCCTGCGATCGCTCGCGCCCGGTGAGCCGGACTACAAGCCGCGCTACGATGGCGATTTGCGTTCGCGCGATGCGGCCTATCATCAAGGCACGGTCTGGGCCTGGCTGATCGGTCCGTTTATCGATGCCTGGCTCAAGGTCAGTCCGGGAGACCGCCAAACGGCTCGCGAGTTCTTGGCGGGGTTCGTTCCGCACCTGGGCGAAGCATGTCTGGGCTCGATCAGCGAAGTCTTCGACGCCGAGGCACCCTACACGCCGCGGGGCTGTCCGGCACAGGCCTGGAGCGTAGCGGAAGTGCTGCGCTGCTGGATCAAGACAGCCGAGTAGCGCAACGCACCGCGCTGGGCGGGAAAGACTTTAGTTCCACCTGCCGGCAGGACGCCGAACTGCTTGACCTGGTCCGCCAGAAGCCAGACTGACGCCCGCAACGCCAACCTTCATCCGCTGGCTTGCGTCATTGCCGCCGTTGCTAACGATCGAATCAGCTCACACAACCGCTGATAATCGGCTTGCACGGCCGAATGTTGCCGGCTGACGATTTTCCGCAGCGGCTGCGGCAACTCTCGACGCAGGATCGACGGATAAAGTTTCAGGGTCTGTTCGTCGTACCACCCGCACTCGGCGAGCACCGAACCGACATCGGAATCGCCAGCCCCGCGGCCAGGCACGAAATCGTTCGCGCTGGGGACCGAGTGCGGATGGTAAGCACTGCGAAAGTGATGCAGGGCGCCCTCCAACTCCGCGGCCAATTGACTCCGCATTTGAGCGTAGTTGCGCAACAGGCCTTGCAGGCGGTCGGGCTGGATTTCTATGGCGATGCGGCCAAACGCGAGTTCGGCCCGTCGATAGCTCGCCAGGAGATGCTCTAGCAAAACGCAGGTTTGCGGAGTTAGTGTAGACATTCATTGCCTCGTTCCGATGCTGCCCTGTAGCCGGGGATGTCATCCCACGCAGGTGGAGCACATGCGGTGCCAAACCCCAGTGGCGATCGGCGAGTCTCGGATCGGCACTAGGGGCTGCGAGCAGGGCGAACTCGTTACCACCGCCCAAATCGAACCTATCGGATCGACGGGTTTCAGGATGCTTTTTTTCACCAGTTTGACTTTAAACAACCAAGGGGTAGACTGATTTTAGCTGACGCACAAGGATGGGCGGCACTTAACACGGGTTGTGAGAGCCTCGTCCTATGACGTGATTTCGTCATGGCCCGGGGCTTTTTTTACGCATGATTGCCGGGAGCGGGCGATATCATCGCGTTTCTTGGGGAGAAAGCCATGAAATCCAATTGTCAAATTTCGCGGATTGCCTGCTATTGCGGGCTGGTTGTCGTCTGCCTGGCGACAACCGTTTCAGCCCAAGAGTGGGCCGAAAAACTATTCAAGGAAAAGACCCACGAGTTCGGGTCCGTGGCCCGGGCCGCGAAGGTGGAATACGCCTTCGAAATGGTCAATCCTTATAAGGAAGACCTGCACATCACAGGCGTCCGAGCCAGTTGCGGCTGCACGCTCCCGCGGATCCAGAAGGACACGCTCAAGTCCTGGGAAAAAGGGGCGATCATCGCCGAATTCAACACCCGCGCCTTCAGCGGACAACGCGGCGCCCGCGATTACCGTGACGCATCGACAAGCCGTTCTACGCCGAAGTCCAACTGCAAGTCCACGGCTACATCCGCACCGACGTCGTCGTCGATCCGGGCGAAGTCGCACTGGGCCAGGTGCCCGCCGGCAGCGGCGCCGAAAAATCGGTCGCGATCGATTATGCCGGGCGCAGCGACTGGAAGATTCTGGGCGTCGAACCGACGTCCCCTTACCTGCACGCCGACGTGCAGTGAAGTCTCGCGCAAGAACGGACGCGTGGCCTATAAGTTGGCGGTCAGCCTCGATCGATCGGCCCCGCCGGGCTACGTGGCCGACGAGTTGATCCTGCGCACCAACGACCGCCGGTCGCCGCAGTTTCCGGTCAAGGTCGAAGGCTACGTCGTAGCCGACCTGACGGTCAGCCCTTCGTCGCTGATGCTGGGCATCCTGCAGCCAGGACAGAAGATCACCAAGCAAATCGTGGTCAAGGGCAAGCAGCCGTTCCACGTGCTGGGAATCGACTGCGAGAACGGCTCGTTCTCGTTCCCCTCCCGTCGGAGGCCAAAACGGTCCATCTGATTCCGGTGACGTTCGAAGCCGGCAAAGATCCGGGCAAGATCGTCCAAAAGATCACGATCCGCACCGACCTGGGCGGGCAGCAGCAGCTCGGCACTGTCGGCCTACGGCCAGGTCGTCGCCCCGCTGGCTGGCAATTAGATCCGCCAGGGGCGGATCGCGGCTAAAAACATCCCACTCAGGCCGTCAGATTCACTTCTGACGGCCTTTTTTCTTTGGCCGGCGGTCGCAGCCGGGGGCGGCGCTTCGAGCGCCCGACCTGGCGAGCGGGGCAAACTCCGCGGGCCCTGACGGATATGCACCAGGGGCAAGAGAATCCGGCGCGAACGTCGGACGTTGTACGAATCGTCCGCAAACGTCCGATGTTTTGCCAATATCGGGCCGCTGGCGCGGAACCGCGTTGCGCTTCGACGACTTCTTCCCCACTGCGCCAGCCCGGCTCCCTGCAAATTGCCGCTATCCCGGTCTCTCACGCATCGAGGTGCCCCTAGCATGCTCAAGATCGCCCAGCACAGCCTGGCCGAACTTGCATCGTGCCGCCCGCTCAACCCACGCCGACTCAGACCGCGGGCGAACCGGCCAAAGTTCGGGCCACGCTGTACGTTGACCGGCGAGGTGCTCGAAGAAGCCCGAAATGCCACGGTCTATTTAGCCGGCCATCCGGCCCATTTGACGTTGACCAGGCTGGTCGATACCGCCCTGCGGGCCGAACTCCAACGTCTGCGCGATCAATACCACGGCGGCCAGCCTTTCCCGGCACGCGCCGCGCAGCTGAAGGGCGGCCGACCGATCGCGGCCTGAACAGAAACCCATGTCCAAGACGAACACGGAGCCTCAAGCCAAGGCGGGCGAAAAAGAACAGTTGCGTCAAGAACTACTGCGGCTGATCGTCAAAAACGAAGCGCTGCGGCGTCGTCAAACCAAAGCTCCCATGCCGTGAAGTGCCTGCCGGCCATCCTGTTGCTTGCCCTCCTCGCGGCGCCCGCCCACGCCGGATGGCTGCCCCAATTTCCGTTCGGCTCGGACGGCGACGCTCAAACTGCCGCCGTTCATCCGGCGGTCGTGCGGATCGTGGCTCCCGGCCGCGACAGCACTTCGTACGGATCGGGCACGCTCGTGGCCAAAAACGAGAAGCACGGACTGGTCATCACCAATTGGCACGTGATCAACGAACTGACCGGCCAGCTCGTGGTCGTCTTTCCCGACGGATATCAATCCGCCGGCACGGTGCTCAAGGCCGATCGCGATTGGGATCTGGCCGCAATCGCCATTTGGCGGCCCAACGTCGAGCCGGTCCGCCTGGCCACGCGCCGCACCGCAGCAAGGCGAAATCTTGACCATTGCCGGTTATGGGCCGGGCAAGTACCGCGCCGCCAGCGGAAAATGCACGCAGTACGTCGCGCCGGGCCCGAAATTCCCGTTCGAAATCGTCGAGCTGGCGGCCACCGCCCGGCAGGGCGATTCCGGGGGGCCCGATCTTCAACAGCCGGGGCGAAATGGCCGGCGTGCTGTTTGGCGAAGGACACGGCCGCACGGCCGGCAGCTATTGCGGCCGGGTGCAATGGTTTTTGTCTTCGGTCGTGCCGGCCCAAGAATTGGGTGGCGACAAAACCATGATTGCCGCGCGCAGTGCGCAACCGGCCCCCGGCGCAATTCAATCCGGCGGACGCGTGAACGCCCAGTCCATTTCAATTCAGACCGCGACAGCGAATCCACCGCCGGTGAGACTGCCGTCTTTGGCCCGGATGACCGATTCGCGGGCGTTCGATCCGCCAGACTTTCGGCCGGCTCAGCCTTCCTCGGCCGCCGCCGCGGCTCGGCAACAAGCAGTTTGCGCCCGTCCGCCGCGGATGGCCTCGCTGGCGTCCGCAGACACTGCAAAGCCCCGGCTCCGATTACGTCGTCAACATCGCGTTTCGGCCAGAGCGAGGCCAGCGGTTCGGCGCCCGCTCGCGCAGAACACTCGGCTGGACCGATATCGCAGGCGACACGCGAGGCCAGCAAATCAAGACCGTCTTGGCGGCCGTCGGCATTGCCGCCTTCATGCTGCACGGGCTGAGTTGGCTGGGCAGCGAACAGCCAACCCCGACCGATAAGAAACCGAAGAAGAAGCAAGTCGTCGACGATGATGACGACGACGACGATGATGATGACGACGACGACGACGACGACGATTAGTTGGCGGTCGTCCCTGGCTGCATCCGATTCCAGCAGTCCGCGTCTGGCGCTGCCGAAAGTTGCAGCCCCCGCCCCTGCGTCGACTTAGAAATGCACCGGCACCCACCGCGGGCGTTCGCCTGTTGCGGCCGGCAGCGGCGGATCGACCCAGGGAATCGCCTGGCCCGCCGCCGTGTAGCGGAGAATCGCCTGCTTGAAGGCGCGGACCACGTTTTGAAGCACTTCGCGCTCGGATTGGCCGGTGGCCTGCACCTCGGGCAACGTCGCCCCGCGAGCGGTGAGCAAACCTGAATCGGCCGACTGCGACAGATAGACGTGGCAGTTGTAGACGGGCACGGTCCCCAAATTGCGGATCACGGGCTGTGCGGAATCCCCGGCCGGCTGGTCTGTCATGGGATCCTTCAGGTTTTTTTTCGCAGTCGCGACTCCGCGGCGTCATCGATCATGGGTCGGCGGGTCACTTCACTCGGATCAATTCGACGATGAAGTGCAAAGTGGCGTTGGCGGGTATGCCTCCCGAGGGCATTCCGCGCGGGCCGTAACCGATGTGCGAAGGGATGAGCAATTCGATTTTGCCCCCTTCGCCGATCAATTGCAGCCCTTCGGTCCAGCCGGCGACGACCTCGCTGAGCCCAAAGGTGGTCGGCTCATCCTGCTTATACGAGTTATCGAACTCCTTGCCGTTATCGAGCCAGCCTTTGTAGTGGACAGTTATCGTGTCCTGAGCGGTCGGCCTGCGGCCGTTGGATTTGCGCAGGATCCGGTACTTCAAGCCGGACTTGGTGCCGCTGAACTCCTGGGGCGCGTCTTTGTCGTCGGGGCCCGGCTCGATGGCGCCGCCCCAGCGGGCCGCAAATGCGACCAAGGCCAGCGTCAGCAGCGCGGCCCCAGCTCGATTCATCGTTCGCATCCTTCATCCTCCATGCGTGCGAAAGCGGTTTTCGAATCGCCGTTTCACTTCACTTTGCTCAGCTCGACGATGAAATGCAGCGTCGCGTCCGGGGGGATGACGGGCGGATATCCGCCGCTGCCGTAGCCCATTCTCGAGGGGATCAGCAGTTCGATCTTGCCTCCCTCGCCCACCAATTGCATGCCTTCAGTCCAGCCGGGAATCACGCCGCCCAACGGAAACGTCGTCGGCTCGCCCCGCTTGTAGGAGCTGTCGAATTCTTTGCCGTTGTCGAGCCAACCCTTGTAGTTGACGGTGACCGTGTCCTTGGCGGTCGGTTTCTTGCCGTTGGATTTGCGCAAGATCCGGTACTTGAGACCCGACTTCGTCTCGCTGAATTCTTTCGGCGCGTCCTTGTCGTCGGGACCCGGCTCGGCGGCGGCAGCTCCGACTGGATTAGCAACTGCGACCAGGGCCAACATCAACAGCGCTGCCAGCCAACCCCTCTGTTTTGACATCGTAAACCTCTTGTTTTGCGGAGGGAAACGTCCAATGGCGGACCTACAGCATCCTGCCCCGATTTTCTCCCGTCGCGCCCATTGAGACAAGCCGAGTTTACCCGCCCCATCGACTGAGGAGTTCCGCGGCACCGCACAGCGGGGGTACAAACGAGCCCGGGCACGCGCGGTGTCGGGGATCCCGCGGAGCCGGCCGGAGCACCGGAAATCGACCGAAAGTGTCGTGCGACCAAGGTTGCTGCTGCCGCGCGATGGTCCTGGCATACCAGCCGCAGCTGCAGAGCTTTCGAGCTAGCTGGCAGTCACTTCACAGGGAGGCGACTGGGGATCGCCGAATGCGCACCGTCTCACGCTGACCGGTGGGCCTTCCCCGGTCGCCTTGACCGGCCGTTGCAAGCCTCCTCGGCCGGCGGCGGGCCCGCTGGTTCTGGCGGCGGTGGGTGCGTTATAGTATTCGCTTCGGCAGGTGATCTGTTTTTGCTGCTGCCGGAAGTTCGAACGAAGCCAACCTTACGGAGAATGTTGCCATGATTTCCCGCCGACAAATGCTTGCCTCGTCGATTGCCGGACTGGCCCTGGCCCGATCCGCCACGGCCGCCGATAAGAACAAGCTGCCCCGCTGTTACTTCGACATCACGGCCGACGGCAAAAAGCTGGGGCGGATCGTCGTCGAGTTGCGATCGGACGTAGTGCCCAAGACGGCCGAGAACTTCCGGGCTTTGTGTACTGGCGAAAAGGGTTTTGGCTACAAGGGCTCGCCGTTCCATCGCGTGATTCCCGATTTCATGTGCCAGGGGGGCGACTTCACGGCCGGCAACGGCACGGGGGGCAAATCGATCTATGGCGACAAGTTCGCCGACGAAAACTTCGAACTCAAGCACACGGGCCCGGGCGTTCTGAGCATGGCCAACGCCGGGCCGAACACCAACGGCTCGCAGTTCTTTTTCTGCACCGCCAAAACCCCCTGGCTGGACGGCAAGCACGTGGTGTTCGGCAAGGTCGTCGAGGGGATGGACGTGGTCAAGAAGGTCGAGAGCTACGGCTCGCAGTCCGGCAAGACCAGCGCCGAGATCGTCGTCGCCGACTGTGGAGAGTTGTGATCGGCACCGGCAGTGCGCTGATCCGAAATCAGTCTTCCTTGAGCACCGCATCAATGATGGGGCCGATGTCGAACGCGCCGCTGGACAAATCCTCGAACAATGATTCGCGGTGCGTGTGCTGGTCGTAGGCCTCGAGCTCGGCCAGGATCTTATCGACCTCGTCCTGCGAATACCCGCACTCCAGCAACCAGTGATTGATTTCCGGACGTTGTTGTGTCACGCGCGTGATGCTTTCGGGACAGACTCCGCCGCGGCCGCAAGGGCGCGGCGGCGGGAACTAAATTCGGCCCAGGCGAAGCTTGACTTTACTTACGCCCTGGGCGCAATGCAAATGCCCTAAGCCCGGCCCTGCCTACGCGCAGCGGCGATCCGCCGTGCGGCCCACAATTTCGTCGCAGGCCTTCGTGACCTGCTCGACCGAAATGGCCCGCATCGAATCGTTGTTGGCCCTGCACCGCGAGCGGCTCGAGCCGGCTAGACAAACGGTTTGAACCGAAATCTGCCCCGGACCGTAAGGGCCGTTGCACTCGGCCGGCATGGGCCCAAACAGACCGACACACGGCGTGCCGACCGCCGCCGCAAGATGCAGCGGTCCGGTGTCGGAACTGACAAATAGTCTGGCTCGCCGGGCAAGGGCTGCCAGCTCCTGCAGAGTCGTCGCCGGCACAGGCGGGCCCAGCCACAGGATCCGGCCACGATCTGGTCGGCCCAGGCTCGTTCGGCCGCGCCGGCCCAGACAACCAGCGTCGGCACTCGATGCGCCAGGCCCAAGTGCCTGGCAACCGCCGCAAATCGATCGGCCGGCCATAACTTCGAGGGCCAGCCCGCCCCGGGATTGATGATCGCGGGCGATCCGGCTTCGAACTGCTCGGCCAGAATTCGCTGGGCGGCCGCGCCGTCCTCGGCCCGTTCGGCAAGATCGAAACGCACGCTTGTTGGCCGAATATCCAAGCCCGCGAGCAATTCGAGATTGCGGTCGACCACGTGCCTGGCCGAGGGCACGATAAGCCGGTTGTTGAGCCACGGGCTGAGCTCGCGCCCCGCCGGCGCAGCGGGGCCGATCCGCACGGCCGCGCCGCTGAGCCGGGCCGCGATAGCGCTCTTGGTCAGCCCCTGGACATCGATCGTCACGTCGAACCGGCCGCGGACCCGGCGCCGAAGATCCAGCGCGCGCGCGGGCTTTTCAGCCAGCGGCGCGGCACTACGATCAGCTCGTCGAGCGCCTGGTGGCCGGCCAGCAGTTCCGCCGCACGTCCCTCGACCACCCAGGCCAGGTGCGCCTTGGGCAGCGCATCGCGAGGGGCGCAGAGCACGGGCAGTCCGTGCAGAACGTCGCCGATCGCGCTTAGTCGCACGATCAGAATACGGTGGGAGCATTGGTCGGGCATCGACGCATGATATGACGTCCGGCCGAATTATCCCAAGGTCAGTATTGCTCGATACGCACCTTGCGCAGGGATGACTTGAGACCAACGAAAGGTCATACTGCACCAGGAGGCCGTTCCGATTTTCGTGCGTTTTCGTGTTTTTTGTGGCCATTCTCCTGCCTGAAACCTTCGCTCTTGCGCCTTTCGCCGCATTGCCCGCAACAGGAAACTTGCATGCTGCTCTACATTGTCCGACACGCCGAGGCCGGCCAACACGGCGATCCGCGATATCCCGACGACGCGCTACGCCCGCTGACCCAGAAGGGGCGAAAACGGTTTGCGCGGCTGGTCAAGAAGTTGGCCCGACGCGATTTCGCCCCGACCCTGATCGCCACCAGCCCCTTGGTGCGCTGCCGGCAAACGGCCCAAATCATTCTCGACCGGCTCGACGGCGGGCCAAAGCTGATGGAGCTGTCGGAGCTTGCACCGGGGAGCGAATTGGCCAGTCTGATCGCCTGGACCAATGGCCACCAGGATCGGCAGGTCGCCTGGGTGGGGCACGCGCCCGACGTCAGCCGCTTGACGGCCGAGTTGATCGGGGCAGGCTCCAGCGACATCGACTTTTCCAAGGGAGCCATCGCGGCAATCGAGTTCGCAGCCGAGATCGATCCCGGCGAAGGCCAATTGCAATGGCTCGTGACGCCCACGATTGTCTGACAGCAAGAAAGCAGACCAGGCGCGGGCTTGGCTGCGGGTATTTCGATCGTTTCCCCGCGAACAAGCGGATGGAATGCTTGAACGCATGACAATTATTGATATAGTGGCGGCGCGGACCCGCCAAGGCTTTGCTAGCCGAAAAAACGTCGTTGACACCGACTTTGTGTCACCGAGACCACCGCGCTCGTCACACAACAGCATCCCCCCGACAACCCGGAGATAAGCAACCATGCGACAAAACGATCGATCTTGGCTGGGATGCGGCGCTGTGCTGACTGCCGGCTTGTGGCTGGGCGGATGCCAGCCCCCTAATCCGCAGCCGCCCAAGCCCGACGTGCGCATGCCGGCCGAATCGGCTGAAGTCGAGGACGAGAATCACATCGCGGCCGATGCCGCCACTGGCCCTTCGGCCGAGACGGCCGCGGCCGAATTGGCCGTCGCGGAACAACAGGCCGCTGGGCCGGACGAGCCGGAAATGGATACGGCCCACGATGAAGCCGGCGAGCCCGCAACGGCCGAGAAGCCAGACAAGGTGCTGCTCGGCTCGTCCGATTTGTTCGGCGGAATTCCCGGCGAAGGGGACTTGACGGTCGACCAGATCGAGCATTGGTACGCGGAGCCGGCGAACCTGGAAGTGCTCGAGTTCGATCTGCCGCTCGGGCTATCGGCCGGGCGCGGCCAGGTCGTGGGCATCGACAAGAATCCGCTCACTCGCGCCAAGATCGAATTGGGCCGCCAGTTGTATTTCGATCCCCGGCTCTCGGCCGACCAAACGATCTCTTGTGCGAGTTGCCACGACCCGGCCGAAGGCTTCGCGCGGCACACTCCGTTCGGCGTCGGCATCCTAGGGCAGACCGGGGGCCGCAATTCCCCAGTCAGCTATAACCGCATTTTGAGCGACGCGCAGTTCTGGGACGGCCGGGCCCCCTCGCTCGAAGCCCAAGCCATCGGACCGATTGCCAACGCGATCGAAATGGGCCACACACACGAAGCCTGCGTCGCTTGCCTCAAGGGAATCCCCGGCTACAAGCTGCAGTTCGAAAAAATCTTCGGCGAGCTGACCATCGACACCGTCGGACAGGCCATCGCCAGTTTCGAGCGTGCCGTGGTCAGCGGCCCCTCGCCGTTCGACTACAACGAGCAATTTCGCCCGCTGGAAAAACTGGATCCCGACGATTTGAAAGAGGACGATCCGGCGCTCTATGCCAAGTATCTGGCTGCCCAACAAGCGGTCGCAACGTACCCCATGTCGGACAGCGCCAAACGCGGCCGCGAAATCTTCTTCAGCGATAAAGGCAATTGCACCGCTTGCCATGTCGGCGCCAACCTGACGGACGAAAAGTACCACAACCTGGGCGTGGGCATGGACAAGTCCGACCCCGATCAGATCGATCGCGGCCGGGCCGTGTTCAGCCTCGACGACAAGGATACCGGCGCCTTCAAGACACCCACGGTGCGCAACGTGGCGCTTTCGGCGCCGTATATGCACGACGGCAGCCCCGGCACGCTGGAAGAAGTGGTCGAGTGGTACGCCAAAGGCGGGTTTCCGAACGAGCACCTCGATCCCAAGATCAAGAAGCTCGACCTGACCGACCAGGACAAGCAGGATCTCGTGGAGTTCATGAAGGCTTGCAGTGGCGACTTTCCCCAGATCGAGCGCGGACGCTTGCCGGAATGATTCCTTGCCATAGACTTAACATAGAGCGGCTCCGCGTGGAGTTCGCCAATTTCGCGCACGACCCTGGTGTCCCCCTTACTGGCCCATGCCGCTCGACGACGAACTATATCAAGAAAGAATTCTGGAACACTTCGAGGAACCGTTTCATCGGGGCCGCTGCCCACGCCCCACGCACCTGCACGAGGACGATAATCCGCTCTGCGGCGACGTGGTGCGGATCGAGCTGGACATCCATTCCGACGGGCTGGTCGCGGATGCCTGGTTCGACGGCGACGGCTGCTGTATCAGCCAGGCGGCTGCTTCGATCTTGATGGAGCGGATCCAGGGCCGGCCGCTGGACGACGTGAAGAATCTCTCCGCGCAGCAAATGCTCGACTTATTCGGCGCCAAGCTGACGCCGAACCGGCAAAAGTGCTGCCTGCTGTGCTGGCGCGTGCTGCAGTCGGCGATTTATTCGCCCGTCGATCCCGGAAAAGCCGGTCCGCAGGAATCGAACTCTTGAACCCGCTCTCCTCCACTCCCAGCGCGGCGCTGCCACTCGTTTCCGAGCGGGTGCGGGACGATTTCCCGATCCTCTCGTCGCTGTCTGCATGGCGGAGTGCCGCTGGTTTATTTCGACAACGCGGCCACCACGCAGCGTCCGCGGCAGGTGATCCAGTCGCTGGTCGACGTGTATGAGAAACACTACGCCAATGTGCACCGGGGCATCCATTGGCTCAGCGACCAAAGCACCGACCTGTACGAGGAAGCCCGGGCCAAAGTCCAGCGATTCATCGGCGCGGCCGCATTGGAAGAAATCATCTTCACGCACGGCGCTACCGAGGGTATCAACCTCGTGGCCCGCAGTTGGGGCGATGCCAACGTGCGCGCCGGGCGACGAAATCCTGCTCACCGAAATGGAGCATCATGCCAACATCGTCCCCTGGCAACAATTGGCCGAGCGCACCGGCGCCGTGCTGCGCTGGGTGCCGGTGACCGACGAGGGAGAACTCGTGCTGGACGAACTGGTCCGGCTGCTCTCCGAGCGGCACCCGGCTGGTCGCCGTGACGGCCGTGTCCAACGTGCTCGGCACGATCAATCCCGTGGCCGAGATTATCCGCCACGCGCATGCGGCCGGGGCGCTGGTGCTGGTCGACGCGGCCCAGAGCGTGCCGCATCAAATGACCGACGTGCAAGCCCTGGGGGCCGACTTCCTGGCCTTCAGCGGACATAAGATGCTGGGGCCCTCGGGCGTGGGCATTTTGTACGGGCGGCGCGAATTGCTCGACGCGATGCCTCCCTTCCTGGGCGGTGGCAGCATGATCCGCCGCGTCCGGCTCGACGGCTTCGAACCGGCCGATCTGCCCGCGAAATTCGAAGCCGGCACTCCGCCGATCGTCCCGGCGATCGGCCTGGGCGCCGCGATCGATTACTTGAACGCGATTGGCATGGAAGCGATTCGCGCGCACGAGCACGCGCTCACCGTGCGGGCGCATGAAGTGCTGGAAGCGGTCGGCGGCGTGCGATTTCTGGGACCCTCGCCGGACAAGAAATCGGGCATCGTGAGCTTCATGCTCGAAAAAATTCACGCACACGACATTGCCCAGCTCCTCGACCGCCAGGGCATTGCCGTCCGCGCGGGGCATCACTGCGCGATGCCGCTGCACAAGCGGCTCGGCCTGGGGGCCAGCGCCCGGGCCAGCTTCTATTTCTACAACACGCTGGCCGAAGTCGAGCAGCTCGGCGGCGCGCTCGCCGAAATCAAGCGCATTTTCCGCCGGAAGTAGCGGGGCCCGGGGGGCATTCGCACCGCGGAATGCGCGCTGCGCGGCGCCGAACGTTTTTCATACCCCGTTAAGCCCACCGGCTGCGTCCGGTGGGTGCGCCCCGACTTACGGCCCGACCCCCACCGGACGCAGCCGGTGGGCTTAACACTTCACTCCTCCCGCTGCCGCAGCGCTTCATAGAACAACACGGCCGCCGTCACCGATACGTTCAAACTATCGGCGACCCCCAACATCGGCAACTTGATCGGCAGAATGTCGGCGGCTCGCCAGGGGTCGGCCAGCCCGGCCGCTTCACTGCCCAGCACGATCGCCGTGCGGGGCCCGAACGAAACCTGGCGATAGTCGGTCGCCGCGTCGAGCCGGGCGGCGTAGATCGTCAATCGCTGGCGCGCAGAAAGTCGAGCGCCGCGGCGCTCGATGCCGCGCAGACCGGCAGCGTGAACACCGTGCCCAAGCTGGCGCGAATGCAGTTGGGGTTGTATAGATCGGTGCCCGCATCGGCCACGATCACGGCCGCCGCGCCGGCCGCATCGGCGCTGCGTAACACGGCGCCGACGTTACCTGGCTTTTCGACTCCCACCAGCACCGACACCAAAGTGTGCTCGGCAAGGCGCAGGTCGGCCAGCCCATGCCTGGGCGGCTGGGCCACGGCAATCAGGCCTTCGCTACGAGCGCCGTACGCCAGTTTTTCGAACACGGCCAGCGCGACGTGCAACAGCGCGACCTGGCGCCGGGCCAGTTCGCCGAGTAGCTCGCGCGACGAGTCCGAAGTGCATAGCTGCGGGGCAACGAAAACTTCGATCAGCGGCACCCCGGCCGCCAGCGCTCGCGCGATTTCGCGCGTACCGTCGATCAGAATCCGCCGCTGCTTGTCGCGGCCGCGCCGATCGCGCAGGCGGGCCGCATCCTTGACGCGCGGATTGTGCAGGCTGGTGATCGGTTCCATGGTCGCTCGGCAGGCTCCCGCGGTTCTACGTCCTCTCGCCGGAACTGCCCCGCCAACGGGCTTCGATGCCGCAGGTCAGCCGTCCGCCCGCGGCTGAGGTCAGTTCCATGGGCGCGACGGACAAGTTGCCCGGCTGTGAACCGGCCAGCGGCGCCAACAGCGATTCGATCTGCGGTGCGCCCAGTGTCGGGCGTATGGCACGTCAATAACATGAACTCGGGGCGCTGGCCCGTCAATGCAAGACAATCGCCGACCAACGGGCCCAGATCCTCGGAAAATTTCCAGCTCTGCCCCTGCGGACCATGCCCGTAGGTCGGCGGATCGAGCACAATGGCGTCGTAGCGGTTGCCGCGCCGCAACTCTCGGGCGACGAACTTCCGCGCGTCTTCCACGATCCAGCGAATCGGGGCCGCCGCCAAACCCGATTGCTCGGCATTGCGGCGCGCCCAGGCGACGATGTTGCGCGCCGAATCGACATGCACCACCTGGGCCCCGGCGGCGGCCAGGGCCAACGTCGCGCCGCCGGTGTAGGCGAACAAATTGAGCACCTTGATCGGCCGACCCACTCGGCGCGCCTCGTCGCCGAGCCATTGCCAACTCGGCGCATGTTCGGGAAACACGCCCAGGTGGCCAAAATCGGTCCGCTTCAGTTCGAGCACCACTTGCCCAGCGCGAACATTCCACGCGGCGGGCATTTCGCGGCGGGCTGTCCAAACGCCTTGATCGCCGCTGGTTCGTTCGTACCGGGCGTCGGCCTGGCTCCACGCCGCGGGGTCGGCGAGTTCTGCCCGTGCACCGGCCGCCCCCGGCCGGTCGAGCACAAGGGCGCCGAACCGCTCCAGTTTGCGTCCGGCGCCGAAGTCGAGAAGCTGATACTGGGCGGGTGAAAACATTTGCTACACTGAGCCAGCACGGTTGACAGAATGACTCTAATTGACCCTGAAGCGAGCCCATGGACAAGGATACGACGATCGACGATCTGCGGCGCCTGGTGGCCCAATTCGTGCGCGAGCGGAATTGGGAGCAATTCCACACGCCGAAAAATCTGGCTATGGCCCTGGCGATCGAGGCGGCGGAGCTGATGGAGCATTTCCAATGGCTCACGCCCGACGAGTCGGCGGCGTTACGCTCGGAGCCGGACAAGCTGACCGAAGTGGCCGACGAACTGGCGGATGTGGCGTGCTACGCGCTGGCCCTGTGCAATGCGCTGGACATCGACCTGGCGACCGCCGTGCGCGGCAAGATGCTCAAAAACGCCCAAAAATATCCGGCCGAGCAATTCCGCGGCCGCTACGGACAGCAGGATTCTCACGCCGCGGACCCAAGCTAACTGCTCGCACTGCCTCACGCCTCTATCGCATGCGTCTGTCGCGTCTACTGCGGCCGATTGGCGACGTTCTGCGGCGCGACGCGAAGCATAGGCGATGCCGATCCAGCCCTTGTTCCACGGTGAATTGCGTGATCTCCAGATCTTTCACGCGCGGATCGGCGGCCAATTGCGGCTCGATGAGTCCCCAGTGTCGGGTGGGCGAAAGCACCTTGCTGAACACGCTGCGCAGGGCGAACTGGGTCTTGCCCTTGAGGCTCTCGCCTTCCAGAAATATTCCACCCGAGCGGACGAACCGCGTTTCGAGCGAGCTATCGTCGGGGCGATAGTAAGTCCGCACGACGAAATTCTTCCAGTGCCGGCGGCGTTCGGTGAGTTCGGCCATTGAGATCCGCACTTCAATCTGGCCGTCTTCGCAAATCAGCCGCACCGCATCGTGCGCGGCAAATGTGACGCGTGACGTTCTTGGGCAGGTCTTCCGGCAGATCGACCTTCTCGCCGGCCCATCTTTTCAGCGAGGTGCTCGAACAATTCCGGTAGTTGGAACGTGCGGCCGTCGAGTTCCAGCCGCTCCAACGCGTTGTTGAGCGCCGACTGGTGGACTTGCAGGCTCACCAGGCTGTCCGAGGGCGCCCGCGGACGCGGCGTGTAGGCCGCCAGTTGTTCCTGGCCGGCCAGTCGGAATCGCATCACGGCGCGGTCTTCGCTGGTCGATGCGCCCGAGCGCCTGCGGCTCCAGCCCCAATTGCTCGAGCGGGTTGCGAACTCGCTGGTTGAATTTCTGCACGGCCTGCAGCAGCTTGGGCTGGATTTCAGCGTCGAACTCGTCTGCGCGCCCGAGCGGCTATCTTTTGTTCGACTTCGGCACGGGCGGTGCCCTGCGTTGCGTCGTGCTCGGAGCGGGCAATGTTTCGCACGACCGCGTTCAAGAGCGGCACGCGATCGAAATCGGTTTCCATCGAGACTAGCTTCTGCCGCGTGCTTTCCGCTTCGGACATGGCCGGAAAGATCGACAGTCCGCGCGGTCCGAGAAAGCAGCAGCTTGCGAGCGATGAATTGCGACTCGCCGCTGTTGTAGAACGTGGCCGGGCCGCTGGTCGCCGCGGTGTTGGATTGCACGGTGCCGTGGGCTTCGATTCCCAACCGCAGCCGGTTGCGATCAGGAATCATCAGCAGCGCCAGCTTGGTATAGGTCGTGCTGCGGCCCTCGACTTGTGCGCCGGCAATCGTGTCGCGGACGGGGGCCACGATGGCCTCCGGTTGCGGCAGAAACCGGCTGAGGAAGGCTTGCGAAACGGCCAGCCGAACATTCGCATTGCGATAGTGCTCTTCGATCCGCGCACCCAGCTGTTGCGACGCGGGGTCCGCCGACCAGCAGAGCGACCGGCAGTTCGAAGCCAGGCGCTGCGCATCCAGTGCCGAGCCGGTCCGTTCGTAGCGCTCCAGGTCGACCAATAATTCCTGGTTGTCAACCGGTTCGGCGGCCCAGTGCTGCAGCTCGGCGCGGAAATCGGCCACGGCCTTCTCATCGATGAATCGTCGCTGCTCGCGCGACATTCGCAAATTGCTCAGCCGGGCCAGCGCGTGCCGGGCGATCTTTCGCCGCTCGTCAGGCGACGCATTGCTGTCGCGTCCCACCAGATGCCTCAACCGGGGCAGCAGCAAGTAGTCGCGCCAGGCCGTTCCTTCCTGTTGAGCGCGGGTCAGCGATTCCACCGCTTCCAGCGCCAGCGGCATCCGCTGTGCGGCGGCTTCCGCGTCCGGCGGTGCTTTGGCCGACAAGCTGACGACGCGCTCCCAAATGTCCAGACGCCGGGCCAACGCATACTGGGCTCGCAGCATCTGGCTTTCCATCCGGACATCCTGGGTCGAGCCGGCCAAAGCCTCGCCGGCCTGACTGTGATGACGCAGCTCGGCCAGTACCACACTGGTCGGCCGGGGCGGAGTGGCCGGCTCGCCGCAGACTTCGCTCAGCAATCGACCCGCGGTTGCAGCCCACGCGCCGCAGCCTGGCTCGGCCGCGAGGGCCGTCAGCTCGGTCATCAAAAGGTCGGGACGTGGCAACCGAATCGAATCAAAGCCCCGATCCGCTCTCGCGTCTCTCGGCGCCGCAGGCATTTTGGAATTGGTCTGGGGCAGGCTGGCCAAGTCGGACGACGGTTTCGGCACGGCAGGCGATTGGGCCACGATGGTCGGCAAGCGCTGGCCGATCTCGGCCTGATCCATCCCTTCGGCGGCGCGTGAGCCGGGTACCGTTCGAGTTGCAGCAGTCTTGAACAGTGATTGGTAACTCTTGCCGCCGGCTTCTGACACCGGCCGCACCGTACGGTTCGACAAAATTGCCCGCCCCATGCTTTCCGCCGACTGAATCGCGCCCGCCGAATTGCCAACTTCACCATCCGCCGCGAGGCTCGCCGGCGTGTTGGTCGCTGCGACGACCTGGCCTGAAGGCGGGGCGGGCGAACCGCTAGTCGCAAGCCGCTCGATCGCAGCCGCGGCGGGTTGGGGTGAGGGTTTCGCGGGCGACTGGGCAAGCGTGGCCGGCCGAAGGTGCCTGGAAAGCTGCGGACCGTTAGCCTCGAGAAAGACGTCGATCGATTCCCGCCGGGCCAGTCGCTGCCAGCCGCGAGGTGCCAGCACGCAGACGGCGAACAGGCAACTCAGAATGGCCAGATAAGGCCAAATCGGACTGGAATAGGTCGATTTCATGAGCTCCCCGCCTCCTTGCGCACCGAAAGAGCACGCTCCCTCATTCGTAAAAATCGGCCTTCTGCCGACCGGGAATCGAGCCCGTTTTCGACAATCGCGCAAAACCTTGCTAGCATTGCACTACCGACAGTGGCTATCGGCACCGACGGGGCGATTCGCAGTCGCAAGTGGCTTGTGGCGGCCGCAAAGATGTCGGCCAACCCTTGCGTTTGCGGGGGCTCAGAGCGCGGCGCGTTCTATGTTCCGTCGCCCGACTCGCCGCGCATCTCCGCGCGACGCGACTGCTTGGTGGCCGAATCGCTGGTGCCAAATCCGGTTGTCGCTACCCTATTGGTTGATCGAGCGACGCACATCGATTTCGCGATCCTTCCCATGCAGCCAATCGAACAAATCCTAGATGGGATCGGCCTCGGGTTGGGGCCGGCGATCGGCATTGCCCTGGGCGCCGCTCTGCTACTGGGGATTGTGATCTGGCTGACTCGGCTGCGGCGGCCGCAGCCCACTCCGCCGCCTGTCGCGGACCTGTCGATCGACGTCAGCCAACTGGGCGAAGCGGGACCGCCGGCGACCGGGCCCCGGCTCGAGTTGTACCACGTGCCGATGCGACTGGCCGCCATGGTGATCGCGCCGACAGGCCGCGGCGGCCAATCGCCCGACGACGACCATTTGCCGGCAATCGTCGATCAGCTTGTGCCCGGTTGCGGTGCCGTGCTTGGAGCCCATCGGCCGGTCATTCGCGATTGGCCGGCCCAGCTGAGCACGCAAGGGTTCGCCAACACGTTCTTTGCGCTTACCCGGTTGCCGGGCGACAAAGGCAAGTCGACTCCGTGGTGTGCAATGGCCGGTCGTTTCGAGGCGGACGGACAGAAGTTTTTGGCCGGCTTGGTGCTGCGCGGCGGCGGCCAACAACATCAGCCACGTGGTCGTCGAGCGCGAGAGCCAGTGGTTGGACGTGCTGCGCGTGCGTCTATTGGGGGACTCGTGAACCGCCCCGCCGAGCAATTGCGCCGCGACGCCGTGCAGATTTGGAAGGCCGGCGTGGCGGCCGTGCGGTCCGATCGATTGGTCGAAGAGGCGATCCGCATCGACGGTGGCACGCTGTGGGTCGGAGACGAACCGGTCGACCTGGCTCGAGTGGGGCGAATCGCAGTGGTTGGCGCGGGCAAAGCCGGCGCCGGCATGGCCGCGGGGCTGGAGCGCGCCCTGGGCCCGCAATGGCTCGCCGCCAAACAAGTCTCGGGCTGGATCAACGTGCCTGCCGATTGCGCGCGGCCGCTGGAGCGGATACATTTGCACCCGGCCCGGCCCGCGGGCGTCAATGAGCCCACCGAGGCAGGCGTTGCGGGGGCCCGCGAGATCTTGCGGCTCGTCGAGTCGCTGTCCGCCGACGATCTGTGTTTCGTGCTGATCTCGGGGGGCGGGTCCGCACTGTTGCCGGCGCCGGTCGAAGGCGTGACGCTCGCCGACAAGCTGGCGGTGACCCGGCACCTGAGCGCCGCGGGGGCTCCTATCACGGATTTGAACACCGTGCGCAAACAGCTCAGCCGGATCAAAGGGGGCGGATTGGCGCGAGCCTGTCGCGCGGGACGCCTGTTTGCGCTGATTATTTCCGACGTGCTCGGCGACCCGCTGGATGTGATCGCCTCCGGGCCGACCGTGCCCGACCGCACTGCGCCGCAGGACGCGCTCGACGTGCTCGAGCGTTATGGGGGGCGCGGCGCGCTACCGGCTTCGATTTTCGACTATCTTCAGCAGCGCCCGGCCGCGGCGCCGGCCGAGCCAAAGTGTCACGTGACGCAATTGGTGATCGGCAACAACGCCCTGGCGGTCGACGCGGCCGGCATCGAGGCCGAGCGCTTGGGTTATTCGCACGCCATGCTCGCGCAGGCGGCGCCGGAAGGGGCGGCCGAGGAAGTCGGCCGCTCTTTGGCCGCGCTGGGGCTCGGCATGCTCGCCGGGCCCGGCCCGGACTGTTTCATCAGCGGCGGCGAGCCGGTGGTCAAGCTCGCGCCCCCGAGCGCCGGGGCAAAGGAGGCCGCAATCAACAATTGGTCCTGGCCGCGGCCGAAGTCCTGGCAAGCCAAGACCCATCCGGCGGCATCACGATTCTCTCCGGCGGCACCGACGGCGAGGACGGCCCGACCGACGCGGCCGGCGCGTGGGTCGACCGCGACGTGCTGGGTCGTGCCGCGGCGCTGGGGCTCGATTTGGCCGATTACCTCGACCGCAACGACGCGTATCACTTCTTCCAGCAAGCCGGTTCGCTGCTCAAGACCGGTCCGACCGACACCAACGTCTGCGACGTGCGGGTGGTGCTCGTCGAGCGGGTCGAGCTAGAGACTCGCGCATGACGGCACCGCGCCGCGCCGACCTAGATTCCGAGTTGCCCCAGGATGTCGATGATCCCGCTCACGGTGACGGCCAGGTTGGGGTGCGAGACTTCAAAGTCGACGGCCGTTTCGCCCAGTCGGCCGGCCAGCGATTCGGCCCGATCGCCTTTGGGCGGTCGACCGGCCAGCGCCCGCTCGACATCGGCGATTGTGGTTTCCAGATCCTGCCGCGCGTGCGCGTCGATCGACGTGCTGGCCGCCAGTTGCGAGCGGAGTTGAGCTAAGAGTTGCGGCAATCGTTCAGGATTTTGGGCCATGGACGTTGGTACTCTGTTTTCGGTCGGTATTCTAGCCAAACGGGTCAACCCCTAGTCGCTTTCCCGCGGCGCCAGTATAATCCGCTGCTTGCGAAAGTCCTAGAATTGGCTCGCGCGCAATGCGCTCTTAGCTCCAGCCAATTCCGTCGTGTGCGTCATCCGCCGTCGGACCCCGTCCGGCGGCGTCCTGTCGCTGCCCGCCAGACCGGCCAGCCGTATCCGGCGGATGCATTGGTGCTGGAGTTCCCATAGCTGAAGGAGATGTCCCGTGGCAATTCGTGTTGCGATTAACGGTTTCGGTCGCATCGGCCGACTGGTTTTCCGGAATCTGATGGCCCGCGGCAACGAATTCGAGGTCGTGGCGATCAACGACCTGACGGACAACGAGACGCTGGCCACGCTGCTCAAGTACGACAGCACGCATCGCCGCTATCCGGGCAAGGTCGGCTACGACAGCGAGTATCTGTACGTCGACGGCAAGAAGGTCCGGGCCCTGGCCGAGCGCGATCCCACGAAGCTCCCCTGGGGCGAGCTGAAGGTCGACGTGGTGGTCGAGAGCACCGGCATTTTCACCGGCCCGCGAAGGGGAAAAGGACGGCAAGTTCAAGGCCGGCTACGACACGCATCTGCGGGCCGGTGCCAAGCGCGTGGTGCTCAGCGCCCGGCCAAGGACGGCGCCGACCTGACCTGCGTGCTGGGCGTCAACGACGACAAGCTCAACGCCTCGCAGAAGTGCATCTCGAACGCCAGTTGCACGACCAACTGCCTGGCGCCGCTGGCCAAGGTGCTGCACGAGAAGTTCGGCATCGTCAAAGGCCTGATGACCACCGTCCATGCCTACACCAACGATCAACGCGTGCAAGACATGCCGCACGAGGATCTGTATCGAGCACGATCGGCCGCGCAGAACATCATTCCCACCACGACCGGCGCGGCCAAGGCCGTGGGCCTGGTCATTCCGGCGCTCAAGGGCAAGCTGACCGGCATTTCGCTGCGCGTGCCCGTGCCGACCGGCAGCGTGGTCGACCTGACCACGCTCATGAGCCGCAACGTGACCAAGGAAGAAGTCAACCAGGCGATCAAGGACGCGGCCGAGGGGCCGCTCAAGGGAATTTTGGAGTACACCGAAGACCCGATCGTCTCGAGCGACATCATCGACAATCCGCACAGCTCGATCTTTGCCGCCGACTTCACCGACGTGATGGACGGCAACATGCTGAAGACGCTGGCCTGGTACGACAACGAGTGGGGCTATAGCTGCCGCACCGTCGACCTGGTGGCCAAAGTCGGCAAGCTCGGGTAGGCGCTGGCCCTGAGGATTCGCTGCGGCACAATTTCCGCTCCAACCGGGCTCAATCGCATTCGCGCGGTTGCGCCCTTTCTTTTCCTCTCGCGGCGTTGAGGCAGCGCCGGGCGGCCAGCAGCCTCGCCTGATTGGCCAACACCCGGCGCGATTTGATATGCTGAATGCAGAGAACCTCCCTGTCAGGAATCGCACCGTTTACCGTCTGCGGAAAAGGTTTGCCATGCTTGTTCGTTTCGTCATTGCCGGATTGCTGCTGGCTGGGCTGCCCGCGCATCGGTCGTGCGCCGACGACGAGTCCCCCCCAAGGCACCGACCGCCGCCCAGGCCCAGGCCAATTTCAAGCAGGCGTTCGACGAATTCAAACAAGTGCTGGGCCAGATGCGGACCTTGCAAGGCAATTTCCAGTTGGCCGCCGAACGCGACAGGCCGCCGATCCTGGCCGACTTCAACCGCCTGGTGGCCAAAGGCAAGCAGCTCGCTCCGGGCTTGCAGGCTGCCGCGATCGAGCTGTTTCGCGCCGATCCGAAGAACCCTGAGATCGGCGAGTTTCTTCTGGCCAACGTCGCCGACGCGATGGATGCAGACCGCTATCAGGACGCATCCCGGCTGATCGAGTTGCTCACCGAAGAAGGATACTCAGGAAAGGGATTGGCCAACTACGCCGGCCTCGCGGCGTTCCGCATGAACAATTTCGCCAAGGCCAAGGTCGATCTGACGAAGGCGTCGCAGGAAGGTGCGATCAACAAGGTCGCGGAAGACCATCTCAAACACGTCGACGAATATATGCAGCTCTGGGAGATCGAGCGGAAGCTGCGAGCCGACGAACAGCAGGCCGACGACTTGCCGCGCGTAAAACTCACCACGACCAAGGGAGACATCGTGGTCGAACTGTTCGAGAACGAAGCGCCGATCGCAACCGCCAATTTCATCAGCCTGGTTCAAAAACATTTTTACGACGGACTGAAATTTCATCGCGTGCTCGCCGGCTTCATGGCCCAAGGGGGCGATCCCAAGGGCAATGGCAGCGGCGGACCCGGTTATGCTATCCGCTGCGAGTGCTTTCAGGAAAACCATCGCAATCACTTCGCGGGCAGCTTGAGCATGGCCCATGCCGGACGAGACACCGGCGGATCGCAATTCTTTCTGACGTTCGCCGCCATGCCGAACCTGAACGGCAAGCACACCGTGTTCGGGCGCGTGATCGAAGGCTTGGACGTGCTGGCCAGCCTGCAACGGATCGATCCGGACCATCCCAATGCGGACATCAAGCCGGACGAAATCATCCAGGCCACGGTGCTCCGCAAGCGCGACCACGAGTATGAGCCGGAGAAATTGCCGGCCCGCGCTAATCCGCACCCCGGGCCCTGAGACGGGGGTTCTGCGGGCGATTCTGCCAGCACAGTTCCTGGGGCTAACTGTCCGCCCACTGCGCCGCGGCTGCCGCACGGTGACGCTAAACCGCCATACGGTGGATTTGTCGATGCTCACCCCCGGCGGTCGCTGGCAGGGCTGCCAGTGGGGCGACACGAATTATCAGGCTAGATTCAGGATCGCTGATGCCACAGGGGATGAGTTTGCGTTTCGATTTTAAATGTAAGCTAATACCAAATAATGACTTGCGACAACAATACTGCAAGGGAATCGTCGGCTGCCTGTATTGCTGCATAGCCGATTGGTAACAAGAAACTTGCTTGACGCGGCTGCCGCAGTTCCTTACGTTAACATGCTCAATTCGAATCCTGATTCGGCTCTTCATTCGATTTACTCATCTGACGAATCGCTGCCATGCAACTCAAATCGTTGAAGGTTTTTTGCGATGTCGTCGGCTGGCGGAGTTTTTCGCGGGCCGCCGACGAAAACGGCATTTCCCAATCGGGTGCCAGCCAGGTGGTGCATCAACTCGAACATCGACTGGGCGTCAAACTGATCGACCGCTCGAAGCGTCCGTTCGTGCTGACTCCCGAAGGGGAAACCTACTACGAGGGCTGTCGCAAACTGGTGCAGCGCTACGACGCCCTGGAGGACCAGGTGCGGACCTTGCACGAAGAGGTGGCCGGACGGGTGCGCGTCGTCTCGATCTATTCGGTCGGACTGCACCTGATGAACCGCTACTTGCAACAGTTCCTCAGCCAATATCCCAAGGCCAACGTACGGCTCGAATATCAGCATCCGCACCGCGTCTACGAAGCGATCGAAAAGGACCAGGCCGACATCGGGCTGCTCAGCTATCCGCGCGCATCGCGGACCGATCGAGGCGATCGGCTGGCGCGAGGAACCGATGGTGCTGGTCTGCTCGCCACATCACCGACTGGCCGGCGCAGAGAAACGGTGGAGTTCGCCGAGTTGGCCGGAGAGAAGTTCATCGGCTTCGACGGCGATCTGACGATCCGCCGCGAGATCGATCGCGTGCTCCAATCGCACGACGTCGAAGTGCAAGTCGTCATGGAGTTCGACAATGTCGAAACGATGAAGCGGGCGGTCGAGATCGACGCCGGCGTGAGTTTCCTGCCGGAGCCCAGCGTCGCCCGCGAAGTCGCGGCCGGCAGCCTGGTGGCCGTGCCGCTGGCCGATCGACGAACTGGTGCGGCCGCTGGGCATCATCTATCGCCGCGGCAAGGAGCTGTCGAGCACAACGCGACGTTTCATCACCTTGCTGCAAAGCGAGGGGCAAACGGCGCCTGACCACGGTTGCGGACGAAAAGAACGCGGCCGGCGCCGAACCCAAGGCAAGCAACAACCGGGGCAACGGTCACGCAGCGACCGGAACTCCGAAGGACAGCGGGTCCCAAAGACTTAACCTCAAAAGAGGTGACGTCGGTAGAAACAGCTCCCAAGGCGAACGGCAACGGTCATGGCCCGGGCGTCCAGCAGCACGAGGCGCGAGTCGATAGGCACATCTCGGGTCCGAGTCGGGACCCCCTGAGGATGGGGAGGTAAACGGATGCAAACCTTCAAGCACAACGGCGGCTTGCCGCCCAAGCAGGGCTTGTACGATCCGGCCAACGAACACGACGCCTGCGGCGTCGGCTTTGTCGTCAACATGCGCGGCGAAAAGAGCCACGCAGATCGTCCGCTCCGGTCTCGAGATTCTGGTCAATCTGACGCATCGCGGGGCCTGCGGCTGCGATCCGCTGACCGGCGACGGCGCCGGCATCTTGACGCAAATGCCGCACGAGTTTTTCGCGGCCAAAGCGCCGGGAGCTCGGCTTCGAGCTGCCCGCGCGGGCGACTACGGCATCGGCACGGTCTTTTTGCCGCGCACCGAGTCAGAGCGGCAGCTGCTGCCAGGAGCGGCTCGAGGCGATCGTGGCCGAGGAAGGCCAAACGCTGCTCGGCTGGCGCGACGTGCCGGTCGACAACGGCGTGCTGGGGCGCACGGCGCGCGACGTCGAGCCGTTCATCCGGCAGATTTTCATCGCCCGCGGCAAGCAGACACGCCGCCCGACATGTTCGAGTGGAAGCTGTACGTCATTCGCAAGCGGTTGGAGATCGACGATCCGCGGCAGCCGGCTGGAGCAGACGGCAATACTGCTACATTCCGAGCCTGTCGTCGCGGGTGATCATCTACAAAGGACTGTTGCTGGCCGAGCAGGTCGAACGGTTCTATCACGACCTGGCCGACGAGCGGTTCGTCAGTCGGCGCTGGCGCTGGTCCATCAGCGCTACAGCACCAACACGTTTCCCGACCTGGGACCTGGCCCATCCGTTCCGGTTCCTGGCCCACAACGGCGAAATCAACACGCTCAAGGGCAACGTCAACTGGATGCACGCCCGCGAGAGCCTGCTGGCGCATCCGGTGTTCGGGCCCGACCTGAAGAAGATTTGTCCGGTCTGCGTGCGCGGCGCCAGCGACTCGGCGGTGTTCGACAACGCGCTGGAACTGTTGGTGCTGACCGGCCGCTCGCTGCCGCAGGCCATGTCGATGCTCGATTCCCGAGCCGTGGCAGAACCACGAGAGCATGCCCGACGACCTGAAAGCCTACTACGAATATCAGGCCTGCCTGATCGAGCCCTGGGACGGCCCGGCCTCGATGGCCTTTACCGACGGCACGATGATGGGCGCCGTGCTGGATCGCAACGGCCTGCGCCCCAGCCGCTATTGGGTCACCAAGGGCGGGCTGGTCGTCATGGCGTCGGAAGCGGGCGTGCTCGACATTCCGCCGCGACGAGGTCGAGTCCAAGGGCCGCTTGCGACCGGGCCGCATGTTCCTGGTCGACACGGCCCAGGGGCGGATCATCGCCGACGACGAAATCAAACGCTCGCTGGCCTCGCGCCATCCCTATCGCCAGTGGATTCGCGAAAACCAGCGCCGGCTCGACGATCTGCCGCCGGTCGCGCCGGTCAACGGCCATCTGGACGAGCCGCTGCTCACGCTGCAGCGGGCCTTCGGCTACACGCTGGAAGATCTGCGGATCCTGATGACGCCGATGGCCGACCGACGGCCAGCCGAAGCGATCGGCTCGATGGGCAACGACACGCCGCTGGCCGTGCTCTCGGATCGGCCGCAGTTGCTCTACAACTATTTCAAGCAATTGTTCGCCCAGGTGACCAATCCGCCGCTGGACGCGATCCGCGAGGAGATCATCACCTCGCTGGTCACGACGATCGGTTCGGAGGGCAACCTGCTCGACGAAACGCCCGAGCAGTGCGGGCTGCTGCGGCTCGACCAGCCGATCCTGACCAACACCGACCTGGAGCGGCTGAAGCAGCTCGACGGCTCGCAGCCCCAGCAGCCGGCTCAAGAGCCGCACGCTGTCGATGCTGTTTCCGCGCAAGGAAGGGCCGGCCGGCATGAAGCGCCGGATGGACGAACTGCGCCGCGAAGCTTCGCAAGCGATCGCCGAAGGGGTCACGATCCTGATTCTTTCCGACCGGGGCGTCGAACGCAGAGCTGGTGCCGATTCCCGCGCTGCTGGCCACCAGCGGCGTGCATCACCACCTGGTGCGCGAAGAGAGCCGCACCCGCTGCGGGCTGGTCATCGAAACCGGCGAAGCCCGCGAAGTGCATCACTTCGCCCTGCTCACCGGCTACGGCGCCGGCGCGGTCAATCCCTATCTGGCCTTCGCCACGCTGGGCGACCTGCTGGCCGACGGCTTCATTTCCGACAAGTACACCTACGAAAAGCTGGAAAAGAACTACATCAAGGCCGTCGGCAAGGGTCTGCTCAAGGTGATGTCGAAGATGGGCATCTCGACGCAGCAAAGCTATCGCGGCGCGCAGATTTTCGAGGCCATCGGCCTGAACAGCGATTTCGTCGACGAGTACTTCACCTGGACCCCCAGCCGCATCGAAGGCGTCGGGCCTGGAAGCCATCGCCGAAGAGGCGCTCGCTGCGGCACGAGCACGCCTATCCGCAGCACCGCGGTCCCGCAAACGCTCGATCTGGACGTGGGCGGACAGTATCAATGGCGGCGCAAGGGCGAAGCGCACATCTTCAGCCCCGACGTCATCGCCAAGCTGCAACACTCGACCGAAATCAACAGCCGCGACGAATTCCGCAAATTCTGCCAATTGATCGACGAGCAGCAGCGCCAACTGCTCACGCTGCGCGGACTGCTGGACTTTCGCTGGTCGGATCGCACGGTGCCGCTTCGACGAAGTCGAGCCGGCCACAGAGATCGTCAAGCGATTTGCCACCGGCGCCATGTCCTACGGCTCGATCTCGCGCGAAGCGCACGAAACGCTGGCCATCGCCATGAACCGCATCGGCGGGCGCAGCAACACCGGCGAAGGGGGCGAAGACCCGGCCCGCTTCAGTTCCCGACGCCAACGGCGACAGCCGCAGCAGCGCCATCAAGCAGGTGGCCAGCGGCCGCTTCGGCGTGACCAGCGAATATCTGATGCAGCGCCCGACGAATTGCAGATCAAGATGGCCCAAGGGGCCAAGCCGGGCGAAGGGGGCCAGTTGCCCGGCCACAAGGTCGACAAGGAAATCGCCCGCATCCGCCACAGCACGCCGGGCGTGGGGCTGATCTCGCCGCCGCCGCATCACGACATCTATTCGATCGAAGACCTGTCGCAACTGATCCACGATCTGAAGAACTCCAACCGCCACGCCCGCATCAGCGTCAAGCTGGTGGCCGAAGTCGGCGTCGGCACGGTCGCCGCCGGCGTGGCCAAGGGCAAGGCCGACGTCGTGCTGATCAGCGGCCACGACGGCGGCACCGGCGCCAGCCCGCTGACTTCGATCAAGCATGCCGGCATCTCCCTGGGAACTGGGCCTGGCCGAAACGCACCAGGTGCTGGTGCTCAACGACCTGCGCGGGCCGGATCGTCGTGCAGACCGACGGCCAGTTGCGCACGGCCAAGGACATCGCCATGGCCACGATGCTGGGGGCCGAGGAGTGGGGCATCGCCACGGCGGCCCTGGTGACGATCGGCTGCATCATGATGCGCAAGTGCCATCTGAACACCTGCCCGGTCGGCATCGCCACCCAGGACCCCGAACTGCGGAAGAAATTCGCCGGCAAGCCGGAGCACGTGGTCAATTACTTCTTCATGCTGGCCGAAGAGCTGCGCGAGATCATGGCCCGGCTCGGCTTCCGCACGATCAACGAGATGGTCGGCCGCGTCGATCGGCTCGACACGCGCAAGGCGATCGCCCATTGGAAGGCCCGGGGGCTCGACTTCTCGAACATCCTGCACAAGCCGCAAGTGCCCGCCCATTTCAAGACCTATTGCGCCGAGAAGCAGGATCACGGGCTCGAACAATCGCTGGACCTGACGCTGCTGTTCGAACTGTGCCGGCCGGCGCTCGAGCGCGAGGAGCCGGTCACGGTCAACCTGCCGATCCGCAACATCAATCGCACGGTCGGCACGATCCTGTCCAGCGAAGTCACCAAGCGCTACGGCGCGCGCCGGATTTGCCGCCGACGACACGATTCAGCTCAACTTCCGCGGCACCGCCGGGCAAAGCCTGATGGCCTTCGGCGTGCACGGCGTGACGGTCCGGGTCGAAGGGGACGTGAACGACTACTGCGGCAAGGGACTCTCCGGCGGCAAGATCATCGTCTATCCGCCGCGCGAAAGCACGTTTCGCGGCCGAGGAGAACATCATCGCCGGCAACGTGGTGCTGTACGGCGCCACCAGCGGCGAGGTTTACTTGCGCGGCATCGCCGGCGAGCGGTTCTGCGTCCGCAATAGCGGCGCGACGGCCGTCGTCGAAGGGGTCGGCGATCATGGTTGCGAGTACATGACCGGCGGCCTGGCCGTGATGCTCGGCGAGACGGGACGCAACTTCGCGGCCGGCATGAGCGGCGGCATCGCCTACGTGCTCGACCTGGACGGGCACGTTCCCGCCGCTGGTCAACACGCGAAATGGTCGAGCTCGAAGACCTCAGCGATCCCGACGATCAGGAGACCGTGCTCGACCTGGTCCGCAAGCACGTCGCATACACCGGCAGCGCCCGCGGCCGCTGGGTGCTCGACAATTGGGACGAAGCTGATCGCCGGCAAGTTCGTCAAGATCATGCCGCTCGATTACAAGGCTGGCGACTGCGAGAAGCTGAAAGAAGAGGCAGGCTGAGGTGGCCCATGGGTGATGTTCGGGGCTTCATGAAATATCACCGCGCGCAAGGTTCACAAGGAGCCGGTTGCCGAGCGGCTGAAGCATTACAACGAGTTCTTGCAAGATCCTGCCGCCGGAAGAATTGCAGACGCAAGGCGCGCGGTGCATGGATTGCGGCGTTCCGTTTTGCCACACCGGCTGCCCGCTGGGAAACATCATTCCCGACTGGAACGACCTGGTGTATCGCGATCAATGGCAGCGAGGCGCTCGATCGGCTGCACGCCACGAACAATTTTCCGGAGTTCACCGGCCGCGTCTGCCCGGCCCCCTGCGAAGCGGCCTGCGTGCTGGGCATCAACGAAGATCCGGTGGCGATCAAGCAGATCGAATGTCGATCGCCGATCGCGGCTTCGACGAAGGCTGGATCACGCCCGAGCCGCCGCAGGTGCGCACCGGCAAGCGCGTGGCCGTCGTCGGCAGCGGGCCGGCCGGCCTGGCCGCCGCCCAGCAGCTCAATCGGGCCGGCCATCAGGTCACGCGTTTTCGAGCGGGCCGATCGGCCGGGCGGCTTGCTGATGTACGGCATTCCCGACTTCAAGCTGGAAAAATGGCGCGTCTGGCGGCGCATCGAACAGATGGAGGCCGAAGGGGTCGAGTTCCGCAGCAACGCCAACGTCGGCGTGAACGTGCCGGTCGACGAGCTGCGCGACGAGCTACGACGCCATCCTGCTGACCGGCGGCGCCACCCAGGCCCGCGATCTGCCGATTCCCGGCCGCGAACTGCAAGGGCGTCCATTTCGCCATGGAATTCCTGCCGCAGCAGAACAAGGTCAACCAGGGAGACACCATTGCCGACCAGATCCTGGCCACCGGCAAGCACGTGATCGTCATCGGCGGCGGCGACACCGGCAGCGACTGCACCGGCACGTCGAACCGGCAGGGCTGCGCGAGCCTGACGCAATTCGAGCTGTTGGCCGCAGCCGCCCGATCTGGGCCCTTTCCCGCGCGCGACGAGCGGCCCGGCCAACACGCCCTGGCCCTATTGGCCGATGATGCTGCGCACCAGCACCTCGCACGAGGAAGGCTGCGATCGGCATTGGAGCATTCTGACCAAGGAATTCCTGGGCGACGAGTCGGGCCAGTTGCAAAGCCTGGTCACCGTGAACATCGAGTGGACCACCGACGCCAGCGGCCGGCAGCAGTTCAAAGAGGTGCCGGGCAGCGAGCGAAAGTGGCCCGGCCAATTGGTGCTGTTGGCCATGGGTTTTGTCGGGCCCGGAAAAGCAGGGCGCGATCGAGCAGCTCGGCCTGGAGCTCGACCCGCGCGGCAACGTCAAGTGCGACGACCAGTACATGTCGAGCGTCGACGGCGTGTTCGCGGCCGGCGACATGCGCCGCGGGCAGTCGCTCGTCGTATGGGCGATTCACGAAGGGCGCGAGGCCGCCCGCGCGTCGACAAATATCTGATGGGCGTCACCCACCTGCCCAGCGTCAACGCCGGCGATTTCGCCTGGCGGTAAGGGGGCGGCGCACCTTTCAACCTACGGCCTCTGGGTCCAGCCCGGGCGGCGCAGGTCGGCATCGGTCGTCGCCCACTTAGGCAGTCCGCAGCGCCTGCAACTGCGAGCAAATGTATTGCAGCTCCAAGAGTTTAGATAAAACGTCCGGCCGCAGCGCGGGCAGCGGAAGTACTGCATTCGAAGGCCAAAAACAAAGGAACCGTAGCACGCGCCGATGCTCAATACGGCGAGCGCCGACACCGCTGGCCCGAGCGCGCCCACCCCTGAACCGTGGCTGAGCGCCAGGCCCCCGTTCGCAATCGCCAGACCCGCGAGACCGCCGATCAATAAACGATTGAACCAGCGGCGATTGCGCCTGTAGCGATCCCACGTGGACTGATAATTGGGATTTATCGCAAAATAGTCCCGCTCAGCCGCACCGCTTAGCTTGCTGGATCGATCTTCCGCGTCCATCTGTCCATTATAGCGGGTCCGGCGACGAGGCTATTCGCCGGAAGGGTTCTTGCCGGGCGTAACGATCGATCCGGCCATTCCGACTGGGGAAAATCTCCTGAAGGTGCTCTCCTGCGCCGGCCGAAGACAACAAGGAGCCTCGGCCGCTCTAGCTGCGAGCCTTGGCCGACGTGTCGAGAACTCGCCCCGCAGGTATCACCATGACGCATCCGCTCTGTGACGGCCACCCCGCGATTTTGCTGATCGACGACGAGTGTGATTTGCTGACCGAATTGGCCAAAACCCTGGCCGCGGCGGGATACGCCTGCCACGGCTCGCCGGCCGCGACGGCCAAAGCCCTGGCCGCCAGGGTGCACCCCGATCTGATCATTTCCGACGTCAACCTGCACGGAGCAAGCGGCCTGGCGCTGTGCGACGAGATCAAGCGGCAACAGGGTCTGGCTGACGTTCCGGTGATGTTCCTGTCCGGCGCAGACGCCCGACATCATCCGCCGCACGCATGCCGCGGGCGGAGCCTATCACTTGCGCAAGGCGCTCGATCCACAAGTGATTCTGGAACTGATCGAGAAGACCCTGTGCCTGCCGGCACTGGTCGGCAGCCAGCTTGCGTGATACTCCGGCAGCCCTGAAACGATGGGCACAGTCGACCGATTTTGCGGCGCGCCGTCGCCGACGGCAAACTGAAAATCCGCCAACCGGCCGCATCAGGCATCTGTTTCTGATCTGCGTCCATCCGCGTTCATCTGCGGTTACTTTCGACTTGCATGCTCAAACCGATTGAGCCGTTCAACCGCTGCGCGGCAACTCCTGCTTTGAGCCCACGCATAAACGGCTACCGCAGATGAATGCGGATGAACGCAGATACCGAGCGACGCCGTAGCTCGCCCGCGCCTTGGCCGTAGCATGCGCGCTCAATAATGGGGCGGCTTCTCGTCCTCGGGACTGCGCACGTCGGCCGGCCCTTCGCGCAGTGCGCCGATATCCAGCGTCAGCATCGCCAGCTTGCGCTCGTACAAGTCGAGCTGCTTGTTCTGAGCGCGGATGGTTTCGTCCAAGTCCTGGATCGTGCGATCCAGATGGGTCACCATCATTTCCAGAGCGTCCAGGCGCTGGGCCAACCGCTTTCCAGATTCCGCAGGCTGCTCGTTCATCGCCTCCACCTTATGCTGGTGCGGCCGCCCCGGCAAGTAAGGATGGAAAACGAACGTTTACGGCTCAGCGATCCCTGATTTGACGGGGCATCGCCGGCGGCGATAATACGGCTCGCACGTGTGGCTGTCGGGCCAGCCCCGGCATTCGATCTTTTCGGGAGCAATCGCCATGCAGACCCAAACCGTCGACGAACTTGTCCAGAAAAAATGCGTTCCCTGCGAAGGAGGGGTGCCCAAGTACGCCCTCGAGCAATCGCAGGCCCAGCTGCAAAAACTCGGCGGCTGGCGGCTCACGCACGACGGTCAGCGGATCCGCAAGGATTGGGTAATGAAAAACTTCATGGCCGGGATCGATTTCTTCAACCACGTGGGCCAGGTGGCCGAAGCCGACGGCCATCATCCCGACCTGCATCTGGAAAGCTACCGCAAGCTTTGGATCGAGCTGTGGACGCACGCCATCGGCGGACTGTCGGAAAACGATTTCATCCTGGCGGCCAAGATCGACCGACTGCCGATCGACGCGAAGTCCTGATCGTATGGCCACGCACGAAACAGCCAGGTGGCCCGAGAGTTTGGCCGGCCGCTTCACGCTGGTCGCCACGCCGGTCACGATTGCCGGGCGGCAACTGGAGCTGGTGCATCCGGAATCGGTCGAGGGGCTGATCAGCGAGGACGATTTCGACACGGACGAGCGGCTGCCCTATTGGGGCGCCATCTGGCCTTCGGCGCGTGTTTTGGCGCGGCGCATCGCCCAGCAGCCCGGCGCGGGGCGGCGGCTGTTGGAACTGGGCTGCGGCGTGGGCCTGGTTTCGCTCTCGGCCGCGCGGGCCGGCTTTGACGTCCTGGCGACCGACTACTACGCCGAAGCTTGCCAGATGACGGCCCTCAACGCCGAGCGCAACGGCATCCCGGGCATATGCACCCGAGTGGTCGACTGGCGCGAATTTCCAGCAGATCTGTCCGGGTTCGACTTCGTCGTCGCTTCCGACGTGCTCTACGAGCGGGGCAATGCGTCGCTGGTCACCGCGGCGCTGGCCCGATCGCTCGCGCCCGGCGGCACTGCCTGGCTGACCGACCCGGGCCGCAACGTCGCCAGACCGTTTGCGGCCGAGTGCCGGCGGCGGGGCCTCGATTGCGACTGCATCGATCTGGAAGAGGTGGTCGACGGCGATTGGAATTGCGTGGTGGAGCTGTTCGAGATTCGGCATCGAGTTTGAATTGCGGCCCGGTTTGCATTGCCGGCCGGGTTGCAGCCAGCGACAAGGGAAGCGCCATGTCCGATTTTCTGCAGGTCGTCACGCTGGTGGGCGAGAGAAAAGCAGCCGACGCGATCGCCGAGCGGCTCGTCGAGGATCGCCTGGCGGCCTGCGGCAGATTGTCGGGCCCGTCAGTAGCACCTATCGCTGGCAGGGGCGCCTGGAACGATCCGAGGAATGGATGTGCGTGATCAAGACCACTGCCGCTCGTTTTCCCGGCGTCGAGCAAGCGATCCGCGAGTTGCACTCTTACGATCTGCCGGAGATCATCGCCACGCCGATCGTGGCCGGCAACGCGGAATATCTGGCTTGGATCCGCGCCGAAACCGCCGCTCCGGCCGACTCGGCGTAAAAGGCCAAAAACCCATGTATCGCTTTCGGGCCTCGATTCACGCCTTGCCGGAGGAATGTGGGCCCGGCGGCAGTTGCGGCCCTGGAGGCAAAATCGATCTTGCCGGTCGCTTATTTACCACGCTTGGCCTGCCGCCAGAGCGGTTGGGCGCCCTCACCTTTGGGAGCTCGTTCGAGCAGGTGACCGCCGAGTTGGCGCGACTCGATCGGCTGTTCGTCGAGCCCGACGGATCATTCGTCTGGGTTTCGAGTCGCCAGGATAAGCCGTGGCAGGTCGACGGCGTGGTCTACGACCATCAGGAGCGCGTGCGGTTCGTCGACGTGAGCGGCAGTTGTCCGGCCGATCAGTTCGATCGGCTGCTGGCGGCGCTGGGCTGGCCGGCGGTGCCGGTGATGTTTCAACTGACCCGGGCGGCGGTGCTGTTGGACGAGGTTGAATTCCGGCGATACGCCCTGCTGGCGGCCGCGCCCTGAATCGTGCCTGGCGTTATCTTGGGGCCCTATCGGGCGCGGACGTTCGCGGTTACTCGTGGGCTTCGGCCGAAAATTGTTCCGCGAAAAATTCGGCCAATTCTTGGCTTGCCTGAGGCTCCAACCGGGCCTGAGCCCCCGTCGCCGGATTTCCGACCGCGGCCGCCGCCGGATCGAATAGGATCGCGGCCTGGCGGTCGCCATCGGAAAACAACAGCGCATAGGACCACTCTGCCGAGCCGGTGGCGGATGGCTCCCAGCGAAACGTCGAATCCTCGACGAACGCCTGTCGAACGTTCAACATACCCCGGCTCGTGCTGACCGCCTTGGACTCGGCGGCCCGCGTCCGCAGCGCATCCAGTGAAAGCGGCGCGCCCTCGGCCAGCGGCGGCTCGAACCGCAGGGCTTCGATATTTGGCGCGCGGGCGATCAGCACGGCCGACGGCGCGCCCCACAATTCCAGCGAGCGGCGCGTGGATTGGTGCCGGTACCACATGCCAAACAGGGCGGCCGCCAGGCCGCAGCCAAACATGGCCAGGATCACCCATTGGCCGGAACGAAACCTCATTCGGCACCTACTTCCACGCCCATCGGGCGGCAGTATACTGTCTAGAAGCGGCTTGAAAACCGCCCTGGCGGCCACCCCTTGCGCCGGTCGTGCGTGCTTCGAAGCAGCTTCTAATACTCCGACCAATGCAGCTCACCTTCCACGTGATCTCTGGAAAGTAGACCCGTCCAACATGGCCAACGAGTTCGATCCTTATCGCGAAGCCTTGGTCGTCGAAACGACGACCGTCTGGCCTGAGCAGTATGACGATCTGGAATCCGGTTTCAAACACCGCATCGAAGAGGGCTTGCATGCCAGGCCGGCCGATGCGGCCGACCTGTCCTACGTTCGTGTGCATACCGGTTTTTGCCGGCAAATCACGGTCACGTCGCAGGATCTGGAGCGGGTGAAGTGACGGGCCATCAGCAGGCCGTTCAGGTCCACCTTGGCCCGCGCAGTTACGACATTGTGGTCGGCACGGGCAATCTGGCAAATCTGGCCGACTTTGTCGCCGCGCGCCGGCCCGTTTCGCACGCCGTGCTGATCACCGACGAGTGCGTCGAAGAGCCGTATGGCCGACAAGCGGCCGAGAGTCTCAATGCGGCCGGCATCGCAGTCGACATTCTGGTGGTTCCCGCGGGCGAAGCGACCAAGTCGGCCGAAGCGGCCCAACAGCTTTGGGCCAAACTGCTCGAGCTGGGCGTGGATCGCAAGACGCTGGTGGTGGCCATCGGCGGCGGGGTGGTCGGCGATCTGGCGGGATTCGTGGCTGCCACCTATGCGCGGGGATTGGCTTTTTTACAGGTCCCCACTACGCTACTGGCGCAGGTCGACAGCTCGGTGGGCGGAAAAGTAGGCATCAATTTGCCGGGCGCCAAAAATATGATTGGCGCCTTCTGGCAGCCGCTGGGTGTTTTGATCGATACCGCGGTCTTGGCAACGTTGCCGGATCGCGACTATCGGTCCGGCCTGGCCGAGATCGTCAAATACGGCGTGATCCTCGATCCGGAACTGTTTACGTATCTCGAGTGTCACACTGCGCAGCTCAGACAGCGCGATGGCCACGTACTGGAGCACGTCATTCTTCGCTCCTGTCGGCTCAAAGCCGACGTTGTGGAGGCCGACGAGCGCGAAGAGACCGGCGGACGAGCTATACTGAACTACGGACATACGTTTGCGCATGCGTTGGAGGCAACGTCGGGATATGGCACATTTTTGCATGGCGAAGCCGTGTCGATCGGAATGGTGTGTGCCGCCCGGCTGTCGCAGCGGGTGTGTGGATTTTCAATCGCAGACGCCGCGCGGCAGGAGCAATTGCTCACGGCGCTTGGCCTGCCGACCCAGCTCCCCAAGCTCGATCGTTCAGCGATCTTGTCCGCCATGACCCGCGACAAGAAGGTCGAGCACGGACTGCTGCGCTTCGTGCTGGCCGATCGGATCGGAGCCGTGCGCTTGGTCGAGGGAGTCGATCCGAAGGATGTGCAAGCGGCGCTGAGCGATTGAACGCATCGTCCCACGAATCGGGGTCAGCAGTGATTAGCAGAGACTACAGACCGGACGCGCTCAACGTGGTGCTCGTGGTCGAGGACGACGAGGGTCTCGCGCTGGCGATCAGCAAGATCCTCGAGCGCGAGGGGTTACGGACGCTGATTGCCAGCTCCGGAAAAGCGGCACTCGAGCATCTGACTCAAGGCGCGCCCGCGATGATGCTGGTCGACTACAGCCTGGGAGACACACGCGCCGACCGGCTGATCGAATTGCTCAGCACGCAAGGCCGGTTGATTCCGTTCGTCGTGGCGACCGGTCACGGCAGCGAGACGATCGCGGTGGAGATGATGAAGCGGGGTGCCCGCGACTATCTGGTCAAGGACGGCTCCTTTTTGCAACTGCTTCCCGCCGTCGTGACGCGGGTGCTGAGCGAAGTGGAAACCGAGCGGCGGCTGACCCGCGCCGAGCAGGCCCTGCGCGACAGCGAACAGCGCTATCGCAACCTGGTGGAGCATGCTCCCGACGCCATCTATGTGTCGCAAGCGGGGCGCCTTGTATTCGTGAACGCCGCCATGCTGAAACTTTTCGGAGCGGACTCCGCAGACCAATTGATCGGCCGCTCGGCAATCGACCTGATCCATCCGGAGCATCTGGACGCGGTACGCCAGCGCATGCAGAATTTGCGCGAGCGTGGGCATGCCGCGCCCCTGCGGGAAGAGAAAATGCTGCGGCTCGACGGCGGCGTCCTGGACGTCGAGGTGACGGCCACGCCCTGCCTGTACAACAATCTGCCCTCGGCCCAAGTGATCGTCCGCGACATCGCCGAGCGCAAGCAGGCCCAGGCGCAGGCCCGAGAGCATCAGGCGCAGCTGGCCCACGTGATGCGGGTCAATACGATGGGCAAAATGGTCTCGGAGCTGGCCCACGAAATCAATCAACCGCTGTACGCCATTGCCAACTACGCCGCGGCCTGCCGCGAATTGCTGACCGCCAATCGATCCGCTTGTCCGCCGGACGTGGTTTCCTGGATCGAACAAATCGCCGATCAGGCGAACCGCGCAGGCGAAATCATCCGTCATGTCGGGGGCTTTGTGCGCAAGGCGCCCCCGCATCGCAGCACGGCCGCGATCAACGACGTCCTCCGCGACATCGTGCGACTACTGGAACTCGATGCCCGAAGTCGCGCCGCGCGAATTCAGTTGTCGCTCCAGCCCGAAACGAGGCTGGTGCTGATCGATCGCGTGCAGATCGAACAAGTCATCGTCAACCTGGTGCTGAACGCCATCGAGGCCATGGAGCAAACTCCCAGCGAGGATCGGCAGGTCACCATCACCTGCTCCTCCACAACCGGCGCGGTCGAAGTCGCAATCCAGGATCTTGGCAAAGCCGTCGACGGAAATAATTTTCGCCAGCTCTTCGAGCCTTTCTTCACGACCAAGCCGGGGGGCATGGGCATGGGACTGGCCATCAGCCGGTCCATCGTCGATTCGCACGGCGGCCGGCTGTGGGCCACTGCCAACCCGGTCCGAGGCATGACGTTTCATTTCACGCTCCCCGTGCCGGCGACCGAAGCAGAGGCCAGCGGCTGACGTTCGCTGACACGGGGCAGCATGCGATCACCGTGCGCGGCGATCAACAAAAGGCTACTCTCCCAACGCACACCGCCATGACCCGGGAACCGATTGTAATCGTCGTCGATGATGATCCGGCGGCACGCGACTCGGTCGCCGCGCTCGTCAAAAGCAAGGGAGTGCGCGCCGCCACATTTTCCTCCGCAGAAGAATTTCTCGCGGCCTGCGATCCGTCCCAGCTCGGATGCCTGGTGGTTGATGTGCGGATGACCGGCATGAGCGGATTGGATTTGCAAGAGGCGCTGCGGGCACGAAACATCGACTTGCCAATGATCATCATCACCGGATTTGGGGACATTCCTACGGCGGTTCGCGCAATGAGGGCCGGCGCTTTGAACTTTCTGGAAAAGCCTTGCCGATCCACGGAGCTGTGGTCCGCCATTCAAACGGCACTCTCCGCCGCGTCTGAAGCGCGAATCGGCAGGAATACAGCTAACCGAGATTCAAAACCGATTCGCTCTGCTCACTCCCAACGAACTGCAAGTCCTGCAAATGATGATCGTCGGTAAGACAAATAAGGCAATTGCCGCCGAACTCGACGTCGGACTACGGACCGTCGAACTGCGGCGCTCGAACGTGATGAAGAAGATGCAGGCCGACTCGTTTGCCAATCTGGTGCGGCTCGTTCTGGCCCTCGACAAGAGGGGCGGCGAACGGAAAGGCACCGCAGACGCTTTTCGCTAGCGCCCGCGCAGGCAACTCCTGCCACAATCTTGGGCAAGCAAAGCCTTTAGGCCCAACACCCGCCACGCTCCGGGTGTATCCAGGCCTCGTGAGCCGGCTGGCCGATCGTTGACATCTTTCCGTAAAGCATTTACAGTGAATAGCTTGAGGCGTTCAATTCGCCTACCCAATTGTCCCTTGCGTGGCCGAGGCGGATGTGGCAAAGAAGGCTTGGGGAGGGGTTTTCGATGTCGTTACCGATCCGCGGGTGGAGAATTTCACCCAAAGTATCGCGTTCGATCGCCGTCTCTATGCGCATGACATTCAACAATCCATCGCCCATGCTCACATGCTGGCTGCCGTCGGGTTGATCGAGCCGAATGAATGCCAACAGATTGAGCAGACCCTGCTGGAAATCCGCCAGGAGATTAGGCAAGGCGATTTCCGCTTCCAGGTCGAACTGGAAGACATCCATATGAATATCGAGCGGGCACTCGTCGACCGGTTGGGGGACGTGGGTCGCAAGTTGCACACCGCCCGCAGCCGAAACGACCAGATTTCGACCGATCTGCGGCTCTGGGTCCGCGACGCCATCGACGAGATTGACCGACGCTTGTTCCATCTGCAGCAGGCCTGGCTGGGGCGAACGGAGACCGACGAGGATTGCATTCTGCCCGCCTATACCCATTTGCAGCGCGCGCAACCGGTGCTGGCCGCGCACTATTGGCTCGCCTATTGCGAAAAACTGGAGCGCGATCGCAGCCGCCTGGCCGGCTGTCGTGCGCGGGCCAATGTGCTCAGCCTGGGGGCCGCGGCGGTGGCCGGTACGAGCCTGCCGATCGACCGCGATCGGGTCGCTCGCGAGCTCCAGTTCGATGCGGTCGCGGCCAATAGCATCGACGTTTCCAGCGATCGGGATTTCGTGCTGGAGTTCGTGTTTTGCTTGACGCTGATTGCCGAGCACTTGAGCGGTTGGGCGGAAGAGTGGATTCTCTGGTCGACCTGCGAATTCAACTTTCTGAAGTTGCCGCAAGCATTTTGCACCGGCTCGTCGATCATGCCCCAGAAAGTCAATCCCGACGTGCTGGAATTGGTCCGCGGTAAGACCGCACGGGTGATCGGCGGTTTGACTTCGCTGCTAGTGCTCGTGAAGGGGTTGCCGTTGGCCTATAACCGCGATTTACAAGAAGACAAAGTACCCCTGTTCGACGCGTTCGACACCGTAAACGCATGTCTGGAAATTGCCGCTCCGCTGGTGGCTGGCGCAGAACTGAATCGCTCCGCCATTCTGGAAAAGTTAGATCGTGGGCATTTGGATGCGACCACGTTCATGGAGTATTTGATCCGCCGCGGCACGCCGCAGCGCACTGCTCACGAAATTGTCGGGCGATTGGTGCGCAAGGCCCTCGACCGCGGCCTGCGACTCGAGGATCTGGCTTTGGAAGAATTTCAGCAGGCCGATCCTGGACTCGACGACGAGGTGTACGGCTTCCTCGGCGTGTCCAACGCACTGGCGGCCTTTGTCAGTTACGGCTCGACAAGTCCCGCTCAGGTCGCGGATCAGGTTTTGGCCTGGAAGCAAAAATTGGCAATCGCACCGCACAGCGAGCTTCGAGCTGCAGAGCTATGAAATCCACGCACCACGCATCACGGTTTTTTGCGCCGCTCGCTTTGTCGCTGGTCGTCTCGGTCTCGGCGCCGGCGCTGGCCCAGGATGACGACGAACCGGCGGCACCTCGTGCTCGACCGAAGGCCGCTGAGGCGGAACCGAAAGGGCCAGCTCCCAAGCTCGATCTGCGGCTGGAAGAGCCGGCCGTGCGTTCGGTGTTGGGAGCCAATCCCACCACACCCAAGGAAATCGTGCGCGCGATCGACGTTTTGATCGACCTCGGCCGCCCGGAACTGGCCAGGCCCTTGCTTGCGCAACTGCTGGAGGCGAAGCCGGACGCCAAAACGCTGGTCACGCTGGCCCATGATTTCGGCTCGGCCACGTTCATCAAATTGGCGGGTAACCCCTCCTTGGCGCCGCAGGGGGGCCAGTTGGCCGATGCCGTGTTGTCTGCCGCGCAGGACGCGCGGAACGATCCGGCATTGCTCAGTAAGCTCGTCGCCGACTTGAGCGCCGACGACGAATTGCGCGCGCCAGGACGCGATCCTCGGCTTGAAAAAAGCGCAAGGGGCCGCCGTCGCACCCTTGGCGCGGCGCTGACCGCTCCGGGGCAACCGCGCCGGCAACAGGCCCTGCGCGACATGCTGGTTCGATTGGGCGCGGACGCCGTCGGACCGCTGACCGCCATGCTGGACGCGCCCGACCCGGCCGCCAAAACGCAAGCCGCGATGGTGCTCGGTCGATTGAAGGCCAAAGCCGCCCTGCCGGCACTGCTCGCTCTGGCTTTGACGCCGAGCAGCAGCGCCGACCTGAAAGCCGCTGCCGACCGAGCCCTGGTCGAAGTCGTGGGCCGTGTGCCGACCTCCGCCGAAGCTCAAGATCTCTTCACGCACGCAGCCCGAGCCGCACTCCTGCAAGCCAGGCTCTTGCGAGCCGATCCGCAGCCCAGTGCCCAGCACTGGAGCTGGGACCAAAAGCTGGGCCAAAGCGTGCTCGGCGAGTTACCGCCGGCCGATGCGGCTGCAATCGACGCGGCGCAGCTGGCGGGAAATGCCTATCGGCTGAAGGCGGATGCTCCAAACCGGCAACTGTTCCTGCTGGCCCAGCTCACCGCGGCCAAATTGCTGGGTGGGCTGGATCGCCCGCTGGCCACGGGCGAAGGCACCGTGGGCCTCAAATGGCTGCGCTGGGGCCGGCAGCAATTGAAGAGGCGCTCGCGGAAGCCCTGGCCCAGGGCCAGCTAACCGCCGCCACCGCCGCCGCGGAAATTCTCGGCCGCAGCGGGCAGCAGGAAATGCTTCATCGCAGCGGGGGCAAGCTGTCTCCCTTGGCGGAAGCCGCCAAAAGCAACGATCGCCGTTTGCGATTCGCAGCGGTCGACGCCATTTTGAAACTGAAACCGACCAGGCCCTTCGCCGGCGCCGGCACGATCCCCCAAAACCTGGCGTTTTTCGCCGGCACGACCGGCTTCCGCCGGGCACTCGTCGGGCATCCCCGAACCGAGCGCGGACAACAGTTGGTCGCCCAACTGGGCGGACTCGGCTACGAGGCCGAAACGGTCAACAACTCGCGGCAATTCATGCTCGCCGCAAGCCAGTCGCCCGACTACGAGTTGGCACTGGTGCACATTTCGCTCAATGGGCCGGGCGTCGACGATCTGCTGGCCCGACTGCGCCGCGATCCGCGCACCGCCGAGCTGCCGATCGCTCTGCTGGCCCCGGCCGAGATGTGGGCCCAGGCCGAGCGCGTGGCCAAGGCGTTGCCACTGGTGATCGTCACGGCGCCGGTGCGGACCGATGCCGCACTCAAGTTTCAGACCGACCGCTTGATCGCCCAGGCGGGCCGGGATTTGGTGAGTTTTTCCGAACGGCAGAGCCAGGCCGCGGCCGCGCTCGATTGGCTGGATCGCCTGACGGACGAAAGCCAGCAGCCGTTCGATCTGCAAGGCATCGAGCCGGCCGTCGATCGCGCACTGTATGTGCCGGCACTTTCCCGCCAGGCGGCACTCGTGCTGTCCAACCTGCCCAGTGCCGCGGCACAAACGGCGTTGGCAGACCTCGCCGGCCGATCCGTCCTGCCGATCGCGAACCGGCAGGCCGCGGCGACGGGATTCAGCCGCAGCGTGCGCCGCCAGGGTGTGTTGCTCACCAGCAGTCAAATCCTCGAACAGTACGATCGTTACAACGCCAGCCGCGTCTTGGACCATGAAACGCAGCAGGTCCTGGCATCGCTCTTGGACGCGATCGAAAGCCAAAAATCACCCTCCGAACCAGGGCCAAAACCCTGAGCCATTTTTTCCTTCCCACCCTCGCATGACCAATCTCCCCCGACCGCAGGACGACGGCAGCCCGCCCATTCCGGGTTTGATCGGCTCCGGGCCGGCGATGCAAAAAGTGTATCGCCTGACGCGGCAGGTTGCGCGCTCGCAGGCCTCGGTGCTGCTGTTGGGCGAGACCGGCACCGGCAAGGAGCTGATCGCCAAGGCCGTGCATCAACTCAGTCCGCGCGGCAGTGGGCCGTTCGTCCGCGTCAACTGCGGCGCCCTCAGCGAAAGCCTGCTGGAAAGCGAATTGTTCGGCCACGTCCGCGGCTCGTTCACCGGCGCCATCGCCAATCGGACCGGCCGTTTCGAGGCCGCGCATACCGGCACGATCTTTCTGGACGAGATCAATTCCACCACGCCCAAGCTGCAGGTCAAACTGCTGCGGGTGTTGCAAGAACGCGAATTCGAACGCGTCGGCGACACGCAAACCATTCGCGTCGACACACGGGTCATCGCCGCCAGCAATCGCGATCTGATTTCCGAAATCGAGGGCGAGCGGTTTCGCGAGGACCTGTATTACCGCCTCAACGTCGTGCCGATTCCGCTGCCTCCGTTGCGCGATCGGCCGGAAGACATCCCGGAACTCGTCGGCCATTTCCTCAATATCTACAACGAGGAAAACGATCGCTACGTGGCCCACATTCATCCCCAGGCCCTGGCGGCGCTGCAAAGCTTATCATTGGCCCGGCAACGTCCGCGAATTGCAAAACTACGTCGAGCGGGCCGTCGTCATGGCCGCCGGTGACGAGTTGACTTTCGACCTGCTGCCCGAAGCGCTGTCGTCCGGAACTCGACCGCGCTCCAACCGCAATCGTCCGGCCGACCTGGAAACGCTGACCTACGAACTGGTGCAGCAAGGACTCGTCACGGCGTCGCCGCAGGAAGACAACCTGCATGCCAAGATCGTCAATCGCGTCGAACGCGAGTTGATCGTGCAGGTGATGGCCTCGTGCGAAAGCGTGCAGACCAAGGCAGCCACCCGACTGGGAATCAACCGCAACACCTTGCACAAAAAGCTCAAAGAATACGGACTTGGCGGCGACGAGTAGCAACCTGTTGAGATGTTCAACAGGCTGCGTCATCGCACGGATGCGATGCCAAAATAACAACGCACGTCGTTATTTTGCGAGCCGCGAGGGGCTTTGCCCTGAGCTTGGCGAGGTTGAAAAATGCCGGGAGGGCGTTTTTCAACGGACTAGTAGAATTGGCTCCCGCGCCCGTTCACGCGGCGTGCGACTGTGCCGGCTGATAGAACCGCCGGGCGGTCTCCTCGGCATGAAACAACAGCCACTCGGGGCGCGCGTAAACGGCATGGCCCCCGCGATGGTCGCCCAGGCTGCCGCGCGAGGCACCATAATCGACCAGCAGCGTCGTGCCGCTTTCAGCAACGCGCATGCCGGCGCGAAAACGCTCGACCGCCGAGGCCTGGTTCAGTCCGGCCTGAAAGCACGCGGCCCAGACGCTTGTCGGCCAGACGCGCCCGCCAGGCAAACAGGCTGGGCGGCACGTCGGTGCCGGCGATCCCTAGCTGCTGCACGTAATCGCCGTCGGCCGCCCGGAGCACGCGGTCCGGTTCCGGCGGAAATGGCGCCCGATAGGCCGGCAGGCCGGCTGCCGGCCGATGATAGACGAAGTGCAACAGCCGGCGGTAGCCGGTATGGTTCCAGCCGTAGAGCACCGGCGTGCCGAACGTCACCAGGTCGAGCGACAGATTCGCCAGCCGCGGCCTGCGCTCGTCCAAGAGTGCACGCAACCGGCGCCAGAGCGGGATATCGATCCATCCCAGCAGCGGCCAGCGGTAGTAGACCTCGGCAGCCGCGAAAAACGCTTCGGCGGCCTCTCGATCGTGGGCCAGCAAGTGAGTGACCAGCGCCAGGACGTTTCCGGCATGACCGTGGGCCCAAACCAACACCCGGCCCCCGCGATCCAAATCGCTGGTGGCCAACTGGGCCACCAGACGCACGGCTGCGTCCGCCCGGCCGAGATGATTGTTCTCGTGCGACCACTCGAAAAGGCGGACCGGTATGCGCGCGCCGCCGGTGCGGTTGAGCGCGCGCTCGAAGTCGCGGGCAAACGTCCCGCTGTAGCTGCCGGCATGCGGCGCCGCGGACTGCGACAATTCGCCGGTTACGCGCCGCAGGGCGCTGGCCGCGGAGGGAAACGTCCGCGACAAAGCCTGCAACAGGTCGATCGCGTCGGTGGCAGCCAAGCCGCCGTGGATCAGGTAAATCGCGCTCACCCCCGCGGCCCGATAGGCGCGGGCCACGTCGGCCCAGCGCTGCTGTTCGACGCCCGGGTCGGGTCCAGCAGGCCGTGATGAGAGCCAATGATGGGGCGAAGTCGGAACCGTCTGGCGATACTGCTGATGGACGAACGAGGCTGTTGTCGGCATGGCGTGTCATCGCGTCCTGGTTGCGCCGCCGTGACCGCCCAAAAAAAGGCCCCTGCGGTCACGCCTCTTTTCTATCGGGCGAAATGGAGCGCCGGTCAAACCAATCCGGCGGTGGCCAGGCTCAAACCGCAGCGCCGTCAGCATGCATTCGGGGCGCCAGCAGGGCAGCGAAGCGAGGCGCAATGAATGTGCCGCCGAAGCTTCAAGGCGGAGCGACGAAGAAGAAATGATCCGCAGATTGCACGGATTTCACAGAACGGACACACACAGAATACCTACGACGCCCTCGCATGCGTGCTTTCCGCCCGTATTCCGATCTGTGTAATCTGCGCAATCTGTGGACAATTTTTTTTGCTCTCGTGGGTCAGCAAAGATCGGTCCTGGGCAGCTTTGCCGCGCCCGTTCAGAAGTAGGACCGATCGTGCGGATCCACTTCGACCGTGTCCATGAAGGCCGTGATCGGGTAGCTGGCGAACTCCGGCTCGTGAACGTAGGCCATGATGGCGTCGGCCACGGACTCCTTGGCCAACACCTCGATCCGCACCCGCGAACGGCCCGTAAAGGGATCTTCGAGCGTTTCGTGGCGTCCGCGGCCGAAGCAGTAGACGCAGTTGTATCCCTTGGCTCCGGCTTTGACGATGTGTTCCAGAATCGGCGATTCGATGGCCGTGTCGACGATGATCACGACCCGTCGGATTTGAGCCCATTGAGTCATCATGCGCGAGCCCTTGTGCAGATTTGCGATGTGGTATTGGCGATGAGGCGATGTGACAAACAATCGTCAGACAAGCGAAGAGAGCCTGTTGATCAGCAGGCTGGCCGTTTCCGCAGCGTGCTCCGGGGAATGCGGGAAAAGATTCGTGAGCAACTTGGCAATCTCGATGTAGACGGGAATGCCGACGGTCACATTATATGAAAAGGTGCAACCCAGCGACGCGGCCAGCGGCAGCGTGGGGCTGGCCTCGGGAATCGCCAACCGCTGGATTGCCGGCACCGCGATATACGACGCCGCCCCGCAAAGCACGGCGAAAAGCACATACGTGCCCAATTGGAACGGCTCACCGATCGCCAGGCTGTACGCATGCGCGACACACATCCCGAAGGTGGCGAAAACGTTGGGAGCAATGATCGCAAACGCGATGAAGGGCCAGCCCGCCGTCTTGAGGTCTTTCAACCGGCGGCAAGCGGTAATGCCCATTTCGAGCAGGAACAAGCAGAGCATTCCCTGGAACAGTTGGTTGAACAGCGGATCGTCGGCATCGGTCACGTTTTTGCCCTGCAACCGGCTGAAGAAGCCGATCAAGATGCCGCCGAACAACAGAAACAAGCCCTGGTTCAAGAACAGCTCGTGCATCAGCTTCCAGTTGATGAAGCCCATCAATTCCTTTTCGCCATTGCCGCTTGAGCTGCCATGACTGACGGCCGCACCGTGGTCGCCATGCCCATGGTCTTCATGCCCACCAGCGAGTTTCGCCGGCCGGGCCGCTCGCGGGTTGTAGCCCTCTTCGTCCGGCATGTGGCCCAAAGGATCCATGCCCTGCTGGCGCAGACGAGCAATCAGGAACAGCGCCACCAGGCATCCGGGCACCTCCATGATCGCCAGCATGACCGGCATATAAGCGGCATAGCCGTACAACTCTTTGTCGGCCAACGTCGTGGCCGCCAACGTCAGGCTACCCAGCACGCCGACGCAAGTCGCGTAGGTGCCGGCGGAGTCCGAGCCATAATAGCCGGCGACGGTGGCGGCATCGACACGCCGCAGTTTGGTCGCCTTGCGCAAAACGTTGTAGGCCACGATCCCAATGATGAAGTTGGTGATAAAACCAACCACCATGAAGCCCAAGGCTTGTTTCAACTCCGACGCACTTAGCGTCCGCCAGTTCCTCGCCACCTTTCCAACCGATCGAAACCAGCAAAAAGATGGTCAGGCCTTGATAGAGCTGCACAGGGAAATCGAACGGCACCTTCAAGAGCGGCACCGAGAAGCCCATGTAAAAGAACAGCAACAGGGGCTTGAAGAGGTTATGGCGGAAGTTCTCCCAAAAACTATGCAGAATTTCCATCGTCAAGTACCTCGCGCTAGGATGGCAATGGACGTTGCGACGCCGGACAGCCGAACGCGCAACGAATTTCCGCTGTGAACGGTTCAGAGTAGTCAGGGGGTGGTCAGTATAGAGTAGGATTCCGCTAGGGAGCCATGTAACGTCCGTTACAATTCCGTAAGTTAGGTAAGCATTGGAGCTTGCGTCGGGCTTGCCGCAGCCTCCCGGGGGCCTGCTATGATGGACAATAGAAGCCCGGGCGCGTCCGATCGGTCCTGCACACGAGCGGAAAAAATTCAGCAACCACCCCTAGGTCGGAGAACATGGATCTGCTGGTAATCGAAGACGACCCGGTGATCGGCAAGTCGTTGCGCAAGGGATTGCTCGAGGCCGGACACGGCTGCGTGTGGGCCAAGGAAGGCGAGCGCGGTTTTGAACTGGCCGCCGGTCAACAGTTCGATGCGATCATTCTCGACCTGATGCTGCCCGGCCGTCCCGGCATCGACGTGCTCAAACAGATTCGCACCGAGGGCATTCGCACGCCGGTCATCGTGCTGACCGCGCTCGGTTCGGTCGAAGAGCGCGTTTCCGGACTCAACGCCGGCGCCGACGACTACATGGTCAAGCCGTTCGCGTTGGTGGAACTGATGGCCCGCGCCGAGGCCGTCTGCCGCCGCGCCGCGGCGCGGCCGCCGGCGGTGATGCAGGCCGGCTCGTTGACGCTCGATCTGGCCACACGCCGCGTGACCCGCGAAGAACGCGAAATCGAGTTGACTCCGACCGAATTCAGCCTGCTGGAACTGTTGATGCGCTACGCGGGACAGGTGGTTACCCGGCGGATGCTATGCGAGCATCTGTGGGAAACCGATTGGGAAGGGGCCACGAACGTGATCGAAGTGCACATCAACCGTCTCCGCGGCAAGCTCGACAAGGGCTTCGATCAATCCGTCATTCAAACCGTCCGGGGCCGCGGCTATGCGCTACGAGCAGCTTAGGGCCGTTTTCCGCTCGCTCCGCTTCCGCCTGACGGCCTGGAACACTGCCGTCGTGCTGCTGACCGTGCTGTTGGCCTTGTTCGGCGTGCGCGAGGGGCTGCGGCTGAGCCTGATCGACGAGTTGGAAAAATCGCTGGTCGACGATTCGGTGGAAGTCAGCCTGGCCGTCGAGCAGTTCTATCCCGACCTGGACCAGGTCTACAAGGAGATGAATCGCAAGGTCAAGGGACACGAAGATCGCGACCTGTTCGTGCGAATTGCTCGCCCCGGACGGCAAGGTGCTTTGGTCGAGCGACAATACGCCGCCGCTGGATCGCATCGCGCTTCCCTCGGCCAACGATCAGGCGCTGGTCGCGATCGATTCCCCGCTACCGCTTGGCGCAGCGCCGGATCACTCAAGCGGGCATGCCGGCGTATATCGTGCGCGTCGGTTCCTCGCTGAACATGGTCGAAGAGGACGTCGCCAAGCTGACCAACCTGATCACCGCGGCCGGGATCGTGATCCTGTTCCTGGCGCCGCTGGGAGGCTTCTGGCTGTCGGGACGGGCGACGCATCCCCTGGCGCGGATCATCACCACGGCCGACCGGCTGCGTCCCAGCCACATGGAAGAGCGTTTGCCGATTCGGGGGACCGGCGACGAGCTGGATAAACTGTCGCTAACGATCAATCGCTTTCTCGATTTGATCGCCGACTACCTGGAGCGTAATCGCGAATTCGTGGCCAATGCCGCGCACGAACTGCGGTCTCCTTTGGCGGCGATCCAAAGCTCGGTCGACGTGACGCTCAACAGCGAGCGCTCGGTGGCCGAATATCAGGATTTGCTGGTCGAAATCGCGGGCGAGTGCGGCCAACTCGGCGTGCTGGTCAAACAACTCTTGCTGCTGGCCGAGACCGACACGGCACGATTCGAGATCGAACGCCGCCCCGTGGACATCGAGCATCTGGTGGACCGCTCGGTCGAAATGTTCCGCGGCGCGGCCGAAGAGCGGGGCATCCAACTCGGCGCCGATTGCCGCCCCGGCACCGCCGTGCAGGGAGACGGAGACCGGCTGCGGCAGGTCATCAACAATCTGATCGACAACAGCCTGAAATTCACTGCCCGCGGCGGACGCGTCCAAGTCGAGCTCTCGCCCGACACCGAGCGCCGGCAGGTGATTCTGCGCGTCGCCGATACCGGCCGTGGAATCGACCCGGCCGATCTGCCGCATATCTTCGAGCGCTTCTATCGCGGCGACAAATCCCGAGCCCGCGAACGGTCGGCCCACGGCAACGGATTGGGGCTGAGCATCTGCAAATCGATCGTCGAGGCCCATTCCGGCTTGATCCAGGCGCAGAGCGCTCCCGGACAAGGTACCACGATCACCGTTTATTTGCCGGCCAGTCCGGCGCTGACGGCGACCGACCCGGCACCGCTGTTCAGCTTTACGAGCTGACCGCTGGCCGCGGCCCGCCGGCAAAACGGCGATGCCACGCGAGAATTGATCGGCGGGCACTTACGACCGCTCCGACCCGCTCTCGCGTGGCACCGGAAACGAATGCAACGCAATCGTTTCTGCCTGGGCCACTATTCTCCGTACGTGCCAAGCACTTTCCTGTCGATCCGCAGGTAGCTCGGTTGAGCGACTTGCCCAGCGCGATACACTGGCTGCATCGGCTGATACGAATAGCGACGGACCGCGGTCTGCGGAGCCGCCATTTGGGCCGGCGGTGCCGGAACCGTTTGCGCCTCGCTCGGACCGGCTGCAGCCGGGGCCGGAGCGGGCGCGTAGCTAAAGCTACGATTCGCGCTCGTGCCGGCATAGTTGCTATTGGCGCTGGCCGCCGGCTGGCCAATCATGTCTCCGTTGACCTTCGAACCCGCATTGCGATCCAAGGGGCCCGCTAAAGCCACGCCCGCGCCACATGCCACGACCAAAACCAACGCACTCTTCAACAAACATCGCATGGTCCACCTCCACCTTTTCGAAGACCCGGAGCGCACTGGGCTCGCTGCCACAAGGACGGCTGGCCGAGCGTCGCGTCCGATGTGAATGCAACCCGCTGGGCCCTCAGCCGCGGGGCGGTGATTTGCGTTTGCCAACGGAAACCACGTCGAGCAGTGTGGGCACAGGGAGTGGGAAATTGCCTTTTCCCACCACTGCAATATTACGCCCGAATCCGGGCCAAGGACAATTCCATCCCGGGAAATTCGCCGATTTGTCACACCCCCCGAACAGGCCTTTCGGGCTTGATGCGCACGCGCATCAAGAAAAGAGTCGCCGGACCACAAGACATCCGCCAGACGGGCCTACCACTTCAGGCCGAACTTGTCACCGCCCGAGGCGTTGCCAATGCCTCCTTTGAGGGGGGTCTTCCTGGGGGCGGTCGGCTTGGCCGGAGCTTCCGCTTCGGCCGGGGCCTGGTCTTCCGGCTTGACAGCCGGAGTGGCCCGGGCTTCGAGCGCCTTGAGCGACAGGCTGATCCGCTGGTGTTCGCTATCGACCGAGAGCACGAGCACTTCAACCTCTTGCCCTTCCTGAACGATCTCGCCGGCACGCAAAACTCGTCGATGCGACAGTTCCGAAATGTGAATCAGGCCTTCGATGCCCGCTTCCAGGCGCACGAATGCGCCGAACTCCATAATGCGTGAGACAGTGCCCCGGACTGTGCTGCGCGGCGGAAACTTTTGGGCGGCGCCGGCCCAGGGGTTCTCGGCCAGGTCGCGAAAGGCAAGGCCGATCTTGCCGGTGGCCGGATCGATCTTTTGGATTTTGACTTTGACCTTTTGACCGATTTCGAGCGCTTCGCTGGCGTGACGCAGGCGATCCCAGCTCAATTGACTGATGTGGATCAGACCATCGACGCCGCCCAGGTCGACGAATGCGCCGAACTCTTGCAGACTGCGTACGACGCCTTCGCGCACTTGCCCCACTTCCAGTTGGGCGAGCAGATTGACTTTGGCTTCCGCCTTCTCGCGCTCGAGCACGCCGCGACGGCTGAGCACGAGGTTGCCCTTGTCGGGATTGGCCTGCGTAATCACGCAGGGAAATTTTTGCCCGACGAATTGGCTCAGATCTTCCACGCGATAGAGCGAGACCTGGCTGGCCGGAATGAACCCGCGCAGTCCGCTGACCTCGCACTCCAGGCCGCCTTTGTTGTGGCCGGTGACGCGCGCTTCGACGACCATGCCCTCGGACACCTGCGACCAATCCTCCACCCGCACCGAGGCTCCGGGAAGACCAACCTCGTACAGGCCCTCGGTCGGATTGAAGCGCACGACAACCACATCCACCACGGCGTCGGTTTCCGGCGGCTGGCTGAAGCTGTGCAGCGCCAGCACGCCCTGACGATGCGCGCCGAGATCGACGAACACGTTGTCGCGATGAATCGCCACGACCCGCACCCGGTGGCGCGATTCCGGTTCGAGTTCGCCGCCGCTCGCAGCCGGGGTTTCGACGTCCAACATGTCTTCCACCGACAGGCCGCCGAGGGCATCGGCCAGTTCTTGCTCCAGATCGGGCGTCAGCTCGGCGCGCGTGTTCGGCGGCGGATACCGCCGGGCCGAGGTCGGCTCGACGAGCGGCACCGTTTCGGTTTTTCCGCGCCGGTCGCGCCTTGCGCGGCGGCCTTCGTCTTGGGGCGTTCGGCCGGCCGGCATGGATTCCGCGGCCCCGGATCCCGATTCCGTGAGACCCGTTTGGGGCACGCCGGTCTCGGATCCGCCAGCGCCGAGAATTCGCGCTCGGGGAGTCCTTTGCCACGGGGGGCGTCCCGGCTTCGTCGTTCAGCGAATACGAAACCGCGGCCGGCCGCGGCCGGCTGGGAGCCAGCAGTTCGCTGGCCGGCTTCGGCCTGACCTCCGGATTCTTTTCGCCCCAGCGCTGCGATCCGATGCGCAAGGGCGCCGGTTTGTCGGCGGCGTGCTCGGTGGAATCGGCCAGCGCAGGGATTTGCGGCGCACCGGCCTCGGGGGGCTGCGGCGCCGACACGTCAGCAGGTGGATTGTTTTCCGTCGTTACGGAAGAGGTCGGCTGGGGATCTGGCTCGCTGGTCATCCGGAAACTCTGCGGTGCACTTAAGCTAGAAAACAAAAAATAGTTTAGCAACCGATTTGCAACGTGTACAATACGCGGGCGGATGCCGTCGGGTGATTAGTAGTCTCAACAGGCTTACTGCTAGCCGGCTTGCGACACATCAGGCGCTCCATCCGAAGTCTTCGCGCAAGCGCGCTTCAAAGAGATTCGCCGTGGCGCAAATCAACCCGCGCACGTATGGACCGTCCGTGGCGCCGCTGTTGGCCGAGGCCCCGTTCAACGAACTGGGGCCCGGCGTGCCCTTGGCAAGCGCTCGGGCTGCGCTGGCGGCGCTGACGCCCAAGAGCGTGCTTGCGCCGCATGACGCCGCAGACCAGAAGCTGGCGGCGGCCTGTTGCGCCGGCTTGTGGCTGCGGTTCGATTTTCTCGACCAGTCGCATCACCTGAGCCAGTCGATCGACACTCCGGAGGGGAGCTTGTGGCACGCCATCATGCACCGCCGCGAGCCGGATTTCGCCAATGCCAAGTACTGGTTCCGGCGGTCGGGATCGCAGGACGTGTACCCGAGCCTGGCCGAAGCCGCCCGGCGGCTGGCGTCGGAGGCAAAGCCCGACTCGGAAGCGGCATTTCTCATTCGTCAGACAGATTGGGATCCGCTGCGGTTTGTGGATCTGTGCGAAGTGGCGCTCGATGGCAGCCCACCGTTGTATAGCCTTTGTAAGCGCATTCAATTGGCCGAATGGGAGCTGCTGTTCGATCATTGTTACCGCGGAGCGATCGCGGAATAGGCACCCCCCCCTGGTCAGCTTTTCCCTCTTGTGGAACGAGAATATGCGCTTAAGCTTAAGTTTGCGCTATTAGGCTGAAATTGTAGATTCTCGAAAGAATCTCGGACCAATCCCCGCAGGTGGCTGCCGATGCTGCATTTCGACTTCGAACACAGCGTAGGCTACTGGATCTTCGCGGCCACGCAAGACGTTGCGCGCGCGATGAACGATGAGCTGGCGGCGCACGGCATCACCTACCGCCAGTGGGAAACGCTGGCCTGGGTCTCCAAAGACGGCGAAATGTCGCAGAGCGAGCTAGCCGAGCGGATGTCGATCGAAGCCCCGACCCTGGTCGGCGTGCTTGACCGCATGGAGCGCGACGGCTGGATTCAGCGCGTTCCGGCCGAAAACGATCGCCGCAAGAAGTTGATTCGACCCACCTGTCGGGTTGAGCCGCTGTGGGCGAAAATGGTCGACTGTGCGCATCGCGTGCGCGCCGAGCCACCCAAGGGCTTTCGGAAGAGCAACTCACCCAGTTGCGAGACACCCTGCTGCAAATTCGCGACAACCTGGGTGCGGGCCATGTCGATTGATCCGCCGCCGCGGGTTGTGCGGCGCTTGCCAGGGTCGCCGCCATGCCCCCAGCTCATGCGACAGCCGCCTTTGCCCCCAAAGTGTTCAACCGCTTGCGCCCTTTGAGCCAGGGGTCTGCGGTAAAATATAAAACAGCTAGCAGCTGCGCCGAATACGCGTCGTTCGGCGATGCGAAAAAACTGGGGGGAGTCCGGCACGATGACGTTTCAGTTTCTCTGTCCTCAAGGGCACTTGCTCGAAGGGGACGAAGCGCACATGGGCATGACGACTCAGTGTCCGCATTGCGGAATGACGTTCATCATTCCGACGATCGAAGTGCAGCAAACGGAACCCGAGCCCGAGCCGCAGATCGACGTTTACTCGCAGCCCTACGTGCCCGAGCCCGCCCAGGAGCCGGCCTACGAAGCGCAAGAGGAAACGGCGTCCAGCCTGATCGACGAACTGCCGCAGCCAGAAACGCCGCTCGAGGCCCCGCCCGACATCGTGCATATCCCCTGTCCCAACGGACACGAGTTGGAAACGCCCATCGAGATGCTCGGCCAGGAAGTGCTCTGTCCGCACTGCGGCGTGCAGTACCGCCTGCGTCGGGAAGACAGCATCGAATACCGGCAGGAACGGGAGCGGATCGAGGCCTACCACGCCCAGTTGTGGTTCAAGTGGTCGATCGGCGCCGCCGTCGTGGTCGGAATCGTGCTGCTGGCCATGATGGTCTACGTCATGACGCAGTCGTGAGGGGGAAGAGAAAACTCGGAACTGGGAACTCGGAACTCGGAACGAAAAAGACAGCGCACACTTCGAGTTCCAGTTTCACCGTCAAAATCCCCGTTCCGAGTTCCCCGTTCCCCGTTCCGAGTTCCCCGTTCCCCGTTCCGAGTTCCCAGTTCCGAGTTCCGAGTTCCCCGTTCCCCGTTCCGAGTTCCCAGTTTCCAGCTCGCTAGATCCAACTGCTGCCGGCTTCTTCGTGCGGGCGGCGGGCGGCGTAAAGCAACTCGATCAATTGGTGCAACTGCGTGCTCGACAGATGCCCCAGTTGCCGCTGGTGGCAGGCCCGCACTTCTTGCCCCAAATCCCCCAGCAACTTGATCCCCTCGCCCGTTATACCCACCAGCACCATCCGCCGGTTGTCGGCCGGACGTTCGCGCTGCACCAGATCGCGAGCGGCCAATTTGTCGACCAGCCGGGTGATGTCCGGCGCGCGGGACACCAGCCGTTCGGCCAACACCAGTGTGGCCAGCTTGGCCGGATGTTGACTCCGCAATAGCGCAGAGCGTTATATTGCTGCGGCGTCAGATCGTAGCGGGTGAATAGCTCTTCCTCGGCCAGATGCAACCGGTCGTACGTCCGCCACAAGTTCAAGAATGCTTCTTGTTCGAGCGAATCGAACCGACGGGCATGCGGTGGGCGCTCGTTGGCGGGAGAAGTCATAGCGGCCATCATAGGCCGCGGTCCGGGAAGTGTCTATTCTCGCGGGCGATCGAAAGTTCGACGCCGCAGGAGCGCCGTTCTTCGGTCAGCTCGTGCGCGACGCACGATTAGCTTCCCGCGCCGGCCCCGGTGCCCATGCCGAAGCCGGTCATCATCCGACGGTAGGGCTTCGCTTTGGCGGCCGTCGGCGGATCGTAGCGCGGTCCCTGCGGTGTCGGGTCGGCGCGCCGCTGACGGCGGCGATCAGTTGGTTGCGGAGCATCGCGGCCGGTTCGGGCGTCAGCACCGGCGGCTGAGGGGGCACGGCGCCGTAGTAGGCCCGCACGGCGTTGTAGTCGACCTGCAGCCGCGCACCATCGATCGACGCGCCTAGAAAAAGTCCCCGGCTGCGTGAATAGGAAAGCACTTCGGAGGTCGACCGGCCGTCGGTCAGAGCGCTGGAATCGCGCCCCACGGGGCCGGCCGAGGCGGAAGCATCGGCCCCGATCGTGAACTTGCCGCTGGCCAGCCCGGCCGCAGCCCGTTTGGTCATGAAGACCAGCACCATGTCGATGTCCTCGACGCCCACTTGCAAACCGAGGCTGCCGCCGGCCAGATTGATCGGTTGCGGAAAGCCCCAGCTGCTGTCCTCCTGGCGGATCAGGGCCACCCCGCGGCCCGACCGCACGCCGCCGATCAGGCCCAGTTTGACCGCGTCGGGAATGATCACGACGGCTTGTGCTTTGGCCAGCACTTCGGTCGGAATCTGCTTGCCGGGCGTGCTGCGGACTTCGTGCAACACCCGGCCGGCCGTGCGGATCGTTTCGTCGGCGCTGACTGCCGCGTGCGCCCGGTCAAGCAGGCACAAAACCGCCAGCAGTCCGAGCATCGCCTGACGTGCCACGGCTAAACTCCGTTTCGCTCGAGGACGCTGGGAATCGTGCGGCACGAATCCCGGCGGAGGGGCCACCTACGGTCGATCGCAGGCATCACACCGCTCTGAAAGGCGCGCTAGCCTTGCCGAACCAGCGCATGGCGGCGACGTCTTGTATCCAGATTGCCCCAATCTGACAAGACCGGCCTTAAGGGCACCACATCGGCGGGTGCATTCCGCACTTTGCGATTTGGCACGGAAGATTTATGACTTGGGGATGGGAATTGGCCTCGTACTAACGGACCTTGGGAATTTCGGGAGGATCCGGTAATGGATTACCGCTTGGAAGCACGGATGAAAGCGATGGTTGCGGAGCTGGCTCGGGAGCATGCGGCGGAACTGGCGGCCGCGGGCACGATCGTCGACCTCGAAGAATTGACCTGCCAGCTTGGCGATGAAGTCACCCGACGCCTGACCGAACAAGAGCTGGTTCGTCGGGGTCAAGAATGCCGCGCCAAGCCGGCGGACTGTCCCGATTGCGGGCTGTACTGCGTGCCCATGCCGGACGACGAGCCGGTCGTGCTGACGGGCTTACGCGGTCCGTTGGCTTACTCTCAGCCACGGCATTATTGTGACCGCTGTCGGCGGTCTTTTTTTCCCGATGGCTGCCCGATTGGGCCTGCCGGCGCGGAGCACGGTGACGACGAAGGTGTTACAGAAAGCGGTCTGGGCGGGAGCCAACAACGGCAGCTACCCACAGGCCGCGGCCGCGCTCGAACGGCTGGCGGAGATTCGGCTCAGCACCAAACAAGTGCGGAGGCTCGTCGGCGAGGTGGGGCACGCGCGGCTCGCTGAGCGCGCCGCCGCGGTTGAGCAACTCAAGACGATGAGCCTGCCCGAGCGGCGCTCGGGCAGTCGCGCCGCGCAGAGTCCTGAGTTAGCGGTGATCTCGATGGACGGCGGGCGTTACCAAAGGCGTGATCACTTTCGCCGCGCGGTCGGCGCCGCACGGGCCGAGACGCACTGGCGCGAAACGAAGGTCGGCTGCTTGCTCTCGATGCGCAGCGACACGCACGACCACGACCCGAATCCCGAATTCCCCGAGTGGCTGTCGACTGCGGCGGTGGTGGCCGAACTGGCTAAAATCGCCGAGAAAACGAGCGATTCCGAGCCTTCCGCCGCGGAGACGGAACTGGCCGAGCATTCGTCTCCCGATTACGAGCCGCCGCAGTTATTGTCGCGTGAGGTCGTCGCCAGCAGCGACGAGGCGGAGACTTTCGGTTGGCAGCTCGAAGCCCGGGCTTGGCAACTGGGATTCGCGATAGCGCCGCGTCAGGCCTTCGTCGCTGACGGGCTCGCCGTCAATTGGAAGATTGCCCGGCGGCACTTTCCGCGCGCGACTCGGATTCTCGATCTGATGCATGCGCTAAGCTACGCTTGGTCGGCCGCGATGGCCGTAGACCAAGGCCGGTCCTATCGATCCTGGGCCAAGCAGATTTGGCAAGGGAACGTCGGTCAGGTCATCGAGGCCTTGGAGGAACTTCAGCGACAGCTCGGGCCGCCGAGCAACGACGCCGAACCGAACGATCCACGCCAACGTGTGGCGCGAGCCGTGACCTACTACACGAACAACCAAACGCGGATGCAGTACCCCGACTACCGTCGAGAAGGCTTGCCGCTGACCAGCAGCCACATCGAATCCACGATCAAGCTGGTCAACCGACGCATCAAGGGCAGCGAGAAGTTCTGGTGCCGCAGCAGCGGTGACGCCGTCCTGCAACTGCGGGCCGACTGCCTCAGCGACTCGGACCCGTTGGGTCCGTTTTGGCGCCGCTGGCAAGCCCTGCAAACCGGTTCGAACTGCTATCGCGTCGCCGCCTAATCACTACAAACCAGGGAATGCACCCCACATCGGCTCGCAAATCTGGTCGCACGGATCGCCGTAGACTTGCGGGCAATATTGCTCGGCGGGCATGCACTGCATGGGCGGGCAGACGTTGACCGACGGATAGACCTGGGTCTGCGGGCAAATAGCCACCGGTGCGCAGACCGGCGGGGCGCGGCCATCATCGGCGCCGCGATGACCGGCGGTTGCGACGGAGAGACGTAAATTGGCTGTTGCGGCGGAGCCACTACCACCTGCTGCTGCGGCGGACAGTAAGGTATCGCGGCCGGCACCACGGTCAGCGGAGCAACGGCCGCGGCCCGGTTGTGATGCAACCAGCTGCAGCAGTGGTCGCGCAGCCATTGATTCTTACTCTGTTCGCATTCGATCAGGGCACGGCAGCAACTGCAACCGGCGGCCTGGGACACCACGATCAAAGCGGCAGATAGCAGCAATAGTTTTCGCATGGCAAGCCTCGACGAGGCGTAGGGGGGAGGGTGTGGTTTGTGCGGCAGGCAACGATTGGCGCGTCGGTGCCGGCAGGAATGTCTACGTAATGCAACTCTACAACGTGTCCGGTGATGTGCAAACGCAACACGTAGATTTTGCGAGTCAGCGAAAGACTGCCGGCAGGCCAACCGGCAAACCTGTCACAGATCGCCCCGTGCGGTGCCGGCGGCAGCGGTGGTGCCGGATAAACCGGCCGCGGGCGAGGTCGATCAAGCGGGCCGCGATCACGTTTCGTCTCGAAGCGGGGAGGTTCGCATGCTGCACTGACATACAGCGGATCCCGATTCGACAGGGGTTTCGCGAAATCAGGGCCTATTTCGCGAAATCCGAATATTTTCCCAAAAATTGCGCGAAAATTGCCGCCGCCGGCGAGGTTATTCTTGCAGAGCGTTTGCCCGATCCCGGGCAGCATTCTGAAAAGCTGCCAAGGCTGCGGGCTGCCTGCCTCGAATCATGGGCAAAGGCGTGTCGCTGGAGGCAGAATGCCCTTTTCCGCGATGTTTAAGACGTGCCGCATCTAGTGGAGCCGCTCATGAGTGATGCCAGGGACGCTGCGCCGCTCATTCCGAGCGATGTGGAACAGATCGCACCTCTGTTTCTGGGCTGCCAGTCGCAAATCTACGGCTTCATTCGATCGCTCGTCTCGAATCAGGCCGACGCCGAGGACCTGTTGCAGGAAACCGGCCTGGTTGTTCTTCGCAAGGCGGCCGAATTTCAGACCGGGACCAACTTCCTCGCCTGGGCCTGTCAGATCGCACGATTCCTCGTCGACAACTACGTGAAACGCCAGGCCCGCAGTCCCTTGCGCTTCGACGAAAAATTCGTCGACCTGCTGGCCAGCCACCAAATGGCACGCATCGAGTCTGCGCCCCGCCAAAGTGCGTTGACACGCTGCCTGGAACGACTTGCAGACCGTGACCGAGAACTGATCGAGGCCTGCTATCGCGCCGGGGTGAAGATCAAAAATGTGGCCGATGCGGCGGGCAAGCCGACGGCGGTCATTTATCGGCGCCTGCACCGCATCCGCGAGGCTTTGCGGCAATGTGTGCAGCGGGCTATGGCTCAAGAGGAGCACGCATGAACTCGTCCCCCGAAATACCGACCGATCTGGCCGAACTACTGGGCTTGTACTGCAGCGGCGAAGCCGACCAAATCCGACTTGAGCGGCTCCAAGAGCTTGTCGCGGCCGACGAGCAGGCGCTGGCCTACTATCTCGGTTACATGCAGATTCACGGCGGACTGGAGTGGGCCTTCCGGCACCATTACGTCGAATGCAATGAAACAACGCCCGGTGTCGGGACGGCAGTGGACGCAGCCGAGCCCACGCTCGCCGAGCCGACGCAGGATCCACTGCCGCGCCCGGCGCCGATTGCGCACCTCGGTTGGCTGACCGGCGCGTTGCCCGCTCGTTTGCTCGGGCTGAGCCTGGTGCTGGTGCTGGGTGGCTACTTCGTCGTCGTGATGGCCCTGATCCCGCTGGCCCGGTGGGCCAGTTCCGTGCGTCTGGCGGTGCCCGCCGGGGCCAACCAGTCCTCCGGGGCACGCATCATTGCCGACGACCATGTTCATCGGCCGGGGCGCTCTCCGACCACGCAACTCCCCAACGGGGCATCGCTGTTGGAGTCGGGCACGGTCGAAATCGAGTTCGACGGGGGGGCGCGCGTTTGGGTCGAAGGACCGGCCGAATTCATGCCCCAGTCCGGCCGACGTATGAACCTTTCGCGCGGCTGCCTGGTGGCCTATGTCCCCAGACAGGCCCGCGGCTTCACCGTCGGCACGCCAACAGCCGAACTGGTCGACCTGGGAACCGAGTTCGGCGTCGAGGTCGATACGGTCGGCAAGACCGACGTGCATGTGCTCCAAGGAATGATCGAAGTGAAATCGTTGAAGCCGGGCTCCGCCGCGGAGCATCAGAGCCAAAGGATTACCGCCGGCCAGGCGGTGCGGATTTCGGCCGATGGACGGCAGGCCGCATCGATCAGGCATGATGGTGGCCGATTCACAAAAATGCGCGCCAGGATTGCACTGGCCGACCAAGGCAACCCAACGCAGCCAGATTTGAATCCCTTTTTGCACGGCGAGCCGATCCGGCTCGGCAACCTGTTCGACGATCATCCGCACGTGCCGTTGGCCGATGCCATGCGGACCGACACCTTCGGAGCCGGCGCCGATGCCACCGATTTAGGGGTCGATCGGGTGATTGCCGGGGGCGATGCCGTGCAGGAGATCGCTCCCCACATCTCCTTCGATTTTACGAACGTCGGCTGGGAATCCTATGGACTGCCTTATGTGGTCAACGATGCCTGGAGATTGGACGGCAACCTCGATAGCAGCGCCGGGATTCGGGTGAGCGGTACGTCCCTCGACACGGAAGGACGCCTCGAAGACGGAATTTGCCAAACTGGTAATACCTTTGTCACCTTTCAACTTGACGACCTCCGCGCCGCCGGCCACCTGCAAGGAAAGGGCTTCAACTTCGTTTGCGAGCGGGCCGGCCTCAACGACCACTGGGTGTCGCAGAAGGCGACATCGATGCACATGGTCGTGATCGTATCGACTGCCACCGGCGTGCGCGAGGCGTTCCTCAACGGCGCTCAGGTGGCTGTCGTGGAGCGGGACGGACGTTGGTCGGTGGATTCGCCGGTGGGAGAACCGCTCCGCTACAACGGCCCGATCGTTTCCTTTCACGTTTCGATCGCTCTCACCGACAGGTATCTGACTCTGGTCTCCACAACGGCCGGCGACGGACCGGGGGGAGACCAGCCTGCGTGGATCGACGCGCGACTGGAGGTGCGGCCGTAAACCCGGGCCGCAGGATTGACAACAGTGTTCGGTTTTTTTTGTGACCCGAATCGTTCGGGCCACGGCGTTTCTATCTACCCGAAGTTTTTGAGGAGAATGCTCATGTGTGCAATCAAGCGAGTCTCGTGCGGTCGGTTCTTTGGTTTGGTGATCCTGGCATTGTTCGGCGCGGCGACGGCCGTTCACGCGACACCCGTCACGGTTCTGAACAGCTCGTTTGAAAACACGGTATATGCTGACGGTGCTTATGGTAACCTGGTCGCGGGCGACCAATGGACCCCCGGGGGAACAAGCGTCATCATTTTGAATCCCATCAACGCCTATTTCCCGAATTCGACCGCTGCGAATCTGCCGTTGCCGGCAATGGGTCCGCAGGCCCTGGATATTAACAGCGGTGCCACGAACAACGACGCCTACCAGGACGTCGGCGCGATCGTCCCGCATGCCATTTACACCCTCACCGTCGCCGTCGCGAATAGAAGTAGCGAGACCGCGGGGAACATGCAACTCTCGCTGGTCAACGGGAGCTCCGACACGGGAACAGTCTTGGGCACCCCCGTCAGCAGCGGGACATTCTCCTTCGGGATATTCGAGGATTTGACGCTGACCGTCGACACGGATCCCACTGCGTCGGGCGACCTGACGATTGTGCTCAGGCAACTCGGATTTGACGGTATGTTCGACAACGTGCGGTTGAGCTACACGATCCAGACCCCGGAGCCGGGCTCGCTGATACTGCTTGGCGTAGGGGCTGCCGGCCTGGCGATCCACGCTGGCCGCCGTCGCCGGAGCGGTCGCTGATCAAAAAGATATAATCTGCAATTGCCAGCGGAGATTTGCGGGCTGTCACAGGCCGGCTTACCCCTGTCCAGGATGAACGGCGGCTGCCAGTTGAAATCACTCGTGAAACGTGCCCGGCCGACGCCGCGATGTCGCGTCGACGCCGTGCGTCGGGGCCACGCCGTCAGTGCCTCTGGTCCGCGGCGCGGACTTACCCTCATCGAGCTTTTGGTGGTGATCGCGATCATCGGCATCATGATCGCGCTGCTGCTGCCGGCCGTGCAGGCGGCGCGAAGCGGCCCGCCGCAGCCAGTGCGCCAATAATCTCAAGCAACTCGGCCTGGCGCTGCAGAACTATAACGCGGCCCAGCGCACGCTGCCGTGCAACGTCAATCAAGTGGTCGAAGATTCAAACGGCACCTGGATCGGGGACAATCGCGAGTGGGCCTCGCACTTGGTGCTGTTGCTGCCGTTCCTGGAAGACCGCTCCTGGTACAACCAGATCGATTTCAAGTCGGCGACGAAGCCTGCCTTTCAGGTCTTCAACGGCGTGGCCCTGGGAGCCCAAACGATTCCCGATTACATCTGTCCGAGCGATCCGTACGTCGGTTACGCGTATCCCAGCGGCAAGGGCATGACCAACTACGCAGGCTGCCTCGGCTCGCAGCTCATGCAGTCGGGTTCGGGCTGCAACATGGCGACGATCGTCCCCAGCGGCGGCGCGCTGTACGACGACGATCACGACGGCGAAGATTGGTTCAGTTACACGAGCAAGGGACTGTCTTGCAATTATTACGCCGGCAACGCGCGCTCCGATTGCCCTTGGCCCGATCGCATCTCGGGCGTGTTCGCCCGCTGCACCTGGTCGGCGCGCTTCAAAGACATTTCCGACGGCACATCGAAGACGATTGCCATGGGCGAAGTCCGCGCCTGGTGCAGCGGGTATCTGTGGGACTTTGGTTGGGCCGACAGCGAAGGCCTGTGGTTCGCCACCACCGCACCCATCAACTATCCCACCTGCCCCGGCGAGAACGGAGTGCCCAACAACCCGGGCGTCGGCGGCATCGGTTGCCAGGACATGCAGAACGCTTGGAACACGACGATGGGCTTCAAATCGTCGCACAGCGGGGGAGCCCAATTCGTGTTCTGCGACGGGTCGGTGCATTTCCTAAGCGACGACATCGACCAGACCACCTACCAATCGCTTGGCGACCGCCACGACGGGGTGAGCGTCAACGTCGGCAGCCTGTAGTTCGGCCGCGCGCAATCGCAGCAATTCCACGAAGCGGCACGGATGCCCAGTTTTGGCGAAAGCGGACGTCAGCGTTCTTTCGGCTCTTCCAAATAGGTATAGCCCTGCAAGCCGTCTTCGTAGAAGCGCTGGAAGCGGCCGGCTTCTTCGTAGCCGATCCGCGACTCGCGGACGGCCACTTCGATCGAGCTGCGCAGCTGCCGCATCAGGCTTTCGACGTTGAACTCGACGTAGTCGAGCACCTCGCGGACCGTGTCTCCCTTGATCACGGTTTCCAGCACGACTTCCCCCTCGTCGTCCATGCTCACGTGGACGGCGTTCGTGTCGCCGAACAAGTTGTGCATGTCGCCGAGGATTTCCTGATAGGCCCCCAGCAAGAACGCGCCCAGGTAATAGGGCTCGCCCGTGAAATTGTGCAAAGGAAGTGTCTTTTTCACGTCGCGGCGGTCGATGAACTGCTCGATCTTGCCGTCCGAATCGCACGTGATGTCCCCCAGCACGGCGTGCCGGGTCGGCCGTTCGTTGAGCCGGTGGATCGGCATCACGGGGAACAATTGCTTGATGGCCCAACTGTCGGGCATCGATTGAAACAGCGAAAAATTGCAGAAGTAGGTGTCGGAAAGCAGCGCGTCGAGCCCTTCCAGCTCCTCGGGCACGAACTCCATCTGTCTTGGTCAAGCCGCTGAATCTTGTGGCCGATGGCCCAGAACAGGTTCTCGGCCATGCTCCGCTGCACCAGCGGCAGGTAGCCGGCATTGAACAGGTTCAGCGCCATGTCGAGCGACTGCTGGGCGTCGTGATAGGCCTCGAGCACGTTGCGCGACGTAATGTGATGATACGTGTCGAGCAGATCGCGAAGCGGCTGTTCGACGTCGTCGGGCAGTTGCTTGGGAATATCGTTCTCGCCCAGTCCGGCCACGCCCAGCACGCCGAAGACCAGCGCACTGTGATAGGCCACTACGGCCCGGCCGCTCTCGGAAATGATCGTGGGATGCGGCACGGCCGGCCTCGTCGCACACGCTTTGCACGTGATAGACGACGTCGTTGGCATATTCTTGGAGCGTGTAGTTGGCGCTCGATTCGAAATTGGTCTGCGAGCCGTCGTAATCGACGCCCAACCCGCCGCCGACGTCCAGATATTCGAGCCCGGCGCCTTGCTTGTGCAGCTCGACGTAAACCCGCACGGCCTCGTTGAGCGCACCTTTGATCTGGCGGATGTTCGTGATCTGGCTGCCCAAGTGAAAGTGCAGCAGCTTGAAGCAATCTTCCATGCCCGCGCGTCTTAAGTTCGCCCAGCGCCCGCAAAATTTCGCTGACCGTCAGCCCGAACTTGGAGCGATATCCGCCCGACGACTGCCAGCGCCCCGAGCCGCGGGCGGCCAGCTTGATGCGAATGCCGAACGTCGGCCGCACGCCGATTTTTTCGGCGAACTTGAGGATCAGTTCGAGCTCGGTATATTTTTCGACCACCGGAATGATCTTGCGGCCGATCTTGTGGGCCAGCATCGCCATCTCGATGAACTCGGCGTCCTTGAAGCCGTTGCAGATGATCGGCGTGTCGTTGCCGGTCATCGCGATGACGGCCAGCAGCTCGGGCTTGCTGCCGGCTTCGAGTCCGAACTGAAACGGCTTGCCGAAGCGCACCACTTCTTCGACCACCTGCCGCTGCTGGTTGACCTTGATCGGATACACGCAACAGTAGCGGCCGGTGTATTTGTGTTCGTTGATGGCGGCTTGAAAGGCGTCGTGAATTTCGCCCAGCCGATGCTTCAGGATGCCGGCGAAGCGGATCAGGATCGGCAGATCGATGCCCCGCAGTTGCAGTCCGTCGACCAGTTGCTTCAGATCGATGAAGCGGCTGGGCTCCTTGGTCGGATGGACCAGCACGTGTCCCGATTCGGCGACGGAGAAATAGCCCTTGCCCCAGCGGGCCGACGTCGTACAGTTCGGCGGCATCGGTGGCCGTCCAGCGGCGGACTTCTTGATCGAGCATCGTTGCGATTCTCCCACGCCTCGGGGGCAGCAGAACGAACCTACTATGCTAATGAAACCGGCACTGCGAGTCGACGCCGAAAAGCCGTTCCGGCGACCGGCGGGTACAGATCGTGGTTTGCAATGATCGTTGCCAGGAGCGCCTGCTGGTCAGCGTTGTAGGGTCCGCTGTCAGCGTGTGAACTAATTTCAAACGCACATAGCGGACCCTACGTGATATCGCACCCTTCGAGGCCCGACCCACGCGGCGGCCCGAGACCCCCTGCGTGCCGTTAATCATACGCACCGGCAATCGAGCGGATAGCCTGGCCCCAGGAACCTGTTTGCCCCGGTCAGGGGCCAAAAGCTGTCTCGGGGACGCAAGTCGCATTCGAGCTGCGCGTCGAGTAGATTGGTCGCAGCGGCAAATCCGGCCGCGTGCGGTCCAGCAGCACGGCACGTGATGCCCGCGGACCTCCAAGCGGGCATGGGAGTCCGCGATCCGGAAATCTAACTTGCACCTAACAAGGATCAAGGCCAGCCGAATCCTGCGATGGACGAGTCTCTGCGGCAGTCCGCCGAACCCTTGACCGACGTCTTGCAACTGGCGCTCGTGAGCGGCGTGGGACCGCGGCTGCGCAAAGCCCTTTTGGAGCGTTTCGGCGCCGCCGCGGCCGTGCTCGATGCGGCCCCCAGCCAGTTGCGCGAAGTGCCCGGCATCGGGCCGAAGTTGGCCAGCCGGCTGGCCGCCGCGCGGGACGAAATCGACGTCGACAAGGTGCTCGCGACTTGCCGCGAGCATGCGATCCAGATCCTGACCGATGCCGACAGCTCTTACCCGCGGCTGCTGACCGAGATTCACGATCCGCCCCCCGTGCTGTTCATGCAGGGACAGTTCCGCCCCGAGGATGCCCTGTCGATCGCCATCGTCGGTTCGCGGCACGCCACGCATTACGGTCTGGCCCAGGCCGAGCGGCTGGCGGCCAGCCTGGCCCGCGCCGGCCTGACGATCGTCAGTGGACTGGCGCGGGGCATCGACGCCGCCGCCCATCGCGGCGCGCTGGCGGCCGGAGGACGCACGATCGCGGTGCTCGGCAGCGGTCTGCTGAATCTTTACCCGCCCGAACACGCCGCCCTGGCCGCTCAAGTCTCGGCCCAGGGAGCGCTGATCAGCGAGGCTCCGCCCCACAGCCCGCCCTTGGCGGGAGCCTTTCCGCAGCGCAACCGGATCATCAGCGGGCTGTCGTTGGGCGTGATCGTGGTCGAAGCTTCGACGCAGTCGGGCGCCTTGATTTCGGCGCGTCATGCGATGGAGCAGGGGCGCGAGGTGTTCGCCGTGCCCGGCCGGGTCGACAATCGCCTGGCGCACGGCTGCCATCGGCTGATTCGCGACGGGGCCAAACTGGTCGAGACGGCCGACGACGTGTTGGAAGAGTTGGGCCCACTGGTCACGCCGGCCATGCAGGCCGATGGCCGCGAGATCCATCATCCGGCCGAACTGGCGCTGAACGAGGTGGAGCAGCAGGTTTTGGCCGCCGTGCGCAGCGAACCGACGACCGTCGACGCCGTGGTGGTGGCCAGCCGGTTGCCGGTCCAACAGGTCTTGGCTACGCTGAGCGTGCTGGAGATGCGCCGGCTGGTGCGCCGGCTGAGCGGAAACCTCGTGCTGCGGCCCTGAGGGGGTGACAAACCACACAACCGCCTCAGCGCCGGCCCGGCGGCCTTCCGCCAGCTAGCGGCCACTCGACCGCGGAGTCGGCGCGCTTCGGGGTCGGGGTTCCAATAACTCGCAGGTTCCTTGCCACGGCAACTTGGCGGTCGCATCGACCGACCCATGTTCGACCGCAGCAGGAATCCCTGCCTCGACATAATTGCCATTTTGCCAAAGGTTTCGACCTGCGCCGTCAGATTGCCCTATTCAACGTCGCGCTGCCCCATAACGTGCTGCCCCATAAATCGAGTAACCGAAAACGGCCGACCAAGTTAGCCGCCCCCAGGATTCCTGAGCAGTGCCTCCAGACGCCATCGCATCTGCGGACTGACATCGGGGGGGTGGCGTCTTCCATCAATCCGACGGCACGCTGGCGACTGCGGTAACTCGCATAGCGTCGTTTGGCGAAGCGCGGCATAATGCGCTAGGGTTGCTTCACTGCGCGTTTCGATCAAACACGCGCATTGCTGGCTAGGGATCGCAAAGGAGCTTATGTATGTCGCGCCACCGGGTCTGTTGGCTTGCGATTTGGTTTTTGGCGTTCTCGTGGCCTGGCGTCTTTCATCCCACCAGTGCTCGGGCTGAAAACGAGGGACAAGCTGCCTTGGATCAAGCGACCGAGGCCAAGCTCACGGCCGATAGTCTGGACGACCTGGGCGAGGTCATCCGCTTGTGCCGTAGTTCGCTACGATTGGGGCTGGACGAACAAAACACGAAGTTTGCCTCGGAAATGCTGGCCGGCACGCTGACCCAGCGGGCGGAGATCATGTGCGGCGAGATCTTCGATCGCCCGGCGCCGCCGCGGGCCTGGCCGGAATTGCGGCGACTGGCCCTCTCGGATCTGGAGGAGTCGATCAAGCTCGACTCCCAACAGGCCGACGCCCAATACATGCTCGGACGGCTCAATGCGCTGCCCGGCGGCGATCGCAAGCAGGGCCTGGAAGCCATGCATGCGGCGGTGCGGCTGACCGAGAAGGATCCGGCGGCCCGCAGCAAGGCGCTGCTGATTCGGGCCAGCTTGAGTGACGACGACGCGGAGCGGCTGGCCGACTACGACCAGGCGGTCGCGCTCGCGCCGCGGAGTGCCGAGGCCGCCCGCTCGCGCGGGATGTATTATCTGCTCAAGGACAAGCTCGAATTGGCCCTGGCCGATCTGAACAAGGCGATCGAACTGGACCCAGCCAGCGCCGACGCCTTCGAGGCCAAGGGGGTCGCGCAGTTCATGCAGAAAGACTATGACGCCGCCCTCGAGTCGCTCGACAAGGCCGTCGAACTGGCCCCCGACGCCCCCCTAACCTACTCGCATCGCGCCCGAATTCATGCCATCCGCGGAGACAACGACAAAGCGCTGGTTGAACTAGAAAAGGCCCTCGATCTGCAGCCGCGGTCGGTCGACATCTTGTTGCTGCGCGCCCGCGTCTACCAGCAGGACCACAAAATCGACAAAGCCCTGATCGACGTCAACCAGGTGTTGCGTCTGAGCCCGGGCATGGAGGACGCGCTGAAGCTGCACGCCGTGCTGGCGGCCGGCACCGGCCGTTTCGATCAGGCCATCAGCGACCTGGAAGAATTGAATATCGAAACCCCGGCAAATACCGACCTGATGTTGCAATTGGGTCTGTTCTATGCCGCCGACAAGCAGCCGCAAAAGGCGGTCGACACGCTAGGCGAAGTGCTGGCCAAGGACGGCAAGAACTGGATGGCCTATCGCGGCCGGGCCGACGCCTATCTGGCGATCGGCAAACAGGCCGGAGCACTTGCCGACTACGAAGCCGCGCTCAAGCTGCAACCCGAGGACTCCGGCATCCTGAACAACCTCGCTTGGCTCTTGGGAACCTCGACCGACGATAACCTGCGAGACGGCAAGCGGGCCATCGAATTGGCCACCGAAGCCTGCAAGTTGACCGAATACAAACAGGCCCACATCCTCAGCACGCTGGCCGCCAGCTACGCCGAGACAGGCGATTTCGCCTCTGCCATGAGCTGGTCGGAAAAAGCTGTCGAACTTGGCCGCGGCAGGGAAATGAAGGAGCAACTGGCCAAAGAACTCGAAAGCTACCGCCAGCACAAACCGTGGCGCGAAGAGACCCCGCCCAATCTGGCCGTTGAAGCCGGCGAGGAAACCGACGCCGACCCCGACGCCGTGAAGGCCTCGGCCAACGAAGCAACCGACGAGAGTTCCGCCGGCACCGATGCCGCAGGCAGCGATTCTACAGGCAGCGAGACCTCGGACGACAAGTTATCCGGGGGGGGACCATCGCTGGAAAGCGTCGACGATCCGCAATCGGGACGTCGCACGGAATCGCGGTAAGAGCCTATCCAAGAACCGTCCGGGAGAAGGGGACAGGCACATTTTGCTCCCAGGGCACCGCAAAATGAGCCAGTCCCCAACGGTTCTCGGATAGGCGGTAGGTCACGTCAGGACGAAGAGGGGGGACTCAGCGAGTGAACCGCGAGGAGGCGCATGCTCTGGTCTGCGAGTACACCCAGAGCGACAGCTTGCGGAAACACATGTTGGCGGTCGAAGCGGCCCTGCGAGCCTATGCTCGCAAGTTCGGCGCCGATGACGACACCTGGGGCATCGTCGGCCTGTTGCACGATTTCGACTATGAGCGCTGGCCGAATCCGCCGGATCACCCCTTGGTCGGCGCAAAAAATTCTCAGCCAGCGCGGCTACCCGCCCGAGGTGATCTACGCCATCAAGTCGCATGCCGACTATCTGATCGACTGCCCCCGGATCTCGCTGCTCGACAAGACCCTCTACGCCTGCGATGAACTGGCCGGCTTCATCACGGCGGTCGCTCGCCTGCGGCCCGAGGGCATTCGCGGCATGCAGGCTGCCAGTGTGCGTAAAAAGCTCAAGCAAAAGAGCTTCGCCCAAAGCGTCGGCCGCGAGGACATCGCCCGCGGCGCCGCCGATCTGGGCCTCGAACTCGACGATCACATCCAGTTCGTGATCGACGCCATGAGCGACATCGCGGAGCCGCTCGGGCTGGCCGGGGCCGCGGCAATTAAGGCGGAAGGAGGGGGATGAAGGCGGAAGGATGAAAAACGAGGACGGAAACTGCATTTTCTGTCCTCGTTTTATTTTTTGTCCTCGTTTTTCATCCTTCATCCTTCCGCCTTCATCCTTTAATCTTCCGCCTTTCCCCTTGCCGGTGTGAGCCAGTCGCACTCCGCTCCGGCGTTCTCTCTCGCGAGGGCGCCGGCCAGCGCTACTTGAATGGGGGGCGATCTGCCCGCCACTGGGCGACGGTTTTAGTACCCCGCCTAAAGCATGGCTCTCAACAGGGTTGGAGCGTCGCGGGAATTTTGCCCAGCCGCGGTTCCGTCGCGCTGCGGATCAGCGACTGCCAACGGGAAGCGAAAAACCTACGGAGCGGCATTTTTCTTTGATTTTGTCTGTCGAGATTTACTTCTGCCGCGGAGCTATCTTGCTGGGAGCGTTGTCGAACACTTGGCCAAGACGACGGGGTGCCAATGGCTCTGGAAGTCGGAACTGTCGTGCAAGTCCTTATGCAACAGCACAATAGGCTGTTTTCGTACATCTGGACGATCGTTGGCGACACCCAGTTGGCCGAAGATGCCATGCAGCAATTGTCTTTGGTCGCCATCAAAAAGGGGGTCGACGTCGCAGATGAGTACAAGCTGGTGCACTGGCTGATTCGTGCCGCGCGGAACGAAGCGCTCAAGGCCCGGCGCACGAAATCTCGATTGCCGACGACCTTGGAAGATTCCGTTGCCGACCAACTCGAGCTTCAATTCCTGCGACCCCGGCTGACTTCCTCCGATGCCGCGGCAATGGATGCTCTCGATGAGTGTGTCCGTCGCCTCAGCGAGAGAAATCGCGAAATTCTCCGCTTGCGATACGTGCAAGGCCGAAAAACCGGAGAAATCGCACATTTCCTGAACCGCAACGTCGAAGCGGTCTATCAGTCGATCTCGCGGATTCATGGCCGGCTGCGCAAATGTGTCGAACTTCGCCTGAGGGACGCAAATGCCTGACCACCAACCGGACGAGCTCTCCGACTCGTTCCTGGACCTCGCAGCGCGGCATTTGGCCGGCGAATTGGACTCCGCTGGCCAGGCAGACCTGTTTGCCCGGCTGGCTGAAAGCGAAAACCGTCAGCAGGAAATGCTGGACATGGCCTGGCAGGCCCGAGTCATGTCGGCGGGTTTGATTCTTTCGATCGGGGCGTCCGACGACTACCCAACGCGGGACGGCGACCCAACGCGGGACGGCGAGTCGACACGTCGAAACGCAAAGCTGCCCATGCTTGGGTTCCTCGGGGAAACCCTGCATTGGATAGGTCAGTTCGGCGCCTCGTCCAAAGTCATCGTGCTGGCGGTGGCCGGCGGGTTGCTTTGCTACTTCGGCGGCCTGCTGGCGGTGGTCGTGGTGGAACAGGTTCGCCAGTTGCGTGCCAATCGCGGTCCGCTGCAAGCCCAAGCCACGACACCCCCCCAGGCCACAACAACGGCCGGCAGAAACCCAGCGCAGGCTTTGCGTCCGCAATTTGCCCGCTTGACGTGCGATTCGAACTGCCGCTGGGCCGACGGACAGACGCTGCTCTTGAATGGTCCGGACCGCAGCGCGGATCTGAGGCCCGGTCAGCCGCTGAATTTGCTGGGCGGGGTGGCGGAGATCACCTTCGCATCCGGCGTGCGGCTGGCCCTGGAAGGCCCCGTTCAGGCGTCGCTGAAGTCGTCGACACGGTTCGCTCTGGCGACAGGTCGGCTGTTGGTGCGCGTGCCGCACGAAGCGATCGGTTTCACGGTCGCAACCCCCAGGACAGACGTGATTGACCTGGGAACCGAGTTCGGCGTCGACGTCCAACCGGATGGCCAGACGGAAGTCCACGTGACAAATGGCGCCGTGGCACTCAGTCGTGTCCAGGCTGGCGGCGCGGAGGCTGGCGGCGCGGAGGGTCAGGCCGAGGATCGACCCGCACCGCTGGTGCTCAAAGCCGGGCAAGCCGTGCGCATTTCGGCCGACCAAAGGGTCGAACCGGCGAAATTGGGAACCGCCGATTTCTCTTCGCTGAGCGCCGTCATCCAACAACCCGTTCGCCCGGCACCGGACCGGGACGCCGTTGTCCTCGAGCATTGGGACCCGGAAAGGTTGATTGCCAGACATTTTGTCGGGCACAGACCGGATCGTCGCCCAATCCTGGTTTCCCAAGGAAAGCCGGTGTTCGCGCCGCAACAAAACGGCCGGCCGGGGTTCCACGTCGACGGTCCCCAGGAGGTGTTTCCTCTTGAAAACGCGGTGGATGGGCGGCTGAACGATACCGGCGCGCCCGCCGATTGGTCGTTCTGGTTGGCAAATCCTCTTAACATCTCGCCTGAACTGACGATCGATCTGGAATCGAACCATGACATCGCCGCGATCGCGATCCAGAACACGCACAACCGTCAGAGCAACGACCGAGGCACACGGGGCGTGCGACTCAGTTTGTCGTCGGACGGCGATCGCTTTGTGCCGATTGCCGAGTTCGATCTGCCCAATGTGGCCAACCAAAATCCCATCGAGATGCAATGCCTCATCCTGCCGCGGCCAACCCGCGCCCGATATGTGAAGGTGGAAATCACCAGTTGGTACGGCATTTCGGCCGGCTTGAACGAGGTGCAGGTGTTCGCGATTCCCGGCGCGACCGGACGGCCGGGGCCCTGATCGACAAATGGGGAGCATTGCGAAGCGGTCATTGTTGTGTGCTAGCGTCCTAGAAACTGTTTCCTACTTTTTTTCACCTGAGGAGTCTGTCATGCGAGTCTTTGTAACTTTCGTTGCGGTGGCGCTGTTGGGCCAGAGTGTGGCGCAGGCCACGAATATCGCGCTCAACGCGCCGGTTATTAACCAATCGAGCATCGGTAACCTCATAGGTCCCAACTTCGTCGTGGCCAACGTTGACGACGGCCAGGGGGTCACAACGAATCAATTGGGTGTTACTGCATCGGAAAATTACAATGATGGAAGCTACTGGCTGAACTATTCGACGGGTACCGAATTCTTTATCCTGGATCTCGGTGCGCCTTCGCCCATCGGACAGATTCGTATCGCCAATACGGACAATGGCGTCTATGGCGATCGTCAGGGCGACACCTTCGAAGTCCTGGCGTCGAACACTCTCGGCAGTGGGACTGCTGGGGTTCTGGGAGTCGATGACAACGGAACGTACCTGGTGAGTCCCGTCACCCTTGTCAACTCAGTGCTCACGCCCCCGACATCGGGCAGCATCACGTTCGATGTTTTCAATCCCAGCGGTGCCAATCTGGGATCCTATCAATATATCGAGTACGTTCAACTTTCGGCCGTCGTGGGCACCGGACACTACTCCGGCGGGCTGAACGAATTTCAGGTCATCGGCGTCGTCGTGCCCGAGCCGTCATCGGTGGTGCTGGGCTGCGTGGCGGCCTGTGGATTGTTTTTCGTCGTGCGGCGCCGCAGGTAACTCTCAGTCGTGCGACAACCGATCTCGCGGAGCGACGCCTGGGTCTTGCGACTCAGGGGTCGTGCGGTCATTTATACTCAAAGAATTGCATGCAACGCTTACGCCGCGGTTTCACGCTCGTTGAGCTGCTTGTGGTGATCGCGATCATCGGCATTCTGATTGCGCTGCTCTTGCCGGCCGTGCAGGCCGCCCGCGAGGCCGGGCGGCGATCTCAATGTCAGAACAATCTCAAGCAATTGAGTCTTGCCTGCCACAATTTTCACGACGCGCACAAAGCGTTTCCCGTCGGTTCGGTCGGCTACTTCGGCGCCGATGGCGGCGGAGACCGCCGCCACTGGCTGTTCTTCATCCTGCCCTTCACCGAGGAAAACGCCGTCTACGAACGTTATATGGACTGGTTCAACGCGGGCGGAACCGCGCCCTGGTGGAACGCGCCCGATCGGATGGCGATCCTGCCCACGTTTTACTGTCCCTCGGACGTCAACAGTCCGAAGACGCAAACCCATGAGGACCTCGGACCGGGCAGCGACCAGGGCTTTCACACCAACTATGTGGGCTGTGCCGCCTCGACCTCGTTCAACCCGAATGGATCGTTCGGAGATACGCTCAGCGGAGTGTTCCTCTACAAGAACGCCACGACGATCAAGCGGATCCTCGACGGCACTTCAACCACCCTGCTCGACAGCGAGATTCTAGTAGCGCTCGACACGCTGACTGGCGGCTACTCTTCCGGTCATGACGTCCGCGGCCGATTTTGGAATCCGGCCGACCAGGGGGCCGTTGTGTTCAGCACCCAATACCCACCGAACACGACGGTCCCCGACGCGCTCAACTACTGTCAGAACACCGTCCCTGCCGCCCCCTGCATCAGCACCAATACGAACATCGTCATGTACGCCCGCAGCGATCATCCCGGAGGCGTCAACGCCGGCATGGTCGACGGTTCGATACGTTTTATCGCCAACGACGTTGATCCCACGCTCTACCTGCAACTAGGGACGATTGCCGGAGGCGAGACGATTGCCAATAGTTTCTAGACGGCCGCTTCGCCGTGGAGCGGAGCAAATTGCCCCCGCGCGACAGAACGCGCTCCGTAATGCCTGCCTGGCTGGTGCGTTGCTCGTCGCGATGGGCTGCCGCGAGCAGACGACCTATCCGGTCTCGGGCAGCGTTTCCTTCGACGGCCAGGCGGTGTCGAACGGCCAAATCCTCTTCCTTCCGACCGATTCTCCCTCGGCACCCAATGCCGGCAGGATCGAAGACGGAACCTATCGACTCCAGGCGACCCCGGGACCCAAACGGGTTCAGATCCGCGCGGCCCGAGTGGTCGGGCAATCACCGCCGGACGCGATGGGACCGCAGTACCAGGATTACATTCCCGGCCAGTTCAACACGGAATCGACTCTCACGGCAGAGATCAAGCGCGTCGACGAGAACCGTTTTGACTTTCACTTGGAGCCGTAACGAACGTTCGGATTGCCCGCGCGCCGGAACAGGCTCTTCGATGCTTCGTTCAGCAGGCCACCGCCCCCATCACCCGTCGGCCAGTTCCTCGGCTCGTCGCCTTTGCCGATAGTATTTCAGGCCGGGTAGAAAGAAGCACAGCGCCGACACCACGCCGAACAGCGTGATGCCGATCTGAATTCCGACGCGCTCCAGGTAGGCCATCGCCAGCGCCGTCGCGAAACAGCGCCGCGGCCTGGACGTAGAACTTGCCCGTCAGGATGCCCGCCTTGGCCACGAACACCATGCAGCTGGTCAGCGCAATGATCGGCGAAAGCATCAGCACCGGCAGGCCGAGCAGCATCTCGACGCAAAACAAGCCGGCAATGCTGATCACGCTGGCCGCCCAGACGTGGGCGATCTGCCGCTCGACGAACGTCACCGGGCCGGCCCGGCGGCGAAGGGCCCAAAAAATGCCCGCCCACGCGCCCAGCCCGGCAACCCACAAGCCCAGGTAGGGCCAGGGCCGGGACTCGCCGCGCAGCTGCAGCCAGTTGGTGGCCAACGAGAGCACCAGCAGCACCAGGCTGTGCCACATCCAAAGCACGCCCCAGTTTTCCAGCACCGTGGCGTGATGCGTTTCGCGAAACCAGCGGGCGAGCACCTGGCTGAAGAGGCCCGAGCGGGCGGCGATCGGCTCGTCGGCCAGATAGGCCCGCAGATCGTCGGCCAGCGCCTGGGCCGTGGCATAGCGCAGCTCCGGCGGCTTTTGCAGGCATTTGAGCGCGATCATTTCCAACTCGCGATCCGCCCGCGGATTCAACAATCGTGGCGGCAGCGGTTCCTGCTCCAACACCAGCAGCACGGTGTCGACCGGCGAAGCGGCCTGAAACGGCGGCCGGCCGGTGAGCATCTGGTAGAGAATCGTGCCCAGGCTGTAAACGTCGCTCGCCGGTCCGACCTGCCCGCGGCGGCCGGCGGCTTGCTCGGGGGCCATGTGGCAAGGCGTGCCGATGATCGCGCCGGTGGTGGTCAACTGCGAGTCCGCCTCGATCCGTTTGGCCAGGCCGAAGTCGGTCACCAGGGGCCGGCCATCACGGTCGATAAGAATGTTCGAGGGTTTCAGATCGCGGTGCAGCACGCCATGCTCGTGGGCATAATGGATGGCCTCGCACACGGGGGCCAGCAGGGTCGCGGCGTCGGCGGCGCCGATCGGTCCTTCGGCCAGCCGCCGGCCGAGCGTCGTGCCGGACACGTATTTCATCGTGAAATAGGGCTGGCCCTCCTGCTCGCCCACCTCGTACACCGGCACGATGTGCGGATGTTCGAGCCGTGCGACCGCCTGGGCTTCGGCCTGAAACCGAGCCAGGTCGGCCGGCGAGGCCAGCTCGCCCCGCAAAATCATCTTCAGCGCCACCGTACGCTCCAGGCTCAACTGCCGGGCTTTGTATACCACGCCCATTCCGCCGCGCCCCAACTCTGAAAGCAAATCGTAATCGCCAAACCGGCGCGGCAACGGCGATCGGCGGCGCGGGCTCTGCATCGAGTCGGATATCTCACTCGACGGGGTCGGCGCGGTACCGCTGCGATCGCGCGGCGGTTCGCTCGTCGGTTGATTCTGATCGGGGGCCTGCCGGCTTGCGCTGGCTGCCGCCTGGGCTACGAACATCGCCCCCCACAGCTGGCGCAGCTCGCCAGCCAGATCGGGCTCCCGGCGGATAAACTGCTCGACGTCGACCGACTGGCCCGCAGCCCCTGCGTCGGCGAGTTGACTCAGAATCGCGGCCAGTCGCTCGTCGCGCGTGGCCGGCGGGACTGCCGCCGATGCGAGCTCGCTGGGTTGCTGGGCGTTCATGGCGCGCCTGTTCGCTGCCCCGCCCATCGGCGTCGACGTCCAGGATCACGCGCAAACGGCGAATCGCCCGCAAGTAGCGCATGCCGGCCGCCGGCTCGCTCAACTGGAGCGATTGCGCCACTTCCTGGTTCGACAGCTCCTCGAAGTGCCGCATCAGGATCACCTCGCGATCCGGCTCGTCGAGCCGGTCGATGGCGGCGCGGAACCGCTCTTGCAGTTCGCGCCGCGTGGCGGCGGCCGCGGGCGTCAACTCGCGATCGCGAAGCATCTGAGCCAGGTCCATTGCCGAGCGGTCGGAAAGCTCCGCGGGGGCCAGCGGCTGCTCCCGATCGATGCTCCGGCGTGCCGCCCCGCGATGCCGGCGATGGGCGTCGATCATCCGGTCCTGGGCAATCTGCCGCAGCCAGAGATGGAACGGCATTTTGCGCTCGCGCAGATAATCGTCGAGCCGGCGATGGGCTTCGAGGAGCACGTCTTGCACGATGTCGCTGGCATCGACCCGGCGGCCGATGGCCCGATCGAGCCGCAGGGCCACCAATCGCACCAGCGCGTTGCGATGCCGCTCGAGCAATCCGTCGACGGCCTGGCGGTTTCCTGCCAGGGCTGCCCCCAGCAATTTTTGGGTTTCTTCGGAATCGGGCCACATCGAGAGGAGCCTCGCCAACGGCAGCGGGGGAGCATTCCCTCGTATTATGCGGGCCCTGCGCCGGGAGTGGAATACGGCATGTGGCCCAGCCGGATACGTTGCTACGGGTGGCCCAGACTAAAAGTCTGGGTGCCGAAGGCACAAGAAGCTTCAATTCACGGGCGGCGCCAGACTAAACAATTGCAGCCGAACCGTTACTGCCGCCCAACTGATCTCATGGCTCGCGGGTGGCCCAGACTGAAAGTCTGGGCCACCCGACCCCGCCGTCTGAACCACAATCAACCTACCCCAACCGGCGCCAGCGCGCGACGAGACGAGGTGCGGCGGCGGGCCCAGGCGATCGGGATGCAGCAGGTGGCCCAGAATCTCAAGACTGTCGAGCAGCCGCGGGCCGGAGCGATTGAAATAGGCATTGCCGTCGACGGCCCACACCCGGCCGCTGCGGACCGCGCTGAGCTTTCGCCAGCCCGGTTGCCGCTCCAAAATCGGCCACTCAGCGAGCGTGCGCTCGAGATCGAATCCGCAAGGCATTACGAGCATCACCTGCGGGTCGTAGGCCGCCAGTACGTCCCACGAGACATACGGGCTGTGATCGCCGGCTCGCGTCAAATCGTGACGCCCGCCGGCCAGCGCCACCATTTGCGGCATCCAGTTGCCCGAAAGCATCAGCGGGTCGAGCCACTCGACCAGCGCCACGCGCGGGCACTCGTCGGGCGCAGATCGGCGGTGGCCGCCCGGACCGCATCGATGCGGGCTTGCAGCTCGGCGATAAATTGAGCCGCTTGCGATTCTCTGCCGGTCGCAATGCCCAGGGTCCGGATGTCGGCCAGCACGTCGCCGAGCGACTGCGGATTGAGAGCGATCACCCGCGTGGCCGATAGTTCGGGCCGGCCGGCCACGGCATCGAGCACGTCGGCATACGCGCACCGCGCACACGTCGCACTGGGCCTGGGTGACGATCAGGTCGGGCCGCAGCGCGGCCAACAGGTCGACGTCGATTTCGTACAGCGCCGTCGAACTCTTGGCGAGCGTGCGGACCTGCTGGTCGATCTGGCTGCTCGTCGCCGCAGTGTTGACGTGCGAGCGGGTGACGCGCGGTTTTTCAAGCGCCGGCGGCGGATAATCGCACTCGTGGCTGACCGCGACGATCGAATCTTCCAGCCCCAGCGCGAACAAAATTTCGGTCGCGCTGGATATCAACGAGGCGTTGCGATAGCGAAGGGATGAAGGATGAACCCGATCCGCGGAGCGTTCCTCGTACTTCATCCTTCATCCTTCCGCCTTCATTCTTTAGTTTTCCGGAGCCCGGTGCCCGAGCTTTTCCCGCTTCGTGGCAATATAGCGGGCGTTGTGCTCGTTGATCGGCGGCACGATCGGCACCTGGTCGACGACTTCCAGGTCGAAGCCAGTAAAGGCGTGGATCTTCTTGGGGTTGTTGGTCAGCAGGCGGATTTTCGTCAGGCCCAGATCCTTGAGCAATTGAATGCCGATGCCGTAGTCGCGGGTGTCGGCCTTGTAGCCCAACGCCAGGTTGGCTTCGACCGTGTCGAGCCCCTGATCTTGCAGGGCGTAGGCCTTGATCTTTTCGATCAACCCGATGCCGCGGCCTTCCTGCGGCAAATAGACCAGCACGCCGGCGCCGGCCTGGCCGATCATTTCCAGCGCCATGTCGAGCTGATCGCCGCAATCGCAGCGCAGCGAGGCCAGCACGTCGCCCGTAAAGCAGGCCGAATGCACGCGCACCAGCGGCACCGGCACTCGTTCCACGTCCCCCATCACCAGCACGAACGGATTCTGGGTCTCGTACTTCACGCCGTAGAAAATCAGCTTGAACTGGCCATGCCGGGTGGGCAGCCGGGCTTCGGCCACGCGGATACACCAGCTTTTCGCGAATCCGGCGATAACGGATCAACTCGTCGATCGAGATGATCTGCAGGTCATGTTGCTGGGCCAGCTCGAACAGCCCGTCGCGGGTCGCCCGATCGCCGTTGGGCCCCAGGATTTCGCACAGCACTCCGGCCGGCGAGAGCCCGGCCAGCCGCGCCAAATCGACGGCGCTCTCGGTGTGGCCGGCCCGGCGGAGCACTCCGCCTTCTTTCGCCTGGAGCGGAAACAAATGTCCGGGCCGGACGAAGTCGGTCGGCTTGCTGGTCGGGTCGACGATGGCCTGGATCGTCAGGGCCCGCTCCTGGGCGGTTATGCCCGTGCGGCAAGTGCGGTGGTCGATCGGCACGGTAAACGACGTGCCCAGCGGGGCAGTGTTCGATTCGACCATGGGGCTGAGTTTGAGCCGCTCGCACACATCCGGCAGCAGCGGCATGCAGAGCTGGCCGCGGCCGTGGGTGATCATGAAATTCACGATCTCGGGCGTGACTTTTTCGGCGGCGCAGACAAAATCCCCCTCGTTCTCGCGATCTTCGGCGTCGACCACAATCACGATTTCGCCCCGGGAAATAGCCTGCACCGCGGCGTCGATCGTCGAGAATTCACGCATCACGGGCAGCTCCAGCGGGATAGTGGTCCAAGGTCCAGGCGGCAAAGGCCGTCAAGTCCAGGGACCATTGATAGGGGGCGTCGAGCCCCTGACCATTTAGTATTATAGATGAGGGACCGGGGGCCGCCAGCGGCACGGAAGCTGCGAGCGACTCCAGAATCGTTAACCGAAATCGCAAACGTATCGTTAACTCTCTGGTGAGAGATGCACATGGCCAGCACGTTGAAAAAGGGGACAGGCACCTCGCGGCGGCGCCAATCTGCCAAGGGACCCGAAGGTTCGCTCGGAGCCAGTCCCCTTTTCCAACAGCCTGCCAGGGCAAGGTTCATCTCGACGGGAGTTTCTCGGGCGATACGGTTTTGGGTCGGCGGCGCAGCGGTTTGCCTGCTCGCTGCGGCAAACTCGCCAAACGCCGCGGCCCAGGACGCTTTGACACCGAACGGGACGCCCCAGAACAGGACGGCCGAAAACAAAATCACGGAGTCCCGAGACGTGACTTATGTCGAGCGCGATGCGCCGCTGAAAGCCGACGTCTTCGTGCCCGCCGGGGAGGGCCCGTTTCCGGCGGTGCTGGTAGTGCACGGCGGAGCCTGGATGGCGGGGAATAAATCCCACATGACCCCCACGGCCAGGGCACTGGCCGAGAACGGCTATGTAGCCTGTGCGATCAACTATCGTTTGGCGCCCAAATACCCATTCCCGGCGCAGATCGAAGATTGCAAATCCGCAATCCGTTGGATGCGGACGAATGCCGAGCGTTACAAGATCGATCCCAAGCGCATCGGGGGCTTTGGCTATTCGGCCGGCGGCCACCTGGTGGCCCTGCTGGGCATGACGGATTCCCAGTCCGGGCTGGAAGGTTCCGACGCGCCCGCCGATGGGCCCAGCACGCGCATTCAGGCGGTGGTGGCTGGCGGCGCTCCCTGCGATTTTCGGGCAACACCGCCGAACAGCGAGCGGCTATCGTATTGGCTGGGGGGCAGCCGGGCGGAAAAGCCACAGGCCTACGAGTTGGCTTCGCCTTCGCGATTCATCACCAAAGACGATCCGCCGACCTTCTTCTATCATGGCGAAACTGACGCGCTGGTCCCGCTGCGAAGCCCTCAATCCATGCAGGCCCAACTATCGAGCGTCGGCGTGGCCAGCGATTTGTTCACGGTGCCCAAGGCCGGGCACATGGACGCGTTCCGCGATCCGGCGGCCCTGGCCGCGGCGATCGATTTTTTGGACAAGCATTTGAAGGGCAAAGAAGGGGCTAGGGGAAAGTGAGGAGAACGAGATTAGAGGGTAGAGGTTCGGGCCGAGGACATTCGAGGTTGGAACTCCCGCCGTGGCAGCACAGTATGAATTGGCGGTCGTGGCATCCTATGAGGTTTGCATCATAGATCCTTCCCTAACTTCTAATCTCTAACCTCTAGCCCCTGATTCCCCCCATGCTGGACCGCGAGGAATACGTCGAACAGGCCCACTTCTTTCGCTCGCTGAAGGCGCGCATCGAGGATGGAATTCCGACGCAGGACCTACTGGCCAGCGTGCGCGAAGAGATCCTGGCCACCACCAAGCTGCCGATGGCCATCGACTTCATGGCCAGCGAGTTGCGGTTGCACGGCGTGTTCGCCACGGCCATGGCCAAGCTGTCGCACTACTTCGCCAGGTTCCAGACCTATGTCGTCGGCGAAGCGGAAAACGACCGCAGCAAATTCGACTTGCCGCTGGCGCTGGAAATCCTGGCCCGCGAAGCGGCCTATCGGGCAGACGGCGCCTCGCCCCAGGGATTGTTTCTCTATCAGTTCGAATCCATCGCCCGCAACCGCCTGGGCTACGACCGCGGCCTGGAAGCGATGGCCGACGATCCCAACTACGACGAAGCCTGGCGGGACTGGATTCTGATGGTCCGCCGCCAGGTGGGCCTGGTCGAGATTTGCGACTTGATTTACGTCCGCAGCGAGACCTATCGCCGGCAGCAAACCCGCGAGGGGCGCGAGCCCGAGGATCCGCCGCGTGCCGTGCTGTTTGGAGAGCGCGAGGGACGGATTGCGCTGGCCAACCGCAACAAGAGCCCGCTCTTGCTGTTTGCGGCTTTGCACCGCCAATTGGGGTATCCGGAAATCCCGGTGCGCAAGCCGATCGACCAGTCGCCGCAACTGGGAACGCAACTGCTGCGGCGCATCGAACGGCTCGAAGCCCGGCTCAAGCTGGTGGAAGAAGAACAACGGGGCGGGATCGACCTGACCAAATTTTTCGGGCCGCCGGGGGGCGAATCGCGATAGATCGCTCCAGCGAGCAATCGATGCCAGTTCGCCCCCGGGGGAAACGCACACGCCCTGATTTAGTGCCTATTTTCTCGCCTGAACCGCGCCAGTTTTCGGCGGCCAGTGCCTGGCACTTAGCGCTTGCCGGGCGGCCATGGCCGGCAAATCGACGCGCAAATTGCCGGTTATGCCGCCCATTCTGGCGACGCGCTGGCGAACAAAGTATAATTAACCGCAGGTGTTTGGAAGCAGCTCTTGAAGTGTGCAGCGTTGAAGCAAAAGCCTGGTCCGTGGCGCCGCTAGGCCTTGGCCGGGTAGCCCGCTGTACGTTGCGTGCCCAAAACGGTTAGTGCGGCGCTAAGTTCGCAGTCTGTCGAGTTCGCGGTTTCTCAAGTTCGGTTGCCTTACTCTTGTGGGAAGGCGCAGCCGTGAGTTTGTCCGTCAAGCTGGACGCAGCCCTGGCGGAGTCGGCCTTTAGCAGGCAGACCCCGAAGGGATCTCATTATCCCAACCGGCCATCTAGGCGCCGGTCGTCGCGACGCCCGGCGTTTTCTGCAGCCCCAGGGCTCGAGCGCCACGCGGCGCTTGCTGTCAGGCCCTCCTTCACGTGTCGTTCCGCTTGAGATGTGTTTCGATGGAAAGTTGATCACCAGCCATGCCTTCCGCTATCGCGAGCCCTCCTGTCGCACCACCTGTCTTGTCTGCCGTAATACAAATTGTGGCCAACGCCCACGCGCTGCCGTGCGGGGCGAGCCGTGCCACCATTCGGATCCGCAATCGAGCCACCTAACCACCCCTTTTCACAGACATAGCACTACCCCATGGCAACCATCACCAGTTCCAAACCGCTGCGTGAAGTCGAGTCGGCGACCGTTCGTTTCTGCGGCGACTCGGGCGACGGCATGCAGTTGGCCGGCACGCAGTTGACCAACACTTCGGCCCTGGCCGGCAACGACGTGGCCACGTTTCCCGACTTTCCGGCCGAAATTCGTGCGCCGCGCGGCACCAAGGCGGGCGTGAGCGGTTTCCAGATCCGCTTTGCCAGCACCGAAATCTTCACGCCGGGCGACCAGGTCGATGCCCTGGTGGCCATGAATCCGGCGGCCCTGGTCACGAACCTGGCCGATCTGGTGCCGGGCGGAATCCTGATCGTCAACAAAGACGCCTTCGACGAAAAGGGGATGGCCCAGGCCGGCTACGCCACCAATCCCCTGGAAGACGGCAGCCTGGACGGCTACCAACTGTTTTCCGATCGAGATGACACGGCTCACCCGGCTGGCCGTGGCCGGGCAGGGCCTGAGCCAGAAGGAAGCCGACCGCTGCCGGAACTTTTACGCCATGGGGCTGTCGTTCTGGCTCTACGATCGGTCGCTCGATCCGACGCTGCGCTACATCAACGAAAAGTTCGGCAAGAGTCCCGGCGTGGCCGAAGCCAACCGCCGGGCTTTGCACGCCGGCTACAACTATGGCGAAACGACCGACGCCATGGCCAGCCACTTCTCGGTCCACAAGGCCGACTTGCCGGCCGGCAAGTATCGCAACATCACCGGCAACCAGGCCGTGGCCTGGGGCCTGGTGGCGGCCGCCGAGCGCAGCGGCTGCGAAATTTTCTACGGCAGCTACCCCATCACGCCGGCCAGCGACATCCTGCACGAACTGGTCAAGTACAAGAACTTTGGCGTGCGCACGTTCCAGGCCGAGGACGAAATCGCCGCCGTCACTTCCGCCATCGGCGCCGCGTTCGGCGGAGCCATGGGCGTGACCGCCTCCAGCGGACCGGGCATCGCGCTCAAGACCGAAGCCATCGGCCTGGCCGTCATGACCGAACTGCCGCTGGTGATCATCAACGTGCAGCGCGGCGGGCCCAGCACCGGACTTGCCCACCAAGACCGAACAGGCCGACTTGTTCCAGGCCCTGTTCGGCCGCAACGGCGAGTGTCCGTTGCCGGTGATCGCCGCCCGCAGCCCGGCCGATTGTTTTGACGTGGCCCAAGAAGCCTGGCGCATCGCCACGCGCTACATGACGCCCGTCATCCTGCTCAGCGACGGCTACATCGCCAACGGCGCCGAGCCCTGGAAGATTCCGGCCGTCGACGAATTGCCGCTCATTCCGGTCGAGCATCCCGGCCCGCCGACCAATGGACATCCGTTCCAGCCCTACGCCCGCGACGAGCGGCTGGCCCGGCCCTGGGCCATTCCGGGCACGCCGGGCTTGATGCACCGCATCGGCGGACTGGAAAAGCAGGACATCACCGGCAACGTCAGCTACGACCCGGAGAATCACGAGCACATGGTCAATCTGCGGGCCCGCAAGATCGCCGGCATCGCGAACGAACTGCCGCCGCAAACCGTGACAGGCCCGGACCAGCGGCAAGCTGCTGGTGCTGAGCTGGGGCGGCACGTACGGCGCCTGCGCCACGGCCGTGCAACGAGATGCTGCGGAAGGGGCGAGTCGGTGGCCCATGCCCATCTGCGCTATCTGAATCCGCTTCCGGCCAATTTGGGGGACATCCTGCGAGCGCTACGACAAAGTGCTGGTGCCGGAACTGAACCGGGGCCAATTGCGGCTGCTGGTCCGCGGCGAGTTTCTGGTCGACGCGATCGGGCTCAACAAAATTCAAGGCAAGCCGTTTGCCGTGCGTGAAGTGGTACAAAAGATTCGAGAACTCTTGAAATAAGGCGGAGGTACGTGCCATGAGCACCGAAGCGGCTTTGCCGGTGTTGACCCCTGGAGATTTCGCCAGCGATCAGGAAGTTCGCTGGTGTCCCGGCTGCGGCGACTATTCGATCCTGGCCCAGATGAAGAAGGTGCTCCCCACGCTGGGCGTGCCGCCGGAAAAGACGGTGTTCATCTCGGGCATCGGCTGCTCCAGCCGCTTTCCCTATTACATGAACACCTACGGCATCCACTCCATCCACGGCCGGGCGCCGGCGGTGGCCACCGGCCTGAAGGCCAGCCGCCCCGAACTTGTCGGTCTGGGTCATCACCGGCGACGGCGACGCGCTGTCGATCGGCGGCAACCACCTGATGCACGCCATCCGCCGTAATCTCGACCTGAACATCGTGCTGTTCAACAACCGCATCTACGGCCTGACCAAGGGTCAATACTCGCCCACTTCGCCGTTGGGCCAGGTGACCAAGAGCACGCCGCTGGGGGCGATCGACAATCCGCTCCATCCGCTGTCGATCGCCATCGGTTGCGAGGCCACGTTCGTCGCCCGCTCGATCGACGTGAATATCAAGCACCTGACCACCGTCCTCAAGCGCGCGGCCGAGCACAAGGGCACCTCGTTCGTCGAGGTCTATCAGAACTGCAACGTGTTCAACGACGGCGCTTGGGACTATCGCCACCGACCGCGAGACCAAGAGCGACACGATCATCGAACTCGAGCACGGCAAGCCGCTGCTGTTCGGCAAGAACCGCGACAAGGGCATCCGGCTCAACGGCACCCATCCCGAGATCGTCGAATTGGGCAAGGGCATCACCGAAGACGATCTGCTGTTCCACGACGAACGCACGCCCGAGCCGACCCTGGCCTACCTGCTCAGCCGGATGCGGCATCCCGACTTTCCCGAGCCGATCGGCGTATTCCGGGCCGTCGACGCGCCTTGCTACGAAGACCTGATGGAAACGCAAATCGCGCAGGCCCGCAAAGCGCGGGGCGCGGCGATCTGGCCGCGCTCTTCAACGGCGGCGAGACCTGGACGGTGGGGTGAGGGCAGGGCGGAAGGATGAAGGATGAAAAACGAAGAACGAGGAATTGAAGTCTTTTCGTTCTTCGTTTTTCATCCTTCATCCTTCCGCTCGGCTGAGCTCGCCGCAAGCCGCCTTCATCCTTTTCGTCACGCGTAGTCCTGCGCGGTTGGCTTGATGATCAGCTCGGCCACGTGCGCCCGCGGCGGCAAACAGGCCACCATGAGCACCGCTTCGGCCACGTCCTCCGGCCGTAGCATGACGGCTCGCTGCTCGGGCGAGGGCATCACGGGCCGGCCTTCCAGGATCGGCGTGTCCACTTCGCCGGGGCAAACGTTGGTCACGCGGATGCCGTGCTTGCCTTCTTCCAGTGCCACGGCGGTCCCCACCGCGGTGGCGGCGAACTTCGAAGCGCAATAGGCCACGCCGCCCAGCATCGATGAGCGCTTGCCCGCCACCGACGAGATGATCACGATCAGCCCGTCGCGCCGGGCGCGCATTTGCGGCAGCACGGCCCGCACGCAGTTGTAAACGCCCGTGGCATTGATGCCGAGCGTTTGGTCCCAGGTTTCGGGGGGCATGTCGGCCATGGTTCGCTTGGGAAAGTTGACCCCTGCGCTGGCGACCAGAATATCAATCCGGCCCAACTCGGTGTCGGCCCAGCGGAACAGCTCCTCGACGCTCTCCCGATCGGCCACGTCGACCGCGTGCACGAGCGGCGCCTGCCCGCCCTGCCAGTGACCCAGCGTTTCCCGGAGTTTGCTTTCGCGCCGGCCGGCAATGGCCACGCGGCACCCTTCGCGCGAGAGGCTTTCGGCAATGGCCAAACCGATTCCCGTAGCGCCGCCGGTGACCAGCGCGGTTTTGTCTTGGAGTCTCATGGGCGGGGGAATAAAGGATGAGGGCGGCTTGCGGCGAGCTCAGCCGAGCGGAAGGATGAAGGATGGAAAACGAAGAAGGAAAAAACGGCCGCAGCGCTGGCTCTTCGTTTTTCATCCTTCATCCTTCCGCCTTCATCCTTCTCCTAGATGTAATACATATTCTCGCCCTGGCGTTTGATCCTATCGACCAGCTCGCCGAACGTGATCGAGTGCAGCATGTCGTACTCGACCTTGGAGATCTCCTGCCAGGCTTTTTTCAAAACCCGGGCCGTGGTGGAGCGGGCGTTGGTGAGATTCGACACCGATTCGCTCTCCTGGCCTTCGATCACGTTCATGACCTGGCCGAGCGAGATTTCGTGCGGCGGCTTGATGAGCTGATAGCCGCCCGCCGCGCCGCGAGTGCTGGATACGAATCCGGCCCCCTTGAGCTGGAGCAGAGATCTGCACCAAAAACCGCGACGGAATGCCGTGCTCCTCGGCGATGGTGCGGATCCGCACTGGCTCGCCCGCTCCGGCGCGGGCGGCCAGTTCGAGCATCGCCAGACAGGCGTATTCGGTTTTGGCGGAAACTCTCACGGCAGCGCAGCGCTCGCTCTCAAAGGCTCAGGTCACTGCCAACAGGGCGCCGTCGCCCGCAACACCCCTTAAGCCCAGGGGCGGCGTCCCCTGGGATGGCCGCACGGTTGATTGTGCCCGCGCGTCTGCCGGGATTATTTGTCGTCGGACGTGTGCAGGCCGCATTCGGTCTTGGCAAAGCCGCTCCATCGGCCCGCGCGTTCATCCTCGCCGAACATTACGGCTCGCGTGCAGGGCCAGCAGCCGATGCTCGTATAGCCCTGGTCGTGCAACGGGTTGTAGGGAATGTCCTGCGTCGGTGATCAGCGACCAGACGTCTTTCTTGGTCCAATTGGCCAGCGGACTGATCTTCACCAGGCCGAATTTCTTGTCCCAGCCGACGATCGGCGCCTTGGCCCGATCGGGGCTTTGATCGCGGCGAATCCCGCTCATCCAGGCATTCATGCCCACGGCCGCCTGCCGCAGCACCGTCACCTTGCGGTCGAAGCAGCACTGGTCGGGATTCGACTTATACAGCGGACCGCCATGCTGGGCTTCGTACTGCTCGACGGTCGTTGCCGCTTGCTTGAGCTCCACCTCGATGCCGTATCGCCGGGCGATCCGGTCTCGCAGCTCCAAGGTTTCGTCGAATTGATAACCGGTATCCAGATTGAACACCGGCGTCCGCGGCTCGATCTCGGCGAGCATGTGAATGATCACGCAGCCTTCAGGGCCGAAGGCCGTGGCCATGGTCAGTTTTGGAAAATAGCGCTCGACCGCCCAGCGAATGATTTCCTGCGGCGTCGCGCCCTCCAGCCGAGCACTATGCTCGCGCAGCTCTTCAAGCAGCTCCGGACCGGCGGTCGGCGGCGTAAAGACGGGCCGATCGGTGGCCGACAGGCTGAATTTGCACAGAGGTGGGACTGGGGGCTGCGGACGAACTCATGGCCACCGAACAGGGAAAGCTTAAAACGCCAGACAACGGGATTTGCTCCGAATCATACGAATGTTGGTAAAGAAAGTCAACAATCGCGGTACCAGCTCCATTATCGTCTGGCGCATCCGGCAAATCTTAAACCACCTGCCCGTCGGCCACGGGGATGGCGCTCGCGGCTGCCCGGCCGCAGCGTAAACCTCTACCCGCCAAGTGCTTGACTCGCCGCACGGCCTGCGTCATCTTTGAGCACGTTCAGCAAACTTCCCGTGCAGCAAGAGACCATACTCATGGCACAAAAGGTCTATGTGGCGGTGGACCTGGGAGCTTCCAGCGGCCGGCACGTGGCCGGGCTGTTCGACGGCCAGCGGCTCGAATTGGCCGAGGGCTATCGTTTCGAGAACGGCGGCGGTGCCGGCCGCCGGACATCTGTACTGGGACCTGCTCCATCTCTGGCAGCATGTGCGCCAGGGCCTGCGCAAAATGGCCGACACCTATCGCGGCCAGATCGGCACGATCGGGCTCGATACCTGGGGCGTCGATTTCGGCTTGCTCGGCCGCGGCGACGAGTTGCTCGGCAATCCGTACAACTATCGCGACGCGCGCACCCAGGGAATGCTCGAGCGGGCGCTGGCCATCGTGCCGCGGGAAGAGATCTTTGCCGCCACCGGCGTGCAGTTCATGCAGATCAACACGCTCTATCAATTGCTGGCGATGCGCGTTGGCAACTCGCCGCTGTTGGACCAGGCCGAGTCGCTGCTGATGATGCCCGATCTGTTCAACTGGCTGTTGACCGGCGTAAAAGTCAACGAACTGACCGACGCCACGACCACCCAGTGCTTCGATCCGCGCAGCCGCAATTGGGCCTTCGGCCTGCTCGAGCGGCTCGGCATCCCCACCGGGATGTTCTGGCCCGATCGCCCAGAGCGGCGACAACGCTGGGCCCGCTCCGCGCCGCGCTGGCCGACGAGCTGGGGTTGGGCGCGGCAAAAGTGGTGCTGCCCGGCACGCACGACACGGCCAGCGCCGTCGTCTCGGTGCCGGCCGAAGGCGGACGTGCAGGCCGAGCCCGACTGGTGCTACATCAGCTCGGGCACCTGGTCGCTGATGGGAGTCGAGATTCCCGCAGCCGATTCTCGACCGAGCGCTGCCTGGCGCGCAACTTCACCAACGAAGGGGGCGTCGGCGGCACCACGCGGCTGCTGAAGAACATCGGCGGCTTGTGGCTGGTGCAGGAATGCCGGCGAATCTGGAACCAGCGCGGAGCCAACCACACTTGGGACGATCTGAACCGGCTCTCCGCGGTCGCCGCGCCGCTGCGTGTCGGTGATCGACGTAGACGACGAGGCCTTTCTGGCGCCGGCCGACATGCCCGAGGCGATTCGCGAGTATTGCCGCCGCACGGGCCAGGCGGTGCCCGGCGACGAAGGGAGCGGTGCTGCGCGCCGCGATCGACAGCCTGGCGCTGCGCTACCGGCAAGTGCTCGGCTGGCTGGAGGAACTGGTCGGCGGCCGGATCGACACGATTCACATCGTCGGGGGCGGATCGCAAAACCGCCAGTTGTGCCAGGCCACGGCCGACGCCTGCAACCGCCGCGTGGTGGCCGGCCCGGTCGAAGCCACCGCGATCGGCAACCTGCTGATGCAAGCCGTGGCCGCGGGCGACATTGGCTCGGTGTCGGACGCCCGGGCGATTGTCCGGCGGAGTTTTAGAGTGGAAGACTATCTGCCGCAGCGGGCGTGGCGGCTGGGACGAGGCCTACGAGCGGTTCGTGCGGATCACGGCTGGGTTGCAATAGTGCGAACCAAGAAAAACGGGGTAGGGGGATACGGCAGGGGATACGGGGGATGACGAAGATTTGTACGGAATTGCTTCTCGCTTCTGGCCAATCATCCGCACGGAAACACGCTCGCGCGCGCTCCTTAGTGGCGCCAGCCATCGATGAAAAAGGCCGAACCCTGTCGAACTTCTTTGTATGACGAACCGAGCCGCTGGGCCCAATTTAGGACGACTTTTGAATTCGGACCGGCCTACGATTTTGAGCGCCCATGACCTGTACCGTCAAACCCGGCGCGCGGCACTGGTCGGATTGATCGTGACGCTCGGCCTGGGAATCGCCAAGTTCGTTGGAGGCTGGTTCGGGCATTCTCTGGCGCTGCTTTCCGATTCCGTGCATTCGCTGGGAGATGCCTTGTCGTCTGCCTCAATTTTGGGAGCATTGTGGTGGTCTGAGCAGCCTGCCGATAGGGAGCATCCGTATGGGCATACCCGGATCGAGACCATTGCCGCTTCTTACGTCGCACTCCTTCTGATTGGGTCAGGCATTTGGGTCGGATACGAAGCAATCCAAACTTGGAGCGTTTCGAAACTTGCACCTCACGGGTACACGTTGATGATCGCCCTCGTCAGCGTCATCCTGAACGAGGGACTATTCCGCTACTCGATGTCGGTGGCCCGACGTACCGGTTCCATGGCAGTCGAAGCATCGGCTTGGGACCAGCGACTCGACGTGTTCGGATCGCTAGTTGTGTTGCTCGGATTGGCAGTAACACTCTGCGCGGGTCCGGAATGGCACGCAGTTGACCAAATCGCCGCCCTTTTGGTTGCCGGCATCATTCTGCTTTCAGGCGCGAGTCTGTTCTGGAGCAGTTTGCAACAACTGATGGACCGGCAGGCGAATCCCGAACTCCTAGCCAGTATTCGCGCGATGGCTCTGACCGTGCCTGGAGTGCGAGGCGTCGAGAAACTGCTCGCCCGCAAAGCGGGACTGGAATATTTCGTGGACATCCACATAGAGGTGGACCCTACAATCAGCGTTGTTCAAGGCCACCAGATCGGCCATGCGGTGAAGGATCACCTGATTGACGAGATCGCCGCCATAAAAGACGTGTTGGTGCATATCGAGCCGTCCGCACACAACGGCGTCGAGAGTCATTCAGCTTGATCCACGGTTCGACGCTTTCCACTGACAATTTTTTCGGCCACGGCGGGTGGTTTTCCGTCGAACTCCGTCATGCTGCACCCCATTGGCTCGTTGATCGAATCCAGACGCCAGGTAGATTCGAGGGCCAGGTGGGCCTGGATGGGGCGGCGTTCAGCGACGGTGGCTGCCGGTGCTGGGTGGCGACGGTCGGAGGACGATGGAAGCCGGCCCCGCGAATCCGCGATCCCGATGCTCGACACATGCCTGTCACTGTGCAAAGGACGGTCGTAATATAGACGTCGCCAATGCGTCCGAAGATCAGCAGTCGGCCTGCTGCCAAGAATCGCCAGGTATTCGCTCGAACGGATGCAAATCAGCCAGTTCGTGCAAATCATGAACAGCCGCAAGTTACTTCCATCAACGAGGTCTAGGAAAATGCTTCGCATCGGAATTGTCGGCATCGGCTTCATGGGCATGATCCATTACCTGGCCTGGCAACGCGTGAAAGGGGCACAGGTCACGGCCCTGGCCGCGCGCAATCCCGCGAGACTTGCGGGGGATTGGCGGTCGATCAAGGGCAACTTCGGCCCGCCCGGCCAGATCATGGATCTGTCCGGCCACAAAACCTATCGCCAGCTCGACGATTTGCTGGCCGATCCGGAGGTCGACGTGATCGACGTCTGCCTGCCTCCGAACTTGCACTGCGAGGTGACTTTGGCGGCGCTCAAGGCCGGCAAGCACGTGTTTTGCGAAAAGCCGATCGCCCTGGCGGCGCGACGGAGCGCGGATGGTCAAAGCGGCCCAGACCGCCGGCAAGCAATTATTGATCGGCCAGGTGCTGCCCTTCATGGGCGAATACGCTTTCGCGTACAAAGCGGTCAGCAGCGGCAAATACGGACGGCTGTTCGGTGGGCACTTCAAGCGAATCATTTCCGACCCGCTGTGGATCAAGGACTTTTTCGACCTGGCGCGCGTGGGCGGACCGCTGCTCGATCTGCACGTTCACGACGCGCATTTCATCCGCCTGCTGTGCGGCCAGCCGCGCGCGGCGTTCACCTGCGGCCGCATGCGCGGCGACGCGGCCGAGTTTTTCACCTCGCAATTTCAGTTCGAGGATCCCGCTCTGGCCGTGACCGCCACCGGCGGCGTCATCCATCAGCAGGGGCGGGCGTTCACCCACGCTTATGAAATCCATTTGGAGCGGGCCACGCTGGTCTTCGACTTCGCCGTGATCGACGGCCAGGCGAAAATGAATATTCCGCTGACCGTGCTTACCCGGGATGGCAAAGTCCTGCATCCCGAAATCGGCGCGGCGGATCCGGTCGACGCGTTCGTCGCGGAGCTCACCGCCGCGGCCCAGGCCTTCCGCAGCGGCCAGCCTTCGACGGTGCTCGACGGCACTTTGGCCAGCGACGCGATTGCGCTGTGCGAAGCCGAAGCCAGGTCGCTGGCCACGGGGCGGCTGGTGAAGCTCTGACTCCGGTCGGTGGCAACCATTCTCAGGAGGAGATAGGGGGATACGGCAGGGGATTTGGGGATGAAGGCAAAAAAGGTACGCCCTCGACGCTTCCTATAAGCAAGTTCTCGTAGCTCTGAAAATCCTCTGGGATCGATAGTGACCGAAAATGAATCGACGTCGTCAGGACCTCTCCTTCATCTCCCGTATCCCCTGCCGCATCCCCTAATCCCCTTTCCAAAACCGCTCGATAGCCCAGTGGTTCGCGCATAAATGTCGGACAGCACAGAAACGGCGCACCGCGAAGCTGCGCAACCCTTGCCGATTTTTCTGGTCGCACTCGTTTTGCCATGGCGGCCTCAAAACTGTCGTCGCCGAGAGCGATCGGCATCGGCGGAGCGCTCGGCGAGACGCATTTTTCTCGCAGCGATTGTCCAGCTGCTACAGAGTCGCCACGTGGCGCCGACGGTAGGGGTTATTCGTGCTGGCAAGGGCCAAATCGCCACACGAGACTTTTTGACCCGCGCTCATTCGTGACCTATATTGCTGGTGGCCCTTGGGTCCTGACCCGACCCAGGGGCCGCGTGTCGGAATAACCCCCGATCAGCGTCTACGGCTGTCCCTGGAGCCGACTCAAATCGGCTGCTTTCGCCGGATGGCAGCTTCGCTGGCGACTTGTCGTCCAGCGAAGGCGTTCTTCGCTCCTCACCAGAGAAAGAGCTATGCGACGAAAGATCAACCCGCTCTTCACCATGCTCTCGGCAGCGGCCTTTGTTTGGCTGGCTGCACTGGCCCCTTTGCAGGCGCAGATCCGAATCGAGCCGCCCTCCGCGGTCGCTCCGGCGGCCGAACTCGACGGACTGCTCCGCCGTGGCCAGCAGCTCGAAGCCGAGCGCCGCTGGGGGAAGCTGTCGCGCTGTACGAAGAAGCGCTGCGGGAAAATCCGGCCGATGCCGCGCTTAGTCAGCGGCACGACCTGGCCAAGATTCATTACGACCTGGGACGCCGCTATCACGACACCAGCTTTTTGCGCTCGTTGGGCACGCTCGACGAACGGACTTCGCTGGCCCTGTACGCCGAGGTGCTGACGAAGATTCAATCCCATTATGTCACCGAGCCGGATTGGGCCGCCTTGGTCCGCCGCGGCACCGCCGGGCTGGAAGTCGCGCTGGGCGAATCGACGTTTGCCAGCAAGACGTCGCTGGTGGCCAGCCGGCCGCAAATCGATGCTTTCCGCCAGCAGCTCGCGCGTGAAATACAGGCCCGCTCACCCCGTAGCCGCCAGCAAGCCCTCGATAGCGTCTCGGCCGCCGCCCGATTGGCCCAACAGCAACTGCACCTTTCGCCCACGGCCGTGATCCTGGAATATGCCTGCGGCGCCACGGCCGGCCTCGACGAGTATTCGTCGTTCCTGACCGGCGACCAGCTCAACGACGTCTACTCGCAGATCGAGGGCAATTTCGTCGGCCTGGGCATCGAACTCAAGGCCAACGAGGGATCGCTGCTGATCGTCAAGGTGATCACCGGCAGTCCGGCCGAACGGGCCGGCCTGAAGGCCCAGGACCGCATCATCGCCGTCGGAGCCCGCTCGACCGCCGAACTGAATACCGACCAGGCGGCCGATCTGCTGCAAGGCGTCGAAGGGAGTTCCGTCGAGGTAACTGTCCAGTCGGCCGGCGGGGCCTCGCGAAAAATAAATATTCGCCGCGAGCACGTCGAGGTGCCCAGCGTGGATGAAATCAAGATCGTCGATACCGATTACGGAATCGGTTACGTCAAACTGACCTGCTTTCAAAAGACCACCAGCCGCGACCTCGACGCTGCCCTGTGGAAACTCCATCGCGAAGGCATGCGGAGCCTGATCATCGATCTGCGCGGCAATCCGGGCGGACTGCTCACCGCTTCGGTGGAAGTCGTCGACAAGTTCGTCGACGACGGCATCATCGTCTCGACTCGGGGCCGCAGCTCGCTGGAAGACTACAACTATACCGCCCACAAGGCCGGCACCTGGCGCGTGCCGCTGGTGGTGCTGATCGACGGCGACAGCGCCAGCGCCAGCGAGATTTTCGCCGGTGCCATCCGCGACCATCGCCGGGGCACGATCATCGGCCAGCGCAGCTACGGCAAGGGCTCGGTGCAAGGCATCTTCCCGCTGACCGCGGCCGGCGCGGGCGTGCGGCTGACAACCGCCAAGTTCTATTCGCCCAGCGGCAAGCCGATCAGCAAAGTGGGCGTCCAGCCCGATGTCGCGGTGCGCCGCGCCGCCAAACCGGTCGACGGACAGGTGACGGGCGCCGAGCAGGACGAAGTGCTCGACGCCGGCCTGCAAACGGCCCGGCGTCAAACCGCCAAGCGGAATTGACCGCCGGCCAGGCCTGGGCCGTCAGAAGGCCAAGAGCAAAAATCAGCACGAGCGCAAGTCGCTCGTGCTTTTTTGTTGGGCCCCTCCGCGTGCAACTCAAGTGTCCACGTCGCGCACGCTATAGCCCAAGTCGCGCAGCATCGGCACGAGCTGTTTTCTCCACTCCGGCTCCAGCGGCAGCACCGGCGGCACCGGATCACCCACCGGCGGACCGATCAGGTTGAGCGTGGCCTTCATCACGCTGAACCAATGGGCCCCGTCGCCGCGCCCAGATAGGCGCTGAATTGCAAACGCATCAGCGGCGCCAGTTTGGCCCACTCGCGACGCGCAAGCGGCAGATCGCCGGCCACCGCGATCGCGTCGTACAGCCGCCGGGCCGCCCGGGGCGTCATGCTCGGTATGCCCGAGATCCAGCCATGCGCACCGTGGCACAAGCCTTCGAAGGCCACGTTGTCGATTCCGGCGTACACCATCAGTTTGCCGTGCGTGTCGGCGAGCAACTGGCAAATCCGGTCGGGCTCGGGGTTCGACATTTTCACGCCGCCGATCGCCCGCTCCTCGAACAGTTTGACCAGATGCGCAGTGCGCAGATCGATATTCGTAAGCGGAATGTTGTGATACAGCACGACGGGAATGTCGACCGCCTCGGCGATGCGGCGATAGTGATCCAGCGTTTGGCTGACCGTGGGACTCATATAGAACGGCGGCACGATCAACAGGGCGTCGGCGCCGGCCTGCTGGGCGTGTCTGGAGAGCTCGATCGTGTGCCGCGTGGAATAGCAATGCGTGCCGGCCATAACCGGCACGCGGCCGTTGTTGGCGGCCAAGACCGCTTCCAACACGCGCTTGCGGTCTTGCAGTTCCAAGGCCGGAAATTCGCCCGAGCTGCCCAGCGGCGAAAGGGCATGCGCCCCTTCGGCGATGATCCAGTCGACGTGGGCGGGAATCTGATCGTAGCGGACGCTGCCGTCGGCGTTAAAAGGCGTCGACGTCGACGCCAGAACGCCGCGCGGCAAGGGCTTGGTCATGGCGATTGTTCCTCAGTGGTGGCGACTTCACAGGTCGAGCGGCGCGCGAACCCACGGGCCGCCGGCCGTGGGCTTAACCGGAGTAACATCAGCTCTCTCGTCCGTCATCTCCCGTATCCCCAGTCATCCCCCCATCCCCTTTCCGTGACCATCGCCTTACCGCTCGGCAAACGCCGCGTCGAACGCCACGTTGCTGGGTGTGAAATCGAGATTGCGGACGAAGTCGCAAGCTTCCTTCGCGCCGGCCTCGCGATCCATGCCCACGTCTTCCCACTCGACCGACAGCGGACCCTCGTACCTGATCTGGTTCAGCGCGCGGATGATCTCCTCGAAATCGACGCCGCCGCGTCCCGGCGAGCGGAATTCCCAGCCGCGGCGCGGATCGCCGAAATTCAAGTGGCTGGCCAGCACGCCGCTGCGGCCGTTGAGCGTGACGATCGCGTCCTTGATGTGCACGTGATAGATCCGGTCGGGGAAGGCGCGCAAGAACTCGACCGGATCGATGCCCTGCCAAAGCAAATGGCTGGGATCGAAGTTGAAGCCGAATTCCTCGCGCCGATCGAGCGCTTCCAGAGCGCGCTCGGCCGTATAGAGGTCGAAGGCGATTTCCGTGGGATGCACTTCCAGCGCAAACCGCACGCCGCACTCGCCGAACACGTCGAGAATCGGATTGAAGCGCTCGGCCAACAGCTCGTAGCCGGCGTCGATCATCGCCGGTCGGCACCGGCGGGAACGAATACAGCAAGTGCCAGATGCTCGATCCGGTAAAGCCGTTGACCACGCTCACGCCCAGCTTCTGCGCAGCGCGGGCCGTATTTTTCAGTTCTTCGGCCGCCCGCGCGTTCACGCCGGCCGGGTTGCCGTCGCCCCAGACGTGCGGCGGCAGGATGGCCTTGTGCCGCTCGTCGATGACGTCGAGCACGGCCTGGCCCACCAGGTGGGTGCTGATGGCGTGCAGTTGCAAGTCGTAGCGCTCGAGCAGATCGCGGCGGCCGGCGCAATAGCCGTCTTCGGTCATCGCCCGGCTGACGTCGAAATGATCGCCCCAGCAGGCCAGTTCAAGTCCCTGATAGCCAAAATCGCTGGCCTTGCGAGCCATGTCTTCCAACGACAAATCGGCCCACTGGCCGGTAAACAAGCGTGATCGGGCGGGTCATGGAAACAGCTCCTGTGGCTGGAAGGGGCGATCGACAGGACGTCACGCCATTTTGCCGCCGGGCTCAGTCGGCCGCAATCCGTCGGCGGGATTTGTAGGATTTCCCGGTCTTCGGGCGCTTTGTCGGTTACCAAGGGGCCGCGGCTCTTGGCCGCCGGACGAAAGCCTCCTGCTCTTGTGATCCAACGACGGAATCCTTAGGCTCGTGACTCGTCCGGAAACCATCAGGCTGCTGAAAAACGCATGTCCGCCGTCATCAAACCTCATGCCACCGATCGGCCGGTGCGAATCGGCATCATCGGCGCCGGCGCCGTGAGCGATTATCACCACGTGCCCGGCATTCGGCTCGACGCCCGGGCCAGGCTGGTGGCCGCCTGCGATACCAGTTCCGAGTTGCTCGAACGCCGGCGCAAGCGAGTGGGGCATCGACCAGCGTGACGACCGACCCGGGCGTGCTCTGCGCCGATCCGGACGTCGACGCCGTGGTCATCGCCACGCCCAACTTCACCCATCGCGAGATCGCGCTGGCCGCGGCCCGCGCGGGCAAGCACATCATGTGCGAGAAGCCGCTGGGCTTGAATGCCGGCGAAGTGCGCGAGATGTACCAGGCCGCCCGCGACGGCCGGCGTGGTCCACATGACGGCGTTCACGTATCGCTTCGCCCCGTCGATGCGCTATCTGAAGCATCTGGTCTCCAGCGGCGCGCTGGGCGAGCCGCGGCACTTTCGCAGCCAGCGCTTTCTGGATTGGCCCGAAACGAGTTGGGGCTGGCGGCAATACAAGGACAAGGCCGGCGCCGGCGACCTGTTCGACATGACGATCCATCGCATCGATTTCGCCCAGGATCTGCTCGGCCCGATCGAGCTCGTTGTGCGGGGCCGTGGCCCGCTTTGCACCGCGCACGACGACGGTCGACGGCCAGAGCCTGCCCGCCCTCGGACGTGGACGATTGGTCGAGCATCCTCGGCCAGTTCGCCTCCGGGGCGACCGGCGTCTGGGAAGGCACCACGCTGGCCAAGGGCTACGGGCGCGACGGCTTCGGCCACGAATGGGCCGAGATCAACGGTCCGAGGCCTCGGCCGTCTACCAATTGCACGAGCCGAACACCATCCTGCTGGGCAAAACCGGCCAGGATCTGGCGCCGGTCGCCGTGCCCGCGCGAGTGGCTCAAGCCGGCCGGCAGCCCGCGAAACCCGGCCGAAGGCAAGCCGGCCACGGTGTTCCGCTACGACCTGATGTGGGAATTCGTGTCGGCGATCGTCGAGGGGCGGGACGCGGTGCCCAGTTTTTACGAGGGGCTTTCGGCCCAAAGCGTGGCCGACGCGGTGCTCGGATTCGTACGCCCAGCGGTGCTGGGTCGAAATTCCTCCCGAGCCGAAGTAAGATGACGTCGGTCGTTGGACCGGTTTGCGTTCATCCGCGTTCATCCGCGGTTACCCTAAAACCCTTCTACTTGCGTTGACTGCGGACGAATTCAAACCCAAGGTGGGTGCGTGGCTAACGGGTCGGAAAAAACCGATCGATCGGCAGCGGATCAGACTCTCGCCGCTCAGAAAACTGACCGGGGTCCAGATTCTGGCCACCGGCAGCTATGTGCCCGACGAAGTCGTGCGCAACGAGGATCTGGCGCGCCTGGGCTTCGACGCCGAGTGGATCCTGCAGCGGACCGGAATTCGCGAGCGGCGCTGCGCTCCTCCGCACATCGCCACCAGCGACATGGCCCTGGCCGCGGCTCAGCGCTGCATCGCCAAGGCCGACGTCTCGCCCGCCGACATCGACCTGGTGATCGTCGCCACGTTCACTCCCGACTAGCCGGTCCCGGCCACGGCCTGCCTGGTGCAAAACCGTCTGGGCCTGAACGCCGCGGCGATGGACTTGCAAAACGGTTGCGCGGGCTTTCTGTATGCCTTGATCACCGGCCTCCAATACGTGGCCACCGGCTGCAGCAAGTCTGGCGCTGGTCATTGGCTCGGACTGCAATTCGCGAATCGTCGACCCAACCGACATGAAAATGTTTCCGCTGTTCGGCGACGGGGCGGGGGCCGTGCTGTTGGCCCGCGGCTCCGCCGATCAGGGCCTGCTGGCCTACACCCTGGGGGCCGACGGCTCCGGCGCCGAAATGCTCTGCCGGCCGATGGGCGGCTCGCGCTCTCGCCCAGCGCCGAAGGTTTCGCCGCCAATTTGCATTATCTGCGGATGGACGGGCGGGGCGTGTTCAAGTGGGCCATCCGTCTGTTGGACGAAACCATTCGCGGCGTCCTGACCCACGCCGGACTGGAGATCAAGGACCTCGATCTGGTCGTATTGCATCAGGCGAACATTCGCATCCTGGACGCGGCGGCCCAGCAATTGGGCATCGATCCGGCAAAAATGTTCGTCAATCTCGACCGCTACGGCAACACTTCAGCGGCCAGCGTCCCCTTGGCGCTCGACGAGGCGATCGACGCCGGCCGCTTGCACCGGGGCGATCGGGTGCTGATCAGCGGCTTCGGCGCGGGCCTGGCCTGGGGCACCGGGATCTTGCGCTGGTAAACGCCGGCCGGCATGGGCAGCCGTGGGCAGGCCAATTCGGAATTCGGAGATCGGAATTCGGAAAAGCGAGGCGTGGCCGTTCCTCGCACTGACCGCCGGCTACAATGGGGAAGCAGCTGGTCTACATCATCTTCCGAAAAGTCGCGCCGATTCGGTTGACGAAGAAGGCGTACTCAGGTTGGCGGGAGATTCAGACGGAATTCGACGACTACACGGCTTCGTTGGGCCCATGGACAATCGATGCGGTGATCGAGTACCTTCGCTTCGACTATTCGTGGTTCGACGGCGCATGGACTCAGCGCGTTCTGCAGTTCGGATCGTCTGCCGACGAAGCGATGGATCTGTCGCCGGTAGATTCGTCCGCGCCATAGCGTGGGGGCGCAGGGTGCCCGCGGGCAAACTCCCGGTTAGGCCCGTGCCGAAGCCCCGGACCACAATCTGAAATGGTCGAACCGCGAGCCTGCACGGCAACCCCGCAATGCAATTCCGGTGGACTACCCCCTGGCCGCGGTGCTGGCCTGCGTTTAAATTCCGAGTTGCAAGTTCCCCGTCTCGAGTCACCAGTTCCGAATTCCGCTCTCCGAATTCCGAATTTGCCCATCAATTGCCACTCCAAACCTCTCTGACACCACCCTTGAACAACCTCATGAGCAAAGTCAAACAACTTCCCAAGCGCAGCCAGGTCAAGCCGGCCGATACGTGGGACCTCGACAGCCTGCTAACGAGCGATGCGGCCTGGGAGGCCGCCTTCAAGGATTGGGAAGCCGCCATTGGCGGCTACGACCCGTTTCGCGGCAAGCTGGGCCAGGACGCCAAAACCCTGGCTGCCGCCTTGCGCTTCGACAACGATTTCGAACGCCAGGGCGAACGGCTGGGCACCTATGCCTTTCTGAAAACGGCCGAGGACGCCGCCAACAGCGACTATCAACGGATGATCGGCCGCTATCGGCATGCCGCCAGCCGCGCCGGCCAGGCCTCCAGCTATATCCGGCCGGAGATCATGGCCATCAAGTCGGCCACGATGGACAAGCTGCTGGCCGCCAAGGAACTGGCCGAGTTTCGCCTGCTGCTGGAGCGGATGCTCCGCTACAAACCGCACACGCTCGGCCGCCGCGAGGAAAAGCTGCTGGCCATGCAGAGCGAAATGTCCGAGGCCTCGAACCAGATCTTCCGTCAGTTGACCGACGCCGACCTGAAATGGGGCATGATCAAGAACGAGCGCGGCGAATTGGTCGAACTGAGCAACGCCTCGCTATCCAGCTTCCTGCACTCGCCCAAACGCAGCGTGCGCAAAACCGCCTTTCATAAATTCTACGAACAATACCAGGCGCACCAGAACACGCTGGCCGCGACGCTCAGCGCCTCGGTGCAGCGCGACGTGTACTATGCCAAAGCCCGGGGCTACACCAGTGCGCTCGAGGCCTCGCTGTTCCACGATCAGATGCCGCTGTCGGTGTACGACAATCTGATCGCCTCGGTGCATCGGCACTTGCCGGCGCTGTATCGCTATTACGAGCTGCGGCGGCGCAAGATGCAGCTGCCGGAGATTCACCACTACGACACCTACGTGCCGATCCTCAGCGAGTTGGAAACCCGGCACACCTGGAGCCAGGCGGTCAAGGTGGTGATCGCCTCGCTCGGCCCCGCTGGGAGACGAGTATTGCGGCGTCGCTGGAGAAAGGGCTCTCGGGCCGCTGGTGCGACCGCTACCCGAACCAGGGCAAACAAAGCGGCGCGTTCAGTTGCGGCTCGTACGACGGCGAGCCCTACATCCTGATGAACTATCAGCCCGACGTGCTCGACCACGTCTTCACGCTGGCCCACGAGGCCGGCCACTCGATGCACAGCTATTTGTCGGCCCGAAGCCAGCCGTTTCAGTATTACAGCTATACGATCTTCGTGGCCGAGGTGGCCAGCACGTTCAACGAACAGATGCTGTCGCGGCATCTGATGCGCCGGGCCAAGAGCGACCGCGAACGGGCATTCCTGATCAATCGCGAGATCGACGCCATTCGCGGCACGATCCTGCGACAAACCATGTTCGCCGAGTTCGAACGGGTGACCCACAGCCTGGCCGAAGCCGGCGAGCCGCTGACGCGTCGATCGCTTCAAGAGCGAATACCGCAAACTGCTGGCGCATTATTTCGGGCCCGCACTTCGCGCATCGACCCGCAACTGGAAATCGAATGCTTGCGCATTCCGCATTTCTATCGGGCGTTCTACGTCTACAAGTATGCCACCGGCTTGTCGGCCGCCATCGCGCTGGCCGAGCGCGTGCAGCGCGGCGGCGAGCGCGAGCTGAACGACTATCTCAGCTTCCTGAAAGGCGGCTCGTCGAAGTATCCGCTCGATCTGCTGCGCGACGCCGGCGTCGACATGGAAAAACCGGGGCCGGTCGACACGGCCCTAGCTCACTTCAGCCGTCTGGTCGAAGAGCTGGACACGCTGCTGTAGAAAGCAACGGGAACAGGGGAGAGATAACCGCAAAGGCGCGGAGGACGCAAAGCAGAAACGAGCACAGGGATATCGATTAAGACGGAATCAACGCGGCTTTCCTAAGCCGACTCCGTCGCGGTCCCTTCCGGCTGTCTGTTCCCTCTGCTTTTCGTGCCTTTTTGTGTTTTTCGTGGCGATTCTTCCTCGTTGAGACGTTTTCGTGGCCGTCGCTTCTGGCTGCGCTAACGCGAACGCCACAAAATGTTGTCGCCGATCCCCAACTCATTCTGTGCGGCGGCAATCGCCCGTTTGAAACGCTTCGCATCGCCGGGATAACCGGCGGTCGGTTTCAGGTCGGGCACGCGGCAGCACCAGAAGTCGTTGAACGCCCGCATCGCCAGCTCGCGCAGGTATTTGGAGACCATCGAGGCCAGGGCGGCCGGCAGGAACGACTCGCCGCCGGCTCGGAACCGGATTTCCACGCGCTGCGGATCGGCGCCCCAGCGATAGACGCTCTCGGCCGTGCTCTCGCGATGGACTTCGATCAGTGGATCCGGAAACTGTTGCTGCAACAGACGGCCGTAGCGGTTGCGCCCGCCATGCTTGTCGCACACGATCATCACGGGCTCGGCCGGGCAGGCTTGCAAAACCTCGGCCAGCAGCTTGAGCGTCCATTGCGACAGCGCTTCCGCCTTGTTGCCGCAGGTTTCCGTGCCGGCGTTGAACCGCTCCGGAAAAACGGCCGTGCTGCGAATCGCCACCAAGCGCACGCCGGCCTCGGACAGCCCACGGCGGAGCCTGACGCCAATTTTTCCCAAGTCGTCGCGGTCGGCCGCCCAGGGAAGCGGCGAATCGTAGCCCACATGCCAGGGGAGTTGTTCGAGATGCAGGTCCGCATCGCGGTCGAGCAATCGCCAGATGTCGCGCCAATCGGTGGGATGGCAATCCAACAGCGAAAGGATCCCCAGCACGCCCCGCTCGAGCAGTTCCAATCCTTGGGCCGGATTGTAGAGCACCTTGGAATCGGCGATGGCCAGCCGCCGACGCGGACTGGCCTGCGACGGCGTCCGACACACGACCGCTTTCAGCCGCCGATAAAGGTCCACTTCGGCCGGCTCCCCCTCGACCTGCCAGACCGTCGCGGTGATCAGCAGCGGGCCCAGATTGGGTCCATAGCCGGCTTCGTCCGTGCCGATGAAAATGGCCATGGGGGCGGCGAACAGCTGGGAACGGGGAAATTGGAAAATCGGAACGGGGACATCGGCCGCGATTTCGCCCGCCAAACTCAAAACAGCCACCCGCGGCGAACAACCGGGCCCGCAGCGAGCCGCCGAATGCCGACGCGATCACGCTGGCAGGATCAACCAGCCACCAGCCGCACTCCACCGCCCGCTCGGGCATTTACTATATCCGGCCAAAATTCAGCGATCAAACCAACTCCTAATGAGCTGCGGACTGGACCCTGACAAGTGGCCAGAGGTAGGATAAAACAGCCGGCCCTCCTGGGAGACAGACCGGTCCGTCACGACTCGCGAAGGATCATGCATGGCGACTGAGTTGCATAGCCTGGTATCCGAACTGGAGGGCAACATCGGCCAGGTGGTGCTGGGCAAGCCGGATGTCATCCGCTATTGTGTTTTGGCGCTGTTGGCCAACGAGCACGTGCTGCTCGAGGACGTGCCGGGCGTCGGCAAAACCCTGATCGGCAAGGCCCTGGCTAAAAGCGTCTCCGGCCACTTCTCGCGAATCCAGTTTACCGCCGACCTGCTGCCCAGCGACATTACCGGCAGCAATGTCTTCAATCCTCAAACCGGCGAGTTCGTGTACAGCCGGGGACCGATTTTCGGCAATATCGTCTTGGCCGACGAGATCAACCGCACCCCGCCGCGCACGCAAAGCGCCTTGCTCGAAGCCATGAGCGACTCGCAAGTCTCGGCCGACGGGCACACCTATCGGCTGCCCAGCCCGTTCATGGTGATCGCCACGCAGAACCCGTTCGAGTTTGAAGGCACTTACCCGCTGCCCGAAAGTCAACTCGATCGCTTCCTGTTACGAATTTCGGTCGGATATCCCGACCGCGACGAAGAACTGCAAGTGCTCAGCAGCCACCGGGCCGGCGAACCGGTCGACCGGCTGGAACCGGTGCTCGGCACGCAGCAGATCTCATCGTTGCAGGAAGCGGTGCGTCGGGTGGCGGTCGACGAATCGATCAACGACTATCTGCTGGACATCGTCACGGCCACGCGGCAGTGCGAGCAGTTGCACGTCGGGGTGAGCACGCGCGGCGCCCTGTGCCTGTATCGCGCCAGCCAGGCTTTGGCGCTGGTCGAGAATCGAGATTTCGTCGTCCCCGACGACGTCAAACGGCTGACCGTGCCGGTGCTGGCGCATCGCGTCATTCCCAAGGGCTTCCTGCACGGCGGGCAGCGGCAGGCAGTGGAAGCGATCGTGCGCCGCCTCGTCGAACAGGTGCCGGCGCCGAGTTGATCCGGCCGGCTGGGCGCCGCCGCGGCTGTCGCGAGGTCGCTGTGACGTTCGCGCTGTGACGTTCGCGCTGGCACGATCGCGGGCTACCGCGCTTATCAGCTAGCTGGCGCCTGTTTCAATTGGAGGCGGCTGCGGATCGCCGACTCGTGGCGTCAAACGGCGCGTATTCGGCGATCCGCTCGCTTGCCATTCTCGATTCAGGACCGGAGGTTCAAGGGCTGATGGGCAACGAGGCGGTATCAGTATCCTCGCTTTGCGGCGCATCTGCATTCGCTTTTTCCTCGTTCAGCTTGATTCGATTGGCCAGCATCAGAACCCGTCGCTCGACCATTTCGTCCGGGGTTAGGTTGCGACCGCTGCGGAGGTGTTCGAGTTTGGCATTCAAGTTGACCAGTGCGCCGAACAGTTCCGTGGCTTGCGCATCCAAATCGTTATGCAGATTTTCTTCGAGCGCGGCGCCAATTGATTCGAAAGCTTCCTCGCCGAGTTCCGGCCCTTTGGCAAGATCCTCAAAGCCCTGTTGGAGCACTGCGTGTTTGTCGCGAACGAAATCGCGAAACTGTTGGTCCTGGATCAGCACGGCCTGAGAAAGTGCGTCATTCACCTGGGCGATCACGTAGTCTTCCAGCTTCACGCTGGCATCGGGAACCGCGTCCAGGGCCTGCTTGCTCAAGCTCTGCGCCCAGACATCGGCCGACTGATTGATCTGTTCGGCCAATGCCTTGCGAGCGGTGGGCAGGTTGGTATTGACCAGATCTTGGGCCACCGCGACCAGCGACTTCGCCTGCAAGATGCTGGAGAACTGCTGGTAGCCGTAGAAAAAGTACCCGCCGGCCAACAACAGGGCCAGGGCACCGACGACGAGCGTGCCACGGCGACTGGATCGGAGCTTATTCTCCTGGGCCTGCAAGTTCGCCTGAATTTTCTCCAGGCGCGCTTGCAACGACTGGGCCGAACCGGACGTAACGGACATGATTTGTCTTTCTGGTGGAACGGAGACGGAAGTCGAGAAAGATCCTGCAAACCCCCGATCAACGTTAGTTGGTTTCGGCGGACTGCGTCGATTGAGTCAATTTGAGCGACAGCAGTTTCATCAGGTTGGAAGTCAGTTCGTCTTCCAGTTGCGCGTCATCGTTTCCGGTCGAGGGCTCCGCCGCCGGAAATTCATCAAGGTTTTTGGCCAAGGCGAGCAGTTCTTCGTGCAGTCGATCCAGGTAGTGTTTCTTGATCAGCTTGTCGACGGCCACACGCAGGTTGGCGATCATCGCGTCCTGCTTCTTTTCGTCCTGGATCGAAGGGAATTCATCGATCAGAATCTGCTTCTTGCTGTCCAGGACGCTTTGCTGGCGACTGACCAGCGTGTCGGCCAGACGTGTTTCGATGTTCTGGAGCAGCGGGCCGCGCTGCGCGTCGATCGCATCGACGAACGCCGGCATATCCTGTTTGGCGCGTTCGGCAAAGGCGGCGGTCAATTTGGGGCTGGTTTCATCGATCAACGATTTCACTTCCCGCATGTAATCGTCGGAATGCGTTACCAGCTGCTTTTGCGCCAGTTGCACGATGAGCTGCTGATTCTTGTCAGAAATCACTTCCTTACCCAGACCGTAAAACGATCCGGCCACGACCACCACAAACACCACGGCCGCCAGCAGAATAAACAGACTGGTTTGGCGCGACGTCGCCAGTGCGGCATTGAGCGCCGCCGAGCGGGCTTCTACCGCTTGCACGTTTTGGGCGAGCGCCTGGACATCGGCGTCCGCCTGCGAAAATTCAGCGGCCATGATAAAGATTCTCGATTTGTGGGTGAACGACCTGGGCGACCGTCGGGCTAAGACGATACGTCGCAGCCGGCGAAATCCGGGTGAATCCGCCGACGAAGCTGCCTGAGGCCGCGATCATAAAGCGCCTGCAAGCGGTTTACAAATGAGCTTTTGGTGAGAGTTTTGGAAGGATTTCGTGTCCGTCGCGCAGGCGCAAAACTCCGGACGCAGGTGGACGACGATCGGCCTTGCTGGTGGCGCCGTCCTTGTCTTGCTACGATCAATAGCAAGCTCATTCATCAAGCGGGCGTCGGTGCTTTTGCACAACTGCGGCGACGGCCGCAGGTTTCTCAAACAATCGTCCAATCGCGTGCCGCGAAGCCTCGACCGGTTTGTCGCCCAGATTACGAGACGGTCCGCCGGTCTCGCCCGGCTGCCGCTGCACATCAGCCTTACCCGTGCGGGCTGGTGTTACGCATTTGTCGTGCTGTGCGCCTTCACCGGCTCGGTCGTCCGCGATTCCAACCCGATGCTTCTGCTGGCCGGCATGCTCGTGAGCCCGCTCGCCCTGAGCCTGGGGTTCGCCTTGGGGGGGCTGCGGCGGATCGAAGTCAGCCGCCAGTTGCCCTCGAGCGTGTGTGTGGGCGAACGCCTGACGGTCGAGCTGGCCTGCTCGAACCAACGTCGCCGCTTGACCAGTTGGGCCGTCGTGGTGGAAGACGTGCTCCGATACGAAGGGCCGCTGACGCTACGCCGGCCGATACCCGCCCGGGTCTTGTTTCCGTACGTTCCGCCCGGCCAAACCAGTCGTACTACGTACGAAGGTCTCCCGCCGGTCCGCGGCCGTTACCGCCTTGGACCGATACGATTGGTGACGCGCTACCCGCTGGGCTTGATTCGCTATGAAAAAACACTCGCCGGTGAGACAAGCCTGATCGTGTGGCCGCGCATCGGCCGCCTGACGCCCGGCGGCTTGCGGCTCGAGGAGCGAGGCGAGTTGGGCATCCACCGGACCGAGCGCCGCAAGGCGCGGCTGGAAGCCGACTTTTACGGCTTGCGCGATTGGCGCTCGGGCGACAGCCGCCGCTGGATCCATTGGCGGTCGACCGCCCGCCGAGGCCAGGTCGTAGTGCGCCAATTCGACGAATCGCGGAGTCAAGACCTGGCCATCTATGTCGATCTTTGGCAGCCGGCCGACGCCAATGCCGCCGCACGCGAACGGATTGAAACCGCGATCAGTCTCGCGGCCAGCATTCTGATCGACGCCTGCCGGCGCGGCGGATGCCGCCTGGCGTTGCATCTGTCCGGCGCCGAAAGCTCGCAGCATCAGGGCTGGGCCTCGCAAGCCCTGCTCCGCGAAATGCTCGACGCGCTATCGCTCGCCCGGCCGCGACACGAGATCGAATTGCCCGCCGATTTCACCCGGCGGCTGGCCGAGGTCCGGCCGCCCTTGACGGCGCTGCTGATCGGCACGCGGCCCCTGGAGTTGGACAGCATCTTCCGCAATATCGCAGGGCCGGGCGTCAGCATTGCCGGCGCGGCGATCAGCCGGATCGACGTGGGTAGTGCCGAACTTGACCAATATTTCGTACCCGGCGCATAGCGCGGCTGGGAGTTCGCGCCCGCTAGCGACGACGCATGGGTCCGGTCCCCCGCAGTAAGACAAGAAACCTCGAACCACGACTTTTTGCATCTTGAAAACTCTATTAACCACGCAGCAAATCCGCGACGGCGTCACGCATTTGGCCGGTCAGATTGCGCAGGATTACGCCGGTGGCGCGCCGGTCGTAATCGGCGTGCTGACCGGCAGCATGGTGCTTTTGTCCGATTTGATTCGACAGCTCGATCTGCCCTTGCAAGTCGGCCTGGTGCAAGCCCGCAGCTACCGCGGCACGGCAACCAGCCCGGGCAAGCTGGACATCCATGCCGAGCTGCTGCCGGAGGTCCGCGGCCGCGACGTGCTGTTGGTCGACGACATCTTCGACACCGGCCGCACCCTCGAGGCCCTGCTGGGACAACTGCGGGGCCACGAGCCGCGTTCGCTCCGCTCGGCGGTGCTGCTGCGGAAGCGCGAGCGGCAGCAGGTGACGATCGAGCCGGACTATTTCGTGTTTGAGATCCCCAACGTGTTCGTCGTCGGCTACGGTCTCGATTACCAGGACTGCTATCGGCATTTGCCCTACGTGGCCGAGCTCGATGCGGATGATCTAACCGCGGATCGATAACGTCGCATGGCCACCCAGCGCATCCTGCACATCATTCCATCGCTCGACCGCTCGGGCGCGGAGAAGCAACTCGTCTTGCTGGCCGGCGGACTGGCGCGCGAAGAGTTCGACGTGCACGTGGTGGCGCTCACGCGCGGCGGCCCGCTGGAAGAGGACTTGCGCCGGCAGGGAATTCCGGTCACCGTGATCGGTAAGCGTTGGAAGCTCGACCCGATGGCCTACGGCCGGCTCGAACACCATATTCGCCGGCTGCAGCCCGACCTGGTGCAGACCTGGCTATTCGCCGGCAATGCCTACGGTCGGACGGCGGCGCTGCGGGCCGGCGTGCGGCGCCTGGTGGCCAGCGAACGTTCGGTCGATCCGTGGAAGGCCTGGCATCAATTTCGAATCGATCGTTTTCTGGCGCCGCGGACCCAGGCGATTGTGGTTAATTCGGCGGCCGTGCGCGACTTTTATGTCGGCCACGGCCTGCCAAGCGACAAGTTTGTCGTGATTCCCAACGGCGTGCCGCCGGCAGCTCCCAGCTCCAGCAGCCGCGAGCAATTGCTGGCCGAATTGCAATTGCCGGCAGACTGCCGCTTGATCGGCGCGATCGGCCGCCTGTGGCCGCAGAAACGCATGCAGGACGTGATCTTCGCCCTGGATCTGGTTCGCGTGCTGCGAAAAGACATGCACCTGCTGGTCATCGGCGACGGGCCGCAGCGGGCCCAGCTCGAGCGCTTCGCCCGGCTGGTCACCTGTCACGAACACGTTCATTTCCTGGGAGTGCGTCACGATGTCCCGCGACTGTTGCCGCACTTCGACTTGCTGTGGCATGCCAGCGGCTACGAGGGCCTGCCCAACGCCATCATGGAGGCCATGGCCGCCGAGGTGCCGGTGGTGGCCACCGACATACCGGGCAACCGCGACCTGGTGGTTTCCGGCGAAACCGGCTACCTGACGCCCCTGGGCGATCGGGCCGCGCTGGGCCGCTACGCCGCCAAACTGCTCGATGACGCCCAACTCCGCCAGCGGCTGGGCAGCGCCGGACGCCAGCGAATCGAACAATTCAGCGTCCCGCGGATGGTCGAACGTTACGCGGCATTGTACCGTGAACTGTTGGAGTAGCAGACAATTTCATGTGCGGCATTACCGGCGCTGTCTGGTCCGATCCTCGACTTGCGATCGATGCGCCCACGCTGGCCCGCATGGCCGAAATGCTCGTCCATCGCGGGCCCGACGACAGCGGCAACTATCACACCGAGATCCGCGCCCGCCCCGGACGCGCGGACCAGCCCGCCGTGGCCCTGGCCCATCGCCGGCTGTCGATCATCGACCTGGCCGGCGGTCATCAGCCGATGTCGAACGAAGACGGTTCGATCTGGCTGGTGTTCAACGGCGAGATCTACAACTACCAGGATCTGCGCCGCCGGCTGGAGGGCGCGGGACACCACTTTCGCACCACCAGCGACACCGAAGTCCTGGTGCATCTCTACGAGGACCAAGGACTCGATTTCCTGAAGCAACTCAACGGCATGTTCGCGCTGGCCATCTGGGACCAGCCGCGGGCACGCCTGCTTCTGGCCCGCGACCGCCTGGGAAAAAAGCCGCTCATCTATCGCCACGAACCGGGCCGGCTGTTGTTTGCCAGCGAACTCAAAAGCCTGCTGGCCGTGCCGGGCGTGCCGCGCCAGGTCGATCCGCAATCGCTCGACGAGTATCTGACCTATCAGTACGTACCCCATCCGCACAGCATCCTGAAAGGCTTCGCCAAGCTGCCGCCGGCGCATTACGCCGTGCTGGAAGAGGGGCAGCTCAAGCTCCAGCGCTATTGGGCCCCCGACTTTCGCCGCGAGCGCATCCGCCCCTTGGCAGAAGACGCCGAAGAATTGCGCGCGCCTGCTGACCGACGCCGTCCGGCTGCGCATGCAGAGTGACGTGCCGTGGGGCGCGTTTCTCTCCGGCGGCGTCGACTCGTCGCTGGTGGTGGGTTTGATGCAGCAATTGTCCGCCGCGCCGGTGAAGACATTTTCGATCGGCTTCGCCGAGCCCGAGTACGACGAAAGCCCCTTCGCCCGGCAAATGGCCCTGCGTTTCGGCACCGACCATCACGAGCTGCGGATCGACGCCGCTCAGCTCGACATCCTGCCCAAGCTGGTTTGGCAGTTCGATGAGCCGCTGGCCGACAGCTCCGCCATCGCGACCTACTGGGTCTCAAAACTGGCCCGCGAGCAAGTCACCGTGGCCCTGACCGGCGACGGCGGCGACGAACTGTTTGCCGGCTACCCGCGATATCAGGCCCATCGACTGGCGGGCTGGCTGGACGGGCTGCCGCGGTCGGTCCAGCGTTTGGTCGGCGCGCCGTTTTGGCAGCGTCTGGAGCGCAATCGGCCGCAGCGTTCCACGCTCCGCCGGGCGGTTCGCTTCGGCCAATCGCTGGCGCTGGCTCCCGAGCGGCGGCACGTGGAGTGGATTGCCATCTTTGGCGAAGCCCGGCGGGCCGCCCTTTACACCGACGAGTTTCTGGCCGCGCTGCCCGGCGCGGACCCGGTCGACTTCTATGCCGCGGCGCTGGCTCATTCGGCAGGCCGCGATCCGATCACCCGGGCCAGTCTGGCCGATCTGGAAACCTACTTGCCTTGCGATCTGATGACCAAAGTCGACATGGCTTCGATGGCCAACAGCCTGGAGTGCCGGCAACCGTTTCTGGATTATCGCGTGGTCGAACTGGCGGCCCAGATGCCGATCGCACACAAGCTGGGCTGGCGCCAAGGCAAGCGCGTCCTGCGCGAGGCTTTCCCTGACCTGATGCCCCCGGACCGGCCCAAACGGGGTTTCGCCGTTCCGCTGGATCATTGGTTTCGCACGGGGCTTAAGGCCCTGGCGCACGACGTATTGCTCGACCGCCGCTGCGGCGACCGCGGCTACTTCCGCCCGGCGGCCGTCGAGCGCTTGCTCACCGAGCACGAAAGCCAGCGATTCGATCACAGTTATCGGATCTGGGCGCTGCTGGTGTTGGAGTTGTGGCACCGGCAGTGGGTGGATTGAGGGCAAGGCCAGAAAATGCTATTTGGCCCGTCGCGTGACCGGGCCATAATGTCGGCGATGAAGGTCCACCGGGCTTGTTCCACCACCACCACCACCGGCGCCGCGGCGTCCCTTTCCAACAGGAGCACGCAAGATGCGCTCGCTCTGCCTCACCGCGCTGTTAATGTTCGCTGCCATTTGGCCCCAGAAGGCGGCCGCACAAAAGTCGTCGTTGTTTCCGACGAACGGGACCAACGACGCTCCGCTGAAACCAATCGCTAAACCGGTCGTGTCTCCCGCACCACTTGCACCGCGAACCCCGGAAGAAATTGCCAATCAGCGGATAATGGACATCGAGCAGCGGGCAAAGGACATCGAGTGGACCGAGGCACGCGTTGCATCGTTTGTTCCCGCCGAGTTCGAATCCTATCGCGTCGCGACATTGAGATATTCGCAAATCGCGGTCGCTCCCGCCGCAATTGCGGTCATGCGAAAGATGCGAGAGCTGTTGGGGAGCGTCGATCCACCCCAGGGAATTGCTCCTTTTTACCGCACGTCCTGGGAGATTTGCCTGCGAGTGTGCAAGAGGTATGACAGCCCGGAATCAACGCGACTGGTGATCGAAGAGTGGGATCGATCGTTCGAACTGGGGGAAGGACTCGTGGGCCATCAGTTGGACGCCCTGACGTTTGAATTTGACGACCGCTTCCTGACGGACGGCTTCTGGAAGCTCTTCGAGCAGACGGAAAGCCGTGCGCTAATGTCCAAGTTTTGCAATATTTTGTACCACAAAGGTGGTTGGTCGGCGCTGGACCGCTTGCGTGCAAGACTCCAGCGAATGTCATCCGACGACCCACGGTGTCAAACGATGCATCTGGCGTGCTGCCTTATGAAGATGCGATTGCAGGGCGGCGACATGAGCAAGGCCAAGGCAGTTCCGTACTTCTACTGAAGACTTACAGCACGGGCTGGCGCGCGCAGCTTGCCCGTCATCCCACTGCGCACACCACGCCCGACTGCACGAACACGAGCCGGCTGGCGATCTGCCCGGGCTCGAGTGAATGGATTTTCGCCACGGCGCGGCGATAGGCCGCGATCTGCGGCCGATAAAACTCCACCCGCCGCTCCAGGTCGTCCGGCCCCGTCAGCCGATCGGTCTTGAAGTCGATCAGATCCGCGGCCTGTACGTGCGCGTTGCGCTCGAAAAGCACCAGCCGGTCGATCGTGCCGCTGAGCAGCCCATCGGCATCGCGAACTGCAAACCGCCGCTCGCGCAACACGCGCAAGTCGCACTGCGTTGCGGCAAGGCCGAGTTGCCGCGGGTCGGCGTAGGCGCTACGGCTCAGCACACCGCGCAGCTCTGGCTGGCGCAGCACCCGCCGAAATTCGGCAATTTCCTCGTCAAGGTTCAATCCGTGTCCCAGGGCCAGCGCCAAAGTGCGCAGCTGTTCGTCTCCGGGCTCGCCGCCGGCTGGGCCTTCGCCGAGCCACTCGATCTGCTCCAGCCAGGCATGCCACAGTGTTCCGCGGGCGAAAAAGGCATCGCCGTCCCCGTTCAGCAGGCGCTCGATCCGAACTTTGCCCGCCCCCTCCAGGCTGGACGGGCTGCGCCGCGGCAGTTCGCGGGGCACCAGCTCCGACTCGCACAATCGCACCGAGATGGCTTCCGGCTCATGCGCCGCAATCGACCGCAAAGCCGAAGCCTCGTCCGGCGCGGACTGCCGAAACCAGTCGGGCTGCCCGTGGTCGTAACCGATGCAACCGGGCTGCATTTTACGACCGGCGACCAGCGCCGATCGCAGCACTCCGGTGAAGGTCTGGGGAAAGGTTTTTTCGTTTTCGCTCGTCGGCGGCACGATCAAGTGCAGCGCATGCACGGCGCGCGTCAGGGCCACGTAGAGCAGACACAACGATTCGTTGACCGCTTCGCGCGGCCAGACTTCGAACAGACGCTGATACTCTGGCGGCAAAAGCGGCCAGAAGGCCTTGCCCACGTGCCGGCAAACCCGCTCGATGGGCTCGATCGGCGTCCCGCGTCCGACGGCCAGTTGGGGCGGGGCTCCTTTGAGCCGGCCTTCGAGTTCCGGCAGGACCACCAGGTCGAACTCGAGTCCCTTGGCCTGGTGCACGGTCATCACGCGGATGTTCGAGGCCGACGGATCTTCGACCTTGGTTTGCTCGACAAAAGCGACGAAGTCGCTGGTCCGCGCCGTGGCCCGGCGGTCGAAAGCGTAGGCCAGTTCGACCAGTTGAATCAGCCGGTCCAAATCTCGCTGGCCGCAGCGAACCGACAGCGGCCCAAGCCAGCCATAGACCGTGCGGCCGTAGCCCTCGTCCAGAAATTGGCGCCGCAAGCGGGCGGCCAAGGCCACGGCGGCAGCATGGTCGGCATGGTCGGCCAGGCCCACGCTGCCGGCCAGCGGCGAAGCGGCGACGTGGAACCGGGCCGGCAAATCGCCCGGATGATCCGCCAGCTTGACCAACGACAAAACCAATTGCACCGCCGCAGAATCGGTGAGCGGATTGCCCCCTTCCTGGCTGGCTTGCAATTGGTGCTTTGACCGCAAGAGATAAATCAGCTCGGCCACGGCCCGGTTGCGCCGCACCAACACACCGATCGATTTGCCCGGACATTGGGCGGCCAGCTCGGCGATCCGCCGGGCCGCAAATTCCAGCGTGACGCGCGATTGCTTCTGGCCTTCGTCCGCGCGCGGCGCGGCGCACAGTGCGACATAGCCGGCCAAATCGGTTTTGGCCGTCGTATGCGGCGTAAACCACTCTTGCCATTGCTTAGCCACTTCGGCGCAGTCGGTCAGGGCCTGGTTGGCCGACAGATTGGCGAATACCTGGTTGACCGTGTCGATCACGACCTGGCTGGAACGATAGCTCTTGGTCAGCGACGCTTCGCTGACGCCCGTCAGTTCGGACTGTGCGGCGTCGAACAATTGCGACACGCCCCCCCGCCAGCGATAGATCGCCTGCTTGACGTCCCCCACGCAGAAGAAACTGCGGCCGCTGCCCGCAGCGCAACAGGCCTGGGCAAACGGTTTGAGCACGTTCCACTGGGGAAGCGACGTGTCCTGGAATTCGTCGAGCAGCAAGTGGCCGATCGACGTGTCGAGCCGCCAGTGCGTGTGTTGCATCAGGCCGTCGGCCAGCCCCGCGGACAATAGCCGGGGCACGTCGTCGAAGCGCAGCCCGCGCCGCGCGATCTTCAGCCGCTGGTAATTCTCACCGTAAGCGGCCAACAGTTTGAAAGTCGCCTCGGTGCGACCCACGAGCTGCCCGACCAGAAACCCGCGCGCGTGCCGCAGCAGCGGTTCGTAGAGCGCCCGCAGCGTGTCGTCGATCGGCTTGCGATAGTAGGTTCCTTCCCCGGCCAGCGCTTTGGGCAAGCCGGTCGAGATGAAATCCTCCCAGTCTTGTGCGCCGGCCCGAGCAACATCGTCGCGCCAGGCTTTGGCGAAGCGACTGTCGGCCGGCTGCGGCACGGCGGCCAATTGCTCGATCGCCCGCTCGACCTCTTCCGGCCGCAGCACGGGCGGCCGGGGCAGGGCGTGCCAGGCGTCGTGCGCCGAGTCGCAAAACACGCCGTAGAGCTGTTCGACGATCTCCGCGATTTGCTGCGTGACGCTGCGAATGGCCTCGCCCTTGAACAGCAGATGCACCAGCGCCGACAGCTCGGCGCTCGATCCGCCGGCCAACACCTGCCGGATCGCCTCCAGCCGCAACTGCTTGTCGTCCAGTTCGTCGACAATCTGCCATCCGGTGGGCAAACCCAGTTCGAGCGTGAAATTGCCGGCCAATTGCACGAAGAAACTATCCAGCGTGCCGATCCGCAAGCGATGCAGCTCGCCGAGGAGTTTCTTCAGCAGCCGCTGGCAATCGGCCGCACTCAGATCGCGCTCGACAGCGGCGGCCAACTCGACCCGAGCCGCGTCGTCGAGCACGGCGGCAGCCAACCGCACCAGCACCCGGCCGAGAATTTCTCCGGCCGCCTTGCGGGCAAACGTCGACGCCAACACCTGCTCGGGCGGCTGGCCGTCGATGGCCAACTGCAAATAGCGATTCGAAAGCTGATAGGTCTTGCCGGTGCCGGCCGAAGCCCGGATGACCACGTTCGGGCGGCGCTCGGTGAGGGCGGTCATGCTTCGGCGTCCTCCGCGTCTTCCACCGCCAGGCTGGCGACCCCGAATACGTCGTCCTGGCAAATTGCGGCCAGATCTTCGCAAAACGCAGCAGGCTCCTGGGCCGGCGGCCAGAATTTTTCGGCCCGAATATCGCGGATCACCTGGAAAGCCCGCTGGTCGGCCTCCCGCAGCTCGGTTTCCGTCCAGACGGCCAGCGCGTCTTTGGTATCGCTGGTTTTTTTCGGCAACAGGATGTACCCCAATTGCACCGGACCCGTGACGCCCAGCGACCAGACCAGGTGGCGATACAAAGGCAGTTGCAAGTCGATCCAATCGCCCGCCTGCCGATGCGAATCGTCGGGCGACTGCACCGAGTCGCCGCTCTTGTAATCGAGCACGACGGTGCGACCGTCGAACTCGTGAACATCAATCCGGTCGATGCGGCCGCGCAGATACATCGGCTGCCCGTCGACCAGCAGTGAGCACTGTTTGCCGCGCACCTCGCGTTCGGTCGACTGAATTCGCCAGCCCGAGCCGCGCCAGCGGGCTTGCCACTCGGCGAACGCCCCCAGCCGCAGCCGCACCTGCTCCACCTGGATCCGCACGACAGCCAGCGCTTGCTGGGCGAACCGCTCCAGCACCAATTCGTCCAGCAATTCGCTCAGCTTTTTGGACAATTCAACCGGGCTGGTGGAGTCTGCCAGCGGGCTCTCGCCGAACCGTTTCAGAACGTCGTGCAGCAGCGCGCCGAACTGCCCGGCGTCGAGCTCCTCGGCCGCGTCCGCCACCGTCTGCAGCGACAGCCGATGCCGTAGATAGTAGCGGTAGGGACAGGCCAGATAGTCGCGAAACTCGGTCACCCGCAGCGATGTGACCGGCTGCGCCAGCGGCCGGGGCCGCGGGATCGGCAGATCGAGCGACGCGCGGCCCGCGCGCGGACTCTGCGGCAGCAGCAAGCGCCGCGTTTGGCTGCCGGGCGAGAAAAAGGCCTTTGCCCGCTGTGCCAATTCGTCGCCGTCGCAGGCAAACAATAGCCGGCTGGGCGCAAGCGGGTCGCGGTCGCTCGTGCGCCGTCCCGCGATTAGCTTGAGCTCCGTCGCGATGTGGCCAGTACGTGCAGCGCGTAGTTGTCGCGCGCATAGCGGCGGTCGTTGTCGTCGAGCGCCAACGCCGTGCGCAGACGGTCGGGCAAAAACAAATCGCCGTTCTGCGAAGCGGGCACGATCCCTTCATTCAGACCCGTCACGACCAGCGCCCGGGCGTCGTCCAGCGGCAATTCCAACCAGCCGAGCATCTCGACCGCCCCGGCCTGCGGCGGCGCCGCCACGCGAATCGCCGCAATACGTCCCAAGACCAGCCGCAGCGCTTCGGCGCCGCTGGTGCGCGGGGCCAGCTTGGAGTCGATCTGCCGAAATTCGGCCAGGCAATCCGCCACCGCCTCGCTGGCGGCCACGATCAGCCGATCGGGGCGTGCCTCGCGGTCCAACTCGCGCCGGCCGTAGATTTCGACGAGCACGTTCAGGATCGGCTGGGCCCAGTCCGGCAGCGGGCGCCGCTCGCCCCCGAGCGGCCCTAACAGCCGGTTGACGGCCGCGCTGACGCGCCTAAGCGACTCGACTTCCGGCGTGTCGCCGAGCCACTCGGCGCCGCCGGCGGCCGGCAAACGCTCGGAGTAATAGCCGTCGAGCGCGGTCAGATAGTCGTCGTCGATACCCTGGCTGCGCAGCCAGTCGCCCAGATCGGGATGCCGCAGCAGTGCGGCCAGGCTGCGATAACTGTTCGCGCTCCAGGCATTCGACGAGTGCCGCCAGCAACACGGCCGGCGCACTGCGCGCCAGCGCGGCCCCGGCGCCAAATCGGGCGGGAATTCCGGCCTCGGCCAGCCGCTCTTCGAGATAGGGGAGCACGCGCTCGTCCGGCACGCCGATCGTGATTTCGTCGGCCGAGTAGGCGCCGTCCCAGGCGGCGATCGCACGCACTACGGCGTCGGCCTGTTCGGCCGGACCCGCCACCACGTCGATCTGTTCGCGCTCGATTCTCACCGGCAGGTCCCGCCAGGCGGAGGCCAGCAGGCAGCCGTGCGCGTCGAAGCGATCGGCCCAACTCTGCGGCGCCACGACCAGCGCGGTCACGCGATCGGCCACCTGGTCGAGCATCGCCCGCTGCGTTCGATCCATGTCGACCGTCGCCAGCAGCAGGATGTCGCTGTCGGTGCGGCACAGTCGATGTTCGATGGCAAACAGCCGGGCCGTCTGCCGATCCCACAGGCCGAGCTTGTCCAGGATCTGCAAGTAGCGCTTTTGTAGCCCGGCCAGTGCCGTCCAGCGCGGCGTTTCCAAAAATCCGTCCAGCGTCGGACCGCGCGCAGCACGTGCGAAAAATCGAGCGCGTCGGCCGCCAACTCGCGATGCAATTGCGAAAACGTCTGTCCCAGCGCGAGCCAGCCGGCCAGATCGTCGGCCGCGGGCAAGCGCTTGATGAGCTGCGCCACATCCTTGGGCCGAGTTGCTTTGAGCGCTTGAGTCCAGGCCAGTTGTTGGGCTAGATCGCCGGCAAACGGGCGCTTGACTTCGTACAGCAACTCGGGCAACTGACCGGCCGTGACGATGCGCGGCGGCACCAGTGCCGCCGATTGCCGTTCGCTAAGCCGCACCAGCTCTTCCAGCAGCCGCCGCCCAGCCCGCCCGCCAGGCACGGCCACGATCAGGCGTTCCAGGTCCAGCGTGCCGGCCGTGCCGGCCGTGCCGTAGCGACTCCACAAATAGTCGGCGGCGCCGCGCAGCGCCGGCTGGTCCCAGTCGAAAAAGATTCTGCGGATCGGCATGCCCGGTGTCTTGGCTGACGTCAGTGAACGAGAATATTTAGGGCGGCCGTATCGTCGATCGGAGTCGCCACGCCCTTCAAGCCCAGGGGTAGCATCCCCTGGGCTTAACGAGTCTTCATTTTGGCGAATACCTGAACATTTTTCCACGTCTCGATGGACTCGGTAGCATCCAGATCAAAGAAAGTCGCCGGGCCGCGGCGGCTTCGGAGCGCCACTACAACGCTGTCCGCACGCCACTCGCAGACGAGCGAGTGCCGACAAGCGGCACTGCTAAAATCCAGCCGCCGGACATTTCCCCCACGGCGGTATTGTATTACCATAAGACCTGGGCTTACTGACCGATTAATTGGACCGAAACCTGATGAAAATTGCTGTCACCGATTACTCGTTCGACGACGACCTGAAAATCGAGTCCGGCATCCTGGCTCCCCTGGGCGGCCAGGTGCGGGGCCGGCGCGCGAGCAACGAGGCGGAGCTGATCGATCTGGTCCACGATGCCGACTGCGTGATCACGCAGTTCGCCCCCGTCACGGCGCGGGTCATCCAGTCGATGCAGCGCGCCCGGGCGATCGTGCGCTATGGCATCGGGGTCGACAATGTCGATCTGGCCGCGGCCAAGGCCCGGGGCATCCCAGTTTGCAACGTGCCCGACTATTGCATCGATGAGGTTGCGGATCACACCTTGGCCCTGCTGCTGGCGCTGACGCGACGGATCGTGGCCAACACCAATTACATTCGCGGCGGCAAGTGGGGCTCGGCGGCGCCGCTGACGGCGCTGCACGCGCTGAAGCAGTTGCGCGTGGGAATCGTCGGCTTCGGCCGCATCGGCCGCGAGGTTGCCCTGCGGCTGGCGGCATTCAAAAGTGCGGTACAGGTTTTTGATCCGCAGGTTTCGCCGGTCGCCATTGCCGAGGCCGGTTGCCAATCGGTCGATTTGGAACGGCTGATCGAAACTTCCGACGTCGTCACGTTGCATTGCCCTTCGGTCGCGGCGACGCGAGGCATGATCAACGGCGAGCGGCTGGCGCGTTTCAAACCGGGGGCCTTGCTGATCAACGTTGCCCGGGGCGATTTGGTGGACACGCAGGCGCTGGTCGAGGCGTTGAAGTCCGGCCGCTTGAGCGGGGCCGGCCTGGATGTTTCCAACCCCGAGCCGATTCCGCTCGATCATCCGCTGCGCAACCTGGAAAACGTGGTTTTTACTGCTCATTTGGCTTCGGCCAGCGTGCCGGCCGTGACGCGATTGCGAACCTCGGTTGCCGAGACCGCAGCCGTGGCGCTACGCGGAGAGCTGCCGCCGAACATCGTCAACGGCGTCAGTTCGCCGGTAAAGCGCTGAATACCTGGATTGACCAACGATGGATCCCACGCAAGCCGGCGGTTGGCGAGTCACGGCCGACGATTTAACGCGCTTCGCGATCGACGTCTTTCAGAGTGTCGGTGTCAGTCCCGAAGCTGCCCGCACGACGGCCGATGTCCTGGTCACGACCGACACCTGGGGCGTGCACACGCACGGCGTCAAGGCGATGCGCGGCTATGTGCGCCGCCTGCGGGCCGGCGGATTGCGGGCCCAGGCGGCGCCGCGCGTGGTTTCCGAGGGGCCGGCTTGGGCGATCGTCGACGGCGACTCGGGCTTGGGCATGGTCACTTCCGTGCTGGCCATGCAGACGGCGATCGCCAAGGCGCGAGCCTGCGGCATCGGTTACGCCGGAGTCCGCAATAGCTGCCACTTTGGCGCCGCAGGCTATTACGTCGCGCTGGCCGCTCGGCAGAACATGCTCGGGCTGGCCATGGCCAACGACGTGCCGAGCGTTACGGCGCCCGGCGCGGGGCCCGATCACGGGCAGCAATCCGCTGGCTTACGGCGTGCCCACCGGCAGCGGGCGCCCCTTGCTGCTCGACATGGCCACCAGCGTCGTGGCCGGCGGCAAGGTGGCGGCGGCACACGATCACGGCCAGCAAATCCCGGCCGATTGGGTCGTCGATAACCGGGGCCTTCCCAGCACCGACCCGCAGGCATTTCTGCAGGGCGGCGCCCTGCGGCCCATGGCGGGGCACAAAGGCTACGGAATCGCACTGTTGATCGAATCACTGGCCGGCGTCCTGACCGGAGCCGGGCTCACCTGGCAAATCATTCCCTGGATTAGCGGCGATCCGACAAAGGCCACCGGCCATGGCGCGGCCTTCATCGCCCTGGACATCAATGCCATGGAACCGATCGACCAGTTCAAAAGCCGCATCGACCACGTGATCGACCAGATCCGTCAGGCGCCGAAAGCCCAGGGGGCCCAGCGGATCTACCTGCCGGGTGATTTCGAGTGGGAAAACCGCGAGCGGGCCTTGGCCGATGGTATCCTGTTACCGGACGACGTCGTGGCCAGCCTGCAAGCGTTGGCGACGGATCTGAATTTCGACCTTTCCAGCCGACTACGCCGGTGCGCGGGCGGCTGAACGGTTTTCACTTGGTTTCACTAAGGAGTTGTGGCATGCCCAATGATTCCAAGCTGGGCGGCATCATTCCGCCGATCCTGACCCCCACGGACGAGCACGACAATGTCGACGAGCCGGCGCTGCGCGGGTTTGTCGACTGGCTGATCGACGCGGGGGTCAACGGGTTGTTCGTCGGCGGTTCGGCCGGCGAGGGCCCGCTGCTGGTCGAGCGCCAGTGGACCCGGTTGGCCCAGATCGTGTTCGACCAGACGCGCGGCCGCGTGCCGTTGATGATGGGCGTGCAAGACACCTCGACACGCAAGGTGCTGGACAAAATTCACCGGGCCCGCGAAATCGGCTACCGCTACTGTGTCGCCACGCCGACGTTCTATAACCCTTGCGCTTCCCGCGGCGAACAGTTGCGGTTGTTCGGCGCTTGCTACGAGGCCGCCGGGCCGATGGAACTGGTGGCCTACAACATTCCGCAACTGACCATCTCGGCCGTCGAGGTGGACACGTTTTGCGAACTGGCCCGCCGCGGCTGGATTCGTTATTGCAAAGAGAGCTCGGGCAACATCGAGTTTGTCCGGCAATTGATCGCCCGCGGCGCCGACGTGGGCCTGGAAGTGCTGATGGGGGACGAGATGAACGCGGCGGCCGGTCTGCTGGCGGGGGCCCGGGGACTGGTCAACTTGTGCATCAACGTCGAGCCGTCGACATATCTGAAATTATTTGCAGCCGTCCAGCGGCAGGATCTGGACGAGGCCCAGCGCATGCAAGCGCGGATCTGCGAGTTGGTAAGCAAGGTGGCGCTGGTCACGCCAAGTTTCGTGGCGGGTCCGAAATATTTGATGGGCCGCCGCGGCTTCGGCATCGGGCCGCCCGCTTTCCCCGCAAGAACCGGTGGGGCCCGAGCAGGCGCGCGCAATCGACGCCTTCATGGGTCTTTAGCGCAGCAGAGCACGTCAAGCTGGCGATGCCGATTAGACCGCTGCGCCGAGCGCCGAGCGCAGCGATTCCAACTGCCCGGCCGAACCGAGCTTGGCATTCTTGTGCGTGATGTATTCGGCGTAGGCGGCCATGAAGGGCTTGCCCGGCGTGCGGGGATCGAAGTCGCCCGGCTTGTCGCGGAACGTCTCGCGATACACCCCGCACCACACCAGCCGGCCGTCGGTATCGATGTTCACCTTGGTCACGCCGAGCTTGGCGGCCGGCAGATACTGGTCCTCGGCCACGCCGCTGGCATCGCCCGATTTTTCCGCCGGCCTTGTTGATGCGGTCGACCCACTGCTTGGGCACGCTGCTCGATCCGTGCATCACCAGCGGGAAGGCGGGCAGCAGTTTCTGGATGGCTGCGATGCGATCGAAGTGCAGCCCTTGCTTGCCGCTGAACTTGTAAGCGCCGTGCGACGTGCCGATGGCCACGGCCAACGAATCGCAGCCGCTGCGCTCGACGAACTCGACCGCCTGCTCCGGATCGGTCAGGCAGGCGTGCTCGGCCGAGACCTGAATGTCTTCTTCGACTCCGCCCAGCATGCCCAACTCGGCTTCGACCGAGATGCCCTTCTCGTGCGCTCGCTCGACCACGCGCTTGGTGGTGGCGATGTTTTCGTCGAACGACTCGTGCGAGGCGTCGATCATGACCGACGAGTAGAAGCCGCTGTCGATGCAGTCGTAACAAACCTCTTCGGTGCCGTGATCGAGATGTACGGCGAAGATCGCCTCGGGAAATACGTCCTCGGCGGCGCGGATCATGGCTTCCAGGAACCGCTTGTCGGTGAAGCTCCGGGCACCGCGCGAGATCTGGATGATGAACGGGGCACTCTGGCTGGGGTCGACCGGCTCCTCGTTCGAGTTCTTCAACCCCAGGTTGCCGCGGAACAGGCCGACCGTCTGCTCGAGGTTGTTGATGTTGTAGGCCCCCACCGCGTAATTGCCGTAGGCATGCTGAAACAGTTCTTTGGTCGTGACGATCACGGGATTTTCTCCTGGCGCAGCCCGCGGGGCTGGTAACGAGAACTCGGTCAAGGACTCAATCGCCGGGGGCACGGCGGGAGTGTGCGGGTTGCATTTTAGACAATCGCCGGGCGACTGGCCAGCAGGGCCGCCGCGGCAGCAGGAGAACTGCAAAGTGGGATTTTGCTCCGCAGGCTGCTTCTCGATTTGTTCCTCACCAAGATTCTGTGCGTTCAGCGGATTTCTGACACCGATGGGGGTATAGGAAAATTGGATCATCGAAATTGACAATGACAAATGGATCGATGTATATTCAAGCTATATTCAAGATATTTTATAGCGGGGCGGCTAGTGGCAACCAATCTCAAGCGCTTGGCGTACGATCAAATTCGAGCGGACCTGCAGGCCGGAAAACTCTCCGCCGGCAGCGTCTTGTCGGCAGCCGGTTTGGCCAAGCAGCTCGGCATCAGCCATACCCCGGTTCGGGAAGCGATCAGTCAATTAGAGACCGAGGGCTTCGCCGAGCAGGTGCCGCGACTGGGTCATCAAATCGTTTCGGTCAGCCGCACGGAGCTGGCTGAACTTTTCGAGCTGCGCGAATTTCTCGAACAAGGGGCCGCCGCCAAAGCCGCCGCCCGGATCTCGCCCGAGGCGATCGACCAGCTCTGGGAACTCTGCCGTCATTACTTGCGGCTGGCGCGCCAGCTGGCGCGACACCGTCGATTCCAGTCAGCGCGACGACGTGCTGGCCCACATGGCGCAGGTCGACGCCGCTTTCCACATCCGCTTGCTAACGGTCGCCGGCAACCGTCGACTGATCAAGCTGGTCGACGACCTGCAGCTGATGGCTTATGTGTTTCGCCGCCATGTGCAGCTGCAGCGCTCGGCCGCCATCGCGCGCTGGGCTCGCGCCTACCGCGAGCACTGCCTGATTGTCCGTGCGCTGGAAAAGCGCGACGCCGCGCTGGCGGCCGTGATGATGCGGCGGCATCTCGAGGATGCCAAAGGATTTTATCTGGGCGTCTACGACAGCCACCACGGCGCCGGGCTTGCCGAGGGTGATCCGGCGGTGGAGTGGCCTACAGTGCTTCTCAAGTCACTCGACGACGCAGTGCCCGGGCCGCGCATTGCGCGGCGCGCTGCGCTCCATCGCCCGCGCGGCGGAAATTCGACAAGTCATTAGACCAATTCCACAGCCGTTCTTCAGATCGAGGAGTGCCAATGCTCTGTGGCGAGCGGCGCGTCAACCGCGCCTGTTTGTGTGTGATGAACAAATCGACCAACAATTCGATTGAGTCAACGCGTATTCGTAACCCAAACCCTTTCAATTCTTCGCGCTCATGAATCCAGGAGAGTTTCCCATGTTGCACGCCATCCGCCGCGCTGTTTTGCTGGCCGTCGTTGCCGCCTCGTACGCTTCGCTATCGAATCGCGGGCTGGCGGTCGATCTTAATATCAACGTCGATATCAACGGCGGACACGCAGGCGGCAACGTCAGCGGTACGTTTTCTGGGGTCGGGCCCGGCGGCGGAGGGACCTGGAATAGCCTGACCATCCTCGATCTGAGTGCCGGCACTGGCGTCAATCGCACCTTCACGGGGCAAACCATCAACGACCCTGGCAATCCGAGCCCTCCGAACTATGACACGCAGGTCAGCGGTCCGTTTGTCCACACGGACGGCAGCACGGCCAGTGGCTTAACGATCACCACCGCAAGCTTCAACAGCGCCGACGATAATAGCGCTGGTTCCAATGCCCTGCTCGATGATTATTTGGTTCAGAACAATAATACCGGAGCCGCCAGTCTGGCGATTAGTGGGCTCACGGGCAGTTTCTACGACGTCTACGTCTTCGGCTCCAACGACGGCGGAAACGCGGGCGGGACGTTCACGGTCAATGGGTCCGCGGCCCAGAGCACGACCGGCGCCCCGTTTGGGGCCACCCCGCCGCTCGTCCTGGGGCGCGACTACGTCGAGTTCACCGGCGTGGTACCGAGCAGCGGATCGATCACGATCACAGCCGCAAACGGCGGCACCCTGGGCTTTGTCGGAGTCTTGAACGGGTTTCAGTTGGTCGCCGTGCCGGAGCCCGGCGCGTTCAGCTTGCTGGCCGTGGGCCTGGCCGTCGTCGCCGGACTGGGCTGCTTGTCGCGCAAGACTCGGCTCGTCTCGGCACCCGTCGTGCTCTCATCCTCGCAAAAGAGCCCTGCCCGCCGGCAGGCTTAGGAGTTCTACCGCGTTCCGCACGGCGAGCGCAATCGCGGTGCAGCATCGATCACCGTTTATGACCAGTTGGCGCGTCTTCGTTTTACCAATCCATTCTCTTGGCCAGGCTAATGAACCGATAGGAGAGTTTTCCATGTTGCATGCAATCCAGCGGACCGTCGTCGTCGCATTTGTTTCCGCCCTCGCAATCGTCTCGAACATGATGACGAGCCATGCCCATGCCGGCGCCTTGCCGCCGACTGGCGGTCTGCTCATGTCGCTGGGCGCCAATTATGGCATCACCACCACGGCGGGTAATGTCACCGGCTGGTTGGACGAAACCACCAGCGCCCAGCTCGTGTCTGGCAGGGTTGGCACCCCCACCCAAACTACGATCACAACTCGCAACGGCGTCCACCCGGCCGTCAACTTCAATGGCAGCTCGGGGCTCAACTTGAACAACGGCAGTGCCCTGGCTTTACAAACCCTGTCGGTCTTTGTGATCGGAAATATCACTGCGAACCAGAATGGCACAGTCTTCGTCACCGACATCGGATTCGGCGGAAATGGCTGGGCAACGGGCATCACCGACAGTTACCCCATGAACGAGACCAAGTGGTATAACGGCGTGGACGACCACGGCAGTGGCCTGCAGGACACCACCGGTTTGACCATGGCGCTCACCACGGCGTACCAGATCACGACCTCGACGTCCGGAGCCGGGAGCACCGCCAGCCTTTACGACGGCACACACACCGCCAGCGCTTCGAGTGGCAACACCACCATCACATACGGCGCCTTGGGCACCTCGTTGGGCGAATTAGAAGGGTTCGCTGAATTCCTCACCGGCAACATTGCCGAAGTGTTGGTCTATGACAACTCCAATGGCAGCTACAATTTGGCGAATGTGAACGCGTACTTGGACGCCAAGTATTTCACGCCCGAACCGTCGTCCGTCGTACTGCTGGGTCTGGCGAGCGTACTGGTCGGCGGCTACGGCCTGGCCCGCCGACGGTCGCTGCGGCGATTCGGCTTTGGCCTGGTCGCCCGAGCCGCGGAGACCGCTGGACGACCGACCGCCATTGTCTTCTGGACGGTTGTCGTCGCGTCGTGCGGCATTGCGGTGCTGGCATTCACGGGCACGGCCGTCGCGGGCTCCATTCCCGGCTATTCCGCGACTTCACCCCTGCTGTGGCTACAGCCCTCGGGCATTCAAGCCTCCGGCGCCATCACCGGTTCCACCGTGACCGGCTGGGTCGATTCGTCCACAACCAATAGCTATTCTGGAACGAATGTCGTTGCCCCTGGGACGCTGAGTCGTCCCGCGCCCACTCTTCCCACGCTCACCACGAATGTCACTTTCCCGAATGGGACGACCCACGACGTGGTCAGCTTTAATGGTTCCTCGGGCTTGAATCTTGTGAGCGCCGTGGGCACGGCCATGTCGCAAGTCACGTTCGCGGCGCCGGCGGTCTCTGCGCTGGACGTATTTGTCGTGGCAAACGTTAGCACCGGCAGCAACATCAGCGAAATTTTCATCGCGGATTACAACAGCGGCGGGTGGGCGTCCGGCATTTCGGACGGCTCCGCAAATGTGCCGAAGTGGTATACGAACTCCGGTTCCGAGACGAATAGCGGACTCTCGGCACTGACGTTGAATAGTTACTATCGGATCACCGATTCCATTTCCAGCGCCACGGGCAGCGAAAACGGTAAAATTCAAACCACCTACAATGGTACAACCTCGCAAACGGCCACCGATCTCTCGGCGACTGCGGTAGGGAACTTCAACGGCGGCAACGGCCGCGCGACCGTCGGAGCACTGGACGGCAATGGGGGACCCGATCAACAATCTCTTTTTGGCAACATCGCCGAGCTCCTGGTCTACAACGACACGGGCTTGACCTCAGCCCAAATCCTGGCCGAGCAGACGGCTGTCAATAGCTATCTCGACCACGAGTACTTCGTCACACCCGAGCCTTCGTCGTTCGTCCTGATGGGTCTGGGCAGCGTCGCAGGAACGCTCTTCGTGCGGCGGCGGATCCGCAAGCGCTGCCCGTCTGTCGGCCAGGCTTGATGGTCCCCGATCCTTAAATCATTTATGTTTATTTGGTCCTCGTGATCATGGTTCAGACCGGGTAGCCGGGAGCGGATATGGATCGGCGCATCTTGACCGGCCGAAAGGGCTTTACTTTGATTGAGCTCTTGGTCGTCATCGCGATTATCGGCATCTTGATTTCGCTGCTTCTGCCGGCGGTACAGGCCGCGCGCGAAAGCGCTCGCCGCAGCCAGTGCAGCAACAATCTGAAACAAATGGGATTGGCCACTCAAAACCACCTGGCCACGCTCCGCTATTTTCCCAGCGGTGGCTGGGGGTTCAACTGGGCAGGCTTGGGAGACCGCGGGTTCGGATCCAAACAGCCCGGTGGCTGGGTGTATAGCTTGCTCCCGTTTGCCGAAGAAGAGCCGCTCTACGATTTTGGAGACGGCATGGCCTACGGCGGCACCGCGTTGCAAAATGCCATCCTGCAGCGAGTGACCACGCCGGTCGGCTTTTCCGTCTGTCCCACTCGACGTAGCTTAGGACTGGTGACCGTGGGCGCCTATATTCCCCCGGTCGGAGGATTCGGCTACTGCGCGCCGACAACCGTCTGCGTGCGGGGAGACTATGCGATCAACAACGGAGATACGGTCCGCAGCGCCTGGCCGCTGAGCGGCAATCCGCCCACGACTGTGCCGCAAGGAGACAATCCGGCTTTCCCCTGGGCAAGCACCCTCGGCTTCGACGGCGTCTCGATGATCCGCAGCGAGATCGCGCTGCGGCAACTGACCGACGGCACCAGCAAAACCTATCTGATCGGCGAGAAGTACATCGATCCCAACCATTACACCGACGGTCAAGACCTTGGCGACAACGAATGTCTGTTCGGCGGCGACGACTTGGACATGAACCGCTGGACCGGCACTCTGGGCAGCTATTACCCGCCGCTGCACGACACGGCCGGAGTGTCCGCCTATTACAATTACGGCAGCGCCCATGCCGACATCTGGCAGGCCGTGTATTGCGATGGCTCGGTGCATTCGATCGGCTACGACATCGACCCTGAGTTGCATCGCCAGTTGCAAAACCGGATGGACGGCACCGTGATCACCGATCTGCCGTTCTAACGTTGCTAGTCTGCCGGCGTTCTGAGCCTGACAGCAGGGCCGCAGAACGCAAAAACTCCCCAAGCCCGCAGCTTGCCTTGGCGCCCATTGGCCTGGCGGCTACAATCCCCGCGCTCCGACTGTCGACCCATCTCGCTAAACTCTTCTAGGTCAAGGATGACCTGTCGATGTCGCATCAACCGCAGGCAGCCGGCGCGGCGCTGGCACCGCTGGACCAACTTCGTTACGCGCGCCAAATCGTCGAGCTCGAAGGCAAGTCGCTGTTGCGGCTGGCCGAGCGGCTGGACGGCGAGTTTTGTCGGGCCGTCGAACAGCTTCACGCCTGCCAAGGCAGCGTGATCGTCACCGGCATGGGCAAAGCCGGGCTGATCGGGCAGAAGATCGCCGCCACGCTGGCCTCAACCGGTACCCGCAGCCATTACCTGCATCCGGGCGAAGCGGTCCACGGCGACCTGGGGCGCATTCATCACGAGGATCTGGTGCTCGTGCTATCGCAAAGCGGCGAGACCGAAGAGGTCGTACGGTTGCTTCCCTCGCTCAAGGTGCTCGGCGTGACCATCGTGGCGGTCACCGGCAACCGATCGAGCGTGTTGGGCCGGGCCGCGACCGTGGCCATCGAGTTGGGTCCGCTCAAAGAAGCTTGCTCGCTGGGTCTTGCTCCCAGCACCAGCACGACCGCCATGCTGGCAGTGGGCGACGCCCTGGCGCTGGTGGCCAGCCGCATGCGCGATTTCCGCCGCGAAGATTTCGCCCGTTTTCATCCGGCGGGCAACTTGGGCCGCCAGTTGAGCAAGGTCGACGACTACATGCGCGCGCTCGGCGAGTGCCGCCAGGCGGCCGAAGTGCAAAGCGTGCGCGAAGTGTTCGCCCTGCGCCGCTCCGCCAAGCGCCGCACGGGCGCGATCATGCTCACCGATGCCGCGGGCAAGCTCACCGGCATCTTTACCGACAGCGATCTGGCTCGCCTGTTCGAAAGCCGTCGCGACACGGCGCTGGACCGCCCGATCTGCGAAGTGATGACCCCGCTGCCCTGTACGGTGCCCGAGGGGTCGATGATGGTCGACGCGATCGCTATCATGGCGGAAAGGAAAATCAGCGAATTGCCGGTGATCGACGCCGACGGCCGCCCGCGGGGCCTGGTGGACATCACCGATGTCGTGGCCACCTTTCCCGACCTGCAATCCCCTGCGGGGGCCGAGGTCCGGGTGGTTCCGGCCCCGAAGTTTGCCGGACCTTTGCGTTCCAAGATCGCGATGTTCAAGACCCCGCCGCGAGAGTCCTCATGAAGCTCGACGAACGCTGCCAGGCGATCGAACTGCTGCTGGTCGACGTCGACGGCGTGCTGACCGACGGTCGCGTGGTGTTCGACAACCAGGGGATCGAAACGAAACACTTTCACATCCGCGACGGGATGGGAATCAAGCTTTGGCAACGCGCGGGCTACAAGTTCGGCCTGATTACCGGCCGCAGTTCGCACATCGTCAAAATCCGCGCGGCCGAACTGGGGGTCGACATCGTCCGCCAAACCGCCGAAGACAAGCTGCCGGCCGCCCTGGAAATCGCTCGCCAACTCGGTTTGTCGATGACGCAAGTCTGCTATATCGGCGACGATCTGCCCGATTTGCCGGTGGTCCGCGCGGCCGGATTGGGTGTGGCCGTGGCCGATAGCCTGCGCGGAGCTGCGCTCAGCGGCCCATTGGGTCAGCACCCTGCGCGGCGGTGAGGGTGCGGTCCGAGAGACGATCGAATGGATCCTCAAGTCCCAGCGGCGCTGGGACGAGTTGGTGCAAAAGTACCTGCATTGATGGCTCAGCCCCGGATCATCATCGAAGGCGATTCACGGCAGAGCGGCGAACATCACGTGCCCGCCGGCGACGGCGGTCCGCGGGCGCCGAACTCGACCGGAAGTCGCCCCAGCCTGGCGGTGCGGCTGTTGCGTGTCGTGGCCAGCTTCGGTGTCGTGGTGTCGGCCTACGCCGCCTACGCGCTGGCCGTGGTGCCGCTGATCGAGCCCTCGGTCGAGAAGATCGAGGGGCCCGGCGCCGCGGTCGACCCGCCTCCGCCTCCCCGCACCGATGCGCTGGTCCCTTTCTTTCCGCCCGACGCCTGGGAACTGAAAAATCCCAAGATTCTCGAGAGCGAGCGGGCGATGTTGTTGATCAAGAGCTATCAGAACCTGCCCGACGGCCGAGTCAAGCTGCACGCCGTGCACGGTCGTGTTTTTCGGCAGCGACTCGACGCGAGATGAGCATAAATCGCCTCCGGTGATCCTCCAGGCGCCCGAAGGAGCAATTCTCAAGTTCGACGAACCGTTCGACCTGAAACGGGCCAAGGTCGGCCGCCTCGTCGGCGGATCGTTGGTCGGCAAAGTCACGATCCGCCGCGAGCCGTCTCGTCCCGGCGCGGCCGACGACCTGCGCATCACCACCCGCGACGTCGAACTGACCGAAGATCGCGTGGTGACCCCGCACCCGGTCGATTTTCATTTCGGCCCCAGCTACGGCAGCGGTCGCGAGATGACAATCCTGCTGGCGCGCAACGCCAAGCCGGCCGAAGGCAAACCCCACCAGGACAAAAAGGGGCTGGGCATCAACGGCGTCAAGTCCTTCGAGCTGCTGCGCGAAGTCCGCATGCACATGTTGCTGGGCGGCAAAGACCCGCAGGACGTGATGATTGCCCCGAACGACGAAGCGCCCCGCCGCCGCAATGCCGAGCCGCCGGTCGAAGTCACCTGCCAAGGGCCGTTTCAATTCAATCTCGAAAGGAACGTGGCCACGTTCAACGATCAGGTCGACGTGCTGCGACTGAACACCAACGGGCCGAGCGATCAGATGAACTGCGAGCGGCTGTCGGTCTATTTTGTCCGGCGCGATCAGGCCAATGTCCAAACCAAGACGGGCCGGCCGACCACCACAGCGCCGCTTCCCTCGACCTCCAATCTCGAAGCCCGAACGGTCGAAGCCCTCGGCAACCCCGTCGTGGTTCGCTCCCCTTCGACCGGCGGCCAGGCGCGCTGCCAGCGGCTGGAATACGACTTGAAGTCGGGCCGCGTCAGCTTGCAAGGCACGGGCACGTTGCAAGGCGCGCTCCCCCGCAATCCGGCCCAGAAGTATCAAGCTCGGTGGTCCAAGGAAATGCGGTTCGAGCCGCAAAGTACGTTGCCCCAGGCCGGTTCCGCGCAGCCGGCGCAAATGATTTCGCTGGTGGGCGGGGCACATGTCCGGCTGTCCGACATGGGCAGCCGCGGGCCGAGCGGCGCTCCGCAGCCCGCCGCTTTAAGCGCCGAGGAAATCCACGCCTGGCTCGATCCGCCCGCCCCGGCGGGGCCCGGCGCCGCCGGGACCGGGCCGACCGCGGCGCCCGAGCAAAACGTGGCGATCGGTCGGCCGGGCGGAGGCGATTTGCGTCCCAAGCGGCTCCTGGCTCAAGGTTCCGTGCGGCTGGATTCCGTGCCGCTCGTCGGCGCCACGGGCCGCCTGGAGGTCTTCTTCGTATCCGCTCCGCCGAAAGCCGATGCTCGGCAACCGCCCGCTGCGGCCAGCGCCGAACCGACCGGCGCCGGCCAGCCAGCGCCCTGCCGGCGCACAACAGCAGTTTCGCTTTGCCGGTGCCCAGGTGCAGGTCCGCTTCACCATGCACGCAGATCAGTCCGAGTTGTCGGACGTCCTGCTCGAAGGCAATGCCGAGCTGCGCGAAGCCAAAACGGCCAAGCCCGACGAAAAACCGCTCATCGCCACCGGCGATCGACTGCAACTGTCCGGCGGCGACAGTCCGGATTCGCAAGTCAGCGTGGTCGGCACGCCGGCTTACGTCGAAGCTCGCGGGATGTCCCTCACCGGAGCGAACATCCAGCTCCAGCGTCGCTCGAACCGGCTCTGGGTCGACGGGGCAGGCCGGATGACGATGCCCAGTCGGCGCCGCGCCGCGCAGGCCGGGGACCGGCGGCGCCGCAGAATCTCGAAATCAACTGGGAAGGGCGGATGAATTTCGACGGCCGCTGTGCATTGTTCGAGCGGGCTATCGTGGCCCACACGCCGCAGCAATTACTGCGCACCGAGAAACTCGAAGTCACGCTCAAGCGAACTATCGATTTCGCCAATCCGCCCGGCGCCGCCGACCGCAAGAACGAACCGGCCCAAATCGATCAGATCGTTTGCACCGGGAGGCGCTTACCTGGAAAATCGCACGTGGGACGAGCGGGGCCTGGCCTCGGTCGATCGCATGCAGACTTTGGATCTGGCCATCAACGATACGACCGGCGGCATCGACGCTCATGGGCCGGGCTGGGTTTCCAGCATCCGGCGCGGAGTTGCCGCCCCCGCGCCTGCGCCGGGCTTGCCCGGGGCGGCGGCGGCCAAACCGGCCGCCGGCGACAAGGCTAAAGACCAAGACAAGCTCAGCTACCTGAATGTCCACTTCGCCCGCGCGCATCACGGGCAACCTGCATACCCGCGAGCTGACGTTCGCCGATCAGGTCAAAACGGTGTACGGCCCGGTGGCCGATTGGGAACAGACGCTCGACGCCGAGAACCCCGACGCGCTGCCCCCCGACGCGGTCGTCATGACTTGCGACCAGCTCACCGTGCGCGAGACCGCAGACCGGATGCCGGCCGAGCCGGATCGACAAGCAGCGCGGCTATTTGGAGTTGGAAGCGCTGGGCAGCACGCTGGTCGAAGGATCGGGCTTTACGGCCCGCGCGCATCGCTTGACGTTCGCCGAGAAAAAGTCGCTGCTGGTGCTTGAGGGAGACGGCCACAGCGACGCCCAATTGTTCCGGCAGCCCGTGCCGGGCGGCCCGACATCGCAGGCCACGGCCCGGCAGATCAAGTTCTGGCAGTCGACGAACCGTGTCGAAATCGACGACGCCCGGTTCTTCGATTTCGGTCAATTCAATTCCGGCCCCAAGAAGCCGGCGGCCGACGCCAAGCAGGATCCCAATCCGAACCCGGCGCCTAAGACGCCGCAGCCGAAGCGCAACGTTCCCGCCCGCGGCGGCGCGGCCACTCCGCGATAGGGGGATATTGCGATTCCGTCTCGCGAGCGCTGCCGCACGAAAGCCTGAAGCGCTCTATTGCGAGTCGTCGCCGGCCGACGACAACTCCGCGCTCGTTGAGTGCTGCTCCGCGAACGATCGGTCGGAGCCCGCCTGGACCAGCCGGATGATCAACATCTTCTGCAGCAGCCCGTCCGTCTTGGGTTCGGTGAAGAAGTGGTGGCCCAAGCTGCCCGAGCGATCCGGCCGACACGTCAGCACAAGCATCTGACCGGGGGCAATATCCGCCTTGAGTTTGAGCTGCTCGAACACGCGTTTGGGTCGGGCGGCTTCCAAGCGAATGACGCCGTCCGCCGCGTTCCACCGCTGTTGCTGCTCGCCGTAGTGCAGTTCCGGCAAGAGTTCGATTTGCACCCGGCCGTCATGCTGCGGAACGGCCCGCAGCGCCAGTCGTCCCTCCGCCTTGGCGTAGGTGTGGCCGACCACTTGCCCGGCTTCGCGCGTCAGCAGCGGGAGCCGGTCGTAGACGTTCGACGCAACGATCTCGCTCCGCTGGCCGGCACGCACCGCCAACATTCGCATCGTGACGGCCGGCTCCACCTCGAGATCGACCGTATTCTCCTGGGCCGGCTTTCGCGGCTCGTCGGTCAGCGTGAGCAGCCGAGCCATCTCGACCGGCACGTGGCTGCCGACGAGCCCCGCCCGGATTCCACTGTCCGACAATTCGCGGCGCGTCTCGGGCGAAAACGACTGCTCGTCGATCTGGTCCCATAAGGCGCCGTTCGAGCGCCGAATTTCCGACCGGGAATCGCGCAAAGTAGATCTCCAGCCGGACACTCTCCGACATGGCCGCCAACGGCGCGAGCGGGCTCTTGCCGCTGGACGGTGAGTCCATGAGCCGGCAGCCCGGCGCAACAAGCGCAGAGGCCAGAACTGCCAGCCACACGAGCGACGACTTGCAGACCATAAGGCGGATGCGCGGGAGGCGACAGGGAATATCGATGTGGCCCGACGCCCCCCTTGCACGCCCTAAGACGTGCGAAGCGAACATCGGGTAGCATGCCAGAAACCATAACCGCTGACAGGGCGAATTGCGCAAAACGGGGCAATTTTGGGCGGCGTAGAGTAGCGAGCCGGGCCAGCTTACGTCAAGGCAGACGGCTGCCAGAAAATCCGCTGCCGCCTCATCAACAGGACGAATCTTGTCGATGCCGCGGGCTGCAAGCTTCGCGTCCCTGTCCCGCTCAGGCTCGAAAATCCGGGTGGCCTTCTGAAACGCAACTCTAAGTGAATACAGCGGTTGCGCATTTTTCCGCACGGGCGGCCGCAAATCAATTCGATTTTTCCGTTAGGTTCTAGGGGATTCTGGTATTTGTTTATCGGAAAAACAGGCGAACACGTCTCCAGGCGGTTTAAGTCGACCGTCCGATCCGTTCGGCAATGTCTTGTTCGTCTCGTCCAGCGTGGTTCGTCCCCACATTATGCCCGCACAAACCTCCACCGAACGCTTCGTTCAGCAACTGGCGAACTGTCAGACGTGGCTCTATGCGTTCATCCTGATGCTGCTGGGCGATCCGGCGGCGGCCAACGACGTGCTGCAAGAAGTCAATTTGGTGCTCTGGCGCAAGGCCGACGAGTATGTCGACGGCAGCGACTTTGGCGCCTGGGCCCGCAGCGTGGCTCGATTTCAGGTGCTCGCCTTCCGGCGCGACGCGAACCGCGATCGGCACGTGTTCGACCAGGCTCTGGTCAACACCCTGGCCGATCCGGCCGTCGAGCTGGTGGCCACGCTGGACGCCCGGCGCGGCGCCCTGCAACTCTGCCTCGAAAAGCTGCGGCGGCGGCAACACGATTTGCTCCATGCGCGCTACACGGAAGGCAAATCGATCGAAGCCATACGCGCGAGGCACCGGTCGCACGGTCGACAGCGTGGGGATGGCTCTGAGCCGCATTCGGCAATCGTTGTTGGCTTGTATTCGCGCGCGACTAACCGAAGGAGGGGGTTCATGAATTCATCATCCCAACCCGGCATGGCGGCGCAGAGACTGGTCGACGCGATGCTCGACAGCGCGATCACCGAAGCCGGATTCGACGAGTTGGCCGGCTTGCTCTCGGCCGATGCCGCACTCCGCTCCTGGTACTGTGAGTACGTGGGCCTGCATGCACTGATCGACGCCGAGCTGAAGGCGGTTCCCGGAAAGCCGTCGCAGCCAGCTTCGGCGACCGACGCCCACTCGCAAACGTCGGTTTTGGGATTTCTCGGCCAGGTCATCGCGCGCGTACCCGGCGGCGAGTTCGTGGTCGGCGGCCTGGTGATGCTGGCGGTCACGGGCGCGGTTTGGGGAGTGATCCATTTCAGCCGGGCTAATCGTCACGCAAGCGAGCGGCAACGGCTTGCGGGCGGCTCTGGTCGCTCGGTCGGCCCCGACGTCGGTTGGCTGGCAACCGATGTCCATGCTCGCTGGGCCGCCCGGTCGTCAACGCCGGCGGATGCGGCCGTGCGCATTGGCCGGCGTTACGAGTTGTCGGCCGGCTGGGCCAAAATCGAGCTGTGCGCGGAACGACCGTGTCGATCGAAGGACCGGCCAGTTGGCAGCTTTCGTCCGATCAGCGATTGCAGCTCGATTCGGGCAAGCTCGTGGCGCAGGTGCCAAAAGCCTGCGTCGGCTTTACCGTCGTCACACCCACGGCGGAAGTGGTCGACCTGGGGACCGAGTTCGGTGTCGAAGTCGACAGCCAGGGGGCCACGCAACTGCACGTGATCCGCGGCCGGGTGGAATTGAAGTCGACCGCGCCGGTCGCGGCCAAGCCCGCCGCTCGCGGACAGCAAGTGGTGGCTGGGCAGGCGGTTCGCATTTCGGCGCGAGGCGAGGCTGCGTCTGCCATCCCGTTCGATCGAGGTCTGTTCGCGGCCGCCGAGGCCGCAAAGACGCGCACTTCGCGGGATGCGGCTGGTGCCCAAGCGCGGTTCGACCGGGGCCAGCCGATCTGGCTGGGCAATCTGTTCGACGATCCGGCCGGCACGCCGCTGGCCGAAGCGCTGGGCACTGATACGTTCCAGGCCATACCCCGGGAAGCAGGACTGGGCATCGAGCGCGTGATCCAGGCCGAGGGCCGGCCCGCCAAGCCGGGCCTGCCCGACTGGGTGGCCGAGCGCGTCGCCGAGGACGGCCTGGTCGAGATCGCGCCGCGCGTGAAGTGCAATCTCAAGTCGTTGGGCTGGAACGGGATGGTGCATGGCAACGTGGCCAACGACGCTTCGTCCAAGTTTGTCAATTACGTCACCGGCGGCCTGAGAACGCTCGGCCAGCCGATCGCCAGCGACGCACCCCGCTGCGAAGAGGGAATCGGCATGCATGCCGATTCGTTGTTGACGTTCGACTTGGATGAAATCCGCGCCGCCGGCGACCTTGAGGGCCAGCCGTTGGAGTTTGTTTGCGACCGAGCGGGCGTCAACGACGACGACTTCGCCCAAATCCGACACGAAGCGTCATTGCACATGGCCGTACTCGTCTCCGATGCCACGGGCGTCCAAAACGCTGTCGTCGACGGGAAGGTCGCCGGGGTGGCCCTGCGCACCGGCGTGTGGTTCATTGACGCGGCGCCGGGCGAACCGCTCAGGGCGGACGGCCGGTTCGTTCAGTTCCGTACTCCAATCACCGCCGGAGCCAAGTATTTGACACTCGTGTCCAGCAGCGTCGACGGCAACAACAACATGGATCATGCCGCCTGGAGCGGCGCGCGGTTGGAGGTCGCAGAGTCGAGCGCGCCGTGACTAGCAGCAAGACGGTAATAGCAACCATTGATTGTGGGATGACTGTTTAATTCTTTTTCTCAAGGAGCGTCTAATGAATCGCAAACTTTTTTTCACGGCTCTCGGGGCAATCTCGCTGTTCGCGGCATCCAATGTGCACAGCGCCCAGGCCGCTCCGATTGCAGTCAGCGTGGACATCAACAACGGCGGTTCCAATACTTACGGCGGACTCACCGGCGCCCCGGCGCTGACACCGGCATCGGGTCGGTCATTTGGAATGCGGTGGCGGGCAACGAATTCGCACCGGGTGTCACCGCCTCGAATCTGTTCGAGTCGGACGGCTCGACCAACTCCCACATAGGCTTTTCAATCTCAGGTCAGTCTGGCATTCCCTATTTCTTCAGCGGCGCCGGCTCGCCCGCTTTTGCACCCGATCTGTTTTACGATTTCGCCTTTACCGGCGTGCGCACGCCCATTGCCGCCGCCAGTTTTTCGATCACCAATGTGGCGGCCGGCTCTTACGAGCTCTACCTGTATTCTTTGAACGGGAACGGGGGCTCACCTACGGCCTACGGAAACGGCGGCGAAACCGCGTTTGTCGTGAATGGCTTTACTCATACCGTCCAAAATCCAGACGCCAATTCAAGCGATCCCTCCTACGCCGGCTTCGTCCTGGGGGGTAACTACACGTTGTACTCCAATCTCGTCGTCCCGACCGATGGGGGCACGATTTCCGGGAGCTTCTATGACGCCGGCGGCGATGGCGCTGCCTTCAACGGCTTTCAGCTCGTGGAGCTGCCCGAGCCGTCGAGCTTAGTTCTGCTGGGCATCGGCGTGGCGGTGCGCGGCCCTGGTTGCGCGCCGGCGGCGCCAGCGAGGCTAAAGGAACCCGGGTGATCGCTTTGGCTGCCGGTTCTGCCGCTTCGTGCCGGCACTATCGGATGCGCGATTCGCATGGCGCAGTCCAACTCAGCCGGACGACGCGGCGGCCCGGATGAGCTTGGGCGTGGGGTGCACGGGGCCATCCATCTGGCTGGGCTGGTGATAGTTGTGGCGCGGGAAATCGCGCCGCTGCGCGGCCCTTGGTTCGCAATGCGCCTGGGGAAGTGCAACGCAACGGCCCGGAAAATCGGAGCCTGGCGTCTGCGCGGGGCTGCCGACTTCCACCCGATTCCGGGAATTTCGGAAAAAACGCGCGAAAACGGGCCCGAATGTTGCGCTCGAAACGGCTCCACGCGCAGTTAGTTATGGTAGTGGGGTACCCTTTTTGCGGAAATTCGGGCTCGCTCATGCGCCCCATGGCGGGAATTCCAGTGGAAAAGACCGAGGTCTTTGTCCGTCTGCTGTTGACGGCGGAGCCGCGCATCCGCACGTTTTTGCGCTGCCAGGTTCTCAATCGCTTCGACGCGGAAGATGTCTTTCAGGAGACGGCCACGGTTTTGTGGAGAAAGTTCGATGAGTTCGAGCCGGGCACGGACTTCGTTGCCTGGGCCTATCAGGTGGCCCGCTTTGAGGTCTTGAAATACTACCGCGAGCGGCCTAAAGACCGGCCCGCCGTGAGCGCCGCCTTCTTGGAGGCGGTCGCCGCCAAATCGCAGGAGATCGGTCAGTTCGCCAGTGACACGATGGCCGCTCTGCAATCCTGCATGCAAAAGCTGCGGCCGCGTGACCGCGAGATCCTGCAACGCTGCTATGCGCCACGTGCAACGGTGGCTTGCGTCGCCGAACAAATGGGACAGCCCGCAGGAACCGTCAACAGCGTGGTGCAAAGAGCACGCAGGGCACTTTTTGAGTGTATTCAACGAGCACTGGCCAGGGAGTCACGCCCATGAACGCAACGCTCGAACCGCGCGACGAACTCTTGGACCTGCTCGGGCAAACCTGCGCGGCGCCGGTGACCGAGTTGCAAATGGCGCGCATCGAAGCGCTGGTCCTTGGCGATGCCCAGTTCTGTGAGTTATATGTCCGCTTCTTGCACGTGCAAGCATTGGCCGAATCTCGGGGAGACTGCGACGTTGCGCCGGAGGCGGCTCCCGGCCAGTCGGCGCAGCCAACCTCCGCCGCCGACGTCCCCTCGCAAACGTCGGTTTTGGGATTTCTCGGCCAGGTCGTCGTGCGCGTACCCGGCGGCGAGTTCGTGGTCGGCGGCCTGGTGATGCTGGCGGTCACGGGCGCGGTTTGGGGAGTGATCCATTTCAGCCGGGCTAATCGTCACGCAAGCGAGTGGCAACGGCTTGCGGGCGGCTCTGGTCGCTCGGTCGGCCCCGACGTCGGTTGGCTGGCAACCGATGTCCATGCTCGCTGGGCCGCCCGGTCGTCGGCGCCGGCGGATGCGACCCTGCGCATTGGCCGGCGTTACGAGTTGTCGGCCGGCTGGGCCAAAATCGAGCTGGCGCGGAACGACCGTGGCGATCGAAGGACCGGCCAGTTGGCAGCTTTCGTCCGATCAGCGATTGCAGCTCGATTCAGGCAAACTTGTGGCGCAGGTGCCAAAAGCCTGCGTCGGCTTTACCGTCGTCACACCCACGGCGGAAGTGGTCGACCTGGGGACCGAGTTCGGTGTCGAAGTCGATAGCCAGGGGGCCACGCAGCTGCACGTGATCCGCGGCCGGGTGGAATTGAAGTCGACCGCGCCGGTCGCATCGGACAAGCCGGCCGCTCGCGGACAGCAAGTGGTGGCGGGGCAGGCGGTTCGCATTTCGGCGCGGGGCGAGGCCGCGTCTGCCATCCCGTTCGACCGAGGTCTGTTCGCGGCCGCCGAGGCCGCAAAGACGCGCAATCCGCGGAATGCGGCTGGTTCCCAAGCGCGGTTCGACCGGGGCCAACCGATCTGGCTGGGCAATCTGTTCGACGATCCGGCCGGCACGCCGCTGGCCGAAGCACTCCGCACCGATACGTTCCAGGCGATACCCTGGGAAAACGGCCTGGGCATCGAGCGCGTGATCCAGGCCGAGGGCCGGCCCACCAGGCCGGGCCAGGTGGACTACGTGGCCCAGCGCGTCGCCGAGGACGGCCTGGTCGAGATCGCGCCGCGCGTGAAGTGCAATCTCAAGACGTTGGGCTGGAGCGGGATGGTGCATGGCAACGTGGCCAACGACGCTTCGTCCAAGTTTGTCCATTTCGAGACCAGCGGCCTCAGAACGCTCGGCCAGCCGATCGCCAGCAACGCGCCCCGGGACGAAGAGGGAATCGGCATGCATGCCGATTCGTTGCTGACGTTCGACTTGGATAAAATCCGCGCCGCCGGCGGCCTCGAGGGCCAGCCGTTGGAGTTCATTTGCGACCGAGCGGGCGTCAACGACGACGACACCAGCGGCTTGCGAAACCAGGCCTCGCTGCACATGGCGGTGCTCGTCTCCGATGACGTGGGCCTCCAAAACGCCGTCGTCAATGGGAAACAGGCCGACGTGGCCCTGCGCGAGGGTGTGTGGGTCATCGAAACAGCACCCGGCGCGCCGCTCAAGGCCGACGGCCGGTTCGTTCAGTTCCATATTCCGATCACCGCCGGAGCCAAGTATTTAACACTCGTGTCCAGCAGCGTCGACGGCAACAACAACATGGATCATGCCGCCTGGAGCGGCGCGCGGTTAGAAGTCGTCGGCGCTCGGCCGTCGGCACCGGGGAATTAACTTACTTTTCTTTTCTATGAAGGGACTGGTCTCATGAATCGCACGCAACGTTTGACGGTCATCGCACTGGTGGTAATTCTGTGTGTCTTCGGCTCTCGTTCGACACGCGCGACGAGCATTAGCGTTACGCCGGACGCGGAGAACGGCCTGGTTGGCTTCTACTTTCCCACCACTAATTATCCAAATTATTTCAGCCAATCCACGCTTGGTCCACAGGATTCGGTAATACAAACAGCAACCTCGACGTTCAATGCAGCCCTGGTGACGGCTTTGGGGCCCGACGGGTACGGCTATGACATTACCTCCGCGACGTTGACCATCGGCGGTTTCCTCTCGTTGGGCACCGGCCCTGGAGAGGCGCATTTGCTCACGACGAGTTTCGATCCCGCCACGGCAACCTACGACATGCGGGACGCCACGCATACGTGGGCTGCGGGCGCGTTCTCATCCGCAGACTACAGCACACTGGTCTCGACCGGCTCCACTTCTGTCATGAGCAACACCGAGTCTTTTTCCGGCCTGGCTTCGGTAGTGCAAAGTTGGCTGAATGGTTCGAGCAACCAAGGGCTGGCTTTCCCGGCCGGTGGAGGGGCGTACACGGGCATTGGCGACGCGACCGCCATTTGGACCCTCGACGCGGTCCGCAATGTCCCCGAGCCGGGCAGCGTGGCGCTACTGGCATTCGGCGGCGTGGGACTGTTCGTGGCCGCTCGTCGTCGCCGGCGCTGATCGGCCCAGGCGCTGCGATCCAGTGCGCGCCGCGCAGTCCAAATTCAGCCGGACGACGCGGCGACCCGAATGAGCTTGGGCGTGGGAAGGGTCAGGCCGTAGATCGGGCCTTCGCGGCGGCTGAGGTCGTGAAAGCCGTGACGCAGGAAGGCGTGCAATTCTTCCGGCGGGTCGAGACTCAGCCAGCCTTCGAGCAATTGCTCGACGTGCGCGTCGTAATGCCGCTGCGAGTGCGTGTGCGCATAGCAGCGGCCCGCGTGGCGGCGCAAATCTCCGTTGAAGTCGGGACTCACGTGCCACAGTTCGTGAATCACGGTGGCCAGCTTTTCCCGCCAGGGCAAATCGAGAAAGCGCGGCAGGTAAAAGCTCAACAGGTAGAGCATCTCGCGGCCCTGCTCGTCGTCGATGCGCTGGATGGTCCAGGTGCGCCCGCGACGCAGCGTGGTGCGGGCGCCGTCTTCGAACCGCAGCGGAGTCAGGCTGGCCTGGATGCCGTGCGGCACCGCCTTGCGAGCCTGACAGAAACGGATGGCCACCTGGGCCAGATCGATGTGGTTCAGCTCCGCCAGCCGAACCGTCATATCCTGGGCCAGGCGGCGGATGTGCAGCGTGAAATCGAAGCCGCGCAGGTCAGGCTGCGGCGCTGCGAGACGGCGGCCTTGCGCCGGTTGAGATTTTTCGGGCCGCGCTCGGCCGCGGAGCCAGTTCGGCAAGAGTCTCACGGACAAACCCCTCCTGGGTTGCCGGCAAGGACCACGCTCTACGACTTGGACGCGGCCGGCTGCGACTCGAACGTCGGCTTTTGGGCGTGCTGGGTCACCCGGTCGCGGACGCCGACAAACTCCAAAATCGCGCCGCGTGCCCGCGTCACCCAGCCGCGGCTTGGCGAGCCGCAACACGCGGGTGTAGCCGCCCGGCCGGCCCATGAAGCGGGGGGCGACTTCGCTGAACAGGACCTTGACCGCCTGCTTGTCGCCGATGAGTTGCAGCGCCCGCCGCCGCGCCAGCACCAGCGGAGCCACGGCCTGGGCCCATTTTTGCCACTGCTCGCTCTTGCGCCATTTCTGCCAGGCATCGCTGTGCCGCTCGGCGGCGGTGGCGTACTGCTCGGCTTCGCGCGAGGCTTCGAGGGCCCGGCAGGCAATCGTGATCGCCTTCTCGACGACCGGTCGCACTTCCTTGGCCTTCTGGATCGTGGTGATGATCCGGCCCTTGACCTTGGGCCCGTTGTCGTCGAGGTCGGCGTCCCGCTCGGTCAGAAACAAGGCGGCCGCCAGGTTGCGCAGCAATGCCCGCTGATGGCTGGGGCAACGACCGAGCGTGCGGCCTTTTCGTCGATGTCGCATGGCTTAGACTTTTCGAATGGAGGGTAAAACTTGCCGCGGGATCCGGCCCGGCTTCGAGCCGCCGATTAAGCGCCCGCCGAAGCGGGCACGCCGCATGCCCAGCCGCAGGCCCAGCTCCGACAGCTTCTCTTGGACTTCGCTGAGCGTCGTCTCGCCGAAATTGCGGACTTCGAGCAGTTGATCTTCATTGCGGCGGACCAGGTCGCGCACGGTATGGATATTTTCCGATTCCAGGCAATTGGTGGCCCGCACCGAGAGCTTGAGGTCGGTCAGGCTCAGATTCAATTTCTGCTCCAGGCCCGGATCGTTGAGCGAGAAGCCGCCGCGTCCGGCCGCATGCACGCGCGAACCCAACTCGCTGTACTGCACGAATGGATTCAAATGCTTGCGCAGGATTTTGGCCGACTCGACCAGCGCCATCTCGGGATGCAGCGAGCCGTTGGTCCAGATCTCGAGCGTCAAGCGGTCGTAGTTGGTTTTCTGGCCCACGCGGGTCTCTTCGATCTCGTAACGCACGCGCACGACCGGACTGTAAACGGCATCGATCGGGATGATGCCGATCTCCTGCACGTTGGGGCTATGCTCGGTGGCCGGCACGTAGCCGCGACCGTTCTCCACCACCATCTCGATCACGAAGGGCACGTCGTCGGTCAGCGTGGCGATCACGTGATGCTTGTTGATCACCTCGACCGATTCGTCGGTCTGGATGTCGGCGCCGGTCACGACCCCCTTGTGATGCTGCTCGATCCGCAGCACGCGGGTCGAATCGCTGTGGTTCTTGACCACCAGCGATTTGACGTTGAGCACGACGTCGGTCATGTCCTCGACCACGCCGGGCAAGGTGGTGAATTCGTGCTGCGCGCCATGCACCTTGATCTGCGTGATCGCGCTGCCTTCCAGGCTGGAGAGCAAAATCCGCCGCAATCCGTTGCCCACGGTCGAGCCGAAGCCGCGCTCGAACGGCTCGGCCACGAACTTGCCATAAGTGCCGCTGAGGGTCTTCTGGTCGCAAACGACGAGACTAGGAAGTTCCAGCCCACGCCAACGAATGTGCATAAAATCGGCCTCCGTCGAAGCAGCGGCGGGGGCTTTATTCTCGCGCCGACACGCTGGCAACAATTAAAGAAACAGGCTACTCGGTTCTCGATCACTGCGGGAAACAGCGATCGAAAATATTACTGCGAGCAAAGCTCGATAATGAGTTGGGTTTGTACCGGAATCGAAATATCCTCGGCCTCGGGCGTGCGCAGCACGCGACCCTCGGGAATCGCGCCCTCGGCCAGGCCGAGAAAATCGGGCACCGTGCGGCGATGCTCGGCCAGATTGGACTGCACCATCTGCAGGCTTTTGGCCCGGTTCTTCACGCGGATGATGTCGCCCGGCTTGACGATGTAGCTGGGAATGTTCACGTGGTGGCCGTTGACCGTGATGTGTCCGTGGGCCACCAGTTGCCGGGCCTGGGCACGACTTAAGCCGAACCCCAGTCGATGCACGACATTGTCCAGCCGTCGCTCGAGCAGGCTCATCAGTGCGTTGCCGGTATTGCCCTTGGTGCGGGTGGCGCGCTGGAAATAGCCGCGGAACTGGCGCTCCAGCACGCCGTAGTAGTGCTTGACCTTTTGCTTCTCGCGCAAGTGCAAACCGTAATCGGTCTGCTTGCCGCGGCGATATTGATGCATGCCCGGCGCCGTGTCGCGGCGCTCGATGGCGCACTTGGGGGTATCGCAACGGGTTCCCTTGAGGAACAGCTTCAGGCCATCGCGACGACAAAGCCGGCAGACCGGTCCAGTGATTCGAGCCATGCGTTTCTCTAACGAAGCGGGATGAGTAAGTAGGAATGTTTGCGAGTGACGATGCGCGTCGATTCTCGACGCCTTGATTTCATTGCGCTCGGTTTGATTGCGCTCGGTTCCATTGCGCTCGGTTTTACTGCGCTCGGTTTTACTGCGCTCGGTTTTACGAGCCCCCCGACCCTTCGCTACACGCGCCGTTTCTTGGGCGGACGGCAACCGTTGTGCGGCAGCGGCGTGACGTCTTCGATCGACTTGATGGTCATGCCTGCCGCTTGCAGGGCCGTGATGGCGCTTTCGCGACCGCTGCCCGGCCCCTTGACGCGGACTTCGAGTTCCTTGACTCCGTACTTGGCGGCCTTTTCGGCGGCTTGCTGCGCGGCCATCTGACCGGCGAACGGCGTGCTCTTGCGGCTTCCTTTGAAGCCCGTGGTGCCGGCACTGGCCCAGCACAGCGTGTCTCCCTTGGTGTCGGTGATCGTGACGCTGGTGTTGTTGAACGTGGCCTTGATGTGGGCGATACCCACGGTCACGTTCCGCCGCGTCTTGCGTCGCTTGCTCTTAGCCACAGGAAATAATGCTCCGGAAAGTTAAATGTTCGTAGCCCGCGTCCGGACGATGCACACTCGCCCGCCGCCGCACTGTTTTTTTCGCACCAAGGCGGTCCGCCAGCCGCGATTATCGGAGATCCTTCACGCCCTTCTTGCCGGCCACGGTCTTCTTGGGACCCTTGCGCGTGCGGGCGTTGGTTCGCGTGCGTTGTCCGCGCACCGGCAACCCGCGGCGATGCCGAATCCCGCGGTAGGAACTGATGTCCTTGAGCCGCGAGATATTTTGCGCCACCTGACGCCGAAGCTGCCCCTCGACGGTATAGTCCTTGTCCAGCAGGGCGGCCAGACGAGCCACTTCGTCCTCATGCAGATCGCGGGCCTTGCCCTGCGGATTGACACCCGCCTTGTGGCACAACTCGCGGGCGATCTTTTGTCCCACGCCGTACAAATACTGCAGCGAAATGACCGTCGGCCGATCGCTGGGAATATCCACGCCGAGTAAACGCGGCATCGTGAACCAACTCCTTCACACAGGCGCTGGGCCTGCAATACATTCCAACTACCCAGGCATTTCGCCCGCCAAATATCCCCGACCACGCGGGCGCCTCGGCCGCCAAGCATCCCGACCACGCGGGCGCCTCGCCCGCCAAGAATCCCAACCACGCGGGCGCCTCGCCCGCCAAGAATCCCAACCACGCGGGCGCCTTGCCCGCCAAGAATGACTCTCAGCCCTGCCGCTGCTTATGCCGCGGGTTGGTGCAAACGACATAGACCGTGCCCTGACGGCGGACGATCTTACAATTCTCACAAATTCGCTTGACGCTTGCGCGGACTTTCATGGCATCGATCGGCGGCAAAGTTTCAACTTGGGCCAAAGCGTATGAATATACGCCGCGGCGGACAATTCCTTCAAGGCCCTAACGACAGTTTTTCCCTGCGTGTAAGCAATCTTCTTGCAAATCGACATCCAAACAAACGATATTTGCCACCCGAATTCAATCGAATCGTTCCCACGCCCCGGGTCGCTGACCGCGGAAAGAGAATGGAACAGGGCGCCCCACCGGCAGGATGGATGGCTTTGCGACTTTAGCTCGGCGGGCGGTGCTTTCCAGGCTTTTCGTCGGGGCCGCCGGTTAGCACCCAGGGGCCGTCATCGGTCATGGCGATCGTATGCTCGAAATGGGCGCTCGGCTTGCCGTCCTGGGTGGACTGGGTCCAATGGTCCGGCATGCCCTTCACCTGCTTGTCGCCCAAGTTGACCATCGGTTCGACGGCGATCACCAGGCCCGGCTCGATCTGAAAATCGCCGTTGCGGCGCAACTGGGCGCTGACAAAATTGGGGACCTGGGGGTCTTCGTGCATTTCGCGGCCGATGCCGTGGCCGACGAAACTCTCGACGACCGCAAAAGCCGTTGATCGCGGACGTAGCTGCCCATTTCGGTGGCGACTTCGCTCCAGCGGCGTTTGAGGCCCATCAGTTCGATCGCCAGTTCCAGCACGCCGCTGGTGACGTCGAGCAGGCGCTGGACTTCGGCGGCGACTTTGCCGACCGGATGCGTGACAGCCGAGTCGCCGCACCAGCCGTCCAGCTTGCAGCCGGTGTCGATGCTGACGACGTCCCCTTCGCGCAGCACGCGCGGGCCGGGAATGCCGTGCACGACTTCTTCGTTGACCGAGATACAGGTCACGGCCGGAAACGGGACCTTGCCGGGCACTCCCTTGAACAGCGGGATGGCGTCGTTGTCCAGGAAAAACTTCTCGACTGCGGCGTCGATCTCGCCCGTCGTGACGCCGGGCTTGACCAGCGTGCCGGCCAATTGATGAGCCTGCCAGACCAGCAGGCCGGCCTTGCGCATCTGAGCGATTTCGCGGGAGGATCGAAGTATGTGCACCGCCGTCCCTCAAACTCTCCAGCATCTCTTGTCGCAACACGTCGCCGGTCGACCCGTGGGGCACATCCAGCTCGGCCAGGAACCGCTTGCGCGGGCTGCCTTTTCCGGCTCCGTGCGGGGCCCGGGAAAATATTTCGCACGCGAGTTAACCCGCAGGTCGCGAATCTGTCCACAAACCGCCGTGGGCACACTCCCCCCGCTCACCCCTCCAACAGGCCCCGGTAGTTGCGCATCACCAGGTGGCTGTCAATTTTCTGCACCAGATCGAAGGCCACGCTGACCGCAATCAACAAGCCGGTGCCGCCGAAAAAACTGGCCGCCTGGAACGGAATGTCAAAGACGTTGGCAATCACCGTGGGCGTAATGGCCACGATGGCCAGGAAGCCGGCCCCCACGTAGGTGATGCGCACCATCACCTTTTCCAGGTAATCGGCCGTCCGCTTGCCGGGCCGATAGCCGGGAATGAACGTGCCGAAGTTCTTCAGGTTCTCGGCCATGTCCTTCGGATTGAAGGTGATCGCCGTCCAGAAGTAGCAGAAGAAGTAGATCAGGACGACGTACAGCACGTTGTAGATGAACGACGTGCCGCGGGTGAACGCGTCGTGCAGACTGGTCACAGGATTCGCTGTCCGGGATATAGCTGGGCCAGCCAATTGAACAACAGCGACGGAAACATCAGCAAGCTGCTGGCGAAGATGATCGGCATGACGCCGGCCTGGTTGACCCGCAGCGGCAGATACTGCCGGGTGCCGCCGAACACGCGCCGGCCGCGCACGTGCTTGGCGCTTTGCGTGGGAATGCGCCGCTGCCCAAGCGTGATGAACACCACGCCGGCCACCACGGCCACGAACAGACAATGCCAGCAAGATCAGCACCTCGATGCCCATCTTGCCGCCGCCGCTGGCCAGTTCGAGACTCGACTGCTGCAACAGCTGCCATCCGGCGCCGGGCATGCCGGCCAGAATGCCGGCCATGATCAACAGGCTGATGCCGTTGCCGATGCCGAACTCGTCGATCTGCTCGCCCAGCCACATCAAAAAGACGGTGCCGGCGGTCATGGTCAGCACGGTGACCAGTTGCCAGCCGAACGGCCAGATGGCCGGTATCGTCGAGAAATTCCGGCCGCACCAGCGTTGGTCTGCTTGACCAGCCAGCCGAGGTAGAACCAGCTTTGGCCGAGGCACAGCAGCACCGTGGCATAGCGGGTGTATTCGTTGATTTTCTTGCGGCCGGCTCTCGCCTTCTTTTTGCAGCCGCTTCGAGCGGCGGCCAGACGCTGCCCAGCAGCTGGAAGATAATCGAGGCCGAGATATAGGGCATGATGCCCAGGCCGAAGATCGTGACCTGGTTCAACTGCGCGGCGCTGAACATGGCCACCTGCTGAAGCAGCTGGCCCAGCCCGGTGTTGCTCTTGGCTGAAGAGCTCGCCATCGCCTGCTGATCGACGATCGGCAGCGGAATCCACCAGCCGACGCGATAGACCAGCAGCAGGCCGAGCGTGAAGCAGAATCTTCTTACGCAGCTCGGGAATCGTGAAGACGACGCGAAGTTTTTCCCACATGGCAATCCGTTCTCGTCCTTGAGCCTGCAATGGCCACCCGCGCAGTGCCGGCACCGAACACTGGCCATCGGCAGGCTCGACCGTGTCAGTCGACACGAGCTCGCAGGCCCGTGTCTGTAGCGACAGCCGGGCCGTCATGCGCTGGCAGCCCGTCGACGCTTGTCCGACGTGGCGCGTCATGCCGCTGACTGCCTTGCGCTTGCTTCTTGACTTCTTGACTCACGACGGCGGCTTGGGCACGCGGCAGCACGCACGGCCTCGCCGCCGGCCTTTTCGATTTTTTCCAGCGCCGTGGCGCTGAACCGATGGGCCGAGATCTTCAGCTTCTTGGTCAGCTCGCCGTCGCCCAGGATCTTCAGCACGTCGAAGCGGCCCTTGGCCAGGTTCTTGGCCTTGCAGCGCTTCGCGGCGTGACTTCGTCGCCGGCCTCGAAGACGGCGTCGAGCTGGCCGACGTTGACCACCACGACCACGTCGCCCCATTGGTTGTGGAAACCGCGCTTGGGAATGCGGCGAATCAGCGGCGAAGCACCGCCTTCGAAGATCGGACTGGCGGACCAGCCGGCCAATTGCGCCCTGGCCCTTGTGGCCGCGACCGCTGGTCTTGCCGTGGCCCGAGCCGGGCCCGCGGCCGACGCGCTTGCGCTTCTTGTTCTTCTTGATGCCGACGTTGACGTCGTGCAGGTTCATGACAGCGTGACTCCCCGCAGCCGTTCGATGTCGTGCCGCGTGCGCAGTTGCTGCAAGGCCGTCGAGCGTGGCCTTGACCAGATTGGTGGGATTGTTCGAGCCGAAGCTCTTGGTGAGGATGTTGTGGATGCCGGCCGCTTCGCAGACCGCGCGGACGCGCGCTGCCGGCGATCACGCCGGTGCCGGGCGCGGCCGGCACCAGCACCACGTGGGCCGCGCCGAAGCGGCCTTCGACCTGGTGCGGGATGGTGCCGCCGTCGAGCGAGATCTCGATCATGCTGCGCGAGCCTTCCTTGACGGCCTTCTCGACGCTGGGCGGAACTTCGTTGGCCTTGCCGTAGCCCCAGCCGACCTTGCCGCGGCCGTTGCCGACGACGACCATGGCCGCGAAGCTGAAGCGGCGGCCGCCTTTGACCACGGCGGCGCAGCGCTTGATCTTCACGACCTTGTCGATCAGTTCGCCGCGGTTCGATTGCCGTTGGCCACGGTCGACGATGCTCCGTAGAACGGGAAGTTCTGACACGCCGAGGACTGATCGTCGACGGCGTGTTGGCGTTGCGACTGGCTCAATGCCAGATGCGATCTTAGAACGTTCAAGTCCGGCCTTGCGGGCCGCATCGGCCAAGGCCGCCACGCGGCCATGATACTGGAACGCGCCGCGGTCGAAAGCCACCTGCTTGATTCCGGCCGCCAAGGCCCGCTCGGCGATCGACCTTGCCGACGCGCCTCGGCGGCGGTCTTGTTGCCGCCGTACTTCAGCTCGCCGCAGCACGTCCTTGTCGACCGTGCTGGCCGCGGCCAAGGTGCGGCCGTCCGCGTCGTCGATCGACTTGGGCGTACATGTGCTTGTGGCTGCGGAACACGGTCAATCGCGGACGCTGGTCGTGCCGCGGATGCGCTTGCGGACGCGCCAGCCGCGTCGCTGACGTTGATGCGAGTTTGGCCCTTTCGTGGTTCACGGCTCGTGCTTTCGCTTTGCTCAGATGCGTCTGAAATGAACTGCCAGCCGGCACCTGGCACCGCTGAGCACGCACTACTTGCGCGACGTTACTTGGTCATCGCCTTGCCGGCCTTGCGGCGGACCACTTCGCCGTCGTAGCGAATGCCTTTGCCTTTGTAGGGCTCGGGCTTGCGAACGGCGCGGACTTCGGCGGCGAACTGGCCGACCATTTGCTTGTCGGTTCCCTTGATGACGATGTGCGTCTGGTCGGGGCAGGTGACGGTCAGCCCGGCGGGAATCGGCATGTGAACTTCGTTGGCAAAGCCGACCCGCAACTGCAACACGCCCTTCTGAATGGCCGCCAGGTAACCGACGCCGACGATTTCCAGCTTCTTCTCGTAGCCCTTGGTGACGCCCACGACCATGTTCTGGATCAGGGCCCGGCTCAGGCCGTGCAGGGCCCGGGCCTGCCGCGCATCGCTCGTCGCGCGTGATGCACGATCTGCTTGGCCGCCTCGTCGTACGTCGACGCTCGACCTCGGGATGGAACTTCCAGTGCAAGCTTGCCCAGCGGGCCTTCGATCGAGACCTGGCCGTCGGCCACGGCGACCTTGACGCCGCCGGGAACGACGACGGGTTGTTTGCCGATTCGCGACATCGCGTTACGCCTTTCGAGGCCTTGAACGTCTGCGAGCTACAGCTCTGTCGACAGGCTCTGCACGTCGTCTGCGACAGCTCGCTGCAGTTCGCCTTACCACAATTCGCAGAGCACTTCGCCGCCCAGTTTGCGCTGCCGGGCTTCGCGATCGCTGATCACGCCGCGGCTGGTGCTGATGATCTGAAATTCCCAGGCCGTTGAGCACGGGCCGCAGCTGGTCGGCGCCGCTAGTAGACCCGGCGGCCCGGCTTGCTGACGCGCTTGATGTGCCGGATGACGCGTTCGCCGTTGGGCCCGTATTTCAGCTCCAGGCGCAATTGCGGCCACGGGCTCGGCTTCTACTTCCTCGCCAGTCCCAGATGTAGCCTTCGCGCTTGAGCACTTCGGCCAGGCCGCGTTTGACCTTCGACAGCGGCATCGTCGACGTGAGGCCGTTCGACGCGCACCGCGTTGCGGATGCGGGTCAACATGTCGGCGATGGGATCGGTCATCATATGTGCGTGTAGGGCTTCCCTTTACCAGCTCGCCTTTTTCACGCCCGGAATCAGCCCTTGGTCGGCCAATTGCCGGAAGCAGATCCGGCAGATGCCGAACTTGCGATACACCGCCCGCGGGCGACCGCAGATCTTGCAGCGCGATTCAGCCGGGTGGAAAACTTCGGCTTGCGTGCTGCCTTCGCAATCTTCGATTTACTGGCCATGCGAATTTCCTGTCCGCAGTGATTCGTTGAATGAACGCAGCGATGCCTAAATTACCGTGCTGAGTCGAATTCTGATTCTGGCGTGGCCCGCTTCAGGCGGCGCCGGCCTTGCCCTCGTTGCTGGCTTCGGTCTTGAACGGCATGCCCAGCGCCCGCAGCAACTCGCGCCCTTCGTCGTTGCTGTTGGTCGACATCACGATCGTGACGTTCATGCCCTGCGGCCGCTGGAACTTGTCGGGATTCAATTCCGGAAACACCAACTGCTCCTGCAGGCCCAGGCTGTAGTTGCCGTGGCCGTCGAACGCATTGGGATTCAGCCCGCGGAAGTCGCGCACGCGGGGCAGGGCCAGCGAAATCAAGCGGTCCAGAAATTCGTACATCCGCGGTGCCGCGGAGCGTCACCTTGCAGCCGATCGGCATTTCCTCGCGCAGGCGGAAGTTGGCGATCGCCTTGCGGCTGCGCGTGACCATGGCCTTTTGACCGGTGATCTGGGTCAGGGCGGCGGCGGCGTCTTCCATGTGCTTCTTCTCGGTGATCGCGCTGCCCACGCCCATGTTGACCACGATCTTTTCGAGCCGCGGCAGCGAGAGGCGATTCTTGCGGCCCAGCTTCTTGGCCAGGGCCGGCACGATCTCTTTCTCGTAGCGCTCCAGCAGCCGCGGGGTCGGCGGCCTTGCCGGCCGGTTTCGCCTGGTCCTTGGCGTCTGGCTTTTGCTTTTCTTGGCCATCACACTGCTCTCGTCGATTCTACGCGACTCGTCGACTTACCACGGCTGGTTTTGACTTACACGGCTGGTTTACTGTCGTAGCTGGTTCCTTCGTCCTGTCCGGCTCACTGCTTCGCTTTGGCGCCGCGTGGCGGCGCGATGACTCCGATCGCGGCATCGCACTTCTTGCAGTAACGCTCCTTGCCGCCGTCGTCCCGCAGCCGGGCGCCGGTCCGCGTGGGCTTGCCGCACGCACTGCAAACCAGCAGCACGTTCGAAAGCGAGATCGGCATCTCCTTCGACAGTCGGCCGCCCTGCGGGTTGCGCTGGCTGCGGCGAACGTGCCGATAGACGCGGTTGACGCCCTCGACCACGAGCTTGCTCGTCGGCCCGCATCACCTTCAGCACCTTGCCGCGCGTGCCGCGATCGTCGCCGGTAATCACTTCCACGGTGTCGTCGACTCGAATGTGCATCACACTACCTCGCTGGCGAGGCTCACGATCTTCATGAAATTGCGGTCCCGCAGCTCGCGGGCCACGGCCCCGAAGATGCGCGTGCCGCGCGGGTTCTTGTCGTTGTCGATCAATCACGATGGCGTTGTTGTCGAAGCGGACATAGCTGCCGTCCTCGCGGCGCGTCGGCTGTCGGCAGCGGACGATCACGCCGCGGACGACGCTCTTCTTCTTCACGTCGCTGCCGGCGATCACGCTTTTGACGCTGCAGACGACGATATCGCCCAGCCCGGCGGTGCGCCGATGGGTGCCGCCCAGCACCTTGATGCACATCACCTCTTTGGCGCCGGTATTGTCGGCTACGTCGAGCCTGGTCTGCATCTGGATCATGTTGCTACACCTGATTTACCGTGACTTCGTTTGCTTGCCTGTCGGCCGTTTGCCCGGCATTGCCGGTGCTGCGTCGCTGTTTGTTTGTGAGCCGTGGGATTTAGGTTTTCCGACGCCCCGCCGCCGTCGCTCCGGCGCCCCCCGGCACGAGCTCGTCCACTTCGTCGTGCTTCGAGGCGGCCCGCATGGCGGCCAGGTCGACCAGTCGACTCTTGGTGACCACGCGGACCAGTTCCCAACGCTTGTTCTTCGACCGCGGCCGCACTCGACGATCTCGACCGTGTCGCCCACGTGCGATTCGTTGTTTTCATCGTGCACGTGGCAGACCGTCTTGCGATGCAGGATCTTGCCGTACTTCGCGTGGCGGACCAGTCGCGGAATTTCCACCCGGCGGGTTTTGGCCGCCTTGTCCGTCATCACCACGCCGATCGAAAGACGCTTGGCCATTACTTGATTCCCTGCTTCTCGGTTTTCTTGTCGCCGGCGCCGGCTTTCGCGGCAGCATTGGGTTTCGCTACGGAAGCGGCCTTGGCCGCAGCCAGCCCGGTACGCTCGGTTTGAATCGTCTTGGTTCGGGCGATGGTCCGGCGGGCCTTGCGCAGCTCACTGGGCGAATTCAAGCCGCTCGGTCTGGGCCTTGATCCGCAAGCGGAACAGGCTCTCGGCCGACTCCTTGAGCGTGAACTCCAACTGCTCGTCGCTCATTTCCCGCAATTCCGAGGCTTTCGTCATCACCGACTCCACATGCTCTCTGTTTTCTCACGGCTCACCGGCGGTCGTTGACCGCCGGCTACTGGACGCTCGCAACGCAATTCGCGATTGGATCCCGAGTCTCTAATCTCGACCCTCGAACCGCTCTTCCGACCTACGCTGTGCGGCGCTTCAGGAAGCGCACCCGCACCGGCATCTTGTGAGCCAAGCGCGAAAAGCAAATCCGTGCCGCCTCTTCCGTCACGCCCGAAATCTCGTACAGCACGGTTCCCGGCCGAATCACGGCGGCCCAAAACTCGGGCTCCCCCTTTCCCTTACCCATGCGGGTTTCCAAGGGAATCGAGGTGATCGATTTATGCGGAAACACGCGGACGTATAGGCGGCCCTCGGTGCGCAGGTACTGCTGTGCGGCAATACGACCGGCTTCGATCGTTTGCGCACTGAGCCAGCCGCCCTGCGTCGCCTGTAACGCAAAGTCGCCGTGCACCACTCGGTTGCCGCGACTGGCGTTACCTCTTATACGTCCTCTTTGGCTTTTTCGATGCTTGACCCTCTTGGGCATCAGAGCCATCGGTCGATTCCTCTTGATACATGCCTTGGTTCACCCAGACCTGGACACCGATGTGTCCCTGGGCCGTTTTGGCTTCGGTGAAGCCGTAATCGATTTTCGCCCGCAACGTCGAAAGCGGGATGGACCCGGCGTTCGACTTTTCGCGGCGGGCCATTTCCGCTCCGCCCAGCCGGCCGGCGAGCTGGATCTTGATTCCCTTGGCGCCGGCTTCCATGGTGGTTTCCATCGCCCGCTTCATGCACCGCCGGAAGCTGGCCCGCTTGGCCAATTGTTCGGCAATGTCCTCGGCCACCAGTTGGGCCTGGATCTCCGGCCGGGCGATTTCTTCGATCTTGATGTTGATGCGGCGGCCGACCAGGTCCTGCAACTCGTTTTGCAGCCGCTCGACCTCTTGGCCCTTGCGGCCGATGATGATGCCCGGCCGCGCCGCGTGCAAAATCACCTTGACCTCGTCGCGCGTCCGCTCGATCTCGACCTTGGGAATGCCGGCGAACTTGTATTTTTCCTTGATGAACTCCCGCAGCTTCCGATCCTCGAGCAGCAGGCTGCTGAATTCCTGCTTCGACGCGTACCAGCGGCTCTTCCAGCCCTCCATGATCCCGACGCGGAAGCCGATCGGATTGACTTTTTGACCCATAGGAAACCGTCCTGTAGCCGGCTGTTCGGTTGCTTGTGCGCTTGAAATTTTTACCGTAGTGTTTGCTTAGCTCAGACCGCGGAGTCCACCGTGACTCGAATGTGCGACATGCGCTTCTTGATCATGAAGGCCATGCCCCGGGCGCGCGGCCGAACGCGTTTGAACATCGGGCCTTCGTCCACGCGGGCGTCGATCACGACCAGGTCCTGCATCGAGGGGGCCCGGCGATCCTCGGCGTTACCCAGCGCGCTCTTGAGCACCTTCTCCAAAAACCGCGCGCCGCGCTGCGGCTGGTAACGCAACAAATCGAGCGCCTCGTCGGCGTGCTTGCCGCGGATCAACGTCGCCAGCGGCCGCACCTTGCGGGCGCTGATGCGAGCAAAACGATGTACAGCTTCGTAGGCCATGAATGGATTCCTTACGTGTGCCTTACTTCTTCTGGCCCTTGCCGCCGTGACCGCGGAACGTGCGCGTCGGCGAAAACTCGCCCAACTTGTGACCGACCATGTCCTCGGTGACGAAAACCTTGACGTGGATCTTGCCGTTGTGGACCAGGAACGTGTAGCCCACGAACTCGGGGATGATCGTACAAGACCGGGCCCAGGTTTTGATGGGCTCCTTGCTGCCCGAGGAGGCCAAACGCTCCACCTTGGCGAACAGCTTGGGGTTAACAAACGGCCCCTTTTTGAGCGATCTTCCCATGCCTACCGTCCTATCTACCGATTAACTGCAACCTGCGTTAACGCACTCTTGAGCTGCCCATAACGGCGCGAACGCCGACGCCGGATGATCGACGAATTCGACGGTTTGCGTCGCTTGCGGGTGCCGCCCCCCTTGGCCGGCTTGCCCTCGGGGCTGACCGGATGGCGCCCCCCCTTGGTGCGGCCTTCGCCGCCGCCGTGGGGATGGTCGATCGGGTTCATGGCGGTGCCGCGGACATAGGGGCGAATTCCCTTCCAGCGATTGCGCCCGGCCTTGCCGATCACGATCGCATCGTGGTCCGAGTTGCCGATGGCACCGATCGTCGCCCGACACGCGGCCGGGATGCGCCGCACTTCGCCGCTGGGCAAATTGATCTGAGCCCAATCCGACTCGCGGGCGGCCAGCGTGGCGCTGACGCCGGCCGACCGGCACAGCACTCCGCCGCGGCCCGGCTGCAATTCGATGTTGTGAATCGGCATGCCAACCGGAATGTTTCGCAGCGGCAAGCAGTTGCCGACCGTCGGCGGAGCCTCGGGCCCGCTGAGCACTTCGGCCCCTTGAATCCAAACCGCCCGGACAGAGGATATACCGCTTCTCGCCATCCACGTAATGCAGCAAGGCGATCCGGGCACTGCGATTGGGATCGTACTGAACGGAAGCCACCTTGGCCGGCACGCCGTCCTTATTGCGGCGGAAATCGATCTGCCGCAACATCCGCTTGTGACCACCGCCGCGATGCCGGGCGGTGATACGGCCCTGATTGTTGCGGCCGCCGGTCTTGTGCTTCGGCAGCAGCAGGCTCTTTTCCGGTTTCGCACCGGGCGTCAGGTCGGCGAAATCGCTAACCGTGGCGCCGCGGCGTCCGGGAGTCACTGGCTTATAGCGTCGAATGCCCATGGCGAATAATCTCTTTAGTTCAATCCGCGCCCGGCACAACCGCCCGGCCGCGAATCGCTGTGGAGTTAAAATTTGAGTCGTTTAGAAGAAGTCGATCCGGTGTTCCGAGTGCAGGGTCACGATCGCCTTCTTCCAGTCCTTGGTGTAACCGTGGCTGAACCGAGTCCGCCGCGGCTTGCCCTTGCGGTTCTGCGTATGCACGCGAGTCACCTTGACGTTGAACAATTCCTCGACCGCGCGGCGCACATCGTCCTTCGTGGCCATCCGATTGACCTCGAACGCATAGGCGTTGTACCGCGTCGAGCGGTGCATCCCCTTCTCGGTCACCAGCGGCCGGATGATGATCTGATGCGGGGCCAGCAGCGGATGGGCCGTTTCATTTGCGATTGCCATATCCGTTATCCCTTACCAGCTTTCACGGCATTGTCAGGTTTCGCGGCCCTGTCAGGTTTCGCGGCCCTGTCAGGTTTCGCGGCTTTTACGGCCGTCATCGGCTTCGCTTTTGATTGCTGCGCGGCCGACCGCACGGCTTCCAACGCGGCCTTGGTGATCAACACGCGCTTGGGCTTGAGCAGATTCAAGGCATTCAAACCCGAGACCGGGGCCACCTCGACCCGGTCGATATTCCGGGCACTCTTGTAGACATTGACATCGTGCTCGGCCGTCGTGACCAGCAGGCTGCTGCCCGTCGAGCCCGAGCGCCTTGAGCACCGTCGCCATGTCTTTGGTCTTGGGGCCCTCGAACGAAAGTTCGTCGATCAACGTCACCTCGGCGTCGCGCAGCTTGGCGGCCAAGGCCATGCGCGTGGCCAACTGAACCGCCTTGCGCGGCAACCGGTAGGTCCAGTCGCGCGGACGCTTGGCGAAAATATGGCCGCCGCCACGCCGGATACCGCTGCGCCGCGAGCCGGCCCGGGCGTTGCCGGTCCCTTTTTGGCGGTACATTTTCTTGGTCGAGCCGCGCACTTCGCCGCGGCTCTTGGTCTTGGCCGTGCCGAGCCGCAAGTTCGACTGGTACATGACCACGACGTCGTGCAGCAACTGCTTGTTGATCTGCGGCGCAAGGTCGGTCGGCTCGATGTCGTACGTGCCGACATCGAGCGCCCGTGCGGTTATAGATTGTCAAGCTGGCCATGGATCTAAGCTCTTTGGTGCGGACTTGGCGTGCGTTTCGGTTCGCCTGCGTCTGTTCGGTCTTCGGTCTTACGTTTTGTTGGTCTCGCGGATGATCAGGTAACCGCCGTTCGGTCCCGGAACGGCGCCGCAGACCAGCAGCAGGTTGTTTTCGGCATCGATGCGCACCAGTGCCAGATTCCGCGACGTGCGGCGCTGGTTGCCGTGCTGGCCAGCCATGCGGCGGCCCTTGGGCACGTGACCGGGGAACTGCGACTGGCCGATCGAGCCGGGATGACGATGCACCTTCTTGACGCCGTGCGTGGCCCGCTGGCCGCCCATATTGTGGCGCACCATGACGCCGGCGGTGCCGCGGCCCTTGCTGGTGCCGGTGATGTCCAGCCGCTTGATTTCGGCGAACTGGTTCACGTCGAGCTTCTGGCCGACGCTGATGCCTTCGACGGCGACCCGAAATTCGCGCACGAAGCGCTGGGGTTCGCAATCGGCTTTGGCCAGCGGTTCGACGCCGGCCTTGGCCCGCCCCTTGGCGCGCTTGCTGTCGAGCTTGGCAACATGACCACGCTCGCTGCGACTGGCCAGGCGGCGGGGCTTGTCGAGAAAGCCAACCTGCACCGCCTCATATCCGTCTCGGTCTTTGGTACGCAATTGCAGCACATGGCAGGGACCGGCCTCGATCACGGTCACCGGCACCACTTTGCCGCTCTCATCAAAAATTTGCGTCATCCCGACCTTGCGGCCGAGTATTCCGATAGCCATCGCAGTTGTTCCTGTGGTCTGTTGCCGAAGGGGAATCGAGAGCCAGACAAATTACAGCGGCCTAAACCGCCAGCGGCCCCATTACCCCTCGCAGCTTCCAGTGCATAGAACGTCCGGGTCCAACTATTAGTAAACGCGACTAAAAAACTTGCCTAGCCGTCCAGCCCAAACATTTCGGCTGGGCCGCCCAGCCCAAACTTTTCGGCTGGGCCTCCAAGCCCAAACATTTAGTGCCGGCTGGTGGCCTTGATCTTGATATCCACGCCGGCCGGCAGGCTCAGCTTGTTCAGTGCCTCGATCGTCTTGGCCGTCGCCTGCACGATGTCGATCAGCCGCTTATGCGTGCGAATCTCGAACTGCTGCCGGGCTTTCTTGTCGACGTGCGGGCTGGACAGCACCGTATAACGCTCGATGCGGGTCGGCAAGCGGAATCGGCCCATGCACTTCGCTATTGGTCCGCTTGGCGGTGTCGACGATTTCCGCCGCACTTTGATCCAGGACCGAGTGGTCGTAGGCTTCCATCCGGATGCGAATAATCTCTTGCGAATGACCCGCCACAAGCAACTCCTAACCGCCGCCAACTTACTGCCTTAAACACTTTGCCCGTCGCAGCTTGCCCGTCGCAGCTTGATTGCGGTCACCCGCATGCCGCGCAATCCCCAGAACGGCGCATTTGGCCAAACGGGAAACCACGAATCCTAAAGCTTCCAGGCAAACCTGTCAACCGTGCTTGCAGCGAGATTTTGCGGACTGTTTCCAGGTTAACTGGATTGCCGACATGCCGGTTTTGAAATCGGACGGTGGTTGCCGCAATGTGACTTGGGCTCGCTTCGCAGGGACCGAGGGCAGGTTGTGGAGCGCGGTTCCCTGCTCGCAAAGAACCCCGAACGGGGTTCCAGCCAATAGCCGTGGGCAACGCCCACGGATTTCGAGCCCCCCAACGCATTCCGACCCGACCCCGGAGGGATCGAATCAATGGCCCGACTACCGCCAGATGTACCGATCGTCGTAGGAGATGCCGTATTTGCGCAGGATGGTCAAGAATTCTTCCTGGAACGAAACCTTTCGGTGGTGCTCCTTCTGCGTCGCGATATACCGCCGAAGCGCCGCGACATTCGACTGTCCGATGGTAAACGCCCCGTATCCGTCCTGCCAACGAAACGCCCGGCACCGCGCGTCCTGTGTTTTGATCCACTTGGACGAATCCTTCTTCAAATTCTCCATGTAATCGGAAAGCGCGTTCGTCTTCGAGTGCGATACGAGCAAATGCACATGGTTCGCCGTTCCGCCGGCGGCCAACAGCCGCCCACCTTGATTCTCGGTGATCCCGCCGAAGTATGCGTATAGATTCGGTTCCACGGCCGCGGGGATCAGATCGGCGCGGTCCTTGGTCGAAAATACGATATGAAGCAGAAGCGACGTGAAGGTTTGAGCCATTGCGGTCGTCCCCGGTGATCTGGTTCGACCCCTCCGGGGTAGGCGATTTGGTCGGCCCGCGCCATCCGGCGGGGGTGCCGCCGGCTATTGACTTTCGCCCCTGCCGGGGCAGTTTGCAACGGGACCGACGCACAACCAGAAACCCCGAAGGGGTTCCAGCCAATAGCCGTGGGCAGCGCCCACGGAATACGGGACCAAATGCGATCCATCCGACCCCACAGGGGTCGAACAAACGGTCGACGCTCCCACTTGGGGCGACCTCTGTGGGGCCGTGAAATGAAATCGCCGGCGCCGGTTTACGGGGGCGGTGCCCCCGCCTATTGACTGGTGCCCCTGCGGGGCGGCCGGAATTCGCCGCCAAACCCGGCGCCCGACAGCCCGCCTCTTAAAAACCCCGCCCGCATCAAACCGGCCGCTCACCAAACCCGGCCTAGAAAAACCCCTGCATGCACTTCCGGCGGAGCCGGGCCGTAGGCCGATGGCTCCATCGAGGCGGTGGCCCGGCCCTGGCTCAGGCCGCGCATGGCGCTGGAATAGCCAAACAGATTGGCCAGCGGCGCCTGGGCCTCGATCACCGTGTTGCGGCCGCGGACTTGCGTGTGCGTGATCGTCGCCCGACGCTGCTGCAAGTCGCTGATGAAATCGCCCAGATGCTCCTCGGGCACCGTGATGTCCAGCTTCATGATCGGTTCCAAGCAGCACGATGCCGGCCTCGTCCAGGGCCTTGTTCAAGGCGTCGGAGGCGGCATAGCGGAAGGCGATCTCGCTGGAATCGGTCTCGTGAACCTCGCCCCCCAGGAACGTGAACTTGATTTTCATCAGCGGGCAGCCGAGCGAGCCGTTGTGCCGCTCGCCGAGCACGTCGAGCACGGCCTGCAAGTAATGCGGCCGGCAGCGCTTCGCTGCCAGGGGCCATCACGACCAGCGGCGCCGAGCCCTGCGGATAGGGTTCGACCCTCAGCCGCACCTTGGCAAACATCGACTGGCCGGCCTGCTGCCGCTGGCACTGGCCGACCACTTCGGCCGCGTGGTCCACGGTTTCGCGGTAGCTGACGCGCGGCTTGTGGACGCGAACATCGAGATTGAAGTCGCGCAGCAGCCGGTGCTTGATGATCTCCAGGTGCAGCTCGCCCATGCCGCTGATCAGGGTCTGGCCGGTTTCTTCGCTTTCCTGCGCCCGGAAGGTCGGGTCCTGGCGCTTCATCATTTCCAGGGCTTCGGCCAGTTTCTTGCGCTCGGTCGAGCGTTTCCGGCTCGATCGCCATCGAGATGACCGTTTCCGGAAAGTCGATCGTCTCCAGCACGATCGGGTGGGCCGCATCGCACAGCGTGTCGCCGGTGATCGAGTGCCGCAGGCCGATGATGCCCACGATGTCGCCCGCCGCGGCGCTGGGCACCTGCTCGCGGCGGTCGGCCTGGATGTGCCAGAGCTGCGGGACGTTTTCTTTCTTGTCCTTGCCCGGGTTGTAGGCCCGGCTGCCGGCCTCGAGCGTGCCCGAGTAGATCCGCACGTAGTGCAAGTCGCCGTGCTTGTCGGCGTCGATCTTGAACACCAGCCCGCAGAACGGCTCGTCGGGAGTCGGCTTTCGGATTTCGACGGCGTCCTTTTTCTTGGGATTGATGCCTTCGACCGGCGGCTTGTCGGCCGGGCTGGGCAGGTAGTAGGTCACCGCGTCCAGCAGCGGCTGAATGCCGATGAAGTCCAGGCGCCGAGCCGCAGAGCACCGGCACGATCAGGCGGTGCAGCGTGGCGTCGCGGAGCACTTGCCGCACCAGTTCGACCGGAACGGCTGCTTCGGCCAGCACCAGTTCGGCCAGCTCGTTGCTGTACTCGAACAGCTTGGAGAGCAATTCCTCGCGCCACAGGTCGGCCTCGTCCCGCAGATCGGCCGGAATCGGCTGCCGAAAGATTTCGGCTCCCTGGCTGTCGCCGGTGAACGTCAGATACTCCATCGTCACCAGGTCGATCACGCCGCGAAAGGCTTCGGCCAGGTGGGGCGGCCCGGCGCCGACCGGAATTTGCACCGCCACCGGATTGGGCGCCCAGCCGCTCGCGAATTTCGCCGAAGGTGGCGTCGAAATCGGCCCCTTCGCGGTCGAGCTTGTTGATGAACGCGATCCGCGGCACGCCGTATTTGTCGGCCTGGCGCCAGACGGTTTCGCTCTGGGCTTCGACCCCCTCGCGGGCGCTGAACACGACCACACCGCCGTCCAGCACGCGCAGGCTGCGCTCGACCTCGGCCGTGAAATCGACGTGCCCCGGCGTGTCGATCAGGTTGATCACGCAGTCGTTCCACCCGAACGTCACACAGGCGGCGCGAATGGTGATGCCGCGCTGCTGTTCCTCGGGGTCGAAATCGGTGACCGTGGTGCCTTTGTCGACATCGCCCATCTTGTGGCTGGCGCCGCTGTAGTACAGCATCCGCTCGGTGACCGTGGTCTTGCCGGCGTCGATGTGGGCAATGATGCCGATGTTGCGGAGTTGGTTGAGTTTGCGGGCCATATTCCGCATGGGAAACGAAGCGGCCGAAAAAAGCAAGGGGCGGTTACGAGGCCAGGACGCGCATCCGCCGCGGGCAGCAACACTCAACGAATGCGGGTTCCCGCAGCCACTGGAGAATGTGCCGCAGATTTGTGCGAATCGCCCAGCGGGCGTTTTCGCCTACCAGGCAAAATGTGCGAAGGCCTTATTGGCATCGGCCATGCGATGCACATTTTCGCGGCGGGCCATGGCCGTGCCTTCGCGATTGAAAGCGGCCACCAGTTCGTCGGCCAGTTTTTCGTGCGTGGCGCGCCCCTTGCGCTCGCGGACCGCCATCAGGATCCAGCGGACCGCCAGCGATTGCTGTCGCGGCCGATTCACCTGCATCGGCACCTGATACGCGGCACCGCCGACCCGCTTGCTGCGGACTTCGATGGCCGGCTTGACGTTCTCGACGGCCTGGGTGAAGACCTCGATCGGCTCGGTGTCGGGAATCTTCTTCTTGATGATGTCCAGCGCGTCGTAGAAGACCTGCTGCGCCGTGCTCTTCTTGCCGTCGTACATCAAGCAATTGATGAATTTGCTCGCCAAGAGCGATCCGCACAGCGGATCCGGGGCTAACATCTTGCGGCTGGCGGTGATCCTACCCATCGAAGACAACTCCCAAAACTGACCCAGCTAGCCGCAGCCAAATGCGGCCGGCCAGCAGGTGATTTACGGTCTAAGACTTCTTGGCCCCGTAGCAACTGCGCGACTGCTTGCGCCCCTCGACCCCCAGCGTGTCGAGCGCGCCACGGACGATGTGGTAACGAACGCCCGGCAAATCGCGGACCCGGCCGCCGCGCACCAATACGATCGAATGCTCCTGCAGGCTGTGCCCTTCGCCCGGGATGTAGACGGTGACTTCTTTGCCGTTGGACAGCCGCACGCGGGCGATCTTGCGCAGGGCCGAATTGGGCTTCTTGGGGGTCATCGTCTTGACTTGCAAGCAGACGCCACGCCGCTGGGGGCATTTGTCCAACACCGGCGACTTACTGAACTTGCGCGGCGGACGGCGGCGCTTGCGGACGAGTTGGTTAATGGTCGGCATGGGTCGACAGTTTCAGTCCAAAGTTCTCAGGTTTTGGTAGCCACAAGCCCTAGGGAATCAACCAGTTTAAAGAATCGGCCCAGGGTGTCAAGGACGAGTTTTGGCGTGTTTCGCTGCGCACTTCGGTGGTTTGACGCGTTTCCTGCCGTTTTCGTGGTAAACTGGCATTCGCCCACGAATCACGATCGAAACAGACTCAACCGACGACCCCTTTGCCATGAGCATCACCACTCCGCCCGTCACTGCCGAGCAGCTTTACGACATGCCCGACGACGACCTGCGCCGCGAATTGGTCCAAGGAGAGATCATCACCATGAATCCGGCCGGTTTTGGCCACGGGCATATCAGCGCCACGTTGGCGCAGACTTTTGGGAAATTATGTCGAAACGCACCGTTTGGGGGTGGTCGTCGGCGCGGAAACGGGCTTTGTTCTGCGCGCAATCCAGACACCGTGCGCGCGCCCGATGCGGCCTTTGTTCGGCAGCAACGGGTGGAGGTCGCTACGGCACTGCAAAAATTCTTCCCCGGGCCGCCCGACCTGGCGGTCGAGGTCATCTCGCCCGACGATCGGCCGCATGACATCGATGCCAAGGTGAAGGACTGGCTTTCCCACGGCACTGTGTTGGTCTGGTTGGTCGATCCCCGCCGTCGTACGGTTACGGTGCACAGTTCGTCTGCCGAAACGTGCGTGATGGGGGAACAAGACTTCCTGGAAGCGCCCGATCTGCTGCCCGGCTTGCGGCTGAATGTGGCCGAAATCTTTCCCCGGGCGTAACGGGCCGCCGACCTCGCCGTGCCGATAAACGAAAGGCCCGAGGATCGCTTGACCCTCGGGCTTGATGACGCCGGCCCACGGGAAGCATCCCGTGGGCTTAACAGGTTCGATCGGCATGACGAAGGGTTGATTATTCCTTGCCGTCGCCCCCCAACAGGGCTTCCAGCGTGCCGGCGGCCTTGGGAGCGGGCTTGGACCCGTTTTCGTCTTCCACCCCGTCGAGCAGCGGGAAGCTGCGCGCCAGAACCTTGTCCTTCTCGGCAGCCAGCGCTTCGAGCGCCTGCGGACGAATCCGGACTTCGGCATTCTGGAAGGTGTGGAAACCGGTGCCGGCGGGAACCAGGTGGCCCAGGATCACGTTTTCCTTGAGGCCGACCAGGTTGTCGACTTTGCCGGCCAGGGCCGCTTCGGTGAGGACCTTGGTGGTTTCCTGGAAGCTGGCGGCCGAGATGAAGCTGGAACTTTGCACCGCGGCCTTGGTGATGCCCAGCAACTGCGTGCTGGCCGTGGCACTCTTGGGCTTGACGCCCTTGGCCGGGCTGCCGCCCAGCGCTTCGATCTGGGCATTGACCTGCTCCAGCGCATCCTTGGGAACGATCGTGCCTTCGGAAAAGTCGCTGTCTCCCTTGTGCGAAATCTTGACGCACTTGGCCAGGGCCTGGTTGGCCGTGCGGAAATCGAACCGGTCGAGCACGCTGCCCGGCAGCAGGTTGGTGTCGCCGGGCTCTTCGATCTTCACCTTGCGCAGCATCTGCGTGACGATGATCTCGATGTGCTTGTCGTCGATTTCCACGCGCTGGCTGCGGTAGACGTTCTGGATTTCGCGGGTCAGATACTGCTGCACCGCTTCTTCGCCCGAGATCCGCAGGATGTCGTGCGGCACCAGCGGACCGTCGACCAGCGCCTCGCCCGCCCGGACGAAGTCGCCGGCATGCACCCGCAAGTGCTTGCCGTGGGCCACCAGATGCTCGCGTTCGATGCCGCTTTCGCTGCGGACGATGATCGTCCGCTTGCCGCGGCGCTTCTCGCCCAACAGCTCGACGTTGCCGTCGATCTCGGCGATCACGGCCGGTTCCTTGGGCTTGCGGGCTTCGAAGATTTCCGTCACCCGCGGCAGACCGCCGGTGATGTCCTGCGTGCCCGACACTTCGCGCGGGGTCTTGGCCAGCAGCGTACCGGCCGAGATCTGCATCCCTTCGGTGACTTCGATGTGGGCCTTTTCGGGCATGTAGTAGAAGTCCAGGATCTTGCCGCTGGCGTCTTCCAGCACGACCTGCGGATGCAGATCGCCCTTGTGCTCCATGATCATGCGGCGCAAGTGACCGCTGGGATCCTTCTCCAGGCGCATCGTCTCGCCCTGGATGACGTCCTCGTAACGGACCTTGCCGCCGACCTCGGCCAGAATCGGGATGCTGTGCGGGTCCCACTCGCAGAGGATCGTGCCCGGCTTGACTTCCTTGTTCTCTTCGACCAGCAGGTTCGAGCCGGCGGGCACTTCGTACTTCTCGAGCTCGCGACCCTTGGGATCGAGGATCGTGATTTCGCCGTTGCGGGTCAGCACCACTTGCTGGCCGGCGTCGTTGCGGACCACCTTTAGACGGGTGAACTGCACGATGCCTTGTTTCTTGGCGCGGATGTCCTTGTCCTCGACAGCGCGGGCCGCCGTGCCACCGATGTGGAACGTCCGCATCGTGAGCTGGGTGCCCGGCTCGCCGATGCTCTGGGCGGCGATGATGCCCACGGCCATGCCCTCTTCGACCATCGAACCGGTCGACAGGTCCATGCCGTAGCAGCGACGGCAAACGCCCAGCGGCGCGTCGCAGGCCATGGGGCTGCGGACCTGGATCTTCTCCAGGCCCAGCTCCTCGATGCGCCGCGCGATGTGGATCGTGATCATGTCGTTTTCGCGGACGATCACCTCGTCGGTGATCGGATTGACGATATTGGCCCGGCTGACGCGGCCGCGAATCGAATCGGCCAGGCGCACCTCGACCTTTTCGCCGCGATAGATCACGCCCTTGGTGATGCCCTGCGTGGTGCCGCAGTCTTCCATCGTCACCACCACGTTCTGCGCCACGTCGGCCAGTTTGCGGGTCAGATAACCCGAGTCGGCCGTCTTCAAAGCCGTGTCGGCCAAACCCTTGCGGGCACCGTGGGTCGAGCTGAAGTACTCGAGCACGGAGAGCCCTTCGCGGAAGTTGGCCTTGATCGGCGTTTCGATGATCTTGCCCGACGGCTTGGCCATCAAACCGCGCATGCCGGCCAACTGGCGAATCTGTTCGACGCCGCCGCGGGCACCGGAGTGGGCCATCAGGTAGATCGGATTGACGTAGCCCGGACGACGGTAGTCGTTTTCCAGCTCGGTCATCATTTCGGTGGTGATCCGCTCGCGGGCGTGGGTCCAGGCGTCGAGCACCTGGTTGTAGCGCTCGCCCTCGGTGATGATGCCGCGCTGATAGAGCTTGTTCTTCTTGAGCACCTCGCGCTCGGCGTCGTGGATGATGCGGCCTTTGCTGGGCGGGGTGATCAGGTCGTCGGTGGCGAACGACAGCCCGCTGTGCGTACTGGAACGGAAACCGAGCTGGTTCATGTCGTCCAACAGGTCGATCGTCGCCCGGCGGCCCAGCACCTGATAGCAGTCCGAAATCACTTTGGCCAGTTCGCTGGAACGCATCGGAATGTTGTAGAAAGACATGCCGTCGGGAAGCGTCATGTTGAAAATCACGCGGCCGACGGTCGTGTCGATCAAGGCGCCCGGCCGGGAATCCTGCTCGCTCTTCACCTTGCGGGCCGGGGGCAGCTTGACCTTGATGCGGGCGTGCGTGTCGACAGCGCCCAGCGAATAGGCCAACTGCACCTCGTTGAGAGAGGAGAAGATCATGCCCTCGCCCTTGCGGCCGGGAAGCGACATGGTGATGTAGTAGCAACCCATCACCACGTCCTGCGACGGGCTGATGATCGGCGCGCCGTTGGACGGGCTGAAGATGTTGTTGGTCGACATCATCAGCGTGTGGGCTTCGACCTGGGCCTCGATCGACAGCGGCAGATGGACGGCCATCTGGTCGCCGTCGAAGTCGGCATTGAAGCCCTTGCAGACCAGCGGGTGCAGCTTGATGGCGTTGCCTTCGACCAGCGTCGGCTCGAAGGCCTGGATGCCCATGCGGTGCAGCGTGGGGGCCCGATTCAGCAGCACGGGATGGTTGCGGATCACCTCTTCGAGGATATCCCACACCTCCTCGTCCTTGCGCTCGAGCATCTTCTTGGCGCTTTTGATCGTGTCGGCGTGGCCCAGATCCTTCAGCCGGCGAATGATGAACGGCTGGAACAATTCCAGCGCGATCTTCTTGGGCAGGCCGCACTGGTGCAGCCGCAGGTTCGGCCCGACCACGATCACGCTGCGCGCCGAGTAGTCGACGCGCTTGCCCAGCAGGTTTTCGCGGAACCGGCCCTGCTTGCCCTTGATCATGTCGGTCAGGGACTTGAGCGGGCGATTGCTCGAACCGAGCACCGGGCGCTTGCAGCGATTGTTGTCGAACAGCGCGTCGACCGATTGCTGCAGCATCCGCTTCTCGTTGCGGATGATGACTTCCGGCGCGTTCAGATCGACCAGCTTCTTGAGCCGGTTGTTGCGGTTGATGATGCGGCGATACAGATCGTTCAAGTCGCTGGTGGCGAAATTGCCCGAGTCCAACAGCACCAGCGGACGCAGGTCGGGCGGAATGACCGGGATCACGTCGAGCACCATCCACTCGGGCTTGTTGTCGCTGTCGCGGATGGCCTCGACGATCTTCAGCCGATTGATCAGGTCCTTGGCCTTCTGCTTCGAGCCGGTCTCGACCAGCTCGACGCGCAGGTCCTTGGACAGCTGCACCAGGTCGAGATCCATGAGCAGCTTGCGGACCGCCTCGGCCCCCATGTCGGCCTCGAAGGTGCCTTCGCCGTATTGCTCGCGGGCGTTGCGGATATTCTTCCTCGGTCAGCAGTTGCTGCTTCTTGAGCGGCGTGTCGCCCGGGCTTGGTGACGACGTAATCCTGGAAGTAGATCACCTTTTCCAGGCTGGTGGTCTTCATGGCCAGCAGGTTGCCCAAGCGGCTGGGCATGGCCTTGAAGAACCAGATGTGCACGACCGGCGCGGCCAGCTCGATGTGGCCCATCCGCTTGCGGCGCACGCGGCTGTGCGTGACTTTGACGCCGCAGCGGTCGCAGATCATGCCCTTGTATTTCATGCCGCGGTACTTGCCGCAGGCGCATTCCCAGTCCTTTTCGGGTCCGAAGATCCGCTCGCAGAACAGACCGTCTTTTTCCGGACGGTAGGTGCGGTAGTTGATCGTCTCCGGCTTCTTCACTTCGCCGAACGACCAACTGCGAATATCGTGCGGCCGGGCCAGGCTGATCTTGACCGAGGTGTAGTCGTTGATCCGATCGTAGGAGCTTTCGCCAGTACTCACTGTTCACCCTCCTTAAACGGAACGTTGTCGCGCTAAAATCGTGTTCTGCGCCGTCGTCTCTCAGCAGCCGGCGGTCGTCGACCGGCCGGCGATCGTTACTTCGCATCGACGCCGGCGTTAAATGCGACGCTTTTCCAATTGCATGTTCAGCCCCAGACCGCGGATTTCGTTGGTCAACACGTCGAAGCTGGCCGGGGTGCCGGCTTCGAGCGTGTTTTCGCCCTTGACCATCGACTCGTAAATCTTGGTGCGTCCTTCGACGTCGTCGCTCTTGACGGTGAGCAACTCCTGCAGCACGTAGGCGGCGCCGTAGGCTTCCAGCGCCCAGACTTCCATTTCCCCGAACCGCTGACCGCCGAAGCGGGCCTTGCCGCCCAAGCGGCTGCTGCGTGATCAGCGAGTAGGGACCGGTCGAACGGGCATGAACCTTGTCGTCGACCAGGTGATGCAGCTTCAGCATGTAGATGTAGCCGACCGTGGTCTCCTGCTCGAACGGCTCGCCGGTGCGGCCGTCGAACAGCTGGGCCTTGCCGTGCGACGGCAAGTCCGGCCTCTTCGAGCACTTCGTGGATCGTCTTTTCGGTGGCGCCGTCGAACACCGGCGTGATGGCCTGGAAGCCCAGCTTGGCGCCGGCCCAACCCAGGTGCGTTTCCAGAATCTGGCCCACGTTCATACGGCTGGGAACGCCCAGCGGATTGAGCAGGATTTGCAGCGGCGTGCCGTCGGCCAAAAACGGCATGTCCTCGACCGGCAGGATCTTGGCGATCACGCCCTTGTTTCCGTGGCGGCCGGCCATCTTGTCGCCGACCGAGATCACCCGCTTGGCGGCAACGTAGACCTTGACCATCTGCAGCACGCCGCTGCGCAGCTCGTCGCCGCGCTTCATCGAGTTGAGCTTGCGATCGCGGTCGTCGATGGCGGCTTCGACGGCCGGCCACTGGGTCTTGTAGATCTTCTCCACGTCGGCCTTGCGCTGCGGACTGCGGATGTCGATCGCGTCGAGCTTGAACCGCTTGGCCTGCTCGGCGATGAACTTGTTCTCCTGGTCGCGGACCAGGGCCGTGCCTTCGTCGTCGACCAGCGGCCGCTGCAGCACGGCTTCCATCTCTTCGACCATGGCCCTGAAGGCGGCGGCGATCTTGGCGGCGCCTTCGTTCTCGGCTTCCTTCAGGGCCTTCTCGAACACCTTGCGCTCGTCTTCCGACAGGCTCATGCGGCGCGAGAACTTCTGCGTGTCGATCACGATGCCTTCGACGCCCGAGGGGACGTCGAGCGAATCGTTCTTCACGTCTTCGCCGGCGCGGCCGAAGATGGCGTGCAGCAGCTTTTCTTCCGGCGTGAGCTCGGTCTTCGACTTGGGCGAAACCTTGCCGACCAGGATGTCGCCCGGCCGGACGTAGGTGCCGATCCGCACGATGCCGCTCTCGTCGAGGTTGCGCAGGGCCTTTTCGCTGACGTTGGGAATGTCGCGGGTGAACTCCTCGCGGCCCAGCTTCGTCTCGCGAATTTCGATGTCGAACTCTTCGATGTGGATCGAGGTGTAGGTGTCGTCCTTCACCAGCTCTTCGCTGATGATGATCGCATCCTCGAAGTTGAACCCGTCCCAGGCCATGAAGCCGACCAGCACGTTGCGGCCCAGGGCCAACTCGCCCTTGAACGTGGCGGCGCCGTCGGCGATCGCTTCGCCCTTTTCCACCTTCTGGCCGACGCTGACGATCGGCTTCTGGTTCTGGCAGGTGCGCTCGTTGAGTCCGACGAACTTGCGCAGCGGGTAGGCCTCGCCGCCGATTTCGATCCGGTCGGCGTCGACATAGGTGACCGTGCCCTTGCGGCGGGCGCGGACGATCATGCCCGAGTTCTGGGCCACGTCGCGCTCCATGCCGGTGGCCACGACCGGCGGCTCGGCTGACCAACAGCGGCACGGCTTGCCGCTGCATGTTGGAGCCCATCAAGGCGCGGTTGGCGTCGTCGTGCTCCAGGAACGGAATCAACCCGGCCGAGACGCCGACCATCTGGCTCGGCGCCACGTCGATGTATTGCACCTTGTCGATCGGCACCAGCTCGAAGTCGGCATGGTAGCGGGCGATGATGTTATCGCCCTTGAGCTTGCCGTTTTCGACCGGAGCGTCGGCCGGCGCCAGGAAGGCTTCGCTTTCCTCGTCGGCCCGCAGCCAGACCACCTCGTCGGTGAGCTTGCCGTGGTTCACTTTGCGATACGGGGTGACCAGGAAGCCGTATTCGTCGACGGACGAATAGATCGCCAGGCTGGAGATCAAGCCGATGTTCGTGCCTTCCGGCGTTTCGATCGGGCAGATGCGGCCGTAGTGCGAAATGTGCACGTCGCGCACTTCGAAGCCGGCCCGCTTGCGGTTCAAACCGCCGGGCCCAAGCGCCGACAATCGCCGCTCGTGCGTGAGCATCGAAAGCGGGTTCGTCTGGTCGACCACCTGCGACAGCTCGCCGCGGCCGAAGAAGTATTCGATCGCCGCCGAAATGCTCTTGGGATTGATCAGGCTGCGCGGCGTCATGTCTTCGACGTCCTTCAGGCTCATCCGCTCCTGCACCGTGCGGCGGAGCTTGAGAAAGCCCTTGCGCAGTTCGTCGGCCGCCAACTCGTCGATCGTCCGCAACCGGCGATTGCCCAAGTGGTCGATGTCGTCGATCTCGACCCCCGGTTCGCCGCCGGCCAATTGCAGCACATAGCGGATGGCCGCGATCAGGTCCTCGGGCCGCAAGGTCATTTCGGTCTCGGGCACGCTGAGCTTCAGCTTGCGGTTGATGCGGAAGCGGCCGACCTTGCCCAGGCGGTAACGATTGGTATCGAAAAATTTCTCGTGGAACAGCGCCCGGGCTTTTTCCAACTGGGGCGGATTGCCCGGCCGCAACCGTTGGTAGATGCGCAGCAGCGCCTCTTCGTGGCTGGAGGTCGTGTCCTCGGCCAGGCTGTTGAAGATCAGCGGGTTCTTGGGGTCGACCATTACTTCGACCGAGGTCAGGCCGGAGGTGCAGATCAACTCGGCGATGTTCTTGGTGATCTTCTGGCCGCCCTCGAGGATGATCTCGCCGGCCTTTTCGCTGTTGTGCGGATAGACGATGTCGTCGACCGCGATCTTGCCTTCGATCTTGCCGGCGCTGCGGCCGTCGACGATCTTTTCGCTGGACGTATCGTAAAACACGCGGATCAGATCGGCGTTCAGGCTGAATTTCGGATCCATGGCGCGGAGCAGCGTCATGGCCGAGAACTTGCCGCTCTGGTCGATGCGGACACTGATCGTGTCCTTCTTGCTCGTGTTCAACTCGATCCAGCTTCCGCGCTCGGGAATGATGCGGCAACTGAACGTGCGGCGGTCGCCGGCCTCCAACTCGCTGACGTAGTCGACGCCCGGGCTGCGGTGCAACTGGCTGACCACGACGCGTTCGGCGCCGTTGATGATGAACTCGCCGCCGCCGAGCATGATCGGCATGTCGCCGAGATAGACTTCTTCCTCGATCGGCTGCTCCTTGGTCAGCTTGAGCCAGACGCGGAACGGCCGGCCATAGGTCAGTCGCAATTGGCGACACTCGTGCGGCTCGTACCGCGGCTTGCCCAACTCGTAGCGCAGGTATTCGAGCCGCAACGTCTTGTCGTAGCTTTCGATCGGAAAGATTTCGCGCAGCACCGACTCGATCCCCTGATCGATCCGCTTGCCGGGGGGCTCGTCGTACTGCAGGAACCGCTCGTAACTGCGGGTCTGGATCTCGGTGAGATCGGGGATTTGATGGGGAGCGCGTAAACTGCCGAAACGACGGACTTCTTTGGGTCGAAGGCGTCGTTCTGCTGATGTCGCCATGGATGAATCCTTAATGCTTCAAAACGAAACAGCGCCCGAGGCGCTCGAGAACACGGACCGCACGCTTTGGCACTCGGCATCGACCCGCGGACTGCCAGCACCAAAAAATCTGTCGACCAAGGCCGCAGCGCAAGGCATCCGGCGGCGCAGGAGATTGTCCTGCGATCCAATGCACACTGGGAAAATGGGTAGGGTCAAGCGATGTACTCGCGCAGCCATCCGATAGAGTCGCAGCCGTCCGTTAGAGTTTCTGCCAACGCCCACACTGTTTCGGCAATCAGGCCCAAACGGCGGCTGGTCGCGTCGGCGGTCCAGCAAACAGCTACTTGATCGAAACCGTAGCGCCGGCCTCTTCCAACTCTTTCTTGGCCTTCTCGGCATCTTCCTTGGATACGCCTTCCTTGACCTTGCTGGGCACGCCTTCGACCAGGTCCTTGGCCTCCTTCAGACCCAGGCTGGTCAGCGACCGCACGACCTTGATCACGCCGATCTTCTTGTCGCCGAATCCCTCCAGCACAACGTCGAACTCGGTCTTCTCGGCCGGCGCGGCAGCACCACCGCCGCCACCATCGCCACTGGGAGCCATCATCACGGCGCCGCCGGCTGCCGGCTTGATGCCATGCACTTCCTCGAGGTAGTCGCTCAATTCCTTGGCCTGCTTGAGCGTCAGGCCGATAATCTTCTCGCCGAGGTCCTTGGCCCCAGCGGAGAACTCACGCGTAGCGGTGTCGGTAGCCATTGCGAAATTGGTCCTTTCTCACTTTGCCAGCCGACATGCAACAAACACTTGCGACGGACTGGACCGGGTCAAACAATATGTTATGGCCGAAGACAACCCCCGGCACGCACCAGTTCATGGATTCCAAAACACCTGTCGTCTAAAAATCCTCAGCCTGCCGCAGGCTCGGCTGCTGCGGGTTCGCCCGCGGTCGGCTCGGCTGCTGCGGGTTCGCCCGCGGTCGGCTCGGCTGCTGCGGGTTCGCCCGCGGTCGGCTCGGCAGTTGCCGGTTCGCCCTCCTCGCGCTCGCCGTGTTGCTTGATCTGGCTGGCCAGCGCGCCGCCGGCACTGGTCAACTGGCTGGCGAGCAAGGCGCCCGGCGAGAGGATCTGGCCCATCAGCAAGCTCAACTGCTCCAGGCGGGTCGGCCATTTGCTGACCTCGGCCACCTGGGCGGCGGCCAGCTTGGAGCCGTCGACCACGCCCCCCTTGGCCTCGAAGGGTGCATATTCCTTTACGGCTTGCAGCCGCACGATTTCCTTCGCCAAAGCCGGGGCATCCATTTCGCCCCAAACCACGGCCAAGGTGCCTTGGGCCCCCTCGAAAGCCGGCGCGACCGCCGAACCCTCGGCAGCCTTGCGAGCCAGACTGTTCTTGACCACCACCATCTGGATTCCCTTGCTCCGCAGTTCTTTGCGAAGCGCGGAATTGGCGTTGGCGCTCAGGCCGACGATGTTGACCAGGAACAGGTCCTTGACTCCTTCGAGCCGGCCCTGGAGTTCCTTGGTGATCAGATCTTTGACGAATTTGCTCATGGCTATTTTCCGCTGCTGCGGCTTGTGGGGCCGCTTGTTTTAGGCCGCGATCCGCACGCCGGGACTCATGGTCGCACTGATATTGATGCTCTTGATGTAATGCCCTTTCACGCTGTGCGGTTTGAGTCCCTGCACGTGATGAATAAAGGCGTTGATATTTTCGATCAGCTTTTGCGGCTCGAAGCTCAGCTTGCCGACGATCGCATGCACGTTGCCGCCGGCGTCATTGCGAAATTCCACCTTGCCGGCCTTGTACTCGCGCACCGTTTTGGCCACGTCTGGAGTGACCGTGCCGGCACGGGGCGAAGGCATCAGCCCGCGCGGGCCCAGCACGCGCCCCAGCGGGCCCACGATTCCCATCATGTCCGGGGCGGCGATACAGGCGTCGAACTCGGTCCAGCCTTCGCGAATTTGCTTCGCCAGGTCATCGCTCCCCACAATGTCGGCTCCGGCGGCCTTGGCCTGCTCGGCGGCGTCTCCCTTGGCAAAGACCACCACGCGCAGCGTCTTGCCGATGCCGTGGGGTAGCACGATCGAGCCGCGAACCAGTTGCTCCGCCTGCTTGGGATCGATCCCCAGGTGCATGACGATGTCGACCGTCTGGTCGAACTTGGTGTTGTTGTATTGCTTGATCGCCGCTACGGCCTGATCGACCGGCAGCGGAGTGTCGCCCGGCAGTTTGTCGGCCAGGCTGCGCAAGCGTTTGGAAAGCTTCGGCATGATTCGCTTTTAACCTTCTACCTTCAGACCCATGCTGCGGGCCGTGCCTTCGATCATCCGCTTGGCGTGTTCCACGTCGCGGGCGTTAAGGTCGGCCAATTTCAGCTTGACGATATTTTCAATTTGAGCCGGCGTGACCGTGCCGACCTTGTCCTTGTTCGGCACGCCCGAACCCTTGGCAATGCCGGCCGCCTGCTTGAGCAGCGCCGCCGCCGGAGGGCTCTTGGTGACGAAGTCGAACGAGCGATCGTTGTACACGTTGACCACGACCGGGATCGGCATGCCTCCCGCCTCGCGCGTCCGCTCGTTGAATTGCGAGACGAACTGTCCGAGATTGATGCCATACCGGCCGAGCGACGTGCCGACCGGCGGGGCCGGAGTGGCCTGTCCGCCCGGCACCTGAAACTTCGCTTGTCCGACTAGTTGCTTTGCCATCGATTAACTTTCCCGCGCTAAATCTTCTCGATCTGCCAATACTCCAGCTCCACCGGCGTCGAACGTCCGAAGATGTTAATCATGACCGTTACGCGGCCGTTGGCCACGTCGACGCTGTCGACATCTCCTTCGAAGTTCTCGAATGTCCCCTCGTTGATCTTGACGCGGTCCCCTTGCTTGATGTCGATCTTCAGCTTGGGAGCCTCGTCCGATTTTTCTTCCTGCTTGGCGACGATGCGGGCAATTTCCTGCGACGACATGGCCGTGGGCTTGCCGGCCGACCCGGTAAAATCGCCGATGCCCGGCGTCTCGCGGACCAGGAACCAGGTGTCCTCATTGATCTCCATGTGAACGACTAGGTAGCCCGGATAGAGCTTGCGCTTGACGACCCGCTTCTTGCCCCCCTTGAACTCCGAGACCATCTCGATCGGCACGATGATATCGCCGAAATACTTGTCCAGCCCGGCCACGGCGACGCGGCGCTGCAGCACGTCGCGAATCGAATCCTCGCGATTGCTCTGCACCTTCAGGATGTACCAGTTCTTTTGGGGCGGCTCGTCCGAAGCCAGGATTTCCTCGATCGGCTGCGCATTCTCGTCGTCGTCTTCCATCGAGGGGGGGATCGACTCGTGCCGCCCACCAACCGGCGGGTGTTCGGCCGAAGAAGCGTCGGAGCCGTTGGCCGGGCGGTGCGCGGGCTCCGCTGCGAGCGGTGCGCCGCCCGTCGACTCGCCGGCATTCGACACGTCGGGCGTCGCTGCATCGGCGGCCGTCAACGGGACTTCTGCCGGTGCGGTAGCGCCTTGATCCAACGGCGCCGCGGCTCCGGTCAAATCGTGTCCCGAATTGTGCGAGTGCTCACTCACGCCATCCCCCCCAACCACTGCCAGTGCCGCTGGAAAACCTCCCAGCGACTGACCTTTACAACAAACCGCCGCCCCAACACCACGCCCCAGCCAATTATCCACCGCCCGGATCGCCCGGACTCAAAAGGAGCCTTAACGGGGGCGAACGACCCCAATCAGGTCGAGCAGCTCTCTCCAAAACAGATCGTAGGCGAACAAAATGGCGGCCAGAAACAGAATCGAAAAAATCACGACTAGCGAGCTGCGAAAAAGTTCGCTGCGCGTCGGCCAAGAAACCTTATTCATCTCTGCTTCCACCGCGATCAGAAAATCGGCAAAGCTCGGCAGGTTGACCAGCCGGTAGGCAATCCAAATTCCTGCTACCGAAATCGCCAGCGGAATGCCCAGGGCTCCGGCCTGCGCCATCCCGATATTCAGCCGCAAATAAATCCCCAACCGCCACGCCCCGACCACCACCAGCAACACGATCGCCCCAAAGGTGATTTGGCGGGCGATTCTGCCTTGGCTGCGTTTGTACAGACCGACCTGGAGCAGTTCACGCAGCAGCGGACTCGCCATGCCATTCTTCGCTTTGACTATCTTCTTGGTTCTAAGTTGATCGATATCGCTCATGGCAATCGCATGCGGTTAGCAGACGTCCTGCGTGTCGTCCTTGACTTGAAGTTTCCCGCCTCCCACGGCCCCGGCAGCCCGCGCCGGTTCACGCACTCCTCAGCCATGGATCTGGATGCACTCGAATATTTCTCAACCCACGTCACGGACACGATGAACTGGCAGGGGCGGCGGGAATTGAACTCGCAACCTCTGGTTTTGGAGACCAGCGCTCTGCCAATTGAGCTACACCCCTGTGAGGAAAGACTCGCGCCGGCGATCCGCCCGGTTGGCTGGACCGCTTGCCTTTGTCTCTCCTGCAAAAACGCTCCCTTAAGCAAGAATCTTCGTAACGACGCCGGAGCCGACCGTGCGACCGCCTTCGCGAATTGCGAACCGCACGCCGTCGTCCATGGCGATCGGCGTGATGCAATTCGACGCCGATTTTCACGTTGTCGCCGGGCATGCACATCTCGGCGCCGCCCAGCAGGTTGGCCGTTCCGGTGACGTCGGTCGTGCGGAAGTAGAATTGCGGACGGTAGCCGCTGAAGAACGGCGTGTGCCGTCCACCTTCTTCCTTCGACAACACGTACACCTCGGCTTCGAACTTGGTGTGCGGCGTGATCGAACCCGGCTTGGCGATCACCTGGCCGCGCTCGATATCCTCGCGCTTGATACCGCGGAGCAGACGCCCACGTTGTCGCCGGCCTGGCCTTCGTTCGAGCGTCTTATTGAACATTTCGACGCCCGTGCAAGTGGTCTTGCGCGGCTTGTCCGAAAGGCCGATGATCTCCACTTCCTCGCCGACCTTGACGATTCCGCGCTCGATCCGGCCGGTGGCCACCGTTCCACGACCTTCGATCGAGAATACGTCTTCGATCGCCATCAGGAACGGCTTGTCGACTTCGCGCACCGGCTCGGGAATATAGCTGTCGATGGCATCCATCAGATCGCTGATGCACTTGCTGGCCTTCGGATCCTTGGGATTGTCGTAGGCCGGCTTCGAGGCGCCGCGAATGATCGGAATGTCGTCGCCCGGATAACCGTAGTGCGTGAGCAGTTCGCGCAGTTCCAGCTCGACCAGTTCGAGCAATTCCTCGTCGTCGACCAGATCGACCTTGTTGAGGAATACGACCAGCGCCGGCACGCCGACCTGGCGGGCCAGCAGGATGTGCTCGCGAGTCTGCGGCATCGGACCGTCGGCGGCCGAGACGACCAGGATCGCGCCGTCCATCTGGGCGGCGCCGGTGATCATGTTCTTGATGAAGTCGGCGTGCCCCGGACAGTCGATGTGGGCATAGTGACGCTTGTCGGTCTCGTACTCGACGTGACTGACCGCGATGGTCACGGTCTTGGTTTCGTCGCGGACGGTTCCGCCCTTGGCGATGTCGGCATAGGACTTGGTCTGAGCCAAGCCCTTGGCGGCCTGCACTGCCAGAATCGCGCCCGTGGTGGTCGTCTTGCCGTGATCGATGTGGCCGATCGTGCCCACGTTGACGTGCGGTTTCTTACGTTCGAAAGTATCTTTTGCCATGCTAGCTCCCTATCTACATCTGCGTTCCCGGGCGATCACGCTCACGTGCCGCCGCCCATCTGCGTTAGAACCAAACCGTGTTTATGTGTAGTTCGCCTATCGTGTCTTCGCCCCGCTTCAAAGCTGACCTGTCCGCCGCTCAAAAGAACCTGCCGCCGAAGAGCTGCTGAAGGGATTCGGACCCTTGACCTCGTCCTTACCAAGGACGCGCTCTACCAACTGAGCTACAGCAGCCCGAGAGTTCCCGAATCGTTCTTCGGCACAGCACTCATCCACCACGTCGATACTCATCCACACGTCGCAGCCGCTTCTGTTCTCGCCCAACCGTCCATTAACAAGCGGGTGAAGGGAATCGAACCCTCGTCTTTAGCTTGGAAGGCTATTGCTCTACCATTGAGCTACACCCGCAAGCGAATCTTCCCTTTCAAGCGTCCCGACTCTAGCGACAACCGAGCCGCGATTCGATTCAACCGCACTCCGCATTTCGGCCAGCCGCCGATCGATCCAGCCGCCGATCGATCCAGCCGCCGATCGAAACCACCTGCCCGCCGATCCCGCAATCCATCCCCGGCAGTCCTGGGCGACGGCCGGTCCCGAATGGGGGGTGCAGGATTCGAACCTGCGAAGGCAGAGCCATCAGATTTACAGTCTGACCCCTTTGACCGCTCGGGAAACCCCCCCTCGTACCCGTGGTCCGCATCGTGCACATCGCATCTGCGCGATGCCGATACACCGCATCGTGCCAAATGCAAATAACGGCGCCGATGCCCAAGGCACATCAGCGGGTACCGACCAACAATCGCGGGAACTCCCGATCCCAGTGTCAGCACATCGACCGATTGCTCGCAGGAAGAAAGCTTACTGTGTCAGGCAATCGGCTTACTGCTCAACAGGCTTACTGCCACAAGGCCACAGCCCACGAGGCCACAGCCCACGAGGCCACAGCCCACGAGGCTTCTGTCAGGCCGCAAAGAGCAAGCCCGCCGCAATCAAGCTAGCGGAGGGACTTGAACCCACAACCTGCTGATTACAAATCAGCTGCTCTGCCAGTTGAGCTACGCTAGCCTTCAAGTCCCCGCCACGAAAACCACTAAATATAACGAACCACAAAACCTTGCAAGACGACACGCTTTAAATTTGCCCACGGCGCTAACAGCCTATCCGAGAACCGTTGGGGACTGGCTCATTTTGCGGTGCCCTGGGAGCAAAATGTGCCTGTCCCCTTCTCCCGAACGGTTCTCGGATAGGCGCAGTCCGTCGAAAAGCGGCCCCCAACTGGGCCCCCGGCAGCCGTTTTAGGGCACACCGACGTCTCGACGAAGGCGCGATGTCAGGAGGCAATCAAGCTCGGAACCTTCCCGCTTGCCGGCCATCGCCCAGACTGGCGGTTCGCGGCAGTCTGTCGATGCTGGGGAGGTGAAACTCACCTCCCACACGACGACGGCCTACCAAAAGTCGCCCCGGTCAGGGCCCCTTGGCCGCACACGCCAGACTGGCAAACGAACCGAACCTCCTCGAGGGAACGAATATCCCCCGCACACGATCCCCTGGCTAGGGGCGCTAATGAAAGCACCTGCAGGTCGCCCGGACGGCTTCCTGCAGGATGCTGATAAATCGAATCAACGAAAACTTTCACCGAAACGTCCACAGGGCTGCGGCGTCAATTCAACCCCGGAATTTCGATCTTTTCTTCCTGGGCCGCCAGCCGCAACTTGTGCAACGCCCGGGCCTCGATCTGCCGAATCCGCTCCTTGGTGACGCCCATCTCGACGCCGACTTCCTTCAGCGTCAGCGGTTCGTGGCCGTGATCGAGTCCGAAGCGACTGATGATAATCTTTTGCTCGCGCTCGTCAAGCCGCTCCAGAATTCGACCGATCTGCGCTTCGCGCTGCGACTGGGCACTTTCCTGCTCGTACTGGTCCGTGCGGTGTTCCTCGGTGCTGTAAAACATCTCCGAATGACTGGTGCGGAACCGGTCCCGATGGCGATGTTCGTCCGGAATCGTGCGGGCGAAATTCTTCATGATCGCCCAGCTGGCATACGTGCTGAACTTGTTGCCGCGGGCGAAGTCGAACTTCTCCACCGCCCGGATCAGCGACATGTTGCCGTCGCTGACCAACTCGAAAAAGTTCTCGCCGTGGCCGACGTGCCGCTTGGCGATCGAAACGACCAATCGCAAGTTGGCCCGCACAATCTGATTCTTGGTCGCCACGATCTGATCGTAGAGCGATTCGATCTCGTCCATCACGCTGCTCTTGGCCCGCGCGGGATCGAGCCCTTCGCGCAGCTGGTGCGGCACGATGCTTGAGATAGTTGAACTTGCGGAACAAGTGGGCTTCCTGCTCCCGGGTCAGCAGCGGCACTTCGTACAGGCTGGCCAGGTAGGGGGGCAAGTCCGCTGGGCAGCCGGGTCTTCTTGGCCGGCTGGTCCGACTTGGGCAGCGGGCCGAGAATCGACTTCTCGACGCCCGGCCTTGTCGAACTGCGGATTGGGGATGCAATCCAGCGGCAGCTCCATCACCCGCCGCGCACGCATCTCGTTGATCACGCGGTAAATGCTGGTCTTGGTGCGGCAATACTGCTTGGCCAGCGTTGTCGACCGCCACCTCGCGGCGGTATTGCTGATAGATCTTCTTCTTGGTTTCTTCGGTCAGCGGACCGGTGCTGTGCGGAAACACCGCCAAATCCGGGTGCTCGCGATCGAACTGCTTGAGCGTATATCGAATCGTTTCCACGCTACGTCCCATCCTTTTGCGCCACGCGCCGCGTCACGTCGGCCGGGCAACCGCCGGCGCGGGCCAGACGACGCGCACGCTCCACGATTTCTTCCCGCTCGCTGCGGACTGAGCTGACTGAATCGCGCGCCGCGGCTGACCCGCTCCGTCGTTGCGGGCGACGAACGTGTCGACGGAACTCTTCAAAAAGCCGACTCGCTTGCGTCCGTCGAACACGAACCGCCGGCTCACCAGCCCCTGCTGGCGCCAACGCGAAATCGTCTTGGTCGAGACCTTGAACAACTGGCTCAGTTCTTCGACCGTCAGCACGCGCTCGCCGGCCGTCTCCGACCGGCACGTCGGCCGCGTCCGACAGATCTTCGACGAACAGCCGCAGATCGTGGGCCGCCTCTTCACCCGAGAGTTTGAAATTGGGGAACGACTCCGGCCGGTAATCGGTAATGCGAAAGCAGAGATACTCGTAGGTATACGTCCGCGAAAGATCGAGCTCCGGAATCAATCGCTCGGCGCGATTCGACCTGCTCCAGCTTCTTTTCGCGAGGAGCGAAACGAACCTGCTGGTCACGGAGTTGCCGCAGAATGGGGCTCAAGTAGTCGGTATGCATCAAAGACCCTTCCCGCAATGCGAATTTCAGGGGCGTTCCCTGCGAATCCCTCGCTCCCCTAAGATTCAATTCCTTTCAAACGAACCATTCTTGGTGCGAAGTTCAGGTTGACTTTGTCGTTACTAACTTTACGCACGATATAGCCAAACGGGTCGCATGGAAAGTTTGCTTACGAATTATTCATAGTTTACCTTACCCGCTCCGCTCGGCATCACTATCCCATTACGGTAAAAAGGCTTATGCCTCTAGATACCCCACCGCCAGGGCACGATCCCCCGACCAGCTATACCGGACCGGCCTGCTCACCTTACAGCCATTCGCTACGATCCGCGCTTGCTATTCAACTACCGCAGCAGCCCGGGTCGATGTAACGCGAAAGAGTCCGGTTCGTGGCTCCAGCGGTGAATGCAAATATTGTTCCACTTTCTCTCTTTAGGTCCGGCCAGCATGCTGCATCGCCCAACTCGCCTAATTCGCGCTCTCGCTGCCTGCTGCCTGGGGGCCTGCTTCGTGGGCCAGGCCAACGCGGCCAAAACCTACGACTTGCACCCCAAGCCGACTCGCGACGCGCTGACCCATGTCGACATCGTGCTGCAGGTTGGCGGGCAGGCGATTCTGGCTCCAGAGGGCAAGAAGACCTCGCATCCGATGAGCGTGGTGGCAAACATCAATTATGACGAAAAGCTGTTAAGCGTAGAACCTTCGGCCTCTCAGCCGCTTCGTTCGCTGCGGTATTATCACGGTGCCAATGTGGCCATCAAAATCGACCAAGGCGGCCAAAAGCCCGCCCTGCGCGACAGTCGGCGACTCATTAGTGCCCAAGTCGACGCAAAATCCGTCACCTTGTTTTCTCCGGCTGGCCCGCTCACGCGTGACGAGCTCGACCTCATCGAGCTTCCGGCCAGCAGCCTGACGGTCGAAAGCCTGCTGCCCACAGGGCCCGTCGAAATCGGCGCCAGCTGGGCCCACGACGACAAAACAGTCGCTTCACTGCTCGGATTAGATGCCGCCAGCGCGGTTAAAGTTACCAGCCGGTTAGTCGAGGTCGCCAAGGGGGTTGCTAAAATCGAGCTGGAAGGCTCGCTCAAGGGGGCCGCGGTCGGCGTAGGCACCGTAATCGATGTCAAAGCCAAATACAATTTCGATCTTCAGGCCAAACGAATCTCGTGGTTGGCACTGCTGGTCAAAGAGGAGCGCGCCGTGGGACACGTGGGGCCCGGCCTGGACGTTGTCGCCAAGCTCATCATGAAAGTCACACCCATCGCCGAATCGGTTCACTTGGCGACGGAAATTTCCGATTCGCTCCCCGAATCGACCGCCGGGCTGACGCTGCTCGAATTCGAGTCCACGGCCGGCAACTTCCATTTCGATTACGATCGCCGCTGGTATATTACGAGCGAAGAGAAAAACGTGACCGTTTTGCGGTTGGTCGATCGGGGCGAACTTGCAGCACAATGCAACATCTCGCCGCTGCCTGATGTAGCAAAACAGCTCACTTTGGCGGCTTTTCAGCAAGAAGTTCGACAGTCGCTGGATAAGCATTTTGGCCAGTTTCTCGAAGCCTCCGAGGATACCAACGAGGCCGGCTACAGCGTCCTGCGCGTGGTGGCAAACGGCACGGTTGCGGAGTTGCCGATCCAATGGGTCTACTATCTGCTGGTGAGCCCCCAGGGGCACCGGGCAACGCTGGCCTTTACCATGGAATCCAATCTGGCCGAGCGGTTCGGAGCCGCCGACCGCGAAATCGTCGGTTCGCTCCGCTTTGGCGCTCCGCCGGTCAAAGCGGCCGGCACGCGGTCCGTCGTGCGCTAGAACGCATATCATTACGCCAGAGCGCGTATTATTACGCCAGGGCTCATTTCAGTTCGACATTAGCCGGCATTCAACGAATGCCGGTCCGCGCGCCCGGCGGAAACAAAGCCGCTTGGACCCGCTCGCATCCGAGGGCCATGGCGTGATTCGGCGTGACTCGCGACAGCCGGACGGCTCGCCCGGCTGGATTCTGATTCCGCAAATCTCCCACGCCCACCTCTCGGGCGACCTGGCCGACCGCTGGCTCTTCGACCTAGTGGACGACGATTTTGTCCACTCGCTGCGCTATGCCGCCCGGCACCACGACGATGGCTGGGCCGCCTGGGACGAGCGGCCGGGGCTCGACTCCGACGGAGTTCCGGTCAAATTCGACCAGATGCGGCTGGCCGATTCGTTGTCGATTTGGGAGCGCTCGATTGAACTTTCGACAATCCACGCTCCGCTGGCGGGCTACCTGGTAGCGGGGCACTTCTGCCGCCTGCTGCACCGCTTTACCGCCTGGCAAGAAAATCCGGCGACCGCCTCCCAGGGGACCGATTTCCTGTCGATGCAAGCGGCAAAAATGGCAGCCCAACTGGCAGCCTGGCAGTTTGCCGACCAGCCGCACCGCCCGCCCGAGCTGCCGGAGCTGGGCGTTTCGCTCGTTCAGATGTTCGACGCCATCAGCCTTTGGTTTTGCTGTGCCGAGCGAACCGATTCCTGTGAGGCCAAGTTGCCTGAAGGCCGGTCGTGGACATTTTCGCCCGTCGGCCCTAACCAAGTCACCGTCGACCCTTGGCCGCTCGATCAACCCACGCTCACGTTGACCGCCGCCGGCCGGTCGGTTGCCCGGGCTCGGTATCGGACTACCGACGAGTTGCTTTCCGCGGTCGGCGAACAGATTGAGTTGGGCTGGCAGCTGGTGTCGCGAGGGTAGACTAACGGCATGGGACCGGTTTGCCAAATCGCGCTCGATTCCGTCGCCAGCGAAGACGATCTTTTCTTGATCGACGGGTACTTGGTGAGCCGCGCGACCGATCTAGTCAGTTCTCGAAAGGGCAGACACTGGGAAGGGTGGATTGAGGGACGGCCATTTCTTGTCTCAGTCGTTGACGAGGACGATAGCGAAGGCCGCCAGCCCGCGGTGAAGTTTGCCGCAATGTGCAATCGAGACGAGGACTATGTGATGCTGAGCCGGCTTAGCACCGAGTTGGCGCACGTCCTTGGTCGACAGGCATCAGAGCCTATCAAGTGACCCATGACCCCTCCCCGCCGCTGGTCGCTCTCGCTCAGGATGATGTTTGTGGGGGTGGGCGCGATTGCGTTGTTGCTCGCCCAGTACCCATATGTGGCGTTCGAGCCGTTCGCCGACGACCCGGACCCGATTCGGCTATGGCCCTGGAGTCGGCTGACGATTATCAATCGGGAAGTGGGGCTGACGATGCGATTCGTCCTCATAGCACTGGCGGAATTCGTCGCCGTCACGGAATGGTGGGCCGCTAAGTCGTTTGCGCCGAATCGGCCGCCCGAAGATTCGCCTGCTACTCAGGTTGACCGGCCGTAGGGGCTGCACACGATCTCTTCCAGCCGGCCCCCGCGCTTGTCCTCCCAAAACCGCTCGGGTAGGCTAGCGGTTTGGTTTTCGCCCACCCGGTCCAGACAGGCAAGCGCAAGTGATTCTTTGATGAGCGATCCCTACTTTCAACAGCTCTTTGCCGACCGCATCGGCGGCGCGGGTTACGGCAAAGGCACCGCGATCTACAAGTTCGAAAAGATCAAGCGGGCCAAACGCAAGGCGCTGGCCGATCACCCGGAGCGGGCACTGGTCGACTTCGGCATCGGCGAAAATGACGAGATGGCCCCCGCCCAGGTCCGGGCGGTGATGGCCGAGCAAATCAACCGGCCGGAAAACCGGGGCTACGCCGACAACGGCATCGCGGCCTATCGCGAAGCGGTCGCCCGGTTCATGCAGCGGAATTTTGGCGTGCGAGCTCGATCCGGCCAAAGAGATCAACCACTGCATCGGCTCGAAAACCGCCCTGGCCCTGCTGCCGGCCGCGTTCATCAATCCGGGCGACATCACGCTGATGACCGTGCCCGGCTATCCGGTGGCCGGCACGCACACCAAATATTACGGCGGCTCGGTTTTCGCCCTGCCGCTATTGGCGCAGAACGATTTTTTGCCCGACCTGGAATCCATCCCGGCCGACGTGCTGAATCGGGCCAAGCTGCTGGTGCTGTGCTATCCCAACAGCCCGACCGGCAAGGTGGCCACGCGCGACTTTTTCCGCCGGGCGATCGATCTGGCCCACCGGCACAACCTGGTCATCGTGCAGGATGCGGCCCACATCATGCTCTCTTACGAGGGGGAGCCGCTCAGTTTTCTGTCGCTGCCGGGGGCCAAAGAGGTGGGCGTCGAAGTCCACTCCATGTCCAAGGGCTTTCACATGATCGGCTGGCGGCTGGGCTGGGTTTGCGGCCACGAGCGCATCGTGCAGGCCTTTGGCGATGTGAAAGACAACAGCGACTCGGGTCAGTTCATGGCCATCCAGCACGCGGCGGTCGCGGCCCTGGACGACCCGAGCGATTCCCCGGCAGGTGCGCACCAAGTACGAGCGCCGCTTGCGCAAGCTGGTGGCCACGCTAGGCCGCGTGGGTTTCGATTGCCGGATGCCGGGCGGAACCTATTTTCTCTATACGCCCAGCCCCAAGGGTCTGGCCAGCGGGCTGAAGTTCGATTCGGCCGAAGCGGCCAGCCAATATCTGATTACCGAGCACTCGATTTGCACGGTGCCTTGGGACGACGCGGGCGCGTACTTGCGGTTTTCGGTCACGTACGAAGCAGCCAGACGAAGCGGCCGAAGACGCCCTGATGGCCGTGACCGAAGAGCGGCTGCGGCAAATCCGCCCGGTGTTTTAAAGGCTGCGGGCCGGTCGCGCGGGCCGGTCGCGCCGTGCGACATCGGGCCGTCGGCAAGTGCCCCCACGGGAAGCATCCCGTGGGCTTAACGTGTCGGTGCGAACCGGCCCGCGCAGTTGCGCAAGCTGTGTCACAGCGGGGCGTTTGTCCGGATTCTGATGGATCTGCCGGCGTTTGTTTGCAGCCCGGGCGGCGATAATCCCGAGTGTAGTTCCATCGGGCCGGACCTTGGGGCAGGTCCGGCCGCGCCGCTAGCAGGCACTTCTTCAGTCTAGCCGGCGCTGCCCAGTGCGCCGCATCGTCGCGCCAGTCCAATTGGCGTTGCTCGTCGATAGCCACCCGTTGACCCTTTCGTTCGTTCGCCGGGCCTGTCAGGCTGCCGGCCACGCGCACTCATTTGCGGAGATCATCGACTTATGTTTTCCTATTTCCGGCAACGCACGAAGCCTCGTCCGGCACCGCGAAAATCGGCAGAGCGAAAACCTGCCAAGTCGCTCGCTGTTCATGCAACGCTTGGAGGACCGCTATGTCCTCAGCGCTTTCTCGGTCATTAACCTCAACGATAGCGGGGCCGGCTCGCTGCGCCAGGCGATCACCAGCGCCGACGCGGCCCACGGCACCGAAACCATCAACTTCAGCGTGGCCGGCACGATCCAGCTCACCAGCGGCGCGCTGCCCGCCATCACCGACAACGTCGACATCGACGGCACCACCGCCCCGGGCTATGCCGGCAGCGCCGGTGGTCGAAATCAATTTCAATGACTTCGCCGGTCTTGCAGTTCAACGCCGGCTCGGCCGGTTCCGCCCTGCAGCTCGCTGTCGCTGGTCGATGCCTCGGGCGCCGGCGTCACGCTCAACGGCGGCGGCGATCACGCTCGTGCCGGCAACTACATCGGCCTGGCCTTGGACGGAGCGACGGTCGCCGCCAACGGCGGCGACGGCGTGGAGCTGGACGGCCTGTCGGGCAACATCATCGGCGGCACCACGACGCAAGACCGCAACGTGATCACCGGCAACCACGGCAACGGCATCGACGTCAACGGTTCGGCCAGCAACACAGATCGAGGGCAATTACATCGGCACCGATGCGACCGGCACGCTGGACCGCGGCAACACGCAAAACGGCATCCTGGTGACGGGCGTCGCTGGCCAAGAACAACACCATCGGCGGCGCGGCTCGGGCAACGTGATCTCGGGCAACGGCGCCAACGGCGTGCTGCTCAACGGCAGCTCCACGCGTCACACGCGTCAGCGGCAACATCATCGGACTCACCGCCGCCGGCACTGCGGCGCTGGGCAACACGCTCGACGGCGTGCTGGTGCAGAACTCCGACCAGCAACCTGATCGGCCAGAGCAATCCGGTCCGAGCATCACCTACAACAACGCCGACAGCGTCAGCATGCAACCGGTCAGCGGCTGGCAGGGCATCCGCGGCGGCGACACCGCCGGCCAGTACCTCATCTCCGGCACGTCGGGCTCCAACGGCTTGCTGTTCGACGGAACCATGGCCGGCGTGGGCACGAGCTATTCGGTCAACTATCCCAACGCCGCGACCACCAGCGTCTACGGTCCCGACAATCAGGGCAGCGGCAACGTCGGCCTCGTGGGCAGCTACAAGAACGCCGATGCCTCGACGGCCGCCAGTCAAAGTGAACGGCTTCGTCTTCCAGGGCACGACCGCCGATCTGGCGCACAGCAGCGACTACCAGACCATCGACTATCCGGGGGCCGAATTCAACTACGTCCACAGCACGATGGGCGGCCTGGCCGTCGGCAACTACGACAGCGCGCCGACCACGGCACAGGCAGCCTGCCGCTCGGCCCGGGCCACGCCTACATCTACGACATCGCCACGCAGACGTTTCACGGCCGATCGTCTATCCCGGCTCGCTGAGCAACACGGCCTACGGCATCTGGTACAACGGCGGCACGAGCTACACGATCGCCGGCGGCTGGAGCCCCGAGCGTGGTCAACAATGCCGCTGAATCAGAACCAGCCGATCGGCCAGGCCTACCTGGTCGACTACGATTCCGCGACCGGCAAGTTCACCAACTGGACTCGTTCTCCTATCCCAACGGGACCAACTTCGTCACCCATTTCGAGGGGATCAGCAGCGTCGAGAACGGGCGTCTACACGCTGAGCGCCGACTCGGTCCAGAGCCGGCAGCGACCAATCCCGGTCCAGGGATCGTTGGTGACCGTCACGCCGCAATGCCGACGGCTCGTTCGGCCCGGCCACCTGGGTGAACCTCAACTATACCGGCACCGTCGGCGTCACCAGTTCCAATTCCGTGTACGGCAACCAGGTGGTGGGCATCGTGATCGGCGCGTCGCACGTATCTCGTTCCAGGCGACGGTCAACGTCGCTTTCCAGTTGTCGAACGTGATCAGCGGCAACGGCGGCAACGGCATCGAGCTGAACGCGGGCCAACAACAACCAGGTCGCCATGAACTACATCGGCACCGATGTCACCGGCACGCTGGCCCTCGGCAACGCCGCAAAACGGCATCCTGATCACCGGCGGCGCGACAGAACAACCTGATCGGCGGCAGGCCACCGGCGGCAACAATCCGACCGGCAACGGCACGTCGTTCGTCCGGCCGCCGCAGGGCAACCTGATCTCGGGCAACGACGCCAACGGCGTGCTCATCACCGGCAGCGCCACGCAGAACACGCTGAGCGGCAACTTCATCGGCACCACCGCCTCGGGCAGTGCCGCGCTGGGCAACACGCTGGACGGCGTGGAGATCGTCAATGCCAACAGCAATTCGCTCATCGGCTGCACGGCCACGGACGAACCCGTTCGTGTTCTACAACGTGATCAGCGGCAACGGCGGCAACGGCCTGCGAGTCACCAACTCCAACGACACCACGATCCAGGCCAACTTCATCGGCATCGGCGCCGACAACCTGACCGCGGTGGGCAACGCCCTCAACGGCGTGCTCGTCGAAGGCTCGTCGACCAACACCACGATGGGCGGGCCCATTCCGCTGGGCAACGTCGACGCCGCCAACGGCCAGAACGGCATCGTGGTCGCAGGACACGGCCAGCTACTTCACCACCTACAACACCTTCTGCGGCCTGGCCGCCTTCGAAACCTACACCGAACCTGGGCAACCACGGCGACGGCATGCTGATCACCTCGACCGGCGGCAACATCCTGATTCGCACCAACGTGATCACCGAAAACGGCAACGACGGCATCGAGATCTCGCGGCAATCGCCACCGGCGTCCGGGTGGCCGGCAACATCATCGGGCTGGACACCGACGGCAACGTGGCCATGGGCAACAAGAACAACGGCGTGGAAGTCGACGGCAACGCCAATAACGACATCATCGGCGGCCCGCAACCGACCTTCAACATCATCCCGCAAAACGCCATCTCCGCCAACGGCGCCAACGGCGTGGCCATCGACGGCAACGCGCACAACATCACGGTCAGCCACAGCTACATCGGCACCGACCTGACCGGCAGCCACCTCGGCTCCGACGAGACCGGCCTGGATACGACTTCGGCAACACGCGGGCCGGCATCTATCTGGGCCCCGGCACGTCGGCGAACACCATCGGCTCGACCGACCCGACGCTGCTCACCGTCATCAGCGGCAACGTCGGCGACGGCATCGAAATGAACGGCACCCACGGCAACACGGTGATCGGCACCGACATCGGCACCGACGTCACCGGCCAGGTGGCCTTGGGCAACAGCGGCAACGGCATCCACATCACCGGCAGTTCGAACAACACCATCGGACTGGCCGGCGGCGGCGTCAGCCTGCGATCTTCATCGGCAGCAGCGTTGGCGGCAGCTTGGGCAACATCATCGCCTTCAACAGCGCCAACGGCGTTTACGTCGCCTCGGGAAGCAGTAACGCCATCCGCGGCAACTCGATCCACGGCAACACCCTGCTGGGCATCGACCTGGCGGCCGGCGCCAACGCGAACCAGGCGGCCCCGGTGTTGACTTCGGTGCAACACCGTATCGAACGTCATCCAGGTCGTCCGGCACCCTGACCAGCACGCCGAACACCACGTTCACGATCGAGCTGTATCGCCAACTACGTGAACAGCCCCTCGGGCAACGTCTACCTGGGCGTCAGTGACGGTCACCACCAACGCCTCGGGCGTTGCCACGTTCACCTACAAGGGAGCGGCCCCGCCGAGCGGCGCCGAGCTTCATCACGGCCACGGCGACCGACCCCAGCAACAACACCTCGGAGTTCTCCGTGCCGGCCTCGCAAAGCGTTTGATCGAGTTGAAAATCAAACAGGGAAGGGGATAGGGGGATACGGAAGGGGATACGGGAGATGAGGAACAAAAAGACATCATCGAATCTTCGTTTCTTCGTTTTTCATCCTTCATCCTTCCGCCCCTCACGTCGCGTGGCCGTTGCGCTCGGCGGCGCCGGGCAGCGGCAGGTGCAGCGTGAACACGCTTCCCACGCCGGGCGTGCTCTTGACCGTCACCCGGCCATGATGGGCTTGGACGATGTGCTTGACGATCGCCAGACCCAAGCCGGTGCCCCCCAGCTTGCGGCTGCGGGCTTTGTCGACCCGGTAGAACCGCTCGAAAATCCGCGCCAGGTGCTCGGCGGCGATGCCGCAGCCGCGGTCGGAAACGGTGATCGTCACTTCGTCGTAGAACTGGCTGGCCAGCACCTGCACTTCGCTGCCCGGCTCGCTGTACTTGATGGCGTTGTCCAGCAGATTGATCACGGCCTGCTCGAGCAACTGCGGATTCATCAGGGCCGTGATTTCCTCCTCGCAGGCGGTGCAAACATGAATTTGCCGCTCGACGGCCTTCTGCTGGCAATTGTGGACCGCGCTGTCGATGACGTCCTTCACGCGGCCGCTTTCCAGGACGATGTCGCCCGCGTCTTCGCCCTGCTGGATCTTCGACAGGCTGAGCAGGTCTTCGATGATGGTGTCCAAGCGGTCGGCCTGCTTGGCCACGATTTGCAAAAATCGCTCGGCGTCGGCGACATTGTGAATTGCCCCGTCCAGGAGCGTCTCGACAAAGCCCTTGATCGACGTGATCGGCGTCTTTAGTTCGTGTGACACGTTGGCCACGAAGTCGCGGCGGATGTGTTCCAGCCGGCGGAAGTCCGTGACGTCGTTGAGCACCACCACCGCGCCGATGCTCTGGCCCCGCGCATCGTGCAGGGCGGCCCCCCGGGCTTGCAGCACTCCCTCGTGATCGCCATGCACGATCACGTCGTCGTCGATCGGCGTGTTGCACTCCAGGGCCCGGCTGACGAAGCGCCGCAGGTCGGCGTTGCGAATCACCTCTTGCAGGCTCCGTCCCTGGGCCTGCACCTGGTCGATGCCCAGCAACTGCCGCGAGGCTTTGTTCAGGCTGATCACGCGCTGCTGGTTGTCGACCGCCAGCACGCCTTCGACCATGCTCGACAGCACCGCCTGCTGTTCGTTGTTCTGCCGGACGATCGTACTGATGCGCTGCTGCAACTGCTCGGCCATTTCGTTGAGCGCTTCGGCCAGCCCGCCCAACTCCTCGGTTTCGGGGACAATCAGCTTGTAGCCGAGCTCGCTACGGGCGAACCGCTCGGCGGCGCGGCGCATTTCTTCCAGCGGGCGAGTAATGCGCCGCGCGAGCAGCGGAATCGCCACGGCCGACGCCAAAATCAGGCCCAGGCCGACCAGCGCCACGCGCGTTTGCCGCGCGCGGACCGGCGCCAGGAACGCCGAGAGCGGCTGGGCGGCGTCGACAATGGCCACAACCTGCCTGTCGCGCTCGATGGGCACGGCCAGGTGCAGCGTTCGATCTTCGCTCTCCGGGCTGTAGCGCACGGCGCTGCCGGTCTGGCCGGCCAGCGCGCCGCGGACCTCGGGCAGTTCGAGCCACGCTTGCTGCTCGACCGCCGGCCGCTCTCCCGAACAGCGGCGCGCCCTCGGGCGACATGACCATCAAGCGGGCGCCGCTGGCCACGCTCAGAGCATGGCAAAAGTCGGCGAGCAACTCGCGATCGGCCGGGCCGGCGTCGTCGGTCAGGCGGCGCCCCACCACTTCCGCGGCGGCGGCCAATTGGCCCCGCGCGGCAGCCAGCGCCGCCGATTCGAGCGAATGGATGGCAAACCAGCAAATCAGGCCGATGGCCGCGGTCGTCAGCAACAGGTACGACGGCGAAAGCTGCCCCAGCAGCCGGCGCTTGGGCATGGCTACTCCTTGAAGCGGTAGCCCACTCCGCGGACCGTTTCGATGCAACCTCCCAGCAATCCCAACTTTTTCCGCAAACCCACTACTTGCACGTCGACCGACCTTTCCGTGACCGGATAGTCCTCGCCCTTGACCGCGTCGACGATCTGGTTGCGCGAGAATGCCCAGCCCGGCTTGCGGGCCAGAAAGTGCAACAACCGAAATTCCGTGAACGTCAGCTCGAGCGGCTTGCCGCCAATCAGGACCTCGTGCCGGCCGGGATGAATCACGATGTCGTGAATGCGGATCGCGCCGGGGTCCTCGGCGGCCGGTTTGGCCCGCCGCCGCAGCACGCTGCGGATGCGGGCCAACAGCACCCGCGGGCTGAAGGGCTTGGTGATGTAATCGTCGGCCCCCAGTTCCAGGCCGGTCACGACGTCCGCCTCCTCGCTTTTGGCGGTCAGCATGACGATCGGCACGTGCTGGGTCTTGGGATCGGACTTCAGATGCTTGCAGACATCCAGCCCGTCGACATTCGGCAGCAGCAGATCGAGCACGATCAGGTCGGGGACGCTGTTGCGTGCTTCGTGAATGGCTTGTTCGCCGGAGGCGGCGCAATCGACTCGGTATCCCTCTTTAGTCAGGTTGTAGCGGATAAGTTCCAAGAGATCTTCCTCGTCGTCGACGACGAGGATGCGATGACTTGCCATAGACGCGGACTCTCCTTGAGGATCGCTTGACAGTCGCTCTACTTGCTTGAGTGCCATGACTTTAGCAGAGGAATGTTAGGGTCCTGTTTGAAGTCCGCCGGTCTACGGCATTCGGCGCAGCCGCTCGGCCATTGCCGGCCGCGGCAACCGCGGCATTCCAATCTTAAACGGACGCAGCGCGATTGCAAGTCATTAAGAGCCCATGACTTGGCCTGTATGGGTGGCATCCACGTCGGCCGCCAGGCAAGCCGTGGGCTGTGTTTCCATCGCAGCGCCACGATTAAGAACCCCGGCAGGGGTTCCAGTCAGTAGCCGGGTGGCAACGCCCCCGGGACCGCGAGGTTCGCGAAAAGTCCAACCGGCCCCGGCAGGGGTCGGCCCCCGCGCGCGGTGGACGCGGCGGCGCGATCCACGATCGCGCGGGTCGGGCACAATGCCGGGCGGGCCGGCCGAGCCATCTTTCGGCGAAACCGGCGCGGCTGCGGCGCGCTTCAATTCGAGCCGCGTCCGCTTTTCTTTTCCCGGCCCTCGACGGCGCTGATGGATTGCATCGCCAGCGGCCTGCCGTGCTCGATGTCGAGCACGCGCCGTTCATGATTCTATTTTGAGATTGTCGATGCTGGCGGTGACGCCAAGGGCAAACCTGCTGTTGGGACTTTATTCAAATGCTTTTTTAGCTGAATGTCATAGAACGCACCCGACGATCGTCGCTTGCCGTCGATTGTCACGGTGAGGATCCGAATCCTGGCGCGGTCTGCAAACTGCTTGCCTATCCGCACCTGGCCCGCACGCTTGCCATCCGCGGTTGTTTTCAACTCGATCGGCGCCTTCACGTCATACGAGCGGCCGCCCTGACTGTCTGTCTGCTGACTGAAAGCAACTACCTGGACTGAATAGAAGGGCTTCAGCCTTCCTTCGTCGCTGAGTGTAAACACGACGGTTAGGTGGTTGGCATCCGCTTCGTTGACTGCCACGTCGTACTTCAGCCCCCACTCGTCTTTGGAGGGACCAAGCTCATCGTAGATCGCCCAACCGCGGCCAGACATCAGTAAGATGACTGCGACAGCCGACACAACCGTCGCCAGGCGTGATAATCGAATGTTCATTGCACGTTCATCCTTTGAGTACGCGGGAGCGCCGCAGCCGATTCGAGCGTCGATGCCTCGGCTGGTGCCCATCCGGCGGGCTATTCAAGCCGCGCGGATCGATTCGGGCAATATCAATTTGATGGCTGAGATTCTGCCATCGCGTCCCCAACCCATTTGGCGCTAACGTCCTGAGTTGCAGGTTCGTTATCTATAGTTCGGTGAAAATTACGCTTGTAGGAGGCGACTCCGATTGCCGACAAGCGGGCCAAACGAGGGAAATCGGCGATCCGCAGTCGCCTTCTACAGTCGCCGGTAATTGACGAAGAAAAGGGGGACGCGGCTCGAATCTCGAAACAGCCCGCCCTCACGTCCGCATCTGCCGGTCCGGCATCCGGAAAGTTGATCGCTTCGCGGCGCTGCACCGGCTGGATGTTCGGGCAGGCGTCCCGATCCGCGATCGCGCGCTCGGGTACAATACCGGGCGGGCCGGTCGAGGCATCTTTCGGCGAAACCGGCGCGGCTGCGGGCGCTTCAATTCGAGCCGCGTCCCGTTTTCTTTTCCCGTTTTCTTTTCCGCACATTACGATCCATGGCAGTGTCGCTCGTTCGAGATTTGGACGGAGGTGTACATGTATCACGCGATTGTCAAACGGATTGCCTTACGAAACTTTCTACGCGTGAATCGGAAGGACTACGCTTCGATCTTGAAGAGCTGTTCCCCAGACATTCATCACCGGTTTGGCGGGCATCACGCACTGGGTGGCGAGCGGCACGATCGCGAAGCGCTGGGGCGATGGTTTGAACGACTGGGCCGGCTGGCTCCTACGTTGCAACTCACGGTTCATGACGTATGGGTGATGGGTGGCCCCTGGAATACGACCGTCATCATGCGGTGGTCCGCAGTGCAGGATCTCCCGGATGGCTCACCCTATGACAACCACGGCGTTCACATCATTCGCATGCGTTGGGGCAGGGTGTTCGATATCGATGCAAACGAGGACTCACAACTTGTTGCCGCATCTTTGCAGATATGGGCCGCATACGGTGTGGACGAAGCTCTCGCCGATCCAATTCTGAGTTAGTGCCTATCCGAGAACCGTCGGGGACTGGCTCATTTTGCAGTGCCCTGGGAGCAAAATGTGCCTGTACCCCTCTCCCAATCGGTTCTCGGATAGGCTCGTAGCGGTAATCCCGGCATGAGACAAGGTGGAACGACAGAGGACCTATGACCCAGACGAAGAGTGCTACAGAACAGGGACGCGGCTCAACTCCTGGTCGCCGACACCTTGTCGTTTCGATCTCGAACATCGCCACGCCCGCCCTCACGTCCACATCTGCCAACCCAGCATCCGAAAAGTTGATCGCTTCGCGGCGCTGCGCCGCCTGGATGTTCGGGCAGGCGTCCCGATCCGCGATTGCGCGGGTCGGGTACAATACCGGGCGGGCCGGCCGAGCCATCTTTCGGCGAAACCGGCGCGGCTGCGGCCCGCTTCAATTCGAGCCGCGGCCCCTTTTCGTTTCCCGCTTCAAACATCAAGCAGCACTTTTAAAGTAAGGAATGCGATGCTCCAGGTGCAATTATCAGCTCTACTCTCCAATGCGGCGAAATACGTTGGAATTCAGGTGTCGATCGTGGGGCGAATTTGCGTGACGGCCAATTGTGAGTCATTCGTTGCTGCCAGTCGAGAAGGATTTTCAAGGCACGAAAATATTCCCATCGATGATGGCGGACTAATCGGCAATGAATTACTGCGGGTGTTGCCGGCTTATGGCGGCGGCGACTGCCTTTACAACGAGGAGGGAGTTGTTCTCGGCAACATTATCCAACGTGAGGGAACAGTTCGCTTGAAGCTCGACTCATATAAGATCGTTTCCGACGGCAAGGCTCTGAATATTACGGCGCCGTGAAGCGTCGCAACAAGGTCACAGTGAGCATTTGACTGCTGAATATTTTTTGGAAAGAAAAGGAGGGAAAGCAAAAGGCAACGCGGCTCGAATTCCGAAATGGCCCTTCACGTCCACATCTGCCGGTCCAGCATCCGGTAGTTGATCGCTTCGCTCAAGTGCGCAGGCTGAATGTTGGGGCTGGCGTCCAGGTCGGCAATCGTCCGGGCGACACGCAAGAATCTTGTCGTGCGCCCGGGCCGAAAGGCCCAGCTCGGTCATCGTCGCCCGCAGCAGCGCCATGCGCCGGCTCGTCGAGCTGGCAGTAGCTGCGCGTCTGCGCGATGCGTCATCTTGCCGTTGTGACGCGTGGCCGTGCCGGCAAAACGGGATTTGCTGAATCTGCCGGGCCGCAATCACCGCCGCCCGCATGTCGGCGCTCGACGTGCCGGGCGTGGCCGCCGACAACTCTTTGAACGGCACCGCCGGCACCTCGATGTGCAAGTCGATCCGATCCAACAGCGGGCCCGAGATCTTGCTCATGTAGCGCTCGATCTGCGGCACCGTGCAGTGGCAGTCGCGGCGCGGATCGTTGCGATAGCCGCAAGGGCAGGGGTTCAAGGCCGCGATCAGCATGAAGTTGGCCGGAAACGTCGTGCTCTGCAAAGCCCGCGAGATCGTGACCGTGCCGTCTTCCAGCGGCTGGCGCAGCACTTCCAGCGTGCGGCGGTTGAACTCGGGCAGCTCGTCGAGAAACAGAACGCCGTTGTGGCTGAGCGAGATCTCGCCCGGCGCGGGCGTGCGATGCCGCCGCCGACCAGGCCCGGCATCGCTGATCGTGTGATGCGGCGAGCGGTAGGGGCGCATGGCCAGCAGCGGCTGGCCCGGCTGGCAGCAAGCCCATGGCGCTGTAGATCCGCGTGGTTTCGATCGATTCGCCGGGCGTCAGCTCGGGCAGGATCGTGGGAATGCGTTTGGCGAGCATCGTCTTGCCGGAGCCGGGCGGGCCGAGCATCAGCAGATTGTGCGAGCCGGCCGCGGCGATCGTGATCGCCCGCTTGGCCATCTCCTGCCCGCGGACGTCGGCAAAGTCGACGTCGTAGTGACGAGTAGACGCGGAACCATTCGTCCAGCCGGGGCGGCGTCGGCTCGATGTCGATCTGGCCGGTGAAAAAAGCCACGGCCTGGGCCAGGCTGCTGACGGCGATGATCTCGACCCCTTCGACCACGGCCGCTTCGGCCGCGCTTTCGCTGGGCACGACCAGCCCGCGCAGGCCGGCCTGCTGGGCGGCGGCGATGGCCATCGACAGCGCCCCCTTGGTGGGCCGCGTGCAGCCGTCGAGCGCCAGTTCGCCGACGACGGCATACTGGGCGAATCGCTCCGAGGCGATCTGTCCGCTGCCGGCCAGCATGCCCAGCGTGATCGGCAGATCGAACGAGGCGGCCTGCTTGGGCAGTTCGGCCGGGGCCAGGTTGATGACGACGCGATCCTGCGGGCGCAGAAAGCCCGAGTTGACCATCGCCCGCTCGACGCGATGCGTGCTTTCCTTGACGGCCGCCTCGGGCAAGCCGACCAGGACGGTTTTGGGCAGCGCGCCGGGCGAGACGTCGACCTCGACCTCGACGGGCAAAGCCTCGATGCCGACGAGCGAGAAGGTTTTCAGTTTCGCAAGCATGGTTGAAAGGATGAAGGATGAAGGATGCCTGCGACGAGCTCAGTCGAAACGAAAAACGAGAGCAACGAGAACAGGGATGGGAAACGCCGGAAATGGGCGTCCGTTATTGTGGTGCCGGCCGGGGCAGGGTGCAACTATGGCGGTAGGGGCCCAGGATTGTTGCGGGGGGCAACGCGGCGGGGATAGGATGGACGCTCGGGCAGGGCGGACGGGTTCTTCGACGTGGGACCGAAACACGTGGCCCTGGGGGTTCAGCGCGTGCATTCCGAGCCATCACCGCCGCAGGCCGAAAATCCCTACGCGTCGCCATCGGGCGAAAGCGCGGAGCCGTCAAAAAACGTGACGCCGGACGGCGCGCCGGAATTTCCGCGCTGGCGTCTCTACCTGACGCACACCCTGCACAACGGCTGCAACCTGCTGGGCGTATATTTCCTGTTCGCGGGCATCGTGGGATTGATGGCCTGCATCGGGGCCAGAGAAACTACGGGGCCAGGCCTGGGCAATCTGTGTTTGGCCGGCATGCTGTGGGTGCTCACCGTTGCCGACGTGGCCTGGCGGCTGCGGTTGAATCGGGGGAGCGTCAAGCAGCGGCTCGTGGCCCCATCGGCCGGCGGCTGTCTGGCGCAGGTTCCGGCCTGGAGCATCTATTGGGTGCTGACCCTCGGCGTGTGCGTGTATGCCTTGCTCTGGCCGCGATGAGCCGGCAAATTGGCCGATGGTGCTTGGCTCTGTTGAGCACAAGATTAGCAACCGACGCTAAGCAATCGAGCGGCGGCGGCGTTTCCGGCCTCGCGGCCGACCGCCTGCACTGGCGGGGCTTGGCCCATTTTCGTCGGCTTTTCTGCAATTTTTTGGCGAGTGGCGGTGCGCCGAAAAAAATCCTCGCGACACGGCCTGCGCTTTGCTAGCATGGTGCGGAAGTGTCGTTTTTCTAGCCGACGGCCCAGCACAGGCTTTGCGATCCAAGGTCGCAACGAGATTATTTCATGAAGACCAAAAAGCTGAAGAAGAAACACAAGCAGGAAGAGGAGGCCTTGGGACCGTTCGACGGCGAGTCCAAGGAAAACTCCGACGGCATTCATCATCATGGCGACGTCAAAGCCAAGCGGCACAAGATCGACGATTCGGTCTTTGTGGAGGAATTGGCCCGCCTGCAGATCGAACTGGTCAAGCTGCAGGAGTGGATCAAGCACGCGGGCTTGAAGGTCGTGGTGATCTTCGAGGGACGGGACGCCGCCGGCAAGGGAGGGGTCATCAAGCGCATTACCGAGAGCCTGAATCCGCGCATTTGCCGCGTCGTCGCATTGGGCACGCCGACGGAGCGCGAAAAGAAGAGTTGGTACTTCCAGCGCTACGTGGCCCATTTGCCGACGGCCGGCGAGATGGTGCTGTTCGACCGCAGTTGGTACAACCGCGGCGGGGTGGAGCACGTGATGGGCTTTTGCACCGACGCGGAATACCAGGAATTCCTGCGGAGCTGCCCCGAGTTCGAGCAGATGCTGATCCGCAGCGGGATCATTCTGATCAAGTATTGGTTCTCCGTGAGCGACGCGGAACAAGAACGCCGCTTCCAGAAGCGGATGAACGACCCGACGCGCAGCTGGAAACTCAGCCCGATGGACGTCGAGTCGCGCTCCAAGTGGGTCGAATATTCACACGCCAAAGACGCGATGTTCGCCCATTGCGACACGAAGCAAGCCCCTTGGCGCGTGGTCAAGGCCGACAACAAGAAATGTGCCGCGCCTGAACTGCATCACGCACCTGTTGAGCCTGATTCCCTATCAAGACCTGACGCCGACTCCACCCTCGCTGCCGCCGCGTCCGACCATGCCCGAAGATTACGTCCGTCCGCCGATCGAGGACCAGACCTTCGTGCCCGAAATTTGGTAGCGCCTGGCGAACGGGGAACGTCGGTGTCGCGGCCTGAGTCGTTCGCGGCCTGAGCCTTGGGCGGTACTGGCCGTGGCGGACCGGTTCGCGCGCGGGAGTTCGGTCTGTCGGTTGGATTGGTGTTTTGAAGAACTTTGGGGGGTGCGATGCGCAAATTCATCATCATGGGCGTGCAAGGCTGCGGCAAAGGCACGCAAGCCAAGCTGCTGGCCAAAGATTTTGAGCTCGTCCACATCTGCGTCGGCGATATCTTTCGCTGGCACGTTCAGAGCCACACCAAACTGGCCGCCCGCATCGCCCGGGTCACCGCCGCCGGCGAACTGGTGCCGGACGAGATCGTGGAAGAGATCGTCCGCGGCCGGCTGGACCAGCACGACTGGAACTACGGCTTCATTCTCGACGGATTTCCGCGCAACCGCCGGCAGGCCGAGTTCTTCCTGGAAAGCTACGATATCAACGCCGTTATTCAAATCGACCTGGCCGACGAGATTGTGCTCCAGCGGGTGCTCAACCGCCGGCTGTGCTCGAAGTGCGGCTTGGATTACAACCTGATCTTCCATCGCCCCGTCTCGCCGGACGTGTGCGACGTTTGCGGCGGTCAGCTCCTGACGCGGGGAGACGACACGCCGGCGGCCTTGAAGTCCCGCTTGCAGGACTATCACACCAAAACCGCGCCCATCCTGGAGCTGTTCAGCCGCAAGGAACTGGTCGTCAGCGTCGACGGCACCCTGTCCACCGACGACGTGCAGCAGGAAATCCGCCGCAAGCTCGACCTCGAAGGGCATTCGAGTTGGGCCGCTCAAGAGGGCCTGGTGCTCGCGCGGTAACGCGAGTGGCAGCCATTGCGGGCCGAATACTGACGGTGGCGGATTGCTTGCATCCGCCCGAATCGAGCCGTCTCGCTACAGGCTGACCTTCGCGCGGCATCTCGCGCGAGGATATACTTCCGCCCCGACTTCAGCTTCGGTTTCAGGAGGCAATCGCAATGATTTCGTGCGGAATGGGGCTCATCATAGGCAGCCTGCTGGCCACCGGCGCAGCACCAGCGCCCAACGAGCAGCCGACCGCGGCCGACCAGCAGCAGCTTGCCCGGCTGCAAGGCACCTGGCGGGCCCTCAAACTGCAAGTCGGAGGCCGCACCGTCGACGTGCCGAGCCGCTCGAAAAAGAATCCCGGCGTGTCGCTCGAGATTCACGGCGATCACTACGAGTTTCACGGCCTGGGCGCCGTGCTCAAAGGCCGCCTGCGGATCGATGCTGGCAGCAAGCCGAAGCGGATCGAGATGATCCGCGACGACGGCCAAACGACGTTCAATGCCTATCGGCTCGAGGGAGACAGTCTCAAGCTGACTGGCGTGAGCGCGGATTCGGGTACCCGAGAGGCGGACAAAGACGCCGAGGTTTGGACCTTCAATCGCGCCAAGCCGTAGGAGCCAGCTGGAGAACTGTCCGGGAGGGGGGACAGGCACATTTTGCTCCCAGGGCACCGCAAAATGAGCCAGTCCCCGACGGCTCTCGCACCTGGCTCTAATCTTTTACGATTGGCCCTTCTGCGGGCGCGGCTTCTTGGCGGCCTTCGGCTTGGCCTTGGCTTCTGCGGCCAGACGCTTTTCCTCTGCTCGCCTGGCTCTGGCTTCCTCGCGCTTCGAACTCGAACCGCTGTGCTTGACTTTGCCGCCCGCTGAGGAAGTCGAATTCGAGGCCGGCGGTTCGTAGTACAGGTCCGGCTGCGAACCGAAGCCGCCGTTCATAAATGGATTGGCAACGCCGGTCTGGACGCCATGGTAGCCGCCCATGCCTTGCATCATGCGCATGCCCATCATGCTGCCCAACTGCTGATTCGAAAAGCCGTTCATGCCCGGCATGAAACCGGTATTGGGCGCGAAACCGTTGCCGAACGGATTGAAGCCCAGGCCGGGAAAGTTGCCCATCGGGCCGCCCACCACTTGAGCCGGAGCAGTCGATGAGAGCAACGCCCAAGCGGCACAGGTCAGAGCCAGCACCATCCAATGTGCCAATCGCATGGCGGCCTCATAAGCAAGGACAGCTAGTTCAGGTTCACTCCTTATTTTACCCCAACACCCAATGTCATTCAATCGCCTCAATCTACTTATTTTTACTCAGATTCGTCTGGGTCGACACCCTGATTTCCATTCCGCCGAACGCCGATCGGAGTCCAAAACGAAACTACATTGGAGAGCAACAACCCCGAATGTTTCGCGGGCAGTGCAAAAGAGTTCGGGAAAGTCCGCGCCGGACTTGCCTGGTGCGGCTTATGCGGCGGCGTTGGTCTGCGGCAGCTTGACCAGCGTCTCGAACCAGCCTTGCTGGACGATAATGCCGTCCTGGTTGACGAGCTGCCGCCGCCAGGTGATCAATCCATGCCGGCGCCCCTTGGCCTGCTTGTCGAGCACTTGCGTCTCGACGTGGACCGTGTCGCCGATGAAGATCGGCTGCAAGAATTTCCAGTCGACCACGCGGACAAAGGCGGCGGTGCTCATCGCCGGGCTGCGGCTGCCCAACCCCGCCACGAGCGAGAGCCCCAACAGCCCGTGGGCGATTGGCCGTCCGAAGGGGGTCGATTTGGCGAAGTTGTGGTCGACGTGCAGCGGGTTGAAGTCTCCCGTGACGCCGGCAAAGTTGACGACGTCGGTTTCGGTGATGGTCCGCGACGGACTTTGCCAGCTATCGCCAATGGCGACCTGATGAAAACAAAGATTTTCGTCCTGGTATGCGGTCATGACACCGGAGCGGCCGTGACGAGCGGGGGCGAGAACGCGCAGAAGGAACAGGGGGGCCTATCACTGCATCTTCGGCCAACCGCAGTTGCGCCATTGAGTCATTCTGCGCCCCGATAGCCGGACAAAGCACGCTGGCGCTACCCTGCCGGCGTGCCAGCACCCGTCCTTCTGCTCGGCTGACTTCGGCGGGCTCAGTCGAGCCGAGCTCGCGCCTCGACTGAGCTCGTCGCAGGCCGCAAGCCGCCCTCGTCCTTCCGCCCTCGTCCTTCATCCTTCATCCTTCCGCCTTCATCCTTTTCCCTTACTCTCCCCCTGCGGTGACCGGCTTGATGTCCGGATCGTTCGGACCCCGCGGGGCGACATCGACGGCTGCCCGGCCGTTGGTTTCCGCGCGGCGATTGATCGACGGTCCGATCAACTCTTCGATCTCGTGCTCGTCGAGCACTTCGTGCTCTTCCAGGGCTTCGGCCAGTTGGCGGAGCTGGTCGCGGTGTTTGGCCAGCAGTTCGCTTGCCCGATGGGCGGCCGCATTGAGGATGCGGGCGACTTCCTCGTCGATCAATTGGGCCGTGTGCTCGCTGAATTCGCGCTGCTCGTGAAATTCCTTGCCCAGGAACGGATGCTCTTCGCTGGTGCGATAGGCCACCGGCCCCAGCCGCTCGCTCATGCCCCAGGCGGTGACCATGCGCCGGGCCAGCTTGGTGGCTTGGGTCAGGTCGTTTTCGGCGCCGGCGCTGTATTGGTCGAAGATCAGTTTCTCGGCCGCGCGGCCGCCGAGGACGAACACCAGTCGGGCGTGCAACTCGTTTTCGTCGATGTTGAGCCGATCTTCCTCGGGCAACAGTTGCGTGACGCCCAGGGCCCGGCCGCGGGGAATGATCGTCACTTTGTGGACCCGATCGGCTCCCGGCACGAGCCAGGCCAACAGGGCGTGTCCGGCTTCGTGATAGGCCGTGAGCTCGCTTTTCCTTGCCGGTCAGCACTTCCTCGCGCTTGGCGCCCATCAGGATTTTGTCGCGGGCGTGCTCGAAGTCGTCCATGTCGACTTTGTCTTTGCCCTGCCGGGTCGCCCACAGGGCCGCTTCGTTGACCAGGTTGCGGATGTCGGCGCCGGTCAGGCCGACGGTGCCCGCGGCCAGCCGGTCGAGATCGACGTCGTCGGCCAAGCGGCACGTCGCGCACGTGGACTTTGAAAATGGCGATCCGGCCTTTGTGGTTCGGCCGATCGACCGTGATGTGGCGATCGAATCGGCCGGGCCGCAGCAGCGCCGGATCGAGCACGTCGGGCCGATTGGTGGCGGCCAGCACGATCACCGATTCGGTCTGCGACTGAAGCCGTCCATCTCGCTCAGGATCTGGTTGAGCGTTTGCTCGCGCTCGTCGTGACCGCCGCCCAGCCCGGCGCCGCGGACCCGGCCGACGGCGTCGATTTCGTCGACGAACAGGATCGCGGGCGAGGCTTCCTTGGCCGTTTTGAACATGTCGCGGACGCGGCTGGCGCCGACGCCGACGAACATCTGGATGAATTCGGAGCCGCGAGATCGAAAAGAACGGCACGCCCGGCTTCGCCGGCCACGGCCCGGGCCAGCAGGGTCTTGCCGGTGCCCGGCGGGCCCATCAGCAGCACGCCCTTGGGCACGCGGCCGCCGAGCCGTTGGAACTTGGCGGGGTTCTTGAGGAACTCGACGACTTCCTGCAGGTCGTTCTTGACGCCTTCCAGCCCGGCCACGTCGGCAAACGTGATCGGCTTATTGTTGGTTTCGTAGCGCTTGGCCGGGCTCTTGGCGAAGCCCGAGAGGATGCCGCCCCCCATGAATTGATCGCGAGCCCGGCGGAACATCATCCACACGCCGGCGAACAGCAGCACCGTGACGACCATGTAGACGATCAGGAGCAGTCCGGCGCTGTCGGTGGCGCGGGTGGCCTCGATCCGCACGCCCTTGGCCAGCAGTTGCTTGTCCAGATCCTCGCCCACCAGCGGCGACAAGATCACGCGGAAAGCGAGGCTTTCCTCGCCCCCCACTTTGGCCTCGGCCCTGTCGATCTTATTGTCGGTCTTATTGTCGGTCTTGGGCTCGGGGGCAGTCTTAAACTTGCCCGTCAGCTCGTGATCGGTGAATTCCACTTGTTTGATGTTGCCAGCGTCCAACTGTTTGCGAAAAAAGTCGTAGGAAATGACCTTCGCGGTACGGTCATTGCCGGCAAACCACAGAAACGCCAGGGCCATGAGCAGGACCAGCAACAGCCACACGCCGGATGCGTTCCAGGCGGCGCGGGGCGTCGACGGTTGCGGCTTGCGATTGGCGCCGCTGGTCGGCTGATCCATCGAGGTACTTTCACGATAAGTTATTCGGAGCAGATGCGCTAGGCCGTCCGCCGGGCTTGACCTGCGAAATTGTATCCCACCGGCTGCCCAATTTCATCCCTGCGGAGATTTGGGCACCTGGGGCAGAGCCATACGGGTGTCTGCACTTGACAGCGCCGGCAAAAGCGGCCCCATCGTGCAAGTGCGACGGCGCATGCTGCGCGTGCTGGCCCCAATGCATCCTCTTCCGGCCTGTTCCGGCCTGCGGAGAGGTGCAAGCCGCCGCCGCGCGACGGCCAAGGCAAAAGAATAGGGCAGGGCCAAAGCGGGGAGCCTGGCCCTGCCCAAACACGGGGGTGAGAAAGCCGATTGTTGAGCGAGACCAATTCCCGATTGCGCGGGCGAATGGCCCCGACAAGGGAAACGTAGCTCGCGCGGTCGGTAAGTCAAAACCGAAGCATGAGACAAAACTCCAAATGCGCCGAAAACTTCCCGCCGTCAAAGCGGAGCCGTCGCGGTTGTAGCGGTCGCGGGGCCCAATTGCCCAGGACTCCGTCGCACGACCAATTAGAGCCTATCCGAGAACCATCGGGGACTGGCTCATTTTGCGGTGCCCTGGGAGCAAAATGTGCCTGTCCCCTTCTCCTGGACGGTTCTCGGATAGGCTCTTAGTCGGCCACCGGATGCTCGAGCAGCTCCATGAGTTGCCGCCCCCGGGCGGGCTTTAGCAGGTAGTGATCGATGCCGACCGCCTGGCAACGGTCTTCGTCCGGCGAATGGCCGCTCAGCGCGATCAGCCGCACCGACTCCAACCCACACTCGCGCCGCAGGCAAGCGGCCAAATCGTAGCCGTCCATGTCGGGCATGGAGATGTCTAAAATCACCGCATCGGGCTGCAACTGTTTGGCCATCCGAATCGCGGATTGGCCATCCGCGGCCTCGGTCACGACATTGCCGAGCTTGGTCAACAACGCACAGAGCAACCCCCGCGCGTTGGCATTATCGTCGACCAAGATGATTTTCATCAGATCCCCCAGGCTCACGCCGGCCCACCCATCGACCGAGAGCTTAGCCTACGTGCGCTGCGTCGTTTCGACAAGGCGCCCAAGGCCCCGCCGACCCTGGTAGCGATTATTCGAAAGAAGGGGGCAAGCACTTTTTTCCGTGGGGGGCGCCGCAAAATCAGCCTGTCTCAACCGCTTTCGAACCGGCTCCTAATAGGACAGGCCGGCCCGTAGCATGATCGTGTCGCTCGGATAGAATCGGCTCGGGTCGCCGCTCCGATAGACCAGCGCGCGATCGAACACATAACCGACGTCGAAGATCCCGTGCAGTCCGTTTTGGGCGATCGATTCCAGACCCAGCGATACCCGAATGTCGTTGTAATCGACCTGATCGTCGAAACCCGCGGCCCGACGCACCGTCCACGATCCACCGCCGTACTCGCCCGCGACGAACCACCACATGTCGGTCGTTCGGACGGTCTTCCAGCGACGCGCGAGTTTCGGGCTGGGAAAGAAAATTTCGTATCGGGCATCCGGATTGGGTGTCCAGATGATGCCGCCCGCCGGCAGGATTTTCACGAGCACACGGTCCAGATAGACCACGCCCAACACCAACTGCACCCGCTCGGTCACGGTCGCCAGTGCCAGCCCTCGTCCCAGAACGCGGATGCTGTGATTGTTGACCGCGTGAAAGTCGGTGTAGATGCCCGTGCGCACGCCCAGGTCGGCAGTCAGCCAGGGGGTCACCGACGGCAAAATCCGCGGCCGCCAGGCAACGTCGAGGTACGCGCTGATACGTCGTCGGCGGCAAGTCGGCATTGACCGGTGGAATCGAGATCGGGCCCTGGAAAAAATCGAACGTGAAGCCGGGCGTGATCAACAGCGGCGCCTGGTTGTAAAGGATCGGCACGGCCAATGTCGCAGCCAGGTTGGTCTCGGTGACCCCCAGCTTGTTGTTGCCTCCCATCGGCAACAACTCCGCCGTGCGAATGCCCACGCTCTGCACCAGCTTTAGCGGAGCCGTCGCCGACTGGAACCAATTCTCCGGAAGCGACGGCATGGTCAGCCCGTCGGTAAATGACGACGTCGCACTGCCCGGCGTCGGCGCAAAGGGGGCGGCGCATAAGGCGAGGGCGCGTAGGGCGAATAGGGCTGCGCCGCAGGGGCGGCGTAGGGATCCCAAGCAGGGGGCACGGTCTGGACGCTTGGCGCGATCGGACCGGACGTGATTCCCGGCGGCAGCGGTTGGGAGGGGGCAAAAGTGCCGACGGGCGGCGCGGCATAGGTGCCCACCGGCGGCACCGTCGAGCCCGGCGGTACGGCGACTCCGCCGCCGTAAACGCTCGTGTCCTGAACCAGCATGGTCGGGAACTGGACCCGTTGGCCCCAAACGGGCGCAACAACCAGCAGAACAACGGCGGCGCAAATGCCTGCGCAAGCTGCGGGTGATAGTCGACAAAGTTCCCTCGACGTGACGCGAGCCGAACGGCAACGAGGAAAGGAGGTGAACAAAGAGCCCCAAAGAGCCTTTGTTGCCCGGCCTAAGTAACAGCGCCGGGGACCAGCGTCAATATCAGTGGCCCGCCGGCCGTGCTAGCGTGCTATCGGGAGCGGCGTCGGGCACCGACAGATCAGCGCCAAAGGGTCAGCATTGGGCGCAAGAAAATCGCCCCATCCGAATTGGGTGCCCGCTAGCTGAACGGCGATCTAAGATCGCTTCGTGGCCGCGGAAACCATCCAGTCGACCAGCCAGGGAAAGAGTAGCTTGCCCCAGCCCAAGCTTTTGGAGCGGGCCGACATCAGTACCAGCCGCTCGCGGCGTGCGATGCCGCGCTTGATGCGATCGGCGGCGCGGTCGGCGCGCAGCATGTGCTTTTGGTCGAGCGGACTATACCCCAGCGGCCGGCCTTGGGCGTCGAGCGACCGCTCCAGGATTTCCGACTGCACCCAGTCGGGCGCCACGATCGTCACGCTCACGCCGCTGGCTGCCAGCTCGATCCGCAGCGACTCGAAAAAGCCGATCACCGCATGCTTGCTGGCCGAATAGCCCGACAGCAGCGGCACGCCGGTCAGGCCGGCCACGCTGGCCATCGCCACCAGGCATCCGCGCGAGCGCTTCAAATGCGGCAGCGCGTAATAGGTGCAACACACGCTGCCCAGATAATTGAGCCGCATCACTTCTTCGAGCGGGGCCAGGTCCGCCAGTTCGTCGAACCGCGACCACATCGCCCGGCCGGCATTGTTGACCAACACGTCGATGCCGCCGAAGCGCAGGGCGGCCTGCTGCATCAGCTCGCGGCATTGCCCCTCGTCGGTCACGTCGGTCGGCACGACGAGCGTCTGGGCGCCGAGCGCGTCGCACTGGGCCGCCACTTCGGCCAGGCGTTCCGCGCTGCGGGCGGCAAGCACCAGGCAGGGCTTTTCGGGGGCCAGCGTCAAAGCCAGCTCGCGGCCGATGCCCGTCGAAGCTCCCGTAATGACGATCGACTGGCCGGCAAACGAGTGCAAGGGAAGCCTTATTGCGCCTTTCGAGGATTCGTTGGCATTCAAACTCGCTTGCCGAGCCGCTCGGCCAGCCGCACCAGGGCGGTGCTGCAATCGTCCTGGTCGAGGTGGACCTGGATCAGGCTCATGCCGCGTCTTGTCGGCCCAGGCCTTGCGACAGCGCCGCGTCGAACTCGCCTTCGGTGCGGACTTCGTAGCCGGTGCCGCCGCCAAGCACCTGCGGCAGCTTGTGATAGGCCCAGGGATGGATGTCGTTGAACGAATTGCCCGGGTGCAGGAACCGCTCGGTGCCGTAGCCTTTGTTGTCCAGCAGGATCACGATCACCGGAAAGTCTTGCGGGGACGATCGTCGACAGCTCCATGCCGGTCATCTGAAACGCCCCGTCGCCGACGATCACCACGGTCCGCAGATCGGGCCGGGCCACTTGCGTCCCCAGGGCGGCCGGAACGGAAAAGCCCATCGACGTGTAATAGGCCGGGCTGATGAACTCCGTGCGGCCGCGGATCACCAGTTCGGTGGCGGCGAACAGCGAGTCGCCGATGTCGGCGATCACGACCGTTTCGTCGTCCAGCGATTCGTTCAGCCGGGCGATCAGCCGGCGGATCGAGATCGGCTCGTCCGGCTTGAGCACGAACTTCTCGGCCGCCAGGCTGCGGCATCTGCGGAATCGGCCGCCGCGGCGGCTGCGGGCCTGCGGCTCGGCCAGCTCGCGAATGAAATCGGCCAAGCAGCACGCCGTGAAAATGGTGATGCCGGATCCGCAATTGTTCGCTGGTGGCGTAGATGCACTTGCCCGGGTCGAGATTGGCCGTGTAGATGCCCAGGTTCAAGTCGGTCATGAACGTGCCCAGCAGGATCACGCAATCGCTCTCTTCGACGAACTGCGTGACCGCTTCGTTGCCCATCGCTCCTTCGTACAGGCCGACGAACAGCGGATGCGTCTCCGGAATGACGCTCTTGCCCAGCATCGTGGTGGTGATCGGCAATCTGCGACCCTTCGGCCAGCGCCAACAGCTCGTCCTGCAGTCCGAAGCGATGGATTTCGACGCCGCCGATGATCACCGGCCGCTTGGCAGCTGGTGATCCAGCGCTCGGCCTCGCTCACCGCCTCGGCCAGACCTCCGGATCGCTGACCGACGGCGGATCGTGGAACTGATGCGGCAGCTCGGGCACGACGCGACACCATGTCGCGCGGAATCTCGATGTAGACCGGCCGCTTGTAACTGGCCGCGGCGTGCAGCACCCGATCGATCTCGTGGAACGCAATCAGCGGGTCGTTCAGCTCGGTCGCCGGCGATGCAGAGCTTCTCGAACACGTCGTACTGGGTGCGAAAATCGCGCACCCGGTGGTGCAGCAGCGGATTGTTCACCCGCTCGCTCAGGCCGGGCGAACCGGTGATCACCACCACCGGCGACTTTTCGGCATAGGCCCCGGCAACCGAGTTGCACAGGCTCAGCCCCCCCACGCAATACGTCACGCAGACGGCTGCCCATGCCATGCACCCGGGCGTAGGCGTCGGCGGCGAATCCCGCGCAGTCCTCGCGCGTGCAACCGACAATGTCCAGCGGGCTCTTCTCCAGCAGCGAGTAAAATCCCAGGATGTAATCGCCCGGGATGCCGAAAACGTGGCCGATGCCATAATCCTGCAAGCGGCGGATCAGATATTGGCCGATCGACAGACCCGACACACTGGCCGCCTCCGGAGCGGTGCGTCGCAAATCCGATCGCAGGGGAACGGATTGACTCATCATTCAAGAATCTCTCGAAGCCGGAAATCGGGACAGGAGTCGGCCAGTCAGCAGGCGTCCTCTAGAAGGATATCGAAGAGCCCGCCGGGGGAGCAGCGCCGAAATCGGCGATTCAACTTCGCCCAGCCCAGTCGAAATTGCCGAAAATCGAATGCAAGTCATTATTTGACAATAAGTTATTCGTTCCAGTGGAGATACTCAGGCCGACGACAAAAACGATGCCTCCTCAAAGTCAGTTCCCCGGCGTTTGTCAAACGTCGGCTATTTTTTGTTCCTCAGGTCTGATCGTCGGTCTATTCCTGCCGGCCGCCTGAGATGCGCCGACGCCGGGCCGCCAACATCAGCCACCAGAATCCGATAAAGCCCATCGAGCAAGCCAACACCACCACCGCCCGCCAGGGATTGCCGTTCAGCCGCACCGCGCCCAACGCGTGGAACACCCCCCAGGCAAGCACCGCCGCCATGATTGCCGCTATCAGCCAGCGCGATTGAGCGATGCTGGTTTGCATGAAAATTGTCCGGCCGCACGGGCCGTTCCCATCAAGGCGCGTATCCGCGCAGGCGTCGTCCTGGCGCAAGCGGTCCCCGGCCATACGATACCCCGCCGGGGGAGCGGCGGCCAGGGGAGGGAGGAAAGCTCGGAACTCGGAACGGGGAAGGGGACAGGATGTTTTTAGTTGGGGGCGGCCCGGAAGCCTGGACGCGGACCAACAGATAACGGGTCACTCAAAGTCCGCGGCGAGTCGACCCAGTGCGGCGCCGCTGAGCACGTAAACGGCCCAGTCCGTGACCGGCTCGGCACCGAGTTGACGATAGAACTCGATCGCCGGCGCATTCCAGGTGAGCACGCTCCACTCCAAGCGCCCGCAGCGGCGCTCGATCGCCAGGCTGGCCAAATGCCGCACCAGCGCTTGGCCGACTCCCAAACGGCGCAGTGCCGGCCGCACGAACAAGTCTTCAATGTACAAGTTGGGCTGGCCGCGAAAGGTCGAAAACGTGTGCAGAAACAGAGCAAAGCCGGCCGGCTGGGCATCGACCTCGGCAATCACCGCTTCGACCCGCTGCTCGGGGCCAAACAGCGCCGCGTGCAGCATCTGGGTGTCCAGCACAACCTCGGCCAGTCGATTCTCATATTCGGCCAGTTCACGAATCAAGCTGTGAACCAGCGGCACATCCGCCGGCTCGGCGGGCCGAACCGAAATCAGCGGAGGCTTTCCGGTCATGGCGCCGCCACGAGCAGAACAGCCGCCCAAATCAGGTGCTCCGCGCGCATCGGAACCTCGCACAAGCCGATTTTTGATGGGCACTCTGCCCTATCCCCTAACCTCGAACGTCTGGCCCCTTCCTCCCCGCCTCACTGATGCAGCGAATATAGCAGAACATTCACCCCGATGCGGGCGGCGTCCTGGCGGATGTAGCCCTCGCATTCCAACGACTCGTGACTCTCGAGCGCACAACTGATGTCGTAGGGCGAAAAAATCACCGCGTAACGATCGCCGATCATCAAGCCTTCGAGATAGGGCTGGCCCGCGCGGATCGTCGACTTGAGCGGTTCGCCGGCACGCCCCGTCTCGGGCTGGCGGCGCGAAACGCTCGACAGATCCTCACCGCCGAATTCGCTGGTAAACAACGGATGCTTGACCGCGATGCGCTCCAGGGATTGTTCGGGAAAGACGGTTTTCATTTCGCGACGAAAACTCTCGGTGAATTGTTTGCTGGAGCAGATCGAGTCGGCAAATAGCAGGCCCCCTCGCTCGACGTAAGTCCGCAACTGCTTGCGTTCGGCCGGCGTCAGTCGAAAGCTGGTCCGGCCGTGCATGAAGACCAGGTGATACTCGAACAGCTGCGGATCGGTCAGCCGCACCTCGCGCGATTCGGTGCTGGCGCGGACCTCGAGCTTTTCGGCGGCCAGGCGCATCAGGTTGCCAAGTGCGCCGGGCGCCGCGTCGCATCCGCCCGGATGCTTGATATTGGCCACGTACAGCATGCCCCGCTCCACCGGCTCTCTCTTCTGCTCGGCGGCCGGCGCGTGGAACTCGGGATTCTTGACCTGCACCTCGCGGTTGGTGGCATAGGCCAGCACGTTGATGCCCACGCTGCGGGCCGCTTTGAGCTTGGCCTGCACCACATCCGAATACTGCTTCTCGCGCCCCAGCCGGGCCAGCTCCCAGCGGCAGGACAAATCGTTCTTGCTATAGACCACGCTGGTGCGGCAGCCGACGTCGATTCCATACAGCTCGGGCATGTAGTTGGGGTCGATCCTTTCCTCGGTGTACCAGACAGGGTGATCGATCGAGAGCAAGTGCAGGTTGAGTTCGGGCTCGGGAAAAATCTCCTTCATCAGGGCCCGAAAACCGGCGTCGAATCCGCCTTCGCCGCAGCATTGCTCGGCAAACATGAATCCGCCCCGATCCACATATTGCCGCAAGTGCAGCTTTTCGTCCGCCGAGAACTGCGGCGCATCGCGGCCGCTGATGAACAGCACCGGGCGTCTCCAGCAGATCTTCGACCGTGGCCTTTCGCGGATCGATGACCTGATAGGTCAGATCGCGATGCCAGACTTTTTCGACGTAGCTCACCAGGTTGAACAGCGCGCTGCGATGATGATTCCAATCGTCCTCGGGCTCGTGCTGCAAGTGGGCCAGAACCACCGGCCGCTGCCCCTTGGCCAGAAACAGCAGGGCAAAACTGGTCGTGAGCAGCGGGTCGCGCTCGCGACCTTCGGTGTCGGGCCAGGCGCCGGTGAGAAGCTGCTCCTTGACCAGCATCTTGGCCCCTTCGCGATACCAATCGTGATCGCCGATGAACCGCCGGGCCGTCATGCGGCCGGTGCGCTCCAGCCCGTACAGGTAATAGAACAGCCAGGAGTTCGACGCCCCCGGGTTGCGCCAGACCGAAAAATTGCGCGCCAGCCAGGCCAATCCGTTTTCGACCGGTTCGTTGGGCTGTTGTGCGCCGCAGCAGCGAATCTCGTCGCCCAGCACCGTGGCGTCGCCGGCGCTGAACTCGCCCATGGCCATGATCATCGACGCGATGCCGGCGTTGGTCATGCTGCCGGTGCCGTTGAATCCCGATTCGTAGCCCCACGAGCCGTCGGGCATTTGCGTTTTCTTCCAATGCTCCAGCGAGCGGCTCCAGACCGCATCGTTGACGGCGAAACCGGCTCGTTCGGCCTCGTACAGGGCCAGCATGGCGAATTGCGTGTTCGAGTTGTCGCCCCGATTGGTGCCGGGGGTGGGATACGACCAGATGCCGGCCCGCTCGCCGTCCTTGATCTGGTTGTTCTCCAGCCAGCGGACATTGCTGGTGATCTGGAGCCTGCTTCCCTTGGGATCGGCGGCGCAGAGCACCATCGTCTGCAGCGACATGGAGTAGGTGGTCGTCGGGCGGAAGTTGCGCAGATAATTGAGCGCTCGCTTGACCGCCTCGTCGTCCGGCCCGCAGCCGCAGTTGAGCAGCGCCAACGTGCACAGCGGCGTGATGCCGCCGTGATAAATCGCCGGATTATCGGTCCAGGTGCCGCTGTCGCGGCCCGCCTTGGCCTGCTGGTCTTTGAGAAACTTGACTCCGCCGGCAATCGCCTTGGCGACCTGTTCGGCCGTGATGCCCGCTTTCTCGTCGGCCGCGGTCGCGTGCCTGACCGGCACGAGGCAGCAGGCCAGGAGTCAAACTACAAGTCGCAAGTTTAAGTCGCAACTCGACACTCCCTGCCGACAGGCGTGGCCAGAACCGGGGAAAGTGGCGCGTCGCCTTCTATGCATCTTAGGCATTGGCCGGCATAAGCGGCAAATGCAAGGCGGCGGGCACAGCGGCTGTGGCACGCCTGGCAACGGCCGCTGCACTTGGCGGCCGCAAAATCGGAAGAATCGGCAGTGCCGGCCGGCAGTCGGCCGCCACTACGCGCCAAGGCGACCGGCCCGGTCGACCGCGCCGCAAGGCTGCTCAAGCTTCGCCGTTTACGGCGGCAGAGCGAACGGCAGTCTCCTTTCCACTGCCAGGGGCTGCGGGGGTTAAAATAAGGATCTAGAGAGCATAGACGCCAGCCCGCGTGTGGAAATTACAGCGCCAGCCGCATCCAGAGCAAGGAAACCGCGTTGACGACCAAGCCCCGCAGTCTCGGCGACATCCTGCAGGAATTCAGCCAGCACCGGCAACTCATGCAGGAAGAGTTGCAAAAGGTGATCGTCGGCCAGAGCGACGTGATCGAGCAAATCTTCGCCGCCATCTTCACGCGCGGCCACTGCTTGCTGGTGGGCGTGCCCGGCCTGGCCAAGACGCTGATGGTCAGCACGCTGGCCCGGATTCTGGACATCGAGTTCAAGCGCATCCAGTTCACGCCCGACCTGATGCCCTCGGACATCACGGGCACGAACGTCCTGGACGAAGACGAGCACGGGCGGCGGCAATTCCGCTTTGTCGAAGGCCCGATCTTCACCAACATTCTGCTGGCCGACGAAATCAACCGCACTCCGCCCAAAACCCAGGCCGCCTTGCTGCAAGCGATGCAGGAGCGCGAAGTCACGGTCGGCCAGACGACCTACAACCTGCCGGAACCGTTCTTCACGATCGCCACGCAAAACCCGATCGAGCAGGAAGGGACCTATCCGCTGCCCGAGGCCCAGCTCGACCGCTTCATGTTCAACATCAAGGTCGACTATCCCACGGCCGACGAGGAGGAGCGGATTCTGGCCTCGACCACGCGCAACGAAAAGCCGGAAGTCCGCAAGGTGCTCTCCGGCCGCGCGATCCTCAACCTGCAAAGCCTGGTCGGCAAAGTGGCGGTCAGCGAATACATCATCAAGTACGTCTCGGCCCTGGTCCGGGCGACGCGCCCCAAGGACGCGGCGGCGCCGGCGTTCGTCAAAGAGCTGGTCGATTGGGGAGCCGGGCCCCGGGCCGGCCAGTTCCTGATTCACGGCGGCAAGGCGCTGGCCGCGATGGACGGCCGCTTTTCGGTGGCCATCGAGGACATTCGCAAGGTGGCCATTCCGGTCCTGCGGCACCGCGTGAGCACCAACTTTCAGGCCCAGGCCGAAGGCCTGACGACCGAAGACGTCATCCAGCGCCTGATGCGCGAGCTGCCGACGCCGGAAATCCCCAAATTCTCGGGCTAGGGAAGGACTGCGGCAGAAAACCGCAAAGACGCAAAGACGCAGAGTGACAAGGAGCAGAGACGGGAAATGAGTACAGGACGGCAGCAATCGCGAAAAAATCATGACAAGCGATCATGTGTCCGGAAAATGACGGCACAGTCAGCTCCTGAGAATCCCTCGGGCAGAGAAAATGAGCTGAGCCGATTGATCATCGGCGCCGCGATCGAACGTCCATCGCGAACTGGGCCCAGGATTGCTCGAGTCGGCCTACGAACAAGCCCTGTGGTACGAATTAACGCAACTCGAATTCCCTTGCCGGCGACAAGTCGCCCTGCCGCTCAAATACAAGAATGTCTCACTCGATTGCAACTTCAAGATCGATCTTTTGGTCGCGGAGATTGTGATTGTCGAATTGAAGACGGTCGAGCAACTGATGCCGATCCACGATGCTCAATTATTGACCTACTTGAAATTATCCCGCTGTTCACTCGGCCTGCTGATCAATTTTAACGTGTCGCTCCTCAAGGACGGCATCAAGCGTATCGTAAACAATCTACACTGAACTCGTCGCGTACAGCTTTCTCTGCTGTCCTCTTCGCGCCTTTGCGGTTCGTCTTCCCTTCCTTCCCTCGACCGACTTATGCCAGCCGTCGAACAATACCTCCGGCCGGAAGTCATTCGCCAGATCTCCCGGCTCGATCTGCGCGCGCCAGTTCATCGTCAAAGGGTTTTTGCAGGGCTTGCACGCCAGCCCGTTCCATGGCTTCTCGGTCGAGTTCAGCGAACATCGCAAATACACCGCCGGCGACGATCCGCAGGATATCGACTGGCTGGTCTACGCCAAAACCGACAAATACTACATCAAGAAGTTCGAGGCCGAAACCAACATCACCGGCTACCTGGTCATGGACCTCAGCCGGTCGATGGGCTACACCTATCGCCAAAATCTGACCAAGTTCGACTATTCGATCTGCCTGGCCGCGGCCCTGTGCTACTTGATGATCCATCAGCAGGACCCGGTCGGGCTGATCGCCTTCGACGACAAGATTCGCCACAGCCTGCCGCCGCGCTCGAAGCGCACCCAGTTGGGCCAGGTGCTGTCGATGCTGGCCAATTTGCGGCCCCAGGGCGGACCGACATCGGCAAAAGCCTGACCCAAATCGCGGCCATGCTCCGCCACCGCAGCCTGGTGATGATGTTCACCGATCTGCTGGTCGATCCCGAGCCGGTGCATCAGCCCTGCGCCGCTTGCGGCATCGGCGGGCACGACGTGATTCTGTTCCACGTGCTCGACGAGGCCGAAGTGCATTTTCCGTTCGACGGCATGGTCGAATTCGAGGAGCCCGAAACCCAGGACAAGCTGCAGATCGACGCCAGCGGCTTCCGGCCCGACTACCTGGCCGAGGTGCAGGCGTTTTGCGAGCACTATCGGCGCGAATGTTTTCAAAGCGGGATCGATTACGTGGGCCTCGACACCAGCATGCAGTTCGATCGGGCGTTGACCGGCTACCTGGCCAGCCGACGAGGAAGATTTTAAATGTGGCAGTTGTCGTTTCTGGATGCGCGCTTTTTTGTGGGGATGCGCTCCTGGTGGGCGTGCCGCTGGCGCTGCACCTGGTGATGCGCCGCCAGCCGCGCCACCTGGAATTTCCGGCGCTGCGGTTCATCAAGCAGCGCGAGAGCGCCAATCGCCGCCAGCTCAAGCTGCGGCACTTGCTGCTGCTCGCCCTGCGCATGGCGCTCATGCTGTTGTTGGCCGCGGCCCTGGCGCGTCCCAGCCTGCAAGGCTCGGGCTGGCTGGGCGATCAGGAAGCGCCGGTTGCCGCCGCGTTGGTCTTCGATACCAGCCCGCGGATGGAATATCGCCATCACAACCAAACGCGGCTCGAGTCGGCCCGCGAAACCGGCTTGTGGCTGTTGTCGCAGTTGCCGCGCGATAGCGAAGTGGCGGTGATCGACTCGCGCTACGGGTCCGAAGCTCGGGCGTTCGATCTGCTGGCCGCCAAGAACCGCATCGAACGGCTCAAGCCCAGCCCGGTTGGGTCGCCGCTGGCCACGACGTTCGGCGATGCGCTGCGGCTGCTGCGCGAAACCACCAAGCAGCGCAAGGAGGTTTACGTCTTCACCGATCTGGCCCGCTCCAACTGGTCGCCGCAAGCCACCGAATCGCTCCGCAAGCAACTGGCCGACGAGTCGGGCACGGGGCTGTATCTGATCGACGTGGGAGTCGAGGAGCCGCAGAACTTCGGCATCACGGATTTGCGCCTGTCCAGCGAAGCGGTCTCCAAGGGCGTGCCGCTGGTGATCCAGGTCGAACTGGTCGCACGCCGGCGCGACCGGCCGAGCGCACCGTCGAACTCTATCTGCTCGACGCGGCGCAGACGCCCAGCAAGCGCAGCCAGGAAATCGTCCGCTTCGACAAGCACGGCAGCAGCCCAGGCCGAGTTTCAGCTGCGCGGCCTGGAGCCGGGCTTGCACCAGGGCTATGTGAAAATCGCGGGCGAAGATGCGCTGGCGGCCGACGACACCCGCTATTTTACGGTCGACGTGACCCCCGCCTGGAAAGTGCTGCTGGCCTCGCCCAAGCCGACCGACGATTACACGCTGTTTCTGAGCGAGGCGATTGCGCCTTATGCGCTGCGCATCAAAGGCGCGGCCGCGTTCCGCTGCGACACCGTGCCGCTCGACAACCTGCTCAAAAAGCCGCTGGCCGAGTATGCCGCCGTGTGCCTGCTCGATCCCACGCCCCTGACCGACGACGCCTGGCGGCAATTGGCCGCCTATGCGTCGGGCGGCGGCGGCGTGGCGATCTTCCTGGGCCGCCGCGCCCAGCCGATCGATTCGTTCAACCAGGAGGCCGCGCAGCAGCTTCTGCCGGGCAAGCTGCTCCGCGAGTCGCGCGACGAAACGTATCTGGCTCCCGAGAACCTCGAACATCCGCTGTTGGCCAAGTTTCGCCCGCTGGAAAGCTCGATCCCCTGGGATGCGTTTCCGGTCTACAAGTATTGGACGCTCGGCCCGCTCAACCCGGGCGCCGGCGTGGTGATTCCCTACGCCAACACCTTGCCGGCGCTGGTCGATCGGCCGCTGGGGCGCGGCCGCGTGCTGACGCATGACCACTCCGGTGTCCGATGCCTCCGGCCGCAGCGATCCCTGGAACATGCTGCCGACCGGCGAAGAACCCTGGCCGTTCGTCATGCTGGCCAACGAGATGATGTACTACCTGGCCGGCAGCACCCACTCGAAGCTGAATTATCTGGCCGGCGAAACGGCGGTGGTGCGCCTGGCCGCCGATCAGCACCACAGCATCTTTTCGCTCATTCCGCCCACCGGCGATCCCGTGCGGCAGGCGGTCGACGAGCGGCAAAACGCGATCGTCGTGACCGGCACCGATCAGGCGGGCAACTATCGGCTGAGTGCCGGCGGCGAAACACAGGGCACCCGGCTCGGCTTCAGCGTCAATCTGCCCGCGGCGCTGAGCCACTTCGAGCGGGCCACGCCCGACGAGCTCAAAGCCGTGTTCGGCGAACGCCGTTCCGCGTGGCGCGCAGCCGCGACGAAATCGTGCGCGACGTGAACTTTGGCCGCGTGGGCCGCGAACTTTATCCGCTGCTGATCGTGCTGCTGGTGCTCGCGCTGGCCGGCGAGCAACTGCTGGCCAACCGCTTTTATCGGCCCGGCAATCAGCAGGTGCGCTCGGCCGCGGCGAGTTTCGCCCACGAGCGCGAGGCCAGCCGGCAGCCGTCGGCCGAGTCGGCGATCGCGCCCGGTGGCGGTCCGCCAAGCGATCCGCTCGCCGCCGATTCGCCGCCGGCTGACGTCGCCAATCCCCAATCCGCGGTGACGCCATGAGCCACGAGTGGCAGGTCGATCCGGTGGGCGGCCCTTGGCTGGCGGCCCTGTTGGCCGTGGGACTGCTGGTGCTGGTGGGCCTGGTGGGCATCCCCCGCGATCGGCTGACGCCGCGTCGGCGTCTGGCGCTGACCGCCTTGCGTCTGGTCGCGGCCGTGCTGGCCATTCTGTCGCTGTGGCGGCCGACGCTGATCCACACCGAGAGCCGTCGTCAGCCGGCCACGCTGGTGCTCTTGGCCGATCAGTCGCGGAGCATGGGCGTGGCCGATTCGTTCGGCGGCAAGACGCGCTGGGAATCGCTCCGCGATACGCTGGGCGAAGCGGCTCCGGCGCTCGACGAGCTGCGAAAACAGGACATTGAGGTGCAAACCTACGCGTTCGACGTCGACACGCATCCCCAGGAATGGACCGACGGCCATCTCCAATTGCCGGACAAGCCGCAGGGCGAGCAAACCGCCATCGGCGCGGCGCTCGAAGAGATTCTGCGCCGCGAGGCCGGCAAGCGACTGCTGGGCGTGATCCTGCTGTCCGACGGGGCCCAGCGGGCCTATGCGCCCGCACGACCTGGCGCCGCAGAATCCGGCCCGGCGCCTGGCCGACCTGGGCTTTCCGCTCTATGCGCTCGCCTTCGGCCAGGCCCGCGGACTCGGCCAGGCCCGCGACGTGGCGATCAAGGATCTGCTGGTCAATCCCACGGTGTTCGTCAAGAACGAACTGGCCGTGCAGGCCAACGTCCGGATCGACGGCCTGGTGAACCAGGACATTCCGGTGCAGTTGCTGTTCGAGTCGCCCAAAGGAGAGATGGAGGTCGTCGCCACCAAGGACCTGCAACTCGGCCAAGGACGGCGTCTCGCATCCGGTTGAAATGAGCTACATTCCCGACACGCCCGGCGAATACAAGCTGACCGTGCGGGCCGAAAAGCAGCCGGGCGAAATCGTCACCACCAACAACGAGCTGAGCACGTTCGTCACCGTGCTCAAAGGGGGGCTGAACGTCTTCTATCTCGAAGGGCCGCTGCGCGTGGAACAAAAGTTTCTCCGCCGCTCGCTCGACGCTTCGGCCGACATCAAGGTGGATTATCTGCGTCTGCCGGAACGCGACGCCCGCAAGCGGTCGCTCGACCTCAAGCCCTACTTCGCCCGCGGCAAATACGACGTCTACGTCATCGGCGACATCGATAGCGAATCGCTGCGGCCGGACGAACTGGCGGCCCTGGCCGGCGTGGTCCATCAAGGGGCCGGGCTGCTGATGCTGGGCGGACTGCACACGTTCGCCCCCGGCGGCTACGGCGAGACGCCGCTGGCCGACCTGCTGCCGATCGTGATGAACACCGCTCGATCGCAACAAGTACGGCGAACCGATCCTGCCGCAACTGCATTTGCCCGGCCCGCTCAAAATGGTCCCCAGCAAGCGGCTGGGCGCCCGGCACTTCATGCTGCAACTGGCCTCGGGCGACAACAACCGCACGGCCTGGGAAAAGCTGCCGCCGCTCGACGGCGCCAACAAGTTCGACCGCATCAAGCCCAGCGCGCAGGTGCTGGCCGAAACGCCCGACGGCAAGCCGCTGCTGGTCACCGCCGAGGCCGGCGGCCGCGTCATGGCCCTGGCCGTCGACTCGACCTGGCGCTGGTGGCTCGGCGGGCACGAGAGCCGAGCACAAGCGATTCTGGCGGCAGGCCATTTTGTGGCTGGCGCACAAGGACCAGCAGACCGAAGGCAACGTCTGGATCAAACTGGCCCAGCGGCGGTTTGCGCCCGGCGGCCGCGTCGAGTTCGGCGCGGGCGCCAAATCGCCCCAGGGCGAAGTCTACGACGACGCCCAATTCCGGGCCGAAGTGACGTTGCCCGACGGTACCGTGCGCCCCGTGCACCTGGCGCGCGGAACGGACGAAATGTCGGGCCTGTTCACCGAGACGCAGCAGGCCGGCGACTACTCGCTGGTGGTCAGTGCGTCGCGCGGCGGCGAGGATCTGGGCGTCGCCCGATCGCGCGTTTCTTGATTTACGAGCAGGACCTGGAGCTCGACAACGCGGCGGCCGATCCCAGCTTGCTGGCCAGTCTGGCCAAGATGAGCGAACCGTCCGGCGGCCGGCTGTTGGCGCCGGAAGAGTTGCCGGCGCTCTTGGAGCAGATCAAGCAGCAGCCGCTGGAGCGGCAAGTCGAGCGCGAGGTGAAAGAGACGCCCTGGGACACCTGGCCGTTTTTTGCCCTCTTCGTCGGCGTGCTGAGCGCCGACTGGTTTTTGCGCAAGAAGTGGGGGTTGGTGTAGCGGCCAGCCACGTCCCGCTTCTTCATAACGAAAATAGCCGGCGTTCAACGAACGCCGGTGCATGCCGAGCTGGGTAGAGCTGCGCTACGCCCCGACGCCCTACGGACTTATTTCGCAGTTGGGCAGCGCTCGCTTCAGCTTGTTGATCCCATTCTGGGGAATGCTGTTTTCGGACCAGCGACGCAGGGTGAGCTCGCGAAGCTGCGTCAGTCGTGCGAACGGTACCAGGCCGTCATCACCGAGCTTGCCTCCCTCGACAGTCAACTCAGTCAGTGTCCTGCCTCAGATGGAACTGGAATTTTCGGGTGACGGGGTTAGCATAACCCTGAAGCCTGGAGGATTCCATGAGTCAGCAGCGTAAGAGCATCGCCGGCCCCGAGAAGCTGGCCATCCTGAAGCAGTACCTTGTCGAGAAGGTGCCGATCTCCGACCTCTGCGATCGGCACGGCCTGCAGCCCAGCCAAATCTATTACTGGCAAGCGCAGCTGTTCGAGCACGGCGCCGCCATCTTCGAGCGCAAGCCGGGCCGCCAAGCCGGCACTGACGCCGTCAAGGACCGCAAGATTGCCCACCTGGAAGCCAAGTTGGCCCAGAAGAACGAAGTCATCTCCGAGCTGATGGAGGCCAACGTCCGCGAAAAAAAACTCAATGGGGAACTCTGAAGGGAAGCTGGGTTCCCCACGACACGCGCGACGCCGTGGTCGACTACGTGCGCCACTGGACGGGGCGGGCCGAGGTGCCCGCCAAAAAGCTGCTCGCCTGGCTGGAGCTTGGCGCGAGCAAGTTCTACCAGTGGCAACAGCGCTACGGCCGTCCTAACGGACACAACGGGCAGGTGCCGCGCGATGGCTGGCTGGCCGAGTGGGAGCAGCGGGCGATCTGCGATTATCAGGCCCGCTTTCCGCTGGAAGGTTATCGCCGGCTGGCGTTCATGATGCTCGACGACGACGTGGTGGCGGTCAGCCCGGCGAGCGTCTATCGGGTGCTCAAACAGGCCGGGCGATTGGACCGCAAATGGCAAAAACCCTCGAAAAAAGGGACCGGTTTCGTGCAACCGCTCGCGGCCCACGAGCACTGGCACGTCGATATCTCGTATCTCAATCTGGGCGGCACGTTTTACTATCTGTGTTCGCTGCTCGACGGCTACAGCCGGCTGATCGTGCATTGGGAGATCCGCGAAAACATGACCGAACGCGACGTGGAGACGATCGTGCAGCGGGCGTTGGAAAGCTTCCCCAGCGCCCGGCCGCGGATCATCAGTGACAACGGGCCGCAGTTCATCGCCAAGGACTTCAAGCAGTTCGTGCGTCTGACGGGCATCACGCACGTGCGCACCAGCCCTTACTACCCGCAGAGCAACGGCAAGCTCGAGCGTTGGCATGGCAGCCTGAAACAGGAGCGATTCCGGCTCGCCGCGCCGAGCAATCTGGCGGCGGCGCAGCGCGTGGTGGCGTCGTTCGTCGAGCATTACAATGGCGTGCGGTTGCACAGCGCGCTGGGCTACATCACGCCGGCCGACAAGCTGGCGGGCCTGGAGAGCGTGATCTTCGCCGAACGTGATCGCAAGTTGGAAGCCGCCCGCACGCTGCGTCGTGTGGCGAATACCGAGTCGCCCAATGCAACCAGAACAGGAGAAGAGGCTAGCCGGGGAGTGCAGAGGGGCGGCAATGAGCGCCCTCTGCAAGGCCCCGCCGCAGCGGCCGAACTCGTCGCGTAGTCAACCCACGATTCGCTAACACCCACCGCTCGAAATTCCAATTCCCGCTGAACCAGGACATCAGCTTTGGCAAATCCTGTAAATAGATCACACCCTTTCCAGTGACCTCCCAACCATCGATCGACAAGTAGGTAAGCTCCTTACACCCCTTGATATGCTCCATTGCGGCATCGGTCAGGCGGACGTTCGAGGCGAAGCGAGCCCTGCGCAGTTCGGTAAGGCCGGAAAGGCACCTCAAGCCCCCGTCCGTTATTTCGGTTCCTTGGACATCCAGGTTCTTAAGTTTAGGCAGACTTCCGATATGCGCTAAGGCCTCATCGTTGATCTCGGGCCCAGATAGGCTGAGGTCTTCCAATTCCCGAAGATTCTCGATGGCTCCGAATCCTGACGCCGAAACGATATTTTCCCCGAACCACAAATACCGGAGCCGGGGCAACGCGCCTGCGTTTGCGAAACCGGCGCCGGTGATTTGGGTACCATAGATATTCAGCGATTCAAGGTCTCGCATTTGGGCAATGTTCACCAGTCCTTCGTCGCTTATAAGCGCACAAGAGAGCGACAACTCTCTGACTCGCGTCAGCATTCGCAAGTTCTTCAATCCAGAGTCCGTCATTTTCTTGCTGCTAAGAGTCAATTTCTCCAACTGCGTCATGCGGCCGATGTGTGCGAGCCCTGCGTCGGTAATGTCTGCAAAATCGATGTGCAGCTCTTTGAGCCCCGTTAGCTCCCGAAGTTTTTCGAGGTCCGTGTCACTAAGTCGGCAAACGTTACCGTTCGGCCCCTCAACATGAATGGCCAGTTTTTCAAGCTGATGCATTGCTCCGAGAGCGTCTAGCGCGGTGGCGGTCAGCGGCGAGCACGAAAGATACAACGTTTTCAAATGGGTCAGCCCGCTCAAATGCCGAAGTCCGGCAGCAGTGACTCGCTTGCAGTCGATATGCAGTTCTTCGAGGCTTGCCAGTCGTCCGATGTGCCTAAGCCCTTCGTCCGTGATTTCAGCAACCGGGCAGCGTGTCGGTTCGGGGAGGGGGCTGCCGCAACCACCCATACTGGGGTGCGTCCAAAGGACGCGGACGCGGTCGAACGCAATCAACGCTTTGAGATCGTCGTCAGAGGCGTTCTCCCTGAACGAGATCCCCACGACCTCGTTTAGGAAATCTCGTCCAACCAAGTTCCATAGCCATGTTGGAAGGGCCGGCACCGATGTGTGACCGTTTGACCCGAACGGGACCTGTTTGTAATCCCATGAGAAACTAGCCGTACCGGAGACGCTTTTGATCGCGGCTTCCTCGCGCCGTTTCCGCTCCATGCGATTTGTGACCCAGCCGCAGGTGATCGCGATTAGGAGCACCAGCAGCAACATCGCTCGCAAGCTGAAGCGCAGTAAGCGCCTTTTAGGTTGCGGCGGCCGAGGGCCCGATGATCCGTCATGGGTGGCGCTTGCAGCGGAATCGCTCGCCATACTTCACCCGGGTGTGCCACCGCAGAAAACATGTGAATTGAACCGGAAGCCAATCCCGCCTCGCGGCCACTGCGATTGTAACAGCGTTTTACAGCCCGGCGATGTTATTCCGACAAATCCGCCAAGCTGCGGCAGATTTAAGGGGGCTGTGACCCTGTCACGCCAAGGGGTCTCTGGCGCAACGCCGAAGGGCGCACGGCGGATGAGTTCAGCGGTAGCGCTCTGCAGAAAAACCCCGCCAGGGGTTCCATTCAATAGCCGTGGGCAATCGCCCACGGGATTCGCGCTTCCGCGCAAATATCAGTGACCCCGCGAGGGGTCAAACGAAGGGCGTGGTTGTCGTGCCCGCCCGACAATTTCAGCGCGACGGTGCGTCAAGCCCGTGAAGTGCGACCCCTGTTGGGGTCGAGCGGAGATTTCGCGTCGCTGGATTCCGCGGGCGATTGCCCACGGCTATTGACTTGGGCCCCTATCGGGGCGATCGGAGATCGCAAGCTGTGGACACGATCCGGCGATGCTCTCTAGTAAGATCCGCGCCAGTTGCGCTGATTTTACGCGGTTGCGGCTTTGCCGCGCTAAAACTAATCAAATACCGGACCCACCATTGCCCGCACGATCGACCAAGATCGGTGCGGCGGCTTGGCTTTGAAGTCGGGCGGCACCGTGCGCCGGGTCATTTCGCGGATCGTTGCGCCGGGCAAATCGCCGGCTTCCAGCCGGAATCGACGGACGGAAGTTACGAAATAGATCGTGCCCCCCTCCGACATCACCCTCAGCAAGGCGGCCAGCAAGTGCAAAAACTCGGGCCGGGCGTCCCAATCCTTCTGCGATCCGCGGCGATGATAACCGCTGGGCGGAGCCACCAGCGCCAGATCGAACGGCGGGGCCTGCTGCCCGGCGAGGCGCTCCAAAAACTCCACCGCACCGGCCTCGATCACCACATGGTCGGGCTCGGCAAAGCCCACAAGCGCCAAATTGCCGCGCGACCAGGCGGCCAGGCCGGGCGAGCTCTCGATCGTCAGGCTGCCCAGTGCTCCGCCGGCGGCGGCAAACAGGCTGGCCGCTCCGCCCCGGCCGAACAGGTTTAGAAATCGCTTGCCCGGCGCCGCGGCAGCGATCAACGTGCGCAGTTCGCGCTCGTCGAGCGGCAAGCCCACGTCGGTCCGGTTCGACAGGCTGACCGACAGCCGGTGGCCCGCTTCGCACACTTGCTGCTCATCCCGCACGCGCGGCGGCCGGGCTGACGGCTCGCGGCGATGGGCGTGAATCCGCTCGGCCGGCACACCCAGCTCTTGGCCGGCTGCTTTGACCAGAACGTCGAACCAAATCTGCTGCTCGATCGGCGTGCGACCGTGGGGCCGCGAATGCTCTACGATATAAAGCTGGTCCTCGTAGCGATCGATCGACAACGGCACCTCGGGAATCTCGCGATCGTAAACCCGATAGCAACTGATTCCCTGCCGCCGGGCCCAGCGGCTCCAGTGCCGCCCCATCCGCCGCAATCGATTGCGAAACGCCTCGACCGCGGCCGACAAGGTGGTCGTCGGCTGCACGACAATGCCGGCGGATGGTTGAAAAAGGGGACTGGCTCCGAGCGAATCGGTGACGTCCTCGGCCACTGGGCGCTGCTGCGAGGTGCCTGTCCCCTTTTTCAACACGGTTGCAGCTTCGCTGGGCGCTGCATCGACAGCAGTCGCGGCCGCGGCGACGCCTGTCTTGTCGCTGGCCGAAAAGAGCGGAAACTTCAGCAGCCGGCATTCGATGGGGCCATTGAACAGCGGAATCCTGGCGGCCGTGCGCAGCCCGATCTGCTTGGCCGCCACCAGATTGCCGGTAAACACCCAGGCCGTGTAGCCGCCCCAGCGCCGCTTGAGCACGTCGCCCAGCCGGCGATAAAAGGCCGCGATGCGCTCGACCTTCTGCCGCTCGTCGTAGGGCGGATTGATCACGATCGTGCCGGCCGCGGCCGGCGGCTGGGCCGACTCGAAGTTGGCCATTTGAAATTGAATCGCATCGGCCACGCCCGCCCGGGCGGCGTTTTCGCGCGCGGCGGTGAGCACGCGCTCGTCCAGATCGGAACCGTAAATGCGCACCGGCCACGCGACGCGCCGGGCCTGGCGTGCTTCGTTCATGAGCCGCTCGTGCAAGCTGGCGCTGTAGTCGGGCCAGCGCATGTAGCCGAACTGCTGCCGAATGAGGCCGGGCGCAATGTTGCCCGCCAGGAGCGCGGCCTCGATGGGCACGGTGCCCGAGCCGCACATGAAATCCACCAGCGGCTCGTCCGGCTGCCAACCGACAAGTTGCAGGATGCCGGCGGCCAGCACCTCGTTGAGCGGCGCGTCGCCTGTCTCGCGGCGATAACCGCGCTTGTGCAGCGACTGGCCCGAGGCATCCAGATAGACCGTCACGCGCAGGGCGTCGATGTGCAGGTTGATGCGCAGGTCGGGCTGGTGCTTGTCGACGCTGGGCCGGCGGTCGTAGCGCGTGCGAAACCAGTCGGCAATGGCGTCCTTGGTCACCTGGGCCGCGTAGAGCGAATTGGTGATCGCCGAATTGTGGACCACCGGATCGATAGCCAGCGTGCCGGCCACGTCCAGATGCGCGGCCCATTCGATCTGGTCGAGCCCGGCCCGTAATGCTTCGGCCGGGTCGGCGGCCGGGTCGATCTGGAAGGTGGCGATCGGTTTGAGAATTCGCACGGCGGTGCGGCACCAAATATTCGCGCGATAGAGCAGTTCTTGATCGCCGGCCAGCGCGACCATGCGGCGACCGATGGTCACTTCGCGCGCTCCCAAGGCGGACAGTTCGGCGGCCAGCACGGATTCCAAGCCGGTAAACGTCTTGGCCAGCAATGGGAACGATTCGACAGGGCGCATGGGAGAAACATCACGCGGCGACGAACAGACAAGCAGGGCGGGGCGAGACGTTGCAGCCTACTGCCCAGGCCGCCGAAAAGCGAGGGCGGGCCGCAGCGGCGTGCGACCGTCCGCTCAACTGGCGGGCACGAATTGCCGGTTGGCCTGGCTGACTTGCTCGTTCAGCGTCCAAAAATCGTACAGCCAGCCCAGGCCAAGAAGTCCGCCGGTAACCAAATAGAGCAGGCCGGTGACGATCTTGCCCAAGTAAAATCGATGGATGCCCAACGGGCCCAGGAATACCAGCAAGATCCACGCGATATCGTAATCGTACGGTCCGGGCTGATACCGCAGATCGGCCTGCCGATCCATGCCGGGAATCAAAAACAGGTCGATCAGCCAGCCGATGCCCAGCAGGCCCAGCGTAAAGAACCAGATGGTGCCGCTGATCGGCTTGCCGTAATAAAACCGGTGGGCGCCGGTGAATCCAAAGATCCACAGCGCATAGCCCATGATTACCGAGTGGGTACTGGCCGGCTGAAAAGCGGTCGACATGCTTTGGGTTCTCCTTGGGTCTGCTCACTGTAACACTATTCGTTGGCGGCCCCAAAAAATTGTGATCGCAGGCGGTTGCCGGCCGGTGCGGCCTTTGATTCCGTTAGCGGGCGGGGGTACGCTACAGACGTGCCGCCGGCCACGCGTCGCATCAGACTATGGGGTCGGATTGTTCGGCGCCGAAACGCGCAGCCGCGATTGAGGAAAAGTGGACCCGCATGCGCAATAAATGGTTTTGGGCATTGCTGATCGTGGCGCCGCCGAGTGTGCTTTTTCCACACGCCCTGACAGCCGCCGACCCGGCGCCCAACATCATCCTGATCGTCGCTGAAGATTTGGGCGTCAACGACCTGTCCTGCTACGGACGCCGCGATCAGCCAACGCCGCGGCTCGAAAAGCTCGCCGCCGAGGGCTTGCGCTTCACGAGCGCTTATGCCGCCGGGCCGGTCTGCTCGCCAACCCACGCAGCACTGCTGACCGGCAAGGCGCCGGCCCGGTTGCACCTGACCACAAACTTGCCGGGCCGACCCGATGCCCCCCCGCAGCTTTTGCTGCATCCCAAGACCGTGCAACACTTGCCGCTGGCAGAAGTCACCCTGGCCCAGTGGCTCAAGCCGGCCGGTTACGCCAGCGCTTGCCTGGGCAAGTGGCATCTGGGCGGCCAGGGCTTTTCGCCCATCGATCAGGGCTTCGACAGCGATTATCCGGGCCAGGCCGACACGCGGCCTTCCGAGAGCGAAGCGGGCCAAGGCGAGTACGACCTGACCGCCGAGGCCGAACAGTTCATCGCCGCCAATCGCGAGCGGCCGTTCTTTCTATACCTGGCTCTCAATGCGCCCTATATCCCGCTGGCCGCCCGAGCCCAGCAGATTGACGAGCACCGCTCCGCGTTCAACCCGGTGTATGCCGCGCTGGTCGAGTCGCTCGATGCGTGCGTCGGCCGCGTGCTGGACAAGGTCGACGAGTTGGGCCTGGCCGAGCGAACGCTGATCATCTTCACCAGCGACAATGGCGGGCTGCACGTGCCCCAAGGGCCAAACACGCCGGCCACGCACAATACGCCTTACCGCGCGGGCAAGGGTTTTTGCTACGAAGGGGGCCTGCGCATTCCGCTCATCGTCCGCTGGAGCAAGCACCTGCGTGCCGGCGCCGTGGTCGACACCCCCGTGATGAGCACCGATTGGGTGCCCACGCTGTTGGAAATCGCCGCGGTCGATCAGGCGGTCAACGGTTCGCCCGCATTGTTCGACGGCACGAGCCTGGCCGGGCTGATCGTGCGGGGCGAGGCGCCAGCCCCGCGCGCCCTGCATTGGCACTTTCCGCACTACTCGAACCAGGGGGGCCGCCCGGCCGGTGCCATTCTGGAGGAAGGCTGGAAGCTAATCGAGCACTACGAGGACGGGCGCTTGGAGCTATTCCGCCTGGCCGACGATCCGGGCGAGGCCACCGATCTGGCGCCGGCCGAGCCGGGCGCGTGGCGCAGTTGCGGGGCAAGCTCGAAGCCTGGCGGCGCGGCGTGGGTGCCCAGACCAATGCGGCCAATCCTCGATTCAACGGCGCCGCTTGGCGCCGGTTGTACCACGATGTGGACGTTTCGCGCCTGCCGGCCGACGAGCGGGAAAGCACGACGGCCGAAAAACTCACCGCCTGGCGCGGCCTGATGAACCAGGCTGCTGCCGGCGACACCGCGGCAGCGGATGCTCTGCCCGGCGCCGGAGCGGTGATTTTGTACGCCCGCGACGCCCGGGTCCACGGCGGCACGCTGCCAACGAAGTTGCGCTACGAACCCGAAGCGCACAAAGACACGCTCGGCTATTGGGTGCAGCCAGACGATTGGGCCGAGTGGGAATTCGACGCGTCCGGCCCGGGCCTGTTCGAGGTTCAGCTGTTGCAGGGTTGCGGATCCGGCTCCGGCGGGGCCGAGATCGAAGTGGCCGTCGGACGGCAATCACTCACCGCCAAAGTCGAAGAGACCGGCCACTTTCAGCGTTTTGTTCCGCGCAACCTCGGCACGATCGAACTCGACGCCGCCGGTCGCCACAGGCTTTCACTGCGCGCCACGACCAAGCCCGGACCGGCGGTGATGGACGTGCGGCGCATTACCTTGCGGGCTGCGCCGTAACTGAGCCGGAGACAGGTTTCCGCGGCCGATCCGTACTGCGAGCATGTTATACTGCGCCGGAAACTTCCGACGGATCCCCGAGGAGAACAACCCATGCGTATTGCGGCATTGGTGGTCGTATTTTTGGCGCTGGCCTCGGCCGGCTGTAGCGAAGTGAAAAAAGAGATCGACAAGCCCGGCCCGGCGCCCCCCTACGATCCCAAGGCGGCCGAGCTCGATCCGAATCTGCCGCCGGCCGAGAAGGCGACCGAGAAGCCGGCCGATTCGCCCGCCGGGGACGAGAAGTAAGGGATCGCGAAATTCAGCGCTGGCGCGGCCTGCCGTCTGCGGCAGACTTCATGAGCGGCAACAACTCCGTCTTGAAAACCGCTCAGGCTGCTCGGCGGCGACGGAAACCGACGCCCAGGACGGCCGCCAGGGCAAGTCCGGCGAGGACCAGCGACGAGGGTTCCGGCACCGTTAACACGTCGAATGTCAGGCCGCTGATGGCAACCGATCCGGCGTTGGGACCGTAGGCCAGCAGCGTCAGGGTGTCGCCCACGCCGGCGGTGACGTTAAAAAATGCGTAGCGGAAAATGCTGTCGTCTGCCAAGGTTTTATTGACGTTGACCGTGGCCGACGCGGCTCCGTCTTGCAACGTCAGGCTGGTCAATGCCGCTCCGGCCCCATTCGTGATTACTCCGAGGCGGAAACTTTCGGCGGCGCCCACGGTGAGAGTTAGGAGGCTGGTATCGGTCGTCGCTTGGAACGACGCATCGTATGCAATTCCAGAATTTATTTGGGGTCCCCCGGCCGGATTATCAAACAGCGGATAAGCCGCTGAATAACTACTTACGAGGCCGGTGTACGCCAGCGACGCCCAGGCCGGCAACGAGCTTAGCAGGTTGGGGGCGGCGGTCGCCCCACCGTAGCCGCCGCCGCCTTGGTTCCCGGTGGCATACGCGATGTAACCCTCCGACCCATAAACATTGTTGTGGTCGGCGTCGAGCGATTTAACGACGGAAGCGGTGCGCCAATCGCCGCCGGTCGTCGTATCCAGACCCGCGGGCGAAATCGACACCGCTTCGGTGCGACCGCAAAGCAACGAGACCGCAGTAACCGCCGCCACAAACAGAATCGACTTCTTCATGATCGTCCTCATTCTTGAAAAAAGATGTGCGCCGCCATTTTTGGCAGCCTGGAATTCACAAACACGCTAGAAACACAAAAATCTCGGTTTGAGAGCCGCCACACGGCAGCGCCGGAAACACACGCGGCCGACCGGCGCCCTATTGACGCAGCAGGAATTGCGGATCGCCAAGAATCATCCAGTCGCCCCAATAGGTGTCCCCGCCGTCCGTGGCGGCGAGGGTCAAGAATCGATCCCCATTGTCAAGCGACACCTCGATCGGGATTGGGCCGTCGTCGGGTGTCAGGCCTTCGCGCTGGTACGCGCAATTCGCCGTCAACCAGCACGAAGAAATCGCATTTCGGCGGCGGCAAGCCCGGTCGAGCGGACGCGAGATGGTCCGGCGGAATACTGTTGCCGCCGATGGCATGGAACGACTTGATCGCTTTGCCGCGGCTCATACGACGGATCGCCGACAGGTCCAGGCACAATCCCTTATTGGGATTCAGGTAGAGGAAAACATGTCCGTCCGCCGCGTAGTCGATCGCTCCAAGGCGTTGCGGAAAGTCGAGCCAGGCGATCCGCTGCCCTGCCCAGAAGTGACAACAACTGCCCTCGTGGGTCGCAGGAAAGTCGAAGCGATGCCCAGCCGAGTCGATCCGCGTTCGAACCACTGGGAATAAAGCAACCGTCCATGACGGCATGGTGCGGCGTCGCGTGGTAGGTTCCGTCGCCATTCATCTGGATGACCAGTTCGAGGTCTCCGCAGCGGCCGTCGCGCGGATCGATCGAGACATTTCGTCGCTGGCCATTGCCGTCGCCGCCGGCTAGCAGATCCACGAGGTCGAGCGAACCACCGCCCTGCTGGTCCGACGTCAAAATGCGTCGCAGCTGCGACGCGGCCCCGGCCGCGTGAACGATTGAAACATTTCCGCTGCCGTCGATGTGCCGCGACTCTCCCGCTGCCACCCGGGTCGAGCTGGCGGTGTCGGCCGCGGCCACGCCTTTGGTTTGCGAATGCCGCAGCTCGACTTGTCCACGGTATACATGCAAATCCGTGGCGCCGTTCTTATCGACTTCGACGCCGAACTCGGTGCCCAGGTCCACGATCGTGGCCTCGGGCGTAACCACCGTGAATCCGATGGCAGCCGGCGGCACCTGGGCCACGATGCGGCCCGAGTCGAGCTGCAGCTGCTGCTCCGAAACAAAGCGCCACGTTGCCGGCCCCTCGACGGCCACGCGCGTGCCGCGGGCCAACACGATGCTGGCCAGACCGCTGGCGAGCTCGTAGCGATCGCCAACGCGCATGCCCGCAGCTCCGGGCGCCGACGGCTTCTGAGTCCAACGGGCCTGCCCGCCGCTCACCAGTGAACCGATGTCGGTGGTTCGTGCCTGCTCTGCGCCGGGCGATGCCGAGCGCTCTTGGAGGGGATCGGCGGCGCGCTGGAGGGAGCGTGCCAGGGGAATCAAAGCCAGCACCACCACGAAATAGGCGGTCAGCGCACTCCCCAAGGTCAGTACGACCAGCCGCGGAGAGCTCTGGACCGCTCCCCAGACGACGCCCAGGAATCCGAGAATTCCACCCCCGGGCGCCGTTGCGACCGGCGGTTTGCCGAGCGGCGAGTTGTCGAACGGCTGATTGTCGAACGATTCGGGTGCCTCCAGCGACCGCATGTCGATCAGCATTCGCGTGTAGGCCACGTACTCACTCAGAGCGGCCGGATCGCCGACGAGCAGGGTTTCGAGCTTCGAGCCTTGCGCGGGATCCAGCTCGCCGGCGAGTTGAGCCCACAAAAGCGTCCGCAGCTCGCGATTAGCCTCAGGCGAAGTCTGTGCCATTAGCGGCCCTCCTGTAGTGCGCGGGTAACACAACCGTAGAGCACGTCGTGGATACGCCTGACGGCCCGATACATCGTCCGAATGCTCATTCGCTGCCAGGAGGCCACCTGCTTGCCGCTGGCTGCGGGCCGATAATACCGCTCCAGCAACTCACGGTCGCGCGGCGGCAGTTTCTCGCGGCACTTGATCAGCGCTTCGCTCCGCGCGTCCAGCAGATCCGACATGGCAACCGACTCCTTGTCGATCCGTTCCAAAAGCTCGTCGCCCAGCAGCGCCGGCCGCCGCATGTAGCGCTCCCGGTGTTTGAGCACGTGGTAGTAGGCGATACGGTAAGCCCAGGCGCGGAAATCGGTGCCGGGCTGGTATTTGTCGAACTTTTGCCAGATCGTCAGGCTCGCCTCCTGAAAGATCTCCAAGGCATCGTGTTCGTTCAGCACCAAGGCAAAAATGTGAGCGTGAATCTGCCGCCGATGCTGCTCGAACAGCGTTGTGAACTTAGACGAATCGGTCGAAACGTCTTCCATAGCGGTCACGGGGGGAAAGCGAATTCGAGAATCTCCATAGTTTAATCCGGTTTTGGACGCCTCATGTGCCAAAACTGCGCCTAACATGGCACGGCGCAATAACTTCGGATGGTTGGTGTTAGCCTCAGCCGAGGCTCGGATTTGCGCCACGGCCCAAGGCGACATGAGCCTGCAAATCGATGCGCCGCCGCGCGGCGAACGAGCGCAAAGGAAACCGCGGAGCGTTGCGATTCCAGAGAAATCCGCCGCCGCTTTAGCAGGCCGCCGCCGGCGCTTGGGCGATCAGCTTGCACAGCGCGTCGAGATCGACCGGCTTGATCAGATGCTCGTCAAAGCCGGCGGCCAGAGCGCGCTGCCGGTCTTCCAACTGGCCATAGCCGGTCAGGGCCACCAGCATCGGCAACTGGCCCCCAGGATCGGAGCGGAGCGCGCGGGCCAGTTCGTATCCGTTCATCAGCGGCAAGCCGATATCGATCAGCGCGACTTGCGGCTGCACGCGCTGAATCAGCGCCAGCCCCTGGCGTCCATCCTCGGCAATGTCGACCTCGTGGCCTTCGACCGAGAGCAGCATTTGCAGCATGTCGCGCGCGTCGACATTGTCTTCGACAATCACGACCCGCAGCGGCCGGCGGGCAGCAGCGGCCGGCACCGGTTTGACGCGGCCCGGATTCGGCGCGGCCGCCGCCAGGCGCACCGTGAATTCGCTGCCGCAACCTTCGCCGGCGCTGTTGGCGGTCACCGAACCCCCGTGCAATTCGACCACATGGCGGACCAGCGTCAGCCCGATCCCCAGCCCGCCCTGGGCCCGATCCAGCGAACGGTCCGCCTGCACGAACAGGTCGAAAATATGCGGCAGGTCGGCGGCGGAGATGCCCGCCCCGGTGTCGCAAACCCGCAGCACGATGCCGCCGAGCTCGACGCACGCCGAGACGTGGATCGTGCCGCCGGGCCCCATGTACTTGGCGGCGTTATGCAGCAGGTTGGTCAGCACCTGATCCAGCCGTGTCGGATCGACGCTGGCCCAGAGCGGATCGGCGGGCAGCTCGAGAACGATCCGGTGCTGCCGGCTGGCGGTCAATGCGCGGCAAGCGTCGACCGCTTCTTGAATCAGTTCTCGCAGATCCAGCACGCTGCGGCGGAGCTCGATCTTGCCATGGGTCAGGCGCGAGATGTCGAGCAGTTCATCCATCAGCCGGGCCATGTGTCGCCCCTGCCGCTCGATCACTTCTTCGGCCCGACAGAGGATTTGCCGATCTTCGGCCGACTGTCGCATCAGTTCGACCGCGCTGAACACGGCCGCCAGCGGGTTGCGCAGCTCGTGGGCCAGCATGGCCAAAAACTGGTCGCGATGGCGGAGCGCGGTTTGCGATTCTTCGTACAGCCGGGCATTGTCGATCGCCATCGCCCCGCGATGCGCCAGATCGGTCGCCAGCGCCAACTCGGCCGGGCCGAACCGGCGGGGGGACCCGGCCGATACATAGGTGATGGCGCCGATTTTTCGCCCCCGGGCCACCAGCGGCAACACCATGGCCGATTTGCAACCCAGCTGGCGGATGACGGCGACGCGGCCGGGCGACGCGATCGCTTGTGCCACCAGCAACTCCGGCAGATCGCAATACAACCTGGGTTGGCCTGCGGCGATCACTTCCGCCAGTGCGCCGTCGCCACGCCGATCGAGCATCCAGGAGTCGGCCAACTTCTGGCGGTCGCAGCCGTCGGCCAGATTTGGACGGATCACGCTCGATCGCCGCACCCAATCGCCGTCGACCAGGTCCAGCGCGCACCAATCGGCCAGATGGGCGACTGCCAGTTGGCCGACTTGCTCGATCGTGTCGGGATAATTCAACGTGCCGGCCAGGGCCTGGCTGGCGTGCGCCAAAAGCGCAGCGCTTCGGCGGCCTGCTTGCGCTCCGTAATATCGCGCAGCGATGCCAGATAAGCCGGCTCACCCTGCCAAAGGGTCGAGACCACCCGCATCTCCGCGCTGCGGTGCTCGCCGCCCAACGGCGGCAGATCGATCTCGGCCGTCTCGGCGCCGCTGATCGGGACGCTGAAGTAGCGGCCGACCATGTCGGCGGCCGATCGGCCGAACATCGCCTCGGCCGCTTGATTGGCGTAGCCGACGACGCCTGCCTGCTGAACGATCAGGATGGCGTCCGCGTTGCGCTCGATGATTTCACGGAATCGGGAGTCGCTGGCATCGAACGCCGCGACGAATCGGTGGGGCATGCCTCGAATTCCGCCGGTTGTCTGTTCTGCGATCGCCAAAGCCGTCGATCCTCCTGCTGCGGAAGGACCTGCCGTGCGGGGCCAAGATTCACCAGGTATCTGCCGAGCCGCTGCCTCGACGTATCGTCTCGGCTCGGCGGACACCTTTCGTGCGGCGCCGGCGATGAACGCCGCCGCGCGCCCCGCATCAGGCGCAGATCGGTTCGCGCCATGAAGCGTTGACTTCTTTCAGCAGTTGTTCCGGATTGAGCGGCTTTTGAAACCAGCGGGCCACGCCCGAGGCGCGGCAGTCGAGCCCCAGTTCGTCGGGCGTGTGACCGCTCATGGCATAGATTTTCAGTTTGCTGAACTCGGGATTGTCGCGCACCCGTCGAATGGTGGTCACGCCGTCACAACGCGGCAACATCATGTCGAGCAACATGACGTCGGGCTGCGCGTGATGCTCGAGGTAGTCGATCGCATCGGCCCCGTCGCTGGCCGTGACCACCTCGTAGCCGGCCATGCGGAAGAAGCCGGCCAGAAGTTGGCACTCGTTGGTGTCGTCTTCGACCAACAGGGCCTTGGGCAAAGCGGGGGGCTGGCCCGACTTCTGTCCGCCGGCGAGGACGTCGACTTGCTGGCCCAGTTGCTGCACGTTCTCGCCGATTTTGGAGAGCGTCTGATCGACCAGTTCCAACATACCGGCCTGTAGTTGACGCCGGGCAACGGCGATGCCGATCGTCGCGGTGTTCAACTGATTGCGCAATTGATGGCGATTGTGCCGGGCGAGAGCCTGCGCCAATTCGGCCGCGGCTTTTGCGGACTGCGGACTGTAGCCTTGTTTTTCGGCCAGCTCCTCGCGCAGGATGGTCACGCTGGCCGGGGCATCGATGCCCAAGCGAACGCGGTCCCCCTTGATGTCCAGCACCTCGATTGAGCCACCAATGGTGGGCAAGAGAATTTTTTCGCCGTGACGCCGGGATAACACAAGCATGGTCTGGGTCTCCTTTCCTGGTAGTTTCGTCCGTGCCCGCCCTGGCAGCAGGCGAGTGCGGGCTCGCAGTGCGACAAGGGCGCTGTCGATCTCCCCTCATGAGAGAGCGACAAAAAATCATGACAATCGATCGCGATGGCCCCCCCACGAGGCGCGCGATTGAAAAGTTGTGGAAGGCGGGATTGCCCCTAGCGTTGCTAGAATAGGCTCAACCTCCAAAATTCCGCAAGAGCATTTTTTTGGGCCGGTATCCGATCGAGAAATTGCGGAAACGGGGAGGAGTGGGAGACGGGAGCGAGGCTTCAATCTGCTAGCAGTGATCGGTCGGCGACAAAGGCGCCAGATTTGTTGCAATTACGCGGAGCGCGGCTTGGTCAACCATGCAGCATCGTTGCGACTACGTTTGCGCAACCAATCAAGCACATAACGGCGAAGCCCATCCCAGCGAAGAACAGCGGCAAAGCGAGCATGCTTGGGGAGCCGAGGCTGGTGATTCGGTTGTCAACTTCGTAATTTACCAATCGCCGGGTTAGGACGAGACAGGCGAATGCCATTAGGCCGCCGGTCAGCGCTACGTTGAACCAAGCGACCTTCGGGCCCACTACCGCAACGGCGATCGCAACGACTGCCAAGCAAACCAGCCCCGCGACCAATACAAAGACAGCGGCGACGGCAATAAACCGATGCAAGCTGGCACCCCCCAACATCCCTTCGCCTTCTTTTTGGCTGCGGCCCTCTGCCCTTCCGGCTACTCGCGCGCTCTTAGGCGCATACGCGAAGGCAGAAGGCATTACGGCTCAGTCGCGAAGAGTAATTTCCGTGCCTTCGCCTGGAGAAGCGCGACGAATTTATTCGCCCGGACATAACCCTCGTATTCGGCCCGCTCCTCGTCGGTCAATTCGTCCTCGTTGCACTTGCCGGCTAGTTCTTCGATACGGCGCTGCAACGCTTCATCTCCGCGGTATTCGGCCAGCTGGCGAGCTTGCTCAACGGAGAAGAGGCTGAGAATTGGATCGGTCCCGCGATCAAACGCGGTCGACGTGGTACTGGCGAAGCTTGCGGCCATAAAAATCCCTCCGATAACAGCGCTGCCGTGATTATACCATCCGGAGGTGCGTCCCGCCGCTACGCCGCCTTGACCGCCGCCACCAGCTTGGTCAGCGAGCTCTTGGCGTCGCCGAATAGAATCGAGCACTTGGGATTGTAGAACAGCTCGTTCTCGATGCCCGCAAAACCTGGGTTCATAGTCCGCTTGAGCACGATGATGCTCTGGGCCTGATCGGCATTCAGAATCGGCATGCCGTGGATCGGACTCGAGGGATCGTTGCGCGCCGCCGGGTTCACCACGTCGTTGGCCCCGATCACCAGGGCCACGTCGGCCCGGCTGAATTCGCCGTTGATTTCGTCCATGTCGAATAGCTTGTCGTAGGCGATGTTGGCCTCGGCCAAAAGCACGTTCATGTGCCCCGGCATGCGGCCGGCGACCGGATGGATGGCGAATTTCACCTCGCCCCCCCGTTTTTCGATCAGCTCGCTCAACTCGCGAACCTGGTGCTGGGCCTGGGCCACGGCCATGCCGTAGCCGGGAATCACGATCACGCTACGGGCGTAGGCCAATTGCACCGCGGCGTCCTCGACCGAAATGCTTTTGACGCTCTGGCCGGCCAACGACGCGGCCGTCGCGCCGCCGGTCTCGCCGCCGCCGAAGGCTCCGAACAGCACATTGGCAAACGAGCGGTTCATGGCCTTGCTCATCAAGATCGAGAGTAGAAAGCCGCTGGCCCCGTCAAGTGCGCCGGCAATGATCAGCACGTTGTTGCCCAAGGCGAAACCGGTGGCCGACGACGCCAAACCGGCGTAGGAGTTCAAAAGCGAAATCACGACCGGCATGTCGGCCCCCCCGATCGGAATCACGATCAGCACGCCCACCGCCAGCCCGACCAGGGCCATCAAGTAAAACACCCAGGCGTGCAGCAGTTCCGTCGAGGGAGTCACGACCAGGTAAAGGAACATCAGGACCGCCACGACGAACAGCCCGATCGTGGATTGGTTTTGAAACTTGTAGGTGATCGGCGCACCGGGCAGCAGCCCTTGCAGCTTGCCAAAAGCCATCAAGCTGCCGGTAATCGTCAACGAGCCGAACATTACTTCAAAGCCCAGGGCCGCCATTTCGACCCAACTCAGCGGCTGGATTTCGGCACCGGGGGGGAGCTCCGGCAGGATGGCACGCGTCATGTAATGGTAATGCGCGATGCCGACCAGAGTCGCCGCCAGGGCGCCGAACGCATGCGAGATCGCGGTGCGCTGCGGGATGGCCGTCATCGGCATCCAAATGGAAATCGCGGCGCCGACGATCGAACCGATCACCAGCCCGATCAGGATGTAAACCGGCGTGATGATGTCGTGGTGAAACAGCGTGCCCACCACGGCCACGAGCATGCCGATCGCGGCCATCTGCATGCCCCGGCGGGCTTTGTCGGGCGAGGTCAGCCCTTTGAGGCCGAGGATGAACAGCACCGACGCGGTCAGATACGCCGCTTGGATCAGGTACTCGCGCCAGTGGGCCGCGGGCAGCACCAACTCCGATTCGGCGACCGCTCCCAACAAGGCGTGGATCAGGTGATAGCACATCGCCTACTTGGGTTCCTGTCGCTTGAACATCTTGAGCATGCGGTCGGTGATCATGAAACCACCCACCACGTTGATCGTGGCCGCCGTGACGGCAATGCAACCCAACGCGGTGGCCAAACTTCCGTGACGGCCACCGGCTGCTACCAGCGAACCGACAAGCGAGATGCCCGAGATGGCGTTCGTGGCCGACATCAACGGCGTGTGCAACAGGGCGGGCACCTTGGTGATCACCTGGTAGCCGATGAAGCCGGCGAGCACAAACACGTAGACCTGGAGCACCGGAATCGTGATGTTGGTCATGGCAGACGTCGGCTGGAGGGGACCCGAAAAGCCAAAAATGACCCCATTTCAGGTGGTTTTTACGGCTTTCAACCCGGCAATGCTACACGTCCCACAATGCGGCCGCAAGGGCCTGCCGAACGGTCCGAATATGACGATTCGGCCAGCGGACACGCGGGCCTTGAGCGCATGGCATTTGCCCCTGCGATGGGCAAACGATGCCTAGATTGCCGACAAACCGCACAGCTACCAACTGCATTCCAGCGTGGGCTGGCGCGGCCTGCTCGATCCAAAAAACGCTTTGATTTCCGAGACTTTATCGATCATGCCGAAGATTTTGGCAGTCTTCGGACTTCTCGGCACGCGATATGCCCTTTCCACGGATGCCCGGTTGAGCCGCCTGGTTGCTCTGAGGTCAAAAAAATCGCAAGCTGCCAAGTGCGCTCTTTTTAATCACTTTCAAGGGAAACCGCCATGACCCTGCCGTTTGACTCCCCGCCGTGCGTCTCCGACTTGCACGCGCCAGCTGCCAGTCTTGACTGGCCCCAACGCGGGCATCTTGCAGTCGATCGATCGCCGTCTGCGCGAAAGCTCGTACTACTACCTGCGCACCATCTCGACCGCGTACGAGGCCGGCGTGGTCACGCTGCGTGGCCGAGTCCCGACCTTCTATCTGAAGCAGACCGTCCAGGCGATCGTCGAAAAGATCGAAGGGGTCGAACAAGTGGTCAATCTGGTCGATGTGGTCAATCCTGCCGGGAGTCAGTAACGGCCTGCCGGGAGTCAGTAACGGCCTGCCGGGAGTCAGTAACGGCCCCATCTCGCACGAATGTTTTCGCCGTGGCGGCGGTTAATGTTTCGAGCGACTGGCCCGGGATCTTTCGGCGGCAGGATTTTCCAGCGCAAGGCTCGCCCCAGCAAACCAACAACGACGTAGCCGACCTTGAAAAAACGTCCTGCCACCAAGGATCCGTTTGAGGTTTGTTACTGCTGGGTTTTGAAAGCGCAAGCATCCTGTGTTACGGCTACATGTTCTTCAGGTGCTTGTCAAAGAAGGCGAACACCGCGTCGAACGTTAGCTGCACGTCGGCGCCGTTGAATCCGTGCCCAGCATCTTCCACTGGCATCAACTCGACCGGCACGTCGGCCCCTTGCAGCCGGTCCCGCAGTCACTCGGCCGACGCGTACGGCGCGACGTCGTCTTTCGTGCCGTACAGACGCATCATATCTTGCCCAGCATGTGCCGCAGGGCCGGCTCGAGTTGCGGGTAGCGGAACGCATAGCCCGACGTGAGCAATCGCGCCGGATGAACGCGCGCACTCGACAATAGCAGCGCGTCGGCCATCTCGCCAAAAGCAATCCGGGCCACGGGAGCCGGCATGGGAAAGATCGTGGGCCGGCGGAGCACGCGGCCCAGGGTTTTCGTGAACTCCTGGTTGGTCACCGGGTGCGGCGTCACCAGATTCACAGGCCCGTGAAGCGTGTCGGTCATCAAGGCCTGCTGGATGGCGCCGACCGCGTCGTCGACTCCGATCCAACTCATGTACTGCCGGCCGCCGCCAATGCGCCCGCCCAGGCCCAAGCGGAACGGCGGCAGCATGCTCTTGAGGGCACCGCCGGCCGGACTCAACACGACACCGAATCGCACGTTGACTACGCGAATGCCGGCATCGGCGGCCGGACGCGTGGCGGCTTCCCACTGGCGACACACGTCGGGCAAAAATCCTTCGCCCGGCAGGCTGGCTTCGTCGAGCGGCTCGTCGCCTCGATCGCCGTAGAAACCGATGGCCGAGGCGCAAACCCAAACCTGTGGGCGGGGGTTCAGGACCAACAACGTCTCGGCGAGCAATTTTGTACTGTCGACTCGGCTGGCGCGAATTTTTTGCTTTTGAGCGCTCGTCCAGCGATGCGATGCAATGTTCTCACCCGCCAGATGGACCACGGCGTCAAAGCCGGCGAGTGCCGCTCGATCGATCGTGCCGGCGGCCGGATCCCAGCGGATGTCCAGTGCGGACTGCGGCGCGCCGCGCACCAGCCGGCCAACCTGGTGCCCGGCCGCAGTCAGCAACGCTACCAGCGACGAGCCGATCAAGCCGGAAGCGCCGGAAATGGCAATCCTCATAGTGGGTCTCCCCGCGAAGTAGCGCTGGGCCGCGATGTCGGCCAGGGTTGTGGCATGGCGATAGGCGAACAACCGCCCCAGCTCGCGCCGCACATAGCCGGCGCCTGCTGCATGCCCCACGCCGCCAAAAGGCAACTCATATTCGATCCGATCCTCCAAATAGCAAGCGTCCGGCCCATCGGGCTCCATCGAATGCGTATGGATCCAACTGCGAAACGGGCCGGAAAGCTGCACGTCGCAAAACCGGCGGCCCTCGACATAGTCGCGATGTTCCAAGCGCCAGCGAATCTTCGCCGGTCCGGCCGGAACGCAGAGCGTCACGCTTCCGCCCGGCTCGATCCCGCCGTGTTGCTCGACCACTTCCAGCGGCTGCCAGGGGGGGGCGAGCCGCGCAAATGCGCCCGGACTGGCGTGCCAGCGAAAGACCTCGTCCGCCGGCGCCCCGATCCGAGAGCGATAAACGAAAATTTCCATGTCTTCCGCGCCCCGCCCCGGGAAATCAACCGAAAGCTCTGGCGATAGGTTAACCGCCCAGCCGCCCGTGAGTCGAACTTTGTCGTCAAAATTCGGCAAACCACGCCCAGGGCAGCGCGCGGACGCGGCCGGACCGCTGATTTGGGTTTGGCGCTAGTGCCTGGCGCGGGATATCTTGGTGGTTTGCGTCTCTCATTCGGTCGGAATCGACCTGGCTCAACCGCGTCGCCTGAGGGCAAATGAGCGGACGCGGCGGCGCGAAGCGCCTCGCGAGGAGATGGCCATGACACAGCGCGTTTACAATTTTTCTCCCGGTCCGGCCGTGTTGCCGCTGCCTGTGCTGCAAGAAGCCCAGCGCGACCTGGTGGCGCTGCCCGGCGTGGGCATGTCGGTGCTCGAAGTCAGCCACCGCTCCAAGTGTTTCGAAGGGATGCTGGCCGAGGCGAAAGCATTGCTCAGCGAACTGTTGGGCATCCCGGCCGGCTACAGCATTCTGTTTCTGCAAGGCGGAGCAAGCCTGCAATTCTCGATGCTGGCCATGAACTTGCTGCGCGGCACTGGCAAATCGGCCGATTATGTAATTACCGGCACCTGGGGCAGCAAAGCTCTGGCCGAGGCAAAGCTCGAAGGACCCGTGCGACTGGCCTGGGACGGCAAGGCCGGAAATTATTCCGCCTTGCCGGGACCCGGCGAAGTGAAAATCGGCGCCCTCTCGGCGTACGTTCACTTCACGTCGAACGAAACGATTCAAGGCGTGCAGTTTCGCGATCTGCCCGACACCGGCGGCGTGCCGATCGTGGCCGACCTGTCGTCCGATTTTTTGTCGCGGCCGGTACCGGTCGCAAAATACGGCCTGATCTACGCCTGCGCTCAGAAGAATGCCGGCATCGCCGGGGTCACGGTGGTCATCATTCGCGATGATCTGCTGGCCCGGTCGCCAGAAGGACTGCCGGCCATGCTCGATTACCGCCTGCAAGCCAAGAACGACTCGCTCTACAACACTCCGCCGACCTTTGCGATTTATGTCCTGCTGCTGATCGCGCGGTGGCTGAGCGGCGAGATCGGCGGGCTGGGCCGCATGGCCGATATCAATGCCCAGAAAGCTCAGTTGCTGTACGATACATTGGACGGCAGCAACGGTTTTTATCGGGGGCATGCCCGGGCCGACTGTCGCTCGCACATGAACGTCACCTGGCGGCTGCCCAGCGAGGAGCTCGAACAGGCGTTCGTCAAGAAGGCGCAACGGCGCAACCTGCTGGAACTCAAGGGGCATCGCTCGGTGGGGGGAATTCGAGCTTCGATCTATAATGCCATGCCGATCGAAGGCGTGCGCAACTTGCGCGAATTCATGCTCGACTTCCAAAAACAACACGCGTAGGCAAACGGTCGGGCCAGATTCGACCCGCGACACTTTTTTGTTGGAAAGTTTTTGATGGAGACCCAACTGGTTGTTTTAGGCGGCGGGCCGGGTGGCTACGCCGCGGCATTTCTGGCCGCCGACATGGGAATGCAAGTCACGCTCGTCGAGGCCGAGCCGCAGCTTGGCGGCACGTGCCTGCTGCGGGGCTGCATCCCGTCCAAGGCCCTGCTGCACGTCGCCCGCGTGATCAGCGAAACCCGGGAAATGGCCGAATGGGGAATCGATTTCCCGAGACCGGCCATCAATATCAATTCCGTCCGGTCGCGCAAAGAGAAGGTCATTGCAACGCTCAGCGGCGGTCTGAAGCAGTTGGCCAAGAAGCGCAAGGTGGAAGTGATTCAGGCCCGCGGAAAATTCGAGAATTCGACCACCCTGCGGCTGGAGTACGAAGGGGGCAAGACCGACCAACTGACCTTCGAGCATTGCATCTTGGCCAGCGGATCGCTGCCGGCCATTCCCGGACCGTTCAAACTGCCGACCGACCGCGTAATGGATTCCACCGGCGCACTGCGAACTGCGCGACTTGCCCGAATCGCTGCTGGTGATCGGCGGCGGTTACATCGGTCTGGAAATGGGAACCGTCTATGCCGAGTTGGGCTCGAAGGTCACCGTGGTCGAGCTGACGCCCACGTTGCTGCCCGGCGCCGACCGCGATCTGGTCAAGCCGCTGCAAGATCGTTTGACAAAATTATTCGCCGGGATTTACCTGGAAACCAAGGTGGCATCGCTGACCGATCGGGGACATGAAATCGAAGTGGCGCTGGAGAGCGCCGTCGGCAGCCGCAGCGAGCGGTTCAGCCGCGTGTTGGTTTCGGTTGGCCGGCGCCCGAACAGCGCCGGCTTGGGCTTGGAGAACACCCAGGTCGAAATCGATCGCCGCGGATTCGTGGTGACCGACGAGCAGCAGCGCACCGCCGATCCGCATATCCTGGCCATCGGCGATGTCTCGGGCGAACCGATGCTGGCCCACAAGGCGACGCATCAGGGAAAGGTGGCCGTCGAAGCGCTGCTAGGCGAGCCGGCGGCATTCGAACCGCATGCCATTCCGGCCGTCGTGTTCACCGATCCGGAGATCGCCTGGGCCGGCCTGACCGAAGACCAGGCCAAGAACGAGGGCATTGTCGTCGAGGTGGCCAAGTATCCCTGGGCGGCCAGCGGCCGAGCCCAGGCCCTGGGACGGACCGAGGGTTCTACCAAGTTCCTGATCGACCCGGAGAGCGACCGCATCCTGGGCATCGGAATCGTGGGAATCAACGCCGGCGATCTGATTTCCGAGGGCGTCGTGGCGATCGAGATGGGGGCCACGGTGCGCGACGTGGTCGAGTCGATCCACCCCCACCCGACGCTGAGCGAAACGCTCGGAAACGCGGCCGAGGTTTACCTGGGCACCGCCACCGAGATTTACCGACCCAAGAGTCGCAGCCAAACGTCCTGACACCAGGGAGATTGGAATTGCTCGAAACCGCAATCTGCCTAAGACTTAACGCCCCTTTACCCAAAATGGGCCGGGGATGATAATTACGGCGAGGATTTCCTACCCCTTGAAGGCTCGGCTCTGCAGCGAACCGAGCCGATAGTCATCCAACCGCAATGGAGTTTGGCCTATGGCCAATGCCGACACGATTCCTTCGAACGTGGACACCGATCCTCTGGAAACAGCCGAATGGCTGGAGTCGCTGCGGAGTGTCCTGGAGAATCAAGGCCCGGAACGCGTTTCGTTCTTGCTGCAAGAACTGAGCGAGGAGGCCCACCGCGAAGGAGTCGAACTGCCCTTCACCGCCACCACGCCCTATATCAATACCATTCCCGAGTCGAAGCAGCCTCCTTATCCCGGCAACCGCGAAATCGAGCGGCGGATCAAAAGCATCATCCGCTGGAACGCCATGGCGATGGTCGTCCGGGCCAACAAGGACGCGAGCCTGGGCATCGGCGGCCACATCTCCACCTTCGCCTCGGCCGCCACGCTGTACGAAGTGGCCTTCAATCATTTCTTCCGCGGCAAGGGCGAAGACTATTCCGGCGATCAGATCTATTTTCAGGGGCACGCGGCGCCGGGCATTTACGCCCGGGCGTTTCTCGAAGGCCGGCTGACCGAACAACATCTGGAGAATTTCCGCCGCGAGATGGCCGAAGGCGGCGGGCTGTCCAGCTATCCGCATCCCTGGCTGATGCCCAATTTCTGGGAGTTTCCGACCGTCTCGATGGGTCTGGCGCCGATCATGGCCATCTACCAGGCCCGGTTCAATCAAGTATCTGCAAGATCGCGGAATCAAAGACACCTCCGGCGCGCACGTCTGGGCGTTTCTGGGCGACGGCGAAACCGACGAGCCGGAAACGCTGGGCGCCATCACGCTGGGCGGCCGCGAAGAACTCGACAATTTGATCTTCGTCATCAATTGCAACTTGCAGCGGCTCGACGGGCCGGTCCGCGGCAACGGCAAGATCATCCAGGAGTTGGAAGGCATCTTCCGCGGCGCCGGCTGGAACGTGATCAAGGTGATCTGGGGCGACAACTGGGACCCGCTGCTGGCCAAAGACAAGCACGGCCTGCTGGTCCAGCGGATGGGCGAAGTCGTCGACGGCGAATTCCAGAAAGTACACCGTCATGCCCGGCGCCTACATTCGCGAACATTTCTTCGGCAAATATCCGGAACTGGAGCAAATGGTCCGCGGGCTCTCGGACGAGGAGCTGCAAGAAGCTGCGCCGCGGCGGCCACGACCCGGAGAAGGTCTACGCCGCTTACAAGGCGGCCGTCGAGACCAAGGGCCGGCCGACCGTGATCCTGGCCCATACGATCAAGGGCTATGGTTTGGGCGAAGCCGGCGAAGGCACGCAACGTCGCCCACAACCAGAAGAAGCTGGGCGAAAAGGAGCTCAAGGAGTTCCGCTCGCGGTTCGGCATTCCGATCTCCGACCAGGATGTGTCGAAGGCGCCGTTCTATAAGCCGGCGGAAGACAGCGAGGAAATCAAGTACCTGAAACATCGTCGCGCAGTCCCTGGGCGGGTTTGCGCCCACCCGAAACACCAAGCCCGTCAAGACCGAAGTGCCCCGGCTCGAACAGTACAAGCGAATTCACGCAGGGGAGCGGCGACCGCGAAGTTTCGACGACGATGGCCTTCGTCGCCCTGCTGACGCAAGCTGCTCAAGGACAAGCAAATCGGCAAGCACATCGTGCCGATCGTGCCCGACGAATCGCGCACCTTCGGCATGGACGGCTTGTTCCGGCAGTGCGGCATTTACGCCCATGCCGGCCAGCTTTACGAGCCGGTCGATGCCGGCATGCTGCTCTACTATCGCGAGGCCAAAGACGGCCAGATCCTGGAAGAAGGCATCACCGAGGCCGGCTCGATGGCCTCGTTCATCGCCGCCGGCACCGCCTATTCCACGCACGGGATCAACATGATTCCGTTCTTCATCTACTACTCGATGTTCGGCTTCCAGCGCATCGGCGATCTGATCTGGGCCGCCTGCGACTGCCGGGCCAAGGGCTTCCTGCTGGGCGGCACGGCCGGCCGCACCACGCTGGCCGGCGAAGGCTTGCAGCACCAGGACGGCCAGAGCCTGCTCAACGCCATGCGCCTTCCCCACCGTGCGCTCGTACGATCCGGCCTTCGCCTACGAGACGGCCACCATCGTGCTCGACGGCATGCGGCGGATGTACGAGGAGGGCGAAGACGCCGATCTATTACATCACGGTCGGCAACGAAAACTACCGCCAGCCGCCGATGCCCGCCGGGGTCGAAGAGGGAATCCTGCGCGGCATTTACAAGGTCGTCATCCAAGGACGCCGGCAACGAGAATCTCAAGGTGCAATTGTTCGGCTCGGGGGCCATTCTGCGCGAGGCGCTGCGGGCGCAGGACATTCTGGCCGAGAAGTACGGCGTGTCGAGCAACGCCTGGAGCGTGACCAGCTATACCGAACTGGCCCGCGACGCGGTCACGGTCGGTCGCTGGAACATGCTGCACCCGACCGAAAAGCCGCGGCAGTCGTTTCTCGAGCGGCAGTTGGCGGCAGAGCAGGGCCCGTTCATCGCGGCCTCGGATTACGTGCGCGCGCTGGCCGAGCAGGTCGAGCCCGTGGGTACCCGGCGGCTTGTTCGCGCTGGGGACCGACGGCTTCGGCCGCAGCGAAGCCCGCAAGGAGCTGCGCCGGCATTTCGAGGTCGACGCCGAATGCATCACGGTGGCCACGCTGTATCAGTTGGCCAGGCCGAGGCAAGTTCGAAAAGTCGCGGGTTGCCGAGGCCGTCGGCGATTTGGGCATCGATCCGGAAAAGGCCAACCCGCTGTTCGCCTGACATACAATCGTTATTGCGAATCAAAAACTCGAGGCCTGCCGGGCGGACGCGGCCAGATCGTTCCGACGAAGACGTCCGCAACGGCATCCAGCGATCACCAAGAGGATTCCATGCGATTGAATTCAAGGTGCCGGAACTGGGCGAGAACATCGAGTCGGGCGACATCGTCAACGTGCTGGTCAAAGAGGGAGACGAGGTTCAAGCCGATCAGCCGGTGTTCGAGGTCGAAACCGGCAAAGCCGTGGTCGAGCTGCCGACGCCGCAGGCCGGCAAGATCACCAAGATGCACGTTCAAAAGGGGGCCAAGGTCAAAGTCGGCGACGCGCTGCTGACGATCGAGTCCGGCCGCAGAGTCCGGCGGGCACGCCAAAACCGCGGTGCCCGCGAAAGCGGAACCCCCGGCCAGAACCGGCCAGACCGCCGGCGCAGCCGCGAAGGCCGAAGCTCCGCCAGCCCGCCAGCCCAAGGCCGAAAAGCCTGCCGGCCGTCAAGCCCGCGGCCGCCAAGCCGGCAACCGCAAAGCCGGCCGGGCCGCCCGTCGCCGCCGCGCCGAGCCGGCCGCCGCCGAATCGCACCACAAGCTGCCGCCGGCCGGTCCTGCCACGCGCCGCCTGGCCCGCGAGCTGGGCGTCGATCTGAACCAGGTCAACGGCACCGGCGCCGGCGGCCGGATCACCGAAGACGACATCAAGGCCGCCGTCCGCGGCGGGCAGCCGCCGGCGCGCGCCGCCGGCTGTGCGCGGCCACGCCGCACTTCGCCGCTGCCCGCCGGCACCGACGATCGCGACACCTGGGGCCCGATTCGCCGCTCGCCGATGTCCGGCGATCCGCAAGACGATCGCGGTCAACATGGCCAAGAGTCGTCGCCGACGATCCCGCACGTCACCAACTTCGACGACGCCGACATCACCGAGCTGGAGCGGATCCGCAAGGGAGGGCTGGCCGACTACGTCGAATCGCAGCATCAAGCTGACGATGATGGCCTTCGTGATGAAGGCCGTGGCCCAGTCGCTCAAGCTGCATCCGACGATCAACGCTTCGATCGACATGGACGCGGAGCAGATCATCTACAAGGACTACGTCAACATCGGCGTGGCGGTCGACACCGAGCGCGGGCTGGTCGTGCCGACGATCCGCGACGTCGACCGGCTGAGCATTCCGGCAAATCGCCAAGGCGCTGATGGACGTGGCCGAACGGGCCGCGGCGGCAAGTTCTCGCTCGACGAACTGCGCGGCTCGACGTTCACGATCAGCAACATGGGCGCGATCGGCGGCACCTATTCGACGCCGATCATCAATCCGCCCAACGTGGCGATCCTGCTGACCGGCCGTTCGCGCAAGTTGCCGGTCGTGGTCGACGACAGCGTCGAGCCGCGGCTGATGATGCCGCTGAGCTTGTCGTACGATCATCGCCTGGTCGACGGGGCCGCCGCCGCTCGATTCTTGAACGAGGTGATCAACTACCTCAAAGTGCCCGGCCGGTTGCTGCTGCGCCGTAAGTGCTGGAAGATTGCGACTTCCCGCCCCCGAGAAGCCTGTCTCCCGCCAAGCCGGAGCACTCCGCCCGGCTTGGCTCGCGCAGCGCAAACCGCAGAAACCATCCGGCCGGATGTTTTCGCAACGGCTGAAGTTTCGGCACTTCGCGGTCGATAAAGCAGCAAATAGCTCCCGCCAACCTGCCTTGCCCCGTGGGGCGACACGCGTACCCCTTGCCGAAAACAGATTTGACCTCCGGTCGACTGTCGGCAGTCTAACGGTGCGTGTTTCCACTCTCGATGAGTTCCATGGTTCACATTCTGCAATTCGAACATGCGGCGCACGCCACCAATGTGGTCGAGGCGGCCCAGCGCCAGTTGCGCCAGAGTCCCTACTTCTTCTTGAAAGGGCTCGACCTGCTACTTTGACAATGGCGTGCTGACGCTGCGGGGCACGGTGCCGATGTGGCAACTAAAGCAATTCGCCGAATCGATCGTGGCCCGAGTCGAGGGAGTGCGGCAGGTCGACAATCAGGTCGAGATTTTCGACCCCATGCTGACTCCGCTCAGCGGTCGAGCGGCGCGTACCGCCGGATGATGGCCCGCGCCGCCCGCAGGCCGTCGAGCGCCGCGCTGACGATACCGCCGGCATAGCCGGCCCCTTCGCCGATCGGGTACAGCCCGTCCGTTCCGCTGCTGACTAGGGTTTCCGCGTCGCGCGGAAATCGCACCGGCGAACTGCCCGCGGGCCTCGGGCGCCACCAGCGTGGCGTTCGCCAGGAACTTGCCGCGCCAGCGGCGATCGAAGCAGCGGCAGCGCTTCGCGCAGCGCGCGATCGACGATCGGCGGCACCAGCGATCGCAAGTCGGCCGCAACCGCGCCGCGGACGTAGCTCGACGGGGGCGCGGTGGCCGACATCCGTCCGAGCAAAAAATCTTCGACGCGCGAAATGGGACAAAGATAATCGCCGCGGCCGGCCTGGAATGCCAGCTGTTCGTAGTGCCGCTGCAAATGCATGCCTGCCAGCACGTGGCTGGAGCCGAACTGGTCCGTCTCGAGCGTGATCATCAGGCCGCTGTTGGCAAACGGCGACGCGCGACCCGACAGGCTCATGCCATTGGTGGAAAAATAGCCCGGCTCCGACACGCTGGGCATCACATGCCCGCCGGCGCACATGCAAAACGTGAACACGTTGGTCGATCCGCGGGCCACCAGGCTGTAGTCGGCGGCTCCCAAGCGCTGCTCCAGCCGAGCGTCGCCATATTGCACGCGATTGACCTGTTCCTGCGGTTGCTCGATCCGCACGCCAATCTGAAACGGCTTGGGCACCATCGGCACGCCGCGGGCCAGCAGCATCTCGTAGGTGTCGCGGGCGCTGTGCCCAATGGCCAGCACGACCACCGACGCCGGCAGATAGCCCGACGAAGTGAACAGCCCGCGGACGCGCCCGTCGTCCAAATCCAGATCCTCGACGCGGCAATCGAAGCGGACTTCGCCGCCGCCGGCCTCGATCCGCCGCCGCAGGGCCTTGACCACCGCCGGCAGCCGATTGCTGCCCAAGTGCGGACGATGATCGTAGACGATCGACGGTTTGCCCTTGCACTCGGCAAAAATTTCCAGCACGCGGCGCACGTCGGGGCCGGAGCAGCGGCAGGTGAGCTTGCCGTCGGAGAACGTGCCGGCCCCTCCTTCGCCGAACAGATAATTGCTCTCGGGATTGTGCGGCCCGCCGGCGTCGAACTGCTGCACGTCGCGGATTCGATCGCGCACGCGCCGTCCGCGCTCCAGCACGATCGGCCGATAGCCATACTCGGCCAAGAAACAGGCGGCCATCGCTCCGGCCGGGCCGGACCCAATGACGACCGGGCGCTCGGCCAGCGGCTCGGTCTCCCGGCTGCGGCGCATCGAACGGCGGCTCGCGGTAGAGTTCTGCCGCGACGCCTCCGCTGCGTCGGGCGGCCTGCTCGACCAACCGGCGCTCTCCTTGCGGAACACTGACTTCAACCGAATAGACGAACGCCAGGTCCGATTTGTCCCGCGCGTCCAGGCTCTTGCGCAGAATCCGCCAGGCGCCGATATCGGCCACGCGCAGGCGGAGCGCTCGGGCCAAACGAACCGGCAAAGCCAGCTCGGGCTCGTCGACGCTCAGGCGGATGTTGGAGAGACGAATCGGCATGCCTGGTTATCGCCGGCGAAAAAAGAACCGCCCTTGTCCAAATCAACTGGTTCTGTGACGAATTCTACGTGCCGCTGGCCCGCTCACCAAGCTGGCAGCGGGTTGACCATTGGCCCCAGACGGGTACCATGCCGGGCTGTGGGCAGAAGGATGAAGGCGGAAGGATGAAGGATGAAAGCCAGGCACTTGAAAAAGCTTCCGTTTCTGATTGCGATGGGAAAGACCGCGAACTTTTATGTCCCGGCCGCTAAGATGAACGATCCCCGCTACAGTCGCGCGGGGCGGACTGCCGGCCAACTGTTCGAGGACTTCCTGATCAGTAACTTTGGCGGGTTCACCCACGAAGTAAGCCAGATTCGGGGGCTGTGGGTTGGCGAGAACGGCACCAAGGTTTTCACAGATGAGCATCAGCGCGTACGAAGTCGCATTTGGCGACAAAGGCAAGGCGTCCGAATTCTTCTCGTTCATGTCGGACATGTGCCGGCTGCTCGAGGAAAATTCAATCTATGTGACGTACGGCGGCAACTCGTGGCTCGTCGCGCCAGTCGAAAGGATGAAGGCGGAAGGATGAAAAACGAGGACAGAAAATAAAACGAGGACAGAAAATGCAGTTTCCGTCCTCGTTTTTCATCCTTCCGCCTTCATCCTTCCGCCTTTATTCCCCTCCTTCCGCCTTCATCCTTCCGTGCGTCGGCACCGGCCGGCCCGGCCGAAAGCTGCGAGTTTCGCCCCAGGTAGTGCGCAAGCCCAACGCAGGCGCACGCGCTCTCGACGGCCGACCGAACCACAGGCTCCAGCACCGCCGGGTCCAGGCCCACCCGGGCGTTCACCACCAATTGGGCGGAGCGCGGGCGGCAGTTCGAGGCGATCGACAGTTCCGGCTCGGAAAAGCTGCTGACCAGGTTCGCCACGCCGTACGATTGGTCGCACTGGCCGATGACCTTCAGGTGGGCCGTCTCGGCGTCTGCGGCGGCAAGCTGATCGCGGATTTCGCTGACCACGCCCCGCAGCAAGGCATCGAGCTCGAAGGGCCGCTGCGCGTCGACAGCCAGGCTGCTGTTGAGCCACCCCAACTCGGCTTCGCCGTCGGCGTAGGTGTCATAGTCGATCTCCAAAATCCGCCGGCCGAACCGGCCCCGCTCGTCGAGCCGCCGGTCCAGCTCGTCGAAGCCCTGGCCCGTCTTGGCCGAGACGTGCAGCACCGGCACGCCGGGCTGCTCGCTCTCGATCGATTGCGTCAGTTCGGCAATCTCTTCGGGCGATAGTTCGTCGATCCGATTGATCAGGATCAGATCGGCCTCTTCGAGCTGTTTGCGGAAGATGTAGGCCGCCTTGCCCGAGAATCCCGAGCTCTGCCGGCCACTGAGAATTCGCTGCCCGTGACTCGGCTTGAGGATCACGACGTACGGAGCGACCTCGAACCGGGCTTGATAGAGCTGCACTAGCGGCTGAATGACGGTCGCAGCCAGATCGGTGCAACTGCCGACCGGCTCGGCCAGGATCACATCCGGGCGGCCGGATTCCTCAAGCCGGCCGACCGTATCGATCAGTTCGTTGAAGTTGCAGCAAAAGCAGGCACCCGCCACTTCGCCCACCAGATGGCCCTGTGCCCGCAGGCTGTGCGTGTCGACCAGGTCGGCGGCCTGGTCGTTGGTGACGATGCCGACTTTCAATCCGCGATCCTGATACCTGCGTGCCAGGCGGGCGATGGTGCTTGTTTTGCCGGCGCCCAGGAACCCGCCGATCAGTATGAAGCGTAGAGTAGGCATGGGCACGGTTTGGGTGTCAGGAGGCAGGGTGGGGGGTACTTTTTGTTCATTGGGTTGTCGCAAATCCATTATAGCCGCACGAGATGAAGGGGGCTTGGTGGCCGACAGTGCCTGGTCTCGCAGGGAAAGTCCCGCGTGACCGGTGCCGCGCCGGCGACGCGGTTTGTCGGGGCATGATTCCAACGATAGGAACGATGAAACCAGGGCAGGCGGGGGGGAAATTGCGGAAAAATTACTGGTCGCTAGACGCTGTTCCGAGGTGTGGCTTGCTAGAATGTGAGGATATTCCGAGTCTCGACCGGTTTCGAACTCTGGCCGGCATGGGAAATATCGGATTCCGTTTGCTTGGATAGGGCCGTTCATGGGCGACAAATCCGCACCCTCACTTGTTATCGTAATTCCGGCACTGAACGAAGAAGACGCAATCGGGGGGACGATTGCAGCGCGCCCTCGCTGCGCGAGAGCGTATCAAGGAAGCAGCCGGCTTGGACTACGTGGAAATCATCGTTGTGAGCGACGGTTCGACGGATCGAACCGCCGAGATTGCGGAGAGCTACGACGATGTGAAGGTCATCGTCTTCGAGAAGAATCGGGGCTACGGTGCCGCCATTAAAGAGGGATGGCGTCAGAGTAGCGGAAGCCTGGTCGGCTTCCTGGACGGCGACGGCACATGCGACCCGCTTTATTTTGGCGAAATGTGCCGGGTGGCTGACCAGGAGTCGGCGGATGTCGTGCTGGGATCGCGGCTGGGGCCTGAGTCCAAGATGCCGGGAATCCGCAGGCTCGGCAACCGCATCTACGCGTTTCTCCTCGGCCTGCTTTGCGGCCGACAGGTCACCGATACTGCAAGCGGGATGCGCGTCGTGCGCCGCGAGTCCCTCAAATGGCTGTATCCCCTTCCTGACGGCCTGCACTTCACGCCATCCATGAGCGCCCGAGCCTTGCTGAACGACCTGCGCCTGATCGAAATTCCCATGCGATACGAGGAACGCATTGGACGGAGCAAGTTGAGCGTGGTGCGAGACGGCGTGCGATTCCTGCAGACGATCTTCTCGGGCGTCCTGTGTTATCGACCCGAGAAGCTTCTGCTCATGCTGTTCACGCTGTGCATGCTGCTGCTGGCGCTATTGGCCGCATATCCGGTGGAATTCTACCTCCAGAACTGGCGACTGGAAGAATGGATGATCTACAGGTTCGTGGTCTGCTACATGCTTGGGTCGTTCGGACTGATGCTGCTTCAGGCCACGGCACTTACCTATCAAATGGCGGCATTTGGCCCACGGCGCGGGACCGCGAACGCTTTTTGGCCGTACGTCGTCGCCAGTGTGATGCGGGGGCGGATGTTGGTGTTCATCGTGGTAGCTCTTCTGGCCATTTCAATCGCGTTTCTGTGGCCTGGAATCGTCGAGTATTTCGGTACGGCACACGTCCACTTGCACTGGTCTCGACTACTGGCGGGTGCGTTTAGCCTCTCTTGCGCTCTGCAAACCGCCGTGTTTGCCCTGATAATGAAGGTCGTATCCGTGTGGAAGAGCCAAATGGGGCCATCCCAAAGCCTTGCCGCCACGGACAATGCTGGGACCGGTGCGCAAACTTACGCTCAGGAGTCAATATGATGCGCACCGCGCCATGCATAATTCAAGGCTGTGAGCCGTTGCGGGTACGTTACTCCAATTGCTGCAGCGCACTGAATGGACATTTACAGCCGTTAGTACCCTGGGATTCGCACGACCGTGAATAAGTCGGCAGAATTTGACCAATATGCAAGCGAGTACGATGCGTCGCTTGCGCGCGGTTTAGACGTAGTGGGCGAAGATAAGTCATTTTTTGCGCGGGCTCGGATTGCGTGGTCTTCCGTGGTTGTACGGAAGTTCGGCGAGCGTATCGACCGGGTGATGGATTTTGGTTGCGGCACGGGCTCCAGTACGCCGTTGTTTTTCGAGTTCTTTCACGCTTCCAAATTCGTGGGCACGGATGTATCAAACCGATCGTTGGACGTAGCGCAGTCGGCAATTCGGGTCGTCCGCCGCACGGTTTGAACATCTGGACGGGTGCGAGCTAGATGGAGAAATTGACTTCGCGTATTGCAATGGTGTGTTTCACCATATTCCCGTTGCCGAGCCGCACGAACGCAATCGATTTCATTTATCGGTCGCTGCGTCCCGGAGGTGTCTTTGCGCTATGGGAGAACAATCCTTGGAATCCGGGCACAAGGTACATCATGAGTCGCGTTCCTTTCGATCGAGACGCGATCATGTTGAGCCCCCCGAAACGAAGCGTCTTCTTAGGGCGGCAGGATTTGAGGTGATTCGGACCGACTTTTTGTTCATTTTTCCCCGGGCATTCGTTGGCTCCGCGGCTTCGAAACGATGCTGCACCGACTTCCCCTTGGCGGCCAGTACCAGGTGATGGCTCGAAAACCGGTGACACCAGCCGAATTGACCTAATTGTTTGGCGCAGTTGAAACCCTCGTGAATGCGATCAGCCGGACGCTGCCGAGATTCTAAGCGAGCGTGGATGAACGGTCGGGGGCATTGCTAACTCAATTGAGGTAGGGGTCTTTCTCTGCGATCGATCGCGAGAGGCTTACGCCCCGAAAATTTCCGCAATCGATCGGGGAGCATAACCGATGCAGTCGACTTTCAGTGTTCGTCGGAAGTTATCATTAATACGGCACCCCATCGCAGCCGTGGCGATTTGCGCCGTGCTCGGAACAGTTATACCGGCGACAATTGGGCTGATGGGCGAGATTCCCGAACCTCACGTACACGACGAGTTCAGCTATCTGCTGGCCGCCGACACATTTGCGCATGGACGCTTGACCAATCCGACGCCGGACCTTCCGGGGTTCTTCGAATCAGAGCATGTTTTAGTCGTGCCGAGCTATATGTCGAAATATCCCCCGGGGCAAGGCGTGGTGCTTGCGGCCGGACAGGTGCTCTTTGGTCATCCCATTTGGGGAGTGTGGCTGAGTTTTGGCCTTTTTGCAGCCAGCTTGTGCTGGATGTTGCAAGCCTGGACCTCCAAGCCCTGGGCTTTCGCAGTTACGACGCTGGTGATCGTCACCTTGGGTGGCCCGACTTCGTATTGGGTCGGGTCTTATATGGGCGGGGCGGTAGCAGCCTGCGGCGGCGACTTTGCTATTCGGCGGAATGCGTCGAACCATTCGTAATGCCAGGATCAGCTCAAGTCTACTCATGGGGTTTGGTGTCGTGGTACTCGCTGCCACAAGACCATTCGAGGGGGCTCTGGCATGCGTGCCCGTGGCCGCCGTAATCGGCTGGTGGCTCCTTGCCGATCGGACCCAGCGCGTTCCGGCAAAGATCAAATGCTGGGTGCTCCCCTTTTTTGCGGTGCTTTTTGCAGGCGCATTTTCGCTCGCGAAATATAATCATGCGGTGACGGGAGAGTGGACGACTTTTCCGTACGCTGTGAATCTTCGTCAATACTTCCATCAGGGCGTGTTCATTTTCAGCAAGCTGCGGCCACCGGAGCGGCAGACAAACGCGCGCCTCGCGAGGTTCGCTGAGCATTACCGATCTCCTCCCTTTCAAGGCTTGCGAGCAGCTCGGAGAGTGCTTGGGAACTTCGAGAGGGGGTTACCCAGGGTGTTTCTGGGTGCACTAGGCGACCTCAGCGGCCGGAGCACGTGCAGTATGCTCTGGATCAGCGCGGTGCTAATCGTGACCTTGAAGAGCCGATGGATTTGGTTCTGTCTCCTCACCATTGCCTTTGTTTTTTTCGGAGAATCGTTGATATGGTGGTGGTGGCCGCATTACTCAGCTCCCATCGTGCCACTCGCGATCACGGTATTCGCTAGCGCATTGCGGCGAATCGACCTTGCCTTGCACTCGAACCAAAAGCTGGGCTCCCTCACGCCGATAATTGTGGTCGGCCTAGCGAGCGCTTACGGCCTCACCATCCTTGGAGACGCTGCGATATCAAGTTCGTTGAGGACGCACAACACCAACACGAAGGATATCGCTTCAGAAGTTGATCCTATCAGGTCGCGCTGATCTGATTCGCCGGCTGAACGCGGCGAATGGGTCACATCTAGTCTTCGTGCACTACCCAGACGACTACAGTCTCAACGACGAATGGGTTTATAACGCGGCAGATATCGAAGGCGAAAAGGTCGTACTGGCGCACGATCTTGGCGCCGAAAAGAATCGCGCCCTCATTGCCCAGCATCCTGGTCGGTCACTTTGGCTGGTGACCGTTTCCACCGCTGACAAGGAACTCCGGCCGTACCCTGCGGCCGAAGAAGCCGACGTGCGGGAAAAGCCGCCTTCTTCTGAATGATGGCCCGGGACAAATCGGTTGCTGGTGGTCAAGGACTGGCTTGGCCATGGCGTCAGTGTCCACGCTGGAGCGATTTTACGCTCGAACGGAGGGGGCTCGGCGCGATGCTGCCGGTCGGTGAGGGGTCTTGCAGCAACGAGTGCCGAGGATCGAACCATTTTCGGGAGCGAGTTCAAATCCCGCTGCGTTGACTTTAATGAATGATGTTGATTTTGCGGATTGAATGTCAGTCGCACTTTGGAGGTCATCCGTACCGTTCTTTTAGACATAAATCTCACTTCTGCTATGTCGAATGTCCGCTGTGCCTCAACCACTGCGGCGACGGGCCAGCATCAGCATTGCCGAAGTCTTGAAACCAAAACTGGCACGGACCTTGTCCCAGGCCGTAACCGCCACAAGGGCCGCCAGGTTGCCCCCCAGCGGGTGCATGAGTCGCGCAAGCCGATGACGACGTCCAGGGCCGAATCTTAGACTGTGGTGCGCAGAGTAGAGCCAGAACGAGTGACCGGTCTGGTATGAGGTGCGGATCACCTCCAAACCATGGTCTTCCAAAAGCCGGCGGAGCGTCTCTGGGCGAAATAGATTCCAATGCCGCGGAATGTGATAACCGCCCCAGTACGAGGCTTTGTACAGCCGCGCATCAAGACTGGCCAAGTTGGGCGTTTCAAGAGCCAATATTCCCCCTGGACTGAGCCAGTTGCCGATCTTGGAGACCACCGCCGCCGGATCATCGACATGCTCAATCACGTGGAACATCGTGGCGAGATCGATACTACCCGCTTCAATCTGGCTGCAATCCTCAACTCGCCCGCAGAACGCCTGAAATCCGTCATGACTCAAACCCTCGACTATCTGGGGGTCAAGTTCGAGGCCAAAGATGCGGTTGGCGTTAAGTCCCATCCGCTGCGCCACTCGGAGAAACCTTCCGTCCCCGCAGCCGATGTCCAGGTACGAATCGGGGCGGCGGCCGCACGATCGCATGATCATTCGGATCTTACTCTGGTCCATCCAGGACTTGGCCTTCACTGCTATTGGGTGGACCTGCTTTTGATAATTATACGCGTAATAATGCGTTGGATAGATGACGCCGAGCGTCGTCACCGCCGGCCGGGGGTTGAGCCACACGTGATGGCACGCGGTACACTCGACGAATCGCCAACGGTTGGCGCAAGTCTGAAGTTCATAGTCATATCCGAAAGCGAAGTCGCAGAATGTACTGGATCCGCAAACCGGGCAAAAAGGCTCATCTTCCGTATCAATACGGCCAACGCCAAGTTCGCGGAATTCGGGGGGCAGCAGAGCGTCGGACTCGGCATCATCCAGTTTCGACTGTTGACTCATCAAGGATCTGCCTGCGAGAGGAAAAAGGCAACGGGGAACCGCCTCATTTCATGGGACGGCGGCCCCGCTTTTCTTGTCGCAACCAGGGATCGGCAGCGAACGCAGGTATCGAGCCAAATAACTGAAATAGGACCGTCGCCACTCCAGTCCGGTGGCGGCCGGAAGGCCACGAAGCTCTCGATCGGCGATTGGGAGGTTGTAGTATGGAATTGACGGCCAAAGATGGTGGGCCGCATGAAAATTCATATTCAGCGGCGAGAATAATGTTCGCTCAAGCCAATTGGGATCGTAGCTGATCATCCGGTGTGCGTCCGCGAGAGAGTCTGCTTCCGGCTGCGAGTGCTCGGCAAAGCTTCGGAAGTTGTCCCCAAGGTAGGCGAACAAGAAGACGGGCAGCAACCACAAGACAGGGTACGCCCACCATCCAACCAGGAGGCTGAGACCGGCGATCAGCGCCACTTGCCAAACAACCAGAATGCAGAAATCCCTTGGTTTGTACCCGTCTTTGGGCGAGTCAGCTTCATCGGGACCAACGCCGCCGCCTGCCGCAGGTTGAGTCGCAGGCCCCCGCGTCGATTTATTGCTATACACGTTGCGAAGCGTGTTGAACACGCTTCGCAGCCCGCTGAGGTAGATTGCCACCTCGCCCGGGCTGGTTTTATTGAAGCAGGTATATTTGTGCCTGTCCGGATCGGTAGGACTGGCCAAGCTGGAATGATGCATCAAGTGGTTTTTGTTGTTGATCCGTGTAATGACGCCGATCGGGGCGTAAATGAACAGATCGCTAAACAGGTCGTTGTTGCTGCGCTTGGCGAACAAACGGCGGTGGAATCCGTCGTGACCAATGATAAATAACGCATAATACTGCGTGCCGACAACCGCCATTGCGGGCAGAATCAGCCACGAACTGGGCGACCAAGCGACCAAAACCCAAGCCGCCACGATTAAGGTCCAGCAGCGAGCTGTGTCTAACACCACTCGCAGCGGTCGAAGTCGGCTTAGCTCACGGACTCGTTGCGGATTCAGCAACATCGAGGTGTATGGTCCGATTGCATCCCGTCCATGGCTGTGGTCGAGAGTCCGAAACATCTAGACACCGACATTTTCCATCTGGGGGTAAATCTGGAACCGATCAGGGCTCGCAATGCTGCCCATTCTAACAAGCTATGCCCCCCCCTTGTCTAGCGCCTGTGGTGTTTTCTCTATTTTGTCTCCGGCGGTCCCGGTTTCTAGGTTTCCATTGCCGGAATCACTACCGACAAGCGACTTCGCGGGTCTGTGGCGCCCGTAACGCGCGGATTTTCCGCCGGGGACCAGACTTTCTTGGCCACCCCGACGAGATCCTTCGCGGGCATCCGGCCGAGGACGACTGGTCGCGGGATCGCTAACCGCGCGATGCGATTGAGAATCGCTCCGAGTAAGTTCCGTCTAACCGCAACCTCGGTCAGAGGGAACGTCACGTACTTCGGGGGCCGCGTCAACTTAACCCCCGATCTTGATCCGCCTCTCCCACAGCGTCGCCAGGGACCATTGCCGTACCGATTTCGGCAGGCCCAGCCGCAGTAGGAAGTTGCAAAGCTTGTGGGCCAACGCGAAACAACTTCAAGCGGGCCTATTAGCGGTCATTTGCCGCTCGGCTTGAGTCGCTGCCGGACTTTGAGTTGCACCAGTCCCTGCAGGTGCGGTTCAGCCTGCGCGTACCAATAGGCCGCACGTCCGAGCATGGATTGCTTCGGGGCTTCGTCCCGCTGACTCTGGGCTAGGTCCCACCAGGCGTCGCCCAGATTGCTCTGGTCGAGCGCTGCCTCCGGTTGGCTCAGATCGCGCGTGGCCACGGCCTTGAGATTGGCGTCGCTGCCGGCTGCCAGCAGCGGCAGCCCGTCTTCCCAGTCATCGTTGCTGAAGCAGTACCAGCGACCGACCGCCAGGTTTGCTTCCGGGTTGGCCGGGTCAAGCTTGAGCACCACAAGCTGCGGCTTCACCGCCTGAAACTGTTTCGCCAGGGCGGCAATTTCCTTGCCCCGCGCACGACCATCTTGCCCAGCGCAGGGTCTTTTACCGCAACGGCAATGGCTTTGGCCAGCTTGATCGCCTGCGCCGCCAGGTCGAATTCGTTCACCGCCAGGCACTCATCGGCCAGGTCCAGCATCGATTCCACCGCTGCCGGCGCTGCCGCGGCCGCGACTTTGGCGGGCACGACCGTCTTTGCGGCTTGCAGCTTGGTTCGCAGCGGATCGACGTTGAACTGGTTGGACAATTCTTCGGCTGCGCAACGTCAGACTCATATCGCCATTTGCGGCAGCCAGTTCGCGCGCCATGTCGACCAACACGTAGTGCGCCGCCGGGTCGTCCGTGGTATCGCGTGCCAAGGAGAAGAGCTTCTCGGAAAACTCCGACCCACCGTGCTTCTTGGCCGCTGCCAATTCCTCCTTGTAGAGATCGACAATCAGGCTTCGAGCGGTCCGCTGCTGGTCCGCGGTAGGGGCAGCCAGGCGATTCTCCGGCGGCATTACTTGCGCAGGCGCGCGGTTCGCAGCGCCCCGCCAGCCCGCGCAGGTGCACGCGGTTCCATCCGGGCGCCGCGATTGGCAATGGTCGCCGCCGCAGCATCGGCGGACATTTCGAGCTCGATCTTGCTGATCCGAAATGAAGTTTGGTAACAAGTCAGGAACATCTGATCGCTATGCGGAGTGGAAAGACCCCCGTTGGATGAAAGTCGGCCGGTGTCCCCCGACCAGTTGATGATCGTTTGCGCGTCGCATGTTACCTTCACCCTGCCGGGGGCAACCTCGCAAATGACTTCGTGCGGTCCGCCTGCTGCGAGCACGTTCGCAATGCGAATGCTCGTCTCGTTGGAATCCGTATGCTTTCCGTCGACCACGGCCAATCCAGAAATCGTTCCCCGGAATGCGTCAATCGCGACGTAAGGCCGCCGATCGCCGACCGGCAGGCCGATGCCGAGCGCGTCAGTGCCGTCCAGGCGCTCCACCCTCAGCCGTAGCGTAAACTCTGGGGATGGCTTTTGGGGCAACTCGATGCGGTCCGCATCGCCTCGCGACTCGAGGACGAGCGCACCATTGATCATCCGCCACGTGCCCTGGACCGAATCTCGCGCCGGGTCGATTTGCTTTAGCAGGTCGATGCGCTGCGCCTTGCGGCCCGCGCCGGCGCAGATTTGGCAGATGCGCCCGCATCCCGTGGTTTTGCGGGCGGCTTGCTTCTTTGAACTGCCGGCCCGGCCGGCGCTTGGGCAATCGCCGTGGCCACGTCGAACTCCTGCGCGTGCGTTACCGGTTGGCCTGCAAATCCCGCGACTAGCAACGCCAAGGCGCCGGCCACATAAGCCAACGAAATCGAAGCCCGCAGGGCCTTGCGCGGCAGCACGCAAAACAGATCGAAAACGTCCGACATCGAGCGAGTTCTCGCGCGCTGATCGATTCAAAAAAAACAACATTCCAACAGAACATTATCGCCTCGCTGGCCGCGATTAACAAGGAATTCGCGGCGCCGACGCTCGCCTGACTGCCGAAACCTTCACGCCAACGGACCTTCATCCGCCAGACGCACGAAATCGGGATGCCCCGGCGGCTGGGAAACGCCCAGCCTACTTCCACCCCCGGGCAATTTCCACCAACGTTCGCACGTAAACGCCGCTGGCACCGGCGTCGCTCCAGGGCTTGGGCTTGTCGCGAAAAGCGGGACCGGCAATGTCCATGTGCGTCCACGGCTTGCCGGCCACAAACCGCTCCAAAAACTTGGCGGCGCTGATCGCCCCGCCCCAGCGGCCGTCTCCCACGTTCTTGATGTCGGCCACTTCGCCCTTGATATTGTCGTCGTAAATCTCGGGATACATCGGCAATTGCCAGACCGGCTCGCCGCACCGCCGGGCGGCCGTGGCCACCGTGTCGCACCAGGCCTGATCGTTCGTCATCAGGCCGGCCACTTCGGTTCCCAGGGCCACCACGCAGGCGCCGGTCAACGTGGCCAGATCGATCAGCCGCGCGGCGCCCTGATCGACGGCCACCGACAACACGTCGGCCAAAACCAGCCGGCCTTCGGCGTCGGTATTATGGACTTCGATCGTGGTGCCGCTGCGGGCCGTGAGCACGTCGCCCAGCTTCATCGCGGCGGGGCCGGTCATGTTCTCCACCAGCCCGGCCAGCCCGACGACGTTGACCGGCAACTTGCAAAAGCGCAATCGCCCGCATCGCCCCAAGCATGGTGGCGGCGCCGGCCATGTCGCATTTCATGGTCAGCATGCCGTCGGTCGTCTTGAGCGACAGGCCGCCGGAGTCGAACGTCACTCCCTTGCCAACGATTGCCAACAGCGGATCCTGCTCGGCGGCTCCCTGATAGCGGAGGATCACCAGCCGCGGCGGCCGGCTCGAACCCTTGGCCACCGCCAGCAGCGAGCCGCAGCGCTCCTGCCGGAGCCGCTGCTCGTCCCAGACTTCGATCGACAGGCCGCATTCATCGGCCACCTGACCGGCGCTGGCGGCGAACGACTCGGGATACATGTCCTGCGGCGGCTCGTTGACCAGCCGCCGGGTCAGATTGACGCTTTCGCCCAGGATCTGGCCGTGCACGAGCGCGGCGTGCGGGGCCCCGGCCCAAAGCAGCGTTTCGAACGGATGGCGGTTCTTCTCGGCCCGATACAGGTCTTGTCCCTGGCAGCCGGCCATCGCGCCGGCCAGTCCGCTTTCGACCAGCTGGGGCGATAAATCGTCGGCCAGATAAATGGCAACACGGGCGCGCGGTTTGGACGCCAACTGACGGGCGGCCGCCGCGGCCGTGCGATAGGCCATGCCCGGGTCGAACTTGACTTGGGGACCCAAGCCCACCAGGAGCAGCAGCGGAGTCTTGAGACCGGCCGGAGCCACGATCGGAAGCAGCTCGTAAGGCTTGCCGCCAAACTCCTTTTGCTCCTTGAGTTTCGCCAGCAGCCCGCCGGTAACGCGGTCGACGGCCTGGGCCACCCGAGAAAGCGGGCCTTCGGCATAGATGCCCAGAACCACAGCGTCGGCATCGGCTGCGGCGATATCCTGATCGGTGGCTGCGATGTGCATCGAGGGCTACTCCCGGTGGTGGATCGGATAAGCCCGAATTGTAGCGGTGTGGCCCGACGAATTACAGAATGTGCGTGCTCGGCCCCACGATCTCGGGCATTTCGCTGATCACACGTGATCCAAACAACGGGCCCCCGTCACCGGCTGCTGGTCGCAAAAGAACCAACCGCTAAAAAGGACGTCCGCCACTACGTTGACGCTCCGAAAGCCGACCCCTAAACTCAACAGACTGCAAAAAAAATTCTTCCCGGCTTGCCGCCCCCGTGCGGCCACGACTTCTAACCGACAAACGGTGTTCGGATGCAGAAAGAAAAAGCGGCCCCCGTGGCCACGCCAAGCCAACAAGACATCGACCAACTGTCGATCAACACCATTCGCACGCTGGCCATGGATGCGGTCGAGCAGGCCAACAGCGGCCATCCCGGCACGCCCATGGCCCTGGCGCCGGTCGCCTATACGCTTTGGAACGAGGTGCTGCGCTACGATCCGGCCGATCCGACCTGGCCCGACCGCGACCGGTTCGTGCTCTCGTGCGGCCACGCCTCGATGCTGCTCTACGCCACGCTGCACCTGGCCGGCGTGCGGCAGGTGGAGCATGGCAAGGTGACCGACGAACTGGCCGTGCCGCTGGAACAGATCCGGCAATTTCGCCAGTTCGGCTCGCGCACGCCGGGCCATCCCGAGAGCCTGGACACCAGCGGCGTGGAAACGACCACCGGCCCGTTGGGGCAAGGGGTCGGCAACAGCGTGGGCATGGCGATCGCCCAGCGCTGGCTGGCCGCCCATTTCAATCGGCCCGGCTTCGAACTGTTCGACTACAACGTCTACGCCCTGTGCAGCGACGGCGACTTGATGGAAGGCGTCAGTCAACGAGGCGGCCTCGATCGCCGGCCACCTGAAGCTCTCGAACCTGTGCTGGATCTACGACGACAACCACATCACGATCGAAGGCAACACGTCGCTGGCCTATAGCGACGACGTGGCCGTCCGCTTCACAGGGCTCGGCTGGCACGTGATCCACGTGGCCGATGCCAACGACCTGGCGGCCCTGCGCCGGGCGTACCAGGAATTCCAGAACACCGGCGACCGGCCGACGATGATCATCGTCCGCAGCCACATCGGTTACGGCGCGCCGACAAGCAAGACACCAAGGAAGCCCACGGCGAGCCGCTGGGCGCGGAAGAAATCCGCGGCGCCAAGGCCTTCTACGGCTGGCCCGTCGACGCCAAGTTTCTGGTGCCCGACGAGGTGCACGGCGCATTTCGCCGCCGGCATCGGCGCCCGGGGCCGCAAGCTGCACGCCCAGTGGCGAAAGCAGTTCGACGAGTATGCCGGAAATATCCCGGAACTGGCCGCCGAGTGGCAGCAAATGGCCGCCCGCGAGTTGCCCACCGGCTGGGACAAGGACATCCCCGAGTTTCCGGCCGACGCCAAGGGAATGGCCAGCCGCATTTCGTCGGGCAAGGTGCATCAACGCAGTGGCCAAGAACGTGCCCTGGCTGATCGGCGGGGCGGCCGACCTGGCCCCCTCGACCGCGCACGAATCTGACGTTCGACGGGGCCGGCGAGTTCGAGCCCGGCAATTACGGCGGCCGCAATTTCCACTTCGGCATTCGCGAGCACGGCATGGCCGCGGCCGTCAACGGCATGGCCCTGAGCTTCGTGCGGCCCTACGGCTCGACGTTTTTCGTCTTCACCGATTACTGCGGCCGTCGATCCGTCTCAGCGCGATCATGCAGTTGCCCAGCATTTGGATCTTTACGCACGACTCGATCGGCGTGGGCGAAGACGGCCCGACCCACCAGCCGATCGAACACCTGGCCGCCTGCGCGGCGATTCCGAACCTGATCACCATTCGGCCGGGCGACGCCAACGAAGTTTCGAGGCCTGGCGCGTGATCATGCCGCTGAAGGATCGGCCGGTGTGCCTGGTGCTGACGCGGCAGAATCTGCCCACCCTCGACCGCAGCAAGTATGCCCCGGCTGCCGGCGTGGCCCGCGGCGCTTACGTGCTGGCCGACGCCGACGGCGGCAAGCCGGACTTGATTCTGATCGGCACCGGCAGCGAATTGTCGCTGTGCGTCGAAGCCTACGAGCAGCTCAAGCAGCAAGGCATTGAAAGCCCGCGTGGTCAGCATGCCGTCGTGGGAGTTGTTCGAGCAGCAGGACGAGGCCTATCGCGATCAGGTGTTGCCCGCCGGCGTCACGCGCGCGCATGGCGGTCGAAGCCGGCATCGAGCAGGGCTGGGAGAAGTATCTCGGCCCGCGGCGGCCGATTCATCGGCATGAAGTCTACGGGGCATCGGCTCCGGGCGGCCGTGCTGTCCAAGCACTTTGGCTTCACGGCCGAAAATGTGCTGAAAACGGCCAAGGAACTGCTCGGAAAGAAATGACTCGGCTGACATCGATCGCAGCCAAGTGTGCAGATCGATCCGCCGCGCTTCGAGCGAGCCTGCGCTGCAGGGTTTGCTTAAGCGCCTCGGTTCAGATCGTCGTCGTCGTCGTCAACCGGACCGGGGCCCGGCACGACGTCGCCGGGGCCAATTTGCGGCCGACGCTCAGCTCCATTGCTCTTGTTGTAGCTGCCGCCGCTGGAACGCTCTTGGCTCGGACCGGGCGCGGGAGTCGGGCCGACCGCACGCCCGCTCTGCGGGGCGCTCATCGACGGCGAACCGAGCACATAGGTCGACGGGCTGCTGTCCACCGCGGCTGACCCGCAGCAAGCCGGAGCGGCCAGGCCGCAGGGGGGCTCGATCGGCACTGCGCATCTCGACGACACGCGGCACCCGGCAGGTATAGGTTATCGGCACTTGCTTCTCGACGACGCGGGCAACCTGAATGGTCTCCTGCTCCGTGACCATCCGGCAAACCTGCACCGGAGTCTGCTCGACCTTCTCTTCGTACACCAGGCGGCAGGTGGTCACCGGCACGCGGCGCACGACTTCTTCTTCCACCGTGCGGCAGACCTGCACCGGAACCTTTTGCTCGACCCGCTCCACGACCTGCCGAGTCGTCGTCACCGGCACGCGGCGGACTTGCTCTTCCTGCACGATCCGCTGGACTTGTATGGGCACCTTGCGGACAACCTCTTCATTGACGTATTTCATCACCTGTATCGGAATCATTTGCGTCACCTGCCGCTGCACGTACGTCGTCTGCGGAGTTTGCTGGGCCACGACATTCGGCTGCCAAACGCGCTGCACGTCGGTCCGGGTCGGTCCTTGGAACGGAACCCAGGCCAGCCCGCCCCGCTGACGCACCACGCCGCCGGTCGCCGGATCGCAGTATTCGCTGCCGGGCACCCAGCGCAGGGCCGTATAGGTGCGGCCCGGAGTGACCAGCGTCTGATCGACGAAGCCCCCCTGATCGATGTAGTCGGTGCGCATGGTCGTCACCGGCTCGACGACGGTCGAGCATTGTCGCCTGCTGCTGTGTTTCGACCACTGGCCGCTGGACCAGATAGCGCTCTTCGCGCTCCTGGGTTTCGCAAACGGGCCGCTGGACGATGTAGCGCTCTTCGCGCTCCGATGTTTCGCACACGTCGCGGACGCGGTCATAGCTGGCATCGCGCATTTCGGTTTCCCAAATCGGCCGCAACACCTTGTAGCGCTCCTCGCGTTCCGAAGTTTCGGTCACCGGCCGGGCCACCGTGTAGCGGCGCTCGCGCATTTCCGTCTCATAGACCGGCCGATAACGGGTCACCTGCTGCGGCTCGTACACCGTTTCGTTCTCGATGCGGTAGGCGGTCACCTGCCGCTCGTCGTACACGGTTTGATAGACCAGCCGGTAGGTCTGGCAGGCTTCCTGTGCGGCCCCAGCTGAAACCAGCAGCGACCAGGCCGACAGCGAAAACGATACAGCGCGTCTCATTTCAATCCCCCACGTGCCCATTGCGGCCCATTGCAATTCTTGCCCGGATGCTGAAGCAGTTCATACTCCCCGAGTCCCCAAGCCGGTCAAGACTCGGGGCGGATGAGTGACTGATACCGATAAACTTTAGGTTACGAACGCACGCTCTCACGGCCTGCATCGCCGTCACAACCGGTACCACGCGCTTGCGTGTGCAAATCTCCGGCCAAGGCGAGCGCCGATTGACTCTTATTCGTTATACACAGAGTCTTGCGGACGAATACTCGGCGGGCAAATTATTTTTTGCCTCGCGCACCGGCGACGTACAAGAACTCGCGCTGCGACAAGCATTTAGCGCTGGCAAAAATTCTTGAAGTTGTTGCCCGCGGGCGCCGACAGCCTCGTCCCGCGGAATGCAGCTAATCGCTTCAAACTCATACAGTTGCGGGTCCGATCTTGCGCAACCGTCAAGGTTCGCCACGCGGCGTTCACGCGAGGCGATCCAGGTGCGCATTTAGCACCGCGCGGCGCGTTGTAAATTTTACAAGTGCGCCGCGGGGACCGCATGCAGTGCCGCTGCGGACACTCAAGCGGATTGGGAAAGGAGTCAACAAAACGACCGGAGCCTCGGACCACGGATGGTCGCAAGGCTCCGGTTCGTTGTTGCGCCGCCTGCGCATGATTCGAATTGCTCGGCCGCCCGATCGTCGAGCGCCAAAAGCGATGCTGCCGCTTTCGGCGCGTCGGACAATCAGATGGCGACTTCTTCGGTCTCGCCGGTGCGGATGCGGATGACGTTCGCCAGATCCGTAACAAAAATCTTACCGTCTCCCACCTGGCCCGTGCGAGCACTCTTGAGAATCGCTTCGATCACGCCGGTGGCATCCTTGGCCCCGACGACGACTTCCAGTTTGACCTTGGGCAGAAAGTCCACCGCGTACTCGGCACCGCGATAGGTTTCGGTGTGCCCCTTCTGGCGGCCAAAGCCGCGAACTTCGGTCACGGTCATGCCCTGCACTCCCTTGGCGTTCAAGGCATCCTTCACTTCTTCCAACTTGAAGTGGCGAATAATGGCTTCGATCTTCTTCATGGTACTGGCTCCTTTGAAATTGCCCCGGAAAAGTCTTCTGCAACCGGCTAACGCAGCCGGATTGAGTTTCGCCAGCCCCTTAAAGCATTTGGTATGCCAAGTGTTTTCGAGCCATCGGCTGAAGCTCCTAGCCATCGACCTAAACCATGAACTGGCAGCCGATTGTGAGCACTTTTTATTTCCGCATGTTTCCTCAGCCGACGGTCTGTCTGGTCATGTTTCTGCGACCGGAATGTTGCCCCAGTTTTGACCGGCACTGCAAAATGCAGGCTTGTTTTCGGCCTTAAAGTGCCCGAATTTCACGATTCGCGCCGTCCGACGGGCTGTCACAAACTCGTGACAGTCCCGATAGTCGGGTGGCCCGCTGGCCCAGGTCCCGCTTTCTGGCGGGTGCTTGCCTGAATGATGAACGACGAAGGGCGGCCTGTGGCAGGATCGAGAGCCGTCCACAGATCGCTGTGTCAACGCAGAGCCAGGTTTTCGCGAAGGGCTACTCTTGACCGCGAGCCCACCTCCAATCGGACGATCTGACCGACGGCCGCTTGGCCAGCCGGACAAAAGGACTCCTGCCTGGTCGTTCGGAGACCAGGTTCGCGCTCGATTATTCGCGCCAGCGTCAATTTGCAAGCGGGCAACAGGCACCCGATTCCATCAGCAGCCACGCCGGGTTGACATGCCGCAGATTCATCCGGCCAATTGCGATAAGTCCCCGGGCTTAAGAGTTTGCGATCACCTAAAGAGCGGCTCGGGGCGGTCGTTGCATTTGGTTGCTTCATCATGGCGTGTCGCGGCCAACGCGGGCAACGCGTGTCAGGACGAAGTCCGGGTCCGACTGGCCCGGCATTTGCATTTGGCTTGAGCTCCTGGGTGCGATGGTTCTGTCGACGCTGGATTAGCCAGCTGCAGGCTCATGGGACCGCAGACAGGCCAACCTCTCCGATGTAGCAGAAAGGATAGATCATGATCGTCATCCGCAGACAAAGACTATCCGTTCCGACCGAAGAAGCCGACCGCGAAGGGCGTTGCAAGGCCGTTCCCAGTCCAGAACGGATTCGAGAACTCTGTGCCCGAATCCGCCGCGACTGGTCGCCGCGGGAACGGCGACGCCGGGCCGGACTGCTGCGCTATGTCGAACTCTTCGAGATGTCCACCGGATCGCGACGCAAGGGCTTCTGGGGCGACTGACGCCGAACAGCGGTTGGCGGTCGCTCGACGGCTGAACGGCGGCAGGAAGTCGGATGGTTTGCGCCGTCGGGCGAGCGGCTCTTTCAGCCCGAGCCCTTGAGGCACGGCGGCCGCGGCGGCGCGCAGCCCGCCATGATCCCCCAAGCCCACTGAAGCATCGCGGGTTACCCGACGATCACCTCCGGACGGCGCTGCGGGTCGGGCTCGGCCTTGCGGAGCAATTCTCGCACGCGCCAGGGGACATTTCCTTCGCCGAACAGAAAGAAACCGATGGCCGCGGCGAGCGGGTTCTCGTCCGACCAGCCGAAGTGGATCTCCGGCGGCTTGCCGACGCGCGATATTTCCAGCGCGATCGTGGCGATGGCGTGGGCCACCGACGCGCAGCGTTTGACGCTGATGATGAACCGGCCCGAATCATCGACGATTTCCAGCAGCGGGCTGTGCTGGAACTCGCTGGGGTCGCCGAGTTCCGCCTCGACAAACACGACCGGCACTTCCGGCCCCAAGCGATGCCGGGCGCGGATGCTGGCCTCTTTTTCCACCAGACCGCGGCGGCCGGGCCGATGCGGCACCAGCACCGGAAATTCGAAATGCTTGAGGCTGTCCCAGAGAAACTTGGATTCGATATCCAAAAACTCGAACGACTTGAACCGCAGCTCCGTGCTGCGCCGCAACCGCGACCAGAACGACGACCCCACGATCGCGATGATGAAGAAACTGGCGATCTTGATCCCGTCGGGCCGCTCGATCATGTTGGCGGCGGTCGTATAGAAGAAGATCGCGGTGATCAGCAGATAGCGCCAGGACAATCGCCGATACCAGATCCCCCGCGCCTGCACGCCAATGATCGATGACCGTGGCCACGCAGGCACTCGAGATCAGCACCAGCACGCCGGTGGCGTAGGCGCCCCCTTGTTTCTCCACGTCGGCGTCGAAGATCCAGGTGACCAGCAGGTTCGCGGCGGTGAACAGGATGACCAGCGGACGGACGGCCCGGGCCCACTCGGGAGCCATGCCGTAACGCGGCAGATATTGCGGCACCAGGTTCAGCAGGCCGGCCAGCGCGCTGGCGCCGGCGAAACCCAGGATGACCACGGTGCTGATGTCGTACATCGTGCCGAAGATCTCTCCGAACATCGGGTTGATCGCGTGGGGCGATTCTCCGTGGGCCAGATAGGCCAACGCCCGATCGGCCGCTCGGCCCGGCTCGCGCAGTTCTTCGGGCGGAATCAGCGTGGCCACCACCAAGGCCGAAGCTGAGCAAGTAGGCCGACATGATCAGGGCCGCCGTCACCAGCAGCTTGCGGGTGTTGCGGATGCGCCCGTGCGGATGCTGCGGATCGTCGTCCCGCATCGCCGCGAATCAGCGGCATCACGGCCACGCCCGTTTCGAATCCGCTCAATCCCAGCGCCAACTTGGGGAAATAGAGCATGCTGAGCCCGACGATCACACCCCAGCCATGTCCGGCCAGCGGCACCTCCTCGATATACCAATTGCCGCTCACCAGATTGGCGTACCACTCGTGCAGTCGGGCCGGGTGAGCCGCGAGATAGACCAGTCCGCTGCCGATGACCAGCAGATTCAGCGCCAGATAGACGCCCACGATGCCGACCGCCAGGCCGATCACTTCCTTGAATCCGCGCAGGAAACAGCCGCCCAGCAGCACCAGCATGAAAACGGTCACGCCGAGCCGCTGGTGTTCGTCGCTGGCTGGCATGGATCCACTGGGGCGTGGATTGCCAGAGCGGATTTTCGATCAGGTGGACCGCCGCGTCGGCGGCCGACAGGGTCATCGTGATCACGAAATCGGTGGCGGCAAAACCCAGCAGCGCCAGCACCATGGTCTTGCCCGTCCAACCGCGGACCAGCCGCTCCAGCATGGCGATCGAGCCCTGCCCGTTGGGCGATGCGCTGGCCACGTGGGCAGTAGACCGGCAGCGCGCCAAACAGCGTCACCAGCACCAGCACGACGGTCGCCAGCGGGGCCAGCACGCCGGCCGACGCGAACGCGATCGACGGCTGATAGCCGAGCGTGCTGAAGTAATCGACGCCCGTCAGGCACATGACCCACAGCCAGAAGCTGCTGTGCTGCGGCGCGTGGGCATCGTCGGCGGCCTGGGGTGCCGCGACGTGCACCCCGCTCGGGGTGATGTCGGGATGCCGGCGACGCGACAGAGGCGAGGGCCTCGGCCGAGACGTCTGGCTGCCGCGGTGTTATCGGGCGCTGCGCTATCGGGCGCTGCGTTATCGGGCGCTGCGTTATCGGGCGGCTGCGTTATCGGGCGCTGCGGCGGCGGCGGCCAATTTGTTCAAAGCAGACATGCACCGCTCGACTTCGAGGCTTGCCCAATCCCCTTCGCATTCCCAACGCGCCGCAACCGGCTGCGGCCGTGCCGTACTTTGAAACTCTTGCGTGCCGCCAGACGAATCCTAGCGCACGCGCGTCGGCAGAATCACCATGGGCACGCCATCCCACTGCAATCGCCGCTGCAGCGAATAGGCCGTCTCGTTGTGCAGCAATCGTTGGTACCAGGTGTCACTCTGAAACACCAACCGGCCGGCGAAGAAAATCGCCCGCGGAAAGCGCTTCTGCACTTCGACGCACAACCGCTCCAGCTCTTCCACCGGATCGGTGCCGATGGACATGAATCCCATGGCCGGCATGCCCAGCCGCCGGGCATGATCGACATAGTGGTCCAGCGACTCCTCGGTGTGCTTGCGCAAGTCTTCGACCGCGTCGGCCCCTTTGAAATTGCCCGAGTCGACGATGCCGACCGACAAAAACACCATGTTCGGAGAACTTGCCCGGCCCGAACCGCAGGGCGTTGAGCATGGTGTGGACGCCCAAGCCGCTGTAGCCGCCCACCAGCACGGCGGCAGTCGGCTGCGTCGGATCCGGGTCTCCGGCCACCGGAGCGCCGGGCGGAGCGACGATGCTCAGCAGGCTGTTGAGCCGCGGTCAGTTTTTCGACGACGCGGTCATAGTAGCGATGAATGAGCAGCGAGATCAGCACCAGCGTGGTGGTCACGGTCACGGTGATCCAGCCACCCTCTTTCCCCTTCTCGAATCACGTTGCCGACCAGAATGCCGACGCACATCGTCGAGCCGAACAAAAACAGCGCAAAGCGCCGCCTCCAGATCGGGTTCTCGTGTCGCACTTCCCACCAGTGGCGGCACATGCCGATCATCGACAGCGAGAACGTCACGAACACGTTGATCGAATACATGATCAACAAGCGTGTACGTGTTGCCGCCGGTGATCCACAGCGCCGCCAGGGCGGCAAAGCCCATCAGCATCACGCCGTTGTGCGCCGCCAACCGCTCCGACAAGGTGGGCGAACCAGTGGGGCATCCACGAGTCGCGGGCCATGTTGGCCAAGCACCCGCGGCCCGTCGATAAAACCGGCCTGGGCGGCCACGATCAGCAAACAGCCTTCGGACAAGATCGTCGACCAGCACGAACGTTTCGCCGGCCCAATCGGGCAAATGCAACTCCTCGACGAACAATTCGGAGAGCACCGTGTTCATGGTCTTGCGGCTGCCTCTTCGGCCGGGCCGATGTTCAGCAGCAGGTAGGCAAGCATCAATCCGCCGGCCGTCAGGGCCAGCGAGAAGGCCATGTAGCGCATCGTGCGCTTGCCGGTGGCAACCCGCGGCTCGCGCATCACCGGCATGCTGTTGGACACCGCCTCGATTCCGGTATACGTGCCGGCACCCATCGAATAGGCGTGCAAGAAGATGAACAGCATCGCCCAGCCCCCAACGCTCGGGCTCGTTGAGGTTGGTTGTACAGCTTGTCGGCGACCTCGTGGGAGACATTGCCCACGTTGCCGATATTGAGCGTGATGGCGCCGACGATCAGAATGGCGTGGGTGGCCAGAAAGATCAAAAAGATCGGCAACAGCACCATCACCGATTCTTTGATGCCGCGCAGATTGAGCACGATCAGGGCCAGCACTGCGAACGAATTCGAAACGCCAGCTTGCACTGATCGAACGAAAAATGGCCGATGTGCAACTCGGGACTCAGCAAGCCGAACAGCGCATCGCCGGCGGCGGCAATCGACGTCGTGATCGTCAGCGCATAGTCCACCAGCAGTGCGCAGCCCGAGACCACGCCGACCTTGGGCCCCAACAGCTTCGAGGCCACCAGGTAACCGCCGCCGCCGCTGGGAAACTCTTCGATAATGTGGCTGTAGCAGGCCGAGATCACGAACACGGTCATCGCCGTGGCCAGGGCCAGAAACACGGCCAGATAGGTGTGCTTGGCCGAGCATGGCATGAACGCTTCGGCGGACCGTAGCAGGAGCGACGACAAGCCGTCGGCCCCCAGCCCCACCCAGGCCAAAAAGGCGACCAGCGACAGGCTATGATAGATCGAATGATCGGCCAGATCGCGCGGCTTGCCCACCAGGATCGTTTTGACCCGGCCGCTGAGCGTCGGCCGTGGTATCGAGGGCCGGCGTGCTGTCGAGCCCGAATTCGTCGACCGACGACTCGACGGCCGGCGGCGACCCGGCCGCGGGCGGCAATCCGGCGGCGGCCGGCGAATCGGCCGCGGCTCGAACCGAAGTCAAGCCGGGCGAAGCGGGGGCCGTGGAACTCGGGCCAGTTTTAGAACCGCTCGTCGGGTTGCCACCGAGCGGATCGGAAGAGGAACTCATAAACTCCCTGATTGAAAATCAATCCCCGCTGCGAGGCACACCCCATCGAGCGGCAGTCAGCCCGAATGCAACCAAATCTAGAGCTCGCGAAAAGCGGTTCCGTCAAAGGCGGGCGATCGTTGCTTCGGGCCCACGGCCAGCGCTCAGCGTCGATTAAGAGCAGTTTCAAAACACAAAAGCGGGAAACTTCTCTCACGGGGTGGAGTGAGATTCAGACCATCGTAGATAGCAAGCTTCTCGCATGTCAACGGCCCGGCCGGCATCGCCGTGTCCGCAGGACTGCAACTTATGAGCAGCCAATGTCTTGGAACTGAATATTATTGCCTCCGTTGTGGCGGGTGTGGCTTGCTAGCCGCCCCCTCCCGAAGCAATGTACCGGCGCAACAACCGACCTTTCCCGCATTGCAGCGTCAAAACGGCACGGCTATGATTTGCGGCCCATCGGATTCGTTCGCGCCCAATGCTGGCACGTCTGCATGCTAGCGTTGGCTCGGTGCCAGCCTGTCGCAGGGCCTGGCCCGGATTGCTTTCGCGTACGGTGGTGGAGTTTCGTGCCGCGGAAGGCCGATTTTAGCTAGAAGGGGCCCTTGCGGGGGCTCGCCGAGCGGCGCGAGCGCCGCCTCGCCGTACGAACCAGGCAAGACTGCAAGGAAGGGATTCCGATGAACCGTCGACTGTTCCTGCGCGCCTCGTGGACAGGGATCGCCGCGGTCGGCGCGCTCGGCTGTCGCAGCAATCAGTTTGCACGCGTCAAGAAGCCGGGCGAAGGAGACATGGTCGGCAGTCACACCGCGGGCGCCGAGACGTTCAAGCCGCTGGTGGACGGAGCGGTCAGCAAACTGCTCGCTCGCCATTGCCAGCCGCCGCTGGTCCAGCAGGTCAGCACCGGGCCCGAGGCCGTGCCGCCGGGCAAGATCCGCGTTTGCTTCCTGGGGGTCGAAAACAAGAGCGCCGAGGAGATCGGCGACTTCAAGGACCAGCTGTTCGAGGTCATCGACCAGCGGATCGTCGAGTCGGGCGTGTTCCACCCGGTCAGCAAGCGATTCATCGACGCCGGCTTGATGGAAACCCGGCTGCGCAGCGACCAGTTGCTGGTGCCCCAAAACCAACGCATCTTCGCGGCCGCCATGGAACAGATGAGCCAGCCCTTCGACTACTTGTTGTGGGCCAAGTTGACCTCCGGCACCACGCGCACCAACAAAGACTATCAGCGCGACTACTTGCTGACGCTGGAACTGGTCAACGTGCATACCGGCGACTACGACAAGGAGTCGGAGACCATCAGCAAGGGCTATCACCACTCGCGTCTGAGCCGTGCGCTCAGCGCCGGCAGCGGCACCTGACCGCGCCAAAGAGCCGGGCCGCGACGCAAGACCCGAAAGCAATTTTTGCCGCAGCCACCCATGAGCAGCGACTTGAATCCGCGCAGGCGCGAGCCGCGAGCCGAAAACGCCGCCGACTGTTGCGTGCTGTGCCGCACTGCTCCTGGCCTGCTCGGCCGGAAGCGGTTGCTCGACCTACGAGCAGCGGCTGCTGGCCGTTCGCGAGCAGTTCTACACCGGCAATCTGGAGCTCGCCCGGCAGACGATCGACAAAGAGCGCAAACGTCACCACAAAGAAGGGGACGTGCTCGAGCTCGATCGCGCGATCATCGAACTGGCCGACGGCCATCCCAAACAGGCCGAACAGCTGCTACGCGAGGTCCGCGACGATTTCGATCACCTCGAACAGTTCAGCGCCGGCGAAGTCGCGGCCTCGATGCTCACCGACGACAACGCCCGCAGCTATGCGGGCGAGGATTATGAAAAGGTCCTGGTGCGGGCGATGCTGGCCGTCTCCAACCTGCTCGACGACGGACAGGACGCCAGGGCCTATGCCTTGCAAGTCACCGACAAACAGCAGCAGATCATCCAGGCCGGCGCCGACAAAGACGGCAACAATCCCAAGCTGGCCTATCAGCACGTCGCCGTCGGGGCCTACATCCACGGGCTGATTCGCGAAGCCACGCACTCCAACTACGACGACGCCGCGCGCGGCCAGCGCCATGGTCTGCAGTTGGCAGCCCGATTTCCCCTTCGCCCAGCAGGATCTGGAGCGCGCCAATCACGGACGCCATTCGGCCCCCGGCAACGGCGTGCTGTATGTGTTCACCTTCGTCGGCCACGGACCCTACAAGGCCCAGAAGGTCGAAATGCCCAGCACCGCCGCGCTGGCCATCGCCGGCGCCGTGCTCAGCGCTACCAACAAGTACACCCTGCCGCCGAACATCGCGCCGGTCAAAGTGCCGATCGTGGTCGTGCCGGCAAATCACGGTGCAAGAAGTGCGCGTCGCCGTCGACCAGAAACCGATCGGCGTCACGGCCACGATCACCGACGTCGGCCGCATGGCCGTGCAGCAGTACGAAGCGATCTATCCCCGCGTGCTGGCGCGGGCCGTCGTTCGCCGGGTCGTCAAGAACGGCGTCATCCTGGGGACCAAAGAAGCCGTGGGACAGCAGCGCAATTCGCCGCTTGAACATCGGGCTGGACGTGCTGGGACTGGCCTGGATGGCGGCCGAATCGGCCGACACGCGCTGCTGGGGCCTGCTGCCGGAAAAAATCCAGGTGCTGCGGATCGAACTGCCCGCCGGCGACCACCAGGTCACGCTGCAGCCTTCGACGCATTATGGCCCCGCCGGCAGCGAAGAGCACCAACTGGTCAGCATCGCCAACGGCCGTAATACCTATCTGCTGGCCAACTTTCCCGACACGCGCCTGGTCGGCAAGATCCTGACCAGCCAGCCGTAGTGGCCTGAGCGCGGGCCGACGCGTTTCGACCGGCAGCTTCAATTGCCGCGAACGTGCGCTGCCGCCCCACCGAGTTCTCTGCTTGCAAAGATAAAAAGCGGCGAGTCTAATCTTCGCAGTACCTACTCAGGGTACGGGGTGAGTCCCCGGTCAACGGAGGGCCAACTTTAGTCCATGAGGATTGACTTTTGTGACGGGATTACTCTTTCGAGCGCTAGGCCGGCAGCATCGTGCTCGCGCCTGCGCACCGCCGGTCCGCCGTGCCTCGCCCCGGCAAGTCGCGGTTCGAGCTGCTTGAAAACCGGCGGATGCTCACCACCTTCACGCCGACCATTTTCACCGACAGTAGTGCCGCGGCGCGGGCGGCCTCCGCGATGCCGTCATCGCGGCCAACGCCGACTCGGGATCCGCGACCGATACCATCCAACTCAGCTCGGGTACGTATAGCCTGAGCATCGCCAACAGCCCGACGCTCGGGCACGAGAACGCCTCCGCGACCGGAGACCTCAATGTCACCAGCACCGCCCACACGTTGATGATCGTGGGCGTTGCCTCCAGCGGCCCCAGCGCCACGATCATCCAGCAAACCGTCCTGGACCGGGTCTTCGAGATCGCCTCGGGCGTGACCGTGGTGCTGGAGAATCTGGAAATCACCGGCGGCACGGCCGTCGACCTGGGCAATGCCGGCGAGTTTCCCTTTGCCAATGGCGAGGCTCACGGCGGCGGAATTTTGAACGGCGGCAACACCACACTTCAAAACGTCGTGGTCACGGGGAACAACGCTGGAACGACGACCGGCGTCGGCAGTTCGGGCGGCGGCGCGGCTGCCGCGGGCGGCGGCATCAGCAATACCGCAGTGCTCACCATCAGCGGCAGTGTGATCGAGAACAACGACGCGATCGGCGGCAATGGCACCGCGGCCGGCGGCCTCGGGGGCGCGGCGGCTGGGGGTGGCGTTTCGTCCAATGGCTCGGCCAACAGCACCACGATCACCAATACGACGGTCGAAAACAATTTGGCCCAAGGCGGCCATGGCGGCCCGGGCTCCGCCACGGTGGCCCCGGGCGCGGGTGGGGCCGTGGGCGGGGGCGGGGTGGGCCTGGACGATACGGGGACGGATACGCTCAGCGGCGACACGTTTTCCGGCAATGCCGCGGCCGGCGGCGCCGGCGCCAGCGCGAAATCCGCCGCGGCATTTGCCGGAGGCGCCGGGGGTTCTGCATTCGGCGCCGGAGTGGGCTGGTCCGGCTCCGGTTTGCTCGCGCTGGCCAACAGCACGATCTCCGGCAACACCGCCACCGGGGGCAATGGCGGGAACGCCGGCACGGCTTCCAGAGCGTTGGGCCTGGCCGGCAGTGCCGATGGCGGCGGCTTCGACGAATTTACGACCGGTCCCAAGACGCTCACCAATGTCACCGTCACCGGGAACGCCGCGGTCACCGGCGTCGAGGGGACTTTCGGTGCGGCAAGTTCCGGCGCTACCGCGGGCGGCGGCGGCCTGGCCCTCTTGGGCAGCAGCGACACGATCCAAAACACCCTCGTCGACGCCAACCGCGTGTCCGCGCCAACAGGATCTTCACGGATCGGCCAGCGGGCCGGACGTTTCGGGCACCGCGGCGGCGACCGACCATAACCTGGTTGGAATCTACGATGCTTCGGCTGCATCGGGTTTCAGCAGCGCCCACGGCGACATCTTGGGCTCGGCGGCCAACCCGACCAACCCCGATCTCGGCCCATTGCAAAACAATGGCGGCCCCACCGAAACCGAAGCGGAGCTGTTCGGCAGTCCGGCCGCCGGCGCCGGCGATCCGGTCGCAGCCACTAGCGCCCTGCTGACCACCGACCAGCGCGGCACCGGCTTTCCGCGGTTGGTCAGCGGCAACGTCGATATCGGCGCCTACGAGCTTCAATCGCCCGCCAGCCCTCCGGCGCCGGGCACCGTGACGCCGGTCGATCTGTCGCTGTATTACAACCTGCAGGGTATTTCGCCCGACGGTCAAAAGTTCTCGGGCGGCCTGGATGGCGTCGGCGATAACTTTTCCGCCAATCAACTGGGAAGCACGGTGACCTCGGGCGCGGTGACGTACAATTTGGGGCCGTCCGGCGCGCTCAACGTCGTGCAATCGGTCGGACAAGCGGTCAATTTGCCGGCGGGCCCGTTCTCGAAACTGCAGTTGCTGGCCACCGGCGTGGAGGGCAACCAGGCCAACCAGCCATTTGTCGTCCATTACACCGACGGCACGTCGCAGACATTCACCCAAAGCCTCAGCGATTGGTTCACCCCGCAGGACTATGCGGGCGAATCGGTAGCCAAGATTACGGACTATCGCGATCGGTCTAATGGGAGTGAAGACCACCGCAATTTCGAGGTCTATCAGTACACCCTGAATCTCAACACGGCGAAGACCGTCTCCACGATCTCGCTGCCGAACAACGGTCACGTGGAAGTGCTGGCCATGAGCCTGGTGGACCCGGTTGCCGTGCCCACCGTTTTGACGCCGACCGTGGTGTCGGGTGTGGTGAATCTGGCCTGGACGGCCCCCAGCGGCACGGTCACCGGCTACAACGTTTTCCGCGGCACGACCGCCGGCGGCGAGTCGAGCACACCGCTCAATACGATGCCGCTCTCGGCCGGCACTACCAGTTTTCACGACGCCGGCGTCCTGCCGGCGCGACGTACTATTACGTCGTGCAAGCGATCAATGGCTCGCTGGTCAGCGCGAATTCCAACGAGGTGTCGGCCATGCTGCCGACGACCGGCACGGCGACCCCGGTCGATCTTCGCGGGGCGTTCAACCTGGTGGGAATTACCGCCGATGGCCAAAGGTTTACGCCAGGCTTGGACGGCGTCGGAAATGCGCTGTCGGCGAATCTGCTCGGAAGCAACCTGACCTCGGCGGGGGTGACGTTCGCGATCGGCGCGATGGGCGGCCCCAACGTGGTGCAATCGCTCGGGCAGAGTGTCGCTTTGCCGGCCGGCTCGTTCTCGAAGTTGGAATTGCTGGCCACCGGCGTGGACGGCAACCAGCCGGGCCAGACGTTCAAAGTCAATTACACGACGGGCAGTCCGACCACGTTCACCCAGAGCATCAGCGACTGGTACACCTCCCAGGACTACGCGGGCGAGTCGGCAGCCAAGACCATGGCCTATCGCGATCAGTCCGGCGGCGGTCAAGATCACCGCAATTTTAACGTCTACCAGTACAGCGTGACTCTCGACCCAACGCGGACCGTCGCCAGCATCACGCTGCCCGGCGATAGCCGCGTGGAAGTCCTGGCGATGAGTCTGGTGCCGGCGCTTCCCGCCCCCACGGCTCTCATGGCGACCGCCACTTCGAGCGCAGTGAATCTATCGTGGATGGCCCCCATGGGTGGCCCGGCGATCACCGGATACAACGTTTTCCGCGGCACGGTCGCTGCCAGCGTATCGAGTACGCCGCTCAATACGGACACCGCTTGCCCCTGGCGCCACGAGTTATCAGGACACCGCCGTCGTGGCCGGCAACACTTATTTTTACGTGGTGCAGGCGATTTATGGTCCGCTGGTCAGCGCCGAATCCAACTCGGCCTCGGCCCCGGTGCCCACCGCCAGCACCACAACCCAGGTCGATCTGACCGGCGCGTTCAACCGGGTGGGCATCACGGCGAATGGCCAGAAATTTTCCGCGGGCTTGGATGGCGTTGGCAATGCCCTGTCCGGAAATCTGCTGGGCAGCAGTCTGACCGCCGGCGGCGTGACGTTCACGATCGGCACCTCCGGAGTGGTGCAATCCTTGGGGCAGACCGTCGGTTTGCCGGCCGGATTGTTCTCGAAGTTGGAATTGCTGGCCACCGGCGTCCAGGGCAACCAGCGGGGCCAGACGTTCGTCGTACATTACACCGACGGCACGTCGAGCACGTTCACCCAAAGCCTCAGCGATTGGTACACGCCGCAGGACTATGCCGGCGAATCGGTGGCCCTGACGATGCCCTACCGCAACCAATCCAATGGCAACGAAGACCACCGCAATTTCAACATCTACCAATACGCCCTGACGCTCGACGCAACGAAGATCGTCTCCAGCATCACGCTGCCCAGCGACAACCGTGTCGAAGTCCTGGCGATCACCGCGGTTGCCTGATGCAACCGCCAGCGGAACCCACTTCAGGTCGGCCGGCATTCTACCGCGCGATAAACGTGCAGCAGAATGTCCGCGGGCATCCGGCGCAGCAGCGGAAAAACCGGCACCAGCAACGACCAGGCGAGTCGCCGACTGCCAACGAGGCGTTGCCGGATCCATTCGCAGTCGATTCCACAGGCCGCGTTGGTTGCCAGGCCGGCAGCGGTTGAGAGTGGACAAGCTCAAAGCCGAAGCGGACTTAGCAATCGCTCCAAATTGCCGGCATTGAAATAGTGCCGGTGCGACCGAAGGATAGCCGCGCTGCCACAGGCGGTCTAGCGGGCCGCGGATTCCCAATCCGCCGCAGCCGGCAACCGGCGCGAAACAACGTTCCGTCGCTCGTCGGCACGGCGATGGCCAGCAGGCCGCCGGGCTCCAAGATGCGCATGGCACGCCGCGAGCATCTGCTTCGATCCGCGGCAGGTGCTCCAGCACGTCGCTCAGCGTCAACAGGTCGAACCGCTCGGCGCGCGGCCAGACATTCTGGAAAGCTGCCAACCCGCACGTTCAAGCCGCTGGCGATTGCTTGCTCGGCGACCGCCGCGTCCGGTTCGATCCCCAGCGCCTGCACACCCAGCCGCTCGGCTTCTGCCAGGAACCAGCCATAACCGCAGCCGATGTCGCACAGGCGTGCGCCGGTAAGGCTGGTGAAATCGCCAAGCACGCGCAAGATCGTCTGCGCATTGCGGCGGCGGATGGCCCCGAGCGCGTGTTGGCGATTTGTTTCGTCGAGCGCGGCTGCCGCACTGCCTGGACTGTCGACGAACGCCGAACAGCGGTAGTTGCACTCGGGACAAAGCCACAGATCGGGTTCGAGGTCGGCCCGCATTTCGCGGCCGCAAATCATGCAGTGCAGCGAATGCTCGGCAACCGCTGCCGGGGCCGGCAAACTGCTCGAGAAGGTGTGCATCGACGAACCCCCTCTGGCCACGCTATTTGGCCGCCGCCGAGCGCCGCTTGCGCCGGGCGATATGCTGCAGCGGCTGGCGGGGTACGTTGGCAATGTCCAGATGCACAAAACTCAACAGCGCTTGCCAACCCAGCACGACCGGCAGCGCGGCGAGCATGACCGTGCCCGGCGAGGCCAAAACATCCAACTGGTAACCGCGGATCCAGTGCACGCTGCCGTACGCCACGCCAAACGTCATCAGCAGAAGCCGATCAGCAGGTTGACCGAGGCGATGTTGAAGTCGCGCAAAAAATAATTGTAGAACAGCCGCTTGGAATAATTGCGCAGATGACACAGCGGGAACCACACCAGCGCCTGCATCACGCTCAAATTGCTCCGCTCGTCGCCGTAGCGGGCCTCGATCGGCACGTCCTGCACGACCGCCCGTAGCGAATTCAGCCGAAACAACATGTCGGACTCGAAGAAATACCGCCGGCTGAGCTTCTCCAGCGGTAGCATCGCCAGCGCCCGGGCGTGGATCGCGGTAAAGCCATTGGTGGGATCGAACAAGTTCCAATAGCCGCACGACAGCTTCGACAACAGCGACAAGCCCGCATTGCCGACCAGCCGCACCCAGGGCATGCTCCGCAAATCTTCCAGGCTGAAGAACCGGTTGCCTTTGACGTAGTCGGCCTCGCCTTGCAGGATCGGATCGACAAGTTTCGCAATGTCCTCGGGCGCCATCTGGCCATCGCCGTCGAGCTTGACGATCACGTCCGCCCCGTCGGCCAGCGCCCGCCGGTAGCCGGTAATCACCGCGCCCCCCACGCCCGTGTTGCGCGGATGGTGAATCAGTCGGATCCGCGGATCGTCCGCCGCCGCTTCCTGGGCTGCCGTCCAGCTCCCCTCGGGGCAGGCATCGTCGACGCAATAGATCGGCCGAAACTTCCGGCCCGATGCGGGCCAGCACATCGCCCAGTTGCCGCCGAACGCGATAGCACGGGATGACCACCGCAATCCTGCTGGCGCGCGGAGCGTCGTCCGCGACGTCCCACGGGGCGTTGCTCGGCGAATGCCAGGTCGATGCATAGCCCATGCCCGTTTCTCCGCGCCTGACGCTTGAGCGGTCGCGTGCCGGCGCAGCACAATGTCTTCACGGTCAGCGGCCGGCAAGGGCGGGAATCCTACCAAGCTGGGCGGATTGCGGCCAGAGAAGTTGTCTTTCGTGCTTGCAACGGGGAAGCGGAAAGAGGGATCCGGGGGCATGGCAACCAAGAGGGGCTAGAGGCTGGAGAATAGAGGCTAGGGGGGGGAGACGAGGAGCCCACACTGCGAACAGCCACCGCTTGGAAAGAGATTCGATTACGCGGCGGGCTTTGAATTCGGGGGCCCCTCCATCGCTTCACTCCTCTCGTTTCTCTCCGTGCCTCTGTGACTCTGTGGTTCACATCCTCGTTGGCCCGGATGCCAAGACAGATTGACTTGCCATTTTGAGCGAGCTAATTAGACGCCATGCGAAAGAAGAAACGGCCCAAAACCGAGACGCCCGCGCTGCAGGCACCTATGACGCAGCGGGGCAATCGGCACGGATGGTCGCTCGCCGGCCCGGCGGTGCTGCTGGTCGCGGGACTTTTGGCCTACTCCAATACGTTCAACGTTCCGCTCCTGCTGGACGACGTGGATCGCATCGAGGCCAATCCGGCGATTCGCACGCTGTGGCCGGTTTGGGTGCCGATGTCGACCACCAATCGACCGCTGGGCACCTATACTTTCGCGGTCAACTATGCCTTGCATGGCTATCGCGTTGGGGGTTACCACGCTGCGAACCTGGCGATCCACCTGGCCGCCGGACTCGCGCTTTTGGGCATCGTGCGCCGCACGCTGGGCCATACCGCGCGCAGGGCGGTTCCGCCCCGCCGCCCATGCGCTGGCCCTGGTGATTGCGCTCGTCTGGCTGCTGCATCCGCTGCAGACCGAGTCGGTAACGTACATCGTGCAGCGGCTCGAATCGCTGATGAGCCTGTGTTATCTGGCAACCCTATATTTTTTCATCCGGGCCGAGCAAAGCGTCCGGCCCGGTTGGTGGTACGCCGCCGCGATTGGCGCCTGCGCCTCGGCATGGGAACCAAGGAGGTCATGGTCACCGCCCCGCTGGTGGTCCTGCTCTACGACCGGATATTCGTAGCCGAAAATTGGCGGGCGATCTTTTCCGCACGCCGCGGCTTCTATCTCGGCCTGGCCGCATGCTGGGGAGTGCTGGCCTGGTCGATGCTGCACTGGCAGGGAGATTATTCGTCCGGGCTGATCGGGCCGACGGACGAACTGACGCCGTCCAGCTACCTGCTGAGCCAGGCCGGCGTGCTCACGCACTACCTGCGTCTGTGCTTCTGGCCGATCGGACAGTGTCTCGACCAGGCCTGGCCGGTGGCGCACACCGCGGGCGAAATTGTCCCGCCGCTCGTGCTGATCGGCGGACTGCTGCTGGCAACCGCGTGGTCACTTTTTCGCCGGCCGGCGTCGGGTTTCTCGGGGCCTGTTTTTTTCTATTGCTCGCGCCGACGTCCAGTGTCGTGCCGATTCACGATCTGGCGGTCGAACACCGGATGTATCTGGCCTCGGCCGCCGTGATTGCCACAGTCGTTTTGGCAGCCTATGCCGGCGGCGCGGCGCTCGTGGGCCGGCTCCGGCTGCAGCTTCGCGGAGTGCGGCTGGCCGGACTATGCGTGGCCGGCGGCACTAGCCTGGCGCTGGGCGTGCTGACTTTTGAGCGCAACGAGGTCTACCGCAGTCCCATGTCAATCTGGCAGGACACGCTGCTGCATGCTCCGCGCAACGCCCGGGCCTACTGCAATCTGGGCGAGGCCCTGTGCCGAGCTGGCCGGCTCGAAGAGGCCCTGCCGCTGCTGGCCAAGGCGGTGGAACTGGCGCCCAATTATGCGCTCGCCCAATACAATCTGGGCACGACCTTGAACGAGCAAGGCCGATTCGACGAGGCGACCGGCCATCTGCTCATGGCCGTCCAGCTCAAACCCGATTATGCCGAAGCGTACAACAATCTGGGTCTCGCGCTTTGCCAACGGCGGCAAACCCTGGACGGGGTCGGTTATTTGACGACCGCGGTGGAGCTGAAGCCCGGCGACGGAAAATTTCAAAACGCCCTGGGAACGGCGCTGTACGATCTGGGCGAATTCTCGCCGGCGATCGATCATCTGCGGCGCGCCGTCGAGATCGCTCCGGCCGACGCCAGCGCGCACTATAACCTGGCCAATGCGCTCTTGTCGGACAAACAATTTAGCGCGGCCATCGCGCACTACCGGCAGACGCTCGCGATCGAACCGGCTTACGTTCTGGCGCCGCAGGTGCATTTTGGACTGGGCGTCGCTTTCGACGCGCTCGGTGAGCGCAAGGGGGCCCGCGCCGAGTTGCAGCAGGCGATTGCACTGCGGCCCGACTACATCGCGGCGCGCTGCAAGCTGGGCGGCGTGCTGACCGCCGAGGGCCGCGCCGCCGACGCCATCGCCCAATACGAGCGAGTGCTTCAGCTCGAACCCGGGCACGCTGCGGCTGCCCGCTGGCTGCGACTGGCCCAAGCCGGCGCCGGCGCACCCTTCCGGCGCCCGGCGATAGGCCCCCAGGTCGAAACGCCGGCAAAAAAATAACGACTTGCTGCCCCACGACGCCAGACCCGGCAATTCAGCGTTGACCGCGCACTAGCGGGGCGGGGCGGCCAGTTTCCACAGGTGGTGATCGCTGCGAATGTAGACCGCCCCTCGGGCGACCGCGGGCGAAGCTTGAATGCGTTCGCCCAGCGCAAGTCGGGCGACGACCCGGACTGAATCGGGTCCCTCGCCCAGCTCGACCACTTGTCCGATTCCGTCCTCGTGATTGAACGCCAACAGGTGCTTGCCGCACAGCACCGGGGTGCTCCAGAACGAACCTTCCAGCCGCGTCCGCGAAAGCACGCTGCCGCTGGCACAGTCGGCCACGATCAACACTCCGGAGCGGTTGATCAAATACAATTTGCCGCCGGACGCGATCGGGCTGGCGGCCCCCGGCTGAAGCTGGTTGGACTTCCAGACGATTTCCGGATCGTGGCTGCCAGGCGACGATCGCAGGGCGGTCATGCCTTGCGAGGGCAGAAAGACCAGTCCGTCGGCGGAGCAGGACGAAGAGATGCCGTCGCAAGCGGCGCTGTAATTCCAAAGCTCCTTGCCGATCGCCGGGTCGAGGCAGTTCAAGCGCGTCGTGGATTGCACCAGCACCGCCGTACTGGCCGCACTACGATCGCCGGTCGCGATCGGCGAGGTCCAGCTCGCCAATCGCTCGCGGTCGTGGCGCCAGAGCGTCGTGCCGTCTTGGGTGTCGATCCCGAAGACGAAAGCGCCTCCCTGGCTTTCGGTTTGGACGACCACCGCCTTGCCGATGACCAAAGGCGAGGAGGCCATGCCGGCATCGTTGCCGATCCGCGGATAATCGTGCGCCAGTCCGCGATACCAGAGCAAGTTGCCCTCCAGATCCAGGGCCGCCAGATCGTTGGACGAAAAGAAGGCGAACACGGCCCGGCCGTCGCTGGCCGGCGTCGGGGCGGCATTGGCGCTTTGCGGATGGGTGATCGTGCGGCCCGTGGCCCAGAATTGCCGCTCCCACAGCCGGCGGCCGTCGCTCACATCGAAGCACAGAACGTGGAGCCGATCTTGATTGGCGCCGCTGGAGGCGGTCACGAAGAGACGCCCTCCGACCACGATCGGACTCGACGGCCCGCGCCCGGCAGTTCGACTTTCCAGGCGACCATTTTGTCGAGATCCCAATCCGCCGGTCCCTCGCTTTCGGCGACGGCACTATTACTCGCCGGGCCGCGGAACTGCGGCCAGTCGTCGGCCCGGATCGCACCGGCGGCGCCGAGCGCGGCCAGAAGCACGCCCGTCGCCGGGCCGAACGATCGCCGCAAACTGTTCATTTGCGTTCCTCCGACAAGATCGCGCCGCCGGTCGCGTCGCACGCGCGGAGTTGAAACTTCCAGTCACCGGCCCACTCTTCGGTTTGCTCGTTCTGGCAAAGCTTGAGCAGGATCCGATTGACACCCGGTTCGAGCACGCCGCGGGCCACGTACTGGTCGAATGAGGTGAACGCGTGATAAATCTCCACGTCGCTAATGCGCTTTCCGTTGAGCCATAGCTGGAACGCATTATCGGAGCCAATTCGCAGCTCCACCGGTTGCCGGCGATCGCTCTTGAATTCGGCGTAGGCATAGCCGACCACCCCTTTGTGCGTCCCAAGGCGAGGTTCAGGTCGACATGGCCCAGCGCGTCGCTGGATGCCGCATCCTGCCAGCGCAAGTCGCCTGTTTTGCCGGCGTACGTTTTGGTCAGATCGATGTGTTCTTCGGGCGGATATGCGGTCGTAAAACCCTTTCCGCCGGCATTGTCAAACGGGCCGATTACCTTCCACTGCGTGATCAGGCCAAGCTGCCTGGGCAGGTCGGTCTGGACGCCCAGTTTCTTCAATTCCTCGGCAATCCGTTGGAGCTGATCCAAATCGCGGGCAGCCGCAATCGCCTGTTGAAAAATCTTGACCGCCGCGTCGGCGTGCCCTGCGGCGCTCAGCGCGGCAGCCTGATCGATCAAACGCCCCACCGCATCGCGGCGCAACTCCAAGCTCGGATCGTCGAGCATCCGCGGCAGCCAGCGGTCAGAGGCCGTGGGATCCACCGCGATGAGCAACTCGAAGGCCAGCCGTCGCGCGCGCGGCGCATGGCTCCGCTGGCGCAGGAAGTCTTCGATCGCGGCAACGGGCAGTTCGCCGCCGGCCGCAAGTTGGCGCTCGACGATCGTGTCGATGGCCGAGCGGAGCCAATTGGCCGCCAGCGGGCTGGCATCGTCGAGCGCGGCCAGCAAGGCCGGCAGATTTTGGGGGTCAAGCGCGGCGAGTTTTTGCCAAGCTTTGCGCGCCGCCTGATGGCCGGCCCCTTCCGGTCCCACTTGCTCGAGCACGCGCCACGGCGTCCCCCAGCTCGGCCGATTTTGGCGTGGCCGACCGCGGCTCGTCGGCCTGGCCGAGCTCGCAAATCAGTACCGTGCAAATTCGCGCAGTAACAAAATGGATTGCAGCTGCGATTCGCATGGCCAGTTTGCGCTTTGGAAAGGGTGATCCATCGTTCGACAATCGACATTCTAAGGGTCCCGAGTCCGGGGCGAAAGAAAGCGCTCGCCAGTAGACGCACGCCAAGCGAACGAGCTGCCTTGGCAGGGGGCAGCCCGAGTCGATCGGATGCGTTCAAAAACGCATGACTTCAAAGGAGTTCCGCTGACAATTGCCCGTCGCTCTCGGCGGCGGGGTAGCGGCTGGCTCCGACGGATCGAACCTGCGGCAGCGGGCAACCTGCAAGGCCGCGGCCGCCTGACCGTCGACGGATATATTGCAAACCAGCGCCGCGGCGAACCCAGGTCAAAAAACCCTGCGAGCCGGGGGACTAGACTATTCATCAAGCCTCGCTTATCGGTTACGATATTCGTGTCCAGCTGTTGGACATCAGGCGGGGGCGAGGTCAGCCTGCGTACGTTCTGTTTGGGCCTTGTTCGAGGAGTGTGATCGTATGTCGGTCGGCAAGATCAAAAAGCTGGTTCAAGACAAAGGATTCGGATTCATTCAGACGGACAGCGGTGAGGACGTGTTCTTCCACCATTCGACCGTCGGAGATCATGGCTTCGACAATCTGACCGAGGGTCAGCAAGTCGAGTACACGATCGAGCAAGGACAATCGCCCAAGGGCAAGGGTCCCCGCGCCGCCACTGTCACGCCGATGTAAATCGGTGCTCTTCTGGTAAAGCCGGGCGTACGCGCCAGGCGCAATTCTGCTGAAGCGCGGCGGGCTGGAAAGGATCCTGCCCGCCGCCGCTGTTTCTGATGCCCCACCCCTACGGTCCGTGATGCGGGCCCGGGGCGATTGGCTACTTGGCCTTGACGGCGCGCTCGGCGGACGTCGTGGCTCGGTCGTGCGGCCCCGTATTGCCCTTCTCTTGGGCGGTCGCAATGGCCACTTCGGCAACCCGCATTCCGATCGCAATTTGATCGGCCGAGAAATACGGCTCGCTCTCGCCGGTCAGATGGTCGATGCGCTTGGCGGCCAGGGTTTGCCAACTCATGCCATTGTTCAAATGCCAAGCGGCAGCTTGCGCCGACCGTTGATCGACTTTGCCCTGACCGAACATGATGAGCAACTCGGCCACGCCGACTTTGGAGGTAAAAGTCTCGATCGGGCGGAGTTCGTACGGAACTTTGGGAGTGGGATTGCGCTTGCCGTGCTCCAGACAAACCAGACCCACCTTGAACTGACTTACCTTCTCGGGGTTGACCTTCATGGCGTTGCCCTTCTCGGCAGCGATGTTGAAGAACCCGCCGCCGCCACCGCCGCCGCCCATGCCGCCACCCATCCCGCCGCCCATCCCGCCACCCATGCCACCACCCATGCCCATGCCGCCGCCCATGCCTTGGTTTTGCATGCCGCCCATGCCGCCATTCATGCCGCCCCCCGCCGCCCCGCTGGGCCAGCACCGGCACTCCGGCGAACGCATCCGGCAAGCGGACGTTGAGGGGTTGCTTGGTGTTGTTCTTGATCATCACTCGGGCCTGGCGATCATCCTTGGCGATGAACTTGACTTCGATTTCGCCCGACTTCATCGCGGCAAACATTTCAACCGCGGGCGTCGAGTCGTCGGCCTCATCGCTCGGGTCGGCCGGCGCCTTGTCGATCGGGCTTGCGGCCTTTTCTTGGGCAGCATCCGAGGCCCCCCGGCGTTCTCCGCCGATCAACAGCGCCGGCAGACCAAGCAGACACAATCCAACCGCGGTCCAGCGGGCAGCTCGTCGTGTGAAACTCATGGTTCACCCTTCTCCTAGGTCGTTTCCTCTGTTCCACCAGCGGAAGTGTGGCGCGAGGGCGCGCACCGGCGCGTGAGGCTGCGCGCCCCAGGCCATCAGAACGAACGTCCGACAGCAATGCCTGGCCAGCGCGACTCGATCCTAAGGATAATCGATCGGCACTCAGAATCCAACCAAATTATCTAAACTGCCTTCTTGGTTTCGGGCGGTAAACGAGGCCGGTCCAAGAGTGGAAAGTCGGGATTTTCAAGGTTTTGCGTTGAATAGGCGACCTAGCCGCGGTTATCCCAATGTCGACCGGCAGGTTCCAGCACAGGGGTTGCTCGCCCACCCGAGCGGACCGGTTTGTCTCTCGAAACGCGTTCGGCTGCCCGACTCTGTCTGTTCGCCTTCTTCAGCCGAACTGCAAGAGGGCATGTTTTTCAAGTCGGCCGCCGGGCCGCGCCTCGTCCTACCGATGCGCAAGGTCTGCTGCTGCGACATTGCCGCGCTCAGCTCATCAGGAAAACACCCGGACCGGCTGCCGGCATCCGATCGAAAGTCAGGCAGCGGCCGCGCCGAACAGAAACCCGCGAACCCGGCTCGCGCTCGGCATCGAGCGAACGACGGTTCCATTCGGCCTGGGCTAAACGGACCGGCGTCGAGAGTTTCCCGTCAATTGCAAAAACCGCTCGACCGGCTGGGGCCAGGCTTTGGTTGTTCGGCCGGCCGGAGGCTGGTAGCATCTCGGCATGCGAAAAGGGATCGGAGTCTCGCCTGGCGTGGCCGTGGGAACGGCCTATTGCATCAACGAGATCTTCGTCAGCCCGGACTCAAAGCGCCTGGAAGAAAACGAGATTCTGGGCGAACTGGCCCGCTACGACGCGGCGCGCAATAAGACGGTCGCCGATCTGCATGCCCTGTTCCAGAAAGTGACCACTCAGGTCGGTCCCGACGAGGCGGCCATTTTTCGCGCCCACGAATCGATCCTGCTCGATCCGACGTTCACCGCCAAAGATCCGTTCCAGCATCGTCGACGATCGGGCCACCGCGGCGGCCGCGCTCGACCGGTTGCTGAACGAGTACACGTTGTTGTTCTCGCGCACCAAGGACGAATACATCAAAGAGCGGCTGGCCGATGTCCGCGACGTGGTGATTCGCTTGAGCAGCCATCTGACCGACGTATTGCGCCCGCAAACCGGCGCGATGCCCGGGCCGCTGATCATCGTGGCCGACGAACTGCTCCCCTCGCAAGTCGTCATGCTCGGCAATCGCGAAGTGATGGGCATCGTCACCCAGGCCGGCGGAGCGACCAGCCACGCCGCCATCCTGGCCCGCAGCCGGGGCATTCCCGCCGTCTCCGGCGTGCGCGGCATTCTGAAGGCACGTCAAGAACGGCGACACGATCGTCGTCGACGGCCGCGACGGGCACGTGCTGGTCAATCCCGATCCCGAGACGGTCAGCGCCTATCTCAAGCTGCAACGCGAGTTTTTCGACCTGAAGGACGCCCTGGCCGACAATCGCGACCAGCCGGCCACGACGGCCGACGGCATCGCCGTGCATTTGCTGGCCAACATCAACAGCCTGGTCGACGCCAAGGCCGCCACCGCCATGGGCGCCTCGGGCGTGGGCCTGTTCCGCACCGAATACCTGTTCCTGACCCATCCCGACGTGCCCGACGAGGAAGAGCAACTCCAGGCCTATCGCGAGATCATCGCCGCCAGCCCGAACCGACAGGTCACGATCCGCACGCTCGACCTGGGCGGCGACAAGACGATTCCGTATCTGGGCACGCGCGCGAGGCCAACCCGTTCATGGGCTGGCGGTCGATCCGGCTTTCGTTCGAGCACCCCGAGTTTTTCAGCAAGCAGATCCGGGCCATCCTGCGGGCAGCCGTCAAAGTGCCGGGCGTGAACAAGCGGGTGCGGATGATGTTTCCCATGATCACCACGCTGGAGGAAATGCGCCGCGTGCGCTCGATGGTGCGGAAGGCCAAACGGCAGCTCGACCAGGAGGGCAAGCCGTATGGCCCGGTGCGGATCGGCCTGATGCTCGAAGTGCCGGCCGCCGCGGTCTCGATCCACAACCTGCTGGAAGAAGTCGATTTCGTTTCGATCGGCTCGAACGACCTGGTCCAGTACCTGATGGCGGCCGACCGCGACAACCCCAAGGTCAGCCACCTCTGCCAGCCGCTCAGCCCGCCGGTGCTCAGAGTCTTGGCCAGCACCATTCGGGCGTGCGGCGAAGCGCACAAGCCGATCACGGTCTGCGGCGAGATGGCCGGCACGCCGCGGGCCTTCGTGCTGTTGTTCGGCATGGGGCTGCGCAGTTTCAGCATGAGCCCGGCCTTCATCCCGACGATCAAGGAATTGACCAGTCATCTGACGCGCCGCCGGGCCGAGCGCATCGTGCGCCGGGCATTGGAGATCAAGACCACCGCCGGCGTGCAGCGGTTCATGGCGGCCCAGATCGCCGAAATCGCCCCCAACCTCAAGCTGCTCGATTCGAATTGAGCAACCCCGGGCCACTGGACGCGAATTGATGCAACGAACCACTCGACACCAACCAGTGCCCCACGAGTGGCTCGATACAAATTGAATTCGACCCAGGCTCAAAGGGCCTGCGGAGCCCAGCCGAGGGTTGAGCGCTTCGCTCAACCCTGGGTATGCAGACGACAAACAACCCGCCGTCCGCCCTGAAGGGGCGGTGGAGCGGAAGGCACAACAGCGATGCCTCAATCCCTGGCCCGAATCTACGTCCACGTCGTATTCTCGACCAAGAACCGCGCCGGTATTGCCCAAAGACGAATGGCCAAATCTACACGCGTACATGGCGGGCATATTGCGCAGACTTGGACTGTCCCGGCGTCGAAATAAACACTCAGCCCGAACACGCACACGTGATGTTCCTGTTGTCGCGCACCGTAACGATCGGCGATGTCGTCGGGTAGCTCAAAAAGGGCTCGACGCTATGGTTGCAAAAGCAACAGGCCCGGCTACGCGACTTTCGTTGGCAAAACGGCTACGGCGCGTTTTCGGTCAGTCAATCGAATGTCGAATCCGTGCAGGATTACATTCGCCCGCAGCAGGAGCACCACCAGCGACAGTCGTTTCAGGAGGAATTTCGCGCTGTTGGCGCGGCACGGCTTGCAGTTCGATGAATGTTACGTGTGGGATTGAGCAATTGTGCCGGGGCATCCGCCGCCCCGTCAGGGCGGAGGGGCGTTCGGCAATTCGGTAACCCAGGGTTGAGCGAGGCGCTCAGCCCTGGGCTGGGCTCCGCGGGCCCGTTGGGCCCGACCATGGGCCAAGGAACTCGCTTGAGGGGTCCAAAGAACTCACTTAAGTCACGCTTGGACGAGGCTCAATCCAATTGTTATGAGCGGGCGGCTCGCTATTTTTGCAGATCGCCGAGCAGGTTCCCCAGGTCGCCATGCACGTCGTCGGTCTGACGGACGACAATCGCGTGGCGGGGGGCAAAATACATGATCGTGCCGTTGCCGCCATTGATCTCCCAAGTCTTTGGCGCGATCGTGTGCTGGATTAGTTCAACCAATTCCAACCCATAGTCGGGGGGCATCTGCTGCCCTCCTTGTCCACCGCCCGGAGCGGCAGTGGCGCCGCCGCCGGAAGCGGAAGTGGCGGCGCCGCCGCCAGGTGCCGTGCCAACCGCCTGCGACATTGCGGCGACGGATTCGGCGGCCGGCGGCTTGCCCGATTTTTCGAGCCGTTTGCTGATCCGCTGACTGGATCGCGCCAACCGATTGCGCAGTAGGCCGCGTAGCTCGGCGCGCTGGTCCTTGTCGATGCCCTTGGCCCTTTCGAGCGATTCATAGAGCGACACCAGATCGCGGACTGCCTGATCTTGCGGGGCGCCCGTAGTGGAGGACTCGCGGCGCAAGGCCGTGTGAACTCGAGTTTCCCATTTGCTCAGCGGTGGCTCGATGCTCGGCGATTGCGTCGCCTCGGCAGCGCCCCCCGCCTCTTCGGCCGCAGGCGCCGGTCGAGCGGCGAGGCAGGCGCCGAAAACCACCAGGGCCACCGGAAGGAACAACCGCGTCGAGTCGCTTCGATGTCGCATCGGCCAGCTCCCTGGTTGTTGTTAGCGTTTCGAGTTCGGCCGCAGATCCTCGGGCAGATAGATCAAGCGGCCGCAATTCTTGCAAAAGATCGCCCGCGACATGCTCAGCTCGGACATATTGTTGGGCGTGAGTTGCTGGTAGCAGCCGCCGCAAAAGCCGTTTTGCACTTCGGCCATGGCGTCGGCCCCCTTCGATTTGACGACGCGGAAATAATCGTTCTTGAAGTCGTCGGGGATTCGCGACTCGGCCTCTTTGAGTTCGGCCTCCAAGTCGCTGGATTTCGGCGTCCAAGCCCTGCGACTCTTGGCGGACCGCTTCTTGGACTTTGGCCAGTTCTTCTTTGGCGACGGCGATTTTCTTTTGCGCTTCGGCCACCATTCCGTGGAACTCGTCGATCTTTCTCCAGGGCCTCGAGGGTTTCGTCGGCCAGCACGCTGTTGGCCATTTCGTCGGCCGCGATCTGGTCCTTGATGGCCTGATATTCGCGATTGCTGGTGGCGGCGTTGAGCTTGGCCTTCAAGCCTTTGATTTTCTCCTCGCCCGATTTGAGCAGGAGTTGTTTTTGATCGGCCCGGACCCGCGCCGCCTTGACATCGGCCTGGATCTTGGTCAGCTCTTCGCCGAGCCGGGTCAGGTTGGCCTCGCGGGCGCGGACCTGCTTGGGGCCGCGCTCGAACCGCTCGCGCACATCGGTGAGCTGGCGATGGATGCGGTGCAGTTCGCGCAGGGCCTCCGCGGTGTAAGACATCGATGCTCCTATCTGTCAGGAAGCTCGTCACGGGCGCGAGCCTGTAATCAATTGTATTTGAATGAGCGCTCTTATCAGCCTGGCACGCCAGGCTGATTGCCGGTGTCGCAGCGGCCTGGAATTTTGGCCGGAGGTCCTTCTCTAAGATACCAAATGTCGCCAGATCCGCCGAACGAAAAAAGCCGCCGGTCGCGGGACCGGCGGCTCGTAAGTTCAAACTTTATCGGTAGAACGTGGCCGTTGCCGGCCGTCAGCTGGCCGACCCCGCCCAGAAAACCTTCGAGTTGCTTGCTGCGCACCGGATGTTGCAGCTTCCGCACGGCTTTGGCCTCGATCTGCCGCACCCGCTCGCGGGTGACCTTGAAGATCCGGCCCACCTCTTCCAGCGTATAGGTGTAGCCGTCGCCCAGCCCGTAACGCAGGCGGATGATTTCCCGCTCGCGATAGGTGAGCGTTTTGAGCAGGCCTTCGATCTTCTGCCGCAGCATGCCTTGCGTGGCCGTGGTGATCGGGCTTTCGGTGCCCGAATCTTCGAGAAACTCGCCGAAGCTGCAATCCTCGCTTTCGCCGACCGGCCGGTCGAGGCTGACCGGATGCCGGCCGATGTTCAGCACGCGCCGCGTTTCCTCGATGCTGATGTCGGCCGCCCGAGCCGTCTCTTCGGTCGTCGGTTCGCGGCCCAGCTCCTGCTGCAACCGCTTGGAGACGTTGCGCAGCCGCGAGAGCACGTCGATCATGTGGACCGGAATGCGGATCGTCCGGGCCTGATCGGCGATGGCCCGGGTGATGGCCTGCCGAATCCACCAGGTGGCGTAGGTGGAAAACTTGTAGCCGCGGCGATACTCGAACTTGTCGACCGCCCGCATCAGGCCGGTGTTGCCTTCCTGGATCAGATCCAGGAAGCTCAGGCCGCGGTTGCGATACTTTTTGGCGATCGAGACCACCAGCCGCAGGTTGCCGCTGGAGAGCTGCCGCTTGACCTGCTCGTAGTCGTGGAACTGGCGCTCGATCAGTTCGCAGCGGCGGCGCAGGCTCATCGGGCTTTCCAGCGTGATCAGCATCAGGTCGCGCAGCTCGCGGCGCAGGTTGGCGCGCTCGTCCTTGGCCGACGGTGTCGACGCCCAGGCCGATACAGCCGGCCGCGGATGTCGTCCATCCGCTGCGACATTTCCATCAGTTGCCGCACCAGCGGCTGCACGCGGCGCGTGCGCAGGCTGAGCTCTTCGACCAGCGTCAGCGCCTTGCGGCGGCTGTCGACAGAACCGCTGCCGGCAGGCGGCCTTGGTCGGCTCCGAGCGCGCGGCGGTCGATCATCTGCCGGAAGTCCTGCGCGATTCTGCTCCAGCAGATGCTCGAGCGTCCGCAGGTTGTGCGGCATGCGGGCCATGATCTGTTCTTTGGTCAACCGCTCGGTCAGCGAGACCTTGATCGTGCGGTCGAACGGCAGCGCGCCGCGATGCACTTCCTGCAGCGTGCGGACCGTGGCTTGCAGGGCGAAATTGCAGCCCAGCACCGATGCGGCGAAAACGCTTGCGGGTGACTTCGATTTTCTTGGCCAGCGAGATTTCTTCCTCGCCGCGTGAGCAGCGGAATCTCGGCCATTTGCGTCAGATACATCCGCACCGGATCGTCGCTGAGCTTGGGCAGCTCGCGCTCCGGCAGGGCCGGCAGCACCGACGTCTTTTCGCTCGCGGCGGGCTTTGCGCGTCGGCGCCGGCCGTTCTTTGGCCATCGGCCGGCTCCGGCTCGGGCTCCGGCGCTTCGTTGACCAGTTCGATGCCCAGTTCTTCCAGGGCGATCAGCAGATTGTCGAGTTTTTCCGGAGTGACGGCTTCGTCGGGCAAATAGTCGTTGACCTGATCGTAGGTCAGATATCCTTGTGCTTTGCCCGTGGCGACCAGTTCTTGCAAATCCATATCGGAATGGTCCACCTGTCGATTCCCTCCCGAACGTCCGCACGCTGCGGCGCTCCAATGGACATTCGTGGTGATCGACGACGTGCGACTGAGCTTCATGCTCGGTCGCGCGTCGCCGACCAACCGGCAGCGGCATCCTACCCATCCGTGGGCGCGGAAATACCTTGCCGGCTTTTTACCTGCTGCTGGATCTTGAGCAGCAACGCGAGCGCTTCCTCTTCCGGAAGCTGCTCGGCATTCAGGCGTGTCGTTTGGGCTCGTACCTCCTCCGCATCGGCGCGGCGTTGGAAACTCGCCAAGACGTCTTGCAGTCGGGCGTCGAACTCGACGGTAAGGCTTCAGGCGGGCTTGCTCGTCAAGTTCGACAAGCAAGTTTTTAACCTGTGGGTCGTCAAACTCCAATAACAATCGGTGGAAGTCCAGGCGCCACCCCGGCCGCATGCAATTCCAGCGCCCGCAGCGTAGATTTCCCGGGCCAAAAGCGAGACCAACTGATTCGGCTTGACCGATTCGGCCAGACGATCCAAAATGGCCGGCGCAGCGAGCACCAGCTCGAGCACTTCCCGCTCCGGGCGGGCTGACCTTCTGCGGGCGTCGCTGCTTCCGCGTGGCTGCTCGTTCTTCGGCCGCCGCGGCTGCGCGGCGTTTTTCTCCGCAGCTCCGCTCAGCCGCGTCCGCAGCGCTTCTTCGGGCATGCCGAAATCGCGGGCCAGCCGCTGCAGGATGGCTTGCTTCGCGCAAGCGGTCCTCGGTCGTCGTGTCGCCGCGCAGCCGCGGCGCTTTGGCCACGATGTCGCAGCAGTTGCTCCAGCGCCTCGCTCGCCTGATGCGCGTCGCGCGTCAGGTCGATGCCGGCCGTCAGATGCGTTACGGCGTGCGTCAAGCGCGTCGGGCGCCGCGTCGACCAGTGCCTGCAAACGCCTGCGGCCCCGCGCTCGAGCAGAAACTCGGCAAGGGTCGAACTCGTCGGGCAGGGTCAGCACGCGGACGTCGGCATTCTCGGCCACGAACAATTCCAGCACTTCGTTGGCCCGCTCGCCGGCCGGCCTCGTCGCCGTCGAGCACCAGCACGATCCGCAACCGATCGGCAAACCGCTGCAAGCAGGCGGATCTGCTGCGCAGCCCAGCGCCGTGCCCGAGCACGGCCACGGCATTCTCGAATCCGCACTGATGGGCCACGACCACGTCGGTGTAGCCCTCCATGACCAGCGCGGTGTGCGGTTTTGCGGATCGCGTCGCGGGCCAGGTGCAGACCATAGAGCAGATTGCTCTTGGTGAATAGCGGGCGTCTCGGGCGAGTTGAGATACTTGGCGGCTCTTGTCGGCGTCGGGCCCGGGCAGCACCCGGCCGCCCATGGCGATCGCCCGCCCCTGGGGATCGAAGATCGGAAACAGCACCCGGTTGCGAAACCAGTCGTAATGGCCGCTGCCGCTCTGGCGGCGGCCGACGACGTCGGCCTTTTCCAGCAGCGCCGGCGTGAAGGCGGTGCTCCCGGGCGGCCTCGAGGATCCAGTCCCACTCGTCGGGCGAATAGCCCAGGCTGAAACCGCTCGATGCTCTGCTGCCGTGATCGAGCGCTCGGCGAAATAGCGGCGGGCCACTTCGGCCTGCGGGCCGCTGACTAGCAAGCTGGTGGTATTGCCCGGCGGCCCAGTCCATGGCCTGATAGAGCGTGCGCTTTTCGTCGGCCGGCGGCCCGGCGCCGCGCGTGGCTTGTCGAGCTGCATGCCGGCCCGCTCGGCCAGCATGGCCAGCGCCTCGGGAAACTCGACCCGCTCGATCTGCCATGACGAAGCTGAAGACGTCGCCCCCGATGTCGCCGCAGACCCAGCACTTGAACGATTGCCGCTCGGGATTGACTTGCAGGCTGGGCTTGCGTGTCGTCGTGCCAGGGGCAAAGGGCTTTGTAGCCGCGTCCTTCGCGGCGCAGTTGCAGATAGCTGCCGACCAGATCGACGATGTCGACGGCCTGGCGCACCCGTTCCTTGACGTCCAGCGACGAGGCAAACGCCATCGCCCGCTCCTCGCGTTTCGAGATTGCTGCTAGCCGTCGAGCACGGCGGTTATTCGCGTGATGGGCTGCCGGTCCCCGGAATCCGACCCTTGCGGAGGGCAAGAACCCGAATGTGCGTCGAGCGGCGGAAAATGCCCAGTTTTCCCCGGGTTTTTTCGACGTTTCTGCCCTCGGCCAGCGGTTGGATTATAGGACTCGCCGAGATCAGGGTCAAGTTGCCGAACTGGGCCATGCCGAGCAGCCCGTTGAAATATTCAACACGCCTGCGTCATCGCATGGATGCGATGCCAAAATAACGACGCAAGGCGTTATTTTGCGAGCCGCGAGGGGCTTGGCCCCGAGCTTGGCGAGGTTGAAAAATGCCACGATGGCATTTTTCAACGGACTGCCCGCCCGGCCCGCTGGGATTGTGCGATGCGCAGCTGCTTGGCGATAGTGCTTACGCGGGGTGGGTTGCTTCACGGTTCGGGAAGGATCGCTCCTTGGCTTACGGGTCGACTGCATTTCGCCGGGATTGATTGCCGGCGTCACCGTGGCGGCCATCGCGGTGCCGCAGGCCATGGCCTATGCGCTGATCGCCGGCGTCGACCCGCGCTTCGGGCTGTACTCGGCCATCGTGGTCACGGCGCTGGGCTCGATTTTCGGTTCGTCGCAACACCTGATCAACGGCCCGACCAACGCCATTTGCCTGCTGGTGTTCAGCGCCCTGGCGTTTCTCGATCCCGACGCCGGACAAACCGCGCTACGAAGCCACGTTCCTGCTGGCTCTGATGGTGGGCATCATCCAGATCTCCGTGGCCATGTTCCGCCTGGGCGATCTGACCCGGTACATCTCGGATTCGGTCGTGCGCGGATTCATGGCCGGCGCGGGCTGCCTGGTGGCCCTGAGCCAGGTGGGCAACCTGCTCGGACTGCGCGACAAGGGAACCGGCCATCACCATTTGCTCTATCGACTGTGGCTCACCGCCACCACGGGCGGGCCGGTCAATTATCGGGCGCTGGCGATCGGCGTGGGCACGGTCTTGGTGGTTCTGGTGGGCAGACGGCTGGCCCGCCGCTACAAGTTGCCGCGGCTGGACATGCTCGCTGCCCTGATCCTGGCCGCGCTGGTCACCTCGCTGCTCGGCTGGTCGCACGCCGGGCGCCGACGGAAAATCGATCGTGGCCGTCGTCGGACGCGTGCCGGCCGGCTTGCCGGCCTTTCACGTGCCGCGAGATTCAAGCCCGAGTGGATTCGCGAAATGGCGGGCAGTGCCGTGGCGATCGCTTTTCTGGGATTGCTCGAGGCGCTGGCCATTGCCCAATCGATCGCCGGCAAGACGCGGCAGCCGCTTGGATTACAACAAGCAATGCCTGGCCGAAGGGCTGGCCAACTTGGGGGGCGGTTTCTTCCAGTGCTTGCCCGGCTCGGGATCGCTGACGCGCTCGTCGATCAACTTTCAGGCCGGCGCCGTGACCAAGTGGTCCGGCGTTTATTCGGCGGCGACCGTGGCGCTGGTGGTCATCGTGCTGGCGCCGCTGGCCCATTACATTCCCAAAGCCGCCTTGGCGCGGCATGCTGCTGGTGACGGCCGCCGGCCTGGTCGACTGGCCCCGGCTGCGCTATTCGCTGCGCGCCTCGCAGTACGATGCGGCGCTGGTGCTGAGCACGGCGTTTTCCGCGGTCTTCCTGAGCGTCGAATTCTCGATCCTGATCGGCACCGCGCTTTCGATTCTGCTCTACGTGCCCCGCGCCGCCCGGCTGCAAGCCACCGAACTGGTCGTCGCGCCCGACCGCACAGTGCGGGGGCGGATGCCGACCGATCCGGTCTGCTCCAAAATGGTGATTCTCGACCTGGAGGGGGAGCTGTTCTTCGGGGCCGCGCGGGAGTTGGACCGCTCGTTGGACGATTTGAAAACGCGGCGTGGCGGCCGGAGTCCGCGTGATCGTGCTGCGGCTCAAACGGACGCGCAACCCGGACGTGGTCTGCATGGAGCGGCTGGAGCGGTTCATGCACGACATGGACCGCGAGCACGTATTGGTCCTGCTGTGCGGCGTGCGCGAAGACTTCGACCGGGCCATGCAGAACCTGCAATTCGAAGAGTGGCTCCCCTCGGATCGCGTGTTTCACGAAACCGACGTCACCGGCTCGGCAACGCTGGCCGCGGTGCGATCCGGCTACGAATTTCTCGGCTCCGACATTTGCGACTCGTGCCCACGCGGCAGCGAGTCGAAGTCGCCCGACGAGCCGCTGCATTACATGATCTAGCAAACCAGTGACAGTGCGCCGGCGACCCGACCCATCACTGGCGAAAACGTGCTGACTTGCTAGGATGCCACTCTTCGGTCGTCAGGCATCCGCAAATCAATCAATACAGGTCGTTCGATGCCGCTGTTGCGCGATGCGACAATACCCGCTGCCAGGAGATGCACGATGCGGTTTCTGCTCAAGGTCAACATCCCGGTCGAGACCGGCAACGCGGCCGCCAAGGCCGGAAAACTCGGCACGACAATCCAATCGATTTTGGCCGATTTGAAGCCCGAGGCCGTCTATTTCACGGATGATAAAGGCCAGCGCGCGGGCTTCATTTTTCTCGATCTGAACGACGCTTCGCAAATCCCGGCGATCGCGGAACCTTGGTTCCAGGCATTCAACGCCAGCGTCGAGATCCATCCGGTCATGGTGCCGGACGACCTGGCCAAGGCCGGCAGCGCCATCGAGAAGGCGGTCAAGAAGTACGCCTGATCGCTCGGCGGCGCCGTCCGCAATTGGCCCCTGGCCTGCCGGCGGCAGCGGCATTTGCACGGACGCCGACTTTTGGCTTTTGGCCCAAACCATTCGACACTCGGCCGGCGGCTTGGGATACTGCCGGTTTGCGCCGCACATTTTGTGCCGGGCGCAACCGCGAATCCAACCGCTTTATCGTGCTGCGGAGTCCACCCGTGAAACTGCTCGAAATGAATTGGCCGGCGGTCGCCGCGCTCGCCAAAGACACTCCCGTCGTCATTCCGATCGCGGCGCTGGAACAGCACGGTCGCCACATGCCGCTGTTCACCGACAGCCTGTTGTGCGGCGAGGTCGTGCGGCGCACGGAAGAACAATTTGCGGATCGCGTTTTGTTCACGCCCCTACAGTGGCTCGGCAACTCGGACCATCATATCGAATTTTCGGGAACGCTCTCCGCGGCGCCCCGGGTTTACCTGGATCTGCTCAACGGCCTGATGGACAATTTCGTGACGCATGGTTTCAAGAGGATCGTTTTCGTCAACGGACATGGCGGCAATCACGTGCCGGGGCAACAGGCGATTTTCGAGGCCCGGCAGCGCTATCGTCAGCGCAACGACTTGATGCTGCTGTTCGCCACCTATTGGTCCCTGGGCGGCATTCCCAACGAGAAGGATCCGACACTCGTACAAACCGAGATGGGGCACGCCTGCGAATGGGAGACCTCGATGATGCTGCGGATTCGGCCCGATCTGGTGGGCAACTTATCGGACCTGCAACCGGTCGAATTCGGCCGGGCGTTCACACCGGCCTTGCGGGGCTGGATCACTAAAGATCGCACCGTGCCGGGGCACATTGGCGATCCGCGCCACGCCAACGCCGAAAAGGGGGAGAAGCTGTTTGGAGTGTTCGCCGACGACCTGGCCCAACTGTTGCGGCGAGTCCTCGCCTGGGACGGTAAATCTTGGAACGGCTGAACGCCGCCGCGGAAAATTCGCCCGTCATCAGTCCCCAGGACGAAGATCCGCCATTGCTCGCGCCTGCCCAGAGCGGCTCGGCCGCCGCGCCGCGACATCCCTGGTTTCGCTGGTACGTGTGCGTGCTGCTGCTGTTGGCCACGACCATCAACTACATGGACCGCCAGACGCTGGCCAACACGGCCAGCCGCATCAAAAGCGACTTTCAACTCAGCAACGAGCAGTACGGCGAGGTCGAACTTTGGTTCGGCCTGTCGTTTGCCGCGGGCTCGCTGGTCTTCGGTTTCCTCGCCGATCGCTCGAGTTTGCGGCTGTTGTATCCCGCGGTGCTGGTCGCCTGGTCGTTGATGGGAATCGCCACCGGCTCGGTGACCAGCTTCTACGGATTGATCTTTTGCCGCTCGCTGCTGGGCTGGTTCGAAGCCGGCCATTGGCCTTGCGCACTCAAGACCACCCAGCGCTTGCTGCCCGCCAGCCAAAGAACGCTCGGCAACAGCATTCTGCAAAGCGGCTCGTCGATCGGCGCCATCTTCACGCCGCTGATCGTGGGGGCGATGCTGACGCCCGAGATCGGCAGTTGGCGATTGCCGTTTCAGATTATCGGCGCGCTGGGGATCGTATGGGTCGGATTATGGTTGTCCGCCGTCCGCAAGTCGGACCTGCCCTCGGTAACAGCCCGTAGCGCCGCAGGCGATCCGATCGAAACGAAGCCGGTTGTGGACGGGATTGTTCCGATTTCGCTGGTCCGCAGATTCGCCGTGCTTGTCGTCGTGGTGGTGACCATGAATACCTGCTGGCACGTGTTTCGCGTTTGGCTGCCGCTATTTCTCCAGGAGGGGCGCGGCTACAGCGAACAATTCTCGCTGGGTTTTTCCAGCGCGTTCTATCTGGTGACCGACGTCGGTTGCTTCGCCGCCGGCGCAGCGAGCATTGTCTTGCATCGGCTCGGCGTGCGTGTGGGCTTTGCCCGCTGGCTGGTCTTCGGCGGCTGTTCGCTGCTGACGGCGCTGAGTGTCGGCGTGGCCTACGCGCCGGCCGGCTCTCTGCTGCTGGGTCTGTTGCTGTTGGTGGGCGCGGGCTCGCTGGGACAGTTTCCGTGCTATTACGCGCTGAGCCAGGAGCTGAGCGTTCGGCATCAGGGCAAGATCACGGGCACGCTGGCGCGATTGCCTGGGTTGCCAGCGCCCCGACTCACAAATTCTTCGGCTGGTATATCGACCGGTTTAGCTCGTATGACCGGGGCATCGCGCTGGCCGGTTGTCTGCCGCTGGTGGGGTTGGTCTTCTGGCTTTTAGTGTGGGATTGGAAGGCCGAGCCGCGAGCAAGCTGAACGGACGATCGATCGCGGTGCACGCTGTGCGTCACTCGGGCGGCGCTGCCGATGCAAAACAGCATCTCTTGGCGCTGGTCGCCATTAAACATGGCAGTCCGCAGATAAATCCGGCTGCCGCAAATCGTGGGCGTGGCATACGTCTCGTCGCCCAATTGGTTTTCGGCCACGAGTTGGAATTTGTCGGGATCGGCCTTCAGCACGAACGTCTTGCCCGCTTCGTTGGTGGCAAACAGGTGCTCCCCGGCCAGCACTAGCGAGGCGTCGAACGTACCGCCCAGCCGCGACTTCCATTGCTCCTCGCCGGTTGCGGATTTCCAGCAGACTGCCGCTCCCGCGTCGGTTACCGCGTAAAGATATCCTTGGTGGACCAACATCGACGGCACGTAGACCCGCGTATTGTTTTGCCAGGCGATCTTGCCCGAGCCGTCGGCAAGAATCGCCTCGGTGTGGTTGCGCGGATAACCGCCGCTGACAAACACCAGCCGGCCGTCGCTGACCATCGTAGTGACGCACTCCGTCGTGGACCCTGCGGTCTCCCAAAGTTTCTGTCCGGTCAGCGGATCGAAGCTCGAAGCCAGTTCGCAGCCTGAGAGTAACAGTTGACTCCGGCCGTCGACGGTCAGCACGACCGGCGAGGTGTAATTGTCTTTGGCCGGGCGCTCGTTGCGCCACACGATCTTTCCGCTGGCCCGATCCAGCGCGGCCAGGATTCCGCCCCCGCGGTTGTCGGCCGAGACGATCACCAGCGATCGAAAGAGCGCCGGCGACGAGGCGAAGCCTTGATGCGTGACGAAATCGGCGATTTTGGTCGTCCACAGCTTCTGGCCGTCCAAGTCGAGCGCCGTGGTCCACACCGCGCCGTCGTTGAGGAAATTGACCAGCAGGCGTCGGCCGTCGCAGGCGGCCGACGACGATGCCTGCGTCGACTTTTTGTTTCCCTTTTGCTCGAGTTTTCCACGGTGAACGTCGGTGCTCCACAGCAACTTGCCCGTCCCGCGGCTATAGCAGATGACCGATTGCGTCTCGCGCTGCTCGTCGGCCGTGGTCAGCACCACGCGATCTCCGACGACCGTCGGAGAGGAGTGGCCGCGGCCGGGCACGGCCGTTCGCCAGACCACATTCTTGTCCGCGCTCCAGTGGAGCGGCGGATGTTGGTCCGACTCGGCAATGCCGTTGGCAGTCGGCCCACGCCACCAAGGCCAGTCGGTCTTGGAAAAATGAAGTTCATCGGCCGGTTCGACTTTTAGCTCCTCGGCGAATCCCTCGCGCGCCGCGCTCGACTGCGAGCGCCAGAAGTGCCAAAAGTCTCAGCAGACCGCCGCCGGCGAGAACGTGCAATCTCCGGATCGGCCGTAAGCCCATGGGGGTCGCCTCAGGTTGTGCGATACGCGAAACCCAATATAGCTACCGCGCCGCGCCGCGCAAAACGGGTCGCCGCCAAAAACGTCAAGCGGCGCCAGTGCGACCCGCATGACCGCGGTCGCCGCATCCTAATCTCGGGCTTGGGAAGGGTCCCAGCGGCCGCTCGATCGCTCGGGCGACCAGCCGTGCGTTGCACCGTAGTCGCACTCGATGCATCGGCCGCCCGGCTGCCAGCCGCGCCGGTAATGAAATCTACCGGCGGCGCAGCCGTAGGATTCGACATGGTCGCTCGGGATGAGGCCCTGGCTGGCGATATTCTGATTGGCGATCATGCCGGCCGCCGGTGCCCGCAGGCTGCGATCCTTGCTCGCGCGGGGGTGCGGGAATCGTTTCGATTTCGCCGGCACGGCTGCTCGCGGCCAGTGCGACCAAAACCACACCGATCGCAAGCCAAATCTTCCGCACCACGATTCTCCTTGGTAAGGACCGACGGCGGTCACACCGCTCCGACGTAACCGCCGTGCGGGGCGGCTGGGAAGGGTTCTCGCAGCCCCCATTTCGCGCCTGCGAGCGGCCGGCCAGCGCCGCCCAGGGAATCATGCCTCGCTGTTGGCTGTCGGGCAAGTCGCCGCAGCCGGAATTTGTGCCGGTTTTGGCGGCGGTGCCAGCGGCGCAGAATTTCGCGCCCGTTGACGCCCGGCGCGTTGCAGTCGAGTCCCGGCGATGACAAAATCCTTAGTGTGCGGACCATTGAAGCCTCAATGACCTCTGCCGCCCGGGTTCCCTTTACCGATCCCTCCTTCGAGAAGCGGAGACGACTGACATGAGCCAGCAGCCGAACTTAACCCGTCGCGACCTACTTCGACGCTCGGTCGCAGCCGGTGCGGCGCTCTCGCTGCCGTGGGTGGTGCCTGCGCGAGCCTTGGGCCGCGACGGCGCGACGGCTCCCAGCGAACGAATCACGCTGGGCATTATCGGGATCGGCCCCCGCTGCACGTATGACTTGCGGTCGATGCTCGGCCTGCCGGACGTGCAGTGCGTAGCCATTGCCGACGTTCAGGCCAGCCGCCGCGATGCCGGCAAGGCCCTGGTCGATCAGCACTACGGAAACCAGGATTGCGTCGTCATGCGCGATCTCCGAGAACTGCTGGACCGCAAGGACATCGACGCCGTGCTGATCGCGACGGGCGACCGCTGGCATGCTCCGGCATCGATCCTGGCGGCAAAGGCCGGCAAGGATGTCTATAGCGAGAAGCCTTGCGGACTGACGATCGCCAATTGCCAGAACCTGGCCGATACGTTCAAGAGCACCGGGCGGATTTTTCAGGCCGGCACCCAGCGGCGCAGCGTGCCTAATTTTCGCCGGGCCGTCGAGTTGGCCCGGAGCGGAAAGCTCGGCAAGCTGCACACGCTCTACGCCTCGGTGTATACGCCGAAGATCGAAAGCTGCTGGCTGCCCGGCGAGCCGACTCCCGCGCACGACGTGGTGGACTGGAATCTCTGGCTCGGGTCAGCTCCCTGGCGGCCCTACAACAGCAAGTATGTGGCCGGCAGCTGGCGCGGTTATTACGATTTCGACGCGGGCGCCCGATTGCTGGACTGGGGGGCCCACACGGTCGACCTGTGCCAGTGGGCCAATGGCGCCGACGACACCATGCCCGTCGAGTATGAGCCGGCGTCGACTGGCGTCACGGCATATTACGCCAACGGCGTCAAACTGGTGCTGGACTTTCTCGAAACCCCGTTCCAAGATCGCCCCGGCTGGATCAATCGCCTGGGCGTCTGTCCGGTGCGGTTCGTGGGCGACGAGGGCTGGGTGGAAACCGGCGACAGCGGCGAGATCGTGGTGGAACCCGAGTCGCTCCAGGCCGAATTGAACCCTTCGGAAAAAAAGGTGCAGGGGCTGGATGTCGCGGCGCATGCCCGCAACTTTTTCGACTGCGTCAAATCGCGCGAGCAGCCGATCGCCAATCCGCAGGTCATGCGGCATTCGCACATTGCTTGTCATGCGGCGGCACTCTCTTGGATCCTCAACCGCAAGTTGACGCTGGATCCGGCCCGCGAAATGTTCGTCGGCGACGACGAGGCCAACAGTCTGCGCTCTCGCCCGGAGCGGGACCCCTGGGCGGCTTAGGCTCTGGCGGTCCGATCAGTGCTGGACTTGATTGGCGCTTGGGAAACCAAAAACTGGTGCCCGCCAAATAGCACGATCACGACCAGCGGCCAACTGAACCAGGGCCAGAAGGCAAACCAGCGCGGCGCTGCCGGAGCCACCTCCGACGCGAAATGGATCCGGCCGGGTTCCAGCGGTCCGTCGATCGAAATCTCGAACTCCCACCAGCCCGATTCCGGCAGCTCGACAGGAGCCGTTTGCAGCAGGCGATTGCTCGCCGCTTCGGGGCTGAAACCGACCGAGTGAATCTGCCCTGGTCGATCGCGCGGCGAAAACCGCAAATTTGCCCGCGCCTGGGCAACCCAGGCCTGGGTTGCCGCATTCTGCACGAGTAGGCTTAAATGGCAGCGGCCGACACGCAGGGGCGCCGGCGACTGAAAAACGGCCACCTGATAGCCGCCGGCCGCGGCCGACACGCAAGGCACTTCGCCATCCGCGCGGGCCACCGCGCAACACCCGGCGGCGACGAGCCAGATCGGCGCCAGAATCAGGGTGGACTTCCAAACGGCATGACACAGGCATTCGACTTGTACGAGGCGACTCCGATCGCCGAAATGCCGGACCCAACGAATACGAATCGGCGATCGGAGTCGCCTCCTACACTTGGTCGCGTTCGAGCCTGCTGCGCTTGCGATCATCTTGGCGCCTCGTTAGTCAAAATGTCGCCTCGGCCACCTGCTCGGTGGCGCTTTCATTGAGCGTGCCGCGCATCTGCATTGGTTGCAGCACGATCCACACGCCGGCCGCAAACAGGCCCAGCGTTAAAACGGCCCAGGGCGCGAACGCCTTGAGCGCCGGCCAGGGCGCGCGGCCTGCCCGATCGCGATGCGGTAACCCGTGTACAGCGAAAGCAACAATCCCGCGTCGAGCTGCAAAATTTCCAGGCAGGGTAACCAGTCGCCCACCGGGCGGCAACAGGCCGCCTGCCACTGCACGTCGCTAAACTGCGTAAAGCCGTGCTGGCTGGCAAACCGCTGCGCCGCGGGCACCACTCCCGAGCAACTCGTCAAAAAATGAAAACTATAGTGCGCCGTCCACATGGCGAATCCCAACGGCACCAGCGCAAAGGCATACCGCGTCGCAATGCGCGTCCAGCGCTCGCTACGCCCATCCGAGCATCGAGTCAACATCGCGCAGCAGGCAACCGCCAAGGCCGGAAAAATGACCAAGGCGATCAGATAGAGCGCGGTAATAATCCAAAACGGCGACCGCCAGCCCAGTTGGGCTTGCAACCGATCTTCCCACTCCACGACTGGCCCGACCATGCCGGCGGCGTTGGCCAGCGCGCCGAACACCGTCACCAGCACCAACACCGCCAGGTCCGGCCGGCGGCTGAAGCGGCCGACGCCCGAGCGCACCGGGTCGCTCCACAACTGGCGGCCCGGCAGGCCGGCAATCAATCCCACGTTGTCCTGCGGGCAGGCATGCACGCAATCCAGACAGAACGTGCAATCCATATTGCCGTGCTTACGCGGCTGAAACAGTTGCAGCTCGCAGCCGGGGATGCCCGCGCCGCCGCGCAGGCAATCGTGCGTCCGGCAAGCGGCGCAGGCGGCCGGCTCGCGGACTCGCACGCTCAGCGGCGAAACGAGCGATTGCACGAAGTTGAACTGGCCGATCGGACAAACATATTTGCAGAACGAAGCGCCGCTAAACAGTCCGTCCACCAGCAGCGCGGCCACGAAGTAGCCGATCGCGATCCACGCCGTCCACCAGGGGCTATCCCACAGCGCAAACACCTCGTAAGACCACAGAAACAGTAGCATCAGAAATACCGCCAACCATTTGCTGCGCAGCCGGCGCGGCCACTCGCGACCCGCGGGAAGCAGCCTCCGGCCCAGCGAGCGCGCCAGCGTGAACGGGCAGGCGAGACAAAATAGATTTCCCGCCACCAATAGCCCCACCACCAGCAGGCCGCGCCAATGAATCCAAGGCAGCACGCCCGCCAGGTTCATCGGCCCGACCTGCGGTCCGTTCAGCCCGTCCCAGATCACGATTCCGGCCAACAGGGCCAGCGGCAATTGCAAAGTCATCCGCGCATGACGCCATTTCAGGAATCGGCCCAGCAATGGAACGTGGAGCAAGTCGAAACGGCGTGGCGGAGCGGAGCGGTATCCGCCATGTGCCGGCCTCGGCCGCGGGCCGGAAATCACCGGCAGCGCCAGCATCGTTCCGGCAGGTGCCGGATTTGCAGCCAACGGCGCGCGGCCGCGGCGATGGTCAGCGGGGCTCGATCCGTACAAGAGTCGGGTGCCGATCCAGACCAGCGGCAACAGAAACGCCAGCGAGCCGGGCACCCACATCAGCACGCCCGCGATGCGCTGGTCCTCGAGTGCCGTCAAACCCCCCAGCCGCGGCACTTCCATGTAGTAGGCGTACAAGGGATGCTCGCAGAAGGCGAACACGGCCGACAACACCGTGTTTTGCACGTCGGCCACGATCAAATACGGCACCAGCAACCAGCGCGACCAGTTCGGCCGGCCCGGATAAGGCCGGACCACCGGATACCAGAACAACAGCGCCGCAGCCAGAAAACAAACGTGTTGGCAGTAATGCCAAGAGCTCGATCGAAGCGCAGCCTGGTAAATGGCCGGGATGTGCCAGAACCAGGTCACGGCCACAAAGACCGGCAAGGCCACCTGCGGATGCGAAATTCTGCGCATCCAGCGGCGCAGACGCGCGGGATCGCAGCAGCGGACGAATCCAATACGTGCGCAGCGGCTCGGGCAGCCCACAAACCAGCGGCAGCAGCGGAGCGGCCAGCCACAGCAGCGGCGGCGCCAGCATCATCAGCAGCAAGTGCTGCACCATGTGGACCGCCAGCAGAAATCCGGACAGCGGCTCGATGGGCGATGCCAGCGCCAGATAGATCGTGGCCAGCGCGCCGGCAAACGCCGCCAGATAGCCTTTGTGCCAGCGCCGGTAATTGCGAGCGCGCAATATCAGCCAACCGCGCAAGTAAATTCCGCCTGCGACCAACAGCGCCGCCAGCAGAGCGGGATCCCATGGCCACGAGCGCAGGCAGGCTTGGAGCGTGGGGCTCATGTCAATCTCGATCCGGTCGCGCGCAGCGCGGTCAGAAATTCGACGAGCACTGCCATTTCAGCCGGGCGAATTTGCTTGCCGTAGGCGGGCATGTTTCCGCCCCCTGGCGTGCCATTGCTGATCTGGTCGATCAATTGATCCTCCGACAGCCGCCTGCCGACGTAGGTCAGATCCGGTCCGCGGCGCCCGCCCACGCCGTCCAAAGCGTGGCAGTTGCGGCAGTTTTTGTTCTGAAACACCGCGGCCCCCAGCAATTGCACGGGCGGCGCATGCCGCACCCAGTCCACCGAGATCGGATCGCCGCTCCAGGCGGTCATTTGCGGCGACCAGGGGGCCGTCGCGCCTTCGTAGGTCAGCGCTCCCAGCAGCGTGTATATCACGATCACCGACAGCACCGCCACGGGCCGGCGGCTGGGGGCCCGCTCGCCGCGGTTGCTCACGAAAGGCACCGCCAACAAGGGCCACGATCAAAATCAGCGGAAAGATCAAGATGATGAACGTCTCGGCCGCCGGTGGGCTCAACGAGAGCAGCGCAAAGAGCCACAAAAACGGCCACTCCGGTCGCGGATTGGCGCCCGCGAGCGTCGGATCGGGCGGACCGGTGGGCCCTTTGGGGCCCAGCACTGCGGCCAGCGCCACGACCACAATCACCGCCACCGCGCTGAAACAGAGCGTCCTTCAGCATGGCGTCGCCCAGAAACGGAACGCCCGTCTTCAGCTCGGCATGATAGTCGGCGTCGTACGTAGCCGGATCGACCAGCTCGCCCGGCACCGGCGGCGCGCTGATCCCGCATTTCAGGACCAGCCACAGATGAATCGCCAGCAGACCCAACAGCGAACCGGGAATCACGAACACGTGCAGGGCGAAAAACCGGCTGAGCGAATCGCCGCCGATGATCGGTCCGCCCAGCAACAACCGCACCACCTGCGGGCCGAAGCCGGGCACCCGGCCGGCCATCGAGCCGGCCACGGCCAGGCCCCAATAGGCGTCGGGATCCCAGCGCAACACCTGGCCGGTGAAAAACATTCCCAGCGTGCAAAGCAGCAGCAACACGCCGACCACCCAGGTCAGCTCGCGCGGATATTTGTAAGCCCCCTGCAGAAACACCTGCGTCATGTGAGCCAGCACCAGCACCACCATGCCCGATCCGGCGTAGTAGTGCAGCGCCCGCAAAAACCAGCCCAAGCGGCTGCTCGTAGTCCAGATACAGCAGGCTGTCGTAAGCACTGTCGGCGGCCGGCACATAGACCAGCGCCAGGCCGATGCCCGTCACGATCTGCAGCAGCAACAGCGTCAGCGAGGCGCTGCCGAACACATACCACCAGCCCATCGGCCCGGCCGCTCCGCGCGGAATCGGATGCCGCAGCATCGGCAGCAGCGTCTCGCTGAAACCGAGCCGGGCGTCGAACCATCCGGCCAGGGATGCGAGCCAATTTTTCATCGTCAGCCTCGTCGCGCTCGGCAGGGCGCTCAAGTGGTTTGTCGCAGCGTGTCCTGAAGCGTGGGATAGTGCGGCGCCTGAATTTCCAAGCGGCCTTCGCGAACCTGCCACACGCAATGGAACAGCCCACGCGGCGGCGGACCCGATGCGCGCTCTCCCGTTTCGTAGTACACCCCGCCGTGACAGGGACACATGAACAAACCCGACTGCGGAAACCACGAAACCGGGCAGCCCAAGTGAGCGCAGTTCACGGTCAGCACCAGAAACTTCTCGGCTCCGCTGTCGTCGAGGCCTTGATGGCGGACATAAGACGCCGGTTTGGGCCACCACGCCGTCCCACGGTTGCCGCAGGGGATTGTCGAACGTGACCAGCCGCGTCTCGCCGGGCGTGAAATCATTCACGGAGCCCAGCGGCACCCAGAACACCGGCTCCCGGCGGATGCCCAGCAAGTAGCCCACAATCGGCACTCCGGCCGCTGCGGCGGCCACGGCGCCCAGCGCAGCGGTAAGCCAGCGAAATAGCGGCCGCCTGGGGGGCAGCGCCGCATCCACAGCGGCATCGCAAATGTGCTCGGCAGATTCCATCGCAACGGCGTCCTAGCGGGTCGTTTCAAGGCGGCCAAAAGCTTTCGGTCGTCCCGCGGCGCTGCCCAGCCAGCCTTGGACTGGAGCTGCGTCGCTGGAGAGGGTCGCCGCGCGAAGGTCGTGTCACGCCAACTTGCCAGCAAACCCACCAGGGCATCGATTTCTTCCGAGGTCAGCGGCTCGAAGTCGTCCGTGCGGCCGCCTTTTTCAAAGTAGGTCGGCATGCCCAAGTCGGGCCGGCCCGTGATGATCAATCTCCGTAACTCCTGATCGCTGACCAGCGCCAAGAAGGCCGGCACGTTGATCGCGCCGGCCATGTCGCCGCCGCCGCCGTGCCGGCCGTGGCACTCGGCACACGCCCGGGCGAAGCACTGCCGGCCGAGTTCTAATAGCTCTGCGCTAGCGGCGCCGCCGGCCGATTTCGGCGCGGCGTAGCTGGGCAGCGCGGCGTGAGACGCTGCATCACTCGGTGGCCTGGCACTCAGCCAGCGCGACTTGATTCCGTCGGCCACGGCCCGCACTTGCGCATCGCTCAGCGGCCCGCCATGCAACCTTGAAAAGGCCGGCATCGGAGTGCCGGCGCGACCGGCGGTCACCACCTGCAAAAGTTGCTCGTCGGGCACGATTGCCAGAAACAGCGGATCATTGAGCGGCGGAGCGGGGCCCAGCATTCCGTCGGCCCCATGGCAGGCGCTGCAGTTCGTCCGGTACAGCTCGGCGAAATCGAGAATTTCGCTCGCTGGCACCGGCCGTTCCGCAGGGTTCGGCCGCCCCGGAAAATCGCAACCGATTGCGCCAGCGATAACAACACGAGGCAAAGCGCACAGCTAGCGGCGGGCTGCCGGCGCCAAGCAGCAATTCGAAGACCGGGTTCGTTTGCGAGCAGTTTCAACAGTCGGTCAGCCTTCTTTAGATTGGGCCCGCGGGTCGGGTCCGATACCGGCGGGCCGAGTGTACACCTTCTCGGAGCGAACCACGACCACAGCCGCCACGATGCCAAATACGAATTGCGATACCACGAACCAAGGCCAGTCCACCTTTTTCTGCAGAACCGGATTGACCACCCCCATCAAGCTATAGCTGGTGGCCGTCCAAAGCAGCGGCATCATCATTCCGCCCCAGGCCAGGTCGCTGGGGATCGACGGCAAGCCCGACAACAAAAGACCCAGCGCGATGCCGAACGTCGCGGAGGCTGCCAAATGAATCCCCACCGCGGCGAGGAACCACTCCGCGCGAAACTGCGTCAATTGATCCAGCGGCAGGCTGTCCATGCTCGGAATCACCATCGCCGCCAACAGATTGACCGGATACCACAGCCCGCGACCGAGCGCCAGACTCCAGGCCACCGCCGGGATGGCCATCAAGATTCCGCCGACCATGCCACCCAACAAGCCGGCCGCCACCGGCGGCAGATTCCGGGCCTCGATGACCACCAGCGCCAAGACCACGCCGAACACAAATTGCGAAGCAATGAACCACGGCCAGTCCACGCCCTCGCGCAGCAAGGGGTTGACCGTGCCCATCAGCAATGTAACCGAGCGTCGTCCAAAGCAGCGGCATCAGCAAGCCACCCCAGGCCAGCGGCCTTTGGAATGCCGGGAAGCGTCGGCAGCAACACGCCGTAGAGCAGGCCGAGCACGACCGACATCGTGGCATGAATCACCACCGCCACGATCAGGCAGCGTCATCGAAAACTGCTCCAGCTTCGGCGGTGTCCATTCTTTCGTCGACCACCGGCAGCACCATGCCGGCCAGCAAATTGACCGGATACCAAATGCCGTGGCCACTGAAATAGCCATAGGCCAAGGCCGGCAGCGGCATCACCAGCCCGCCGATGATGCCCCCCTTGATGCCCGCCGAGATCGGATGCACTTGTTCCGGCATCCGCAATCGATAGCCCGGGCGGCCGGCCCTCAGTCGATCGACCGTGCCGGGCAGACTCTGGATCGATCGGGCGCGCTGGGCCGGGACGACAAACGGCTCTTGAAAGTGTCCTCGGCCGGGCAGCAAGTGACCGATCCACAGCCCCAGACCGGCCACCGCGATCAGCAGGCCCACGGCCAACAAGGCCGGGCTGGTCGCAAATCCGGCAGCCACCAGCACCAGCCCCAGCGACAAAACCATCGGCGCCGCGGTGGGCCGCGGCATCTCGACGGAGCCGCCCGCTGCGGCCGATTGGTCGGCGTCGGTCGTTGGCTCGGACTGCGAAGGTTTGTCGGCGCTCATGGGATTGTATCTTTGCTCGAATGCCTGCCAGGCCTTCAGCGCCCGACAATATAAACCACCGTAAAAACCACCACCCACACCACGTCGACAAAATGCCAATACCACGACACCAACTCGATCCCGGTTCGGCTCTCGGCGGTCAGACGGCGAGCGAGCACAGAGCAGCCGTCGTCATCACGATCAGCCCGATCGTGACGTGCAGGCCGTGAAAACCGACCAGCGTGTAATACGTGGTGCCGAACAGGTTGCGGCTGATCGTCAGTTGATGGCGCTCGATCAGCTCGCGCCATTCGTAGGCGGTGCCGGCCAGGAACACGGCGCCCAGCACGATCGTCAGGCCCCACCACAAGGTGAAAACCGCCGCTGCCGTCGGCGCCGAATCGCTTCACGGCCAGGTGCATCGTCACGCTGCTCGACAGCAGGCAGATCGTCGTGCCGATGACCAGCGGCAGCGAGAGCGCCTCGCGCGGGGTGGGCCCGATCTTGTCCTGCCCCAAAAAGTTCAGATACGTCACGATCAGCGTGCTGAACAGCGCCACTTCCGACAACAAAAACGCCGCCATGCCCCACTCGGCCGGGCCCAACGTCCGCTCGACCGCAGCCGGCAGCGGCTCCCGCCGGGGCGATATTCGCCTGGCGATGATTCGAAGGCAGGACCGGCGTGGTTCAAAGCGTTCTCCTCAGCGTTATTCGTACTGCCAATCGGGATCGTCCGGATGCTTCAGGTCCCACAGCGGCCGGCGGCTGCGCACCTCGGGAATCGTTTCGAAGTTGTAGGCCGGCGGCGGCGAGGTGGTGCTCCACTCCAGCGTCCAGGCGTCCCACGGATCGTCGCCGGCCGGCTGCCCATGTCGCAGCGAGTACAAAATGTTGAAGACAAAGATGGCAAAGCTGGGCACTTGGATGACCGCGCCGATCGTGCTCAACTGATTCCAGAACTGCCAGTCCGCGGCTGGGATCGTAGGTATAGATGCGCCGCGGCATGCCCAGCATTCCGGAAACGTGCATCGGACCGAACGTCAGAATGAAGCCCACGTACAGCAGCCAGAATTGCCAGCGAGCCAGCCGCTCCGAAAGCATCCGGCCGGTCGCCTTGGGATACCAGTAGTAGATGCCCGAAAAGACGCCGAACAGCGTGCCGCCGATCAAAACCCAATGAAAATGCCCCACCACGAAGTAACTGTCCGAAAGCTGAAAATCGAACGGCGCCGCGGCCAACATGATGCCGGTCAGCCCGCCGATCAAAAACATCGACAAAAACCCGAACGCGAACAACATCGGCGAGCGCAAACCGCAGCCGGCCGCCGTACATCGTGGCCAGCCAGTTGAAAAACTTGATGCCCGTGGGCACCGAAACCAGCAAGCTGCGCCGCGGCGAAAAACAAATCGAGCATCCGGCTCATGCCCACGCAAAACATGTGGTGCGCCCAAACGCCGAAGCTGATGAAGGCAATCGCCATCGTGGCGGCGGCCATGAACTCGTAGCCGAACAGCACCTTTCGCGAGAATACCGGAATCACTTCCGACACGATGCCGAACACCGGCAGGATCAGGATATAGACTTCCGGGTGGCCGAAGAACCAGAACAAGTGCTGCCAGAGCAGGGCCGAGCCGCCGTTCTGCGTGTCGAAAAAATGCGCCCCCAATTGCCGGTCGAGCAGCACCATGACCAGCGCCGCCGTCAGCGGAGGCATCACCAGCACGATCTGCACGCTGGTCCAGAGCATCGTCCAGGCAAAGAACGGAATCTTGCGCATCGTCATGCCCGGGCAGCGCATGCCCAGAATCGTGGCAATGAAATTGATGCCGGCCGTCAGCGTGCCCGTGCCGCTCACGATCAGCCCCAGGGCCCAAAAATCGACGGCCGCGCTGCGGGCGAACGTCCGCTCGGTGAGCGGGGCATAGGCGAACCAGCCAATGGCCGGCGCGCCGCCCGTGGCAAAACTGAAATAGACCAGCAAGCCGCCGAACAGCGTGGCCCAAAACCCAAACGCGTTCAGCCGCGGGAAGGCCATGTCGCGGGAGCCGATCATCAGCGGCACCAGATAATTGCCGATGCCGATCAGGATCGGCATGCCCACGAAAAAGACCATCGTGGTGCCGTGCATGGTGAACAATTGATTGAAGACATCGGGCCCCAGCAGCGTGCCCCGCGGCTGCCAGAGCTGCAACCGCATCAATAGCGCCTCGCAACCCGCCGATCACCAGAAAAACCACCGCCATCAGCACGTACAGAATGCCGATCTGCTTATGATCGACACTCGTCACCCAGCGATGCAGCACCGAGGTCCAGCCGATCCCGCTGGGCTCAGAATGATGCTCGACGACGTGCTCGACAGGGTGCTCCACAGTGGCCATGCGGCGTTCCAGCGGACAGGTTTGCGTTAGCGTAGCGATTGCAAATAATCGACGATCAGGTCCCGCTGCCGACAGTCCAGACCAAAAGCCGGCATCAAACAGCCGGGTTTTACGGCCTGCGGATCGTCGATCCAGCGGGCCAGCTCGGCCGGCGTGTTGGGCACCATGCCGGCGGCCAGCGTCTGGCGGCTCATCAAGTGCGTCAGGTCCGGCGCATAGATCCCTTGGCCGACGTGCCGCGCACCCGATGGCAATTGACGCACGATTGCGCCAGGAAGGCCGCCCGGCCTTCGGCCGCGGCCGGTTCTTCGGCGGCCGGCTGCTGTTGATTGTCCAGCCACTTTTGGAAGTCGGCGGGCGAGTCGACCACCACGCGCAGCAGCATGTTGGCGTGCTGCGTGCCGCAATACTCGGCGCATTGACCGACGAACAGGCCGGTTTGGTCGGTCTGGAACCACATGTAATTCGTGTGATTGGGGATCAAGTCGGTCTTGCCGGCCAGCCGCGGCACCCAAAAACTATGGCGTGACATCGGCCGCTTCGAGCGTCAAATAGACTGGCCGGGCGGCGCCCTCGTCGCTGGCTGGAATGTGCAGCTCGTTGGCCGTCGTGAAGTATAGCGGCCCGCCGTTGTAATGTTCGTAGCGATATTCCCACCACCACTGCCGCCCCACGACCGTGACGAACAGCGCGTGGTCTGCCGACTGCGGCCGCGGCGGGTCGGGAGCCACCTCCCACAGCGTGCGCGTGGTGACCAGCCCGAGCGTGAACACGATCAGGCAGGGGGCCACGGTCCAGGCGATCTCGATCGGCATGCTGCCGTAAAATTGCGGCGGCTCGGAGGTCTGCTTTCCGGCCCGGCGGAACTTATAGATGTTGTAGAACAACACCCCTTCCACGATCACGAAGATGAAGCCGGAAATCGCGAAAACCAGCCAGGACAGGTCTCGGATCGGCGCCGCTGCGGGCGAGGCCGGATGGAAGATCGAGAGATCTTCGCCGGCCACGTCGGCAACCGCGAGCATCCAGAGACCGTTCATCTGCTACAGCCTTTTTCCGCCCACCGTCGAAACGCGCAACAGTGCGTTACGATTGCAGGCTCGTTGCCGGCATCGCAACCCCCAAAAGCGTATGCCGATGGCCGCCGATCCGCAATCCCCGGGCTGATGTACAAGTGGCACCGTTCGCCAGGCGTCAGCCGTCCGCGGACAAAATTGACCCTGCCGCGGGCGAACCCTACAATCGCAATCACTTCCGCGTCAGAACGTCTGCCCGACCGCTTCGGGAGAGGACCGGATCGCCCCCGAGCCAGGAGCAACAACCATGGAAAATAATCTCAGCCCGGGCGACAAGCCCTTTCGGGTGGGCATCTTCGCGACCGTGGAGCAGGCCGACGAGGCGGTTCGCGGACTGTTGGCCACCAACTTCACCGACAAGGAGATCAGCGTCGTCTGCTCCGACAAAGTCAAAGAGGCTCACTTTCGACGCTTCGAGCACGAGGATCCCGCCGGCGCGCATGCCACCGCGGCCGCGGCCACCGGCGCCGCCAGCGGCGCGGCCATCGGCGGGCTCGTGAGCCTGTTGTCGGTGGCGGCATTGACCACCGGAACCGGCGGACTGGGCCTGTTTGTCTTCGGTCCGTTGTTCCTCGGCTCCGCCGGCGCGGGAGCCCTGGTCGGTGGATTGGTCGGGGCCATGACCACTCGCGGACTGGAAAAAGAGATCGCCAACTATTACGACCAGGCCGTCGTCGAGGGAAAGATTCTGGTGGCGGCCGAAGCGCACGGCCAGAATTCGCCCTCGCGGCTGGCCCGGGCGGAGCAGAATCTTGAAACAAGCGGGGGCCGAACCCCTGGCCTTGCCCGAGGGCTAACAGGGCGCATCGGCTTGCCGGCGCGCACTTCACTTTTGGAAGCACTACCCTCAGAAACGAAGAGCCTTCGGCGACCGGCTAGCAGCCGGAGGCATTTCTAGCTACGCCTCAACTGAGCTCGTCGCAGGCCGCTAGATGAAGTGATCATAACCAGCGGAAGCTGGAACCGGGTCGAGCACCTTGCTCGCCGCGGCTCGACTGAGTTCGCCGAAGTCCGGAGGCACGTACTTCGTTCTAAGTTAGTGCCATTGCCGCATACTAGCTCTTGGCCATTTTATGCCGGGCCCGGGTCTTGGCCGCCTTTTTGGCGGAAGCCGAACGGGCCGCCTTCGGTCGCGCGGCGGATGCGGCGCCCCCGATTTTGCCCCCCTTTTTCGAGGGCCCGGTGTTCATCGCTTTGCCACGCCCGGAGCCGGCCTTCTTGCCGCCGCCGGTCTCGGCGTTGACGGTCGCCCAGGCGCGGCGCTGGGCTTCCTTCTTCGGGGTGCCGCGGTGTTCGTAGCCTTCCTCGATGTGCTCGGCTTGCCGCTTCTGCTTGTCGGTGTACTTCGACTTGTCTCCGCGTGGCATGACGCACGGCTCCTTTCTGACGGGGTTGAAAATCCAAAGATGTTTGGCTCAATGAGAGGCGCGGCCACTTCAGCAGCCGCTTAGCTCATCGCCGCTTGGGCGTCGTGTCGGCTCCCAGCAGTTCCGGTTTCTGATGTTGCTTGCGATATTCCCAAGGGGGTGTCGGATGCCGGTCGGCCCAGATCCCTCGATGCGCCTTGCGGGCTTCGGTCTCCAATTCGGCCAGCGTGCGGTCGTGCTCGAAGTGCTGATAATTCCAGGCCATTCCGGCTTTAACCATTTCGAAGCTGACGTTCAGGCCGTCCTCCTCGTGGATCGTTCCCAGGATGGCGCCGTCCGCGTCGCGCTGGGTCCACAGGATCCGCACCTCCTCTTTCAGGCATAATTGTTCCAGTGTGTGCTTGGCTCGCTCGGCATTCGGTTGGCCCGGATCGGGCGCATCGATGTTCAGCAGTTCCACGATCTCCACCCGGCCGTCGTGAGCCGCCTTCACGGTATCGCCGTCGACCACCTCGACGACCGTGGCCTTGAGCTCCTTTTCGTGGTCGTGGGCCAGCCCCGCGGGCGCGAGAATCGTAAGCGCCGACAGAGCGACGGCAAGTTGCAGCAACCATTGCAAAGTCATATTCAAAGCCTTTCGTGCCAGCGGCAGAGATGTTTACCGGCTGGAATGATACAAATGCGGCCTTGAAATCGCAGCCCTGATTTTCGCCGGGCGTGCTAGCGCGTCAAATATCTGCAAAACGGGGACAAAATAGCAACCGTTGGACTTTTGATTTGCGGGGCCAATGCGCGCCGGAAAGATGCGCATGCCGCGAACGAATCGCCAGGCGATCAATCGATTCCCCGCCAAACGTCGGCCCGGCCGGCTTGGTATAACTGAAGTATGTTCGCCACGCGCGCCCCGATCGTGATCGCCGGCCTGACGCTTTGCCTCGCGGCAGGCCGCCTGCCCGCACGCGCAGGGCGGCCGAGGTCGTGGTGATCGACAATCGCACGCCCGGCGACGTGCGCTTTTCGCTGGAGCGTGACGGCGCCACGCCGAGCGAACACGTGCTGCATGCCGGCCAGGTGATGCCGCTTGAGATTTCCGGCAAGACGGAAGTCGCGTATCAGTCCGACGGCGCTGCGCGCCGCCTGGCCCTGCAACCCAAGTCGATCTATTCGTTCTGGCCCTGGCCAGGGGGCGTCGATCTGGAGAAGACCAACTTTCCGGTCAACGGCCAAGCCCTGCGACCGCCGGCTGGCGAGCAAGCCGCCGCAGAGCAATCGCCCGGCCGCAAGCCACCCGAATTCAAACCTGGCCGCGTGATTCCGATCAAGATCCTGGTCGACGAAGAGCAAATGGCGGCGCGTGAAAAATGGGAGAAGGATCTGCGCCGCACGATCAAGGCGGCCTCCGACGTCATCCAGCGGCATTGCGGACTCCGCTTCGAGGTCCAGTCGGTCGACGTCTGGCATTCCGACAATCGGGCGGCAGGGCCCTACCCACTGCTGCAAGACTTCCAACACAAGGTCGATCCGCGGCCGGCCTGGTTGGCGATCGGTTTCACCTCGCAACAGCGGGCCAAGCGCGGGGATCGCGAACGGCATCCGGCTCAATTGTTCGCCGAGCACATCGTGATCCGCGATTGGCTCCCGGCCGGCGACGAAGCCGAACGGGTCGAGCTGTTGGTCCATGCGCTGGGCCACTATTTGGGCGCCGTCGACAGTGCCGAACAAACCTCGGTGATGCGTCCCCTGGCGGGCGACTATCACGTGCGGGCCCAGAAGTTCCCGCTGCAATTCGACGCGCTCAACACACTGCTGTTGAACCTGGTGGCCGAGCAAGTGCGCACCGCCGGCCCGGCCGAGTGGAAGAACTTGCCGCCGCGGTTGCAAAGACAGCTGAGCGCGATTTGGACCGCCGCCGACCGACAGCCGCAACCCCCCGTCGAGCCGCGTCGCGTGGAGACAGCCCGCAGGGCGCCCCCGCCGCGAACCGCTTTTCGGCCACGTTCGTCGACTCGGAGCGCGTGATCCGCGGCGGCGTTTACGATTGGGGCCGCAAGGCCGACAAGCCACTGTTGGACAATCGCCTGCTGCTGGAGGGCAAGCGGCCCGTGCGCTGGCTGCGCAACGACAGCTTGAAAACGTCCCCCATGCCGCCGGCATTCGTCGAATTCGTCGGCGGCGACCGGGTGCCCGGCAAAGTCGTGCAATATCGGGCCCGCGCAAATCCGGATTCGCAGCGCAGTGTCGAGGCGGGCGGTCCCTCGGAGGGACACCCGGCGCATCTGGTGTTGGAGCCGGCGCCCGGCCTGGTCATGCACCGCGCGAACCAGCGGCTCGAGATTCGGTTGCTGCTCCCCTGGCTGCGGCGAATCGTGTGGCAGCGCACCGGTTCGGGCGCTACGAGCCGGGCACCGTCCGGCTGCGATCCGGGGGCATCATTCCCTTTCGTTCGCTGCAGTTCGCCGAGCGCGGCGTCAAGCTGCTGACGGAGGAGGGAGGGGTCGAGCTGATCCCGTTTGGCGACCTGGGCGAAGTGCATCTGCCGGCCCTCGATCCCTGGCAGGCCTATTATCAGCAATTGGCCGTGCTCAGCCCCGGCGGCCAGTCCAGGCTTGTCCGCTGGGAGACCTCGGGCGGGCTGCTGGCGACCGCCTCGCAGGAGCGGTTTCAGTCGTTCGACGGCGTCGGCGAACACCCCGACGACTGGATTCACATGCTCCAGCCAGCCTGGAGCCTGGACCCACTGTTTGCCCGGCACCAGACGATCCGGCTGCGAACTTATTTTTCGCCCCACGAAGTGCCGCTATCGATGCTCGAACCGATCGCCAGCGAGCGGAAAGCCATCTTCAGCAGCGCCTGGGATTGGCGCGCCGATCGCAATTGCCGCGGCGGCGCACTGCGCTCGGGGCGCGAGGAGTTCGCCTGGGGACTAGGCGTCCACGCCACCAGCGAACTGCACTTCGATTTGCCGGCGCTGGCGACGTCGGTCCACACGCGCGTCGGCCTGGATCGACTGGCCGGCCGGGGCGGCTGCGTGCCGGCGCTGGTGTTCGTCGATTCGAAGCAAGGGCCGCCCTTGTTTCGCAGCAAGCTGCTGCTGGGCTCGCGCCAGGTGCAGGATAGCGGACCGCTGCCGCTGGCGCCGGACGGCCAAACGCCGGGCGACGGCACGGCGGGCCGGCGTTTAATCCTGCTGGCCGATATGGCGGCCGACGAGCGGCCATCCGGGGCCGATCCGCTGGACGTCCGCGATACGCTCGATTGGCTCGAGCCGCTGGTGGAACTGAATGCCGCGCGATTGCAGGAGCAAGTCGACGAGCACCAGCCGCAGATCATCGATGCCTGGGCCGGCTGGAAGCTCGTCGAGGGGAAGCTGCAGCTCGACAATCGTTGGGACAAGTCCAGCGCCCGTCGGCCGACCTACCAACTGGACGTGCAGCCCAAGGGTCGGCGGTTCGTCCTGGAGCGCTCTGTGGCAGGTGTCGTCGATTACCAGCCGGCTGCTGGTGGGCGTTTCGCGCGACCGCAAATCGACTGCCAATCAGGTCGAGGTGCTGGTGGACGGCCAGCGGGTCGGGCGTTTCGCGGTGCCGGTGCGCGGCGCCAAGGGTTCAGCGGCACAATCGATTCCGCTCAAGCAATACCTGGGCCAGCGGATCGCGATTCAAGTGATTCAACTGGCTCGCGACGAGCGTTCGCAAGTCCACTGGCAGACGCTGTCGGTCGTGGATTGAAAGACGCACCACGTTTGCATAGCGCTCGGAGCCGGCATTCAACGAATGCCGATCAATGCGGACGATCAGGCACGGTGACAGGCGCTCGTTCGGCAGCACCCTCTACTCCGCCTTCTTGCGCACTTTCAGCAGCAGCGGCTTGGAGGCCTGATCGCCCGCATCTCGTTGGCGACGGCAAAGCAATCACGATCGGTTTCGGGGACCCAGGGGCCGGCACTCAAAGAGATCTGCCGTTCGCTTTGCCCGGCGAGCATCACCACGCCGTTGAGCCCGATGTTGTCGACGATCACACCGTGCGGCAGGTTTTCGACTTCGAACACGATCACATCGTCGTAGTTGTTGCGGTCGACCTTGATCCAAGCCGTTACGCTCGAACCGGGGACGATCACCAGTTCGGCCGGCTCCATGCGCACGACAAGCTTGGCTTTGGGGCCCAGCTTGAATTCGCCCGGATCGTTGACCGGCTTCACGACGAGCTTGCCGTCGACCTCCGCGCTGGCTTGCACCACGCAGTTGGCGCCGCTGCCGGGGGCCGGCGCCGGCGCGTCGGGGTCGGCCCAAACGGCTGCCTTTGCTTCGCGATGCCCGGCCTGGATCACCACCGGACTGTCCACATGAAAGCCCGCGGGCAACCCGGTCAGTTCGACCTTGACGTCGCCGTCGAAGCCGTCGGAGCGCTCGACCAGCAGAGGCAGCAATTTTCCGCTGCCGGCATCGACAGTTAGCCCGGCGGTGCTGAGCGTGACGTTGAAGTCCGGCTGCGGGGAGCGCACGATCAATCGATACACGTGCCGTTCGCTGCCGGCGCCGCGGGCATCGCGCACCCGGACGATGTAGGAGCCGCTCACCGGGGCCGTGAAAGTCAGTCGTGAATCGGTGCCGATGCGGCGTTGCGCGTCGTCGTCGTTGGAGTAGTTCAGCGTAAAGACCGGCAGCCCGTTGGGCACGAGTTTCGTTCCCAGCGGTTGGGGCTCGACGATGTAGCAGGGCTCGTCGAGCGCGTGCGTGGTGGCCGTGGTATCGAAGTAGTCCTTGCGTTTGCCGCCGGCCCCGATGTAGAAAATGAAAGCCGGAGTCGGGTCCCTGCGGCGCACGGTACAGCCGGACCACTTCGCCCCCCAGATAGACGAATTCGTTGAGTTCCATTTCTTCCCAGTTCGTCAGCCGGCATTCGGGGGATACCGCGTCGATGGGACGGTACGTCACGTTGGAATCGCGCGTTGAGGCCAGCAGTAACCGCGGGACGTTCTGACCGTCGGCTGTGAGCACGTCGACCACCGTGTCGACGGGTGAATTGCGCTGCGCGGCTTCGGTCTCGATGATCCAGGGTTGCCCGGCCTGCGACTCGAAGCGAAACAAGTCGACGTCCTGCGACTCGCCGAAGCGGCGTGCCGAAATCCGGCCGCAGGCGGCCCCCGGAGCGGCCATCGACGTGGCTTGCTGCGGCCGGTCGTTGGGCTCGAGCTCGACGGTCTCGGCCAGCGTGCTTTCGATCAACTTGGGCAGGCGGCGGAAACGATATTGCCCCGCATCGAGCGGCACGTCGATCTCGCCGGCCGCGGCGGCCGGCAGTTTGACCCGTGCATCGGCCGGGATGTTCAAGCCCAATAGTTCGACTTCGTGCTCCTGCTCCGGCCGGGATGCTCGAGCGGAAACACCGCAGTCACGAAGCGGAACGGCCCGACCGACAGGCGGTAAAAATGATCGGCACCGCCCGTGCCCAGCAGGTCGACCACTTCGACCGAGTAGTGCCCATCCGCCTCGAACGTATACGTCAGGAGCGAGTCCAGCGAGCCGTCGAAGTCGTTGTTCGTGGCCAGCACGCGCCGTTGGGCGTCGGACAGAGTCAACACGGAATTCAGCTTCGAGCCGATCTCGGCGGCCGTGATCTTCGAACACATACGTTTCGCCCGCGTGGGCGTCGAACTCGTAGCGGTCGCTGTCCCCTTGAGCCGGCCAGCACGCCCCACACCGCGACCGGCGGCGACAGCCGATTGCCGCTCCCCGGCGGGTCGTTGGGCTCCTGCTCGGCCACCTGATCGAGATCGTCTATATAGACGGCCAGATGGCCGCTCTCTCCCGACGGACTTGCGGCCCAGACTTCGTAGCGGCCCCGGGCCAGATCGGCGGCGGGCGAGAACTCGACTTCGAGCGACTCGGGCGCCGCGGCGACGATCTTGGCGGCCAGCTTGTCCTGATTGGTTTTGATTCCGCTTGCGTCGACAGGCTTTGCCTGACAGGGTCCGGCGCGCCGGCTCCGCGCTTCAACCCGCAGCGAGATGCCGGCCAGCTCGGGCTTGGCCGGCGGCGGTGGGCCTCGGCCTCGGCCAGAACACCGGCAACAAGAAGGTGCCGGCGGTCGCACGACAGAGGCGGCATCAGCCGATCAGCCGGGAGCCACAACGCCGAGACAACTGGATTGCCGGGCGGATCGTACTGCGAAGTTTTCGCCGGCGATTGCCGGTGGCCAATTCGTAGCTGGCCAGGGTCCCGTCCAATCGGCCGACCAACAGCGTGCGATTGTCGGGACTGATGGCGATGGCCGGGGTCCAGTCGGACTGGTGTTCCAGCGCATACTGTTCGACCAGGTCGGCGGCGGTCCAAACTTTGACCGTGCGGTCCTCGCCCGGCCGACACCAGCCAGCGGCCGTCGGGCGAATAGGCCAGCTTGATGATCGCCCCTTCGTGAGCGAAACGCGAGTAAACCAGTCGGGTTGGTGTTTTCCTTGGCCTCGGCGCTGACTTGCCACATGCGAATCCGATTGTCGACGCCGCCGGCGACGACGTACTGGCCGTCGGGGCTGAAAGCGACGCAGTACAGGTCTTTGAGCGATTGGCCGAGCGTATCGAGCCGCTCGCCGCTGGCGACGTCCCACAGCTTGACGGTGCGGTCGCCGCTGGCGCTGGCCAATACGCGGCCGTCGGCCCGAAACGCCAGATCGAACACGGCATCGTTGTGGCCGCTGAGCGTTTTGAGTTCTTTGCCGCTGGCCGTGTCCCACAGCTTGATTTGTTGATCGTAGCCGCCGGTGGCCAGCAACTTGCCGTCGGGGCTGAGGGCGGCGGCGTAGAGACTGTCCTGGTGTCCGCGCAGCGTCTGCACGACCGAGCCGGTCGTCGAAGTTCCAGATTTTCAATTCGCCGTACAACCCGGGCTCGCCGCCGGCTGCCCACAACCAGCGCGCCGTCGCGCGAGAAACCGACGGCGTTGGCCCGGCCGCGCAAGCCGTCGAATTTGCGATCCGTGCCCGACGACTTCGACACGGCCATAGCGCGCCACGACGACCGTGCCGTCGGTCGGCCGGCAAGCGGCGGCCGAGATCGGCTCGACCACCATGCCGCGGACCGCGATCTTGGGCGTGACGCAGCAGCGTCGGATCGGGCTCGGCCCCGTCCGGCCCCTTGGCGCCGGCGTTGATCCAGGCCGCCAAGCAGGGCAATTTCGTCGGCCGTGGGGCGCTCGTTGTCTTCGGGCGGCATCACGGGCTTGGCCTTGCCGGTGAGCAATTGCATCATCCGGCTGCGCTCGCTGTCGCCGGCCACGATCACCGCGCCGTGCTCGCCGCCGGCCAGCACCTGATCGTAGCGGGCCAGCACCAGTTCGCCTTCGCGATCCTCGGCATTGTGGCAACCGTTGCAGTATTTCTTAAACAGCGGCGCGATTTGGTCGTTGTACGTCGGCGGATCGGCGGCCGGTGCCGACGTGGTCAGCAGCGCGGAAACAATCAGCACCGCGGACAACATTGCGTACCTGGTCCCAGCCATAGATTCACCGCTACAAAATTCCGCGATGCGAGTTACCGATTGAACAAGAATTCCTTGCTGGTCAGGATGCCCCAGTACAAGTCTTCGATCAGCAGCCGCCGGTTCGGCTCGCCGGTGATCGGCCAGCGTCTTGAGCAGCCGCTGCCGCTCCGCCTCGGCCGGATGGCGGGCGATGGCGGCCAGATAGACCTCTTCGATGAGCTTGTCGTCGGACATGCCGGCGGCAATCAACTGATCGATGCGGTTGCCGGCGGTCTCGAGCTTCTGGTTCACCGTGTCGCCGTTCGACAGGTGCAGCACCTGGACCATGCTCGGTTCGGCGGTCCGTTCGCACTCGCAAGTGGCCAGCCGCGCCGGGCGGCCGAACGATTTGAGGAAGTACGAGTTCACGTTGGCGTCGGGCAACTGCATGGCCCGGCGGCCGGCCGGGTAGTCGGGAAATGCGGTCGGCGCGCCCGTGACCTGCGACAAGGCGTCGAGCAGCACTTCGGCCATCATCCGCCGCGGATAATAGCGCGAATAGAACCGCGTGTCGGCCTGGTTCTCCGGGAGCGGCTCGCTCGAACGGCGATAGGTTTCCGATTGCAGGATGATGCGCATCAGCGCCTTCAGATCGTACTTGCTGTCGACCAGATAGCCGGCCGCCGCGGCCAGCAAGGGCTCGTTGCTGGCCGGATTGGTGAGCCGCAAATCGTCGACGTTTTCCACCAGGCCCACGCCGAAAAAATTCGCCCACACGCGGTTGGTGATCGCCCGGCTGAAATAGGGATTCTCCGGCGCGGTGAGCCAGCGCGGCCAGATGCTCGCGGCGATCGATCGTGGCGTCCAGCTCCAGCGGCGTGCCGTCCAGCGGGCAGGGGGGCTGCGGCTTGCCGGTGCGCGGCTGCACCAGGTCTCCTTGCTGCACCGGATAGACCATGCGGTTGCCGTCGCCCGGCAGGTCCTTGGATGCGCACGCGGGCGAACAGGTTGGCCATGCCGTAGTATTGGTCGTTGGTCCATTTTTCCAGCGGATGGTTGTGGCACTTGGCGCAGTTGATCGACATGCCCAGGAACGCCAGCGACGTGGTTTCGGCCAGATCGGCCGGATCCTGATGCAGCACGAAGAAATTGGCCGCGCCATTTTCCAGCGTGCTGCCGGTGGCCGTGACGATCGAGTGGACCAGCACGTCCCAGGGGGTGTTGTTGGCTACCTGGTTGCGGATCCAGTTGTGATAGCCCCACATCGCCGCCGGCTTGAGCTTCTCGCTGTTGACCAGCAGCAGGTCGCTCCACTTATAGGCCCAATAGTCGACGAACTCGGGCCGCATCAGCAGCATCTCGACCAGCTTGTCGCGCTTGTCCGGCGCGGTGTCGGCGATGAACGCGCGGGCCTCGTCGGCCGTGGGCAGCAGGCCGATGGTGTCGATGAAAGCACGTCGCACGAACTCGGCGTCGGTCGGCGGCGGGCGAAGGAGGCAAATTCAAAGCGGCCAGCTTGGCCAGCACCAATTCGTCGATGAAGTTGCGCCGCGGCGCCGCGGTGAAACGATTTCGGGCGAGACGCCGTTCTCGAACGGCGACGCGATCGTCGCCACCACGTTCGCACTCAAGTACGCGGCGCTGACCGCTCCTTCGCCATGCCCTGCCACGCGCACCAGTCCGGTGGCGTCGGCCGAAGCCACCGACTCGTTGGTCGAGGTATAGCTGGCCCAACGCGTCACGTCCTCGATCTTGCCGTCGCTGAAATGGGCCCGGACGATCAATTGCTGCCGGTCGCCCGGCTTGAGCACCACCGCGCGGGGAAAAATTTCCAATTGCACCAGGTGCGGATCCGCGGCTTGCGGCGGCGGCGCGCCGGCGGCAATCCAGTCGGCCAAAACCTGGTATTCCAGCGAATCGACCGCAAACCGCAGACCGCCGCGGTGCGGGATCGCGCCGCTGGGCTTGGTCAGCAAGCAGGCTGTGGCCCGGATCTTCCAGCACGATCCGGCGAGAGCGGGCTTGCCGCGTGATGTAACTGTAGTCGGCCACCGGATCGAAACCGCGCAAGCTGAGCCGGAAACCCTTCTTGCCGGCCAAGGCCCCGTGACAGGCCCCCGAGTTGCAGCCCGCGCGCGACAAGACCGACTCGACGTGATTGCGAAAACTCCAGGCCGTGGGGCTGCCGGCTTGAACGACCGCGACTTCGACCGTCGATGTCAACCCGCTGACGGTCGCGGTCAGCTGCGTCTTGCCGTCGGCGAGCGGAATCGCCAGGCCATCCTCCACGCTCAGCACCTTGGGGTCGCTGACCGAAAATTGAACGCCCTCGACCACGGCGCCGGTATTTTGTCCGTCGCGCTGGCGTTCGACCACGACATGTTGTCGAGCGTCGGGTCCGGAGAGCGTGAAGTCGCCGGGCAAGAGCACGATCGACTCGGCTGGCCGCGGCAGTTGACACCAGGGTCAAACCGATCGTCAATAAGGCTGCGAGGGAAGTGCGTTGCATGGCGGTTGAACGTCTCTCCAAGAAAACACGATTCGATCTGTCGCAAGTTCGTCGTGCGGCGGGACGAAGCGGACAAAACAGGATCCTTTCGCCGGAAGGGGGTAGTCCCATTTTGCTTCCGGGACTGCACAAGAAAACTGGAGCCTTCCCCGGCGGTGTTCGTTTCATCCCCTAAAACAGTTCGCGAATTTCGTGCTTGCCGAAGTCGACCAGCGGGAAGGGACGCCCTTGCGGGCCGGGCAGTTTGGTTTCGAGGTTCAGGCCCAGGCTGTGATAGACCGTGGCCACGATCTCGGCCGGCTCGACAGGGCGCTCGGCGGGCACGCCGCCGATGCGGTCGCTGCGACCCACGACGCGGCCCCCCTGCACGCCGCCGCCGGCGAAATAAACCGGTCCAGCATTGCGGCCAGTGATCGCGCCCGCCAGCCGGATTGACGCGCGGCGTGCGGCCGAACTCGGCCAGGTTGCAGACCAGCGTGTTGTCCAGCATGCCCGCGCTGGCTCAAGTCTTCCAGCAGCGCGCTATAGGCCTGGTCGTACATCGGAGCCACGATGTCGCGCATGCCCTCGATCGACGTGAACGGCTTCGATGCCGTGGATGTCCCAGGTGATTTCGTCGAACACGGTGAGAAACGTGTTGAGCGTGACGAACCGCACGCCGGCCTCGATCAGACGCCGGGCCAGCAGGCAGCACTGGCCGAAACGGTTCATGCCGTAGCGCTCGCGGACCGCGGTCGGTTCCTTCGTCAGGTCGAAAGCCTCGCGCGCCTGCGAGCTGGTCATCAGGCGGAAGGCCGCCTGGAAGTTGCTGTCCAGCAAGTTGCGCGTTGTCGCTGGCTTCGAAGTTCTTGACCGTCTCGTCGACGATGCCGCGCAACTGCCGGCGGCGATCGAGCCGGGCCTCGCCGATGCTGGCCGGCGGCAACAGGTCGGGCACTTTGAAATTCGGACTTCGACGGATCGGCCATCAGCACGAACGGGTCGTGCGCCTTGCCCAGAAAGCCCGCGTCCTGGCCGTGCGGCAGGTTGCCGCCGGTCGGCCCATCGGTTCGGGCAGCACGACGTGCGCCGGCAGATCGGTCTTGCGGCCGCGCAAATAGGCCAGCGCACAGCCGGCGTGCGGCGTGTTGACGCCGCCGGTGAACAGCCGGCCGGTCTGCATCATCTGGTGGCCGGTGTCGTGCACCGCCGCGGCCGTGTGGTAGCAACTGCGGACCAGCGAAAACTTGTCGGCGTGCTCGGCATGCGTGGGAAAGATCTCGGAGATCTCGATCCCCGGGGCCTTGGTCTTGATCGGCTTGAAAGGGCCGCGGATCTCGGCCGGCGCGTCGGGCTTCATATCCCAGCAATCCAGCTGGCTGGGCGCGCCCAGATTGAAGATCATGATCACCGCGCGCTCATCGTGATTCGGCTCGACCGCGCCTTGGGCTTTGAGCGCCATCAGGTCGGCCAGCGACAGGCCGATCGCCGCCAGCGTGCCCGCTTCGAGGAAGTCGCGCCGCGATGAGGCCGTCGCAGGTGTGCGCCGTACCGCGAGAGATCAAGCGCAGCATGGAATATTGCCTTGCAATTCGCAGGGGCGGGGTCGAGCCAGGATGAACATCGAGCGTAACACAGGCCCCGTTATAGGTCAAAGCGCGGCCGTTTGGAGCCGGCTCCGGGCACGAACCCTCTAATTGTCAGTTCAATGGCAACAGGCCTTTCGAGATCGTCCGGGAGGCAGGCCTTTTTTTGGTCTTTCTGCCTGGCCTTCGGCGACGCCCCGGTCGCAGGTGCGTTGGAACCAAGTCTGTCCCTTCGTTTTTGCGCCATCCGATCTGGCTCAGATCTGTTCCTTTTCTGAATACCCAAGCCGGTCGGTTAATCCTCTCCGTGCTTCGCGGGTACCACCGCAGAAGATTTCTGCAAAGTCCTGACCGTGAAAGAACTAGGCAATGGCACTCAAATTGGTAGTCGCTGGCGGCTCAGGGTTTCTGGGCCAGCGAATCGTCCAGTGGTTCGACGCATTGGGCTGGGACGTCGTGATTCTGACCCGTCGACCAACGCTCAAAGCAGGGCCGGGGCGATATGTCGAGTGGGACGGAAAAACCTTGGGTGATTGGTCATCGCATCTCGAAGCGGCCGCCGCAGTGCTCAATCTGGCCGGCCGGTCCGTCAACTGCCGGTACCATGCGCGCAACCGCGAGGCCATTCTGACGTCGCGCCTCGAGCCAACCCGAATCCTTGGCGAGGCGATTGCAAAGTGCGCTCGCCCGCCCGAAGTGTGGCTCAATTCGAGTACGGCGACTATTTACAAACACAGCTACGATCGGCCGATGGACGAGACGGGCGTCATCGGCGGCTCGCCGCAGGCCAAGGATCTGTTCTCCGTGGACGTGGCCAAAGCCTGGGAGCAGATCTTTGACGAGGCCCGCACGCCCGCAACTCGCAAAGTCGTGCTGCGGACCGCCATGGTTTTCGGCACGCAAACCGGATCCGTCTTCCGCGTCTTGCGGCGACTGGCGCGACTGGGACTCGGCGGCGCCATGGCCGGTGGCCGGCAGTACGTCTCGTGGATCCATGAAACCGACTTTTGCCGGGCCATCCAATGGCTGATCGATCGCCAAGATTTTGCCGGCCCGGTCAACCTCGCCGCACCCGCGCCCGTCACAAATCGTGTCATGATGCGTACGATTCGCCGTGCGTGCCATGCGTCGTTCGGCCTGCCGGCCACCGGCTGGATGTTGGAAGTCGGCACATTTCTGGTGCGCAGCGAGACCGAGCTGGTGATCAAGAGCCGGCGCGTCATACCGGCGCGGCTAATGGCGGCCGGGTTTGAATTCCAGTTCCCAGACCTGACAGCGGCCGTCGCCGATTTGGAGCGGCAGCTCGCCGGGGCGGTGTCCTCAAAAGCTCCCAGTGGCCGGCAAGCCCAAACGTCGGCCCTGGCAGAGTAATTAGCTGCTGCTGTCGAGCGCGCTGCGTTAGTGGTCCGTCAGCCTTGAATTGATCGGCAAAGCCAGCGAGGATTTTACCGCGAGGGGCGCGGAGGGTCGCAGAGTGGAACGAAATAGCCGATCGCTCCTCCCTCCGCGGCCCTCTGCGTACTCTGCGGTAAAATAAAATTCCCAGCGTCGATTCATCAAATCAGGATTGACGGGGCTCTAGCTCCGGCGGGGCGGGGGGCCGCTGGCCGTCTGCGATTTGGTGGCCTCGTCAAAAATCGTCCAGACAGGGGTCTTGGCGCGGAGTTTTTCCAGATACTCGTTGCGCCGATCGGCGGTCCGCTCTTCGCGAATCTTCTTGCGGATCTCGCCTTGCACGTCGCTGAACGCCCGGCAGGTCGTATCCTCGCGTTCGATCACGCGGACGATGTGAAACCCGCGGTCGTCCTCGATGATCTGGCTCAGGCGATCGGCCGGCAAATCGAACAGGGCCCGGTCGAGGATTTCCGAGCGCAGGCTGCCCTCGTTGGTCCAGGCATGCACGCCGCCGTCGGCGGCCGACAGGTCTTGCGAATGTTCTTTGGCCACCTGCGCCAGGGGCACTCCGCTGAGAATCTGATTGCCCCACTGGGCGATCGCCTGGTAGGCCTCGGCCTTGGACGGAAACTTGTCGAAACGGGCCATCACGTGTTCCCAGCGCAGCCGTCGCGGCTTTTCATATTCGGCGAAGTGCTGCTGGTAGTACATTCCGCATGTCGTCGTGCGTGATTTCGTCGTCTTCGCGCACGTGGTCGTCGAACCAGCGGGCCGCAAAACTGCCCTCGAAGGCCTGCCGCTTGATCGCGTCGACCGTGGTCCCTTGCCGGCGAAGCTTGGCATCCAATTCGGAACGCGAACCGCAGCCTTCGGATTCCATCATCTTGCGCAGATACAATTTGTCGAACTGTTCGTTGAACTGCTTTTCGATTTTTGGGAATCGCCTCGGCCGGAACGTTCTTGATTCGCCTCGATGAACAGCAGTTTGGTCTCGATCAGCCGCTTGAGGTTTTGCTTCATGAAAATGATCCGCCCCTGGGCGATCATCTCCGGCGGAACTTCCTTGCCCACGTTCTGGGCCAGGAACCGCTCCATCATCTTGTTCACTTCATACAACACGTCGGCCGCCAGGATCACGTCCGAGCCCACGCGGGCGATGAGCTCCGTGCCGTCGAACACCATTTTGTCCGGCGGCGTGGGGAGTTCCATGCGCGATGCCGCGGGCTGCGCGGCCGCGTTGTTGGCGAGCTGTCCCGGCTGTCGCCCGGCCGCCGAAGCACCGCCCGGTGCCGCGTGCGCCAAAGGGTGCGGCAAAGTTCTTTCTCGTCGGCGCCGGCACGGGGTCGCTGTCGCTGCCCCCCGGCCAGGATGTCGGGCGCTGCGGCTGCGTGGGGGCGACCGGGCTGCCCATGTTGGGATTGATGTTCGGCAGGGTTGTTCGGCGAGTTGGGCGATATCGGCACGATGCCGCTGGAGTTGGGCCCATAGGGCAGTCCGTCCGGACCGACCGGCCGCCTGGGCCCAGACAGCATATCCAAACGGGATGAAGCCTCCCGAGCCGAGCACCAGCGCGCCCAAAAAGGCGGCCGAGTTGTGTCACAAAGCTCGGCCGCGCGCGAATCACGAGAAGTCCTTACACAAGGCTGCCGCTTACAGGGAGAACCGCGTGGCGAAACCGCCGGTGACAAGCCGCTAATCGCTTTTTTCGCCAAAGCGGTTGCGCGTTTGGCGTCGTCTGCGCCGGCTCGAGTGAATCGGGCTGGTGCTTCAACCGTGCGCAGCTTTCGACTTTGCCGCGCAGCGCGGGGATTATAGGGACCACTCAGGCCGGCCACAACAGCATTTTCAGCATCGCCACGAGTTGGTCGGGCGTTTCAAGCCCTTTCTCCAGTGGCACATACGCGCTCTGCGCCATCCACAATCCGCAGCCGCGGGCCCGATTGCCTGGCCAAGCTGCTCGATCTTGCGCCGATCGGTGTAAGCGAGCACGGCAAAGCCGTCTTCCAAGTGGATCGAGCTGATCTGCCAGCGATGTGCCAGCAGCCGCAACTGCGCCCGCGACAGCATGCGCTCGACTTCCGGCGGCCGGGCGCCGAACCGATCGACCAGTTCCGCCGCTAGCTCGTCCAGTTCCTGCTGGCTGGCGACACGGGCCAACCGGCGATAGAGATCGATCTTCAGCCGCATGTCCGGAACATAGGTGCCGCGGAAGGTAGGCTTCGCCGGGCAGATCGAGCTTCACGTCGACCGACGTCTTTGGGCGGCAGTTTCTTCAAGTGCCGAACCGCCTGCTCCAACAGTTCGCAGTACAGCTCGTAGCCCACGCTGGCGATGTGGCCGCTTTGCTGGGTGCCCAGGATGTTGCCGGCGCCGCGCAGTTCCAGATCGCGCATGGCGATGGCGAAGCCCGAGCCCATGTCGCTGAATTCTTCGATCGCCCGCAGCCGGCGCGAGGCATTGGGCGAAAGATGCTTGTCCGGATCGATCAGCAGATAGCAATAGGCCCGGTGCTTGTAGCGGCCGACGCGGCCGCGCAACTGGTGCAGGTCGGCCAGGCCGTAGCGATCGGCCTCGTCGATGAAGATCGTGTTGGCGTTGGGAATGTCCAGCCCGCTCTCGACGATCGTCGTGGCCAGCAGCAGATCGAAGCGGTGATTCACGAAGTCGACCATCACCTGTTCCAGCTCGCGCTTCGGCCATCTGCCCGTGGCCGATCGTGATCCGGGCCTCGGGCACGATCTGCGCCAGCCGGGCGGCCACCTTCTCGATGTCGTGAACGCGGTTGTGGACGAAGTAGATCTGCCCGTCGCGATTCAGCTCGCGCAGGATCGCGTGCCGCACCAGTTCGTCGTCGAACCGCGTCACGCGGGTTTCGATCGCCAGCCGGTCGTCGGGCGGGCGTTTCCAGGTTCGAAATGTCGCGCACGCCCAGCAGCGACAGGTGCAGCGTGCGCGGAATCGGCGTGGCGGTCATCGTCAGCACGTCGACCGTTTGCCGCAGGGCCTTGAGCCGCTCTTTGACCTCCACGCCGAACCGCTGCTCCTCGTCGATGATCACCAGGCCCAGGTTGTTGAATTGCACGTCGTGCTGGGCCAGCCGGTGCGTGCCGATGACGATGTCGACCGCCGCCGACCGCCAGCGGCTTCGAGCACGCGCTTCTGCTCGTCGGGCGTGCTGAACCGCGACAGCGCGGCGATGGTGAACGGAAACGCGGCCATCCGATCGCGAAACGTGCGCAGATGCTGCTCGGCCAGGATCGTGGTCGGCACCAGCACCGCCACCTGGTAGCCGGTGTCGACCGCCTTGAAGGCGGCCCGCATGGCCACTTCGGTCTTGCCGAAACCCACGTCGCCGCACAGCAGCCGGTCCATCGGCCGCGGCTGCTGCATGTCGTGCTTGATCGAGGCGATGGCCGCCAGCTGATCGCGCGTTTCGCGATAGGGAAACGAGGCGTCGAACTCCTGCTGCCAGGGCGTGTCGCTCGACAAAGCTGATGCCCGGCCGGATCGCCCGCGCGGCCTGCATGCGCCAGCATGTCGGCGGCCAGGTCGGTGACGGCCTGCTCGGCCGCTTCCTTCTGCCGGCTCCAGCTCCGCCCGCCGATCTTGGCCAGCGTGGGCCGGCTCTTCATGCCGCCGACGTATTTCTGCACCAGCTCGATCTTCGAGGCCGGGACGTAGATCTTGGTCTGCTCCTGGAATTCGAGCATCAAGTGCTCTTCGACCTGCCCCTCTTTTTCCAGCAGCTTCAGTCCGCGATAGCGGCCGATGCCGTGCGACAGGTGGACGACGTAGTCCCCCTCGCGCAGCTCGAGAAAGCTGTCGATCACCCGGCCCAGCTTGCGCCGCGCGGAGCGGTGCAGGTCGGTGCGATGAAACAGCTCGTTGCCGCTGACGATCGCGATCCGCTCGGCCACCAGCCGAAAGCCGGCCTTGAGCTGCCCGATGCGGAAGTGCAGCCGGCCGGCCAGCGGCCAACTCGCGTTTGCCCGAAAATCTGCTCCAGCCGTTCGATTTCGGCCGCGGTCGGCGAAACGATGAACACGTCCTGGCCGGCGCTGGCGGCGTCGAGCTCGTCGCGCACTTTGTTGATGTCGCCGCTGAACCGCTCGACCGACTCGATCCGCAAGTGGCAGGTCGTTTCCATCGAGCCGACCGGAATCGCCGAGAGCGTGACCGAGGGAAAGCGATAAATCTGCGTCAAGGTCGAGCTGACGCTGTGGGCATCCTGCGGGCGCTCCAGCCGCTCGAGAAAATGGCGGCCCTCCTCTTCCAGATCCGCCGGCTCGACCAGCGCAAACCAGCTATCCGCGGGCAGATAGCCGGCGAAGTGTTCGCGGTCGTCGTCGCTGGGCGCCAGGGCCGTGACGTCGACGGCTTCCAGACTGCCCAGGCTGCGCTGCGTGGTGACTTCGAACCGCCGCAGCGATTCGACCTCGTCGCCGAAAAACTCGATCCGCACCGGCTCCTGCCAGTCGGGCGCGAAAATGTCCAGAATTCCGCCGCGGCTAGAAAACTCGCCGGGCAGTTCGACGGCGCTGGTGGAATGAAAGCCATTCTCGACCAGCCAGGCGAGCAGAGGCTGCACGTCGAGCGTGGCCCCGCGCGCCAGGCGGCGCGTTTGGCGGGCGACCGTCTCGCGCCGCGGCACCGGCTGCTGAATGGCCTGGATGCTGGTGACGATCAGCCGCGGCGGCTCGGCCTGGCCCAGCCGCTTGAGCAGCTTGAGCCGCTCGCCGAAGCTTTCGTCGACCAGCACGCGGTCGCCGCGCTCCGATTCCCAAGGCGGAAATCGCTCGGGCTCGACCGGACAGAACAGCGCCAGGTCGTCGCAAAAAGTGTCGATGTCGTCGCCATGGGCCACCACGACGACCAGCGGGCCGGGCGAACGCGATGCCAGCGAGGCCGCCACCAGCGCGCAGCTCGAGCCCCAGACACCGCCCACGGCGGCTCCGTGCCCCGCGGCCAGGCTGGCCAAAACTTCGGCAAAGCCCGGCTGTCCTTCGAGACGAGGGACCAAATCCCGCAATCGGTCCGACGCCTCGGCTACGGCCCGTGCCTCGGAACTCATTCGCCGGAATTCTAGTGGGATCGGCGCGGACCGGCTAGAGCGCCGCACGCGCGGCTCGAAACCATCGACCGTCTCCCGCGGTGCAATCACATCGGCCGGCGGTCAACGACCGGCGGTGGGCCGAGCCTCGGAAAAAAAATTCCACAGGCGTCTGCGAACCGCCTGTGACCCCATTCCTGCCTCGCGCGGCCTGCGGTGCGGCTCCATCAGGCCCAGGCGATGTAGTTTGTCGTACAGCGTGGTGCGGCTGATACCCAGGGCATGGGCCGCGCGCGAGACGTTGCCGCGGTGCTCGGCCAGCGATTGTTCGATCAGTTGCCGATCGATCGATCGGCGCGCCGCGCGATAGTCGCCCGCCAGCGGTCCGGCCGATCGGCGCAGCGCGGATCGGAAGCGCCGTCGAGGTCTTCGATCAACGACAGCAAATCCTCGTCGAGCCGGTCGGAATCGGCCAATGCGATGGCCCGGCGGCACAGGTTTTCCAGCTCGCGAACGTTGCCCGGCCAGTCGCTTTTACCCAGCCGGCGCCACACCTCGGGAGTCACCAACAGCGGCTCGCGCCGCTCACTGCGGGCGTGCAGATCCAGAAAGTGCCGGGCCAGCAGCGGCAAATCTTCCATCCGCTCGCACAGCGGAGGGATGCGAACGGGCACGACGTTCAAGCGATAGAACAGGTCTTCGCGGAATCGCTGTTGGGTGACCAGTCGTCCCAAGTCGCGGCTGGTAGCTGCAATGAATCGCACGTTGAGCGGGGTCTCGCTGGTGGTGCCCAAGGGGCGGACGGTGTTTTCCTGCAAGACGCGGAGCAGCTTGCCTTGCAGCAGGGGGTCCAAGTCGTGAATCTCGTCGAAGAAGAAGGTGCCCCCTGCGGCGTCTACCAGCAGGCCGGCGCGGTCGCTGTCGGCGCCGGTAAAGGTTCCCTTGCGATAGCCAAAGAGTTCGCTTTCCAGGAGCGTGGCCGGAATGGCATTGCAATTGACGCTCACGAACGGACCGCCACGCCGCGAGCTTTGTTCGTGCAGCAAGCGCGCCACCAGTTCTTTGCCGGTGCCGGTTTCTCCGATCACCAGCGCCGGCGCCTGGCTGGCCGCCGCCTTGGCGATCAGCCGCCGCAGGTTGTGGATGGCCTGGCTGTTGCCGACCAGCCGCGTGCCGTCGGCCGCCGATTGCAATTGGGCCTGGAGTCGGCGGCGCTGATCGATGGTTTGCGCCTCGCGGTCCATCAGGATGCAGGTCCGCTCCACCTCGGTAAAGTCGAGCGGGCTGATCAGGTAGTCGAACGCCCCGCGCTTCATGGCCTCGACGGCCATCCGCGTTTTCAAATCCGAGGTGATGATCGCGACGATGCAATTCGCATTGCGCTCGCGGAGCGTGCTGATCAACCGCAGGCCGTGCGGATGGAGCCCGACAAAGGCCGCGTCGAACGTTTCGCCGCGCACGACGGCGAACGGATCGTCCTGGGCCGAAACGATCGTGTTGTGATGGCCGCGCCGCTCCAGATAGCGGTGCAGTTCGCGCTCCTCGTCGTTGTAATGGAAGATTTGCATCGGGCGGGTTTCGGCCTGTGTCCAAAATCTGGACAGTTAACAACAATGTCAGCATAACACGACAGCTACGCCGTCGCCCGCGTTCTGCGCCGAAAAGGGCGCATCGCCTTATAAACGGCCGTTTTGCAATGGTTTAAGGATCGGGACCAGGGAGGGTTGATCTCGCGGATGGGTATGGCACACTGGTTGCTTTAAGGGCTTTACGATCGATCGAACAGAGCAGCCCCCTGGCAGCCGGCGGACTCGACGGGGCGCCTAGCCACAGCGGCGCAGGGCGGGTGACGAGCCGGTCCTTTCGCCGCGCATTGCGAGTGCCATCTATGCCCACTGCCGATTCCGCCGGTCCGTCCCTCTCGGCTGCTTCCGCACCCACGCCGGCCGCCATTCATGAGGTTCAAACCAAACTGGCCGCTCGGGGCGTGAAGTTCGTCCTGGCCCAGTTCGTCGACATTCATGGCGTGTCCAAGACCAAGAGCGTGCCGCTGGCGCATCTGGCCGACGTGGTGACCGGCGCCGGCGTCGGCTTCGCCGGTTTTGCCGTGTGGGGGTTGGCCATGCAGCCCCACGATCCCGACTTCATGGCCATCGGCGACCTGTCGACCGCCACCGTTCTGCCTTGGCATCCCGGTTACGCCCGGATCGTGTGCGTGGGGCATGTCCTCGACCGGCCCCATCTGCTCGACACGCGCTGGATCTTGATGCAGCAGCTCGAGCGGCTCCGCGCGCAAGGTCTGACTTGCTATACCGGCCTGGAGCCCGAGTTCATGCTACTGCGCCGCACGGAGGACGGGCGGCTCGTGCCGGCCGATGCGAGCGACAACCTCGATAAACCGTGCTACGACTACAAGGGCCTGTCGCGAAGCCGCCAGGTGCTCGACGCGCTGGTCACCGCGCTGATCGCGGCCGGGCTCGACGTGTATCAGATCGATCACGAGGACGCCAACGGCCAGTTCGAAATCAACTACACGCTACAGCGACGCGCTGACCTCGGCCGACCACATGGTTCTGCTGCGGATGGCGGCCAGCGAAATCGCCGCCGAGCACGGCGTGATCTGCTCGTTCATGCCCAAGCCGCTGTCCAATCGCACCGGCAGCGGCATGCACATGCACATTTCGCTGTGCTGGCGAAGGGCAAAACCGGTTCGCCGGCAGCGACGATCCGCGCGGATTGGGATTGTCGCCGCTGGCCTATCAGTTTCTGGCCGGCCTGCTTGCGCATGCGCCGGCCCTGGCCGCGCTGTGTGCCCCGACCGTCAATTCCTACAAGCGGCTGGTCGTCGGCCGATCGCTCTCTGGGGCCACTTGGGCCCCGGCCTATATCTCTTACGGCGACAACAATCGCAGCTCGATGGTCCGCATCGCCCCGGGCCGGCTCGAACTGCGGATGGCCGACTCGGGCTGCAACCCCTACCTGGCCAGCGCCGCCGCGATCGTGGCCGGCATGGACGGCGTCGAGCGCAAGCTTGATCCGGGTCCGCCGCACAACTTCGACCATTACACGCGAACGCCCGAGGAGCTGCGCGCTCTGGGCATCGGCGTGTTGCCGCAATCGCTGCATGAAGCGATCGACGCCCTGGAGGCCGACGAGCTGTTCGCCCGGCAACTGGGGCCCGAGTTCATCGCCGAATTCTGCCGACTCAAACGCATGGAATGGACCGAATACCAGCGGCACGTCTCCGATTGGGAAGTCCGGCAATATCTGGAGTTTTTCTGATTGGGCCTAACGCATTGCGATCGAGGAATTGAATGTGCGGAATCGTGGGACTGCTGATCAAACGGCCCGCCGAGCGCGAAATGCTCGGCCAGTGGATCGCGCCGATGCTCGTGTGCATGGGCGCGCGCGGCCCCGACTCGGCCGGACTGGCGACATTCAGCGCCCCGCAAGCCGACGCGCTGCGATTCAGCTTGTTCAACCATGACGAGACGTACGCCTGGAACGATCTGGCCCGCGACCTCGCGGCGGCCGGCTTTGCGATTTCGCGACGTTCAATCGCGGTCGCGTCACGCGGTGTTCACCTCGGGGGCCGATCCCGCCGGGCTGAAAAGCTGGCTAGCCGACGCATGCCCCGGCGGTGCACGTGCTATCGGTCGGGAAAGTCGATTCAGGTCTATAAGGACGAGGGCACGCCCGCCGAACTGACCGAGCGTTATCAATTCGCCCGCTTGACCGGCAGTCACGCGGTGGGGCACACGCGGATGGCGACCGAGTCGGCCGTTTCGCCGCTGCACGCGCATCCGTTTACGGCGGGCGAGGATTTTTGTCTGGTCCACAACGGTTCGCTCTCGAACCATCACAGCTTGCGGCGCATGCTCGAGCATCGCGGCGTATGCTTCGAGACCGACAACGACACCGAGGCCGCCTGCCGGTTCCTGGAATGGCGGCTCCGCGAGCAGGACGACCTGGAGACCGCGCTGGAGCGGGCGTTCGTGGAACTCGACGGCTTCTTCACGCTGCTGATGGCCACCGCCGACAAACTGGTGCTGGTCCGCGACGCCTTCGCCTGCAAGCCGGCCGTCGTGGCCGAAACCGACGACTATGTGGCCATCGCCTCGGAGTTTCGCGGGCTGGCCGGGTTGCCCGGCGTGCGCCACGCGCGGCTGTTCGAACCGATGCCGGAGGAGATCTATTCGTGGAAAGCCTGATCCCCCCGCCGACCGTTCCGTCGCACTCGAAACCGCTGCTGTTGGATTTGGCCGAACTGGGCGTCCGCGGCGTTAACCGGGTTTTGCACCGACCTGGGGCCGAGATCGGCAGTCGCGAGGTTCGCATTCTGAACGCCTGCGGCGAGCACAACCTGGCCGTCGGCCTGACCGAGCCGCTGGACGTGCACATCGACGGCCATGCCGGCTACTACATCGGCGGCATGAACCAGCAGGCCTCGATCACGGTGCACGGCAACGTGGGCTGGGGAGTCGGCGAAAACGCGATGTCGGGCACCATCCGCGTCAAAGGCTGCGCATCGCAATGCGTCGGCTCGTCGGCCCACGGAGGGCTGATCGTCGTCGAAGGCGATGCGTCCAGCCGCTGCGGCATCTCGCTCAAAGGGGCCGACATTGTCGTCGGCGGCAACGTGGGGCATGTGTCCGCGTTCATGGCCCAGGCCGGGCGGTTGGTGGTCTGCGGCGACGCCGGCGAAGGACTGGGCGATTCGCTGTACGAAGCCGTGATCTACGTGCGGGGTCGGATCGGCAGCTTGGGAGCCGACGCCCGCGAGGAACCGCTGGGCGATGCCGACATGGCACAACTGGCCCAGCTTCTAGCGCGCGCCGGCTTCGATCATCGCCCGGGCGATTTCCGGCGCATCGCGTCGGCCCGCTCGCTGTATCACTGGAACAGCGACCACCACCAGGAGTATTGATCGTGCCGCCACAGTTCGATGCTCCCGCTCCGTCCCACACTCCGGCGCACTCAGGCTCTCCGCAGCCGCGGGTGGCGCTGGAAGAAAGCGCCACGTTCAATCGCGGCACGATTTCGTATGTGCATCAGGCCGCCGAGCACGGCTTGTACGACATTCGCGGGCTGGGCGCCAAGCGGCGATTGCCTTCGTTCGACGACCTGGTGTTTCTCACGGCGTCGGCTTCGCGTTATCCGCTGGAAGGCTATCGCGAAAATTGCATTACCGAAACGGTGCTCGGCGCCCGCCACGCCCAACAGCCCGTGCGGCTGGCCATTCCGATCACGATCGCCGGCATGAGTTTCGGCGCACTATCGGCCAATGCCAAAGAAGCCATCGGCCGTGCCGCCACCGCCATGGGTACGTCGACCACGACCGGCGACGGCGGCATGACGCCCGAAGAACGCCGCTCCAGCCAGACGCTGGTCTATCAGTGTCTGCCTTCGCGCTATGGATTCAATCCCGACGATCTGCGGCAGGCCGACGCCATCGAAATCGTGATCGGCCAGGGGGCCAAGCCGGGCGGCGGCGGCATGCTGCTGGGCCAAAAGATCAGTCCCCGCGTGGCCGAGCATGCGCACGCTGCCCGAGGGGATCGATCAGCGCAGCGCCTGCCGGCATCCGGACTGGACCGGGCCGGACGACCTGAAGATCAAGATCGAGGAGCTGCGCGAGATCACCGATTGGCGCGTGCCGGTCTATGTGAAGATGGGGGCCACGCGCGTGCGCGACGATGTCAAGCTGGCCGTCAAAGCCGGGGCCGACGTGGTTGTGATCGACGGCATGCAGGGGGGCACCGCGGCCACGCAGCAGGTGTTTATCGAACACGCCGGCATCCCCACGCTGCCCGCGGTGCGGTTGGCGGTCGAGGCCCTGGAAGATCTGAACGTGCTGGGCGAGGTGCAACTGATCGTGTCGGGAGGCATTCGCAGCGGCGCCGACGTGGCCAAGGCCCTGGCCCTGGGCGCCGACGCCGTGGCCATCGGACAAGGCGTGCTGCTGGCGCTGGGTTGCAATCGGCCCAGCTATCGAAATGCCGGCCGCGAGTTCGACGTCGGCGCCGACTACGCCCGGCTCGGCGCGGCGCCCGGTTGTTGCCACCATTGCCACACCGGCCTGTGCCCCGTGGGCGTCACCACGCAAACGCCGGATCTCGAAAAGCGGCTGGAGCCCGACCAGGGCGCGCGCTGGCTGGAAAATTATCTGCGCGTGCTGACCATGGAGCTGACCACGCTGGCTCGGGCGTGCGGCAAGTCGAACGTTCATCATCTGGAACGCGAGGACCTGGTGGCCCTGACGGTCGAAGCCGCCGCCATGGCCCGGCTGCCGCTGGCCGGCACCGATTGGATTCCCGGGGTAATCAGCTAAAGGATCGCGATGGACGGGTCGTTCGACGTGATCGTGATCGGCGTCGGCTCGATGGGTGCCGCGGCCTGTTATCATCTGGCCAAGCGCGGACTGCGGGTGCTGGGGCTCGAACAATTCGCCGTGCCGCACGATCAGGGAGCAGGGCACGGCTTCTCGCGGATGATTCGCCTGGCCTATCACGAGCATCCGGATTACGTCCCGCTATTGCTGCGGGCTTACCAGCTGTGGGACGAGATCGAGAACGAGAGCGATCAGAAGTTGCTGTACATCACCGGCGGACTCTACGCCGGGGCCGCCAGCAGCCAACGGCTGGCTAGAACCCAAGCGACTGCCGAGCGGTTTCAATTGCCCCACGAGCGACTCGACCGAGAGGAAATCGGCCGGCGATTTCCCCAGTTCCACCTGCCGGACGATTTTGCGGCCATCTACGAACCGCGCGCCGGTTTCGTCAAGCCGGAGCTGGCCATCGCCACGCACGTGCGAATGGCGCTGACCCGCGGGGCTGAAATCCACGCCCACGAAGGTGTTTCCCATTGGCAGGCCGACGGACACGGCGTGTCCGTCGACACCCCGCGCGGCACTTACCGGGCCGATCGGCTGCTGCTGGCCGGCGGCGCGTGGAGTGGCAAGCTGTTGGCCGACTTGCGGATCCCTCTCACGGTGACGCGGCAAGTGCTGGGCTGGACCTGGCCGCGCCGGCCCGAACTGTTCCAGTTGGGCGAATTTCCCGTCTGGTCGATCGCCCGTGAGGACGGCTCAAGTCATTACGGCTTCCCGATGATGAGCGACAATCCCGGCTTCAAGACCGCGCATCACCGGCGCGGCGCGGCCACCGATCCCGACCGAGTGGAGCGCGGAATTCTGCCCGGCGATGAGGAAGATTTTCGCTATCCGCTGGAGCGCTATATTCCGGAGGCCCAAGGGCCCACGCTGGCGCTGCGGACCTGTCTCTACACCAATACGCCGGACGGACAATTCATCCTCGATCGGCATCCCGATCATCCGCGGGTGACGCTGGCCTGCGGTTTCAGCGGCCACGGCTTCAAATTCATGACCGTAATGGGCGAAGTTCTATCTCAGTTGACGATGGGCGAAAGTCCGACCCTGCCGATCGATTTCTTGAGCCTGAGCAGATTCACCGGCTAGCGCCCTCTCGATTCGGAAACGATGCGCAGACCCACTCTTATGAATGAGGATCGAGGTGTCGAGCTCACGCTTAGAATTCCTCAAATCGCCCCGGTAGGGGCAAAATTCAATAGCCGTGGGCACCGCCCACGGACCCTCGGGCATGCGGTCGTCCCACCGACCCCGGCAGGGGTCGCACCGGGGGTTAAGTCGCGACCGGTCACGGTTCGACCCCTGCCGGGGTCTGTTGAATTTTGTGCGAATCATCCGGTTCCGGGGGCGTTGCCACCCGGCTATTGACTGGAACCCCTGCCGGGGTTCGTTAAACGTGCTCTGCAATCACAACGCCGCGCACTTCAGCGACAGGGACGGCACAAAACGCCCTGGCACTCAGTACAGAATGCCGACCCGGGCGATCAGGCCGTTGTCGATGGTGAAGTCCGGCGTCGGTTCGCGGAAGCGAAACTCGCGATCGATGATGCGCCCACTTCGACAAACGACGATACGCAGGCGAACTGAAAATTCACGCCGCCCATGATCTGGTAATCGCTAATCTGGCCGCGCGTTTTGACGCGGGTGTCCTGCACGTCGACCTGATAGGCCTGCACGACGAACTCGGCCGAAGCGTACAGCCACGTGTCGGCGCCGAAGAAGCTGCCGCAATAACGGCTGATCCGCGTCTTGGGGAAGAACAGCCGAAATTCCCAGTGGTCGTCGGGCGTCCAGACCACGCCGCCGTAGGGAATCCAGTAGTTGTGAACCCGGTTCCAAAACGCCACGCCGGCCGCAAAACGCCACCGCGGAGAACTCTGATACAAGAGCACCGCCCGCCCGTCGAACAGGTAGGCGCTGTTGTTCAGCGAACGGGTGAAGTCGCCGTTGATTTGCGGCGTAAAGCCGAGCTGCCAATTCCAGGGGCCCGGGTTGACCGATGACAACTGAAAATCGCACATCAACTGATTGAACGAACCCGGCAGGGCCACGCCGCTGGGCCCGGTCAGAAAAATGCCGTTCCAGGTGGGAGTCGCGGCAAAGATCAAGTCCGAGCCAATAGCGCGGCTGTAGCGCAGCGACCCGTTCCACTCCAGAACCTGGAGCGAGCCGCTCACGCCGCGCACCGGCTCGGTCGGCATAAAAGTCAGATCGTCGTAGGCATACCAGCCCAAGTGATAGGGCTGGGTGCCCCGATCGCCATAAGCGAACTGCCGGCTGAACGGATCGTAGTAGGTCGACAGCCCCGCGCCAGCGGCGCAGCGCCGATGGGTAGCGTGCCCGGCGGCAGCGCGCCCACTGGAGGCGCTCCAATGACTTGCGAACCTACGCCAGGCGCTCCCCACACCGGCGGCACGCTATCGACGGCAGGCGGAACCTGAGCGCCCGGCGGCCAAACAGCCGTGTTGGGAATGACGTTTCGATTGGCGTCGGCAGGGGGCGACCAGATGAGCCCCGAGACCGACGAGCTTTGGGCCGAGGGAACCGGCGGCCAAACCGCCGGCCCGGTCGCCATCGGCGGGCTGCTGACCAACTGGGCCAAAGACACACCCGCGAAGGGGCTAGCACCAAGACAGCGATCAGGAGCAGCACTCGGATAGCCAAGTGATGACCGCGCAAAAATAAGGAGTGCGGCCGCGCCAGAACTGGCCGGAAGATTCCGCTTCAGGGCCGGAATCTTCGCAAATGGCCGGTTTTAGTCAACGCGGGTTTTGCGATTGGCCCAGCGCTTTGTGAACGCGACGCCGTTTGCTAGCTGCACGCCGCCGCGCAAGCGCGCCCCTGGGCCACGCCGGCAATCAAGGCGCCAGCGGCACCACGGCTTGAACTTGCGAGCGCCGCAATTGGCCACAAGCGGCATTGATTTTGTCCCCCTTGCGCTCGCGAACCTGCACGTTCAGCCCGCTTGAGCGCAGGATTTCCACAAACCGCGAGACCGCCTTGGCCGAAGGCGTGCAGTAAGGCAGCCCCGCCACCGGGTTGTAGGGGATCACGTTCAGCAGGGCGGTCCGCCCATGCAGCAGCGCCGCCAGCTTGCGGGCGTGGACCTGCTGGTCGTTCAGATCGGCCAGCAGCACATACTCGAACGTCAGCCGCCGGCCGGACGACTCGAAATAATGGTCGGCCGCCTCGATGATCTCGCCCAGGCCGGCGTGCTTGTTGACCGGCACCAGCCGGGTGCGCAGCTCGTCGTCGGGCGCGTGCAGCGACACCGCCAGGTTGAAGCGGCTGTTCTGTTCGGCCAGCCGGTGCAGCACCTTCGGCAGGCCCACGGTCGAAATCGTGATCCGCCGGGCGCTGATGCCCAGCCCGTCGGCATCGGTGGCTGCGGCCAGTGCCGCCAGCAGCCGGTCGATATTGGCCAGCGGTTCGCCCATGCCCATGACGACGATGTGGCTCAGCCGCTCGTCGGCCGGCAAGCAGCCGATCCAAGCGCAGCATTTGCTCCACGATTTCGCCGGCCGAGAGATTGCGCACCACGCCGTCCAATCCGCTGGCGCAGAATACGCAGCCCATCGCGCAGCCGACCTGGGTGCTGATGCAGATCGTGCGGCGCAGGCCGTCGCGCAAGAGCACGCACTCGATCTGCTCGCCATCGGCCAGTTTGACGAGCAATTTTTCGGTGCCGTCGTCGGTCTGGTTGTGCCGCACGACTTCGGTGGTCCAGAGCTGAAAATTTTCGGCCAGAGCCTGGCGCAGCCGGGCCGGCAGATTGGTCATATCGGCCATCGACTGGGCCCGGCCGGCGAACAGCCAGCGGCGAATTTGCGCAGCGCGATACGCCGGCTCGCCTCGCTCGGCGAGCCAGGTGGTCAATGTGTCGGAGTTGGGTTCGAGCAGGTGATGCATGATGGAAGTTCAGCAGAGGGCCAAACACCATGATATCGGCATGGTCGGTGTGGGGCTAATGAGCCAGCGCCGTCGATCGGGACTAGCTCAGCCGACGCCCCAATCCGGTGTCCGATAAGTCGATCAAGTCCGGGAACGCGTCGATTGCCCGCGACACATAATACATGAGCGAGTCGAAATGCATTTTATCCGGCTCAGATGCGTACTGAGACAACCGCGCGTCAATGTGATGCAGATGCCCCATCAACTCCGGCGTCGGGTAAATGTCGTACGGATTGTCGGATGCCTCAATAGCCTTTACGAGTTGTTCGAATCCGAATGCGAAACACATCAGCGCCTCTGAACTCGCACCCCATGGCCCGTCAACACCGACACAGTCGGGAAGCGTGCGCATGTAATACACCAATGCATCAGCGATTAGCACATTAAATCTCCTAACAACCCCGACGCCGCTGCCAGACAACCGTCGTTCGGACCAATTCCAAAAACAAAACGGATCGCTGCCAACTCACGCCGCCCCTACTCCCCCAGATACGCGTCCTGCACGCGCTTGTCGCCCAATAGGGCTTCGGCCCGGTCGCTGATCGTGATCGAGCCGGTCTCCATCACATAGCCGCGATGCGCCAGTTTGCAGCGCCATCCGCGCGGCTTGCTCCACCAACAGAATCGCCATGCCCTCGCGGTTCAATTCGCGGATGACTTCGAAAATCTTCAGCACCACCAGCGGCGCCAGGCCCAGCGAAGGCTCGTCCAACAGCAGCAGCTTGGGGCGGCCCATCAGCGCCCGGGCCACGGCCAGCATTTGCTGCTCGCCGCCCGACAGCGTGCCGCCGGCCTGAGCGTGCCGCTGTCTGAGGATCGGAAACATTTCCAGCACGCGCTCGAGTGTCCTGCTTCACGCCCGGCTTGTCGCGGCGGGTGAAGGCCCCCATGGCCAGGTTTTCAAGCACCGACAGCCGGGGGAAGATCTTGCGCCCCTCGGGCGATTGGCACAGGCCGGCCCGCACGATCTCGTGGGGCGGAAGCGCCGTGATCTGGCGGCCGCCGAAACTAATCCGGCCCGAGCGGCAGCGCACACAGCCCGATATGCTCATCAGCGTGGTCGTCTTGCCGGCGCCGTTGGCGCCGATCAGGGCCACGATCTCGCCCGGCTCGATGCGCAGCGAAATGCCTTTGAGCACTTCGATCGGCCCGTAGCCGGCGTGCAGATTTTCGACTTCCAGCAATGCCGGCATCAACTCACCTCTTCGCTGCCCAGGTAGGCCCGAATGACGGCCGGGTTGGCGCGGACTTCGGCCGGCGTGCCTTCGGCGATTTTGCTGCCGTAGTCGAGCACCGCGATGCGATCGGAAATGCCCATCACCACGCGCATGTGATGTTCGATCAGCAGCACCGAAAACCCGCGTCCGCGGATCGAGTCGATCAGCCGGGCCAGCTCGGCCGATTCGGCCGGGTTCATGCCGGCCGCCGGTTCGTCCAGCAGCAGCACTTGCGGCTCGGTGGCCAGTGCCCGGGCGATCTCCAGCCGGCGCTGCTCGCCGTAGGACAGGTTCTTGGCCAGCATGCCGGCCCGCTCGTGCAAACCGACAAGCCGCAGCAAATCCCCGGCCGTGGCCCGGGCCGCCGCCTCTTCGCGCCGCACGGCCGGCGTGCGAAAGGCCATCCGCACCAGCCCGGCCCGAAAGCGGCGCTCCATGCCGGTCAGCACGTTTTCCAGCACGGTCATGTTGTGGAACAGGCGGATATTCTGAAACGTGCGGGCGATGCCCGATCGCGAAATAAAGTCGGGAGTGCGTCTCGATCGGTTCCAGACTGCGAACGTGCCGGCCGCGCCGAGGCCGAAACCCAGCAGCAGGCCCAAAATCGCCTTGTGACGGCGAGCCGCCGCTTCGCGCCGGATTTCGATCAGGGTTTCCGCCGTGCGCGGAGAATCGGCGCCGAGCACGGCCGCGGAGTCGACCATCAGCTCGTCGGCGAGCGAGTTCAGATCGTCGCGGATTTGTTCGGCTTGCTGCTGGCCATCGGCATAGGCCAGCGTGCGCCGGCCATCGGCCGTCACCACGGCAAAGCGCTCACCCGGCAGGCTGACGATCTTCAGCCGGCCGGCCAGATAATCTTGGGCACTGCGCCAGGCCTCGAAGTATGAAAACGGCTGGCCGGGCCCGGCGTAGTTGCGCTTGATGGCCACCTGCCACAGCCGATCGACGTTCACACTGGCCAGCGCCGCGGCCAATGCGGTGCTCAGGCCGATGAGCACCACGGCCAGCAGCGACGCGCCAGTTCATCGGCCGAATGAGCGGGCGGCCGCCGAACTCGATCGAGCCCTCGGTCGGCTCGTAGATGCCGGTAATGGCGTTGAACACCGTGGTTTTGCCGGCGCCGTTGGGGCCGATGATCGACACGATCTGATGCTCGTCGAGCCGGCAATCGACGCCGCTAACGGCCGTCAGGCCGCCAAAGCGAACGGTCAGGTTTTTAAGTTCAAGGAGAGGCATGGGGAAAGCTCGGAACGCGGAACTCGGAACGCGGAACGACGGACGAAGAAAAAAGACGAAAGCAGACGGAGCGCGTTAGTTCGGTCAACGATATTAGTTGCGGTGTGGGTTGCATCAGGATTGTGAGCCTGTTGATACGGAATCCGGACCATTCCGAGTTCCGAGTTCCGAGATCCGAGTTTTCCCCTCCCCCTCGTGCAGCTCGCGCTGCACGCGCACCGACGGCAGCAAGTCCCTCGGGCCGGAAACGCATCATCAAAATCAGCGCCAGGCCAAAAATCATCAACTTCCAGTTGCTGAACGTGAGCCAGGTGCGCCACTCGGGAACCGTGGTGGTCAGTTCAGCCCTTTGCAGCAGCCCATCGACCAGCGGCGTGATCACATTGTCGAACCCGATGAGCAGAAAACACGCCCAGCAGCGTGCCGCGCAGGCTGCCCAACCCGCCGAGGATGATCGCCGCCAGACATGATGATCGAACGGGCGAAGTCGAAGGCGTCGGGACCGGCCGTGCTGCCCAGCGTGGTGGCGTAGAGCGAGCCGGCCAAGCCGGCCAGGGCCGAGCCCAAGGCAAACGCCGACAGCTTGACCCGCACGACGCGGATGCCCATGCAGGCGGCGGCCAACTCGTCTTCGCGCACGGCCACCCAGGAGCGGCCGAGCCGCGATCGTCTCCAGGTTGCGCACCACCACGATCACGGCCAGCAGGATGCCGAGCGTCAGGTAGTAATAGAGCCGGTAGTCGAGCGCGAAGTCGGGCGTGATGCCCAGCCCCCGGCACAGCGCCGGCCAGCGGGCCCGGCAAGGCCGGCGGCGGAATCGGATTCAGCCCGCGCGTGCCGGCCGTGATTTCTTCGAGGTTGCGCAGCGTGAACCGCACCACTTCGCCAAAGCCCAGCGTGACGATCGCCAGATAGTCGCCGCGCAGCCGCAGCGTGGGCGCGCCGAGAAACAATCCCCACAGCGCCGCACCGGCGGTCGAGAGCAGCAGCGCCGGCCAGAACCCGACCTGAAACGGATAGGCCGCCACGGTCAGGATGCCCGTGATATAGGCCCCGATGCCGAAAAACGCGGCGATGCCCAGGTGCAGCAGGCCGGTGTAGCCCACCACGACGTTCAAACCCAGGGCCAGGATCGCGTAGATGAAGATGTAGGTCAGTTGCGTGCCGAGCGAGATCTCGGTCAGGCGGAACAGCAGATTTTCCAGCGGCACCAACAGCGGATAGACCAGCACCAGCACCAGGCACGGCGCCCACACGCTGTCGAAAATGGCCGCCAGGCGGTCCTTCGCGGAATGCTGTTTGGCCGGCTGCTGTTTGGCGGGATGCTGGCTCATACTTTTTCGCGCGTGCGACTCCCCAGCAAGCCCGAGGGCCGGAACACCAGGATCCCGATCAGGATGGCGAAGATCAGCGCGCTGGTCCAACGTTCGCCGACGTAGCCGCTGCCCAGCGAACGGACCAGGCCGATCACCAGGCCGCCCAGCACGGCGCCGGGAATGTTGCCGATGCCGCCCAGCACGGCCGCGGTGAAGGCATACAGGCCGTTCTGAAAACCCATCTGGTAGCTGATCGTGTGGATATACAGGCTGTAGATCACGCTGGCGGCGCCGGCCAGGACGCCGCCGATGACAAACGTGGCAGCGATCACCCGGTCGACGTTGATGCCCATCAGCCGCGCGGCGGTCGGGTCCTGCGCCGTGGCACGCATGGCCTTGCCCAACCGGGTGTATTTCACCAGCAGCGTCAGAGCGATCATGATCGGCCCGGTCACCAGCAGAACCATCAAATCTTCGCCGCTAAAGCGCAGGCCCGAATTCGTCGCCCAGCAGAGTTGGTTTGCGGGACCAGGGCCGGAAAATTGCGGTCGGCCGAGCCGCCCCACAGCAGGCCGATGTTCATCAGCACGAACGACACGCCGATGGCCGAGACCAGCGGCGCCAGCTTCGGCGCGCGGCGCAGCGGCTTATAGACCAGCCGATCGATCGAGAAATTCAAAACCGCGCAAAACACGGGCACCACCAGCAGCACCAGGCCGATCCCGCCCCACAGGCCCAGCGTGTCGGCCCGCTCGAGCCCCAGGCGATCGACCAGCGCAAAGGCCAGAAAAGAACCGAGCATGAACACGTCGCCGTGGGCGAAGTTGATCAGCTCGATGATCCCGTAGACCATCGTGTAGCCCAGCGCGATCAGGGCGATCAGCGCGCCGTTGGTCAGGCCGTCGAGACAGTATTGAACGAACAATTGTCCCGGGTTCGACGTGTCGACGGCGGCAAAGAGAGGGAACGTCATCGAGTGCTGCGGCCTTGGTGCCCGACGATGTACTGGCTGTTCAGCGGCCGAGCAGTTTGACAAACTGGAACTTTCCGTCGTGCACCGTGTTGCCGCTGATCGTGGTGACGGTCGTGTCGCCGTTGGCGTCGAACGACCAGGCGCCCGAGCGCCCCCTGATCGAAAGTCCTGGATCGCCAGAGGCCGCCTCGACGATCGCCTGGCGGTCCTTGCGGCCGGCCCGCTCGATGGCCGCCAGGGCCACCTTGGCCGCTTCGTAGCCATAAATCGCATAACCCTCGGGCTCGCGGCCGAAACGGGCTTTGTACTTCTCGACGAACTCGCGTCCTGGCCCCGCTTAGTTCGGCGGTCGGCAGTCCGCCGAAGGTGACATAGCAGCGGTCGTTCACGTTCTTGGCGCCGGCCGCCTCGATGAATGCGTCCTCGTAGCAGGCGTCGGGCACCATGAGTTTACACGTCGAGTCCGGCGGCCACCATATCCTTGGCGATTTGGCCCCCCTTGGTTTGGGTGGTGCCGCCGAAATAGATCAAGTCGGGCTGCAGCCCCTTGATCGTGGTCATCAGGGCTTTGAATTCCTGCGCCTTGTCGTCGATGCTCTCACGCCCCAAGCACTTCGATGCCCAGATCCTGGCAGGCCTGCGATGAACAGCTTGGCGATGCCCTTGCCGTAAACCTGGTTGTCGTCGAGCACGTACACCCGGCGGACGCCCAGCTCCTTGGCCCAGTCGGGCGCTCAGCGGGCCTTGCAGGTCGTCGGCCGGCACCACGCGGACGTAATTGATCTTGCCCGTGGGGCGATAGATCTCCGGCTCGCCCGGATCGCCTTTGCCGGGCTTGGTCAGCCCCGGCCAGGTGTTGGCCGGGCTGACCATCAGCAGGTGGGCCCGATTCAGGATCGGCATCGAGATCTTGGCCGCCCCGGAGTTGTAGGTGCCGATGTAGACCATGACGTCCGGATCGCGCACGGCACGGCGGGCGTTGGCCGTTTCGGCTTCGGCGGTCCATTGGCCGGCGGCCGCCGTGGCGTCGTCCCAGTCGCCGAACACGACGTCGAATTCGCCGCACTTGCCGTCGGCCTCTTCCAGGGCGATGCGAATTCCGTTGACGATCGTGTCGGTCTGGGCCTTGGCGCTGCCGGTCCGGGGCAAGCTCGACACGATCTTGACCACCCGCGGATTGTCAGGCTCCCCACTGCCACCAGTGGCCAGCAGCGAACCGCCCACCAGCAGCGCGACAATAATCCAGGCCGCGAGGGAAGATTTTCGCATGAGCAAGGGCCACACCAGGAGATTTAAGGGCAGGGTCAGGTTGATTTTAGGCCAATCGGGCATGGGCGCGAAGCAACGCCGGGGAATGAGCGGCTGCCGGCGGCGGACATTTTCGGGGACAATGCACGATCCATAAGTTTCATTACAGCAATGATTTATGTAATATTCCAGCGGGCACAGTATGATTTATCACATACTCAGTTGCTAAAAGTCTTCGCTTCGGTATGATGACGTTGGGCCACAACTTGCAAACTCGGTTGGTACGATGGCACTTCGGACGGAAACTTCGGACGGCGCGATCCTCGATCTGCTCGGTCGAGCCGGGTCGATGCGCATTTCGGAACTCGCCAGCGCCACAGAAGTTACAGCAACCGCCGTCCGGCAGCGATTGAGCCGCCTGATGGGGCAAGGGCTCATCGAGCGGCAAACCAGCCGCGCGGGCCGCGGCCGGCCGAGTCACGCCTATTCTCTTACGGATCTGGGCCGGCGTGAGGCCGGTCACAATTTTGTCGATCTGGCCCTGGTTCTCTGGCAGGAAGTCCGGGCGATCCCCGACATCGAGGTTCGCCGTGGCTTGCTGCAGCGGATTGCCAAGCAAATGGCTGGGCTCTACGCCGACCGTGTCGGCGGCGCAACCACCGGCGAGCGGATGCGTGAAGTGGCTGCCGTCTTCACAGAGCGCGGCGTGCCGTTCGTCGTCGAATCCATGCCGGCGGAACAGAGGGATGGGGAACATGGCGCGGGCGAAGCGGTTGGCCAACTGCCGGTGCTGACCGCGCTGGCCTGTCCCTATCCGCAACTGGCGGAGCAAGACCGTGGTATTTGTGCGCTGGAGCGAATGATGATTGGCGAGTTACTGGAGCAAAACGTGAAGCTGTCGGCCTGTCGACTGGATGGCGATTCGTGCTGCCGGTTCCAAACGAACTGAGAAGTGGGTAAATTGACTAGCTTTGGCAGTCTTCAAAGGGCTGGCTCTGAGGCAACCATCGCCGCCGAGTAAGTCGCAACCGCAAACTTCACGATCGTCAACGAGAAACGCAAAATCATGACCCAACCCTGGATCGAAGGCCGATTCGAAGAAAACGTCATCGTCACCACGATCGAGCAGGCCATCAATTGGGCCCGCGAGTCGAGCATGTGGCCGATGACCTTTGGGCTGGCCTGCTGCGCCATCGAGATGATGGCCGCCGGCGCCAGCCGCTACGACATGGATCGCTTCGGGGCCGGGGCGTTCCGGGCCAGCCCGCGGCAGGCCGACCTGATGATCGTGGCCGGCACGGTGACCTACAAAATGGCCAGCCGCGTCCGCCGGCTTTACAACCTGATGCCCGATCCGAAGTTCGTGATCGCCATGGGGGCCTGCACCGTCGGCGGCGGTCCGTACTTCAAATATGGCTACCACGTGGTCAAAGGGGTCGACCTGGTCGTGCCGGTCGACGTTTACGTGCCGGGCTGCCCGCCGCGTCCCGAAGCGCTGCTGGAAGGCCTGATGCGGATCCAAGACAAGATCAAAGGACAGCGTTTGGCCCGCGCCGCCGGGGCTGCGATCGGAACCAAGCTCGACGACGAGTTGCCGGTGCCGCACCACTCGGGCTACGTTCGGCCCCGGCCGACGAAAAGCCGCTGTTCGATCACCAGAAAATTACCGGTTGATAAGCCGGTCGATAAGAAACTTGGCTGTCACCAGCCGTACCGAAATCCAACGCACGGATTGCAACCCTTTTTTGATGCCTGATGGGGCGATGAATCCTTCATGATCGAAACTCTGAAAATCATCGACCTGCACGTGTCGGTCGAAGGCAAACCGATTCTGCGCGGCGTGAACCTCGAACTCAAGCGGGGCGAAGTGCACGCCCTGATGGGCCCCAACGGCTCGGGCAAGAGCACGCTGGGTTACGCCATCATGGGCCATCCCGGTTACGAAGTCACCGCCGGCACGATCACGCTGAACGGACAGGACGTGCTGGAGATGGAGCCCGACGAGCGGGCGCGGGCCGGCATCTTCCTGGCTTTCCAGCGGCCGATGTCGATTCCGGGCGTGAAGATGGCCGACTTCCTGCGGCACGCCGCGACCAACGTCCGCCGGCCCGATCGCAAGGAAGGCGAAGAGCTGATCCCGATGCGCGAGTTCCGCAAGGAGCTGACCGCCAAGATGGAACAGTTGCGGATGGACAAGGAGTTCGCCCGCCGCTACGTGAACGAAGGTTTTTCCGGCGGCGAGATGAAGCGGGCCGAGATTCTGCAAATGGCCATGCTGCGGCCGAAGTTCGCCATCCTGGACGAGACCGACAGCGGCCTGGACGTCGACGCCGTGCGGCTGGCCAGCCAGAGCATCGCCGAGATCGGCGGCGCACGAGATGGGCATTCTGATCATCACGCACCACGAACAATTGCTGGAACACAACCGGCCCGACTTCACCCACGTCATGCTGGGCGGCCGGATCGTCGAGACCGGCGGCCCCGAGCTGGCCGATGGAATTGCACAAGCGGGGCTACGATCGCATCCGCAACGCTTATCCGCAAGCCGCCGCCGACGAAGAAGCCATGAAACTAGCAACCAAGGAAACCGCAGGCGCCGGAATCTGGCAACTGCGCAATCTAGCAACTGCGCCGCCCAAGGGGCCGCTTCCGAACGCCCTCCGAAACGAACAACCCGTAGGCAGCCGCCGTCAGCAAACCGGCCGCAAGATAACAACATAAAGGCAAACTGTTATGGCAACCGACGTGGCCCATCCGCAGGCCGGCAATATCGGCGAAATCAACAAGTACGATTTCCGCACCGAGTCGAAGTACATCTTCAAGGCCGCAAGGGAATCGACGCGACGATCGTCCGGCAGATCTCGGACATGAAGAGCGAGCCCGACTGGATGCGGGATTTCCGGCTCAAGAGCCTGGAGATCTTCAACTCCAAGCCGATGCCCCATTGGGGCGGCGACATCGCCATCAACTTCCAGGACATCTACTACTACCTCAAGCCGGCCGACCACCAGGGCAAGACCTGGGACGACGTGCCCGAGGAAATCAAGACGCACCTTCGACAAGCTGGGCATTCCCGAGGCCGAAAAGAAATTTCTGGCCGGCGTGAAGGCCCAGTTCGAGAGCGAAGTGGTCTACGGCTCGCTGCAAGAAGAGCTGGGCCGCCAGGGCGTGATCTTCACCGACACCGACACGGCCGTGCGCGAACATCCCGGATCTGCTGCGCGAGTACTTCGCCACGATCATTCCGCCGACCGACAACAAGTTCGCGGCCCTGAACTCGGCCGTCTGGTCGGGCGGCTCGTTCATCTACGTGCCCAAGGGAGTGAAGATCGAGTTCCCGCTGCAGGCCTATTTCCGCATCAACGCCGAGAACATGGGGCAGTTCGAGCGGACGCTGATCATCGTCGACGAAGGGGCCGAAGTGCATTACGTCGAGGGCTGCACCGCCCCCATGTACACCACCGAAAGCCTGCACTCGGCCGTGGTCGAAATCGTCGTCAAGCAGCCACGCCCGTTGCCGCTATACCACCATCCAGAACTGGGCCAACAACATCTACAACCTGGTCACCAAGCGGGCCATGGCCTACGAAGACGCCACTGATGGAGTGGATCGACGGCAACCTGGGCAGCCACCTGACGATGAAGTATCCGGCCGTCTACATGATGGAGCCGGGCGCTCGCGGCGAGGTGCTGTCGATCGCCTTCGCCTCGGCCGGCCAGCACCAGGACGCCGGCGCCAAGATGGTGCATTGTGCTCCGCACACGTCGAGCCGCATCATCTCCAAGTCGATCTCCAAGAACGGCGGCCGCTCCAGCTATCGCGGGCTGGTCAAGATGGAGCACGGGGCCCGCAAGTCGAAGTCGAACGTCGTCTGCGACGCCTTGATTCTCGACTCGCAAGAGCCGCAGCGACACGTATCCCTACATCGAGATCGAAGAGCAGGACGTCTCGGTCGGCCACGAGGCCAGCGTCTCGCGGATCGGCGAAGAGCAGCTGTTCTATCTCACGCAGCCGCGGCCTGTCGGAAGCCGAAGCCAGCACGATGATCGTCAACGGCTTCATCGAGCCGTTGGTCCGCGAGCTGCCGATGGAATACGCCGTCGAGATGAACCGGCTGATCGAGCTGCAGATGGAAGGCACCGTGGGATAACCGTGTGGTATCCCACGAACTCCATCTGTACCGAGGGACGACACTGAACTGGCCGGGCAATCCGGCTTTGCAGCAGATACCAAGAACCCCCATGTCATCGGATCCACTCGTGGCCGCGCTATTCGCGGTGGAGAGCGGCCGCCATGGAGAAGCGGTTGTATACATAGCACGAATGGCGGATATAGAATCAGTGTTAGTTCCACCAAACGTGCTTGCGGAGCGCGAGTGTGAGTTTGCTCTGAATGTCAAGCCCCTTGATTTTGTTTCATACGCAACTCAACGGCTGAACATCGAGCAATTGCGGATTGTCTTTAGTGACATGGGCATTCACCTGCCAACCACGATCGCCAATCGGTGGCGCCTCGATCGAGCAATCGACGAATACCCTCGTATGACCAATGAACAAATTCTCGACTTCGACGCCCGAATACTCAGGTTTGTTCGCACATGAATCGCCGAATTGAGTTCATCGTTAAGGGAATTGTGGAAGGGGTCTCGGGGCGATTGCGCGTTATGGGCCGGTGCAGCGAAGACTCGATCCGACGCGGGGATTCGTTTCAAGTTCTGTACCGTTATCAAGACGGCCTCGACGAAGCGAAAACGCCTGTCCGAAGTGCAAGCAAGGCCTTGGCGCTGCAAGTCGTCGGGATTCAGGCCTATGGAAGGGAAATCGAAGAATTAGGCGCCGGCATGACGGGCACTATCGATTTGGTGGGAACCGGACGCGAGTTGGTCGAACCCGGATGCTTGCTGGGCCTGCCCGAGCACGCTATGGCCGAAATTGCATCGTCGCCACAAAACACTTCGCATCCTCGAACGCAGACTACTTAGTTTAAGTGCAGTTTGATTCAATGTCCCGATGGCTTAATTGATGAATTCGACCACTTCTGCCCTGGGATTTACCCAGGAAGCGTTCGACGCATTTCTGGCCACGCGCAGCGAACCGACGTGGGTTCGCGAAATGCGACTGGCCGCCTGGAACAAGTTCCAGCAAATGCCGCTCCCCGCTCGCAATGAAGAAGAGTGGATGCGGACCGACATCCGCCTGTTTCGGCTGGACCGGTTCGGCTTTCAGACCGAGCCGGCGGTCGGCGCCGCGCTGCCCGACGGGCTGCTGACGCACGGCGTCGAGCTGGCCGGCCATACGGCGGCGCTCGACAGTCATTCGCTGTCGTCTCGCCTGGACGAAGGCCTGGCGCGAAGGGGAGTGATCTTCGACAGCCTGGAGAATGCGCTCTTGGAGCACGGCGATTTGCTCAAGCCTTACGTCGAGGCCCGGATTGTGAATCCCGCGGCCGACAAATTCGCCGCACTGCACGCCGCCTGGTGGTCGGGCGGCACGGTGCTGTATGTGCCGCGTGGCGTGTCGATCGATCGTCCGCTGCACATGCTTTCGGCGCTCAGCCCCGGCGCCACCGACCTGGGCCACGCCTTGATCGTGCTCGAGGCCGGCAGCGAGGCCACGGTCCTGGCCGAAACGGCCAGCACTCAGCATGACGCGCCCGGCTTGCACCTGGGAGCCATCGAGCTGATCGTCAAGCCCGGGGCCCGGCTGCGCTACGTCAATCTGCAAAACTGGTCGACCGGCGTCTGGCACTTCGCCCATCAACGCGGAGTCGTCGAGCGGGACGGTCGCTTGCAATGGACGATCGCCGCGCTGGGCAGCCGGCTGGCCAAGGTGAACCAGCACGTGGCGCTGGTGGGCGAAGGGGCCGACACGCAAGTCAACGGCGTGATGTTCACCGAGGGCAAACAACATCTCTCCTATCACACGCTCCAGCATCACCAGGCGCCAAATTGCCACAGCGATCTGCTCTACAAGACCGCCCTGCAAGACGCTTCGCATACGGTTTGGCGGGGCATGATCAAGGTCGATCCAGGCGCCCAGAAGACCGACGGCTATCAGCGCAACGACAATCTGCTTCTGAGCGATCACGCGCGGAGCGACTCGATTCCCGGATTGGAAATCCAAGCCGACGACGTCCGCTGCACGCACGGCTCGACGGCCGGCCGCGTCGACGACGAGCAGGTGTTCTACTGCCAGACCCGTGGGCTGACGCGCAAAGAAGCCATCCGCATGATCGTGGCCGGCTTTTTCCAACGGGTGTTCGACCGCATCACCATCGACAGCGTGCGCGAAGCGCTCGGCCAGGCCATCGGCCGCCGCATCCGCGAGTACGATTAGAATGAACTCGGAGCTGGGAACGCGGAACAACGGCAGGTCTGTCGTTTAATTTTGCACCATTGCGCTTGAAGTTTGCCCCTACGTGCCCAATCCATGTCCGACTTCGTTGCCGTCGCGAAAGTATCCGATATTCCCGATCCCGGCCGGCAATTGGTCGAAATCGATGACCGGCTGGTGGTGGTGTTCCATGCGGCGGGCAATTTTTATGCCTTGGACGACGTTTGCACGCACGATGGCGGGCCGCTGGGCGAAGGCCAGTTGGAAGGCTTTAGCGTCGCCTGTCCGCGGCACGGAGCCAAGTTCGACATTCGCGACGGCCGCGCCTTGACGATGCCTGCCACCCGGCCGACCGTGTCTCACGAGGTGCAGGTGCTCGGCGACGAAGTGCTGGTAAAATTGAACCAGGGATAATCAGCGCCCTCTGCGCTGTCGACAGGAGACAAATTATGGCAGTTACCGAAGATGCCGTTCGCGAAGCACTCAAGCAAGTGATCGACCCCGAGTTGTTCATCAACATTGTCGACTTGGGTTTGATTTACCTGGTGACGGTTGAAGAGGCGGAAGGCAAGTCGACCGTCAAGATCGAAATGACGATGACCAGCCCGGCCTGTCCCGCCGGTCCGCAGTTGCTCTCCCAATCCAAGATGGTGCTGGGAGCGATCGAAGGCGTGGGCAACGTCGAGGTCAAGCTGGTGATGGTGCCCCCCTGGACTCCCGACCGCATGACCGAGGACGCCCGCGACCAACTCGGCATTTTCTGAAGCGCCGCGGCGCAACCAAGGGTGCGGGCGGTTTGCGAAGTCGCCCGGAGGATCGGTCAGTCCCCCTCGCCCATCTCGTCGGCCAGCGATTCCAGGATCAGGTCGTTTTCCCGCGACTCGTGATCGAGGAACTTCTGATGAAAGGCCTGGAAGCCGACCGCGATCTGCCGGAGCACGCTGGTCGAAGCCTCGTGGTAGAGCCAGCGTTCGGATTGATCCTCCAGCGCGCAGAGCTCCACGAACAGTTGGCAATGCTCCGATCGCAGGGCCGTGGCCCGGCGGCTCTGGCGCGGGTCGGCGGCGATCGCGTCTTCGAAATAGCCGTAGGCTTCTTCGAGCGCGAAATGCAGGGCCACCTGGTCGCGCAGTTCGGCCAGCAGGTCGACCAACTGCTTGCGTGCCACGTGCAAGGGCCAGGCCGACAGCAACTCGTGGGCGGCCGCGAGCAACTGGCGCAAGGCCTGCGAGTCTTCTTTGATCTCTTGCAAAAACGCGGCATTGATCGTGATGGTTTTCGACGCTGTGACCATCGGTCGCTCCTTGCGGGGACGAATACCGCCCCCTAAAGCTGCACCAGGGAATCTCGCCAACCCGCGCTGGTGCGCCGCAGCTATCGAGCGCGGGAGCGCGGAAGCGAGGCAAAACGCAAACGGCACCCGCGGCTGGTGGCGACACGAGATCGCTACTCTCGCGGCGCTGGGGATAGCACCGGCGTGCCGAAACAAAACCAAGGAGATATGAAAAGGATCGTCGAAAGCCGAGTGGTCGATTCCTACGACTATCAGCTTACTGCGAACTGTGGCAAAAGCAATCTCGACCTGACCCGGGGCTCCTCAAACGAACGAGTCCTCGGTGGTCGAGTGGACCACCGAGGACTCTGCTGTTCGTCGAGCCAACCGCAACGGTCGGCGTACAACGGGGGGAATTACGGTCAGAACGTGAACGCCAAGCCGGCAAATCCGCCGGTCAGAATCAGGTCGCCGTTCGACTTGATCTGGCCATAGCCGGCATTGTCGGCCAGGTAGGGCAGGAACTGGCTGTCACCCAAAGCCACTTGCGAAACGCCCACCACGCGCCAGCCGGCAAAAACCTGGCAGTTCTGGGTCAGCCAGTAGTAGCTGCCCAGGTCGACTTCGGCCAGCAGCGAGAAGGCGGTCTTCTGGCCGTGGATGTCGAAGGTCGAATAGCCATCGCCGGTATACAGTTGATTACGCGAAACGATGCTGTTGCCGAACGCGCCGATTTTCGGCGAAACATACGCGCCGCACTTGGGCGAGAGGGCGAAATTGGCCAGCATGCCGATTTGGGCACCGTACAAGTTGTTGGTCACGGTCGAACTCAAGTAGGCTTCATTGGCGCCGCCGGCGGAGCCGAACGTATCGCCGAAGGCCACCGAGCCGTACGTCAGCGTTTCCTGGAAGCGAAAGTAACGGAAGCCAGCCAGGCAGGTCAGCGTGCAGAAGTTCGGCGACGAGTAAATCTGCTGCTGCAGCAAATTGAGTTCCAGATTCGTAATGTTGTCGACCCGCGAGATCCGCTGCTCCGGCGAGTTGTCGAAGAAATGGCCCGCCGCGAACGTGCCGGCACCCGACGTGATGTTGACGCCGCCCAGGTCGATCGGCGTGCTCAGGAGGTTGCTGGCGCTGGTGATGCTCGAGTTGCCACCCATGCCCCACAGTTGCCAGTAAACAAATTGCACACCCAGGCCCGTTCCGCAGCAGCACCACCAGCGGCCGAACGTCACCTGTCCGCCGCTGCCCCAGTTGCCGCCGGCCTCTTTGGTCTGCATCAACTGGTTGACGTTGACGTTGGTTTGATACGTGGTCCAAAAGGCATTGGCATCATTGCGGGTCATGGCCAGGCCGCCGATCGAGCCGAACCAGCGGGCACCGTTGCAGCAAGGCACGCAGCTCATGCAACCGTTGCCGCCCAGGCCACACTGCCCCTTTGAACCGGTAGCGTTGGCGGCATTGGCGGCGCCGGGCGCTGTGCTGGGGAACATGCTGGTGTCGGTGTTCAAGGTTCCGTACAGGCTGCTGCCCATCGCCTGGGGAGGCGTCGGCGGATCGAACGGGAGAATCGAGGGATCGGGCGTGGTGAGCGGCTCGTTGGTATTGGAAGCCAGGCTCGGCCCATAACTCGAGGGCACCAAGGGGGCCGCTGAGGCCGATCGGTAACCGGCCGGCGCAGCGGCACGTGTCTCGGGGAATGGCAACAATGAGGGAGAGCCGTAGGGGCTCGTTTGGGCACCGGCGTTGCCTCCGACGCTCAGCCACGCGAGCGAAAGCACAACACCACACTTCCAGACGGATTTCATCGCTAGAGACTCCTTTCAGTCAGTCGGATAAGAGCCGCCTTGGCCTGACTCCGTGCCAAGCGCGGTTTCCGTGTCGGGGTCAACGGGGAGAATGGTCTCCCCTCCTGGCGTGGAAATCCGTTCCACTAACGAACACTCCATTGCGTTCAGTAGACGGAAATCGTCCACCGGACCGGCCAAGGTGTGATGTTTTGGGCCACTCGGTGAGAAAGTTTCAAGTCGGCCGCCGATCGTTCGGCGCTTCCCGTGCGACCCGCATGCCGGCACACGATCACGTGGTCGGAACGGTTGATACACTCGGCAGCACCCGACGCCCGAGAGTCGTTAGCATCGGTAAATCAAGCGCGAGCGCAGCTCTGGACCTGCGACCGGGAGTGTAGATCACGATTGGCCAAGGGGCAAATCGGCCTCAGCCAGGCGTCCACCGGCGACAAGCGGCGCATCCCCCTCCAATCGGTCTCACGCCGGCAACCGACCTAAAACCGGTCGTGAGGATGCCGCCGCGAAGCGACGCCATGGCCGGACCGGCCTTACCCGGCTTGCCGCACCGCGGCGGGCAGGGCCGAGAGGACTTCCAGCGCGAGCTGCTGATAGTCGTCGGCGCCGTGTGAATCGGGGGCATAACCGAAGATGGACTGGCCAAAGCTGGGGGCCTCGGCCAGGCGGATGTTGCGGCGGATCCGCGTCTGAAACATCTGCGCTTCCGCCCACGGTCGGTGCGGCTCGCGGGCTTGCTGGAAGTAGCGATCGACGTCGCTGGTGACTTCGGCCGCCAGTCGGGTCCCCGACTCGTAGAGGCAAAAGATGACACCGCTCAGCCGCAGCCCTTCATTCAGCCGGCGGGCAACCAGGTCGATCGTACCCAGCAGCTTGCTCAGCCCGTGCAATGCTAAAAAGTGCGGTTGCAGCGGCAGGAAAACTTCGTCCACTGCGGTCAGGGCGTTGATCGTAAGGATGCCGAGCGACGGCGGGCAATCGACGAACAGAAAGTCGAACTGCTCGTCCAGTGCAACCAGCTTGTCGCGGAGGATCAATTCGCGGCCGACGACGCCGGCCAGTTCGACTTCGGCCGCGGCCAGATCGAGATGCGAACCGGCCACCCACAAATGCTCGTTGACTTGCTGGAGAATGTCGGGCAAGGCCACGTCGGACGTAAGCACATCGTACATCGAACTTTGCTGCTGTCCGGGGGCCAGTCCGAGGTGCAGCGTGGCGTGGGCCTGCGGATCCAAGTCGACCAGGCATACCCGCTGTCCGGTATTGGCCAAGGCCGCGCTCAAATTGACGGCTGTGGTTGTCTTGCCTACGCCCCCTTTTTGGTTGATGATGGCGATCGAACGCATCGTGCGAGCTCCGTTTCCTGGGCGTGGGGCGAGCGGCTTAGGGGCGGAAGTATACGAGATTCGGTTCGGAAGGCGGAATGGGGAATTCAGGATTCGCGGCAGGGAATTCGCAGGCACATGCAGGTGCCAGCGCGGAATTTAGGCAAACATGGGTACCCTGAGGCTCTGCTTGCGCCGGATTGCCATTTTGCTCGTGCGATTCCGATCTTCCCGTTGCCTCTTGTCAACTTGAGATCCAATCGAGGGGAGTGGTTGTTCGATGCGCGTCATCGTAGAACGTGATGTTGATAGCGTGAGTCGCACGTCGGCCCAATTCTTGGCTGCCGTGGTGCGCCGCAAGCCGACTTGCGTGCTCGGGCTGGCCACCGGCACCACGCCCTTGGGAACGTACCGCGAACTCATTCGGATGCACCGCGAAGAGGGTTTGGATTTTTCCCGCGTCGTGACGTTCAACCTCGACGAGTACGTCGGTCTGAGCGGCACCCATCCGCAAAGTTACCGCTACTTCATGCAGAGCAATCTGTTCGACCACATCAACATCGATCAGCGCAACACCCATGTTCCCGATGGCCGGGCGCTCGATTTCGAAAGCTACTGCCAATCGTACGAAAAGCGGATTGTCGACGAGGGCGGCATCGACTTGCAGGTCTTGGGAATCGGGGTTGACGGGCATATCGCCTTCAACGAGCCGGGCTCGTCGTTGGGCAGTCGCATGCGGCTCAAAACCCTGACGGCGGAAACGGTTCGCGACAATGCCCGATTCTTCGGCAGCGAGCAGGAGGTGCCCCGACTGGCTATTACGATGGGTGTCGGCACGATCCTCGAATCGCGGCAATGCCTGCTGCTGGCGGTCGGCGAGAGCAAGGCCAAGGCGATTCGCGACACGATCGAAGGCCCGATCACCGCGCAGGTGACGGCCTCGGCGCTGCAACTGCACCGCGAGGTGACCGCGGTGCTGGACGAAGAAGCGGCCCGCCTGCTCGAGCGGCGCAGCTATTACCGCGAGATGGAGCAAGCTCAAGCCCGGCTCAAGTCGGGTTCGTTGCTGGGGCTGGACTCCGCCGTCCGTAGCGGGTCTTGAATCGGGTTTTCACGGCTGCGCCTAACCACTGCGCCCATTCAAACTTGCGGCGTTCACTCGGCTTGACCCTCTGGGCGATCGGTTGTAAAGTTGTCGGTTTCTAGCTCCAGAATCTACGCAGTGTTGCAGTCGACGCGCTCCATGGAAACGATCGTCAAACCCGTGGAAACGCGTCGCGAGCGAAAACAATTCCTTTCGCTCCCTTGGCACTTTTATCGCAACGACCCGAACTGGATTCCCCCCTTGCGGCAGAACCAGAAGGGACTCGTCGGCTACTCGCGGCATCCGTTTCACGAAGTCGCCGAGATGCAGACGTTTCTGGCCTTTCGCGACGGTGAGCCTTGCGGCCGTATGGCCGCGATCTTGAATCGCACGCATAACCAATATCACAACGAGCGGCTCGGATTTTGGGGATTTTTCGAGTCGATCGACAATCAGGAAGTCGCGAACAAGCTCTTCGATGCGGTCCGGCAGTGGCTTGCCAAGCGCGACATTCACCACATCCGCGGGCCGGTCAACCCGTCGCTGAATTACGAGTGCGGCCTGCTGATCGAGGGTTTTCATTCGCCCCCCACCTTCATGATGACCTACAACCCGCCGTATTATCAGCGGCTGGTCGAAGGTTACGGTTTTGGCAAATCGCAAAACCTGTTCGCCTACTGGGGGCCGACCGAGATGGTTCACAAGTTGGACAAAAAGCTGGCCTTTGTGGCCACCGAGGCCGCCGAGCGTTTCCAGATCAAGACGCGGCCCATCGACAAGTCTCGCTTCCGCCAGGAAATCGAGCTGTTTCTCGACATCTACAACCAGTCGCTCGGCGGTACTTGGGGTTTCGTGCCCCTCTCGAAGCACGAAATCCAGCACATGAGCGCCGAGATGAAGCACCTGATCATTCCGGAATTGGCGCTGTTTGCCACGGTCGGCGACAAGCCGATCGGCGCCGTGTTCGGGATGCCGGATTACAATCCCCGCATCAAGAAAATCGACGGTCGGCTATTCCCGTTTGGCTTCCTGACGCTCCTCAACAAGCGACGCCCGTTCAAACGCTTTCGCGCCATCGCCACCGCCGTGATTCCCGAGTACCAGCGCTGGGGAGTGGGCCTGGTGCTGCTGAAGGCCCTGATCCCAAAAATCCTCGCTTCGGGATTGCAAGAGGCGGAGTTTTCCTGGGTGCTCGAGTCGAATGATCTCTCACGCCGCTCGCTGGAGAAAGGCGGGGCATTGCTGGAAAAGACCTACCGCATTTACGACTATCCGGCACCGCCTCAAACCGCCGCGACGGCCAGCGCCTGAAGCGAAGTGCGGGTCGCAGTCGCCCCGATAGACGGCACTCAACGTGCCGATGCAAGACGGCACTCAACGTGCCGATGCAAGACGGCACTCAACGTGCCGGTGCACTGGAGCGATGGCGTCCGCTGTCACGCCCTGGCAGGCTCAAGTAGGCTGGCAATCCTGCCTGCGAAAGCGCTCCTCCTGCGAGCGACTCGGATGCGAACTTTCCGCGGCCAGCGGCGCCTTTTCGCCCGACTCCGCGGCGCGCGAAACCTGCGCCAATTGACGGATCGAAGCCCAAAGACTCGGACTGTCCGTTTGACGATACGGCGAATCAGCCGGCAGCTCAGCCCGGAGCCGGCGGTGGGCCACATCCAGATTGTGATAGGGCAGCGTGGGAAACAAATGGTGCAGAGCATGGAACCGCATCCCCAATGGCCCCCACACCAGGCCCGTCAGGCGCGAATCCGGATAGTTCACCGAATCGAGCAACTGGTCAACGAACGTCATTTCTCCACCGGCGTTGGTATAGCGGTGCGCACCGAGCGTGCGAATGTGGTTCAAATACAGGATCGTCACGGCGGTCGCATAGGCCTGGATCAAAAAACCCAGCGGCAGGCGACCGCGGATCAGCAATACCGCCGCCGCCAGACACACTAAAAAACAGCCGACTTCCTGCAACCGAAAAATCCTCAGACTGCGCCGGCTGGGCAAAGGACGCACGTAGCTCGGATCCATCACCAGCGACGAGGCCCGCTGGTGCAGCACTCGCCGCAACTTGGGGCTCAACCAACCCAGCGGCGACAAAATGAAGAAGCGGAACACCGCCAGAATCGGAATCACCAAGGGCTGACAGAGATAGAGCCCGATCCGCCAGCGAGACGTCGTGGCCAGCGGCAAATACTCTCCGTCGTGATCGGTGCCGAAATGCTTGCGAATGTGATGGTCGATGTGCGAATAGTAGGTGCACGAGGGCGTCAGAAACGGGATGCCGCACAGCAGGTTCCAGACAATCCGAAAGGCCTTGAACTGGTTGTCCCGCATGTGGGAAATCTCATGGATGAAGAGCGCCGAGCGGTAATACAGCACCACCGACAAAGCGAAAACCAGCGCCTGCTGCACGCTTAGCGGCTGCACCCGGCGAACCAGACCATAACAAATCGTCCCCACGACGAACGAACCCAGGAAATCACTCCAGTAGATCGCTGGAGCCGGCCGGAACAGGTCCTTGAGGATGGCTCGGGCCTGGGCAATGGAAAACGGCGCGGGAGCAGAAATCGGGCGCAACATCGCAAGCAACCTTGTCTCGGGGAGGCGACTGGCCAGCGTGACCAGTCGCATTCGTACCCAGTTGAGGACAACCGTCGTGTTTCGGATCGCCGGGCGATCCGGGGTCGCTCTTCCCTGAGACTTCCAGCAAGCGCACCGCAAGGAGCTCGAGCACCGCGTGCTTATCCACTGTTGCAGATCTGTATCGGCACCGCGCCAAATTCAAATTGGGGGCTCGGCGAAAAATTCAGCGCGTAAGGGTCATGGGGCATTTGACGCTTGTTGGCTTGAGCGGACCCGATTACGATGATTGACATAAACTGCAAATTTGTCCGATTTTCGCATTCTGCGCTGACAACGCCGGCCTGATGCGCCACCTCACGCGGCTCGTGACTCGCTCCTCATGGTTCCCAAAACGTCCGGGGATCCCGCTTCGGTGGGCAGCATCCGTTCATGGTCCCGCCCCACGAAGTCGTGATTACCGGTCTGGGAGTCGTCAGTCCGATTGGCCTGGGCGCGAAACGCATTTTGGGCTTCTCTCGCGGCCGGGCGTAGCGGAATCTCCCGGCTGGCAGAGTTTGCCAGCCAACACGTGACCGCTCCCATCGGTGGTTCGGTCCGTGACTTCGATCCGAAGCTCTACGTCACACCCAGAAAAAGCCTCAAAGTCATGTCGCGCGAGATCCAAATCGGGTTCGCCGCGGCCCGGCTTGGCCCTGGAAGAAGCCGCTCTGCCGGTCGGCAGCGTCGATCCCGACCGATTCGGCGTCGTGTTCGGTGCCGACATGATCTTTTGCGACCCGGCCGAGCTGGAGCCTGCATTCCGCAGTTGCATTCCCAACGGCAAGTTCGATTTCGACCTGTGGGGCCAAAAGGCTATGGGCGAACTGTTTCCGCTTTGGATGCTCAAGTTCTTGCCGAACATGCCGGCCTGTCACATCGCCATCGCCAACGATGCCCGGGGACCCAATAACTCGGTCCTGATGGGCGAAGCTTCGAGCCTGCTGGCGGTCGCCGAAGCGGTGCGGTTGATCGAACGCGGACTGGCCGACGTCGTCATCACCGGCGGCAGCGGCTGCCGCATCCATCCTATGTCGTGGATCTGCCGCGACCAGCGCCTGATGTCCGCAGGGCGCCGGGCGCCGGAGCATGCCCTGCGCCCTTTCGACGCCACGCGCGACGGAATGGTCTTCGGCGAGGGCGCCGCCGCCCTGGTGCTCGAAAGCCGGCAACATGCTCGCGCTCGCGGGGCAAGCCGCCTTGGCCCGCGTGGTCGACTATGCCAGCGCTTTCGAAACGCCGCAGGACTCCGGACCCGCATGTCGCGACCGGGATCCGCGCCACCATAGGGCAAGTCCTGAAGCGAGCCGCAGTCGCTCCGGCCGAACTCGACCACGTGAACGCCAACGGTTTGGGCACGGTGGCTGCCGATCGCGCCGAGGCCCGGGCCATTCGCGACGAGTTGGGGGATGTGCCGGTCATCGCGCCGAAGAGCTTCTTCGGCAATTTAGGAGCCGCGACCGGCGCCGTCGAGATGGTGGCCAGCGTGCTGGCGTTTGTCCACGGCCAGATACCCGTAACGCTCAACTACGACCATCCGGATCCGGAGTGTCCCGTGAACGTCGTACATGGGCAGCCCCTACCCAGCACGAAGCAATATGCTCTCCTGTTGAACCAGGCCACCACCGGTCAGGCAGTGGCCGTGTTGATCGCCCGCCCGGACGACTGAGATCGAATTATGTCCGCTCCGCCGTCAACAAAAACCGGTAAGGCCAGCACCGCACAAGCCGAATCGGCGTCAGGTCCGCTTCCTGGCACATCTGGCGAATTTCGGCCAGCGTGAATGCGCCGGCGACCGAGCGCGGACCGTCGACGTGTACTACCGGCGAACGCGTGATCAGACGGCACACGGCATGCGCCAACAAATATCCGGCCATGCTGCGGCGCAAGTCGTTGACCACCACGAGTCGCCGCGCCGCCTGGCCCATGGCGCCCAGCAGCCGCACCGCGTCGGCCCGCGGAAGATGATGCAAGAACAGCGACGTGACGATCACGTCGAAATCCACGGGGATCTTCTCGTTGCAATTGCCCACTCGGAATTCCACGTCGGCCCCTTGCGCCGCCGCCCTCGATCGGGCATGTTCGACGGCCACGGCGCTCATGTCCAGGCCGACGATCTCGATCGGCAAATCCTCGCGCCGGGCTTTGCCCCAGATGCCGAGCGTCACGTCGCCGCCGCCGCTGGCAACGTCCAGCACCCGCAGCGGCCGATCGGGCCGGCTCCGAGCCAGGGGACGAATCGCCGACCAAACGATGGCCGCGGTGCGGCTGAGCACATTGACGCGGCGCAAGGCCAGCAGCGCCTGTTCGTGCCGCTCGGGATCCAGATCGGGCCCGTCCATCAACTCCGGCAGCAGATGACGATCGCGCAGCGGTGTCATGCCAAGCGCGGAAAAAGGTGCCTGCATGGTCTGGCGAACCGTTCTTTCTGCAAACGGTGGGGTCTTGCACGCAAGCAGCGGGCTTGGAAACCAGATCTACGCAGCCCGCTCGGCACCGGCCAGTTGTGGCCGGCGCCGAATGCGCCAGCCTTCGCCCAGAACGGACAGCGCCACGCGGTCCTCCAGATTTGGGCGAAAAATCGTCAGCAGCGTGAGCGGCAAGTACCAGGCCATGTGCAGCCCGCCCCCTTGCGCTTGCCAGAACTGCGTGCCCAACATGACCGCCGCAGAACAGCTCATCAGCGTCCCCAGATTCTTCTGAGCCGGCCAGAAGGCGAAGCTGATCGACAGCACCAGGAACGCCACGAACACCGGAATGCGATAGGACGAAATCATCCCGAAGCTCCAGAAACCGTCGGCCTCGGCCACCGGCCACCGCCAATTGACCATTTGCCGCAACTGCTCCAGAAACGATTGCAAATCGTGCGACGTGAATACCAACGATGCGACCATCGCGACGATCATCGCAGCCACTCCGCCGGTAAACCGCAACAGTCCACGATGCCAATAAAAACTGAGCCACAGCGGCAGCAGGAACACCGGATAATAGTTAACGCCGATCGCCAGGCCCATCAGCGCGCCCGCCACGAGCGGCCGGCGATAGGCTTCGACGGCCCAAACCAACAAAGCGGCCGGCAGCACGTGACCTACGCGGCCGGTCATCTGGGCCGTATAGGGCAACATCAAGTACAGCGTGGCGGCGGCGATGCCGGTCTTCGTATTGTCGAAATGCCGGAACCCGATGACGACCATGCCGATCACCACCGCCATGTGCCCCAGGATCGCCATCGTCCGCGCCGTGGCCATCTGCACCACGTCTGCGCCGCGCGTCGCGCTCCTGCGGCGTTTGCTTGGTCGGCCCCCTCGACGAACAGAATCTGCGTCGAAATCACCGGCAATAAATGCAACAGCGGGTAGCCGGGTCCGTGCTTGGCCAGACTCGTGTCCTCCGGCAGACGACGACTGCAGCTGCGTCACCTGCTGGGCCTTCTTGGCCCCCGCCAGGTCGTCGGCCGTGAGCGTGCTGTTGATGACGTTGGCCATCAAGAACACCAACAGCGACGTGCCGATAAACGTCATGCCGCCGACCGACAGGTTCGGTTCCAACAGCGGCCGCCGAACCATCAGCGGGTCGAGCAGCAAACGAACGATGAACAGGCCGCTCATGACGAACAGCCACACGTAGCCCGCTTGTTCGATTCCCGCAGCCTGTTCCAGGTCGATGCCGGCCTTGGCCACCCCATACTCGACCATCAACAGCCCGGGCGCGAGCATGATCAGCCCGATCAGATCGAGATTGCGCACGCTCAGCAGGCGGCTGAATTTGAAAAACAGCCCGATGGTCAACAGCGACGACAAGTAGACCCAAGTCGTGGGGTTGACTTTATGGTATTGAAAGAGGATTTCGCTCATTCCCAACCCGCCGCCAGTGGCAGATCAAGCTCACCGGCGCGGCTCTCCCTGCCGAGGTCAAAAAACAGCACGGGCGCAGGCAACCCACCTTGGGGTTCCGCAATCTCGCAACTTGAAGGATACGCACTTTACCCAGCTTTGCAAGCGGCCTGCCGGGCTTTAACCCGCTCTTCGAATCTCTGCCGATCGCTCCTCCAATGGCGGTTACCCGGCAGCAAGCGACGAGACGCAAGACGTTGCTATGCAATGCTTAAGCCCGTTTCCCTGGGACTCTCTGGCCGATTTGCACCTGGCCCCAGACTCTCCATTGGTTGCCGCAGTGACCCCCCGCGTCACGCAATCTTGCCTGCCGACTCCCAAAGGATTGCCAATAAAAAAAACCGCCTCGATGCCGGCTGGCACCGAAACGGTGATCGGAGGCGTCGAAAATGGGTTCGCTGCCGGGCAAACCCGACCGAACGTCTAGCAGCAGCAGACCGGCATGCCGCCGATCATCAGGCAGCACATGCAGCCGGCTTCCATGCACTTGGCCAGGCAGTCGCAGCAAGCCTGGCACATGTCGCAGCAGGCCTTGTCGCCGCTGGTGCAGGTGATGCAGACGCCCATCTTCGTATCTTTGCACTCGCACTTGCACATCGTCATGTTGCACTGGCACAACTGCATGCCGTTCATCATGCAGCAGCAGCTGCACATTCCGCCGGCCAGCATCTTGCACAGATTTTGCAGCGTCGCGGCCGACATTTCGTCGTCGCAAGTGCAGGTGATTTTCATGCCGCCCTGGCACTTCTCGAATTTCATCGTGCAGCGGGGCACCATCATCATGCCCGGCATGGTCGGCGCGGCGGCCGGCATGCTGGCACCCGGCATCGAGCCCATCGTGCCCATCGAACCCATCATCGAACGCTCGAACATCATCGTGCTGGACATATTCGTCCTCCTATGAAAAACCGCCGGCGGCTTGGCTCACAATCGGCCACGGTACCGGCTATCCGCTTGCGCTCCCTCCGGCTTTGCCCAGTCAGTAACGCGAACTAAACGCCAGTTCAGCCTGCCTCGCGAACAGGTCAGCCTGACCACCGGGCAATATACCGACTCGGCTCGATACCGCAAGTCGTTATTTGAAAAGAGGTTGCGGATGCATAATGGCGATGATGATGATCGACTTAATGACGATTGCCGCGCCAGCTCAGCCGTCTACTTGCCCATCTTCGCGCCGCGGGCGTTCGAGGCCCCGCGAAGCAGCCAAAACTCATGGTTGGACGCCGCGGAAGTCGAGAATAACTGTTGGGCAAACTTTGGCGGCTGCCCCGATTTTGACGACTTTTTTTGCTGGCAGGCTGCTGAACCAAAAGACTCGCCCGGTCGCCTGCAGCCGGTTACCTGGTCGGGGATGAATCCTCCTGGCCGCACAAATCGGAGCGTTATGAGCCACTCATTCCAACGTTCTGCAATTGATCGGAAATACGCCGCTGGTCGCGCTCGAGCGTATGGACAGCGGCTGTTGCGAATTGCTGGTCAAGCTCGAGAACCACAATCCCGGCGGCTCGATCAAAGATCGCATCGGCCGTTCGATGATCGAGGCCGCCGAACAGTCCGGCAGCATCCGTCCCGGTTCGACGCTGGTCGAAGCGACCGCCGGCAACACCGGCCTGGGCCTGGCGCTGGTCGCCGCGCAAAAGGGCTACCGGCTGATGCTGGTCATTCCCGACAAGATGAGCCAGGAGAAAGTGTTTCACCTCAAGGCGCTGGGCGCCGAAGTGGTCATGACGCGCAGCGACGTGGGACGCGGCCATCCCGACTACTACCAGGACCTGGCCGAGCGGATCACGCGCGAAACGCCAGGCGCCTACTACATCAATCAATTCAACAATCCGGCCAATCCGCTGGCCCACGAGACCACGACCGGCCCCGAGATCTGGGCCCAGGCCGAGCACCGCGTGGATGCCGTGGTCTGCGGCGTGGGCTCGGGCGGCACATTGACCGGGCTGAGCCGTTTCTTCGCCCGCGTGGCGCCGGCGGTCGAGATGGTGCTGGCCGATCCGCTGGGTTCGATCCTGGCCGGCTACATTCAGACCGGCCAGATCGGCGAGGCCGGCTCTTGGCTGGTCGAAGGCATCGGCGAGGATTTCATTCCGCCGATCGCCGATCTGTCGCGCGTGCGGACCGCCTTTTCTATCAGCGACGCCGAAAGCCTGAACACCGCCCGCGAACTGCTCAAACAAGAAGGCATTCTGGCCGGCTCGTCGTCGGGCACCCTGGTCGCCGCCGCGCTGCGCTATTGCCGCGAGCAGACCGAGCCGAAGCGCGTCGTGACGTTCGTCTGCGACTCGGGCAACAAGTATCTCTCGAAGATGTACAACGACTATTGGATGGCCGATCAGGGCCTGCGGCAATCGCAAGTCTTCGGCGACCTGCGCGACCTGATCCCGCGCCGCTTTGCCGACGGCGGCGTGGTGAGCGTCGGGCCCGGACGAACCGTTGGCCGTGGCTTACAAGCGGATGCGGCTGTACGACGTTTCGCAATTGCCGGTCGTCGAGGACCAGAAGATCGTCGGCATCGTCGACGAATCGGACTTGCTGCTGGCCGTCTCCAATCAGCGGGCGCGGCTTCTCGCAGCCGGTGCGCGCAGTTCATGACTTCCAATCTCGAAACCGTGGCTCGCACCGCCACGATCGAACAACTGCAACCGATCTTCGAGGCCGGGCGCGTGGCGATCGTGGCCGACGCCGCCGGATTTCACGGCCTGATTACCCGAGTCGACGTGCTCAATCATTTGCGTCGGCGTCAATTGGCGGCCTGAACCGAATCGCTCTCGCAGCATCAGGAACACGAACCGTGGACACCTTGCACGCTGGTTTTTCATCTTGGCAAACATCCGATTCGGCAGACGGTTTAACAGCCGGTCCGACCGCCGTGCCCGACGGCCGCTCAGGCTTCGACCGGGCGGGCCGGTTTTTCCACCCGGGCCATCCACGCCGGCCAGGCCCCCGATCCGACGACCGGCGCCGTGATGACGCCGATCTATGCCACCAGCACCTACGTGCAGCAATCGCCGGGCGTGCACAAGGGCTTCGATTACGGCCGCAGCCACAATCCGACCCGCTTCGCCTTGGAACGCTGCGTGGCCGACCTGGAGAGCGGCACCGCCGGGCTTCGCCTTTGCCTCGGGCCTGGCCGCCGCCGCCACGGTGCTCGAACTGTTGGATCATGGCTCGCACGTCCTGGTCTGCGACGATCTGTATGGCGGCACGTATCGGCTGTTCGAGCGCGTGCGGCGGCGCAGTGCGAATCTCGAATTCACGCTATGTCGATCCGACGAACCTGGCAGCCTTTTCGGCCGCCGATTCGCCCGAACACGCGAATGATCTGGATCGAAACGCCCTCGAATCCGCTGCTGAAGCTGGCCGACCTGGAAGCCCTGGCGGCGCTGGCCCGCAAGCATCGGCTGATCGCGGTGGCCGACAACACGTTCGCCACGCCCTACGTGCAGCGCCCGTTGGAATTGGGGTTCGACATCGTCGTGCATTCGGTCACCAAATATCTCAACGGCCACTCCGACATGATCGGCGGCATGGCCGTGGTCGGGCAGCGGCAGGACCTGGCCGAGCAACTGGGCTTTTTGCAAAACGCGGTCGGCGGCATCAGCGGGCCGTTCGACAGCTTTCTGGCGCTGCGCGGCCTGAAGACGCTCGCCCTGCGCATGGAGCGGCATTGCGCAACGCGCCGCGCATCGCCGCCTGGCTCGAGCGCCGGCGCGGACGTGGCGCGGGTCCACTATCCGGGCTTGTCGAGCCATCCGCAGCACGCGCTTGGCCCGACGGCAAATGCACGGCTTCGGCGGCATGGTTTCCGCCGTGCTGGCCGGCGGCGAGCCGCGCTCGCCGACGATTCCTGGAACGCTGCCGGCTGTTCGCCCTGGCCGAAAGCCTGGGAGGCGTCGAAAGCCTGATCGAACATCCGGCCCTGATGACGCACGCCTCGATTCCGGCCGCCAAGCGGGCCGAGATCGGCATCGACGACGGCCTGGTGCGGCTATCGGTCGGCATCGAAGACGTCGAAGATCTGATCGCCGATTTGGAACAGGCCCTCGGCCAGTAAGCCCGAGCCGGCCCATGGGCCGTCGCTCACCCGGGCTCAGCGTGCCGCGGTGCGACGCGCCTTAGTTCCACACGCTGAACAGCTGCCGATAGTGCCGCGGCGGCTCAAGCGCCTGCCGAGCCCGCTCATAAGCCACGCGGTACAAGTACTGCTGCGCCGCGACGTCGGGCGAAGCGCCGCCCATCAGTCCGATCCACACCGCCGGAAAATTGGCTGCCGGCATGGCTGGCGATTGATGAACCGGCGGCGACAGCGGGTTTTGCCCAGGACGAACGGGCGTCGGGATCCGGTTGACAGTCATAGCGGGAAACCTTTGCGTTCTCAATTGTCCACGATGCTCAATTGGGCCCTCGGCCACGTGCAAGGCCCAAATACATCATCACATTGATAATGTTACTTATGTATATCGTGGAATCGAGCCAAGGGCAACAGAAATTCTGCCAGTTGCGGAGCCGTTGTCGTACATAAACAAAATATTGATAATCACTTACGGCATTTCAAAAAATTCTTGCCGGCCTCACGGCCCGGCGTTGCAGTCAGCGCCAAAGCATAGTCAGCGCTTGTGCCGCTAGCGAGCGACTTCGGAAGCGAAGCGGACTAAACCGCATCGGCACCGTTGGATCCGGCAGAGTTGCTGGTCTTGCGAATCGCCGGCGAATTGACGCTCAAAGTCGCGGCGGCCGATAGCGATTGCAAGTTGGTCGATGCTGCCGGTGGGCTGCCCGATGCCAGGCTGGCAAAGACCGCGTCGGTCGCCAGAATGTTTGCCGACGTCGAACCGGCCACAGCGGTCGGGGCAACCACTACGCTTGGATTGACTGCCGAACTGGGCGCCGCGGCTATTGCCGGGGCCGCCGTGCCGGACGGCGAACTTGCCGGCGCGGCGGCGAAACTCGCCACAGCCGGTGAGGCGCTTCCGCCGGCCAAAGCCGCGGCGTTCAAAGCATTGATCACGGCCAAGGCGTCCGCCGGCGTGATCTTGCCGTCGTCATTCGCATCCAGATAAATATCCGGGTTGCCGGGCGTCAAGGCCACGGAGTGCGAACCCACCGAGTTGAGATCGTTGATGATCATCAGCGCGTCCAGGGGTGTAATGCCTCCCTGTTGATCGACATTGAGCAGCGTTTGCTCGGGTACCTGATCGGCAAAGGTCAAGTCCACGGCCGCGCTGTTGCCCGTTACCCGAACCAGATATTGCGTTCCGGCGGTGACCGCCCCACTTGCTTGCGGGACGCCGGAGGCCATCAGGTTCTGATTCGCGTCGTATAAGCCGACCGACATCGATCCGCTGCCGCCGCTGGCTGAGACTACCACGGTTCCGCTGCGCAGCGGTGTGAAGCTGTACCAGCCTTGTGTCTGAATGCCGGTGGTGACGCTCGTGGTGCCCAGCATGTTGCCCAACGGGTTCACGGTGGGACTGTTGGCAACGGCGGCGGTGACCGGCGGATCGAAATTGCCCACGATCGGCAGGGCCGTCTGCTCGCCGAAGTCGGCGAAGATGTCGCCTCCCACCGGGGCCGGGCTGAAGGCATGCTGCAGGGCCGAGGCATTCGGCGCATGGGTCGGATTGGCGCTGGGATCGGCAACCAGCCAAAACCACTGGCTGGTTTGCGGAGTGACGCCCGTCGTGGCCGGGTCGTAAACGCCCAGGTCGGAAAAATACTCGCTACCAGGCAGGTTGTCCCCGAGGTTGCCCGCGACCGGAATTCCGCCGACGCCGGCAAACGCCATGTTGACGGTGTCTTCGTGGGCCGCGTCGGCGACGAAAAATAGCTGGCCCGATCCGTTGACCTGGCCGAACACGATGTGGAACACGCCATTCAGATACGTGGCCAGATCGGGAATGGGTGCGCCGTTGGGTGCGGTGGCGCCGTTGAAATCGCCGACCACGGGTGCCCCGGTCAAAAATGGGGTCGAGAACTTCAGCGAACCGCCCGATTGGCTGGCATTCGCAAAACTGGTGATCGACGTCGACGTGTCGAGATACCACGTCGTGCCGTCGAACAAGCCAATCTGATCGCCGGCCGCCGGATTGAGCGCGAAACTCACCGGCCAACGGCACGCCGTTGATCTGCGATCCAGGCGCCATGGCAAACGCGTAATCGCCCTTGGAGGGGTCGATCGTTTGGGTATTGCTGGTATTGATCAACCAGCGGAAACCGCCGACCAGCGGATCATAGCCATAGGCCGCCAGTTTGTCGTAGCCGATCTTCGACTGACCCGGCAGCGGCATCGCCGACGGAGGGCCGGCATTGGTGGCGATCTGGGCCGCTGACAGAAAATCGCCGGCGATGAGCGCGTCGTGAATGCCCGAATCGGCGAGATCGTGCCTTGCAGCGACGGAGCCACGCCGAGCGTGAAGGTCAAATCGCGGTTGTTGGCGGCGGGATTCGTCGGATCCCAGGTCAGATTGCCGTTGATGTCGATGTTGGCGCCGCCGGCCGCGTAGGTGCCGATATCCGGCCGGGTGTCGACAGTGAATCGGGCCACGAAGTTGCCCCCCGGCTGGCCGTCGCCGCTGGGGAACATCGGACTGCCGTTGGGCTGCATCGCGTTGCTCTCGCCGTCGAGCTTGTTGCCCGCCACATCCACGATCGCCGTGTCGTTGATCGTGAGCGTGTAGAGGTCGTCGGGCAGCGGCGAGAGCAAACGTCACTCGCACGATGTCGGTGGGCGTTTGCCCGGCCGGCACCAGGCCGCCCGGGGCAAGCGGCGTGACGGTCGAACCGACCGGCGGCACGACCGTGATGCTCTGGATCGGGACGATGCCGCCCGCTTCGCCCGTCAGCGTGATGCCGCCGGGCATTTCGGCGATGCCCACGATGATCGCTTCGCGCAGAAACTCCGCGGCCTGCGGTGGCAAATCCTCGACATTGATATCGATCGAGTTGATCAGCGGCGTGGGACCCTGCGACGCGTTGCCGGGCTTCTGGCCGAACAGGTTGTAGTTCGGGATGCCGGTGATGTTGACGCCGGTGATCTGCGGGCCGGTGGTGTCGAGGAAAATGTCGAGCTGCTCCGCGTTGGGGCCAGGACCGGCGCCGAGCGTGTTGACGTTGCCGGCCAGATCTTCGGCCGTGATGTACAGGTGACGCACTCCGTCGAAGGTGAAGTACGTGGGGTCGTTCAGGTTCACGGTCGAGGTGATCGTCCATTGGCCGCCCGGATTGGCATTGGTGCCGTCCAGCGGCGTGGCCGTGGTTTGACCGAGCAGGACCGGGTTGCCGTTTTTGTCGGTGGCATAGAGCTTGACGATCGCGTTGGCCTCGGCCGTGCCGTAGAACGTGGGCTCCTCGACGTTGGTGATGCGGTCGCTGAGCGTCACCGTCGTTTCGCTGGGTGTGGTCGCGGGCACGCCGGCGCCTGACACGCCCGAGTCGCTCGACGCGGCCAGGCCGGTCGAGTTGGGTGTCGGGGGCCGGAGAAATAATTCCGAACTGCGCCGGCGGGATCACCGTGTCGATGGTCAGGGCAAGCGAGGTGCTGTCGGCGCCGAAGCCGGTTTCATTGGGCGTCTGCGGGTCGACCATTTGCGACGCTGGCCACGATGTTGTGAATCCCGTCGGCCAGCGCCGTGGTGAACGTGTAGGTGTAAAGGCCGGGGAAACCTGGCACTTGGGTGGCGAAGCCGACCGGAGTCTGCGTGTTGTTGCCGTCGAAAATGGCGACATTGAAGCCTGGGGTCGTTTGGCTCGTGGCGCTGAATGGAATCGGGATGACACCGACCGGCGGCGTGTCGGGGGTGCCGTTGCCGGGCAAATCGTTCTGGAAGATGCCGTCGGCCAGCCGCAGATAGATGGTCGGCGTGTTGATGTCGGTGACATTGTCGAACTGCGAGCGTCCGGTATCGTCGGCCGGGGCGTTGGGGGGCAGGTCGCCCGTGTCCGGCGATCCGGCGATGCCGGCCGCGACACTCCGCGACAGCTCGATGTCGTAGGGCACCGGCGCCGGGGTGTTGATGATCGTGGCGTTGTAGCCGTTGACGATCGTGTTGTCGGGCTGGTGGTCGGCGTTCAGGCCGCCGGTGATGCGCAGGAAATAGCTTTGCCCGGCCACGGCCGGAATGCGCACCCGAGCGCCGGTCGGGGCCGGGTTGCCCAGCGTGCTGTCGGCACCAAACGCGCCGGTCGAGCTGCCGAGAATTTGTCCCGCCGCGTTGAGCACCTGAACATTCAGGTTGCCGCCGCCCGGTAGCAAAGCTTTCGAAAACAGCTGGAAGTAGACCTGGAAATCGAGGGTGCCGGTGGTCTGCGCCACGACCTGGTAGTAGTCCTGGTCGGCGGGCAGGCCCGGATTGTTGCCGTTTTCGCTGGCGTTGGGGAAGATCGAGGCGTGCTGTATCTGTAGGGTCGATCCGGAGCCGAGGAACGTGGCGTTGTTGAGGAAATTGTTGGACTCGTAATCGTCAGGCCCCATGATCAATAAATTAGGCGCATTGAACGAGCCGGGTGGAATAAAAGTGTTGGGATCGACGATTTCGACATTCTTGTAGCTGATATCCGGGTCGGCCACGGCACTCTGATAAACGCGCACGGTGCCGGTATTGGCATCGCGTCCTTGATTGACGACGGTGAATTGGTTGGCCGCGGTGGCGTTGACGATCAGCGCGTCGCTGGCCTCCGGATCGCCGCCGTCGATGTTCACCGGCAAACCGTTCGGCGTGGTGGGTGCCGGATTGACGGTAAACGTATCGTCCCCCGCCAGACCGAAAGCCGAAAGGGAAGTAATGTTCGCGCCGAGCACGACCGGCAGGAAAGTATTGACTGTGACGGTGCGCGTTGGCTCGTCGATCAGGAAAGTGTCGTTCAGCGGGGTGCCGTTCACATAGACCTGGTTGGCCAGGCCTGGCGTGGCGCCGTTCAACGTGAACGTGCTGCCGACGCCACTGAAGTTGATCAGCGGATTGGCGCCGGTGAGCGTGACGATGCCGCCGGTGGCACTCGTCGGCGTATAGTTCAGCGTGCTGGCAGCGGCCGCTCCGATGACGGTCAAGGTGGAGCCCGGGCCGCTGGACGTTTCGTTGATGACTCCGATTCCCGAGAAACTCACCGGGCTGGTTGCCGGCCCGGTCTGCGTGATCGTTGACGTCGCATAGTTGATGGTGGTCGCGGCGCCGGCGGTGGCCGTATAGTCGAGCACATCCTCGGACGGCGTGGCCCCGGTCCCCTGCACTTGGATGGCCAGGGTCGCTGGCGTGACCGGATTCGCGCTGAAGTTGGTGTTGAAAGTATTATCGGGGCCTATCCCCCGCAGGCGCAGCGTGGTTACGCTGCCGGTTGGGTCGACCAAAATGCTCGGGCCATTGCCGTTGAGCTGTACCGAAGGCTGATTACTAATATTGGTAGCCAGGTCGAACGTGGTATTTCCCCCCGTGGCGCCATCGACGATCGCCGTATCGGTTCCACCGGTGGGCCCGCCGGTTCCGAAACCGGAACCCAGCAGCACTTCAGATGATGACCCACCCATGCCAGAGAATTGAATAGGCGTGAAGGTAAATCCATTGCCACCCGCCTTGAACCCCGTTACCGCGCCGCTGTCGGACGTGGCGCCTGGGCTCAGCTCGAACGTATCATTGCCGGTGGTTCCGTTGAATTGGAACGAATCGTTTTCGGCCGATTGGCCAACCAGGCTGAGATTTTCCGTGTTTGTGAACGTCACCGGCACAAAGTTAGGATTGGTATCGCCGATGCTGCCGGCGCCGGTGCCGTTTGGCGTGACCGCAAAAAAGTCGTCCTCACCGTTTATCCCGTTCACAATCAGCTTGTCGCTGGCCGTCGGGTCGCCGCTATTGACGCTGATGCTGGTCAGGCCGGTCGGGTTGGCCGGTCCACCCGCAGTGGGTTGATAATTCAAGTTGATCGTGTCGTCGCCCGCTTCGCCGTTGATGGTCAAAGCGGTCTTGTTGGCGAACTCAAGCGATTCCTGGTTGTCGATCGTGATCAGGCCGTTGCCGGTGACGCCGTCGTTGGCGTTGGCATAGTTGATGGCATTACTGGCCGGCGTGGCGTTGACGGTCAGGCTCGCCGACGGGACGGTGTCGATCACCGGCGCGAGGTTCTGGAAATCGATGGTTTGCGTGACGCCGCCGCCGACGATCACATCGTGGCCTTCGCCGTTGTTCGGGCCGACGCTGTAGGTGTCGCTGGTTTGGGTTGGCCCGCCGGTTTGAATCAAGGTCAGCGTGTTGAACCCGTTGCCATCGGAGAAGCTGCCGTTGCCTGGAGGATCAAGGCTGTTACCATCTGAGCCGCCGACGTCGCCGCTGAACTGGAAGCCGTTGTCGCCGTCGTACAAGATCGGCACCGAGGACAAGGAGGTGCCGCTGTCGACCGTCATGTTGTCGTTGCCGCCAGCGCCATAGAAGGCAAACTGATTGATGTTGGTGAACGAATAGACGGCCGAACCGTTGAACGACATGGTGGAGCTGGTGGGCGAGACCGGCGTCACCACCAGCGTATCGTTGCCGCTGGAGCCGACCACGAGCATCCGGTCGCCCGGCGCGCCAGGCGTTCCGCCGCCGTCGAAATTGATCGGCGTGTTGACGTTGCCGTAGGTTTCGTCGACGACCAGGCGGTTGTTGTTGCCGTCGCCGAAAACGTCGATCGGACTGGCGGAATTGTTGGGAAAGTCCGCGACGATAGCGCCGCTGCCATCGACCAGCACCTGGACGGTCGTCGCATCGGTCGGATCGACGCGGATCACGAGATTTTCGTCCGAACCATCGATGTTCACGACATTCGCCGGCAGCGAGGCGATGCCGTTGGCGATCACCGTGACCGACTCGAAATCACTGAGATTCGTGCCCGGCGGCAGGACGAACTGCGTGCTCTCGGGGGTCGTGCCCGTCGCTACGCCGGTGCTGCTCCAGTTGAAGGTTCGGGCGAAGTAGGTGTTTCCGCTGAAATCCTGAAATTCGACGATCGGGAAATTCGTGTCCATTTGCGCATCGTCGCCATAGGCCGCGCCCTCGTCCAAACCATTCAATTGGGTGCCGCGAAGCGTGAACGTGCCGTCGAGGTTGTTGGAGATGCCGGTGATCACCGGCCGCCAGGCGTCCTGCGGCGCCCCGGCTGGCGTGTAAAGGTAGGGTTGCCCCGAAGAGTCGGTGATCATCACCTGGCCGCTGGGCAGCACGAGCATGCGCGATACGAACGCGGCCTGGCCCGTCAGGATGGTGTTGAAAGCGGTCGGTAGGTTCGTCACCTGAGTGATGGTGTTCGTGACCGGGTCAAACTCATACAGCGACGATCCGGTGGGATTGGGGTTCACCGAATTTCCGCTCGGACCGAAGGCGGGCGTCGCGCTGGCCATGAACAACACGCGCCCATTGGGCAGGACTGCACCGGGGCATCGTTGGCTCCCACGCCATTGGGAATCGTGGGGCCCGCGGACCAGGTATTGGTAGTCGGATCATAGAGCGCGGTATTGGTGGTGGCCCCGACGTAGAACACGCGGCCGTCGGGCAGCAGGAACCCCGGCCCGAGCTCCGCACCCGTGGCGATTGTCCCCGAAGGCGTGGCCCAGTTGCCGGTGCTGGGATTGGCGGTCCCAACCGTGCCCGTCGTGCCGTTGAGTGTGAAGGTGTTCGAGCCCGTTACGGTAATGAAAAAGCTTCCGTTGGCGGCCGAGAATCCCGTAATGCCGCTGATCGAGACCTTTGCGCCCGTGGTCAAGCCCGCGGGCAGCGGATTGGTGCTGGTGATCGTGATGGGAGTCGACGCGGTGCCGACGGCCGACGCGATCGAGTCCGACGGCGCGAAGGCAACCCAAGTGCCGGTGCTGGGGTTGCCGGTCCCGACGGTGCCAGTCGTGTTGTTGAGCGTGAAGGTGTTCGAGCCGGTGACCGTGATCGAGAACGTACCGTTCGCGGCGCTGAACCCGGTGACACCGCTGATCGTCACGCTGCTGCCGCTGATCATGACCGCGGGCAACGGGTCGGCGGTGGTGATGGTGATCGGCGCCAACGCGGTGCCGACGGCCGAAGTGATGGCGTCGCGGGCAGTGACCCCGCTGGTGGCCAGCGTCACGGGCACGGTCCCGGCGGCCACCCATTGGTCCTGGGCCTGGGTCGCCCCCTGCACGAAGCGCTGAGCGGTCTGCGGCTGTGTCCCATTAATCTCGTAGGTCAGGATGCTGCCGTCGGCCAGTTTGACGAAGCTTTCCTCGTTGGGACGGTCGCCATTGAGCATCACCGCGTCTTGCGTCCAGGGCGTCGTGCCAATCGGCAGACCGGAGTGCAGCAGCGGGTCGTTGTTGGGGTTGTAGCGCCACGACGTGCCGTTGCCCAGGAAGCCGGCCAGCACGGTCCCGTCGCTCAACGCGTCCAACTGCCCGTCGCCGAAGGTGCCCGTAGGGATCGGCGTGATCGTTTGCCAACTGCCGGTGCCGCCTGGCGTCGTGGGGGGCGTGAAGAGCTCGCCGGTGTTCGTGTCCGCTCCGGCACTACTGTATTCACCGCCCAGGACCATCACTTGCCCGTCTTGCAGCACCACGGAGCCGAAAAACCGGCGCTGCACGCTCATCGACGCCAACGGGGTCCAGGTGCCCGTGGCATAGTTGCCATTATTGGGAGTGAGCTGCCACCAGTCCTGCGAATTGCCGTTGCTGCCACCGTTGGCCATGATCGTGCCATCGGGCAATTGCAGCATCGTGCCAATGCCGCTGGGGTTGCCCGACGTCGGTGTCAGCGTGAGCGGGGTGACGTTGGTCCCGGAGCCCGGGTCGCCGGACCAGGTGCCGATCGGCGGGGCCGCGGCAGAGGAAAGAATGTTGACGGCGCCGTCGACCCCGGGATCGCTGCTGCCGTTGGTCGGCGCGGGGGTCAGGGTATAGAGGTTGCCAGTGGCGTCGAACAGCTGTGTCGTGGCCGGACCGGCAGAATTGCTGGCGGCCAGGTTGACCGCAGTTTCGGCGAGAGCCGCGCCGCTCTGAACATGGAAATCGATATAGATGAGCGGGTCGACCGTGCCACTGGGGATCTGAACCCCCAGCGAGTTACTCAGCGGCGTAGCGCTCGAAATCGTGATACCCAGTTGTCCCGCGGCAGTATTGACCGAATTGACGATCCAGTTATTGCCGCTCGCCGGAGCTGCCCCCAGGAAAACATCCGACGAGGAAACCGTAAACACGCTCGAATCGTAATCGATGGCGAAAACCGCTTTACTCAGTCCCGCGGAGAGCGGCCCTACATTGACCGGCACGGCGACAACACCGTTCTGAAAGGCCGTCAGATCGGTTGGGATGCTCAAAGCCGCGGTGGACAGGACCCAGCGAACTTCCAGTCGCTCGATAGAAAATTGAGTCGACCGTGCTCCCAAGTCAAAACTGCGTCTTGCCCGCTCGAGCCGCCGGCGCTTGCGGGCTGCTTTGCCGAAGCTCAAGGCGGGTCGCTCTGGACTCAAAAAATGAGGGCTCATGGTGTGTAGTCCCTGTGCAAAGTCAGCCGTAGGCGTCGCAGAATCGACCGGCGCGGGCATCCAACCGTCAGGATCGCTGCTCGAATCACAACTGCACTGATGGTGCAAGATAGTTAATCTAGGTGGTTAGGGTATGCCGGTGGTAGCGATAAGTCAATCAACGCTAGGGGAATTCCGGCACATTTAGTGCAAAACGAAAAAAGGCCGGACCTGCTGAGGGAGCAGATCCGGCCTTCAAGCGACGGGCGGGACGAACCGGGGCGGGCTTCGCGATGTGATTCGTTTGTTTCCTAACTAACCTCTTCCCAGGGCCGAGGCATGTCGAGGCGGTTTGCCTGTCACGCCCGGAGAGCATGCCGCTGTCGGTCCTCTGCCCGCACTTAGAACCGCACTTCCGCGTGGGCGACCAAACCCGTAAAGGTCATGGTGTCGCCAAGCTTGACGAAATTGTTGCTCTGCACGGCTTGGATGTACTGTGGATTGGTGACCGCGTTGAACCAGAAGGCCGTGTAGTAGCCGGTCGAAAGCCGCCAACAGCCGTTGCAACTGGTCCAGGACAAGCCCAACTCGTATTCCAGGATCGGCACCACCCGGGCGCTCTCCCAGTTGTTGGCGCCCAGCGTGGCCGTGGTCAGAGCGTTGGTCTGGGTGTAAAACGAGTTGAAGTCGCCGAACAGCACGCTCAGGAAGCCCTTGCCGTAGCCCGACAGGCCCCCGCAGCCGATCCGGCGCCGGCCGTCGAAACCGGTCCGCAGACCGCCGCCGTCGAAATTGATGTTCGCGGTGGTGATCTGCGGGTTGTTGGGCTGAGCGAACTGGGCGTTCTGAACGAAGCCTTGTTGCAGATGGGCATAGCGAGCGCCGACCTCGTAGTTGACGTAGTAATCGTCGCCGCCCCAGAGCAACCGGCTGTACATGATGTCGGCGGTCTTGAAAGCGACGCCGCTGGTGGCATTGATCTGCGAGAACGTCGTGCCGGCATTGATGGAGCCGGGCACGAGCACCGACGAGATGACGCTGCCGGTCCCGGTGCCGGCGGGCAGGCCCAGCGTGTCCGAGGTGTGACTGGCGAACTGCGTATAGGCAGCCGTGATCGACGAGCAGTCGCTCAGCGCGTAGCCGCCGCCGGCGCGAAACGCCCCCGTCCACGGTTGAATGAGGTTTTGGGCGGTGCCGAACGGCACGGTGCCCACGCCCGCCGGAGCTGCATCCTGCTGCGTGGCGTGGACGAAGTCGGGCCCGTACGACTTCAAATACAGATATTCGCCGAACACGAAGCTGCGGTGCTGCCAAAAGTCGCTCGAGCAGCAATCGCATTGCTGACAGGTCGGGCAGACGCCGTCATTCATGCACGGGTATTGCGGCTCGCCGGCCGGTTGCATGACGACGGTTCCCGGCGGCACAGCGGGCGATTCGGGCAGGCCGTCCGGGTTGATGATGGTCACGCGGCCTTTGTTGTGGGGCTGCCCGCCCAGCGAACCTGGTTCCGAATCGTCGCCCGCCGGTTCGCCGGTCCAATCCGGCGTGGCCGAGGAGCTGAACTGTGCCTGAGCTGCTTGCGCGCTGCTCGTGCTGCCGGCGATCGGCGCGGCTTTCTTGATTTGCGGCCTGGTCGCAATCGGACCGTCGCTGTCCGGTGCCGAGTAGCCGGCGGCCAGCAGCGCCGCCTGAACAGGCGGACAGAGCCAGTGCCGCCGCCACGCACCCCCCGAAAAATTGCTTGCACGCGACCATCTTGTCCCTCCGGTATTTTAGGATTCACCGTCGTGTTCAGATCAAAAGCGACGATCCGCATTTCCGTCATCGGCGGAATTACCGGCAACGTTCATCTGCTATGGAAATAGCCGAATATTCCGTAGATGAGGAAAAGCTTACCTAGCTTACCTCTATCTCGACGCAACCTAACAATCTGGGGATTCTTTGCTGCTCACGAAGACCCGAGCTGGCAGCGGCGCGTCAAGCTGTAGCGGTCTTGAGGACGATAACGACTGATGGTCCAGCTTGCTCATTTTGATGCGCACCAATCCCTTGAACGCAAACCCACGACTTCCGACCTGTCTGCTGGCGCTGGCCGTCGCGCTGGCTGCCGGCTGCGCGAGCTGCGCACCCCCGAAACGCAACTGCGGCCGCTCGGCGCCAAGCCGCAGGCGTACGCTTCGGCCGCGATCACGTATCGATTGCAACCGCCGCCACCCGCCGGCGGCGACGTGGAATTGGCTTCGTACTCGACGCAGCCGGTCGCATCGCAAACGGCCGCACCGAGCAGGACCCAAATCCTGTCGATCGAATACCCCCATCCGGCCGGGCGGCGCGGCTATGCGTTGGCCGAGGTGATCGTGGCCCGCGAAGCGGCCAGCGACGCGGCCAATCGATCCGGCAGCTGGCTGGCCGCAATGCGCCGCGTGGCGCGGGATCGCATGCCGGGCCTGACCTATGCCGAGGGAATCCAGTCGGCTTGGGCCTTGGACGTGCCCATCGCCGAGGTCGACCTGCTCATCCGGCGCCTCGACGCGCAGGGTTACTTCGCCGATTCCAAGGCTCCCCTTGCCGGCGCCGATTTGGCCGCGCGAATCGACGGGCGCAGCTTCTCGAAGCCTTGGTCCTCCGTGCCGGAACTCAACACGCTGGTGCGCAATGTCCGCCGCCAGGGCAAACTCGTCTCGCACCGCGAGCCGCTTGAATTGCCAAGCCCAAGCCAGCCCATCGAGCCCGTGATCGCGGCCGTCTACACCACGTCTGCCGATTCACCCGCAATCGACGTCTGCGAGCGGCTTCCGCCGGTCGACTGACGGCCGAGCCGGCACCAACTTCTGCCGCCACGCCGGATGCCCGCGCTGCTTTGCGCGGGGCACGTTTTAGCACGCGCCTGCAACTGTTACGATACCGGACGGCCGGGTCCCCGCTTCACTGCCCAGGAGACGTCGATGCCCGCACCACCCCTCAGCGACGCACAAATTGCCGCCTTCGGGCGCGACGGCTACCTGCTCATTCCCAGCCTGCTGGACGGGGAAGAAACGCAGTTGGTTTTGTCGGCCGCGCGGTCCGATGCCGAGATGCGGCGGCATGCGATGCAAATCGCGGACGCCCAGGGGCGCTCGACGAGCCTGTCGCTGTGGAACCATCCGGGCGACGACATTTATGGCATGGTTGCCCGCTCACACCGCGTGGTGGATGCGATGGAGCAACTGCTTGGCGGCGAGGTTTACCACTACCACTCCAAGCTGAGTGCCAAGGAGCCCAAGGTCGGCGGCGCTTGGGAGTGGCACCAGGACTACGGATATTGGTATCAGAACGGCTGTTTGTGGCCCGAGATGGCCAGCGTGTTCATCGCGCTGGACGAAGCGACGCGCGAGAACGGCTGCCTGCAAGTCATCAAGGGCTCGCATCATATCGGCCGCATCGAGCACGGCCGGTTCGGAGATCAGACGGGCGCCGACCCCGAGCGCGTTCAAGTGGCCCTCGATCGGTTGGAGCTTGTCTATTGTGTGATGCAGCCGGGCACGGCGCTGTTCTTTCACTCGAACCTGCTGCACGCCTCGGATGCCAACCTGAGCGACAAGCCGCGCTGGGGCCTGCTTTGCTGCTACAACACCCGGCACAACGATCCGTACAAAGAATCGCACCACCCGCGCTACACGCCGCTGGCCAAAGTGCCCGACTCCGCGATCAAGGCCGTGGGGGCCAAAGGCAGCGAAACGGGCCAGGTGTTTCTCGATTCGGCACGAGATCGGACGACCGGCGCCGGCAAGAAAACCAAGCCCCAGCCCACCTAAATTGGCAACCGCGAATCCCCGTCCGATCGGCAACCGTTTATGTCCGCTCCGCTCGAATACCTGCCGCGATTGCCGGAGAACAAACAGGTCGGAATTGGCTGCATCGGCGCCGGCTTTATCATGGCCGACTGCCAACTGGTGGCCTATCGCCAGGCCGGACTGAATCCCGTGGCCATCGCTTCGGCGCGCGTCGAGCATGCGCGCGAAGTAGCCCAACGGCATTCGATTCCAAGCGTCTATGCCAGGTACGAAGAGCTCCTGGCCGATCCCCGGGTCGAGGTGGTCGACGTGGCCGTGCCGCCCGACGTGCAGTTCGAGGTGATCCGCGCAATCGTGCGCATTCGGGGCCGCGTGCGCGGCATTCTGGCGCAAAAACCGCTGGGTATGGATCTCGCCCAGGCCCGCCAGATCGTGGACCTTTGCGAGCAGGCGGGCATCGTGTTGGCGGTGAACCAAAACATGCGTTACGACCAGGCGGTGCGGGCTTGCAAATCTTTGTTGGACCGCGGCGACCTGGGCGTGCCGGTGCTGGCCTCGATCGACATGCACGCCATCCCGCACTGGATGCCCTGGCAGCAGCGATTGGGATGGGTCACGCTGCGGATCATGAGCATCCACCATCTGGACACGTTCCGGTTTTGGTTCGGTAATCCGCAGCGCGTCCTGGCCAGTGTCCGTCCCGATCCGCGCACGGCTCAAAAGTTCGCCCACGAAGACGGCATCTGCTTGTACATCCTGGAGTATGCGGACGGATTGCGCGCGACCTCCTGCGACGACGTTTGGGCCGGACCCGCCCGGGAGGGAGCGGCCGACGACATCGGCGTCTGGTGGCGCCTGGAAGGGACCGATGGCATGGCCCGCGGTCGCATCGGCTGGACCGAGTATCCGCGTCGGGCACCCAGTACGCTCGACTATACCACCCGGGCGTTGGGCCCGGTGTGGCTCAAGCCGCGCTGGGAAGAAGTTTGGTTTCCCGATGCTTTTGTGGGGCCGATGGCCGATTTGCTCTGCGCGCTCGAAACGGGCCGCGCGCCGACAAATCGGCGGCCGCGACAATCTCGGCACAATGGCGCTGGTCGAAGCCTGTTATCGATCGGCGCGCGAGCACCGGGCGGTGGAGCTGAGCGAGTTTGGCCCGGAGTTCGCCTAGTGCGCAGTGCTCAAGTTGGTGTCGGATGCGATTTGCCGCCCGAGGCCCGTCACACCCGGCGGCTTTCTTGCTCGAGCCGCTCAACGAGAAATTCGAGCGCCGCCGGCGCCATCCGGCTGTAGTAGTCGAAACCATGACCGCCGGCACTCGTTTCCAGATCGCACTCGTGCGGAATGCCGAGCGCCCGAGCTTCATCCGCAACTTATCGGCACTGCCGTGCCAACGGTAGTCGATCGGATCGCAGCAAAACCAGGTGCTCTTCGGCCAATTGAGCGGATGCACGTGCAGCGTGGCCGAGTCCTGCCGGGCTGCTTCGGCGTCGGCATACATTTCCGGCAATGTCTCGTCCCCTTCGTCCCAGCGCAGGTAATAGTCGATGGCCGGCGAGATCGCCGCGCAGACCGGAAACCGGCGCGGGTGCTTGAACGCAAACCGCAAAGCCCCTTGCCCGCCCATGCTCGTGCCCAGCAATCCGATTCCCGGCGGCCCAACCTCCCAGCGCTCTGCGATGTAGGGCAGCACGTGGTCGAGCACGTACCGTTCGGCCGTAAGCCGAGGGTCGAATTCGGAACAAATCTTGTCGGTCCACCAGCTCCGGGCCGTGCGCGGGCAAATCACGCGCAGCCCGTGCCGCTGGAATTCCGCGTGGAAGGCCGGCTTGTCGTGCAAGCGGTTCGCATGCACCCCATGCAAATACAGCACCACGAATTGCTGGGCATGCACCGCGCTCGGCTCAAAGACGTCGCAGACGTGGCCGGCCACTTCGACGTCGGACCAGGTACCGTCGCTTGCCACTGACTAAGGACCCCCCGGCTGGACAGGAGTTTCAACGGGAACTGCCCTCATTGTTTCTCGCGAGCCTGCCGGGGCAAGCGTAAAGGCGGAAGAATGAAGGCGGAAGGATGAAAAAACAGGGGAGTTCCTCCGATTCATCCCGCATCCTTCCGCCTTCATCCTTCCAATGGTACACCTATAGTATGCGCCCGATGCAATTGAGTTTGGAACGGCTGCAGCAAATCGTTCTGGCCGGAATGGTCATCGTGGCGACCATGCTGTTTGCCGCCGGCCACCGAGCCCCGTGGTTGGTCTGGGGTGTTGCGATCGTGGCCGCGGCCGCCGTTTATCTGGCCGACGTGCGGGGCCGGTATCGCCTCACGCGCGGATGGGCCAACCTGCTTTCGGTCGGCACTGTGGCCGTGTGGTTGACCGAATCGCTGGTGCTCACCGGCGAGTTGCAGTTGGTGGCGGTCACCTACGTGCTGATCGTGCTGCAGTTGATCTTGCTGTTCCAGTCGAAGGCCGAGCGCATTTACTGGCAACTGATCGCCCTGAGCATCGCGCAAGCGGCCGTTGCAGCGGCCCTGACGCCGGGAGCCTTCTTCCCCATGCTGCTCTTGGCCTATACCGTGCTGGGCCTGCTGGCGCTCGCTCTGCTGCTGATGCACCGTGAACTCGCCTCGTTCGCCGGCATCGATTTGACAGCGGCCAGGTCTCCGGCCGCGGGAGCTTCGGTCGAGGGGATTGAGGTCCGCATGGGGCCGACCGGCGAGGGGCCGGCCGTGCGCAAGTCGCTGGCCGTTCGTCCCACCTTGCCGTTCGTCGGCCGCACGGCCGAACTGCCGCTGGCCGCATGGCAACAGACGCTGGCCGCGCAGACCGCCGTCCTGGCCATCGCATCGCTATGTGGCGCTTGCTGCATATTCGTGCTGTTCCCGCGCGTCGCGCGAAATACCGAGGAGATGGACGAAAGCTCTGCGCAGCGTCGGCTTCTCCAAAGAAGTCAACTTGGGCGAACAGGCCGGCGAGGCAACACAAAATGCCGACATCGTGATGCGCGTCCAACTCTTCGAGGAATCGGCCGATCTGCCGATACAGCTCCTCAACGAACCGCTGTTTCGCGGTGCCGTCGCCACGGACTACTCTCGCGGCAGGTGGCGCCAGTCGCGATCGATCACCACGCGGCCGCTGGAGCCGATCCGCGCCGAATACTATGTCCGGCAACACATCACCATCGAGCCGCTCGATGATCGCACCCTGTTTTCCGTCGTGCCGGCATACCGCTTCGACGATGACGAACGCCTGCGAATCGACTACGGGGGGGACGAAATCGTCCGGCCGCCCAGTGCGCTCAAGCAGCACATGGAATTCGATCTGGCCACGACCGGCATCCGCGATCGGCGGCAAATGACGATCCTCCCGCTGCACGATCGCTCTCACAATCGCCGCTCCCAGTTGTTGCAAATGCCCGACGGCGACCCCAACCCGCTGGCCGGATTGCGGGCGGCGGCCGATCGCGTGAAGCAGCAGTCCGGACTGGCCGACGACGATCGGGTCGGGCTGGCCCGGGCGCTGGAGCACGTATTCCGCGATTCGGGCGAGTTCCAGTACACCCTCATGGGGCAAAAGCGGAATAGCCAGCTCGATCCGATCGAAGACTTTGTCGTCGAACATCAGCGCGGACATTGCGAGTACTTCGCGGGGGCTTTGGCCCTGATGCTCCGCAGCCAGGGAATTCCGGCGCGAGTCGCCATCGGCTTCCGTGCGGGGGAATGGAATTCGGCTGGCGGTTACTATCAGGTTCGACAATTGCACGCCCACGTCTGGGTCGAAGCGCTTCTCGATCCCCAGGACCGTGCCAAAGCCGATCCGGATTCGGCAGTGCCGGAAGAGATCGGCGGCTGGCTGGTGCTCGACCCCACGCCGGTCGGTGAAGGGGCCTTGAACGAGGGGCTGAGCGTTGGCCTGTGGCGCCGGGCCGGCATGTATCTGGACTACCTCCAAGTGTTGTGGGGTAAATATATTTCCGCCCTCAATGCCAAATCGCAGCAAGAAGCCATCTACGAGCCGCTCGGCCGGTTTTTCGCCGCCCTGTTTGGGGATTTGTTCAGTCTCGACGCCTGGCGCAGCGGATTTTGGTCCGTGGGCACAGCGGCGCGGCGCCCTGGCGGTGGTATCGGCGGAATTGGTTCAGCCCGGCCGGGGCGCTGAGCACGATTCTCGCGCTGTTGGTCGCCGCCGGAGCCTATCGCGGCGCCGGACCGCTCGGTCGCTGGTGGCGCTGGCGAACCACGCTGCGCTCGGCCCCCTCGCGCTTTGCCCGTCGATCGCAAAGCGAAATGTACGACCGGCTCGAAAGGGCCCTGGCGCGCCGCGGATTGGTGCGCCTGGCTGGCCAAACGCCGTTCGAGTTTGCCGTTGCCGCGGGGGGCGATTTGGCGGAAAGCATCGAGCTGATTCCGCTGGCCTCTCTGCCACGGCGCGTGGTCGAAGCGTTTTATCGTGTCCGCTTCGGCGCCCGACCGCTGGACAACTCGGAAGTCAACGCGGTAGAACATGCTCTTCGCACTTTGGAAGAGAAGCTCTGACGGTTGGATCGATGAAAATTGGGTTGGCCGGATATCAAGGATCGGGCAAGAGTTCGCTGTTCGCCTGGCTCACGGGTGTCCCGGCCGATCCGGCGCTGGCTCATGCCTCGCAAAGCGCCATGGCGGCGGTGCCGGACGATCGCGTCGAGCCCCTGTGCGGGGTGTATCATCCCAAAAAGATCACGCTGGCTTCTCTGGAATTGGTCGATACCGCCGGATTGAGCCGCTCGCACGAAGGCAATGCCGCCCGGCTGGGCCTGATTCGCGAGGCCGGGGCGCTGGTGGTGGTGGTAGCGGCGTTCGACCGTTCGGCCGATCCGTTGGCCGACATCCGCCGCTTCGACGAAGATCTGCTGCTGGCCGATTTGCAGATCGTTTCCGGCCGGGTCGAGCGGCTGCGCGAAAGCACCAAGAAGCCGCGTCCCAATCGCGACCAGGAAGTCGCCGAACTGGCGGCCCTGGAGCCGCTGGCCGCCATGCTGGAAACCGGCGCCGTGCTCAAGGCCTCGGAAATGTCGGACGACCAGGTCAAGGCCACCCGCTCGTTCCGCCTGCTGACCGAGAAACCGCGCCTGGTCGTGGTGAACACGGCCGACGACGAGGAACATCCCGAGCGCTTTCTCGAACCGCTCTCCGGCAGCGGAGCGGTGGTCGCCGTGCCGATCGGATTGGAGCTGGAACTGACTCGCATGGAGCCGGCCGAACGCGCAGCCTTTCTGGAAGAGATGGGCATCCAGCTCTACGATCGCGACAGCCTGCTGCGCACCATTCTGGACGTCTCCGGGCAGATGCTCTACTTCACCGCCGGCGAGAAAGAGGTCCGCACCTGGATGCTCCGCAAAGGGGGCACCGCTCTGGAGGCCGCCGCCAACATCCACACCGATCTGGCCCGCGGCTTCATCCGGGCCGAGACCATGCAATGTGCCGATCTGATCCGGCTGGGCAGCGAGCGCGAGATCAAAGCCCACGGGCTGGTGCGGCAGGAGCCCAAGGATTACGTCATCCAAGACGGCGACATCCTGAACATCCGCTTCAGCGTGTAGGGGGATGGCTTCCTTCGCCCTGGCGAGCGTTTGCCGCCCAATTATGAGTTTTAAAGCAATTATGCTCGCCGCTCGCCGGGCAGTTTGACCGCCGCGGCGCAGGCTAACTATACTGAATCATTCAGGTTGCACGTCTATTGCCGTTCTTCGCCTTGCATCCGGGATGCTGCCGATGCCTGCGCCGATTCTGCGTGTCTTTTTTTTCGATCGCCTGCCTAGCGGCTTTGATCGGTCTAGTCGGCGGCCGCATTTCGTCCGCTCAAGAAGCGCTCCGCAACCGGCTGAACCGGCGCCGGCCGCTGCCGCGCCAAAGCCGGCGCCGGCAAAGAAGGGCCCTTACCGCGCGCTGGCGCCGGGCGTGGAGATCACGATTCCGCCCGATCGGCAGGAAGACGATACGTTCAGCTCGCACGATCTGATCGAGATTCTCAGTGGCATTCCCGAATCTGAAGTGGACCCCCAAGACCGAGCCGGACACGGCGACGCTCCGCGACATGGCCACCGGCACCGTGTTCCGCCACAACATCTGGTACCTGGAATTCACCTTCCAGCCGGTGCGGATGATCTGGGTCGACGTGCCGCAACCCACCGGCAAGATGCAGCGGAAGCTGATCTGGTACATGGTCTATCACGTCAAGAACCCCGGGCAGCACTCCAAGCCGGTGCGCAAGCCAGACGGCACGTACGAAATTCAGCAGGTCGATCATGCCCGTGAAATTCGTCCCGCAATTCGTGCTCGAATCGCCGGACTACAAGAAGGCTTATCTGGATCGGCTGATCCCGGTCGCCGTGCCGGCCATCGAACAAAAGGAAGATCCCAACCGCAAGCTGCTCAACTCGGTGGAAATCAGCGCCAAGCCGATCCCGGTTTCCACCGACCGGGCCGACCACAGCGTCTGGGGGGTCGCCACCTGGGAAGGAGTCGATCCGCGCAGTCGACTATTTTTCGATCTCGATCCAGGGGCTGACCAACGCCTACAAGTGGACCGATCAGCCGGCCGAGTTCAAACTCGGCGATCCGCCGGGCAAAGGACGGATGCTGACCGAAAAGACCTTGGTGCTGAATTTCTGGCGGCCGGGCGACGAATTTGTCGAGGATCAGCGAGTGATCCGCTACGGCATCCCAGGCCAGGTTGACTACTCCTGGGTCTACCGCTAAAAATAGCGGTTTGCCGTTTCGTCGCGGTCGCTCCAGCGACCGTCCCTGGCCCTGGGCCGCCTCCCACCAAAGGCCTTCCATCCACAGGGCCTGCGCGGCAAAGAACGCGGCTGGTAATTCTTCAAGCGAATCTTTGTCGGAGACGTCGACGCATGGCACATAAGAAGGGTCAAGGCTCCAGCCGCAACGGTCGCGATTCGAACGCGCAGCGGCGGGGCGTCAAACGATATGGCGGCGAGAAGGTCGAGGCCGGCAACATCCTGGTCCGCCAGGTCGGCACCAAGTTTCATGCCGGCAAGAATGTCGGCCAGGGCTCGGACTACACGCTGTTCGCCCTGGTCGACGGCGTCGTGAAGTTCGACCAGAAAGGCCGCCGGATCAACGTCGTGGGCGCTGCCTGAGACCCGTCAACGCGGCCCGCGTTTGAGTTTCACCCAGAGAATTGCTTCGTTCCAGGGGCCTCGCGACCGCGGGCGGCCCCTGTTTTTGTTTTCGCGCCGGCATTAGCGCCAGGCCGACCCCGCTCCGCCGCTCGCACTGGCTTGCCATGTTCGTCGATCGCGTTCAAATCGAAGTCAAAGCCGGGCGCGGCGGCGAGGGCTGCATCAGCTTTCGCCGCGAGAAGTTCATTCCCCGCGGCGGACCCGACGGCGGCGACGGCGGCGACGGCGGCAGCGTGATCCTCGTCGCCCAGCCCGGGGTCGACAGCCTGGCCGCGCTCTCGCAACGCAAACATTGGCGCGCCAAAAATGGCGATCGCGGCGGCAGCGCCAATTGCCACGGCCGCAATGCCGAGGACCTCATCATCCACGTCCCCTCGGGGACCGTCGTCATCGACGCCGCTGGCCGGCCACGTGCTGGAGGACCTTTCCACGGCGGACCAACAAGTCGTGGCGGCCCGCGGCGGGCGTGGCGGCAAAGGCAATCTGCACTTCAAGTCGTCGACCAATCGCGCCCCGCGCGAAAGCGCTCCCGCCGGCGAGGGAGAAACGCGACTGCTCGTTCTCGAACTCAAGGTCATCGCCGACGTCGGGCTGATCGGCAAGCCGAACGCCGGCAAAAGCACGCTGCTCAGCCGCTTGTCGCGCGCCCGGCCCGAAATCGCCGATTATCCATTCACCACCAAGTATCCCAACCTGGGCATGGTGCAAATCAGTCGCGACCGGTCGTTCGTGATGGCCGACATTCCCGGTTTGATCGAGGGCGCCCACAGCGGGGCCGGCTTGGGCCACGAGTTCTTGCGGCACGTCGAACGCGCGGGCATCCTGGTGCATCTGGTCGAGCCGATGCCGGTCGACGGCTCCGATCCGTTGTTGAACTATCAGGTCGTGCGGCACGAACTCGACCAATACGACCTCGCGCTCGGCGAACGGGCCGAAATCGTGGCCGTGACCAAGGCCGAACTGCCCGGCTCCGACGTCGTCCACCAGCGGCTGGCCGCCGCATTGGGCCGCGAGGTGCTGGCCGTTTCGGCCGTGACCGGCCAGGGGTTGGATCAGCTTTTGAGGGCCATCAGCCACGCGCTCGACGAGCGAAAAATTCCGTCTTAAGGGAAGGCGCACGCACGCGCCGCTGCTCATGTCCGCTAGCGCGAAACCTGCCGCTCGAAAGCCCCCGCTCATCGCCGTCGATATCGGCAACACCCGCACCAAGTTGGGCTTGTTCACTACCCTGGGCACCGGACTTCCGGCGCCGGACCGTACGCTAGCCTTGGGCCCCGACTGGCAGCCCCGCCCAGCTCGAAGCCTGGCTCGCCGGCCAGCAGGATGCCGTGCATTGGCGGATTGCCAGCGTCAACCGCGCGGGCACCGCCCGGCTGCTCCCCTGGCTCGCCGCGCACCGGCCGATCGCGTCGAGCAATTATCGGTCGGCGGACTATCCCTTGGCCGTCGAGGTCGACGAGCCGGACAAAGTCGGCATGGATCGCCTGGCCAATGCCCTGGGTGCCAGCACCCTCAAGCAGCCCGAACGCGCGGCGATCGTGGTCGACCTGGGCAGTGCCATCACGGTCGATCTGGTCTCGCCGGCGGGCGCGTTTGCGGGGGGCGCCATTTTGCCGGGCATCGCCATGTCGGCAAAAGCTTTGCACGAATTCACCGACCTGTTGCCGCTCGAGCCGATGGTCGAGCTGGCCGAACCCCCCACGGCGCTGGGCAAAACCACCAGCGCCTGCCTGCGATCCGGGTTGTACTGGGGAGCCATTGGTGCGGTCCGCGAGCTGGTGGCGCGATTGAGCCCGGCCGGTGAGCCAGCGCAACTGTTCCTGACTGGCGGAGCCGGGCCGACGGCCGCCGGGCTGGTGTTCGACTCAGCCGGCCGGCCAGCCCAGCTCGTTCCGCATCTCACCTTGGCCGGCATCGCGCTGATGGGCGACCGCCGCGCCGGCGCGTGATGTCCGCAGTGGTGCGCGCCTAAGCGGCGCAGATGCAGCGCAATCCCAGCGATGATTCTCATGTCGATCGATGCCCAAACCAGCAGCCAGTCGACCGCCGCCGTGCTGCTGACGCCGCCGGGCCGCGGCGCCGTGGCGACCGTGCTGGTGGCAGGCCCGGGAGCGATCGACATTGTCGCGGCGCTGTTTTCGCCCCACTCTGGCTTCTGGCCCGGTCCCGATCCCTGCGGCAAGATCCGTTTCGGCCGCTGGCAACAGGCGCAGGGCGAGGAAGTCGTGGTGGCGGTGCTCGATCCGTTGCGGGTCGAAGTGCATTGTCACGGCGGGCTGGCGGCCCCACAGGCGATACTTGGTTCACTTGCCGCACGCGGCTGCGAACTGCCGGATTGGCAATCCTGGCTGGCAGCGGATCTCTCAGATTCCATTCGGGCCGAGGCCGTCCAAGCGTTGGCGCTGCGCGCACGCAGCGCACGGCGGCCCTATTGCTCGACCAGTATCAGGGCGCCATGCACGCGGCCTGCCGCGAAATCGCTCAGCGGCTGGCCGACAACGACCTGGTCGCGGCGCGCGCTCTCGTGGCCGAACTGCTCCGCCGCGTGCCGCTTGGCCGGCATTTGACGGAGCCCTGGAAAATCGTGCTGGCCGGTCCGCCGAACGTGGGCAAGAGTAGCCTGACCAATGCCCTGGTTGGGTACCCGCGATCGATCGTGCACGAGTCGCCGGGCACCACGCGCGATGTCGTGACCGCGCCACCTCGTTGGGCGGCTGGCCGGTCGAACTGTCCGATACGGCCGGCTTGCGGTCGACCGGCGATGCGTTGGAAGCCGCCGGGATGGAATTGGCCGAGTCGCGATTGGCCGCGGCCGACGCGATCGTGTTGGTGTTCGACATCCGCGGGCCCTGGGACGAGAATGCCGGCCGGCTGATCGCGCGTTGGCCCGGCGCCCTGGTGGTCTACAACAAGGCCGATTTGGCCGGCCTGCCGGCCGACTGCCGGCCGGCCGGAATTTGCACCAGCGCGATCGATGGTCGCGGACTGAGCCAGCTGGAACAGGCACTCGTCCGTCACTTGGTACCTGTCGAACCGGCGGCGGGCATGGCCCTTGCGTTCACGAGCAGGCAGGCCGAGTGCTGGCAGCGAATATTGGCGGCTGTGGATCTGCCGGACGTGGTGTTCGCGCAGGCAACTGGCACAACTGGGCGGCCTGACCGGGTGCTAGCGGAACCGGCTGCGAAAATTCGCCCTGGCGGCGCGCTCGATTCGTCTGGACGCGCGTTCGATTCTCGGATATCAGTCACGGCGCAAAACCGAAAATCTGCCCAGGTCCTTGTAGCCGGCGGTCGGTGAAGTGCCCGGTTTGAGTGTCGTTTTCTGCCGTGGCTCGGCGCTGCTCAAGGAGGAGCAGACTATGAACGTCAATTCATCACAGTTGTATTGGACAGCGCTGTTGACGCTGCTGGTCTCGGTCGCCAGTGTCGGACGGCTGGGTGCGCAGGAGTCGGACGACGAGCCGGAGGCGGCTCGGTCGACGACCGATGATTCGCGCCCGGACGCGAATTCGGCCGACGAAGGCGATTCGGCCGAGCATGCCGAGGCGGCGCAGCCGGCGGAAACCGGCGTGTCGAACGAGACTGCCGCAGCCGGCCCCGGCGCGGAAGATTCCGGATCTGACGAAGCCGCCGCCGCGCCGCCGGTCAAGATTCCAACCGCCGCTGCGATCGACGCGGCCGTGGAGTCCGAAGTATCTGAGGCTGATCATTCGGAGGGCGAAAATCGTGCCGCCCAACCTGAGCCTGGAGACGGTCTCCCTTCGCTCCGACCAGCCAAGACCAACTTGACGGTCGAAGCGGCCAGCTTCAAGGGCATCCAGCCCGGCAAATCAACTGGCGAAGATTTGGCCGAAGCCTGGGGCCCGCCGAGCGAGATTCGCAAAGTCCAAAGCCGACGATTGCAAACCTACCGGATCGAAGCCTTTCCGAAAGTGACGGTGTCCGTGACGTCCGGAGTGGTCACCTCGATCGTCGTCAATCTCGACAAGCCGATGGGGGCCGAAGACCTCGTCGAGCAACTCTCGCTGGACGACATTTCGAGCGTGCAGGTCAACGACGACATGGGACAATTGCTGGGCGAAGCTTTTCCGGAGCGCGGCGTGCTTTTCTCCTATGCGCCGAAAGCGAAAACCCCCCAGGTCTCGCAGGTTGTGCTCGAGCCGATCGACGCCGCCCCGTTTCTGCTCCGCGCCGAATCCCAGTTGCACACGCATTACGCCCGCTGCCTGGCCGATGCCAACGCCGCGTTGGATCATCGATCCAAAATCCACCCAAGCGCACGGTCTAAGGGCCAGGGTTTATCTTTCCTCGGGCGATTTCTCCGAGGCCCTCGCCGCCGCTCGAGCCGCGGCCAATTTGGAACCGCAAGAACCCGATTGGAAACTGCTGCTGGCAAAAATCTCGATCGAAACCGCCGACTTTCAACAAGCCAAGGAGCAGATTCAGCTCGTGCTCGACGCCAAGAGCGCTCCGCCGCTGGCCAAGGCCAAAGCCCATGCTTTGCTGGGCGATTGTTTGGCGATCACCTCGGCGGGCGACCAGCAGGCCATGAAGCACCATCATGAAGGCGATCAAATTGGCCGAACCGCTGGTCGCCAGCACGCGCGTGACCGTCCGCCGCGGCGCAAAGGAAGTGCTGCGTCGACGCCCACCTGGGCATGGCCGGGGATGTCGGCTGGGGGCACTGGCAGCAGAAAAGTTCGTCGATCGCCAAATGGGTCGAACGGGCCGAAACGTTCTCCCAGGATCTCGTGCAACATGAGCAGGCCGAGGAAGACTTGCTGCTGCGAGTCGATCGGGCGGCGCTGGCGGCGCTGGCCGGAGTCTCCGAACCCCCCGACGTCTCTCAACGAACCAAAAACTGCCTGCACAGGGCGAGCCAACTCATCGAGAAATCGGCCGATACGGCCCGCGCCGCCGAGATCCAGTGGCAACTCGGCCTGGCACTGTCGGAGGCCGTCGCAATCGAGCAAGCCCGCGGTCGCTACGACAAAGGCTTCGACTACGGCCGCCAGGCCCTGGCGCACCTGGAGGCCGGCGATCCGGCCGGACGACATTCGCCCAACCACGATTTCCTGTTGGGTCGCTTGCTGTACCGAATCGGAGTTTCCGCGGCGATCGGCGAGCACGACCACGCCCTGGCGATCGACTGGTATGACGCGCGCCGTGAAGCTGCTCGAGTCACCGGTGCCCGCCTCGCGCCTGTCCGATCCGGGCCGGCATGGCGAAACATTCGTCAGCATGGCGGTGTCCGTATTGGGAACTGGACAAGCGCGACGAAGCACTCCGATTGACCAAACAAGGCATCAAGCTGATGCAGCAGGCGGTCGAGGAGGGATTGCTCGCCAAATCCGCGCTGGCCGTTCCCTACGGCAATCTGGCCAGCATGCACGCCGAACTCGGCGACAAGCAACTGGCGGCCGAATTCGCCGAACTCGCCGAAAAATGCGCAGCACACCAAGCGCGTGAACCTAGGCTGTCGGTTTCGGCAGTGCGCTTTCGCAGCGGAATCAGTTTGCCCAGCACTTTCCGTAGCTCGCGCAGCTTGACCGGCATCAAGATGACCACTCGGTGCTTGTCGAGCTTGGCCTTCGATTTCCACTCCTGCTGCTTGCCGCCCAACAGCAGCACGGCCGGAATCCCTTGGGTCGACAGAGTCCTCGCCAAAGCGATTGAACGCCTCGAGCGCCGGCTCGCCCAGCCCACCGGCGCAAAACATCACGCAGTCGGCCGTCTTGACATCTTCGACAAATCGGGCCAGGGCCCGCTCCGGGTCTTGGGTGACCAGCACGCGATAACCGCTGATCTTCAGCCGCTCGCGAAAGATGTTCTGCAGCTCGACATTCGATTCGACGACCATCAGCGAGCGCTGGATCGCGGGGGCGGCCTGCGATTTTGGGCGGGCCGCGGCCTCGGCGGCGCGGCACGGCCTCGGGCTCGTTCATCTTCTGCACGGCGCCTTCAATTCCTCGAGCATTTCCGCCGGCGTTTGAAAACGCTGCGACGGATTGAACTCGATCGCCTTGTTGACGACCGCCATGATCGACTCGCGGCAGGGCTGGGATCGACGGCGGCGATCGGCGTCACGCTTTGGAAACGGGTCTTGCTCAGTCGTTGGGTGCGATCGCGCGTCTCCGCGATCGGCGACTCATGCCGGTCAACAAGTGATAATACATGCAGCCCACGAAGTAGATGTCGCTGCGCGGATCGTCTTCGCGCACGCCCGTCGCGCGTTCCAGGCCGGCATAGTCGATCGTGCGCGGATTGGCGGTTTCCGGGTCGATCATCCGTGGCTTCACCGCCGGCCAGGCCGAAGTCGACCAGCTTGGCCTGCCCGCGACTGGAGACCAGGATGTTCGACATCTTCAGGTCGCGGTGGCAGATTCCGCGATCGAACGCATAGACCAGGCCGGCCACCACGTCGATCATCAATCGAGTCGCTTCAGCCGGCTCGAATTTCTTGCGAATTCGGACGAACTCGCGCAGATTTCGCCCTTCGACGAAGTCCATCACCAAAAAATGGTTCTCGTTCTGCGAAACTACCTCATAGATCGGCACGATGTTCGGGTGCCGCAGCGTGGCCCCCATTTGTCCCTCGCGGGCGAACCGCTCGGATTCGACCTGATTGTCGACGAAACGACGACGCAGCACTTTGACCGCGCGGATTTCGCCGGTTGATCTTGTGCGCGGCGCGATAGACGCGGGCGAAACTGCCGGTGCCGACCAGGTACAGAACCTTATAGTCGCCGTAAAAGAAGCCGCTCTTTTCACCGCGCAGCAAGCGGTCGGACTGATAGTTGGTCAGCAGCTCGCGGCGCTCGAGCAATTGACGAAACTCGTCTCCGGAGATCTGGCGGCTGCCGACCGCGCCCCAAACCTCCTGTCAGCTGACGCTCATCGAGCAGACTCAGGTCGAACGCGCGTTGCGCGAATCTGTTCGGCCGTGAACTCGTCGCTCATGCGAAGCCATTCCCCCTCTTTTCCACAGCATCGGCGCGATCACGCCATGACAGGCCGCGCATTGTCGGCAGACGAAGCGCCTTTGAATCTATGTTAAGCGACACGATTTATTGGAACAATCGCCCAATTCGTCGCTCTCGCCGGGGGACAGCAGTCCAAGAACGAGCCCCGTAGCCCGGGGTTCGCGATGGCGGGCGCCGGGTTTCGCTTTTCAGGTCTCGTCGAGCTTCCGGCGGTACTCGTCCCGTTCGCGCCGCGTGGCTTCGAGGTCGAACATGAGATATTTCATGTCCAGCCGCAACTGACTCAGCGCGTCCTGCACCAGCGTCAGGATTCGGCGGCGGCGAGTCGAGCTTTCGACCACTCGGATCAGCAGCGGTTCGATCCGCAATCGCTCGTTGACCGGCAGCGCAGCGATGGCCGTGGCCAAGTCGGTAAAATCTTTGGAAAGGGGCTCCGACTTGGATTTCTCAACGTGCGACGCTTGTTTCATGTCCGGCATTCTCCAGGATTGGGCGGTAGGTAGCGATCACCAAATGCAGATCACATGCCGACCTTCAGCAATGCAAAACGGGCCACGAGCTAAGTACTTCCAATCTAACAACTTGAGAATCTTTTCCCAGGGGGTGGGCTGACGCAGCCGCGATGATCGAAAAACGCCACCGGCTGATCTGGTAGGAAATCGCAAATGCTGCTACAAGCACAACTTACGCCGTTTGACACCGGCCGCACCCGGCGTTGCGTTTTTGCGGCGGACGCACAGGGCGGCCCATCAATCCGTTGTCCCCAACCAAATGCGATGAACGTCTCGCGCGGCCGCCGGCTCGTTGCTGCTTGCGCTGTGGCCCTTGATGGCCGCCGCCGGAGCCTGCCTTGCGCGAGGGCTTCGAGGGACCCGAACCCACTTGGCGCGATGCCGGCGGCGACGCCAACTACAAGATCGTCTCGCACGAGCGCGTGACCGCCGGCGCCCATAGCGGGCACAGCTGCGAGCGGGTGCAAATCAGCCGGCGACAACGGCTCCTACGTCTATCCTGAGCCACGAAATCGGCGAGGCACGCGTCATCAGCGAGCTGACCGCCGGCGTTTGGCTCAAGGCGGATCGTCCCGGATTGCAAATCCTGCTGCGCGCGGTCCTGCCGCGCAGCATCGACCCGGCCACCGGGCGACCATTGACCACTCTGCTGCGCGGTTCCGGCTACACCCAAGCGGGCAGTTGGCAGCAACTGCGGATCGATATCGTTGCCCCAATTGCTCGAGCGGCAGGTGCCGCGTGCTGCGCGCTCAGCACGGGCCGCAGGTCGACGACCACGAGGCTTACATCGATCGCGTGCTACTCAACGTCTACGGCGGCCCCGGCACCACGACTGTTTCCATCGATGATTTGGAAGTCACCGGCATCGTCGGCCGGTCCGGCGCCGAATCATTCGCTGGCGGCCCGCGGCGGGCTACGTCAACGGACGCCTCCGCCGAGCGATTGCCGTCGACCCGCGCCGTTTCGGCCTCCGCCACGGCCTCCGGCGCCGTGGCCCGGCTCAGCGGATCGGGACTGGTCCTGGGAGACAAGCCGTTTTTTCCACGGTTGATCGAATATCGCGGCGAGCCGCTGGAGCGTCTCAAGGCCCTGGGCTTCAACGGCGTGCGCCTGACCACCACGGCCCCCTCGACGGAGTTGCTGAGCGAGGCCCAGCGCACCGCCATGTGGCTGGTGGCGCCGCCCCCTTCGTCGCGCGAGATCGAGGCCCGGCAGGCCAACGGGCCGGCCGGAAAATTGGGCGCCGAGTTCGACCCCGTGCTGGCTTGGGACTTGGGCCAGGACCTTTCGACGCGCGAACTGGAGGCCACCAAGCGCTGGTCGCGCCTGGTGCGCTCGGCCGATACGCACAAGCGTCCGATGATCTGCGGCCCCGATTCCGACTTGCTCGCTTACAGCCGCACGGTCGATCTGCTCATGACCCATCGCGCTCCGCTCGGCACCAGTGCAGACCTCGGCCAGTATGCCACCTGGCTGCGGCAGCGGCCGCAATTGGCCCGCCCGGGCACCCCCACCTGGACCATGATTCAAACCCAGCCGCCCACGCGGCTGGTCGAACAAGTGGCCTGGCTCTCGGGCAACACGAAGACGGGCCTCACCTGGCAGGATGAGCAGGTCCGGCTATTGACCTTTGCGGCGCTGGCCAGCGGCGTGCGCGGGATCTGCTTTCAGTCGCAGGGACCTCTGGTCGCCCTCGATCCGGCTACGCGGCGCCGCGCGGCCCTGATGGAGCTGCTGAACCTCGAACTCGACCTGATCGAACCCTGGTGCGCCTCCGGCAGCTTCGTGACCACCGCCAGCGGCACCGATCCCGAATCGGCCGCCGCGGTGATGCAGACCGACCGCGCGCGTCTGGTGTTGCCGCTGGCCGCCGCGCCGCTGAGCCAGTTCGCCGTCCGCGTCCCCTCGGGCGGCGTGGCCCGGTACGTGGTTCCCGGCGTGCCGGAGTCGAACGATGCCTACGAGCTGACTCCCGCCGGCTTGCGCCGCTGGCGCACAAGCGCGTGGCGGGCGGAATCAGTGTCGTGCTGCCCGACGGCGAGCAGGGATCGCTGATCGTGCTCACCCAGGATCCGCTTGTGATCTCGAACCTCACGCGGCGCGTTGCGCGCGTGGGCCGGCGGGCCGCCGTGCTGAAACACGAACTGGCCAGCCTGCACCTGGCGCGGATCGACGAACTGGAGCCTCGCCTGGCAACCAAGGCGCACAGCCCGCCGCTGGTCCGCTCGATGATCGAGGCCGGCCGGGCCAGCCTGAAACAGGCCGACTCGCGGCTCGCTCAGGGGAGTTATGAGGACGTCTATTTGCAGGCCCGGCGGGCCGACCAGTCTCTGTATCAAGTCGAGCGCGCGTGCTGGGAGAAAATCACCCAAGCCACCACGGCTCCGCTCAGCGTGCCGCTGGGAGTCGCCTTCGAGACGCTGCCGGAATATTGGAAATTCGTGGGCGAATATGCTTCCACCGCGCGGCGCGAAAACCGGCTGGCCGCCGGCGAATTCGAAGACCTGGAGCTGATGCTGCGCAGCGGCTGGCGGCATTTTCAGCATCCGCAGAGCGGCATCCTGACCGACGTCAAATTGTCGCCCGACCGGGTCCATGGCGGCAAACTTGCGTTGCGGTTGCAAGTCAATCCGGCCAAGCCGGAGCAGCCCCCGACCCTGGTCGAAACGGCGCCCTTGTGGGTCACCAGCCCGCCGGTGCCGGTCGAGACGGGCCAGGTGATTTGCATCCACGGCTGGGTGAATCTGCCGACTGCGCCGACCGGCAGCGTGGATGGACTGTTGATCGTCGATTCGCTGGGCGGGGAACCGCTGGCCGAGCGTATCGGCCAGACCGCCGGTTGGCGCGAGCTGACGCTGTTTCGCGCCGCCGCTCGATCGGAATCGCTGGTAGTGACCATCGCGCTGACCGGATTGGGCGAAGCCTGGCTGGACGACTTCAGCATTCAGCTTGTCGAGCGGGGCGACGGCCCGGCTGAGCAAGCGCAACAGCCCGGCAAACGCGTAAAGTCCGCCGCGCGACGCTAGCGGGGCATGACGTTACACCGGCTCGCGGGAAGCCACCGCGTTGGCGCAGCAGGCCAGTCTCGTCGGGCCGAGCCGCGGGCACGGCGCGTCTGGTTTGATTGTTGGGTCGGTTCAAGCGTTCTCTCATCGGCGGCCGGCCGCCAGCTGCGCCAAAAGTTGGGTGTCTGGCTTCGCCCGGATTCGGCTACTTCGGGGTCGTCGACAACTTCGAGTTGCACGCCCCGGAGCCAAACTCAGAGGGCCAAACTCAGAAGGCCAAACTCAGACGCCCACTTTTTTACGGTCACGCGGGTTTCCGGTTACGGCTGCGGGGTGCCCGGGCGATCAACTGGGCCAAAGTCTGGGTGTCTGGATTCGGCTAGTTCGGCAACTTCAGCAGGCGCACCGACGCTTTTTGCAGCGTCGTAAAGTGGGGCACCGCGCGGAGGTTCAGCAGCGACAACAGCGTCGGGTGGTCGGCCAAATGCGCGACGACGCCACGATAGTCCGTCTTCAGAAAGTTCTTCAGCACCAGGCAAGCGAACAGTTGGTGTTGAGTAAACTTCTTGGGGCTGTAGCGATGCGAATAGGCTGGGAGCGCTCGAAAAGCGGTCGACAACGCCGCCAACACAACCTCTTTCGGAGACTTACTGGTAAGTGCCACATCAACACTACGCAGCAACTCCCGCTAGCAGATTAAGCTAGCGACAAGGGGTTTTCGACAGAGCCGTTCTGACCCGTTTTCCTCTCGACCCGTGTTCCTCTCTTGCAAAAACCACTCACATCTATCTGTCCTGCCTCAGATGGAACTGGAATTTTCGGGTGACGGGGTTAGCATAACCCTGAAGCCTGGAGGATTCCATGAGTCAGCAGCGTAAGAGCATCGCCGGCCCCGAGAAGCTGGCCATCCTGAAGCAGTACCTTGTCGAGAAGGTGCCGATCTCCGACCTCTGCGATCGGCACGGCCTGCAGCCCAGCCAAATCTATTACTGGCAAGCGCAGCTGTTCGAGCACGGCGCCGCCATCTTCGAGCGCAAGCCGGGCCGCCAAGCCGGCACTGACGCCGTCAAGGACCGCAAGATTGCCCACCTGGAAGCCAAGTTGGCCCAGAAGAACGAAGTCATCTCCGAGCTGATGGAGGCCAACGTCCGCGAAAAAAAACTCAATGGGGAACTCTGAAGGGAAGCTGGGTTCCCCACGACACGCGCGACGCCGTGGTCGACTACGTGCGCCACTGGACGGGGCGGGCCGAGGTGCCCGCCAAAAAGCTGCTCGCCTGGCTGGAGCTTGGCGCGAGCAAGTTCTACCAGTGGCAACAGCGCTACGGCCGTCCTAACGGACACAACGGGCAGGTGCCGCGCGATGGCTGGCTGGCCGAGTGGGAGCAGCGGGCGATCTGCGATTATCAGGCCCGCTTTCCGCTGGAAGGTTATCGCCGGCTGGCGTTCATGATGCTCGACGACGACGTGGTGGCGGTCAGCCCGGCGAGCGTCTATCGGGTGCTCAAACAGGCCGGGCGATTGGACCGCAAATGGCAAAAACCCTCGAAAAAAGGGACCGGTTTCGTGCAACCGCTCGCGGCCCACGAGCACTGGCACGTCGATATCTCGTATCTCAACCTGGGCGGCACGTTTTACTATCTGTGTTCGCTGCTCGACGGCTACAGCCGGCTGATCGTGCATTGGGAGATCCGCGAAAACATGACCGAACGCGACGTGGAGACGATCGTGCAGCGGGCGTTGGAAAGCTTCCCCAGCGCCCGGCCGCGGATCATCAGTGACAACGGGCCGCAGTTCATCGCCAAGGACTTCAAGCAGTTCGTGCGTCTGACGGGCATCACGCACGTGCGCACCAGCCCTTACTACCCGCAGAGCAACGGCAAGCTCGAGCGTTGGCATGGCAGCCTGAAACAGGAGCGATTCCGGCTCGCCGCGCCGAGCAATCTGGCGGCGGCGCAGCGCGTGGTGGCGTCGTTCGTCGAGCATTACAATGGCGTGCGGTTGCACAGCGCGCTGGGCTACATCACGCCGGCCGACAAGCTGGCGGGCCTGGAGAGCGTGATCTTCGCCGAACGTGATCGCAAGTTGGAAGCCGCCCGCACGCTGCGTCGTGTGGCGAATACCGAGTCGCCCAATGCAACCAGAACAGGAGAAGAGGCTAGCCGGGGAGTGCAGAGGGGCGGCAATGAGCGCCCTCTGCAAGGCCCCGCCGCAGCGGCCGAACTCGTCGCGTAGTCAACCCACGATTCGCTAACACCCACCGCTCGAAATTCCAATTCCCGCTGAACCAGGACATATCCACCACCCCAAGATCGTTGGGCCCATACGGTCTCGCGCCATCAAACTGATTTTCCGGACGAAACATGTCCCGTCCAGTGCTTAATACAGATTCGCTGCGCCGCTACACCAAGCCTCGCTTCCGCGCACTCAGAACCGATCGTCCGGCCAAAAAATACCCCACATCCGTCCAACCACGAAGATCGACGTTCCGCTACGTCCATCAAAAATCATTGCCCAGTAGCCTCCTCGGTGACGGCCACAACTACGCCGGGAAATTGCGGATTGGCCGCAACACGGGAGTACGTGAGCCTAACGCCCCCGGTGCGACCACAACCAGGATCGCGCGCAACTCTGTAGTTCCGCAAGGTCAAAAACCTCGCAATCACATCGGCCATACCGTCGATGAACGATCTATCCTGTATAAGCGCACCATCGGGAGAAATCGACATCCAAAACCTGTAATCAATAAACGCAGGGTCGTCGGAAAGCATTAGGTCGAGCTTAAGGCCAATTGATTGCCCACTGAAATACTCGCCCCCGACATAATTGCTGCTTTCGCGCCTTGAAAACACGGAAATCTTAAGGTCACGAAACACGGCTTCAGCGCACGGTTGAAGGGCCGCCGTGGCTCCGTCAGGTAATGAAAAGTAAATGTCACCGCTCATTGTAGCCCTCTCGTTGCTAGTGGCCCGGACCGGCTCCCGGTTGGAAACCTCCCGCCGACACCCTGCGACCAAGAATCCGGCGAAGAAAAGGTGTCAGGAACCGATTCCGAATCGGTTCCTGACACCTTTTCTTCGCCTGATTAGCTATTAACTCCAGCGAGCGTCCATTTCCATGAGGCGATGAAATTGCCAGACCCCCGAGGAGCACAGCAATACCGACAAGTATCAGGCCGAGCGTAACCAAACACACACCGAGAACAACCATGGCGAAAAGACGTCGGCGAATGACAGGGGGGGGAGTCATTATGCGGTGTACGTACAAATACAAATCTCGTCACGCGCTTTTTGCGACCACGTAGGCGGCCTGCACGGACATTTTGCAGAGGCCAAAGCAATACAATATCGCTACTTGAACTTCACACCAGAAGCAAACCCAGACACCCACACTTTGTTCCGCCCCGCATCAAGGGCCAAGCTCCTTGATCGCCGCGATGACTTCCTCGTCGTGCCCGTCGACGTTGACCTTCTTCCAGACCTTGGCGACCTTGCCGTCCGGGCCGATCAGGAAGGTCGAGCACGTAAATGCCCATTGATTTCTTGCCGTACAGATTCTTTTGCGCCAGGCCCCATACTTCTGGGCCACCCGGTGATCGAGATCGGCCAGGAGCGGAAAATTGGAGAGCAAACCCAGACACCCACACTTTGTTCCGCGCCACATCAAGGGCCAAGCTCTTTGATCGCCGCGATCACTTCCTCGTCGTGCCCGTCGACGTTGACCTTCTTCCAGACCTTGGCGACCTTGCCGTCCGGGCCGATCAGGAAGGTCGAGCGCTGGATGCCCATCGATTTCTTGCCGTACAGATTCTTTTCGCGCCAGGCCCCATACTTCTCGGCCACCTTGTGGTCGAGATCGGCCAGGAGCGGAAAATTGAGCTCGAACTTGTCGCGAAATCTTTCATGGCTGGCCACATTGTCCGGGCTGACGCCAAACACTTTGGCCCCCAGGCGAACCAACTCTTTTTTCCGGTCGCGGAACGCGCAAGCTTCGCGCGTACAGCCGGGCGTGTCGTCTTTGGGATAGAAGTACAGCACGACGGGACTGCCGGCCTGCGCCGATAGTTTTACTTTTTCCCCGTCGTCGGCCATCAGTGAAAAATTAGGAGCCTTGCTACCGGCCTCGATCCAATCGGCCATCGTCGTGCCTCGGCAGGTCGTAGAGTGGTCCCAGAAAAACGCCGCTCCCAAGGTACTTGCCCTCGGCAGCCTGACAAGGGGGGCATCAACCACCCCTGGCAGCGGCCTAAGCGAACCTGTCAGACCGCGGAACTGTCGTTAGGCCCTGATGAGGGGTAGTGCGCTCCCGTTAAATTCGCGGCAAGGGGGTCCCTGGCCGGCGCGTTATTTTGCTCACAAACGGGTGGCCTGGCAGCCCCCGGGTCGCTGGTAGTGGGTGATTTGTGTGGTGGTCGGAAAAACGGGGCCTAGCCGTCGTCCTCGCCCAGCATCTTCTGCCGATGGGTTTTCTTGGGCTTGGCCTTCGGCGCTTTCTTGAACGTCTGCCCGGTCTGCCGCACGGCGGGCATGTCGACTTGTTTGCCCTCCAGTAGCTCGCCCACGGTCAGCAATTGCAGTTTGGCGTAATCCTTGCCGGTCCAGGGCGAGCGGTAGAACCCTGCCGACGCAGCCTCGGTTCGCATGGGCTTCGTTGGCGGCTCCAGAGATAGCAGAACTCCGATTGCTGCCTTCTCGCGGTCCATGACCCCGCGCAGGTCACGTAGCTGGTTGACCGTGACGTGACCTGCCTTTACCGAAAAGATGACCTGCTTGGTCGCGCCGCCCTCTTGTTCATCGTGGAAGAAAAGCCGGCCGTCGATTCCCTTGTCGGCGCCTTTCTTTTGTTCGGTCGGACGCGCGCGACCAAGCCGAGCGCCCACCATTGGAACTGGTACGGATCATCAGCGGCCAGCCGCTCGGCGTCGTGGATGTCAGTCGGCTCGCCGATCACTTCAAACTGCGCTGTATCGCCGTAGGTGTCGCGGAGCCTGCTTTTGATGAGCGTGATGGCCAAGCTGGTTATATCAATGCCGATCCAATTTCGTTCGAGCTTTTGCGCCGCGTCAATCGTGGTTCCGCAACCACAGAACGGATCGAGGATCGTGTCTCCGGGTTTGCTGCTGGCTTTTATGATGCGCTCGAGCAGCGCAACGGGCTTTTGGGTCGGGTATCCAAGCCGCTCATCGGCTTGCGAATTGAGAACAGAAATATCGTCCCAAAGGCTGCCAATTGGCTTGCCCCTGTCATCGGCCGGGCGAAGTTTACGATACGGCTTGCCGCCCTTTGGCCAGCCGACATCGCCCCGTTCATCAAGGGCGATTAGTTCCGGGAGGGTCATGCGCCACCCTTCAGGCCCAGGGGTGAAGCCTTTGTATTCGTATACGAGATTCGGGCGCAGGCCCATTGATGGCGCGCGTACAACGGGGCCATCGTAGAATGGCCCAATGTCATCCTTCCGATCATATTTTTCCGTTAGCTCTTCTTGGGTAAGCGGAACTCGGATGCAATCCAAATCAAAAAAGAATTCGTCCGAAGCCGAGTAAAACAGAATGTTGTCTGTGTAAATGCCGAATTTTCGCGACTTATGCTGAGACCCCTTGGGGTTGATTGATCGTCTCCAAATAATGTCGTTTCGATAGTTCGCCGGCCCAAACACCGCATCCATTAGAATTTTCAGATAATGGCTCGCCGTCGGATCGCAGTGCAGGTAAATCGATCCCGTAGGCTTCAGGGCACGGCGCAGCTCCGCCAATCGCGGCGCCATCATCGACAGATAGGCCAGCATGTCGTTTTCGCCAATGGCTTGACGAAACGCCTGCATCACAAGAGAGACTTGCCCACCCCCCCCCCGTTTCTACAATCTCCTGATAAGCATGCGCGGCCGACTGGTCCCATCGCCACGTATCCTCAAACGCCTGAATCTGCGCCGTCGAACGGCTTCCGTCTTGCTCCGCAAACAGCACGTTGTAGTTCTGCGCCTGTTGAATGGCGGGTCGAGATAGACCAGATCGACCGATTCGTCATTGACGTATCGGCGCAGAATGTCGAGATTGTCGCCGTAGTAGAGCGTATTCATGCTTGGCTCAGCACCGCCTCGAAAAGTTCATCGAACGACCAAACGTGCCCCGCAATCCCGGCCATCATCGCGGCCGTAGATCGCAGCTTCCCGCTCTTGCCCGGCATTCTAGTCTGCCAGCAGAAGTTGTAATAGGCAGCGAACATGGCGAAAGCCGCCTCCAAGTTTTCGATTTTCTTGCTGAAACAGTAGGTCAGCCGGTTCAGCCTTTTGAGGAAAAGCCGCTGAGTCCCATTCAGGCGTTCTACGTGGCTGGTGCATATTGTTCGGGCGTTCTGGCTGTCTATCCCTCGAATGCCCTTGCGGACCGTGCCGACCATTTCGCCTGGGGTATAGATCATCGTGGCGTTGCGGTATTCCTTGCGGATCGTTCCAAACTTGACGTAGGGGCCAAACGCCAGGTCAACCGCTTCCGGGTAGGCCGCAAAGCAGTCTGTCGAGATTTGAGTGATCGGCTTGTATCCGCCGGGCTGGTAGTCGCGAGCATCGCTCGCGTGGGCGTTCGGGAAAACCAACCGTCCGGCAATGTCCGACATAAACCGTCGGGCATTGTCCGCGCTCCGCTTGCCGATCAGAAAACCGGGCATGAGTTTGGTTTTCTGATCGATGCAGGTCCAAAGGTACACGTCGCCAATCTCGCTCGAATACTCACGCTCGGTCATGGTCAACCGGCTCTGCTTTTTTCCAACGTAGGTCCACTGCTCATCGAACTGCAAATGCGTCAGCGTCAGTCCGCGCATCTTGCGATCCATGAACCGCTGGCAGGCGTTGCCAAACAGCACGATCAGTTTCAAGATCGTCGCCTTGTCGAGTCCAGTAATGCGAGCCGTGGCGCGAACCGAATTACCTTCGACCAGCAGCCGTAAGGCCAGCTTGGAATCGGAAACCGGCACATACATATTGCCAAGCGGCTTGGGCTGGGCCTCTGTCAGTCGCTTGCCGCATAGGCAGCATTTGTATCGCTGGTTTCCGTGTCGGTCTTTACCGTGCTTTTGTTTCTGGGCGTGGGCACAAGCTATCATCATTTGAGAGTCGCTTTCGATTGCGGCCCTCGCTAGAATGGCTTTTGTCGGAGCAGCCTAGCGAAAGCCTGGTTGTTTCTCGCCCCGGTCGGACGCCAATCCTTCCGGGGTTTTTTGTTGGCTTGACTGCCAACGTTGAATCCATTATATTGATTCACAGTTTGATTGTCAATATGGATTCAAACAGGTTGTGGAAAATGGCAAAAAAAGAAACGCGGGGCGGTGCGCGAGGGCGCCGGGCGCAGGCCAGCCGACCCGGAGGGGTCTGTCAAGACGGTCGCCGTCAGCGTGCCGGAGGGCCTAATGGACAGGCTGGACGCGCTGGCGAGATCGAAGGGCTGGACGCGATCCGGAGCGGTTACAATGGCGATTAGGGGCCTTGTGGGGCCTCTGAGGCGCAGCAAAAAGGGCCTCTAAACGGAAAGCGGGGGAGTCGAACCCAGCCGGCATTGTGCCGGTCCCTAACGCGGTTTATAAGACCGCTGGACCGCCGAGGCCCGGGCCGCCATCCCCGTGTAAGGGGGACGGGATTGCCCGCATTTCGGCGTGGTAGAATACAAGCGGGCAGTTCAAGACAGACACGCTAACGACCGATCGGTTCGCCCTGTGGCAGACGAAACTTTTGAAATCAAAATCGACGGGCACGGCGTCGCGCCTGAAACGGTTCGGTTGCGCGATCTGCACGAAGTTTTGCACGCATTTGAGTCGGCAATGACGTTTGTCGCCGGCCGTCAGTCCGACCTTCATCTAGTCGCGGTCAAAAAAAGCAGCGCGGGATTTGCTGTCATGGTCGATCCAGCGGCATACAAGGCGGCCGTTAAATGCGCGACCGCAATTGCATCGCGCGATCTATCGCCGATCCCCGAGAAGGCCCGCGAAAGCCTTCTCCAGATTCGATCAAAGGCGAAACACAAAGACTGGGTCGTCAAATTTTCCGGGACAAACGGAATGCCGTCGGCCGAGATTACACCAGATACCGATTTCATAACGGACGCTATTGTCAGCGGCATTACCTCGCTCACGGCGAGGCTTCTCCGCGTCGGTGGCACCCCGCGCCCAACGGCCCAATTGGCCATTCCCAATGGCACTCGCCTAACGGCGGCCATTGCCGGCGAGCAATTGGCAATTTCTCTTGGTCCGCTTCTCTATCGCCGGATCACTGTTGAGGGCGAGGCGAAGTGGTCTAGCGCGAACTGGTCACTTGTCGATTTTAAGATTACTGGAATTGGGCCATTCGACGACAGCGCCAGCTTGCTTGAGACGATCAATGTCTTGCGAGAAACCTCAGGGGACTTTTGGGACGATGTTGACCCGGACGAATACATTGCGAATTTGCGCCAGAGTCTGAATAATGTCCATCAGCATCGACGCCCAAATTCTGATTTGGGGCATCAAGCGGCAGGCAACCGAAAATCGCCGGGAAATGATTGGGCGTTCCGCCGCATTCTTTCAACAATGCAGCGAAGATCGCCAGCAAATCTACCTGCCCGCGCAGTCTTTCGCTGAATTCTTGGTCGGCTACAATGATGCTCGTCGCCGCCAGTTGATCGCATCGCTACCACGCAGCATCATCATCGCGCCGTTTGATGCTAAGGCTGCTGACATAGCCGCCGATTTACAAACTAACTGGAATTCCCTCAAGGAAATCGGGGTCGAATACGGACTGACGCGGGCGCAGGTCAAGGCTGACATAAACGTGCTGGCCAGTTCGATCGCGGCCGGCGCGGATTATCTGTATTCAGAGGATGCCCAAATGGTCCGGCTTGCGCAGGGCAGGATCATGGTCAAGGGGCTTCCGCCGGTCAAAAAGAAGTTGCCCGGTCTCTTTGAGGGGCAGGCCGGCTAGACGCTGCCGCCCGACCACCTCAGATTTCACCCACTACCGGGTCGCTGGCACTCTTCGTTTCTGCTGCCGGCCAGAGTAGAATGGAGAGGCTTGCCCCGCTTCACCTCGGCTTTTTGCGAAAGGACACTTTTGGCCGTCGCCTTGGAACAGACCGTCGAGCGCTCGGATCGGAGTTTGAGTCGGGCATTGGCAGCCGCCCGAACCGCAGAGTTGAACCGCGGCCGCGACATCGTAGTGCTTGATCTTCGCGAGTTGACCCCGGTTTTCGATTATTTCGTCCTGGTCACCGGCTCCAGCCGGCGACAGTTGCACTCGATCAGCGAGGAGATCGACCAGGTCCTGGAGCGGGATTTCGGCGACCGCCGGCGCGGGCTGGAGGGCTACGTCGAAAGCCGCTGGATCCTGTTGGACTTCGGCGACGTCGTGGTGCACCTGTTCGACGAAGAGACGCGCGAGTATTACTCGCTGGAACAACTCTGGTCGGGCTCCAAAAAAGTGCCGCTGGAAAGTTCGGCCGCCCCGCCGGTTGTCGCCATTCGTCCGCGCTAAATGCGCGGTCAGGGCACCGACCGCACGACGCCACGTGGTACGCGGCTTGAATTGCCGCCGCAGCGCGCTGGGGGATCCCCTTTTGGGGTTGCAACACGCTCGCTACGGGTGGCAAACTCAGCGTCATGAACATCCTCAGCGAGCTGCAAGATCGCTTCCGCCGGGCACTCGGCGAACTGGTGAGCGACCCAGGCGAGCTCGAACCCTTGTTGGCCATGATTCGTCCGGCGCAGGATGCCGCGTTCGGAGATTATCAGGCGAATTGCGCGATGCCTTTGGGCAAGCGACTGGGCCGCAATCCGCGCGAGGTGGCTGCTGAAATAGTCGCCCGACTCGACGTGCAGGATTTTTGCCAGCCGCCCCAGATTGCCGGCCCTGGTTTCATCAACCTAAGGCTAAGGGACGACTGGCTCGCGAGCCAGTTGGGCCACTCGCTCCGGGACGAGCGGCTGGGGGTGGCGCCGGTCGCCAAGCCGCGAACGTATGTGATCGACTACTCGGCGCCCAACGTGGCCAAGCCGATGCACGTGGGCCATATCCGTTCGACCGTGATCGGCGCGGCGCTGGACCAGGTGCTGCGGTTTCTGGGGCATCGCGTGATTAGCGACAATCACATGGGGGATTGGGGCACCCAGTTCGGCATGATCATTTACGGGTTCAAGCACTTCGTCGATCCGGCGGCTTACGGCCACAGGCCGGTGGCCGAACTGAGCCGGCTTTATCGGCTGGTGAATCGGCTGGTCGACTATCATGCCTCGCGCCGCCGGCTGCCGCTCGTGCGAGAGGCGATCGCCAGCGCCGCGCGGCTGGTCGAAGAGCTGCAATCTGCCCCCGCGGTTGCCGATCCCAAGGCCGCAAAGGAGGCCGCCAAGGCCCGGCACAAGGCGGAGCAAAAACGGTCGGAACTGGAAAAAGAGCTAGTTGGGCTGGAAGCCCGAATCGCCGACGTCGAAAGCGATCCCTCGGCAATGCACTATCTGCACACGCACGCCGACATCGAAGCGGCCGTGCTGGCCGAAACCGCCAAATTGCACGCGGGCGACCCGGAGAACCTGAAGCTGTGGCAGGAGTTTCTGCCGGCTTGCAGGGAAGACATCGAGCGGCTCTACCGCCGGCTCGAGGTCAGCTTCGACTACACGCTGGGCGAGAGTTTTTATCACGATCGGCTGGCCGGCGTCGTGGCCGATCTGGAGCGCCGCGGGATTGCCCGCCAGAGCGAAGGCGCGACTTGCGTCTTCATCGCCGGCCACGACGCGCCGTTGATCATCCGCAAACAGGACGGGGCGTTTCTGTACGCCACGACCGATCTGGCCACGATTCAATATCGGGTCGACGTTTGGCGGCCGGATGCGATTCTGTACGTGGTCGATCATCGCCAAAGCCTGCACTTCGAGCAGTTGTTCGCCACGGCCAGGCTGTGGGGTTACGACAACATCGAGCTGGCTCACGTGGCCTTCGGCACCGTGCTGGGACCCGACGGCAAGCCTTACAAGACCCGCTCCGGCGACACCGTGGGACTGGACGGCCTGCTGGACGAAGCGGTCGAGCGGGCGCTGGCGATCGTCAGCGAGAACACCGCCGGAGCTGAGCCCAGCGGATCGACGGCGCCGTGGCCGAAGCGGTCGGCATCGGCGCGATCAAATATGCCGACCTGTCGCAGAACCGCACCAGCGATTACGAGTTCAGCTACGACAAAATGCTGGCCATGAACGGCAACACGGCCACCTACATGCAATATGCCCACGCCCGGGTCAGCAGCATCTTTCACAAGGCCGGAATCGACGCGGCCGCGCTGCGTGCCGAGGGCGGGTGAAATCGTCGTCAGCCACCCGGCCGAGCGGGCCCTGGGACTGGCGATCTTGCAGTTTGCCGAAGCGCTCCAACTGGTCGTGGCCGACTACCGGCCGAACTTTCTGACTGCTTATCTGTTCGAGCTGGCGAATCGGTACTCGACTTTTTTCGAGCAATGCCACGTCCTTCGGGCCGAAAGCGATGCGCTGCGCACCAGCCGGCTGCTGCTGTGCGACCTGACCGCCCGGACCTTGCGGCTGGGCCTGGGGTTGCTCGGCATTCGCGTGGTCGAGAAGATGTAGCGGCGAAGATGCAGCGGGCAATGCGCCGGTTGCCGCGCGGGGCTTGCCACGCGCTGCTTACGTGGCGATGCGGACCGCTCCATCGTAGCGGCCGAAAATCATCCGGCCGGCACTGGTTTGCAGCACGCTGGTGACGGCGACCTTGATCGTCTTGTTGAGGTGGTCGCGGCCGCCTTCGACGACGATCATCGTGCCGTCGTCCAGATAGCCGACCCCCTGTCCGGGTTCCTCGCCGACTTTGACGATGCGAACTTCGATATTCTCGCCCGGCAGGAACGTGGGCTTCGAGCGCATTGGCCAGTTCGTTGAGATTGATCACGCCCACGCCTTGCAGCCGGGCCACCTTGTTCAGGTTGTAATCGTTGGTGACGATCTTGCCGTCGATGATGCTTGGCCAGCAGCACCAGCTTCATGTCGACCGGCTGACCGACGAATTCGGGCAGTTCGCGGTCGTAGACTTGCAGATCGACGGCCGGATTGGCTCGCAGCCGGTTGAGGATGTCGAGCCCGCGGCGTCCGCGGGTGCGGCGCAGCCGGTCCGAACTGTCGGCGATGGCTTGCAGTTCGGCTGATCACGAACCGCGGCATGATCAGCTGGTTGTCGAGGATTTGCGTCTCGACGACGTCGGCGATCCGGCCATCGATCACCACGCTGGTGTCGAGGACGTAGGGCTTGAGCCCTTTGACTTCCTTGGCGAACTCGACATAGGGAATGATAAAACGGAAATCGTCCTTGGTCTGCAGAAGCATGCTGATGCAGGTGTAGCACAGCACCATGCCCAGCACGAGCTCGACCCAGGGAGTCACGGCGCCCTTTTCGGGCAAGATGGCGCTCAGGGCCAGCCGCAACACGTAGGTCAGAAACAGGCCCACGATCAAGCCAAAATACACGCCCGACAGGATGTCGATATGTTTGTGGCGTGTGAGGACGTCGAGCGCGATCACGGAGGCCGACACGAGCATGACCCCGCCGAAGACTGCCCACGGCAGCCAATCCGGGTTTTGCGGCAGGGCTTGCGATCGAACGAGCTGCACGCCCAGCCCAGCCGCCACCATCAGAAACACGCAGCGCAAAACGACTAAAGCCATGGGCGACCGTAAAATCCGAACAGGCCAAAGGTGACGCAGGCGGGACGTGCTCGCGGCGGGAACCAAACAACAACCATCTTAGACGGCTCGACCCGCAGATTCTAGCCTGCCTCCTGCGTCGCCAGCAATCGTCCATGTTCTCGATACGCAAAGCGGTCGGTCATGCAGGCCAGATAATCCCCCACCGCACGGTGGATACCATCCTTGTCGACGCGTCTGCGGGCTTCCGCCGGCAAGAGGTCGGGGGCCTCCACGAGCCGCTGGAACATCTCTCTGAGAAGCTGCTGGGCTCGATCGCGGTGTTCAAGCACGTGCGGGTGCCGATAGACACGCTGTTGCAAAAATCGTTCGAGATTCACTTTTTGTTCGGCTAATTCCTTGGTGGCGGCGATGATCGGGGGCGCGTCGCGAACCGACCGGGCACTGTCGAATTCGCCCGTGGCCAAGCGGCCGGTGGCGCATGCGAGCAGATCGCCGACTTGCCAATCGATCAACTCGTGCAGCACGGCCCGACGTAGTTCGCCGGTTTCAAGTCCGGCACTGCGCTGCTGAACGCGCCGCCGGGCGGCGTCCCAAAGCGGCGTTTCCAAGAGTTCATCGAGCGTGAGCAGACCGAGTTCCAGCGCGTCGTCGGCGTCGTGCGTGTCATACGTAATGCTGTCGGCGGCCTCGACGACCTGGACTTCCAGCAGGGGTCGAGAGTTGCCGGCCTGCTTGCGGATTCGGGTGGATTGTCCTTCGAGCACTTCAGAGCTTAGATTCAAGCCGGGAAAGTCGTGGTAGCGGATTTCGAGCTCTTCGACGATACGCAGCGCTTGCGTGTTGTGCGAAAATCCGCCGACCTGCCGCAGGCATTCATCGAGGACGTCTTCTCCGGAGTGTCCGAACGGCGGATGCCCGAGGTCGTGGACCAAGGCCAAGGCTTCGATCAGGTCCTCGTTGAGCGCCAGTGCGCGGCCGATGGTCCGGGCCACGCTGGCCACCTCCAGGGTATGGGTCAGACGAGTGCGGTGATAATCGCCCAGGTCGCCGGTGAAGACCTGCGTCTTGAAACTCAGCCGCCGATAAGCCGAGCTGTGTACGATCCGATCGCGGTCTCGCTGGAATGGCCCCCGATAGGGATGGCCGGCTTCAGGATGTTTGCGGCCGGCCGATTGCAAACTGTGCATTGCGTAAGGGGCCAGCAGGGCCGCCTCACGCGCGGCAACCGAGTGCAGCAGCGCGGTGCTCACCGGCTGGTGTTCGTCGGTCCAGGTGCGCGCCGGGTGTGAACTCGACGACAAATCGTCTCGGTCGGCTTTCACGGCATTCATCGGGCTGTGTTCATTTTCGCGAGGTTAGTCTTCGCTTGCGCGAGGCCGCAGCGGCCGTCAGGCTGGCGTGGCCTTGCCGTCGAGATTTTCGCGGAGCAGCTCCCAGAGCGCGTCGAGCGACTGCGGAATGACTCGCGTGCCCGCCAGCGAGGACATGAAATTGGTGTCGCCGTTCCACCGCGGCACGATGTGCCAGTGCAAGTGCCCCGGGAGCCCCGCTCCGGCCACGCGTCCCAGGTTCAGCCCGATGTTGAAGCCTTCGGCGCAGATCAACCGCTCAAGCAGCCCGACCAGACCGGTCAGGGCGCGTTGACATTCGAGATGCTCCCGCTCGTCGAGTTGATCTAATCGGCCTTTATGGGCCAGCGGGGCAACAAGCAAATGGCCGTTGTTGTAAGGATAACGATTGAGCATCACCACCGCGTGCGCATGGCGCTCGACGATCAGATTCCTGCGATCCGAGCGCTCGAGCGATTCCGCGGCACAAGAAACAGGCCGGATCGGCTCCTGGCAGGTAGGCCAGCGGTTGGGGATCGCCCTGGACGGAATCCGCTTCGCTCCCTTGTACTTGGGCGGGGGCGTCTTTGCCCTGGATGTACCCCAATCGCCAGGGTGCCCACAATTGTTCGTGCCGCACGGCTGACATTTCCTCCTTCGCAGAAATCAAACAACGATTCCTAAATCAAAACACCAGGCTCCCAAGCAAACCTGTTCAGGCGTCTTCGGTGCCGGGCCGCGGTGCGCCGCACACGTCGCATTCGTCGAACGGGCCCACGACCGTGGCCTTGCACTGCGGACAAGTCCAATCGGGGCGCTCCGCCCGCTCTTCCTGCTCGCGATCGTACTCGGCCACAATCGCCCGTGCGCGGGCTTCGTCCGCCTTCCGCACCAGCACATCGGGGGGCACGACGGGCAAGCCGGCAAACGGCTCGTTCTCTTCGGAGACTTGGGCGTCAATGTCTTCGTCCAGAAGCAAATTCATCACCAGATGGGCTTCGGTCGGATTCGCCGCCTGATAGACCGAAACCAGGTCCTGGGGATCGTCCATTACGTGCTCCTATCGGAAATCGGCCATTCCATCGTAAGGCGGGCTCTGGTGCCGCGCGACGCTGCGATTATAGCAGCTTGCCGGTCGGAAAATCGGCGAAAGGGGGTCCGCTTAGCTGCGAACCGAACGATGCGGGCTGTCGTGCCCCATCGGAGCCGGCACCGTCGCATGAGGCCCGCTCGGCGCTTGCCCGAAGGCCTCGTCGGCCGGACTGACGGCCGCCGACTGGGCAGCCGCGGCCTTGGCTTTGCGAATCAACCGGCGGCCGAACAGGGCCGACACCGGGCTCGCCAGCACGGTCGGCATCATCAGCAAGTTGCCCAGCAAGGCCGCGGTCAGCAGGCAAAACATCATGGCGCCGAAGCGCTGCGTAGGCACGAACGAACTGAGCGCGAAAACCGCCAGGCCCAAGCCGAGCACGGCCCAGCTTTGATACATGGCCCGGGCACAGCCTTCGTAAGCCAGCATGATCGAATTGCGCCGGCTCTTGCCCTCCGAAAGCCCACGGCGATACCAGATCAGAAAATGCACGACGTCGTCGACCGAGACCCCCAAGGCCACGGTCGGCGTCATGATCGTGCCGACGTCGATCGTCACGCCGAACCAGCCCATCAGGCCGAACACGATCACGACCGGAAAAACGGAGGGCACCAGCAGGATCAGGCCGGCCGACAGGTCGCGGAAGACGACGGTCATCACGGCGGCGATGGTCAACAGATCGGTAATGAAGTTCCAACCCAACCCGATGAGCATCTCGCGCTGGGCTTTGTAAACCACGGGAACCAGGCCGGTATACACGGCGCCGATACCCAGCGGCTGCTCGTCGGCGGCCGTGGGCTGCACGGCGGCGGCGACCGCCTCGGCGTCGATCGGCTGGTGAGCCATTTTGGCGCGCTGGTTCAGAATGCGCGTTCGCTCGGCCACGAGCACCGGTTCGACTTTCGCCCGCAGGTCGTTGAGGAACATGCCGTAATCGACGTCGTTGAGCGCCTCGACGCGGGTGCTGATTCGCCACAACTCGAAGTGGTCGTCTTCGGCCAGAAAGCCGCCGTCGATGTATTCGTCGCGGTGCGCTTCGAGCCGTTTGTTCCAGATGCCGCGGGCGCTGGCCTTGGAAACGAGCGGACCCATCCGCTTGATTTCCAACGAGGGGGCGAACGTCACGGCCGAGAGCGTGTTGCCGACTTCGCGAATCTCTTTGAGGCCGGCTTGAATCCGATCGACCAGTTCCATCCGTTCGAGCATCGTGAGTTTGCACTGTGAGTTGTCGATTTTCAGCACGACTTCCATCGGCACCAGCGGACCGAGGTTCTTCTCCAACCACTCGTAGTTCTTGATGATCTCGGCATCGGAGGAGAATAGTTTCGTGAGCTTGATCGAGGTGTTGATGCGCGTCAGACCCACCGCGCAAAACATCATCAGCGCCGCGCCGGCGGTAAATACCAATCCCCAATGCGTCAAAACGCCGCTCAGAATCCGCCGCCAGCGGACCGGCAATGCCAGGTCTTCGATCTTGGGGATGCCGCCGTCCAGGGCGCTGTCTTTCTTCATCGGCCAGAGCTGCATCCAGGCCGGCAGAAACAGAAACAACAGGCCCAGCGTGGTCAAGACGCCCAGCGCCGTATACACGCCGAACAGCCGGATCGGGATCAGTTCGCTGGTATACAGCGAAGCCAGGCCCGCGGCGCTCGTGATCGCCGAGAGCGTGCAGGGGATCCAGGCGTGGTGCACCGCCCGCGCCGGCGCCCCTCGACGCCCCCTTCCACCGCCGAATCGCGATAGTAATTGGCGAAATGGATGGCGCCGGAAATGCCGGCCACATAGACCACCGCGGGCATGGTCAACAGGATGGCGTTCATGGCGCTGCCGGAATAGAACACGATCGACAGGCTGATCGCGCCGGCGTAGAGCGCGGTGACAAAGACCATCATCGTCAAACGCGTGCTCCGCAGGCACCAGAAGGCCAGGCACAGGCCCACGATGCCCGCCGGCCCGAACAGTCGCACCAGCGTCCGTTCGCCTTCGGTGCTGATCGCGACATTGTCGACCGGCGGCCCGCCCAGCTTGACCCGGTCGCGGGGCAAGCCGAGGTCGTCGTTGCAGATTGCGTAGAGTTCGTCGAGTGTGTGCGCGCAGATCGCGCTTGCCCTCGTCGGTCAGCGAGATGATCGCGCAAGTCTGGTTGGGGTCTTCTCGACCGACGAACAGCCCGGCCAGCCGCCGCGAAGCTTCCTCCTCCGAGAGCTTCGAAGTGCCTTCGGTGAGTCGCGCGAGCATGGTTCGGCCGGTTTCGATGCTTTGAAACATCGGCGGACCGATCACCGGTTCGGGAGGCTGGGCAGGCGGAAACAGCTTTTGCCAGCCGGCCTGAATCAGCGTTCTGGGCTTGGGGTAGATCTTGTTGACGTGCGTGAGCAGTTTGGCTTCGAGCAGTTCCAGTCGCGGATCGTCGAGCGTGCAGCCGATCCAACTGGCGAGAATAAACGTCTCATTTTCGAAGTGTTGCTTGAACCACTTGAGGTGTTGGGTCTCCGGATATTCCTTGGGCAGCCAATCCTCGACCTTATTGTCGTTGCTGGTCATTGCCAGCCGCGCGCCGCGGCTGAGCACCGGGAGCAGAAAAATCACCAGCACGATGATCTTGAAACTATGGCGACTGAAGAAGAGATTCATAGGGATGGATCGTTTGAGTTATCGGGCTGCCCGTGAGGGTTCCATGCCGGTTTCGCGGCCAGGCCAGGCTGGCCGATTCACGGGTCGTCCACTTTGCTTGTCATTTCGACGGCTTTACCAATTCCATTCGAAACCCAGCGTGAAGCCGATGATTTGGACTTCGTGCGAGGCCGACATCTTGGCCGGGTTCAATTGCACGAACGTGATTTCCTTGTCGGCCAATGCCAGATCGGTCAGGTACATGACTTCGAGACCGGTGCGCACCGCGATATTCGGTCTGAAGTAGTAGGCGACGTTCATGTTGATTTCGCCCAGGAACGCAAGTGCGGTCGACTGGTTCGATTCGTTGCGGTTGATGGTTGCACTGCCGCCGGTCGGCGTGGGGCCGATGCCCTCGACCACCGTGAACTGATCCGCAAAATTGAGATAAGGGCCGCCGCGAATGATGATGCCGGCGCGCCAACCGGCTTGCTGATAGTTCATCGCGGAACCGAACTGGACGCCGCACAGCGTGTTGTGCGTGCGGATATTGTATTGTCCGAATGTTGTGGCCGGGTTTGTCCCCTCGCTCAGCCAGTTGAAGCTCTCGTTGAGCGTCGCCAGCCGCAACCCACCGAAAACACTCGGAACCAGGTTCGGCGCCAATTCGCGGACCCAGGCGCCCTCGCGCGAGAGCACCATCCGGTCGCGCGCCCAACCGCCGTGCCAACTTGAAATTGACCTCGTAGCTCTCGAAGCGCGAGCTGCTCACGTATTGCATCGCATTGGCTTGCGTGAAGCCGGGCGCTGAAAATGTCGGATCGAAGTCGGTGTACAAGCCGTTGGGCCCAAGCGATGTCAGGCCGCGGGTCACAGACCAATTGTTGAGCCCGAAATAGGTGAACTCGACCGAGCTATCGCGGTTCCAAGGATCGAGTCCCAGATACGCGCCCACCGTCACCCGAGCCCCGGGCGCGAAGCCCAGACCCTTCTGCGTGCGGAAATGATTGCGATCGAAGGCTGGAATCTGGTTGATGTCGGAGAAGTCGGTCGCCAAATTGGTGTACTTTTTCTCCGACCGCTGCAAGTACGTCACCTCTTGTTGCACGAACCACCGCCCGCGGTTGAACCATCTGCCCGAACTGAAGGTCGGCGCCGGCGGCGGCGTCCAGGCCTGACTATCGTCAGGCATCGCAATCGGCAGCAGTTGGTCGCCATCGGGGCTGATATTATCGAAATTCGGCAGCGGGGTCTCCGCACCGGGGGGCTGCGCAGCAGGCACCGGCACTGGCTCCGGGATGGGATTCTGCGGCGGCTCGGGCGATGCCGACGACGGCTCGGGCGGATCCTGAAAAGAGGCTTGCCGGTTCTGTGACGGCGAGTTGCCGCTCGTCGCGCCGCTCGTCGGCGCACTCGAGCGGGTCCGCCCGTTGAGGGGCGGCGGACCGAATGTCCAATCGCCGGCGCGGCCCACCAGTGCGGCGCTCGAGGCCGACAGCAGGAACAGAATCCGGAAGATGATTAGCCGAGGGACCCCCACCATTCTCTCCTTGACAGCGAACACGGCGCGAGGGCACAAGCAGCGGTAGCCGATCCGCCTGCGCACCACGCTCTCTTGCCTAATCGGACATCTCGCAGTCCAAAAAGCAGTAATAATCGTTAGAACCGGAAGAATTCGGGCATTCTCGCCAGCTTCTCCATTTGCCGCCCCCGTTGTCGCGGGAACTAGCTGCCTTCCGCTATATGCATCGTTACTCATGACTACAAAAGATTTTGCGACGGTTTCCGCCCACGGCGCCTTGCTACTTGCCTTTTGCCGGCCGGCCGGAAACAATCAACGTCGCGGCCGTTTGCACCGCAGCGGTTTGCGCACGGCGATTTAGCGTATTCCCAAGGGAGCAATTCCGATGCTATCACCACTCAAAAGCCTGATTGCCAGCGGTACCAAGCTGTGGCTGGATTCGATCGATCCGGATCTGATCGCGCAATCGGCGCTGGGGGCGACCGGCGCCACCTCCAACCCGATCATCCTGTCCGATTTGATCAAGACCGGCCGGTTCGATCGGCAGCTCGAACAGCTCATGCACGAGCAATTGGACGATGCCGGTATTGCCTGGCGCATGACCGACGAACTGGTGCGCGAGGCTCAACAGGTGTTCCTGCCCGTCTGCCGCGAAACGCGTGGCAACGACGGCTACGTGAGCTTCGAGTTGGATCCGCTGCTGGAAGATCCCAAACTGGGACCGCCGCATGCCCGAGCGAGTGCGAAACTACATCGAACTGGGCAAGAAATGGTCGGCCGGACATGAGAACCGCATGATCAAAGTGCCGGCCACGCCGGCCGGTATCGAGGCGATCGAGGAGCTGGCCGCCCACGGAATCACGGTCAACGTCACGCTCTGTTTCACTTCCCGCCAATACCATGCCGCGCGCGAAGCCATTTGGCGCGGTGCCCAGCGGCACGGCAAGCTCGACAGATTCAAGAGCGTGTACAGCATTTTCGTCTCGCGCGTCGACGTCTACACCGAGCAGCACGTGCCCGAACTTTCGCCCGCCGCTCAAGGCCAGGTCGGCATCGTCGGGGCCAAGCGGATCTGGCGCGAGAATTGCGACTTCTGGCAGGACAAGAAATTGCCGCTCGCGCAGGAGATCGTGTTCGCCAGCACCGGCACCAAGAAACCGGAAGATCCTGCCTTGGAAATATGTGGCGGCTTTTGCCGGCAGCGACATCGAGACCAATCCGCCGGCGACCAACGACGCAGTGGAAAAGAGCGGCCGCACTTTCGCTCGCGCCATCGACGAATTGCCGCCGCCGGACGTGCTGGCCGAGATCGATCGCAAAGTGAACGTCGAGCATCTGGAAACGACGCTGATGACCGAGGGGATCAAGAAATTCACGGAGCCCCAGAAGGCGCTCTTGGCGCTGGTGGCCCAAAAGCGGCAATCGCTGGCTGCGGCTCATTAGCCGTGCCGCTGACCGACGGTTGCGGATTACCCTTTTTCAGTCGATGTCGGCGCGCGCCTATTTCGTCCCACGTGCCGCGCCGCTCGTAAAGCCGCCCGGGCTATGCTACGATCATGAAACGCTGAGGTCATGATCGGGCGGTTGGCGGCATGCCAGCGCAACGAATGCATTGCGCTTACCGCTTGTCTTCCACGTATCGAAGCCTGGCATCGGCCTGTCCGCTGCGACGTTCCTCTACCATTCTTCTGCACCCGAGCAGCCATGGATATCGATCCCTACGCGCCGTGTCCCGGCGGAACCGGCAAAAAGCTGAAGTTCTGTTGCCCCGACCTGACGGTCGAACTCGACAAGCTGTCGCGCATGATCTCCGGCGAGCAGCGGGCCGCGGCGCTGGACCTGGTCGAAAAGCTTGACGCCAAATATCCCGATCGGGCTTGCCTGTTGTCGACCAAGGCCATGCTCGAGGCCGAACTCGGCCAGCCGGAGAACGCGGCCGCGACGGTGGCCCGCTTTCGCGAAAAGCATCCCGAGAATCCCGTCGCTCTGTCCGAATCGGCAATCCTCCAGGCGAAGGATAGTCCGCTCGCCGCCGTGGAAACGTTGCAGCAGGCCATCGAACTGGCACAGGCGCAGTTGCCGATGCAGGTCTACGACGCGCTGGGTGTGGTGGCAGTGGCGCTGGTGTCGGTGGGCGAAGTGGTTGCTGCCCGCGCCCATCTGATGTTGCAGTTCGGCCTGTCCGGCGGCAAGGACGAGCAGGCCTTGCAATTGATCGTGCAACTGCAAGGCTCGCCGGAAGTCCACCTGCTGCTCAAGGAGCATCAACCGCTCGATGATCCGCCCGCCGACGCGCTGTGGAAACGCAGCTTCGAGCCGATTTTGGAAAAAGGTCGCGCGGGCCGCTGGTTGGCCGCCGCCCAAGAATTTCAGGCCCTGGCCGACAAGGCCGGCGCATGGCCCGCGATCTCGCGAAACATCGCCCTGCTGCAGTCGTGGCTGGCCCATCGGCCGGCCGCGATTCAAGCCTGGCGGACCTATGCCGGCTGCGACGTGCCGCTGGACGACGCGGTCGAGGCGGCGGCTACCGCCCAGCTGCTCGATCCCGAATCGAGCACCTTGGTCGACATCGTGCGGCAGGTCTACCCGATCGGCGACATCGAGGCCCTGCTGGTTCAACTCGGCAGTCATCCCCGAGCCCTGCGGATGCCCGGCGATCTGCTGGCCATGGCTGCCGAGGAGTCGCCGCCGCCCAAGGGCTATTTCTCGCTTTTGGACCGGCCCAAGCCGGCCGCCGGGGTCGGCCTGACACTGGAGGCGATTCCGCTGATCCTCGGCCAGGTGTTGATTTTCGGCAAGCAGACTGACCGCGAGGCCCGCGTCGAATTAGTGGCGGTGCGGCCGGAACTGGACGCCTGCCGGCAGGTGCTCACGTCGATTGCCGGCGGCAACCTTGGCGACTGCGCTACCGGAAGAACTGGGCGGCAAGATCAGCGCCACCGACGACGTGCTGTCGCTCAAGTGGTATCTGCCGGACGACACTCCGCCGAAGCTCCGTCACGAATTGATGACTCAAGGCTACCGCACGCAATTGTTGACCCGCTGGCCTGAATTGCCCCAGGCCATCTTTGGCGGCCAGACCGCCCGGGCAGCAGCCCACGATCCGAAACAGCGGATCCAGGTGTTGGGGGCGATTCTGGTTCTCGACCTGGCCGGCGATACGCGCCTCTCCGCGGCCGATTACAACCAGCTGCGCCGCGAACTGGGATTGCCGGAAGCGGGCCCGATCGATCCGGCCAACCATTCGGTGCTCGAACTTCCCTACGTTAGGCTGGCCCGGCTCGACGCCGCCAAACTGTCGGACCACGATTTGCTCGTGGCCTACGACCGTGCCCAGGAAGTCCGCTTCCGCCCGGCAATGCAATTGCTGGGACGCGAGGTCGTGCGGCGGCCCAGTCTTGAAGGGCAGGTCGACAAGGCCCCCGTTTATGCGCTGCTGGCCCAGCTCGAACAGGATCTGACGCAGGCCACGGCCGATCTCGACGAGGCCCGACGCATTGCCCTCGCGGCCGGCAAGTCGTGCGCCCGATACGACCTGATCGAATTGACGGTCCGCATCGGTCACGGTGACGTCGCTCCGGCAGATCGGATCCTGCAGCATATTCGCGATCAGCACCTGCGCGAGCCGGGCATTGCCCAAGCGCTCTATTCGCTGCTGGCCCAATGGGGCGTAGTCCGGCCCGATGGCAGTCTGGCCGGCGATGTATCCGCGCCGCAAGCGGGGCGCGTCGTTCCCGGGCCGGCCGCCGCGGAACCGACAGGCAAGCTCTGGACACCCGGTGCCGAGCCGGCTGCCGGCGGCGGCGGAAAGAAATCCGCGATCTGGACGCCCGGCATGGATTGAGCGGCGCAGATTCGGCATTGGCTCGTGAGGCTTCGCTAATATGGCCACGCTGGGTTGAATCTCGAAGTCGCAACCTGTTTGCAAACCTTCCATGTCCCCTTCCGAATTCGACGCCTGGTACATGGCGCGGGCCTTGGAGTTGGCTCGTCAAGGAGAAGGCACGGTCGAGCCCAACCCGATGGTCGGGTGTACGATCGTAGCGGGCGATCAGATCGTCGGCGAGGGTTGGCACCGGCGGTTCGGCGGCCCGCATGCCGAGATCGAGGCCCTGCGCGTCGCCGGCGCTCGCGCGTCCGGCGCTACCCTGTTCGTGACGCTCGAACCCTGCTGCCACCATGGCAAGACGCCACCCTGCACCCAGGCCATCCAGCGGGCCGGGCTGCGGCGCGTGGTGGTGGCCACGAGCGATCCGTTTCCGCAGGTGGGCGGACTGGGAATTGCCGAATTGCGGGCCGCCGGAATCGATGTCTCGCTGGGGCTCTTGGCGGACGAGGCCCGGCAGTTGAACGCCCCCTATCTCAAGCTGGTCGGCAGCGCGGCGGCCCTGGATCATCGCCAAATGGGCCATGACCCTGGACGGAAAAATTGCCACGCGATCGGGCGAAAGCCAGTGGATCTCCAGCGAATCCTCGCGAGCCGTGGTGCACCAGCTGCGCGGACGTGTGGATGCGGTGATGGTGGGGATCCAAACGGCGCTCAAGGACGATCCGCTTTTGACGGCCCGGCCGCCGGGCGTGCGGACCGCCACGCGGATCGTGCTCGACACGCACGCAGCGCTACCCGGACAAAAGCCAACTGGTCCGCACCGCGACGCGCGTGCCGATGCTGGTCGCCGTGGGTCAGCAGGCTGCGCCAGCGGACATCGACCGGCTGCGCGCCGCAGGTTGCGAGGTTTTGGTCTGCCAGGGGGACGATCACTCCAGCCGGCTTGATTTTTTGCTCTTGGAACTGGGTCGCCGGCGCTGGACCAATGTGCTGGTCGAAGGGGGCGGGCGATTGATCGGCAGCCTGCTGGACGCCGGGCAAATTGACGAGGTGCACGCGTTCATCGCGCCCCGGTTGTTCGGCGGAGCGGACGCGCCGGGACCGATTGCCGGCTTGGGCGCCGCGCGGGTCGGCGATTCGGGGCATCTCGAAGGAGTCGAGGTACAATCGACCGGCGGCGACGTCTATCTGCGCGGGCGAATCCGCGCAACACGACCTAGCGTCACCAGTCCACTCGCGTTTTACTCGCTCAAGCGTCCATAGCCGGCGGTCAACGACCGCCGGGCGCTTCAAGTTGCAAAGTTGTTATTCGGTATGCGATATCGAATTTCAGCTCCGGATTACGAGACTCACGATGAACCAATCGCTCGATCGCAATTCTCTGGCTGCCGAGAAATCGGCGCCGCCCCTCCGCGAACGCTCTTTTGCAAATTCCGCTCCGCCTTTCGCGGGCTGTTTGGCGGCCTGCGCAGCGAAGGCAACTTTCGCTTTCACGCTTTCATGGCCCTGGCCGTGATCGTCGCGGGCTGGATCTTTGGCGTTTCGAAGCTGGAGTGGTGTTTGCTGTTGCTGTGCATTACGGCCGTATTGGCGGCCGAGCTGTTTAATACGGCCTTAGAGCTTTTGGCCCGCGCGATTTCAGACGAGTATCATGCCCACATCGAAGCGGCTTTGGACATTTCGAGTGCCGGCGTGCTGATCGCGAGTCTTGGTGCGGCCGCCGTGGGCAGTCTGATCTTCATCAACCATCTGGGCACCGTCGCAGGGTGGTGGTAAGCCCGTGAGGATTCGGGCGAGTTTTTCGTGTGCTGTACTCTCCGCGCTCCGCCGCTCGGTTGTTTATGCGTCGCTTGCGGCCCTCTCTGCTTCCAGCCAAAATGGCGGTTCCTTTTGCCAAAAAATCGTCCGGCGCTTAGCCCAGGTATTTTTCAATGATGCGACTGCGACTCGAATGCTTTTTAGGACTGCTCCTCTGCCACGTCGCGGCCGGCATGGCTTTGGCCGCTGACGGCGAAGCTTTTGACGACCCAGCCAAGGCCGGTCCCGATTTCGCCGTGCAGGGGGAGTACCAGGGAACTTTGAAATTCGACGGCAAGCCCACGCCGATGGGCGTGCAAATCATCGCCGAAGGGGACGGCAATTTCGAAGCCGTGATCTATATCGGCGGCTTGCCCGGCGCCGGCTGGAAACGAGGGGATGAACGCAAGCGAGCCAAAGGCAAGACCGACGGCGGCACGACCAACTTCAAGTCCGACAAGTGGCTGGCCGTCGTCGCCGACGGCAAAATGAGCTTTACCAATTCCGGCGAGTGACAAGCTGGGAACGCTTGAGAAAGTCGAGCGCAAGCAGTCCAACCCTGGGTGAGAAGCCGCCGGCCGGCGCGGTGGTGCTGTTCGACGGCACCAACGTCGATCATTTTCCCGGCGCCAAGATGAGCAACGATCATCTGCTGTTGGCCGGCGCGATGAGCAAGGACGATTTTCAGGATTTCAAGCTGCACATCGAATTCCGCACGCCGTTCATGCCCACCGCCCGCGGACAGGGACGCGCCAATAGCGGCGTCTATCTGCAGAACCGCTACGAGGTGCAAGTGCTCGATTCGTTTGGGCTGGAAGGCGAGAGCCAGGAGTGCGGCGGCCTGTACACGCTGGCCATGCCGGCGGTGAACATGTGCCTGCCACCCCTCGCCTGGCAGACCTACGACATCGACCTGACCGCCGCCCGGTACAATGACAAGAAAGAAAAAACCCAGAACGCGCATATGACCGTCAAGCACAACGGCCTGACGATCCACGACGATTACGAACTGCCGCGGCTGTGCCAAGGGGGCGCGAGCCAGGAATACCCGGGCAAGGGTCCGTTCCAACTTCAGTGGCACAGCAATCCGGTGGTATTCCGAAACATCTGGCTGGTGGAAAAGAAGTAAGCTCTTTCATCGCGCAATCGACATTTTTTCCACCGCCCCGCGAAATTCTGCGAAGCGGGTGCGTTGGCCGGAATGCGGATTTTTTGGCGGAATTTCACGGCAGTTTTTGGCGTCGGGCAACCACTTGCGGGGAAGATTTAGCGGGGATAGGCTGGCCGAGTCTGATGCTGCGCATGCCTTTTTGGATTTTTCCGGCCCGCTCGATCTGCTAGCATAACGATTCGTTCGTTGGTTGCGTTGGGCGGCTCACGCGGGGCGGCTTGGGAGCCGTTTCGGGCGGAAATGAAGGTTTTGTCACGACCTGGCAAGGAGGAGAAGTGACCATGGTCCGAGCAACCGAGGCTGCCGCACGGGACGCCAAGATCGCGGAATTAAAGCGTTTGATCACCTCCGGGCACTACGAGACGCTCGAAAAACTGGAGGAAGCCGTCGACGCTTTTCTGTGGGGCGAAGAAGACGAAGGTTCTTGTGCCGCATCGGCGCCCGTCGGGTATGGGCGTGCCAAACCCCGCTAAGCTGAAGCGGGATAGGATCTAAGGGCAAAACGGGCGCTCGCCTGGAAGCCTTTTTTCGTCCGCATCGACGCAGCGAATATTCGCGACGTACATTATAATGGCGTCCGGCGTTATAATGTCACGCCGGTGGGATGACTGGTTTGGTGAATCCAAAGTTTCGCCGAATCATCGCACGCCAACTGCCGATCTAATTCCTGTCCCGGCCGGGTCACTGTCCCCGTAGGGAGAGCCGATTCGAGCGGCTGCAAAGCCGTGCCGGGCCTGACTGTCGTACTTGCATCTTTGAACTATTCAAACCTCTTCAGCCTATCTATCGTCGGAGGGACTAATTTTTTGCGTGGGCTTGGGTCACCATGTGCCAGTGCTTAGCACGGCCAGACTCCGCCCTTCTCGCAGCGACTCCACCGTCGCAATAGGCTGGAGGTTTGAAACTAACGGGCCGGCGCCTGATCGAAGGCGCCGGCCTTTTTTTGTTTCCTCCGCGGGCAGATGACGACCGCGCGGCAACCGGGATCGACGGATGCAAAAAAGGCCTCGCGAGCCGTCAAGCTCGCGAGGCCTTTTTGGTTCTCCCACCGCTCCGAACCCACCCGGGCTGGTTAGAAGTTGAACTGGCCGCCGAGCGTGATGCCTTGCGCCCAGAACCGCGCTTCGTGCAGCGTAAAGGCCGGTTGGTTGGGACCCCCCCCTGGACTGGCGGAATCAAGTTGGTGTTGATCGTTTGATTGATCTGGTTGCCGGCCGTCGCCACCTGGCCCCAGTAGATGAACGTATAGCCCACGAAGGCGGTGATCCGCTCGGTCAAGCGGTAGCCCAGCCGGGCCGATATCTGCGGGATCGCGGTGAAATTGTTGTGCGTGTAATTTCCGATGTTGCTCTGACAGGGCATACAAACCGCCCGGGCTGACCGACGTCGGCGATCCGGGGAAGCTGACCGTCGTATTGCCGTTGATCGAGATTCGCTCGGCGTTGGTGCCCAGCGAGACCAGACCCTGCAACTGATGCACCCAACGTCCGCGATAACGGTTGAGCACCAGCCCCAGCGCACCGCCGTAAAAATTGTTCTGCGTGCGGAACGAGTCGTTCACCTTAATCATGGTCCCGACCGGCACACCGCTGGTCGTGCTGGTCGAAGTCAGATTTTCAGTGATATTGAGATTATTGGTCAGATTGTAGTATTGGAACCCGGCCAGGGCGTCGATGCGGCAGCAGTTTTGTCCGCGGAAGCAGCTTTGCCCGCAACCGTCATCGCAGCACGGATCGCAGCAGGTCATGCAGCACAGGTTGTGGGTCAACAGGGCTCCTGCTCCCAGGAAGCTATTGGTGTCATTGATGCTGACGCCGCCAACCACGGTGCCCGGAAAGGCGATCAACTGCTGCGACGCCATGCCGGTCGTGGCGTCGGTGAACGGGCGAGCCAGTACCGGATTGCCGTCGGACGTGTTGTTGTAGGTTGCCGATTGCGGACCCAGGAAGAAGATAATTGCCCTGCAGGCCCCAAGTCTGGCAGCAGTCGAACCACATGCCTCCCGTGATCCAGTTGCCCGAGCGGAATCCCGTATTGACGCTGTTTCCGCCGAACAGCGTGGTCGTGGCGGGCAGGGTGCCCGTGGGAGTGGTCGTCACCAGCACGGGCAACGAATCGCCCTTGGTCCAGAAGCCGATGTATTCATCCCGAACCCAAAAGCGTCCGGGCGGACCGCACAGGCAGCACCGGCAGCAGCCCTGGCAGCCGCCGCATTGCTCGCAGCTGGGCACGTCTGGCCCTGGGGGCCCGGCGGGTGAATCGATCGGCTCGGCCGAATCGATCGTCGGCCCAAGGCTTGGGGGCCGAATCTCGCGATGCCATCGGCTCGGGTGGCGCCGTGTCGTCGAACTGATCGAGCATGGCCGGACGAATCGTCTGCCGCCGACGACGACCGCACCGGTTGCTTGACCTTGTAACCGCGCGTTGTCGCAACCGGCGTCTCGTCCGTCTCCTCGTCCTGATCGGCCGACGCCCTGTGGCTGCCGGCCACCGCCGCCAGCAGCGCCGCGTAGAGGACTGTCTGACAAGTGATGCCGCGTGCCATGGTTTGCATCCTTCTTTCCAATTTCGACGTTTCTGACGGTCCTACCGGCTGCGCTCAAATGAGCGATTGTTCCGTATTTGATGATTCGGCTGACTGTACGCGCGGGGTTTGAGAGAACTCCGCCGGCCCGCCAACTCGACCCAGTCATCCCGTTTCCACAGCGCGGAGAGCGAGCCGTCTGCCGCTAAAACTCGTTGCCGCCCGGACATCGGAAGATTTCCGGCCGGCCTGGAAGAATCGCGGCGAGGCTCGATAGCACGTGTGCTGCGTGCGCCGTGAACTCTTCCCAGCTTCAACAAAAGCGGTCCGGGGCGCGATTCGACAAGCCCCCGCGCAAGGCGACGGCAGCAGCCGGCGCTGCGCAAGCACCGCGCACCGGCAACTGCCAGCAGACGGCGCGGTCAGGCGGGGCGCTTCAAACGGACTCGGCCGAGGCCACGGCTGGCGCGAGCAGGGACTGGCCGATTTGCACCAACGTCAGCAAATCGAGCGCATGAGACGAATCCATCCGTGAATCGTCGAATCGAAAGCTGAATGCAAACCGCGGAAGTCTGCGGACTAAGGTCCGAGCTACTTCGTATCGTGCTTTCGGCACCAGGCCACTTTTTCGGCCGTCGTGGTAGGGAGCGGAGCCGCCGGCGGATTTTTTCGCAGCCGACGTTTCGACCTTCGCCGCCAATTCGAGCTCGTCGGCAGGTGCCGGTTCGGCCTCGGCCTCGGGCTCCTCGGCCACGGGCTGCGGCGCGGGTGCGACTGGAGCCGCCTGGGAGCCCTTTTTGGCCCGCGCGGCGGCCAGAATGTCGGCCGTGCTGGGTTTCTTGGCCGGCTCCTTTGCCGCAGAAGAAGACGCAGTAGAGGAAGACGCCGTAGAGGAAGACGCGGTAGAGGAAGACGCAGTGGGAGTTGCCGCAGCGGGCGCCGCGCCCTGTTTGGCGCGCGCGCGGCGAGGATGTCGGCCGTGCTGGGTTTCTTCGCGCGGGCAGCGGGCGCAGCAGCCCTGCTTGGCGCGCGCCGCGGCCAGGATGTCGGCCGTCGACTGTTTGCCGGCTGGCGCGGCGCCCGCTTTTGCCGCCAGCGCAGCTGCGCCGGCCGGTGCAGGTTTGTCGGCCGGCGTGGCTTTCTTGGCGGGCCGCGTCGTGTTTCTTTTCGGCATCCGGCTCGGGCTTGGGCACCACTTTCAAATAGCTGGGATCGATATCGTACCAACCGATGTTCAGCCAGGCGTCGAATTGCACGAGCGCGCGGCCGTTCATGTTCACCGTCTTGACCTGACCGACAAACCCGTTGAATCGGGCCAGCTCCGGCTGCGCGGCGTCGACCACGACATACTTGTCGGTATATTCCCGCTTGAGTTTCTCGATCTGGTCGAACATCAGGCCTATCCAGCGGGTAAAAAATCGCCCTGACCGAAACTGCCAGTGCGAAACAGCGGTGGAATAAACCGCCATTTTGGAGCAAGCCGGCCGCGGAATCAAGGTCCAAACCTCAGCGCCCCAAATCACAATTTCGCCACGGAAAACTTGTATTTCCAGCGAACCGTGCGCGCCGTGCCGGCCGCGCCCGCGGCCACTTCCAGGCCCAGCGTATCGCCGGCCACGGCCAACGTGACCGAGGAGTTCCGGCCGAGAGAATCCACCGCCAGGCGAAGCCCGGCAAGCGGGTCCACGATCTGGACACCATCGTAAAACCGCTCGATCTGGCATCCCGCTGCGGCGCGGTAGCGGCTCGCAAGCGCGCGCCTCGGCCTGCCGCAGGCGGCACGCCACGTCGAACGTGGCCTGGCCGATGCGCCGGATCCAATTCGACGCTGGCCGACCAGTGGCTGCTGCCAGCCATGCCGACCAACAGCGCGACGTGCCGCCCGGCGGCCCGCGGCTCGATGCGGATTTCCTGAAACGGCGGACTGGGAGGCCAGTTGTCGTCGGCCGCGCCTTCCACTGACTCGACCAGCGGTGTTGCGCCGTCCGTCGATCACGAGCGCAACGATGTCGCCAGCCGGTCTGCCTGGCGGCAGAATTCGACGTGCAGCGGCCCAGCCTTGATGACCCACGGCCCGTTCAATCCGGCTCCTGCTTGTTGTCTTGCTTGCCGACGCGCCAGCGCAAAAAGGAATCCAAAAAGCCCTGGATGTTGCCGTCGAGCACGCTTTGAAAATTGCCCACATAATGGCCGGTGCGGACATCCTTGACGCGCTGATCCGGATGCAGGAAGTAATTGCGGATCTGCGAGCCGAATCCAGTCTTGGCCTTTTCCTGATACTTGGCCGCTTGGGCCGCCTCGCGTTTTTCTTCCTCCAAGCGCGCCAGGCGGGCCCGCAACATCTTGATCGCGGTGGCCCGGTTCTTGTGTTGGCTGCGTTCGTTCTGGCACTGCACGACGATGTTTGTCGGCAAATGCGTCAGTCGGATGGCGCTGGACGTCTTGTTGACGTGCTGGCCCCCCGCGCCGCTGGCCCGAAACACGTCCTCGCGAATATCCTCGTCGTTGAGTTCGATTTCGACCGAATCGTTGATTTCGGGCGAGACGTCGACCGCGGCGAAGCTGGTCTGGCGTTTGCCTTCGGCATTGAAAGGGCTGATTCGCACCAGGCGGTGCATGCCGGTCTCGCCCTTCAAATAGCCATAGGCCATGGGGCCGCGAATGACGAGCGTCGCGTTGTTGATTCCCGCTTGTTCGTTGTCCTGGCGGTCGAGCAGCTCGACCGAATAATCGTGCTTCTGGGCCCAGTGGATATACATCCGCAGCAGCATTTCGGCCCAGTCGTTGGCGTCGGTGCCGCCATCGCGGGCGTTGATCGTCATGATCGCGCCCTTGGCGTCGTGCATGCCGCTGAGCAGGCCCTTGAGCTCCAGGTCGGCGACCAGGGTTTCGACCCGGTCCAGCTCGCCGGGTAGTTCGGCAGCGAAACCTTCGTCCTCGTCGGCCATCTCGACCATCGATTGGATGTCGCCGCCGGCCGTGATCGCCTCGTCGAGTGGTTTGACGATCGTCCGCAGCTCTTTGAGCTCGGCCACGGTGGCCTGGGCTTTCTCTTGATTACTCCAGAAATCGGTGCCGGCCATCCGTTGTTCGATGGCAGTCACCTGGGATTGTTTTCCAGCGTAGTCAAAGAGAGTCTCGCAGGTGGGTGATCCGCAGTTGAATCGCCTCGGCCCGATCTCTTAGTTCCTTGTCCATGACGATCCCTCGCTGCGTTTGAGTGTTACGGCTGCGGCTGAATGTCAGTCGGTGAGACCATTTATTATACGAATTTCGCGGTGGGCGGATATGTCTGCGGTGGCTCAATCGGGCGGGTGCGCAGGACTGCCTTCGTCCAAATCGAGCGCTTCGCCAAGTTCCGCTCGTGTGAGAAATCGACGCTGGGCACGTCGAATGCGAAGCACTCTGACGCAGTCACCGTCAATCGTGAAGACAACGCGAAAGACATAGGGACGTTTGCCGAACAAGAACTCACGAACTTCAACCTCAACCTTCCCATTCTCTCGCGCTAGACGACATCGCTCCGGATGCTGTTCGAGCATTTGCACGGAGCGTTGAAATCGATCAAGCCAGCGGGCGGCGGCCAAAGGAGCGCGCTCAGCACTCCATTTGTAGGCCATTTGCAAGTCGTGCGTCGCCAACCGCTGAAAGATGACCTGATAGGCCATTTACGCCCCTTGGGCGTCACGCGTGCGCCGCACTTGCTCGAAGGCAACCGATACGGGCAAGCCCGCGTCACCGGCGCGCCATTCGGCCAGGGCCTCGCGAACGGCAATGAGGTCTTCATCCTCGTCGGTCAGCGCTCGCAGCGCGTCTCGCAGGACCTCATCCTCGTTCGAATACTGACCGCTCGCCAACCGCGCTTCGATCAGCTTCTGCAAATCCGGTGGAAAGGGATAGAGCATTTTGGAAACCCTCGCGATAACCCTACTGTCTAAAGTCTAACATCCGCTTCCGTAGCGATCTAGTTATTCGCAGCCCCGGCGGGGCTAGTTTTGAGTTGGCAGGACACTGCGCTCGAACCCGACGCATGTTCGCTCCTTCGCTCCGGAGTTGCCCGATCCTAGCCGATCGCTCGCCTGCGAGCGGTGGAATGCAGCGTCGATGCCGAGCACGTATGGGGGCGATTGCGGAAGATTGTGGCACGCCGCTCAATGCCGAAAATTCCAGTCCTCGCGGGCGTACTTCTCGGCCACCAGTTCGGCCACACGCGCGGCAGGCCAGTCGGTCATTCGAGTCTCGGCCCGCCACGCCGCAGCGAGCGCCTCGCGCAGCTCCGCCGCGCCGGCCGGCAAGTTGGTGACGAACGACGCGTGCGGCCGGTTCTGGCGATAGTCGGGCTGCCGCGGTGGCTGGGTCAGATAGCGGCCGATCGCCGGAAGCGGAAAATCGTAAAGCAGCGTGCCGTGATAGAGCAAATGGTTCCGTTTGCAGCGCACGCTATTGCCCGAGAACTTGAGATCCCGCAGGACCAAATCGCACGTGCCCTGGCGGCGGACGTCGGGCGAAAACCGCGCAAGCGCGGCCAGCAGCGTGTCGAGCACAAACCGGTGCGCCCTGTCGAGCGAGCGCAGGTCGGGCCGCAACTGATAGGACAGCACCATGGCATACATCAAACAACCGGGCCCGCCTACAATCGCCGCCCCGCCGCTGGTGCGACGCAGGATACCCACGCCGTCAGAGCGGCAGGCCGCCAGATTCACTTCGGCTGCAATCTGCGAGCCGCGGCCGACGACCACCAGCATGCCCGGCGGCTCCCAAATGCGGAGCACTTCGGCCGGCTGGCCCGCCGCTTCGGCCCGGTCCAGCAGCGCTTCCTCCAGCGCCAGATTCTCCTGGGGCGTACCCAGCGTCAGGTCAAGGTATTGCATGCTAAGAAATCAAGGCCGCGGTTTGATCGGGGCCACGTCTCGGCGGGTTGACGGGCAGGACCCCCACCCTACACTTTAGGGAGTCGTTTTGTTCTTTTCTGGTTTGCCACGGTAGTTTGGGCAGCCGGAGAGGGCATTTCGGCCCAGCTTTCGACCCCCGGCCGACCAGCGTGGATCCGCCCTTATCATGTCCGAAAACCCGAATGCCAACCAGCCGTTGTCGGCGGGCGACATCTTGCCGCCCGTCGAGCCCCCCAGCGCCGGATTCATCCTGCAGCTGTTCGTCGTGCCGGGCATCATCGTCGTCATCATTGTCATGGTCTGGCTGGTGTTCAACTGGGTGGCCCGGACCGGCAACGATCCGGACGAATATGTGCAAGCCCTCCGCCGCAACAACGCCAACCGCTGGCAAGCGGCGTTCGGCTTGGCCAGTGCCCTGAAAGCTCACGACGCCCAAGGCCAGGCCCTGCGCAAAGACGCCCACCTGGCGGACGAGCTGGCCACGATCCTCAGCGAAGAACTCACAAGCGGCAGCACCAAAGACAAGGAACCGGTCACGCTGCGGGCCTATTTATGCCAAGCGCTCGGCCAGTTCGAGGTGACAAGTGGGCTGCCCGTGCTGCTCAAAGCGGCCTCGACCCAGCGCAGCGACGAGGAAATCGAAGTGCGGCTGGCGGCCCTGCAAGCCATCGCGCGGCTGGACGAAAACATGAAGGGCACCAGCGACGCCCCGTTTCGCACAGCCGAAGTGACCGAGAAATTGCTGACCGCTGCGGGCGACTCGGATCCGCGCGTCCGTTCGGTGGCGGCCTATGCGCTGGGCGTGATCGGCGGCGAACCATTCCACGAGAGGTTGGAATCGCTGCTGGCCGACGGCAATCCGGACGTGCGCTATAATGCGGCCACCTGGCTGGCATCGCAGGGAGACGCCCGGGCGGCGCCGGTACTCGCGGAAATGCTCGATCCGGACGAATTGGCGGGCGTCAACCTGGAGCAAAACAGGGCCCTGCGCGAAAATAAACGCGTGGCCATCATTGCCAATGCTTTACGTGCCGCCGGCCGACTGGCCGACAAGAACCACGATGTTGACCTGGCGCCACTGGAGACGGAAATCCAAAAATTGCTCGCCAGCTCGATCGACGGTCGGCTGAAGGTCGAAGCCGGCGTCGTGCTCAAGCAGCTCCAAGCCGCCCGGCCGGCCAGCGGAAAAACCGGCAAGGGAACCAGGGCTAGTCCGCCTGAGAATTGATGCGGTTGCAAGGTCCGGCAGTAAGCTGGCCACAAACGAGATTGCGTCTCGAAACACGTTCCCATCGACAAACGGAGTGAAAAAATCATGGCATCCAAGCCGGCTGAAGTCATCGACATGCTGACCATCGCCTACAGTATGGAACTAGAGACGGTGATGAACTATCTGGCCAACAGCATCAACCTGGACGGCGTGCGGGCCGAAGAGATCAAAAAATCGCTGGCGGCCGACATCACCGCCGAAATCGGCCATGCCCAGCAGTTGGGCCATCGCATCAAGCAACTCGGCGGACAGGTGCCCGGTTCGATGGGGGTCAAACTGGGCAACCAGGCCCAGCCCTCGGCGGTCACCACCGACGTCGTGGCCGTGATCCGCGGCGTGATCGCAGCCGAAGACGCCGCCTGCAAGCAGTACAACAAGATCATCCGCGCCGCCGACGGCGAAGACTATGTGACCCAGGATCTGTGCATCCGCATTCTGGCCGACGAGGAAGAGCACCTCATATTGTTCAAGGGCTTTTTGAAAGAGTACACGCAGTCGTAACGTGCAAACCTTCGACGTCATCGTGCTGGGGGTCGGCGGGGTGGGAAGCGCGGTGCTCGATCAGCTCGCCCGGCGCGGGGTGCGCGCAGTGGGCATCGACCGGTTCGCGCCCGGCCACGCTGCCGGCAGCTCGCACGGCCACACCCGGATCATCCGCCAGGCCTATTTCGAACATCCCGACTATGTGCCGCTGCTGCTGGAAGCCTGGCGGCTGTGGCGCGAGCTCGAAGCGCGCCGCCGCGAACCATTGCTGTTGGAGGTCGGTTTGCTGGAGTTGGGCCCGGCCGATGGCGAAGTCGTGCCGGGAGTCTTGCGCGCCGCCGAGGCCTACGGACTGCCGGTCGAAAAACTATCGGGCCGCGAAATCGAGGCCCGCTTTCCCGGTTTCCGCGCGCCGCAGCCGCTCGTGGGTGTGTTCGAGCGGCAGGCGGGCTACCTGCTCGTCGAGCGAGCCGTCATCGCCCAGGCGGCCGAGGCCGAGCGGCACGGAGTCCAACTGCGCATCGGCGAGACCGTGCTCTCGTGGCGCACCCAGGGCGATGCCGTCGTCGTCCAGACCGACCGCGATCGGTACTCCGCCGGTCGGCTGATCGTGGCCGCGGGCGCCTGGTCCGCGCCGCTGCTCGAAGGCCTGGGCATCAATTTGAATGTGGTCCGCAAACAAGTGCACTGGTACCGGCCGACCGCCGGGGCCTACGCCGCACACCACGGCTCGCCGACCTTCTTGTACGAACTGCCGCAGGGGGTCTTCTATGGCTTTCCAGACATCGATTCCCGCGGCGTCAAAGTGGCCGAGCACACCGGCGGCCGCGCGGTGAGCGATCCGCTTTTGCTCGATCGTGAACTGGACCCGGCCGAGTGCAATCGCGTGACCGATTTTTGCCGCCAATATCTGCCGCAATTGACTGCCGATCTCTTGGAGCACGGCGTCTGCATGTACACGCTGACGCCCGACGGGCATTTCATCGTCGATCGGCATCCGGAGCATCCGCAGGTGGCATTTGCGGCGGGCTTGTCCGGCCACGGATTCAAGTTCGTGCCGGTGCTCGGCAAGCTGCTCGTGCAGCTTGCGATCGATGGCCACGCGACGCTGCCGATCGAGTTTCTGTCCTGCCGTCGCGCGGCGCTGGCCGGCGGCTAAGGCACGCTTTAGCGATCGAGCAGCCAGGCCACCAGCCAGGCCGCTGCCGTGATCAGGGCCGTCACCGCGACCAGCCCCTTGGCCAGCCGGTGCGTCCGGCGGCAAGCCGCGCAGGTGCCGGTTTCCAACGAGCAAGTGCAGCCCGACGCGGTGCTACAAGCCGCGGGGCTAGTCGGGGCAACCGATTCGTTCGTATCCACGCGATCGTCGTTCATGGCTCGTTCCGCTGGTCACCCAAACGTGAATTTCCGTCCTGGCCGCGCCGGACGGATTCTATCACAAGCAGCGGCTAAGTCGCCAAATGAGAATCGCATGAGGTGGGCGAAAAAAATGCATTGCGGCTCAGTCGGTCAGGCCCGTAGGGTCCGCTGTGCCGACCGTTGCCTTGCAGCTTGCAGGTGATTTCAACTTGCGGGGCCTTGGTCCGCAAAGCGGACCCTACCGGAGGCGCCCATTTAATCGGCCAGGTGATGCTCGGCGAAAAAGTGCCGGCTGCGGCGCGGAAAAATATGCCGGCTGACCGGCGCGAAGCCGCCCGCCTGGTGAAAGTACATGTAGTGCGTGATCCGCACCACGTCGTCGCCGATCTTGATCAGGTTGAACGAATTTTTTTCGCGCTCCCGGCGCGGCCGCGCTGCGAGGTCGACGTGCCGCACTGCACGATGATGACGCCGCTCGTGCGGTCGCTGCTGGGATAAACGTCCAGCGAGTTGCCGATGTAGGCCCGATGCAGGTGCCCACCCAGGATCAGCTCCACGCCCAACTCGGTAAACCGATCGAGCGCCGCCTTGGCGCCGATCATCTTGTCCCCCGCGTGGTCGTAGTCGGGTGCCGGCGCAAAATGGTGGTGGGCCACCACGATCTTCACCGCCTGCGGCCGGCGCGTCGCGAAAACCCGCGCTGCAAAAATCGAGCTGATCGCTCCGAATCCGTCCGTTGGTGACCGCCCGCAAGGGATCGGTCGTGTTCAGGGCCACGATCACCGCATCGTCGCGCCGCAGCACCGTCTCGAGCTGGTCGCAAATGTATTGCCGATACAGGGCATACGGCGTCAACAGCCGCTCGCGAAGCCGATACAAGGGAATGTCGTGGTTGCCGGGCACCACGACGGTCGGCAGCTTGGGCAGTTGGTCGAGAAACTGCCGGGCGGCGGCGAACTGCTCCGGCTTGGCGCGCTGCGTGAAGTCGCCGCTGGCCACGATCAGGTCGGCGCCGAGCGTCGGCGCGATTTGCAGCAGAGACTTTCCGATGTCCTGGCGATAGGGAGGGCCGAAGTGCAGGTCGGAAATGTGCAGGATGGTGAGCATGGGAAAGGATGAAGGCGGAAGGATGAAGGATGACTTCGGTGAGCTCGATTCGACTGAGCTCATCGAAGTCGGTCGAACCGAAAAACGAGGACGATTTCCTGCCTAACGCCTATCCTCTAATTCCTGGCCCCTCTTCGGAAGCATGGAAATCCAGAAGTGCCGGGCCGCGAAGCGTTTCTCCTCCCTAACCCCTATCCGCTAGCCCATCTGCCTCGCCTTCGATCCAGCCGCCGCCCAGCACCTGGTCGCCGGCATAGCAAACGACCGCCTGACCCGGCGCCACGCCGTACTGCGGATCGTCGAATCGGCAGCTGAGCCGATTATCTGCCAGCGGCTCGACCGTGGCCGGCACGCGGCGGCTGTTGTAGCGAATTTTGACTTCGCAGCGGATCGGACCCGAGGGCGCGTCGACCAGCCAGTTGGCGCCCCCGGCGGTCAGCTCGCTCCGAGCCAGGTCGTCGTGTGTGCCGATCACCACCCGGTGCGTGTCGCTTTCCAGTCGAACCACGAACCGCGGCTGGCCCAAGGCCACGCCCAGCCCTTTGCGCTGGCCGATCGTGAAGCGCTCCAGCCCGTCGTGCTCGCCCACCACGCGGCCGTCGGTGGTCACGATCTCGCCGGCGGTTTCCGAAGGCCCCTGGCGGCGGCGAATGAACGCGGCGTGATCGCCGTCGGGAATGAAGCAGATCTCCTGGCTGTCCTTCTTGTCGGCCACGCGCAGCCCGATCTGCCGGGCCATGGCGCGAATTTCCTCTTTGCGAAACTCGCCCACCGGCAGCAGCATCCGATCGAGCAGGCGCCGCTGGATGCCAAACAGCACGTACGATTGATCCTTGCCGTCGTCGACGCCGCGCAGCAGGGCCGGACGGCCGACCGGGTCGGGCATGAGCCGGGCGTAATGTCCCGTGGCCACGAACTCGGCGCCGACGCTGTCGGCATAGGCGAACAGCTTGCCGAACTTGAGCCAGTTGTTGCAGACCACGCACGGATTGGGCGTCCGCGCGGCCGAGTATTCGGCCACGAAATAGTCGATGATTTGGTTGAACTCTGCCTGGAAATCGAGCGCATAGAAGGGGATGTCCAAGCGGTCGGCCACACGCCGGGCATCCTGGGCATCGGCCGCGCTGCAGCAGCCTTGCTTATGACCGGGCCGCTCCACCACGGGCAGAAGCGACGCGCCGCCCGGCTCGGTCGGACAACTGGCGCTCACCGCCTCGCCATGCCGCATCAGCACGCCGATCACGTCGTGGCCCGCCGAGCGCAGCAGGTGGGCAGCCACGCTGCTATCCACCCCGCCGGACATGGCCAAGACGATCCGCGACATACGTTTTCCGACTTTCGTGAGGGGGGACAAGTCCTGGGCGACCGTTCGGCCTGACGGCAGACCGAAGTTGCCGAAGGGCGGCGTGCTGAGGCCGCATTTGCCCCAAGTCTAGTCGTGCCAAGATTTCGGGACAACCACGAGGGGCACTAATGGTAAACTAACACGAACCTTTTATCATATGGGCCTGAAATCAACGCCCTAAGCACCACCCGTGAGAAAGACTCCTGAATGAATTTCGCAACTGTATTTCGGCCGGCCAGTTTCGCGATCGTGGCACTACTGGTCCTGCCGGCGTGGTCTAAAGAAAAAACACCGGCCGCGGTCAAAGCGCCCGCCGAGAAGTCCGACAAACCGGCCGTCGACAGCAAGCTGGCCGACTACGAGCCGACCAAAGACATCAGCGGACGTCTCAAGTCGGTCGGCTCCGACACGATGAACAACCTGATGACCTTCTGGAGCCAGGATTTCGAGGCGATGTATTCGGGCGTCCACGTCGAGGGCGAAGGCAAGGGCTCGGGCACGGCGATTCCGGCCATCATCCAGGGAACGGCCGACATCGGTCCGATGAGCCGCGACATCACCAAACAGGAAAGCGCCGAGTTCAAGGCCAAATTCGGCTACGACCCCACGCAGGTCAAGGCGGCCATCGACATGGTGGCGGTCTTCGTCCACAAGGACAACCCGATCGAAGGCCTGAACTTCGAGCAACTCGACGCGATCTTTTCCGTGGCCCGCAAGCGGGGTCATGAAAGCGAGATCCGCACCTGGGGCGAGCTGGGCTTGACCGGCGACTGGGCCAAGAAGCCGATCAGCCTGTACGGCCGCGATCCGGCCTCGGGCACGTACGTCTACTTCAAGGAGCACGTGCTGGAAAAAGGGGACTACAAACCCACGGTCAAGCTGCTGCCCGGCAGTTCGGCCGTCGTGCAAGGGGTGGCGGGAGACCAATATGGCATCGGCTATAGCGGCATCGGCTACAAGAACCCCAACGTGCGGGCAGTGCCGCTGGCCAAAAGCAACAAGTCGGCCGTGGTCGCGGCCGAGCCGCAGTATGCTTACGACGGCTCGTACCCCCTGTCACGGTTCCTGCTGATCAGCGTAAACTACAAGCCGAATGTGGCTTTGTCTCGCTTGAACGGCGAATTTCTGCGATTCGTATGCAGCAAGCAGGGCCAGGCCGACGTGATCAAGGCCGGCTTCCTGCCGCTGCCCGCCAGGGTGGCGGAGGCGTCGCTGATGTCCGTCGGACTGGCTGGAAAATAGCAGCCGGGGAGTGTGCAACCGGGGGACGAGAATTGCAGCCGGGCGAAAAGGTTGTGGCCCTGGCCGGTCGCCACGGGAAGAAATCGGACGACTGAAAAGCACATCGGGTGACGGAGGATCTGCCGTCACCCGCTTTTGTCGGTGCAGTATCCGCGGGTGGCGGGGCTGGACATGGATTGGCCGACCGAACGACATCCGGCGAGGGATTTCGCTCGAGCGGTGATCGGTTTATGAACTTGCAAACCTATACAGGACGAGCCCGGCGGCGGACGACACGCTGGACGGTTCATTTGGCCGACCGCGTGGCCCGCTGGCTGATCGTGGCCGGCGGCATCGGCACCATTCTGGCCGTGTCGTTGGTTTGCATCTTTTTGGTGTGGGTGGTGGTGCCGCTGTTTCTGCCGGCGACCGTGCTGGCGGAACAGGAATCGGCTCCCGATTGGACCCAGCCCGCCCCGTTGCATGCGGCTTTGGCCCAAGACCAATTGCTGGGCTGGGCTCTGGAGCCCGATGGTTCGCTGGTCTGTTTTCGGCCGGATACGGGAGACTTGATCGCACGCCAGGCGCTGTTGAATGACACGCCCCCCACGGCGGCCGCGTTCGGCCGAGCGGCAAGTCGGGCCGCATTCGGCCTGGATAACGGCAGCGTGCGGCTTGGCGAATCTGAACTTCACCAACACGTTTCTCGACGAGCAGCGACTGCCCAGCGAACTGCGGCGGCTGAAAGAAGGGGAGTTGGCCGCCCACGACGGCGGCATCGTCACCCGCACGCCGGCGGGCCAGTTGCGGCTGGAGAAACTGGCGGCCGAACTGGAACCGCCGATCAAGCTGTCCGGCTCGCAACCGATTCGTTTGATCGATTACACCGCTCGTCCGACTGGCGAGATATTTTGCGTGCTTTCCGAGGACGGCCATCTTCAATTGCATGCCACCGAAAAACGGTTGAACATGCTCTCCGGCGAAGATATCGTCGACGTGACCGGCACCGAGTTGCCGCTGGCGCCGCCGGCCGGCATGGGGCCGCCGGATTATTTGCTGCTCTCGGACCTGGGCGACCACGTGTACGTGGCCTGGCGCGACGGCACGCTGCTGCACTTCAACACCCGCGATTTCGATCATCCGAGGCTCGTCGAGCAGGTCGACCTCGTGCCCGACGAAGGCCAATCGCTGACGGCGCTGGAGTTTCTGCTGGGCAAGACGACGCTTCTGGCGGGCGATTCGACGGGGCAGGTGCGGGCTTGGTTCTGCGTCAAGCCGGCCAGTTCCAATAACGACCCCGGCGCGCCTGGTGGCCGCACACACCTTGCCGGGCGCCGGACAGGCCGTGACCTGCCTGGCAACCTCCGGCGGTTCAAGATTGCTGGGCGTCGGCTACGCCGATCGTTCGGTGCGGGTGTTTTATCCGACCAACCAGCGCCTGGTTTTGGAGACGCGGGCCTCGGGCCGGGGTGCCCTGGACCACTTGGCGCTGGCGCCGGGCGACGACGGCATGCTGGGTTTGGCCGGCCGAGAGTTGATCCACTGGACGATCAATCCCCGCTATCCCGAGACCAACTTCCGATCGTTGTTCCTGCCCATCTGGTACGAGGACAACCGGGCCCCAGCTTTCGTTTGGCAATCGGGGAGCGGATCGACCGGCGCCGAGCCGAAGCTGAGCCTGGTGCCGCTGGTGTTCGGCACGCTCAAGGCGACGTTTTATTCGATGTTGTTCGGCGTGCCGCTTGGCGCTGTGCGCCGCGCTCTATACGAGCGAGTTCATGCGGCCTCGGCTGAAGGCCAAAATCAAGCCGGCGATCGAAATGATGGCCAGCCTGCCCAGCGTGGTGTTGGGTTTTCTGGCCGGAGCCGTGGTCGCTCCGTTCGTGGAGAATTCGATCAGCATGGTGGTCTGTTGTTTCTTCACCGTGCCCTTTACGCTGCTGGCCGGCGCCTACGTCTGGCAAATGCTGCCGCAGCGGTTTAGTTTGCTCGTGGTTCGCTGGCGGCTGGCGCTGATTTTCGCCATGTTGCCGCTGGGCGTCCTGCTGGCCAGCGGTGCCGCGCCCTGGGTCGACCGCCACTGGTTCGGCGGCGATGTTCGGGCCTGGCTGGATGGCCAGGTGGGCAACGGCGTCGGCGGCTGGACCTTGCTGCTGCTGCCCCTGGCGTCGCTCTGCGTGGGCTGGATCGTGTCGCAAATCGTCAATCCCGCCTTACGCCGCTCGTTTCATCATTGGACCCGCAAGCGTTGGACCGCCATCGATCTGCTGAATTTCCTGCTCGGCGCAGTGCTGGCCGTGCTGGCTGCCTGGCTGGCCGGGGTGCTGCTCAACGGCCTGGGATATCGATCCGCGCGGCCGATTGCCGGTCGACCTGGAGACCGGCAGTACCGTGGTCATGGGGGTCGTCGGCACGTATATCCAGCGCAATGCCCTGATCGTCGGCTTCGTGATGGGCTTCGCCATCATTCCGATCATTTACACCATCGCCGACGATGCGCTGTCGATGGTGCCCGACCATTTGCGATCGGCCTCGTTGGGGGCCGGCGCCACCCCTTGGCAAACCGCCATGCGGATCATCGTGCCGACGGCCATGAGCGGGCTGTTCTCGGCGGTCATGATCGGGCTGGGCCGGGCCGTGGGCGAAACGATGATCGTGCTGATGGCCGCCGGCAACACGCCGATCATGGATTGGAATATCTTCAACGGATTTCAAACCCTGTCGTCGTTGATCGCCCAGGAGATGCCCGAGTCGCCGCAGAACAGCACGCAATATCGAACGCTTGTTCCTGGCGGCCCTGACCTTGTTCGCGCTGACGTTCGTGGTCAACACGGCGGCCGAGATCATCCGCTTGCGATTCCGCCGGAGGGCCTATGAGCTCTGACGCCGCCACCGCCGTGCCAGACTCCCCGGGCCAGCAGGTGGCTCCGCGCGCGGGCAAGCGCTTCGCCCGCACCCGTCAATCGGTGGCCGCCACGACACTCTCGGCGCAAGGCGAGCCGATGATCTGGCTCACCGGCGGCGCGCTGGCCGTGGCCTTGATCATGATCGTGGGCCTGTTGGTGTTGGTGATCTATCAGGGGCTGCGTACGTTCTGGCCGGCGCCGATCGAGCGGGTCGTGACCGACGACGGCAGGGTGTATCTGGGCGAAACGGCCGGCGAGCAGCGCTATGTGCCAAGCGATGTGACGCTCGCTTCGCTGCCGCCCGAGGTGGCCGAGACCGTTCGCCGCCAGGCGGCCGCGGGGGGTGGCTCCCTCGTGCAGGAAAACCTGCGGATCGAAAATTTCGAGCTCTCCAACGAGCACTTCGTCTGGATCGACAAGTTCCGCATCCAGCAGGCGACCTTTCCCGAGTGGGCCGTGGCGGTCGAACGGCTGACCAACGGCCGATTCTACGGCACGCCGGTCGGCTTTCTTATCGATGGCCAAGAAGTGGCAAGCACTCCGGCGGAGGCCTGGGCCAGGTTCCGCGAGTATCACGCCGCGGCTCGCCAGGAAGCCGACCAAGAGCCGGATCGCGAGGGGAAGCTCCGTTATCAGCTGCGCATGCAGACTGCCGACGGACAGGAATCGCTCTTGCCGTTGGGAAATATCGTCCGCGCGTATCCGGCCAATCAACTGGGCCTGTTCGGGCGTTTGGGAGTTTATCTGTCGCGCTGGCGCGAGTTTCTGTGCGATGGACCGCGCGAAGCGAACAGCGAGGGGGGCGTGTTTCCCGCCATTTTCGGCACCGTGGCGATGACGCTGATGATGTCGGTCGCGGTGGTGCCGTTCGGCGTGTTGGCGGCGCTTTACTTGCGCGAATATGCCAAGGCCGGCCCGATCGTCAGCGCCGTGCGCATCGCGATCAACAACCTGGCCGGCGTGCCGAGCATCGTGTTCGGCGTATTCGGCCTGGGATTCTTCTGCTACCTGGTGGGCGGACAGATCGACCGCGTGCTGTTTGCCGCTCAAGGCGCCTCGGTGTTCGGCACGGCAGGAATCCTTTGGGCGTCGCTGACGCTGGCCTTGCTCACGCTTGCCGGTGGTGATCATCACCACCGAAGAGGCGCTGGCCGCGGTGCCCGGCTCGATGCGCGAAGGCTCGTACGCCTGCGGAGCCAGCAAATGGCAAACGATTTATCGCATCGTCCTGCCGCGGGCAATGCCCGGCATCATGACCGGAATGATTCTGGCGATGGCCCGCGGGGCCGGCGAAGTGGCGCCGCTGATGCTAGTGGGGGCGATGAAAACGGTCCCCGAATTGCCGATCGATCGACGTTTCCTTACGTGCATGCCCAGCGCAGCGTTCATGCATTTGGGCTATCACATTTACGATCTGGGATTTCACAGCCAGAACAGCGTGGCGGCGGCATCCATGGTGTTTACCACGACGCTGCTGCTGGTCGCGATCGTGGCGGCGCTGAATATCACGGCGATTTGGCTGCGTGGCCGGCTGCGCCGCCGATTTGTCGCCAGCCATTTTTAGTTCCCGCATTCGTTTTGCACTTCGCCCTGCCTACAGGTAAAGTCAAGGCATGACCTCGACCATTCACACTCAACGCGGACAGGGCATGGCCGCCGAGCCGAAGCCATCCACCGAAAAGACGGCATCACCCAGCGGGGGCGAGCCGCGCAGACCCCGGGCGAGTGGGGCACCGGCGGCCCCGGCCCAGACGCAGCCCACCCACACGATTGCAACCGCTCCGCCAATGAGCCAGGGCCGGCTGGCGGCCATCCTGCGCGGCGAAACGGTGGCGACCGAAACCCATCCGGCGGTGGCCAAGGAAGAGGCCGTGCTCGAGGTGGTCGATTTCAATCTCTGGTACGGCCAGAAGCAGGCCCTGTTCAACATCAACATGCGGATTCCCAAGGGCAAGGTCACGGCGCTGATCGGCCCCTCGGGCTGCGGCAAGTCGACCTTGCTGCGGAGCGTGAATCGGCTGAACGATCTGAACAGCGCGGTGCGGATCGCCGGCGACATCCGCCTCAACGGCGATTCGACCTACGCGCCCGACGTCGACGTGATCGAGCTGCGCAAGCGGATGGGAATGGTGTTCCAGAAATCGAACCCGTTCCCGATGAGCATCTACGAAAACGTCGTCTATTCGCTGCGGATCGACGGCGAACGCAACCGCCAAGTGCTGGACGACGTGTGCGAACACAGCCTGCGCGGCGCGGCCTTGTGGGACGAGGCCAAGGACCGCCTGCACGAAAGCGCACTGTCGCCTGTCCGGCGGCCAGCAGCAGCGGTTGTGCATCGCCCGGGCGATCGCCGCCGAGCCCGAGGTGCTGCTGATGGACGAGCCTTGCTCGGCCCTGGATCCGATCGCCACCGGCAAGATCGAGGATCTGATTCAGGAGCTGCGGGGCACGTATTCGGTGCTGATCGTCACGCACAACATGCAGCAAGCCTCGCGGACCAGCGACTTCACGGCCTTCATGTACTTGGGGCGCGTGCTGGAGTACGGCCCGACGAGTGACCTTTACACCAAGCCGATCTTGAAGGAAACTGAGGACTACATCACCGGCCGCTTCGGCTGACGCTTTGTCGAGCCGGCCAAGCGGGCCCCGCCTCCGGTGTGCGGGGGGCGGTGGCGTCTCAGAATGCCGGAGGTACGGCGGCAGAGATGCCTCAAACGCGGCGGTGGGGCTCGGGATTCTCCGGTTTGAATGGTCGATATTTGCGGCGGCTTTTTGCCCGCCTAAGGATCGGTTCGATTGATGGCCGTTCACGTCCAACGACAGATCGAGAATCTGAAACAAAAGATTCTGTTCGTCGGCACCCTGGTCGAAGAAGCCATCGCCAAGTCGATTTCCGCGCTGATGAACCGCGACCGCAATCTGGCGCGAACGGTCATCGACGAGGACGACGAAATCGACCGCATGGAAGTCGACGTCGAGGAAGAAGTCCTCAAGACGCTGGCCTTCTATCAGCCGGTGGCCGCCGATTTGCGGTTCGTCGTGGCGGTGCTCAAGATCAATAACGATCTGGAGCGCATGGGCGATCTGGCCAAAAACATCGCCAAGCGGGTGATGTTTCTCACCCAGTGCGAACGGGTGGAGCTGCCCGCCGAGTTTCGCACGATGTCGGCCAAGACCCAGGCCATGGTCAAGCAATCGCTCGACGCGCTGGTGAACTCGGACACGGCGCTGGCCCGCAAGGTCCGCGAAGCCGACGACGAGGTCGACCACCTGCGGAGCGACATCCAGAAACACATCGAGCAGCAGATCGTGCAGAGTCCCAAGCAAACCGAGTGCTTGATGCGGCTGACCAGCGTCTCGCGGCACTTGGAACGGCTGGCCGACATGGCCACCAACATCGCCGAAGACGTGATCTACATGGTCGAAGGCGAAATCGTCCGCCATCACCGCCCGACCGAGGCCCTGTACGCGCAAGTCGTGGCGTGGCACACGCCCGCCGCGGGTTCACGCGGGCCGTTATTGCTGCCCGCGGACCTTGGCTACCAGCTGACCGATGACTTGCAGCGTCGCCGCGGGGGCGACGCAGTCGACGTGCAGGCCGTCGGCCGAAATCGTTCCGGCAATGCCCAACGGCGGAGCGCCGGGACCGTCGGCCGAAGCAGCGGCTACCAGGTCGGCCAGTTGCGATTTGCCAGGACCCGGCGCCGTGGCCAACAGCGGTCCGGACCAGTTCAGGATGCCGCGCGGATGAAGATAGCTCACCCACTGCGCGCCGGGGGAAGCAGGGCGCTGGTCTCGGCGATCTGCGGATCCAGGGCAAGGCCCTGGTCCGGCGTTTTGGCGCCGGCCAACGCCCGCTTGAGGTTGTCCACGCCGACGTAAGCCATCACAGCCGTCTTCTCGTCCGCTACGGCAAGATAGGTATGCACCTGATCGCCGGAGCCGAACATCTGTTGGAAAATGGGTTTGATGTCGGCGGCGCCGGGTTGATTGAAACCGCTCAAGTCGGTGACGACGTCGAGCGCCGCGGAGCCGTCGACGTCGATTTTCGTGACATCGTAGCCGATCGAGGGAATCTGCGGGGCCTTGACCGCGCCGGCCAGCAACTTGATCGCTGCGCTGTACCGATCGAGATATTTGGGGGCGTCGTCGACCTTGATCACGATAACCGTGTTGGCGTAGAGCGGATTGCCCGGCTTGGGAATGCCCAGCGACATCGCGACGCGGTCGACCGGCGCCATCATGTCGACCGCGGCCTGCGACAGGCCCGCCTGTTGCTCTGGCGGGCAACTGCGCTAGCACCGGATTGACTTTCATCAAGGCCGCGATCTGCTGCGCCGAACGATTCGCGCAGTGCCTGGGGAAGCGTCAGCCCGTAGGCCACTGCAAAAGGACCGCCCGGCAGGCCCGCCAAAACGCCCTCTTTGGGAGCCCGAATGCCTTCGGCCGTCGTAGCCCAGTCGCCACCCGTTGCGAACACGGCGCGAGCGCTCAGGTGAAGGTTTAACTTGTCGTCGACCATGACCCCGTAGGCGAGATGGGTCACCTCGGTTGCAAAGGGCTTCAGGCCCCGCTCGACCAGATTCAGCATCTCGTCCAGCGATTGTTGCCGGCCCGGTTGGGGCGGACCAAAACCCCCCAGGCTGGCTCGGATCAGCGGCAGAAACTGTTCCACTTTTTCCACGCCGAACTTAATGCCCGCCGGCGTGACCACGGCGCCGGCATCAACTTCGGTCAGCCAGGCGCCGAGCGGGCTCAAGTCGGCGCTGGCATTTTTCGTGGAACCGAGCACTTGCTCCAAAACCTCTTTAGACTCGACGGGGGCCAGCGCGGCAAATTCGCCGCGATTGCAGACCAGCAGTCGCGTGGCCGGCGAGTCGGACCTCCGCCAGGGGCTTATTGGCGTCGTCGGGCACCAGCTGCGACGAGGAACTTCGGGTAATCCGTCACCGGCAGAAAGAGGGCGGCTTGCGGCATCGCGCCGGCATCCTTCGCCGGCAAGACGGCCAGTGCGGCGGTGCCCTTCTCGTCGAGACCCGCATGGATGCCCGTTTGAACTCGAAACAACGTCAGCAACGATTGCTGCGGGGCCTGCAACTGCTTGGCCACCAGTTCGATCTTGTCGCTTGTCTCCTCCAGCCGATTGATCACCACCACGACCAAGGCCGTGTCCGGAATCGCTTCCAGCACGTCGGCCGCGCGGACGACGGGCCCGGCGCCGCTGAAAACCAATAACGCCAGGACGATGAGCCTATACTTCGTCGGCATGAATGCCTCCTGAGAATCGAAAAAACGGGGAGTCAGGCCGCCGAACGGATCGGCCAAGCACCACGATTTTGGCTGCGCAGCAAGCCGGGCAATCCGGCAATCCCGACAGTCCCGTCGTACTGCCAGTCCCGTGATTTTGGCAGTTCAGTCGAGATCCTGGAAGTGGACCTCGCTATGCACGACGATCGCTTTGCCCTCGGCGTGCGTGACGCTAGCATAGCTGCGCAGCGCTTTGAGCACTTCCAGGCCGATCTGGACCTGGTCGAGAATGAATTGGCTTTGCGGATCCAGGTCCTCCGGCACCACTTCGCCGTTTTGCAGGCCGCTAGCGGTCCGAACGCACGCGAGTCGCACCCTGTTAGGTCTAGAAAACCAACGGGCTCGCGCCAGAGGGCCAGATTCGCGGTCTAAGACGGTCGCCGGTCGGCAGGCGAGCGCGGGCCCTTTTGCAGATAAATCGGCCGGGCCGGTATTTTGCGACCGTCGGCAGGGGAGCCGGAATCGATTCGCCGATTTGCGCCCGATTGCGGGCCTTGCGAGCGGCGCAGATCGTCCAGCTCGCGGCGGCGAATCATTTGCACCCCTGCCACGGTTTGCACACGCTTCGGCGTCCAGGAGAGCAATTTCTCGATCCACGACGTGGCCGCGGCCGCGGGGGCCGAACTGCGAGCCAGGACCAAACCGGTTGCGCTCCGTAGCGGCCACAGTTTCCGCAATTCTTCCGGATCGATCCCGTTGTGCTCGTGGCCGACGAACAAAATCTCGCCGTCAGTCACGTCGAGCGCGGTCTCGACCGCTTGAGCCAGCCCCAAGCGCAAGGGATGACGCACGGCACGGACCTGTGGATAGATCAGCGCCAACTGCCGTGCCGCTTCCATCGTGTCGTCGGTCGAGCCGTCGTCGACGATCAGCACTTCGAACCGGTCGGACAACTCAGCCAGCACGTCCAAAATCGCCGCGACATCGCGTTCCAGGTGGTGTTGAGCATTGAAAACCGGCAGCAGGACACTCACGGATGGTTTCAATTCATGCCCTCGCACGGGTCGCAGCGATGAACCTTCGGACGTATTGATCGGACTGCGTCGGGGCACAACTGTACACGAGCCAACTAAATACCACCTTTGCACTTGGTAACGCTGGAAGGAGAGGGAGAAAGCGGACGAACGGCAATTCCTTCATCCTTCCGCCGGCTGCCTTTGCTCCCCCCGCCCCTGGCCAGCCCGCGCCAGGCGGATTATGCTGAGCATCTTCACAATCGCGGAATCCCAGGTCGATTCCCGGCAAATCGCGCTAACCGAAGGAGCCGTCCTTGTCCGCCGAACGCGTAGAATCGCCCGACTTTTCCAAGTCGGACGGACTGCTCCCCGCCATCGCCCAGGACGCCGAGACCGGAGAGGTCTTGATGTTGGCCTACATGAATCGCGAGAGCTATGAGGAAACGCTCCGCACCGGCCGGGCCGTATACTTCAGCCGCAGCCGGGGCAAACTGTGGCGCAAAGGGGAAGAGAGCGGACACGTTCAGCAGGTCAAAGCGGTGCTGGTCGATTGCGACGCCGACACCATCCTGCTCAAGGTCGAGCAGTTGGGCGGGGCCGCCTGCCACACGGGATATCGCAGTTGCTTCTTCCGGCAAGTCACGCCGCAAGGTTTCGCAGTCGTGGGCCAGTTGGTGTTCGACCCGAAGCAGGTTTACAAGAAGTAGCGGCAGTTCGTTAAGCCCACGGGCGGCGGCCCGTGAGGCAACCTCGCAACCCTTCGGCCTCATCGCTTGGTAACCGTGTAAAGCATGCAAAACGTCTTGAAACTAGGAATTCCGGCCGGCAGCCTGCAGGACGCCACGGGCGAATTGTTCCGCCGGGCCGGCTACAAGATCACCTTCAATTCGCGCAGCTATTTCCCCTCGATCGACGATGACGAAATCGAGTGCCTCTTGATCCGGGCGCAGGAAATGGCCCGCTACGTCCAGGATGGCGCGCTGGATGCCGGCCTGACGGGCCATGACTGGATCGTCGAAAATGGCGCCGATGTCGTCGAAGTCGCGGAGTTGGTCTTTTCCAAAGTCAGCCGCAGACCCGTCCGCTGGGTGCTCTGCGTGCCCGAAACTTCGCCGATCCAATCCGTGAAGGATTTGCAGGGCAAACGAATCGCCACCGAAGCGGTGGGGCTAACCGAGCGCTACCTGGCCCGGCACGGCGTCCAGGCCAAGGTGGAATTCAGTTGGGGCGCTACCGAGGTCAAACCGCCCAAACTGGCCGACGCCATCGTGGAAGTCACCGAGACCGGCAGCTCGCTGCGGGCCAACCAACTGCGGATCCTGGACGAAGTGCTCACGAGCACGCCCCGTTTCATCGCCAATCGCCAGGCCTATGGCGACGCATGGAAGAAACAGAAAATCGACGACATGGTCCTGATGCTGCGCGGGGCCATGGCGGCCGAGGGCAAGGTGGGCTTGATGATGAACGTGCCTCGCGAGCGGCTCTCGCAGGTGCTATCGCTGCTCCCGGCGCTGCAAAAGCCGACCGTCTCGAGCCTGGCGGACGAAGCTTGGGTGGACGTCAACACCGTGCTCGACGAGTCGATCGTGCGGCACATCATCCCGCGATTGAAATCGGCCAGTGCGCGGGGGATCGTCGAATATCCGCTCAATAAGGTGATCGAATAAATAACGTCGTCAAAATACAACGTGCTCGAAGAGCAGGGAGACCACCCCGATGGGCGCCGACGCGAGACTTGCGGAACTGAAACTGGAACTGCCCCCCGCGCCCAAGGCGATGGGCGTCTATAAGCCGGTCGTAGTGGTCGGCAACATGGCCTATGTTTCGGGGCACGGCCCGCTACGCGCCGACAGCACCCTGATCGCCGGCCGCGTCGGCGCCGATACCGACGCCGCCGGCGGCTATCAGGCCGCGCGACAGACCGGCCTGACGATCCTGGCGACGCTGCGCAGCCATTTCGGCACGCTCGACCGGATTCGCAAGGTGGTCAAGACGTTGGGCATGGTGAATTGCACGCCCGACTTCAAGGATCATCCGGCCGTCATCAACGGCTGCAGCGAGCTGTTTCGCGATATCTGGGGCGAAGAGCACGGCGTCGGCGCCCGCAGCGCCGTCGGCATGGGCTCGCTGCCCGGCAACATCACAACCGAAATCGAAGTGATTTTCGAGATCGACGCGTAGTGGACGCAGTACCCGTTATCGATGTTCATTTTGAATTTCGACCCGACGAACACACCCACGGGCCGCCGCCCGTGGGCTTAACATAGCGCTGCCTGCCGTCCTCCGGTCGGCTGGCCAATTTATCTGCCATTCCCGCTGCGAGTTCCGAATTCCGAACTTGCCCATCACGCGATCCCCTACTACCCAGCGGTGCCGCCCACCACAAGCCTACAGGTCCCCGCCGCCGCCCATCGCGCCGCGCAAATGGTCGGTCAGGTTGAGCGCCATCAGCTTGGCTTCCTTTTCCCAGACGACCTTGCTGATCGACCCGTTGTTGAGGCTGAACGGGTTGCGCTCGGCAGCCACCCCGATCAGCACTTTGAGCGCGGCCGAAAGCAAGCCGCCGTGAGCGACGACTACCGCCTGCCGCTGGCCGGCCTCGCGAATGTCGGCAAATGCCGCCGCCGCGCGGAGCATGACGTCGCGTCGCGATTCGCCGCCGGGAATGCGAAAGTCGGGGTCCTGGGTTCTCCAGCGCGCGGCCTCGTCGGGGTAGCGGCGCTCGATGTCTTCCCAGGCCAGTTCCTGGAAGATCCCGGCGTGGATTTCCATCAGGCGCGGATCGACGCGGACATCGAGCCCCAGCGCGGCGCCAGGCACTGCGCGCCTTCGAGCGCGCGTTTCAGCGGGCTGGAATAGACAGCCTCGATCGGCTCTGCGGCCAAGGCTTGCGCCACGAGCTCACATTGCCGGCGCCCCAAATCCGATAGCTCGCTGTTGGTTTGACCTTGGATCCGTCCGGCGGCATTGAACACCGTTTCGCCGTGTCGAACGCAGTACAGAATCATCGCTCTGGGCACTTTCCGCAAATCGGTATTTGCCGCCTGTTCCGCGGCCTCAAGCGGCGCGGGCTCTTGATCGCCCCATGATATACGATTGAGAGCGAGACGAGCAGGTGCTTTGCATGAGGATTGCTTGTGCTCATCGAACACGAACAGGGGCCGCTCGGTGCGCCGGGCGACCTAATACTCGACTCGGCCGGTATAGTGACAGCCGATCAAGTACTTCGAGCCGTCGGGCGTGCGTTGGCAATGCACGACCTGAGCCTTCAGGTAGGTGAAGGCCGCTCGGCTGCCAAAAGCCACAACCAGCACGTCGCTCAGGGGTGGACGACGCGAGTAGAACGAGAACCCGCTCGCCGAGATGTCGTGACACAGGACTTTCTCGAAGGACGTGCGCGAGGGGAGTTTATCGCTGACCATCGGCGCAATCAATTGAATGTAGGGATAAGCGCGGCGCGGCTTCTGGCGGCGGTCCGTGCCCGAAGGATCCTTCATCTGCTGGAAGGGGCGCAGTCCCTTGCCGCGCTTGCCGTCTGTTTCCACCGCCTCGCTGCGAGTTTGTTCCAGTTCGGATGCGAGGTCTTTGGTCTGCTGCTTGGCCGCGGTCACCGCGGCTTGCGCGTCGGCCAGCAGGGCTTCGGTCGCGGTCTTGTCCGTGATGTCGATGCCCGTCCCCAGGACCGCCGTAACCGCGCCCCGTGCGTCGCGCTGGGCCGAATAGTTCCAGGCGATCTTCCGCCGCTCGCCGTGTTTGGTCAGGATCGAGCTGTCGAAGGTCACCGGAGATTTGCCGTTTTTCAGTTGTTCCAACGCCCCCTTGATCAACTCGACTTCTTCGGGCACGACCAGCGCGTTGAAGACGGGGCGATCCCAGACCTCGTCACTTTCGAAGCCGGTGATTCGTTCGGCGGCCCGGTTGAGCCGCATGAGCCTGCCGGCCGGCGTGAGCACCAATACCAGGGCTTCGACCGTTTCCAGCACCGTTGCGGCAAACTCGCGCTCGGCGGCAAGTTGGCGTTCGGTGCGTTCGCGCGCAATGGTGGTGGTAATCAAATGCGAAATCGTTTCCACGAACAAGACGTCCGACGGATCGAATTGCCTGGGGGTCACCTGATAGACGGCCAGCGCCCCGAATGCCCGCTCGTGCAGTTTGAGCGGACAGACGATCGCGCTGCGCACTCCCTGCCGCAGCAGGTGGGAATCGCCGGCACGCGTGTCCTTGGTGATATCGACGACGATGATCGGATGGCCGATTCCGATGGCGTGGCCGGCCAATGAATCGGTCTCGCCGGCCTTGATCTGAAAGGTTAGCGGCTGCGCCTCCCTTGGTGCTGCAGAGACGCACGTTGAACGCGTCTTCCTCGGGCGTCAACTCGGCGACGCTGCTGAAATCGGCCTCCAACGTTTCCGCCAACAGGGCGGCCGCGTCCTGCATCAGCAGCAGCACGTCCGAGGCGGCGACCGCTCGCCGGCCCAGCGCCACCAGCGCCGACTGCCGGCTCCCGTCGGACCGAAATGCGGCGGGCGCATCGCCCGTATCCAATTCCGGCAGCGTCGTTGTGTCGGCCGAGTCGATAAGGGTCATAACCGAGCCTAGGGCTAGATCGTCAACGTGCGGCCTTCAACCGATAAGACGGGGGGCACGACCGGCGCCGGAAACTTGCCGTCGTGCAAGAACGTGCGATTGCGGCCATAACGCTTGGCCTCTTGCAGCGTGGTTTCCACCCGGCTTAGCAATGTCGACAAAGTGTCGTCGGGGATCGTTTCGGCAACCGAGCAACTGAGTGTAATCGATATTTTATTCGAGCCCGACTCGAACCGCGTGGCCTCGATCTGTTGGCGAATTCGCTCCAGAATGTTCGTGGCATCGCGAGCGGGTATGTCGGGGAACATCACCAGGAACTTCTGGGCGCTCATCCGAGCGGCCCGTTGGCTGCCGCGCAGCGCACCGCCCACAACCTGCGCCGCTGCATTCAAAATGCGGTCGCCGACGCTCAGACCATGCACTTCGTTGATTTCGCGAAGACGATCGATGTCGACCAGGCCGATCGACAGCGGGCGCTGACCGTCGGTGTCATCCTTCCACCAGCCGGCCAAGATTGTTTCGAGCTGCACCCGGCTGATCAAGTTCTGGATCGAACCGGTCAGGGCATCGCCGGACGGCACCGGCTGATCTTTTGAGCGTCCCAATTGAAGTTCCACGTCGTCCAAGGCATCGCGCATCGCGTGATTGGCGTCCACGAGCCGGGACGTTTCATCCAAGAGCTTCTGGCAGCTCACAAGCAAATCGCTTTCCAGGTCGACTTCTTCGAGCTGCTGATTGCTGCTCTTCATCTGCGCAACTTGCTGATTGAGTGCTTGGCCCAGTTGGCGGTTGAGCGGCTCGAACTCGGGCGAAGCGCAACGGCTCTGTAAACGACCGGAAGCTTCCGATTGTTGGTCCAGATACTGATCGTTCGCCGTGCGCAACGTCGTCAGGCATTCCTTGATCGACGCGGCGTCCTGGGCCTCGGCACCGACCCGCATCTGCTTGTCGAGCGCGCACAACTGATCGCGATAACGGGACAACTCCGTCTTGAACTCCGTGATCGACGCGCTGACCAATGCCGCGGGACGCTCCGCGGGCAGGGCGCCCAACGACGAAGGCTCGCGTAGGGCGGCGGCCGGCGACTTCGGCAAGTCGGCCGCCAGGACCTCGGTATCGTCCGCGCGAACCGTGGACGGCCGCGTGCCGCACCGGCGGTTCGACCGCCGTGCCGTTCGGAGCGGGCAAGTATCGGATTTCGACCTCGGTGTCGCGCGCCAAATACATGGCGAGCAAAAAACCAAGGGCGAGATTCGACCCGGCCACGAACAAAAAGAAAACGACCACGACCCACCCACGGCATAGAAAACAAAATGACGGGAGTCACCCGAAATATAGATCACGCGATTCTGCACGCGCGGGGGCGGAGGGGCGCGGCGCGAAGTGGTGCTACAAGGAAAGCCCGGCTTATGACGATTTTCCGGCCGGACGACTGGAATTTGGCCACCGGCCAGTGATTCCTCACCGGGGAAAATGGCAACCACGGCGGAGAAGATCCTCCACCCCAGGACGCGGATTTCGCAGTTCCAAGAGACAAGACGGCCGAGCGATTGCCAATTCGCTGGACCGCAAAAGCCCTTCCTGGCTTGGAGCGGGCTTTTTTTGCGAACTCTGCGGACCGTTTCTGCTCGGCGTCGGAAGCTCACGAAGAACGGGGTTACCTCGCCGACCGCGGGTCCGCGTTGCCGTCGGCCGCGTTGGATCGCTGCGCGTCGCGCCGCGAGACCTCCAGCGAGGTCAAATGGCGTGCTCCCTGCGTGCTTTGTTCGGCGGAAAGCCGCTGCATGAAAGCCGGGCTTGCCCGGTCGAGTACGATGATCTCGCTCTTGGATTGCGGATCGCTCAGCGATCGCACGATGCAAATCACTTCGGCCCCTTGCAAGCGCCCGCTGAGCTCGGCCAGCGTGGCACTTTCAGCCGCGGTGAGTTGCTTCACTGGGGCCGCCGCGGGTCGCGACGGTCCCACTCCGCCGCCACCTGCTGCCAGGGCAGCCGGCACGCGGTCCAGGCGGTCTGACTGATACAGACTGGCCAACCCGGCTCGATCGAGTTCTTCCTGAATGGCGGAGGCGGCGGCAAACAGCCCCTCGTTGTCCGCTGGATCGGCCGCGTTGCAAACGCCGACCACATAGCCCTGCATGTCGAACAACCCGCCACCGCTGCGCCCTTGCACCGGCTGTCCGGCGACCTGCACATTCGAGGGCCCCAAGAACTTGTCGAGGCTGTTGACTTTGCTTTCGCGAACCGTGGGCGTCGCGCCGTTGTCGCAGCCGATGCTGATTACCTTATCTCCCTTGGCCAGCCGGTGTCCCTTGGGCGCCATGCGGCACGCGCTGACGGGTGTGCTGGTGCGGATGCTGATCAGTCCCACGTCCCGCTTCAGATCGTAGCTCACCAGCCGGCCCGGCAGCTTCTGGGGTAACCGCGGATCGAAAATGTCGACCGTGATTTTTCCGTTGCCTTGCGAGTCGCGAAAGATGTGGCCGCAAGTCAGAATCAGGGCTTCACCCTGCCGCGAATCGATGATCGTACCCGAACCGTGCGAAAATCCGTCACGATCTTCGATCGTCAGGCGCACGCTCGCGGCAAGCAACGGGACCGTCGATACCGCCTGCACTTCCGCTCCCGCGGCCGGATTGGAGCCCGGCTTCAGAGGGCCGACGTCGCAGGCTGGCCAACCGCCACTGGGCATGGCCGCAACCGGTGGATCAGGGGATTGGCCCCGGGGTTGTTTGGCCCCAGTGCGTTCCAGTCGGGCCTTGGCGAACATGGCCTGCAGCTCACCGGCTCCGCCGGCTCCCACCAACCGGTCGACTTCCTGGCCATCGACCAGCAACACATAGCAGGGGATGCTGCTGACGTTGTAGCGCGCGGCCAATTCCCGATCCTGATCGACATTCACCTTACGCACGGGGTAACCGGTAGCGATGAGCTGCGCAACCGCCGGCTCCATCGCGCGGCACGGGCCGCACCAATCGGCGTGGAAGTCCAAGAGTACAGTCTCGCCACCGCCCGAGACCGCCAACAATAGCGCCGCGACGTGCATCGAGATCATGGGTCCCTCCTTGAAGCTTCTCCCGTCCGGCCTGGGTCGGCCGATCGCTGGATCGCCCGCCTCACTGATGAGGCCGCAAAGAGGAATCGGACTCGTCGCCGGGTTCGACGCGAAACTGCTCCGATTTGGAGCGTATCGGTCCGGCCGCGCGAGTCTGGCAACCTCCATGTTGCCCGAAGCGGTGCGGGTGGATGCGAGCAAGTCGCTTGCGTGCCAGGCCTCCTGCCTGGCTGCGGATTCGAATCCGCAGATTCGCCGGCGACGGCGGGATCGGTTGTCCTTACCTTTCTGGGGTCAAAGCGGCCACATCTTGGTCGCTTATTCCAATTTTTACAATCGCAGTATTTCCTGCGCGGCGGGCCGGCAGCCCGCCGCGACTCTGCAAGCCGCCAACGCACAACCGCTTAAATTGGCTAGCACGGATCGGCGGTGCGGTGTCTGCTTGCATGGGACAGGGCCAAGTGCAGATCGTATGCCAAAGCGTGCATGAAAGCCTCTGACGCCCGCGCGAGGCCTGGGATACAATGGCCCGTTTCCGTCACCAGCGGCCCTCCGATATACCCGTAGGCAGCGCATCGAGTTCAACATGACCCGGAGGATCCTCGTCACCGCCGCTTTGCCCTATGCCAATGGGCACATCCACATCGGCCATCTGGTCGAGTACATCCAGACCGACATCTGGGTGCGGTTTCAGAAGCTGCGCGGACATCGGGCATCTATCTCTGTGCCGACGACACGCACGGCACGGCGATCATGATCCGCGCCCGGCAGGAAGGGCGTAGCGAAGAGGCCCTGATCGCCGACATGCGCGAGGCCCACCTGCGCAGACTTCGCCGGCTTCGACATCGAGTTCGACAATTACGGCAGCACCAACAGCCCCGAGAACCGCCAGCTGTGCGGCGAGATTTGGGCGGCCCTGCGCAAGGCGGGCTTGATCGCCGAGCGAGAGGTGACGCAGCTCTACGATCCGGTGGCCGGAACGTTCCTGGCCGATCGGTTCGTCAAAGGGACGTGCCCCAAGTGCAAATCGCCCGATCAATACGGCGACAGCTGCGAGAAGTGCAATTCGACCTACAGCGCCACCGATCTGATCAACCCGGTCAGCACGCTGTCGGGCGCCACGCCCGAAGTCCGCACGGCGCCGATCACCTGTTCGTGAACATCGAGCAGCTTGCACGATTTCCTGAACGAGTGGACGCAGACGGGCGACCATGTCGAGGCCGACATGGCCAACTATCTGCGGGGCAATTTTCTGGCAGAGCCGCTGCGCGATTGGGACGTCTCGCGGCCGGCGCCGTATTTCGGCTTCGAGATTCCCGACAGCCCGGGCAATTATTGGTATCGTCTGGTTCGACGCGCCGATCGGCTACATCGCCTCGACGCTCGAGTGGTGCGAGCGGCACGGCGAAAAGCTCGACGATTGGTGGCGCAGCGACGCAGGCCGAGATCCATCACTTCATCGGCAAGGACATCACCTATTTCCACACGCTGTTCTGGCCGGCGATGCTCAAGACGGCCGGCTTCAGCCTGCCGCGCAAGGTCCACATCCACGGCTTTTTGACGGTCGACGGCGAGAAGATGTCGAAGTCCAAGGGCACGTTCATCCGCGCCGCCACGTACCTCAAGCATCTCGAGCCCGGCCTATCTGCGCTATTACTATGCCTCGAAGCTGACGGCCGGCGTCGACGACCTCGACCTGAACCGCGACGAGTTCGTGACCAAGGTCAACTCGGACCTGGTCGGCAAGGTGGTCAACCTGGCCAGCCGCACGGCCCAGTTCGTCCGCCAGACCGGCCTGTCGACCACGCTATCCCGACGACGGCGGGCTGTTCGCCGCAGCCGCCGCCGCCGGCGACGAGATCGCCGCCGCCTACGAAGCCTGCGACTACAACCGGGCCATGCGGACGATCATGCTGCTGGCCGACCGGGCGAACCAATACGTCGACCGCACGGCCCCTTGGGAATTGACCAAAGACCCCGCCCGGGCGGCCGAGCTGCAAGACGCCTGCACGGTCGCGCTGAATCTGTTCCGGCAGTTGGTCGTTTATTTGTCGCCCGTGCTGCCGAGCTTGCGAAAACAGACCGACGAATTGCTCGGCGTGCCGATCCGAGCATTGGGACGACGCGGGCGAGCCGCTGGTCGGGACCGCCGGTCGCACGCATTTACGCACATGATGAAACGGGTGGAGGCCGGGCAGGTCGAAGCCATGATCAACGAAAGCCGAGAGGAGGCTCCCGTGAGCGATTCTGTTCCCGCCCGGCACCGTCGACGACCGCGGCAGCGCCGCCGATGGGCCCGAAGCCCTGGCCGCCGAGCCGCTGGTGGCCGAGCGGATTTCGATCGACGATTTCACGAAGGTCGATCTGCGCGTGGCCCGCGTGGTGGCGGCCGAAGAAGTGCCCAAGGCCAAGAAGCTGATCAAGCTGACGCTGAGCCTGGGCGGCGACGAGCGGCGGCAGGTGTTTGCCGGCATCAAGAGCGCCTACGAGCCGGCGCAAGCTGGTCGGCCGGCTGGTGATCGTGGTGGCCAACCTCGAGCCGCGGCAGATGACGTTCGGCCTGAGCGAAGGCATGGTCGTGGCCGCCGGCGCCGGCGGCAGCGAGATTTATCTGCTCAGCCCCGACACGGGCGCCAAGCCGGGCCAGCGCGTGCATTGAGCTGTCGCACAAATAGCCGGCATTCGACGAATGCCGGTGTGTGCGGCGCCGCGTCAGCAGCGCCAAATGCGCCGCCGCATCCTGCTACCGGTACGGACTCCACACCGGCCGGGCCGATTTGGCTGGCTGGCGCTCTTCTGGGCCGCTTCGCGATCCTCGGGCGAAGAACCCATCGCGGGCCGTCGTCCTCGCGAATCGTCGAGCCGATCTTCGGAGGAACCGCGACCGGCTCGTCGGATCGTCCTCGGGCACGATCTGCGGCGGATCGAGGAACTTGGCCGTGGGTGCCTGCGTCTGGCGCCGGAGCATCGCGTTCGCCGGAACCGACGCGAGCTGTAGCGGCGGGGCCAGCCGCGCGAGCCGGTCTGCGGACGGCGCGAGCCGGTGGGCACGCCATCGCCAGCGTTTGGCCTCGCGGTCGGTCGGCGGAGCAATGTCGATCGTGCATGTCGGCCAGCAGCTTGCGGCCGTCGGGCGTGACGTAACGCACGAACAGTTGCAGTTTCTTGATTGGTGCGGCGGCTGGCTGGGCCAAGGCAACTCGAACTGGTAGCCACGGCCCAGCGCCGTCTTGCCGAAGCTGGCTCTGGGCTTCCTCGGCCGTGAAGTCCCACCGCGCAATGCGCGTCTGCGGACCCGGCGTCTGCGGATCGAGCACGGCGATCGAGACATCGCCGGGCACGTCCACCATCTGCCCGGCTTTGTTGCGCGGCTCGAAGACGACCAGAATACCCTGTCGCCTCCGCGGCCGGTGTGGCTGATTCCGCCGGTCAATTGCTTGTTGAGCACGATGCGCTGCACGTTCTGATCGGCATCGGTTGGCGCTGGATGCGCCAGAGGCCGGAGCCGAAGGGATCGAATTCCTCGCCCGGATCGATTTCCACTCCCGGCTCGACCAGCGGCGCGACCCTGGCCACTGGACGATCGCGCCGGCGCGGCGTGGCCGAGGGCTCGCCGGGCATTTCGAGCATCGGAGCGCCGGGCGAATCGAGCGCGCCGCGATCGCCCGTGGCGAGCTGCTTCTTGAGCGACGCGTTTTCGTACTGCGTGCTTTCCAGCTGCGATTCGTAGTCGTCGAGCTCGTCTTCCAGCTCGTAAATCTGGTCTTCCTGCCGGCGGATCTCGCGCTCCAGCAGTTGCTGATTGCACGCCGCTGCGGCAGCCGGCAAGACACAATCCGGCCAATGCGACCAACAGCAGATGCGAGTGCGTTTTCATGTCAGCCTCATGCGACACGGGAACGTGCGACTCGCCCATCCTGGCGAGCGGCCGGGCCGCCGAGATTTACTGCCGGCTGCCGGCGAAATGTGGAAACACTCCTTGGACCTGAAGGCGTGGGGCATGCCGGCAACCGCGTCAAGCTGGCCGACTGACCAAGCGGGCCACGACTCCTTTCGTGTCAAGCTGCGATTGAGTTCAGCGGTATCCTCTGGCCGGCCGATCCCGATCGGCTAGCGCTCACCGGACGCTGCCGGTGGGCTTACGGTGATTCAACCGCCGGTGCTACTCCTTCGGCGCTGCGCCGATCTTGGTTTCCATGTGGTCGATGACCTGATCGATCAGCTTGTATTCGCAGGGCTTCCTCGGCGGACATGAAGCGATCGCGGTCGGTGTCGCGCTCGATCTGGTCCAGCGGATGGCCGGTGTGCTTGATCAGGATGTGATTCAGCTTTTGCTTGATCTTCTTGAATTCCTTGACGTGGATCATGATGTCTTCGGCCGTGCCTTCCATGCCGGCCAGCGGCTGATGGATCATGATCCGCGAGTTGGGCAGCGCGTTGCGCTTGCCCTTGGTGCCGGCGGTCAGCAGCACGGCGCCCATCGAGGCCGCCTGGCCGATGCAGTAGGTGGCCACGTCGCAGGTGACGAACTGCATCGTGTCGTAAATCGCCAGGCCGGCGCTGACGCTGCCGCCGGGCGAATTGATGTACAGATGGATGTCGGCCTTGGGATCGTCGGATTGCAGGAAGAGCATCTGGGCGACGATCGAGTTGGCGACTTCATCGTTGACCTGCGAGCCGAGAAAGATGATGCGATCTTTCAAGCAGCCGGCTGTAGATGTCCATCGCCCGCTCTTCGCGGCCGCTCTTCTCGATCACATAAGGAATCAGAGGCATAACGCGTCTCGAACTTGCTATTGGCTCTGTTTGCCGGCGATTTCGCGCCGCGGTGTCGGCGAGCCGTCGCGATGCGAGCCGCTCAGTTCTTTTCGTCGTCCTTCGTCGGGATCGACCGGCGGCTTGGTGAGGATGTCGTCGACCACGCCGTAGGCCTTGGCCTCGGCGGCGTGTCATGTAATAGTCGCGATTGGTGTCCTTGGCGATCCGCTCCAGCGGCTGGCCGGTGTGGTCGGCCAGAATCTGGTTGAGCACTTCGCGGGTTTTGAGGATCTCGTCGGCCTGAATTTCGATGTCCGAAACCTGGCCCGCCCACCTGGCCGTAGGGCTGATGGATCATCACCTTGGCGTTGGGCAGGGCGAACCGCTTGCCCTTGGTGCCGCCGGCCAACAGCACGGCGCCGCCGCTGGCGGCCAGCCCGACGCAATAGGTGGCCACCGGGCAAGTGCAGATTTGCATCGTGTCGTAAATGGCCAGCGTGGCGCTGACGCTGCCGCCGGGCGAGTTGATGTAGAAGTGGATCGGCTTGCGGCGGTTTTCGCTCTGCAAGTAGAGCAGCTTCATCACCAGCTCGTTGGCGTTGCCGTCGTGGATTTCGCCTTGCAGCAGGATGATCCGGTTTTCCAGCAGCAGATCGCCCAGGGTCATTTGCCGCTGGCGTTGGTAATCGCGATAGGACATGAGCGATTCTTTCCTCGCACGGCCGGTTGGGCCGCGCAGTGTCGTCGACGTGGTTCGAAATGTCGTGCTGTGACAGGTTTTCAGTTTGCGATAAGCAGCGGCCTGAAGGGGGTCATCGACCGGCACGGCTCGCCGCAAGGAGCCTTGGCCAGCGCCCGGCATTCGCGCCGGGCAATCGCCGTTACATGTGCTCCCGCGGATTGGTCAACGGCGCTGCCTCGCCGGGATGCGTGGCCTCGGGAATGCTCGACTCCTCTTCGTCGCCGCCGGCCGCCTGATCGAGCGCCTCGGTGTCGAGTCCCTCGATCTTGTAGGGCACATCCTTGAACTTGGCATGCTTGAGCACCAGGTCGATGACCTTGCGCTCGATGATCTGGTTCCGCAGGGCATCCATCAGGCCGCCCTTGTCGAGCCGGGCCCGCACGCGGCGCACGCTCTCGCCGCTTTGCTCGGCGATCAGCTGCGATTTCGAGTTCGTAATCGTCGGGTTCGGCGTCGATCTTTTCTTCTTCGGCGATCCGCTCCAGGATGAAATGTTCCTTCAGGGCCTTGGCGGTCGACGACGGCGCTGTTTTGCCGCAGTTCGTTCTCGTGGGCCCGGATTTCGTCCTCGCTGAAGCCGTTGCGCTGCAGGTCCAGCACGGCCCGTTCCAGTTCGCGTCGGCTCTGGCGACGCAGCAGATCGGGGGGCAAATCCCAATTGGCCGAAGCGGTCAGGGCCGCCGTGATTTGCTTGCGGGCCGCCTGCTGCTGCTGGTAGTGGAGCTGGTTTTCCGAGCCCCTTGCGGACCATCTCGCGCAGCTCTTCCACGTCCTCGAAGCCGCAGCGAACTCAAGAACTCGGCGTTGAGTTCGGGCACTTTGAGCTTCTTGACTTCCAGCACTTCGAACACCGCGGTGACCTTCTTGCCGCGCAGCGCCTCGTTCGGAGCGTCCTGTCGGTCAGCTTGGCCTCCAGCTCGCGGGTCTCGCCGGCCTTGACCCCCTTCATCTGCTTGTCGAACTTCTCGATCTTGCCGTCGCGGAAACTGAGCACGGGCTTCAGACGGATCACCTCTTCCTGCTGCTCGAAGATGACCTCGTCGCCGTTCTTGAACGTCAGGTTGCAGAGATGTAATCGCCCGACGCCGCCGGTCCGTCGAACGGAACCAACTGGCCGCGATTGGCCACGATCACTTCCAGCCGCTTGTCGACGTCGGCCTCGGTGAACTCGCGCACCGGCCGCTCGATGGTCAATCCCTTCCACTCCGGCAAGTCGAACTCCGGACGAACTTCCAGATCGAACTCGAACGTCAGCGGACCTTCCTCGGGCAGCTCGACCGCCGACGGATCGAAGTCGGGCTCGCTGATCGCGGCGAATTTCTCGTCGTCGGTGATCTGGGCCATGCTGTCCATCAGCAGCGAGCCTTTGACCTGATCGGCCACGTCCTTGCGGAAGCGATGCTCGATCAGCTTGCGCGGCGCACGCCCGGGCCGAAAACCCGGCACGGCGGCCGTGCCCATCATCTCGCTGAACGCCTTGTCGTAGTAGCGCTCGATGTCCTCGCGCGGGATCGTGACGGTCACGTGCCGCTCGCAGGCCGATGGCTTTTCCACCTCGATCTGCAAGTTGAGCTTCTGGGCGCCTCGTCCGCTTGACCTTCCTCGTCGACGATGTCGTCCGTGCGATCTTTCGATTCCTGAGCCATCGTGCCGTTCTTTGTTTTCTAAGGCTCGGGCGGTTCTTCTGAAGACTATCGGTTTTCCGAAGGCTATCGTGCCGAACCGTGCGAGCGCCGTGTCCCGTGCTGCGCCGTCAAAGGCCGCCTGCCCGTGTGTCAGGGAAACGTGTGCCTGGGAAAGGCCCGAGCTTTGCCCAGGGAAGTGGAGATAGAGCGGGTGATGGGATTCGAACCCACGACAACGACGTTGGCAACGTCGTGCTCTACCAACTGAGCTACACCCGCGATTCCAAACGCAAACGCATTGACCATCCAGCCGCCGGGCCGAAACGCCAATCGCCATCCGCCCGGGGGCCGGGACAACGGATTATAGGGGTACTGCGCTGGCTGGCAAGGTCATTTGACGCTGGGCCTAATGGCTCGCAGGGCATGGCTTCCCAGCGGGTCGGCAACGCTTCCCAGGCATCCCCAGCGTAAGAACAGCCGCCAGCCGGGAGCTTGGGATTTTAACGATGACGGCGAACTTTGTAAGCTGGGCAAGCCAGGAAAAACGCCGAGTGTCGTGCCAATTCTTACTTTGACCAAACCGTCGGTCGACCGCAGGCTTAATTCGGCTGCGGGCTTCCACTCGATGCCCGACAGTTTGGCCAGCGCCAGTTCCAGGGCGTGCGTCCCGTCGCGGCCATGGCCTTGGGCCGCCAGGGCCAGATACAGCTGATGGGCCAGCGCCAGGCCAGGCATGGCCAACCGCATCCGTTTGGATTCTTCCAGCGCGATGCCCATGTCTTTGATGAAATGCTCGACCATGAAACCCCGGCTCGAAATTGCCGGCGATGATCCGCGTGCCCAGATTCGACAGCGACCAACTGCCGGCCGCACCCGAGGCGACCGATTGCATGACGGTGTTCAAATCGAGACCGGCCCGATAGCCGTACAGCAGCGCCTCGCAAACGCCGATCATGTTCGTGGCAATCAGGATTTGATTGACCATCTTGGTGTGCTGGCCGGCTCCGGGACCGCCTTGATGCACGATCGTCTTGCCCATCGCCTGCCAACAGGGCTCCAGCGCCTCGACGACCTGCCGGTCGCCGCCGATCATGATCGACAGCCGGGCTTCGCGGGCGCCGATGTCGCCGCCCGAAACCGGGGCGTCGATGCCGTACACGTCGCGCTCTCGGGCGGCCTGGGCAATCTCGACCGCCAACGACGGCTCGCTGGTGGTCATGTCGACCAGGATGTTGCCCGCCTTCGACCCGGCCAGCGCCCCTTGCGGGCCCAAAATCACCGCGCGCACGTCAGCCGGAAAGCCGACGATCGAGAAGACGACGTCCGACGCCTGGGCCACCGCCTGCGGGCTATCGGCCCAGCGGGCTCCCTTGGCCAACAGCGGCTCGGCCCGGCTGCGGCTGCGATTGAACAGCGTCACCGAAAAGCCGGCGGCCAGCAGGTGACCGCACATGCTGGATCCCATCACGCCGGTGCCGATCCAACCAATCTTCGTCTTGCCCGCAACGACTGCTGGGATGGTCATGGATCTCTTTTTCCGCCGCTTTACCAGCGGTCCTCGGGTCTGCGGAGGATTTCGTTGAGCACGATCGCCTGTCTCAGATTTTCGGGCTTGGTGAGCAGATTGCCCACGAGGCTCGCCGCGACGTTGCCATTGAGGTCGACCGGGTTGGCCACCGGAATCTCCGGCTGGGTATGCGAAGTGTCGGTGAGGCGGCCGATTTTGTGGCCGAAGGTGTCCTTGAGATGCTGCTCGCGCTGGACGTCGGCGCGCTGCATGTCGTCGGTCAAATTCGAAGCCCGGGCGGCGAATCCGCGCGTATCCAAATGTCGGTTCACCGCGGCGGTCATCGACTCGCCGGCAGGCGGCGGGGCCACTTCGACCTGCGGCGGCATTTGCGGCTGCACCACGACGACCGCAGCGGGCCTGGCGACCGGCCCCCGGCGTCCCTTGTCGCTTTTGCGCTGGGCGGCCTCTTTGAGGAACTGTTCGATCTCGGAGGAAAGCGACTCGGGAGCCCGGTCGGCGTGCGGCGCACCGGGCCCGCCCGGTTGATTGAGATTCACCCGCCGGCCGTTGGGCCGATTGACCACCGGCGGGACTTTGCGCGGGTTGCCGCTAAACAACCAATTGATCAGCCAGATGGCCCCGAACACCAGGGCGAATATGACTTTGATCATCACAAAATCGAGCGCACCCAACAGCAGCATCTGATTCATGGCTGAAAGTCCTATTGCACCGCGTGCTTTTTCGAGCCGGTTCGACGTGCCGCTGAAAGCATCCGGTCGATCGCGGAGCGCCGGGCTATTTGCTCAAGGTGACGCCGGCAATCGACTTGCGCATGTCGGTGTCGGCCTGTACGTTTCGCAACTTGTAATAGTCCATGATACCGAGCTTGCCGGCACTGAAAAGCGTCGGCCACGGCCATCGGCACTTCGGCTTCGGCTTCCACGACTTTGGCCCGGCTTTCCTCGATGGCGGCAACTTTTTCTTGCTCCTGAGCCACGGCCATCGCCCGGCGCTCTTCGGCCTTGGCGCGGGCGACGCGCGTGTCGGCTTCGGCCTGATCGGCTTGCAGGCGGGCACCGATGTTGTCGCCCACGTCAATGTCCGCAATGTCGATCGAGACGATCTCGAAGGCCGTCTGCGAGTCGAGCCGCCGGGCCAGCACGGCCTTGGAAATCCGGTCGGGGTTCTCCAGCACCTGCGAATGCGTATCGGCCGATCCGATGGCGCTGACGATGCCTTCGCCCACCCGGGCGATAATCGTTTCCTCGGTCGCGCCGCCGATCAACTGGTTGAGATTGGCCCGCACGGTCACCCGGGCTTTGACCTTAAGCTGGATGCCGTTTTTGGCCACCGCGTCGAGCGATTCGCGGCCGGAGCCCCGGCCGGGGCAATCGATCACCTTGGGATAGACGCTGGTCTGCACCGCTTCCAGCACGTTGCGACCGGCCAGATCGATCGCGGTCGCCAGCTTGAAGTCGAGGTCGATCGTCTTGGCCTTGCTGGCCGCGATGATCGCCCGGATCACCAACGGCACGTTCCCGCGGGCCAGGTAATGGGCCTCCAGGGCTTTGCTCGTGATCCCCATCGCGTCGGTCAAGCCGGCCTGCACTGCCATGATCTTGCTGCGGACGATCACCTTCGGGTCGACTTTGCGGAACGTCATGCCCAGCAGGTCGAAGATACCGATGCGCGCGCCGGTCGTGACGCATTGGATCCACAGTCGGAAGTAGCGGGCGAAGACCGCCAGCACGATGATCGCGCCGATCAACACGGCGATCAGACCCGCGATGGTCAGGATCTGAGTTACAGCTTGTTCCGCAAACAGGTTCATCAGTTCGTCCCAGGGGTGACGGCGGGGGGGCAAATCGAGTTTCTCAAGGCCTCGCGCGAACGACTGCCGCCCGGCTGGGCCCATCGGCAGCACGCAAATGCCGAGCTTCATTCTACCGACGCGCCGCGGGCTCACGCCAGCGGATCGTCAAACGGGTCGATCCCGAGCGTTTCGATCGATTGCGACAGAATATCCCCCTCCGACCGGGTCCGTGCCTCTTCTTCCGCGTCCAAAGGCCGCACCACGACCCGATTTCCGCGCACATCGACCACGCGGACTCGCTGGCCGGCCTCGATCGCCATCCCTTCGCTGACGGCGTCGATCGTGAGGCCGTCGATCGTGACCCCGCCGCTAGGCAGCATCATCGTGCTGGCCGTGCCGACCTTGCCCACCAGATCTCGCAATTTGCGTCGCAAGGGGGAATCGGGCAGCAACTCGTCGCTGCGGGGGACTTCGAGCAAGATCCGCCGGCCCATCGGAGTCTTGGGCCACCAGCGAAAAGCCAGAACCAGGGTAACCGGCACGGCGACCGCCGTGATCGACAAAAACGCCAGCCCCGCCTCCAGGCCGCGGCTGAAAAAAGCCATAAACACACAAGCCAGAACGGATGCGACCGCCAGGAAACCCAGCAAACCCCCGCTGGGGACAAACACTTCTGCGACCACCAACAGCAATCCGACCAACAGTAACAGGCCGGACCAAAAAAGCGGATCCATAAAAGTCAACCTGGCAATGGGCAAAAAACGGCCACCGGGCATTTTACAGCTTCGAGGGCCCGTCGATAGCGCTTCGGCCGGCCACCCGGTAAAGCACCGCCGCAGAGTGGTCGCCTGGCTGACCTGAAAGACCCCCGGGGCTGGGCCGGGGTTCGAGCGCCGGCGAGCCGCGTGCTCGCTATACCACCGGCCGCACGATGACGCGGTTCCCGTGGACTTCGACCACGGTGACCGTGGTGCCCCGGTCGATGAACTGGCCCGGCGAACTGACGTCCACCGCCTGGCCGTCGAACCGGGCCTTGCCGGCCGGCGCGAGCTGGGTGGTGGTTACTCCCTGGCGGCCCAGCAGATGCGCAAAATCGACCAGGGCCTCGCGCTGGGCCAGATGCTCGATTTCGTCGTTCGAGAGCGGCTTGAGCACCATGTGATTCAAAAGCGCCGTATGCGGAAAGAAGCGGCGCATGGCAACCGCGGCCAGCACCACGCCGAACGCCACCCCCGCCAAACCCAACAGCGTGTCGCGCAATTGCTGGAACTGATAGTCGTTGTGCGGCAGGACAAAAGTCTGGCTGGCCAAGACCAGCGAAACAATGATCAGCAGGCCGCCCCCCAGCCCGAAAATGGCCGTCCCCGGCAGCACGAATATCTCCAACAGGATGCAAACCAATCCGGCCATGAACAGCAACACCTCAAGCCAGCCGGCGGTCCCGTCCAGATATTTGCTCCAAAAAAACAGCAGGAAGCAGATGCCGGCCACGAACGCTCCGACGCCGATGCCCGGGCTGTGCAATTCGGCATACAGGGCCGCAACGCCGATGAACAGCAAGAGCAGCGCCACGCCAGGCATGGCCAGGGCATCGATCAGCGCGCCGGCCCAACCCGGCTCGGCCAACGACACGTCGTCCTCGAGGTTGTAGAGTTGGCGGAACTCGTTGAAGTCGCTCACCGTATGCCGGGCCAGTCCCAACTCCTCGGCGCGGGCCGCGCCGACCTTCAGCGGTTCGCGCAGCGCGGCGAAGTTCTTCTCCCTGTACCCACTCATCGGCGTCGGCCTGGCTACCGGCCTCCTCCTCGGAAAAGTATTCCACCAGTCCGGTCTTGCGATGCGTGTAACGGAAGACTCGCAGATTCGGATCCAGCAGGGCCACGATCAACGACCAGGTTCGCGATTTCTTGGGGGCCAGGCTGTCGCGAACCGTTTTCTGAACATCGACCAACTCCTGGGGCGAAAAGGCTTCGGCCCCCGATCCGCCCAGCGTGGCACCCTGCTGCATCACCACCTGGTCGCAAGCCATCGCAACCAGCGCCGCGTCGCCGTAAGCTTCGTTCGAGATATAAGCCACCGTGCGCACGCGCGAGGGATCCAAACCAGCCAGATAGTTGGCCATGCTGATGCTGTCCAACAGCGAACCGCCCGGACTGTCGATCCACAGGCAGACAAAATTCGTGTCCCCGTCGTCGACGTGGCTTTGAATCATCTTCTGCACGCGCTGCGACGTATTGGCATTGATCGCGCCTTTGACCGGCACCCGGATCGCGCGCCACTCGCCCCCCAGCGTCGGGTCTTCCTCCAGCGCGGTGACCGGCAGACCCAGCGCCTTGGCCAGCGCGGGTCGATCGGCGGCCAGGTACTTCACGAATCCCAGCTCGCGCGCCGTGCGGCCCGTGAACAGGCCCAACTGACCCGCCGGGATGATGACCTTTTCGGACTGGATCGTGTGCCTCCGCTTCAGCTCGTCCAGTTCGGAGCGGAGCACGAACTCGGTGCTGACTTCGGTTTCGACTTGGAGCACTTCCAGATCGCGGTCGAGCATGCCCAAGGCGACCTGCGCGGGTATGGTTTTGCGACGCTGGGCGATCTGGAAGTAGCCGCTACGAACCGTGGGGTCGATCACCTCTTCCTGGTGCAAATCGACGCCGGCGTCGCCGATCTCGGCGTCGGGCGCCATGACGATTTCCTCGCAGGCCATCGCCACCAGCACGGCATGCCCCTTGATGGTTTTGGGGATGAAGGCCACGGTCTTGGCGGCGCTGACCCCGCGGCTCGAAAGGAAGTTGGCCAGGTTGAGCGCCCGACCGAAATCGCTCCCCTCGCCGAACTTGCTCGGCGCGGGATAAAACTCGAACACCAAGATCGGCCGGCCGTCAGTCTTGGGCAGCTCGACCAGCGCCCGCTCGACCGCGCGCTTGATCTGCGAGTCGACGCTGCCGGTGATCGGCAACGGCACGCGGATCAGTCGGCCGACCGGATGGGTGATCTTGGCAGGCAATTCCGCCGCCGCGCGCTCGATCGGCGCAGCAGGGGGGCCTGCGGCCGGCTCGCCGGGGGGCACAACCGCGGTCCCGTCTTGAATTGCCGCACCATTGGCACCCGCTGCCGGTTCGGCCGAACGGGCGCCCGAGGGCGCGGACGCGCAAAGCGTCCATGAGATCAGAATTCGCAGCGTCCAAACGCTGCACTGGCGGAATCGGAAATGCCAAGGCGTCATGAACAGGCTGCCCGCAAATCGGCGCGCACCGAGCGCGCGGGGTGCGCGGTACCCTAGGTCGTATCAAAGCACTTCGATTATAGCGCCGGCGAGGGGCGAGTCAATTTTTCAAACCGGCCGCGCCAGGGCATCGCGGAACTGCGCCGCGGCGCTTAGTGCCGGCAGGCAAATGACATCCGCGCGATCGCTGGCGGCGGAGTCGAAGTCGCGCCGGGCGAGGCGCGGCGCCCGGGGCAATCTGCCATCTTGCGCAAAGCCCCAGGTCAATCACATTCGTTCGGCTTCGCTACAGAGGCCTAACGGCGAGCCGGGGACGCCGACTTGCGGCTCGCCTCGCGTTTGCCGGCGGCCGGCTCGTCGGGTCGGTTCGCAGTGGGGGCATCGACGGGTGGGTCGACGACGCGCTTCCAGCCGCGCGGCGTCTTGGGAGGATCGAAATCGCCTTTGATCCCGCCAAAGAAATCGTTAATGACGATATCGTTGAACAGAAACGTCGTTTGCTGCTTCCCGCTCGGCAGCTCGATCATCAGGGCGTACAACGAATAGTTGCTCTCCTCCAGCACGACCTTCACGTGCCTGAAATTAGCGGCGTCGTGCTGAAATTTCGGATAGACGTCCAACCAAACGTGTTTGCCCATCTCCTCCTTGGGCGTTACGTCTCGAAGCCAATATCGGGCTTTCAACTTGTCGGCCTTGGCGCCGAAGATGAACGGCACGGGCCCATCGGCGATCGCTTCGCCTTGCATTTCTTCAGGAATGAGATGGACGAGGTGCTCTTTGAGTTCCGGCTTGAATTCGTGGATCGCTTTGCCGTCGCAGACCCAGTTTTCCAGATTCTCCTTCACTTCCGTTAGCAGCGGCTCTTTGGGGTCCTTTTTGACGTTCGCGTCGTATTCGTGCATTTTCGTGACCCGAAACATGCCTTGATCGGGCGGTTTGTACTTGATCACGCCTTTCGCGATCGAGCGCATGTATCCGTTGGTTCGCAACTTGTCCTGACGGTCGAGTTTCGCCTTCAGGTCCGGGTCGTCCTTTTCGGGCGGCGCTTCATCCGCCAACGACTGATCGTATTCCCGGCGTTGAAACTCGCACTTGAACGTTTTGATCTTGCTGTTGCGATCTTCCCAATGCTTGAGCGTTTCGTCGAGCAATTGTTGCTCGGCAGGCGACAATTTGAAGGGGGCCAGCGGCGCCGGGTCTGGCCGGGGTCCCGCAGCCTGCGCGACGGCTGCCGGCGCCCGAGTTGTCGCCGCGGCGGGTTTGCCCGAGGCCGTGCCCTTGGCGCCACCTTGGATCGCCGCCGAGGGGCGCGAGGCCGGAGCGTTGCCCGCCGGCGCAGTGGTCTTTGCCGCCGGTGCTTGAGCGCGGCGCTTGGCGCCGCCACGACCGCTAGCATGACCACCAGTGCCGAGATCCGCAGACTTTCCAGCAATGTGCGCATGCCATCTCCACTCTGGAGCAATTTGAAATACGGTCACGACGAACGCCGAATGCCTGGCATCGGCAGAAGGGCAAATTGGGGGGGAAGCTTAGCAAAAAGAATGTCCGCCCCCTAGAGCGATTTGCACCCGGGCAAAGCAGAAAAAAAAGACAACGCCAGCCCGTAGGGACCGCTGTCCCGATCGAACGCTCCACAGGTTGACAAAGACGGTCCGCCGAGCGGACCCTACCGCGCGGGTCAAGCCTGGCCGAACAAATCCTGGATCGGTTTGCCCGCGTCGACCAGCTTGATCGGCCGGCCGATCGTACTCATGTTTTCCTTGGATGGATCGATCTTCAGGCCCTGACAAAACGAATGGAACAGGTCGGGCACGCTGATCGGCCGCTCGGTCACTTCCATGCCGCCGGCATCCGTCTGGCCGATCACCTGTCCGCCTCGCACGCCGCCGCCGGCCAGCGCGACGTTGAAAGCCCGGGGGAAGTGATCGCGGCCAGCGCGGATTGATCTTGGGCGTCCGGCCGAATTCGCCCATCCAAACGACCAGCGTGCTGTCCAGCAGACCGCGCGACAGCAGATCCGCAATCAGCGCCGCAAACGGCTGATCGACCCCCGCCGCCAGACGCTTGGACGTGCCAAAATTGTCGGCGTGCGTGTCCCAGCCGTCGCTAATCACCTCGACAAACGTCACGCCGGCCTCGACCAGCCGCCTGGCCAGCAGGCAGCCGGAAGCAAACGAACCGCTGCCGTACGCGCTGCGCATCGCCGCCGGCTCCGCGTCGAGATCGAAAGCTTTCATTTGCGGGCTTTCGATCATCCGCGCGGCCTTGCGATAGAGCTTCTGATGGTCGTCCACATCTTGGGCCGACTGGTGCGCATAATCGCATTCCAGCCGCGAGAGCAGATCCAATCGGCGCTCGAAGCGCTCCTCGCGCGTCGGCAGCGTGGCGTTGGCCGGCAGCTTGCCCGCCACCGGCATCACAAACGGGTCGAATTCCGAGCCCAACAGCCCGCCGCCGCTGCCGTTCTGCACGTTGCCGATGCGGACAAACGCCGGCAGCTCCAGCCCGGCGTGTCCCAACTCGTTGGCGACGATCGAACCCAGGGCCGGATACTTCACGCTGGCAGTGGGCAGATAACCGGTGTGCAGCAAAAACGTGGCCCGCGGGTGGCTCCCCTCTTTGCTGGTCATCGAGCGCACCAGGGCCAGGTGCTGCATCTGGGCGCCGACCTGCGGAAAGTTCTCGCTGATCTGGATGCCGGGCACCGAAGTGGCGATGGCCTTGGTTTGGCCGCCGTTGGGATGGTCCGGCTTGGGGCTGAAAGTCTCGAACTGGCTCGGACCGCCTTGCATCCACAGCAGGATGCAAGCTTTGCCGCCGCGGCGCAGAGCGGGAGCCTCCAGGGCCATCAGCTCGCGAAAACTCAACGCGCCGCCGGCTAAGGCCGCGCCGGAAATGCCGCGCAGAAAATCGCGCCGGCAGATCACCTGGCCGCCGCGGATCGACAGATTCAATTGCCGGTGCAGACGAGTCATGCGAAGCATCCGATTTTTGTATTGGTTGAAAAGGCGGCAACAACCGCTGTCAGAAAATTAGCGACCGTCATCTTACCCGGCTCCGCGCTCAACGTCGGTTCAGAAACTCGGTCGAGTTGAGCAACCCCCACAGAATATCCTCGAAGGCCGCGGCCCTGTCATGCGTCGCGGTGACGTGCTGCTGGCAAACGGAAATTTCGTTCTCCTTTGGCTCGCGGGCCAGGCAGCGCAAATACAGTTCGACGAGCACTACCTTGTCGTCGCTCGTTTCGTGCAGCAGCCGGCCGAGCATCGTGTCGGGATTGTTGCCGCGCAGGAAGCGGTTCATCAGGCCCGCGTTCATCATCCACAAGGCTTGCGGAATCGAACCGGCGACCTCGTCGCGGCGGACGCTGGGATCGTAGCCGAATGTGCGGATCACGTTGCCCCGCGGACCACCTAATCCCAGCGGCGCCCCCCCGGCGGGACCGGGGCGCTCCAGCGATGTTTCGTCGATATTCAAAGCATCGCAAATCGCGTTAAATAATTGATCGGCCCGGAGCCGCTGCGACCGGCTGGCGGCAAACGGCGCCGTCTGCGCATCGTGGTGCGACCGGCTTTCACGTTGATAGGCCTGGGTCGCGGTGATCGTTCGGAAGAGCCACTTCAGGTCGTAATGACTGTCGACGAATGCTGTCGAGAGCGTCTCAAAGGCTTGCGGCGCGAGCGGTTTGCGGTCGGGGCCCATGTCGTCGACCGGTTCGTAAAAACCATGGCCCACCAGTTCCGACCAGAGCCGATTGACCATCGCTTTGGCCAACCAGGGATTGCCGCCCGCGGTCATCCACTGGGCCAGCTTTTCGCGGCGCTCGCCGTCGCTCAGTCCCAAATCGAGCTTTTGGCCGGTGACGAAAAATTCCGGCTGCATCAACTGCCCTTCAGCCTCGGGATGATTGAGATCCGGCATGTAATGTTCCAGCATGACTTCTTCCGGCGCGCCGGGCAGCCGCTTCTGGTGCGGGCGATTCAGGGACACGACCGCGAAGCTGCGCGGATCGCCGGGCGTCTGGGGTCGAATGCCGATCCGCGGAAAGAACGCCGCCAGTTGATGGAACTGCTCGCGCTTCCAGTGGTCGCTCGGATGATTGTGGCATTGGGCACATTGAATCTGGATGCCCAGCAGAATGCGCGACATTTCGGCCGTTGTGTCCGAGGGATCGGCCATTTGGGCGATGATGATCGCCGTGCTGCCGTTTTCGCGGATCTCGCCGGTGGCCGTGACGAATTCGCGCGCGATCTGGCTCCAAGCCACGTTCTTGTTGAATTGCTCAGTCAACCAATTGGTCAAGGCCGGCGCCACGAGCAGCGCCCGGTCTTCTTTGCGCCGAAACAGGATCACGTCGCGCCAGTAGCGGGCCCAGTTGTGGCCGTAGTGCCCGTCAGCCAACAGCCGCTCGACTTCGGCGCCACGTTTGTGCGGCGAGGTATCGAGAGCAAAATGAATCACCTGCTCGGGCGTGGGAATCTCGCCCACGAGGTCCAACGACGCGCGGCGCAGAAACGTCAGGTCGTCGATCGGCCGCGCCGGCTCGGCCTGCGGATCGGCGCCGCCGTAGGCCTCGGCGGCCAACAAGGCGTCCACGCGAGCCGCGGTTTCGATCGGATCCGCTCCAGCCAGGGAAGCGCCGGCCGCGCTCCACAGGGCGGCTGCGGCCAGTAGCCGGCCAAAAGAACCGGTTAGCGTTTTCATATCGAGTCGGTCCGAATGTTGAAGCGGAATGCCAAGAGCGTAGCGATGCGCGCGGGCTGGGATGGCTCGCAGCACAATTGTAACCGTTTATTGAACCCCTGACCCCGCAGTAGGTTTCGCCAAACCGGGCCGGCGGCGGCGGGGGGATTGTGCGCTTTTTGCGGCCGCAGGCAGTTTTAGCCGGCAAATCCCGACGCTGGTCGGCCGATTTGTCGCGCTCCGGCCGGGAAATGCTGAATTTCCGCCAGCCGGACCGCCGCGCTCAGCGCATGGTTAAAGGAAGACGCTCTGAGCACGGTCCGACGCCTTTCTCCTCTTTGGGACCGGCCGCTCGGTGTCCCCAGGGCGAACCATCGCACAAACAACAAACTTCTGCCGGCGCGAAGCGCGCGCCGCTGGAAAAAATTCGGCTTTTGCCGGCCTCATCCCATGACGCGCGTCGTCGAAATCAACGATCTCGAGTCGCTCGCCGGCTTTCGCTTGCTGTGGGGCATGCTGCTGCGCCAAACGCCGGGCGCCAGCTTCTTCCAGTCGATCGATTGGCTCGAAACCTACTGGCGCCACTTCGGTCACGATCAGCGGCTGCGCGTGCTGGTCGTCTATGCCGCCGGAGACCCCGTGGGCATTCTGCCGCTGGTGGTCCGTAAAGAACCGATGCGGCTGGGCAGCGTGCGCGTGCTCACCTATCCGCTGCACGACTGGGCTTCGTTTTATGGGCCCATCGGACCCAATCCCACAGCCACGCTGATCGCCGGGCTGGGCCACGTGCGGCGAACCGTGCCCGACTGGGACCTGCTGGACCTGCGCTGGGTCGATGCCGATCGCGATGCCGGCCGCACGCAGCGTGCATTGGCCATGAAACGACTGTCGGCAACGGCCGCCGTTTGGGCACAAAGTGCGCAGATCGAATTGACCGGCACCTGGGACGATTATCTGGCGGGCCGCAAACGCAAGTTTCGCGAAAATTTGCGCCGCGCCGAGCGGCAATTAGCACTGCGCGGCCGTGTGTCGTATTTCCGCTGGCGGCCGCAAGGCACTGCCTGGGGCGACGACGATCCGCGCTGGGATCTGTACGACGCTTGCCAGCACCTCGCCGAGCGCAGCTGGCAAGGCGACTCCAAGAGCGGGACCACGCTGTCGCACTTGACCGTCCGGCCGTTTCTGCGCAATGCGCACGTTGCCGCTGTTCGCGCCGGTGCCGCGGACCTGAGCTTGTTGCTGGTGGACGATGCACCGGTGGCCTTTGCCTATGGCTACCACTACGGGGGCTACGTCTACGGACTGCGCACCGGCTACGACCGGCAGCAGGCCGGAGAGGGGGCCGGCACTGTTTTGTTCGCCCGGCAGATTTGCGATTCGTTCGAGCGCGGCGATCGGGTGTTCGACCTGGGCGCGGAATATCTGGAATGCAAGCGAAACTGGATGACCCGGCTGGCGACGAGTCTGCATTACACGCATTTCCGTAGCGGCGCATTGCGCGGCCAGGCTCTGCGGCTGAAGCGCTGGTTGGCCGGCGTGCATCACCGGCGCCATTCTCAAGCGTCGTAGGCTCGAGCAAAACGCTCTAGTCCCGCTGTTCGACCTTTTTCCGGCACGCGACTTGGTGGCAAAATGCGGGCCGCTCAGGTCTGTCACACGGCGCTGCGGATGATAACCGCCCAGCATGCGATAGAAGAATAGGATCACAAAGGAACCGCCCGTGCCCACGAGAAAGCCGATCGGGCTGATCGGCGAGACGCGCTGGCCGCCGGTGCAATACATCAGCACGCTGCATCCGATGAACGTGCCGGCGATGCCCATCAGCAAGGTGGCGATGGCGCCGCCCGGGTCGCGGCCCGGCATGATGGCCTTGGCCAACAGGCCGACCACCGTGCCGAATCCGACCCAAGTCAGGCCGTGGTGGATCCATTCTTGCGCGGTGACGGAAAAATCGACATCGGGCATGGTCGGGCTCCTCGAATCGGATCGACGCATCAGGCGTCGAGGTCATGGTTTCCCTTTAGCCGCTGACGTCCAAGTCACCACTTCGCGGATCGAAGTTGTTCCTTAGACGTCAGCCGCTTTAGGGCGTCGTCCCCCCAGCGCCTCGGTTGTCCCCTGGCAGCGGTCGAAAGCGGCATGCGCTGACGTACGCTTCGGGAGCGTTTTTCCACGAGGAGCTCGACGAAACTTGATTGCGGCGGACGACGCAACCCGCTGATTGCCGCGCCAACCACCGCAGGAAATTCGAACTACTGCGTCTCCAGTGTCTTCTCGGCGGCAAACGCCTTCTGGGCCGCCGCTTCACGCGACAATTTGAACTCGGGTCCGGCGCGAAGTATTGCACGTCGTCGGTCTGGTACCAGGGGCTCGGCAGCACCTGGCCGCCGATCAACGATTGACAACCTGTCTCGGTCGCCAGGGCGGCTAGCGCCAGCCCCAAGGTCGCCCATCTCCAGGACAGACGCGGTTTTGTGTTCTTCATCGACGAGTCTCCGTGGGGCCGTCCGGCGCCCCTGATGCTTGCACGCACTCGCTCGATTTACCGAGAGGGTGCAATCGCTCCGACCGATCCAATTCGTACCACCGTTATCGTCACCCCCAGCGCCAAACTTTGATCCCAGAGGAAGAAAATCCTGATTAGACAAGATTCTCCGCCGGCAACCTTTCGGCGCGTTAAATTGGGGGCACTTCCTGCGCTCGCGGCCTGCAAGTTCGCTGAACCTGGGAATCTTAGGTATGATAAAAGGCGTCTGTCGGGCGAATCAGCCGGGGCCAGCCGAATGAGCGGGACGGACACTGCCGGGGACGCTGGCGCCGCGCGCTTGCGCGACCCAACTCCCCGACGCCTGGCACGGGAACCGGCCCCGCAATCCGAACTCGAATTCGACATACCGGTCTGCTCCCCTGCACGGGGCGGATCGCTTTGAAAGCGCCCAGCGGAGGCACCAGTCGATGCGGAATCGCCAACGTGCGGATCGATGTGCCGGGCGCTTTGCGACTCTGGTCATCGCGCTGGGTTCTATCCTGGCGCTCCTGCCGGCGGTGCCCGCCCATGCCCAACTAGGCCTCAGCGCTCCCTCGGCGCCGTACTACAACTCGTTCCCGCTGCTCTATGACGGCGACTATGTCGCGGCCTTGGGCGCATTCCAAAGCGATCTGCAAGGCGGCATCAAGTCGTCCACCAGCCGCTGGATCGACTCGATCTGCTACTACACGATGTGCGGCGAGTGCTATTACCAGATGGGGCAGAACGCCCGAGCGCTCGATCAATACACGGCGGCGCTCAAGCTCTATACCGCCTTCTACGATTGGATGCTGCGCGTGCAGTTTCCGGCGGCAATCACTCCCGGTGGTGTGGGGTCGCGTCCGAACGTTCCCTGGGGCAGAACCAAACGGCCGACGGGCGTGGGCCAATTTTCTGCGACGTACAACACCTTGCAGGGGCAGATCAATAACAACGCGGTCGTGCAGCAGGGGGGCGTCGTTCAAGCGCCGATGCTGGTGCCGATCGGCGTGTCCGAGATCGTGCGGGCCACCACGCTGGCCATGCGCCGCCGGCGCGAATTGATGGGTCCGGTTTGCAAGTACGACGCCCTGACCAACGATCTGGTCAAAGTGCTCTCCAGTCGCCCGGCCCCACCGAACAACTGGTCGCAAGCCTGGGTCGACGTGCAATTGGGCGCGGCCTACGCCTCGACGGGCAATTTGCCTCAGGCCGCCACGGTGCTGGAGCGGGCACTGGTCGTGGGGGGCGAGCTGGATCACCCGCTCACCGCGACGGCGCTATTGGAACTGGGCCAAATCGCGCTGCAAGTGGGAGATCTGCCGACCGCCAGCCGCTACTTCGAAGAGACCACCTATGCGGCGGCCACGTTCAACGATCCGGGCATCCTGGAAGAAGCCTTCCGCATGGGCGCCCTGACGCATCTGCTGGCGAACCAGCCCGGAATCTACCCGCCGCTTGCGCCCGCCACCGCCTGGGCCCAGGCCCACGGGCTGGCCCAGTTGCAAGCCTCGCTGCTCGTGCTGTCGGCCGAGAATTTCGCGGTTCTGGGCCAAACGCAGCGCGCCGTGGCGTCGATTGCCGACGCGGCGCGGATCGTGGGCCGAAGGGCGATGGCCAATGGCGCGATCGGCGCCCGTTTGAATCTGGTCAGCGCGCTGGCGCACTATCAGGCCAGCCAGGTGCCGGCGGGAGACGCCGCGCTGACCGCCGCCATGAACTACCAGAAAAGCGGCTCGTTGTGGCTGTTCCACATCGGGCTGGTCGACAACCTGTACATCAGCGGCGAGATTTATGACCGCGTGGCGACCGTGCTCTACGATCTGGTGCTGCGCGATCCGACGCCGGCCGACTGGGCCACCAGCCCGCTGGAATCGTTGTCGGTGCTGATGACGCCGCATCCGCTGCCTTACGAGCACTGGTTCGAAGCGGTGCTCAAGCGAAACAAAGAGCCCGAGCTGGCGTTGGAAATTGCCGATCGCGTGCGGCGGCATCGCTACTTCAGCACACTGCCGTTCGGCGGTCGACTGCTCGCGCTGCGCTGGGTGCTCGAGGGACCCAAGGAACTGCTCAACGAGCAGTCGCTGCTGGAGCGGCAGGATCTGCTGGCCAAATACGTCCGCTATCAGGAATTGGCGATCGAAGCGAAGAAGATCGAGACGGAGTTGGCCCAAAAGCCGGTCGTCGAAGAAACGGTCGATGCGCGGCGCGAACAAGCCCGGCAGCTCAACCAGTTGGGCACCATCAGCCAGGCGCAAGAGGTGGTGCTGCGCGAGATTGCCGTGCGGCGCGAACCGGTGGAAATGGTGTTTCCACCGCTGCGCAAGACCAAGGACGTCCAGTTGGCCCTGCCCGAGGGCCACGCGCTGTTGGCATTTTTTGCCACCAACGACAACCTCTACGGATTCATGTTCTCGAAACAGAAATACGCCCTGTGGCGCGTGGGCGCCACGGCCCAATTGCACCGGCACCTGATCTCGATGCTCAAAGAAATGGGCAACACCGACGGCAACCGGCAGCTCACCGTGCAAGACCTTTCGCGCGATGCCTGGAAGAAGTCGGCGGCCAAAGTGCTTGAACTGCTGTTCGAGAAGTCCAACGTCGACCTGTCGGCCAAGTTCGAAGAGCTGATCATCGTGCCCGACGGCGCGCTTTGGTATTTGCCGTTCGAGGCCTTGCCAGTCGGAAAGAAAGACGATCTCAAGCCGCTGCTATCGCAGGTTCGCGTGCGCTATGCGCCGACCGTCGGTCTGGCCATTCCCTATCACAAGGCGGTCAGACCCAACCCCGGGCCGACCGGCGTCGTGCTGGGCAAGCTGCATCCGCACGACGACGAGTCGGTGTCGCACGAGGCCTTTGTGCCCCTGAGCGAGGTGGTCGAAGGCGCGGTCGCCCTGCCGCGCAGCGCCACCGTGCCTTCGTCGTTATCCCGCACGCTGCTCGAGGGCCTGATCGTTTTCGACGACATCAAGCCGGGCGACGGGCCGTACGCCTGGTCGCCGGTGCAGCTCGAAGGGGGCAAGTCGGCCGGTGCGCTGGCGACCTGGCTGGCGCTGCCCTGGGGCGGCCCGCAGCGCGTGATCCTGCCCGGCTTCCATACCGCCGCCGAAACCGCCCTGCGAAAAGGCGAACAGCACGGCAACGACTTGTTCCTGGCCGTCTGCGGCCTGATGTCGACCGGAGCCCGAACCGTGCTCATCAGCCGTTGGCGCCCGGCCGGACAGACCAGCTATGGCCTGGTCCGCGAGTTCGCCCAGGAGCTGCCGCACACGTCGGCGGCCGACGCCTGGCAGCGGGCCGTGCAACTGGTGGGCGAAAGCCCGCTGGATAGCGAAGTGGAACCGCGAATGCGGAAAGTCGCCGCCGCCAGCGAGCCGCCGAAAGCCGAACACCCGTTCTTTTGGGCGGCCTACATGCTGGTCGACTCGGGCCGCCTGGCGGAGAATCAGGATGCGCCCCCGCCGCCGCCGGTGAATCTGCGGCAGAAGGATCCGCTGCCCGCTCAGGGCGACGTCAAACTTCCGGCCAAGGGAGGCGCGCTGCCCGGCCGCCAGGCGCAGCCGCCGGCGGCCATGGGGGCCGGCGGACTAGGTCCACCCGAGGGTGGGCAAATGCCGGCCGATCCCAACGATCCGGCGGGCGGCAAAGGCCGTTCGAAAAAGGCGAAGGCTCAAAAAGACACGACCAAGACCAAGCCGGTCAAGAAGAAGACGGATCCGGACGCCGGCGATCCCCAGTAGCGGCCAAGCGTGCCTACTTGGGCCACGCCGCCTGCGGATCGAAGTTGATGATGTGTGCTTCCGGCAGCGTGGGCACCTGGGGTCGCAAATAGGGCTTGTCCGCCGCCTTGTGGCAAATGTAGCAGCCTTCTTCCAGCGTGGCCCGGTAGGCCTTCTCGAATTGCCCGCGGTCCTGGGCCGCCAGCGCCTCGCCCAGTCGTTTGAGCGGCCTAGTCTCGACCGCTTGCAAGATGGCGATCAGGTCGATCTCGCGATCTTGCGAGTCTTTGCGCTTGGGCTTGAGCCGCACGGCCCATTGCAGGTGCGACTTGGTCTCGCCGAAATAGAACTGCGCCAGCGGCCAATTCTCCTGCTTGCCGGCGAACCACAGGTTAGTGAAATGGTAACTCACGTCGTGCATGGCGTGAGCCTGATCGGGCAACAGCTGCTTCAGGTGCTCGATCTCGTCTTGCAGTTGGGCCAGCGTGGGCTCGGACTTTTTGTCGTCGGCAGCCAAAACCACGGCACCGCGATCGGTGATTCGCAGCAAACCGAGAACGGCCGCCGAGGCCACGGTCACGAAGATCATGATTCGTCGCTGGTACATTCTATCGCTCCTTGCTGAACTCGACGCACTGGTTCCACCGCGCTTTAACCTAGCAATCGAGAGGCCGGTTGAGAACTGCCGTCCGCCCGCATTCCATCGCGATCATCCCGGTCACGATGCACCGCCGCCAGCAAGAGTGGCAAAATCACCAGATTGCCCAGCAGGCCGCCGAACATAGTCAGCCCCATCAGAGCGCCGAAATAAATCGTGGGCACGAACTGGCTGAAGCACAGGGCCGAAAATCCCACGACCAGCGCCGCGGTCGAAAAGACCATCGCCCGGCCGACACTCTGGTTCGCCGCAGCCAGCGCCTCGTGCACGCTCCGGCCCGAGGCGCGCAGCTCTCGATAGGCCGTGATGTAGTGGGCCGACGAATCGACCGACAAGCCCATCGACGCGGCCGCGATCATCGCCGAGCCCATGTTGATCTTCAGCCCGAGCCAACCCAGCAGCCCGCTGACGATGAACACCGGCAGCGTGTTGGGCACGATCGCCACGACCGCCAACAGCGGGCTGCGAAAGGCGCAGAGCATCATCAACAAGATCCCGCCGGTCGACAGCCCGAACGTCAACCACTGATCGCTCATCGTGCTCTGGATCAAGTTGGTGAGCAGCACGAAAAAGCCGGTCACTTGGGTCTCGCCGAAGCGCAGCCTGACTGGCACGCTCGACGTCCGAGATCAGCTGCTGCTTGGACGCCGACTCCTGCCGCTCGCGCGAGCGAAGCATCACCCGCACCAGCGACTGGCTGGGTTTGCGGGGATCGCGGGTGATCAGCGCGCGATAGAACTCGGGCATTTGCGATTGCATTTGCGCGAGCGCCTCGCTCACCGCCCGATCGCGCAAATCCGGAAGCGGCAACAAGGGCAGTTTGCCTAGCGTGGCCGCGTCGAGCACGTCGGCCACACTCAGCACCTTGGTCAGGCCGGGCTGGCTGGCGCCATGCTCGTCGACAACCCGCAGCCCGCGCAATTGCCGCTCGAGCCCGGCCAGTCGGTTCAAGAATTCCCAGTCGATCTCATTCGGAGCGGGAACCAGAATGTCCCACACGCCGGCGCCGCCCAGGTGCTGCTCGACGAACTGATACGAGCGCACCACACGGCTGTTGGCGCGAAAATTCTTGGTGAAGTCGGTTTCCACTTCGAGTCGCGAACAGCCGATCGCGGCCACGATCGTCAACAGCGCCGTGACCGACCAAAGCCGGCGCGGATGCAATTCGATCCAGCGGCTAAGCCGGTCGAGGCCCAGGTCCAACTTGCCTTCGCCCCAAGCGCGGCGCGGATCGGCATCGCGCCGGCCGGCCAGCGCCAGGCCCGGCACCACCGCTACCAGCGCCGGCAGTACCACCAGCGAGCCGATCAGCATCATCCAGCCAAAGTCATGCACCGGTTCGACGTGCGCCGCGATCAGGGCGCCGAAGCCCGCGGCGTCGGTCGCGCAGGCCCAAAAGATCGGCGCGGCCAGATCGGTGCCGGTGCGCACAAGCGCATCGCGTGGATCAAGCCCGGCGCCGCGCAGCTCGCGAAAGTGAACGATCAGGTGGACCACCGTGGCAATCGCAATGATCGTAACGATCGACGAGAGCATCGAGCTGACGATCGTCAGCCGCCAATGGCTGAAAGAAATGATGCCCTCGGTCACCACGATCGAGACCATGACGACCGCCAGCGGCACGACGACCCAGCGCAGGCTGCGGAATAGCAGCACGATCACGGCCACGAGCAACACCAGCGAGACTCGCCCCAGCCGCCGGCCGTCGGCGTCGAGCAATCGAAATCCGTCGACCACCATCACCGGCTCGCCGACAATGGTGCCGGTCGGATCGTGGGCCTCGACGATCGCCCGCAGACGGTCGACGATTTGCGACTGGCTGACCGCGGCTTGGGAGTCGAGCAAACAGACGACCGCGGTGGTCTGGCGATCGGCGCCGATCGTGTAGCCCTGAAACAGTTCGAGAAACGCCCGGCCCAGCGGATTCTGCGGATCGGCGATCTGATCTCCCAGCGGCCCGCCGTTGATGCTCAGCACGGCGGCCACGCCCGGCACTTGCCGCAACTCGTCCGCAAGCCGGCGCAGCGCGCCAGGCCGGCCGGGCTCATTAACCGCGGGTCGATGTAAGCGGCCAGCACGATTTCGTTGGCGCCGAACGCCCGTTTCAGCAGGTGATACGGCTGGAGAATCGGATCGCCGGGCGCGAACATGTTTTCGATCGTGCGGTCCATCTCCAGATGTTGTGCCGGCACATAGCACACCGCCGCGGCCAGGGCAGCCAGGCATAGCAGCAGCCAGCGCCAGGCGATCAGCCAGCGGATAAAGCGCTCGATGTGCGGATGGCTGTCGGGCATGAGGGGAAATTAACCGCAAAGACGCCAAGACGCAAAAGAGAAAGAAGGGAAAGGGAACCACGGAGGCACAAAGGCACGGAGAAGAAACCAAGAGCGACAACCACAAAAAGGACGCTGCAAACCATCGCCGAATTCAATTGTCCGATTTCCGGCTGCTTCGTCTTTTCGTGTCTTTTCGCGTTTTTCGTGGCCAATTGCCTTCGTCTCTTCTCCGTGACTTTGTGGCTCTGTAGTTCACCTTTTCCCCGCGACTATCGGCCGGGGCGCCGATCGGAGAAAATCGATGTCGAGAGCGCCCGTAGTATTCTTGAGCCGGGTGAAAGGGCAACGGGAGATCGAGACTGTGGAAGCAAATCGGCAGAAATGGCCTCGTTGGCGGGTCCTGATCGTCTTCATGCTGGCGCTGGCTTCTCGTATGCTTGCCGCGAAACTGTTCCCGATGGATCCGCAGCGCGATCCCGATGCCTTCGTTCAACTCGGTTCCAACTTGTATTGGCGCGGCATTTACGGACTTCGAAATTACTACGACGTCTTTCATTTTTCGGACGACTCGCCGATCTCAACCGCTTATCGCCCGCCGATGTATCCGCTGATCGTCGCAGGCTGCTCGCCGCTGGGCAACGGAGCGATCCATCTGTTGGCGGCAATTCACGTGCTGTTGGGCGCTGCAACCGCGTCGCTGGCGTTCCTAATTGCCGAGCGCTGGAATTTATCCAAGCGCGGCGCCCTGCTCGCCGCCGCGCTGGTCGCGTTCGATCCGATATTGCTCCATCAGGCCGTACAACCGATGACGGAGACGCTCGCCGCGTTCCTGGCCGCGTGCGGCTTACACGTGCTAACAACCGCAGGTAGTCGATTGAACATGTTCTCGACGATGCTGGCCGGAGTAGTTCTTGGCGCCGCCGAACTCTGTCGTCCCACATTCTTGGTCTGGTTAGGACTCTCCTGGCTGGCGCTGATCGCGATTTCGCATGGGTGGCGGCAGCGCTTGGCGGTCGGTTGCTCGTTCGCGGTCGCCGCAGCCGTTGTGATCAGTCCGTGGGCCGTTCGCAATTATCGCGTGTTTGATCGACCGATCATCACGACGACGCACGGCGGATTTACTCTCGCCTTGGCGAACAACCCGCAGTTCTATCGGCACCTTTCCGAACAAGGTTGGTTTGTCCCCTGGGACGAGGCTCTCTTTTCCATTGAGACTCCCACGAACGCGCTTCACCACGGAAACGAAATAGCAATGGAACGCGCGTCGTACGCCCAGGCCTTCGCGACGATTCGCGACGAGCCGCGAATGTTCTTCGTCTCGTGCCTGTATCGACTCAGCCGGTTGTGGGGCGTCTGTCCTCTGGCGCTCGATCCGCAAGAGTCGGCCGGGCGCCGCGCGCTGCGCTATGCGGTGGCGCTGTTTTACGTTTTTGAGTTTGCGCTCTCAGGCTATGGCGCGTGGATCGTGGGAAAAAATTGGCTGAAAACGCCTTGGTTGTGGGGGCTTCTGCTGGTTCTCTCCTTTACCGCAGTTCACACGCTTTACTGGACCGACATGCGGATGCGCGCACCGCTGGTAATCGTGATCGCGCTGGCGGCCGGCGCGGCCCTGTCCGCAACGCGGTTGACAGCCGGCGAGCAAAGCCTTGCTGCACAAGAGGTTGCAAGCCCAGGCTTGGCGTCCAATCTGCCTTGACCCCAGCCGGCAGGGGCTCCTATAATCCCGCCCCATTCATGTCTCTAAGAAGTTTCGCCGCTTCCATTTAGGCTGTTCAGCCAGGCGGCTGTCGGTGGCGTTTGTTCCGGGCCGAAAGGATGCCCTGCTGCTCTCCTCTTGCGGAAAAGTGCCAGTGAGCCCTTCACCTGGCGCACGACGACGTATGCGCGTCCGCGCTGGCGCGCTGCGCCTGGCGATCGCCGTCTGTCTCGCGCTGGTCGGATGGTCGCCGCATGGCGCGCTGAGCGCAAGATAAACCAGCCCAAGTCGAGCAGGCCGAGGTCGCGCTGCCCGAGTCGCGCCTCACCGATCCGATTTCGATCGAAGCCGACGCGGCAAGTCATTGGACGCAAGGCGCCTACGAAGTTTGGGTGCTCAGCGGCAATTGCATGATCAGCCAGGGCTTGACCTACGCCCGATCCAACGAGGGCGTGGTCTGGGTCGAGCGCGGCGGGCCTCAAGGCGATCCTCCGCATAAGGTGATCGCCTATCTCGAAGGGGCCGTATCGATCGACTATCAGGAAGGCGAAAACGGGCTGGTGAAAAGCCCGACCGGTCCGCTCAAGGCACGCATCACCGACAAGACCTGGTTCGGGCGTTTCTATTCGGCCGCGCCGCTCAAACTGCACTTCAAAACGGCCGCCGGTCCCGAGCCGGCCGTTAAGCCGGCGGTATTCGAGCACGGCATGGAAGCCCGCGAACCCAAGTTCCGCCCGCCGGTCAAGCCGGTGCAATTTGCCGAACCGAACTCCGGCCTGCACTCGCCCGGCACAATGGAAACGCTGCCGCCGCCGGCCGGCGCGCGGGCGTGTTGCCGCCTGGCGCGACGATCAGCACCACTCCGCCGGTCGGCACGCGGCGGATCCGCGCGTTTCCGCGCAGCGACAGCCGGGTGCAAGTGCAGTCGTTCCCCAACCCGGCGGCCAACGAGCAGATCATCATCTTTTCCTCCGGCGTCAACCTGGTGGTCGACGGCATGCAGAACTTCGGGTCGATCGACCTGGTCACCGATCGGCTCGTGATCTGGACCTCCGATCCGCGCGAGCCGTTGGTCGGCGGCGAAGGCCTGGTGCAGTCGGACGAAGTGCCGCTGGAATTGTACATGGAAGGCAACATCGTCTTCCGCCAGGGAGACCGGACGCTGTACGCCAATCGCATGTACTACGACGTGCGCCGGCAGGTCGGCGTGGTGCTCGACGCCGAAATGCTGGCCCCGGTGCCCACCTACGAAGGCGCCGTGCGCGTGCGGGCGAAAGTGCTGGAGCAGGTCGGGCCCGATCGGTTCGCGGCTCACGACGCTTCGTTCACGTCCAGCCGGCTGGCCGATCCGGGCTACCAACTGAAGATGTCCACGATGACGCTCACCGACTCGCAGCAACCGGCCATCAATCCGCTGACCGGGCAGGCGCTGATCGATCCGCAGACCGGGGCGCCGGTGGTGCAGCACAATCGCCGGGCCGAAGCCAGCGGCAACACGCTGTACGTGGGGCAGGTGCCGGTCTTTTACTGGCCCCGCATGGCCACGAACCTCGAACAGCCGAACTTCTATGTCGACAATTTCCAATTCCGGCAAGACAGGGTCTTCGGCACGCAGGTGTTCTTGGATTTGAACGCCTATCAACTGCTGGGCATCAAGAATCGGCCGGAAGGAACCACCTGGGATTTCAGCACCGACTATCTGAGCATGCGCGGCCCGGCCCTGGGCACGGCCTTCACTTTCGACCGGCCCAGCCTGTTCGGCATTCCCGGCCGGGCCTCGGGCTTGTTCGACGCCTGGGGCATCCACGATCAGGGGCACGACAATCTGGGTTTGAATCGCCGCGACCTGATGCCGGAGAACGGGCCCTGGCGCGGACGCATGATCTCGCGCGATCGCTGGAGCCTGCCCAACAACTTCCGCCTGACCGGCGAGTTGGGCCTGATCAGCGATTACAACTTCCAGGAACAATACTTCGAGCAGGAGTGGGACCAGTTCAAAGACACAACCACCGATCTGGAACTGTATCAGATCGTCAATAACGCCTCCTGGAGCATTTACGGCCAGGTCCGGCTCAACGATTTCTATACCGAGACCAACTGGCTGCCCGCGCCTGGATCACTACAAGCTCGGGCAGTCGTTGCTCGACGATCGCTTGACCTGGTACGAACACACCAACGTCGGCTACGCCCAGAACCTGATCCAGCAAGCGCCGACCAACGCGGCCGACCTGGCCCCGTTCGGCTATACGCCGTGGGAACCCCACCTGACCCCCACCGTGCCGGGCGCCAGCCCGCAGGGCGACCGCGAGGCCACGCGGCAAGAAATCGACCTGCCGTTCGCCGTCGGCGGCGTGAAAGTCGTGCCATACGTGCTGGGCGAGGTGGCCCACTGGGGACAGGTGCTGAACTACAACGATCTGGATCGGGCCTACGGGCAAGTGGGCGTGCGGGCCAGCGTGCCGTTCTTTGCCGTCAACCCGGCGATCCAAAGCCAACTGCTGAATCTCAACGGGCTGGCGCACAAGGTGACGTTCGACGTCGACTTTTCCGACACGCAGGCCACTGTCGCCGGTGACCGACTTGCCGCTGTACGACATGATCGACGATCAGAACATCAATCGTTACCGGCAGATTTTTCCGTTCTACGATTTCGGCACGCCGGGCGTCACGCCGTTCCGCTACGACCCGCGGCAGTTTGCCTTGCGTTACGGATTGATGGATTCGGTGGCCAGCCCTTCGACGGAAATTGCCGGCGACATGCTGGCCGCGCGGCTGGGGATGCGGCAGCGCTGGCAGACCAAGCGCGGCAAACCGGGCGCGCAACATGTGGTCGACTGGATGACGCTCGACGTGCAGGGCGTCATCTTCCCGGATGCCAATCGCGACAACTTCGGCACGACGATCGGCATGGTGACCTACAACTACCGCTGGTTCCTCGGCGACCGCACGACGCTGGTCTCCGACGGATACTTTGACTTCTTTGGCGGCGGATCCAAGTACTATAACGTCGGCATGTTCATCAACCGGCCGCCGCGCGGCTCGATTTACACCGGACTGTTATTCCTCGAAGGCCCCATTTCGAGCACGGTGCTGGCCACGTCCTACAACTATCGCATGAGTCCCAAGTGGATGTCGACGCTCGGCTCGACCATCGCCCTGAACCACAGCGGCAACATCGGCGAGTTCCTGGGCCTGACGCGGATCGGCGAATCGTTCCTGATGAACGTCAGCCTGAATGTCGACGCCAGCAAGGGGAACGTGGGCGCCAACTTCTCGCTCGAACCGCGCTTCCTCAGCAAGGGCCTGACCGGCGCCGTCAACGGCGCGCAGATTCCGGCCGCCGGCGCGTATGGGCTGGAGTAGCCTGGAAGAAAGTGAACCACAGAGTCGCAGAGACACGAGGACGAAGGGGGCAGATGTCACGCGGAGTCGCGGAGATGCGGAGAAGCTTATATGAAAAAATCCTCCGCGTCTCCGCGTGAAGCTTTGTCGTCGCCGTTCTGCCGTTGCAGCGTGTCGCTCCGTGCCTCGTTTTTCGGTTCGACTGACTTCGATGAGCTCGGTCGAATCGAGCTCACCGAAGTCAGCCTTCATCCTTTCCCTCAATCCCCCGTATCTCGTCGTATCTTCCCATCCCCTTTCCTTAACCGTGGCATCTTTTCCGATCTTGAAATCGAAAAGCCATCGGCTCAATTCAGCTTCTTCCGCAACGTCGCCCGGTGGATGCCCAACAGGTCAGCGGCCGCGGCCCGATTCTGGAGCGTGCTGTCGAGCACGGTCTCGAACAGCGCCGGCTCGGCCTGCGACAAGAATTGCTGATACAGATTGCCGGCACTGCGCCCGGCGGCAAGTTCCGCCACCGTCCAGTTGCGCACGGCCTGCTCCAGCACGCTGCCGGGAGCGGTCGGTTGCGGAGAATTGAGTTCGAGCGGCGGCGGAAAATGCTCGGGACCGATCGCGCCTGTGCGGGCCAACAGCGCCCCGTGCTCGACCGCGTTGCGCAGCTCGCGCACATTGCCGGGCCACGGTCGGCGGCAGAGCTCGGCCATCGCGGCGGGAGTAAATCGGCTGGCGCTGTCGCCCGGCCGACCCAGCCGCGTCAGGAACCGTTCGGCCAAGAGCGGCACATCCTCCAGCCGCTCGCGCAGCGGCGGCAGATGGATTTCAAATACGGCCAGTCGGAAATACAGGTCCTGGCGAAATTCGCCGTTGTGAAAATCGCGGCGCAGATCGCGGTTGGTGGCGGCCACCGCGCGAAAATCGCTCGCCCGGGGCCGCGTATCGCCGACCGGCGTGACTTCGTGCTGCTCCAGGACTCGCAGCAGCTTGACTTGCACGCTGGGCGGGATGTCGCTCGCTTCGTCGAAAAAAGCCGTCGCGCCGTCCGCCTGTTCCAGCAAGCCTTGACGGGCGGCGTCGGCTCCGGTGAACGCTCCCTTCACGTGGCCGAACAGTTCGCTTTCCACCAACGTCGGGCTGAGCGAAGCCAGGTTGATCGGGAGGAACGGCTTTTCGGCGCGCGACGAATGACGATGGATCGCGCGGGCGACCAGTTCCTTGCCGGTGCCGCTTTCGCCGGTAATCAGCACCGAACAATCGCTGCCGGCGACCAGCGCGATCCGTTTGAACACCTCCTGCATAGCCGGCCCGCTGCCCAGCAGTTCGTGACCGGCGATCTGCGCGCTCGTGAGCTGCTTGCCGCGGGCCGGCTTAGGCTCGCGCGAGGCGAGCGCCCGGGCGACCACGGCCGCGGCCTGCTCCAGATCGAACGGCTTGGCCAGATAATCGAACGCGCCGTTGCGCACGGCGGTGACCGCCGTTTCCAGATTGCCGAAGGCCGTGATGACTACGATCGGAATCGGACCCGTGACGGCCGTCAGGGCTTTCATCGCCGTCAGGCCGTCCATGCCCGGCAGGCGAATATCCATCACCACCATTTCCGGGCGCTCGGCGCGTGCCGCGGCGATGCCATCTTCGGCGTTGGAAGCCACGCGCACCTGGTGACCGGCCTCGGTCAATAGGCGCTCGAGTCCCCAGCAAATGCTCTCTTCGTCGTCGACGATCAGGACCTGGCTCATGCTGGTTCGAATTCCGCGCTAGTGGAGACCACCGTGCCTGCGGCCGCCGGCTCGCCGGTCGACGACGGCGTTTCTTCGATCGGCAGGATCAGGCAGAAACACGTGCCGCCGTCGGACTGGAACGTCAGGCGGCCGCCGTGGGCTTCGGCAATCTGGCGCGCCACGGTCAGGCCCAGGCCGATCCCCTCCGCCTTGCCCGTGGTAAACGGCTCGAATAGGCGCTCGGCGATTTGCGGCGGTGGGCCGGGCCCGCTGTCGTAAATGCGGACCGTGGCCTGATTGCCGGCTGCTTCCAACACCACGCGCACAGAACCGTGGGGGCCTGCCGCCTCGATGGCGTTGAGCACCAGGTTCAAGAGCATCTGCCGCAACTGCTCGGCGTCGGCCGATAGACGCGTGTTCCAGTCGGCCCGGCAATCGACAGCCAGATCCACTTTGCGATGTTGACAGGCCGGCGATACGAGTTGCACCAGTTCGTCGACGATGGCCCGCAAGTCGCAATCGGTGCGGCAGGGGGGCTGCGGCCGGCCGGCTTCCAGAAATCGTTTGAGGTGCTCTTCGGTCAACGAGAGCTGCCGCAAGGCAACGGCCAGGCTTTCCTGGTCGATCTCGCGGCATTGACGCTGATGGAGCTGCACGGCGATGCGTGCACCGGTTACGTCGTTGCGCAAGTGATGGGCCAGCCCGCCGCTCAATTGGCCCAGCAGTGCCAGGCGCTCCGAACGTTTGATCACACGCTGCATCTCGTCGAGCTGGCCGGCCAGCGCATTGACCGATCCGACCAGGTCGCGCAATTCGTCGTTGCGCGACGGCAGGGGGAGTGGCTCGAAATCGCCGCACGCGATGTGTCCGACCTGCCGGCGAAGTTCAACGATCGGCCGGCTCAGGCGCGCCGCGATGGCCAGCGCCAACACGGCCACCAGGCCCAAAGCGCCGGCACCGATCAGCAGCGGCGGATAGGCGGCCTGCCAGCGCGCTCGCGCCAGATTCGCTCGGGATACAAAATGTGCAATAGGGGAGGCTCGCCCACGCCGCGCCGCTCGGGCAATCGCAGGGCGGCGTGAAAATAGCGCTCCGGGCCGACGTCGATCGGCTGACCCAATTCGAGTTGGTTCCAACTGGCGGCGCCGGGGGCCGCGTCGATCGCGGCGGGCACGTCGGGCAAACTCGCCGCGATCACTTGCCCGCCGTGCTGGGTGAGCACGAAGTGCGCGCCCGAGAGGCCGTGCGTCTGCGCCAGGACGGTATCGGTGAGCGGAAAACTGGCTTCGGCCAACGTCCGCGCAACCTCGCGCAGCTGGCGGACTGTTTCTTGCGACGACCGCCGAGCGGCCAAATAGGCGTTCAGCAAGCTGACCCCGACCAGGACCGCTAGCATCACGCCGGCGAAGGGAATCAGGATTTGATAGCGCAAGGGCCAACGCATCGATAACTCGCAGGCGGCAAAAAAATGATCGCTCTAAGTCATCTTATGTCCGCCGGCGCATCGCTTCAATCTGTCGACCCGATCCCTGAATAGCCGCATATTGCCCGCGCCCAAGCGACTTTTGGGCTGCATTCGACCGTTCGGTTCGACAAGTGGCTATTGCGTGAGCTCGCCACGGGAGCGCCAACCCCAGGCAGTTTGTGCGCCGCAGTAGCACAAGTCCTTAATACGAGGAGGGAATGACATGCAAGTGAAACGACAAAGATCATCTGGGTGGCAGCGGCGGGCGGGGTTTACGCTCGTGGAAATGCCGGCGGTGATTGCGATCATGGTCACCTTGGCCGGGCTGCTCTTGCCGGCCATTGTCAAGGTCCGCGAGGCCGCCCGGTCGACGACTTGCGCCTCGAACCTCTGCCAGTTCTGTCTCGGCCAGGCGCAGCTCCTCGAAGCGAACCGGGCTTACTTGCCCTGCCGCTATGAAGTTTGTTGCCACCGCTCGGCTTAGGACTGCTCTAGGTCGGTTTCCGGCCGGAGACGTATAATTAAGCTAGCGATTCAACCGCGAAGATGCCGAGCGGGGGAAACGAGCCACAGAGGCACAAAGACACCGAGAGAACCGCAAAGGCGCCAAAACGCGAAGTGAAAGTAGAACGACAAATTGGTACGGCAAAGACACACTTTCCTCGTAGAGTAACGTCTCTCTTCCTCCTGTCCTCTCCGTGTCTTCGCGCCACTGTGGTTCGCTTCTCTCCGCCTTTGGGGCTTTGTAGTTCGTTTTCCTTTTGGCTTTTAAAGCGATGCTAGAATCTTCGACGTACGGAAGTGAGGTTGCACCATGAAGAATTCCCTCAATCTAGACTTCCACGGCCCGGGCGCCTGCCATGCGCACCACAACCTGACGCCGGCCGAACTCTATGAATTTGCCCTCGCCGAAGGAGACTTGCTGACGTCGACCGGTGCCCTGGTGGCCACGTCCGGCGCCTGTACCGGCCGCTGCCCGAAGGACAAACGCATCGTCGACGAACCGGCCTCCAGCGGCGACGTCTGGTGGGGCAGCGTGAACATCAAGCTCAGCCCCGACTCGTTCGCGGCGCTGCGCCAGCAGGCCTGCGAATTCTTGGCGGCCCAGCCCCGCGTGTTCGTGGTCGACGGCTACGTCGGCTGGGATCCGCGGCGGCGGCTAAAGGTGCGCGTTCTTGCGCCGGGCGTATCACGCGCTGTTCATGCACAACATGCTGATTCGCCCCACGCCGCGGCAACTGGCCACGTTCGGCGAGCCGGACTTCGTGATCTTCAATGCCGGACAGTGCCCGGCCGATCCGCAGACGCCAGGCCTGAGTTCGCCGACAAGTGTGGCACTGTCGTTTGCGCGGCGAAATGGTGATCCTGGGCACCGAGTACGCGGGCGAAATGAAGAAGGGCATCTTCACGATCATGCACTACCTGATGCCCCGGCAGGAAGTTCTGTCGATGCACTGCTCGGCGAACGAGGGGCCCGAGGGGGACGTCTCGCTGTTTTTCGGCCTGTCCGGCACCGGCAAGACGACGCTCTCGGCCGATCCGCATCGCCGGTTGATCGGCGACGACGAGCATTGCTGGAGCGACGACGGCGTGTTCAACATCGAAGGGGGCTGCTATGCCAAGTGCATTCACCTCTCCGCCGAGAAGGAACCGGAGATTTTCGCCGCCGTGCGATTCGGCACGGTGCTGGAAAATGTCGTGGTCGATCGAGCCACCCGGCAGGTCGATTTCGACAACGATTCTCTGACCGAGAACACCCGCGCAGGCCTACCCGATCCAGCACATTCCCAACGCCAAGATTCCGTGTGTGGCCGGCCATCCGCGCAACCTGATCCTGCTTGCCTGCGATGCGTACGGGGTGTTGCCGCCGGTCAGCCGGCTTACGACCGCGCAGGCCATGTATCATTTCCTCAGCGGCTACACGGCCAAGGTCGCCGGGACGGAAATGGGAATCAAGGAGCCGCAGGCGACATTTTCGACTTGTTTCGGCGCCGCCTTTCTGGTCTGGCCGCCCACCAAGTATGCGGAGATGCTGGCCGCCCGATTGCGGGCGCATGGCTCGCAAGCCTGGCTGGTCAACACCGGCTGGACGGGCGGACCGTATGGCACAGGCTCGCGCATCCCGCTCGAATTCACCCGGGCCATTCTGGACGCCATTCATCGTGGCGTGCTCGACGACTGCCCCACCGCGGAAGAGCCGGTGTTCGGATTATCCGTGCCGGCCGAAGTACCGGGCGTGCCGCGGCGGATTCTGCTGCCCAAGAACACCTGGGCCGATCCGACGGCTTACGATCGGATGGCCGAGCGGCTCTGCACGCTGTTCGAGGAGCATTTTCGGCAGTTCGCCGCCGAGGCCAGCGATGAAACCCGCGCTGCCGGTCCACGGTTGGCTGTTGCCGGCCGGACGTAGATCGAATTCATTATGCTGCGCTTCATCATGATGGGGACCGGCCCGTTCGCGGTGCCCACGTTCCGCCTGCTACTCACCGGGCCGCATCAGGTCGCGCTGCTCGTCACGCGCCCGCCGCGCGAGTTGCACGGTAAACAACAGGCCGATGTCAACCCGATGCGCGAGGTAGCCCGCGAGCGCGACTTGCCAATCTTCGAGCCCGAAAGCATCAATACCGACTCGGCCCGGGCCGAACTGGCCCGGTATCAGCCCGAACTGTTCGTGGTTTGCGACTATGGACAGATCCTCAAGCCCGAGACGTTGGCGATTGCCCGGCTGGGGGGCATCAACCTGCACGCGTCGCTGCTGCCCAGATATCGGGGCGCCGCGCCGATCAATTGGGCCGTCTATCACGGCGAGACCGAGACGGGCGTTACGGTGATCCACATGACGCCCACGGTGGATGCCGGTCCGGCCATCGCCCAAGCGCGCTTGGCGATCGGACCGGACGACACGGCAGCCGACCTGGAACCGCGCTTGGCCGAACTGGGCGCACCGCTGGTGGCACGCGCGATCGAACAGCTCGCCTGCGGCAGTGCCCGGGCGATCGCGCAGGATCCCAGCCAGGCCACGCGGGCACCGCGCCTGAAGAAAACGGACGGCCAGGTCGATTGGTCGCGGCCGGCCGCAGCGATCCGCGATCAGGTCCGCGCACTGGTGCCGTGGCCCAAGACGTACAGTTTTTGGCAGCGGCCGGCGGGCGAACCGCTGCGGCTGATTTTGGATCAGGTGCGAGTGACCAATGGCCAAGGCGAACCGGGACAGGTCCTGGAAGCGAGTGGCGAGCGGCTGATCATCGCCGCCGGCGAGCAAGCGCTGCTGCTGGAGGCGGTCCAGCCGGCCGGCAAGCGAGCGCTGTCGGCCGCCGAATTTCTCCGCGGTTATCCGGTCCGCGTGCGCGAACACTTCGGCTAGGGCCTGTATCCCCAAAACAGGTAAAGCGCCGCGACCCGCCTGGGATTTGACCACGCGCGGCGAACCATCGAGGCCGTTTTTCCGGCTGGTCGCCAACCCGCTCGGCCGGTTAAGATAGGCGAATCGTGGCCGCGGGACGTGCCCGCGGTCCCCAATTGGGCGCGGTGCAACAGACGGTGAGGGCATGGACGCCGTAAATTCTTGGGACTTGGCACTTTTTGCGGCCGCAGGGTACATTGCTGTCTCGTCGCTGGTGCGGCTGATGATCAGCAAGCGGAATTCGCTGGCGGTGGAACTACGCGCCGAAATGGAACAGAATCGCAGGCGGCAAGAGCAGCTGGATCGAGAGAAACAACAAAAGCAACCACCCCCGGCCAACCAGCCGCAGCGCGGCGGGCGTCCTGCGGCCTAAAGAGCCAGCCTCAAACCGCGTGCCCGCCGTTTTCCTCGCAACCCGTCTCGCCAAAAACGCAAACCCTCGCGGGTGGCGGCCACGGCGCCGCGAGCGGCCTTTGGCGAGCTGAATCGAACGCAAGAAACCGGTCATGGCAAAGCGGCTCTATATCGAAACCGTCGGCTGTCAGATGAACCTGCTCGACAGCGAGCTGGTCGTCGCCAGCCTGCGCAAGGCGGGCTACGAGGTCGTCGACGCGCCGGCGAAAGCCGACACCATCTTGTTCAATACGTGCAGCGTCCGTCAGCATGCCGAAGACAAGATCTACAGCGCCCTGGGACGACTCAAACATGCCAAGCAGCACAATCCGGACAAGATCATCGGTGTGCTGGGATGCATGGCCCAGAAGGACCAGAAGCTGATCTTCGAGCGGGCCCCCTATGTCGACCTGGTGGTCGGCCCGGGACAACTCCACCAGATTCCCGAATTGCTGGAGCGGATCGCGGCCGGCAACGGGCAGCAGCTCGAGGTGAGTCTCGACCGCAAGGCGGGCAACCGCGAAGAGATTGCCGAAAGCTTCGAGAGTTACGACCCGCTGCGCGATCCGCAAATGCGACCTTCGCCCTATCAGGCCTACGTGCGGATCATGATCGGCTGCGACAAATTTTGCACGTATTGCATCGTGCCGATGGTGCGCGGGCCGGAGCAGAGCCGGCCGCCGGCGCACATCGTGGCCGAAGCCCGCAAACTGGCCGACGAAGGTTGCCGCGAAATCACGCTCCTGGGCCAGACGGTCAACAGCTACAAATACAAAATCGCCGGCCGCACGACGCGCTTGTCCGATCTGCTGGCCGAGCTGCACGAGATTGCCGGCATCGACCGGCTGAAGTTCGTCACTAATTATCCCAAGGACATGACCGACGACCTGCTCCAGGCCGTACGCGACTTGCCCAAATGCTCCCCCTATCTGCACGTGCCGGCGCAGAGCGGATCCGACCGGATTCTGGAGCGCATGAAGCGCGGATATTCGGTGAGCGAGTATCGCGAGATGCTCACGCGGATCCGCGGCACGATTCCCGCCGCGGCGGTGACCAGCGATTTCATCGTCGGGTTTTGCGGCGAGACGGAAGCCGATTTCGCCGCTACGGTCGAACTGGTTCGCGAGTCGCGGTTCAAGAACAGTTTCATTTTCAAATACAGCGAGCGGCCCGGCACCAAGGGGGCCGACCTCTTTCCGGACGACGTACCGGAAGAAATCAAACGGCGGCGAAACAACGAGTTGCTGGCGATCCAGAATGCGATCAGCCAGGAGGATAACCAGCCGCTGGTCGGACGGCAGGTGGAAATTCTGATCGAAGGCCCCAGCAAGAACAGCCTCAAACACGGCGAGGAAGGGCCGCTGGTCCAACTGACCGGCCGCACGCATTGCGATCGGATCGTCGTGTTCGACGGCAACCGGCGCCAGATTGGCCAGCTCTTGCAGGTGACCATTTACGACGCCAACGCGTTTACGCTGTTCGGCGCCGTGGTCACCGAGCACGTCGGCCCGGAAGTATATTCGCTGAGCTGAGATTCCGTGTGCTCCGTGATGATTCCTGCTTGTTGATGCAATCGATGCACATCGACCAACTGCGTGGCTATCTCGACGAGGAGTCGGCCGCGGCACCCTGGCTGCGGTCGCTGGGCATTGTCGACCCGCGGCGCACGCATGCCAATCTGGTCAGCATGGCGACGGCCGGCTTGACGCTCGATCTGCTGGCCGACCTGTGCGACCAGTTGGCCGAACACTTGCCGCAATCGAGCGACGCCGACCGGGCGCTGAACAACCTGGAGCAGTTCGTCGCAGCGGCCCGCAACCCGTTGTCGATCGGATCGCTCTTCCAACGCGATCGCGAGGCTTTGCCGGTGCTGTTGCAAATCTTTGCGACCAGCCAGCATTTGAGCGATCTGCTGGTGGGCGACAGCGAAAGCTACGACCTGCTGCGGATGACCGAAGGACAACCGGTCGCTCGCGAACCGCTGGTGGCCGAATTCTGCGCCGAAGTGGCCGCCCTGGCCGGCGACGACGTGGCCGTGATGGCGGCCTTGCGCCGTTTCAAGCGCCGCGAAACTTTGCGGATTTGCTATGGCGACGTGATCCGCGGCCAGAGCATCGACACCATCACCCGGCAAATCTCGCACCTGGCCGACGCCATCGTCGAGGCGGCCGTCCTGGCCGCGCGCACCAAACTGGCCGCCCGCAGCGCCGGCGGCGACGCTCCCGGCGGCGCGGACGGCCGGTTTGTGGTACTGGCCTTGGGCAAGTTGGGGGGCGTCGAACTCAATTATTCCAGCGACATCGACTTGCTCTTCATCTACGACGCCGGCCGAGGCATTTCCTTGCCGAAGCAACAGCATGCCGGCGAACATTTCGACCGCCTGGCCCGCGAGGTGCTGCGCTTGCTCACCGAGCCCACGGACCTGGGCATGGCCTATCGGGTCGATCTGCGGCTGCGTCCCGCCGGTCAGAGCGGACTGATCGCCAACAGCTTCGAGTCCGCGCTGCACTACTACGACGTCGCCGGCCGGACCTGGGAGCGGCAGGCTTTCGTCAAAGCCCGACCCATTGCAGGCGACCTGGATTTGGGCCAGGAATTGCTCGCCGAGCTCGAACCCTGGATCTATCGCCGCTACCTGAGCCGGGCCGACATCACGGGCATCAAGGCCCTCAAGCGCCGCATCGAACAACGCAGCAAGCGCGAAGGCGCCGACAGCAGCAACGTCAAGACCGGCCACGGCGGCATCCGCGACATCGAATTCGCAATCCAGTTCTTGCAACTGCTCAACGGCGGCGACCTGCCGGCCTTGCGGACCGGCAACACGCTGGAAGCCATCACGCAACTCGAAAACTGCGGCTGCCTCACGCACCAGGAGCGCACGCTGCTGGAAGATAGCTACAGTTTCTTGCGCAAGATCGAACACCGATTGCAGATCATGTTCGATTTGCAGACGCACACACTGCCGCCGGACCCGCGCGAGCTGCGCAAGGTGGCCATTCGCCTGGGGTGCAGCGACTCACCCGGGCAGACCGCCCTGGCCACGTTCGAGACCGATTACAAGAACAAGACCGAACTGAATCGCAAGATTCTCGATCACCTGTTGCACGACGCCTTCAGCGACGACACGCAAACCGAGCCCGAGAGCGACCTGGTGCTGGATCCCGAGCCGCCGCCGGAGCGCATGGCCGAAGTGCTCACGCGCTATCGCTTTGGGGACGTGGGGGGGGCCTATCAGCATCTGATGGAGCTGGCGACCGAAAAAATCCGCTTTCTCTCCACCCGCCGCTGCCGGCACTTTCTGGCCGCCATCGCGCCGCAACTGCTCAAGGCGATCGCCGCCACGCCCGACCCCGACTTCACGCTCATCAATCTGAGCAAGGTCAGCGACTCGCTGGGCGGCAAGGGAGTGCTGTGGGAACTGTTCAGCTTCAATCCACCGACGTTGCACCTATACGTCGAACTTTGTTCTTCCAGCCAATATCTGTCGGGCATTTTGATCAGCAATCCGGGCATGCTGGACGAGTTGATGGACGGCCTGCTCCTGGACAAGCTGCCCAACGTGGAGTTTCTCGATGCCACGCTGGCCGAATTGTGTCGCGGCGCCGAGGACATCGACCCGATGCTGCACAGCTTCAAGAACGCCCAGCAGTTGCGCGTAGGCGTACGCGACATGCTTGGCAAGGAGCGGATCGAGGCCACCAGCAGCGCCCTGTCCGACATCGCCCAGGCCTGCCTGCACCGCATCACGCTGACCGAGTACGACAAGCTGGCAGCCAAGCTCGGCGAGCCGACCATCGAGACCGAGTCCGGCCTGCGGGGCTGCGAGTTGATCATTCTGGCGATGGGCAAGTTCGGCGGCCGAGAGCTCAATTACTACAGCGATCTGGATTTGATCTTCCTGTTCGAGGCCGACGGCAACACCGTGCCGCTCCGCCGCGGCCAGCGCAATACCTCGACCAGCAACCAGCATTTTTTCGGCGAGCTGGGGCAGCGAATCATCAAGGTTGCCACGCAATTGGGCCCCTACGGGCGGCTCTATCAGATCGATCCCCGGCTGCGGCCCACCGGCAAGAGCGGGGCGCTGGCCGTCTCGCTGGCCGAATTCAGCCGCTATTTCGCCGAGGGGCAGGGACAACTCTGGGAGCGCCAGGCCCTCTGCAAAGCCCGGGTGGTGCTCTGTTCGCCCGAGTTGGCCGAGCGCGCAAAAGTGGCCGTGACCGAGGCCGCGTTTTCCGCCCCCTGGCAAAATGCCGACATGGACACCGTGCGCCAGATCGCGCCCGGCTCGAAGCCGGCACTGCGCAGGGCAATCTCAAGCGCGGCCCGGGCGGGCTGGTCGATGTCGAGTTCCTGGTGCAGATGCTCGAGCTCAAACATGGCCACGCCGATCCCACGGTCCGCTTGCCGGGCACCCACGCGGCGCTCAAGGCCCTGGGCCAGGCCGGCTATCTGAGCGCGGAGGACACGGCTTTCTTTGTCGAGAGCTACCGCTTCCTGCGGACGCTCCAATCGCGATTGCGGCTCATGAGCAGCACGGCCCGCGACAACCTGCCGGAGGAGCCGCGCGAACTAGCCAAGCTGGCCGGGCTGTTGCACTACGATTCGCCCGAGAAGCTGCTCGCCGACTGTCAGCACTTCACGGCCGAGAATCGCCGCCGCTTCGAGCGGCTGTTCGCCCACATGACGGAGTAGGGCGCGTGTCCGCTGGTTCCCCCCCGATGCTCGGCCTGTAGGAGGCAACTCCGATTGCCGACAGGTGGCGCCAAACCAGGGGGAATCGGCAATCGGAGTTGCCTCCTACAATCCGATGTGACGACAATACATGATCAAGCGGATGTCAAAAATCGATCGTTTGCATCCCCTGGCCGGACGACAAGACGAAGATCTTGCCGTCGCCCATGCGGCCGGTGCGGGCAAGCTCGACGATCTTCCGCATGATTTCTTCCACGCGGCTGTCGTCGACCCACAAGGTGATCTCGACCTTGGGCAAGAAGGCCAACGAGTACTCGCTCTCGGCGTATTGGTCGAGATAGCTCTTTTGGCGGCCGTAGCCCTTGACCTCGCGGACGCTGCACGCCTCGAGCGGCGCCCGCTTGAGTCCTTCGAGGACCTTTTCGGCGAGAAACGGCTTGACGATGGCGACGATCTGCTTCACAGGACTCTTTCGGCCTGTCAGCTAAAGAAGTTTTCGCCGAACAGGTTCATGTCGGGCGTGGTCAGCACTTCCATGTCCCCTTTGACCCGGGTCTGACAGGAGAGCCGCATGTTGTCTTCGTGGCCGATGTAGGCCAGCGACAAATACTTCAGCTTGAACCACTCTCGCCAGGTCTTGGGCGCGGCGTTTTCCATGCCCTTGGTGATCAGCACCCGGCACGTGCCGCAAAGCCCTAGCCCCGGACAGTGCAGGATCTTGTCGGGGCCTTTGTACACCGTCACGCCGGCTTTGAACGCCTCTTGGCGCAGGTTGGCCCCCTCGGGCACCTGGATTTCCTTTTTCTCTTTGACGAACTTGATCGTTGGCATGCACTTCTCGCGTCGCGGTGGACCGGCCGATTTTGGGGGCCTAGTGAAATTTGACGTAAGCGAGCAGCCAGTATAAATCAGGTTTCCGGCCTGTGTAAGGGCTGTCGGAAGGAGATCTGAAAGGCAATAGGATGAAGGCGGAAGGATGAAAAACGAGGGGGCCCAATCAGGACATGAGCATGCAAACCGGCGATTCTTTGACCCGCCGGCGCCGCGGCCTAGAATTGAGCGAATCCCAGGCTGCACAATACGTAAGGAGTCCAGCCATGAACACCGCCCAACTCCATCCGCTGCCCGACGCGGCCACCGGACTGATTCGTGCCCGGAGCGAAGAAATGATCCGCTGCTGCGCGGCCGGCGGCCCGGCGGCGATCCATCGGCGGCTCGACCAGCTCGACCAGGAATGGGACGTTGACCGTATTCTGGCGGCGGCCACCAGCGGGGCCGTTCTGGGCGGCCTGCTGTTGGGCACGATCTCGTCGCGCAAATGGTATCTGCTGCCGGCGTTGGCCGGCGGTTTTCTGCTGCAGCACGCGCTGCAAGGTACATGCCCTCCGCTGGGCCTGCTGCGGCAACTCGGCGTTCGCTACCAGGCCGAGATCGACGTGGAGCGGCGCGCACTGCACGATCATTTGCATCAAGCAGGATCGCCCCACGAGCCGGGCGACATCCCGGCCACGCATCCCATCGGTCGGCCGACGGTGAACGACTACATCGAGACGGCCTCCGGCCGGATCAAACCGGCAAGCCAGGGGTGAGGTTCGATCAGTCCGGCGGCAATGGTGCCCGGCTTGGGCCGGCGAGGGGAGATGCCCGCGCCGGTTTCGGTTTGGTTTGCGGTTCGTAGTCGTGGCTTCGTATTCGCAATACCCGAGCCGTGATGATCCGGTCTGCCTTCTTTTCCCCCTTCGGCTCTTCGGGATCGATGCGCTGCAACTTGGCCAACACGTCCATTCCTTCGACGACTCGTCCGAAGACGGTATGCTTGCCGTTCAGATGCGGTGTCGGAGCGAAAGTCAAGAAAAACTGGGATCCACCGGTGTTCGGTCCGGCATGAGCCATGCTCAAACTGCCGGCAAAGTGGCAACGGTGGTCCTCGTGCACGCACTCGCAATCGATGGCATAACCCGGACCGCCGGCGCCAGTACCCAGCGGATCACCGCTTTGCGCGATGAAGCCACGCAAAACCCGGTGGAACGACAAGCCGTCGTAAAACTTCCCCTCCGTCAGGCGAATGAAATTAGCTGTGGTGTTCGGCGCTTCGTTCTCAAATAGTTCCACGACGATATCGCCCTTTGTCGTTGTCAGCTTGACGCGTGGCAAATCGTCGGCCTGCTGTTCGCGCAGCGCAGGCGCATTCGTCTTGCCAAAGTTTCGCACATTGTCGCCAGGCAATGAGGTCCGCCTCCCCAGTGTTGTCCAGCGCATTTTCACGATAAGCCTTTTCCAGATAATTACCGGCGGCTTCAAAGTCGTGCGTGCAAAAGGAGGTGATCCCGGCCAGATCGTAAAGGCCTCGGCACTGAAATCCGCTTAGCATCAGCAAGCTGACCAAGCGAGCGGCCTCTTCGTATCTGTCGGCCTGGACCGCCTCGCCCAGAGTGCAAAACAAGAATTCTGCCGCGGATTGATTTTGGTCGGGCACTGCGAGGAATGCGGTTTCTGCTGCGGCTTGAACTCGTGGTACGATCGCCTCGCCCTGGGCGATCAACGCATTGAATTTGGCCGTAATTCGAGGTTTGTCAGCGTCAGCAGCAAGATGATATTGCCGCTGCAAGGTGTCCATGGCGCGGAGCATAACCTTGAACTGGGCAAACGCTTCTTCGTATCGGGACGTCAATTGAGCGGCGCGTTTACCTTCAGCCTCAGCGTCTCCGGCCGCTCGAAGAAGGCTTGTGACCAAGAACAGGACGAGCAGAATGACGAACAATGCACGGATGAGCATCAGCGAATCCCTTAGTTGCGAAAGGTGTGAACGTTCGATTCAATGGTGACGAATCGCAATGATTGAGTCCCTTGCCTGCAACGCGATGGATGAAGCAGTTCGGATGGCTGAAGAGGAGCGCGTGATTAGTTGTTTGGTGCGACGGGGACTCGCGTAGAGAGTGACTTTTGCGAATTAGGTTCATAATCATTGCACTCGGCACGATCCCCGGACTCGCGAGGTGCCTTGTTAAGGCGCGTGTCTAATGCCGCACGATGACGATGGGCCGCCGCGAAGGCAGGATCGATTTTGAGGGCATCGTGATAGTCGGCCATGGCTAGCTCTAGGCTCCCAATCTGCTCGTACAGCACTCCACGCACCACGTGCGCCTGCGCTGAGTTAGGCAGCAATTCGATACTGCGGTTGCAATCTGCGAGAGCGCGTTTGAGTTCTCCGGTCTGGATCCATGCGAGACACCGGAAGTAGTACGCCCCAGGTAGCCGAGGATTTAGACGAAGCGCTCGCGTGAATGCGGCGATGGCATCGGCCGGGTGGCGAGCGCGCTGCACGAGTAATCCGCGGGCAACCCAAAGATCGGCGAGGTCGGGCAGCAAATGAATTGCAACATCGACTTCGCACAACGCTCCGTCAAGGTCGCCTTCCGCCGCCAGTGCGTCGGAAAGCTGGGAATGAGCGCGCCAGGAATTTGGCCGTTGACGGCACACGTCTTCCCACATACCGCGGCGCGAGTGGTAGTCGGTGTTGCGCAACCAGGTTTACGCGCCCAATGCGAGAACGACCGTTACCGCCGCTATCCGACCAGCGATAATCATTGCGGCAGTTCGGGAGGGACAACGTGCCGCCACCCACGCGATGGCCCGCCAGCTCGCGCTTACGACCAAGGCAGCAAGCGCTGCCAGGGGCACATACATGCGATGTTCAACCATCAAATCGTTGATCGGCACGATGCTCGACGTCGGCACAGGTATAGGAAGAAAGTCCCACCCAAAAAAGCAGCGCTGGGGCAATGGCGCGCTTCCCAGACAATTCCCATAATCAGACCCAAAACCACCGCCGAGGGCGGCATAATCTCAGCGGAGCTTTTGGCCAGGGGCCAGTCATAGTCCAGGCATTGGCCAACCGGCCAGAAGGACAATCGAAGGTAATGCACGATCACCGCGGGCTGCGATATTAGGTATGACCAAGGGGTCATACCTGCGACCATGACCACGGTGCTGGTTTGAGCCACGCTTCCCGAATGAGACTCCGAGCTTGTGCGGGCAAGCATTTGACGCGCAAGGCTGGACAGGGTTGGTGCGAGAGTGCTCCCCGCTAGGATGACGGTGGCAAATGCCATCGCGATATAGAGAGCCTTCCGCCGGATCAAGTCGCGCCAGCAGTCGGCGACAAAGGCTCGGTCGTACCAAAGAAGCACTAGCGGCAGCGTAACAACGGTCTCTTTGCAGCGCAGGCCGGCCATGTAACTTAAAATGACGACCACAAACCAATTCCAATTTGCCGCGGGCTCGACCGCTCGGCAAAACGCGTATAGTGCGAAGAAATAAAACAAACCGGCAGCCAATTCGTATCGCTGCACTACGTAAGACACCGCCTCGGTGTTTAGTGGATGAACCGCCCAAAGCAGCCCAATCGCCAACGCCAGCCCGCGAGCATGCGGACCAAAACGCCCGATCAACTTGTGGCTGATGAGCGTTCGACGAACCAGCCCGAACAATGCAAGTGAGGCAAGTAAGTGGATTCCGACGTTCACGATGTGATAACCGAGAGGGTCTGCCCCCGCGATCGCGAAATTGAATGCGAACGACCAATCGACCAACCCGCGTATACTTTGCATTCGGCGCAGGTGCCACAGTCGACGCGCCGCGGGGTTACTTAAGATCGACCATTGCTCGTCCCAGACGAACGCGCCGCCTAAGCTGTTGGCGTAGCAAAGCAACGTGGCCAGCGACACAAGTCCGATGGCCATCCAGCCACTGCGATTAGCGGAGGGAGGCACGTTACTAGCCGACGTTCGAGTCATTGGGAACTTTTCGTGTCGCGTCTTGACAACGACAATGCCGGAGCGGGGAGTGACCCCGCTCCGGCCAAGAAGACGACAAACTGAAACCGCGCTAACTTCGATCAATAGTCAGCCTGGCCGGGCACGACGCCCTCGTACGCCGTTACCAGGTAACGCAGGGTAATGGGATTGATGTCTTCCGCCAAGAAGCTCACGTGGCCGTCCATGAAGACCGCGTTAGCGCCAGGTCCGTGGTTGCCGAACATTTCGTCATTCGGACCGCAGTTGGTGAAGTCTTTCCACGAGCAAGAGCCGTCCGTGGTACCAGCACTGACCGACGTCTGCGATCCGCCCGGCCCGTTGAACGGGAACTTGTTGTTGTTAATCGCGTGTTGCGATGTAACCGCAACCTGGGCATTCAAAGCGGTCGAATTGCCCGAATAGGTGTAGCTCGACGGATTCACCGGCTGATTCGGTGGTCCCGAGACTCCGTAGCCGTTGTCAGGCTCGATCCAGCGCCAGAACGCCCGCATCGGCGTGCCGGCTGAAAACATTCCGTTCACCGAGCGAGTGGTGCCGCCGGCAATATTGACGGTAATCGCGGTGTAGGTAGTGTTGCCGGCTTCGGTCGCGTTCAGGAGCGACGGATCTGACACACTCAGATACTGCACCGCGGGATCGGGATACGCACCTGGGAAAACTTCGTTGCGGCCAGCATCTTCGGCGTACGCAATGGTCTTGCTCAAGCCGTCACGAACGTCGCCCACCGCAGTGCGGCCCCGGGATAAACCACCCCGCAAACGGGTCGCCTTGTTGCGCATTTTCGTGGCATAAGTGCCGCCCCAAGCGGGGTCGATATCCGTGTAGGCGGTCGCCCCGTAGTCGGTGTAGCCAAAGCCGCTGGCGTCCAACCCGCTCTTGGGACGCAATGGACTGCTAGGGCACAAGAACGTCGGGATGACGGTTTGTCCCGCGACTTTGTTGTTGTTGCTCACGCCGTTGAAGATCGAGTTGTTGTAATAGGTGCGATAATCAATCTGGTTGGCGATCTCCTCGTAGTCCATATACGGCAGGAGCCAAGCGAACGACGAATAAGCGTCGGACGGATTGTTGAAGGGACCCGTTGCCGAGGCGACGTTGGGATTCTCGCCCAGCACGTCCTGGCCGAAGACCGTCATCGGAAACCCGTCGGAGGTCAGATGCGTCAGGTCGGTGCCTTCCCCGGAGCCCGGGAATGCCTTGAACGCAAGATTGAATTCGTGCAAAGCCAGCCCCATCTGTTTCAGGTTGTTGGCGCATTGGGAGCGGTTGGCGGCCTCGCGCGCCTTTTGTACGGCCGGCAACAGCAGGCCGACGAGCACGCCGATGATGGCAATCACCACCAGCAACTCGATGAGGGTAAAACCTTTGAACTTCTTAGTCATGCTTTTTTCTCTCTCTCGAATGGGAAACGAAGAATAAAACGGAACGCAATTACATCACACTCTGTGACCGCATACACTTCAGCACCAAGTGCCGAGCGCATCCCTGATATTTCGAATTGGTTCGGATCCTACCGACGAACTAGCGAAGCGTTCTTGCGGGATTCCGCTTCGTGAGTGTCGCCGACCGGACTTGGCCGCGTGCCGGCCCTCCTGACCGGCATCTCCTTGTTACTCACCTCCTTTCGCAAGACAGGGACGAATTACAGCCGAAGAGCACAATGGGTTTCATCAGCAACAGCGACCTAACCGGCACCTACGATCCTGCGGTTGTCGATTGCTTGAGATCCCAACCGCTGAAGACGTCGGGCATTTCGTTGGTGTTGTCCGAAAAGCCGCTTTTCACGCCGGGATTGCAAGTCCCCGGATCGAACCCGTTGTTCAAATAGCCGTCCTTGTTGGTATCGAGGTAAAGTCGCACGCTGCCATCGCCGAACAGAATGTTGCAGCCGCCGCCACGACTGCCCGGATAGGGACGCCCCCCGTGGCGGTCGGAGCGGGAGGCACGCCGCCGCTATGCACCGGTGCGAAACCGCGATAATCCTGAATCGTTCCTTTCGCCCAGCCCGCCCACCAGCCGCCGGGGCCGCCATACGCGGTGCCGGACGCAAACGTCGGCGGTGCCATGACACTGTTTTGGATCGGCCCGTCGGTGAACGACTTGACGACAGGATCGCCTTGTCGGTTGGGCCCGATCTGGTCTTTTAACGTCGCGCCGGTCAGTGCGCCACAACCCAGAAAAGGCACGTGACTCAATGGAGCCGCCCGTATCGCTCAGGGCTTGGTTCATCGGGCCGTTGGTGCAATATCGCTCCCTGACCCCCAACGGCGAACATCCTGTGAATCCCGAGGTAAGCGCCACATTGCCGTTTGCATCGAGGGTCAAAGCCGAGCGAACCATGAACCAGCTCGCCGTGTAGTTGGTGTTGAATGCCTTGGAAAAAATCATTTGCTCGATGAGTTGATTGCGCGACGGCCCGGCAGCGACGACCGATCCGCCGTTGTAAGTAGCGCTGCCGGCCCAGGAACCGGTGTAGGTACCGCTGTATGCGCCTTGAATCAATCGGCATGGATTGACGACGAGGCTTCCATCAGGGTTCGTGGTCGTGCGCGCTGCCCGAGCTGTTCGGTTTGCATGTGCCGCTAGCTGCGACATTCGTGCTAATGAGGTCGTTGTATGTCTCGCTGATTTTTCCGGGACTACTCGGGCAAAGCATTTCTCCCACGGGGACACTGAGGTTTACCAAATCGGCCACCCAGCCGAATTCTGTTGCCGCGCCGTCGCGCGACCAGTCAAAGGCCCCCGTGCCGTAGCTGCCCTTGCGCTGGGCGATATCCGCCAGTCCGACGCCGAGTTGCCGCAGGTTGCTGGAACAGGTCACGGTCCGTGCGGACTCGCGTGCCGCGAAAATTGCTGGCATCAATAATCCGACCAGGATGCCAATGACGGAAATCACGACTAGCAGTTCAATGAGCGTAAAACCACGCTCCTCACTGCTCGCAGGAAAATGGCGATGGGCGTGCCCCCGGCGTTTCTGACAATGTCTTGGCAGTGCGGATGCGAGCATCATATTCGCACAGGCCGATATAGAGGCGGCAAAGGACGCGGCCCGAAGCGCGATCGCGGCGCGTATGCCGCAGAGCCAACCGGCACGGCTGATGTTCGACCACCGCCTATCTACCTCAGGCGCGGGAGCAGCCGCCTCGCTCGACCGGAAATGCCGGTCAATCCATTCGCATAAACGCATATATGTCACGCAAAAAAAGGGCCGATGCTTCGTCTCAGGAAATCCCGCCGTCGCCCACAGGGCCAACGCATTCTGGTAAGCGAATGTATTTGGCCCCAAAGAGGCTGCCGGCAAATCGCACGGCCGACATTTGCCACACAGTGATCGACGCCTGCAAAGCTTGAATCGGAGCTGTTGACGCGTCGGGTCGCCAAGCCGCACGGGCCTATAGTGGCAAACCAGTGTTACCGCCGTACGACTCTGGCGTTAGAAATCCGTTAGATCGAATATGTCTGGCCGCCTTGTCACGATCTCGGCTCGATCGCGATCCAACTTGTTCTAGAGCCGATAGCCAAATCCGTGATTTCTGCGTAGGATACTGCATCCAGAGTTCGGGGACTGGCGGCCAACTCGGCTAAAGCGGGTCTCCTCGACCGCCTGACGGCCTGTCGCTTTGGCCGGTAGGCTCTCGCTCCGAGCTTTAGAGACCCAAACTCGCGAACGCGACAATGAAGACGAAGCCCACCAATCGGGTTGATGTGATGTTCCGGGCATTCTCGGATCGGACCCGATTGCGCATTCTGCATCTATTGCGGGAGCGAGAGCTGTGCGTGTGCGACCTGGTTGAGATTTTGTCGGTTCCGCAGCCGAAGACGTCGCGTCACTTGGCTTATTTGCGCAAATCGGGGCTTGTCGTAGGTCGAAGAAATGGCGTTTGGATTTACTACACCCTGGCCCGCGCCACCACCAAATTTCACCGCCAGCTTCTGAACTGCCTGGAAAGCTGCCTGCAAGATATTCCAGAGCTAAGCCGCGACAGCAAGCGTCTTGTCGAACGGCTTGGAGAGTCGTGCTGAGTGACTGTGAAGGGCGTATTCAGAGTGGCCGCGTACGCTGGCCGTATCGTACGGAACGCAATCGATCAATCGAGCGCCGAGGCCAGCGGTTCAAGGATCCGTCTGCGGAACCGCGGGCCGTCAATCGCCGATCCGAAGGCTGGAGTCGCTCGTCGAGAGCTTCACGATGAAAGCGCCGCGCCTGTCGATCGCTTCGCCGCCCGCGTCGTCGGACCCATCTCAGTTCGCATCCTGTAGCCGCATTGAGTCACTGTCTCGATGTAACGTCCGGCGGGGCCTAGTCCTGCCCGGAGCGCAGAAATATGGAAGCGGAGCTTATGCTCGTTGTTTTGCAAAGGCGAATAAGCCAATGTGCCGGCCAACTCCTCCTGGGTGAACAGTCGACCTGGTTGACTAGCTAGAGCAAAAAGCAGTCGAAATGGAATTGGAGTCAAGTCGATCGTCGTCCTGTCGCCTAACACAACTCGCCCTCGGTCACCATCGATGAACAGGTCGTGAATGCGAATGACGCGGGGTGCCCTATCGACGGATTCCTCGGTGCGCCGCAGCAAGGCCCGTAGCTTTGCCAATGCGATCGTGGGCTGCAAGGGCTTTGTCAGGTAGTCATCAGCGCCCTGTTCCAGGGCGGCTGCAGCGCAATCCTGGTCATTGGCCGGCCCAACGACGATGATCGGCACGCGTTCTGTCAGGGGGTGACGCTTCAAGGCTTTGCACACCGTCATCCCGTCCAAAGTCGGCAGACGGGTGGCCAGCAGAATCAGGCGCGGGGCTAAGATCTGCCGCCTTTTCGATTGCCAGCCGGGGCAAAGCTGTCTGCCAGACCACGAATCGCTCGGGGCCAGAGTGCGCGCCGATCCAATCTGCAGCATCAGGTTCTTGATCGACAATGAGTACCGGCAACCTGCCCCGAACGGGAACGAACGGCAACTTCATGTGCGTAGACGAATATATCATTGCGAAAAATAACCTACCGTTCGTTGCGGCGGCTCTCGGACGCGGTTCTCGGCTCAAAGCAGGTGGCCACGCAGGCGAGCAATCCGGCGTGCAACGGTCCGCGGGCAGTCGCCAGGCGGTACCTGCTGCGATCGCCTCCGCCCCGACAAATCACGAGACCGGCCGTCCGGAGCACCTCTAAATGGCGCACGACACTTGTACGCCGCAAAGTCAATGTCGAGATGATCTCGCCTATCGACAAATCACGGCCCTGTAAGAGATAGACCAGTCGGAGCCGAGTATGGTTGGCGAGGGCGGAAAACATTCGATCGCTTTCGTCCTGCGGCATGTCGCGAATAATCAGGCACAGAATACGAATCGGTCGTCGCGGTGAGTCACGCTATCCCTCGTCGGGATAGCCCGTCTGCGGGGTCAGCAATAACCGCAACGGGCTGCCGCCTTCATCCGTCGCGCACCCTTCTTGACTGACGGCACGTCATTAAAGTAATTCGCCACACACTTGAGTAACCGTGAATGGATAGGATCTTTCGGATGGTTGATCGAGTAGATGTTGCGCGATCCATCCTTGTCGCATTTCACGAGCCCCGCTTTCCGCAGAAACGCCGCATGCCGCGCAGCCGTCGCGCGGGGAACTCGTAAGGCGACGACAAAATCATCAAGACACAGCTGTTGATCGAGCAGCAGATGCAGCATCCGGAGACGTGTTTCGTGAGAAAACGCGCTGAACATGAGGTCAAGCGGATCCTTCGCGGCCTTAGTGATCATTCGTGTCGAGGCAATCGCCTCCCTCGCAATGTGAAATACGGCTGACGGCATGTGCGCCGGTCGTCGAGCCGGGCATCGCGCCAATCTCCGCGCAGCCTACGGCAGCGATGGCGTCGCTTGTCGGCAAAACTCGATAAACATTTGTGTATGCGAATATATCCGCCTCAAAAAAGAGGCGATCCTTTCGACCGCCGCATATGTTTAGGCGAATATATACCGATCACTTCAATCCGTCAATCAACGGGGGTGCACACCGATCGATTCCCGCGGCATGACGTGAGTATTCCGTTCGCCATAATGTGAATCGAAATGCCCGGCCTAACAGAATCCTAATCGCGGCGCATGGCGGCCTGACGGTTTAAAACCGAAATCGGGGCCTCTCAGCACCGCGACCGCACGTCACTTTGCTATTCTGTGGAAGAACGCCTCGCCCGGTCCGAAGGCCGTTCCCTGCGGGTAAGCCATCGTGCAGGAGAACTTGCCCTACCGCTTCGGCAACCCGCAAGCGACTGTCCGCCCGGCGGCGTAGCTGACGGTGAAAACGGCAGTGACGCCAACCAGACCGGCCAAGCCGATTGCCAACGGCACGGAGCCGATGCCTGGTAAGACGTAGTCGGGTGCAAGCGCCCAAAATCCGCTTACGGCCGAATCGGCAAAACCGAGCCGAGCCGCCACGTTCTCCAGTCCGTCCGGCAGGCTGCTGGCCCAAGGAGCGAGCAGCAATGCCACGGCCGCGCTGGCGGCAAAGCAGCGCCGCGCCGCGGAGCGACTGACCCGATCGGGCGTAAGCGGCAAGCTGGAGCGTGAACCAATCGCGGCGACCACGGCGGCCGTCAACAGGGCCTCGCTAAGGCCGACAGCCAGATGCGCTTGGAGCATGGCGGGCAGCACATCTCCCAACGCCGCCGCGCCGGCGGCGGACAATTCCAGCGAGCAGACGGCCGCGGCTGCCAGGACCGATGCAAACCCGCCCAGCGCTGCGGCCGCGATGATCGTTGCTGGGGAGGTCCGCCCGCGCGTGACGGCGCGCGAGATCGCCCAGGCGGTCCAAGGTGCGACGATGCCCATGCTGAGCATGTTGGCGCCCCAGGTGGCCAGTGTGCCGTCGGCGAACAGCGCGGCCTGGACCGCCAGCACGACGCCCATGGCGAGCGTGGCCGCCCAGGGCCCCAGCACGATCGCCACGGCGCCCGCGCCGATCAGATGCCCCGCCGTGCCGTGGTCGACCGGGAAGTTGATCATTTGCGCGGCAAAAATCGCGGTGCCGGCCGCGGCCAGCGATTGGCAGCCGCATGAGTCGAGCGTGCGCCGAGCGTGCCACAAGCCGGCTCCGCAGGCGGCGGCCGAAGCAGCCGTCGTGATCGCACAGACCGGATCGCTCAAAAAACCGTTGGGGATATGCATTGCATCGGTTCCTACGACAGAGAATCGGTTCCTACGACAGAGAATCGGTTCCTACGACAGAGAGCCAGTTCCTACGACAGAGAGCCAGTTCCTACGCCAGAGAATCCGCTCACTTACGCCGCAGCCAAGAATATCCCCCATGCCGGGCATTCTGGCAAGCAAGCATCCGGCGGTCTTTTCTAACAGGTCGGCCTGTCCGGCGGGCCCTTTGCAATGCGTCCGGCGTCGGTCATTATGGGACACAGAACGCCAAACCGGGCGCGTTGAAAAAGGGGACGGGCACCTCGCGGTGCCTCAAATTCTCCGAACAAACCAAATGTTCGCTCCGAGCCAGTCCCCTTTTTCAGCAGCCTCTTACCCCAGACTTTCGCAGGGCGGATGCTTCGTGGAAATCGCCGGCACATTGATCGACGACACATTTGCCGAAGCCTTCCGCATGCATTATGTGCGGCTGGTGGTCACGGCGCACGACGAGCATTGGCTGGATGCGGCCGGTGCGCGAGTTTGCCGGCTACAGCACGTCGGTCATCGCCTGCGACGCCGAGATCGGCGTCGAGCGGTCGCTGCCGGCTGACGAAACGCCCGACGGCCGGCCGGGCAACGCCATCTTGGTGTTTGGTTTTTCGGCCGACTGCGCTGGCCGCGGCGGTGCCCAATCGGGCCGGCCAGTGCCTGATGACCTGTCCCACCACGCGCCGTTTACGACGGGCTGCCGTCGGGCCCGGCACGGATTCCGCTGGGCAAGCACCTGCGTTTCTTCGGCGACGGGTATCAAAAGAGCAAGCTCGTCGGCCGGCCGCCGCTATTGGCGCATCCCGGTGATGGACGGCGAGTTCCTGGTCGAGGACACGCTGCGTGTCGACAAAGGCGTGGCGGGCGGCAACATCATTCTGCAAGCGGACCACGCATGCGCGGCGCTCGGCCGCGGCCCGGCGTGCCAGCGAGGCAATCGCTCCGCTGCCGGGCGTGATCACGCCGTTTCCCGGCGGCGTGGCCCGCAGCGGCAGCAAAGTCGGCTCGCGCTACAAGAAGCTGCAAGGCTTCGACCGCCGACGCTTATTGCCCGACCCTGCGCGGCCGCGTCGAAACCCGGCTTGCCGACGGCGGCCAACTATGCCTACGAAATCGTGATCGACGGCATGGACGAGCCGCACGTGGCGCCGGCCATGTGCCGCGGCGATCCGGGCTGCGGCCGGAGCCGGGGTGCTGGCCATCAGCGCCGGCAACTATGGCGGCAAGCTCGGCAAGTTTCACTTTCCCCTCTGTGAGCTGATGAAGTGAACAGGACAGCGGGCGAAGTGAACGGGACAGCGGGCGAAGTGAACGGGACAGCGGGCGAAGTGAACGGGACAGCGGGCGATCGAGCGGCGAAAAGTTACCGGCTTTTCAAAGCGAAGCTCATTCCTTGCTGAAGTGCCGGCACGCCCGGGGCAACTTCCTGACCGATTTCGGTGTTGACGTTGTAGCGCCCCGGAACGATTTCTTTGCCGCCCACTTCTTTGGAGATCTCGACTCGATAGAATCCGACATTCACTCCGCTGAAATTGGGGTTGGGCATTTTTTCTTTCGGCATCGAGACCGTGGCATTGCCCTGGTCCCCGGAAATGCCGGAGGCCGGTTGCACGTTGGGCCCCAGGAATTTTTCAGGCACCAGCGTCACGGTTGCGCCGGCCAAAGGAGCACGGTCGAGAGTCACCGTACAGACGAAGGGCATAATGGCCACCTTCGTGGCCTGCCACTGCTCGATCCGCTCCCTGATTTCATCCGCCGATACCTTGCCGTCGGCGTTCTTGTCGAGTTCCTTCAGCGAGTTCTTGATCGCGGGGACATTGTCCAACTCGGCTCCATCGATCGTACCATCGCTATTGGAGTCGTAGTCGGTCATGGCCTGCTGCGCGGCCAGCTTGGCATCGATCGCCGGCGGGTTGACTCGCGTGGGCCGTTGGCTGCAGCCGGCCAAGGTCGCAAGCAAAACAAGTGCAATCCAATCGGCAGCGGCGTAGCGGGACATGGCAATTTTCACCTGGAGAGAGCAGCGGGAATCGAGAAGGCAAGCTGAGAAATATTTCGCAGGCTACCACAAGCCAATTTGTCGGTCAAATTGTGGGGAAAGAACAAACCGCCGGGGACTGACCGCGAAGGTGCGCCCTCTCCACAGCGCCGATTGAGACGGCCCGTTCCCCGCGCAGCGGATTTGTCCGGCCCGCTGATTGACGCGCCCACTGTCGGCAAGCGAAGCTAAGGATCTGGGCGGAGCGAAAATCAACCGTGTCGACAGGTGGTCCGTGCAACGGCGCGCGGTGGTCTGCGCCGTGTTCCCCAAATCCGCCCCAGTGCGCATGAACCGTGCCCGAGTGCTGATCGTCGATCATGACCCTGCGAGAGATGATCTCTACGCTCGGGCCTTAAAGGGTGTCGGGCCGCTGGAGTTGGTTTTCGATCGCGACACGACGGCTGCCGGCGCGCGCCTCAGCGGCGAGTCGTTCGATCTGCTCATCGCCAACATGGCGCCGCCGTCGGTCGACGGGTTCAAGCTGTTGGCACACTCCCGGGACCTGGACAATCGCTTACCGGTGATTCTCGTCGACCCGCAACCGACGCTCGAGAAGGCCACGTCCGGGCTGAGACTGGGGGCCGGCGACTACCTGGCCGGCGCCTCGGTCGAAGACAATCTGCCTGCCAGCGCGCAACGGTTGCTGGGACAGCGCCGCGTTGGCGCCGAGTACGATCTACTGCGCCGGCAAGTGGAACGGCCCTACAGCTTCGACAATATCGTCGGCGGATGTTCGGCGATGCGTAAAGTGTTCGACCTGATCCAGCAGGTGGCCGACTCCGACGTCGACGTGCTGGTCCGCGGCGAGACCGGCACGGGCAAGGAACTGATTGCCCGTAGCATCCACCGCCGCAGCCGCCGCGCCGAAGGGCCGTTTGTGCCGGTCGATTGCGGTGCGATTCCCGAGAGCCTGATCGAGAGCGAGTTCTTCGGCCACGAGCGCGGCGCGTTCACCGGGGCCGAGAGCCGGCGGATCGGCTTGCTGGAGTTTGCCGATCACGGCACGTTCTTCCTCGACGAGTTGGGTGAACTGCCGCTGGTGCTGCAAGCCAAACTGCTGCGCACGCTGCAAGAGCGCAAGATTCGCCGCGTGGGGGGACGCGAGGAAATTCCGATCGACGTCCGCATCGTGGCCGCCACGGCGCGGCCGCTGGAAGAAATGATTCGTCAGGAGCGATTTCGCCAGGATCTGTATTACCGGATCAATGTCGTCGAAATCGATTTGCCCCCGCTGCGCGAGCGCGGCGACGACATCGGCCTGCTGGCCGAATCCATGGCCGTGCGCTACAGCCGCGAGATGGGCCGCGACATCCGGGGCATCACTCCCGAGGCCTACCAGGTGCTGGCCCAGTATCGCTGGCCGGGTAATGTCCGCGAACTGCAGAATGTCATCCGCCGTGGCATTGCGCTGGCCAAGGACAAAATGATCGGGCTGGACGATCTGCCGGATGAGGTGGTCATCGCGGCCGGCGAAAACCAGCCGACCGGCGACTTGGGCTACTTTGCGCTGCGCGATCAACGCCTCACGTCGTTCGAGGTGGAATACATCCGCGAACTGCTCGATCGCCACGAGGGGGATGTGCGGACCGCGGCCGAGGAAGCCAAACTGCCGCGCGGCACGCTCTACCGGCTGATGAAAAAGCACGGCCTGGACGGCGCCGACTTTCGATAGGCGGCCGCAGCCAGCCCTGAGGCTAGGTCCTTAACTTTTCGAGTTCCGCCAGCCGGGCCTGGATGGCCGCGTCGTCGGGAATCTCGCCCCGCTCGCGATGCGCTTCGAATTGGTTCTCGAAATCGATCAAGGCCCCGCGCGCGTCGGCCAATGCCGTAGGGCTCAACCGATCGGTAAACAGGATGCCGTCCAGGTGATCGACCTCGTGCTGCGCCGCGCGGGCAAACAACCCGTCCAGATTCAGCGTCACTTCCTCGCCTTGCAGGTTATAGGCATTGAGCACCACGCGCTCGGGACGCCGCACGTCGCCGTACAAGCCCGGCAGACTCAAGCAGCCTTCCTCGGACTCGGCCATTCCTTTGTGCGACCGCAAAACCGGATTGAGAAATACGAACTCTTCGTCGGTGGCCGCCGGATCGCTGGCCAGATTGAGAACGAACAGGCGATAAGGCAGATCGACCTGGTTGGCGGCCAGTCCGATGCCCTCGGCCTTGTACATTAAATCGAGCATCTCGCGCACGATCTGGTGCAGTTCGGAGTCGACTCGCTTGAGCGGTCTGGAAACCCGCCGTAGTGTGGGATGGGGATATTGGATGATTCGCAAGAAGTTTTGTCCAAAGCGGGAAAAACGGTCGGCGGTCCGTGGCAAATCGGCGTGCTGGCCGGAAAGGAAGGCAGGCAATCTCAAAAGTTGGTCTAACCCGCGATGTACGATCCACGGCCTGCTACTAATTTATCAGAATCGATCCTGCGACGACGAGGGGGGCCGAACGGCGGAAGTTTGTCGCTCTAACTGAGAACATTCGCCATCAGCACCGCGATCGCGATCAGCGCCACCGGCACGGAGGCGAAGAATACCATCGCGGCATAGTCGGGAATCCAACTCAGTAGCGCAAAGGCGTAAATGGCCAGGCAAGCCGCTTCGGCGATGGTCATGCCCGCTGCCGCGCGATCGCCTGTCGGGATGGCAGACAGCGCGAGACATACGAACGAACAGAACGTAAATAGCCAGAACAGCGACTTCAGGTTGAATTGGTACCGGCTGGCTCGAAAGCGCGGCTTTCGGCTGGAATTAAATTCGGACCTCGCGCTCGAGATCGTCGCGAATTCGGGGCTTCCGAAGCGCGAACCCGCGCTAGCCGCATTTTCAGCAAAGTCGTCCATATCGGGGGGAAGACCTCGCGCCGGGGGGCCTCCATGGGCTGGTGCGAACCGGCTGCTCACCTAGCCGTACCTAATATACGGTTCTGGTGCGGCCGGTTATTGCGGCAATCCGCCCTGGTAACGCCCGCGTTGACCGAGATTTCTTAGCGACCTAGAATTAGGTTGTTTCTCTCAACTGCTTGCAAGGCAAGCCCTTGGGGCATAAATAGCTCATGAGCCGCGCTCCGGCCGCCTCGACTGTCGACGTAGCCGCATCCGGCTGGGCCGAGAATGCCATTCCCTGGCTCATGAGTGCCTCGATGCACTGCGTACTGCTAATCATCCTGGGCCTCTGCGCCGCCCGGGGGGCGTTTTCCAACTCCGGCACAACCACCGGCAGCGACCTGACCGGCACGGTCTTCGCCTCGCAAGCGGCGAGCGACTATTACGACGACGACGGACCCTCGCTCGGCGCGCTGGACGGCGACCTGCGAGACGTCCCGCCGACCGACGCCCGCCAGGCTAGCGGCGACCCAAATGCCTCAGACAGCAATGGCCCGAGCGAACCGGGAGACGGCGATACCGGCGGCGCGACGGGCGGCGGAGCCGGTGGCAGCGGCGGACCCTTGGCCAGTGTGTTGGGAGGAAAACCGCCCATCGACTTCAGCGGCGTGCTCCCCTCGGCCACGGCGGTGCTCGGCGGCGGAGCGCTGGAAGGGGGCGGCGTGGGAACCGCCAAAACAGCAACCACCGGCTCCCAGGGATCCAAAAATCTGCAAGGCGGCTACGCCCGAACCGGCGTGTTCGGCGTGCAGGCCCAGGGCTATAAGTTCGTGTACGTTTTCGACCGCTCGGGCAGCATGGGGGGCCACGGCGGAGCGCCGCTGGCCGCGGCCCAGACCCAATTGATCGCCAGCCTGAAAAATCTGGGCCAGACGCATCAATTCCAAATCATCTTCTATAACGAACGGCCCCACATCTTCAACCCGACCGGCAGCCCGGGCCGGCTGGTGTTCGGCACCGATGCGAACAAGTATCAGGCCGAGCAGTTCGTGCAGAGCATCACGGCCGATGGCGCCACCCAGCACGAGGACGCTTTGGCGCTGGCGCTGCGGATGGCGCCCGACGTGATTTTCTTTCTCACCGACGCGGACGAGCCGCGGCTCAACGCGGGCCAGTTGGCGCACATCGCGCGGCTCAACAAAGGCACCTCGATCAATGCCATCGAGTTTGGCTTCGGGGCGCAGGAAGACGCGGAAAATTTCCTGGTGCGCCTGCGCGCGAGAACGGCGGCAAGCACGTCTACGTCGATATCTCGCAGTTGCCGCGGCCCTAAACAACAGACGGGAAGGGAACCACAGAGACACGGAGCCACAGAGGGGAAACGAAAAAGGGAAATTGAAACGCGAAGACGCAAAGAGGAACGGACGCTTGGGAGATGTGTTTTTAGAACCCTGTGTGTGATTCGGCCGCCCGTTTGTGTTAGCCGGATCAAGCATTTTTATTGCGTTGTTTGGTCGAGCATGATGCGCCACCTATGATCCATCCCTTCGAGTCTTCGTGCTCTGTGCCTCTGCGTCTCTGTGGTTCACTTCCTCTTCGCTGCTCTCAATTCTCGTTCTCTGCGTCTTTGCGTCTTTGCGGTTCAGCTTCCTTCCTCTTCCTGGTCGTCGGCGTGCTCGTCGCCGAGGCCCGGGCCGAGGACGTCGTGCTGGTGACGGGCGCGGACGGGCGAGGCACTGCCAAATGGACCGGCGAGGTGCTCGATTATTCCGGCCGCGAATTGCGGATGCGGCTGGCCACCGGCCGCGAAAAAGTCTTTCCGGCCGCCCGGGTCGCCAGCGTATCCACCTCGCGAACCGCCGAACAGCGAGCCGGCGACGAGGCATTCGAGAAAGCCGATTATCGGCGGGCCATCAACCGCTATCGCGCAGCACTCGAAGCGGGCCACGAAAGCCGCGACTGGGTCCGGCGCCAGATCCTGGCGCAGATCGTGTGGTGCCAGCAGACGCTCGCCGACTGGGAGTCGGCCTGCGAGTCTTTTCTGCTGCTGTTCACGCGCGATCCAAAGACTCCTTGGTTCAATTGCATTCCGCTGGCCTGGACTCCGGGTGAGCCGGCGCCGGCGCTTGAGCAAAAAGCAAGGAGTTGGCTGAGCAAAGGAGAAAGTCCGGCCGCCACGCTGCTGGGCGCCAGCCACCTGTTGTCCACCGCCAGCCGCGCGTCGGCGGTCGAGCAACTCGGGCGGCTATCGCTCGATCGCGATCCGCGCATCGCGCTATTGGCCCAGGCGCAGCTATGGCGCACGACCGCCTTCAACGTCAAGCCCGAGCAGTTGGCTCTCTGGCGCCGCGCGCTGGAAAAGCTTCCCGATGCGCTCCGCGGGCCCCGACTTCGTGGTCGCCTCGGCCCTGGCTGCGCAGCACCCGGAACAGGCTGCCGTGCTGCTGCTACAAGTGCCGATTTTGTATCCGCGACAGCGGCAATTGTCGGCCTTGAGCCTGCTCGAGGCGGGGCAGTTGCTGGAAAAGCTCGATCGCAAGCCCGAAGCCAGCGCGCTCTACGGCGAGCTTTGGCTGGGCTATGCCGATCGTCCCGAAGCGGCGGAAGGCCGGCGAAGACTTGGTATGGCGCGTCCGGCCCCGATTCCCGCGGCCCAGCAGGCCGACCGGGGATCGATCGACGAACGCTTCGTCGCCGGCCTGCGGCGGCGCGGCCTGTATGTGCTGGGCGAGGAGTATTGCCGGGGCCGACTGGAAGATCCGGAATTGCCCGACGCCGCCCGCGCGGAACTCGTGATCGAGCTGGCGCGCACGCTGGCCGAACACGCTCTGACGCTACGGTCCGAAGCGCGCGAACCCATCTGGCGCGAAGCGGCCGGGGCGATCGACGAGTTCGGCCGCGGGCATGCGCAAAGCCCCCGCTTGCTGCTGGTGCGGATGCAGGGAGCGTTGGTCTCGCTGGCTGCCGCCGAACTGCTGCGGCAAGAGAGCGAGATTGGCAGTCAGGCCGCCGGCGCGGGCGAACCGGTGCGGACGGCAGTCCGCGCCGCAATCGGGCAGCTCAAGCAGGTCGGCGAAGAGCTGGCCGGCGAGTTGCGACGGCGCACGCGAACCGGCAGCGCCGCTGTAGCCGGACAACTCTCCGAAGCGGAGCTCGCCTCGCTGCAGGCGAATGTGCGCTACCAGCTTGCCCGGGCGTTCCGCAACCAGGCCTTGTGCTATCCGCCCGGAAGCACCGATCGTGTCAACGCGCTGCTGCAATCGCTCGAACTGGTTTCGCCGCTGGCCTCGGTGGCCGGCGACGATCCGCTGACGTGGCCGGCCCGGCTGGACGAACTGGTCTGCTTGCGTCTGGCCGGCAAGTTACCGGAAGCGGCCAAAAAGTTGTCCGAATTCCAAGGATTCGATCCGCCCGATTTGGAGCAGCGGCGCTTGCGCGCCGAGGCGGTACGGTTGCTCGTCGCGTCCGGAAAACTGGATCAGGCTTATAAGGCGGCGGGCGCTCCGACCGACGAGACCGACGCGGGCGGCGCCGATTTGAGCTTCGCTCGGCTTGAGGCCATCGTCGCCTTGTGGCAAAGGGCCGCAACCGAAAATGTGCCAGCCATCGCGGCCGACTGGGAGAAGCTCGCAGGTGACGAGGTCCGGCACATCGAATCGTTGCACGGTCCTTACTGGATGCGACGAGCCGAGACACTGTTGGCCGGCACGCTCCAGAAAGCCGCCAAGGCCGAGAGCCTGGAAAGTTTGACTCGCGCCGCCGTCAGCTATTACCGCGGCGGGCAGATCGACGAGGCCCTCGCGGCTTACGACGCAGCGGCCCGGCAGGCCGAGAGCAAAGCGCAAGCCGAACAGGCCTTCGACATTCGCTATACCGCGGCGGCCATCGAAAACCAACGCAAGCACTTCCCAGACGCATCGCACCGCTTCGCCGAATTGGCGACGGCCATGCCCGACAATCCCAAAGCGGCCGAGGCCCACCTGGCGGCCATCTACAATGCGGCCGAAGCGGCCCAAACCGACAAACAGCCGCTCGACGAATATCGCAAATTGCTCCAGGCACACCTGGCCGGCTGGCCGCAGTCGCCCACGGTGGGACTAGCCGCCATGTGGCTGGGCAAGTTGCACGAGCACGATCACCAGTGGCAAGATGCGGCGCTGGCCTATCGGGCCGTGCCGCGCGACCACCCAAACTATGCCCAAGCCGTGGAAGCCGCCGCGCGCTCCTGCGATCGGCTGCTGGCGGCCGCCCGGGCCGCAGGCAAGCCCGACGCGCCTCGGCGCGTGAAGCGGCCGGCTGGCTCGAGCAGGTGATCACCGGACCGTCCGGCAAGCCGCCCGAGCAATGGACTGAGCTTGAGCGGCTGGCGGCGCTCGCGGCGGCCAGAATCTGGATCACCGACGTCGAGGGGGGCGCCGTACAGGCCGAGGGTCTGCTGCACATGGCGCTGGAACGTTCCACCGACGCACCCGCCGCCTGGCAATCGAGCGCCACGATCCTGCTGGTCACGGCGCTGGCGGCGCAGGGCCGATCTGACGAGGCCCTGGCGGCGGTCGACAATCTCTCGGGCGGCACTCCGGCCGACTTGCTCTCGATGCTCGGCGAACTGGCCAAAGCGAGCCGGCAGGCCGAGGGGGACCTGAAACGCCAACTGGCCCAGTTGGAAGTGAAAACCGTCGATGCTCTTGGCGATCGGGCACAGCAACTGGGCGCGGCCGACCGCAAGCAACTCGACCGGCTCCACGCCCTGGCACTGGCCGAAACGGGCGAGCGGCGGCAGGCGATCAAACTCATGGCTGAACTGGCCCAACGATTTCCCAAAGATGGCGGACTCCAGGAGGATCTGGCCGGCTTATGGTCGCAATCGCGCGCCCCGGACGATTTGCACAAGGCGATCGAAAAATGGGGGCAAGTGGCCCAGAAAAGTCGGGGAGGCACGCCCCGCTGGTTTCGCGCCAATTTGGCGCTTGCCAGGCGCAACTGGCACTGGGCAAGCGGTCGCAGGCGCGAGCCATCGTCAAACTTGTGCAGACCACGCATCCCGATTTCGGCGGCGACTCGCTACGGCGAGAATTCGAGCAAGTCCTGACTGACTGCGAGAACGGGAAGCCGCGCACCGAGGGTAGGCGGTAGGGAAGGACGAGGCGGTGGCTCTGCCTGGCCCCTATACCAATTCCGCCATGGGCTGACCGTGATCGACCAAATACTGCGGGCGGCCGCTCAAGCCGTTGACGGTGGTGCGATTGGGATCGATGCCCAGGGCGTGATACAGCGTGGCGAAGACTTCCGAAAATTGAACGGGCCGATCCTTGGCCTCGGCCGCGGTGCGGTCGGTCGATCCGATCACTTGTCCCGTCCGCAGGCCGCCGCCGGCCAGCAGCGCGCAGCTGACATTGGGCCAGTGGTCCCGGCCGGCATTGTGATTGATCTTGGGTGAGCGGCCGAATTCGCCCCAGACGACGACCGAGACGTCCTTGTCCAAGCCGCGCTCGTGCAGGTCGTCGATCAGAGCGCTGAGTCCCTGATCGAGCATCGGCATGTCTTGCCGGCCGGCGTCAAAAGCCCGGCCATGCCAATCCCAGCGACTGAAAGCCAGCGTCACGCACCGCGCTCCCGCCTCGACGAGCCGCCGCGCGATCAGAAAGTGCTCCATCAGTTTCGGACCGCCGTCTTCGCGATTCTTGGGATCGCCGTGGCCGTAACGCTCGCGAATCGCCGGGTTCTCGCGCTCGATGTCCAGCGCTTCCATCAGCCGGCTGGAGGTCAAAACGCCGAACGCCTGCTCGTTGAATTTGTCGAGCCCGGCCATCATTCCGCTGGCATCCGTCTCGCGGCGGAAGCGATCGAAACCAGCCAGCAGCGCCCGGCGGTCGCCCAGCCGATCCAGCGTCACGCCGTTGAGCACCATATCCTTTTGGCCTTCGCCGGCCGACGGTTTGAACGGCGCGTGGGCCACACCGAGAAAGCCAGGCTTTCCGGCATCGGCCCAGGGCATGTGACCCATTTTGGGGGACAATCCGACGAACGGCGGCATGGCCGGATGGGCCGGTCCCTGGAGCTTGGAGAGCACCGATCCCAGGCTGGGCCATCCGCCTTGCGGCTGATTACGAAGCGTTCGCCCGGTGAGACATTGGAACGCATCGTGCTGGGGAATCGCACCGACCAGCGAACGAATCACGGCCACGCGGTGCATCCGTGTGGCCAACCGCGGGAAGTGCTCGCAAATCTCGATGCCCGGCACGTTGCTGCGGATCGGACGGAATTCGCCGCGAATCTCGGCGGGGGCATCCGGTTTCAGGTCGAACATGTCCTGGTGCGGTGGCCCACCCGGCAAGTAAATCATGATGATCGCTTTGTGCGATCGGGCGCCGCCGGCATCCGACTCGGCCCGAAGTAGCTGGGGCAGCGTGAGCCCGCCGAAGGCCAAACCACCGATGCGGAGGAAATTGCGGCGCGTCAGGCCGTCGCAAAATCGATGCTCTGGGCCGAGGATCGTCAACATGGCGGGGACTCTGGGAGCGGCGGGGAAGCGACGAAGTCAGTGCGGCGGCGATATACTGTGTGCCACCGACATCGTATCCAAGAACATTGATTAGTTCAAGTTGGACCGTTGGGCCGATCGCCTATGCGGGCCTGACACGAGAGCGGGGAACTTCGCAAATGCAGATCTCGGGACACACTTTTCTGGTGACCGGCGGCGGATCCGGGCTGGGTGCCGCCACGGCGCGAATGCTCGCGGCGCACGGAGGCAATGTAGTGCTGGCCGACGTCAATCCGCAGCCGGGCGAGGCGCTGGTAGCCGAGCTCGGAGCGGCCGCGCGCTTCGCACGCACCGACGTCACCGACGAGGCCGCCGTGAAAGGAGCCATCGAGCTGGCGATGCGCAACTTCGGGCCGCTGAGCGGCGTGGTGCAATGCGCCGGCATCCTGGGCGCAGGCCGGGTGGTCGGCAAGTCCGGTGCGCACGAACTGGATCTGTTCCGGCGCGTGGTCGAAGTCAATCTGGTCGGCACCTTCAACGTGCTGCGTTTGGTGGCGGCCGCCATGACCGACAATCCGCCCGATGCGGAAGGGGAACGGGGCGTGATCGTCAACACGGCCAGCGTGGCGGCGTTCGACGGGCAGATCGGGCAGGCCGCTTATTCGGCCTCGAAGGGGGGCGTGGCGTCACTCACGCTGCCGGCCGCGCGCGAACTGGCGCGTTTTGGCATCCGCGTGGTGGCGATCGCGCCAGGCGTCTTCGAAACACCCATGATGACCGCGCTGCCGCCGGAGGCGCAGAAATCGCTCGTGCGCAAGTCCCTTTTCCTCCACGGTTGGGCCGGCCCAGCGAATACGCCTCGCTGGTACGACAGGTCATCGAGAACCCGATGCTCAACGGCACCGTCCTGCGAATCGACGGTGCGCTGCGGATGGCGGCGAAATGAGGAGGCGAAACGCGGAATTCGGGACGACACGAACAAGGAACAAGCCGCGGCCCGTCGCGCGCTACGATCGGCACGATCCCAACTGGCCGGAAGCTGATTTGACCGCTCGAAGTTTCTGAGCTAGATATTTCCTTGGCGGACTCTGACGAATTCTCGTCGGGGAGTCGCCGTTCCTATCGGTTCGTGGCCAATTCCGGCCGGTTTTTTCGGGTGAAGCTTCGGCCCCACCTTTCGCGCCGCCCCTTGCAGGCGAATCGACATGAATATGTTATTGACGTTGCCCTGCGACATTGCGCAGCGGCCTGAAGCCGGGGCCGACGCGACGGTCACGGCCGAGGACAAGGTCCGCCGGCAAGTTTGGCGGCTGCTGGCCGGATTTTATCCGCCCGGTAAGTGGACCGAGCGGCGTCGAGAGCACCGCTTTCCTCTACCTCGGCTGATTTATTTGACGCCGGTCGAGCGCGACGGGATCACGCCGTTATCGCAGTCGCTCGTCGTGGTGGGCAAGGACCTTTCGGAACGCGGGCTGGGATTTTTCCATCCGCAACCGCTCGCCTTTCGGCGGATGGTCGCGTCGATCGAGACGCAGGGCGGCGATTGGGTCGGCTTCATGATCGATATCAACTGGTGCCGCTTTACGCAACACGGCTGGTACGACAGCGGCGGCCGATTTTTGCACGTCATGGCGACGGAAAAAGGTGCCCCGCGAGGCACCGCCCAGAGCGGGCACGCCGGCAGTATCTGACGGTTTGCCCGTCGGGTCAACTTCGAGCCCCTGGCGACATGCCGGCTGGTTGGGTTGTTAAAACTCGTTCGTCGTGTACGCTGAGTATTTGCCGTCCCGGGAATTCCTGTCTTCCCGCGGGCCCGTCCATAGCCGTTGCAGACAACCATGGCCATAAATGCAAATATCGCGCCGGCAACCTACCCTGTCGGCATTGACAAATCGGAGATGGCCGACACCTCAGACGCTGTCAGTGACCCAAGTGCTGTCGAATCAGACGCCCCCAAGCGGCGACGGCTCTTGCTCGTCGAGTTGCAGAAGAACCTGATGGCTTGGGTGTTTTTTCTTGCCGTGCTGGGGGTTTCCCGGCTTGTTTACCTGTACGCGCTTCGCCTGTATTGGCCCGTGAAGTACAGTTGGCTCGATTTGGTGATGGTGTTCTTGGGAGGAACCCGGTTCGACGTTGTCGTCGCGAGCGCACTGACTTTACTGCAGGTTGCCTTGGCGCCGCTCGTGCTCGTAGGCGGCCGCGGCGCAGCAGCAAGCACTTGGGCGCGATGCCTGGCGGTCGGTTGCTTCGTATTTAGTGCTCCGATTCTGATGTTCGGCAGCATCGGCTATTGGCGGGAGTTCAACGAACCGATCAATGCCTTTGCATTCGAACTTTTCGAGGACGACACGTGGGGCATTCTCAGGACAATGCAAAGCCAGCATGGGCTGTTGCAAAAGCTGGGCTATTCGGCAGTGCTGTCGGTTTTGCTGTGGTTGTTGTATCGTCGCAAATTCGAACGGACGCTGCTCTCGGAACAGCGGGCGGCGCAGTTGGCTTCGCGGACGAGTTACGGTCTCGCTTCGACAGGCGTCTTGGTCGCGTTTTTGCTGGTCGGGGCGCGAGGTTCGATCGTCGCGAAACCGTTGGACGTCGACGATAGCCTCGTGACGCACGAGCGGTTCTTCAATAAGGCCACGTTGAACGGGTTCTTTGCACTGCATGCGGCGCGGCTGCAGCGAGTCGAACACCTCAACAACCCAGCGGCTCAGTGGTCGCTCGATCCGCGGCAACTGACAGAGGCCGCGCACCTGCTGATCGATTCCAGCAGCGCTCCCGACAGCGCCGACGCCCCGAAAGCCGGCCACGAACCTGGCGCCGTCGAGATTACTCCGGAGCGAAGCATCTGTCGTGAGGCGCCAGGCACCGCGAATCCGCCACCGGATCACATTTTTGTGGTCATCATGGAGAGCTACGACGCGTGGCCCTTGGAAGACAAATACGCCTCGATGAATCTGGTGCCGGAAGGCCGTAAGCTGGCCCACGACGGCTTGCACGTCAGGGGCGCTCTTCCGGCGACAGGATCGTCGTTTAGCAGTTTCCTGGGCATTAGCAGCGGCTTGCACGATACCGACGGCCGTCACCAGGCCCCGTTTCCAACCGCGATGGCGCCGATTTTCAACAGCCTGGGCTATACAACTCGGCTGTTCATCGGCGACCCGTCGAATTGGCACGACAGTCAGGACGTGGCGGATCGGCAGGGTTTTCAGCAATATTACGGAGCGAACGAGATCGCCACACACTTTCAAACTGGCCAGTCGCGCGCCCACGATCGCGAAGTGTTCGACTTTGTCCGCATGCAACTTCGCGACGAGAAGCGGTCTTTGAACGTTATCCGCACCATCAGCAATCATGGTCCGTACGAGGTAGACCTGGACCGCGAGGAGTGCAACGTTGAGCCCGTTCATCCGGCAGTCGAGTCCCGTCTGAGCGAATTGTTGCGGGTGCTTTACGGGCACTTGAAATATTCGGACAAATGCCTGGGGACGTTCGTCCGGCAGGTATTGGCGCGGCACCCCAACTCGCTCTTTGTCATCACGGGCGACCACGCTGGCCATAGTTTTCCTAACACCCACCCGACTGAATTCGAGCGAATTTGCGTTCCGATTATTCTGTACGGTCCGCAGGTGCTCGCCGGACTACAACTTCCCAAGGGGGTCGTCGCCTGCCACATGGACATAACGCCCACGATCGTCGATCTTGCGGCTCCGCGCGGTTTTGCTTTTTCTTCCTTGGGTTCCGACTTGCTGATCCCCCGTCGCGAGTATTGGGCTGTTTCGCTGAGCCACGTACTGGGCAACGACCACTTGGTCCGGATGGAGGGAGAATTGGTCATTCATCGATTGCCCTGGACCGATGAAAGCGCTCCCGAGTCGCCGGCCGCGCTGAACAATCCCGGGCGATTTGTTTCCCAGTTCGCGGCCGCGCATTGATTGTCTCGTTGGGTGACGGCGCTTCCGCCGCTGGATCGCTGAATCCTGCGCTCAGTCGGAAGTTGAAGGACAAAGATTTTTTGCGCCGCTGCGCACGTGGAAGTGATTTCGCCGCACGCTGCAAATACCGGGCGCCGTTAACCGCCGGTTATTGGGGTTTCCGCGGCGAACGCGGGGCGCGGGGCAAAGTTGGCGACTGGCGACCCGGTACTTGCATTTCCCTGTCGGGGGGGTCTAATGCACGGTTAGCGTCTGGCCATTGGTTCTTTGTTAGCCCAGACGCCCACTTCAGGTGCTCTTGTGCATTCTTGCGGCATTCAAATTGCGCGGATGCCGCCCCGGCGGCAATCGATTCTGCTGATTGCGGTTGCCGCGGCGGCAATTGCCGCCGGTTGCGACAAGATCTCGGAGCTCGCCGGTGAGGCCAAGCAACAGGCACAGCAGGTTACGCAGCAGGCCCAGCAGCAAGTCAAACAAGTGGTTTCCAACACCGTTGAGGACGTCAAGCAATCTACCGGCGCCGCCGGCACCGTGGAGTTGCAGCTCGCAGGCCCGGTAACGGCAAACGGCTGTTACGCCAGCCTGTTACAGGTCAGCGGCCGGCCGGCGATCTTGCAAGTCGCCAGCTATAACGACTCCACGAATGAATCCTTCCCGAGTTTCTTCCTGCGGGCCCAGACCGACCAAACGGAACCGGGCGGACTGATCGGTGCCCCGATGATTGCCGCAGAAGTGTACGTGCAGGCAGCAGCCGGCGGCCCGATTTGGCACGTGACGGCCGGTCAGCCGGCGCAGATCGTGGTCCGTTCTGCGGGTCCGGGCGGGTTCACGGCCGATCTGCAAGGCGAATTTATCAACAGCGATACCGGCGTGACTCAACAAGTGACCGGTACGATGAATGGAATCTGGAAATGAATCCCAAATCGAAGCGACTCTTGCCTGGCCTGACGCGGTCGACTTCCGCGAGCCGCGCGGCGCAGTCCGATTGAATCTGGATTCCGCTGCCAATTGGTCGTTGGGAGCGTGCGTTCTGCTTGCGGCATTTTTTGTTTTCCCCGGCACGGCGCAGCGATGACGATCCGGAGCCGCAAGAGCCCAAGAAAACCCAGCCCAAGAAGTCCCAACCCAAGAAGACTCCATCCAAAAAAACGGAGACTCGCAAGGCCAAGAGCGCTTCGCAGATTGCGGGCTCCGAAGGTCCCAGCAGCGATCATCCGGATTGGCCGATGGCACTTTGGAGTGACGGACCTGCAGTCGAATGGCGGGCCGAAGCGTACGCCTGCGCCGTTGAGTGCGAAAAACTGGTGACGGCTCTGGAAAAAGCCGGCGCCGGCACATCCGTAACGAAGAAGGTTGCCGTGGTGGGCCGCGCACACGTGCTTGCCTTACAGCTTGCCCGGTATGTCACACTCCTGCAGCCCTGGCACGAGCCGGCCGGCGTCGAATTCGATCTGCGCCGCAGGCAATTGATCGCTCGGCTGCAAAAGATCATTTTGAAGATCGGCAACGATAACCTGGAACTGATGGCACGCATCCAGGTGGTGCTACAAGACCGCTGCGAAAAGGCAAAGAAGACTCTGGACCAGATCAAGAAAATCCACGACGCCGGCAAAACCGAGCTCGCCGAAGCGCGGTTCATCGTGCTCTACGATGATTTGACGGCGGACGACGCGTGGCGTCATTTTTTCAGCGGCAATTCACCCCTGACCGTTTTCACGCGGCTACTTGGGGAATTGACTGCGGCCCTGGCTCCCGGCGCGAGCAGGAGGCCCGCGATGCGATCGACCGCTACCGCGATCAGCAGATGCCAAACTACGCCGAACTCCTCGCGCAAGTCGGCGCGGCGACGGCGGCCCTCTCGGCAGGGCGAAAATTCGAGGACTCGGACCAGAAGCTCGACGGACCGCAGGCCCTGGAATTGTTTCTGGGCCGCTGGCAAGAACTGCATTTCAAGGCCTCGCGCGTCCGCGCCATGGACAGCGTGCTGGCCAATTTGTCCGATAACGTGTCCACGATCGAGCCTTATCGCAAGTTCGAGCGGGAACTCGTCTCGGCCCTGGTCAAGTTGATCGACGCCGACTCAACCGCCCTGAAGGCCAAATACGTCGCGGGGCGGTATGCCGCGTATGTGCATGCGCTCGCTCCTACATTGGCCTTGGCCACCGACGATTCGTTCACGCACCAATTCCAGGCGCCGCTTGACGATCTGGCCGAAAAATCGCCCCCACTGGCCGCGGAACTCGACACCTACCGGAGGGCCACCAGCGACATGCTGCGCTGGCGCGCACGACTCGCCGCTGCCCAACGAGCTCGGGTCGAACCCCGCGAGCCGATCGCCATCAGCTTCCAGGAGGTTTTGACGACCTCCGCCCCAGAGATCATTCGCAGCGTGTCGCCGGAACTGGTGGGCAAACTGAGCGTCGGCCAGGACTTGATTGGCACGCCGGCGAGCGCGCAGGCCGTTAGCGCGGTGAACAAGAATTGCAGTTATTACGTAGTCCCTTTGGATTCCCGCCTGCAGGCCGCCAGCGCGGCGCTCTGCGCGGCACTGCTCTGCCCGGACTCCACCGAGCCCTTGAACCTCGAAACGGCCATAGCTCTGGTACGCTCCGAGCGGGGAGACCTGGTGGCGGTCGGCGGGCCGGTGAAGCGCATCGAACTCGAGAGCTTCGTGCCCTTGTGGGCCCACGCCGATGCTTGGGGTCTGGCGCGGCTGGACCGTCAGCCTGAAACAGCCGCGGACCCGACTCGCTTGAAGATCGAATTGGAACCGCGCTGGTATTACCAGACGTATGCCTTCGTGGAACTCGACCCCGACAAGCCCTGACCGGCGAGCGATGCGCATCGCGGCCGGCAAGCGGCTTTCGGCCCGGCGGGCTCTCAGGCCGTTTGCTCGCGATTCGGGCTGCCCAAGAGTTCTCGGAAGCGGCCGCGCAAAGCGGCGGCCCGTTCGTCGGTCCACCAGACGAGGAATTCCTGCCGGGCCTTGGCCAGGGCGTCGGTCTCGGCCGCGATCCGTTCCGGCAACCTCGCGATTGCGGCACCGACATCGCGATCGGCCAACCAACCGGCAAACAGTTCCTGCGCAGCCCGGTGATCGTTGATTCGTCCGAGACGCTCCTGGAGTTCTTCGACGACCGGATACTGCTCGCTGCGAAACGCGGGAGGGAAGGCCCCGGCGAAAATCTCCATGGCGTAACGCAGTTGCTTGCCTTGAATTCGAAAAGCGTGCAGGGCGGCATAATCGCTGAAGTCGCCCGCAGCCGCCGCGAAGAAATCCTCGACCAACAACCCGAGCGCGCGGTGCGCGGCCGTCTCCAGCGTGGGAAGAATCAATCGGTCGGCTTTTCCGCGCAACCGAACTCGGTCGATCAGTTCCGCGCGACGACGGGGAAAGTCCTTGTCGCGCAGCTTGTGGCGGACCTTTTCAATCGGCTGTTGCGCGTCGGCTCGCAGCCGCTCGATCCGCTTTAGCAGATCTTTGCCCACGGCGTGGTCCGCGGCCTCGGACTTTGCCAAGCGCTCGGCCAGCACGTCAAGATCGCGCGCATCGCCGGCCGCCTTGCGAACGCGTTTGAGTTGCTTGTTCATCCACCAGGCACGGCGCGGCGGCAGCAAGGCCTCGAAGATTTGCATGGCCGCCATCGCGCGACGGGTTGCGACCCGCAATTGGTGGACGTTCTCAGTCACCGCGGGCAGGTCCGCGGCGCGCGGCAAATAATGCCAAACCAAATCGAACCGCACCGCGAGCGCGCCGCCCAACCTCCTCGAAAGGTTCGTCGGGTGAAGTGTCCGCGATCCATTTGCTTTTACGGACCATTGGCGAACGAGATGAGTGAGCGGCGTGGTCTGGGCGAAACGCGCAAAACGGGAAGCCAGTCGACTCCCATTGTGTGCTCTTGAATTGCATTCGTCCATCAGCAGAATGACTTGAGTTGGTTTCAAAACAGCCGGGGACCGTCCCGCTCTCCCAGCAGGTTTTGAAACCAGCTCTAGATCAATCTGGTCTGAGGCCGTTCACGTCTCAGCGCGGTGGTTCTTTTTTGTACAGGTCCGCGCTATGTCGCTTTTTACGCCCCGCTTCGAGCAGGCCCTGGCTTTCGCGGCATCGCTGCACCGAACCCAACTCCGAAAAGCAAGTTCCGTGCCTTATATCGCTCATTTGTTGGCTGTGGCGTCGTTGGTTATCGAACACGGCGGCGACGAGGATCAGGCCATCGCCGCATTGCTGCACGACGCGGTCGAGGATCAAGGCGGGGCGGCCGTGGGCGAGGAAATTCGTCGCGCGATTTGGCCTACAGGTGTCGGAAATCGTCATGGCCTGCAGCGACACGCTCGAGGTACCCAAGCCCCCCTGGCGCGAGCGAAAACAACTTCACCTGTCCCACGTCGCAGCCGCCCCGGCCGCGGTCAAGCTGGTGATTGCCGCCGACAAATTGCACAACGCCCGCTCGCTCTTGCAGGATTACGGGCGGCACGGCGAAGTCCTGTGGTCGCATTTCCGGGGCGGAAAGGCGGGCACGCTATGGTACTACCGGGCGGCAGTCGAAGCCGTCCGGCGCGGTGCCCCAGCCGCATTGGTCGCAGAGCTGGAAGACGTCGTCGACCGGCTCGAGCGCCTGGCATCCCCTTAGCGGTCGGCGCAACATTCGCGCGCAGCGTCTCCCGGTCGGCTCTCACGACGAACGTCTTTACGCAGCGGCTGGGCTCTTGGTTCAAGGGCCGCCGGCGAGGATTTCCATTTGTGCTAACCGACGATGTTGTTGGTCTTTGCGCCCACCGCGAATGCATCTCACGAATATCTCACATTCGGCTTATGGGGCCCTAATTGGGGGCTGCCAAGATACCGCCCGGACAGCAACGTTGAGGCGCGAAGCGAGGGGGAAGCTTCCGGATGCGAAGCGTCCTGATCGAGTCCGACACATTGTTGCAATCGAAAGGCTTTGGTTATGAGAGCCAGTCCTGGGCGTCATGGTTTCACCCTCATTGAGTTGCTGGTCGTGATATCGATCATCGGCATTTTAGTGGGTTTGTTGATGCCCGCCATTTTCTCCGCCCGCGAGTCGGCCAGAACCACCACGTGTGCCAACAACTTGCGGCAGTTCGGCGTCGGCATCATGGACACCGCGGGCCGCAAGGGAACGTACAGCACCGGCGCGTTCGACTGGCGGCGTGACGGGTCGATCACGGATTATGGCTGGGTGGCCGACCTGGTGAAGATCAACGTGACGGTCGGGGACATGCTTTGTCCGTCAAACCCGGCCCAGATCAGCGAGATTTATAACGACGTCCTGAGTGCCGATTTGAGCGACCCTAGTTTTTCCGCGTCCTGCGATCCGAATCGATCCGGGAGTCCGCAGTCGACGGATCCGGGCGGCGGAACGGTGTTGAACCCGTGCCGGGCGATGATGCGCGATTTTACGGGCACCTGGACCTTCGGCACGGTGAGTTTGACCGGCACGCCCGGCGGCAGTCCGCTTTCGACGAGCGGCACCGATCTGGCCACCCGGCAAACGATTGCCAGCGGGATGCTGTACGCCAATGGATACAACACCAACTACACCGCGAGTTGGTTCATGGTGCGATCGAATGTCAACCTGGATGCAAACGGCAATATCGCTCTGAAATCGGGGGTGACTGGCTGCACCGTAGGCGTCAAGGAACGCAACTGTACTGCCGGGCCGATGAATCAGGCTCGCAGCGATACGGGCTCGCCGATGAGCCAGGTGCCGCTCTTGGGTTGCGGTGCGCCGACCGGCCAACTGCTGGGCAGTTTGATCGGCCGTCTTTCGCCCGGCAGCCCGACGGCCAAATCGTTTACCGACGGACCACTGCTCAACACCACCATGGCGCTGCCTGGTCCGTTTTCGTCAACGACCACGATTTCCACCTGGTGGCCTGCCTGGAACGGAACTTTGCAGGACTATCGCGGCTTTGGAGCTTATCACGGCGGCGGGGAGCCGAAGCGCCAACATCCTGTTTGCCGACGGCAGCGTGCGAAACTACCTGGATGTCAACGGAGACAACCTGCTCAACAACGGAATCGATCCGACCATCTATAGCCCGCAGCCGTATCCGACTTCGGCCGCCACGATGACCCGGCCCGGCGTGGTGATGTACAAGGACAACCGGGTCGAGTTGCCCGCGACCGAAGTGAACAGCAAGTACACGTTGATTTCGCAGGGTTTTGGCAGCTAAGCAGGGTTTTGGTAGCTCAGCAGGGTTTAGTAGTTCAGCGCGTGACTTGCGTGGATCCGCCCGAATGGCGGCCATGCAACGAACAAGATATTTTTCGAACCATTTTTTCCCGAGCGTGGTTGAGCTTCATCCTGAGGCAAATGGCGAAAGGAGGTGCAAGACAAAGTCCGTGAGTGAAAAGCCGGCCAGGAAGGCCGGTTTGCCTTAGCGCCTCAGGCGGCGTGACTGGTGAAGCGCGTGCGCAACAAGCAGCCTTCACTCGCTTCGCCGTGGCGAGATTCGCAATACAGACACGTCAGGGATGCGTCTCGACACCGGCCAGGTGCCGGTCGCAGAGCAGAGATAGACGCCCTGTGCGTCGAAGAGCGTGTTGGTGTTTCAGTGTGTTGGTGTTTCGATGCGTTGATGTTTGTTTTTTCGTTTTCCCAATCCAGAGAGAATAAAGAATGACTAAAAAAGTCAAAGGTTTCACCCTCATTGAGTTGCTGGTGGTGATTGCCATCATCGGCGTGCTCGTCGGCCTGCTATTGCCGGCCGTCCAAAAAGCCCGCGAAGCGGCCAACCGATCGCAGTGCGTCAACAACATGAAACAAATGGGTTTGGGTCTCCACGGTTTCAATGAGTCCCACAAGGCGTTCCCCTCGGCGAGCGAAGGCACCAACTGGCAATATAACGGCAACACCCTGCCGCCAGGTGTATACGGCGCGCTTCAATTGGGCGGAACGGTGTTCGGCGACGTTGCCAACACGACCGGCACGGCCGGCTTCGGGATCAACCCCGTAGGCCCCGGTTTGACTGGCGGCGAAGCGATTTGGAATGGCAGCCCCGATGGTTTCTCGGTGTTCGTGCTTTTGTTGCCCTACGTCGAACAGCAAGAAATTTACGACCTGATCGACTTCCGCTACTACTACAACTCGACGGGCGCTCCGAGCAATCTGCAAGCCGCCCAGAAGGTGATTCCCACTTATTTGTGCCCCACCAACCCGACCCGCACCAAGTCCGGCGTTGGACGCCAACGGCTTTGCCTACACCGACTACGGGGCCACGGTTTACTGCGATATCGACATCGGCTTCGATTCGACCGTTCCGGCAGCACGTCATGCGTTTTGACCACGGTTCCCGCGCCGACGGTGGTTTGCACTACGGCGGCAGCACCCAAGGTCAGATCCGCGACGGTTTGAGCAAGACGATTGCCATTGCCGAAGACGTCGGCCGCACCGAGTTCATGCCAGGTGCGTATGCCGATCCGGGGACCAAGGCAACTGGCAACTGGGCAGCCACTACGTCGTACACCTGGAATGGAAAGTCCTTCACCTCGACGTTGCCCACAGCGGACAGCACTGCTCAAACTCGCGCTTTCTGGCGTTGGATTGAAGCGGACAACGGTTTCGGTGTCTCGGGTCCGTCAAATCAGACCAGCGCGACGACCCCGGCTTCTCAACGGGCAATCAACAACAACAGCTTGCCGACCGCCACCGGTCCGTCCGACTGCCTTTGGAACACTGTCAAAGGTAACTGCGGACCGAACGACGAAATCTTCAGCTTTCACGCTGATGGCGCCAATGCGGTGTTCATGGACGGTCACGTGAGCTTCCTGTCCCAAACCATTGACCCGCTGGTTCTGCGGCGGCTTGTCACGGCCTACGAGGGTGTCGGTTTGTTCGATCCACCGAGCGCAGGCTCGATCAAGAACACTCCGGGGACTTCGACTCGTCAGACCGTCGATTATTAGTCGTTTCGAGTTCCTTGGGTTGATATTCACCTAGTACCCTGGTGCGAAGGTGACGCCTACAGCTGGGCTCCGGTAAGATGTCATCATCCGCCGGAGCCCAGTTTTTTTGCTGTCTGCGCCGCGATCGCGCAGATCGCGCCTCGAGGGCGTCCGGGCAAAGGTCGTCCAATCGGGTCGTTTTGCCACTTAGTAGACCCACGGCTAGCCACTTAAAAAGCGCGCGCGTAAAATTGCCGCTAGCGCCGGCTACGCCGCGGATTCACGTTGATTGCCAATCCGTGGCGCCTCGGACTCAGCGAACCATTCCAACCGACTCCGAAGCCCACGCCGCTGTTGGCTGGACGAACGACGGAGATGCTTCCCTTGCCGGAAACTAAACCACCGCTGAGCCGCGGCTGGACTCCCGGTCTGCTCTTGATCCTGGCCGGCCTGCTCGTCTATGCCGATTCGTTCGATGCGCCGTTTCGCCTGGACGACTTGGGGCAAATCAAGCGCAACCCGGACATTCGAACGATCTGGCCGCCGCGGATCCTAACGTCGGGCACGCGCGGCGTGGCGCTGTATTCGTTCGCGATCAACTACGCGATCGACGCAGATCGCGTGTACGGCTATCACGTCCTGAACCTGGCGATCCACATTGCGGCCGGGCTCGTGCTGTATGGCATCGCCCGCCGTACACTCGCCTTCAACCCGGCGGCAAACGTCCGGCAGTCCGCCGTGCCACTGGCTTTGACGATTTCGCTCGTTTGGCTGGTGCATCCGTTGCAAACTCAAGCGGTGACTTACATCGTGCAGCGGATGGAATCCTTGATGGGACTGTGCTACCTGGCGACGCTGTATTGCTTTATCCGGACGCGGGACAGCCGCCGGCCGGCCTGGTGGTACGCGGCTTCGCTGTTGTGCTGCGCCGTGGGCATGCGCACCAAAGAGGTCATGGTCACCGTTCCCTTGATGGTGCTGTGGTACGATCGCGCATTCCTGGCGGATTCGTGGCGGCAGATATTTACCCGGCGAGCGTACTTCTATCTGGGCCTGGTCGTCGTTACGAGCACGCTCTGCGTGGAACTCGGCCTCGCAGTCCCATGCGGCAAGCGCGGTTGGAGCAGTCCGCGGCCTGACCCCGAAGATCTATTTGCTGAGCGAGGCCGGCGTCGTGCTGCATTACTTGCGGCTCTGCTTTTGGCCCTACGGTCAATGCTTCGATTACGGCTGGGGGCCGGCCTGGACGGCCAAGGAGATTGCGCCCTCGCTATTGGCGATTGGCGGCCTGTTGGCCACGGTCGTTTGGTGCATTTTTCGGCGTCCGGGTTGGGGATTTCTGGGCGGCTGGTTTTTTGTCGTGCTGGCTCCCTCGTCGAGCGTTATTCCAATTCAAGATCTGGCGGTCGAGCATCGCATGTATCTCTCGTCGGCGGCCGTGATCGCGGCGGCCGTTTTGGCGACGAATTACGGCATCGAGTCGCTCGCGCGGCGCGGTGGATTGTTCACGCCACGGCGGTGCCGGATGCTCCGCGTGTGCCTGGCCGGCGCGGTAGCGCTGCAAATGGGGATTCTGACGTTCTCCCGCAACAGCGTTTACCGCAGCGACATCGCGCTCTGGGAGGACACGCTCGTCGAGGCGCCGAATAATCCCCGCGCGAATTATCAGTTCGGCCGCGCTCTGTTGGCCGAGGACCGTTTCGACGAGGCCACTGCACGATTTGAGCGGGCCGTGCAAATCGATCCCGACTTTCCGGAGGCCTACGATTGCCTAGGCATCGCGGAGTGCGCCCGCGGTCAACTTGCACTGGCCACGGCCAGCTTCACCAAAGCGATCGAGTGCAATCCGGAACTTGCCGAGAGCTATTATTTGCTCAGCGGGGCTCTCTCCAAGCAGGGAAAGTCGGCCGAGGCGGTTGCCAACTTGCGCAAGACCATTCAGCTTGCACCGGATCATGCCGAAGCGCATTACGAGCTGGGCATGATCCTCTGCAAGCGACGGCAGTTCGCGGATGCTGCCGTCCACTTACTGGAGGCCGTGACCATTCAGCCCGACAACGCGGCGTACCGCAATAGCTTGGGCGCGGCCTTCAACGACTTGGGCCAGTTCGAACAGGCACTCCCGCATCTGCGCAGGGCCGCCGAGATCGACCCTGCCGATGCCAACACGCATTACAATCTAGCGAACGCCTTGAATGAGACCCAGCGGTTTCGCGAGGCGCTGGCTCAATATCAACAGACGCTCCGGCGCGCTCCGCAGTTCGAGCTGGCCGCGTACGTCCATTTCGGCGCCGGCAAGGCTTTCGAGGGGTGCGGGCAGATCCCCGAGTCGATTCGAGAATACCAACAGGCTGTTGAACTACGGCCCAAGTTCGCGAGCGCTCACTACCGGCTAGCGCGGGCATTCGCTTCGCAGGGCGATCTTGACGCGGCCATTACTCACTACCGCCGGGTGCTTGAAATCGATCCCGAGCACCCGGCGGCGATGCGCGAACTGGGATTGGCTTTGCAGTCGACTCGATCGCCCGCTGAATTGGCCGTGCCCTAGATCTAGAGCGCGTTGAATCCGCGGCGTTTCAGCGACGCAGGAGCGCCTGGAGCAATTTCTGGGCGCGCGGATTCTGCGGGTCGAGCGTCAGCGCGCGTCGGCAATCGGCGATGGCACTTAAGCGATCGCCTCGCTTGACGGTGAGCAGCGCGCGATTGTAAAAGGATTCGGGGTCGTAGGGATCCAGCTGCACGGCCATGGTAAAATCGGCCAACGCCTCGTCCGATCGCCGCAGCGCATTGCGCAACACCCCCCGTTGGCGATACAACTCCGCCCGGCCGGAATTCAACGCAATGCCGATCGACAGCTCTTGCTCCGCGCCGGCGACGTCCTTTCGTTCGTCGAGCAAGGCCTGCGATAAATTGACGTGCGGGCGCCAAAAGTCGGGCCGCTGTTGACAGACGGAAGTAAATAGCATTACGGCCGAAGAATAATACGCATTGCGAACGACCGTCATCATTCCCAAAGTGCAAGCAATAAAGATCAGCAGCCCCGGTTTGAGCCAGAGCCAGAACCCACGGGCGGACGTTTCTCGCCGAAAGCGCAACCAGTCGATCGCGCCGTCGGCGGCCAGGACTCCCAAAGTGACGAGCGCCGCGAGCGGCAGATACATCCGGTGCTCGGCCATGCCGTCACTGAGCGGTACAATGCTCGACGAGGGTGCCAGAACAAGCAGCGGCACTCCGGTTAGAAATCCGAGACGCGGAAATCGGAATGCAACACCCGCCAGGAGCGCCACGGTCAAGCCCGCGGCGACGAGTCCCACGAACTTCGCAGTGGGATTGGGCATCGGAATCCAACCCGCATCCAGGCATTGGTCGGCAGGCCAAATGCTAAGTCGCAGATAATGCAGCCAAGCAACCGGCTGGGAAGCCAAATATCCTAGCGGACTGACTCCGGCAACATTCACGACCGTCGAGTCGGCGCTGCCTGCGGTTTCAACCGCAGCTTGCCCGAAAAAGAGTTGCCTCACGACGCTGCCCGCGGCCGGCACGATCGTGGGGGCTGCCAGAACAATCGCAACCAAGGCCAGACCGAGATACAGCCAACGACGCGTGCGCAGCTCGCGCCACGAACGAGCACAGAACACTCGATCGAACCAGACGAGGGTTAACGGCAGCGTGACAATCATTTCTTTCGGCGCGATCCGGCGACGAAAGCCACGCACACAAGTCCAAACAGCAACCTGCGGTGGGCTGGCGATTGCAGACCGCGGACCAACGCATACAGCGCCGTCAAATAGCACAGCGCGGCGGCTGATTCGTACCGCTGGCAAATGTAGGTTACGGCCTCGGTATTGAGCGGATGCACCAACCAAATCAGCGCCGTCGCAAACGCCAAGGGAGCCGCCTGGGCACGGAGGTGCTCCGGAATACTTGGCAGTAGCAACGTGCGTCGTACAACCCCGAACAACGCAATCCCGCACAGCAGATGGATCAGTATGTTGACCGCATGGAATCCGGCCGCCGCGATCCCGCCGCCCGTTACGTTCGCGGCAAAGCTGAAATCGACCAAACCGCGCATGGTTTTCCAGCGCTCGACTTCCCACAGCTGATGCACGCGGGGGTTGTGCACGATCGTGGGTAGGTCATCCCAGACAAAGGCGCCGGCCAGACTATTGGCGTAGCAGAACAGCGTGGCCAGAATCAGCAGGCCCAGGTAACGCCCGATGTGACTGGCTGCCATCGACGAACCAGGGATCACGAGGTCGACCTGTCGAGATTTCTTCGATCGCCGGGCCTCGTCGCCTCGCATGGGTTAGTCCGGGTGCGGATTGCGCCCGGCGCATCCCAGAAAATGTGCGCCGCCGGCAACGCTCGTTGCAGCTGTCGAACACCGTCGGCAGTCACCCTGGTCGAAGCGAGCGAAATATCGCCGAGGGTTTTCATCTGCTGCAGCGATTCCAGCCCGGCGCGGAACACCAATCTTCGCCACAACATGCCTGACCGAAAAGATGCAGCGGGGGATTGCAAACCGCTCATGGGGCATTCCTTGGAAGTGGTCGGCGATTTTTAGCTCCGGCTCGCCTGGAAGCGCCGATTTAAGGCACAGCCCAACCGCTAGATTTGGCCCGCAAGACCGAGCGGCCGCATGCTGCAATCTAGTGATTGGCGGTTGCACAAATCAACGCCTTAGCAATTTTCTAACAGGAGGACGATTCGGCCGAAGGATAAACGCCGAATGTTCTTGCGTGGTCGGCCGCACCGGTCGGAAGGAACGCCCTAACCGTTTTCTGACACAATCACCGGTTCTTCGCGGCGTATAATCATGGCTTTGGAAAGCGGATTCGAGATGCTCTCCATGGCAGAAAGCCGCACTTCGCTGCTACAATCGATGCCGATGCCAGCAGTGGCTGCCGACCCGGTTTGGATCGTCGTGGCCGCTTACGACGAGGCGGCGCGGCTGCCGTCGACTTTGCGCTCGCTGCGCCTTGCCTACAGCAATATCGTCGTTGTGGATGACGGCTCCCGCGACGGCACCTACGACGTTGCCCGGGGGAACCATGTCTGGGCCCTGCGGCACCTGGTCAATTGCGGCCAAGGGGCCGCCTTGCAGACGGGCATCGATTTCGCGCTCGCCCGCGGGGCGCAGATCGTGGTCACGTTCGATGCCGACGGGCAACATTCGGTCGAAGAGATCGGCCGGCTGCTGGAGCCGATCCAGTCGGGCAGGGCGGAAGTCGTGCTTGGATCGCGGTTCTTGGGAGCATGCCAGAGCATTCCCTGGACACGCTGGCTGATGCTCAAGGTCGGCGTCCAATTCACGCGAGCCGTTTCGCGAATCCGTGTTACCGACACCCACAACGGCCTGCGGGCGCTATCGCGGCGAGCGGCCTGCCGCTTGCGGATCAGCGAGAACCGGATGGCCCACGCCTCGGAGATTTTGGAACAGATTCGACACTACGAGATTCCTTTCTGTGAGGTGCCGGTGACGATTCGCTACAGCGAGTCGACTTTGGCGAAGGGGCAGAGTTCCTGGAACAGCCTGCGGATTGCCGCCCAGTTTTTGCTTGGAAAGGTCGTGCGATGAATACGTTTCAGTGGATTGCCATCTCGGGATTGGCAGTCGTGCTGCTGTGGGACTTACGGGCGCTAGTGCGTGCCGAGGGGCCCTTGCGTCTTCATTTGGCGCGCATCGGGCTGTGGATTCTGGCGATCGCCTGCGTGTATCAGCCCGACCTGACCTCGATGGCGGCTCGATGGGTCGGTATCGACCGTGGTGCCGATTTGGTAGCTTACGGCTTTCACTTCGCCTTCCTGGCAGCCGCCTTGTTCTTTTACTCGCGCTATCTGCAGATGCGGACCACGCTGACCGAAGTGGTGCGCGATCTGGCGATTCGCGAGGCGACGCAGAGCCCCGCGGCGCCGGAGGGGATGGACTGACTGCTCGGCCGGGTTGTGTCCCGCAAGGTGCGCGGCCGGCTGCTTGCTGTGACCGGTTCCGTCTAAAGATCAAAATGAACTCCGCCCGCGTGTGCCGATGATGGTCGTAAATACGAACTCCAGCTTGGATTCGCCGGCGGCCGCGGTGGCTGATTCGCCCCCGCAGGTTGCGGAGGAGCTCGCGCTGCTCGTGATCGAGCCGGCCCAAGGTTGGCGTTGGCTGGATCTTGGCGAGTTGTGGGCGTATCGCGAGCTGCTCTACTTTTTCACCTGGCGCGACGTGAAAAGTGCGCGTACAAGCAAACGGTCATTGGCGCGGCCTGGGCCGTGCTGCAGCCGGTTGCGCTGACGGCCATTTTTACTCTAGTTCTGGGCCCGTCGGTGCGCGCCGAGTCGCTGCTCGTGCCCTACTCGCTGTTTGTCTTTTCGGGGTTGATGGCTTGGACCCTGTTTGCCACCGCGCTGGCCGGCGCCGCCAACAGCTTGATCGAGTCGGAACGGCTGATCACCAAGATTTCGTTTCCTCGATTGCTGATGCCGGCGGCGGCAATCGGTCCAGCGCGTAGTCGATTTCGGACTCTCGTCCCTGGTGCTGGCGGTGTTGCTGGCCTGGCACCGGGTGCCGCCCGCGGGGACGACTCCGCTTGCCGCTCTGGGCGTGGGCGTGATGGTCGTGGCGGTGATCGGCGCGGGCTGCCTGCTTGCGGCGCTGAACGTGATGTATCGTGATTTTCGGCACACGACCACATTCCTGCTGCAAGCCTGGATGTTCGCCACACCGGCGATCTACGTGGCATCGTTCGGCGACACGTCGGCGGGCTGGCCCGCCTTTCGCGCGGACAGTTTTACAAGTTGGTTCGTGCTGGCCAATCCGCTCAACGGCAGCCTGGCGTTTTGCCGCGCCGCGCTTTTCGGTTGGCCCTTGCCGTGGTCGCTATTGGGAGTTTCGGCATTGACCGCCGGATTGATGTTGGCCGTGGGCTTGTTGTATTTTCGCCGGTCCGAAGATTCCTTTGCGGACATCCTTTGATTTCTCGAAACTTGAGAACTGACGTGAAGCCCGCGATCCGCGTCCAGAACCTGTCGAAACGCTACCGGATTCGCCATGAGAGCGGACTGCCCTATCGCACGCTGCGCGACGAGTTGGCCGATGCGGCCGGTGCCCCGCTCCGCTGGCTGCGCGGAAAGAGTCGTCGATCCTCCGAAGACTTCTGGGCCTTGAAGGATCTGAGTTTCGAGATTCCGCCTGGCCAGGTCGTGGGCGTGATAGGCCGCAACGGGGCCGGCAAATCGACTTTACTGAAGATCCTGAGCCGCATCACGAAGCCCACCTCGGGTCGAGCCGAGCTGCGCGGCAGAATCGGCAGCCTGCTGGAGGTGGGCACCGGCTTCCATCCGGAGCTGACGGGCCGGGAGAATATTTTTTTAAGCGGTGCGGTTCTGGGCATGAAGCGATCGGAGATCGTGCAGCGGTTCGCCGACATCGTGGCCTTTGCCGAGGTCGAGCGGTTTCTCGACACGGCGGTGAAGCGCTATTCGAGCGGCATGTACGTGCGGCTGGCATTCAGCGTGGCCGCCCACCTGGAACCGGACATTCTGATCATCGACGAAGTGCTGGCGGTGGGGGATGCGGGCTTCCAAAAAAAATGCTTGGGCCGCGTTCGCGATCTGGCCGAAAGACAGCGCACCGTGATCTTCGTCAGCCACAATCTCACGGCGGTTCAATCGCTGTGCGATCAGGCGCTTTGGATCGATCAAGGCGTGTTGCAGTGCTGCGGCGAAGCCTCGAGCGTGACCGGCCGCTATTTGAATTCCATACGCCAGAAGTCTTGCCAGCGCCAGTGGGCCACGCCGGCCCAGGCGCCGGGAAACGATATCGTCAGGCTGCACGCAGTCAGCGCTGCGGCGGTTGGTTCCGCGGCCGGCGGCCGGATCACGGTTGGCGATCGAGTTCGCGTGGAATTCTCGTATTGGCTGTTGGCCGACAACGCGATCATTAATCCGAGCGTGGTGATCTATAACCAGGATGGGGTGACGATTTGCAACACCTACCCGCCCCCGAGCGCGGATCTTGAAATGCAGCGCTGTCGCGCCGGTTTGTACCATGCGGCATTCGAGATCCCGTCTCAATGCCTGAACGATGGCAGCTACGATGTGCAGCTGTTCATCGTTCAAGATGGTTTCGCCTGTGCGTACCGCTTCGACAGCGTGGTGCAGTTTCAGGTCGACGACGATCCCGCGCAGCGCACCAGTTGGTTCGGCAAACAACTGGGGGTCATTCGCCCCACGTTTCCCTGGCAAATCGAGCCGCCTGGACGGGCTGCCGGAAAGCTCTCGGCAGATGGCTACCGGGGCGATCCGTTAATCGACCATGAGACTTTCCAGAATCGTACAACTCGCGCGGCGCGTCACCGACCCGGCGATCGATACCGTGGAACGGGCCTGGTTGACGCCGATCGCGAAGCTCAAGCTGCGCCGTTTCACGCCGCCTTACAAGCTGCACTTTGCCTGCGGGACTGTTCATTTGGCCGGATGGATTAACGTCGATCTGTTGCCGACGTCCGATGTGGTCGACGTGTCGTGGGACGTGCGCGCGCCCTTTCCGCTCCCCGCTGGCAGTTGTTCGCGGATTTTTCACGAGCATTTTTTGGAGCACTTAGACGTGGCCGATGGCGTAAAGTTCTTGCGAGACTGTCACCGTTTACTCGCGCCCGAGGGTGTGCTGCGGGTGGCGATGCCCGATCTTAGCGAGTGCGTGCGGCAATATTGCGAAAACGACTGGCGCGACAAGCCGTGGATGAAAAAGTACGGTTATGAGTGGATTCAAACCCGCGGCGAGAACCTGAACATCGCCTTCCGCTACTGGGATCATCGCTGGCTGTACGACCGCGAGGAACTGCACCGGCGGCTGCTGGAATCCGGATTCGCAACGGTCCGCGACTGCGGCTGGCGCGAGAGCGCGGTGCCGGATCTGGCCGGGCGCGAAACGCGCGATGAGTCGCTGCTGGTTTGCGAGGCCGTCAAATGAATCGCCGCCGCAAAAAACCGCCGAACTCGGCTCAACAAGCGCTACCGCGAACGTCGGAAATTGCGATCGATCGCTCCGGAAAAACGAAGGCGCCTGGCGGACCGTAGAACGGCTGGCCATTGACCGAAGGGCGCCACGCCGGCATACGCATTGTCGATCCTGACGCCCACACTACAAGGCAGGTTTGTGACTAACGATGAAACAGTCGGACTACTTACGCGAGCTAGAGGGTTTGTTCGAGCTGGATCCGCACACGGTCACGACCGACAGTGTGCTCCAGGATTTGGATGGTTGGGGCTCGCTGACTTTCCTGGGCTTGCTGTCGATGACGGACGGCGAACTCGGCATTACGCTGTCGCCGCAGCAAGTTCTGAAGTGTGCGACCGTAGGCGACCTTCTAAAGCTTCTTGGTTCAACGATCGAAGCCGATTAATAAGGACCCGCCAGCAGCGTCGGTGACTTCCGACGATCGTACTCTCCGGTTTGGTTGTCAATTTTCAACAACAGTTAGTAAATCCGAGCGTGACCCGCAGGACCTCATAATGCCGGCCGTTTTGCGTCACATCGAGTATTCCGTGCCTGCCACCGTTCTGGAGAACGGCGAGCTTGCTGCTCTCTCGGACGATTGGACGGCCGACAAGATTCGTAGTAAGACGGGCATTTCTCGACGGCACGTGGCCGCGCCGACCGAATATGCCTCCGATCTGGCGGCGCGCGGCGCGGTTGCTGTTCCAAAGCGGAGCCAGCTCGCCCGATCAGATCGACTACTTATTGTATTGCACACAGTCGCCCGACTATATCGTGCCGTCGACCGCCTGCCTGTTGCACCACGCCCTGGAGCTTCCGCGATCGGCCGGAGCGCTGGATGTTAGCTTGGGGTGCTCCGGATTTGTGTTTGCCCTGGGCGTTGCCAAAGGTCTGGTGGAGACCGGGCAAGCGCGAAAGGTGCTGTTGCTGTGTGCCGACACCTACTCGAAGTATCTGCGGCCTGACGATCTCTCGGTGAGAACCCTGTTCGGCGATGCGGGGGCCGCATGCCTTATCGAATCGTCGAGCGTCGAAGGCGTTTTGGGACCGTTCGTCTACGGCACCGATGGCCGCGGCAAGGAACATCTCATTGTTCGGCCCGGCGGATTCCGGGGAACCGCCGAGAGCCCCGGCGCCGCGCCCCGATTGACCATGAACGGGCCAGAGGTATTTTCCTTCGCCCTGCAAGCCGTGCCGGCCTTGGTGGAAGCATTGTTGAGCAAGGCCCAAATCGGCGTAAATCAGGTCGATTACTGGGTGTTTCACCAGGCGAGTTTGATCATCCTCGAGCAGTTGGCCAAAAAGATCGGCATCCCCGTCGAGAAGATGGCAAACTATTTGGCGGATTACGGTAACACCGTCTGCTGTTCGATTCCGATCGCTCTTAAGTGTTCGCTCGCCGAGGGTCGGTTGAAGCCGGGCGTGCGCGTTGTGCTGGCCGGCTTCGGCGTGGGTTATTCGTTCGCCGCCTGCCTGCTGAAGTGGGACCCGTAAGATGCCCAACAAACTTGCCGGTTCCGGTGCCCTAACGCCTGCGAAAAGCGCCGCGCCGGCACAGGCGGTCGATCGATGCATGCCAGCTCTCGTTGGTCCAGAAGTCTATGGCCATGGACCGGCCGTTCGCGAATAGCCGGGTCGTACAGGAACCAGGTAGGTTATGCAAAGATTGATCCTTGTCGGCGCCGGAAGCTTTGCGCGAGAACTTGTGTGCTGGCTTCCCGGCATGACGGGCTATCGCACTCAGTGGAAACTGGCGGGCTTGCTGACGGACGGTGAGGAATCTTTCCGCGAGCGAGGATACGACGAGCCTTTGCTTGGTGGAATCGCCCAGTATGAAATCCAGCCTGAGGATCTTTTTGTCGTCGCCATTGCCGCCCCCCGACCACGCCTGGAAATCGCCGAGCAATTAACGGCCCGGGGAGCGCGGTTCGCGACGTTGATTCACGATACGGTAATGCTATCGCGCAATGTGAAGATCGGTGAAGGCACTGTCATCTTTCCGCGGAGCATCGTCAGTTGCGACGTAACGATCGGCCGACACGTCATCATCAATTCTCTTGCTAGCCTCGGTCACGACGCCAAAATGGGCGATGGCTGCACGATGTCGGCTCATGCCGAACTGACCGGCAAGGTTCAATTGGGGCGCGGGGTATTTCTTGGCAGCCACACGACCGTTCTGCCAAAGGTGGCGGTAGGCGACTTCGCGGTGCTAGGAGCGGGCAGCGCCGTGATTCGCTCGGTGCCGGCGAATCAGACAATCGTCGGTGTTCCTGGAAAGCGCCTTCCGACCGCGTAATTGTGGAAACGTTCGAGTATGCGTTCGAACTCAACGCTGGTCGGATCGACCGGTGGAGTGCGAATCGAAAGAAACGCGAAATCGATGCCGCGGGACCGCCGCAGGGGATAAGTCGTGTTGCGCGAAAAGCAGAGAACCGACAAAGTGTCCGGCGCCAAAGCGTTCGCCGAGCCGTTGCACGTTGGGCGACCGAATATCGGCGATCGCGCGCGGCTATTGGAGCGATTCGAAGAAATACTGGATCGACGATGGCTGACCAACGATGGTCCGCTGGTCAAGCAGTTCGAGCGGCAACTCTGCGAGACCCTGGCCGTCGAACATTGCGTCGCCATGTGCAACGCGACCGTCGCGTTGGAGATTGCGATTCGGGCCCTGGGCCTCAGCGGCGAGGTGATCGTACCTTCGTTCACATTCGTCGCCACCGCGCACGCCTTGCAGTGGCAGGAAATCACGCCCGTGTTCTGCGATATAGACCCAGTCACGCACAACATCGATCCGGCCCGCATCGAGCGCCTGATCACGCCGCGGACCACGGGGATCGTCGGCGTGCATGCCTGGGGAAACCCTTGCGACATCGCCGCCCTGGACGAGATTGCCCGAAGCCGCGGTCTGACGTTGATGTTCGATGCGGCACACGCGTTCGGCTGCTCGTACCGGGGACGCCCGGTCGGCAATTTCGGTCAGGCCGAAGTCTTCAGCTTTCATGCCACGAAGTTCGTCAGCTCTGGCGAAGGTGGAGTGGTGGCCACGAACGACGCCGATTTGGCGCAGAAGATGCGGCTGATGCGTAACTTCGGCTTCGCCGGTTACGACGACGTCGACTATATCGGCACAAACGGAAAGATGAGCGAGTTTGCGGCCGCCGTAGGGCTGACGTCGCTCGAAAGCATGGACGACTTCATCCTCCGCAACCAGCAGAATTTTACGGCCTATCGGCGCGAGCTAAACTCGATCCCGGGGCTGCACGTCGTGGATTACAATCCGCACGAACGGCAGAATTATCAATATGTCGTCGTCGAAGTTGACGCGGCGCTCGCGGGGCTCACGCGGGATGAACTGATCGGATTGCTCCACGCCGACAATGTCTTGGCGAGGCGATACTTTTATCCTGGTTGCCATCGAATGGAGCCTTATCGATCATATTATCCCAGCGCCGGGCTGCTGCTCCCGCACACTGAAATATTATGTGATCGTATCTTCCAATTGCCCACCGGCACGGCAGTCGCTGGCCCCGAGATCAAAACCATAGCCGACCTGCTGCGGACCGCAGTGGGCGATCCCGCCGCGGCCCGACGGCGCTTATCGGCCGAGCCAGAAACGACGACAGCGTCCGTAAAAGAACGATCATGATTCCCTCCGAACCCGTGCTCAGCGTCTGCATGCTCACCTATAACCAGGAGCGTTACATTGCGCAGGCAGTGGAAAGCGTCCTGATGCAACAGACGACATTTCCCTTCGAGATCGTCATCGGAGAAGATTGCTCGACGGATGGGACTTTGGCGGTCCTGCTGAAATTGACGAGCCGGCACCCCGACCGAATCCGTCTACTTCGACGGGACCGGAATCTGGGCATGATGGCAAATTCCGCCCAGACGCTGGCCGAGTGCCGGGGACATTATCTGGCGTTGCTTGAAGGGGATGATTATTGGACCGATGCTCATAAGTTGCAGAAGCAGATCGACGCTCTGATCGCCCATCCTGACTGGACCATTTGCTTCCACAGCGTGCGCTGCATTCAAGAAGACGGCAGCCGGCCCGACTTCGTGTTTCCGCGCAGTTCGCCCGGCGAAGTGCTGACGGTCGAAGATATTCTGCGCCGAAATTTCATTCAAACGTGTTCCGTGGTTTACCGCCGGGTCATACGCGAACTGCCGGCCTGGATGTCCCGTCTGCAACTCGGCGATTGGCCTTTGCATATACTGCATGCCGACCAGGGCAACATCGGCTATCTGCCCCAGCAAATGGCCGTCTACCGCATCCATCGCGAGAGCAACTGGTCGAGCCAGAACGACCTGAGCCGCTATCGGGCGGTGCTCGAAATGCTGACGGCGGTGGACGAACATTTCGAAGGCCGCTATCGTCGACAGATCGAGTCGGCACGGGCGGAGCTGATCTCCGATCTGCTGTCACTACGAAACTCGCTGGATTACCGGCTGGGAAACAAGCTGCTGCTGCCCATCCGAAAAGTCATCGACGGTTTCAATTGGCTGCGAAAGGATGTCGCGCCTTGACGGGCTCGACTCTCCCCGAGATTTATCCATGCGACTTTCCATAGCGCTATGCACTTACAACGGAGAGCGTTATCTGCCGGCTCAGCTCCACAGCATCGCCGCGCAGTCGCGGCCGGCCGATGAATTGGTCGTCTGCGATGATGCTTCGACCGATGCCACGCCCCGCATTGTGAAAGAATTTGCCGCGCGGGCACACTTTCCCGTCAACTTCTCCGTCAACCGCGAGAACCTCGGCTCAACGCGAAATTTCGCCCGCGCAATCGAACTCTGCCGGTCCGACGTGATCGTGCTGGCGGATCAGGACGATCTTTGGAAGGTCAATAAGCTCGAGCAGCTGTCGTCCTTGCTCAGCGACGAGCGGGTCGGCATGGCCTTCAGCAACGCCGAGGTTATTGATCCCGAATCAAGGTCGCTCGGATACTCGCTTTGGGACGGGCTTCCCGACGGCGACCGTGTTTTGCGGGCAGTGGAAAATAATCGGCTGTTCGAGCGAGTGCTCCAGGGCAACGTCGTAACCGGCGCCACGATGGCCTTTCGGGCCAGGTACAGGGATCTTGTGCTGCCGATTCCACCGAGCTGGGTGCATGATGAGTGGATCGCGCTGTTGATTTCGGCAGTGGCCCCGTGCCGCGCAACTGTCGAACGGCTGATTTCGTACCGGCAGCATGCCAGGCAGCAGATTGGTGCGCGGCGCTTCTCGCGATGGGAGCTCGCCCGCCATGTGCTGCGCGGCAAACTCAAGCAAATGGACTTTGAGGCACTGGCGCGCGACCTGGACGCCGCCATTCTCAGGCTTGAAACGTCAACTGCGTTTGCGGAGATCCGCGGACGAATTGCCGACTTACACGCCAAAGCGGAGCACTTCAGGGTGCGCGCGCGGTCGCGGGCGACCGTTGTCGGCCGCATACCTTTGATCCTGTGGGAACTTTCCACAGGCAGATACCACACGCATTCTCTCGGTTGGTTAACGGTGGCCAGAGACTTATTGGGAGTATGACCGGCCTTCGCAAACGAATGCACTGAACCGTGTTAAAGTGACTCGATTGGCAGCCTCATAGGGTTTGACGGCGGACCATGCAAAACGGCCTGACACTGGCGATTCCGTACTACAGCGGCAAGCATTTTCTGGCGCGCACCATCGAAAGCGTCTTGGCTCAAAGCAGCGGCAGTTGGAACCTGGTCGTCTGCGACGACAGCCCGCTTGACGATGGGATCGGCGAATTGGTCGGCGCCTATCGCGACGGCCGAATCCGCTACCGCCGCAATGCCGCGACCCTCGGTTTGGCCGGCAACTGGAATGCGTGCCTGGACGAAGCCCAAGCCGATCTGGTCACGATCTTGCACGCCGACGACGAACTCTTGAAGCCGTATTGCAACGTCATGTTGGCCGCCGCGCACGACTTTCCACACGCCGTCGGATATTGCTGCGAGGCGACGATCATCGACGAACTCGGCAAGAAGTGCTTTTCGTTTCCGGATCGGGCGAAACGACGACTGCGGCCGAAGGCCGGCGGACCGGTCGAACTATCCGGCCCGACGGCCGTGGCGCGTCTGCTTCGCGGCAACTTCATCATCTGCCCGACCGTGTGCTACCGGCGCAGTGCGCTCGGCAGCCGGCGGTTCGACGACCGTTGGCGGTTCGCGCTTGATCTGGAATTCTTCGCCCGGCTGCTGCTCGACGGCGATACTTTGCTCGTCCTGCCGGACGTCGCTTATGCCTATCGCCGCCACCGCGACAGCGCCACGGCGCAACAAACCAAGACCTTGCATCGATTCACGGAAGAAATCGAACTCTACGAACACCTGGCCCGCATCGGTGAAGCGGGAGGCTGGCCCGAACTCGAGGCCGTCGGCCGCAAAAAGCGCATCGTCGCCTTGAACCTTGCCTATTGCGCTACCAAAGACTTGCTCGGCTTGAAATTACGCGACGCCGGCCGCAAACTAGCCTTGTGGCGCAACCTGCACCGCGAATCGAAAGCGAACAGCGCCGGCAACCCGCGACCGCCGGCCGGCGAACCGGTGGCCCAGTATCCCGGGAGAGAGTAGTGCAAACCTTTCTAATCACCGGTGGGGCGGGCTTTATCGGCGGCTGCCTCGTCCGACAACTGATCGCCGAAGAGCCGGACCTGCATGTCCTGAACCTCGACAAGTTGACGTACGCCGGCAATCTCGATTCGATTCACGAGGTGCTCCAGCACGCGCGGCATACTTTCGTCCAGGGCGATATTTGCGACCCGGAACTGTTGGCGGCCATCTTCCGCAAACATCGCCCGCGAGCAGTGATGCATCTGGCGGCCGAGTCACACGTCGATCGGTCGATCGACGGTCCGGCCGCCTTCGTGCACACGAACGTTCTGGGAACTTTCGCCCTGCTCGAAGCCGCTCGGCACTATTGGCGCGAGCTAGCGGCCGACGAGCAGCGTGAATTTCGCTTTTTGCACGTTTCCACCGACGAAGTCTTTGGTTCGCTGGGCCCGACCGGCGCATTCCGCGAGGACACACCCTACGCGCCGAACTCGCCCTATTCGGCCTCCAAAGCCAGTTCGGATCATTTCGTCCGAGCGTATCATCACACGTACCAATTTCCCGTGCTGATTACGAACTGCTCGAACAACTATGGTCCGTACCAGTTTCCCGAGAAGTTGATCCCGCTGATGATCCTCAATGCGATCGCCGGCAAGCCGCTGCCGGTCTACGGCGATGGGCGGAACGTGCGCGATTGGCTCTTCGTCGAGGATCATTGTCGGGCCCTCAGGCTGGTGCTCCAACGGGGCACGCCGGGGGAAACCTACAATATCGGCGGCGGCTGCGAACGGTCGAACCTCGAAATCGTGCAGACGATTTGCGATCTGCTGGATCGGGCGCTGCCGGCCCTGCCGCATCGGCCTTGTGCCGACCTGATCCGTTTTGTCGCCGATCGGCCCGGCCACGACCGCCGCTACGCGATCGATGCCGCCAAGATCGAGCGCCAGCTCGGTTGGCGAGCATCGCAGGATTTTACGACGGGGCTGGCAGCCACCGTGCAATGGTACCTGGACAATGCCGAGTGGGTGGAGCGCGTCACGACGGGCAAATATCGCGGTGAGCGATTGGGACTCGGCACCTTGAACTTCTGATCGCGGACAATGCAGTTCCCGATTTCCATCCACTGAGCGAAAGTCATGTCACAACATCCCGCCGGCACTTTTCCCAAAGGCATTATCCTGGCAGGGGGCGCCGGCACTCGCTTGTATCCGCTGACTCAGGCCACGAGCAAACAACTGCTGCCGGTCTACGACAAGCCAATGATCTATTATCCCTTGTCGACCCTGATGCTCAGCGGCATCCGGCAGATCTTGCTGATTTCCACCCCCCAGGATATCGGCGGCTTCCAGCGCCTGCTCGGCGACGGCAACCAGATCGGGCTGTCGATCGAGTATGCCGTTCAACCCAAGCCGGAGGGGCTGGCACAAGCGCTGATCATCGGCTGCCCGTTCGTCGGCAGCGACTGCGCGGCATTGGTCTTGGGTGATAATTTATTCTACGGCCAGGGCTTTCAGCCGATGTTGGACCGGGCCGTAAGCCGCACGGCGGGCGCGACGATCTTTGGATATCCCGTCAAGCAGCCGCAGCAGTACGGGGTGGTGGAACTTGATGCCCGCGGAAAACCCGTCTCGATCGAAGAGAAGCCGCGTGAACCCAAATCGCCGTACGCGGTGCCGGGCTTGTATTTCTACGACCACCAAGCGCCGCAGATCGCCGCCCAGTTGCGGCCCTCGGCCCGGGGTGAGCTCGAAATTACCGACGTGAACCGAGTGTATTTGGAACGGGGCCAACTGCAGGTCGAACTCTTCACCCGCGGCTTCGCCTGGCTCGACACCGGTACGCATGAATCGCTCATGCAGGCCAGCCAGTTCGTGCACACGGTCGAAACGCGCCAGGGACTGAAAGTCGCCTGCATCGAGGAAATCGCCTGGCGAAAGGGCTTCATTTCATCGGCCCAACTCGAACGTCTCGGAGAGTCGATCCGAAACGATTATGGCCGGTATCTGCTCGACCTGCTCCAGGAAGCAAAGTGACGAACATGATCAGGACGATGCCCACTAAATTGCCCGGCGTGACCATCGTCGAACCGCGCCTGTTCACGGATTCCCGCGGATTCTTCCTGGAAACCTGGAACCGCGGTCGGTTCCAGGAAGCGGGCATCGACGTCGATTTCGTGCAGGACAACCATTCGCACTCCGTGGGCGGCGTCGTGCGCGGCCTGCACTACCAAATCGGCCGGCCGCAGGGAAAACTGGTCTGGGTGATCCGGGGCGAGATCTTTGACGTCGGGGTCGACCTGCGGCGATCCTCTCCGAGCTTCGGCCACTGGACTTCCGCGCGGCTCAGCGCCGAGAACCGCCGGCAAATTTACTTTCCGCCGGGCATTGCGCACGGCTTTTGTGCGCTCTCGCCGGAGGCCGACGTGATCTATAAATGCAGCGATTACCACGTGCCCTCGCTCGAGCGGACGATCCGCTGGAATGATCCGCAACTCGGCATCGATTGGCCCGTTTCCGCGCCGCTGCTGTCCGCCAAAGATCGGCTGGGACTGTCGTTCGACGAGGCGCCAACATTTGATTGAACGAGCCGACCGGTTCGCCGCAAACCGACGGTGAACGTCTGCGAAAAGGGAATCCTCCGGTCCGCGGAACCGGAAAATACATACTCGCTGCCGATCTGCACCAACGCGGCTCCCGGCTGGCGACCAGCTTCCGGCGAGGACAGCGACGGCGTTGGCAAGCCCGCGATAGCATCCTGCGCGGCGTCCCGCAGTGGTTTTGGCTTGAAATCGGGCCACCTCTCCCACTACGATATGCGAGCCGGTTTTGGGTATCAAGGCGAGCCTGTAGCAATGACAGGTTTCGAACGGAGCCCGCCCCGAGGACTACGGTCCACAAGGCGGGCTTCGTTTTTTTCTGCGCAGGGAGCGGCCAACAAGATGCCGAGGGCGAAATTGAAACCGTTCGACACCTCCACCGAGTTGCCGCCGAAAACGGCCGCCAGGCGGCCTGTGCAGATCGGCAAAGACACGCTCGTGCCGCTGGGAATGGTGGCCGGACTGCTCCTGGGCGTCATCGGTTGCTACACGTGGCTCGATTCGCGATTCGACGCGCTCGTTCAGAACAGCAACAGCCGGTTTACGGAGATCGCGACCGGCTTGCGCAGTCTCGACAATCGGCTGCGCGATCTCGAGCTCAGGCAGCATCACCGCTGGAATAGCCTCGACATGAAAGACTGGATGCTCGAACTCAAGCGGCTGAATCCCGATCTGCAAGTCCCGCCGGTACCGGCAACGGGAGACTAGAACGGAAAGTTAAAACCGCAAAGACGCGAAAGCGCAAAGCAGAACGAGTGGAACCACAGAGGCACAAAGACACGGAGAGGAGAAGAAGAACTGGGATCGAGATAGCCACAAAACGCACGACAAGCAAACGGATGCATGACGCGGAAATGCTGAAGGTCTCTTTTCTAATTATTCTTCTCCGCGCCTCCGCGCGAACCTTCCTCGTTTCCAGATCTGCTTTGCGACTTTTTTCCTCGTTCCGCTCCGTGCCTTTGTGTCTCTGTGGTTCCATTCGTTCTTCGGTCTTCGGTCTTCTTTCCTCTTTGCGTCTTTGCGGTCATCCGTGCGCTTCCGTCCCTGATAACCTTTCCTGCGAGAACCCATGCAAGTCCGCGATCGAATCAAAGAGCTGCGGCGCGTGCCGGCGGCCCAGTTGCGACCGAACGCCCGCAATTGGCGCACCCATCCGGAAAATCAGCGAGCCGCGCTGCGAGGCATCCTGGCAGAGGTCGGCTATGCCGGCGCCTTGCTCGCGCGCGAGTTGCCAGACGGCTCGTTGGAACTGATCGACGGACACTTGCGCGCCGAAACCACCCCCGACGCGCTGGTGCCCGTGCTCGTGCTGGACGTCACCGAGGAGGAATCGCTGAAATTGCTGGCGACGTTCGACCCGTTGAGCAGCCTGGCAGAAACCAACCGCACGGCCCTCGACGAAGTGCTGTCCCACGTCGAGACCGATAGCGATGCGTTGCGCCAGTTGCTCGCGGACCTGGCTGCGCCGCCGGCGCCAGGGCGAGACGAGTCGGATTCTGCCGGACCAACCGTTCTCGCTCGAGCTCTTTCAAATCGTGGTCGAGTGCCAGAGCGAGGACGAGCAACGCCGCGTCTTCGAGCAGATCAGCGCCCAAGGGCTGAAATGTCGTTTATTGAATTTATAGAAGCAGGGAACCACGGAGACGCAGAGGCACGGAGAGGACGGAGGAGAATGTTGGGGAGTGGCACTTGGAACTGACGTCCTTTATGCACGTTCGTAAACAAATGCCGTCGTCGCTGCTTTGCATCTTTGCGGTTTTCGTTTCCTCTTCCTCGTTCCTCTCCGCGCCTCTGTGTCTCTGTGGTTCCCTACATGAATCCCCCCTGAGCGACTCCTAGATGCCGCAAGTCGACGTCAGCGTTAGTTGTCCGGTGTACGATTCGTTCCGAGTCCAGCAGGTGGCCGGCCTGTTCGACGTGCCCCTGGCCGAGCGCGCAGCCGCGCACTTTGCGGTCGATGTGCCGGATCTGGCCGAGGCGTGGCAGATCGGCCTGATCGTCGGTCCCAGCGGCAGCGGCAAGAGCACGATTGCCCGCGCCGCGTTCGGCGATCGGCTGTACGCGATGCCCGGCTGGCCGGCCGAGCGGGCAGTGGTCGACGGTTTCGGCGATTTGCCGATGCGCACGATCGTCGGTCTACTGACCGCCGTGGGCTTTAGTTCGCCGCCGGCTTGGATCAAACCTTATCACGTGTTGAGCGGCGGCGAGCGGTTTCGCTGCGATCTGGCGCGAGCCCTTTCGGCGGCGATGGAATCCTCCGCTGTCGAAGCCGAACCCCCGCTGGTGGTGTTCGACGAATTTACCAGCGTCGTCGATCGCCAGGTGGCGCAGGTCGGATCGGCGGCGATCGCCAAGGCGGTGCGCGGCGGGCTGGCCCGGGTGCGGTTCGTGGCGGTGAGCTGCCACTACGACGTGGCCGAGTGGCTCGAGCCCGACTGGGTGCTCGACATGGCAACCCGGCGCTTAGAGCGGAGGCGTCTTCGGCGACCCGAAATCGAACTGGAAATCTACCGCTGCCACCGTCGGCTCTGGGAGATGTTTGCGGCGCATCATTATCTGAGCGGCAGCCTGAGCGTCGCGGCGCGTTGCTATGTGGCGCTGTGGCGTGGGCAGCCGGTTTCGTTTTGCGCCACGCTGCCGCTGATCGGGCAGCGCGGCTACTGGCGGATTACGCGCATGGTGACTTTGCCCGACTATCAAGGCATCGGCATCGGCATGCGCGTGGCCGAAGCGGTCGCCGGGTTGTACCGCGACGACGGTTTACGGATCGGCATTACGGCCAGTCATCCGGCCGTCATCGCGCATTGCGCCGCTCGCCGCGGTGGCGAACCGTGCGCGTCATGAAAACCGGCTCGCGCCGCACCGATCGATTTATCCGCGGTTATCGGGGCTCGACCGGGCGGGCCGTTGTGTCGTTCGAGTTTTTGGGGGCCAGGCACGAGCAGCGATCGAGTGCATGATGATGAAGCCGACAAAACCCAAAGTCAGCCGCGCCAAACCGGTCAAAGCAGCCGGAGCGATCAAGGCGGTCAAAACCGCCGCGGCCCCGCGACGTCCGCGCGCCATCGGCCAAGCCGCGGCCGGCAACCTGCCAACCGCCAGAGGCCACCCCGCAGCCGACGGCGGAAGTCCGGCCAAAAGTCTCGCTCGACGACGGCAAGCGGCGCGAAGTGGTGGCTATCCTGAGCGTGGGTTGCAGCCGCGCAACTGCGGCCCAGTATGTCGGCTGCCATCCGACCACCATCACCCGCACCGCCACGCGCGATCCGGAGTTCGACCAGCAGCTCCGGCAGGCCGAGTCGATGCTGGAGATCAAGCACCTGCGCAACATCGACGCGGCCGCCAAGGACACTCGCTATTGGCGCGCCGCGGCCTGGGCCCTGGAACGCAAATATCCCGACCGTTGGGGGCAGCGCCGGGCACACGCCCTGTCGCCGGAACAGATCGGCCAGGCGCTCGAGCAGTTTGCCCAGCTCGTGATCGAAGAGGTCACGGAGGACGAAACTCGCAATCGGATTCTCAAGCGCCTCGACGAACTGGCCGCGGCCTTGGCCGAAAAGCAAAACGAGGCAACCGACGATGAGCTATAACCCCTGGCCACGCGTCGGCCGGCGCAGGCTCGGCCAGTGGATCCGCATGCTGCGCCGCGAGATCCAGCGGCGGGCGCAGCCGGTCGATGCAGAGCCCCCAGGCCTGCTGGCATGGGGCCAAACGTATCTGCCCGCGCATTTCCGGCAAGCGCCATCGCAAATGCATCGTTGGTTGGCCGCCGAGCTCGACAGACTCTCGCCCGCCGGCGGGCTGAAACTCAATGTGATCGGCCCGCGTGGCGGCGCCAAATCCACGCTCGTGACACTGGCCTATGTGCTGCGCGTGGCGCTCGAGGGCCGGGAGCCGTATATCTGGATCGTCTCCGACACGCGCGGCCAGGCCTGCGCGCATTTGGAGAACGTCAAGCTGGAGCTGATCGAGAACGAGCGGCTGGCCGAGCGCTATGGCCGGCATGCCGGCGCGGGCCAATCTGGCGGGCGGCGGCCGTTCAGCTGGCCAACCAGGTTCGGATCGAAGCCTTCGGCGTCGGGCAGAAAGTGCGTGGCCGCCGGCTGCCGCGCCGATCGGCCCAGCCTGATCGTGTGCGACGACGTGCAAAACGACAGCCACATGGAATCGGCCCGGCAGCGCGAACATTCGCGCCGCTGGTTCCAAGGCACGCTGCTCAAGGCGGGCAACAAGCGGACCAACGTCGTCAACCTGGCCACCGCCTTGCATCGCGATGCGCTCGCTTTGGAGCTGGCGCGCACGCCCGGTTGGCAATCGCGCACGTTCAGGGCCATCGAGCATTGGCCCCTCGACATGACCCTCTGGCAGCAGTGGGAAGCGGTCTATTGCGATGTCGAAAATCCCGATCGCCGCCGGCAGGCCCGCGATTTTTACGAGCGGCAACGCGCGGCGATGGATGCCGGCGCCGAACTGTTGTGGCCCGAGGAAGAGGACTTGTACACGCTGATGTGCATGCGGATCGAAGGGGGCAAGATTGCCTTCGAGCGCGAAAAGCAAGGCTCGCCGGCGAACCCCGACCTGTACGAATGGCCCGACAGCTACTTCGAGGGGCCACTGTGGTTCGACGGGTGGCCCGCCGATCTGCGGCTCCGCACGATCGCCCTCGATCCGAGCAAGGGCCGGGACGACCGGCTGGGAGATTACTCGGCCTTCGTGCTGTTGGGTATCGACGCGGCCGGCACGCTGTTTGTCGAGGCGGACCTGGCCCGGCGACCCACCACGCAGATGGTGGCCGACGGCGTGGAGCGGATTCGCACGTTTCGGCCCGATGCGTTCGGGATCGAGGCCAACCAGTACCAGGAACTGTTGGGCGATCAGTTTCTGGCCGAATTCCGCACACAAGGTCTGTGGAACGTGGCGCCCTGGAGCATCGAAAACCGCGTCAACAAACAGGTGCGAATTCGGCGGCTGGGGCCCTATCTGGCGCAGCGCCGGCTGCGATTCAAAGCCGGCTCACCGACAACGGCGCTGTTGGTCGAGCAGTTGCGAGAGTTTCCGGTGGGCGCACGACGACGGTCCCGACGCGCTCGAAATGGCCATCCGCCTGGCCGACCAGTTGTGCGGCGGCTCGGCCGACGACGGACTCGGAAACCGGTTGCCGGTAGGGGAGTGAGCAGGCGGACCTGTGAGAAGCGGGATTGTGTCCGGCGCGAACAGGACCGCGGGAGCCAGCCGCGCGGATTGTGGCTATGGAAGCGCGGGTTAATAACACCAGTAAGGAGCAACTCATGCAAGCCAACGGCAAAGAAACGGAATCGGCCGCGGCGGAACCTTCCAGCGGCTCAGGACCAGATGGGGCCGGTGCCCGGCTCGAACGCCGGCTGCGGGAAGCCTATTTTGAGCTGTGCGACAATTTTGTCGATCCGCGCGAAGCCTATTGGGTCAGCGACGGCGCTTGGCTGCCGCTGGGCGCCGGGGGCGGAGCCGGCTCGTATGCCCGGCCGGCAATCGTCAACGAGCAGCAACTCGGCGAGCTGCGCAACGAATGCCGCCTGTTGGCCGCTAGCAACGAGTTCGCCATCAACGGCCAGGAGAACCGCATCAGTTACCTGGTCGGCTCGGGTCACACCTATCGGGCGGCAATCCGCAAAGGCTCGACCGCCGACGCCTCTTTGGCCAGCCAGGTGCAAGATGTGCTGGACGCCTTCCGGCGTGAAAACAAATGGCAGCGCCGCCAGCAGGAGATCGTCCGCCGGTTGGATCGCGACGGCGAAGTGTTTTTGCGCTACTTCGTCGACCGCGATGGCTGCACGCGCATCCGCTTCGTCGAGCCCGATCAGATCGTCACGCCCAGCGTTCGGGTGGGCGATCCGGCGGCCAGTTTTGGCATTTTGACCGACTCGGACGATGTCGAAACGGTCATCTGCTATTACGTCGACGGCCGGCCGGTCGACCCGGCCGAGATCCAGCATCGCAAGGCCAACGTCGACGAGAACGTCAAACGCGGGCTGCCGCTGTTCTTTCCCGTGCGCAAAATCTGCGCCGGGCCGAAAAGCTTTTGCGCAACATGAGCGTGGTGGCCGAAATCCAATCGGCGATCGCCCTGATCCGCAAGCACCAGGGCGGAATCCGCAGCGGCGTGCAGCAGTTCGCCGCCAGCCAGACGGACGTCACGCTGACCCAAGCCGCCACCGGCCGCAGCACCAACTTTCGCCGTTTTGGCCCCGGCACTATCTTGGACGCGCCCGGCGGAATCGAATACGACTTTCCGGCCGCCGGCCTCGACGCGGCGAATTTCGTGGCCGTGTCGCAAGCCGAACTGCGGGCGATCGCCAGCCGGCTGGTAATGCCCGAGTTCATGCTCACTTCCGACGCCTCGAACGCCAACTACGCTTCGACCATGGTGGCCGAAGGGCCTGCGATGCGGATGTTTTCGCGTCTGCAAGCCGACCTGGTCAACGACGATCTGGAGGTGATGTGGCGCGTGGTGCGGGCCGCGGTCGACGCCGGCGGCTTGCCTGCGGCGGCGCTCTGCGACATTGAAATCCAGGTGTCGCCTCCTTCGCTCGAAACACGCGACCAGAGGCAGGAGGCCGAGGTCCATCAAATCGAATATCAGAACGGCATCCTCTCGCCGCAGACCTGGTGTCGTCGTCGCGGGTTGGATTACGACCAGGAGCAAATGAATCTGGCCCAGCACAACCAACGTCCCCAGGAAGTGCAGGGCCCGGAGTTGTCTGGGCCGATCGTGCGGGCAATCGAAGACGCTCATACGCCCGACGCGACTCGCGAACAAGAGCTGCTCGAATTCGTTCGCGCGATCACGGAAGCCGGTTGGGACCCCTCCAAGCATCCGCGCGGCGGCAATCCGCAGAACCGCGGCGAGTTCTCATCGGCCGGCGGCGGTGGAGCCTCCGCTCCAAGCCGGTCGTTAGGCCCGCACGCCGGCGCTGGAGACGGTGCGCAGCCGCATGTTCTGACCGTGGGACACGAAACACCGCAGCCCGCATCGGGCGACAGGGCGGCTCCGTCGGGCAACATTTACCTGGCGCAGAATCCCAGGGATCGAGCAGAGCGGGACCGGATCAGCAAGGGCCTGGACGCGATCACCGGAAAAGATGGGGCAGACGCCGAGAAGCCAGTGCTCGGGGAGCGGGATTGGAAGAGTAAAGGTGGCCGGCGTACTTTCAAGGGCACGTTCTTGCGCCTTTCCGAAGATGGCAAATCCGTGATCCTGAAGCCGAGCGCGGACGATGCGGACCAAAAGAACAGGAAAGTTCCGATCAACGATCTCAGCGCCGACGACCAGGCTCTGGTCAAGGGGCTGCAGGCGTTGCCAAAGAACGTTACGCTCGATGCGGATGGCCTGATGGACAAAAACAAGCAAACGTGGAAGGAGGCCGTGATTCGTGACTTCGGCAGGCTGAGCGAACTGCCCGGAGGAAAAGAACTTCTGGATGACATCAAAACCTCGAACAACGGGCACGGCATCAGGATTGCGCCGCGTGGTGCTAACCAGGACAACAGCGTGACGTTTCAGGGCGACATGACGCGAGGTTCGGACGCTACCGTTCACTATGACCCTACCGACACTCAAGGGTATAAGGTGGACGGAGGGAGGGGCGATGCCACACGGCCCCCCTATCTCGCGCTGGGCAAGGAGCTGTCGACCGGCCAAAAGGCCCTCATCGGCAAGGCATCATCTGGTATCATGGATGAAGAGATCAAAGCCGCGAAACTCGAGAACAAGTTGCGGGATCAGCACAATAAGGCCTTGAAGCAAGGAGAAATGCCGTTGCCCCACCGTGATGTGCCCCAGCAATAGGTCAATCCGCGGTTCTGGACGGACCCCGCGACCGGCGCCGGTCGATCGACGATGAAACAGACGCCCCTGACGAATTGTGCGTTGGGGGCCCCCGCTACCGAACTGCGGTCGGCGTAGATGCCCGTATCGCGCGGAGCGAAATGTATGAAGACCCTATTCGGCGGGCGCTCGCAACTGATGCGTGGAAATTTTCATTTCACGCTGCGCACGCTCCTCCTGGTATCGATTCCGTGCTTTTCGCTACTCGCTTGGTTTGGGAACACTTTCCAGCGTGCCAGGCGGCAACACGCCGATGTCGAACAGATTCGAAGTTTTGGTGCGTTAGTCGAGTACGACACGCGCTCGCGCGAGAATGGCGCCCAACGGTGGATCCAACGCTGGCTCGGCGAAGACTTCTTCAGCAGTGTGTTTTGGGTCGACTATGGGTTCGCTTTTTCAACGGATAGCAGTCGGGTGACAGATGCCGATCTCGAACCCCTAGAGCGACTCCCACGCCTGGCGCGCCTTTCCCTTTGCGGCCTTCGAATAACCGACGCGGGAATGGTTCACGTCAGCCAGCTTACGGAACTGACCAATCTCGATCTCCGCCATACGCTCATCACCGACGACGGTCTCAAATATCTACGCGCGATTGAAAAAGCTCCGGAAACTGGAACTTGGTGATGTGCCGATCACGGACGTCGGGGTTGGATATCTGTGTCGATTGTCTCATCTTGAGTTTCTTGATCTTGGGTTGACCGGAGTTACCGATGAGGGCGTGACGCGGCTGTGCGTGCTGACGCGACTCAAGCATCTGGGTCTTGGCGAATCTGCGATAACCGATGTCGGCCTGACGCACCTGCGGTCGATGTCATCTCTGACCTTCCTCAACCTGGGCGAGACGCACATAACCGACGCGGGCTTGGTCCAAATCGAGTCACTGCGGCGGCTGCAACATCTGCTGTTGTTTGCAACCGGCATCAGCGATGCGGGACTGAAGACGCTCGGTCGGATGACGCAGTTGCGGGAGCTCGACCTGTGGAACACCGCGATCACCGACGCCGGCTTGGAGCACCTCGCTGGGCTGACGGAGTTGGAACTGCTGGACCTTCATGGGACTCGAATTACCGACGCAGGCCTGAGACATCTCGCGGGGCTGACACGTCTCAGGGAGCTAGACCTTAAAGAAACCGAAGTAACATTCGACGGCCTAACCGCTCTGACAGGCCTAACGAGCCTGGTTGAACTGCGTGTTTCGGGACACTGGTTTGACACCCCCGGCGTCAACGCGCGTCAAGCCGCAGCTTCCAAAGCTAGACGTGTACTAAACGGGCAGTGCACTTCCCGCGTGCAATTCCGCCGTCTGCGGATTGCGTCGATCGTGAGATCGTCTCGTTTCAAGGTCGGGGCCCTCGAACCTGCAAGCCGAGTTGCGGGCGATCGCCAGCCGACTGGTGATGGCGCGAGTTCACGCTCACGTCCGACGCCTCGAACGCCAACTACGCTTCAACGATGGTGGCCGAAGGGCCGGCCATGCGGATGTTTTCGCGCCTGCAAGTTGACCTCGTCAACGACGATCTGGAGGTGATGTGGCGCGTGGTGCGGGCCGCGGTCGACGCCGGCGGCCTGCCTGCGGCGGCGCTCTCCGACATCGAAATCCAGGTCTCGCCGCCATCGCTCGAAATGCGCGATCAGAAGCAAGAGGCCGAAGTCCGTCAGATCGAGTAACAGAACGGCATCCTGTCGCCGCAGACCTGGTGCCGCCGCCGCGGGTTGGACTACGACCAGGAGCACATTCCGTGCTGTGCCAGGACCCTGAATCGCGCGGCACAAAAATATTTCGCAGTGGCTCACAAACCTTCGTTGAAATTAGTTTCAGATCGCGATACACTTCCGATCATGACAACGCTGGAACACACGCCGGTCAATCAAGCCAAACTGTCGCAAGCCGATAGTGCCTGGCGCGAGACGTTGAGCGACGTGTTGCGGCGCGGGTTCTACGGTTCGGTCACGGTCGAAGTCAGCGTGCAGGATGGAACCATCCAGTACGTTCGCCGACGCGTCGAGCGGTTGGATAAATAGAAGAATTTCCCGGGTATCTCGGCGAGCCTGCCACACAAGCGGGTATCAATCGCGAGCCCATCTGCGAACCACACGGTTTGCGGATGGGCTTTTTTCGTTGGCAAAAGGAGAAACGATGGACGAGCTCCTCCAGGAATTCGTGGACTCGCGCGGCCTCGAGCTGCGCGTCGATCGCGAGCAGGGCGTGCTCCGAGGCGTCAAGCTGCTGGGGCTCGACTCGCGCAACGGCCGCAAGTATTCGCCGGCCGCGCTCGATTCGGCCAAGGGGCTGTACGAAGGCGCCCGCGTGAATGTCAATCATCCCAAGGGTCATCCACTGGCCAGCCGCGACTATCAAGACCGGCTGGGTCTGGTGCGCAATATCGCCTTGCGGCCGGGGGCCGGCCTGTTCGGCGACTTCCACTTCAATCCGAAACACGCACTGGCCGAACAGTTGCTGTGGGATGCCCAGCACGCTCCGGAAAATGTCGGCTTTTCGCATAACGTGCAAGCCCGCACGGTCCGTCAAGGAGACGAAATGTTCGTCGAGGCGATTCTCAAAGTGCACAGTGTCGACCTGGTGGCCGACCCGGCCACGACCAGTGGACTGTTCGAGCAGGCCCAGGCCACGGCTTCTTCGGCAGCCGGCGTGCCGACGCGCAGTCCCTCGTTAGGCGTGTGCACGATCGAGGACTTGCGACTGCTGCGGCCCGACCTGCTGCGCGAGATCCAAGAGCAAGCGGGCGCTGAGATGGGTCAACTGCGGCGACGTGTCGACGAGTTGGAAACGATCCAGGCCCTCCGCGTCAAGCGCGAAACCGCCCGACGGCTGCTGGCCGAGTTCCACTTGCCCGACCCGGATCAGGGCGCCGGCGGTCAACTGGTCAGCGAGTCGTTCATGACGACGCTCGTGGCGGCATCCGACGAACGATCGATGCGCGAGCTTGTGGCCCAGCGCGCGCAGCTGGTGCGCGCTGCAGCCACCCATGCCGGCGACGGACGACGTGGTGGAAAGCCCCTGTCACGCGAGCAGGCCATCGGCGAGGCGGCCTACGTACCGATCACCACGGCGGAAGAATTTGCGCGGGCGATTCGTTAATCAACACCACAACCCCCACTCTACTTTGCGGAGAACCGAGCGATGACCGATACGATGCGCTGGCGCTACGGCGATACGAACCCGGTGGTCACCAAGCCGATTGCGGCGGGCGTGACGATTCAGATCGGCGACCTGGTCGCCCAGGACTCAAGCGGCAACGTCACGCCGGCCAATGTATTCACCTGGACCACCGATCTGCCGACCACGCAGACCGCCTTTCAGGCCAGTTTTCTGGGCGTGGCCATGCAACGCTCGCTGTCGACCGACACCGATCCCATCCGAGTGGCCACCAGCGGCGTGTTCGAGATGGCCTGCGCCTCGGCGACGTTCAATGTGGGCGATCTGGTCGGGCCGGCCAAGGACACCGGCAACCTGCTGTTGAATCAGTCGGTGGTGTCCGTCGGAGGGGGCGGCAACGAAGGCAAGGCCATCGGGCGAGTCGCCAACTACGTCAATCCGGCCAACACGCAGGTGTTGGTGTCGATCGTCAGCACCAAGCAATTCGGGGGGCCGCAGGCCGTCGCGTAATAAGTCGCCGGCGCAGCGACTCGGGAGCCGGCGCAAGCACCTCGCGCAGGTCCCATTTCCAGTCCGATTCCAGCACACTCAACATAAACTTTCAGGAGATCGACGCGATGAAGGTCAGAGAAATCAAACGGATGTACGAACTCAAGGAGCGGAACAGACACTCAAGTTCCTCAGCGACAATCTGGCCAAGCGCGAAATGCGGCCCGAAGAATTCAGCATCCGCAGCCTGGCCGAGGGACTGGTGCCGGACGGGCGCGAGTGGCTCGACTCGATGGATCCGCGCCGCGGCGGTTTCGTTCAGGAGGCCGGCGAGGCGGTCGACGTGACGGCCTTCTCCAACATCACGGGCCAGATCATCTACAGCAAGATCATGGAGGCCTATCAGCGCGAAGAGTTCGTCGTCTCGCGACTGGTCGAGACGATTCCCACCCGGTTCGACGGCGAAAAGATTGCCGGCATCACCGGCATCACCGACGACATCCAGGAAATTCGACCCGGCATGCCGTATCCGGCGCTCGGATTCGGCGAAGACTACATCGAAACTCCTTCGACGACCAAGCGCGGCTTCATCGTGCCGGTGACGAAAGAGGCGATTTTCTTCGACCGCACGCATCAGGTTCTCAGCCGGGCCACCGAGGTGGGCGAGATTCTGGGCCTGAACAAGGAGAAGCGGTTGCTCGACCTGGTGATCGGCGTGACCAACAACTACAACTGGAAGGGGACGCACGTACAACACCTATCAGACGTCGACCCCCTGGATCAATATCCTGGCCGCCAACGAGCTGGTCGATTGGACCAACGTCGACGGCGCGGAACAGGTGTTCGCCAATATTCTCGACCCGAATACCGGCGAACCGGTGATGGTCAGCGCCAACCAGGTGCTGGTCTGTCCGCAATATCACGCCGCGGCCATGCGGGTGTTCAACGCCGCGCTGATCGATTACACGACGTGGGCGGCCGACGCGAACTCGGGTCGATGCCGGCGCCGTGCTGCGCGAGCGGAGTTACCAGGTCGACGAAAGCCGGCTGATGTATCGGCGGCTGTTGGCCGCCGGCGTGAGCTCGCCGGAAAAGGTCTGGCTCCTGGGCGACTTCAAGAAGGCCTTCGCCTACATGGAGAACTGGCCGATCACGGTCACCCAGGCGCCCCAGAACAGCGAGGCCGAATTCACGCAGGACATCGTCGTGCGTTTCAAGGCCAGCGAGCGCGGAGCCGCGGCGGTGCTCAATCCGCGATTCATCGTTCAGAGCACGGGCTAACGCGAAGACGCGCAGCATGGAACTCGGCACTTGAAACTGCGCGAGCAGACGTAAACTTCCCGCGCAGCGCCGCGTCGGTTGCCTTGCGACGCCGAATCGTTGCCCGTAAGCTGTGCCCCACCAACCTGTCCGGAGCACTTCCCATGTCCGACGTCGATCAGATCACCGCCATCAAATGCAACACACTGGCGCAGATCGCAGAAGTCTCTGCCGAGCGCAAGCCCAGCTATACGGACAACGGCCAAAGTTTCAACTGGACCGCATACATCGAGCATCTCGAGCGACGCGTCGCCTGGTGCAACCAGATGCTGGCCGTTCAGGAACCGTTCGAGGTGGAAACGCGAGGCTTTGTGGAATGACTCTGGACCTCTCCCACGATTACCTGGCCCTCGACGGACTAGAACTGTTCACGCTCACGCAAGGCGCCAGCGATCCCTTGACGGTCAATAACTGCCTGCGGGGAACGCTTAGCTTTAAGGACATTCGGTTGCTCGCCGGCGGCGTCGGCACCCAGCCCGGCGACATGGTGCTTCAAATGTGGGGGCCGGAGTTGCCAACGGGCGTTACGCCCAACGTCGGCGACTCGGTCGCCGACGCGACCGGCATCAGTTACACGATCCAAACCACCGAATTCTGTCCGTTGACTCAAACGCACCGTTGCGTTTGCCGACTGAAGGTCGTCGCCTGATGGGGCGCGAAAACCAAAAACGAAAATGAACCACAGACTCGAATATGGACTACTCCCAACTTCAAACCGAACTGTCGACCGACCCTGAGAATCTCGGCTACGCCGCGCTCGTCGCGGCCGGCAGCGACAGCGGCCTGGTGGACCTGCTCAATGCCGTGGGCAGCGGTTCGGCCTACGTCGTGACCGTGACGACGCTAACCAAAGACCAGGCGCTGGTGGCCACGACGCCCATCGTTTTCGCAATTACCCGGGCCAGCATTCTCCCCGATGCGAACATCATCGCCTATTGGTCGAGCATGCTCGACCATTTGCGCGCGGCCGACCAGATCGACGTGCCGACAGTCGCAGCGCTGCTTGACGGCGCCATAGCCGATGGCGTGCTGACCCAGGACCAAGTGACCGCGGCCACCACCCGCCAGGGCAGCCGGGCCGAAGTGCTGTTCGGGGCCGGGACCGTGATTACGGATACGGACGTGGCCATAGCGCAAAAGTCAGAAGGATGAAGGCTGAATGATGAAAAACGAAGAGCCTGATTCCCACCTCCTTGTTTTTCATCCTTCATCCTTCCGCCTTTCAAACATCCTTCATCCTTCATCCTTGGGTTAGCATGGCCGGAAGCATCAAGCGACAGCAAAACACGACCACCAATCTCGACGGCGGCTCGACGAGCTCGCTCTCGAACAGCGCGGGCGTGGCCTGCGCGAACATTTTGGATTGCACGAGCCTGCTCGATGAGACGGGTGTCTTCGTTCTGAACGCCGGCTTCGGCTCGGCCGTGACCATCGGCAACGCGGTGGCCCTATACCTGGTGCCGTCCGAGGACGGCACGAATTATGGCGACGTCGATACGACCAGCTCGCCGCCCACCATTTCGCCGCCGGCTTTCGCGGGCGTGTTCGTCACGGTTTTGAATCAGACCGGAGCCCAGAAGATGCTTGTGACGGTCAAGGGATTGGAACCCGTCAAGTACAAGGTCTATCTGGTCAATCTCACGGGTCAGAGTATGTCCAGCGGCTGGACGCTGAACGTGCTTACAAATCGCTCCCAGTACACCTAGAAAGATTGAGGCGACCCCGTTCCTCGTTTTTCGGTTCGACTGACTTCGATGAGCTCGATTCGACTGACTTCGATGAGCTCAGTCGAATCGAGCTCATCGAAGTCAGTCGAATCGAGCTCACCGAAGTCATCCTTCATCCTTTTGCCTTCCGCCTTTAATTTATGTCCGACATTCACACGTTCAATCCGGTGAACCTGGCGCACCCGCTCAACCGTGGGCTGCTCTTGTGGGCGCTATCGATTCCCGGCCGGATTGCGAACAACGCATGGGGAGAATTAGTTAACGGTGCGCGTGGGAGCTTTCTCGGTACCGCGCGAACGCTGACCGCAAAATATCCGCGTGCTGGGGCTTTGGGGCCGAGCGTTTTTGTCGTCGCTCCTTCTGGAAGCTCTGCCCTACGATTCACAACCGATCCCAGTCTTTTCTGGCAGTCTGGACCGATCACGATGGCCATTTGGGTCTACAGCACGTCTTCGACGTTTGGCGCCTTGCGCTGGGGGGGCAGGGCGGCACGACGACTGGCTGTGTGATCTTCGCAACGTCCGGTACCCTCAGCTGGGCGTACCCGAACGGCCAGACGGCCAGCTATGGCAGCACCATTGTGAGCTATACGCCCGCTAGCATCACGGGCCGCTGGCTGCGGGTGCTGGTCACGAGCGATTCGGCCACCTATAAGACGATGTTCGTCAACGGTGTTCAGGTGGCAACTGTGTCTGCCACGTTGGCGACGTTTACAGGGGCAATTTATCCGGCTATTGGTTCGATTAACTACAGCGCGACGGCGGGCGAAGCCCTGGATGATTTCAAGCTTTGGGGCCGCACGTTCTCGGCCCGTGAGGCGCTTGAAGAATACAACCAGTCGCTGGCCGGCTATCCGGACTTGCTCAATCGCGTGCGGCCCCGGACGCAGTTGCCGACGCAGTATTTTCGCCGCACCCTGTTTGACCGCGCTGGGTCAAGGGGTGCCGCATGAGATTATTGAAACAATCTAGCACGGCGCAGCCGCTCGTGTTCCTGATGGTCCTGTCCAGCGACCATATCACAGGTGCGACGGGCCTGACGCCGACCGTCATGCTCAGTAAGAACGGCGGCTCGTTCGCGAGTCCGTCCGGCACGGTCAGCGAAATCGCCAACGGCTGGTATCAGGTCGCCGGCAATGCGACCGATACCGCGACGCTGGGGCCGCTCGTGCTGCATGCCAGCGGCACGGGCGCCGATCCGGGCGACGTAATTCATGAAGTGGTGGCGTTCGACCCTCAAGACGCCACGCGATTCGGCCTGTCCGCGCTGCCTAATGCCGCAGCGGCCGCCAGCGGTGGACTCATTACGGCGGGCACGGGCTCAAATCAAATCAACCCCGACGGCACCGGCGCCGCGCCAATCGCTTTTGGCACTTCGCTGCCCACCGCCCCAACGGCTAACAGCGTGGGGGAAGCTCTGTTCATCGCCGATATCATGGGCGGCCGGATCAACACGGCGCAGGGCGGCACGTCGACCACGATTACGCTCGACAGCGGGGCCAGCAGTGACACGGGCGCGTATGTCGGTGACGATCTGTATCTGTACAGCGGCACGGGCGGCGGCATCCGCGGCACGGGCCAGCGGCGAACCGTTACCGCCTACAACACGACTACCAAGGTGGCCACCGTCCACCGGGCCTGGGACACCACGCCCGACAATACGACCAAATTCATCACGCTGCCCGGTGCCAAGGCCGACGTCTGGCTGGCCGTGGGTGGACTGGCAACGGCCACCGCCGCGGGCGTGCTGGATACGAATGCCAAGAACCTCGGCGGCGCGTCTCAGACGGGGGCCGACGTGGGTGCGCAGACCTCCGCCGCCTCGATCGCCGCTGCCGTCTGGAACGCGCTGACGGCAAGTTACGCCGCGAATAACACATTCGGCAAGTTGGTCGGCGCGATGGTCATCCAGACCGGCGATGCCTATGCCTACCTGACGACCAACCTGGGTGCGCTCGGCGCAGGCGCCACGGCGCTCGCGTCCGCGGTCTGGTCGGTCGCCACGCGAGTCCTGACCGCCGGGACAAACATCGCTCTGGTCAAGGGAACCGGCATCACCGGCTTCAACGATATCACGGCGTCTGCCGCCGCGACCGCTGTTTGGACGGACACTACAAGCAGCGACTTTACGCAAGCCGGCTCGATCGGTAAAAGCCTGGCGCCGGCGACGCTGGGGACCGCTCCGGGCGCAAGTGGCGGCCTTTTCATTGCCGGCAGCAATGCGGCCACGACGGTTAACTTCACGGGTAACTTGAGCGGCTCCGTCGGCAGCGTGACCACATCCGTGTCCGCTAACCTGACTCAGATCAACGGAACATCGATCGCCGGAACCAGCACCTACGTTGCGGCGGCGTTCCTGAACATGTTCAACGTGGCAAGTCCGGCGCTAACGGTGGCCAGCGTGAATCAGACGGGCGACAGCTGCGCCATTGTCAGCAACGGCACCTATGGGAACGCCGCCCTCGCAACCCAGGTTGCCGCGATCCCGACGAGCCCGCCGGCGACGGTCACCTTGGCTGCGAGCCAGCCGAACTACGCGCCGGCCAAGGCCGGTCAGCAAATGGACCTGGTCAACGCCCCCAACGCCACGGCGGTCACGGCGATTCAGAACGGAATGGCGACGGCAATCAACCAAACATCGATTCTCGATTTAATGCAGGCCGATCGGGTCATCGACATTACGACCGATTCCACGCAGTACCACGAAGTCTTGTTCGTCTCCGGCACCAACACGACGCTGCTCACCAAAAAGCTGTACGACGTCAACGGCAATAAACTCAATGCGACCTCAACGGTGGTCGGGCAGGCGAAGCAATGAGCCTGTGCGGAATCCTGCTCAAAGGTTTTACTCCCTCTGGCGACACGTCACTCGCCACGCCCACACTTTTGGTACGCGACAACGCAGACGGCACGGTCACGGCCACGATCAGCGGCAGCACCGCTGGCACGACCAACACGCTGTACAGCCAGGCCATCGACGGGCAGCTCGGCGGATCGAATTGGACCGCAGCAGGCGACCGCAGCGGAGACGGCAGCATCACGGTCGCCGCCGCGACAGGCTATTACTGGTGGTACGTCGGCAGCCTGCTGCCGCCGGACGGCGTGGTGAGCAATCTGGTCTACCAAAACGTCGCCGCCAGCAGCGATTCGGTTCATCTGCAATGTCTCAAGGGAGTGCAGGCGGTCATCCAATCGCTGGCCCTTGCCGGCGTGGTGAATTCTTCGGTGGTCATCAAGAAATTGGCCCTCGATCGGATTCTCGGATCGCTCAAACAAGGGCGATTGGGCGTCGCGCTGCCTTGCGTGTTGCTGCTTCCGGAGGCCGAGGAACAGGATTCGGCCAAGGGACTGAACGCGCTGGATGACATCGTCTATCCGGTCCTGGCTTTGTTGGTGCTGCCGGACAACCAGGAGCCCACGTTGGCGGCAAACCTGCCCACGAACCTTCAGTGGCGGCAAAAGTTGAACAGGGCATTTCGGCAACAACGGCTGACCGGAGCATCCACGATCGTCGATGCCACGGTGACACCGCGAATCATTGCTGATCCGCAAGATTGGGCCGCCGGTTTTTACGTCACTGCGTTGTCCTTCCGATTTCTCAGCCGCGAGCCGCGCGGCTTCAACGCGTAAGGAACGGCCGAAGGCAGAAAACGAGGATTCAAATTGCCGAACTTCCGCCTTCATCCTTCATCCTTCATCCTTTAGGAGCGTCCCCATGACTGTCGCGACAGCTTTTCTCGGACACCAGGCGTTACTGGGCACCGTGGCCGAAACCACCTATGGCACAACCCCCGCGCCGGGCACGATTGCGGCGCTGACCAATGCGTTCGTCTTCGAGTCGGAGGCGATCAAGAAGACCGGCAATATCCTACAGCGCGAAGGATTGCGCGGAACGCGCTCGCACCTGGGAGACGATGCTCGCGTCGGACCGTACAAAGTCGGCGGACATCTGACCCTCCAGCCGAGCCCGCTCGACTTTCTGTGGTGGCTGCCGTACATCCTGGGGGCCACGGCAGACGGCACGACCTACGCCCTGGCCGAAACGCTGCCCAGCTTTTCGCTGGGTATCACGCGCAACGCGAAGAATTTTCTCTACGCGGGCTGCGCCGTTTCGCGAGCCGTGATCTCGGGCAACAAAGGGGGCATGCTCAAGCTGGCCCTGGACATTGTGGCCCAGTCCGAAACGCTTTCGGTGCCCGGCACGCCGGCGTGGCCCTCGATTTCGGCCGATGTCGCGGGCCCCTATATCTTCGAGGGAGACACCGTGCTGACGATCAATTCGACGGCCCGGCAGATCAAGGATTTCGAACTCTCGATCGACAACCACTTGATTACCGATCGCTTTATGAACTCCTTGACGATCGTCAGCGCGCCCAGCCAGGACCGGACCGTCGGCCTGCGGTGTGCGCTGCCTTACAACTCGACCAACACCGATCTCTACGACCAGGGAATCCCCGGATATACCGGCGCGACGCTAGCCTTTACCTCCGGCTCGCACAGCCTGTCGGCCGCTTTCGGACTGTTGCAGGCGCCGGCCGACAGCCCGGTTGCGGCGCAGCGGGGCGAGAATTTCATCACGCTCGACTACCGGGCGGTTCAGACGTCGAGCACCAAGGAAATCGTGATCACTGCCGATTGATGATCCGGAAGGCAGTGGGATAGAAAACCACAGAGGCACAAAGGCACAGAGAAGAACAAGCCGGTCCATGGCCACCACAAACACGCAGAAATATCACGCGGGGACGCGGAAGATTGCGATTCGTGCAACCTTCTCCGCGCCTCCACGCCTCCGCGTGATACTTCCGGTTCTGCCTTCCGAGCTCCGAGTTCCCAGTTCCGAGTTTTCCTAAGCATGGGCATTCCTTATCTCCAATACGGTTCGTTCGCCCTGGACCCGGGCGAGGCAGGCTTCACGATCTCGCGGTCCGCCACGACCGTCAACGGGATCGCGATTGGCTACACCGAACGATGGAACATCCAGGGACGTTGCCAGGCGGGATCCGCAGAGGCTATTTCGGCCGCCATTTCCGCCCGCGAGCAAGCATTCAAAATCCCGAACCAGAATTTGACACTCTACCTGGGTGACGGCTCGGTCAGCACCCACCAAATCAACGCCGCATACACTCAAGGCGGAGTGCGCACGTCGAAGTTTGTCGACTATCCGATCGGCCGAGGAGCGGAGTATTCCACGTACCGCAACTGGTCGGTTTCGGTCGAGGCCGACTTTCTGGATGCGTCGGTCGGCTTGATCGCCTGGACGGAATTGGTGTCGTTCGCCGGGGGCGGGCAGCGGACCATCTGGTTGGAGCCACTCAACGGACCGCCCCAGCAGCAACTGGCCAATGAGCAAACCACTTTCAAGGCCACGCAGTCCGGCAACGCCACGGGACTGCTGGCCTACCCAATTCCGCCCACTCCCATCTGGCCCTATGCCGAACTCATCGACCGGCGTCGGCTGAGCCAGACGTTACCCAAGCGGACCGGCCGCGGCGCCGCAGCATTCTATTCGCAATTCAAAATCTCCTGGGACTACCAATTCGAATCCGGTTACCAACTCACCGGCGGCGCGCCGACGCCCTGGTACGACTGAAGAAAAGGCGAAGGGATGAAGGATGACTTCGGTGAGCTCGATTCGACTGACTTCGATGAGCTCGATTCGACTGAGCTCATCGAAGTCAGTCGAATCGAGCTCATCGAAGTCAGTCGAACCGAAAAACGAGGCATCAAATATCTTATTCATCCTTCATCCTTCCGCCTTCATCCTTTAGGAGCGCAGCGACATGGCTACCATTCTCTGGCGGGGCGATGCGGCAGCGGTGGCGCAAATCAACACGCTGACCGTCGGCTCGGTTTCCAGCGGCATCGTGTATTCGATCACCATTAACGGCAAAGCAATCAGCTATACGGCCGGTGGGTCGGACACCGCAACCACGGTGGCCGCGGCGCTGTTGACGTTGCTAACCGCTCAGGGTCTACCGCCCGAGTTCAAGGAAATGACCTGGACAAATCCCAGCGCCGGCGTGATCGTGGCCACGGCGATTTACCCCGGAACTCCGTTCACACTGGCGACCGCCGCCACCAGCACCGGAACTTTTACCGGCTCGACGCCCAGCACGGCCTCTAGCGGTCCGGCGGATGCTTCGATGGCGGCAAACTACTCGACCGGGTCACTCCCGAGCGGCGGCGACGACCTGGTGTTTTCGGCCAGTGCCAACTCATGCGTGTTCGGGCTGGACGCACTGTCGTCGGTCACGCTGAATAGCCTTTCGATCGATCAAAGCTTTACCGGCAAAATCGGTCTGGCACGCAACAACCCGGCTGGCTACGTCGAGTATCGGCCGCAGTATCTGCAAGTCGGCGCCACTACCGTTACGATCGGAAACGGCCCCGGCAACGGCAGCGGGCGGATCAAGATCGATACCGGCTCGCTGCAAACCACGCTCAACGTGTTCAATTCAGGCCAGCCGGCTGACGCGGGCTACAAGACCATTCTTTGGCAAGGCACGAACGCCTCGAACGTGGTCAACATTTCCAAGGGTAGCCTGGCGGCCGGCTATCTGGAAGGCGATTCGGCCACGATCGCCACGCTCAGGCAAGGCTATCAGACCAATCAGAACGGCGACACCGACGTCTTGCTGGGGCCAGGCTGCACGCTCACCTCGATCGTTAAATCCGGGGGAGCGCTGACCCTTAATTCAAGCTTCACGACACTCGAGCAGGGGCCAGGCAAGGCCGGTACAACCTCGATCGTCGGCGGGACACCCGGAGCCATGACCGTCACCGGCGGCTTGTTGGTCTACCGCACGGCCGGCAATTACACCGCCCTGACGGTGGGCGTGTCCGGATCGGCCGACTTCAGTCAGGACCCGCGCGCCCGAAGCGGGACCAATACGACGCTCAACGCGGGCGGCACGCTGTTGGATCCCGGCAAGAGCATCACGTTTACCAACCCGATGGCCGTGACCGCTCGGTTGGCAGACGTGACGCTGGACCTTGGTGCAAACTTCAACCTCCAGCGTAGCTAGTTCTGTCCTCATTTTTCCGCCTTCATCCTTCAGCCTTCATCCTCTATATGTCAACCAGCCCCATCCAAGGACTGGCCTATTTCCCGGGCATCAATCAGCTCGTGGGTGCGTCAATGGCGATCGGACACGGCATATCGCCGTCGACGTGCATCCTGACCATCGCGCCTCAGGCCGATTTTGCCGGGGCCGGCGGCACGCTCAGTTTTCTCTATGGCTCCGTCGAAATCGACTTTCCCGATTGCAAGGTCGACCGCCATTCGTTCGAGCGCAATTCGCAGGGGCTGATCTGGCGGCTGACGATCCTCGATCGCCGCTGGAAGTGGGCCTTTGGCGGCGTTGCCGGCTTCTACAACCAGAGGAACGATGACGGCACGATCAAGGAGGGCACCGAGATGGCGCCGCAAGATCTGGCGTCCCTGCTGTTGGATGCCATGGAAGAAAGCGGGTACGACGTGGCCGACCTGCCGAACGACCAACGGCCGGCAACCGAATGGCAACTCGGAAAGTTCACGCCGGCTCAGTACCTGGCCGATTTATGCGCCCAGCTTGGCTGCCGCGTCGTTCTGCAAATATTCGCCAATACCGTGGCCTTGCGCGTGATCGGCGCCGGCGAATACCTGCCGCTCGACGCCACCGTGCTCGATAACAGCTTGACGATCGATCCGCCCGAGGAACCCGACACACTGTCGATCGCTTGCGGCCCCGACCGCTACCAGAACGATTGGGACATCGTGCCCAAGGCCTTGGAAACCGACGATACGTTGGTGGACGTCGACAGCGTCAGCTATAAGCCGGCGGCGGGCTGGACCACCGGAGATTTTCCCGAGTTCCTATCCGTCGCTGAAAAGAACCGCGAGCGAGCCAAGGCGAGCGTGTATCGGTATTTTCAAATCCGTGTGCCGGACCTGATTGCCGATGTGGACGACGAGGTAACCACGCTCGACCAGGTGCTCCCGATCGAAGCCGTGCAGATCGAAACCAGCACCGCGTACGACGCCCGCGGCAACGCCGTGCTGACCAGCAAGCCGGCCGCCGTTTACGGAAGTTGGTTTTCAGACGTGGCCGGCAACCTGAAAAACACGATCGCCGATGCCGAGATCGATCCCAACGCGTTCGAAAACACTGTGGCCGAATACAAGCGGCCGTTTCGGATCGATCGCGACCGCGGGCTCGTGATCTTTGCCGATTACGTCTACGCCAACGGATTGGACATAGGCGGCGTGGAACCTGCCGGCGTGAAGCTCGCGGCGCCGAGCCTTTTCTTGCGCACCGCCTGTTCAGTGCGCGATCCCGACAACTTCGCCCCGATCGTCTATAACCGCCAGCGCGAGCAGAGCGACGAGTTCGATACGCCCACGCGGTACATCGGCCACGACGAGATCACGCTCACGCACGTGCCCGTCTATGACGCCGACTTCAATATCCTGAACGTCACCAGCAACATCGACGACGTGGACCAGGAATGCGATTATTATCTGGACGCGGCCCAGCACGATTATCAAACCACCTATCCGCAAACGCTCAAATACATCGGCATTCGTCCGGACATCGAGCTAGACGGCGCGATCAACCAGGTTGAATTCCATGTGTCCAAAGCGGGCACCACGATGACCGCCAGTCGCAACGACGAGCAGGTCCATAAGTTCTTGAGTTTCAAAGAACGGCGGCTGCGCGAGAACGCGGCCAAAGTCAACCAAATTGCCGACAAGGCGCGGATGCTCGTCCAGCGGCAGCAACATCGGCTATTGAAAGGATGAAGGCGGAAGGATGAAGGATGAGTAAGAACTCGAGGCTTCGTTTTTCCGCCTTCATCCTTCACCCTTCATCCTTGCATTAACTCCGAAGGAGTTCATTGTCGCATGGCCGGCCCGCTGACCGACGTTCGCTGGATGGCGTTTCAGAACGTGAGCAGCTCGCTCACGCTGCCAGCCTTCGCGCCCATGCAGGTCACCGGCACCACGCTCAAGGACGGCAAGTACCTGGTGCTCACCTGCGACCAGATCGGCAGCTCGTACAATCCGGCCTTCAATCTCAATATCGTGTTCAACGGCAACGGCGCAATCGCGCCCGGCGCCTACGGCATCTGCGCCCGCGGCGGCGACGACTGCCAAGTCCTCTGGGACACTGGCACGCCCAACCCGGGCGACGTCTGGGGAATCAAGCCCGGCACGTCCGCGCTAACCAAAAACGGCGTCGGCAGTTTCGTGGTCGACGGGATTGTCGATAGCGGCACCAAGCGGATGTATGGCCGCTGGGAGGGGATTTCGTTATTGCTGGCCAAGTACGTCGGCACGGCCGCGATCCTTGGCCCAGGGAGTGCCGACACGTTTAATGTCTGGTACGGCGCCTCGGGTAGCGAAGTGGTCACTCCGGGTCCCTGGACCGTGCAGGGAACCGCCCGCTTCGAGCCGGTCGACAAGACGGGCTTTGCCGAACTGAGCCTGCGGAATGGAGTGTGGTACGCGGTCGAGTCCGAGCACCTGGCGCTGCAAATCTATGGAACGATATCCTCCAGCTCCGGCAGTTCGGCCACGTGCAGTGTCACCACCTACAACAACGGCGTGAGCCCCGGCAGTTCCGGCGTAACCGTAGTGGATGTGTCCGGCGACACGCTGACGGCCGGGCTTGCGTACAAAGCGCATCTCGACCGGAACAGCGGGACTTATTATTTCGATTGGGTAGGGTGTCCATCGTGAGTCCGAATTGTCGTCAAAACAGGCAGCCCTGCGGTTGCGGGACCGCGATTAGTTGCCCGACCTGCACCGGAGCTACGCCGAAATCCATCACGCTGACGATTTTGGGTGCCATCATTAGCACCTACCCCGGCGGACCGGGCGGCGGAGGTGGCGCACCATGTACTTGCGGACTCGCCTTTAACGCCTCGTGGGACTTGGCGCAAAACACGGACCCCGGTTTCCCCTGCGACTGGTTCCTTGGCGGCGGCCCGGACTGCTCGCCATTTGATGTTTATTCTTTCGAGGCCGACCTTTTCGTCTATCCGTACAACACGATTGCCGGCGGTGCCGACACAACAAACCACGTGTTCCTTGAAATCACCATCGGGGGCTACGTCATCCGGTGGGACTATGACCTGGGGCCCGGCACGACGATCGACTGCACGACGATCAACAACCTGCCGATTATGAGTCCGGGGAACGACGGTGCCACCGGGCCGGCGTTCGGCACCGGCCCTGGATACGGCGGCTGGGATGATGGCTGCACGGACTTTTCAAACGCCACGATCACTGCGACGGCGAATTTTTGAAATGCTCGCACAGTACACCGAGACAATCGATGCCGGGAAATTCGTGTACTCCTGCGCGGTCTGCCAGCGTAGGCGCACCCATCCGACGCGGCGGCCGCTGCCTTACTGGCACGATTGTCTCGGCTTGCGGCGAGCTCAGCCGAGCGGCCCGGCTCGCGGCCCATGCGTCCATCGCGGCATCGAAGTGCGGCAGCAGCAGTGCGGCACCTGTTCAGGAAGAACGACGATCAAGGTTTTCACCTGCTCTTTTCTGGGTGAATGCACGATCGGCAAATCGCTGGCCGGCATTGCCTGCTGTGAGACTTGCGCAATTCAAGTCGGTCGTCAGCGAGAGCCGGTTGCCAGCTCCCGATGCGTGCGGTGCCGTGTCGGCTAGCCCCTCGATCGGATAAGGGCGGAGTCCGTCGCGCCGCCCCGAGCCGAGGTGCGCGCCGATCGCGCAATTTGCTGGGCTTGCGCAATCTCGGCCCCGTGCCGGGCGAGTTTTCGATTGAGTTTCGCGCCGCGCATTGATTTGCTAGCGCCTTGTCAAATTCAGTGACATTCAGTTGTCACTGGCCGATGAATCGACGTTTAGCGCACTGTGATTTTCTGATACAGTAATTGCACGATGGCCGACAGGAATTCGGCCTCGCCGCTCTCCAACAGCAGTGCGACCTGGCGATGGACTTCGCGATTGTGGTTCATGGAACGGACCGCCTCCAGGGTGCCCGCAAAGGTCAGGCCGCCCCCCACGCCGAAGCGACTGTACAGTTCGTCGAAGTCCCGCTCGCTCCAACCCGCGAACTGCTCCGGCTGACTGGCCACGATTTCTTCCACCACCGGGTTCGTATGCCGGTCGAACAGCCGGTGCGCCAACAGAGACGGATCCTGAAACAACTCATCGCTGGCCACGCTGAGGCCGGCAGCCAAACGATGCAGCGTGCGGGCATGAGGCTGGCTCGTGCGCGCTAAGATGCCTTTGATCGTTCGCTGATCCAAACCGGTTCGCTCGACCACCTGTTCGAGCGTCAGGCCGAAACGGGCCATCAGCCGACGCAAATTCGCGGCCACGTCGTACATGGGGTTCTCGTGCAGCAAAACGCGGCGACAAGACGAAGGATAAGCTCAAACTGCCACGCAATCGGAATCCGCGATCAAGCTCCCCCAAAATAGGCAAATCACGACCGTTGACGGTGACATGTACAAATGTATACTATCCGCTAGTAAAGCCTGTCAAGTCTATGTGTTCAATCGACCCGCTATTCCGTCCTGAAAGATCTCCTATGAGTACCGTGGGCAGCCAAGGCAACTCGGCCCAGCAGCGAGACCCGGACGGACTGCCGAGAATCGACAGCACGGGTCAGGCGGACGGCCAGCCGCCACGGGGTCGCCCACAGGAACCGCTGTTTCGAATCTGGATCGCCGGCTATCAGGACTGGTTTCCCACACGCTGGAACGAAGTGCCGCCGACAGCGGTGGCCTTGCAGCCGGCCGAGGAAGGGTGCCTGGTCGCCGAAAAGGCCAGGGCCTTTTTGAAGGGTTTCAATCGGCAAATGTTGGCCCAGGCCAAGCCCTTATGGGCCGTAGCGCTGCCAGTTTGCGTGCAATTTGCAGGAGACGCTCACTGCGGCCAGAGCGTTCATGGACATCAGTTCCCGCTCGAGCCAGCGCCCTCCGAGGCCGGTTGAGTCCGGACTTTCGTGGACGTGACATTACTGCGTCCTACTTTGGCGGCGGCAGGATGCCCAGTCGCACGAGCTTGGCGCGGCACTCGTCGCGTTCGCGCGAGCGTTCCAGTTCGGCCCAGGTCGGATCTTGAACGGCCAGAAAATCTTCTTCGTCCGCCCGCGACTTACCCGTTTGAGCCAGTCGGCCCATCAGTCGTTCGATCAGCTCTCGATCCAGCCGTGAAAGAAACAGCCCTTCCAGCCGATAATCGACCAGTGCTTCCCACACCAGCGGAAACAGCGGCCGAATGATCTGCTCGCCGATCGTGGCAGCGTACAGACGGATCTCTTCTTGCGCGTGCGCATCCATTCGCAGGGCCAAAAAATGCAGCAAGTTGTGCAGATCGATTTTCCAGTAGGCTTCGGTATAGGTCGACAGCGGCAGATCCTTGCGGGCCTGTTCCCGCGCGACGCCCAGCTCGATTCGTTCTTCGTACAAACGCCGGGCTGCGGCCTGAAAAGCCGCTTCGGCCGTGGACAAGCCGCTCGCCGACTTGGGCGTCGATGCGGCCTGCGCTGCCCTGCCGGTTTTGAGTAGCCTGGGTGCGCCAAGCGTCCGGTCGCGTGGCCTGTGTGGCGTCGATGGCCAGCGAATAGCGAGTGCTGTACTCGTTGACGTTGGCCGTTCGGTGGCGGATCCACTGCCGCCAACAGTCCATCGGCACGCGGACCAGAAACTTGATCTCGACCATCTCGAAGGGGGTCGTATGCCGATGTCGCAGCAAATAGCGGATCAGCCCGCGGTCGTCCGAAACTTTGCGCGTTCCCTCGCCGTAACTGACCCGCGCGGCCTGGACGATGGCTTGGTCGTCTCCCATCACGTCGACCAGGCACACGAAACCGTCGTCGAGCACGGGAAACTTCTGCCAACGGAGTGTGCTGACTTGCTCGGTCGTTAGTGGGCATGGCGTTTGCGATTCCCGCTCACTTGGCGAGCAATTCTTCGAGCAGTTTGGCGACCAGGGCCGGATTGTCTTTGGCCACCAGATGGTCGATGCGGTCCTGGGGCACCTTGAGTTTGGCCAGCGCCCGACGATGTACTCCCACTGCTTGGCCCGATTCTTTCCCTCGGCTAGATACAGTTCGGTCACCAGTTCGCTCAAGCGCTGCAGCGAGATGGCCTCGCGGTTGTTGTAGTAGTTCTTGATGATCTTTTGCTGGTGCTTCGATCGTTCCGCCATCGCTTGTTCTCCGTAAGCGAACATCCGTTTTCGTAATAGGCCGCACCGCAGACGTTGCCCCAAGCCCCGTTTCGAGCCGCCCCCCTGGAGCACTGATCTTGGCGAAATTCGCTCCGTTTGGCAACCGGGGAAGGTAACTGGGAACTCGGAACTCGGAACTCGGAAAAAACGGCACAATGCAAAAAGCACATGAGGCTTCCCACACTTCCGCGTTCCGAGTTCCGAGTTCTCCGCCAAACTCATCTTTCCTCGCCCAGGCCCTTTTCTCTACCATCTCCCCCATGCTCCGCAGGGATCCAGCGCCGTTTCTCCAAGGCTTTTGGCCGACCAGCCTGGGCACGCTCGCCAGCCGGGTGCTGGGTCTGCTGCGCGACATGGCCACGGCCGCGCTGCTGGGACTTGCCAACGGCGGCGTGATGGACGCCTTTGTCCTCGCTTTCCGACTGCCAAACCTGCTAAGGCGCCTGCTGGGCGAAGGGGCCCTGGCAAGCAGCTACTTGCCGGTGCTCGTCGCCGAGCTCGAGCGCGACCGTGCGCGCGCCGTGCAACTGGCCACTGCGGTCGTCACCTGGCTGGCCGGCTGCCTGGCAGTGCTGTTGATCTTGGGAGAAGCCTGCTGTGCCGGGGCCTGGTGCTGGTCCGCCGATCCCCCTTGGCGCCTGCTGATCGGGCTGACCGCTGCCATGCTGCCGTATCTGTGGTTCATCTGCCTGGCGGCGCAGCTCTCGGCTACCCTGCATGCGCTGTCGCGATTCAGCCTGCCCGCGATGGCCGCCGGTCTGTTGAATGTCGGTTGGCTGGCGGGTGCCTGGTGGATTGCGCCGGCTGTCTCGACGAACAAAATGGTTCAGGCCTACGCGCTGGCCGGCTGCGTGGTTGCCGCCGGCGCACTTCAGGCAGGGGTCCAGCTTCCGCTGTTGTGGCGGTTGGGCTTTCGGTGGCGCCTCGACCTGCGCGCCAGTCGGGAGCCGTGCCGAAAAATCATGCGCTCGATGATCCCGCTGTCGCTGGCGCTCTCGGTCACGCAAATCAATACCCTGATCGACAGCCTGGTGGCCTGGGGACTGACCGCGCCGGCCGGCGCCGCCCAGATCGGCTGGCTGCCTGGCGGCGCCCCGTATCCGCTCCACGCCGGAGCGACCGCGGCACTGTACTATGCCGAGCGGTTTTACCAGTTGCCCGTGGGACTGCTGGGCGTAGCCGTGGCGACGGCGATCTTTCCGCTGCTCAGTCGCCATGCGGCTCAGGGTCGGCATAGGGAGCTGGGAGCCGACCTGGTGCGCGGCTTGCGTCTGATCTGCTTTACAGCGCTGCCGGCAGCCATTGGATTGATTTTGCTCGCTCGGCCCCTCGCGCGATTGCTGCTGGAGCACGGCGCGTTTTCCGCCGCTGACGCGGCGCGGACGGCGCAGACGACCGTGGCCTACTCGCTTGGGGTTTGGGCCTACTCGCCCTGCCCGTGGTCGCCCGCGGATTCTACGCGCTCTCAGACCTGCGGACGCCGCTCAAGACCAGCCTGCTGGGGATGGGCATCAATGTCACGCTGGATCTGGTGCTGGTTTGGCCGCTCGGCGAGTGTGGGCTCGCACTGGCCACGGCGATTTCGGCCAGCGTGCAGGTAGTGCTGATGGTGAAATTGTTTTCGCGGCTGCATGGCCCGCTCGATTGGCGGCTCTTGCTAAGGGCGCATGCCAAGACCATGTGCGCCGCGTCGTTGATGGGCATCGCCATGTTCGGATTCTCCAGCGCGTTGCCGGGCACCGATGGCCGCTGGCACGAACTGTTGCAGGTCGGCGGCAGCCTATTAGCAGGCGGCGGCGTCTTTCTGCTCACCGCGTGGCTGCTCCGCTGCGAAGAATTGACGCTGCTTTGGCCCGCCATCGCAACCCGCGCCGAACGAGCCGTGCACACTCAGACCGCCGTCGACTTACTGCACTAGGCTCGCGCCGAACCGCTCGTGGCAGGCCAGCACGATGCGATCGCGAACCTGGTCGGCCTCTTCGCTGGTGAGCGTGGCCTGGCGCGAGCGGAGTGTAATGCTAAACAGCAGGCGTTTCTTGCCGGCCGGCACCTGCTTGCGATTGCGATAGTCCTCACGAAATTCGAGCGACTCCAGGTTTTCTCCGGCGGACTGGCGCACGGTACGCTCGATCTGGGCCCAGGCAATCGTCTCAGCAAGCTCCAGGTTCAGATCGCGCGCCACGGCCGGATAGATCGACAGGTCGCCCTGCTGCGGAATCAATTTGGCGGCGTCAATCAAGGTGGCCAGCCGCACTTCGGCGACCGTGGTCGCCCCGCGCAGCTCGAACGCCTTGAGCCCCGCGACACTCACCTCGCCCAGATAGCCAAGCAATCGCTCGCCGCCGACGCCGGTGAGCCACAATTCGCAAGAGAGGTTGCGATCCAATAGCGCTTGCGCCGTGGGCCGAGCGGCAATCCGCGCCGCCGGATCGAGCGCGCCGACCAGGGCTTCGATCACCCCTTTGACGTCGGCAAACCCGCGGCCGCTGGTCAAGGCCAGCATCAACTCCTCCACCGGCAGGCCAGCGCCTGGCTGCGGGAGATAAACCTTGGCCGTCTCGAACAGCTCGATCGTCGGGTTGGAAAGCGACTCGTTCGTGCGCCGGCGCCGAGCAGGCTCGGCACGATGCTCCGCCGCAACCGATCGGCCCGCCGCAAAACGGGGGTCGACGATTGCAATGCCGGCGCTCGGTCCAAGGGCTGAAGGCGTCGGACCAGGCCGGCTCGACCACGCTCAGCGTCAAAGCCTCGTCCAATCCGGCGGCGGTCATCACCTGCCGCACCTTGGCCAACACCCGGTCGTCCCGCGTGCGGTAAGAGGGCACCATCGGCACTCGGGCGTCTTCGGGAATCTGGTCGTACCCGTGAATCCTTGCGACTTCCTCGACCAGATCGATCTCGCGTGTCAGGTCGCGCCGCCAAGAGGCTGGAATCACTTCGACATGGGTCCGCTCGCTGAGCACTGGCGGTTGCCCAGCGCCGTCAAAATCCTCTGCGCTGTCTCGGACGGAATGTCGATGCCCAGAATCCGCCGGAACTGGTCGTAGCGCAGCGTGACGCTCTCGCGCGACTGCGGCTGCTGGCCCACGTCGATCACGCCGGCAGCCAATTCTCCGCCGGCCAAATCCAAGATCAGCTCGCAGGTCCGGCGGCTCGCCCAGTCGACCCCCTCGGGATCCAGCCCGCGCTCGAAACGATACGACGAATCGCTGTGCAGGCTCAAGCTGCCGAGCCGTATTGCGGATCGACAACGGATCGAACTCGGCCGCTTCGATGAGCACGTCGGTGGTGGCCGCGGAAACCTCGCTCTGGGCTCCGCCCATCACGCCCCCCAACGCGACAGCCCGCTGGGCGTCGGCAATCACGCACATGCCCGGCTCGAGCGTGTAGGTCTTGTGGTTGATGGCCAGAAACGGCTCGCCCGCTCGGGCCTCGCGGACGATGATTTGCCGGCCTTCGAGCTGCGCCAGGTCAAACGCATGCAGCGGCTGCCCACATTCCATCAGCACGTAATTGGTAATGTCGACCACGTTGTTGATCGCCGGAATGCCAATCGTCGCCAGCCGATCGACAAGCCAGCCGGGACTGGATTTGACGCTGCACGCCGCGAAGCACCCTGGCCGTATAGCGCGGGCAAAGCTGTGGGCAGTCGATGCGGACCTGCGCCAACTCGTCGACACGGCTGAAACCCGCCCGCGGCTCGGCCTTGGGCAGTTGGAGCGGCCGCTTCCAGAGCACGGCCACCTCCCGAGCGACGCCGATGTGTCCCAGGCAGTCGGGCCGATTGCTCGTCACTTCCAGATTGATGGCCAGGTCGCGGCCGTGCGGCAGGGTGGCTTCGTGGTTCAGTCCGGCCATCATCAGCCGCTCGGCGAGCTCGTCGGGCGACATGTCGAGTTGGACGTATTGGCCGAGCCAATCCCAGGAGACGAGCATGGGAGTTTTAACGGCGGAAGGATGAAGGATGAAGGCGGAAAACGAGAACCGACAAACGCACAATCCAATCAAAAAAGACATTCAATTTCTGACTTCATCCTTCATCCTTTCGCTAAAACTGATGTAGGAACCGCACGTCGTTCTTGTAGAACTCGCGAATGTCGCTGACGCCATGCCGCCGGGCGCAAACCCGTTCGACCCCCAGGCCGAAGGCGAAGCCGGTGACTTCTTCCGGGTCGTAGCCCACGGCGCGCAGCACGTTGGGATCGACCATGCCGGCGCCCCCCATCTCGACCCAGCGCACGGCGCCGCCATCGGCGTGCCAGCTCATGTCGACTTCGACGCTCGGTTCGGTGAACGGAAAAAACGAGGGGCGAAAGCGAATATGCACGTCGCTGCCCAGATAGCTCGCGGCGAACAAGCGCAGCACGCTCTTCAGATCGGCCATCGTCACGTGGCGGTCGACCAGCAAGCCTTCGATCTGGTGGAACATCGGATAATGGGTGGCGTCGGCCGTGTCGGGGCGGTACACCCGGCCCAGCGAAATGATTCGCACCGGCGGCGGCGTGCTTTCCATGACGCGGATCTGCACCGTGCTGGTTTGGCTGCGCAGCAAGAGCGGGGCCTGGGCGGGTACGCCGGCCCCCACGCGGCCGGTCGACAGATAAAAATTTTCCAACGGGTCGCGGGCCGGATGCGAGGCCGGGATATTGAGCGCGTCGAAGTTGTGGCGTTCGTCTTCGATCTCGGGCCCCGAGGCCACCGTGAAGCCGAGCCGGCCCATGATGTCCTTGAGCTCGTCGATCGTCTGCGTGATCGGATGCAGATGGCCGATGCGAAGTGAAGTGCCCGGCAGGGTGGGATCGAAATCGGCGGAGGAACCGGTCTCGGCCGGCGCGGTTTGCAGGCGCTCGGTGGCCGCGGCGAAGGCGGCTTCGATCTGGGTCTTGACTTCGTTGAAGCGCTTGCCGGCGGCCGGCTTGTCGGCGCCGGCGACCGAGCCCAAGCCTTTTTGAACGCTCTTTAGGCGTCCGCTTTTGGCGCCGAGAAAGTCGATCCGCGCCGGCTTCGAGCGCGGCGGTGTCGGCGGCCGCGGCGAAGGCTCGACTGGCTGCATCGGCAAGTGCATCGAGTTCGGCCAGGAATGCAGCAAGCGACATCGACGTCACGGCAATGCGGCGTTAGAGCTTGATGGATCGGCTGCGTCGGGGGCGGGGCGGCCTCTAGGCGGCAGCGACCACCTTTTGCAGCGCTTCCTTGACCTGGGCCGCCACGACGTCGAACCCCGCGGGATCGTGAATCGCCATTTCCGAGAGCGACTTGCGATCCAGCTCGATGCCGGCCAGGTGCAGTCCGTGGATGAATTCGCCGTAGCGCAGACCGCGCTCGCGGGCGGCCGCGTTGAGACGGATGATCCACAGCTCGCGGAACTGGCGCCGACGGACGCGCCGATCGCGGAAGGCAAAGACGCCGGCGCGAACCAGCGTTTCCTTGGCCGTGCGATACAGCCGACGGTTGCCGCCGCGGTAGCCTTTGGTCTTTTTGAACAGCCGCTTTTTGGCTTGATTGCGGGCGGCGCCTTTGGTTGTTCTCATGGCTGGCGATCCAAACGGTGTTTGCTAATAACTATTGCCGTGCAGGACGGTAATGATTTGCTGCGTGAACTCTTCGTGCAAAACCTTGGTGCCGCGAAGGTTGCGCTTGCGCTTGTGGCTCATGCGGGCTGCCAAGTGGCTGGTGCCGGCCTGGCGGTGCTTGACCTTGCCCTTGGCGGTCACGCGGAAGCGCTTTTTGACGCCCTTATGGGTCTTTTGCTTGGGCATGTTGGTTTTCGATTCTTGCGTGCGTAGGCCTGGAATTCTGAATCCGCCATTATAAAGCCTTCTATCGGCCTGGGAAGGGGAGGTTGTTCGGCTTTCTGGGCCCTACGGTGCAGGCGGAAGCCGGGGTTTGGGACAAATTCGGAATTCGGATTGCGGAATTCGGAACGGGAAACGAGGAGGCTTCACGCGGCACCGCAGCGTTGTGGATGTGCTGTCAAAAAATCAATCCTCTCCGGCTCCGCGTCTCGGCGTGATGTTCGCTTTCGTTTTCGCGCTGTGCGGCGCGCATCGCCCACACGGCGACTTTGCTTCTCTTGCCCCAAGCCATAGTGCTCTATACATTTGCGGCTGGAGCAGTGCGATTCCTGCGGGCTTTGTCGCGGCGTCCTTTGTATCGGCGCCGAACCGGCCGGTCGCCTTCCAGGGTAAAAGATTAAACACATGCTCAAGGTCAAACTCCCCGACGGATCGATTCGCGAGTATACGACAACCGTGCGGCCGATCGAGATTGCCGCCGAAATCGGGCCCGCGCCTGGCCAAGGCCACGCTGGCCGCCGAGGTCGACGGCAAAGTGGTCGGCGCCAACGCGCCGCTGCCCGAGTCGGGCGAGGTGCAGCTGCGGCTGCTGACCAAGAAAGACCCGAGGCCCTGGCGCGTCATGCGGCATTCGGCCGCCCACGTCATGGCCCGGGCCGTGATGCGGCTGTTCGAAGGGGTGCAGTTGGCGTTCGGGCCGACGATCGACAACGGCTTTTATTACGACTTCGATCTGCCGCACAAGCTGAGCGAAGAGGATTTTCCGCCGATCGAGGCCGAGATGGCCCGGATCGTCAAGCTGGACGAGCCGTTCGAGCGGATCGAAGAGCCGCGCGGCGAAGCCATCGAAATCTGCCGCGATCTGGGCCAGACGCTCAAGGTCGAGCACATCGAGACAGGGCCTGGCCGACCAACCGACCCTGTCGTTCTATCGGCAGGGAGAATTCATCGATCTGTGCCGCGGCCCGCACATTCCCAGCGCCGGCGCGATCGGCGCGTTCAAGTTGTTGTCGGTGGCCGGCGCCTATTGGAAGGGGGACGCCTCGCGGCAGCAGTTGCAGCGGCTGTATGCCACGGCCTGGTTCACGCAAGGAAGAGCTGGAAGAGCTATCTGAAGATGGTCGAAGAGGCCAAGCGCCGCGACCATCGCGTGCTGGGCAAGCAGCTCGAACTGTTCACGACCAATCCGCTGGTCGGCGCCGGGCTTGATCCTGTGGCTGCCCAAGGGGGCCATCGATCCGCGGCCTGCTCGAGAACTTTCGTGCGCGACGAGCTGGTCCGCCGCGGCTACGAACCGGTCTACACGCCGAACATCGGCCGGGTCGAGCTGTACCAGATTTCGGGCCACTATCCGTACTACGCCGACAGCCAGTTCAAGCCGATCGTGATGGAGCGAGGACGAACGGTACCTGCTCAAGCCGATGAACTGCCCGCACCACATCATGATCTACAAGTCGAAGCCGCGCAGCTATCGCGACCTGCCGGTGCGGCTGGCCGAGTTCGGCACGGTGTATCGCTACGAGCAGTCGGGCGAGCTGGGCGGCATGACCCGCGTCCGCGGCTTCACGCAGGACGACGCCCACCTGTTCTGCACCGAAGAGCAGGTGGCCGACGAATTTCGCGGCTGCATGGAAATGACCCAGTCGGTGCTGCAAGACGCTGGGCATGAACGACTATCGCGTGCGGCTCGGCTTCCGCGATCCGGCGAGCGACAAATACGTCGGCAGCGACGAGAGCTGGGACAGGGCCGAGGCGCGCGCTGGAAGCAGGTCGCCCGAGACTGGTGATTCCCAACTTCACGATCGCGCGGGGCGAGGCGGCCTTCTATGGCCCCAAGGCCGACTTTCGTGGTCTCCGACTGCATCGGCCGCGAATGGCAGCTGGGCACGGTGCAGCTGGACTACAACCTGCCCAGCACCGAACGCTTTGCCCTGGAATACATCGGCGCCGACAACCAGCCCCATCGGCCGGTGATGATCCATCGGGCGCCGCTGGGTTCGCTGGAGCGGTTCATCGGCGTGCTGATCGAGCATTTTGCCGGCGCGTTTCCGCTGTGGCTGGCGCCGGAGCAGGTGCGGGTGCTGGCCGTGAGCCAGAAATTCGAAGAGTACGCCCGGGACGTCGAGGCGCGGCTGCGGGCAGGCCGGCTTCCGCGTGACGGGCGACTATCGGCCGGAAAAGATCGGCTCGAAGATTCGCGACGCCCAATTGAAGCTGATTCCCTACATGTTGATCGTCGGGGGCGCGAGATGGAGAGCGGCGCCGTGGCGGTCCGCGACCGGATCGAAGGCGACCTGGGCAGCCTGCCGCTGGCAGCGGCGATCGAAAAGCTCGAGGCCGAGGTGGCCGTCGCGGGCGGTCCGGCAGGTGGCCAGCCCCGGTCGAGGCGGCCGCGGTCGTCGAGCCGGTGGGCGAGGCGAATGAATACTGACGGAAGCGGGCAGAAAAAGGAGCTCGATGTTCGAGATTAGGCGGTTGGCGGCCGTGACAGGCTGGCGACAGCGGCTTATTTCCTGGACCGGAAAGCTCGCAACGCCGGCCTCCATGCTAGAATTCAACAGAACCTGTTAAGCCCACGGGCGGCGGCCCGTTGGGGCCCCCGGCGTGATCCCGCCACTTCCAACTTGTGCAATCGTTTGACCGCGGGGGTGCTTGTCGTCAAGAATTGAAGCGTTGTCTTTTTTGTCCCATTGTCTGACATGAAAGGGTGATAGCAATCGAACGCACGCAGCAAAGGATCAACGAGCAGATCCGCATCTCTCCCGTCCGAGTCGTGGCCGCCGATGGGCAGTTGTTAGGAATTTTGAATACCGACGAGGCGTTGGCGCAAAGCTCGCGAGGCGGATTTGGATCTGGTCGAAGTTGCCCCCAATGAGCGGCCGCCGGTCTGCCGCATCATGGACTACGGCAAGTTCAAGTACCAGCAAAAGAAGAAGCAGAACCGGACGCACACGCACCAGAGCAAGCTCAAGGAAATTCGCGTGCGGCCCAAGACGGGCGAGCACGACATCCAGGTGAAGCTCAACCAGGCCCGGCAGTTCCTGGCCCACAAGGACAAGGTGATCGTGTCGGTGATCTTCCGCGGACGCGAGCTGGCCCACATCGAAGAAGGACGCAAAGTCATCGACCTGGTGATCAAGGACCTGGAGGACATCGGCAAAGTCGAGGCCTCTCCGTCGCACCAGGGCAAGCGGATCGTTTGCATCCTGGTGCCCAAGTAAGCGCCGGCGCGGATCCAGCCCCTCGCTCAGCAAATCGATATAGCCGGCGGTTGACGACCGCCGGGGCTTGGTGAGCGCCCGGCAGATGGTGGTGCAATCCATCGGCGGGCGTCGCTATTGTCGCTCGGGGGGCAAGTCGCTCTCGCGCTGGCCCAATATAATCTGGTCGAACTGAGCGCCGCCCCCTTCAGTCAGAAAACGCAGGCACTGGATGCGCACCGGATCTTTGTGGAACATGTCCCATAGATCGACGCGCACCGTTTGCCAGGCCTGCGGCAAGCCATCCGACACGTGACGCTCGACGAGCGTGCCCTCGGCGGAATTGCACTTGCCGGCCGTGAAGGTGTAGCCACCGCTGGGAAACGGCCGGCCGATTTGCAGCAGCATGCCGGTCGTCTCGGGGGAGGCCGCCTTCCAGGCAAATTGCAGCCAGCGATATTGGCCGGGGCCGGGGTTCTCGGCCACCTCGAAATCCCAGCCGGGAATCGCGTGACCGGTCTGGGGCCGATAGCTCGGGCCGCTGCCACCGGCCTTGGCGAACCAAATCGACTTGGTGCCGCTGGCGCCGTCGTCGTTGCGATATTGCAGCGCGGGACTCATATCGGCCAGGTCGGATTCCCGTTCGTCGAACAGCACGACCGCGGGGCGGCCGGCCGCCGCGTCGCGCTGCGAGGCGCCCAACAGTTCGCCGTGCAAAACCAGCTCGCCCAACCGCAGGTTGCCGACCGGCCAGGTGCCGCCGCCGGTCGACACGAGGCGAAACTTGCCGGCCTCGATTGGTTTTTCGAACCAATGCGTGTGCGTGGCCTGGTTCGACAACAGATACGCTCCGTCGCGCCAGATGTCGCTTTCGGCGTCCCACCACTGGAGCCGGGCGTCGCGAATCCAAGATTCGGGATGCTGTACGTCCTCGACCAGCGTGATGCCCTTGACCCGAAGCTGCGAATGCCAGGCGCCGAAGGTCAGAGTCCAGGCACCGCGCCAACCGGAATCGATCATCTGGATCGAGGTCCAGTCCAACCAGGGCTGCGGCGGGGCCTCCGGCTTGCCGTCGTAGAGCGTCTCGACCAGGTTCTTCCACGGCACCGGTTCGCCGTGCGACGGCGGATTGCTCAAGGCCTGGATGAACGAGGGTGTCTTGCTCAGCAGATTGTCGTCGAGCGGGCCGCTCGCGTCGGCCGCGTTACCCCAACCGGCCATGCGTGCGGTCGGAGTTTTATCGACGGCGAGCAGCTCTTCCGCGATGTTCTTGGCTGGCAGCGTCAAAGTCGTTTGCCAGAGAGAGTGGAAGCTCGCATCCAAGCGTTCGACGCGCCCCATCCAGTTGGCCACCAGCAATCCGCCATCCGGCAACCAGCCGGCAATCGGCAGCGCCGCCGAAGTCATGACTGTGCGCCACCGCTCCCGTCGAATCGAGCACCGTCAGCGTGCCCAGCTCGCTACCGACTTCAACTTTCTGCCCGTCGGGCGAAATGCGGGGCATCCGCAGCACGTCGTCACCCGTAAAAGTCCATACCAGTCCTTCCGCAACCGAGTACCACTTCAGCGACGAGCCGGTCGCGACTACCAGTTGCCGACCGTCGGGCGAAAGATCCAGCGCGTCGGCCACGGTCGGCAGGGTGCTGACGAGCTTGCCGTCGCTCACGATGAACACTCGGCCGCCGAGCGAATCGGCCGATAGCGCCAGGGTGCGCCGATCGGCCGAAACAACGCCGCCAAGCAACTGGCCCGTCTCCGCCAAATCGAGCTGCCAGATCGGCTGGCCGTCGGCGGCGCAGCGCCCGAGCCGTCGTGCCGTTGAGCGTGACGAGCGATTGTGGATCCTGGGCCAGCAGGATGCTCCGCCGGCGCTCGGTTTTCCAGCAGTCCTCGCTCCAGATCAACTTGCCCTCGCGTGACCAAACGGCGATGCCCAAGTCGCCGCCGGCCGCGACCCAGGCTCCGTCGGGAGACACCGCGAAACCGGCCAGGCTTGGATCTTGCAGAATGGCAGACACTGCCCAATTGGTGGCCCGCTTGGGCAATCCAAACAGGGCAAAACGTCGCGCAACCTGACCGCTCCGGTCCAGCCGATACAGATGATAGCCTTCGGCCGAATTGAGATCGAAACCGGTGGCCGCAAAACCATCGGCCAGCGCAAGCGGGTCCAGCGCAAACTGATGTCCGATCCGCCGGGTCCACGAAACTTTGCCGGTGGCCAGGTCGAGGGCATGCAAGTTATCGCCAAAGCTAAACGTGCCCAGCAGCGCCGATTGGCCGTCCGGGGCGACGGACAGAGCTTTGACATGCGGGCCGAACAGCGTTTCGAACGGCTGCGCTGCTTTGCCGTGCGGCGCAGAGCACGCAGCGCGGCAATCGAGGTTTTCGAGGTGCCCTTGGGCAACACGGCCAACAACCGCGCCGGCCAAACGTTCAAATCGACCGTATAGCGCGGCAGGCCGGCCGCGCCTCCGGCGGCCGGCGACAGGATTCTGTCCGCGAAGACGTCGTACACGATCTCTTCCGTGGTCGCGATGCCGACGCGGGCCACGACGGGCAAGCGCTGGGACATCAAAAGGCCGGTCCGCCAGGCGAAACTGGGGTCCCAGCGTGGAATCGTGTTGTTGACTACCCAGAGGTAGCGACCGTCGCGCCGCGGCGCTCGGTGAGTATCAGATCCTCGGCCTCGGTCTCGGCGACCGGCGGCACGATCGGCCCCAGCACGCTGCGCAGCTTGCCGGCCCAAGCGCGGAAATATCGCGGAAAGCGGCCGTAGGCCGAGTCGTCCTGCCAAGGCGCCGGGGTCGGTCGCCAAGGCGTCGAAAGCCACGCCCAGCGGCTCGAAGCGATCGACAATGTCGACGCGGCACGTGTCGTCGCAAAAGATGCGCGTGCCGGCCTGCTTCGCCGCGTCGAGCGCGGCGGCCAGCGGCGGATCCAATTCCACCTGCTGCCCGACCACCAATACGGCCTTGAACCGTGCGAGCGTATCGGGTTTCAAATCCTCGACGAACACAAATGACGCCGGGCGGTGGGCATAGAGGCAGGCGTTATAAGCCTCGTACAACCGGTCGAAGTAACGGCTGCCGATTTTGCCGTCCCAAGTCTCGATCCGCACCATCCGCGTCGACACCACGATCGCCAACCGATCGGCGCTCTCCAAAGTGGTCAGCCAGGGACCGTAGGCCGCCAGCAGCGAATCGACTGCCCGCAAAACCGATTTGAAGCCAGGACCGCCGGCCCGGGCATTGTCGGCCACGGAAACCATTCCCGGCGTCGAACCGGACCATCCGACGCCGTCGGCCCCGCGCATCACCATCTGCAGCAGCGTGGGAAGCAGCATCGAACCGGTGCCGTCGTCGTTCCAGATCTCCGGGTGCCCCCAGGCCGGCTTGCCGGGCCGTTTGTAGTAGTCCACCTCGTGGGGCGTGACCTGCGGCGGCTGTATCTGTTCGGCTTGATAGTGCAGATCGACTTCGTCGGCGTGCTGAAAGAGGATCGGCGGATGCGTCTGGACGGCCCGATAGGGGCCGGTCATGCAACTGAGTTTGCCGGGCGCGACTCTCTCGAGCACGGCGCGAAACTGCCGCTCCGCATCGACGGCATGGGCAAACGTCCGATCGGAAACGGCATCCAGCACCGGCGACCATTTGCCGGACTGCTGGGCATCTTTCAGCGCGGCTTGATAGGCGGCGGTTTCCTCGGGCGAAGCGGCGGCCGCGGCGCCGTGTTTTTCCAGCCACCAGTTGGCGGCCCAACTCCAACCGCGAAATGCCGGATACGCGGTCAATTGCCGCGACACGTCTTCCAGCACTTTGGCAAAGACCTCCGGCTTGCGGTTGTCCCACAAGGTTCCTAGTGGCAGCCCACCGTCCATGCCGATCAAAATGCCCTGCTGCTGGATTCCGTAGGCGCCGCAGGCCGCGATGGTTGCGCTGATGCGGTCCTCGAACACGGCCTTCTCCGGGGCCACGGCTTGCGGGTCTTGCGTCAATCGCTCGCTGACACCCGGCGGCGCGGGCTTCACATTCCAAAAGCCGCTGTGCGAGCCGAAGCGATCGACGTAGAGATTGACGTGCAGTTTTCGGGAACGAATCAAGTGCGCGGCAATCTTTTCCGGCAGGTCGGCCCAGGTTCCTTCCGGAAAACTGAGCGTGTAATCCCCGTGCTGAATGACATGGAACTTCGGCCGCTCGCCCAGCCCGGGGCCGATTTGCAGGTATTGCGGCGCCACGGTCCATTGCGGCGCGTCGGTCGTGACGACGAACTCGCCGGGCGGGAGTCGATCGGTCACTGCTGCCGGAATTTCCCAGACCGCGGGTTTCTGCGGCTCGATCGCCACACGCTGGGTGGCCCAAGTCTTTGTGCCGTTAGCGAGCCGCAATTCCAAATCGCGCGGTACATCGGTCGCCTGGCCGCGCAGCAGCACCTTGAGGGGTATCGTCTCGCCGCGGCCGTAATAGCGCCGGTTCAGCGGCGTGAATAGCGACACGCTGCCGATCGCTCCCGCGGGGCGGATCTCGACGCAAGCGTCCAGCAAGTATTCGGCCGCCTCGCCCTGCACATCGGGCGTGACGCGCAGCTGGTACAATCCGCCGGCATCCGCCGGCGGCTGGACCGCGCCGTCGACGACCGGCAACTCGGAAAATTTCACGCTGCCTAGCGGCCGCAGCCAGACGCGCCACTCGGGCGGCTTGGGCTTCGAGTGACTCTGGAACGTGATCTGAAGCGGCGTGGACGCGCCGGCCGTCCAGACTTCTTGCGGGCTTTTGAGCGCGAGCACTTCCACGTCCGCATCCAACGACCGGCGTCGCGCCCCGCTCGTGCGATCGAACACCGCACACAACTCGATCGGGTCGCGGCGCTTGACGAAATACTCGTCGCCCCAGACGGAAAGGTCTTGGATTTGCTTGCCCAAAGCGCGGCCCTCCCGGTCGGCAAGGTCGAGCTTGACGCTCTGCTCGGGCTTGCCCTCCGGCGAAAACACCTGCACCACCCCGGTGGCCTCTTCGAGCAAGTGCAGGTGCCCCGACTCATCGACGTCGAAGGCGCCCCGCCAGCCATTCCATGGGTCGCCACCCAGCTTGGTCTCGACCGACCACTGCTTTGCGCCGCCGAAGTCGATAACGCTGAGCCGGCCATGATCACCAAGGATGAAAAACCGCTCGCCCGCCTCCCAGACGCGGAAGCGGGGCATCTTGCCGACGAGGTCTTCGTTCAAGCCGGCGAGCGAATACGTACCGTGGATCCGCGCCTCGGGCGAAACGCGAACGATCCGGCCGCGGTTCTCGTCGAGTCCGAAAAACTCCTGCTGGCCGGCCTGGACATCGCAGGGCGCATGCCACTGTACCGCATCGCTGTTCAAAAAATCATTCGCCGTGCCGATCGGCGTGAAGTCGGGCCGCCACACGCTCAGCGAATGGCTGAAATGGGCATGGCCGGTGCCGATCAGGCCGTCGCGATTTGCGCTGACTCGCGACAAGGCATAGGTCACCTTGCCGCCGAGCCGGGCCGAGCCGTCGCGATTCATCCGAAACAGATAATCGCCCACGGAAAAATAGAGTTTTCCGTCGCGCCCAGGTTCAACCGGCTCTCGGCCACGTTGAACGACGGATGCTCGCGCGAGATGACCTGCTGGACCTCGAGCGTAGCCCCGGAAGCGACGACCGCAAGGCAAAGCGTGCCAAGCACGATCCAAACCCGAACACAAATCATCGACAACTCCGACGCTTGCCGGATGATCCAATGAACAAGCGAAACGTCGGCGCAGTTTTGCCGCGGCGCGCCCGGTTGCGGACCACTACGGCTTGACCGTAAAGGCCATCAGCCGGCCGTCGGCCAGACCGGCCAGAAGCTGGCCGTTCCACCAGGCAACCGCCGTGATATCCTGCGGCAACTGTTGCTCGGTGAACACCTTGCCTTGGGCGTCGGCCACGCGCAGAGTGCCGCCCCAATAAGCCACGGCCACGCGCTCGCCCGAGGGCGTTACGAATTTCAGCATTCGGTCCTGCCTGGCGAACGGCTTCGAGGCGTCGGCATTGGGCGCCGCCAGCGGTTTGCGGGCCTCGGCCAGCGCGGCGGCGTCCGCTTCGGTCGTGCCGGTCGGTTTTCCGCTCTTGTCGATCGACGTGGCCGAGCCATCGTGCGAAATGGCCGACAATCCCTCGCCGGCAACTTTCAGCGCCAACACACTATCGGGCAATCGGAGTTGCCAGGCCAGTTGGGCGGCCGGCGTGAGCCCGACGGGGCTGGTGGCCGCCACGATCGCGTCGTGCGTCGGCATTTCCCAACGCGTGAGCGGCTTGAGGCCGGCAATCGCTTCGTACAGGGTGCCCACGGCCTCGTTCAGGCCTGCATCATCGTAGCCAATCAACGTGATCGACTGTTGGCCCTTGCCGACTCCCTCCGACTGCCAGGCCACGTAGCCGCGCCCCACACCGGGCAGCACGCCGGCCAGCGGAGCATAGGGCAAGAATTGCCGATCCACGAGAAACTTGATGATGGGATGATCTTCGGGCGTGCCGATTAGAATCACGGGGCCCTGCACGGCAAAGCCGACCTGGCCCACGGTGTTGGCGTCTCCCGGTTTGACGGCCCCGAAGTCCAAACCCGACCAGGTGGCCGCCTCGGCCGCGCTGAGGGAGCGCGGCTTGGCGGCCTCGGCCAGCGGCATCCGCTTGCTGCGAATGCCCCAGGGCTCGAGACTACTGGACAATCGCGCGGCGGCCGCCTCGTTGAAGGCTCCGGTGCCGGCGACGATCGTGACCTCGTTGAACGCCCGGCCGTAATCGAAGCAATGCTTGATATCGTCCGGAAACATCACCGCGCGGGCTGTCGCCCCGGCCAGCGACCGCGCGTGCAACGGTGTAAACTGGAACTTCGCTTCGGACGTCTTGCCGCTGAGCGACTCGCGCACTTTGACGGTCCACGTTCCCTGGGGATCGTTGGCCGCCAGCGGCAGCGAGGCGGCAAACTGGCCGAGCCGCGTGGCGCGGAACAATTCGTGCCGCGTTACGCCCAGCGGATCGACAACTTGCACCTCGACCGGAATCGATCCCGAGAGCACGCCTCCCTGCTGGTCCACGACCGAAGCCGCGATGTCGACCCGCAGCGGCAATCGCTCCAGCGTCAGGTCTTGTCCTACGATGGGCGTGGCCACGCGCACGCCGCCGATGGGGCGGGCGGTGCGGGCAAACACGCGCATCTGGCCCGGGCCAAACCGGAACTCACCCGACAGCTTCCCGCCGGCAGTTTTCAATTCCGCCACCGGTCCGCCGACGATCGCGTCGTAGACGGGCCGGGCATCCGGGGCCAGGGCGATGGTGGCGCTGGCGGCCTTGACCGCGTTGGGATCGACTTTCCCCATGGCATCGCGGAAGGCTTCGTCGTACGTGGCGTTGACCGCCAGCAAGTATTCGACGTCGCCGGCGGCTTGCCGCGTGGCGGCGATGCTGGGCAAGCTCGATTCGAGCACCGGCTGGATGCCCGCCTTGTCGAGTTGGGTCTTCAAGGCGGCCGCCAAGGGCCCGGCACCCTGATAGTATTTGCCCATCGTGCGGTAGGGAACCGTTTCCTCATACTTCTTGGCGGCGATCAACTCGTCGAACTTCGCCTGATCGGGCAACTTAGGATCGACCCCCAAGTCGATCGCGCCCTTGATGGGCACCGTACACTTGCCGGCAAGCAGCACCAGGCCTCCGCCGGCGGCGAACTCTTCGAGCCGCTCTACGATCGGCGCGTCGAGATGTTCGATGCCCGACAACACGACGGCCTTGTGGTTATTGGCCAACGTACCGTCGAGAATGTCTTCATCCAGCACGGCCAGGAACTGCTGTTGAATCATCTTGCCGGCCAGATAGGTGTACTGCATCACCTGGCCCTGATTCGTCTGGTGTGCGTAGGCGATTTTTCGATCCTTGGCCTGCAAACGCAGACAGTTCGACAGAGAATACAGCATCGCCACCGGCGGCCTGGTGGGCGGCATCGTGGTGAAGATCGGGCCCAGCCGCTGCATCAGGTGGTTCGACTCGACGATCCCCTGCCGCATCAGCGGATTGGTCGCCGGCTCGCAATCGGGGGGCGTAATCAGGCCTTGCAGGGCCGTCTGGAACGACAGGTATTGCTCCATGCGGAACTGATCGTTCGTCGCATTGCCGTACCACAGCGGCAGATACCAGTTGGGCCGCGCCAAATCGCGCGCCCGAGACATTTCCAGAAAGTACGACGGGCAGAAATAGTCCAGCGGCAAATCGTGATAGCCGCCGTGTCCGCTGATGATCGGCAGCGTCCGCACCACGTTGAAATAGTAACCGTCCGTAAAGGCCGTCCAACCGTATTGGCTCTGGTTGACGCTCAGGAACTCGGGCTTTACCAGCGACACCCCTTGCTGGGCTTCGGCCCAGGCGGCATCCATGATGCCCAGTTTCCAGCGGGCCCATTGTTCCCAGCGGGCGATATCCTCGGGCTTATTAGGATCGACCTTTTTATAATTGAGCGGATCGGCGCCGAAGGCCCGCTTGAACGAGGCCGCTTGCGCGGGAACGGCATGCGGACCAAACTCGCCGTTCTCCGGATCCTTGCCCCAGGTGAGTCCCGGCTCGTCGTAGAAGTGGACGCCCAGCGCGTTGGGATAAACTCGGTCCGTCAGTGCCCGGCGGACGACCCGCTGGGTGCCGGCTTTGGTGACGTACGGATCGGACCAGTCGCACTCCAGGCGCAAATCCATTTGGTGGCCGCCGCCCATCGTGCAATTTTGCATGAAGTCGACGCCGGCCCGAATGAAATTTGCATTCTCCTGCGGAGCATTGACGTACATCAGGTTGTAGCCGAGTGAATCTTCGCCTTGGATGATCTGGCCGCCGGCCGTCGAGCGGCCCCAATTGATCGTCATGAAATCGCTATGGCGAACGTGCGAGTGGACCTCGATCTTGGTCTCGGCCTTTGCGCCGTCGGCCGCCACCTCGAGCTGGTACGTGCCCGGCCGCAGCAACCAGCCGTTCAAATGCAAGTGCTCCGTGCTGCGCGGAGTCTCCTTGCACGCTGACCGGGTCGAGCGGAAAAGCGAACGCCAGGCTGCTTCCATCGGCTCCGCTCAGCTTTAGTTGCAGATCGCCAGCGGCCAAGGCCTGGGGAGCAGAGCGAACGACCGACACGTCGATCACTTCGTTGGTCTGGAACGCGTCGCGCACCTGCGGAAACACGATCTTGAGTTCGGCGGCGTGTGATGCAACGGCCGCAATTGCCAATCCGCCCAGCAGCAGGCTAAACCGTACGAGCCGCGGAACGAAACCTTCGGGATGGGACATGGTTACCTTTCCTGAATCGGATGGGCGCAAACTATGGACGACATCAGCTTAGCGCACACTCAAATGTCTCAAGTCGTGAATCCATTATCATCCATCGCGGGCTATAGAAAAGCAAATCGACGCCGAGCCAGCACAATAGGCCCATTTCGGCGACGGTTTCGCCTTTAATCACACTATTGGATTTGCAGCCCAAGGCCCCTAGGCGGGGCTAAGGGGTCGTCAGGTCAAACTTCAGCCGCAGCGGTCCGTGCTCGATCGTCTCGCTTAATCCGCTCGACTCCGGACGCTGATATCGGACCGGAATCGACGACGCTGACGGAACCGCTCTGCGCCGCCCCGACATCCGCTCCGGGTCTTTCGCATCCGCGGCGGGGGGCGGCAAAATCGCCACCTGATAATCACCAAGGGGTACCCCGTTGCCATATTGACATGTCAGATGAAACCCGCCCCCCTCATCGAGACTTGCCGATGCGATCTTCCCGCTGGACGAAAGGAAACTGACCGTTCCCTCGGTCAACGGCAACCCGTCCAGCGTGACCTGGCCCGAAACGTCGACAAGCGGTGGCCCGGTCTGGTTGCAGCCGATTGCCAGCCAGCCAAGCGTCCCAAACAGAATCGTCCATCGCAGAACACGAGTAACGCCGTAGGGAGCCATAAACGGTCGCGTTGCAGTTTGGCGCTGGGGGCAGGTATCACTGACTTGTAGACCCGTCGAGATTGCCGTCGTCACGTATCGCCAGATTGCGCTGGACGAGCCAATCCGTGTCGTTGGCCAAAAAGCTTACGCTGCCGTCGCACCGGCCGACAAACGCTCCGCCCGCGTGGACCGACTGGACCGGCAAATTGTTCCCCACAGTCGGGTCCATGCCGGCGGCCCCAGGGCCGGCGTCGGTCTGGGTCCCGATCGGATAGCGCGAGTCGTGGCGCCGTAATATCGAGGCTGTTCGCTGGCGGCCGGATCGCTGCCGTACCAGCTGCCGTTCTGGGGCCATCCCGGAGCGCACGCGCCGATCCAGGCTCCGTGGAAATTGGTGCTGCGCATATCCTCGGGCTGGCCCGCAGCGCTGGTAATCCAGTTGGACTGCTCGCCGATGATGACGGTGTGACTCAAGCCGTCCGAAATCATACTGGGTTTGACGAACAAGTTCGGCCCGAGCATTCCGTTGGCACAAACAAATCCCCACACGCCCGGCGAGCATCTTCCCCCGCCGGTGGGATCGGTGAACGTGAGCGTGTCGGTCGACGCGCCGGAAATGCCGACGTAGGTGCTGGTGGCCATCAGGTTTGGCGCAGACCAATTGGTGAAAAGCGGCAATGTGCTGGAGGGACACGTCAGAAAGGAGGGAGAATAGCCGGAGAGCGCGGCCACGTTGTTGGGCGCTTCATTATCGTTGGTATTCCAAAACGGATAAGGGCCCTCATTGCAGTTCAGCTTTTGCCACAGCGCGTTCTCTTCGATGAAGGGCAAGACGGCGATAAACCAGGTGCCTCGCCAAAAATAAAGCGTGCCGGCGGGAAACACCTTGTTGGCCGACTGGTAGCTCAGGCAGGCCAACGACAATTGCTTGATGTTGTTCGAGCATTGAAATGCGCGGCGCTCTTGCGCCGCCTGAACCGCCGGCAACAACAAGGCGATCAGAATGCCGATGATGGCAATTACCACAAGCAACTCGACAAGCGTGAAAGCTCGCGGCCGGCGCGTTGGCAAACGTGCGAGTAACAACATGGCCAGTCGTTGGTCCTTTTAGGCGCCCCGGCAAACAGGCCCTAAGCTTGGAAGGAGCGCCGGAATCGATTGGCGCCACGGCACACAATCCTACCAGCGCCAGGCTGACTAACACCAAGGACGACGGTTCGGGAACTGGCACAGGCGTGGTCAGCGAGATGTTGTCCAACAACACGCTAGCGCCCGACGCCTGGTATACCGCAAACATCAACGCCGGCGCAGATGCCGCGCCAGCGTCGGCCACGAACATCAGAGAAACGAAATCGTAGGGATTCGTTCCTCCGACGGGTGTCACCGTGACCATGGACTCCAACGTCTGGTCCCCAACGGCAACGGTCAATTGCACCGCGCCGCTTTGAATGCGGGCGTTGTCGTAGAACGTCAATGTGTACGTGGCCCCCGGGGTCAGATCCGGCAGCGTCTGGCTCAATGTCGTGGGGGTCGTCGCCGACCCGGCTTGCAGGAACCCGACATAGCTGCCGTCCGGAACCGTGCCGTTATCGGCGAAGGTAGTGCCATTGGCGCCGTTGATGCCGATACGAATGTAGCTGTCCGGCGAGGTTCCAGTCCAACCCGGAATACCCGTCTCACTCGTCTCATAACCGGGGTACCCTGGATAGCCGACCGGCGAACTGGGATAAAGCGTTGGGTTCGAAGTCTCAAAACTCGGATTGGTGATCGGAATCGTGATCACACTGCCGAAAAGCCCCTGAACCTGCTCCAGGCCGATAAATATCCAGGTCGTGAAAAGCAGAAAACGAGACGATGCTCCCATGGTAAGTGCTCCTAGAGAAGAAGAGAGACCGGAAAATGCCGAAAAACCCAGGCAAGGAGGCTCGGCAGCCACAACAACGGAATCGGTGATTATCGAACCACCTCCAGCCGAGCGTCGGCCCACACCACACCGTCCATGCCGTGCCAATCGCCCGCGCTCGTGGCGATCAGCGTCAGATACTTGGCCTCGGCCGGCAGCGCGACGCGGAAACGCACAAACTCGCCGTCGGCGCGAAGCGGATCTCCGACCGCCGAACCGATCGACCAGACTTTCCCATCCCGGGCGACCCGCACCGGATTGCCGTCGACGCAGACCGACTGCACTCCGTCGGACCCCGAAACGATCGCCGCCAAGTGGACCGACGATTCGGCGTTTCCGCGCACGTGCAAGCTGACACCGGCTCGCTCGGAAATGAATTGGAACCGACCCCCGGCGAGACCGCCGGCCGCTCGGATTTTGTCCAAATCGAAAGTGATCAAAAAATTGGCATGTCCGCCGATGCCTTCTTCGACCTTCGAGGGCTCCCCTTCCTTTTGCCGTTGGCCGAGCGTGCCGATGGCCAGACCACCGATCGCGTCATTCGCCGCCGGATAGGCCTTCAGGTCCCGCCAACCCAGGGCACCCAAATCGAACTGCACTTGGGGTGCAATCTCTTGGAGCGCCGCGCCGCCATACTGCACGCGCTCGATCCCCAAGTCGTCGGCGTCGGGAGCTGCGCCAAAGGTGTCTGTCCGCATCGCCTCGGCTAACGAAACGTCGCGGGCATCGTCGAACAGATTGCCGAGCCAAATCGATTCGATCTCAGCCTTGTCGTCGGCGATACGTCGGCCGGAAGCGGCGATCGGAACCGGCTTGGCCTCCAACTCGATGAATGGCGCCCCTTCGTATGGAATCGCCATCGGGCCGGATTGACCGCTGACCACGCGGACTGCCTGGCCGGCGGTTACCTTTCTGGCCGGTCCGCGCGGGGCGGCGCTGTCGGCCCCGCCGGTGCTGCCGGGGCCGCCGGCAAAACTTCGACTTGTCCGCGAATCACGTGCAGCTCGGTGCTGCCGCGGCTATCCACCTCGACGCCGAACTCGGTGCCCAGGTCGATCACTTCGGCCAGCGGAGTCGCAACGGTAAAGCCGCGGCCCGTCAGCGGCACTTGTGCCGAGAGCTTGCCCCGCTGCAACCGAATGCGGTCGCCGGATTGCGGCTCGAACTCAGCCGGCCCATCGACCCAGACTCGCGCGCCGCCGGCCAAGGCCATCTCCACGCGTCCGTCGGCGAGCCGATAACATTCGCCGGCGCGGAGACGCCCTTTGCCGGATTGCGACGAGTCGGCCGACCAGCGGACGCGCTCGTCTGCCGCCAGCGCGCCAACGTCCGTACCCCGCGGGGAGGCCGATGAGCCAACCCTTGCTACTTCGGCCCGACCAAGGCGGTCCCCCTCGGCCCGGCGGGCCAGCGGAATCAGCGCCATCATCACCACGAAGTAGCTCCCCAACATGGCTGCCAAAATGATCAGCAAAGTGCGCGGCGAAGCTTGCATCGCTTGCCACACGCCGCCGAGAAAACCCAACACGGGCGAGCGCTGGGGATCGCCATCCCGGGGCGCTGGATATGGCGGCGCGAAGATTAAGGCGGTTGTCTCGTCGGCGGCCAGTTCGCACAGAATCCCACGACAGGCCCGCGCAGACCCGCATGTACCGCAGGTAAAGCCGGCGTGCCGCCGGATCGGCCTGGAGCCGCGACTCCACGGTACTCCACTCGGCCGGCGAAGGATCTCCGTCGTGCAAATCGGCGAACAGGTCGCAGAGTTCACGGACTTCCTCGGGACGTAGCGTCATGCTCGACCCCCCGGCCAGGCGCGTGCGCGACGCAGGCGATCAACGTCCGGCGAATTCGCCGCAGCTCGCCGTAAACTCTTTTGATCGGCCACTCCAATTCGTCGGCCAGGCGTTTGGGCTCGCCACCGGGACGATAGCGGCGCTGGATCAGCTCGCGGTCGGTGGACGAAAGCTGTGCGAAGCATTCGGCCAGCGCGGCATATTCCGCATTCAACGACTCATCGGCCGCTTGCATTTCGACGTCGAGCAGTTCCAGCATGCCCTGGCTGAACAACTGACCGCGGCGCGCCGATCTTTCCTGAAATTTGCGGGCCTTGAGCTGTGCGACCTTGCAGGCCCAGGCAGCGAAATTCGTGCCCGGCTCAAACTCGTCGAATTTTGCCCACAGCAATGCGCTGACTTCCTGAAACACCTCCTCGGCATCGCTACGATTGGGCATCAGTGTCAGCAAATAGGTGTACACGCGGCGCGAATGGGTCGTATACAACTGCACGAACTGCTCCGTGCGTTGAGCTTGCGACGACATGTTCGGAGTTCTCATTAGCGCTGGGCAAAAAAGTCGAAGCCGCGTGACACGGACAGCGGGAAGATCCGTTACCTTCCCAGACTAAATCCCGCGACGGGACGCTTTTGCCAAGAAATTTGTCGGGGAATCCCAGCGGCCAGGGTGAAATTGCCACAACCTATTGCGGCACTGGCGTTTGCGCTTGTCAATCTCAGGCCAGCCCTGCTTGCCGAGCTGGCCAGGTGATGCCGGGGAGGGCGGAATCACTCAGTCGGCAATTGCACCGACAGTCCGTCGTTGCGAACCGCCCAATATTGAAACGCGGTCGGATCGATCGTGAATCCGATCGTCTGCACCGAGCCGTCGCAGAGCACGAATTGGCACACGCCTGGGTGCGAGGAGCCGAACTGGAATGTGTGCGGAATCCAGGCGATCACGCCGTATTGCGGGCCGGCAAAATCGGGGTTCGGCACGATCGGACCATAAGGACTCGTGGCCGCGCCGAAGCGGACGATGTCGTCCTGAAATCCGGCGACGTAACCCTCATTGTCGTCGGCTTGTGGCTCAACCGTGCAAAAGGCGATGTTCATTTTCTTCTCGCCAATCAGCAGCGTCTTGCTGGTGCCGTCGGTGATGTTCTTCAAGTTGACGAACGGGACGGGTGGAATAGGAGGAACCGCCGTCGGTGTACCGGCTCGATCGACAATGACGCCGTCGTGCCCGTCGCCATAAATGCCCGAGCCGTCGCCATCCTCGAGCGAACTGCCACCGTTGCCCGCATAGTCGTTCATGGCGACGGGCAGGTTGGTGACGGCCCACGGCCCGCCGGTCAAGGCCACCGGCGATCGTCGGGAGGGGCAGAAGTACGGAGCGATCGTCGTGCCGTAGACGACCGAGTCGGTCGGGTTTTCGTAGAGCGCGACGTCTTCCATGAACGGCAGGATTTGATAGCCCCAGGACCAGACTTGAGTGAGGTAAGTGGCCGGCACGTTTCCGACCATCGCGCGACTAAAGCCGTCCGAGTAGCCGCCGGTGGGCAGCGCGCCGTAGGCCTGATGATGATTCTGGCAAGCCAACCCGATCTGCTTCAGATGGTTTGCGCACTCCATGCGCCGCGCCGCCTCGCGGGCGGCTTGCACGGCCGGCAAGAGCAGCGCGATGAGGGTGCCGATGATCGCGATGACGATCAAGAGTTCGATGAGCGTAAAACCCGCCGACCTCGGACATCTGGGACACGGCGAAGCGCGAGCTCGACCCGGCGTACGTGCTCCCACGCGAACGTCCGTATTTGGGTGCGGCGGTACGCCTTCGCCAGCCGGCATCATGGCATCCTCTGAAGAGCGCTGTCCGGCCGGCTCATAGCCGGCGGCTAAACTCACTTGACAGATACACCTCTATCTTCGCGGAACCTCCATTTGCTGCTGCACCGCAACTTAAACTCGCCGCCGGCGGAGAGCAACCGGGATCAGCCCGACGACGCCCAGGCCCAAGAGCACCGACGAAACCGGCTCGGGCGCGGGCACAACGCTGTTGATCGTAAAATTGTCCGCAAAGGCGGGCGCTGGACTGGTCCCGTTAGGACGTTGATAGAATCCGGCCCACATCGTCGCCCCGTCCGTGAACAATGCGGTAGGCGCGAACGCAATTGGGGTTCCGTTGAACATCACGTCGGAGATGCTGCCGCTGGCGGTGTTCACGACGTAGGACAGGTTGTAGGTGCCGGTAGAGCTGAAACCCGTGGGTAGGGACTGGACGATGTTTGTGCCGTTAATCAGCAGCAGTTCACCCAGTAATCCATTGGCGCTGTTGGAGGTGTAAACAATCCCCGGATCGCCTGTCTGGGGTTGGAAATTGCTGCCGCTCTCGGTGGCTTTGAAACCCAAGTTGATTCCATACGCACTAGTCGAATCCCCGTAAGAACCCCCGTTCAACCCGGCGGTACCGGCCAGGTTCAGATCGGCGGAGATTTCGAAGTTTGTGGGTTTGGTGTAACTTCCGGCCGAAGCGATGGAGATCCAGCTTTCACCGTTTCCGCCCACCCGCAAGGTGTTGGCACTGAGGCTTGCATCGTTGGGGACGGACCAGTTTCCACCCGGCACGTCCGTCGGGGACGGCGTCCGGCCGTTATTGTTGGTCCCGTCGGTTCCAGTAAACGCGTCCTGGACGATAACGCTGGCCGTGACTTTAGCACGGGATGTCGCGGCGAACAGGAACATCGTGGTCAACAGCGTGCATGTGAATCGGGACATTAGCTTCTCCTTGATTAGGGGCTTACGAGTAGCAGTAGAAAAAGTTTCGTCAAAGCGATCAGCACCTCACAGCGATGCTTTCCAACCTCTCTTCCCGTTCTGGAATCTAAGCTATTGCTTGGCCTCCGAACTGTCGACGACTTCCAGTCGCGCGCCGATCCACGTTCCATGATCCGCACGAATTCCGTCGCCCGCGCTCGCGCGGATGCGCGTCACATGTTCGATCTCGGCAGCCGAACCCGCAAACAAGACAGAGCGCTTCATGAGATCTCCCAGAGAAAAAGGGTCCAAATGTGTCAAAACAAGACGAGGTAAAACCGCACTCCTCACAAATTGCAAACTATCTTCGTAGCGGCCGCCACCGTTTCACGGGGCCAGCTCCAAGCGGGCACCGACCCACGCGCCGTGGTCCGCATGATAGCCGTCGCCGGCGCTCGTACAGACCAAAGTCAAATACTCAGCCTCGGGGTCCAGAACTTCGTCAACGCGAAAGCTTTTTCCATCGGCCCTCTGGGGCGGCCCGACGGGCAGCTGCACGAACGCGTGTCCGTCGTGCTGGCCCAACGGGGCCACAGCGCCGTCGACCATTGCCGCCAGCGGCTTGGTCCGCGAAGAGACGATCGCGACCAGATGCAGCGAACTTCCTGGTGCCAGGGCATTGACCATCGAGTCGTTGACGCCGGCCGCATCGCAAACGAATTTCAACGATCTCCGCGGTTGCTTCCAGGCCCGGCGAATCTCCGGCAGACTGAAGGTCACCAGGCTGTTGGCATGCATACCGATGCCGTCTTCCCTCTTCGTCGATTCGATGCCGCCGCCCTTGCCGGTCACACGCAGCCCTAGGTGCGGCACCCCGACACAGTCGTTGGCCACCCTGAAGGCCGTTTGGTCCTGCCAACCAACCGAGGTGAAGTCGAACAAGATGCCCGGGGCGATTTCCGCCAGTGCCGCGCCGCCGTGTACCACAGTGGAAACTCCCAGGTCGTTCAAATCGGCCTCGGCGCCGAACGTGTCGGTGCGCATGGCGTCGGCCAGCGACACATGCGGCCGGTCGTCGAACAAGTTGCCCAGCCAAATCTTGGTTACCCTTTCGTCGCTCAGCCGGTCGGCAGGCGCAGCTGTGGCTGCGGCTTGTGGCGCATTGGCAAAGGCGGCGCGATCGACGGGGATTCGCACGGGCCGTGCGCCGGCGGCCGAAACCCGCACCGCCTGACCGGCCCTAACTGTCGTGGCGCCCGTGGCTGCCGCGGGCCCCGTGCCGCTAGGCGCTGCCGCCTGTTTCACTTCCACTTCACCCCGCAGCACGTGAACGTCGGTTTTGCCGCTGGTATCCACCTCGACGCCGAACTCCGTGCCCAGGTCGATCACTTCGGCCAGCGGAGTGGCGACGGTAAAGCCACGACCCGCCGGCGGCACTTGCGCCGACAGTTTGCCCCGCTGCAAACGAATGCGCTCGCCGGATTGCGGCTCGAACTCGGCCGGTCCATCGACCCAAACCCGCACGCCGCCTGCCAAGGCCATCTCGACGCGTCCGTCGACCAGCCAATAACACTCGCCGGCCCGCAACCGCCCTTTCTTGGCCTGCGACGAGTCGGCCGACCAACGGACCTGCTCGTCGGCCGAAAGCGCGCCGACGTCGGTCCCCGGCGGCGCATGCGATGAGCGACCCCGGGCCACTTCGGCTCGATCAAGGCGGTCCCGCTCGGCCCGGCGGGCCATCGGCACCAAAGCCATGACGGTCACAAAGTAACCGGCGAGCAGCCCCGCCACGATCATCAATAGTGTCCGCGGCGAGCCCTGGATGAGATTCCAAGCCCCGGATAGAAAGCCCAACAGCGGCGAAACAGGAAGCGGTGCAGCAGCCCGCGTGGGCATCGCCGACGACTCGCCCTCCGTCAACGGCGGCATGCCGAAGCGCCACTCGAGCAGAGCGTGGAGCGAGATGTAATCCACGTAGGCATCGACCCCATCCTCCTGCCGCAGGTCCTGGCGCAAGGCGACCAGTTCGTCGGACGTCAGCTCGGTATCGATCAGGCCGATCAGCAACTGGGCCCGCTGATCTGGTTCCTCGAGCGGTGAGCTCATGAGCCCTCCCATTGGCTAGTCGCCTGCCGAACGCACCGCGCCAAGGCGACGCGAATCCGATGCAATAGCACCCCAATCGCCGTCGAACTTTTGCCGACCTCAGCGGCTAACGCCTTGACGGGCACGCCGTCGCGATAGCGCCGGTGCAGCAGGTCGCGCTGGCCGTCGGACAACTGGTTGATGCAGCCATTCAGAGCCCGCAGCCGCTCTTCCAGGTCAGCGTTCCGCTCGGCGACCGATGCCACGATGCGGTCGAACAAGTCGTCCTCGAAGACGACCCGATCGCGGGAGTTGCGCTTCAGATGAGCCAGCACCTGAAAGCGCGCGAAGGCATAGGCCCAGGTCAGAAAATCACGCGCCGGGTCGTACTCGGCCGCCTTGCGCCACAAAACCAAATTGGTTTCCTGGAGCACATCGCGGGCGTCTTGCGTGCCCCCCAGCAATGCGCAAATGCAAGCGTAAAGCTGACTTTGAGCGCCCGTGAGCCGCCCGGCAAACTCTTCCGACACGGTCAACAACGGATCGTTCATATCATTAGCCGCCACCTGCGCTCGCCACGAAGTCTGAACGCCCTCTATGGACAATTAGCTGAAATGTCGAAGTCATTACACAGTTCTTGCCGAAAAATCTCGATTTTGTCGAAAAGGGTCGGCCGACTTCGCCCGTCGAGCCACAGCCGATCGCTTCGCCGGCCCCTCTGATGATCAGAGAAATCTGATGATCAGAGAAAAATCGCCGCCGCCGGCTCAAACCGGTTTGAGATCGAGGGCCGAGGGTGGCACAATGACCCGTTTGAAAAGTCGCCCAGCAAGAGCGCTTCGGGCATGGGGGCCGGCTGGCCAGCGGCAACCGGGGCTCACTGGTCGCCGCAAACCGTCATCCTTTCGATTCACTCCCGGGGCATCAACATGGACGCGAATCCTGTGCTGGGCGTCGCGCTTCACGCCCTGGGCGGTCTCATGTCGGCCACGTTCTACGTCCCTTTCCGGGGTGTGCGCCGCTGGTCGTGGGAGACTTATTGGTTGGTTGGCGGTGTGTTTAGTTGGCTGCTGGCTCCCTGGCGCTGGCGCTGGCCACCGTGCCCGACCCGATCGCGGTGCTGCGCAGCACCTCCCGGGAGCCTGCTCTGGAGCTATCTGTTTGGAGTTGCCTGGGGAGTCGGCGGGTTGTGCTTCGGCCTGACGATGCGCTACTTGGGGCTATCGCTGGGCAATGCCCTGGCGCTGGGCTTTTGCGCCGCCTTCGGCACGCTGGTGCCGCCGATCTTCAGCGGCGAGATTCATTCCATCCTGGCCACGCACGCCGGTCATATCGTGTTGGCGGGCATCGGCGTCTGCCTGGGCGGCATTTTTGCCAGCGGCCTGGCCGGAGTTTCCAAGGAGCGGGAAATGTCTGCCGGCCAGAAAGCCGAGACGATCAAGGAGTTCAGCTTCGGCAAGGGAGCGCTGGTCGCCGTGCTGGCGGGCATCCTAAGCGCCTCGATGTCGTTTGGCGTGGCGGCCGGCAAACCGATCGCGGCCTTGGCCGTCAGCCACGGAACGGCCCATCTGTGGCAGAACACGCCGGTCTTCGTCGTGATTCTGCTGGGCGGTTTTACGACCAACTTTCTCTGGTGCGCCGGTCTGCACGTGCGCAACCGCTCGGCAACCGACTACTTCGATCGGACCACCCCGCTGGTGCGCAACTACCTGCTTTCGGCGCTGGCCGGCACGATCTGGTACCTGCAATTCATGTTCTACGGCATGGGCAACACCCAGATGGGGCGCTACGATTTTTCGAGCTGGACGCTGCACATGGCCAGCATCATGATCTTCGGCACGCTATGGGGGTTCGCCCTCGGCGAGTGGAAGGGCAGCAGCCGGCGCACCGTGGGGCTCGTCGTGCTGGGCCTGCTGATCCTGGTCACGGCGACCGTCATTGTGGGCTACGGCAACTTCCTGGCGGTCGGCGAGCCCGAGCCCCCTGCGATCTGACCCTTGCAGTCCGTAGAAAAATGGGACGGGTACCTTCCGGCGGAGGGAATTCGTCGGGAATCTCAAACGGTCGCTCGGACGAGAGTCCCCTTTTTCAACCGCCTGCCGGGGTGTCTGGCCCTGGGCTGGAATTCTCCGTTTTTCGGCCGGCTCGTTGAGTTCACCGCTCGAAAAGCCGCCGCCGCCGTCAACTCTTTGCGGCCACGGCGGCGAAATATTTTTCGGTTCTTTGTTAAATCTTGATCGACTTTCGCCATATGCGTATAGGCTCTTCACGGTCCGGCGACCGGAACCAGGTGCGCTTCGGGCGCAAATCTGATGGAACCTGATCAACTCGTGCGATGCCTGTTAGCGGAGCGCGCCAGGGTAGTCGGGTTCACCCAAGCGATTCTGGGTCGCTGGGAAGGCGTGGAGGACATCTTTCAGGAGGCCTGCCTGCTGGCGCTTGCCAAGTGCAGGAAATCAACGACGAAATGCACCTTATGGCTTGGATCCGGCTGACTTGCCGCAACCTTTGCCGCGATGCGTTACGCAGTAGGGGACAGCCGACTATTGCATTGGACGATCGTGTACTCAATCTGCTCGAAGATCACTGGAGCCGACACAGCCAGAAGCCTTCCGACGCGCTGCAGGCCTTGCGGGATTGCCTGGGACGTTTGGCGCAAAAATCGCGCGACATGATCCGGCAACGTTACGTGGACGGAATGAGCGTGGATGAAATCGCCCGGCAACTCAAGCGGCCGGCTAGCAGCGTCTATGTGACGTTCAGTCGCATCAACGCCGCCCTGGCCGATTGCGTCCATCGGCAACTCAGAACGGCAAAGTCCACGGATGATTGACTCATGAAAGCAGAAGACGACTGGATTTCGGCCTGCGACCCGAGCTTTTTGCTGTGGGTCGAGCGCTATCTGGCCGGCGTTGCCACGGCCGACGACTTGGCCCGGCTAAGCGTGGGGCTGGAGGCGTCGTCGACCCACCGTGACGCCTTCGTGCATCTGGCCGTCCTGTCGGGATGTCTGGCCGAGTATTATGCGCCGGCGCGGTCCTGCGCCGAGTTCGAAGCGGCCATGCACGAGATCTTGCCCGAGAACTTCGCTTCTCGCCCGGCCCAGGCAGACGCGTCCCAACTCACCCAGGCGGCCGCTGATATGTCGGCCACGGATATGTCGGCCGCTGATATGTCGGCCGCGGGGCAACCCGGCATCTCGCCGCTGCTTGGCTTTCTGAACGCAACCATTCGTCTTGTGCCGGGGGGCGAGTTCACGGTCGGGGTTTTGCTGATCGCCGCGGTGGTCAGCGCGTTTGTCGGCCTGGGTACTTTAGTGTTGCGTACTCGCGAAACCAGGCAAAACGTGGCGCTGGACCGGCAGCCGGGCCCGGCCGCGGCGCGACTCACCGCGACGGAGCACTGCCAGTGGGACTCGGCTACGCCGCCGTTGGGGGCGCCTGTCGAAGGCAAGCCGTTGCGGGTGGGTGCAGGCATTGCCGAGTTCACCCTCGCCAAGGCCGTACGCGTCGTGGTCGAAGGGCCGGCGACGTTCGAAGTCGAGTCGGCCGATCGATTCCGCCTGGACCGGGGCAAATTGGCCGCGACGGTTCCGCCCCGGGGAATCGGGTTCACCGTGGTAACACCCACGGCCGAAGTGATCGACCTGGGCACCGAGTTCGGCGTGGAAGTCGATGCTGCGGATCGGACCGACATCCAGGTGCTCAAGGGGAAAGTGGAAGTCAAGGCCAAGCAGGACGCGGCTGCGGCGGCCCGAATCCAACCGGGCAATCCGCGTGTCGGCCGGCCAGGCGGTGCGATTGGGCAAAGGACTTCCGCCGGCCCGGATCCCAGCCGATGCGGCGCGATTCAGCAATGTATTGCGACCCATTTCGCCCCAGTCCAAGCCGAAGTCGGGCCAGCCCTCCGAGGATCGTCCGAATCCATTCGGCCCGCCGCCTGTCAGCTTCGCCGAAGATTTTCATGCCGGCACGCCGGGCCCAAACCTGGAGCTGGGCATGAAAGGCGGTTCGCCCGCGGTCGACTTCTCCGGCGAAACCTTCGCCATCACTTCCGGCGAGGGGAGCCGAATTTATTTGGGCACCCGGTCGACGAACTATGCGTCGGTGAGCTTCGTTTTCGAAGCCACGGCCATCATGCCGGCGGGAAACAATCCCGCGAGCGATGCTTTCTTTGGCCTGGGCACTAGCACGCCGGCGGGCCGATTCCTGGAGCCGGCCGGCCCCAATGCTTTGGCAGTCGTTCGCATCGACGACGTCCCGAACGGACTGGAAACCCGCGACAGCAAATTCGAAAATTCGGCCAACGCGGACACCGGCGTCGCGTTTTCTCCAAAACTTTCCGGCAAGACCGTGCGGCTGCGGATGACGTGGAATGCGCAGACGCAAATGGCCCTGTTCGAGCTCGACGCCGATTTTGCGGGCGGACCACTGCGGCCAACCTACCACCTGACCGTCGACGGATCGGACAACGGCTTTGCGCTGGAATTCGCAGCTCATCCTGGGCGGCGGATGTGGTCTTCAGTTTGACGATGTCGTCGTGACCATCGGCGACCCCAATGCGTCCGCGCCCACCGCTCCGGCCGCCAAGAAGGAGCCTGCGCGTTGAATCTCACTCTGCGACGTTGGTTCTTTATTGCGAAAGCTCGGGCACGGTTGTTCTCTCAGCCTGGGAGGTGTTGCTGGCTCGCACTCAGTTGATTGTGAAAGTTTCCGATTCGCATTTCCATTCCCCCCTTTTTCAATGGATTCGAGGTAGACCCAATGAGACTCACTTCAAGCATGTTCACCGTGGTGCGACTTACTTTGGCCCTTTCCCTCCCGGCATTCGCCAGTCAGGCGATTTCCAGCCCCATTAGTTTCACCGAGAACTTTAGCGGCGGCGGTCCCGGCCCGAATTTGACGCTCGGCACTCCGGGGGGTAGCGCCACCGTGAGTTACGCCAGCGACGCATTCACGGTGACTTCTGGCAGCGGGCCGCGCATTTACCTTGGCACTAACAGCGCCGATTACTCGACTGTAAGCTTCACGTTCGCAGCGACTGCGATCTTTCCGGCAACAACCGACCCGGGGGCTATCGCGTTCTTTGGCATGGGAAGTTCCAACGCGACTGGTTCGTACTACGAGCCCGCAAGCCCCCCCAACGCGTTGGCCGTCATCGTTGATGGCTGGACCGGCTACTCCGGCACCGGCTATACCCTCGGTACGCGCGACAACGGAAGCGTGGGTCCGAACACCACGATCTCCTCAGACTCAGACGTCCTTGGGGACACCGAGAGAATTCAAATGAGCTGGAATGCGGCGACCCAGCAAGCATTGTTCCAGCTTGAAACAAAGTACACGGGCGGGCCGTTTATCCCGAACTACAGCGAGACCATCAACGCCGCCACTTACGGTTTCAATGCGACGAATTCACAACTCATTCTGGGCGGCGGAGATGGCCTGCAGTTTACCGACGTCGTTGTCATTGCCACGCCCGAGCCGGCGTCGCTGGTGCTGATCGGCATCGGTGCGGCGCTGCTGTTGTGGAAAGCGCGCCGCCGCCGCGCTTAGACGCAAAGATCATCCCGCAGACGTATAGGAGTACATTGGAGGTCTCGGCGTAGAAATACATGCCGGCGGGTCAACGCGGGATTTCAACCTGGAATCGAAATAGCAGCAAGCGCCCGCCCGAGATCGGGCAGGTAACCGCCAATGGCGCGAGCATCTTGCCCATGTGAATGTCGCGACATTTCACGGCCTGGAATGCCGCGCCACGCGATTTTCACCAAGCTGCTGGCCGCCCGTCGATCGCAATTCACGAAGCGTACCCGCACGATTCGGCCATGAGACGCAAGCCAGCCACCGGTTTTACGCTGATCGAGCTCTTGGTCGTGATCGCGATCATCGGTCTGCTGATCGCCTTGCTGCTGCCGGCAATCCAGGCGGCGCGAGGCCGCCCGGCGAACGCAGTGCGCCAACAATCTGAAGCAGATGGCCTTGGCCTGCATCCAGCACGAGGGGGCTCAAGGATTTTTTCCGACCGGCGGCTGGAACGCCTGGTGGGCCGGCGATCCAGATCGGGGTTTCACCGCCCGGCAGCCGAGCGGTTGGCATTACAACATCCTCCCTTATTTGGAATTGCAATCGCTGCACGATCTCGGCAAGGGGGGAGACCCGAACAACACCGGCAAAACTCAAACCCTGGGGACGCCAGTCGCACAATTCATTTGCCCTTCGCGCCGTGATATCAAGGCGTATCCCTATGCGCAGACTCCCTATTTCAACGCCAAAATACCAGCGGGTGTCGGGCGGAGCGATTACGCGGCCAACGCCGGCGGCAACACCATGAATGGTAATGAAGGCGCCCCGTCTTCGCTGGCCGCGGGCGACGCGATGACCCAGCAGCAGTGGGTGGCTCTCTCGCCCGATGTGCAGCTTGGCACCGGTGCGATCTACGTTCGCAGCCAGGTTGCGGCGAAGACCGTCACTGATGGGCTGGGCAAGACCTATCTCATCGGCGAGCGCTACCTTGATCCGGATAATTATGACACCGGGCTTGAGTGCGACGACGACCAAGGCTGGGACCAGGGCTACGACTATGACACCTCTCGCTGGACCGTTAACGCGCCGGGCTACGCGCCGCTGCATGACACGCCCGGTTACGGCGGCGGCTGTAACGTGAACTTCGGCAGCGCCCATGCGAGTGCCTTCCAGATGGCATTCTGCGACGGCTCGGTGCATACGATGAGCTATGAAATCGATTTGCCAATGCACCAATGGCTCGGCAATCGCTCCGACGGCCAGGTCCTGTTACCGCTGGACTATTGACGGTCATGTTGAGGACCACAAAACGACCTCAGGGCGGGCATTCCAAGTTCGGTGTCTCCAGTTCCGACGTCATGCTCGGCGGATTCACCTTAATTGAGCTGCTGGTCGTGATCGCCATCATCGGCATCCTGATCGCGCTGCTCTTGCCGGCAGTGCAGGCAGCCCGCGAATCGGCTCGGCGAAGTCAATGCGCGAGCAACCTGAAGCAGCTCGGCCTGGCGCTGTTGAATTACGAAAGCGTGAAACACAGCTTCCCGCCGGGAGTGATCGGCAACGGGCCCGATGCCGGACCCGGACGCGTCAGTTGGGCGATCCATTTGTATCCGTTGTTGGAAGAGACGAGCACCTACGCCAACTTCGCGTTTCAGTATGGCGCTCCCGGGACTTGGACCGCGTCGCTGCCCCAGAATTGCCACGGACCCAACGCACCGGCTTCCACGGTCATCTCGACCTTGCAGTGCCCGAGCGATCCGGCGGCCCAGCTTTGGCAATTCTTCGCCGATTTGCAATGTTTTCTTGCCCGCGCAAATTATGCGGCCTTTGCCGGCAACGTGAACCAGGGATCGATGTGGCAGAATAGCAACGGACACCTGGCAGCCGCCTTCGCCTACAACGTACCGGTGCGGATCAAGAACATCACGGACGGCACAAGCCACACGTTGGCCTTGGGTGAGATGCTCAAGGGAGTGGACAGCATTGACGACTACCGAGGCTGCTACTGGTGCGACAACTCGCCCGGCGCACTGCTGTTTACCCGCTCCCCGCCGAACTCGCCGAATCCCGATCTCATGTACCCAGGTTTTTGCCTCGCTTTCATGAATCAACCGAGCCTGAACTTGCCCTGCACCGACTCCGGCGCCGTCTTCAGCCAGGCCGCCGCCTCGCGCAGCGATCATCCCGGCGGAGTGCAGGTGGTAATGTGCGATGGCTCGGTCCAGTTCATCGCCGACGACGTCGGACTGACCGTCTGGCAGGCGTTGGGTACGATCGCCAATGGCGAGACCTTCACTCTGCCGTAGATCTCGAGTTCGCACGCCCCTTATCGGCCCGCTCCGCCGGCCTGGCTCAGCGCAGCCTGCGACTGCCGGGCAATCGCCGTGGCCACCAGGCCCTGATACACGGCCCGCAGGTGCAGGCCGTCGCCGGTCAACCAGGTCGCCTTTCCCATGCTGAACGGGATGGCCGATTGCAGTTCCTGGCCCAGGTCGACCAGGTGCACCCGTGCGTCGGACGCGGCCGCCGCGGCGGCGGTTACCGGCGCGCGGTTCTCGCCGTGGAAGGGCACCACCAGAAAAATCTGCGCCGCCGGAAACGCCTGCCGCGCCCGAACCAGCCAGGCCCGAATGGTCTGCTCGAGCCGGGCCGGCTCGACGTTGTGGTCGTTCGCGCCCAGGGCCACCCAAACATAGTCGGGCTGCAGCGTCAGATCGCGCGGTTGGCGATCGGAGTAATGGTCCCACCAGTCGGGCATGGCCGGATATCCGCCCTGTCCGGGATGGATCCAACCGGTCGAACCGATGCCGATCTGGCCGAACTCCGCGTCGAAGGCAAACGCCACGTAGCCGGGCCAGGAGAGCGTGCAGTCGACATATTTGTAGTACGGGCCGACACTCCCCTCGCCGAAGTAAGCCTGGATGTTGCTGTCGCCGAGCACCAGCGCCCGCTTGGCACGCACGGCCGGCGGCGACAGAACCGCTCCGTCGTCGAACTCGAGGCTGTCGATCTTGGTTTGAAACGACGTGCCGCGCCAGCCGTCGGGCTTGATCTGATTTCCACCGATGACCTCGATTCGGAAGCGGTGCGCCAGGGGCGTCATGGTCGCCAGCGTCACTTGCGTTCCGCCCGGCGGAAACTGGACGAACGTCGGCGGCTCGTCATCCAGCGTGACTTTGAGTGTCGGCATGTCGTCGGCGGCCATCCCGGCATTGATCGACGTATCGACGTTTGCCCGCAGCGACTTCGATCCCTCGACCACGCCCTTCAAATAACTGCCGCCGGTCGGGGCGATGGCCGAACCCTGTTCGTTCCGCCAGGTATACGGCGATTGAAACACATTGGGGTCCGGAAAACGGACTCGCAAGCCCGGGTCGATGTCCACGTCGGCCTCCTTTGCCGTAGAGAGTCTGGGGTAGGCGCAGGCGAGGACTGCCAGCGCCACCAGCATCGTCGCACGCGACATATCGCACCTCGTAGTGTCGTTGGGTCAGGGCCTGAGGACGAAACGGTCGTGGAGAGGGCTTTTTCGCTCCGTGGTCCGTTTGATCTGCCTCATCGGCGGCGTAACCTAACTTGCATCGGCGGCCGCCTCGTAAAATTGTTATCATAACGCCGGCCAGGCCATCGCGTCTTTGCTTGAGAATCGAGGATTCCAGTATGTTCCAACGTTTCTGGGCCTGCGCGTTCTTTGCTCGGCGACTGGGGCGCTGGCGGTCGTGGCATTGCCGGTAGCGACATCGGCGGCCGAAGCCGAGCCGCCGAGCAAGCACCGCATCGTGTTTTTCGAGTACGGCAACACGCAGAACAGACTGGTCGAGCTGGACGAGGACGGCAAGCTGATCTGGGAGCACAAGCCGCCCAGCGTCGCGGTCATCTTTCAGCCGCTGGCAGGTGGCCACATTGTCTACGCGTTCGGCGGCAGCCCGACGGGCGTCGTGGAGATCGACCGCGACCAGAAACCGGTTTGGACCTATCTCAGCAAATGTCCGCAGGTGCTCGGCTTTGAGCGGTTGGCCAGCGGCAACACGCTGTTGGCCGAGCAAGGGCCGCCACGGGCTGTCGAGGTCGATCCGCAGGGTGAGATCGTTCGCACCACGCCGCTGGTGACCAGCGACGAACACTTTCATCAGCAAGTGCGCAATATTCAGCAGTTGCCCGACGGGCACGTGCTGGCCGCGCACGAAGGGGAGGGGGCCGCCCGCGAGGTCGACCCGCAGGGCAACGTGATCTGGGAATATAAGAACGTCACCCATTGCGGGACCGCGCTGCGGCTGGCCGGCGGCAACACGCTGATCGCCTGCGGCACCCAGAAGCGGCTGATCGAAGTCGATCGGGCCGGCAAAATCGTGTGGGAGTTCGGCGACTCGGACGCGCCGGAATTGAATCTGACCTGGATCAGCAGCCTGCAAGTTTTGCCCAATGGCAACTACCTGGTCGGCAACTTCATCCGCGGAGCCGAGGGCCGGGGGGCCCACGCCTTCGAGGTCACCCGCAACAAGCAAGTGGTTTGGAAATTCGCCGATCACGAGCGCTTCAAATCGATCACCACCGTGCGGGCCGTCGACCAGTAGGCCGCGCCTTATAGCAAATTTGCGCAGCCTGCTTTCGTCCCCGACCCTTCCACCGCAACCCATCGCCCATCCGGGGGGAGCGGCGATGATTAGCGTTATCGACCCCTTATCGGCAATAATCGTAGCCGGCTCTGGTCGAATCCACGACTCCAATACGAAAGGAACCTTCCATGGCTGCCACACACCAGGTTGCTCAATTCTCCGACACCGCGCCCGCGGTCAAAAGCGGCCGCTTCACCCTCGGCGGCGACCTGCCGGTATATCGCCTGGGCTTCGGCACGATGCAACTTCCCGGCCCCGGCATCTGGGGTCCGCCGGCCGACCATGACGAGTCGCTCGCCGTGCTGCGGCATGCGGTCGAGCTGGGCATCAACCTGATCGACACCGCCGATTCGTACGGGCCGTACGTGGCCGAAGAACTGATCCACGAAGCCCTGCATCCGTACCCCGCTTCTCTGGTGATTGCCACCAAGGCCGGCCTGCTGCGAACGGGGCCCGACCAATGGACGCCGCTGGGCCGACCGGAGTACCTGCGCCAGGAGTGCGAGATGAGCTTGCGCCGACTGGGCGTGGATCGCATCGACCTGTTTCAGTTGCACCGCATCGATCCGGCGGTGCCGCGCGACGAGCAATTCGGGCTGCTCAAAGATCTTCAGAAAGAAGGCAAGGTGCGGCACGTCGGCCTGTCGGAGGTCAACGTCGCGCAAATCGAAGCGGCGCGGCGCATCGTTCCGATCGTGTCGGTGCAAAATCGATACAACCTGGTGGACAGAAACGCCGAAGCGGTGCTCGACTATTGCACGCGCGAAAACATCGGCTTCATTCCCTGGTTCCCGCTGGCCACCGGCGGGTTGGCCAAGCCCGGCAGCCCGCTGGCCCGAGCGGCAAAAAAGCTCGGCGCCCAGCCGGCTCAGTTGGCAATCGCCTGGCTGCTGCGAAAGAGTCCGGTGATGCTCCCGATCCCCGGAACGTCAAAGGTCAAGCACCTCGACCAGAACGCCGCCGCGGCCCTGGTGGAACTCGACGACGCGGAGATGCAGGAATTGGACAACGTTAAGGTGTGAGGCCGCCGGGGGCGGTCTCGCAGCCCAGCGGAAATGTCGCGTTCTTTAGGCCGGGCCCAGGGAGATTTTGCCGCAAGGCCGCGGAGGGTCGCAGAGTGGAATAGCTGATCATTCGCTACTCCGCGGCCCTCTGCGTCCCCTGCGGTGAGTAAAATGCCCGTGTGTCGATCCATCGCATCAGGGCTGACTGGGCACCCGCGTCGTTCAGGATGAATTGTCGACGCGGGCAACAGCCGCTTGCCAGACGTCAGTCAGTCCAAGTTCTCGCGCCCAATGAGTTATATAGTCCCGGTCGATTTCGCTGCTGCTGATGCGGAGCATTGAGGCGATATCGCGTAAATGTTTCTCGTGCTCGCCAACCTGGTAGTACCACATCTTGCCGAGAATAACATCCTCCGGCGCGGCAGTACGGGCGACTAAGCCCGGCAGAATCGTGACCGCCTTGCGCCGTGCGAGTTGTGATTGTCCCCAGGCATCAAGTCGGGCGACGATCAAATCGACTTTGTTCCCCGAGCCAGGGTGAATGACGTTGAATTGGCTGCGCTGGCGAACCGCTTCCCGGGCCGCGTCACGACTGACATAAAACTCGGGCGCGGCGAACGCATCGCAGAGCGGATCGACTTGTTCGGAACGTAGATTCACCACAAGGTCGATATCGCGAGTCAATCTCGGCTCGCCGTAGGCCATGCTCGCCATCGAGCCGACAACCATGTGCTCGATCCCGAGGGATTCCAGCACGCCGAGCGCATGGCGCAAGAGGTCGAGCTGCTTCAATCGAGCATTCTCCCGGCCACGCCCGCCTGGATCTGTGCTTCGGTCCATTCGGGATGGAGCGCACGCAAATGGCCGGCGATAACCAGTCGTGCGGTCTCATTGCAATCGAAAGCCATGGCCAGGCGCTCAGCCGGCGTCTTGCGCGCAGCACCGCCACCGTCGCGTCGTCCAGTAGCTCGATTCTTCGCGGGTCAAGCATCATAAGCGAGACGCACTGTCGATGGTCTGGTCAATTTGAGTCGCGAGCTGGCGAACCGATTTGTGGCCGCTATGCATCCGCTCTCTCTAAAACCAACTCGGAAAACGCCGCATCGACCGCGTCGGCCTGTCCCACGGTCGACCGGAGCCGGTTGTAGGACGTCGCCAGCGAGCGGATCGAAAGTTCAACAGCAGTCGTAGACGAAGTTCCTCGCGGCGCGCTGCCAGCCGATCCTGCACTGGAAACTGCTACAAGCGTATCGTTGAGGCTGGTTGCCACGAGGGCCGGACTCGTAGTTAGCGCCGTGAGCAACAGGCCTGGCACCGTGTCGGCTTTCTGAGGGACCTGCGAGCCGCCCACCAAAATGACCGACGCGCCCGCACTGGGAGCGGCTGCAACGGCAACCGCCGTGGCGACAGACGTTGCCACTGCCGGAGCGACCACGTCCTGAGGCGCGACAGCCGAATTCAAGTAATTGATGACTTGCAGAGCATCCTGCGGTTCAACGTCGTTGTCGCCGACCACGTCGATCAAATACGACCCTGCAATGGCGGTTGTGGGCAAGGTCGAACCCCCGCCTTCGGCATTGAGGTAGTTGATAACCGCCAGCGCATCGGACGGCTCGACGCTGCCGTCGTCGTTGACATCCACTGGATCGACCGGATTCTGCCAAGGCACAGCGGTGGTCACGATCGTGATATCAGGCACGGTATGAGTCGGCTCGACGTTGCCGTCGACGTCGACGGCTTGTGATGCGAAGCCGTAGGAGTGGCCCATTTCGGCGGAAAACAGGGCCGACGTGGCCGTGGTGCCGGCGAACCAGGTCGTAAAAGGACCGCCGTCCACGGAAACAAAAATGTTGAAAAAGGCGATCGGCGTTCCAGCGGCGCCCGGTGTCCCCGTCCAACTAACTGGAAAGCTGGTTAAAGACGTCCTCGCCGGAGTCGTCGTGATGACGCTGCTCGCGGGGGGTGCTCCGATGGTGATCGTGGCCGTGACAACGACACCGCTGAGCCCCGCGGCACTGTCGTTTGTCGAGGCCTGCGCCTCGAAGCTGCCTTGGGCGATGGAGTTAGTCGTGGGCGTGAATTTGAGTCCGGCCGCGCCCTGCGCCAGGGTAATGAACTGTCCATCGACGATGGGCGTAGTTCCGTCGTCAAAGAACAACGAGCCACCGGTGATCGCCGTGATTTGGAAGTCCGTGACCGCACCCCCAGCTTGGGATGCGGGCCGAATCACCAAGCCCGACTTGGACTGGGTGTTTTCCAAGGTAACGGTATCCGTCACGGTAGGGGCCTGCTGCGCGATGACCGAAATTGCCACCGTCGCGGTCGCGCCGGTCAATGCGCCGCCGCCGAATCCAACGTTTGGATCGATCGGCGTTATCGCCAGCAGCCGCGTTGGTCGAGTCGCCGGCCGTGTAGTTCAGGTTGGCAAGCGCGGTATTAAGCTGCTCCAAAGTACCTTGAATCGTCACATTGGGGGTGCCGTTGCTCCCCGCCACGATCGTGACACCCGTTGTACCGGTGGGCACGGTGAGTGTGCCCGTGCTCAACGCCAACTGCAGCTCGTCCTGCGAACCAGCCATGTCGGAGTCGGAAACGGTCGGCGCAACGGCATAATTCAGCGTGCCGCTGACCTGGGCGAGTGTGGCCGTGGTCAGAGACGGGCTCACCGACGGGGGCGCAATGACATTGAGGCTGATCACGGTCGCGATGGAACCGGAGTAGGCGTCGTTGGCCGTAAACTTGAAACTATCCGGACCGAAATAATTGTTTGCCGGGACGTAGGTAAACGAGCCGTCGCTGTTGAGCGTCAGGGTGCCGTGCGCCGGGCCGCTGACGAGCGAAGCTGAAAGCGGATAGCCGTTGGGGTCGATGGCGCTTGAAAGAACCCCTTGGTTGGCGGCAACCGACGTCGCAGTGTTTTCGTTGACGCGGTAGCTGCCCGCCACCGCAATTGGCGGCGCATCGACTTGCAAAGAGACGGTCGCCGGGTTGGAACTGAGCGTGCCGTTGCTGGACGCATACGTGAAACTGTCGGCGCCGAAATAGCCCGGATACGGTGTGTAGATGAACGTGCCGTCCGCATGCAAGGTCAAAGTTCCATGCTGCGGGCCGGTGACCAGTTGCGCGGTCAGGGGGAGATTATTGGGGTCGGTATTGTCGGCCAGCACGCCACGATAAGGGTCGCCCGAGATCACGTCGGACTGCACCAGGATCGTTTGTCCGTTGCCGCCCAGAAACGCCAGGCCGTTTTGCCCGAACCGTGTCAGGTTGCTGTCGACTCCGGCGACGGGGATGTTGAACGAGCTGAGCGGCTGCATGGTGTTGAGCACGTACGAGAAGACCGTTTGCGTCGAACCGTTATTGAGGATCGAAAACAGCCTGTTGTTGGGCACATCGAGCGCATAGTTGCGCCCCCCGACCACGTGCCAATCGATTGAGAAGTAGCCAGGCTGACTGCCTGCCCCGTGCTGCTGAACAGCAGTCCATCCGCCTCGGCCAGGCTGCCGATCGGGCCGGACAAGGGGTGGCTGGTACCCGGAATCACATGCACTCCGTTATCGTCGATCGCCATGAAGATGAAGCCGTTCGTGGAGTCCTCGCTGCCGTAGCCAAAGGCGTCCACGCCATTGGGGTCGACCAACGACTCGTCTGGCCCTCCGGTTCCCAGCCCGGCGCCCACGTGGTCGGGCAATTCGACACCATTCTGGAAGACATCGGTGCCATCGGCCGACGGGCTGACACCCGGAGCGTACATGCTGATCAGCACCGATTCGGGGCGGCCGGGAATCGCCGAAATGGTGGCCGCCTGGAGCCCGGAGGGCAGGGCGAAGGTCATGTCGGTGCTGCCGGTCACCGTGCTGAACCGCAGCACGTTGCCGCCGTTGTCGACCAGGGCATAGATATATTGGCCATTGCTCGAGATGACCATTCGCCCTGGATTTCCGCTGACGGCAACGGGCGTCCCCAGTTGCCCCGTCTGCGGATTGATAGATTGGATGCTCGTGCTCGTGTCGCCGTATAGCAGGCCGCTGTTCGCGTCATAGACCAACCAGTTGTAGGTCTGCGGAACGGACATTACCGACGTGCGCGGGCTGGAACCAATCACCAATTGGCCGTTTTCATCGACGTGGTACGCTTCGCCGGCCGCCGTCGGCGCTTGCGTGACCGCGTTGACGGTCAGCGAGACCGTGGCCGCGGTCGAGCTCAGAGATCCGTCGCTCGCGCTGTACGTGAACGAATCGGGACCGCTGTAATTCGCGTTGGGTGTGTAGACAAAGCCGCCGCCGGGGCTGACGGTTACCTGGCCGCTTACCGGACCGGCGACCAGCACCACGCTCAGCGAGTCTCCGTTCGCATCGCTGGCACCAGTCAGCAGGCCGGGAGCCGGCACCGTTAGCGGCAGGTTCTCGTTCAGGGCAAAGTTATGAGCCACAACGACCGGAGCGTCGTTGGATATCGTCAGGCTGACTGTGGCGACGTTAGAGGTTGCCGTCCCGTCGCTGTCGGTGTACCTGAATGAGTCCGCGCCGGTGTAACCCGTATTGGGAATGTACGAAAAACCGCCCGCGGCGTCGAAGTTCAAAATGCCGTGCGTCGGGACGCCGACTACGGATGCGGTCAGCGCACAGGCCGGCCGAGTCGGTGTCGTTGGCCAAGACGCCTGGGTCGGCGACCGTTAGCTTTACATTCTTGGAGACATCATAGCTGTCGTTGGCCGCGGTGGCTGAGAGCAGTCGACGAGTCTCCAGCGCCTCGATCATCAGGCGGCGAGACCAAGGCTCGCCGGGTCGACTGCGAAACCTAGTTTGCATTCTGACCGAACGGCCGTACATGTCCTAGTTCCCAAAGCGGTCAGCTATCGTATTGCAACCATTGCAAGCTACGGCATTTGAATCGCATCGAAAATTAGCCGAGAGAGGAACTAGCAGATTTTAATGGCTAGCAACGCATACGTCGATGTCCGGAATCGTCCAGCTTAGCTGGAAAAGGTCGACCGCGACAACGGAACCCCCCCGTTGGATAACTCCGGTTAGAGTTGGATCGCGATTCTGCCTTCGGAAAGGCAAGCTCGTCGGAAGCTTGAAGGGATGCAGCGTGGGCCGATCGTGGTGGCGGACATAAATGCTGTCCCTCCACGCTCCTTCGCCAAGCAACTTGCGCCGCCGCCGGACACAAATCTTGGCCAACGGGCCGTTTTGGGACAAAAGGTTTGGCACGTGGCGCGCTCGAAACGACGATGTAACCCTCATTTCTCGGACGCTTGCAAACTATTATCCCGAAGGATCGCCGAACGATCAATCGCCGGCCGACGCGCGCGAGTTCGATCATGCATGCTTGTGTTTGAGCATCTGTCGACTGCACTCAGCAGAATAACGGCGGGTAGCATCGCGGCTCGTGCGATTCGGCCCAGGAATGGGCGCCCTCGACTGCACTGGATATTGGAGGACTTGCTTACCGTTGGCTAACCCCTGACGGTGTTATAAATCGGTGGTATTTTGACACGCGTCGGAATACGTGTGAGTTCATGGGACGCTGGGAAGCCTGGACGGCAAGCACGCGGAAGGCGGTGTGGTGCCGAACTGCGGACACTTTCTTCCCGAAGAATGCCCGGAAGTAGTCGTTAGCCAAATTCAAACCCTGAATAGGAAGATCCGATGAACGAACACTCCGTCACTTCTCAGCCCCTCAGCCCGATCCCGTCCGACAACCTCAAACGAAATCTTAGGGTCGCGCGACCCGAGACCGACCAAAGTTTGCCCCACATCGGACTCGTAGGAGATACGTACACGATCATTCTCTCGGGCGACGACACCAATGGTCGATATTGCCTCATCGACATGCACATCCCGCCCGGCGGCGGCCCGCCTTCCCACCGTCACGACTTCGAAGAGTCCTTCACACTTCTCGAAGGCGAGATCGACGTCACCTTCCGCGGCGAAAAGTCAGTCGTGCGAGCCGGTGAAACCCTGAGCATTCCGGCCAACGCGCCTCATTCTTTCACCAATGCTGCGGAGCGACCAGCGCGATTGCTATGCATTTGCGCACCGTCCGGGCAGGAAGAGTTCTTCGCGCAGGTCGGTGTGAAGGTGGCAGCCCGTACGACGCCGCCTCCCAAGCCCGACAAGGCCGATCAGGCGAAGTTGATGAAAAAGGCCCAAGAGCTTGCCCCTAAATATCGGTCGGAAATCTTAAAGCCATAATCTTCTTTCCTCATGAAACTTAATCGGGTTCTCCGCAACGGGAGTTATCAGCTGCGCAAAGGACGGCGGTTAAAGGCGAACCCCACCGCCTGAGCCATTGATAGATCGCTCAGCTGCAAGGCTCAATAATAGTCGCCCTGCCCGAATTCTGGCTTCTGCTCGTTCTGCTCGAATACCTCGCTTAGCGGGGAACGCGTCTCGTCCTTGAGGAGCTTGCGGCCGCCGTCAATCCGGCCGAATAAATAATAAAGGCCGGGAATGACTAAAACTCCGATGACCGTGCCGACGAGCATGCCGCCGGCTGCCGTGGTTCCGATGGTTCGGTTCCCGATCGCCCCAGCGCCTGTCGCCACGATCAAGGGGATGAGACCAGCGATAAACGCAAAGGAGGTCATCTGGATCGGCCGAAATCGCAGTTTTGCACCCTCGACGGCCGCGTCCGGAAGAGACACGCCCTCCTGGCGTCGCTGGACCGCGAACTCGACGACCAAGATCGCGTTCTTGGCCAGCAGACCGACCAGCATGACCAGGCCAATCTGGGCGTAGACGTCGTTCGCCAACCCCACGGATTTCAGGAAGAAGAAGGCACCGAAAAGCCCGACGGGCAGCGACAGAATTACTGCCAACGGCAGGATAAAGCTCTCGTATTGCGCGATCAGCACGAGATAGACGAAGGCGACGACAATGAAGAAGATATAGACTGTCTCGTTCCCCTTTCTTGCTTCGTCGTAAGCGAGACCAGACCAGCCGACGTCGAAACCGCGAGGCAGGGTCTGAGCGCCGACCTCCTTGATCGCCTGGATGGCTTGACCGGTGCTGTAGCCAGCCGCCGGCGCACATTGAATGGCGGCAGAGGTGTATAGGTTGTACCGGGTGATCTCATTCAAACCCTGCTTTTCCTTGATGGTCATGAACGCCGAGTAGGGGACCATTTCGCCTTTGTCGCTCTTGACGAACAGGTTGTCCAGGTCCTCCAGGTAGCGCCGGTAGTGCGGCTTGGCCTGGACGAAGACCTTGTAGAAGAAATTAAATCGAATGAATCCCTGCTCCCACGTGCTGCCAATGAGAATGTTGAGGTTGTCCATCGCCGCCTTGATGGTTACACCCTTCTGCATGGCCGCGTCGTTGTCGATGATTAATTCGTACTGCGGGTAGTTGGCGGCGTAGAAGGTGAACATGTTCGCCACCTCCTTGCGCTCCTTCAGGGCGGTCATGAACTTGTTGGTCACTTCTCCTAGTCGCTGGTAATCCGCGGAGAACGTCATGTCGAGCACGAGCATCGAAATTCCCCCGGCGGTGCCAAAGCCGGGAACCGCGGGCGGTTCAAAGAATTCGAGCTTCACGTTGCTCATCCGGCGGCATCTTTCTTTGAGCTCGACAATGAGCTGGCGTGCCGTCAGCTTGCGCTGGGACCAGTTTTTCAGGTTGATGATACAGGTCCCCGAATTCGAGCCGCGGCCTTCGGTTAGAACCTCGTAACCGGCCAACGAGGTGACGGAAGAAACCTCCTCGATCCCCTCTGCGATCTTCTCGAGTTCCTGGGATTTAGCGTTGGTGTATTCCAGCGTTGAGCCTGGAGGCGTCTGGAGGACGGCGTAGATGATGCCCTGGTCCTCGCCCGGGATAAAGCCCGTCGCCAGATGCGTGTCGACAATCACAATACCGGCGGCAAAGCATCCGACGACGGCCAGGGTCAGCGTGCGGCGAGTGGCAATCCGCTGCACGAGGGCGGTGTAGCCGCCTGTGACCTTCTCGACAGCGCGGTCAAAAGGCCCTCGTAAGAACGGCAGAAGAATGAGCCCGAAGCCAATCGGCCCCCATAGCTCATACGCCAGATACGTTATTCCCCCCAAGACAAACAATCCTCCCAGCGCAACAAGCAGCTTAACCACCAGTCCGCGCGGCCTTTTCATGTCACTCGTGCCGGCGTCAGGGCTCGTGTGCGGGTCGCTGCCGGTGTGACTGTGGGGCTTGAGAATCATGGCGCAGAGCACGGGTGTCAATGTCAGGGCAATCAAGCCTGACAGAACAATGGCTGTGGCCATCGTGATCCCAAACTCGCGATAGAAGGTGCCGACCGCTCCGGGGATGAAGGTCACCGGAACGAAGACGGACGTCATCACGAGGGTGATGGCAATGATTGCGCCGGAGATCTCGTGCATGACCTCCTCCGTTGCCAGGTAGGGGGACAAGTGTTTCTGGGCCATCTTGACATGCACCGCCTCGACCACCACGATCGCATCGTCCACCACAACGCCAATCGCCAGAACCATTGCGAAGAGCGTGATCAGATTGATCGAGAGCCCCAACAACTGCAAGACAAAGAAGGTGCCGACCAGCGACACTGGAACCGTGAGTGTCGGGATCAGCGTGGATCGTCAGATCCCCGAGGAACATGTAGACCACGAGGGACACCAGGATGAACGCCTCAAGTAGCGTGTGCAGCACCTTCTCGATCGAGGCGTCCAGAAATTGTGAAACGTCGTACGCGAATTCGTAGCTCATTCCGGGAGGGAATGACTGCCTCTTGATTTTTTCGAGTTCCGTCTTGATCGCCTCGATTACCTCGGCGGCATTGGATCCTGGGGCTTGCTTGAGAACGATGGATGCCGCGGGATGGCCGTTGATGTCGGAATAAATGTCGAAGAATTGGGGCCCCAACTCCACCTCGCCAATATCTTTAAGACGCAGGATCTCGCCGTCGGGATTCTCTTTCAAAATGATGCTTGCATACTGCTCCGGCTTGTTGAAGCGCCCGCTATAGGTCAACACGTACTCTTTCGATTGCGACGTCTTCCCTGTGGCCTGCCCGAGTCGTCCCGGCGAGCCGATCACGCTCTGCTCCGAGATCGCCTTCATGACATCCTCGCTGGATACGTCGTAGGCGCGCATGCGGTCAGGATCGAGCCACACCCGCATCGCATAGATGCGGTTGCCGAGGTTCCTGGGAATGCCCATGCCTTTGATCCGCTTGAGCCGCGGCATGACATAGACATTGGCAAAGTTGAACAGGTCTTTCTGGTCGGCGCTTGGGTCCTTGCTGAAGATGTTCACGTACATCAACATGCTCGGCACGACCTGGCTGACAAGTATTCCCTCTCGGACCACCAGCGGCGGGAGCTGGAACAGCACGATGTTGACCCGATTTTGCACGTTTACGACGTTAATGTTTGGATCCGTGCCCGGCTCGAAATAGATGACGATCGTCGCCTCACCGGCACTGGTCGCGGCCGAGGAAATGAACCGCATATTCTGGACGCCGTTGATGGATTGCTCCAACGGAATCAGGACCGATTCGACCAGCACATTGGCGCTGGCGCCGGGATAAGAAATGGAAACCATGACCGTCGGCGGCGCAATGTTGGGGAACTGTGCGATCGGGAGGGTCTTGATTCCCAGCACCCCCAGGAATAACAGGACGATCGAGATAACGATCGCGAATGCCGGCCGAGTGAGGATTTTCGAGAACACGATTCAGAACCTATCTCATTATGTTCGGCGTCGTCAATGTCGCTGACAGGTTGCTATTCCGCATGAAATTTCTGGTTCTTCAGAGCCTCGTCCGGAGAACGAAACTCATATTCTACCTTTTCGCCTTCCTCAACCTCCCGAAGCCCTTCCAGAACGATCTTGTCGCTCACGTCAAGGCCGCTGCCGACTACAAAGATGTCCTCTAGTTCGTACTTGACGGTGATCGCGGACTGGTGCGCGATGTCATTCTTGTCTACGATCCAAACGTATCGCTTGTCGAGGAGTTCGAACGTCGCCCGCTGGGGGATGACGAGGACGTCCTTCAGAGGTCGACGGATTTTGATCGTGCCGGTCTGACCGTGACGCAGTAGACCGTCCGGGTTCACGAAATCCGCGCGGAATTTGATGTTCCCATTCTGATTGTTGAAATCGGCCTCGATCGCACTGATCTTGCCGGCCTGCGGGAACGTCTGGCCGTTCGCCAGCACGAGATCGATCTTGTCGTCTTTCTCACGCTCGTTCCGGGTAGCCATGTAGTGGAGGTAGTATTTCTCGGGCACGTTGAAATAAACCCACATCACGCTGTTATCAGCCAATGTCGTGAGGATGTCCCCTTCCTTGATGAGGCTGCCCTCCCGCTGAAGCAGGCGATCGACAATGCCGTCGAAACGTGCTCTGACATCGGTAAAGCTAAATTCAGCCCCTGCCAGGTTGGCGTTGGCCTGGGCTTGTGCCAGTTCGGCCTGCATGAGTGCAGCCTCATTCTGAGAGACCACTTTGTCCTTGACCAACTGCTGGGCGTACTCATACTTCAAGCGCGCGAGTTTGGCCTTGGCGTTTTCGGAGTCCAACTTCGCCTTGTAAAGAGTAGGTAGAATCTGGAACATCACGTCCCCCTGCTTCACCGCCTGACCCTCGTTGACCAAGATCTTGTCGAGATAACCCCCCTCCAAGGCACGGACCTCGATATGACGCTGCGAGCGAATCTGGCAAACAAATGACTCGGTGACAATGACGTCCTCGACTTTCGGGCTGGTTACGATGATCTTCTGCTCGGGGCGGGATTCCTCGTCGTGATTCTGAAAATGAGACTTGAGCTTGCCGCCGAAGAACTTTTCAATGCCGACAGCGGCTCCCATCTGCGACCAAGCCAGGACGCCGCCAATTGCGAGCGTGGCAACAACCACGAGAATGATGACTGTGCGCCGCGTGACAACGACAAAAGGTTTCATCGCGCTTACTGCTCCGACAATGGGGTTTCATGGCTCTTACTGCCGCTCGCCACTTCGCGGCCGGTCGACCTCGCGCCATTCCCGCGCATCTCGCCGCGCATCCATTCGGCGACTCCGGTACGCGGGGCGTCTTCTGCGACATCGAACCCGATACTTGACGAACTCTTGGCGGACGAGCGGTACGAAGCTGGACCGAAATGGCCCGATGAGGCAAGGGATCGACTGGGCATTTTCCGTGTTGCCCATGCTAAATTCCAAAAACGAACACTGGATTTGCGCTCCGCGCGTGCATTGAGCCGCTTTGGATCCTCTGAGAACTCGCGGCCGGCATGACAAAGCGACCACGGAGGGTATCACGAGACTGGCCGCTCTCGAAGAAGCTCCTGCCAAGAGATCGTATCTCAACAGCAGGAGTTATCAGCTGCCGCAAAGGGCAGCGGTTAAAGGCGACCCCCCCATCGCCTGATTTATTTATAGGTTGTCCAGCCACCAGCGTCAATAATCTGCTCGCTCGGAGCGAAGTTGTAGCGACCATTCGCGATGTAGGACGACCGTGACAGGCCGTCCTACGCTACCCATCAACGGCTTGCACTAACTTCCTGCGGATGATTCCGCCGAATCACGTGGACAGCTCGACGCCAGCTTAAATCGTGGCCAAAAGCTTTGTCTCAAGTGGCCAGGATTTATGTCAGATTCGCCAAACTGCGGGGACGAGGGGGGGCACGAGCGGCAAATGGATTCAAAACTCCATCTTCGGCCAGCGAACGCGGAGAATCAAGGGCGACGTCGGCTGGCCGGACGAGTGTCGTGTCGCGCGGCTCCTCAGCGCTCACGTCGCCCAACCCAGAAAGGCGGTGATCGCGATTGATCCGCGATCAAAACGCGCACCGTGCGGCTGCAATCGAAAGCCATCGCCAGCCGTTCGGCCGGCGTCTTGGTGCGCAGCGTCGCTACCATCGCGTCGTCCAACGGCTCGATTTTGCGCGGGCCGACCATCGTAGGAGTTCACTCCGCGTCGTCGTCCAGTAGTTCGGCTTCGTCGTCAGTGCGGTCGTTCTTGGCCACCCACAACTCCAAATATTTCTCGCGGACGGACTCGTTCAGCCTGGCTTGGAAATCCTGGGGCAGATTCAAATGCTTGATGAGCTCCTGGACATCGGCCAAATCCTTCAATCGGTCCGAGCCTGTCATCCCAGAGGCCAGCTTGAGCTCGATGAGCACCGGCAGATTGAGAAATTGGATGCCGTCGCACTCGATTGCGACGTTTTGCGGTTCAGGGAACCGGACGGGCTTCGGCTTTCCATCGCCTGGATACTCGCCCGAAACGAGGAACTCGATCTTCACCTTGGACTGCGCGTCGCGGAGATTTTTGCTCTTCTCGAACGGCCGGACGTAGCCGAGTCCGTCAAGTCCCTTATGAATCGCATTCAAGCCATCACGTGTCACGAGAATATCGACGACTTCGGTGAATCGCCGATATCCATGTTGAAACAGGGCCATTCCGCCCGCGATGGCATACGGAATCCCCAACTCGTTAAGTCGAGCCGCGATCCTGCGCAGCGATTCCTGGACCGCGCCCTTATCCTCGAAGAACAGACTTCCTTCGCTCAAGGCCCATCTCGGATCGATAGCCAATTGCTCCTCGAACGTTGCAGCAACGCCGTGGTGCGGCGAATCGGTTGCCGTTACATGTTGGTTCGTCGCCATGAGTGACTACCTTGCATCGGGTACGTCAATTATTCGACGCCAGTCCGCACTTAGCGCACTACCGGCAAACATTGCTTCCGATCGGCACGTTCGTTTTCGGACATTAAGTTTGTAGGTATTGGCAATGGCGTCCGGATAGTTCACCTTTCGCGGCCGGTCAGAGGTCGCGACTATACGAGGATTCTGCACGTCATATCCTGGTAAGCCTCGAACCCCTTGTCGAAGGTGACCAACTCACACGCCGCTGTCCGGGCGAATGCCGCCAGATAGGCGTCGTTCCAGACCTTCGGCGAGAACGACCCTCTTTGCGTGTAGTTTCGCCACAACAGCTCCAGGCATGCCGGCTCGTCGGCAAACGTGACGCGAGGATCGTCCGCAAACGCATCGTAAAGCCGCCAGGCTTCCTGCATCGACACTGCTTCGTCGTCGAGGACCTTGGGATTCGACGCAAGCCGCAGAAACCCTTGCTGCGTCAATCTACAGAAGCAGCACTGCTGGTCCGGTACGGTTTCAAACCAACTCTTGGCAACCAGGTGATGGACGTGTCGGCTAAACCCCAATGCGATCCACAGATTGCGGTCAGGCAGAAACATCTTCGTCGTCCAGAAGCTCAGCGATCCGCTCGGCCGTTAACCTCAACGTGCCGGGACAATTGGACGACACGAGCGGCAAATTGACTCGACGCTTCTGCGGAGCCGGCTCGCTACTTGGCGCAGTCGGACACGTGATGGTTACCTGCATGCCTTCCGGCAATGTCAGACCAGCTTCCAAAACGACCACGCCGTTCTGCACCCGACCATGAATGACCATGCCGGTATTTTCTCTCGGATAACGTGCGAAATCAAGGGAAACGCGGCGGCCGGTTGCATCGTTGAGCGATTTGCGCCACCTTCCTCCGGACAATTCGGGTGAATCACCTGAGTAGCTCAGCGCCAGCTTAAATCTTGGCCAAAAACTGTGTCTCAAGTGGCCAAGATTTATGTCCGATTGGCCAACATTTGTGTCCGCCATCACACACCGCCCTTACACGTCCAAATTCCGCACTTCCAGCGCGTGCTTCTCGATGAATTCGCGGCGGGGCTCGACCTTGTCGCCCATCAGGATGCGAAACAGCTCGTCGGCGGCGCCGGCGTCTTGCATCGTGACTTGAAGCAGCGTGCGGTTGGCCGGATCGAGCGTCGTGTCGCGCAGCTCTTCGGCATTCATTTCGCCCAGGCCTTTGAATCGGGTGATCGTCAGCCCGCGCTCGCCGGCGGCCCGGACGGCCGGCAGCAGACCGCGCAAATCTTCCAGGCCGGTGGCGTGCTCGCCGCGGCGGAGGATGAAACGGGGCTCTTCGGTGCCGGTGCGATCCTGCGGGATCAGATCGTTGATCGAAAAGCCAAGCTGCGTCAGATCGGCCAGCATGGTGTTGATCGTGCGCACCTCGTGCAGCTCGACGATGTGCAGCTTTGAAATGCCCTTGCCGTTGGCGCCCGCCGTGCCGTCGGCCTGTTCGGCCGGCAACGGCGAAGCGGGCGGCCGCGGTGGCCAGGCTGTCGGCCACGGCCAATTCACCGCCCGTCTTTTCCTCCTGCTGGGCCACAAACGCGTCGAGCTGCTCGCGATTGGTGAACCAATGCTCGTGGCTGCCCAGAAAGACGTGATAGATCGGCAGCTTGAGCGAGCTGGGGTCCTGCCGCAGGGCGTGGATCCGCAGGCTGACGCCGCGCCGCTCCAGGGCGATGATCGAGTCTTCCATCGCGGCCAGCGTGCGGGCCAGCTTGCCCATCTGCTCGCCTTCGATCTTGCGGCCGTCGCCCGGCTCGAACACGGCTTCGGCCAGGCCCAAGTCGAGCAGTTGGCCTTTCATTTCGTCTTCGGTCTGCACGTAGTAGGTGTCTTTTTTGTTCTTCACGCGGAACAGCGGCGGCTGGGCGACGTAGACAAAGCCCTTGGCAACCAGTTCGTACATCTGGCGATAGAAGAACGTGAGCAGCAGCGTGCGGATGTGCGAGCCGTCGACGTCGGCGTCGGTCATGATCACGATCTTGCCGTAGCGGCGTTTCGATCAGGTCGGTATCTTCGCCGATGCCCGACCCGATGGCCGAGATCATGCTGCGGACTTCTTCGTTGGCCAGCACCTTGTCTTCGCGCGATTTGTAGGCGTTGATGATTTTGCCGCGCAGCGGCAGGATGGCCTGATATTCGCGCAGTCGGCCCCCCTCGGCGCTGCCGCCGGCCGAATCTCCCTCGACCAGGTACAGTTCGCAGTGTTCGACGTCCGGCTGGTGCAGTCGCGCAGCTTGCCCGGCAAACCGCCGCCGGACAGGGCGCCCTTGCGTTCGCGGAGCAGGGCCTTGGCTTTGCGGGCCGCCTCGCGGGCTTCGGCCGCCAACAGGGCCTTTTGCACGATCGACTTTCGCCGGTGCGCGGATTCTGCTCCAGAAAATTGCCCAAGAACTCGCCCACCACCGAGTTGACGATCCCCTCCACCTCGCCGTTGTTCAGCTTGACCTTGGTCTGGGACTCGAACTTGGGCTCGGGCACGCGCACCGAAACGATGGCCGTCAGCCCTTCGCGAAAATCTTCGCCGCTGGGCGTCAGGTCTTTGAAGAGGTTGTGCGTCTTGCCGTAGCTGGACAGCGCCCGGGTGAGGGCCGTGCGAAAGCCGGACAGGTGCGTGCCGCCGTCGACGGTGTTGATGTTGTTGACGAACGAGTGTTCGTTGGTCGGTGAATTCGCCCGTGTACTGCAGGGCCACTTCCACGCCCACGTTTTCCATGTTCCCGGGCGACGTAAATGATGTCGCGATGCAGCGGCTCGCTGGCGCGGTTCAAGTGTTCGATGAATTGCAGCAGGCCGCGGTCGTATTGGAAGGTCTCGCCTTGGCCGTTGCGCAGGTCGTGAAAGGCGATTTTGACGCCCTTGTTGAGAAAGGCCAGCTCCTGCAAGCGGCGATGCAGGATGTTGTAGTCGAACTTGAGCAGTGCCGAAAATTTGCGGATCGGGCTTGAACGTGGTTTTGGTGCCGGTCTTGTCCGACTTGCCCACCCGGCGCACGGGCCGGTGGGCACACCGCGTTCGTATTCCTGCTGATAGACGTGGCCGTCGCGGCGGACTTCCACCTCGCACCATTCGGACAGAAAGTTCACGGCCTTGACGCCGATGCCGTGCAGACCGCCGGAGGTTTTGTAGGCCCGTTTGTCGAACTTGCCGCCGAACTTGAGCTTGGTCATGACCCCTTCGAGCGTGGAGATGCCCAGGTCCGGATGGGTTTCGACCGGGATGCCGCGGCCGTCGTCGGAGACGTTGATCGAGCCGTCGACGTTGATGGTGACCGACACTTCGTGGGCGTGGCCGGCCATGGCCTCGTCGATCGAGTTGTCGACCGCTTCGTAGACCAACTGGTGCAAGCCGGAGGATTCGGTGTTGCCGATGTACATGCCGGAGCGCTGGCGGACGTGCTCCAGGTCGGAGAGCACGCGGATCTGGCCGACGCCGTATTCGCCCTCCATCTTTTCCAGGTCGGGCATTTCGATGTTGGGCGCGGGCGCCTCGTCGCGCGGCGCGTCCTGCGGCTGGTCGGCGCTGTTTTTGGCCGCTTCCGGCTGCTTATCTTTGGCGTGGTGTTTCTTTTCTTCGGCCATCATCGGTTACCTACCTCGTTTGCAAATACCGTTCGCTTGTGTAGCGTGATCGATCCGTTCAACGTGCGCCGCAAAGAATGACTAAGGTGATTGCCTTGAGCCCCCGGGGCCGCGAATCTTGCCGGCAAAGTGTCAGTCGATGATTCCGACGCGAAATTTCAGATCGCGAATCTTTTCGTCAGGCGCAAGTTCCGCCAATTTTGCGATCAGGCGTGTCTTCTCGAATGTCAATTCTTGCACGAGCGTGGAGTTGCGAACCTGCACCTCCAGCACTCCACGGCGAACTTGCCCGGCCCGCGAATGAGCGGCTATGGCGTCTCCGGCGGCCTGGGTCCAAGCGGCGCCGCAGGTCCCTTCGGACTGCACGCGGGCGTAGCCGCGGCGCGCGAGCAGTTCTGCCAGAATGTTGCCGATCGCCTTGGGCCTGGACATCGAATCGGGTGTTCCCCCTGCGGTTTAATGATCCCGGGCCAGCGGCATGATCACGTAGCCGTAACCGTCGTCGGTGGTGCATACCGCGGCGCTTTCGGAATCCTTGAGTTCGAGCGTGAAGGTCTTTTCCGGATCGAGCACTTTGAGAAAATCGCTCAAGTAGCGCGGATCCAGGGCGATGCTCAGCTTGGAGCCGTCGTAGGCCACGGGCAGTTCGATCCGCGATTGGCCGACCTCGGCCGCGCGGCCGCTGAGCACCAGCGAACCATCTTCAAAGGTGAAGTCGACGCCACGGCTTTCCTCGCTGGTGACGATAGCCGCCTGCCGGACCGCCGAATACAGCGGGCCGACCGTGAGTTCGATCTGCACCGCGCCGGTGCGCTGCGGAAACACGTCGCGCCATTTGGGAAAACGGCCTTCGACCAGTCGCGAGTAGATGGTGGTGCGTGGCGTCTTGACGAGCACTTCGTTGGCCCTGGCGGCAATTTGGATCACGGCCTCAGGATCCGTCAAGGTCCGCTCGATGAGGGTCATGGCCTTCGTTTGCACGATGGTCATGCTATCGCCGGATTGGTGCCCTTCGACGCTTTTGGCCGGCACTTCCATCTTGGCCAGGCGCCGGCCGTCGGTGCCGACGCCGATGATCTTGTCGGCCGAAAATTCCAACAGCACGCCGCCCAAGGCGTAGCGGCTGCTCTCATTGTCGGTGGCAAACACCGTGCGACGAATCAGCTCCTTGAGCCAGCGGGCCGGCAGCTCGTGGTATTTCGACTCGGTGAAGTCGGCCACCGCCGGAAACTCGTGGGGGTTCTCGGCAGGCAGGCGAAACTCGCTACGTTCGCCCCGGATCAGCGTACCCTGCGAGTCGGCCTCGATGCGCAGCCGCTCGTCGCGAACTCTCGCGCAAGATCGAGCCGAACCGGGCCACCGGCAAGACCGCGGCGCCGGCCACTTGCACGTCGATGCCGAGTACCGAACTGCGCACGCCCACCTCCAGATCGGTCGCCAAAACGATGGCCGAGGTTTCGCTCACCTCGAGCTTGACGTTTTGCAGGATCGGCTTTGGACTGCGGCTGGGCGCTACGGCTGCGGCCGTCTGAAAGGCAGCCAGCAAGGCTTCGCGGTCGCAATTGACTTTCATGGTTGGAGTGTGCCTTTCCGATGCTTGAATTCGGCGGACCCACGCCTCGGCGGATCCTGTTCTCTTATAAGAAGTCTTTGATTTAGCAGTAGTAGTAATGCGCCGGCGGAATTGTCGGCCGGCCGCACCCCGCGCGACAAAAGCCGCTTAGGGGTCGGCATTTAGAGCTACCGCAACCGCCCCGGTCGGCTCTGGAAAAGTTGTCGGTTGAGTGTTCATGCAACGTTGGTCAAGGGTCGTCCGGCGAGCGATTTTTGGGGACCTGGCAATTTCGATGTTCATGGCCGCCCGATCAATGGCAGCCATCGACAGTCGGGCGACAACTTTTCCCCAAGGATGCTGCGCGGAGCGTGTCTTTCTCAAACAACCCATGTCATTACCAACAGTTCGTCATTTTGCCGCCAGTGTTTTTCTCAATTCGGATATCGCGTGTCGCGTGGCCGGATCGCGACGCAACAGTTTTTCGGTGCGGCGCTGACCGTGCAGCACCGTCGTATGGTCGCGGCCGCCGAAAAATCGGCCAATCTGCTCGAGGCTGGTTTGTGTCAGCAAACGTGTCAGGTAAATGGCCACACTGCGAGCAGCGACCACCGCTTGCCGGCGCGAAGGGCTTTTCAGATCGGCCAGCGTCAGCCCGAAGTGTTTGGCCGTCGCGCGCGCAATGTCGGCCAGCGCGGGCGAGTCTGGCGGCGAATGCCGCTCGGCCAACCGCGACAGATCGTCGCCGTGCAGCGCCGCGACACGCGTGGCAAGCTCCAGTTGTCGAATCGCACCGTGCAGCGCAGTGACCGGCACATTCGGCCCGCTGGCCAATGCCGCTAGCGCGCCCTTGGGCAGCGTCAGCCCGCGGGCTTCGGCCAGTTGTTCCACAATGGTACGGCGGGCGCCCGGACCGGGAAGCGCAAGCGGCACGCTCAGGCCGGCCATCAGGCGGCTTTTCAATCCGGCCTGAAGCGCCACGATTTGTTGGGGCAACCAGCGAGCCGTGACCACCACCATCGCATCGCGGGCGGCCAGGTCGTCGAGCATGTGGATCAATTCCTGCTGCGCCGTGGCTTTGCCGGCCAATTGACCCAGGTCTTCCAGCACCAGCAGGTCGCAGCCGCGAACCTGAGCCCGCCAGGCCGACAGCGTCTGCCCGTCGAGCGCACTGCGCGTAGTCGCGGGCCAGATCCGCACCCCCCATCACCCGCACGTTGCAGCCGGGATTTTCCTCGCGCCACCATTGCGCCAAACCGCGGACCAGATGCGATTTGCCCGAGCCCGAGCTGCCGTAGATCACCAGCGGGCTATAGCGGTTGGCCCGGTGCTCGAAAAACGCGGCGACCGCCGCCGAGGCCAAACGGTTCTCGGGACCGACGACGAATTCCGGCGCGGGCCTGGACTGCGTTTCGAGATTCCGCGTGCCGGGACTCCGCGCCTGTGGGTTTAGGGCACCCGAATTCGGCTCGTGGGAAGAGTCGATTTGGAGCCCTGGCAGAGGGATCGTACTAACGCCATTTACCACTGCGGGTCCGTCCAGACAGCGTGGGAATTGGGGGGCAAAACTGCGTCGCAAGCGCGAACTTGAATTGTACCGGTTTTGGATCGCTTTGCCGAGCCGCAAGACCCGGAATTCCCGCCGTTTTTCGGCCTTCGACGAGGGCCGCAAATCCAGCCCGAAAACACGGTTTTTGACCCCGGTTTTCAGCCGCCCGGCCTTTTCCACCAGCCGGGAGAGAACCCGGCCCCGGGTTAGTCGCTCTTCGCATCAAGCGGTCTTGCGCCGCCCGGCGCCGCAGACATCGCGGCGCGGCGGTTTGCCGCGGGCCAGAAAACTGCGGCACAGCGCCGTGCCCTGTGAGCGTTTTGCCTGGCAGGGCTTGGCCTTCCCCTTGCCAGGGCGTTCGGCGATAGTACCTTGCTGCCATTCCTCCCGAGACTTTCCCCGGTGCGCATTCCGACTCTCGACTCTAAGCGGCTGCTGCTTCGGCCTCCCCGGGCTGACGATCTCGATGCGCTGGCCGCACTCGGGGCCGATCCGGAGGTCATGCGCTACATCGGCTCGGGCGCCACCCACGATCGGGCCGTGGCCGACGAATGGCTCGAGCGGATGCTCGAAGAGGCCCAGGTGGGCGTGCCCGGCCCTCCGGGATTGCCCGGCTGGCTGGTGTTGATCGAGAAAGCCAGCGGCAATTGGGCCGGGCTGGCAGCGCTCAAGATCTTGGCCGGCCAGCATGCCGCGGCCATCGGCATCGATCCGGCCGTCGAATTGGGATACCGCCTGCCCCCCGCGTTTTGGGGACACGGCTACGCAACCGAAGCCGCAAGGACACTGCTGCGATACGGTTTCGAGGACCTGGGCATTCCGCTGATCACCGCCATCGCCGACGTCCGCAACGTTTCCTCGAACCGCGTGCTGGGCAAGGCCGGTCTGCTGTCGCGCAAAATCTACGCGCTGGACGGCCGCGAAATCAATTTCCACAGCCTTTCGCGGCAAGAGTATTACGGCCAGCTCGCACAGCGCTGATCGCCCGTGCGTGCCCAGCTCGCTCAGCTCGCGGCCGACTTCGGCTTCAGGCCCAAGGCCAAAGCCGTCGGAACCGCGACGATGGCCGCCGCGGCGATAATCCAGGGACCGCGTCCTTTGAGCCAACTTCCGTCGAAGGGGCCCATCGTGTGCTGCCCGCGGACGATTGGCGCGCCACAGCTCACAACGAGCACGGCGCGGGCCGCCGGCGGCGCGGTGTGCGGGGCCCACAGACGAGCCAGGCCGCCGCCATTTTCGCAATGCACCTCGTAAATGCCGCCGGTCAGATGATTCACCGTGAATCGTCCTGTCGCGTCGGTGTGCGTATGCGCGACTTCGATTCCCTGCTGAAGTAATGTCACGGCCTTGTCGGCCGCCGGCATGCCGGAGCCATCGATCGCTTGGCCGCTGAGTCGACCGTTCTCGCCGAGCGCCACGTCAGTGATCAGTCGCGGCTGGGCGGCAGCCGGGCTGATCGGGCTCGTAGCGGACGTGTCTGGCACCGCGGCTTGCATCCGAGCGGGAAAAACCAGGCCGCAGCAGGCAATCAGCATGGCCACGGTCTTCAGTCGCAGGAAACGTTGCATTTTGCGCAGACTCCGAAAACGGACGAGCCGTATAGTTGGTCCTTCGATCTATCGGCAGGAGCGTGGCCGGAACTCCAGCGTGATCGATACAGATTCACTTTCCGGAACAAGATCCGCAATGCAAACAAGCAGCCCATTTTGCGCATTTTTGAGAAACGGAGCGTTGGCGAAGGCAAAACAAAACCGGCATCGGTCGTCGCTTGGACTGCCAATGCCGGTCGATGCTGTGCCGCTGGAAGATTCGGGCCGCTGGAAGATTCGTGCCGCTGGTTACTTGACCCGTTGCAGCGGGCGGACGGCGCCCCCGCGCTGGATCCCGGCTCCGGGCGGTGGTCCGCCGCCTTGCATCTTGGCCGCCACGCCCAACAGGTTGAGTACGGCTTCTTGGACTTCGAGGTGGTAGGTGACGCCGTTGGTGATCGGTTTGACCAGAAGTTGGATATGGTCTTTGGCGGGGGTCTTGGACAGCTCTGCGAGCAATGCGCCATTGAGCGGATTCGGCTCCATGGCATTGGCAAATTCCAGAATGGGCTGCACCGATACGATGGCGAAGCCGGGCGGAATGGCCTTGCTGGCGTCGGCCTTCGATTTGTCGATGGCTTTTTTGAGCGAACCGATCGCTTCGCTGCCGACTCCGACATAGACGCTCTTAGGCCCGATTCCGATCACCACATCCAGCGTGCTGCCGACGACCTTGGCCACGTCTTCGTCCGGGGGCACCGGCAGTTTGGCGGTATGGAAGCGGACGTCGCCGTACTTGTCGGCGTTGAATTTGAGTTTCGGAATGTTGGGATCTTTGGCGGCGAGTTCGGATAGTTTTTTCAGTGCGCTCTCGACCCGCGCCGTATCGGCGATATAGACTCCCAGCATCCCGGTGAGCGTCTTCGCGCCGAGCAACAGCGACAGGCCGCCGTCGGTCTTGCCGCTGGCCACCGTGCTCTTGAGCGCCTCGAGCAAGTCGCCGACGATGGCCTTGGCGGCCGCCTTGGTATCGTCGTCGGGCAAGTCGGTGGACTTGTCGATTTCCTGGTTGGCGGTCGATTTCAGGGCATCGATCGCCGCGGTGGCCTGCGCGGTATCGGCCTTGTCCATCGTTTGGGAGAGGCCGACCGAAAAGGCCGCGCCCGGCACGCTGAACCCACTGTAGCCCGAGGGCGTATCCTTGAAGCCGCCGAACTTCTTGGCCAGATCGCTGTTGGCCTTGGCCGTCATGCTGACGTCGAGATAAGTCAGCTTGTTTTCTTGATCGATCGCCCAGCCCAGCGTGAATTGATCGGCGTCGTTGATTACGTCCTCCAGGCTTTTCAGCTGATCCTGAATGAGCTTCTGGCGCAGTTCGTAGGTCGATTCGTCTTCCCCCTCCTGCTGTTGCAAACCGAGCTTGATGCCTTCCTTCAATTGGTCGATGGCCATCGAGCAATACATCTCGGGCACGTTTGCAATGTGAAACTGAATGCCCAATTCAAAGGTCTTGTCGAGCCCGCCCAGCCACTTCGAGGGGTCTTTCGGCAGCTCGACCAGCGCGTCGATGGAGTCGGAGACGAACGCCCAACCGCCTTGTTCCTTGACGTAGATCTTGAGGTTGTTCTTCTCCAGCACGGAGATGCCGTTGCCGGCATCGTCCGCCGCTCCAAGCACGCCTTGCAGCGAGCCCAGCAACTGCTTGCTGTCGGTGACGGGCAAGAAACCGATACGGGGAAAGTTCGTGCCGTCGGTGCTGACCACCACGCCCCAAGGCCGCGTCTTGTCGAGGCCGTTAAGCCCTTGCGCGAAAAACAACAGCATACCTTCGGCCTGTTTTTCCAGGCCCGGCTGCTGGGCGATCTGCCCCACGAACTTGATGTCGCTCATTAAGCGGTCATAGCTGGCGACCGACACCACGGCGACCAGCTTCAGGCGACTGTCGGCGCCTCCGACCGGCGGCGCGTCTTTAGCCGCGGCAAAGTGCGAGCGGCTCAGCAGCAAGCCGACGAGGAGCATGGAAAGCAGGCTCTTTTTCACGGCACGATTCTCCTGGAAAGGTTTTTCAAGTCTTCGAGCGTCTTGGTCGCCGACGGATCCTGGTTGGCTGCGGCCAGCGGAATCCACTGGCGCGGTTTGCGGCGCGTGTTATACCCACGGGCGGGGGCGAAAGTTTTAACTTTTTTCCACCGCTCCCAGCTGGGTTCCCGCCGCACCTCGGCGATGCGCCGGGCGCGCCACGGCGAGGCGCTTTCGCATCGGCCCAATCTGGACTTACAGCTGCCCACCCGACACCTATGGCCGAGAAGGTGCCAGTCCGACGCTGCATCGTAGGGTATCCGCCCCAGATCGTCCAGAATGGACACCTTCGCGCCGGCGCAAGCCTCTGCCAGCATCCGCGCTGGATGGCTGCGAAGCTGGGCCCCGCGCCGGGCGTGCATTCGGGGCGTCGTCGCTCGATCGGCCGCCGGATGCGTTAGTGCTCCGTCCAATAGTCGACGACCAACACTTTATCCAAATGCGGGCCGACAATTTTCTTGAAGTCATCGTGCGCCGGATGCGGCAAATAGGCGTCGCGTCCCTTGGCGTCGCGGAACGTCACCAGAAAGCAGTGCGTGAAACCTTGGCTCAGGTTCTCCACGCCGACGTCCGTCCCCCACTCGAAGTCGACAATCGTGTCGATCTTTTTCGGCAGCGCTGCAAACGCATCGATCACGGTTTGCACTTCCGCCGGGGAGCTCGAGTCCTTGAATTTGAACAGCACCACGTGTCGCAGCAGCTTCTCGGATTTTTCGGCCTTGGCGGCGGCAACCAACGAAACTGCGGCGCCAGCGATGAGCAATATGGCAACTAAGGTTTTCATGGCGGGTAGACCTTTTGGGCAATTCAATGGAACGACGCCGCTGGAGCGGCGTTTCAGAATAAGCGTCCGGCGACCTCGATGCAATCCGCCGCCCATGCGGTGGCAATGGGTTCCCACCACGTGACTTGTGTTGAGGGCAGCGGAAAACGGCCGGTCAACCGGTTTGAATCGCCGGCGAACCTCCCCTCTCGCACCGCCGCTCGGGTAGAATGACGCGTGGAGGCCGACTGGATGCCGAGTCAGGAATCGCAAAAGTATATTGATCTAATACGAGGCTTTGTCGATGGCCAGGTGCCTGTGCGTCAGTTTGAGGCGACTTATTTGGCAATGTTCAAGAAGGAACCTGGCTTTTTGCCTGAAGACGAGTTTCGTATCCTCGATAAACTCTTTGCCGATGTCGATGCACTTGTCCCTGACACAAAGCTAGTTAGCCATAACGATCTCGACGAGCGGCAATTGCGTGCCGAATGCGGCGAGGCATTGCGTTTACTCCTGCGTGAGCCCATAACCCGTCCCCGCCGCGGGCAGTTTAGTCTCATGATGATCTTCGTCGGGGTAGGCCTCGCCGCGTTTCTAGTGTCCCAAGGGCCGCCGCTCCGCATTGAGGTGACGGCGTATTCCGACGACCATCTGCGCGCCTACGAGGTGGGCGAATACAGACTGAACGAACGCTTTCTTATCGCCCTCGGCGCCGAAGCGCTGTTGATTGTCGGGTACCGGTCGTGGCGCCGACGGACAGCGCGCACACGCTAGCCAACCACCGCCCCGCGCTGCGTCGCCCGCGCGCCCTTCATGCGTTCCACTCACACTGCTTGAGCTGGGCGATCAGATCGAGCATCGGCCTCATGGCCCGGGCGCGGTGACTCAAAATCGCCTTGGCGGCCGGCCCCAGCTGGGCAAAGGTGCGATGGTACTCGACCACTTCGAACAGCGAGTCATATCCAAACCCGCCCCCGCCGACTTCGCCCATGCCGATTCGCCCCCGGCAATGTCCCGTGGCGGTTGCACGAATATTGCCGGCCGGATCCGCCAGGCACAGCTGGCAAGAAAAATGGGCCGTACGCTTGTCGAGCGGCACGTCGAGCAGCTCGTTGAGTAACCGGCGGCGGTTGTCGGCGGCGCTGGCCTGGGGCCCGGCATAGCGGGCAGTGCAGATTCCCGGCGCACCCTGCAAGGCGTCGACCGCCAGGGCCGTGTCGTCGGCCAGCGTCCACTTGCCGAAATGGCGCGCGTAGGCGACGGCTTTGAGCGCAGCATTTTCAGCCAGCATTTGGCCGGTCTCGTCCACCGTGGGCACTTGCTCGAAATCGACCAGAGAAAGCAGCACCAGCCCGGCCGGCGCAAGCAGCTCGGTCAGCTCAATGACTTTGCCCAGATTCGACGTGCCAATCAACAACCGCCGCGCCAAAGTCGCAGGGCTAAAGGAAGCAGGATGCGGGACATTGGCGGCCGGTTCGTTTTTCATCCTTCCGCCTTCATCCTTCATCCTTTCAGATAATCGCCAGCGGATTACGGCGCTGTTCGAGCGTGCCGCGCGTGACTCCCACGCGATTGGCCGCGCTGAGCCGGCTCCAGACCTCTTTGGCGGCCAGCCGGCCGGCCAACAGAGAGCGATAAAGCTCGATCGTTTCGGCAATCTTTTCCTGCGGAGCGTCGTCCAACAGCTCGATTCGGAAGTGCCGCACGCCGCGCTCCAGCAGCGCGGGAATCGCTTCGGCCGCACTCTGCGGAACGGCATTGTAAAGCGTGTTGCGGCAGCCCACGTCGGCCCGCAGCGGATGCTCCATGCCGATCCGGTCGCGGAGCTTGACCTCGTGGACGTCGCACGGGCGGCCGCAGTTTGTCTTATTGGTGCCGGGGGAAAGCACCGCGCAAAACACGCAATGCTCCATGTGGAACATCGGCATGTGCTGATGCACCACGACTTCCAGCCAGTCGGGCGGCATCGAGCGGACCAGGTCCAGCAACTGATCGCGGTTCAAATCGTAGGCGGCGGTCACCCGGCGCGCCCCCAGCGAGCAAAGATACTGTGCCGTGAGTTCGTTGGTGACGTTCAGCGAAAAGTCGGCCACGACCGGCAATCCGGCCCGGGCAAAAAACTCGAGGCCCGCCAGATTCCGCGCCAGGATTCCGTCACTACCGTGCCTGGCCAGGGCGCGAAAGATTCCCAACTCGTCCGGCTTTTGGATGCGCGGCGTAGCCAGCAAAATCTCGGCGCCCGCGGCATGCGCCGCCTCGACCGCCTCGGCATACTCGCGAATGTCCTGAAAATCGACCGCCGTGCTCGCTACGCCGCTGGCCAGCCCGGCCCGCAACTGAGCGAGCGACCGGCAAAGGACATGCAGCGTGGACACCGACGCGGCGCCCGCTGCGTGGCTCGGCCGGTCAGCGGCCCGCGGCGAAACGGTCTGCCGCGACGGCGGACATACCGTCTGCCTGAGCGAATCGAGCGCCGGCTCGGCGGCGACGGCGCGTTCCGGACGTGCGCCCAGCATTGCGTCGAGCCCCTCGACCAGCGCGTGCCGCAGCTTGCCCAAAACGCTCAAGGGAATCATCGGCTGTCCGTCGATGCGCGCCTCAAGGCTCGCCAGTTCGTAGTGCGTGCCGCCGAGGCGTCCCAGTTGCTGCCGCAGCACTTCGGCCGAAAGCGGATGCCGAACGGCTGCCGCCAATGGCTCCGGCGACTCGAGCCGCAAACCGGCTCCGGCGGCGTGGGCCGCGATCGTCAGGGTTTTGCCCACTGCTGCTTCGACCACCAGGTGAATCGGCACGCGACGCTGCGGATGCCCGCCGCTAAACGTCTTGCGCAGCTCGCTGGTCAAACCGGGCTCGTCGGTCTTCCAAAGCTGTTGACCCGCGTAGAGCCGGTCAAAGTCGATCGTGCCGTGGGCGAAGGCCAGCTCGACCAGGCCCTCGCTCATCCGGTCGGTGAGCGAGCGGCCGTGCTGAAAGATCTCGTAAACCCGGCCCCCTTGCTCCTGACTCTGGGCCCGGTTGCCATCCAGCACGACGCCGTCGCCCCGCTTGAGCGATCCGCACAGCTCGACTTCCACCCGCTGCCCACGGCTGCCGCGGACCCGGCCCACCAGCACGCCATGCTTGGCCGAGCTCAATGCCGGCACGAGCATCTTGTGATCGCAGCCCTCGAGCCAGCCGTGCGAAAAACCGCGCGAGAACGAAAGCTCCATCTCCTCGACGTCGCGTGGCGTAAACTCGACCGGCGCGGCCGCCAGTGCCGCGTCGATCGCGCGGCGGTAATGCCGGGTAATGTTTGCCACGTACTCCGGGGTCTTCAGCCGGCCCTCGATCTTCAGCGCGCACACGCCCGCCGCCAGCAAATCGGGCACCAGCGAATAAGCGGCCAAGTCCTGCGGGCTGAGCAGATATTGCATAGCGCCCAGATCGACGTCCTGCCCGTCGCAGATCAGTTCGTATGGCAAGCGGCAGGCCTGGGCGCACTGGCCGCGGTTGGCGCTGCGGCCGCCGAGCGATTCGCTGGTCATGCACTGGCCCGAGTAGGCCACGCACAGCGCCCCGTGTACGAAGACCTCCAGCGGCATTGTCGTCTTGCGGCCGATCTCGGCGATTTCGCCGATCGAAAGCTCGCGCGCCAGCACGACGCGCTCCACGCCCAGCGCTTCGACCGCTTGGATCGACTCGGCGCTCGTGAGCGTCATTTGCGTCGAAGCGTGAATCGGCAACTCGGGGCAAATGGCCCGGATCAACCGCACGGCGCCCAAATCCTGCACCAGCACCGCGTCGACACCTGCCGCGGCAACCTGCCGGACCGTCTGCTCCAGCTCCGCCAGCTCGCCCGAGAAGATCAGCGTGTTGAGCGTGACATAGCCGCGGACCCCGCGCTGGTGGAGAAACGTCATGACCTCCGGCAATTCGTCGAGACCGATATTCTCCGCCCGGGCCCGGGCGTTGAAGCCTGTCGTCAGGCCGAAGTAGACCGCGTCGGCGCCGTTTTCGACCGCGCGCGCACGCACTCGAAGTTGCCGGCCGGAGCTAGCAATTCGAGCGGGGCGACAATACAGGAGGACGAAGCGGGTTTGAGAGCCATTCCGCTATAGATTACCACAATCGTTGATCGCCGCGCGACCAAAGCGGTGGATCCGGTTCGGGCTGCCAACAGCCGGTTGCAAATGGCAGGCCGAGGAGCCGGGAAACACACCGGGTACGACGCACATTTTTCCGGAAAATCGGCCGGCGGCGCAACCTGTTCTTCGGCCGGCAGCGTAGTAAGGGCAGTCTTCAGCGATGCGGCAAGAATCGGCAGCCGCTTACGACGGTACGCGATATGCACGAAGCTTCCGTTCGATCAATGACCGCACACACAGGCACGGTATTTCGGGCCGCCGACGCCCCTCGTGACACGGTGGAGGAGAAAGGCCATGTCATTGCACCATTTGCTCAGCGCGTTGCGACCGGCTGCGGCGGATTTGCCCAAGGGGGTCGGGAAAGGCGAGCGGCCGGCTGCAGCCCGGCGGCAAGACAACCCCGTTACGTCGGCAAACCCAGGGGTTGCAACCCCCGGGCTTAACGCCGCTCGACGATCCAGTCGATGATCGACGCAGGCCTTTACGCCCGAATGATTGACGCTGCCGGGCGGCGCATCTACGCTGAGTGCATGCTGCATTTTGCTATTTGCCGCCAATCGCTGGCCATCGCGTTCTGCATTGCTGCCCACGCCATAACGGTCGAGCGACTGGGGCTATTGCCTGCAGTTTTGGCCGGGCCTCCGGAGATCGTGCGTTTCAATGCGCACGTGCGGCCGATCCTGTCGCAGAACTGCTTTTATTGCCACGGCCCGGACGCCAAGCACCGCGAAGCCGATTTGCGCTTGGACGTGCGCGAGGCCGCCACGGCCGATCTGGGCGGGCACGCGGCCATCGTGCCCGGCAAACCGGATCAGAGCGTTCTGCTGGAGCGTGTTTGCTCCGCGGATGACGAGCAGCTGATGCCTCCGCCGGCGAGCAAGCGGCCGCGGTTGTCGGCCGACGACGTGGCCGTGCTGCGGCGCTGGATTGAACAAGGGGCCGAGTACGAGCGGCACTGGGCGCTGCTGCCCTTGGCGCGCGAGGCCCCGCCGGAAGTGAAACAAGCGTCTTGGGTCCGCGGGCCGATCGACCGGTTCATTTTGGCCCGGCTAGAGGCCGAGGGTCTGAGCCCTTCGCCCGAGGCGGATCGAGCGACGCTGATTCGTCGCGTATATCTCGACCTGGTCGGTTTGCTGCCGCCGCCGGACGAGGTCGAGCGATTCGTCAAGGACGAGGATCCGCAGGCTTATGAAGCACTGGTCGATCGCTTGCTCGGCTCGCCGCACTACGGCGAGCGCTGGGGCCGGCATTGGCTCGACCAGGCGCGCTATGCCGATTCCAACGGCTACACGATCGATGCCGAACGCGAAGTCTGGCCCTATCGCGATTGGGTCATCCAGGCCCTGAACGACGACATGCCGTTCGATCGGTTCACCGTCGAGCAACTGGCCGGCGATTTGCTGCCGGGGGCCACCAACGCGCAACTCGTGGCTACCGGTTTTCACCGCAACACGCTGATCAATCAGGAAGGGGGAACCGATCAGGAACAATTTCGGGTCGAGTCGGTGATGGATCGGGTGAACACCACCGGGGCCGTTTGGCTGGGACTGACCGTCGGCTGCGCTCAGTGCCATGCGCACAAGTTCGATCCGATTTCGCACCGCGAATATTACGAGCTGTTGGCGTTCTTCAACTCGACCGAAGACGCCAACAATCGGGGCCCGACGGTGCCGGTGGTGCGCGGCGAAATGCTCGGCACCCCGCAAACACAGCCCGACCCTCGTCCCCAGCTGGCACCGGCTGCGCTGGCGCAGCTTCGGGCCGCTTGGGAGCCGGAAGAATTGGCCCGCCGCGAGGCGGCGGTCAGCGCGGCCCCTGCGGATTGGAAACCGATTCAATACGTCAAATTTTCCACGGCCAGCGAAGTGCTGCTGCGGCTGCTCGAAGACAACTCACTGTTGGCCGAAGGCAACCTCCTGCCCAACGATACCTTGCAGACCATTGCGCTGACCACCGTGCCGCAAATCGCGGCGGTGCGGCTCCGCGTGCTATCGCACGATTCGCTGCCCAATCACGGACCCGGCAGGGCCGCCGACGGCAACTTCGTACTTACCGACCTCCAGTTCGAGGCCGACGGCGACGAGCAAGGTTTCTCTTGGGCCCGGGCCGATCACCAACAGGCCGGCTTTCCGGTGGCGGCCGCGGTCGATGGCGACATCCAGACCGGCTGGGCGATCGGCGCGGAGCCGGGGTCGGCGGCCACGACGAATGCCGATCACGAGGCCGTGTTCGTGCTGGGGCATCCGGTTTCGACCGTGGGCCGCACGCTGCAGTTTCGCCTGTATCACGACATCCAACAGAACCACCTGATCGGCCGCTTTGCCATCGATTTCTCGGCAACCGTTCCGCCGTATGTGCCCGACGCGGAAGATCTGGCGCTCATGGCTGCACTGCGCACGCCCGCCGCGGATCGCACGGCGGCCCACAGCAAACTGCTGGACGACGCCTTCGTGCGGGCCGAGCCGCGCGCCCGCACCGTCGACAAGCGGCCGCATTTGGTTTCCGCACCGCAGATGATTTTGCGCGAGCTGGCCCAGCCGCGTGAGACGTTCGTGCTATCGCGCGGCGATTTCACGCGCCCCGACAAGGCGGCCGGCGCGCTCGAGCCCGCGGTGATCCGCGCCGTGGCGCCCGCCTTCAGCCCGGCCCAGCGCACGGCACCCGGCTGGATCTGGCGCGCTGGCTGGTGGATCCGGAAAACCCGCTCACGCCGCGGGTGGCGATGAACCGGGTCTGGATGCACTATTTTGGCCGCGGCTTGGTGGAGAGCGACGAGGACTTCGGAGCGCAGGGCTCCGCGCCGACGCATCCGGCGCTGCTCGATTGGCTGGCCGGTGAGTTCATTCGCTGCGGCTGGACACAGAAGCAAATGCATCGGCAGATCGTCACCTCGGCCACCTATCGGCAGTCATCCCGGCAGCGCTCCGACGTGCTGAATCGCAACCCGCGCAACGCGCTGCTGGCCCAGCAGAACCGCTTGCGGCTGGAAGCGGAGATCGTGCGCGATGCCGCCCTGAGCGCCAGCGGCCTGTTGGATGCGACCCTCGGAGGCCCCAGCGTTCATCCACCTCAGCCCGAGGGCGTGTACGCATTCACCCAGCTCGCCAAGCAGTGGAAGACCGACACGGGCGGTGCCCGCTATCGGCGGGCCCTATACACGTTCTTTTATCGCAGCGCGCCTTATCCGCTGTTTGCCACGTTCGACGCGCCCGATTTTCAAACCACTTGCACGCGCCGTCCGCGCTCGAACACGCCGCTGCAATCGCTGACCGTGGCGAACGACGCCGCGTTTGTAGAGTTGGCCCAAGGCCTCGCGCTGCGCGTGGCGCAGGAAGTGCCCGCCAGTGCCGCCGTCCTGCCCGACGAGCTGCTGGCCGCGCGGATCCGCCGAGCCTGGCTGTTGGCCTTGAGCCGGGAGCCCTCGCCCCAAGAGCACGAATTGCTGCGGGCCTACATTGTCCGCCAGCAGGAGGATTTTACCGCGCATCCGGACGCCGCCGCGCAATTGGCCACGCCGCAGTTGGCGGCACTGGTTTCGCCGGCCGAAGGGGCGGCGCTGGTTTGTCTTGCCCGGGCCGCGCTGAACAGCGACAACTTTATTACCCGCGAATGATTTTTACCGGCCCTCAGATAATGAACCCAACTCGCTTTCAGCTCGAACTCGAAGCGGCCTGCCGGCGCGACGTGACGCGCCGCTGGTTTTTCAAGCAATGCGGCATCGGCCTGGGCTCGATCGCGCTGGGCAGCTTGCTGGCCGGGGACTCGCCGGCTGCGGACAAGGTGGTGATCGACCCGCTCAATCCGCTGGCGCCGCGTGAGCCGCATTTTCCGCCCCGCGCCAAGCGCGTGATCTACCTGTTCATGGCCGGCGGCCCCTCGCAGTTGGAAATGTTCGACGACAAGCCGAAACTGCGCGAGTTGCACGGTCAGAAACCGCCCGAGGGCCTGCTGGCCGGCAAGCGTTTCGCCTTTCTCAAGGGAAACGAGACGCTGCTCGGCCCGACCCGCAAGTTCGCCCCGGCCGGACAGTGCGGAATGACGCTCAGCGAGTTGCTGCCGCATCACCGCTCGATCGCCGACGAAGTTTGCTGGCTCAAGGGCATGACGACCGACGTGTTCAACCACGGGCCGGCCAAGTTGTTCATGAACACCGGCTTCCAGGTGCCCGGCCGGCCCGGCATGGGAGCCTGGGTCACGTACGGGTTGGGCAGCCCCTCGCGCGATCTGCCCGGCTTCGTGGTGCTGCAAAGCGGCCCGCGCGGCCCGCGGGCCGGAGCGTCGCTGTGGAGCAGCGGGTTTTTACCCTCGTCGTTCCAGGGCGTTCCGCTGCGGGGCAAGGGGGATCCGATCCTGCATCTGCGCAGCCCGCAGGGCATCGATCGGCGCGGGAGCGAGATTTCTACGATACGCTAACCGGCCTCAATCGGGCGCGGCTGGAGGAGACCGGCGACCCGGAAATTCTGACCCGGATCAATGCCTATGAGATGGCGTTCCGCATGCAGAGTCAGCGCGCCGGAGCTGATGGACTTTTCGCAGGAGTCGCCCGCAGCGCTGGATGCCTACGGTGTCAAGCCGGGCGAACCGTCGTTTGCCGCCAATTGCCTGCTGGCTCGGCGGCTGGTCGAACGGGGCGTCCGCTTCGTTCAGCTCTATCACACCAACTGGGATAGCCACGGCGGGCCGGGTCAAACGCTGACCACCGACTTCGAGAAGGTCTGCCGCGAGGTCGATCAGCCGAGCGCCGCGCTGGTACTGGATCTCAAGCAGCGCGGCTTGCTCGAAGACACGCTGGTCATCTGGGGGGGCGAGTTCGGCCGCACACCGATGGGCGAAGTGAACAGCACCGTCGGCCGCGACCATCATGTCGACGCTTTTACCATGTGGCTGGCCGGCGGCGGCGTAAAGCCCGGATACGTTCACGGCCAGACCGACGAGCTTGGCTTTGGCGTCGAGCAGGGCAAGGTCCACGTCCACGACTTGCAGGCCACGATCCTGCACCTGTTGGGCTTCGACCACGAGCGGCTGACTTTCCGGTTGCAAGGCCGCGACTATCGCCTGACCGACGTGCATGGCACAGTGGTCAAGGATGTACTTGTCTGATAAATGGGCGGCGGCTTGGTCGCAGTCCCAACCCCGGGGGTTGCAACCCCTGTGCATAGCGGCCGCTGGGCGATAAGGGCCGCTGATTCGGCGACGGCCGGCTGTGGTTTGGCGAGCAAAACCCCCCTCCGTGGCCCCAAGCCCAGGGGTTGCAGCCCCTGGGTTTAACATCCTGGCGTGGTCAGCGCGACAAACGGCCTGCCGTGACAAAGTGGACAATCTGCTTGACGCCGAGCGGTTTCCCGCACAATATCGTGATAGAAATTGACATCAGCCGGTTGGGCAGGACTGCATCGTCGCAGCACGCCACGGAACCGCCGGTCCTGTCGCAAGGGCGCCGCACTGACGCGGCCCGAGAAGGGGAGCACAGCATGAATTGCCATTTCAGGCACAGCTATTTGAGCGCGCGTCGAATTTCGAAATTCGCCGCCTTGTCGAGCATCATGGCCGCTGCGCTTGGTGCGACCGCCGCCGCCGCAGAGCCTGACGAACAGGCACTGCAGGCCCAACTCGAAGCGGGCGAGTTCGGACCGGCCCTGCGCGACGCGGGCGCGGTCAGCGATCCGCAACGGCGCGATCGGTGGCTGGGACAGATTGCCGCGCGCAGGCCCGGGCCGGTGCCAGCTACGCTTCGATCAACACCCTGCAGAGTATCCATGGCGATCAGGCGCGCGAGTCCGCGATCAGCCAGATGTCGCCGGCCGCCGGCGGTCAAGGTGGCCAGCAGGTCAACTTTCAACAGCTCATCGATCTGATTACCGCCACCATCGCTCCCACGACTTGGGACGAGGTTGGCGGTCCCGGCGCGATTCACGAATTCCGCGGCGGCGTTTATGTCGATGCCGAGGGCGTATTGCGTCGCAAGTTGCGCGAAGACCGCGACGAGGGTTTGGCCACCGCGCGGCTCAAGGCGCTCGAGGCTTCGGAAAACAAGGACGTGCATGTCCAGTCCGTGCTGCGCAAGGTGTCGCTCACCCGGCTTGAGAAGCAAGTGCAGTTGCGCATGGCCGCGGGCCGCCGTCCCACCGAAGAGATGCTCGCCATGGCGGGCTTGGAAAAAATCAAGTACGTGCTGGTATACCCGGAAACGGGCGACCTGGTGTTGGTTGGTCCGGCCGGCCAATGGAAGGCCGACGGTGAAGGACGGCTGGTCAGTCAGGCAACCGGTCGGCCGGTGCTGCAACTGGACGACGTGGTCGTTGTGCTGCGTCACATGACCCGCTCGCCGGAAGCCAAGTTCGGCTGCTCGATCAATCCGCGCGAGGCAGCCTTGGCCAGCACCAAGGAGTTCCTCGAAGAGTCCGCCAAAACACCGCTCAAAGAGGGCACCCGAGATCGCTGGCTGAAACAATTGCGCAATCGGATGGGCCAGCAGGATGTCGTGGTCGACGGGATCGACCCGCACACCCGCGTGGCACAAGTGCTGGTGGAAGCCGATTATCGCATGAAGCTGGTGGGCATGGGCCTGGAGCCGGGAGTGGTCGGCGTGCGAAGTTATCTGGATCTCATCAACGTGCCGCGCGGCCAGGCGCCGCCGCCGCTGGACGTGCTCCGCTGGTGGTTCACTTTGAATTATGACGACGTGCGCACGAGCGAAAATCACGACGCCTTCGAACTGCGCGGGCAAGGCGTGCAGGTGCTGAGCGAGAATGAGTTGCTCAGCGCGCTGGGCAAGCGCGAACACACCGGCAAGTCGGAGCCGCTCAACCAGGAGTTCGCCCAGAGCTTTACCCAGCATTTTGCGGCGCTGGCGTCCAAGTATCCGGTCTACGCCGATCTGCAAAACCTGTTCGACCTGGCCCTGGTCGGGGCGCTGGTGAAATCGGAAGACCTGACCAACAAGCTTTCCTGGCACATGACGTGTTTTGGCAAGACCTATCCGGTGTCGTTCAATCCGGCGCCCAAGAGCGTCGAGACGGTGATCAACCATCGGGTGATCAACCAGAAGCACGTGGTGGCCGGCGTCAGCGGCGGCGTGCGGGTCGACCCCTGGTCTTACGTAGCGCCCAAGTCGATGCAGATCGACAAATACGGCACGCTCAAAGCCGAGCACCATTCCGACGTGCCCAAGGAATTGCCGCGCGACGCGTGGTGGTGGGATTAGGCCGCAAGGCACCTATCGTACCGTTGCCGTTTAGGTCGGAAGTTCTTAATTTGTCGCGCTGCTGTGCTTCCGCGGTCGGGGGGCGCCTCACGCCCGTGCCTTGAGCAGATCGCGAATCTCGGCGAGCAAAACTTCCTGCTTGGGCGGGGGCGGCGCGTCGGCCGTGCCGGCTTCCTGCTTGCGCTCGAGCGCATTCATCGCCTTGACGACGGCAAAAATGGCGAAGGCCACGATCAGAAAGTCGACCACCGAGTTCAAGAAATTCCCATAGCGGATGTCGACCGGACCCTTGGGCCCTTGGATTTCCAACACGTGCTTCGAGAAATCGAGACCGCCCAGCAGCAGTCCCAAAGGGGGCATGATCACGTCGGCCACAAGCGAGCTGACGATCTTGGTGAACGCCGCCCCGATCACGATACCGACCGCCATGTCGACCACGTTACCTTTCATGGCAAACTCTTTGAACTCTTTGATCAGGCTCATGGTACCGCTCCTGTCTGTAGATAATGGAAAAGGCGGCCGGATTGTAAACCATTGGACTGTGTCGCGTTGATATCAATCTCCCGGCTCACTGGGTGAATCTTCTCCCGTCGCCGCTCAGAAATCATTTACCGCTCGGTTCCTCGTTCCTCGTTTTTCATCCTTCCGCCTTCCTCTCCATCCCGCCGAGCTGCTTCGTAGCCCGCACCTGGTTGCACGTCGCGCTGCCGCGGATATCCTGAAGCAGAGAAACCGCTCCCCATTCCTTCGCAGCCCTTGTCGGCCCGGGCAAAGAACCCATGAACAAAGCCTTCGTTCGCGAACCCGACGATACCGGCGCCGGCCACTGTCCGCGGTGCGGGTCGCTGGGCGTCGACGTCCGGCGGATCACGATGGCCCGGCACATCGCGGCCGAGGCCGTGCAACAACTGTCGGAGTCGGCGTTTTTCTGTCCCTTTCCGCGGTGCGACGTGGTGTACTTCGATCAATTCGAGTGCGCGATCACGATCGAGTCGCTCACGCATCCGATTTGGCCCAAAGATCCCGCGGCGCCGCTGTGCGGGTGTTTCGGGCTGACTGCCGAGGACATCGAGGCGGATATTCACGAGGGCACGCCCCGCCGGGTGCGCGAGCTGCTGGCCAAGAGCAAGTCGGACCAGGCCCGGTGTACCATTCTGTCCGCCGACGGGCATTGCTGCATGGGCGAGGTGCAGCGGTACTACATGAAGCTTCGCCAGGAGGCGGGCTAAACGGGCGGGGCCGAGCGTTACCTCGCCGGCCAGGTCGATTTATCACACTCCGTTGCTAGCACGTTCAACGGGGCATTGCGGAACGCTTTGCGAAGAATTCCGCCGCGTCTGATTCACCTTGTGCCTCCCATGCAGGCTCGCTAAAATGCCCGTCCTTTTGGGCATTTTGCGCCGAAACAGCGAGCGGTGAGTCAGGGAGGCACTCGATGTCCAAGGACGGACAAACTCCGGCCGATCATTCGTTTCTGGCCCGGCCCTTTGTATGGGGCACGCGGCTGATTCTCGCCTATCCGGTGGCCACGATTGCGCTGGCACTCGGTTTCGCGCTGGTGGCGCTGGCGCTCAGCGGCACTCGGCTCGGCTATCGCACCAGCCGGCTGGACCTGATCAATCCCAAGAGCGATTACAATCGCCTCTGGTTGGAATACATCAAGGAGTTCGGCGAGGAAGACGACGCGGTCATCGTGGTCGAAGGAGCCGGGCGCGAGCAGGTGGTGCCGGTGCTCGAAGAGCTTTCGACGGCGCTGGCCCGCGAAGATCGATTGTTTCATGCGGTGCTGCACGAAGTGGATCTGAGCAAGATTCGCTCCAAGGGTTTGCATTATCTGACGGCCGAAGAGTTAACCGCCATCGACGGTTTTCTGGCCGAAGCCCAGCCGATTGTGGCCGGCGATTGGTCGCGGCTGAGCATCGGCAAGATGGCCGCCGGCATGATGCTGCGGATGCAAGCCGCAATGCAGCCGGGCGGTCGCGCTCCGCCGGGCGGTCAAGTTCCTGCGGACCCCCGCGCTCCGGCGGGCATGCCGATTCCGCAGACCGGCTCGACCGACGACCTGGAGCGACTCACCGGGAGCCTGCTCTCGGCGCTCAGCCAGCGCGGCGGCTACCAATCCCCGTTTCCGGAGATGCCGCAGCAGTTCGCCACGCTTAGTGAACTGAATTCAGACTATCTACTGGCCAAGGACGGGCAGCTCGGTTTCGTGCTGCTGCGCCTGGCAACCGGCAACGATAACAGCCTTACCGGCAGCAGCGAGGCCACCGACGCCCTGCGCGAGCTGATTGCGCAGGTCCAAACCCGGCATCGCAAGACGAAGATCGGCCTGACCGGACTGCCGATCATGGAATCCGACGAAATGCGGACCAGCCAGTCCTCCATGTTCTGGTCGAGCTTCATCTCGCTGATCGGCGTCGGATTGCTGTTCATCGCCGGATTTGGCGGCATCCGGCATGCGCTCTTGGCCAACGTCATCCTACTAGTGGGCATGGCCTGGGCCTTCGGCTATGCCACGCTGAGCGTCGGCCACTTGAACATCCTGAGCGTCACGTTCACCGTCACGTTGATCGGCATCGGCATCGATTACGGCGTCTACTATGTGGCCCGCTACCTGCAATTGCGCGGCGAGTCGTACGACTGCGAGTCGGCGCTGATGGAAACTTCGCGCGGCGCAGGACCGGCGATCACCGCCGGCGCGCTGACCACGGCCGTCTCGTTCTTCTGCGCCGGACTGACCAGCTTCACCGGCGTGGCCGAACTGGGGATCATCGCCGGCGGCGGAATCTTGCTGTGTGCGGTGGCCGAGTTGACGCTGCTGCCGGCCGCCATTTCACTCATGGACCGCAGCGGGTTGGGAGTGCGCTTGCCCAAACCGCTGGCCGTTCACAAGTGGATCGCACCGTTCATGAGGATCCCGCGGCTGACGCTCGGGCTGACGCTGGTCGTGACCGCTCTGCTGTCGGTCGGGCTGAGCCGTTTGTGGTTCGACAACAACCTGCTGAACATGCAGGCGGTTGGGCTGGAAAGCGTGGAGCTCGAGCGCAAACTGCTTTCAGAGTGCAATCAGAGCGTTTGGTACGCGCTGTCGATCGCCGACAGCCGCGAGGATCTGCTGGCCCGCAAAGCCAAGTTCGCCACGCTGCCCACGGTGGAAAAAACCGAAGAGATCGTTTCATTCCTGCCGGTCGACGACGAAGTGAAGCGCCCGATCATCGAGCGCATCGGCCATCGGCTGGCGGCGCTGCCCGAGCGGCCGCCGCTGATTCCGATCGAGCGGCCCGAAAAGCTGGGCGAGGTGCTGGGGCAGATGCAGGCGCTGATTGCCCACAGCGGCCGGGCGGAAAAGTGCTCCCGCCAGTTGGAGCAGACGCGGCAATTGATGCGCAGCATGCCCCCTTACGATTGCTATCGGCTGGTCTCGCTGTTTCAACAGCAGATGGCCGGCGACCTGCTCAGCCGGCTGCATGTCTTGCGTTCGATCGCCAACCCGGCGCCGCCGGAGTTGAGCGACTTGCCTGAAAGCCTGGTGCATCGCTTCGTGGGACAGCACGGCCGCTACCTGCTCAAAATCTACGGCAAGGGAAACATCTGGGATGCGGCGGCCCTGGGCCAGTTTGTCAAAGACGTACGGACGGTCGATCCGCACGTGACGGGCAACCCGCTTCAGGCGCACGAAGCCTCGTTCGAGATGAAGCGCAGCTACCAGGAGGCCGCGGTCTATTCGCTGCTGGTCATCATTGGCGTGTTGGTGTTGGATTTCCGCAGTCTGCGATTTTCGCTGATCGCGGCGTTGCCGCTGGCCGTCGGCATGTTGCAGACCTATGGGCTGTTGGGTTTTCTCAATGTGCCGCTCAATCCGGCCAACCTGATCGCGCTGCCGCTGATTTTGGGCATCGGCGTCGATTACGGCGTCCATATCGTGCATGAGTATCGCGAGCAGACCGGCCCCTATCGCATGTCGCCGGGTACGGCCGTGGCAGTGTTGGTCGACGGACTGACGACGATCGTCGGATTCGGCTCATTGATGATCGCCAGCCATCAGGGCTTGCAGAGCCTGGGACGCGTGCTGACGATTGCCGTCACCTGTTGCATGTTCAGCTCGCTGATCATGTTGCCGGCCCTGCTGACCTGGATGACGCGCCATCGCCGGCCGGCAGTGCCGACCGAGGCGGAGCCGCAATCCTCTCCGGAAGTCGAGCACTCTTCGGTCGCGCCGATCGCCCGGGCGGCATGATTGCACGTGCCGCATTCCACCGCGGCGTCGATCTGATCGTGGTGCGCGTCAGATTATTCCGGCAAGGGCTGGCCTTTGGTTTCCGGCGCGAATGGCAAAACCAAAAGTCCGATCAGAAAGACGCTGCAGAGCGTCATGCCGGCATATCGTAGCGGTTCGCTGCCCGTAAACCCCAGTCGGTTGGCGTAAACGTCATTGCGGAGCCAACCCAGAAGCGGCGGACCGACGGCGGCGACAAAACGCCCCACGTTGTAGCAAAACGAGGTGCCGGTGCTGCGGAGCCGGGTGGGAAACAACTCCGGAAAATAGATGGCGTATCCGCCGAAGACCGCCAATTGACAAATACCCATCAGCGGGATCATCCAAAAGATTTGTGAAAAGTGATCGAGTTTCCAGAACACGCCGGCCGTGCTGAGCATCGCGGCCAAAAACGCCAGCGCAAAAGCGGGCTTGCGACCGATGCGCTGCGTGACAATGCTGAAGCCGTAAACTCCCAAGAAGCCGCCGATGTTTTGCCCGATCGAAGTGATGCCGGTCCAAACCAGCAGCTTGCCTTCCAAGTCAGCTCCGGTGATACCATCGGCTTTGAATTTGTCAGTCAGCGCGGCTCGTACCAACTCGGGACTGTAAAAGCCGATTCCCCATAGGCCCACGACTCCGGCGAAGGCCATCGCCAAACCCACGAGCGCGTTCTTCCGCCAGCGCGGATTGCCGAACAGTTCCGCATACGAACCGAGGCTCCCCGTGGACTTGTTCTTTGTCGAAGCCCAGCGCTCAGGCTCTTTCAATCGCTGTCGGATCACTAACGCCAACAGTGCCGGGACAGTACCCACCACGAACATGTATCGCCAGGCACTGCCCGACTCGATGACTTTGAGTTGGGTCAGTTGACCCATTCCGATGTTGATCAGCGCCGCCGAAATGTTGCCGATCGCCGAGAGGGCTTGCAACAGGCCGAGCGCGTAGGGGCGTGCGTGATCGGGCATGACTTCGGCCACCAAGGCCACGCCGACGGCAAATTCTCCGCCCACGCCCAGGCCCGTCAGAAAGCGGTAAGCCGCGAAGTCCCACACCGAAACGGAAAGCGCGCTCAGCCCCGTAAAAAGCGAATACATGAGAATGGTGATGAGCATCGTTTTGGCGCGGCCGATCCGATCGCCCAACACGCCAAAAAACAATCCCCCGGTTGCCCAACCCAACAGGAACGTCGACGTGGCGTAGCCGCCGTATCGCTGGATCAGTTCCGGATCGCTGGTGTGGAGCAGGCTTCTCATGGCCGGCTGACGGGCGAGTACGAACAACTGCTGGTCCAGGCAATCGAATAACCAGCCCAGGGCGCAAACGAAAAGCACGAACCAGTGATACCGGGTCAACTCGTGATACCAGGGCGCGCGAACCATGCTCATCGAAAAGGCCGCCTTGAAAGTCAGGGTGGATCCAGGGGGGAATTCGCCGGCAAGCAGCCGCCGACGCCGGTGTCGCAGCTATCGTACAACAGGGGAAACCCGGTTGCGAGAGGGCACGCCGGAGCGTCCGGCGGCGTAAGAAATGCCTGCCGATCGGGATGCAACGCGGTTAAGCCCGCGGGCTGCGGCCCGTGGGAATGCGGCCGCGTCAACGTTGGCGCCGCCCACCGGCCGCAGCCGGTGGGCTTAACGGGGCACGAATGCGTCGCCAAATGAACTGCGCCGCAGCAACGCGCAACCGGGCCGGGAGCAATCCGGCCCTCAGCCCTGACTGGCCGCCTCGAGCTTGCCCTTGGCTTTCGGCTGGCCCTTGGCCGCGACCTGGCGGGCGATCGAGTCGCTCAATTGCTGCGTGTCCGCGCCCAACGTGGCCAGCTCCTGCTCCACCGCATGGCAGCGCACCAGGTGTTCGCCGAAGCACAACTCTCGCGGCTGCTTCTCGCGGCAAACATCCATCGCCAGCGGGCAGCGCGGATGAAAGCGACACCCGGGCGGCGGATTCATCGGACTGGGCACGTCGCCGGGCAGCACGATCCGCACTTTTTTCTTCGTGGCGTCGAGCGTCGGCACCGAGGACAACAGCGCGAGCGTGTAGGGGTGCAGCGGATGCTGATACAGTTCGCGGCTTTCGGCCGTCTCGACGATCTCGCCCAAGTACATCACGGCCACGCGGTCCGAGATGTATTCCACCACCGACAGATCGTGCGAAATGAATAAGTAGGTCAGCTTGCGCTTCTGCTTCAGGTCGACCAGCAGATTGACGATCTGCGATTGAATCGACACGTCGAGCGCCGAGATCGGCTCGTCGAGCACGATGAACTTGGGATCGATGGCCAGCGCCCGGGCGATGCTCACGCGCTGCCGCTGCCCGCCCGAAAACTCGTGCGGATAGCGGTTGATGTAGCTGGGATCGAGCCCGACCTGCTCCAGCGTTTCCTTGACTTTCTCCAGCCGTTCCTTCCGTCGTCCCATTTTGTGGACGATCAGCCCTTCCTCGACAATGGCCCGAATCGTCATTCGCGGGTTGAGCGAACTGAATGGATCCTGAAAAACGATTTGCATGTTGCGCCGCAGCGCGCGGAGCTGGTCTCCGTGGGTGGTGGTCAGGTCTTGGCCGTCGAAAATGACCTTGCCGCTGGTGGGCTCGATCAACCGCAGCAGCGTGCGGCCGGCCGAGGTTTTGCCGCAGCCCGACTCGCCGACCAGGCCCAGCGTCTCCCCCTCGGCGATCCGGAAGGAAATATCGTCGACCGCTTTCACCTGGGCCACGGTCCGCGCCAGGATGCCGCGGCGGACCGGGAAGTATTTTTTCAGATGTTGAACGTCGACGAGGGGCATAGTCACGTTGGTCTCAAAATCGGAACTGGGAACTCGGAACGGACGAGGAAATCAACCACAGAGGCACAGAGACGCAGAGAAAAAGAAGGGGAACCGCAAAGACGCGAAGACGCCAAGACGAAAGATATTAGACGAAGCCTCACAACGATCAAGAAGTCGGCTATTTTTGATTCTCTTCATCCTTTTCTCTGCGTCTTGGTGTCTCTGTGGTTAGCCTTCCGCTTCTTCCCTGCCTCTTTGCGCCTTCGCGTCTTTGCGGTTCTATTCTTTCTCTTTCGAGCGCGAAAAATCCAATTCGCCGGCAAAGTGGCACCGCGCGAAGTGGCCCGGCCGAATCTCGCGCAAGGCCGGCTCGTCCTGCTCGCAAACCGGCTGACAAAATCCACAGCGCGGGTGGAACTTGCAGCCGGCGGGAAACCGCAGCGGGCTGGGCACCATGCCCGGAATCGTGCTCAGCCTTTCCGTCTTCGGCTTGCCGGGCTCGGGGCGCGAGCTGAACAGGCCGGCCGTGTAGGGATGCAGCGGATTGGCGAACAACTCGGCCACCGGCGCATATTCAACCACCTTCGAGGCATACATCACGGCCACGTCGTCGGCCATCTCGGCCACGATTCCCAGGTCGTGCGTGATCATCAAGATCGACATGCCGACCTCGGCCTGCAAGTTCACGCAGCAGATCGAGAATCTGGGCCTGGATCGTCACGTCGAGCGCGGTGGTCGGCTCGTCGGCGATCAGCAACTGCGGCGTGCACGCCAGCGCCATGGCGATCATCGCCCGTTGCCGCATGCCGCCGGAAAACTGGTGCGGATAGTCTTTGATCCGCCGCTCGGGCTCGGGAATCTTGACCTTGCGGAGCATTTCGATCGCGCGGTCGCGGGCTTCGTGCTTGCTGACCTTCTGGTGCAAGACGATCGCCTCCATGATCTGCGAGCCGATGGTGAACACCGGGTTGAGCGAAGTCATCGGCTCCTGAAAGATCATCGAGATCCGCGAGCCGCGCACCTGGCGCATCTGCCGCTCCGGCAGTTCGGAGAGTACGACTTCGTCATTGCCATTGGCCGCGCCGTTGCCGCCGGGTGTGGCTTGCCGGCCGCCGTGCATGGTGATCCGTCCGCCGGCGATGCGGCCCGGCGGCGAGATCAGCCGGATGATCGACATGGCGGTGACGCTCTTGCCCGATCCCGATTCGCCGACCAGGCCCAGCGTCTGGCCCTTGCGAATGGCGATCGACACGTCGTCGACGGCTTTGACTACGCCGCCGTCGGTGTAGAAGTAGGTCTTCAGGTTTTCGACCGTGATCAGCGGCTGGGACATGGGGACTTATATTCTCAGTTTGGGGTCCATGGCGTCGCGCAGGCCATTGCCGACCAGGTTGAACAGCGGTGACCGTGAAAAAAATTGCCACCGACGGAACGACGATCAGCCACCAGTAGTGATAGTTGCCGTTGCCCAGGCGCAGCAGCGTACCCCAAGTGGGCGTCGGCGGCCGCACGCCAAAGCCTAGCAGACTCAGGCCGGCTTCGGTAATGATCGCACCGGCGATGCCGAACGGGGCCGCCACCAGAGCCGGCGACAGCGAGTTGGGCAGGATGTGGCGAAACACGATCCGCAAGTGCGATGAACCCAAGGCCTGCGGCGGCGATGCGCGTAATCGATCGCCCGCTGTTTGAGCACCTCGCCCCGAATCAGCCGGGCGATCGTCGGCCAGCCGGTGATGCCGATCACCACCATGATGATGTAAATGCTGCGGGCCGATCAGGGCCACCAGCGTCAGGATCAGAAAGAACGAGGGGAACAACAACACGATCTCGATCATGCGCGAGATCAGCATGTCGATCTTGCCGCCGAAATAACCGGCCAGCGCTCCCAGGACGATGCCGACCGTGACGATAGATGCCCACCGCCACGAAACCCACGGTCATCGAGATCCGCGTGCCGTAGAGCATCAGGGCCAACACGTCGCGCCCGGTGTTGTCGGTGCCGAGCAAATGGACGAAAGCCGTCGTTGGCTTCTTCCTGGCGATCCGCCGGCTTGCGATACAGCGGTGGCTTGAACGCGGCATCCAGGTCGATCTCGGTCGGGCCGAAGGGAATGGCGGATAGATGCCGTGTTTGGTTTCGGGCGGACCGATGCTGTTCTTTGCTGAAATTGCGGGCCCGCGAGGGATTTGCGGGTCGCAGCGGCGGGAATCGTCGAACAGCGCGCATAGCACCACGAGCAAGCCGGCAAATTCGGCCAGCATCAGCGCCAGATCCGCTGCCGGCCCGACGAGCCCGCGCCGGCGGCCCCAAAATTCCGTCGCACCGCACAGCGCCAGCCAAGGCAGAAAACCGACGCAGCGCCATGTTGAACACATAGTCGACGATCTCGTCGGGATTGAACAAGGCGGAAAACCAGGGATAGGTCCGCGTGCTCGCCAGTCGTAAAAAACGAACGGCTGGTTCGAGGCGATGGCCGGCGCAAAGATGGCCAGCAGAAACAACGGCATCATCACCCACAAGCGCCCAATAGGCCGGCCGGTTCTTTTGGAACTGCTGCCAGACAATGTCCAGATACGTCTCGTTGCCCGTCACTTCGCCGCCCCCTGGCTCTCGAAGCTGATTCGCGGGTCGACCAGCACGTAGAGGATGTCGGTCAGCAGAATGCTCAGCATCACGACGATGGCGTCGATATAAATCAGCGCCATCATGCGTGGGAAAGTCCTTCTGCTCGATCGAGCTGAAGCTCAATCGGCCCATGCCCGGAATGTTGAACAAAACTTCGACAATCACGCTCCCGCCCAGCATGGCCGGCAAAAAGCCGGAAAACAGCGTGATGATCGGAATCATGCCGTTGCGCAACACATGCTTGAAAATCACCTTGCCCCGCGACAGCCCTTTGGCCCGGGCCGTGCGGACGTAGTCTTGGTTGATCACGTCGAGCATGCTCGAGCGCGCATACATCGCCAGGCCGGCCAGACTGAACAGCGCCAGGCAGGTGACCGGCAAGACGGCGTGCCAGAGATAATCGACCAGGTAGGCCACCGCCACGAGAACGATTCGGCGCCGTCGGAGTGCAACCGTTCGACGGGAAAGAGTTTCAGATAATCGCCGTAGCACAGACAGTAGCAGAAATAGCATGCCGGCCACGAAGGGGGGGATCGAGTACAGCAGGAACAAGCCAAGCGAAATGCAACGGTCCAGAAACTTGCCCCGATTCACGGCGCACAGAATGCCCAGCGGCACGGCGACCAAATAAATGAACACCTCGGCCATGATCATCAGCGGCGCGGAAACCACCACCGCGTTCCAGAGTTTTTCGCTGACGGGCTCCCGCGTCTTCAAGGCCGAGCGGCCGAAATTGAACGTCGCCAGACGCCAGACCATGTGCGCGTATTGCGTGTCGGCCACGATATTCCACAGCTTGCGCGGCAGACCGACGCTGATACTCGGCACGGTTGGCCTCGTAGTGCGCCAGCCAGTTTTCGCTCACCCGCTCGACTTGCTCCGGCGTGGCATCGAGCGGCACGTCCACCTGGAGTGGTTTGTTGTTGTACAGGATCAGGAACATCGCCGCGATCGATTTCTCCTTCAGCGGCCCGCTCGCCCAGCAGCACGCCCGACGAAGAACGGCGTGTCGTCGCGATCGTAGCTCTCCAACTGCTCGATGAGTTTTTGGCGGGACGGCTGGGCGGCCATCGCGGCCAGTTGCTCCTCCAGGATCGCTTTGCGCTCCGGGTCGAGCGGCGCGAAATTGTCCCGATTGCGATTCCACCAGATTCGCCAGGCCATTTCCACCTGGGACGCCTCGGCGGCCAGCGGCGTGCGCGAAAACGTGTACTGGAACGGATCGGGCACCATGTATTCCAGCGCGCGGATGGCACCGATCTTCTCGTGCAGATCCGCGCCGGAATCCAGAATCGCGATCGCCGCCGGCACGCCGTGGCTGCCGGTGTCTTCGCAATAGAACGGACGTAAGCCAGCACCGCCGGCGCCAGGACTGCCCGCTGCTGCGGATCGTCGAGCCGGCGGCGGAAATTCTTGATCCAGCGATTCGAGAAACGTCAACCGCTGGCGCTGCTTCCGGGCCGGGCGGCTTGCCGGCCAGGTCGGCCAATTCCTGGCGCGACCTGCTCGGGCGTCAACGACAGGTAGTGGGCGCTGCGCGCGACGGGCGGGCCATAGTCGCGAAAATCGTTGAAGTTGAGCAGGATCGGCTTGTCGAGCTTCAGGTCGCGCTTCTGAAGCAAATAGGCTTCGCGCGTTTGCGTCGACTGGCCGGCCGATCCGCCCGAGTCGATCTGCGCCAGCAACGGGTCGCCCGGCGCCAGCTGCATGATCACGAACGACACCACCGTGACCCCGAACAAAGTCGGAATCATCAATAGCAATCGCCTTAGAATATAGGTCCACACGCTTGCGCACCTTTCGAGTGGCCGCAGGCGTCGGCCGTTGTGCCATTTCCCCCAAGCTCGGCGATCAGCCGCCGCTGCGCGGCTGGCGAGCGAACCATTCCCGCGTGTCGAAGCCGGGCCGGATCTTGTAGAACTTGACGTTCTCGATTCGCGCATCTCTGCCGGCGGTCGCGATGTCCGAAAACAGGAACGTGTACGGCTGGTCGTCGTAGATCAAGCGATGGATCTGGTGGAACAGCTTGTTCTGCTCCTCGACGTCCAGGGTGACCCGCAGCTGATCGATCAGCTTGTCGACCTCGGGATTCTTGTAGCCGATCGAGTTCGAGCTATCGGGCACGTCGGCCTGGCTGCCGTGCCAGAGCTGGAACGGATCGCTCTTCCATTCTGTGCCCCAACCCAGGATCGAGGCATCGTATTCTTTCTTCCGCAACTTTTGCAGCATCAGGGCCCATTTGGTGGGCGAGATTTGCACTTCGACGCCGATCGGGCGGCAGTTTTCCTTGATGATTTCGGCGATCGTCAAATATTGCGGACTCTCGGAATAGATCATCAAGTCGAACTCGGCCTTCACGCGCTTGCCGTCGATCTGCTTGTCGCGGATGCCGTCGCCGTCGGTGTCTTTCCAGCCGGCCTCATCCAGCAGTTTACCGGCCTGCTCCAAATCGAAGCTCACCGGCTTGAGGCTGCTGTCATAGGCCGAGCTGCCGGCCAGAAACGGACCGGTGAGCCGTACGGCCAGGTTGAAATAAATCTTGTCGATGATCTGGTCGACCGGAATGGCATGGCTCAGCGCCCAGCGGACGCGCTTGTCCTTGAAAAAATCGCGCGCCTGGTTGTAGCCCACGTAGCGGTAGCCCGGATACGTGAACTTCTCCAGCACGACCTTGCCGGACTGCACGTTCGGGTGGTCCTGGCTCTGGATGAAATGGTCCTTCTGCGGAATGGAGGCCCAGTCGAGTTCGTTTTGCAGGACCTGCTGCAAGGCCGTGTTGGGATTCGAAATGTGGCGATACAGCACGCGGCTGAAGTAATACGGCTCGCCCCAGTAGTCGGGATTGCGCTTCAGCGTGACGCGATCCTCTTTTTTCCAGTGCTCGAAAATCAGCGGTCCGGTGCCGCACATCCGGGTGTTGGCCCAATGGTTGTTGAAGCCGTCGGCAAATTCCTTGCTGCCGAAGTCGAACGAGATCGGTTCGCCATGCTCGTCGACCGAGTACACATGCCGCGGCAAGATGGCGATGCCCAGCGTGAACTCGTCCGCCATGAAGTACGGCTTTTTCCAACGGATCTTCACGGTGTAGTTATCGACGACCGTGACCTTGATCTTGTAGCGGTCGGCCTCGTCCTTGGCGTCCGGATCTTCGTAATAGCTGCGCAGCGAAGCCGCTTCGATGTTTTTGTTCAGAATGCAATCGAACGTGAACTTGACGTCCTTGGACGTGAATTCCTTGGTCGGCAGCAGCTTGCCGTCCGGCAACGTCATCGGGATGCCATTGGACCCCCTTGCGCAGGCGGATCGTGTACTCGAGATTGTCCTTGTCGAATGTCCACATCTCGGCCAGGCCCGGCTCCCACTCGTCGGGATTCTCGAATTTCTGTTCCGCCAGGCTTTCGTAGACTTCGCGCTGAAATCCCCGGCTGGTCGTGTCGTTCGAGGTCAGCAGGTTGAGCGTGTCCGGGTCGTCGCCGTAATACAGCACCAGCGTGTCGTCTTTGGCCGGCTTCACCCCGCCGTGCGTGACATCCCGGCGCGCCGGACCGCCGGAAGGCGCCTCGGGCGCATCGGCACTTTCGCCAGGCGGAGGGGCCGCGGCCGCGATGGAAGTCAATGGATCGGAGTGCGACGTGCAACCGGAAAGAGCGGCGGCCAGCGCCACCAGGGGCAACCAGAAACGCTTTTGAGTGCCGCCGTTCAGGGGTGGGTTAGCGCTTGGCTCGTGCAAGATGGATTTCTCCGTGCAAGTCGTCAGCAAGGCGGCAAATGCTCGCTTTGGAAGGTTGAGAAAAACACGCTTCGCTTGGTGGTCACTTATGGAGTAAAGGCATGCTATACCTTGCTTTGCGATCGGTCAAGGATGCACCGCCAAGCGGCCGAGCAGCCGCGCTGGCCGCGCTGCGCGCTGGCTCGCCCGGATCCGGCACGGACAGTCAGGGGGCCTCGATCAGGTGCCATTGGTCTTGCTGTTTATCCACGGGCCGTAACAAACCTCTGTTGCCCGGCTTATCGCTGCCCGCTATTCTATGCCCCCTCATTGACCGCCAAGACCGTTTTTGCGCGGCCACTTTCCATCCATCGGCCGCCCAAAGCGCGGCCGCTAAGCTCCTTGATTTGCGAGGTGGGTATGCGACGTGTCCCGAGGGCGATCGGCCACTGGCATTTCTCAGGCGGCCAGCGGGTGGGCGGCCGCGCTGTTGTTTCTTTCTACGTGGGCAGCCGGCCAATCGGTTCATGCCGCAGAGGCCCAATGGATCTGGTCCCCGGCCTACGAAAAGGAATTGGCGCCTCCGGGCGAACTGTTACTTCCGCAAAACCTTCACATTAGGAACGCCCGAGCAAGGCGAAATCCAGATCGGCTGCGACGACAGTTATGAACTGTACGTCAACGGACATCAGGTCGGCTCGGGCAGCAATTGGAAGGTGCTCGACGTCTACGACATCACCAACCAGCTTGTGCCGGGCACCAACACCATCGCAGTCAAGGCCACCAATCGCGAACAAGGCTCGGCCGGCCTGGTGGCCCGGGTGCTCGTCAAGCAACAGGGGGGCACGCAAGTCACCCATTCCACCGATGCCACTTGGAAGGCGGCGCTCAAGGAATTCGTCGGCTGGCAAAAAGCACGCTTCAACGATTCCCAATGGCTGGCCGCCCGCAGCTTCGGCAAGATGGGCTCCACGCTCCCCTGGGGCAACGAGGTGACCGTGGCCGGGCGAGAACGGCCGTTTCAAGCTGCTGCCGCAATTCAGCGTGGAATGGGTCATCGATCCCAAAGACACCGGCTCGCTGATCGCGATGACGTTCGACGAGTTCGGCCAGATCATCGCCTCGCGCGAGAACGGGCCGCTGATCTTGATCCGCGACGACGATCGCGACGGCGTGCTGGACACGGTCTCGACCTACTCCGACGCAGGTGAAAGGCTGCCAAGGACTGCTCACCGTCAGCGGACGCGTGTTTGCCATCGGCACAGGGACCCGACGGCACCGCCCTCTACCGCCTGCTCGGATCTGGATCACGACGGCCAGGCCGACGAGGTCGAACCGCTCGTCAAGTTCACCGGCGAGATGGGCGAGCACGGTCCGCACTCGCTGGTGCTCGGCCCCGACGGATTGCTGTACATCATCGTGGGCAATTTCTCCCGCGCCGAAAAAGAGTACGAACCGATCGAGCCCCTATCACCATTACTACGAAGGCGATCTGCTCCAGCCCCGCTACGAAGACGCCAGCGGCCACGCCGTGGGAATCAAGGCGCCGGGCGGCTCGATCTTGCGCACCGACACCAGCGGCACGGCGGTCGAACTGGTGGCCGGCGGTTTGCAAAACCCCTACGACCTGGCCTTCAACGCCGACGGCGAATTGTTCACCGCCGACAGCGACATGGAGTGGGACCTGGGCATGCCCTGGTTCCGGCCGACGCGCGTCAACCACGTCGTGCCGGGGGCCGAGTTCGGCTGGCGCAGCGGTTGGGCCAAGTGGCCGGACTACTACTTCGACAGCCTGCCGCCGGTGGTCGAGATGGGCCGCGGCTCGCCGACCGGAATCGAGGTCTACGGCCATCACATGTTTCCGCAGCGCTACCACAACTGCGCTGTTCGTTTGCGACTGGTCGCGCGGCCGCATCCTGGCCGTCAAACTCAAGCCGCACGGCGCCACCTACAAGGCCTCGAGCGAAGTCTTCCTCGAAGGCCAGCCGCTGAACGTCACCGACATCTCGGTCGGCCCGGACGGTTGGCTCTATTTCTGCACCGGCGGCCGCGACACCGAGGGGGGTATCTACCGCGTCGTCTGGGAGGGGGAAGTCCCGGCCGAACTGAAAAAGACGCACAAGGGAATCGCCGCCGCGCTGAAGCAACCGCAACTCTTCAGCGCCTGGGCCCGGCAGCAGGTCGCGATCGTCAAGAAACAAATGGGCGACGACTGGCAGCGCGAGCTCTTGGCCCTGATCGACGACCCCAAGGCATCCGGCGCCGAAAAAATCCGCAGCTTGGAGCTGTTGCAACTGTTTGGACCGTTCCCCACGCACGTCGCTGTTGATCAAGGCCTCACGAGATCGCGACGCCGGGGTGCGGGCCAAGGCGGCCTATTACATGGGCATCCATGCCAGCGAAAAGTCGGCCGCAACGGCTGCGCGAAATGCTCGGCGATGATGATCTGCTCGTCCAACGCGTGGCTTGCGAATCGCTGGCTCGCACGAGCCAGGCGGCCCCGGTTCCGCAGTTGGTCGCATTGCTGGGCAGCCGCGACCGGCACGTGGGCTGGGCAGCCCGCCGGGCGTTGGAGCGAATCGATCGCCACCAATGGCAGGATCAGGTGCTGCAGACCGACAGACGTGCGCGCGTTCCTGAACGGATCCGTGTCGCTCTTGGCGCTGTATCCGGACGAGCAGTCGGTCGATCCGATTCTGAGCCGCACCAGCGACTTGATGCGGAACTATCTCAGCGACCTGGCCTTTATCGACACGCTCCGGGTCACCGAGTTGGCATTGATGGCCGGCAAACTCAAAGGCAACAACGTGCCGGAGCTGCGGGCCCAACTGGCCGAGGAATATCCCTCGCAAGAGCCGCGCATGAATCGCGAGCTGATCCGCATTCTGGCCTATCTGCAGGATCCGACGACTGCCGAGCAAGTCATCGGCGTGTTGGAAAGCGACACGCCGGCGATCGAACGCCTGCACGCCGGGCTGTGTGCCCGATTCTTGACCACCGGCTGGAACACGCCGCGCAAGCTGGCCATGCTCCAGTTCTTCGAAGAAGCCCGCGGCATGCCGGGCGGCCACAGTTTCGCCGGCTACATCGAAAACGTCTCGCGCGACTTCTTTGCCGGCCTGAACGAGGAACAGCGCAAAGCGGTGCTGGCCGGCGGCGCCAAATGGCCCACTTCGGCCCTGTCGGTGTTGGCTCGATTGCCCGAACATCCCAGTTCCGAAACGCTGCTGGAAATCGTCAATCTCGACCGGCAAGTCAAGCGGGTCGACAGCGACGCCTGCCCGAAAATTGCGGATCGGCATCGCGGCCGTCTTGGGCAACAGCCGCGACCCGGCGGCCATGGCCTATCTGCGCGAAGTCTTCGAGAACGAGCCCGACCGCCGCGTGATGCTGGCCATGGCGCTGGCCCAACAGCCCGACGGCGAGAATTGGCCGCTGCTGATTCGCTCGCTGTCGATCGTCGAAGGAGCCGCGGCCCAGGAAATTCTGCTCAAACTGGCCGCAAGTCGATCGAGCGCCCGACAACCCGGAAGCCTTTCGGCAAGTGATCATCCGCGGGTTGATGCTGCGCGAAAACGGCAGCCAGCACGCGATCGCGCTGCTGGAGAAATGGACCGACCTGCACCTGACGCAACCGGGCGACCGCTGGCCCGACGCGCTTGCCGCCTGGCAAAACTGGTTCGCCGAGACCTATCCCGAGCTTCCCGAGGCCCAACTGCCGCAAGAAATCGTCCAAAGCCATTGGACCTATCAGGAGCTGCTCAGCTATCTGACCGGCACCGACCAAAGCCACGGCGATGCCGTCGCGCGGGACCGCCATTTTCGAAAAAGCGTCCTGCGTCAAATGCCATCGCTTCGGAGAGCATGGCGATACGGTCGGGCCCGACCTGACGACCGTGTCACGCCGTTTCCAGCGCAAGGAAATCCTCGAATCGATCCTGTATCCTTCGCAGGTCATTTCCGATCAATACGGCATCGCAAACGATCGTCACCACCGACGGGCGAAAGATTACCGGCATGGTTTCGCCGGTCGGCGACGGCTCGCTGATCGTGCTGCAACTCAACGGCGAAAAGGCCAAGATCCGTAAAGATGAAATCGAGGAAGTCACGCGCAATAAAACATCGGCCATGCCCGAAGGCTTGCTCAACGGACTCACGCTCGACGAAGTGGGCGACTTGTTCGCCTACCTGACGCAAGGGCCGGCGGCCGAGTTGACGCGCAAGCCGGCGCGATCGAAACGCTAAGCAGCGGGCGAAAAATAACTTCGGCCCGCGGCATCCCAGGAGACAGCTATGGGCGTTCGCTTGCTGCTGCTTGTGACTTGCGGACTTTGCGCCGTGCCCGGCTGCGCCATGCTGACACCTCAGCCGGCTCCCAACGAACTGGTCAGCGGGGCCCGTTGCACGATTCGAGTTTGGGATCGCACCAATCCGGACGACCTGTCGAAACGGGCCGACTTCTGGGGGACCATTGCTTCGGCCAATGCCGAGAAAATCGAACTGGTCGACGCCGACAGCGAACAGATCGTGGGCAAGCCGCTGTTGGAGGATCCCAAGCGGATTCCACCGGCCATTTGGGTTCGCCGCATGCGCGAGCGAGGCAAAAACAAGTACACCATTCGCCGCGACCAGATTCTTGCCGTCGACGTGCTCGACGCGCAGCGGGTGAAGCAAGTTCTGGCCAGCTATCCGTTCGGCACGCGGTGCAATATCCGCACCTGCGATACCGCCAACCCGCACGACCCGGCCGGCTATCGCGACTTGTGGGGCAAGATCGGCCGCGCAAGTCAGGGGGGTATCGAACTGGTCGAAGCGCGCGACGAACCGGCCGTCATCGATCCGCAATCAGGGTCCATTCGTCTGCTGACCGACGCCGCGCGCGAGGCGCACCTCAAGAGTTCTGGCTCCGCGAACTTCAAGGTCGCGCCGGAGCGGATCATTTCGATCGAATGGCTCGAATCGCGCCCCGAGAAGCCGCGTTCTTCGTCCACCGGCTGGGTCCGCGAGACGCTGTTTTAGGGTGAGACGTTCTCCGGACCGAACGCGCGATGTCGGACAGGCTGGCAGCCGTTTCCAATCTGCGTTCATCCGCGGTTACTCTCGATTTGCATGTCGAATCGATTCAATCGTCAAACATTTGGACGTCAGTTCCGTGCCTTGAGTCAGTACGACAACAGGTAACCGCAGATGAACGCAGATACGAGCAACGCCGCAAGAGGAAAAACAACATCTGCGGCCGTCGTTGATTCAAATGCCCCGCGTTGCATAGCGGTCAAGTCAAGATCGACCGATCGCCAGCGGGGTCGCTGCGGCGCATTCAGCCGGCCTTTTGGATTTCGACGCAGATGCCGCCGGCGCGGAACAGCTTGTGCATCCGCGTGAACCACAGCTCTTTGCGCCACTCCAGGCCCAACTCGCCACACGTGCGATACAGCTCGCGGCGATTGTAGGTGCGGCAAAACCATAGCCGGCTCGTCCAGGCCCCCGAAATGCTGTCTTCGGTCGTCAGCAGCAGCATCCGGCCGCCGGGCACCATCACCCGGGCCATTTCGGCCAGTCCCAACCGCGCGTCGGGCAGATGCTCCAGCACGTAGCCGCAGGTGATGCAGTCGAAGCTGTTGTCGGCAAACGGCAGTCGCGCCAGGTCGGCCGCCACGTGCTGCGGAAGAGAACTCTTGAGCCGCGTCCGCGCGCGGCGCAGCATCTCGGGCGACAAATCGCAGCAGGTGATGTTGGCCCCCGGGTCGGCATATTTGAGCAGGTGCTTGGCGATCTGCCCGGCGCCGCTGCCGACGTCGAGAATTTGCTTCGCGCCGCGCAGGTCGAACTTGCGTTCGCGGAGCAGCCGGTCGCCGAGCGTGATGTGCAGCGACAATAGACTGGCCGTGGCCAGAAAGGCCCCCTGTTTGCCGCCGTAGACGTCGCGCACCTTGTCGCGGTACTCTTCATAGCTCATCTGGCGGATGAGCTTGTTCTCGACCAGCCGCTGGATGATCTTTCGCTTCGGCAGCGGCGCGGCCTCGCCACGACGCTTCTTGGGACGCGGCAGCGTCACTTTGCGAATCATGATCGTTCCTGCGAGTGGTTCGTCCGCGGCCGGTTGGCCTGGCACATTAACCGAGATTGCCCGAAACGGCCCCAGCGGGTCGGAAAGCTCTGGCGCAGCGACCCTTGCCCCGCCTCGATTGCCAACAACGACAAAAGACCGGGGCCTATACGTAAACTCGGCGATTGTAGATATACCACTCCAGCAACAAAACAGCCAGTGCCGCCACCAACAGCGGACGCCAGATCTCTTGCCGCGCGGATTGCGCGGTCGATTGGCCGGTCACCTCGGCATAGCCGATTTTCACGGCGTTTTGCGGTCGCGGGCGGATGTCGCTCTCGGCCGCGTCGAACAAGTTGACGGCAAACCGATCCCCAGCGCTGCCACCCTCCTGAACCGTATACGTTCCCAAATCGTCCGTGTCGCTGAAATGGAAGCCGCTAAACTCGCCGCGATCCAACTCGACCGACTTCCCCCCCGGTGTGACGACCGTCAGATGGTCGCTTTTCGCGTCGCTCCGCAGGACGACCGGCTGACCGGGCTGTATGGAAGCTCGGCCGCTGGTTTCACGCCCGGCGGCCAGGTACTCCAGCGTGTTGAGAATGAACACCGGAAAACTCAACCGGATCGGCCAATCGGTATTGGCGTAGCGAGATCCTTTTTCGTCCGTGCTGACGATCTCGACGCCCAGCACCGCATCCTCGAATCCTTCGCGGGGCGCAATGGCCAGCAGCGGACCGGCGCTACTGTCGAAGAGCACGCTGCTGCCGGGCGGCGCTTTGAGCGGCGCGCCTTCGGCAAACTTCACGTTGCCCAGGTCGACCAACTGCATCAGCGGATGCGCGTTGTCGACGTCGACAATCTGCGGGCTGACAATCTTTTCGCCCATCGCCCAGCCGCCCGTCGGCGGGACACGGCCGATAAACAGCGTATTGGCCTGTGGCATTTCCTTGGGCTGACATTGATCATAAATCACCAGTTGATAGACGCCGGCAGCGGCCGACTGCTGATATTCCTTGGTGTCGAGCACCTCGGGGCCGGCGATCGAGACCTCGGCCAGCTCTCCGGCCGCCGGCGTCTCGAGCGCCAGTTGCAGGGCGTCGTCGCCGGGCGTCACGAGCAAGGTCTTGCCGCGCTGCGGCGGATTGACGGCGGCCCAGGCCTCGTCGTCGAGCTTCAAGTCGCCGCCGGCCCCGGTCTTGAGCCGCAGCACGCCGGAGTGCACGTCGGCCAGATCGAACACCACGCCGGCCGCTTCGCCCGGCTTGATGGTCACCGCTTCGGCTTCTTTGAGCGCATCGTCGAGAAACAATTCCACGTCAGTCGAGACCTCGACGGGCCCGAAATTCTCCAGCCGCGCAAAGGCTTGCAAGCGATCGGCCTTGCCCTCGACCGCCTTGGTGCTGAAGGCGGTAATGCCCACGTTGCGGCAATCGGCCAGGCCGATCGGCACGAAGATGGGCTTCAGGTTGCCGAGCGTGAAGTTTTCGACATCCGGAAACTTGCCGTCGCTGTAGATATAGAGCGTTGCCGGCAGGCCTTCGGCCGCCGGCTGCCCGTCCGACTCGACCGACCCCCTGGAATTGGCCAGGCCGGCCGCCACGCGCAGCGCCTCGTTCAAGCGCGTTGTGCGGTTGGTGGGCGTAATGGCCTCCAACTGCCGCTTGAGCAGCCGGCGATTGTCGGTGAACGATTGCTCGACCCGGGCGCTATCGGAAAAACTGACGATCATCGCCACCGCGCCGGAATCCATCTGATCGATGATTTCGCCGATCTGCCGCTTGGCTTCCTCCAGTCGCGTGGGGAGCACGTCGGTCGCGCTCATGCTGCCCGAATTGTCGACCAGGAAGATCAATCGCGAGTCGAGCAATTTGCTGCCCCGCCAGCCCGGGCGCAGCAGCGCCAGGATGGCCAAGAGCACCAGCAGCACTTGCAGCAGCAAGAGCAGGTTTTGCCGCAAGCGCTGCCAGATGCTGTTGACGTGCAGATCCTCGATCGACCGCTGCCACAAGTACGTGCTGGGCACCTCGAGCGGCTGCCGCTTGAGCTTGAGAAAGTAGAGCAGCACGATGGCCGGCGGAATGGCCGCCAGCACCAGCCACTGCCACCAGGCGAGCATCGGGATGAAGGACATGAGGGGGGCAAATTCGGAAGTCGGAAATGCGAATTCGGAAGTGAAGGCAACCGCGGCCGGGCCGCCAGTCTTTATCGTACCAGCCCGCGGGCACGCAAGTAGCTCCCCACGAGCTGATCGACCGGCAATTGATTGTTGGCCAGCAGATAGCCCATGCCGCGGTGGGTGCAAAACGTGCGGGCGCCCTCGACAAACGCGGCCAGGGTTTTTTTATAGCGGTTGAGCAGCGGAGCACTGGCCGTGATTTCGGCCACGTCCTGATCTTCGCAGTCGATCAGTTTCAGATCCCCTTTGACGTCGGGATCGATCTCTTCCCGCGACAACACCTGGATCACGTAGACGTCCATCTGCTGCGAGACGAGATAGCGCAGCGCCGCCTCGTAGCCTTGCTTGTCCATCAGGTCGCTGATCAGCACCAAGATGCCCTTGCCCGGGTTGCGAAGGCAGAAGTTCTTGACCCCCTGGGCCAGCGAGCCGCTCTGGTCCGGCTCGATCGCCTCCAGCGCGTCGACCATTCGCCACAGGCTATGCCGGCCGCGCAGCGTCGGGCCGGGCTGATGGGCCGGCTGGCCGAGCGTCTCGATCTTCACCCGATCGGCCCGGGCCAAGCCGATGAACCCCAAGGCCGCGGCCAACTGTTTGGCGTACTGCAGTTTGGTGGGCGTGCCGAAGCCCATCGAGCGGCTGGCGTCGATCAGCGCGTAGAAGTGCAGATCCTCTTCTTCCAGAAACATTTTGAGGAACAGCCGGTCGAGCCGCGCGTAGGTGTTCCAATCGATGAACCGCAGATCGTCTCCGGCCACGTAATTGCGGAAATCGGCAAACTCGACACTCTGTCCTTTGCGCTTGCTGCGCCGCTCCCCCTTCATCCGGCCGCGAAACACCTTGCGGCTGACCAGTTCCAAGCGTTCGAGCTGGGCCAACAATTCAGGGCTGAGCAGCGGGTTGGTTTTCGCTTGGGTGGCCACAAATCGTTGTCCAATTCTCTGCTTCTTCTGCCCTAACTCCCAAGCCCTGACCTCGAATCCCTACCTAGTCTCCGCCTTCTCCGGCAGCTTTTCCAAAATCTCCAAGAGCACACGATCGGTGTCGATGCCTTCGGCCTGGGCTTCGAAGTTCAGGATCACGCGATGCCGCAGCGCCGGCAAATAGACGCGCCGCACGTCCTCGAAGCTGACGTTGTAGCGCCCTTCGAGCAGCGCCCGCACCTTGGCCGCCAAGGCCACGGTTTGCGCGCCGCGCGGGCTGGACGCCCCAGCGCAGATACTGATTGGTCATCGGCAGCGCAAACGGTCCTTCGGGATGCGTGGCCAGGGCCAGCCGCACGACGTAGTCCTGCACGTGCGGAGCCAAAATCACCTCGCGGATCAGGCCTTGCCACTCGACGATCTCCGCGCCGTCCATCACCTTGGTCGGCTCGAACTTTTCGCCGCGCGTCGTGCGGTCGATGATCGTCGCCAGCTCTTCGCGGCTGGAATAGCCGACAACCAGCTTGAACAAGAAGCGGTCGAGCTGGGCCTCGGGCAGCGGGTAGGTGCCTTCCTGCTCGATCGGGTTTTGCGTGGCCATCACGAAGAACGGCCGCTTGAGCTGGTGCACGTGCCCGGCCGACGCTGACCGAGCCTTCCTGCATCGTCTCGAGCATGGCCGATTGGGTCTTGGGCGTTGCCCGGTTGATTTCGTCGGCCAGGCAGATCTGGGTGAAGATCGGGCCGTGTTGAAATTCGAAAAACCGCCGGCCGTCGGGCGATTCCATGACCATGTTCGTGCCCAGGATGTCGGCCGGCATCAGGTCGGGCGTGAACTGGATGCGCGAGAAGTCGAGATCGAGCGTTTTGGCCAGCGTGCGGACCAGCAGCGTTTTGCCCAGCCCCGGCACCCCTTCGAGCAGCGCATGCCCGCCGACGAACAGGCAAGTCAGGATGCCGTGGATGATGTCGTCATGCCCGACGATCACGCGACTGAGCTCTTCGCGCACCGCGCCGTAGCGCTGGATGAACAGCTCGGCCCGCTTTTGCATCGATTCGGCGAGACTCATAGCCACCAGGAGATAAGAAACAGCACGGCCAGGATGCTGGCCATGAAGCTGAAGATCCAGGCACCCAAGCGGACGGCATGCCGCAGGATGGGCGTTTTCAACTCATGCCGCGTAGCAGCATAGACCAGGCTGATCACCGCGATCAGCGGCAGGCTGAACCACAACTGGTTGATCATGGCGAGCATAGGTCCGCGGATCCCGTCACGTGCTGTTTTGATTTGTCCGGCGCCGTGCGCGGCCAGTGCTACTGGTCTGACTTTTCGTCGTCTTCCGACGTCTCGATTTCGACGGGCACTGGGCCGGCATAGGCGTCGTAAATCGCCAGCACGTTCAGCAAGCCGGCGATCATCGTATAGACCGTTCCCAACTCGAAATAACGGTTGAGATACTTGTTCCACCAGGCCAGTTCGTCGGGGCTTTGATATTTCTGCAAGTCCGGCGCGGCCCCTCCCTGCTCGCGCTTGCGCAGGGCGATGTCGCCACGGGTCTTCCAGGCCTCGGCCCCCTCGGGCGGAGCCATCAACTCCAGACCGAACAGAGGCCCTCGACCGCCGTGCACGCGCTCGGCCTGCAACAAGGCGGGCAGGGCGGCCAGACCCACGCCCACCTGGCAGAAGTAGGCCCAACGCGTGTCGTTCGGCCGCCAGGCAAAATAAACCACTTTGCCGTCGCCCAAGTACAGTCCGTATAAAAACGTGCCCAGGATGCAGACCAGGTACAGGATGCCCTTGCCGGTCCGGCCTTGATACAGGTGTCCGGCGCCGGGCAGCAGCCAAGCCAGAAAGGCGGCCAGCGGCGGATTGCGCAAGTCGACCACAACCTCGCTGTGGTGTGCTGCGGACGTCGTCGCCATACTTGCGCGGCCTTGTGCGAACGTTTGGGACTTGGATGACCAAACGTTATTTTACGCAGCCGGTGCGGCAATGCCAGATCAATTGCGTGACGAAAGCGAGCTGAGTCAACGACTTGCGCTTTTTCGCAGCGGCGCTGGGACGGCTACGCCCAGCTCTTCCATCGCACCGTCGACGATATCGATATCGACGGCGGACTGTCCCAGCCCCGCACCGGCCAATAGCGACAAGTCGGCCAATTGCTTGATGCGCAGCGGAATGCCGCCGGCCAGTTCATGCACTCGGTTGGCAGCCTGGGGAGTAAAGATCGGCATCTCGCGGCCCGCCTGCCGCAGGGCAAATTCGAGATACCGCGGCGTGTCGTCGACTTCCCATGGTTCCAGCCGGACGGCCAGTTCAGCCAGCTCCAGCAGCCGCGGATGCAGCCGGTAAAGCTGGCTTTCGCTGGTGGCCAGCACGATGGTCAGCCGACTGTCGGGATGCGGATCGAACTGCGCCAACCGCAGAATCAGGTCGAACACAGGCGTCTCGGCATCTTCCACGTCGTCGAGCAACAGCAGCATTTGGCTGCGCTCGTAGCGGCTCTCGACGAGCCGATCGGCCAACCGGCGCCAAAGCGCGAACGGCGTGGCGGCCGGCGCCGGGTTGAGCCCCAGCTGCGCCGCGATGGTCCACAAAAATTCCTGCTCGTCGGCGCCGATCAGGTTGGCGCGGACCACCTCGCCCCCCGCCCTAGCGATCTGGTGGGCAAAAACCTCCAACAGCAGCGATTTGCCGATGCCCACCGGCCCGCAGAGCAAACCCAAGCGGCGGCGTTCCTCGACCAGAAAGTTGAGCCGGGCCAGCGCCTCTTCGTGGCCGGCCGTGGGATAGAACAGCGGCAATTCCAGGCCGCCGCGGAACGGCGATTCCCGCAATCCCCAATATTGCTGGTACATGGCAGAGCCTCGCACAGGTTCCTGGACGTTGTCCCCGCGGCTGGTCCGCAGATTGCCGCGGGGGATGGATTGCTACCGCCGGCCGCGGAGAATTCCGCATCTTCGTCGTCATCGGTAGAATCGGCACAGCGACTTGAGCTTTCCCGCGCCCTGTTTGTCTCGGGAGCGCACCCGGCGCTGGGCCACCATGACCGAACGCTATTTCGTCGACGAAGCGATCCGAAAGGAAACCGCGGTGCTAGCGGGCGCCGAGGCCCATCATTTGATCCACGTGATGCGCGCCGGCCGGGCGCCGAAGTCGTGCTGTTCGATGGCAGCGGCAGCGAGTTTTCCGCCCGGGTCGAGCATCTGGGCCGCGCCGACGCCCGGCTCACGGTGCTCGCCCGGCATGACGTGCATCGCGAATTGCCGGTCCGCCTGACGCTGGGCGTCAGCCTGCCCAAGGGGGATCGGCAGCGGTGGCTGGTCGAGAAAGCGGTCGAGCTGGGCGTAACTCGACTGGTGCCGCTGGAAACGCGGCGCGGCGCCGGCCACGCGCCAGCCGATCCGCCAGCCAAACTACGCCGCGCCGTCATCGAAGCCTCGAAGCAGTGCGGCCGCAACCGGTTGATGGAGATTGCACCCGGCGAGCCGCTGGCAACTTTTTTGCAAACCTCTTCCAGGGCTGCCGTGCGCTGGCTGGCCCATCCGGGCGGGGTGCCGCTGCGCGTCGCGCTGGACGAATTGCCCTCGCCCACTCCTGACGGCGAAATCGCCTTGGCCGTGGGCCCCGAAGGGGGCTTTGCCGACGAAGAAGTGGAGCTGGCCCGCACTCAAAGTTGGCAAGTCGTCGAATTGGGCGGCCGCATCCTGCGCATCGAAACGGCAGCCTGCCTGCTGGTGAGCAACGTGGCTGCGCGGCTTGGCGAATGATCAGCCCTCGTTTTTAATCCTTCATCCTTCATCCTTTCCGTACATCCCTCGTATCCCCTTCCTGGCCCGGTTCGCATCAAGTTTGCTCCTTCGCCGTGATCGACAGCACCACGCTCTCGCTCTCGGTGCCCGGCAGCGGATAAGAGGCCAGCTTGCGCAGCTCCAACTGCCGCAGCAGTCCCCGCTCGCGGGCTTCCTTGCGCTCTTCGACCCAGGCGGGCCCTTTGATCACCAGCAGCCGATTGAACGCTTCCCAGTGCGGCGCAAACCAGGTGAGCAGCTTGGCCAGCGGGGCGACCGCCCGGACCACCAGCGTGTCGAAGGTCTCTTGCTGGAGCAATTGTTCCGCTCGGGCGTGATGCGCCGCAATCGGCAGTTTCAAGGCGGCCACGATCGCCTCGACGGCCCGGGCTTTCTTGGCCATCGACTCCGAGAGCTGAACCGTCAAGTCCGGCCGCAGGATGGCCAGCACGATGCCCGGCACGCCGCCGCCGGTGCCGACGTCGAGCACGCGCTCGCCGGCGTCGAGAAACTGCTCGAAAGCCTGGCTGTCGACCACATCCCGCGCGACGAACTTTTCATAGTCCGTATGCCGGGTCAGATTGAGCTTTGCGTTCCACTCCCAGAGCAGGCGGCAATATCGATCCAGCTGTTCGATCTGGTCGTCGGCGAGTTCAATCTGGTGCCGCTGGAGCGCGGCGGCCAGGGTGTCGTTTTCGAAGTCGTTCAATCGTCGGTTCCCTTGAGTGGTAGGGAACCGCAAAGGCGCCAAGACGCAAAGAGGAAAAGGCAGAGGGAACCACAGAGGCACAAAGACACAGAGAAGAACGAAGGACGAGAATTACGGCAGAAGAGCAAGGAGCGGGCAAATTCACCGGCCAGGGCCAAATCTCTTCCTGCGCCGATCGATCAAGCGGAACGACACGCTTCCCGCCACAGCTTTTTTCCGCAGTCGATCGGCAATGCATTCTCTTCCCTGCCTTCTCTCTTCTCTGTGTCCTTTCTTCCCTGCGTCCTTTCTTCTCTGTGTCTTTGTGCCTCTGTGGTTCCCTTTGTCGGTTCCCTTTGTCTTCGTCCTCTTTGCGTCTTCGCGCCTTTGCGGTTCCGTCTGCTCTTTTTGCTCTTTCCTCGTCAGATAAACGGCGGGGTCGGCGGATAGGTGCCGATTTCGATGTGATGGCCGTCGGGATCGCGAAAAAAAATCTGCTTAATCCCTCGATCCACGATTTCATTCTTGCGATAGGCCACGCCGTGTTGCCGCAGCAACCGCTCGACCTGGTCCAGGTCGTCCGAGTGCAAGGCCAGGTGGTTGTAGCGGGTTTGAATTTCGCCGTCGGGATCGCCGGCCGCATCGTTGTAAATCAAGTGGATCATCAGCCCGTAGTTGTAAAGCCAGGCTCCGTCGAAATCGAAGTTGGGTCGCGAGACTTCCCGGAAACCGAGCACCTCGCGGTAAAAGCGTCGGCTCTGGGCGACGCGCCGGGTCATGACGCCCACGTGATTGACGGCCCCAATCGGCAGGGGCCCGAGCGAAACATTTTCGGACATGCGGTTCCTCGCTAGCACTCACTGGAAAACGGCTGGCCGCCGTGCGAATCGATGGAAACTGGGCGTGCTGTTCATTGGGGTGAAACAGCAGCCGGTTTGCTGAATTTCTGGATTGTAGCGGTTCTGCCGGCCGATACAGGTGCTATCGGCGAATCGAAGCGCCGAAAATCGGCCTCGCGCGCCGGCGCCAATCGCGGCGCCCGACAGGGAAGCGGGCCGAAAACTGGTTCGTTTCCGGCTGCCAGCCGGCCGCTCACAATGCGCAGGAATGCCTTTATGTCGAAGCGTCTGTTGTGCTTGACCTTGCTGGCCCTGACCACCATCGGCAGCAGTGGCTGCCAGTGCGTTTGCTGCTTGCACGACAACCTGATGGCCCTGTACCGATCGCGTCGCTGGTCCGATTGCGGCTGCGGCGAAATCTATTACGGCCCCTGGCTCGACACGCCGCCCAAATGCTGCGATCCGTGCGACTGCCAAGGCAATTTCACCGCCACCCGTCGGTATTGGACCCCCGGCCTGCAGTGGCGACAAAATGGTGGTGCTCCGATGGGCGGGCCGACCATGGCCTCTCCAATGATGGACGACAGCATGGATGGCATGGAAATGCAGGGCCAACCGATGTCGCCCGGCAATCAGGTGCCGACGCCGGCTGGTCCGCAGATGAATCAGCCCACACCGGCGATGCCGCCGTCGTCGCCCCCGCCCCGACTGGGTCGCCGCCAGCACGGCATGGCAATGCGGACGCCGAATCCCTACGAAAACTCGTATACGTATCCCCCCTCGCCGGCGGCCTATTATCACTCGTCGATCCCGGCCTACTAGGGCGCGCACGATTTTTCATGCCGGCCAGCCACGGATTGAGCCGGCCATCAAGCGATCGGTTGGGCCGCCGCCCGCCGCCCGACCGCTGCTTCCAGTCGCCGAGGGGCCGGCTCGTAGCGGACCCGAAACGTCGAGAGCCCCACGTGTAGCGTGTCGCCATCGGCCAGGGGGGCATGCAGGGTCTCGCGTCCGTTGACGAGAGTGCCGTGCGTGGAACCGAGGTCCTCGACCCACAGCACATCGTCGACCAGGTGCAGTTCACAATGTCGGCGGCTGGTCCAGGGGTCTTCGATGCGGACGCCGGCCAATGGGCTGCGCCCAAAAACCAGCGGCAGATTCTCGGACGTGATTTCGATTTGGCGCGGCTGGGGTCCGGCCGCGGTCAGGTTGGCTTGGAACATAAGATTCTCACAGCGCAATCGGTGCCGACTTCGTTCTGCCCAGGACGACTTGAATCTGATTGTCGATGCGCTCGACTCCCGAGAGTCCGACGACCGACTGCTGTGCCACTTGCTTATGAAAGAAGCTGCGGACATTGCCGCGCAGGGTGAGCACGCCCTCGTCGAACTCACACCAGGTTTGACGCACCGGCTCGTAGGGACTTTCCTTGAGCCGCTCCAGCCCTTGCTCGATGACGAGCAATTGTAGCGCACGCTTCATGACTCGGACTGTTCTCCCTTGGCCGCGAGGCCATTTGCCGTGCCCGGATCTCAGCCTGCTTTACAGGTCGAAAGCCGCGAATCGAAAAAATCCACCGGCGCAGGGCCACCAAGGGCAGCGCGACTTGGACGACGATTAGCCTCAGTCAGCACTGGCTGAGACTTTTCGAGACACAGGTGGGAAGCACAGGGAGGGACGTCAAGGCAGGCGTTGTCTGGGCCGTGCCGTCACGGATCCTGCCGGAGGATCGCGCTCGGCGAGCACCGATTTGTCAGATTATCGTCTTGCGGAAAGTCAGCAAGCCTTTTTGACTTCGGCGGACACTTTTTTACAAGAATCTGACAAAAGCAGCACATTCTACTTAGCAAGCGAAACTTTTCGCCTGCGGCGGTGATAAACTAAGGAGACCCAGCAAACCGCCGGGGGACGGTCCGATGTTTTGTGAACCGGTTGAAGCAAAATGGGTCGGTCCTGTGCCCCGGGGGGTGCGATTTGGGCCAAAAAACTGGGACAACTCGCATCGCGATGTGGGGCATCTTTTGCCCGGATGAGGGTCCGCGTTGGCTGTAAGCGAATCATCGGCCCGGCGCTATGAGCTGCAAGATCCCGACGTGCGGCTGATGCTGGCGGTGCGCGACGACAATGCGGCCGCCTTCGATCAATTGATGGTCCGTCATCAGGATCGCCTGGTGACGATCCTGGAACACCTGACCGGCCGCCGCCATTTGGCCGAAGATCTGGCGCAGGAAGTGTTCCTGCGTGTCTACCGGGCGCGCAAACGCTATGTGCCCGGTTCCAAGTTCTCAACCTGGCTCTACACGATCGCCAACAACGTGGCCTCCAACGCCCTGCGGTCGTTGGCCCGCCGCCCCGAGGTTCACGTGACGGCCACCCCCAGTGGGACCTACAGTGCCAATCAACTCGATTATCTGGCCCAGGCCGCCAGCGGTCTGATGCCCACCCGCCGGTTGGACAAAGAGGAGTTGCGCGAGGTGGTGCAAGTCGCGTTGGCCTCGCTCAACGAGCGGCAACGGATGGCCGTACTGCTGAGCAAATTCGAGGAGATGAGCTATGCGGACATTGCCGAGACGATGCACATGAATCCGCAGGCGGTCAAGTCGCTGTTGGCCCGGGCGCGCGACAATTTGCGTAGCGCGCTGGAGCCTTATCTGGCCCGCGGCGAGCGGCCGGAAATGCCCAGCCAGGGGCAAGAGTAAGAAAGCCGGAAGGCAAAAGGATGAAGGCAAAATGACGAAGAGTTCCCTGTTCGAATCGGTTTTCATCCTTCCGCCTTCATCCTTCATCCTTGGTAGACGCCATGTCTGACGACGCCCGCGAAGAACTGACCGCTTACTTGGACGGCGAGCTGGATCCGGCCGCCAGCCGCTGCGTCGAAGATCGACTCAAGCACGACGCCGCTTACCGCGACGAGTTGCAGCGCCTGGAACAGGCCTGGCACATGCTCGACCAACTCGATCGGGCCGTGGTCGGCGAAAAGTTCACCCGCACCACCATGGAAATGGTGGCCCTGGCCGCCGCCCGGGACACCCGGCGAAATCCCCTCGCCTGGCCCAGGATGGGCCTGCTGGCCTTCGGCCTGTTGGCGGCCACCGCCTGCCTGGGGTTCGCTTGCGGGATCTCGGATCTGGCCCGACCCGAATTGGCAACTGCTCCGCGAATTGCCGATTTTGGAAAACACCGATCTATACGACCAGGGCGATTCGATCGACTTTTTGCGAAAACTCGAGCGCGCGGGGTTGTTCGATCCGGCACCCGATGAGGACACCGCGACGCTCGCAGTTTCGGACGTCAGCCCGGAGGACGAACTTGACGAGCGGAGGGCCGAGATCGTGCGGATGACGCCGCTCGAGCGGCAGCACTTGCGGCGCAAACAGGAACACTTCTCCCGGTACTCGCTCGTCGAACAGGGGCGCATGCTGAAGCTGTACGACGACCTGGATCACGACCCACACGAGGATGAAATGCGCCGTGTGATGATGCGCTACCATGAATGGCTCGACACCTTGGCTTTGAGCGCGCGGGCTGAGCTTGCGGACCTGCCGCTCGAGCCGCGGATGTCCAAAATCAAGGAGCTCAAGCAGCAGCAGGCGGCCCAGCGCCGGCAAGAGCTGAAAGAAGCGCCTTCGGAACAGGATCTGCAAGCGATCCTCCGCTGGAGCGAGCAGTTCGGCTGGCAACGTCGCCAGTCCCTGCTGGAGAGCCTGTCTCCCGCACGCCAAAAGTACATCGAACAACTTGACGAGGCCAAGCAGCGGCGGGCAATGCTCTGGATGGTCGTGCATCATTGGCAGTTGGGCATGAAGTCGGAGTCGCCGGAGTTGCAAGACAAGTCGATTGCCGAGCTGACCGCGCTGCTTTCCACCGGCGCCCAGCACCGGCTGGCGGCGCTCGAAGTGCCGGATGAGAAGCAAAAGATGATCGGCTCCTGGGTGCAGACAGCCATCCGCCATCGGGTCGAGGCCGGGGGGATTCGCCAGTTGGTGCCCCCCGTCGATCTCAAGGAGTTGCAGCGCTTCTCGCGAGACGAGCTCACCGCCGAGCAACGCGATGCACTGCTGCTGCTGTCGCGAGATCAGAAGCACCGGCTGCTGTTGCGGCTGTACTTCATGCCCGCCGAACGGTTGGCCCAGCTCCAACCGGGTCAGCCGGGCTGGCCGCAGCCGCTCGTGCCCGACAACCCCAAGTCCAACCCACGCCCCAAGGCCCTCAAGCGGCTGAAGACCCAAACTTAGCATCGTGCCAGTTGGTCGATCTGGTGGCGTTTCTCAAAGCGTGCCAGTTGGAATCGGTTAAAATATCCGCCATCCCCCGACGAATAAGTGCGCAAGGAGATTTCACGATGGCGGTTTCTCAAGGCGGACCCAAGGCCGTCGACCCGGACCCGCCGCGCCCCGGCGGCGTGGTGCCGGCGCTGGTGGCGATCGGCCAATTCGTGCGCGGCACGGTCACGTTGCCAGTGTGGATCTTTCGCCGGCGCCGCCGGCCGATCGACCAGGTTACGGTCTACTCGGCCCATCCCAGCTTTTTTCTGTGGCTGCTGATTGCCACCGGCTTCCTCACGGCCGCGGTGGTCCGGCACGACGCCGGCCTGGCGGTGCCGATGGGCTGGGTGTTCATCTTCGTCTTGGTTTATTTTCTGGTTTCGCTGCTCTACGACCTGAGCACCCGGGCCTTGCTGTTGTGGACCGGAATTTTTCTGCTGGTTTGGCTGGGCTCGAAATACGTCGAGCATCTGAAGCACATTGCGGTGCTCGGCTACTTGTTTCGGTACTTGAGCGGGCTGCAGCCGCAAGCTCGATCCGGGGCTGGCCACGGTGCTCAGTTGGCTGCTGCTGTTGCCGTGGGTCGGATCGGTGTTTCACATGGTGCTCAACGGCCGCAAGCGATTCTCGCCCAATGAAATCGGCGAGTTTCATTTCGGCGAAGGGAGCGAGCTGACCGATCGCACCGGCCTGCGTTTCCGAACCCGATATCGCGACGTGCTGGAAACCATTCTCACCTTCGGCGGCGGCGACCTGCTGGCCGTCGACAATCACCACAACGTGATCAAGCAGTGGGACAACATCATCGGACTGTTTTTCGTCTGGAACGACCTCGACCGGATTCTGCACCAGCGGGCCGCGCTGATCGAGACGGGCGAGGACCCCAACGACCAGTCCGTGCTGAAATAAATGACGGATCTCATTCGCCCGGCCGGCACTGGCTGGACGGCAAAGGGAACCACAAAGCCACGGAGGCACGGAGAGGAACGAGGGAAAGAGAAGGTTTTTGTGCGCAGCCCCGCCGATCCCGGGGCTTTACTGCCCAAGAATCGTTAAGCCCACGGGATGCTTCCCGTGGGTGTTTTCGTCGCGCGGCCAACCGGCGCCAATCGGCCTTTCATGCGCCGGTTCGGGAATCGTTCCGCTGGCATCTCCGAATCTTTTTGCAGTCAATTCCGCATTGATCTGCAGCTTCTCCCGCACGTGCCGCAGTCGGCACGAAGTCCGATGTCGTTAGCGCACGCTACGATCGGCGAGAAATTCTGGACGCGACTTTGTTGGCTTTTGTTCAGCGCGCGGTAGAATGCCCGACGGAACAAGAGCATTTCTGCTCATCATTCGATGACGGACAGAGGAGGCCTTACGATGCGAGTGGCGCAACGCTCGTTGCTGCGCAGTGTTGGCGTCTGCGCTGCTGTTTCCGGTGATCGGGTCGTTTTGCAAGCGCCAGCTCTCGGCCGCCGAGGCGCCGCCGCGAGTCATCAAGGCGGGCCAGCTTGCCCGCGGGCGCGAGTTGTTTCTGCGCGAGTGGCGCCCCTTCGATTCTCGCTGCCGGGACGACAAACCCGGCTCGACCCTCTCGGGTGACGGACTGGGCCCGGTCTACAACGACACTTCGTGCGCGGCGTGTCACAGCCTGGGCGGCATCGGCGGCGCCGGACCGGCGGACAAGAACGTGCAGATCATTGTCTTGCGCAAAAACCACGGCGCCGCGAAACCGGGCCAACTTCATCCGGGCCTTCGCCGCGAGGGCAGCGCCACGGTACTGCATCGATCGAGCGTGTCGCCGAGCTACGCCAAGTGGCGGCAGAGCCGGCTCGACCTGGCCAGCATGGTCTTCGAGCCGCATCTGATCGCAGACATGCTTGCGGCCGGCACGCCGGAAGACTCACCGGACCGGCTTTTGATTCAATCGGTAGTCGAAAAGCTCTCGCGCGGCTCTAAGGCCCACAGCGAAGACGCGATCGAGGTTGAGGGCGTCGAATTTTCGGAGCCGCCGTTGTTTCTTACGGAGCGCAATCCGCCGGCCCTGTTCGGCGCAAATCTGATCGACAAAATCAGCGATACCGCAATCGAGCTCACGGCTAATGATCAACAGCGAGCGTCGCCGCGGATCGCCGGCCGCGTCTCGCGAACCCGTGAAGGTCGCGTCGGCCGCTTCGGCTGGCAGGCACAGCAGGCGAGCGTGGCTGAATTCACTCTCACGGCCTGTGCCGTGGAATTAGGACTGTCCGTTCCCGGGCATCCGCAGGCCAGCGAACCGCATCGTGACAAGCAGCGCGCGCCTGCTTTGGATATGAGTCAAGACGACTGCGATGCTTTAGTAACGTTCGTGGCGGCCATCGCACCTCCGCGAGAGCAAATATTCCCTGCCGATGCCGAAATCGTTAGCACCGGCAGGCAGCTCTTCGAGCGAGTCGGCTGCGCGGACTGTCATTTGCCCGATTTGGGCGGCGTGCGCGGGATCTATAGCGATCTACTGCTGCACAACATGGGACATCAACTTGCTGGGGAATTAACGGTCGGATATGGCGCGTTTGTGAGGGAGCCCACGCCGGCGGAGCCCCAACGGAAAATCGCTTGGTGCGGCAGTTGTTGGCCTCGCGCCCATGCGCCAAGACCGGTCGCCGGCTTTCGAGTGTCGCACGCCGCCGCTATGGGGCGTGGCGTCAAGCGCGCCTATATGCACGATGGTCGCGCATCGACCTTGCGCGAAGCAATCCTGATGCACGCCGGACAAGGCGCTGCGGCCGCGGCTACGTTTGAGGCCCTGGACGAACAACAGCGGCAGTTCCTGTTGAAATTCTTAAGCTCGCTGGTCGCTCCGCATCCGTCCGACGTCATGCCGTCCGACGAGGCGCCCGGCGACGCCCTGACCGCGGCTCCCGCGCATCGCAAAAAACCGTTGGCCGCATCCTTCAAACCGCGCCGGCATTGAAAAACCTGCAAATTCGCCGCCGGAAAACACGATCGACTTATCGATTCGCAAGGATGCACGCACGACCGCCGCGGATATTCTCGCAAAGCGCGGCCACTCAACCGCTGGCGTCGGTGAGCGCCCGAGGGTATAGGATAACTGTGCCCACGACGCGCGGCCTTGCCGCTGCGGCCTTCCTGATACCTGCAAATGGCAACTCCCCACGTGCTTCGACCTGCCGGATTCTGTTGTTTTCTGCTTGCTCTGCTAAGCGGCGCCCTGCGGCCGGCCGGGGCCGCTGCGCTGGAAGACGCCGGCGCACGGCTCGACGCCTTGCGCCCGCGCTCGGCGGCGGCTCTGGCGGACCTGGATCTAAAACCGTTTGCGCCGGCCGCCGCGGCGGTCGAACAGGCAGCGGCCGAAATCGTGGCCAGCCAGGATTTCCGTCCCGAAGCCCTTTTGGTCAGCGCCCAGCGCATGCTGACGGCAAAAGCCCGGCTCGATCAAGGACTGGGCGAGCTGCTCGCGCTGCGGACAGGGCTGGCCGGTTTCGAGCCGGCCGAGCGGCAGCGCGATGCGATCCGCAATTGGCTGCAAGTCGTCTCGCGCTGGATCGATCTGGCCGGCCGACTGCGCTACATGCAGTTCGACGTGTTCAACACGGCCGCCGGTCAGTTGGCCGCCGAGAGCGTGCTGCGCGAGCGGTTTGTCGATCTGCTTACCGCGCACCGCTCGTCGGTCGGAGCGATCGTCATGTCCGACGCGCTGTTCGATCCGCCCGCGGGCAGCCCCATCTACGGCCGCCCGGTGAGTCCGGTGCTCCGCTCGAAGTTGCTCGAATTGGCGGCAATCACCGGCGAAACCGAGGTGCTCCCCAAGCTGGCCGAATTCGTGACATTGCCCAATCTGCCGGCCGCTTTGGTGATTCAGGCGGCCGAAGTGATCCGCCGCATTGGCCTGGCGCAGCCCGCCGGACCGGGCCAGGATTCCAAACTCCCCAAGCCGGCGATCCTGCCGGACCAATTGCGCCGCGCGCTGGCCGCACTGAAGCTGCCCGCTGCGCCGGCCGATTTGTCTGCGCGCCGCGCCGCGCTGTTGGCCTGGCTCGATGAGCGCATCAAGACCGGCGCGGATCCGTCCGGTTATCGCTGGGGGTCGGAAGACATTCAGCCCGGCGATTGGTTGTTGATGCGCAATCCGTCGCCATACAACCTGTTTACCGATTTGTCGCCCGGGCTGTTTACGCACGTGGGCGTGGTGGCATTGCAGACAGGAACCGACGGGTTGGAGCGGATGGTGCTGGTCGATTTGCCGGAGCGTGGGGACCGCATGCCGGCCACGAACATCGACGCTTTCGTGCAGCGATCGCGGCACTATTTGTTTCTGCGCCATCCCGACCCCGAGGTGGCGCGCAAGATGGGCCAGGCCGCGGCCTCGCTGATCGGCAACGAGACGCAATTCGACTTGAATTTCCGCACCGATCGGGTGCTCGAGCTGCACGGCCAGCCCCTGAAGGGAAAGAAGATCGTTACCTATTGTGCCGGCCTGCTGCTGCTGTGTGCCTTGGAAACGGACCGGCCGCGCGAGGAGTTTTTTCCGATCGTCGAGTTCTCGGCCGGCGGCCAGGCGGCGGCGAACCTGGCCCAACTAGGGCTCTCGTTCGGCAAGGATTTCATCTCGCCCACCGGAGGTCTGTTTTCCACGCAAATGCAGATCGTGGGCCGCCGCGAGCCGACCTACGATCCGCGGCGCGAGGTCGAGGAAGCGATCTACGATCATTTCGCCCGGCAACTCGTGGTCCGCACGCTGCAAACCTCGCCCGACCTGTATCAGTCCCTGCGGCAAAAATGGCCGAAGCCGCCAGGCACAATCCGCTGTTCGCCCAGGCGATGGCCAAAGCGGCCGGAGTGAATGCCGAGACGGACCTGGTTTCAGCGGCCAAGGCGGCGGCGGTGGTCGAAGCGCTGGACGAGATCGCCTACGGCGCCAGCGGCGAATTTCTCAAGGCCCAGGATGCCATCCGCAGCAGCGCCGGCCGACCGGCGAGCCGAACGCGGGCTCAGCAGCGTCCAGCGGGCCGCGCTGCAAACCTATCGCGGCCGGCATCCGCGCCAATTTCAGCTTTGGCAGCAAGGGCAGATCACGCGGCGGCAATTGCGAATCGAACTCGTGCAATACTACGTCGCCCAGGGCAAGCAACAGCTCGACCGACGATTCTTTTCGAAATAGGATGACGTGCGCAAACCCACCTGTAGCTCGCGGAGATTCCGATGTCGGACCCGGCCATCAACGAACTGCTCGATCTCAACCGGCAACTGCTCGAGGCGATTGCACGAGGGGAGTGGGAAACCTATCAACAGCTCTGCGATTCGACGTTGACCTGTTTTGAGCCCGAAGCGCGGGGACATCTGGTCAAAGGATTGGACTTCCACAAGTTCTATTTCGACTTGGGGGCCGCCGTCGGGCCGAAGAACACCACGATGGCCTCGCCCAAGGTGCGGTTAATGGGCGACGTGGCGATCGTGGCTTATGTGCGGCTGGTGCAATCGCTCGACGACGCCGGCGGACCGCAAACCAGCTCCTGCGAAGAAACGCGCGTCTGGCAGCGCCAGGCGGGCCGCTGGCGGCACGTCCACTTCCACCGTTCCTTGTGTTAAGAACGAACGCAAAAGGGGATACGGGGGTACGACGGGATACGGGGGATGACGAGCCGCAGCAGGGACGACGAGGCAAGCGAGACCGGATGGGGGCGCGCTTACATCGGGCGCTGCTCGCGCGCCCCTTCTGCATGACAGGCGCGGACTCAACTCGTCACAACGGCGGCCTCGCTCCACTCGCCGGAAGCGATCATCCGCTCGACAATTTCATTGCGGTACACCGGGACATGCGACGGCGCGTCGATGCCGATCTGCACTCGGCCCCGGCCCAGCTCCACCACGGTGACGACAATGTCGCCCGCGATGACAATCGACTCGCCGATCTTTCTGGAGAGCACCAGCACGGGAGTTTCCTTTCATTCAGAATTCGGACTGCCTTTCCATGCGGCGAGTCCCGACCGATTGGGCTTCATGCTAGCTGCGGGCCATGAGCGGAGGATTAGAGGTCGTTTAGTCCTCTGCGAAATCGATCGCGCGGCAAGGCCCGCGGATCGCCCGGGCGTGCCGAGACCGCCAAGGGCGATAAAGCCTTATGCGTCCGCCGCTAAGACCGTGTCCTGGTGCTCGTAGCCGGGGGCGCAGCAGCACAGGAAAACCAGGGTTTCCGCGCCGCTGTTATGGATCGAGTGGACCGCGCCGGGCGGGATCGCAATGGCGTCCCCCGGTCCAACCGGGCGCTGCTCGTCGCCGATCGTCATGTGGGCGTCGCCGGAAAGAATGTAGTAGATCTCCTCGGTCTGCGGATGGAAGTGGGGCGTAGTGTGCGCGCCGGGCAGAGAGTCGAGCCTCGGCCAGGCTCTGCTTGCGGATGCTCGAGTTGCGGTGCGCCAAGAGTTCGCGGATTTCAGAGCCGTCTTTCGTCGTGAAAGCCGGCACGCCGCTGATGTTTCGCACGTCCATGGGTTAAAGGATGAAGGCGGAAGGATGAAGGGGGCTTGCGGCGAGCTCAGTCGAGCGGAAACTTGATGCTTCGTCATTCCGCCTTCATCCTTCCGCCTTTCTCAAGACTCCTACGACCGCGGGAAAATATTCGCGCACGTCCCAGTCGGATGGCTGCGGCAAAGCCGCAAAATCGAACTGCTGGTCCGCTTCGATCACGATCAGGCTGCCGGCAGGACTGCGCTGGCGGCAAGTGGCGATCAGCTCGGCCATCTCGGCGGCGCGCTCGCGAAAGAATACCCACGGGGGCGAAACGAACACCACCCAGGGCTGTCCGTCGGTCGGCAGATCGCGCCGGACCCAGATAAAGGTATCGGCCGCGACCACCCGGCACTGTTCGGACACGCCGAGCTGGGCGGCTGAGTGCCGAATCAAGTCCGCCGTGGGAAAATGCCGGTCGACCAGCGTGGCCCGCGCGGCGCCGCGGCTGAGCGCCTCGAATCCCAGGGCGCCGGTGCCGGCGAACAGGTCGATAGCATGTTTGCCTTTGACTTGCGGGCCGACCAGGTTGAACACGGCTTCGCGGACGCGATCCTTCATCGGACGGGTGAGCGGATCGCCGCTGTACAACAGTTTGCGGCCGCGCAGGTGGCCCCCCACAATTCGCGGCGGGGCGAGCGTCACGCCGGCTGGGCTGGACGTCGAGTCTAGGGCGCGCTTCGGTCGTTGGCGTTTTGGCATAGGATTAAAGTCTATCCGCGAACCGACCGGGCGACGAGGACATAATATGAGTAGCAAGCTCAGGATCAAAGATGGTTGCGGCGTAAGGCGCATCGGAAACTCGATCTGTTCGCGGTTGAAATGCAACGACATTTCTGGGATGGCGTGCGCTGCTTCGCTAAAAGCCACTCGACTCGGCGCGCCCGTCAGGCCGTGCGTCATGGACCCCTTGGGTTGTTTCGACGGCAGCCGGTTTCGTCGTCGCTTTCTTGTGAACAAAGCAATAGCACGATAGATTTGCAGAGGTTCCGCCAGACTATCCGCTCGGACATTTCCGCTGGAGACGTTCCCAAGTGCCGCCGAACGATCCCTCCAAGCCGACGCAGTCCGCCGAACAGACCCACGGCGAAGCGGCGTCCGCCCCGGCCGACGCAAACGGCTCTTTTCCGATCGTGGGCGTGGGCGCTTCGGCGGGCGGTCTGGAGGCGTTCTCGGCATTGCTGTCTGCGTTGCCGTCGCAACCGGGCGTGGCCATCGTGTACGTCCAGCACCTCGAGCCGCACCATGCCAGCATGCTTGGTTCGCTGCTGAGCAAGGCAACTTCACTTCCGGTCCACGAGGCGCAGGAGGGGCTGGCCATTGAAAAGGATCACGTTTACGTGATCACCCCCAATACCACCCTCAGGGTCCACGAAGCAGCTTTGCGCCTTGCCCCGCGCACCGAAACGCATGCGCCCACATGCCCATCGACCATTTCTTCCGATCGCTGTCGGAAGACCAGGGCCGCCGGGCGGTCGGCGTGCTTCTGTCGGGCGGCGGCAGCGACGGCACGCTGGGGCTGACCGAGATCAAGTCGCAGGGGGGCATCACCTTCGCTCAAGATGCATCGGCGCGGCAGCAAAGCATGCCCCGCAGCGCCATCGCCGAAGGTTGCGTCGACATGGTCCTCAGTCCGCAAGAGATCGGCCAGCGGCTGGGCACACTCGGAAAACATCCCTATATCGCTGGGTCGCCGGACGTGGTGCCCCCCGACGTCCAGGCGCGCGAATTGATGTTAGGGTTGGTTTTGCGGGCCACGGGGGTCGATTTTGCGCAGTACAAGCGCAACACGGTGCAGCGCCGCATCGAACGGCGCATGGCGCTGGAGGGGATTCAGGACGATCGGGACTACGTGCGCCTGTTGCAGTCCGAGCCGGCCGCGGTGAATGCGCTGTATCAGGACCTGTTGGTGCGCGTGACGAGTTTTTTTCGCGACCGGGCAGCCTTCGACACGTTGCGGCAAATCGCGTTTCCTCAGCTGCTGCAAAGTCGCCCCGACCGCTCGCCGATTCGCGTCTGGGTGGCCGGCTGCGCGACGGGAGAGGAAACCTATTCGATCGCCATCCTGCTGCTCGAGGCTTTGGGCGAAATGGCTGCCAACACGCCGGTCAAGATCCTGGCCACCGACATCAGCGACAAAGCCCTGGAGAAGGCCCGCTCCGGCACGTATCCGGAGAATATCGAGCTGGACGTCTCGCAGGAACGGCTGCGGCGCTTTTTCACCAAAGCCGACGGTCAGTACCAGGTCTCCAAGTCGCTGCGCGACCTGTGCGTGTTCGCGCGTCATAACTTGACCCGTGATCCGCCCTTTTGCGCATGGATCTAGTCACCTGCCGCAACGTGCTGATTTACCTCGACGCGCCGCTGCACCGCAAGGTTTTGCGGATGTTCCACTACGCGCCTCAATCCGACAGGCCTTTTGATGTTGGGCCAATCGGAAGGGGTCGGTACCTTGACCGAACTGTTTGCTCCGCTGGACGAGAAACAAAAACTGTTTCGCCGCAAGCTGGTCGCGCCGTCGTACAGCTACGACTTTCAAACGACGGACTTACGCCCCGGGGCGACTTTGGCCGGCGGTCTGCCGGATGGGCCCTCGCGGCCGACCTGGGGTCCTCCGGAGATGCAGCGCGAGGCCGATCGGGTGCTGTTGGCCCGATTCGGCCCGGCGGGTGTTGTCGTGGACGAGAACCTCGCGATCTTGCAATTCCGGGGCGATACGAGCCCCTATCTGGCGCCGTCACCGGGCACCGCCAGTCTCGAGTTGCTGCGCATGGTGCGCGACGAGTTGAAAATCGAGTTGCGCGGTGCGCTCGAGCAGGCCCGGGCCGAAAACGCGGCGGTCCGCAAAGCGGTGCGGCTGTGCGACGGGGAGCGGATGCGTCCCTTGGAGCTGGAGGTGCTGCCGATCCGCGTGCCCCCTTGGCAGACGGGTTGCTTTTGGGTCTTGTTCCACGAGCCGCAGGACTCCGAGCGCCGATCCCGGCTGAAATACGCGCTCGACGAGACGAACGGCGGCCAGGCCGCGCCAGGCCGATCAAACCCAGCGGCATTTGCTCCAGCAGGAGCTCGACGCGACGCGGGCCTATTTGCAATCGCTCGTCGAGGAACACGAGGCCACGAACGAAGAACTCAAAAGCGCCCACGAGGAAGTCCTCTCCAGCAACGAAGAATTGCAGAGCATGAACGAGGAGCTGCAGACTGCCAAAGAAGAGATGCAGTCGGCCAATGAGGAACTCGTGACGCTCAATGACGAATTGAATCACCGCAACAAGGAACTGGGCAAAGTCAAAGACGACGTGGTCAATTTGCTCGGCGGGGTCGATATCCCGATCATCATGGTCGGCCGCGATCTGACCATTCGCCGTTTCACTCCGCAGGCGCAGCGGCTGCTGAACATCATTCCCAGCGACGTCGGCCGACCGGTGACGGACATCCGGCATCATCTTGCGATTCCCGACTTCGAGGAGTTGCTACGGCAAGTTATTGGGCAGTTGGTGCCGGTGGAGCGCGAAGTTCAGGACTTGGAGGGCCATTGGTGGACCCTGCGCATCCGTCCCTATGTTACCCAGGACAGCCGGATCGATGGTGCGACGATCGTGGCCTTCGACGTCGACGCGATGAAGCGCAAATCAGATCGCGAGGTGGAACAGTCGCGACTGTTGATCAGCGAACGCACCGCCCGGGCCGATGCCGAAATGGCCAGTCGCATGAAGGATGAATTCCTGGCCATGCTGGCCCACGAACTGCGCAATCTGCTGGCGCCCATCATGACCAGCATCGACATCCTGCGGCACCATTTGCCGGAGGCTCCGATCATCGATCGGACACTCGACATCGCGGAACGTCAGATCATGCACATGTCGCGCTTGCTGGACGATCTGCTGGATGTGTCCCGGATTACCCAAGGCAAAATCCTGCTGCGAAAAAAGAAGATCAGTGCCCATGCGGCGATCGAACGAGCCATCGATTCGGTCCGCAGCGCGCTCGAATCGCACAAACTGCACATCGAGACTTCGTATCCCGTCGAACCCGTTTTCCTCGACGCCGATCCCACTCGCCTGGAACAGATTCTGATCAACCTGCTCGGCAATGCCATCAAGTACACGCCGCCGGACGGTAAGATCACCGTGACGGTCTCGCAAGAGGCGGACGAGGCGGTCGTTCGCATCCGCGACGACGGGCTGGGCATCGCCCCGGATGTGCTGCCGCGGATTTTCGAGCTGTTCGTGCAAGGGTCGCAGCCGCTGGATCGTGCGCGGGGTGGGCTGGGTATCGGTCTGACGCTCGTGCGGCGGCTCACCGAGTTGCACGGCGGCAGCGTCCAGGCGTTTAATGCGGGCCCCGGACAGGGAAGCGAGTTCACCCTCCGGCTGCCGCTGGATTCGAGGCGTCGACGCCGAGCCGACGCGGCCCCAGCCGGCGACCGTCAGGCCTGCTCGCCCGCTGCGGTTGCTGGTCGTCGACGACATCCCCGACGTGGCGCAGACGCTGGCGACATTGCTCACCGATCGGGGGCACGAAGTTCGGGTGGCTAGCAGCGGCAGCGAGGCTCTTGAGATTGCCGCCAGTTTCCGTCCGCAGGCGGTGCTGCTCGATCTCGGCTTGCCCGAGATGGACGGCTACACGGTCGCCCGGCGGATGCGCCAGTTGCCCGGGTTCGACAAGGTGCTGCTCGTGGCCTTGACCGGCTACGGCCAAGAGGAAGAGCGGCGCAATCGGAGCAGGCCGGTTTCGACCGGCATCTGGTCAAGCCGGTCACCGGAGCTGAGTTGGATCGCACGCTGGCGGCGGCGCCTGCCTTGACGGAGCCCTGAATGGTGCCGCGGAGGGGCGTACGCAGATCGCGAGCCTTCACCTGACGCGCGGCGCCAGCGCCGCCAGGCAATCTAACGGCGCCGCCGTGCGGCCCACAACAAGCCCACCGCCGCCAGCCCGAACAGCACCACGGACGACGGCTCGGGTGTGGGGAACCCATCGGAGCGGAGCTCGATCGCGCCAGGGAGGAACGAGAGCGCCTGCTTCTCCTGGGGAAAAGGCAATGACCTGCGTCGACGCATTGGCCGTGAACGTCCCGACGATAAATTGGGGCGTCGCGGGATCCACGGCCAACAGATTCCCGCCATAATTGCCATTGAGAGCGCTATTCCAATAAGGTGCCCAAACTTCAACCTGGTAAATTTCGTTAACGGTCAACCCACCGAGCGTAATTGTTCCGGTCCCAGTGGTGTAGCCGGTGAGCGAAAGCAAATCCGCGTACGGCGTATTGAGTGGCCCGTTGGTAAACGTCGCCGCGGTATCGTACCCGACCACAATGTGGGAGCCGCCCGTGAAGTACAAATCGGCGGCATTGACAAGATTTGCGCTCGGTAGCGTATAGACGCCGTTGTAGTAGTTGAATGCGACACCATTGACAGTCAGGGGGGCCGTCGAGAACGTGGCCGAATCCACGTACGTTCCCGCGGTAATCACGTCGCTCGGCCCGCTGATGTTCGTTGGCGAGCCCCAAGCGATGATCGCTTCGGCCCTGGCCGGTGATGCGGTCGCAGCCACGCAGGCGAAACCAAACATATACAAAGCCGGGAACAGTTTGAAATGGCTGTTCTTCACAGTAGCTCTCCTTTTGCAGTGACGCGTTGGGGAATCAAGTTGTCGAATGCCGCTTGCGGGCCGCCCGACGGGGGCGGTCCGCGCTTGTTTCTATCGATCGCCGTGCGCCTTGGCTGCGCGGGGCATCTCGGTGGGTTCCAATCGGGCGCCGACCCATACGCCATGGTCATCCCAGTGACCGTCCCCCGCGCCGGCGCAAGCCAGCGTCAGGTATTTCGCCTCGGCCGGAATCGGCTGTCGAATCGAAATGTAGGGTCCATAAGTGCACAGGGCCTTGAGCGGGGGCTCGACGATCGACCAGCAGCCGTCCCGCGCGACGACTTTTGCAGCCGCGCCGTCGACCGTGGCCGAGAGCACGTCGCTGTCGCTGGCCACCAGCACCAGCAAGTGGATGCTGCCGCCGCCGGTCATGCCTAGCTGGAGGTTGGTGTTCCACCCGCTGTCGTTCACGCCGGCGGAATCGCAGACAAAGTCGAACGCTTGCGCGGCCTAACTCTCCGGCCGCGCGGATTTGGTCGAGGTCGAATGTCAGGAAAGCGTTGGCGCACATGCCGACCCCTTCCTCGATCCTGGGCGCGTCGTTGGCCAAGGGCTCACCCTTGAGCCGAATGCCGCCGAAGTCGGCCGCCCAGGCATCGTTGGCGACCTGAAGCCGGGTCTCGCCCTTTCCCCAACCCAGATTGGTCAAATCGAATCGCACGCCGGGAGCGATCTCTTTCACGCTCTTACCGCCATAGACAACGCGCTCGACCCCTAAGTCATCCGCTTCGGCCCCGGCCCGAAACGTGTCGCTTTGCAGGGCTGCCTCGAGCGGCGTGCCGGGCGGATCGTCGAACAAGTTGCCCAGAAAAAACATTCGTGGCGGCTGCGCTGCCCGCTCGGCGCGGCTCGGCTGGCCTGGCGGTATCGTGGCGACCGCACTGGGGGCCGGAGCGAAACGGGCCGCGTCGAAGTCGATGCTGGCCGCCGGCCGACCGGGAGCCACCCGCACCGCGCTGCCGGCGCTGATCCGCACGCTGCCGCTGGTTTTTTCCGCCCCTTCGGCAGCGGACTTCTTCACTTCCACCACGCCGCGCAGCACGTGAACTTCCGTCTTCCCGTCGTTTTCGACTTCGACGCCGAACTCGGTGCCCAGGTCGACGATCTCCGCCGACGGCGTACCGACCGTGAAGCCGCGCGCCCGCTTGGGCACGTACGCCAGCGCCCAGCCGGCGGTCAATTCCAGGCGCTGGCCCGATCGTGGCGCGAACTCGGCCGGGCCCTCGATGCGCACCCGCGCGCCGCCGTCGAACTCGAGTCTCCACGACCCCCGCGGCCAAGTCGCGAGATGCCGGCAGGCAGCTTTCCGGCCTGATCGGCCGAGGACGCACGATCTTGCCATCGACAGCCGGAGGCCGCGATGATTCGCGCAGCGCGGCGGCCGGCGACTGGCGCGCTGTTGGCCGGTGCGGTCGGTCAACATGGCGCGCGTGATCGCGATCGAAATCATCAATCCCACGAAGTACGTGGCCAGGCTGCCCAGTACCGCCAGGGCCAAGATCTTGGGCGAAGCGAGCCAGCTTCCCACGAGATTGACGGCTGTGCCGAGGAAATCCAGGATGGGTGCTGGCGAGTCGGCATTGAGCGATCCGCTTTGGGCTACGGCGGGGTTCGCTTCTCCGAGCGGCGCGGGGCCGGAGGCAGGCCCGCTCGTCGCGACCAGCTGGGCTGCATCCAGGCTTGCGATCTCCGTCCCGGCTTCCTTGTCGATCGACCAATGCAGCAAGGCGTCCAACACCAAATGATCTACATACAGCCGCCTGGTCTCGGCGTCGGCTTTGACCGACTCGTGCAACTTGTGGATTTGTTCGGCGCTGATTGCGTGGTCGCTCAGAGCGGCAAGTTGCAGTCGCAATTCACTTAGGTCGGCGGCAGATAGGCTCACGAGGCATCCCTTTCCGTCAGCTTGCGGCTGATGCAATCGAGTAAGGATTCGCGAATGCGAGCCAGGGCCTTATAGACGGCCGAAGCCGTACGCCCGACCTTTTGGGCCACCACTTCCACCGACTGGCTGCCGCGGTAACGCAGGTCGATCAGCTGACGATCTTTGTCCGGCAAACGGGACAGGCATTCGCCCAACATTTCCATGCGGCGATCCAAGCCCTGCACGTAGCCGCCGGCCTCCAGGCTCACCGTCTCCAGAAACGTTTCGTCCACGAGCGCGGCGGGTCGGCGCTGCTTATAGAACTCCAGCACCTTGAGATAGGCCACCTTGCAGGCCCAGGCCGAAAAGTTGCCAATCGGGGCCGACTTCGTCGAATTTCGTGAGCAGCACCAGGCTGGTTTCTTGCAGCAGATCGTCGGCATCGGTCGCGTTGGGAACCAGCGAAAAGATGTAGGCATAGACCCGCCGCGCATGGACCGTCCATAGCGAGACGAATTCGCTGGGAGATTTCGTCGGGGTCACAAGCGGCTCGCAAATCATTCCGCAACGGGCAAATAAAACTCCGCTCCAATTCTAAAGTGGTGAAAATCGCGCGGAATTGGAAAAGATTTTTCCGCATAGCGGGCCCGTCACGCCACAAGTCATTTAATGACTTTGGGTTACAATTTTCTAGACTCTTCTGTCGCGGACCCGGTAACTGCCAAAAAGGAGGACCCTCCGGCGAGCGAACCAAGCGGCTGGATCGTCGCCACGTCCCGCGCCGCCGCGACGTTCCGGCCCGTAGTTCATCCGGTCTGCCGTGCGGCCTAGCCGCAGGCCCGACAGCCGGCGAGAATACCCACTTCGACAACTGGATTATCGTCTGCCCGAGAGATTTCGATGCGCCCCTGGAAACTGGCTGAAACCAACTACGCCCAGGTCAAGGACAATCGCTATGAAGTGGCGTTGCTGCCGCTGGGAGCGACCGAACCCCATAACCTGCACCTGCCCTACGGCACCGATTGTTTCGAGGCGGAGATCGTGGGAGAAAAAATCTGCGAGGCGGCCCACGCCGGCGGGGCCCGAGTCGTCCTGCTGCCGACCATTCCCTACGGCACGGAAAACAATTTGAAGGGGTTTCCGCTGGCGATCAACGTCAATCCTTCGACCCTGTTCGCGTTCATTACCGACATCGTCGACTCGTTGGCCCACAGCGGGATCCACAAAATCGTGCTGCTCAACAGTCACGGCGGCAACGACATGAAACCGCTGCTGCGCGAACTATCACGGAAACACGCCGGCCCACCTGTTTCTGTTCAACTGGTATCGCGTGCTTGCGGACATGGATGCGCGAAATCTTCGAGCGACCGCGATGACCACGCGGGCGAAATGGAAACGTCGTTCGGCCTGGCCTATTTCCCGCAGCTGGTGGCCCGCAATCCGGACGGCAGCCTGGCCGCCGACGAGGGGCAAATGGCGCCGACGCGGTTCGAAGCGATCAACAAGGGCTGGGTCTCGATCACCCGCCCCTGGCACTTGCTGACCACCAACAGCGGCGCCGGCAATCCGCACGGCGCCTCCGCCGAGAAGGGCCGGCGAATGATGGAGCTACTGGTCGAGCGGCTGTCGAAATTCCTGGTCGAGCTGTCGGCGGCCAAGCTGGACCAGCGGTTTCCGTTTTGAGCGGCGCTGGCAGATTCGTCGCGGTTGCGGTGAACCGGCGAGTCAGCGGCCTGTCACCGGAAATCGTCCGGCTCGCGCGTCACTTGTCCCTGGGCGATGTGCATGCCGACCAGCCGGGCGATCAGCATGGTCAGATAAACCTGCCCGGTAATGGCTTCGAAACAGACCAGCATCCGTGCCACGTTCGATACGGGTACCACGCTCTCCATGCCCACCGTCGTCAGCGTGGCATAACTGAAATACAGCATGTGCAAAAACTCGTACTTCAGCAATTTATAACCGTCGGTGGGCGCGGTGGGGTCGATCGTGACTCGGATCGCGTCGGGCCACAGCAACTGGGTCAGCGAGTAGAGATGGCTCCAGATCATTCCCAAGAGCAGGTAGACGCAGAGGGCCGCCTGCAACGTCTCGATCGTCACGCGGCCGCCGCCCAAAATGGCTTGCAGCAGCACGCCGACCGCGTAGAGCATGATCGCCATCCCCAGAACGAATTGCGCGAAGTACAGAAGTTGCCAGCCTTCGACGGCGGCTACTTGTCCGATCACCAGGTCGGTAATGGCCAGCACCAACCCGAGCGTGATCGATAAGCGGCGGGGACTGGCCGCATAGATGCAGGCCACAAGAATGGCACTGGTGAGGGTGGCGATGGCCAGGCTCCAAGCCCGGTTGATGACGATCAGGGGCGAGAAAGCCAACAGCAAAATCAAGGCAGTGACCAGGTAGCCGTATTTTCCGCCCAGGGCCCGCAGCGGCCAGGGACGATTCAGTTCGGCGAAAAGCATGCGTTTGGCCTCCGTGTGCGTTGCGTGCCGCTGCGGTCCGCGCTTTTCGGGCCCTCTTGTCACCGCACGAGTGTTGCGTTTGCCGGCGCACTGCGTCAAGAGATTTCTCCTGGAGCGGCGCCCTTGGGGGCTATTTGGATTGGGTAAGCTTTTGCGCTTCGATCCACCGCCAGCGCGGGGCAAGCTTCCGCGGCGAGAATGCGCTACGAATGTTTTTGCCGTTACGCTAGCAACCCGGCTTGATTCGACTGGGACCGATCGCCATATTGACTGTACATCCATCTACCAGGAGCATGGATTGCAAATTCCTTTGGCACAAAGGGAGTCCTCAGCCATGGCCCCAACGGTCGACCAATCGCATCGCACGCGCGGCCTGTTCGATCAGGTGCAGCCGAATTGCCTGGTCCTGGAACTCACGGTCGAAGACCGGGACACGGTCGACGAGCTGTGCGCCTATCCCGAGGGCCCGGAGCGCGAGTCGTTTGCGCTCAACGCGCTGCGGATCGGCGTGCTGGCGCTGCGGCAGGCCCGCGGCCGGCTCGACGTCGACCTGATCCAGCGCGAGACTCAGCGGATGCTGGCCAGCCTGCAAAGTCAGTTGGACGGTCACGGGGCTGAAATGCACAACAAGCTGGCCGGCTCGCTCAAAGAGTATTTCGATCCGCAAAGCGGCCGGTTCCAGCAACGCGTGCAGCAATTGGTCAAGCAGGACGGCGAACTCGAGCAGGTGCTCCGCCGGCAGATCGGCGGGACCGACTCGGAGCTGGCCCGCACGCTGGTGGCGCACGTCGGCCAGGAGAGTCCGCTGCTTGAAGCTGCTCGACCCGAACCAATCCAAAGGTTTGCTGCAAGCCCTGCGCGAGACGGTCGAGACCCAACTGACCGCCCAGCGCAACCACGTGCTGCGCGAATTCTCGCTCGACAACAAAGAGGGGGCGCTGGCCCGGCTGGTGGGCGAGCTGTCGGCCAACCATGGCCAGATTACCAAGTCGCTGGGCGAGAAAATCGACACCGTGGTTCGCGAGTTTTCGCTCGACGAGGAGAATTCGGCGCTCAGCCGGCTGGTGCGCAACGTCGATCGGGCTCAGCGAACCATCTCCAGCGAGTTCTCGCTGGACAATCAGAACTCGGGCTTGTCGCGGCTTGGCCGGCATCCTCGATTCCACCAAGAAAGCCATCGACGGCCAATTGACGCTCGACGGCGAAAGCTCGGCCCTGGCCCGCTTGCGGCGCGAGCTGCTCACCATTCTGGAAACGCATGCCAAGAGTAACGGCGACTTCCAGGAGGAGGTGAAGGTCACGCTGGCCAAGATGGTCACCCGCCGCGACGAGGCCGCCAAGAGCACCCGGCACGGCCTGGCCTTCGAGGAGGCGGTCTGCTCGCTTCGTCGAATTTCATTGCCAGCAGCACGGCGACGTGGCCGAGCGGACCGGCATGCACACCGGCCTGATCAAGAACTGCAAGATCGGCGACATGGTCATCGAGCTGGGGCCGGAAAGCGCCGCGCCGGGCGCCCGGATCGCCATCGAAGCCAAGGAAGACGCCAGTTGCACGCTGGCCAGGTCGCGCGAAGAAATCGAGCAAGCCCGCAAGAATCGCAACGCGCAGATCGGCCTGTTCGTGCTCTCGCAAGCGCTGCGCGGCCGAAGCCGCCGAAGAAGTGCAGCGCTACGGCGACGACGTGTTCGTGCTTTGGGATCCCGACGACGCCGCGAGCGATCTGCACCTCAAGGCCGGCCTGACGATCGCCCGGGCGCTGTGCATCCGCGCCGAGCGGCAGAGCGAAGCCCAGGCCGCCGACTTCGAGGCGATCACCGAGGCCATCCTGGAAGTCGAGAAGCAGGCGAATTTTCTGGGCGAGATCACCAAGGCCACCGATACCATCCGCTCTCAGAACGAAAAGATCGTGGAACGCGTCCGGAAATCACGCGCCTCGTTCGAGCGTCAGGTGGAAACTTTGCGGGAATGCATGTCCGACTTGAAGCAGTCGCTGGGCAGCGGGTCGTGAGGTTCGGACTTTTTGAAGGGGATGGGGAGATACGACGAGATACGGGGGATGACGAAGAGAAAGTCGGCAACGAGGAACTACGAACAGGGAAGTGAACCACAGAGGCACGGAGACACGGGGAAGAGACCGAAGATCGATACCAGCCCAGCAACTAAAACCTGATTCGTTGCTCGAATGTTTTTCTGATCACCTTTCGTCTTTTGCGAATTTTGTGGCCACTCTTTTTTCGTCCGTCGTCTCTGTGTCTTTGTGCCTCTGTGGTTCCCTTTGCCTCGTTCCTCTTTGCGTCTTCGCGCCTTTGCGGTTCAATTCCCTCGTGATGATACCCGCAAGAAGCGCGGCCAGATCGAATCGCTGACAAACAGCCCCTCGCGCGTCAGACGAACCACGTGCCCGTCGTCGGCCAGCAAGCCCAGCCGGACCATTTCGGACAGCTCAGGGCCGACAAGCGAGTCGATCTCGTGGCCGGTCGCCTGGCGAAAGGATTCCCGCTCGACGCCGGCCAGGCGACGCAGGCCGAACACGAGCGCCTCGCGGGCGCGATCTTCGCGGCGACAAACATTCGCTCTCGGCCACCGGCGACTGGCCGGCCAACACGCGCTTGAGCCAGGTCGTCGTGCTGCGGTGGTTCATTTCCCGCCGGCCATCGACATAGCGGGCGGCCCCCGGCCCGACCGCGTAGTAGCCGGCGCCGGACCAATAAGCCTGGTTGTGCCGGCAAGCATGCCCGGCCCGGGCGAAGTTCGAAACTTCGTAGTGCTCCAGTCCGGCGGCGGTGAGCGTGTCGATCGCCGTGGCGTACATCGAGCGTTCGGTCTCTTCGTCCAGCCGGGCGAGTTGGCGGTGTTCGAGCCGGCTCCAAAAACTGGTCCCGCGCTCGAACGTCAAGCCGTAGGTCGACACGTGATCGGGCGCCAGCGCCAGGGCCTCGGCCAGATCGCGCTGCCACACCGGCGAGCGATTCGCCGGGCACTGCCAAAAATCAAATCGAGCGATACCGAGCCGATCCGCTGCTGCGACCGTTGCACGGCGCGCGCGCAGCATCTCGGGCGAATGATCCCGTTCGAGCAGCTTCAGCTTGGCCGCATCGAACGACTGTCCCCCCAGGCTGATGCGGTTCACGCCCGCATCGGCCAGCAGATCGACGACCGCGGGGCTGACGTCGATCGGATTGGCTTCCACGCTGAATTCGCCGCCCGCCGCCAGCGGAAACCACCGGCCGACGATCGCCAGCAACCGGGCAAGCTGCTCGGGCGGCAGATGGGTGGGCGTGCCGCCGCCGAGGAACAGCGTGTCGACTTCGCGCGGGCGTGCCCAAGCCGGCCAGTTCGATGCCGATCGCTTCGAGATAAGCGTCGATCAGGTCGTCGCGGCCGGCCACCAGCGTGAAGTTGCAATATCCGCAGCGATGGGCGCAAAACGGCACGTGAACATAAGCTGCCCGCACGCGGCTGGAAGCGCTGATTTCGGCAGGTGACGACATACGCTGCACCAGCCCATTGTAGCGCCTCTAGCGGCGGGGCAATATTGTCCGTTTGATGCCCTTTTGTCGGCCCACGGCTATTTATCGATCGCGCGAGACCCGGGGCACCGAAGTCTGCCCTGTGGCGTACTTGGGACGGGTCCACCGCCGGTTCGATTCGCGCCGCGTTAGCGGTCGGAGTAGGCATCACCTCGGCAGGCAAATGCGGGTGCGTCCGGGCGGAAAGCCTGGATTATGGGGTAGACTGGTTTATCCACATTCTCGGTTTGGATTGCTCCTATCCGAGTTGCGGCCGACGGTGGTATCCGTATTTCGGGCCGCCCGCACCCCGCCGGTGAGTGAGTGTTCACCGAACTGGCCAGCAAGGAGATGCCCATGAAACATCCTAAGTCCCTCTGGATCACGGCCGCCTGGTGTGCCTCGGTGCCGATTGCCGGGTTGTCGGTGTGGGCCGCGGAGCAGCCCCGCAAACCGGGCCTGCCGACAACTGCCCCCGGCGCTTCGTCGAAAGACGATTCCGCCGCCGGCGACGAGAAAGACTTGCTCAAGAGCTTTCTACGGCTGGAGGTTCTATCGGCCGAAGCGTACGTCAAGCTGACCGAACTGGATCTGCAAAAGATCAACCAGATGAATGAGAAGATGAGCGGGGTCTACTCGAACTCCGAAGTCGAAATTCTCAAGTCGGCGGTGGAGATTGCCAAGGAGCGCGTCCGGGTCGCGCAGGAACAGCTCGGCGGCAAGAAGGAAAGCAGCCTGGTCGGTATCGCCGCGATCCGGCTCAAGACGGCCCAACAGGTTTACGAGCGGGCGCTCAATGCCAATCGCCGGCTGGCAACCGCGTATGGACCGATCGACCTGGAGCGATTGCAGATCGCGGTCGAATCGGCCCGGGTGGATTTGGACAAAGCCAAAGTCGTCGCCCAAATGAATTCGCCGCTGACGGACTTGCACCTCGAGCTGGATCAATTCCGCGAAGAGGTGCGGCAGCTCCGCTACAGGATCACGGCCATCACCTCGCGACGCTAAACTGGCCCTGAATCGATTTTTGCTCGAAGATGGCCCCGCGATACCAGCCGGTATCGCGGGGCCGCTTCGTTTGGGCTGTTTGCTCTACAGCCACAAGTGCAGCCGGCCGCCGAGCATGTCGGGAAACGGACGGCCCACCAGGTCGCGGATCCGCTTGGCCGCATAGCGCGTGCTGAAGTGCGAGGCGATGATCACCTCGTTCTCGAACCGCTCGCGCCGCTCGACGATGTCGTCCAGATGCGTGTGGCCGAACTTGTGGATCTTGTCCTTGCGGTGCGACGGGGCCACGAAGGTCATTTCCATGATCAGGATCTGGGCCTGATACATCGCCGGGCACATGTCGAGCCCCTCGGGCGCGCTGTCGCCCAGATAGGCCAACGCGGGCATGCGCCGTTCTTCGGTCACCTCGGTGCCCGCCAGCCGCAAATCGCGGATCTCGTGGCCCGGCGAGCTGCTGATATTCGGGCTTCAGCTTCCGCCGCCGCTCCCAGACCACGAAACCCAGCGACGGCACGGTGTGCTTGGTGGCCGAAACCGTCACCACGTGCTCGCGCGACAGCTCGATCTCGTCGCCGGGCCGCATCGGCAGCAGCTCGCACGGCATGCGCCCCCGATCGAGCCGCGTGAACAGCTTGAGGATCCGCTCCACCGTTTCGATCGTGTCCTCCGGCAGATAGATGATCGGCGGCTCCATCTTCATCATCCGCCGCCGGGCCACATAGACCGGCAGCGCCGCGATGTGGTCGAGATGGGCGTGCGAGACGAACCAGGTGTGCGTGCCCATGAACGACCAGGGCTGTCCGCCCAGATCGAAGCCGAGTTTGAGCTCCGGGAATGCGCCAGTACGTCTGCACCGCCGCGCGCGAGTAGCCCTCGATGGTGAGCTCTTTGTGAACCAGAGTTTTGACCGGCAGATTGTTGACCATTGGGGGGAAGACAAACTCGGAGCGGGGAACTCGGAACTCGGAACGACGAAGAAAGAAGAACGAACGAGGACCGCCCGAGATGTGTTAAATGGAGCTACCTGGGCCCGGCGGCTTGGATTGCCGTTGAGGCGGCCGATTCGTAATTGGAAAAAGTTGTTGCGAAACAACTCGGCCAGCTTGCCCGCGGCCGCATCGTAATCGGCGCCGCTGCGGCCACGCGCCGCGCGGGTCCAGTATCTCGCTGGGAACGCCCGGACAGGCCAGAATCGTCTCGAACTGAAACGATCGGGTCGCGCCGCCGCGGGGCGTCGGCCAGCCGGCCGCCGTGGATCGCGTCGACGATCGCTCGGGTGTACGCCAGCTTGATCCGCTTGCCCACGCCGTAGCTGCCGCCGCTCCAGCCGGTGTTGACCAGCCAGACGCGGGCCTTGTGCCGCGCCACTTTGTCGGCCAAGCAGTTCGGCATATTTCGTCGGATGCCAGACCATGAACGGTCCGCCGAAGCAGGGCGAAAACGTCGCCTGCGGCTCGGTCACGCCCATTTCGGTGCCGGCCACCTTGGCCGTGTAGCCGCTGATGAAGTGATACATGGCCTGCGCCGGCGTCAGCGAGCTGACCGGCGGCAACACGCCAAAGGCGTCGCAGGTCAGAAAGATGACGTCGGTCGGATGGCCGGCCACGCAAGGGATCTTGGCGCTGCGAATGAAGTCGATCGGATACGCGCCGCGCGTGTTCTCGGTGATGCTCACGTCGTGGAAATCGACGCGGTGCTCCTCGGCGTCGAACACCACGTTTTCCAGCACCGCGCCGAACCGCAGGGCTTGAAAGATGTCGGGCTCGTTCTCGGGCGTCAGATCGATGGCCTTGGCGTAGCAGCCCCCTTCGATGTTGAACACGCCCGTCGTCGCTCCAGCAATGTTCGTCGTCGCCGATCAGCAGTCGCTCGCGGATCGGCCGAGAGCGTCGTCTTGCCGGTGCCCGACAGGCCGAACAACAGCGACGAACGGCCGGTCTGCCGATCGGCCGTGGCCGAGCAGTGCATCGACAGCACGCCCTGCTTGGGCATCAGGTAGTTCATGACCGTGAACACGCCTTTTTTCATTTCGCCGGCGTATTCGGTTCCCAGGATCACCAGCTCGCGGCGCTCGAAGTCGAGGTCGATGCTGGTCTTCGACGTCATGCCGGCGGTCAGCCGATTGGCCGGAAACTGGCCGGCGTTGTAGATCACGTAGTCGGGCTGGCCGAAGTCGGCCAGCTCGTCGGCGGTCGGGACGGATCAGCATGGTGTGCATGAACAGGGCGTGGTAGGGCCGTGCGCAGATCACGCGCACCTTGAGCCGGTATTTCGGATCCCAGCCGGCGAAGCCGTCGAAGCAATACAGGCGCTCGCGGGTGTTCGAGATAGTCGATCGCCCGCTGGCGATTGATCAGGAAGCTGTGCTCTTCCAGCGGGATGTTGACCGTTGCCCCACCAGATGTCCTCGGCCGAGGGCGGATTGCGGACGATCCGCTTGTCCTTGGGCGAGCGGCCGGTCTTTTCGCCCGAATAGGCGACCAGCGCGCCGTTGTGGGCGATGCTGGCCCGATGGTCGATAGCGGATGGCCTCTTCGTAAAGCCGGGCCGGCGACAGGTTGTGTCGGACGTCCTCGACGGTGATGCCGTGCTGGGTCAAAGACAGTTTGGTCATCGCGAGCGTCTCGTCCCAAAGCAACAATAGCCGCCGTCAAAACGCCGGCAGCGACACGGCTGCCAAAGAGGGGCATTGTATCAGGGCGGCTTGCCGGGGCGAGGTGCCGGGGCGTCCTTTTCCGCACCGCTTTGCTAGTGGTCGTTGCCCGTCGCATTTGTGCGCAGGGTGCCACTGCTGGCTTGTCCAGCAGTGTGAATTCACGGCCGGTCGGGCCCACGTTTGCACACACGATTTCACGGGTCAACGACCACCAGCCTGCATGCTCTTCTGTCATCAATTCCTCGTATCTGCGTTGATCCGCGTTAATCTGCGGTTACTTTCATTTTCCGTTTCAAGCGGATTGAATCGTCGAACAACGGTACGGCTGCCCCCCGTCACGAGTCCGTACTCGACGAGGTAACCGCAGATGAACGCGGATGGACGCAGATTAGAAGTGGACGAGGACACTAAGCACTGCGGCCCAGCAGCGCGTCGACGGCCGCGCCGATGTCGGGGCTGGCCATCAGGGTCTCGCCGACCAGAATGGCGTCGACGCCGGCCGCTTCCAGCCGCTCGACGTCGGCCCGGGTGCGGATGCCGCTCTCGCTGACGAGGACACACTCGTCGGGGATCCTGCGCCGCAGGCGAAGCGTGTGTTCCAGGTCGATCTCGAACGAGCGCAGATCGCGATTGTTGATGCCGATCAGCGTGGCCCCGGCATCCAGCACGCGCTGCAAATTGGCCGGCTCGTACAGCTCGACCAGCGGCGCCAGACCCAGCTCGACCGCCGCGTTGTGCAGGCGCGCAAGCGGCAGTCGTCCAGGCACTCGGCAATCAGCAGCACGGCATCCGCTCCGGCAGCCCGGGCCTCGAACAATTGATATTCATCCAGAATGAAATCCTTGCGCAGCACCGGCAGCGCGACGCTATCGCGAACTTCTTCCAGGATGGCCAGGCTGCCTTGGAAATAGTGCTCGTCGGTGAGCACGCTCAGGCAGGTTGCGCCGTGAGCGGCATAGGTCTTGGCGATTTCCACGGGTTGAAAATCGGCCCGGATCACGCCGCGCGAAGGGCTGGCTTTTTTGATTTCGGCGATCAGGCAGATCGGGCCCGGCCCAGCCAAGGGCTGAAAGAAATTGCGCACCGCCGGCGCCTGTTCGGCGCGCTTGCGCAGCTCCGCAATCGGCGTAGCCGCTTTGGCCGCGGCGATTTCCCGCTGTTTGGTGGCGACAATGTCGTCGAGAATGGTCATGCGGGCTCAGTGGCAAATTCGGAATGCGGAAATGGGAATTCGGATACTGGGCAGCGGGTGCGTTGGTGGGCGTCTTTCATGCCGCTCAACCCGCGCAATCACGTGCGCGATCTCGAGCAACGCGCAAATCATCGCGGCCAAGATCAAGAATAGGCAAACTGCCATGATTACCTCGCCGCGCGACGGGGTGCGTTGCCACGACTTCGTTCGGGAATTCGCCGGCTTGGTGTCCATGTACGCTATTCTAGCCGAGCGGCGGCGGGGAATGGTCACGATATGAGAGTCTTCCGCCGCCCAAGAAAGTAGCCGATCAGCAGGCCAAGCGTGCCGCCATACATGACACCGCCCTCTAGCTTGACAAGCGGACTACTGCTCAGCACAAGCGACCCGGCCAAGGCAGTTCCGGTCATGAAGCCGATAACCGCGTATGCGACGGTTGGAGGAACGACCATCGTATTTGGCCGGTCGCGGGAATCGTTTGCTCCAGGCTCCGGTGCTTTGTAGGGGTTCGTTTGCTCATCCATGCCGACTATCATAGCCCAGCGGCAGGCCGAGGAGAGAGGGCAGGCGCCACGAGAAATAGCGGAATTCACTCCGACGGATTCGCAACTCAGCTCGCGCGAACGTCAACCGCCGCCTCATCCGTTCCGAGTTCCCAGTTCCGACTTCCGAATTCGCCCCACCCTAATGCCTAAAGTGCCGCCGCCCGGTAAAAATCATCGCCAGGCCGTGCTCGTTGGCGGCGGCAATCACCTCGTCGTCGCGGCGCGAGCCGCCGGGCTGGATGATCGCCGCAATGCCGGCCGCGGCCGCCTGGTGGATCGAATCGGCGAACGGAAAGAACGCGTCCGAGGCCAATGCCGCGCCGGCCGCACGATCGCCCGCTTTACGGATCGCGATCTCCACCGAATCGACGCGGCTCATCTGGCCCGCGCCCACGCCCAGCAGCATCTTCTGCCGGGCGATGGCAATGGCATTCGATTTCACGTGCCGCACGATGGCCCAGGCGAATCGCAAGTCGGACCACTGCGCATCGCTGGGCGCCGCCGCCGTGACGATGCGCCAGGCTTCCTCGGGATCGGACTGCGTGTCGGCGTCCTGCGCCAACAGGCCGCCTTCGATGTGGCGCAGCTGGAGCATCGCGGGAAGTTCGCCCAGCGGGCCGGTTTTGAGCAACCGCACGTTGTCTTTCCACTTGGGCCGCGTGGTCAGGATCGAAAAGGCCTCGCTCTTGTAGTCCGGCGCGACGATGGCCTCGATGAATCGGCCTGGCTCGACCAGCACTTCGGCGGTCGCCACGTCGAGCGGCCGATTGAACGCCAGCACCGAGCCGAACGCGCTCTGCGGATCGCCGTCCAGCGCCTGCCGCGCGGCCACGGCCAGATCGGCGGCGGTCGCGGCGCCGCACGGGTTGTTGTGCTTGATCACCACAGCCGAAGGCCCGGCCAGCGAACGGGCAATGGCCAGGGCGCTGTCCAGATCGAGCAGGTTGTTGTACGACAATTCTTTGCCCGCAAGTTGCTGGGCGTTGACTAGGTTCGCGCCTTTGATGTCGCCTTGCGTGTAGAGCGCCGCGCGCTGGTGCGGATTTTCGCCGTACCGCAAAATCTCTTTTCGCTCGACGCGCAGCACCAAGGTGCCGGGAAACGCCTCGTGCTCGATGGTGCCGGCCAGGTAATTGGAGATCACCCGATCGTAGCTGGCGGTGCGCGAAAACGCGGCTTGCGCCAGCCGGCGGCGCAGCTCGGGGCTGGTCGAGCCGGTGGAACTGACCTGTTCGAGGATTTCGGCGTATTGTTCCGGATCAGTCGCAATGGTGACGAAGGCGTGGTTTTTGGATGCGGCCCGGATCAGGCTCGGCCCGCCGATGTCGATCTGCTCGATCGCCTCGTCGAAGCTCACCCCGGGCCGGGCGACCGTGGACTCGAACGGATAGAGGTTCACGACCACCAGCTCGAAGGTTTGGATGTCGTGGGCGGCCAAAGCAGCCAGATCGTCCGGCCGGTCGTGCCGGGCCAGGATGCCGCCGTGAATCTTGGGGTGCAGCGTTTTAACGCGGCCCTCGAGCATCTCGGGAAAGCCGGTGTATGCGGCCACGTCGCGGACCGGCAGGCCTTCCGACTCCGAGATATTTCCGCGTTCCGCCGGTGCTATAGATTTCCACTCCGGCGGCGGCCAGGCCGCGGGCGAATTGGGCCAAGCCGAGCTTGTCGCTGGTGCTGATCAGCGCGCGGCCAATGCGAGGCGAAGTCATCAGGCTCTCGAACCCCGAGGTGACGGAAAATGCGACGGGCCGCGCCGAATCGGACCGCTGGTCCCTTTGGTTTACGGCGTGGCCCGCAGTTCGTCAACTGGGCCGCCTGGCGTGCGAGCGGCAGCCGCTGGCCAAAGGCCTTACGGCAGTGCGTACATGCCGTGGATGGCGTGCTTGAGCTTGCCCTGTTTGACAAGTTCCTCCCACACGCCGCGCGGATATTGGTCGGGGGCCGTGATTCCGTCGATGGTCGATTTCTGGCCGGAACTCATTGGGCCGCGCCCGATCCGCGACTCCTGATCGAGCTGCGTGAACTTGAGCCGCTTCTTGAAGGCTTTGAGGGCCGCTTTGAGAACTTCCGGCGAAGGGGGCGCATCGGCCGGTGAACCGCCGCTTTGAGCGGGCGGCGAAAGGCTGTTGGGAACGTCGGTCATAATCGAATGTCTCGCGAATGAAAAATTCCGTCCAGCGCTTCACAGCGCAGCGGAGCGGCAATCAGTCCGGCGCCGCGAAAGGATCGTCTTCTTCCTTCTTCATGCCGCCGGCGTCCTCTTCGTCTGCTTTGTCGTCGGCTGGCTTCTTGGCATCGGCCCCCTCATCGTCAGCCGCATCGTCGGCCGGCTCGGCCGCAGCCTTGCGCGGACCGGCCGCTTTGGTTTCCTTCTTTTCCAGCATGGGCGGCTTATAGATCACCGGCGTCTGGAGCCCGATTTCGTGCAGGCATTGGATCACGCCGGCATCGCTGGCCAGATAAATGCGGTCGGTCTGTTGATTGATCATTTTCATCCGGATTTCACCGAGCGGCAACGTGTCGAGCCGGCTGCCGGTTTTCTGGTCGAGCGTCGTCAAGCGGTTCAAGTGATCGATGACGTAGACCTTGCTCGGGCTGACGCTGCAGAAATCGGTGATCCCCGGCGCAAACCAGAGCTCCTGGCCGGTCTTGCCGTCCAGACAGAACATTCCGCCCAGGTCGGGCAGGATGTACAGGTAATTGCCCACGGCCACCGGCTGCTTGCTGATGGGCTGACCGGAGGAGAATTTCCAGACAGTGCTGCCCGTAACCTCGTTCACGGCGTAAACGTAGCCGTCGAGCGAGCAAGCGTAGATGAACGGCGTCCAGTGAGCGGGCCGAGAGTTGATCTCGCCTTGGGTCTCGATGCGAAAACGGACCTTGGCCTCGTTGGCGTCGGCGACGTAGAAGTAGCCCTTGTCGGTGGTCCAGCCCAGGCTGACTTGAGTCACAATTGGCTGGATCAGGATCCGGCCGGCCGATTTGTAGATGAACGGCAACGCCTTCGTGTCCTCGAGATTGAAGCCTTGCAACAACCCGTCGACCATGCCCACGTAGAGCCGCTTCTTGCTCAGTGCAGGGCCTGCCCCGGGAGCACCTGCGAGCTCACGCTCATACTTCAGTTTGCCGTTGCGGCGATCGACAACGAATAAGGTCGAACCGTTGATCACGGCCAGCAAGTCTTCGTTGACGCCCGGCGCGTAACTCATCTGGTTGCGGCGACCGATCTGCACGGACCAGATCTTCCGACCGGTTTCGGCATCCAGGGCGTGAACCATGGCATGCGTCGTCTGTACGTACAACATGCCGTCTTGCTGCGTGATGTAGGCGATGTGATCGATCGAACGGTCCATTTCGATTTGCGTATGCCAGGCCTTGGTCAATCCGTGCCGCTGGACGACGGACTGCGGAATGATGACACTCTGGGCATGCACGGCCGCTTGCAGGGCCAGCGTCAACAGCGCGGCGAATAGGGGCAGTCGTCGCAGCAACATGCAATTCCTCGATTTCGGCTTGGCAACTGAGCAGCGTGTCGGCCGGAGAATTGGCAGCGGCCCGGCCAACGGCCAATCCCTATGATACTTAATCGGTCCGCGGTTCGCTAAGAGCCCGGGCACAAAACCGGCGGGGACAGTCCCGATTTTTGCATGGCATTCCGTGCAAAGCGGGACGGTTCTCCCAGGCGAGAACGGCTTGTCGCTAGACTCCCAGGAAACCTAGCCGGCAAATCCGGGCGAAACCGAACAAAAAGCAACACGAGGGGGTCCGGATCCCGGAGAGTCCGGTCGGCCGGAGCAAGCCGCAAGTAAACGCCGGCCAGTGAATCCGGCGCTGGCGATCCCATTTCGACGCCCGCCCCTGCAATCCGCGCCGCCGCCGCTTCAGCGCCCGAGTGCTGGTGCCCGCGAATCAGCTTGCGGGCGCGATACGTCACTTCGGCCGCCTCGAGCTCGTCGAGCAAGTGATGTCGCACCAGGCGGTGGACATAGGCGATCACGTAGAGAAACCATTTCTTGCGACGGGAACAATAGCGAACGCATTCGCGTACGGTTCGGTCAAGGTCGTGCTCGTTGGTCATCTTGGTGGATCCTGCATCCGCGGTCCGACTCGACTTTGTATTATACTGGCGCGATCCGCGGGTATTCAAACATTCCGAGTTTGTAATATCCGCGCCGCCGTGGTAGTTCGATCGCAGGCAAGAATCGACCGGACCCCCCCAATGGACCTCGATTGGCGCAGCAGCGTTCCGGCCAGCGCGCTGTTTGCCGCGCTGGCGATGGTGCGCGGCCGCACGCTGATCGAGCCGACGATCGAGAGCACGCTCAGGCCGGTCGTAAATGCTCTGGCGGCCGGCTTGCAACCCTTCGGTTATCAGGCCGAGCCGCTGTTGGCCGAGTTGGTTGCGCAGTCCACACTGGTCGAATCCGCCGCGGAGCTGGCCGAAACGGCACTGAACAAGCGGGTCGGCCGCGCCCACGACGCACACGCCTGGCCGCTGCTGGCCCAGGCGATCGAGCAATTGCTGGCAGCTTTTTTGGTCGCCCGGCCGCGCGCCGCCGACGAACTGCCGCTCCGCACCGCTCCGTTGGGCAACCAGTGGGAGGCCCGCGGCCCCGGTCTTTTGGCCTCCATGCGCCGACTGTCTGCGGCCGATTTGCTGGTGCCGGCCGCCGGCGTGGTGCTGGTGCACCCGGTGCTGGGCGGAGGAGGCATGGCCCATCCGCAGTACAATCGGGTAACGTTCGAGGGCCTGCTCGCCAATCCGATCCCGCGCCTGCCGGAGGTGCTGCGGCTGGGCTGGCTGCTGGGCCAACTGAATTTCGACTTGCCCGGCTTTGAAGAGCCCCTGGGACGGCAGCGGCTGGCGATGGTCGGGCCGCTGGCACTGATTCCGATCGTTCTGGCGGCGGCGGAAGACGTCGAGCTGGCTCGTGCCGACGCGGAGCACTTGCGTCTGGCGGCGGACTCGTGGCTCGGCCTGCCGGCCGCCGCGGAGGCGCTCGGCCCGTGGTGGGAAACCTACCGCTCCAGGCGACCCTCGTGGCCGGCGGCCCTGTTGGCGCTCGAGACATTGTTGGCCGCGGCTTCCGGCGGGTGACTACTCGTGCGGTGTGGCGGCCAAGTTCGCAGCGCTCTCCAAACCCTCGGCCACTTCCGGCAGAATGCCTTTGCGGATGTAGATCGGGCGGATCAAAGGCCGTAGCGACGGCAAATGCAGCGCAAAGGCCGTCGCGGCCGCGATCGAAATCAGGCCGCAGATGGCCGTCGTCGGCGCTGCGCCGATAAAATTGGCCGAGGTGCCCGCGAGCAGACTTCCAAAGGGGGCCATGCCGATCACCGCGACCGCGAACAAGCCCATCACGCGGGCGCGCTTGTCGTCGTCGACAATGGTTTGTAACACGGTGTTTGCCGCGGCAATTTCGACGACCAGCGAACATCCGACGACCATCAGTATCGCGAGCGAGAGCGCGATGGCATGCGAGAACGAAAACGCGATCAAGCCCACGCCGAGCATCCCGGCGGCGGCGGCGATGACTTTGCCCAGGCCCAGCACGGAGCGGCGCGAGGCCAGATATAAGCTTCCGCAGAAGGCCCCCAATCCCGACGCGCCCAACAGCAGTCCCAGCGTGCGCTCCTGGCCGCCGAGGATTTTGTCGGCAAAGATCGGCATCAGCACCGACTGCGACATTCCGACCAGACTATTGATCGCCACCACCATCAGCAGCGATCGGATCGGAACAAAACCGAAACTGTAGCGCAGCCCCTCGGCCAGCGCGCTGAGGGTGCGCGTGGTCAGCGCCGGGATTTCGCGCGGCTGCAAGCGCATCGCCAACAGCGCCACGAGCACCGCCAGGTAGCTGAACCCATCGATCAGGAAACACATGCCTTCTCCGGCCCAGGCGATCAGCCAGCCGGCGATTGCCGGCCCGATGAGCCGGGCGGAGTGAAACATCGAAGAATTCAGCGCGATGGCCCCGCTCAGGTCGTCGCGGTTGTCGACCATTTCGACGATGAAGGCTTGCCGGGCCGTGATGTCAAATGCATTGACCAGACCCTGAAAGGCGTTGAGCACCAGAATCTGCCAGATCGTGATCACATCGGCCAGGGCCAGGCCGGCCAAGGCGAACGACTGCAACATCGAAAGCGTTTGCGTGACAATCAGCACCCGGTGCCGGTTCCAGCGGTCGATCCACACGCCGGCCCACGGGGATAGCAGGAACACCGGCAATTGTCCCGCGAACCCGACCACGCCCAGGATCAATGCCGCCTGGGCGGGCATTTGGGCCTTGGCCAGCCGGTAGATCAGCCAGCTCGTGGCGACCATGGTCAACCAGGTACCGATCAGCGATGCCAATTGGCCGCCGAAGAACAGGCGGTAATTGCGATAGCGCAAGGCCCGCAGCATGAATTGCAGCGTCGAGTCGGACGGTGGGTCTGGGGACTCGGCCATGCCGGGCTTCGGGGGTCGGAGAGCCGCGCCAAAACGCATGCAGAACTATACCGGATGGGGAAAGAGGCGCGTGGTCGAAACGGCCGATCTTTGTGCGAGGTTCCGGGTCGCCCGCTAGGCCGGTTGGATCCGGATCGCTCATCGATCGTTCCGCAAAACCGCGTCATCCACCGGGCTTTCCAGCACGGCCGCGCCGGAAGCCTTCCAATGTTGCACGGCCGACACCAGGATCGGCAAGACGCTGATCGCCACGATGACGATCACGACCAGTTCGAAGTTGTGCTGGACCCAGGGGATTCGGCCCAGAAAGTAACCGGCCGTGGTCATCGAAAGGACCCAGCCAATGCCCCCGACGATGTTGTACGCGGCGAATCGTTTGTATTCCATCCGAGCTACGCCGGCCACGAATGGCGTAAAGGTGCGGACCAGGGGCACAAAGCGCGCCAGCACGATCGCTTTGCCGCCGTGCCGCTCGTAAAACGCCTTGGCGGCCAGCAGATGGCTGTGTTTCACAAATCGTAGCCGGCCGCGCTCGAACACGTATTCACCCATCTGCAAACCGACAAAGTAATTGAGCGCGTCTCCGACGATCGCCGCGGCGCTCAGCGTGCCCGCCAACAGCGGGTAGTCGAAAACCTCCTGGCTGGCCAGGAAACCCGCCGCGAACAACAGGGAATCACCCGGCAGAAAGAACCCGACGAGCAGCCCGGTCTCGCTGAACACAATGCTGCTCAGGATCGCATAACTGACCCACTGTTGGCCGCCCAAATTGACCAGTTCCTTGAGGTTTTCCGGTTTGGCCAAACCGATCAGCCAGCGGATCCAATCGATGAATTCAGTCATGCAGGAACCAGTGCCTCGCGAATAGGATAGACGCCTTGCCCGTGCCGATTATAGTTGCCCGCGGGGCCCGGCGGAATTCAAACTGAACGCACTTCCGGGGGCCTTTTGCCGGCGGCGGACCGTTGCCACCATCGCCCGCGGGCGACTATTCTGATCTGCGTTGAAGCTCCGCTGGGCAAAAATAAGGGTTGGCGCGTGGCAAAAATCTTCGAGGATGTGGCCTGCACGGTTTGCGGCTGCGTGTGCGACGATCTGCGCGTCACCGTAGACCAAAATCGAATCGTCAAAGCCGAAGGCGCCTGCACGCTGGCCGAACCCTGGCTGCTGGGCCAGAACGCCGGCCAACCGGCCGCGGCGGAAATCGCCGGCAAACCCGCCACGGTTGCCAGCGCCATCGAGCGCGCCGCGGCCATTCTGCGCGCAAGTCGCTCACCACTGATCTATGGTTTGTCGCGCAGCAGCACCGAGGGGCAAAGGGCCGCGTGCCGACTGGCCGACCAAATCGGCGCCACGATCGACACCACCGCTTCGGTTTGTCACGGACCTTCGATCATGGCAGTGCAGGCCGTGGGTGAATCAACCTGTTCGTTGGGTGAGATCAAGAACCGGGCCGATCTGGTGATTTTTTGGGGCTCGAATCCCGTCGTCAGCCATCCGCGACACCTGGAGCGCTATTCCGGCTCGCCGAGCGGATTGTTCGTTCCCGGCGGACGCGCGGATCGCACGCTGATTGTCGTCGATGTGCAGCCGACGGCTACCAGCGACGTAGCCGATCAGTTCCTGCAAATCGAGCCGGGGCGCGATTTCGAGGCCCTGTGGACCTTGCGAGCCCTGGTTCGCGGCCAGCAGCCGGCGCCGGCGCCGCGCTGGGCGCTCCGCTCGAGCAACTCGCGGCACTCGCCCAGCGGATGAAGACCTGCCGCTCCGGAGTCGTGCTGTTCGGGCTGGGCCTGGCCCGCACCAATTTGGGGCACTTGAACGTCGAGGCCCTGTTGCGGCTGGTCACCGAATTGAACGCTTATACCCGGTTCTATGCGCGGCGGATGCGTGTGCCGGGCGATGTCGCCGGCGCGGATAGCGTGCTCTGCTGGCAGACCGGTTATCCGTTCAGCGTCAGCTTGAGCCGCGGCTACCCGCGATACAGCCCGGGAGAATATTCGGCCGGCGACATGCTTGAGCGCGGCGAGGTCGACGCCTGCGTGCTGCTGGGCAGCGAGACGACGGGCGCCCTGTCGCCGGCCGCCCAGAAACATCTGCGCCGCATTCCGGTTGTCGCGCTGGATCCGCCCGCGGTCGAATCGGCGCCGCCGCCGACGGTCCGTTTCACGACGGCCGTCTATGGGATTCATCGCTCCGGCACCGCGTATCGGATGGACGAAGTGCCGATTCCTTTGCGGGCCCTGCTCGAAACCGACTATGCCAGCGATGCCGAAATCCTGGAACAAATCGGCGCCAGCCTGGGTCCAATCTGAGCGGCGCAAGCACCGGCGGGCGAAAAGCGGTATGCTATGCAGCGGCGGTCCCCGCAACGAATAGCGAGAAGCCATGTTGATCCGAGTCGGCTGCGAGATCGCCTTTGTTTTTCCAGAACCCGCCGCCATGATGCTGATGCTTAGTCTGCATCCCTCGCGGGCGCCGACCATCCGCAAGCATGAGCATCTGCAAGTCGACCCGCCGGTTCCCGTGTCGCAGTTCTACGACACTTACGGCAATCACTGTGGCCGGGCGGTCGTTCCGGCCGGCCGAGTTGTGTTTCACAATGACGCGATTGTCGAGGACTGTGGATTGCCGGACCTCCAGGTCCCCAGCGCGCCTCAAACCAACGTGCAAGACTTGCCGCAGGAGGTGCTCCAATTCCTGCTGGCCAGCCGCTACTGCGAGGTGGACAGCGAGCTGAAAGACGTCGCGTGGAGCCTGTTCTCCTCCACGCAGCCGGGTTGGCCGCGCGTGCAGGCGGTTTGCGATTTCGTACATCGGCACATCCGCTTCGACTATCAGCGGGCTCGCGCCAATCGGACCGCACTGGAAGTCTATCGCGAGCGGGCCGGCGTTTGCCGCGACTATATGCATCTGGCGATCACGTTCTGCCGCTGCCTTAACGTTCCGGCCCGTTACTGCACCGGATATCTGGGCGACATCGGCGTGCCGCTGGCGCCGTACCCGATGGATTTCAGCGCGTGGTTCGAAGCATTCTTGGGCGGACAGTGGTACGCCTTCGATGCCCGCAACAATGTCCCCCGGATCGGGCGGGTATTAATGGCCCGCGGACGCGATGCGGCCGACGTCGCCCTGACGACGACCTTCGGCGTGAACCAGCTCCAGTCGTTCAATGTTTGGACCGATGACGTCACGGCCCAGTCGTCCGGCGCGGCAGGATCTAAGGGGTACCGGCGTGGAATCGTGGTACTTTGCTTACGGCAGCAATCTCTGGATCGAACAAATGGTCCGCCGCACCGGCCCGCTCGGCCAGGGGGAGTGGCGGCCCAGGATTGCTCGCCTCAATGGTTATCGGGTGGTCTTTCAGCACCTGACCGACGACGGACCGGCGTACGCCAACATCCTCAGTGCGGGTGATGGCGTGATCGGGGTGGTCTATCGCTGCTCGCCGGCGGGTCTGCTGGTTTTGGACCGCTATGAGCGCGGGTACCAGCGCCAGATGTTCCGCGTCAGCGACGAGCAGGGCGAGATGTTGGAGGCCATGGCCTACGTCATGACCCCCGCGCCGGCGGTGAAGACCGGAAAACCCAGCGGAAAATACTTGGAAAAAATCATCACCGGCGCGAGGCAGCATGGCCTGCCGGAACCGTACATCGACCGCATTCTGGCCAGCGCATGCGTTGTCGGATCTTTAATGCGGTCGCCGGTTGCCGCGAACACGAAGCTCCGACAAACCCTGCCGCATAGACAACCTATCCGGCGACTTGGGAGTCGGCCGCACCTAAAGACTTGGTTTATGAGCTTTTGACGAGGTCTACCTGATTCAGCCCAGTTGGCGGCGAATTCGTCGGCCCTACGTCCGTTTATGCCGTTGATGCATGCAATGCCTAGCGATGCACATGCGTCTTTAGAAGCGGTTGTCGGTTTTCCGAAGCTAGATGCACGCGGATTCAGATATTGCGCATCTGAGGATGTTAGCCCAGATGGCGGCCATGATGGTCGTCCACATTGGATGGTGTCTGGGTTTACCAAATAGTTCAAGGATGACTATTATGCGCTGGCAAACGTTGAGTTTTGGGATGGTCGTATCGAGCGGGCTGATGGCCGCGATTGGCGCACCGCGCAACGATTTGGGGTCAGTCGAACGCGCCAGCCTATAATATCGGTGGCAACGACTATGCCGGATCCTCCGACGGTGCCGACCCGGGCGATCGGCTGCCTTCGACAGCCGATGGCAGCGGCGTGTATGTGGCGAGCGCCGAGATGTCGGCCGCGCCCGCGACCAACGCCCGGGTAGCCGCCTTGGAAGCCAAGATCGCGGAACTCGACGCGTTGTTGAAAGACGACCCCTCCAAGCAGAAGAAGGGCTACGTTGTCGGCAGCAACGCCTCGCTCTTGGGTAAGTTCACCAACGACGGCGCCACCTTCCAGTCCCCCAACGGCGACTTTCGCTGGAAGATGCGAGGCCTCTGCCAGTTGGACGCAATCGGGATGCAAAACCCGCAAGGTGTCGGACCCGGCGGCGTGGGGAACGTCGGCATTCCGGGCGGAATCGGTGCGCAAGATTCCACGACGTTTCCGCCGCTTGCGCGTCGGTGCGGAAGGCACGATGTACGAGACCATCGACTGGGTGTGGGAAGTCGATCTGGCCTTTGCCTGCAAAATGTCGACCCCAGCGCCGAATACGGGGTGGCGTCAACAATAACGGCGCCGCACCGATCACGGGCCTGCGCAGCACCGGGCTCATTGGCGGTGTTCCCAACAACCAGGGCGGCAACACGATCAGCGTGATTCAGCCGACGACCATTTTCATGACCTTCACGCAATTGCCGGTGGTCGGCAACATTCGGGTCGGCAACCAGCAGGACTGGATCAGCCTGGAGCACATCGAAAGTGCCCGATTCCTCGACTTCATGGAACGCGCCCCGATCATGGACGCCTTCTTCGGCCCCAACAACAACGGCTACACGCCCGGCATCTCGATGTTCAACATGACGCCCAACAAGCGGGCCGCCTTGGAACTGGGTATCTACAAGAACAATGTCTACGACTCGGGATTCCCGTATTCGGTCGGCACCAACGCCCTGACCTACGGCGGTCGAGTCCACTGCACGCCCTACTACGACGAGCCCAGCGACGGCCGATACCTGGTCCACATGGGCATCGGTGGCGAGTATCGCACGCTCGATACCGAGGAGGCCGCAGCGACCAATGGCGACAACGTCCGCGTCCGTTCCCGCGGTGACATCCGCAACGCCTCCTCGACTCTCGACCCCAACTTTGCCGACACGGGCAACTTCTTCGCGAAGAGCCAAGGCGTGTTGTGTCCCGAAATGGCGATCGTTTGGGGTCCTTGGCTCTTCCAGGCAGAGTACGCCGCGTCGTACTTCAATAATGCCGCCACCTCGCAACGTGTTGTGGCGGCCCTGCCAGGTTCCGGCGTCTCCCTGGGGCAAGTCTTTTTTCAGGGCGGCTACCTCGAAGCTGCTGTATTTCCTCACCGGCGAAAATCGTCAGTACAACCGTCAGTCCGGCGTCTTCAACCGCGTCGTGCCTTTCGAGAACTACGGCGTCGGGCGGGGGTCAGGTTGTTGCGGCTGGGGTGCCTGGCAGGTCGGGCTGCGATACGACTGGCTCGACTTGAACTCGGGCATGGTCAAAGGCGGCAATTCGCAAAACGCCACGGTCGGCCTGAACTGGTTCTTGAATCCCAACGCCCGGTTTCAGATCAACTATGTGTGCTCTTGGTTTAATAACATGACTTCGCCGTTGGCCACCGGCGCTACCTCGGGCTACCTGGCCGGTTCCCTATTTTCCGGCGATGGAGTGGTCAACTCCTTGGGCGCACGATTGGATTTCAACTTCTAACCTGCGGCAAGGACCAGGAAAAGAACCAATCAGGTTTACCTGAACGAACTGGTATCCCGAATCAGCATCGAACCGACTGTCACCGCAGTACGCTGGGATCAGCGGCTGACCTGAGCCGCGCGGCTGCGACATCTCACCAAAGCCGGGCCGTCGCGCACGGCGCCGTCATCGGGCGACTACCCGCCCGGCAGCGCTGTACGCCGGCGCTTTCCGCCGTATTACGGCTCGCATTGGCTAGCAATCGCAATCGCTCGCGCACGAAAAAAGCCGTTCGGCTGAGTGCACTACCAGGGCGGCTTGTCTGCGGGCGTTGCCGCGCCAAGGCATCGATTGGCAGGTGGCTAACTGGGAATCCAATGGAATTTTCTATATCTCCGCGGCGCACGGCGGGGCGTTGCGGAGCAGCATTTGCCGCTCTGGGGCGCGGCGAAATGTCTCGCGATTGCTTTTCGGTGGGTGTTATTTGGGAAAATTTGGATCATAATACCCTGCGATGCGTCCCACCGACCGCGGCCTGGGAGCCGCCTAAACTGCTCGTCACCTAACGGCGGGCTAAACTGCCGGAGCCCCCCCCGGCGATTCCAGAGACCCTAAGGCGTCCCCGGGGAGTTGAAAAGTCCTGCCGGTACTGCTAAGTCTTCAGATTGTCAGACGGATGCCTTCCGGGCCCCGCCGGAGGCTTTCCTAAGAGCCTGACTCCTCGAATCTATCGAATTTCATCGCTCTTCCTGCCATGCTACATCAGCGGGCTTGATGCCAAGGCCATTGATGCGATTTCTGAATTCCAATCCTGAAGCGCTGCGCATTGGAGAAAAAATGCCCCGGCATCGCCCTTTTCGTGTCTCGATCTGCCTGCTGCTGGGAAGCATTTTGGGCATCGTCCAGTCCGCCGCCGCGGTCGGGCCGACGCTCGAGCTGCGGCCGGGCGACCATGTCAGCTACATCGGCAACACCTTGGCCGATCGCATGCAGCACGACGGCTGGCTGGAGACCTTGATCCAGGACCGATTTCCGAAACGGCAATTGGTGTTCCGCAATCTGAGTTTTCCCGGCGACGAAATCAACAAGCGGCCCCGGTCGGAAAATTTCGGCTCGCCCGACGAATGGTTGACCAGCGTGAAGACGGACGTGATCTTCGCCTTCTTCGGCTACAACGAGTCGTTGGCCGGCGAAGCGGGACTGGCCAGCTTCCGCAAGGAGTTGGCCAGGCTTCATCGATCACACCGCTCAGCAGAAATACAACGGCCAGAGCGCCCCGCGACTGGTCCTGTTTTCGCCGATCGCGCACGAGAATCTGCACAATCCGCACTTGCCCGACGGCAGCGACAACAACGCGCGGCTGGCGCTCTACACCAAGGCGATGGCCGATGTGGCCGCGGAGAAGGGGGTCGTGTTTGTCGACCTGTTTGCTCCCACGCTCGAGTTGTACGCCAAATCGACCTGCGCCGCTGACGATCAACGGCATTCATCTCACTCCCGAGGGCAATCGGCAACTGGCCCGGATCATCGACCAGGCTCTATTTGGTGCTCCGGCTGCGCAGGATGCGGCGCACGTGGAAAAACTCCGCCAGGCCGTGGTGGACAAGGATTTTTATTGGTTCAGCCGCTATCGCACCGTCGATGGCTACAACGTCTTCGGCGGGCGCTCGAAACTGGCCTGGTTCGGCCAGAGCAACGCGGACGTCATGAAGCGCGAGATGGAAGTCTTCGACGCCATGACCGCCAACCGCGATCAGCGCGTTTGGGCCATCGCCGACGGCGGCGACCTGACGATCAACGACCTGAACACACCGCCGTTGGTGGAGGTGAAGACCAACGAGCCGGGCCCGCTGCGAGGGCGGAAAATATCCCTTCCTGGGGGGCGAGGATGGCGATCGGCAAAATGAAGCTCGCCGCAGGAATGCAGGTCAATCTGTTCGCCTCCGAAGAGCAGTTTCCCGATTTGATCAAGCCGGTGCAAATGGCGGTCGACACCGACGGACGCCTGTGGGCCGCCACCTGGCCCACCTATCCGCACTGGAACCCCAAGGAGCCGCTGCAAGACAAATTGGTCATCCTGCCCGACGACGACGGCGACGGCAAAGCCGATCGCCTGATCGTGTTCGCCGACGGCTTGAACAGCATCACCGGATTCGAATTCTGGGGGGGCGGCGTGCTGGTCGCGGCCGCGCCGGAAATTCTGTTTCTCAAAGACACCGACGGCGACGACAAGGCCGACGTCAAGATTCGCCTGCTCCAGGGGATCTCGGCCGAAGATACGCATCACACGGCCAACTCGATGGTCATCGGCCCCGACGGCGGGCTGTATTTCTCGCACGGCGTGTTCCACGTCGACGCCAGCGAAACCCCGACCAAGACGTTCCGCGCGACCGCCTCGGGCGTGTACCGCTTCGACCCGCGAACTTTCGAGGTCGACTTCCATTTTCCGCATCGGAGTCAATCCGCACGGCGACGTGATCGATCAATGGGGCTATCAATTCGCCACCGACGGCACCAGCGGCACGGGAAACTACATCAACATCGGCAAAGGCATCGCTTCGCCAAAGCAGTGGTACAAGATGCGGGTGCGGCCGGTGCCGGCGATCGGCATTCTTTCCAGCAGCCATTTCCCGGAGGCGAACAACGGCAACTTTCTGATCTGCAATTCGATCGGCGTGCTGGGCGTCTTGCAGCACAAGGTTGTGTACGACGGGGCCGACATCAATGCCGTGGAGATCGAGCCGATCTTGCTGTCGGAGGACCCAAATTTTCGGCCGGCCGACCTGAAGATCGGCGGAGACGGCGCCTTGTATATCGCGGATTGGCAGAATCCGCTTATCGGGCACATGCAACACAACATCCGTGACCCGAATCGCGATCATAGTCACGGCCGCATCTACCGCATCACCGCGATCGGCCGGCCACTGCTGAAGCCCGCCAAGATGAAGGGCAAGCCGATCGACGAAGTACTGCAAAACTTCTATGCCAAGGAGAACGGCACGCGGTACCGTGCGCGTCTTGAGTTGAGCGGCCGCGACACCAAGGACGTCACCGCCGCCGTCAGCAAATGGGCGGCTGGCATCCAGCCCGAGCAGCCCGCCAACGAGCAAGCGCTGCTCGAAGCGCTGTGGGTTTTCGAAGAACATCGCGTGCCCAACGAGGAGTTGCTGGCCAAGGTGCTGCGGGCCAAGGAGCCCCGGGTGCGGGCTGCCGCGATCCGCACGCTGGGCCACTGGGGTCCCCAGGTTGCCGGCTGGGAGCCGCTGCTGCTGGCCGCGGCGCGCGAGGACGAACCGCTGGTTCGCGCCGAAGCCGTCAAGGCCGCTGTCTCGTTCACGGGATCGTCGGCCGCCGAAGTGATTTTCGAAGCCGCCACGCGTCCTACGGACGTGCAACTGGATGCCGCAATGAAATACGCGCGCGGCAAGATCAATGTGGATCAGGTGGTCGGCTGATGCCCTGAAAGCGGGCAAAAAGCTGTCGCTTGCGGCACAAACCTACCTGCTCCGCAACGCCAACGTCGACGATCTGTTGAAGATGGAGCGCAGCGAAGCCGTTTATCGAGCGATTCTTTCACGCGACAATGCCCCGGCGGACGCACTGCGCGAATCGCTGGCCGGCCTGGCCACGATTCGAAACGTCGGCCGAGCGGAATTGCTGTTGGCGCTGATCGACCAGCGCGATGCGGATGACAAAGCGGACGGCCTGGCGCCGCTCGCCGGCTTGTTGGTCGAACAACCGCCGGCGGAATTGCGCGGCCTGCGCGCTCGACTCGTCAATTTGGCAACCCACGGCAAAACGGCGCCCGGCGCGAGTTGGGCTACGCCGCCTGGATCGTGGCGGACGGCTCGGCCGACGATGCCTTTGCGCAAGCTTCCAAGTCCAAGGCGCAGTTTGGCCGAGGTGCTGGCGGCGATTCCGCGCATCGCCAGCGCGGAGCTGCGCCGGCCTGTACGGCCGAGTCCAGCCATTGCTGTTTGAGCTGCCAACGAATCTGGCCGGCGAGCAAGGCACAGCGAACCTCTCCGCCGGTGGCGTCAACGTGGACTACTTCGAGCCCTATAACGCCGCCAATGCGGCCATCGAAACGTTGGCCAAGTTGAAGCCGAAAGCCAGCGGCGTCGCTGCCGAAATCACGCTCAAGGTGCCGCAGCGGACTGCGGTCGCGGGCTATGCGCTGCGGTTCACGGGCGAGATCCAGATCGATCAGGCCGGCAAGTACACGTTCTTCACCAGTTCCGACGACGGGTCTCGGCTCTACATCGACAATCAATTGGTCGTCGACAACGACGGTGTACACGTCATGGTGGAAAAGCAGCGGATCGATCGAGCTCGGCGCCGGGTTCCACTCGATCGTGGTCACTTACTTCAATGCCACCGGCGACAGCGGCTTGGACGTTTTTTATTCCGGCCCCGGCATCGACAAGAAGCAGCATTCCCGCTGGCAAAGCTGCTGGGCCGGCGGGGGTGAAGACCTGCACGACGCCGCCATCGGCACGCTGGCCAGCGATTCCGGGTCATGACGCTGAAAAGTTTCTCGACCTGGCGCGGCTCGATCAAGTCGGGCCGAAATCGGAGCAGCGCGATTTCGGCCATCCGCCAGGTTCCCAAGCAGCACTGGCAAAAGGAACAGGTGCGTCCGCTGGTGGACAATCTCGTCGCGTACGTCAGTGACATCCCGGCCAGCGGCCGCACCGGACCATCCGCACTGGAAGCGATCGCACTGGCCAAGGATCTGGCGACGCTGCTCCCCGCGGACCAAGCCAGCGCCGCACAACAGCGATTGGATAACCTGGACGTGCAGGTCGTCGCCATCGGCACTCTGCCGGAACGCATGCTGTACGACAAGGAGCGGATCGCGATCCAAGCGGGCAAACCGGTCGAGTTTCGCTTCTCCAATTCCGACGCCATGCCGCACAACTTCGCCATCACCGTGCCCGGCGCCATGGAGGAGATCGGACTGCTGGCCGAAGCGACCGCGCGCGATGCCGACGCGATGCAGCGCCACTACATTCCCAAATCCGACAAGATCCTGCTGGCCAGCCGGTTGTTGCAGCCGGGCCAGTCGCAGTCGCTGGCCTTCGACGCGCCGCAGCAGCCCGGCGTCTATCCCTACGTCTGCACCTTTCCGGGTCACTGGCGGCGGATGTACGGGGCACTGTACGTCGTCGAGAATCTGGAAGCAGTACAAGGCCGATCCGGCCGCGTATCTGGCCGGCCACGAACTGCCCGTGAAGGACGAATTGCTCGCGCTGGTCGGCCAAAGCCACGATTGGAAGATCGACGAGTTGCTCGATTCGGTCAAGACGCTGGGTCACGACCGTTCGTTCGAGGTGGGCCAAAACGCGTTCAAGGTCGCCAGTTGCGTCGCTTGCCACCGCATCGGCGAGCAGGGGCAGCAGTTCGGCCCGGAACTGACCAAACTCGAGCCGCAAAAGCAAAACCCCGAGCACATCCTCCGCTCGGTGATTACGCCGTCGGAAAAGATCGACGAGAAATTCCAGTCGTACGTCCTCGAACTCGACAACGGCCAGGTGGTCACCGGCATGCTCGCTCGAGGAAACGCCCGACGCGCTGAAGTTGATCGAGAACCCGCTGGCCAAGGCGCAACCGCTGGTCGTGCCGAAAACGTCGATCGAGTCGCGGCAAAAATCGGCCAAATCGATGATGCCCGAGGGGCTGGTCAGCAAATTAACTCGCGAGGAATTGCTCGACTTGATCGCCTACGTGTATGCCAAGGGGGACAAACAGCACGAGCTGTTCCAGGGGCATCATCACCACTAAGTGCCGCCCGGCCCGAAGTGTCGACAGCGGTGCCCCGTCAGCGTCTTCAGGACGGGTCGATGACCAGCACTTTTGCGCCCTTGACGGGCCCGCGCTTCAGCTCGATGAGGGCCCGATTGGCCTGTTCCAACGGGTACGTGGCAACTTCTGGTCGCAGCGGAACTTCGGCGGCCAACGGCAGGAACTCGGCGATGTCCGAGTGCGTAACGTTGGCCACGGATTTGATCTCCCGTTCCATCCACAAATGTTCGTGATAGCTCAATTTGAGCAGATAATTTTTGTCGGCGTCCATCTTCCGAATGGCGTTGATGACCAGCCGCCCCCCGGGGCGAAGGTTGGCCAGCGCTTCGACGACCGGCTTCCAGGCGGGAGTGGTGTCGATAATCGCGTGCAGCGGTTGCGGGGAGCGGTCGGTCGTATCTCCGGCCCAGGTCGCCCCGAGCTGCAGAGCAAACTCGCGGGCCGCCGGGTCACGAACGAACACGTAGACCTGCGTCGCGGGAAACCGATGCCGCACCAGTTGCAGCACCAGGTGCGCCGAGCCGCCGAAGCCGGTTAGTCCCAGCCGCTGGCCGTTTTGGATCTTCGTCAGCTTGAGCGCCCGATATCCGACGGCCCCGGCGCAGAGCAGCGGAGCCGCCTGGATGTCCGAAAAGATCTCGGGAATCGGATAGGCATAATCTTGTCCCACGGTCAGATACTCGGCGTACCCGCCGTTGGCGTCGCGGCCGGTGGCGCGGAATTCGGCGCTCAGGTTCTCGTCCGCTGCGCCGCTCGACGAATGAATCCAACCCACTCCGACACGATCGCCGGGCTGAAATCTCGAAACCCCTGCGCCAGCCTTTCGACCCGCCCGACCACTTCGTGCCCGAGCACCACGGGCAATCTCGGCGGAGCGGTTCGCCCCTCGATCTCGTCGAGTTCGGTATGGCAGACACCGCAGGCAGCGACTTTCACCAGAATCTCTCCTGGCCCCGCAACGGGTGTCGGAAGATCGACCAGTTTCAGCGGCGCAGTCGACTTCGTCGAGCGAAACTATTTTTGGCAGGATCATGGCTTTCATGTCGAAACGCTCCTCGGCATCGTTCGCACGGCGGCTGGCACGGATTGCGCGGCACTAGCCCCAACAGTATCGCACGATCGGCACGGGAACGCACTTTGGCGCAGCGGCCGGTCGGCGCCTCGCCCGGCGCTGGGCGCCGTGGGCCAATCGCGGGAGTCGGATCATCTGCTACTCCGCGAGTGTCAAATCGCGGGTCCCCGTCGGACGCTTTGGGTTCCAGTTCGACTCGGCGTCGATTCAGACTATACTGTTCTGGGATGGCCTTTTGCCCTTACCGAACGCATGGAGGATTGGGACTACGTCGAACAGGAACCAGCGATGTGTTTCTCACCGCAAGCCAGTTTCGCCGCGGGGGCGGCACTGCTGCCGGCAGGAATCTACTGCACTCAGGCGGCAATCCGCAAAGATCCGCGATCCATTCCATTGGCCTTGGTGCCGATCGCCTTCGGCGTTCAACAGATCAGCGAAGGTTTTGTTTGGCTCGGACTGAACCAAGACGACCCGCTGCTGCTCCAGCAATCGTCGGTGATTTTCTTATTCTTCGCGATCGCCTTTTGGCCCTGCTGGATCCCGCTGAGCCTGATGATCCCCGAAACTCGCAGGCGGCAAAAGTCGATCCTGGCCCTGCTGGCCGCCGTGGGCCTGGCCTGGCTGTGGCTCTATTTGCCCGTGGCCGCCAATCCGGAAAAATGGCTGTCGACCGAGGTCATGCATCATTCGATTCGTTACACTGTAGGCGACGTGCCCGGCTTTGCCTGGGCGCCGCGGACGGTTTGGCGGATCGGCTACTTGTTGATCATCAGCGGATCGCTGGCATTGGGCCGCTTCAGCAGCGGCGATTCGCGGTGGGCCAATATTTCCGGGGGTCTGCTCGTGGCCGGTCTGTTTGCCATCAGCTACGGGCTCTACTGGTACGCGTTTTTGTCGGTGTGGTGCTTCTTCGCCGCGATCTTGTCGTTGCTGCTCTGCGGCTCGTTCTACCGTATGCCGGTCCGCGCTGGGCGAACCGAATTGGGTTTGCCCGACCAGGCGCGTCCGATCCCCAACTGAGGAACCGCATTTTTCGACCCGGCTGGCTGAAGCGATGGGCGCCTTGCGGGCGTCACGCGGTTGGGTTCTGATGGTTGCGCGCCGCTGGGGATGCTGCGGCGCTTCCGATCGTCCGAACGGGAGATCCAAGCGGCAATGACTTCGACAGACCATCACTTGCTCCGACCGGTTGCCCTACGGGCACTGGAGCTAATTCCCGAAGGCAGTGTGGTCGGCCTGGGAACCGGTCATGCGGCCATTGCGTTTGTCCACGTGCTGGCCGAGCGTGTCGCGGGCGGGCTGCGCGTGCGCGGCGTTCCCACTTCGCAAGCTTCGGCCGATCTGGCCCGGCAATTGGGCATTCCGCTGACGACACTCGACGAGGTCGACTCGATCGACATCGATGTGGACGGGGCCGACGAGGTCGACCCGCAGTTGAACTTGATCAAGGGATACGGCGGCGCGCTGGTGCGCGAGAAGATCGTGGCCACCGCCTCGCGCCGACTGGTGATCCTGGTCGGGTCGGAAAAGCTCGTGTCCGTCCTCGGCGCGCGCGGCACGCTGCCGGTGGAAGTCGTGCCGTTCGGCGTCCGTCTGTGCCGGCGCGAGCTGGCCGGCCTGGGCTGCATCGGCCACATTCGCAAAGAAAATGGCCGGCCGTTTGTCACCGACAACGGCAATTACATCCTCGATTGCCAGATCCAGCCGCTTGCCGCACCGGCCGAACTTGAGCGCGCCATTACGGCGATCCCGGGCGTCGTCGGCACCGGCCTGTTCCTGGGAATGGCGCCGGTCGTGCTGGTGCAGACGGGCCAGACCGTCGAAGTCCGCGAGCCGAGCGTATGATTCACCTGAACCTCCTCGATCGTTGCTCTATTTCTTCTCTCGGGATTGAGCGGCGGCCGTACTGCGGAGCAAATACAACTGCCGCTCGCCGTCGTCGAACCACGAGCCTTCAACGCGGCTGCCGACTTTGATCCCGGCCATGGCGCGAAGGACGCTCTTGTCCCGTTCTCCGTTGGTGCCCACGATGCGCTGCGGCACGTCGCGCTGTTTGTCGCCGTCGTCAGACTGGATGATCAGCCAGTCCTTACCTTTGTCGAACAAGCGGCCCACCACGGTGCCGCCGTCCCCCTGGGCCGTTTGATCCGACATCGCCAGCACTCGCATGGTGCTCACACGCCGATGATCGTCGGCGGTCCAGCGAATTTCCACCCGATCGCCGATCAGCCGCTGGCCGATCGCTTGCAGCATTTCCGCATCGAAGCTTTTCCCGGTCCATTGCGGGGTATAGCGCTCGGCCTGGCCCGCCGCGTCGGTAATCTCAATCCACTCCGCCAACTTGCCGGGCGCAGCGACGGCGCCTTGTCGGTGACCGTGCCGGTCAGCAGCCCGAATTTCCCGGGAGCGGCCAGCAGGAAGACGTCGATCGAGCGGTTGGCTTGATTGTGAAAAGCGGTCACTCGCACCAGGCTGCCGATCGCCAATTCGCGGAAGAACAGCGCGGTCTTGGCGTCCATTGCCGACTCCGGCGGAATGACGTAGCGGCGGATTCCCTGCTCCCCCTCGGTTCGGACGCTGATGCCGGTGGGAGTCCGGCTGACGAGCACGCCGCGGACTACTTCTCCGCCGGCATCGCTCTTGTCGGCGGAAAAGGCGGCCCGATTCGCCAACACAGCCAGCAGAATAATCAGGACCGCGCGGTCCAACTTGGGACCGAAAATCGGCGCGACGAGGTTTTTTTCGGCATCCGTCATGACCGACATTCTATCGCGCGGCCCCTTGGCTGGCGCCCGCCGCTTGGCCGGCCGCCAGGCAGTCTTGGCGCGGCCGCGGCAATGGCAAGCCTGCCGCTGCGCCGCATGCGACCAGATGGCCGCCCTAGCGCCGGACGCTCGGCAGTCCCGCCGTCATTTCCATAGGACGGCGCACCACGGCCGAGCAAGTCAGGCCGGCGGCGGTGGTGACCTGATCTTCCGAGACCACCCAACCGGGCGACAACGGTTTGAGCTGGTTGAACTCCAGGAGAAAAGAGGGCTGCGACTCGAGCGCGCTGAGCGACACGAAGTGGTAGCGATAGAGATATGTGTGCAGCAACAGACGATCCGCAACGTCCAGCCGTTCCCAGCCGGCCGGTGTTACAAACACGATGCTATGCGGCGGAAAGCGGGTGGCGATCTCGTCGGCCGTTTCAATCAGCCATCGATTACGGGAACAACTTCCATAACCGATGCAGGCCTGCAGCGCCGCCACGGCGACGACAAAGACCGCGCCCCATCGCAAGGCCAACCAGCTGCGCTGCGACATTGCTTTGGCCCAGGTCGGCGCCAACTCCAGCACCGCCGGCAGACACCAGACTGAAACGGCCAGCGCAAACAGGGGATAGCTGGGCGCGGCATAGTGACCGGCCTGCTTGGGACTCAGAATCAAAGGCAGCGATGCGCTCAGCGCCATCAGCAAACAAAACCAACCCGGCTGTGCGAACGACCCACGCTCGGCCGCCGGCAGGGGCGCGGCGGACAAAGCTCTGCGCAACCGCGCGGCCAGCAGCAGCAGCCCACCGATGCCCAACGGAATCACGATCACCCGGCCCAACAACACCAGGATCGCGCAATGCCCCAGCAGGGTGGACGTGCCTTCCCGCTGGCCGGACAGGCTCGCCACGACCTGCTGCTGCCAGTATTGAGTCAAATAGTCGCGACAATCGGCGATCGACAACAGCGCTGCCAGACTGCCAAGGCAGGCGCATAGCAATAGCAGTTGCCCGCCGGCCGCGGCGCGGCGGCTTGTGTGGCGCAACGTGAGACACGCGATGCCGGGCGCGACGAGCGGAAAAAAACCGACGGGCCCTTTCGTCAGCACGGCTGCGGTCACACTGACTCCGGCTACCAGCGACCACAGTGGAGCCCAACGTTCGCGGCCCGTCGCGCGCAACGTGGCGTAGACCGACAGCGCCGTAAACACTCCCAGCGTGTTTTCCAGCATATTGTGGAAGTACGGCCAGCAGCTGCACGCCAGCCAGAGCGTAACGGGCAGCCAGGCATAGAGCTGGGCCTTCGGGCGCTCGGCGAACAAGCGCCGCCAAATGCCAACGATCAGCACCGCGGTCGTCACTCCGCTCGAGATACTATACGCGCGTTCCACCCACAGGTGATCTCCCAATGCCCGAAACCATATTGCTTGTAGCCAGAAGGCCAATGGCGGATGTTCGCGAAACGAATTCATGAACGTGGCCGTGACCTGCGGATGCCAGGGGTCGCCCAGGCCCTGGGCCAGATTCCGGGCAATCGTGGCATACAAAGCCCCGTCGAAGAACATGCCCCGGCGAAACAGCAACTGCAGGCCGAGCACGATGCCCAGAGTTGCCAGCACTGTCCAGATGCTCGCTCGCAATCGCCGCTCATCGGGATTTACCAGGCCGCTAGCGAAGAGCGCCGCTTCCAAGCGTTCGAACATGGTCGGGCCAGCGAATTGCACGGAGAATCAGCCGGTCTGGGAAATGCCCGTCCAAATGGCGGGAGACCGGTTCCTATCTTGAATCGGTAGATCCGTGCCCAAAAATTCAATCGCGCCGGCACTCGCAACCGCTGGCGGGCACACACCCGTGTTGCTTGCGCATTCATCACGCTATTTTCCAGCGAGATATCATCCGTCGCGCCAGCGGCCGCCCCGGTTGCCGCCTTTGCTGCGCGTATGGTACTCACCTACGGCGACGCCGCGAGAATCTCTCTTGATCGTTGTAAAAATCCTGACGGGCGGCCTCCTCGACGAACCTCGTCGCGAGGAGGCCAAATTAACAACGCGAATTGGGGGCGGCAAAAAGCCAGGTTAGCGGCATAATGTTCGTCGATCCGCCGGGACGGGCTGCTTGTGACGCACCGTTCCCCGACACTTGGCCCGGCTGGTCCACCACCGTGTCTTCCTAGGATTCTCGAACAGTGACCTCGGATTCCAATTCGTCATCGACCCGTACCGGCAGCCGCTGGCCAACCGAGACAATCTTGCTGTGCGCGCTTTTCGGGGCTCTTTATTTCACGCAAGGCATCAGCGAGCCGACCGAGGGGCTGGTCGTACAGCCGACGCGCTGGCTGCTCAAGTCGTGGGGCGAGACCAACGAACAGATCACGAGTTTTGCCGCCTGGATCACGCTGCCCTGGCTGTTCAAGCCGTTCTACGGCCTGTTGGCCGACTTCCTGCCGCTGGGACGCAATCGCCGCAAGAATTATTTGGTGCTTGCCACCGCAGTGGCCTTCCTCGGATATCTGGGTTTGTATTTCTATCCTCCCGCCGCCAACGCCGAGCGCTGGCTCTTTTGGGCGCTATTCCTGCCGACGGTCGCCGTGGCCTTTACCGACGTGGTGGTCGACGCCCTGATGATCGCCGTCGGCCAGCCGCGCGGCATCACCGGCCACTTGCAATCGGTTCAATGGACCGCGATTTGGGCCGCCACAATCCTCAACGGCGAACTGGGGGGCACCTTCTCCGGCGGCGAGGACGTGCGCGGGGTGTTTCTGCTGTGCAGCGTTGCCGCGGGGCTCGCCTGGCTGATCACCGTCAGCCTGCGCGACGATCCGCCACCGCCCGATGGAGACGAAGCGAGCGCGACTTGCGCGTGACACTCGACGAACTTACCCTATCGATCCGGCAGCCCGTGCTCTGGCTGCTGGTGGCCTTTCTGGTGCTATGGAACTTCACGCCGCTGTCGACGACCATCATCTACTTATACTGGACGCGAACGTTGGGCTTCGACGAGGTTTTTTACGGCCATACGGTCGTCTGGCTGGCAGCCGGTTCGATGGCTGGCAGCCTGGGTTATGGATTGTATTGCCGGCGCATCGCACGATCGGCTCTGATGCATCTCTCGATCGTGCTGGGGATCGCGGCCATCTGGGCGTATGGAACGGTCGTCGACCGGGATACCGCCGGCGTGGTATCGGCGCTGGTCGGGTTTGCGCACATGACGGCCACTCTGATTTTGTTGGATCTGGCGGCCCAAATCTGTCCGGTGCGCAGCGCGGGCACGGTGTTCGGCGTGTTAATGGCCGTGCAAAACGCCAGCGTGCTGGTCGCCACGTGGTTGGGCGGCATGTGCTACGACGCCTGGCTGACGCGCTGGGGTGCGCCGGCTGCCTTTCAACTCTTGGTGGGAATCAGCGGCATTCCGATCGCCGCCTGCTGGTGCCTGGTGCCCCGGCTCAAGCGAGCGCTGGCCGCGACGGCAGAAGCGGCGGCCACGGCGAAAGCAGCGGCCGAATTGACGATTTGATCCCGCGCACCGCTTGCACGGAGAAGGGCGCAAAAAGAAGACACCCGTCGTCAACCATTGACAACGGGTGTCGTGCCAGGGTGGCTGACCGGACTTGAACCGGCGACCCCCAGATCCACAATCTGGTGCTCTAACCAACTGAGCTACAACCACCACGGAAGACGCGGAAACCCATGATACCGCGATTCGCGGCAAGGGGTCAACGCCGCCGCGGCTCTGGAAGAAGTCGTCTGATTGCATCCAAAGGCTCACGCCCGGATTCCCATTCGCAAGGGATCGGCCGGATCGAGGATCAGCGTTGCCACGGCGTTGACGTAGGCTGAGCCCGTGATGTGGGGAATGATTGCCCCCGCATCGAGCGTGGCAAAGCCCTCGAACAGGCTGCCGGTAATCCCCTCTTGCCGCCACACCTGTCCGGGCGCAATGTGCCCGCGCTCACCAGGCAGGCGATCTTGGCGCTGGTGCCGGTGCCGCAGGGCGAACGATCGTAGGCCCCGCCCGGACAGAGCACGAAATTCTTGCTGTCGGCCCCGGGCGCCAGCGGCGGACCGGACAATTCGACATGATCGATCTCGGCCCCCTCGGTTCCGGTGATGCGTTGCTCGGCGAGCGCTTGCCGGATGCGCCACGTGACGAGAGTCAGCCGCTCGACGTTCGTCAGGCGGATCTCTTCGGCCGTGTCGCGGACCAGAAAAAACCAATTTCCGCCCCAGGCCACATCGCCCGTTACCGGCCCATAGTCTTTCACCGGCACGCGGACGTTTCTCTGCGTGCAAAAGCTCGCGACGTTGCGCACCGTGACTTGATGCTCATTGACGAGCGTGACCGTCACGATGCCAACGGGCGTTTCGATCCGCTGTTCGCCGAGCCCGATCCGGCCCAGATGTGCCAGGGTTACCGTCAGCCCGATCGTGCCATGCACGCACATTCCCAGATAGCCGACGTTATTGAAAAAGATGACCCCGCAAGCGCAACTCGGATCGGCTGGTGGCACGACCAGCGCCCCGACCAGGGCGTCGCTGCCGCGTGGTTCGCCGACGACGGCCGTGCGAAATTCATCGAACCGCTGGCGAAAAACTGCCAGCCGCGAGCGCAGGTCGCCGGCGCCCAAATCGGGCCCGCCGTCGATCACCACCCGCGTGGGTTCGCCGCCGGTGTGCGAATCGACGACCCGAATTCGCCCTCGGCTGTCGGCGTTCATGAAGCACTCCCGCGGATGCCGGACTGGAAGACTCCAGTCTTAGCGGCCCGCTCAACGCGAACACGAATCTGCGCGGCGTTGGGACTTTAGGCCAACAGCTCGTTGATAACGTGTCCGTGGACGTCGGTCAAACGTCGATCGATGCCGTTGTTGCGCACGGTGAGCCGCTCGTGGTCGATGCCCAGCAGGTGCAGCACCGTGGCGTGGATGTCGTAGACCTGGGTGGGGTTTTCGCGGTCGAGCGGCTTGTAGCCCCACTCGTCGCTGGGGCCATAGGTGACGCCGGGCCGGATGCCTCCGCCGCAAAGCCAATTGGTGAACACATAGGGGTTGTGGTCGCGGCCCACTCCGGCTTGCGAGGAGGGCATGCGGCCGAACTCGGTGGTCCACAAGATCAGCGTGTCTTCCAACAGCCCGCGCTGCCGGAGGTCTTGGATCAAGGCCGCGGCGCCGCGGGCCATGCCCAGCGCCAAGCGGACCGTGGTCGCGCTTGACGTCCTCGTGCGAATCCCAGTTGCGGCGTGGAAAGCCGTTGTCGTTGCCGGACCAGATCTGCACGAAGCGCACGCCGCGTTCCAGCAGCCGCCGCGCGACCAGGCATTTGCGGCCGAAGTAATCGGTCTCCTCCAGCGGATTGATTTCCTTGTCGAACATCGTGCGGCCGTGATCGAGTCCGTATAGCTTCAGGATGTGGGCCGGCTCTTGCGACAGGTCGAGGGCCTCGGGAGCGGCCAACTGCATGCGCGCGGCCAGTTCGTAGCTGTGAATGCGGGCTTCCAGCCGCTCGTCGCCGGCGCGCGCGGCCGCATGGCCTTGGTTGATTCGATTGGCCAAGGCAATGCCGGCGGCGTCGCTGGGGCCGGTGATGTAGTCGCCTTGCCGGGCGGGGAACAGGTCGGCGATCGGAGTCTCGGTGCCCGGATAAATCACGGTGCCCTGATGCTGGGCGGGCAGAAAGGCGCTGTCCCAATTCTTGGTGCCGTTCGAGCCGAGGCCGCGATGATCGGGCAGAACCACGAACGTCGGCAGGTTTTCGTTCAGGCTGCCCAGTCCGTAGCTGACCCAGCAGCCCATGCCGGGAAATCCGGGCCGATTGAACCCGGTGGCTTGCAGCAGGGTTCCCTGGCTATGCACGCCGGTCTTGCCGACCATGTTGTGGACGAAGGCCATTTCGTCGACCACCTCGCCCAGCGGTGCGACTACTTCGCTCAACAGTTTGCCGCACTGGCCGTAAGGCTGAAAATCCCAAACGGGCTTCATCCACGGGCCCAGGCCGTCTTGAAACGCTTCGACCGGCTCGCCAAAATCGGCCGCCTGGCCATGGTGCTTGAGCAAAGCGGGCTTGAAGTCGAACAAATCGATGTGGCTGGCCGCTCCGGCCATGAACAGTTGCACCACGCGCTTGGCCTTGGGCGGAAAATGAGGCACGCCCGGCACGCCGCCGACCGCCGGCTTCGCAGACCCCGCCGGCACAGCATCGGCAGCCAATAGGCCTTCGGCCCCGAGCAGGCTGGCCAGCGCGATTCCGCCTAGCCCGCCGCCGGCAGTCCAGAGGAACTCGCGGCGCGAATTTGCCATGCGGGCCGCTTGGGCCTGGCGCACTGCCGCCGGACCATGAAACCAGGAACGATTGTCTGCCATCATTGTGAGCCTTGTTCGAAATCACTTAATCCACAAACACGAATTCATTCAGATTCAGGATCACTCGGCACGCGCTGGGTAAACCATATTGCTCGGCATACGCCAGCAGGCCTGCCAGTTCGTCGGCACCAGGCGAGCGGCCCAATGCCAGGCGAAAGGCCGTGCTGAGCTGGACCGGTAACTGCGTTTCGGCCTCGGCCACGCGGGCGGCAAAATGCCTGGCCATGACCACCGTGAGTTGATTATTCAACAGCGCCAGCGCCGCCAAGGGAGTGATCGTCTGGTTGCGCTTGTCGACCATCAACGACGGATCGGCGCAATCCAGCGCCGAAAGCAGCGGCTGTTGCTGCGAGCGCACGATGAAGCGGTAGATCGACCGCCGATGCGACGCGGGATTCTCCGCGTCATAAAGATTGTATTGATAATGGGGCGAGTGCTCCGGCTTCTCGATGACGAAGTCCTGGAAACTGGGCCCGTACATCGAAAGGTCCAACTGACCGCTGACCGCCAAAATGCTGTCGCGAATCGCTTCGGCCTCGAGCCGCCGGCGACGTCATGTGCGAATACCAGATATTTTGACTGTCAGCCGCGGCCGCCGCGGCCGTGACCGCGGACGATTGGCGATAGGTCGCGCTAGTGAGCATCAATCGATGCAAACTCTTGAGCGACTGACCGCCGTCGCGAAACTCGACCGCCAACCAATCGAGCAATTCGGGATGTGTCGGCAGTTGGCCCATTCGGCCAAAGTCGTTCGGCGTGTCGACCATGCCGCGCCCAAAGTGATAGAGCCAAATCCGGTTCACAATCGATCGCCAGGTGAGCGGGTTTCGCGAATCGGTGAGCCAGTGTGCCAGCGCGGCGCGCCGCTCTCCCTCTGCATGTTCTGCCGAGAACTCGAAATGGCCGGCCACCGCCGAGAGCCGGCTCAGCGCGCCGGGCCCGACTTGCTTGCCGGGATGCTTGACGTCGCCGCGGGCCAGAATCTGAATCGTGCGCGGTTTGCCGCCGGAGGCGCCGGTGCCGGAAAAGGCGCCGCTGCCGGTGTGGACGGTGCCGGCATAAACCAGTTTGCCGGGCGGCAGCTTTGCCAGCTGGGCATCGGCCGCCGCCAGATCCCGCTCCGCCTGGTCCAACTGCCGCGTAATGTCTCGATCTACCACGCGGTCGAGCAGGGCCTGACGCTGGGCCGCAAATTTGGCGACTGCCTGGGCCGGTTCAACCGATCCACCGACGGCGCTCGGCGCCAATCCGTCCACCAGATTCTTGGTCGACCAGCGCGGGGCGGCCTCGATCGACGCCAGGGCTGTCACCGGCTTTTTCAGAGCCACGTTGGTGCCGGCACCGTCGAACACCGCCAGTTCCGCGAGTGCGAAGTTGTAGTCGTTCTGGCGCGGGGACAGCTTGGTCGCCGTCATGCGGACGTAGCGGCCCGCGATGCCGCTCAGCTCGGCTTGTTGCGGCTGCGTGCCGGGATTCGGCAAGTCGGCTTGCGTCTGGTCGACGGCCAATTGCACGTCAGTCTTGAAACTTGGGATCGTCGGCAACCTCGATCTTGAATCGCAGCGGAAAGCCAAAACCCGCGCCGATGGAGTTGAAGTCGTCGTAGCAAGGCGTATACGACCAGCCGCTTGATTTCGACAGGCTGCCCAGGTCGACTTGGACCCATTGCACCGAATTGGCATCGTTCACGAGCGCACTGTGATAACCGAATTCGACCCCTTGGACGGCGACCGGCCCATGCTTTTCGCCAGCTTGTTTTGTGGCGATCTGCTTATCGAGCTCCGCCAGTTCCGCGCCGCCCAGCTCGCGCACCTTGGCCGCGAGCGCCTGCCGCTCTTTGTTCAGTTCGTCCCGGCGAGCAATGAGCACCGCCCGCTGCCGCGAGATTGCCGGATCGGCATCGTAGGGTTTGTCGGCCCGGTCGATCGCGGCGAACACGGCTTGCAGGCTGTAATAGTCTTCCTGGGTGATCGGGTCGAACTTGTGATCGTGGCACTGGGCGCATTGCACCGTCAAGCTCGCGAACGAGTTCATTGTGGTGCCCACCATGTCGTCGCGGTCCAGGTGACGAGCAACTTTGCCGTCGATCTTCGTCTCGGGCACTTCGGCATGGCCAATCTGATCCCAAGGCCCTGCGGCGATGAAGCCCAGCGCCTCGATCCCGTCGACCGTGCCGGGATACAAGAAGTCGCCGGCCACTTGCTCCTCGACGAACCGGCTGTACGGCTTGTCAGAGTTGAGCGCCCGGATGATGTAATCGCGATACGGCCAGGCGTTGGGCCGTGGCTGGTCTTTGTCGTAGCCGTGCGATTCGCCGTAGTGCACCACGTCCAGCCAGTGCCGCGACCAACGCTCGCCGTAGCGGGGCGAGTCCAGCAGCCGGTCGATCAGTTTTTCGTAGGCTTGCGGATCGAGATCGGCCGCGAAGGCGTCGATCTGGTCCGGCGCGGGCGGCAGTCCGGTGAGGTCGAAGTAGACGCGCCGGATCAGTGTCCTCCGGTCGGCCTGAGGCGCGGGCTCGAGCTGCTCCTGATGCATCCGCGCGAGCACGAAAGCATCGATCGGATTGCGCACCCAGGAGGATTTTGGATCCGGCACCGCCGGACGCACTAGCTGCGCCAAAGACCACCAGCGCGTATCGACGATTTTCTTGTCCGACAAGGTCAGGTCGTCGGGCCACGCGGCTCCGGCCGCGATCCACTGTCGGATGGCTTCGACCTCGTCGCGGGCCAAGGCCTGCGCGTCTTGGGCATCTCGGGCTTATCGCCGGAGATGTACTCGACGAGCAAGCTCTCGTCTGGCTTGCCTGGCACGAGCGCTGGCCCACTCTCGCCACCCTTGAGTCGCCATTCGGCCCGTGGTCAACGAGAGACCCCCTTTGGGCTTGCTGCCCTGGTGGCAGCGCAGGCAATGTTGTTCCAGCAGGGGCGCGACCGATTTACGCAGCAACTCGCCGTCGGCGGACGCCGCTTGATTCGGAACCGGCGCATCGGCAAAGGCGCGAGGTATCAACAGAACTCCACTCCACGCCAGCGCCATGCAGGACCAGATCACCAGATCACTGAACGAGCGACGGGCGAAGCGGAGCGGCGACAACATACACATATTATGGCAGATACGAGGCAAGGTCGGCAGGCCAAGGGCAGCAATTCCGAAGCGGGATGACAACATAGACATACAGCCGTCAAGCGGTCGATCTCAGGATAATTCTTTCGCTACTCGATAGCCGCTCTGGCAACGCGGCAAGAAATCTACTCAGAAGAGGATGTCAAAGCAAAGTCGAGCGTCTGCGGGCCAACTTTCACTTCGGCCGTCAAGTCGCTCTGGCTGTTGTAACGGGCGGGCACGATCTCTTCGGTCACGTCGACCATCGGACTGCTAGGTTCCTGCTCGCGAAACCGCCGCGTGCCGATCTTTTTGACTCCGTGAATCGAGACGTTTTTCGTACCCGGAAACAGCGTGAGCATATACTTGCCGTCAATAACGATCGCTTCGGCTGTGGGGGCGTTGCCGTCGGCCGGCATCAGGCTGATTGTGCCTTTCTCGACCGGCGTGCCGTCGATCGTCACGAGTCCGCTGACTTGGGCCAGCTTGTTCTCAGAGCATCCGAGACAGGCGGCGCCGAGCAGGGCCGCTGCAAATATCAGCCATCGTTTGCAAGCCAGCATGCAGTTTCCTTCACGATCCCCAACCGGCCGGCGCGGACATCCAGCGCCGTGCCGCAATGGATCGAGCCGAGAGACACCCCGGGTGGCGATATCCCTCTGCTCGGGCCAAAATATGACAAACTCAGAGGTCAGGCGGTTCGTACTGTTCGCCGCCGGTGATGGAACTCATGGCACGCCACACGATCGCGCTCAGATCGTCGTTAAGCAACTGTACCGATCCGTCGCCGAACAGGACGTTGACGCCGCCCGGGTGCCGGCTGCGCCGAGACATAGGCGGCGCCGGAGTAAGTTGGCGAGCAGGGGCTGGGGAGTTGCGTGATGACGCCTTCGCAAACCGTGTAATCGATGCCCGCATTGGGGGTATTGACCGTCATGTAATTTCCGCAGGCGATGTCGTTGTTGAGAATGTCGCCGCGGAAATCGAAATCGCTGTCGTTGATCGCTTGAATCACCTCAGACAGGTACATGGTCTTTGAGAGTCCGTCGGTGATTTGCCGCAGCTTGAATTGCAGGTTGAACGTGAAGGGGCCGGTCAAGAAAGTTCCCGCGCCCGCGACGGCGGTCTGCTGGAAGTTGCCATTCCCCCAATTGAGCACGTAGTTGCCGCGAGAACGATAGTAGGGGTCGGCTTTGAGCCAAAGGCCTTGGCGGTCGCTGGGGCAAAAATAAAGTGGCACCTGCTCGAACAGACAGTTCTGGTTGCTGGCCGTGTCGGGAAAGCCGATGCTGAAATCATATTGAGCGTAAATCGCGATCTCTTCGATAAAGGGCCACAGGGCCGGCGGCCAGCTTTGTCGGGGCGACGTGCGGTTTCCGTAGGGAAGCAAACGATTGGCCTGCTCGTACGTGGCAATCGCCAGTCCCCATTGCTTGACGTTGCTCGTGCATTGGGCCCGGCGGGCCGCCTCGCGCGCCGCCTGCACGGCCGGCAGCAGCAGCGCGATCAAAATGCCGATGATCGCGATCACGACAAGCAGTTCGATCAGGGTAAAACCTGCTGCGCGGTGCGAGTCGCTTTTGGTCCACCGCGACTTCATGGTCTTTGGCCCATTCGGGGTTTCGCAAGTATCCGGCCCGCGGACGGTCCGCCGTGGCGATAGATCTACTTGTTGCGGCGCCGGGCGATGAACAGACCGATGGCGCCCAGGCCGAGCAACATCATCGTCGAGGGCTCCGGAGTGGAGGTCAAGTTCACGTTCTCGTACAAGCCGTCGTTCCAGTACGTCGGAATCAGAATGCTCGGAACATTGAGAATCGTGAAGGTCAGATACTGCGCCGACCCTGGGACGGCAACATCGAACGTCGGGTTGATCACAGGCGAAAACGAAGATTGCATGACATCGGCCTGCACGCCGTCGAGATAGATCGCCCCCGTGATGTGACCTCCCGCCGACGCAGGACCCGGCTCGATGCCGCCAAAGGCGCCAAACGTACCGGACAATAAAAAGCTGACAGGCGAACCGCCAAAATCAGCGACTCGAACGGCGTTGAGGTCGACGGTAACGAGCCAGTTGGCATGCGCTCCGAAACCCAGGTTATTCACAGTCGGATCCTGGCCGGACAGGTAAAGATTGCTGCCGGCAACGACGCCGGGGTATGAATTGAGGTCGATTCCTTGGCCAGCGCCGCGGGCCCCGCCGTTAGGAACCACATACGCCGAAACGTCGATCGTGGCGCCCGCCTGGTTGTACGGAATTGCCGTGAAACTCGATAATCCGGTGCCAATGTAGTGAACGAGATTCACTTGAGCGCCAGGCGACCCGGCGCCGTCCGCAAGATTGGTTACGAGGGAATTGCCTCCATTGAGCACATCGTTTGAGACCGAAATCGTGGTTGCGTTGCCGGCATTGGTCAGCAGCAGGGCGGAGAAAGCGACGGCGACGACGGTTGCATTGCGAATCATGAGCGACTCCTCCAGGTTGACGAACGTAGCCTCAAGTCGGATCAGGCTTTACACGGCCCGAAGTCATATCCGGTGAGACAAGGAAAATTTCATAACAACACAAAAAACTTAGACGCAAAATTGCAGACTTCCGAAAACTCACCCGTGGGTCAAAACCGGCCGGGCTGAGTTTGTAATTCACATCCTTCGTAAAGTCTTGAGATCGGATCGCCAGCAAGCCTCATTCGGCTGCTGCGGTCGAGTGTCTTTCTAAGGGAATGTCCTGTTGTCGCGCGAGGGACTCAGATATCGTCTGCCCCCGCGGTTTCCGCCTGCACTTCGAAATATCCATGGCCGGCGCGAACTTTGGCCCAATGCTCTGACACTTCGGCGTCGGTGAGCGCCGCCCGGTAAATGGCCACCTCGTCGATCGTGCCACTAAAAGTCTCCCAACCGCCGAACATGCTTCCGATCGTAAGCGGGCACGGTCCGCCGCTGACAATCTGCGTGCCCTGTGGCAGTTGCCGGCTGAAGCGCAGGGTGCCGTCGAAATAGATCGCCTTCCGTCCGCTCGCGGAGTCGTAGGTGGCCGCCACGTGATGGGTCTGCCCATCGGTCAATTCGGCCAGGCTGGGCCGTCCGTCTCGTCCGTCCAGCGGCATGTCGAGTTCGCTGTATTCGCCCCCCAAATTCAAACCGAAGGAGAGCACCGGCTGCGGTGGCACCTTGGGAGCGGCGAAGTTGTTGACGTCTCGATCGTTTTGCAGGGCGAGCAGGATGCGTCGGTCGCCGTCTTCCTTGCGCAAAATATGCTCGTAATTCCCTTCTTTTGCGTCCCAATTGGAAACGAACAGCGCCTCGATGGTAATCCCGGTCGTAAACGAAAATTCCTGCCCCTGAGCATCGACGCTCACTTGCTGACCACGCTCGTCGGTGAATGCCAGCGCCCCCTTGCCGATCAATCCGGAGGTTCTCGTCACGCTTTGGAGCAGCCCGTGGTGCTGGCCTTGCACGTCGAAAGCCGGCCCTCCTTGTTCGTCGAAATTCCAATACGAGACCAGGCCCGCGGGAAAATGGCGCGGCCGGCCGGGCAGCGCTCGGATGAACTGCTCTCCCAGAAATTCAAGCGGCATTAACTTGGCATCCGGCGCCGGCTCGACCAGCAGCGCTTCGCCAGCCGCGACTCGAGAGTGCGGCATTCCGGTCGAGTGCCGGGTGCGGCCCGCCACGTCGACGTAGCCGCGGTAGACATGCAGCTTCGTGGTTCCGGCCTCCGTGGTCTCGATCGCGAATTCGGCGTCTCGTCCGACCACGATCGTCATGGAAGTTTGCACGGAAAACAGCGGCGCATCGGCGGGAACCTGCGCCACCAGTCGGCCATAGTGCAAGAGGCCGCCACGGCTGGATTGCGGCACGAAACGAGCCGGGCCTTGGAGTAGAACCTTGGCTCCGCCGTCAAAGACGATTTCCGCCAGCCCCTCGGCCAATCGCACTTCAGCGGCCGGCAATCGCGTGCCGTCGGCGGGCGCCTCCGCACCGCCCCAGCGCGCGTCGGCGGCGCCGACCAGCGTGGCGACAAATTCGGTCGCTCGCGGTGCGCTTGCCGGCCTTTCGGCTGCCAGCCGCGGCGCCGCGGCCATCGGCGCCTTGGCAAGCGGTCGCTCCGGTGCGGGGGCCCTTCGCCACTCCAGCCCGGCGGCCGTAATTCCGCTCGAAGCGAGCGCCGTGACCAGCAACAGCCACAGCGAAAACCGCGGCTGATCGAGAGTTGTCAGCCCGTCGGCCCGCAAATCGCCCAAAAAGCCCAAAATCGACGACCGCGCGAGCGCGCTTTTCGCCGGCGTGGAAGGGATCGGGCTTGCCCCTGTGGCGCCGATGGTTTGCGGCACGGGTTCGCGCAGGTCTGCGCCCGTCACATGCGGCGCGGAGGAATGGTCCCAGTGCAGGAGTCCATGCACAAACAGATAGTCCAGATACTCCTCGCGCGCGGCCGGATCGTCACCGAGCCGCTGGCCGAGTTGCCGGACCGTCTCGCTCTGCGCGACCCCGTCGCACACTTCGCAGAGCAGGTCGCCCAGCGGCAGTTTTTCCGGTCGTTGGTCCATTAGCTCGGTCGCTCCATTAGCTACGCTCCTCTGCCGCCAAGGTGCGGCGAATGCAAATGGACAAGCCGGTGCGGATGCGATGCAAAGCCTGATAGGTGGCTTGGACCGTTCGCCCCACCTGCCCGGCGATGGCGGCCGCGGAATTGCTGCTCTGATATCGACGCAGAATCAAATCGCGATCGCGCGGGCTGAGTTTCGACAAGCACAGGGCCAAGGCCTGGCGCCGGGCGTCGAAGTGATCGGCCCGGTCGGCGGATTCCGAAGCGAGTTTTTCCAACAACTGCGGTTCGAAACTCAGCCGCTCCCAACCGCGCCGCTTTTGAAACGCCAGCACCTCGAAATACGCCACACGACAGGCCCAAGCCACGAAATTGCTGCCGGGTTGAAAGTCGGCCGCTTTGCGCCACAGCACCAGATTTGTCTCTTGCAACACTTCGTCGGCGTCCGCCGAGCTTGCCAACAGGCCGAGGATGTGCACGTAGAGAAGCCGCTGACTTTCAGTCAATAAGCGCACAAACTGTTCCGCCCGCTGGGGTTCAGGCGACGGCGGCGGTTGGTAATCATTCGGCATGGGGCAGTGCGTGTGTCCTCGCGCAGGTCGGTTGGCACAGCCCACCGACCCGACAAGTCCAGCATTCTCCATTTAATGAACAGCCGAACGCGTCGGAATTTGACGGGAAATTTCCCAAACGGAAAGGATCGACCGGTCTGGACGGGACCGTTCGAGGGTTCAAGTTTTCCGTAGGGTCGTCATTTGACTCGGGAGCACAGGTCCGTTTGGCACGCCGTTCGACCTGAGAACGATTGAGCGAATCTCAACGACTCCGGTCTTGACCTAGTTTGAAGGCGGCGGCCTCTTGAGAGCCTCAACGACCGCGGGCGGCACGGACTTGTCGGAAATTGGGTCAAGCGTTCCCCCCTCCCCGCCGAAGACCGGCACACCGTATTGCTTTTCCAGTCGGGCGAATACGGCGTTCAATTCTTCTTTGCTTCCTTCGGCCAAGAAGTACGCATCGTAAAGCTGACCCCAGTTGCCGTCCCCCGTTGCTTGCGTCAGGCATTGCATATGGTCGACGCTTTTCCCCAGCCAAAGCCGAAAGAGGGCGAGCTTGGGTGCGGAATAGTCTTTGCCCGCGAAGTTCTCCAGAAATGATCCTAGTCCGGCTCCCCCCAGGGTCGCCACGCTCTTTTCGCTTTTCTGGTCGCCATTCGGGCTGACGATGGTCGCGCTGTGAAGCCACTTTTTCTGTTCGGGGTCGAAGACGTAGTAGCGAGCGGCCGTCGTATTGGGATCGCTCCCGGGCTGTTTCTGCACGAAGAACTGGAAAGTGTCACCGACCCGCCAATCCCACAGCATGTGGGTGTGCGCCCCTTCGCCTTCGTCGCCGAAGCGGCTGAAGGTCGTCTTGGGATCTGCTTCCGAAACCTTCGGGTGGAGCATGGGCTTCGTGTCCCAGATCGAGAAGATCGTGCGGCGTTCGGTGGGGCTGTTGTGCTGGAGCCCACAATATCCGCCGGCCGGCTCACCGGGGTGCCAGTTTGCTCCGCAGAAATAGATGGCGGGATGAGTCGCGAGGGGCGTGATCTCGCCGTACAAGCAGGTGGCCTCGCGATCTTTGTCTATTTTCCACCACAGGTGCTGCGCTTCTGCACTCGCGGAATATAGGGAGAAGATTGATCCCACGACGATTGCAATGAAGCCCGATACGAAGCGCGAGTTCATGGAAGTGCCTTTCTTGAGCGCGAGAATCCCAGCGTATCCAGAAACGAGATCGGGATGCCGACACGGCGAAGCGTGTCGGCGCACGCATGCCGGAAAAATAGCCTGTTGCGGCAGCCTTGCTCCGTCGGCACAAGCGAAATCGTGCCAAGAATCTTTTGCATTCCTTCCATCATAGTCGCGATCTTTGGACCCTGGAAGAACTACGACCGGGCGATGGAACGCTACTAAAATCGACGGGCCGAAAAATAACTTCCAATGACGAAACTACCAGGTTTTCAGGACCTTTGCCTTCCTCCTTCGTTTCTGTCGCCGAACCTTTGCTCGCCCTGAACGATTCTCGCCACGTCGCCGCCGCGAAGCGCCGCTTCGAACTCCTCCAGGTCGGCGAACACGGCATGGCTCAGGAACTTAACCGCCCAATTGTGCTTCAGCGGGCTGATCGTGATTACGAGCCGGCCGTGCCGGTGGGCCTCCCACATTTCGATCGCCGTGCCCATCGAGGCCTCGGGCACAAAGGCCAGCACCACGTCCACGGTGCCGCACAGCCGGTTGTGGTGGAAAAACACGTCCCGGCCGGTCTGGTCATCGTATTCGAGCGAACCGGCGTGGTCGGCCAGCGGATCGTAGATTTCGGCCAGCGGGAAATGGGCTTTTAGCAATTGCTGGATTCGGGCGCGGTAACTCTGATTGTGCAGTACGGAACCCACATGCGAGCCTTGCATGATCCCCGCCAGAAAAAACCGCATGACGCCGATCCTCACGGTTGCGAGCGTTCGTTCTGATTGACCGATTCCCTTGCCGTCGGCCACTGCCGAGCAGACACGTTGAAAAAGGGGACAGGCACGTCGCGGCAGGGCAAATTTATCGAGAACCCCAAAAGTCCGCTCCGAGCCAGTCCCCTTTTTCAACTGTCTGCTAGGATAAGGGCTGTTCGAGCCGTGTGGCAAGCGAGCGCCAACATGCCCATCCGATCAACGCCCTCTAAAAGTTCCCCCAACGGCCAGTCGGGCGAACGTCCGGCAACTGGCAGTCCGGCAAAGAAACGCCCATCGTCAAAAAAAGCCGCCGCGTTGCAAACGGCGCCCGCTGACGCGCGGCAGCGCAAGCCGATCGAGGCCGGGCGATCCCGGAACGGTCCGCCGCATGGCTCGGCTGATCCCTCGATCGAAATCGACGAGCGCCGAACCTTGGCGCTGGTCATGGAACTGATGGCCATCCGCGGCACGAGCGGTCAGGAAGGGGCGGTCGCCGAGTGCATCACGCGCAAACTGCTGGCCGCGGGCGCGCCGCGTGAAGCCGTCCAGAGCGACAATGCGCATCACCACACGCCGCTACGAGGCGAGGTCGGCAATCTGATCTTCAAATTGCCCGGCACGCTGCGAGCGCCGCGGCGACTGCTGATGGCCCACATGGACACGGTGCCGATCTGCGTCGGCGCACAGCCGGTTCGCAACAAGGGTTTCGTACACTCGGCCGACAAGCAAACCGGCCTTGGGGCCGACGATCGGGCCGGGGTGGCGGTCGTCCTGCACACGGCCCTGACGATTCTGGAGCGCAAGCTGCCGCATCCACCGCTGACATTCTTGTGGGCCGTGCAGGAAGAGGTGGGCCTGTTCGGCGCGCGGCATGCGCAGCTCAAGCTGTTGGGTGGCCCCAAGCTGGCCTTCAACTGGGACGGCGGCTCGGCCGGCAAACTCACGCTCGGCGCCACCGGCGGTTACCGCATCTCGATCCATATCGAAGGACTCGCCAGCCACGCCGGCGGCGCGCCGGAAGAAGGCATTAGCGCCATTGCCATCGCCGGCCTGGCCATCGCCAGCCTGGTGCGCGACGGATGGCACGGCTTGATTCAAAAAGGAAAGCGGCTCGGTACGAGCAACATCGGCCTGATCCGCGGCGGCGACGCCACCAACGTGGTGACCGATCAGGTCGACATCCGGGCCGAAGCCCGCAGCCACGACCCGCAATTCCGGCAGGAAATCGTCGCCGCGATCCGCGCAGCGTTCGAGCAAGCCGCCGCCGCCGTGCGCAACAGTCACGGGTGCGCCGGACGGGTGCGGTTCGAGGGGCGGCTCGACTACGAGGCATTCAAACTGGCCGCCGATGAACCGTGCGTCCTGGTGGCCGAAGCAGCGGTCCGCGCGGCCGGCGGCCAAGCCTTGCGAGCCGTCTCCAACGGCGGCCTTGACGCCAGCTGGATGACTGCCCGCGGCATTCCCACGGTCACCCTCGGCTGCGGACAGTCCGACGTGCATACCACGTCGGAGCGGCTCGATATCGGCGAGTTCCAGAAAGCTTGCCGGATCGGCCTGCTGCTGGCGACGGGCGGCCCCGGCGGAACCAAAGACGAATAATCCCCCTTAAGCCCGCGAGCGGCGGTGTGCGGGCGATCGCACTGCAACCGCGGCTGGAAGCATATCAGCAAGAGATTCGGTCCGATGGAACTCGATGAAGAACTTTGCTTGTGCTTCCACGTCACCAAGCGGAAGGTGATCAATTTCATTCGCGTGGAGAAACCGGCTCGGCCCGGACAGTTGAGCGAGTGTTTTGGGGCCGGCACCGGCTGCGGGTGGTGTCGGACGTATCTGACGCGTCTGTTCGAGGAGGCCGCGCGGGGCGGCCAGACGACGGCGGAGGAGTTAAGCGCGGCGGACTACGCCCGGCTGCGGACTCATTACGTCCGCGCGGGGGGCGGCACGCCGCCGCCCGGCGCCACGCCGATCGAAGAGTGTTAAGGCATGTCAGGGAACGTGATATTGCCGGGGCGAGGATCGAGATAAAAAATTCGATAGCTTTCGAGCGTGCTCAATAGCGATTGCACCTCGGGCCAGTGATCCCCGAATTCCTCGCGCCCTTTTTGCTCCTGGTCGGCCAGCACCTCGTCGGAAAAATCAGGCTCACGGTCAATCCAGACCTTGGCAAAGTCGATGATGTATGGCGGGTTTTGCATCATATCCATCTCGACCACCAATAAGGAGTCGTCGTAGCCGATCATCTTCGGTACCCAAAAGTCGCCTATCTTTTCGGTCATTCCCCATTCGGCCAGCCGGAGATAGGTATCCCGCTCGTTGGCATAGCCCACTTCACGGTTGAGGGCCTTAATAGCGGTCTTCCGGCTGGACTCCCAGACCTGCCCATCCGTGCCTTCGCCCAAAAACCTTTTGAGCTTTACCGGTCCTCCGAGTCGGCTAAGATAACGCTCGATACGCTCCTGGCAGGTCAAGTCAGTCATGGGAATTCACCGAGAAAACGGATATTCCGCCTGCATTGAGGGCTTTCTGCTCGTTGCCGGCGCACGCTATCGCTTGGCCAAGACCAATGGCATCGACTTCGTTCTGGCCGAGCCATGCGAACTTGCTCCTGGCACTAACGGCGAACTTCTAATCATCGTCGACGGCGACTGCGACTCCAAGCAAATCACGCTGCCCGATGGCGTATTGCGAGGGCAGACTCGCGTGCGCTACGAGGGCGCAGTCCCTTTCTAGTTCTCTAGGATCGCCTTGAAAAGCTCATCGAAGCTCCGGACATGCCGCGCCGGGCCGGCCCCTCTCTCCCTGCCCCGCCGCCCATTGGTCGACAATTCTGGTTAATTGCCGGTCGCGCTCGCCGGTTGGGACTATGAAGGACCGCAAAAGCAGCGTCATAATCCGGATCCTAATGAAATCAGGTGGCAACCGCGAATGGACGAACAGCCGTGCGCGATACGGGCTGACCGGTGTATGCTGGGCGTCACCGCCGCAACGATCGCGTTGCTACTTGCTTGGCTGTGGCCGCGCGGATACGGCATTGAGTATGTCATACCAGCCGACTTTACAGGGGTCTTCGCGATACGCGAGAGCGCTGCACAGTACGTCGATCCCACGGTCGAATATGAAGACGGCTTGCGCACATATGTCTATGTAGTGCGGCCCGACGGAGTATTGTGGGTAAAGACCTTTGCGCCGTTTGAAGCCTTCCATAAGGAGACCGCGCGTATACCGATGGCCAACTGATTCTGACGGAATTTTTTGCGGATACTCCGCGGGACGAAATTATATGCATCGGGTTGGGATCGCGGGTTGACCGGGACGGGGGAACACAATACGTCTTTGTTGGAACCTTCGGTGATTGGAAGCGAGGCTGGAGCCACGGCGAGTGGAGTGCGATGGCCGATCCAACTCGTCCGAATTTGCGAGCAGCTGAATAGCAACCACACGGGGAATTTCATTACGACGAAAGAACTCCGCAGGCGTCAAACACGGTCGGCCAGTGGTCGCATTTTTGAAACGGTTGCACCCATTCATGGCCCGGTTCGACCCCTTTGGGGTCGGAACACCTGCATTGTCTCGCGATCCGGCGGCGTTGCCGCCGGCAATTGACTTTCGCCCCTGCGGGGCGATTTGCTTCTTACGGCGGAACTGTTCGATCTAACGTCCCTCCTCAGCCGTTTGAATTGGACATGGCTCCCCGGCATCTAGCTCCTAGAAAACGCCGCAAGAATTGATTAGGATGGGGTTTAGTGTGTTTCGCGAAACCCCGCGCCTTTGTTCCAGGCCGGGAGCGGAATAAACGGCAGGCAACCTGGGGAAAGACCCGAACGATGGCTCGCAAAATCCTGAATCGCAAGGAGTTACGCGCAGAGAACGAGGCCGCCGAGGCAGATGGCAAGACCAAGAAAACGGCCAAGACCGAGGACGGCGACAAGAAGAAACCGGTCAAACGCAAGAGCCGAGCCAAGACGGCCAAAGAAGTGCGTCTGAAGGCCTTTTGGGGGGTTTTCAACCAGTCCATGAAGCGCGTCGCGCTGTTCGAGTACTGCCCAGCGCAAACAGGCCGACAAGAAGGCCTCCGAGTTGTCGACCTCCAACAAAACCCCGCATTTCGTCCAGCCGGTCAAGGAAGTCATCGAGGAGTAGCGGCCCGGCCCGGCACCCGAGCCGATGCCCACACCGGTGCTGCGTCATCGGGTCGCGGCAGTTTTGCTCGCTGCCGTGGCGGCGGAGCTGCGATCCTGCCATGGCGGAATACCGCAATTCCGTGGATGCGCCACGTTGGATTCCGCACCGCGCAGGTATAGACTCTACAGGCAGCCCCGCGAGCATGCGCCAGTCCGCCGCCAGGCACGTTTCTCCGTTACTCGCAATGACACCCCTTTCCCGCGCAGCTTGACGCCCCGGGCTGGGTAATCAAGAATCGCAAGCTCCGCTCCCATTCGCGCTGGTTGGAGAGCTTGATTCATGGAATTCAAGCCGGGCCATACGGTCGGCATCGATCTGGGTACGACGTTTTCCACGCTCGCCATGCTGGACGAGCAGGGCGATCCCGTTCCCGTCGCCAACGACGAGGACGAAGTCGAAACGCCCAGCCTGATCCTGCTGGCCGAAAGCGGCCACGTGGTCGTCGGGCCCCAGCCGCATGCGCGCCGCGGTCGAAGATCCGCAGAACGTGGTCGACCGCGTCAAGCGGTACATGGGCAACACCGAGTACAAGCGGACGTTCGACGGCCGCGAAATCACGCCCGAGTTCCTCTCGGCCCTGATTCTCAAGAAGCTGCGACAGGACGCCGAAAAACGGATCGGCAAGATCGGCAACGCCGTGATCACGGTGCCGTATTATTTCAACGACATGCGGCGCAAGGCGACGCGAAGACGCCGGGCGAATCGCCGGGCTGAACGTGATCGCGATCATCAACGAACCGACGGCGGCCACGCTGACCTACGCCTGGAAGCGCGGCGAGTTAGGGGCGGTCGGCACCGAATCCGACCGGCCGCACCAGGCCCTGGTCTACGATCTGGGGGGCGGCACGTTCGACGTCACGGTGGTCCGCTACACGCCGACCCACTTTCAGGTGTTGGCGACCGATGGCGACGTCCACCTGGGGGGCATCGACTGGAACGATCGGATGGTCGATTACGTGGCCGGCGAATTCCTGGAGCGGCACCATCTCGATCCGCGATTGTCTCCCGCGGCATTGCAGATGTTGCGGTTCGATTGCGACCAGGCGAAGATCGCGCTCTCGACGCGAGCCCAAGACGAACGATCCCCTGCCGCTTCGAAGGCAAATCGCTGTCGGTGCCCGTCACGCGCGAGAAATTCCAGGAAATGACCGCCGACCTGCTGCAACGCACGCTCGACACGGCGCGAGCTGGTGATCGAGCAGGCCAAGCTCAAGTCCAGCGATCTGGACGCGATCGTGCTGGTCGGCGGCTCGACGCTGATGCCCACGGTGCCCAAATCGCTCAAAGAGCTGACCGGCATGGAGCCTTATCCAGGGACTGTCGCCCCACACGGCCGTGGCCCAGGGAGCGGCCATCCACGCCGCCATCCTGGAGGCCAAGTATCGCAGCGAGCGGACGCGAACTTTCGGAGCGAGTTCGCAAGCGGCTGCAAAGCCGTCCGGCAAGACGAAGTCAATTCGCACGGACTGGGCATCGTGGCCCGCAATCCCCGGACCGGCAAGAAAGTCAACCACGTGATGATCCCCCGCAATAGCCGCTTGCCGATCGAAGTCAAGCGGACGTTCTACACGAACAAGGACAACCAGCAGCGGGTTCACGTGCGCGTGACCGAAGGCGATGCCCCCGATCCAAAGGCCTGCTCGCTGCTCGGCGAGTGCGTCATTTCCGACTTGCCCCCCAAGCTGCCGACGCGAGTCGCCGATCGAAGTCACTTATGCTTTCGATTCGACGGGCCGCGTCCGGGTAACGGCGATCGACAAGACCGGCGGTCAGACGGCGAGCATCGAAATTCAGCGTCACGGCGGTTTGGACGAGCAGCAGATCGACGCTTTTACCGCTCTGGCCGAACAATTACAAGGTCGAATAGGTTTCCGCAGTCGCGCGAACGACCGTCCGTGCGCTCGAAACTCGCAAACGAGACTATGGCCAAGACGCTCGACGTTTATCGCGATTGGCTGCAGATCAAGGATCCGGCGCGTCCGCTGAATCACTACCAGATCCTGAAGCTGAAGCAGTTCGAAGACGACGCCGGAAAAATCCGCGAGAACTATCGCAAGCTGAACGCCCACGTGCGCAAGTTCGCCGCGGGCGAGTTCGCCAAGCAGTCGCAAGAACTGCTCAACGAGTTGGCCAAGGCGATGCTCTGCCTGACCGACGCCACGCGGAAGCGCGACTACGACGCCAGTCTGGGCCGCAAGGCTGAGCGGCGACGACCGCCGGCCGTCGATGGAAGAATTGCTGCTGCGCCAGCGAGGCCGTCGACGGCGACCAAATGGCCAAAGCCCGAAATTTCTCCAAGGTCGTCGGCGTCGAAATACGCGACGCGCTGGTGCAGCAAAAGCTGGTCCGGGCCGACGTCGTCATGCCGGCCTATGCCGAATCGATCGGCCTGCCCTATCTGGACCTGAACGATTTCGACATCGACGCATCACTGGTGCGACGCGTGCCCGCCGTGATCGCCCGCGCCCACTCCTGCGTGCCGGTGTTGATCGACGGCAAGCAACTGCTTGATGGCGTCGCCCAACCCGATCGATCCGCACGTCGAAGAGGAGTTGCGGTTGCGGTTCGGCATGCCGATCCGCCTGGTCCTCTGCTTGCCGGCCAGCATCAACGAGCTGATCAACAAACATTACTCGCGCGAGAGTCTCGAGGCGGACAAGGCGGGCGGCGTCGCGCCGGCCGGTGTCGGCGGCCAGTCGGCGAAGGCGGCTCCCGTTCCGGACACGCCCGAGGCGCGGAAACAGCGAGCTATGATCGCGCTGATGTCGTTCAACTTCTCGTTCGTGGCCTATCAAGTCGTCTTGTCGGTTCTGAACCGCGGCGGCTGGGGACCGTTCTTCCTGGGTTTTCCGCTGGCCGGCATTGTCGGCGGCACCGTGTGGATGGTGCTGAACGCCCGGCGGAAGTAGCTCGCCGCGTCGAGCGGCGGAAAAAAACGGCACGGGCCGCGCTTTGCAGGGCGCGACCCGTGCCGCCAGAAGGACGATCGGTTGGCCAGATTTGCGCTGGCCGTCGAACGAGTTTACCGCACGGCTTCGTTCAGCATCTTGGTGTTGGGAATGCTGTGCCGATTGAGCAGGCCGTCCTCGTCGGTCTCGATTACGGTGGCCACCGGACCGACTTCGCGGACCGTGCCTTCCATCGAGCCGATCAGCACGTGGTCGCCGGCATGCAGCCGCTGGCGGACGTAGTAGCCCGACAGGATTCCCGCCATCACGTCACGGCCGCCCAGGCCGAACGCCAGGCCGAAGCCGATGGCCAGACCGCCGGCCCCGATCAGGATCAGGTTTTGCAGCAACTCGAATCGCAGGCCGAGCTGGTCGCAAACCGCGGTCAGCGTCAGGATGGCCAGCACATAGTAGCAGCCGTTGGCCAGGTGCTCGGCAAAGGGCAGTCCGACCCGATCGGCACTCGTGGCCACGACGCCGCGGACAAAACTGGCGGCCAACAAGCCCACGACCACGACCACCGCGGCGGCCAGCAGGTGCGGAATGTAATTGACCACTTTGGCCATGGCCGCCGACACCGGTTCCAGGCCCAGGATGTTGAAGGCGGCCATGATAAACACGCACATCATCAGCCAGAACACGATCGTGCCGATGATCGCCGGCACGTTGCGGCCGATGTTCGTATGCGCCATCGAATCGGCCAGTCCGCTGCGCTCGGCGGCGATTTGCAAACCGAGTTTCTCGCTGAGCAGCGTGATCACCCGGGCCACGAGCCGGGCAATGACATAGCCGATCACCAACACGGCCACCATCGCCGCGACGCGCGGCGCCAACTGGACGACCTGGTTCGTCGCTTCGCTGAAGCTGGTCCGCAGGGCATTGGTCGAGGTGTCCAAAATCGACTGATCGGGCACAACAGGGGTTGCCATACATCGTTCCTTTCGAGAATGAGTGCCGATTCCAACGCGGCGCGGCAAACGTGCCGTTGCCGCCGGGAATCGGAAGGTTACAAAATCGTCTTCTTGCGTTTGTTCAATTCGTACTTGCCCGTCAACGTGAACCGCACCAGGCCGCCCAGGGCCCGGCTCAATTCCCAAAGCGCCCAAGGCAGTGCTCCGCAGGCAAACTCGATCAACTGCACGATCAATAGCGTTCGGTTCACCCGCACGTGCAACTGCTCGGCGAACTGGGCCGGTGGGGGCGGCACGTCGAGTTCGGCCAGTTGTTCTAAAAAGTCGTTTGCCATGACGGTTGCCCTCCTTGGGGTCGCAATCGCGCCGAGTCGGTTCTGGCCGGACTGCAGGCGTCGGCGACTACTCTGTCTGCTCCGGAAACTGGGCCTGAAGCTTTTCGCGGGCTCGGCTGACCCGCATCTTGCACGCACTGACCGAGAGGCTGAAAATCTGGGCCAATTCCTCGTAGTCGTAGCCTTCCGCATATTTCAAGATCAGCAGTGCCCGGTCTTCTTCGTCCAAAGTTTCCAACATCTTGGCCAGGTCCAACGACAGGCCGGGCGACTGCGCCGCGCGCGCCGGCTGGCGCTGTTCCCAACTTTCCTCTTCCGCTCCTCGTTCCCGCTTCAACCGCCGGCCTCGACCCCGCCGCAACGTGAGGCAAGTGCGCACCGCGATCGCATGGACCCAAGTGGCATAGGCGCTGCGCCCGGCGAACTTCGCGCGACCCAGGAACAGCCGCACGAAAACTTCTTGTGCCGCGTCGTTGGCGTCCTGCTCGTTGCCCATCAGGCGAAAGCAGATCCGCCAGACGCGCGGCCGGAAGCGTTCGACCAGCGCCACAAAGGCCGGACCGTCGGATCCTTCGCGGGCGGCCAGGGCCGCGAGCTCTTCGTCGGTTTGTTCGGTTACATCCACAGCTCTACCTTGCCGAGCCACGCTCAGCCGGACCACTTCCGTGCGGCCTTCATACTGTTGGTTGCCGGCCAGGGGGCGGCCGGTCACAAAAGTTTTTTGTGTGCTGTGGGCTGCTCGCCAGGGACGTAAACTCTGGCGATTGCCGGTTTTGAGGCAAAATCTGCCGTCCGCGACGGTTAGTGCACGTATCCGGCTCAGGGAGCGACTCTTAGCCGGCGTTCAACGAACGCCGGTGCGAGCGAAGTTGCGAAATCACGCTACAGAGGTGCACGAAACGTTCTAAATCGATGCTAAACCGCCCCAGGGGTCAAGACCAGAGTTGGCAGGCTCGAAAAAAGCCTCGGTGCGAAGCCCAGCATGCAGCATGGCAGCGCGTGCCCGGAGGAATGTCACCCCTCGCCTCCCCGTTTCCGAGCAAGTCGTAAAGCCCGATCCAGAGCATTCCCACGGCCCCGCAGGGGCAAAAGTCAATAGCCGGTGGCAACGCCACCGGGCACCGACGGGCCCGCATGCGCCTTCGACCCCGCCAGGGGTCGCAACGCGCGACACCGAATCGCAGCCGCGGTTAGACACTCCTGCTTGACGGTGATCGCACCGTTCGTTTGACCCTTAGGGGGTCGCTTGAAATTTGCGCGGTGTCTCGAAATCCGAGGGCGACGGCCCTCGGCTATTGGCTGGAACCCCTCTCCTCTCGGGGTTCATTTCGCGATTACCGACCGGTTCGTGCAGCGTGGCCACGACCAATCCGCTACTCTCTTACCCGGGCCGCGTACAGCTCGGCGAATTCCAGCACCCAGTGGTCGACGAATTCGGCGTAGGCCTTGACGTCGGCTTCGGTAAGTAATTGGAAGTGGCTGCGATTGAAAATCTCTTTGTTGCGCACCGTGCCTTTGGCCGTCAGCTCCAGCACGTGCAAGGACGAAAAGGGGCGAACGGTCAGCTCCAAGCGGCTGAAATAATTCGTCCGCCGGCCGGAATCGATATCCAAATCGTCGCGGCTGATCGCTGCGCCCCAGCCCCGCTCACCCACCACCGATTCGTAGCGAAAACCAGGGAAGTGCGAAGGCATTTGACGCAGGCAATTCTCGATGCGCTCGGACAGCTCCAAGCGATACTGCGAGTGCAGTCGCTTCAGCTCTTCCTCGCCCAGCTCCTTCTCGTGCTTGGCGCGGGCCCGCGTATCGCCGAGACGCTGTCCGCGCTCCACCGCCTTCTCGAGTCGCTCTTTGAAATCCATCATTCGCTCGGCGGAGGCGGCTCAGGAGCCTGCGTCTTTTTCTCGATGAATTGCTTCAGATCGCCGAACGTGCGCAGCGGCTCCTTGCCTTCGATCATGGCGCTGAGTGATCGGCACCACCGGCTTGGGCTTGCGGGGGGGACCCGAGAACTTCGGCTTCGGCGGCCGGCCCGGTTGAGCCCCGCTGTCGGATCTACCGCCCTGCCGGCCGCGCCGCTCCTGAGTTCGCCCGCCCGCGGGCGGACGCGCGGGACGCGGCGGGCGTGCCGGCCGGCGCTCGGTTGCCTGGCCGGCTTGCGCCGCGGCCTGGCCCTCGGCTGCGGGTGGCGCGGCGGCGCGGGACGGCTTGTCCTCGGGCTTGGCGCGGCCGCGGCGCTCCGAGTGCGTGCGCTGGGTGCCCGGTGCGATCATGGTCAGCGAAACGCGGCGGCGGGCTTTGTCGATCTCATGGACCCAGACCTTTACGATGTCGCCGACCGAAACCACCTCGTGCGGATCGCGGACGAACTTGTTGGCCAACTGGCTGATGTGCACCAGCCCCGTGTCGTGCAGGCCAATGTCGATGAAGGCGCCGAAATCGACGACGTTCAACACCGTGCCCGACAGCTCCATGCCGGGCGCAAGATCGTCGAGCTTGATCACGCCCTTCTTGAAGATCGGGGGTGGCAAATCCTCGCGCGGGTCGCGACCGGGACGGGTGAGCTGCGCCAGAATGTCCTGAAGCAGCATCGCGCCGCTCCCGAGTTGGGCGGTCAGTTCTTCGGCTTTGGCAGCCGCGGCCCGGTCGGCGACTTGCGCGGCCGACTCCTTCTGCACCAGGTCCGTCACCTGGCAGCCGATGGATTCGAGCACCTGGCCCGCCAGCGGATAACTCTCGGGATGAATCCAGGTGGCGTCGAGCGGATTGCTGCCGCCGGAAATTTTCAAAAAGCCGGCCGATTGCACGAATGCCGCCTCGCCAAAGCCGGGCACCTGCTTGAGTTGTTCGCGGGTGCTGAAGGGACCATGCTCGCTGCGATAGTCGTACACGCGCCGCGCGGTGAGCTGATTCAGCCCCGACACGTAACGCAACAGGGCCGGGCTGGCCGAGTTCAGGTCGACCGCCACATAGTTGACGCACGATTCGACCACCGCGTCGAGCGACGTCCGCAAATGCTTGGCTTTCACGTCATGCTGGTACAGGCCGACGCCGATCGACGCCGGATCGATCTTCACCAGCTCGCTCAGCGGATCTTGCAGCCGCCGGCCGATCGAGATGGCCCCGCGCAGCGTGGCGTCGAACTCGGGAAATTCTTCGCGACCCAGCGGGCTCGTCGAGTACACGCTGGCCCCGGCCTCGTTGACGATCACGTACGCGACGCTCTTGTCCTTAAGTTCTTCGATCAACAACTCGCCCATCAGTTCTTCGGTCTCGCGGCAAGCCGTGCCGTTGCCGATCGCCACTAGAGTCAGCTGATGTGTGTCGATCAGCTCGACGATTTTGGCCCGCGCTTCCTGACGCCGCTCGGGTTTGCCGACCAGGTGAATTACGGCATGGCCCAACAGTCCGCCAAACTCGTCGAGTGCGGCCAATTTGCAGCCGCTCTTGAAGCCCGGATCGGCCGCCAACACGCGCCGGCCGCGAATGGGAGGCTGCAGCAGCAGGTTGCGCAGGTTGCGGGCGAAGACCTCGACGGCATGGGTCTCGGCCCAATCGGTCATCTCGCGGCGCACTTCGCGCTCCAAGCTCGGGAAAACCAGCCGCACGAGCGCGTCGCGTCCGCAGCCGCGAAGGAAATCGGCATGCGGGTGTTCTGCCGGCACCAGCAATTCGTCGGCCGTTTGCTGCATCGCTTCCAGGTCGACTTCGACTTTGACCCGCAATACCTTGGCCTTCTCGCCCCGATTGATGGCCAACACGCGATGCGGCGGCACGCGATCCAATTGCTCGGTATATTCGAAGTAATCGCGAAAGCCTTGGGCCTTCTTGTCGTCGGGTTCGGCCCGCGCGCTGACCAGCTTGCCGGTGCGCTGCACGATCTTGCGCAGCCGCTGCCGCAAGTCGGCCCGCTCGCTGAAAATTTCGGCCAGAATGTGGCCCACGCCCAGCAGGGCATCGGCGGAGTTGGAAATTCCGCGGTCGGGGTTTACGAAGTCCGCGGCGCGCAAGTCCAGGTCGGCGGCGGCCGGCGCGGCGGCCAAGACATCTTCGGCCAACGGCTCGAGTCCGCGTTCGCGGGCCAGCGTGGCCAAGGTTTGTTTCTTGGGCTTGAACGGCAGGTAAAGATCTTCCAGCCGTTTCGTGCTCTGGGCGGCTTCGATCTCTGCGGCCAGCGCTTCGGACAGTTTGCCCTGAGAATCAATCGACCGCAAGATTGTTTGTTTTCGCTCGCTGAGCAGCCGCAATTTGCCCAGCCGCTGCTGGATTTCGCGGATCTGCTCTTCATCCAGCCCGCCCGTTTCGTCCTTGCGGTAGCGAGTGATAAACGGCACCGTGTTGCCAGCATCGAGCAGTTCGACAACGCGCAGCACCCGGGCATGGGGGATTTGCAGATGGCCAGCGATCGGCCCCAGATCGATGGCGAGCGTTGAGATTGTGCCCATGCAAACGGTGCGCGCCGGCTTGAAAATCGACGCAAGCGGTTAAGTGGTTTCGACTTGCTTGTTCGGGCAATCTAGGACTTGCGGGTTTTATTGTCAAGCTGAGCGCTGCGGGGATTGCATGCAGCTCGCATCTCCAAGCAATCCCTCGCGACGCCTACCTGCCCGCGCGATCTTGCCCCTGTTATCGCGCCAGCAGGTGCCGTCGAAAAAAACCTCACCCAGCGGCGGAATACATCAAAGCCGTACGGGCCGGGCGGTCGATATCTTTTGGACATCAGGGTGGGCACCCGCCGCAAGCTGCGAAATTGAATGCGCGGCTGCGGCAAACTCGGCAGGGATTGCCGGGTTCCATGAATCCTCAACGTAAGGAAGCGTTTTATGGCCCGAACCCAATTGCGCGTGTACTACGGTCCGGAAAGCGAAGCCGGCGCTTCGGTTGCCGAAACCACCAGCCATAAGGACATGGTTACGGTCCCGCTGGGCGACATTTTTCCGCTGCTGGCCGATGCCGTTCGCAGCGAACGGACCTGGCTGCGAGACTTCGCGGACGACGAGATCACGATCTCGACCGACCTGTACGAAGTGATCCTGGCCTACCAGCACTATCGCCGGCCGTCGGCCTGACCCAGGTTGCCGCCCATTCATTCACGCTGAAAACCCAGCGCAGCCCGGCCATCAGGTCGGGCTGCGCTTGTTTCAACGCCGCGGCGCACGATCTTTCTGCCGGCGCAGCCGCGTGTAAATCGCGTGAGCGTCGCGCTAGCACCCGTTTTTCGCCAGCATCAGCCGCCTTCCCCGGATTCGGCCGGACAACCTATAATACGTGCAGGCACATCCTTCGACCCGTGCTCCGGTGGTTTCAGGGCCGAGGCGACTTAAAATAGCGAAAGACGGATCGCGTGGCGGACCTTGGCTCTCCAGAACCATTCCCGGTGGATCCTGCCGCGCAAGACTCGCCGCTGCCCGATGAACTCAACGGGGGCATCGTCGAGACGGGCAGCACGCTGGATCGGCAGCGGATCGCCGACCTGATCGAGCAGATCAAGGAATCGGCCGACAAACTGGCTGGCGACCGCACCTCGCGGGGCGATCTGAAGCTGCTCAGCCGCACGCTCCGCGAACTGCGCTACGCGTTCAAGGTTTTCAGCCCCTATCGCTCGACGCGCAAGGTCACCGTTTTCGGATCGGCGCGCACCCGTCCCCACGAGCCCACCTTCGAGCAGGCCGTCGCCTTCGGCCGGGCCATGGCCGAGCACAAATGGCTGGTCGTCACCGGAGCCGCCAGCGGCATCATGGAAGCCGGCCATCTGGGCGCCGGCCGCGAGAACTCGATGGGCCTGAACATCATGCTGCCCTTCGAGCAGTATGCCAACCCGGTGATCGCCGGCGACGCCAAGCTCGTGCACATGAAATATTTCTTCACGCGCAAGCTGATGTTCGTCAAAGAGTGCGACGCGGTCTGTCTGTTGCCGGGCGGCTTCGGCACGCTCGACGAAGGGCTGGAGGTTCTCACCTTGTTGCAGACCGGCAAGCGGGACATGGTGCCGGTCGTGTTTCTCGACGCGCCGGGCGGCTCGTTCTGGTTGGAATTCCAGGACTTCGTCAAACACAAACTGCTCGGCGACCGCATGATCTCGCCCGAGGACTTGTCGCTCTATAAATTGACCGACAGCGTCGAAGAGGCAGTGGCCGAGATCCTGCAATTCTTCCGCGTTTATCACAGCATGCGCTACGTGAAGAACAAGCTGGTGCTGCGGCTCAAGCAGCGGCCGAGCGACGAGTTGTTGGCGGCCATCAACGCCCGCTTTAGCGACATTCTCTCCGGCGGCGAATTCGCGCTGGGCGGCCCGCTGCCGGAGGAACGGGACGAAGTCGATCTGGCCTCCTACGTGCGGCTGATCTTTCGCTTCAATCGCCGCAGCCTGGGCCGGCTGCGGCAGTTGATCGACGCCATCAATCGCGGCAGCGTGGATTAGGGCCGGTCAGAACTATTTGTTTGATCAAGTGTGCTGACCCGTTTTGTCCTTGCCCCGTTTTGTCCTGCGGGGGGTAGTAAAAAGAGCCGAGTGGCTCACTTTTCCAACTTGAGAACGGTCGTCTTCTCCGTTATTCTCACGGCCCGCTCGGCAAGTCATTCGTTGAACACGGACACCCAGCGTGATCCGTGGGTATCCCTGTGAGCTCGACGCACCCCGTTCGAGTATCGCAAAGAGCCCGTAGCCCACCTTGCGCCCAAAAGGCGCAGGCTGGCCACGGGCTCTTTTTTTCGCGCATCCGGAACAAACAGAATCCGCCAGTTCCCCATCCTTCCGCCTTCAGCGCGAATCAGGAGGCACTTCGTGAACGTCAATGGTAATTCACCCGATTCGGATCCCGCCGGGCCTTCCGGCGCGCCTGCGCCGGACGCGGCCGCTGCCCGACTCGAACGGCGCCTGCGCGAAGCCTATTTTGAACTGTGGGACAATTTTGTCGATCCGCGCGAGGCCTATTGGGACAGCGACGGCGCTTGGCTGCCACTGGGCGCCGGGGGCGGAGCCGGCTCGTATGCCCGGCCGGCAATCGTCAACGAGCAACAACTGCGCGAACTGCGCAACGAGTGCCGCCTGTTGGCCGCCAGCAACGAGTTCGCCATCAACGGTCAGGAGAACCGCATCAGTTACCTGGTCGGCTCGGGTCACACCTATCAGGCCGTGATCCGCAAAGGCTCGACCGCCGAGGCGACTCTGACCAGCCAGGTGCAGGACGTGCTCGATGCTTTCCGGCGCGAAAACAAATGGCAGCGCCGCCAGCAGGAGATCGTCCGCCGGTTGGACCGCGACGGCGAAGCGTTCTTGCGCTACTTTGTCGCTTCCGATGGCTGCACGCGCGGTGCGCTTTGTCGAGCCCGATCAAATCATCACGCCGAGCGGCCGGGTGGGCGACCCGGCCGCCAGTTTTGGCATTTTGACCGACGCCGACGATGTCGAAACGGTCATCTGCTATTACGTCGACGGCCGGCCGGTCGACGCCACCGAGATCCAGCATCGCAAGGCCAACGTCGACGAAAACGTCAAACGTGGGCTGCCGCTCTTCTTTCCGGTGCGCAAGAATCTGCGCCGGGCCGAAAAGCTGCTCCGCAACATGAGCGTGGTGGCCGAAATCCAATCGGCCATCGCCCTGATCCGCAAGCACCAGGGCGGAATCCGCAGCGGCGTGCAGCAGTTCGCCGCCAGCCAGACGGACGTGACTCTGACCCAAGCCGCCACCGGCCGCACGACCGGCTTTCGCCGTTTTGGCCCCGGCACCATCTTGGACGCTCCCGGCGGAATCGAATACGACTTTCCGGCCGCCGGCCTGGACGCGGCGAATTTCGTGGCCGTTTTGCAGGCCGAACTGCGGGCGATCGCCAGCCGACTGGTAATGCCCGAGTTCATGCTCACGTCCGACGCCTCGAACGCCAACTACGCTTCGACCATGGTGGCCGAAGGGCCGGCGATGCGGATGTTTTCGCGCCTGCAAGCCGACCTGGTCAACGACGATCTGGAAGTGATGTGGCGCGTGGTGCGGGCCGTGGTCGACGCGGGCGGCTTGCCTCCGGCGGCGCTCTGCGACATCGAAATCCAGGTGTCGCCGCCTTCGCTCGAAATGCGCGATCAGAAGCAGGAAGCCGAGGTCCATCAGATCGAGTATCAGAACGGCATTCTCTCACCGCAGACCTGGTGTCGCCGTCGCGGGTTGGATTACGACCAGGAGCAAATGAATCTGGCGCAGCACAACCAGCGCCCGCAGGAAGTGCAGGGCCCGGAGTTGCCTGGGCCGGTGGCGCGTGCAATCGAAGGCGCGCATGCGCCCGCTACCGCGCGTGAGCAAGAGCTGCTCGAATTCGTTCGCGCGATCACGGAAGCCGGTTGGGACCCCTCCAAGCATCCGCGCGGCGGCAATCCGCAGAACCGCGGCGAGTTCTCATCGGCCGGCGGCGGCGGCGCAGGCGCTCCTGCGCCAAGCCATCCGTCGAGCCCGCATGCCGCCGCGGGCGGCGGTTCGTCAAACTCTTCTGCAGCTCAACCAGTATTCAAGGCTCCGCTGAACGTGATTCTGGCTGGCCAGAAGACCGAAAAGAGGCCGGGAGCCGCCCCGGAAAAAGACGAGTCGGGGAAAGAGGGGACAACGCATGAACAAATTGCCAAGGCCGTCAAGGACATAACTGCCTCGGTGGAGAACAGTGACGACAATAATCTCAAGCAGAGATTTAAGGCGGGAGCCTGGTTTAAGCTGAATCCGAAGGTCAATGGCGATGTCGCTCTCGTCCGCAAGGAGCAAGATGGCTCGCTGACGGTTTTGGTGGCTATCAAGAACGACAAAGGTGAGCCGATCGGGGCCGTGGCGGCGAACGTTAGCACCGACGGCGAAATCACGTACGGAACAATCAACCAACGGCAGGAGTATGTGAAACAGACGGATCTCACGAAGGCTGTCGTCGACGAAAAAAAGGCGGCCGACGACGAGGCCGACGAGGCCGGGAAAAAACGGCGTGTCGAGGTAGAGCTGGAGAAACCCGAAGCCGAGCCGGGAGAAACTACGCTCGGCGGCATCGCGGTGGTGCTGGATAGTGCGTTCGGGTCGATCAAGGCTAGTGCCACGCAGTCGGAGGAAGGCAGCTTTGATTTTAACGTCGGACTCAGCAAGGCGACGAGCTGGTTTAAGCGGACGCCCCGCGCCGCGGCGGCGAACGCCGCCGCCATGGACGAGACTCTCAATCAGTATCGTGAGAAAAAGGGAATCGCCTACGGCGACCTGCCGCAGGCGAAGAAATAGCGACCCAGTTGGCCGCCGCCAAGAGATCGATCAACGCAGATCGACGTTCGGGAGCGCAGGCCTTGATCCGTGCGCGCCCTTCGGGTGTCACTTTCGTGCAGATTACGTTGCAATTGTTCAAGCTCGGCAAGTTCCGCAGCCCGTCAAGGCACTCGTCGGTAACGAGCGTCCCCCACAGGTTTAATTCGGCGAGCTTTTTCAGCGCGGAAAGCTCCTTTAATCCGCTGTCGGTGATCGGCGTGTCTGCGCAGGTCCAGAGACTCAAGGTTGCCAGCGCTCCGCAGGGTGCGAAGACCGGTGTCCGTGATGCGGTTGGACGAGATATCAAGGCGTCTGAGGCGAGGGAGCGTGGCAATGTGGGCGAGGCCTTCATCGGTGATTTCGCGCTCCCCAAGCATAAGCTGTTCCAAACACGGCAACCCGCGCAGGTGCCGGACACCCTCGTCGGTGACGGGGACGTTGCAGACGGTCAGGTATTTGAGATGCCGTAGTCTTGCGCAGCTCCGCAGAACCTCGTCTACAATGGTCGACGCCGGTTTGCATGGCCAATCTGGCGCCCAATATAGGGGCCAATCCACATGCAGGACTTCGATCGCGGTCAGGTTTCCGATCGCCCTCGCACCGTCCGCGGTAATCGGGTCGCGAGAAAAGTCGAGGACCCTCAGGCATTTGCATGCCCGGAGATGGACGAGCCCGACGCCGGAAATCTGGGTACCGGAAATGTCGAGGTCTTTGAGCACGGCCATTCCGGATAGTCGCTCGAGACCGGCGTCGGTAATACGCGTGCGGGCGAGTTCAAGGACTTTGATGCGATCTAGCCCGCGAACGGCGTCCAGATCGTGATCCCCGATTGGCTGATCGGACAGAGCGAGGTATTCGAGCGTGTCTAGCGCGGCGAGTTCCCGCGTTCTCGCTGGCGTTAGATCCCCGCAACGATCGTCCTGTCTGAAGTTGAGGGCCACGATATTGGCCAGCACGTGCTCGCCCCATAGCCAGCGGAGGATCGCTGGGCCCGGCGGCCGCGCGTTCTTGTCCCGGTCGGGCCAAGTTAACCACTCCGGCGTGGGCGCCTGCTCGAAGTCGTAAAGGAAATCGGTCGCACCCAGGGCTTCGAGCGCGGCCTGCTGCCGGCGGGCATGCGCGGCCTTCATGCTCAGCCAGCCCAACCCAACCGACAATAAAGTGACGAGCACGAATAGTCCGCGCAGGCTGAATTGCCGGAACCTGTGCCTGCTACGGGACGCGCCCGGCGCCGCGCCAGCCGGTCGCTCGGTGGTGGGGATATCAACAGCCATTGCTTCCAACCTCCGCGGGCTATTGTCGGTCGTCGCTTCGTTTGCGGCCAGAGCAGTTTCCCCCGGCGAATTTCGTGGCCGTTTTGCAGGCCGAACTGCGGGCAATCGCCAGCCGGCTGGTAATGCCCGAGTTCATGCTCACCTCCGATGCCTCGAACGCCAACTACGCTTCGACCATGGTGGCCGAAGGGCCGGCGATGCGGGTCTGCAAGCCGACCTGGTGAACGACGATCTGGAAGTGATGTGGCGCGTGGTGCGGGCCGTGGTCGACGCGGGCGGCTTGCCTCCGGCGGCGCTCTGCGACATCGAAATCCAGGTGTCGCCTCCTTCGCTCGAAATGCGCGATCAGAAGCAGGAAGCCGAGGTCCATCAGATCGAGTATCAGAACGGCATCCTCTCACCGCAGACCTGGTGTCGCCGTCGCGGCTTGGACTACGACCAGGAGCAAATGAATCTGGCGCAGCACAACCAGCGGCCCCAGGAAGTGCAGGGCCCGGAGTTGTCCGGGCCGATCGTGCGGGCAATCGAAGGCGCTCATACGCCCGACGCGACTCGCGAACAAGAGCTGCTCGAATTCGTTCGCGCGATCACGGAAGCCGGTTGGGACCCCTCCAAGCATCCACGCGGCGACAATCCGCAGAACCGCGGCGAGTTCTCATCGGCCGGCGGCGGTGGAGCCTCCGCTCCAAGCCGGTCGTTAGGCCCGCACGCCGGCGCTGGAGACGGTGCGCAGCCGCATGTTCTGACCGTGGGACACGAAACACCGCAGCCCGCATCGGGCGACAGGGCCGCTCCGTCGGGCAACATTTACCTGGCGCAGAATCCCAGGGATCGAGCAGAGCGGGACCGGATCAGCAAGGGCCTGGACGCGATCACCGGAAAAGATGGGGCAGACGCCGAGAAGCCAGTGCTCGGGGAGCGGGATTGGAAGAGTAAAGGTGGCCGGCGTACTTTCAAGGGCACGTTCTTGCGCCTTTCCGAAGATGGCAAATCCGTGATCCTGAAGCCGAGCGCGGACGATGCGGACCAAAAGAACAGGAAAGTTCCGATCAACGATCTCAGCGCCGACGACCAGGCTCTGGTCAAGGGGCTGCAGGCGTTGCCAAAGAACGTTACGCTCGATGCGGATGGCCTGATGGAAAAAAACAAGCAAACGTGGAAGGAGGCCGTGATTCGCGACTTCGGCAGGCTGAGCGAACTGCCCGGAGGAAAAGAACTTCTGGATGACATCAAAACCTCGAACAACGGGCACGGCATCAGGATTGCGCCGCGTGGTGCTGACCAGGACAACAGCGTGACGTTTCAGGGCGACATGACGCGAGGTTCGGACGCTACCGTTCACTATGACCCTACCGACACTCAAGGGTATAAGGTGGACGGAGGGAGGGGCGATGCCACACGGCCCCCCTATCTCGCGCTGGGCAAGGAACTTCACACAGGCCAACGGGCCCAAGTAGGCAGAGCATCTTCCAATACCATGGAAGAAGAGATCGATGCGGGAAACTTCGAGAATGAGTTGCGGGATCAGCACAACAAGGCATTAAAGCCGGGGGAACGACGATTGCCCCACCGCGACGTGCCCAAGCAATAGCCCGCCGTGGTTCCCGATGGGTCCCCGGCCGATGCGCCGACCAGCGAGCGGCTCCTACCTAACCGTGCGAAACCGGCGCGGATTGCCAAACCGGTGGCCCCGTGCCACCCGGGTACCGCTATTCCTCGTATAATGGCTCAATATTCCGGAACCAACGATAGATGCGTTGCCACGGGGAACCCGAAACCGATGCACCGGCCCTTTCGTATTACGTTGCGCACGCTTTTGCTGGCGTCGATCCCATGCTGTGCTCTCCTCGCCTGGCTCGGGTCGAATGTCGAGCACGCCCGGCAGCAACGGGCGGCGATTGAGCACATTTGCGGCGTTCGTGCGTGTGTTCACCCCGAGGTTCCTTCGCCCCAGAGCGAATTCGCGGCCTGGATTCAGCGCTTGCTCGGCGAGGACCCCCGCGCGAGTGCGACGTATGTCAACTACGGCCATGTGAACTCTAGTCCGGCCACGGACGCCGATCTCGCGCCCCTGACATGGCTGCCCCACCTGAGATGGCTTGGTCTTTGCGGCCTTCGAATAACCGACGCGGGAATGGTTCACGTCAGCCAGCTTACGGAACTGACCAATCTCGATCTCCGCCATACGCTCATCACCGACGACGGTCTCAATATCTAGCGCGATTGAAAAAGCTCCGGAAACTGGAACTTGGTGATGTGCCGATCACGGACGTCGGGGTTGGATATCTGTGTCGATTGTCTCATCTTGAGTTTCTTGATCTTGGGTTGACCGGAGTTACCGATGAGGGCGTGACGCGGCTGTGCGTGCTGACGCGACTCAAGCATCTGGGTCTTGGCGAATCTGCGATAACCGATGTCGGCCTGACGCACCTGCGGTCGATGACATCTCTGACCTTCCTCAACCTGGGCGAGACGCACATAACCGACGCGGGCTTGGTCCAAATCGAGTCACTGCGGCGGCTGCAACATCTGCTGTTGTTTGCAACCGGCATCAGCGATGCGGGACTGAAGACGCTCGGTCGGATGACGCAGTTGCGGGAGCTCGACCTGTGGAACACCGCGATCACCGACGCCGGCTTGGAGCACCTCGCTGGGCTGACGGAGTTGGAACTGCTGGACCTTCATGGGACTCGAATTACCGACGCAGGCCTGAGACATCTCGCGGGGCTGACACGTCTCAGGGAGCTAGACCTTAAAGAAACCGAAGTAACATTCGACGGCCTAACCGCTCTGACAGGCCTAACGAGCCTGGTTGAGCTGCGTGTTCGGGACACTGGTTTGACACCCCCGGTGTCAACGCGCTCAAGCGGCGCTTCCAAAGCTAGACGTGTACTGAACGGGTAATGCACTCCCCGCCGGCAATTCCGCCGTCTGCGGATTGCGTCGATCGTGAGGCCGTCTCGTTTCAAGGTCGGGGCCCTCGAACCTGCAAGCCGAGCTGCGGGCGATCGCCAGCCGGCTGGTGATGCCCGAATTCATGCTCACGTCCGACGCCTCGAACGCCAACTACGCTTCAACGACGGTGGCCGAAGGGCCGGCGATGCGGATGTTCTCGCGCCTGCAAGTTGACCTCGTCAACGACGATCTGGAGGTGATGTGGCGCGTGGTGCGGGCCGCGGTCGATGCCGGCGGATTGCCTGCGGCGGCGCTCTCCGACATCGAAATTCAAGTCTCGCCCCCATCTTTGGAGATGCGCGATCAGAAGCAGGAGGCCGAGCGACGGGTTCTTGGCGGCTATCAATGCCCGCTATGGCGACATTCTCTTCGGCGGCGAGTTCGCGCTGGCCGGCCCGCTGCCTGAGGAACGGGACGAGTTCGATCTGATCTCCTACGTGCGGCTGATCTTTCGCTTCAATCGCCGCAGCCTGGGCCGGCTGCGGCAGTTGATCGACGCCATGAATCGCGGCAGCGTGGATTAGGGCCGCGTCAGAACTATTTGTTTGATCAATCGTTGTGGACTTTTGGCTCGTTTTGTCCCCCACCAACTGAGCCAACGTGTGAGTATCTGGTTTCGTCTCTGGTTTCGTCCGGGCTCCATTATTTTTCAGCCCACCGTGCCCGGGCCGCCTTCCGGGCACTTTCCGCCCGTTCTTCTGGTGTCATGGTTGCCGCCCTGGCCTTCCCACCAACCAGGCCCCCCTTGCGTCCTAGCGTAACCGCTGCCGGGTCTTTCTTGTGGGCGGCCTTCTTTACCGGCCGCTTCTTCTTAGGTGGACTGGAAGGCGTAGAGACGCCCGTAGCTTGATCCACGATGCGGCGAGCGATTTGGACGGGATCGGGTGAGGCCGATTTCTTCTTGCGTGAGCGGTTTGGCATGGTTTAATTATGCAGTCCGCCGCCAGATTGTCCAGCCGACATCCCCAGGGGTAGCCCTGATGCAAGCAAAAACCGCCTTTATACGGCTTGCCGTTTCCGTCGTGGTGCTTGCGGGATGCTCAAAGGCAACGCCAACTGCCCCGCCGCAGCCCCCCGCAACAACCCCCGCGCCCGCGGCCGCGAAACAGGTGCGAGTTACCGGGATTCAAAAGATGGATTTCCCCAATGGCGATTCAGCGCTCGTGCTGAACTACGAGACTGACATTCCCATCGAGGACATGCAGTTGCTCACGGCAGAGGTGCAGGAAATTTGGAAACAATTTCAAAACGACGTTGAGAAGGCTGGGGTAAAGTCCGGGGTTATCCGCGCGGTCCACAACGAAACTGCCGGATTCATCACCACTGGCAAGGGATACGGGTTTATTTTTTCAAAAGAATCGGACGGCAACTGGCGACTGCAACGGGACGGCGGAAAAGAGGCCGGACCCCACCCCATTTCAAACTGACGCACTACCCGATCAAACCCAAACGTGCATTCGTCGCGGGCTTACGAGAGGCTTAGTGTATGGTAAGCCTTGAACTTAGCGAAACCACCGCCACCGCACTGAGCGCGCAAGCCGCTGCGCAAGAGTTGACGATCGAGACGCATCTTGAGCACGTCTTGCTCTCCGCGCCGTCCCCACCGGCGCCGCGATTGCCCCGCGACGATTTGGAGCGTCTGCTCGACGAGAAAGCAACCAGCGGCTGTTCGCCTGTGGACTTCTTATCGCGGGCCGAGCTTTACAACCACCATGACTAATGGCCTGCCTCATTGACACGGGCGTTCTGCTGCGTGCGTTTGACGCATCCGATGCCGACTACCGCCTGGTACGGCAAGCCCTTGTGGGCCTCGCCCGAACAAGTGTGATCCGCAAAAGTCCACATTGGGAACACGGTGAACGCAGCCCGGTTTAGATGCCAGCTCCGCAGAAGGTATGTCCGAGCCTCGTGCTCTCAGCCAAGGCCGGCCTCATGCACGGCATCGACCAGCGCGATCACGTTGTCGACCGGCGTTTGCTGTAACACGCCGTGCCCCAAATTGAAGATGTGCCCCGGCCGGCCGGACACGCTTTCAAGGATCGTCGCGGCGCGGCGGCGGATTTCGCCCCGATCGGCCAAGAGCACCGCCGGATCGAGATTGCCTTGCACCGCCTTGTCGTGGCCGACCTGCTGCCAGGCCTGATCCAGGTCGACGCGCCAGTCGATGCCCATCACGCTGCTGCCCGCCTCGGCCGCCAACGGCAACAGGGCCGGATTGCCCGCGGCAAAATGAATGACGGGCACGCCCGGCGCGAGACTGGCGATGATTTCCTGCATGAAAGGGAGCACGTAGCGGCGATAGTCGGCCGGGCCGAGCGTGCCCACCCAACTGTCAAATAGCTGCACGGCCTGGGCGCCGGCCGCGATCTGCGCGTTGAGATAGCGGATCACGGCGCCGGACAGTTTGCCCATCAGGCTGCGCCAAGCCCCCTCGTCGCGGTACATCAGGGCTTTGGTGTGCAGATAGTTTCGGCTGGCGCCCCCCTCGATGGCATAACTGGCCAGCGTGAACGGCGCCCCGGCGAAACCCAACAGCGGAATCTGGGCCGGCAAGCCGGCGCGCGTCTGGCGCACCGTCTCCATCACGAACTCGAGCGGCTCGACGCTTTCCAGTTCCAGCACGCGATCGACGTCCTTCGGCTCGCGCACCGGATTGTGGATCACGGGTCCTTCGCCAGCGGCGAATTCGAGCCGCAGGCCCATCGGCTCCAGGATCGGCAGCAGGTCGGAAAAGATGATCGCCGCGTCGACGCCCAAGCGATTGACGGCCGTGATCATCACTTCGGCGCAAAGCTGCGGATTCTTGCACAGCTCGAGAAAGGTGGTGCGGCCGCGGACCTCGCGATATTCGCTCATGTAGCGGCCGGCCTGGCGCATCAGCCAGACGGGCGTGCGATCGACCGGTTGCAAGCGGCAGGCCCGCATGAAGGGCCCCGCGTCCCAGGCGCCAGCGAGCGGCGGGGCCAACGCGGCTGCATCCGCGGCCGCGGCGCGGAGGATTGGCAGGCGTTTGCTCGCCAAGACGCCTTGGGCCCGCTCGGCGGCCAACGACACCAGGTGGCCCATCTTGCCGTGCTCGGGTTCCAAATCGACCGGCAACTCGAATTCCTGGAGCGTCTCGCTGGTGGTCGGCCCGATCGAGGCGATCACCATCCGCCGCATGCGCGATTCGCACGCGCTCGGCGATCCCCAGCCGGTCGGCCACGCGCAGCAAATTGACCACTTGATGGCTGGAGGTAAACAGGGCCACGTCGCGCTGGCCGGCCGCGATGGCCTGGAGATTTGCCTCCAGCGGGGCCAAGTCTTCGGGAAAATCCCAGCGATATACGCGAATAGGCTCGACCCGAGCCCCACGGGCTTCCAGCCCCGCGACCAGGCTCGCATTGGGCTTGCCATATTCTTGCAGGCCCACGGTCTGCTGGGCCACCGGCAGCCGGCCGTCGATCGTGGCCAGCACTTCGCGCCAGGTGTTCGGTTCCGGCACGCGGAGAGTCGGCTCCAGGCCCAGTTCCTTGAGTACCGCGACCGGCTTGGGCCCGCGGGCGACGGTGGTCAGGTCCGACACGGCAGTCAAGAAACGGCTGCGGTCGACGTGCCGTTCGATCTCGGTCAGCAGGTGCCGAATGCCCACGCCGGTCATGAAGATGATGATGTCGACCTGGCCGGTAATCACCCGATTGGCGAAATCGATGGCCTCGCGATTTTCGGAGATCGGCACTTCGCGCATCGCGGGACTAACGTGCGGCAGGCCCCCCGTGCGCTCGATCAGCCGGGCCATTTCCGGCGCACGGCGACTCTCGAAAGCCGCCACGCGCAGGCCGGCGAATCCGCGGTTGCCGTGGGGAGCATCGCTCATGAAACCAGTTTCCACATCCTGGAGGGCCAGCGCCGCAGGGTGTATGTTACTGGCAAGAGCGTCGAGCTGGGTAGTGGCGGCTCGAAAAGCGTCACGCGCCGCACCGTGGACCTTGGATCCGGGACTTGATCCTTTGAACTCGACAGATAATTCGCACTCGCCCGGCATCGATCCGTTCGACGAGCTCCGTTCGGCCGTTGCCGCTGGCGGCATTGCGCATACGCTTGAGCGCCTGGTGGATCTGCTTCGCGAGCAGCGGAGATACCACGAACTGTTCGACGCGCTGTTGATGCGTGGGCGGCAGCGGCTGGGGCTGCCGATCATCCTGGCCGGTTCGCTGGACGACCTGGAGGAGCCGATTCGCACCCAGGTGGAGCAGGCCTATCTGACGGCCTGTCGCGAAGTCGGGTTGGCGCTGGCCGAGGCCGGCCAGTTGCGCGAGGCTTGGATGTATCTGCGGCCCCTGGCAGACAACGCCTTGGTTGCCGGCGTGCTCGAGCGAATCGAGCCCAACGACGACAACCTGCAAGACCTGATCGAAATCGCGGTCCAGGAGGGGGTCTCGGTTCCGCTGGGCTATCGACTCGTGCTGGAGCGCTATGGCACCTGCAATGCGATTACGATGTTCGACGGCGTGATCGCCGGTCGGCCGCGCTCGGATCAGCAGGCGGCTGCCGGCTTGCTGGTGCAGCATTTGCATCGCGAATTGATGGCCAACGTGCGCGCCGATATCAAGCGGCAGGAGGGCGCCGAACCGGCCGAGCAAACGCTGGCCGAATTGGCGGCCGATCGCGACTGGCTGTTCGGCGAGCACAGTTATCATGTCGATACGACGCACCTGGCGTCGACCATGCGCTTTGCGCGCGTGCTGGAGGATCCGGCGGCCTTGCGCGTGGCCGTCGATCTGGCGGAGTACGGCCGCCGGCTGAGTCGGCAATTTCAGTTCGCCTCCGACGAGCCGTTCAAGGACACGTATCCCAGTCACGGCCTGTTCTTCAAGGCGCGCTTGGGCGAGGAGACCGAGGCTGCCCTGGCTTATTTCCGCTCGCGCGTCGAAGAACTGGGCACCGAGCAGGCCGGCCCGCTCCCGGCCGAAGTCTACGTGATGCTTCTGGCGCACCAGAATCGCTACGACGAGGCCCTGGCGGCGGCGGAGCGCTGGTTGCCACCGGGCACGCGAACCACGCATTTCGCGCCCAGCCTGATGGAACTGTCACGCCGGGCCGGCCAATACGATCGCTTGATTCGCGCTTGCCGGGACCGCGGCGATCTCGTCGGATTTGCGGCCGGGCTGGTGGAGCAGGCGCGCAGCAAGGGGTGATCGAGCAGCCCTTGCGGTGCGCATGAAAAAGGTCTGCCCGGAAGAATTCTTCCGGGCAGACCTGATTTGCACGCTTCTAGACGTTCAGCTTAGTCGCGGTGAACGACTTTGCTGGCGGTCACAATCCGACGCTTGCTCTGGATCGAAGCCGAAGGATCGGCAGTCGGAGCGGGGGGCATCGGGGCAGCATCCGGAGCAGCAGTGGTCGCCGGGGCCGACGAACCGCAACCGCAACCGCAGCTGGGGGCAGCAGCGGCACAGCCACAGCTGGGGGCAGCGCCACAGCCACAGCTCTTCTTGCAGCAGTGGTGGCCGCGGAAGAGGTCGAGCAAGCCATGGTGGCAGCAAGACTTCTTGCTGCAACCGCCACAGGCGGGAGCCGCACAGCCACAGCTGGGGGCAGCCGCTTCGCACGACGGAGCAGCCGCACAGCCGCAGCTGGGGGCGGCAGCTTCGCAAGCCGGAGCGGCAGCGCAGGTCGCTTCACAAGCCGGGGCACCGCAACCGCAAGAGGGAGCCGCACAGCCACAGCTGGATTTGCAGCAATGCTTCTTGTGGCACGAGTGGCAGCCCAGCAATCCGCTGAACAAGCCGCAGTGGTGATGGCAGCCAGACTTCTTGCAGCAGCTGCCGCAAGAGGGAGCCGCACAGCCACAGCTCGGAGCTGCGGCACAAGCCGGTTCGCAAGCCGGAGCTGCACAGCAGCTCGGCTCGGCAGCTGCACAAGCCGGAGCCGCACAGCACGAGGGTTCGCAACCCTTATCGCAGCCGCACGACGGTTCCGACGTCTGGCAACAGCTATTGCAGCCGCAGTCGTTCAGGCCAAGCATGCGATCCAGGAGTTCGAAGCCGAAACCCCGGCCGCATAGGCCTACGCTGACTACTAGCGCTCCAAAAACCATGTTCCATTTCATCGAGCAACGTCTCCTTTACGATGGAACTGCAGATAGCGGCTCCCACATCGGCTGACCTAGCGCGTCCTTTGCGGCTCGCTCTTGAAAAGCGAGCCGACGGACATCCGTCGGGCGGGTTTGACTCGGCTCGAGGCCGGGCACACTCGTTGGCGGGTACGCTGGCAGTTGCCAGGTGGGGGAAGGTGGGTCGAAACCAGCAGTTCACACGGTTTATTGCGCCAGGACCGGTCGAGCCAATCCTTGACTCGAGAAGTCCGATCCGGTTGCCCTGACGCGCCCTTTGACGTGCCTAACGGCACGCGATCCTCGGGTGATAACACCTACCGTATCGGCTTGCTGTCGAAGACCCCTTGAGAGCCGCGGAAGTAATTTTCACCAAGTGGTTTACGGCAACCGTTACGCAAACATTGCGGCGCCCGTAGGCCAGCGAAACCTTAACGACTGTAGCCCCTCATGCAAGGCTGGCCGAGCCCTTGTAATTGACCGGCCCAGGCGGCTTTGCATCTTCGGTAAGCTGTACGGCCAACCATTCTCGGTCGACGACTGCTAGCGACGCCGATCCTCCTTTATGTCTTGTCGATTGACGACCAGTGCCCCCAATCGAAGTCGGGGCCGACGCGAATCGATCACGAGCACCGTGGCGACTCGCCAGCCGTAACCGGGCGTTGGCAAATTACAAATGAAATCGGAGCACCGCGGCACAGCGCTACCAAGAAAGAAGACCTGGCCCATCGCCCCGGTCCGGCAAACCCGGCCGCTGCCGCAGCACGCCCGTCGGATCGTGGGGCGTCGATCCTTGCTCGCCGCCGCCTGCTGGCGTATCCTGGAAGAGTCGGTTTCCCCCCACCCAAACAGTCTTTCGCCGGACGGTTGCAAATTTGCCGGCAGACCCGGGCCCGCCCCACGGTCTATCGTCCGGCGCCTGAGAGCAGGCTGCGTAAACCACCCTCTCTGGGATTCGATTCGGACATCGCGTATGTTAATACCTGTTTGAACAACTGCCGCTCGCAGCTCACGTCTTGGAGCCCACTCCCCGCGGGAAACTGTGCCATGCGATCAAGCTCTTCGAATGGAATTGGACTCGCGCTCGTCTTGCCACTTTTGTTCGACCTGACGGCCGGGGCAGCACCGCCCGTCAAGCCGCCGCCAAGCAAGGCTCCCGCAGGGAAGGGAGATACGTCTGTCCTTAAAGCGCCTCGCGTGACGTTGTTCGACCCCCCCCTGAAGATCGACCCGCTCGATTGGCCCGGCTGGCGCGGCCCGGAGCAAAACGGCATCTCGCGCGAGAAAGACCTTGTCGATCGCTGGGACTATAACGACGACCAGGCGGGTAACGTGCTTTGGAAGAGCGCCGAGCTGGGAACGATTTCCAGCCCGATCGTGCTGGGCGGAAAACTGTACACCCTCGCGCGCCACGAGCCGGGCACGCACCGCGAGCAGGAGAAAGTCGTCTGCGCCGATGCGGCCACCGGCAAAATGCTCTGGGAAAACAAGTTCAACGTCTACCTGTCCGACGTGCCCGCCGAACGAGTCGGCTGGTCGAGTTGCGTGGGCGATCCGGCGACCGGGCGCATTTATGCCCTGGGCGTGTGCGGGCTGTTTCAATGCCTCGACGGCGACACCGGCAAGACGATTTGGAGCCGATCGCTGAGCGAAGAGTTCGGCTTGCTCAGCACGTATGGCGGCCGCACGAATGTGCCGATCGTATTCGGCGATAAAGTGCTGATCAGTTCGGTCATCACCAATTGGGGCGAATTGGCCAGACCGGCCCATCGCTTCATGGTATTCGACAAGGCCACGGGCGAAACCATTTGGTTCAACGGCACACGAGCTCGCGCCGGAAGACACCACCTACAGCACTCCCGTGGCCCAAGCCCTGGGGGGGCAGGCGGCGATGGTCTTTGGCTCGGGCGACGGCGGCGTTTGGGCCTTTCAGCCGCGGACCGGCAAGCCGATCTGGTGGTTTCAGCTCTCGCGCCGCGGCATTGAACGTCTCGCCCGTGGTGGCCGACGACAAAGTCTATCATGGCGCACGCCGAAGAAAACATGGACAACGTCACCCAGGGCGCGATCGTCGGCATCGATGGCACCGGCGCGGGCGACATCACCAAGTCGGGCGAACTGTGGCGTGCCGCGGGCATGGACGGCAAGAGCTCGCCGCTGCTGGTCGACGGACGGCTCTACGCCTGCGACGACGGCGGCAAGATGTTCGTCCTGGATGCCGCCAGCGGAAAGGAAATTTGCAAGCCGGCCAAGCTGATCGGCACGATCGTTCGTTCCAGTCCGGTCTATGGCGACGGCAAGATTTACATCTGCACGACCAGCGCCTGGCACATTTTCAAGCCGACCGCGGACGGCGTGAAGCTGATCCACAAGCTGCGGCTGGCCGAAGACGACGAAGTGTCCGGCTCGCCGGCCATCTCGCATGGCCGGATTTATCTGCCCACCGGCGGACACATGTATTGCATCGGCAGCAAAGACCAAAAGCCCTCGGCCGACCCGATTCCTGCGCCGCCGGCTGAAACTCCAGCGGCCGACGATGACCAAGCGGGCTCTCGTGCAAGTGACGCCATTCGACGTGCTACTGAGGCCCGGCGAAACACAGCAATTCACCGTGCGGCTGTACAACGCCCGCGGACAATTGTTGCAAGGACAGCCCTGGCGCGGTTCTCACGCTGGATGGTCCGGGCGAGATCGACGTACAAGGCAAATACACCTACACTGCGGCCAGCGAGCCGAAGCACACGACCACCATCGTTACCGCCAAGGTCGGCGAGCTGACCGGCCAGGCGCGGATCCGCGTCGTGCCGCCGCTGCCTTGGAAGTTCGACTTCAGCGACGGCCAGGTGCCGGCCACCTGGATCGGCGCCCGCTATCGGCACCAGATCCGCGACGTCGACGGCAACAAGGTGATGGTCAAGGTGACCACGATTCCCAAGGGCACGCGCAGCCAGTCGTGGATGGGCCCGACCGATCTTCACGACTACACAATCCAGGCCGACGTGCTAGGAGTGCCGGCCCAGCGCCCGGCAGCGACGTGATCAAGCTGCCCGACGCGGGAGTGATTGCCCAGCGCTACACGCTCGACCTGATGGGCGCCAGCCAGCAGTTGCAGATCCGCTCCTGGACGCCGCAGATCGACACCCGATTTTCCAAGTCGGTCCCCTTCAAGTGGGAAGGCAATAAGTGGTACACGATCAAGTTTCAGGCCGCCACCGCGGGCAGCACCGCCCTGCTCAAAGGCAAGGTTTGGCCGCGAGACGAGCGAGAACCCAGTGAGTGGACCATCGAAGCGGTCGACGAAACGGGCAATCTAAACGGCAGCCCGGGCCTGTTCGGCAACGCTAACGAGGCCGAAATTCTGTTGGACAACATTTTGGTGACGCCCAACGGATCGTCGGGCACCGCGACGGCCGGAGAATGATCGCTCGTTCGCCAACGGCCCGAACGCCAGTAGTCGCAAATAGTCCGTTTCCCGTTGTTGGAGTTAATACCTCTCATGGCAGACTTCATTCGCCCGGTATTGGCCGTTTCTGCACTGGTGTCGGCCGCCTGGTGTGCCGAGGCATCGGCCGCCCCGCCCGCCGCCGCCTCCAAAAATGCAGCCGGCAAGCCGCCCGTCTCCCAGACGCCCGTTTCCCAGACGGCAGCGGTCAAAACCGAGTCGCCCAAAGACCAGGGCAAATCGGCGGAGAACTCCAATCCGCCGATCGGCATCGGGCCGGGCGACTGGGGGCAGTGGGGCGGCTCGTCGCTGCGCAACAATACGCCCAACGGAAAAAATATTCCCAGCCGAGTGGAATGTCGGCGGATTCGACGACAAGACGGGCGAGTGGAAGAAGGACAAGGCCGAGAACATCAAATGGGTGGCCCGGCTCGGCTCGCAGTCGTATGGCAATCCGGTGGTGGCCAACGGTCACGTCTACGTCGGCAGCAATAACGGCGCCGGCTATCTGAAGCGTTATCCGGCCAGCATCGACCTGGGCGTGCTGCTCTGTTTCGACGACCACGACGGCAAATTTCTCTGGCAGCACTCGAACGAAAAGCTGCCGACCGGCCGAGTGCACGACTGGCCGATGCAGGGGGTCTGCGCCACGCCGCTGGTCGAAGGCAAACGGCTGTGGTACGTGACCAATCGCGGCGAAGTGGTCTGCCTCGACACCGAAGGTTTTTACGACGGCGTCGACAACGGCCCGGTGCAAAACGAATTGGGACGACTGTTCGAGATCGTCAAGAACGAAGATCCGGCGAAGGACAAAGTCGCCGGGCTGGTCAACGAGCTCGAAGCAGGGCAAAATTCCACCGACCGTCGCCGAGCCGAATTCAACAAGGCCGGCATGCCGCTTGCCGGACGACGCCAAGCTGGCGGCGACGAAGACCGGCTACACGATCACGTTTGCCGGCAAGAAAGGCCCGCGCGAGGCCCAACTGCGCATGGAAGGGCCCAAGCTGGTCGCCTACAAAGTGATCGGCATCGAGGACACCGACGAGGCCGACGTCATCTGGCAGCTGAACATGATGAAGCAGCTGGGCGTCTCGCAGCACAACATGGCCAGCTGCTCGGTCACCTCGGCCGGCGACCTGCTGTTCGTCAACACCTCCAACGGCGTCGACGAGGGGCACATCAATCTGCCGGCTCCCAGTCGGCTCCCAGCTTCGTCGCCTTGGACAAGAACACCGGCAAGGTCGATCTGGACCGACAACTCGCCCGGCACCAACGTGCTGCACGGCCAATGGTCGAGCCCGGCCTACGCGGTGCTGGGGGGCGTGCCGCAGGTGTTGTTCGGCGGCGGCGACGGCTGGCTGTACAGCTTCGATGCCGCAGGGACGACAGACGGCAAGTCGAAGTTGCTCTGGAAATTCGACTGCAATCCCAAGGAATCGAAATACGTGCTCGGCGGCCGGGCCGACCGCAACCACATCATCGGCACGCCGGTCGATCTGCCGACGGCCACGGTGTTTATCGGCGTGGGCGAAGATCCGGAGCACGGCGAAGGGGCGGGGCATTTCTACTGCGATCGATCCGACCAAGCGCGGCGACGTCAGCCCCGACCTGGCCTTCAACCGCCGGATCTGAAGAAGCCGCATCCCGCATCGCCGCAACCAGGCGGTGATCAAGGAGGACGGCGAAGTCGCCCGGCCGAATCCCAATTCGGCCGCCATCTGGCACTACGCCTGGTACGACGACAACAGGCAACGGCAAGGCCGACTTCGAAGAGACCATGCACCGCACCTGCGGCACGGCGGCGATCAAAGACGACCTGCTGTTCGTCGCCGATTTCAGCGGGCTGTTCCATTGCCTGGACGCCAAGACCGGCAGAGCCGCATTGGACCACGACATGCTGGCCGCCAGTTGGGCCTCGCCGTTGATCGTCGACGGCAAGGTGTATATCGGCGACGAGGATGGCGACATCTGCGTGTTCGAGTTGTCGCCCGAGCTGAATTTGATCTCCGAGATCAACATGGGCAGTTCGGTCTACAGCACGCCGGTCGTGGCCAACAACGTGCTCTACATCGCGAACAAGGATCACTTGTTCGCCATCGAAAAGCCGATCGACGAAGTAGCCGCCATCCATGACCAAACGCGTCTTGAGCGTCGGCCAGTGCGGACCGGATCACGGCCCAGTTGTCGGCTGTTCATCGAGCGCAATTTCGCGCGCCGAAATCGTGACCGCCGACACGGCCGACGAGGCACTGCTCGCGCTCCAGGCGCGACAAGTTCGACCTGGTGATGGTCAATCGCAAGCTCGACATCGACTATACCGACGGGCTGGAGATCATCCGCCAGATCAAGGCCGATCCGCAATTGGCCGCCGTCCCCTGCATGCTGGTGACCAATTATGCCGAGCATCAGCAGGCGGCCGTTGCCGCCGGCGCCGAGCCGGGCTTCGGCAAGCTCGAACTGGGCAGTCCGGAAACCCGCGCCAAACTGGCGCGATTCTTGGAGTAGATGCTCTACGGCACCCGCACGCCCAGCAGGGTCGGCGGAGCCTTGCCGGGATTCGGCTCCCAGTCCAGCGGCGCGGCGCTGGCCGGCACGAGCACCGTCTCGCCCCGCTGAAACGTCCGGCCGTATCCGGTCGCTTCGCTCGATAAGTGCGCCGCGCCCTCGAGCACCAGCCAGATGGACAGTTGTCCGGCATAGGGCTGCCGAAAACCGGCCGCTGGCCGGAACCGCGCCAGCTCGAAGTACCGGCAGCGCACCAGTTCCTCGCCCGTGACGCCCGCCGGCAAGCCGGCCAGCGGCTGCGGCACGAGAGGCCGCACCGGCCCGGCGCCGAAAGTCGATCGACGCCAGCGCCTGTTCGACGTGCAATTGCCGCGGACTGCCGTCGGGCCCCGCTCGGTTCCAATCGAAAAGCCGAAACGTCGCGTCGCTTGACTGTTGCACTTCGGCCATCAGCACGCCGCCGCCAACCGCATGCACGATGCCCGCCGGCAGGAAGATGCAGTCGCCCGACTGCGGCACGAAGCAGTGCAGGCACTCGGCCACGCTACCCTGGGCCAGGTGGCTTTCCAAGTCATGGCGCGTGACTCCGGGCTTGAGGCCGGCGTAAATGCGGGCCGTGGGGTCCGCGGCCAGCACGACCCAGGCTTCGGTCTTGCCCATCTCGCCGGACAGCAGCGCGCTGGCGATCGCGTCGTTGGGATGCACCTGCACGGAGAGTTGCTCGCGGCAGTCCAAAAATTTGACCAGCAACGGAAACTGCGCCGGCGGCTCGCGGTGCGTCCCGTATAACTCTCGGGCGTGGCGGGCCCAGAGCTGCGCCAGCGTGGCGCCCCCCAGCGGGCCTTCGATCACGCAGCTGACGTGATGCGGATGGGCGCTGACTTCCCAGGCTTCGCCGAACGTGCCGGCGGGCAGGGCCTTGCCCAACTCGGCCAGCCGGCGACCGCCCCACACCTGCGGCCGGCAATACGATTCGAACACCAAAGGATCCATCGCAGTCCTCGTCAGCCGTTTAACGTCCAGAATCGGTCCCGCGCGAACGTGGGTTCAGCGGTGCGGACCGATTATAACGTGGCCCGTTGCGTCTTGTCAGTTTTGCGCCGCAGGGCGGCCCGCGTTCTCGTCCCGGCAAGAGGCTTAAGCCCTGGGGCTGAAATCGCCGTATTCCCACCGATCGCAACGCGGCGCAACTGGCCTTAGACTTGGGGCCATATTCCGCACGACAAAGTTTCGCTGCGCGAGTAGTGCCGGGGCCGTTCGACGCGCCGGCCGGCTATTGCCGCCGAGGCAGGCGCGAAAACCGCAGTCCCGGGGCCGCGGAATCGGAATCCGAATCGGCCGCCAGCAATTCGTCGAGCATGCCTTGCGCGTCGTTGACGGTGTTCGAGAGCCGCACCAGCCACAGCGAGTTCAGCACGCCGGTGGCATTGAACAGATCGGCCGGGAAACAGGCCAGAATGCTTCCGGCAATTTCCAAATTCGCGTCGGGGTTGGCACACTCGTCGGAAACGCCGGTGCGAAACGCCACCCGCAGCGAGGCCAGGGCCAGCCGCCAGGCCTGCTCCCCGGCGGTCTTGCGCTCGTTGTGCCGCAAGTCGGCCGAAAATTCGCGGCAGCGCGCCGGCTCGAACGCCAATTCGCTCACTTCGTAGTCCCGGCACAGATAGCCCAACAGCAAATCCGACCAACGCTCCGCCCGTCGACGCAGACGATTGAGCAGCACCGCCTCTTCGGCCGCGATGTGCGGGCAATGGATCAGCAGCGCCAAGCGCGCGCTGGCGCACCTCGAGCTGGCCCAGCAGGACGCTGCGGGCGATCGGCTCGGCTTCGTCGGTTTTGCGGCGCCGATCATAGGCGTAGAGCACGGCCGTCCAAACGCGCACGGCAATTTCCGCGATCAGGATTTCCTCCAACACCGCGCGCAGTTCCTGCCGGTGGGCCGCCAGGTCGTCCGGTTCGTCGCCGCTCATCGCGGCGAACTTTTTGAGCGCGCGCAGCCAGCGGTCGAGACGGCACTTGGATGCGGCCCAGTATTGGTGCAAGGCAGAGGACGAGATCCGGCCCGGGCCTTCAATCAGCACAGGACCATGCGTCGCAGCCAGAGCGGCCACTTCGACCAGTTCGCGGGAATGCATGGGAAGCTTGGGAGCCAGGGTGTCGGTGCGAAGAGAACGCTAACCCGCGAGCCGCTGGGCACGGCCGGTTCAAGCGCCGACCTTGGGAAACAGGTCGACGGCGAGCGCAATCGAGACGCAAAGCCGATGCCGGGAGGTTTGCTGCTCTCGACACAAGCCCGCTTTGCCCGCCAGAAAGTCCGCGATAGCAAGAACTTGACGGGTTCTTGCGGGCCCCCCTGAAGCGGACCCCCGCGATGCGAAATCGCCACCGATTTTCCATCGGCAGCGTGGAGAAAAAGCGACGTGCCGGCAGCGGGGTGTCCCCGCGAGGCAACTCAAGTGCGGTACCGGCGAGCTGTCAAGCCCAGGGGTTGCAACCCCTGGGCTTAACCGAAATCGCTGCATTCCGACGCCGCACTGCCGCTTAACGGCTGCCGTGGCTGCTGACGGGCGTGATCAGCGGATGGGCCGCGCTGGCACCGATCACGGCGTCGTTGCGATGAACGCCCGCGGCCATGCGCCCCTGATCGTTGAGGAAAATATTGTCCCGGCAGCCATCTGCAGTGCAGGTTTTCAGATAGTCGACGTGGCCGTCCTCGAACAGCACATTCTGCCCCCAGCCGCCATGATTCAGGCTGTATGGTTTGGCAGCGCCGGGCACAGGCGCATCGGCCATGATCGCGAAGTTCTTGCGATGCAGATTCGTGGTGGCTTGATATTTTCCATCCTCGCCGAGGTAGCCCAGGTTATAGCCGTAGCTGCCGCCCATCGAATTTTCCAGCTCGACGAGTTTGTCGTGCGAGACGGTTTCCAGTTCTTTGAGCGAAGGAATGTGGAACTGGTTGACCTTTTCCGCCAGGGGCGAGCCCGGGCAGACGAACCACTGCGGCTCATTCACCAGGCCGTCGTTCATGAGCTTCACGGCATACACGCCGGCGGCCGACTCGGGAGACAGATCCGGAAAATGTCCGTTGTGCAGGCCGCTATATTCGGCCAGCGCCTGACCGATCCGGCGAAGGTTGTTTTCGCAGGCCGCAACCTGCGAGGCGTAGCGGCTGTGGTAAATCGCTGGGAAAAAAAGCATCGAGGCGGCGATGAAAATGCCCGCCGCCACGATCAGGTCGGCCATCCGCCAGCGGCTGCCGCTCGGCGCCGCGGGGGCCAGCGTGGCATTGGCCTGCATGGCCACGAACTGGCAGGTGCGCGCGGCCAGGCCGGCGGGCGGATCCAGTGGCTCGCGATCCCAATCGAGCATCGTCAAGCCGCCACGCAACAGCTCGAGCTCGCGCCGCAAAGTTGGATTGACGGAAAGCTGCGCTTCGACGGCCGCGTGTTCCTGCGGCTCGAGCGCGTCGATCAGATAACCTACGAGGTCTTCTCGCATGACGATACCACTACTTCGCTTGGGCCATGATTCAGCTTGGAGGGCACTTGAGGGTGACGGATTTCGCCGGACGGTTGGATCAACCTGGGGATGCCTGACTGCTGGTCCAGGCTTCATTGAGTTTGAGGATTGCCGCGTGGAGCCTGCTTTTGATTGTACCTACGGGTATATCCAAGATGTCGGCCGCCTCACGGTATTTCAAACCTTGATAGTACACCAGATCAACCGCGCTGCGCAATTGATCGGGAAGACTCTCCACTGCCTCGCGAATCCAATCTCGCCGCTGCGCTTCATCCAGGCGGGACTCCGGATTCGGCTCCTTGCTAACTAATAGATCGATCAGCGAGCCAACCTCGTCCTGCCCTTCGGGCCGGCTATTGCGGTCGAGGCTGACATTGCGATGTCGCTTATTCCTGCGTTGCGCGTCGATGGCCTGATTCGTGGCAATCGTATAAACCCAGGGCCGGAACTTTCGACCTTCTTCGAATTGGTCGCATTTAAGGTGGACCTGCAAAAAGGTCGCCTGGAATGCGTCCTCCGCCATGGTTGCGTCGCCCAAATACCGCCTCAGGTAGCTGAAAAGTTCCCTCTCGTAGCGATGCACGATCGCTGCGAAGGCTTGCCGATCAGCGTGGTTTCGGTAGCGGTCGAGTAACTCCTCGTCGGAGAGACTGTCCAGCTCGCCGGTGCCAAGCGGCTTCGACTGCGGGTTATCGATTGCCTTACCCATTTGTTGTTACGAGCGGCCGTGCGAGGTGGTTCTGGGATTTATCGAAAAATAACCCATAAACTGGGACGCTCCCATGTGCTAAAGCGTTCCGCGGGAGGATTATAGCACACGGATTTGCGGTTCGCTGCTACCCGCAAAGGCGGCGAAATGCATTCAAAAGCCGGGTAGCCAGAGCAGGGGTGGCACGTGTCAGCCCGGGGCTCTGCGCTACCACCGGGCCCGCTTCCCGCGGGCCGCAGGAGCCGGCTATGATCTTGGCAATCGCCTCAACTCGGCCGTTTCGAACTCCCGCAGGCAGCCCCCAATCGTGTCCCAGCCGCCCGTCGCATTTCGCTACCGCTGGGCCACCTCGGGGGACGTAAACGCCTTTTTCGGCTTGATGTTAGACAACATCGCCGCCCTGGTGCTGCTGGTCTCGCTGCTGGCCATGCAAGGAGTGCCCAGCGAGTTCTCGCTGCGCTACATGCTCCCCGGCACCGCGGTGGGTGTGCTGCTGGGCGATCTGGTTTACACCTGGATGGCGTTTCGTTTGGCGCGGCGCAGCGAATGTTCGGAAGTGACGGCCATGCCCCTGGGGCTCGACACCCCCGGCACGTTCGGGATCGCCCTGTTTGTTTTGGGCCCCGCCTTTCGGGATGCCAGCGGGCGAGGCCTCGACGCCGAGCACGCGGCATACTTTACCTGGCAAGTCGGCATTTGCACGCTCATGATCAGCGGGCTATTCAAGTTGGCCTGCGCGCCGCAGCCGGTTGGGTCCGCCGGCTCTTTCCTCGCGCCGGGCTGCTGGGTTCGCTCAGCGCGGTGGCGCTGGTACTGATCAGCTTTATCCCACTGTTGGACATTCTGCAGGATCCGATCGTGGGATTGCTCGCGCTGTCCATCATTCTGACGACGCTGGTGGCCCGGATCGAACTGCCGCTGCGCATCCCGGCGCATTGGGCGCACTGGTTGTCGGCAGCCTGATCTACTATCTGCTGCGCAGCTCGGGCGTTCATGAGTCGGCCACGCCGGCCGCGGCGCCGGCCTGGTTTCCCAGCGAGTGGCTCACCGCGCTGGGCGGCGATTGGCTCTCGGCGCTGGGCGAGTCGCTGGAGTATCTGCCGGTGGCCATCCCGTTTGCGCTGGGCACGGTTGTCGGCGGCATCGATTGCAGCGAAAGCGCCGCGGCGGCCGGCGACCATTACGACACGGGCCAAGTGATCGCCGTCGAGGGACTGGCCACCGTGGTGGCCGCGCTGTGCGGCGGAGTGATTCAGACCACGCCCTACATCGGACACCCGGCCTACAAGGCAATGGGCGGCCGCGCGGCCTACACCTTGGCCACGGCACTGTTTGTCGGCGGGGCGGGCATCGTGGGCTACTTTTCCACGATTTACGCCCTGTTGCCGCTGGCCGCCGTGTATCCGATCCTGGTTTTTATCGGCTTGGAAATCACGGCCCAGAGTTTTGCCGCCACGCCCCAGCGGCATTATCCGGCGGTGGCGCTGGCCTGCGTGCCGGCCATGGCCTATCTGGTGATGATCTTTGTCGACCGCCTGCTGGCCGAAACGCACGCCCCGCTCGATTCGCTCTCGGTGTCGCTGGCCGAGCGGATTGCCACGCTGCGCCTGTTGGGCGGAGGATTCATCATCACCAGCCTGCTGTGGGGCTCGACTTTGGCGGCGCTCATCGATCGCCGCCTGGCGGCGGCCGGCGCATTTCTGGCTCTGGCCGCGGTCGGCAGTTTTTTCGGTGTCATCCATTCTTTGCATCCGGGCACGCCCATCGGCTTGCCCTGGAACTTGCCCGCCGCGCAGTTTGGCCCCTCGCCCTATCGGTTGGCGATCGCTTATGCCGCGGCGGCCGCGATGCTGGTCGCCTGGCATTACTGGCTGGCAAAGACGCCAAAGCTCGAAACTGAAATAGCGGCAGTCGAAACACCTGAATAAATCACTACGCCAATGCTCAAGCGCATTCTCGAACCGGAAGTCATGGAATCGGCCGAAGAGGCCCGCGATTACGACGCAATGGACCATGCGGAAGTCAATCGGCTGTTCGTGGCCGATTGGCTGCGCGGCGGCAGCACCAGCGGCGAGATTCTCGACCTGGGCACCGGCACGGCCCAGATACCGATCGAACTCTGCCGGCAGGATCCGGCCGCGCAGGTGCTGGGAATCGACCTGGCCCAGCACATGCTCGACCTGGCCGAAAAGAACATTCGCCGCGCCGGATTGCAAACTCGAATTCGCATTGAGCGCATCGACGGCAAACGGCTGCCCTATGCCGACGGCCGGTTCGCGGCCGTGATCTCCAATAGCATCGTCCACCATATTCCCGAGCCGCTGCACGCGCTGGCCGAAGCGGTCCGCGTGACTGCCGACGGCGGCCGGCTTTTCGTCCGCGACCTGCTCCGCCCGGCCGACGATGATGCAGTCCGCCGCTTGGTCGACACGTATGCCGCCGGCGCCAATCGGCACCAGCGGCAGATGTTCGACGACTCGTTGCGCGCGGCGCTCGATTTGGACGAAATCCGAGCATTGGTCGTCAGGCTGGGTTTTGCCGCAGAAACAGTCCAGCAAACTAGCGATCGACACTGGACCTGGTCGGCCGTGCGGAAGCACTAAGAGTCCTCCCATAGCCGGCGGCGGGCGACCGCCGGAGCGGCGGAGAAATGACATCTATCTGTAGCAACCGCAACGTTTATATCGGACACGTGCCGCGCGTTTGAGCTCCCATCCGGCGGTCGCCAGCCCCGGCTATGGGGTTAAGCGTCGTGAGGACGTAACAGCTTCGCGAAATCCCGGACTTTTTGACAAATCTCGCCAGCTGCAACATACTGACCATATTGCCTCTTGCCCCCATTCCAACATCGGACCCCCGCAGGGGCTCGCGCTGTTCACTTCCAAGGTATCGTCGGCATGCCGGTCCAACGGTTCGTGCGATTCGCTTTCGTGGTGGCGGTTTGCCTGCTGGGTTCGGCTTCCGGCCGACCGGCTGCGGCTCAAGCGCCGACCGCAGCTCGGACAGCCGGCAAGACCGCGGACGACGAGGTCGAGGTGGTCGACCTGGAATTGGCCGAGTCGCAAGCCATCGAAGCATCGGCCAAGACCGACGAGCGGAGCAAGACCACCGCCCGGCTGAAAACGGCCACGCAAAAGGTCGTCAAGGATCCGGCGCTGCACTATACCGATCCGCGGACCTATCGGGTCAAGGTCGGGTTCCGGGTCGAAGCGTCCGGCGGCAAACTGAACAACGTCACGGCGATCGGTCCGATTCCGATGGACTGGCCCGAGCAAGAGGTGCGGCTGCTCAGCGAAAAAGTCACGCCCGGCGCACGCATCAGCCAGCAGGTGTTTCCCGGTCAGCGGGCGATGCTCAAGCTGCAAGCCGCCTCGATCGCCGAGGGAGAATCGGCGATGGTCGAGCGCTTGTACGAGATCACCCGCTATCGCATGCAGTTTCTGCTGCCGCCCGAGGAGTTGAGCCTGCCCAAGCAGACGCCGCCGGAGATCCGCGATCAGATCAGCGGCCCGACGCCCGGCTTGGAAACGAAGCATCCCAAAATCATCTCGCTGGCCGAGGATCTGCGCAAGCAATCGGCCGCCGACGGGGCCTGGGAGGAGGTCCGCACTTTCTGGCAGTGGACGCGCGACAACGTGAAGTTCGAGCGGGGCGATTTTCGCGGCGCCCTGTTCGCCGTCGAGAATCATACGGGCGACTGCGAGGAACTGAGCGCGCTGTTCGTCAGCATGTGCCGGATCACGAATATCGGTGCCCGCACCGTCTGGGTCGACGGAACGGCGGCCGGCCACAACTATCCCGAGTTTTATCTGGTCGACAAGAAGGGCGAGGGTCATTGGATTCCGGCCCAGGTGGTCGGGCCGGCCTGGTTCGGCGAGATGGCCGAATATCGGCCGATCTTTCAGAAAGGGGATCGCTTCTACGATCCGTTCCATAAGGAATACGTGCGCTATTCGCCGCACACGCTTCGGGTCGGCAACGGCGTGCCGGGAAAGCTGGCCGTGATTTTCGAAATTCTGGCCGACTCGGACATCAACGGCCCGTCGTATAACTCGACGAAGTGAACAAGAAAGGGGCTAGGGACTAGGGGCTGGGGACTAGGGAAGGAGTCCGCGTCTGAGGTGCCCTTGCGCCTGATCTATGCGTCGTTATCGGGTCGGCATTTTAGCGGCGGTCCTGTGGGGCGGAGCGATGCGGGCTCGCCGCCGCTCACGCCGCCACCCCGGCGCAGTCCCCCGCGGCCGGCGACAGCCGCGCCGCAGCTCGAAGCGCGCCGCGCCGAGCGGCTGAAACTTCTGCCCGTGATCGAGCCGCCAGGCGTCGACGGGGTGATCGCGAACCCCATCGATCGATTTATCGTCGCGAGCTGGTCGACCCTGCCGGCGAGCGAACGTCCCGACGAGCTGTGCGACGACGCGACGTTTGCCCGCCGGGTGTATCTGGATCTGATCGGCGTGATTCCGTCCGCTGGCCGAGCTGAATCATTTTCTGGTCGACTCGTCGCCGGAAAAGCGGACCAAGCTGGTCGATCAATTGCTGGCCGCAAGGCCGACTACGCGGCCCATTGGACCCCATTTTGGGAAGACGCCCTGGCCAGCCAAACGGTGCTGGCCCAGGGAGGCATTCCCACCCACGGCAATTACCGCCAATGGCTGCTCGACAGCTTTGCCGACAACAAGCCCTACGACGTGATGGTGGCCGAACTGTTCGATCCGTCGATGCCCGGCCGCAAGAAGGCCGACGTCGAGGAAGTTGTTCGGCACCAAATATCGCATCGAATACGTCCGCAACGAAGATCACACGGTCACGCTGCAAACGGCCGCCAACGTGGGCCAGGTGTTTCTGTCGACTTCGATGAAGTGCGCCAGTTGCCACGATCACTTCGAAAATGCCGAGTGGACGCAAGATCGATTCCTGGGCTTTGCCGGTCTGTTTGCGCCGCACGACCTGGAGCGCATCCGCTGCGACGTACACAGCGGGCAGACCGTCGCGGCCCACTTTCCCTTCGAACTGCCCGGCGTGCCCGATGCGGTGCCGGCCCGGCTCGCCGGTCGGCTGCATCTGGCGGCCCAGCTGGTCGACCGATCCGGCCAACGATCGTTTTCGCCAAATCGATCGTCAATCGCTTGTGGAAGCGCTACCTGGGGCAGGGCCTGTTCGAGCCGGTCAGACGATTATCGTCCCGACCGCGGAGTTGCCGCAGCCCGCGCTGCTCGACTGGCTGGCGCGCGACTTTGTCGCCCACGGCTGCGACCTGAAGCACACCATTCGCCTGATCCTGACCAGCCGCACCTATCAGCTCCCTTACGACCCGAAGTATGCCGATCGCTATCGACCCGGCCGCGCCGGCAGCGCCGCGCTACTTCCGCTCGCCCGCCTTGCGCCGGCTCACGGCCGAACAAGTGCTCGACAGCATCCGCATGGCCACCACCGGCGAACTGGCACCCGGCGAGCGGGCCATGCTCGACTCGCGCATCACGGCGCTGGCCCAGGCGCTGGGCAAACCGGCTTCGCGCGACGAAATCAGCACCGCCCGGGGCGAAGACGTGGCGGTCGTGCAGGCTTTGGAATTGCTCAATGGCCACGAGATTCAGGAACTGATCGAGGGCAGTCCGCTGGTGGCCAAACCGCTGCGCAAGCAAGACCTCAAGCGGCTCACCGACCGGCTGTATCGCGCGGTGCTCAGCCGGCCGGCATCCAGCGCGGAAAAACGGCTCGGCCAGGCATTTTTATCCACTCAGCCGGACCTGACCGACGGCGTGAAAGATATGTTTTGGGCGTTGATCGTCAGCCCGGAATTTCAGTTTATTCAGTAACGCGCAACGGGGAACTCGGAACGGGGAGCTCGGAACGACGGACGGGAAAGAATAGAACCATGGCTAGCGGTATCAATCGTCGACAATTCGTAAGACAAACCCTGGCGGCCGGCGCGGCGCTCTCAGGCGTGGCCGAACTGCCCGGTTCGCTCTCGCCCCGCGCGCTGGCTGCCCAGCAAGCCGCAAAACTGCGCGGCAGCGCCGACGCGGTGATTTTCATCTGGCTGCCCGGCGGCGTCTGCCCAGAACGACACCTGGGACGTCAAGCGGCACACGCCGTTCGAAGCCGGCATGAAAGGGAACGAACTGCTGGGCACGTGTCCCACGATTCCCACGCGGTCGAAGGGCTGCGGTTCGGCGAGGGGCTCGAAGGCATCGCCTCGGTGATGAAGCACGGCACGCTGGTGCGCAGCCTGACCAGCCAGACCAAGTTCGGCGCGGTCCATCTCAAGGCCCAATATTACATGATGACCGGCTATCTGTTTCCGGTCGGCGTCAAAGCACCCAGCTTCGGGGCGGCCGTCGCCCGCACGCTCGGCCCGCGCAATGCCAGCGTGCCGCCCGTACATCTACATCGGCCGCGACATCGACACCAGCGACACCGAGAAGCAATTCATCCACGAGTCCATCGGTCCGGGCTTTTACGGCATCGAGCACGCCGCCGTTCATGATTCCCGATCCGACCGCCGGCCTGGCCACGCTGCACGCGGCCGCCGGCATCGGCAACGAGCGGCTCGACAACCGGCTCGAGATATCTGGAAAGCGTGCACGGCCTGTCGGCCGACAGTCTGCGCCGCTCCGACAAGGCGGCCGGCTACATGAACATGATCGACGCAAGCCCGGGCGATGATGGATTCGCCGGTCAAGCAGGCGTTCGATTACGCCGGCCAGGAGCGGCCCGAAACGATCGCCGCCTACGAGCCGCAAATTGCCGCGGCGGATTTGCTCGACAAGAACTACTACTTTGGCTGGCGGTTCGGCCATGGACTGTTGTTGGCCCGGCGGCTGGTCGAGGCCGGTGCCCGGTTCGTGCAGGTCGAATATCAATACGGTGCGTTCCGAGGGTTTCGACACGCACGAAAATGGCCGCGTCCGGCTGGCCGAAATGAAGAAACAGGTCGACGGGCCGATCGCGCAGCTGATCCGCGATTTGCACGATCGCGGCATACTCGAGCGGACGCTGGTCGTGATCGCCAGCGAGTTCGGCCGCACGATCGCCAATCAGCCCAAGGCGGGGGTCGAGCCGATCGGTTTTGCCGAAGCAGCAATCGGGCGCCGAGCTGACGATGGCCAACGAAAAGCATGTACGGCTTTCACGGCCATTTCAGCAGCGCCAACTGCGCGTTGATGTTCGGCGGCGGTTTCAAGCCCGGCTTCGTCTACGGCCGCACGGCCGACGAACATCCGATGGTGCCGATCGAGAACCCGGTCACGGTTTCCGACTTCCACGCCACGCTGTATCGCGCCCTGGGCATTCCGGCCGACCAGTCCTACCTGACCGAGTCGCGCCCGTTCTACGTCACCAAGGACGGCAAAGGACGGGCCGTCGACGCGCTGCTGGCGTGAATTCGCACCGGGCTGCCGATCAGTCGCCAATCTCGACGATTTCGCCGCCGGCCCGGGTCGAGAGGGATTGCCAAACGCCGAGATAGACGTCGTCGTTAATCATCCGCACCGAGCCGTCCATCAGCGTCACGTTGACACCGCCGGGATGATAGCTGCGGGCAGTCACGGCCGCATAGCTGTAAGGAGTCGCGCTGCCGGCGGCGACGGCGCCTTCGTTTTGGTTGACATAGTCCATGTCGCCGATGCTGCCGTCGGAAAGGGTGAAACTCACCAGGGTGTTTGGCGTGAAGGTCGTGGTGAATCCGGTTTGCTTGCATTTGCCGTCTCCCCACTCGGTGTGAACCGTTTTGGTGGTGATAACACTCGTCGCGGTAGTGGTTCCGCCGAAGCTCATTACTGCGCTGACCGTCGAGGGGGGCGGACTGGTGGGCGTGCCGGTTGGCGTCCCGCCCGACATGCCGGCCGTCCAGCCTTTGACCTCGGCAGCCAGCAAGGTCTTGCTCAGACCATCCGTGAAATTCCTGGTCTTTAAGCTGCTATTGGTATAAAAGGCGCCACCGGGGATCAATTGGCTGTTGGCGTCCCAAATAAACCACGTGCCCTGGTTGACCCCATAATTCGTCAGATATCCGTTGGGCAGTCCCGTGGAAGCGGTGACCTTGAGCATGTCGTTCGCCTCCGAAGGACAGACATACGTGGCAATGCGCGTCGACATAATCGGCGTCGTGCTGTTGCCAATCGTCTGGTCTTCGCCCAGCGTGCTGGTCGCCGAGAAGTCCTGATAGAGACTGTTCTCTTCGAGGAATGGCAGTACGCGCATCTGGGCCGACATGTCGTTCGTCTTATCCGCCGCTGTCCCGTCCCAGTAGCGGCTGGGCGGAAAAACTTTGCGCGCGGATTCGAAATTCAACATCGCCAGGCCCAATTGCTTCATGTTGTTGGTGCACTGCGAGCGTCGTGCCGCCTCGCGGGCAGCTTGCACGGCCGGCAAGAGCAGGGCCACGAGCGTGCCGACGATCGCAATGACAACAAGCAATTCGATCAGCGTAAAAGCTGTGCGTTTGGCGCTTCCAGCAGGCATATCAAGGACTCCGAAGGGCAGGGCTGCGGGCAGTGTTTTGTAACTGAGACTCAGTATCAACATGGAGATTCTAATGCACCCTGCCGGCACGTCAATAGCCCGAAGAAGAAATCCTGCCCGTCGACCAGCGTAGGCGGAAAATCGCCCGCATCGGACCGAATATCACTCCAAACCATCGTTGACGAGGGGGGGCACTTCGAGCTGGCGGCAGGTGCCGGCTCTGGCAGGCCCCCGGCGATAGCCTGACGGCGAGATTGCCCCCGATCGGTCGGCAAATGAGGCCTCACCGACAGGATGTCCAGCCGAACAGCATTGGCACCACGTCCAGGCCGTGGTCCGGATCGCTGGCCAGAGGCGCCCAAATTGCCGGTTGCCAAAGAGATTTTCCGCGGCACCCACCGGTGCGGCCGGTTGCAGCGCTGCGGTGCCTTTCCGAATCGCTTGGGCTGAATCGGTGGGCAGCTGGTGAGCGGAATGGTTATCGGGGTGTGAGGACTGCATGAATCGCAGCTGGGTGGCTTGAAAGCCTGCGCGCGCGACTACTTATAGTGATGGTTTGTCGCTTTGCGGCGGGTGCGGGGGCGAGCTTTTTTTGTGCTCCTTGTCGAACCCCGGCACGAGTCACAACGTATCCATGAGCGGACGACTGCGCCACCCTTGTTGGTTCAAGTCTGCCGCCACTTTTTCGCGTCAAGCCCACTGAACAACTCGGGTGGGGCCCGCCCCCCGGGTCGGTGTTCGAGAAGCAGGTTCCGGTTAACTGTGATTGCAGGAGACGGCATGTCGTCGGACGTCATCATCGAGACGCGAAATCTGTCAAAAGTTTATCGCGACTTTTGGGGTCGGCAGAAAGTCCGGGCAGTTAAGGCGCTGGACTTGGAAATTCGGCGCGGCGAGATTTTTGGCTTGCTAGGCCCCAACGGATCGGGAAAGACCACCACCATCAAGCTGCTGTTGGGCTTATTGTTTCCGACCAGCGGACAAGCCTTGGTGTTCGGCCGCGACGCCACCGAGGTTTCGAAAAACGAACGGCTCGGTTACCTGCCGGAAGAATCGTATCTCTATCGATTTCTCAACGCGGAGGAGACCCTCGACTTTTACGGGCGCCTGTTCGACATGCCGGCCGACGTGCGCCGCAAGCGCTCGGCGGAGTTGATCGACCTGGTGGGGCTCAATGCGGCCAAAAAGCGGCAACTGCGGGAGTACTCGAAAGGCATGACCCGCCGCATCGGCTTGGCCCAGGCGCTGATAAACGATCCGGAGTTGATTTTGCTGGACGAGCCGACCAGCGGATTGGATCCGATCGGCACGCGCGAAATCAAGGACCTGATTCTCAAGCTCAAGAGCCAGGGCAAGACCGTGGTCATGAGCAGCCATTTACTGGCCGACGTTCAGGACGTGTGCGACCGCATTGCGATCTTGCACCAAGGCGAACTGAAGGAGTTGGGTCGCGTGGACGCGCTGCTCACGGTGCGCGACGTCACCCAAATCCGGGCCTCCGGCCTGAGCGAGGAGGCCAAGTCCGACATCCGAGCCGTGATCGAGCGGCATCACGGAGTGCTGAAGGTCATGGAGAACCCGACCACCACCCTGGAAGAACTGTTTCTGCAAATCGTCCGTGACAGTGAAGCCCGACCCGGCCGCCGCGCCAAGGGTGAAACCGAGACCAAGGTCTGAGCGGAAAGAGCCCTTGAAAACGGGGCCTTTGCAACACGTCCCCCCGGTAATATGGCCCCGCAGCGATAGGAATCACGGGCAATCGGTACGGCGTGATCCGGCCGCGGCGGCAAATTTCCGTCTTACCTGCCTCGACTGAAACCTCGACTGAAACCTCGACTGAAACCTCGACAAGCGCTCTGGTATGGTTCAGACCGAATTCCCCGACTTTGCCGCCTGGCTGCCGGGCGCCACGTTGCATTTCCTGATGATGGCCGGCCTGCTGGCGATGATCGCGCTGGGCTGCAGCTTTCTGGTCACCGCGTTTCGTTACGGGCCCCAGGCCGGTGGTGACATGACGTTCCGCGTGGCGATGACCGCGCTGGCGGAGCTCGTACATACTTCGCCGCGACGCGTTTGGGCACTGGCTCGGCTGGCGATCCAGGAATCGCTGCGGCGCAACGTGCTCATCGCTTTGGGCGTGTTCGTGGTCATCCTGTTGTTCGCGGGCTGGTTCCTGGACAACACTTCCAACGATCCCAGCGTGCTGCTGTTGTCGGTCGTGTTGACTTGGACCACCTGGCTCTCCTGGGCGTTGGCCATATTTCTGAGCGCCTTCAGCCTGCCGACGGACTTCAAGACGCACACGATCTACACGATAGTCACCAAGCCGGTTCGATCCGGCGAAATCGTGCTGGGGCGGATTCTGGGCTTCACGCTGATTGGCACGGCGATCCTGGCCGTCATGGGTGTGACGAGCTACGTTTTCGCCTTGCGCTTGCTGAGCCACACCCACGAAGTCGACGTCGCCAGCCTGCAAACCACCGGCGAAGGCGCGAAAGCCGAGACGACCGGCCGCACTTCGCTCGCCCACGGACATCGCCATCAGGTGACCATCCGCGGCGGCGAGACGTCGACCGACATGCGCAACAGCCATTACCACGACGTGACCGTCGACAATACCGTGCGGCCCGGCGACGTACTGGTGATTACGCCCAAGCGCCGCGATGTGCAGCTACCCTTTTCGCCCGAGCGGCCGATTTCGCCCGGCGGCACGATCGACCTGGGCACCTTGGGCCAACCCAAGGTGGCCGGCAAGACGCTGGACGCGGTGCGAACGCAAATCGCGGCGCTCGTCCCGGCCGATGCTCCCAGCGGCGGCTGGAACGTCGGTTTCGCTCCGCATCGCACCGAGGCCTACACGCTCTCCGGTCCCGAGGGGATGTTGCTGGCCCGGGTTCCGGTGTGGGGCAAGTTGAGTTTCAAAGATCGCACGGGCCATGGTCACGACCGTGGTATCAGCGTGGGCAAGGAGTGGACCTACCGCAGCTTTGTCGAGGGGGGCACGCCGTCCACGGCCGTGTGGACGTTTCATGACATCACGCCGGAGCGATTCCCGGACGGCTTGCCGCTCGAGATGACGATCCGCGTGTTCCGCAGCCACAAGGGGGATATCAACCGGGGCATCACCGGCAGCCTGGTCGTCAAGAATCCCGAGACCGGCCGAGCGAGCAGCGAAATTGTGTTTACGGCCAAGGACGCTGTCATCGACGATCAGAACAAGATTCCGCTGGAATTGACCGACAGCCAAGGCAAGCCCCTCAGCTTATATAAAGACCTGGTCTCGCACGGCGACGTCACCGTGGAGGTTCGCTGCCTGGAGCGTGGGCAGTATTTCGGCATGGCGATGCCCGACTTGTACTTGCGGGCGCGGGACGTCTCGTTCGAACTGAATTTGCTCAAAGGGTTCTTCGGCATTTGGCTGACCATGGTGTTTGTGATCAGCTTCAGCGTGATGTTCAGCACGTTCCTGAGCGGGCCGGTGGCGATGTTGTCCACGGTGTCCGTGCTGGTCATCGGCCTATTCACGCAGAACATCCTTGACCTGGCCAGCGGAATCACGCAAGGCGGCGGACCGCTCGAGTCGATCATCCGCATCTACAAGCAGCAGAACGTGACGATGGAAATGGAGGAAGGACTGACCCGGACCGTCGTGCAAACCCTCGACCAGGGCTTGCTGTTCGTCATGAAGGGCATGGCGCAATTGCTGCCCGACCTGAGCAAATTCAACGAAGCATTCATCACGCCGGTCGCCAAGGGATTCGATATTTCGAACGATGCGGTGGGGGTCTGGGGTTTCCGCGGACTAGCCTATCTTTGCGTGGTGTTCGTGGTGGGATATTTCTTCTTGAAAACGCGTGAGGTGGCGAAATGAACCAGCATCGCGCCGTTTGGCACAAGGTTGGTTATGCCTGTGCGATCTTGGTTTTGCTGCTGCCGCTTTCCTACTTGAGCCAGCCCCAGACGCGAGATCCGGAAGGGGGCAAGGGGTCCCCCGGCGGCAAACTGGCCCAGCTGCGCGAGCAATATCATCTTGGCCAGGCCGATCTGGGCGAAATCGATCCGACCAGCGAAGCGATCAAGCTGGCCACGCTCGGCATGCGCGGCATCGCCGCCGACATCATGTGGATGCAGGCCAACGAATACAAGAAGACCGAAAACTGGACTGCGTTTTCCGCGGCCCTGGAGCAAATCACCCGGCTGCAGCCCAATTTCATCGCCGTTTGGCGCTTTCAGGGCTGGAATCTGGCCTACAACATCTCGGTCGAATTCGACGACTACCGCGACCGTTATTATTGGGTCATCAAGGGTATCAACTTCATCATCTCCGGCACGAAGGTCAACGCCAACGAGCCTCGTCTGCTGTACGACGTGGGCTGGGATATCTCGCAAAAAATCGGCCGGGCCGACGAACACGTTCAATATCGCAAGCTGTTCAAGGAAGACAACGACTTCTTCGACGAGCACGCGGCCGATCTGGGGGGAAACATCCCCCCGCCGAACGCGACAATTGGCTCGTCGGCCGACTTTGGTATCTGGAGGCCCAGAGGGTCGTCGATACCCTCGGCGTGCCGGTCAAAGGCACCAGCCCGCTGGTCTTTCATTCCTATCCGTCCATGGGACTGATCAACTATGCCGAGGCCATCGAAGACGAAGGAGTCTATGGCGAAGTGGCGAAGAACGCCTGGCGCAAAGCGGGTGCCAACTGGCACGACTTCGGCGATCGCGATATGCCCACCACGTTTAACGTGACCATCCATTTGAATGACCAGGAACGGCTGGAAAAGAAGTCGCGCGAAGCAGGCGAGCAGCTCGATCAACTGGTTCCCGGTGCGCGAAATCGTCCGCAAACAGAAAATCGCCGAACTTCCCAAGGAAGAGCGCGAACTATTGGAAATGTCGCCCGAGGATCGCAGCCCCGCCGATGCGTACAAGACGTTTTCGATGGAGGGCAAGGTCAAGCCGAGCTTCTACGAAGTCGCCGCGCGGGCCGACAAGGCCCAGCGCGTCGAAGCGCTGCGACTCGCCGAAGTGGCCGCTACGGCCGAGAACCAGGCCGGGATCATCGACCGCTACCGCGAGATCGTGAACTTCGAATATTGGCGGCGGCGCTGCGACATGGAACAAACGCCTGACGCGCTGGCCGCGCGCAGGTCGATTCACGAGGCGAACACGGCCTTCAAAGCGGCCGATCTGACGACGGCCAAAACGAAGTACGAAGAGGGGCTGCAGGCATGGCGCGCCGTGCTCGACGCGTATCCCCAGTTCAAAGCAGAGAACATCTTTGTCGACGATCTGAACGAAGAGATCGATCGCTATCGCAAGCTGCTGGAACAACTCGACCTCAAGTTCCCCGAAGACTTCGTGCTGCAAGATATTCTCAAGAGCAATACCCAGGTCGCTCCGCAGCCGGATAGCCAGCCCAAGGACGTCACCGGAGATCCCACCCAGCCCGGCACGCCGAAAAAGAAATCGGACCTCGACGCGGACGCAAACCAGCCGCAATAAGTCCGCCGCCGGCTCGACCGGCGCCCCGGCGACGACCGCGGAGCGCCGCGGCAGCGTCGGGTGGCGGCCGCTTTGGCTCCTGCCCGCGATTCCCCGGCCCCCGGCCGGGTAAGCACGTGGTATCATGGAGGGTGCGCGCTGCGCATTTTGCCGCCCCGCCGCCGGCGGACCTGAACCTAGCAGTCCCGCCCGACCCCTTGCCAGCAATTTGTCCCCGTACCCCGCAAAGCGCGATGTCGTCGTTCTTGTCCGGCATTAGCATCACGTGCTTCGCATCGAGTTACGCGGTCGCGTGGCTGCTGGAAGTCTCGCGCCTGTTCGTCCGCAGCGGTTTGCGCGGGGCGGTCATGGTCGGCTTCGCTGCGGCCGGGTTCCTGGCCCAAACCTTGTATCTGGGCTATCGCGCCGCAACCGACGCGGGCTCTCCCTTGTCGAGCAGCTTTGACTGGTGCCTATTGGCCGCCTGGCTGTTGGTGGCCGGCTATCTGTATGCGACCTACTATCACCCCCGCGCGGGCATCGGACTGTTCGTGCTGCCGCTGGCCTTGCTGCTGATTGCCGCGGCCGCATGGCGGGCCGACCGAGAGCCGATCGCCATCGCCGGGGCTTCGCAAGTCTGGGGAATGATTCATGGCGTGTTTCTGCTCTTGGGCACCGTGGCGGTGATGATCGGTTTCGCAGCGGGCGTGATGTACCTCGTGCAGGCCTCGCGTTTGAAGCGCAAGCTCCCGCCGCCGGCCGGGCTGCGCTTTCCGAGTCTTGAATGGCTCGAGCGGGTAAACGCCCGGGTGCTGCTGATTTCGACCCTCTTCGTGGCGATCGGGTTCCTGGCGGGAGTCGTGCTCAATCTCACCGTGCGCGGACAAGACGAGCTGTCTTGGGGCGATCCGGTGATCTGGACCTCGGCTGCGATGCTTGGCTGGCTGGTCGCCGCCACGGTGTTCAACGGAGTCTACCGGCCCGCGCGCCACGGCCGCAAAGTGGCCTATCTGACCGTCGCCAGCTTCGGTTTTTTGGCGATCGCTTTGGCCACGTTGCTGTGGGTCGACACCGGGCATGGCGGTCGCGCCGGCCTCGGCCCCCGCCGCGCGGCTGCGGGAGGCGAGCCATGAAGCTGCTCATGGTCGGATGCAATCATCATCGCTCCGGCGTCGAGGCGCGGGAGCGGTTGGCGTTCAACTCGGCTCAGGCGGGCCAAGCGCTCGACGACTTGCGCAAGCGTTTTCCGCAGGCCGAGGCCGTCCTGTTGTCGACCTGCAATCGGGTGGAGCTGTATACCGCGGCCGAGGATCCGCTGGGCATTCCCAGCCATCAGGACGTGGCCCAGTTCATGGCCGAATTCCACGGCCTGCCGGTCTACGAAATTTTCGACGATCTGCTGGAGCGCTCCGGCGAGGACGCCGTGCGGCACCTGTTTACGGTGGCCGCCAGTCTGGACAGCATGGTGGTGGGCGAGCCGCAGATCCTGGCGCAGGTCAAGCAGGCCTACGAACTGGCCAACGCCTGCCGGAGCACCGGCCCGCTCACGCATAGCGTGTTTCAAGCGGCCGTGCGCGTTGCCCGGCGCGTCAGCGACGAAACCACGATCCATCGTCGCCGGGTCAGCGTGGCCAGCGTGGCGATCGGAGAGTTTGCCAGCGAACTGTTCGAGAGCTTCGCCGACAAACAAATCCTGGTCATCGGCGCCGGAGAGATGGCCGACGACACGCTGCGCTATCTGAAAGACGAAGGCGCGCATCATCTGACAGTCGTCAACCGCAGTCTCGAGCGCGCCGAGCAACTGGCCCAGCGCTGGCAAGGCCGGGCCGAACCGTGGGAGCGGCTGCCCGCGCTGCTGGCCCGGGCCGACCTGGTGATCAGCGCCACCGGCGCCACGGAGCCGATCGTCAGCCGAGCTGATTTCAAGCCGATCGAAGCTGCCCGAGATCAGCGGCCGATCATGATTCTCGACCTGGCGATCCCCCGCAACTTCGATCCGGCGATCAACGATTGCCTGGGCGTCTATCTGTACTCGATCGACGATTTGGAAAAGGTCTGTGCCAGCAACCGCAAGGACCGCGAGCGGGAGCTGCCGGCCGCGATGGCGGTGATCGAGCAGGAGACCCACCGATTCATGGCCGACTTGCATCATCGGGCCACGGCGCCGATCATCAAGCGGCTGCGCGAAGGCTGGCACCAGCCGAAGGAGGACGAGTTGCAGCGGTTGTTTAACAAACTGCCGGATCTCGCCCAGCGCGAGCAAGATGAAATTCGGCAATCGTTCGATCGGCTGGTGAACAAGCTCTTGCATCCGCCGTTGGAATCGCTGCGCAGCGAAGCGGCGCACGGCACCCCGCATGGTCTGCTGGATGCGCTTAAGCGGCTGTTTCAGTTGAAGGACTGAAAGTCGGGCGGAGCTTCGCAAGGAGCAAAAACCGCGAGACCGCAAAACGCGCCGCATCGGCTGGTCTTGCCGGCCCATCTGCCTGTGGCTGTGCTGGACCCCTGATTGTCCGGCACGTCAGCGGCCATAACCTATATTTTCAGGCTGCGGCGCCGGTGGGTTGTCCCGCCTCGCGCGCGGGTGACCTACCTGGCCTGAGCATCGTGCACAATCGTCAATCCGGGTGCAATGCGCGGCCGCCAGTTTTCAAGATTCTGCGGGGCCGGAGGAATCGTCATGCAACATACCGAAATCAAACGCATTCAGGTTTTGTCGGCCTTGCAGAAGTCGGGTGCCCGGCTGGGTGACCTGCGCGTGGCCGACCTGATGACGCGCGCCCCGTCCTGCGTGTCGGCGGCCACCTCCGCGCTGGAATTGGTGCGGTTGTTCCACGCCAAGAATTTCCGGCATTTGCTGGTGACCGACCACTCGGGGCGGCTGGAAGGCGTGATCAGCGATCGCGACGTGCTACGCTGCTTTGGCGCCGAACGGCGGCCCAGCAAAAAGGCCCTCGCCGCGATCGCTGCCAGCCAGTTGATGAGCACCGACCTGGTGACTATCGGGCCCAGCGCTTCGCTGGTCGAAGCCCTGCACCGGATGCTCGAGCAGGGTATCAGCTGCCTGCCGGTCATGGCCGACGAGATGCTTGTGGGCATCATCACCAATACCGACCTGCACGTAATGCTCGACATCCTGCTCGCCAGCTGCGAGGCGGCGTCGGAGCGGGCTGCCGCGACGGTCTGAGGTGAGCGCGGTTCAGTTTCGGCGAGTAACTTGGGCATTCGCGCCCCCAAGCAGCCCTCAAAATCCGCACGGTCCATACCGGCTGCACGGCCCGGCGGCCGTGGTTGGAGCGCCAAAAGCCGGTGGGCGCAGCTGTGCGGGCAGGGGCGATTAACATTGCTCTGTGGGCGGCGGTAGAATGCTTTTGCCCGCCCGCCGCGGCCGGCCGATACGAGAGATTGTCCTGGCTCACCCGTGACAATGGTCGCGTCCTCCCCGCAGACAGCAAAGGTTTTTCAATCGATGGCTAAAGACACATTTCGCGTTGTGACACGTGGTACCGACGGCATGCTGCACATCCGCGACTACAACAAGCCGGAAGCCTCCAGAAGCAGCATACGCAAATCGGGATCGACGATTGCAGCACCGATCTCGGGCTGCGCGGCTTGCCGGTTTTCCGAGGGCTGATCGGACCGATGCCGGAAGGCAAAAACATCATCCGTTACGAGTCACCCGACGTTTTCGAATCGCTCACCAAAGAATGGAGCGCCGCCAAGTCGGCGCGCGCCGCAGGCAGATCCTGCCGGAGCAGTTGATCGAGTAGCGCGATCCCCAATCGCACGGCCAATGCGGTTAAACGGGCGGAATCCTTCCGCCCGTTGCCATTGACGGACCGTAGCCTGCCGCCGAGCGGTTCAATCCGGGGCGGGCCAAGTCGCGTATCGCGATGTCGGTGTCGTTAAACAGGCGGCCATCCAGCGGGCGGCCGTTAAGCGCGCGGCCGTTAAGCGGGCGGCTTGTGCTCGGTGTGGCAGTTCTTGCAGTTGGCGGCTTTTTCCAGGCGCGCCTTGGCCCCCTCTTTGTCGGCCACCACGTCCTTGGCGGCCTGGAGCAACTCACCCGTCTTTTCCTGCCAGCTACCGGGCTCCCCCTTGGGAGGCTTGTTCTGGCCGAGCGATGTGTAGAGTTCGACTAGCTGCTCGGCGTCTTCTTTGGTTCCCTCGCCCGAAACGATCTTCTTCAGCAGCCCGCCATCCGGCGTATGGGCTTTTTTCATGACTTCTTTGATCGTGTATTTCGGGTCTCCGTCCGCGGCCCTTGCCACGAGACCCACGGCCAACAACGAAAACAGCGATAAGGCAACGACCCATCTCATGTGATGTCTCCGGATCTAAGTTTTCAATTCAGCGATCAGACTTTTGCCACGACGCCTGCCAACCGGCAGAAACGCGGACCACGCGCTTCCCGGCGGCACCGCATTATGGAATACGCCGGGGCCTTTGAAAACACTTTGCTGTCCACTTTGTCAGCGCAGTGGCGGGTCGAACGATTCCAGCCGCCGGGCGATCCACTGCGGTGCTACAAACGGCAACAGCAGACTTCGTAAGGTTTTGGTGAGCGGCCCACGAATCTCGGCCGAGATGGGTTCCTGCGCGGGGGACTCCAGGGCGTGAAAACCCGACCAATCGAGCCGAACTTTCCAGCCATTTTGCTGGGCCGCCGAATTGATCCGCTCTGCAACGCGCAAAGCCCAAACCGTTCCAAATAAGTTGCGAAAGTCGCGCCAAACGCGATCCAGCGGTTCTGCACCGCCGGCTTTGCCCTCAGGCGTCCAAGCCGCCAGCGCCAGCGCCGCCACGATCAGCAACAGCGCCCACTGCGGAGGTAAACGCGAGACGGAGCCGCAGGCCGGCAGAAACCGGGCCACGAGCGCCACCTGAGCGGCGGCAAACAGCAAGCCCGCCAGGCAATATCGCGTCGGCAGATAATTGAGCGCGCCCAGGCCGACCAGCACCGCTAGAAACCAGCTCCGCGCCGCATGGATCTCCTGGCCCGTGTTGAACAGCAGCCATTCGCCGCTGGGCAGCGCCAGCACGACCCACAGCGAGAGCACGATCCATTGCCAGGCCCGATGCTGCGGTCGCTTGGCCCCCAGCAAGGCCATCAGCGGGCAGAACGTGGTCATGGCCGCCGCGAATTCGAGCGCTTGGCGCAGCTTGAGGGAGGCCTGTGGCAAGCCGCACTCCACGATCACGGCCGTCCCGGTGACCATCCCCAGGCCAGCCAAAGTCCACCACCAGGCGGCCCACAATGTCGTGTCGCGCAGCGCGCCGCGACCGCGCACCAGAATCGCAATGCCCATCAGGCCCAAAGCCAGCGCCTCGAGCGCCGCGGGGTCGGCAGGCAGTACGGCCGCCAGAATCGACAAATTCGGCAAGATCGACTCGCTGCCTGGCGGCATGTGGAAAAAGATCAACATCACGAATCCCGGCCTAATTGTAGCGGCAAGGCGAGTGGCTCCTAGGGATTAGCGCCGGCCGGCGCCTGTTTTTGATGGTCGGGCGATCGGGGAAAGTTGCACTAAATGCAACGGTCGCATTTGCTCAACTGCCAACTGCAAGGCATGTTTACTTAGCGGTCGCTCGCCAGTACCCGCCGTGGTATCCAGCCCATGTGCAACGTGATCAAGTTTTCACTTTCAGGGTTACAACTGGCGTGGCCGCGATAGCCCCTGTGGTTGGGGGCGAGAAAGCAAAAGGAGATGCGAGTCATGTGGAAGTTGTGCCTTGCGGTTTGTGTGGTCGTGTGCGCGTTGGGCGCCGGGAGTCAGGCCGCCGATCTGAATGACGATGGGGCCAATGGTCAAGGTGCCCCGGCTCGGTTTTCCAGCCTGCGAAACATGCTGGGTCAGCCCGACGGTACCATGTACAGCCAAGGCGGCTACGCTCCGGCGGCAGCGGACGGCTGCGGTTGCAACGGCGGCGGCAATGCCGAGCTGGATTCGCCGAACGGTTGCGCCGGTCTGTGGAGCGGTTATCGTGCGCGTCCTTGCGGACCTCATCGCCATTTTGCCAACACCGGCAGCGGTTGGGGTGGCGGTTTTGGCGGCGGGTTCGGCGGCCCGCTGGCATACGGCGGCCTGGGCTGCGGATGTGGCTGCGGCGCCCCCATTGCCAGCGGTTGTGGCTGCGGCGCCTCGATGGCCAGCGGCTGCGGTTGCGGCTGTCGACACCACTGCAAACTGTTCGGCAAACATTGCCATCGCAATGCTTGTGGCTGTGGCGCCCCGAGCTGCGACACGTGCCAGTCGGGCGGCGCCATGATTGACGGCAGTCCGTCGGACGGCGGCCCTTCGATGGCTCCGACGCCGGCTCCCGAATCCGTGCAGCCTGCGCCCGAAAAGCCCGGCCCGTCGGCCGAGCGGGCTCCGCGACGGTTCCGGCCGTTGGCTTCGTTGGGCGTGACCAAAAGCTGAAATACGATTGAGCATCTTGGGTTGCTGGCCCTTTCGGGGAGTTAGGGACAGAGACTTGAGTGCTGTGTGTGAACGGGCGGGCCTCTGAAGGGCCCGCCCGTTTTTATTCCATCGGCCAAGCGCCAATCGCATCCCATCGGCGCCAACCCATGACAGCATCGACTCGCGCTCGGCCCGATCTCATGAGCGCACGACGACCGCCGTGGCGGTGGATCGCCTCCGTTTGACGGCGCCCGGCCAAATGTTTATGCTGTAAATCACATAAATGAGATCCGATGCGTTGGCAATCGGAGGGACATGCCTGTGCTGCGAATCGATGCCGGGCGGACTGCGGGTTACTGCGACGGTTTGAGCCGCCGCAGCTTCGTGCAACTCGGGCTGGCCGGCATGGGCTCGCTGGGCCTGGCCGATCTGCTGCGGGCTCGCGAGGCCAGGGCCAGCAATACGTCGGTCGGTGACGGGGTCGGCCAGCCGGCCAAAGATACCTCGGTGATCCTGATTTGGCTCGACGGCGGTCCCAGCCATATCGACCTGTACGATCTCAAGCCCGATGCCCCGGCCGAGTATCGCGGCATTTGGTCGCCGATCCACACCAACGTCCCGGGCATGGACATCAGCGAGCTGTTTCCGCTGCAAGCCCGCTGTGCCGACAAGTTCTCGATCCTGCGTTCGCTGCACCACGACAACGGCGATCATTTTTCCGGCGGCCATTGGATGCTTACCGGCCGCGGCGGCGTGAATGGGCTCAATACGACCGGCAAGTACCCGTTCATCGGCGCGATCGCCACCAAGGCGACCGGCCCTCGCCGGCCCGGGATGCCGGCCCAGGTGGCGGTGCCCTACGCCATGAGCGTCGGACTGCGGCCGGGCTATTACGGCGGCAATTATCTGGGCAGTCAGTACGACCCATTCGAGACGGCCGGCGACCCCAACGCCGCGAATTTCAGCGTACAGAATTTGCAATTGCCGGGCGGGCTGTCGATCGACCGGCTCGAAGACCGCCGCGGATTGCTCGAACACTTCGACCGCCTGCGGCGCGACGTGGATACCAACCGCTCGTTCGACGCCCTCGACCGGTTCCATCGCGAGGCCTACGACCTGGTCACCGGCAGCAAAGCGGCGCAGGCGTTCGATCTCTCGCGCGAGCAGGAAAAAGTTCGCGACCGCTACGGCCGGACCCCCTGGGGCCAGAGCACTTTGCTGGCCCGCCGGCTGGTCGAAGCCGGCTGCACGTTTGTCACCGTGCACTGCGGCGGCTGGGACAACCATTGGGACCTGAAGGAAAGCATGGAGCGCTACCTGCCGAACTTAGACCGGATGGTTTCCGCCTTGTTCGAGGATCTGCACGACCGCGGCATGCTCGACAAGGTGTTGGTGCTAGTGTGCGGCGAGTTCGGCCGCACGCCCAAGATGAACGACGGCGGCAACGGCGGGCCGGCCGGCAGTAAGGGGACGCCGGGGCGCGATCACTGGGGCAACGCGCTGTGTTGTCTGATCGGCGGCGGCGGAGTGCGGGGCGGGCGCATCGTCGGCTCGACCGACAGCAAGGCCGAGGTGCCCAAAGACCGCCCGCTGACTCCGGGCGATTTGCACGCCACAATCTTTCACGTGCTGGGAGTCGATCCGCGGACGGTCACCGTCGATCGTTCCGGCCGGCCCATCGAGGCAATTCCGCAGGGCGATGTGATCCGCGAACTGTTTTGAAGCACCCTACGGCACGTTTACTTTGGTGTTCGGCGCCTCGACGTGAACGCCGCTTCTGTCGACGTCCACCTGGGTGCCGCCCGCCGGGTCATGGACGTGGACCCCACCTTGCGGACCGCCGACTTCGACTTGCGCCGCGGGTGCTTGCTGAACGGGCGTCGGCTGACTCGGATCACAGCCGGTCAACAAGAGGACTGATGAGGTTAGCAGGGCTTTGTATTGCATTGGGCAATCTCCGTCGTAAATGGCCGTTTCGGCGCTCCGCGAGTTGGTGGGCAATGATGATCATAGGATTTGGGGAGCGAGCCATGCAGCTGATTTTCGTCTCGTTTTGCGAATAATCCCCCGCCCACACTTCCGACGCCACGGCTGACGCGCAAGCGGACGATGTGTCAGGTTGACTCAACTTAATGCTTGCATCCGCGCGCCGTGAAAGCCCGCATCAAGGCCAGCGAAAAGACGCCCCTGCTCTTTTGTGCGGGGTCAACAATCCTGGGAGCACGTGCCGCAACGGGGAACAGCGGCGAATGGTCGCCAAGACCTTCTCGCCCCGCGGTTGGATTCGAGCGCATGCGCATTTTGCGCATTGGCGCTCGGATGTTGTTACAATGCGGGCTGCGACTCTTCTCTGACGATCCGCAGGCGAGGCCGGCTTTGCTTTCCGGCCATCTTTCGCACGCGACGGGACGCCAGCTCTCTAGCTGATAGTCCTATTTAGGCCTTGCCGGCTCCGGCGATCCTCGATCGGTTCCGGCGGCTTGCCTGGGCGTTGCTTCTCATGTTTGAATTTGTTTTGCCGATCTGGATCGTGCGCCGGCGCAAGGACAACGCGCCGCATCCGAAAAAACCAAACGGCAGCCGAGCGCATAGGATCGCCTTCGAATCGGCGGAATTCACCGCACGGTTCACGCATGCGCGTAAGAACGAACCATGGGAGGTCCACTGCGTGGCAAACGACCAAGATTTGCTGTTCCTGGTCAAGGATCTGCATAACGAAGGCTTGCTCGGCCTTCGTTTCAATCCGGATCTTGACGGCAAATGCGGGACCGAGTATTCATTGCGGGACTTACTTCTCCAGATTGAAAACAGGCGCGGCCCAGGACCGCTTCCGATTTAGCGCACCGCCAAGCGAGCTCGCGTCGAGGCTCGACGGGAGCTTCATGCATCGTAGCCTCGCGATCTCCAGCGGTTCAGTCGCCTGGCCTGCGCCAATGCGCAGCCCGCCACAGTGCCGATACGACAATCCGTTGGCTTGCAATTTTGCGGCTAGCAGCAAACTCAGGTTCGACGCGCAGCATTCAAATGCCGGGTTTTGCTCGCGCATAATTGCAGCCATGTACTAATCAATCGCGCTGCTGGTGATGCTCTACGCTAACGATTTCACGAGCTGATATTCTCATGAGCATCGAACGGCAAGTGCTCCGAAAACTTCTGCGGGGGGGGCACGCGTTGTGTCACGCGAACTTGCGTCGGTGACGAAGCACTGTCACCGGTCACGATGCGCGACAAGCATGCTGTGTCGTTTCGATGCGATTTACCACATTCTCAAACTAATTCGCGTTTGCGTGCGGCCCGATCAACTATAATCCCGATTCCGGTTCCAATAGGCCCAACCTCATGACGGGGTCGGCATCAACGCTTCCGGAGCCCTCTAACGCAGGAGGCGTTTCCCAGTGCGTGTCATAAATCAGGTCACGTTGGCCTTGGTTGTCGATGACGACCCGATCACGAGTGCGATCGTTTGCCGGGCTCTGCGCACCGCCGGCTATCGCGTGAAAACCGCTGACAGGATCAGCCAAGCGCTGGCGCTGCTGGAGAATGAGGCGCCAGACGTCATGTTCAGCGAAATGACGCTCGCTGACGGCAGCGGCATCGCCCTGGTCTTCGAGTGCCGTGTGCTGCAACCCACGCTGCGATTTGTGCTGATGGCTCGTCAACCGTCGGCCGAGATTTCGATCGAAGCGATGCGAAACGGGGTCAGCGATATTTTGCTCAAGCCCGTCACGGGTTTCGCCGTGGCGGCCGCTCTGGTTCGCATGCCAAAGGTCGGATGGCGTTACGAATCTCCCGCGCAAGTGGTCGCGGCGGTCGTGATCGAACCCAGCGAAGATAGCGTTTCCGTCGCGTTTGGCGGCGGATTGAAGCAAATCAAAAAGACCGTCGTGCTGGCGGCGCTGCGCCGTTACGACGGCAACAAGTCGGCCACGGCTCGTGCCCTGGGCATCCCGCGCAGGTCGCTCTATCGCCTGCTGAGCGCCGAATCGCGCAGCCCAGATGGCCAACGGCGAGCCGCTCGTTGAAAAAGTGGCATGGGCATCTTGCCGATGTGATGTTCGGGCGGATTTTCACGGCCTGGAAGAGCGTGCCACGTAATTTTCAACAACCTGCTAGCTGCAAACTTCGAATGGAAGTGGGCCACAAGAAAGCTCGGCAGCGCCTGTGCATTTTAGCACGTTCACGAATCAAGAGCCCGAACGCTGATGTTCCATGCCAATCGCAGCCCCAGCCAATATTCTGACGAGTGTCGACATGCATCCTTTCAGCACACATGCGTCGCCTCGCGCACCTTCGACGGATACAAATGGGTGGTGATGATCAATCGAGATCGCCAGGCATACACGAAGCACGGCGTGTGTCGTTTCGATTCGTTTTACGACATTCTCGAACCATTTCGCGTTTCCATGCAGTCCGCTCAACGATTATCCCGATTTCGATCCTACCTGATGCGGGCCTCACGACGGGGCTGGCGATAACGCTTGCGGGCACCTCTAACGCTGGGGGCGTTTCCGATGCGCGGCATGGATGTGGTAAAATTGGCTTTGGTCGTCGATGACGACCAGCTCACAAGTGCGATCGTTTGCCGAGCCCTGCGAGCCGCCGGCTTCCGCGTGAAAGCCGCCGACAGGATGAGTCAAGCGCTGGTCATTGTGGAACAGGAGCGCCGGAAATCTTGTTCAGCGAAATGACGCTCGCCGACGGCAACGGCATATCGCTGGTGTTCGAATGCCGTGTGCTGCAACCCGCGCTGCGATTCGTCCTGATGGCGCGTCAGCCGTCGGCCGAACTTTCGATCGAGGCGATGCGAAACGGGGTCAGCGATATCCTGCTGAAACCCATCACAGGCATCGCCGTGGCCGCCGCTTTGGTTCGCATGCCGAAAGTCGGATGGTGTAGCCCCGCTCCGATCCGGGTACTCTCGATGCCCGCGGCCGAGCCCAGCCAGGATCAGGTCTCGGTCACCTTCGGCGGCGGACTGAAACAAATCAAACGCACGGTCGTGCAGGCGGCGCTGCGCCGCTATGACGGCAACAAGTCGGCAACGGCCCGCGCGCTGGGCATTCCGCGCCGGTCGCTCTATCGCCTGCTGGGCAGCAAGTAACCCAAGCCGATGGTGCCGGGCGCGATTCCGGCACGGCGGTCAGGACTCCGCTGGAGGGACGGTATTGAACAGTTCGAGCAGTTTCGCCAGTTCCACGGGTTTGACATAGTAGTGGTTGAATCCCGTTTCCTGTTGACGCTGGCGGTCTGCTTCACTGGGAGTATAGCCGGTCAAGGCACAAATCATCACGTCTTTGTACTCCGGCCTTTCCCGCAAACGCCTGGCAACCTGATAGCCGTCCATGCCCGGTAAGCCGATGTCCAGCAGCACGACGTCGGGCCGATAAGTCGGTGGCATTTCCAAGGCTGTGGGGCCGGTGCGAGCCACCTGTACATCGTGACCGTACAGCCGCAACAGCAGGCTCAGGCTGTCGGCGGCATCGACGCTATCTTCCACGACCAGCACCCGCAGGGGCCGTCCGACCGATTGTCCCGCGTCGAGAGCAACTTTAGTTTCCTGCGAGGAGGGGTCTAACAACGCCGGCAACACGATCGTGAATTCGCATCCTGTTCCCAATCCGGCACTGATCGCTTCCAGCCTTCCTCCGTGCATCTCCACCAGGTTGCGAGCGAGTGCCAAACCGATCCCCAATCCGCCGTACGACCGACCGAATGAGCCGTCTATCTGGGTAAATAGCTCGAAGATGTGGGGCAGCACCCCCGGGGCGATGCCGACGCCGTTATCCCGCACCCGAATCACCGCGTCGGCCCCTTCTTGCTCGATGCTCATCCGAATGAGTCCGCCCGTGTCGGTGTACTTCGCGGCATTGTTGAGCAGGTTGACCACCACTTGCTCCATTCGAGCCGGATCCGCCTCGACCCACACCGGCTTGATCGGAAGCGATACCGAGAACTCGTGTTTGCGTGCGTCCATGAAGGGGCGCACGGTCTCGGCAGCACGATTGACGACGACACGCAGTTCGACCTGTTCTTTGGTCAGCCGCAATTTCCCTTTGGTGATCCGGCTGATGTCCAACAGATCATCCACCAGTTGCACCATGACTCCCACCTGGCGGTCGATGATGTTTCCGGCTTGCTCGATGATCGGGTCGTTGGTCCTCATCCGCCGCAGAATGCTCAGGGCGTTAAGAATAGGCGACAGCGGACTGCGTAATTCATGGGAAAGCAAGGCCATGAATTCTTCCTGGCTTCGATTGGCTTCGGCCAGGCGGTCCGCGCGTTTTCGCTGGGCCTGCTCCCCCCCGCTTTCCGTGAGGTCGTGCAGCACTCTCACGAACGACCGAGCCTGCTTCCGCTCATCGAACAGCGGTGTCAAGACTGCCTGACACCAAAACCGTGTATTGTCTTTCCGTACTTGCCAGCAACCGCTGTCAACCCGGCCTTCCGACAACGCCGTGGCTAGTTCGTGCTCGGGCTGGCCCGTGATGATGTCCTCGGGCGTAAAGAAGCGGGAAAAATGCTGCCCGATGATTTCTGTGGATTGGTAGCCGAGAATGCGTTGCGCTCCGGCGTTCCAACAGAGCAGATGTCCTTCGAGTCCGACCAGGAAGGCGGCGTACTCCTTGGCGTCCGTCGCCAGCAGATCGAACCGCGCGTTGATCTCTTGCGACGAGAGACGGATCGATTCCTCTAACATCATGGCTCCGCCTTTCAACATACCGGACCGGTCCTCGCCATCGACAATCGTCTCCGTATCATGTCGGGGTCGATGGGTGAGGTGGTTCTCAGGAACGCAATATTCAGGCGCAGGCGCTTTATTGTCACGGCGGTCGATCATCATAACAACATTTGGCGCTGCGAGGGATAGCGGCAAAAAAAACAACGAGACCTCTTCGCCCAAACCCACTCACGATTCATGAACAGTCCGGTGCGCGCTTGCGCACTTGTTGATAAGGGCGCTAATCAATAGCGCGTAACAGCGCGACATTACGCAGCGCGACATTACGCGCCACTTCAACTTTTCATTCTCCCACTCGGCAGTCGCCTTCGATCGACTTGCGCCTCTTGACGTCAACCTTGCTAGGGGGCCGACGCAGATCGCGGCCCACGCAGAGCTAGCGGCGGTGAAAGGCGCAGTCCACGCATTGCAGTACGCGACTCGCAGACTGTGCCAATTCGATACAGTCGTTCGCGTTCTTGAATCATTTCGCGTTTCTCTGCGACCTGGCCAGCTATAATCGCGGCGCCCGTCTAGCAGATTCGACTTCATGTTGGAGTCGGCGGTAACCCGTGCAGACGCCTCGAACGCGGTTGGCGCTTCCCATGTGCGGCTTGGACCAGGTGATATTGGCTTTGGTTGTCGATGACGACCGGGTCGCGAGCGAGATCGTCTGCCAGGCCCTGCGGGGGTAGTGGGCCAGTTTCCTTTTCAGAATTCTCCCTTTTGGCACGCGACTGGCAATAGTTCCACGATGTCGCGCACGGTCCATGTCCGCTTTTCAATGCCGAGCGCCGGGCAGGGGTTGTTTTTAGCGTTTGATGCCGGCGGCAAAAGTTGTGGTGCATGAAGTCGATTGCCACCGAGTAAGCCAGATTCTCAGCCTTCTTGGAGAAGGCGTTCGTGAGCCGAGTGAACCGGCGATTTTTCATTCGGATATTGAGATTCTGGCGCTCGGCATAGCTGGTCGACACCAGCGACATATCGGGATTGCCGTCAATCTGTCGCTTCTTTGTTCCAAGACACTTGGCGGGACTGTAGGAACGCTCTGGCGATTCGCTCTGGCCAAACTGCTTGATTAGCTGGGCATAGTCGACCATGCCGCCCATGTAAGCCTCAACCGCATCCAGATAGACCCGGTTGCCGTCCGTCGTCATTTGGACCCGGTTCGCGAGCCGCTCCGATACGTCGCTGATAAAGGCATGGGCGTTTGCGGCATCGCGCGCCCCAAGTCGCCAGCTAAGCATGAGCTTGGAATCGGCGCACATCGCAGTCCAAGTCCAGATCGAACCGACGCCCGGCATGCCGCGCATCGCGGCCGGAAGGTTCTTATCCTTGGCGTAGCAGAAGCACCAAATTTCATCGCATTCAATTCGGTTGCAGGGCAAGTTGCGAAGCACGGTGTCCTGGTAATCGAGACACACTTTACCGACCATGCCGACGAGTTTCAGCACCGTGTCCTTAGCCACGCCGGTTAGTCGCACCGTGGATCGAACCGAGCAGCCTTCGGTCAGGGCCGAAATAACTGCAACTCGTTTTTCGGTCGTCAGGATATTCGCCATCGTAGGAGCCCCTTGTTTTCCAGCCATTTCTTGCAACGCGATTTATTGTATGCCATAAAATAAGTCGTGTCTATGGGCCTCTAAGATTTCTCCTAAGATTTACACCAAGGCATTGACCCAGGCCGTGAATGGCCATAGACTCTGGGTATGGCAAAGACCAAAGTAACTCCCAAGCCCCCTCGAAAGTCTCCAGGCGAGGGCGGCTATCCATACAATCCCCTTAGCGCCGGGCTGAAGCTTGGCAGTGTTATTAAGGATCACGGTGGCGGCGAATTGCCCAAGAGCGTGATTGCCGGCGTGATCAGCATGGGCGACAGTTCTCCGAGCTTCTATCAGCTTTGCGCCAGCACGAAATGCTGGGGGATTGTCGAGGGCTCGCGGGCCTTAAAGCTGACTGATGCTGGACACGATTATTTCTTTCCAACAACTGAGTCTGCGGCTCGGATCGCCATGTTGGGATTCATGAAAACACCGACGGTCTACGCGCACCTGATAGATCGGTTTGACGGAAAGCGGGTTCCCGGCCCCAACCTACTTTCCAATTTAGTCCATCGCGAGTGTGCGGTGCCGTCGAGCTGGGCGGGGCGAGCGGCAAGCCTTTTTGTGTCGTCGCTGAGCGAACTAGGGCTCATTGACGAGGGAGGGTACTTGCGATACGGCGCGGCCCTGCACACGGCCACACGGAATACGCCAACCCCCGCCGATGATCAGCCAGATGGGGCGCAGGAAGATGCCATCAATGTCATCTTGCGCAGCAACGCGACGACAACAGTCCCTACTGCCGCTCCGCTCGTTACGAGCACTGTCACTGGCAATGTGTGGCAATACAAGGAGGCGGGCGGACTCGTGCGACTCGAAACCCCCGACCCGCTTCCAAAAGCGCTGTGGGATCGGCTCAAGAAGTATGTAGAGATGCTCGAACCATCCAGTAACCAAGGAGGAGAAGCGTGAGAAGGTGTTCGCGCGCAATGGGAATGACGGACCGAGCCCGGATGCGCTAGGCAGAAAAAAGACCCCCGCCCACACCCCGAGGAAGCTTGACGGCACCAACGGGCGAAGCGGGACAGAGGTCAATTATTTTTTCAGAAGTCCGAAGGCGTGCCGATACTTGGCACGCCTTCGGCATTTAAGCCCTGAGTATAGCCTGGGCTCGTGGACTGGAGCAACACAGATCGCATCCAGTCCGACAGTCTTTGCCCGCTCTTCTTGGCGGCGGCGGACAGAAGCTTTCGCTCCGCAGCTTGCAGCCGCAGGGTGACGACTTCCGTCTTGCTCTTGCTCTTCGGTAGTTTTGGCCTGCCTCGGCCTTTCTTTTTTGCCATACAGCAAATATAGCTGCTGTTTTCCGTATGGCAATAATGGTCGCCGCGATTCTTGACGATTCGGCATGCCGCAGATTGCGGCTTAGGCGGGCTTCCGCTTCTTGGCGGTCTTTGCCGGCTTCTTGTAGCCAGTGGCCTGGTCGACGACCCGGCGAGCAATCTGGCTGAAATCGGGCTCTCTGGGCTTCTTGCTTGGTTTGGTGGGCATGGTCTAATTATGCCCGACGGGATTTCAATAATCAAACTCACGCTGAGCGATGCGATCCATGAGCACGGACGATATGATCCTGCTGGCATTCGTCCTTCCGATCTTCATCGCCCTCCTGGCCGCATGGGCCTGGAGTATTTCCTGGGTGATTCGCGACACCCGCAGACGCGGCCAATCTGGGGCGGCACTTCCTATCGTCCTCATATTCGGCCCCCTTGGAGTCCTCGCGTGGCTCGCCATGCGCCCAAATCAGGAGACGGTCAACCGGCCGCGCGCCGACTACAAGAACCCCGATGATACGTTCCTTGCCGCATCGGAACTGGACGCCGATGGCGACTGGGATCAAGCTGTGGCCCTTTATCAGTACGGCGCAGAAAGGTGGCCAGAGCATCGCGCCTATGCCGAGAAAAGCATCGAGCAGATCAGGAAAAAGCAGGCCTAGTGGCCTTCAATTTCAAACTGGCCCACTACCCCTGCGGGCGGCCGGCTTCCGCGTGAAAACTGCCGACACGATCAGCCAAGCGCTGGCCCTGGTGCAACAGGAGGCGCCGGAAATCGTGTTCAGCGAGACGACGCTCGCCGACGGCAATGGCATATCGCTGGTAAACGAATGCCGTGTGCTACGGCCCGCGATACGATTTATCCTGTTGACTCGTCACCCATCGGCCGAACACTCGATCGAGGCCATTCGAAACGGGGTCAGCGATATCTTGGTCAAGCCCGTCACGGAAATCGCCGTGACTGCCGCTCTGGTCCGCATGCCGAAAGTCGGATGGCGCACTGAAGCATCCTTGAACGTCATCGCTCCCGGCGTGGCCGAGGGCAACGAGGATCAGGTCTCCGTCACTTTTGGCAGCGGACTGAAACAAATCAAGAAAACCGTCGTGCAGGCGGCGCTGCGCCGTTATGACGGTAACAAGTCAGCCGCGGCCCGCGCACTGGGCATCTCGCGCAGGTCGCTCTATCGCCTATTGGAGGACTAGTAATGCCGCCGCGCCGGCTTTCCGCGGGCAGCACCACCGCCAACGACTTCTGGCCCAACGGCCACACCGTGGAGCCAGCTGCGAACCGCGCCCGACGGCTGGCGCTACTGAATTCCGTCCCGGAGCCCTCGAGTTGGGTCTTGGGCCTGATCGGGCTGGCCACCCTGCTGGGAGTTGCGCGGCTGCGCCTCGGGCTTGTACCGTTTCCGTTGACGTTCCGCTGAGGGTCACTGAGAAGTGGCGACTTGTCCCTCAGCGGCCGACAGGCGCCTGATCCGGCGTACCACGTGTATGATGATGGCCACGTGCACGGCCACTGCCACGGCGATGCCGATCAGCTGGGCCGACCAATCCGCCCCCAAGGTGCCGATCACGTACAGGCCCCAGCCGGCCGTAGGCGGAAACAACACAACCGCCGTCCACAAGCCAGGGTTGTACTCGCCGAGAGCGACGGCCTGCCCCACGTGGGCCAGACCGTTGACAAGCGGCAGGTAGACTGCAATCAGGCCCAGCGCTGGCCGGACGAAAACGGCCAGGTACAAGGCCACCAGATCGACCAGCCAGACGCCCAGCGAATTGATCCAAAAGGTGGCCCAGGGAGTCAGGGCCTCGCGGCCGCCGCCGACATGCAAATTGACATATTTTCGGAAGCGATCCCCGGCGTGCTCCTCCCATTGATGCAGCATGTAAATGGGAAGCTGTAAAAAGACGACGGCCAGAACCGGCCCCGCGGCCACGTACCACAGTGGAACCAAAAGGAGCAGAAAACACCCCGCGAACAGGCTGGCGGCGGGCCACTGCCACTGAGCAATCAACCAATGGAATACGCGGTTGGAACGTAGCATGATTTTGGGCAAAAACCCCCTCATGGGCCGCGGAACGGGTTCTTGAAACACGCACTGGGCCGCCTGAATGCGGCAGTACCCTACCGCATTACCGCGCTCGAACAAAGCCGAATGTTCCAGCCCCATGAACCTGCGCAATCGCACAAAACCGCTTGCCCGACTGAAAAAAGACCAGGAAATCTGCTGACCCGGTTTGACGTCGCCCGATCGTTCTTGCGAAGATGAAGATCCTGCCACCGTTACCGCGGCCCGAGGCTGCCGTCGATTTGGCCCTGGGTCCGAATCGAGCCGTTTGACGCCGATCAAGCGATGGTTTCATGTTCACCGCGACTGCCTGGCGTGCTGCTTTGCGCATTTTCGTTTCGACCGTGCTGGCCACCGCGAGTGTCGGAAACGCCCTGGCCCAGCGGCCCGTTCGCTTCAACGAGCAGATCCGGCCGATATTATCGGACCGCTGTTTTGCCTGCCATGGGCCCGACTCGAAGCGGCGCGAAGCCGACCTGCGGATCGATACGCGCGAGGGGGCCACGCAAGCCCGCGACGGCGGAGCCGCCATCGTCGTCGGCCAGCCGGACCAGAGCCAGTTGATCGCCCGCGTTACGGCAGCCGATGCCGACTTGCGGATGCCCCCCGCCGATTCCAACAAGGCGGCCTTGACGCTGGCCGAGGCGGCGCTGGTGCGGCGCTGGATCGCCGAAGGCGCCGAGTATGAAGATCACTGGTCGCTGCTGCCGATGAAGCGGCCGGAGCCGCCGCGCGTGCCCGACGACCAGGCCGCCCGCCTGCGCACGCCGATCGATGCGTTCGTGCTGGAAAAAATTGGCCAGCACGACCTGGGCAGCTTGGCCCCCGATGCGGGCGCGAGCGGCTGCTGCGCCGCGTGACGCTGGACCTGACCGGCCTTCCGCCGACGCCGGCCGAGCTCGATGCGTTTTTGGCCGACACGTCGACCGACGCCTACGAGCGGGTGGTCGATCGGCTTTTGGCATCCACGCGCTTCGGCGAAAGGATTGCGGCCGATTGGCTCGACGTGGCCCGCTATGCCGACACGCACGGCTATCAGGTCGATCGTTTTCGGCCGATGTGGCCTTATCGCGACTGGGTGGTGGCGGCGTTCAATCGGAACCTCCCCTACGATCAGTTCGTCACCTGGCAGTTGGCCGGCGACCTGCTGCCGGGCGCAACGCAAGAGCAGCGGCTGGCTACGGCCTTCAACCGTTTGCACTGCCAGAACGAGGAAGGGGGCATCGTCGAGGAAGAGTTTCGCGTGGCCTACAATGTCGATCGCGTGACCACTTTCGCAACGGCCTTTTTGGGACTGACGTTCGAGTGCACGCGCTGCCACGATCACAAGTACGACCCGCTGACACAGCGCGACTTTTACTCGATGCTGGCATTCTTTCAGAACGTCGACGAGTCGGGACAGACATCCTACTTCACGGCCGCCACTCCCACGCCGGCCTTGTTGCTGACCACGCCGGACCAGGATCGCCGGCTGGCGGAGCTGGCCCAGCAGATCTCCGCTAGCGAGGCGGCGCTGAGCGAAGTGGAGCCGCGGCGCGGACGAGGCGTTTTCGGCCTGGCTGGGCCAGCGGCCGGTCCCGGGCCCGCTGGTCGGCCAGGTCGCCGGCTTTTCTCTGGATGCGATCGAGGGTAACAAACTGGCCAACGCCATCGCCGCCAGTCCACCCGGCGAAGCGACCGAGAGTCCGCGGATTGTGCCCGGTCGCCACGGCAACGCCTTGGCCCTGGACGGAGAGAACGGAATCCACTTTCCAACGCAGGGACATTTCCATCGCAGCAGTCCGTTTTCGTTGGCGATAGCCGTCCGCCAGCCCAAGCCCACCGGCCGCGCCGTGGTGTTGCACCACTCTCAGGCACCGGCCGATGCGGCCAGCCGTGGCTACGATTTGTTGCTTGAAGACGGCCACGTGGCCTTTGGGCTGTACCATTTCTGGCCCGGCAACGCACTGAAGGTCCGCACCCGCGAGCAGATCGAGCCGGCAGCCTGGACCCATTTGACGATCACCTACGACGGTTCGAGCCGGGCATCGGGCGTGCGGCTGTATCTCGACGGCCGGCCGGCCGAAGTGGAGACGCTTCGCGACAATCTCTACAAGGACATCACCTACGATGGAAGCGAGCCCGATCTGGCCATCGGCTATCGCTTTCGCGACAACGGGTTTCGGGACGGCGAAGTCGACGATTTCGCCATTTTCGCTCGCCAGCTGAGCCCGTTAGAAGCGGCCGAACAGGCCGGGCTGGGCTCGTTAACCACAGCGCTGGCAACTCCGAGCGACACCCTCTCGGCCCAGCAGCGGAGCGGGCTGCGGGCCTATTTTTTGGCCACCGCCTATCCGCCGCGGAGCGAAGCGCTGGCCCGCCTTCAGGCCGCGCGCGATGCCCAGCAGGCGCTGGTCAACCCGATCGCCGAAGCGATGGTGATGCAAGAGTTGCCCCGGCCCAAGCCGGCCTTCATTTTAAAGCGCGGCAATTACGATCAGCCCGGCGAGCAGGTCCAGGCCGACACCCCGGCCGCGCTGCCGCCGCTGCCGGCCGATGCACCCCGAAACCGGCTCGGCCTGGCCCGCTGGCTTATCGATCCCGAGCAGCCGCTGTTGGCGCGGGTGACGGTCAACCGTTATTGGCAGTTGATGTTCGGTCGGGGTCTTGTCGAGACGAGCGACAACTTCGGTTCTCAAGGGGCGTCGCCTTCGCATCCCGATCTGCTCGATTGGCTGGCCCGCGATTTCATCGCCCAGGGCTGGGACACGAAACGCCTGCTGCGCCAGATGGCGTTGTCGACGGTCTATCGGCAGGAGTCGCGCGCCAGTGGGATGGCCCGCGAGCGCGATCCGGAAAATCGCTACCTGACCCACTCGCCGGTCCGCCGGTTGACGGCGGAAATGCTTCGCGATCAGGCGCTGGCGGCCAGCAACTTGCTTGTTGAAAAATTGGGGGGACCGGCCGTCAAGCCCTATCAGCCCGCTGGGCTCTGGGATATCTCGGGGAACGAAAAGAGTTACGACCAAAGTCACGGCCCGGACCTGTATCGGCGGAGCCTGTACACCTACTGGCGGCGCACGATTCCGCCGCCGATGTTGGCCACGTTCGACGCCGCGGATCGCAGCTATTGCACCGTGCGCCGGCAGTCGACCAGCACGCCGCTTCAGCCGCTGGTGCTGCTCAACGATCCGCAGTTTGTCGAAGCGGCGCGGCTGGCCGGCGTGCGCATGCTGCGCGAGGCCCCGGCGGATCGGCCCCAGCAGGTAGCCTGGCTGTTTCGCCTGTTGACCGCTCGCGTGCCGACCGAGCGCGAGCAAAAAATCCTGACGCAGTTATTCGACGAGCAGCGAGCCCTGTTTGCGGCCGACGAGGTCGCGGCCCGCAAGCTGATCGCGGTCGGCGAAACGGCGTCGGACGCGTCGCTGGACGTGGCCGACGTGGCGGCCGCGACGGTTTTGGCCACCGCCGTCATGAATCACGACGAATCGGTCCACATGCGCTAAGGAAATCCAAGCGACCCCCGACGGAGAACCCCCCGCGTGTTTTGCGATCAGACGTATCCGCTGTTGCCGCGTCGCGAATTCTTCCGCCGCTGCGGTTTGGGACTGGCCGGCATGGCGCTGGCCGATCTGCTAGGGCAATCTTCGCCGCGCGTTATGGCCGCGGGCACACCGGGAATCCTGCCGCAGCCACATTTCGCTCCGAAAGCAAAACGGGTGATCTACCTGTTCATGGCTGGCGGACCCTCGCAACTCGACCTGTTCGATCACAAGCCGCTGCTGAACCAGATGAACGGCCAGGATCTGCCTGAAAGCGTGCGCATGGGGCAGCGTCTGACCGGCATGTCCGGCAATCAGGCCCACCTGCCGCTGGCCGGGTCGATCTTCAAATTCGATCAGCATGGTCAAGGCGGCGCTTGGGTCAGCGAGCTGCTGCCCTGGACCGCCAAGATGGCCGATCGCTTGTGCTTCGTGCGCTCAATGCAAACCGAGCACATCAATCACGATCCGGCCATCACCTTCTGCCAGACCGGGCATCATTTGGCCGGTCGGCCGAGCATCGGCGCCTGGCTGAGCTACGGCTTGGGCAGCGCCAACGACAACCTGCCGAACTTTGTGGTGCTGGTATCCAAGGACCGCATCGATCAGCCGCTCTACGCCCGACTGTGGGGGAACGGTTTCTTGCCCAGCACGCATCAGGGAGTCCAGTTTCGCTCCGGCGCCGAACCGGTGCTTTATCTGCAAAATCCGGATGGTCTCAGCAGCAATGCCCGCCGCCGCATGCTCGACCGCCTGGCCGAACTGCACGCCGCCGAGTACGAGGACCTGGGCGATCCGGAAATCAACGCTCGCGTGGCCCAGTATGAAATGGCCTTCCGCATGCAAACCAGCGTGCCGGACGTGATCAACCTGGCCGACGAGTCGGACGCCACCCGCGAGCTATACGGACCCGACGTCGACAAGCCGGGCACATTCGCGGCCAATTGCCTGATCGCCCGCCGGCTGGCTGAACGGGACGTGCGATTCATTCAGCTTTATCATCCCGGCTGGGACCATCACGGCGGTCTGCCGGGAGCCATTCGCCGCCAGGCGGCCGACGTCGACCGGGGCTGCTATGCCCTGATTACCGATTTGGCCGCGCGCGGCCTGCTGGACGACACGCTGGTCGTCTGGGGGGGCGAATTCGGACGCACCAACTACTCGCAGGGCAAGCTCACGCCGCAAGACTACGGACGCGATCACCATCCCCGCTCTTTTACGGTCTGGTTAGCCGGCGCCGGAATCAAGCCGGGTACGATCTACGGCCAGACCGACGACTTCGGCTACAACGTGATCGACAAACCGGTGAGCGTCCACGATCTGCAAGCCACGCTCTTGGAGCGGTTGGGCATCGATCACAAGCGTCTCACCTACCGCCACCAAGGCCGCGATTATCGCCTGACCGACGTCTCGGGCGAAGTGCAGCGAGAAATTTTGGTGTAGGCAGAACTGCTCTAGCGGCCGATTGTCAGCACCGCACGAAAACGCGCTTTGCCGCTCATCATGCGATCGTACGCTTCGGAGACGCGCTCCAGCGGGAAGGGCTCGTTCATCGACCGCACTCCGCTGCGCGCGCTGAATGCCAGCGCGTCCTGCGAGTCGATCGACGTGCCGGAATACCAGCCTTTGATCGAACGGCATCCCATCAGCAGCGATACCGGCGAGACTTGCATCGTGTCGGCCGCCCCCACGATCAGCAGCGTGCCGTTGGCGGCCAGGCCGCCCTGGACGGCGCTCATGGCTTCGCCGCTGGTCGCCGTCGCCAGAATGACCTTGGCGCCGCCTAGCGCGAGCAGTTCTGCCGCCGGATCCTGGGCCTGGCTGTCGATGTAGACTGCCGCGCCCAACTGCCGGGCCAGCGGTTCCTTGTCCTTGCCGCGCGCGATGCCCACGGTGTGGAACCCCATCTTCGCGGCATACTGCACGCCGAGGTGGCCCAGCCCGCCGAGACCGAGCACGGCCACGACCTCGCCCGGCCGGGCGCCGCTGTTGCGCAGCGCATTGAACGTGGTGACGCCGGCACACATCAGCGGGGCCGCGTCCACGGGCGACATGTCGGCGGGCATCAGCGCCACGGCGCTGGCCGGGGCGACCATATACTCGCCATAGCCACCGTCGAACGAAATGCCGGTGACCTGGCCGGTCACGCAGGCGAAAAAGTCTCCCCGCCGGCAGTGGTCACAGTGCCCGCAATATCCGCCGTTCCAGCCGACGCCCACCGGTTGACCGGGCTTCCAATCGGCGACGCCTGGGCCGACCGCGTCGATCACGCCGGCCACTTCATGACCAGGAACGCGCGGGTATTGAATTCCCGGGAAGAGGCCCTCTTTGGCGATCGAATCGCTGTGGCAGACGCCGCAGGCCTGGACCTTGATCCGGATCGATCCGGGGCCCGGTTCCGGAATGGGCCGTTCCACGATTTCAAAAGGCCCTTTGGGGTGAGAGATCTGTGCGACGCGCATGGTAGCCATATTTTCCTCCTGACAGTTGTCGCCAAAGAGCCTCAACGCATCATACCGCCTGCTCGGCTTTGTATCGAAGAGAGGCAGGAATCGATATTGGACGGCGGATCCGGTCTTCAAAAAAGGAAATCAGCTCTGCGTAAACGATTATTGGATTGGAATTCAGCAAGTACAAGCCGCGGGTGTGCAGGTTGCCAAAATGCTATGGCGGGCAGACGCGACGAACCCTTCGGATCTCGGGGTGGCAAAACAATTCCGTCGGATTCGGGGCTCATGGCAGGCCGATCGCCGGGCACGCTCTCCCAAGCTTTCGCAGCTGCTGTTATTATTGGAGCCGCGGCCGCAGAGTACCCTAAGCCGGCAAAGATCGGGCGTTGAGTTCGACGTTGCCTCTCTGGGGATACCCCAGGGTATCGTGAAGGGTTAGGATTTCGGCGCGTGAGGGACGATGCGCTTCACGCATACAGCCTCACGCAGGACGAGACTCGTTAGGGTATTCTGCGGCCTTCTTGATCATGCACTCACATGCCGATATCGCCCGGGCGCTTTCTGCGGCATTTCTGGCCGACACGCTCGAAGTTGACGGGCTAGTCGATCGTGGTGCCCAACTGTTGGGAAGGCGGTGGCGTTGGCTCCGCCCGATAGCTCGGCGAATTTGTGACCGGTTCGAGGGTCGAACGCGTCCTCGGCAAATGGAGATCACAAGTTTCATTCTTGACGACGACGGCTTCTTGCGAGCCGCCGAAAAGTACGAGCTGCGGCTCATCGACCGCTTTGGCGCGCCGTCGACAATGGCTCCCGTCGCGGCGGCTTGGGCGTGGAAGGTACCGAAGATCCGCAATTCGGTCGAACTAGCCGATTGGCTCGGAATTGCCATCGGCGAGCTGGACTGGTTTGCCGACCGGCGCACCTTTGAGTACAAACGCAATCCAGGCCGTCTGAGACATTACCACTACCGCGCGTTGGCGAAGCGGTTCGGGCAGATCCGACTGATTGAAGCACCAAAGCAGCGTCTCAAGGAGATTCAGCGTTGTGTCCTGGCTGGGATTTTGGACCAAGTCCCTCCCCACGCGGCCGCGCACGGATTTCGGCGCGGTCGATCGATCAAGACATTCGCGACGTCTCATACCGGCAAACAGGCCGTGCTGCGGATCGATCTTCATGATTTCTTTCCGTCGATCTCCGTAGCGCGAATCCAGGCCCTATTTCGCACGCTCGGCTACCCGGAGCGCGTGGCAGATCTCCTGGCCGGCCTGTGTACGAACTCGACCCCGATGGACGTCTGGGAAAGCGACTCGATCCAGGCGACTCCCCTGCAGATGCGACAGCTCGGCTGGATGTATTCAAGGCCCCATCTTCCGCAGGGCGCACCAACATCGCCTGCACTCGCGAATCTCTGCGCCTACCGGCTGGATTGCCGGCTATCTTCCCTGGCAGGCTCCGCCGGCGCGATTTACACCCGGTATGCGGACGATCTGGCGTTCTCTGGCGACCGCGACTTCGATCGAGTTGTCAGGCGGTTTCACCTACATGTGTGCGCCATCGTGATGGAGGAAGGTTTTGCCGCTCATCACCGCAAGACTCGCATCATGGGGCATGGAGCTCGCCAGCAGCTTGCCGGCATCGTCGTGAACGAGCACCCGAACGTCCTTCGGGCGGACTATGATCACCTGAAGGCGACGCTGACAAACTGCATTCGACATGGCGCCGAACGCCAGAATCGATCAGGCTCCAAAGACTTCCGCGCCCAACTGCTCGGGCGACTGTCCTTTGTTGAGATGCTCAATCCGCCTCGCGGTCGGCGATTGCGCGAACTCTTCGACCAAATCCAGTGGTAGTCCACGAAAGCGACGGTCGACAGAATTGTCCGCTTCCAAGGACCACCCCTCGTATCGGCTCTTCAGAACTTCTCAGGGTGGGGCACGTCGACATTTTCGACACAGACGGTCAACGGCATGTGGCGGTGCAGTTCGAGATGGTCGACAATTTTGTCGGCGCACGCCGGTTGCACGATCGCCTCGATCCGCACGCGCGAGACGCCGCCGGACAGGATATCGTCCAGCAAAACATGGCCCCCCTTGCCGCGGCATTCCATCGAGGTATAGCCCTTTGCGCCAAGCCCGGCCAGCCATTCGATCACCTGCTGCTCGTAAGTCCCTTCAACAACAATCGTAACGCGTCGAACCGTGGTTAATTTGGCCATCAAAGTCTCTCGGTTGAAGGAGCGGCAAAAGCTCAACCTAGCCCTGCGGTTTGCCGGATGCAACAAGGGCTTTCTCGGGGGGCAAACGTGTCGGGCGTGTAACGAACAACGAAACTTCGGCGCCGACGGATGACCGGCACGCAGGGAACGAGAATCCGGGGAACCGCGGAAAAACGGCGACAATCTCACCGCTCGCCCAACCCGGCGGGAAGGAAGCGGATTACAATCGAGGCTGTTGCAAATCGAGTGTCGCTTCAGGGCCGGCCTCTCTGAGAGACCTCGGCCAGCGTCCAAACCCAAGCGATCCCGGCACAAGCCAAACGGATCGGTCGATCGTATGAAACGACATCGCTGCCCGGTTACACGCGACGATTATTGGGAGCGGAGCGAAGGAACTCCCTATCCGCTGGGGGCCACGCTCGTCGAGAACGAACAGGCGCTGAATTTCGCGCTGTACTCGAAACATGGCGAGGCCGTGACCCTGCTGTTGTTCGGCGACCAGTCGCTCGCCGAGCCGCTGCTGCGCTATCCGCTGGATCGCTTGCGAAACAAATCCGGACCCATCTGGCATTGCCGATTGCGATTGGCCCAAGTCGGTGCCGCGAAATTCTACGCCTACCAGGTCGATGGGCCATGTGCCGGAAGCGAGTTCCACTGGCACGCATTCGACCCGGCCAAGGTGCTGCTCGACCCTTACGCGCGGGCGGTCTATTTTCCGCCCACGTTCAGCCGCCAGGCCGCCACGGCGCCGGGATCGAACATGGGCCAGGCGCCGCTGGGGATGCTGGCCCCCAGCTTCTCGCCGGTGGCCAAAGACGGCGACTACCGACATCAATCGGGACACGTCATCTACGAGATGCACGTGCGCGGCTTTACGCGCCGCGAGGAGTCGGGCGTGGCGCCGAAAAGCGCGGAACTTTCGCCGGCGTGATCGAGAAGATTCCCTACCTGCAAGACCTGGGCGTGACGGCGGTCGAGCTGATGCCCGTGCACCAGTTCGACCCGCAGGAGAACAATTACTGGGGCTACATGCCGCTGAATTTCTTTTCGCCGCATCAGCAATACGCCTGCCATCCGCAAGCCAAAAGTCCGCATCACGAATTTCGCGAGATGGTCGAAGCCTTGCACCAGGCCCAGATCGAAGTGATCCTGGACGTGGTCTATAACCACACTTGCGAGCTGGATGAGTCGGGCCCGCGCTACAGCTTCAAGGGAATCGACAACAGCACCTATTACCTGTTGACCGCCGACGCCAAGCGTCCCTACGCCAACTATAGCGGCACCGGCAACACGCTGCGGACCGGCAACCGGGGTGTTCGGCGGCTGATCGTGGACAGCCTGCGGTTCTGGGTCGAGTCTATGCGCGTCGACGGTTTTCGCTTCGACCTGGCTTCGATCTTTTCGCGGGCCAGCGACGGTTCGATCAACCTGGACAATCCGCCGATCTTCGACCAGATTGCCGGCGACGCCGAATTCGACGGCGTTCATCTGATCGCCGAACCGTGGGACGCGGGAGGTCTGTATCAACTCGGGAGCAAGTTTCCCGGCTTGCGCTGGATGCAGTGGAATGCCCGATACCGCGACACGCTGCAACGGTTCGTGCGCGGCGATCGGGGGCTGGTCGCCGACCTGATGACCCGGGTGTACGGCAGCGCCGATTTGTTTCCCGACGATTTGTCGCGCGCCTACCGGCCGTACCAGAGCGTGAACTACATCACCTCGCACGACGGGTTCACCCTGTATGACCTTGTTTCCTACAACCAAAAGCACAATTGGGCCAACGGACATAACAACACCGACGGCACCAACGATTACAGTTGGAACTGCGGCTGCGAAGGAAACGAGGGGTTGACGCCCGAGATTTTGCGGCTGCGCAAACAGCAGGTAAAGAACTTTTTCACGCTGCTGATGCTGTCCGACGGCACGCCCATGTTTCGCATGGGGGACGAGTTCCTTCAAACTCAACAAGGCAACAACAACCCCTACAACCAAGACAACGAGACCACCTGGCTGGATTGGCGATTGCTCGAGCAGAATCACGATATGTTCCGCTTCGTCAGCCGGGCGATCTGCTTCCGCAAGTCGCACCGCTCGATCGGACGCCCGCATTTTTGGCGCGAAGACGTCCATTGGTACGGCGCCGAGCGGCCGGTCGATATGTCCGACAGCTCGCAGACTCTGGCCTACTGTGTCCGCGGCGCGGCCTACGAGGACGACGACGTCTATCTGATGGTCAACGCCAGCCCGGCCACTGTCACATTCGGCATCCACGAAGGAGTCGTCGGGAGTTGGCGGCGCGCGATCGACACCGCACAGCCCAGTCCGCTGGATATACTGGAACCCGGGCAGGAAATCACGGTTGCCTCACCCTATTACCAGGTGCAAGGCCGCTCCGTCGTGGTCCTGCTGCGCAAACGTTCGGCGCCGCTCCCGGCCGACTCAAGCCCCGCCGCAACCCAAACGGAAAATCGTACCTGATGAATACTCATCCGCGGATTCAGATCTACATCCCTCTATCGGTGCTGCCGATTGCCTGCTTTTTCGTAAGCGTTGGGCTGGGGCAATCCGTGGCGCCGCCGGCCGGCGCAGAGCTGGCAACTCGCCGGCCGTCTCCGGCCGATGCCGCGGGTACCTCTGCGCCGGTGACAATCGAGGTCGACCCGACGCGAATCCGCCTCAGCAACCAACGCGTCACGCTCGACTTCGATAAGCGCGACGGGGCCTGGGTGGGCCTGACGACCGAGGGATTGGCAACCAATCTGATCGGGCGTGAGAAACTGGGGCCAGCGGTCGATTTTCGCGTCGACGAACAATGGCTGGTCGAGTCGCTAGGCGCCACGTTTCTCAAGCAGCACTCGGTGCGCGACGATCCGACCGGAGCCGTTACGCTCAAGCTGGTCTACGGCATTGGAAAACGCGAGCCGCCACTGTTCATCGCCCCGCGCTGGAAAGAGCGCGCCGCCGACCCCCATGGCCACCTATGCGCCACCGACCCCCTACGAGTTCGAGCTCACTGCCAACTACACGTTGCGGCCGGCCCAGCGCCGCGTCGAACGCTCGGCAACGCTCGTGCGCAACCTGGGCAAGAACCTCTTCCGCAGCAGCTTTCGCAAGCTCGACGGATTTCTGTTCGTCCTGCCCAACGCCGTCGTGGACGAACCGGCCGATTGCACGGTGGAAGTGCCCGGGCCGATCTACACCTACACCTACGTCGACCCGGGCACGCCCTACACCAAGCTGGCCGGGACGTTCATCGACTCGAAGACCACCCCCGACCGGTTTCCGGGGATCATGGGAATTGAAAATCGCCGGCGCGGGCTGACGCTGGCCACCTGGCTCGACACCAAGACCGAAGTCGCTTACCAGAGTTATTTGAGCGGCGATGGCGATCGGATCTCGCTGGTGTTTCACACGCTGCGCAGTGTCCGACTGGCGGACGCCGCACGCGTGGAATCAGATGTGCAAACCATCGTGCTGGCCGATAGCTTCCGCGCCGCGCAGGCTGAGCACCGGCGCATGCTCGAAATGTCGATGCCGCTCAGCAAGACCACGCCCGACTGGGTGCGTGAAATGGTCATTCTGGAGATGATGCCTGGTTTCTACCCCGGCGGGTTTCAAGGCGTAGCCGAGCATTTGCCGTTTTATCGGCAATTGGGCTGCAACACTTTGTACTTGCTGCCGCACTGGCAGGGCAGCTACGCCAACGCGGATCCGCTGACGGTCGACCCCAAGCTCGGCACGCCGGAAGATCTCAAAGCGCTGGTCAAACACGCTCACGGACTGGGAATGCGGGTGCTGTTCGACATGGTGATTCACGGTTTCGCAGCCGGAGGTCCGATCGCCGGGCAGCATCCTGAGTTTTTTACCCGCAACGAACAGGGGCTTATCGAGACCCACTTCAATTGGGGCAGCCTGAACACCGACGCCGGCAACCCGGCCTATCAGCAATATATGGTCGACCTGGTGCTGCACGACATGCGCGAGTACGACATGGACGGCTATCGAGTCGACGCCAACAGCTACAAGAGCCCGAATTGGGACCCGCAATCGCCCCGCCTGCCGTGGCAATCGTCGAGCACGTTGCCGCTCTATCGCTGCATGTACGAGGCCATGCAGGAAGTGAAGCCTGACGTGGTGCTGTACAGCGAAATGTTTGGGCCGGCGTGGCATTCGGTGAGCAACCTGGCCCAGGATGCCAACTGGGCCGTCGTGACCGACTTGTTCGAGCGCATGGATCGCGGCGAAGTGACCGCGGCCAGCTACAAGGCCGGCATGGCGCAGATCCAAGACTCGCTCCAGCCGGGCGCGAATCGCGTCCGGTTTTGCCGCAATCACGATACCTGCTGGTTCTTTCCCAAGCACTGGCGCGGTTACACGCCGCGATTCCTGGCGCTCGATGGCGTTCACATCCTGTTCGGCGTGCCGGTGATATTTGCCGGCGACCGCGATTTTCCGCCGGCGCTGGAAGACGACCCGCCGGCGGTGGATCACTATCGGCGGCTGATCGCGGTGCGCAAGCAGTTTCCTGAGTTTGCGCGCGGAGAGGTGCTCTTGCGCGAAATCGAATGTGACCAGCCCTGGGTCTTTACCGGCTTGCGGCGCACGGCCGAGGGCGTGGCCCTGGCGGTCATCTCGCTCAGCGACAAGCCGGCCAGCGTCGGGCTCAAGCTCGACCTTCCCGGCTATCAGCTCGAGGGCCAGACGCTTAGCGATCCCAAGAGCACCGCGAGTGTCGTGATTCGCAACGGCGGGCTTTCGGTCGCGCCGTTTCAGACCCTGGTTGGCCGCCTCGTGAAATGACAGGCGGTGCGGCTGGAGACTTTACGCGCGCGGGGCTTTAACGCCCCCCCGACTTCAAGAACCGGTCACCGAGACCGCTTGCACCTCGCGGTCCAGCGAGATCGTCGAAGTAATCGACATGCTTCCGGTGAAGAATTTCACGAACCAACCGCTGCTGGCCGGCACGGCCGAAACGCTCACCGTGACAGTCGGGCTGGTATAAGCAATCGGATTGGGTGTGACGGTGACGCTCGCGCCGTGGATCCCCAGCGCATTGATGATATTGCTGGCGGCAGTGGTCACATCGCTGGTGGCCGCATCCAGGGCCACGCCCGCTCGGGCACCCTCGAAGGCCGCCTCGCGGATCCCATGCTGAATCTGCAGCACCCGCGAATACTCGACGATCGCGAATATTACCGTGAGCAGAACCGGCACGCAGATCGCGAATTCGACCGTCGAGACCCCTCGGCGGCGGCGTGTTGGTCGGCGGAGCATCATGGAGCGGCTTCTATTTGATGAGCACCGCCGGCAAACTGTCGGCAATTGTCGTAAAGGCGGTGGTCAATTGCGATGCGCGTGGGAGCGTTGAAGAACATTCCGTTTCCGTTCGTGGCGGCGCTCTGCATGGCGGTCTGCACCGAACCGGTGCTGGCCTCGCCGCCAAAGGTGATGACATGCGTCACGATTTGCGAGTTGGTCCGATTGGTCGTCGTGATGCTGGCGATGTTGGTGTTGCCCGTGGTCGCCACGCCATCGGTGAGCAAGATGATCGTGCGGTCTGCCGTGGTGCGCGCCAGGCTGCCGGTCAACTCGCTTTGTGCCATGGCCAAGCCGGCTGAGATGTTGGTATCGCCCAGCAGCGGCTGCTGCCCCCAGGCGTTCATCGCGGACACGATCGAGTTCAGATTCGTGCCTAGCGTCACGTCGAGCGAAGCTTCGGTCGAACTGTATGTGCCAAACGAATACGTCTCGGCGTAGGTTACCAGACCTACGTGGACATCGAGATTGCGGGCTTGAAGCGTGCTGATGAACGAGTTGACCGCGGTGGTCAGCGCGGCCCAGCGGCTCAGCGTTGCACTGGGCGGCGTGAAATAGATTTGCAGCGCATTCTTGCCGGCGCTGACGTCCGAAGGATAGCTAAACTCGGCGTTCGACAGGTCGAAGGCCATCGAGGCCGAGCGGTCGAGGACCAACATAATATCGTGGCTGATCCGCGTGCTCAGCGACGTCTGGCTGTTGCTGAAGCTGCTGACCGGCATAAACGTCCCCAGAAAATAGGGAGCCGTGGTCGTGGCCGTGACCTGGACGCTGTTGATCGGCGTCGCGTTGGCCGTGAAGACATACGTGCCCGACCCGTTGGCCGTCGAGTTGCCGAACACGAAACTCGAGCTGGGAATGGTCACGGTCCTGCCCGCCACGAGATTGTTGTTGGCAATCGTCTGGCCAAAAGTACTGGCGCTGGATTGGCTTTGAGTTGCTCCATAATTGATCAAGGCGGCTTTCGAGGCCGAGTCGGTCGTCAAACGCAATTGCTGACGCACTAGCTGCATGTAGGCCACGTTGATTGCAAAGCTGGCCAACAACACCATGATCGGAATCGTCACGGCCACCAGCACCGTGATCGCGCCGCGCCGCGCCGCGCGGCGACGGATTGCGGCCCTACGGCCAGGCCGCAGCGACGTCAGTTTCGCCTCCGAATCGGACAGTTTCATCGAGCAATTCATGTCGAGTTCTTTCATTCGCAGATCAGAGTTGCACGGGCCGTCAGCACGATCGTGTTGGCGAGCACATAGGCGGACGCCGAATTTTGGTTCAACGGGGCGGTAATCGTAACGGTCACCGTCTGTTGGGGGACCAGCGAGGCCAGACTGGCGGGATTCAAGGTCACGGTCGCGCCGTAGACTCCCAGTTGGGCCAGCATCGTGTTGCAATCGGCAATCACCGTCGCCGCCGTCGCCGCCGTCGCCGCGGAGGTAGTCGGTCGCGTGGCCACCCGCGCCCCCTCGTACGCCACCGATTGCATCCTGGTCTGCACGAACACCACGTTCGAGGATTCGATCATTCCCATCGCCGTCATCAGCACGACCGGCAGACAAAGTGCCAACTCGACGGCCGCCACGCCGCGGCGCGCCGGGCGGCGGCGAGCCTTGGCATGCCGTCGGTGCAGCGGTGCTTGTTCTGGTTTGGGTTGCCTGGTTACCATGCTTGGAAAGCCGGATTCAAAACTGGATTGGGTCTCGTATCGTCTCTGGCCAGGCATGCGATTCGACGCACAGGCGTTGGCCAGCATCGCCGCCAGGCAGTCCGGGCAACGGATGGGCCGGCCCACTACGAGCCGGAGCCATCCGCGGCCTGCCCCAACGGTGTGTTCACTTGGGCAGGTTATTGATGTTTTTCAACGCCGCGGCATTGTTGGGGCCGATGTCGACCACGAACATCACGTCGTTGCAGTCCTTGTCGCCACCGCCGTACATGTCCTCGAAGCCAATGATGATGTACTGGCTGTTCGAGGGAAAGAAGGCGATCATGTGTTGGAAGCCGTCCGCATTGATACTGGCGCCGTTGTAGAAACAGTCGGCGGCGTTGCCGTTGGACGCCTCGTTCGAGTAGATGAAAAACCCGAGTTGTTGCCCCGCCTTGACGGTCGGCAATTGAACAAAGTCGCCCTGCGCCACCGGATACGTGCTCGTCCGGGTGTTGTAGCCGTTCCAGTGAACGTCGGGCATGATGGTGAAGGTATTTCCCGTCAGGGGCGTCGATGTGGGAGCGCTGACCGTTGCGATGGTCGCGCCAATACCGTCGACATAGCCTGCGTATCCGTAAATCCAGTAGCAGCGGGGAGCGTAGTCGAACAAGAAGTACAGCCGAGTGGGATCCAACTGGTTCAATCCGGCTCCCGTAAAGGCAACTCCCTCTTGAAGCTGCGAAGTGATGATGTTCAAAAAGCTGGTTTGGTTCGTCGAATAGGCCTGCGACAAACTGTCGGTCGCGGCGACATACACCTTGCCAATCAGCGGGGCGGCGGCGGATCCGAGCTTCCCCTGTACGGACGAAACCGTTTGGGCGTGGGCCGTGCCGGCCCCGGTCAAATACGCGGAAAGTGCCAGCGCTGCGAGGGATTTCAGGTGCTGCGGCTTCATCTTCATCGGGGGGTTCCCTTTCGAGTGAAAAACCCGGAACGACAAATGGCTCGGAAATGTGGCGAGCCCGAGGAATATCGGGATGTCGCCGAGCGACGCGCGGTCAGCCTGTAGATCTGACCGTGCCGACGTGCCCTGAAGACACATCGTAAGAAATAGATAGTTCGGTGGCAGGGAATGTCAAATCGCCAGGCCATTTTTGCTAAAGTTGCGGCTTGCCCGGTCCGACGCCGACCCCGGGCCCCCCAGGGCGACCAGCCCTAATCCGTCTGATTCCTCTAACCGACTTCGCAGGTCTTCAGCGCCCCACAAGGCCCTGACCGCACCGGAGCGCAAAAATTGAATCCGCGCGGGCCGCAGCAACCACGAAAGGGCTACCAACGGCCGCTCGAACTCGGTCCCTGGCCGAAATGCGCATCGATCGGCTGAATCCGTTTGATCCGGCGTCGTTCCAGCTACAATGACCGGCAGAGCCATTGCAGAAAAAACCTTCTTGGAACCAGCGATGCCCGCCTTCACTGAATTGGCCCCCGATCTCTATCTCTGGTCCGACACCTGCAACGTCTACGTCCTGCGCGATGGCGATGCGGCGCTGCTGGTCGACCTCGGCGACGGATCGGTGCTGGATGCGCTGGGTGAAATCGGGGTGCGGCGCGCGGAGTGGGTGCTCTTTACCCATCATCACCGCGAGCAGTGTCAGGGTGCCGGCAAATTGCAGGGGCGTGGAGTAAAAATTGCCGCCGGCGAACTCGAGCGAGGACTCTTCGAAGATCCACTCTCGTTTCGCAAGATGCGCCCCGCCCTGGCCGACGCTCACACTGTCCACGGGGCCAGCTATGTGCGCCCGCCCATCGCGCCGATCCCTCTGGAGCGCACCTTTGCCAAGATGGACGACTTCACCTGGCGCGGCCGCGAGTTTGTCTGCGCGCACACGGGCGGCCACAGTCCGGGCCAGATGTGCTATTTGCTGAAAGTCGATGGCAAGTGGCTGGCCTTCAGCGGCGACCTGATGCTCGACGGCGCCAAGATGCACACCTGGTTCGACAGCGAATTCGATTACGGCTTCGCCAAGGGACTGTACGAACTGGGCAACAATGCAGCCCAGATCGCCGGCTACGATCCCGTGCTGCTCCTGCCGTCGCACGGTCCGGTGGTGCGCAATAATGCCCGTGGGCAGCTCCAGCAATACGTGAACAAACTGCGACGGCTCGGCGAGCTTTACGTCCGCGGCTACGATATCTTTCGATTCGCCAACTGCGACCAGGACAATGTCAGCCGGCCGACGGCCGTGCCCCATCTGTGGCAAGTCTCACCGCACCTCTACAAGTTCCGTGGCCCGGATTATTGGGTGAACTTCCACATGCTGCTGGCCGACAGCGGGCATGCGCTGTTGGTGGATTGCGGACTGTTCGATCGGGCATTTCTCGACCGCACGCTCGAGCGGGCCAAAGTGCGGCTAGGACTCAAGCAGATCGACGCTATCTTCGTCACCCACATGCACGGCGACCACGGCTTGGACGCCGGCTACGTGCGCGAGAAATGGGGCGCCCAGCTGTGGGCGATGGCAGGCGTGGCCGATAAGTTCGAGCGACCGTGGGATTATGACCTTTGCGCGCTGATGCCGTACTACAACGACCGCGGCAAGCCGGATCTGCTGTTACCCCTGAAGTTCGACCGCATTTTGCGGGACGGCGAAACCATCGACTGGGAGGGTTATACGCTGGCTTGCGACTGGATGCCGGGCCAGACCAAATTCCACTCTTGCCTGCATGGTGAAATCGACGGCCTGCGCGTGGCCTTCACCGGCGACAATCTGTTCGCCAGCACCACCGATCCCAAGCAGGGAGGCAACGAAGCGGTCGTCGCTCGCAACGGCAGTGCCCTGGAGGAGGGCTACCTCCAGGCGGCCCACTATCTGCATACCATCGCTCCCGATCTGCTGCTTGGCGGCCACTGCTGGGCCATGAGCAAGCCGCGCGAATTGATCGAACGGCTGCGAGTTCGAGCAGAGGCCCTGCGCGACGCATTCACCGCGCTCAGCGTCGAAGACGACTACCGCTACATGTTCGACCCCTATTACGTGCAAGCGCTGCCCTATCGGGTCGTCGTCGCCCCCGGCGCGACGGCGGAGTTCGCCGTGCTGGTGCGCAACTACCACGACGGCAGCCAGACGCACCGGATCGAACTGCATTTACCCCCGGGGCTCGCCGCCGAGCCTGCGGTGCTCGAGGGCCGGCAGAGCAGCGAGGGCGTGGCCCAGTACGTCGTCAAGCTGCACGCTACGGCGGACATCGCAACCGGACTGCACTTGGTGGCGATGGACATCACCCGCGACGGTGTCCGTCACGGCGAATTGTTCGACTGCATCGTCTGGGTCGGTGAGCCGCCGGACGACGTGGCCCGAGTTCGAGCCGCCGAATTGGCCAAGCCCGCGGCCAAACCCGGGTATTGACAGCCTATCCGAGAACCGTAGAGGACTGGCTCATTTGGCGGTGCCCTGGGAGCAAAGTGTGCCTGTCCCCTTCTCCCGGACGGTTCGCGGATAGGCTCTGAATATCGTCCGCGGCCAGCAGGCTCAGGCCCGTAAGCCGCCGATTCGCCATCAGGCCGAGCAGTAGTCGGCCACCTACAACGGCCATCGCGTTATGCGGTGGGCGATACAGGACTCGAACCTGTGACCCCCGAGCTTGTCGGATTCACCAAAATCACAAGAAAATAAGCACAGAAACTTATTGCGTCGATTGACCCTATCCTGATTGTCTGGGCGACGATCATCTGGTGCGTCGTTGCCACCTGGCGGAAGCTCCGCTGGGTCGCCCTGGCGCAAGGGCCGTACTTCGTTTGGGTGTCGATTGCGACGGTAATCCAGTTGTCGATCACCTGGATGAATTGGGGGAAGCCATGATTCGACTTGGCCTCTGCTGCCTTTTCCGTGACGAGCCGATAAAGTTTGTCACGACGACAGCCACCGCCATCAGCAAAATGAAACGGCCCGACGCCCTGGCAAAATTGAGCCTTCTTTGTCTGGCGAATGCCGATGCCCTGCTTGCTGCCTTCCAGTTCTGCAATGAAAACGGCATCGGCTGCTTCCGGGTGAACAGCCAAATTCTCCCGATCAAGACCCATCCCACATGCGGATACGAGGTCGATGATCTGCCGGAAGGTGACGAAATCGTTCGCCGGTTCAAGACGTGCGGCGAATTCGTCCGCAATCACAAGCTGCGAACGTGTTTCCACCCCGATCAATTCGTGGTCTTGAACTCGCAGCGGCCCGACGTGGTCGACAAGTCTGTGCAGGAGATTGAATACCAGGCGCAAATTTCCGAGTGGATCGGGGCCGATGTCGTGAACATCCACGGCGGCGGTGCTTACGGCGACAAACCGAAGGCTCTCGCTGATTTTGCCCGAACTCTCGACCGGCTTTCATCGAGGGTCCGAAGCCGATTGACCGTCGAAAACGACGACAAAACCTACACGCCAACCGACCTGCTGCCGATCTGTAACGCCGAAAGCATCCCGCTGGTTTACGACGTGCATCATCACCGCTGTAATCCCGATGGCCTGACCGTCGAACAAGCCACGAGGAAGGCACTGGCGACTTGGGATCGGGAGCCGATGTTCCACATTTCCAGCCCAATCGAAGGCTGGAAAGGGCCGAAGCCAGAGCGCCATCACGACTTCATCGACGTGAAGGATTTCCCAGAGTGCTGGCGTCGGAAGAAAATCACGGTCGAAGTCGAAGCCAAGGCCAAGGAAGCGGCAGTGCTGAATTTGAAAAACGAACTGAAGCGGACCAATCGGATTCTTATCAACAAAGCCTGACCGTACAGTTCAGCCGGTCGTGTTGGCGATGGCCTTTTGAATCGCCTCTCGAACTCCCACTGGGCGAATAGAAAAGACCTTCAAAGCCGTCGTATCCCGAACCACGGTAGGATTCTTCAGACCTTCGATCAAGTGCCGCCCGATCTCGAAACTGGCGGGCGTCACCAAAGCCAGCCACAGGCTCGAAAGATATGGCGTCAGCACTGGGACCGAGATCAGCCAACGCCGCAATCTCATTTGCCGCGCGTACTCACGGATCATCCCACCATAGGTCGTGACATCTTCGCACCCAATTTCAAAAATGCGGCTCTCGCCCGGAGGCAAGTCCTTGGCCGCCAAGAGGTAGGCCAACACGTCGTCCACGGCGATGGGCTGTGTCGGAGTCGTGAGCCAGCGAGGGCAGAGCATCACCGGCAGACGGTCGGTCAATGATCTCATGAGATCAAACGACAGGCTGCCGGTCCCGACTACCAGAGATGCCCGGAACTCGATGGTTTCGATTCCAGACGCTTTCAAGACATCCCCGACCTCATGGCGACTCCGCAGATGTGGCGAAAGTTTCGGATCGGCGTCATCGCCCAGGCCACCTAAATAGATGATCCGCCGCACCCCAGCCTTCTTTGCGGCCTGAGCGAAGTTGGTTGCCGCCTGTCGATCCTCTTTCTCGAAGTCCTTCGAGCAGGACATCAAATGCACGAGGTAGTAGGCCGTTTGAACGCCTTGCAACGCTTCATCGAGCGACGATGGATCAAGTACGTCGCCCCGGACAATCTGCGTCGAATCTTTGACCAGAGGCCGCAGTTTGTCAGGGTTTCGGGCGAGACACCGCAAGGCCACCGGCTGTTGTTCGAGCAGCGGAATCAGCCGACCGCCGACGTAGCCGGATGCACCCGTCAACAGCACAAGGGGCGCATTCGGTACTTCATCACTGTTCGACTCCGTGGGTGGCATCGTCTTCGGCCGGATTTCTGGTTGGGAAGCGGGTTGTTCTGCGGACAGTATTCTGCGAGGGTATTTTACCGTTTACAGTCATGATCGTCCTCGTTTGTAGTGAAGCAGAATGACTGCCGATGAGGATGAAATATTGCTTCCTCCTGTGCCGTCTGGTCTTGTTTCGCTGCGGACATTCTAGCAGATCAGTACGGCGATCACCCCTCGCCTGCGTGCCAGCATTCGACCCGCAACTGGCAGAGTGGTACGCTGCTTCAATTAACCATCTACGTGTTTCAGATCATTTCCGCCCGGGTATTTCAAGGAGAAAAATCATGGCGACACCGAATGAGCATGAAGCGGCACCGCACCTGTTGGTGGTCATCGACCATCAAGAAGCAAAGGTCTATCGCAACGAACTTCATGGGTCCGTGCCCCAGCGTCTTGTGCCCTACGATCCGCATGGCTACAGAAAGCACCTGCATTCCGTCAATGAATGGTCCGAAGGTAAGCGCCAGCCAGAACGGAAGAGCTACTACGAGGCCATTGCCAAGACGCTGCGAGGGGCCGAACAGGTCCTACTGTTCGGCAGCGGCACCGGCCGCAGCAGCGCGATGGAGCAGTTGCTAAGCGACTTGCAGGAACACCACCATGACGTGGCCGAAAAGATCATCGGGTCTGTCGTCGTGGACCCCCATCATACGACCGAGAATCAACTGCTGGCTCACGCTAGGGAGTTTTATGCCGACTACAACCGGAAGTGATCCGGTTGGGGTCGTTTGAGCGGGCCGACAAGTCGGACAACGAGAACAGACAAGAATGATTACCACTGGACAACCTCAACGATTGACCTGGGCGAATTGACCCTCGCCACGCCGCGCGATCGCGACGGCACGTTCGAGCCTCAATTGATTGGCAAGCATCAGCGGCGCGTGCTGGGATTCAACGAAAAGATCCTCGCCGTGTACGCCAACCACTTTGCCATCTTGTTCGAGGGCCGCATGCCGAAGGATGGCAAATAGCAGGCCTCTGTTAGAATGACACAAAAAGTCTTACAGGGCCTACTTCGCGGAGAATTTCAGGGACACATCTTTAAGCTACCTTCAGTTCATGTTCGATGGGAAGTGGAAAGCCCCCGACCTGCAACCTCTTCAGAACAAGGTGTCCAATCTCAGTCCTGATATGAAAGCGACGGTATACGAGTTGGCTGAGGATTTGCTTACTAACGCAATGCACGATCTCTTGTTCGCGTTTCAAGAGTACAATGACGGCGATGTCGGCATTGAAATTATGGTCGATGGGAAGTCGATTGCTGAACTGTCAGATGGGCTTCACGGGGAAATATTCGGAAAGGAAGGCTGGATTGTCCGCTACAGCAAATTTCCATCGCCAACAGAAATGGCAGGAACTCTTTGGGCAGAAAAGACAATCAATGAAATGCTCGGAAACGGTGGGGAAGGAGAGGGCGAACCAGAAGGCCTTGAATTCAGTCCGAAACGGCTTGGCCGAAGCCCAGGATCGCCGATTCGCCAAAGACGCCCCCAATCTCAAGGCGGATACGGCCCTTGTTGCGGACATCGACGACTAACCTACTCGTTGCACGACTCATTCCGACCGCAGGTCTATGAAAGAACCTGCGGTTGTTCCGTTCCTGGGACACCACGCCGATGATTACGGTCAAATGGACCCTGGAAGCCACGAAGACCTACAACGAACTTCGTGACAAAGCGGCAAAAAGCGTCCAGGCCCGCAAGAAGAAGTCGATGGGGAAGTCGAGCAAAGATGAAGGGTTGTTCAAGCAGGTCCACAAGACAATCGAACTGCTGAAGGACAATCCTCCCCATCCCGGACTCAAGACGCACGAGTACGACTCGATTGCCAACCCTTACGACGACAAGAAGAACGTCTTCGAGGCATACGCTCAAAACAAAACACCCGGAGCGTATCGAATCTTCTGGTGTTACGGGCCGGAAGCCAAAGCCATCACGATCATCACGTCCCATCCTTGAGCTCAGTGATTGACCGTTCTTTGCCGACTCGACTTGGATGTTGCCAATTTCCAACGTCACGTTGAATCCGGTCATCATCGGCCGGCCCACCGCTGCCTTGAAACGCCGCGGATCTTCGGCGGAATTCTGCGCTGAGCCAAAGCGTTAGCAACTTACCCAGCAGCCCACGTCGCCCTTGGCACCGGCTTTGCATTAACTGCTCTCAACCGCGATGCATCCGCCCCCGCGGCAACACATTGCAGTAGCAGCCAAACCGAGGGAGCCTGGTACCGGGAACGAGCCGCAAAGCGGGAAATGATGCTCTCCGGAGCCCGGGCTCCCATGCCCAGCGCACTGCAGAGCAAACTCAAGACGGCCCACCGGCCGCACTTTCTGCTTCCGTTCGATTTCCGCCCTGTTCGCCAATTCAAAATGCCTTCCCGCCAAACGTAGCCCACCCTCCCGCAGCAAGGGCTCGTCCCGGCGCCGGCCCCTCTTATCTTCGGCACCAGCGCTACGACCGGCACCCGCAATTGGGCCAGCGGCCGGTCTTTTCGAGCTATCTTTGAGTTGAGTCCAGCCGGGATGCCTGGATGCGACTTCTTCCTCCCGACTCTGGGAAAGCCGAAACGAGCGATTCATGGCCTGCGACATCAGCGCTGTAGCTTTGCCCGACCTGTTCTTCACAGGCGACGCGCTTGCCAACGAGCAGCTTGAAACTCGGACCGTTGGCGTTCTGCACATCATCAACGGCGAACACTATTCCGGCGCCGAGCGCGTGCAGGACCTGCTGGCGCTGCGACTTCCGGAGTTCGGGTTCGCCGCCGACTTCGCTTGCCTGAAGCTCAATCGATTCGGCGTCTGCCGACAATCGCAAACGGCCGAGTTGTTCGATCTGCCGATGCGTTCGCGGATCGATCTGGGCCCGGCCTACAAGCTGGCCTCGTTGATCCGCCGCCGCCAGTACCAGGTTTTGCACAGCCACACGCCCCGCGCGGCGCTCATCGGCCGGGTGGCCGCCGCGCTAAGTGGCGTGCCGCTGGTGCATCACGTGCACAGTCCCACGGCGGTCGACTCGACGCGCCGCTGGCACAATCGTCTGAACACGACCATCGAGCGGTTGAGCCTGGGCCGAGCGGCCGGTGTGATCGCCGTCTCGCGCAGCTTGGGCGAATATGCCCGGCGGCAAGGCATCGATCCGCCCTTGATCCACGTGGTTCCCAACGGCGTGCCGGTGCAGGGCCCGCTGGCCGATCGCCCGGCGCCGTGCGGAACTTGGACGCTGGGGATCGTGGCGCTGTTCCGTCCGCGCAAGGGACTCGAAACGCTTTTGGAAGCGCTGGCGCTGGCGCAGTCAGGGTATGCCGATTCGCGTACGGGCCGTCGGCGGCTTCGAGACCCAGCAGTACGAAGCACATATCCGGCGCGAGGTCGAGCGGCTCGGGGTCGGCGAGCACATCGATTGGACCGGCTTTACGCGCGACGTGTCGGGTGAGCTGGCGCGCATGGACCTGTTCGTGCTGCCGAGCCTGTTTGGCGAGGGATTGCCGATGGTCGTGCTGGAAGCCATGGCCGCCGGCGTGCCGGTGATTGCCGCTCGGGTCGAAGGCATTCCTGAGGCGATCCGCGATGGCGTGGACGGCCTGCTGGCGGCGCCGGCCGATGCGGGCGACTTGGCCGCGGCGATTGCCCGCTATGTCCAAGGGGCAGTCGATTGGACTTCGATCCGCGCGTCGGCCCATTGCCGGCAGGCAGAAAAATTCTCGGACCGCAGTATGGCCCAGGGGGTCGCCAAAATCTATCGGCGAGTGCTCAAGTGGTGAACAGCCGCCAGCGTATCTTGGGAATGTCGATCGATTGCCTGACCATGCAGGCCGCCGTGGGCCGGCTTTTCGACTGGGTGAATTCGCCCGACCTGGGCTGCCGCTTTGTGGTGACGCCCAACGTCGACCATGCGATCCTGGTGCAACACCACGCCGGTTTGCAGGCCGCTTATGCCGATGCCGGACTGGTGCTGGCCGACGGCATGCCCGTGGTTTGGGCGTCCCGGCTGCTGCGCCGACCGCTCCCCCAGCGCGTGACCGGCAGCGACCTGGTGCCGGCTCTGTTCAGCACGGCCCAGGAGCGGCAGCAGGGCCTGCGCGTATTTCTTCTGGCGCGGCTCCCGGCGTGGGCGAGCGGGCAGCAATCAACATTGCGCGGCGCTGGCCGGCGGTGCGCGTGGTCGACACGTACAGCCCGCGCTTGGGATTCGAGCGCGATCCGGCCGAGAACGAAGCGATTCTGGCCCGCATCGCCGAGTCGCGATCGGACGTGCTGGTCGTCGGATTGGGAGCACCCAAACAGGAACTGTGGGTGCACGCTCATCTGAGGCAGATCCAGGCTCCGGTGGCAATGTGCGTGGGAGCGACGATCGATTTTCTGGCCGGCGAGCGCCGTCGCGCGCCGCTGTGGATGCGCCAGACCGGACTGGAATGGATCTTCCGGTTGCTCGGCGAACCGCGTCGTCTGGCGGGCCGTTACGCGCGCGACGCCTGGATATTCCCGCGCCTGGTGCTGCGTGAGTTGCTGGCTGCTCGCCGCAGTTCGACGTGATTGCGGCAGGGTAGATTCCCCCCTCCTGCCTTTGACGGAAGCAGCCCGCTACAATCCTGGCGTGGAACCACGCAATGTCATTTGTCTGCTTGTCGATCGGCTGCAGGCCGCCGAGGTCGGCGCGTATGGCAATACGTGGATCCACACGCCCGAGTTGGATCGCCTGGCAGGTGAATCGTTTCTGTTCGACCGTGCGCTGGCCGATACGCTTGAGCTGGATCGGCTGTATCGCGGGTTTTGGCAGGGATTGCCCGCCGTTTGGCCGCAGGATGCCGACAGCGGGCGGCCGGCTCTGCCCGCCCTGGCCAGCGCGGCCGGGATGGAGACCATTCTGCTGACCGACGACACGGCGGTCCATGCGCTGGGCGCGGCCGCCGGCTTCGGGCAGCGGACGCTGATCCCCGGCCCGCAGACTGCCGAGCTGGCTGGCGAAATCGAGGCGACTGGGGCGGCGCATTTCGTGGGTGCCGCGGGCGAGGTGCTGGAGTCGATTCGGCAGCCGTTTTTCTTATGGCTGCACGCCGCCGGCATGGCGGGTCCCTGGGATGCTCCTTACGAGCTGCGGCGTCAATACGCCGACGAGGAAGATCCCGCGCCGCCCGAATTCACCGCGCCCCCTTGCCGCATGCTCTCGGATGATTACGATCCGGACGAGCTACTGGGCATTGCCCATGCCTATGCCGGCCAGGTTTCGCTATGGGATACCTGTTTGGGCGCGCTGGTCGAGCAGTTGCGATCGGGTCCGCTGGCGAAAAATACACTGTTGGTTTTGCTCTCGCCGCGCGGATTTCCCTTGGGCGAGCATCTGCGCGTGGGTCCGTTGGACGACGCGCTCTACAACGAGCACGTTCAGATTCCGTGGCTGATGCGCTTTCCCGATGCGCTGGCAGCGACTGCCCGCAGCCAGGCGCTGGTCGTGCCGGCCGATCTTCCCGGCACGCTGGCCGAGTGGCTGGACTGGCCGGCCGAGCCGTTTGCGGGCGCCGGTCATAGCCTGATGCCGGTGGTGCGTTGGCAGGCCAGCGGCGTGCGCCAGTGCGTGGTGCTGCGGTCCGGACGGCACGAATGGGCGGTGCGCACGCCGGCCTGGCACTTGCGAGTCGGTGGCGCAGAGGAGTCGCCGCGGATCGAGCTCTACGCCAAACCGAGCGACCGCTGGGAGGTGAACGACATCGCCGATCGCGCCGGACGTGGTTGCCGGCCTGGTCGACGTTTTGGCCAAAGTCCGGGCCGCTCCGAACGTCGAACCGACAGGGCTGGATCCGCTGCTGCTGGAGGAGGTGGATTGAGGGCGGCATTGCTTGCGGGCGCCACACATTCCCTGGATAATTCCCGTGTGCTGATTCTGCCGCACCTCAACAGCAGCGAAGGCCGCTCTCGATTCGAATGTCCCAGATCAATCCCTACCAAAGCCCAGCGCCGTCGACTAATTCAAACATGGGGGCCTCGCCCGACGGCGGTGTGTGGCAAGACGGGACGCTGCTGATCATGGCCAAGCAGGCTGTTCTGCCAGCGCGCTGCACGCGCTGCAACGCTCCGACCGAGATTCGACTCAAGCGCAAGCTGAGTTGGCATCCGCCCGGCTGGTTTCTGCTGATCGTGATCAGCATTTGGATCTACATCATCGCGGCCTTGCTCGTCCGGCACACGGCTACCATCCAGGTCGGTTTTTGCGATCTGCATCGACGCAAACGTCGGCAAGCCATCGCGATTGGCTGGATGCTCGCGCTGGCAGGCCTGGTTGCGATTGTCGTTGGCGCCAGCATGCCTAAGACGGGAGCGATTTTCGTGCTCTTAGGCGTCGCGGGGTTCTTGGCCGGTTTAGTCTATGGTGTCATCGGATCGCGGGTAGTTTCGCCGAAGCGAATCAATTCCCGCTTCATCTGGCTCAAGCAGGTATCGCCCGAGTATCTGGCCGATTTGCCGCAGTGGGACGATGCTCTCAATGCCCCCGCGCTGAAAGCCGTACCGCGCGCGGTCTAGCGCTTGGTACTCGCGTGGAACGTCATTGCCCAGCTCCGCACCCGATTATTCAGCTCCGCATCCGATTGCCCAGCTCCGCATCGGCCGCCGGCCGCTGAACGCCGGCAAAGATCGCGACACGCAGCGTGTGCTTAGTCCAGCCTCCACGTCGCTGCTGCGCGGTCTACTCGGCGCTGTCCGCCGGCCGCTTCTTTTTCGCGGCGGTAACGCGCACATCGTCCAGCGACAGCTCGCCGGTAGCGCCGCGCAGCCCGACATGGATGATCGCCTCGCGGGCCAGCGGGGGGACGGCCACTTTCTCGACGTCGCGCTGCCAATCGAACGTGCCGCGCCAGGGGCCCAGGAAGGCGTGCGTCAGCGGGGCCCGGCGTTCGTCGTAGAATTGCAGAAAAACGGCCGCCTGCTCGCCTTCGTTGCGACCCGGGCGGACCTTCTCTCCCTTGACCCAGGCCGACAGTTCCAGCTCGTGGACTTTGCGGCCGTCGATGGCCATGCCCTGCAGCGCTTCGGCGCCGCGGCCGGAGTCCTCGTTGCGAAAGGTGACGTAGTGCTTTCCGTCCGGTGCCTTCTTCGACTCGACGCGCTCGATCTGGCGCTGGTAATGCCAACCCACGACGAGTCCTTCGGCATCGTCCTCGAAACTGCCGTTGTTGATCTGCGGGTGCAGCGGATCGGGCTGCACGGCGCGTTGCTGCTCGGCCTGGCCAGTCATCGGCACGAACAAGGTCGGCAGCAGGGCCACGGACTTCAGTTGGCCGTCCTTTTTCTCGAACAGGTACAGCGTCTGCTGGTAGCGCTCTCCGACCGGCACCACCATCCGGCCCCCTTCTTTGAGTTCGTCGATCAGGGCCTGGGGCACTTTCTCGGGCGAGCAGGTCACGACGATCTTGTCGAACGGGGCCGCCTCGCTCCAGCCCTGGTAGCCATCGCCGATCCGTGTGTGCACGTTCTTGTATTGCAGCCGCTTGAGGGTTCGGGCGGCGCGCTCGCCGAGCGCTTTGACGATCTCGATCGTGTAGACCTCCTGCACCAGCGGGCTGAGCACGGCCGCCTGGTAACCGCTGCCGGTGCCAATCTCCAGCACTTTGTCGGTGGGCTGCGGATCGAGTTGTTCGGTCATGTAGGCGACCATGAACGGCGGCGAGATGGTCTGGCTCTCGCCGATCGGCAGGGCCATGTCCAAGTAAGCACTCGGCCGCTCGGAAATCGGCATGAACTCGTGCCGCGGGGTGGTTCGCATCGACTCGATCACGCGGCGGTTCTTCACGCCCGCGGCCACGATCTCATTATCGACCATCAAGTCGCGGGCTTTCGCGTAGTCGGCGACCGACTTGGGCGGCTCGGCGGCCAACTCGCGGATCACGAGGCCGGCGCACAGGATCGCGGCCGTCAATGCGGTCCACGCTTGATTCATGGCTGAGTTCTTTCAGAGCGCAGCAAGTGCTGGGACAGATCGATCGTGACTCGACCGTGAGCGAGCAATTCGTGGCCCACGAGGATGTCCACCAGATCCAGCCGCTCCAACTCGGCCGGCAACAGGCCCCGCACCGGATGCTCGTCGATGGTTTGGCCGCCGAGTTCCAGCCCAGCCAGAATTCCCACCTGGGGATTCAATTGCATCCACGGCGGCAGCCGCTGGGCCGACATTTGCAGATCGCTGCGGCGTGCCCAGCGAGCGGAGACGAATGTGCCTTCCCAATTGCCCGTGTCGATCAAGACCCGAGCATAGCGGTTGCCCGCCAAACGCGCCTCGGCCAGGCAGGCCTGCACATGCGGCCACAGTCGCACTTGCCAGCCGCCCGGCGACAGGGGCTGGTCCAGCGGTGGCGCCTCCAAAGGCATGGCGCCGGCGGCGGGTTCGATCCGAGCCCGGCCGGCGTCCAACTCCAGGGTCAGCCGCAGATGATGCAGCAGATCGGTGCCGATGGCCATTTGGCCTTTGGCTCGCAGCAGCGCCGGCGAGTCGCCGACGAAGACGGGCACGTCGCGCATCACCAGACCGCCCAGCGCAATTCGGGAATCAGCCCGGCGAGGCGCCGAAGGTGGCAAAGCCGACCATCTCGCTGGATTGTTCCGCGGTGACGACGCCGGCAGAGCGCGCCGCGGCGGCGGAGAGCAACGTGTACTGGGCCCCGGTATCGACGAACACCACCGGCAGCGTCAGCCGACCGATCGTGGCCTGAATGCTTTCGAGCTGCCGCGAGTGGAATCGAGACCAGACGCTCGATCGCTTCAGTTCGAGTTCGGCCGGCAGCGATCCGCTGGCGAACCGGTACGGCGCTCGACCGGCGAGCGATGCGGTCCAAAAGCGAAGGGCCGAAAGCGCCGGCTCGGCGCTCAAGCGATCTAGATGTACATTCAGGCGCGGGTCGTCCAGCGGCAGGGCTTGCCGCAGCCGGGCCAGCATCCACAGCCGGAGTGCGCGCGTGGTTTGCTGGCGGCTGTGGGCGGATGCGTCGCCCGCCGGTTGAGAGACACTGCCTGCGGCGAGCGCGATACGATCGGCCAAATCGACCGCGGCCTGCTCGGCGGCCGGCGCGCGGCCCAGGGCGAGCAGCGCCTCGATTTTTGCAATTTGGGCTTCCGCGTCGGCCGGCGCACGGCCGGCCCGTTCGAGCGTGGCCAACATCGACTGCGCGAACGAAACCTGATCGATCAGTTCCCCGTCGGCAAACAGGGGCCTGATGATCACCAGGCAAGCAGCCAGAGCCATCGCCAGACCTGCGATCGCGGCGCAATGTCCGCCGCGCCGGTCCGCGGATTTACATCCGGGGCAGTCCCGTTTGCGCGAATCGAGTGCTGTTGCGTGGGCCTTCATCTGTCCTCTTTGGTGAGCACCCGTGGGGGCGATCCGGCTGGATCAATTTTCGGCGATGCTTGAATTCCGGGCAATGGTGTGAAACACTGCTTATTCCCAAGGGCACGACCTTACTGAAATTATGGCATACGGTGGGTTTACTGTGAGAACCAATCGCGTAAAAAAGATACTTCGTGAGGGAAAACCTTCGTTCGGTACGTGGCTTTCTGCCGGTGATTTGTTCGCCAGCCGGATTCTGGCCCGGCTCGAGTTCGACTGGCTGACGCTCGATTTGGAGCACTCGCCGATCGATTGGTCGCAAGCCGCCATGATCTTCGCCGCCATCGCCGATGCCGGCTGCGTGCCGCTGGCCCGGGTGCCCAAGGGCAACCACGATTACATCAAGCGCGTGCTCGACGGCGGGGCGTGGGGCATCGTGGTCCCGATGGTCGACACGGTCGAGCAGGCCAAGATCGCCATCGCCGCGGCCAAGTATCCGCCGATCGGAAATCGCAGCCTGGGCGGCGGAATGCACTCGATGAACTTCGATTGCACCTCCACCGAATACTTCCAACGGGCCAACGACGAAATTCTGGTCGTGCTCCAGACCGAAAGTCCGACAGGCGTGGCCAACGCCGAGGAGATCTACAGCCTGCCCGGCGTCGATGCCATCTTCGTCGGCCCGGTCGATTTGCGGGCGCAGATGCGCAAGGCCGACGGCACGGAAGCCAGCAACGAAGAATTCGAAGCGATGCTCCAGCGGATCATCGCCATCGGCCGCAAGACCGGCACGCCGACCGGCATGCACACCATGGATCCGGTGGTCGCCCTGGAGCGGGCCAGACAAGGAATGCAATTCATCGCCATCGGCAGCGACCTGCGTTTTATGACCGAGTACGCGCAGGGCGTGCTCAAAACGCTCCACCCGAACCAAGAGCGAAAAGACGTGCTGCGGTATTAGGAGGAAAACTCGGAAATCGGAACGCGGAACTCGGAACCAAGAAGAGCAAACCAGGATGAAGTACGCCGGAAGATTCAAATCACTCGTTCCGAGTTCCGAGCTCCCCGTTCCGAGTTAACCCCCCCCCCCCCCCCCCCCCCCCCCCCCATGTTCCCACGCCAAGAAATTCTCGACCGTCTGCGGGCCAAAGTCGCGGCCGGGCAGCCGATCATCGGCGGAGGCGCGGGCACCGGCATCAGCGCCAAGATGTCCGAAGCGGGGGGCGTCGACCTGCTGGTGATTTACAACTCGGGCCGGTTCCGCATGGCCGGCCGGGGATCGCTGGCCGGCATGATGCCCTACGGCGACGCCAACGCCATCGTGCTCGACATGGCCCGCGAGGTGATTCCGGTCGTCACCCGCACGCCCGTGCTGGCCGGGGTTTGCGGCACCGATCCGTTTCGAGTGATGAAACTGTTCTTGCCCGAGATCGTTCGGGCAGGATTTTCCGGCGTGCAGAATTTTCCCACCGTGGGCCTGATCGACGGCACGTTTCGCCAAGGGTTGGAAGAGACCGGGATGGGATTTGGTCTGGAAGTCGATTTGATCCGCGCGGCCCGCGAGTTTGACTTGCTGACCACGCCCTATGCGTTCAATCCCGACCAGGCCCGGGCGATGGCCGAGGCCGGCGCCGACATCTTGATTCCGCACATGGGCCTGACCACCAAGGGGAGCATCGGCGCGACCAGTGCGCCTGACGTTGGCGGAGTCGGCCCACCGCATCCAGGCGATGCACGACGCGGCCCGGCGGGTCAATCGCGACATCCTGGTGCTGTGCCACGGCGGCGCCGATCGCCGAGCCGGCCGACGCGCAGTACATCCTGGATCATACCGAGGGGGTGGTCGGCTTTTACGGCGCCAGCTCGATGGAGCGCTTGCCGGTCGAGCCGGCCATCGAAAACCGCGTGCGCGAATTCACGCAGTTGCGCTTCACGAAGTGAGCTGCGCGAGGCGTGACACAAACGTCAGTCGGGTAGCAAACCCCTAGCCGGCGGTCAACGACCGCCGGTGCCTGTCGACAGAAGCAGCAATTCCACCCGAGTCGGCATCGGACGGACCGGCCGAACACCCCGTCACGCCGGCCGTAATCGATCTTGACGCTGTCGTTCTCAACACGTTCAAATGATCCACCGGCAAGGCGTTCACAGAGGGTCGCCTCGTTGAGATCGACTTTCACGTTGCGCCTTGCGCTGAGACGACGCTCGCGTCAGAGTGGAGTTGCGACAGCAGGCTATTGGCCCGGCCAGTCACGTCAGCGGTTGGCCTAAGTTTGTGGATTGATCGCAGTCAGCACGCAGAATAAACTTGCGGTCGCTCGGCAAATCATTGCTGAGCACGGTCGCCACGAGCGACCGAGGTATCCGAAGAGCTCGACGCAACAACGAGTTTCCAGAGAGCCCGTAATCGACTTTGCGCATTCGCGCGAGCCGATTGCGGGCTCTTTTTTTGTTGGAGATCATTCGTGAATCGATACGGCCAAAATGAAGACCGCCAAAATTCGGAGGGAAAAGCACCGACCGAGGCGTGGCTGTTTGCCCAAGCGGTCTTGGGCAAGCCGATTCCGAAGATTATCAGCCCCGAGGCACGAGCCCGCGACAAACGCGAGGAGATGGAGCGGCTGGCCCAGTTCTCGTCCCACTACGCCGAGGAGTTGCGCCGGCTAGAAAGTGCGGAGGCCGAAGCCCGGCGCAACCGCGAGCTGTTGGAATGGGCGGCGAAAATCTCGCCCCGGGCGGAAGCCAAGCTGGCCGCCATCGTGAGGGAGGAAACCGAGCAGCGCGACGCTTGGCGCCGAGCCGAGCAATTCGCCGCCAGACTACTCGAAGGTCAAGCCGCGGAACTTCGAGAGCGAAGCTCTTACGACACCCATTCCTTGACGATCACGGAATGGGACCCGAATCAGCCACGACAGCCCCAGGGAACGCCCCAGGGCGGCCAATGGTCTCCAACGGGTGGAGGTGCAGTTGGCGGATCATCGTTTTTGGATAAGGCCCTCCAGCGCAACAGAGACGTTGCCGGCCTGAGCGGCGTGAATACGCCGAGCATGCAACAATCCAGTCGACTGGCACATCAACTGCAATCCGCAGCCCGGTTGCCTGCCAACGTTTCTCGCGTCGCCCAAGCCGCGGCGGCAGGTCTCGGAACAGGTGCAAAGGCGGTCGCCAACGGATCCGCCACCGCCATCAAGAATGTTGTGACACTCGGTCTGAGTTCAAGCCAGCTCGAATTGATCGGCGTCACAAAAGAGGATCGAGCCAGAGGATACGACTCGGCGGTAGCAATCGCTACAGCGAGCGGCGAGGTGCTGATTGCTGTCGGTACAGCAGGCGTCACATCCGCGCTGAGCAAGGGCGGGACTATTGCGCGTACTGCAGGCGGTGCGCGGTCGCGTATGACGCGGCAGGCAACGCGGTCGGCGTCGTCCAAGGGACCTACGACGCCGCGACGAACGGGCTGACACTCAGCAACGCGGCGCAAGCCGCCGGTGGCTTGGCAGGACTCGGAGCTAACGCGACGGCCATCCGCGATTTGCACCGCGTGGCCACTGCAAGGCGCCTTGCCGAGATCGACAAATATGTGGCGGGTCTTCCACGAAAAACAACGCCCACGAAAACTTCCGCGAACCAATATGAAATCAAGCACACGGGCCCATATAATTGCACGGTCTCGGGGGGTGGCGAATCGTTCGCTATTGATGGGTATCGCGGTTCGACGGTACTGGAGGCAAAATATGCTGGCGACTTGAAAACCAGTCCGTATGTTCGAGGTTCGTCGTGTCCTCCTTTCCTCCGTAAGCAAATCCTCAACGAGGCTCGCGACGAACTGAGGCGGGTCCGAACGATCATCGAGAGCATGGAGACTCCGTTCAGGTCAATCGAAATCGTCACAAACACGCCCGAGTCCAAGCAGGCGTTTGAGGGGTTACTCAAGGATCTGGGCATTGCTGGGACTGTCCGACTGGAGCCGTAGGAGCAAACGACCACATGCACAGTCTCATGCTTGTAGATGTGAACGAGCGGCCGATTAACTTAGACGCGCTGCGCTGGATTTTCCAGCATGCGCCTGGATTTCAAACGATGAGGGAGCACACACCGGCCGGAATTCCAATTGAGGCGCAATTCATCGACGGCCACGATTTTACTTCGGTGGCGATGACCACAAATGGAGAGGCGATCGGGATACGTGGAACGTCCGGTGCAGCACTTCGGGCTGCTTGGGTCATAAAAGAGAACCTTAGCACCCCGTTGCGGATATTCGACACAGAGTATTCATTCGATTTGTTGATGTCGAAGTTTTCCACGTTTGACGACTTAGAGCGCACGATCGACCACGCCCGCGAATAGCGACCGGCGGTCCTTTGCTATCGAGACCCGTCTCGGCCACGAAGGTGCGCTGACGACGTCAGCGCTCGCGCGTTATCATGAGAGTGTACATTCGCTCCTCTCGCCGAAGCTGAAGGTGTTTCGCACAGTTCGGGCGGATATCCGCATGGCTGGATATCAGAGGTCGTCCTTCCTAAGGTACCTTGAAGAAGCGTTGGCACGACCGAAACCAGACACCCACGCTTTGGCCCAGCGAGTGACCCGGTAGCTGCGGAGGAATATCTGAACCGACGCACCAAGCTGGCGACCCGGCCTGATGAGAACCTGTCACTCCCCGCTAAGCCCTGAAATCGCGCAGTCGATAGCCAATCGAGCCCAGTCAGAAACGACCGGAAGATTGAAGAACGGCTGGAGCGGAACCAGGCAGGTTCCGTGCCCGCAGAGAAAGGCCCGGCGTACGCAGCGGTTGACGCAGCGGTAGATTCCGACTTCGGCTTCGTCGATAATTTGCGCAGTCGAGCGCGGGCGGGCACGGCAAGAGCCTCCGGGGTTGCGATTAGTGTACTAAGGTACACGTCTCCGTCAAGCCCCGGCGGTGATTTTTTTCCCAGCCGCAGAGTGTGGGTGTCTGGGTTCGCCTGGGTTTGCCTGGACTTACGTTGCGGCGCGTACCAGGTGAGTGCAGGTCGCAGTGTTCGCGCGTTTGGATTACGCACGTACGTCGTTGGGATTTTCCGATGAGCATTGTCTGGGACCGGGACAGGAAAAGGTGTCAGGAACCGTTTCTGAAAACGGTTCCTGACACCTTTTCCTGTCCCGGCACGCGGTTGGTGGAAAAAACTCCTTGCGGACGTTGGCAGACGACCACTTTTCTGGGCGCATTGCGGGCCGAGGGATTCATCGCTCCGCTCACGATTGAAGGCGGTATCAACGGCGAGGTGTTCCGCGCCTGGGTCGAGCAACATCTAGCGCCGGTCTTGAAGACCGGCGACATCGTGGTGATGGACAACCTCTCCAGCCACAAGGTCGCTGGAATTCGCAGAGCCATCGAAGCGGTCGGCGCGGAGCTGCGCTACCTGCCGCCGTACTCGCCCGACCTGAATCCGATCGAGTTGGCGTTTTCCAAGCTCAAAAAGTTACTCCGCGACGGAGCCGAACGGACCGTCGACAAGCTCTGGAAACTCTGCGGCAATATCCTCGACCAGTTCACGGAATCGGAGTGCCGAAACTATTTTCAACACTGCGGATACCGCTACACCTAAAATGAAACCGCTCTAAGCCGGCGAGTCGGCCTGATAGGAACCGATCACGCTCCTAAGCCGCGAAATGCCGGGCATTTGCCCGTCAATGCAAATCCCCCGATTTCGCTACCGTCGCAGCAGCGCAGTCGCTGGCGCGCCAGTCGGGATTCTGCTTCGGCTGGTTGGGGTCGATCCGCGAAACGCCGCCGACCGAGTCGCCGCTGCCGCCGACATTGCTGCCGGGCGAAGCCAGCGACGTGGACGCATTGAACGTCGTGCCGCCGGACGTGCCGGCCAGCGTGCTGCCGTTGGAGGCACTGGTCGTGCCCACTGCGACCCGGGTCACGACCTTGTCTTCGGCGATTTTGTGCGTGGTGACCGGCACGTGTTGGGTGACCGTTTCCGGCACCACTTCGCGCTTCGAAACCGGGATCTTCACGACCTCCGACTTGGTCTCCCAGTGCGTTCGCGGCACCATGCGATAGGTCACAGAGGGCTGGACGAACGGGTTCCAGCGGCCTTCCAGCCGCGGCTCGTACTGGTATTGCGTGACCGGCACCTGATAGGTGCGCGTCACTTCTTGCAGATCGGTGGTGTACCGCTCGCGGTAGTAGGTGACGTCGCGGGGCTGCATCTCGGTGTGCGGAATCGGACGCTTGACGGTCTGCGTCGTCTCGCGATAGGTGATGCCGCCATCCTCGTAATAGCGGACGTCGTCCGCCGCCGCGCGGCTGGCTGCCAGAATCAGAGCGCCGGTCAGGAAGAGTCTTAAATTTTTCATGATCGTGATTTGCCAGCCGTCGAGTGTCGGCCTGGGATCTGCCGCCTCTGAGAATATCGGCATAGTCGATCAACTCACTTAAAGGCGTCTTGGCGATACGATGCGTACAGCGGCCGATCCTGGATGTTGATCCCCCCCGCGGCGCAGGGTTGCTGGCGAGGGGCTTGCAACGCGGCGGGAAATTCGGCACTCTGGGTAAGGCAATCGAGGTTCTCGCTCCCCCAGCGGTGCACGCGCGCATGCAGAAAAAACTTCTCGACCTGTTGGTTTGTCCCGACGACCATTCCCGGCTGGTCTATGCCGATGCGCCGCTTCTTGCGCGGTTGAACGCCGCGGTTGCCCACCGCACGCTCAAAAATCGCGCCGGTCAGACGCTCGAGCGGCCGCTCGAAGCGGCGCTGGTCCGGGCCGACGCGACGCTGGCCTATCCGGTCATCGACGAAATTCCGCGGATGTTGGTCGACGAAGCCATTCCGCTTTCGCAACTGAACGGTTGACCGATGGCTAAGACAATTTTCAAGCGCATCATCGACGGCGAAATTCCGGCCCGGATCATTTATCAAGACCAGCAGTGCCTTGCCTTTCACGACGTTTTGCCGCAGGCCCCGACGCACGTGCTGCTGATTCCCAAGCAGGAAATCGCATCGCTCGATCAACTGACCGACGCCGATGCCGCGCTCGTCGGCCACATCTGGACCGTCATTCCCAAACTGGCTCGGCAACTGAATCTGACCGACGGCTATCGGGTGGTGGTCAATTGCGGGCCGCAGGCCGGCCAATCGGTCGACCATTTGCATTTCCACATTCTGGGCGGTCGCCCGCTGAGCTGGCCGCCAGGCTGAATCGAAGCGCCGTGCGCCGCGCGGCGCTTCGAGTACGGCACAGCGTAGTGGGCCCCCGTCGTTGGGATTCGGTTTAGTGCGGCCCATCGCTGCTGTTCTCTACTGCCACCATTTCGGAAAATAGCCGCGCATCTGATCGAGCATCCCCGGCTTCTTGGCCGTCTCGATCCGCTCCGGCCGTGGCGGCCGAGCAGGCGGTTGCTGGGCGACGGAAGCCGAGGTCTCGGTCAGCGGCACGTTGGTCACCAGAAAGTGGGGCCAGTATCCGTCGAGCAGTCGGGCGCAGTCGGCCAACTGCCCGCTCTTGAGCTTCAAATCGGCCAGCCCGATGATCTTTGTCAGCTCCACCCGTTCGTTGGGGCTGAAGGCCAGATCGAACAGTTCGACCTGGTCGATCCAGATTTCACCCGGGCTGGTCAGGTCGAACCGGACCCGCAGATCCTGGATGTCGCCGCCCGCGGGCAGATCGTCGACCTGGAAAATATACTGCGACCAGGCTGTCGCCAACGGCACCGCGCCGGCGGCGTTTCCGCCGACCGTGGCGAAGCGGTAATACAGTCCGTCCTCCTGACGGCCTTCCAGCGCCAGCCTGAGGGTGGGTTGCTTGCTACGATCTGCCACGCGCAGCCAGACCGAGACCGACAAGCGGCCGGTGCCGGGCGTGGCAAACGAGTTGCTGCGCAGCGTCGCGGTGGCGGCGGCGGTTTTTAGTTTGAGCGAGTGTTGACCTTCCTTTTTCTCGCTGGCGTCGATCGCCTGGGTGCTGCCTTCGTGCTCGGCCAGGGTCCAGCCGGGAAGACCCGCGCCGGCCGGCCCGTCGCCGGCGGCTTTGTCGGTCGCAGCCTTATCGTCGGCGGCGTTGTCATCGGTGATCGGCGGCAATTCGAAACCGGGATTCTGCAGGATGCCCAGGGCCGGCGGACTGGCCAGCGCCGCCGCTCGTGCGCTCAGATCGTGGATGCGGCGGTCGAGCACGGTCTCGACATTGCCGGCCACCGAGATTTCGGGCTTTTCGAGACGCACTTTGGCGGAGGAGAACCGCGCGCCGACCAGGTCGTAGGGCCGGAGCGTCATTTTCCAAACCGCGCCTTCGGCGCCGGGCGTCGGCGGAGCCCAGGTTCGAGCGATGCCCAGCCTCTCGACCCGGCAGTCGGCCGGCATGTCGACGTTCAAGGAGACGGTCACCGTCCAGGGTGAGTCGTTGGCCAGATAGACGAGCGTTTGATCGTTCTGCACGCGGCGGCGGATCGCGAGGGGCTGCGTTTCGCCGGCGATCGAGTCGAACTGGCCGCCGGGCAATTCGCGGTAAACGCTCAGCAGTTCCTTGATCGACTCTTCTTGTCCCAAGGGGAGCATCCAGCCGCCGTCGAACATGGCCTGCGCGTCCAGCGTGGCCAGGCTGTGGATGAACCGTTCGCGGTTGTGCAGGTCGGACGGGGCGAACTGCGAGACCAGCCAGGTGTAGGTATTGGCGCTGCCGTAGGGACTCTTAGCGTCGAACGCCGAGAGGCGCAGCTTCTGCGGTTCGTGGTAGAACAGGCTGGCCGCATCGTTGCCGGAAAACAAGCGATCCAATTCGGGAGCCAGGTTCAGCTCCAGATCGACCGCGTGGGCCGCCAACGAGTCCATCGGCTCGATGCGCTCGGGACGCAGGAAGACGACCGGGTCGTCATGGAAATTTTCCGGCCGCAGGCCCAGCCCCAACAGGACCTCGTCGATCCGCATACGGCGCGGCAGCGCGGGCCGCAGGCTGCGCCGTACCGCGTGGCCGTCGAGCATGGTGCCGCCGGCCAGATACAGCCGGGCGTCCTTTCGCGCGCCGACGATCACCTGACTCATGCGTCGATACAGCTCCGACGTGTTCTCGGCCCGCCAGGAGAGCCAGGCCCGGCTGCCCTGGCCGTTCAAGAATCGGCTGCGAGCCGCGAATCGCTCCGGCCCCTTGCCCGGCACGTCGACTTTCGACTCGCGCGAGAAGCGCTCGATCGTGTCGTCGTCGAAGCTGCCGTCGGCACCGGGCAATTGCGCATAGCCGTCGGCCGACAGTTGCACGCCCACGCCGCGGAATGACGGATGCGCCCGGTAGCGATCGACCAGCTCGCTGACCATGCCCAGCATGGCTTGCTGTACGCGAGGATTGAGCGGGTTGTAATACGGGCCGAGCCCCTGGTGGATCCGCATGCGGCTGGCGCGCGACGTGCCGTCGGCGCCGATCCATTCCAAGCCGTCCGGCGCCGATTCGGATTCATGCCGCCAGCGTTCCAGTTCGGCAAGCGGCGCCGAGAACTGCACGGTCGGCACCAGGGACAGGCCTTCGCGATCGAACAGCCGGAATATCAGTTCCAACACGTCCTTGCGGACTGGATCCTGTCCGTTGGCGAAAAACACGCCCGTGTCGTGCCGCGGCGTCGAGTCGACCTGGCGGCTGGGATAGATCGTGCTACCGTCGGCGGCCACGGTAAGCATCAGGCCGTTGTAGCCCGCGTAGTTCAAATATTCGACCAGCCGCGTCGCGCCTAAATAAAACGTGTTCCAATCGTCCAGGCTGCGGTGGCTGAAGGCGTCGAGCGACTCGGGGGCGGAAAAGTTTTCAGTGAACAGGGGACGTTCGAGATAGCCCGCGATCAAGCGTCCGCCCGCCGGCGCATCTTTGGGGAATGCCCTCCCGAGCGTGATCTCGGCACTGTCGGAGCGAACCAGGCGTCGGCGTCCCGAGCTGATCGAAAGCACGCGGATCTTGCCGAACACCGCCCGCGCGCGGACCGCCGGTTGGTCATCAGCACGATCGGCAGCTCGGTCTTGGGCCAGAACACGATTCGATGCTTGAGCAGCTCGCTGGGACTCTGGGCGTCCTCGTCCGAAACGTACACACCCGAGTCGAGTCCGATCGGCATCACGGCTCCGGCGGCGTTGGGTTCGATCAGGCTGATGCCCAATGTTTGCGGCACGTCGCTGGGATATTCGATCTCCAGCACGTGCGGCTGTCCCGGGCTGCTGATCGGCAGCGGATAGGCTTCCCAGCCGGTGGCCTCTTTGCTCGAGCCGAGCTGGACCAGCGAACCGAGCTTGGGGTGGTCCCAGCGGGCAACGTCGCCGCTGCCCAAGGGCTCCTTGCGCCCGTTGGAGATCAACTTCGTGAAACGCTCCCAGGAGTGCGGGTTGGCCGGATCGATCTCGACCACGCGAACCAGCGTTTGGCTGTCGGTGGCCGGTGCCCGCGACGGTTTATCGCCCACGATGACCAGTTGCACTTTGCGTTCGGCAACCGGCCGTTTCCATGGCAGCCGCTCGCGTAGTCCGGCATTGATGGCGGTGATCGTCAGGTCGTACACGCCTTCCAAGTCGGGCAGCTTGATTTCCATCGGGATGCCGGCGCCGGGCTCGCCCTCGGTGGGAGGCGTGACGGCGTCAAACTCCTTGCTCCAGCCCTTGGTGCCGGAACTGGAAGTCAGTTGGGCCTTGATGCGCAGGGCGGTGCTGGCGGCCAGGCCGAGCAAGTTCGGCTCGAGCGTGGCGCTGAAGGTTTCGCCCGGCGCGAACACCAGCGACGAACGTCGGAACGTGACCCGCAGCTTGTCGCCCGGGGAGCGAATGACGAGCAACTGATTGCCTTTGGTCGTCAATCGGGCTGGTAAACGATTGGTTTACGAGTTGCTTCAGCCCGATGTCGAATCGCTTGGTCTCCATTTCCTGCCCGATCGGCCAGAGCCGCACGATGACTTTCCCGGCCAGGTCGGACGTGGTCAGCACGTCGACTCCGTCGTAAGCCCGTACGCTGCGCTGGCGAATCAAGGCCGTCGAACCGTCGAGCCAGATGCTGCCGGGCTCGTCGGCTTCGATGCCCAGCGGCTGGAGATCGGCCAGCGTGCCGTCGATCAATTCGATCGACCCGTGCCATTGGCGTTCGGCCCCGCCGCCCCAAGCGATGCGCAGGCGCATGGTCGATTCGACGGCCGCGGCCGGCGCCACGCAGACCGCCAGCGCCGCATGCGAACAGGACGACCACCACCGCGGCCCGCAAGTCGCGCGCACAGGATGCTCGCGGCCCCTGAACGGCGCATTCGGGGTGTAGGCGCTGGAACGCGCGCAGCCCTGGCGCAGCTGCCGGGTGCAGCCTGCTGCCGCGAGTCGCGAGCCATGCGAAAGGCGAGCGCGACGGCGTCGGACTTCCTTGTCCGATCATCGTTGCCCCGATGCGTTAAACGCTTGATGCTGTTGGACTTTTCCACCACGAAGGGAGCGGGATTATAGTGAGCACGCCGGTCGGACTCCATGCCGGAATAGCCCGGCTACAGCGAGGTTTGGTCAGACTTGGCAAACTGGGCGAAGCGCCCAGGGGCTGGCCCCGAAAGAATTTTGGCCAAGCTGCCGCGGCGGGTCCGGTCGAACGCACCACTCGTTTCGCCCGTGCTCGATTCCGGCCGGTGCACCCCCTTAGCGCAAAAGCAGAACTGCTCTGTCATCGGCTAAATCGATCCGGCTAATATCGTTCGCCGCTGCTTGCTTCCGCGCAGTTGTGCAGCGCGGCCGACCTACTCTCTGGGATGACACTGGGCACCGCCATGAAATGGATTTTCGGCCGGATCAAACTGGCTGCGATGGCCTTGGCCGCGATGGTTGGCCAGCCGCTGCTGGCCGCCAAGCCGGTGGCCAGCCGAGTGCCAGGCGTCCATCTGCCAGCCGCCAAAGCGCCAGCCGCCTCGTTTCCACTTACCGACGTCGATCATCCGATCGTGACCCTGGAACTGGCGGGACAGACATTGCGTTTGCTGATCAACACGGGCGTGAGCCATACCGTGATCGACGCACGGTTCCGTGCGCTGCTCGGTCCGCCCAAGAAAGCCTCCTCCACCGCCCGGGCTTACACCACGCACGAGCGACCGCCGGGAAGTGTCGGGTCGAATCGAGCTTGGCCTGGACGAGGTCGTTTGCGTGGACTTGGGCGAGACGGTGGCCGGCGAAGAGGTCGACGGTTTCTTGGGCATGGATTTTCTGCGGCGGCTGTGCATCGACTTCGATTGGGAGCGGGGCGTCGTCGGCCTTTCACAGACCGCGCCCGAGTTGATTGCCGGCCGATATCGCGAATTGACGCTAACCTACGATCGCGACTCGGTCCCCCAGGTTTCCGCCAAGATCAATGGCAAGGCATTTCGAGTTGGCATCGACACGGGCTGGATCGGCCCGTTGACCCTCTCTCCGCAGGACGAACGCGCGGTCTTTCCCAGCGGCCCCGCACGCTCGGTGAGCGAATTCGGTATGACGCCGCGGGGCATCTTGCAATCGCGCATGACTCGCGCCGCCGACTTGGAGCTGGGTGGCGCCCACGCTGCGCGACGTGCTGTGCTCGGTGCAATTGCCCGCGCAGGCGACGACCAAGCTGGGATCGTATTTCCTGCGCGAGTATCGGACGATTTTCGATTTTCCGCGCGACCGGCTGTTGCTGGTGCGCCGCGAGCACGCCGCTCCGGCCGAGGCCGATATGAGCGGCATCCACCTGCTGCGCCGCCGCGGTAAGACGCTCGTCTATGCGGTCGACGGTGACAGCCCGGCGGCGACGGCGGGCGTGATCGGCGGCGATCAGATCGTGGCGGTGGACGAAGAGCCGGCCGCCAATCTGACGCCGGCTCAGCTTCGCGAACTGCTGCGGTCGGGCGATGGCGAGCGGCTGGCGCTCAAGCTGATCCACGAGGGGACCCCGCGAACCATCGAGCTGACGCTGCGCAAGCGGATTTGAGCCACATTACGGCAGTCGGGTTGCAACAATGTTCTGCTCCATTGCCTACCCGCCCTGGTGCGCATTAAGATCGCACTCTAACCAACCACCGGGCCGGGGATCTTGCACGCGATGATCGACTGGAATCGCTTCTGCGAATTGATCGGCTCTCACGAGCGGTTTCTGCTCACCAGCCACATCCGGCCCGACTGCGACGCGCTGGGGAGCGAGCTGGGCATGGCCGGCGTGCTCGAGTCGCTGGGCAAGCAGGTCATCGATCGTCAATGGGCAGGCGACTCCGCCCAACCTGCCGTTCATCGATCCCCAGAAAAAGCTCAAGACCCTGGGTTGCGACGTGCAGCCGGCCGACTCTGGAATCGGTCGAGGTGCTGTTGGTGCTCGACACCAGCGCCTGGGCCCAATTGGGGCCGATGGCCGAAGTCGTGCGAGCCACGCCGGGCGCACAAAGCCGTGCTCGACCATCACGTCGACAGCGACGACCTGGGGGCCGAACTGTTCAAGGACACCCGGGCCGAAGCCACCGGGCGTTTGGTGCGTGGAGGCGGCGCAGCAGCTGGGCGTCAAGCTCACGCCGCAGATCGCCCGGCCGCTGTTCGCCGCCATCGCCACCGACACCGGCTGGTTTCGCTTCTTGTCGACCACGGGCGACACGTATCGCTACGGCGGGCCAACTGGTCGACATCGGGGCCCAGCCGCAGGAAATCTATACCGAGCTGTACGAGCAGGAGACGCTGGCCCGCGTGCGCTTGCGCGGACGGATTCTGTCCCGCACCGAGACCGACCTGGACGGCCGATTGGTCTACACGGCCGCGCTGCGCGAAGATTTCGAGGCCACCGGTGCGCTGGCGTCCGACACCGAGGACGCGGTCAATCTGACGCTGGCCATCGCGGGCACCGAAGTGGCCGTGATCTTCGTCGAGCAAGCCAGCGGCGGCTACAAGATCAGCTTCCGCAGCCGCACGCCGAAGGTCGATTGCAGCGAGCTGGCCCGGACGTTCGGCGGCGGCGGACACAAGGCGGCGGCCGGCGCGTTCATCGACGGAGCCTTGGGAAGCAGCCCAGGCGAAAGTGCTTGACGCCGTGCGCACGCGGATGCGATAATTTGCTACACCCGCCGTGGCGTGTCCCACCGCAAACGCCTGCAAATCGCCCGCCGCGCTCCGGCCCCTAGCGTCGGTTCGACTTGTGTCGGCACTGGCCGGTGCGCCTGCGAATTAGGTGCAAAACTGCCGGCACATTCCCAGTACGCCCGGACCGCCAGAGATCCTTCCGTCATGGCTCAGCAGACGCGTGTTGCCGCCGCCCCGCACGCCCGGACCAGCGCCGCGGCGTGGTTTTCTGGTCAAGGCGGCGGCCGTGGTGATCGGCGGCCTGGTGGGCGGTGTTTCCGTTTCTGGCGGCCTGGTCGTGTTCAGCGATCCCTGGCGCCGCAAATCGGCCGGCGGCCAATGGTTTCTGGTCGGCTCGATCGATTCGCTCAAAGCCGGACATGCCGCAGCGCGTGCAGATCTTGGGCAACCGCCGCGATGCCTGGAGCGAGTATCAAGAACGAGCCGATCGGCGCCGTGTTCCTGGTGGCCGGAGCCGCGGCAAAACGACCGTCGAAGCCTTCAACAGCCACTTGCCCCCATGCCGGCTGCTCGGTGGGTTTCCAGCCGGCGCAAGACTGTTTTGTCTGCCCTGCCATACCAGCGCCTTCGACCTGAAGGGCAAGGCGCTCAATCAGGTGTCGCCGCGCGACATGGACTCGCTGGACTGCGAGATTCGCGACGCGGGCGAGATCTGGGTCAAGTATCAGGATTTTCTCTCCGGCACGCCCCACAAGATTCCCAAAGCATGAAGCTGCTCGACTGGCTCGACGATCGGACCGGCTACCGCGATCTCGTTCACGAGGCGCTGTACGAGCGGATTCCCGGCGGCGCGCGCTGGCGCTACGTGTGGGGCAGCACGCTGGTCTTCACGTTCGCGGTGCAGGTCATCACCGGCATCTTTCTGTGGATGGCCTACAGCCCCAGCGCCCAGACCGCTTGGGAAAGCGTCTATTACATCCAGTATCAGATGCTGGGGGGCGCGGTGCTCCGCGGCATCCATCACTTCACCGCCCAGGCCATGATCGTGCTGCTGGTGCTGCACTTGATGCAGGTGGTCATCGACGGAGCCTATCGGGCTCCGCGCGAAATCAATTTCTGGCTCGGCCTGATCCTGATGCAGATCGTGCTCGGGCTGTCGCTGACCGGCTATCTGCTGCCCTGGGATCAAAAGGGATTTTGGGCCACCCGCGTGGCCACCAACCTGATGGGGCTGGTGCCGGTGGTGGGCGAGAAGCTGCAGCAACTGGTCGTCGGCGGCCCGACGTATGGCCATCACACGTTGACCCGATTTTTCGCCCTGCACGCCGGCGTGCTGCCCGGCTTGTTGGTCGGCTTCCTGGTGCTGCACGTCTGGCTGTTCCGCCGGCACGGCATCAAGCACGCCGAGCCGATCAGCAGTCGGACTGCACGTTCTGGCCCGACCAGGTGCTCAAGGATGCGGTGGCCTGCCTGGCCGTGCTGGCGTGGTGCTGGTGCTGGTGCTGCGGCCGGCGTTTACCGACGGCGCGCTCGACTGGCACGCGACGACGTCCGGCGCGCTGGGGGCCGAGCTGGGCGCGCCGGCCGATCAGGCCGATCAGTACTCTGGCCGCGCGGCCCGAATGGTACTTCTTGTTCCTGTTCCAGATGCTGAAGTATTTTCCCGGCTCGTCGGAAGTGTCGGGCGCCATCGTCGTGCCGGGCGTGGTGATGCTGATCCTGGCCGCGATGCCGATCGTCGGTCGCTGGAAGCTTGGGCATCGCTTCAACGTGGCGTTTTTGTTCGTCTTGATCTCCGGAGCCAGCCTGCTGACCGATCGGGCCTGGTGGGACGATCACCGCGGCCCCGACGCCGCCGGCTATCAGGCGGCAGTGGCCGACGCCGAGAAGACGCCGCAGCGCGCCGCCGAACTGGCGGCCGCCGGCATTCCGCCCGACGGGGCGATCTCGCTGGTCCGCCACGATCCCAAGATGCAGGGCCGCAAATTGTTCAAGACCAAGTGTGCCCAATGCCACGTCGCGGCTGAAAGGCAATCTGGCGATGCGAAGTCCGAGCGGCCAAGCCTGGCTACGAAGGGGCGCCCAGCTCGACGGCTTTCGCCAGCCGCGAGTGGCTGGCCGGTTTGCTCAATCCGGAGAAGGTCGACGGGCCCGACTATTTCGGCCGCACCAGCCACCATGACGGCGACATGGTCGAAATTCGTCAAGGACGATCTCGTCGAAGTGGAAGCCGGAGGAAATCGAAAGCGTGATCATGGCCCTCTCGGCCGAAGCCCACTTGCCCGAGCAGGCCGAGCTCGACGCCGCCGATCAGCAGCGCATCGCGGCCGGCGTGCAGCTGATCAAGGACGAAGATCGCTGCGCCGGGTGCCACAAGTTTCACGAGGCGGGCTCGGCGGCTCGGCTCCCGATCTGACCGGCTACGGCTCGCGCGATTGGCTGATGGCTTTCATCAGCAATCCGGCGGCCGAACGATTCTACGGCGACAACAACGACCGCATGCCGGCGTTCGCCGATCATCCGCCCGGCTCGCCGCAGAATCAGCTCACTCCAGCACTCGGTCGAGCTGCTGGCCGACTGGCTGCGCCACGATTGGAAGCCGGGCAAGTCAGAGAAATAGCAAGAACGACGAGGGAAATCATCCGCAGATTACGCAGATTTCACAGATAAGAATCGCTTCGGCCTCGTCTGCCGCGTACGACCCGCGCTTCATAATCTGTGAAATCTGCGTAATCTGCGGATTATTTTTCCTTCGAGCCTCGTGTGGCCCTGTCTCGCTAGGCGTCGAGGGCGCTATCGGAATCTCGACTCAGGCGGCAATCTTTGTGAAATCGGTACAGTTTGCCAGCCGTGTTGCCGATCCGTATGAGGACTAGGCGGTGCCTTTCGTCGCCGCCTCCCTCCATTGGTTTCTGGCAGCGCAGTATTTTCTGGCAGCGCAGTATGTGGTGTAAAAACTGCCGACAAGATGTTCCGGGCCTGGCGACCGCGGCGGCCGGCCAGCGCACCTGTGCCCGCTGCGGCGCGGTGCTCCTGGATCAGGGGGGACCGGCACCCGTGGTGGGCGTTCAGAATCTGTCCGCCCAGGGCGTCGATTTGGCCGGCCGCAAATCGGCCGCTGCCAAGGCTCCGCTGGCCATCGACGAGTGGGAATTCGATCAGGATCTGAGTGAACTGCAAAGCCTGCTGGCTGCGGCCAAGGGCCGGCCGACGGCGGCAGATGCCCCGGCGCCGCTATCGGGTTCGCAGGCGCAAGGTCCTCTGGCGCCGCACGCCGGCGCTGGGCGAGTGCAGCCGCGGCGCCGTTCGACGCGGCTTCGATCTCCGTTTTGGACCTGGCTCGTCCTTTCGCTGGGCGTTTCGGCATTCATCGGCGGCGGGGCACTGCTGGCCCTGTCGTATGCGCTGGAGCGCAACGACTTCTGGTTCGTGGGCATGCCGCTCACGGTTGCCGGTCAAGTGTGTTTGCTGCTCGCCCTGGTGATGCAATTGGAGCGTGTCTGGCAGGGCAGCCGCTACGCCATGGACAAGCTGGGCGAAGTCGATCAGCGGTTGGCCGATCTCAGCCAGACGACCACGCTGTTGGGCGTCACGCACGGTTCGGCCGCTCAGGCCTTCTACGCGCACATGGCCGAAGGCGCCTCGCCGCACCTGCTGCTGGCCGATCTGAAGGGCCAAATCGATCTGCTCGCGGTGCGGATGTCGCAGCGCCGGTAGTTTGGCCGCACTGCCATGAAGCTGATCTCGAAATCGCCGTTCTTCCACAAGCGGGTCTTTCCGACCATCTGGTTCGGTTTCCTGGCGCTCTTCTGGGCGTTTGCAGTCAGCAATGCCATTCGTGGGCCCGCTCGCGACGGGATGATTCCAATGCTGGCGATCCCTCTCGGCATGGCTGGCTTCGGATACGTGCTGATGAAGTTGCTGGTCTTCGACCTGGTGGACGAAGTCTGGGATGCCGACAGGGAACTGATCGTGCGCAACAAGGGACGCGAGATTCACGTCCCGCTGACCGAAATCGTCAATGTCAATTACAGCGGCGCCACCAATCCGCCGCGCATTACTCTGATGTTGCGCGACCCGGGTGAGTTGGGTAGCGAGATCGCGTTCATGATCCCGAACCGTCTATGGCCATTTTCGGCGCCGCCGCTGGCCAAAGAGTTGATCCTGCGGATCGACGCGGCGCGTCATGGAAACCGCAACCCGCCATAATGCTACAGCTCCAGCGGAAACGGCGTGAGCAGCTCCACGCCCGAGTCGGTAATCAGATAATTGTTCTCCAGGCGCACGCCGGCCCGCAAATTGGGACCGTACAGCCCCGGCTCGACGGCAATCACCTCGCCCGCCTGAAAGATATCGTCCCAGAACGGATTGAGGTGCGGCGCTTCGTGCGGGAACATGCCGATGCCGTGTCCCAGGTGATGGCCGAATTCGAGCGGTTCGGCTTCGGACAGGTAACGGTTGACCTTGTCGAACAGGGCGCGGCAGCTCACGCCCGGCCGGACCATCTCTTCGACAATCGCAAAGGCGCCGGCGACCTTTTTGGCCGTGCGCACCTGGTCTCGGGTTGGCTTCCCATTCACGGCGATGGTGCGACAATTGTCGGCATAGTAGCCGCGATAAGCGGGGCCCAGGTCCAGGATATACAGCTCGCCGGCTTCGATCGAACGATTGCGCGGCGGCCCGCCGCGCTCGCCGCAGGCATAGTCGTTGCCGGTGCCGGTGATCATTTCGCCGCAGGCTTCGACCGCCGCGGCTTGCAACTCGTCGAACACGACCAGCTCGTTGATGCCCGGCTTGATGATTTCACGCGCTCGGCGGTACATGGCGTCTGTGGCGGCGATGGCCTGCTTGAGGTTCTCGAGCTCGTCGGGATCCTTGCGGCGGCGGAGTTGATAGAGCTCCGGTTCGATGTCGACCCATTGGGCGCTGAGTTGGCCGGTGATGTGCAGCGGACAACTGGAAAATTCGGCGCCGATCCGCCGCAACGAACTTCGGTTGCCGAGCGTCGCCAGCAGGGCGGTGCTCGATGCGTGTCGTTGATCGTTGCTGAGCGTCGAATGCAACTGGGCTTCATACGTGGCGATCGTGCCGGCGGCCGCCTCGACCGGCGCGATGCCCGGCGCGACCAGCGTCAATCGTCCGTCGCGGCTGAGCGCGGCGCAGGGTGAAAACACCGGTTTGAATCGCGGGCCAGCCAGGTACTGCACGTGGTCGATCTGGGTCACGATGACCAGGTCGAGGTCCATCCGCTGCATGATTTCCAACACGCGCTGCTGGCGGGTGCGGCAGGCGGCAACGTCGATGCCCTGGGGCTGCGGAAGTGGCGTCATACTCGAATCAAATTCCTGGCGTGATGATTGATGCCTGGCGGAGCACCCGCGCCCTTGGATCATAACGCGAGCACTGCGATCTCTCAAATCGCGGCGATCAATCGGTCCACATCCTCCGGATTGACGTAGGCATGGGGGCTGATCCGCAATTTTCCGGCCCGCATCCGGACGACGACCCCGGCCTGCTCCAGATGTGCGCGGACCTGCTGCGGGTCGCGGCCGGGAGTCTCGAACAGCACGATGCCCGAGCGGTGCTCTCCGTCGCGGGGACTGGCAATCGGGCAGCCGGCTTGGGCCAGGCGCTGGCAGGCCAGATCGGTGATTTCCAGAATCCGCCGGCCGATGTTTTCCACGCCCAAGCCGAGCAGCAGTTCGAGGCTCTCGGCCAAGGCCAGGAAGCCGGCCGTGTTTTGCGATCCGCCCTCGTAGCGCGCGGCGCTGGGTTTCAGATCGAGCGCAATGCGGTTGTAATCCGAGGCGTGAACCACGCTATGCCAGCCGACGCCCAGCGGTCGCAGGCGGTCCAGATGCTCGCGGCGCACATACAGCAATCCGGCGCCTTCGGGCCCCAGCAACCACTTGTGCCCGTCGGCGGCCAGGAAATCCAGCGGAGTGCGGCTGACGTCGAGCGGAAACGCTCCGAGCCCTTGGATGGCGTCGACAAACAGCAGCGCACCGCGGGCGTGGGCCAACTCGGCCAGCGCGTCGAGATTGCTGCGCCAACCGCTGGCGTAGCCCACCCAACTGACCGAAACGATCCGCGTACGCGCATCGCAAGCCGCGTCCAATCGATTCAAATCCACACGGCCGCCGTCGGTCGCCACGCGGCGCGTTTCCACGCCGCGCTCCGCCAGGTTCATCCAGGGATATAAGTTCGACGGGAACTCGTTGTCCAGCGTGACCACGTTGTCCCCGGGCTGCCAGCGAAATCCTTCGGCCACCAGGCTGATGCCTTCGGTGGTGCTGCGGACCAGGGCGATCTCGTCCGGGCTGGCCGCGATCAACCGGGCTGCCAGCTTGCGGACTTGTTCCACCCGTTGGGTCCACTGGGGCCAAACGGTATCGCCTTGCTCGGCGGCCTGATGGGCCCAGCGCACCAGCGCATCGCGAGCCGCGGCCGGCAGCGGCGCCACGGCCGCATGGTCGAAATAGGCCCAGCGGTCGGCGATCGGCATTTGACGCCGAAACTCGGCCCAGGGATCCGCCGGTGGCAAGGAGGTCATTGCGAGCTCTGCTGGCTTTGATTCACCACACTGAAGTTACTTGCAATCGCTTCGCGACCGGACGCTGAGAATACCACGCCGTTTTCCGTCGGGCGGTCCAAATCTTGATCGGCAATTGTGTCCTTGTTTTCATCCCCCGTATCCCCATTATCCCCCTATCTCCTTCCGAAAACGGCAGCTTCCCATAACGGCCCGCCCGATTGCAATCAGCGCGCAAACTCCGCATGATGGCAGTTTGTCGAATCCCTTTCGTCGCGATCTTGTTTTTCCGTTTCCGGCGGGTGCGTCCATGATGACCAAGTCTGATTCGCGCGTCGCGGTCTATACCGGTTCGTTCGACCCGATTACGCTGGGCCACTTGAACGTCATCGAGCGCAGCAGCCGGCTGGTCGACCAACTGATTGTGGGCATTGGCATCAACATTGAAAAGCAGGCCCTGTTCACGCCCGAGGAGCGCCTTGATTTAGTGCGGATGTGTACGGCGCGGCTGGGCAACGTCGACGTGCGATCCTTTTCGGGCCTGGCGGTGAATTTTGTCCGCGAGTGCGGCGCGCGGGTGATGCTGCGCGGGGTTCGCTCGCTGGGCGACATCGAGGCCGAGTTTACGATGACGCTGGCCAATCGCAAGCTCGATCCCAGCATCGAAACCGTGTTTCTGATGGCCGACGACCAGTTTTCGCATATTTCCAGCTCGCTGATCAAGCAAATCGCCGCGCTGGCCAGCGACGACGAGTTGGCCCGTTTCGTACCCCCCGAGATCGTCGCCGCGATCCGGCAAAACATGAAGCAACCGTAGCACCCTATGAGCCAGTCTCAATACGAGTTCGATGTGCTGGTCGTAGGCGCGGGACACGCGGGCACCGAGGCGGCGCTGGCCGCCGCGCGGCTGGGAGCGCGCACCGCGCTGCTGACGACCAATTGCGATACCGTCGGCCAGATGAGCTGCAATCCGGCCATCGGCGGCGTGGCCAAGGGGCAGATCGTCCGCGAGATCGACGCGCTGGGCGGCGCCATGGGCCAGGCGATCGACGCCACCGGCATCCAGTTTCGCTTGCTCAATCGCCGCAAGGGGCCGGCGATGCATAGCCCGCGCGCACAGGCGGACAAGAAAGCCTATCAGCAGGAAATCAAACGCATCGTCGAGGAGCAGCCAAACCTGGTGCTCAAGCAGGAGGTGGTCGAAGACCTGTTGGTCGAACCGCGGCCAGACGCCGAGCAGCCCGCAGCAGAGCGACAGCCCGGCGAGCAGGGCCCGCGGCCATCGATCGTCGGAGTGCGGGTGCGGGGGGATGCCGTGTATCGTGCCCGCGCGGTGGTTTTGACCACCGGCACCTTTTTGCAAGCCTTGATGCACACGGGCGAGACCAAGACAGCAGGCGGCCGGGCCGGCGAAGCAGCGACCGCCGGCATCAGCGGAGCGCTAGTGCGTTTGGGCTTTGAGTTGGCGCGGTTCAAGACCGGCACGCCGCCGCGGCTCAACGGCCGCACGATCGATTACTCGCAAACCGAGATTCAGCCGGGAGACGAGGTCCCGCAGCCGTTCTCGTTTTTGACCGATCGGCTCGAGTGCCGAGCAAGTGCCCTGTTGGATCACGTACACCAACCAGGCGGTTCACGAACTGATTCGGGCCAACCTGCACCGTGCGCCGATGTACAGCGGGCAAATTCGTTCAAGCGGTCCGCGCTATTGCCCTTCGATCGAAGACAAAGTAGTGCGCTTCGCCGACAAGGATCGGCATCAGCTGTTTCTCGAGCCCGAAGGCCGCCAGACGCGCGAGATTTACGTCAACGGAATTTCCACGAGTCTGCCGCGTGACGTGCAGGACCAGATCATTCGCCTGGTGCCGGGTTTGCAGCGCGCCGAGATCATGCGCTACGGCTATGCGGTGGAGTACGACTTCGCCCCGCCCGATCAGCTCCAGCCCTGGTTGGAAACCAAGCGCGTGGCCGGTCTGTATTTTGCCGGGCAACTGAATGGCACCACCGGCTACGAGGAAGCCGGTGCTCAGGGGCTTGTGGCCGGGGCCAACGCCGCGTTGCGCCTGGCCGGACGCGAGCCGCTGGTGCTCGACCGCAATCAGGCCTATATCGGAGTCTTGATCGACGATCTGGTCACGCGCGGCGTCGATGAGCCGTATCGCATGTTCACCAGCCGGGCCGAGTATCGCTTGCTTCTCGGCAGGACAATGCCGACCGCCGTTTGACGCCGCTGGGTCACCAACTGGGCCTGGTCGACGACCACCGCTTTGGTCGGGTTCGTACCAAGGAGGCTGAAATCGCCCGGGCTGCCGAGCTGCTCACTTCGCGTCGAACGCCGGACGTGACGCTGGAAAAACTGCTTCGCCGTCCCGAGACCGAGTGGCAGCATCTGCTCGCCTGGGCACCCGAGCTGGCAGACGTGTCGCCAGCGGTGGTCGAACAATTGACTTTCGACATCAAGTATTCGGGGTATGTGGAAAGGCAGGAGGTGGACATTGCGCGCCAGCAGCGCTTGCAGGACAAGCGCATCCCCGCGGATTTCGATTTTTCGCGCCTGACCCAACTGCGCGCCGAAGCGCGCGAGAAACTAAGCCGCGTGCGTCCGCGCGACCTGGCTCAGGCCAGCCGTATCAGTGGTATCACGCCGGTGGACGTGGCCCTGCTGATCATCCACCTGGGTGGTAAATGATTGCCGCTTGGCTGGCGTTGGGATGCCGCCGTAACGGGTCTAGGCGGAGCTTTTTTCCGGTTGCGCATTTGGCGTAGTCGCGGCGGAAATCCGGTTCGAGGCAACTTGGGTGGGCTAAAAAGGCCGTCAGGCCGCCTTTTGGTGGATTCATCGGCCCCGATGCGCAAGCGCAGTGATCTAAATGGTTTGCGTCGAATGGATCGATATTGACTCATCCCGCAAGATAGCTATAATTGGGTTTGATGGCAATTTCGGTAATCTTGGCAGGTACGGGATGGAGCCCTGACTGATATCAGGCGTGGCGGCTCATTCGAGCCCAGCGAGTTCACCAGCGCGGCTTTCATCTCAGGCTAACAGGCTAGATTCTGTCAAGCGTCACATGGAGGACTAGGAACTTTCGGGCCATCTTTCGTCAGGATGGGTCCGAAGGTCCCGCTTAGACTAGCCTCACCATCGGCTAGGAGAGAGGGTGGTTAGCAAACAATGAAGACCGTGTTTACAACCGGCGAGGCCGCCAAAATTTGCAAGGTTTCGCAGCAGACCATTATTCGCTGCTTCGATTCGGGTCAGCTCAAAGGTTTCCGGGTGCCGGGGAGCCGTTTTCGCCGGATTCCACGCGAGCAGTTGTACTCGTTCATGCGAGACAACGGCATTCCGACCGATGCTCTGGAGAGTGGCAAACGCAAGATTCTGGTCGTCGACGACGATCAAGAATTGGTCGAACTGATTTCCGAAGTCCTCGAACGAGACGGCCGATTCGAAGTCCGCACCGTCAACAACGGCTTCGATGCCGGCATGATGGTCAAGGAATATCATCCCGACCTGCTCGTCCTCGACGTCATGCTGCCGGATATCAACGGCAAGGAAGTTTGCCAGCGCGTCCGCAACGACAAGACCATGGACGACGTGCGGATCATCTGCATCTCGGGCATGGTCGAAGAGGACAAGATCGAGGATCTGAAGGCCGCCGGGGCCAACGATTTCATTCACAAGCCGTTCGAGGTCGAAACTCTGGTCGAGCGGATGTGCAATCTGCTGGACATGGAGACGGTTTCCACGTCCTAGGCCGCTTGATTTGCCAACTCGGCCTATCGACTGAGGGCGATGCGAGCGGGCTGGGAATATTCGGCGATCTGCGCCAGATGCAGGCCCTTGCGGAAGGAGGGCGCTGCAACCCGGTTAAGACCGCCTGCGGGTCGTCGGCGCGGCGTCGGTACATTCCCGGCGTTGAAAACGGTCGACGCGCATTGGGAATGTCGGTGCGACGGCCTCCGTGTCGGCCGTCTATCGCCGGAGCATCAGCATTGCAGTCGCAGTCCGCTAGCGGTCTGGCCGAGATCGTCCGGGGAAACGTTCGCTATCGGCTTCCGCTGACTCCGGAGGCCGCCGCCTGTCTGGCCGGTGCGCTCCTGGCCGATCCTCCGGCCGACCGCCCCAAATGGTTGAGCTTCGGCCTGCTCAACGATCCGCCGCTAGCACTCTGGTGCGCTTTGCAAGCTCCCGTGCAGACGGCGGGCCCGGCATTTTCGGCACTTTGCGATTGGCTCGAGCACCGCCGCCGAGCCGAGTTTACCCGGACGCCGGCTATTGCCGATCCTCCGGCAACAGCCGAGCAATCGGCCGGCTATGACGAGTTGCTGGACCACTCGCGAGCCGTCGCCCGCGCGGCGGCTGAAATTCCCGGAGCCGATGCCGATACGGTCTTACTGGCGCTAGTGCATCGCGCGGTCGATTGGTTACTGTTGGCCGCAGCCGATCGTGTCCAGCCCGAGGCCGCACGCGCGGTGCTGCCGCCTTGGCTGGCGGCGTCGCTGGCGCGGATCGAGGCTCCCGGCGACTGCGGGCCGGATTCGGTCGAAGCACGCGTGCGGGTGGCAATCGCCATGGCGGCGGACGGGTCGCGCGACCATCATGCCGATCGCCGGGCCAGCCCCTGTCATTTGGGGGCCGTCTTAGGGGATCGAAGTTGGTCCCCAGGATCTGATAGCCTATCGCAATTCTTGCCGCAATTGGCATCGCGGATGGCTCGGCTGGACGAGCTTGAGGCGAATTTCGATCGGGCCGTCGCGCAAGCGAAGCTCGAAGCACTGAAGGAATTTGCCTACGGAGCGGGGCACGAGATCAATAATCCGCTGGCCAACATCTCGGCCCGCGGCAGACGCTGCTCAAAGACGAAGTGGATCCGGAGCGGCGGCAAAAGCTGGCGGCGATCAACACGCAAGCGTTCCGCGCGCACGAGATGATTGCCGATTTGATGCTCTTTGCGCGGCCGCCGCAAATGTACCCCCAGCGGATCGAGCTAGCCGCCTTTCTCGCCGATCTGGCTAAGACCTGGCAGGCCCAGGCCGCCGAGCAACAGACCCAGTTCGAGCTGCGCATTGCGGGCAGTCCGGCGGGGTCCGGCGACCGGCTTGCCGTCTGGGCCGATCCGAGCGCCTTGGCGGTGGCCGTGCGCGCGCTGGTCACTAATGCGCTGGAAGCGATTGCGCGGGGCGGCCGGGTGGAGATTGCCGCCAGTGCGGTGGACTTCCGCGAGCCCGGCGATCGGGGGTTGCGAGGGGCGTCCGCAGGGGTCGAAATCCGCATCCGCGACAACGGGCCAGGCATTCCGCCGGAGATTCGCCCCCGGCTGTTCGATCCCTTTTTTTCCGGCCGAGAAGCGGGCCGGGGGTTGGGCTTTGGGCTCTCGAAGTGTTGGCGGATTGTCACCGCGCAAGGCGGCCGGATCGACGTCGCTTCGGACGTCGGAGCGGGCGCCACCTTCACCATCACGCTTCCCCTTGGGCCGGATGAGCCGCGCCCGGGCGACGTCGAGGATGCTCGCTTCCCCTTGATTTGAGGGTAAATCGGGCTTTGCGGCCGATTTTTTGACTTCCTGAATTACTGACCTATGGTCTTAAAAGAAGGCGCGGTGTGCGCCGCGACGGAGGCGTTCCACCCCCGTTCCTGTGAAGTCGGCATCAAGGCATTTTGTCATCGCTGGAGAAACATCTGATGAGAACTCGAAAGAATCTGGTCGGCATGCTGTCGGGCATTTGCGCGGTCGGCGCATGTGCGGTGGCCGTCGCAAGCACCAACTCGCCCGTGCAATCTAACATCCCAGGGTATTTCGGCGCGCTGGCCGGCCAGGTGCAGTTGGAGGGCTCGGATGCGCAATCCCAGGCACTTGAAACCCTATTGCCCACGTACCTGGCCATGGTTAAATCGAAGCTCCCCGAGGGAGTGGCGTTCACGGGCGTGGGGCTCAACCAATTGGATCCGCGGATGTTGTACTTCACGACCGCTTACGCTCCGCGCGTTTACTATCTGTATGAAGAGACTGGCCCTGTCGACCAGCTTGGTGCAACCATCGGCACGGTAACGACTCCCACGACGGGTAGGACGACCGGCACGACGTACACGGTTTTTCCCAACGGCAAGGCATGCAACGATCCGCTGTATTCGTCAAATACGGGCGTTCGCAGCGTCGCCTATCCTCTGTATCCGGGCGACTTCGTCCAGTTGCCCACGGTTCAGGCCGGACAGCAGTTGGCCTTTTGCCTGGCGAACAATGTGAACTCCAGTGGCGTGCCCGCCTACTACGGCTCGCAGCTGGGAGTTTTCTACAACGGCGTCAGTTCGATCGATAACTTCCAACACATGATCGCGTTTTTCCCAGACACCACGAACCAATACATCATCATTGGCTTCGAGGACTGGGCCTTTGGCGACCAGGACTGCAACGACCTGGTGTGCATCGTCGACGTCGGCGCAGCCAACGCCGCCGCCTGGCGTCAAGCCAACACGCTGCCGAAGTAAGCGAGCGGCCTGCCCACTTCGACCGAGGACCGGGCTGGCGCCGTCGCGGCGCCGGCCCGCCAGGCACGATCACAAGGTCCCGTAAAGGCCAAGCCGTCTCGGATCCCGAGTCGGGCGTCGAACAGGGGCCTGGGCATCTTGCCCCTGTGAATTTCGGGCGGATTTTCAGGGCCTGGAAGGCCGTACCAAGACGTTTTCAACAGGCCGCTAATCGGACGCGTCGCCGCGCAGGCTGGGCATTCCAGATTTTTGGCGATCGCCGCTTTCGTTGACGCGAGGTAACGGGCTGCCTGGAAATCAATTCCATCGATGTCATCCAATTACTTGCAATTTGCTTGCTGCTCCGCGAAAATGGCATGGTCAGTGCGGGTTTCGACTCGTATGAGTTGCGAGCAATTTTTCTTGCCGCTAGAGATTTCAGCACCTAAAGGAGGATCTGTTATGAAGCGATTTTTGATTGCCACTGTGGCATTTGCGGCAGGCCTGCTTTCGGCGCTGCCCGCCGAAGCGCAATATGTTGCGACCACGACGTATTACGCGCCGACGACCGCGTACTACGCGCCGGCGACGACTGCTTATTACGCGCCGGCGACGACTGCTTATTACGCGCCGACCACGGCGTATTACGCACCGGCGACGACCGCGTATTATGCTCCGACCACTTCGTATTATGCCCCCGCGACGACGGCCTACTACGCACCGACGACCGCGTATTACGCGCCTGCCACGGTGCCGGTCACCTCGTATTACGCCCCGGCGGCGGTGCCGGTTACCTCGTACTATGCACCGACCGTAGGCTACTACTATGCCGCACGGCCGTATGTGCCCGGCCAGCCGGTCCGAAATCTCCTCCGCGGCTATTAGCACGCGCGAAAGAGCGACGAAAAGTTTCGTCAAGTCACGGCAGGTCGCCTGCGGAGCAAGAATTCCGCGGGCGACTTTTTTTGCGTTTGCGAGTTTGCTGCATGTGGCGCGCTCGGCATAAACCGACGGCTACGGGCGGCGCACGCCGAGCGTGCGAAAGATCACGCCGAGCCGGGATTTCAGCGCCGCGACCTTGGCCTGCTGGTCGGGCCCCAACGGTGCTCGTCCATTTCCGGTGCGAAAACCGAGCAACTCGACCGCCGCTCGAACCCCCTCGGGAAAATCGGCACCGTATAAGACGGCATCGAACAGATCCAGCACTTGCTCCTGAACGCGTCGCGCCGCGTCGAGCTTGAGCTCGCCGGCCAGCTCGAACAATCGCCGAGTGATATTCGGCGCGATGCCCGACACGGCGTTGGTGCCGCCGTCGCAGCCGGCCAGCAGCATGGGCAGCAAAGCCACATCCCAGCCGGTGAGAAAGCTGAAATCCGGGCGATTTGGTCGGACCGCTTTGATCAAGCGGATCATGTGTGCGATATCGCCCGACGAATCCTTGATCGCGACGATCCGGGGGCACTCGTCGGCCAGCCGCGCGACCGTGGCCACGTCGATGGGGGAAGCGAACATCGGAATGTTGTACAGCGTGACGTCGATCGGCGTATGCTCGCCGATCTCTTTGAAATATGCATAGACGTTGTCGGGACTGAGCTTGTAATAGAACGGCGACACGATGGCCACCGCCCGCAGGCCGAGCCCCGCGTAGTATTCGCAAGCGGCCAGGGTCTCGCGGACGTTGGCTTCGGCGGCTCCGGCCAGGATCGGCACCCGGCCGCGGGTTTCGTCGGCCATGATGGCGACGATCCGCCGCCGTTCTTCGGCCGTAAAGCGCGTGAATTCGCCGGTCGAGCCGTTGGGATAAAGGCCATGCACGCCTTCTTCGATGAGCCAACTGGTATAGCGCCGCAGTTCCGACTCGTTGATGTCTCCGCGCGAGTCGAGCGGCACGATGTTGGGGACGAAAATACCTTGGATCCGCGCGGGGGACATGAGGCGGCTTTCGGCTGGTGACTGCGGTGTGATCGGTCGAGTGGCTGCCGGCAACCGCGGCGCAGGATTACAATGCATACCTACCATACGTAGCCCCGCGGCGGCAGTCCAGCCGCCCCGAGGGATGCCGCCCTTTTGCGATTCCAGAGCGGCCCTCTGGGGGGCAATTCGCACGGGCCAAGCAAGTGTAGTGCGCAGTTCGCCGGGGTGACGCGCGAGCCGCGGCAAAGACGCAAGTGCTTTGGCGCAAATAAACAGCTTCTGTCGCACAATCGACATTCCAGCCGTGAATTACGCGGGGACGGAGCAGGGGTGGAGAAAGCAAATCGAGGCGCCCGACTGAGGTCTGTCGGTCGCAGTCCGACCATTGCGGCCAGATCGAGATCCGAGACGGCGACCATTTATTCGTTCGCCGCCGGCGCGACGCTCTACGCGATCGTGTTTTGCGCGTGCCGGCGGACCACGACCCCCGTCGATTGGATCTTGTTTTGGCGCCAGTCTCTGTTTCCGGACAGGATCGTCGCCAACTGGTTCGGGGATTTGTCGGACGACCGCGCTGCGCTCGGCTTCGCCGATCGGTTGCCGATGCTGGGCGCCGCGCTGCTCGTTTGGCTGTGGGCCTGGGGCTTCGGGCGCCTGGTGCTGCGCGTCACGCGGTTGGACCGTAGTTTATCGAAGCTGGAAGGATTTGTGCTGGCCGCGGGCGCGGGCGCAAATCTCGTATCGCTCTATGTCCTGGCCCTCGGCCTGGCCGCACGGCTCGCGCGCGCCTGGCTGTGCGCGCCGCTGACCTTCGTCACGCTCGCGGCTCTGGCGATCGAGTTTCATTCGCTTCGCGAGTCGCGATCCGCCGCCAACGGCCCGCCGACCGAACTCAGCCGCCCTGGCTGGTGGCTGATGCTGCCCGCGGCGGTCTTTGGGCTGGCCATCCTGGCCGGGGCGCTGATGCCGACCTACGATTTCGACGCCTTGGAATATCATCTCCAAGCGCCGAAAGAGTTTTATCAGGCCGGCCGAATCGCCTTCCTGGCACACAATGTTTACGCCAACATGCCGCTCGGCGCCGAGATGTTCAGCCTGACCGGGATGGTGGTCCTGGGGGACTGGTGGTCGGGCGGACAGGCCGGCCAACTCGCCATTGCCGGGTATACGCTGCTCACGGCGTTGGCCCTGCTGGCCTTTGGCCGGCGCTGATTGGTCGCCGCAGGCCGGTGCGCTGGCGGCCCTGATGTATGTCTCGATTCCCTGGGTGGCAATGGTCTCGGTCAACGGACTGGTCGAGGGTGCCTCGGCCTTCTATTTGCTGGCCAGCCTCTATGCGCTGGCACTATGGCGCGACGAGCTGGTTGCCGGACGCCACGGCTGGGGTGCTCTGATCCTCGTCGGCTTGCTGGCCGGAGGCGCCGTATCGATCAAATATCCGGCGGTCGTATTCGTGGTGCTTCCCTTGACGATTGCCATCCGGCGCTTGCCGGCGGCCATTGGCTCTCGAGCGATACAAACCTGCCGAAGGACATTCGCTCCCGCCGCTCCACCCGATCGAAAGGCGCTGGCTGTTTTTTTTGCGGCGGTGGCGATTGGCTGCGGGCCGTGGTTGGTCAAGAACCTGGCCTTGACCGGCAACCCGACTTATCCCTTGCTCTTTCGCTGGTTCGACGGCCTCACGCGCACGCGCCGAAAAGGAGTCCCAATGGCAGCGCGGCCCATGGCCCCCCCAATTTCTCACCGCTCGATTTCGGCCAGCGCGTGGCGGGACTGGCTCTCACGAGTCCCTGGATCAGTCCGCTCGTCGTGCCTTTGGCGGCGCTGGCGCTAGTGTTCCGGCCGCGTCGTGTAACGCTGTGGATGGCGGGCTACATGTTCTTTGTCTTTTTGGCCTGGTGGCTGCTGACCCACCGCATCGATCGGTTCTGGGTGCCGCTGCTGCCGCTGCTGGCGCTGTTGGCCGGTGTGGGGGCGACCTGGAGCCAGCGGCCGGCTTGGCGCCGCACTCTGGCCGTCTGGATGACGGTTGGTTTGCTGTTCGATGTGGTAGTGATTACTTCCGGCACGGTCGGGGACAGCCGTTATTTTGTCGCGCTCGATTCGCTGCGGGCCGAAGTCGCACAGCTTCAGCCGGCCCACGGGTATCTCGATGCTCACGTAGCGCCCGGCGATCGGGCGCTGCTTGTCGGCGATGCCATGCCCTACGATCTCGGCGTGCCGGTGCTTTATAATACGGTGTTCGACAGCTCGATTTTCGAGCAGCTTGTCCGCGATCGTTCGCCGGCCGAAATTGCGGCGGAATTAGCGGAACTGCACGTTTCGTACATTTATGTCAACTGGGCGGAGATTGCGCGGTATCGCTCGCCGGGTAATTACGGCTTTACCTCGTTCGTCCGACCGGCCGTGTTTGTACGCCTGGTCCAGGCCGGGGTGCTGGAAAAGGTGGATGCCGACGAGCGGGGCGAAGTCTATCGAGTTCGACGGGAAGGATGAAGGCGGAAGGCGGAAGGATGAAGGAGCGAGCAGGAAGGCGGTCTGCAATCCCGTTGACCGAGGGTTACAATGGCTGGCGGTTGTTGAAGTTGCCTGACGAAAGTTGAGCTTGTGGCTGCGAGTCGAATCGCTGGAATTGATTTTGGCACAGTGCGCATCGGCGTGGCCACCGCCGACCTGGAGTTGCGGATCGCCACGCCTTTCGACAACTACACGCGCCGCGGGCCGGCCGCCGACGCGGAATACTTCTGCCGACTGGCCCGCGAGGAGCGCATCGGCCGGTTTGTGGTCGGACTGCCGGTGCATCTGGACGGACGCGAGAGCCAAAAATCGACCGAAGCGCGGCAAGTTCGGTCGCTGGCTCGCGGAAACGACTGGCGTGAGCGTGGATTACTTCGACGAACGATTTACCTCTTTCGAGGCGGAGCAGCATTTGCTGGCTGCGAAACTGAGCAAGAAAAAGCGCCAAGAGCGGTTGGACAAGCTGGCGGCGCAAATCATGCTCTCGGCCTACCTGGAATCGACCGCTGCTCCGGGCGACGTGTCGGGCCTGGATGACCGGTAGCTGACGAGCGGAGCGCAGAGATTGGCCCGGCGGGCAAGAGCCGGCCGCGATCGATAACTTCAAAGGCTGCGGCGATGGCAAAACTGCTGCTGGGTTGCGGATACTTGGGACGACGTGTCGCCGAAGTCTGGCACGCCTCGGGCGAAACCGTGCATGTGGTCACGCGCAGCGTCGAGCACGCGCGACAATTCCGCCAGCAGGGACTCACGCCGATCGTGGCCGACGTGGCGCGCCCGGCGACGCTCGTCGATCTGCCGAGCGCTGAAACGGTTCTTTACGCCGTGGGGTTCGACCGCACGGCCGGCTTGTCGATCCACGAAGTGTATGTCAAAGGGTTGGAAGCGGTGCTCGACGCGCTGCCCGCCACGACCGGCCGGATCATCTACATCAGTTCGACCGGCGTCTACGGGCAGACCGGCGGCGACTGGGTCGATGAAGACAGCCCATGTCGTCCCGAGCGCGATGGGGGCCGCGCCTGCCTGGCGGCCGAGCAACTCTTGGCGGCCCATCGTTTGGGTCAGCGCGCGATCATTTTGCGGCTGGCCGGCCTGTATGGTCCGGGGCGCATTCCAAGGCGGCGCGAACTGCTGGCCGGCACGCCGCTGCCGGTCCCCGCGGACGGATATTTGAATCTGATTCACGTCGACGACGTGGCCCGGAGGGTGGTGCCGGCCGCCCAGCAGGCTCCCGTTCCGCGAACCTATCTGGTGGCCGACGGTCATCCGGTCCTGCGCCGCGAATATTACCTCGAGTTGGCCCGGCTGCTGGGCGCGCCGACGCCGACGTTCGAAGCTCCCGCGAGCGGCAGCCCGGCGGCGGCACGGGCGTCTAGCGATAAGCGGGCGAGCAATCGGCGAATGTTGGAGGAACTGCGCGTGAAGCTGGCTTATCCAAGTTATCGTGAGGGATTGTCCGCGATTTTGGCGGCCGAGGCAGAAGCCGCTCCGTGAGTCGCGGCGGGCGCGTGCATTGCATGGAGGTGTTCGCTTCTGAGAATCTGTCTCATCAGCCGCGCCGCCGGTGAGGCAAGTTCTTGTGGGCCGCGAAGGGTCACTTTAGAATTCGGTGCCGCTTTGTGCGCTTGCAGAGTGGCGAAGTGCGGGTCGATCTTTTTTTGCTTGAGGACCGCGTCGTATGTTGCAGCGTAAGCCCGTCTTCCCTCACGTAATCGAGATGAACTATCAGGCGGGACAGAGGCTGGGCTGCAATGTTTACCTGGTCTACGACGGCTCCGACTGGCTGCTGATCGATGTCGGATTCGACGAGACGATCAATGAAATCGTGGAATTGATTCGCCAACTCGATTTTCCGCTATCGCATTGCCGCATGCTGATTGCGACGCATGCCGACGTCGATCACATTCAAGGGCTGGCCAAAATCAACCAGGTGCTCAAGACCAAGATCGTCGGTCACCCGCTGGCGGCCGACGCCTTGGCCACCGGCGATCGGATCAAGACCTTCGCGGAGATTACGGCGCAGAACATCCACCTCGAGATGCCGCCGGTGAAGCTCGACGAGCTGATCGACGAAGGGGACAAACTGCGAGTTGGGGAGTCTGCAACTCGAGGTCTGGCACACGCCCGGGCCATACCGACAGCCAGCTATCGTTCCGCTTGGGCAAGTTGTTGTTCAGCGGAGACAATATCTATCGCGACGGCTGCGTGGGGGCGATCGACGCGCATCATGGCAGCGACATTCAGGCATTCATCCGTTCGCTGCAGCGGATTCGCGCCAGCGACGTCGAGTGGCTGCTGCCCAGCCACGGTCCGATCTTCCGCAAGAATAATCGGCTGCTCGATTCGGCGATCGCCCGGCTGGAGGGCTACTTGCACATGGCCGACTTCGGCACCTGTGCGATCGACTGGCCGCTGATGGACGAGTGGGACGACGAGCTGGCGGCCGGCAAGATGCCGCAGTAGAGGCCTGGATCGCTAGCGACCCAACGGCACGCGAACTGCGGGACTTGGCGCCGTTACTCGTTCCCCTGTTTGCCTGCTTTCGCGGGGCACGGGTTTTCGAGGGCTGACCCCCTTACCTCCCGACCTCTCTGCCTTTGCCGGATATTCACTCAATGCCGGCTGTAGGGGTTGCCGATGGGTATGGTAGACCCAAAGCAGCGGCCGTAGATTGCCCCAGGCATTTCGTCGGCGGCTGGGCCACGAGTGGCTGACGTTTCGATTCTTCGCAGGGGGGGACGGTCGATGATCCGCACAAGCGTGCTGGCGCTGGTATGCGCCACCGGTTTGGCAGCCGCGCTGGCCGCCCAAGACGCCCAGGCCCAGCAGGGATCCGGCGCACCGCAAGGATTTGGGGCACCGCAAGGATTTGGGGCACAGTGGGGCCGCTCCTACAACACCCAGGACTGGAACCGGTTCTATCACTATCCGTACGTGTACTATCCGCAGAACTTCTGGTCGAGCCAGTATTACAAGAGTTCGGACGACATGTACTTCCGCTATCCGCCTGAGATGCGGACGCCGGTCTACAACAAGGCCTGGCACAACATGCTGCCTGAAGGGCAGCTCTATCATTTCGGCCATCACTTCATTCTCGACCAGTTTTAGCGGTCGAGCCGCGCTAACGTCGCGCGGGCGGCGCCGCCTCGCGGGCGCAGCGTCGCGCTTTCGCGGGCGGCGCGATACTCCTGTTAAGCCCACGGGCTGCGGCCCGTGGGCCGCCCCTCGACCGGGCGCTGCATTTCCCGCCCTTCGCACTTCGCACTGGAGTTCAACCGCCCGAATACTCCGCGGCGAACCGATAGTAGATCTCGCTGGCCAGCTCGAGTTGTTCGATCATCAGCCATTCATCGGCCGTGTGGGCCTGCGGCGATCGAGCCCGGGCCGAAGACCACCGAGGGCACACCCGCCGCGCTGGTGGCCGAGGCGTTGGTGCCGTACTGCGTTCCCACGATTTCGCTTCCGGCGGTCACGCCACGGGCGGAGCGCAGCAGCGCCGCGGCCAATGCGCCGTTGTGCGTGTCGGCCAGACCGGTGGTGCGCATGTAAGGCTGCTCGTTTTGTATCGTCTCGGGCCGCGGAAGCTGCTCGGTGAGCCAGCGGATGACATGCTCGTAAGCCGTCTGCGGATTCTCGCCCGGCAGCACGCGGCGGTCGATCTCAATCGTCGCGCGATCGGGGACCGTGTTGACGCTCAGGCCTCCTTGAACGGTGCCGACGCTCAGCGTAGGATGGCCGCAGAGCGGATGCTCCGCCAGCGTGGGCACCACATCGCGGGCATAACGTTCCAGCGCCATCAGCACGGGCGCTAGCCGATAGATGGCGTTTTCACCTTTGTGCGGCTCGGAGCTGTGGCCGGCGCGGCCCAGCGTGTGTAGCCGCCAGCGCGCCACCCCTTTGTGCGCCCGCACGACGTTGAGGTCGGTCGGCTCGGCGATGACGGCCGCGTCGGGCCGCCGCGGAAAGATCGCCCCCGGCTGTTGCCAGAGCCTGGTTACGCCCGTGATGCCGGAGAAGCCGTGCTCTTCGTTGACCGAAGCCGAGAGGATCACCGTCGGCATCGAGCGGGGTCGATCTTGGGCGAGTCGGGCGAATGCGACCAACATCGCCGCCAGACCCCCTTTGACGTCGCACGAGCCCCGGCCGTAAATCCGGCCGTCGCGCACCGTGGGGGTCCAGGGCTCGATGGTCATACCGGTGACCGGCACGGTGTCTTGATGGGCGTCCAGCAATAACAGCGGAGCGCCCTGTTCGGCGGGAACCGCACCGTCGATGCGGGCAATAATATTGTCGCGCTGGGGCTCGATCGTCTGCCGCTGGTAGCGAACGCCCAATTGTCGAAACATGTTCTCCAGGTAATCGGTAACCCGGTATTCGAGATATTCGGGTCCCGACGCCGGGCGCCCCATCGGATTGACGCTGGGCAGGGCAATCAGTTCGCTGAGCGTTCGCAGCAGGTCGAGAGGCATTGCAGAGGGGCTTTTGCTGGCGCGGACTCGGGCGGTTCCGGCGGATCGCACAGAAGCAGCCGTCAATGTAACATTCGCTGCCCAGCGGCAGTAGACAGGCGTCGGGTCGGACCCTTTGAGCAGACTGACCGTCAGCGATCGCCGCACGCGAGTGGTTTCTCAAGTCCAAGCTACCTGACAGGTTGAGCGCCGGGCGTCGAGGGGCCAGGGGCACGCGTAGGCGGGGGTCCGTTCCTATTTCCTTGACATTCTCGGCCAATTTTCGATTGTCGCGACGATACTAGGTATTCGGCCGTTCTCGTTTGTCGGCGCGGCCCATTATTGACCCCCCCAGCGCCAATGAGCACGATCGCCCACGAACGGTTTGTCGAGCTGTTTGCACAACAGCAAAACCGGGTCTACGGCTACGTGCGCACGTTGCTCTCGAACCCTTCCGACGCGGAGGAGGTTTTTCAGCAAACCGTGCTGGTGCTGTGGCGGAAGTGGGGACAGTTCGATCCGGAAGGGGATTTCGTCCACTGGGCCTGCGGCATTGCGCATAACGAGGTGCGCAACTTCTTGCGCCGCAGCGAGCGCCGCAATCAGTATTTGAGCGACCAGGTGATCGAACTGGTATCGCAGACGGCGCACGAATCGCAGGATTGGCTCGAATGCGCGTTGCGCGGCCCTGGCCCGGTGCCTTGCCCGTCTGCCCTTGCGCGATCGCGGAATGTTGGATGTTTGCTACGCCGAGGGCGCGTTGATTCGCGATGCGGCCGGACTTTTCGGCATCAGCGCCAACGTGCTTTACAAGACACTGCGCAAAATTCGCCGAATGCTCCACGACTGCGTTAGTCGTGCGCTGGCCCAGGAGGGATCGCCATGAGCGAGTCGAACAAATTGATGGGCCGCGCGGATGCCGAACTCTGGTCGTTGATCGAGGCGCATTGCGACGGCGTGGCTACGCCCGACGAAAAGACCCGGCTGGAGTCGCGGTTGGAAGCCGATGCCGATGTGCGCCGATTTTTCGTGGCTTACATGCAGGAGCAAGCCCAGATCGCGTGGTTGGCACGCGGCGAGCGGGCGCCGCAGGCCGGGGCCCAATCGGCGCCGGCCGCTCGAACGTCCCCGGTGCTGGGCTTTCTCGGTGCAGCGGCCCGGCTTTCGGTGCCTTTGCTGTCATCGCCTAGGACGCTTGCGCTGACAGTGGCGGGGGGGCTCGTAACGTACTTCATTGGCTTGATGATTTCGATTGCAATCAGCCGGGCGGATTTTGGCCAGCACAATCCCCAGGACCAGATCGAGGCGCTCTCCGGCGCACGGCGCGGATCATCGCGGCCGCCGGATGTCGCTGGCAGGATCGGGCGCCCAGGGCGGATCAGAGCGGCGCTCTGCCGGCCGGCACTTCACGCCTGAGCGAAGGAGTCGTCCAGCTCGAATTCGACGGCGGCGCCCGCGTCAGCATCGAAGGTCCCGCGGTGTTTGCGCCGCGCTCCAGCCAGCGCGTGGAACTGAACGAAGGACGGTTGGTGGCCTATGTGCCCCGGCGGGCGCGGGGCTTTGTCGTCGTCACGCCGACGGCGGAGATCGTCGATCTGGGCACCGAGTTCGGCGTGGCGGTGGAGAGCGACGGCAAGACCGACGTGGATGTGCTCAGGGGGGTTGTCGAGATCAAACCGGCGGGCGAGGCAAAGCTGTCAAAGTGGCCCCGCCAAAAGGTGGTCGCCGGGCAGTCGGTACGTGCCACGCATGAGGGAATTTCCGCTCCTTTGGCCACGAGCGACAGCGCCGACCCGTTCGTGCGCCGGGTGCCGCTCGGCGCGCCGGCACTGCAACCGATCAAGGCTCTCGACCTTGTGGACTTATTGGCCGGGGGCAGCGGTCGTGGACGGCGGCGCGGCATCTCGATCGACCCGTGCAGCGGTCGCTACGGTAACCTGGATACCACCGAGGCAATGAGGTCCGGCGACGGAACTTATCATTTGTGCCTCGGGCATTCGGTCGTGGACGGGTGCTTTGTCCCCAACGGGAAGCTGCAAATCGATTCCGCGGGGCATCACTTTGATTTTCCCAAGACCGATGGCGGGGGGGTCTCGCACATTTGGGCAGGTCAAGCGGTGCCTGTTGTCGCTCGTAAAGCCCAGCGACTCGGGGGCATCGATTACACGCAAACGGGCCACGCGCTCCTATTTCTCTCCGCGAACAAGGGTCTGACCGTCGATTTGGCCGCGGCTCGGCGCTTAAACGCAGGGAAGCGGATTGCGGGCCTGGTGTCGGTAGCCGGCAACAGCGTTCCGGAGGACGCGTTACGCTCGCCTCCGAAGGCCGATCTGTTTGTCATTGTCGACGGTCAATTGCGATTCGAGCGGCGCGGGATTACGCCCGCCGACGGGCCGTTTTCGGTCCGTGTGCCGCTCCGAGAAAGCGACCATTTTTTGACCTTCGCGGTGACCGATGGCGGCGACACGTTTTTTGGAGATTGGATCATGCTCGGCGATCCGCAGCTGGAGCTTCAATAACGACAAACCGCGGTCGGTAATGGTCGAACTCGTCGATCGAATCGATTGATTTAAAGTTGCTTCGACAGGTTTTCTCTCTCTTTTCAGGAGTCCGCTCATGACTATCGGCTTTGCAATTCGACAATCTGTGCGCTGGGCGATGTTGGCCGGATCATCCCTCTTTGCAGTCCTGGCGTGTGGGCCGTGGGCCGCCGCGACGCCCATCCCTGTCGCCAACTTCAGCTTTGAAGGCCCCAGCCCGGCGATCGTCTCGGGCCACTATGCGCAAGGCGCCCCCTCCGGTTGGACCCCGAATGGCGCCAACACAGGGAATACCGGTGTTGTGAATTCGGGCTACATCATGGGGTGGTCCATACCCGACGGCAGCCAGGCGGGGTACATGAACGGCAGCAGCGAGGACGGCGGCGGGTCCGAAAGTCTGTCGCAGGAACCGGTGAACTTCGCCAGCCAAACCATCTATACCTTGCAGGTCGACGTCGCTGGTTATACCAGCGGCTCGTCGGGGTACACCGTCAGCATTGAAGACCACCTGAATGATGTGCTGGCGACGGCGAGCGGAACCGCGAGCGCCGCCATCTTTAATAACGTAACGGTTCATTTCTCCACCGTCGTCCTCGACCCGCTGGCGGGCACGGCGTTGCAGATCGTCATTGGGGCAACCAGCGGAATCCAGACTTATTTTGACAACGTGCGCCTCGACGCGGTGACGGTTCCGGAGCCAACTTCGTGCATGCTTCTCGGTTTGGGAGCCATCGGGCTGCTGCATTGCGCGAAGCCGTATGAACTAAATTGAAACATTGCGCCGTTGCCTTGATCGTTAAGCCAGCGCGTGACGGGCAACTCAGCGCTCAATTCGAGTGGCGCGAGGGGCAGTAATTCTCTTAATTGCCGCGGTGCGATGGCGCTGTGTCGGGGGGCTGCGATGCGAATCGGTGCGCCGTGCGTAATGCACCCGGCTCACCGCGGTAGCCGCGAAAGGGGGCGCGGCCATCGTGGTTTTACGCTCATTGAGTTGCTGATTGTGGTCGCCATCATCGGCATCTTGATAGCGCTGTTGTTGCCGGCGCTGCAAGCGGCGCGCGAGAGCGCCCGCCGTTCGCAGTGCGAGAACAATATCAAACAATTGGGTCTCGCGCAAATAACGTTTCACGACCTGCATCGCTACCTGCCCAGAGGCCTGGCCTGGGGCAACGGCGATATGAACGGCACCTACGACCTACCCCCGTACAATTTTCCCCGCAGCAATTGGTCCTACCACCTTTTTCCATTCCTGGAAGCGACGAACCTCTACCAACAGTTGCCGCAGCCGGCCGCCGCGCAGCTCCAGTGGCAACCCTGGGGAAGCTCCGAAGCAAACGATCCCAACGGGCCTACCCGTCAGATCATCAACACCTTTCTTTGTCCCAGCGACGACGGGCAGGCGCTGATCGAAATGGAAGCGTGGGGCGCGTTCACCTTAAGTAACTATCACGTCTTTTTCGGCGGCGCCAACTTGGGCGATGCGATGGCGATTTACGGACCGCCGCTGGTGGCCCCCCCGCAAGCGCTGCCCGCCAGCAGGTGCGGGGCCTTCGGCGTCAACTTCGGCGCTCGGCTGGCCAAGATCACCGACGGAACCAGCAAAACGTTGCTGATGGGAGAGTATCTGCGCTCGCGCGGCGCCGCCATCGACCAGCGCGGTCTGCTTTGGGGCGACCAGCCCGGCTATGGCCATATTTACGCCGCCAACGGTCCCAACACGGCCGCCGCGGACATCCTATATTCCGGATGGTGTGATAACCAGGCCCAAGCCGGCCTGCCTTGTATTTCCGGAGACATTGGGCCCAACAACACGGTGGCGCCACGCAGCCGGCATCCCGGCGGTGTCAACGGCGTGCTGGCCGACGGTAGCGTGCAGTTCATTGCCGATGAAATCGACATCGCCACCTTGCAATCTCTCGTCACGATTGCCGGCGCCGAAGTCACGCTCAGCTATTGATGTGCCGGTCGCCCGCAAATGGTGTGGTTCGGCCATTTACTGATCAATTCCCCGCTTGCGCAAGCCGGTTCTGATCCCTTCGGTCGGCTCCGGCGGGAAGGAATCTGGCAGGCCACCCTAGGAGAGCCCGAGCGCCGGTCCGAGCCCCCCTTCAGCCGCTTGACCATGCCTTTGGCGAGCGATACCATCTTGGCTGTTGAATAGTCCCGCATTGGGTGGGACTTTTTCCACGGACGACTTTGTGACAAGATTCACAAAGTTCTTGCTTTTCACGCTGGGCCAGGGCTCTCGATGCAACTCGCGGTGCTGCCCATTTTTCTGTTCGTGCTCTGCTCGACCGCGCTGGCGGCGGGCTTGATCTTCGTCTGCGGACTGATCGGCCCGAGCAAGGACAATCGCGTCAAGGAGATGCCGTACGAGAGCGGCATGGACCCGATCCACGACGCCCGGCGGCGGTTCGACGTGCGGTTCCACCTGGTGGCGATCGCGTTTCTGGTGTTCGACGTCGAATTGCTGTTCCTTTATCCCTGGGCGGTGGCCAGCCGCAATCCCGCAGGGCATCGATGCGGCGGTCGAGCAGCGGGCTGGTCGAGAGCCGGGGGCTGGTGTTCGGCGAGGTGATGGTGTTCATCGTGCTGCTGGGCGCTGGGCTTTGTCTATGCCTGGCGCAAGGGGGTGTTTCGATGGCGATAGAGCGTGCCGGAAAACGTGGTGGTCAGCCGGCTCGATGCCTGGCCAGTTGGTGCCGCAAGAACAGCCTGTGGCCGATGCCGTTCGCCACGGCCTGCTGCGGCATCGAGCTGATGGCCACCGGCGCCAGCCGGCACGACCTGGCTCGCTTCGGCGCCGAGGTGTTTCGCTTCAGCCCGCGGCAGTGCGATCTGATGATCGTCGCCGGCCGGGTGGTGATGAAGATGTTGCCGGTGCTGCAGCGCATCTGGCTGCAAATGCACGAGCCGAAGTGGTGCATTTCGATGGGGGCCTGCGCCTCGACCGGCGGCGTGTTCGACACCTACAGCGTGGTGCAGGGGATCGACCGGTTCATTCCGGTCGACATGTACGTGCCCGGTTGCCCGCCGCGGCCGGAGCAGTTGATCCAGTCGATCATCGACTTGCAGGACAAGATTCAGCTCGAAGGGACGATCGGCGGCAAGGAGTTCGCCGCGCGGTCGCGTCAGCAGCCGAAGCGGGCTCTGTTCGATTTGCCCGATCATCACGATGCCGTGCGGCATGGCGCCGGCGCCGCAGGGCTTTCGGCAGAAAACTGAAACTGCTGCCGGCCGCGCGCTGACGCCCGCGAAGGACCCGAGGACCTGTGATTGCTCGCGAAACCATCGAGGCCTTCGTGGCCGCATTTCCGGCCGTGACGCAGAGCGAATTTCGCGATCAGTACGCGGGTGGTGGTGCCGCGCGAGTCGCTCTCAGCGGCGCTCGAGTTTCTGAAAGACCAGCGGCAGTTCGATTTGCTGGTCGACATCACTTGCGTCGACTATCTGAACTATCGCGATGCCGAGCATCGGTTCGGCCTGGTTTATCTGCTGGCCTCGATCGAGACCGGCGAGCGGCTCACCGTGCGGGTGTTTGTCGACGAGCCGCGATCCGGCGGTCCCCTCGGCGGTGCCGCTGTGGGAAGGGGCCAATTGGATGGAGCGCGAGGTCTGGGACATGTTCGGCATTCCGCTTCGAAGGGCATCCCGACCTGCGGCGGATCCTGCTGCCCGAGGAATTCACCGCCCATCCGCTGCGCAAGGATTATCCGCTGCAAGGACGTGGCGAGCGGCACAATTTTCCGGTGCTCCAGCGAGCGACGAGCTGACAGGGTGACTTGCGCGCACGACTTCTGCCGGCGCCGTGCGATCCAAAACATGCTGCCGACGCTAGTGCTTGCCGACGCGATTTCATGGCGACTTCCGACAGCGTACTTCAGGATGCCGCAGAGACGGCCGGCGAGCCGCACGAGCAGCGACTACGTCTGGACGCTGAATTTCGGCCCGCAGCATCCGGCCACCCACACCACGCTGCGGATCGTGCTGCTTGCTGGACGGCGAGCGAGTGTTGGACGCAGTGCCGGACATCGGCTACCTGCACTCGGGCTTCGAGAAGATCGGCGAGCATCTCGAACTACAATCAGTACGTCACGGTCACCGATCGGATGAATTACATCTCGCCGCTGGCCAACAACGTGGCCTGGCACGGCGCGGTCGAGAAGCTGTTGGGCATCGAGCTGACGCCGCGCTGCAAGTACATCCGCACGATCATCGCCGAGCTGGCCCGCATCAGCGATCACTTGCTGTGCAACGGGGCAGTGGGGCTCGACACCGGCGCCTTCACCTACTTTCTCTACGCGTTTTATCAGCGCGAAGTGCTGTACGACATTTTCGAGACGCTGTGCGGTGCCCGGTTCACCAACAGCTACACCCGCACCGGCGGCGTGATGTACGACATGACGCCGCTGGTGGTGGAAAAGATCCGCGCCTTCGTCCGCAATTTCCCCAAAACGCTCGACGACATGGACCGGCTGCTGAATCGCAATCGGATCTTCGTCGACCGCACCAAGGGGATCGGAATCCTGACCAAGGCCGAGGCGATCAATCGCAGTGCGTCGGGCCCGCTGGCCCGGGCCAGCGGCGTGGCCCGGGACCTGCGCAAGGACGAGCCGTATCTGGCCTACAAGGACTTCGATTTCCAGATTTGCTGTGCCCAGGGGAGCGATTGCTACGCCCGCTACCTGGTCCGCATGGCCGAGATGCGCGAGAGCCTGAAGATCGTGGCCCAGGCGATCGAGAATCTGCCGTCGGGCCCGGCGAACGTCGACATCGGCGAGCGGACGGCGCTGCCCAGCAAGCGGCAGGTTTATCAGACGATCGAGGGCACGATTTCGCATTTCGAGTTGACGATGAGCAATCGGGGCTTCGAGGTGCCGCACGAGGAAGTGTATGCGGCGATCGAAGTCGCCCAATGGCGAGTTGGGTTTTTATCTGGCTGGCGACGGCACGGACGTGGCCTATCGGGCCCGCTGCCGCCCGCCGTCGTACATCCACTTCGCGATGTTTCCGCACTTGATTCGCGGTCACACGCTGAGCGACGTGGTGGCGGTGCTGGGAAGTTTGAACATCATCGCCGCCGAATTGGACCGCTGAGCAGCGGTATTTTCGACACACATTCAGCCTCAACCGACGACTTATGGCTCAGGCAGAGCGCATTTTGACCGCGGAGATGGTGGCGGCCATCAAGGCCTATTTTCCGCACTATCCGACGCGCCAAGCGGTGACGTTGCCGGCGCTTGCACATCGTGAACGAGCGCTTGCGTCACGTGCCGCTGGCGGCCGTGGTCGAGATCGCCCAGTTGCTCGAGCTGGCGCCGGCCGAGGTGCAGGACACGCTCTCGCTTCTACGGCCTGTTTCCGCAGGACAAACCGCACGGGCTGACGCGGGCCTGGGTTTGCCGGTCGATCAGTTGTGCGCTCCGCGGCGGCGAAGAGGTGCTCGACCACATGTGCCACGTGGCGGGGGTCGAAGCGGGGGGCACGACGGCCGACGGCAAGTTGACGCTCGAGTTTGCCGAGTGCCTGGGGGCCTGCGAATTCGCACCCTGCATGCTGGCCGGCAAGACGTTGTACAAGAATCTGACCAACGAGTCGGGCGAGGAGTTCGTCAAACAATGCCGCGCCACCAACGGGGAGCCGGCGACAAAATAAGAGCATGAAACGTCATGGCGCTTCGCAGCGCCCGTTAAGCCCAGGGGTTGCAACCCCTGGGCATGTCGCGAGCATTGTCCCCGCGCGTGCGACTGCGGCTTAATCAACTAACGTCGTTTGGAAAACAAACCGTGGCGAAATTCGAACCCGTCCTGTTGGCCAACATCGGCAAGCCGAACAGCCATACTCTGGCCGTTTACGAGGCCAGTGGCGGCTACAAGGGGCTGCGCAAGGTGCTGGCCGAAATGACGCCGGTGCAGACCATCGACATGGTCAAGGCGACGAACCTGCGCGGCCGCGGCGGCGCCGGCTTTCCGACCGGGTTGAAGTGGACCTTTTTGCCGAAGGACCATCCGGGCCCGATCTACATGTGCATCAACGCCGATGAAAGCGAGCCCGGCACGTTCAACAATCGCATCCTGATGGAGGAAGACCCGCACCAGGTGCTCGAGGGCATCATCCTCAGTTGCTACGCCACGCGGGCCGCGACGGCCTATCTTTATATTCGCTACGAATACCCGTTGGCCTACGACCGGCTGCAAGCCGCTATCGACGAGCTCTACGCCAAGGGTTTGCTGGGCAAGAAAATCCTGGGATACGATTTCTCGCTCGACATTTTCATGCACCGCGGCGCCGCGGCCTACATTTGCGGCGAAGAGACCGGCTTGATCGAAAGCCTGGAGGGCAAGCGGGCCTGGCCGCGCATCAAGCCCCCGTTTCCGGCCATCGAGGGCGTGTTCCACAAGCCGACGGTGGTCAACAACATCGAGACCGTGGCCTGCGTCACGCAGATCGCGGCCCGCGGCGTCGAGTGGTTCAAGAGCATCGGCGTCCCGCCCGACCCCAAGAACCCGCGCGATCCGGGCAGTTATGGCCCCAAGCTGTACTGCTTGAGCGGCCACGTCAACCAGCCCGGCTGCTACGAAGCGCCTCTGGGAATCACTTGCCGGCAATTGATCGACGAGTACGGCGGCGGCGTCTGGAAAGGGCGCAAAGGCAAAGGCGGCCATTCCGGGCGGAATCAGCATGGGCCTCTTGACCGAGGCCGAGTTCGACACGCCGCTGGATTTCAACGGGCCAGGCCGGGTCGGCTGTTTGGGCCTGGGCACCGCCGCGGTGGTGGTGCTCGACGAGACGGTGTCGATCGTCGATTTTCTGCACAACAGTTGCCGGTTCTTCGCGCACGAGAGTTGCGGCCAGTGTACGCCCTGCCGCGAGGGCACCGCCTGGTCGCTGACGATGCTCAACCGCATCAAGGCCGGCAGCGGACGATTGAAGGATCTCGACCTGCTACTGGAAATCGGCGATTCGATCGGCATCATTCCCGGCACCACGATCTGCGGCCTGGCCGACGGCGCCGCCTGGCCGATCAAGAACGCAATCCGCAAGTTCCGCGGCGAGTTCGAAGAGTACATCCAGCGGACCAATCCGACGGGCTATATGAAAACCAGCGCCGTCGAGGCGCTGCCGGTGTTGTCGTCGCATTGACGGGCAGGAAGAAGGTAAACCGCAAAGACGCTAAGTCGCAAAGAAAGAAGGCCAGGAAATAAACCACAGAGCCACAAAGACACAGAGAAGAACGAGGACAGAGCGAGGAGTTTCGGAGAAGAGAGATACGAAGCAAGACAAAAGGAAACAGAGGACCAAAAACGGTAAACGAAGGCAGGAACGAACGGAATTGTTCTTCGTCTAATTTTCTCTCTTCTTTGTGCCTCCGTGTCTCTGTGGTTCGCTTTCCTCGTCGTTCCGAGTTCCGATTTCCCAGTTCCGAATTTGCTATTCACCAATCACCCGACTTCAACCGACCCTTAACCACCAAACAACCCCATGCCCACTGTTATCGTTGACGGAATCGAAGTCGAGATCGGCAAGGGCGAACGGCTCAACGGCATTCAGGCCGCCGAGCGGGCCGGCATCGATATTCCGCGCTACTGCTGGCATCCCGGCCTGTCGGTCGTCGCCAGTTGCCGGATGTGCCTGGTCGAGAGCGGCACCCGCAATGCCGAAACCGGCGCGATCACCATGGTGCCCAAGCTGGTGCCGGCCTGCCAGACGCCCGCCACCGACAACACCGTGTTCGTCACCAACAGCGAGAAAGTACACAAAAGCCGGGCGATGGTCGAAGAGGATCTGCTGATCGACCATCCGATCGATTGTCCGATCTGCGACAAGGCCGGCGAATGCATGCTGCAGGATTATCATTTCGAGCACGGCCAGACCGAGCGCCGGGCGGACATCCGGCCCTTTACCAGCCGCCGCCGCGACATGGGCAGCACGGTCACGCTGTTCGTCGATCGTTGCGTGATGTGCAGCCGCTGCGTGCGGTTCACGCGCGAGATCAGCGGCACCGCCGAACTGATGGTCATCAATCGCGGCAGCCACGAAGAGATCGACGTGTTTCCCGGCTATGAGCTGGAAAACAAGATGTCCGGCAACGTGGTCGACCTGTGCCCGGTGGGGGCGCTGGGTGACAAGGATTTTCTCTATCAGCAGCGGGTTTGGTTCATGAAGCAGCATCCGGGCGTCTGCACCGGCTGTTCGACCGGCTGCTCGATCTCGGTGGAAGAGAACCAGGACACGGTTTACCGGCTCAAGCCGCGGACCAATCCGCACGTCAACCAGTGGTGGATGTGCGACGAAGGCCGCTATGGCTTTCACTACGTTCACAGCCCCGAGCGCACGCATCGAGCTGCGCCGCCGCGAGGGGGCCGGCTACCAGAACGTCGAGTGGTCGGCCGCCCTGGCGGAAATCGACGAGCGGCTGCGGTCCGCCGGCCGGCTTGGGGGCCATGCTCTCGCCGCACCTGACGGTCGAAGAGGCCTACCTGTTGGCCAAGTATGTCCGCAGCGATCGACGCCGAAGCGCTGGTTGCACTGGGCCCGGTGCCGATCGCCGGACAGGACGAGCGATTCAAGAACGGCTTTACGATCCGGGCCGAGAAGTGCCCCAACCGGCGCGGCGTCGAGGAGGTGGTGGCCCATTTCATGCACCGCGTGGCGACGCACGAGGATCTGATGGCGGCCGTCGAGACGGGCCAGGTCCAAGGCGCCTGGGTCAGCGGCGGTTACAAGGACGCCCTGGATCGACGCTTCGACCGCCGGCCGCTTCGACCGCTTGGAATTCCTGGTCGTGCAGGATATGTTCAGCTCTCCCTTGTGGGAGAGGGCCACGTACCAGCTTCCCGGCGCCGCGTTTGCCGAACGCGAAGGCTCTTACGTCAACCACGCCGACCGGCTGCAAAGCGTCGAGTGGGCCATCCGGCCCATGGCCGGCGTGCGGGTGGAAGCGGGCGTGTATTGGCAATTGCTGGGTCAGAGCGGGCTGTACAAGGCCCGCCGCGTGCTGGACGAAATCGCCGCCGAGATCGGCTACTTTGCCGCCGCCGGCGAGGCCCGATTCCGCCGGTGGGGATCGATTTGAAGGTCAATCTGTTGGCGCAGACAGCCGCCGGTTCGACCACAACCGGGTGACGGAGCGTTATGCAAACTCGGAACTCGGAACTCGGAACTCGGAACGCGCCAGCGGAGGCAGTGCTTCCGCACGGCGCCGAGTTCCGAGTTCCGAGTTCCGAGTTGGTCCACGCTTGATTCCAGCAACTTCTTAAAAGTCCTCCAACCAAATCGCCCCAATGCCTCTCGACCTGCAAGCCCTCACCGCCCTGTTGATCGTGCCGCTGGTGAAGATCGCGCTCTTGGTCGGCGGATTGATGACCGCGGCGGCCTATCTGGTGCTGCTGGAGCGGCTGGATCGCCGCCTGGGTGCAGGATCGGCTGGGGCCGAACCGCGTCGGGCCGTTCGGCCTGCTGCAGCCGCTGGCCGACGGGCTGAAATTCATCTTCAAGGAAGAGTACACGCCGGCCCACGTCGATAAGTTTCTGTTCATCCTGGCGCCGATCATCATCCTGGCCGCGGCGCTGGCCATCTTTGCCGTGATTCCGTTCGGCAGCGTGTTGCCCCCCTTGGGCATTCCGGGCGTCAGCGATCCGATCGAACTGGTGGTCGCGCCGGGCGTCGACGTGGGCATGGTCTATGTCTTCGCGCTGTAGCAGCATCGCAGTCTATGGCGTGATCCTGGGAGCCTGGGCCAGCAACAGCAAATACAGCTTCCTGGGCGGCCTGCGGTCCAGTGCCCAATTGATCGCCTACGAGATCCCGCTGGGGCTGGGCATCCTGGGCGTAGTGCTGTTTGCCGGCTCGCTGCGGCTCGACACGATCATTACCGATCAGGCCCGCAGCGGCGTCTGGAACATTTTTACCCAGCCGCTGGGTTTCGTGGTTTTTCTGGTGGCCTCGTTCGCCGAATCGGCCCGGCTGCCGTTCGATTTGCCCGAGTGCGAGCAGGAGTTGATCGGCGGCTACCACACCGAATATGCCGGCATGAAGCTGCTGCTGTTCTTGATCGCCGAGTTTTTGCACATGGTGGTGGCGGCGTTTTTGATCGTGATTTTGTTTTTCGGCGGCTGGCACTTGTGGGGGCTGACCGGCTCGGACGACGACGGTGACCTGGTGGAGGCCATCCTGCGGGTCGTGGTGTTGGTGGCCAAGATCTGGCCGTGATCGTGTTCTTCATGATGGTGCGCTGGAGCTGGCCGCGGTTCCGGTTCGATCAGTTGATGTCGCTGGCCTGGAAGGTGATGTTGCCGCTGGGCCTGTTGAATCTGGTGGCCGTGGCGGTCGTCACCGAGTTGATCGTGCAGCGGGGACGCCCAGGGGCATCCGTTCAACGTTTGGCTCACGGTGGCCTGGGGCTGGATTGTGCTCATCGTGGGCTGGATCGCCGCCGCGCTGTGGCGCCCCGCTGCACGACGACAATCGGCCCAAAAATGGGTTCGCATGAGTTCGATACCGAGGAAGAGTTAGCTCAGCCAGAGTGAATGCCATGAAAGCCAGCGACCCGGCCGTCAAGTGGATCGAAGAGCCGCAGCTCGGGCTGGCCGGCAAGATGTATTTGCCGCTGTTCGTGCAGGGCCTGACGACCACCACGCGGCACTTGTTCAGCCCGAAGGTGACGGTCAGTTTTCCGGAGGCCCGGCCGGAGATCGGCAATCCGCTGATCTATCGCGGCGTGCACCGGCTTGAACAAGGATGCCGAGGGGCGCGTCAAGTGCGTGGCCTGTTTCTTGTGCGCCACGGCCTGCCCGGCCCATTGCATCGACATCGTGGGCATCGAAAGCCCCTGGCCCGACCGGGAGAAGTATCCCGAGAGCTTTGCGATCGACGAGCTGCGGTGCATCTTCTGCGGCATGTGCGAAGAGGCCTGCCCGGTCGACGCGATCGAGCTGACCAGTTTTTTCGATCTGACGGGCCGCAGCCGCGAGGAGATGATCTTCGACAAGGAAAAGCTGCTCAGCGTGTACGACCAGACGAAGGACTCCGAGCCGATGAAGTCGCACCGAGCTGGGAGGCACGCTGTGATCGGCGTCCAGGGATTACTGGGCTGGGCCACGGTGCTGGGCGCCGCCGGCATGTGGCTGTTGCTGCCGCGCGGCGGCGCGGCGCGGCCGCCGTCTGGGGGCGCTGCTGGGGCTGGCCAGCCTGGGGATTTTGGCCTGGGCTAGTGCCGCCCTTGGGCGAATTGGCCGGCGCCGTCGTGTTTTATGTACTGGCCGCGATTACGGTGATTGCGGCGGTGGCCGCGGTCACGTTCCGCAGTCCGGTCTACTGCGCCATCTGGTTCGCCCTGTCGCTGTTGGGCACGGCGGGCTTGTTCCTGTTCCAGGGTGCCCAGTTTCTGGGCGTGGCGACGATCGTCGTCTACGCCGGCGCGATCCTGGTGACGTTTCTGTTCGTGCTGATGTTGGCCCAGCCGGAAGGAGACGCCTTCTACGATCGCTTGAGCTGGGAGGCGCCTGTTGTCGGCTTGCACCGGCATGCGTTGATGGTCGGCATGTTGACGCTGACCGTGGTCGGCGTGCTTCGCAGTCCGGACGCAGCGGACCGCCCGGTGCCGGCCTTTACCGCCGAGCAGCTCGCAAGCCAGATTTTGTCGCCCGCAGCACATGGCCCACCTGGGCGGCGAGCTGTTCAGCCGGTACTTGATTGCGGTCGAGGTGGCCGGCACGCTGCTGTTGGTGGCGCTGGTCGGCGCCGTGGCGATCGTGGCCCAGGCGGGCAAGCGGCCGGCCGGCTCGCCGGCCAGCCCAGCGCCGCAGCGGCTCGATCCGCGGATCGTCAACTCCCGGCGGAACTGCACCGGACGAAGCACGCCTTCTGGCACGGCGCTGCGCCGCAGGCAGGAGGTGCTGCATGGATGAGCTGGCGCTGCTGCAGAATTATCTGATGTCGGCGCCTTGTTGTTCGGCATCGGCCTGGTCGGTTTCATGTAGCCGGCGGAACATGATCGTGATGTTCCTGGCGGCCGAGATGATGCTGCAAGGCGTTTCGGTCAGCCTGGTGGCCTGGGGCCGCTATCACAACGACTGGGGCGGCCAGATCCTGGTGATCTTCATCCTGACCGTGGCCGCCTGCGAGGCGGCGATCGCCTTGGCCCTGGTGCTGACGCTGTATCAGCGCAGCGGCTCGCTCGACATCGCGTTCTGGCATCGCCTGCGCGAGGAAAATCAGCCGGCCTACGTCGATCTGGAAGTGCCCGAGCTCGAGGCGCGTGCCGCGCACGTCTGGCCGCATCTGACCCCGGCCGGCATCGAGCCGCCCGCACGATCGCGAGGAGGTCGTCGCACCGCACCCATGTCTGACAGCATCGAAGACACTTGATGGTTTTGATTCCGGCCTTGCCGCTGGCGCGACGCTGGTCACGGCCATCTTCGGCAAGCACGTGCTCGAGACCGCGCCCACCTGCCGACGGTGCTGGCCATCGTCGGTTCGTTCCTGTGCAGCCTGGCCGCTGTTGTTCGAGGTGCGCAGCGAGGTCAGCGGTCAGGTGCCGCTGGCTCGGCCGTGCGGCTGGGAAGCCGACGGTCGATCTGTGGCGGCTGGATGGAAGTGGACAGACGTGCTGACACTGGCTGCACGTCGACAGCGTGCCGGGACGCCGCACGCCAGCGACGAACGGCCACGGGCGATCGGCCTGCCGGCGCGGTTGCCGTTTCGACGTCGACGTCACGCTGCGGGTCGATCCGCTGACGTCGATCATGCTCTCGATGGTCACGTTCATCGCGTCGCTGGTGGCGATTTACTCGGTCGGCTACATGCACGGCGACCCCGGCTATTGGCGGTTCTTCACCTACATCGCGCTGTTCGTGTTCTCGATGACGATGCTGGTCTCGGTGAGCAATTTCGTGCTGCTGTACGTCTTTTGGGAAGCGGTCGGCCTGTGCAGCTATCTGCTGGTCGGCTTCTGGTACGAAAAGCCGGCGGCGGTCGCTGCCGGCAAGAAGGCCTTTCTGGTCAATCGGGTCGGCGATTTCGGCTTTGCCCTCGGCCTGTTTTTGATCTACGTCACCTACGGCACGCTCAACTTTCACGATGCCGGCGGCATGGCCGGCGTGCTGGGGCAAACGCGGCTGAGCACGCCCGGCCTTGTATGTCGGCGGAGGCGATGGCCACGGCGATCTGCCTGCTGCTGATGGTCGGCGCTTGCGGCAAGAGTGCCCAGTTTCCGCTGCACGTCTGGCTGCCCGACGCGATGGAAGGCCCCACGCCCGTCAGCGCGCTGATCCACGCCGCCACGATGGTCACGGCCGGCGTCTACATGGTCACCCGCTGCACGCCGCTGTTTTTTCAGTCGGCCGACGCCCGCAGCGTGGTGGCGATGCTCGGCACGCATCACGGCCCTGCTGGCCGGCTTGATCGCCCTCACGCAAACCGATCTGAAACGGGTGCTGGCCTATTCGACGATCAGCCAGCTGGGCTACATGTTTCTGGGATTGGGGGTCGGCACGCTCGGCGGGCATCGTGGCCGGCATGTTCCACCTGTTCACGCACGCCTTCTTCAAGGCGCTGCTGTTCCTGGGCGCCGGCAGCGTGATGCACGCCATGCAAACGATCGACATGCGGCGCTTCGGCGGCTTGCGGCGGCTGATGCCGACCACGCATTGGACGTTTTTGTTCGGCTGCCTGGCCCTGGCGGGCGTGTTTCCCTGGGCCGGTTTTTGGAGCAAGGACGCGATCCTGGCGGCCGCCCACGCCAAGGGCGCGCACGAGCCCGCTGTTCGAGGTTTTGTTTCTGGTCGGCGTGTTCACGGCCTTTCTGACGGCCTTCTACACCTTCCGCGGCTATTTCCTGACTTTCTACGGCGCAGAGCGCGTGCCGCCCGAGGCCGGGCATCACGCCCACGAGTCGCCGCCGACGATCACCATGCCGCTGATGATCCTGGCGTTGTGTGCCTTGACCGTGGGGGCCTACTTCGAACTGACCGGCAAGTTCGACGACTTTTTGATCTGCGGACCCCGTCGCTGGCGTTTCACGGATCTGCCGCGCGGCGGCACGTGCTCCCGAATTCCACGGCGACGTGGCCACCATCGGCACGCTGGTGGCGCTGGCGGGCATCGGCCTGGCGGCGTTCTTCTACCTGGGAGACCGCCGGCAGGTGGCTTGGCTGGCCGCCCGGCTGCGGCCGCTGTATGCCTTGTCGTACGGCAAGTTGTTCATCGATCAGATTTACAAGTCTTCGTCATCTGGCCGGTTTGGCTGCTGGCCCAGCTCAGCTTTTTGGTCGACCGCTGGATCATCGACGGCCTGGTGAACCTGGTCGGCAGCATTCCGCCGGCCGCTGGGCAGCGTGGCTGCGGCTGTTGCAGACCGGAATGGTTCAGTTTTATGCCTTGGCGATGGTGCTGGGCGTGCTGGTGCTGATCGGCACGTTGCTTCGTCTGGCGGGTCGTGACGAAAGGGAACGCTTCGTGGTTTCGATGCCGACCTTACTGCTGACGACCATTTTCCTGCCGCTGGCCGGGGCGCTGTGGATCTGGACGGCCAAAGACCGCGGCAAGGTGGCGCTATCGCCAGAGCGCGGCCGTGACCACCGTGTTCACGTTCGTCCTGGCCGCGATCCTGATCGCCAATTACCAGCCCAGCGACGCAGCCCTACGCCGTCTGGTCCAGTTCCCTGGCTCGGGCACGCATTCGCCGCTCGACGTGCAGTTGAGCGTCGGCCTCGACGGCCTGAGCCTGTGGCTGTTCGGGCTGACGGCGCTGTTGATGATCACCGCCGTGCTGGTCAGCTGGGAAGCGATCGACGATCGGCCCGGCGTTGTATTACGGCCTGCTGCTGGTGCTTGGAGACGGGCATGCTGGGCGTGTTTGCCGCCCGCGACATCATCCTGTTCTACATCTTTTTCGAGTTCACGCTGATTCCGCTGTTCTTCTTGATCGGCATTTGGGGGAGCGAGGATCGGCGGTACGCGGCGATCAAGTTCTTTCTGTTCACCTTGGCCGGCAGCCTGCTGACGTTCTTGGGGCTGTTGGCGATCGTGCTCTGGGATCATACAACCACTCGGACCGGATGACGTTTTCCATTCCCGAGCTGACCGCCCATCTGGCCACCGATCCGATCAGCTTTCAATGCAGTTGTGGATCTTTCTGGCGCTGTTCGCCGGCTTTGCGATCAAGGTGCCGCTGTTTCCGCTGCACACCTGGTTGCCGCTGGCGCACACCCAGGCCCCCGCGGCCGGCAGCGTGCTGTTGGCCGGCGTGCTGCTGAAGATCGGCATCTACGGCTTCGCCCGGTTCAACATGCCGATGTTGCCCGCAAGCCACGGCGGCCTGCATGCCCTGGATGCTCTGGCTGTCGGTGATCGGCATCATCTATGGGGCCTTGGTGGCGCTGGTTCAGACCGACATGAAGCGGCTGATCGCCTATTCCAGCGTCAGCCACTTGGGCTTTTGCATGCTGGGACTGTTCGCCCTGAACACGCTGTCCGTGCAAGGGAGCGTGCTGCAAATGGTCAACCACGGCTTGTCGACCGGCGGACTGTTCGCCGTGGTCGGCATGATTTACGAGCGTTACCACACGCGCGAGATCAGCAAGCTGGGCGGCCTGGCCCGGCGCACTGCCGGTGCTGGCCTTCTTCATGGTGCTGTTCACGTTCTCCAGCATCGGGCTGCCGGGGCTGAACGGCTTTGCCGGCGAGTTCCCGATCTTGCAGGGCATGTTTGCCCGGGCTTGGAACGCGGCGCCCGCCGTGCTCCAGGCGCACTTGCAGCTGATCGCCGTGTTGTCGGTGTTGGGCGTGGTGCTGGGGGCCTGGTACATGCTGTGGCTGGTGGAGCGGATCTTTTTTGGCCCGCTGCGCGAGCCCGACGTGGGGCATCACGGCGAGGACGAGCCGGGCGGGGGGGGCCATGCGGAACACGCTTCGCCGGTGCGCGATCTTTCGCTGCGAGAAGTGCTGGCCCTGGCTCCGCTGGTGGTGTTCGTCTTTTGGATCGGCTTGCACCCCGCGTTTTTCATGCGGCGGATGGCGCCGAGCGTGGACGCCATGAGCATCTCGGCGAGCCAGCAATTCGAACAAATGTATCAAACGCGGGTGCCGGCGGTGGCAAAGGCTGCATCTGCGGCGAAGGTGGCAGACGCGGCCCCCGCGGCGAGCGTGGAGGTGGCCCATGCCCGCTGAAATGCTGACCAGGGAAACCGTCTACCTGCTGTTGCCGGAGATCATCCTGATCCTGGTGGCCACGGCGATTTATGTGGGCGGTGCCTTCAGCTCGGCCCGCGAGGGCTGGGCCTGGCTGGCGGCGGCCGGCTTGTTCCTGGCCGGCTGGCGCTTTATGAACAGCAAAATACCGAGGTGGTGAGCCGCGCGCTGTTCGATTCGAAGAATTCGGCCGCCCAGGGCCTCCAGAGCGGGCCGCTGCTGGTCGACGGGTTTTCGCACGCCCTGCGCTGGCTGGTGCTGGGCGTCGGGCTTTCGCTGGTCATGATTTCGTCCCGCTTAGCCAGCCGGGGAATGGCGCCTGAATACATGGGTTCGCTGGTGCTGATCGTGGCCGGGCTGATGCTGGTGGGCTTGGCGGGGGACCTGGTGCTGGTGTTCGTCGGGCTGGAACTGGTTTCGATTCCGACCTATGTCATGCTCTATCTGGGCCGGGGGGGCAGTGCGAGCCAGGAGGCCGCGACCAAGTATTTCTTCTTGAGCATTCTCTCCTCGGCGCTGCTCTTATATGGATTCAGCTTTTTGTACGGCATCGGCGGCTCGACTCGGCTGAGTGCGATCTACCACGCCCTGCAAGCGGTTTCCGGCGATGCGCCGCGGCTTGGCCTCGCTGGCCAAAGTGGCCCTGGTGCTGCTGTTTGCCGGCCTGGGATTCCGGATCACGCTGGTGCCGTTCCATTTCTATGCCCCGGACGTATACCAGGGCACGTCGCATCCCAACGCGGGCTTGCTGGCCGTGGTGCCCAAGATCGCCGGCCTGGCGGCCCTGGTGCGAATCATGGCGGTCAGCATGACCGGCAGCGATCCTTTCGGACCGCACGAGTTCATCCAGCAGTTGTCGGGCGTGGCCTGGCATCTGGCCTTTGCCTTGAGCCTGGTGACGATGACGCTCGGCAATCTGGCCGCGCTGTGGCAGCAAAACCTCCGCCGGCTGCTGGCCTATTCGTCGATCGCGCACGCCGGCTACATGCTGATCGGTCTGGCTGTCGCGTTTGCGGTCAACGGCGGAGCCAAGGGGGCCGTAACGATCGACGGGGTCGGTGCAACGTTGTTCTATTTGTTTGTGTACGCCATCGCCACGATGGGATCTTTTGCCGTGCTGACCTACCTGGGCGATGCGGATCGCCAGGTGGAAAACGTAGACGACCTGGCCGGCCTGGGCCGGGCTCATCCTTGGGTGGCGGCCGCGCTGGCGATCTTCATGTTCAGCCTGACAGGCCTTCCGCCCCTGGCCGGCTTTTGGGGCAAGTTCGCTTTGTTCACCGGCGCGATGGGCGTGCAGGCCGTCGATGGCAGTTTGTCCCCCTGGTTTCTGGGCCTGGCCATCGCGGGGGTGCTCAATGCGGCCATCTCCGCCGGTTACTATCTGCGGGTGGTCTCGGTGATGTACTTTCGTCCGCCCCTCAGCGTGCCGGCGGCGCGTGGCGGTGTCGGCGCGGCGCTGGCGTCGATTGCCTGTGCCATGCTGGTAATCGGTATCGGCGCCAATCCGGGGGCGATGCTGGAAACGGCAAACGCCGCCAGCCACGCGGCACGGATGACCGTCGTCCGTCAACTGCCCCCATCCGCGCCGCAGCCCGCAGCAGGCGCCGTATCCCAGCCCGAGCAGGCGACTGCTGCCGCGCCCGCCAGCGCCGCCCTGCTAGGGGAACAGGTTGGCGAGCGCTAACCGGCCGGGAAAATGGAGTTGCCGGCTTCTTGCGCCCAGCGAGTGCCCGCTGCGTATAATTGAATTGCGCTGCGGGGCTGGCGACGCTTCCGCGAGCCTCGGCGGGCCCCGGTCCGCTTCGCCCCCAAGCTTCGCAGTTTACGGATCTCTTCTCGTGAGACAACTGATCGATGCCGCGACATCGTAAGGCCGCCGGCCAATTGGCGGGCGCCCTGGAGGACAGTGCGCGACCGATTTATCTGCTGGACCAGAGGCGGATCGTTCTGTTTTGCAACACGGCGTGCGCAGACTGGGCCGGTATCGCAGCGGAGCAGCTCATCGGCCAAGAGTGCCACTACCATGCGCCCTCGGCCGAACGCGATCCGGCCGCGGTTGCGGCCCGGTTGTGCCCGCCGCCGGAGGCGTTTTCCGGACAGCCGTCCAGCGGTCTAGTCTCGGCGGTCGGACAGGACGGGCAATTGGCATTTCGGCTGGCTGAGTTTTTGCCGATCACTGGATCTCAAGCCCTGGGACCGCTGTTGGTGATCGCAGCTCAGGCCGACATGACCGAAACGGACCGTCCGCCCACGGCCGACGGCGAAGCCACGGCGGAACAACTGCACGCCGAATTGCTGCGGCTGCGGCGTCGATTTGCCGGCCGCTATGCGCTGGATCGATTGCTGGGCCCAAGCTCGGCTGCCGGTCGCGTGCGAGCCCAGGTGCAATTGGCAAGCGGCGCACCGGCCAACGTGCTGGTGATCGGCCCGGCGGGCAGCGGCAAACAGCACGTGGCCAAGGCGATTCATTACCGGCAACCGCTCGACACCGTGGGCAGTCTGGTGCCGCTGGCCTGTTCGGCTTTGGATGGTGAGACGCTCCTGTCGACGCTGGAATCAATGCTGGCCAAGGCTGCAGCCGTCAGAACGGGTCCGCCGGTCACTCTGCTGCTGAGCGACGTTGACTTGCTGCCGCTCGAGATCCAGCCGCAATTGGTGCGCATGCTCAAGCCGGCGAGTGTGCCGCGCGTGATTTCAACCGCTTGCCGGCCGCTGGCCGAGTTCGCCGGTATCGCACGGTTCCATCCGGACCTGTTGGCCCTGCTGTCGACCTTGACGATCGAGCTTTTGCCGCTGGCGCGCCGGATCGACGACCTGCCGCTCTTGGCTCAAATGTTCTTGGAGGAACTTAACGCCGACGGCGGGCGGCAGCTTTCGGGCATTACCCCCGAGGCGCTCGAGCAACTGGCCGACTATCCTTGGCCGGGTAATCTCGACGAGCTGGCCCTGGTGGTCCGCGAGGCGCACGCTCAGGCGGCGGGCAGTGCGATTGGCCCGCGCGATCTGCCCAAGCGCATTCATCTGGCCGCCGACGCCGCGCGGCGGCCTCGCCGGCCCGAGGAGCCGATCGATCTGGTCCAGACACTGGAGCGGCTGGAAGCCGACCTGATCAACCGAGCGCTCGAGCGCGCCAAGGGAAATAAGAGCCGGGCCGCCGAGCTGTTGGGGCTGACCCGGCCCCGGCTGTATCGCCGGCTGGTGCAACTCGGCCTGGGCGGCGAAGACGGTGAAGTCGAGTTCCAGGAGCTGGATTAACGCTCGCCCCGGCGGTCAATACGCCGCTTGTCAGGCCGTGGCGACCCACTTACGATGACTCGATTCTGTTACACTGGAAGCGGTTGCACAGGCATGGCATCTTCCGCGGTGATCGTGTGTGAAACGGGGCGGCCTGTGGGCCACACGCCTGCGATGGGCCCTGGGGCCCGACGGGTTCGGCTGCGGGAAACCCGCCGGTTGGTGGACTGTGAGCGGGAGGTGGCCGCGGCGGCCGCGAGCCTGGTGCTGTTGGAATGGTCGGGTGACCGGCGGGCGGAGCTGGCCGATTTCGTCGATCGGCTGACCCGGTGCTTCCCGCTGACCGCGGTCGTGGCGTTTGGCCGGCCGCGATGCGGCCCAGGACGAGCCGCTGGCCCGCGAAGCGGGGGCGATCCACTTTGCGAGTTCGCCGCAAGCCTTGGGGCAGGTTGCGAGGCTGATCCGCCGGCATGGGGCGCGCTGTCCGGGTGCCGCGGACGACTGGCTCAGCAGGTCCTCGAATCGCTGATTTGACAATTCATCACGAGGGGATTTCTACATGGTCGAAGCGGTGAATCGGGCGGACGTCGAGCGCACCCTGGCGGATTTCAAAGATCCAGAGACCGGACGCAGCGTCGACGGAAACCGGCCAGGTGCGCGATATCGAGCTGCAGGGCGACCGGCTGTCGCTCGTGCTGGCCCTCACGACCCACTCCGCTCCGCTGTGGCAGGAAACCCGGCAAGAGCTGGTCGCACTGCTCCAGCACCCGATTTCCGCAACTGGCCGAAGTCCAGGTCGAACTGGCGGTTCACGAACGGCCGCCGCTCAAGCTGGGCGAAATCGGGCTCGAGGCCAAGAGCGTGATCGCGGTCGGCTCCGGCAAGGGGGGCGTCGGCAAGAGCACGATCGCGGCCAGCCTGGCGCTGGGACTGGCGCGAGACGGCGCCAAGGTCGGCTTGCTCGACGCCGACGTCTACGGCCCGAGCATTCCGCATCTGCTGGGCATCGATCGCAAGCCGGAAGTCGTCAATGCCAAGATCCAGCCGATCGAAGCCGCCGGAGTGAAGGTGATCTCGATCGGCTTGTTGGTGCCGCCCGGCGAAGCGGTGGTTTGGCGCGGCCCGATGCTGCACCACGCCTTGACCCAGTTTCTGCGCGACACCGCTTGGGGAGCCGCTCGATTATCTGATCATCGACATGCCGCCGGGCACCGGAGACGTGGCCCTGAGCCTGTCGCAGTTGGTGCCGCTGACCGGCGCGGTGGTCGTTTGCACGCCGCAGGACGTCGCGCTGCTGGACGCCGCCAAGGCGATCGCCATGTTCCGCAAGGTGAACATTCCGATCCTGGGCATGGTCGAGAACATGAGCGGGTTCGTCTGCCCCGACTGCGGCAAGCGGTACGACATTTTTGGCCGCGGCGGCGCCAAGCGGCGCGCGGCCGAGCTCGGGCATTCCGTTTCTGGGTGACGTGCCGATCACGATTTCGATCCGTGAGCATGGCGACGCCGGCCAAACGGCGGCCAACTTCACCGATCCGCAGGCCGCGCCCATCTGGCGGCGATCTGCAAGACGCTGCTCCGCAACCTGGCCGTGAAGCACCGTGCCACGCCGCCCCTGCCGACGTTGAACGTGCTCTGAGAACGGGGCGGCGGCTTGCTGGGGATCAAGGGCCGGCTGTCGCGTCGCAAATGCGCGAAAAAGCGGGCATTTTGCTCGCCCGGGAGCGGTCCTGCGGGCTGGTGCAACTCCGGGAGAATTCAGCCCCGAGAGGCGGCCCGTTCAGTCCAGGAAAGGCAGCGGCCCGCGACAGACCGGCAGGCGCAAAAAAATAGAGCCGCCAGGACAGACGTTGTCCGGCGGCTCTTTCTCGTTGTTTCGTTCACCGCTGTTGGACAGCGGAGGCAGGGGCACTACCGATGCTTCAAGGCGAGCGTAGCTAGACGCGGCTTTCCAGCAGCGCTACAGCCCGAGTGCCAGAAAGCTACTTCTTCTTGCTTCTTGTGCCTTCTTGTGCGGCCTTCTTCTTCGGGGCAGCCTTCTTGGTTGCGGCTTTCTTCTTCTTGGCCACAGTCCGTCCTCCTAAAAAAGTTTCGGCGAGATCCGTCCCGGTGACCTCCGGTCACACGACTTCGAGCGAGTCCCACCCTGAACACAACACACACTCGAACACGGTCTCACGGAGCACACACGAGTTGTTCTCTGCGAGACCGATCAACTCCTCGTTCAGGGAACTTCTGAAATAGTAGTTGTACAAATTCTTTCGAAATGTGCAACATGGTTTCGTATAAATCTTTCATCGGCGGCAGATTTTTTTCAAGCGTCCCGCGACTGCATCAAGCGGCTCCGATCGCGCCGGATCAGAAGACGCACGAATCGATTTTGCGATTGCGACTGCGCCCTCGCGACTCGGCGCAATGCGCACCGCGCACGATCGCATCTTCTACGCCTTGTGAAGACGTTGCAGGCGCACCGCCGGCGGCCTTCAATAGAACCACAGCGTGCTGCCGTCGCGCAGTTTTCCGGCTGGCTGCCGCGTGTGCTGCTGAAAGCCAAAAAGTGTGCGGCGCTCGGGAAAAACCGAGCGCAAATAAAGCGCGCAGGCGTATCGCAGGACGCACCGGGGGCGAGATGTCTGCGCGCGTCCGACCAATGCTGCAGCACCGCGCCAGACGCGCGGCATGTGTGGCAATCGAATGTGTATCGGGTCGAATCCATACCACTCGCGCTGCTGCGGCGACGACCGTTGCACCCATCGCGCGGCCACGTCCAGCACCCGCACATCGAGCGCGCGAGCACGCTCGGCGACGGTGGCCAGATCGAGCCGACACTTGGGAAAAAATATTTTTCTCATCAGCAAAAATCGCCTCTCCGAGAGGTCCGCCAGGTTGTCGATCGGCAAACGCGTGACCAGCGATCGAGCTCCCAGTGCTGACAATCGCGCCAGACACGCGTCGATCCAGTCGCCGATTTCGTCGACCGAGCGCTCGTAGATCAGGTCGTTGCCGATGTCGGTCAGCAGGGCCGCAGTGGGCAGCGGATCACGCGCCGGGATCGCGTCCCACAGGCCGCACTGCACGATGCCCGAAAGCCCGCGCTGAAAGACCCGGCTGGGCTGTCCATAGGACCGCCCGTGGCCGAAGGCGGCAAAAATTTCCAGCGGCTGCCCCCAAATTTGGGCGGCGGTTCCGATGATGACCGAAATCCCACGGGCGACATTACTTGCGCCGAGCAACACGACCCGGCGAGCCGGCGTTTTGGCGTCCACAGCGGACATTTCTACGCGCGGTCCTCAAAAGCCGCCGCGGCCGGAATAGCCCTGAATCTGCGTATAGCTCTGGTAAGCCATATAGCCGAAGAACAGGGCCATGTATTTATCGTCGAGCTTCGCGAAGGCAAAGACCGCAACCGCGGCGGCGGTGAACAGCGACAGCCAGAGCGAGCTTTGCAGCGCTTGGGGCTGATTGAGAACCTGAAAGACGTCTCGTGCGATCTGACCGCCATCGAGAGGCCAGATCGGCAGCAGGTTCAAAATTCCCCACCAGATGTTCACGAACAACAGGAAATCGACGAAGTTGTCGAGCAGGACATTGGAGAAGCCCCCAATTTGCCAAAACACGATGTAAGGCCAGCCGAAAAGGAACCGCACGGCATGGCCGGTGGCCATCGCCAGGGAGACGATCAGCGCCGCCAGAGCGAAACCGGCCAAGGGGCCGGCCAACGAGATCACGATGTGGGTGCGGGGGTCGATCCGCGTCGCGTTGTACGACGCCAGGCCTCCCATGCCGTACAACGTGATCCGCGGCTGCCAACCATACTTGCGTATCACAAGTGCGTGCCCCAACTCATGGACCAGGATCGAGAACATGACCGCCAGAACCCAAAAGAACATCAACCGCGGCTCGCCGTGTGTGGCGCCATAGCCGAGCAGGGCCGCGATCAACCAAAAAAAAGGATGAATGCGGACGGGAATGCCAAGCACGGCAAAATGCAAGTCGCCTTGCGACGCAGGGGGCTCACCGATCAACGCATAGTCTCCTTCTCGAGCAGGTCAGGCGGGTCATCCGACCGATTCGCTACCGATTGTAGCACAATCGACGGGCTTTCCGGGAGCGTTGGACGGACTGCAAAGGCGCCAAGACGCAAAGCAGCGGGGAAAGGGAACCACAAAGGCACAGAGAAGAGAGAAGCAGGGCTACGAAGTTGACCTTCCCCACGTTTTGTGGGCACTCCAGCGAGATAGCATAATGCTATCGAAAGGAGCTGCCGATGGGACGCAGGACTTATTCTCGAGAGTTCAAGATTTCTGCCGTGGGACTTGTTCAGCAGCAGGGCTACACCGTAGTCCAGGCCGCCAGGAGCCTGGGCGTCGATCCGAGTTCGCTGCGCGGTTGGCTCAAGCAGTATCCGGTCGAAGGCGCTGCCACGCCCGACGGCGCGGGAGCCGTCCAGGCCGAACTGCGGCGGCTGCGTGAGGAGAACAAGCGGCTGACGATGGAGCGCGAGATTTTAAAAAAAGCGACGGCCTTCTTCGCCAAGGAGTCGCCATGAGGTATCAGTTCATTCAAGATCATCGGCAGGTCTGGCCATTGAAGATCCAGTGCGAGGTGCTCGATGTCAGCCGTAGCGGCTACTACGCCTGGCGGCGGCGGCCACCTAGCCCTAGGGCCCTGCGCGCCGCCGAACTGACCGATCGCATCCGCCAGATCCATGCTCGGCCGCACCACGCCAACTACGGCGCACCCCGCGTGCATCGCGAACTGCTGGCCGAGGGCCTGCCCTGCAATCGCAAGACCGTCGAGAAGCTGATGTGCCAAGCCGGCCTGCGGGCTAAAACCTGCCGGCGGTATCGCGTTTCGACCACCGATTCCCGGCATGATCTGCCGATCGTTCCCAATCGACTGAACCGGCAGTTCCGCCGACGGCACGGCACCAGGTCTGGCCGATGGATATCACCTACGTTCCGACCGATGAAGGCTGGCTGTACCTGGCCCTGGTCGAAGACCTGTACTCGCGCAAGATCGTCGGCTGGTCGATGTCGGATAAGATCGACAGCGAGCTGGTCGTCGGGGCCATGAACATGGCGCTGGCACGCGAACAACCGCAGGCCGGACTGCTCGCTCACTCGGACCGCGGGGTGCAGTACGCCAGCGATCGATTCCGGCACCGCTTGTCGCAGGCTGGGCTCGTGCCTAGCATGAGTCGCAAGGCCAACTGCTGGGACAACGCGCCGGCCGAATCGCTGATCGCCACAATCAAGAAGGAACTCGTGCATCAGCAGTCGTACCGCACGCGCGACGAGGCCCGACGCTCACTGTTCGAATACATCGAGGTGTTCTATAACCGCCAGCAACGCCACTCGGCGCTGGATTACCAAACACCCGACGCCGTGCACAACGCACCGCAGCCGGCAACAGAGAAGAGGGTAGAGGGGGCTCGGGGGAGAGGGGCCTCGTCTCCCCCGAAACCAAAACAACACCGCGGCGCAGCCCCTCCACTAACAGCCAACCAACCCTAACCAGCGCCCACTTTCCGTGGGGAAGGCCACCGGTTATTTTATTTCATTCCACTCTGCGACCCTCCGCGTCCTCTGCGGTAAAATCCCCGTTAGCTTTGCCAATCAATTCGAGAATGACAGACCGCTAGGCAGCGGTCCTTCGACCGGATCGGCGCGGTAGGGTGCGATAGCAAATCGTGTTGCCACGTTTGCCCACCCGCTCGGCGGCGCCCGTTTCGCGCAGACAATAGGCGATGCGCTGTGCAACCCAGCGGGGCAGGTCGAAAGCCTGGGCCAGTTGACCGCTGTGAAACTCTCGCGGCAACCTGCCGGGCAGCAGCTTTGCCAGGTCGGCGGCCTGCTCCAGTCGCACGCTCTGGCCCACCGTGACCAATCGCTGATCGGCCACGACAAAGTCGTTTCGCCGCCAGCGCCGGCGGCGGCCGTGGCCCGGATATCGCCACTCCTCCACCTCCACCAGCACCGCTTCGAGGGTCAGATTCGGGTGCGGGAAGGCCCGCGTGAAATAGACCAACTCGTGAAACAAATCGACCAGAGTGCCGCGCTTGGGGCTCAAGCGGCGCGAGGCCTCGGGGCCATCCCGCCGCGACAGTCGCACGAGCGATTTGCGCACCACGATCGGCTTGACGACCAGGACCTGATGTTTGGCCGTCAAATCCTGGATCTTGCGGCGGATGGCCGACAGCGACCCGTGCTGAACCTCGACCAGCGTCGCGCCGACGATCGCATCGACGCGATACTTGCCTAAACGCACTTCGGTCTGCGCCGCGTCGCCGGCATAGAGTCGCTTCAGGTCGCGATGCAGGGAGGTTTCCATGGAAAGACAGCTCGGAACTGGGAACGCGGAACTCGGAACAAGTCGATCGTGGTCCTGGGCGTTCCGAGTTCCGCGTTCCCAGTTCCGAGTTATCCCCCGCTTCAGTCAGCCGGCGGTTCGATGCCGAAGTCGCGAATCGTCAGCAGGCTTTCAAGCCGATAACCTCGCTGGGCAAAGGCTTGCGCGCCCCCTTCCAGGCGATCGATGATGGCAATCACGCGCTTCACGCGCAGACCCAGGGCCTCCACGCGTTCGATCGCCGCCAGCGACGAGCCGCCGGTCGTGACCACGTCTTCGACAATCACCACTTCGTCCCCCGCCGACACCGGCCCCTCGACGTAGCGGTTCGTGCCGTGCCCTTTGGACTCCTTGCGCACCAGAAATCCCTTGAGCGGCAACCCGCGCACGCCGGCCATCGTCACCACGGCGGCCGTGATCGGATCGGCGCCGATGGCCATGCCGCCGACCGCCTGGGGCAACGGCTCGCCCAGCAACTCCAGGATTCCCTCGGCAATCAGCCGAGCGCCGGCCGAGTCGAGCGTGACCTGCTTGCCGTCGAGATAGTAGCTGGCGCGGCGGCCGGAGGCGAGCGTGAAGTCGCCGAATTTCAAGGCTTTGTCACGCACCAATTGCATCAGGGCCAGTTTGTCGTACACGGCAGCTCGGCTCTCAAACGCGCGGTGGTGGTAATGGCAGCAACGGGCCTTTCCTATACCACAGATGCGAGGGCGCTGGTAGCGGCGCCGGTCGTGCCGCGGCGGTGTCGCGAACGGGGAACCGGTCGGCGGGCAAAAAACGGAAATCGGAACGCGGAAATCGGAACTACGAAAAAGTCGGCCGCGGCCCTGCGTGTTCCGCGTTCCGAGCTCCGCGTTCCGAGCTCGCCCTTCCCCTACCTCCGGATGACGATCTTCGAGCCCTCGCTCAGGATGTCGAACACATCCTCGACGTCGCGTTCGCCCAAGCTGATCGATCCGCCCAGGTCGGTCCGGCCCGCATAACGCGGCTCGTTGGTACCATGAATGCCCAACTGGTTGCCCAGTCCCAGCCAGCGGCGGCCCAGGGGATTGTCGCGGTCGCCGCGCTCGATGGTGCGACCCGGGCCGTAGTAGGTCGGGTCGGTCACCTTGTCGGTCACGACGTACTGCCCCTCCAGGGGCGGATGTTCGCGGCCCAGCCCGACCGGAAACCGGCCAGCATAGGCGCTGTTGAGCATAAGCGTCAGCGTGCACTTGTCCAAACTGAGCACGGCGCTGAACGGACCGCGAATCACTTTCAGCCGCTCGCCGGGCCGCAACGAGTGCGGATCGTCGATGCCGTTGATCTTCGCCAGCAATTGCCAGGGCACGTTGTAGCGCTGGGCAATCCGCTCCAGGGTCTCACCGGGCTGCACTTCGCACGCCGGCTCGATCAGGTTTTGTGTCGAATAAATGACGGTGCCGGCCAATTGGTCGAGCAGTTCGGTCAGTTGTTGCTGCTCGGGCTGAGTCAGGCTGGGATCATCATACCAGCGTGACAGTTGATAATGCGCTTCGGCCAACCGGCCTGCCTCCAGCTCGCGCTTCCCGGCCTCGAAAGCCGCTGCAAAGGCACTCGACCCGGCACCGCCACGCAACCCGGCTGGATCGTTGTAGCCGCCTGCCCGGCCCGGATCGCCGGGAGGAGCATAAGGATCGCTCGGAGGGGCGAAATTATTGCCCGGGTCGCCGCCGGCAGCGCCGGACGGAGGATTGTAAGGATCGCTGCCGCCGACGGTGTAGTCGACTCCAGGCGCCGCCGGCGGCCCGCCCGGCGGTCCATTCCAATTGCCGGCCGGATTGCCCGGAGCCAGATCCTGACCGTGCGGTTCGTGCGCGTAGGGAGCTGCATCCTGACCCGCATATTGGCCGCCGCCGCCCGGCATCGCAGCGAGCGGTGCGCAGGCCGGGCTCGTTGCCATGCGGTGCCGCCCATGCCGGGCAACATCTTTGCCGCGGATCCGCCGGAAGTGTCTCCCAGTTCGACCGTCGGGGTGCCTTCCCAGCCGGCAGCCGCTTCGGGGGGCGCATTGTCGCTCTTATGGTTGATGCGCGAATAAACGCCGTAACATACCCCCACCAACACGGCGAAGATCAGCAGCGGCTTGAGAGTGTTCACAAAAATCGTCCTCCCTGACTCACGCGCTGTGAAAGCGCTCTACGTGCCGAATCGCGAGATGGGTGAGCAGATTATGGCCGGCGCTTTTCGCCGGGCGGGTCTCCGCTCGCCGGATGTACCGGGGACTTCCTGCCCCCTGTTAATTCGCGGCGCGACGATAATAGGCGAAATCGGGCTGGCGACGCTAGAGCAAGTAACTTCCAACTCGGTCCAGGAGAGTGACCGTGGGCAAGGCAACGGCCTTTAAAGGAGATGTGGGGATAAGGGGGATACGGGAGATAAAAGCAAAGAATCCAGGCTCCAGCGGTCACTGACTGTCTTTCCCCGAACCTCTATTCTCTAATCCCCTGCTCCTTCTCCCGGTCATCCCCCGTATCCCCAGTCATCCCCCTATCTCCTTCTTCTTCCGGTCTGCTCCTTCCGCAGCCGCTTGTTTGCCGGCCCGCAGCACCGCGCGAATCGCCGTTAGCCGCTCGGCCAGTTCGCGCTCGAACCCGCGGTCGACGGGCCGATAATACTCGCGCTCGACACCCAGATAATCCTGAGCGGCCAGGCCATCGGGGCTATCGTGGGAATATTGATAATCCTGCCCTTGCCCAAGCCGTTTGGCTCCGGAGTAATGGCTGTCGCGCAAATGCACCGGCACCGGAATCAAGCGTCCCTCGCGCCACGTCGCCCCGGGCTTCGCCGATGGCCACGGTCGCCGCGTTCGATTTCGGGGCACAAGCCAGGTAGGCCACGGCCTGGGCCAGCGTCAACTGACATTCCGGCAATCCGACGAATTCGCAGGCCTGCATCGCCGCGACCGCCAGCGGCAGCGCATGCGGATCGGCATTGCCCACGTCCTCGCTGGCCAGGATCACCAAACGTCGAGCCAGAAACCGTACTTCCTCGCCCGCTTCGAGCATGCGGGCCAGCCAATAGATCGCCGCGTCGGGATCGCTGCCGCGAATGCTCTTGATCAGCGCGCTGGCGGCGTCGTAATGGGCATCTCCGCTGCGATCGTACTCGATGGCCTTGCGCTGGACCGACTCCTCGGCCAACTGGCGGGTGATAGCGCAGCGGCCGCTCGTTGCTCGACAAAACACCGACTTCCAGCGCCGCCAGCGCGCGTCGCGCGTCGCCGTCGCTCACCGCGGCCAGAAAGTCGAGCGCATCCTCGTCGATCGTGGCCCCGTGTTGGCCCAGCCCGCGCTGCTCATCCGTCAGGGCCCGGCGCAGCAGCGTCTTGATGTCGTCCACCGTCAGCGGCTCGAACTGGAAGATCCGGCTGCGGCTGACCAGCGCGCTGTTGAGCGCGAAGAACGGATTTTGGGTCGTGGCTCCCACCAGCACCACGATGCCTTCCTCGACGTCGGGCAGCAGCACATCCTGCTGCGACTTGTTGAAGCGGTGGATCTCGTCGACGAACAGCAATGTCTTGATGGCGGACGTCGACAGTCGGTCGCGAGCTTCTTCCAGCGCTTCGCGCAGTTCCTTCACGCCGCTGGCCACCGCGCTCAACTGCCGGAACGTGGATCGGCTGGCGCGTGGCCAGCAAATGGGCCAGCGTCGTTTTGCCGGTGCCCGGCGGCCCATAAAAAATCACCGAGCCCAGCCGATCGGCGGCCAACAAGCGGCGCAGCAGCTTGCCGGGCCCCAGGAATTGCTGCTGGCCGACAAACTCGTCCAAGCGAGCGTGGGCGCATCCGCGCCGCCAAGGGCTGGGCCCGGCGGCGATTCGTGGCTTCGCTCTGCTCGAATAGCGACATGGGTCTGATTCAATGCCCCCGAAGGCGAATTGCAGGCAGGAAAAAATGCTGTGCATCCGCATTATAGGCGCCGCCGCCGGCGCGGGTAACTTGGGTCTTAAGTCTCGCTTGCGCCCTGCCGCGCAAAAATGCCGTAGAGCACCAGGCCCAATGCAATGAACCCCAAGCCCACGCCCGATTCCATCGGCCGGCTGCGAAACAGGTTGACCAGCAGAAACAAATAGAACAGCAGAAAAACGGCTGGAACCACGGGATAACCCCACGTGCGATACGGACGCGGCACATCGGGCCGCCTGACGCGCAGCACGAAAACCGCCAACACGGCCGAAAAATAAAAAATCGAACCGCCAAAGATGCAATAGTTCGTCAGCACCGCCGAAAGCGGCACGTGGGCCTCGCGCGTCACATCGCCCAGCAAGATCAGCACGATTGCCCACGCACACATCGCGGCCGTGGCCGGCACGGGCACATGCGTCCGCTCGTTCAAACGGCCCAGCACCGAGAGAAACCGGTAGTCACGCGCAAGCGCAAACAACACTCGCGGCCCGACCAGAATATTGCCGTTGAGCGCTCCGGCCACCGAAATCATCAGCATGCCCAAAATCAGCGGCTCGCCGATTCCCGGTAGCAGTTTCTTGCCCACCGCCACCGCCGGGATGAACTCGCTGGCGATCGTTTGCGCGGGCAGTGTCAGATGGTAGGCCAAATTGGCGCCGAAATAGAGCACCGTCACCAGCATCACGCCGCCAATCAGGGCCCGGGGAATGGTTTTCTCCGGCTGTCGGACTTCCTCGGCCACCACCGTTACGTTTCCCCAGCCGTCGTAGGCCCACATGATGGCGGCCAGCGCCGCGCCGATGTGGACCCACAACGACTGGTCGACCTGGACGGGCCAAAGCGGCTCCACGTCGACGGCGTTGCCGCCCAGCGCCAACAGCGGCAAAGCGCCAAGCAACAAAACGAATCCGACTTTGACGCTGGTCAACACGTTTTGGACCCGGCCGCCCCACAGCGCCAGCCATGTTGACCGCGGCAAAGACCAAGATCAATCCGATCGCCACCAATTTCTGCAAGGTCGGACGCCACTCGGGATCGAGCCGCATGCCGGCCGTCGTCATCGCCTGCGCGAAATTGATTCCGCTGTAGGTTGCCAGCAAAGCGATCGCACCGGTGCGGGTCACCCAAAACTCGGTCCAGCACCACAGGAACGACCACATCCGGCCGTACGCCTCGCGCAGAAAAACATAGGTTCCGCCCTCCCGGGGAAACATGGCCGACAGCTCGGCCAACGCCAGCGCACCGCACAGGTTGACCAGGCCGCAAGCCAACCACAGCGTCAGGATCAGCCCCATGTAAGGACCGATCTCGCCGGCCACCTGGCTGGGGCTCATGAATATGCCCGAACCGATCATTTCTCCAACCACAATCGCCGTGGCAGAAAACAGCCCGAGCACCGGCACGAGGCGTGGGCGGGCATGCTGGGGACTTGCGGCGTCAGCGGGCATGGGGTCAGGATAAGCGTCGGCCAGTCAAAGTCCATAGAGCTTGAACCGCGAAGACGCAAAGCAGACCACGGGGAATGTAGCCCCAAAGGCACACCAGATACAGAGGAGGGCGGAAAAGATGTGCTGACGAGAAAACGCAGTGAAGGAGACGTCACATTTGCTGGCAAATTCTCCGCGTCTCCGCGTGAAACCGCGGTGTTCCGCGTCTTTTTCTCTGTGCCTTTGTGCCTCTGTGGTTTACCTTGGCGTCATTCATCCTTGCCAGCGCCGGCTATACTTTTATCCAGAGTCAACTCGAAGCGAAGTTCCTGCGTGGGATGTTTCGATGCCCGACAAAATCGACGACCTTTGCCCCCGCCCGCAGACCCTGCCGCCGCAACCGACCCAGCCGCTGGCCACGCCGATCTACACGTCGAGCGTCTACCGTTGTCAGGATCCCCGGCAGGCGCAGGCGCTGTTGGCCGGAGAACTGCCCGGCTATGTCTATAGCCGCGACGGCCACCCGAATGCCGATTTGCTGGCCGATAAGTGCTGCGCACTGCACGGAGCCCAGCGGGCGGCGATTACCGGTTCCGGAATGGGCGCCCTGGCATTGGCATTGCTCTCGCAGCTTGAGCCCGGCGACCATATCCTGGTCAGCAACCAGCTCTATGGCCGCAGCCAGCTGCTGCTGACCGACGAGGCCGCGCGACTGGGTTTCACCAGCACGCTGGTCGACACCTGTCATTTGCCTTCCGTGCAATCGGCGCTGACCAAGCACACCCGGCTGCTGGTCGTCGAGACGATCACCAATCCGCTATTGCGGGTTTCCAATGTCCAGAAACTGGCCACCGCCGCCCACGAGGTCGGCGCGCGGCTGCTGGTCGACAATACCTTGGCCGGCCCAGCGGTTTGCCGCCCGCTCGAGCACGGCGCCGACCTGGTGCTGGAGAGCGTGACCAAATCGATGAACGGACACAGCGACGTCGTGCTGGGGCTGCTCTGCGGCCACGACCCGTTTTGGCAGCGCGTGCCGAGCGTCCTGTCCACTTGGGGCCTCGCGTCCGGCCCGCTGGATTGTTGGCTGGCCGCCCGCGGATTGGAAACCCTGGCCTTGCGCAGCGGGCGGGCATGCAAAAACGCCATGGAGGCGGCCAACTTTCTGGTCACTGGGCCCGCGCCGCTGGCCGCGGTGCATTATCCGGGCCTGCCGAACCATACCGATCACGAGCTAGCCCAGCGGCAGTTCGACGCGGCCTTCGGTTCTCTGGTCACTTTCACCCTGGCCGGCGGGCTGCCGGCGGCCGAAGCGTTCATTGCCGCGGCCAGCCGGATCCCCTTTTGCCCATCGCTTGGCGAAACCTGCACCACGCTCAGCCATCCGGCCAGCACCAGCCACCGCGGGCTCAGTGCCGACGCACGCCACAAGATCGGCATTCAGGACGGAACGATCCGGCTATCGGTGGGCATCGAATCGAGCGGGTCGATCATCGAGTGGCTGGACGAGGGATTCGCCGCCCTGCGGTAAAGCCGCAGGCCACACCGGCCGGCACCTCAATGGTTGCGGGCAACAACGCTTTCCGGTTTGTGGCGGACCGCGCAGATCGGGCTGACCCTGCCGCCAAAATCGACCCACGGGCGGTACTTGCGCCGAATATCAAGCTGGACGCGGCAGAAGGGAAAGTTATGATATTACAAGATGCCCTAATGTCGACCGCCCGGCCCTTTCGACGAAATTCAACAGGGCCACGAATTGCAACAGGGCGGGTCGTCCGCTAGGGCCCGGCGCGAAAAGGAGCAGCGGTCCTTTCGCATCGTGAACATTTCATCCACCACTTGGGAGACCTGTATGGCGCAAAAAGAAAAAGAAGAAGCTCTGGAAGTCGAAGGCGTGGTTACGCAAGCGCTGGCGAACACCCGGTTTCGCGTGCAGATCGACGGCGGGCATATCGTGATTGCTCACGTCGCCGGCAAAATGCGAAAGCACTTCATTCGTATTGTCCCTGGCGATCGGGTGCGGGTGGAATTGTCCCCCTACGATCTGACCAAGGGACGCATCACATTCCGCGAGCGGTAATGCGGCCACCAGCCGCTGCCGCTCGCGTCTGTTGTTCTTGGATCCTTCCGAGCGATGATGTCTGGCGGTGCGCACCCCGCCGCGCTCGATCTGGTAGCATCGAAGCATAAACTTCGCCTGCTCGACTGCCGGCGAGAGGACGTTCGGTGAAAATCCCCCTGACGAGCCAGTAATGGGCTATCGCACGCTTCGCGCCTGCATCGACGGCCTGGCCGCCGCGCGCCAGTTGGTGCGCATCGAGGCGGAGATCGATCCGCGGCTCGAAGCGGCTGCCATTCATCGGCGCGTCTATCAGGCCGGCGGACCCGCGCTGTACTTCGCGCGCGTCAAGGGCTGCCGATTTCCGATGGCCAGCAACTTGTTCGGCACTGCGGAGCGAGCGCGCTACATCTTTCGCGATACGCTCGACGCGGTGCATCAGTTGGTCGAACTGAAAGTCGATCCGAGCCGAGCCGTGCGCCGGCCTTGGAAACATCTGCCGATTGCGCGGCGGCTGTGGCACATGCTGCCGCGCAGCGTGCATGCCGGACCGGCAATGGACGCACGAAATCTCGATCGACCAATTGCCGCAACTCCAATCGTGGCCCGACGACGGCGGCGCCTTCATTACGCTGCCCCAGGTCTATAGCGAAGATCCCGGCCAGCCCGGATTGCGGCGCTCGAACCTGGGCATGTATCGCGTGCAACTTTCCGGCGGGCAGTATCGACTCGAATCGCGAGATCGGCCTGCACTATCAAATCCATCGTGGCATCGGCGTCCATCATGCGGCTGCCATCGCGCCAGGGCCGGCCGCTTTGCTGTGAATGTGTTCGTCGGCGGTGCGCCGGCCATGAGCCTGGCTGCGGTGATGCCGCTGCCCGAGGGCCTGAGCGAATTGTCGTTCGCCGGCGCGCTGGCCGGTCACCGCATCGCGATGATCGAGCGGCCCGGCGAGTTGCCCATCTATGCCGAGGCCGATTTCGCCATCACCGGCACCGTCGACCCCGATCGCCGGCTGCCCGAAGGGCCGTTCGGCGATCACTTGGGCTACTACAGCCTGGCGCACGACTATCCGGTGCTGCGCGTCGAGCACGTCTACCATCGGACCGGCGCGATTTGGCCGTTTACGGTGGTCGGCCGGCCGCCGCAGGAAGACACCGTGCTGGGTCAATTGATCCACGAGATCAGCGGGCCGGCAATCCCCAGCGTGATTCCGGGCCTGCACGCGGTTCACGCGGTCGACGCGGCGGGCGTTCATCCGCTACTGTTGGCGATCGGCAGCGAGCGCTATACGCCCTATCTGGAGCGCCGCCGACCAGCCGAATTGCTCACGCTGGCCAACGCCATCCTGGGTCAGGGGCAATTGTCGTTGGCCAAGTATTTGCTGATCGTCGCCCGCGAGGACAATCCCGCGCTCGACATTCGCGACATCGGGGCCTTCTTCCGCCACCTGCTGGAGCGGGTCGACTGGCAGCACGATCTGCATTTTCAGACCTGCACCACGATCGACACGCTCGACTACTCGGGCAGCGGGTTGAACGAAGGATCGAAGCTGGTGATCGCCGCGGCCGGGCCAGTGCGGCGGATTCTGCCAACCGAACTGGGCGACCTGCGGTTGCCCGACGAACTTTCCGACCCGCGCGTCTGCCTGCCCGGAGTGCTGGCCGTGAAAGGGCCGGCATTCGTGCGCGGCGCCGACGGCGGCGACGATCGGCTCGCGAGCCTCGTGGCGTCACTCCACGTCGACCATCCGCTCAACCGGTTCCCGCTGGTGGTCGTGGTCGACGACAGCCCATTTGTGGCGCGCACGCTGAACAACTTTCTGTGGACCGTTTTTACGCGCAGCAATCCGGCCAGCGACACTTATGGGATCGGTTCGCAGGTGCAGGCGAAGCACTGGGGATCGCGGGGATCGCTGCTGATCGACGCCCGCGGCAAACCACATCACGCGCCGATGATCGTCGAAGATCCGGCCGTCGAGCGCCGGGTCGACGCGCTGGGCGCGGCGGGCGGCCCCTTGCACGGAATTATTTGATGCTCGACACGCCGCTGGGCCAATGGCTGCTGCTGGTTTTGCTGTTCGTGCTGGGCAGTTTGTTCGGTAGTTTCGCCAACGTCGTGATCTATCGGCTTCCGTTGGGCAAAAGCCTGCTCTGGCCCGGCTCACATTGCCCGGCCTGTGGGCATGCCATCCGCTGGTTCGACAATGTGCCGGTCTTCGGCTGGCTCGTGCTGGGCGGCAAATGCCGCGATTGCCGCGCGGCCATCTCGGTCCGCTATCCGCTGGTCGAGGCGTTGTTCGGCATTCTGCTTGCCGCGCTGGGCTGGCTGGAAATCGTGAGCGCTCGCTCGAACCTGCCCGAGCCGTCGTTGATGGGCGTGAGCTCGCTTCCGCCGAGCGATTGGGTTCTTCCGGCCTACCACCTGCTGCTGTTGGGCACGCTGGTCGTGGCGGCGCTGATCGAGTGGGACGGCCGGCGCATTGGGCTGCGGCTGTTGTACGTCACCCTGGCCTGTGGATTGTTGCTGCCGCTCGCCTGGGGTGCACTACGGCCGGTGCCGCTGGGCATCGATCTGCCTGCGAGCCTGCGAGCGCAGCCGGTGCTGCGTGCCATGCTCGAGGGATTGGCCGGGACGGGAGCCGGCTTGCTGTTGGGCTGTTTGGCCTGGCCGGCGATTACCCAGGCCCGAGCCGCGCCCAGCCAGGCGCCGCAGTGCTGGCCGGGGCCACTAGCGGCGGATTTCTGGGTTGGCAAGCCGCCTGCGGAATTGCAGTCGTCGCTGCGGTTTGCCATCTGCTGTCCGCGCTCGCGTCTCTCGCCTGGCCGACCGCCGGGCGGATCGGTTGGTGCGCGTGCCTGGCGCTGGCCACGACGATTTGGTTGGCATGCTGGCCGGCGATTGTGCTGCCCGGCTTCATGCCGGGCTTCGGCCCGCTGAGTCCGTTGATTGCCGCTGGCGCTGTGGCGGCTCTGGTTTCGATCGCCGATTGGCAAGTTCGCCGTGGGCGGCCTGGGGTAGGCGATTGAACACGGGCGATTGACCACGCGGCGCACGATCGTCCAACTCCGCGGGTCGAAAGTGCAGTGCCCCGCAGAGCACCAGCGACAGGTTTATGACGACGCAGGCCGCCTGCGCCGCGCATTGCGCACTCATGGTTCGTTCCTCCAGGCAAGTGGGCCGGCCTGGCGAACGTGACAGTTGTTCGCCGGCACACTATCTGGCGCAAGACCGCAGCGATTGTTACAGTTTGAAAATCGCTTGCGCCCGGCGCTTACCGGCGGGAGCCGGTCAAAAACGAGTCCAGCGAGTCGCCGGCGCCCAGCGAGTCGCCGCTGGGACTGATGACGCTGGCCAGCGCGGCCAGGTCGCCGCGCAGCGAGACATCGAAGAAGTAGGCCAAGCCGAATCCCACCAGGCCCACACCCCCCAGCACGGCAATCGGCATGCGGTCACTTCGGTCCATGAAGGCCGCGGCCGTAACCGCGATGAAGGGCACCGCGACCGCCAATCCAAAGTAGACGCGGCTGCGCCAGGCCAATGACTCCAGACGCCGCAGTTCTCCGGCCTCGATCGGTCCGGCTTGCAGCAGTCGCGGATAACAAAACCGCAGCACCAGAAACGTCATGGCGTAAAAGCACTGCGTCGCGGCGATCAGGCCGCTCAATGCGTCCGAAATACTAAAATGGACGTAAGTCTCCAGCGTCACGCCGCTCGACGGGCCCACGGACAGCTCGATCCACAGTGGAAAAATCGGGCCGGAAACGATCCACAGCGCCGCCGCAACCAGGGCCGCCGTATCGCCGATCCACAAACATCGGCCCAGCGCCGCTGGGCCCACCGGCGGGTCGGGTTTTTTGCCGCGCGCCAATTGACTCACCGCGCGAAATGCCGGCCGGCCGACAAGCAATGTCGTGCTCAAGCCGATCGCGTAGCCGATCGTGTTGATCACGGCCACGGCCTGCTGAAAGACCGGCACCACCGCGGCGTCCAGATCCTTGATCATCTGGCGATTGTTGTAGGCGATGTTCAACAGACACATCACCATGTTCGGCAACAGACCGCAGACGATCGTGGTCACGACCGGATAACGCTTGGGAAACGATCGCCAGCCTGCCGAGCCGTGCAGCAATCGCCTGGCCCGAGGCTGCAAACACAGTTCGATCTCGCGGGCCGCAACCGCAGCCGAAGGATAGCGATCGGCCGAGTCGGGCGCCATGCACGTCAACAGGACTGCCGCCAGGCCGCTGGGACAATCGGCCGGAAGCAGCCTTCGGGCCTCGTCCGGCACGCCCGAGCGGCGCATCGCCGTCATCTGGGCCAGCGCCTGCGACCAGTTGGCCGGCAGTTCGTTTTCGGGAAATGGCCGCCGCCCCGTCAACATCTCCCACAGCATGACTCCCAACGAGTAGACGTCGCTGCGGCCGTCGAGCTCGTCCGGCTGGCGGTCGTGGGCCGGGTCGCAAGCCTCGAGCTGCTCGGGCGACATGTAGGCCAGGCTACCGCCGAAATAGGCCGCGGGCGTGGCGCCGTCGAGCTTGGAAAAACTGATGTTGAAGTCGGCCAATTTCGGACTTCCCTCGGCCGAAACCAAGACATTGGCCGGTTTGACGTCGCGATGCAGCACGCCGCGCTGGTGCGCATAGGCCAGCGCCGAGGCCAGCCGGGCGCCGATCCAACACACGGCTTCGGGCCACGAGGCGCGCTGGAGCCGATAGCGCGTCATCGAATCGGGCGGCGGTTCCTCGCCCCCCAGCACCAGGCAAGCGTCGACAGCCTCGAGCAGCGATTTGCCCGAGCGAGCGGCGGGCGCACGCGCCGCATGTGCTCGATCACGCCTTGCAACGTTCCGCCCGGCACATATTGCATGTACAGCAGCCGCATCTTGCGGTCGGCCAGGTGCCGCTGGTCGAACACGCGCACGATGTGCGGATGATCGAGCTGGGCCAGCGTCTGCGGCTCGAAGCCCCGATCGTTGGAAACCTTCAGCGCCACCAGCCGCTGCATGGAACACTGCCGGGCCAGAAAGACGGTCGCAAAGGCTCCCTTGCCGACGGCCGAAATGAGTTCGAAGTCGTCCAGTTTTTGTCCCGCCGCGACCGGCTCGATCGGCTGGATACGCACCAACGTAGCGCTCCGCTCCGGCTGTTCGAGACTCAACAGCCGCTTCAACTCGGCCGCCCGCTCGGGAAACCGCTGGTAATACTCGCTCGGCGAAATCCCATCGCACCGCCGGCGGATATGATACTCCTCGTAAATGATGTCGCACGGAATCCCCCCGTCGTCGGCCAACTCGGGAAATTCGACGAGGTAGTCCTCGACCGTCTTGGGCCAGCGGCTCTCGCGCCAACGATATTCCAGGTCGACTTTGATCGCCTCGACCAGCGTCAATCGACGCAGTGCGGGCGGGCCGTCGGGCAGAAACTCCGCGAGCCGCGGCGGTTCGGTCGCGGCCTGCCAGACGCCAATCAGCGCATCCAGCCGCTCTGACAATTGCTGCCACACCAGGGCGCTGTCGATCTGATCGAGATTGCCGGTTGCGGGCGACATCAACTCAATTTCTCACCAGAGGGCGGGGCCGGGCTCATGTCGATTCGATCGCCGGAGTTGCCAGTCTACGCCGGAGGCGTCAGGAGTGCGTAACGTCGGGGCCAAGCAGTTGCTGCAAGCGGCCCAGGGCTCGCGTGAGCATCACGCGGACCGCGCCGTCCGTCTTGCCGAGCCGAGCGGCAATCTCTTTCGACGGCAAACCCTCAAGATAACGCATGCGCAGCGCCTCGCGTTGTTCCTCGGGCAAGCTGGCCAGGCCCGAATACAGTTTTACCTCGCGCTCGTTCCGCGAGACGATCTGGCTGGCCGAAGTCATACTGGCCACCAGCAGGTCGATGATCGCGGCGTGCTGCGTGTCGCCGCCCGGGCTTCCCAAAGGCACCTCGCGGCCGGCGTCGCGCTTTTGCGCGCCGAAGAAACGGCGATGGGCATCGATAATCCGCCGCTCGGCGATCTGGCAAAGCCAGCCGAACGGATCGCGATCCGTCAGATCGGCCTCGGGCAATGCACGCAGCGCCTCGGCGCTGACTTCCTGAAAAACGTCCTCGACCTCGATCTTGCGACGCAGCGCGGCGCCCAACTGGCGCTCGATAAATACCGTTAGCGGCCGCTCATTGGCGCAGAGAAATTCGGCCAAAGCCCCGGCCTCATGTTGCCGCAGCCGATTCACCAGCTCGCTGTTGTCGCGATGCTCCATCCGCATACCCATTCTTCCGCTGTCGCCGGCGGGCGCGACGCCCAGGATGCACCTAGAACTCAATGCAACCGCTTCCGCATCGCCTACTTTGCGGGGGCCTTTGGAGGCAGCAACTCCAGGGCCGCCGCGCACATCGCCGCGACGCCGGCCTCGAGCGCCAAATCCGCGTCGGGATAGAACAGCGCCGAGTGTAGCGACGGCGGGCTTTGGCCGCCGCGTGTCAGACCCTCCAGGCGCTTCGGTTCAACCGACCCCAGTTCGAAGATCAGGCTCGGGATGCCCTGTCTGCCGTAAACGCTGAAATCCTCGGCCGCCATGATCGGACTTCGCTCGACGACGTTCTCCGGCCCAAGGGCCTTTTGCCAAACCGGCACCAGACGATCGACCAGTTTTTTGTCGTTGAAGACCGCCGGAGTCGATTCCTCGAGCACCGTCACTTCCGGCTCGGGGGCGCCGGCGCTCTGGGCCGCGGCCAGCGCCTTGCGCTGGATGCCTGCCAACAGATGGCTGCGGACCTCGTCGGAATAGCTGCGCACCGTCAATTGCAACGTGCAGGTGTCCGGAATGATGTTGCGCTTGGTGCCGGCATGGATCGAGCCTACCGTAACCACGGCCGGCTCGATCGGGTTGGTCTCGCGGCTCACGAGGGTTTGCAGGTCGAGCACCAATCGCGCGGCCATGACGATCGGATCGATCGTCGAGTGCGGAAACGCTCCATGCCCGCCGCGCCCGCGAAGCACGATGTCGACGGCGTCCACGTTGGCATACTTGTAACCGGCATGATAACCCACCCGGCCCGCCTCGAGGCTGGCATCCACGTGCAGCGCCAAGGCGAAGTCGGGCTTGGGAAACTTCTCGAATAGCCCGTCCGCGATCATTCTCTGAGCCCCCGTGACCGTTTCTTCCGCCGGCTGGCCCACGAGCATCAGCGTCCCGGACCAGCGATCCTTATTCGCGGCCATATAGCGGGCCACGCCAATCAGGTTGGTGATATGGATGTCGTGGCCGCAAGCGTGCATCACCCCGGTCGTTCGACCGTCCTTTTGCTTGACTTCAACCTTCGATGCGTAGACCAGGTTCGTGGCTTCGGTGACAGGCAGTGCATCCAGGTCGGTGCGCAGCATCAGCGTGGGGCCGGGCCCGTTCTTGAGCAAGGCCACGACTCCCGTCTGGGCCACTCCGCTGGTCACTTCGAAACCGGCATCTTTCCATTCCCGCGCGACGCGCAGCGGCGGTCTCCGTCTCTTGAGACGACAACTCCGGATGTTGATGAAAATGACGATAGAGCAGCACTAAGTCGTCGACGTGCTGTTTGGCCCAATGAGCCGGTTCGTCGGCCAGGCAGGCCGTCGAGGGCACGAGTGCCAAAACTAATCCCAGGCAGCGCAGATGCATTGGTTTCTCCTTTGGCGGGCTATTGCCGGTCAGGACGTGCTTTTGTCGGATCGGTTGACAGGCGATCAGTTTACCGCCTCGCCGTGCCCAGTGACGCACAAAAAGCAGGCGAATGGGCGGACGTCACGCGCCCGCTTCTGGCCGTTTTTCGTCGCGGCTGGCTCGCCGAATCTCGCTTCGCAGAAAGACTTACGCCCGGTTTTTCTGCGGTGCGCAGGGTCGTTTTTCAGCAGGCCGTAACAACGCAGGCGCAGCTGCGCTCAGGAGAGTGGCGGGTAAGCGGGGCTCAGCGAGAGAAATTAGGAGAAAAGCCATGCCGGACGGAAAACGCAAACGCCGCCACAGCGATCTGAAGTCCCGCCGCGATTGGTATGCCCGGCATCGCTCGTTCCGCTTTCAGCGCCGCTTCGGAATCGGAGTGCCGCCGGCCCCGTGCCCGATCGAGTGCCAGGCATCGAAATGAATTGGCAAAGCCACCGCGCGTTGTGCGGCGCCGAAGTGAGCGCGGGTCCAGGCCGCCGGGTGGCGGTTAGCCACGGAATACAGAACAATGCATGCGGCAAAAAATCAGCCCTCGCTCCCTGGAGACAGCAGAGCGAGGGCTGTTGGTGATTCGTAGCGTTGCCGATGGTGCTATTGCAGCGAGCCTTCCGGTGCGCCCGGCAGGATCGGACCGCCGCCGGGATCGGCTTGTCCGGCGGGCGCCTCACTGGCCGGCAAGCCGAGCTTTTGCGCGGCCAGATTTCGCAGCGTGCGGGCGAACGGATCTTTGGGCTCCAAAGTGATCGCCTTGTCCAATTCGCGGAATGCTTCCTTGGTGTGTCCCAGGTAGTAGTAGTTGTAACCCAGCAGGAACCGCGCGGCCGGATCATCCGGCTTTTCGTTGCGCCTTTTCCAGTGCCCGCAATTGATCCGTATAGTCCTGCGTCTTGCCGTAGAGCTGCGTGTAGTTGGTAATCACGGCGCCCCACTTCTCCTGAGGCAAACTCTTCATGGCCATTTCGGTCGCCCCGGCGGCCTCGTTGTACTGCCCCAACGCAAAGGCCGTATGCCCGAGCAGCATCAACGCGCCGGCATTCGTCGGATCGTCGACCAACACATGCCGAAAATTTCGGGCGGCCGCCTGATACTTGCCGGCCTTGAAGTCGGCTTCGCCTTGAGCGGAGAAATCGGCCGCCGTGATGTTGTTCACATTCGTTGCGCCGCGCCGCTGCCAGGTCCAGAACCGGAATCGGCTTGGAGCAAACCATTGGTCGGCGCGGGCGACGAACCGCGACACCGTTGCGTGCCGCCGTAGCCCGTAGCGTAATTGGCCGGCACCGCAACCGAGGCATAGGTCGAGCCCGGATAGCCGTAGCCCGGATAGCCGTAGCCCGAACCATAATACGAATTGTAATTGTTGTAGTACGGGCTGTAGGCGTAGTACGGATAGCCATAACCGTAGCCACCATACCCACCGTAGCCGCCATACCCGCCGTAACCACCATACCCGCCGTAGCCGCCATAGCCGTAGTACGGATAGCCGTACCCGTAGCCGCCGTAGCCGTAGCCACCGTAACCACCCAGTCCGTAGCCGAGCCCGAAGGCCAAGCCGTAACCCAGACCGAATCCTAGTCCGTAACCGAAACCGCCGTAGCCGTAGTACGGGTAGCCGAAACCATAACCGAAGCCCCGGCCATAGCCATAGCCGCCGTATCCGTAACCGCGGCCGTAACCACCATAGCCGCCGTAGCCGTATCCGCGACCGCCATATCCGCCGTAGCCGCCATAGCCACCGTAGCGGCTCGAAGAAGCAAAATGCGTGTTGGCAAAATTGCCACCCCCATGGCGTAGCCGAAATTTCCTCCGCCCCGGCCCACACCGCCACCAGCGCCGCCGAAGTGCGAGTTGACAAAGCTGTGTCCGCCGGCGCCGCCATAACCGCGCGCGCCGCCCATGCCTGCTCCGCCGAAATTGCGCCCGGCAAAATTCGATCCACCCATATGAGCGCCGCCGCCGTAGCCGCCCATCATGTGGCCGCCACCGCCGTAGCCGCCCATGTGAGCGCCGCCGTAACCGCCCATCATGTGGCCACCACCGCCGTAGCCACCCATGTGAGCGCCGCCGTAGCCACCCATCATGTGGCCGCCACCGCCATAGCCACCCATGTGGCCGCCGCCGAACCCACCCATGTGGCCGCCGCCCATGTGGCCACCACCACCCATGTGGCCGCCGCCGCCATGCCCACCGCCGCCGCCGTGGCCGCCACCGCCGCCACCGTGCGCAAACAGGGCCGTGGGAGTCGCCAGCGCAACCGCGATTGCCAAACACCAGGCGAGATTAAAAAAGTGGCGACGCATCGCACGTTCCTTCGCTTCGCAGCTTTTGATTCAAAACCGTCCGACCGCTACCCCTTCTGGCTATTCTACGCAATTCTACCACCCTAGTTGCAATAACCAGGCCAACTTACGCGCATGTAATCTTGGTAGACGCACCGGCCAGCACCCGCCTCAGCCGGTCCCGCGGCACGAGCTCGCCGGGCGATGATTTCCGGAGCGCCACTAATCGGCTCCCAGCCAGCCTTTGCGGCTGAAATAGAGGGGGTCGCCAGCAGCCCGCCTGGGCCCCTGGGAAATGCTCGACCGGCACGCTCAGCGGCGGCTATCCTGGCCAGAATGGCGTTGTCGGTTTGACGGCAGACCGGCCCGGTTTGATTCGCCGCGCTGCCGCCGGCGGGTCGCGATTCGCCGCCTCAAGAAATCGGTCGCCACGGTGAACCAACCACCGCTCACTTGCCAGACGACTCAATTACTTTCCGGGCCTGCCATTTTTCCCGCCCGATAGGGCAAGGTCGGCAGCGGCCTTATCCGGCGACCTGGTTCTTCTCGCCCGCGGCGTAGAGATAAGGATTGAGGGTCGGGTCGTTGTACATCTTGAACTGACGATAAACTTCCAGTCGCTTGCGGCCGGCAAAGATATCGTCCACCAGTTCGCTCAGAGCGAGGGCCAGATCGTGCTGTTGGCGCGCCAGGATCTCGAGCCGGCTGCGAGCCTTTGCCCGGTGCCCCAGCGGAGCGTCGGTGCGGTTCGCCTGTTCCTCCATGTGATACATGCGCAGCGCAAGGATCGACAAGCGATCGATCGCGCTGCCGGGCGTTTCGGTGTTCAAGCGCGCGTCCGCTTGACGCACGATGGCCGCACTGTGCAACTGTTCGACCAGCGCGTCGTCGAGTTTTTCGATGGCGTCGTTGCGCTTCTGATTGTAACCGTCGATCGCCCGTTTGACGCCGGCAATCGTGCTGTCGGTGACGTCGGGACTGCGGGCGATGTCCTCCTCATGCCAGAGCAGGTAATTGAAGCTGTGCTGCTGACAGACCAGGCCCAGAAATCCTTGATACGGATTGGCGATCGGCTCGGTGTGCCAGCGCGCAACCGAGGATCGCTGCAGCTCGACAATTTGCTTGACGTCGATCATAGCGGGCCTCATCTCTGTTCCTGCCGCGATATCGAAAGCGCCTCGGGGGTCAATTCTAGCGGTTTTTGGCCGAAAATCGGAAGTCGGAATTTAATGAGCTGGTCCAAGGAACAGGCCGACCGACGGTCGGCAGACATCTGCCGCGGCTGGCGACGAAAGTCGCTTGTGCCCGCAAGGCCCGACATCAGAGTAAACACCGCGGCGGCTCGAAAAGGCTCGCGCAAACTCAAGCAGCAGCCTCCTTTCCGCGGCAGGGCGGCTGGCAGATCGTCTAGGCGGTTTCAGCGGTCCGCTGCTAGAATAAGCTACGATTGATCTCTCGGAGCAGCAATCCATGCCCAAACCGTCCGGCCAAACGATTTTTCTGGCGGCCATCGTCAGCGCCGGCGCTCTGGCGCTGGGGTATGTCGTGTTCTGCAACGACAACCGCGGCGTGGCCGGGGCGCCCAAGGAGAACCATTCGCGGCTGACGCTCTCCGACATCCCCTTCGACGGCGCCCGGGCTTATGAGTATCTCGAACAAATCTGCACGCTCGGCCAACGGGTGAGCGGATCGGCCGGGATGCAAGCGCAGCAGAAATTTCTGGCCGAGCACTTCCAGAAACTGGGGGGCACGGTCGAGTTTCAGCAATTTCGAGTGCGGCATCCGTTGGACGGCTCGGCCGTGCCGATGGCCAACCTGATCGTCCATTGGCATCCCGATCGCAAGCAGCGGATCCTGCTCTGCGCCCATTACGACACGCGTCCTTATCCCGACCGCGACCCGAACAATCCGCGGGGCACCTTTGTCGGCGCCAACGACGGCGGCAGCGGAGTCGCCGTGCTGATGGAATTGGCCCACAAGATGGCCGATCTGCCGGGACGGCTGGGGGTCGACTTCGTGCTGTTCGACGGCGAGGAGCTGGTCTTTCAGGAGCGGGATCCCTATTTTCTCGGCTCGGAACATTTTGCCCAAGACTATGCCGCCAATCCGCCCGACTATCGCTATCGCTGGGGCGTGCTGCTGGACATGGTGGGCGACGCCGATCTGCAAATCTACGAGGAGCGCGGCAGTGCCGGTTGGCGCGACACCAAGCCGTTGGTCAAAGCCATCTGGGACACGGCCCGGCGGCTGGGCGTGCGCGAATTCATTCCGCAAAAGGGACACGAAATTCGCGACGACCATCTGCCGCTGCACAACACGGCCAAAATACCGACCTGCGATATCATCGATTTCGATTACCCGGCCTGGCACACCGAGGGGGACACGGCCGACAAATGCTCGGCGCTGTCGCTGGCCAAGGTCGGCTGGGTGATCGGCGAGTGGTTGCACGGCGCCGTGAAGGGCAACTAGGCTGTTAAGGGGCAACTAGCTTGCGACACTGCTTCACGTGAGGAGATTGCCGGCATTCAACGAATGCCGGTGAAGCGCTATCGGGCAAAAGCGCCGGTGCCCAGCGCCCTCGACGACACGTCCGAGAGAATTTTTCAGTCGCCCCAGCCGGTCAGCGCAGCGTAGGCGGAACGAACAGCGTGATGCAAGCCTTTCCTTATTGCGTGGCCTTTGGGCCGCTGGCCCTGTATTTGATCCTGGTGGGCCTGACCAATCTGCGCCGCCGGCCGCTCGTGGTCAGCGGGTCGCGCGAGTTGGCGGCCCTGGGGGTTGCCGTGGTCGGACTGCTGATCGTGGGCCCGATGCAACTCTTCGTGCCCGACGCCACGGCTTTGCGATTCGGCTGGCTGGTCTGGCCGCTGCTCTTATCCTTTTATGGCCTGTCGCTGACGTTGTGGATGCTCATAGCGCGTCCGCGGCTGGTGATCTACAACATCCGCGGTTCTCAGTTGCGACCGGTTCTTTCGGAGCTTGCGCTGGGGCTCGATTCCGACGCCCGCTGGGCGGGCGACAGCCTGGCGCTGCCGCAACTGGGAGTCCAATTGCGGATGGAAACCTTTCCCTCGATGCGCAACGTGCTGCTGGTGGCCAATAGCGACACGCAAAGTTTCAGCGGCTGGCGCCGGCTCGAGCGGTCGCTGCGCGGCGTGCTCAAAGCGGTCGAAGTGAATCCCAACCCGCGCGGCGTCGGCATGCTGGTGGCCGGAATCCTGATTCTTTCGTCGCTGGTCTATCAAGTCGTGGCCGACCCGCAAGCCGTGGCGCAAGGCTTTTTCGAGATGCTGCACCGGTAGTCCGCACCGGGCAAGGCGGCGAAATGTTGCCGGCCGGCGCGCAGCCGTTAGTCCCCCGCGGTCCGCTTCCCGGCCGCCGCTTTTCGTAGCTTGCGTTCCTGAACGGCTTGGGCCTGCTCCTCCGCTTCGAGCACCCGAAACTGGATGCGATACGCGCGGCTGCCCGCCGCCAGTTGAGATCCATACAGCGACTGGATCTCGGCGCAACGCGTCGGCCGTGGGAAAGCCGTCGGGAATCGCATCGGCGTCCGTGAGCCCCGCGAGCGAGACCTCGTCGACGGCCAGGATGCCGATGTAGCCGACGCCCGGAATATAGCTTCGCTGCCCAGGCCGCATCTTGCGAAACTTCCAGAGCCGGATGGTCTGGGTCTTTTCGCCGGCAACGATGGCGGCGAGGAATTTCTTTTTGAAAAGCAGCACGATGCGCTTCGCCGGACCTACGGGCTTTCGGAAGGGTCTTTCGCTGCGTCGTCGAGCAATTGGGCCACGGCCACGGCCAATTGCGGCGCAGCCAGCGGCGTGTCTCTCACCCCCGGACTGGCCGCGGCGATCGTCTGCCGTGCCCGCTCCAGATATTCCGGCTTTTTCAGCGCCCGGCCCAGCTCGATGAGGTTGGCGGCCGACACCGAGTTGCCCGACGGCATGACCCCATCGACCGTGGTCTTGCTGCGGGCGAAGAGCACTTCGTGATCGGCGGACGTAAAATAAAATCCGCCCCCGCGCTGGTCCCAAAAACGGGCCAACTGGTCCTGCTGGAGCGCGTCGGCCGCGTCGAGCCAGCGGCGGTTTCCGTCGGCGCGGTGCAATGCCAAAAGACCGGCCACGCAGAAGGCATAGTCGTCGAGAAAGGCCGGCACCTTGGCCTGCCCCTGGCAATAGCTCCGCAGCAGGCGGCCGTCGGAAGCGCGTAGGTTTCCCAGCATGAAATCGGCCGCCCGCGCAGCCGCGGCCAGATACTCCGGGTTTTCCAGGACGCGGCCGGCGTCGGCATAGCCGCGAATCATCAATCCGTTCCAACCGGCCAGGATCTTGGTATCGGTCAGCGGGCGAACTCGCTTCTGGCGCACCGCGAGCAGCTTGTCTTCGACGGCCCGCAGTTGTGCTTGCAGGGCGGCAGGATTGCTCGCCGCCGTGACCTTTGCCAATTGGCCAACCGGCGTCGCCTCGGCGAGCACGTAGCGCTGGTCGAAGTTGGGCTTCGCGTCCAATCCGAACATCTTTTCAATCAGGGTGAATTCGTCGGGCGTGAGGGCCTGCTGGATTTCGCTGCGCAGCCAGGTGTAATAGATTCCCTCCTGGCCGGCCGTTTCGGCATCCAGGGCCGAGTAAAAGCCTCCTTGGGCATCGGTCAGCTCGCGCCGCACAAACCCCAGCGCTTCGTCGACCACCTGGCGGTACGGCTGGCGCCGCTCGAGCTGGTAAGCCCGGGCATAAACCGAGACCAGCTGGGCATTGTCGTAGAGCATTTTTTCGAAGTGCGGTACGCGCCAATAGCGGTCCGTGCTATAGCGATGAAATCCGCCCCCCAGATGATCGCGGATGCCGCCGGCCGCGATTTTGTCGAGCGTGCCCAGGAGCATGTCGCGCGCCTCGGCGTCGTCGGCGCGCGCGGCCCGATCGAGCAAAAACTCCAGGTTCGGCGGCTCGGGAAACTTCGGCCGGCGGGGATTGGTGGCCACAAAGCCGAAACCGCCGTACTCGCGGTCGTATTGCTGGAAAAGCGCATGCTGGACCGCGGTCAGCCAGGCACGGTCGAGCTTGACCGGGAGGACTGCCGGACGCGAGGCCAGGCTGTCGCGAACATACTGGGCCAATTGATCGGCGGTTTTCTGCCATGGGGCCGGATCGGCTCTCCAACGTTCGTCGACTCGCTTGAGCACGCTCAGCAGGCCGGTGCGGCCGTCCCGGTCGCGCGGCGGAAAATAGGTGCCCCCGACCAGCGGCTTGCCGTCCGGCGAGAGAAACAAGGTCAGCGGCCATCCGCCGCCTTGCGGAGCGCCGGCCAGTTGCGAGTAGATCTGCAACGCCCGCATGTACACTTCGTCGATGTCGGGACGTTCCTCGCGGTCGACTTTGATGGCCACGAAGTTCTTATTGAGCAGGGCGGCGATCTCGTCGTTCAGGAACGACTCGCGCTCCATCACGTGGCACCAATAGCAGCTCGAATAGCCGATCGATAGAAAAATCGGCTTCTTCTCGCGCTGGGCCTTGGCCAGTGCCTCTTCACCCCACGGATACCAATCGACCGGGTTGTGGGCGTGCAGCAGCAGGTAAGGGCTCGATTCCTTCGCCAGGCGATTCGCCGCGCGTGGCGACCGCCCGCCGGCCGTAGCCGGTTCGGCCGCCAAGACAAGACCGGCGCCGCCGACGAGTTCTGCGAACAAGGCGACGAAAAATGTCAGGACAGCCGGGAGCCGGTTGAGGAGCGCGGGCTGGAGGAATGGTTGCTTCAAATCGCGTCATTCCCCCTTCGCGCGCGGCCACTTCGGCCATGGGTCACGACGAAGTCAAGCTGCGGAAAAAATCATCCATGTCTTCATCGCCGCTGCCAGATTCGTGTTGATGTTCTTCGGCGGGAGCGAACTCAGTGGGCACGTCCTCGGGGGGCGGCTCGGCGGCGGCAACTGCCTCTTGCTTGGGCTTGGCGGCTGGGCGTTTTGCTTCGTTCTGAGTCTTCACGGCTCTGGCGGGACGCGCAGCGCTCTGCTGGGCCGCCGGTTCGTGCTCTGCGTCGGCACCCGGCGGAATCCGCCGCATTTGGCGGCGACTCGGCAACCTCTTCCGCCGCGGCCGAGCCAGCTTCCTCTTCCGGGGCTTCAGTCAGCCAACTCATGTCGATGCCTCCCGACGACTCCTCGGCGGGCGCCAGGTCTGCCTCGGCCCCCGCGCCGGCGCGATGCACGCGCGACTCCTCGACGGTCCGGTCGAGGTCTCCGTTTTCGTCGGCCATCGAGAAATCAGGGGCGTCTCCGGTACCCGGCTCCGCCTCGTACACGGCTTCGAAGGTGACCGAGCCCACGGTCAGGTGACCGCCCGGTGTGAGCAGCGCGTCGGCGGTGACGCGCGAATCGCCGACGAAGGTGCCGTTGAGCGAACCGAGATCGCGGACCATCAAATGACCGTCCGCCTCGAAAATTTCACAATGCTGGCGGCTGACCAACGGATGGTTCAGCGGCAGGTCAGCCGACCGGCTGCGCCCCACGATTGCCGGCAACTTGAGGTTGAACTCCCCGGCCTGGGCCTTGCCGCCGACCACCACTAATTTGGCTTCCATTTCGTGCTCCGCAGCTCACGCCTGGACGGACAGTCGGTGCGATTGAGGGATCGATCGGCCCCTACTCTCAAGTTGCAACATTTCACTATAGCCCGACCAAAATAGGGTCGCAACTGGCTGCAAATGGCGGCGCATGCCTGCACGCCAATGTCGCAAAAGCCTCCCTCGATCGCAAAAATGACCCGCCATGCCACCAAATCTCGACCCACTGGCCGCTTGGGTCACCTGCGCTGGCAAGGGGGGCAACAGAAGGCCGCTTCATTTGGAGGAAACAGACCGAGCGAAGCAATCCTAGACACCGTTCGAGGCAACCCGTGCATCCACCTTGCCCGCCCACCTTCGCTAGGGGACTGCCGGCGGCTTTCCGATATACGCGAACAGGTCGGCAATCTCTTCCAACGACAGCGTGCCGAACAAACCTTCGGGCATGGCTGATTTTTTGCTCGGCACGACTTCGTCGATGTTGCTCTTGGCAACCGCCACTTTCTCACCGTTGGATTGCAGGACCACGACGTCATCGCCGGCCGGCCCCACCAGCCCGCTGAACGTGCGGCCGTCGAGCGTGACCACCGTCTTGGCGGCGAACTGATCGGAAATGACTAGCGACGGGAACAGCACCGATTCGAGAACCTCCTTCCGCTGAAAACGGCTGCTGACATTCGTCAAGTCGGGCCCGATGCCCTCGCCCCGGTTGCCGTAGCGATGGCACTTGATGCACTGGGCCTTCTCGAACACCGCGGCGCCGCGCTCCGCGCTGCCCGCGCGCCCGGCGTCGCTGCCCAAAAAGTCCATCAGCCGAGCGAAAGTCCACTTGTTGCCAGCCGTGTCGACCGGCAGGTTCGGCTCGGGCAAGTCGGGATACGAGTCGGCAAACCACTGCTGCCAGGCGGCCATGGCAACGGGGGGAGCAGCCTGGCTCTCCGCCGGCTTGTGACCGGTCCAGTGAACCAATAAGTTGGCCGCGTCGCCGCCGGCTGCCTGCAATTTCAAGCCCAGGATGATGACCGGCGCAGATCGCCCGGCTTCACGTCTTTGCGCGGCGACCGCACAAGCGCGCGCAGCACATCGGCCGAAGCCGGACCTTCGACCACCGCGAGCGCTCGCATCAAAAGTTGCCAATCCGCGTCGGTCAGCGGCTTGTCGGGCATCGCTACGGCAATCGCCTGGGCAATGTCGGCGCGGCGCTCGGGAAGCGCCTCGAACTGCTGCCTGAGATAATCGGACGATTGCGCATCCCCGCGGGCCAGAGCAATCAACACCGCCTTGTGCAGCTCGCGGGCCGGCTGGGATTGGTTGTCGGCCAGGTCCGCGTCGAGCTGGCGCAATGCGGCCTGCTGCCCGGGTGCCGTGCCGGCGATCTGCCGCAGCAGCCCGATCGTGACGCCCGGCGCACGGGCACCGCCCGCAATCAGCGCCAACTGTTCCGCCTCTGGCGCGCTCTTCATCAATTTGGTGGCGGCGTTGGTCAGATAACCTGGGTAGCTGTTGCCCCCGGGCTCGGCCCGAAGTTTCTCGGCCGCGGCAACGACGGTGCTGCGCAGCTCGGGCGTCCAACCCGCGCTGAGAAAGGCGGCATTCATGATAATGTGGATCTTTTCCGCCTGCGGCGAATCGCTGGCCAACTCGGCAACCAGGCGCGGTGCGAGCGTCGGCTGCTGCCAGTAAACCAGCACGCTGACCAGCTCGCGATTCAACCGCCAGTCCTTCGTCGGATACATCGCCGCAAGCTGCTCGCGGAGCCTGGGAGCAGTGTCGGCCGGCAAATCGCCGCGATCGAGCGCCAACTCGACGATCCGCACCAAAGCCACCAGTTCGTCGACCGACAGCCGCTGCGCGGCCAACCAGCCGCTCGCTCGTTCCAAGATCGCCCGGCAGCGCTCGGCGTCGGGTTTCATCGTCAGCAGGCCGACCGAACCCATCAGGAAGACACGTGGCTGGTCCGACGCAACCACGCGGGCTTGCCACTGCGCTACCGGCAGCCGCTCGAGTGCGCGACAGGCGGCCCAGGCCACCCAGCGATCGGGATCGCCAACGGCGGCCAGCAATTTGTCCACCGGCGGCTGCGCCCCATGCGCGCCAGCGCGTCCAGCGACTGGCGGCGCACTGCCGGAACCGGGTCGTCGAGCAACTCGACCAGCCGGGCCATCGAGGCCGGCTCGGGCCGCAGCCCAAGCTGGTCGGCCGCTTTCGCCCGCACGTCGAGATACGGATCGGCGGAAAGTTTCAACAGTAGTTCCAGCGAGGCGGGCGGGCCAAACAGTTGCAGCAGATCGAGCGCCCGGGCCCGATCGGCGACCGGCGCTTGAATATCGGCGGCCAGTGCGGTCAACTGCGGCTCCCATCGCTCGCCCAGCTCCTGTTTGCCTTGGGCAATTGCCCGCTGTCCCCAAGCACTGTAGAGCTGCACTTGCGCCAGTGCCCGCCGCAACGGCTCGGCCGGCGGCGTTTGCTCAGCCGCGGTGCCCGCGGCACGATCGCGGGTGACGACGCGGAAGATCGAACCCTGGGTCCCGCGCCCGCCGACGCAGATATACAGCCAGCCGTCCGGCCCCACGGCCAGGTCCGAGCAATTGAGCGGCCGGCCTTCCAGAAATATCTCGCTCTTGGCGCTAAAGCTGCCCCCTTGCGGCTCCAGAAACACCGCCACCACGCGCCCCTGCGACCAGTCGCACATGAACAACGCGTCGTGATATTTTTTGGGAAAGCGGGTGTGATTGTAGAACTCCAGGCCGGTCGGCGAGCCGCGGCCGATGTCGAGCGTCTCCGGCAGATTATCGATATAAAACGGGGGCCACTTCGACCAGCCGCTCCGCCAGCCGAACTCGGAGCCGGGCGTGATGTGATTGACCCGCGTCGGACGGTACCAGGGGAGACCCACGTCCCACTCCATGTCGGCGTCGTACGTGAACAGCTGGCCCGCGCGGTTCACGCCGATGTCGAACGCATTGCGGAAGCCACCGCAGTACAGCTCGACAAAGCTGCCTTCCTCGTCGGTGCGAACGACCGTACCGCCGGGCGATTTGACACCGACGGCGAAACCGTTGGCATCTTCGAATTTCGGCTTGAGGAGTTCTTCGTCGAAATAGTCGTGGTGCGGGCTGGTGTCGGCCAGCTTGGCGTCCTCGTGCGAGAAATTGCCGAGCATGACATAGAGCAAGCCGTCGGGCCCCAGCACCACGGCATGCGGACCATGCTCGCCCATGCCGCCTTTGAATTTCAACAGCGCCTTGGCCTCGTCGGGCGTGCCGTCGCCGTTGGTATCCGTAAGGCGATAGAGCGCGGCGCCGTCGTCGCCGTCGGCGACCACGAACACGCGACCCCGCAGCGGCAGAATTCCGTGACAGTTCCGCACCTTGTCGGTGTAGGTGCCGATCGAGTCGAACTGGCCGTCGTGGTCTTTGTCCTGGATCAGCAGCAGCGGCCCTCGCTCGCGCGAAGCCAGGATCTCGCCCTGCTCGTTAAACGCCATGTTCACCAGCGAACCGGTCTGGCCCGGCGGCACAACCTCTTCCACCTCGAAGCCTTCAAGGGGTGTAAACCGGTCCGACTGGGCTCTGCCGACAGAGCCAATCGACAGCAGGAGCGAAGTCACGAGCAACAACATCCAGGCCTGTCGTGAGGGAAAATCGTGCATGAGATTTTTTCGGGCGTTAGGGTGGGGCTGGCAGGAGGGCAATCGGTTGGGGCTGCGGCCGAAAACACGGCTGGCGAGCTTGGGTCAGTATAAACCAATCGAGACCCGCTTGCAGCAAGGGGCAGGGCGAGCTGGGCGGTCATGACCAGCAATGTCTAGGCCGCTCGTAGCGTAGCGCCCTCAAGCATCAAGCTCTTCAGAGTCGCCAGTTCATCGTCATTGGAGTATCGCAGCCCAACACCGATCGTATCTCTCGCCTGCCCGCAGACCCGTTCAATCGTTGCGATCGTAGCGTGAATGGCGGGGGCGGCGCCTTGCGGAATCTCTACGAGCATGCCCGCCCGAAGCGTGCCATCTATTACCCGCCCCGCGAGGAAAAAGAGGCTGCGCGTAGGAATGCTAAAGGTTGCATCGCAATGAAAACTGGCTGGCACAGGCGCATTCTACCACGGGAGCGGATTCGGCGAGGAGGGTTAGAAAACCCGCCTCAGGATTCCTTCGCGCGTCAGGACGATGCTTACCGCGCCCGATGCCGTTATCTGCGCAATGAACGGCGCGTGAAACTTATCGATGAAACGCAGGATTTGAGGAATTGCAGCGACGATTGCCGCGCCATTTTGCGGCCCCGTTGTGTTCCCGGAAGTCAGGACGAACGCCGGTACGCCCCCGTTGATGAGCGCCTTGACCTCAATCTGGCGACTGCGGAATCCCGCGTCTTTGGTAAGCACGATCCAGCCGCGTCAGCCGACCTCGGGTAGCCAATCGCTATCGTCGGCGTCGGAGTTAAAATGGTCCCGGTGGCGCTCAACACGCAAGCCTGCGGTAAGCAATGCCTGAGGGACATCGCTTGAGCCAAGGCATCGGTCCACGAAGAAAACCAGCGGCTCAAGCCGCTTGCCGCGGCCTCTCGCATCGGATCGCTTCTTCGACATCGAGCCTTCCGCAGCCATAATCTTCGGCTAGGTGATCGATCGACTCTCCGGCCCAATAACGCTCGGCGATAGCGATCGTCGGAATCCTCGCGGTGGCCAGCACCAACCGTCCGAATGATACCCGGGGGTCAATAAACACGGTCTTGGGACTATTGATGAAATCCTCTCGCGTAAACGGATACAGGCGCGTGACGAGATCGTTCTCGCGCTCCAGGCGCTTTAGGTGCTCGACAACGAAATCGCGCATCACGACCTGGCCTTGCGCCGACGCGTCAATGAGTTTTCCGAGGTGGGTAATGAACAGGCTTACGCCGTTGGTCTCAAACTCGCCTTCGACGAGCGGGTGCTTCGAATCAAACTGAGACTGCAAATAGGCGACCGCCGCGCAGGATCTTATCGAGCGGTATCGTATGCACTCGTCGGCAGGCGCTTAAGACATGCGCCTCGGCGAGATTCACGAACGACAGCAACGAGTGGCCCCTGTCGGCGATGTCGATTACCGGCTCGAATCTCTTGCGCCCTTGTCGGTTGGATAATGCCTTCCAACAACCCACGACCGGAGTGTGGCCCGCGGCAGGCGCAGGATGTGCGCGGCCTCGGGGATGCTATACGTGGGCACCTCGCGGGGATCAGCAAACGTCAAGGTTTGAGTCGGATCAAACTTGAGTTGGGCCACAGCAGATAGACCGGCTAATCCAAGTCGAAGGGTGGAAGCAAGCGCAATCTTAGGCCCCACAAGGGGTTCTGTCAACCGACAGTGTCAGACGGTAGTCGCCTAGTTTGGCTTCAAAATGGTCATCGCATCGGGAAATCCCCAAACTAGGCAGACGCCAAGCAAACTAGGCAGATGAACTTCCCCAAAAATTATTTTCCCGATTCGCAGAAAAATTTCCGAAGTGCTGACTCTATTAGATCATGACTAAACTCCAAAAAAATACCCGACCCAAGACCAAAGGCTCGGGACGGGAAACCCTAAACGCAGTCTACTTGGACTGGCTGCTTCCGGTCTGCAGCCCGAAGCGAACCAATCGCCACCATCACTCTTCGGGAGCTACCCCGGAAAGTGTAAGAAGCACCGTCTGCAATTCCTCGAAACTACGAGCTCCAGTGAACCGCATCAGGCTTTTCATTATTTCCAAATATCTATTGGAAATCATAAAACCTCCTTCCTGTTAAAGGATACGCACATTGTACATGATGCGGTACACTTGAGCTATTTCACTTTGCCCCTCAACCAACCACCGAGAGGCATTTTTTAATTCGTAGACCGATCAGATTCCGAATTTATTTCGATCGTCGATTCAAATACATTCGAATCTGCCCTCCGTTTTTTCTCTCAAAAAATCTCCGAGACGCCCCCCCCCGCCGCAGACCGACCCCTCCGTTTTTCTCTCAAAAAATCCCCGTTGCCCCTCGTAGACCGCTCTTGCAACCACCGGTACTCATCCGTACACTATACGGATGGCAAAAATCCCCAAAAAGCCGACGACCCTCGAAATGCGGGTCGAGTTGCGCATGAGCAAAAAAGAAAAGCGGCTCTTTGAAGCCGCCGCAAGCCGACAGCAAATTTCGCTGTCGCACTGGTTACGTCTCACCGCATGGCAGGTCATGGACGACCATAACGGGCATGCCCGCCTGCGCACGCTAGACGACTGACCAATCTGCCAAAAAACTCGTCTAGCTCAACTTTTCGAGATCGCTATCTTGGAGTGCTGCTTCGCCATACGGTGAAGTGGCACGGAAGCCACCGCTCGCTCACAGTCCGCTGTGATTGGGAGGCGGCTTTTTTCGTATCTTTCGGGCCAGAAATAAGCCCCTAAAAAAGAAAAAGACCTGCAAACGGTAGCAGCCGTTTGCAGGTCAATGATCGATCGAGAGCGCCGTGACTGGCGAGAACAAATCGGGCAATTTGCTCGACCCGCTCTCTTTTTGCGCCGCCCGAACTACGCCTAAGTCTATATGAGGAGACCTTTTATGTCAAGCTCATTAGTGTCGCTGCAAACCTGCCTAATTTGGGCTGTCTGGGGAGCTTGAAAATCTCGGTGCCGCAACTACTATTGTCCCGTAGTTTGTACGTAACTTCACCGTAACTCGTTTTTTTGGGAGAAAATCATGAAACCACCACCAGTCTGCCACTAAGAAAGAAATGTCATGCCAGGAGCCAGATCACCACCATGACGGATTGGGAACAGATTGGATCTGTTCCAGCCATCTTTTCTGGCCGATCTGCCGCATGAAGCGGCAGCACGGCTTTAAGGAATCTACAAATGTATGTGTTATCCGCCTCCCTGCAACTTGAAGTTTTGAGGCAGTTAATCAACAGCGGCTCAATCAGTGCGACACACCGAATTACCGGTGTGCATCGAGATACCATTGGTCGTCTTATGCTCCGCTTCGGCGAGGCATGCCGGCGATTTCATGATAGGGAGATCAGAGATCTCAAAATTCGGCATATACAATTCGACGAATTATGGACATATTGCGGAAAGAAAAAAGGGCATATCACAGGCGACGAACCCAACCTGCACGAGATTGGGGAATTCTACATTTTCTGGGCGCTCTGTGAAGATACGCGCTTAATTCCGGCATTTCGTGTCGGTCGCAGAAATGAAGGGACTGCAAATCTCTTTGCTATGGATCTTGCGGAACGGATCCAGATTCCGAAGCCGCACGCCTCAGACGCGCACGATTTTAAACCTGGCCAGTACAAGCCTGTCATTCGGATCAGCACCGACGGCTTTGAGGCTTATCGCAATGCGATCGACATGGCGTTTGGTCCGTATGCCGACTACGCCTGCATCGTGAAAAAGAAGAAGAAAACGAACCTGACGATTTCCAAGAAGGTCATACGAGGAGAGATCGATCTGGATACTGTCGGCACTTCATTGGTTGAGCGATACAACTTAACCGCCCGAACTTTCATGAGTCGACTAAATCGGCGGACTCTGTGCTTTTCTAAGAAACTTGCAAATCTGCAAGCCGCAACAGCAATTCATGTGACTTATTACAACTACTGCTGGCGGTTGCGGACCATAAAGACCACTCCCGCCGTACAGGCAGGGCTGATAGGCGTCGAATGGAAAATCGAAGATCTCTATGAACATTTGCGAGAACGCTATCCCACGCTGTTCTATATCGAGTCGAAGGACGAGAAAGGAGCGGCGTAATTATGGCTGACCCGCTCAAAGAACTTCCGGACTGCGATCGTCTGCTGACCTTGATGACGATTGCCTTAATTAGCAACGGCGGTTTCGGAATGTTGGCACCTGAGGAAATCAGAAAAGACCGAGAAGCCCTCAAAGCAGACGATGCCTTGCAGCGATTCGGTAACTCGATGTGGGAGGTTGAATTTCGCAATGGCTGCGAAACCCAAGTAACTTTGCGAGAACTCGTGGTGCTGCTTTACAACTACACGCGAATCGCAGGTGAGTTGAACGGGCTGAATCTTGAAGATCCGAGGCTCATCACGGACTCGGTCTTGCATCAGCTTAGCACGAACCTCGTTTACACCGTCACGGTCGACGACGCAAAGAACATACTTCGAAGGCTGGTCGAGGGGGATTGACGCGGGCTGCCGCGATCCCGTAGCCCTCGCCAGGGCTTGACAGCAGAGGTAGAATCAGCCCAATCGAGACGCCAAACTGGCCAGACTGCGGATCCAATTCCGCAGTCTGGCAGCAAATCATACGGAGAATCGCCTGACCGCAGCAACGGTCAAAAAAAGACAATTTGAAATGACGCACAAGCGTCAAGTTCCTGCTTCCAGGAAAATCGCCGAACTTTCAGTGACAGAAGCAGTGCTTGGTTGTTCGTGCGCTCGAAAAAGCGCCGAAGCCATGTACTGTTCTGTTACGCCCTTTGGCGAGGGCTCCTGGGGCGGTTGGGTTTCGGCGCTCCTTCATTGGTAGCCGGAACTTTTACCACTTCTATTCCGGAGACCTCGCCATGAATGTTATCTGTCCGCATTGTCACGGCGCAATTGCTTTAGACCCTTCGCTGGCTGACCAAACGGTCAACTGCCCTCATTGCAGTGGTTTATTAATGATGCCGGCTGTTCCAACAGCAGTGGCAGTTTCTCCTCCAGCTGCCGTCGACTCTCTCGACCCGCTCGATTTCACTTCTGGTGGAGTGACAACACGGCGGGCAAAAAAGAAGAACCCCTCAACAATTAAAACGGTTCTGAAATGGGTTGCTTGCATTTGGGTCTGCCTGTTTATTATCGGCGGAATTGTAAACCTTCTGGATAAAGGAAAGAAAGACAAACAAGTTACCGCCAATGTGGGGACGGCGGTAACGCATGGAATGAAAAGAGATTTCGATAATGGAAGACAGAAGGAGGATACTATCGCCGCCACTTCTGGAAAGACAGTAACACATGGAATAAAAAGAGAAGCAGTGCGACGATTACTCGGAAAGCCTGCACAAATCATACCGCTCAAGGATGGTTGGGATTCCTGGATTTATACAGGTGAGCCAGGTGGTCAACTTCTGTTCGATGCGAAGGGGCGGTGCGTGCGATATACGATTGAGGGTCGCATAATCTTTGACGGAATGATTGGCATCACTTCGGTAGAGTTAACTCGTGCGCAAGCGTTGGCTATTCTGCGTGTGCATGGCGCCCCAAACCTCAACTTCATCGCCTGTGCCTATCTGGATCAGGTAAATCGGGTAAGTAATGTGAAAGCCGGGTTTCTGCTTTGTCGAGTCCATGACTTACGTTCCTTTCACTTGAGGTGGGTTTTTGGGGAAAACCATCCGAGACTGCTACGACAGTGGTTGGTCAACTACGCTATCGTCAGCCTGGTTGTTTACTTCCGGCTCCTCCAAGTAAATTGCAATGTACTGTCTCAGTCGATTATGTGCTTGGACCCGACTGCAAATAACCGGTTCTTGGATGCCGATGTGCCGAAGCAAGAGGATTCGCAACAGCATTATTAGCTTTTCGCTGCACCAATAAAGATGACCTCCCTTCAACGCTTTGTTGCGAAGATTCCTCGAATGGTGTGCAAAATAATTCCTCGTGTCTTTAAAGCCACTCACAAAGGCATCGTGATCTTTGTAAATCAGCGCACAGGAATCTTTGTCGAGTGATTCCAGTAGGGTCTCGACTCGCTTTTTCAGCGAATAATCATTGCCGAAGCAGATGCGGCTGAGGAGCACCTCAAAATGATCTGGCTGCACAAAGTCTGGTATCACCGCCGTAAGAGCCTTTCGTACTTTCCTATAAAGTCCTCTGGACAAATAGGAATGCTTTTTAGTTGCAGTACGGCTAAATGTTTCCAACGCCTCAGCAAGCAGCCTAAAGCGAATTGGCGGGAGTGAATGATCGCGATGCGCATTGATAAACAACTCTATCGCCTCATTCAGGAACGTGTTAAATGAGAACCATTTGTTGACGATCTGCGGAAATGACGACTCCAAATGAGCATAGAAGAACAGACATAGACTGTGCGGACGTGTACTGTCAAATGCTTCTTTCGACCGATACAGGAGACAGCAGTGATCTTTGCTTTCATTGCCTACTTCGCACCTTATTGCTTCTGGAACGACATAGTCGTCCGTGAGGAGTGTTAGCAGATAAGACAAACGGCGAATCGTGTTTGTGAACCACAAAAGCGGCTGCGGCGTATCAGGGATCAGATGAAATGCGTTCGATATCTTAAAACCAGCCGATGTGTGATCGTAGGTTTCCGTCGCTTCATGTGTGATCTCAAGAACGGCTTTTAATGATTCAACAGGGATGCGAATGTCTTCCGGGCGAGTGTAAACTATGGTGCCACCTTTGTAAGTATCACCCGTGCCCTTGTAAGTACCACCGTCGGCACCTTGATGAGTTGTTTTAAAGGGATTGCGATTCATGAATGTGTTGAGGGCTGTCACCCGAACGAGCGTCGATGTGAACCGCAGATCGTTGATGTTCTCGGTGAGGGCACCCATCAGCGTATAGCTAATCACGTACCGAGACGTTTCTATGTTCGAAAAATTCGTCGAGTATTCAACAACGGTTGCAAGCAGGAGCGTGACAGGCTTTCCGTGATTCGTGATTCCGTGAATCACCGGAAAGCGATCAAAATCTCGACGTGCTGTGCCATCGGGTGAAGTCCCAAGAATCCCGTTTAGTTCTAGCGATATTTCGTCCTGTTGATATTTCAAAATGCCAGTGATTACTGCATCTGGCTTTTCAGGCAGCCACCATCTTCCCGTTTCTTCAAACGGCTCTGCCAACGGGAATCGTGTTTTCTGTTTTTTCATCCGCCTGTCTTTTCACGCCGCAACACCAGCCCACATTCCTTGCCCGGTACGACCGCCACGTCGATCTTGTAAACCGACATAAGCAATTTGGCTAGATTATCTAAAAAGTCGACAGTCGTGTACCAGTGGAGCACGTCGAACCAAGAATTAAGTCCGAGTTCGTTGGGTTCGCAATCAACGAGCGAATCGGACAGATCGACAAGGCAGACATTCTCATTGCTATGATTTTTGATTGTCACCTTACCCTCGATGAAGTCCCGCATTAGTTGTTTCATCGAGTCCATTAGAACATGTTCGAGATGCGGGGTCGAAAGGTTGATGTTGATGATGCGAGTATCGAATCCATCACTGTGAACGCCACCGGGAGCGTTGGACAGAATGATTTTGGTGAGCGGTCTAGACCGGTGCGGGGCGACAAATGCGCTATCGCCAACACTGCCGAAAGAGAATTGCCCGCTTTGACTTATCTCTTTGATAACGGCGTCGGCAGTCGTCTTCTTAATCTCATCAATCACGACCTCTTCGACCAGTTCACCGAAATCGATTTCGTTAAATTCCATCTCGCCATAACGTTCCTTTGGCAAGAAGACTGGCGGCTCGCCATCCTTAAGGGGTTGCCCTTGACCATCGAGCAATACGCCTTCGTTCGATTTATCGAGCAGCATTGCCGTCCAGCCCTCGTGCTTGATTCCCTTGTCGAACCAAATGTCGCCCTTCGGCCGATAAGTCACCCAAATTTCCCAACTAGTTGGACCTGGACTGCCCATCGGCTTCGGACGGCTGGTAAGTTTGGTGATGGCGCAGGATCTTAGGCTCCTTCCCACGCCAAGTCGTCTTATTTAGCGCACGACCGTTCGCAAGGTAACGGGATCCGATTTCACGCTCGTTGAGTTCGTCAGTCGTCATCAGAAATCGCAGCTGTTTCGCCATCAAAGTACCTTCTTGAAAAAATTCCGGTCTCAATTAGTTGAGTGCCGGCGATCAAATTCTTGAGCCGAACGGCACTGAACGTCTGTCGACTTAGGTAAAATTTTCCAAGTTAAGCTAGCTAGGTCAATAGAAAAAATGAGAAGTGGGACAAAACGGCAGAGCGCGTGCCAATCAGCCGTGCGGGGGCTGCGAGGTGGAAAATTGGTCTTCCTCGGCGATCGAATCCCGAGCGATCAAGTTCTTCTGCTTGGACGAGCTTGCCCAATCTGATCGCCGGTTGCCTAGTTTGGTCTGAGAATTCAGACGTGCAAAAATTAGAGGCAAACTAGGCGACTACCTGTCAGACGGAGGCGCCATTCTCGCTCTCCCTCACGCCGCCGGTATGTCCATCACCTTGTCGATCCCTTCGCCGAAGTAGTATTTGCGCGCCTCGGGATTGCTGAGCACTTCGGCCGGCCGGCCGTGACACAGCACCCGGCCGCTACGGATCACGTAGCTGCGGTCGGTGATTTCGAGCGTCTCGCGCACCTGGTGATCGGTGATCAGAATCGAAATGCCGCGCATGCGCAAATCGCGGATGATCTGCTGAATGCTGTCGATCGTCACCGGATCGATGCCCGTGAACGGTTCGTCGAGCAAAATCAGCTTGGGGTTCGAGACCAGACAACGCGCGATCTCCAGCCGCCGCCGCTCGCCCCCGGAGAGCGACATGGCCCGCGCCTTGCGCAAGCGGGCAATGTCGAACTGTTCGAGCAGATCGTTGCAGCGACGCCCCCGGGTCTTGCGGTCGACGCCCAGCATTTCCATCACGCCCAGCAAGTTGTTCTCGACCGACAGCTTGCGAAACACGCTCGACTCCTGGGCCAGATAGCCCATGCCGCCGTCGCGTGCCCGGCGATACATCGGCCACAGCGTGACGTCGATGTCGTTCAGCACGACCTTGCCGGCGTCGGGCTCGATCATGCCGCAGGTCATGCGAAAACTGGTGGTCTTGCCGGCGCCGTTGGGCCCCAGCAATCCGACGATCTCGCCGCGGTCGACCTGGAAATCGACGCCGTCGACGACGCGCCGCCGCCCGTAGACTTTCACCAATCCGTGGACTTCGAGCATCGGCATGAAAACGGTCCTCCTGACCTTTTACCGCACAAAACCCATGTCCTGGAAATTCGGGAAGTAGGGGAACGGAATTTCCGTGTGGGTGAAGGGCACCCGTAGCGGCAATCGATGAAACGAATGCGGCCAGTAGATGAACAGCGCCTTGCCGATCAGCAGCTCCCGCGACACGTAATATTCCGGTCCGCCGTCCGACCACAACCGGCTGTCCTTGCTGGCGGGACTATTGTCGCCCAGCACGAAAAACTGGTCCGCCTGGAGCGGAAAACTCACCTCCCGGCGATGGGCGAACAAACTGTCGCCGGTCCACAGCTCGGGCTCGGCAAAGTACTCGATCAAATTGATCCGTTGCGGTTCGCCCAGATCGTAGTCGGAAATGATCCCGATCGAGCGATCCGTCTCCCGGGCGGCGATGTAATACACGTCCCGCTTCAAGACGACGTGCTCGACCTGGAGCGCCGCTCCGCGCGACCCGACTCCGGCCGGCGCCAAATCGTCGCGGTTGGGCGTGTCGTTTCCGACCGCCGGATAAGCCGTGTCGGCGTCGAACTCCACCGGGCTGCCGTCGACCCATAGGAATAATTTCCGATCGACATTGGCAAAACTCACCCGGTGCCGGCCCGCGCCGCGCAGCGCCGTCTTGGCCCGGGGCTGAAAATCAGGAGAGTCGTCGATCCTGAGCTGCGCTTCCCCCGAATCCAACTGGATCGCGCACTGAAAGTGCCTGCCTGCGCGGACCAGATCGAACAATAGCGCACCCTCGGCGCTTTCGGCCTTGATCGTGGCCTCGAGAACCAAATCGCCCACCCAGTTGTGTCCCATGGCCGGATCGCTATACACACCGCGATGCTCGTTGGTGTTGTACGCGTAGAAGTCCGTAATCAGCCGCGGCAACGGGGTGCCGCGGACGTGACCCTCCTGGATGTCGGCCCAATCGCCGGGAAAGGGAATGAAGTGCTGGTAGCGTATCCAGGCCTCGCCCGGTCCGCGGCCAATCGCGTACGAGCACCCCCGTCGGGCGACTGCCAGTCGTTGGGTGCGGCCCCGTCGGCAGCAGGCGCGTCGCCGGTCGGCCAGTTCTGCCAGCGCAGCGGCCAGCCGACTTTCGTCATGCCGTCCACGACATAATCGTTGTCGTACACGATCTGCGACATGGCCCGGACTTTGTCCGGCGGCTTACGCGCAATGTCGAACTCTGCGGAATCCGACGAGCCGCCGCCAGGCGATGCGGTCTCCTCACCCGGCCGGATGTAGATGTCTCCGTGGCGGATGCGGACCGTCTCGTGCGGGCGGCCGACCAGCCGCTTGATGTAATTCATCGCGGCGTTGCCCGGATAGCGAAACACCACGATGTCCCAGCGCTCGGGATCGGCAAAGTCGTAGGGGAACTTGGCCACCAGGATGCGATCGCCGTTGTAGGTCGGCCACTTGCGGCCGGCCCGCTCCTCATGGTCGAAATTGAGCGGCAAGCGGCAATTGGGACAGGTTCCGCCGACGACCTCGGCCCCGGGCCCCTTGGAGCGGCCCTGATCGTCGACTTCGTTGCTGGCGCTAACCCGGTAGCGAAACTGACACTCGGGGCAAATCACATCCTTGTGCCTCCCTTGCAACGTGGGGGCCATCGATCCGGTGGGGATCACAAAAGCCTCGGCTTCGAACGTGCGAAACAAAAACGCCAGCACGAAGGCCACGGCAATCGATTCCACCGTCTCGCGAATCGTTCGCTGAGCAGCAGGAGGCGCCGCGCTCGGCGCTGTCGTCGCGGCCGCTGCAGGGGACAAGGGTCTGGATTTCTCGGTTTTCTGTCGCTTCGTGGGCATGGATCGCAATAGCGGGAGGAGGCACTCCGAACAAACGACCGTTTGCTAGCAGTCGCGATGGATAAAAACTCACGTCAATTAGAAGTATAACGGGCTGGAGAATATAGCGTACTTGGTGCGAAATTCGGAAGCCGGAATTCGAAGTTCACGCTATTTCCCGTGAATTAAGACTCTGCCGACAAACAGGTTGCCGCGCGCGGGCGGCCAACTCCGGCTGTCCACGCTCGAAGCACTATTGTCCCCCAGCAGCCAATATTCGTCCACACCGAGCCGCTGCGGCAAGCTGCCGCCGGTCTCGCCTCGCGCCAAATAATACACGTCGCGCAGCACGTTGAGTTCGGCCAGCGTCAGGCCTGGCCCCGCCGTGCCGATGCCCAACGGCCGCGACGCCGGATGGCAATCGAGCCCGGTCGGATCGTAAACGATGTCGACCCGCAGCTTGCCGTTGATGCTCAAGCGCAATTGAGCATCGACCAGCGCGAGCACGATTTCTGCCGCCGGATCCAAGGGGCGGCTGCCGGCCAAAAACCACGCAGCCGATCACCGGCCGACCACACCTCGCCGCGGCCCGTCTCGGCGTCCAGTTGCACTTCGAATTTCTGTCGCCCGTCGTCGATCCGCAGCCACAGCAAGCCCGAACCGCCAGCGGCAATCCGGCACCGCAGCAGCAGGTCGGGCACGGCCAGCAGCTCGCGCGATTCGTTCTGATTGTAGGCCAGATCGTCGAGCACCGGGCCCGCATGCGGCGCTGTGAATCGCGCACGTTGGTCTGCCGATGTTCGTACACGAGCCAGTCGATGCCGGATCGATCTTCTCCAGGCGAACATTCGTAACCCGCTGCTGCCGGTTTCCAACGGCTGGCCGAATACTCCGCCCGCCAGCGATCGGGGCCACCAGCCGTCGGTCGGCAGCTTGCGTCGTGGACAGGAATTGCCATGGCCAGCAATTGGCGCATGCTTCGCCGGGCCGGCTGCCCATCGCCGTAGACATCTCCATTACGAAGCTCGATCGTCTCGCCGGGGAGCCCGACGACACGCTTCACCGAAAGCGCGGATGAGTCGACGGGCGAATGCAACACTACGACGTCCCAGCGCTCCGGGCCGGTCGATGCGTAGGCCGCACGATCGATGATGAGCCGCTCGCCGGGAAGTCGCGGAGCACCTTCCAGATCGTTTTCCGCGCCGCAATTGGGGCAGACTGCCCGCATGTCGGCGGGCAGCGACTCTTCGCCGCAGGCCAGCGCGAATCCACAATCGTGGCATGTCACCCGCCGGTGCCGCGCCCCGGAGCGTGGGAGCCATCGAGCCCCCCTCAACCACGGTCGGGTCGACGATTCCCTGCACGAGCCAGGTCCGCGCCATCAGCGCCAGGCAAGCGACGGCCACGCCGATTTGGATGAGGCGGCGCATAAAGCTTCAGACGGGAGAAAGACCACGGAGGCGCAACGACGCAGACAGGACTACGCAGCAGAGCGGCGACAAAGGACACGAACAGGCACAACAAGCCGAGGAAAACCGAAAACGCAGTTGAATGTCAGTGGACTTCCCCACAAAAAGTGGGCGCTGGTTAGGGATAAAGTTGGTTGGTTTGTGTGGAGCGGCTGCACCGCGTTGTTTGCTTGTTTTCGGGGTCGGCCGAATCGTCAGGCGTCGGGACATCGGAGGGTTTCTTCCTCGGCTATGGATTGGAAACCCTGTCGGGGCTCCATGGCGCGGCGCGTTTCTACTTCGCAGACCAATGTTGCCGCTTGCTACGTCACCAGGCCCTTGGTGACCATCATGAACACGTCCTCCAGCGTGGGATCCTTGTCGGCAAAGGACCGCATTTTGATCCCGGCCCGCACCAGTTGATGCAGCAGCGCGGCCACTTCCTCGTCGGTGGCGGCCAGCTCCACGGTGGCCCGATGGTCTTCGAGCTGCACGTTGCGGGTTTGCGGCAGACTGCGAATCAGCGACAGGCCGGCTTCCATGCCTTCGACGAATTTGATTTCGATCAGCCGATTGCCGCGGATCCGCTTGTAGACGTCCTCGATCGGACCGTGCATCAACAGTTGTCCGCGCTCGATGATGCCGATCGACGTGCAGCAATCGGCCAGTTCGCTCAGGATGTGGCTGGAGATCAGGATGGTTTTGCCCATCCGGCGCAGCTCTTTGAGCAGCGCTTTGACTTCCAGCCGGGCCCGCGGATCGAGCCCGCTGGAGGGCTCGTCGAGGATCAACACCGGCGGATCGTGGACCAGCGTTTTGGCCAGGCACAGCCGCTGCTTCATGCCGCGCGACAGCCCGTTGACGAAGTCTTCGCGCTTGTGCGTCAGGTCGAGCAGTTCCAGCACGTCGCCGATGACCTGCTTGCGCTTGCCGCGCGGAATCTGATAGGCCACGGCGAAGAAGTCCAAAAACTCCCAGACTTTCATGCCGTCGTAGACGCCGAAGTTGTCGGGCATGTAGCCGACGCTCTTGCGCACGGCGAGCGGATCCTTGGTGACGCTGTGACCGTTGACGGTCCCTTCGCCGCGGGTGGCTTTGAGCAGCGTGGCCAGAAAGCGGATGGTCGTGCTCTTGCCGGCCCCGTTGGGACCGATGAAGCCGAACATCTCGCCGGCCTCGATCTTGAGATTCAAGCCCTCGACGGCGGTGAATTCGCCGTAGCGCTTGCTGAAATCGATGAGCTCGATCATGGGGAAAGAAAGCTCGGAACGGGGAACTCGGAACTCGGAACGAAAAAGCGGAACGGAAGAGGAGCAGGTTAGGGGTTGATGGGTTCGTCGTCGTCCTTGGCGTCCGGGTCGATCAGCTTCGCCTGGCGCGGCAAGTTGGTGTCGGGTTGCAGCGGTTTGGCGCCGCCTTGACGCAGGTTCGCCACCACCAGTGTCACGCGGCGCTCTTGAGCCGCGGCCGGCTCGATCTGGATGCCAGGCATTTCCGCATCCAGCATGGCCACGAGCCGCACTTCGCCCGGCGCGAGCTGGTCAAGATTTTCCGCCAGATCGATCAGCGGACGCACGTTGAGCATATCGGCCGGATGATCGAGGGCTGAGAGCGGCTGCGCGCTCGCGCTCGTTGGCGAAAAGTGCGTCGTCGGCCGGTTTGAATTTCAATTGCGCCGCGTCGCCGCTGTTCAGGCCGCCGATCCAGGCGATGTCGCTTCCCGGCCCTTCGGCGCGCCGCCGCACGACGCCCGCACCGCGCAGCGACAACCGGGTGCCATTCACTACGCGCATGCCGCCGGGCTGATCGTCCACGAGCGTCAGCGAGCCGGCCAATTCGGCCATGTGTTCGCTGTGAATCATTCCGGTCGCGTTGGAGGAAACGGTGTAGCCGGTCAAATGAGCCTGGCTGTCGCGACGAAAGTCGACCGTCGAGCGCTGCTGGCCCGAGAGCAATTCGAATTGCGGATTGGTTGCAAACGGCAGCGCCAAGGCCGAAGGCTGCTCGAGATTCACTTCGTAAGTGGTGGAGAGCGATGTATACAGCGCCGTGTAGCGCGTGACGTGGGCCCGGTGGTACCCGCCCTGGATTTCGACCACGGCAATCTCGGTGCTGGAGCGGGCAAACCCAATGTCGAGCTGCGCGAGCCAGATCACCATGCCCGCGCACACGACCGAGATCAGCGGCGCGGCGATCCAGGCCCATTCGATCCGACCCAACAACCAAAACAGGGCCCAATTGAGCGGCACCAGCACGATCAGATAACCCAAGAGCACCTTGAGCACGAATTGGCGCTGCGGAATCGTGATGCCGGCGGCCTGCTTGAGCGCCCGACGGGCCTCGGAGGCCACCGGTCCAAAATCGTTCCAGCCGCCGACTCCCGAATCGCCCTGGGCCTTTTGCCGCTGCTGCTCGTCGGTGGCAGTTGGATCTGGCTGGCCGGCGATCGCGGCGAGAGGATTCGCGGCGATGGAATTCGACTTGGCGATGTTGGCATTCGGGTCGTCCGGATCTCCGCCGGATCCGCGGCCCGGGTGGCGTTGGGCCGGCGCGGACGACTGGGCAGGCTCAGGTCGCGCGTAAAATAGCGCAGCTCGCAGACCAGTTCGGGATCGAACCGGCGGCCTGGGAAAGTCGGCCCAATCGAGCTGCGGCGTTTCGGCTTCGACGAGCGAATAGGTTCGCCGGGGCCGGTTGAGCAGGCCGCCGTTGAAAAAACTGTCGAAGCTGGGCCACTGGATCAACTCGCGCTCTACCAGGCGAAAAGCGGTGGCGACGATCCGGCCTCGGCCCACACGCCGCTCGGCCACCAGCTCGCCGCTGCCGGGCAGAAATTCGGCCTCGGCCCGCTTCTCTAGACCGACCGCCGACCAGGGATTGGTGGCCGCAAGCGGGCGGCTGGTATCGCCGGGAATTGTCCAATAGTCGTTCAGCGCAGCGAGCGCCGCGGCGTCGAGCTTAAGCGGGCGGCCGGCCGTGGCCGGCAGATACGGCGCGAGAAACGAGTGCGCAAGCAAATCAAGCGTCTTAGGCCCGCTGATGATCAACTGTCCGCCCCAATGCAGCCAATCCAACAGAGCCACTTGCTGCTCGGAGCTAAGCAGGCCGGGATCGATGTCGTCCCAGACGACGTAGGCGATGCTGGTCCAGCACAACGAATCCGACGGCAGCGGCACGCTGTGGCGGATCGCCGGCAACTGGACTCGATAATAATAATTCTCCAAATTGCCTGTGATCATCTCGTCCGAAGGCGGATGAACCGAGTTGATCACTTTCAGCCAGTGATAGCGATCCGGCTCGCTGACCAGGCCCAGCAGGAAGTATTGATAGCCGGGCATGTGGCTGAAAACTTCGGTCTCGCGGCGCGACCTCGCGCCCGGTGCTCCGATCGCGCAGGTGCGTGGTGACCCAACTGCGGGTGCCGCCGCTGGGAACGAACAGCGAAACTTCCATCCGGCGGTCTTGTCCCTTGGGGAGTATCGCGGGGCGCGAGGTGGTGAGCCGGAAGGGCGTTCGTTCGAGGTCGAGCAGGTTGCCCTGCGAGTCGGTGGGCGCGGTGTCGAGCTCGCCACTGAAATCGAAGTTGTTGGCCTTGGTCTCGATGGTGGCCGCAGTCCAATGTCCGGGCTTGATGGCCTTGAGCGGGCTTTTGGACTGGCTGGGCTGGGCGGCCAGTTCGAGGCGCTCGAAATCCGGCTTGGGCTTGGGTTTTTCCTTCTTGGCAGCGTCAAGTTCCCTTTTTTTCTGTTCCTCGACTTTTGCCGGTTGGCTGCAACCTCCGCAGCCGGGCAGCGTGAGTGCGACGGCGAGTAAAGGCGGAAGGAGGAGGGAGGAAGGCGGAAGGATGAAGGATGAAGGAGGAACCGCGGCGGTCAGGTAGGCGAGAACGCGCCGCCCCATCGCGGGCCAAATATCGGTACCGGCGGATCGAGATTTCACGGTCATGGACCTGCTATTCTGCACATCCCATCAATGTAAACCCTGGGCCTGGCGGATGAAAGCGCGCGAGGCGAAAGCGTGGTCCGACGAATCGCGACGAGTCTCGGCGAATCGGTTGATTCGCGACGGGCATTCGTCCGATTCCGTCGGAGTTTTTGCGCCGCCTTGGCGGTGCCGAACTCCGCCACCGCCAGAGTCCGATTGCTCACGTCCGGCAGTACGTTTTAATCGCCAAAAAATTCAGCGCGGCTCAATTTGAGGCGTAGGCGGACATTCCCGAGAATCGGGTCCGAGGTCAATCGCGTGCGACTGCCGTGCGGTCGGCTTCCATCGCGGGCGCGTCATTCGGTAGCGCTACCGGTTTTTGCACCACGAAACACAGACTTGCCGCCCGATTCAGTTCGTCGAGCTTCTTTTCTCGTTCCGACCAATGCAGGGCTTTTCGGGGTGACAACAGAGGCACCTTGACATTTAACGTGTCAACGGCCTTCAGCAGAAGTCGAATGACTCGAGGATATTTTCCAATCTTCGACAGGCTCCAAAGCGTATCGTAGCTGCCCCACAGCCTTTTGATTTGCATCCCGCTGCCTTCGATCAGGGCGACGAATCCCCAAGTCGTGTGGTGGAAAAAAGAAGCATGGAAGGGTTCCCCTTGAGAAACCGTTCCTGAAAAGATTCCCCCGGGCTTCAGAACGCGGGCGATCTCGCTGATTGCCAGGAACGGATTGTATAAATGCTCCAGAACCGAATAGGAAAAAACCACATCAAAGGCCCCCGATTGGAACGGCAGCGAATGCGCATCGGCCAGGATATCGGCCGCGGCGCCATCGTAGTCGATGCCGACATACTTGCACCGCAAATGATCGAAGACGGGCGCCTGATCGCGCGGACCGCAGCCCAAGTCCAACACACATTTGCCCGGCGCCAAGTAGGGCGCATGGCGCCGACCAACTCGCGGGAGTCGCGAATGGCCTTCGGCCCGGAGTCATCGAGGGGCGGGCGGTCAATCACGAGATCGTTGAGAATGTCCGTCGTCGGCGGATGCCTTTGGAACGTCATTGCGGCCGGCAACGGGCGATGCGGCTTCAAGTTCAGTTGCTGCCCGCGTGGGCTTGCGTAGCCACAGCCGGCGCATCGCAGCTCTTCGCCGGCGAGATCAAGCTTTGCCCCACAATCGGGGCAAGCGAGCACATCGAAAAACCAAGGATTCTGCATCTTCGTTGACCCGCCAGGCAACTGTGCGGCCTTAACTGCAATCGGGAATCGGCGCTACCGTTGGCACACCATCATAACTAGGCGGCGGGGAGAAAGGGGCCCTGCGCGGCCGAAAAAATGGGCGCCCGAAGGTACCTCAACCGCCCGGGATTCCTTGAATTAGCTTCCGACCCTTGGGAATGATCGCAGAGGCAAGTCGCTTCGGGCAGCTCCCTGCTCGTTGCCAAGGCCCGAGGCGGCCGGCATAATTCGGGATTACCTTTTTGCCGCGCCATCGAGACCGGGGGAGTCGATCATGCACGAGAAGTTCGGTCCGGTGGGCATCACTTTCGACGATGTGCTGCTGGAACCCGGCTATAGCAGCGTCGTGCCGGCCGAGGTCGCGGTCACCACGCGGCTCACGGCCCGCATCACGCTGAACATTCCCTTCCTCAGCTCGCCGATGGACACGGTCACCGAATCGGACATGGCCATCGCCCTGGCCCAGGAGGGCGGGTTGGGCGTGATTCACAAGAACATGTCGATCGAGCGCCAGACCGAAGAGGTCGACAAAGTGAAACGCAGCGCCAACGGCATCATCACCGACCCGGTAACGCTGCGGCCCGACGCCACCGTCGCCCGCGCCCGCGAAGTGATGGATCAGCAGAACGTCTCGGGCGTGCCGATCACCAACGGCGCGCGCCAGCTGGTCGGCATCCTCACGCGCCGCGACCTGCGGTTCCTGGAGGCGGGCGACCTGAAAATCAGCGAGGTGATGACCCGTGAGAATCTGGTCACGGCAACGGGGACCGTAACGCTTGCGGAAGCTGAGCGGATTTTAATGGCAAAAAAGGTCGAGAAGCTTTTGCTGGTTGACGAAGATAATACCCTGACGGGACTGATTACGATCAAAGATATCGACATGATGAAGCGATTCCCGAATGCCTGCAAAGATGGGAAAGGCAGGCTAAGAGTCGGAGCAGCTATCGGCGTCCACGACTACGAGCGGGCTGCCAGCTTGCTAGCGAAAGACGTCGACGTGCTGGTGGTCGACAGCGCACACGGTCATTCGGCCAACGTCATTGAAACGGTCAGAGCGTTGAAAAGTCGCTGGGATATCGACGTGGTCGCCGGCAACGTAGCCACCGCTCAGGGCTGCCGGGATCTGATCGAGGCCGGAGCCGACGCGGTCAAAATCGGAATCGGCCCGGGATCGATCTGCACCACCCGGGTGATCTCGGGCGTGGGCGTGCCGCAGATCACGGCGATTTACGAAGCAGCGCAGGCGGCGGCCGCGACGCGGAGTGCCGATCGTCGCCGACGGAGGGATTCGTTACTCGGGAGACGTGACCAAGGCCATCGCGGCCGGGGCGCATGCGGTGATGATCGGCGGCTTGTTCGCCGGTCTGGCCGAAAGCCCGGGCGAACAAATTTTGTATCAAGGACGAACCTTCAAAGTCTATCGCGGCATGGGTTCGCTGGGAGCCATGATCAAAGGTTCGAGCGAACGCTACCGCCAGCGCGGCGGCGAACGCACGCCGGGCAAGTTGGTTCCCGAAGGAGTCGAAGGGCGGGTGCCGTTCAAAGGCCCTTTGAGCAGCTTCGTCTATCAACTGGTCGGCGGATTGCGGGCCGGCATGGGCTATTGCGGAACACAAACGATCGAGGAGCTGCGCACCAAAACGCGCTTCATCCAAGTCACATCGGCGGGGGTTAGGGAGAGCCATCCTCATGACATCGCAATTACGCAGGAAGCGTCCAACTACAGCACGCAATATATTGCTGGCGAAAACTTCTAGCTGCCTGGCGCTTGCGGTGCTGGCCGCGGCGAGCTGGTGCCGGCCGGCAAAGGCCGCCGACAGTCCGCTGCCGTTGTTCCTGGCACCCGTCAGGCCGACGTAGAGCTATCGCCCGAGCTGCGCCGTGCGGCGCAGCTGCGCCAGGATCAACGCGCCGCCGCCATGGCCAAAGCCAACCTGAAATGGAAACCCTTTCGGCCCGCGCCGGAAACGGCGAGCGCCGTGCGTCCGGCGCCGACGGACTCGGAAGCCCAGGCTTCCGTCATCACGGGCGTCTCGCTGACGTCATTGGAACCGGCTGCATCCGAAGCGGCCGGCTCCGAAATCGGCGGCGACGGGAAGGCGCTGCAAGCCAGCCCGATCGCCACCAGCGACGGAATATTGCGGTTTCGGCGCGTGGCGCCTCGCGGCTCGCGCGGCAAACTGCGGGGCGACATCCTGCGGGTCAGCACCGAAGACGTCGATCCGTTTGCCGAGATGCCCGAACCGGAGGAAGCGTCCCGGCTGCCGGAGCCCGACGGGGACTCGTCGAATAAAAAACCCGCGCGTGGCAGCTCGCCGGACCGGCGCGTGCCACGGCCGATTCCTCCGGCGGAGGATCCGTTTCTCAACGACAATTACGGCGATACGCTGCCGCCGCCGGAAAACGCGCCGGTTCAGCCCAGTCAAGAGCTCCCGTTCGCGTCGGCCGACGCCGCGCCCGCGGTTTCCTGTGCGCAGGACAAGCGCGAGTGCGAAGCGGCCCTGATCAAGCTGCGCAATACCACGCTGGACAAGCTCGACATCGACATTGAAGTGACCGGGCAAGAGGGCTCCACGTTTCCCTGCGAATGTCCGCTGACGGGGGAATTTGACGGTCGCAATTGGGCCTGCACGAACTTCACCTGGAAGGCTTCGCTGGCCGTCCACAAGCCCTTGTACTTCGAAGAAGTGGCGCTGGAGCGTTACGGACACGCGCTCAATCCGCTCATCGGGCCGGTTTGGTCGGGCGTGCATTTCTTCATCACCATTCCGACGCTGCCATACCAGATGTCGTTGGCTCCGATCAACGAATGCCAATACGTGCTCGGTTATTACCGGCCCGGCAATTGTGCGCCCTACCTGCTGCCGCCGGTCCCGCTCAGTTTCGAGGCCGCATTCATCGAAGCCACATCGGTCGTCGGCGGGTTTTGGATCTTGCGGTAAGGGGCCGGATATTCAGCGCAGCAAGGCTCACCACCGAGGCGCAACGACACGGAGAGGAAAAGAAGGCGAAGAAAGTCGGAAAAGAAAAGGATCAGACGACTGCACGCGGGTTGGCATCCAGACGCGTGGGCTGTTATTTTTTGTGCAGCTCGATTCCGTGATCTTCGTTTTTCTGAAATTTCCTTCGTTCCGCATCACCCCCCGTGCTCACTGCTTCTCAGTTTCGCGATCTGGTCAGCGGCCGACGGCGAGGGCCGCTGGGGGCTTTGGCCCGCGGCGCCCTGGCGCTGGCCGAGATTCCTTATGCCGCGGCGGTCGATTGGCGCAATCGGCGCTACGATTGCGGCGCCACGGTCCAGCGGGTCGGCGTGCCGGTGGTCAGCGTCGGCAACCTGACCCTGGGCGGAACCGGCAAGACGCCGCTGGTGGAATGGCTTGCCCGGTGGTTCGCCGATCGCGGTGTGCGAGTGGTGCTGGTCAGCCGAGGCTACGGCGCACTACCAGGCCAACCCAACGATGAGGCGCTCGAGCTGGCGCAAAGTTTGCCACAGGTCCCGCATCTGCAAAATCGCGATCGGGTTCAGGCCGCCCTTGAAGCGATCGGCGAGCTGGGGGCTCAACTCATTCTGCTCGACGATGGTTTTCAACATCGCCGTTTGGCGCGAGATCTGGATCTGGTGCTCGTCGATGCCTTGGAGCCGTTCGGCTTCGGACACGTGTTTCCCCGCGGCACCCTGCGCGAGCCGCTTGCGGGCTGGCGCAGGGCGAGGCGGTCGCGCTATCGCGGTCTGATCTGGTCGACCAGTCTGAGCGGAACCGCATCCGACGGGAGGTGGAGCGCCATGCGCCGCACGCCGCTTGGCTGGAGCTGCGCACCCGGCCGCGCCGGTTGATGAATGCCAGCGGTGCCGAACAGGAGGTTGCCAGCCTGGCCGGCCAAACCGTGGCCGCGTTCTGCGGCATCGGCAATCCGACCGGCTTTCGTCGACAACTGCTCGACTGCGGCTATATGATCGGCGCATTTCGCGAATTGGCCGATCATCAGGCCTACACGTCCAGCGAGATTGGAAGTCTTTTGTCCTGGGTCGACGCGCAGGACGTGCGGGCCGTCGTTTGCACGCGCAAAGATCTCGTGAAACTTCCGCTGGATCGGTTTGGAGCGATTCCGCTCTGGGCCCTGAACATCGAACTGGAAGTGAGCACGGGCGAGGAGGCACTCGTCGCCCTGCTGGAGCCGCTGCTGCGCCGCGCGCGAGGCAAACGTTGGCAGCTAGCGATCTCGAGCAGTGCCTTCCCAAGGACCCAGGCATACCGGGTGCATTCCCTGGTTTGTAGTGATTAGGCGGCGACGCGATAGCAGTTCGAACCGGTTTGCAGGGCTTGCCAGCGGCGCCAAAACGGACCCAACGGGTCCGAGTCGCTGAGGCAGTCGGCCCGCAATTGCAGGACCGCGTCGCCGCTGCTGCGGCACCAGAACTTCTCGCTGCCTTTGATGCGTCCGTTGACCAGCTTGATCGTGGATTCGATGTGGCTGCTTGTCAGCGGCAAGCCCTGCCGACGATAGGCGGGGTACTCCATCCGTTGCTGGTTGTTCGTGTAGTAGGTCAAGGCTCGAGCCACACGTTGGCGTGGATCGTTCGGCTCGGCGTCGTTGCTCGGCGGCCCGAGTTGTCGCTGAAGTTCCTCCAAAGCCTCGATGACCTGACCGACGTTCCCTTGCCAAATCTGCGTGGCCCAGGATCGATAGGACCGGCTTTGGTCGACGGCCATCGCGGCCGACCAAGCGTAGCTGAGCGCGTGCATCAGATCGAGAATCCGAGTCGCGCGCGGGAAGTGCCGCCGGGCAATCTTCCAATTGACAGCGAGCCCGTCAGCGACGAAGGCCTGACGCGGAGCTGTCGCGAATCCCAGTTGCCAAGCGCGGGCTTCGAGTTGCCAGCCGAAAGTCTCCGCTTCGTCGCTGCTGGCGACGACCTCACGCGACAATAACTGTGGCGGCTCGTAATCGGGAGACGAGCCTTTGACCAGAGGAACCGTCTCCGCGGCGCAAGTCTCGGAAGCGCCCGTTTTCTCGGCGATTTTAGCCAGTTCGGCCACCACCGCCGCAGTCGACAGCCACTCGGGGAATTCGGGATTCGGGTCGTGGTCATGCACATCGCTGCGCATCGAGAGCAAGCAGCCGACCTTCGTTTCGCGCCAGTGTGTCTCGGCCCGTGCGACGCCGACCTCGCGGCGAAAGTGATCGCGTCGCTGGTAACGCCCGCCGTCCATCGAGATCACCGCTAACTCAGGACTCGCCGCGGCGCGACTGCCCGAGCGCCGCTCGGGCAGGCTCATCGTCTTGAGTTGCTCGACCGCAGCGGCGCACTCAGCGAGCCGTGCCTGGCCCACCTCGCCGACGAGCCTCCGCACTTGTTTGGCGCTGAGCCGAATCTCCGCCAGCCGTTCGAGCGCGGCTGCGGCCTGCGGGTAGCTGCCGTTGTTGGCTCCCGCCCAGACCGCTTTCTGTAACACCTTCGTCGTCACCGTGCTCCGCGCCGGCAGGCCCAACCGGGCGGCCATCGGGAAAAAAAGACCGCCGACAGCGGTCACAATAATGCCGTGGCTGAGAGTAAGCCAACGGACCGCGTAAGCCCGTCAGCACGACCGGCTCGTCGTCTGGCATGGGCACGCAGTACAGCCCGCAATCGGGACAGTCGGCTGGCTTGGCGCGACATTCTTGGCCACGACGAACCAGTTCTTGTTCGGTCAGGCGTCGGGTGACTTCATCGCCAAGCTGGCAGGTCAATTCTTCGAGGTCGACGATCGTGCCCGCGGCCGCCAGTTCCGCCGCATGCTCCCGAGCCAGCTCCGCAACCATCGCTTTCATCCGTGCTTCCAAGCGGTAATCCATTACCGGATCCTCCCGAAATTCCCAAGGTCCGTTAGTACGAGGCCAATTCCCATCCCCAAGTCATAAATCTTCCGTGCCAAATCGCAAAGTGCGGAATGCACCCAGGCATACCCCACAGATCGGATTGATCTTGGACCGCGCCCGCTATGCCGGTATCTTGCCGCAGGTTCCGCCACTCCGCCCGGCCAGGGCCGCTTTGGCGGCCGGCAATTTGCGAGACTGGGGCATGAGCGAGAAACTGACGGTTCTGATTCCCTGTAAGAACGAGCGAATGAACATTCGCCCTTGCGTGGAGTCGGTGCGCGCCCTGGCGGATGAAATCCTGGTGGCCGACTCCGGTTCGACGGACGGCACTTTGGGCATCGTGGTCGAAATGGGGGGATGCCGGGTAATCGAGCGCGAGTACATCGACTCCGGAAATTTCAAGAACTGGGCCATTCCGCAAGCCGCGCATCCCTGGGTGCTGATCGTCGACGCCGACGAGCGGGTGACGCCCGAGCTGGCGGGGGAAATCAAGCAGACTTTGGCCCACCCCAACCGCGACGGTTATCGCATTCTGCGCCGCAATCATTTCTTCGGCCATGAAATCAAGCATTGCGGTTGGAACACCGACGACGTGCTGCGACTGTTCCGGCGCGATCTGGGCCGCTACAGCGATTTTGGCGACCATGCCGACGTGGAGGTGCCGACAGGCCGGATCGGTAAATTGCGGGCCAGATTCCTGCACTACACCTATTGGTCGATGGAACAATACCTCCGCAAGCTTGACCGTTACACGACGCAGAATGCCCAGCAGCGTTTTGCTCGCGGGCGGCACGCGGGTTTTTGGGAGCTGCTCCTGCGGCCGCCGCTGCGGTTCTTCCATTCCTACGTGATCCGGCTGGGTTTTCTCGACGGCACGCCGGGCCTGGTACTGTGCATGCTGACTTCGTTTTATTCGTTCACCAAAGCGGCCAAGCTGTGGGCCTTGCGGGCCGGTCTATCGCAGCCGGACCCCGAGCGCCCGCCGTTGGAACAACTTGAATCCGCGGCCAGGCGCCGGCCGATGTCGGCCGCCGCCGACCCTGAATCCTGCGGAGTGTCGATCCTCAAGCGAGCCTGAAGCGCGCGATGGTCCCTTCTTGAGACGAATGAAACAATTCCTTTCGATCGTCGGGCATCTTTTCGCATGACCGCACCAGACGTTGCCTTGCTGGTTTCGAGTTATCAGCGACCCGGTCATTTGCGCCGGGCGCTGCAATCGATTGCGCTGCAGCAGGGCGTTGCGGGACGCGTCGAAGTGGTGGTGACCGACGACGGTTCGACCGACGAAACGCATCAGGTCGTCCGTCAGTTTGCCCAGAGCGTCCCCTTTCGAGTCGGCCTGACGACCCACCCCCATACCACGTTTCAGCTATCGCGGTGCCGCAACGAAGGCGTCGCGGCCTGCCACGCCCCGTATCTACTATTCCTGGACGGCGATTGTATCCTGCCGGCCGACCACGTGCGGATTCACCTGGAGCGCCGCCAGGCCGGCATGGTCCTGGCCGGAAACTGCTGCCGGCTGGACCAGGAGCAGTCGGAGCGGATCACCGACGCCCAGCTCCGCTCGGGCGAGTTCCGTCTGGCGGCGCCCGCGGTTGAAATCCGCCGGCTGGCGAAGCTCGAGCGCAAGTCGCGCTTTTACGAACTGATTCGGCATCCGACGAAACCCAAGTTGATCGGCAACAATGTCGGTATCTGGCGCTCGGATTACGAGCGCATCAACGGTTACGACGAGACGTTCGAGGGCTGGGGTTGCGAGGACGACGATCTGCGCTATCGACTTCGCCGGGCCGGCATCCGCATCCGCTCGATCCTGCGCTGGACGCATACCTACCATCTTTGGCATCCCGGCGACGTCACGCAGCCCAAGACGTGGCGCGAAGGGCCAAACGTTCGCTACCTGCTGCGGCCCGGGCGGCTGACGCGTTGCCGCAACGGCCTCGTGAAGCGCGCCACCGCGGACCTGGTGATTCGTTTTGTGGGCGAGGGGGCCGCCTCGCCCAACGTGCAGCGGCTCATCGGCCGGTACTTGCCGCCGGTCAGTAATGCCGAACGTCCGGAAGTCGAAATCCTGGTCGTGCCCGGCAACGGCAGATTCAGCGGCCGGGCCGAGTGCAACGTGCTGGTCGCGCTGGCAGACGACCCGCGCATCGAGCGTTTGGCCGCGCGAGCCCACATCGTCGTCGGCACGCGCGATTATCCGCAGGTGGAACCGGAACGGCAATTCCGCCTGAGCGAATTGCCGCAGGCACTGCGGGCCGTGGCCTGAAATCGTATTCCAGTCTTGCTTCTGCGGCGGATTACTTACCCGTTCCCATCACTGGGCCACGACGACGGCGCACGCCGGCGACCAACAGTCCGACCGCCGCGACGCAAAGCAGCACGATCGACGAGGGCTCCGGGACTACGGTGGCCGTGAACGAGGTCACCGTCAGGCTGAAGGGATTGGACTCGGTGCCGTTGGTGGCGTAGACGCCGACGTTGAGATCGCTGAATGCGTTCAAGAAGCTCGGACTCGTCGGCGTCACGTTCGCTGAGAAGGTATTTCCAGGGGTTATATCCGCCACGGTCTCCGTGAAGACACCCGCCGCTCGAGTGATCGTGGCGGTGATGCTGTCACCGCTGTGAAAAGTTTGAGCTGAGAATACCGTTCCCGTGTCCGCCGGAGTGCCGGCGTCGTTGGTGCCGTACGCGGCTTGCCCAGGCGTCGGACTGACGTTCACGAATCCATCGCGCGTCATATTTACATTTGAGGAGCCAACATAGACGCCAAACTGGTTGAAATTCACGTTGGCGCCAGAATCCGGGGAACGAAAATGTCGCGCTGACGCTGAAGTCCTGGCTGCCGGTGAAGCCCAAGCTGCTGAGCTGCACGCCCAGGGCGTCTAACCGGCCTATGTTCGTCGCACCATTGAAGTCGACGGGCAAGCTGGTAACCCCGACCGTCAGATTGTGCGAACCCGTAATCAACGTCAGATTGGCGTCGTTGCCGGCGCCATAGCTACTGCCCGTGCCGGGAAGCCGCGCGGGAAGGCCGGTGCCCTGTCCACTGGCGTCGAGAATCGTGCCGGGAACCGCGACTGCCGAAATTCAGAGAGAGAGTCGAAGCGCTGGCCGCTCGAAGAGCAATGGATTCCGAAACCAGGGCCAGAGTAAGCACCAAGCCGAGCTTGACGTGGTGGCCAATTGCTTTGACGGTCGCGGCGGAGAGTGTGTGTCGCATGGACTTGTTCCTTGTGGAGAGAGGGTGATTTCCAAAGAATGCGCAAGCGGAAAATGTAGACTTGCACGGCAGCCAACGAGCGTTGGCCGGCGATGCCATTAAAGTAAAATTAACTGCCAAAATTGATTTTGACAATCATTTTCCGCTCATTATCCCCGTTGGGGGGCTTTCAACCCCAGGCGGCGCACCCCGCTTCGAGCCGGCGGATGGGGATTGTCGAACGGACCAAGGACAATCGCGCGACCGCCGCAGAATTTGCCCTGCTATGCCGCGGCGCTGCCGATCAGCACGTCCTGATAAACGGCCAGCGTCTCGTCCACCATCCGATCGGTGGTGAACTGCCGCAGGGCGCGCTCGCGGGCCTGATCCAACTGATCGCCCAGACTCGGCAGGCGATCGATGGTTTCGCAGATTGCGATCGCCAAAGCCGCCGCGTTGCCCGGCGCAACCAGTCGGCCCAGCGGCGCCGCGCTGCTGGCCTCGGCATCCAAAACCTCGGGCACGCCGCCGACGGAACAAGCAACAATCGGCCGCCGGGCGAGCATCACGTCGACGAGCGTGGAGCACAGGCCTTCCATCAGCGATGGCAGCACGAACACGTCGGCCGCCTGCACGAGATCCGGCACGTCGTGGCGGTAACCGAGAAACTTGACCACCTGATCCAGACCCAATTCACGCGCCTGCCGCTCCAATGCCCCGCCGAGCGGGCCGTCGCCCGCCAAAACCAGCCGCACGCTGGGATGCGCTTTGACCACCGCCGGCAGCGCCGCCAACAGATGTCGATGCCCCTTGATTTCGCTAAGCGAACCGACGCCCAGCAGCAGCACGGCCTCCGGCGAGACGCCGATCGACTCGCGCCCGCGAGCCCGGTCGCCGGCGAGAGGTGGCTGGGGATCGACACCGTCGTAGACGACTCGCAGGCGATCGGCAGCAATGCCGCTGGCCCGGCAGCACTGGGCGACCGCTCGCGAAACGCAGATCACGCGGTCGGCAAAATGGGTGTAGCGCCAGGCGTGACGGATCGGAAAACTGACTTTGCGCGATGCGATTCGGGCCGGAATCGGCAGTCGCAAGCAGGCCAGCCCCCCGCCGCTCAGGGCGTGGGCGTCGTGAAAGTGAACCACGTCGGGCGCCAGTCCGCCAACTGGCGGCGAATCTGCCATAGCGACCGGACGTTGCGGCCACCGCCGGCAAACGAAGCGTTTGCCAATCCCGCTTCGGCGGCCCGGCGGCCAAACTCTCCGCCGGCCCGCGCCACGATCAGCGACTCGTGACCGCGGCGCGCGAGTCCCGCGGCGAGCAGCCAGGCCTGTTGTTCGCCGCCGCCCCAGCCGCGCTGCGTGGAAATATGGGCAATGCGCATGGAGCGACGTTAATGCCTGGCCGGATGTCGCGTCAATCGCGAAATCGTCGGTTTTGCGGCCGGCGGTGCTTCCATGGCCATTCGAAGAAATCTTGCCACTTCTCCAAGATCGTCTTTGACCAGGTCGGCTTGCAGACGCGAAAACATCCGCATCGCAGGCCCTTCGGCCACCATGGTCGAAGCATAGTTGCCGTTCGAGGCGTCGGAGGTGAGCATGAATTCGGGCATTACCAGCCGGCTGGCGATCGCCCCCCAGTTCGGCCTGCAAGACCGCCACGAAATTCGCCGCGTCGAGGCCGGCGGCCGGAAAGTCGTATTCGATTCCGCCGGGCGCGTCCAAGATGGTGCCCGGCCCAAAACGGCGAAAGCCAGTCGTGCGGCCGGTGGCGGCTTGGGTCAAGGTGACGTCGGTCTGGCCGGCGGCGAACTGCTGCACGCCGCTGCGGATTCCGCCCTGGTGTTTGCGGATCAGGGCGATGGCCGATTGGATTTCGGCCACCACGCTCATGTTGCGGAGCAGCTTTTCGGCCCGGCGCAGATTCTTGCGCACGGGAAAGAACAGCGGCAGCCCGCGTTTGACGTTTTCGTCGACGTTGGCCTTGCGATGCTGGATCTCGGCGGCGTCGACCACCTGGCCGTCGACACAGTAGCAGAGCACGGTTTCGACATCGTCGTCGTCGGTCAAAATGCCAAAACTGGCCGCTGGATCGCTCACACGGCCGCTCGGCGTGACGATCTGATCGGGCTCGACAAAGCGAAAAACTGGTCTGGCCGCAACCGAAGTGGAAACGGACAATAGTGCGCAAAAGACGTGGAGCTATGCCCGCACGCAACAGCCCGACGACCGATCGACCGGCCGGAATGCCAAACGCTTCCGAGCGGCGGTTCAGGTATTGGCAATTCAGCTTGCGCGGCCTATTCGTGTTCATTACCTTGCTGGCCGTCGGACTGGGCTGGCTGAGCGTGAAGGCCGATCACGCCCGGCGGCAGCGGGCTGCGGTCGAAGCCCTGGGCGCAACTCGTTTTTTCTACGACTTCCAGCGATCGCCTGACGCCGACTCGCTTTTTTGGCCTGGCTGGGACGAAAACGCGAAGCCACCCGGCCCAGCCATCCTTCGCTGGCTGTGGGGCGAGCACGTGCTGGCCAATATCGTGGCCCTCGATCTCAGCAAGGACGATGAACGCGCGGATTTAACGCCCAACGCAATACGGGAAATCGCCACCCTGGACACGCTCGAGTACCTCGATCTGACCTTTCAGCCGATTGGAGATCGCGAATTGGAACCTCTTCGCGGTCTATCTCGTGTAAAGCTTCTTAATCTTTCCAATACCCAAATTTCCGATGCCGGCCTGGAGCGGCTCTCGGGGATGACGCGACTCGAAGAACTCGATGTTTCCGGCACCAAGATTTCCGGGGTCGGACTCATCCATCTCCGAACGTGTAAGTACCTGGCGACCCTCGATATTATCGACGTCCCAATTTCCGCGGCGGCGCAAGGGCGATCGGGGATTTGGCCGCGCTCAAATCATTGTATGCATTTTTGTACCGACTCGAAAGGCGCACCGATCGTAGGTAACGAGATCCTCGAAAGCTGCTCGAGATTGCCGTACCTTGATTACATGTCAATAGGAAGTCGTCCGGTCACCGACGAAGGCGTCCGGCACCTGCGCGGGCTTCCGTGCTTAGAAGCGCTCTGCCTTGACAATACCGAGATCACTGACGAAGCGCTCGCGCACATTGCTACGCTCCAATCGCTCACGTACCTTGACATTTCCCGGACAAAAGTAACCGACGCCGGCGTATCGTCGCTTTCCAGCCTTGAGAATCTCAAAGACCTGGACTTGAGCTACGATCGAATCACCGACGTGAGCATAGGGCGGCTATCCGCATTGGAACACCTCGTCGGATTGGAACTCACGAGCACCCTTGTTACCGACGCGTGCGTCAATGGCCTGCGGAATTTACCGAGTCTGGAATGGTGCTGCACGGACAACACGATGGTGACCCCAGAAGGCTGTAAACATATCGAGGCTGTGCTTCAACCGAACCTCAAGCGACGCTGACCCTTCCCGACGCCCTCATAAAATCGCAAGTGATTATTTTGGCAATGGTAGGGGTCGGGGACTGGTTCCTTTCACTGAATCATACTCGGCTCGATTTATCTTTAGGATGGCTTCCGTATTTTTCTCTCGCCGGCTCCGACGTGCACAAATCCACGCCAATTTCGAGCGTGATATCGTGGCTGCCGTCCTCCCCCGGCTTGGTGGTAGCTTTCAACGACCCGAATGCGCCTTTCAGCACGACCGCTATGCCTCCCAGCTTAGCTTCTCCGGCCCCCACTTCCGGCTCCTCCAGCTCTGCCTCTACTCGCTTTTTTTCAGCGGCGACTCTCGCGGCCTGAATGGCGTTAGTGAGATCTGTATTTTTCGCAAATCCGCCCCGAGGGTCGAGCTGTCCATAGCTAATTACTCCTTTGGCGTCAATATTCGCGGCGACAACTACCCCATTCACCTTAGCCAGAATAGTGATCGAACCATTTGCTTCGCCGCGAACGTAGGCCCTCTCGCCGCCGATCGTCACTCGTAACGCAAACCATGTTTCATTCGTAATGTCTTCTTTGCTAATCGAGCCCGTTACATCCTTGACGGCCTTGGCAATTTGTTCATGCGTTGTCCCCTCCTGGCCCGACTCGGTTTTTTCCGGGGCGGCCGCCGGCTTCTTCTTTTCGATCTTCTGGGCAGCCAGATGCACTGGCGGCGATGCCTTGGGTGCGGGCTGATCTGCTGCCGATTGGGTCGAATCAGTTGCTCCGCCAGCTTGTGGGTCTGCCGGCTGGGGGGATGCCGAAGCACCGTCGCCCGATCCGCCCCCTGCGCCACCACCCGCCGACGAGAACTCGCCGCGGTTCTGTGGATTGCCGCCACGCGGATGTTTGGCTGGATCCCAACCGGCTTCGGTGATCGCGCGAACGAATTCGAGCAGGTCTTGCACGCGCGCCGAATCGAGTGAGGCCGTGGGCGCGTGCTTGACAGGTTCGACAAGCTCGGTCGGCGCCGCCGCAACGAGCGACTCGTAGCCGGCCACTTCCTGGGGCCGCTGGTTGTGCTGGGCCAGATTCATTTGCTCCTGGTCGTAGTCCAAGCCTCGGCGGCGACACCAGGTTTGGGGCGAGAGGATGCCGTTCTGATATTCGATCTGATGGACTTCGGCCTCCTGCCTCTGGTTGCGTGTTTCGAGCGAAGGAGGCGACACCTGGATTTCAATGTCGCAGAGCGCCGCCGCAGGCAAGCCGCCGGCGTCGACCGCGGCCCGCACCACGCGCCACATCACGTCCAGATCGTCGTTCACCAGGTCGGCTTGCAGACGCGAAAACATCCGCATCGCCGGCCCTTCGGCCACCATGGTCGAAGCGTAGTTGGCGTTCGAGGCGTCGGAAGTGAGCATGAACTCGGGCATTACCAGCCGGCTGGCGATCGCCCGCAGTTCGGCCTGCAGCACGGCCACGAAATTCGCCGCGTCCAGCCCGGCGGCCGGAAAGTCGTATTCGATTCCGCCGGGCGCGTCCAAGATGGTGCCGGGGCCGAAACGGCGAAAGTTGGTGCTGCGGCCGGTGGCGGCTTGGGTCAGCGTGACGTCCGTCTGGCTGGCGGCGAACTGCTGCACGCCGCTGCGGGTTCCGCCCTGGTGCTTGCGGATCAGGGCGATCGCCGATTGGATTTCGGCCACCACGCTCATGTTGCGGAGCAGCTTTTCGGCCCGGCGCAGATTCTTGCGCACCGGAAAGAACAGCGGCAGCCCGCGTTTGACGTTTTCGTCGACGTTGGCCTTGCGATGCTGGATCTCGGCAGCGTCGACCGGCCGGCCGTCGACGTAATAGCAGATGACCGTTTCGACATCGTCCGAGTCGGTCAAAATGCCAAAACTGGCCGCCGGATCGCTCGCCCGGCCGCTTGGGGTGACGATCTGATCGGGCTCGACGAAGCGCACGCGCGTGCAGCCATCGCGGTTGACGAAGTAGCGCAAGAATGCTTCGCCGTCGCGGTCCAGCCGGCGAACGATCTCCTGCTGGCGGCGCTGCCATTTATTTTCGCGCCGGAAAGCATCGAGCACATCCTGCACGCTTGCGGCCAATGCGGCCTTGGCAGTCGAGCCTTTGCGGATCACGGCCTGATAAGTATGGCCCGAGCCGACCAGGTAACTGATGCGGTTCTCCTGACCGTTGATGGCGAACTAGTTGCTGGCGGCCAGCAGGCGGCATTCGTTGCGCAGCTCGCCGAGTTGCTGCTCGTTGACGATTGCCGGCCGGGCATACGAGCCGGCTCCGCCCCCGGCGCCCAGCGGCAGCCAAGCGCCGTCGCTGTCCCAATAGGCTTCTCGCGGATCGACGAAATTGTCCCACAGTTCGTAGTACGCTTCCCGCAGGCGCCTTTCGAGCCGGGCACCGGCCCCATCTGGCGCGGCGCGCCGGAAGGCCCGGCGGGATCCGAATCGAGTGAATTACCATTCGTGTTCACAAAGTGCCTCCTGATTGGCGATGAAGGCGGAAGGATGGGGAACTGGCGGATTCTGTTTGTTCCGGATGTGCGCAAAAAAAGAGCCCGTGGCCGGCCTGCGCCTTTTGGGCGCAAGCTGGGCTACGGGCTCATTGCGATACTCGAACGGGGTGCGTCGAGCTCACAGGGATACCCACGGATCACGCTGGGTGTCCGTGTTCAACGAATGACTTGCCGAGCGGGCCGTGAGAATAACGGAGAAGACGACCGTTCTCAAGTTGGAAAAGTGAGCCACTTGGAATAGTGAGCCACTCGGTTCCCTTTCTCTCTTCCGAATTCCAACCGCCGAATTCGTCGCCAGCTTTCCTTTGCGCACCGGCAGGACGACTGTTTTGCACTTTACGCAGCCCAAGCACTTCTGCGATACTCCCGCCCCCCTAAATACCCAAGTTCTATGGTCCGCTCTATTGAACCATGAAGATCTTCTTCTCCGTCGGCGAGCCGAGCGGCGATTTGCACGCCGCGAATTTGATTCGCGAGCTGCGGCGCCAACACCCCGAACTCAAGGCGGTCGGCTACGGCGGACCCCTGATGGCCGCAGCCGGCTGCCAACTGCATGCCGACCTGACGGCGCTGGCCGTGATGTGGGTGCTGCGCGTGATCCTCAACATTCACAAGTTTCTCGATCTGGCCAGTCGCGCCGATCGCTACTTCCGCCACGAGCGGCCCGACGCGGTCGTGCTGGTCGACTACCCCGGCTTCAACTGGTGGATCGCACGCCGGGCAAAGGCCCACGGCATCCCGGTGTTCTATTACGTGCCGCCGCAAATCTGGGCCTGGGCCAGTTGGCGGGTGAAAAAGATGCGGGCCTTCGTCGACCACGTGCTGTGCAGCCTGCCGTTCGAGGCCGAGTGGTACAGCCGGCGGGGCTGCAACGCCACGTTCGTCGGGCATCCGTATTTCGACGAGGTACGCTCCCAGCGACTGGACGAGAAGTTCGTCGTCGCGCACAGCGACCCCCTGCACCCGCTGGTGACGATGCTGCCCGGCTCGCGAACTCAAGAGGTCACGCACAATCTGGCAACGTTGCTGAAAGCCGCGGCTCTGGTGCGCGAGAAAGTGCCTCAGGCGCGGTTTGCCATCGCCAGCTTCAAGCCTCATCAGGCCCAAATCGCGCGCGCATGGTGGCCGCCAGCGGCCTGCCGATCGACGTCTTCGTCTGCCGCACGCCGGAATTGATTCACGCGGCCGAGTGCTGCCTGGCGGTTTCGGGCTCGGTTTCGCTGGAACTGCTCTATCAAACCCGGCCCACGGCGATCCTGTACTGGATCAGCCCGCTGGCCTATTGGGTGCAAAAGCAATTCCGCCACACGCGCTACATCACGCTGGTCAACATGCTGGCCAGCGAAGACGTGTTTCGCCCCGGCTCCTACGATCCCGATTCGCCACAAGATGCCTGCGTGTTGTTTCCCGAGTACCTGACGTGCGAGGACAAATCGCAGGCCCTGGCCGGGCACGTCATCGCGTGGCTGACGGACTGCGGGCGCGGGAGCAGCTCACGCAGCGGCTGGCGGACCTCAAGCAATCGATCGGACACGGCGGGGCCTCGCGCCGGGCGACCGAGTACATTCTGGCGGTCTTGGCCCAAAAGCGCGCCCTGTGCCCCGGCCGCACTTTCTCTCCGCACATCCGACGGCAGCCGCCAGCCGACGGGGTTAAACCGCAAAGTCACAAAGACACGGAGAGGAACGAAGGCCCGATTTTCCTTCTCCGCGGCCCGCTGTGTCCTCTGCGGTAAGAAAATGCCAAGCGTCTATTCACCAAATCAGCGACGACGGGATGACTAAGTATTAGCGACCGATTACTTTCCGGGCCTTGCGGATTGCCCGGCGCACCAGCAGACCGGCGCCCATCTCGCTGAACGGCAATTGCAGCCAGACAGCCGGCGCGGGCGGTTTGGGTTCTGACTGGGGCCTTTGCTGATGCTTCTCCAGGCGCCGGGTATAGCGCCTTTGCGCGCCTTGTACTCCTGGTGCAACCAGTCGACGATGGTGGCGATGTTCGCTTCGCACCAGTCGATGCCCTGGGCGTCCATCTCCGCGGCCCGCTGGGCGCATTTGCAGGTCGCCTTGGCCGTGATCCCCAGTTTGGCCAGCATGCGCTTGAGTTCGGTTCCGGCCCCACCCTGAGTGGGAATCTCCACTGTAGCGCGGTCTGGTCCGGCGACTTTCGATTGACGATCACTCATTTCTAAATCACTTCCGGCAGACGGCCCGCGGCACACGGCAATTATAGCAGTGCCGAAGGCACGGATGCGCGATGGGGTAAGGCACCAAGGCATCGCAGCAACGGGGATGGATCGGCAGCGTGCTATACTTTGGTTTGACGTCCCTGCATTTGCATGATGGCTCGTTGGAGCGGACTTGATGCGGTACTTCATGCGCTTTGTCGTTTGCGGATCGCTGCTAGCCATCGGCCTGGCGGCAGACAAGCCGGCCGCGAAAGCCCGAGTGTCGCTCGAGCTGGTTACCGAGCCGGGCTTTCCGATCACCGGCGCTCAGCAGTGGTATCAGGTGTTCAGCGACTTGGGCGTCGGCGGCCTGCGGATACGCGGCGGCACCAGCGTTGACGTCGTGGGGGTCGAAAAACGGGGCAGCAAAGATTCGCCCGTGTACGACGTGGTCGGGCTGATCAAGGCCGACAACATCTTATATTTGCCCGGCGGCAAGTTTACGACCGCCGATAGCGCCCGGCTCAAAAAATGGCTTGCCGATCTGGCCGACCAGGGGACCGAAGGGGTCACGCAGCCGCGGCAGGCCTTTGGAATGACCCGCAGCCAACTGGAGCAGGTCGACGGCGAAATGAAAAGGCCCCTGACGTTTGCCACCAAAGACGTGCCGGCCGCCAAAGCAATCGGCGAACTGGGCCGGGGCCTTGCGCACACGATCGAGATCGACTCCGCGGCGCTCAAGGCGCTGGCCGATTTGAAAGTCGAGGAGGATTTGTTGGGCGTCTCCAGCGGCACGGCGCTGGCCGTGATGCTGCGGCCCGCGGGCCTGGTGTTCACGCCCGAGCAGCCTGGCGGCGGCACGCTGCGCTACCGGGTTTCCAAGCCGGTGCCGGGCCGCGAGTCGTGGCCCATTGGCTGGAAGGCCGAGCAGCCGGACGCGAAGCTGGTGCCTGACATGTTCACCAAGTTCATCAACGTCGAGATCGACCAGACTCCCGTCACCGACGCCGTGGGCGCGTTGCAGGAGCGGCTGAAGATTCCCGTGCTGTGGGACCACAATGCGCTGGCCTTGCACGGCATCGATCCGGCCAAGGTCGAGGTCAAGCTGCCCGCCAAAAAGTTGACCTACAGCCTGATTCTGCAGCGCGTGCTTTCGCAGGCCAGGCTGAAGAAGGAATTGCGGATCGACGAGGCGGGCAAGCCCTTCTTGTGGATCACCACGATCAAGCCGAGCTGAGAAGGCCCCTGCCGCCCCCCTGGCCCGCTTTAATACCGTTGGTGTGGGCGATATCATTGATAACCAACCATGACCGACGATCCGCAGCGGAATCTCGACGCGATTCTCCATTCGAGCAGTTACGTTCTGGCGGAACAGGACATCCGGCTCCTGGCCCAGCGCGAATTGCGCCCGGTGCGCCTGCAACTAGAACTGCTCAAGCCCGAGATGGGCCTGCACGAACACGGCATCGAATCCACGATCGTGGTCTTCGGCAGCACTCGGATCGTCGAGCGCGCCGCGGCCCAGCAAAGGCTGGATGCGGCCCGCGCGGCACTGGCCGCCGATCCGCAAAACGCACGGCTGCACAGCGCCGTGTCGCGCGCCGAGCGTCTGCTGGCCAAAAGCCATTATTACGACCAGGCTCTGCGAGTTCACCCGGCTGGTGTCCAGCCGCTGCCAGATCCAGGGAGTGTGCCAGTATGTGGTGGTCACCGGCGGCGGGCCGGGCATCATGGAGGCCGCCAATCGCGGCGCATTCGACGTCGGCGCCAAATCCGTGGGTCTGAACATCTCGCTCCCGGCCGAGCAGATGCCCAATCCGTATATCACGCCCGAGCTTTGCTTTCAGTTCCATTATTTCGCGCTGCGCAAGATGCATTTTCTTATGCGGGCGCAGGCCCTGGTTGCCTTTCCGGGGGGCTACGGCACGCTGGACGAATTCTTCGACGCGATCACGCTTCGCCAGACGCGGCGGATGCAGGAAATTCCGGTCATCCTTTATGGCCGCGAGTATTGGCAGCAGGTGCTCGATCTCGACTTTCTGTTGGCTGAAGGCATGATCGACCCGGAACATCTACGATTGATCTCCTATGCCGACACGCCGGAAGAGGCCTGGCAAATCATCACGCAGTTTCATCGCAGCGAGCCCGGCCCATGAACGGGCAAGACCCTCGCACCGACCGAACTTCGGGCGATCGACGGGTGGCCCTGGTCACCGGCGCAGGACGCCGCATCGGCAATGCCGTGGCGCAAGCCCTGGCCGCCAAGGGCTACCGGCTGATCTTGCACGCCAACCATTCGCAGACCGAGGCCGAAGCCGCGGCCGAGGAAATTCGCACTGCCGGCGGCACGGCGATCGTGCGGGTTGCCGATCTGCGCGACTCCAAGGCGCTGGCGGCCATGCTCGACGAGGCGTGCGGCCACTTCGGCCGCATCGACGCGCTGGTCAACTGTGCCGCCATTTGGCGAGCGAAGCCTTTGGAGCAAGTTACGGCCGACGACGTGCGCGAACATTTCGAAGTCAACGCGCTGGGCACATTCCTGTGTTGCCAGCAGGTCGGCCTGCGCATGGTCGAGCAAGCCAGCGGCGGAGCGATCGTCAATTTCGGCGACTGGGCCACCCGCCGGCCCTACGTCGACTACGCGGCCTATTTTCCCTCCAAGGGCGCGATCCCGACTTTAACCCGCATGTTTGCGGTCGAATTGGGCCGGCGCAACCCACGGGTGAGGGTCAACGCCGTGCTGCCCGGGCCGGTCATGCCGGGCGATGCGGTAACGCCCGAGGAGCAGCGCTATGCGATCGAGGGCACGTTGGTCAAACGCGGCGGCACCGGCGAGGACATGGCGCAGGCCGTAATCTTTCTGATCGAAAACACGTTTGCGACCGGCGTTTGTCTGCCGGTCGACGGTGGGCGCAGCGTGTATGAGCCTGGCGGCGAACGGCATTCGAGGGCCGGGGAATAATGGAGTTAACCTCCGTTTCACTACCGAGCACCGATTACGGTGCGGCCGGAATGAGAATGTCCTAGAATGGAAATCCGTTTCACGGCGATCTGAATGCACATACGGCACCGGCCACGAACCAATAGCTCGCAGGATCCTCCATGCATCGCTCAGTCCGATTGCGCCGAACTGCGAATCTGTTGCTCGGCCTGGCCTGCTGCGGCGCTTTCTGTTGCTGTGCACTGCGATGCCAAACGGCGAACGCCGAAGAACCGGCCGCCGCGGACAATCCCTATCTGGCCGGGCCTCGCTTGTCGCGGGCCGAGCTGGGTGAGTTCGTGCGGCGGATGCAAACCAAGCCGGCCAGCGTCCGCAAACGACCCGGCTTTCATGAAGCTGTCATCGAGGCGGCCGATCGCATTCTCGCCGCCGGCGAGACGGACGACCTGGCGACCCAGGCCCTGCTAAGCAAATTGGCCGCGCTGCACTATTTGGCCGACAAGGTGCCGGCCGACAAGGGCAGCGCCGCCAGCGACGAGCAGTTGGCCAAGCTGGCCGCGGCCCACGAGCACGACGATCGCCCGGAGGTGGCCGAGGCGGCCCGGTTTTATCTGCTGGAGCGCCGCGCTCGACGCCGATGCGCTCGCGCCGGCCGACCTGGAGCCGCTCTTGGCCGAACTGAAGAAGTACTGCCAGGCGCAGGAGCTCGACTGCGCGTCACTTGCGTCTAGCGTCGGCAATCGTGAAAATCATCAATCGCCTGCCGGACGACAAAGCCGCGGCCGAAGCCTATCGCGACTTCGGCGGCCGGTTTGCCAAGAGCGAGGATCCCGAGCTGTCGCGCTACGGCCGCAAAATCCAGGCCGGCCCGAAGGCCAAACCGAAAGTCGGCGCTCCGCCGGCCGAAAAACCGGAAGCGGATCCCGAGTCGTGAGCCCTCAGAATCAAATCGCACTACGGCGACCCGACGAAGGGAAAGGGGATATGGAGTTGACGGGGGATACGGGGGATTCGACGGAATGTGTAAACCACGAGAAAATTTCCAGAGAGCGTGTCAAAGCATAGCGACATCGTGCGTCGGCGACCGCGATCTATCGGCCTCATAACCTGCTTCGTGACCTCTCTGTGCCTCCGTGTCTCTGTGGTTCTCGTTGCTTTGCGATTCTCCTCCACGGGCTATCTGAGCGATTGAATTAGTCGCTCCAGCCGCCGGCGATAGCTGAAGTGCTCGACTTCGAGCAAGTGGCGGGTCGAAGAAACGTATCGAATGCCCGAAGCCAGGTCGGGCTGGCCGGCACGCTTCAATCGCCGGAAGCGCTCGGCACGGTCTGGCGCGTGGCGGCAGGCCTGAATGAACCGGGCGATCAATTGCGCCTGGTAATCCACCAGCCCCCATTGCCCGCTGTCGGGCTGGATCAGGCCGGCTACAAACAAGTTGTCGTACTCGGGGTGGAAGACGTTCAAGAACAGCTCGGGGCGCTCGGCCGGTCCAGTTGAGATACTTGCGATCGATGAACGGGAAGTTGATCTGAAACCCGGTGGCGTAGATCAGCACGTCGATCGCCTCCTGCGCTGCCGTCGACGAAACGGACGTGCGTGCCGCACAGCCGCTGGATGTCCGGCTTGACGTGGATCTTTCCGTGACCGACGTAATACAGCATCTGCGAGTTGATGATCGGATGCGTCTCGAACAGTTTGTGGTCGGGCGCAGGCAATCCGTAACTCTCGGGCCGCCGAGCGCCAGATGCACCACACGCCGGGTGATCAGGCGGCGCAGCCAAAGCGGCAAGCGCCAGCCGAGCAATCGCTCGCCGCACTGGTCGGTCGGTTTGCCCAGCAGGAACTTGGGCAGATAGTGATATCCGCGGCGCAGGCTATGAAACGTCGCCGCCGCGTTCTGAGCCGCCTCGACGGCAATGTCGCAGCCCGAGTTGCCGGCCCCCACGACCAGCACTCGCCGCCCGCGAAGCACATCCGGGGTCTTGTACTTGCGAGGAGTGCAGCGTAAGCCCGGCGAACGAGCCCGGGTACTGCGGGAATCCGCGGATCCCAGTTGTGGCCGTTGGCGATCACCAGGCCGCCGTAGCGGCGGACCTCGCCGCCGGCAAGCGCAATCGTCCAATCGCTCGCCGCTGCGCTCGATCGACTCGACCGACCGATTGAATTCGATCTGTGGCGTACAGCTCGAAGTTCCGGGCGTAGGATCGCAAATATTCCCAGGCCTGCTCGTGGCTGGGATATTCGGGATAGTCCTGCGGGCATCGGGAAGTCGGTGAACTCGGTGAGCCGCTTCGACGAGATCAAATGCGTCGAGTGGTAGACGCTGCTGGCCGGTTTGCCGTAGTACCAGTTGCCGCCCACGTCGTCCTCGCGCTCCAGGACGTCGCAGCGCGATTCCGGCCTGCCGGAAATTCTTGGCGACCGCCAGGCCCGACGAGCCGGCGCCCACGATGCAATATTTTTCCGTCCGATCCATCAAACTGCACCCGCTCCCAACACGGTCCAAGATCACGTGATTTTGGCAGGCCGCAAATCGACCCTTCCAGGGCAAATGCACTCGGTTGAGCGACTGGGCGGCCGCATCCGAGATGTTCTATCCCGCACCGACGGAATCGTCCCGGCTGGATTTGGTTGCATCGCGGGGGCCCGCTGCCCCGATTGAGATGTGGCGTTCGAAAACCGCCGGATTCGAGGAGTTTGAACTATCCGGCGCGTTAGGACTGCCCGCGGCAAACTAGGTTTTTTGGATTTGGCGAGGAATACATTGCACGAACAGGGAGGTCTCGTGACAATTTCAGGTGCCCGACGATTTTCCTTAACATGTTTTATATAATGACTTTAAGTCATTATCAAGAAGCCGTGTGACTTGACGTGGTTTGCCAAGCGGATAAAAATTAAACGGTGAGGGGAGAAATGTCTTTGACCTGGAACACGCGCGCCTTCGGCGCAAGGGCGCGCGGGTCGAACATTAACTCCAGCGACCAATACAACCGGACCTTCGAGAGTGGCTCGTGACCGCTCGAGAAGTCTCGCGGCGTGCTGGTTGTGGCCTGCCGAGTGCGCCAACCCACCCCAGGCAAAGCAATCTTAGGCGTGGTACCCCCCAGTGGGGCGCTACGGCTTGAGTGACCGATCCGGTTGCCCGAGTCGTGGCGAAGACGTTTGAAGATACCGGATGCCCGCGGAACCGCGAAGGTTTGCCGCTAGGATCGCCCGTCGACAAAGAGCGCTCGGCCGAAATTCGAGCTCGCGCTTTTGGGAGATTGGGTTTGGGGGAAATTGGTCATGGCTGGCCCGCTAAGATGTCGCGTTCACTAGAGAAGAGGTTTTTCGCCGCTCGCCATTGCGCGAGCGGCATTTGCCCGCATTGAAGCGGGCGGGAGAAAAAAATGAAATCGCATAAGGTTACGTCGGCCGAAGACTACAAGATCGTCAGTAGTTTTCAATCGGTTCGCAAGACTCTGCTGGACGAGAAGTTCGCCGATCGGCTGGAGAAGCCGTTGGCCTATTGGGCCATGCCGAACGATCGACGCCTGCCGTTGGCGTTTCTGGGCCGCACCATCAAGGATCTGCTGGCGACACCGTTCGAGGAACTGTCGGCCACCCCAGGCATCGGCCAGAAGAAGATCAGCTCACTGGTCAAACTGTTGTCCCGGGCCACGAAAGATCATCCGCCGGCGGTGCCGTTCGGCATGAACGACCTGGCCGAGGCGAAGCGCGCCGTCGAAAAGCCGAAGAAGAACAAGATCGCCTTCGACCCGGCAATGGTATCCGAGGCGCTCTGGACCCAATGGCTGGAAACCGTGCGCAAGCACGACATCGGCCGCGAGAAGCTCGGCCGCCTGGCTCCCAGCTTGCTGGCGCTGCCGACCGTCATTTGGCACACGCCGATCGAGTATTACATGCAGCACTCGGTGTCCGAGATTCGCCAGCTCAAGACTCACGGCGAGAAGCGGGTCCGCGTAGTGCTCGAAGTGTTCTACATCGCACACGAGATCCTGGCCGACGCCGGCACCGATGAGCACATCGCGGTTCGGTTCGTGCCGAAGTTCATCCTGCCGATCGAGCAGTGGATTGCCGATTGGATGAGCCGCCCGGGCGTGCCCTCGCCCAGCGAAGTCCGCGAGCATTTCAGCCAGCCATTGTTGGATCAACTGAAGATCGACGTCGGCGATACAATCTATGGCTTGAGCGCCGGCCGGTTGGGCACCGAAGGCGAACCGCAGAGCGTGCGTCATCAGTCCAAGCAAATGGGCGTCACCCGCGCCCGGGTGTATCAACTGCTCGAGGATTGCGCCCGCGTGATGGAAGTTCGCTGGCCGGACGGCAAGGCTCAATTGGCTCGGCTGGTTGCCCGCTTCCAAGCCGAGGCCAGGCCCGAGGACGATCTGACGTTGTTCAAGGCCACTGTCGAACTGTTTTATCCCGGCAAGAAGGGCTTCGGCGACGCAGACCTGGGCGACGCGGACCTGGGCGAAGCAGGCCGGGGCGAAGCAGACGAGTAATTGCGGTTCGACCGGCAAGCACCCGGCCGAGATTTGGCCAGACGTTCATTCGAGCCTGCAAAGCCGGCCGTGCCTCGCGGAATCGGTATCACCTGGAGCGCAAGCGCCGGGCGTGAGCGCATTTCGCGTGGCAGGTTCGTTTGCACAAATGGGCAGCCGGGCTGTGTCGCCTGCGGCGTGGCTGGGCCGGCGGTGAATCTGCGCGGGAAGCGATCTCCCGTCTTTCAGATCCCGAGGCGCTGCGGATGCGCTTCGATCGGGGCTCTCGGGTCCCGGCGTGGCTCCCGTCGACGCGCAACCGACCCGCCGCGGGCTCGATCGGAACGACGTCGGCCGGCTCCATGTTGTGCGTCAACTCGTGGTAGTGGCGCACATACTCGCCGATCTGGCAGCAAGCCCACAGACGGCCGGCAAGTCGCAACACGACGGCAGGGTTCATTAGATGCGCGAGCGTATCGACGGCCACCACCCAGGGATGCAGGGCCAGCGACTTCTTCCAGCCCATCGAACCGGCATTGCGCCAGAATATTCGCTCGGCGCAGAACCCTTGCCCAAAGGCTGCTTCACGCGGGAGCGGCGTGCGCGGAGAATAGACGTGTGATGCCGGCTCGCAGATCGCCCGATAGCCGGCCCGCCGCAGCGAGCAGGCCAGCTCCACGTCGGCCATCGTGGGACCCACCTGCGACGTGCAGCCGCCCACGGCCGCCAGCGCCGACTTGCGAAAAAAGCTGGCGAAACCACAAGCTCCGAACACCTGCCGTGCCCCGGCGGCCTCGGCCCGCTGCAGCCCGGGCTTGCTCTGGCGACGCACACCGCCCGCACCGTAGACCATGCCCGCCGCGAGCACGCGATTGCGCCGCGCGGCATCCAGCACCAGCGGCGCCACGGCCGCTACGCGCGGATCGTCAAAATGCTTGACGGCCGCATCGGCCCAACCGTCGGTCACGGTGCATCCGGCGGCCAACACGTGAACCAGGGGTGCCTGGGTTGCGCCGATGCCCAAATTTGCGCAACCGACAAAGTCGGTGCGGACCGGAGCGGCCATGATCTGCACCTCTCCGGCCAGGTCGTAAGGATCGTCGTAGGCGAAATTCGCCACGACGATGACCTCGCTGCCTGGGGGACGATTTTCCAACACCGAGACCAGCGTCGTTTCCAACGACTCGACGCCGCTGACTGCGGAAATCACAATCGCAAGGCGTGACACAACAACCTCTCTTGGTAGATCGCGGGCGAGCACCGTGTGCGGCCAAAGTCGAAATGGCGTCGAAACGAGGGGCCGACCACGAATTCCGTCCGAGATCGAGCCGCAAACGCTGGGCAACCCCCCCGGTTTTCGACGCTCGTTATCGTCCCTCGTCGATTAATGTCGACTGGAGCGGGACGGTAAGTTGATAACAACTGCGCAATTCAGTGAATTGGGGGCTCCCGTCCAAACGCTAGCTGTTTGCGAGCAAACGGCACGCTCGGAGGTCATGCTGTGGGCCGCTCCGCCCAGATGCTAGCTAGCATCACCAACATCTCGCCGGCGGCAGCCATTTCCTCCAAGCAGGCCCACTCCAGGGGTGAATGGGGATTGTGCTGCCCGCAGGACAGATTGGGCGTCGGCAGTCCCAATTCGGTCAGTCGCGAGCCGTCGGTGCCGCCGCGAATGAGTGTGCGGTGCGCGGTTCGTCCCAGGCGCCGCAACGCTTCTTCGGCAAATGCGACTGCCCGCGGTTCGCGCGCCAATCCGTCGCGCAGGTTGCGGTACTGCTGCCTACGTTCCACGCTGATGCTTGCGCCCGGATGTTCGGCTTCGACAGTCCGCGCAAGGTCTTCAAGCTGCCCGGCCAACTCGGCCAGGCGCTGGGTCTCGAAGTCACGCAGCAGCACGCGCAGGGTTACCTGGGCTACGCCGCCTTCGATCGCGTAAGCGTGCAGGAACCCTTGCCGGTCGGAGGTGGTTTCGGGCGACAGACGATCGCGCGGCAAGCGTGACACAAAATCGGCCGCCACTCGAACGGCGTTGACCATCCGGCCTTTGGCGATCGACGGATGAATGTTCACGCCTTGAAACGTGACGATTGCCAGATCGGCCGAGAACGTCTCGACGTCGATCTCGTCGGCTCCCTGTCCGTCGAGAGTATAAGCCGCGACGGCGCCAAGCTGGTTGAGATCGACGTGGTCGACCCCGTGCCCGATCTCTTCGTCGCACGTGAAACAGATCCGAATCGGACCGTGCGGTATTTCGGGATGCTCCAGCAGCCAGGCGGCCGTTTCCATAATCACGGCCAGACCGGCCTTGTCGTCGGCGCCTAACAGCGTGGTGCCATCGGTGGTGATGATCGTGCGGCCTCGCAAGCCCTGCAACTGCGGATTCTCGGCAACGCGGATCACCCGCTCCGGCGCGGCGGGCAAAGCAATGTCGCCCCCCGCGTAGTTGTGGATAACCTGGGGCTGAACTCCGGCGGCTGTCGTCTCGGGAGAGGTATCCAGGTGTGAATTGAGCGCGATCACGTCGCGGGCGTCCGGCGCCGTGGCCGGCACGGTGGCGGTCACGATGCCAAACTCATTCTGCCGGACGTCGGCCAGGCCCATCGCGCGCAGTTCGAGGGCCAGTTGCCGGCCGAGCTCCAATTGGCCGGGGGAACTGGGATAGGTGCCGCTATCCTCGCGCGCCATGGTATCGACGCGAACGTAGCTTAGAAAACGCTCGAGCAGGCGCTGACTATTCATGGGACGCTCATGGTTCCCTTTGCGATTTCGATACCCGGGCGTGGCAGTCATCTTCGCAAGTGCCCCGGAATTTTGGTAGGCTGGCGCGCGGTTTTTGTTTGCGCTGTTGCCGTCTTTGTCCGGCTTCGTCGTTCCCAGTTCCGAGTTCCCAGTTCCGAATTCGCTCATCCCCAGAGCCGCCAACTTCGTTCGCGCCGCCTAACGAAAGTCGTCATGCCCGATCCCGCCTATTTCGTGTTTGACATCGAGAGCGTGGCCGATGGCCCTTTGGTTTCCCGCTTGCGCTATCCCGGCGCGGAGCTCGACGGCGTGGCGGCGATCCGCCGTTATCGGGACGAGTTGATGGAAGCACACGACAGCGATTTCATTCCGTACACGTTTCAAGTGCCGATTTCGGTGGCGGTGGCCAAGGTGGCCGCCGACTTTCGGCTGCTCGACGTGGCGGTGCTCGACGAGCCGCAATTTCGTCCGCACGTCATCACCGAGCATTTTTGGCGCGGCTGGGAGCGATATCATCGCCCCACGCTGGTCAGTTTCAATGGCCGCACGTTCGATCTGCCGCTGCTGGAGCTGGCGGCGTTTCGCTTCGGGCTGAGCGTACCGGGCTGGTTCAATCTGGCCGCAAAATCGTTCGAGCAGCATCGCAATCGGTTTAATTTGGAAGCCCATCTCGACTTGCAGGAGCTGCTCACTAATTTCGGCTCTTCGCGTTTCACGGGCGGGCTGAACCTGGCTGCAAATCTACTCGGCAAGCCCGGCAAGATGGACGTGCAAGGCCACATGGTGCAGGATCTGTACGACCAAGGCAAGTTGGACGAGATCAACGACTATTGTCGTTGCGACGTGCTGGACACGTATTTTGTCTTCCTGCGGACGCGGGTCTTGGTGGGCCAATTGGCATTGGCGGACGAGCAAAAGTTGATCGGCGGCGTCCGCGAGTGGCTCGAGAGCAAGGCGGCGGCGGTACGCGGATTTCAGCTGTACCTGGAGCGTTGGGGCGATTGGCACAATCCCTGGAAGTCGTGAGCCGGAAGTACGTTTGGCGCAGCCCGCTCCGTGCAATTAACTTAGGGCTCAACGAAGAATAACTTCCGATTTTCGCGGTGACGGATATTCTGAGTGTTGGGCATCCGAGGGCGTGGGTGGCATGGGCGGCAACTACCACTATCTCGAAGCCATCTCCAATCCGAAACACGAGGATCACAAGATGTACTTGGAATGGCGAGGTCCGTTCGACCCCGAGGCGTTCAATCCGGCCGAAGCCACCGAGATGATGCGAGACGGGCTGCCAAGCTGGAGAGAATAAGTGACAGGCTGTTTAGGAATGATCCATCGGTCAACCACTTTGCCATCTTGTTCGAGGGCCGCATGCCGAAGGATGGCAAATAGCAGGCCTCTGTTAGAATGACACAAAAAGTTTTACAGGGCCCGGACGGCCACTTGTGGGAGGTCTGCTGGAACCCGCATTTTCCGCTGAGTGACGACGGCACCACGCTTGTCCCTTGAAAAGCAACGCTCAGCCGCCGCAAAAATGCTAAATCGGCTTCACATTCTCGGCACATGGCCCTTTCGGCCCCTTGCCTTCCGTGAACGACACCTTCTGGCCTTCCTGGAGGTCGTCGAATTGGACGCCTTGGAGGCTTTTTGAGTGGAAGAACAGGTCTTTCCCGTCGCCCACCTTGATGAATCCGAACCCTCTGTCGGTCAAGGTCTTGATCGTGCCTTCGGCCATTTTGTTTTTCCTTAGAAGATTGCGGCTCGATGCCTAATCTGGCATCGCAAGACAAAGATTGTACTGAATTAGGACGGGTTCAAGAAGCCGCATGAAGAGTCACCTGTTTGGTCCCAAGGCCTTCCTTGGTCACGCTCGAAGGATCACCCCAACCACTGTCCCACAATCTCCACTACCTCTTCGCCTTCCATCGTCTCATGGGCCAACAGGTGATCGGCCAAGGCAGCCAGTGCCGCCCACACATTTTCACGCTTGAAGAGTCGGTGAAGCTCGACTGAGACGCGCTCCAAAAACGCCAGCCGCTTTCGGTCGTCGGCGTGCAATACGGCAGCCGCTTCCCAGGCTTGCCGCCAGTCGTGGGCCCATTCGGCGACCAATCCCGGATGCCACGGATCGCCCGAGTACACCATTTCAGCAACCGGCCCGGCCAAGCAGACCTGGACGGCCTTCCTGGCGAACTCTTTCGAGTCCCCAGAATCTCGTGACCAGAGAATCTGCGTGTCGCCAAACCGCTCCGGGCCGTCATCGTTGTCCGGATCGATCGTGACTTGCTTGATTTCGCCGCAGAGCAGAACAGCCATCAGAGCGTGGCCGCATTCATGGTAGGCGGTGAGTTCAGACATTCGGTCGCTGTCCCTTGGCTACGGCGAAAACTGATTTTCGGCTGCCATCCTTTCGACTACAGCCGGACATCCTGCGGGCACAATGGAGCCAAAGAAAACGAGCGATTCGGGCATTCACCTGAATTAAACGACAGCTTCGAGGCTCGGCATCCCTTCTGCGGTGAGCATGAATCATGGCATGATGACCAACCTTGCAGAAGACTGGTTAGCTTCGGCCATGACGAATCAAAAGGCGGCTTGCGTGAAGGGGACTGACATGAGAAAGATTATCTTGGTCTTGGTGGCATCGTTGGCGATGTCAGGATTTGCAGCGACCGCAGATGCACATGGTCACGGGCACGGCGGCTATGGTCGCCACGGCGGAGGCTACGGTTATGGCAGTGGCTACCGTGGCGGCTATGGCGGATACGGGTACGGCGGGTACGGCGGCGGCTTGGGCATTGGAATCGGGATCAGCCCGTACTATTCATCCGGCTATCCCGCTTACGGAGCAGGCTACGGCAATTACTACCCTGGATACTCCGGTTACGGCTATGGTGCGGCCAACTATGGTTACGGCGGATACGGTAGCTGCGGGACAGGCTACGGAATGGCTGCCGGTTATGCCCCGAGCTACGGATATGGCTACTGAAAGAGCACCTTGAGGATGCTCGCTGACGGCAATGGCCGATCGTAGCGGCTTATCTCCCGTCCGATCAGAGTTAAGCCTCAGTCACCAGGTCTTCGATTCCTTCCGGTTCGGATGGCTTTCTTTGTGCAGGAAGCGGCGGAATGAGTAGCTTCAGTAGTGGCGGGGCAACGAATGTCGTGACCATCACCATCAAGGTGACGGCACTAAAGAGGCCGGGATTAAAAATGCCCGTGGCAAGACCCATCTGAGCAAAGATCAGCCCGACTTCCCCGCGGGGGATCATGCCGACCCCGATGACGTTTTTGTTGCCCTTGAACCAGACCGGAGCATAACCAGCCACAAACTTCCCGACCACTGCCACGAGGATCAGCAGGCCCCCGATCAGCAATGTCTGGCGATTCGCCGGATCAACAGGGTTCAGCACTCGAACATCCACGGATGCACCGACGAAGACGAAGAACAGTGGCACAAAGAAATGCCCGAGATGGGCTACTCCTCGTTCGATCTGTTGCGATTGCGGCGTTTCCCGTAACAATAGGCCTGCCGCAAATGCACCGATAATCATGGCCGACCCGACCGTTGCAGCCATCCAAGCGAGTCCGAAGGCCACGATGATTGCGAGCATGGTCGGTGTGCCCGGGAGGTCAACTCGGCTAACCCAGCGGACTAGAACCGGAACAATCAGCCGACCAATCAGCAAAGTGCCGGCCAGAAATCCAAAGGCAATGCCCGTCGTCTTTGCAACACCAAGGACCGTAACCTCATGTCCTTGTGCCAATCCAGCAACGACAGCCAGGATCACAAGCCCGATCACGTCATCGATTACCGCTGCTCCAAGAATGATTTGACTTTCCGGTTCTTGCAGGCGGTTGAGGTCCGACAGAACACGGGCCGTAATTCCGACGCTGGTAGCCGTAAGGCTCGCTCCAGCAACGATGGCGACGAGGTTGCCAAGACCGAGCATCCAGCAGACGACGTAGCCCAGTGCGAATGGCAAGGCGACACCGACAAAGGCAACTGCCGCCGAAGCACCGCCGACTTGCAGCAACTTTTGCAGGTCCGTTTCCAGGCCGATCTCAAAAAGCAGGATGACCACGCCAAGTTCGGCCAACAGGTGCAAGACCTCGTTCTGGGGGTCTACCTTGCCGGTGACTGACATGCCGAGGACCACCCCGGCCAGGAGTTCGCCCAAGACGGCAGGCTGGCCGATCCATTGTGCCGCCGCACCGAACAGCTTGGCGGTCCCCAAAATGACAACCAGCAGTCCGAGGAATTGCGGCACGTCCAAATGGTCCATTTGTTCCTCTCCTCGTCACGGCTTCGAGTAGCGAAGCCGCTCAGCGTCAATGCTTCTGGCTGATTTGCAACTTCATCTTAGGGAACCGACTTCCCGCCGTGGAGTAAGAGGATGGTCACGGAGTAAGATGTCGCTGGGGCAAGGCCCACTCATCAGGGAGAAATTGTCATGGCAACCTTCATTACCACGCTCCAGTTTACCGACCAGGGCGAAAAGAAAATCCAGAAAACGACCAAGAGAGCGGCTGCGTTCAAGGCTGCTGCCAAGAAGATGAGAGTCAAGGTCGTCGGCCAATACTGGACGCTCGGAGACTTTGATGGCCTGCTGATTTTTGAAGCACCGGACGACGAGACGGCCACGGTCGTCATGCTGTACTTGGGATCGCTCGACAACGTGCATACCTCGACCGTGCGGGCTTTTGTCGCTTCCGAAATGGATGCGATATTGGAGAAGCTGCCGAAAGCATGAGGCTCGTATGCTCACGGAGCGGCCATGCCCTCTGCTTTGCGCATTGCACTGGCTGGCCGATTATACGGATAGAGCACAAGAAATCGAGCAGCTCGGGCCCATGATTTGTTGGCGGAGCAATGAAGCGCATCCTACAATTCAGTATGCCACGGTTAGACTTTATACATTCGATCAATTTCGACCCGCTGCTCATCGTTCATGAGGTCGCGCGCAGCTTTATTGCAAGCGAGACGGTGATAATTCCCTGCATTGCAATACTGATGTTCATGAGGATTGCGAAGCAAGCCTTCCGAATGACCTGACCGGGCAGATTACTCGGCCGTGCAACGGCTGCCCGTGGGCCCTGAAGTGGACCCCAAAAGAGTCTTTTCTAACACATCTCGGGTGGTCCAGTTTCCGGGGTCCATTTCACCCTCAAAGGCAGCAGGCCCTTAATCGTGGTCGGCTGGTTGAGTTGGAATGGGCGATGAGATTGGCCTGAAGCACTCGCCCGTGGCTGCAACTGGTGAACTTATCCAGTTCACCTGTTCACTTCATCGGATGCTTCTGGAAGAACTCCCACATCAGATCGTTGGCTGAGATGTTCTTGGTGGATTTTCCCAGCATCCTGAGCCGTGTTTCCTGGCCCGGCCATGTATGCCCGCCGCCTTCGATGATGACCAGCACGACCTCGGAGCCGTCCTTGCCGTTGCCGTAAGCCTTTCTGATGATTGTCGTCCCGTCTTTTGCTGTATCAGGGAGCTTCGTGACGACCGGCTCCTTCGCGCAGCCATTGGCTTTCACCCACGCTTGGATTGAATGATCCACGGAGTAAAAGTCGGTCCCGGATACGCTCCTTTCCCCTTTGCCACCCTTGAACGGTGCATTTTCATCGTCGGTTCCGTGGAAGTGGATGACCGACACGGGCCGCTTCGGTTTGCAGGTGTCCGTTCCCATTGGGCCACTCACCGGAGCGATAGCAGCGATCCGATCCGAAAGCTCCGAGGCGAGCAAGTACGACATGATGCCGCCATTCGACATGCCGGTCGCGAACACCCGTTTCGGGTCAATGTTCGCTGACTTGGCGAGATCATCGAGAATTTTTCGAGTGAACTCCACGTCATCCACGTTGTTGTTCATGGCGTAGCCGCAGCAGTTGCCGCCGTTGAAGGTCAGCATCTTTTCGAGCCGCCCGGTCCCATTGGGATAGACGGCAATGAAGCCCGCCTCATCGGCTTTTTTGTTGAGGCCGCAGTAGCGAATTATCTGTTCTGCATTGCTGCCGCCGCCGTGAAACACCAGGACAACCGAGGTCGGTTTCTTGGAGTCGTACTTGGGAGGGACGTGGACAAAATATTCTCGTTCGAGGTCGCCGACTTTAAGCGTGCGAGTTTGATCGCCGGGGTTGAGTGGGGCAGCGGCAAGAAGGACAAAGAGAGCAATCGATGGGATCATATTTGAACTAGCCTCGCCGCCCCTTTTCATTCTTCGGGAGGTTTTTTCCTTCTGATGCCGCCACTGGAATCGAGAACATCTCCAGGTTCTTCATCCTGGAACGGTGGTACATGGTTTGACGGTTGATGAACCTGACCGCTCGCCCCGAGGGCTTGTGCAGCCGATACGTGGGGACACTTGCTTTTCGTCCCACGATGGACGCTTCCTTCCAGTTTGTCGGTATAAACTACCGACAAATCGCTGCGGGCTCTTCGCCGCACTTCCCAGGAAGGAAGGAAACCTAAGTCTTGGTTTCGGCAAGGTTTCTGATCGAGTGGGCGATACAGGACTCGAACCTGTGACCCCTAGCTTGTCGAAACGGTTTTGGTCATCGGACTGGCATCCGATTGGCGTTTGAAGTCGCTAAAAACGCCGTGATTTCTTGGGCGAATGTCGGTTTGGCGCAGAGTCGGAGTTGGATTGGAATCGCCGACATCTGTTACCAAATTGCATCCAAATTCTTGGTCAACTGGACAGTTAGTCGGCTTACTCAGGACACAAAAAACCGCTCCTTCATGGAGCGGCTGGAGTCTATCAAAGGTGAGGCCGCGGAGCTATGCCTTGCGGCGAACCGCCAAAGCGATTGACGGTCGACGAAGCGACGAAAAAATTGGAATCGCCGTCGTCATAAAGCGCACGGCAATCCAGGCCGCCGGGTGCCGAAGTGCAAGCGGCGGCGGATGAAGAACACCGCCCGGCGGGCGATGTGCTGCGCGAGGCGGTGGAGCCCCTATCTCTGCCGAACCGGGCTGAAAGCCACGCGTCCATCAAATCCTGATAAGCAAGCTCGGCCGCGGCTGGATCGATGATGGCTGCGCCCGGATCAATTCCGGTCTCGACCGGATACGGCTTTATCAACTGCTGGCAGAAACCGTGTATCGTCGTGCATGTAATTTCATCAAGTGCAGCCGCCCCGCTCTCAAGGTGATTCCGTTGTTCGGCGGAAAGTCCCTTTGGTAGAGTCGCGGCAAGTTCGATCGGGATTGTTGCACCGAGTAACCTCTGCACGGTGCGTTCAATGCGCTCCTGCAATTCCGCAGCAGCGGCTTCAGTGAAAGTGATTGCGACGATGTCCTTCGGATGAACACCCCCGGCAAGAAGAAGAGCAACCCGGCCTGCCATGAGGGCAGTCTTGCCGCTACCAGCGCCCGCTTCCACGAGAAGACTGCGGTTATGGTCCGCTAACGCTGCCATGCGTGCCGATGAATCCGGGAGAGTCTTATCCGCTGGTTTCTTTACCATCTTAAGGCTCTCCCCACAGCGGCGCGATGGCGGCGAGTGATTGTGCCGCTAACGGCAATTTAGCTGTGAGATAGCTTTCCTTCAGCGCCGCCGGGCAGTGCGAATGCCAAATCGTACCATTTCTCATCGGCGGCAGGCCCTGGAAGGGCCGCGCCGCCGGAAAATGATGTCGTTGCCGCATTCAGATATCCACGGTGCCCCGAGATTGGCGTCAATGTCACCGGGGAGCACGTCCTCCGGCTGCACCGCCCGCAGGGCGCCCGCATTGCGCACATATTGGGGGCCGGCGCCCTCGGCGGCGGCGAGCTTGGCGCGGACATTGCCGGAGAGATAGGCGTCGGCAGTTTGCCAGGTTCTGGACTGCGGGTCAGGGAAGATTAGATCGCCCAACTCGGCGACAATCTGTGCTTTCGGCTTGCCGTAGAGGGTTCCAATGAACGGCAGGTCCACCGCCCCGCGCTGGTTGAGGGAGACGAGCAATCCTTCTTCGGCACTTCTCACCTGTGTGACGGGCGGCGTCTTGCCGACCACGTCCTTCACCATGATGGCGGCCTTGGTCGCCTTGCCGGTCACCTCGTCATAATCTTCAAGGGACATGACGAGCATCGCATCGGGGTCTTCCCGGAATTTCACGAGGTTGGGCATGCGGCGGATAATGCCGCCGTCAGAGGTTTCGCCGAACGTCGTCTTGTTGATCGGTCCATACGTGGCCACGAACCGGTCGTAGGCACGGACCAGTTCCTGGCGTGCCTCGTTGCGGTTCGCCTCGGGCCAGCCTTCGTTTTGCGATTGCAGCACGCGGCGGGCACGTTCACGCAGGCCGACCAGTGCGGCGAGGCGTTTGCCGATCAGCGTGCCATCGGACCTCAGCGCCCTGCCGCCATAGACGACGGGCACCCCTTGTCCGCCTTGCGACTGATGCACGATGCGGTCATCGCCTACGAAGAAGCTGCCTTCGCCAATGTGGCTTTCGGTTGGCGGCGGTGTAAAGACGGGCGTTGTTGCATCGGAGATTGTCGACGCCTGTAGCAGCTCGAACTCGGGTAAACGGTGAATGGCATCCTTGAGTTGCCCGGACAGATCGCCCTGGGCTTTAACGCTGTACCCTTCGCCCCCGTAGAGCGTATCTTTGCGGGACCATGCTCCCAAGACCATTTCGGGATGATTCAAGAAGTAGCGGTTGACGGATACCTCTGCGCCATCGATCGTAAGCGGAGCAATGCTGAGCCACTGGTCATCAACATGATTGGCTGGCACCCCAGTTGCCCGCTTACGAAGAAGCACGATGTCGGTCACTACGGCGGTTCCTTCCCGCTTGAATGCATCGGATGGAAGGCGTATGGCCCCGACAAAGTCGGCCTTGGAGGCGAGGTACTCGCGGACGGCGGCGTTCTGTTTGTCGAGCGTGAAGTGAGTGGTGACCAGTGCCATGACGCCGCCGGGCCTTAGGGCGTCGATGGATTTGGCGAAGAAGTAATCATGTAAGGAGAGCTTCTGGCCCTGATAATCGAGCTTTACGTCGGCGAACGGCACGTTTCCGACGACTGCGTCGATGCGGTCTTCTGGCAGGCGTGTGTCACGGAAATTCTCAATGCGGATGTCCTGGCCGGGGTGGCGTGCTTTCGCAATCCGCCCCGATATGGAATCCATTTCAACGCCGATATAGCGTGCCCCGGCTGGCCATGTCCCATGAAATTGCCGGTGCCGCATCCCGGCTCCAGGATGGTGGCGCTGGCCGGCACGCCCAGGCGGGCGATGGCCTCGTGGATCGTGGTGATGACGGTCGGCGACGTGTAAAACGCGTTGAAGGTGGTGCGCTTGGCGCTGTCGTATTCCGTGGCGGTAAGAAGGGATTTGAGTTCCTCGCCCAATGCCTGCCATCCCGCGTCCTTATATCTACCGCTGACCGGATCGGGGAAAATGGACAAGGCCACGGGGCCGAACCCCGCGAATCGAGCAAGGTCCAGTTTTTCTGCCGAAGTAGCCTGTCGCCCCGCTTGTTCGACGGTCTTCAAAATGCGGATGGCGGCGAGGATGTCGCGAGCTTTCCCCTTTTCGCCACTGGCAATCGGGACGGACGGCGTCTGCCCCGGGTCTTCGGGGTGAGGAGCCTGATTGGCGGGCGGATTGATGGCGCCGGCAGGAACGGCAGTGGAGGGACCCGGCCGCGGCGCGGGGGTAATCGAGACCGGATCGTCCGGAATGGAGTCAAACAGGCTCGGCGGTTGCCGCGACGAGTTTAGTCGCGCGACGTGTGACGCCCCACCTGTGCCATGACTTCGTCGAGCGAAAGCACTGGTTCTCGTTCTGACGAGACGCGGACGCCAAACGATCGGTGAGTTCCTTGAGCGCCATCTCCAGGGCTTCGCTGCTGACCTGGCTCGGGTCGCTCTCCGGCTTCGCCTCCTTGAGGGTTTCCTTCCAGGCCTGGTGGCTGGTCTTTAGTTCCTTGGCGCAGATCTCCAGCGTCGGCATCAGTTTTCGCTTGATCCGTAGCTGTTCGTATAGCTCCGTCTGTTGTTTCAGTAGCTCCAGGACGATCGTTTTGTACTGCATGTGGGTCTCCTTCAGGTGAATAGGATACAGGATCTTGCGACTCGGGTGAACCGCCATGATTAGGTGGGAAAAGAGAGGGTTGTCGCCAGAAAGGCGGTTTCTTCGACATGGTCAGGAACGCGAAGCTCGTTGGCGCTGCCGACGCATGCGATGACTGAAGGGGGGCGGTTGGCCCTCAGCCGTTAGAAAAACCCATCGTGCTTGCCGTGCATCCCGCGACGATTGAACTGATGGGTCAATGCGGGTGATGCTGGGCACGGTCACCTCACACGGCCACGCCCCCGCTTACCCGACAACATTCGGGCCTGGGGTCCAGGCTTATGAAGCAAGTAAGCGATAGGCACGGTCATGGGGGTGATCCCGGGCAGGTGGCGATTAAAAGGGAATCTGTTCCGGGGTTTCGATACGCTTGGTTTCGAGACCCTTTTCCTGCCGGATCATCTCGCGGGTGTCCTGATAGAGGCGTTCCGCTTCAATCCTGGTGCTCAGCGCAGAAGCCTGCCGCACGGGGTGCGTCCACACGCGCTCGGCCGGGTTCCAGCGGTAACCCGCTTCTTTTAGCTTGTCGATAACCGGCTGGCCTGGTTTCTCGTCGAACTTGATGGCCATTTGCCGATCCCGCCTGCTCTCCATCAGGTGGACGCCGGCAACGTAATCCCCGGCGATGCCGAAAGGATCGGGCACGGCCACTCTTTCGCTTTTCCGGCCGACCCGTTCGGCAAAGGTGGGTTTCTCTCCGTTAGTCTCTGCTGATTCCGTCGCGGTAGTGGCTGTGACTGTCGCTACTTCCGTTTGCGGTGATGGCTGATCTGGTGTTTGTTTGCGTGGCATGACATCCTCCTTGATGATATGCGGGCCATTCCTTAACCCGTATTAAGGATATTATCACGCTTCAAGGCATCGCGCAATAGGCTGAGTGCGGGTTACAGCGTTGTCACATACTCGAAAGCCGCAGTTATCAAGGCTTTTATAAAGAGCGAGACGTGCAAAGCCGCAGCTTTGCTCGGTCAGATGACAGTGCTAAGGCGTCGACACGGAAATGCGGAAATGAGAACATTCGATTGACGTATTTCCCCGGGGACACCCGGCCTATGCAGAGCATAGGGAAGACGCCTGTTCTATTTTTAGTGTGTTTTGAAGCTCTCAGAAAATATTCACATCCCATGTCGTGGAGACTCATGGAGAACGTGATGTTTTCGGGGTGGCGAAGAGCGCGCAGCCTTGCCGGACGCAGAGCTTCCCGCAAGTCAAACCGCCGACGCCAATTTCGACGGTCGCGGGAGGAGCGGGAGGATAATGCAGCCGAGCGACGGAGACGTCCAACGGCTCGGAATCTAATTTGGTTGACGCCGCGATACCCGGACAGGCGCGGCGTGATGGAAGTTTCGGATGAGGGTGAAAGCCTGGCCGCCCGCGTTGGGCGAGTCTGCATCAGTCGCCTTCATTGCTCCTGACCCGTCGGGGCGAGCGCCTTGCTTTTGGTCGGCCAGCAACCGTATCGAGATAATCGGCCCACCATTGCATCATTTTCCGGCGTTCCGGCAGGTACACCGCATGATTGTAAGCAGCCCGGACGCTGTCATGCTCACTGTGAGCGAGCTGACGCTCAATCACGTCCGCTCGAAAACCGTGCTCATTCAATATCGTGCTGGCAGTGCTACGAAATCCGTGACCGGTCGCACGCGAGTGGTAGCCCATGCGGTAAAGGGCATAGAGCATGGTGTTCTCGCTCATAACCGTAGCGGGCTTATGCTGATTTGGAAACACGTACTGCCGATTGCCGGAGTGCTTTTCCAATTCCCGAAGAACGGCAATGGCTTGCCTCGACAACGGTACGATATGCAGTTCCTTCATCTTCATGCGCTCAGCGGGAATTCGCCACTCGGCCTTGTCCCAATCAATCTCCGTCCATTGTGCCCCTCGCAATTCGTTCGTGCGGACGAAGGTGAGCAACAGGAAGCGGAGAGCCAGTTTGGTTTGCAAGCTTCCGTCATAGACCTCCAGTTTCTTTAGATAGGATGGCAGCTCATTTTCTTTTAGGAAGCTGCGATGCTTCACGATCTGCGGTTTTAGCGCCCCACGTAAATCAGGAACCGGGTTTCGGTCGGCCCGGCCCGTAGCTATGGCATAAGTGAAGACTTGCCCGCAAATATTCATCAGACGCCGTGTGGTTTCCAAGGCACCTCTCTCCTCAACCACGCGAAGCATGGCCAAAACTTCAGGGGCGGTGATAGTGGCAATTGGCCTCGGGCCGAGCTTCGGAAGAATATACCTTTCGAGACGGTCGAGTTTGGTCTCGGCGGTAATGGGTGCCCAGGCATGCTTGCGATTTGCGAACCACTCGCGGGCGATCACCTCAAATGTGTTTGCCCCATTGGACGTGGCGAGCCGCTTGGCCTCTTTCTTTGCCTCCGCAGGATCGTGTCCGGCGGCAAGTACCTTGCGAGCTTGCGCACGCCGCTCGCGGGCATCGGCTAGAGTAACGTCGGGGTAGACCCCAAAGGCCAGAAGCTTCTCCTTGTCCGCAAAGAAGTATTTCAGCCGCCAGTATTTGCCGCCGGATGGCGTGACCAATAGGAATAAGCCTTCACCATCTGCGATCTTGTAAGGCTTTGCTTTTGGCTTGGCGTTGCGGGCCTGAGCATCTGAGAGCGATTGGGGCATAGGGGTACATTCTTCCATCCTTGGGGTATGTAGTCCTAAAAGTACCCCGAAAATAAACCGATTGTCAACGATTTGTTTCGGACATCCGCGACAGGTAATCGGCGTAAGATCGGCTCTGATACTTGGTCTTACGGATAGAGGCGGACGTGTGCGTCCAATGTGATGGTGCCCCCGGTCGGAGCCATATTTGTCAGGTAAGTTATTGAAGTAAATAAGAATTTACTTCTGGAGCACAAACAGATACCCCGCTTTTGTACCCCTAACGCGCCATCACGAGTTCTATTACACAGACTCTATCAAAAGAACTAGCTAAATTACAACACAATGTTAATTGCGAGGATCCGACAAGCTCTTGATTAACTCCCGAATGTCCTCAGCGCGCAAGCCGTGCATCGGGCTGACAATTTAACCGGCTTCGGAAAACGCCCCGATCTCACCCCTTCCCACCAACTCGTTTTGCCGAGAGGAATAACGTTTAACACTTGGGGCAATCGTAAGAAACCCGTTTCTGGAATATCGTGCATATCAAAGTCCCTGTCTGCTCGCGCGCCCCAAATAAGTTCATCATTTCGTGGCCTATAGGCGGAAGAGCGTCATATTCCTGGTCAGTCGGCCCCTTATGTCCATTCAATCAATTCTATCATAATCGTACGTAATTGTCTCGGAGAAACGCACTGAGCGCTGGTGTCCGCGATTCTTGCGCTACGGAAGAAGTTGTACACCAGGTTCACAAGGACATCCCAGGGATGGTTGCCTGTGCCGCGCCCCTGCTGGTTTAGTCGGGATATACGAAGCCGGGAACTAACTCCGGATCATCCCAGTGCAGCGTCTGTCGTGCGCCCCAATGAAGCAATGCGGACGTGAACGCCTCGTCGTCAAGGCGGATCAGGGTGGTGTAGAGCTTGTTGACGACCTCTTTCATCAGGGCTTTCATTTCTTCGTCGCTAATTCGGGACAGCTCTTTCCAGGGAATATCGCGGGCGGGCGTGATGACTCGCACGTCCGAAAAGTCGCCGAGCCGCGATTCGACAGCCTTTCCAGCGTGCAGCGTCTCAAGGAACGTGTTGCGCACGCACGAGACGGCCAGTGCTTTGGCCAGAGTTGTTGCCATGTGTTTGTCCATCGCCGACCTCTACCACCGTACCTTCTGCGTCGCAAGCTGAAGATGATACTCGTTTATCGGAATCAGCGGCCGAGGCAACCGCTTCTGTTCGATTAAAAGCAGAGACGATGCGGGGCCACGTGTGCTACAAAACGAAGGCCGGGATGGGCCGACACAGACCGCGATAGGACAGAACTGCCGGTACGATGAGTGACGTTTCGGTGGCGCATCGGCTGGATCAAGGCAAACTGAATCTCCGCAAACCAAGGCTGGCTGCGGGAGAGCACAAACGTGTTAACGAAACGTTAAGAAATATGTGATAGCCTAAAATAAGGCATGATCCGCGTCACGCAACAGGACAGTGCCAAGGACGCCAAGCGTTACTACGCTACGGCGGACTATTACAGTGAAGGCCAGGAACTGGTGGGCACCTGGGGCGGAAAGGGTGCCGCCCGCCTCGGACTGGAAGGAACGGTAGACCAATTGTCTTTTGAGCGGCTGTGCGACAATCTCCATCCCAGGACGGGTGAACCGCTGACGGTACGAACCCGCACCGAGCGGACGGTGGGATACGATTTCACATTCTCGGTGCCGAAGTCGGTTTCGCTGCTTTACGCCATGAGTGGTGACCAGGGCATCCTGGACGCCTTCCGCAGCGCCGTCGCTGAGACGATGCGTGAGATGGAAGCGGAAATGCAAACCCGGGTCCGCACGGGAGGGCAGGACCTGAACCGCGCCACGGGCAACATGACCTGGGCCGAATTTATTCACACCACGTCGCGGCCCGTCGATGGCCTGCCCGACCCGCAATTGCATGCCCACGTCTTCGTGTTCAATACCACCTACGACGAGGAAGAAAATCGCTGGAAGGCGGGCCAGTTCCGGGAACTCAAGCGGGACGCTCCCTACTTCCAGGCGGTGTTTCGCGTGCGGCTTGCCAACAAACTACAAGACCAGGGTTACGGGGTCCAGCGAAAGCGCGACGACTTTGAGATCCCCGGAATACCTTCCGATGTGCTGAAACGCTTCTCGCGGCGTACCGACCAGATCGAGAAGGTGGCCGAGGAAAAGGGGATCACCGATCCCAACCGCAAAGCAGAACTCGGGGCCGAGACCCGAGAAAAGAAAGGCAAAGCCCTTAGCTGGGAGGCGTTACGAAAGGAATGGAACACGCGGCTTAGCGACCAGGAGCGTGATGTTCTGGCGGCGGTACATCGCCGCGAGAGTCCAGTTGCAAGGCAATCGCGGGGCGAAGCAGGCGCCGTCAATTACGCTATTCAGCACAGCTTCGTGCGTGACGCGGTAGTGCCGGAACGCAAGCTCATCACCGAAGCCCTGAAGCGTGGGCTGGGTGCTGTGACGGTGGGTGACGTAACAAGCGAGGTCGGGGATCGCCCTCTGATCCGCAGTACGGTTGAGGGTCGCAAGATGGCGACGACGCCAGAGATGCTGGCCCTGGAATCGCGGTTGATCGATTTTGCACGCCTCGGGCGTGGGCGATTCCGGCCGCTGGGCGATCCGGATCGTCCGTGCTCCCGCGACTGGTTTAACGAAGGTCAGAAGGCGGCCGTCCGACATGTGCTCGGCTCGCGTGACGGGGTAATAATCATTCGTGGTGTCGCCGGGACTGGGAAAACCACGCTCGAACAGGAGATCGGCGAAGCGCTGGCGGAAGCCGGTAAGCCCGTGGTAGCACTGGCCCAATCCGCCGAGGCCAGCCGGGGAGTGCTGCGGCAGCAAGCCGGCTTTGCGAGCGCTGATACGGTCGCCAGGTTCCTTAAAGATCAGAAGTTGCAAGAATCGGCTAGAGGTGGTGTCATCCTTGTGGATGAGGCCAGCCAGCTTGGCACGCGGGATATGCTCCGAGTGTTCGATGTGGCCGAAGGAGTGGGAGCGCGAGTGATCCTTGTCGGTGATCGCCGCCAGCATCGCAGCGTCACGGCCGGTGAACCGCTGAAGCTCCTGGAGGAAAACGCGGGGCTGCCAGTCGCCAGGGTCACTGATATCTTGCGGCAGAAGGCGGAGTACAAGAAGGTTGCACAAGCGCTGAGCGAGGGACGGACCGGGCAAGCGTTCGAGAAGCTTGAAGAGCTTGGGTGGATCAAACAGGTTCCCGATGCGGACCGTTACAAGCAATTGGCTGCGGCGTACCTTTCCGCCGCCGCCGAAAAGAAGCAGGACGGAAAACAAAAATCCGCCCTCGTCGTTTCGCCCACGCACGCCGAAGCAGACCGCATCACGCAGGCGATTCGTGCTGGTCTCAAGGCAAAACGCAAGCTTGGCGATGAACGTATGGTCCAGGTGTGGACTCCGACCCACCTCACGGATGCCCAGAAAGCGGATGCAACGCAATACGAGCCCGGCGACCTGCTTCAGTTTCATCAGAACGCCCCAGGCTACAAGAAAGGATCGCGCCTGATCGTAAGCGAGGGAGTCAAACCGCCGACCGAACTTGCCAATCGGTTCGAGGCATACCGGCCGGCGCAGTTGGCCCTGGGCGTGGGGGACCGGATTCGTGTCACCTCCGGTGGCAAGACGAAGGACGGCAAGCACCGCCTAAGCAACGGGTCACTCTTTACGGTCCAGGGATTTACCAAGCGCGGCGACGTCGTCGTCGATCATGGCTGGGTTATTGACCGGAATTTTGGCCACATCACCCAGGGATATGTCGTCACCAGCCATGCCAGCCAGGGAGTTACCGTGGACAAGGTTTTCGTCGGCGTGTCGAGCGAATCGTTTCCAGCAACCTACCAGCGGACGGCCTATGTTGCCCTGACACGTGGCAGGGAGCAGGCCCAAATTTACACGGACGACATGAACGACCTTTTGAAGGCCGTCAGTCGGCCAGACGATCCGTTGTCGGCGATCGAGATTTCAAAGGGGTATATGCAGCAGCAACCGCGCGTGCGGGCCAGGCTGATGAAGCAACTGGTGTTTGCCGGTGATGCTGCCGTGTTTGGGCAGCGGCGTGACTTCATGCAGCCGGCCGGCGAATTAGACGGAATGTAGGAAAGAAGAATGGATCATGGATGAGGACGCCAAACATCAAGAGCGATTGCAACGAAAAACACCCCGGGCCGAGCACATCCTACCTTCGCCAACAAAAGAGTCGGAGGCCGAGGGCGTGGAGGCTTCGTGCGGAGCCTTTGGCTATCTGCGGGGACTGAAAGAGCATTCCGCCGCGGTGGAGCTGCGTTTGCGGAATGGCAACAGCATCTGGTTCCCCTACTCGTGGCTCGGAACCTGGCAGTACAACCCTTCGGATGGATTGCTGCTGAAATTCTCCGGAGACCTCGTGTATCTCGTTCTGATCCGAGGTAGCAACATCGACCGGCCGCTGAAGGAAGGTTCCATTAACCTGACGCACGCCGGCCTGCAAAGGCATCGCGTGCTGTGGGTCCGCGAGATGAGCCGGGATGAAATCCGGCATGTCGGGGAGACTGGGCCGACCATCGACAGCATCGAGGTGGCGGAGTTTGAGTCGCATGCCGCTCTCAACGAATGGCTCAGCAAGAAAGCCCCAGCGTTTATGGTTCGGTTATAATTCTCGTAGCGCTGCTGGGAGCGGCGAATAGGATGCAGTTGCATCGATTGTGAAATGTGCCGCGCTGCGCTACATTCCGGCGCCTCAAGCGGCTCGGTCCACGGCCATTCGCTGCGAATGAAATCCGGTGCGCAGCACCGGAGAGGGGTCTGTAGCATCAATTTTCTTGCGATGGCTATTTTTTAGGCACAGCAAGGCAGTCCGGTTGGATGCGTGACTGACTGTCAGTTAGCTGGCTCGCAGAGGCAGGAGGCCGAAGCGTTTTTCTCATTTCTTACGAAGATCCCGCATTAGATTTGACCTGAATGTCTGGTTCTTTCCTGCCGTAGAAATGTTAGGTACACTTTCTCCTACGGTAAGCATCTGATTTTCACTCAGGAGACAGGGTCACATGGCAACTGCCACCAAGGTCAGGCGTAAGAGGAAATCTGCAAAGAGCAGCTCGGTAAACAAGGCCGAAGAAATCCGCAATGCCGCTAAAGAACTGGGCGGCAAGAAGGTTCGGCCGAGGGATGTCATCGCTGCCTTGGCTGCGAAGGGCATCACGGTCTCGTCGCCCCAGGTCAGCTCCACTTTGAAGGCGGCAGGTTTTCGCAAAGTTCGCAGAAAGAAAGCGACTGCATCGGCAAAGGCCAAGGACACGGCGGCACTCGGCGAGCTTTCGCTCGAACATTTGCTGGCAGCAAAGGCCCTTATCGGCAAAATTGGCAGCATCGAGGCTGCAAAGAAGGCCATCGACGTGCTGGCTAAATTGGCCTAATGCCCAGGCCAAGTTCCTGGTCGAGGGTGGTAAGCTGGTCGAGCGCCGCGAGGCGGTCTCGCTCCATCGCCTGCTTGAACGCGATCAAATCATGAAGCAGCACGCGGCGGTCTGTGCCGACTTTTCTGGCCGGTAGCTTGCCCTGGTCGATTAGTTTGACGACAAAGGGGTGAGAGACGTTCAGTACGTCGGCTGCCTGCTGTGTGGTGAGTTCCGAATGGGCGGCCATTACTGAGCCGTGCTGCTATCGCTGATGGGAATTTGGTCGGCCGGAATCCAAACGACACAGCCGTTTTCCCATGAGGCGACCGGATTGCCAAGTCGCTTGTGCATGAGCAAGGCTTCGTTCACGGACTCGGCAATCGCAGCTTCGACAGCGGCGGTTTCCGCGAGCAATTTGGCAAGTGTTTCGGGATCGTGTTCGTGGTGCTTCATGATGGTTTCACTTTGGCAAGGATTGCTTGCCAAGTCAACGGAATCCCGACCCGTGCCTCCCCGTGGCAAGTGCCGGCCGCGACGCTTCGTGGCCGTCTTGCAACGCTATTGTCGACGACCTGCCAGGTGTCGGCAAGCGACATATATATAGTCAAAAGGTTCTTGAGGCCGGCGTCGTAGCGCCGACGAATCGTGGGCTCCGGTACGTGATGGCCGCCGGCACGGACACGCTCGGCGACTCGGGCGACGGCCTCGTCGGCACTGGGCAGCCACAAAAATACGAGGTGGACCTTGTAGCCCGCGGCTCGCAGTTCAGTGATCCAGGGAGCGTATGACCGGCTGGCCAGCGTGGTCTCGAAGGCGAAGCTGGCGCGAGCGGAGGCCAATTCCTTGAGCCGAACGAGCATGATGCGGCCTGCCTGGAAGGCGACGCGATCCTGGGCGAACGCCGAAAGCCCTTGGGCAATCGTGTCGGCGTTGACGAATTCCTCGACTTTTAGGACGCCACGGAGCAGCTTTGCAGCGGACGTGGATTTGCCGGCCCCGTTGGGACCGGCCAGGACGACCACTTTGGGGGCAGATTCAGACATGTGGCTCCTCAGAAGTTGCGTTGCACGGTAACGCTTTAGGCCGTGCCTCGTCAATTCGATTGTGCCGCTCCGTGCGGGCAAGCCGTTCTTCGTAGAGTTGGAAGGCCCGCCGGCGAGTTTGCTCGCGGTCGGGCCAGGCCTTTTGCAAATGACCCTGCTCCACGAATGCGGCGAGGGCGCATCCGTGGAAAAGATCGTCGAAGATGTCCTCGTCGAGTTGAGAAGTCACGGTTTGGCTCCATCCTTGGTGTTGTCCGGTTTTTGAAAGATCATGCATACGTCATGCAAGCCCGGAATGAAAGCGGATCGATAGACCTTCCTGCCACTGCTGGCTCCGTGACTGAAGCGGATGATGTCGGTCGAATGCTGTTTGAGGCCGCACTCGAAGGCTATCCGCTTGGTGTCGTAGGTGAGGGGAACGAATCCGGCTTCGCGGTCGTTATAGTCACCCATCAACACGGCCATAATGCCGCCAGGCTTCAGGACGTAGCCACAATGGGCGAGCAAAAGTGCATACCGCTCCAGGAAAGCGTCCAGGGTTGGCGTGCGTGAAAGGTCGCGAGGATCATTGGCATAAAGCTTCTGCCGCCAGTATGGCGGGTGCAGCCAGACAAAGTCGAAGCTTCGTCGCTCGAATACCGCTGATTCGCCAAAGAAGTTACCCGGATCACAGGCATCAAAGCCCTGGTGAATGTCGCCGGAGGTGCAGGCGATGCCGAGTTCACGGCAGACATCGCGGCATGTGCCGCTGCCGGTCATTGGGTCGAAAACCGTCTTTGGCTTGAAATACCTCAGCAAGTCTTTGATCAGATTGCCGCCGCAATTCCCCGGATAGCCGCGGTCGCCGTAGTTGCCGGCTTCGGCGCTGTGGTAAAGGCTTGTGAGAGTCGGCACGGGGCTGGCGTTGACGGGAATTCGCGGCAGCTTGGCATAGACCGGCTGGTAAGTGTGGGTTTCGGCCGTGAAAAGTGGCCGTTGCCTGCGGCAGTCGAAGAACGGATTGATGATGGTGGGATTTGTCATAGTCTGATTCCTTTCAGGTTGTTGGGGCGGAGCCGAAGCCCCGCCCGGTTGAGTTCGATCATTCTTTCTTTTCGGTGGCGACGCGGACCGTGATCCGGCCGTCGAGCGGCACTAAGCCGTCGAGCTGGATATTGAATCCCTTGCCGTCCTTGTTGAGCCATGCGACCCCGATTCGCGTGAAGAATCCCTTCTCTTTGCCTTCGCGAACGTGATAGGCGATATGGGTCGGTGCCTTGCTACTGGTGGTGTCAGTCATAAATCTTCTCCTTCGTTGTTGCAGGCTGCGACCATTCGCGGCCTGATGGCACCCGAACAAAGCCGCGGCAAGCCGGGGCGAACGCGCACCGATCAAGCGAAAGGCCGAAGGCTTCCTTTGGAAAGCGGCCTTGGCAGCTTGAACGGCCCGGTGGCGGCTTTAGGGCTGCCCATCAGAAGGCCGTGTGTCGGAGCTGAAAGAAACATCGGGAGAAGTGATGTCCACTGACGGCATGTTGGTTTGGCACCGGATCGGTATCGGCTCCGTACGTTATTCTTGGCGAAGATTGAACTTGCACGCGTGCCTGCCTAGCATTCCGCATGCTCAACACGACGCCGCAATACGATGCAGCCGAAGCGAAAAAATATTTTGCAAAGTCGGATTACTACGCCAACGGTGAGGAACAAGAAATCGTTGGCGAGTGGGGCGGTCGGGCCGCCGTGCTGCTCGGGCTTCATGGCAAGGTCGATAAGGAAGCGTTCGACAATCTATGCGATAACCTCGACCCGCGAACGGGAGAGTCGTTGACCAAGATCACGGCCGAGGGGCGAAGGGTGGGCTACGATTTTACCTGGTCGGCCCCTAAATCAGCGTCAGTGATGCACGCCTTGACTGGCGACGACGCCATCATGCAAGCGTTTCGAGAGTCGGTACGCGAAACGATGAATGAGATGGAAGCCGAAATGGAGACCCGGGTGAGAAAGGATAAGCAGAATACGAACCGCACCACGGGCAATTGCGTATGGGCGGAATTTGTGCATCTGGAATCTCGCCCGGTGAAGGGATTGCCTTGCCCTCAACTCCATGTCCATTGCTTCGTTCAGAACGTGACCTTTGATTTGGCCGAAGAGCAATGGAAGGCCGGCGAGTTTAAGCAGATCAAGAGCTATGGCTACTATTGGCAGGCGGTCCAGCAAGCTCGATTTGCCGAAAAACTCGAGGACATGGGCTACGCCACGCGGGGCACCAAAGACGCCTTTGAAATCGTCGGCGTGCCGCAGTCGGTCAACGACAAGTTCTCGCAGCGTACGTCCGTCATAGAACGGATGGCGGAAAAACTTCGCATCACGGACCCCAAGCAGAAGGCCAAGCTCGCGGCGACGACACGTGAGAAGAAGAATGAGACGGTTCCCTACAGCGAACTCGTCGAAATCTGGGATAGCTGGCTCACGCCGGACGAACGCGTGGCCTTGCTCGCGGTGTCTGAAAAGACGAACGGCGCCGGGCGACCCATCGACAACGAGCGGCACGCGGCCTTTGCGATCGGGCATACGTTTGCCCGGACCAGCGTCGCCGAAGAACGACGGCTCCTGACACTTGCCCTCCGGCATGGTTGCGGTGAAGTCACGCCCGAGGGGGTCCGTAGTTGCGTCGATGAGGCCGGGCTGCTCAAACGCGACATCGCCGGCCGGAGCTGGGTTACGACCAAAGACATGCTCGCCACAGAGCGGCGAATGCTGGCGGTCGCCACATCGGGCAAGGCGGCATGTGCTCCGATCGCCGAAGAGGGGCCGATCGCTTTCAAATGCGAGCGGCTGGATGGCGACCAGCTCAAGGCGGTCGAGCATGTGCTGCATTCAACCGATCGGGTCATGCTGATTCGTGGCGGCGCCGGAACCGGCAAGACGACGCTGGCCCGCGAAGCGGTGGCCCAGATTGAGACATGCGGCAAACAGGTAGTCATGCTCGCGCCGTCGGTGCAGGCGTCGCGGACCGTGCTTCGCGGCGAAGGCTTTGATGAGGCCGATACGCTTGCCCGGTTTTTGCTCGACGAGAAAATGCAAGCTGCCGCGAAAGACGGCGTAATATGGCTCGATGAGGCCGGCCTGGTCACTACGCAAGATATGGCCAAGCTCTTTGACCTTGCCTGCCAACTGGACGCGCGAGTCGTTGCCGTAGGCGATCATCGCCAGCTCGGCAGCGTCGGCCCTGGGGCAGCATTTCGGGCATTGCAGGAAATTGCCTGCCTGCCCGTCGCCGAAGTCACGGAAATCAAACGGCAGACGGTTTCTGAATATCGCGAAGCCGTCAAGTTGTTGGCGAGCGGCAAAACGACGGAAGGCTTTGACCGGCTGAGTGACTTGGGCTGGGTCAAACTGCTACCGGTGTGGGAGACCTATCGCCCGGTTGCGGACTCGTATATCGCCCATTGCAAGAAGAAGGAGGATTGTTTGATCGTGTGTCCGACGCACCGCGAAGCGGCGAGCATCGTCCATCAATTGAGGACGCAGCTCAAGGCCCATGAACTGCTGGGCAGCGAAGATCATACGCTGCTGCGTCTCGTTCCACTGCAATGGACCGACGCACAGAAGGGTGATTTCGCCAGTTATTCTGGCGACGAAACCCTGCTTTTTCACCGCAACGTTGCAATGTTCATGGCCGGGCAGCGGGTGAGGGCGGGCGATGTCATGGACGGGCTTGCCGAAGTCAACCCAAAATACTTCAGTGCCTTCGCCACGGACCAGCTTGACGTGGCCGCCGGCGAACAGATCCGCACGACCGCCAAGTGCAAGAGCAAGGATGGACGCCACACGCTCAATAATGGGGCGAGCTACCGCGTGAAGTCCCTGACCTCGGCCGGCGATCTGGTGCTCGATAACGGCTGGGTGCTTGACCAGAACGTCGGCACGATCGCCCACAATTATGTATCGACAGCGTACGGCGCTCAAAGTCCCACTGCAACTCACGTTATCCTTGTGCAATCTGAAATCTCGGCGCCGGCCGGCAACAAGGAAAGCTTCTACGTAGCCGTGTCGCGAGGCCGGCGTTCGGCGGAGATTTTCACCGACAACCGCCGCGCACTGCGTGAAGCGGTGCAGCGGAGCGATGCCCGAATTACCGCGACAGAGTTGCTTGAAGCTCCGAAGGCGACGCTTTGGCAGCGGATGCGGCAGAAGATCGAACGGGTTGAGCAGGCGACGTGGTGGGCGGCACAGAAAGCAGCCGCCGAGGTGCAGCGTTACATCAACCAAAAGGAGCCACAATATGAACGGTAGAGCCCCCTTGCAGTGGCCAAGTCCGGTGAGCCGCGATGCAGAGGAATTGAGCGAACCGGACGAACTCGGGTTGCCATCCCAGGCAGAGAGCGAATATTTGCCTTACGGCCGGCCGGCGAACAAACCGCTGGTCTCGGTGCATTTCATTACGCCGGACGGCAAAGTGCAGAGTTTTCAGTATCGGCACCTCGATAGCGACAGTCGCTTTGAACACGGCAAGATCGTGCTTCGCTTCCTTGGCTATCGGCCGACGATGGTGGTGATCGAGGGACAGCAGCTTTGGCGGTTGTACGATTACCTCCATCAGGATCGCATGCCCTGGGTCATGCAGGCGACGCGCGATTTTGCTGAAGCGGGCAAGCCGTTCGTCAGCAAACTCTCATTCGTGAATTTGATCGAAGAGAAATAGCCGTCGAAGGCCGCCTGTCAGCGGGCGAGCCCTTCAGGGTGTTCGGCCGCCCGGCTCCTGGCCGCGGCGAGTCTCGTTTATGAATGCCTTTTTGCCGGTTGCGATGTATGAACGCAAGTCTCTAACGATGGCTTCGATCGTCGCCTCGGTGACTGCGCCATCGGCAGCGTCCTCAAACTGCGCGGGCGGCTGCTTTGGATTCCCGGGCTTCACGTGCGCCGTCATGGACATATAGCCCTCGGGAAGGCTCGGGCTCGGACGGTCAATCGTAATGACGAGAACCAGGTTTTCGGGTGGTTGGTCCGGCGGCGGTTGATAGAGCCCGATCATAGTTGCTTGAAATCATGAAATGTCATCTGCCATGCCTCCCTTGTGAGCGGATTTGCTTCTTGTACCGCAGCCAAGCAGCTCCGTCAAAAGCTTTTGTGCATGCGGCCTCACTGGACACAGGTGTCCTTTCCACAAAGATCCCGCCCGCGAAAAGTTTTTTCAAGCAATTCAGAAACACCAATCCACTACCGTTCCCACACCGCTGAAAAATCTCCGTGTGGGATTGGTGTTGGTTCGGCGCCGGGCTCTCTCTGTCTCGTCGGCGGGTCATCGCTGCAAAACGTTGCCCGGCGCTTTCTCGGCGAATTAATTCCTTTGCGTAACAGCTCATCGCAAAGGAGGACAACGCATGAGAACAGCAAAGATCAGTCTCGATGACCTCGTTCCCGATCCGGGGCAGCCGCGAAAGAGTTTCGCCGAGGGCGAAATTGAAGCCCTCAGCGAAGACTTACGCATACGGGCGCAGATTCAGCCAATTATCGTTTTCACTCATGCCGGAAAGGCAGTGATCGTCGACGGGCACCGGCGGTGGCTTGCCGCGAAACGTGCCGGGTTGACGCATCTTTCGGCTGTCGTGCTTCAGGAACGTCCGTCACTGGCCGACCTTCGCATCCTTCAGCTTTCCATCGACGTTCGTCATGTCAGTTTCAACGCGATGGAACGGAGCAATGCGGTTGCGGAGATTCAAAAAGAAACAGGGTGGAGCATTGCAGAGATGGTGAGGCAACTCTCCATAAGACAATCCGCGCTTTCCAAATGGTTGGCGTACCAAAAATTAGCTCCTGAAATCCAAGACATGCTCGCGGCGGGGTCTTTGGATACGGAACGCGCCTTCACGATTAGCTCGCTCGATGACCATGAAGCGCAGCGCGCGATGCTCAAAGAAAACGGTCATCTCTCGCGTCAGGTTATTTCTACGAAGCGGAGGACTAATGGCAAACCGATCGTGAAAACCAAGCGGGCAAAACTGACACGATTCGGCGGCGGCACGATCATCGTCAGCGGACCGGATTTCACCGGCGAAGACTTGGCCGATTGGCTCAACGATATGGCCAAGCAAGTTCGCAAGATGCTTGCCCAAGGCCACGACGTCAAAGCGATCGAACGCATTCTCAAACAGAAAGGAAACGGTGCATGATGTTGCGTGAATATCTAAATCCGCTGTGGGACTTATGTGCCGCGCTCTGGCGTGGTGACTTTACCCTTTATTTGGCGATCGTCTTTTGGGCGGTCATCCTTCGACTGGCTTTCGGAAAGAAGCTGGAATGGCTGACACGGTGGAGCACGCGAGGGCCAGTTACCGACATGCTCGACACCCCGTTGATGCAATGGACCAAGAAAGATGTTTTGACCGTCAGAACGCTCACTGAAGGGGGTATTCATGTGTTCGGAAGAACTGGTTCGGGCAAAACCAGCTTGATGAAATTGGTGGCCAGAGCACTTTTGAAATTCGGCAATACTTCCATTCTCGTGCTGTGCGGCAAGAAAGGTGAGGCCGAGGAATGGCTCGAACTGTGCGAGAAGACCGGACGGAGCAAGGATGTGATCCACTTCGGGATCAATCAAGGGGCACGCTTCAACTTGATTGGTTGGGAATCCGAGCGTCAAGGCGAGGGTGCGGGGCAGGTAGCCAACACAGTGCGATTCATGATGGATATGCGGAATGTGATTCTCCGCCAGCCTCATGGATCGGGCGGTGACGCGGAGTTTTGGCGTAAGCAGGACGAACGAACAATTACCCATGCTGTTACGGCCCTGCAGCTCGCCGGATACCAAATTACGCCGCAAGCAGTTCACGACGTAGTTATGTCGGCTCCTATTGTGCCGCATTTCAGGGAGCTTTCTGAGTGGGGTAATGCTCCGTGCTGCAAAGTGTTGCAGATGGCTCAACAAAAAGTTGCAACCGATGTCGAGGCTCACGATTGCAGGCTTGCCCGCGACTTCTTTCTTAGCGAGTGGCCGCAAATGGCGAGCGAGACAAGAGGATCGGTGTCGCTCGGAACCATTTCGTTGCTCACCGCGATGAATACGGGGATTGCCCGTGAATTATTCGCAACGGTTAGCAACACGAATCCGCGGGACCAAATAGAGGGTCGGAAAATTGTGATCGTCAATTTTCCAGCAGATGAGCACGGCGATCTATCGAAAATTGCCGGCGGTGGCCTTAAGTGGATGTGGCAACGTGAGGGTCTTCGTAGGCGAATTACGGTTGACTCGCCGGTAGCAGTGATCTGGGGCGATGAGTCGTCGCTTTGGATCTCGGATAACGATGCGAATTTCCTAAGCCGCTGCCGGAGCTACCGGGCCTGTCAGGTCTACATGTGCCAATCGCTCGATTCATATCGAGCGGTGATGCCGGGTGAGCAATCGAAGTCGGCGGTGGATGCGATGCTGTCTTGTTTTGGCACGAAATTGTTCCTCGCTTTGGGGGACAGCACAACAGCAAATTACGCCGCTGAGCTATGCGGAAAGGAGCTTACTCAGCTTGGCGGCGGATCGACGCAGTACGGCGAGGCCGACCTATTCAACTTTCGTGGGCCAGGGCACTACAGCCGGAGTTTTTCTGAACACCGGGACTACATCGTTCAGCCAGGTCAGTTCTTGAATGGAATGAGGACTGGCGGACCTCGCAACAAATTCATCGTAGATGGGCTTCTCGTGCGTTCGGGCGTTCCGTTTGCCAACGGTCTTCCAATTACCCGTGTGTCTTTCGATCAAAGGAAGTAACGATGCAACAGCAACAAGAAAAACAAAACGGAAATGGCGGGTTGGGGTTCTTAAAGATATGGGCGCTCACGCTTTATCTTCCACTTCGCAAGGGCATGGGGCGGGATCATGTCGGCTTCAGCCTTCTATTTGCCTGTCCCCTGATATTCATGGTGTCAGAGTACGCCAGAGCGCCGGGACTGATGTGGTTGTTGGTGGTCGATGTCATCGCCTGGTTCATCGAACGGATCGGGGCGGAGGTGCGAAGGTGGCGAGGTGTTCGTGAGCATTCGGAATATGGCGGTCAATCGTGGTTACTGGAATGGATGTTCGGCGAGGACGGTGCAAAACAGCTTGGCGAGCCAATGCTGTGCTTCTTTATTGGGTGGCTGATTTACAAATTCACCTCGCAACCCAATGCCGCCACTTATTTCTGGTATGGCGGCGTCATCATGGCCTTGTTTCATGGAATGGCGATCGAGCATCGGCGGAAGATAGAGACTCGGATGACCAACGCGATGATTGAGCATCAAGGGGAAATGGCTCGATTAAGAAGCCGGTTCTAGGAAGTGGGTGAACGCCCAAACCAAATTAGGGAGGCGCCAAATATGGATAAAGAGGAAGCGAACGAGAAACATCAATCAGGATTTCAAATCGCAAAGGAAGCGTATAAGCAAACGCAGGAACGCATCAATCAATCGTGGTTCGGTCGCACGGTGGATTGGATTGGTGACAACTTCGGAGCGTTCTTTCGGCAAGGTTCAAAGGAAATTGCCCAGATACTTCCGGCGTTCCCAGACGGAGTAAGACCCGTGGAGGAGCTTGGAACGATGGGCAATCCGACTCAATGGGAGGTCAATCAGGAGCGAGGAAATGTCCACGGAAAGGAGCAGTCAGTCAGCAGGGCGACGTTCGAGCGTGATCCTGGTTACGAGGCATGGCTTGACCAGCAGGCGGCGGAGCGTAAACCGCCGTCGAATGAGCGTGGCGTCAGTATGTAAGGGCATTTTTCTAAAAGGAGACAATTATGACGAAGCGAGAAGCGTTAGCGGTAGCGAAGATCGGACTCGGCAGCGCACGGGTCGCGAGTGGTGTTTTGACTGCTCTTGGGAAGGGAGTTCTCGGCACGTACTGCCGAAACCATCGCATGACGCGGGCCGGGATTGAACTTGGAAAGTATTCGATCAAAGGCGGCACGAAGATGGTTCAGGACGGGCTCCGGGAATGGCGGGCAGCAAGAGGGTAGTCGGTGTCGTTTCTTGGTGGATTGGGTACTAAACACAAAGGAGACGGTGATGGTAGTAGAAGCAAAAGCTATGATTGTTTGCCTTTTGACGGCCATCGTATTCACGACGTTGGCCTCGGAACGCAAATAACGACAATTCGAGCAACGACAATTCGAGCGGCGATGGGGGGCATCCTTCGGGGTGCCCCTTTTTTGTCCAGCTGTAATGTAACGTTTTGCGGCTTTCTCGCGCTCCGGCGGATTTTGCCAGAAGGCCTTAAAATTTCAATGGTTACGACATTTGCCCATCTTGCCTCGCCATGATCTGTATGGAATTACGAAAACAAATTGGACTTAAGAAGAGCATCTGCGTTTACTTCTTGGTGTGCCAAGGAATGCAGCAACTTGACAAACCATTGGAGCGGGCCTATGTCGATGTCAACGAGTGAACACGACGACGATTTTGATCAACGTTTCAGCCGATTTTTCGAGAAGATCGTCTACAAAGCTCTTGATCGCCATGAAAAAAGGCGGGCAAAATACCTCAAGCAGGCTGTCGCCTACTCGCCTGCCGAGTTTGCCGCCCAAGAGGGCCTCGACGTGAATCAGGTGCGCTTCTGGCTCCGAGAGGGCCAGATCATCGGCACCAGGCTGGCCGACACTTGCTCCGGGAAGCATCCCGAGTGGCGAATCTCTCATGCGGAACGCGGTCGTTACCAAGCTGAAGGTTTGTATCCTCGCTACTCAGTCGAGTCATTCGCCAAGGAGCTGCTCAAGATCAGGAGGAACAAAAACCTGGACGAGCTTCGCGAGTTGGTCGAAGGTTGGATTGCAAGCGGCCAGATCAAGGCGACGAAGTGTCCGCATGGCATGCGGATCAGCAGCGACGAGATGAGGCCATTCAAGAAGGATGGCTTTTGGCCGCCGGAGGCCGCCTAACCAGGTGGTGGTGCGCCGCCTGATCGATCAGGTGGCGGCAGGGGATCGCCTTACCCGAAAACAAGCTTGATCGCTTCTCTCGTAACCGCTGGCAACAAATGCCTATATCTTCGACGTTGGGCTTCCGTCCGATGACCGGTGAATTCGTCAATCAATCGCTGGTCGACAGCCTTAGCCGCTAGCGCACTAATGAACGAGTGGCGGAATAGATGGTATCCGGTGAGCGGCTCATACCATTTGGAGCCCTTGAAGGTTTTCCAAAACAACTGCTTTGCTTCCTCGACCGTAAGCTCCCGATAGCCGTCTCCGAATAGGTAAATTCGATTCTGCTTCAGGAGCGGCTTGATCGCTTTGGCGAGAAGATCGCTGATGGGGACACGGCGCGTGGTGTTCGTGCTCCGTTTCCTTTTCTTCTCCCGCAGCGTTATCACGCGGCTGACGAGGTCAACGTCGGCAACCTGTGCCCGAAGCATTTCGGCTCGCCTGGCCCCACTGTGAGCGGCCAGAACAAACATTGGATACACCCACCCGGGCATCTTCTGCTTCTTGACGTGGGCGAGCACTTGAGCGATTTGCTTTGCGTCGAGGTAGAGTGCTTCGTAGAGCTCGGTGGGGTTGCCACCTGCCTTAATGCGACGTTCAATTTCGGCGAGCGTCATGTAGGACAGGGGCTCTTTGTTGATCGGATAGCGAAGGCCGTCCGATGGATAATTTCCTTCGACGAGCTTTGCGCGTGCCGCCCAGGCCCAAGCAGCCCCAAAGGTCGTGATTTCCTTTTTTATCGTGACGCCGGCGACCTTCTTACGCCGGCGATCGATGTGGTTCTGCAGGTGATTGTGATTGAGGCCGGAAAGCAGGAAGCCGGCACCAAGCGTATCCTCGATGTGCTTCAGGTGGATTTTGAGCGTGTAGAGCGTGTTTGGCTCGACGGAGCCATTCGAGATAACCTCGGTGTACCTCTTGCGAAGCTCGCCGCACGTGGTGGTTTTGGCCGTCTCCTTGGCTTGCGGTGGCTTGCCGTCATGTTCAATGAATTCGGTGATCGGGCACCCGAGGGGCACCTCCAGCCAGCGTTGCTTAATCTTGAGGAGGATTTCCTCGGTCCGGGCGAGGCGGAGGCGAGCCTCCCGCTCGGGAAGCTTGCCGAGGGTCAGGGCGTGCTGCTGGCCCTGGTAGCGAAAAAGAACTCGCCAGGACTCCACCCGTAGCTGAAGGGTCGCCATGAGACTGCTCCCATGCCAATCCCACGCCAAACCGATGGGTGTTGCCAAAATGTTGACAAGCGACTTTCACCATCGGGCAGCGGGACTTGCTGAACTATACGCAAGTCCCTGCTGCGAGTGAAGTAAAGAGAAGTGGGCGATACAGGACTCGAACCTGTGACCCCTAGCTTGTCGAGCTAGTGCTCTAACCAACTGAGCTAATCGCCCGCGAACAGCTCAGTATATCGGAAAGTCGGATCAGCAAAAGGGGATTCCAGCGGGCGGATTGCACGTGGGTCTGGGCGCCTCGATTGTGGGCGAAAAATTTGTTCTGCTAGAGTGATTTGAAGGAGGTTTTTTATCGTCCGCCCAAGTTGGAGGGGGTTGTCCTGGGACGTATCAAACCTGACGTGCCGCTGAATTCGGACCAAGAAGCGGAAGCCCAGCGGATTTATGAGCGATTGCGGGACGCCTTCGACGATGAGCTCAAGCGGATGGCCCGGCTGTTGGCGTCCAAGGCGAACAACCAACTGTTCGGCCAGACGGAGTTCGAACTGCGCGACAGGCTGCATGAACTGGGCGCTCAGCGAATCAACGGTGGAGCGTGTGACGAAAGCAGCCGGTGAACGCTTGGGTAAGTTGCTGGCCGACACGAAGACGTTCGGCAAAAACGAGCGGTCGGTTTGGCAGCTCGAAGGGCTCGGCCTGAGCACCTGTACGCCGGCCGCTCGTCAGGCTCATGCCTCAGTCAAAACAACCGCAGCTGCCCCAACGCGGGTCGCGGCGGGCGGAATTGGCTTTCGTCCAGCGGTGGCAGCTTTGCGTCGAGGCCGTACTTGTGGGCAAAGACCTTGAACGTCTGCCCGATCCCGTCGGCATAGGGGCCGGCGCCGCGCATCCGGCTGCCAAACTGGCTCTGATACATCTGGCCGCCCCGCGTCGAGCGGATTAGCGCCTCGACACGTTCGGCCTTCAGCGGCAAGTTCCGCGCCAGCCAATCGCTGAACAGCGGTCTCACCGCCAGCGGCAGCCGCAGCAGCACATAGCCGGCCGATTGGGCGCTCGCCTCGCGCACCGCAGCCAGGATCGACGGAATTTCGCAATCGGTCAAACCGGGAATGATCGGCGCGACCAGCACGCCCACCGGAATTCCCGCTTCGCTCAGGCGGCGCACGGCCCGCAACTTGGCCGTCGCCGTAGCGGTGCGGGGCTCCAGCGTGCGCGCCAGATTCTCATCGAGCGTGGTCACGCTCAGAAACACGTGCACCAGCCGTTTCTCGGCCAGCGCCGCAAGCAGATCGAGATCGCGCAGTACCAGCACATTCTTGGTGACGATGCCGCACGCCTGGCGTGCCTCGAGCAGCACCTCCAGGCAGCCGCGCGTGAGACGAAACCGCCGCTCGGCCGGCTGGTAGCAATCGGTCACGCCGGAAAGGAAAATCGTCTCGCCCCGCCATGCCGGCTGGGCCAGTTCCTCGCGCAGCCGTTGCGGCGCATCGTGCTTGACCAGGATCTTGGTCTCGAAGTCCAGGCCCGCGTTCAGTCCGAGATATTCGTGCCCCGGCCGGGCATAGCAGTATGCGCAGCCATGCTCGCAGCCGCGATACGGATTGATGCTCCAGCGGAAGCCGACGTCCGGACTGTCGTTGCGGGTGAGCAGGCTCTGGGTGTCGTTGGGCAGAAACGTCGTCGGCAGGGCGCGCGACTCGGCCGTCTGTTCGCCGCCAGTCTCAAGCTGCTCCAGATCGGCCACGACCTGCACGCGCTCGAACCGATTCGGCGGCGAACCGCGAGCTCCGCGCACGACAAAATCAGCGGACGGTTCGAGGGGATGGTTCATGGAAGAGCTACTCGCGAATCGCCCCAATACGTTGAGTGTACGGATATATAGTATCGGTTTGGGGCGCGTCTGGGAATCCAAGAATTCGGCGCAGCCGTCGGCCGGCTACCCGGCACGCGGCGCGGCGACGGTGCCGCAGACTTTAACCCGTGAGGCAGACTAGGGGGGCTCTGCTCCGAGCTGGCCCTGGGCGCAAGCCCGGCCGGCTCAAGCGCCGCTCGGCCCAGAGCCGAAGAAGTACATGATCGGCGCGGGCGCAGTCGGCAAAAAAAATGAACGCTATCGGGACGCGCGCTTGGCCAGACCAAAACAAAGCAGCAAGACGCAGCGAACCTCGTGGGCGGCGACCGCGCTCGGCCGGCTGCCCATCTCGCTCGATTATTTGTACCAGTCGCGGCGGCCGCTGGTGAGCCTGGCGTTCGTCCTGCCGCTGTTGGCGCTGTATGAGGGGGGCGTGCTCTACATGGGGCCCGCCGCGATGCGCAACGGCGCCGACGTCTGGCTGCGGCGCCTGCTCGATCAGTTGGGCTTCGGCCAGTATTTTCTGTTGCCGCTGCTGACCATCGGATTGCTGCTGGCCTGGCATCACACGACGCACGAGCGCTGGCGGCTGTCGCGCGAGGTGCTGTTGGGAATGTACGTCGAGAGCTCCCTGTTGGCGATCGTGCTCTTGGGCATCGGCTACGTGCAGCGCAGTGTTTCATACCTGGCGATCGACCTGTTTCAGGCCGCGCCGGTCGAGGCCAATCTGGCGACGGAGAGTTCGTGGGATTGGGCCGCGCGGCTGATCGGTTTTTGCGGAGCGGGGATCTACGAAGAGGTTTTATTCCGCTTGATCCTGGTGCCGTTGGTGGTCGCGGCGGCGACCTTGCTGGCGCTGGGGCGCCCGATGGCGGTGGCGATTTCGGTGGTGGTGACGAGCGTGCTGTTTTCCGCGGCGCACTACGCCGGCGCGCACGGTGAGACGTTCGACACGTTCAGTTTCTGCTTTCGGTTCTTGGCCGGAGCGTTCTTCGCGGTGCTGTTCGTCTATCGCGGCTTCGGCATTGCCGCCGGCACGCACGCGCTGTACGACATTTTTGTCGGCGTGGTGTGAAGCGATTTTGGCCGCCGACTTTCTCGCGGCCGGGCGGGCGGCGCGCTGGCCGTCGGGCTTTTGTGCTAGCAGATGGCGGACAGGCGCGCGACGCTTCTGTCAAGACATGTGCCGAAAATGACGCGCACAAAAAGCGCGGGAGAAAAAAAGTCTCTTTGTGCCTTTTCCACCCCCCGCTTATAATGGCACTCGTTATCGAGAGGGGCTCGTCGAACTCATCGCGTTTGCAAGGATCCCGACTGTGCTGTCCGTCCGACCGAAAGTCGCTGAGTTGGTGTTTCAGTTATACGGCCGCGCCTTGCACCCGGAGCTGTTCGAGGTTTACAGCTCTCGCACGGTCAAGCGGGGCGACTACGAGGCCACGGTCAACATCACCAGTGCCGGCCACTTCGTCTGCTGGCGTTATCAGGGCCTGACGCTGACGGAAGTCGCCACGTCGGCCCACCACCCGTTGCCGCAGAAGCGGCGTTTGATCTCTTGCCGGCTCAAGGGCGAGGGACGCGACCGGGTGGAATGTCGCGGCGGTGCGTCGTACCAGGTGAACTTTCAGCTGGAGCCGGTCGAGCCGGAGGTTTTTTGGACCTTCCAGCAAGAGCTGGCCTACGACGGCGAGCGGCAAGGCATGTTGCACCGTTTCGACTCGAGCGGCCGCATGGCGCTGGGCGCCCTGAGCTATATCAACGTCGAAACGCGCAATCGCAGCCTGCTGATTCAGGCCTTTCACACCTTTCCGGACGACTACGCGATCGTCAAAAGCCAGTCTCTCTTCGAGATACTTTGAGAGGAAAGGCAGAAGGATGAAGGCAAAAGGATGAAGACCGGCGATTCGCCTGTCCTCGTTGTTCATCCTTCTGCCTTCATCCTTTTGCCTTTCATTTACAGCGCCCGGCGGAATCGCTTGATCGGCCGGCCGTCGCGGCCATAGAGCGGGGCTTTCTTGGCCGGTGCTTCCGCGGCCGGCGCCGGATCGCCCGTTTCTGAGACCGCGCCCGTTTCCGAGACCGTGCCCGGGGCGGGGGCGCCGGATTCCGCGAGGCGGAGGCCTCGAAGCCGGGAATCTCGAACCGCTTGAGGAGCCGATCGATCCGCATTTCGATCCGCGTCAGCTCGCCCCCTTCCTCGGGAGTGACGAACGTGTAGGCCACGCCCTCGCGGCCCATGCGCCCGGTGCGGCCCACGCGATGCACGTAGTCGTCGCAGAACTGCGGAATGTCGTAGTTGATGATGTGCGAAATGCCGCTGACGTCGATCCCCCGGCCGACCACGTCGGTGGCCACCAGCAGCCGGACGGTGCCGTCGCGGAAGCCCTGCATGACCCGGTCGCGGGCGCCTTGCGTCAGATCGCCGTGGATGCAGTCGACCCCCTTCATGCGCTTGGCCAGCCGCATCTGCACCTTGTCGGTCCCGCGCTTGGTGCGGCAGAAGATGATCGCCTGCTTGGGTTGTTCCTGCTTCATCAGCCGATCGAGCAGGTCGAATTTGCGCTCCGGATCGACCGTACAATAGAACTGCTCGATGGTCTCGACCGCGATGTCGGTGGGTGAAAAATTGAGCGACTCCGGATCACGCATGTAACTGCGGGCCAGCCGCTCGACCGGCGGGGGCACCGTGGCGCTCAGCAGCAGGGTTTGCCGGGTGCGCGGGCAGCGGCGGAGGATTTTCTCGATGTCGGGACGGAAACCGATGTCGAGCATCCGGTCCGCCTCGTCCAGCACGACAATTTGCAAGTCGTTCAGTTGGAGCGTGCCGCGGCCCAGGTGGTCCAGCATGCGGCCGGGGGTGCCGATGATCACGTCGGCCCCGCGCTGCAATTTCTCGATTTGGCCGCGGATCGGTTTGCCGCCATAAATCGCGACGCTGTGGATCCGCCGGCCGTGGGCCAGCTTGACGACTTCTTCCCGCACCTGCACGGCTAATTCGCGCGTCGGCACCAGCACCAGGGCCTGCGGCCCTTGCCCCTTTTTATGCGGCTTGAGCCGTTCGAGAATCGGGATCACGAAGGCGGCCGTCTTGCCGGTGCCGGTGCGAGCCTGCCCGAGCACGTCCACCCCGGCTAGCGCGCGGGGAATCAGGCCGGCCTGAATGGGGGTGGGTTGCAGATACTCGGCCTGGGCGAGCGCAGCATGCATCGTCTCCGAAAGGCCTAAGTCCTGAAACGAGAGACCCGCTGTTATATCAGCGGGCGCGGTTGGATTTGCGTTGCTTTCCGACACAGTAACGAGGTGCAGCACCTTGGGTAAGTCGAATTGGGAACAGCTTTATTACTCTAACCCTAGCAATCAGTGGAGGTTTGGTCAATGGAGCCAGCCCGTGAATGCACCGGGACTACTGTAAATTCTGCTTGTGCGCCATTAAGATGCGGGCCTGCGCCAGCTGTCGCCGTAGGAGTTGCGGAAACTCTTTGGAGCTTTGGGGCAAATGATTGAAAGGATCCAATCATGATCCGCCTTCCGGGGCTCAAAGGTGTTGCGTACTCAAGCATCTTGGCCGATCCACCTTGGCGGTTCCAGAACAGCACCGGCAAGGTGGCGCCCGAACACAAGCGCCTGCGGCGCTACCCTACGATGTCCTTCGACGAAATCCGCGAAATGCCCATCGTGGGCCATACGACGGAAAAGAGCCATCTTTATCTATGGTGCCCGAACGCCCTTCTTGAAGAAGGTTTGTCCGTCATGCGGGCATGGGGATTCACCTACAAAACGAACATCGTCTGGTACAAAATCCGCAAAGATGGCGGGCCAGACGGTCGCGGTGTCGGATTTTACTTCCGAAACGTGACTGAATTGCTGTTGTTCGGAATCCGAGGAAAGATGCGGACGCTTCAGCCTGGCCGCACGCAAGTCAATTTGCTGAGCACTCGCAAGCAAGAGCACTCCCGTAAGCCGGATGAGGTGTACGATATAATCGAGGCGTGCAGCCCGGGCCCATACCTGGAGCTATTTGCGCACGCGCGACGGCGGGGTTGGGCGCAGTGGGGCGATGAACTCGACAGCTACCTGCACACTCGACCAATCCACAAAGGATACAACAACCACGCTCGTAATGGGGCGGCAGTGGTGCGTTAAAGCTTCTCGCTATAGCAGATCTTTGTGATCCCAAATTCCAGAAGGGGGCAGCCACCGGCCCCCCCTCCTTGCACCTTGGGTATCAGCTTGTCCATGTGTGTCGTCGACGCACCACAGGAAGCGCCGCGCCCCAGCACGTCGAAAATCTCCTGAAGCTCCGAAGCCCGCGTAATTGTTACCCCAACCGAGAGAACTTGGAGCTGTCCTGAGCCGGAAGGCCCTCAAGCGATCACGGATGTCCTTAAGTCCGTCCGGCAAGTCGCCCGCCAGAAGAGAGGCCGCATGCTCAGGCTCGAAAATCTCGTATTTGTCGTGGAGGTCGGCAGGAATTAGTTCCGGTCCCATGTCGGGCCCTAATCGCAAACTCCGGTGCCTAACGCAATGTTACCGTACAAGAATTTCGACGTTTGCACCTGTCCAGGGCGATTGACGATCGGCATTCCAGTTTCAACAATACCAGATCCTGCAATTGCCGCTGCCCGTTAAGGCTGCTCCGCCATGAATTTCATTGCCGACGAAGATCCCCAGGTTTGGGCCGCCATTTCCGAAGAAATCGAGCGCCAGGAAGACGGCCTGGAGATGATCGCCAGCGAAAACTACACCAGCCCGGCCATCATGCAGGCGGTCGGCAGCGTGCTGACCAATAAATATGCCGAGGGCTATCCGGGCCGGCGCTATTACGGCGGCTGCGAGCATGTCGACGTGGTCGAGAACCTGGCCCGCGATCGGGCCAAACAGCTATTCGGCGCCGAGCACGTCAACGTGCAGCCCCATTCCGGCAGCCAGGCCAACATGGCCGTTTATCTGACTGCCATCGAACCGGGCGACACGGTGCTGGGACTCGACCTGGCTCACGGCGGGCATTTGACGCACGGCATGAAGCTGAACATCTCGGGCAGGCTCTATCATTTTGTCAGCTATGGCGTGAAGCGGCGATACGCATCGCATCGATTTCGACCAGGTGGCCGCCCTGGCCCGCGAGCACAAGCCCAAGCTGATCGTGGCCGGCGCCAGCGCCTATCCGCGCGAGATTCCGCACGGCAAATTCGCCGAAATTGCCAAAAGCGTCGGGGCCAAGCTGTTTGTCGACATGGCGCATTACGCGGGCCTGGTGGCGGCCGGCCTGCACGACAACCCGGTGCCGGTGGCCGACTTTGTGACCACGACCACCCACAAGACGCTCCGCGGCCCGCGGGGCGGCATGTCGATGTGCCGCGAAGAATATGCCAAAGACCTCGACCGCAACGTGTTTCCCGGCATCCAGGGAGGGCCGCTGATGCACGTCGATTGCCGGCAAGGCCATTTGTTTCGGCGAAGCGCTGCAGCCGGCTTTCAAGAAATACGCCCAGGCGATCCTCGACAACGCCAAGGCGCTGGCCGACGCATTGCTCTCGGGCGGCGTGCGGCTGATCAGCGGCGGCACCGACAACCATCTGATGCTGATGGACGTTACGCCGTTGGGCGTCGGCGGCAAGCAAGCCGAAGAAGCCCTCGGCGCCTGCGGCATCACGGTCAATAAGAACATGATGCCCTACGACGAGCGCAAACCGATGGATCCCTCGGGCATCCGGATCGGCACGCCGGCCTTGACCACCCGCGGCATGGGACCGCGGAGATGAAGACGATCGGCGGCTGGATCATCCAGGCGCTCAAGGCGCCGGCCGATCAGGCCCTGCATGCCGAGATTCGCACAGATGTGTTCGATTTGTGCGAGCAGTTTTCCGTGCCCGCCGCACCCCTGGACGAAGGCACGGACTGAGTTTGGCCCCCGCCGACGCCCCCCTTGCGGTGTTCACTTGGGGATGCACGCGGTCAGGTTTCTGCGCAGCCGCACGCTTCACGCGCCGGCCACCGGGCATCTATAATCGGCTCTGCCAATTCAGTCCGCTGCCGCCGCCCCCACGCTTCGAGGCTCAAAGACGCCTATGTCCGCGCCCACTCGCAAGAGCAAGATTCTGATCGCCGACGACAATGTGCCGAACGTCGAATTGCTCGAAGCATATTTGAGCGGACTGGACTGCGAGATCGCCATCGCCGTCGATGGCCGCGACACGCTGGTCAAAGTCGAGCAGTTTCATCCCGACTTGATCCTGCTGGACATCATGATGCCCAAGCTGAGCGGCTTCGAAGTTTGCAAACAGCTCAAGGACGACCCCCAGACGCGCAAGATCATGATCCTGATGGTCACCGCGCTGAGCGAATGGGGAGACATCGAGCGGGCGGTCGAGGCCGGCACCGACGATTTTTTGAGCAAGCCGGTCAACAAGGTCGAATTGCTGACCCGGGTGCGCAACATGCTCAAGCTCCGCCACATCGAAGACGAAGTCGAGCGGCTGCGGCGCTACATCGACGAGATCGAAGACGAGGGCGGCCCGCAAGAGTAAGCGCGGTGTGGCACCCCAACAGCCGGCGGTCAACAACGCCGGTGATTATTCGTTGGATCTAATTGCCCCCGCCGAGCGCCGATTCCGCGCTACTCGATTCGGAAATTTTCCGCCAGCCATTTGACCACCTTCTCCACGATGCCCTGCGGCTGGTACAGCAGCGGGATCTCGGAGGATGAGGTGTCTCGCGCGGTCGGCTCCAGGCCGTCCGCCGGTTGATCGGCCGCTGGCAGCCCGCGCGTCTGAGCCAATCCGCCGGCCCGGATGAACTCCAAGATGCGGGGCAACTCGTCGGCGTCGAACCAAATGCCGTGATCTTTGCAATAGTCGACGATCGCTCCGCTGGCGTAGCCGTAATTCCGCCGGTTCATGAGTTGATGGCAAACGACGCACGGGCGATACCGCGCGGGCTCGCTGGGCCTGGCTCCGGCCGAGGCATCCCAGTGCCGGGCAAAATGCTCGTCCTGATTTTCCGCTTCGCGGGCAACCTGCTCGGTCAAGTGGCGAAACGTCTGGCTGCCGATCCACAAGCCGGCGCAGCGGCCGCATTCGAGCACGGCCACGCTGCCCATCCGCCGGCTGGTCAGCGTCCGCTGCTGACGGCAGGCCGGGCACTCCAGCGTCGTCGCCTCGCCGATCACCTCTTCAGGCACCAGGCTGGTGCCACAGTGATGGCAGAATTGCGCCTGGTCGCTCACCCGGGCCAGGCAGTTCGGGCAGACCGTGTCCAGGTCTTGCTCGCGCAGCGTGAAGTCCGATCCGCAAAAGCTGCACTGCCTGGCCCCCTCTAAGCGCGGCGCTCCGCACGACGCGCAGCGCACCACGCTGGCCTCGTGCGACTCGGGCTGTCGCACCTCGACCATCGTGCCGCAGGGGCACGGAAAAAAGCTGCCGACTTCCCGGCCGCTGGCATCGAACTGCCGGCGGCAATGGGGGCACAAGACGAGCAATCGCATGAGATTCTCTTTTTGTGGCGGGCTGTCACCAGCCGACAGAGCCGCGGTGCACAAACCTGGATTGAGTATGAAACGGCTTTAGCCGGCGTTCAACGAACGCCGGTGGCCCCCCGGCGGTTACAACGTCACGGCCGAGCGTGAACCCCGCGGGTTGCAATTATCGCAGCCTATAAGCGGCAGGCTCAAATCGGGCCGTGGCACGGCGGCATCTTCATCCACCTATTCGCTCGAACCGCTGCGGCCTTTTTCGTCGTGCGCTTACGAACGGCCGAACTGGTGCCCCGCCAGGCGTTTGGGCCTCTTGGAACGAATCGCACCCCCCCGGATTGCCCTTGCCCCGTGTGCCGACAATCGCTATCAGGGACTTGCCCAGATTCACTTTTTCGGCGGTCTCGCCCTGTTTTCCTCGGACAGGATGTCCCCCATGCTGCAAACGATCATTGTCGTGCCTTGCTTTAACGAGGCCAACCGCATCGACACCGCGCGGTTTCAGGAGTTCGCCGCCGCCACGCGCGGGATCCGATTTCTGCTGGTCAACGACGGCAGCACCGACGGCACGCTGGGCGTCTTGGAGCGATTGCACGCCGTGGCGCCGGACAAGTTCCGGTTCGTGCATCTGTCGCGCAACTCGGGCAAGGCCGAAGCGGTCCGCCGGGGCGTGCTCACCGCGCTGGCCGATGGGCCGCAGTATGTCGGCTTTTGGGATGCCGACCTGGCCACGCCGCTGGACGAAATTCCGCGCTTCTGCCGGGTCCTGGATGAACAGCCGAGCATCGAGCTGGTGATCGGCGCCCGCTTGCCTTTGCTGGGGCATTCGATCCAGCGGCGGCCGCTGCGGCGCCTGTTGGGCCGGCTGTTTGCCAACGTGGCGGGCCTGGCCCTGGGCACCGGAATTTACGACACGCAATGCGGCGCCAAACTGTTTCGGGCCGATGAGATCTGCGCGGAATTGTTCGAGCAGCCGTTTATGGCGCGCTGGATCTTCGACGTCGAGATTTTCGCCCGCCTGGTTGCCGGCCGCGGGCACGTGGGCGGAACGTATCTGGCCCAGGTCGTCTACGAGTTTCCGTTGGACAGTTGGCGGGACGTGGCCGGCTCGAAGCTCAAGGCGAGCGACTTTTTCAAGTCCTTTTCCGAGCTGGCGCGGATCTATTGGAACTATCTGCGTCCGGCGGTCACTTCGCCGGCGGTGGCGGCGCGATTGGCCGGGGCCGGTCACTTGCCAACCGATGCGGTGGTGCCGCAACTGCGCGCCCATCAAAGCGAGCCGGCAGAACCTCGCAAGCGGCGCCGAGCGGCGTAAAGCTTTGCGCCGTTTTTCGCGCTGCCAGCCGAATGGCCGGCAACTTCCGCGGCGCTCGCCCGGGTATATCGGGGCTGGGCTGCGAGTCCCGCCGCAGGCTCAAAACAGCCGGTTGTAGCCGTTCAGCGCCGCCACGCGATAGGCTTCGGCCATCGTCGGATAGTTGAACGTCGTGTTGATGAAGTACAGCAGCGTGTTGGCCGCGCCCTGCTGCGACATGATCGCCTGGCCGATGTGGATGATCTCCGACGCGTTGTGGCCCGAAGCAGTGGATGCCCAGGATCTCCAGCGTCTCGCGGTGGAACAGCAGCTTGAGCATGCCCACGGTCTGGCCCGTGATCTGCGCCCGGGCCAGGCTCTTGAACAGCGCGTGGCCGATCTCGTAGGGCACTTTTTCCGCCGTCAGCTCGCGCTCGGTCTTGCCGACCGAGCTGATCTCGGGGCTGGTGTAAATGCCGGTGGGAATGCTGCGGACCAGCGCGTGTTCGGCCGTGCCCGGTGATGAAGTGCGTGGCCGCGAATCGCCCTTGCACGTAGGCGGCGCTGGCCAGCGACGGAAAGCCGATCACGTCGCCCACGGCATAGATGTGCGGCTGGCGTGGTCTGGAAATTCTCGTTCACCTTGAGCATGCCCGCGATGGTCGGGCTGAATGCCGATGCGCTTCCAGGCCCATGTCGTCGGAATTGCCGGTGCGGCCGTTGGCCCACAGCAGGATGTCGGTCTTGAGCTGCTTGCCGCTTTCAGATACAGCACCACGCCGTCGTCGCGCGTCTCGACCTGCTCGTATTGCTCGTTGTGGCGGATCAGCACGCCCCGATCGCGCATGTGGTAGCTGAGGGCGTCGATGATCTCGTCGTCGAGAAACTCGAGCAGCTTGTCGCGCGTGTTGATCAGGTTGACCTTGAACCCCAGGTTGCGAAACATCGACGTGTATTCGCAGCCGACCACGCCCGCGCCGTAGATGGTGATCGACTGCGGCGTGTCGTTCATGATCGAGAATCGTAGTCGCTGTCGAAGATGCGCGGGTGGTCGAAGTCGACATTCGGCGGGTGATAGGGCCGGGCACCCGTGGCGATGACGAACGCGTCGGCCGTGAGCACCGTTTTGCCGCCGTTGGCTTCGTCGGCCTCGACGGTGTGGGCATCGACGAAAGCGGCGCCTGGCCTTCGACGACCGGCACGCGGTTGCGTTCGTAGAAACTGCGGCGCATGTCGACTTGCCGTCGAATGACCGAGGCGGCCGAGCGCCGCAGACTCGGGAAACGGCAAATTGAGCGAGACGCCGGCCTCGTGGAACAGCGGGTTGTGGTTGGCCTCGGTCATCTGAAAGATGGCGTACCGCAGGGCCTTGCTGGGAATCGTGCCCCAGATGCGTGCAACTGCCGCCGATCTGATGAAACTCTTCGACGACGGCCACGCTCTTGCCGTGCTTGGCGGCCTGCATGGCGGCCCCTTCGCCGCCGGGGCCGGTGCCGATCACCACCATGTCGTAATGAGCAGCATTCATACCTGGGTTAGCTCGGAACTCGGAACGGGGAACTCGGAACGGGAAAGTGAATTGAACCACAGGCGCAAAGGCACGGAGAGGACAGAGAAAGAGAATGGCCAGGAAAAAAAACTAAGGGGCGAAAACAAAATATCAAGGCACGCGGGGCTCGGAGGATGCGAAATCCTTTTCGTGTTTTTTGTGGCGATCGCTGCTCGCCGTTCTTCGTCTCTCTTCGTCGTTGTTCGTCTTCTTCTCTGTGTCTCTGCGCCTTTGCGGTTCATTTTCCTTCCCGTTCCGATTTCCGAACTCAACTGGCCACCTGCTGCTGCGTGATGCAGTGAAAACCGCCCCGACCCAACACCAGGTCCACCGCGCGCAAGGGTCGAATCTGCCGGTCCGGAAAGAGCCGCGCCAGCGCCGCGCAGGCAAGCCGATCGGCCGGATCGTCGAACTGCGGCACGATCACCACTCCATTGGCAACGTAAAAATTCATGTAACTGGCCGGCAACCGCTGCGAGCCGTGATACACCGGGCGCGGCTGCGCGATCGGAATCACTTCCAGCGGTCGCCCCTCGGCGTCGTGCGCTGCCCGCAGCCGGCGCAGGTTGTCGTCCAGCGATGCAAAGTTATCGTCCTGCGAATCGCTCTCGGCGGCCGCGACGACGGTCCGGGGGCCGACAAAACGGGCCAGCTCGTCGACGTGACCGTCGGTATCATCGCCGACGATCCCCCTTCCGAGCCAGATGACTTTTCGAGCGCCGCAGTAATCGGCCAAAAACTGCTCGATTTCAGCCCGCGATAGCTGGGGATTGCGGTTGGCGTTGAGCAGGCACTCCTCGCTGGTCAGAATCGTGCCGGCTCCGTCGCCGTCGACGGCGCCCCCTTCCAAGATAATGCCCGGCGCGAATCGCTCGTGAGCGGTGAGCGGGGCAATCTTGGCCGGCACGCCGTTGTCGCTGTCGAAAGGCGGATACTTGCCGCCCCAAGCGTTGTATTCCCAGTCGACCAGCGCGGACGGAAGACCCGGCTTGCCGGCCAAAAACATCGGCCCGAAGTCGCGGGCCCAGGCGTCGTTGGTGACGATGTCGTGCAGAACGACATGGGGCGTGCCGCCGACCAGCGAACTGGCCTGAGCCCACACCGCTTCGCCGCCGGCCAACACGTGCACCGGCTCGAACGGGGCTAGCGTGGTGATCAGCTCGCGCCACACGAGCGGAATCGGCTCGAAGCCGCCGGGCCAGGTGGCATGCCGGCGCGGCCAGGCCACCCAGGTCGCCGCGTGCCGCTCCCATTCCGCCGCAAAGCGATAGCCCAGCGCCGCCGGCGAGCCGGGTCGCGGCGTCAATGGTGATTCGGTCCTCGGCATGGCTGGCGAAGCGTTCACAGGCACAAACTCGGAACTCGGAACTGGGAACTCGGAACGAAAAAAGGACGGTTAACTACAAAGGCGTAGAGACATAGAGAAGAGACGAGAAGCGATTGCCACCAAAAGAAATTCCGATCTCTCGTGTCTCCGCGCATTCGCGCTTGCTGCGTAATATTTCCGTTGGGCCTCTTTGTATTTTCTCGCAACCATTCTCTTCGTCTGTCCTCTCCGTGCCTTTGCGTCTCTGCGGTTCAATCCTCTTCCCCTTCCCGAGTTTTCCCTCAATCCAAATACCGCTTCGTCAACTCCCCATACGCATCGATCCGCCGGTCCCGCAAGAACGGCCAGTGCGTGCGCACTCCGTCGATCTGAGCCAGGTTCAGCTCGACCAACAGCGTCTCTTCTTTGTCGTGGCTCGCCCGGGCCAGCACATTGCCATGGGGATCGCACAGGAACGACGCGCCCCAGAAATCGAGTTCCGCCTCGATGCCGGTGCGATTGGTCGCTCCCACGAAGACTCCGTTGGCGATGGCGTGGCTGCGCATCATGGTTTCCCAGGCCGAGTGCTGGCTGGCCCCCAGTTCGGCCTTTTCGCGCGGATGCCAACCGATGGCCGTCGGATAGAACAAGATTTGGGCGCCCGACAGGGCCGTGAGCCGTGCTGCTTCGGGATACCACTGGTCCCAACAGACGCAGGTGCCGATCCGGCCGAATCGAGTGTCGAAACTGCGAAAGCCCAGATCGCCCGGCGTGAAGTAAAACTTCTCGTAATACAAGGGGTCGTCCGGAATGTGCATCTTGCGGTACATGCCCGCCGGGCGGCCGTCGGTGTCGAAGATGACCGCCGTGTTGTGATACAGGCCGGCCGTTCGCCGCTCGAAAAACGAACCGACGATGACCACTTGATGCTCGCGGGCCTGCGCGGACACGGCCTCGCTGGTCGGGCCGGGAATCGGCTCGGCATCGTCGAAACGCGCGTAATCTTCGCTCTGGCACGGATATTGGCCGGCAAAAAGCTCTTGCAGGCAGATGATATTGGCGCCCATGTCGGCCGCCTGCCCGATCCGGGACAGTGTCTTGTCGACATTCTGGGCTTTTGCCGCCTGCGCCGTCGCCTGCACCAGCGCCACCACCACGCTGGAAGGCGTGCCAGAATCGGGGTTATCGTTGGTCTTGTCGGCCATTCCGCGCGCGGTCCCGCTGAATCGTTTGGCTGAACTATTTGGCCGGGATATTTGGCCCCGGCTGCCTGCGATGTTACCCTATCGGCCATGATGCGCAAACCGGCCCGCGGGCTATTTATCACGGGCACCGACACCGACGTGGGCAAAACGCACGTCGCCGCCGCCATCGCGCGCTCGCTGGCCGCGGCCGGGCGGCGTGTGGGCGTTTATAAACCGGCTGCCAGCGGCTGCCGGCGCGTGGCGGGCGAACTGGTATCGGACGACGCCGTCGCGCTGTGGGAAGCGGCCGGGCGGCCGGGCGAGTTGGGCGCCGTTTGTCCACAACGTTTCGAGATAGCTTTGGCGCCGCATTTGGCCGCCCAGGCAGCCGGGACTCAGATCGACGGCGAGTTGCTTCGCTCGGGCTTGGACTATTGGCTCGATCGCTCCGACCTGGTGCTGGTCGAAGGCATCGGCGGCCTGATGTCGCCCGTCGGCACGGACGAGTACGTGGCCGATCTGGCTTTCGACTTTGGCTGGCCGCTGATTGTTGTGGCGCGCAACCAGATTGGCGTGATCAACCAGGTGCTGCAAACGCTGATCGTGGCAGCCACGTTTCGCCAAGGCCTGCCCGTGGCCGGCATCGTGCTCAACCAGCCTGCCCCCCCCACCGACGATCCGAGCCTGGCGAGCAATCGCCAGCAGTTGGAGCGGCATGCGCGTAGCGCCCGTTTTGGGCCAGCTCGATTTTCAGGCGGACACGTTCGAGCCCCCGATCGACTGGCTCAGCCTGGCAGCCAGCATGCCGGACGCATGACACGCCAACCGTCCTGAAATGCCCGGCACGAGCCGCCAATGCGACTCCCGATCCACACCTTCCTTTTTCAGTCGACGAGGACTGAACCGCCACACTGATCGAAGGTTGATTTGAATCGATCATACCGATCGGCAGGCGCGGTGAAAGAAACCGTGTAGACTTTCTTGTTGCCACCGATGAGAAAATACTGCAGCAGTCTGAGCGTGGAATGATTCAACTGATACTCGCTACAAATTCGGTAGGCGCGCACGACCGTTGACGTCGACAAATCCGTCTTCGGCGCAGCGCCATGCGTTGAATACTCTCGGCAAGCCTGCCTTCAGTTCGGCAGGGGCGCGATCGATCGGCATTCCTTGGTCCGGCATTGCGTTGACGTTCATATTGATCGCAAAACCGTTCTCAGGCGGCATACCGTACGTGACAAAGGAAGGCGGAACGTTTGCCAAGGCCGACCAACCCGCGGGCGGAACGAACGAAAAGCCCTGCTCCGCGACGTGCAACCGGCCCGGACTATCGTGGTCGGCCGACGTCGTTCGGTGGACGGACTGAACCGGAGTCGCCTTGCCTCCGGCTCGTGCGGGCGCTCGGTCTTCGGCGTCTTCGCAACCCCCAAGCCACAGTCCGCAGATAGCGACAAGCGCCGCTGCCCACCAATTGCAATGCATTTCACGCTCTCCGTTGATGGATGGTGACGGAGGAACCAAAGGGCGCGCGGCCTTTCAGAGGACCAGCGGACCCAAGGCCCGTTTTAGGGTAGATAGCATAAACGTCCCTCTGGCCAAAAGAAACGGTGTAGGAAGGTGATGGCAACTGACCGGCTCGCTTCCGCCCTACGACCGACTTTTCGCCGCCTGCGGCGCCAGCACCCGCGTGGCCAGAAACCGGGCTAGCGCCGAATTGAATTCGACCGGCGCCTCCAGCGCCGTCAAATGCCCCGCGCCGCTGATCACTACCAGCTCGGCCCCGGCGATGCCTTGGGCCACTTCGCGCATTTCGTCCGGCGTGGTGATCACGTCCTGTTCGCCCACGATCAGCAGCGTGGGCACGCGGATCTCGGCCAGCAGGCCGCTCATGTCGGGCCGATCGGCAATGCCCCGCAGCGCGGCGGCCACCCCTTCCGGCGGAGCCAGCAAAATCCGCTCGCGCACGAATTCCACCGCGCCCGGCAAGCGGGCGGGCGTGTCGGCGCCGAACAGGCGGGGAATCATCGCCTCGGCCACGTAGGTCGTGCCGGCCCGCATGACGTGATCGAGCATTTTCATTCGAGAAGCGCGGGCCTCGGGCGTGTCGGCCTTGGCGCGCGTGTCGCAGAGCACCAGGGCTCGCAAGCGTTGGGCATACTTGCGGGCGAACTGCCAGGCGATGTAACCCCCCATCGAGAGTCCGCAGAAAACCACCGGCTCATTGATGCCCAGAGCATCCAGAATGGCCGCGCAGTCGTCGGCCATCTGCTCGGTGGTGACGGTGCCGGTGGTGACGTCGCTGGCGCCGCAGCCGCGCAGATCGGGCGCGATCACCTGCCAATGGTTCGAGAACCGCTCGATCTGCGCCGACCACATCGAATGGTCGAGCGGAAAGGCATGCACCAACAGCAGCACAGGGCCCTGGCCCCGCTGGATGACTTTGAGCTCGGTCTGGCCGATGCGCACCGATTTCATGGTTGCTTGGCTTGCTGTTCGGCCAGCGCCTGGCGAAATTGTTCGAGCTTGCGGACGATCTGGTTCGAGTAGGGAATCATCTTGGCCGCCTCGGCCTGGGTGGCCACGGCGTTTTCGTAATCTTTCTTGGCGGCATAGCAATGGCCCAGTGTGTCCAGGTGCCCGCCCAGACTCTCGGTCAGGGCCGCGATCCAGGCCTCCGATACACCGCGGCTTTGTTCTTGCGACAGGCGTGCCCGGGCCAGCTCGACCGATTTGCGACTCAGGCGCACGGCTTCGTCGAAATCTCCTTCGGTGTTGGCCACCAACCAGGCGAGCTGGTTGTAGGGGGTCGAAGAATCGGGGTCCTCGTCGATCAGATTGCGCATCACCTGAACCGCCTGCTTGATCATTTCGAGGTAGCCGGCGCGGTGTTCGGCGTCCACATCGGGCAAGCGATAGAGGGCAATCAGCACGTCGGCGTCGTTCTCATCCTCGCCAATCGCCTGTTCCAATAGTTCGCGCTGCTTGGTGCGGTCGTTCTTGTGCTCGTAGCCCAGGGCAAAAAAGTAACTGGTTCGCGAGCGGATCGATTTGAGCGGCGGCGAAGTGTCTTCGTTCGCCAATTGGGCGTTCTTGGTCAGAATATCGACCGCGCCTTGCAATATCTCGCCCGCCTCCTGATCGCGTTGGCGATCGTGGAGATTCTCGGCCAGGAAGCGCGCGCCCGCACGGCCACGTCGGGAGTCGTGCCCTTGAGGTCGATCAAGTGGCGAAACTCCAGGTCCGACCAATCGTGCAACCCGCGCGTTTGCAGAAACTGGGCCATCACGAAATGTTCCTGCACGCGCTCCGGATTGAGTTCCAGCGCCTTGTGGGCGATCTGGTCGGCGGCCTCGGCTTTGCCTTCGGCCTGCAGGGCCTGAGCCAGCGTGTATAGCAATTGCGGCGAACCGTCGAAGCTGGTGGCGAACCGCGTGGCCACGTCGTCGATGGCGGCCCAGGCCTTGCGTTTGGCCAGCCAGTTGACCAGCTCGGTCAGGCCCTGCGGCTCGCCGCGCTCCAGCGCCACCATGTCGCGCATCGCGCGCTGGGCTTCGTCGTCGCGCTGCAAAGCCTGGAGCTGGTCGACCTGGGCCCTCAGCAACTGGCTCACCACGCGCACATCGGATTGCTGCGGATGATCTTCCAAAATTTTCCGCTCCGCCGCGATCAATTCGGCCCATTGGGCCAGCGCGGCCTGGGAATCGCTGCGCATTTGCACGTAGGTCTTGAGCCAGCGGGCGGCTGGCCGCGTGCTGCGATCCAGCACCTTGGCGATCGTGGCAGCCCGCTTTGGCCAACTGGCGGCGTCAGGCTGGGCGTCCTGGCCGATGATCAACAGTGCCGCCTGCTTGGAAAGCACCTGCGACTGCTCGAAACGCACCAGCCGGCAGAGCCAGTCCAAGCCGGCGTCGCCGGGCAAATCCAACAGCGTCTTCATGCGGGCCAGCCGCGTAGTTTCGTTCTGCGAGTCGTAGTCTCGCAGCAATTGCCGCACCTGGGGGGGTGCATTGTCGTTGGTCCAGTCGGCGCGGATCACCCGCACCAGATACTTGGCCTGCGTGGCAATCTCGATGTCGTCGCTCTGTTCGGCGTCGCTGAGGGCGTCGAAGGCCGCAAAACCGAGCCGGGCCAGCTCCTGCTGGGCCCGCTGGCGAACCGGATAGTCCTTGTCCCCCAACTGCTGAATCAGGCCGGCAATCTGACGGTCGAGATCATCGGCTTCGGCCGCTTGGGCCGGCAGGCGAGAGAGCCCCAGAAAAACAGCCGCCAGAACCAAGACTGCCTGGTGCCGAGTGAACCGGTGGCGCATGCGAAAACCTCTCCCGAGCAAAGCGGTGGATGCTGCTACCGTAAGCATATCCCAGCCGACCCCGGCCCGGCAAGAAAAGATGGCCAGCGGTAGTGGGTGGAGAGAAATCGAACCTGCCGACGTGTTAAACTGCACGCGCGGGCCTTTTTTCCAAACCGCCGGCGCCGCCGAATCAAGAATGAGTCCCGCCCGCCAGAAGCGGCGCGTATCCCACCCCGTTTTTTGGACGCCATCCGCATGCTCCGCACTCCACTGTTGCTGCCGGCGATTGTCTTGTCCGCCGCGTTCGGCCGGGCCGAGGAAAACTGGCCCGAGTTCCGCGGCCCGCACGGCGACGGCCACTCCACGGCCACGGGCCTGCCGCTCACCTGGAGCGAGAAGGAAAACATCCGCTGGAAGACTCCGATCCACGGCAAGGCCTGGTCGTCGCCCGTCATTTGGGGTGAACAAATCTGGCTCACCAGCGCCACCGAAGACGGCAAGCAACTGTTTGCCTTGTGCGTCGACCGCGAGAGCGGCCGGATCACCCGCGACCTGGAAGTATTCACGATCGAAAAGCCGCAGTTCTGCATTCCGTATAACAGCTACGCCAGCGGCACGCCGGTGATCGAAGAGGGGCGCGTGTACGTGCATTTCGGCGCGCCGGGCACCGCCTGCCTGGACACCAAAACCGGCAAGACCCTGTGGGCCCGGCAGGACTTGCCCTGCAACCATTTTCGCGGGCCGGGCTCGTCGCCGATCCTGTACGGCGACCTGCTGATTCTGACGTTCGACGGTTTTGACTTTCAGTATGTCGCCGCGCTCGACAAGCGCACGGGCGAGACGGTTTGGCGCACCGACCGCAATATCGAATACGGCACCGACGACGGCGACATGAAGAAGGCCTACGTCACGCCGACGATTGTCGATTTCGGCGGTCGCAAGCAGCTCGTCAGCCCCAGCGCCGGCGCGACCCTGGCCTTCGATCCCAGTAGCGGCAAGGAGTTGTGGCGCGTGCAGAGCGGCGGCATGAACGCCGCCGCCCGGCCGCTCTTCGGGCATGGATTGGTCTATGCGACAAGCGCCTACCAGGGCTATCAATTGTTCGCCGTGCGGCCCGAGGGAACCGGCGACATCAGCGACAGCCGGGTCGAGTGGAAGTTTGCCAAGAGCGTGCCGAGCCGTTCGTCCCCGATTTTGATCGGTGACTTGCTGTTCATGGTCAGCGACTCGGGCGTGTTTTCCTGCGTCGAAGCCAAAACCGGCGCGGCGGTTTGGCAGAAGCGGCAGGAGGGGGCCTATTCGGCCTCGCCGCTGTTCGCCGAAGGGCGGATCTACTTTTTCAGCGAGGAGGGTCAGTCGGTGGTCATCGCTCCGGAGCGCGAATACAAGGAGTTGGCGCTCGAACAAGCTCGACGGAAGTTTCATGGCGTCGCCGGCCGTCTCGGGAAATGCGCGTATACTTGCGCACCAAGACGGATTTATATCGGGTCGAGAAGAAGTAGCGCCGGAGTTTCTCGCACGAGCTTGACGTTGGTCAACGCGGATAGCGCCGCGGCGGCAGATTCCCCGGCAAGCCAGTCCCGCTTTCGCCGGCCTCGGCTGGCGTTTCGACCAACACGCTCGGCCGGCCATGCGGCAAGGGTTGTTCTTCCAGGTAGAACAGCGCCCCGATCAGCAGCAAGGCGGCGACCCATTGAAGGGCGAGCCAGATCAACGGCTGGGCCGACTTAGCCGGTTCGGCGCGCAGGCCGGCATTGTCGTCAGCGCGGCGGAGTGTATTGCGCTCGACAATGCCAGCGATCAGGGTCAACAGGCTGACCGTTGCCAATCCCGGCAGGATGATGTACAGACCGGCCAACAGGGACAGCGAGTGGAAGCCCCGGGCCAGGACGACGACCGCGGCGATCAATACCAGCACGTGGGCTAGCAGCCGCCGAGGCGCCGCCGAAGCGCTTGCCCGCTGCTGGTGATCCAGTTGCCAGCCGGCGCGGAACTCGGCCAGGGCGGTGACGACTAAATAGGCCAAGGCGGCCCAGGCGACCTCGTGGGCGGGCGTGTCGACTTCCAGCGGATGTCCGCCGGCCTCGACCGCCGGCCACAGGCCCACGGATCCGATTATGACGAGCACCGCGACCAGCGCGATTGCGAGGTGCGCGGTCGAGAGCCGGCACGCGGAAAAAGCCATGCTTCCCGCGGGTTCGTCGGAATCGGCGTCCCCCGAGGCGTAAGATTGGAGTTGCGTAATCAAAGCCAAAGCGCTCAAAGGATTTTTTACGACCGGCGAGGGGCCGCTTACCGTAGAATAATCTAATTCCGGTGCTTTAGGCAGATTTCGCCATGTCATTTTGGTCAAGTTGTTGTTTTCGCCAAAGCACTTGCGTCTCGGGGCGCCCGGTGCGCGAATCAGCCCGCCCGCTGCCTTGCAAGATGCGGAGCCTGGGCTTCGTTTTTGCGCTCGGGCGCTCGGCTGGGCCGGAAGCCTGGCGGCCGCCGAACCGGCCGCGGGATTTCGCAAGATCGAGGGGCAGCACCTCACGCTGATCACCGATCTGGCGCCGAGCCCCGATGTCGACGAGTTGCCGCGGGTCCTGGACGCCGCATTTGGGCAGTGGTGCGAATACCTTTCCCTCGACGCCGCGCGACACGCCGACTGGCATGCGACCGGCTACCTGATGCAGTCCAAACAGCGCTTCCAGCAAGCCGGCTATTGGCGAGACGACCTGCCGCCGTTTCCCAACGGTTTTTCCACCGGCAAGGAGTTCTGGCTGCACAACCAGACAAGCCCCTATTACCGCCGGCACCTGCTGCTGCACGAGGGGGTCCACTCGTTCATGTACCAGTTGATCGGCACGGCTGGGCCGCCCTGGTACATGGAAGGCATCGCCGAACTTTTGGCCACGCACCGCTGGCAGGACGGCCAGTTGACGGTCGGTTATTTTCCGCATGACTCGGCCGAAGTGCCGGGACTGGGACGAATCCAACTCATCCAGGCCGACGTCGCCGCCGGCAAGGGGTTGAGTGTCAGCCAGGTTTTGGCCTACGACAGCCGTGCCCACATGCAGGTCCAGCCCTATGCTTGGAGTTGGGCCTTGGCCGCGTTTCTCGACGGCCATCCGCGCTATCACGATCGGTTTCGCCAGGCGGCCGACTTTGTGCGGCAGGGCAAGTTCGAGGCCCGATTTCGCGAATTGTTTGCCGCCGATTGGCCCCAGCTGTGCGATGAGTGGCAAGTGTTCGCCGCTAATCTGGATTACGGTTACGACTTTGCGCACATGGCGATCGACTTTCGCCCGGGCAAGCCGCTGCCCGCCGGCGGAGCCGAGGCGGTGGTGGCTGCCGATCGGGGTTGGCAATCCAGCGGCGTGCGCGTGGAAGCCGGCAAGCAGTATCGGTTGCGGGCCAGCGGCCGCTACCGAATCGGTGAAAAGCCGTCGACCTGGTGGTGCGAGCCGGGCGGAGTGACGATCCGCTACAATCAGGGCCGGCCGCTGGGCATGTTGCTGGCGGCGATTCATGCGGATCGAGCGCGTCAAACGGCAGACGCCGGCAGCGACCTCAGTTCGCTGTCTCAGCCCGCGGGCGTGGGGCTTGCGACCCTGCTAGCACCGGCGCAGAGCGGCACGTTGTATTTCCGGGTCAACGAGCCGGCCGGGGAACTAGCGGACAATCTGGGCCAGCTGACGGTCGAAATCGGCGAGTGGGATTCGGCGTCCGAAGATCGCCCAGCAAAGCCCCAAGTCGATTGACGGTTTTGCCTGCCCCTGAAAAGCATTAGGCCGGCTGGCCACCCACGTCGGGTGACAAGCCGGCCTTTCTCGTCGGATTGATGGGACAAGTTTGTCCGAAGAGCCTTACTTCTTGGTCTTCTTAGCGACCTTCTTGGCGGCCTTCTTGTGCGAGCGCTTGACGGCGCCCTTCTTCGCCTTCGGCGAACGCTTGGCAGCCTTCTTGGTGGTCTTCTTGGCAGCTTTCTTTTTGGCCATATCCTTGGCTCCTCGATTGCGAACGCCCAGACCAATGCATGCGTTACTGATTCCCCGTGGGCGCTCTGACGGGGAAAACGCCAAACGATACAAGCAGGTTCTCGTATCGTCAGGAACCCCGCGCGGGGTTCACAATCGATTCCCTTCCGAAATGGGAAAGAGAGTAAATTTTTGCTCAATCGCGACCGCGGTTCTGCGCCGACGCATGCGTGTTTCGCCTAACTTCGCGGGATTGAACCAAGACGGGGCCGATGGCGTCAATACGAGTTATCGCGAAATTGTCGAAATCGGCTTACCCCTTGGCTTGACTTGGACCTAGAATCGACGCGAGTCAACCGCTCCGCGATCCGCTTTATCAGAATCGAAACATGCCCGCGCTCAGCGCCGTGCTTATCACGCATAACAACGCAGACTCGATCGCCGACACGTTGCGTGCGCTGCGCCTGGTGCGACGAAATCCTGGTGGTCGACTCGGGCAGTTGCGATCGCACGGTCGAGATCTGCCGCGACCTGGGTTGCCGCGTGCTGCATCGCGATTTTGACGGTTTCGGCCGGCAAAAACACTTCGCCGTAAGCGCCGCACGCAACGATTGGGTGCTCGTCGTGGACTCGGACGAGGTTGTCACTCCCGAGCTGGCGCAGCAAATCCGCCGGCGGCTCGACGCGGCCCCGCAGCGCTACGTCGGTTTCGAGATCCCGATTTCGCTGGTGTTCATGGGACACGTGATGCGCTTCGGCGGTCAATTCGGCAGATGCCACTTGCGGCTGTTCGATCGCCGCGCCGGGAATTACACCTTTGCAAATGTTCACGAAAAAGTTGTTCTCAAGGGGAATGTCGGGGCGCTCCGAGGGCACATTCTGCATGCTAGCTACCGAGACGTCGAACATTATTTCGAAAAATTCAACCGCTATACGTCGATCGCGGCCCGGCAGGCCTTCGACCAGGACAGCGGCACTTCGAAGTGGTACATCGCCTTCCGCTTTCCGTATTCGTTTTTCTATCTGTACGTGATCCGGGGACTCGTTTTCGACGGCTACCCGGGGTTTGTCTGGGCACTGTTCTCCGCGTTCTACCCGACAGTCAAATACATCAAGCTGGTGGAGATTCAACGGCGCACCGCTCAGGAGGAATCATGACGCCACCGGCGGGCTGGGGAGCCAGATTGCTCGCGCCGCTCGCCGCCCGCCGCGGCGTTCGCCCAGGCGGGCTGCCGATCTTGATGTATCACAAGATCAAACCCGCGCCGCTGGATCCGTGGACGGTCGCCCCGGACCAACTCGATCGGCAACTTGGCTACTTGAATTCGGCCGGCTATCAGGCCATCTCTTGCGACCAATTGATCCGCTCCTTGAACGGGCAAGCCGCGCTTCCCCCACTGCCGGTCCTGATTACCTTCGACGACGGATACGCCGATCATCGGTTGTATGCCTATCCGCTGCTCGAGCGGCACCGTTTGCGGGCGACCCTGTTTCTGCCCGTCAAATTCATCGGCCGGGAAAATCAGTGGGACGGCGGCGGCGAGCGGCTGTTGGATTATGACCAGCTGCGAGCGATGTCGGCCGACCGCGTCGAGTTCGCTCTGCACTCGTATGCGCACGGCAACTACCGCCGGATGACGCTCGACGAGATCGAGGCCGACCTGCGCCAAGGCCTGGATGCGCTGCGCCGCCAGGAGCTGCCGCTGGTCGCAGCGCTGGCCTATCCCTACGGACGCGATCCGGGGCGCCGTTTACTTGGGCGGGGCCGAGTGCGGGCGATGCTTTCAGGGCTGGGCATTCAGTGCGGGCTGCGGATCGGCAACCGGATCAATCACCTGCCGATTCGCGATCGATTCGCACTAACGCGGATCGACATCCGGCGCGAAGACACGATCGAGACTTTTCGCCGTAAGCTGGAAGGGCCCGCCACCAACAGAAATCAAAACCGGCAGTAACCGCAGATGAACGCGGATGGACGCAGATATGACGAAGAAAATGCAGCAAGAGCAGATTGGACGCGGCGACTAGGTGCAGTCTTTCCCTAGCCTCTATCCTCTAACCTCTCGTCCCTTTTTCCTCCTCCGCTAATCCCTCTTGCCCACAACTCCCGCGGCCCAGGCTTCGAGCACTTGGAACTGCCGGCCGAAATCGTTCTCGTCGACCCCCAGCGGGCTTTTGAAGAAGCTGCTCAGGAAGGTCAGCAGGCCGGTTTCGCCGGCCCGCCAGGCCCGCTCGGTAAACCGCACCAGATCGAGCACCAACGGCGCGGCCAGCAGCGAATCGCAGCCTTGCCAGATGAATTGGAACGTCATCGGCGTGCCGAGAAAGCCCTGGAAATGGACGTGGTCCCAGGCGGTCTTCCAGTCGCCCAGGCTGGCGATGTATTCGATGCTGACCAGCGTTTGCGGGCTATAGCCCAGAATGTCGCGCAGGATGCGGTCTTTGCTCGTGACCTTCGATTTCTTGTTCGACGGATCGTCGAGCACCTTGCCGTCCATGTTGCCGAAGATGTTGTGTCCCACCCAGCTCATGACTTGCAGATTGCGATGGGCGAACATCGGAGCCAGCGTGCTCTTGAGCAGCGTTTCGCCGGTCTTGCCGTCGTAGCCCATGTGGCGCGTGCCGCGCGGCTAGGGCCAAGCTGCTCGATCGCCGGCGGCGTGGCGCCCAGCGACGGCGTGAAGTTGAGGAAGGAGCAGCCCAGGTCGAGCGCCGCGATGGCATACAGCGAACTGGCCGGCAGCGGGCACTTGCTGGGCTTGTCGATCAGCTTGTCGAGGCTGGCCCAATCGGCCGGCAGCGAGTCGGGATCGACCATCGCCGGCTCGGTCGAAGAGACATTGACCACGATCAGATGGGCCAGCTTTTGGCTGTCGATGAACGTGCGCAGATCGGCCTGCAATCGCTCGATGGCGGCGCGCGGCGTCTCGCGGCGCTGGCGCAGCTGCGTCGCCGGCGAATTTCTCGATCGTCGGGCCGACGTTGACCAACGTGCCGGGGCGGATCTGCTTGTCGATCTTGTCCAGTTCCGATTTGCACTTGTGCAGCAGTTCGAGATCGATGGCCCGGCTCTCGCTGTGCATCCGTCAGCGCTTCGTCGAACAGCCGCACGTCACGAATTTCGTGTCCACCGACGACGAAGTCTTTCCAGTCGATCAGATCGCAAGCGGCGAACTGCGGCAGTTGGCTGACGAGTCCGGCCTGCGGAATCAGGCCCTTCTTCGAGTGCCGCGAGTCCGACCAGCGCCGTGGAGGCGACGCCTCCTTTGGCCCCGACGAGCCAGATGCCGATGCGAGAACGCGCCATGGTGTATCGATACTCTTGGGGTCGAAGCGGGTCAGCGAACGGGGCGGGTCCAGCCGCGAGTCTTGCATCGCAACAAATGTCGAAAACGGTTACCTCGCGCCTTTTCGGGCACGGCCTGCGGCGCCGACTCAAAAATAGGAAGCACGGCGGGGCCGTTGGGGGAACTGTCCAACACACGCGGTTGGGTTGATGCGGTTGGGCTGACCGTCAACATGCGCTCGGGCGTACGCGGGGCGGGGCCGAGAAACGCGCGTTGTGCGGCCGGCGGCGTCTTCGCGGGCGGCCCGCCGAACTGCCGTATGCGGGCATCCGCCGCCACTTGGAAGTGAACCTCCGACCTACTATGATTGTCGCACGCATAACGAGCGGGCGTCAAGCGAGCGAGTTCGCGCCGCCGCGGGGGCCGATCGGTTATTCGGATTTGCTCGATTGTAAGCAGGCTTTTCCCATGTCCCTTGAGATTTCACGTATCGTAAAAGCTCTCGAACCGTCGGCCACGCTGGCCATGGCCGCCAAGGCCAAGGAGCTCAAGGCCGCCGGCAAAAAGGTCTACGACTTCAGCGTCGGCGAGCCCGACTTCACCACGCCCGAGCACATCTGCCAGGCGGCCAGCGAGGCCATGCGGGCCGGCCACACCCACTACACGCCGGCCAGCGGCATTCCGGAGTTGCGGGCTGCGATCGCCAAGCAGTACGAGGCGCGGCATGGCTTGAAATACACGCCGGCCCAGGTCGTGGTTTCCAACGGGGCCAAGCACTCGCTGCACAACGTGTTTACCGCGCTGTGCAATCCGGGCGACGAGGTGATCATTCCGGCCCCGTACTGGGTCAGCTATGCCGAGCTGGTCAAGCTGACCGGCGCCAAGCCGGTGATCGTCGAAACCGCGAGGCCGAGGATTTCAAGCTGTCGCCGGCCCAACTTCGCGCGGCCATCACGCCGCGCACGACGATCCTGCTTGCTGTGTTCCCCGTCGAATCCGACCGGCAGCATGTACTCGCCCGAGGAGCTGGGCACGCTGGCCGACGTGGTCATCGAGCGCAACCTGCTGGTCGTCTCGGACGAAATCTACGAGCGGCTGATCTATGGCGGCCGAAAGTTCGCCAGCTTCGCCACCGTGCGGCCGGGCCTGGCCGAGCGGACGATCATGGTCAACGGCGTCAGCAAGGCCTACGCCATGACCGGCTGGCGGATCGGCTGGACGCTTGTCCCCCGCGGGCGTGGCCACGGCGATGGCCGACTTGCAAAGCCAGGAAACGTCGAACCCGTGCAGCGTCAGCCAGTACGCGGCGCTGGCGGCGCTGGAAGGCGCCGCAGCAGTGCGTCGAGCAGATGCTGGCCGAGTTTGCCAAGCGGCGCGAATATGTCCGCCGAGCGGATCGGGCGGATCGCCGGGCTGAGCTGCCCCGACATGGGCGGCGCGTTCTACGCCTTCATCAACATCCGCAAATACCTGGGTCGCAACTACGGCGGCGCCAGGGTCGACAACTCGACCCAGTGGTGCCTGACGTTGCTCGAGCAGCAGAACGTGGCCACGGTGATGGGCTCGGCCTTCGGCGCCGAAGGCTACGTCCGCGTTTCGTTCGCCACGTCGCTGGACGAGCTGGCCGGCGGCTTCGATCGCATCGAAGCGTTTTTGGCCGCGGCCAACCCATAAGCCCCCGCGAGTCCACACTTCACGATTCGTCCCAAGAGCCGGCAGTCAACGACCGCCGGAAAGGGTTCGTCATTTCGCCGCACTTCGGGGCGGCTGCTCCATGAGCTGCTCGATGATCTTGGCCACTTCTTCCGAGGGCAACTTGCGGACCAGATACGAGTGCTGGCCGTCCGGCGCGTCGTGCCATTGATTGCCGCCGTCGGGCGATACGGCATTCGTGCCGGGGGTGTGAACGTCCCAAACTTCGGCCAAGCCGCCTCCCAGGCCGCGCACCGCATAGAGCGCGGCGGTTTGATCCCAGCTCGAGCGGTTATTGAGCCCGTTGTACAGTTCGTAGGCCCGGCGCACCGGGTTGCCTTCGGGCGTCGCTTTGAGACCGGCGCCGGTCTGAATGGGCTCGCCGATCTCGAAGCCGCTGAAAACAATGGGCTGGGGCCAATTTGTGATTGCCGCGATTGTCGCTTTGGCGTCCTGCTCCAGGTTATATTCGCGCCCCGCTGGGAATCGGCCCCCCATGCAAACCCACGAGCGGACTTTCTGGCGAACCAGCTCGACGCCGGTCAGCGGGCTGCTGGCGTCGGCCTTGGAGTCCAGCAGGTTTGCCACGTTGGTCAAAAACCCAACCGTGACCAGCACGACGCTCTGGTCCGGTTGTTTGGCCAGCGTTTCGCGGTACAAGGCCACGACATCCGGAGCGTCGTCGGCCGATTTCAGGTCGTGCGGAAACTCGGCCGCGATGCCCTGGGCGTACTTGCAGCCGTGGTCAATGCCCGGCCCCTTGAGGACGCCGATCGGAATGTCGGGGCGGCCGTAGAACGTGTTCAAAGCGTCCAAGCACGGCGGGCTCCAAGCGTGTTTGACCGAGATGCCCATCGCCAGGATCTCGGCCTCGCCGCGGTCGGCCAGCGCATGGAGCACCGCCACGGTGCCTGCGTCGTCGACGTCGGATCCCAGATCGGTGTCGAAGATCACCCGCACCGGCGCGTCGGCCGCGATTGCGCCCGCTCCCCTCGGCCCGGCGAGCAGGATGCCGGCGATCGTCCACAGGGCAAGGCGTGACGTCCAACGGTAGTGATTCATCGGTGCGGCTTTCTAAACTGCGGAACATTGAAACGACGGGCAGTTGCAGCGGACGGCCCGGGCCGCCGCGGGTCGAATCATCGCTCAGACCACACGGGCGGCGATAATCAATCCCAGCCCGAGAAAATACCCAGCGAACATCAGTGCGAGCAACCTGCCGGTACTAGCCGACGCGTCGCGAAACTCTTTCCAAATGAACACGCCCCACAGGGCGGCCACCAAGGTCGCTCCTTGTCCCAGTCCGTAGGAGATGGCAAAGCCGGCTTGCCCGGCCGCAATAATGCTCAGCGTCATCCCAACGGCCCAGATCGCGCCGCCCAGAAGCCCGTACAGGTGATCGCGGGCGGCGCCCGAAAATAGTCGGCCGCGGCCAGCCGCGTTCCGTTGATCGGCCAGCGCATGAGCGTGGGATTGATCACGAAGTTGCTCAGCAGCAGCCCCAGGGCAAAGCCCGCCAGCGACGAATAGGGGCCCAATTTTCCGGGCTCGAGATGGTCAAAATCGGTCGACATCGAGGCCGCCACGAAGCGATAAAAACTTCCCATCAGCAGCCCGCTGCACAGCGACAATAGCAGCCCCTTGGCGCCGCCGTGTTTGCCCTGGCCGGGCCGAGTGCGATAGGCCAGGGCGGAGCAGATCATGGCGGCGGCGATCAGACCCACGCCGACGAACAGCAGGATCGCGTTGCCGGTCGGCTCGGCCCAATAGTTGAGCACCACGCCCAGCACCAGGGCCAATCCAATGCCCACCGGAAAGGCCACCGCCATGCCGGCAATATCGATGGCCGCGACCAGCAAGATGTTGGCCAGATTGAAGACCAGGCCGCCGATCATCGCGGATCCGATCAGGCTTGGTTCGGCCTGTGCCAGGTCGACGGCGAAGCTTCGCCCGCTTGCGCCAAAGCTACCCAGCGTCAGAGCGAACGCCAAGATCGTCAGCACGACGCCAAAAACGTAGTCCCAATAGAACAGCTCGAAGCGCCAGTTGGTGGCGACCAGCCGCTGCGTATTGGCCCACGAGCCCCAACAGAACATCGTCAGCACGCAACACAGGACCGCGGCCGGATAGTCTTGGACGACGAACATCGCCGCAGCCTGGGGTAGAAAAGAGTGGTTGATTTTTGCCCAAGGGCTTCAGGGATTCTGCGCACAACCCGGGCTCTCGGGCAAGCGGATTCCGCCAGGCGTCCTAATTCTGATTGTCGCCTGTCGCCGGCTTGTCGCTTTGCTCCTTGCGCAGCGAGTCGACCTGGCGGCGGAGCGATTCGACCAGCTGCTCGGTCTCGGCCTGCTCGGCCGCGCGTCGCTGGAGTTCGGCCTGCAGCTTGACGATCACTTTTTCAAAGGCGAAAAGCTGGATCTTGAGCATTTCCAGTTCGTCGCCGGCAATGTCAACCCGGGCCGCGGGGGCCGAGCTGTTGTAGCCAACTTCTCCGATGTGCCTGTCGAAGTCGTTCGGATCTTGCTCCGGGATTCCGCGCTTGAGCTGCGGTCCGATGCTGCCGTGGGTCGTCGGGCCGAGGGCCACGGACGATTGGTCTTCCAGCGGATCGAGCACGCCCTCTTGCTCGCCGCCGCTCAGAGAGCGGAACGGCAGCGCAGCGCCGGCGGGCGCGGCCAAACCGTCTTCCGCCAGTTCGCGGGCGTGCGCATCCTGGGCGGCGCGGACCATCGCTGCGCTGCCGGTGGTCACACTGCGGGTGGCTACACTGCCGGTTGGCCGCGCCGGCCGGCCCGCGCTCCGCCAGAGCTGCCCAACCCCCAGGCCAATGCCAAACAGGAACACCGCTGCGGCCGCGCCGCGCAGCAGCCGCCGGCCCCAGTCGATAGGTGCGGCCGGAGGCCAATGGTCGCTTGCGGCCAGTTGCCAATCGCTAGCCCCGGCCGAGTGACTATCGGCGTGCGCCGGATAGCGCGCGGCCAGATGCTCGGAATCGGCGCTGAGTTGCTCGGCCATTTCCGCCAGATCGGCGGGCAACTGCGGCGAGTCGCCGGAGTCGTCTTGTCGAATCAAACGCGGTTGGAACCGCATGGCGGGGATTCCCTCGTGAAGATGTTTCAGCGCACGGCTTTCAGGGTGGCAGGCGCTTCCGCGACGCCGCACAGCGTGCGCAGCGTGGTCAGGCCATTGAAAATGCGGGATTTCACCGTGCCCAGCGGACATCCGAGAATTTCGGCAATTTCGTCATAGGACAAGTGCTCGCTGTAGCGCAGGACCAGCGCCTCGCGCTGGCCCTCGGGGAGCCGGGCCACCTGAGCCCACAGGCTGCGGCTCCACTCGGCCGCTTCCACGGCTACACTGGCCGGGGGCGCGGTCGAGGACTGTGGAGTTTCGCCCGACCATAACACGCGCAGCTTGCGGCGTTCGGTTCCGGCGCGGCGCCGCTGCCGGCGGTCGAGGTTCAGCAAGATGCCGTAGAGCCAGGTGTAGAGGCTGCTGCGGCCTTGAAAATCGGCAGCGCGGCGGGCGACGACCAGAAAGGTCTCTTGGGCCAGATCGTCGGCGTCCCACGGGTTGCCGGTGAGCACGAGCGCGGCGCGGTGAATCCGCGCGAAATGCTCACGGCTGGCAGTCTCCACGTCGAACCGATCCACGCCGTAATTCCTTCGGCCAGCCGATTGCTGTTTGGGCCTTACTCAGACTTGTATTTTAATCTCGAAGAGCTCGCGACTGAAAGCAAGTTCACGCGTGGCGATTGGATTCGCTGGGCACCCTTCGGGCGGATCGGTGCCGCCCCGCCTGCCCCGATTCGCCGTTCCACCGCCCAAAGCGGACAGGTGCTTCCCGCGGCATGGCCGGAAGGGCCGGCACCCGGAGCGTCAATTTGGTGTCCGGCCAAAGCCGAAAAGTTCACCTGGCATCGATCGGTTTTCCGATTCTGAGGGTATGGCAAATGGGGAGTTTTGCCTATGAGTTGGCGGGCGAGGCCACTTAACTCCTTTTGGTGCTTCATTTTCATGGCCTTTTCTGGTAGTTTGAGCCGCGTGTCGGAGGCAGCAATTCGGTTAGCGGGCATTGCCTTGGTAGCCGAAGCGCCTCGCAACGGGAGTTTGCATCAACGTGAAGATTCTGCTGGCTACCAGCGAAGCGGTCCCGTTCGCCAAAACGGGCGGTTTGGCCGATGTGTGCGGATCTCTACCGATTGAGCTGGCCCGGCAAGGGCACGAACCGGCCCTGATCATGCCCGCCTATCGCCAGGTGCGGTCGTCCGGCATGCCCATCGAACCGCTGGGCGTCAAGCTGGAAATTCCGATCGGCGCCCGGACGGTCTTGGGATCGCTCAGCAAGAGTTACCTTCCCGAGAGCCAGATCCCTGTTTATCTCGTCGAGCAGGCCGACTACTTCGACCGGCCGGAGCTGTACCGCGAAGAGGGCCGGGACTATCGCGACAACTGCGAACGGTTCGTCTTCTTTTCACGGGCGGTGCTGGAGGCGATCCGCCTGCTCGGGCTGAAGGTGGACGTGCTGCATGCGAACGATTGGCAAACCGGCCTGGTGCCCGCGTATCTGAAAATCGAAAATCGCGGCGTCCCGCAATTCGAGCACATCGCCACGCTGTTCACGATCCACAATATGTCTTACCAGGGCGTGTTCTGGCATTGGGACATGCTGCTGACCGGGCTCGATTGGAAATACTTCAACTGGCAGCAGATGGAGTTCTTCGGCAACTTGAATCTGTTGAAGACCGGGCTCGTCTTTTCCGATCGGTTGAACACGGTCAGCCCGCGGTATGCCGAAGAGATTCAAAGCGCCCCGCTGGGCTGCGGGCTGGAAGGCGTGTTGCTGCAGCGGCGCGGTGTCTTATCGGGAATAACCAACGGCGTCGACTATCGCGAATGGAATCCGCAGACCGACCGTTTTTTGCCGGCGCCGTTTGGCGTGGACAACGTGCTGGAAGGCAAGGCGGCCTGCAAAAGTCGCCTTGCAAAGCGAGCTGGGATTGCCAGCGCAGCCGGGCGTTCCGCTGGTGGCGTTCGTTGGACGCCTGGTCGACCAGAAGGGCATCGATCTGGTGGCCGCGGTGCTGCGCGACTGGGTACAGTTTCGGGACGTGCAGTGGGTGATTTTAGGAACCGGCGAAAACCAGTACCACGAGTTGTTCAGCACGCTCGCCCAGCGCTCGCCGCAAAAAGTGGCGCTACGGCTGGAGTTCTCCAATCCGCTGGCGCATCGGATCGAGGCCGGAGCCGACATTTTCTTGATGCCCAGCCGTTACGAACCGTGCGGATTGAACCAACTCTACAGCCTCAAGTATGGCACGGTGCCGGTCGTGCGGGCGACCGGCGGCCTGGCCGATACGATCACCGACGCGACCGACGAAACTCTGTCGGCCGGCACGGCCACGGGGTTTTCGTTCCGCGAATACAGCGGGCTGGCGTTGAGCGAGACCTTGCAGCGGGCCTGCAACTTGTTCGCTCAGAAACCGGTCTGGCGCCGGCTGATGGAAAATGGCATGCGGCAAGACTGGTCATGGGCCCAAAGCGCTCGGCGGTACGTGCAGCTCTACGAGCAAACCATCGCCCAGGTGCGTCCCAAGGCCATGTTCAAGGTTTGAGTCTGCCGGGCGCTAGGCTTTTGTATGCCCGAACTGCGTAAAGATCCGATCGTCGGCCGCTGGGTGATCGTGTCTGAAGGGCGCGCGGATCGGCCCAGCGATTTCGAGCATCTGCCGACGAAGCGCGCGGACGCGTTTTGCCCGTTCTGCGAGGGACACGAAGACAGTTCCCCGCCCGAGATTTGGGCCCGCAGGCAGCCCGGCAGCCAACCCGGCGGGCCCGGCTGGCGCGTGCGCGTGGTGCCCAACAAGTATCCCGCGCTGGACTGCCATTCCGCGGCCGCGGCCTGCGGCGGCCTGTTCGAAAGTCAGCCCGGCTGGGGAACGCACGAGGTGATCGTCGAGTCGCCCCGGCACCTGACGAGCACGTCCGAATTGACCGTCGAGCAGCTAGCAGAGGTGCTGTTGGCCTACCGCGAGCGGGTGGCTGCGCTGCGGAGCGACCCGCGGTTGCGCTATGTCATGGTCTTCAAGAACGTGGGGCCCGCAGCGGGCGCCTCGCTGGAGCACACGCATAGCCAATTGATCGGCTTGCCGATCGTGCCCATCAATGTGGCGGAGGAAATGGCCGGTTCATTGGCGTTCCACCAGCGGCATGGCGATTGCGTTTACTGCCGGCTGATCGCCGAGGAGCGCGCCGCGGGCCTGCGAATGGTGTTCGGAACTCGACGACTTCGTGGCGTTCTGTCCTTTCGCTGGCCGGTTTCCCCTGGAGACCTGGCTGCTGCCCAAGACGCACGAGAGCCACTTCGAACAGTTGCCGCCCGAAAATCTACTCCAGTTGGCCCAGATTATGAAGCAAGCGATCACGGCGATCGAAGGCGTGATCGAGCGGCCGGCTTACAACTACATAATCCACACGTCCCCCTTTGACAGCCCCGCGCTCGGGCACTATCACTGGCATATAGAGATTATTCCGCGCGTGACAAACATTGCCGGCTTTGAGTGGGGTACGGGGTTTTACATCAATCCCCTGCCGCCGGAGGAAGCAGCCGCTCGTTTGCGGCGGGCCAGTAAGCGAGCGGCGGCGGGTTGCGAAAGTTAACTGCCGGAAATACCAACCCTCATTTTAGCCGGCGCCCTTGCGTTTCGATAAACCCGGGCGAGCCCACGACGAAATGTCCATGTCGCAATTCATCCGCTTCCTGTTCGTCCTGCACGATCACCAGCCCATCGGCAATTTCGACCAGGTCTTCGAGCAGTCCTATCAGGACAGCTACCGCCCGTTCTTGGACGTCTTCGAGCGGTATCCCAAGCTGAAGATGGCCCTGCACACCAGCGGGCCACTGATGGAATGGCTCGACGCGCACCATCCGGACTACATCGAGCGGCTCCGCAAGCTGGTGGCTGCCGGAAGAATGGAAATCATCGGCGGCGCGTTTTACGAGCCGATTTTGTCGATGATTCCGCCCCGCGACCGCGTGGGCCAGATCGAGAGCTACTCGCGCTGGCTGGAGCAGCGGCTGGGCGCTCGCATTCGCGGCATGTGGATGCCCGAGCGGGTGTGGGAACAGAACATGACCAGCGACCTGGTGGCCGCCGGTATCCAGTACACCCTGCTGGACGATTTCCACTTCAAAAACGCCGGCTTGTCCGAAGATCAACTGCACGGCTATTACCTGACCGAAGACAACGGCAACCTGCTGTCGGTCTTTCCCGACAGCGAGCCGCTGCGATACTTGATTCCCTTCGGCAGCCCCCAGGACGTGATCGACTATTTGGGTCGCATCAACCAGAACCACCCGGGGGCGGTGGCGCTGTTCGGCGACGACGGCGAAAAACTGGGCGCCTGGCCCGAAACCAAGAAACACGTCTACGACGACGGCTGGCTCGTGCGATTTTTCGATCTGCTCGCGGCCCACGAGAGCTGGATCAAGCCGCAAACGCCCAGCGAAGTGCTCGACTCGTTGCCGCCCGTCGGCAAGGTCTATCTGCCCGAGGGCAGCTATCGCGAAATGACCGAGTGGGTGTTGCCGGCCGAGCAACTGGCCGAATACGTGCACGTGCGGCGGGAGCTGGAGCACGATCCGCGCTGGCCGCGCATGGCCCGGTTCGTCCGCGGCGGCTTCTGGCGCAACTTCAAGGTGAAGTATCCCGAAACCAACGAGATGTACGCGCGGATGATGATGGTCAGCCGCCGCCTGCAAGCGATGGTCGAAGGGGGCGCCAATGGCGAACTGATCGAGCACGCCCGGCGGGCCCTGTATCGCGGCCAGTGCAATTGCAGCTATTGGCACGGGGCGTTCGGCGGCGTTTACCTGCCGCACCTGCGCAATGCCGTGTTCAATCAATTGATCGCAGCCGAAAATCTGCTCGATCGGGCCGAAGGCCGGACCGAGCCCTGGGTCGCCGCCGTGGCCGAGGATTTCAACTTCGACGGCCGCCAGGAAGTGCAGTTGGCCGGAAATCGACTTTCGGCTCTGTTGGCGCCAGCCCGTGGCGGGCAACTCTACGAACTCGACGTGCGCTCGATCTGCCATAACCTGCTGGCCACGCTTACGCGCCGGCCCGAAGCCTATCACCGCAAAGTGCTGGCCGGCAACGACGGACGCAACGACGTGGCGGGCGTCAGCGACAAAATCATCTTCAAACAGGCCGGCCTCGACACGCGTCTGCAATACGACGCCAGCCAGCGCAAAAGCCTGCTCGACCATTTCTACGCTCCCGAGGCCTCGCTGGCCGCGGTCGCCCGGGGCGAGGCCCCCGAGCACGGTGATTTCCTGGCCAGAATCTACGACGCCCGGCTGCGGCGCAATCCCGATCGGATTCAAGTCCAGCTCTCCGCCCAGGGCAACGTTGACGGTCAGCCGCTGCGAATCACCAAGGGCGTGACGCTCGAGGCCGGCAGCGCCAGCCTGGAAATCGCCTATTTGCTCGAAGGCCTGGTGCCCCAAAAGCCGCTGCACTTCGGCGTGGAATTGAATTTCTCGGGCCTGCCTTCCGGCGCCGACGACCGCTACTTCTACGGCGACGAGCGCCACCGGTTAGGCCAGCTCGGCATGCAGCTCGATCTGCACGAGGCCCGCGAGATCGGGCTGGTCGACGAGTGGTTGGGCATCGACGTCAATCTGCATCTCTCCCGGCCCAGCGGCGTGTGGACCTTCCCCATCGACTCGGTGAGCCAGTCCGAGGGAGGCTTTGAGTTGGTGCATCAATCGGTGGTGGTCCAGCCGCACTGGATCGTGCAGGGCGACGCCGACGGCCGCTGGAGCGTCACAATGAACCTGTCGATCGACACGGCGCTCGCCGAAAGCCGGCTGGAGACTTCGGCCGTGGCCGTGGCGACGTAGCGGCTCGGGTGGCCGGTCGGCATGGGCTAAGCGTCCTTTCAAGTCTTTGAGACGTGCGATTTCCGCTCGATCTCGCACACGGACTTTGCGGCGAATTGCCTCGGCCCCCTCTCGTTGATACGCTTTAATCGGAGGGGACTGCCTATGGCGACTTCAATTCAAACGACCCGCACCACGGACATGCCTGCGGCCATTCCTGCCGGCCAGCAGGCGGTTCCTCGCCTGGAGCCAGGAGACCGACTAAGCCGCATTGAGTTCGAACGGCGCTATGCGGCAATGCCACACCTGAAGAAGGCCGAGCTGATCGAAGAAGTGGTCTATATGCAGGCGGCAGTATCAGCCGGTCACGGCGACAGTCACGCGCTCATGATCGGTTGACTCACGCAGTACGCTGCCGCGACGGCTCCGGTCCAAATACTTGACAATGCGACGGTTCGTCTGGATGAGGACAATCAGCCACAGCCTGACGCGTGCCTGCGATTGAGAAGCGGCGGGCGGTGCGGAATCGATGCACAGGGCTATTTGAGCGGCCCGCCCGAGCTGATCGTCGAGGTCGCCTCCAGCTCCGTCAGCTACGACCTGCACGACAAGCTCAACGTGTATCGCCGCAGCGGCGTGGTGGAGTATGTTGTTTGGCGGATTCTGGATCGCGACATCGATTGGTTCGTCTTGCACGAGGGTCAGTATCAACCGCTCGCTCCGCAGGACGGCCTTTTGAAAAGCGAAGTCTTTCCGGGCCTGTGGCTCGACAAGCAGGCCTTGCTGGCCGGCAACCTGCCTCGGGTGATAGCCTTGCTCGGTTAAGGCTTGGCCGATCCCCTGCACGCGGCGTTCGTCGCGCGGCTGCAAAGCGGCGGTGAAAAGACCTGAATCTGTCACCCCATCAGCTCCGAGGACGTTTCGCCCAAGTCACTCTTCGGCCAGCGGCACCTGATCGTTCGACATCAGGTACGCAATCAGATCCCGCATCTGCTGCTGGGTCAGGTTTTGCAGCAGACCGTCGGGCATCAGCGAGCTCTCGGATTGTTTCGAAGTCTCGATCTCCTGCCGATCGATCGTGACCGCCTCTTGCGGGGTTTGGAGCGTCAGGGTGCGATCGTTCTGCTGGCTGACGACGCCGCTCAGCACGCGGCCGTCTTCCAGCGTCACCAGCAGCACGCGGAAGTCGGCCCCCACGCTGGCGCTGGGGTCGATGATGTTTTCCAGCAGGTAGTCGATGTTCTTGCGGTTCGATCCGGTCAGGTCGGGCCCCACGTTGCGGCCCTGACCGAACAGCACGTGGCAGTTGGCACACGTTTTTTGAAAGGTCGCACGGCCGGCACTCGGGTTGGCGCCGGTCAGAGCGCCGCCGCCGCCAGCACGGTTTTCGGCGACGCTGCCCAGTTCGGATTTGTAACGCTCGATCAACACTCGCTTTTCGGCGCCGCTGGCGCGCACGTCGCCCCAGACTTCCCTGAGCTGGGCGGTCAATTCCGGATCTTCGAAGGAGAGGATCTGCCGAGCGTGAAAGGCGGACACTTCGCTGGGGGCGATTTTCTTTTCGCCCAGCACCGCCAACAGCGCTTTGGCGTAGGCCGGGCGCAACGCCAGGGTGCTGATCATCGCCGAGCGACCGTCGCGGCTAAAGCTGCCGGCCCGCTCGAGGATTTTTCGCGGCGTGTCCGGATGATCGTACTGGGCCAGGCCGCCGAGCACTTCGGTGCACAGCGCCCGGTCGGCGAGCAAGCCATGCAGCACGGGCGGCAGGTCGGCCGGCTTGCCGGCCAGCAGCGCCCGCAAGGCTTGCCGCCGCACGTCGGGCTCGGCGGCCGCATTGAGGACCACGGCCTTCAGTTCGTCGATCGCCCGGCCGTCGCCGAACACGATATTCAGTTCTTGGACCGCATCGTGCGTTTCCGCCAGCGCGTTGCCGGCCAGCTTTTGCGAGAGCGCCGCCCAACCGTCGGGCTGCGGTGCCTTGCGCCAACCCTTTAGTGCTTCGGCCATGCCGAGCACGATGTCGCGGGCGAGTGCAGCATCGTCGGTGCCGGCTGCCAGTGCGACGATCTGGTCGATTGGACCGGGCTGTTGTTCGATTTCCAGCGTCAGACGCCGGGCGACGTATTTCCGCACCAGAATCTAATTTGGCCGACTTGAGCAGCGCGTACGGCCCGGGCCGGATCGTGCCCCACGGCCGGCTCGATGCCGTACCACACGAGTAGTGGGAACATGCGATCCTGGGCCAGCTCGGTCTTGCCGGCCAGGACCTCGGCAATCGGCCAGCGATCGTCCCAAGGAAGCCGTTGCAAGGCCGAGGCGAGATACAATTGAACCAGGCCTGACGAGTCCTGCTGGGCTGCCTTGCGCAGCGCACTCATTTCAATATCGCCGAGCGAGCGGGCGTCGGGCCGCGCCTCGTCGACGAGCAACCGCAGGGCCCAAACGCGAACGTGCTCGCTGCCCTGTTGGAGATCCGCAAGCGCCGCACTGCGGCTGTAATCTTCTTGGACCCAGCGAGTCCACATCGCGCGCAGCGCAAGCCGCTGCTCCGGATCACCGGCCGCAGGAGTTTCGGCCTGGGGTACCACCGCGGCGGGCGACGTCGTGGCCGGCCGACTGGTGGCGGTCTTGCAGAATCTGCCGCGCCTGGCGGGCCCACCAATCGTTCTCATGCAGTTGGAGCTGCGCCAAGTCGGCGCTGCTGCGCGTCGTTAGATCGAACGGTTCGAGTTTCTTCGGCCGGCCGTAGGTCAGCTTGTAGATCCGGCCCGAGGTGCGATGTACGCCGTCGTGGTCGTGGCATTCGCCCGTGTCGGACCAATCGGCGATCAGCACGCCGCCGTCGGGACCGCTGATCAGTTCCATGCCGCGGAACCAGGGGTCGGCGATCTGGCACATGTCGGGGCCGTGCTGGGCCGTATAGCCGGCTGCATCGCGCACGGAATGTCACTGTTGATTCTGCGGCCGTGGAGGTTCAGCGTGTAGATGCGACCGCGGTATTCCGCCGGCCAGTTGTCGCCCTGATAGATCATCAGGCCGATGTGGGCGTGGCCCCCGCCGGCCGCGCTGGTCTTGTCGGTAATTCCTTTGCGGATGTCGCCCCAAGATTCGCCGCTGTCCCAGTGAAAGTGATCGGCCGTTTGTTCCATCAGTTCAAACAGGTAAGGCGAGCTGGCGTCGACGCCATACATGCGCCGCACGTGCGCCCCGGCACAACGTGCCAGAGATGGCCGATCACGGTATTGATGGCGAACATCTCGCCGTGCTCGTCGTAATCGAAGCCCCAGGAATTGGTCATCCCGTACATCACGGCCTCCACCACGCCCCGCCCGGGATGGTAACGCCAGACGCCGGTGTTGATTTTCACGCGCTGCGAGTCGCTGGCGCCGGGCCGGCCGATGCTGGAGGTGGCTTGAATGCCGTGCCGCGCATAGAGCCAACCGTCGGGGCCCCACTTGAGACCGTTGGCCGGCGTGTGGCCGACCGCGCCCTCGTCCAGCCCGTCGAGCACGACCAGCGGCGGACCGTCGGGCCGGTCGTCCCGATCGGCGTCGGGAATGAATAACAGCCGTGGCAGGCAGATGGCCCACACGCCGCCGCTGGCGATCTCGACACTGGTTAGCTTGTGGGCCTGGTCCCAAAAGACCGTACGCTTATCGAAATGGCCGTCACTGTCGGAGTCTTCGAGGATCACGATCCGATCGCGCTGCTGGGCATCGAAATTGCCCATTCCGGCCCCGGACCAGCTGTAGTTTTCGGCCACCCACAGCCGGCCCCGCGAATCGGTGGCGATGGCGATCGGATTCTGCACATCGGGCTCAGCCGCAAAGACCGACAATTGGAATCCGGGCGGCAATGTGGCCGTTTTCACGACCTCGTCCGGCGGCATCGGCGCATCGGTAGCCTTTTCGGAATTCCGAGGCGTGGGAAAATCGTCGGCCGCTGCCGGCGACCCAAGCAAGCAGGCAATCAGCACGCAGGCCGACGGACGAACAGCACGCATGGCAGGACCTGCGAATGTGACAAAGTTGGAAGCGCGAAGCGAGTGGGCAGAGAAGTCGGGGGGATGGTCGTTGCCAAAATCCGGACCGGCCGCGTCCGGTAGCGGCGACGTCTTCACTTCTAATAGTAAACCCAAAAGGACCGGAGCATACAATCGGCGGCCCGAATCAGGCTTCGACGGGGCGGCTCAGTCGCGGCGGCCGGACCGCCATCGCCAGCGCCATGGCCACCAGGCAGCCCCCGGCGGCAGGCAAAAACGCCCAGCGGTAGGAATGCAGTGTGTCCCACACGCCGCCGGCCAACAGGGGGCCGAGCACGCCGCCGGTGCCGTAGCCGGTAAACACCAGGCCATAGTTGGCTCCCAGGTGTTTGGTGCCGAAATATTCGGCCGTCAACAGCGGAAACAGGGCCAGGTTGCCGCCGAAGTGGAAACCGACCCAGCAGGCCGCGATTTCCAACGTCCAGGCCCGGCCGCCGAGTTCGATCAGCATCAGCACCATTACGGCCTGCAATGCCGAGATCACGGCCAGCGTGCGTCGCGCCGATTCGCTGCGACACCGAGCCCCAGACAATGCGCCCCATTGCGTTGAAGATCGCCAGCAGTGCGAGCGCTCCGGAGGCTTCCGCGTCGGAAAGACCTCCTTCGCGAATGCCGAAATCCTTAAGCGAGCCGATCACCATCAAGCCGCAGCCCGAGGCAAACACAAACGCGAACCAGAGCATCCAAAAGGCGCTCGTCCGCAAGGTTTCCCGTTGCACGAAATCGGCCGCTGCAGAGCGCGCCGCGGCCGCCTGGGGCTGCCAACCCGCGGGTTGCCAGCCGGGGGGCGGGTTGCGCAGTAGCAAAGCCCCGCAGCTGATCACGACGGCAAAGATCGCGGCGTAGATCAGAAAAGTGCCCGGCACTCCTTCGGCCGCCAGCCATCCTGCCCATTTGCCCGACAAGTTGATGAACAAATACGCACCGCCGCCGAAGCCGGCAACCGCCAGACCGGTGATGACGCCCTTCTTATCGGGAAACCATTTGACGCACGCGGCAATGGGGCACACGTACCCAAAGCCAAGCCCGGCGCCGCCGATGACCCCGATCGATAGGAGCACGGCGGGAAAACTGGGACCCATGATGCCCGCCAGCGCGTACCCCGTGGCCAGCACCAGTCCGCCGGTGAGCGCGACCACGCGGGGTCCGACGCGGTCCTGCCAGCGGCCGGCAAAGATCATCGTCAGCGCGTAGGACATCAGGGCGGCGGAGAATATGGCCTGAGTTTGAGTTCCGTTGAAGCCGTAGTAGTGCCGGTTCCAAACGGCGTCGGAAACCTGCACTTTCGTGGGCGGCCCGGAGGCGAAAAATTCATCTAGTTCGACTTTAGCCGCATCGCGAGCGGAAGCATGAGCATCTGAAAGCTGCCGCTTGAGCCGTTGATACTCGGCGGCGACCTGGGCGTGAACGCTCGGATCGATGCCCAACAGCTTGGGCGAGAGCATGACCACGAGTTCCGCCCGGCTGGCCTTGAGCGCCGGCACGAACACGCCCCAGCCGTAAATGGCACCGAGGCAGGGCTGCACCAGCAGTGCCCCCAGTACGACGAGCCATCGCGTATGATTCATCGCAGAGAGTCTCCGCAATGCCCCGTCCGCCAGGGGCCCCTTGCCGTGTTTCACGAATTTGCCAACGAGCCGCTACTATAGCTTGCCTCAAGGTAGCGTGATACTAGGTTCCTGAGTTGCAAGTTCGTTATTTATAGTATGGTGAAAATTACGCTTGTAGGAAGCGATTCCGATCGCCGACAAGCTGGCCAAACAAGGGAGGTCGTCGATCGTGAACTTTGTGCCGTGGAAACGCAATGTTCTTCGCATTTTCACGCGTCACCCGCGAGCCCTGCGCGACCTGTGTGACAAGCAGTGGACGATTTGCCCCGAAGAGACGTGCCCCGCGCCCGCGGCGATCTTTCTTGAAGGCGACTTGGATCGCGTAACCGCGGTGGGGACAGATACGACCTATGCCTGGGAAATGAAGCGTATCCGGGGCGGCCAGCGGGAGCATGCTGCCACAAGGGCCTACCGTGTCCGAAACGTTGCTTTGTTTGACGGAGCTCTCTACAAACACGCCTCGAAGGAACTTCTTAGTCCGCCCGAGAGACTACTCGGCGGACAAACCCGGGTCGAACGCATTGCTAAAGCAACGCTGGCCAGCACCGTTTCCGGAAACATCTTCTTTGGCCATTGGCTGATCGATGATTTAACGCTGGAACTCGCGGCCACTGCGGAGAACCCTGCAATCCGCCCGGCACGAAAGCCCTACGGACATGAGGCAGGGTACCGGAGCATCTTCGGCCTTGAATGCCTCGCCCTGAGCCGAGCGCAGTGTGATGAGCTTGTCTTGTTGCAGGACTTTGGGCAGAACAGTTACAAGCGTGACCGTTACCGTCTGCTGCGTTCGCGGGCCGCTGCACTCAGGAGCAGTGTGAGTAATCACTCTCGGGTATTTCTGGGGCGGGGCATCCAAGGTGTGAAACGATTGCTAACAAATGCCTTCGAGGTTGAAAGCTTCCTCGCAGCCCAAGGATTTCACATCATCCAGCCGGAAGCCCTCACTCCGCAAGAGATCGTCGCGCAGTGCCTGGGCGCAAAGTTGGTTGTGGGCGTTGAGGGGAGCCACCTCATACATGCAATGGTTACCATTGCCGAGGGCGGAACGCTTCTGGTGTTGCAGCCGCCGAATCGCTTCAACAATCCGCTCAAAGACTACACGGACTGCCTGGGAATGAATTACGCCTTTCTGACAGGCCATGCCGTCGAAGACGGATTCGAAGTTGACCTGGATCAACTTGCACGATTGCTTGAACAAATCGACCGCTTCGTGAGATAAAGGTGTCAGTTCTGTCCCGTTTATCCGCCCGTTTTTCCGCCCCCAGCGCGCCTGCCACACAGGTCCGGAAAATGCCCTTCGAGTTCGACTGACACCTTTTGATGAACCCTTCCTCCGGACCAGCTCGAGTCGACGGCGGGCGGCACGACCCCTATGCTGCGCTGCGAATTCGCAATTTTCGGCTGTACCTCGCCGGCAGCCTGGTCGCGAACGCCGGACTGCAAATGCTGTCGGCCGCCGCGGGCTGGGAAATCTGGTCTCGCACCGGATCGGCGCAAGCGCTGGCCCTCATCGGGCTGTTGCAAGTACTGCCAGTCGTGCTGTTGGCCATCGTGTCGGGGCACGTGGCCGATCGCTTTCCGCGGCGCTACGTCATTATCAGTTCGATGATCCTGGCCACCGCCGCGGCCTGCGGACTGGCAGCCGCGTCGGCACTGCGGGCGCCGCTGGTGGCGACCTACGGGTGCTTGCTGCTCAATGCTATCGCCCGGGCGTTTCATCAGCCGGCCAAAAGCTCGCTGCTGCCGCAATTGGTGCCGCGTGCGCAGTTCTCGAATGCCGTGACCTGGAGCATGACGGGCTTTCAGCTTTCGTCGGTGTTGGGGCCGGCATTTTGTGGCCTGCTGATTGCCCGGTTCGACCCGCTGGTGGTTTATCTGTTGACCGCCTGCGCGACCGTGACGTACCTGATTGCGATCGCGCTGTTGCGCGACGTGTCGGCGGTCCGCTCGACCGCGGCCGTCACGCTCCAGACGCTCGTCGCGGGTTTCGTGTTCGTCTGGCAGCATCCGGTGATTCTGGCGGCGCTGGCGCTCGATCTGTTCGCGGTGCTGCTCGGCGGCGCCACGACGCTGTTGCCGATTTACGCCACCGAAATCCTGAAGGTCGGCGCCGTGGGCTGGGGCTGGCTGGAAGCGGCGCCCGCGCTGGGCGCGATGTTGATGGCCATCGTGCTGGCGCATCGCCGGCCGCTGAAGCACGCCGGCCGGGCGCTGCTGTGGGCCGTCGCTGGTTTCGGCATTGCGACCATCGTGTTCGGGCTGTCGCGCAATTTCTGGTTATCGCTGGGGATGTTCTTTTTGACCGGCGCGCTGGACAACATCAGCGTGGTAGTACGGCATACGCTCGTACAAACGCTCACTCCCGACGCCATGCGCGGCCGCGTTTCGGCGGTCAACGGCATGTTCATCGGCGCCTCGAACGAGCTGGGCGGATTCGAGTCGGGCGAAGTGGCCAGCCTGCTCACACCGACGTTTTCGGTCGTCGCGGGGGGTATCGGCACGCTCCTGGTGGTGGCGATCGTCGCGGTCGTTTGTCCGCGGCTGCGGCGGTATGGGCGGCTGGATTTTCTCGCCCAGGAAGCCGGCCAGGAGACCGGCCCTGACTTTGCTCCCCGCGCCAGCGATCGTCCTGGCGTAACGCCGTTGGCCGCGCTGTTGCCGGACGGTGGAGCGGAACCGGAAACCGAGCCGTGAGCAGTCCCCCTATTTCGACGCGCGACGACGGGCCGCCCCAGCCGGCGTGGGACGTGATCGTCGTCGGCGCCGGAGCCGCCGGCCTGATCGCGGCCGCGCGCGCCGCCGAGCTTGGCCGGCGGACTTTGCTCGTCGAGAAAAACCGCAAGCCGGGTGTCAAGATTCTGATGTCCGGCGGCACGCGGTGCAACATCACGCAATCGACAGACAATCGCGGGATTATCGAGGCCTTCGGACGCAACGGACGGTTCTTGCACTCGGCGCTGGCGCGGTTTGGCGTCGAGGCGGCTGTGGAGTTCTTCGAAGCTGAAGGCGTGCCGACCAAGGTCGAGGAAACGGGCAAGATTTTTCCGCAAAGCGATCGGGCCGCCGACGTGCTGGCGGCACTCCTGAGCCGGCTGCGGCGCAGCGGGGCCGAGTTGGCCCTTGAGGAGCCGCTGGTTCAGCTTGATCGCGACGGACAGGGTTTTGTCGTGCATACGGCCAGCCGCGTGCTGCGCTGCGAAAAAGTGATCGTCACCACCGGCGGCAAGTCTTATCCGGGCTGCGGCACCACCGGCGACGGTTATGCCTTAGCGGCGCGATTGGGTCACACGATCGTTCGCCCGCGCCCGGCGCTGGTACCTCTGCTGGTTGACGCGGCTTGGGTGCAGGGGTTGCGAGGCGTTACCCTGCCGGACGTGTCCGTCCGAGTGGTCGAGCGGTCCTTGGCGAGCGTGGCAGAGCCGACCAGGCCGGCGTCGCGCATGTTAGCCCAGCGCCGCGGATCTTTATTGTTTGCGCACTTTGGCCTGTCGGGTCCGGTAGTGCTCGACGTGAGCCGTGAAGTCAGCGCCCATGCCGAACCGGAACGCCTGCTATTGGAGTGCGATTTCGTGCCCGGGCACTCCCGCGCAGCGCTTGAAGAATCCTTCCGTCGGGCAGTGCAGGGATCTGGCAAGAAACAGTTGAACAGCGCGCTGCCGGATGCATTGCCGCGGCGACTGGCCGAGTGTTTGCTGGCCGAGTTGGGCTTGCCAATGGAGCGCAAGGTGGCCGAAATCGGCAAGCGGGATTGGGCTCGGCTCGTCGACGCGCTGAAGCAGTGTGCGATCGGGATCCGCGGCACGCGGGGATTCGAGAAGGCCGAGGTTACGGCCGGCGGGGTGGCGCTGGACGAGGTCGATTCGCGCAACCTGCAAAGCAAGCTCGTGCCCAACTTATATTTTGCGGGCGAAGTGCTCGACCTGGACGGACCGATCGGCGGCTACAATTTTCAGGCTGCCTGGAGCACCGGGTGGCTGGCGGGCGAGAGCGTGGCGCGCAGTGGCCGTCGGGGTTCGGAGTGAATCGTTCTGGAATTGAACGCACCGGAAATCTGGGCGGCGCCGGTGCCGGGTGCAACTCGCCGATCGATCGGATGAGGTTAGGGGGTCAGTGGCGGGCCGAGAATCGCCGCGCGGCGGGGAAACGGATTCGACCCCCGCATCTTGACAGGACTTCCCGGCCTGATACTTTAGATGCTCGGCTCTGACCCCATTGCATTTCTCATTCCTGGCGAACTGGTGGCCTAGTGAAGCAAACCTGCGGCAAGTGAGTTTCCACTTGTTTCGTTTGTTTGTCTTCCTGGAGGCCACTCAATGTCCTTTGCCAGTCGTTTAGCGTTTCCTCGCACTTGCGCACTAGGTGTCGCGCTCGGCGTGTGCCTTATCTGGCGCCGTCGTCGGCCCAAGCCATTAGCGTTGTCGTTCCGTTTGCCGGAACTTCAGGCCCGTTTGTTCAGTCGGCAACCAGCTTTCCGATCACTCTGGATGGACAGTTCACCAGTGGCGTGCCGACATCCAGCAATTTCGCAGGCGAGTGGGGCGGCGTTCAGCCGGCCGCATTCATCGCCTCGGGCGGCACTTTGACTCCGACCTTTGTCGGCGATCAAAATGCCAACAGTTTGCTGTACGCCGTGATCGCCCCCGGCGAAACGACCGATGGTTCCCATGAGTTGTATTTGATGTACGACTACACGGGCCGCACGTCGAGTTTTACAGTCGGGGATTTCGTCGCCAGCGTGCAATTTCCGGTGGTTTTTGATCAGACGCTGTACCCCAACGCGACGGTTGAACTGACTGCCGGAGCCACGCCGACGACCCCGACAGTCAACGTCAACCTGAACGGGACACTAGTCGAGCCGGCGGATGACGTCGGCATTGATGCGGCAGTGGGCTTCGGCCCCAGTACGCTCTCGTTGTCGCCACATTTGTTGCTGGAGCTGGAGGTGACCCTGAACATTCCCGACAGTTTCGGCGGCAACTTCTTCACATCGGGATCCGGAGCTTATTCTCCTGACCCCGCCTTCTGGCAAGCATCCGCGGTCGACAACGCAGGCGATCCGCCGATTACTTCGGCCCTGTTTTCCATCAACCCCAACGGCTCGATCAGTATCAACGCCGACGCCCAGCCGACGCCTGAGCCGTCGTCCGTCGCGCTGCTGGTGGTGGGCGTCGCCGGTTTGGGTCTGGCGGCCAGGCGGCACAAGGGCCGGGGAAGGTAGTCCGCCCGTATAGCGTTTGCCGCGGTTGCAACGACATCGAGCCTGATACCGCCCGGGTGGCCAATAACCCGGGCGGTTTTTTTTGGCGTCCAGAATGCTACCCAATCGCCGGCCGCGGCTCTGGAAGGCGCATAAAAAAACCGCCCGAGCATGCTCGGGCGGTTTGGCGTTTTCCGCTGACTATTTTGTGTATCCCAGCGACTTGATGACCGTCAGCATTTCTTCGTACGTGATGAACCGGCGGCGGTGCAGCAGCTTGTAGCCGTCGATCGCTTGCGCCAACCCCTGGGCATCGGGCGACAGCTCGTCGTGGCTGTTCGTGAATTGCCGACGCTCGCGCAGCGGCCGGCCAATGCCCGGGTCGTAGCTGCGGCGATCGCTAAACGTACTTGTGGGGGTTTCCAGCAGTTGGGACATGGTCCATTTCCTCGAGCTTTGAACGCGTGATGGCCTGGGACACCAGACGGCGAAACGTAGCTGTCGGTTCGGCCCCCCGGCGCCCCCCTCGGCTTAACCGGGGTGCATCGTGGCGCCGACTCGCAAGTCGGGTCAAGAAGCAACTCGGTTCGGGAAGGATGGCTTTCGGCCCGCCGTGTTTGGCGGCCGAAGGCAGGGCTGGTCCGCGCAGCTTTGGGGCGAGCCGGAATCATGCGGCTACACCTCACGCGGACATGAAAACCTAGGTTACGCCAGCGGACCGGTCAAATCTTGCGGTGGATTCGGACGGATAGATTTGGCCCCCGCTGCGCCGAACTTGCCGACGGTACACTCTGCGCCGATTCTGCCGCAGTGGTTGGCTTTGAGCCCCGGCTTTGAACCCCGGAATGTCGGCGCCGTGGCGATACGGGATATCAGCGCCGTAGCGGCTGGCCGGCGGAACGGCTGGCCTGGAGCCGCTCCAGCAGGGCACGGCTCGTGGCGTGGTTGGGGTCGAGCACGAGCGCCTGCTGAGCTGCAATTTGAGAGTTGCCGATTCTCCCGGCCAGCAGTTCCGCCTCGGCCAGATGGCAGAGAATGTCGGCGCTCGGACGGCCTCGAGAATTGGCCAACTTGTAACTTTCGATCGCATCGTCGTAACGCCGCAGCGCGGACAGCGCGAGCCCCTGAAGAAACAACAACTGCTGCGGCTCCTCGCCCGGTGGATGCGAATCGATCAGGCTATGCAGCGCTACCAATGCTCGTTCGGGTTGGTTCAGCCGACGATAAACCTCAGCCACCTGCAGCAGCACTTCGGGATTATTGGCGTCGTAGCCCAAGGAGCGCTGGTAATCGGCCAGCGCCGGGCGCAGCTCACCGGTGGCCTCGCGGGCCTTGGCCCGCAGCGCCCAGGCGGCCGCCGATTTTGGATCCAGGTCCAGCGCACGGTCGGCCGCCTTGCGGGCACTTTCGATCTGACCGGTGGCCAGATAAAGCTCGCCGCTGCGAATCGCAATCGCGGAATCGTCGCCAGCCAACCGACCGGCTTCTTCCAGCTGCGCGATCGCGTCGGCCGCCGCCCCGCGGTGCCAGAGCGTTTCGGCATAGCGTGCGCGGGCGTCCGCGTCGACCGGGCAAGCACGCACCGCCTGATTGAGCAGTTCTTCGGACCGTTGCCAATCGCCGCGCTCCATGGCACTGACGCCCTGTTGCTGCAAATGACGGCAGGTGGCCACCGACTTGGGCACAGGCCCTTGCCGCTGCAGCGAGCGACAGCCGGCAGCACCGATTCCCAGGCCCGCGATCGCGAGCAAGGCATAGATCGACGCTCGATGTCGCGGCGCGCCAGGGGCGTCGCCCCATTTTGTCGCGCTCGGCGCGCATGCGCATGCCGCTCCGCGCAATGGAGGAGCGACGCCGGCCGGGGGCGGGCTCGGCGCGCGAAACACATGGCAATCCGGGTGGGACCGGGATGAGGCGCTGGGAGAAAAAACTGCCGGATGGTATCGAAAGTCCCCCAAAGGAACAAGGTCGGCCGCATTGCCTATTTTGCCGGCTCCGAGGACGTGATGTTGCACCGCAGTTCGCAGCACGCCGCTCTGAGAAATCCAGCCGGCGGGAACAAGTCTGGCCCTTTGCGACGAATCCATTGCTGGCGGCTTCCGGCTCGACCGAGGTTCGGTTCGCGCACGTCGCGTTAACCGCAACGGCGTGAATGATGCCCGGTTTCCGGGCCTCAAAAGTACCGGCCGCCGCAGGACGATTGCAAAGTCAGCCGTGGCTGGCGTAAGTTATTGGTGGACGGTAGTTAAGTGGTGGCCGACTGCTTTTCCGCATGGAGGATTCTATGCTTGCAGCCGCCATTGAGTCGCTGATGTCCGTGATGGAGCGTGTCCCTGATCCGCGTGCCGCACGGGGCGTTCGTTACCGTTTCTCATCGCTGTTGTCGCTGGTGTTTCTTGGGCTGCTTAGCCGGCACAGCGAGTTTGCCGGAATGCGTCGCTGGGCGCTCTTGCACTGGGATGTGCTCCGCGAGCCGCTCGGCTTTCCCAACCAGCCACCGCCGCACGCCACGACGTTGAGTCGCGCCACGGCCCTGTTCTCGTTGGAAGAGTTTCAATCGCTGTTCGCAGCTTGGGTTCGCAGTGTCGTGGAAGCACCCACCGTTGCCGCAGTCGATGGCAAAACCTGTCGCAACGGCATCGGAACTGCGGGCAGCCCCGTGATGATGCTGAACGTCTTCGCCCAAGACATCAAGGCTTGCTTGGGGCAATGGCCTCTGGCCGGCGACAAGCTGACGGAGCCCGAGGTTCTCAAGGCCCACTTGGCCGAATTGTTTAGCACCTATCCGGCGTTGCGGTTGCTGACCGCAGATGCCCTGTTTTCCCAGAGAAATCTGGCGGAAATGATCGTTGAGAGCGGGCATGACTACCTGTTTCAGATCAAAGGCAACCAACCTGATATTCTCGAGGCGATGGAACATTGTTTTGCCGCTGAGCGACGGCCCCCGTTGGCTCACGTGACGCATGAAAAAAAGGGGGCGCGTGCGAGAGCCGTTTTCTTTGGATCGACGTTGACAATGCCCGATACGTCCGAGATCAACTGGGTTTTGCCGGATGTCGAATCCTCGTCCGAATCGACCGAACCGTTCGTAACAGTCGCCAACTGGTGTCGCTTGAATCCCGCTACTTCGTTACAAGCCTCGACCCGGCCGAAGTCTCGCCGCAACAACTGATGCGTTGGATCCGCGGCCACTGGCAAGTCGAGAACAGTTTGCACTACATCAAGGACCGTTTTTGGGATGAAGATCGGCACTGGGTTCGACGCCCCGGCTTGGCCGAACGGCTGGCCGCATTGACCAACGCCGCCCTGACCGCCCTCACACTCAGCACGAGATTTCCGAAACGGTACCCGATTCGTGCTCGCGCCGAGGAATTGTGCTGCCACCCCCTCCGAGCACTCAACCTCCTGGCAGGCCAGAAATAAGGACTTTGCAATCGTCCTGCCGGCCGCCGGGCGCCGATTGCTGGCCTGGCGCCGGGCTGTTAAGATCGAATTTCATCACCTTCCAGCATCCCTCCGCGTTCCCTCGCATGGCAACTCGAACCCCGCTGGCGCCCGTCGTGGACAATTTCGACGACGATCCGTTCAGCCACACTACGATGACCTTCGGGGAGCACCTGGAGGATTTGCGGGCCAGCCTGTTCAAGGCGGTTTTGGCGCTGGCAGTCGGTTTTCTCTTGGGTCTCTGTGTCGGCAATTATGTGGTGGATTTGATCCAGAGCCCACTGAAGAACGCGTTGGACACGTACTTCACCGGACAGAACTTTCTGCGGCTGACGGAGCAACTCAAAGTGCGCGCCGCCGCTGGCGATGCGGCCGCGGAGCGGATGCTCGAAGAACTTGCCAAGAAAGACTCCGCCACGGGAGATCTCATCAAGAAAGAGGGCATGCTTTGCGAACAGACGTTCATCCTGCCGGACGAGTTATTCGCGGAGTTGATGCAACGTTATCCCGATCAATTTGGATCGATCAAGATTCCACAGCGTGCGGCCGGTGCCGGGGTCACGAAGGCGGATCTGATTCCGATCTATCAATGGCATTCGATCATGGACGACCCGCGCAGCCGCCCCACGTCGCTGAGTGCCCAAGAGCCGTTCATGATCTGGATCAAGGCGTCGTTTCTGACCGGTGCGATTGTTTCCAGCCCATTCGTTTTCTACTTCTTGTGGTCGTTCGTCGCCGCGGGGCTGTATCCGCACGAGAAGAAATATGTCCACATCTTCCTGCCGTTCAGCGTGGGCCTGTTCTTGCTCGGTGCCTTGACGGCTTTCGTTTTCGTGTTCCCGCCGGTGCTGCGATTTTTCTTCAGTTTCAACAGTTGGTTGGGCATCGATCCCGATCCGCGGATCAGCGAGTGGATGGGTTTTGTGCTGATGATGCCGCTGGCCTTTGGCATCAGCTTTCAATTGCCGCTGGTGATGCTGTTTCTGGAACGGATCGGGATTTTCACCGTCGAGGCGTATCTCTCGAAGTGGCGGATCGCGGTGCTGGTGATCGCGATTGCCTCGATGGTGCTCAGTCCGGGGGGCGATCCCTATAGCATGATGATGATGATGATCCCGCTGGTCGGACTGTATTTCGCGGGGATCGGGCTCTGCAATTGGCGGTCCTCACCCAGCAAGCCGTACGCGACGGACTGACGCGAATTCGGAAGGCGGAATTCGGAACTACGAAGAGGATTGAACCGCGAAGACGCGAAGAACGCAAAGACAAAAACAAGGAAAGGGAACCACAGTGGCACGGAGACGCAGTGGCACGGAGACGCAGAGGCACGGAGACGCAGAGGCACGGAGACGCAGAGGCACGGAGACGCAGAGGCACGGAGACACAGAGGGGGAAAGGAAGAGGAGAAATTATTTACGAGGAACAGGAATCGTGCTACTGCCCTTGTTTTTCACTTCCGAATCGACCGCCAGGACTATATGAGGGATGACGGCCACAAAAAACACGAAAAGGATTTTTTGTCCTGGGCCTGTAAGAAATATTGTGTCAGCTAGCGGGAATGGGTATTTTTTTACAACCTCTTTCCGATTTGGAGACTGACGCATGGATGCATCTCTACGATTACGAGCGGAGCAGCTAGCAAACGAGTTTGCCGGTCAGGCCACGACGGCGGCGGATCTCAACGGCCTGATGCGATTGATGATGAAGTCTGCCTTGGAGCGGATGCTCAATACTGAGATGGATGTCCATTTGGGCCGCCGAGCGGCCGCCAGCTCCAGCGAGGCCGATCAGCCGTTGGGTGAGATGCCCGTCACAACCGACCAATTTGCATCGCCAGTCAAACGCCCACCGAACCGCCGCAATGGACGCTCGCCGAAAACGATTCAAGGCGACCTCGGTGAATTGACCATCGCCACGCCTCGTGATCGCGATAGTACGTTTGAGCCGCAAGTGATCGGCAAGCACCAACGGCGCATGCCCGGCTTCGACGAAAAAATCCTCGCGCTGTACGCCAAGGGAATGACCACCCGCGACATCCAAGACGTGGTGCGCGAGCTTTACGACGTCGACGTCTCCGCCACGCTGATCTCGGAAATCACCGCCGACCTCGACGCCGAGGTGACCGCCTGGCGCACGCGGCCGCTGGAACCGGTCTGGCCGATCGTCTATTTCGACGGCATTGTCGTGCATGTCCGCGGGGCGAATGGACGTGTCTCGCAGCATACGGTTTACGTCGCTTTGGGCGTGAATTTGCAAGGGCACAAGGAGTTGCTCGGGCTGTGGCTCGGTGAAAACGAAGGCGCCAAGTTCTGGCTCGGTTGCTTGACCGACCTGAAGAACCGCGGGCTGAGTGATGTCTTTGTGGCCTGCATCGACGGGCTCTCCGGCTTCGCAGAAGCGATTCATGCGGCCTATCCCCAGGCCAGCGTGCAGTTGTGCATCGTGCATCTGGTGCGGGCGGCGCTGCGCTACGTGACCGATCAGGACAGCAAGCCGGTGGTTGCCGGGCTGAAGGCCATCTACCAGGCCGCAACCGTCGTCGAAGCCGAACAGGCGTTGGATACTTTTGCTCAAGCCTGGGACGCGAAGTATCCGACAATCGCCAAGGTGTGGCGTGCCAAGTGGACGGACATCATCACGCTGTTCGATTTCCCAGCGCCGATTCGCAAAGCGATCTATACGACCAACGCGATCGAGTCGGTCAACAGCGTGATTCGCAAGTTCACGCGGAACCGTAAGATTTACCCGAACGAAGAGTCCGCCCTGAAGATCATCTACATGGCGATCCATGAAGCGTCCCGCAAGTGGACGATGCCGATTCACCACTGGAAACAAGCCTTGAACCACTTCGCAATCCTCTTCGAGAATCGACTACCCGAACTCCCTAGCAAATAACGTTCCTGACTCGCCTGACACAAAAAGAATTACAGGGCCTTGTCCTCTCCGCGTGCTATCCTCATGTTTTCCTCGTAAGTCTTCTCCGTTTGCCTTCTCTGCGCCTTTGCGGTTAATTCTTCTTCATTCCGAATTCCCACTTCCGAATTCCGAATTGGACCGCCGGCAATCTCGGCCCTTGCGGAACGGGCAGAGACTTCCACCCGGCTCAAATCGCTTCGCTGCCGCGCTCGCCGGTGCGGATCCGAATGCAGTCGTCCATCGGCAGGACAAAGATCTTGCCGTCGCCAATCTCGCCGGTCTTGCCCGTGCGGCCGCCTTTGATCACGGCGTTGATCGTGGGCTCGACGAACTCGTCGTTGACGGCGATCTGCAACTGAACTTTGCGCAGCAGATTAACCGCGATTTCATGCCCACGGTAGACCTCGTGGTGACCCTTCTGACGGCCAAAACCTTGCACGTCCATCACGGTCAGGCGAAACACCTCGACTTCGGTCAGTGCCGCTTTGACGGCCTCGAGTCGTGTAGGTTGAATGATGGCGATGATCAGTTTCATCCAGGCGCTCCCAAGGTTTCACCATCCAACGGGCCAGACCTTAGTTCTACCGTCGAGGGTGCCGCTGGGCAACGCGGCAGGCGAAGTGGGGAACGCATCGGCGGGCCTGGCAAATGCGGGCCAGCGGGCGACGACCGGCGACTGACAACGGCGCACCGGGCGAGGCCAAGGGGCGTTGAAGGGCGAAAAGCCGTTCCTGACAAGCCGCTCCGCGAGAGCGGAACGAGCGGAAAAAAGCCCCGGCTTGGGTAGGTTAGGCGGAGCACCTACCCAAGCCGCGAGGGGCATCCTTCTGGCCCAGGCAAGAGCCGAAGTCGCAGATATTTTCGGTCGCAGACGCTTATTTCAGTTGTTCGCTTTTCAGTTGTTCGCTGACCGCTATTTCAAACCGGCAGCCGTGATGCTGATGCCGTGGATCGATAAAGGAGAGGTGTCACGGGTTGCCACAAGGCCCTGTAGCGCTCAGTCGGCCTTTTGCAGGGTACACACCCCAGACTATCCCTGCAGGCAACCCATGACACCCCAGACACGTTTTCCCCCAACCTCCACAACGTGCGTCCTGTGAATTTTAAATTCGCATCCCTGCGATACTCGGAGTCCCCCGCAGAATCCCTGCGGGCAACTGTTCGGTGAAAGCAGAAATGCAAGAGGTATGCCAAGTCCGTAAGAGGCCAATCGAAGTAGGTCGCATATCAGGCGCAATTGCTTGTCGCCGTGGCCGTTAGAAAAATCGGCAGATTTCAAAAGTCGGTCACGGGCGCCAGGCTCAAGCCCCATGCTGCTCAGCGGCGCTACAACCGCCGCCCTGCAATCAGGCATTGGGCCTGGCAGTTTTCCGCACCAGGCAGGAATCTCGGCTCGGAGCATTCGATTTGATCGCTCGCCAGTCGCGATTTCGACATTCCGGCCAGCGGCTGAAAGTGCCCCGGCTGAACGATTTAGAGCTGCGGGCCAGCGCGTGGCCGAAACGAAAAAACCTGCTGGCCGGGTCAACTTCGCGCTTCCACCGTTTGGCCCCACTGCCCGGTTGCCGGCCGGCTCAAAGCCCAGACGATTCAGCAGTCATAAAAAAGCCCCGGCCGCCGGCATTCCGGTCGGCCGGGACTTTGAGACAGTAACAGGGGTTTAAGACGACCTACGGGCTGGGCGGCCCACTGGCGTCGTCCGGATTGGCACGCTCCAGCGGACTCTTGTCGAGAGTGCTCTGGCGCGGTGCCGGTGTGTTACCCGGCCGTGTATCGGGCGCCGGAATCGTGTTTAAATTGCTGCCGCCAGGCGCGGGTGTGTTATTGGTTGATCCATCGGCGCTATTGCCGCGGAGACCACGGTACCCGCTTTGGTATCGCGGAGAGTTCGAGTAGCGGCGGGTCGTCGTGTTGTTCGTAGCGGCAGTGGACGGAGTGTTATAGGTGTTCCACTGGTTGTTGTTCCAAAACGACCATCGATTGGTGGGGCGATAGTACCACCAGCGGTTGTTGCTCCAGCGATAACGCCAGGCGTTCGGATTGATGTTCGCGTTGATTCCGGCGGCGGGGACGTTCACTTGCACCCCGGCCCCCGACCCAGCCGGCGGAACACTAACGCCGACGCCAGGAGCGGCAATGCCGACTCCGGCGCCGGGCGCCGCGTCGACTCCGACCCCGGACCCTGGCACCGCTACGCTGGCGCCTGGTGCAGTGCCAGCGGCGTTGGCCCTGGCATCCGCCGCCGCGGCCCGGGCGGCCGGCAGCTCGCCGCTGCGGCGCAGTTCGCGTCGTTCGATGCGTCGTTCCACGCCGGGTGTCGCGGGCACGGTGGTGTCGCTGGCGGGAGCGTTGTCCTGGGCACGGGCGGCTTGTGCCCCAAGGGCGACAAGCCCTGCGGATAGACAGGCGAAAGTTCGGCGCATCGATGGATCTCCTTTGCAAGTCCTGGTTCACGGCCGGCGAAAACAACAACGCCGCTGCCGGGGCTTTAAAGGCATCTTTCGTGCCGAGCAGAGAAGGTTGTTCTAAGACCACGGCCTTCAATGGGTTGCGAATTCCTGGCTGTCACTGGGCAACCAGGTCGGCTGATCGCAGCGTGACCAGGCAGATGCTCTTGCGATCGCTCGACCCACGGGGTGGTGCCTGGATCAACGACGGATGCATGCACCGGGTGAATCGAGCAGCAGCCGCGAGCCGGCGTCGGAAAGGAGGGGTGAAAAACAAAGAGCGGGTGTCGCCGTGCCTAGCAAGGCGACACCCGCCCACCTACCTCGAAACGATGTGCGATCGAGTTCGGCTGATTTTCAAGACGCTCGGACGTTTAGAACAGCGTAATCCAGTCGAAGCCGATCAGGATTTGCCAGTCCTTGGCACCGTTATCGTAGGGCCGATAGAGCACGCCACCGTTGTTGGCCGAATTGGTGGTGCCCCAGCCGGTATTGCCGCAGAAGCAGTCCCAGCGAACGGCCGGCCGAATCACCATGTTGGCGTTGGGCTTGTAGTTGGCGCCCACCGACCACTCGATGTTGTTACCGGCATAGCCGCCGAAGGCCGGCCCGCCGATTCCGTTGCTCAAACCGCGGGTCGGATTCGCGGCGCTGCCGTTGCCGGTGGTGCCGAGGAACCCGCCCATGCGGTAGCCTTCTTCATCACGCCACATGTCGACTCGGGTACCCCAGGTCCAGCAGTCGCTGACCTTGTAGAACAGGTACTGGTTCCAACCATACCAACGGGCCAGGCGGCCGTTGAGCATGGCGTCGGTCTGCTGAGCGTAGTCGAACTGGAAGACGTAGTTCAACTTCTCGGTCAGCGGCTTGGTGTAGGCGTGCGTCCAGATAAACCGCGGGGAGTGGGCGTTGTTGATCGCGCCGCCGTTGACAGCGGGCCCGATAGTTGTTGTTGTTCTGATTGGGTTCTTCGCTCCAGATGAAGACCGATGCGTACGGAGCTCTTGTCTTCGAACGTCTTGGTGTAAGGTGCCCAGGAAACCCAGGTTCGGGTTGTTGTTGCCGAAGTTGTCCCAGCCCCGGATCACACCGGCACCGGCCGTCGAAGTTTCGCTCAACTGGTAGTTGCTGAACGTGCCGGTGTGGGTAAACGGTTCGCCGTATTGGAAGATGTAAGGCAGGGTGGGGAAGAAGTTGCCGGTTGTTGGGATCACTTCGTATCCGACGGGCGACAGGAAGTGACCGATCTTGGTCTTGATCTTGTTGGTCGGCGACTTCGCCGTAGAACTGCAGGTAGTCCAGACCGTAGAAGCGGTCGTTGTTGAAGTTCTTCGGGCCCTGGAATTGGTAGCGGGTTTCCAGGTTCGATTCGGTGTTGAAGCGATAGTCGGTACCGAACAGGAAGTCGGCGCGGTAGCCGAACGCCAGGCCTTCGCCCTTGTTGTCGCGCGAGCTTCTCGACGTAGATGTACGCCTGGTTGAATTCATACGAATTCGAGCGATCGGTCCAGGTCACCGGGCCGTTGAAGCCGTTGGCCGGGTTTTGCGGATTCCAAGTGAAGCTTTGATCCACCCAGCCCGCAATGTTGATCTTGTGGCATTCCTTCAGGCAGGGGAAGTGATCGATCAGCAAGCAGGGCTTGCCTAGCTCGCAGCAGGCCGGGTCGAGCAAGCCGAAAAGTTGCAGCCGGTCTTGCATCTTCTCCGTGAAGCACGGATGGCAATCGGCCCAGCGCGAAACGCACGTGCAAGGGGGCGTGGCGGCCGGGGCTTCCGGAGCGGCCGGCGTGCAAGCCGGAGCGGGAGTCGCCGAAGCGGCGGCCGGCGCCGGGGGCGGCTCGTCGCTGGGCGATGCGGCGTCGTCCTGCGCGTAGTAGTTGTTGTACTTGTATTCGTTGAAACTGGTCCGCTCGGCGCTGCAGACGCTTGGACCATCGTCGGCGTGGACACGCACAGCGCACACGGCGCCGATCAGGGCGCTGAAAAGCGCCAACCGGAGAGCTCTCATTTCCGTTGCTCCAATCCGTGGATGTTAGGGGGGTAGTGCGTCCGTCAGCACTAATCGCGGCAGGTCGGTAGGCAGGAATATCAGGAGGGAGAGCCGCCAGGTCCCAGTGGCTCTGACTACCACAGGAGCTATCGTCCTGGAGCCAACCAGGAATTGACGCCAAAACAGAGACCCGGCCGTCGAAAATGCCTTGCCGGCCCTTCAATTAGCGAGACTTTGACGGCTGTGCCAATAGGCCGGCGCAACCTAATTGTTTACCAAGTCGGCAAACAGCGCCTCAACGAATTCATCGGGCACAAACAGCGCCAGATCCTCGGCCTTTTCGCCCACGCCCAGGAACTTGACCGGCAAGCCCACTTGCTGCCGGATGGCGACCACGACTCCGCCTTTCGCGGTGCCGTCCAGCTTGGCCAGCACGATGCCGGTGCATTGCACCGCGTCGGTGAAGTGGCGGGCCTGGCTGATGCCGTTTTGGCCGGTCGTGGCATCGAGCACCAGCAGCACCTCGTGCGGGCGCATCGGGCACCAGCTTGCCGATCACGCGGTGGATTTTCGTCAGCTGCTGCATCAGATTTTGCTGGGTCTGCAAGCGGCCGGCCGTGTCGACGATGCAGACGTCGGCGCCGCTTTCGATCGCCGCGGCGACCGCTTTATGCGCCACGCTGGCCGGATCGCTCCCGGCCGATCCGGTCACGATCGGCACGCCCAGCCGATCGGCCCAGATCGAGAGTTGCTCGACCGCGGCGGCCCGAAACGTGTCGCCGGCCCCCAGCACCACTTTTTTGCCCTGCGACGCGAACAGGTAGGTCAGCTTGGCGATCGACGTCGTCTTTCCGGCCCCGTTCACCCCGGCCACCATGATCACGGTCGGCCCGCCGGCGGCGAAACGGATGGGCGATTCCGGTCTGGGCCAGCAGAGTCCGCAGCTTCTGCTTTGACGCGTCGCCAGCACGTCGTCCATCTCGACGACGCGGCCGCGAAACTGGGTGCGGACTTCGGCCACGATGGCCTGGGCCGACTGCACGCCCATGTCGGTCTTGATCAGCACTTCCAGCAGGTCTTCCAGAAAGGCGTCGTCGACCAGCCGGCCTTCGGCCTTGAACAGGTCGCGAACGTCGGTGTTCAGCGTGGCGAGGGTCTTCTTGAGACCTTGCTTGATCTTGTCGAACAGGCCCATGGCGGGTGACGGTCTCCGGAATCAAAAAGCCGGAAGGCTGAAGGATGAAGGCAGGGCGAGGACAACTCACCGCGCTGCCGATTGATGCTGTCTTTGCTGTTTACAGGTCTGCTGCTCCTTCGTCCTGCCTCGCTTTTGGCCTTCCGTGGCGCCATGATCGGTGAGCAGCCGATCGAGGATGCCGTTGACGAATTGCGCCGACTGCTTGGTGCCGAAACGCTTGGCCAGTTCGACGGCCTCGTTGATTGCGACGCGGTCGGGCGTCTCGGAGTACAGGATTTCGTAGGCCCCCAATCGCAATACGTTGCGGTCGGTGGCCGCCATCCGGCCCAGGCTCCAGTGGTCGGCCGTCTGAGCCAATACCTGGTCGAGCTCCGACCGATTGCGCCGCACGCCGGCCACCAGCGAGCGGGCGAACTCCTTCAACTCGGCCGAGAGCAGGCGGTTTTCCAGAAACGCATCGGTCTGTGACCGGATTGTGTTGCGGATTGAGATCGTCCTGGTAGAGAACTTGCAGGGCGACTTCACGGGCTCGACTGCGGCGGGTCATCGATCGACACTCCCTTATTTTTTCGATGCACCTGGCCTCAGCCCGCGCACCCCTGATGCTTGCGTGCCACGTGCCCGGCGCCGTGAAATCCCTGGTCACGGACCGCTGCTTACGGCCGGCAGCGACGCGCCGGCGCCATCCGCCGAAAGAGCAGACCTTTCCAGCGCGGCGCGGCAATCAACCTTCCAGTTTCTTCAACAGGCTGACCATTTCCAGCGCGGCCAGGGCGCATTCACTCCCTTTATTGCCTACGTTGCCCCCGGACCGATGGATCGCCTGTTCGAGCGTATCGCAGGTCAAGACGCCGAACAAGACCGGCACGCCGGTGCGCACGCCAATGTCGGCCAGCGCCAGGCTCACGGCGCGGTTGATGTGCTGATCGTGGGTGGTTTCGCCACGGATCACGGCCCCCAGGCAGATCACGGCCGCGTACTGCTTCCCGCTGCGCCAGGCGCTCGGCGACCAGCGGAATCTCGAAGGCGCCCGGCACCCAAGCCACGTCGACGGCGTCGTCCGGCACGCCGTGCTCGCGCAGCGTCTCGAGCGCCCCGGCCAGCAATTTCGCCGTGATCGATTCATTATACCGTGCCACGACCATCGCCAAGCGGCCATCCGGGGCGGTCAAGGTTCCGCGAAAAACTTGGGGCATGCGAACGGAACGGATGAAGGCGGAAGGATGAAGGATGCATTAGCAACGCCTAGCGCGAAGTTTCTTCATAACGTTGCCTGTCCCTATTTTTTCATCGCTTCATCCTGTCCGCCTTCGATCCTTTAGTCACGACTTCATGCTCATCAGGAACTCGGCGTTGGTCTTGGTCTTTTGCAGGCGGTTGACGAGCAACTCCATCGCGTCCGGGCCGTTCATGTCGTTGAGCACGCGGCGGAAGATGCACACGCGGCGGTATTCTTCCGGATCCAGCAGCATCTCCTCGCGGCGGGTGCCGCTGCGATTGATGTCGATCGCCGGCCAGATGCGCTTGTCGACCAGCTTGCGATCGAGCACGATCTCCAGATTGCCGGTGCCTTTGAACTCCTCGAAGATCACTTCGTCCATCTTGCTGCCGGTGTCGACCAGCGCCGTGGCGATGATCGTCAGCGAGCCGCCTTCTTCGACCTTGCGGGCCGAGCCGAAGAATCGCTTGGGCCGCTGCAAGGCGTTGGCGTCGACGCCGCCGGAGAGGATCTTGCCCGAGTGCGGGCATTCGGAGTTCCAGGCCCGGGCCAGCCGCGTGATCGAATCGAGGAAGATGATCACGTCGTAGCCGTATTCGACCATCCGCTTGGCCTTTTCGATGACCATTTCCGAGACTTGGATATGCCGGGCCGAGGGCTCGTCGAACGTCGAGCTGATGACTTCGCAATTGGGGCCTTTGACCTGCCGCTCCATGTCGGTCACTTCTTCCGGCCGCTCGTCGATCAACAGCATGATCACGTAGACTTCCGGATGATTGGTGAGCACGGCCTTGGCCATCTTCTGCAGCAGGATGGTCTTGCCGGCCCGCGGCGGGCTGACGATCAAGCCGCGCTGGCCGAAACCGATCGGCACGATCAGGTCGACCACGCGCATCGAGACTTCTTCGGGCCGTCGTTTCCAGCATCACCCGCTTGTCGGGGTGCAGCGGCGTCAGGTCGTCGAAGAAGACCTTTTCGGTCAGCTGGTTCGGGTCCTGGTAGTTGATGGCCTCGACCCGCAGCAGCGCGAAGTAGCGTTCGTTTTCCTTCGGCGGGCGGATCTGCCCGGAAACCGTGGCCCCGGTCCGCAGGCCGAAGCGGCGAATCTGGCTGGGCGAAACGTAAATGTCGTCGGGGCAGGAGAGGTAGTGGTAGTCGGGGCTGCGCAGGAAGCCGAAGCCGTCGGGCAGGATTTCCAGCGTCCCCTCGCCGAACATCAGCCCGTTGAGCTTCACGCGCTCCTTGAGGATCTTGAAGATCAGATCCTGCTTCTTGATGCCGGTGATCTCGGTCAGGTTTTCCTTGCGGGCCTGCTCGATCAACTGCGGCATGCGTCATCCGCTGCAGCTCGGCGATGTGGATGTCGCCCTGCTTGATTTGTTCGTAGCGGTCGTGGGTGTCGTCGCCGCCGCGGGCCGCTTCGTCGGCCAGTTCTTCGGCCAGGCTCAACGGTTCGCCGTCCGTTGTGCCCTGATCGTAGTCGTCTGCCGACAGCGAAGCCTTGGGCTTGCGAGTGCCGGTGCTCTTGATTTCGGACATGGCAGTGATGGATCTCCTGAAGGGACTTTAGCGCTGGCGCGTGGAAAGCGCCAGCGGTGGGGTGTACTTGGATTTGCTTGGGCAGGCACGGCGACCTGCATCAACTCGAAAACGTGGGATCGGGATGACGAAAGGATTGCGAAGTCGCGCCGGATGGGACCAATGCGAAGGGGTCAATCAGGGGATCGAGCGGGGCCGATGAGGGAGTGCCACGCGCGCTTCGACTTGGGCGCGCGTCGACTCGGAGGACCCGGAATTATCTATTACGACATCGGCCAGCTCACGCTTCACTTCCAACGATTCCTGCCGCGTCTCACGACGATCAAAATCCTCCGGACTCCAACCTCGTGCCAGGGCTCGTTTCAAACGCACATCACGCGGTGCTTCAATATAGACGATTTTATCGCAAAATTCATTCCAACCGGCTTCGATCAGCAGCGGCGCATCGACCACGACGGCCCGCACGGCCCGCCTGCTCGATCAGTTCGGCCACCCGCGCGTCGACCAATTTTCGGATCCGGGAGTGGGTCAAATGCTCCAAAAATGCGAGTTCTTGAGATCCTTTGGGGCTTGGCTCGAAGACGATCTTCGCCAGCCGCTTGCGGTCAATCTGTCCGCCCGGGCCAAATATATCGGCTCCCCAACGTTGCCTGGCGGCTGCTTGAATGTCTGGCAGATCCAGGACCTGCATGGCCTATTTGGTCAGCATCGATCACGGCGGCTCCCTGCCGCCCGAACTGCGCGCGCGACAAAACTCTTGCCGCTGCCGATTCCGCCCGCGATGCCAACGATCGGTATCGGCGCGTGCATAGCATCAGAGAGCGGGACACTCAGATCGACCAATTCCATGTCGGCGGAATCAACGCCGACGGACTCAACATCGACCCATCCATGGCCGCCCATGTCGATATCCGCACATTCCTGTATCCGCACATTCCTGTGCGCTGGCTGCCACAACCCACCGCTGCGACTCGTCCCCGTTTACGCAACGGGTCGATCCGTACGCTCGGCCACCCACGGCTCGGCGTTGGCCCACGTCCTTCCGACCTTGACGTCAACCTTCAGCGGGACTGCCAGGCCGTAAGCGGCACTCATTTCCTCGGTCACCAATCGCGCCAGAGTGTCGATCTCGGCAGGCGGGACTTCAAAGACCAATTCATCGTGAATTTGCAATAACAACTTGGCAGACAGACGCTCGCGATACAAGCGGCGATGGATGTGGATCATCGCCAGTTTGATCAGGTCTGCCGCCGAACCTTGAATGACGGTGTTGATCGCTGTTCGTTCAGGCAGGTTTCTCTGGCGGCCGCTCGCGCTGCGAATACCGCGAATCGCGCGCCGCCGTCCCAGGATGGTACTAACATAACCGCTGCGCTGACAATCTTCCAGTATTCCTAACAGGAATTCGCTCAACCCCCTGATAGCGGTCGAAATAGGCGTTGATATATCGGGCCGCCTCGGCCTGCTCGATATCGAGCTGCCGGGCCAGCCCGAACGGACTTTGCCCGTAAATCACGCCAAAATTCACCGCCTTTGCCCCCCGCCGCATCTCGGCGCGTCACCTCCCCCAACGGCACCCCGTAAACCTGGGCCGCTACCAGGGCGTGAATATCCTCGCCCCGGGCCAGGGCCGCACACAGCGTCTCGTCTTGAGAAAAGTGCGCCAGCACGCGCAGCTCGATCTGCGAGTAGTCGGCGGCCAGCAATTGCCAACCCTCGGGACCGGCCAAAAACGCTGCGCGAATCTCCCGTCCACTTTCGCTGCGGACCGGAATGTTTTGCAAATTCGGGTCGCTCGAACTCAGCCGGCCGGTGGCCGCCACCACCTGGTTGAACGACGCATGCACGCGCCCCGTGCCGGCAAACACCAGCTCGGGCAAGGCATCGATATAGGTGCTCTTGAGTTTCGAGTATTGCCGGTACTCGATGATTTTGGCCGGCAGCGGATGCTGCCGGGCCAGCTCTTCGAGCACTTCCACGTCGGTGCTGCCGCCGGTCTTGGTGCGCTTGGTGATCGGCAGCTTGTGTTCTTCGAACAGCACTTGCTGCAAGTTGCTTGGGCGAGCCGATATTGAACTTCCGCCCCGCCAACAGATAAATTTCGGCTTCGACTTCGGCGAGCCGCTGGCCGAATCGCTGCGACAACTCGGCCAGCCGCAGCACATCGATCCGAATGCCGTTGTATTCCATCTCGACCAGCGACTCGATCAGCGGCATCTCGACGTTGTGGAACAGGTCCAGCAGTTTGGCTTCGGCCAGCCGCGCCTCAAGCAGCGGTCCAAGCCGCCAGGCGATGTCGGCATCTTCGGCGGCATAATGCGTCACCAGCGCGACGCTGACCTCGTCCATCCGCTTCTGGTTCTTGCCGCTGCCGATCAACTCCGCGATCTTGGTCGTCGTGTGATCCAGATAACGTTTGGCCAGTTCATCGAGATTGTGGTTCCGCTCGCCGGCATCCAGCAGATAACTGGCGACCATGGTGTCGAACTCGGCCCCTTGTACGTTCACGCCGGCCGAACGCAGCACGACCATGTCGTACTTCAGATTCTGGCCGACCTTTTTGACATCGGGGTTTTCGAGCACGCTTTGCAGCGCCGCCAACGTGGCCACGGGGTCGAGGTGCGCCTCGCCGGCCGGCGCGCGGACGGGCAGGTAATAGCCCGTGCCTGCCGCCCAACTGAACGACATAGCCGACCAGCTCCGCATGACGCGGCCTGACGCTCGTCGTCTCGGTGTCGAACGAAAAGGCCGGCTGGCTGCCGCAACTGTTCGAGAAACCCCTCGAACTTCTCGGGCGTGTCGACCGTGTGATAGTCGACCGCCCGATTCGGAGTGGCAATCGCTGCCTCTACGGCCGCCGGGGCTGTCGCGAAAATGGCGAGCTTGGTCCGCAAACTGTGAAAGCCGAAATCGGCGCACAACTCGGTCATGGCTTGCGGATTGCCGCGGCCGAGTCGGGCGACCGCCCAATCGACGACAATCGGCACCCGGCGGTCCAACTCGACCAGCCGGCGGCTGAGCAAGGCCTGCTGGCGAAAGTCGATCAAGTTCTGCCGCCGTTTGCCGGCAGGCAACTGATCGGCATGCTCCAGGAGTCGCTCAAGCGTTTCGAACTTTTCCAGCCACTCGCGCGCGACCTTGGGCCCAACGAGCGGCACGCCGGGAATGTTGTCGACCGAGTCGCCGACCAAGGCCTGGAAATCGACGACCTGCTCGGGCCGGATCCCCCAATCCTGTTTCAAAGCACAGGCATCGTAGACCTGATCTTTGCGGACGTTGTAGACCTTCACCCGCTCGCTGATCAATTGCCGGCAATCCTTGTCGGCCGTGACCAGATAGCAGTCTCCGCCCAGCTCTTGAGTCTGATGCGCGAGCGTGGCCAGGATGTCGTCGGCCTCGAACGTGGGACAATCCAGCACGGCGATGCCCATCGCCGAGAGCATCCGCTGGATGGCCGGGAACTGCGGCCGCAGATCGTCCGGCATTTCGGTGCGCTGGCCCTTGTAGGCCTCGAAGAACTCGTGCCGGAAGGTGGGCTCCGAGCGATCGAAGGCCACGAACAAATAGTCGGGCTTCTTCTGCTCGGCCAGATATACCAGGTCGCGCGTGAAGCCGAACACGGCCGCCACCGGCTCGCCGCGCGGGCTGGTCATTTCAGGAATTGCATGGAAGACCTGAAAAATCAGCGAGTTGGCGTCCACCACCCAAACGGTTTGGCCCCGGAGCGTAGCCGGGGTCGCAGTCGGCTCCGCGGCGCCGCAATCCGCCGGAAGCGCCAGTGCGGGACCAGCGGCCGATTGCAGCGGCGCAGAAATTTTCTGTGGCTCCGCGGGCCTAGGGCTGTCGGGCGGTTGCGGATCCGCTTGCATGCCGGGAAGCATCGCTTGGCGAGGCATGGCGAAAGGCCAGACTGGCCGTCACGGCCAAGAGGAGGGGAGAGGCAGAATCACGCTACAGAATGGTAGGGCTCCCGCCGGGCGGATGTCAAGGATGCCGCGATCCCGGAGCTTCTGTACACCGGCCGTAACCGTTTCTCGATCGCACAGCGCCCGTTAAGCCCACGGGATGCTTCCCGTGGGGGCCGCCGAGCGATTCTGATTTCAAACCGAACCTTCACCGCACGGCCCTGCGCCGCGTCCCGTTGCCGGCTCCGTTTCGTCCACCGCGTCGAGCAGTCGGTTGTCAAGTGGCCGTTTCGGCATAGCGCACGATGAACCACTTGGTGCTACAGTCACGCCCCGCGCTTGCGCGCCTGCGTCTGGCGATGCAATCGCCCGATTCTTTTCCGCCCCCTATCGCTTTGGGAGAAACATGCCGATGATCGCTGCCAATTATTTTCACGATGGTTACACGCAGAGCGGTTTCATCGCGGCCGTGCCGCTGGTGCATGGCGCGTTGCGCTTCACGTACCGGCCGGCGCTGCTCGAAGAGCGCAGCCAGTTGAGCGACGCGGCCCGGCAATTGAGGTCGCACCTCTACGACCGTCACGCCGCGGCGTTCACGGCCCACAAGATCGTGGACTGGGATTTGGCCGACTGCCGCGGCCGCGCCGTGCCGGTATCGGCCGAGGCGCTGTTGCGCTTGCAGCCCGACTTGTTTGCCAGGCTGCACAAAATCGTGACCGGCTGGACCGCGTCGGACGTCGATCCGGCCTGGTCGCGGCAAACCAAGGACCGCGAGATCGAGGACCAACTTGAAGCGGCGCTCACGGGCCACCCCGTCGGCGAAGTGCGCGAGGAGCGCGACGAAAAAAACTGCTGATGGGGGTGAATCTGTTTTTGTTTCATCCCCAGCTTCTGGGCGCACGTGCGCCCGCTGTCGCACCTGGATGTTCGACGAGCGGCATCGGCTTGTCACGCGACTGGGCGCAGCGGTGCGCCGGCCGCCCGGCAGTCCGACTCCCTGCTGGAGCTGTCCCAAGCAAAGTCCGGCCCAGGGTAGCGCCTGTGAGCGCGATCTGGAGCGCATCGAGCGCACATTGCGGTTGTATTTCGAAGTGCGCGCCACGGCCGGCCGGGCATTGTCGGCCCGCGAAGCCGCCGATCGGCTGCTCGTGCGGCATCTGGCGCTGATCGACACGCTGGTTCGGCGCTGGGAGTCGCAACAAGTCCGCGCCGGACGTGGGTAGCCCGAATGCGCGTCCGGTCCGCTTGCCCCCGCTCAACGCTTTGCGTCGTTAGTTCTGCTGAACCGCGTATTCGTAACCCGTCGGGGACGGTTCCCTTCCTCCATCTGAAAAGGACTACTTGCATGGAACTCGATCCCAAGCAAATCGAAACGGCCCGCGACGCCGCGCTGCGCCGGCCGGCCGTATCAGCCGCCGCAGCCGACCCACGCTTTCGAGACCGACCGGCAGCGATCGATCGCCTCGACGCTGCGGCTGATCGGCCATCCCGCGACGGATCCCGACGTTATATCCCCGCTCGGCGAGAACCCGGCCGGAGGTGAGCTCCCGCCGGCCGATTCCGCGCAAGAGATGCTCGGCGGTCCGGAGCCGCTCCCGCCGCTGCCGATGGCGCCGTCGGCCCTGCCGAAGGCGTTCGTGTCGGGTAGTGAGTTTGGCCAGGAGGCCCTGTCCTTCGACACCGCGACCCCGCTGCGGACCTCCGGCGGCGAAGGGTCAAATCTCGAAACGCCGGGCGAACCGCTGGCATTCCCGCTCGGCGTCCCGGAGCCGGAATGGACGCTTCCCACCGCGCTTGGCCCAGCAGCGGACCAGGCGGCGCCTCCGCCCTCAGCGGCGGCTCTCGATTGGTCCAACCCGACTCTAGGCAGCGCAATCCAATCGCCGGCTCGATCGCTGGGCGAAGGCCAGGATTTCCAGGCCGGCGGCGAATCGCCGCTCGATGCCCTGGAGGCGGCTGGGCCCAGCACCGCTTCCGGCGGCGCGCTTTCTTCGTTCCCAGGGTCGGACGATCCGCTTGCATCGCCGCCAGACGATGCTCCGGCGCCGGATCGTCCCTGCCCACGGCGCTGGGCCAGACGACGACTCCTGCTGCACTTCCGCCTTCGGCGGCCGCTTTCGATTGGTCAGAATCCGACAGTAGCTGGCGATTTCCAAGCGCCGGCGCCGGCGACCGGCGACAACCGAGCTGTCGCATCCGTCGGCGACCCGCTGCCTGAGTCCCCGCTGCCCGCTCCACAGACGACGGCCGGCGAAGGCACGGAGTCGCCGCCGGGCGACGACATGGCGGCCGACCCATCGACGCCGACAGGTCCAGTCAGCCGGCAATCTGGCTCCGGCAGATCGTTAACGCTGGACCTGAACTTGACCGACCGCGAGGAAGTTGTGGCAGACGCGACGAGCAGCGTCGCGACGCTTGCCGAGACGACCGCCAAAGGGGTCGCCCAGTCGGTGGCCGAGAGCGTCGTCGACGAGCGGATCTCAGAACAGACAACGCTGGAATGCATGCGATCGTCTCAGCGCGACGCGGCGAGCGGATTTTTTTGAAGGCGCCTCGCGGCCTATCGACTGTCGAGTTGGATCGAAGCTTTATTCCACGACGGTTTACGGAGGATCGTATGGACGACGGAAATCCATGGGAACCGGTTGCCCGGGCGGTTCTCGAAGAAATCGATCGCGTGATCGACCAGCGTTTGAGGAAGTTCGGCTTGAGATTCAAGAAGTGGTTCGAGGAGATAGTCACGCCACCGATTCGGGACACTTGGCATGACGAGTTGGCGGATTTCGTCCGCGAGACGTACGACAACGGCCTTGAAATCGCCGAGCATTCGATCGCGGACATCGCGCAGCTGATCGAAGAGGAAATTGCGCCGAGCCGCGGGCCGAACTTGGAACCGGATTTTATAACCGCCGACACGGGCGCCGCGCCCACGCCGCATCTGAACACGCTGGTCGACAATGGACACGTGGCATCGGTCATGCAGAGGGGCCCGGCGCCGGCAGGATTGGCGCCTGCGATGACGCAGGCGGACGATCTAGTTGACCACCATACGCCAGCCTCCATCGAGAAGGGTTCGGCGCCAGTCGGGCTGTCGCCGGGGATCGTGCCGCTGACTGACAAGGCGGTTCCGGCTCCAAATTGGGACCAAGGCACCGGCGAACTACAGCACTCTATCAACACTCTTCAGGTCCATATTCAGCCTAAGGAAGGCGTTACATTGGAAATCGTCCGAAAAGATATTGATTCGCAATTGCGTAACTTCACGCAGTTCAACGGCGGGGCCAATACAGTCGCGACAGTCGAGGTTGACCCTGAGACGAACGTTGCAACGTTTACGAGCCTCGGGCTACTGGGCCTCCTTTCATCGACGATCAACGACGAGCCGGTGGAAGTACAACTTTCGTATGATCCTGCAAAGCACGAAGTAACTGCGGTCACGTTAGATAACCACCAACTCGTCGGTGTACGAAAGTGGCGTGTGGAGGTCGAGCAGCTTGAGGATGGGACGATTCTTGCGACCGTGACCACTGAGTCGTACGACCGCCCGAGAACCGGCCGAGATGAATTCGGATTTGAGCTCGCAGGCGCAGCCGAACAGCTTAAGGTTTGGGCTCAGTATTTGGCTAACATCGCCCGATACCTCACGAAGACGTATAACGCGCAGGTTGTTGCCCCAGAGACGATCAAGGGTGCGCGCGCATTTCTCGGACTGGTCCCGAACCCTTGGGCCCGCGGGCCAACACATCCCTGTGCATGTCCCTTCGCGGGTGCTATCATTGCCGATCTATTGAGTTCTGGAACGCTGCCAGGCCCCCAGGCACACGCGGACTGGCGATCCATAAGCCCTTCAGTTATAAGCATATGGAACCCGCAACCGAATTGGGCTGGCCGGCAAGCTTTATCGCGGCGGCGGTCCTTATCGGCGCCCTGTCGTGCAATTTGGATTCATATGCCGACAAGAGGCGTGTCGCCTCGCACGTCTATGACCTCGCGGTGCGCATTCAAGCGAATCCGTCTGACCCGGCTCCGATGCGCGAGATGCGGGAAATCCTCACGGGCGATTCGTCGTTTGCGCGCATGAAAGCGTGCTGTGCGCTTGGGGAGATCGGCCCGCTTGCCCGACCGGCGATTCCCAACCTGATTAGTGCGCTCGATTCAGGCGATCCCGTTGTCATGCGCGAGGCGGCGCACGCCTTGGGGGAGGTGGCAAGAGACATGCCAGACGCGGTGCCGGCGTTGACCGAGAGGCTGGCTTTATCCCATTCGGATGTGTGCGTCTTCAGTGCCGAGGCGCTGGGTAAGATCGGCGAGCCGGCGCTCGTCGCGATTCCCGCGCTGGAGGAGGCCGCTACCTCAAAGTCCTATCTGCTGTCAACAGCGGCGGGCGATGCCCTCCGCAAATTGCGAACAATTGAGGCCGAGCGTAAGCCGAACGAGGGAACTCGTTAGAAGGGACGAAACCAGAGCGGTATAACAAATGGGAATAACATGCAAATGTCAGAGCAAAAGTCCGACGCCCACAGATTGAACGGCGCGGCCGCGTCGTGAATCGCTGTTCCCCCACGTCGCGCCCCCGTTGCGGACTTCCGACGGCCAGCGGCCAAATCTCGAAGCGCCGGCCGAACCGCTGGCATTCCCGCCGCCCGCTTCGCTGGCGCCAGGATCGTCACTGCCCATGGCGCTGGGCCAGGCGTCAACTCCTGCTGCACTTCCGCCTTCGACGGCCGGCGCCGATTGGTCCGATCCGACAGCGGCTAGCCAGGTCGATTCGCCGACGCAATCGGCAGAAGACCGGCAAGCCGCCGAACCTAGTGGCGACCAGCTCGCCGCAGGCTCGGGTACACCTCCGCAACGCGGCACCGACGCGGGTTCGAGCTCGACGACGAACGCCGATGCAAGCGATTCTCCAGCTGAGGCTGCGCCAAACAGCGAGGCGTTAGCGGTCGGGACGTCGGACGAGCTTGAACAGCTGGCGGTGGAGGTGGACCTGCCAGACCGCGAGCAGATTGTGGCGGCAGCGACGAGCAATGTCGGACAGGAAAAGGTGTCAGGAACCGTTTCGGAAAACGGTTCCTGACACCTTTTCCTGTCTTCAGGCCAGTCAGGTTGTACAAAGGTTGGAACAAATTCCTCATTCGCGGTATTGGCCATTGGTCGGTTGGCTACAGTGGCGACTTGCCCCGCACATGCAGGTGACCGCAACCAAGATCGATCCCGTCCGTAAAATCAACGCCATCGGCAAGCGTTCGCTCTAAAGCGGCGGGAGGCGAGGGCATGGTGAGCGGGAGTTGCGAGGGGCGAAATTCTGCAGCGGCTTGTCGAGAACCGTCAATCTTCGCCGCCGTTTGCAGTTCACTCGGTCGGCAACGCGACTGACTGCCCATCGTTCCGCACGACCCAATACTGAAACGCAGTCGGATCGATGGTGTACGCAATCGATTGAACCGACCCGTCGCAGAGCACAAACTGGCACGCTCCCGAATGGGAGGAACCGAATTCAAAGGTCAGCGGACCCAGATAGAAGCCTGGGGCGGAAATGTCCGGATTGGGCACGAGCGGCCCGAAGTTCGGGTCCGTGGCGGCGCCAAAGCGGATCGTATCGTCCTGAAAGCCGGCCACGTAACCTTCGTTGTCGTCGGGCTGCGCCTCGGTCATGCACAGCATGACGTTCATCCGCTTTTCGCCAACGAGCATCGTCTTGCTGGTGCCATCGGTGATGTTCTTGAATTGCACGAACGGCACCGTGGAATTCAGCTCGATGATCACGCCATCCCGCCCGTCGCCGTAAATTCCTGAATCGTCTCCCTTTTCCAGCGAACTACCGCCGTTGCCGGCGTAATCGATCATCGCGATGGGATCGGGGCCAATGGCGAAGGCGCCCCCCGTCAAGGCGACAGGCGAGCGGCGGGAAGGGCAAAAATAATCCACGATGGGAGTTCCGGACACGACCTTGTCGTTCGGGTTCTGGTACAGCGATACCTCTTCCATGAACGGCAAGATCTGATAGGCCCAGGACCACTGCTGGGTCGTATATTTTGCCGGATTGCCGCCGACCATCGTGCGCCCCGGGCCTGCGATCCAGTAATTTCCACCGGTCGGCAGCGCTCCGTAAGCCTGGTGATGATTATGGACCGCCAGGCCGATCTGCTTGAGGTGGTTTGCGCACTCGGCCCGCCGCGCACTCTCCCGCGCCGCTTGAACTGCCGGCAGCAACAGCGCCACTAACAAGCCGATGATCGCGATCACCACTAAAAGCTCAATCAGCGTGAACGCGCGGACGGCGCGGCGACACCCAGATGAGGATGAGTTCACGGAATTATCAGTCCCTCTTTTCACACCGGCGTAATGTTTCCGTCGGACTGCTCGATCGAGGCCGCGATCGTTGACAGTTAGCACAGAACGAGACGCCGGCGGCGACCGCAAGAGCGTGCCCAGAGTGGCGGCGCGCAAGGCCCCTAACAATCATACATTGACCGCGCGGCGGCACTTCCGAGCGACTGCCACAAGCGCCGCGGCGCTCAGCGCGAATAGCGAAATTGTTCCCGGCTCTGGGACTGGCGTGACGGACGTGATCGTCAGATTATCCAGAAAGCCGAAGACGTTGCCTGGACCTGCGTCGCGCCCATAGGCACCCGCCATGAAGGTATTCGCATCAGTGAACAAATTGGTAGAGACACCGAAGCTGACGGGTGAACCATCAAAGAGCACGTTCGACACGTTGCCAGTCGTCGTATTCACTTCATACGACAGGTTGTGCGTCCCCGTTGTGGGCACCCCAGATATCTTGCCGAGCACTTGGCTCGGGCTGCCTGGAGCGATCAGCAACAAGTCGCCTTTATCGCCGTAGAGGACGCCGTAACCAGATTCGCGTTCGGCCAACAAACTCGCGTTCGTGGCTGCTGACTGAAAAAATCCCAGCAGGATGCCGCCGAGGTAGCCTTGCTGTCCGACAGTGTCGATGTCGTTGCCACCGGGTGTCATGCCGTTGAGGTTCAAGGCCGCCGAGATCGTAAAATCGGTGGGCTTGGTGTAGCTGCCGGCCGAAGCGAGGCTGATGGCAAAAGTGCCGTCACTGCCCGACAGCGCGACCCCCGCACTTACGGGATCTATCGTTCCGCCGTTCGTACCGAGGCCGTACTCGGTCTCCGCATTGCCTTGCAAATAAGCGTGGCCCGGCAAATTAACGTCCGGCGTATGAGCCGCAATGCCGTTGTTCGCAAACCCGGTATACGTATCCTGAATGATCACGGTGGCCACGGCGGGGGTCGAAAACGCAATCGCGACAAGACCGGCGAACAAAACCGAGCGCTTCATGATGTACTCCAGAAAAAAGGTGAAATTGCTTACTGAATCAAACAATTTAAAGCTGAAACCAAAAAAAATTTGTGAATGGGCCGCAAGTGAACCCAGCCGCTAATTTGCGGCTCGCCTTCGTGCTTCCGACGACCTACGGAGCCACCTCCAGTCGGGCGCCGATCCACACGCCGTGATCGTAATTGCGGCCGTCGCCGGCATTCGTGCAAGCCAGAGTCAAGTATTGGACGTCCGGCGGCAACCGTTCATGCACTTGGAAAAAATGCCCGTCCGAGCGCAGCGGCTTGCCCGGTTCCGTTGCCAGCGACCAGTGTGAGCCCGACTTCACCACTTGCGCCGCGGCCCCATCCACGATTGCCTTTTGCACTGCCGTGGAGGTGGAATAAATGACTGCCATGTGAATGGACCCCGCGGCGTCTTTCACGGCGTCGTCGTTCACGCCCGCGCGATCGCAATGGAACTCCAGCGTGCGGCCTTGCAGGCCGCCGGCGGCGCGGATGTCATCCAGGTCGAAGGTGATGAAGGCGCTGGCGTGCATGCCGATGCCCTCGTCGATTCGGGGCTCGAAATAGCTCATCGGATCGCCTGACAGGCGAATCCCCCCCGCCGGCACTTTGGGCCGCACTTCGAGGTGATCACTCCACGCATCGTTGGCAATGAGGTGGTCTCCGCCAGCCTCCCAGCCCAGTTTTTCGAAATCGAAGCCAATGCCTGGCGCGATCTCTTGCAGAGTTTCGCTGCCATAGCCGGTCTTGCAGACCCCCAGGTCGTTGGAATCGGCCGCGGCGCAAAACGTGTCGCTGCGCATCGCATCGGCCAACGGCACGTGAGGATGATCGTCGAACAGATTACCCAACCAGATTTTCATCGTGGCGGCGTCGCTCGACCGACCGGTCGGACCCTTGCCGGTGGTCGGCTTGAACTTGCCGGCGAAGCTGCGACGATCAACCGGAATCGGAGTAGCCGCTTGTCCCGGCCCAACAACTCGCACCGCCTGCCCGGCCACCACCTTCTGGCTGACCGTCTTGCCGGCGCCCACGACGTTGCCCGGCGTCACCTCGACCTTGCCTTCCAACACGTGAACGTCGGTCTTGCCCTTTTCGTCGACTTCCACGCCGAACTCGGTCCCCAAGTCGACCACGTCGACCGAGGGAGTCGTGACGGTGAAGCCAATCGCGCGCGGGGTGACGCGCGCCACGAGCTTGCCGCGGTCGAGCCGCAACAGTCTCGCCGAAACCACTTCGAGCAGGGCCGGTCCCTCGACGATGACGCGAGTTCCTTGGGTGAACGTAAGCTCCGCGGTCCCCGATTCCAACTCGAGTGACCCGCGCGGCAGAGGCGCATGGGTCCTGGGTGATCCCGATCGCCAACGACAGTCGGCGGTCGCCGTCAGTTGCGCAAAGGCTTCGGCCGTGGGCCGATACAAGTCGTTCGGACCCCGGTCCACGTAGGCGCGACTGATCGCGATCGAAATCATCAGCCCGACAAAGTAGGTGGCCAAACCACCGAAGACTGTAATCGTCAGCATCTTCGGCGAAGCGAGCCAACTTGCCGATAACTGTCCAGCCGTGGTCAGGAACCCGAGCACGCTCGGCGGACGAGATTGATTGGGAATACCCGGCAGACCGCCACCGGGGACCGCTTCGTCCGCCAACAGCGCCGACGCGGGAACTCCGCTTCCTGCGAGCTTACCAGAATTTCCGAGCCGCGACTCATTCGCAGCAATGATGGCTGCCGGCACCAGGCAATTGTCCCAATAAAGATTGCCTAACAGGTCGATTTCACGGATGAAAAACCCACGTGCGGCGGTGTCCCGAAACAGCAATTCCTCCAAACCGAGGAACTCTTCCGCAGTGAGTTGGTCATCCATCAACCGAAACACAAGCAACCGAAGCGAGTCTTCCTGGAATTGCTCCATTAGGCATCCTCCGCTGCGATGCGACGTTCAATGCAGGTCGACAACAGCCGGTGGATGCGCTGAAATACCTTGTACATTCCGTCAAGCGGTCGACCAACCTCCATGGCCACGATTGCGACCGTTGCGCCGGCACGACCGCGACGGGCAACTAGATCGCGGTCGCGGAGCGACAACTCCTCGATACATTTTTCCAGGGCGACCTGGCGTCGATCGAGGACATTCAACTGACTTGCCGCCGTGGCGGCAATCTCGTTGAGCAATCCCTCGGAAAAGCGCTGGCGAGCGGGCTCCCGGCGAGCCCGGGAACGAAACTTCAGAACCTCGAAGCGAGCGATCTGGAAGGCCCAAACTCGGAAGTCGGTCCCGAGCTCGAATTGCTCAAATTTCTTCCAAAGCACCAAGGAGGTTTCCTGCAGAACCTCCTCCGCGTCGGCCACGTTGGGCAACATGGCCAAAATGAACAGATAAACTCGCCGCTGGTACAACGAGAGCAACTGCACAAATTCTTCGGTCCGCTCGGCCCCTGCAGGCGAGCGAAAATCAGCGTCTTTCATTGGCGTTCCGACGACAAATCGTTGCCGAGAGGGCGCATCAACGCTCAAAATATTTTCTTCTGTATAGTAAACCCTCGCAAACCAGGATTACTGGAGGGTAGTCGCAAACAATTTTCGACTATTTGGACAGAAGCAAACTCGTAGAGTCGAGAGGTGGCGCGGTGGTTTAGGCTTCGACATAGTCTGGGTCGGGGTTTCCCCGGTGGTGCCTCAATAGTCGCATGCCATGCTCCGTTTCCACCTCCCGCTCATCGAACCGGACGGGCGGTTTTCCCGCATCCGGCTCTCGGACAAGGTTCATGCGTTCAAGCAAAACCAGACAAGCAAAACCAGACACCCACATTTTGGCCCAGTTGACGGCCCGGGCACCCGGCAGCCGTAACCAGAAACCCGCCTGGCCGTAAAAAAGTGGGTGTCTGAGTTTGGCTTTCTCGGGCACGAAAAGCGCTATCAGGCGCGGATCGTCAACTATGCCGATGACTTCGTGATCCTGTGTCGCCACCGTGCGGAGGACGCATTGGCGGCGATGCGCGGCATGATGCAGAGGCTGAAGCTGACGGTCAACGAGACGAAAACGCACGTCTGCCGCTTGCCTGCCGAATCGTTCGACTTTCTGGGGTACACGTTCGGTCGGATGTACTCACCGCGGACGGGAGGAGCCTATTTGGGCGTCCGACCGGCGCGGAAGAAGGTGCTCGGCATCTGCCGACGCCTCAACGAGCTGGTCGGCCGATTGCCGACCTTCATCCGACCGGAAGCGGTGGTGCACCAAGTCAACCAGGTGTTGCGCGGGTGGGCCAACTACTTCAGCTACGGAACCTACAACCCGGCGTTCCAGGTGGTGCATCAGCACGTCTGTCGTCGGGTCCGTCGGTGGCTGCGCCGGAAGTACGACTTCTCGGGTCAAGGATACCGCCAATATCCCGACAGCCGTCTGGTGCGTGAGCTAGGACTGCTGAACCTGCGTCGCTTCCCGCGTCGTCACTCGTGGGCGAACGCATGAACCTTGTCCGAGAGCCGGATGCGGGAAAACCGCCCGTCCGGTTCGATGAGCGGGAAGTGGAAACGGAGCATGGCATGCGACTATTGAGGCACCACCGGGGAAACCCCGACCCAGACTATGTCGAAGCCTAAACCACCGCGCCACCTCTCGACTCTACGGTTTTGCCTCTGGTTTTGCCCTGGTTTTGCTTTCTGGTTTTGCTTCTCCTGCGCGGTCCACTCAAGTGGAAACGGGTCGGCGGCCGGATCGAGATCGAAACTCCCTCGCCCACCAACCTATGGGTCGACACGGTGATCCTGCGATAGTTATTGGTGCCGACATTACGAATGGGCTCGCGATCGACCTCAAACGCCCGCATTTCCAGGGTTCCCGATGGTCGCCCTGCGTCCAGTTGATATGCAGGACTCAACAAGAGCCTATCGGAGAACCGTCGAGGACTGCGAGCGATTTTGCGCTGTTCGCCAAGCAAAATGGGGCTGTCCCCTTCTCCCAGACGGTTCTCAGATACGCTCTTAAACGAAGGCCGGTACGTCGCTTAGCCCGGCCACACGGTGATGATCGCGGGGCGGCAGGTCTGGTAATTTCAAAAAAATCTTCCGGGGGGACTCGAAATTCCGGTTCAAACCGGATTCTTAAATAGTGAGCAGTTCGTATTTGCATTAAGTTGGGCTGAATCCGGATCGATTAGGAAACTAACGAAGCACGCTTCATGCCGGCAGACCTTCCAGAAACGCTATCGCACCGGCAGGCGGAGCAGTTCCTGCAGTGTTTCACTGCCCATCAAAGGCGCATTTACCTATTCATCTTGGCGCTGGTAGGAAATCCGACCGACGCGGACGAAGTGTTGCAGGAGACCAGCCTCGTACTGCTGCGCAAGTTCGCGCAGTTCGAGCCAGGGAGCGATTTTCGGGCTTGGGCTTGCCAGATCGCTCGGTTCAAGGTGCTCAAGTTCCGCGAAAAGCGCCGGCGCGACACCACGTATCTGCCGCTATCGGACGACGTGATCGATCGCTTGGCCGATGCGGCCCTGGCCGAAACCGATCTCTTGGAACGGCGCCGGCGAGCCTTGTTGGACTGTGTGCAGAAGTTGTCGGCTCGTGACCGCGACTTGATCAATCGGCGCTCGCAAGGACGGATCACGATCGCCCGAATTGCCGCCGACGTTGGTCGCCCCGTCGGCGGGGTCTACAAAGCCTTTGAGCGAATCTACGCGGCACTGCACAACTGCATTGAAAGCGCGCTGTCCGGCGGAGGTCCCTTATGAGCGACGCCGCCGGCCTGACTCCGCGTGCCGAAGTCATTCGCCTGATGCTGGCGCTGGGCGAAGACCATCCCAGCGAAACCGACGTCGCACGCCTCAACGCTCTCTTGCTTTCCGATGCCGACGCGCAAAGCGCGTACCTAACCCAGATCGAGTTGCTGGGCAATCTCTACTGGGATCGGCTGGCGGGGCCTTCCCTGCCGGCGATCGCCGACGCGGTGGTTGCCCGACTCACGTCCTCCGATCCCGAGTCGCAGGAATTGCTTCGCTGGCTCGGCGAGAGCGACCGCGATGCCACGCTGGCGAAGGAAGCATTCCTGGCCGAGATTTGGTCGGACGACGCGAATCTGCTTCCGATCTTGCCGCCGGCCGCCACGCCCCTGGGTTTTGTCCACGTGGCGCTGGCCTCGCTGGTAACGCTGTGCGTGGTGGGGCTGTTGGCAGTGGCCGTCGCGCCGCGGCGGGCCCCTGCACCGGCGGGCCAGGGAGCTGCCGAAGCGGCGCCGGTGGCCACCGTTTCCGGGGCGACCGGAGCACACTGGCAAAACCGCGCCCCGCCGCTACCCCAGGACGGTTTGGTGCCGGGCCGGAGTCTCCGCTTGGACGAAGGGACGATGCGCCTGCAATTCGCCTCGGGAGCGACGGTCGTGTTGCACGCGCCGGTCGATTTTCAAGTCCTCGATGAGCGGCGCTGCCGGCTCGATCGGGGCCGGCTGGCGGCCGAGGTTTCGGCGGCGTGCGTGGGGTTCACCGTGGAAACCCCCACGTCCACCGTGGTCGACTTGGGAACGCAATTCGAAGTCGACGTCGATCAAGGAGGCCGGTCGGAAGTCCGGGTGTTTCGTGGCACGGTCGAAGTCAGCCGCGTCGCGTCGGCCGGCCCGGCAGAGCACGACCAGACGGCACTATCCCGCGCAGGTCCGGCTCCGCGCCAATCAGGGCGCCCGGTTTGCCGCAGGGCAAGCGGTAGAACTGTTTCGCGTCGTCGGCCCACCGCTGGCCGACGTCATACCGCAAGCCAACAGCTATGTAGGTTCGCCGCTGGCTGAGGGACCGATGTATGACGGAATCTTGGGTAATATCTATCTCTGCCAGGATGCGGCGACCGCGAGCGGCCGGGCCGGCCAGTTCCGTTTTTTCAGCAACATGCCCGAGCGCTGGGTGACGCCGCTGGTGTTCGAGGCGGAAGATGCGGACACCTATCGACTGGTATGTATCGGCCGCAGCCTTCGCAGCGATGGCAGTGGCATCCAGCGGCAGGCGTTCGAGCCATTGTGCGGCAGCGCCGAGTTACGCGCCAACCACCACTACCTGGGCACGTACGACGGACAGGTGGAGTTGGATGCCGGCGACATCCTCACCCTCCGGCCCAACTTGGGCACTGTGAGCTTTCTCCTCGCGCAGGGGAATGGCCCGTGGGCCCATCACTACAGTGCCCTCGGCACGACCGGGCCTTTGCGCCTGGGGTTGCGGTTCTCGCGCCTTGGTCGCGTAGACGAGGAGCCGTACTCAATTAGTCCCGGACGTATTTGCTCGGCGCAGTTGTCGATTGAGCCGGTGCCGTAGCGGGGGCTGGGCGCGGCAATGTGTTGTTGAAGTGTAGTCGTTTTGAAAGTGAGGTGCGCGTAACAACAGGACCTGAATAACAGCGTGTCTAAATAACAGCGTCCACGGCGATCAAATCACTGTCGTTTCTTTTTCTTTGGCATAAAGGGAGTGGTCTAATGAAACTAACACAAAGTCTATCAGTCGTTGCAGTGGCCGGAGTTCTGTGCTTCCTCGGTACCCAAGCAACCCACGCGACGATCATTACGGTTGCGCCGGATAATGTGAGCACTATCTTTACTACCGTGGGATTTCACGACTTCGCTCAAAACACTAATTTCTCGACCAGCATCAGCGCGGGGCAGAATGCGTTAGTGGGTACCGCGACATCGACATTTGATGCCGCCTTGGTGACCGCTTTGGGGGCCGCCCCCGGCTATCAAATCATCTCAGCCACGTTGAATGTGATTGGGGCCGACCCCCAACCATACAGCGTTGCTGGGGAACCGGCGTTTGCGCTGACCCACAGCTATGACTTCAGCCCGTTGAGCGTGACGTACAACCACAGCAATACCGTCGGTCCGGTGTCGTGGACCTCGGGAGCTTTCTCCAGCGCCGATTACAATCCCACGGTGCAGTCGACGGGTTCCCTTGTCACCGGCGGCACGACATTCACCGGCTTGGCTTCGCTGGTGCAAAGTTGGGTGAATGGCTCGACCAACGATGGATTGTTTTTTCCAACCAGCGCAGGCGATGCCGACTATACAAGCGCGTCCGCTGTCAGTTGGACGCTCAATGCGATCGCGACACCCGAACCGAGCAGCTTGCTGATGCTGGCGCTGGGGGGCGCGGGCCTGTGGCTCGTCCGCCGCAAGCGCGCTGGCTGACGGCCAACTGACCAAAAGCCAATTTGTGAGTCGCCGATTGGATCCGCCACGCGAAGCGTGACGGTGAGAGCCGGCCTTGGTTCGTTGATAGGCAGAAACGGGACTGTCGCACTCTTCGGATGCATTGGGACATTTGCGATCATTGCGTCCGCACGAACCGCATTAGGTGGTTTTAGCGAAGGGATGACCGTGAAGAGTTGTTTCACGAAACGACGAAATCCGCAGGGTTTCACCCTCATCGAACTGTTGGTCGTGATTGCGATCATCGGCATTCTGATTGCCCTGCTGTTGCCGGCCGTGCAAGCGGCGCGCGATTCGGCTCGACGTATGCAGTGCGGCAACAATATCAAGCAGGTGGCCTTGGCAGCACTCAATCACGTCGATGTCCACAAACGGCTTCCCCTGGGCTGCCAGGATCAGGTGCCTGCACTGTCGGGCCCCTGGAGCCCGCCGCGACAAAGTTGGCTGCCATATCTGCTCCCCTTTCTCGAGGAGCAGAACAGTTTGAGTCAATATGACTTCAAGCTCGGCATGGGGGCCAATGGAATTTACACCGGCTTGGTCAACTATGGCACCACGAACTCGGCCACCCCGACTTCGCCCACCAGTTTCGTTCCCAGCGTGTTCCTTTGCCCGACCGACACGGGCATGTTGCAAGTGCAGACGCCGGCAGGATACTACGGCTTGGGGAATTATCTGGTGTTCTTCGGCGGGCTCACCCTGGGCGGAGCGAACCCGTCCAACTTGCAAAACAATCAACGCGGGGCCTTTGGAATCAACTTCGGTGCCCGGCCCAAAGACTTTATGGATGGCACCAGTCACACCTTGGCCTTCGGCGAATACTTGCGGTCGACCGGGCAGGTCGTCGCCGGTAGCCCTGAACAACGCGGCATGCTGTGGCAATCGGACGAACCGGGAGGCGGCTGCCTGATGACGGCCATGACTCCAAATTCCACCACGCCGGACGTTTTCGACTCGATTTGGTGGTGTTTCAACGCGCCGCTGCAGCCCTGTGTCACCGGCAGCGGCAGCGGCAGCGATCACACGGCGACGGCGCGCAGCCGGCATCCCGGTGGCGTGCTGGTGGCGCTGGCGGACGGTTCGGTCCAATTTGTCGACGAATCGATCGACCTCGCGGCATGGCAAGCCATGTGTACGATTTCCGGCGGTGAGATGAATGTCGTGCAATGAGTTGGGGTGCTAATCGACCGCTCGTGTCCTGAGTTCCATCCCGCCAATCGGCACCCCACTCCTCAAGCAGAGTATTCGTGTCAGGCAATCCTTCGTTGCCGCTGTGCTTGGCGATGCGATCGAAGCACTCGAAGCAGGACAGGAAAAGGTGCCAGGAACCGTTTCGCCTCACAGTTCGGCGAAATTTTTCAGCATCCGCAGGCAGTCGGCCTGACTCCTTTCCGGATGGAACTGGGTGGCGTAGAGATTGTCGCGCCAGACCATCGAACAGAAGCGACAAAAGTCAGGCACCCACCGATGCTTTCTCGCCGATCATGGCGGCCTGCGGATTGCCCCGGGGCGCCCCCCGGTCGACATCGCGGGGACGGCGCAGGCTGCGATGGTAACGTTTCCCCGCTTGCGCGTTTCGCGCCGACGCGGCTTTTCAGAAAACAGCGCAAGTCGCAATGCCTGAGCCGCTTAAGCCTCAAGCACGAATTCAAGGAGAAAGATTTCTTTCCAAAATTGCGACCAGTTCGCCATTTAGATTAGCCTCGATTTGACTCGGGATCGCGGCGGTTTGAGGGCGGCAAATGAATTCTGCGCAGCAGTCCGTCGAATTTGTAGCGCTGTGGAGCGCGCACTCGCGGCGGGTGTACGCCTATATCTATTCCCTGGTTGCCAACTGGTCCGACGCGGACGACATCTTCCAGGAAACCAGCATCGTCCTGTTTCAGAAGTTTCACGAGTTCGTGCCCGGCAGCAGCTTTCCGGCCTGGGCCTGCCGAGTGGCCTATCTGAAGGCGCTGGAATCGTTCAAGGCCGGCCGCTTGCTGCAGCACATCGACCAGCGTTTTTTGGAGGCCATCGACGACCAACTTCACAGCTCGGCGCAAGCTTGGGAGCCGCAAGTCGTTGCCTTGGAGAAGTGCCTGGCCAAACTGCCCGCCCGTCAGCGCCAACTGATTGAGCTGCGGTATCAGCGCGGCGAGTCGGTCAAGAGCGTGGCCGAGAAAGTCGGGCGCAGCGCAGCACTGGTTTACAAGACCCTGTCTCGCATTCACGAGACATTGCTGGAATGCATCCGCCGACGTATGACCGAAGGAGCCCGCTCATGATTCTTGCGCACGACGATGCCCGCGAACTGTTGTCATTGCTGCACGCGGTTCGCGAAGGGGTGGCCACGTCCGATCAATCAGGCCGGCTCAACGAGCTGGTAATCCAACACCAGGCAGCCAGGCAATTGTATATCGAACACGCTTTCCTGGCGGCTGCGCTGCGTTGGTCGGTGGGAGGCGTCGAATCTGCTGGCGGCGAAAACGCCGAGGGGGCCATTGCGTCGCAGCAGGAGGCCGCCGGTCCGCCGCCGGGCGCTCCGCTCGAACGGCCGCAGGCGCCGTCGATTTTAGGATTTCTCGGCAACGTCATTACCCGCGTGCCCGGTGGCGAGTTTGTCGTCGGCGGCTTAGTGTTGCTGGCCGTGACAGGCGCGGTTTGGGGTGTGATTCATTTCACGCGCGGTAACCGCCACGCGAACGAGCGGGGCATGTTTGCCAGTGGCGTCGAGCGATCGGCTCGCCCCGGCGTCGGTTCTCTACAGCCCGATGACCAGGCTCGCTGGGCTCAAACGTCTCCGCCGCCTGGGGACGCGACCGTGCGCTTGGGCCGGCGCGTATGAGCTGGAGGCCGGCTTTGTAAAAATCGAGCTGACGCGGGGAACAACGGTGTCGATCGAAGGGCCGGCCGTTTGGCAGCTTTCGTCCGATCAGCGCTTGCAGCTCGAAGCCGGAAAACTCCTGGCGCAGGTGCCGAAAACGGGTGTCGGATTCACCGTCGTCACGCCCACGGCCGAAGTGGTCGACCTGGGTACCGAGTTCGGCATCGACGTCGACCAGCAGGGCGCCACTGAATTGCACGTGATTCGCGGCCGGGTGGAATTGAAGCCGGCCGCGGCGGAGGCAGCGCCGACCGCTCGCACAACGCAGATAGTCGCCGGCCAGGCGGTTCGCATCTCGGCCAGCGGCCAGGCGGCATCTCCCATTCCGTTGGACCGCAGTCGCTTCGCAGCCGTGCGGACCGCCGCGGCTCGTTCCGCGCCGGTCGCCGCGGGCCGGCGAGAGCCGTGGCCGGAAAAGCGGCCGATCTGGCTGGGGAACCTTTTCGACGACTTCACATTCACACGTGTGTCGTTGTCCGCCGCAATCAAAACGGACGAATTCCGGGCCAAAGCCGAAAACCACAGCCTGGGTGTCGATCGTGTGCTCTATGCCGGCAGCGCCGTAAAGCAAATCGCCCCCGGCGTGAGCTTCGATCTGGCTAAATTCGGATGGGAAGACAGCGCCTACAACGAAGCGGGAGTGACCAACGACGCCTGGACGTCGGGCGCATCACATGCGGACCAAAACGGTGCCTGGGGCGGAATTCGCACGCAAGGCAAGCCCATGGGCCACAACGAGCCGAGAATCGAAGAAGGCATCGGCCAACATGCCAACGCGCTGATTACTTTTGACCTCGACCAGATCCGAGCGGCCGGCGGCCTGGAAGGGCGTGCCCTGGAATTTCGCTGTGACCGCGCCGGCATCAACGATGCCCGCATCGGCGTTGCGCCGGACAAGCCGGCATCGGTCCATATGGTGGCCATTGTTTCGACTGCCGCAGGCGTCCGGCAAGCGTTCGTCGACGGTCGGTCCGTGGAAGTCGCCGAGCGAGATCGCATTTGGGGCGTGACCCGGGCCATTGGCGAGCCGCTGCGAGCCGACGGCCGATTTGCCGAATTTCAAGTGCCTCTGCCGGCAGACGCCCGGTGGTTGACGCTGCTGTCGGCCAGCGCTGGCGACGGCCACTTCGCCGACCACGCCGTTTGGAGTGGCGCACGGCTGGAGGCGAAGCGATGAACGGTTTTTGTTGACTTTTGTTTGGGGACGAAACTCACGTCAAGCCTGTCGACGGACTCTGCTTTTTATCACACCTTTTTTCGGAGAACGACTAATGATTCGCACTACAGGATTCGCGGCGATGGTCTTATTTGGTTTGGCAGCTGCAAGCGCCAGGCAACGGTGATCATTTCCGACACATTTACCGACTCGAATGGAACCGCCCTAGGCAGCCACACCCCCGACATCGGGTTGCCTCGCGCCGGCGGGCCTTACGTAAACGCTTTCTACGCTATTGCCGGCCTCGGCCTGACCGGTGAGTACTTCAACCCGCTTCTCAGTGTAGGTTTCCCCGTGGCGGCGTCGATCCAAAGCGACACCATGCAGGCAGATGTCAATGATGCGCTCATGGTAGCCTTACAGACCGGCGGCAGTTACATCCGCCCGGCAACGCCCGGCTACAGCGTGTCTCTGGACATCCAATTGGCCACCACGACGGGGAATAGCAACCTGATTGAGGGAGCAGGCGTGGGCTTTTATAATGCCACCCCTGTGGACGGAAGCGGCAACCTCGGCGTCGGCCTTGGCGGGACCGATCACTTCAGCGGCTTGATGCTCGGCGCCGATGGCAGCGTCTCGCTGCTGTCCAACGGCGCGTTCGTGGGCGGCTCGACGGTCACCTTCAACCCGGCCGACTTTGGCAGCTCGCCGTTCAATGTGAATGACTGGTATACTTTGGCGTACCAGGTGAACACCGCCACAGGCGCCCTGAGCGACGCAACTCTGACGGGTATCACCACGCCGGGCACTCAGTCGCTGAGCTTCTCGACCACCGCATTCACTAACGCCAATACCTATTTTGCGGGAATCGTGGTACACAGCGCGAATCTCGGCACCGATGCATTCCTGGACAACTGGCAGGTCGCGACCGTCGTTCCCGAGCCGGCGTCGGTGGTGTTGCTCGGATTGGGTGCGGTGGGCATGCTCTGGGTTGCGCGTCGGCGGCGATGCGCGTGAGCGTGGCAGTTTGCTCGGGCAAGCCTTATCGGGCGGTGGATTATTACATGGGCCGTAGAAAAGTCAGAACTTTTACCCTACATGGTTTCACACTGATTGAGCTGCTGGTGGTGATCGCCATCGTCGGCATCTTGGTTGCGCTGCTGCTGCCGGCGGTGCAAGCGGCGCGCGAGGCCGCACGGCGGTCAGAGTGTGCAAATCATCTGAAGCAAATCGGCCTGGCATGCCAGCAGCACATCGCGGCCTTTCGGGCACTGCCGAATGGCGGTCATTGCGATAATAACGGCTTAAGCCTGCCCAGGACGAAGATCGGCGGCGTTCCGGCCACCTTTGCGACTCAGACCTGGTCGTGGGGTTACCAGATTCTGCCGTTTCTGGAAAACACCGCGTTGTATGAAAATCCCGATGACGTCGTCGTCGCAGCCACGACAACTTCGACCTACTTCTGCCCGTCGCGCAGGGCCCCGGTGGCAATCTCGGGAGGCTATTGGGGAACCAGCGCACTGCGAGCGATGACGGACTATGCCGGCAACGCGGGCAGCTCGAACGAGGGCACGAACGACAACGACGGCTATTACGGCAACGGCCGCGACGGAGTCATCGTCGAACAAGGCGTGACCATCGTGCGAATCCCGAACATCACGGACGGGACGAGTAAGACCTTGTTGATCGGTGAGAAGTTGATGAATGTTACCTATTGCTCCACAGAGCAACAGCCCGACGACAACGATGGTTACGTGGGCGGTTTTCAGGACGACGTCGTACGTTGGACCGCGGCCGCGAGCGTTTACGGACCGCTCACGCCGAATCCGGATATTTCCGGCCCCCCCTACACCATCGCGACCCTTTGGCCGCCGACACTCGAGTTTGGGTCGTCGCATCCGGGCGTCGTACAGTTCGTACTCTGTGACGGCTCCGTGCAGGCAATCGGCTTCACCATCGATCCGTTGGCATTTCAATATTGGGGCGTGCTCAACGATGGTGCGTCGCTGCAACTTCCGACGGAGTGATCGCGCCGACGCTGTCGGTCCCGACATAAGAGCCTATCCGAGAACCGCTCGGGAGAAGGGGACAGGCACATTTTGCTCCCAGGGCACCGCAAAATGAGCCAGTCCCCAACGGTTCGCGGATAGTCCGTAATTGTGTTGAAGTCGAACCGACTGGATTACCTCGGCAAACGACGCTTCACAGCTCGGCGAAGTTCTTGAGCATCCGCAGGCCGTCGGCCTGGCTCTTTTCGGGATGGAACTGGGTGGCGTAAAGATTGTCGCGCCAGACCATCGAACAAAACGGCCCGCCGTAGTCGGTTTCGGTGGCGATCACGCCCGAGTCCCGCGGCACGACGTAAAACGAGTGGACGAAGTAGCAGTGCGTGCCGCTGGGCAGGCCGGCCAGGAGCGGGGCCGGCCGGCGGATCTGGAGCTGGTTCCAGCCCATGTGCGGCACCTTGTAATCGGCCGGCAGATCGAAGCGCACGACTTCGCCCCGCAGCACGCCGAGCCCCTCGAAGCGGCCCCCTTCGTGTCCCACGTCGAACAGCAATTGCAAGCCCAGGCAAATGCCCAGAAAGGGTTTGCCCGCGGCGATCAGCTCGCGCAGCGGCTGGACGAGTTGCCGGCGGTCGAGTTCGGCCATGGCATCGCCGAACGCGCCGACGCCGGGCAGGACGATTTTTTCGGCGTCGTGCAGCACCGCCGGATCGCTGGTGATGGTCGCCGCGTGGCCGACTTTCTCGAAACCTTTTTGCACCGAGCGCAGATTGCCCATCTGGTAGTCGACGATTGCGATCATGGCTCTCTCAGCAGGCGTTCGGCGGGCAGCTCTACGATCAGGACAGCGCCGGGCAGGGGGGTTCGCGGCGCCGCTATTATAGAAGCACGCGGCCCGCAATGCGCGGATTTGCCGCGGCCGGCCTAGAGTTCAGCCGGCCCTTGGGCCCGCCGCCGCAGTGGCCCTAGCGCCGCAGTGGCCCTCGCGACGCAGCGGTGCTACCGCGGCTGTGGCGGCCGCGAGGCCATCACGGCTTCGGTGCGGTTTTCGTACGAAGGCAATCGACCCGACAGCCGGCATTGGTCGAGCACGGCTTGATTGCCGGGCGAGAGCCCGCAGATCCTCATCAGTCCGCCACGGGTGCTGATGCGTTTGAAGAGCCGCATCAACTGGCCGATCAGGTAGCTGTTGAGGTGGCCGATTTGGTCCAGTTCCAGCACCAGACGGTGCGTGAACGTTTGTTCGACGAGTGCCCAAATCTCGTCGGCCAAATCGGGTGTGTCCATCAAATCGGTGTGGGTCATCTCGGGATGAGTCGGATCGAGCGGGCCGTGGGCGAGGCCGCGAGGCCGCACAAACAACCAGTCAGGACCGCGCTCGACATCCAATTCCCATCCATGCGCAATGTGTACCATCGCCTGTCGCTCCATCAACAAGAAAACGTGATGTCCGCCTGAACGCAGAGCCCAACGGCGAGGGAAATCGCCGGAGAATCCGCATCATATCCCAGCCGACACGGATGGCAATCCTGCTAGCATTGTTTTAATATACGGAGCTTGAAGCTGGCAAGAAAAAGCCCATACTAGCGCTGCCGCACCGTCGGCCGGGCGCCAAACGGGTGCCAGTGCGAACCACCCCCGGCGGCGTGGAGGACTCGACCGCGCGGAACCCGCGGTGCTCCTTAGCTGATTATCCGGTCACCCTTTACCAAAGCATCAAGGAACTCAAGGCCATGTCACGATCCGGCGCTGTCAGCTTCAAAGGCAATCCCATGACTCTGGCGGGCAATGCCGTCACGGCCGGCCAGCCGGCTCCGGACTTTGCACTGCGAGCCTTCGAGAACGGGGGCCTGCAAACGATCAAGCCGGCCGATCTGAAGGGCAAGCCGACGATCATCAGCGTCGTGCCGTCGCTCGACACGCCGGTCTGCCAGGTGCAGACCAAGAAGTTCAACGAACAACTCGGCGCGCTCGGCGGCAAGATCAACGCACTCACGGTCAGCATGGATCTGCCCTTTGCGATGAATCGGTTCTGCGGAGCCGAGAAGATCACCCATCTCCGCTCGGCCAGCGATTATTTCGACCGCTCCTTCGGCAAGAATTGGGGCATGCTGATCGAAGAATTGCAGATCCTGGCCCGGGGCACGTTCGTGCTCGACAAGGACGGCAAGGTGGTCTACGCCGAGACGGTTAAGAACGTCGGCGACGAGCCGAACTACGATGCCGCGCTGGGTGCGCTCAAGCCGCTGGTGTAGCGATACTCCGGCCGCCAGCCGGTCCCGAAGAAGTGGGCCATTCCCGGCGGTTCCCGCGATAAGCTGTTTAGCGCTGCGCGCACCTGCGCGGGCGGTGCGGCCGGCCGGCGTGTCGGCAGCCGGCCTGGCAGCCAGTTCCGCGCTGGCGGCGCCCAGTCCCGGCTTGCGCTGCAAGAGGGCCCTGACGACGTGCGGCGGCACGAAAGCCAGGTTGGCAATCAGCATGACCAGGCCAAACGTGATCATGCCCAGGCAAAACGCAATGCCCAGGTGCAAAGGCACGGCCAGCGCCAACATCACCGGTCGGGTGGCCCGGGGCCAGATCAAGGCACAATAGAACAGTTCCCAGAAGATCGTGACGTGCGTGAGCAGATTGAGCACCAGCGGCCAATGGGCCATCCAGGTCATGTCGAGCGATTGGTATTCCAGGCTGGCCACCGCCTTCCACATGGCCGTGCCGTCCCACCAGGCGGGCCCCGTCAATTTGGCCGTGCCGGCGCAGAGGTAGATGATGCACAGGTGGATCTGGATCAAGCGGATCGCGATGTTGGCCGCCACGCTGGGCCGCGCGGGGCGATCGGCGGCGCCGGGCGGCCGGCGCACGAGCCGATCGAGCGAGTATGCGGCGCCCGATGGGCCAAGCATCAGGTACATCGAGAGCATCAGGTTGATGTGGTCGAGCCCGAACAGGGCCCCCTGTGCCCGGCCGACATACGAGGCCGTGATGATGAATGCCAGGACCGACATCAACCGGCTATACAGCCCTAGCGTCAGCAGTGCCAGCACGATCAGGGCCGCGACGTGTGCGATCCAGAGCACGGTGGTCGAATGAATCCACCACAAGTAGCTCCAGCTATAGGGTCCGCGGGCGGCCTGCACCGCCTCGCGCGAGAGCCAGCCGTGATCGCCAAAAAAATCCGTCAGCGCCAGGCCCCACACCAAATGGGTATAGAGCAGCATGGCGCCGGCCAGAATGCGTATCAGACCGAGCGTGGCCGGATCGGCCGGCGTGAACCAGAAGCGGTCCCAGCCCGCAATCCAATCGTCGATCCAGGCGCGCAGCGCGCCGCGCTCGCTGGTCATGGCGTCCCGCTCGTGATGAGTCGTTCGTCGTAAAGCGACGGATCGTCGAGTTTCATCCCGCCGCGGACGTCCTCGATACTCGGCAGGCGGTGCTGCCGCAAATATAGCTTGACGTTTCGCGCGTCGTACTTGTAGGTCAGGTGATAGGCATACGAGTCGGCATACTTACTGGCCAAATCGGCCGTACCCGGATTGCTGATCGAATTGAGGAATTCGCTCAGCATGAAATAGCGATGATAGAGCAACCGCGGCCACTCGGTGGCCTTGTCGGGAAAGAAGCCGTCGATCTGCCGGCCGTCGCCAGTTACGACTTCGTAGCGCACCAGGTGTCCCGGGCCCGGCTCGGGCGCGAAAAAGCGATAACCGTTGTTCAGGCAGGCCCCTTGCAGGTAAGGTTCGATCGCGCGGGCGATCGTCCGCGCCAACTCCGAGCCATGCGGCGGCATGGCCCAGGGGCCGACGAACACGGCCAGAATGTGCAATGCGATGGCCGCGCTGAGCACGATTTTGAGCCGCGGCGAGAGGGCCGGCTGCGGAGCTTCGCCTGTTGTGGCACGGTTGGTTTTCATCAGGCTTAGTATCGGCCTGACGGCGGCGATTGGGCAAGCATTAACGCCGCGCCGCGGAACGACCGGCAAAACCGGAAGACGCACAAGGCTGAATTCGCCAACCCCCAAACCAGCCGGGCGGACCAATATCGCGCCCCATTTGGCTAATTTTCACCGTTTGCGGGGGGCGAAGCGTTCGGGCTACGGCACAAAAAAAGCCCTCGTCCGGAAAAAACCGGACGAGGGCCAGAAGATATTGCGTCCATCGACCAGCAGCAAATTTAGCGGCTGGCTTCGGCAAGCTGGGTATCGTCGAAGTTGAGGGTCACTTCCTGCGAATCCCCCGCCTTCAGCGAAATGGTCTGCTCCTTGGTGACGAGCTGACCGTCGCGCTCGATCGTGGCCCGAACGGTATAGTCGTTCCACTCTTCACCGGCAGTCAGCCGAGTGGTCGAGAACTCGCGAACCGTGCCGTCGGTCTTCATCTCGCGGCCGGCCAAAAAAACCTTGGCGTTGGCCGGAACATTGATCAACAGCGAGGTCCGCAGCGGACCCGGAGTCTGGGCGGTCTCTTCCGCCGTGAACGAAAAGTCGAGACTGGCCGACTGACCGGGGCCCAACTGAACCGACTTGGTCTCGGTCAAAGTCTTGCCGTCGCGGACCAGTTCGGCGCGGACCTCGTAGTTGTAACGAGCTCCGGCCTGCAGGCCCCGCGAGATGTACTGGCGATTGGCGCCAGTGCTTGTGGTTGCCAGGCCGTTGACAAATACCATGGCGCTGGCCGGCAGGCTGACCGACACGATCGCCTCGTTGGCTCCGCTGTTGTTCCAAGTCGAGCTGCCCGGGGCCGGAGCATTGTCACTCGGCAGGGCGCCGGCGGGAGCCGGCGGTTGCGGCGGCGCCGGGGGGGTCATCGGTGCGGCACCGGGGCCCGGGGTCACCGTGCCGGGGACAATATAAGAGCCGGCGCCGTATCCGGTAGAGTAACCGCCGCTGGAGCCGCCCGACGATCCGTAGTTGACGACATAACCGCCGCTCGATCCGCAGCTGCCGTAGCCGCCGCCGTAGGAGCCATACGAACCGTAGCTGCCACCGTAGCTTCCGCCGTAGTAGCTTCCGCCCCAGCTTCCGCCGCCGCTGCCGTAGGAGCCATAACCGCCCCACGAACCCCATGAACCGTAGCTGCCGTAGCTACCATAGCTGCCGTAGCCACCGCCCCAGCCGCGGTGAAAATGATGAAAACCCGCATCGGCGCTGGCAGCGCCAATGGCAAAAGCGGCCACCACGGCCAAACCGATCAAACCCTTCAAATTCATTCGTGTCATCTGAATTCACTCTCCCCCTGTCAAGGTAAACGATAAAGGACCCCAGGCTTACCCAAACATACCAGCGGCTTCGCGGAAATCAAGAAAGATACAAGGTATTTGCCGATGGGGTCGAATGGAGAACATTGCGCAATATGACGCATGTAAAGGCTTTGCAGCCGGTTAGTTGGCGGAATTCCCCACCGCCGGCCGGCGTCCGGCATCGCTCCCCGGGCGGCAAGGGCCCTATAATCGCCCCCTTCGGAGGCCTCTCGCGGTCAAAAGGTGCAGCGTGAAAGCCAGAGCGTGGTGTCGCCGACTTCCCTGGTCGCTTGTGGTCTTGGCGGTTGCGCTGGTGCTCGTCGGCTGGTTGGGCATCGCCCGGGCGGAACAGTTGGCCGGCGGCAACGGTCGCTTCCTGAGCCGGCAACTCATTTGGTCTGTGGCGGGGTTGATGGCGATGTTTTTCGCCACGCTGCCGAACTACCGCGTCTTGGGCCGCTTGAGCTATCCGGCATTTGGCGTATCCCTATTATTGTTGGCCGCCGTCTACTTGTTTCCGCCGGTCAACGGCGCCCAGCGTTGGATTCGGTTGGGGCCGATCGGAGTGCAGCCTTCGGAGTTCGCCAAGTTGGCCTTCGTGCTGGGACTGGCGCGTTATCTGATGTATCGCCGCAGCTACCGGGAGTTGCCGGGCCTGCTGGTTCCCCTGGCGATCGTAGTGGTGCCGGTGCTGCTGATACTCAAGGAGCCCGACCTGGGGACCGCGCTCGTGTTTTTCCCCGTGTTGTTGATGATGCTGTTTGCGGCCGTGCGCGCGCCGCGTCATTTGGCGCTGGTGATGCGGCCGGCGTTCTGCTGGTGCCGCTGTTGTGGTCGCAGATGAGCCGGGAGCAACGCTCGCGCATAACGGCGCTGGCGCAGCAAACCGGCGCCGGCGAGAAAGCCGAGCGACGACGCGTATCACTTGCACCAGGCGAAGCAAATGCTCGCGCTGGGAGGCTGGGAGGGCAGCTTGCTCGGTGGCGACGCGGCACCCGATCGAAGCGTGTACTTCGTGCCGGAAGCCGCATACCGATTCGATCGCCAGCGTGCTGGGCGAGCGGCTCGGCTTGTGGGGACTGGCACTGCTGTTGGCGCTTGTTCGTGGCGCTTGGTGCTGGCGCGGGCTGAGCATTGCGGCGGCCACCCGCGGAACCGTTCGGACGGCTGGTGGCGATCGGAATTTCGACACTGCTGGCGGTGCAAATGCTGATCAACACCGGCATGATGGTCGGCCTGTTGCCGATCACCGGCCTGGCCTTGCCGCTGGTGAGCTATGGCGGATCGAGCCTGCTGGCCAACGCCTTGGCAGTTGGACATTCTACTCAACATCGGCCTGCGTCCCGGCTACGAAGTGACGAACGAGCCGTTCCAGTTCGCCGATTGAGGGGGCGGTAAACTCGGAACTCGGAACCGCATGCCGCGAGGGCGCCCTCGCGGCCCGGCGATCCTTTTCCTGGCCCCACGGCGCTGTTAAACTCCGACTGGTTTGCCGACGCTTTCCGCCCCCCCCCACCCGCTGGAGAATCCCACCATGACAGAACTTTCGAAATTGATTGCGGCGCTTCTGGCAATGCTTGGACCGGCTCCCGACGGAACCCCCAAGGAACTGCTGCTCAAGCCGGGGGACCAGATTGTCGCCATCGGCGATTCGATCACGCAGGCCGGCGGCTATCTGCGCGATATCGACGAGGTGCTCGCCAACCAATACCCCGATCTCAAGCTGCCGAAGATCATCAACGTGGGCATCGGCGGCCAGAAGGCCGAGGACCTTGTTGTGCGGTTCCAACGAGATGTTGTCGATAAGAAGCCGCAGTGGGTCACGCTCAGCATTGGCATCAACGACGTCTGGCATCGGCTCGCTCAGCCGCACAGTGACGAAGTGCTCAAGAACTACACGGCCAACGTCGCCAAAATGGTCGACATGGCTCAGGCTGCTGGAATCAAGGTCATTCTGGTGACGCCCACGGTGATTACCGAGGATCCCGCGGCCGAAGGCAACCTGCGGCTCAAGGCCTATGTCGCGGCCTATACGCAAATCGCGGCGGAAAAGAAATGCGGCCTTGCCGGTCTGTACGCGATGTTTCTAACGGTGCTCGAAAAGAAACCGGCCGAGGTTAAGGAAATCTTTCTGACCTCCGACGGCGTTCACATGAACCCGCGCGGCGATGCGCTGATGGCCATCGGCGTGCTGCGTCAAATGGGGGTGCCCGACGATAAAATCGCCGCTGCCGACACGCCGAAGTAATCGTCCTAATCGACCACGTCGACCAAGCCGGCGAGGGGCCGGCCCGACGCCCCCGATTGGACGATCTCCCTCGCCCGGCTAATGTCCCGCGCAAGCTGAGCCGTGAGCTGGGCCGTGTCGGCGAACCGTTGTGTTGGCCGCAAACGGACCCAGAAATCGACCTCGAGCTGCCGGCCGTAGAGGGGGCCTTGCCAACCGATGAGGTGGGCCTCGACCTTCAGGGCTTGCTCGCCGAACGTCGGGTTCGGTCCGATGTGGATCGCGGCCGGCCAAACGCGATCGTCGATGCCGCGCCAACCGGCATACACCCCCGTGGCCGGCAGGATCGTGTCGATGGCGTCTGAGATTGGCGGTCGGAAAGCCGATTTTGGCGCCGCGGCCGTGCGCCCTCGACCACCGCGCCGCGAATCCGATACGGTTCGGTGAGCAGCGCGCGAGCCGCCGCCACGCGCCCCTCGCCGACCAACCGCCGCACGCGCGAGCTGGAGACGACCTGGCCGGCCACGATCATCGGCTCGACCACGTCCAGCACGATGCCGGCCTCGGCGGTCAATCGCCGCAGGACGTCGATCGTTCCGCTGCGATTGTGGCCGAAGTAGAAATTCGATCCTTCGACCACGGCCCGCGCATCGAGAGCCTTGCGGACGATCGAATCGAAGAACTGCTGGGGCGAAAGGTTCAGCAGGGCCTTGTCGGTCGGGTAGGCAATGACGGCGTCCACGCCCAGCGCGGCCAGCAACTCGGCCTTGCGGTCGGTCCAGGTCAGCGGAGGCGGCGCCAAATCCGGGCGCAACAGCCGGACCGGATGCGGATCGAACGTGAACACCACCGCCGGGCCGCCGGCCTCGCGGGCGCGCTCGATCAAGCGGTCCGCAATCCGCGCGTGGCCCAGGTGCAATCCGTCGAAATTGCCGATCGCCACCGCTCCGGAGCGCAACGAGTCGGGCAGGACGGCAAGATCGCGGATGAGCTTCACAGGAAGGATGCAAAGTGAGGCCGACGGAATCGGAAACCGAATTCGCAGCGAGAATTATGCGAAGTGCGAATTTGCCGGTCAATCGCGGGGCCGTAGCCGCGGGATGTTCGTTGGCGCGGCCGGTGGGTGCTAATTCGTCGCTCTCGGAGCGATTTGCAATCGGGGAACGCGTCGCTTCATGCCTCCCGCCGCGGGCGATGTGTGGTATCCTTGTGCATGTACCGACTCCCTGCCACCCGTTGGAATGCGATGGAAGAGAAGCAGATCTATTTGTCGCCGGAGTTGGCCGGCCGGATGGCGGCCATCGACATCGGCACCAACAGCATCCGGCTGATGGTGGCCGAACCGTTGCGCAGCGGCAATTACCGCATCCTGGACGAAGAGAAAGAGGCGACCCGGCTGGGGGCCAGCTTGAGCAAGACGGGCCGGCTGGATCCACTGGCCGTCGAAAAGTCGCTGTCGGCTCTGCGGCGCATGAAGCAAATCGCCGAGGGGTTTCAGGTCACACAGTTGCGCACCATCGCCACCTGCGCCGTGCGCGAGGCCAGCAACGGCGAGGACTTTCGCCGCCGGGCCCGCGAGGAACTGGGCATCGAGATCGAAGTCATCAACGCCAAGCAAGAGGCGCTGCTGGCCTTCTTCAGCGTCCAGCGGACCTTCGACCTGGTCGACAAGCACGTGGCGGTCGTCGACATCGGCGGCGGCAGCACCGAAATCGTGCTGGCTTACGGAAACCTGGTCGAAGCCATCTACACCACCGCAGCTGGGCGCGGTTCGGCTGAGCGAGATATACGGCAACGGGCCAGGCATGGCCGGCGACGAGTTTGCCAAGCTGGTCGAACACATCGACCGCCACCTGCGCAAAAAAACCAAGAATCCGGTGTTCCTGCCGCACATGCTGTTCGGTTCCGGCGGCACGTTCACCAGCCTGGCCTCGATGGTCATGGCCGGCAAAGGTCAAAGCAACCTGCCGATCCGCGGTTACCAGGTCACCCGGGCCGAAGTGCGGCACCTGCTGGAGCGGCTCCGCAAACTGCCGCTGCGCGACCGCAGCGCGGTGCCCGGCTTGAGTCCCGATCGGGCGGACATCATCGTCGCCGGCCTGACGATCGTCGACCGCGTGATGGATCGCTTGCAAGTCAATCTGTTGCAGGTTCACAACCGCGGCGTCCGCGACGGCTTGCTGCTGACGATGATCGACGAGTCGTTCGGCCCGGGCACCAATGCCAACCTGCACGACCGCGAGGCCGCGATCGAACGCCTGGCGGCCAGCGCCGGGGGGGAATTGCAGCACGGCCGGCACGTGGCCCACATGGCCGGCCTGATCTTTTCGCAATTGGCCGACGGGTTCAAGCTCGATCCGGACGACCGCCCGCTGTTGGAAACCGCGGCCCGGCTGCAGGACGTCGGCTACTTGATCGATTACGACAAGCATCACAAGCACAGCTACCACTTGATCCTGAACAGCCGGCTGGCAGGCTTTCAGCCGCACGAATTGGAAGTGATCGCCAACGTGGCCCGATATCACCGCGGGGCCAATCCCCGCCGCCGGCACAAGCATTTCCACCAGCTATCCTCGGGCGACCAGGCCAAGGTGCGGCAGTTGGCGGCAATTTTGCGCGTCGCCGGCGGGCTGGATCGCAGCAATACTCAGCAAGTGCACGGCCTGACCGTGCGGCACCACGGCGGCACGACCGAAATTCGCGTCCAAGCCGACAAATATCCCGACGTCGACATCTGGGGCGCCCGGCGGCGCATCGAACTGTTCGAGAAGGTCTTTTCGACCCAGCTTAAGATCGAATGGGACAACTCGCCAGCGCTGCGTCATCCGCAGTCGGAAAACGGCCAGAACGGCCGCGAGATTGCCGCCACAAGCTTGCCGGCCGCCAAGTCGCAGCAGTAAAGCCGCGGCAGTGAGATCCCAGCACTGAAATCGATTCCGCGGACCGCTACCCCGCGCAGTGAGCCAATGCCCGCGGAAGCTGCTCGACCAAATCCCGGGCGATGATGCCCACCGGTCCCAAGCTGGCAACCGCCAGATCGCCGGCCAATCCGTGAACGTGAGCGCCTAGTCGGGCGGCGTCGAAGGGCTCCAGGTGCTGGGCCACCAGCGCCGCGATCACGCCGGTCAAAACGTCCCCCGTGCCGCCGGTTGCCATTCCCGGGTTGCCGGTCGTATTCAGCGCGACATGCAGCCCGTCGGTGATAATCGTTTGATGTCCTTTGAGCAGGACCACGGCCCCGGCCCGCAGGGCCAATCGCTTGGCCCCCGGCTCGCGCTCGGCGGCGGTGGGAATTTTGGTCTGCTCGAGCCGCGCAAATTCGCCCGGATGAGGCGTCAGGATCCGCGGGCCGCCGGGCTTGGCCAGTGCCTCCTGCCGTGCGGCCAGGGCGTTAAGGCCGTCGGCGTCGACGATCAGCGGCTTTTTGAGCGACTGGTAAAGCCAGGCCACCAGGTCGGCCAATTCCTCCGAGCGGCCCAGGCCCGGCCCGCAGGCGATCACGCTCGCGTGTTCGGCCGTTTCGGCGATCCGCTCGCGCGCCGCGGCCGAGATGCAGCCTGCGTCGTCGTCGGGCAGGGCAATCGTCATGTACGAGGCCTCGAAGGCTGCCACCGTCGGCTGCGCGGCCCGGGCGGTCGCCACGCGCACCAGGCCCGCGCCCGTGCGAAGCGCGGCCATACCGGAAAGCGAGATCGAACCGGCCATGCCTTGCGAGCCGCCGATCAAGAGCACGCTGCCAAAGCTGCCCTTGTTGCTGTCGGGCCTGCGGCGCGGCAGTTGCGGAAGCTGCTCGTCGGACTCCAAAGCGTTATTCATCGAGCGGCTCCCGACTTTATTTCGACGGTCGTTGCGCGTGACTGCGCAGCCGGGCCGCCGATTGTGCGATCAGACCGGCGACATAGGCCCCTTTGAACCCGGCGTCGATGTTCACCACCGTCACATTCGCAGCGCAGCTATTAAGCATGCCCAGCAGCGCCGCGATGCCGCCGAAACTGGCGCCGTAGCCGACGCTGGTGGGCACCGCGATCACGGGGCAAGCCACATAGCCGCCCACCACGCTGGGCAGCGCGCCTTCCATGCCGGCGATCACTACCACCGCGTCGGCGCTGTCGAACCGATGCAGGTGCTCTCGCAGCCGCTGCGGGCCGGCAACTCCGATGTCAAACAGCATCGTCACCGCGGCCCCCATCCAGAGCAGCGTTTCGCGGGCCTCTTCCGCCACCGGCAGATCGCTCGTGCCGGCCGTCACCACAACCACCTGTCCGGCCGGCGGTGTGGGCTCGACCGGCTTGTCGTTGGCCACGCGCAGCGTTCGGCCCAGGGCGTTGTACTGGGCCGCAGGAAATTGCGGCAGCAGTTCGGCTGCTTGTTCGGCTGAAATGCGGGTCGCCAGCACGTCGACCCCACTGGCCAGTAGCGCGGTGAAGATGCGCTTCAGCGTGGGGACGGTCTTGCCCTGGCCAAAGACCACTTCCGGATAGCCGCAGCGGCGGCGCCGGTCGAGATCGATCTGGGCTTCGTCGAGATCGGCCGTGGCCGGCTCGGCGACTTGCCGCAGAAAATCGGCCAGCCCGAGCCGGCCGCCCAAAAGTTGCTCGGCGAGTTGTTCCATCCGCTGGGAGTTCATGTCCGTATCCTAGCTCAAACAGATGGCCGGCCGCAAAGTTCAGCCGGCGCCGATCTTGCGCCCTCTGTCGGCTTTCCGGCGCGGATTGCGGTTTAAAACTTAGCGGCACGGACTTGCCAACCAGATTGCGTAGTGTTAGAGGATGGTTCTGCCCACGGGGGCCGCGGCCCCTAATAGCCCCTAGCCGAAAGGACGTCATGGATCGCTATCACACCCGCCGCGAGAAGCTGCGCAAGGCATTGCGCAAGGCCGGCATCGACAGCCTTCTGGTCACCAACTTTACGAATGTGACCTATCTGACCGGCTTCACCGGAGACGACAGCTATTTGCTGGTCACGCCGCAGAACCAACTGATTCTGAGCGATCCGCGCTACACGACTCAACTCGAGGAGGAGTGTCCCGGCATCGAGGTTTCGATCCGCAGCCCCGGCAAAACCATGCTGCAAATGCTGGCCCAGGCGATTCAGGCAGCCAGGCTTGGCCGCTTGGGAATCGAAGGGCAGTCGATGAGCGTCGCGCTGCGTGACCGGATTGCGGCCGAGCTACCCAAACTCGGTCTGGTTTGCACCGACGGGGCCGTCGAAAACCTGCGGATCATCAAGGATAAGGAGGAGGTCGAGGCAATCCGCCGGGCGGTGCGCTGTCGCCGAACGGGCGTTCGCCGTGCTGCGGGCCACCATTCGGCCCGAGCGGACCGAAAAGGAGGTGGCCGACGATCTGGAGCACCAAAGCCGCCTTTTGGGGGCCAAGTCGTGCAGCTTTCCGCCGATCATTGCCGTCGGAGCCGCGGGCCGCCTTGCCGCATGCCCGGCCTACGGATGCCAAAATCGGCGATGCCGACTTCGTGCTGGTCGATTGGGGAGCCGACCTGGGCCTGTACAAGAGCGACTTGACGCGAGTTTTGGTGACAGGTAAAATTCCGCCCAAACTCGAACGCATATATAGAGTTGTGTTGACAGCCCAGGAGCAAGCCATCGCGGCGATTCGGCCCGGCATGACTTGCCACGAGGTGGATGCCGTGGCGCGAGGCGTGATCGATAAAGCTGGCTTTGGGAAATACTTCGGTCACGGGCTGGGGCACGGCATCGGCTTGGAAATCCACGAGGGGCCGCGATTGGGTGTGAATCAGCAGATGCGGCTGGAGCCGGGCATGGTCATCACCATCGAGCCGGGGATTTACCTGCCGGGTTTCGGCGGCGTGCGGATCGAAGACGACGTGCTGGTCACTAAGTCGGGGTATGAAGTCCTGACCCATGTCCCTAAGCAGTGGGGCGACGCCCTGATCGGTTAAATAGCGTGTGGCAGGTGGGGGACGCTCGCTTGGCCATCAAAAAGTCCAAAAAACCGTCCGGCACTCGTGCCCGGAAAGAATTTGAGGGGATTCCAGGGATGACAAGTTCCGGCTCCGGTCCATCCGGCGATATCTTCGACGTCAAGCGAATTCGCCGGCTGATCGAGTTGATGAACGAGCACGAGTTGAACGAGATCGATCTGCGGCAGGCCGATCAGCGAATCCGGCTTCGCAAAGGGGCGGAGCCGATGATCACCGCCGGCCCGGTCCGCCCGGCGGCTGCGCCGGGCCGGCCGGACCTGGCGGGCGATCCGGCCTCGGCCGCCGTGCCCAAGGCCGACGACAAGGATACCGCCTTCGTCAAGAGTCCGATGGTGGGCACGTTCTACCATGCTCCCAGCCCCGAGTCGCCGCCGTTCGTGAAAGTGGGCGACCATGTCGGGCCGCAAACCACGGTTTGCATGGTCGAAGCGATGAAGGTGTTCAACGAAATCCCGGCCGAAGTGTCGGGCCAGATCGTGGCGGTGCTGGTCGAAAACGGCGAGCCGGTCGAATTTGGCCAGCCGCTGTTCAAAGTCGATACTCGTAAGTAATCCTCGTCCCGCTGAGGCGACTCTCCTTGGGAGGGCGACATGCCCCTAGCGCGTTTGCTCCGGTGTTTTGATGTACAAGCGAATCCTGGTAGCCAATCGCGGCGAGATTGCGCTGCGGATCATTCGCGCCTGCCGGGAACTGGGCATCGAAACGGTCGCCATTTTCAGCGAGGCCGATCGCGGCGCGGCCTATCTGGAACTGGCCGACGAGGCCTATTGCGTCGGCCCGGCCAAGGGCAGCCGACAGCTACCGCAAGATCGACCGCGTGATCAGCGCCGCCGAGATCGGCAACGTGCAGGCGATCCATCCGGGCTACGGCTTCCTTTCGGAAAACGCCCATTTCAACGAAGTCTGCCGCAGTTGCAACATCGACTTCATCGGTCCCACGCCGCAAGCCATGGCCCGGCTGGGGGACAAGAACTCGGCCCGGCAACTGGCCCGCGAGGCCAATGTGCCCACCGTGCCGGGCAGCGACGGCCTGATCGACAACGAGGACGAGGCGCTGCGCGTCGCCCACGAGATCGGCTTTCCGGTGCTGGTCAAAGCGTCGGCCGGCGGCGGCGGACGGGGCATGCGGGTGGCGCTCGAACGAGCTGTCGCTCAAGATGGCCGTGCAGCAGGCCCGCACCGAAGCCGAAGCGGCCTTCGGCGACGGCAGCATCTATCTGGAAAAATACATCGAACATCCGCGGCACGTCGAAGTGCAGATCCTGGCCGATCAATCACGGCAATGCGGTGCACCTTTGGGAGCGCGATTGTTCGACCCAGCGCCGGCACCAGAAACTGATCGAAGAGAGCCCCTCGCCTCGCTTGTCGCAGCGAGACGCGCACGGCGATGTGCGAGTCGGCGGTGCGGCTGATCAAGGCGGCCGGGCTATACCAATGCCGGCACGGTCGAGTTCATCGTCGACCAGCAGGGCAACTTATTACTTCATCGAAGTCAACGCGCGGATTCAGGTCGAGCATCCGGTCACCGAGCTGGTGACCGGCATCGACCTGATCAAGGCCCAAATCCGCGTCGCGGCCGGCGAGCCGCTGTGGCTGCGGCAGGAAGAAATCGTGGCCCAGGGGGCCGCCATCGAGTGCCGCATCAATGCCGAAGATCCGGCCAAGAACTTCCAGCCTTCGCCCGGCAAGATCGAGCGGTTGATGGTGCCCGGCGGCTTTGGCGTGCGGTTCGATTCGCACGCTCACCCAGGCTATACCGTGTCGCCCCATTACGACTCGATGATCGGCAAGCTGCTCGTGCACCAGCCCACCCGCGGCGAGGCCATCGAATCGATGCAGCGGGCGCTGGCGGAACTGCGGATCGAGGGAATCAAGACGACCGTGCCTTTGCACCAGGCCATCCTCGGGCATTCGGCCTTCGCCGAAGGACGTATCGACACGACGTTCGTCGAACGCACACCGCTGCTCAAGTGAGCGCATCCGGGGCCCGGCCACGGGCGCGCGAATCGGACTTGCGCTATTCGGCGCCGCGGCGCGGTCCAACCGAGATCGGCCCAGGCGGAATAGCCAAACAGCCAAGATCTTCTTTCAATAGTTCGGAGCGATCGATGACTCTTGCACGCCCTCCTAAGACCGAAACCAACTTTCGCCGCGTGGCGATCCTGTTTGCCGGTGGACCGGCCCCGGCCGCCAACGCCGTGATCTCGACCGCCGCCAATTCGTTCCGGCGCAACGACATCGAAGTGGTCGGCATCATGAACGGTTACTCGCGGCTGGTCGAGTACCGCGAAGACCGGCCGCTGGAGAAGGGGCGCGACTACATCATGCTCGACCAACGTCGTGCTCAAGCGCACGCGCAACTCGCAAGGCATTCTGATCGGCACCGCCCGCACCAATCCCGGCAAGGAGGTCTCGCATCCCGTCGCATCTGAACGACCCGGAAAAAGTCGCGCCGCTGCAAGACCGTCTACGAGGCCCTGCGTTCGATCGGCGTCGATGCGATCGTCTCGATCGGCGGCGACGACACCCTGAAAACCGCCAACAAGCTCAAGCTGTTTCAGGACCGGCTGCCCGCAGGGCATGCCGCGGATGCCGGTCGTCCATTTGCCCAAGACGATCGACAACGACTACATGGGCATCGACTTCACGTTCGGCTACTTCACCGCCGTCGACACGCTGGCCCACGAAATCCGCAACCTGCTGGCCGACGCCGAAGCAGGCCGAACCTACTACCTGGCCGAGACCATGGGCCGCAGCGCGGGCTGGCTGGCGTACGGCGCCGCGATGGCCGGCGAAGCCAGCCTGGTGATCAGCGTCGAGGACATCACCGGCAAGTATCGGCAGATCGAAGAAGTCATCGATCCGACCACCGGCGAGAAAACGACCCGGTCCGTGATGAATGTCGAAGAAGTCGTCAAACGCATCGTGGCCACGATCCGCACTCGCGAGGAATCCGAAGGGAAAGGAGTTCGGCGTGATCGTGATGGCCGAGGGGCTGGCCGAGTTTCTGCCGATGACCTATCTGGCCGGCGTGCCGCGAGACGAGCACGGCCACATCGCCATCTCGCAGCTGAATCTCTGCCGGCTATTCTCCAAGCTGGTGGCCGACAAGTACACCGCGCTGACCGGCGCGCGGCGCAAGATCACCGGGCTGCAACTGGGCTACGAGGCGCGCTGCGCCGCGCCGCAACGCCTTCGACGTGATGCTGGGCAGCCAGCTGGGCGTGGGCGCGTATCGGGCCTTGGTCGAAGCAGCGGCTCAACGGCGTGATGGTCTCGGTCGAAGGACAGCTGGAACTGAACTACGTGCCGTTCGACAAACTGGTCGATCCCGAAACGCTGGTCACCGTGGTCCGCTACGTGCAACCCGACTCCGACTTCCACAAACTGGCGCGGTTTCTGGAGACGTACGTGAACGAGTAGGCCGAGGGAGGTTCGCCGCAACGGCGCGAGGACGCAGAGAGATCGATTCCGATCCCGTTGTCGACAGTGAGCCGCTACGTTAGACTCGCTTAACGGACCACCGCCGCAGGTCAGGTCGACTAGGACGATTGGCCATTATTCCGCCCCAGGCACAGGTTCGGTCGCCGGTCTTAAAAGCGGGTGCAATCTCGTCGAATTTCCACAGCTTTGCCACTGTCCCAATTCCGCTGGGCGCCGGATGTTTTGCCGATGGGCTTGATGCGATTTCTTGTGCCACGCCGCCAACGCCTGGCCGCAGATGCGATCGATCGGGCGTACTGCGCGGGAATGGACGACATTCCCTGGCAAAGCCGCACGCAGTGGACCGACGATGGACTGGCCATCAAACGGGCCGAGCACGATTCCGGCTGCTTTCACATTCCCTGGCTCGTCGACGGCTGGGGAGAACTGATGCTCTCGACCGCCACGTTGATGGAGCGCGACGCCGCTTATCATCTGACCGTCGAACTGGCCCGCGGCACGCTCAACTTGCTGCGCAATCAAATCGCGATCTGGCAGCCGATCGGAATTTCGATCAGCCAGTCCATCGACCGCCAGGTAGCGCAAGCACGCGAGCACCTGGCCCGGGCCACCACACAGCTGCAGCCGGAACTGGCGGACGAGGAGGCGCAGCGAGCCCTGGAGGTGGCACTTGCAGCGACGGCGGCCTTGGGCCGCGAATACTTCGAACTGTCCCTTTCGATGCGCAGGCGGCAGTCGCCAAAATCGGCCACATTGCTGGGCGTCAATCTGGGCTCGACGCGCGGTGCCGGACGCCTTGCTGCAGCCGCTGGCGGCCACGTTCAATACGGCCACGGTGCCGCTGGCCTGGCGCGAGGTCGAACGGCTCGAGGGGAATCGCGATTGGTCGCTCAGCGATCGGCAGATCGAGTGGTGCCGGTCCAAGGGACTGAAGGTTTGCGCGGGACCGCTGTTGCAACTGGATCGCTGCGCCACGCCCGATTGGCTTTACCTTTGGGAGGGGGACGACGACAACCTGATGTCGTTCACGGCCGAATATTTGCGCTCGGCAGTCACGCGCTATCGCGGCAAAGTGCATCTCTGGCAGTGCGCGGCGCGGCTGAATGCCTCGGACGTCTTCTCGCTTTCCGAAGAGCAGCGGTTGCGGATGGCCGTGCTGGCGATTGAAGTCACGCGGCAAGCCGATCCCCGTGCGCCGATCGTGCTCCTGATCGATCAACCCTGGGCCGAGTTCATGAGCGACAGCGAGTGCGACCTGTCGCCGCTGCATTTCGCCGATGCCCTGGTCCGAGCCGACATTGGCTTGTCCGGCATTGGGCTGGAAATCAACTTGGGTTGCTGGCCGGGCGGCACTGCGATGCGCAGTGTGCTCGAAGTCAGCCGGCTGGTCGATCGCTGGAGCTTGCTGGGCCTGCCGCTGCTCGTCATGGCCACACTGCCCAGCGCGTCGGGCCCCGATCCCTTGGCCCGCAGCGCCGCCCAACCGCTGCGCTTTGGCCTCGGCGGCGACGCCACCGCCGAAAGTCAATGCAAATGGGTCGAGGAGTTCCTGCCCATGCTCCTGGCCAAGCAGCCCGTGCAGGCCATTTTCTGGAATCAGCTCAGCGATGCCGTGGGGCACGATTTTCCGCATGGCGGCCTGTTCGACGCGGCCGGGGCGCCCAAGCCGGCCTTGGAAGCCCTGCGCGTTTTGCGCACAGAATAATATCGTATGAAGCATCTGCCCGCCGGAGCGCCTCCCGTCGCTGGGAGCTTTGATTTAGAATGCGGGTCCGGTCGCCCGGGGGGCGGCAGGCATGTTGCAACGCTTCAGGCGGTCGTAAGTTCCTTGAGGAAAGGCTCTCGTCATGCGCATCCGCGTTGTTGTCTCCGGCATCGTCCTGGGGTCGTTCGCTACCATGAACCTGGCGCTTGCACAGCCGAAGCCGGGCGCCGTGCGCCGGCGGGGCAGTCTGGGGCACCCGCGGCCGCCCGGCCCGACGTGGCGCCGGCCCCCTCCGCACGGCTCGGTGCACAAAAGGCCGACGAACAGGCGCTGCGGCAACTGATCGAGGCGTTTACCAAGTCCTATAACGCAGGAGATGCCAAAGCCCTGGCGGCCCTGTTTACCGCGGAGGGAGAAATCATCGAACAGAATGGCGCCACGACGCATGGACGCGCGGCCATCGAGCAAATGTTCGCCGACGAGTTTCGGGAGCATCCGCGGGCGAAGGTCGAGGACGTGGTCGAATCGATCCGTTTCCTGAGCCCGATCGCGGCCATCGAGGAAGGCCTTTCGATCGTGACCCACGAACCGGGCGAGCCAAGCGAATCAGGCCACTACTCCGTGCTCTACGTCAAGCAGGACGGCAAGTGGCAAATCGTCTCGGACCGCGACCTGCCCGACGACGAAGCAACGAGCAAATCCGAACTCGAGCAGCTCGACTGGCTGGTCGGCAGTTGGGTCGACGAAGGTGACGCAGGATTGGTCAAAACCCGCTACGAGTGGACCGAAAACCACCGCTATCTGATCGGCGAGTTCACGCTGCAGATCGCGGGCAAGCCCGCACTCAGCGGAACGCATCGCATCGGCTGGGATCCCGTGGCAAAAAAAATCCGCTCCTGGGTCTTCGATTCCGAGGGCGGCTTCGGAGAAAGCTATTGGACCCGCCAGGGGCGCGAATGGATCGTAAAACTCTCGGGCGTGTCGCGCGACGGGCTCCTGGGCTCGTCGACCTTCGTGTACACGCGCAGGGGCCCGGACAGCTTTTCGTTCGAGTCGCACGACCGAGTTCATGGCGACGAAGTGACCCCCGATTCGCAACCGATCATCGTCGTGCGTGAGCCGCCCAAGCCCGGCAAGTAGCGCCGGCAGGCACGGAGAAGCATAGTACTGCGAAACTTAGTACCGCTGACCGTTAAGCCTTCGTAAGCGAAGCGAAACGTCAGCGCGGCCGAAGAAACAGGAGCCCAAGTTATGAGGAAACAACTCACCGTGATTTTGGTCGCCGCGCTGGTCGCGGTGCCCGGCGAACTATGGGCGCGGGGTGGCCGGGCGGGGGGCGGCGGCGGGCATATGGGAGGTGGCGGTGGCGGCAATTTCGGTGGCGGCGGACGCCCCGGCGGCGGAATGACTCGGCCGGCCTCGAGCGCGCCGACATTCAGCCGGCCCGCGGGCGGCGGTGGTTTTAATCCCGGTGGCGGCGGCAATCGGCCAGGCGGCGGTGGTTTTAATCCCGGTGGCGGCGGCAATCGGCCAGGCGGCGGTGGTTTCAATCCTGGCGGCGGCGGCAATCGGCCAGGCGGCGGTGGTCTTACTCCGGGCGGCGGCGGCAACCGACCCGGTGGCGGTGGTGTCCGGCCGGGCGGCGATGGCGGCGGAATTGCGAATCATCCCAACTGGAACAATAACAATCACAACTGGAACAACAACAACAACTTCAACAACAACAACTTCAACAACAACAATTTCAATTGGAACAATAGCAACTGGCACCACGGCAACTGGAACAATCATTGGGGCAACTGGGGATATCGACCCTGGGGATCCGGTTGGGGCTATGCCGGCTGGGGATACGGCGCCGGACTGGCAACGGCCGGTCTGCTGGCTTATGCCTCGCCTTGGAACTGGGGGTATTACAATTACTCGAATCCCTACTATTCGGCCCCCGTCGGCAACGCCAGTTACTACTACGACTACTCCCAACCTCTGGTCGCCACGGCGCCGGCTTATAACGGCGCTGCTTACTACGGCGACACGGGCTACGGTGCGCCGGCCTATGCCGCGACCGCGGGCCCAGGCGCGGTTGACCCCAGTCTGCAAGCCTCGCCGCAAGCATTGGCCGAGGCACCAGCGCCCGGTGCGGTCGGCGAACCCTCGGGCACGCAGGGCCAGGCGGACGAATTATTCGCCGGCGCACGCGACCTGTTCGCAAAACAGGACTACTCGTCCGCGCTGGCCGAGATCGACAAGGCCGGGGCCTTGGCCCCGAAGGATCCCGATCTGACCCAATTCCGCGCCTTGTGTCTGTTCGCCCTGAAGGACTACCGGCAGGCGGCCGCGGCCCTCTACGCCGTACTGGCAGCCGGTCCGGGCTGGGATTGGACGACCGTCAGCGGCCTGTATCCGAGCACCACTACGTACACCCAACAACTGCGGACGCTCGAGAATTACAGCCAGCAAAACCCGAATGCGGCCGATGCGCGGTTCGTGCTGGCCTATCAGTACCTGGTCACCGGGCATAACGAGCAGGCGATCGAGGAGTTGAAAATCATCGCCCAACTGCAGCCGAAAGATCAGCTCGCGGCCCAGTTGCTGGCAGGACTCTCGGCACCTCAAAACCAGCAGCTCTCGGCGGCGCCGTCCCCCGCCGCGCCGGCAACGCCGATCACGGATGGCGCATTGGTGGGCGATTGGAAGGCCAGCCGGCCGGACGGCTCGACATTCGACATGAACCTGGCGGGCGACAAGAAATTCACTTGGAAATTCGGCCAGCAAGGCAAACAGCAAGAACTCGCCGGCACCTACACGCTGGCCGACAACCTGCTGGTGCTCAATGCCAGCGGCCAAAGTCCACTCGTGGGCCAAATCGCCATGTTGCCTGGCAACAAGCTCAATTTCAAGTTGGCCGGCGACAATCCGGCCGACCCCGGGTTGAACTTCACCCGATAAACACGCCAGGGGCGACTCCGCGACAACAACGCCTGGAACGAGAATGCAATTCATCGAGATGTCCGGCAAGACCCTGCTGAAACTGGTCAACGACGAGGAAATGCACGCCCTGCGTGATGCGGGCATCAGCGAGCATTCGCTGCTGCGCGTCAATCCGCAGGGCGACCTCGAAGTGCGGCACCACGACCGGTGGAGCATTATTGGCGGGCTCTTGGGCGACTTCGAAGCTCGCGTCAAACAGACCACCGGCCTGAATTGGGCCTGATCGGAGATTTCTCGTGAAACTGATCATTCAAATTCCCTGCCTGAACGAAGAGTCGACCCTGCCGGCGACCCTCCGCGACATTCCGCGGTCGATTCCGGGCATCCAGCGGGTCGAGATCCTGATCATCGACGACGGCTGCACCGATCGAACCGTCGAAGTGGCTCGGCAAAACGGCGTCGAGCACGTGGTCCGCTTTACGGGCAACCGCGGACTCGGGCATGCATTCGCAGCCGGCATCGACCGTTGCCTGGCGCTGGGGGCGGATATCATCGTCAACACGGACGGCGACAATCAGTATTCGGGTTGCGACATTCCGCGGTTGATTCAGCCCATCCTCGACAAGCAGGCCGACATCGTGATCGGAGATCGGCAGCCCGATACGATTGCGCACTTTTCGCCGCTCAAGAAGCTGCTCCAAAAGCTGGGCAGCCGAGTCGTCAGCCGCCTGGCGGGCATCGATGTGCCCGACGTGGCCAGCGGCTTCCGCGCCTACAGTCGCGAGGCGGCCCTGCGGCTGATTACCTCCACGGATTTCGATCACACCGTCGATCACGTCATTCAGGCCGGCCGGCGGCGGATCGTGACCAAATCGGTCCCGATCGGCACGAACGAGCAATTGCGAATCTCGCGGTTGTTTTCGAACGTGGGGGTTTTCGTGTCGCGGTCGTTGGGAATCATGGTTCGCGTATATTCGTCGTACCGTGCCTTGGTGATCTTTTCGATCGCCGGTTCGATCGCCGGGAGTATTGGTTTTCTGATCGGTTTGCGCTTCGTGTACATTTATGTTTTCGTGCCGGCGACCGCCGATCTGCACGTCCAGTCTCTCATTCTGGCGGCCATTCTTTTGCTGGCCGGTTTCCAGATGCTGCTGACGGGGATCGTCGCCGACCTGGTCAATTCCAGCCGGGCGATCATGGAGGACGTGTCCTATCGAGTGCGAAGACTTGAATTGAACCACGATCGGGCCGACGCCCCGGCCGCCGCAAGCGGCGCTGCGCTCGCGCATGACAAGGCCGAGAATGTCAAATGAACTTTTTGCGCCGGCCGACCGGGGAGACGGTGCGCCATGCGCCATCGCAGGTACGGCCGACCGGGTGCTGCGGCTGACGGCGGCTGCCTTGGCGGCCGGCTTCTGCCTCGGTTACGGACTGCAAATCGCCAGCCCCCTACGGCTCAACACCGACGCGATCACGCTGCTGTCGATGGCGGAATCAGCGTCGGACGGCCACGGTTTCACGGACACCCAATTTCCAATCGGCTATCCGGCGATCGTCGTGGCCCTGGAAAAAGCGGGCGTGGCGACCGGCTGCGGACTCGTCGGATTGAACGTGGCGGCGTTGGCCACCGCGCTGGCTTGTTTCTATTGGTTATTTCGGCGACGGCTGGGCATGTCAGCGCGCGCCGCGATGCTCGTTTGTTTGCTTGCGTTGGGATCGTGGATTCTGATCAAGCATGTCACGCTGCCCCTGACCGATGTGCCGTTCATGGCAGCGGCGGCGGTCGCGGCCGTGCTGATGGCAACGGCCGAAGCCGCCCAGGGCCGCAAAAAAATCGCCTTCCTGCTCTCAGCGGTCCTGGTTTGCGGTCTGGCAATCTCGATTCGCACGATCGGAATCGCGCTCATCCCCGCCTGGGCCTGGGCCGCCGGCGGCAAAAACCTGGCCTCCCGGCTGATCGCTAAACCGGCGTTCACTGTATCCCTGGTCGGCCTCGGGACGGGCACCATGATTCTTGGCTGCTATGAGTTGGGGCAGACCGACTACTTCCTGCAGTTCACCACGGCCGTCAACCGCCACAATGCCATCGGCGTTCTTGCCGACAACGGACTTCGTCATCTCCAGGAGTTTGCGGAAATCGGGCTGAACGTGCCAATCTCGCTCGTGCATGCGCTGCCGCGCTTTGCCATCCTGGGCTGCGGCTGCGGCATGCTGGCTCTTTATTCGATTGGACTCTGGAGTCGCAGAGGGTCGTTCGGGTCACTCGACGTCCTGGCGGTCGCTTATTCACTGATCGTGCTGGTCTGGCCTTTTTACGATCCACGGTTCTGGCTGCCGGTGATTCCGCTCTTGGCGGCCTATGTTTTCTTGGGCTGCAAACCGTTGGCCGGCGCCCTGCGGGGCCGGAGGTTTCTCTCAATTTTGGCCACTATCTATTGCGGCTTGTTTCTGGCGTTTGGCGCATTGGCCATGGCCTACTCGATTCGCATCACCTTCGCCGGAGGTCAGTTTCCCCAGCGGTTCGGAAACGGTGCGCTGACACCGACCTATCGCGCGGCGCTTGGCCAGCCGTATGAGTCGGAAAAGATTAACGCTGACGCTTTGCGATTGCTGAGGCGCTACGACGCCTGGCATTTCGACGCCGCGCGACGATCCTGACAGCCTGTGCCAAACCCCAGGACCCGCGCGACGGTTTTTCGGCGGATTTTGAGGTTTGAAAGACTTTGGCAATCCTGGTACCTTGGAGGGGCTATGTGGGATTTTTTGATCGCACTGCCTGACCTTTTTGCCCCATCGACCACGACGCCAACCACGTAGACGCGGGTCAGGAGTTCTGGCTCCCTGAACCGCCTCGGCCGCCGATCTAACATCCTGCCCGCCGGTTGCGCCGGCCGATGAAATAAATATTGCCGGCAGACACCGGTTGCAGTCCGCATGCCGAAGCTGGCCAGTAAAACTCCGCTTTCAAGGAGTCCGGAGTACCGTGCACCTCGATCATCTTCCCGGCTCATTCTTTGGTCCCTCGAATCTCGTGGACCTGCTTCGCCACCGCGCGCTGCACCAGGGGCACGACCGTGCCTTCACCTACCTGGCGGACGGCGAGACCGACGAAATGAATCTCAGCTATCAGCAGTTGGACGAGCGCGCCTGCGCCGTGGCTGCCCGGCTGAGCGCGATGGGCTTGGAAGGGGAGCGGGCGCTGCTGCTCTATCCGGCGGGGCTGGACTTTATCGTGGCGTTCTTTGGCTGCCTGTACGCGGGTGTGGTGGCCGTGCCGGCCTATCCTCCCCGGCGAAATCGATCGCTGTCGCGGATTCAAGCGATCGTCGACGACGCTCAGGCCAAGGTCGCGCTGACCACGGCCCAAGTGTTCGAGCGCGTGCAGCCACTGTTGGACGAAACCCCCAGCCTGCAACGGGTCGAGTGGCTGGCCACGGATCAGTTGCCCGCCGGCGCGCCGGCCGAATGGCGTCCGGCCGAAGTCCACGGTGACACCTTGGCCTTCCTGCAGTACACGTCCGGGTCGACCGGCGTGCCAAAGGGCGTTGTGCTGACGCATGCCAACTTAATGCACAATTCCGCGTCGATCGCGTATGCCTTCGAGCACACGCGCAGCGGCAGCGGCGTGTTCTGGCTGCCCAGTTATCACGACATGGGGTTGATCGGCGGCATCCTGCAACCGCTGTACATCGGCCAGGCGAACGTGCTGTTGTCGCCGATGTCGTTTTTGCAAAAGCCGTTCCGCTGGTTGCAGGCGATCTCGCGGTATCGCTGCACGATCAGCGGTGGGCCGAACTTCGCCTACGACCTGTGCGTCACCAAGGTCACGCCCGAGCAAAGAGCCACGCTCGATCTGAGCAACTGGCGTTTGGCCTTCAACGGCGCAGAGCCGGTGCGGGCCGAGACGATCGAGCGGTTTACCAAATACTTCGAGCCCTGCGGGTTTCGTCGCGAAGCGTTCTATCCGTGCTATGGCATGGCCGAAGCGACCCTGATCATTACCGGCGGCTTCAAGTCGGCGCCGCCGGTGGTCCGTTCGTTCGACGGCGAGGCCTTGGAAAAGAACCAGGTGCTCGATGCGCTTCCCGATGAGGCCGGCGCGCGCGAACTCGTGGGCTGCGGCGGCAATTTGCTCGATCAGCAGGTGGTCATCGCCGATCCGCACACGATGACCCGCGCCGCGGCCGACCGGGTGGGTGAGGTCTGGGTTTCCGGACCCAGCGTGGCTCAGGGCTATTGGAATCAGGCCCGAGGAAACCGAGCGCACCTTTGCCGCCTATCTGAAGGATACCGGCGAGGGGCCCTTCTTGCGCACCGGGGACCTCGGTTTTCTGCAAGACGGCGAACTTTTCATTTGCGGGCGGCTCAAAGATCTGATCATCATCCGCGGCCGCAACTATTACCCGCAAGACATCGAACGCAGCGTCGGCACCTGTCACCCGCGCCTGCGGGCCGGGCAGGGGGCCGCGTTTGTGGTCGAGTCGGGCGGTCGCGAGCGGCTGGTGATCGTATACGAAGTCGAGCGCCGCCAGCAGCGCGAACTGGAGCCGGTGTTCGAGGAAATTCGCCGCGAAGTGGCCGCCGAATATGAATTGCCTGTCGAGGCGATCGTCCTGCTCAAAGCCGGCAGCATCCCCAAGACCTCGAGCGGAAAAATCCAGCGCTACGCCTGCCGGCAGGGTTTCTTGGACGGCTCGTTGGAGACGATTGCCCGGTGGCGCTCATGGGACGCCGGCGGCGCCCGGCCCTTGGCGGAACCGGCGGCGGGCTCGGCAAGTGCAATACAAATACAAGCGCCTTCGGGCGTCGAGCGCCGGGGCCGGCTCACGCGGACAAGCACGGGCAGAACGGGGCGGTTGCCCCGGCGGCCGCCCGCGTCGACCCTGGAGATGGTCATGAGCCAGGTGCGGAGCGTGGCCAAGGAACGCGCGGCCGGCATGACCATCGACAGTTCGATCGTCGAGTTGGGCTTGGACTCGCTCGAGCGGATGGAAATCATCGCCGCCTTGGAAGAGCAATTCGGCGGCCGTTTTCCCGAAGACGTGCTGACGCAAATCGAAACCCCGCGCGAGGTGGCGGCCGCGGTCGAAATGTACCTGGGAACGTCGCCCCAGGCCAAGAGCGTGTTGTTCTCCGACGGCAAAGTCCCGTCGGCCTATTACCGCTTCGAACAATTTCCCGAATATCTCAAACTGCGGCAACTGCTCGACCAAACCGCCGCGGCAGGACTCAAGGATCCTTACTTCAAGCAACATGACGGCGTTATCGGCGACACGACCAAGATCGACGGCCGGACGCTGGTCAGCTTCGCCAGTTACAACTACCTGGGCATCTCGGGCGACCCGGTGGTCGCAGCGGCATCCAAGCGTGCGATCGACCGCTTCGGCACCAGCGTTTCGGCCAGCCGGCTCGTCTCCGGCGAGAAGACGATTCACCGCGAGTTGGAGCAAACGATCGCCGGATTTCTCGGCGTCGAAACGGCGATCGTGTTCGTCGGCGGCCACGCGGCCAACGAAACGACGATTGGACACCTCTTAGGCCCGGGCGATCTGATCTTGCACGACGCTCTGGCGCACAACAGTATCGTGCAGGGCGCCATGCTTTCCGGCGCTCGCCGCCGGCCGTTTCCGCACAACGACTGGCAAGCGCTGGATCAATTGCTCGCGGAGCTGCGCCCGGCGTACCGACGGGTGCTGGTGGCCATCGAGGGCGTCTATAGCATGGACGGTGATTTCCCGGATCTGCCAAGATTCATCGAGGTCAAGCGGCGCCATCAGGCCCTGTTGTATATCGACGAAGCCCATTCGCTGGGCGTGCTGGGCCCCACCGGCCGCGGAATCACCGAACAGTTCGAGGTCGATCCGGGCGACGTCGACGTCCTGATGGGTACCCTGAGCAAAGCCCTGGGTAGTTGCGGCGGATATATCGCCGGCAGCCACGCGCTGGTGGAATACCTCAAATACACCGCCCCCGGCTTTGTGTTCGCCAATGGCATCACGCCTTCCAACACGGCCGCCGCCGCCGCCGCACTGCGGTTGCTCGAACAGGACCCCACGCGCGTCGCGCGGCTGCGCCAGCGGTCGGAGCTGTTCTTGTCGCTGGCCCGGGAACGCGGGTTGAACACGGGTTTGAGTCACGGAACGCCCGTCGTGCCGGTGATCTTGGGCAACAGCATGGACGCCTTGCGGCTGGGGCACGCGATGTTTGACCGCGGGATCAATGTCCAACCGATCTTGCATCCGGCGGTCGAGGAAAAGGCGGCACGGTTGCGATTCTTTGTGACCGCCGCTCACAGCGAAGCGCAGATTCGCGAGACCGTGGACGCCGTGGCCGAGGAACTGGAAAAGATCGATCCCAAATATCTGGCGCAGGGAATTGCCGCCGGGTAGGCGCGAGGGTTCGTTTCAAACGTAGCCATGCTCGCGAAACCAGTCCCAGGCGTCTTGGGCCGACTCGGCCAACGGGCGCGAGTGGTAACCCAATTCCCGCTCGGCACGCGTGCTCTGGAAATTGCGCAGCTGGGCCGAGCTGCTCGTGGCCGCTGAATTGATGTCTCCTTCGCGTCCGGTGAGTCTCGTCGCCAGATCACCGCACAAGCCCGCTCCCAGGCGCATCAGCGGGCCAGCCGGAAACACGGGCGGCACCGACCGCGTGACCCGGGCAAAAATCCGCCAGGCCTGGAAATAGCTCAGACGCTCGCCGCCCAGGATGTAGCGCCGGCCTGCAATGCCGCGCTCGGCAGCCGCCAGGACGCCGGCGGCCACGTCGCGGACATCGCAAAAGTTGTTCGTGCCCAGGGGAGCAAAAAGTGCGCGGTTTCGCGCGACCTGGAGCAGCATTCGGCCCGACGAGGGCTTCCAGTCCCAGGGACCGATCATGTAAGCCGGATTGACGATTCGGGCGTCGAGTCCGGCGGCCACCTCGGACAGCACGGCTTGTTCCGCTTCGCGCTTGGTGACGACGTACGGACAGAGCACTCCGCCACCGGCTGGCGTCTCCTCGTCGGACGGGGCTCCGCCCGGCGGCAAGCCCAGGGCGTCAACGCTGGACACATGCACCAGGCGGACGCCCGAGCGGCGGGCACTGGAGGCGACGGCCGTGGCACCGCCCACATTGACGGCCCGCGCCAGGTCGAGTCCGGTCCAGCCGATGTGGACGTGGGCTGCCGCATGAACGGCACAATCCACGCCGCGGATCGCATCGTCCACGGCCCCGGTGTCACGGACGTCGCCGACCGCGATTTCCAGATCCAAACCGGCAAGCGGTCGCGGATCGGAAGTCGAGCGTGTCAGAACGCGGACCCGCTGGCCTCGCTCGAGCAGCAAACGGACGACGTTATTGCCGACCAGTCCGGTCGCGCCGGTTACGAGATAAAGCATGGGTGAAAGCCGAATTCGGCACGGGTGCCGGGTTGATGCCCGCAGAAGTATTCGGCCTCGGGCAAAGGGGAATCATTCCAGTCGCCAGGATCGTCGCAGACCTGCCTGGGCCGGTCGATTTGCCTCCATTTTAGCTGGCCTCCGGCTTGCCGGGTCCCTTGTAAAGGCGGACAGACCCAATAGGATTAAGGGGTTCTCCTGACCCAAGTCTTTTTGGAGGCGTCCCGAGTGCTCACCGAACAAGAGGTATCTCGAAGTTGGCAACGTCTTTTCAAGGGCGAGATCAACGCCGAAGTCTTTACCAAGGCCGAGGCCCTGCTCGAGGAATTGCGCCCCGAGAGTCCCTTGCGCCATCGCCTGGCCAACGAATTGGAAGAGCTCCGCGCAGCCCATGCAGCAGAACTGATCGTCGGCCCACGCTTGCCGCGGGCCAGGCTGTCTCTGCGCGACGACCTGCGCCGTTGGTTCTTCCAGCGCTCCGCACTACTTGCCGGACACCGCCGTGAAGGGTTTCGCTCCCGCGGGCTACGATCGGCACTTCAGGCAGTGGCGCACCGGCGCGTGGTGCCGCTAACGATTGTATTGGAAGCCGACGTTGATGCCGTTGATAAACAAGTTCTGGTGGTTGTTGGGAAGGATACCCATGTTGATCAGGGTGTAATCGATGTTGTTCGGACCGCGGGCAATGTTCCCCGTGTACATGGCCGTATAACCAACCCGAACGCCGAACGATCGAGTGATCTCATAGGTGGCATTGAATCGAATTTCGCCCAACGGCGAGACCTGCTGTGCCGTCCGCGATACCATCCAGGTCAAGGGGTGCATATTGGCGGGCCCATTTTCGATCTGCAGCGGCGACACCTGCGGTGGAATGGTCACCGTGGCCTGACTGCCACTGCTGCCGCCGGAGCCCGAGTTGCCGGTGTTGCCGCCGCTATTACCGCTGGTGACGCTCTGTCCCAGCGGATTGCCGATGCTGACCGCCGGGTTGACAAACAGGGTGCCGAGCCCGCCGGTGAGATGCGAGTCCTGAAAGTTGGCTGCGGCAAAGATCCGGCCTTCGGTCGACAGGTTCCACCGGCCGCGCTGGTGGGTGTAAATCAAACCAACCTGCGGACCGACCAGGTTATTCTGCACCTTTTGGGTCAGCACGAAGTTATCGAAGATATTGATGCCCGGCGTGGTGACCACGGCGGGATTCGGCAGCGTTGTCGTGGTGGAACTGGTTCCTCCGGTTTGCATCGAGGCATTCGAGGTGTTGTACATCGGAGGATTGACCTGACCGAAGCCGTTTTCGGTCCCTTGCGGATCGTTGCCGCCATAAACGGCGAAACGGTCATACAACTGGAAGTATCGCATACCGTAGATCACGTCCAAGCGTCCCGCCATTGTGCAGTCTCGGCAGCCGGTACATCCGCATGATTTCCACGCCGTTCAACTCGGTGTGCAGGCTGTAGGCCAGGTATTGGAAACGCGGGATGAAAGTCCGCGCGTCTCCGTTGTCGGGAAGGGCCGGCGTGGTCGTCGTTCCCGTCCCGGTGCCGTCGCGGCCGTTAGTGCCGTTGCCATTCAGGTCGACGTCGCCCGGATTCGTGCTGCTTGAGCCACCACCACCGCCGCTGCTGGTGCTCGTCGGCTGCGCGACAAAGCCCTGCAAGAAGCCGGTCGGGTCGGCGAACAGCACCGTGCCACCGATACCCGAAAATGCCTGGTTTTGGCTGACGTGATCGATCACGCTGACCAGCCAGCCATAATCGTTGGTATCCATGTAGCCGAATTCCCACCGATTGCCGGGTCCGAATCGCGACACCAGTTGGCTCGTATTCTCGGAATTCGACTCGTAGAACGTACCACCCAGCGTCGTAAGGCCGGCCTGGCTAGGGACAGGGGTTGTGACGGGATTCAGGAGGTTGCCGCCCGGTTCCAAGAAGTATCCGGGCATGTTGGGGTTGCCGACGTCAGTAATGCGCGGCCGGGAGATGGTCCACTCCATCCGGTCGTAACCGAAGAAGAATCCCTTGCGCGGCTTGATTCCATTGCCGTAATCGCTGATATCAACCGGAGCGAAGGGTTCCCAATCTTGCAAAAATCCAACCGGGGCGAACGGGGTCCAACCTTTATGCGGCGTGGTGTCCGCATTGGAATAAGGCGCATTGCCGTAGGCATAGGTATTGTCGAAGTTCTGCGGAGTTTGCTGGGCGCGCGTGGTTCCGGCCGCCAGCAGCAACACTGCGGCCAAACCCACCACCCAGGGTCTAAAGCGGTTGATCGACATGTTTCGCATCCACTTCGCTCGCGCTGTTGGAGGTGCGCCGGTACCCACCACGGGCAGTCCGCGCCTAGCTATGTGACGGATTTATCGGCCGTAGGAGTCGCGCCAGTTAAGCAAGAAAGGCAAGCCTTGACGAAAATGCCGGTTATTCGGAACATTCAGCGCTTCAAATGAAACCAGACTAGGAAAAATGGGGGCCTAGAAGTCCCGAATAAATGGGAGCTTTAGGCAGATCAAGCGTAATTCCGATCTGCTTGCGCGAAGCGCAAGAAAATGGCCTCCGCAGGCGGGGCAGGTACCCGCGGAGGCCGAAACTGGCGGGAGGAAATCCCAGCCAGAGTTGTTGTAGTATGCTCAAAACGCAGCAGTTTACAAGCACTAGCCAGCGGGAAAAATCCATTCGCTAGCTGCCAAACGGTTGGCAGGGCTCCCCCCTTTACCAAAGGGCCTTTGTCACGACGCCCCGCAGTGGCGGGCTGTCTGACCTAGCTCCGGGCGGCGATACGGGGCCGGCCGTGCACTTCGCCTCGATTTGTCGCGTCGAAAGGCCATGCATATACTTGGTCAGACGATTGTCGCTCGGCAAGCTGCCGCAGTTCAACTCTCTTTTTGATAAAGGTTTGCGCCATGCGTCAGCAGCGTTGGAACAGGCCCTCGATTCAAACCTGCATGGCTTGGCTCATCGTTATTGGAGCCGGCCGTCTCGCCCCGGCGGACGAACCCAAGCCGGCCGGCGGCGACCCGGATCGATACATACGACTGACGCGTGATGCCAGCGACAATCCGCTGGCGCTCGCAGACCGCGATTGCCCGCTTCGAGAGCGACTTGCCCGAGCGCCAGGGAGTGGCGGTCGACTTGATTGCCGCGGTCCATGTCGGCGAAAAGGACTACTACGCGGCGCTCAATACGGCCTTCGAGGCGTATGACGTCGTGCTGTACGAGCTCTTGGCTCCGCCGGGCACTCGCGTGCCCAAGGGTGCATCGGCGGGCAGCAGGCACCCGGTGGGGGCTCTACAGACAGGACTAAAGAACGTGCTCGGCCTGGAACATCAACTCGAGTTTGTCGACTACGAAAAAGAGAATCTGGTGCATGCCGACATGTCGCCGGACCAATTCTTCAAGTCGATGCAGGATCGGGGTGAAAGCTTTTGGACCCTCTTCTTTCGCATGCTGGGAGACGGCATCTCGAAACAGGCGAAATTCCAGGCCCAAGGCAAGTCGTTCGATTTCGACCTGGTGCTGGCTTTGTTCGATAAGAACCGGGCCGTGCGACTGAAACGGGTCATGGCCGAGCAATTCGAAGATCTCGAAGGGGCCATGGAGTCGTTCAGCGGGCCGGATGGATCGACCATTATTACCGAACGTAACAAGGTTGCTTTGGAAGGGCTGAACACACAATTGGCTGCCGGCAAAAAGCGAATCGCCATTTTCTACGGCGCAGGACACCTGCCAGATATGGCGCAGCGGTTGAACCACGAGCTCAAATTCAAACGCACCGGCGAACGTTGGTTGACTGCCTGGAATCTGTCGGAGGGCTCTGTCTCAAGCACCGCAGCCAAGGCCGACGCGCCCGGACCCTAGTCGCGCAATCGCCCGACGTCGCAGCTCCCGTGCCAGCAAGGCCAGGCAGCGCGGCCAGGATGCTCTTTACGGCCGAAAAGCCCCCAGATTGTCGCCGACCCGGTAAGGCGGGTTCGCCAACGGCTCATCCGGCGCGTGGCCGACGTCCGTGAATGACGGTTGCTTTACACCCCGACAGTCATTCTCCATACTATCGGGCCGTAGACAGACGCAGGATTGCGTTCGGCCGATGAAACTCCCGCGGCTCACGATGGCATTCCGGCCATGACGATGCGCTTGGCGCAGATGTCGCGTGAGGTCGGCCCCGCCGATTTCCCGAGGGATTTCCAGCGCGAAAGATACACGGATGACTCGTTTGTCGATTAACGAGATGACGACCTATCGCTGGTCGTTCGAGGAGGATGTCGTTCAATTGCAAGCGGCGGGCATCGACGCCATTGGTCTCTGGCGGCAAAAACTGGCCGACTTTGGTGAGGAAAAAGCCGCCGACCTGTTGGCCGATAGCGGATTGGCGGTCTCCAACCTGCTCTGGGCAGGCGGATTTACCGGAAGCGACGGACACACCTACGGCGAAAGCCTGAAGGACGCCGCCGAAGCCATTCGATTGGCCGCTACGCTCAGAGCCGGCTCGCTCGTCATCTACAGCGGCGGCCGCAATAACCATACTCAGAACCACGCCCGGCGGCTGTTCTTGGGTGCGATCCGAGAACTCCTCCCGCTGGCTACCGAGTTGGAAGTCACCTTGGCGATCGAGCCGATGCACCCGGGCTGTGCCGCCGAGTGGACGTTTCTGACCTCGCTCGACGAGGCTGTCGGGTTGATCGATACGTTCGACAGCCCGCGGGTCAAGCTGGCGTTCGACACGTACCACTTGGGGCACGATCCGCGCATCCTGGACCACATTAGCCGCCTCCGCGATCGAATTGCCATCGTCCATTTAGGCGACAGCCAGAAGCCGCCCGAATCGGAACAGAGCCGCGAGCGCCTGGGCGCCGGAATTTTGCCGCTGCGCGAAATCGTCGCGGCGCTCCGCGGGATCGGATACGAGGGGGATTACGACGTCGAGTTGATGGGCGAGGCCATCGAGGCCACGGACTACAAAGAACTGCTTGACAGCTCGAAGCGGGCCTTCGCCAGTCTGATCGCCGGGTGAACTTTGATGTAACGGCACCCTAGCTCTTGGCGTTCTTCTGGGCCGGCTTGGCCAGCGGAATCAGTTCCAGGCAAACCAGCCGGCCCTCGCCCCGTACGTAGACCAGGCCGTGCGAGAGCAGCGGCGGCGCCCAGGCTGGATATTTGAGCAATTGCGCGGGACCAAAAGCTCCGCCGCGATCCGCCAGTACGACGCGCCCCGCCTCGTCGTACTTTTGCGGATTAGCCTTCAGCAGCAGCAATATGCCGTGCTCGGTCAAGCAAACGAAATGTCCGTCCACGTAGAGCAACGTCGATCGCGATAAGTCCGGCTCTTGCCACATCAGCTTGCCGCTGGCCAACTCGATGCAGCGCAGTTCGGCATTCGCGTCGTGGCGGCCGCTCGAGCCATACAGAAAGCCTTCGTGGTGAATCGGCGTGTTCCAGTGCGTTTGCATCGATTTGTCGCGGCGCCGGTTCGCATCCGACCAGACAACGTCATAGCCGCCCGGGCGGACCTTGACGAGTGCGCTGCCGGGTCCATAGGTCTCGGAAATGAACACGCTGTTGCCCACCACTACCGGATTGCTGGCGTTCACGCTTTCCGCGATCGGCGCCCGCCAGGGAAATCGGAAGTCGAGCTTGCCCCCGGCCGGATCGAAACCGAGCAGACCACCGCGAGCAAAGACAAAGCACCAGGCTCGACTGTCGATCTTGGCCAGCGTGGGACTCGAATAGCTCGCCAAATCGTCGCCCAACTGATACTTGACCTGCCCAGTTTGCTTGTCAAAGGCCACGATCGCAGTGCCGCTGGCGGCGAGCTGCCCCAGCGGATCCTGCCGAGATTCGGGTGTGGTCCCACCCACCTGGACGATTAACACATCGCCGAAGACCACGGGCGTGCTGCCGACGCCGAAAAAGTTCTGCACGACGCCGAACTGGGCCATCGTGTCGACTTTCCAGATCTGCTTGCCGTCTTCCACCGCCAGACAATGCAGCATGCCTTCGGCCCCGAAGATGTACACGCGGTTCCCGTCGACCACCGGCGAGGCACGCGGGCCGTTGTCGTAGCCGTACAGATCCTGGTAGTCCGTGGGATATTCGAATTTCCACAGCAACTCGCCGGTCTCGCTGCCCAGGCAGCGCAACCGAGCCTGGTTTGCCTGGCGGTCGAATTGGAACAGGCGTCCTTGGCTGATAGCCGGCGAGCCATACCCCGAACCGAGCGCCAATTGCCAGACAATCGGCGGGCCGGTGGCGGGCCAGGTCGTAAGGATGCCGCGCTCGCTGGACTTATTGTCGCCGGTCGGTCCCAGGAATTGTGGCCAATCGCTGCCGGCAAGACGCTGTTGCACGATCTTGCGCCGGCTCGGCGGCTGCCAGCCCAAACGACTCGACGCACGTTTGCAACGCCGAGAGCAGCATTGCACAACGGATCGCAAGAGCCGCGGTCCGACGTCGATCGAGGCTCAAAACAGCTCGCCGCCGCGCGGGCGCTGCCGATCCATTGGCGGGGATGCTCATTCGTTGTTTCCTGTGCTGCTAGGCCGCATCGGTTTCGCGCTCCACTCTGATAGGCCGCTCTGCACTGCAAGACGCAAGTTCACTATACTGAAGTTTTCGCCCGTTGCGACCCAACCCGCCCCTGTGCGTCATGTCCGTTTTGATCGTCAACTCGCGAATTCACATTCCCCACGAGGAATTCCAGTTCAGCTTTTCGCGCAGCGGCGGGCCGGGCGGGCAAAACGTCAACAAGGTGAACTCCAAGGCCCTGCTCCGCTGGCCCGTGGTCCAAAGCCGATCGCTACCCGACGACGTCCGCGGAAGATTTTTGGCCAAATATCGGCGGCGGCTGACCGCGGGGGGCGAAGTGCTCCTGACCAGCCAGCGCTATCGCGATCAGGGGCGGAACATCTCCGATTGTCTGGAGAAACTGCGCGAGATGGTGGCCGCCGTGGCGGTTCGGCCGACGCTGCGCCGGCCCACGAAGCCAACTCGGGCCGCGGTCGCTCGCCGATTGGAGGGCAAGCGGCATTCGTCGTCGAAGAAACAGTCACGCCGTTTGCCGCCGACGGACTGAATGCGGGGGCATGCTCGCGGCGGAGTCAGCTTCAAGGCACTCACGGGGCCGCATCGGCCGGTGCAGCCCGATTCTTGAAATCGGCAAACGCGAAGTCCGCCATGCGCGTGGTCTCGGCATCGTCATTCGACCACAGGCTGTCGAGTTGTCCGCGGATCCGCCGTTCGGCGGTGAGCAGATAATATCGGCCGGTGGTCAGATCCTGCGCGGTTTGCCCGGCCGGCCGCTCGTGATCTGCCAGCCGTTGATCGAGCCGCTTGAGCACGCAGGCGCTGACGTATAGTTCGATCGCGGCATCGGCGATGCGCCCCTGCTGGTACTCACGATCCAGTATCTCTTGCTGGTAGGTGCGCAGCAGCCGTTCGACCTGCGCGCCGAAATGAGCCACCAGTTTGCCGAGCCGCGCCGCGTCGGCATCGAGCTGCGCTTCGTGGACCTCGACTGGGGGCACGGCAAACAAGGCTTCGATCCGCCGGCCCGCGAAACTGCTGAGCTTGCCCAGATTTTTCCAGGGGTGCCGGGCCGCCTCGAGCACGCCTTTGAGTTCCAGGCCCACGTCGCGCATGCCGACCAGGGCGATGAACGCGCGGAGCACGTCGTTGGCTCCCTCGCCGATCATGTTGATCCGCGCATCGCGCATCATGCGCTCGTACGGTTCGTCGGTGAAGTAGGCCTTGCCGCCGAAAATCTGGATCGTGTCATTGACGATTCGCCACAGCACGTCGGTGGAAAATACCTTGAGCATCGCGGTTTCCAGCATGTAATCCTCGTGGCCGGCGTCGATCAGGGCCGCGGTCTGGAAGGTGGCCGCCTCCATGGCAAAGACACCGGCCGACATGTACGCGATTTTCTCCTTCACCAGTTCGAAGTTCGCCAGCGGCTGTTGGAACTGCACCCGCGTCAAAGCGTGGCCCACCGCGCGCTCCACGCAAAACTTGGCCGCGCCGGTGCAGCTGGCGCCGAACGTAGTGCGCCCGAAATCGAGCACCGTCAGCGCCACCTTGAGCCCTTTGCCGATTTGTCCCAGCACGTTCTCGCTCGGCACGAACATGTCGCGGAAAGCCAATCGAGACGTCGCCGTGCCCCGGACTCCACACTTGGGCATGCGCTTTTCAACCAGCTCGAAGCCCGGCATGTCGGGCGTTACCACGAAGGCCGTGATCTTGCTGTCCGTGCCGCCGGCAACGGGCGTGCGCGCCATCACCGTCAACACCTGGGCAATTCCGCCGTTGGTAATCCAGCGCTTTTCGCCGTTGAGTAGGTAGCCCTTTCCGTCCGGCGTCGGCATGGCGGTGGTCTGCACGTTGGCCGCGTCGCTGCCGGCCTCGGGTTCGGTCAGGGCAAAGGCGCTCAGCCATTCGCCGCTGCTCAATTTCGGCAGATATCGGGCTTGCTGTTCGGGCGTGCCGAACAGTACCAGCGCCCGGGGCCCGATGGAATGGTGTGCATTGACGAACAGGGCCGTGCTTCCGCAGCGCGAGCCGAGCACCTCGATCAATCGACAATAGGCCGACTGGCTGAAGCCGCCCCCGCCGTATTCTTTCGGCAGGCAAGCGCCGAGCACGCCCAGCCATCCCAGCCCGCGGATCACCGAGTCCGGAATCTCGGCATTCCGATCGATGGCCACCGGATCGATCTCCTGTTGGCAGAAGGCCTGCAGATCGGCGACGGCTCGATTGGTGCGCGGGTCGGCGTCGAGCTGGGGGTATGGGGGCAACTTGGCATTGAAGTATTGGCCGAAGTACAGGCCTTTGGCGAAGCCCAATCCGGGCAATCGATCGGCCAAAACCTCTTCGGCCTGCGCCAACTGTCTTTCGCGATCCACCGCAGTCATCGGCTACGTCCTTACTTCTGGCGATTGAGGAATTATTCGAGCTGATTTCAGAAGCGGCGGCGACGGTCCGCTCTCCCAGTCGGTTTTGAATCCAGCTCTCGTTCACAGCTCCGAGAAACAACGCTCGCCGCTCGGGGCCGACCGATCGTGCCATCTTACGGCTCGCCGGCCAACCGGGCGACCGATCGACGTAAGCTGCAACGAATAAATCAGACTTTACAGCGCGCCGCAAGGTGAGCCGCACCCGCAGCGCACAGAGTGACCGCTAAATATTACCGCCGCGGCGTGCCGCCGTCGCGGCGATTGCGCGAAACCTTGCGGGGTTTGCCGGCCGGCGGTCCAGACAGTTGTCGCCGGACGCGGTAACGAACGAAGTTCTGCCGAAATTCAGTCCGATGATGATTTTGCGTGCGCTCGCGCTTTTTGAGGCGGAGTCTCGAAATTTACTGCGAAAGGGATGACCCATGAAACGTGCTGTCGCCTTCCTGGCTGTGGCAATTTTCGGCCTGCTTGCCAGTGAGGCTGCCGCCGACTGCTGCAATGACTGCGGTTGCCAATGCGACTGCAGCAAGGTCTGTCGTTGCGTGCCGACTACGAAGAAGGTGACCAAAATCTGTTATGACTGCGAATGCGAGGATTTCTGCATTCCCGGTCCCAGCAAGATTTGCGGCTATAAATGTGTTTGCCCCGACGACTGCGGCGAGTGCAAATTGTTCCACCATGCACACAAAGAACCGATCTGGCAGCCGACCTGTGCCAAAGTGAAAACGCGCCACAAGCTTGTCAAGAAAGAAGAGGTCAAAGAGGTTCCCAGCTGGAAATGGGAAGTCGTCGATCTGTGCCCCCACTGCAAATCGTGCTGCCCTCGGCACGAGTTGTTCTTCCACCAACACGCGGCCGCAAAGCCGGAAAATGCCACGCAACCGCAGGGCCCTGCCGACCATGCCGCTGCGGAGGACTATGCCCAGGGCGAAGTCTTGAAGCCGGTTGCCCAACCCGCGGGCACCGAAGCGGCCGGGGAACAAAAGACCGAATTGGTCTCCCACAATGTGGCCAGCAAGCTCAAGAGCATGCTGCTGCCCTCCCTGGCAAAATAGTCGTCGACCGCCACGAAACGACAAGTTCCAGCGAGTTCTGGAAATGGCCGCCGTGGCCGACGGGTTCCTCATGCACGCCTCCGCTGCATGGAATCTGTCGGCCGCGGCGGTTTTGTATTGGCAAGGCCTTGGCCCCCCGGCCCCAGCCTTTTACCGCCGGGGCGCTGTCCAGCTGAATCCTGGACGCACCGTTCTACGGCCTCTCCTACCGTGGCGCCCCCCTGCGCGACGCCCCCGGTTCCCGGCGCGTACAGTGGCCTCGCCAACTGGCCGGCTATATAATTGCTGCAACCAGCTCTCGGCCCGCGAAGTTTGCGGCTGAAAGCCCATTGCCGCGAAGCGTGTCCGATTATGGCCAGGCGACAAGACATCGATCAAATACTCCGCGACTGGCCTTATGAGCCGGGCGAGGTCAGCGCGCGCCTGGTTCGAGCCGGCGACGGTCGCGAAGTGTTGCAGATGCGCGTGGAAATGGGCATGTTACAGCTCGAGGTCGACGGACGCCCCGACGGTCAACGTCCCGGCGGCAGCGATACCTACTTCGATTATCTCCTCGATCTGGCGCTGCACGAGGGTGACTCGTTCGAGCTGACGTCCGAACAATGCGCCGCGGCGGATCGCGAATTCCTGCAGTTCTACCACCGGCGGATTTGCTGGCTGGCGCTGCGTGAGTTCGGCCGTGCCGCTCGCGACGCCGACCATAGCCTGGCATTCATGGATTTCGTGCGGGCCCATTCCCCAGACGAAGAGTGGACATTGTCGCACGAGCAATATCGGCCTTATGTGCTGTTCCATCGGACACAAGCCGCCACGCTGGCCAAGCTCGAAGAGAGCGGGGCCGATGCCGCCGTGCAAGAGCTGAATCAAGGCCTCGAACGTTTTCGCGACTTGTTCTCCGAATATGACGCGGAAGACCAATTCGACGACGACGAAATGGTGCAGCGCCTGCTCGAGCTCAAAGCAGCGCTCCGCGAGCAATATAATGTCCAGCCCAGCTTGTCCGAGCAGTTGGCCGCGGCCGTGGCTGCCGAAGAGTACGAGCGAGCGGCCAAGCTGCGCGACGAACTATCCCGCAAGCAGCCGGGCACCCAAAAGCGAAAAGCCTAAAGTCCGCTGGCGATGCGCGGACGTCCTGTCGACACATTTGCCAGCCGGCCTGTTGCTGTCTTGATAGGTAGCCGCTCGCCTCGGCTGCCCGCTGGATCGAACTTTAATGCTTCTCGGAGGGAAGATTGCCCGCGAGTTGCCACGGACCATCGGTTTGTAAGGCGCGTTGTAAGTTTGTACACTGCTCGGCCAGCACTCCGCGCACCCCATTTCTCGTCCATTTGCTGAGCAGCAAAAGACTTGCGTACCAATCGTAGCGGCTCTTGAGCGATTGGCACACGGGCTGCATTAAGCTCCAGGCGTTAGTCCCATCAAGCCTCACGTCACGCAAAGGAGTGTGTCATGCTGGTCCTCACTCGGAAAACACAGCAGCAAATCCAAATCGGCCCCCAGATCACGATCACCATCCTGAAGGTCAAGGGACAAACCATCCGCGTCGGAATCGATGCCCCGCGTGATGTCACCGTCTTGCGGGCCGAACTCGCCGACAAGTTAGCGGTCCGGGCCGATGCGGCCACCGTGCAAGCGGCTCAGGCCGCCAGCCAGCGCGAACGGCAGCGGGAAACCGCCAAGCAGGAGACGACTGCGCCGGCGGACGCGGTATCCGCGGAAGCCGTGCCCCCCGGCGCCGCAGCGCCGGACGGCGTAGCGCTGCCGACCACGCTGCCGCGGTGCGCGACGTTGCGCAGATCGGCCGCAGCGCCCCGGCTCGGCACCCGCAATCGGCGCCGTCTGATGGCCGTGACCAGTGCCGCAGTCGACGCTTGATGCGCAGCATCCGCGGCTGACTGCCGGCTGGCCAACGGGGGGCCGGCGGTCGACCGACGGAATCGAGCGAGCGTTCGGGGCAGGCCGCTGCCGGACTCGAGTCCGGCGGCGGCTGTTTTCGTTCTAGGGGCCCATGGGATTGCCCCGAACGTCACCCGGTCGCGTCGTAGCCCAAGTTCGGCGCCAGCCAGCGCTCGACTTCGGCCATGCTCAGGCCCTTGCGCGCGGCATACGATTGCACCTGGTCGCGGGCGATCCGGTCGACGGCGAAATAGCGCGACTCGGGATGGGCGAAGTACCAGCCGCTGACCGCCGCCGCCGGCCACATGGCATAATTCTCGGTGAGCCGGATTCCGGTCGTCTGCTCGGCATTCAGAAGCGAAAACAGCGTGCCCTTCTCCGTGTGGTCGGGGCAGGCGGGGTAGCCGGGCGCGGGACGGATGCCGCGATACTTTTCCTCGATCAGGTCGTCGTTGGTCAAACGCTCGTCGCGGCCGTATCCCCAGTCCTGCCGGGCTTGCTGGTGCAGCGCTTCGGCAAAGGCTTCGGCCAGGCGATCGGCCAGAGCCTTGACCATGATTGCATTGTAGTCGTCGTGATCGCGCTCGAAGCGGGCCGCCAATTCGTCGGCCCCGTCGCCGGCCGTGACCGCGAACGCGCCCAGATAATCGCCGCGGCCGCTGTCCCGCGGCGCGATGAAATCGGCCAGCGCATGAAATTCCTGCTGTCCCTTTCGCTCCCACTGCTGACGCAGGGTGAATAGCCGCGCCAGCTCTTGGCGGCGCGTGTCGTCGGTAAACAGAACGATGTCGTCCCCTTCGGCCGCTGCCGGCCAAAAGCCGTACACGCCTCGTGCCCGCAGCGAGCGCTGGGCGACGATTTGCTCGAGCAGTGCTTGCGCATCGTCGAACAGCTTTCGGGCTTCGGCGCCAACCTGAGGGTCGTCGAGAATGCGCGGATACTTGCCCTTGAGTTCCCAGGCCATGAAGAACGGCGACCAATCGACGAGCGGCAGTCAGTTTTTCCAGCGGGTAATCGTCGAGCACGCGCGTGCCGAGAAAGGCGGGCCGCTCGATCGGAAGCGTGGCCCATTCGGTCTGAAATTTCTTGGCCACGGCCTCGGCGATAAGGCACCAGCTTGATTTCCTGCCGGCGCCGATAGGAGTCCACGAGTCCGGCCTGCTCGTTCCGATTTTTCTCGACGAACTCCGCGCGCAGCTCGCGGCTGAGCAATCGGTCGACGACTCCCACCGACCGCGAGGCATCGAGCACATGCACGGTCGGCTGGCCGTAAGCCGGCGCGATCTTGACGGCCGTGTGCTTGGCGCTGGTGGTCGCGCCGCCGATCAACAGCGGCGTTTGCATGCCGGCCCGCTCCATCTCGCGCGCGACGTGTACCATCTCGTCCAGGCTGGGCGTAATCAGGCCGCTCAGCCCGATCAAATCGACCTGTTCCCGGCGAGCGGTTTCCAGAATTTTTTCGCAGGAGACCATGACACCCAGGTCGATGACCTCGTAGTTGTTGCAGCCCAGCACCACGCCCACGATGTTCTTGCCGATGTCGTGAACGTCTCCTTTGACCGTGGCCATGAGCACTTTGCCGCGGGCTTGCGGGGCGCCGCTTTCCGCCTTTTCCTGCTCCATATAGGGGAGCAAATGGGCCACGGATTTTTTCATCACCCGAGCGCTCTTGACCACCTGTGGCAAAAACATCTTGCCCGCGCCGAACAGATCGCCCACGACCTGCATGCCGGCCATCAGCGGGCCTTCGATGATGGCCAGCGAGGAGGGATATTTGTGCCGCGCCTCTTCGGTGTCCTGTTCGACGTAATCGACGATTCCCTTGACCAGCGCGTGCGCCAGGCGCTGCTCGACACTGCCGGCCCGCCACTCGGCGACCGTGGCCTCCGACGTGTCCGACTTCTTCACCGTCTCGGCGAAGGCGATCAGTCGCTCGGTCGCGTCGGGCCGCCGATTGAGCAGGACGTCCTCGACCAGCTCGCGCAGGGCGGCGGGAATTTCCTCGTAAACGGCCAGTTGGCCGGCATTGACGATTCCCATGTCCATGCCCGCGCGAATAGCGTGGTACAGGAAGCACGAGTGCATCGCCTCGCGCACCGGATCATTGCCGCGGAACGAGAACGAGACGTTGCTCACGCCCCCCGAAACTTTGACCCGCGGAAATTTCTGCTTGATCTGCCGCGTGGCCTCGAAGAAGTTGACGGCGTAATTGTTGTGCTCGTCGATGCCGGTGGCCACGGTCAGGATGTTCGGGTCGAAGATGATGTCCTCGGGCGGCAGGCCCACTTGTTCGGTCAAGCAGCTGGTAGGCCCGCGAGGCGATCCGCACTTTGTCCTCCGTTTCGGTCGCCTGGCCCTGCTCGTCGAAGGCCATCACCACCACGGCCGCGCCGTAGCGGCGGATCAGCCGGGCGTAGTGCAGGAATTGCTCTTCCCCTTCCTTCAGGCTGATCGAGTTGACGATCGCCTTGCCCTGCACGCATTTCAGCCCGGCTTCGATCACCGACCATTTCGAGCTGTCGATCATGATCGGCACGCGGGCCACTTCGGGCTCGGCGGAGATCAGGTTCAGGAAGCGGGTCATTGCCGCCTCGCCATCGAGCATGCCCTCGTCCATGTTGACGTCGATGACGTTCGCCCCCGACTCGACCTGCTCGCGGGCGACCGCCACGGCCTGTTCGTATTGGCCGTTGAGGATCAGCCGGGCGAACTTCTTCGAGCCGGTGACGTTCGTCCGCTCGCCGATCATCATGAAAGTTGCTTTCCGGACGCAGCGTCAGCGGTTCCAGCCCGCTCAAGCGCGTCAGCGGCTCGGGCCGGGAGCGCGTGCGGGGCGGCACGTTGGCCACCGCCTGGGCGATCGCCCGAATGTGGGCCGGCGTGGTGCCGCAGCAGCCGCCGACGATGTTCAGCCAGCCGTTGCGGGCGAAGTCGCCCAGTGCGGCCGCCATCATCTCGGGCGTCTCGTCGAAACCGCCAAAGGCGTTCGGCAAGCCGGCGTTGGGATAGCAGCTCACGTAGATCGGCGCCACGCGAGACAGCTCTTCGATGTAAGGCCGCAGCTTGTCGGGGCCCAGCGCGCAGTTGATGCCCACGCTCAACAGGTCGGCATGCGAGATCGAATTCCAACAAGCCTCGACCGTTTGGGCCTGAGCGTGCGGCCCCCCTCGAAGACGGTGAACGAGGCCATGACGGGCAATCGCAGGTCGTGGTCGGAAAAATATTTGTCGATGGCGAACAAGCAGGCTTTGAGCACCAGCGTGTCGAACGCCGTTTCCGTCAACAGCAGGTCGACCCCGCCACCGACGAGCGCGTCCACCTGCTCGTAGTACGTCGTCGACCATCTGGTCGAACGTCACGTCGCGATGCCCCGGGTCGTTCACGTTGCCGGCGATCGAAAGCTGCTTGTTCGTGGGGCCGATCGAGCCGGCCACGAATCGCGGCCGGTCGGGCGTCTGGCCGCTCATCTCGTCGGCCGCCCGACGCGCCAGTGCGACCGCGGCCAGATTCAGCTCGCGCACCCGATCGGCGAGCTCGAAATCGGCCATCGCCACGCTGGTGGCGCCGAACGTGTTGGTCTCGATGATGTCGGCCCCGGCCTCCAGATATTGCCGATGGATCTGGTAGATCGCCTCGGGCTGGGTGAGTGCCAGGATGTCAATGAAATTCTTCAGGTCTTTCGAGTGATGCGCCAGCGGAGTGCCACGGAAGTCGGCCTCGTCGAATTTCAGCGCGTGAACCATCGTGCCCATCGCACCGTCGAGCACCAGGATGCGCTGAGCTAGCAGGTGTTCCAACCGTTGACGGGTTGCGGGAGCCGAGGCGAGGGACATAGTAGTCGAATCGAATTTCATTGGATTCTCAGGTTGTAACCATCAAGTATCTCATGCTGGTGCGCCGGTTGGCAACCCGCACGGAATTATGGCGAATTGCCGCCAGCACCCGGAGTGTCTGGAGCCGTTTTGCGTATTTTCCATAGCTGTCGCAATCGCTCTAGGACTCAAGGCCGGCACGACCCCGACCGATAGTAGTGAAGGACGGCCGGTGCCCGACCGCTGCGCCGGGATGCCCGGGGGCCGGGAGATCGGTTAACAAGCAGGGGTTTGGTGCCACCGCCGGCCGCATGGGATACGCGTTCGCCGCCGGTCGAACCGACGGCAATTAACTAAGAGTCGCACTGCTCGGGGGAAGTTCATGGGCGCATCGCCGCTCGCGCGTCAGACGCCTGTCGCCAGCTCGCGCGGCCACGCCGGCCAGCCGGCTACGGTGGCCTTTCGACGGCCGTCGGACGTTCGCAATTCCGCGGCCTTCGACGCAGCCAACCGGCATTTCGTCCTGCCGGTTGTTTTGCGGCTGCCAGACCTGAACGAGCCGGAGATGTCGCCGGCGGCCAGCTTTGCCGAGTCCGGCAATCCGCTCGTGGGCAAAGCGATGTGGGTGGCGACCGGAGTCTTGGCGATCGTGGCGGTATGGCTGGTGGCAACCGGGAAACAAGAAAATCCTGAGACGTTGCCGGCCGTTCCGCAGTGGAATGCGCCCGATCGCGTGCCGTCCGATACGGCTTACCGAGCGCCGGCTCAGCGCAGCAACCCGTTCCGAATTGGAAAGTGCCGCGTGACGCCGGAGCGGCCGGCCGGCTGGACCAACCGACCCCACGCGGTCCTTGGCGGCGAGATGCGCAGGTTATCCAGCCCGGCACCGCACCCGAAACCGAAGGCAGCGGTGGCGAAAAGACGCCGGCCCCGCGATCTGCATCGTGGCCGGGGGATGCTTGGCCGGGGCGCGGACCGGAGGCCGAAAACGGTCGCCCGCCGGCATCGGCGCTCCGCCGTGAACAACAACCCTCGGGAGACCTTGCCGTCCGATCCGCCGCTGGTGGATCCCACGGTCGCCCCCGGCGATCCGTGGCCTGGCGAACCGCAGTGGCCCGACGATGCGCGGCGCAGCAACCCCGCCGACCAATCCACAATGCGGACCGCTCGGCGACCGGCTGGCCCGGGCTCCTATTCGCCCCAACGACGGCCCGAAGCCCGGCTCGAAGGCGGCATTCAAAACATGGACGTAGGCCCCCAGCCATGACGAAACTCGATCGAGCATTCATGAAGGCCTATGGGCGTCCTTGGCGGGACACCGTCGCCAATCCCGCCGGTCGGGGGCCCGAAAAGCCAAGCGTGGCGTTCGACCGCGGCGCATCGAATCATCGCATCGACCCACCGACGGCGAAACCGGAGGAGAGTCTCCCCGTTCCAACGTCACCCACTATTAGTGGCGGCGCGACGGGGGCGCCATATCACTGCCCACGGTCGAGCAGTTGCACTCGCATGGGGTCAGCGTCTCGGAAGCTGCCGATCGGCGGCAGCTTCAGTCGGAGGCGGCGATGCGCAAGGTCCAGGCCTCGGTTGCGGCGACGGCGGCTGAATTGACGGCAGCCTGGCCGGCGCGTTTCTCGACCGATGCGGCCAGTTTACTCGACGATCAGCCGGCGCCGACCAGTGCGGCCCGACCGCTTTCGGCCTTCGCACCGCCCGCCAAGCCCGCCGAGCCGCTGCGGCCTCTGTTGGAAGTCGACCGTTTCCAGTGGCCGGCACAGTGCCATGCACTATGCACTGCGTCGCAAGCGGCTCTGGACGGATTTGTCTCGCGCCTGCTATCCGGTGCGGCCGCAAGGCCGGCGCCGCGTGGCCCTGATCGGAGCAGAGCGGGCGGTCGGCCGAACGACGGTGGCCATGTCGCTGGCCCGCAGAGCTGCTGCTCAAGGGGCGAGCTGCGTGCTGGTCGACGCCGACTTCGCGCAGCCCGAGTTGGCACCGCGGCTGGGCATCGTCGCCGAGCTGGGTTGGTCGCAAGTGGTCGGCGGCCAGCGCAATTGGGCGAAGTGATGATTGCGTCGATCGAAGATCGGCTGCGCGATCGCTCCGCTTCAAGCGGGCTCGGCGCTGCTGGAGCAACTGGCCGGCAACTTTCGGCGCCGGCGTTGTTCGACATGCTGGCCGAGGCGTACGACCTGGTGCTGATCGACGCCGGTTTGCCCGGCCCGGACGGCGTCGAGAGCCTGGCCGCGCTGCACCAGGCGGCGCGCTGGGACGCCGCCTATCTCGTCTACGATGCCAGGTCCAGCAGCGACGACAGCCTGGCGGCTTACGCCAGGCAACTGGCCGCGGCCGGCTTGCCCTTGGCCGCGGGGATCGAAAATTTCGCTCCCCGGTTCCGCGACGCTCAAATTCAGCCGGAGGTCTCGATCGATGTATGAAGCCTATTGGCAATTGCTGGCCAAACCCTTCGAGACGTCCGCCGACGCACGCTTTTATTATCCCAGCGAAGTCCACCAGGGCGCCCTGCTCAAGCTGCGCTACGCGGTCGAAAACCGGCGCGGCGGCGCCCTGCTGGCCGGCGGATCGGGCTCGGGCAAGACCATGCTCGTGGGCTGGCTGAGGCGGCAGTTGGCCGAAAATTGCACGCCGTTTGTGCATCTCGTGTTTCCGCAAATGTCGCCGAGCCGAACTATTGACGTACATCGCCGACGAACTGGGGGCCGCGCCGCCGCGACGGCGGCAGCCTGGACCAGACCGTCCGCCGGTTACAGCAATTTCTGACCGAGAATACCGCCCAGGGCCGCCATGCGGTGATCGTGGTCGACGAAGCCCACTTGCTGGCCGACGCAGGCAATCTGGAAACGCTGCGGCTGTTGACGAACTTCGATACCCTTCGCAGCCCGCGCTCACGCTGTTGCTCGTCGGCCAGACCGCGCTGCTGCCGGTGCTGGATCGCATGCCGGCACTTGAGGAACGGTTGGGGGTCAAATGCCTGCTACGGCCGCTGAACACCGACGAAACGGCCAGTTACGTCAGCCATCGCTTGAGCGCCGCCGGCGCCAGCCGCGAAATCTTTACGCCCGACGCGCTCACGCGGCTGCATCAGTTGGCGCGCGGCAATCCGCGGCGGATCAACCGGCTGTGCGATCTGGCGCTGCTGGTCGGCTTTGCCGAAGAGCAATCGTAGATCGAGTCGGCGCACGTCGAAGCCGTCGCCGGCGAACTGGTCAACGTGGCGCCCGACGCCTAGCCACGTTGCAGCTTATGGCACCTCTGGAAAAAGCGGCTCGTCGCGTGCGTTGGCCGGCCGGCCGATTTACAATCGGGGTGGTCAGGCCCGCCCTCCAACGTTGTCTCGGCCAGCATGCTGCTTGGATACAACACCAACGGTTGGGCGCATCACGACCCGCTCGCGGCGATGGAGCTATTGGCCGAGATCGGCTACCGCAGCGTGGCGATCACGCTCGATCACCACTGGCTGAATCCGTATCGACCCCGACCTGCCGCGGCAGATCGATCGTGTTCGCGGCGAGTTGGATCGGCTGAAACTGGCCAGCGTGGTGGAAACCGGAGCCCGGTTCCTGCTCGACCCGCGCGTCAAGCACGAGCCGACTTTGGTCTCGGCCCGACCCGCAGGATCGCGCTCGGCGGATCGACTTTCTCTGCCGCGCCATCGACATCGCCGCCGAATTGTCGAGCGATTGCGTTTCGCTCTGGGCGGGAGTCGTGTCGCGACGAGGCTCCTGCCGACGTGGCCTGGCAGCGGTTGACCGACGGGCTCAAGCCGGTGCTTGAGCACGCGGCCGAGCGCGGGGTGATGTTGGGATTCGAGCCGGAACCCGGCATGCTGATCGACACGCTCGAGCGGTTTGCCGAGCTTGGGACGCGTCTGCCCGACGAGCGATTGCAGCTCACGCTCGACGTCGGACACCTGCATTGCCTGGGCGAAGTTCCGATTGCCGCGGCCATCGGCCGCGTCGCCGGGCGGATCGTGAACGTTCACATCGAGGACATGCGCGCCGGCAGTTCACGAGCACTTGATGTTCGGCGAAGGGGAGATCGATTTTCCGCCGGTGATCGCCGCCTTGCGACAGTCCGGTTATCGGGGCGGTTTGCATGTCGAACTCAGCCGCCACAGCCACGCTGCGGTCGACGCGGCGGTGCAATCGTACAATTTTTTAGCGCCGCTCGTCGACATGCGCGCATCGTAATGGCCGGGAGACTATGATAGGCGACTCGGCACCACCCCGCCGGGGTTTCGTTTTCAAGGCAAGGCGAGAGGATCATGATCAACGACGAGCGGTCCGTTTTTGTTCGACCCCGCGTGTTCTACGGCGGCATTGCGATTGCCGTGGCACTGCTGGTGATCGACTTTCTGTTACTCGTCCGAGCTCACGGAAGTCAACAGCAGATCGAGATCTACACGATACTGTTTACGCTTTCCATCTTGAGCGTCGTGTATCGTTATCGCAGCGCCAATCCGCGGCTGAAGCGCTGCGGCGCGGTGGGCTTGTGGATCTTGATCTTGATTCTGGCATGCACGGCCGGAATTTTTCTGCTGCTGGCCGCCGCCGGTCAAAACCGCCGGCCCGCGGCCGCGCCGGCCGGCCCCGCCGATCATTCGGCCCCCGCCGCCGGTGAGCCTGCGGCCGAACCCGAAGAGCAGCGCGACGCGGCTCTCCGCGACTGAGATCGGGCCGACCGTGGGGCGTCGGGCGTCGTTCCGCGCTGTTCTTGGCCGTTCAAACCGCTTATATTGACTTTCTACCGTCCGCTGACCGCCCGCCAGGCCTACCAACTTTGATTCCAGGAGTTCTCCATGTCCGATCAGCCCTTTGCTCGTTCTACAGAAGGTGCGTCGCGTCGTGAATTTCTGAAGACGTCGAGCCTGATCGCCGCCGGCGGGGTTCTGACCGGCAGCTTGGGATTCGCCCGCAGCGTGCATGCCGCGGGAAGCGACACGCTGAAGGTCGGACTGATCGGCTGCGGCGGCCGGGGCACCGGAGCGGCGGCCCAAGCAGTGAATGCCGATCCCAACGCCAAGTTGACGGCGATGTGCGACTTGTTTTCCGATCGAGCTCGAGTCGAGCTTGACGAATCTCAAACAAGCCGTGAGCGACAAGGTGGATGTGGCCGACGATCGCAAATTCACCGGGTTCGACGGTTACAAGCAGTTGTTGGCCACCGACGTGGATGTGGTGGTAATGGCCACGTCGCCCCATTTTCGCCCCCTGCACCTCCAGGCTGCGGTCGAAGCCGGCAAGCATTGCTTCGTCGAAAAGCCAGTGGCGGTCGATGCGCCGGGCGTGCGTTCCATTCTGGACACCTGCGAAGAGGCCAAGAAAAAGAATCTGGCGATCGTCTCCGGCCTTTGTTACCGCTACGACATGCCCAAGCGCGAGATCGTCAAGCGCATCCGCGACGGCGCCATCGGTGACATCCAAACCATGCATGTCAGCTACAACACCGGTACGCTTTGGCACCGCGGCCGGAAGCCCGAGTGGAGTGAGATGGAATACCAGATGCGCAACTGGACCTATTACACCTGGCTCGCGGGCGACATCATCGTCGAGCAGCACATTCACAGCCTGGACAAGGCCGCCTGGGTCATGGGAGACGAGCCGCCCGTCAAAGCCACGGGACTCGGCGGCCGGCAGGTGCGCACCGGCGATGAATGGGGAAACGTCTTCGACCATTTGGCCGTCGTTTACGAGTATGCCAACGGCGTGCGACTATTCAGCAACTGTCGCCAGATGGCGGGCTGTTCGATTAATGTGTCCGACTATTTCTTCGGCACCAAGGGAACAGCCGAAATGATGCGGGCCACGATCGAAGGTGAGAACCCTTGGAAATTCACCGGCCAGGCCCCCAACATGTACGAGCAAGAACACAAAGAGTTGTTCGCCAGCATCCGCTCCGGCAATCCGATCAACAACGGGCTCTATATGGCTCGCAGCACCATGCTCGCCATCATGGGGCGCATGGCCTGCTACACGGGTCAAACGCTCACTTGGGACCAGTGCCTGCACTCGAAAGAAGACCTTTCACCAGCCAAGTACGAGTGGGGCGAAGCTCCCAAAACGGTCGTCGCCATGCCCGGCCTGACGCAGTTTGTGTAGTGCTCAGTCAGGCCTGATTCGAAGGATTGACGACGGGCATTTATTCACCGCAGCGACGGCTTCGCCGCGATCTGCTCGCACAGCGTTGTCCGCAGCGCGGCAAATCGCTCGTCTGTGGCCGATCCGTAAAGCCGCTCGAACTGGTCGCGCGATATTTGCGAGGCGGCGGTTTTTAGCTCGCCGCCCAACTGCGGCAGCAAACGCGCCGCGCCTTTTTCTTCGGCGATCCGGGCGACCGTGAGCTGCGACCGGCCGGGCCCCAGTCGCGCGGCCAGGCAAATCCCGGCGCAGCAGTCCGCGTAGGCCTCGAGATCAACCGACGTGGCCTGGGAATTTGCAATGCCCGTGGCGACCAGCGCCGCCGCTTCGGCCTCCGCGCCGCCCACCAGGCTGGCCAGCGCCGCCCAGGCGAGCAACCGATCCAGCCGGTGCTGCTCGTCATGCTCGGCCGTCGCATTGCCGGCCGCGGCCGGCTGCTCGTCGGCTGGCCGCTCGATAACGCGCTGGCAAACCGGGCGTGCCAAAGGATGCCCCGCAACCAGTTCGCGCTCGCTTCCGGTCAAACTCACGGCGAGCAGGCAGGAGGTGGCTTGCAGATCGGGCGGCAGGTCCAGGGCCAGCTTTGCCGCAGCCCACAACCGCCACTCGGGGGACGCGACAATCTCCGCAGGCGTGGGACCCGGGGCGTTTTCCTGCGGCCGGGTGGCCGCAATTCGAGCGGCGTTGGCCTCGATGGCCGTGACGATGGCCCGGCCGGCCCGCGCGGTCCGCTCGACGCTGCCATCGTCGATCAGGCCGACGTAGCGCCGCGGGTTGGGATCGTCGGGCATGGCCAGGGCGAGCTGCGCATAAATCGGGCGCAGCAGCAACTGCATGCTCAGGTCGAGCTGTGAGAGGCTGTGCCGATCGGCATCGGTTCGCAATTGACCGCCAATCGAGGCCACGATGAGCGTGTTGAGCGGGTCCAGTCCGATGCGGAACCTGGCAGCCCGCGCGCCGGTCGGCCAGCGCGGGTCGCATCACCGAAGTCGGCTCCGGGCTGTGTGCGGCGCCGAAGAAGTGTCCGATTTCGTGGAGCAAGACTTCGAGCCGCTCGGGCTCGGTAATCACTTGCGACCATTCGCGCACCAGCAGGTGCGAGGCCAGCGGCCCGCGGATGCCGCCCAGGTGCGTGTTGCCGCGGAGGAGGGTGTACTGGCTGGTGAAACCGATTGCCAGCCGTTCGTTCTGGAGCGTCACGCGGCGCTCGAATTCTTCGAGCGACTTGGGAAAATCGTGAATGCTGTTGTCCGATTCCCAAGTGCCGACGTCGACCACCTGAAGGCGGATTCCACAATCGCGAGTAAGAATTTCCGAGGCGTCGGCAATCCGGCCGCGAAGCCGCTTTTCCCAAACCGTGCGCGCCGCGCGTTCGTCCTCGTCGACCAGGATCTTCACCGGCACGATAACCGGCCCGGCGATCGCGGCCGCATCGAAAGGCTCCTGGTCCGCCCGGTTCCAATCGAAGGCCGGAAGGATCAGGGGCGGCGTGGTAACGCCTTCACTCAGGCCGATGGCGGTCAGCGTGGTGCTGCCCGCTCGATCGACCAAGGCATAGGCGGTTTCCGGACTGACCGTGTAGGCGCGGTGTTGCTGGCCGGTCTGCAAGGTAAGGCGGCCGCTGGAGGACAGGGGCAGCGTCAGACTGTCGCCGGCGGCGAGCCGGAAATAACGCTGCGGCGCACCGCCTTGGGCGAGCGAAAACGCGACCGTTTTCTGGCCCCGGTTGGCGATCACCGCGACCGAGGCTCGAGCAGCGGCAGCGACGGAGAAAATCGCGCAGCAAACCGATACTCGCAAGATGTGGGATCGACGATTCACCGGCGAATCTCTGGTCTTTTAAGTCTCCCCGAGCAACCTGGGGACGGCCTATTCAGTATACGGCGGCCGCGGGCACCGGGTCTGTAGCGCCGGCTTGAGGGCGCGGCCGCGGTTGCCGGGATAGTTGCTTGTCCGGCGAGCGCCGGGTAAAGTTTGGAAAGCGTAATGCCGTACCCCTCCCGAAATTGTCGGCGCAGCGGGTCCAAGCCGGCTTGGCTCGCCGCTGGAACCGCCTATCGGCCAACCCCCAGAGCGCAGCCGAGGAATGTCCATGAATCGATTCGCAATCCGCTTGTGTGTACTTCTACTGGGCTGCGCGTGGGCTGCCGCGGCGCTGGCAGAGGCCGCTTTGAAACCGGGCGACTACGTGGCCATTGTCGGCGATTCGATTACCGAACAAAGGCAGTATTCCGTCTTCATGGAAGATTACCTGCTGATGTGTCAGCCGGCGCCCAAACTGCAAGTATCGCAATTCGGCTGGAGCGGCGATACATCGTGGGGTTTCGCCGCGCGGATGGCCAACGACACGTTGCGGTTTCATCCGACCGTGGCCACGACCTGTTTCGGCATGAACGACGGGGGCTACTCGCCGATGACCCCGGACAAGGCCAAGCATTACCGCGAGGCACAGACCGCGATTGTGCAAGGGTTCAAAAAGGCGGGCGTGCGGATGATCGTGGTCGGTTCGCCCGGTTGTGTCGATGCCGACGCTTTCCGCAACGATCCGAATGCGGCCATCATGTACAACACCACGCTGACCGAAGAACGCGACATCGGCCGCGAGGTCGCGCAGAGTGAAGGCGTGTTGTTCGCCGACGTGATCACGCCCATGATCGCGGCCATGACCAAGGCCAAGGCCAAATACGGCAAGGCCTACGCCCTGGCCGGCGGCGACGGAGTCCATCCGGACCAGAACGGTCAACTCGTGATGGCCTATGCCTTCCTCAAGGCGCTGGGATGCGATGGAGATCTGGGAAAAATCACGATCGACCTGGCAGCCGGCAAGGCCGACGCCGCGGGCGGACACAAGGTCGTGTCCTTTCAAAACGGCACCCTCGAATTGGAGAGCACGCGCTACCCGTTTTGTTTTTCAGGCGATCCCACGAAATCCAATGCCACGCGCGGCGTGATCGAATTTTTTCCCTTCAACGAGGATCTGAACCGGTTCACGCTCGTAGTTGACGGCGCGGGAGAGGGCGGAGCGAAGGTCACCTGGGGTAAGGAAACCAAGCAGTTCAGCGCCGATCAGTTGAAGCAAGGCATCAATCTGGCTGCCGAATTTCTGGAAAATCCGTTCGTCGAGCCGTTTCAGCGTGTCGAGGGGCAAATCCGCAAGCAGCAGGAGTACGAGACGCCGCTGGTCAAGAATCTGATTCACAGCATGCCCGAGTACAAACGGATGATTCCCGAGGAAGCGATCGCTCTGGATCACATCGTCGAGGCGGGAATTCGCCGCGACAAAGAGCTGATCGCCGAATCGTCGGCGGCCGTGACGCCGGTCCGTCATCAATTGCTGATCGAAGCCGCGCCCTGACCTTCCGCAGCCGGCGCTCGTTTTCAGCCGCTAGGATCCGTTGGCGAGGGCTCCGCAGCCGGCACACCCTTATGGAACAACCGCTTCCCTCGGATTTGGCCGACTTCCCCGTCAGCCTCGAACTGCCGGTGCAATGGGGAGATCAGGATGCCTTCGGCCACGTCAACAACACCGTTTATTTCCGCTGGTACGAGTCGGCGCGGATCGTGTACCTGGAGCGGCTGGGAATTGGCGACCAGAACTCGCCGGGCGGCTTGGGACCAATCTTGGCGGCAATTGGCTGCAATTTCCGGCGGCAGGTAAAATTCCCCGACCGGGTGCTGATTGTCGCCCGGATCACCCGTATCGGTCGCACGAGCATGACGATGGAGTACCGAGTTTGGAGCACGGCCCAACAGGCCGTCGTGGCGGACGGCCATTCGACGATCGTGGCCTTCGACTACGCGGCCGGCGCCTCGCGCGCGGTGCCCCCCGACATGCGGGCCGCCATCGAGCAGCTCGAAGGACGAGAGTTGCGATAAATGATTTCGCGCCACTCGACAAGGCAACGCCATGGTACGAGCCTCGAACGGTGAACCTCTGCATCGACGAACTGATTCTTCCCCCAGCACGAAGGATTGATCCTCATGGCGGCTGATTATGTCCATCCGGAGGTGCTGGTCTCGACCGAGTGGGTGGACGCGCACCGGCAGGACGCGAACGTGCGCATCGTCGAGTCGGACGAAGACGTGCTGCTTTACCTTCAAGGGCACGTGAGCGGCGCCGTCAAGATCGATTGGCACATCGACCTGCAGGACGCGGTCGTGCGCGACTACATCGGCAAGTCGGCCTTTGCCGAGCTGTGCTCGCGCAAAGGAATCGCCAATGACACGACCGTGGTCTTCTACGGCGACAAGAACAATTGGTGGGCCTGCTACGCGTTTTGGACCTTCAAGCTCTATGGCCATCCGGATTGCCGCATCATGAACGGCGGTCGCCGGCGCTGGGAGTTGGACGGTCGGAACTGGGCTCGCGAAGACGAGCCTGCCTATCCGCCGACACACTACGCGGCCCAGGATCCCGACCCATCGATTCGCGCTTTCCGCGACGAAGTGCTCAAGCACCAGCGCGGCGGCAAGCCCCTGGTCGACGTGCGATCTCCGGGCGAATACACCGGCGAGATGCTGCACATGCCCGACTATCCGCAGGAAGGGGCGCTCCGTGGCGGTCATATTCCCGGCGCGGTGGGCATTCCCTGGTCGCGGGCCGTCAGCGAAGACGGCACCTTCAAGTCGCGCAAGGAGTTGGAGCAGCTATACCTGAAGGAGTGCGGACTGAAACGCCGCACGCCGACGATCGCCTACTGCCGCATCGGCGAGCGGTCGAGCCATACCTGGTTCGTGCTCAAGTACCTGCTCGGATTTCCGAAAGTAAAGAACTACGACGGCTCGTGGACCGAGTGGGGCAACACCGTGGGAGTGCCGATCGTCAAGGGCCCCTCACCACATGGCCCAGCGCCGCAAGAACCCGGGCAGGAGGCCGCCAGGTGAACCCGCTGCCGGCCAGCGTCGCCGAGCGAATCGAGGCCATTGCCGCCGAGTTCCGAGATTTGGAGCCGCGCGAGCGCTTGGAGTTGCTGCTGGAATTTGCCGAGAAGCTGCCGCCGCTGCCGGCCGAGTATCGGGCCGAGAAAGAGCGGGCCGAGCATCGCGTCGCGGAGTGCCAGACCCCGGTCTTTCTGTGGGTTAGCGTGGCGGACGACCGCGTGCGGATCGTGGCCGACGTGGCCCCCGAGGCGCCGACCGTCAAAGGCTTCGTCGGCATTCTCGTGGAAGCGTTTTCCAACGGCCGAGCCGCGGAGGTGCTGGCGGTCGAGCCCGATCTGGTGCACCGGCTGGGACTCGTCGAATCGTTGGGCATGATGCGAATGCGCGGTTTGCAGGCGATTCTGTTTTACGTTCGCAACCAGGTACGCGCGCGGCTGGCGCCGTAGCAGTATTGGCGAAAATGAAGCCTGTGCGATTTTTCACGATCGAGCGGCGCAGAAAAAACTATTCACGATCTCCAGTGCGGCGAGAACTTTCTATTCGAGTTCTCATTCGATTTTAAGTTGACTGAGGCACGCGCCGATCCGCCTTTGCGGTTTTCCGCAAAATCGGCCGGCAGCGCGCATTCCGCTCTCGCATCGACGTTAGCTTGAGGTTAGCATACCGATGTCGACTTCACGTCGGCATCGTCTCAGGCGGCACTTCTCTTTCGGCGTTATCTCGCTCGCTGGCTGGCAAAATCCGTTCATCGCTGGAACCGACCCCCTTTGGCGGGCGACGTCTCATCCGGGAGTTTTCACGATGCTGGCTTATCCGAAAGTGGATTTCTCTCTCGATCGTTTGAATCGTAGCGGCTGGGCGATGGGAGATCTGTGTGTCGAACATCCCGACGGCCGCGTGTGGATCGTCACCGGTCAGCGCGGCAAGCATTGGATCATTGCCCAGGCGCCTGGCCAGGCGGCTGCCTGGTGGCTCGCCTTGCGCAAGCCCGCCTGCTGGAGAAGCAGCGCCGCCGCCGCAAGAGTTAGAACGCGCGGCGTAAGCGTGCGCTCCGCCCCGCGAGCATCCGGTTGAGTACACCACGTTAAGCCCAGGGACTGCGATCCCTGGGCTTTTGCTTTGCGCGAAGCGCGCATCCGAACTGATCGCGGCCACCAACGACATCCTGTCGGACAACAGCATCCGCAAACAATGCAGCGACGACTTGCTGCCGGCTTGGACGGCCGCCAAGCAATAGCAGGCTGCGGCCAAAGGCGGTAAGCGGTCTCGCCGATCTGCAGCTACCGCACGTCCATGTCGCAGCTCAATCCGCCGGCGGCCGGCAGATAGGCGCTCTTCACATAGTCCATCACCATGCGATGGGCGCTGAAGCGCCAGGCCAGCGAGCTGATCGAATTGATCATCCGCTGGATCCAGCCGCGGGGCAAACCGTCGACGTCACGCTCGTAGAACAGCGGAATGACTTCCTCCTCGAGTGTCTGGTACAACGAGTCGGCGTCGCGCTGATCGGTGATCTGGTCGGAGACGTGGGCCGTGCCGACGCCGATCGCAAAGCCGTTTTGGCCATCGTAGGCCTCGGCCCACCAACCGTCGAGCACCGACAGGTTGAGCGCGCCGTTGAGCACGGCCTTCTGACCGCTGGTGCCGGAGGCCTCCAACGGACGACGCGGATTGTTGAGCCACACGTCGACGCCCTGGATCAAGTGCCGGCAGACGTTGATATCGTAATCCTCGAGAAAAACGATCCGACTGGCAAAACGCTCTTCGTGTCGGGAGTTGGCGATGCGCTTAATCAACTGTTTGCCCGGTTCGTCGGCCGGATGCGCTTTGCCGGCGAAGATGATTTGAATCGGCCGCTGCGGATCATTGAGCAACTTATACAGCCGTTCCAGGTCGCTCATGATCAGGTCGGCCCGCTTGTAGGTGGCGAAGCGGCGGGCAAATCCGATGGTCAGCACGTTCGGGTCGAGCAGGTTGCGCGCCGCCTCGACCACGGCATCGCTTTCGCCGCGGCGGCGGCACTGCCGGCTGACGCGGCGGCGGACGAACGCCAGCAGCAGATTCTTGAGCGCGTAGTGGGTTTCCCACAATTCGCCCGGATCGACGTGATGCATGTGTTGCCACACGTCCGATTCGCCCATCCGCGGCAGCCAGTTCACCGGGAAGTTGCGGTCGTAAAGCTGAAGCATCTGCCAAGCCAGCCAACTGGGCACGTGGACGCCGTTGGTGATGTGGCCGATGGGGATTTCCTCCTCGACGCGCCACGGCCAGAGGTGGGCCCACATGCGGCGCGAAACGTGCCCGTGCAGACAGCTCACGGCGTTGGCCCGGCGCGAGAGCTTCAGACCCAGCACGGTCATGCAAAAGCTTTCGCCCTCGTTGTGCGGCTCGACGCGGCCTAGCCCCATCAACTGATCGTACGAGATGCGCAATTGGTCGCGCAGCGGGCCCAAATGTTCTTCGATCAAGCCGCCGTCGAACCGATCGTGGCCGGCGGGAACCGGCGTATGGGTGGTGAAGACCGTGTGCTGGGCGACTTCGCGCAGGCGCATTGTCGAAACTCATGCCGTCGGTTTCCATCCGTTCGCGGATCGCCTCGAGTGTGGCAAAAACGCTGTGCCCCTCGTTCAAGTGATACACGCCTGGCGTAATGCCCAGCGCCGCCAGGGCCTTGACCCCGCCGACGCCCAGCACCAATTCCTGGCGGATGCGGGTGCGGTGGTCGCCGCCGTACAGGCGGCTGGTCAACTCGCGGTCCTCAGGGCTATTGCCCTCCACGTCGCAGTCCAGTAGATACAGCTTGACACGTCCCACGTGCATCAACCACACCTTGGCCAGCAATTGGCCGGTGCGCGTGTCGATGCGGATGCCGATTTGTTTCCCGTTGGCGTCACGAGCCGGCTGCATGGGCACGTTCTCGACCTTGGTGTCGAGATATTCCTCGTGCTGATAGCCCTCCTGATCCAAATGCTGCTTGAAATATCCCTGGTCGTAAAACAAGCCCAGCGCCACCAGCGGAACACCCAGGCCGCTGGCGCTTTTGATGTGATCGCCCGAGAGCACGCCCAGGCCGCCGGAATAAATCGGCACCGATTCGTGGATGCCGAACTCCGCCGAGAAATAGGCCACAGGTTTGGACCCCAGCACCCCGGCATGGGTGCGGGCCCAAATCTGCTTGTTGTTCATATATTCTTTGAGACGGCGGTAGGCGTAATTGATGCGGCTGAAGAGCACCAACTCGGCGGCCCGCATTTCCAGCCGCTCGGGCGTGAATTCGGCCAGCAGCGCGATGGGATTGTGATCCAACTGTCGCCAGCGGATCGGATCCAGATCGCGGAACAGGTTGATCACTTCCGGGTGCCAGGTCCACCAAAGATTGTGGGCCAGCGCATTGCATTTGTCATACAATGTCTGCGCGGACAGTTCGGAGAAGACAGGCTTCGTGACGACATCAGGAGGCGCGCTCACGGTTTGGCTCATTAAAGGTGCTCTCCCAGACAATGCACATGGTGCCAGATTATAGCGGCGTGCGAAATTAGCAACCACCCCCGCTCGTGCCCTGCAGTTCGCAAAGGCCCGGGGCAAAGTTGCCCGAGCGGGAAGGCTTCACTAGATTTAGATTGGCGGCGAGAGAGAAAAACGTTGGCAAAAGCAATCCTGATCGCGGCGCGGCCAGAGCTCGAGCCCATCGATCTTGCCTGGGACGCCGATCATTAGAACGGAAAATCCCCGGCGTGGATAGCAGCTTTTTTCACCTTCCGCCGTGCGGTCGGCTTGGAGTTCGAGGTGCCCGTGAATAGCCAGCGCCTGGATCACTTCGCCCGACCATCCCGGGCTCGACGAGCTCTGCGTGGCTTTAGCTCGGGAGGCCCTTAAGCTCGACGATAGCGCCGCGTGGCCGCGCGAACAACTCCGGCTGTGCGGCGATTATGGCGTGTTCCGCTGGTTTCTGCCGCCCCAGTGGGGAGGCCTGGCCTGGGCGGATACCGATGTGATTCGCGGTTACTTGCGGCTGAGCGCCGCTTGTCTGACCACCACGTTCATCATCACCCAGCGCACCGGAGCCTGTCAGCGAATCCTGGGCAGCGAAAACTACGCGATGCAGCAGCGGTGGCTGCCGGCCTTGGCGAGCGGCGATGCATTGGCCACCGTCGGAATCTCCCATCTTACCACCAGCCGCCGTCATCTGGGCCGGCCGGTGCTGGTGGCCCAAGAAGTCACAGGCGGCTATCAGCTCGACGGCTACAGTCCGTGGGTCACCGGAGCAATCCAGGCGGATGTGGTGGTGGTCGGGGCCACGCTGGCCGATGGGCGTCAGATCCTGGTCGCGCTGCCGGCTCAGTTGCCAGGCGTCACGATCCCGCAGCCGCCCCGCCTGGTGGGACTGTCGGCCAGTTGCACTGGCGAGCTGCGCTGCCAGCGCGTGCTCGTGCCCAGCGAATGCCTGCTCGCAGGCCCGGCCGAAAATGTGATCCGTAGCGGCGTCGGCGCGGGAACCGGCGGGTTGCAAACCTCGACGCTAGCAATCGGCCTGGCGGCCGCCGCAATCGCCTTTCTCGATCAGCAATCGCTGGCGCGGCTTGAACTTGCAGATGCCGCTCTTGAGTTGCGCCGCGAACAGGGGCAGTTGCAAGCGGATCTGTTGACGTTGGCAGCCGGCACGCCGGCCTGCACCAACGACGAACTGCGCGCGCGGGCCAACAGCCTCGTGTTGCGCTCGACGCAAGCGGCATTAGCGGCCGCCAAGGGCGCAGGCTATGTGGTCGGTCACCCGGCCGGCCGCTGGTGCCGCGAAGCGCTGTTTTTTCTGGTTTGGAGCTGCCCGCAAGGCGTCATGGCGGCCAATCTCTGCGAGTTGGCGGGGATCGAGTAGAGGCAAGCTCGGAATTGGGAACTCGGAACTCGGAACGGACGAGCGAAGCGGACCCCCTCATTTGGAAGAGCGCTGCGGAAGTCGGCAAACGGGCCTGGGAGATTTAAGTTTTTTGTTCCGAGTTCCGAGTTCGCAGTTCCCAGTTCCGAACTACGCCCGCCTCCCCCTAGCCGGTCAGCGCCGAGTGCATTAAGATCGTTTCGGCGATTGAACTTTGTGAGAAATGATATTCCCGTCGAGAAGGAGCCCCGCGCCGATGGCCCACGATACGAACGTCCATTGGCACGAGCACAGCGTCAGCCGCGAAGAGCGTGAGAAGCTCAATGGTCATCACGGCTGCGTGGTTTGGTTTACCGGCTTGAGTGCCTGCGGCAAGAGCACGATTTCGAACCTGGTCGACCACAAGCTGCACAGTCAGGGCAAACGCAGCTACGTACTCGACGGCGACAATGTGCGTCACGGCCTGAACGCCGGGCCGGGCATGCTCAAGGAGCGGCACGGGGAAGACTTCGCCAAGCGTTTCGGCCTGGGCTTTTCGGCTCAAGACCGGGAAGAAAACATCCGCCGCATCGGCGCCGTGGCCAAGCTGTTTTCCGAGGCGGGAATCGTCACGCTGACGGCTTTCATCAGCCCCTATCGCCGCGATCGCGACGCCGTGCGCGCCAGCATGAAGCCGGGGGACTTTGTCGAAGTGTTCGTCCAGGCCCCGATCGAGGTTTGCGAACAGCGCGACCCCAAGGGGCTGTACAAGAAAGCTCGCGCGGGCGAACTCAAGGGGTTCACCGGCATCGACGATCCGTACGAAGCTCCAGAGAAACCGGAATTGGTCCTCAACGCGGCCGAAAAAAGCGCCGAGACGTTGGCGGACGAAGTGATTGCCTATCTGAAAAAGACCGGCAAGATCGGTTAGCGAGCGCAGTTGACACTGCAAAATCCGCAGCGATAAATTAATCGCCACAGTGAGGATAATCGTGTTTTCCAAGGAAGGGAACAACATCTCATGGCCGAGACGTTGGCAAAGGACGTTCAGCCGCGTGCACAGCGGGCGCTAACCGCCAGCCCGATCTATGCGCTGCGCGAATTGCGCGTCGAACAGACGGGCGACGTCCTGATGATTTCCGGACTGGTATCGAGCTTCTATCACAAGCAACTTGCTCAGGAAGTCGTTCGCGCCGTGGCCGAAGGTATCGAAGTGGTCAACTCGATCCACGTCTTGTAAGCCGACCCGGCTGGCGATCAGCGCTTTGGGTAGAGCGATCCGGCCCTCGGCTAGCCGGCTTGCTTCTTTTTCTTCCCCGCCGCCGATCCCTTGGGTTTCGCCTTGGCCTCACCCGAGTCGAACTTGACCATCCGCAAGACGGACTTCTCCTTGTCCACTTCGAACTTGAACTTGCCCAGGAAGCTCATTCCCAGCAAGGCGGGCGCTCGGACCGCGCTTTCGTCCAGGACGAAGCACTCCACATCTTCGACGGTGAACTTGCCGACCCGCACCGACGGGATGGTCTTCAGCGTGGCGGGCACCTGGCTGCCGTCGGCCAGGCTGACCACGATTTTTTGATCCTGCGATTTGGGCTCGATGCCCAGCTCTTTGGCCAGGGCAAAGGGCAAAGAGATCGCCGATGCGCCGGAATCGACGATCAGCTTCTTGCGATCCTTGCCGCCAAAGACCACGTCGACCCACATGCCCCCCTGCTCGAAGGTGAGCGGAATGGCTTCCGAAAGCACGGTTTGCTCCAGGGCTTGCAGTTTCTTTTCGCTGGCGGCCAGGCCGGCGCTGGGGGCCAGCTTGAGCTTCGTTCCGGCGGCGGCATTCTCGGCCTCGACCGCCTTTTGCAACTCGGGGTCCGCGGCAATCTTGGCCCATTGCTGCGAAACGCTGTCGGCCAGGACGCGCATGCTCATCACCTGCGAGATGAATTCTTCTCGCAAATCGTTCGATTTGGCGCGCGCCGTCTTGAGTCGCTCGCCGATCGACTTCTGCTCGTCCAGAAGCAAGTCGATCTTGCCGCGAACCGCGTTGAGCGCTCCGACCACCTGGTTGTTTTCGACGGCGTTAGAGACCGTGGTCAGCGCGGCGCTGAGTTCCACGTGCTTCGTCTTGAGCTCGGTGATCTGCTGCTTGACGGATTCGATTTCGGCCTCGATGCGCTGCGCCTCTTTCTCGGAATCGACCAGCGTCTTCTTCTGGGCGGCCGCGGCGCGCAGTTGTTTGCCAAGCGCCGCTTCGTCCGCCAGCGACAGCGAACTGCCCGACGCCTTCAGGCCCGACGCTTCCAGCGCGGCTTTGCTTTCGCTGACCGCCGGCTTTTCGGCGCCGGGTTTCTTGCTCGTCGGCTTGCCATCCTCCGCGGCCTGGGCCGCCGGCGCTCCAAGCTCGCTGGCAAGCGCGGCGCCGACCAATAGCGCCGTCAGGATGCGGCACGTGTAGAGCGGGGGAAGAAAAGTCTTCATCGGAATCACCGACCTGTAAGTCCCATCGCCGGGCGCATCCTGAATGCTCGCACTGCACCGATTGGCCATTGCGATGCGTGCAGCAGCTTCTGCGGGAGGCCGCGGGCAACGCGCCAAAGTTGCGGTAGCGACATTCTAGTCCCGCCGCGGTGCCGAAGCGAGGGCCGCAATACGACGGCGTCGGTAGGGTCCGTTGTGCGGACCAAGGTCGCCAAACAGCTGGGATGCGGTCCGCACGGCGGACCCTACGGACGAATTGAACCAACCCGGCCCATTAGGCCGCGAACTTTCGGCCGACCTCAAGCTGCCTTGCGACCGCTTGATAAACGGCATCCACCGTCAATTCGCGCATGCAACGATGATGGCCCAGCGGGCAAGTGCGCTTCATGCACGGCCCGCAAGGGACGTCGCGCGCCAGGCATATCTCGCCGGCATCGTGTGTCCGGCTCCAATCCCGATGAGTCGGGCCGAAAAGCGTTACCACCGGCAGGCCGAAGGCCACGGCGAAAAAGCGCGGGCCGCTGTCGGTGCTGACCAAAAGCCGGCTGCGACGAATGCAGGCCTTGGTCAGACCGATCGGCAATTGTTCCTCGCCGGCCAGGCCGACCACGCCCGGATGATCGGCGCCGCGGCACGATTTCCGCCGCGATTTGCCGCTCGCCAGGTCCGCAGTTGACCAACACCGCCAACTTGTCCTGCATGGCGATCCGGCGCGCCAACTGGGCAAAGTATTCGGCCGGCCAGTGCTTGGCCGCGCCGTAGGCTCCACCCGAATTCAGCACCACCACCTCTTCGCCGGCGGGCAATCGCAACTTGCGCCAGATCGCATCGGTGGCCTGCTCGTCGGCCGGCGTGGTTGCCAGCTCAAGTCGTGGCGATTCGGCCGGACAGCCCAGGACGTAGGCGAGCTTTAGATACGAATCGATTGCCGGGGTGGGAATCAATTTCCTGCCCGCGCACGGCGGATAGAGGCGCGTGGTCAACATCAGTCCGCGGCCATAGCGAACGTAGCCCACCCGCCGCCGCGCCCCGCTGGCACAGGCGATCAATCCCGAGCGAAACGAGTTGGTCAGCAGCAAGAGCGTGTCCAGCCGCCGGACGCGCAATTGGTTTGCGATCGACCAACTGCGCAGTTTGGAATCAGCGGACCGCGGGTCGAAAAAAATTTGCTCATCCAGCCAGGCGGTGCCGGCCAGCACGTCGGCCAGATGGGGCCGCAGCACGCCCACCAGGTGCGCCGCCGGCCCGAAGTGCTTGCACAGCGCCCGCAATGCCGGCGTGGCCATCACCGTGTCACCGATCCAGTTGGGTAGGAAAACGCCGATCTGCATGGGACCGGAGTATATCCAGAAGCGAGATTTCCTTGAATGGCAAAGGAAAGCTGGCGGCCAATTCGGCGGTTGGAATTCGGAGGATAGTAAAAAGAACCGAGTGGCTCACTTTTCCAACTTGAGAACGGTCGTCTTCTCCGTTATTCTCACGTCCGCTTCAGCGAGTCAGCGTTGAACACGGACACCCAGCGTGATCCGTGGGTATCCCTGTGAGCTCGACGCACCCCGTTCGAGTATCGCAAAGAGCCCGTAGCCCACCTTGCGCCCCAAAAGGCGCAGGCTGGCCACGGGCTCTTTTTTTGCGCGCATCCGGAACAAACAGAATCCGCCAGTTCCCCATCCTTCGGCCTTCATCGCAAATCAGGAGGCACTTTGTGAACACGAATGGTAATTCACCCGATTCGGATCCCGCCGGGCCTTCCGGCGCACCGCGCCAGATGCGGCCGCTGCCCGGCTCGAACGGCGCCTGCGCGAAGCCTATTTTGAACTGTGGGACAACTTCGTCGATCCGCGCGAGGCCTATTGGGACAGCGACGGCGCTTGGCTGCCGCTGGGCGCCGGGGGCGGATCGGGCTCGTATGCCCGGCCGGCAATCGTCAACGAGCAGCAACTCGGCGAGCTGCGCAACGAATGCCGCCTGTTGGCCGCCAGCAACGAGTTCGCCATCAACGGTCAGGAGAACCGCATCAGCTACCTGGTCGGCTCGGGCCATACCTATCGGGCGGAAATCCGCAAAGGCTCGACCGCCGAGGCGACTCTGGCCGCAAGCGTGCAGGATGTGCTCGATGCTTTCCGGCGCGAAAACAAATGGCAGCGCCGCCAGCAGGAAATCGTCCGCCGGTTGGACCGCGACGGCGAAGCGTTCTTGCGCTACTTCGTCGACCGCGATGGCTGCACGCGCGTGCGCTTCGTCGAGCCCGATCAGATCGTCACCCCAAGCGGCCGGGCGAGCGATCCGGCAGCCAGTTTTGGCATTTTGACCGACTCGGACGATGTCGAAACGGTGCTCTGCTATTACGTCGACGGCCAGGTGGTCGACGCCGCCGAGATCCAGCATCGCAAGGCCAACGTCGACGAAAACGTCAAACGCGGGCTGCCGCTGTTCTTTCCGGTGCGCAAAAATCTGCGCCGGGCCGAAAAGCTGCTCCGCAATATGAGCGTGGTGGCCGAGATCCAATCGGCGATCGCCCTGATCCGCAAGCACCAGGGCGGAATCCGCAGCGGCGTGCAACAGTTCGCAGCCAGCCAGACGGACGTCACGCTGACCCAAGCCGCCACCGGCCGCAGCACCAACTTTCGCCGTTTTGGGCCGGGCACCATCTTGGACGCGCCCGGCGGAATCGAATACGACTTTCCCGCCGCCGGCCTCGACGCGGCGAATTTCGTGGCCGTGTTGCAAGCCGAACTGCGGGCGATCGCCAGCCGGCTGGTGATGCCCGAATTCATGCTCACGTCCGACGCCTCGAACGCCAACTACGCTTCGACCATGGTGGCCGAAGGGCCGGCCATGCGGATGTTTTCGCGTCTGCAAGCCGACCTAGTCAACGACGATCTTGAAGTGATGTGGCGGGTGGTGCGGGCCGCGGTCGACGCGGGCGGCTTGCCTGCGGCGGCGCTTTCCGACATCGAAATTCAGGTCTCGCCTCCTTCGCTCGAAATGCGCGATCAGAAGCAGGAGGCCGAGGTCCATCAGATCGAGTATCAGAACGGCATTCTCTCGCCGCAGACCTGGTGTCGCCGCCGCGGGTTGGACTACGACCAGGAGCAAATGAATCTGGCGCAGCACAACCAGCGTCCGCAGGAAGTCCAAGGCCCGGAACTGTCCGGGCCGGTGGCGCGTGCAATCGAAGCCACGCATGCGTCGGCTACCGCGCGAGCAGGAGCTGCTCGAATTCGTCCGCGCGATCACGGAAGCCGGTTGGGACCCTTCCAAGCATCCCCGCGGCGCCTTTTCACAAAACCGTGGCTGGTTTTCACCCCTCGGTGGAGGCCCGCTATCGTTTCAACCGCCCGACGGTTCTTCGTCAGGCGGTGGAGGTGAAGGCGGGGCGCCGTCATCGTCGCCACCTTCGGCTGCCGCAGGTCGTTCGGCGGCCGTGATCCCCGTCGCCGACAAGCCGAAGAAGAAAAAGGGGGAGAAACCCGACGCCGAGCCGGACACCTACACCATCGACACCGAGATCACTCCCGATGAGCAGAAAGCGGCTTGGGAGCGGGCCGTGCTGTCATCAGCGGTCTATGGCGACGAAGGCGCGCCTGAATTACCGCCGGGTTGGACGGTGGTGCAAAAGTACGATGCGGCGACCGACAAGGAGAACCCAGCGGGGTTTCGCGCCGCCGTTTACAAAGACTCCGACGGCAACTACGTTGTAGCGTTTTCGGGAACTAACCAAGCAAGGGACATGAAGGACAGCGCGAAGCAGGCCGGCGGCCTTCCATCTGGCCAGTATGATCGAGCCGTGAAAATTGCCCGGGACTGGGCGCATAGGGCAAACGAGGAAGGAAAGACAGTTGAATTTACTGGCCATTCGCTGGGGGCGGGCTTGGCGACGACCGCGGCGCTGGCAACCGACAACAAAGCCACCGTCTTCGACCCAGCCGGCGTGCACCCGGAAACTGTTAGAAGACAATTCACCAAGAAGAGCGACGGTGATGCCGCGATCAAAAAGGCCAACGACAATGTGACCGGATTCCGTTACAAAGGGGAGGTCCTCGGCATTCAAGACAATCCTATTATCGGTCTTGGGCTGCCCAATACCCTGGGAAAAATAATTACCATAGATAGCAAACAACATTCCTACAAACCGTTCCGCGATAACATCCCGTTCAGCAAGGCCCACGGGAGCATCGATCGGCATAGTATTGACAATCTCATCAAAGCACTCGATCCAAAACGAGAACCAAAGCTGGAGCGCAAGAAATGACGCAATACAATCGCCTAATGCGTAACTCGCTCGCGGGAGTGTTGCTTGCGGCCATCGCGGGTGCTTCGTCGGCTTATAGCCAGCATGTTCACTTTGGTGACTACCCGGAGCGTTTTTTCCACGATCCCCAAGCGCTCGCTGTCGCCTGCGCGATAACCGCCGGTGACGTGGATGCGCTCGACAAATGTATCGCCAGTGGCGCCAATCTGAACGCCGACGGGGACGACGAAGCCAACCTCCTATCCTGGTGCATGACGGTCGAGAACAAGGAGGCGTTTGCCGCGCTGCTGAAAGCTGGGGCTGCCCCAGGCTACCACGCGGCCGACCAATGGGACTCGGCGGCCGCACGCGCAATGGACGGCGATATGGGGATCGCCTGGCTAGAGCTGCTGCTCGAAAACGGTCTCGATCCGAACACAAGGGTGCGGGGCGGGTCGATGCCGCTTTTGTTCCTCGCGGCCCGCGATCACAGCGATGCCAAGATCCGGCTCCTCATCAAACATGGGGCCGATCTGAATGCGCGGGGAACCGAGTGCGAGGAAACGGCGGCGTCATACGCCGCGACGATGTCTAGTTTTGCTGGCGTTGCGGTCTTGCTGGAGGCGGGCGCCGACTACCGCGCAAAAGATAAAAATGACGCCGACGTGGCCGTATGGACGGTCACCTCTCACTTTGGGGCCTCGAAGGATCGCGAACGAGTGCTCGATTTTCTCAGGGCTCGGGGTGTCGATCTGGATGCTGTGGCACAAAAGGCCCTGGCGCAAAAAGACCTTGATGTCGAATGGTGGGAAAAGGAAAAGACCCGCAAACCCGGCGAATCGTCGATCGACGAGGAAAGCGCGCCGGAAGAACCGGAGGCGACCGGCACGCAGATGTACGTCGAGCTGTTGCCTTACTACTCTCCCGTCGGTCCGGTGGTGAATGTCGGCACATTCAGCGGCCCGCTCACGACGGCCACCGTGGCGAGCATTGGTGGCGTTGCCGCCCAAATGCAGAAAGAAATGAATACGCTTCCGGTCGAAGCAATGTTCGTGCTGTCAATCCGGCTGTACGATTTCGGCTACGAGGAGGAGGCTGTGTGCTGGCTTATCGCGGGCCGGTATCGCGCCCGGGTCTTTCGTAAGGCTCTCGTCGATCAGCACATCGAGCTCGGTTTTCCCCCGTTTGAACGCCGACAAGCTCAATCGGCACTCTACGTGCTCATCTCCGAGGCGATCAATACATTTTCTATCGATAAGCCCGCGGTGTGGATCAAAGCCCACGAGCGCGTCTGCGCTGCGAGCCATGAGCTTCCCAGGTTCAAGGACATATATCACGACGTTGAGTTCGTAGACATGCCAGAACTCAAGAAGGCCAACGACGAGGTCGCCGAGGTCTACGCCGACCTGCTGCGACTTGCCAAGAAGTGGCATCGTAATTAGTCGGCGATCGCCCTGATCCGCAAGCACCAGGGCGGAATCCGCAGCGGCGTGCAGCAGTTCGCCGCCAGCCAGACGGACGTGACTCTGACCCAAGCCGCCACCGGCCGCACGACCGGCTTTCGCCGTTTTGGCCCCGGCACCATCTTGGACGCTCCCGGCGGAATCGAATACGACTTTCCGGCCGCCGGCCTGGACGCGGCGAATTTCGTGGCCGTTTTGCAGGCCGAACTGCGGGCGATCGCCAGCCGACTGGTAATGCCCGAGTTCATGCTCACGTCCGACGCCTCGAACGGCAACTATGCTTCGACCATGGTGGCCGAAGGGCCGGCAATGCGGATGTTTTCGCGCCTGCAAGCCGACCTGGTCAACGACGATCTGGAGGTGATGTGGCGCGTGGTGCGGGCCGCCGTCGATGCGGGCGGATTGCCTGCGTCGGCGCTCTCCGACTTCGAGATCCAGGTTTCTCCCCCTTCGCTGGAGATGCGCGATCAAAAGCAGGAGGCCGAAGTCCATCAGATCGAGTATCAGAACGGCATCCTCTCGCCGCAAACCTGGTGTCGCCGTCGCGGGTTGGACTACGACCAGGAGCAAATGAATCTGGCGCAGCACAACCAGCGTCCGCAGGAGGTGGCCGGCTACGAGTCGCTCGCTGCGGCGGCGCCGACCGAGCTTGTCGAACCTGTCAAGCACGCGCCCGCGGCCGCACTCGATTCGGCGCGCGTGCTTGACCTGCTCGAATTCGTTCGCGCGATTACGGAAGCCGGATGGGACCCGGCCAGGCATCCACGCGGCGGCAATCCCCAAAACCGTGGGCAGTTCTCGTCGGCCGGCAGTGACCCGTCGGCGCCGCAGCCATCCGGCGATTCTTCGTCGGGCGGTCGTGGTGGCGAATCGGGCGCCAGCTCTCAATCCACAGACTCAACTCGTCCGGACGACGGTTCCGCCGCCGATTCGTCTGAGCTACCGGCTTCGGAGCCAAGGCGCAAGCTTCGCGCGATCCCCGTTGGGCTCGAGGACGAGCAGGAAACGACCCACCAGCAAATCGCCAACGCGGTTAAAGATGTCACCGACGACGTTGCGCAGGCCGATGAAATCACGAAATGGCGATTTAACCACGGAGTCTGGTTCAGATTGCCGCAGACGGTCAACGGCCAGCCGGCCTACATTCGCAAAGAGGAAAAAGACGGCTCGCTGACCGTCCTGGTCTGCGCATGGCAAAGAAGGCGCCTTGGCGGCGAATATTAATGGAAAGGGAGAAGTCGTTTATGGTCATTTCGATCGAGACGGCGCGTTTTTCTCGAGCCCGACCTTCACCGACGCAGTCCGAGACGCGAAGCCCAAGAAGCGGCGACCCGAAATCGAGCAGGAACTGCCTGCAGCCGCACCGGGGGACAACACCGTAGGCGGCGCCGCGGTCGTGCTAGACGGCGCTTTGGGATCAATGCGGACCGGAGTCACCAAGTCGGTCGAGGGGGACAGCGACCTCAAGCTCCAAATCAGCCCCGATCTGAGGCGCAAGGGCCAGGGTGAGAACAACGTCGACGAAATCATAAAGAAGAACGGAGGCGAATATGTGCGCGCGGAGAAGACTCATCCGTCGCTGCTGCCATCGTCAAAAAAATCACCGCCAAAAAAATAGTAGCTACGACTTGGCGGCACGCTTCGGCAGCGGCTCATTCGTCCTTACGATTCGCCAGTTCGGCCTTGATAAACTCCTGCCCATCGGCGGTCACCATCGTGCAATCTGTGCAGCACCCGCGCAGGTTTGGTAGCTTCAGCAAGCTATCGATGCAGTTGTCGGTAACGAGAGTGTCTGAAAGGTGCAGTTCGTAAAGCTGCGTCAGGGGCTGCAACTGCTCGACGCCTCGATCCGTGATTTGATCGTACCTGAGTGCCAAATATTTCAGTTCGTCGAGGTCGCGCAGCGACAGCAGCCCCGCGTCCGTGATTTTTGTCCGCGACAGCTCGAGAGATTTCAGCGATCGGAGCTTGGCGAGGTGGGCGAGTCCATCGTCGGTGATCTCGTTGTAGCTGAGGTCGAGCGACGTTAGGCGCGGCAGCCCGCACAGATGCCGAACGCCCGCGTCCGTGATCTCGTTGTAGCTGAGATCGACGCGGTCTATGTGCAGCAGACCGCGCAGATGCCGAACGCCTGCGTCTGTGACGTGGCGCCTTCCAACGTCTATCGACTCAAGATGTCGCAGGCGAGTGCAACCGGCCAGAATCTCGTCGCCGGCGACTGGCGCGTAAACAGGCGCCGTGCGGCTTACGAACCACCCCGCATCCAGCGACTTAAGGCCCGCCAGGTCTCCAATCGCTTTGGCGCCATCTTGCGTAATGGGAACGTTCCCAAGTCCGAGGGTGTGCAGGCGTTTGCAGGTTTTGAGATGAGTCAACCCGGTCCCGGAAATCTCCGTTCCGGATAGATCGAGTTCTTCGAGCCGTGCCATTCCCGACAACCGCTCCAGGTCAACGTCGGAGACCTCGGTGTAAGCGAGCCGCAACGTCCGCAAGCAATTCAGCCTGCGCACCACGTCCAAATCGCGGCCGTCGATTGGCTGGAAGCTCAGGTCCAGGTATTCGAGCGTGTCGAGCGTCGTAAGCGCCCGCAGTGCCCCGGGCCCGAGCTTGGCGCTTTCGTCGCTTGCGTAGAGATCGAGTTCAACGATGCTGGCGAACACGTAGTCGCCCCAGAGCCAGCGGATGAGGGCCGGCCCCGGGGGCTGCGCTTGTTCGTCCCAGAAAACGGCGCCAAATGCGTCGCAGTCGGGCGTTTGCTGAAAGTCGTAGCGAAACTTCTTCGCCCCCAGCGCTTCGATCGCGGCCCGCTGCCGGCGGGCGTGATCGGCCTTCGTGGCCACCCACCCGAAGCCCACCCCAAGCAAAGTAACGAGCGCGAGTAAGCCGCGCAGGCTGAATTGCCACAGCCTGAGCCCGGGGCGCGGCGTATTCGGCGCGGTGCCAGCCGGTCGCTCGGTCGTGAGGATATCAACAGCCATTGCTCCAAACTCCTCGGGCTATTGTCGGTCGTCGCTTCGTTTGCGGCCAGAGCAATATTCCCCGTCGAATTTCGTGGGAAGGATAAAGGCGGAAGGAAGAGGGATGAAGGACGCCAAGTCGGCGATTTGAGCCTGCCGTCTTTCCGGACACCGTAGAAGCAAGCATGAAAAGAAACGGCAGGCGCACTTTCGTGCGCCTGCCGTCGATTTTTCCAGTGGTCTTACGAGTGACGAGTTACTTGCTCGCTTCGGGGGCCGGCTCGTAGCTCTTCGAGACGTCTGTGAACACCTTTGCCACCTGCTCGTCGGGCGTCATCTTGGCGACCGCGCCCTTGCAATTGTTGCAGCAGAAAGTGACCGACACGCCGTCAATGTCCAAGGCCGTTTCCGGATTCAACTTCTTGCCCGACAGCGGACAAGTCACTTCCACGATCTGGCCGGTCTGGGCCATCTGGTGATTCGCCTTGGCGGTATACTTGGCCGGATCCTTCTTGAACGCGGCCGGGCATCCGTCGCAGCAGAGATAAACCTTGCCGCCATTGAACTCGACGAACGAGGCGGGATTGATGGCCTTGCCCGAGACGGGACATTTGACATCCTTGCCCGGTGCCTTATCTTCGGCCCGCAGCGAGTGGGCCGCGATCAGAGCCGCGACCGCCAATGCCGACAAAAACAGACGAGACTTCATCGTAGTTTTCCTTTCGAGAGAGAATGCTTGATCAAGCGACCGGGACCATACCACATGGCACCCGACCCGAACAGAGATTGTCGAGCGCGGCGTCAGATCAGCCAGCGGCACAGCAGGGCCCGTCGGACCGAAAGACCGCTCGAGACTTCGTGAGCCGGCTGGCCGAGCCGTACCTCTTGTGGAGGCACCCAGGGGGCTGCCGACTGACCGGCCAGCGACACAACGGAGTCGCAGCGCTGCTCTTCACGCCTTTCGGCGGGAATCGCCGGCTGGGGCCTGGTGTGCCGGCAGCAACATGGGTGTGCCGCGCCGCTGGAGCTTTCGGCTTGCCGGCAGCAGGCTTTGCGATTGGACTGGCAGCAGTCGGAAGGCCCGCTTGTGTGCTGGCAACAGCAGCAGGTCGCGGTTTTGGCTATCGAACCCGTGCAGCGACTCACGCTGCCGATCGCCGGGGCGAAGAGCATGGCGGCCGCCAGCAAGGTAACCAATAACCGATGCACCATGAATTCGCCGATCAAAGCACGGGAGGGGACGTCGGTATCTTCGGCTATTTTTACCGCGTAAGTCAAATTTAAGGGCACGGATTTGCCGATCGGGCAAACTCTAAGGCTGCTGCCGTGGCAAAGGTTTTTCGAAGGAGATCGGGGGATACGACGAGATAGAGGGGATGACGAAGAGCAGGGATGAGAACGAAGAGTATGGACAGTAACAGTTTGGGGCCAAGATCGGCATACCAAAATTAGATCGCACGCAGCCATTGTGCGCTCACCGAAAGGGCACCGTGCTGGATCGTCAAGCCGCCTTCCCCGTTCCCCGCTCGCCGCCTTCAGTTCCAAATTTCTCCTTAGTCATCCCCCGTATCCCGTTGTATCCCCGTATCCCCTTTTGGAAAAAGTTTGCCATCCACCGGTCACGGCAGTTCGCGGATCTCGACATCCTTGAACTCGATTTGCATCTTCGGGCCCGCGTGCAACTGAAACGCGATGACGCCTTCGGTCGCGCCTTTGTCGCTCTTTTCGGTGTAATCGACGGTCGTGAAGCCGTTGAGGTCCTGCTTCAGGTGCGGTCCCTCGGCGGTGATCACATATTCGTTCCAGTCGTCCTTGTTGACGTGCTTGGCCACTTCCGGGCCGTTGACTTCGGCCAGCACTCCGCGCCCCCCCTCCTCGTACAGAATGCCCATGAAGGCGTTGTCGGCGATGTCGGCCTGGTAGCCGGTAACGACATAGTCGTCTCCCTGCTTGCTGCGATACTGAATGCCCGAGTTGTGATTGCGGAGCTTGAACTTAACCTTGAGCACGAAGTTCTTATAGATCTTCTTCGTGGCCAGGAACGAATTGTGCGCGAGCGTCTTGTTGTCCGTCGAACCGACGATCGCGCCATTTTCCACCTTCCATAATTCCGGATCGCCGTTCCAGCTTTCCAAGTCCTTGCCGTTGAACAAAGGCGTGAACTTGTCCTCGGCGGTTGCCATCGACGACGCCAGACACCAGAGCAAAGTCAAGCCAGCAGCGACGGTTCGCATGGGTGGGGATCCTTCGGCAAGCACGAAAGCGGGGATGGGGTAAGGCGCGGGTATTATAGTGCTGTTGCCACGCAGGTGCCAACCATCGCACCGGGCCGGTTGCTCGGCCGGCCCGTGGGGCAGAGGGTTTCACGCGGGCATGCCGACTCTTGCAATTGGACCGGCCGCCAAGCAGAATAATCGCATGTGCTACACGGTCGGTATTTACTTTTGGTACTTTTTCAGCCCCCGGGGTCGCGGGGTCGGCTGAGGGCATTCAAAAACCCTTGCAGCACAAGACAAAAGCCCCGGGACCTCCAGCCGTCCCGGGGCTTTTTTCGTCTTTCCGTGCGAGCAATACTCACCCCCATTCTGACTTATAGGAGTCCTCCGACGTGATTGTGGTCATGAAACCCAACGCCAGCCAGCAGGACGTCAACCACATGGTCCAGCGGATCGAATCGCTCGGGCTGAAAGCCCACGTCATCGTCGGCACCGAGCGCACGGTGATCGCCGCCGTCGGCGACGACCGCCGAACCCACAAAGAATCGCTCGAGAGTGGGCCGGGCGTGTCCGAAGTGGTGCCGATCCTTGCGCCCTACAAAGTGGCCAGCCGCGAACTCAAGCCGGACTCCACCGTGGTCCGCACGCGCAGCCTGGTGGTGGGGGGCGGCACCATGGGCGTGATCGCCGGCCCCTGCTCGGTCGAAAGTGAAGAACAAATCATGGCCACGGCCAAAGCGGTCAAGGCGGCCGGCGCAACGGCCCTGCGCGGCGGGGCGTTCAAGCCGCGGACTAGTCCCTACAGCTTTCAGGGGCTCAAGGAGGATGGGCTGAAAATGCTCGCCGTCGCCCGGGCCGAGACCGGCCTGGCGGTCGTCACCGAAGTGGTGGCCACCGAAGACGTCGAGCTGGTGGCCCGTTATGCCGACGTGCTGCAGGTCGGCGCGCGCAACATGCAGAACTATCGCTTGCTGGAAGCTGTGGGCGGAGTCGACCGGCCCGTGCTGCTCAAACGCGGCCCCAGCGCCACGATCGAAGAACTGCTGCTGGCGGCCGAGTACATTCTGAATGCCGGCAACCCGAACGTCATGCTCTGCGAACGCGGGATCCGCACGTTCGAAACCCACACCCGCTTCACGCTCCCCTTGGCCAGCGTGGTTTACCTGCACGCCAAAACCCATCTGCCGGTCGTCGTCGATCCCAGTCACGGCACGGGCCATACCTATCTGGTGCCGCAGATGGCGGCCGCCAGCGTGGCCGCCGGCGCCGACGGGTTGATCTTGGAAGTGCATCCCAGTCCCGAGACGGCCCTGAGCGACGGCTATCAATCGCTGACCTTCAAGCAATTCGAAGAGACGATGACTATGTGCCGCAAAGTGGCCGAAGCGCTGGGGCGAAAGTTGTAGGGTCGAACCGGATTTTGGGACGAAGAGAGAAGGGGATCAGGGGATACGACGGGATACGGGGAGATAACGAGGAAAGGGCAGAGTTGTTTACGAAGAAAAGAGCACCCCGTTAAGCCCACCGGCTGCGACCGGTGGGGGGCCGTCGCGCGACCCGCGCGTAACGTCAATGGCTCTGCCCGCCTATCCGTTGAGCTGTGTATCGAACCGGTGTTGCTTGCGATGGTGCGGGCCGTCGAAGACCTTGCTGGTCTTGAACATCTCGTGACGACCGTCGAGCGCCGCGTCCTTGACCTGTTCGCGGAGCCGGTCCATCTCGTCGGCGGACATCGGCTTGAAGTCGCGGCCCACGCCCAGCGCTTGGTCGAGGTGGTCGGTCTTGAGCCGGCGCAGGCTGTCTTCGAGACATTTGAGCGAGCCCTGGTAATCGCGCTCGCAGTTCTTGGTCATCAGAAAGACTTTATCTCGGCGGCCCTCGATGCCGCGGCCCATGACGTCTTCGCTGTAGCCGTCGTGATAGTCCCAGCAGTTGTCGAAGAAGGTCAGGCCGTTATCGATGGCCGCGTGCATCAGATCGATGGCGGCCCCTTCCCCATCATCCTTGCCCAGTCGGCCAATGTCCCATCCGCCCAGGCCAATGATCGACACCTCGACCCCCGTTTTGCCCAACGGCCGCGTCGGCAGGCCTTGGCCATCGTCTTTTTGCGCGGCCAATAGAGCGTCGGCCAGGCTCAGAACGGTGCCGGCGGCGATGCCGGATTGCAGGAACTCGCGGCGCGTGGGGTCTTGGGACATGGGAAATTTCCTCCGCTAGTCGTCGAGGAGCAGGAGCCGGTGCAATCGGATCATCGTAGCGAAGAACGCCGACATTGCGAAGTTTTTGCAATGGCCAGCCGGCAGCCAGCGATGGGGCTGCCCATCCAGGCAGTTGTTACCGTTCGATGCTGTTCAGAAACGCTCGACGTGGGATCGGATGAAATCGGCAACCGGAGATTTGCCGATTTTGCTCGACGCAACCGCAATGACAAGGTCCGCATATTCGTCGGGATCGACCGCCAGTTGCAGGCCATTGAGCGCCAGGAACACGTCGGCGGCGACCGCGCCAACGCGCTTGTTGCCGTCGACGAAAGGGTGATTTTTCACAATGTGGAAGAGGTACGCGGCAGCCATCTCGGGCAAGCCGGCATGCAAGTATTTGCCCGTGACACCCGCCGCTGGCGTGGCAGCTGCCGCTTGAAGCAGTCCCAGATCGCGGACCAACGGTGATCCGCCGTAACGCTCGATCTGGTCGCGGTGGATCACCAGCAATTCGTCGAGTGACAGGAAGCGCGGCTCCATTTCACTCTGCCAACCGCCGCAGGCCCTTTTCCAAGCGCGTGTTGCTGGCGTCGAGCGCTTGTTGGAATGGCAAGCTGGGTTCGCCCTCGCGCAGCGGCGCAATCTTGAGTGAGTTGCCGTCGCTGGAAATCTCCAGTGGCGTGGTCTCGTCGATACCCAGCGACTGGAGCGTCGAACGATCCAGCACCAAGGCCAAATCGTTGCCGTGTTTGGTCAGTTTTTGAATCATCGGTTGCTTCAAATTAAAATGCGTTCGGATAGGCCTCTTCCGATTGTACCTTGTCGCCAAATCGTTCGTAATTCTTCACCCCCATTTCATAGCGCCGTAGCTCCCATGTGCGGCATCATCGACCACAAAAAAACCGCCGCCCCCATTCGGGAGCGGCGGTTCGGTTTTTGAGACGTAGTAACTAAAGCCGCGTCGATCACTCGCTGGGCTTCTCGGCGGCGCTGTCGCTGCCGACGGCACTGCAGGGCCAGGGCCGCATCGGCTTCGCCGTCGCCGTTGACGGCCTTGAAGATGAGCTGCTTCTTGCCGCCCACTTCCTTGACGTCGACCACGATCGTGTCCTTGCCTTGGAACTCGCCCTTGAGCAGTTCTTCGGACAGCGGATCCTCGACGTAGTTCTCGATCGAACGCCGCAGCGGCCGGGCGCCGAAGTCGGTGTTCGAGCCCTTCTTGATGATCAGCTCCTTGGCCCCGTCGCTGAGCCGCAGCTTCAGGCCGCGCTCGCCCAGCCGATCGCGAACCTTGGACAGCTCCAGATCGATGACTTCCTTCAGGTCGTCGGTCGTCAAGTGGCGGAAGATGATCACGTCGTCCAAGCGGTTCAGGAACTCGGGCCGGAAGACCTTTTCGATCCGCTCGTTGACGCGGTCCTTCATGCTTTCGTACGAGGCGTCGCCGTCGGGCCGCTGGAAGCCGAACGCCGACTCGTTCTTGATCGCCTCGGCGCCGGCGTTGGTGGTCATGATCAGGATCGTGTTGCGGAAGTCGACGTTGCGGCCGAAGCTGTCGGTCAAGCGGCCTTCTTCCATCACTTGCAGCAGCATGTTGAACACGTCGGGATGGGCCTTCTCGATTTCGTCCAAGCAGCACCACGGCGTAGGGGCGGCGGCGGATCTTCTCGGTGAGCTGGCCGCCTTCCTCGAATCCGACGTAGCCCGGCGGAGCGCCGATCAAGCGGCTGACGTTGTGCTTCTCCATGTACTCGCTCATGTCGATCTGGATCAGCGCGTCGTCGTCGCCGAACATGAACTCGGCCAGGGCCTTGGCCAGCAGCGTCTTGCCGACGCCGGTCGGGCCGGCGAACACGAAGCAGCCGGTGGGCCGCTTGGGGTCCTTCAGCCCGCTGCGGCTGCGCCGCACGGCTTTGGAGATGCGCTTGATGGCTTCGTCCTGGCTGATCACGCGCTTGTGCAGCTCGGCCTCCATCTGCATCAGCCGCATGCTGTCTTCGGTCGTCATCCGGGTGAGCGGGATGCCGGTCATCTTGGAGACGACTTCGGCGATCACTTCCTCGTCGACCACGCCGTCGGCCTCGCGCGATTTCTCGCGCCAGTCGCGGGTGATGGTCTGCTTCTTCTTCTTCAGCTTGTCGGCCTGATCGCGCAGGGCGGCGGCCTTTTCGAAATCCTGATTGGCGACCGCCTCTTCCTTTTCCTTGTTGAGCTTCTCGACTTCTTCGTCGATCTCCTTCAGGTCGGGCGGACGGGTCATGGCCTTCAGCCGCACGCGGGCGCCGGCCTCGTCGATCACGTCGATCGCCTTGTCCGGCAGGCAGCGGCCGGTGATGTAGCGGCTCGACAGCTCGACGGCCGCCGCCAGGGCGTCGTCGGTGATCTGCACGCGGTGGTGCTGCTCGTAGCGGTCGCGAAGACCCTTGAGGATCTCGACCGTTTCGCTCTTGGTCGACGGTTCGACCATCACCACCTGGAACCGGCGATCCAGGGCGCTGTCCTTCTCGATGTACTTGCGATACTCGTCGAGCGTGGTGGCGCCGATGCACTGGATTTCGCCGCGCGCCAGGGCCGGCTTGAGCACGTTCGAGGCGTCGATGGCCCCTTCGGCTCCGCCCGCTCCGACCAGGGTGTGCAACTCGTCGATGAACAGGATCGTGTTCTTGGCCCGGCGGACTTCGTTCATGACCGCCTTGATCCGCTCTTCGAACTGACCGCGATACTTGGTGCCGGCGACCATCATCGCCAGGTCGAGCACCACGATCCGGCGATCGGCCAACAGCTCGGGCACGTTGCCCTCGATGACGCGCTGGGCAAAGCCTTCGACGATGGCCGTCTTGCCGACGCCGGCTTCGCCCAGCAGCACGGGGTTGTTCTTCGTGCGGCGGCTGAGGATTTGGATCGCCCGTTCGATTTCTTTCTCGCGGCCGATGACCGGATCGAGCTTGCCTTGGCGGGCCAGTTCGGTCAGGTCGCGGCCGAAGCTATCGAGGGCCGGGGTCTTGGACTTGCCGCTCTTGGGCGACTCGCCGCCGCTGGCCGCTGCGCTCGGCTGCCGCCGCGTTCGGTGGCTTCGCTGCCCTTCCAGGCCGTGGCCCAGCAGGTTGAGCACTTCCTCGCGGACTTCTTCCAGCTTCAGATCCCAGGTTCATCAGCACCTGGGCGGCCACGCCCTCCTGCTCGCGGAGCAGGCCGAGCAGGATGTGCTCGGTGCCGACGTAGTTGTGGTTCAGGTTGCGGGCTTCCTCCATCGAATACTCGATGACTTTTTTGGCCCGGGGCGTTTGCGGCAGCTTGCCCATGGTGACCATGTCGGGCCCGCTCTGGACGAGCTTTTCGACTTCGAGGCGGATCTTGCGCAGATCGACGTCGAGGTTTTTGAGCACGTTGGCGGCGACGCCGCTGCCTTCCTTGATCAAGCCCAGCAGCACGTGCTCGGTGCCGATGTATTCGTGGTTGAAGCGTTGCGCCTCTTGGTTGGCCAGTTGCATGACCTTGCGGGCGCGATCGGTGAATCGTTCGTACATGTTACTAGTGTCTCCCGTTCTAGCGAGGGGAGCCGCGGGGCCTTATGGCTCGCGCGGCCGGTTCGCTTTCAGCGCTCTCTCACTCTTTTTAACAGTTTACGTAAAACGCAGACTTTTGTTCTTGCTCCGCTCGCCGCCCCGCGGCCAGGCTGCCATGGTTTAGGCAGCTCGCCGGACGTCTTCGAGTTGCTCCAGAAGTTGTTTCTCGTGTTGGATTTCCGACTGCCATTTATTTGCATTTTCCAGTCGTTCGAGCTCGGCCATTTGCAGCCGGGCATCGGCATAGCGTTTCGTTCGACGCATGAGCGTAGCCAACATCAGCCGCGCATCGACGTCGCGCGGGTCACGAACTACGACCTGCTCGCACAGCGCCTCCGCTTCGAACCACGCGCCTCTTAAGTATTCCGCCAAGGCGTGGCGAAACAAGTCCTGTTGGGCGGGTGAATCGATTTGTGCCGCGTTCACCCGCTCTCCCCAGCCCATCAACGCCAATGAACACGTCCAAGCCAATACCAATGAGAGCCAACCCAGACGCAAAACGTTCGGCTCCAACAACTCGACCCAAACCAGACTGGCCACGAGCAGCAAGTTCAAGAGAAACGAAAAGCCAATCGACAGCGCAAGTCCAGTCCATGCCCCGTCAAACCACAGTTGCGGAAGCCCTGGCCAAAGATAGGTCGCCCACCGAACCAAGCGCATCCGTTCGCTTCTCCATCCGGCTGAAGTTGTTCGCCCGCGAGGTTTCTGCCGGCCTCCGGTGGGCCAGCGCCAGACGTGCGAATTCTATCCCTTTGCCCTCGGCGGAGCAAGGCAAATGACAGCGCCCGTTAGGGTTAGGATGAGCGATTCGGCCGCTTTCCCGACTGTCACTTAGGGTGCGCGCCGATCGCCGGCCGGTTCCGTCACGCCGCCGGCCAAGGCACCGACAAGTTGCTGTCATTTCCGTGGATTTCGCTTGTGACTGTTATGCCGAATAGTAAGGCGACACTGCCGGCGCCATGCAGAAAGCAAGTTCCATCGCAGCACACCCCTTGGATCGACCCGCAGACCCGTTGGAGAGCGCTGGGTTGCTCGTTGCGATAGGGGTTTGCCGGCCGTTATCATGAACCCGGGGTCGGTCGGTCACTGAAAGCACACAACTTTTTTGTAGCTCGCGAAGGAGTCAAAACTTGCCGTACCGCTTTGCGAACATGCTATCGATGCTTGTGCTCGCCGCCTCGCCGGCGCTCGCCGGCGACGTAATCGACCAGGCAAAGGCGGTGGCCGAGCCGGACAGCGAGACACTGTGGTACGATCTGGGCGCGCTTGACGTCGAGGGGCGAGGATGGACGGACACGAAGGCGTTTTTCGATCGATTGCCGGCCAAGGCCGAAGGCGTCGTTCGGGCGCCCGTTTGGGATCTCTCGCGAAATTCCGCCGGGTTGTGCGCGCGTTTCATTACGGACGCTTCCGCAATCCTGGCCCGTTGGACCACCACTTCGGAACATTTGGCCAGCCCTCATATGCCGGCCACCGGCGTCAGTGGACTGGATCTGTATGTTAAACACGAGGGCCAATGGCACTGGCTGGGGGTCGGGCGACCAGATCAGCAGCAGGCTCGCGCACGACTGGCTGCCGACCTGCCGCCGGGCGAGCACGAATTTCTGCTCTATTTGCCGCTTTATAACGGCGTGTCGTCAGTCGAACTTGGCTTGCCCAAGACGGCAAAGTTGTCCAAGGCCGGCCCTTACGGTCCCGGCGAGCGCAAAGCGATCGTGTTTTACGGCACGTCGATCACCCAGGGTGGATGCGCTTCGCGGCCGGGGATGGTCCACACCGCGATCCTAGGACGTCGTCTTGGTTTTCCGGTGATCAATCTGGGATTTTCCGGCAACGGCACGATGGACCCCGAAATCGCCGCGCTGTTGGCCGAGCTCGATCCGGCGGTGTACGTGATCGACTGTGTGCCGAATATGTCCGTGGATCAGGTCAGCCAGCGCACCGAGCCGCTCGTCATGACGTTGCGCAAGGCGCGACCCGGAAACGCCCATTTTATTGGTTGACGCGCGAATCTACGCCAATGCCGGGATCTTTGACGCTGCACCCCCCCCGCCAGCGCTCAACCAAACAGCCCTGCACGATGCGTACCAACGGCTACTGGGCGATGGAATCAGGCATCTCTCCTATCTGGCTGGAACCGATCTGATCGGCAGCGACGGAGAAGGCACGGTCGACGGCTCGCATCCGACCGATCTGGGCTTCATGCGTCAGGCCGGCGTATTCGAGGCGGCGCTGCGGCCGCTGCTGTCGACTTCTGCCTCCGCGGGCACAGGGAAGTGAATGGGTGACGAAATTCGAACTAACCGCCGGCGCCCAGCGAGCTTTAGAGTTTGCCTGCGCTGGACAGCTAGCGACGCCGCCGGTTTCCTAGAACCGCAGGAATTGTTGCTGGGCTTGTTGGAAGAGCCCGAGTGCCGGGCCGCGTTGCTGCTAGCGGCCCACGGAATCGACGCCGCCGAAGTCCGCCGGCGCTGGCCGCAGCTGCGGCCGCTCGCACCCGGCGTTATTCGCCCCCCGGCGGAGCTTGCGCCGGTGGTGATCGAAGCGGTGCTGAGCGCCCGAACAGCGCCTGGACGACTATCCACGGCCGATCGAGCTGGCGACCCAGCACCTGCTGTTGGGGCTGGCCGCCGGACAAAACGAGGTTGCCGATTGGTTGCGCGAGCGGGGCCTAGACGTTGACGAGCTCGAGACGGAAATTCATCGGCTGGTTGGGCACGAGCGGAACGTCCTGCCCGTCGAGCCCGCCGCCGTGGATGACGTGCGCAACGAGCGCGGCAATGACCGGCCGGCGACCGAGCGGACCGCGATCTGGCGGATTCTCGATGCGGCGGCCAATCGGGCCGGCGAAGGGCTGAGGGTCATCGAAGACTACGCACGATTTGGGCTCGACGACCGGTTTCTGACAGCCCAATGCAAGACACTGCGTCATGACCTGACCGCGGCGCTGGAAGTTTTTCCGCCCGCTGAGCGGCTGGCCGCCCGCGAAACCCGCGCCGACGTCGGCGCGGGCCTGACGCTCGCCAGCGAGCAAGCCCGGGCGGGCGCCGGCCACGTGGTCGAGGCTGGGTTCCAACGCATGCAGCAAGCCCTGCGGAGCCTGGAAGAATATGCCAAGACTCTCGATCCGCTCGCCGCGGCGAAGCTGGAATCGCTAAGGTATCGCACCTACACGCTGCAGCGCGCGATCGGTACGGCCGCCGACAGCCGTTCGCGACTGGCCGCGGCGAGGCTCTACGTCTTGATCGACGGCCGCGCGTCGCTGGAGGAATTCGAACGGTTGGTCGAGGCGCTGGTCTCGGCCCAGGTGGACCTGATTCAGTTGCGCGACAAACAATTGCCTGACCGTGAACTGATCGAGCTCGCCCGGCTGCTGCGGTCCCGAACACGGGGCACGTCGACCTTGTTCATCATGAACGACCGGCCGGACCTGGCGCTGCTCGCGCAGGCCGACGGTGTGCACGTGGGGCAGGACGAGTTGGGCGTCAAGGACGTTCGGTCGATTGTCGGGCCAGGCATGCTTGTGGGCGTCTCGACGCACTCGCTGGACCAGGCTCGCTCAGCGGTTCTGGATGGCGCGGATTACATCGGCCTGGGTCCGACATTTACTTCGCGGACCAAAGAGTTCCAACAATTTCCGGGTTTGCAGCTCTTGGCCGAAGTCAGCCGCGAGATCGGGCTGCCGGCCTTTGCCATCGGCGGCATCACGGCCGCCAACGTGGCCCAAGTGCGTGCGTGCGGGGTGACACGGGTTGCGGTCAGCGGGGCGGTGCTGGAGCATGCCGATCCGGCCGCCGCGGTGGCCGAGCTGCGCCGACAGTTGGCGGATGCGGCGCCCGGCTAACGCGCGTTGTAAAGCGAAAGACTATTTGCCCGCCGGATGCAGTAACTCGTCCACGAGCTGCTGCATCTGTTCGGTGTAACCGTCGATGTAGCCCAGCCACACGCCGCGGATGCGCGCTTCGCCGTCGAGCAGCATCGTGGTCGGGTAAGCGAAATCGGTTTCCTCGAGCGTCATCGCGACGCTGCGCCGGGTGTAGGCCGACTGGTCTGCGTAGGTGGAGAGCCGCGAATGCTCGTGCTGCAAGTACGCTTGCGTGGCGAACTTCAGGGTGTCCAGCTCGTTGTCCGGGCCCGTGCCGCAAGAGACCGACAGCAAGCGAAAGCCGGCCTGGTCCTTGAGTTTTTCTGCCAAGGCTGCCAGGTGCGGAAATTCTTCGCGGCAGGGGGGGCACCAGGTGCCCCAGAAATTCAACAGGACGATTTGCCCGCGCAGCTCGTCGAGCGTGACCGGTGCGGCATCACCCGTCAGCGGCTGTAGCTTGAGATGGCTCAACGTTCGACCGACCGCCGGATGCTGGCTGGCCTGCTCACGATCGGGAAACAGTCCCAAGGTATGCCGGCCGACGACCAGGGCCAGGTAAATGCAAACGATCGCCGCCAAAATGGCCAATATGACCCACGATCCGGCCGACCGTCTGCGCCGCCGAATCACCGGCCCGTCGATATCGGTATTACTCATTTTAGGCACCGCCTGTTTCGCTCGGCTCAGGTTCGTTGGTCTCTTGACCGCCTGGGCGGGTCGAGGCGACCTAGGGGATTATACTCCTGCGTCTCAGCAAGTCCGCCGTGCATTCGGCGGGCCAGTCGCTGATTGACATTCGGCCAAGCGGACGTAAAGCGGCCCGAGCATTCCTGAAAACTCCGGGAATTGACGCCGCCGTCACGAACGGCGACCGATGATCGAAGGTGATTCGGGCATCAAATTGGCCGGTTAGCCGTTTTTTTCCTAGGTTGAAAGGGCCGGCCAAGTGCGGCACAATAGGAATCTCTATACCCGGCAATAATTTGCCGTCTGCTTGCGCGAGCAGCCCATGTCCGAGCAATTCGATCCGTACCGCAAATGGCTGGGCATTCCGCCCGAGGAACAGCCGGCTAACCTCTACCGGCTTTTGGGGTTAAGTCTGTTCGAGAGCGATCCGGACGTGGTTCACGAAGCGGCCGATCGGCAAATGGCGCACGTGCAGCGCCATAAGCTGGGCCCGTACGCGGCCCTTTCACAACGACTGCTCAACGAGCTTTCTTCGGCCAAGCTCTGTCTGTTGAAGCCGGATCGCAAAGCGACCTACGATCGCCAACTGCGCGACCAATTGGCGGCCCAGTCACGTTCCGCGGCAAGCGCCGCGCCGATCGCGCCCGTCGTCGCGGTGCCGGCGACGAATCCGATTCGGGCCCAGCCGGTCCCGGTGGAACCGCGGCAAACTCCCACGCCGGCACGTGCCTTCGTGGCGCCGTCTGCGGATTTTGCCGCGGTTGCGTCAGCGATACCCACAAATTGGACGGCGAAATCGCGCAGGAAACCCAGGTCGACTCGCGTGCCGACGTTGGCAGCCGGGGGAGTGGCCGCGGCGCTGCTGGTCGGTGTCGGGTTGCTATTGATATCGCACAAGCAACCGTCCCAACCCGAACCGGCGACCATCGCCGGCGTCGTCGTCGGCCACGCGCAGTCAGGCCAACGCTGCGCAGTCGATCTCGGTCGCGCCGTTGGAGGTAGAGAAAACCACCAACAGAGATTCGTCGCCACCGCCGGTCAAGCCGGTCGAATCGACCTCGCCCGAGACCACAGGGCCCACCGATCCGACCTCACCGCCGCCAGAAGGCCGAGCGACTGTTGCCGCGAGCGAGCCGGCTGCGCTCCCCGACAACGGGCGGGGGTCGACCGATCCGGTCGTCGACCGGCCGGACGTGGCGCGCGTCGAACCGCCAGTCTCACCGCCGCAGCTCGCGCCGCAGCCGGCTCAGGCCGTGCCCTCGGCGAACTTCGAGTTGGCCGGGCACACGAGCCACATTACCTGCATTGCCGCCAATCCGATCGATCCGAATCAGGTCGTCAGCGGCTCGTTCGAGTGGTTCCCGGCAAGCCCTTTGCGGGCCTGGGATCTTGCCGGACGGCGGCCGCTTCCAGAATTGATCCGCAACGCCGATCACCATCCCACCAGTCTCTGGTTTTCGCAGGATGGCAAATATCTGGCACATGGAGCCGAGAATGTGACTCACTTGCAAAAAGTCGGGACCAAGATCATTGGCCACTATGGTGGCGGGACGGCTTGCGTGAGCGTGGTGACCGCAGAGGGTCACTTGATTCTCGCCCGTGGCGGGCAGTACGGGGGTTCCGTCGTGGATGCGTCGGACGTGGAACGGATGGGTCGCGGAATCGAGTTGTTGCAATTTGGCAACACGTCGGACGTCAACGCATTGTCGTTGGCGCCGGACGCCTCGCGTCTTTACGCGGCCTACGGCGGACGTTGGACGCTGCCGCAGCACCAGTACGTGCCCGGGGCCGACCACAACTTGCATTGCTGGGATATTCATAGTCAGCAAAGCTTGGATCTACTAGGACACGGCGGAACGATTTGGGGAATGGCGATCTCGCGCGACGGGGCCAAGGGGGTAACTGCCAGCGAGGATCGGACGTTGCGGATTTGGGATTTTAGCTCGATGAAAAGCGTGCGCACGCTCAGCGGCCATGAAGGCCCGGTGTACGCAGCGGCAATGTCGCCGGATGGAAAATTTGTGCTCTCCGGCGGAGCCGACAAAACGGTTCGCCTGTGGGATGCCAAAAGTGGAAGGGAACTGAAGAAATTCGCGGGCCACACCGATATCGTGCGCACGGTTGCGCTGACCGCCGACGGCAAGTATGCCCTTTCCGGCGGCGATGACAAGCTGTTGCGAGTTTGGGATTTGCAAGGCATGGCTCTTGCGCCCGTGAAGAACGCCAAAGGGGCGCAATGGGCCGCCGGCGCGCCTCCCAGGCCTGAGCACCGCGTGGCGGTTCCCGACGGCGGCGAGGTCGAAACGGCGGCCAAGCTGATCCGGGACGTGTTTTCCGAGGATTTCAAGCTCGCCAAGAAACCGGCTGAAAAGATCGCGCTGGCCGAAAAGCTGCTCCAGCAGGCCGGCGAAAGCCAGAGCGCACCGGAGCGCTACGCACTGCTAGGTGAAGCCCGCTCGCTCGCCGGATCCGGCGGAAGTCCGGCATTTGCGCTGCAGATCATCCGAGAGCAGAGCGAGCAATTCGTCGTCGACGCGGCCAAGGAAAGCGTGGCTTATCTGGAACCGTTCTTGAAAGAGCGCGACACGTTGCCGGGAGCTGCACGCAAGGAACTGGTCGAGGCGCTGCTGCCGATTGCCGAACAGGCGATCGCCGCGAGCGATTACGAAATTGCCCGCCGTCTGCTGGCCCTGGCGTCCGCCTCGGCCCGCAAAGTCAACGATGCCGCTTCGATGCGGATTATTGCGGCCCGTGTGGCCGAGATCAACGACGCTAAGAAACTGTTCGACGCGTACCAGAAGGCCGAGGCAAAGCTCGCCGCCGATGCCGCCGATGCCGAGGCGCAATTGACCGTTGGCAAATACCTCTGTTTCGTCAAGCAGGATTGGGCCGCGGGCCTGCCCCATCTGGCTCGGGGTAGCGACCTTGCGCCTGCGCGAGTGCGCGGCGGCGGAGATCAACTCTCCTACGGCTCCGGACGAACAGGCCAAACTCGGCGACTTGTGGTGGGCGCTGGCCGAGCACGCCAAAGGAAAAGAAAAATCCGACTGCCTCGAGCGCTGCGACAAGTGGTACAGCGCCGCGTTGCCTGGCCTCAAAGGGTTGGCCCAGACCAAGGTGAACAAGCGCGTCGAAGAGCTTGGCAAGTCGCGGCCCGCAGCGTCCCGCGCGATCCAAGCTACCACCGGCGCCGCCGACACTGTCGAGCGCGGCGCCCTCGGCGAGCCGCTGGCGACCAAATTGGCCCCCAAGATCAAAAAACTTATCGCCGCCGGAAGTTTGGTGCGTGGCGAGATGTTCGGCGCGTCCGAGGGCGCCAATTTCGTCGAAGTTCCGCCCGCCGGTCTCATCCTGGCAGGCTTCAGGATCACCTTTGACGACTCGGCCCGCGCCCTTACGTCGATCACGCCGATTTATTGGACCAAACGCGGCACCGAAAAAGGAACGACGGTCGGAAACGCGGCGCGGGGCCGAACGATCGAGCTGCTGGCCAGGCCCGGATATGCCGTGGCGGGATTGCGGCTCGTCCGATTCAACAGTGCGATCGACACCTTCCAAGCGATGTTTGCACGACTGGGCGCCAATGGGCTCGAACCGACGGATACCTATCTGAGCGACCGGATCGGCCTGGCGGACCTCAACTTTCTGACGATCACGGTCAAGCACAATCTGTCCGTCGGCATCTATGGAGTCGTGAACGATGGCTTGCCCTACGCCTTGGGCCTGGTGCAAACCCCGGAGAATTAGCGCCCGCCTTGGTTGCGATGCACGTGACCCGGCGGTCCCCGCCGGCCCATCGGCCGATCGTTGTTGGGCCGTTCGATTGGCCTGTCGTTCATCGTTCAAGGGGTCGACGAAACGGGGTCGGACAGTCGGACAGAGTTTGGTTTTGTCCTCGGCGAGGCATCGCATGAGTTTGGAAGTCGAGCAAAAATTCGCCGTGGGCGAATTCGCGGCCGTGGAACAAAAGCTGCTGACCTTCGGCGCCACCCCAGGCGGCGAAGTGCAGCAAGCGGACCTGTATTTTGCACATCCGGCGCGCGATTTTTCCCAAACCGACGAGGCACTCCGCATTCGCCGCGTGGGCCAGAAAAACTACGTGACCTATAAGGGCCCCAAAGTCGATCAGGCGACCAAGACCCGCCAGGAGATCGAAATCGATTTGGCCCCCGGCCAGCCGGGCTTCGAAGAGTTTGCAGCACTGCTCGCGGCACTCGGCTTTCGCCCCGTGGCCGAAATCCGCAAGTGCCGCCGCACACTGGAACTTCGCTGGCAGGGGCACGATGTCGAGGCGGCCTTGGACCAGGTCGAGCGAGTGGGAACCTTCGTCGAACTGGAGATCATCGCCGACGAAAAAGATATCGATGCCGCCCGAGCGAGCCTGGCGGCCCTGGCCGCCGAGTTGCATTTGGGCCACGGCGAGCGCCGCAGTTACCTTGAATTGCTGCTGGCCGGTACGGGCTGAGCGTTACGCTAAAACCCCACCGGCTCGAAGCGCACCCGGTCGTTTTCGCGCTAGGCGAAGAAGGGATTGACCGCCAGATGGTTGCCGAGCGAACGGACGCGCACCACCGCCTTCTCCAGGTCGGACAATTGCGTCGCGTGAAGCTGCAACGGCGAAATGTGCAGCCGCTCGCCGTAGTAGGCGCAGCCTTCGTGGGCAATCAGAAAGCGCAGCTGCTCGGCCAGCGCTTCCTCCTCGCGATAGGTGGCAAAGTGTCCGGCCAGACACGCGGCGCCGCCGGGCACGGCCAGCCGGTCGTACGTGGGAAGCCCTAGCACGTTGTGCAGAAAATCGTCGATGTGTTCGCCGAATCGTCCGTCGCCGCAATGCAAGGCTGCGGCGCGAATGGGCTCGGCATCGAAGGGCAGGGGGGCTATGGTACGCCGGTCTTTCGATGTCGGTGGCCATGCCGGTATGATAGTCGATAGAATTTCCGTCCGGAGCCGTTTCAACCGCCGCCCCGTAGGAGCACAGGCCAATAGCCGGCGGCAACGCCGCCAGACAGCGACCGACGCCCGCACCCTATCCGACCGCGAAAAAGGTCGCGCCGTGTAGGATCGCATTGCGAACGAAATTGTAGACCAAAACGTCTCTCATTCTCTTTTTGTGCTTTTCGTGGCGATCGCTCTTCGTCGCGGCGTTGTGCCTTGGTGTCGCTTTTGGTCTTCCTCGTCTGCGATCGCACCAGCGGAAAACACTAGGACTTCTCCGCGCCCGTGTCGAGCACCGCCAGAAACGCTTTCTGCGGAATGTCGACCGAGCCGATCGATTTCATCCGCTTCTTGCCTTCCTTCTGCTTGGCCCAGAGCTTGCGCTTGCGCGTGATGTCGCCGCCGTAGCATTTGGCCGTGACGTTCTTGCGCATGGCGGAAATCGTCTCCCGGGCGATGATCCGAGTGCCGATGGCCGCTTGCAGGGCGATCTCGAACATATGCCGATCGATCTCGCCGCGCAGCTTTTTGACGATCGCCCGGCCGCGCCGGTCGGCGTCGCGCCGGTCGCAAATGATGCTCAGCGCGTCGACCCGCTTGCCGCCGACCATGATGTCCAGCTTGCACCAGGTCGGCCGGAAAATAGCCGATCAATTCGTAGTCCATCGTGCCGTAGCCGCGGGTGACACTCTTGAGTTTGTCGTGCATGTCGTAGATCACGTCGGCCAGCGGCAGATTGAACGTCAGCATGGCGCGGGTGGGCGAAAGATATTCGGTCCCCACATAAACGCCACGCCGGTCGGTGCAGAGCTGCATCACCGGCCCGATGCCTTCGGTCGGCAGCACAAAGTTCACCTTCACGATCGGCTGCCGGAACTCTTCGATCTGGCCGGTGTCCGGCACCTGCGTGGGGTTGTGGATCGAAAGCGTCTCGCCGCTGGTGGTGACGATCTCGTAGGTCACGTTTGGCGCGGTCTGCACCAGGTCGAGATCGGCCTCCTGCTCCAATCGCTGCTGGATGATCTCCATGTGCAACAGGCCCAGGAACCCGCAGCGAAAGCCGAAACCCAGGGCGTCGCTCGTCTCGGGCTCGAACTCGAAACTCGGGTCGTTGATACTGAGCTTGGTCAGCGAGTCGCGCAGCTCTTCGAAGTCCTGGCCGTCGGACGGATAAAGCCCGCAGTACACCATCCGCTGCGGCGCGCGATAGCCGGGCAGCGGTTCGGCGGCCCCCTCGCCCGGCACGCTCACGGTGTCGCCGACGTGCACCTGGCCCAGCGCCTTGATGTTGCAGATCAGGTAGCCCACTTGCCCGGCGATCAGTTCCTGGCAGGCCCGGCGCTGCGGCACGAACTGGCCCAGTTCGAGCACGTCGTAGGTGGTGCCGGCCCGCAGGAAGCGGATTTTTTGTCCCTTGCGGACCGTGCCACTCATGACCCGCACGTACGTGATCGCGCCGCGATACTCGTCGTAGTGCGAGTCGAACACCATGGCTTGCAGCGCCGCCGCCGGGTCGCCGCTGGGGGGCGGAATGCGCTCGACAATCGCCTTGAGCAACTCTTCCACGCCGGCGCCAGTCTTGCCGCTGCACGGCAGCACGTCCTCGGGATCGATCCCCAGGACCGACCGCATTTCTTCTTTCACCTCTTCAGGCCGGGCGTGCTTCAGGTCGACCTTGTTGAGCACCGGCACGATCGTCAGGTCGTTCTCCATGGCCGAATAGGCGTTGGCCACGGTTTGGGCCTCGACCCCCTGAAAGGCGTCGACCAGCAGCAGCGCGCCCTCGCAGCAAGCCAGGCTGCGCGAAACCTCATACTGAAAATCGACGTGACCCGGCGTGTCGACCAGGTTCAGCTCGTAGGTCTCGCCCTGGTACTGATAGCGCATGGCCACGGCCCGGGCTTTGATCGTGATGCCCCGCTGACGCTCCAGATCCATGTCGTCGAGCGTCTGCTCGCGCATCTCGCGCTTCTCGAGCGTGCCGGTCTTTTCCAGTAGCCGATCGGCCAGCGTGCTCTTGCCGTGATCGATGTGGGCGATGATCGAAAAATTTCGGATATGTTTGCAGTCGGGCATAAGTCCTCAAAAAAATCAGTCTTGCTGGCTGGCGGCGAGTCGGGCCAGCCCCGCCGCGCCGATCCATCCGGCGTCTCCACCGAGGGACGCAAAGTCGATCGCGGTCCGCTCGGCCAGGCCCGGCAGGGCGCGCTCTTGAACTTCCGCTTTGATCCGAGCCAAAAACCGCCGCCCCAGCTCGGTCTCGGGCCCTCCAAACGTCATTGCCCCGCCAATGACTACGCCGGCCGGGTCGATCGTGTGCATCGCGTTCACTACCGCGATGCCTACGTAGCGGGCCGTGTCGAGCACGATGGTCAGCGCGACGGCATCTTCGTTTTCGGCTTCTTCGGCCACCACCAGCGGAGTCAGCGCCTCGCCGGCAACCAAGCGGGCGCTCAACGTCGAGTTGGCCCCGGCGGCCAGCGCCTCCGCGGTTCTGCGAATCACGGCCGTTGCGCTGGCATAAGCCTCCAGGTGCCCAGGCTGGCCGCAAGCGCAAAGTCGCCCCGTTTCATTATAGTCGATGATCGTGTGTCCTAGCTCGGCTCCCGTGCCATGTGCGCCCTCGACCGACCGCTCGCCCAACAAGATCGCCGCGCCGATTCCGGTCCCAAGCGTAAACAACACCATGCTTTCCAGCGCTCGGCCCGCGCCGACCCAATACTCGCCATAACCGGCCGCCGCTCCGTCATTGAAATAGCTCACCGGCAGCCGGCAGGCCTCACTGAGCCGGTCGCGAATCGGATATTTCCACCATCCCGGCAAATTGACCGGCATCAGCAGGCAACCGGTTTTCGGATCCACCCCGCCGGGCACCCCCAGGCCCACCGCCGCGATCTGTTCCTTTTGCAACTGCGCATCGCCGATCGCCTGGCCAACCGCAGCCCCCATTCGCCGCACCGCCGCGTCGGGCCCCTGGCTGACGTCGGTGGCAATGCTGACGCAACTCAGGGGCCGGCCTAAGTCGTCGACCACGCCCAGCTTGACATTCGTGCCGCCCACGTCCACGCCCACGAAAAACGGCGCCTGGGCATCCCGGGCGGAAATCAACGGACGGACGGAAACACCGGCTCTTGAGGCCATGGGCGCGGATGCCGGACACGCGGGGCGGAAGCTTGGGAGGCAGCGGTAGTCTGAGGAAGTATAGAGGGTCGATTTCCGGGGGGCAATGTCGAGTGGGGGCAGGAAAACTCGGAACTCGGAACGCGGAACTCGGAACGAAAGAGGCCCATAGCCGGCGGCTAACAGCCGCCGGAGCGTGGGGCCAGCATCGACCAACCCCGCTACCCCGCCCTAATGCTGGACCTTCTCCGGATAGACGACCAGCTCGATGCGATGATTGCGGTCGCGGCCCTGGGGCGTGGCGTTCGAGACGACCGGGTGATTGCCGCCATGCCCGACGACGAACAATTGGCTCGGCTTGAGCGGGCCGCGGGTGGCCAACTGTTGATAAACGGCCTGCGCCCGAGTGACCGAAAGCTGCTGGTTGGTGGCCCAACCGTTCCCGGCGGACATGTCGCTCTCGGTATGTCCTTCGATGCCGATGATCTGCTCGGGATAGGTCCGGGCCAGCTCGGCTCCGATCGTATCCAACAGCGGCAGCGCCGTGGGCTGCAAGTTGGCGCCGCCGCTCTGGAAGAGCTGGGCGCTGGGCACTTCCACCCGCACCACGTCGCCGTCCGGACGGACATCGACGCCCGGCAGGTTGATCGAGGGCAAAGTCTGCCTGAGGCTGTTGTTGGCCGTGATCGTGGCGCCGGCGCGGCGGCGGGTGGAGGCCATCATGGCCTCGGTCTGTTTTTCGGTCATTTGTTTGTCGTCGCGCAGCTGCGCCAGCTGAGCGGTGGCGCTGGAGAGCTGATCGCGAACGGCCGCCAGTTGATCCTCGACCAGCTTGCTATGCTGTCGGGTCTGAGCGAGCACCGCCTGGACCTCCTGATTATCCTGATCGAGCGCGGTGGCCCGGCTTTGCAGTTCTTGATTGCGCTGCTGCAGCGCGGCCTGTTGCTGGAGCAGGGTTTGGTTCTTGCTTTGGAGCATATACGGATTCTGAGCGCAGCCGGCCAATGCCAGCGGCGCGAGACACAGCGAGCGCAGCAGCGCGACTCGCATCCGGTCAATCTCCTTAGGAATCGACGTATCAATCGCTCTGCGGGCGTTGAAAATTGGCAAAGCTTTTCGACGGGCAATTGGCAGTCGTGTGCGCGCACCGCTCGCGGCGCAGCCAATCAGCGCGGGATAGTAGCGGCGGCCCAACCGGCGAACAAGGGCAGTTTGCCGCGGAGAATCCCGGCGATTTTCGCGAGGCAAGCGAGAGAAAGGAGATAGGGGGATGAAGGCAGGAGATACGGGGGATGGGGACAAACGGCTAGGCGCTGTGGAAGAAAGCAAGCATTTGCCAGCCTGACTCAGGGGTAGAATTTCATCGTCGCACCCGGAAGTTGCGATTGCAGGTACGCACGCTGTTGCAGGTTGATTGGCGATCGAACGTGGTCTCGTTCGGTCGATATCGTCAACGACTGTAGTCCCTTCATGGTGGCGATCGCCTCAATCTGGTCGGCGTCGACCGCATCCAGGTGAACCCAGATTTCAGTCAGACATTCGATGTTCGCCAAATGCTCGAAGGCGCGACTTCCTGGCTGCAGACCGCGCAGGCTTACCTTCCGGAGCAGCAGCGGTTCCAGTGCCGCAAAGCCGCGTTCGCTGACCGCGCGGCAGTTATCGAGGCTCAGTTCTTCGATCGACCGGCTGGCACACAAGGCAACTAGCGCGTCGTCGCGCACTCCTGCACCGATGTGCAGCCGGGTCAAACCCGGACACGCCCCAAGTGGTTCGGCGCACTGTTTGTCCAAGGCGTATCCACTGTACAAATCCAGGCTTTGCAGGCTTGGGCATTTGGCCAATCCCGCGTAGGCTTCGGGAGACATCGCACAGCGCCAAAGCGAAAGCTCGCGCAGCCTGGGAAACTGACTCAAGATGTCGCCGCGGATCGAAGCAGACTGGACCCGGAACGTCGAAAGGGCAGGTAGGTTTGCCAGGCACGTCAGCCCTTTGTCTGTTGCTCCCGGCGACGCCGCTGGATTCAACACGATTTCGAGGGTCTCGAGCGATTCGATCTGGCCAATGTGGGCCAGTCCGACATCCGTGATTGGGCAACCGAGCGACAGCGACTGCAACGCGGGTAGATTCCGCAACGACGCGATTTCGTCATCGCCAAACAGTTCGGAGTGAACCGACACATCGCGCAGAGAGGTCAACTTGCTGATCGCGCGGCTTACTTTCTCGCCCCATCGCCGTTCGCGCCAGCCTCTCTCATCAATTTGTGTATTGTCAGGATAGCTGACGCCGATCCACACCACTTCGCGCGGTCCGCCCGATTTGCTGGCCTCGGTGAGGAACTCCAATCCCTCCGGGCGCGGGTACGTGCCGCAATCACGGGGATCCTCAGCGCGGATCATGATCGCGCCGTGGCCCCCCAAGCTGCGGACCAATTCTTCGCAGATCTGTTCTTGCTCGCCAAGCGGCCACCGCTCGTCGATGAGATCGTCGGCATCCGGCAATGGCAATGCGGCCGCACCGCGACTGGCAGCCGCGTGATGGGCTCGTCCGGCTGTGAACCATCCCCAATCGAGCATCGAAATGACAAGTAGCGCAATGAGCAAGGGGAGCGAAAACTTGAGAGCGGTGAAACGCTTCATGATCGGCTAGCCGCGCTGAATGAAATGATCAACGTCCGTTCGAGGGCTTGTTTCATCCTATCAGACGATCGGCGGGCCTGTAAGAAATATTGTGTCAGCTAGCGGGAATGGGTATTTTTTTACAACCTCTTTCCGATTTGGAGACTGACGCATGGATGCATCTCTACGATTACGAGCGGAGCAGCTAGCAAACGAGTTTGCCGGTCAGGCCACGACGGCGGCGGATCTCAACGGCCTGATGCGATTGATGATGAAGTCTGCCTTGGAGCGGATGCTCAATACTGAGATGGATGTCCATTTGGGCCGCCGAGCGGCCGCCAGCTCCAGCGAGGCCGATCAGCCGTTGGGTGAGATGCCCGTCACAACCGACCAATTTGCATCGCCAGTCAAACGCCCACCGAACCGCCGCAATGGACGCTCGCCGAAAACGATTCAAGGCGACCTCGGTGAATTGACCATCGCCACGCCTCGTGATCGCGATAGTACGTTTGAGCCGCAAGTGATCGGCAAGCACCAACGGCGCGTGCCCGGCTTCGACGAAAAAATCCTCGCGCTGTACGCCAAGGGAATGACCACCCGCGACATCCAAGACGTGGTGCGCGAGCTTTACGACGTCGACGTCTCCGCCACGCTGATCTCGGAAATCACCGCCGACCTCGACGCCGAGGTGACCGCCTGGCGCACGCGGCCGCTGGAACCGGTCTGGCCGATCGTCTATTTCGACGGCATTGTCGTGCATGTCCGCGGGGCGAATGGACGTGTCTCGCAGCATACGGTTTACGTCGCTTTGGGCGTGAATTTGCAAGGGCACAAGGAGTTGCTCGGGCTGTGGCTCGGTGAAAACGAAGGCGCCAAGTTCTGGCTCGGTTGCTTGACCGACCTGAAGAACCGCGGGCTGAGTGATGTCTTTGTGGCCTGCATCGACGGGCTCTCCGGCTTCGCAGAAGCGATTCATGCGGCCTATCCCCAGGCCAGCGTGCAGTTGTGCATCGTGCATCTGGTGCGGGCGGCGCTGCGCTACGTGACCGATCAGGACAGCAAGCCGGTGGTTGCCGGGCTGAAGGCCATCTACCAGGCCGCGACCGTCGTCGAAGCCGAACAGGCGTTGGATACTTTTGCTCAAGCCTGGGACGCGAAGTATCCGACAATCGCCAAGGTGTGGCGTGCCAAGTGGACGGACATCATCACGCTGTTCGATTTCCCAGCGCCGATTCGCAAAGCGATCTATACGACCAACGCGATCGAGTCGGTCAACAGCGTGATTCGCAAGTTCACGCGGAACCGTAAGATTTACCCGAACGAAGAGTCCGCCCTGAAGATCATCTACATGGCGATCCATGAAGCGTCCCGCAAGTGGACGATGCCGATTCACCACTGGAAACAAGCCTTGAACCACTTCGCAATCCTCTTCGAGAATCGACTACCCGAACTCCCTAGCAAATAACGTTCCTGACTCGCCTGACACAAAAAGAATTACAGGGCCCGATCGGCGGCCGAACTTAGTTCCCCTCTTTCATCCTTCATCCTTCATCCTTCCGCTCGGCTGAGCTCGCCGCAAGCCGCCTTCATCCTTTCCGTCCATCCCCCCATCCCCTTTTTATAACGGTCGCCAACCTATCGACTAAGCATCATCGCGATCGTCTTGCGGGCTTCATCCAGAGCCTCCGGCAGTTTGTCGGCGTGCTTGCCGCCGGCCTGCGCCATGTCGGGCTTGCCGCCGCCGCGGCCGCCGACCACCTCGGCCGCTCCGCGGATCCACTTGCCGGCGTCCAGCCCGCGCTCTTGCAGGTCGCGGCTGATGCCGGCCACGATCGTGACTTTGCCGTCCTCGCGGCTGGCCAGACAAACGGCGATCGGGCTTGCCTGTTTGCGCAATTGATCGATCCATTGCCGCATCAGGTTGGCGTCGGCGCCCGGCGTTTCGGCCACCACGGTGCGCACGCCGGCCAAATCGACCGCCGCGGCCAGCAGTTTTTCGGCCGAGACATCTCCGCCGCGCGTGGCGCTGGATTGCTTTTTCAGTTCGCGCAGCTCCTTGACCAGCGCGGCCACGCGGTGCGGCACTTCGGCCGGCGGCACGCGCAAAGCCGCGGCCGTCTCGGCGAGCGCTGCTTCGGTGCGCCGCAGGTGGGCCAGCGCCTCGCTGCCGGTCAAAGCCGTGATGCGCCGCGTGCCGGCCGATACGCTCTCTTCGCCGATGATCTTGAACAGGCCGGTCTGACCCGTGTTGTCCAGGTGCGTGCCGCCGCACAGCTCCCGGCTGAAATCCCCCATCGTGACCATCCGCACGATGTCGGGATATTTCTCGCCGAAGAGCATCATGGCCCCCGCCTCGCGGGCCTGGGCGATGGGCAGCGTGCGCCAACTGACCTTGGCCCCCTCGACGATTTTGGCGTTCACTTCGGTTTCGATCTCGGCGATTTTTTCCGGGCCCAACGCCGAGGGATTGGTGAAATCGAACCGCAGCCAATCGCGGTCGACTTTCGATCCTTGCTGCTGGGCATGCCGGCCCAGGTGCTTTTGCAGGGCATAGTGCAGGATGTGCGTGGCCGAATGGGCCCGGCGAATTGCCTGCCGGCGGCCGGCATCGACCCGGGCCGTGACCTTATCGCCGATGGTCAGCGCTCCGGCACGCAGATGCCCCTCGTGCAGGGTGAAACCGTCTTCCTTTTGGGTATTGATGACCTCGAACTTCATGCCGGTGCCGACCAACTCGCCGACGTCACCCACCTGGCCGCCGCTTTCGCCGTAGAACGGTGTCTGATCGAGCACGACGGAAACCGGCTCGGCGTGGCCCACTTCTTGCATTTCGTCGCACAGTTGGCCGTGCGCGATGATGCCCACGACTTGCCCTTCGGCGCTACCCGTCTCGTAGCCCAGAAATTTTGTCGGGTCGAGCGTTTTTTTGAGCGCATCGAGCGGCCCGGACTTGAACAGCTCCATCTTCTTGTCGGAGCCCGAGATCTGCCCGTGCTTTTCCATCTGGTGATGAAAGCCTTCCCAATCGAAGCCCAGGTTGTGCTCGACGGCCATGGTTTCGAACAGTTCCGGCGGAAAGCCGTGCGTTTGATACATGTCGAACGCATCGACGCCCGAGACGGTGCTTTGCCGCTCGCTTTGGAGCGTGGCAAAGACGCGCTGGATGCGGTCGAGCCCGGCATCGATGGTGCCGAAGAAGCTCTCTTCCTCCTTGGCGATCACCTGCGAGACGCGCTCGACGGTTTCGCTCAGTTCGGGATAGGGCTTCTTCATTTGCTCGGCCACGGCCGACACGAGCTGGTACAAAAACGGCGCATGCACGCCCAGTTGGCGTCCGTCGAGCACGGCGCGGCGCAACAGGCGCTTGACGACGTACTTCTCCTTGTTGGGACCGGGATAGACGTTCTCGTGGATCGCGAACGTGCAAGCCCGCACGTGATCGGTGATCCGCCGCAGGCGGCGGCCCGCCTCGTTGGCCGGGTCGTACTTGGTATGGCAGACTTCGGCGGCCGCTTCGACGATCGGCCGCAGGATGTCGATGTGGTAATTGGTTTCGACGCCTTGCAGCACGGCGGCGGTGCGCTCCAGCCCCATGCCGGTGTCGATGTTTTTGCTGGGCAGCGGGCGCAAATTGTTGGGCGGGTTGCCAACCCGATTGAACTGCGTGAAGACCAGGTTCCAGATTTCCACCTCGCCGGCGCCGGGGGGCGAATAATAAATCTCGCTGCACGGTCCGCAGACGCCGTCGGGGCCCTGGCTGGGAGCGCTGGCCGGCCAGAAATTGTCGTCCTCGCCCATCCGCTTGATCTTCTCGGGCGGCAGCTTGATGTCGCGGGCCCAGATTTCGGCCGCTTCGTCGTCGTCCAGATAGACCGTGACCGACAAACGGTCGGGGTCCAGCGCCAGCCACTCCTTTCGCGTCAGGAACTCCCAGGCCCAGTTGATCGCTTCGCGCTTGAAATAATCGCCGAAGCTGAAATTTCCCAGCATCTCGAAAAAGGTATGGTGATACGCGGTACGGCCGACGTTGTCGATATCGCCGGTCCGCAGGCATTTCTGGCAGGTGGTGGCCCGGGTGAAATCAAGCTTCACCTTGCCCAGAAAGTGATCCTTGAACTGGTTCATGCCGGCCGGCGTAAACAGCACCGAGGGGTCCCAGCGGGGCACCAGCACGTCGCTGGGGCGGCGCGTGCAGCCCTTGCTCTCGAAGAACGCCAGGTATTTTTCGCGTAGCTCGTCGGTTTTCATGGCGCTATCGCTTCGGGCCGGTTGTTGGTCACTGGAACGCTTCAAGTCCTGACAGAAATCCTGACAGTGCAAGGCCCCCGGCTGGTTCGGCAGCCAAGCCTCAAGCGAACCCACGGCATGTTCCAAATCCGTGCGCTGCCAGACCGCTCCTCACGAGCGGCAAGTAAACCGATCATGATAGTCGCTGCCCGCCAAAGCGGCCAGACGATCGCAGTTGGCAGGATCGCGGTTGGCGCGGCTACGGCCGCGCAACAAGACTCAGCCGCTCAGCGCGTGGGGCGAGCGGCCGCGCCTTTACGGCCAGCGGCCGTCACGGTCATCTTTCGACCTGCCGCACGCAGCACCTTAGCGGCTTGCCGGCTCGGCTTTGGCCTCCGGCGGGATCGGCTGCACGACGTGGCCGTCGATCGGGGTCAGCAAGCGAACATTCACCGGGCCAGTCTTGCCGGCCACTGCCGCCTGAAACTCCTTGGGAGAACTGACGCGCACATTGCCCACGTGGCTGATCGCCATCTCCGGACGCAAGCCCTGATTCCAGGCCGGACTGTCCTGGTCGACCTCGGTGATCAGCACGCAGCCCAGAGGGTCGATCTTGCCATCGTTGATATGCTCCGCGTAAGAACGGTCGGTGGTGATATAATCGACCCGCATTCCCCGCCAACTCGGCGCCGGCGTCGTGACCACCTTCTTGCCGCGGACGGCATATTTGGTCAGCTCGACGTTGACGGGCAACACCTGGCCGTCCCGCTCGACCGTCAGATGCACCAGCGACTCGACGGGCAGTTTGCCGACTTGCAACACCAGGCCGTCGGCATCGAAAATCGGGCGGCCGTCAACGTGCGTAATCACGTCCCCCAGCTTCAAACCGAAACGCTCGGCCGGAGTGCCCTTGACCACGACGCCCACGCGTGCCCCGTGCCGGCCGGCCAAAATGTCCGACTCGCGAAGACTCTCCGGCCCCACGCCTAAAAAGCCGTATTCGACTTCTCGCCCTTGTTTGAGCGTCTCCACGACTCGCCGAAAGGTTTCGTCGACCGGAATGGCGTAGCCCGCGGCCTGCTCGTAGCCGGCAACCGCGGCCAGCGCCGTCGTCAGGCCGATCATCTCTCCTTTGAGGTTCACCAGTGCGCCGCCGCTGGTGCCCAAGTTCAACCGGGCGTCGGTCTGCAGCAGCGTTCCAAAATGGTGCAGCGTACTCTTGCCCAAGCCCGACGGCAGACTCTCATCCGACGCGGCAGGCGCCTTGCGCGAAAAGTTGGAGATGATCCCCCAGCTGGCACTGGCCTGGCCGTCGCGGGCGATGGCGTAGGGATTGCCCAGGGCAATGACGATCTGCCCCTTCTTCAAATTATCCGCATCGCCGAACTTGATCGGCGTCAGGTCGCGGGCTTCGATCGACAGCACGGCCAGATCACTGCGCGGATCGGTCGCCTTGGGAACGGCCTTGTAAACCTTGCGATCCACGGTGGTGACGAAGTAATCGCTGTCCTCGCCCAACACGTGCAAGTTGGTCAGGATCAGGCCGCGCCGGTCGACGATCACGCCGGTGCCGTAGTCGTCGGGCATGAAGTCCGCGTCACCCGGCTTCGGCTTGACCGGCTGGATTCGCAAGCGCGCCAAACGGATCCGGCCGCAGCTCCAGCGGCCCGACGTCCTCGCGCTCGCGATGGCCGACACGGGCGATTGCCACCACCGATTTCTCGGCCTGCGCGATGGCGGCGGAGAGCGCCCCTTCGATCGCCAGGGCCGCCTGCAAGCCGGTGGCTTCTTGGGCCGCTGTCGACTGAGCGGTCGCCGATCGGCCGCAGAGCAATCCGGCCACCAGGCGCAAGACAGTGTCAGTACAAGTCGCCAGGGCCGAAGCAGCCCATCGCGTTGATCGAATCTTAGCGGATCGAATTTCGGCATACTTCGTCACCTTTACCGCAAACGAGCAGTAGCCCTCGAGCGCGCCTCGACCCCGGGGGGTCTTGAAGACGAACCGAGCGGCGGCTCCCCGCTTTGTCAAGCGTCTTCGGCAGCGGCGCCGTCGGCAACGGTTGCCAGCGCCACCCCGCCGGCGGCCTGGAGCTTGTCTTTGAGCTCCTCGACCAAGGCGGGGTTCTCCTGCAAATAGGCGCGCGTCTTTTCGCGCCCCTGTCCTAAGTGTAGGTCACCGTAGCGGAACCAGGCACCTGAACGGACGATCAGCTTTGGCGCCAAAGCCAGGTCGAGCACGTCCCCTTCATAGCTGATGCCACCGCTATGCATCATATCAAACTCGGCCACCCGGAATGGCGGGGCGACCTTGTTTTTGACCACTTTCGCCCGCACCCGCTGCCCGACCACCTCTTCGCCATCCTTCAATTGGCCGATCCGGCGCACGTCGATCCGGCAGGAGCAATAGAACTTGAGCGCCCGGCCGCCGGGGGTCGTTTCGGGGCTGCCGAACATCACGCCGATTTTTTCGCGGATCTGGTTGATGAAGATCACGGATGTTTTGCTCTTGGAAATCACGCCGGTCAGCTTGCGCATGGCCTGACTCATCAGCCGGGCTTGCAGGCCGACGTGCGAATCGCCCATATCGCCTTCGAGCTCCTTTTTGGGAACCAAGGCCGCCACCGAGTCGATGACGATCACGTCGACCGCGTTCGACTTGATCAGCATCTCGGTGATCTGCATCGCCTCTTCGCCGTTGCTGGGCTGGCTGACCAGCAGCGTTTCGAGCTCGACTCCCAGCTTCTTGGCCCAACTGGGATCCAGCGCGTGTTCGGCGTCGATGAAGGCGGCAATGCCCCCGGCCTTTTGGGCCTGCGCCACCACGTGCAGGGCCAGGGTGGTTTTGCCGCTCGATTCCGGTCCAAAAATTTCGACAGATCCGCCCGCTTGGGAATGCCCTGCCCGCCCAGGGCCAGATCGAGCGACAGGCTGCCGGTCGGAATGCCTTCGATCTTGCCGCAATGCTCGACGCCCAGCGGCATGATGGCCCCTTCGCCGAACTCCTTTTCGATCTGCGCCAGCGTGTTCTTCAGGCCCGCATTGCTTTCGAGCACCGAAGTGGGGGCCGCGGATTCTTTGGCTCTTCTTGGCCCTTGATCGGAGGTTTCTTTAGGCATGTGATTGGTCGCTGGTTTGGTGGCGGTGACCATGAAAAAATCCTTTTTGCCTCTGGCCGAAATTGCCCACTGGGGGCCCGCGGTTCGGCGTGCCGGCGGCCCAGGCGGATACTGAACGTACGTTCATGTTATCGGCGTCCGGGCAGGATTTCAATAGAGACTTTGCAAAACGCGATCTGCCGCGGAAATCGCATCTTAGCGGTGCCGGCCAAGGGCTGCTTTGCCCACTCCGCAGGCCGCGCCACGAGTTTACCAGGCCGAGCTAACCGAAACGAGACGGCCAGCTTGTGGCGAAGATGTCGGCCGGCGTGCAAATCACGTGTTCCAGACTCGACTTTCGCTCCGCGTTGCACGTTGTTTGCCCGGCGTTCATCGTCCTCGCGCCCTTCAGTTCCGCATGCCCCAGCGGTTCGTAGACGCGGGCCTTTGGGGCCAAGCTCGCTGGAAAAGATCGTCGACTTCAAAGACCGGCGGCAATGCCGGCATCGAACTCGGCATTTTCTCGGATCAGCTCCGCCAGCTCGCGCAAGCCGTCTTCGGCTGCGCGCGCACGCGGCCCAGCGTGATGTGCGGCCGGAATCGGCGCTGCTCGGCCCGAAAGCCCAGCGGAGCCAGGCTGCGCTCGACCGCCGCGTGCAGCTCGATGAATGCTGCGGTCCCCTCGCCGCGCCCAGCCAGAGGGTGCGTGGGTTGACCAGGTCGGGAAACGCGCCGCGCCCCACACGTCGACGTCGAACGGCGCCAGCGGCGCCACGGCCGCGGCCACGCTGGCGGCAGATCCCGTGCACGTCGACCAGGTCGACTTCGCCCAGGAACTTGAGCGTCCAGTGCATCTGGTCGGGCGTCACCCATTTGACGTTGGCCGTCGTCGGCTTCAGGCGTTCGATCAGCCGCCGCGGCGAGTTGCTTGACCTCGCCCGGCAGTTCGACGGCCACAAACGTTCGCAGCGAATCGCGCATGGAAAACAAACCGAAAGACAAGGATACGTGCGGATCACGAATGGATTGAGACTCGCCGCCGCTGAAGCTCAACAAAGACCATCAGAAACTGAGCATCTGGCGGTACTCGGCGAGCCGCTCGGTCAACTGCGGTTTTTCGATCTGCTTGAGCCGGTCCAGGCTGAAGTCTTCGACGTTGAAGCTGGCTACGACCACTCCGTATGCCAGGGCCTGCTTGAGCGTTTTGGGGTCGAACCGATCCTCGGCGGCCAGGTAGCCCATCATGCCGCCGGCAAAGCTGTCGCCGGCGCCGGTCGGATCGACGACGCGCGGCGTGGGATAGGCCGGCATGACATAAATTTCCTGCTGGCTGAAAAACATGGCCCCGTGTTCCCCCTTTTTGATGACGACGAACTTCGGACCCATGGCCTGCACGGCCCGTCCGGCGCGGACCAGATTCTCGTCGCCCGTCAGCAGCTTGGCCTCGCTGTCGTTGAGCACCAGGCCGTCGAGCCGCTTGAGCAGGGCTGTCAGCGCGTCGCGCTGGGTGTGGATCCACAAATCCATCGTGTCGGCCACGACCAGCTTCGCATCGGGCACCTGTTCGAGCACTTTCAGTTGCACCACCGGCGAACCGTTGGCCAGAAAAACATAACGGCAGCGGCGATACGCCTCGGGCAGGACGGGATCGAACTTTTCGAACACGTTCAGATGCACTTCGAGCGTTTCGCGGTCGTTCATGTTCGGCATGTATTTGCCACGCCAGCGAAACGTCTTGGCCCCCGGCACGACGTGCAAGCCCGGACGTGTCGATGCTGCGGCTGCGGAGCAGCGCGGTGTGCTCGCTCGGAAAGTCCTCGCCCACCACGCCCAGCAATCGCACGGGCGAGAAATAGCTGGCCGCATAGGAAAAATACGTCGCCGAGCCCCCCAGCACGTCGTCGCGCCGCAGGCTCGGAGTTTCAACACTGTCCAGGGCAATCGATCCGACGACAAGCAGCGGCATGGCACGGTTAGGGGCTAAAGGTTAGGGGGAGTGCAAGTGGGGAACAATTAACGTTAAGCCCAGGGGCTGCGGCCCCTGGGTGCGCCGCGCAGCTCTGTCACTTGCCCCACCCGCACTGAAATTTACTTGCTCGACATTTCCTCTTCGGCGATCGTTGCTTCGACATAGCGCAGCACGTTATCAGCCACGATGGTTGGCCGCGTGGCGCGCCACACTCCGCCGTCCAGGCCAATCCCTTCCCAGCCGGTGAAGTTGGGATGGTTTCGATATTCGGTGATCACGCCCAGCACGCCGGACTCGCTCCGGGCCACCTTGCCGCGGGCATGGGCGGGCGTCAGTTCTTTGAGGTTCATGTCTTTGAGGCTCATGGTTTGCACCGCTCGGTGAAGTTCAGGCTCGAACAAGGCAGCCGCACATTGTGGAGTGCGCCAGTCCGACAGTTCAAGGGGCCCCAACGGCAAATGCCCGATTCCCTTCCATCAGGGCTCGCAGATGGCGACAGCAGCCACGGTTCGGCCAGAACTTCAACTGGCCGCCGCCTGGGCCCGCTGCAAGGCCCGCTCGATGCGCTCCAAAACGGTCGGCTTGCCAAGAATCGCCAGGCAATCGTAGAGGCCGGGCCCCACGCTTTTGCCGGTCGTGGCGACCCGCAGGGCGTGAATGATGTCGCCGATCTTGATGCCTTGCGCAGCCACGAAAGCATTCAGCGCCGCTTCCAACGATTCCACGCTGAAATCGTCGAGCGCGGCCAGCCGATCGCGAAAACTAGCAACCAACTCCGCGGCGCCAGCCTTGCGCAGATTCTTCTCCAGCGCCTTTTCGTCGTACTCGATCTGGTCGCGAAAAAAGAAATCGGCATACGCCAGAATGTCGCCAAACACTTTCAGCCGGTCGCCTGCCGCTTCGATGATTTTTGTCAGCTTGGGCCCCACCTCGCACGGAGCAGGCGTAGGCACCAAACCCGCCTGCTGCAAAAAGCGGAGCATGGCCGGCACCTTCTGCTTGAGCGGCAACTGCTGCAGGTAATGGTCCTGGAACGACCACAACTTCTTGGTGTCGAAACTGGCCGCCGCCTTGACCACCCGTTCCAAGGAAAAATTCTCGATCAGTTGTTGCCGCGAAAGAAACTCGGTCTTGTCGTCGAGCGACCAGCCCAACAGGGCCAGATAATTGATGATCGCGTCGGGCAAATAACCGACCTGCTCGTAAAAATCGACGATCACCGGATTGAACGTGTCGGCCGACGTGGTCAGGCCGAGCGCGGCGGCGATCGCCTGGCCATGCTCGTAGGCCTGGGCAAAGTCGCGGTTTTTCAAATACTTGTCGAGCTTGCGCTTGCTGAGTTTGTTCTTGCTGCCCGGCTCGGCCACGAACGGCAGATGGGCATACTCCGGCAGCGGGTAGCCCAGCGACTGGGCGATGAAAATCTGGCGCGGCGTGTTCGAGAGGTGTTCTTCGGCGCGGATCACGTGCGTGATCTGAAAATCGAAATCGTCGACCACGCTGGCCAGATGATACAAGCATGTGCCGTCGGCGCGCTGGATGACGTGATCCTGCTCCCGGGCCCACTCGAACGCGACCTGCCCCCGGATCAGATCGTTGATGACCAGGGTGCCCTCGCGCGGCATCTTCAGCCGCACGACCGCCTGCCGGCCCTGGGCCTCGAAAGCGGCCGCTTGCTGGGGCGACTCGGCCATCCAGCGGCGGCTGTAAAGGAACGGTCGTTTCTCGTTTTGGGCCGCTTCGCGCTCGGCCTGAATCTCGTCGCTGGTGGCGAAATCGCGGTAGGCAAACCCGGCGTCGAGCAGTTGCCGCGCGGCCGCCTGATAGCCGGCCAGGCGCTGCGACTGGTAGTACGGTGCATAGGGGCCGCCGATGTCCGGGCCTTCGTCCCAGTCGATTCCCAGCCATTGAAAGCCGTGCAAAATGGGGGCCAAGGCCGCTTCCACGTTGCGCTCGGCGTCCGTATCGTCGATCCGCAGCAGGAATTGCCCACCGTGCCGCCGGCGAACAGCCAATTGAACAGCGCCGTGCGGACGCCGCCGATGTGCAGATAGCCGGTCGGGCTGGGAGCGAAACGGGTGCGGACCATGGGGGACGGGTTGCCGTCGGTGTTGGAAAATTGGATCTGCCGCGGCTGGTCCAATTCGGAATTCGGATTGCGGAATTCGGAATGGCGGAACGCGGACGCGAGTTCTCAAGCTGTTGCGCAATTATGCAGAATCGGCGTCGGTTCGGGAATGGCGCAGTGTCGAGTTGTTCAACGACCTATCCAAGAAAGCAGTTCGCGCCGCCCGCGCATCATTTCACAGGTTGGGATAACCTGTTCGCTTATCCCGCCGTTTCTGCGGCAATCCCCGGCGGCCGGTGGGCTGTCGTGCGGATTTGCGCCGGTCTTTATGGCAGTTTGAGACAATGTACGAGCACACCGGGCATGGCGGCTCTAAGTTGCTCGGCGCCCTCCTGGGTTACCATTGAGCCGGTCAAGTCGACGCTGCACAATCCTGTCAAGCTCTTGAGCGTTGGCAAGCCAGCGTCGCTGACCCGTGTGCTGCACAAGCCGAGCGCCTTGAGTTGCGCCATGTTTGCCAAATGCCGCAATGCGTCGTCCGCGACGTCGGTTTCGTCTAGTTGCAAAAATTCCAATTCGACCAAGCCGGCCAGGTGTGCGCAACCCGCACTACTGATGCGCGTTCCCTTCAGCGATAGATCCTCGATATGAAGCAGCTTTTCGCAATGCGCCAAGCCGGCGTCGTCCAACTCCGTCTCGTTCAACGAAAGCACGCGGAGATCGCGCAAAGCCTCCAACTCTGCGAAGTTGCTGCCGGTGACACCACATCGCCAGATGGAGAGCTCGCGGAGGCATTTCGCGCCAGCGAGATGGCTCACGGCAGAATCAGTAATTTGCGGGACAGACAACAACAGTGAATCCAATCGAGGGAGGTCAGCTAGCACAACCAGGTCTGAATCGATTATCGCCGAGTCCCTAATTTCTAATGAGCGCAGTTCGGGCAGTTCACGCAAGTGTTTCATGCTTTCCGACGAGAGGCGCTCGCCGCAAATTATGGCCGTTGGACGCGTATAGAAATCGTTGCCCAGCCACTTTCGCACCCACTTGTTGCCTGGTGGGACGGCTCGCAGGTCCATCATCGCTGGGATTGGGTGGCCGGCCGAATCGTATTGGTAGTCATAGCCCACCCAATCGGCGCCGATCGCGGCAATCGCGGCCCGCTCGGACCGGACGCGGTGGATGGCCGGTGCCATCCAAGCCAACGGAACGCTGAGGAACAGGATGAGAAGTAGAATTGACGACAGGCTAAAACGCAGCCATCGCCGATGGGCGGCGGACGATTCGCGCACAATGGTCATGTTCAGCGTCGATCTATCTAAGACGCCGCGTCTATTCGGTCCGGCGGCTCGAGTTGCTTGACGACGCCCACCAAAAACTGCCCCAGCCTTTCGCTGGCCAACAGCGCGTCTTCTTTGAGCTGCCACATGTCCTTGATGCTCGAAGGACGACGCAATAGCGCGGCGCCGACGGCGCCGATTCGGCCGGCTCGGCTGCGCTGCCGGACCAGGTTGTCGACCTCGGGGGGAAGCTGCTGCTCGACGGCGTCGCTGATCACGCGCACCGCCAGAAAGCGCACTTTCTCGCGCCGGCAGACATCGGCCACGGCGATCGATTCCATATCCACCGCCAGCGCTTGGTGCCGAACTCCCAGGCGCGCTTTTCGGCCGGATCGGCGATCACGCGATCCGCGGTCAGCAAGCGGCCCACGTGCAGCCTTGGATTATCGGCCAACACCGCCGGATCGATGTGGAAGTCGACTTCCAGCTCGCGGCCCGCGCAATCGGCAATCCGGTCGGGCATCAAGATGTCGCCCCGCTTCAACTCGGGCGCCAGTGCGCCGGCAAAGCCGGCCGAGATCACCCAGCGCGGCTTGTGGCCCGCCAGCAGGGCCTCGGTACCGGCGGCGGCCCGAGCGGCGCCGGCCCCCGCCTCGACGACAATCACGCGGCGGCCGGAAAGCCCCCCCTCACGAGCTACGAAGCCGGCGCCGTGCGTGCCGACGACGCCGCTGAGCCGATCGGTCAGTCCGCCGGCTTCGATGCCTAGGGCGAACACCAGGCCGACATGGCAGACTTCCGGAGTGCGCGGCGTGGCGGCCGGTTGCGTCGGGGCTTCATCCGCTTCGGCCCCGCTTGCGGCTTGCGCAGCCGCGGCCTGGGCATGCTGGCGAGCGGCTTGATAGAGCCAATTCCGAACGAGGGACTGCCACATGAACGGATAACGGATTTTGAGCGTGGGTGAAGAAGCCGGCGCACCCTGCATGGGCGTGGCTTCATCATAACCACAGGCTCGGCCAGGTTGGGAGCAGTCGTTTTGAAGACCCGGGGGTGCCACGCGCCGTCGAACGCCGGGCGCAAGGGTCGATCGCCGCGGCCAGCGTCCTATTTGACCAGCACGATCGACACCGTGCCTTCGAGGATTTTCGTGAAGGCTTGCTGCAGCAACGCCTGGCGCTGGGCGAGTGTGCCGATGCACCACTTATAGCCGTTGGTCGGATCGCTCGCCGAGCCGGGAAACGTCGAGCCGCCGATCGTCGAGATCGACTGCAAGAGCGAAATCCCCGCCGCGTTATACATCGCCGGCGTGCTGGGCTCGTAGATCGCGCCGAAGGCGATGCACTGGATCGAAACCGGCTTGGCCGTGGTCGAGAAACCGGGCAGGCCGTAGGTCGCGTCGTTGTACAGCGCACAAATCTGATTGGCGACGTTGATGGCGTCGACATTGGGATCGGTATTGCTAGACGAGTAGCTGTTGCCCGTACCGATGTTGAAATATCCCTGGTAGGCGCCGACATTGGTCGTGTTGGCGCTCGTCGCGGCATTGGCCAAACCGTCGGTTTCCAAGATCACCAGCCGCTGGGCGCCTTTGCGGCCGTAGCCTCCCATGCCCGAGGTTTGCAGCGCGGTATTGCCGCTAAGCTGGTTGTAGGCCAGCATCAATCCATAGCTGGTGGCCGTGTTGCTGTCGTAATCGCCGTGGGCGCGCGGCGTCAGCGCACCGTTGGCGTCCCAGGGCCGGACGTCCGCGGAGCCGCTGTTGGGCGGATACCAAAGTGAATTGATGATGGCAATGTAGTTGCGGCCCAGTGAACTGATCGGGTTGTCGAACGTGCCCACGGTGCTGGGCTCGCCGGTATAACTGGGCCGGGCGTAGTAAATCATCGACACCATGTCGTTGGGATGGTTTTGCTGGATGTCGGCAATGGCGCCGGCGATGCCCAGCTTGGCCGGCACCATTGAGATGTCGTGTAACGTGCCGGGCGAGATCGACGTGTCCAGCAGGTACTGGATCATGGTCATCGGCCCGAACCAGCAGCGGTGCCGCGGCCGCAGCGGGTTGTCGGTCGGGGCTATGAAGGGGATGCCGTTGTAGGTCGTGGCGGAGTCGGGTCCGCTGATGCTCACGCTGCTGCCGTCGCCGCAGGCGAAGTCGGGCCCGTAGCTGCACGTCGGGCTGCCCGGCGTCTGGACGTTGCCGTTCGGGTCGCGCCACACGCCCAGCGCGAAGTCGATGTATTCCTTCCAGAATCGCTGGTCCTGGTTGGCGATCGTCGAGTTGAGCACCGTGTGGTCGTAGCAAGCGGCCGGCACGTCGCTCGGAATCGCACTGTAATACAGGATGTTGCCCGATCGCAATTGCGGCGGAAACGCATTCGGACCCACGTTCACGATCCAGTTCAGAATCGCTTTGTAATTGATGACGTAGTTGCCCGGGGGTTGCAGCCAATTGCCGTTGCTATCCCAGAGGGCCGTGTCGCTGTTGACCGGCGTCACGCCGTCGGGCATGAAGAAAAAGTTTTTCCGCCAATCGTTGGTCGGGTCCGGGGGCCAGATGAAAAACGTCTTGCCCCAATAGTTCGGCCCTTGGGTGCAACCGTTGAAGGTCGTGCCGGTGTAGTTCTTGTAGCCCTTACTGACGAAGCTCTTGTTGTTGGTGTCGGAAAGGCTGGTGCTGCCGCTGATTTCGGCGATGGTCCGGCCGGGGGTCGCGGATCCGTTGTTGCTGGTGTTGAGATACTTGTCGCCGGCCGGGCTCGTGCTGGTGACGCCGGAAGGCGCCGCGAAAGCCGAAAGGGCCGAGCCGCCGTGGTTGTTGGCATAGAAGTCCCCCACCAGCGCCGGGATGCCGCCGATGGGGATGGTGATGTTGCAATCGCCGACCCGCGAATCGGAGCTCGTGCACTGGAGTGTGGCCCCCGGGGAATAGCTCGGGTTGTAGACGCCCCACTGCGGAAAGACAGGGTCCGTGTTGTTTGGCGTGTTGACCATGCTGCCCAGATACGATTCGCAGTTCCACAAATCGGTCTCGTTGTTCATCGAGCCCGAGAAGTCGAGCACGATTGCCACGTCGCGCGGCCGGTAGGCGGCCGTGGCCGTGGCCTGCACGTTGAGCGAGCTAAGGCCGAAAATCCGGGAGAAGAAACTGGTCGTGGTGGGAGTGATCGTCACTTGGGTCAGGTTGTAATTGTCCGGCGACACCGGCGGAAATTGCGGCGTGAACGTCATGGCCGTGTAATCGTAGTGGTAGGCGCCGTGCTGCACGGCCACCTGCCCGGACGTGACGGTGCGCGACATGATCGGGTTGGATGCCGCGGCGGCTTGCGCCATGCCGGTGGCGGTCGATATATTCGTGCCGGTCGAGCCGTTGAGCGTGCGGGCACCGGCCAAGGCCGCGTTGTCGGCGGCGTTCTGGGCCTGTGTCTCGGCGACCGCCACGATTCCCACGTCGATGGCCAGGGCCAAAAAGCCCAACAGCGCCACCAGCGCTAGCGCAAACAGCGGCAGGATCGCGCCGCGACGACGGGTTTTGAATGTCTTCGACATACGAAAGCCTCGAGCCGACTCCGATTTGTTTCCCAACAGCAATCTTTAATTCGCTTCGCTGGCCATCACACAAGTCGCCTGGAGCGGCAGGCTGCTGGGGAGCAGGCTGAACGTCGGCGTCAGCGCGCTGACCGTTCCGCTCACCTGTACGCCAATCGAATTCGACAGGCCCGCATTGGTCCAGGCCCCGATATTGGCCCCGGTCGTCGGATCGGCCTGGTACACATTGATGGTCAGGCCTTGGATCTGCTGGCCGCACAGATAGTTGGTTACGTAGCTTTGGATCTGGCTCGTCGTGGCCGTGCTGGTGCTGACGACCGCATAGCGACAACCCTCCCGGGCTGCGTTGGTCACCAATTGCCGCATCATCAGAACCCGGCAAAAATCGAACAGGCCCAGCAGGAACAACAAGCAGACATTCAGCACCAACGCCATCTCCAAGACCGTCATTCCACGCCGCCGACCGCGCGCGGCCGCTGGTGCCGGCCGCATGCTGCCGCGCTGCGCGAATTGCCCGTGATCGTTAGATGTCATGGCTTCAGATGTCATGGCTTCGATTGCCGTAAAGCTCGGCGGCGGACATCGTATCGCTCAATACGCCGGGGGCACGGTGATGCTGGTTGGATAACTCAGGCCGTTGTTGGAATAAAAGATCGCCGTGGCGTTGAGTGTGGTGGTGTTGCTGGTGACCAAGGTGGCTGCCGACCAACGGACCGCCGTGAACGGCAGACTGACCGAGATCTGCAACTGGTCCAGTTCCGTGGCCGCCGTGCAGTCGGTGCCCGAATGCGTCAGGTCCGTGACCGTGACCGTGGCCGACGCGGTCGGCAGGCCGGCGTTCTGGATGTAATTCAAAACGGTTTGCTGCACTTGGCTGTTGGTGTATTGTCCGGTCGATGCGCTGCGGCCCCCCTCGCGGGCCGCGTTATTCAAGACCTGGCTGACCTCGACCATGCGGCCCACTTCCCAGGTGCCCAACAGCAGCACGAGTGCCACGGGCAGGATCAGCGCGGCCTCGACCGCTGCCACACCGAGACGGCGCGCGGCGCCGAAGCGATTGCGGCTGCGATGCGGCGAAAGCGGGAATTTGTGAATCACGGATCGAGCTCGGTCTTTGGCGGCCTGTTGAAACAGGGGACTGGCTCCCCGCGCACGTACGGCTCTGTCGACAGACGGGCATCGCCGCGACGTGCCTGTCCCCTTTTTCAACCGGGTCCGGGTCGCCAAGACCGGCGTCAGTCGGCCGGAAGGGAAAACCAATTTCCACGCTCCAGGCAAAGCCTAGGTCGAATCTGCCCGCAAGGCCGGCGAATCCTTGCGCCGGCAGGGGCAACCCGGTGCCGGCTGTCAGGGGGTTCGCCGACCGATCGTAACGTCCGTGGCGGTTAGTCGGTCCGCGGCACGGTCCAAGGCCGGACAGGATGCCTTGGCGGTCCAGTACCGACCGACGAGCGGCGGCACGATTCACTGCGGCAGCGCTGGGCCCCATTGAGGAATCGGCGGATTGAGGAACCGCTTCTCCACTCCCAGGTGGAAGGCCCATCCCGCAAGTAACGACACCAGCAGGCATAGCGGAACCACAATCCCGCAGGTTGCGCCGGCGCTGGTGAATCCAAGCCGTGCAGCCGCGTGACTGACGCATTTCACAATCGGCCAATGCACCAGGTATAAGCTGTAGCAGATCGAACCGCACCAGGAAAACGGACGAATCCAGCGCGTAGCGTCGATCTGGCCGGAGTGGCGGTGCAGCAAAACCAGCATCAGCGCAAAGGTAAACGCGATGAAACGGGATTGCTGGGCGTTGGCTTCCGCCGCCAGCAGCTTGTCCGGCGCGGCGAGCGACCAGAACAGTCCGATCACCAGCAGACCTCGGAGGGCCCATCGCTCCCGCCGGACGGCGAAGTTCACGTCGTAGTACACCGCGATGCCGGCCGCGAACAGAATCCACTGCCCGTCGAAAAAGAATCCGCCCCCCGTCGGCCGAAGGAGGGCGATCAGCACGACGGGCAATGAGACCGCGATGATCCACTTGTAGAAATGGCGCGGCGCCGCCAGCAGACCGAGGCCCACGATCGCGTAAAACTGCTCCTCATAACACAGCGTCCAGGCATGGCCGAGCAGATACAGTCGCGGGCCACCCAACACGTGAAACAACCAACTCTCGGTCAGCGTAACATTGCCGATCAGATTCACCAGCGAAAGGGACCAAGGCGCCGCGATCGGGTGATTGTCGTCCGCGAACAAACCGGGCCATTGGCATTCCGCGAGCGCCACCACGAGGGCACTGATTGCCAGGCACGCCCAATACGGCGGGTAGATGCGGCGGAAACGTCGCCAAAAGTAAATCCGGGTCGGGATTCCCTTCCGCCGCGTGGCATCGGCGCTGGCCGAAATACAATAGCCGCTGATCACAAAGAACAAGGGCACCCCCACCCAAAACCAGGCCGTCGCAGCGATCGCCCTTTCGGCCCAGGTCATGTCCCCGCAAGCCACTCTGGCATCCGCCTGTGCGTAGAACGTTGAGTGATAGATGACCACCAGCAAACATGCCGCACCGCGCCAAGCGTCGAGCATCGGGTAGCGGGTCGACGACGCGCGGGCCACTGGCGCCGGCTCGTTCGAAACCTCCGCCCAGCTCCGCCTCGATCGCAGGGCACCTCGTTGGCTTGCGACGCTGCTGGGCAAAACCGTTGCCAATTCTGGAATCCTTCCCTAGTTCGAGTACCGCAGCGGTCTGGAAAATGCGCTATCCGCCGCCACGCGTATCACAGGAACCGCACGTACGGGTTTCAAAACCTGCTGGAAAAGGAAGGCGACAACTCTCGACTCTCGGCCGCTTCCCGTTACTTCAACACCGGCAGGTCGATGAAGTCGGCGGTGCGGACCCGCGGACGCGAAGGGGCGGCGTGGGAATGTATCGCCGCGGCCGGCGCTAGCTCCACCGGCTCGACCGGCTCACGCGCGGGGCCCAAAAACATCAACCGCGCGGTGGCCAGCATGCCTTTGAGCGAGCCGAACGTGGCCAGCACGGCCGACGGCTCGTAGCCGCAGTGAACCATGCAGTCGCGGCACTTGGCATTGCCGCTGGCGCGACCGTAACGCGACCAGTCGGTCTCGTCCATCAACTCGCGGAAACTTCGGGCGTAGCCCTCGTCGAGCAAGTAACAAGGGCGCTGCCAACCGAACAGGTTGTAGGCCGGATTTCCCCAGGGCGTGCATTCCAAATCCCAACGCCCCTTCAAGAACTCCAGGAACACCGGCGACTGGTTGAAGCGCCAGGCCCGCGGCGCGCCAGCCAGCAGCCGGCGGAACAAACGCTCGGTGCGCCGCCGGGTGAGAAAGTGATCCTGGTCCGGCGCCTTGGCGTAACTGTAGCCGGGGGAGATCATCATGCCTTCGACGCCCAGCGCCATCAGCTCGTCGAAGAAGCCGCGCATCCGCTCCGGATCGGCCCCCTCGAACAAGGTCGAGTTGGTCGTCACGCGAAAACCGCGGCCCAGCGCCGCCTTGATCGCCCGAATCGCTACGTCGTACACGCCCTCGCGGGCGACCGCCAGATCGTGCTCTTCGCGCGGGCCGTCCAGATGCACCGAGAACGACAGATACTTGCTGGGAGTGAAGCGGGGCAGCGCTTCTTCCAGCTTGATGGCGTTGGTGCAGAGGTAAACATACTTCTTGCGGGCCACCAGGCCGGCCACGATCTGGTCGATCTGGGGATGCAGCAGCGGCTCGCCGCCGGGAATCGAAACCATCGGCGCCCCGCACTCGTCGGCCGCCCGCAGACACTCCTCGGGCGAAAGATTGCGCTTCAGGATTTCACTCGGGTGCTGGATTTTGCCGCAGCCCTGGCAGGCCAGGTTGCAGCGAAACAACGGTTCGAGCATCAACACCAACGGATAGCGCTTCACGCCCCGCAGGCGCTGGCCGAGCACGTACGTGGCCACGGTCCACATTTGCGAGAGCGGTACGCCCATGAATTCCCCGCCTATCTTAAGGTCTGGCTTAGTTAATCAGTCGTTTGGATTAGAACGGTTCAAAGAAGGGGATACGGGGATGCGGAAGGGGATACGGGGGATGAAGGACGAGAGGATTTTTTGATTTGACTTTCGGCCGTTCTTGTCCGTCATTTCGAGTTCCGATTTTTTCCCGCGTCATCCCCCGTATCCCCTTCCTTATCCCCCTATCTCCTTCATCAAAACCGTCACTTCAAATCAGCCCCGGCAGTGCCCGCCGTCTCGACAAGTCGTTGCCGCAAGGTTTCCGCTTCTTCCAGCCGCGTGCCGACGTGCCGGGCCCAGGTCGTCAGCGCCAACAGCGGAAAGTAGATCGGATAATAGTGATATCGCAAATAGAACACTTGCGGAAATCCGGTGCCGGTGAATTCGCGCTCCAGCCACGTGCCGTCGGCCTGCTGGGTTTCCAGCAGCCAGCGGATGCCCCGGGCGACTGCCGGATGCTGGTGCTGACCGGCAGCCATCAGGCCCAGCAGGGCCCAGGCCGTTTGCGAGGCGGTCACCGGCCCTTGCCCGCGCAGATAAGGTTTGGCATAGCTCTCGGGCGATTCGCCCCAACCGCCCGAGGGCTGCTGGTGCGAAAGCAGCCAATTGGCGCCTTGGGTGATTGCCGTATCGTCGGTCGCGACGCCCACGGCGGCCAGCCCGACCAGCGATTGCCAGGTGCCATAGATGTAGTTCACACCCCAGCGGCCGAACCAACTGCCGTCGGCCCCTTGCTCGGCGCGAATGTAGGCCACGGCCCGATCGACGACCGGCTCGCCCACACGCCGCCCCAAAAGGCCGAGCATTTCCAGCGTGCGGCCCGCCAGGTCGGGCGTGCTGGGATCGATCATGGCGTTGTGATCGGCAAACGGCACGTGGCACAGGAACTCGCGATCGTTGTCGCGATCGAACGCTCCCCAGCCACCGTCGCGATTCTGTAAGGCCAGCACCCAGTTCAAGGCCCGCTGCATGGCGTGGGCCACGCGATCGATCGCCGTCACCCGCTGGTGGGCCTGGTGGCGGCCGGCCGAGTGCTGGTGCGCAATCAGCCGCAAACCGGGATCGGCCGGATCGGTCACCGCGGCGCCAAACTGATTGGCCAAGGCCATCACCACCATCACCGTGTCGTCGACGTCGGGATAGAAGGCGTTGGCATGTTCAAAGCACCAACCGCCCGGCTCGGCGTCGACCGTCTCGAACCAATCGCCGCGGCGCCGGACTTCCTGGGACAGCAGCCAACTGACGCCCTGCTCGATCGCCTTGTGGCGGGGGTCGATTCCGCAGGCGGCCAGGGCCCGGAGCGTGATGGCGGTATCCCAAATCGGCGATTTGCAGGGCTGCATGTGCAGCGAATGTTCGTCTTCGACGATCAGACCTGCGAGATGCTTGTGGCAGTATTCGACCTCGGCGCTGTCGTCGCGATAGCCCAAGCATTTCAGCGCGACGATGCTGAAGATCATGGGCGGAAAAATCGCGCCCAACCCCTCGCTATCGTCGAAACGTTGGATCATCCACTGCTCGGCCGCCCGCAGCGCGCGCTTTCGCAGCGGGGTCCAGCCGTGCCGCTCGAGCCATTTGAGGCCGTGATCGACCGTGCGGAAGAAACGGTCCCAGCTCAGCAGGCCGGGCGCTCAGAGGTTTGCCCGGACAGCGCAGCGGCGGCCACGCTTCCGGTCGCCTCAGAAACAACTCGGCAATGCCCAGGTGCGGCTCCAAGCTCGGCCACGGGCCGGCACGAGGCCATGATCGACAGCGGCACGACGATGGTTCGCGACCAGGCGCTCACCTTGTACAGGTTGATCGGAAACCAGGTCGGCAGCAGCATCATCTCGGGCGGGACCGCCGGACATTGCTCGTAGGAAATCTGTCCCAGCAGCGCCAGGTAGAACCGAGTGAAACTGTTGACCGCGTCGGCGCCGCCGTGCGCCAGAATGGCCTGCCGAGCGCGGGCCATGTGCTCGGCGCTCGGATCGTGACCGGTCAGCTTGAGCGCGAAATAGGCCTTCACGCTGGCGCTGGTGTCTAGTTGGCCGCCCGGATAGATGGCCCAACCGCCGCCGGTCAACTGTGCGTCCTGAATGTAACGGGCGGCCTTCCTGGCGCGCGTGGAACCGTGTTGGCCCAGATAGGCCAGCAGCAGGATGTATTCGCTCTCGAGGATCGTGTCCCCTTCGAGCTCGGCCACCCAGAAACCGGCGGGGTCTTGCCGCTCGAGCAACCAGTCGCGGGTCCGATCGATCGCCAGGCACAAGGGGCCCTCGGGTCCCCGACCGGGCTCTGAATGGCCAGTGGTCGGATGGCCGGCGCTAACCTGGCCGCTGGCAAAGTGCTGCGTGGCGCCTGTGCTCCCTTCCTGGGGCACAGCCCGGACCGGCCGCCTTGGGTTCATAACGGTGTGTCTCGCTCAAGGGGATAGGGCGGTCTTCCCTGACACGCCATACCGGCCAGGCCGGCGAGTGGAAGCTTAGGAAATCGACGAACTTGCGGCAATACCGCTTGCTGAGCCGCAAGCGTTGGCCGGCAGCACTTTTGGTCGTGGCAGCCGGCGGGGCCGCAGCGCCGCAGCTTCAAACGGCCGGCCTGACCGCGGTCAAGGCCGTGAACCCGCCCGGACCGACCTTGTACGGCCGAAACCGCTTTTCCTGGCGCAGCTCGAGGCCCACGTCCGGAAAATAGCTGGCGTAATCGTAGATCGGATGCCAGGCGCAAAGACCCAGCAGGTAGTAAAACAGGTCGGTAATGCCCCAGTAGGCCGCCTGCACGCTGCGCCAAGCGAGTTGCCCTGCGGCGTGGCAAAGTCGGAAATCAAGAGCTTGCCGGCCGGACGCACCAGCGTCACCAGATAGGCCAGCATGTCGCGCATCTGCCCTTCCGAGAAAACATTGAGGAAGAAGTTCACCACCACCACGTCGTAGTAGTTCTGGCGGTCGTGCTGCAGCACGTCGGCCTGCAAGAACTCCGCATCGCACCCGTGGCGCTGCATGCGGGCTTTGGCCTGAAGCAGCATCTGCGCCGACAGGTCCAGACACGTGACGCGGGCCCCGCGCTGGGCCGCCAATACCGCGTCTTCGCCCGGACCCACCCCGACGTACAGCACGCGGTCGCCCGCCTGCATCTCGCCGAGCTGTGAGTTCTTGGCGGCATGAATTTGTCCGCCGGAATAGATCAGCCCCAGCGTGTCGTACACCCGGGCAACCAGGTCGTAGTTCTTATCCGCCATCCAGGGCCCTCGCGCTAGAAATTTTCCAAGATCGGCCAAAAACGCATTGCGGGGCCCATTGTGCGTCGCCGGCCGCAGGCGTGTCCAGAGCGAAACGCGCCTGCGTGGTTTTCTCGGCGCCGCTGAACCGCAAAATCGCAACATCGTAAAGAAAATAGCGGAGATTGAACTTTGTGCAATTCCGCGTTTGTGGTCTATTCGAAGTCGCGCCGCGAAGGATCGTGGCCGCACGCCTCCAGGGAAGGAGCCCACCGGGAATGACTCCCACACTATCTGCGCCGGCGATTGCCCCCCACCCGATCGATCTGCCGTTCGAGCGGCTGGCGCCGTTGTCGATCGATGTGCTCGACCCGCACCCGTATCGACGCACGGCGGCCGATCGACTCGAGCAGTTCGCGTTTCGCTACGGCCGCACCTACGACGCTTACCTGACGACCGAGCCCGGCCGCGAGTTGTTCTGGTCTCGCGACTCTAAAGGCGTGGTCGCGTTCGCGCGCCGCGGCGCTATCTGCACGTCGGCGGCGGGCTGCTGGCCGACGACGCGGACAAGCCGCAACTGCTGGCCGAACTGTTGGAATATGCCGCCGGCCGCAAGCTGGTTTTGTCGTTTTACAACATTCCCAACGATGACTTGCCGCTGTTCCGCCGATGCGGCTTCCAGGTGACGAAGTGGGGCGAAGAAGCCGTGATTTCTCTGCCGGAGCAAACCTGGAGCGGCAAAGCGTTCGAGTGGGTCCGCCGTCAATCGAATTATTGCCAGCGGCAACGCGTGAGTTTCAGCGAATGTCGGCGTGAAACCATGGCCGCTCAAGAATGGACCCGGCTGACGCGCGAAATGACCGAAATCGCCGGCACCTCCCCCGCCGATAAGCCGCAGGCGGAAGAACTGGCATTTATGCAGGGCTCGTTCGATCCGCGGCGCTTGGGGCGGAAACGAATCTTCATCGCCCGATCGCAGGCCGGTGCCGGCCGGGTGGAAGGCTTCCTGGTCTGCAATCCGGCCGCGGACGGCAAACTATGGGTATTTGAAATCTATCGGCACCGCACCGATGCCGTGCGCGGGACCGTGGCCTTCCTGATGCAGCAAGCCATGCTGACGCTCTCGCGGGAAGGAGTCCGAGCAGGTTTCGTTGTGCCTGGTGCCGGGATTGAACTGCCAAGAGTCGCTCGCCGGAGACAGCCCGCTGATGCGCCGCGCGATGGTCTGGGGAACGCAGTATTTTAGTTTCCTTTTCGACACCGCCGGCCTGTATCACTTCAAGAGCCGGTTCCGCCCGCAATTCGAGAGTCGCTACGTTTGCGTGTTTCCCAAGGTCACGCTCGGTTCGGCGCTGGCCTTCGTCGGATTGCTGAACGTGCTCAAGCTCGACCTGCGCAAATCGCTGCGAATCGTCGGCGAGCGGATGCAGAAATGGACGCTGCGCTCGACGCTCGCCGATCGGCGGCCCACGGCGGCCTCGGAGTAGGGATCTGGACCGGGCGCGCTGCTTATAATGCGCGTATGATCTTTTCCTGGCTCAAACGCCGGCGCCGCGGCCGGTTGCTGCAAACGCCTTTCCCCAGCGACTGGCTCGAATTTCTCGAGCGGAACGTGCCGCACTACGCCCGGCTGACGCCCGACGAGCAGCAGAAGCTGCGCCGCGACGCCCAAGTTTTCGTGGCCGAAAAAAACTGGGAAGGCTGCGGCGGCCTGACCGTCGACGCGAAATGAAAGTCACGATCGCGGCCCAGGCCTGCTTGCTCGTGTTGGCCCGCGACTTGGACGACTTCCGCCAGGTGCTAGTCGATCCTGATTTACCCCAGCGAATATGCCGTGCCCGAGCACCGCCAGCGGCCGGGACATGAGCATCGTGGGCGAAAGTGCCCGCTTGGGCGAAGCCTGGTATCGCGGACCGGTGATCCTATCCTGGGCCGACGTGCTCGACGCCTCGCGCCAGCTGGGCGGCGGCGAAAACCTGGTGTGGCACGAGTTTGCCCATCAGCTCGACATGCTCGATCGCGAGATCGACGGCACACCGCCGCTTGCCGACCGGCGCAATATCGCAAGTGGGCCGACGTGATGACGGCCGAGCAGGCGCAGCTCCGCAGAAGCGCCCGCAGCGGCCAGCCCACGCTGCTGGATCCCTACGGCACGACCAACGAAGCCGAGTTCTTTGCCGTGGTGACCGAGTGCTTTTTCGATCAACCCGTCGAACTGCGCCAGGAGCATCCGCGGCTGTATGAGCTGCTCAAAGAGTTCTATCGCCAGGACACCGCCGCGCGGTTGGAGCGGCGTCAGCGCGGTACCGATGACCGAGCAAATGCAGCCTAATTCAGCCACAGCAGGCGCGAACGTTCGCCCGGATCGCGACGCTCCCACTCGCGCCGAATCTCGGTCAAGCCCTGCACGCAGACGTCGAACTCGTGGCTCAGCCGCTCCAACACTTCGTTGCCGGGCAGGTCATCCGCGGCCGGAATGGTGCTGGCGATGTGATACGCCCGCTTGCCCTGCTCGCAGTAATCGACCATGTAATCCTTGCGATCGGCGCCGCGCAGTCGCAGCAGCGATTCGGGATAGACGCCGGTCCAAAACAGCGTGAAGTCGCCAATGTGGCGATGGATCTCGCGCCGCGCGGAACCGACCCGCAATTGGGCCTCGGCCAGCATGTCGACCACCTCGTCCAGGCGCCGGCCGGTGAGGTTGCGGATCGTATAGATGGCGTCCGAGTGGACGAAACGGGCCAGCATGTCGGCCAGGTAGTCGACCAACGGGGGGTCGGCGACTCCGAGCCGTGACTCGAAGGCGTACTCGGCAAGTCCCTCGAAGAACTGCCGCAAAGCCGCCGGTTTACGATCTGCTGTCATTCCTTGGGACTCCTCCCTGCCACGCTGAGTCCGCCCAGCTTTTGAATTAAATCGGCAAAGTCCGATGGGTCAAGTTTGCCTGACTTAGTGAAAATTTCCGCCACGTATATTTAACTCTAATTACGGAATGGCGTTACGGCAATCGTGAAACCAGCCACCCAGCCGCAGGACATGCGCGGTCCAATTGGGAAATAGGAAGCTGGGAAAGCTAGGGCGCTGAGCGACCCCCGGATGGAACTCTATCGGGCAATGGCCACCGGCCTTCCCCGTTTCCGCCTTCATCCTTCCGCCTTCCTCCCTCCGCTGTCCAGCGCGGCAAGCAGCGTGCCGACGTAGTCCCCCACGTCCTTCGAGCACGGCCGCCCGGGACTTGCTGCCGGCTTCGGCAATCCGGCGGACGATGGCCGAGCCGACGATCAGCCCGTCGGCCACCGGGGCCAGCGCGCGGACGTGCTCCGGCTGGCTGATGCCGAAGCCGATGGCAGATCGGCACGTCGGTCTGCTGCTTGAGCCAGGCCACGTTTTCCAACAGCGACTGGCGGCAGTTCGGTGCCGTTCGCCGGTGATGCCGGTGACCGAGACGTAATAGATGAATCCGGTCGAGGTCTCGGCGATCCGCAGCGCCCGCTCGCGCGAGGTGGTGGGCGTGATCAGTTGGATCAGGTTGAAATCGGCCTGCGCGGCAAATGCTTGGCCAGTGCCGTCGGCTTCTTCGACCGGCAGGTCGGGCACGATCGCGCCGGCCACGCCGGCCGCCTGGGCCTCGGCAACGTACTGCTCGGGCCCGTGGCGATAGACGATCGCATAGCTGACCATCGTCACCACCGGCGCCGCCAAGCTGGGCGTCACGCCGGCGAGCATGCTCAGAGATTTCGGCCAGCTTGATCTTTGCGCCAGCGCCCGCGTGTACGACGCCTGAATCACCGGCCCGTCGGCGATCGGATCGCTGTAGGGAATGCCCAATTCGCACAGGTGGCCGCCGCGGCGCACCAGCTCGGCGAGCAGCGCGGCCGAAAACTCCAGATCGGGATCGCCGGCCGTGATGAACGGCATCAGCGCCTTGCGGCCCTCGCGGCGCAGTTGGCTGAAAAGTTGGTCGATCGCGGTCATGAGCACCGCCTGACGATGCGGACCGTGCTTCGAGATGTGGCGGCTGTTCCGAGCCGGGCGATTTCGGCCGCGTCTTTGTCGCCGCGTCCCGACAGGCAAACCACGATCACTTCCTGCGGCGAACGGCTCGCCGGCCAGCTCCATGGCCTTGGCCACGGCGTGCGAACTTTCCAGCGCGGGCAGAATGCCTTCGCTGCGGGCCAGCGTGTCGAACGCGGCCAGGGCCTCGTCGTCGCGGCAACTGGTGTAGCGCACCCGGCCGGTGTCTTTCCAATAGCTGTGCTCCGGGCCCGACGCCCGGATAGTCGAGCCCGGCCGAGATCGAATGCACGTCGCAGGTCTGGCCGTCTTCGTCCTGCATCACGTAGCTGAAGCTGCCGTGCAGCACGCCCGGCTGGCCGTAGGACAAGGGCGAGGCGTGATCGCCCGGGCCGATCGAGCGGCCGCCGGCCTCGACGCCCACCAGTTCGACCTCGGCGTGTTCGACGAACGGATAGAACATGCCGGCCGCGTTGCTGCCGCCGCCGACGCAGGCCACGACCAGCGTCGGGCAGCCGGCCGAATTGCTGCGCGCGATTGCTCGATCGTTTCGCGGCCGATCACCGACTGAAAATCGCGCACGATGCGCGGAAACGGATGCGGCCCGACGACCGAGCCCAGGATGTAATGCGTCGTTTCGACCGAGCTCATCCAATCGCGCATGGCCTCGTTGATGGCGTCGCGCAGCGTCCGCGAGCCGCTGGTGACCGGCCGGACTTCGGCCCCCAACAGCCGCATGCTGAACACGTTGGGCGCCTGGCGGCGGATGTCTTCCTCGCCCATGTAGACGACGCATTCCAGGCCGAACCGGGCACAGGCCGTGGCCGTGGCGACGCCGTGCTGGCCGGCGCCGGTCTCGGCGATCACGCGCCGCTTGCCCATCCGCAGCGTCAGCAGCGCCTGGCCCAGCGTGTTGTTGATCTTGTGCGCGCCGGTGTGGTTCAGGTCTTCGCGCTTCAGATAAATCTGGGCGCCGCCGCACTGCTCGCTCAGCCGCTGGGCATGATACAGCGGCGAAGGGCGGCCGACGTAGTGCTGCAACAGATCGTCCAGCTCGGCCTGAAAGCTCGGCGTCGGCGCAGGCCTTGTCGTACTCGACCGACCAGTTCGTCGAGCGCCCGGGTGAGCGTTTCCGGCACGTAGCGGCCGCCAAAATCGCCGAAACGGCCCGCGGCGTCGGGAACGTGGCTGGAAGCGGGCATGGCCGGAATGGGGTGGAAAGGGTTGGGGACTCGAAAACCGTTAAGCCCACCGGCGGCGGCCGGTGGGAGCAGCAGAAAACGCTCAGTCTAAGCCGGCGGCTTCCTAGCCCACAAGGTCCGAGGGATGCCCCTCGCGGTCGACCAGCGGCAGGACCTGCGGCTGATAAACGGTCGTGTAGGCCAGCGCCTTGCGGTGGGCGTCGACCGCGGCCTGCGACTCCCAGTGCTCGTTGAGGAACAATCGCGCGGGATCGCTTTGCGATTGATAGACCTCGAACCGCATGCAGCCCGGTTCCTGCCGCGACAGCCGGCCCTGCTCCAAGAGCAGCTCGCGCACCCGGCCGATGTTGGCCGGATCTTTAACTGTGAGCAAGACATTCAGATAGATCATGGCAATCTCACGGGTTCGTTAAAAGGGGAGACGCGTGCGGCGGGCCAGTCGATTGCCGGCTCAGACCTGTTCGCGGTACGTCGACCAACTCATGTAGGCCAGCATGAAAGCACAGATCAGGAACGTGATGTCCATCGTCATGCTGGCCTTGCCGAACGGAAAGCCCAGCGCCAGGTCGAATCCAAACAAAAGGACGATCAGCGCTGCCACCGTCATTCCGCAAATCGTCAGCGCCTTGTTCATCGGTGCATTCCTCTGGTGCAGCGTTCCGCAATCCGCCCGGCAGGACAAATCGGCTTGCCGGCGGCAATGATCTGGCGTGTAGCCTGAGACTCAATAGTATAGTCCAAGGTGCCCGGTGTCACGCGGCAAGCCGACGGTCAGAAAGCAACGCGGCACTCTCGCCACGCCCTCCCGGCCGGTTATGATTGTGGACATGAAGTCCCGGCTTTTCACCCGAAAATTGCGATGGGCTGTGGCTGGGCCGTTCGCGATCCTCACCGTCGTCGCAGTTGCTTATTTCGCCCCACCGCAGCCAGATAGCCGGTCGATGAATGATCTTCGGGTTGCTCAACCTCAGGAGGCTCCCCGCGTGAGCTACGACATCAACTTCTGGAAGCAGAGCGCGGGCTTTTCCCGCGCGCCACAGGAAATCTATGAACAGCTTTGTGATGGAAAGCCTGTTGACGGCCTCGTGGACTTGCCTGTGCATGAATTCTTGGCGCGGATCAAGGCGGTGTTTCCAGGCACTACGGAGAACGCCGGTACGCTTGATTTTGATTCGGAGAATAGCGGGGCGTTCCAAGTTAGTTGGCCACCGCAACACGTCAGGGTCGATTGTTACCAAATGCCCGGCGAGGAGATGAACAAGTTCATCGACATCGCTGCGGAGTTCGGATGCCCGCTGTATGACCCGCAGACTGGCGAACGATTTGAGGGCGAATAGCGGCCCGCCGATTCGCCTGTCAGCCTAAGTTCGGCTCGGTAACCAGGCCCTGCCACAACGGCCGAACTTGTCGCTTAGTTAACCCACGATTCGCTAACCACCGCCGCCCAGAATTCCAATTCCCGCTGAACCAGGACAAGGGCGCTATGGCTTCGCCTCGAACAACGTCATTTGCGGGTCTTTTTTGAGCGACTGGGCCAGCCGAATCATTTTGGCCACCTGACCGGAGACGTTACTAAACATCATTTTGATTTTTGGGTGCTCCATTGCATATACACGAAAGATTTCGTCAGCGAACGATTGCCCAATGAACTCCACGCCCTTGAAGTCCAGTAAGACTTCGCTGAATTTGTCGAATCGAGATAAAACACGCTTGGCTTGGGATCTCGACACCAACTGCTCATTCGCGTATTGGGCTAGTCGTATCGGAACGTGAGTTTTATTGAAGCCAAGCTCAGAATCCGGCGACTCGCAGAACTTGTCATAGACATCAGCCGCCGCCCGCTCGGTGAACATCGACACAACGAAATCCACGTTCGTTCCAGTGAGCGGCTCGCGATCTAACCCCAGTAGCCAGTCGTCGTCTGGCTGGATATGGGTAAACCATAATTTGCCCGACGACATCGAGAATACGTCGACCATGCGCGAAGAAAAGTAGATGCCCATTCCTGAGTGATGGCCCGGCGATGTCGTCAATTTCCCCTTGCCCAACTCCAGAATTGCATCGCGTTCCTCTGCGAGCCCGCAATCATCCTTGATCTTCTTGAAAATCCCCACACCCTCGTCGCGAATTTTCACCGCAACGGTTGCCGCCGTGCACAATACGTCGATGCTCACCAGTGGGCTTTCTGAGTGGTCAATCACATTGTTGAGCAACTCCGAAAAGGCGATGTTGCAAATCGTCACAACATTGGCCGGGGCGTCTTCCAGAAGCGGCGCAACCCATTCGCGCCACGCCCTGTCTTCCTTGAGATCTTTGGTCGGGAACGTTCCAGAAAAACGACCCGTCGGCAGCAGTTCATATTTGCGGCCAGCCGTATTTCCGCTGGCCAGCAATACCCCATGCTCGGCCAACCACTTTACGTGCTGGCACGCAGCTTGCCGCGAAATTTGGAATTGGCTCGCCGTTACCTTGGCGATGTCCTCCGGGTGACCACTTACGGTCTCTGTAATGAATTGCCGGATTACCAGCGTTCTCTGCCGAACTTTCTCTGCCATTGCACACACCAGCGCGAACCAAGCCACGACAATCAATGTCAATTGGATTGTAAAGACAATACGCGATCATTGTCAATCTACCGTAGAAAGATCCGGTGCTACACAAGGCCATAATTTCGCTAAACCGATATCTCAAAATGACTTGCATTGTCAATGTGAAGATCGGCCCGCATGTTGCCGGTGCAATCAGATCCCAGGGTTTCGCGAAGGAGCACTCAACCCTGGGCTGCGCTCCTGGGGCCATTCAGGCCCTGCGTCGCCCTACCCAAACGTCTTGGCGATCGGCTGGCGGCGGTCGGCGGAAATGAAGTAGCCGCTCTCTAAAAACCGCTGCGTGTATTGCTGAACCGTCGGGTCGTCCATCATCAGCGTGTGAATCACCGGCAAGACCGCAAAGTCGCGGGCGCCCGGCAAGCGCGTGGTCTCGACGCTGACAATCAAATCGTTGTCCCCCGGGAGCCAGGGATTATAGCCCTGCGGGCCGCCGCGGCCGCCGGCGATCACGGCAAACTCGCCCGGCGGCGTGGGGAACCGCGCTTCCAGCGCGCGAAAATCGCGGATCTCGGCCGCCGATTTACCCAACACCAACTCGAACACGCCGCTGCGGCCAAACACCTCGGCCAGCCGGGCGCCGTGGTTCGGCACGCCGAGCATCACGATGCGGCCAATCCGTGGGTCCGGCGCACGGCCGGCCGCCGGATCGGTCTGGTCCCCCAGGTAATGGCGAATCACCAGGTTGCCCAGGCTGTGGGCCACGAAGTGAATCGTATCGATTCCGTCCAAATTCTTGACGATGCCGGCTAGCGCCTGGGCGTGATCGGCGATCGAGCCGCGCGTGGTCGGATAGGTGACGTTCAGCACCGTGTACTGTCCCGCCGTGCGCAGGAATTGGGCCATGTTGCCCATCGACGACGCGCTGCGTCCCAAGCCATGCAACACGATCACGGCTGAGCCCCGCATCGGCGGCAGATTTTCGCGGCGGCGGATTTCATCGAGCCGCTCCTGGCACTGTTCTCGCGTGCCCCAGGTGTGGCGATAGTTGCGCGCGTCGAGCAGCCGGTAATGACCGGTGAGGACATTGCGCTGGATGTGCCAGCCGTGAAAGAACAGCTCGTCCCCCCAAAACTGCTTGCCCCCGAGCGTCGGCAGCGCGATTTTTGGCAAGCCGCCGCCGCTGGCCAGGGGTTCGCCTTCGGCGCCCATGACCGAGCGTGCAAAGCCGCCGAAGGCCGAGACCAGCAAGGTCGTGAAGTTGCGGCGATTCATGGCCCTCTCACTACACGTTCGGTTCACTGCGAATTCCGCCGGCTACAAATACTGCTGCCAACCCCGCTCTTCGATCAGCTTGACCAGCTTGCGAATCGATTCTTCGTCGTGCTTGTTGGCCACCAGCGTCGCGTCGGGCGTGTGGACCACGATGCAATCTTCAAGCCCCAGCGTCACCACCAGATGATCGTCGCTGGTCCGCACGATGCGTGCCGCTGGTGTCGAGACCCAGGTGGCGCCCCTGGATCGTATTGCCCTCGGGCGTCGGTCGGGCTGAGCCGGCCAATGGCTTGCCAACTGCCGACGTCGTCCCAGCCGAACGGCGCCTCGACCACCACGACGTCCCGCGCCCGCTCCATCACGGCATAGTCGATCGAGATGCCGCGAATGGCCGTAAACTCGTGCTCCAGCACCCGGGCGTAATCGGCTGCGGTCGCGGGCCGCGGCAATGCGGCTCAAGTGGCCAAACATCTCGGGTTCGTGTCGCTCCAGCGCGTCGAGAATCGTCCGTGCCCGCCAGACGAAAATGCCCGAGTTCCAGTAAAAGTTGCCGCTGGTCAGATACTCTTTCGCCACGGCTGCCTTGGGCTTTTCGCGAAATTGCTTCACGGCAAAAACCGGCGGCCCGGCCAGCTTTGTCGCGGGCAGCGGCTCGCCACGCTCGATGTAGCCGAACGATTCGGCCGGATAGGTCGGCATGATGCCGAACGTCACGATCCGCTCGGGCGAATGCTCGACCAATTGGGCCGCGAAGCCCAGCGCCGCGGTGAACACCGCCTCGGGACCGATCACGTGGTCCGAGGGCATCACCGCCATGATCGCGTCCGGGTCGTGGCGGCTGACCTCGAAAGCCGCCAGGCCGATGCAGGGGGCCGTGTCGCGCTTGCAGGGCTCGCCCAGAATGCTGTCCGCAGGCAGCTCGGGCAATTGAGCTTGCAGCGTTTCGACCAGCCGCGCGTTGGTCACCACCAGCACGCGCTCGGGCGGAATCGAACCGGCCAGGCGGTCGACCGTCGACTGGATCATGGTCCGGCCGCCGACGAGGCTCAGCAATTGCTTGGGAAGCGCGGCGCGGCTCTCGGGCCAGAACCGGGTTCCGGCTCCGCCCGCCATAATCACGGCATGTAGCATATTCGGCCGACTCGCTTCGTTCTTGCGCAGTGCGCTCGCGTGCTCCACCGGCGGGGCACAGGGGCGCCAAAATTCGCCCGGAGCGCCTCGCGTCCCTAACCGGCAAACCCACAGGGCGCTTCACCGTCCAACGATCTGCCGCGGGCCGCTCTTTTGGCATCCCGCGATTCTGGCATGGCAAACCGGCGCCGCCTGCATTGGCCAAGATCGGCCATTAGGCGCGTCGAGCATTTGCCCCGTTCGTGGTTTGCCCCGTTCGTGGTTTGCCCGGCCCGTTATTTGCCCCGTACGCCATGGGTACGGCCCGCCGCTCCCAGCCTAGCAAAAATATCGCGATCCGGTCACCGCGAGCCCGGGCGGGATTCGCTGGGCGAGCTGCTCGGCGTCCTCGGCAAACAGGGGGCAAATCTCGACGGTCGCGGTGTCGGCCACCTGGGCCCCGGCCTCCGCAAGCCAAAGCCGCGCCAAGGCAACCATTTGCTGCTGGACCGTTTCGGGAGTATCGAACGCTTCGCCCGAACCATTCTTCAGCGGCGCAAAAGCCTGCTCCCAGTCGACTTCGACCACGATCGCCCGCTCTGCCGCAGGCAGCAAGTCAAAGATAAACCGCTCGAACTTAATGGCGTTGGGCTGCCCGGGCTCGACTCGCTTTCCGCTGGCCGGATCGACAAACGGCACGGCCTTGCGACCAGGTGGAACGGCAGCGCCTCGGCCGAGCTGGCCATGCGTTCCAAGAAATCGACGTCCAGCACATGCACCGCGATGCTGCCGGCCCAAAACACCGGCGCGCCGTCCGCCTGGCGGCGGTCCACGATCAAGTCCGGCAGCGGATTGAGATCGCTGTATTCGATGATCCGCAGTCGCCCGTCGACCGTCACCACGTTGCCCACCTTGTCGCGCAAGCGCGCTTGGCCACCACCTGGCTGGAAAGCTCCGATCGGGCCAGCAAGTGATAGCCCAGGAACTCCGGATCGCCGATGGCCACCAGCGGGTTATCGACCTGCAAATAGAACAAGTAACGAATGCCACGGCGCCGGGCGTCGGCCATCGCCCCGCTGCGCACCAGCGCGGCCAACATGCCGCCATGCCCGTCGGGGCTGACCGAGATCGCATCGCGCTCGGCCAGCAGCAGCTTACCGCTGCGCAGCGTCGACCGCCGGCATCGTGCCCTGGCAAAAAATCCGCAGCTCTTCGTCGGCCAGACCGAAGTTGCGCTGTTGGGCCAGGTAGTGGACCGTTTCGTCATGCGTGGCCGGACTGGTCATCAAATACAGCGGCAGCGGCGCGCCGGCCGCGCGGCCGCGGGCCAAGATTTTTTCAAGCAGGATCTTAAACAGCGGCGCGTGCGGACACCGGCCCGATGGGAAACATTCCCTTGGGATGATCGAAACCCAAGCGAGTGCCTTGCCCGCCGGCCACCAAAATCACGCCCACCTCGCCGGCCGCAAGGCTTCGAGCCCGCGCTGGCGAGCCTCGGCCACGCGCGGGGCCGTTCGATCGGCCAAGCGGATGGCGGCCGGCGGCGACGCCTGGGCAGCCAATTCGGCCCAGGCCTCTTGAGCTTGACGGCCCTCGGTCAGGCGGCGGATCAAATCGAAATCGACGCCGTCGATCTGCCGGGCGAGTCGCTCGCGGGCCGCGCCGTCGAGCTGTTCCCAAAAGGCAAGCAGATGCTCTTGGCCCAGCGGCTCCAGACGGGCCAGCAGTTGGTCGCGCATCATTCGATTCTCGCCCCAGCACCCTAAACCACGCCGCTCAGCCCCACCCACTCGCCGCGAACCCAGGCGTAGGCCAGGTAGCAGAGCAAGGGGAACAATATCAGAATCACCGCATACGTGAAGATCGACGTCCAGACGTGGCGGGGCCAGCGTGCCATGACCTTGGTGGGTTCGCGACGGGCTTTACCACGGGAATTTTCAACGCACACCGTTGAGGCGCCGCCGGATCGATTGTACGCTCGGGACTCCTCGTCGGGCACCCGGCGACGGTTCGGGTGCGCAAACCCTCGTTGTCACCCGGCCGCGTCGGCCTACCATTCGTCGGTGCGGAACGGCGAGGCCGGCAGGCCTTCGCGGTTGTACAAATTGGCGCCCTCGGGATTCATCGAAAAGGCATATCGCACGGCCACCGGCTTGGGCACCTGCGGACTCGAAACAACAACGGCTGCGCCGTCGATCACGGCATCGGCCCAGACCCAGTTTTTGTCTTCGCCGGCGACGGCGAAACGCTTGAGCTTTCCGCCTTGCACTTCCTCGGTCGGCTTGAGGCCGTCCTTCTTGCCGACGATCAGCCCGGTGCCGACCCCGTCGAACTGGAGGCGAATTTTTCCGTCTTCGACTTTCATCCCCTTATACAGCGGCCCGGTGGCCACCAGATCGCTCTTGCCATAATCGTTGCGCAAGGCCCACTGGGCCAACCGCTCGCCGACGTCGAACTTGTCTTTGGGATGAATGTCGCCGGCCTCGCCAACGTCGATGGCCACGGCCATGCCCGTGTTGGGAATTTGCAGCGACTTGGTTTGCGCCGAGCGGATGCGGGCCCAGCCGTCGCCGCCGGCCGGGTTGTCATTGGCGCCCGCAAAATTGGCCAATTGCACGAAATAGAACGGAAAATCCCCTTGGCCCCAAACTTTGCGCCAGCCGCCGATCAGGGCCTTCATCTTGGCGAAATATTCATCCCCTTCGCCGCCGTTGGATTCCCCCTGGTACCACAGAGCGCCGGTGATGGCAAAGGGCACGATCGGATTGACCATGCCGTTAAAGAGCGTGGTGGGATATTGAGCGTCCGTCAGCGGATTGCCGGGCATCGGCGGCATGGCGGGAAGATCGGCGTCGGGCGTCGACAATGCTTTGCGGGCTTCGCCGATCCATTTCTCAAGCCCCTCTAAATTCTTGGCCAAGGCCTCGCGGTAGGTTTGATCGGCCCGTTTCACGTCGCCCGGAATGTTGGCCAGGGACGGTTCCATTTCGAATCCGCAGATCGGCGTAAAAGGCTCGATGCGAATGCCGCCCCAGCTGTTATCGATCAGTCCGATCGGCACGCCGACTTCCTGCTGGACCCGCCGGGCAAAGTAAAAACCCACGGCCGTGAAATTGCCCGCGGTGGCAGGCGTGCAGACTTCCCAATTGCCGGCTACATCGCCGTCGGGCTTCGGCAGGGCGCGATGGTTGATCTTGAGGCGCCGCAGCGTGGGGAAATCGGCCGCCGCGATGTCCTGCGGCGCGTTGCAACCGGCCAGGGACCATTCCATGTTGGACTGCCCGGAGCAAACCCAAACGTCGCCGATCAACACGTTCTTGAAGGTCAGCGTGTTCTTGCCGCTGATGGTCAGCTCTTGGGCCGTGCCGTTGGCTTTCATCGCCGGCAGTTTGACCATCCACTTGCCTTGGGCGTCGGCCTGGGCCGTCGCCTGGCTGTCGCCGATCTTCACGGTGATGTTCTCGCCCGGCTCGGCCTGGCCCCAAACCGGCACCGGCTTGTCGCGTTGCAGCACCAGGTTGTCGCTGAACAGGCTGGGCACGCGCACGTCGGCCAAGGCCGAGGCGGCCGTGAATAACAGAAGGAGCAGACAGGCAGAAATTCGCTTCATGGGAAAAATTCCAGGGGGTGGGGTGGTTTTCGGACGGCAATTTCATTCCGCAGGAGGCTTCCAGTCTGTAGCACGCAATGGCGGGATGCAAGAGTGCCGGTCCGTAAAGCCGGCGAAAAAAAAGAGCCGCAGCGCTCGCGGCGGAGTCGTGGCGGCACGACGGCCGATCTGCCATCGCCCGGGGTCGGCTTGCGTCTGACAAAAAACTTATTGGCGCGGCGCGACTTATCCCGCGTCCGGACTCCAGCAGCGAACCGGGCAGGCCCTCCCCGGTTGTTCCACCAACTGGCCGAGGAGTTCCCCGCCCGGAATTACCGCTGCGCCATCGGCCAGGGCGCCTGCGGGCTCGAACCGACAGCCGCCGGGCGGTCGATCGGGGCTTCGGCCCCCGACCCACTTCAGGGCCCGCCGGACCAGCCGTGGAAGAAGAGGGCCGGCCCACCCGCGGCGCGGGCCGCACTGGGCCCATCGCTTGCCTCAAATCCCTTACACTCGAACTGTGATCGGCAAGAAATCGTCACTGGCCCCGCCATATTCTTTACCAAACCTGCCCAGAGTGCCGATCAGGTTGTTGTCGCTCAGCCGACTGCCTTGCAGCGGACCGTTGGCCACCGAAGGCCGTGAGATTTGCTTCCGACCCCGCACAACCCGTCGATCCGTCATGCCCAGCCTGTCGCTTGCCTCCGATCCTGATCTCAATAGCCTGGTCGATGCCGCTCTGCGGCAGAGCCCGTACTTCGCCCGCCGGCCGCTGCGCTGCGAAGCCCAGCAGGGCCGGGTGGTGCTGCGAGGCACGGTCGGCTCCTACTACCACAAGCAGATGGCGCAAGAAATTCTGCGTCGCGTGGACGGCGTCGACCGGATCGAGAATCAGCTCGAAGTCGACTGGGCGTAGGTCGAGCTCGGTTCGCCCCCGGCCGCCAAAGTCGGAGCGAATGGCTCGCCAATTCGGAATTCGGAAGTGGGAATTCGGAACAGGAATGAGCAGCCGTTACGGGCTGCCCTCATGCCGCAGGGTCGTCGACGATATGTCGCTGCGAAAGTCGGCTTCCGATACACTCCGGCATAGCGCCTTGAATGAGGCCGGCAATTCCAGATCCTCCAGCGCCAGAAACCGGCCGTCGGTTATTCGTCCGAACACCAGAAACCGGCAGCCGGCATCGGCAATCGACGCCAGTGCCTGCTCCGCGCCGGCGGCGCTGCCACCGTAATACTTGGGGTCGACCAGTCGAACAATCGTGTCGACGCCCGCGATAAACGTCGCGCCCGGAAACAGTCGGGCTTTTTCGGCAAAGGTCGGTGCCCGGGTGAGGCAGACGTTTTCGTCCGCGTCGAACTGGGCAACGCGCTGCTCGATCTGGAAAAAATCGAGCGGCGGCTTGGCGGCATTCAAAATCGAAATCTCGTAGATCGGCCAACTACCGAGCAGTCGGCCGGCAACCGCGGCCATCGCGCGGTGCCCGGCGTGCAGGGGATTGAACGCGCCGGGAAAAACGACCGCCGGCCCGGCTGACGGCGCGTCCTGTGCCAGGCAACCGACGTGCTGCAACGTGCCGGCCAGCAGGTCCCGCCACATCGGCGGCGCCAGTTTGATGGCCCGCTCGATCGGCTCGTCCGGCTTCAGATCCGTAAGCAGTCGATCCGAAATTCCGGCCGCCTCGGCAATCAGGTTGAGCACGACGGCCGCGGCCAGATGTTCCTCCTGCTGGCGCGTGCGGCGCCCCTTGACCAACTCGATCGACACAGCGCAAGTGGTCGTCGCCGACTGCCAGGCCGCATGCAGCCGATGGGCACCGCGCTTCGGCCGATCGCTTGACAGACTGGCGGTGCAAGCAACCCCCAGCAGGTTGCCGTGCTCAGCGGCATGCCGCTGGGCCCGGCGATAGGCAGCCATCGCCATGGCGCGCGCGGTCGCGGCCGAGCAAAACTGATCGACCGGGCCGCCCAAAAAGTCGGCAAGTGCCGATTCGCAGTACGGCACCAGCGCCTCCAGCACGCTGCGCGAGGCGCCGGGCACGCTCAGCAGCTCGGCGATCGCCTCGCTGCCGCCCCCCGTTACCGCCAGCACAAACGCCTTCCCGCTGGCATGGATGCCTTGGACGAGCGGCAGTGTATCGAAAAGCAAACCAGACATGCGCCCCATCATATCGGGCCGGCGCGAAGTTGGCACGTTGGGCGGTCAAGGCAACCCAAAGTTCGATCGAAAAGCAACGGTGCAGGCATCGATTCAGGCCCGACTGAACACTACGGCAAAATTTCTTTTAGAGAGTTCCAAGATCGCTTTGTGCGGGGCGAAGAACTACTTACGACGGCACTCTCTGCCGGTCGTGACTTCGTTGTTTCACCGGACCCATTTTCGATTGCGGAGGACCCACGCTATGATCCGAAGAACTGTCTTCTCTCTGGCCGGACTAAGCTTGCTCGAGCCTGCTGTTTTTTGGCCGCGACGCAGCCAGCTATGTGCATACCTCGGCCGGCATGGTCAAAGATTCGGTCAAGAACGCCGTGCCGCTGACGTTCGAGATCGATCGGGCACGCAACATGGTCAAAAGTCTGGTGCCCGACATCCGCACCAACATGCACGTCATCGCCCAGGAAGAGGTCGAAGTCGAGCGCCTTGAGAAGCAAATCGCGGCCGGCTCGGCCAAGCTGGACAAAGATCGCGGCGAACTGGCCAAGCTCAATAGCGACGCGGCCTGCAAACTGGCCTCTTACGAGTACGGCGGCCGCAGCTACACGCTCGGCCCAGGTGAAAAACGATCTGGCCAACCGTTTCGAGCGATTCAAGACCGGCGAGGCCACGCTGGCCAGCCTCAAGGACATCCAGCAAGCCCGCAAAAAGAGCCTCGAATCCGCCCGGCAGAAACTCGAAGGCATGCTGGCCGCCAAGCGCCAATTGGAAGTCGAAGTCGAGAATCTCGACGCCCGGCTGAAGATGATCGAAGTCGCTCAGACGACCAGCAACTATAATTTCGATGACAGCCAGCTCGGTCGGGCCAAAGAACTGGTGACCGACCTGCGCACCCGGCTGAACGTGGCCGAGCGGATGCTTACGGTCGAAGGAGATCTGCACGACGAGATCCCGGTTTCGGCCCAGGCCATGGAAAACATCGTCGAACAGGTGACCGAGTATCTGGCTCCCGCCGGCGCCGCGCAAGTGGCCGAGAAGTAAACCGGCGGGCGGCACGCGACCGTCGAGGGTAGAGAGTCGAGATCGAAGCCTGCGCAAACGCAGGCGTTCCCGCCAAGCAGAGACAATAGCCGGCGGCTAACAGCCGCCGGAGTCTTGCGTCCATGTGCGACATTTTGCAAGACTATGAACTGCGGCCTTGCCCGGTGGAAAGGGCCTTTGTGGTGACCTCACAACCGGCTGGGCCGAGGTTTCTGATCTGGATCGACGCGGTCGGCGGTTATCTGGTCTGCCCAGGGGACGAAGTGACGTTCGGACAGGCCTTGCCCGGCAATCCGATCGACGTGCCGCTGGTCGCCGACGTCTCGCGGCATCAGCTCACGATCCGGCGCGACGCCGAGGGCTACGTGGCCTTGCCGGTCCGCCAATCGTGGCTCAATGGCAGCCCGCTGTCGGCGCCGGGCGTCCTGGGCGACGGAGACCTGCTGAAGCTGGGGCCGGTCGAAATGCGCTTTCGCCGCCCGCACGCGCTATCGGCCACGGCCCGGCTCGAGCTGGCCGGCTTTCATCGCACGCGCCCCTCGTGCGACGCAGTGTTGTTGATGGCCGATTCGTGCGTGCTGGGCCCCAAGCCCAACAGCCACGTCGTGTGCCGGGATTGGCCGCTCGACGTGGTGCTGTTCCGGCAGCCCGCGGGGCTGGTCTGCCTGACGTCCGGCCGCTTCGAAATCGACGGCCGCCAGTTCCAAGACCGGGGGCCAGTGGCGGTCGGGTCGCGGGTCAGCGGCAACGGTTTTTCGTTCTACCTGGAAGAAGTTCGGTAGCTAAAGGATGAAGGCGGCTTGCGGCGAGCTCAGCCGAGCGGAAGGATGACGGATGAAAAACGGACCGGACGGGTTCCTCGTACCTTATCCTTCATCCTTTATTCCCAATATTCGCGCGTCGGGCGGCGAAATGAGCCTTAAGCCGAGTGATCGCCGCCCGGCGAGTCAGGCCGCCCGCCTTGGTGTTAGAATAATGGCCTTTGGAAATACTGCACGCTCTGGCCCGCCCAACCAGCGGCTGGCCGCAAATCGCCGGACATGCCCACGATGACCGCCGAGCAAGCACCGCTCGTCATGGAACCCGCCGTGACGCCTAATGCTGCCCACGAACAAACCGGGCCCGCGTGCGCCTCGGAACCGCGGTTTTTGCTACGCCAGCGGCGCGCGCCCCTTGGACGGCTACACGATCAAGCGCGGCATCGGCCGCGGCGGCTTCGGCGAAGTGTATTTCGCCGTCAGCGACGCCGGCAAGGAAGTCGCGCTCAAGCTGATCCGCCGCAATCTCGACGTCGAGCTGCGCGGCGTCACGCATTGCTTGAATCTCAAGCATCCCAATCTGGTCGCGCTGTACGACGTCCGCCAGGACGATCAGGACAACAGCTGGGTGGTCATGGAGTACGTCGCCGGCGAGTCGCTCGACGAGGCGATCCGCCGCCATCCCGGCGGCATGCCGCTCGACGAAGCGTTGGATTGGCTGCGCGGCATCGCGGCCGGCGTCGCCTATCTGCACAGCCACGGCATCGTGCATCGCGATCTGAAGCCGGGCAACGTCTTTCGCGACGAAGGGCTCGTCAAGCTCGGCGACTATGGGCTGTCGAAGTTCATCTCGTGCAGCCGTCGCAGCGGACAGACCGAAAGCATCGGCACCGTCCACTACATGGCCCCCGAAATCGCCAACGGCCGCTACGGCAAGGAAATCGACATCTACGCCCTGGGCATCATCCTCTACGAAATGCTGACCGGCCGCGTGCCGTTCGAGGGGGAGAGCGTCGGCGAGGTGCTGATGAAGCATCTGACCGCCGAACCGGACTCGAGCGGCTTGAACGAGCCGCTGCGCAGCGTGGTGCGCCGCGCGCTGGCCAAAGATCCGGCCGTGCGCTTCAATTCGGTGGACGATCTTCTGGCGGCCTTGCCGGCAGCCGCCGCAAAGGCGGCCGGTGGACCGGGCCAGTTCAATTATCATGCCCCGCTGCCCGAGGCTGCCACCGGCGCATCGCCGGCTCCGCTCAGCGGCACCGGCGACGAAGAGCCGATTTGGCGGTATATCCGCGAGCAGGCCCAGCGCGCGGTCGATTATTGGAAAAATGGCAATCTCTCGACGCCGGCCAAAATCATTCTGATCTTGCTCGTCGTTCTCTTCAGCCCGGTTGGGTTCAAGCTGGCCATCGTCGGCCTGCTGGCCTATGGCGGCTATCGGTTCGGTGCGCTGGGCAGTGCGAATTGCGGGCGGCGCGTTTGGTGGGCAGGCTGCGAATCTTGGCACGCCGCAACCGCCGCCGGCCGGCAATGCCGGGGCCGTGCCCGAAAGTCCGGCAATGCGATCGGCTGCTGCGCCACAGACTATCTTGCGACCGGTGGGCCAACGCCCGGAACGGGCCGCGACGGCGATCCTCGTCAAATGCCCGCGCGAGCGACTGGCCGATCTGTCAGGGTCGATGCTGTTCTCGGCGGCGGCTTCGCTGGCGCTTTCGGTGGTCATGGTGCTATTGCGCGGGCAGTCGGCGCAGCCGGAGCAGTTTGCCTGGCTGGCGCTCACCAGCACGCTGGGCGCCTGGGCGGTGCTGGTGCTGGCCAAGCTGTGGGAAGGAACCAACGGCGAAGAAGCCTTGCGACGCTTTGCGATGCTGGTGGTCGGCTTGGGTTTTGGCGCCGCGGCCTGCGGCATCGACAATGGGTTGTTAGTCAATCTGCCATTCGAGATGCCGAATTCGCACCCCAGTCGCGTCATGCCGAGTTTTTACCATGTGCTGGACGGCTCGCCGGCCCTGCCGGCATTTATGGCCTATTTCGGTTCGCTGCTGGTGCTGCTGCGCTGGTGGCGCCAAGCCGATCCGCTGCGGCCCACCCGGCTGAGCCTGTGGACGACCGCCTGCACGATGTTCGTGGCCTGGGTGCTGAGTCTGTTTTGGCCGTTTCCGCAGCCTTGGGGAATCATGGTGGCGGCCATGATGTCGGTCGCCATTCAGTTGGCCAGTCCTTGGACGCCCGCAGCCAATCGGCCGCGCGAGTTTTAATGAGTCAGGTGTCGATAGATCCGAGAGCATAGCCATGCAACCGATGTTTTCGATGGGCTGGTTGTTTGTGGGTCTTTTCGGATTGGCGGCGTTGGCCGTGGGGATTCCCCTTCTGGTCGTCCTGTTGGTTCACCCCAAGTCGCGGCGGGCGATCGTTTCGGCGCTGAGATTCGCGGGCTGGGCAATTGTCTGCGTCACCTTACTCGTGCTGATCCCAGGCTCTTTTTTCCACGTCAGGTTTCATACGGCGCCTGCGGGCGGGCAAGCTGGAACCGGTACAACCGAACCGGCCGCAGACCACGTCGTCGCGCCGCCCCCGGTGCCATACACGGCTGGGCCGCCCGCGGCCGACTTGCCGATCGTCGAAGTCCCCCACGCTCCCGCGCCGTCTCACGTGGCGTCCCTGCGTGAGGGTCTGCTCCCCAGTCGCATCGTCCAGGATGTCCGGCCGCCCTGGGTCGATCAACCGCCGGGCAATGAAGGGCCGACGTATAACATGCCCGTCAAATCCGGGCTATGGACGACGGAGGCCGAATGCCAACAAGCCCTCCAGGGCACAATCGCCAAGGCCGTCGATGAATATCTGGCGAGCTACTTGGGCGATGATCGGGCGGCCCAATGGATCGACATCGATCCGGCCTATTTGCGCCAGCGTCTGATCCGCCAGTCGATGTATGCCGAAACGGTCGACGCGTCGGTCGGCAAGATGCAGCAATTGCATGCCTTGCTCGAATTCGACGACCAACTTCGCGCCGAATTTCAGCGGCTCTGGCGCCAGGCCTGCGTTTCGCATCGCCTGCGCTATGCGGGGGGCGGCTTCGCCCTGATTCTCACCGCCCTGGCCGCACTCTTCGGCTATCTGAAGCTCGACCTGGCCACCGGCGGGCGACATAGCGGGCGGTTGCGTTGGGCCTCGGCCCTGGCGATACTCTTAGTGGCGGCCGGGGCCGTCGGAATCTGCGTGCTCTGACGCGATCGATTCCGATTTTTGCGGGGCGTCCGGCGCCTAGCGCTGCATCGTCCATCGCTCGCTTGGCGAATCGAATGTCTTCGTTTGCCGAATCGGATCGCCTGCTGGTCGAGCGCGTCCGCTCGGGCAACGATGACGCATGGCGCGAACTGATCGCCCGCTTCGAGGGACGCCTGCTGGCTTTTGTCGAGGCCCGGATCGGCGATCGGGCCGCCAGCGAAGACGTGGTCCAGGAAACGCTGCTGGGCTTTCTGACCAGCCTGCCGAACTACGACCCATCCCGGCCGCTGGAAAGCTATCTGTTTTCGATCGCCGCTCACAAGCTGACCGACCACTTGCGGCGCGAGGGCGCCGGCCCACGCTGCCGCTTTCGCCCCCCACGTCCAGCGGCTCGTGGCAGCCGCCGGATCGCCAGCCGGGCGCCAGCAGCCTGCTCCGCAGCGGCGAGCGGCGCCATTTGGAGGAACAGGCCCTAGTGGCCGCGCTGCGCGACCAGATCGAGCGGCTTTGCCAGCGCGGCGACTGGAACAAGCTGGCCTGCCTGGAAGTGGTCTTCGTGCGCGGCTGGGGCAACAAAGAAGCCGCCGCCCGGTTGGCGCTCAGCGAACAGTCCGTGGCGAATTTCAAATTCGAATTTCTCGAGCGTCTAAGGACCCTGATCCGCAAGCAGCAACCCAGCGCCGACGTCTTTCCCGAACTCTACGACCAACCCTGATTTTTTCTTCCGTCTTCGTTTTCGTTTTTCATTCTTCATCCTTCATCCTTTAAACCATGTTTACCGATGCCGAACTGGCCGCCTACCTCGACGAGGCGCTCGCGCCCGAGGCCATGGCCGACGTCGAACGGGCCGCGCGCCGCGATGCGGCTCTCGTCCAGCGGTTGGCCGAAGTCTCGGGTCGCCGCGATGCGGGCCTGCATTCGCTGGGCGAAATCTGGCGCCGGCACCGCTTGAGTTGTCCCACCCGGCAGCAATGGGGCAGTTACCTGTTGGGCACGCTCGAACCGGACCGCTCCCGCTATTTCGAGTTTCACGTCCAGGTGACGGGCTGTCGCATTTGCCAGGCAAACCTGCAAGACTTGCGCAGCGAGCAAGCCAAACAGCCCGCGGCTGCCGAGCAGCGCCGAAAGCGATATTTTCAATCCAGCGCCGGGCACTTGCCCTCCCGCGGGAAATAAGACGCTCAATACTCAACCGTCAAGCCCAGCGGCTGCGGCCGCTGGGGACCTACGCCGGATCCCGCTTCGAACCAGACGCCAACCCCAACCCCGAGGCTGCCTGTGGTACGAATCACGTTTCTCGGGGCGGCCGAAACCGTCACCGGCTCGAAATATCTCCTCGAGGCCGGCAAAGCCCGCATCTTGATCGATTGCGGACTGTTCCAGGGCATGAAGGATCTGCGCGAGCGCAATTGGCAGCCGCTCCCCTTTCCGCCGGCCAAGGTGCAGGCCGTGGTGCTGACGCACGCGCACGTCGATCACGTGGGCTATCTGCCGCGGCTGGTCAAAGGGGGCTTTGCCGGCCCGGTCTATTCGACGCCGCCGACCGAAGACCTGGCCGAATTGATCCTGCTGGATTCGGCCAAGAACGAAATGGAAGACGCCGACTACGCCAACCGCAAGGGATTTTCCAAGCATCGGCCCGCGCTGCCGCTGTTCGACACCGACGACGTGAAGCGGACCATGAAAAAATTCCGCACCGTCCGCCGCGGCGAATGGTTTTCGCCCGCCGAGCCGATCTGGGCCCGCTATCACGACGCCGGGCATCTGCTCGGCTCGAGCATGATCGAGATCGAAATCCGCGACCGGCCGCAGCCGCTGCGGATTTTGTTCTCCGGCGACGTCGGCCGCTATGGCGCGCCGCTGTATTTCGATCCGGCACCCCCGTGCCGTGCGATTATCTGATCTGCGAAAGCACCTACGGCGACCGCGATCACCCCTCGGCCGATGTGCGCGACGAACTGACCGCCGTGGTCCACACCGCGATTGAGCGCGGCGGGGTGATGCTGATGGCCGCCTTTGCCGTGGGCCGGGCCGAACAGATGATTTACTTGCTGCAAATCCTGATGGCCGAGGGCCGGATTCCCGCGTTTCCGATCTATCTGGATAGCCCGATGGCGGTCAGCGGCTGGAATATTTATCAATACTACGCCGGCGAGCACGATCTGTCCGAAGGACTGGCCATCGACAAGGAATATGCGCTCGACCTGCGCCACGTGGAGTTGGCCCGTTCGAGCGCCGAATCGAAACAGATCAACCAGGTCGTGGGGCCCGCGATGATCATTTCGTCGTCCGGCATGATGACCGGCGGCCGCATTCTGCACCATTTGGTCCAGCGGCTGCCGCAAGCGCAAAACACCGTGCTGCTGGGGGGCTACATGGCCGAAGGCACTCGCGGCCGCGACTTGCAGCGCGGCGCCGAGCGCGTGCGGATTTTTGGACGCGACGTCCCCGTGCGGGCGGCGGTGGTCGAGATGTCGAGCCTCAGCGGCCACGCCGGCCACAGCGAACTGTTGCGCTGGCTGGCGCCGCTGGCCGCTCCGCGGAAAGTCTTTCTAACCCACGGCGAAAAGCCCAGCGCCCTGGCCTTGGCCGAAGAGCTGCAGCGCACCCGCACATGGAACACCGTCGTGCCGCGGATGGGGGAAAGTTTTGAGTTGGACAGTGCGGACGAGGCGGCGCCGCTGATTACAGAACCCCGTCCTGTCTAATTGATTCTTTCTCCCGCACTCGCTTCCGCGTCGATCATTTGCGTTCATCGGTCCTCATCCATCTGCGTTCATTTGCGGCTAACAATGAGACGACACCTCAAAATTAAGGAAGCGGTCCGAGGACGGACGGCCCATTTGCCTTTTGAGCCAACGCCGAAACAGCAACCGCAGATGAACGCAGATTACAAAGGCAGGATAAACGCAGATCTGGAAAGCGGGCGGGATGCCCTACAAACGCGCTTGAAATCCGCGGCGAATCTGCGATCATCCACTCAGCCGCGTCAGGCAATAGGAAGTTCGGGCCGGGCAAACGGGGCGGGAGGGCAGAACGTTGCCAGGAACCGAATCTTTCCTGGCTTCCGCACTTGTTTTCTTCGCCGCTCTAGCTTGAAGCGTGCCGGCTGGCCGTACCAGCAACTATCGCGGATGCTCGTCGTCGACATGCAGCTTCAATCCACTGCCGCCCGAAGTGCCGACCAGCAGTATCGCATGCGGCAGGGGATCGCTCCCGTATTCCCATTTTCCATCGCGGTAGCTGTGAAACTTGCCGAGCCGATCGGCCCAGATGCGAAAATCCGAGAGACTGTCCGACAGCTCTCGAACTCGGACCGCCGGCGCCTCGAATTCGGCGACGGTTTGGTCTGGGCGATACAAATAAAATCGCATGTCGAGGGACTCGGGGTCGGTTCCCGCTACGCACTTCGTCTCCCCTTGGGAAATCACGATCGGCGGCAAGTCAAGATGCCATAAAATCGAACCAGGAGCAGCCGAGTTGTGAGCTCGGCCGTTTCCCGGATGCTCCTCCCTAACCCCGAACCTCGACTCTCGCATCCCCAGTCCCCGCGTCTCTGTCCTCTCGCATCGCCTAGAGCTTGAAGTTGAACGTCCGGGTCAGATAGCGCCAGCCGCGCTGCCCTAGCGATTGCCACTTGGTGCTGATCTTGGCGCGGCCCTTGAGCCCCACGGTCAACAGGGCGTCGGGATCGTCGATCGGCGCCCGGGCTTCATAGGAGGTGTTTTGCGGCCGCTCGGAGCCGGCCTCGTCGGTCTTGGTGATCACCTCGCCGCCCGACTTGCTGGATAGATTGCGGGGCGTGACCTTCAGGTCGACCTTGGCGATTTCGGTGATTTGGCTGCGGAACGTGCGATCGGGAAACTCGTCGAGCTTGACCTTGATCGGCTGCTCGGCTTGCACGAACTCGATGTCGTCCTGTTCGATCAGCAGGTTGGCCTCCCACTTGGTCGGATCGCCGATCTCGCAGAACAGCGTGCTGTCGGAGAGCGTGGCCCCCACGTTGTCGCGGTCGAAGGGCGTGCCCGACCAGGTTTTGAGCTGCCCCGGCGACTCGGCCTTGTCCGGCGTATCGGGCGGGGGGCAGCACGGTGCCGTCGGCCGGCGCGACCAATTCCAGCCGCTGCTGGTCCAGCAGTTTTTCTCTCAGTTGCCCTTCGACCATGGCCAACGATTCGCGGACGTGCGGAATTTCGTCGGCGGCCGTTTCGTCGCTGCTGCCGGCATGCCGCAGGCTCATCAGCCGAGCTTTGAACTGCTCGCGCTTGCCTTCCAGATCGGCGATGGCCAGTGCGACGTCCGGATTGGTGAGCCGGGCCAAAACGTCTCCGGCATGCACCAACTGGCCCGACTTGACGTTCGACTTCCTCCAGCCGGCCGGGCACGTCGACGTAGACCATCTCGGCGTCGCGGGGCTTGATTTCCAGCAGGCAAAAAACGTGATGCGGCAGCGGGATCGTGCAGACGAAGGCCAGGACGCCGCCCACCACGGCCAGCGAGATGCGGACATGCGTGCGTTTCACTTGGTCGAGCCTCCCGGGGACGTAGAAGAATTTGCCCAGCTTCCACAGCGGTTGAATGATCAGGCCGGCGATCGAGGCCGTGGCGATCATCTGGCTGACGACCTTCAGGCCGTACGGCTCGAACACCTGGTACAAAAACCAGAAGATCGAAAACAGCACCACCCAGCGGTAGATCGCCGCCGCGACGGAGTAGATGGCGAAGAAAACCTGGTTGCGCTGCGGCAGGAACGGGTCGTCCGGCTCCTCCAGGCCCAGGCACCACCAGGCGAGCTTGCTGTTCAAGATCGTGGTGGCCTTCTGCCGCAGGTTGGGGATTTCGATCAGGTCGGAAAGGATGTAGTAGCCGTCGTAGCGCAGCAGCGGGTTGGCGTTGAACATCACCGTGCTGACCGAGCAGACGAACATCGTGCTCAGGCAAAGCTGATTGAGCATGCCCGGCTCGCTGAACCACCAGACGAACGTGCAGATCGAGGCGATCACGAGCTCGATGTACATGCCGGCCGCGCCGATCCAGGCCCGGTGCCATTTGTTGGGCAGCATCCAGGAGTCGGAGACGTTGCAATACAGGCAGGGCGTGAGCACCAGGAACATCACGCCCATCTCGTGGCACTCGCCGCCGAAATGCTTGCAGGTCAGCCCGTGGCCGAACTCGTGGATGACTTTCGTCACGCCCAGCGTGACGCCCAGGTAGATCCAGTTGCCGGCGGTGAAGAACTGGTGGAACGTGGGCAGCTTGGTCTGGAATGTGTCGAAATTGACCAGCACCAGCATCAAGGCGGCCAGGCCCAGGAGCGTGCAGCAGGTCACCGCCAGACGGCCGTACATCCAGCTCATCTTGGGATACAGCCAAGTCAGCAGCCGGTCGGGATCGATGCCCTTGAAGCGGATGGCCAGGATATTGCTCAGGGCCGAGAGCAGCTCCTGCCGCTTGCGTTCGTCGCGGCGCTTCTTGAGCTGGACCCCCTGGCCCGGCGCGTCGGTGATCACCAGGCCGCTGCGGTGCAGCATGCCGACGAACTGCCCCAGCTCCTCGACCGTGATTTTCTGCGGCGGAAACTGTTGCTCGAAGCGCTCCTTCATGTCGTCCAGGCTCGAATGGCCGTCGAGCATCTTGAGGATGCCGTACTCCTCTTCCTGGAAGCGGAAGTAGTGCAGCCCGACCGGCTCCTTGACCACCCAATACAGCCGGCCCTGATAGCGCTGCTGCGTGGCGGTCAGGTCGGGACGCATCCGCATCGGCAGGCGCGGGCCGAACTGGAAACCAGGCTGTCGTGCAGGGTAGGCATTACTTCAGATGAATGCTCATGGTCGCGAACAAGCCCGGCCGCAGCACCCACTGGCCGGCTTCCTGTCGATTGTTCACCTCGGCAAAGATGCGATACTCGCCGCCGGCCTGGACCAGCGGGCTGACGAAGACCACCTTGCCGGGAAACTTCACTTTGCGGCCGTGGGCCAATTCCGCATCGATCGTAACGGCGCGGCCTTCGATCTCTTGCGGGTCATAATCGGCGACGTTCAAAAAACCTTCGATCCGCAACCGATTCACGCGCACGATCTTGACCACGGGATCGCCCGGGGCGACCCATTCGCCGACGTGCCGATAGACGTTGGTGATGACCCCGTCGAGCGGAGCCCGGATTTGCCGGCGCTGGATGCTGGCTTCGGCCGCTTCGACTTCGCCCCCCTTGCCCTCGGCGGTGAAGACGGCCACGCGCTGTTCGAGTTGGGCCTGTTCGATCTGCAGCTTGCTCTTGTGCCAGGTGAGTTTGAGGCGGTTGATTTCCACTTCGGGAATCGAACCTTTGACCTTGTGGTTGGCTTCGAGCGCTTTTAAGTATTCGGCGTAGGCCACGTCGGTGGCGGCCCGCGCGTAGCGGACGTTGATGTCGTTATCGGCTTGTTCTTTCGCCCCGTCGTGTTCGGCCTGCTTGACTTTCTTTTGCACGGTCGGCTCGGTGTCGTCGACGTGTCCAAGCGTCGTGCCGGCCTTCACTTCCAGCCCTTCCTTGCCTTCCAGGGCCATCAGCACGCCGGCTTCCTTGCCGGGCACTTGGGCTTCTTCGGCCACGGCGACCAGGCAGTGACTGATCACCGGTCCCGCGGCGGGCGCCGGGCTGGACGTGGCCCCGATCGGCGGCGTGGGTCCGTTGATGGCAAAGATCACCGACAAAATGAGCACGGTCGACTGCATAAAGCCTTCTCTCTACCGGACGAACCCGGGCCAGCCCGGCTTCGATTGCGCCTGAGCTAAAAAATCCGGAACAAAACTTTCGACTGGAACCAGGCCAGCACGGGGTATAGGAACTTGTATCCCACGGAAACGCGGCCGCAGTTGATCTTGCCGGTCACCGTGGCGCCGGGCCGTAGTTCGCTGGGCTTTAATTGCGTTTTGTCGAAGGCCACGCGGACCATGACCGTGTTGCCCCCCTCGGGGTCGTGGACCTCGGCTTTGCCGTGCACATCCTTGACCGTACCCTGATGCTCCGTGCCGGGACTGGTGGCCACGAAGAACCGGACCGGCAAATCCGGCTTGATCCGCTTGCGGGCCTCGGCCACGTGCCCCATGCGGTCCTCGGGCATTTGCAGTTCGGCCTCCCAATCGCTGTCGGGGTCGGCCACGCTCATTAATACCTGTCCCTGCCGCACCGGCCGGTGCAACAGCAACTCGCGCAGTTGCCAGGTGTTGATCTGCCCGTCGATGGGGCTGGTGACGACCAACTGCTCTTGCTTCTGCATCAAGAGTTTGAGCTGCTTTTCGTAACTCTCGCGCGTTTTGGTGAGCTCGGCCACCTTGGCCTCGCTTTGGCGATATTCCTGCGTGTTCATTCGCTTGGCGTCCTGCATCTGCCGGCGCGTGGCGAACAATTCTTCAGTCGTCGACGAGAGCTTGCCGCCGATGTCCGCCAGGCTGACTTGCAGATCGGTGTTGCGCAGCCGCGCCAGCACGTCCCCCTTGTGGACCATTTGCCCGTGCTCGACCGGCAAGTCGATCACGACGCCGTCCAGCGCGGCGAACACGTCGCGGCGGAGGGCCGGTTCGAGCGTGCCTTTGCCTTCCAGATTGAAGTCGACCGGCCAAAAGATCAGCCACAGCACCAGCAGCACAACGGCGCTGGCGATGGCGATGGTCTTGGGAAGCGTGCGCGCCTTGAGCACCCATTGGGCTTTGCCCAGCGCCTTCCAGACCGGCAGCAGGAACAGGTCGTGATACTCCAGGGCGTTGGCCAGCGCGGTCGAGCTGTGCTCGGTGACCACCTCGACCCGCTGCAGCATCCCTTCGCGCGGGCCGGCTGTCTTCGATTTGTTCGACGATCAGCGCGCCGAGAACCGCCGGCGGTTCGGCGTCCTTGTCGTCCGGCGACAGCGCCGGATCGGCGGGTCGCTTGAGCGGGATGATGCCGACCGCTTTGGAATGCGACTCGTCGATATACGCCTGCACGGCTTCTTCGACCTGCGGAGCCATGGACGACGTGTCGCCGGTGTACCAGACCGCCTCGCCGGTGGCGGTCACGGCCGTAGCCAGACGAGCCAGCAGCGACACGGTGTTCGAGCGCTTGTCGAACGTGTCCTGGCCGCTAACGGCTTCGATCACGCACTTCTTGCCCCGGACGATGCCGACGCTCACCCGATCGCACTCGATCAGCCGGCGTCCTTCGTTGGCGATCGTGTAGGCGGTCGAACGGGGATCCAGGCTGCGATGGGCCACGCGGGTGAACTGTTCGAGCTGCGACCACAGCGTCTGCCGATCGGTGAACGTGCGTAGCCGGCGCGTCTTGAGGTAGTCGCCGGCCAGCTCGCACATTTGCAGCAGGAACCGCAGGTAGCCGCGCTGCACGTTCGGGCTGCTGCCGGGCCGCTGAAAGATCTCGATAATGCTCTGCGTTTCCTGGTCGCTCTTCAGAGCACCCAGCACGAGCAAAAAGTCGGTCGGATTACTCCCTTCGCTGTCTTCGCCCGCTCCGGAGTGGGGAGCAACCAGCATGCCTTCGCCGGTCCGGGCAACCCGCGACAGCAGGTGGCCGTGCCGATTTTGGGCTTCCTGGCTTTCGGCCAGCCGCGTCTCGCGCAGGTTGATCTGGTACTCCAGCTCGATCCGGCCTTCGGCCACCGACCAGATGGCTCCGCCCACGGCCGCCAGGGCATTGACAATGCGGTTGAGAATCGCGTCGTAGTATTCCAGCGGAGACAACTCCGACTTGGATAGCTGGGCAATCTCGCGCACCAGATTGCGAATCTGCTGCTTCGTCTGTTCGACGAGTTCGGGATCGACCGACTGTTCCGTACTCATGAAACGCTTTTCAGAAAGGCGATTGGTCGAGTTCGGCTGAAGGGGCCTATCGTGACTCAGGTGACAAAAAAAACCGGCCGGCAGCGGGAATCCGCTCTGATAGCATCGCGGCCAGCCATCGTGGCGGCGTCCAGCTACTCACCCCATAACTCCAGGTTAGTCAATTGGTTCGAATTTCAGCGCGTGCCGACGATTTTAATCGCCAAGCCCGGTTTGTCGTAGGTCGAAGCGGCCGCGCCCGCTCATCGTGACTGCCGCCTGCCAGTCCGTCGCGACGGGTCGCATGGCCGCAGCGGGAACACAATGCCGGCCATGACTTAGGTAAAACCGCCTTCTGTGCGGTCTGTGCCGATTCTCAAAGGTAGCTTGCGCTGACCGGCCGCGCGAGCCCTAAGACCACTCAATCGGCAAAATCGATACCGCTGAAACAGCCGGAAATGCTTTCCGCCCTTTCGCCCATCGATTCGTGCCGCAAAAGGGCCTGCCCGGGCCTTATTATGCTGGCGCTGGGATGTGTTACTCCAGTTCAATTGAGCAGTTAAACGCCCCCGACGCAAGCGCTCAAGTGCTCTACGGCGATGCTGTCATCAGCGTTCGGTTCGGGTAGGAAAAGGTGGCCTGCGGCGGGGGGCGAGGCGGGCCTGCGGCGGCAGGACGCAGCCCGCGGGGTCCGCGGCGAGACCTCTGGACGGGTTTTTAGGAAGCCGAATACCCGGCGGGGCGGCAGCCTCTTCGCCGTCTTCCGCTTCGGTGGCGAGTTGCGTGCCCCCTGACACCCGGGCACCGGGGGCGTTAAACTGCGCACGCGCGCCGCCAGATAGCCAGGACCGGCATGCGAATCCTCATTACTCATCCATTTCCGGCCGGCGATTCCTCGACCGGCAGCCTGGTGCAACGTCTGGCCGCGGCACTGCGGGACGCCGGTCATGATGTGCATTTGCTCAATGTCGAGCAGCCCGATTCCGCCGCCGGCCAGTCGCCCCAGATCCGGCAGCGTGACCTGCCGCGGTGGCGACGCGGCGGCCGATCTGGATTTCGATGTTCCTTGCTTCGAGACCGACGCCCGTGCTGGTCAGACTTACGCGGCGCTGTCCGAAGACCAAATCTCTCGCTACCGCCAGGCGCTGCGTCAGGCCCTGGATCGCGAGGTCGACACGTTCGATCCGCACGTGATCCAGGTTGAATACGTGTGGCTGCTGGGGCAGTTGGTGCTGGAGACCGGCGTGCCGTACGTGGCCCGCGCCTGGGGACCCGAACTGACCAGTTGTCTGGGCCTGCCGCGGTTGCGCGGCCTGGCACAACAGGCGGCCGAGAACGCCGGCCGGATCATCGTGGCCGATCGCGGATTAGCCGACGCGGTGGGCAGCACTTTCGACATCGGCGCGGATCGCATCGTGGTGCTGCCCGCCGACGAAGTGGCGGCCGAGCCCTATGTGCAGCTCTATCGGGCGGTGCTCGAAGAGCGATTCGGCAATCTGCCGGCGGGTTGACCCGATTCAAAATCTTTGCCGAATCAAGGGCACTTTTTCATCGCAGAACGCGGAGGAAGGGTGTGTGCAAATTCTTTGCTCGATCCAGGAAGGTTTGCGAGGCGACTTAGCCCGTAGCCCATTTCGCCCTCGCCTCTGGATCGTAGACTGATTCGTTGATCCAACGGGCAAGTAATTGAACGCGTTTAACCGGGCAACTTTGGCGAGCATAGATGCCGTAACGAAGTTAACGAAATTGACTCGTTGCTGCCGCCGAACATGTTGTTAACAACCGACCCGGGCATTCTACTCTTTCATGCCAGAGTGCTCCGGAATGTCGGGAATGTCGCGTTTTCCAGAATCGCGGGGAACATATCCCATGACCGACGACGAGATAGCCATTCGCCAACTGGTCGACACCTGGATGGCAGCCACGAAGACGGGGGATCTGGAAAAGGTTCTAAGCCTAATGGCCGACGACGTCGTGTTCACCGTGCCGGGCCAAGAGCCGTTCGGCAAAGAGGCCTTTGCATCCGCCAGCATGGCCATGCGGGATCTGCCAGTCGAAGGCACCAGCGACATCCAGGAGCTCACGGTCTTGGGCGACTGGGCTTGGATGCGCAATCGGCTTCGCGTGACGATCACGCCGCCGGGCAGCCAGCCAATGGTGCGCGCGGGATACACACTCACGATCCTGCGCAAGAAACCGGACGGCGCTTGGGTCGTCGCGCGCGACGCCAACCTGCTGGGACCGGAAGGCTGAGCGCTTCCAGACCGAGGGTGTGCTGGCGAATCTGTTGGCGTTCCCGTCGCTGCGTGTCAAAGAAAACGCCCCCTTGCGGGGGCGTCGGTCCAGAGATGCTATCTCTGGAGGGGTTCATTCAGGTAATATGCGGAATCGATCACACCGGCGGGCTCACGCTGATGCGTCAAGTACCAAACCTCTTCGTGCCATACATACGGTACGTCTAGTCGACATGTTCGTCAAGTAAGCTTGAGGCCAAGATGAGTGAACTCGCGTCCAGACAAAGGGTTGGGTGCTATGTGGATGGATTCAACCTGTATTTTGGCTTGCGCGACAGCGGATACCGGCGATTCATGTGGCTGGACGTTTCTAAGCTAGCACGCCACATCGTGTTGCCGTCTCAGGTGGTCGCCTACACGAAGTACTTCACGGCCCGCATTAGCGGCGCTAAGCCAACCGACCGTCCGGACTACGCCGCCGAAAGGAACGCGAAACGCAAGCGCCAGGCGACGTATCTCGATGCGCTTAAAGCGCTCGGTGAAGACCTGCAAATCATCGAAGGGCATTTTCTCAACCGCGACCAGCGTTGCTTCAAGTGTGGCGCGACTTGGGCCGACGCCGAGGAGAAAATGACGGACGTCAACATCGCAACCTCAATGCTCGTCGATGCGTTCGCAAATCGCTTCGACACGGCGGTGTTGATTTCCGGAGACAGTGACTTGGTTCCACCGGTGAAGGCCGTCTTGAATTGCTTTCCTCATAAGCGCGTGATTGTGGCTTTCCCTCCAGGCAGATCGTCGGCGCACCTTAAAGTTGCGTGTTCGGGACAATTCGTCATTCACAAGGGAACCCTAAGAAAAAGCCAATTGCAGCAGGAGGTGAGCGTAGCCCCAGGGGTTACGCTACGGCGACCTGACAAATGGTCATGAAAATGTACTTCGCTCAGCCTAGAAAGCCGGCGAATGCCCGCCGCCGTTGATCCAACCGGGCGGCGCGGGTAGAGTCAAGTTTTGCCCTTCGCTCGCGCGCTTGAGTCCGCATGTCCAAGTCATACGCCGTAGGAATCGACCTGGGAACCACCTACTCGGCCGTGGCGCGGATCGACGAGACGGGCCGCACCGTGATGGTCCGCAACGCCCAGGGGGACATCCTCACGCCCAGCGTGGTGCTGTTCGACGACCAGGAAATCGTCGTCGGCAAAGAGGCGAAAAAAGCCGTCGGCATCGAGACCGATCGGGTGGCCGACTGCGTCAAGCGCGATATGGGCCAGCCGTTTTACTCCCGCCAAATCCGTGGCGAATACCTTCCACCCGAGGTGATCCAGTCCTGCATCCTCAAAAAGCTTAACGACGATGTCGTCAAGTCGCTCGGCCCGGCGCCAAAGCCGTGATCACGGTGCCGGCCTATTTCGACGAACCGCGCCGCAAGGCCACGTCCGACGCCGGCGAAATGGCCGGCCTGGAAGTGCTCGACATCGTCAACGAACCGACCGCCGCGGCCCTGGCCTTCGGCGAACACCTGGGCTATCTGGACGCGATGGGCAGCCCGCGAGAAACGATCCGGGTGCTGGTCTACGATCTGGGCGGCGGGACGTTCGACGTCACGGCGGTCGAGCTGAGGCCCGGCAATCTGCGCACGCTGGCCACCGACGGCGACGTGCAATTAGGCGGTCGCGATTGGGACGAGCGGCTGGCCGCTTACGTGGCCGGCGAGTTCGAGCGGGAACTGCTCCGCAATCCGCGCAATGACAAGGGGGCCGCCGCCCGGCTGTTGCGCTCGGTCGAAGAGGCCAAACACACACTCAGCGTTCGCGACCAGGCCACGGTACACATCGAGTTCGGTGGCCAGGCGCGCGACGTCCAAGTGACGCGGGCCAAGTTTCACGAACTGTGCGAAGATCTGCTGGAGCGCACCAGCTACACCACGCGGCAGGTGCTGCATAGCGCCGGACTCGAGTGGACCGATGTCTCGCACGTGCTGTTGGTCGGCGGCTCGACCCGGATGCCGATGGTCGCCCAGATGCTCGAAAAGCTTTCCGGCCGCAAACCGCAGCACCAGGTGCATCCCGACGAGGCCGTGGCCCGCGGCGCCGCGATCTTTGCCGGCTATCTGCTCGCCTCGCGCGACGAGCGTTTGCCCGGCGCCAAGTTCAAGGTCACGGACGTCAACTCGCACAGTCTGGGCATCGAAGGGCTCGACCAGCGCACCGGGCGCAAAGAGAACGTGATCCTGATTCCGCGCAACACGGCATTGCCGTTTCAGGTCACGGAAAAGTTTGTCACCAAGTCGCCCGGCCAGCAATCGGTCGTCGTGCAGGTGCTCGAAGGCGAGAGCAAAATTCCCGATCAATGCACCCACATCGCCCGGGCCGTGATGCGGCAATTGCCCCCGGCCCTGCCCCAGGGGACCAAGGTCGAAGTGAGCTATGCCTATGGCACGAACAGCCGGCTCTCGGTGCGGGCCAAGGTGCACGGGACGCCGAATGAACTGGCGATCGAATTGGAGCGCGAGGGCGGAATGTCCGACGATCGGATGGCCCGCTGGAAGCGCATCGTGACCGGCGACCAAGGCTTCGATGCCTTCCAGCCGGCGCTGCGCGAAAGCGCATTGCCGGCACCCAAGCCGATTCCGCAGCCGGCTGCTGCGCCCTTGGGTTGCGCGGCCCGATTCCCCTGGCTATCGCGCCGGCCGCAGTCGGCGTGGCGAGCGATCTGTCGGGCAATTCGGGGCGCGTGCCGACAGGCTCGGTTGTCACACCGCGCGCCGCGGCCGCCCACAGTGCTCCCCTGCGCCTGGCGCCGGCGGCCCTGAGCCAGTTCGAGCCGGCCAGCAACGCGTCGCAGGATGATGGCCCGATGGGACTCGACCCGTCGACTGCTCCGCAGGCCCAGTTCGCGGCGCCGGCGGTGCCGTTCAATCGCCTCTCGCCGGAGGCTGTGGCGCAAAAGCAGCGCCGGGCGCGCGCAACGGGCGATCATCAACCTGTGCGGACACGTCATTGCGGCCGCGCTGGGGCTGATGATCGGCTACTACATCTTGTGTATAATTTCTCCCGAGTCGAATGTTTTGCATTTGTCATTGCCAGGGCTGCCGCCGGCGGCGGAAACGGCGCCGGCAGAAGCGGCACCCGCCGCAGTCAAGCCCGGTACGCCGGTCCATGCCAAACCGTAGCGCTCGTGGCGCGTCGGAGCCGTTTTTCGCCAGTCCCCGAGTCTCCGCGACCATGAGCAAAGGCACGCCGGCCGTAGGCATCGATCTGGGCACCACGTTTTCGGCCGTGGCCCATCTGGACGACTTGGGCCGGCCGGTGACGCTGGTCAACGCCGAGGGGGATCTGGTCACGCCCAGCGTGGTGCTGTTCGAGGGCGCCAACGTCGTGGTCGGCAAAGAGGCGATCAAGGCCATCGCCACGGAAGCCCAAAGCGTGGCCCAGTGCGCCAAGCGCGAACTGGGCGCGCGCACGTTCCACAAGAATCTGCAAGGCCGCAAATACCCGCCCGAGGCCATTCAGGCTTTCGTGCTCAACAAGGTCAAGCTGGATGCCCAGCGCCACTTGGGCAAGTTCAGCAAAGTGGTTATCACCGTGCCCGCCTACTTCGACGAAGTGCGGCGCAAGGCCACGCAGGATGCCGGCTACATGGCGGGCCTGGAAGTGCTCGACATCATCAACGAGCCGACCGCGGCCGCGATTGCACATGGGTTTCTGCAGCGGATTTTTGAGCCGCGAAGGCGGCGCCAACGCGCCCGCAAGCTGCTGGTCTACGACCTGGGGGGTGGCACGTTCGACGTCACGGTGATGGAAATCCGCGGCGACGAGTTTCTGGCCCTGGCCACCGACGGCGACGTGCAACTGGGCGGGCAGGACTTCGACATGCGGTTGGTCGACTATGTGGCCGAAGAATTCATCCGCAAGTACGATCTCGACCCGCGCGAGGATCCCAATACGGCCGGCCGGCTGTGGCGCGAGGCGGAGGACGCCAAGCGCACGCTCTCGGCCCGCATGAAGGCTTCGATCAATTGCGATTACAAAGGTCAGGCGGTGCGGCTGGAAGTCACCCGCGAAAAGTTCGAAGAGATCACGCACGACTTGCTCGATCGCACGCAGTTCACCACCCGGCAAACGCTCCAGGCGGCCGGCCTGGGCTGGAAAGATATGGACGACGTGCTGCTGGTCGGCGGATCGACCCGCATGCCGATGGTCTCGAAAATGCTTCGTGAAGTTGCGGGCAAGGAGCCCGACTCTTCGGTGGCCGTGGACGAAGCGGTGGCGCACGGGGCGGCGCTGCACGCCGGCATTCTGCTGGCCAAGTCGCGCGGTGAATCGCCGGTGGTGAAAATCAAGAACGTCAATTCGCACAGCCTGGGCGTGGTGGCCACCGACTCGCGGACCGGCCGCCAGCGCAACGCCGTAGTCATTCCGCGCAACACGCCGCTGCCGGTAACGGCCAAGCGCATCTTCCGCACCCAGAAGGCGGCGCAGACATCGATCCTGGTGCAAATCGTCGAAGGCGAAAGCGCCTCGCCGGAGGATTGCTCGCAAATCGGCAAGTGCGTGGTCCGCGACCTGCCGCGCAACCTGGCTGCCCAAACGCCGATCGACGTCCGCTTCCGTTACGAGGACAACGGACGCTTGACCGTACACGTCAACGTAGCGGGCACCGACCGCGAATTGCGGCACGAGATCACCCGCGAAAACACGCTCACCGCCGAACAGCTCGACGCCTGGCGGCAATACATCACGGGCGAGGCGGCCCCGCACCCGGCCGCAGTGGCGACTTAATAGCGAATGGCCGATTGAGGGGAAAATCGCAAAGGCGCCAAGACGCAAAGAAGAGAGGCCCGGGAAAACGAACCACAGGCACAAAGACACGGAGAAGCAACGAAGACCGATCGCTACGAAGGACAGAAGATAATTGGAGGGAACCTAAGGCGGAGAAGTTTGTGCGTGAAAAATCCTCTTCGTTCCTCTTTGTGCCTCCGTGTCTCTGTGGTTCGTTTTCCCGGCCCTCTCTTCTTTGCGTCTTGGCGCCTTTGCGGTTTTCTCTCCCGGTGTCAGATCAGACCGGCGGACTTGAGCCATTCGACCGTCGGCGCGAGCGTCTCGCGGGCATCGCGGAACGAAATGCCCAGCTCGCGCCGTGCCTTGGCATTGTCGACGAACCAATAGCGCGTCGCGTAAGGCACCACGCGATAATTGTACGGCAGCGGACAACCGACTGCCCGGGCCACGTGCGTCACACCGCGGAACAATGAATTGGGCGAAGTCAGGATGCGTTTGTGCTGGCCGGCCAGTTCGAGGAAAAGCTCGGCGAGTTGGCGGTGAGTGATATTCTGGCCCCCCAGGATGTAGCGCTCGCCGCTGCGACCATGTTCGACCGCGGCCAACATGCCCCTAGCGACGTCTTCAATATGCACGACGCTGGTGCCGCCGCGGCAGACCAGCACCGGATTGCTGCGGCCAAAATCGATCAGGTTGCCGGCCGTGATCAGGCCCAGATCGTTGGGCCCGTAGACTTCGGTCGGGTTGACGATGACCACGTCCTGCCCGGCGGCGGCCGCCTCGCGGCAGAGTAGTTCGGCGCGATACTTGTGATGGCTGTGCGCAACGGTCTTATCGGCGAACAGCTCGTAGGGGATTGTTTCGTCGACCGGTTCGGGGTTCGGCCGGCTGCCGACAGCCAGCACGCTGGATACATAAACCACCCGCACTCCGTCGACTGCCCGGGCTGCGGCCAAGACGTTTTTGGTGCCCCCCTCGCAAGTTTCGCCCATCGCCGGCGAATCGATCAGGTCCCACGAGCTCAAGCCGGCCAAATGTATTACCGCTTGCTGACCTTCGACCGCGCGGCGCAAGCACGCCGGATCGCGGACGTCGCCCACGAAGCGCTCGATCGGAAATTCATTGATGCGGGCGGTGTTCGAAGTAGGCCGCAGCAGACAGCGGACTTCGTGTCCGGCAGCGTGCAACAAGCGCACCAGCACGGAACCGATGAACCCATTGCCGCCGGTGACGAGAATTTTGAGCGTCCGCGGCGGTCGTAAAGGGTCGGCCGCAGAGTCGCGCAGCCTTGAGCCAACCGCCATTCGTCACCTTCCAAGTTTGGTGAAACTGTGCATCGTCGCTATGCATCTAATCTTACCGTGCCGGCAGCAGGCCACAAGCTCAGCAGCAACCGCCCGCCAGTCCACCGGCGACAATGACTTTTCGCAAAGGCAGGCAGGAGCGTGCGCCCGAAAGGCGCACGCAAACGGAAAAGTTGCTGGGCCGACGCGCCGACTGACTTGTGTTAGGGTCGCGCCGTGGGCACGAATTCGCTCGGGTTCTCCAGGATCGACTTGAGCAGCCGCATGCAGCCGGCGCTGTAAAAGCCGTCCACAATGCGTTCGTCGAGCGTCCAGCGGACGGACCATGTTTGGCGCGTTTCCAGGTGCCCGTCGGACGCCGGCACCACGGTTCGCTTGGGCAGTCCCAGGGCCGCAAAGACGCTGCACGTGCCGTGCTCGTAGAGGTGGTGGAACGTGTTGTCGAGGCCCAGCGAAGCCAGGTTGGCGACGAACATGCTGGCGTACAGCGGATCGTTTTCGATGACTTTGCCCGGCAGCAGGTTGCAGTAGTCCAGGATCCGGTAACCCCAGAGCGCCGCGCGCAGAACAAAGCGCGGCAGCCGCATGGCAAATTGCGTCTCGCGATCGACGGCCCGTGGCGGTCCGTTGCAGGCCTCGTCGATGCCAGCCGCGATGCGCTCCACGTAGGAGGCAAACGGCTCCTGCTTTTCCGGAAAGCGAAGCTTGATCGTGACCAGCGGCGCGGCTGCGTCGAAGCGTTTCTTGGCGGCGAACGAGAGGCTGACTTCGCGGCGCTGGTAAATCCGCCCGCCGGAGACAAAGCGGTTGATGCCCGGCCGCACGTGGGCCACGTAAGCCACGGCCCACAGAAACAGGTCGAACAGCGTCGCGCGGCGGTCCGGATGTTGCCGATTATACGCGTCGAGCCAGAGCATGGTGCGGGTCATGTCATACGACGCGTCGTGATAGGCGACGCTCTCGTTGCGGCCGCGCATCAGATAGGGCATCACCTCGCGCACCGGCGATTCGCCGCGCACCAGGATGCCGTCGGCCCGATCGCCAAACGGACCGCGCCAGCTAGGCTTGGCGATTCCCGGCAGCAACGCGTCGGACGTGTCGTGTGCCCACAGCGGCCAGGCCGGGTCGTCCTCGGCCCGGGCCAAACGCTCGCGCCAAGGCTTCGATGCTCGCCGCGTCGACCAGCGCGCCGACTTCCAATTCGCGACCAAATTGGCGCTCGAAGTCGTGCAGCAACTCGACCGCCATCAGCGAATCCAGTCCGTAGTGCGCCAGCGGCTTGCCCAGGTCGATCGACCCGGGCGCAAGTCGCAGGTGGCGGGCCAGCCAATCGGAAATCCACGTCGGCCAGCGAGGCCGCCGAGGTCGGCAGATCGCCGGCCGTGGCCGGCGGAGCATCGCCGCGCGCCGGATCGGCGCCGGCGGGGGCGGTCCACAGCTCGATAAATTCGAAATCTCCGTCCAGGAACCGCTGGCGGCAAGCGAAACGCTCGATCTTGCCGCTGGTGGTGCGGGAAATTTTTCCCGGGCGGATCAGGCCCACGACGTCCAGACGAATCTCGTACTCTTCGAGCACGGCCTGGCGAATGGCGGCGATCGCGCCGGCAGCATCGATCTGTCGCACCGCCTCGCGCCGCACTTCCTGCAGCAGCACGACTTGTTCACGTCCCTGGCGCTCGATGGCGAACGCCGCTCCGGCACCGGGCTGAAATGCGGCTGCTGCTGGATTGGGCGGTGAATTCGAGGTCCTGCGGATAATGCTTGCGGCCGCGAATGATGATCAGTTCCTTGATGCGCCCCGTGACGAATAGCTGCCCGGCGTGGAAAAAACCCAGATCGCCGCTGCGCATGAACGGACCGGCGTCGGCATCGGACAGCCGGGCCGCGAAAAATTCGGCGCTCGTGCTCCGGACGGTTCCAGTAGCCGCGTGTGACGCTGGGGCCTTGGATCCAGATTTCGCCAACCTGTCCGCCGGGGCACGCCTGGCGAGTCAGCGGATCGACAATCTGCACTTGCTGCCCGCCGACCACGACGCCCGAGCTGACGAGGGTCAGGACATCGCTTTCCGGCTCGCAGGCCGGCACTCCGTACCCTTGTTCGAGCAGCGCTTCGGCACGCTCAATCGCTCGACGGGCTCGCCGGGCGTTCGGGACGTGACCATCAGCGTGGATTCGGCCAGCCCGTAACAGGGGAAAAACGCCTCGGCCCGGAAACCGCAGGGAGCAAAGGCCTCGGCGAAGCGCCGCAAGGTTTCGCTGCGCACCGCTTCGGCCCCGTTGAAGGCAACTTGCCAACTGCTCAGGTCGAGCCGGCTGCGCTCTTGAGGCGAGATTCGATCGACGCACAAATCGTAAGCGAAGTTCGGCGCGCCGCTGTGAGTCGCCTTGTATTTGCTGATTAGTTCCAGCCAGGTGAGCGGCCGTTGCAGAAATCGGGACGCCGGAAATAGCGTGCCTTGTCCGCCGCTCTGAATGACTCCCAGAATTCCGCCAATCAGGCCCATGTCGTGATACATCGGCAGCCAACTCAGGGCGACACAGTCGCGCGAGTCGAAGGCATGGCAGATCGACGACAGGTTGTGCAGCAGGTTGCCGTGCGAAACCATCACCCCCTTGGGCTCGCCGGTCGAGCCGGACGTATATTGCAAAAAGGCCACCGTGTCGGGTCCCGACGGTGCGCGGGCGGTAGCCGCGCGGCGCTTCGGCCGAAGGCTCGTCGGTGGTCCGCCAGGCGACGCTGCGCAACAGACTCGAATCCTCGATGCCCGTTCGGAGCGAGCCGCGGATCCGATCCGTGGTCAGCGCCAACCGGGCCCCCGAATCGGAAACGATCGTCTCCAGCCGACGCATCATGCGGCCGGGCCGGGGCGGATAGGCGGGCACGGCGACGGCGCCGGCATACAAACAGCCGAAAAACGCCGCGACGTATTCCAATCCCGGCGGATACAAGAGCAAGACCGGGTCGCCTGCGACCCCCAAGTCTTCCAGCATCGCCGCCACGCGCCGTGCCGCCCGGTCCAGATCAGAATAGGTCCAACAGGTTTCTTCGTCGTGGTCGCCAAGAAAGCGAAACACGACGTCCTCGGCCCGATCACTGGTCCGCTGTGCCAACAAATCAACCAGGGTCGAGGGGGCGACGGTGGCCCCAGCGGAGTGCCGTTGCATGCTGGCGGATAGTCCCGGAAACGGACGTCACTCTCGACAAAACCCCGCTGCCGGCAAATGCCTTGTGCCCGAAGGGCAGACGGAAGCGGGGACCAAGTTCACAACCTGCAGAGCAATTTCCTTCCTGGCGCAGCCATCGGCGGGCGCCTCAGGATTCGCCGGCACCAGGAGTTCGATGTGGCGCCACGGACGTAGCTGGAAAGTACCGCAATTCTCGTGTTCAAAGCAAGAGGGAAGGCCACCGCTCGGTTTGTCCGGCCCGCGAAGTCATCTGGTCTTCGCCGCCCACGAATTGCCAAGGGTGCCCGGTTGCGATCTCGCAAATACGCGAGAACTCCCTGTCTTCCCATCTTCACCCAGCGTGAGTCGAAATCCGGCATTGTCTTTAGCGGCCAGAAAGTTTATCTAATTCGCCCAGCCTTTCGCGCGGCTGAGATGCTCGCTGCCGTTGGCAATCCCGGGAGCGAGTCCGGCTCGGTATATCGTATTTCTCCGGTCCGTCAGGATCCGCAATTGCATCCATGCAGATCATCGCCCGTTACGTCTTGCTCGATTATTTGCTGGTGTTTTTCATTGCGCTGGTAGTTGCCGCGGGCCTGCTGCTGTTTGTCGGCGCCATGCTCGACCTGCCGCCGGACATCGGCGGCGCCGAAATGCTCTTGATGATGCCGTATCTGGTGCCGGAGGCCATTCGCAACGCGATGCAGGCGGCGGCCTTGTTTGCGGCCTGTAGCGTGTTCGGCAGATTGGCGGCCTCGAACGAATTATTGGCTCTCAGTTCGCTGGGGATTTCGCCGTTCAAGGTAATTCGCCCGGTGCTGCTGGTGGCCACGCTGCTCAGCCTGTCTTGCGTGTGGCTGTACGACCTGGGCGAATCCTGGGGGCAAAAGGGAATTCACCGGGTGCTCGTCGATTCGGCCGAGGCGATTGCCTACCGCTTCCTGCGCACCAAGCGCAGCTACAGCAAAGGGCACGTAGCGCTGAACGTCAAAGTCGGTCGTGGGACGGAAATTGATTCGGCCCACGTTGATCATGGAAACTCCCGATCAGCCCGAACCGGTCACCGTGTCGGCCGAAGAAGGCGAATTGCGCACGGTGGGCCGCGAACACGGTTTGTCGATCGTGATGCGCAACGGCACGGTTTACATCGGCAACGTGGCTTCGATGGCCTTTCCGGACACGATGGAGCAAGTCGTTTCTTTCGGCCAGGCCGAAGGTCGTGCGGCGTTGGCCGCCCGTCAATCGCAGTCTGGCAAATCTTGCAAGAGGACATCGCCGACCAACGAGGCGATCATTGCCGGTTTGGAACGCGTGCCGCGGATCTCGACCGCGGCTTGGATGGCCGCCACGGCGCCGCTGGACGCTGGCCGCCCCGACGCGGGAATTGCAAACCGAGCGCGAGCATTTGCACTGGATCCAGGCCCAGGTCAATCGCCGTTGGACCAACGGATTTTTTTGCCTGGCCTACGTCATGATCGGCATTCCGGTCGCCATGCGCATCCGCAGTCGCGACTATTTGACAAGCTTTTTCGCCTGTTTCTTGCCGGTGGTGCTGCTGAACCATCCGCTGCACAATTTTTGCATCAAACTGGCCGAATCGGGGCGGGCTCCGGCCGTCATGCCCTGGGCCGGGGATCTGCTGTTGATCGTGCTCGGCGCATTGTTTGCTCAGCCGTTCGCTGCGGCATTAGCTCCTAACCCCCATGATCGCACTCGACATCAATTCGAATTATTCCGACCGCGGCGGCGGAATTCGTACCTACCATCGTGCCAAGGCTGCCTGGTTCGACCGCCAGCGGCGGCATCGCTACTACCTGATCGTGCCCGGGGCTACGCACCGCGTCCGGCGGATCGGGCCGCGCACGGTGCGAATCGATGTCTTCGGCCTGCCGCTGGGCGGTGGTTATCGACTGCTGCTGGACTACCTGCGCGTGCTGTCGATCGTGCGCCGCGCTGCGCCCGCACGTCGTGGAAGCGGGCGATCCTTTCTTGACGGGCATCTTTTGTCTGGCCATGCGCTATTTGGGTTTGTTGTCCGTCCCGGTGGCCTCGTTCTATCATTCCGATCCGATCGAAACCTGGGTCGCGCCCTGGGCCGCGCGGGGTTGGAAATACGGTTGGCGCAGTTGGCTGGCGGCCTGGCGAATCGCGCCTTTTACGCGGCGCAGCGCCGTTACGACATTACGGTCGTCACCTCGCGCACAATGGAAGAACACTTGAGCTCCCACGGAGTCCAGCGACTGGTCCGCAAGCCATTCGGGGCCGACCCGGTGTTTTTCTTGCGGCGCAGCAGGCTACCGCAGGAACCCCCCAGGGATAACAGCCTGTTGAAAAATTCAACAGGCTGCGTCATCGCAGGGATGCGATGCCAAAATAGCGACCCAAGTTGTTATTTTGCGAGCCGCGAGGGGCTTTGCCCTGAGCTTGGCGAGGTTGGAAAATGCCACGAGGGCATTTTTCAACGGACTGATAGCGCCGAGCCGCCACCGAGCGGCACGGCCCGAGTCGCGCGGTTGTTGTTTGTCGGCCGGCTCGGACCCGACAAGGGGGCCGACCTGCTCCTGCGCGTCTTGCCGCGGCTAATGAGTGTGCCGGGCGTGCAATTGACCGTGGTCGGCAGCGGCCCCTTGGAGCCGGCCTTTGCCCAGGCCCGCTACCGCGGCTTGCAGTTCGAAGGATACGTGCGCGACCGCGATCAACTGGCTGAAATTTACGCGCAACATCAGGTTCTGCTGGCACCCGGTCCGTACGAGACGTTTGGGCTGGCCGTGCTGGAAGCCATGGCCGGCGGCTTGGTGGTGGTCGGACCGGATCGGGGCGGAACGTCCGATTTGTTGAGCGAGGTGCACAGCCCGTTTGTGTTTCGCGCCGGCGAAGCAGCCGATTTCCTGCGCGCGATTGATGCGGTTCTGGCTGCCGATCTTGCGCCGCATGTCGCAGCGGCCGAGGCGCTTGCCCGGCGCTATGGCACCTGGGACGAGGCCATCGGCCGCCTGGTCTCCTATTACGAATCCAGCGCCGGCGCAGCGGAACCGCGCGACCCGGCCCAGCGCTGGCGACTTGACAGCAGGTCCGCGGATCACCTCGCGCGACCGGGCGATTATCGAAGCGTGCGCCCAGTTTGCGCAGCGAATAAAGCCATCCCCTAGCGCGGGTCAGTTTGCCGAAAGCGAGAGCCACGAACCATGTCGACGTTGCGAGTCTTTTTTGCCATGCACGACGTCACGCCGTTTCATCGCCAGCGGCTGGAGCGGGCGGAAGCGTTGTTCGAGAAGTGGGGAATCGAAAAGGTGTTATACCTGCTGGTTCCCAACTATCACGGTGCGCATCGGGCCGAGCGGGATGCCGCGTTCCAGGCCTGGTGCCGGCGCTCACGGCAATTCGAGGTGCAATGGTTTCTACACGGATATTTTCATTTGCTCGTGCCCGGGGACAAGATCGACCAGCAGATCGAATCGGAAGCGAGTCCGCGGCGCATCACCGGAGATCTTCCGGTCGGCAGTCCGCGCTCCAACGAAGCGGAATTCAGCCGGCTTTCGCCCGACGCGAATCGTGATCGACTGATCCGTGGCTCGGAGGTGTTTCGCCGTTGCCTCGGGTTCGACCCGCCCGGATTCGTGGCGCCCAAATGGATGGGCAGCCCGCACCTCGTCCCGGCGCTTGAGGATCTCGGTTTTCAGTGGACGGAGGACGATCGCTCGATTCGGCATTTGTCGCAGGAAAGGCGGTTCGCGTCGCCCGTGATCACCTGGGCCACGCGCTCCTGGTGGCGGAAACAAAGCAGTTTATGGGGTTGTCCGGTTTTGTTTTCGCTCTGGCGGCCCGCGGGCCTGCTGCGAATCGCCATGCATCCGTTCGATTTCGATCATCCGGCCGTGATCGATTCGATCGCGCGGATCGTAGCCGCTGCCCTGGAAACACGCACTCAGGCGTTTTACCCGGAGCTTCTGCGGCACGGTTCCGGCGATCTGGCGGCCTGAAGCGGGCTGTGGCGGGTCTGCGACGGCTCGACGCGGTTGTGATCCGAACGCACTGGCGGCAGGCTTCCGACCCGAATTTGCCTTGGTCGAGGAAATTTCGGGCAAACTTCAAATCCGGGTTGATTTGGCCCGCGGGATTCGGCTACTGTACCCCCCAATTGCACCCCCCTGGAGCGAGTGCGCCTTTACGCCAATTTTTGCTTCGCCGCCAAAGCTGCATCCGTCGCTGGAAGCCGAGGACAGTAATGAAGATCCTGATTGTGACTGACTCTTGGCCGCCAGTGGTCAGCGGAGTCGTACGCACGTACCAAAGCACGATTCGGCATCTCAGACAGCGCGGGCACCAGGTTGAGGTCATCGCGCCGGATCAGTTCACGACGGTCCGCTGCCCGACCGACACGCATTTGCGTTTGGCGGTGTATGCGGGCAGGAAAACGGCGCGCCTGATCGAAGCGTTCGATCCGGACGCGATCCACGTTGCCAGCGAAGGTCCGTTGGGCCTGGCGGCTCGCAACTGGTGTCTGGCACAGCAGGTTCCCTTCACCACCTCGTATACGACCAAACTGCCCGAATATCTGAAGGCCCGGACCCGCGTGCCCGAGTCCCTGACCTACTCATTGGTACGCTGGTTCCATCGCCCATCGGCCGGTGTGATGGTCTCGACCGATACGTTGCTCGACGAATTGCGATGCCATGGATTCCAAAACCTGGTTCGCTGGAGCCGCGGGGTCGATCTGGAATTGTTTCGGCCGCGGCCCAAGGACTTTCTGTCCGCCGCGCGCCCGATCATGACGTACGTGGGCCGCGTGGCGGTCGAAAAAAATATCGACGCTTTTTTGCAACTGGATTTGCCGGGAACCAAATACGTCGTGGGCGACGGTCCGCAGCGGGCCCATTTGCAGCGCAAGTATCCGCAAGTCGAATTCGCCGGCAATCGTTACGGCGACGAGCTGGCCGCGTATTATGCCGCATCCGATGTCTTCGTGTTTCCCAGTCGCACGGATACCTTTGGATTGGTGATTCTCGAGGCACTCGCCTGCGGCGTGCCGGTGGCGGCCTATCCCGTGCCCGGCCCGTTGGACGTGGTCGGCAGTTCGGGAGTGGGAGCGCTCGACGACGATCTGCGTACCGCCGTGCGGAAGGCATTGCAGATCGATCCGGCTCAATGCCGCCGTCATGCCCAACGATTCGGCTGGGAGGCCGTGGCCCGGCAATTCGTCGCCAATCTGCATCCGCTGCGTCAAACACGCGGCGCGCGGCGGCCTGATCGGTCGAACCGAATGGGGGCCGGTTTTTAGAAAGACCAAGGATCATGGACGATTCGATCGCGGTCGTGCTGCCTTACTTCAACGAGGCGGCGTTTCTGCGCCCGACGCTCGAGTCGCTGCGAGCGCAAACGCTTCCCGCGGCGCAACTCATCCTGGTCGACAATGGCTCGACCGACGGATCGGCCGAAATTTGCCGGCAAGTGCTCAGTGGTTGCACGACCACGGAGGTACTCTTCCTGACCGAGCCGCGGCCGGGAAAAACGTTTGCGCTGGCCCACGCCGACCCGTATGTCCGCACGCCGCTGGTGGCCTTCGTGGACGCCGACACCTACTATCCGCCTCAGTATTTGGAGACCTGCGCCCGGCTGTTTCGCCAAGGGGGCCCGCTCGCGGGTTGCGGTCATGGCCAAGGATTTGTCGGCCCCGCCAAACTCCCCGGTGGGCATCTGGACCCGCTGGTTCTATGCGGGCGTGGCGCGCGTGCTCTATTGGCAGACGTTCACGGGCGGATGCGGGCAGGCTTTTCGCACCGAGGCCTTCCGAGCCGCCGGCGGCTATTCGGTCGAGCTATGGAAATATACGCTCGAAGACCATGAGATCATGAATCGGATGCGCAAGGTCGGCGGTTCCTGCTATCACCCGCATTTCTGGTGTCGGCCTTCGATGCGCCGCCGCGATCGGAGCAACGTCGGTTGGCATCTCGGCGAACAAATGGTCTATCATTGCACGCCGCCCATTCTGGGCGATTGGTTTTTTCAGCGTTTCCTGGCCGGTCGTTTCGAACGCCGTCGGATCTATCAAACGAATTTGCGCGAACACACTTGGACCCACAATTCGTCCTCGGTGGACGAAGCTACCAAAGCGGCTTGACGGCTCTCGGTGCTTTATTGCTAGCAGCGGCAGGCTTTGCCGGACTTGTCTGAATTCAAGCATTGAAGTCGGCAAGCACCGCATATTTCATCGGATGGCAAGCTGGCGAAGATGGTTGTCCAAGTGGCAATAGACCGACCCCTTGTGGCGTTTGGCCCGATAGATAGGGCTATGGCCCTGAAGCAGTTATACGCCGACTTTGCGGCTTGGATCGAGTCGCCGCGCGGCCGGCGAATTTGCGAGACCGTTTCGCGCGTGCTGCTCGTGACGACGCTGGCATTCTTGATCTACCGACTCACCCAGGTCGGCTGGGGCGAGATCTGGCAGTCGGTTCCCACCGCGCCACTGTTCTATCTGCTGTTCGCGGTAAATTATCTGTTGCTGCCGCTGGCCGAGGCGGTCACCTACCGGCTGACTTGGCACTTCGATTTCTGGCGCACCGTCCCGGCTTTCTTCAAGAAGCACGTCTACAATCACGACGTCGTCGACTTCTCGGGCGAAGTGTATCTCTACGTTTGGGCTACCAAACGGCTACAGCGATCGGACGGAGAGGCCCTGCGGACGATCAAAGACAATGCGATCCTTTCGTCCCTGGCCGGTTTTATCGTGGCGCTGGTCATGCCGCTGGTTTGCTTCGCCCTGGGCCAGCTCGCCCCCGAGCGCAATTTCGCCACCCATGAAATCATCACGCTCGTGGCCGCTCCGCTGCTGCTGTGCGGCGCCTGCGGCCTGATCTGGACCTTCCGCCGGGCGATCTTCTCGCTCCCCACGGCCACTCTGGCGGCGATCGGCGGCATCCACCTGGGACGGTTCTTGCTAATCAACCTGCTGACGGTCGTCCAGTGGGCTGTGGTCATGCCCCAGCAACCGCTCTACGTCTGGTGTACGCTTTTGGCCGCGCAGAACCTGATCGGACGGCTCCCCTCGGTGCTGCGCAAGGACTTGATCTTCGTCGCCGCCGGAGTCGAACTCTCTCAAGGTTTGAGCGTTCCGGCCGCCGGGGTGGCCGGAATGCTGCTGGTCACCAGCGTGCTCGACAGTCTGACCAATGCGCTCGTTTTTTCCACCGCGATGCTCGTCCGCGACGAAGCATTGCGACCGGCGCCAGACGCCAGTCCACAGTCGAGCGATTCGCGTTCGGCGGACCCCTCCTACGAGACCGCGGCCTGACCGCTCGCGACGTTCCCGGGCATCCGTCTCTGGGCGGCGTTGGGGCAGGCATTCTCGGCCGGACCGCCCGACTCCACGGCACAGTCGAGTTCCGGCTGATAATGGTTGTGCGGCATGGCGACGCCGCCGCGCTGCGTGCGCGTCATGCGCGAGAACAGCAGCAGCCGGCGATCGAACAGGAATCGAATCAGCAGCCTCGTCCACGACGAGTGCGATACCAGCGAGTCGTACCACGCCGGCGCCATTTTTCGCAAGCGCGGCAATCGGTTCCAGGGTACCGACGGAAAATCGTGATGCTCGTTGTGGTAACCGACATTGAACGCCACGGTGTTCAGCGGTCCGTAATAGCTGTAGGTCTCTTGCGGCGAATGAACCAGGTAATGCTCCTGAATCCAACGCGCTCCCAACGGGTGCAAGCCGACCGAAAAAACGAACGACGCGAATAGATACGCAAGCGCCTTGGCGCCCCAAAGCCACAGCACCAGGCCGTCGAAAGCCAACGCCAACGTCAAATTCAGCACCAGCCAGCGGTCCACCAGACGCACTTCCTTCAGCCGCACCGCTCGCGTGATCATCAGCGCCGGAAACAGGGCCAGCCACACGGCCTTGGCCCACGGCGAGCGGCCGACCAGTCGTGCCTCCCAACGGCTCGGCAAATCGGCATCCAACTCATACACGCCCTGGAAGGCATGGTGCCGCAGGTGATATCGCTGAAACGAAACTGAACTCGGCAATACCATCGGCAGGTTTGCCAGCATCCCGCTCAGCATGTTCGCCAGGCGGCTGCGAAAAATCAGATTGTGCGCACACTCGTGAATCATCACGAACAGGCCATGATCGGCAAACGCACCCACCGCGTAGGCCGTGAGCAGGATCAGCCACCACGGGCAATGGCGCAGGCTCGCGGCAAGGCCCACTTGCAGAACGACGATCGACACGATCAACAAGAAACTGCCCGGATTCTTCCCAAACAATTCGCGGACCTGCGGTTTGTCGCGCAAGATGGCCTGCGTTCGACCCCGGTGCGGCTCGCGGCCGGAAGATTGTTCGAAGCCGACTATTTCGGACATCAATGATCCGCTTGTAATGTTCTGCCAGCGAGCCAGGTGGTTGGCTGGCAAGCCACGAACGAATCCGCAAAGGATACTGCAAATCCGTCGAATACGAAACGCCACCCCCAGGCCGACTTTCTGAGAGGGTGCATTCCGCACTTTGCGATTTGGCACGGAAGATTTATGACTTGGGGATGGGAATTGGCCTCGTACTAACGGACCTTGGGAATTTCGGGAGGATCCGGTAATGGATTACCGCTTGGAAGCACGGATGAAAGCGATGGTTGCGGAGCTGGCTCGGGAGCATGCGGCGGAACTGGCGGCCGCGGGCACGATCGTCGACCTCGAAGAATTGACCTGCCAGCTTGGCGATGAAGTCACCCGACGCCTGACCGAACAAGAGCTGGTTCGTCGGGGTCAAGAATGCCGCGCCAAGCCGGCGGACTGTCCCGATTGCGGGCTGTACTGCGTGCCCATGCCGGACGACGAGCCGGTCGTGCTGACGGGCTTACGCGGTCCGTTGGCTTACTCTCAGCCACGGCATTATTGTGACCGCTGTCGGCGGTCTTTTTTTCCCGATGGCTGCCCGATTGGGCCTGCCGGCGCGGAGCACGGTGACGACGAAGGTGTTACAGAAAGCGGTCTGGGCGGGAGCCAACAACGGCAGCTACCCACAGGCCGCGGCCGCGCTCGAACGGCTGGCGGAGATTCGGCTCAGCACCAAACAAGTGCGGAGGCTCGTCGGCGAGGTGGGGCACGCGCGGCTCGCTGAGCGCGCCGCCGCGGTTGAGCAACTCAAGACGATGAGCCTGCCCGAGCGGCGCTCGGGCAGTCGCGCCGCGCAGAGTCCTGAGTTAGCGGTGATCTCGATGGACGGCGGGCGTTACCAAAGGCGTGATCACTTTCGCCGCGCGGTCGGCGCCGCACGGGCCGAGACGCACTGGCGCGAAACGAAGGTCGGCTGCTTGCTCTCGATGCGCAGCGACACGCACGACCACGACCCGAATCCCGAATTCCCCGAGTGGCTGTCGACTGCGGCGGTGGTGGCCGAACTGGCTAAAATCGCCGAGAAAACGAGCGATTCCGAGCCTTCCGCCGCGGAGACGGAACTGGCCGAGCATTCGTCTCCCGATTACGAGCCGCCGCAGTTATTGTCGCGTGAGGTCGTCGCCAGCAGCGACGAGGCGGAGACTTTCGGTTGGCAGCTCGAAGCCCGGGCTTGGCAACTGGGATTCGCGATAGCGCCGCGTCAGGCCTTCGTCGCTGACGGGCTCGCCGTCAATTGGAAGATTGCCCGGCGGCACTTTCCGCGCGCGACTCGGATTCTCGATCTGATGCATGCGCTAAGCTACGCTTGGTCGGCCGCGATGGCCGTAGACCAAGGCCGGTCCTATCGATCCTGGGCCAAGCAGATTTGGCAAGGGAACGTCGGTCAGGTCATCGAGGCCTTGGAGGAACTTCAGCGACAGCTCGGGCCGCCGAGCAACGACGCCGAACCGAACGATCCACGCCAACGTGTGGCGCGAGCCGTGACCTACTACACGAACAACCAAACGCGGATGCAGTACCCCGACTACCGTCGAGAAGGCTTGCCGCTGACCAGCAGCCACATCGAATCCACGATCAAGCTGGTCAACCGACGCATCAAGGGCAGCGAGAAGTTCTGGTGCCGCAGCAGCGGTGACGCCGTCCTGCAACTGCGGGCCGACTGCCTCAGCGACTCGGACCCGTTGGGTCCGTTTTGGCGCCGCTGGCAAGCCCTGCAAACCGGTTCGAACTGCTATCGCGTCGCCGCCTAATCACTACAAACCAGGGAATGCACCCTTCTGAGATGCCTGCTGACGGCTTTTCGTCGCATCGCTGGGAGGGTGTGGCTGCTGCGCGTCCCCCCCGGGCTGTTGCGCCAGGGGGGCCCAATCGCCCCCAACAGGTATCGATCGGGCGGGGTTTGCTTTGGTGTTAACAGGCTTTCCGGGTTCGTCTATGATCCCGCACCTTACGGGTCACCCCGGGGGATCCAGTCCGATCAGCGTCGAAGAAGGATCGTGATGCGAGCTGCCGCGTCCAACGACTTGTCGTATTGCACGGCGCCCGGCAAGTTCAAGCGACTCGTGGAGCGTTTCTGGCCGACTGCCCCACTAGGTTCGCCGCGGGCGGCCTGCGGCGCAGGGTTGATGATCGCTTTAGGCATGCTCGGACTGGCGATCGTCTCGTACGTGCGCGCACACCTCGACGGTACGCTAGCCTCCGATCGGTCGCATTTGCAAGGCGGTCACTACGTGGCGATCGTGACGGCCGTGGTTTTCTGCTGCGTGGGGTCGGGCTATTTTTTCATCCGGGCCTGGAGCACGCGCCGCCACGCCTCGCTCGAGCGGCTGCTGCTGGTGGCCTTGGCAATTCAGGGTTGCGCTTTTCCCGCGCTGCCGCTGACCGGCGACGACCTCTTCGTCAACCTGGCCAACGGGAGGCTGTTGCAGCGAGGTTTCAACCCCTACAAAGACACACCGGCGGACCTGGGAACGGATGAGTTCAACTCCTTGGTGGCGGATATCTGGTTCCACTGGATCACTCCCTATGGACCGATCAATACCTGGCTGAGTCGCTCGGCGGTGTCCGCCGGCCGATTATGGACGTCCCTTTGGGTGTTCAAGACCGCCATGCTGACCACGGCGATCGGCCTGGTACTCTTGGCCTATGGCTTTTGCCGCAACTGCTTGCCGCCCGAGCGACGTGCCCGCTCGTTCATCCTGCTCGCCTGGAATCCGCTCTTGGCCTGGGAACTCTCGGCCCAGGCGCACAACGACGGGCCGATGCTGCTGCTTGCCACGGCGTTCATTTGGGCCGCCTTTGCGCGGCGCCAGTGGCTTTCCAGCGCACTTTTGATCGCCGCGTTCTATGCCAAATTTGCCGTGGCGCCGATTTTGGGACTGCACCTGTGCTGCCGCGCGCAGTTCCTGGTGGCGCGCCGGCGTCACCGCCGCGTTGGGGTTGGCGGCGGGCGTGGGCTTGTATTATCCGTTCTGGTACGGTCCCAAAACGCTGACCACGTCGTTGGTCGAAGCCCATTCCGAGCACTGGCATCTCATCAATTCGTTCGTGGCGCTGGCTTGCGACCTGGCCAACCAGTTCGCACCGACGCTGCGAAACGACGTCTTTTCCGCCTGGTCGATCGGCTGCCGATTTTTGTTCATCGGCCTGGCGGCCTGGTACGCCTGGCGTGCCAGGAGCATCCAGCGCGTGATCCGCGATTCGCTGATGTTCCTGCTGCTGTTCGAGACCATCGGCAAGGGCTGGTTCTTTCCTTGGTACGTCACCTGGCTGTTGCCGCTAGCAATGGCCGATGATGACGAGCGCTTACAGTTTGTAGTGGCGGCATATTCGATCCTGGTCGAGCTGATGTATATTCCGTCAAATCTCGGCGCTCCGATTGCCCACGGCATCGCGGTGATGATGTTGTGGAACTTCCTGCGCAGCAAGCGCCGCGGCGCAGCGCGGCGCGATACGATGCCGGAAGATACACAGCAATCAGGGGTTTTTACGGCCGCTCAGGCCGCCTGATCCGGTAAGTTCAGCGCTAGGCCGCGAACGTTGCCAGCGTACCGATCGGGGTGGCGCCGGGGGGCAGTTTGCCGTAGGAAAAACTGGATCGTAGCGGTACGCTGTCGATCGCAAAATCATCCGCCATCGCTTGCACCAACCCGGCCCGACGATGGATCACCGAGTTCACGGTCGGGTTGGGCCCGGTCGGATCCTTTCCAGGAGAACCGCACATGTTGCGAACCATCAAACACAATTTGGTAATCATGCTGGTTTGGCTGGCGACGTGTTCCGCCGCGCTGTCGGCACAGCCCACCGCCAGGCTCGGCACCCATGATGTCGATACCCATACCAGTCGGGTTTACATCCTCGTCGAAAAAACCGGGTTGGGGCACCCGCATGGCGTCGAGGGGCGATTGCGCAGCGGTTCGGTGACGCTGGATGCCAAGAGCAACGCCGGCCAAATTGTGTTCGACATGGCAACGTTCATCGCCGACACCGACGAGGCTCGCAAGTATGTGGGACTCAGCGGCAGCACTTCGGATTCGACGAAAAAACAAGTCAACGACAACATGCTGGGGCCGGACGTGCTGAACGTCAAAGAGCATCCCACCGCGACGCTTGACATCGACTCCGCGCTCCCCTTGGACAAGAAATCCCCCGCCGGGAATCCCGTCTATCAGTTGCGCGGAACCTTTCATCTGCGCGGGCAAGCCGGCCCCTGGCGATCGAAGCCGAAGCAATCGCCAAAGGCAATGCGACTCGACTTCGCGGCCGCTTTGCGATCCAGCAGACGAAGTTCGGCATGAAACCCTATACCGCGGCCCTGGGAGCCGTGGGGGTCTCGGACGCACTCACCATCTTCGGGGAGATTGACGTCGTCAAATAACAGCCCGACAGCAAATGGCCCCGCGTGTCATGGAAGGAGCCAGACCGGTGCGTAGATTCCTGGGAATCGCCGTTGGCCTTCTGGTGCAGGCCTTGTTCGTTGTGGCTTCTTATTTCAACTATCTCTTTCTCGCGGGATCTCCCCCGCGCCCCGGCCGGGGGGCCTTGGTTTGGGACGCATTGCTGGCAATCCAGTTTTGCGTCGTTCACAGCCTGCTGTTATGGCCGAGCGTAAAAAGGAGGCTGGAGCGAATTATCTCGCCGGCCTTTTATGGCCTGCTCTTCTGCGCAGCCGCCTGCTCGACACTGCTGCTCACCATGTCCCAATGGCAAGTCGGCGACTGGGCGATCTGGCAACTTGTCGGTTGGCCTCGGCTGGCGGTGCAGACCCTGTATCTGAGCTGCTGGGGAACTTTGTTCTTCAGTCTCTGCTGTTCGGGCTTCGGGTATCACACCGGTTGGCTGCCCTGGTGGTATTGGGTCAAGCGGCAACCGATTCCGCGCCGCCCCTTTAAACCGCGAGGCGCCTTTATGCTGATGCGGCACCCAGGTTATTTGAGTTTTTTAGGTCTGGTGTGGTTTACCCCGGACATGACGATCGATCGTGCGCTGCTGACCGGCCTGTGGTCGGTCTATATCTTCACTGGAAGTTGGTTGAAAGACCTGCGCCTGATTCACTACCTGGGAGACACGTATCGCGAGTACCAGACCAAGGTTTCCGGCTATCCCGGGATGTTCTTTGGTCCACTCGGCCGTCGCAAGAGCACCGACACAACTTTGCCGCCGGACGCAGTGCTCGCCACGATTCCTCTATGGAGCGTCTCCCGCGATTCCAGTCTAGAAACCCGATCGACGTCAAAAGCGGCGTAACAAGGTGCGTAGCCCTACGCAGCCGGCCGATAGACCGCAAGCGGCGGCGCGGCGCCTGGCGGATTGCTCGCCAGGGCGGCAAGCGATGTGCCGGAAGGAATGGCGACCCGAGGGGGAAGTGCGGCTAAATCCTGGAGCGGAACGTTATGCAGCGCGTCGACCACATACAAGGGTCGCGCTTTCAATTCGTCATAAATCCGCGCCACATAGTCCCCGGTAACGCCCACGGCCAACAAAGTCAGGCCCGACAGCGCAACTTGGAAACTGACCAGCCAGGTCCACCAGGGAACGTCGATTCCACTCAGCGCCAGACTGCCGGCCGACACTGTGAAAATCAACGAGCCCAGGGTCATCATCAGCCCCAGTGCCGCCGGAACGCGCAGCGGCAAAGCGGAAAAGGAACTGATCGCGCGCCAGGCAAATGCCAGCATCTTGTGCAAGGGATATTTCGTTTCGCCCGCCGCGCGAGCGGGCCGATCGAACAAAATGGCCGTCTGACGAAAACCCAGCCAGCTAACCATCCCCCGCACAAACCGATGTTGTTCGCGCAGCTGGCGCAGAGCCTGAACCACCGCTCGGCTCATCAGCCGAAAATCCCCGGTGTTTGCCGGCAGATCTTTGTGAACCGCGGACTTCATGAACCAATAGAAAGCAGCGGCCGTGATGCGCTTGAATCCGGTCTCACCATGCCGGACATTGCGCTGCGCGTAGACCACGTCGTAACCGGCCCGATATTGCACGATCATCTCGTGGATCAACTCGGGCGGATCCTGTAGGTCCGCATCCAACACGACGACCACATCCCCTTGGGCAAAATCGGTCCCCGCCGTGATCGCGATCTGGTGCCCGAAGTTGCGTGAAAAATCGATGACCTTGAATCGTTCATCGCCGGCAGCCGCCTCGACCAGCAAGGCCCCCGACCGATCGCGACTGCCGTCATTGACGAAAATCACCTCCGCAGCGCACGGCAGCTCGGCCAGAATCTGCCGCAAGCGCACCAGGAGCAACGGCAAGACCTGCTGCTCGTTGTAGACCGGCACCACCAGCGAAACCAGTTTCAACGGGCGGGACATGATGGCTCCTTCGGGCCCGGCGGCCGGATGCGACCGGTCCAACCGCGATCGGTCTGTGTGCGGATAAGAAGCGTGGACCAGGCATTGGCGGCGCAAACCGCGCTTCGAGCCGCATCCACACGAATCGGCAATAGCGCGGGCGACGCTGAAGTCATAATCGCTACAACCGCTAAAGATTGCCAAATTAGCGGAGTCGCACCCCGCGCCTGGAGTGCATAGCGGCCGGCCGCAAGGCAAGGCCGGGCAAAGAATGCAAACCGCTGCTACCGCATCGGAGTGCCAGCCGTGATCACCACGCGCTGGGCGCGACGTGGAACGTCAGGCCGGGTTTGGCAAGCGCGGCTCGCAGTGCGTCTTGAACCGTTCCGCCAGCCAACTTGACCGTGATCTTGGTCTTGGCGCCCTTGCCTGCTAGCGACAGCGATTCGGAGTCGAGCGCAATCGGCACCGTGCTGAATTCCGACAGAAACGCCACGAATTGATCGAGCGGCACATCTTTGAACTCGATCGGCGGGAGCTTGTCCTGCAAATGGGCAACCAGCCGGGCCTGCTTCACGCCGTCGAGCTCTTCGCCGCTCGAGGCAACTTTGCCCACGCCGCCGCCAGAGCCCGTGCTGCCGGCAGAAAGAATCGCCGCTTCCGACACGACCGTCGCCGCCGTCTCGTCCGTGCTCCGCGATTCGGACTTTGAATCACCTGGGAACGCCGGCGGCGCCAAGCCTGGATTGGTCGATGCCAACGGTTCAGGCTCGGTAGCGAGCGCTTGGGCGATGGTGTCCAACGGATCGCTCGCTGCCACCGGCTCCGAGCTGCCGGTCCGTGAGACGCTTGAGCGCACTGCGGACGGTTGTGGTTCTCCCGGAGCGGATGCCTGAGCGCCGGCCGGTTCGTGGGACGGTTCATCGTGGTTGTCCGAATCGGCCTGCCGCGGCGATTTTTGCGCTGCGCTGGCCGCGTCGCGCGAGACTTCGCCACTAGTTACGCTGCCGCGCGGCTGATCGCTGTCGACATCGGCGGGCGTGTGGTCGGATTTGGCATTTTCGAGGACAGCAGCGGCGGCTTGCGAATCGGCCGGCAGCGGGGACTCGCGCTTCGATCCGCTCGCCAGCCAGGCAATGGCCACGACCGCCACGACCGAAGACAGGCTGCCAATCGATACCCAATAGTGCTTGTGCGCGGTGGTCCAAAGTTGCGCAAGTGCGCCGGGTTCCGTGGGAAGGTCCGGCACAATCAAGTTGGAAGTGCTATTGCCGATCGCCGCGGTCGATTTTGCAACCGTTCCGCTGGCGGCGATTCGATTCAGTGCGGCCTGGCTGGAACCGGCCGGCGCACCGATCGCGGCCGCCGACATCGATGCGGAGGCTGTGCCCGGCTTGGCCGGCAACGGTGGCGGAGCAAGTGCCGCGGCCGCGGCAGCTTTGCGAGCGCCGGATTGCTGACTCGAATCGGTCGGCCCGGGCTGAGCCGGCGCGAAACGGAAATCGCGCTGCTGGAGCTCGAAGCGGCCTTCGATGGGCCGCCCGACGCCGATGGCTGCCAGCCCGCCGGCGGCGTGACTTGGACGAAGCTTCCGCACTTAGGGCACTCGACAATATCGCCGATCAGTGCCGAGTCCGACACTTTGAGCCGCGCGCGGCAGGTCGTGCATTGGATGACGAATGGTTCCAAAAGCGGCTCGATGCTGAGAGTGGCCTGAGGCTATTTACCCTTGGCCGGATTCTGGACGAGTTCCGGAGGCAGTTTGTCCCCCCGTTTCTCGACGGCGGCTCGGGTGGTAATGAAAATGGCGTCTTTGCCCCCGTCCTTGGGTTTGATCACGTAAACTAGTTTACCGTCTGGATTGGCCAGCTTCAGCACCGTTCGCAAGATTTCTTCGGCCGGTTTGTCGCGCTCGTTCAAGCCGAACGACTGGTTTTTCGTAATTCCGTCGAGTTGCAGATCTCCGCCCAGGATCACGACTTCGACGTCGATCTCTTTGCCCAGCATCTCCATGCATTTTTCCAAGGTGTCGCGCGGGAAGCTGAGCGAGATTTTCTGTTTCAGGCTTTCGGCCGGGCCGCTGGGTTTTTGGGCCGCTGGCCCCTTGGCCCCCCCGGCGGCGGCCGCTCCCGGCCGCTCGAACAGCGCCAACTCAGTGCCCATGACGAGGTTGTGCCCCGCAAAGGCCGGCAGATAGGCCCGCAACACAGCCTGGCGGTGGTCCTCGCCGGTCCGCGTAAAGTCGACCAGCGCTTGGACCATCTGCGGAAACCGCCCCAGAATCCTTTTGCCGTATGGCTGCGGGTTAAGCGAAACGAGGTAGCCTTCGAGCTCCTCGGGCACTTTTTCCAACTGCGCACGATAGCGGGATGCTAGCTGCGAGGGCTCGTCCGTCGCATCGCCGACCACGCGCAGTTCGACAAACAAGTCGCTGGCCACATGAATGCTGACCAACACGGCCGGAATGCCCGGACCCAGGAAGCGATCGAGCGGTTCTTGCAAGCGTTCCAACTCTCCCACGAAGATCGCCTTGCCGGCCTTGAACAAGGCAAAGGGGGCCGCCACGAGCGTGAAATGGCGCTGCGCGTCGGTCTCGGCCAGCAGTTTGTCCATCTCCTTGCTCAGCGCAGGCGCCTCCGAGTCGAGCAAATCATCGACTTCAGCCGCGGGCATGATCGCCAGCACACGCCCCGCCTCCTCAGCCGGAATGTAATAGGCGTTTCGCTCGTTCTTGAAATACTTCTTGCCGGCGTGCTCTGCCGGGGCCGGGTTTTTCCAGCCGCTGACAAGATCTTCTTCGGCCGCCGCCTGACTCAATCGCACCACGAAGGCCGCGTTCGGCGAGCCCGTCTCGTTGAAATAGAATCCGACGATCAATTGTTCAATTTTCGCCGGATCGACCCCGGTGACGGCCTGGATCTGGTCCTTGGCAAACTTGCCGGCCGGCCCCAAACCCTCGACCATCTTCGCGCCCTCGGAACTGCCGAGAAGATCCGCGGGTCGCGCGATGACGAATAGTTGTGCACCCGCCGGCAGGTAGCGCAAGCTGACGGGCGGACCGGCGGTGGGCGATATCCACAACGCGGAGCCGTCGTCGTCGATCGCCTGAACGGCCGGCTTCTCGACGTGACGCGGGGGCTTCTTTGTCGGCCTGGTGTGCGCAACTTCTGGAACGTCGTCGTCGTACCCTGCTGCGTCACCCGCCGGGTCATCCTCCGGCGTGTCGGACGGATCGACCTCAGGGTGTTTGGATTTTTTCTTCTTCGGTTGGTTCGAATCGTTCGACGGCGCGGGCGTGGGGATGGCACTGGCAATGCTGTCGCCCTGTGTGGCTTCTGCCTTGTCGGTTGGAGCGGACGATTGCGTGGCAAGCCCCGCGATGATCCCGCCCACGGCGAAAACGGCCAAAATCCCTGCCGCCAAGAGCATCGGGTTCATGGGCTGGCGCTTCCGCCGCACGCGCACCCCTGGCAGTCCGAGCATCGACAGATCGTCGGCCGCCGGTGCCGGAATGGTTGTGGTTGCCGGCCGCTCCGCCACAGCCAGGCCTCCGGCATTGCCCACGCTCGCCATCCGCGACGGCGATGCGCCCGGCACGATGGTGGCCGGCGTGCCGCTGGGGATGGGCACGATCTCGCCGGCGTGGCCGGGCGCATTTCGGGCGCTGGCTGAACCAGCTGCGCTCCCCTGGTGTCGCGCGGTCTCGGTCTGTTTGGTGGCCTGCCGCTCGGCCAAAAATCGCTCAAAGGCACCCAGCATCGGGCCGGCCGCCCGCCCGGCAGTCGGGTCGGGCGTGGCAAACGGAATCAAAAGCTCGGCCACCGTGGCTGCGCTATCGAGTCGCACCGGCGGATTCTTGGCCATCATGTGGGCCACCAATTGCGCCAGCGCCGGCGGCATGCCAAATTGATCGAGCGTGACGACCGGCTCGGACGCGTGCCGGGCCAGTTTTTGGGCCACGTCGCCGCCGGCAAACGGAGGCTGGCCGACGAGCAGCCCATAGGCCAGGCAGCCCAGGCTGTAGACGTCGGCTTTCGGATCGGGCGCGCGCCGGCCGTGGGCCAGCTCCGGAGCCAGGTAATCGGCCTGGGCCAGCAGCCGGGCGGACGGCTGATCGCTGGAGACCTGATATCCGGCCGGTTCGGCCGGATCGCGCCCCAACGGAAAACCCAGCAGCTTGACTCCACCCTCGCCCGTAAGCCAGACGTTCTGCGGCCGCAGGTCGCCGTGGGCGAGCCCCTCATGATGCAAAGCGGCCAAGCCCAGCGCCAAATCTCGGACGATTCGACAACTATCGGCCGGTGGAATCCGCTGCGAGGCCAGGTAATCGGCCAGCGCGACGCCCGCGAGATCCTCCAGCACGACGAACTTCGCCGATTTTTCGTCTTTGAATTCGAAAACTCGGCCCAGATGATTGTCGCGCACGCCGGCCGCGGCTTGTGCCTGACGAACCACCGCCGCCAATTGGCGCGGATCGTTCATCAGCGCAGACGATAAAAAGTAGAGCGCAACCGTATAACCGGTCGGCAGGTGGACGGCACGATAGAGTCCCTTGAATCGACCGCTCTCGTGCTTGTCGTAGACTTTGTACGGCCCGAACAGAAAGGGGCGTGATTTTCCGGCCAGCAGCACGCTGGCTTGATAACGGCTGAGCACGCTGCTGGAAACCAGCCACTCGGCCAACGTCGCCGAATTGCCTTGCTGCGCACCCGCACACGCGTAAAAGCCGCATGCAGGCTTTGGCATTCGTCAACCGATAACAGCCGGCTGTCGATGGCCGATTTCCAGAAATCTTTGAGCGGGATGGGCATGTCGCCGGTGCGCTACGCTGCGCACAAAGAAGTATCGCTCCTCGCTCGAATGCACCGCCGGCGCGAGTGACTCGCCTGCTACGCTGATCTATCAAATGTACCGCGCCGGCACCGACGACTGCAAACAGGCCCAAATCGCCAGCAGCACAAGTACTTGAAGCTGGCACCACCCCCGCCGTCGCAATTCCTCCAGTGAACAACCGTCTGGTGACGCGCCCGCACCAGGGCGCGGCCAATTTGCCACCTGTACGGGTTGTGAGATCGCGCCATCTACGCTTGAGCACCGTCTGGCGGAGGGCTATTATTCCCTTGCGGCAGCCGGGTCGCCCCGAGCCCGTCGGCCAGCCACCGGCTTGCGCACGAATAATCGGCCCTGTGGCGGAGGGTCCAGCAATGCCAGCCGCAGGCTTGATGATCGATCGGCCCAGGCAAACCAACTCCATCCACCAAGGTGACCACCGTGACGATTGCAAATGCCGCGGTCGCAAAAACCGCGGCCGCAGTGCCGGAGAACGCAGCGCGGGTCGCGCCGGAACCGGTCCCCCGCCGATCGATCGACTCGACGCAGCTCTATTTCGATCGAGCCGCCGACCGGATGGATCTCAGCGACAACATGCGGCGGTTGCTGCTGACCGCCAAGCGCGAGGTGTCGGTGCAAGTCGTCGTCGAGATGGATAACGGCGAACTCGGCACATTCGTCGGCTATCGCGTCCAGCACGACGACTCGCGCGGACCGATGAAGGGGGGCCTGCGCTACCATCCCGAAGTCGATCTGGACGAGGTCCGCTCGCTGGCCGCGCTGATGACCTGGAAAACCGCCGTGGTCAACATTCCCTACGGCGGCGCCAAAGGGGGCATCGCCATCGATCCGTCCAAGCTCAGCCCGCGCGAAGTCGAGCGCGATGACGCGCAAATTCATCGACGGCCTGCACGACATGATCGGTCCGGACATCGACATCCCGGCCCCCGACATGGGGACCAACGCCGAGGTGATGGCCTGGATCATGAACCAATATCAGAAGTATCACGGTTTCAGCCCGGCTTGCGTCACCGGCAAGCCGGTCGAGTTGTACGGCATCCCCGGCCGCGAGGAAGCGACCGGCCGCGGCGTGGGAATCTTCGCCGTCAAGCTGCTCAGCCGCTTGGGCGCAAGCCGGCCGAAACGCGGGTGGCGCTGCAAGGCTTCGGCAATGTCGGTTCGCACGCGGCCAAGTTTCTGCGCGAGGCCGATTTCAAAATCGTGGCCATCAGCGACGCCAGCGGCGGTTATCATCGGCCCCAAGGGCTCAACGTCAACCAGATGTTGCAGTACGCCCGCGAGCATCACAACTCTCTGGCCGGCTATACCGAAGCCGAACAAAGTCACCAACGAAGAACTGCTGGAACTGGACGTCGAACTGCTGGTGCCCGCCGCGCTGGGCGGAGTGATCACGGCCGAAAACGCCCCGCGGATCAAAGCCCCCCTGATTATCGAAGCCGCCAACGGACCCGTTTGGCCGGACGCCGATCGAATCTTCGAGCAGCGCGGCACCACCGTGCTGCCGGACATCCTGGCCAATGCCGGCGGCGTGACGGTCAGCTATTTCGAGTGGGCCCAAAACCGCCAGCACTACCAATGGGGCATCAACCGGGTGCGGCAGGAATTGGATCGCGTGCTCAGCGACAGTTTCGAACAAGTCTGGGAACTATCGGCCGAACGCAAAGTCAGCCTCCGCACCGCCGCGTACATGCTGGGTATCGGCCGCGTCGGCCGGGCCACGATCCTGGGAGGCATTTCATGATCGATCAGTCGGTCGCCGCCAACGACGCTCGAGCGGATCCCGCTGCTTTCGCAGCTTCAACGAGACCGAACGGCGACAGCTTTCGGACATCGCCCAGATCAAGCACTTCGCGCCCGGCGAGCTCGTCATCCGGCAGGGAAAATCGAGCCAGAACCTGTGGGTGGTGCTCGAAGGCAAGTGCGAAGTGGTCAAGTATCCCGACGACACGCCGCACGACTCGTTGATCCTGGCGGTGCTTGAACCGTTCAGCCACTTCGGCGAGATGTCTTTTTTCAGTCCGGCGCCCCACTCGGCCAATGTCCGGGCCCAAACCGCCGTGGTGGCGCTGTGCATCGATCGGCGCGACTACGACGATCTGATCCGCCAAGGCATTTGGGCCGCCTACAAGCTGGCCTACAACACGGTGCAAAGCATGGCCGACCGGCTGCGCCGCATGGACGAATGGGTGGCCGAACTGGCCAGCCACAATCCGCCCGGCGACCGCGTGCCCGAGTGGAGCAGCTTTCGCGACAAGCTGTTCAACGGGTGGAACCTGTAGGGGCCCGCGCGGGACGACGGTTCGCGGGGTTGAGAACCGAGGGTGTTCGAATTCGGAAATCGGAACGCGGCCCGCCCTGAGCGCAGCCGAAGGGAATTCGGAACGGGGAAAGAAAGGGGCTTCGAGAAAGCCAGTAGCCGGCGATCAACGGTTCCCCGAGAACTTCTTACTTCCGAACTCCCACTTCCGAATTCCGAATTTCCCCGTCCGCTTCGCTCCAGGCCAGACCCGCGGGCGACCATTCGTCTTCGCCGGCAGCCGCATAAACGGACGAAAGAGTGTCGGCGTTCGCGCCCGCCGCCGCAAGCGCGGCCGGCTGCGTTGCCGTCATCGCGCCGCTTGCTGCGGAAGCGGTCGCACTGCTTGCAGCGTTGCTGCCGACATTGCTGTTGGCCGACAGCAGCGCTTCGCTGCCGGAAAGCGTCGAGGCTTGATCGGCAATGCCCAGTGCGGCCGTGACTTTGTCGCCAATTGGGATGCCGATTGCAGAACCGACTTGCTGTGCAGCCAGCGCGGCCGGCGCCGCGACGGCCTGCGCCGCGGCCTGGGCGTTGAGATAGTCGATCACGTCGAGCGCGTCGTTGGGCGTGACCGATCCGTCGCCGTTGACGTCGTAGTAGATCGGCGGGTTGCCGGGCGTGCCGGACAAAACGCCCGCGCCGGAAGTGTTCAAGAAGTTGATGATATCCAGCGCGTCGGCCGGGCTGACCGTTCCGCTATTGTCCACGTCGAGCGGGTTGGAGGGATTCTGCCAGGGATTGGTGGGCGGTGGGGGCAGAACAACCTGGGTCGAATCGTCCGTGAAGCGGGCCAAGAGCCAGCTATAGTCTGGGTCGCTGATTGTCAATTCACCTTCCGACATGACGACGATACCACCGTTGGGCTCAATCGCCATGCCCACACGTTCGACCGAGAAATCCAGGCCCCAATTGTCGGCAGTTTCGTCGAAATTGGTCATGGCCGTGCCGGCATTGCCGAACGTGGTATCGAGCGTGCCGTTCGCGTTGTAGCGCAGCACGGCGAAGTTCCCGACACCCGTGCCGGCGGTCTTCTCGACATGGCCCGCCAGGAGGATTTTGCCGCTAGCCAGCACCGCCACCTGAAACGATTGGGAATCGGCCTGGCCGGCAACTTGGACGGCGATGGGCTGTCCGCCGTTGAACGTGCTATCCAGCGTGCCATTGGTGTTCAACCGCATCAACTCGAATCCGGATTGCGTTTCCGAAGCGTCCTGGAAGGGGGCGCCGGCAATCAACAGCTTACCATCCGCTTGCTCGGCGACCTGGAACGGCTGCTGACCTTCAACGGAAAAAGGGACCGTGGCCACCCCGCCCGTGCCGAACGTGGTGTCGAGAGTTCCGTCCGAGTTATAGCGCACGATCTCCCACTGGTTGGACAGCACTCCGGTATCTCCGACGACCACGATTTTCTGGTCCGACTGGACCAGCACGTCCCAGCTCTCGAACAAGCCGCCTCCGGGAAATGTCGGCCCATCGGCCAAGCCGGCAGTGCCGAACGTCGTATCCACCGAGCCGTCATGGTTCAGCCGGACGACGGGCCACGTGCCTTGGAAATCCAGTCCGACCGAATAGCCCGTGATCACGTACTTTCCGTTGGCCTGGACCGCTAACGCCTCCCCTTTACCGCCAGTGAAATACTGACCAATCGAGGAAAGTGTCACAATCCCGCCGGTTCCGAACGTGCTGTCGAGCGTGCCGTTGGTGTTGTAGCGGGCAATCAACATGTTCGAACCGTCTTCGCCGCTGACGACGATTTTTTGATCCGGCTCGACGATCAACCCATAAATGCGGCCCTGCTCGATCGAGGTGGTCACGGGCGTGATGACCTGTCCGCCGGTTCCGAACGTCGTATCGAGTGTTCCATCGGCATTGTAGCGCACCAGGGCAAACGAGATCTGGTCGGCACTGCTCCAAGCCGTGCCCGCGACCACCACCTTGCTATCCGCCTGGGTGGCCACGCTCCACCCCTCGTCCACGAAACCGGACGTTCCCGGATGGATCTCGACCTTGCCATCGCTGATGCCGAACGTACCGTCGAGCGTTCCGGCCGTCAGTGCCAACCGCGGCTCGAGCACCTCGCCGCGCAGACGGGTTCGACAAGACTGGCGCAGGGCAGCGGATCGCAACATGGGCCGAGATTGCATGGTGTGTCCTGATGCCGCGCACCGAAGAGATCGGTAAACTCCGCCGCTGGCATCGAAAAAACGGGGGGGCGTGACCCACTACGATCGACCCAGTTTAGGCTGCCGTTTGCCGCCCAACAAGCCAATTCATCCATACGGGACGTGAACGTAAACGCGTCGCTCAGAATCGCGTCTGGCGCCTCATTATTCTTAGCCGGCTAAACGTCTAGACCGCAGGAGCGTGCTGGGTTGCTTCTGACAGGATTTGGCATGCCCGGAGCACGTCCGCTTGATCCAGGTCCAAGTGCGTGACGGCGCGGACCGCCGTGGCGTCGACCGCGTTCATCAACAGACCGAAGTGTTTGAGTCGAGCACAAAACTCGCCTGCCGTGCCCAGCCGCTCTTCGACGCGAAAGATCACGATGTTGGTATCCACCTGATCGGGCCGCAATTCGAGACCGTCGGTTTGCCGAACGGCTGCGGCCAGTCGTGCGGCATGGGCATGATCCTCAGCCAGGCGATCGACGTGGTGCTCCAGTGCATACAGCGCGCCGGCGGCAATTACGCCTGCCTGGCGCATGCCCCCGCCGAACAGCTTGCGGTGACGGCGGGCCAGTTTGATCAGGTCGCGCGGACCGGCCAGCGCCGAGCCGACCGGCGCGCCCAATCCCTTGCTGAAACAGACGCTCACCGTGTCGAAATGTTGCGCCCAGAGCATGGGTGGAATGCCGGTGGCCACCGCGGCGTTCCAAAGCCGTGCGCCGTCGAGGTGGGTGGACAGGCCGATCGAATGAGCCCATTGACAAATGTCTTCGACCGTGCCATATGGCATGATCCGCCCCGCCCCGCGATTGTGCGTGTTCTCCAGGCAAACCAGCCGAGTGCGGGCCAGATGGTCGTTGTCGCCGCGCACCAGCCCCTCGATTTGGCTGCGCACGAGAATCGACTCGCGACCTTCGACCGGTCGCACGGCGAGCAGGCTGAGTTGGGCGTAGCCTCCCTGCTCGTAGTTGTAGATGTGACAGCCGGCCTCGCAGATGAACTCGTCTCCCGGCCGACAATGCAGGCGAATGCCGATCTGGTTCGACATGGTGCCCGAGGGAACAAAAATCGCGGCTTCCTTACCCAGCAGATGCGCTACGCGCTCCTGAAGCGCGTGGACGGTTGGATCGTCGTCGAAAACATCGTCGCCGACCTCCGCGGCTGCCATGGCGGCCCGCATGCCGGCGGTCGGCCGGGTGACGGTGTCGCTGCGAAAATCGAGGATTTTTCGAGTCATGTTTGGCCTTTCGGCGGACAAAAGGGTGCGTTGCCGCCGCTACGGACAGATTTTGGTTTCGGGTTTGGACTTTCAAGCGGATATGCCGCGAGCCAAAATGGAACAGGCAAAAATGGATCAGAAACGTCGTGACTTCGGAATTTTGCTGCTGCACAGCGATATGCTCAAGATACAAAACATCGATAGTCGGCAAAAGAACGTCGGCGAAGCGATTCTGGCGCTGCGCGAGCGGCTGAGTCCGCGCGGCAACGTGGTCAGCGAGGCCGGCAAGCGGCGCACGATCGACGTTTTCGGCGAGCCACTCTCGCCGAGCCAGGTCGTCGAGCGAATCTGTCAGGACGTGCGCAGCAGAGGTCTGGCAGCGGTGCTCGATTACTCGGCGCGCATCGATCAGCGCACCGCTCACGGCCGACACGCTGCGCGTTTCGGCCGCGGAACTGGCGGCCGCGCACCAGGCGGCCGAGCCCGAGTTCTTGGCCACGGTCCGGCGAATTCGCAAGCGCGTGCTCGACTTTCAGACCGCGATCTTGCACCACAACGTCACCGTCCAGGGGCCGGACGGCAGCCGACTTACGCAGCGCTACACGCCGCTAGTGCGGGTCGGAATCTGCGTGCCGGGCGGGGCTGCCGCTTATCCTTCAACCGTGCTGATGACCGCGGTGCCGGCCCAGGCCGCTGGGGTGCGCGAGTTGGCGGTCGTCGCCCCCCCCACGCCGTTCGGCGCCTACAACTCCGATCTGCTGGCCACCTGCCACGAACTGGGGATCCGCGAGGTGTATCGCGTGGGCGGCGTCCAAGCGGTGGCCGCGCTGGCCTATGGCGTCGAGGGGATCCGGCCGGTCGACAAAATCGTGGGGCCGGGCAACCTGTTCGTCGCCCTGGCGAAAAAGTACGTGTTCGGCGAAGTCGACATCGATTCGATTGCCGGCCCCAGCGAGGTGGTGGTCATTGCCGACGACACGGCCCGGGCGGACTTTACGGCCGCCGATCTGATCGCCCAGGCCGAACATGCGCCGGGGGCCAGTGTCTTGATCACGTGGAGCGAGCGATTGCTGCGTGAGGTGGCCGCCGAGCTCGAGCGGCAACTGGCCCAGCTCGAGCGGGGCGACCTGGCGCGCGAAAGTCTCGAACAGTTCGGAGCCCTGATCCTGGTACGCGATGCCGACGAAGCGGCGGCCCTGGCCGATGAGATTGCCCCCGAGCACTTGCACCTGGCTTGCGAAAATGCAGACCAGTTGCTGGACAAAATTACGCACGCCGGTGCCACGTTCCTGGGCCATTACAGCCCCGTGTCGGTGGGCGACTACGTGGCCGGGCCGTCGCACGTATTGCCGACTGGCGGCACGGCCCGCTTTGCCAGCGGCTTGTCGGCCAATGACTTTTTGCGCGCCGGGAGCGTGATCGAATTCTCGGCCGACGCCCTGCGCTCGGTGGCCGCCGACGTGGCTGCAATGGCAACTAAAGAAGGCCTGACCGCGCACCGCGCGAGCGTCGAGATTCGTCAGGCTTTGATGGACGGAGGAGAAAAGGGGATAGGGGGATGACGTGGGGATACGGGGGATGGACGGAAAGTGAACCACAGAGACACAGAGGCACGGAGAAGACGGAAGAAAGATTACAAGGAGATTGTGATTAGGACGAACGATCAGTAACCAGTCGAAAGCCTTGCGAATTGCTTTTTGTCTTCTGCGTGGCCAATTGCCTTCCTCCTTGTCTCTGTGTCTCTGTGGTTAGCAATCACCTTTCCCTCTTTGCGTCTTCGCAGTAACCAATCGGCGAGATCGCGCCGGCCAATAATTCATCCTTGATCCTTTATTTCATCCTTCATCCTTCCGCCTTCCGCAATGACCTACTTCCGACCCGAAATCGAAGCAATGCAGGGCTACACGCCGGGCGAGCAGCCGCAGGCCGGCAAGTTCATCAAGCTCAACACCAACGAGAATCCCTATCCCGCCTCGCCGGCCGTGAGCCGGGCAATCTCGACCGTGCTCGAGCGGGGGCTCGCTCGCTATCCCGATCCGCTGGCCACCGCGTTCCGCCGCCGGGCGGGAGAAATTCTGTCGGTCGATCCCGATTGGATTTTGTGCGGAAACGGCAGCGACGATATTTTGACCATCGTCACCCGGGCGATGGTAGGACAAGGCCAGCGACTGCGGCTTCCCTATCCGAGCTACGTGCTCTACAAGACGCTTGCCAGGCTGCAAGGCGCCGCAGGCGAGGAAGTCCACTTCGAGGCCGACTGGTCGCTGAGCGATAAGTTCGCGGCGCCGCATGCCGATTTGCGGCTGGCGTTTTTGCCGAATCCCAACAGTCCTTCGGGCACCGTGCTCAGCCCGGAGCGCATCCTGGAATTGGCGGACCGCCTGCCCTGTCCGCTGCTGGTCGACGAAGCTTATGCCGATTTTTCCGACGACAACTGCCTGCGCCTGGTGGCCCAAAACGAAAAAATCATGGTCTCGCGTTCGCTGAGCAAGTCATACGCCCTGGCCGGCTTGCGGTTCGGGTTCGTGGTGGCCCAGCCGCAGATCATTCACAACCTGATCAAGGTGAAAGACTCGTACAATTGCGATGCCTTGTCGATTGCGGCGGCCACGGCGGCCATCGACGATCAGGTCTGGCTGGCGGAAAATCGGGCCAAAATCCTGGCCACCCGGGCGAGATTGACCGGCGGCCTGCGGCAGCTCGGTTTTTCGAGCGTGGATTCGCAGGCTAACTTTGTTTGGAACCCGCATCCGCGGATTGCGGTCCGCCCGCTCTACGAGCAGCTTAAAGCCCAGCAAGTTTTGGTGCGTTACATGGACTATGCCGGTTGGGGCGACGGCCTGCGGATCTCGGTCGGCAGCGACGATCAGATCGATGCGTGCCTGAGTCTGCTAAGATCGATGGTTTGATTGAAAGTCGCCATGAACGGGCAACCTTGGGTGAAATGGAAGGTCAAAGTAACCGCAGATGAACGCGGATAAACGCAGATAAGAAATTTCGATCGGTCAAAGCGACCTTGCCTAGTGCCTTCAATCTTTGCTTTTCAACTTTCACCGGTTTTCGTCGATCCCCCGTATCCCCAGTCATCCCCTTATCCCCTTTCTCGTTTGATACGCCCAAGCTTGATATTTCCAGACGCATCTGTCCTCGTATCTGCGTTTATTTGCGTTCATCTGCGGTTACTCTCGCGTTCGATTTCAGACACAGCCTGGCCGCCCTTTCGTAATTAGTCGAGAACTATTCATGTCGCGCACCGCAAAAATCCACCGCCAGACGGCGGAAACCAAAATCGACCTGGAACTGAATCTCGACGGCACGGGCCAGGCCCAGATTGCCACCGGGGTCGGATTCTTTGACCACATGCTGACGCTGCTCGCCCGGCACGGGGCGCTGGACCTGTCGGTGCAGGCCGCGGGTGACTTGCACGTCGATCAGCACCACACGGTCGAGGACGTGGGCATTTGCTTTGGCCAGGCGCTCCGGCAGGCGCTGGGCGATAAGGCCGGCATCCGGCGCTACGGCCACTTCACCTTGCCGATGGAAGAGACCCTGGTGACCAGCGCGATCGACTTAAGCGGCCGGTATTTCCTGGTCTTCCAACCGGAATTTTCCGCCCCCAAGATCGGCGATTTCGACAGCGAGTTGGTCGAGGACTTTTGGCAAGCCGTGGCTGCCAACGGGCTATTCAATCTGCACGTGCTGTTGCACCACGGCCGCAACAATCATCACAAGAGCGAAGCGATCTTCAAAGCCACGGCCCGGGCGCTGCGGATGGCCGTCGAGGCCGATCCGCGCATCTCTGGCGTGCCGAGCACCAAGGGCACGCTGAGCGGTTAACGCCGTCGAATTGAACCGCGAAGGCGCAAAGAAAGACGGCAAGAAAGCACGAAAGGGAAGCACGGAGATACGGAGAGGAACGAAACGGGTTACCGTCATGGCACGAAGAAAAAAAACGACTGTCGATCCAGGGTCCGAATTCCGATCTCCAAATTCCGAATGTACCCTTCGTCCTCTCTGTGTCCTTGTGCCTGTGGTACCCTTCAGTCCGGTTCTCTCTGCGTCTTCGCTGTTGGAATCGATCCGCGGCATTGGCGAAAGCCTCGCTGGCTGCAACTTTGTCCGCGGGATGACGTGGCACTTGCTCGCTGCGCGCCGCCCGAGTCGACTGCACGATGGCTGCCGGGCCACGACGAAGCGCTGCCGGCTCGGACGGGTCCTCCCGGTGGCCGCGGCCGCCCGTCGGCGAGCCAATCGCTGTGGCTGTGAATTCCGGGTACAATCAGTCCGTCGGACAATCGGGACGCAGCCATACTCCTTGGCGACCAGGTGGACCGGGGCGGCACTCCGGCGCCGGCCCCGCATTTTCGGCGACGCGGTCGCCACACAGCCATGACAAGTCCAGTGATTTTGCAAACGTCGATCGAGACCTGGCCGGTTCGCCGCGGCAAGGTACGCGACGTCTACGACCTGGGCGAGCAGTTGCTGTTGGTCAGCACCGATCGCATTAGCGCGTTCGACTGGGTGCTGCCCAGCGGGATTCCCGACAAGGGCCGGGTGCTGACCCAGCTCAGCGCGTTTTGGTTTGGGCGGCTGGGCGAACCGCACCATTTGCTGTCGACCGATATCGACCAGTTGGAATTACCCACCGGCTTCGACCGCAATTCGCTCGCCGGCCGCTCGATGCTGGTGCGCAAGACAGAGGTCGTGCCGATCGAGTGCGTCGTCCGCGGTTACCTCGCCGGTTCGGGTTGGGCCGAGTATCGCCGTACCGGCAGCGTCTGTGGGATCAAGCTTCCCCCCGGCCTGGGCGAAAGCGACCGGCTCAGTCAGCCGATTTTCACCCCCGCAACCAAGGAGGAGAGCGGGCATGATGTGAACATCAGCTTTGCCCAGATGGCCGGGCGCGTCGGCGCCGAACTGGCCGAGGAGTTGCGCAGCCGCAGCATTGAGGTCTATCGCCGCGGAGCCGAACATGCCCGCGAACGGGGAATCCTCGTGGCGGATACGAAATTCGAGTGGGGGCGCGTGGGGGGGGAGCTGATTCTGATCGACGAGGCCCTGACGCCCGACAGCTCTCGCTTTTGGCCGGCCGACCAGTATCAACCCGGCCGGGGACAGCCCTCGTTCGACAAGCAATTCGTGCGGGATTGGTTGTCCGCGTCGACCTGGGACAAGCACAGCGTGCCGCCGCCGCTGCCTGCGGAGGTGGTGGCCAAAACGCGGGCAAAATACGTAGAAGCCTACGAGCGATTAACAGGCCAGCGATTCGACTCGCCGTAGCCCCCGTCTTAACTCGTTGCCGTTGGTTTTTATGTCCAGCGCCCTTTCGACACGCCTGAAAATCTGGTTCGGGATTGCCACGGTGATGCTCGTCGGCAGTTTTGCCGCCCGTTACCTTACGCTTTCGCTGGTGACCAGCACCGCGCACGACGCGGCCAGCACGCGCGAACTGCTGCGCGAGCTCGAGGGGCTGCTCTCCACGTTCAAAGACGCCGAGACGGGCCAGCGGGGTTATCTGATCACGGGAGACCCGCGCTATCTGGAACCGTACGAAAAAGCCAAGAAATCGCTGAGTGAACAGCAGCCGAGTCTCGCCAAGCTGGTGGACGACGATCGGCAGCAGCGCGATCGGCTGTCGGAACTGAGAAAGGTCATCCATGCAAAATTGGCCGAACTCCAGGCAACTATCGAACAGCGCAACCGCAACGGTTTCGAAGCGGCCAAGGCCATCGTCGAGGCCGATCATGGCCGCGGGTTGATGCGCGAAGCCACCAGCATTGTCGAGGTCATGATTGCCAGCGAGGAGCAGCGGCTCGATGTCGAGCAGCAGCGATTGAGCGCGGCCGAGCAGTTCAACCTGATCAACTTCTTCGCGCTGGCCGTGCTAAATCTGCTGCTTTTGGCCGTGCTGTTCAGCGTGGCCCGTTCCGACGCCGTCCAGCGGTCCGAAGCGGCTCGCACGATCCAGCAACACGAATTGCGGCTGCGGCGAGTCGTCGAGTCGAACGTAATCGGCATCGTGTTTTCCGATGCGCGCGGCACGATCATCGATGCGAACGACGCTTTTTTGCAGCTGATCGGCTACGACCGGCAAGACCTGACCGCGGGCCGAGTCGACCGCGCGAGCATCACAGGGCCGGAATTCCGCATCCGCGACGGACAGGCCCTGGCGGAGGTGCAACGGACCGGCAAATGCACGCCCTACGAAAAGGAGTATCTGCGTAAGAACGGAGACCGTCTTCCAGCGCTGGTGGGAATTGCCCGAATCGACGACTCGGGCAGCCAATTTGTCGCCTTCGTGCTCGACCTTTCGCAGCGGCGGCAAGCCGAAGAGGCCCGCGCACGGCTGGCGGCGATCGTTGAATCGTCCGACGACGAGATCATCAGCACGACCTTGGACGGCACGATCGTCACCTGGAACGCCGGCGCAGCGCGCGTGTTCGGCTACACGGCCGAAGAAGTGGTCGGAAAGTCGAATTTGTTTCTGGTGCCGCCGGATCGCCAGGCCGAAAAGCAAGAACTGATCGAGCGGCTGCAGCATGGCAAGCCCACCGAACACCTCGAAACCGTGCGCATCGCCAAGGATGGACGGCGGATCGACATGGCGCTCACTATTTCGCCCATTCGGGACGAGAGCGGGCGGATCATCGGCGTCTCGACGATCGGACGCGACATCACCGCCCGTAAGCAGGCGGAGCTAGAACGCGAGCGGCTATTGGCCGCCGAACAGGCCGCGCGGGCCGAATCCGATCGGATCGGTCGGGTCAAAGACGAGTTCCTGGCAACTTTGTCGCACGAACTGCGAACGCCGCTTAATGCGATCCTGGGTTGGACGCATCTGCTGAGCAGTGGCGACATGGACCCGGCTGAGGTCGCTCAAGGCCTGGAAATCATTGCCCGCAGCGCGCGGCGCAGACCCAGTTGATCGAAGACCTGCTCGACATGAGCCGCATCGTTTCCGGCAAGCTCCGCATGGACGTCCAGCAGGTCGCATTGCCCGCCGTCATCGAGGCCGCGATCGAGGCGGTGCGGCCCGCCGCCGAAGCCAAGCAACTCAGTCTCGAAAAGATGCTCGATCCCAATGCCGGGCCGGTCCGGGGAGATCCCAGTCGATTGCAACAGGTTGTCTGGAATCTGCTCGCCAACGCGGTCAAATTCACGCCCCGGGGTGGCCGGGTACAAATCGCCTTGGGCCAGGTGAATTCGCACGTTGAAATCACGGTCAGCGATACTGGCCAAGGAATCAATCCCGAGTTTCTCCCCCACGTTTTCGAGCGGTTCCGGCAGGCCGACGCCTCCACCACGCGGCGCCACAGCGGTCTGGGGCTGGGTCTGGCGATCGTGCGCCACCTGGTCGAGTCGCACGGCGGCACCGTCGCGGTGGCCAGTCCGGGCGAAAGCCAAGGCACGACCTTTTCCGTGACGCTGCCGCTGGTCATCCTGCACCAAAGCGAGGACGGCTCGCAGCGCGTCCATCCCCGAACCGAGACCGGCGGCACCGCTGCGGCACCGAGCCCCGACCTGCGCGGGGTCAGGGTCCTGGTTGTCGATGACGAGCTGGATTCACGCCTGCTTGTCAAACGGTTGCTGGAAGACCGGCACGCCACGGTGCTCACCGCCGCTTCCACCGCCGAAGCGCTGATCGCCATTCGCGAGCAGAATCCGACCGTAATACTCAGCGACATCGGCATGCCCGAGGCGGACGGCTACACGCTGATCCACCAGGTCCGTTCGCTGCCCGCGCACCAAGGGGGCAATTTGCCGGCCGCGGCGTTGACGGCCTTTGCCCGTTCGGAAGACCGCTGCCGGGCGCTGGCCAGCGGTTTTCAGATTCATTTGAGCAAGCCGATCGAGCCGGCAGAATTGCTGGCCGCGGTGGCCAGCCTGGCGGACCGGAAAACCATGGGCGATCCCTGGCAGGCCGCTGGGTCCCCGTTGCCCGATTAGAGCCCTGCGGTCCAGCAGTCCGCTACCGCGGCGTCTGCCCCAGCGGCCGGACGCCGCGAATCCGCCCCTGCGGCCGCTGCCGATTGATCGACACGGGTTCCGGAGTTTCGTAGGTCCCCACATTTCCAGCCTGATCGCGGGCCTCCAAACGCAGATAGATCCGCTCCGGCACGCGATTGTCCAGGCGCCAATCGAAGCTGCCATTGCTTTCCAGTCCCAACGCGATCGGGGTCCATGGCCCGTGCGGTTGATCGCTGAATAACAGCGCGGCGGGCCGGTTTTCCAGCAGCGCATCGCTCGACTCCCAGCGCACGGCGATCTCGCCGCCTTCGGGCCCCGCCTCGATCGCGGTGATGCGGACCGAGGGCCGTGTCAGATCGACACCGATCCAAACCTCGGGCAAATCGCCGTCCCGGGGCAGTTGTCCGCTTAACCCGCTGCCGCTTTGGATCACCACGCGAAAACCGTACACGCCTTCGCCATCCACGGTCACCACCAACGGACTGCGGTTGTCGTTATCGGCGCCGAAATTGGTCCAATGGCGCCCGCCGTCGCGCGTGCCCCAGAGTTCGACTTTGGCCACGCCAGAACTGCCGATCGAATCGACTTCGTAATCGAGCTCGAAGGACGCAGATTGACCATCCGCGGCCGCTCCCCGATCGGCAGCAAGCTCCAATCCGCGGGCGTCCCGGGCTGAGTCTGGCTTTGCGAGACCGTTTGAGCCGGGACGCGGGGTCCGCCCGAAGGGTAAGCATATTCGCCGATCGGGCCCCGCGCGGCCGAGCGCCAAGGCGACTCCTGGCCTGCCGACCGATCGGCGGGAGCGTCGGCCTGTCGAGGTAGGGCGCTGTCGAGCGTCTGGTTGGTGGAAGCATCGGCGGGCCACTCCAGGGCTTTACCGTCGGAGGCGCCTTGGTTTTGCCAGACGATCGGCCGCCGCACGCGCGGGCGGCACATCGGACCGCGCGGATCGATCGGACTTGACTTGAGCCTGGCTGACGGCCGTATTACCGGCCTCGTCGGCAACGCTCGCCCGCAAGATCAGCGGTCCGGCGCTGGCCGGCGGCCACCAGGTGGCTTCGCCGATCAGCGTGTACTTGGACGATCGCTGCAACGGTGCGTCGATGGCCAGCGGCAGCCATTCCGCGCCCGGTGCCGCCTGATATTCGAGCTTGAAGCTGTCGGCTTTCAGACCCGTATCGAGCACGTGCCAACTGGCGACGATTTCGCCGTCTGCGCCGCGGGCGGCCGAGAGGTCGAGCCGGGGCGTGATCGTGTCCACAATGACTTGCAGTTGCGACTCGTAGGGCCCTTCCGGATGCGCGTGCCCCTGGCGGTCGAGGGTACGGATCGAGAACCAATATTCCCCATCGTGCGGAGCCCGGAAACCAAAGCTCTGCTGATCCGGCTTCACCCGGCCCTCGGCCCGCCATTTCAAGCCCTGGTCTTCGGAAACGAACAGCCGCACCTCAGCCGGTTGGGGGCCATTGGGGTCCGTGCCATCGATGCGAAACGGAATCGAGAAGACCCCTTGGCGCGTGTAAACCGGACTGGCGGGCGACGGTGCCTCCGTGGAATCTGCCGATCGCCCGACGCCGCTAAGCGTCAGTACCAGGGCGACGGCCGAAGGCCAACTCGGTGTTTTCATGACCGGTTCATCACACTTGGGACGGATCCCTGCGCTGCGCATGACCTGTGATTTCACGTCGACGCCTGGCCGGCGGCGCGCAAAGCGGCCCGCAAGCCGCGAGTGCGCACCTTTTTCGGTATCGGCTGTTGCGGTCATGCCGCTTGAGAAAGATCGCCGGACGCGTGCGCAGGCGCCGCGGGGGCAATTTGCCCGCCTCGGCACGAATACCGGCCGTAAACCCCTGCGAACGAGATTGGAGTTGCGATTCTCCGTCGGCTCGCTACCGGTGCCTGCTCACGGCTTGGAAGAATCCGGCATTTGCCGTGCGACCGGCTTGCGGCCGGCGTTATGTTCGTTGACGCTTGCAGCGTCCCCATTTAGGATTTATGGAAGCGGCGCGACTTGTCGTGAGAAGTCTTCTCAAATCGTGCTCTTCGTGCTTCAAGGCGCTTGTCATGCTGGTTCGATCCTCGCTTCAACCGTGTTCTCCTTGGCAGTTGAGCTTTCCCTCGGCCGTCGGCTGGACGATCGTCCTGGCCCTGCTGTTTCCGCTGGATGTGCGCGGCGCTGACAAGGAAATCCCGCCGCCGGAGGAGGTCGTGATCCCCACGGTCGACGGCGTCCTGTTGCATGCCACTTTTTTCCCGGGCATTCACGAGAAGGACAGCGTACCGATCATTCTGTTGCACGGATTCAAACGCGACCGGCACGATTTCGATGGGCTGGCCGCGTACCTGCAAGGGCAGGGGCACGCCGTCATCGCGCCCGACCTTCGCGGCCACGGCGAAAGCACCGACGTTCGCCACCAGGGAACTCGCAACGAAAAGATCGAAGCCGGTTCGCTACGCCAGGACGATTTCCTGGCGATGATCGAGTGCGACGTCGAGGGGGTGAAGACGTTTCTGAAGCAAAAGAACAACGAAGGGGAGTTGAACATCGATAAGCTGTGCGTCGTCGGGGCCGAAATGGGTGCCCTGATTGCGGCTGGCTTCGCCAGGCGCGATTGGGATTGGGCCCCCCTGGCAACCGGCAAGCAGGGGCAGGATGTTAAAGCCCTGGTGCTGATTTCGCCCGAGGCCAATTTCAAAGGACTGCACATGGCCGACGCGATCAGCGATCCCGCGGTCCGCAGCGACATCGCCATTTTGCTCATAGCGGGCAAGAAGCGTAGCGCGTCGAGCCAGGAGATCAATCGACTCTACGACAGCTTCAAAAGATTCCACCCCGATTCGGAGAAGAAAGATCTCTTCCGGGTCTTACCCGTCACGCCGTTACAGGGGGCCAAACTATTGAGCGAGCCGAGCCTGAAAGTGAACCAGGCGATCGGCGAGTTCGTGGCGCTGCTGGTCAAACGGCAGTTTCCCTGGGCCGAGCGCAAAACCCCGCTGGATTGAGCCTCCGCCCCAGGTCAGTCATCCTCGCGGTTGAGCGCGCCCTTGGGCACCGGCACCAGCGGCGGCGCTTTGGCCGGAACGTCGGCCTCCAACGGCGCGGACGGGGAGCCGATTGCGATCTGCATCGGCGGAATTTCGAGTACCGCGCCGATCGGCAGCAGATCGGGGCTGGCAAGCAGCTTGCGATTGGCGGCAAAGAGTTCTCGATAGCGGTCCGAGCTGCCCAGGTAGCGCGCCGCCAGCGCGGTCAACGTATCGCCGTCGATCACCGTGTGCGTCCGCGGCCGGGAGCCGATCACCGGCTGAGCCACAGCCGCCGGCTGGGCCACCGTAGCCGGCTGGGGCTCGATCTGCCAGTCCGGATCGGAGGCCAGCTCCACCGAATTTTCGACCTGGGCGACCCGCGGTTCCAACATGGCGCCGGCCGGGTTGAACAAGCGGCCATACCCCGTGGCCGCCTGCGGCGCGAATTCCAAGCCAACGCGCAGATCGGCAGTGCCCGGTGTCGAGGCGGTGGGCACTTTGAATCCGCTCTCATCGATGGTCGGCACGAGGTGCTGCGCATGGCCCGCCGCGGGGGCGCGGGCGGGCAACCGTCGGGCGAGCGCCGCGCGAGGCTCGCCGCCGACCGGCTGAGGCGCGTCTGCCAGGGGAGGCCGCTTGGCGAATAAAATGGCCGCTCCCGCGGCCACCGCGACGACCGATAGCAAAATCACTTTTTTTCCGGAGGACAACATCGGAGCTTCCCAACCTCGATCGACTGGGATTGTTGGGTTGCCCATCCGTGGAGGCTCGTGACGATCCGCCGGCAAGCCACGCGAGCGGCCGATTAGTTCGCGAGGCTCTGCCGCGTCTGGTGATATCGCCCGGCGGCAAAACGCTGGATGAGACAGATCCTCTCGTTTGGGGGTCTGTCGGCAAAAAAGACGTCCGCGGCGCCGTTGGGGCAAGCTTTGCCAAATCTAGGTGTTTTGCCGCAACGGACGATTCGTGGCCGCGCTTTGGGCTGCGCACGACCGGCGCTCTTACCGAGCCGCAGAGGGTTGTCGCGTACCCAAACCGGCCTCGCCGGGAGCGGTGCGCCGCAGCCACAAGAGCACCGGCGATGCGATGTAAACCGTGCTATACGTACCCGAGATCAAGCCTACCAGCATCGCGTACGCGAAGGGGTGAATGCCCGGTCCGCCGACGAAGTATAAGATCAGCGTACCAATCAGCACGGTGCCGGAGGTGAGCAACGTGCGGCCCAGGGTCTGATTGACGCTGTCGTTGATCATTTTCTCGGTCAGGTCGGGGTTCTTGCCGCGGATTTCGCGGATCCGGTCGAAGATCACGATCGTGTCGTTGATCGAATAACCGACGATCGTCAACAGCGCCGCGACGACGGCCAGGCTGATCTTGAACTGATCCACCAGGGCCCAACCGAAGTAAGGCGCGAGCCAGTAGCTCAGCGCCAGGAATCCGACCGTGACCAACACGTCGTGGATCAAGGCCACGACGGCCGCCAGGCCGAACATGATGCTTTGGAACCGGACCCAGAGATACAGCACGATCATCACCAGGCTGGCCAGCATCGCTTCGATGGCCAGAAACGTCGTGTCGCCGGCCACTTTGGAGCCGATGGTGCTGGAGGAAGGAAATACGGCCGTGTCCGCCAGCCGATCCTTCATCTGATCGAGCAAATGCTGTGCGTCACTGAGCGGCAAATCGATGGCCAGCGTCCAATCGGTGAAAGCGTGATTATCCGAAGCCTCGGACTGCGAATTGGTCAGCGCGAATTTTACCGGCGGCAGCTTGGCGTCAGCCAGATTCTGCTCGATCAATTTGGCCAACGTGGGCCGATTGATCCTTTCGGCGAAATGCAAGTCGGCGGTCGTCGACGGGACGGCTTCGATACTCTCATTGTTCGGGGCGGGTTGAAATGCCGGCTCTGTCGCCGGTTTTTCTGTCGCCGGTTTTTCTGTCGCCGGTTTTTCTGCCGCCTCGGATTTCTCCGTTACGGCGGACTTTGACTTGTCGGCCGGCGCCTTGCCGGCGTCGCCCGACGGATCGTCGGCGGCGGGTTGGTCCGTTTCGGATTTGCTCGTCTCCCCGGCCTGGGCCAGCAGCAGTGCGTCGAGCGCCGGCTCCACATCCTCGGCCAGGGCCAACAAAACCGATCGCTGCGCGTCACCGCGGAAGGCGGCAGCACCCTTACGCGGTTCGGGTGCCGCCCCTTCGGGTGCCGCCGGTTCAGCCGGCGCCGTCGCCCTTGGTCTGGTCCGGCGGGCTCGGGCTCTGGTCAACCGGATTTGCGGGCGTTTGCGTCTTGGGAGCGGGCTTCTCACTGGATGCCGGCGGGGCGGCCGGCCGGCGCGAAGCGGGCCACTGCCGGTTGCCCGAGGCCAGGTGGTCGTAGGTCATGGAGTAGGTGGCCAGATCGCCGTGGAAGGCCTCTTTGAGCCGTTGCTGCACGAGTTGCATGTCGCGCTGGGCGGTATCGATCTTGAATTCGAGTTGCTTGTTGTCGATGGCGGTGCCCACGGCGCTCACCGACACGTCTTCCAGGTCGGGCAGATTGGAGGCCACCGCGCGGATATGGGCGATGTCTTGCTGGTGCCCTTTTTGAAACAACAACTGGACCGAGGTTCCGCCGTTGAAATCGATATCCAAAAGGCCCTTGCCGCGCTCGACGACCCCAACCATGCCGATCCCGATGACCACCAGTGACGCGGCGATGGCCGGCCCGCGCCAACGGACGAAGTCGATGTGCGTTTCGCCGATGAACTGCCGCATCCGCAGCTGGGTCAGCCAGCGCTGGCGCTCGAAGACGTCGAAGATCACGCGGGCCACGTAGACCGCCGTGTAGAGGCTGACCGCCAGACCCAGGATCAACGAGATCGCAAAACCCTTGATCTGATCGGTGCCGATCGCGAACAGCACCACGGCGGTCGACACCGTGGTCATGTGGGAGTCGATGATCGTGGCCATGGCGCGAGCAAAACCGTTGCGGATCGCCATCCGCAGCGAAGCGCCCTTGGCCAGTTCTTCCCGCATCCGCTCGTAAATCAACACGTTGGCGTCGACGGCCATGCCCACGGTGAGGACCAGCCCCGCCAGACCGGGCAACGTGAAGGCGGCTTTGATCAACAACATCAAAGCCACGGCCAGCACCATGTTCATCACCACCGCGATGTCGGCCACCATGCCGGCAAAGCGGTAATAGAACAGCATGAAAGCCACCACCGCGATCGTCGAGATGATCATGGCGTTTTTGCCGCTTTGGATCGTGTCGGCGCCGAGCTGAGCGCCGATCGCCTGTTCGCTGATCGGCACTTTTTGCAGGGCGGCGGGCAAGCTGCCCGAGTTGAGTACGTTGACCACGAAGTTCACGTAATCTTCGTCAAACGTGCCGGTGATCTGGCCCCGGTCTCGAATGGTGCTGCGGATCGTGGCGGCCGACTGTAGCACGTTGTCCAACACGATCCCCAGTTCGTGCCCCAAGCCGGTGGCCTTGTTGGGCAAGTTGTCGCCAGTCAACTGTCCGAATTTGAGTGCCCCTTGGGAATTGAAAGCAAAGGTAATGCACAAGCCGTGTTCGTCGGTGCCCGGCGCGGCGTTGGCCAGATAGTCGCCGTCGACGTTGAAATCGTCGATCAGCACCAGGACCTGATCGACGCCCCCCTTGGTTTTGCGGAACACCGCGTTCATCGGATTGACACCCGGCCGCATTGCAATCCAGCGGGCCTTGAGTTTGGCGCCTTGGTACACCTCGTCGGATTGGGTTTCCCTCGCCAGATCGATGATTTCCTTGTGATCCGCCTCCTTGCTGTTGGCCAGGATCCGGAATTGCAGGTTGCCGCTGGTGCTGATGATGCGCTTGATCTGTTCGACTTCGCGCTGTTCGACTTCCGGAACGATGATTTCGATCTGCTCTGCGCCGTATTGCCGGACGGTAACTTCCTTGACACCGCTGGGGTTGATGCGCTTGCTGATCGCGCCGACCAACTTTTCCATGTCGACGTGCTTTTCTTGACGGGGCATGTCATAGACCAACACCGGCTTGCCGTCGACCGTACGCAAGCCCACCGGGGTGACGCCCAATCCTTTGGCGTTCAGCCGCTCGACGGTCTTCGATACCTGGGCGGCCGCACTGGCCGCAGGCAGCGGGATTTCGATTTGCTTGTCGGCATTCAGCCGGGCTTTGAGTTTTTGCCCGTCGACCGTACCCAATTGGTTTTCCAATTGATCGAGCACCTGGCCGCGATTGGATTCCTGCATCTGGTTCTGGTCGATCTCGTAGACCAGCACCACACCGCCGCTCAGGTCGATGCCGAGCTTGGGCGGCCAAAGCAGGATATTGATCGCGATGGCGCCCAACAGCGTCGACAGCACGAAGCCGATTTTCCAGCTGTAATCGGGCATCCGCAGCCACTTGGCCAGCACGTGTCCCAGAAAAAACGAGGCCGCGATGACCGCCACGAAGATCCCCGACTGCTCGCCGATCGACAGACCAGAATCCGGCGCAGGGGCCTGCTCGGCCGCCTGGGCCAACAGCAGCGGAAATTTAGCGAAGGAAAGCATGAAACGAGATTCCTCGAAAACGGATGGACGAAAGATTGGACGGTGAAGGGTGCCCCGGCGGGACTCCGCTTCGCGCGGGTTGTTGCCGCCAACCGCGGCGCAAGCGCTGCGCCGCGTCAGTACAGCGCCTATTCCTTTGCTGTTTTGTCGCTCGCCGCCTCGTCGCTGACGATGCGAGCAATGGCGTTGAACGTCAGGCGCAGTTTCGTGTTGGTGCTTTCATCGACCTTGATCGTCACCTCGTCCTGGTCGCGCTGGACGTTGACCACCACACCGTAGATACCGCCGATCGTCACGACACGATCGTTTTTCTTCAGGTTTTGCAGTTGCCCCTTGTGGGTCGCGTCGCGCTGCCGCTGGGGCTTGATCATCATGAAGTAATACAACAGGCCGATCATCGCAAAGGCGGGCAAAAGGCTCAGCGGGCTGCCCCAGGCGCGCGCCGCCGCCCTCCGCCTCGGCCAATAAACACCAGCCCAAGTCTGCCAAAATTCGACCCACTTTCGTCAAGTCAACGAATTCGCCCGCAGCCTTGCTTCCATACCCGACTGGAGATCGGGATTCACCGGGCCAAGCCCCAGGGCCAGTGAAAAGAGCTTGCCTGCCGCCTGGCGCCGCTCTCACCCCGGCTTGCCCCCAGCGAGCGGCAAAGCTCCCCGCCAACAAGCCCAAAGCCTGGGGTGCGATGCTTTAGGCGATGTATCTTATGACCCCGCTTGGCAATCAACAAGGCCGGTACGTCGGGCCCAAAAGCCCAAATTGCGGCCAGTTGCCCGTTCGTGCAATCGCCGGCTGGAGATTGGCAGCGCGAGGGGGCCAAACGCGATTCAACCGCTGGCCGCCGGCCGCGTCGGCTCACACCGACCCCCGGCCAATGGCTTCCCATTCAACCTTGGCTGGCAGTGTCCGCATCAGGCTCAGTCTGACTCCACCCGCGCATTTTTTCGCTAAAAAACTCGACAAAATGCCCCGCCTCGATGGCCCGCCGCGCGTCGGCCAGCAGCCGCTGATAAAATGTCAGGTTGTGCAGGCTGACCAGTACTGGCCCCAGCATCTCGCCGGCCAGGAACAGGTGCCGCAAGTAACCCCGGCTATGCCGGCAGGCCGGACAGGGGCAATCGGCCTCCAGCGGACTGCGGTCGAGCTGATAACGCAAGTTCCGCAGTCGGATCGGTCCGCTCCCGGTAAAGGCCAGCGCATTGCGGCCATTGCGGGTCGGCAGCACGCAATCGAACAAGTCGATGCCCCGGCGGATCGCCTCCAACAAGTCCTGCGGCCGGCCAACGCCCATCAGGTAGCGGGGCCGATCGGCCGGCAGCGCCGGCACCGTAACGTCTAGCACTTGGAGCATTTCGGTCGGATCTTCGCCCACGCTCAGCCCGCCGACGGCATAGCCCGGAAAGTCGAGCGCGGCCAACCGCTCGGCACAGCTCGGCCCGCAGCTCCGGATCGAGTCCTCCCTGCACGATGGCAAACAGCGCCTGATCGGGCCGGGTTTGGGCCTGCCGCGACCGCTCGGCCCAGCGGATCGTGCGCTCGGTGGCATCGCGGACGATTGCCGGATCGTTGGGCAGCGCCACCACATGGTCGAGCACCATCGCCACGTCGCTGCCGAGCTGCTCCTGGATGGCCACCGCCTTCTCGGGCGAGAGCTCGAACAGCGAACCGTCGATGTGCGAACGAAACGTGGCCCGCGCTTCGTCCACCTGGGTGTTGGCCGCCAGGCTGAAAAGCTGAAAGCCGCCGCTGTCGGTCAGAATGGGCCCTGGCCAGCCCGACATCGCATGCAGGCCGCCCAGCGCCGCCACCACATCCGATCCTGGCCGCAGCGCCAGGTGATAGGTGTTGCCCAGGATCATCTGGGCGCCGGTAGCCCGCAGCTGCTCGACTGTCACGCCTTTGACGGTGCCTTGCGTGCCGACGGGCATGAAGGCCGGCATCTCGACCGGTCCGTGCGGCGTGTGGAACGTGCTGCGGCGCGCGGCGCGTATGCGGATCGGTCGAGTGCAGCTTGAACGCAAACGGGGCACTCGACAATCAATCGCCCCGCAGTTTGAGCCCGTTTTGGGTCAGTTTTTCGCGAACCTCGTTCAAGCTGGTGACGCCGAAGTTCTTGCACTCGAGCAAGTCGTCGCCGGTGCGGCGGAGCAATTCGCCGATCGTGTTGAGCCCCAAGCGGATCATGCACTTGCGGGCCCGGACCGAAAGGTTCAGGTCCGAGATCGGCCGATCGAGCATGGCCTGCTCGTCGGGGGACATCATCTCGGGCTCGAACACCGGCTCGGGCAGCTTTTCCTGGGCGAGCTGGCCCAGGCTCAAGCCTTTCGAGGCCAGCATGTCGCGGATTTCCACCAGCGACGTCTCGCCGAAGTTCTTGCTGGCCAGCAGGTCCTGCTCGCTGCAACGGGCCAGGTCGCCCAGGGTTTTTATGCCCATTTTTTGCAGGCAATTGCGGCTGCGGACCGAAAGCTCGAAATCGCTGACCGGAATGCCGAGCACCTGGCTCATGCGGTCGCGCTTGCGCTGGGCGTCCTCGTCGTAGTACATGTCGCCCGAGGCTTGGGCGTCTTTCAAGAACAGCCGCGCCCGGCCGTTGTTGGGAGCCACGTCCAGATATGCGCTGATAGCATTGCTGCGCCCGATCGTACTGCTGGCGATCTTCGTACAGGATGCCCAGGTTCAAAAGCGGACCCATGTGCGAGGGAAACTGGTGGGCCGCCCGTTCGTACAGGTCGAGCGCCGTTTCGTCGTTTCCGCGGCGATCGTTTTCCATGGCCAGGCCGAACAGCGCGCCGGCGTGATTGCGATCGGCCTCGACCGCCCGCTCGTACAGCGCCACGACTTCGTGCGGGTTACCGCCGATGACCGCCACGCAGGTAGCCCGTTGGTAAAGGTATTCGGCCGTTTGCTCGACCGCGCCGGACAGGTCGTCCAACAGGGCCAGGGCGCCGCGCGGATCGTCGTTGCGGCGCAGTGGCTTCTGCCCGGGCCAGGACGCAGTCGTCGGAGTTGTAGCCGGCCTTGGCCGCCGCGGCGTAGTTTTGCAGGGCCAGGGCATAGTTGCCCAGCGCGACGTTGGTCTTGCCGAGATAGAAGTTCGATAGGGCTCCGCCGTCGCCGCTCTTGAGCGTTTCGGCGGCCACCTGATAGCGGCCCAGCAGATAGTAGCAGACGCCCAGTCGGACGGCCGCGGCCGGGCTTTGGTCACCGCCGTCTTCCAATTCGCCGACCGCGTCGCGCAGGGCGCGAAACTGCGAAAAGTCTTCGGCGATGGCCTGTTCGAGCTTTTTGATTTCCTGCGGGCCGAAGGGGCCCGACGTGAGCACGATCTGTTTCAGATCCGCTTCCAAACCCTGCACCATGGTGCGTATCTCTTTCTGGCAAGTTGATGGCTGGGAGTCCATTAGCGGGTTGCTAAAAAGGGGACTGGCTCCGAGCGATGGCTAGTTTTGCGGAATATTTGCGTCGCCGCGAGGTGCCTGTCCCCTTTTTAGCAACCTGCCCGAGAGCCAGCGAAGGGAATCGAACCCTTAACCCCCGCATTACGAATGCGGTGCTCTGCCAATTGAAGCTACGCTGGCAAGTCCCGTTTTATCAATGACTTACGGAAAATATTGTCCTTCAATTTGGCTCGCACTCCAGCCGCTGTTGCGCCTTTTACAGCACGCCACTCCTTGGCAAAACGCCCGGTTGCTTGGGTTCGCGACGCATGGGCAGGCAATGCGAAAGCGGCGCACGGCACCGCTAGGAGTTCACAATCGGGTTAGTCTATCCGCTTCCGCCGCCCCGCGCCAAGGGCTGGAGGATAGTTGCTGAGCAAAGGGAACTAACCGAGTCGGCCGTGGAACTAAGTCGACCGGGCCTGCGTCCAAGCAGCAATATTCGCGGAACGGCGAGACGATTACGCTCGCAGAATGACCGTCGCGACGGTTTCCTGAGGCTGACGGTTTCATTAAGTGCCGTCGCTCAGCACGGCGATAGTTCGCCGCGGGGTTAAAACGCGATGCCGGCTCCATTACACCATACACTTGTGACATTCTGCCTCGCCGTTTGGTATTTCGGCGCCGTGAGTGTTGGCAAACCCGCGGACCGGGAACCTTTGCCACTGACAATGTGGGAAGTCGTGCTGAGTGATTTCCGCTCCGTGGCAGAGTTGCTGGGCGAACACCGCTACGAACAGGCGACCAAAAGGCTGGACGAGCTGGCTCAATCGCTGCCATTCGGGTACGGAACGCACGCAGCCAGAGTGGAGAGAGAACTGCGGAACATTCTATCCAATCGGGAAAGAGCGAGAGCCCATTCCAATTCGACACATAGTGACCGGTACGACGAAGCCCGGTTGCTCCGAGACGCAGCGCGAATTTGCATGCAACTCGGGTGTTATGAGCCTGCTGCCGAATTGCTGGCCGAAGCAATCGCCCTGCCGCCCAGGCCAGGCCTGGAAACCGACGTGCGCAATCGGCTGTACTGCTGTCTACTTCGGGGGGACTTTGCAGCGTCTCGTCTGGCCGAGTTAAGTCGGCAGGCCACGCCAGGTGCCGCAACGTGGCCGGGATTACGGGAATGGCGGTCGGAGCGCGACGATTGGCAGCAAGCTAAAGCTCATCTGACGGAGGCCAACTCTCAACTCCACCACGGCATGGAAGGCGGTTGGTGGTCAACGCTCGTTGAGTTGCAGCGCACTCGCAGCCTCGTAACGGAGCAGCAACAACAAGTCGAATGGCACGAAGCGCTGCTCGAGCAACTGCGAAGAATTGAAGATGTGCCCGGCCTGATTGCCTCGCAAGAGCGGCTGGCGGATCAATTCGCTGACCGCGCCGACATGCCGCACCGGCTGATGAAACTCGGCGCAGCAGCCATGATAGCAATGCCCGCTGCCGCCGCGGCAGCCTATCGAATCGTGGTGGACAAATACCCCAATTTCGAATCGCATCCATATGCCTGGCTGGAACTCGGCTCGGCGCTCGAGCGCGACCATCAACTGCCCGAGGCGCTCGATACGTACAAAAAGCTCGTGGCCGACATCGACGGTCGGCACCGGCGGGGCCTTTCGGAAAAAGACGGCTATTGCTACAGCGGCGCCGCCGAGGGGATCGGAGAGATATTAGACTCACAAAACGATATCCCGCACGCACTCGAGTACGTTTTGCAATCCCATCGTTACTGGTGCGGCACTGGCTGCGGAACTTGCGACCAGGAATTAGAAATGGCGCACGCAGCCTTCGTGGCGCGACTGACTGCCAAACTCCGTGCGGCGGAATAACGAAAACGCGCATCGCCAAAACGGTTTGCGTGGCACCCAATACAGCACGGCCAAATGGCGACCGGGCAGCCGTGCCCAGGTCAAATCAAATTGTGCGGTCGTCAAGGATCTGACCGGCACATGTAGCGTTTGACAGTACATCCGCCGGGCACAGAGAGCCCGATTGAATATCTACTGGCCCAGCAATTGTTGCAGAAACCGGCGCAGACACGTCGACATGGCCGGCAAATGCCGCCGTCGTGGCGAGCGCCTGGGCGACTTCCAATCCGTGGGCGGTCGTGGCGACTCCGGCCAGCGCCTGGGCCCCGGCGCTTTTGCAAACCGCCGCGATGGCCAGGGCCGGGGTGATGCCGCCCACGCGCTCGGGGTCGATGCGCACCTGCCGGCAACTGCCAAGCTCCAAGGCCTGCTCCGCGCGATCGACACTGGTGATGCTCTGATCGAGCGAAAGCGGCGTACGCAAGGTCTCTTGCAGCATGGCGTGGCCCACCAGGTCGTCGGCCGCAAGCGGCTGCTCGATCCGCTCGAGCAAAAAATCTTCAATCCGAAAGAACGTCTCGCGTTGATCCAGGCTGCACAGACCGTCGCAATCGATCCACAGGCGGGCCGTCGGATAGACCGATCGGACCACCCGCACCATCTCCACTCCCTGGCCGGGCCGGAATTTCAGCCCGATCGACTGATAGCCGGCGTCCAGCGCCCGGCCGATGGCGGGCAAGAGCTCGTCGGGCGACTCGTGGCGCTCGATCACAATGCCCGCCGACAAGGCCGTTTTGTCCGCTCCCAATAATTTGGCCAGCGAGACCGCTTGCCGGGCCGCCTCCAGGTGCCACCAGGCGATGTCGAGCGCCGCCTTGGCGGCCTGATTGCCCACGACATGCTGCATTCGCTCCTGCAAGGCCTGGCCGCTGGGGATGTCCTGCCCGACGAGCGCCGGCGCCAGCCATTGCTTCAGGCACAAGAAAACGCCGGCGGCCCATTGGCAGCTTTCGCCGGGCGCCGTGCCGGGATCGGCATGGCCCCAAGCCGCGTGCTGCCCGCTGCGAAGCTGGACAAACACCGACTCGCGGCTGGTTAGCTCGCGGTGGCCAAATTGCTCGCTCTGCAAAAGGGGCCGGGCAACGTGCAGCAGGCGAATCGAGTCGATGTGCATGAGCGGTATGTGGGGGAAAATGGAACGACCGTCGCGGGGCGCCGACGGGCCGCAGCCCGTGGGCTTAACGAATGTAATACGCGAATGTAATAAGTAATAAACGGTCCAGCCGCTTCAGCTCGGAGGCCCGGCGACCCTGCCTGGCCGGGCCTTCGGCCTGATTGGCGGGCGCCGCGGCCTCGCGCGTGCGGCGCTCGGTGACCTCGATGGCCTTGAGCAGCCCCCGGGCTTTGTTGAGCGTTTCCTGATATTCGCTGGCCGGCACGCTGTCGGCCACGATGCCGGCCCCGGCTTGGACATAGGCCTTCGGTTGCCTTGCACGACCAGCGTCCGCAGGGCGATGCAGGTGTCCATGTTGCCGCCGAAGTCGACGATAGCCGACCGCGCCGGCATAGGGCCCGCGGCGGTGCGGCTCGATCTCGTCGATGATCTGCATCGCCCGCACCTTGGGCGCGCCCGAGACGGTGCCGGCGGGCAGGCAGGCCCGCAGGGCGTCGAACGCGTCGCGGCCGTCGGCCAATTGGCCGGTGACGTTCGAGGTGATGTGCATCACGTGGCTGTAGCGCTCGATGGTCATCACGTCGGTCAGTTCGACCGTGCGATAGCGGGCCACGCGGCCGACGTCGTTGCGCCCCAGGTCGACCAGCATCACGTGCTCGGCCCGTTCCTTGGGATCGGCCAGCAGTTCTTCGGCCAGCCGGCGATCTTCTTCCTCGGTCGGCCCCGCGGCGGCGCGTGCCGGCCAGCGGGCGGACGGTCACGCGGCCGTCGACGCACGCGGACCATGATCTCCGGCGAGCTGCCGACCAGCGTCACGCTGCGGCGTGCGCAGATAGAACATGAACGGGCTGGGATTCACCACCCGCAGCGTGCGATAGATCTCGAACGGGTCGGAGCTCGATCTCCAGTTCCAGCCGCTGGCTGATCACGACCTGAAAGATGTCGCCGGCGCGGATGTACTCGACGCACTTCTCGACCGCCTGCTCGAATTCGGCCTGGGCGAAATTCGAGCGATAGGCCAGCGTCGGGCTCGCCGCCGGCGTCGATGTCGGCCGGCTCCAGCTCGCGGCCGGGCGCTTCGAGCCGGGCCACCAGGGCGTCGATGCGGCGCTGGGCGTCGTCGTAGGCGGCCCGCTGCGTCGCGGCCAATGCGTCGAGCCGGGCCATCGCCACCACGACGTTGGTCTTGTTCACGTGGTCGAAGACGACCATGTGGTCGTAGAAGGCAAACGCCAGATCGGGCAGATTGCGATCGTTCTGCGGGCGGGTGCGGCAGCCGCTCGCTGTAGCGGACCACGTCGTAGCCGGCATAGCCGACGGCTCCGCTGGTGAACGGCGGCAACTCGGGCAGCACGGCCGGCCGAATGGCCTCGACGCGCTGGCGCAGTTCTTCCAGCGGATCGGCCGAGTCGAACTCCTGCCGGCCGTCGGGCCGTCGGTGACGACTGACCGTTTGGCCGCTGGCTTCGAGTTCCAGAAACGGATCGGCCGCCAGAAAGCTGTAGCGGCCGACCTTTTCGCCGCCGATCACGCTCTCGAACAAGCAGGCGGAGCTGCCGGTGTCGATCTTGTGGAAGGCCGAGACGGGCGTCAGCGAGTCGCCCAGCAGCCGGCGATAGACGGGCACCCAGCGGGCCGACTGGGCCAGCTTGCAGAACGACTCGAAATCCGGGTAGTGCCTCATGAGAACCGCGGCCGGAGGAAAGCGCAGTGCGTTGTAGGATCCGTTGCGATCGGCCGGGGCATCCAAGTGCGACCCGCTGTGGCGGGCCTGGGTTCGCGCTCGTTGGTCTGACAGCTTAGCATCCGCCGGCGCGGAATCCCATCGCGCGCCGCGGCGCTCGCTATCTGTTTGGAACGGGCGACTTTGCGCTGCCGCGCGAGGGTGGCCGCTCGTCGCCTTGACAGGGTGTCGACCGCTGTTAGAATCCCACTGGCGCGGCGGTCTCGCTCGAATAAGTTGCCAGAACTGGCTTGCCATGTCACCGCCGCTTAGCTCGACGGATGTCATTGGCGAGTCGCGCTGGAGGCCGTCGGGTTGGTGGCCGCCGGTTGGCCGCAGCCGGCAGCTGAGGTCATGATTGGGACCTGACGGCTGACCCTGTTGGCAAAGTCTTGGACTGCGGTTCGTCTTGGACTGCGGTGTCGTCTGGACTGGGGTTTCGTCTTGGACTGGGGTTCGCATTTTCCAAGCGACCGGAATCCGAGGTGCCGCACGTGCGGCGCCTGTGAAAGTTGCTGCGATGAAGTGCCAACAGTGTGACAAATCGGCCACGTTCCACATCACGGAGTTGACCGGCGGCAAGCCGCAGGAACTGCACCTCTGCGAAGAGCACGCCCGGCAGTATCTGACTCAGCAGGAAGACGAGCCGGCGGTCACGCCCAGCCTGGCCGGAGTGCTGGCCCATCAGTTGGCCGTCGGCCAGACGGCCGAAGAGTTGGCCCGCTCGATCAGCGGGCCTGCCCGGTGTGCGGCATCACGTTTTACGAGTTCCGCAACCACGGCCGCCTGGGCTGCCCTCACGATTACGTTTGCTTCCAGCAGGAGCTCGAGCCGCTGATCGTCAACATCCACGGCGACACCGAGCACATCGGCAAACGGCCCAAGCAGTATCGCCGCGGGCACCGAAAACCGCACGCAACTGATTCGCCTGCGGCGCGAAATGAAAGAGGCCGATCGACGAAGGAAAACTACGAGCGGGCTTCCGAGCTGCGCGACGAGATCCGCGTGATCGAAGAGAGCTCGAAGGGCAGACGGCAGGGCATAGAGCATGGTCGGCCGTCAGAACTGTTTCGCACACGACGTTTGTTGCGAACGAGTTAGCGCACAATGCCGCGGCCAGCAACCTGGCGGCCGCGATTAAAGAAGTGGGACTACCGGGGTGTTGGACCTCAACGATCTAGCGCGGACGAGCGGTGAATGGTTGCGCGGCTCCGGCCCGGAATCGGACATCGTCATCAGCAGCCGCATTCGCCTGGCCCGCAACCTGGCCGACTTTCCCTTCATCAGCCGGGCCAGCCAGCAGGATCGCACCGACATCGAGGCCGCGCTGCGCGAGAGCGGTGCTGCAGATTCACGACAGCAAAATCCGCGATGCCGGCGACCTGGAATACGTCAACGTCAACGAGCTCAAGGTCATCGACCGGCAGTTTCTCGTCGAGCGGCAGTTGATCAGCCGCGAACACGCCGAAAGCGAAGGGGCCCGCGGCGTGGCCATCGACCGCCGCGAGCAGGTCAGCCTGATGATCAACGAGGAAGATCACCTGCGGATCCAGGTCATGCACAGCGGGCTCGACCTGGAGAACGCCTGGGAGCAGATCGACCGCATCGACACCTTTCTGGCCGAGCATCTGACGTTCGCCTTCCATCCCACGCTGGGCTTTCTGACCGCCTGCCCCACGAACGTCGGCACCGGCGTGCGGGTGAGCGTGATGATGCACCTGCCGGCCCTGGTCATCACCCGGCAAATCGACAAGGTGTTTCGCAGCCTGCAAAAGATCAGCCTGGCCGTGCGCGGGCTGTACGGCGAAGGCTCGCAGGCGATGGGCGATTTTTATCAGATCTCCAACCAGATCACGCTCGGCAAGAGCGAGCTGGAACTGGTCAAGCAAGTCAGCGACATCGTGCCGGTGCTGATCGACTACGAGCGCCGGGCCCGCGACTTTCTGGTCCGCGAAAGCCACGAAAACCTGCACGACCGCGTCAGCCGGGCTTACGGCATCCTGCGGACCGCGCAGACCATCAGCTCCGAAGAGACCATGCACCTGCTGTCCAGCGTGCGGATGGGCGTCAACCTGGGGCTGATCAGCGACCTGCAAATTCCCACGCTCAACGAGCTGTTCATCCACACCCAGCCGGCCCACCTGCAAAAGCTGCGCGGCGTCGAGCTCGACACGGCCGACCGCAACATCGAGCGGGCCCGCTATCTGCGCGGCCATCTCAACAAGGAAGACGGCACCACGGGGCACAACTGAAAAGGATGAAGGCGGCTTGCGGCGAGCTCAGCCGAGCGGAAGGATCGAAGGATGAAAAACGAGGAGTAAGAAACGAAGAGACATTTTGCATGCTCCTCGTTTTTCATCCTTTATCCTTCAGCCTTCCGCCTTTCAGTTCGATTGGTCCGGCCGGACAGCGGAGGCTGGAAGAGGCCAAAGATTTCTTGCTGCGTCAGGCCCAGGTTGCGCGGCGCGACGTCGGAGAAGATCGTGTCGAACAGCTCGCGCTTCTCGCGCAGCACCTGGTCGATCCGCTCCTCGATCGTGGACAGCGTGACGAACGGCGTGACGGTGACCGGCCCGGCAGCGCCGATGCGATGGGCGCGGTTGATCGCCTGGTCTTCGACGGCCGGATTCCACCAGCGATCGAACAGGAACACGTAGCTGGCAAACTGCAGATTCAGCCCCACGCCCCCGGCCCCGTAGCTGATCAACAGCACGTGCCGGCCAGGGTCGTCGCGGAACTCGGCAATCACGCCGTCGCGTTTGGCGTTGGGCACTTGCCCGTGATACTCCAGCGGGCCGAATCGATCCAGCCGCTCGGCCAGGCGGCGCAGCGTGTCGACCCATTGGCTGAAGACGATCGCCTTGCGGCCGCTGGCGGCGACTTCTTCCAGATCGGCTTCGAGCCGCTCGAGCTTGGCGCTCTGGGCCGGTGGCCGGATCGAAATTGCAAATCTGCTTCAGCCGCAGCACCAGCTCGAAGACGTGCTGGATCGTGGCCGCGTCGCCCATGTCGGTCAGCCGCAGCACTCCTTCTTCCTCGGCCATCTGATACGACTCGCGCTGCTCGGGCGTCAGTTCGAGCTCGGCATCGCGAAACATCTTGGGCGGCAGCTCGGTCAGCACCTTGTCTTTCGTGCGCCGCAGCACGTAGTCGCTGGCGGCCTGCCCCATGCGCCGGGGCTTCATGTGCGGCGAAAGATGCCCGGGCGCCAGAAACTCGAAAATGCCCACCAGATCCTCCGGACTGTTTTCGACCGGCGTGCCGGTCAGCGCCCAACTGCGTCGGCGGCCGATCGCCCGCACTGCCTGGCTGGTGTGGCTGGCGCGGTTTTTGATCCGCTGTGCCTCGTCGAGGACGACCAGGTCGAAATTCAAGCCAGCCGTCGTCCAGCAGCTCGCGATCGCGCTGCAGGACCTCGTAGTTGGCGATCTTGATCGGCGCGTCGGCCAGTTGCCACTGCCAGCGGCGTTTGGCCTGCTCGCCTTCGATGACGGTAATCGGCAACTCGGGCGCCCACAGCGCGAACTCGCGCTGCCAGTTGGTCACCAGCGGCTTGGGGCAAACCAACAGCACCGTGTCGAAATTTCGCCGGCATGCAACAGCATGCGCATGGCGGTGATCGCCTGCATGGTTTTGCCCAGTCCCATTTCGTCGGCCAGCACGGCGGCCATCCGCGGATACAAAAACGCCACGCCCTCGAATTGATAGGGAAAGGGGCGAAACGGAAATGCCAGCGAGTCGCAGCCGAGCAGCGTTTCCAGCGGCGGCTGCAAGCAGATAATACAACCGATCTTCGAGCTTGATCGCGTCGCCCGGCGGCTTGATCCGCGTCGGCTTGAGACGTGCGACCGCGGCGGCCAGGTCGGCGGAGCCGCCCGGCGGAAGTGGCCTCGGGTCGGCCGCGGCGATCGGGGCCGCGGGAAATTTCTGTTCGGGCGTCGGCTGCGCGAAGACAAAACTCGTGGTCTTGAGCCTGGCTCGCGCAGGCTCATCGAGGCCATGCCGGGAGCCGGCGCGGCCAGTTGCGCCGTGAACACTTTGACCTTGGGCGGCCGGAGCAAAGCGGCCTGCCAGCCCGTCGAAAAGCACTCCACCGTGAGCGCAGGCCGGAGCGAGTAGGTCGTCAGCGCGGCGCTGGGCGTGCTTTCGGACATCGGGCCGCTCACGCCTTCTGCTTGTGGGCTTCTTCGATCGCCTCGCGGATGCGCTCGAACGGTTCGGCCAGATCGAACTCTGCCAAGGCCGCTAGCCGCTGCTGGATTTCGTCCTGATCGCGACGATGCCGCTCAAAAACTGCAAGGCGATTACGCCCCAGCGCAAACGTCGCCAGCGCGCCGCTGTGCGCACTGTCGACCCGCCACAGGAGCGCCGCCGCGCCGCCAGCGGGCTGCGGCTCCAGAACCGCCGGCTGCGGAGCGGAAGGATCCGCGCCCCCAGCACCAGCGCCACGGGCGTGCTGACGAAATCGCGCACCGACAGCGCCGCCTCGACATCGGTGTAGACCGCCAGCGGTTCGACGGAACCCTTCAGCAGCAGCGTCTGGCCAATTTGTTCACCGTATAAGAACGGTTCCAAGGTCGGACCGAACAAGATTTGCTGGGCACGATTCGGTTTGACCGGGGCCGTGCAATGGAATTCCAGCGGACGCCCAACTTCGTTCAAAAGCAGGTATCCGCCGATCAACCCGGATTCCTCGTTGTTTCGCACAGTAAGGAATCCCAGAGCGGTCTGCGGCCTGGTAGGGCTCATCAAGGGGCTCTCTCAACGGGTGACCTGGGACGGTGTGAGCGGGAACTAGGCTTGATTTGGGAGCGCTTGAAAGGGGAACGGCCGAGCTGGTGACCGACCACTAAAAACGCCATTTTTCGGGGGTTTGGGGGTCCGCGGCGGTCTGCCAACCCGGCGGGCCTGACCCCGGGCCCAAACGCCGGTAGCTAGCAGCGGTCGGGGCGATTGCATCCGTATCGGTCATTGCATCGGGCCTGGGAGCTTGCCGACTTTAGTGGCTGGGCAGCTAGCACGCGCAACCAAATTTTGCTGAACCGCCGCTCAAGTGGTGGAATCTAGCAGCGGCTTCTAGTAGAATCGGGGTATTCTGGTTGACAAGAGCGGCTAGGAGTTGACGCCAATGACGCACGATCCCCATTCCGCTTCGCCTTTGTTTACGCAAGTCGATATCACGGCTGGCACTCACGTTGCCCGCCCGCGCGAGCCGCAATCGACTCCGGCCGACGAACACGTGAGCTTGCTGCGCAATCTGCTAGCCGCGCAAGATCGCCAGAACGAGTTGATGGAAGAATTGATCAACCAGCTCGGTTCTGCGCAGCGACAGCGCGGAGTGGAACTCAACCAGTGGAAGCAAGCCAATCCGGAGCTGGCCCACTACTGCCGGCAGGCGGCCGAATGCTTGAGCCGGGTGCAGGTTGAATTTCTGCACACCATGACGCGCGAGATCAACGACAACGCCGACAGCCTGATGGACGGCGAGTTCATGCTCAACGAATTCGTCGATCGCTTCGGCCCGCGCATGGCTCACCTCAACGGGCTGTTGCAAGTCTTGGCCCAACTGAGCAGCACGCCCACGCCGACCGCGAGCTGACTGGCTCGCGATCAATCGTTGCCCAACGAAAAGCGCGCGACGAAAAGCGCGACGCCGCGTCACACCGCAGTTCGTGGTACGCAGCGCGGCATTCTGACCCCTTACGGTTGGCGCTCGCGGCGGACTCGAACGGTCAAATCGGCGATGCGCATCCTGCTTACGGGGAGTCGAGCGTGGACCTCGTTCAAGTAACGACCGCCGACGGATTACGGCTCGACGGCATTCTGCGCCAGCCAACACAGCTCGATTCTGCGGCACCGATTGACGCCTGGCTCTTCATTCACGGCACGGGCAGCAATTTCTACAGCGCAAAGCTTTTGGCCGCGCTCGAACCGCGCGTGCGCAATCGGCCGCCGTGCTCCGCGTCAACACCCGCGGGCACGACCTGGTGACCGCCGCCGGCGCGCTGGGTATGCGCTGGCAGGGAGCCGCGTTCGAGCGGGTCGATCAATCGCCCTTGGACCTCGCGGCCTGGATCGAATTTTTGCACGCTCGCGGCTATGCGCGGATCGGCCTGCTAGGTCACAGCCTGGGAGCCGTCAAAGCGATTTATTGGCTGGCTCAGCCCGGCACCGCGCCAACCGCCATCGTTTCCATCGCCGCGCTGGTCGCCGTCTCGCCGCCCCGGCTTTCTTATTCGCACTACGCGGCCAGCGAGCGGGCCGAAGTGTTTCTGGCCACTTTCGCCAAGGCCCAAACGCTGGTCGACGCCGGCCAGGGGGACTCCTTGATGCTGGTCAATTTTCCGCTCCCCTATTGGGTCAGCGCGGCCGCATACGTGGATCGCTATGGGCCGGGGGAATCCTATAATGTGCTGCGTTTGATCGAGCAGGTCCCCGTGCCGCTGCTGGTCACCTATGGCTCCAGAGAGCTGCAAACCGACGTTGCCTTTCGCGGCATGCCGGAGGAGATCGAGAAGCTACCGAGCAAGGCCCCGCGGAAAGTCGCCGTGATTGCCGGCGGCGACCATTCTTATTGCTCTGTGGAGGTATCGTTGGCCGAGCGGATCGAATTGTGGCTCGCGCGGCAGGCGAAGTAGCGGTGGCCGGCGAACTGGGGCCCGCGAATTGATTCGACGACCCGTCACCCCAAATAGTTGTTTTAACAACTAACATCGGGTATTTTTAAGGGGGCGGCGTCGGGCGGCTGTGTGTCGCCCCACCCAACTGTCGATCCTGCCCCGACATCGGCCCCCCTGTTGTGATCGAGCGCGCCCTTGGGATCGCGCGAGGAGCTTCCGATGAGCACGCTAGAAAACAGTGCGAAGGCTCAGTTGTCTGATCTCGTCGCCCAGGCCCGCCAGCGATTGGACGCCCATACGGTCGAGACCGTGGCCTGGCACTTCCACGAGTCGACCGGCTGTCCGTTCTGGCTGGAGAATGCCAAGATCGCTCAAGTTCGATCCGCTCAAGGAGATCAAGAGCTTCGACGACCTGAAGAAGTTCGAGCCGTTCAAGGACGAATGGCTGCGCGGCGGGCCGGTGCGGCGCTGGGTGCCCAAGGCGCTATGCCGACAAGCCGATCTACGTCTTCGAGACCGGCGGCACGACCGGCATGCCCAAGAGCCGGATCGCGATCGAGGACTTCCGCACCGACTATTCGCTGTTCAGCCAGACGCTGCCCGACGAGTATTTTCCCCAAGGGCTCGAACTGGCTGATGCTGGGCCCTCGGGCCCGCGGCGGCTGCGGCTGGCGGTCGAGCATCTGGCCCAGTATCCGCGGCGGCATCTGCTTCTGCATCGATCTCGATCCGCGGTGGGTCATCAAGCTGATCAAAAAAGGCTGGATGGAGCATCTCGAAGCCTACAAGCAGCACTGCATCGACCAGGCGATCACGATCCTCGGCGCCGGCCACGACATCCGCTGCATGTTCACCACGCCCAAGCTGCTGGAGTCGCTGGCCATGGCGTTGGAAAAGCGAGGCACGTTCGATTCGCGAGTCGGGCATCACCGGCATCTTTTCCGGCGGCACCGAGTTCACGCCGCAGTGGACCCGCTTCGCCACCGAAGAGTTTCTCGACGGCGTCTACATGACGCCCACCTACGGCAACACGCTGATGGGCCTGGCCTGCTCCAAGCCGGTGACGGCCGCGAGGACGGCTACAAGATCAGCTACTACGCCCCGCAGCCGCGGGCCGTGATCGAAGTGGTCGATTTCAACGACTACGACCGGGTGGTCGGCTACGGCGAGACCGGCCGCGTGAAGCTGACCACGCTGACCAAGGAGTTCTTCGTGCCCGGCTTCCTGGAGCGCGACGAAGGCGAGCGCGAGCAGCCGTACGTGCAAATATCCCTGGGACGGCGTCAGCGGCGTGCGGCCGTTCCACGAATTGGCCGAAGCCACGACCGTGGGCGTGTATTAAAGGACTGTGCCAAGACTAGCGAGCCGGATGTCCGAGCGGCGCTACAAGAGGCGATTGCGATGCTCAACATTCCCGATCCTGCGCTGGGGCAAGCCCTACGAGTCGCTCGAAGTCGACCAGGTCGTCCACTTCCTGACCGGCGAGCCGATCGCCAAGGTCAGCCAGGCCAACGGCGGCCTGCTGGAGCGCGACATGCGCAAGGCCCAGCAGGCCCGCGACGCGCTGCGCAAATTCGCCTGCGACGAACTGATCGAGCGCGTCAAGAAGGCCGGCCGAGCTGTATCTCAACGCCACGCTGCCGATGGGCGACGGCAAGCAATCGCCCGACGAATTCGCCCGCCAGCAGTCGGCCACGACCGGCCTGCCCGAGCACATGTGCAAGGGCAACATGCAGAAGAACTACTTCGTGCTCACGCACATGGAGCGAATGCTCGACGCGCTGACGCGCGGCCTGCCGCTCGATGTCCTGACCCGCGGCTACGGCGTCGAAGCGCGCGGCGTGATCGTCAGCTATCAGGCGCAGTCGCCGGTGCTGGGGCTGGTGCTGCCGTCGAATTCGCCCGGCGTGCACACGCTGTGGCTGCCGGTGATTCCGATGCAGATCGGCCTGGTGCTCAAGCCCGGCCCGCAAGAGCCCTGGACGCCCTATCGCATGGCGGCCGCCTTCGTCGAGGCCGGCATTCCGCCCGAAGCGATTTCGATCTATCCCGGCGGCGGCGACGTGGGCGCGGCGGTGCTGGCCAGCTGCGAGCGGAGCATGATCTTCGGCGGCACGGCCACGGTCGAGCGCTACAAGGGCAACCCGCGCGTGCAGGCCCACGGCCCGGGCTTCAGCAAGATTCTGCTGGGCGACGACGTGGTCGACGATTGGGAAAAATATCTCGACCTGATGGTCGACAGCGTCTACCTCAACAGCGGCCGCGGCTGCATCAACTGCTCGGGCATTTGGGCCTCGCGGCACACCGACGAAATCGCCGCGGCGCTGGCCGAGCGGATCGGCCCGGTCGAAGTCAAGCCGCCCGAGGATCCCGCAGGCCGGCCTGGCGGCGTTCACGGTGCCCGGCGTGGCGCCGGCCGTCTGGAAATCGATCGAAGCCGATCTGCGCGAAGCCGGGCGTCGAGCACATGACGGCCCGCTATGGCCCGCGGCTGGTCGAGATGGAACGCTGCGCCTATTTGCGGCCGACGTCATCCATTGCAATTCGCCGCAGGCGGCGATCGCCCGCAAGGAATACATGTTTCCGTTCGCCACGGTGGTCGAGTGTCCGCAGGAGAAGATGATCGAATCGATCGGGCCGACGCTGGTCTGCATCGGCGATCACCGAAGATCCGACTTCCAGCGACGACTGACCGACGCCACGCACATCGACCGGTTGAACATCGGGCCGATCCCACGATCAAGCTCGATTGGCTGCAACCGCACGAAGGCAACATCGTCGAATTCCTGTTCCGCGCCCGGGCGTTCCAGATACCGCCGGAAGAAGTTAGCCGCGTCGACGCGAGCTGCCGCGGCACGTCGAGAATAGCCGGAGCCGCCGGTGACTGACGTCGCTAGCCTCGACGCTGTTCCCGCCCGAATCTCGTTCTCAGCCGAGCTGACCGCATGATTCCATTCGACTTTCAGCCGCGCACGCGGATCGTCTTCGGGCCCGACAAGATCGACTCGCTGGGCGAGTTGGCCGGCGAGTTGGGGGCCCGGCGGGCTCTGGTGGTCACCGATCCGGGCATCGTCGCCGCCGGCCATGCCGAGCGCGGCATGCGGCGCTGCGGCGGGCCGGCATCGAGACGCAACTGTTCGACGGCGTGCACGAGAACCCGACGACCGAGCACGTCGAGGCCGGCCTGGCCGTCGCCCGCCGCTACGAGCCCGAGTTGATCGTCGGCCTGGGGGGCGGCAGCTCGATGGACTGCGCCAAGGGGATCAACTTCCTCTACTCCAACGGCGGCCGGATGCAGGACTATTGGGGCATCGGCAAGGCCACGCGGCCGATGCTGCCCATGATCGCCGTGCCGACCACGGCCGGCACCGGCAGCGAGACGCAATCGTTCGCCCTGATCTCCGACGCCGCAGACGCACGTCAAAATGGCCTGCGGCGACAAGAAGGCCTCGTTCCGCGTCGCGATGCTGGATCCCGAGCTGACCGTCTCGCAGCCGCCGCGCGTGACGGCGCTGACCGGCATCGACGCCATGGCCCATGCCTTGGAAACGTATGTCACCAAAGCCCGCACGCCGCTGTCGCTGGCGTTCAGCCGCGAGGCGTGGCTGCTGTTGGCCGAAAATTTCGGCCGCGTGCTCGACGATCCCGATCGATCTGGAGGCCCGCACCGGCATGCAACTGGGGGCCGCGTTTGCCGGCCTGGCGATCGAGAACTCGATGCTGGGGGCGACGCACGCGCTGGCCAATCCGCTGACGGCCCGCTACGGCATCGTGCATGGCCAGGCGATCGGCCTGATGCTGCCGCACGTGATTCGCTTCAACGGCGCGCGAGTTCGGCGCGTGGTATCGCGACTTGCTCGAAGGCACGGGCGGCGCCAACGGATTTCCGCGCCCCGACGAGCGGCGCCGGCGGTCTGGCCGAATTCGTCGCCGAGCTGGTCCGCAAGGCGGGCCTGCCGGCGAGGCTGTCGGAGTGCGGCGTCGAGCGCGAGCAGCTTGGCGCGAATTGGCGGCCGATGCCGCCAAGCAATGGACCGGCAAATTCAATCCCCGCGCCGTCGGCGAAACGGAACTACTGGGCCTGTTCGAAATGGCGTATTGAACAGCGGCGTTTTCATTGCCGTTGGCGTGAGCGTGAGAAAGTGTCGGAAGCATGAGTTCAGACCCTGTTAAGCCCACGGGCTGCGGCCCGTGGCGTGCTCGCTGCAAGCTCCGGCAGCGCAACCGCCGCAATCCCGGCATGCCGATCGCGCTTCACCTCCGCGATCGTGCTGCTGTCTTCGATCTGCCGCGCAAGCATCGCGGCCGACACCTGGCCGCTGTTCCGCGGCGATCGCCTGGCCACCGGCGTCGCACCGGGCGCGCTGCCCGAGAAGCTCGAGGTGCTGTGGAAATTTCAGGCCGGCAAAGAAGGCGGCTTCGAAGCCACGGCCGTGATCGCCGACGGCATCGGTCTATCGTCGGCTCGCTGGACGGCAACTTCTACGCGCTCGATCTGAAGACCGGCAAGGAGAAGTGGAAGTATCACACCGAGCTGGGATTCTCGGCTTCGGCGGCGGTGCGCGACGGCCGGGTCTACGTCGGCGATACCGACGGGAAGTTCTATTGCTTCGACGCCGCCAGCGGCGAGCCGTGCTGTGGGGGCTATGAGGCCGACGCGCGAAATCGATTCGGCGCCGAACTTCTACAAAGAACATGGTGCTGTTCGGCTCGCAAGACGCCACGCTCTACGCGCTGGACGCCAAGACCGGCAAGCAGGTCTGGAAGTACGCGATCGGCGATCAGATCCGCTGCTCGCCCACCGTGGTCGAGGGGCGGGCGTTCATCGCCGGCTGCGACGGCAAGCTGCACATCGATCGAACTGGACAGCGGCAAGGAGATCGGCGCCGTCGAGATCGAGTCGCCCACCGGCACCACGCCGGCCGTGTTGGGCAATCAGGTTTTCTTCGGCACCGAGGGCGGAACGTTCTTTGCCATCGATTGGCGCGAGCCGAAAGTCGACTGGAAGGCCAAAGCCGCAGCGCGACCAGTCGTTTCGCTCGTCGGCCGCGGTGACCGCCGAGCTGGTCATTGTCGGCGCCCGCGACAAACGGGTGCATGCCTTCAAGGCGACCGACGGATCGAGCCGCCTGGAGTTTTGCCACGCGGTCGCGGGTCGATTCGTGTCCGGTCGTGGTGGGAGAGCGGGTGTTCGTCGGCTCGGCCGACGGCCGGCTGTATGCGCTTGGACCTGAAAACCGGCGAAAAGGTCTGGAGTTACGAGGCGGGGGGCCAGTTCGTCGGCCTCGCCGGCCGTCGCCGCCGGCGCGGCTGGTGATCGGCGAATCAGGATGGCACGTTGTACTGTTTTGGAGAAAAATAGGACAGCGGCGTGCATGCAACAGTCCGCATGGCGGCACTGAATCGCTAACCCGCGGCTGCGCCAGTGGGTACCGCGAGTGACGATGTTCGTGGTTGGCCTCCACGCCGCAGCCCGTGCTTAACGGACTTGACGCTTCACGGCGAGCGCGACGTGAAACAACGGTTCAGCGTAACTCACCACGTACACGCCGCACGCGAAAGCAAAAAATCATGGCCACCGAAACCACCAAGACCGAAGTCGGCAGCTACTTCATCTCCAACTATCCGCCGTTCTCGCAATGGACGGCCGAGCGGCTTGGCCGACGTGCGGCAGGCGCTGATCGCCGCCGTCCGTGCCGGCCAAAGCGACGCGCCGCTGGGCCTGTATCTGCACATTCCGTTCTGCCGCAAGCGCTGCAAGTTCTGCTACTTCCGCGTCTATACCGACAAGAACGCCGCGCGACGTCGAGACCTATGTCGCGGCCTTGTCGCGCGAGATCGAACTGGTCAGCCGGCTGCCGGTCATGGGCGGCCGGCCGTTTCGCTTTGTCTATTTCGGCGGCGGCACGCCTTCGTTCCTCAGCGCCAAGCAGCTCACGTCGCTGGTCGACCGGCTGCGGGCCAACATCAACTGGGACCATGCCGAAGAAGTCACGTTCGAGTGCGAGCCGGGCACGCTCTCGCAGCCCAAGATCGCGACGCTCCGCGAGCTGGGCATCACGCGGCTCAGCCTGGGCGTCGAGAACTTCGGCGACGCGGTGCTGGAAGAGAACGGCCGGGCCCATCTGTCGGCCGAAGTCTACAAGTCCTGGGATTGGATCCGCGCGGCCGGCTTTCCCAACGTGAACATCGACCTGATCGCCGGCATGGTCGGCGAAACGTGGGACAACTGGAAAGACAGCGTTCCGCCGCACGATCGAGCTCGCGCCCGACAGCGTGACGATCTATCAGATGGAGCTGCCGTTCAACACGGTCTATTCCCAAGACATGCTCGGCAACCAGGTCGAATCGCCCGTGGCCGATTGGCCCACCAAGCGGGCCTGGGTCGATTACGCCTTCGACGAACTTGCGGCGGCCGGCTACTCGGTGTCGAGCGCCTACACGATGGTCAAAGACAAGGGCAAGGTGAACTTCAGCTATCGCGACAACCTGTGGCACGGCTCCGACCTGTTGGCCACCGGCGTGGCCAGCTTCGGCCACGTCTCGGGCGTGCATTATCAGAACCAGCCCGACTGGGCCGGCTACGTCGGCCCGCTCGAGCGGGGCGAGCTGCCGCTGTTTCGCGGCATGCGGCCGACGCCGCACCAGTTGCTGGTGCGCGAGATGATCCTGCAGCTCAAGACCGGCCAGCTCGACGCCGACTATTTCCGCCGCAAGTTCGGCGGTCGACATCCTCGAACATTGGGACGAAAGTCTGGCAGCAGTTTCAGACCGACGGCTACCTGGCGATCGACGGCGACCAGATTCACCTGACGCGCGCCGGCCTGCTGCGGGTCGATGCGCTGCTGCCGGCTTTCTTCGAGCCCCAGCATCAGGGGGTCCGCTACACATGAGCGCCGAGCTGGTCTTTCCCATGGGCCAGTTCGAAGCCCGGTTTCCCACCGACCTGCGCTATGCGAAAAACCACATGTGGGCCCGCCCGCACGGCAAGCTCTACCGCTTCGGCTTCACGGCCTATGCGGTGCGGCTGCTGCAAGACGTTTATTTTCTGGACTGGACGGTCGACGCCGGCACGCAACTGAGAGAACGACAGGCGATCGGCGCCATCGAAAGTTCGAAGGCCGAAAGCGACCTGTTCGCCCCGTTGGCCGGCAGCCTGCTCGAGTTCAACCAGGAGTTGCTGGCCGATCCGGCCTTGATTAACGTCGACGGTTACCGGCGCGGCTGGCTGTTTTCGATGCAGCCCACGGGCGACACGCTGTTGTCCCCGGACGACTACCTGTTACATTTGAAGGTGGCCTGGAAAGTGGCCGAGCGGACGATCAAGGGACAAATGAACGAGTGACGAGCGCGAGTCGTTCACCGCCACGACCCATGTTTTGCAATCCTCAATCCCATGCCCAAACGCATCACGATCGTCGTCTCGCAGGGGCAAAGCGCCAATCCGCAAAAGCGGCAGTTGGAGGAAGAGATCGTCACCCAGCTGCTCGGCCAGCGCGGGCTGGAAGTGACGGTCATCCCGCACCTGTATGATCTGGCGCCCGAGAGCACCGGCCTGCTCTGCCTGGCGGGAATCACGGGCGACATGATCGTGCTGAGCTGGCTCTTTCCGCGGGCCGCGCATTGGACGCTCGACCGGGGCGGCATCCGCGGCCATTTCGGCGCCACGCTGCTCAAAGCAGACGACGAGGACAGTGACGACGAGGATTCTCACGAAGAAGACGCCTCCGAGACCGACTCGACCGATGGGCCTGACGAGACGCAGCGCGTCGGCCCGCGCGATCTGCCCAGTCGCACGATTTATCATCTCGACCTGCGCTCGACCGCCCAGGCCGATGCCTTTCTGGACGAGATTCGGCGGATTGCGAGCGAAGCGACCGTCGAGACGGTGAGTTTGCTCGGTTGGGCCAGTCCGGCGGCCGAACTGTCGGCGCCGCCGCCGCGCACGCCGGCTGCCAGTTTTGGCTTTGGACCAGCCGAGGCGAGCGGCGCATTAGGCGAGCCGGCCGCTGCCGGAACCAGAGACGAGGCGCCCTTGCCGCCGGGCCCGATTCGCGTCGAGGAAACGCCGGTCCGCCGTTGGTACCCGGTGATCGACTATAGCCGCTGCACGAACTGCATGGAATGCATCGATTTTTGTCTGTTCGGCGTGTATGGCGTCGACGGACTGGACACGATCCTGGTCGAGCAGCCCGACAACTGCCGCAAGGGCTGCCCGGCGTGCAGCCGGGTCTGCCCGGAGAACGCGATCATCTTTCCGCAGCACAAGTCGCCGGCCATTGCCGGCAGCCCCGATGAGAACGCGGGGGGCCTGAAAATCGATTTATCGCAACTTTTCGGCGCGCCCAACGCCATCGAGATCGCGGCCCAGGAGCGCGACGTCGAACTGGTGGCCACGGGGCGCGATGCCGTGGGCCTGTCGGTCGGCATTCCCAAGCGCCAGAGCGGCAAACCGCAAGGCCCCAAAGACGAGCTGGACAAGCTGATGGATCAGCTCGATTTCGACTTATAGATCGCCTTTCGGCTAAGCGAGCCGCCGGGCCGTGATCCGCTCAATGTTTTGCGGCAGCCAGGTCCGGCCGCTTGCGCGCTGCCAGCGGATGGCCGCCGTCGTAGACGCCGAAATCGTTGAACCAATATTTCTTCGCGAGCCAATAGAACCAGCTCTTTTCGGGAATCTGGTGCTGCGGATCGTCCTGCGAGGGACGCGGCAGCATGGCCTCCAGCTCTTGGGTGGCCCGCTGCCTGGCTGTCGTGTCGCGGGCCGAGTGCTTGGTGACCACCGCTTGCAACAGGTCGGGCCGCTCCAGCACGATGCAGCCGCGCGTCGACTGGGCCGCCACGCGGCGGAAATCGGTCAGGAACTCGGAATGCACGAACTTGTCGCGAATGTGGCCCGGCGTGTGGATCGATTCTTTGGCGAACTGCACGATCGGACAGGGCTCGATGTCCCCCCAAGGACTGATGTGGTGGCTGATGCCCGTGGCCGCCGGGCAAAGCGCCTGGCCGCGATGGTCGTAGTAGGCGTCGACCACGCCGATCGGTTTTTTGACCCGCATGTCGACGACGAACTGCCGCACCTTGCGCTGCTGCTCGGGCGTAAGGGCCAACTCGGGGCGCGCATCGGGGCCCACGGGCCGATAGACGTGAAACCACATATACAGCACGCCCAGTTCGATCAGCCGATCGACCCAGGCTTCGTTGAGCAAATCGTCGAAGTTCGTCTGACACAGGCTGGTGGCAACGCCCGTGATCAGTCGCTGATCCAGGCAGTTTTGCAAGCCGGCCATGGTTTTGGAAAGCACGTGCGGCCGGCCGCGGCGGTCGTCGCTGACGATCTCGGTTCCCTCGATGCTGACCAGCGGCGTCGAGTTGCCCAGGCGGCGCAATCGGCTTGGCCACGTCGGCGGTGATGTACTGGCCGTTGGTGAAAATCTGGAAGTAGCAATCGCGGTGCGCGGCCAGGATGTCGAGCAGCTCGGGATGCAGGAAGGGCTCGCCCCCCAGGATGCCGAAGAAGCGGTTGCCGGCCTCTTTGGCCTCGGAGATCAAGCGGTTCATGGCGGCCAGGTCGATCGTCTGTTGCCGGGCGTCGACGTCGACCCAGCAGCCTTGGCAGCGCAGGTTGCAACTGTTGATGATCGAAACGTACAGGAACGGCGGAAAGAACTCTCCGCGGCGCAGCCGTCGCTTGTGTTTCTGGACCGACCGCATGCCCTTGTAACCCATGTTGTAGGCCAGCTTCCACAGCAACCGCAGATCGGTCTCGGTCAGCAGGCGTTTGGCCATCCGCGCGTACATGAATCACCGGGCGTAGTAGGAACTGCCAGCATTGGCATTTCGACGATTCGATTATAGCAGCCGGGGTGGATCGGAAGCACGTCGTCACGAATGGATCGGTTTTTGCAAAGGAGATAGGGGGATACGACGAGATACGGGGGACGGACGGAAACGATGAAGGCGGAAAGTTACGGATGAAGGAACGAGCCCAGGATTACGAATTCAAAAGCCCAAACCGAATTTGCTACCGCTCGGCGGGTGGATCGGTGCTCGCGGACGCGCCATGGGCCCGGTTTTTCGTTCCTCGTTTCTGGTTTCAACTGAGCTCGTCGCAGGCATCCTTCCCGTCCATCCCCCGTATCTCGTCGTATCCCCCCATCCCCTTCCACAAACCGTTGCCAGCCACCCAGCCGACGCTCTAAACTTCCTGCATGAAGGATCCTCAGCGGTTAAGAGCGGCCTACGAGCGCGCCCAAGGCGACCTGCTCGCCGCGTGCGAGCCGGCCGGACATTGGGTGGGCACATTGTCCAGCTCGGCTCTGTCGACGGCCACCGCGGTTAGCGCGCTGGTGCTGATGGAGCGCGGCGGCGCGGCCGAATCCGGCACCGCACGGCTGGTCGACTGCGGACTCGATTGGCTCATCGCCCGGCAAAATGCCGATGGCGGCTGGGGCGACACCGATCGCAGTCTGTCGAACATCGCCACCACCATGCTTTGCAACGCCGCGCTGCGCCTCGCCGGTCGGGCGGTCGGCGGCTGCCCCGCGCTTGAGAGGGCCGAGCAATATGTCGAACAGCATGGAGGCGTAGACGCGCTTCGCCGCCGCTATGGGCGCGACAAGACATTCGCCGCGCCGATCCTGGCGAATTGCGCGCTGGCCGGATCGGTCTCCTGGAGCGAGGTGCCGGCGCTGCCGCTGGAGCTGGCCTGCCTGCCGGCTGCCACCTGGAAGACCGTGCGAATGCCGGTGGTGAGCTATGCCATCCCGGCCCTGGTGGCCATCGGTCAGGCGCGCTTCCATCACAGCCCTCCCCGCAACCCGCTGGTGCGGCTGGTGCGCCGGCTGTCGCTCGCGCGCAGCCTGCGGGTGATCGAGCGTCAGCAGCCGGCCAGCGGCGGCTATCTGGAGGCGGTGCCGCTCACGAGTTTTGTGGTGATGAGCCTGGCCAGCATCGGCCAGGCCAATCATGCCGTGGCCCGGCGCGGGCGCGGTTTCTGATCGAATCGGCCGGCGCCGACGGCAGTTGGCCGATCGACGTGAATCTCGCCACTTGGACGACAACGCTGGCCATCAACGCCTTGCATGGCGGTGGCGCCGACGTGGGCCGGCTCGGCTGCTGGGATTGGCTGCTGGGGTGTCAGCACCACGAGGTCCATCCCTTCACCGGCGCTGAGCCGGGCGGCTGGGCTTGGACCGATTTGTCCGGCGGGGTGCCGGACGCCGACGACACGGCCGGCGCTCTGTTGGCGCTGGCCGCCTGGAGCGATGCCGACCCCGGCCATCGGCAGCGGGCCGCCAGCGCCGCGCGGCAGGGTGCCCTGTGGCTGTTGAATTTGCAGAACCGCGACGGCGGCTGGCCGACCTTCTGCCGAGGTTGGGGCCAATTGCCCTTCGACCGTAGCGGTTGCGACCTCTCCGCCCATGCCCTACGGGCCCTCGATGCCTGGCGGCAGCGATTCTGCCAAGATGCAACCCAGCGGGTGGGCGAACCGCTCGAAAGGCGGATTAGCCGGGCCATTCAGCGCGGGCTTGGTTATCTGACCACCCGGCAATCGGTCTCGGGCAGCTGGGAGCCGCTGTGGTTCGGAAACCAGTACGATCCGGGCGAGCAAAATTTGATTTACGGCACGGCACGCGTTTTACTGGCACTGCGAGATTTGGGACTTTCCGGCGATCCGGCGGCCCGGCGGGGGACCGCTTGGCTTTCGGGCGTGCAGAACGGCGACGGCGGCTGGGGCGCCGCGCCCCGGTCGGCCGGTTTGCCGGCCCGTTCGAGCGTGGAAGAGACGGCCGTGGCGGTCGAAGCACTAGGTGGTTGTGCCCAAAGCCCGGCGGAAAGCGAGGCCCTGGACCGCGGGGTCCAATGGCTGGTGGGGGCGGTGGAGTCGGATCGCCATCGGGATAGCTCGCCGATCGGCTTTTACTTTGCTAAGCTGTGGTACTACGAGGCCCTTTATCCGCTGATCTTCACGGTTGCTGCGCTTGGCCAAGCGGCGCGGGACCGACGTCCCCAGCCGGCCATTCCGCCCTCGAATCGTCGTCAGGTCTGCGTCCAATATCGAGACCTAAGCGAGCCCAAGCTTTGGCAACCGTTCCCGCCAATCCGCCCTTATCCCCGGCCGAGCCGCCAGCGGCCGCAGCCCCCCGATCGCGCCGGCGCAATACCAGCCATCTGAAACTGGTGCCCGAGCCGAAGGCCCTGCGCGAGCAGATTCGCGAGCGGGCGGCCCAAGTCGCCGCTCGGCTGGACAAGTCACGCCCCGTGGGCAAGGACGAGCTAGAAGCGGTTTCGCGGGCGCTGCTGGAAGAAATGGGTTTGCCCGAAGGCTATCTCGGCTGGACGATGGTGGTCTTGGTTTCGGCCTTCTGGCAGGACCAGGTGGCGGCCGTCCCGTCCGAGCCGGCGGCTGTTTCTGTTGCCGCATTGCCTGAAGCACGCCGAAGGCTGCCCGGCCGACTACGACGAGTTCGGTTTGGAGTGCAAGCGGTGCGGGGCGTGCAGCATCGCCGATTTTCGCACCGCGGCCGAAGAGCTGGGCTACAAGGTGCTGGTGGCCGAAGGCTCGCCGATCGTGCTCAAGATCATCGTCAGCGGCTATATCGACGCGATCGTCGGCGTGGCCTGCCTGAACGTGCTGGAAAAGGCGATCGACAAGATCCTGCTGGCCGGCATTCCTTGCATGGCCGTGCCGCTGTTGTCGAGCGATTGCCGCAACACGTCGGTCGACGAGGACTGGGTCGCCGAGATGATCCGCCTGGAGCACCGCGCCGCCGAGCGTGCAAACCACGCACCTACGTCCATCTGATGCGGGCGGCCTCGGCCCTGTTCGAACCCGCGGAGCTCGAGCGGCTGGCCCCGCGCAGTCGCGGCAAGCAGACCCTGGCCGAGGTCAACGGCCAGGGCACTGCGGGGCTCGATCCGATCGCCGGCACCGAGGCCATTGCCTACGACTTTCTGGCCAAGGGGGGCAAGTACTCGCGGCCCTTCATCACGCTGGCCGTGTACGACGCCCTGACCGGCGGCCGGGGCACCGCAGGCCGGCGGCGCCGAGCACCTGGCAGGGCGTCGCCGACTCGATCAAGCGAACGGCCATGTCGATCGAGGCCTTTCACAAGGCCTCGCTGGTTCACGACGACATCGAGGACGACGACCAGTTCCGCTACGGCGATCCGACGCTGCATCGCAAGTTCGGAACGGCCACGGCGATCAACGTCGGCGATTATCTGATCGGGTTGGGCTATCGCCTGATCAGCCGGCAAGCAGCCCAGATCGGCCCCGACGTGGCTGCCGACATTCTCGATCGGCTGGCCGAAGCCCACCTGAAACTGTCCGAAGGGCAAGGGGCCGAACTGCTGTGGCGCGACTGCGCTCGACAGGCGGCTCGACCCGCTCGACGCCCTGAAGATCTACGCGCTGAAAACGGCCCCCGCGTTCGAGGCCGCACTGTACTGCGGCCTGCGCCTGGCCGGCCCGGTGGGCCCCAACGAGCGAGCGATTGAGCCAGTTTGCCCGGCACTTGGGCATGGCCTTTCAAATTCTCAACGACCTGGCCGATTGGCGGCCCGACGATTCCAACAAGCTGGCCGCGGGCACCGACGTGCTGGGCGGCCGTCCCACCTTGCTCTGGGCACTCGCCTTGGAGGCCCTGGACGAGGCCGACCGGCTGGTCTTGGAGCGACTGGTCCGCGAGGCACCGACTGATGCTTGCCAGCCTGGCCGCGGTGCGAGAGCTTTACGAGCGGGCCGGCGTGTTCGACAAAGCCCGGCAACTGGTCGAAAAATATCGCGAGCGCGCCGAGTCGGTGGCCGACGAGATCGAGCCCGACGAATTGCGCCGATTGATGTATTACCTGATCGATACGGTGCTCGAGCGGCCCGGCCGAGGAGTCGCCGTCCGTGGTCGTTCCCACCCTGGCTACCCTCACCCCGATTGCCGTGCGGCCGTAGCAGGGCTACGCTCGCACGGCATGCCCCACCTTGCAGCGAGCTTTTTGCCGGCCGTCCCATGAGCAAGCCAGACGCCCCGCCCATTCTCGATGCGCTCATCGCGCTGTTCTACTCCCAGCCGGCCGACCTGGGACATTTCGAGGAAGTGACGGCCGCCGACATGCCGCCCCCATACGGCAAGCTTCTGGCCCATCAAGACCACATGACCGTGACGGTCGAGCAGTTCCACCATTCGCCGGTCGACGTGCGTGTTTTGGACACTTCGCTGACCGGCCAGCACTACGCCCGCAAGATTCTGCTGGCCCGGCAAACGGACGGCACGGTCGTGCAGTTTGGCATAGTGCGACTGAATTTTGCCCATCTGAGCCAGGCGGTGCGCCAGGAAATCGAAAGCCAGCGCACGCCGGTCGGCCGGGTGTTGATCAACCACAATGTGCTCCGCGAGATCCACCTGATGCGGCTTTGGAAAGTGACGCCAGGACCGGACCTGCAGCAAGCTGTTCGGTCTGAAGTCGAGCGAGCCGACCTACGGTCGTACCGCCCTGATCGACTTCGGCGGCGAGCCGGCCGTCGAGCTGATCGAAATTGTGACCCCGGTTTCCGCTTGACGGCGTACCCCCCCCCGGGCGAGGCGCAGCGATGGCTGACCCGTTCGACTGCATCATGCCGGGAGCCGGACCCGCCGGTTCGATTGCCGCGGCCCTCGTGGCAGCGGCCGGCATCCGCACCTTGCTCGTCGAGCGGCGGTGTGCACGAACGCAGGCGGCGCCTTGTTGGCCGGCGAGTTGCTTGCAATTCGCTAGTCCGCCGCTGGATGACCAGGACGCACGGCTGAATGCACAGCAGCTCCAACCGGAGCGGCCGGAACCGATCCGCTAAGCGGCCCTCTTTCGGGGACGGTCCACCATTTGCTTGGTCCACAGGAGCCAATCGGAACGCTCTGCCTCGCCGCGGTGGATTTGTTTTGCCGTCTAAATGCGCGCTCGGTGGCGAAGGAAGCCCGGAAGCGGGAATCTTTTTTATCGATTAGGGTTGCAGACGCCGCGGCGATCCAGGTAAATTAAACAACTCTGTTTGTGTTTCAGAGGCACGGCAGCGCCTTGGGGCTAGGCGGCTGTGCCTTCTTTTTTCCGTTGGTCAAGATTCTGCCCCGCGGCACGCAAAGGACCTAGTGATGGCGAAGAAGATTTATGTCGGTAATCTCCCCTGGTCGACGACGTCGGCCAGTTTGGAGAGCCTGTTCAGTGCTCATGGGACCGTGCGGTCGGCCGAGGTAATCTCCGACCGCGATACCGGCCGGTCTCGCGGTTTTGGGTTTGTCGAGATGGAGAGCGATGAGGGGTGCCAGGCGGCGATTCAAGCCCTCAACGGCACGGAACTGGACGGTCGCGCCATTACGGTCAACGAAGCTCGCGAACGCAGCCCGGGTGGCGGCGGCGGCGGTGGCGGACGCGGCGGCTATGGCGGTGGCGGCGGCGGTGGCGGACGCGGTGGCTACGGTGGTGGCGGCGGCGGTGGCGGACGCGGCGGCTACGGTGGTGGCGGCGGCGGACGCGGCGGCAGCGGCGGCGGACGCAGCGGAGGCGGTGGCGGTTATGGGCGCGACGATTCCTAACGCCCAATCACCCCGCAGCGATTGACAGCGGCAGTAATTAAGAAGCTCCGCGGCGTTTGGCGGCGGTGGCTCGCGTTTTCTTATCGGCGAGCGCGCAACGTGCGATGCCGTCGGCAAATTAACTATTCAACAGAAGCGCCGCGGCCGGACCATCGGCCGCGGCAGCTTGTTGCTTTTTCAGACACCTTCATTTAGCAACGATTCGAGCGAACAGTTCATGCCCAAGAAATTTGCACGGCCGACGACCAAGCGGCGCACCAACAAGAACAAGGTCCGGGCGAAAAAGAAGGATCCCGTGTTTGTCGACGGGCAGCGTCCGCGGCCCATGTATGTCGACTACAAAGATCTCGACCTGCTGACCAAGTTGACGAACCGGCAGGGCAAGATCGTGGGTCGCCGCAAGAGCGGTTGCACGGCGGCCAGCCAACACGCCGTGACCTTGGCCGTAAAGCGGGCCCGCTTCATGGCACTATTGCCCTACGTCTCGGACTAATCGTGCGCTGGCGCCTCGTTTGCGCGCTTGAAAAGCGAGGCGCTCCCCACGTCGGTCAACGGCCCCGCATGCCGCAGAATTTCCAGACCACGCGCCGAGTGGAATTCCGCGACACCGATATGGCGGGCATCATGCATTTTTCGGTCTTCTTCCAGTGGATGGAAGAAGCCGAGCATGAGTTGCTGCGTCATGTCGGGCTGAGCGTGGTGACGCACGACGACTTGGGCGCGATCACGTGGCCCCGGGTGGCCGCCCGTTGCGACTTCCAAAGTTCGATCCGCTTCGAGGAGACTGCCCAGATCGAAGTGCGGATCACGCGCCTGGGCACCAAGAGCGTCACCTACGCCTTTCAACTCAGCGGGCCGCGAGGCGCCGTGGCATCGGGCGAAATGACATCGGTTTGCTGTCGCGTGCTGCCCGGCGGCGCGCTGCAAAGCATGCCGATTCCGGATTGGATCAGCGAAAAACTCGCACCCCACGTCGTGCCCTGACGATTTTGGTGTCTTTGGCAAAATCGCATGGCCGCTTATCTGGAACCATTGATGCTGCGGCTTGCCGCGGGATTGGCCGGCGCCGACGAGTCGTGGCGCCGGCGGCAGGCCGCGTTTCTGATCGCGGTTCAGCGCGACGACGGCGGCTTTGCCGGCCGCGAGGGACCGAGCGACCTGTATTACACCAGCTTCGCGCTGCGCGGACTGGCCTTGTTGGGGGAGCTGGACGATGAGCGGGCTCGCCAGGCCGCCGGATTTCTGAACTCCCGGCTGACGGGTCAAATTCCGATCGTCGATTTTCTGTCGCTGGTCTATAGCGCCGCCACGTTGAACTATGCCGCGGGCATCGACGTCTTCGCCGGCCGCGGAGAAACCTGGCGCACCACGCTGGCGGCGGCGCTCGAGGCGCTGCGCCGAGCGGACGGAGGCTACGCCAAAACGGCCGAAGGCCAGGCTAGCAGTTTGTATCACACGTTTCTGGTCACGCTGGCCCAGCAACTGCTCGGGCTGCCGCTAGTGGCGCCCGAGCAGTTGATCGGATTCGTGCTCGGCCGGCGCCGCGCGGACGGCGGCTTTGTGGAAATGGCGCCCGATGAAGCGCAGCGGCACCAATCCCACGGCCGCCGCGATCGGGCTGTTGAAACTTCTGGACGCCCTCGACGCACCGACCCGCGGCGCGGCTGTCGACTTTCTGTTCGACATGCAAACCGACGAAGGCGGATTGCGGGCCAACACGCGCATTCCAATCGCCGACCTGCTGAGCACTTTCACGGGACTGGTGTCCCTGGCCGACCTAGACCAGGCAGGCGCGATCGACCGGGTCGCAGCCCGGCGCTATGTGGACTCGCTCCAGGAGGAACAGGGGGGCTACCGCGGCGCCGATTGGGACACCGGCCGCGACGTGGAATACACGTTTTACGGCCTGGGGGCCACGGCGCTGCTGGCCGGCGACGCCTAGCGCGAAATGGAAAAGTTCACCACAGAGACACAAAGGCGCGGAGAGGACAGAGAAGCCGCAGGATCGAGAAATACCATTTCAATCGTTCTTTGTTTCCTTCTCTCTGTGTCTTTGTGCCTCCGTGGTTCAATCTCTTCCGCGTCTTTACGGTTCTGATTTCTTACTTCATCGCCCGGCAGATCGCGTCGGCCATTTCGCGGGTGCCGACGGCCGTCGGATCGTTGCGGTCGGGTTTCAGATCGTAGGTGACCTACTTGCCTTCGGCGATCACCTGGCGACGGCCGCTTCCAGCCGGGCGGCGGCCGCGTCCTCTTTCAGGTGCCGCAGCATCAGCATGCCCGAGAGGATCAGCGCGGTCGGGTTGACCTTGTTCTGTCCCTTGTATTTGGGGGCGCTGCCGTGCGTGGCTTCGAACACGGCCCCGTCGGGCCCGATGTTCGCGCCCGGCGCCACGCCCAGCCCGCCGACCAGGCCGGCCGCCAGGTCGCTCAGGATGTCGCCATAGAGGTTCGGCAGCACGAGCACGTCGTACAGCTCGGGCTTTTGCACCAGCTGCATGCACATGTTGTCGACGATCCGATCCTCGAACTCGATGTCCGGATAGTCCTTGGCCACCCGCCGGGCCGTCTCGAGATACAGCCCGTCGGAGAACTTCATGATGTTCGCCTTGTGGACGGCCGTCACTTTTTTGCGGCCGTGTTCGCGGGCGTAATCGAAGGCGCAGCGGACGATCCGCTCGCTGCCCGAGACGCTGATCGGCTTGATCGAGACGCCGGTCTCGCTGGCCGCGGTCTTGATCTTGCGGTCGCCGCTGAGGTTGTTGATGAACTCGATCAGCTTGGCGGTGTTCTCCTTGCCGGCCTCGAACTCGACGCCGGCGTACAGGTCTTCGGTGTTTTCGCGGACGATGACCAGGTCGATCGGCGTGTCGGAAAAGAAGGTCCGCACGCCCGCGATAGTGCTTGCAGGGGCGGATGCAGGCGAACAGGCCCAGGGCCTGCCGCAGATGGACGTTGATGCTGCGAAAGCCGGTGCCGACCGGCGTGGTGATCGGCGCCTTGAGCGCGCAGTGGGTTCGCTTGACGCTTTCCATGACGGCGTCGGGCAGGGGGGTGCCGAGCCGGGCCATGACGTCGACGCCGGCTTCCTGAACGTCCCAATTGATTTTGACGCCCGTGGCGTCGACACATTTGCGGGCGGCCTCGGCCAGCTCGGGGCCGGTGCCATCGCCGGTGATCAACGTAACTTCGTGAGCCATGACGGGTCTGCTTCTTTCGGAAAACTGGGAGGGTCTGGAAGTCGGCGCCGCCCGTGTGCGGGCGCGTCAGGCTAACAAATGCGGGCCGAGGCCGTCAACGTGCGGCGGGGGGGTCATTCCCGTTCGCTATTGCTTCGGCCAGCTTAAGGGAGGCATGTTTTCTCGTTCTTTCGAAAGTTGAGCCAAGTGCCTGTCAATTCCGACGGGCATTGGCGCGGAGTAGGTGCCCAGGCCTTTTTTGGCGTCCAACCGTTTTCCCAATTCGGTCCGAAACGCGGCTTGTGTCGACGTCTGTATGGTTACGCAGAAATAGTTCCCATAATTGCAGCAGGTCCTCAATCAGATCCGGGGCCTGCCACGCTTGCCCGTCGTAGTTGATGATTGGGATCAGGTCAACAATTTGATCCATTTCCGAAGGCACGCCATCCCGCTGATGGAGAAATTCGGAAAATAGATCGAATGCGGCAGTCTTCGTCTTACCACGAATGCCATGCTTTTCGGTGTTTACGAAGCAGGACGCTACTCGATAGGGATTCATCTTTTCGACGATATCTAGTTGATGTTTTGATACTCTGTTCGCTTTCAATAATTTTGCGACATTGTCGTGAAGATGCACAAGCTCGGAGAGAATTAACGACAGTTCGTCGCTGTAGAGAAGTCGTGCTCGATTCAGGTCCGTGTGCATAGGGGAGCTGGGATTCATGTTACCGGCCGTGAACTCCTGAATCGCCTTCTTCTTGCTTTCCTGCTCCGTGAGACGCCGAGCGATTTTGTCCAAACGGCGCTCGATATCCATGCGAAGCGCCACCCTCGTTGCGTCGCTCTTAGACGTGACGTTGCTAGTTGCGGGGCAGAGTTTAGAAATGGCATCGCGGAAAATGGAAGTGGATACGCGAGGAAGTAGGTACCGACGGCAACCGTTGCAGAAGGCGGTGCAGCGTAGGGGCGTTTGATGACGAAGAAATAGTTCCCAATACTGCAAGAGGTCGTAGACGAGGTCTATCTGCCGCCAGGAGCGTCTGTCGGTTTCAGTCGTAAATATGACGTCATGGATAAACTCCGGATCGCCGTTTTCCGGCGACCGAGAGACGAGGGCATACCGTCGAACAAAAGTAGCTTCGCCAATAAGCAGGAAAGCAATTTGGTACGGCTTGAAATGGGTGACTACCGCAAGCTTTCCCGGCCCCTCGCCGCTATCCCGAAGTGCTGTCTCCACTTGAGCGAACAGGCCAACCAGATCACGAAGTAATTCGAGTTCTGCAGAACTGACCTTATTGACCAATGATTCGACTTCCGGGGCTCCTTCTGCGCCAGGTCGGTACTCTGCCGTCGAATGCGACCCGAGAGCAACTCTCGCTTCCTCCCGCTGTCGAAATCCTTCGAAGATTTTCAGGAAAAGTGGCTTAAGGAGTGGATCCTCATTGGGTTGGACTTCGGTCATTTTGAACGCTCCAGCGACGGGTCGCAGCCAATGCGATTGCAGGCCGAACAAAGCCACGCATTGTATCGAATGACGCAAGCCGGTAGGAAATAGTTCGCATTTGCGGCGGTAGTGTCTCGGGCCTCCTAGGACACATGGAACTCGGCCCAGAGTCTGCAATAGAGTCTGTGACGGGTTTCATCACCCGCGATCTAAGCGGGCGCGAAGTCTACCTCGCTCCCTTCAGACGCGCAGCGGTTACCTGCGTCGCACGACGATCTGTGCCTCCAACGGCAGCCAGCTAAGACGTTCTCGGGCTAACAAATGCGGGCCGAGGCCGTCAACGTGCCGGGGGGTCATTCCCGTTCGCTATTGCGACTTGGCGTATGCCATTGCGTGGCCGGCGAGCCCCGCAGCGAACCTGCGGAATGTGAGTTCGTCGGATGGGGTCGTAAACTTGCCCTTCAACCCGTCTCGTCGTGTTGACAGCAGGAGGCAGGCCCCGTCGTACAGGCGCTCTCGCAAGAGCTTTGTCAGGAAAATCTCGTAGCGCTTGGCGTACGATGCGTTTCTGAACTCCGGAAAGACTTTAAACTGAGGTTCCTTGACCTTGATGGGCGATTGCGACTTCGGGCAGTCCTCGAGGAGGAAAACGTACCCGAGCCACGGGCGGGCAGATGGTTTGAAGGCCCCTTCGCGGTAGGCGGCCAAGAGATCGGTTGCATTGCCGAGCGCTTCCTCAGTGCGATTGTTGAAGTTGTTGCCGAAGGAGGGTCCAACCTGCGCTTTGAACTCGATGACTGCCAGCAGATGGCCATCGGCAACGACGATCAGGTCCCAATTCTTCTCGGCTCGGTAGTAGCCCGGCAATTCTTTCTTGTTTCGCCAATAGACGTGGGCTTCATGCACGCCGGCGTCGATGACGAGGTCGCGGCAAATCTCAGTGAATCCGTCAAGGTGCTTTCCGCCGGTAACGGCCGCACGCAGGCCCGCGTCTTTCTCGCCGGTCTTCGAGCCTTGAGCCTTTGACTGCTTGTCCCGCACTGACCAGAAAAGCTTGATTGCCTCGCCCACCCGCCGGTCGAGATCTTTACGCATGCGATTTTACCTCTGCCACCATGAATACGCTCTTCGAGTCGTTGACGCGTTTTTTAGCGAGCGCGGCGTAGGTGTGATCAATTTCGTACCCAATCGAGTTTCGGCCGTGCCGCATCGCGGCCAGCATCGTCGTTCCCGTGCCGAGGAAGGGGTCCAAGACCGTATCGCCCACAAAACTGAACATGCGAATCAGCCGGTCGGCAAGTTCGAGCGGATACGGCGCGGGATGGTTTCGCGTCGATGCGCCCGTGAGGCCGGTCCAAATTTGCTGGAACCACTCTTTATGGTTGGCATCGCCAATCACGCTGAGGATTCGCGTGGCAACTGAAGGACTTCGGTATCCCCCGGGCTTCCGTTGCATGAGGATGAATTCGATGTCGTTTTTGATGACTGCGTTCGGTTCGTAGGGCTTGCCGAGAAAGTCGCCGCCATTTCCCGTAGCCTCATAGACCGCGTTGGAAATCTTGTGCCAGATGATTGGGGCCAGATTGTCGAATCCAAGTCCACGACAGTGCTCCTGGATCGATGCATGAAGCGGGACAACGGTATGGCGACCGTTGTTTTTTCGTCGCGACAGGCAGACGTCGCCGACGACGCAAACCAGCCGGCCCCCTGGAACCAATGCGCTGTAGCACTGCCGCCAAACGTCGTCTAAGTCACGCAGGAAATCGTCGTAGTCCGCGACGTGACCTAGCTGTCCGGCGGTCTCCCTGTATTCTTTGAGCGTCCAATAGGGCGGGGACGTGACGACGAGGTGAACCGACTCTGGCTCCAAGCGCATTTCGCGGGCGTCGCCGACGATCACCTGGTGCGTTGTGGGAATTCTCTGGACGGCGTCTTGGATGAGCTCGATTAACCGCGGATCCTTCGCAATCGCCGGCAAGGCTGTTTGCGGGTTATCCAGCGGCGGCAAACCGGCGGGAAGATATTCGTCCGGAAAACTCTTCATCGGTTTCGTCGAACCTTGGGGGGCGAAAACCGATCATTCTACGTCATCGGCAGGAAAACAGAAGCTGGGGTCTCAAGCGTTTGATGTCCCCGCACCAAATCACTTCGCTCGTTCCCACACCGTCAGCGGCTGGGGGCTCTCGTTGTTGGTCACGACCACCTTGCTGGCGTCGACGATTTTTTCGGCCGCTTTGGCGAACAGCTTCGCGTCCGAGAACTCGTCGAATTGACACTCAAACGGACTGCCGTCCTGAAAGATCGTGACGGTGTAAATCACGGCGCCCAAACGCCGCGGCTTGTAGGGCCGCTTGGTCTGCTGCGCATCCCAGTCCGACTTCAGCCAGTCGTAGGCGTGCCGCAGGGCTTCGTCGCGCGTCGGATGCGGCGGACCGGCCATCATACGCGTGCAGGGATGGCTCGGCATCTGCTTCAATTCCCGGAAAGCATCACTGGCCCAGGCGATGTAGCCCGGCCGCTGCGGAAGATCGGCGCTGGCAACCTCGGTGATATCGATGCGGAAGTATTGGCCCGCGTAGCTCAACACGTGTGACATAAAATTCCTTTGACTCGGGTTGCTTCCATCCCCCCGCCATTCTATCCGAGTGGGCCCGCGGGAAACTACAGCCGGACGCGACCGATCGGCCCCGTCGCTATCAAACGCCTCGCGAGTGTCTGCCGGAAAGATCCGATTATTTGATCCAATGCCGGTCGTCATAATCGCTTGCGGCGTCGCCCGTTTGCCCGCAACCGGTGAATTGCGGCCTGGCGAGGGAATGCCGGGCCGCCCTGTGGCGTCTATACTGGATGAGTGGCCGCTGGGCCGCTCGAACGTGTCGCTTTTTGCGGAGTTCTGTCATGGCAACGTCTCCTGCGCCGGGCAACGCATCGCCGCCCGCGGGCGGCAAGCGGACCGACTCGGGCAAATTCGTCGAGTATGACCGCTTCATCGACAGCACGCTGCGCAAGACACGGACCCAGGTCCGCAACGTCGATATCGCGGCTGGCGTGATGCTGTTGGCGGCCGGCACGTTGGCGTTTTTTCTGCTCATGGCGTTGTTGGATCATTGGGTGGTGCCGGGCGGATTGGGCCCGGTGACCCGCTGGCTGGCGCTGATCTTGTTCGTGGCCGGGGCGGCGATCTATAGCTGGCGCTCGCTGTTGCCGCTCCTGCTCAGGCGGATCAATCCGGTGTATGCGGCCCATTCGATCGAGCGCAGCAAGCCGAGCCTGAAGAACAGCCTGGTCAATTTTCTGTTGTTGCGCGCCAATCCGACGGGCCTGACGCAAAACGTGTTCGAGGCGATCGAAGAGCAAGCGGCGACCAACCTGGCCAAGGTGCCATTGGAGTCGACCGTCGACCGCTCGAAGTTGATCAAGATCGGCTACGTGTTTTTGGCGGTGCTGCTGGTCGCGGCGATCTATAAAGTGGTCTCGCCCAAGGATCCGCTGCGCACGGTCGGCCGCGTGGTATTGCCCTGGGCCGACATCGACCCGCCCACGCGCGTCCGGATCCTGGCGATTGCACCCGGCGACGCCACCGTGTTCCGCGGCCGGTTGGTGCGTGTCACGGCCGAAGTGCAGGGGCTGCCGGGCGGCGAACCGGTAACGCTCTCTTACAGCACGGCCGACGGCCAGCTTGTCGAGCGGGCGATTGCGATGCGCATCGAGAGCGACGGCTACTTCTACGAGTGCCAATTGCCCGAGGGCAAGGAAGGCATCCAGCAGGATCTGGCATATCGAATCGTGGCCGGCGACGCGGTGAGTCACACGTTTCATCTCACGGTCGAAGCGGCGCCGACGATCGTCGTCGAGAGCATCGACTATCGTTATCCGGAATATACCGGCCTGGTCAGCCAGACCACCGACCATCAGAGCGACATCAAGGGCATCGAAGGCACGCAGGTCACGGTTCGCGCTCTGGCCAATCAGCCGATCAAAATGGCGCTGATCGATTTCGATTGCAACGGCAGCGAAGATCAGCGCATGACGACGGACGACCGGAAGGCCTCGGTCACGTTTACGCTCGCGCTCAAGGACGATCGCCAGACGCCCGAGCACGCCAGCTATCAGTTGACGTTCACCAACGTCGACGGTCAGGAGAGCGTCCAGCCGATTCGGCACCAGATCGAAGTCACGCCCGACGTGGCGCCGGAGATTCAGTTTCTGGCCCCCAAGAAAGACGAAGTCGAGGTGCCGCTCAACGCCGCGCTCGCTTGCGAGCTGGCGGCCGGCGATCCGGATTTTGCACTGGCCCGGGTATCGCTGGTCGGCGCGGTGGCGGGGCGGACGATTCTCGAACGTTCGCTGCTGGACGAAGTTCGGCCGGGACAGTTTGTCAGCAAGCCGCGGCTGTCGCCCAAGAAGTTGGGACTCAAAGACGGCGATGTGTTGGACTATTGGGCCTGGGCCGAAGATAACAAGTCACCCGTGCCCAATCGCACCGAGACACCCCATCGGCGCATTCGGGTGGTGTCGCCCAGCAATGTTGCGCCCGACCAGGATGAGGTGACGCTGAACGAAGACAAGCCGAATCTCCAAAACCGAGACCGCCAAGCGCAGGGTCAACCGCCGCAAGACCAGCAGAACGGCGAGCGGCAAAAGCAAGATCAGCCCGGTGACCAACCGCAAGGCGAAAATCAAGATCAACAAGAAGCGGGTGGCCAGGACGGCCAAGGTCAGGACAGCCAAGATCAACAGGGGCAGGGCCAAAAAGGGCAGGGGGGGCGCGACCAGGACAAGCAAAGCCAGGGCGGGGCAGATCGCGGCGAGCAAGAAAAACAGGGCCAGCAAAACAAGCCGGAAAGCCAGCAAGGCAAAGGACAGGACAAGCAGGGTCACGATAAACAAGGCCCAGGCGAACAAGCTCAGGATAAACAAGGCCAAGAAAATCAAGGCCAGGGCCAGCAGGGCGCCGACGAACACGGCGCAGGCCAGCAACAGGCCGGCGGCAAGGGCGATCAACAAGGAAAACCGAAGCCCGACGGCGGTCAGCAAGGCGGTGGCCAGCAGGGCGGCCAGGGGCAGAAACAGGATTCGGCCGGGCCGGTTGCCAAGGATGGGTCGCAGGACGGCGAGGCCTTTCAAAAAATCCTCGATCGCCAGCCAAAAGCGGAACAGAAGAACAAGCTAATGCCGCAGGACGATCCGCAGCAGGGGGGCAGTCCCACCGGCAACGACCAGAACAAGCAGATCGACGGACCGCACGGCGGCGGCGAAAAACCTCAGCCCGCAGGACAAGGCGACAAACCGGCCGAACCGTCCAACGAGAAGGGTCCGCAAGGCAAGAAGAGCGAAGCGGGGCAGGGGGGAAACGACTCCGGCGAGAAAGACAAGTCGGGGGTCAAAGGCACGCCCAATGGCAGCCGGCCAGGCGGCGCGGCCACCGGCGATCAAAACGATCTGCCCGGCGCTCCCACCGGCGAGCCCGACGACACCCCCGGCGCTAAACCCCAGCCCGGCCCAAGTCCCGACGACAAAGCGGGCGACCCGTCCGATAAGAAGGGGGATCCCTTCGACGGAAAGCCCGACACCAATGCCGGCCGGGCCAAGACCGGCGAAGGAGCCAAGCCGCAGCCCGACGCCGGTTCGAATTCATCCGGCGACACCCCGGGCGACCGCAATCGCGATGCAGACCAGGCGGGCGACAAGACTGGCCAGGGCACTCGGGCAAAAGCATCGCCCGAGCAAAAGAAACAGGCCAAACCGGCCGGCGGCGGACAGCCCGATGCCAAGGGAGGCGATCCGCAGGACGACAAGGGCCAAAGCGGGGCCGGACGCAACGACCAAGACAACAAACAAGGTTCGCCCGAGGCCCAAAACTCGAACACGCCGCGCAACAAAACACCGGGCACCGATAAGAACGGTCAGAAGCGGCCGGGGGGCGAGCCACCCTCGCCCAGCGGCAGCCGCCATCAATCCGATTCCAAAGGCCAGCATGCCGGCGACCAGTCCGGCGGCGGCGGCGAGGGGGGCGGCCAAGAGGGCAACCAGCCCGGCACCGGCGGCGCGGGCCAGAACTCGGCCAGCGATGAAGGGGGCGGCGCGGCCAACCAGCACGGCGACGGAGAGACTGCCGATCGGCCCGGCAAGGATCGAGAGGCCCCGGGCAAGACCGGCAGCGCCGGTGACAAGCCGGGCAAAGGCTCCAGCGGCCGGAAGGCCGAAACGAAGCCTGGCGAGCCCGGCGGCAAGCCGGATCAAGCCGGCGGCGACGCGCACGAGCGGGCGCAAAGTCCGACGCCCAGACCGATCCCAAACAGCCCGGCACTCCGGGCGGCGACGGCAGCGGCGTGCCGCAGGGGACGGGGCATAAAGAGTCGAGCGATCCCGCCACACCGCCCCCCGCCACGGCGGACAAGGCGGACGATCCGAATCTCGAATTCACCCGCAAGGCAACGGAGCTGGCGATTCAGCGTTTGCGCGATCAGCTCAACAAGGGCCAGGTGGATCAGAAATTGCTCGACGAGTTGGGTTGGGAAAGAGAAGACCTCGATCGCTGGGTGCGCGGGTACGAAGACATGTATCGCAAAACGAAGTCCCGGGGCGAGCAGGGCAAAGCCGCTCGGGCCGAGTTGGACGCCACGCTTCGCAGTCTGGGAATCCGACCGCGCGGAACACAAATCCAGGGTCATCTTCACGACGATCAGGCTCACGGCCTGAAGGAAGGGCGGCGCACTCGTCCGCCGGCAGAATACCTGGAGCAGTACAAGGCTTACACGCAGGGCACCTCGCGCATCCGCCCGCAGGACACCTCAGAGCCAACCGACCGCTAATGCGGTCGATCCCCCCTTTTTTTGCCGCGAATATTCTGGCCGCAGCGACGCCTCGCTGGCGATGTATACTATAAAAATAGACGACAACTGCCCGTGACTTCGAGCCATCTGGACTTGAAGCGTCTTCCCACTTGTGAATGCGCGGCCTTCATTTTGGGTTGCGTTAGATCCGTTCTTTTTTGTTCGTCGAGGTTGGATACGTGTCGAGTCCTGGCCGCATTTTGTTTCTGACGCAGACAGCCTCCCCTTTTGGGGGCGTCGAGAACTGGCTGGAATACCTCGTGCCCGGCCTGCGGGAGCTCGGCTGGGACGTGACGGTCGGGCTGGTACGCGGCAGACAATATCACGATCCGCAGCGCTATCTAGAAAGCCACCCGTATCCGGACACCCTGACGGTACCCGCACTGACGGGAACGCGCGAGGGCCGTGTGCGGGCCGTTGCCCGGGCGATCTGCCAGAAGCAATTCGAGATCGTTGTTCCGGTGAACGTGGGAGACATGCTGGAAGCAGTTCGCCGGGCCAAGGCAGCCGGCGTGTGCCTGCGAGTCCTCTATCCGCTGCACGGAGATATGCCGTCGTATCTTCAGGACGTGGCCTATTACAAGGGGTGCTTGGACTACGCTGTGTCAACCAATCGGCGGGGCCAGATGGCATTGCAGATCGTCGGCGGTTTGGCCCCCGAGCGCACGGCGCACGTCGCCTGCGGATCGCCGCCGGCGCTGCTGCCGCCCGACTTCGAGGATTCGGGTCGGCCGCTACGCCTGGCGTATGTGGGGCGCTTAATTCACGATCAGAAGCGAGTTCGAGAGTTGCCGTCTGTCTGCTCGGCGCTCGATCGCCGGGGCGTTGACTACCGCCTGGACATCGCCGGCGCGGGTCCCGACGAGCCGCTGCTACGGCGAGAGTTAGCCGCGCAGGTCGCTCGTGGTCGGGTGATCTTTCATGGCCTGTGTAGCGGAGATCAGTTGTATCGGAGCGTTTATCCCGGCTTGGCGGCGCTGGTGCTGCTGTCGGACTGGGAGACCGGTCCCATCGTGGCCTGGGAGGCGATGCGGCATGGGGCCACGGTCGTTACCACGTGTTACCGTGGCCTGACGATGGAACGCTTGTTAATTCACGAGTCCAATGCGTTGGTGTCGCCGATCGGCGATGTGGAAGCGCTCGCGGCAAACCTGGAACGGCTTGCGTTGGATCCCGCACTGGCCTTGCGGCTGCGGCGCGAATCCTTCCGCACCGCCACCGAGCGGCTTAGCGTTGAGGCCAGCGTGCAGGGTTGGCACCAGGCATTCTTGGCCTGCCTCGGGGCGTCGATCGCGATGGACCTGCCACCCGAGCCGCCGGCGCTGCCTGCCGGTCGGCTGGATCGAGTTTTCGGCATTCGCTGGGCGGAAACGATTCGCTCGCTGCTGGGCGTCGGCATGCGGCACAACGGTTCGGGCGGCGAGTGGCCCCACGCCTTGCATTGCGATCTTTCGGACCATTCAGAGGCCGCACGACAACTTTCGCGGCTGAAGGAATCAGACTTCTTGCCCGCCGCCACAGGGTACGATGCGGAGCCGGCGGTTTTGTCCGTCGAGACAAATGCGACGAGGGTCGGTTCCTCGCACGATCGGTGAGAGCACATTCCGGACAACTTCAGAGCGAGTGGAGAGAGCACTTGAGTATCAGCCTGCGCAGCCGACTCGGAACCATGCTGTTTGACCGCCCGCGCTTGGCCTGGGTGTTGCTTTTTCCCCGGCTGGCGCGTTTGCTGGGCTCCAGTTGGGTGGATTTTCACAATCGAGCGGAGAGTTTGACTTACACAGCGGATGGCCCAGGCGCCGTTTCGTCCGCGGAGTGGTCGTCCGACCTGACCGTCGGGCGAGTTTTTCCCGGCGTGGCAAACCGCCTGCTGGAGGCCGCCCTTGCCGATTGGTCCATTCGGCTGGCCGAGAAGTTGCCGCCGCCACCGGCGCACGGCCCGTTGGTTTCGTTCATCATCGGCCATCGGGGTCTGGAGCGGCTGCCTCACTTGTTGGCCACTCTGCGGTCGATTCTCGGCCAGCGCGAGATCCGCTTGGAATGCCTTGTGGTCGAACAAGCGTGGGAGTCTCAGCTGCCCGGTCGACTGCCCGAGGGCGAGGGGGTGCGGCATCTGCATCTGCGGCCTCCGGTTGCGGATTTGCCATACTCGAGATCCTGGGCTTTCAACGTGGGAGCTCGGGCAGCGCGCGGTGATATCCTGGTGTTTCACGACAACGACTTGCTCGTGCCGGACAGCTACGGCCAGCAGATTGTGAGCTTGATGGCGCGGGGCTACCAAGCCGCTCGTCTTCAGCGTTTCGTGTTTTACTTGTCGGCTACCGATACCGAGGCGTTTTTCACGGCCGGCCGCCTGCCGCAATCGGCCGCGCCGGAGTATTGCCGGCAGAACTGCCAGGGAGGCACTCTGGCGGTCGAGCGGCAGACCTACTTTGGCATCGGCGGCCACGACGAAACTTTCCTCGGCTGGGGTAGTGAGGACAATGAAATGTTCGACCGCCTGCGCACCGTGCGCCTTTACGATTATGGGTATTTGCCGTTCGTGCATTTGTATCATGGACCGCAGCCCGACAAGGGCGCGGTACACTCGAATTCGGCGTATTTCAAAGCGCGAATGCGTATCGCGGCCGGTGATCGCGTGGCGGAGTTGAGCCGGCGTCAGTTCGGCGAGATGGGCGGCCCGAACTTGGTCTCGGCCCAGGCCGTGGCCGGGCACCCCGCTGATCAGGCGGGCGTCGATGCTGCGGTGCGCTAGTGCGATTCGATTCGGCGTGTACGAAGCCCGTGCTTGTCGCCGACATTCACCCGAGTTTCTAGGGGCGCAGCGAGTCATTCTAGCCGCGGGTGCGGCGATGCTTGACGATTCTTGAAGACTTCCTCGCAGTCCCATCCCTCAACGCCGCCGGAGCCGAAACGCACGATTCCCGGCTCCATCAAGGTCTGAATTTCTTTTTCCGTAAGCGCTGTCTGTCCGAGCAGCGGTCCGCAGGCTGCCACGACCTCTCGATTTGGTTTGTAGAAATGTTGCCACCAGGTGGGTTCGATGATGAGCCAAACATGGGGGTAGGATTGCGTTCGAAGTGTATGGACATCGTAGCCAAAGGCAGCGTTCTCCCGATCCCACCAATTCCCGGTTCGCGGTAGGCGCTTGCCTCCGAGTTGGTAGTACGCCGCACGTTGCTCCAGCATGGGTGTGAGGAAGATGACCAGGTCGCTGGGATCCTGGTGCTCCGCCACGTACTGGATCAGCCTCGCCGCCGCATAGACCCCTCCCGGGCCGTGCAAGATCCCGTTGGAACGTTGGATGGCTTGCGACGTGCGGTACATCAAGAAGATCAGCACGATGCACGCCGCGGCCCACCCCATTCGCGGAGAAAGGGATGTACTCAACCGCATCAGCGAACCGACCAGGAAAGCCAAACCGAACAAAAACGGTATCGTCACCAGATAGAGATATTGCACGGTCACGTGATGAATTCGATGACCCACGAGTAGCGTGAGAATCGCACACACGACCAAAATGCCCAGTTGCAAACCAACATTGGGTCGCCGTCGAGCGAAAAGAAACAGGCCGACCGCTGAGGACAGATAGAACAAGGCGGCAAAGCGGCTGGACGCAAAACCTTGGAAGAGGGCGGAAAGGTCGTTGGTCGCAGAAAGCGGTTTTTTGCGCTCCAGGGCAATCGCCACCATTTTCAGAAGACCAGGTGCTGATAGGACTACCGCAATTACAAAGGCGATCGCAAGCCCGGTCAGAGTGACGCGGAGCGCGGAGCCACGAGCATCGAGTGGTTGCCGCAAGGCCGCGAGCAAGAACGCGGCCGCTACCGACGCCCAGAAATAGGCAGTCAGCGGATGGGTCCAAAAACACAGCGCTAGAAGCAGGCCCAACAAGGCCCACCGCCGCGGGCGCAGCAGAAAGGGAGATGGCAACGCTGCCAGCGGCCCCAGGATGTCCACGATCACATGGAATGTCAACAGGGCAAGCAGCAACCAAAGGCTATACATCCGCGCTTCGGCGTCGACAAGAACCAGAACGGGATCTATGGTCAGGAAGGCTGCGAACAGCATCGCCGTCACGCGATCGCTCAACCGGAGCGCCAGCCGGAAACCTACCAGGATGTTGGCAATTCCGAATGCGATCGAGGGCAGCCGCAGAGCCAACTCGCTGGGCCCAAAGCAGGCGATCGAGATCCGGGCGAAGAGGTCGTACAAGGGACCCGGAAACTGCGTGAATTTCCACAGGAGCAGCTCGTCGAGGGGTAGTTGGCAATCGCCCCAGATGAGGCCTTCATCGAGCCAAAGCGGAAGCGGCACTGCCAAACGCAGACGCAGGCCGAGTCCGAGCAGGCAGAGCAGCAAAAGGCCGCCCCGTGTTATCCATGGGATGCCGACTTCTGGCGTCGGCTGCGAAGGCTTGTTCTGATCCAACATCTGATTTGTGCCTGCCAGTTGATGGTTCATTCCGCTTCTGAGATCGACCTTGACGTCGAATGTTCCTGAGCCGGGGATGTTGGAGCATCGTCCGTATTTTTGCCCAATAAGCGGCTCACCTTCGATGCGAGCAGTTCAGTAAACTTCTGGGTACCGCGCAGGTTGAGGTGGTGGTTTTCGTCCGCGAAATATTCCGGACCGTAAAGCAACACTTCCGGCCGATCGCAGACGATCTGCGGGCACTCCGATTCCAAGCGGTCGAACCAGGCCTGGATGCGATCGAAGTGTTCGGGTTTCGCGCTTTGCAATTCGGGCGAGAGGCGGATCATAAGCAGCACGCCTTTGTCAGCGGCCAATCGCGCGAGTTTGCGGACGGCATTGTCGATCGCCGGTGAAACGGGAAAGGGATCGTCCGCCGTCGCGCCTTCGGCGGGAAAGAACACGCCGGACAACGGATCTCGAAGTTCCGTCGGCGCCAAAGAACCGGACTCTTTGAAAGAGAGATAGCCTCGGTTTGCAACAAGATCCTGAGTGAGATTGTTGTAACTCCGATCGCCAAGATTGAACGCGGGAGTATCTAAATAATGTCGTTCCCCGCCCTGGAGATACCCAAGGATTGTAAGCAGACCCTGGCTGACGTAGTAGCTTACGGGGCTGGGATGCGATGGTCGGGGGTAGGATCCCGCCTTGCCGAAACACCAAAAAAAGCGCTCGGTGATGTTTTTCGACCGAGAGCCGTTGGCAGCACCGGCTGCCTTGCGGACCGTCAACGGCGGACCCACCTCGTTCGGAAGCACGCACAGTACGGCGACCCGCGGCGCGGGATGGTGCTCCAAGTAAGTCTGCATCAGCAGACAGAATCCTTCCATGCCGATCATCCCGATCGTGCCAAGATTGTGGGCCGCCAGACCGGTTTGGCGTTGGAACTCGCTAATCTCGATTCCGGACAGGCAGGTGCTGTCGCCAAAAAAGACGACGTCGTTCCGCTCGGACGAGTTGCTGGCATAATCCCCGCAATAGTTGAAGAAGGCTTCGGAATCGAACGGTGTCCGAAAAGGTTTCAAAAAGCGCCGCTCGTCCTCGATCTTCCGACCCAGGTAGCCGGCGGGAATGGTCACCACGAGGGCGGTCACTGCCACGATCGTCAGAATGGCAAGGCAGGATCCTATTCGCAACCAGGATCTATTCGGCGTCGACATCATGGTGCTCGTAAGGCCAGGCAAGCCGCCGGCCGATGAAAGTTCAATTCGCTTTATCATTCGGGTTCGACGTGGTCTGTTCCGTCGCGGAAGTCGTGGGCAGGCCGGCGGCATTGGTGCTCAAGACACGGGTCACGCTCGCAGCGACCAGTGCGGTGAATTTCTCGGCGCCGGGCAAGTTGAGATGCCCCGTTTGATCGTAGAAGCATTCCGGACCATACAGCAGAATCTCTGGCCGGTCACAGACAACATTCGGAAAGTCCGCTTCCAACGTCTCGAACCAGGCCCGAATGCGAGCACAGTGCTCCGGGTCCGCGCCCGTCAATAGCGGCGAAAGACGGATCATCAGCAACACGCCGTGCTGGGCGGCGGTTCGAGCGAGCCGGCGAACTCCGTCGTCGAACTCCGGCAGTACGGGGAAAGGATCTTCCGGCGTCGCGCCCTCGATGGGAAGTAGTTCCTTGTCACGGGCGGAACTGTACCGAGCCTTCGGTGGCAAGGCCTTCAGTCCGCCGAGCGAGTAAAACCCGCGGTCGTCGCGGACCTGCTTTTTCAGTTGGTTGTACGACAAACCGAAGAGATTCCAGGTGGGCTTGTTCAGATAATGCCTTTCCCCGCCGCGAAGTTCGCCGAGCATCATGAGCAGGCCCTGACCGACATAGTATTTCAGAGCGTCCGGGTGTGAAGGACGCGGGTACTCGCCCTGCGGGCCATAGCACCAAAAGAATCGCTCAACCAGGCTGGGCGAGCGCCATGCGACGTCGCGATGATGGGGATCTTTGGCGCGGTCCATCGGCCCCACTTCGCGCGGTTGAACACACAGCACGGCAACGCGCGGCGAGGGATGATGCTCGAGATAGGACTTGAAGAGTAAATTCGGCCCTTCACTTCCGAGCATGCCGATCGTGCCGAGGTTGTACGCGCTCAGACCGCTGCGATTTTCGAATTCAAGGGACTGAATGCCGCACAAGCAATAGCTGCCGCCGAAAAAAATGACGTCGTTGCGCTCGGAAGGAGTCACTGCATAATCCATGCAATAAGTGAAAAACGCCTCGGAATCATATGGGGCTCGGTAAGTGCGCAGCAGGCGTCGCTGGTCTTCGAAGTTCCGCCCCAGACGCCATGCCGGAATCGCCAGCACCAGGAAGGTCAGTACGACCATTCCGACGACAGCCAGACACGACGGTCCGACTCGTGCCCAAGAGTTGTTAGGTCGAACCATCCTCTAGAACCTCATATAGACGACGACCGGGTCGTGCTCGGTAATGGCCCAGGAGAACAAGAACACGACCGTCACTAAAGCGGCCTTGCAGAGCACGAACGTGTACAGCAATCCGGTGCTGACTGTCAGGCGAGCGTGAAGTGCGGCCAGACGGCCGAGGATCGCCTTTCTCTGCCAATAAATTCCGGCCAGCATGATGGCCAGCAGCGGGACGGCGATCAGAATCAACTTCAGCGCGAGCGATCGAAGCGCCGGGCTATGCAAGACGCTCCAGTTGGACTCACCGACCGCGGCGCGCATCAGATCGAGCGATTTTTCCACGCCCGAGGAAAAGAACAGGAAACAGAACGCCTCGAACGAGAGCGCGAGCACGATGGCGACGGCTCGGATGGACGAATTCCGCATGTACGCTTGAAAGCCGCTGCGCCCAAGCAGCTTTTTCAACACATCTCCATAGATCTGGTTGGTCGCGGCGCCCAGGCCGTTGAGCGCGCCGAACACCGCGAAGCCCGCCGTGCTGCCGTGCCAGACGCCGGCCACTAGCAGAGCCAGGAACAGCAAGGCCCAGCCCAGGTGTTTGCCCCAAGCCGGAAACCGCTCGGCCGCCGCCTTGTATGACGTCATGAACACGTAGTCGCGAATCCAGTGGGTCAGGCTGATATGCCAACGATTCCAAAAATCGACGATGCTGCGAGCCAGGTAGGGACGATCGAAGTTCTCCGGCAACGGAAAGCCCAGCAGCCGGGCGGCACCGATCACGATGTCCGTGTAACCCGAGAAGTTGAAGTACAGAAAGACCGGATAGGCATACATGTAAACCAGGAACCAGAACCAGGGATATTGCGTGCGGAGCGGATCGAAACGCTCGCCGGCCTGCTCGAACACGTACCAGGCGAGCGCGGCCACAGGGCCGATCTTGATCAACCCGGTCAAAATCCGATTCCACCAGAGCAACGTTTCGCGCAGCCCGTCCGGCGACACGTCCATTGCGGACCAGAATTTCTGAAAGTCGTTATAGCGCTGGATGGGACCGGCTACCAAGGTAAAGAAGGCCAGCTGGTAATTCGCGTAGGTGATGAAGTTCAGCGGGGCCAATTGTCCCTGCCACCGGTCAACGAAGACGTGGATGAACTTGAACAGCATGTACGAAATGCCGACCAGCTCGATGGGATGATTCCAGAGGCGGTCCGGCAAAACCCATTTCAGGAACACGTAGTGTTTGAGTATGGCGAACCCCGCCAGCAACGCCGCGATCGTGACAAATACGATCCAGCCGGCGGGCCGGGCCGTGACCAAACGGACCAGCAGATAGGTCCCCACGATCACCAGCGCGAAAACCGCCCAGCTCTGCCAATTGCGCACCAGCGGCACCAGGAAGCCGATGTTGACGACACTCAGCAGCGCCTGGCGCAGGGCGCGCCGGGGCAAAGGTTGTAGACGATGACCACCAGGGCGCAGAACACTAAAAACCAAATGGACCCGACACTCATTTATCTGACCCCATTCCTTTTCACTTCCGGATTGGCAGGGGAAGTCGCGGAAGGCGATGCCGAGCTCGTTGGTTCATGGTCGGTGCTTGTGCCCAATATTCGGGTGACCCGGGATGCGACCAGTTGAGTGAATGTCTCGGCGCCCCGCAGGTTGACATGGTGGAATCTATCCGCGAAATACTCCGGACCATACAGCAACACTTCCGGCCGGTCGCAAACGACATCGGGGCGCTCGGATTCCAGCCGATCGAACCAGGACTGGATGCGATCGAAGTGTTCCGGACAGGCGCCTTGCAATTCGGGCGAAAGGCGGATCATGAGCAATGCGCCGTGGTCAGCGACCAATTGCGCCAGGTCGCGAACCCCCTCCTCGAACGTCGGCGATACCGGAAATGGGTCGGCCGCCGTGGCGCCGTCCGCGGGCAGAAACACTCCGGTGGACCTGGTGCGACGTTCCGTCGGCGGCAACGACTCCGAGGCCAGGCCTGAGCGAAACCATTGGTTCTCGCTCACGTCCTCGTTCCGAGGGTCGTCGCCGAAACTAGCGGTACCCGAATCATGTCGTCGGCCGCCCTTGAGCGCGCCCCAGACCGCGAGCAAACCCTGGCGGACATAATATTTCACGGGGTCCGGATGCGAGGGCCGCGGGAATTCCCCCGGCCGGCCGTAACACCAAAGATACCGCTCGGCAATTTCGCGCGCCTCTCGGAAAATCGGCGCATCGACGGCGGATCGGACCGTTAAAGGGGGCAGCACCTCGTTCGGGAGCACGCACAGCACGACCAGCCGGGGAGCGGGATGATGTTCGAGATAGCACCGCAGCAGCGAAGTGTAACCCTTGATCCCGAGACCGCCGTTCGTGCCGAGATTGAAAGCCACCAGGCCCGTTTGTCGCTCGAACTGCTTGGTATTGATTCCAGTCCAGCAGGTGCTTCCGCCGAGAAAGACGACGTCGTTCGATTCGGAAAAATTCGCGGCGTAATCCGCGCAGCGGGCGAGACGCATTTCCAAGCCGGTGGGGGCTTCGCGCAGGAAATGCCGCGCACCTTCGACTTTCCAGGCGTGACGCCAGGCCGGAATCGCAACCGCGAGGAACGTCAGCGCGACCGTTGCGACGACGGCCAGGCACGATGGCCCGACTCGCGACCAGGAGTGCCTCGGTGTACGCATCGTTTTGTTATCAGGTGCTGGCATGGAGTTGGTCACCGGACCGTCAATCCGAGTCCGCCTCTGGACGCAAATTCGGCCGAACGCGGACCGAGATCGCAGGACCGTCGCCGGTGCTTGTGCCCAACAATCCGGTTACTTCTTCTGCCAGCAGCCCGGTGAATTTCTCGGCGCCCGCAGGTTGCAGTGGTAACCCGTGTCCCAGAAGCATTCCGGGCCATAGAGCAACACCTCTGGGCGGTCACAAATGACGTTCGGATAATCGGCCTCGAGTCGATCGAACCAAGCCCGGATATGATCAAAATGTTCCACATTCGCGCTCTGCAATTCGGGTGCGAGACGAATCAGCAGCAAGATGTTCTTGTCGGCGGCCTTCTGAGCGAGGGCGCGAACGCCCACGTCGAACGCCGGCGACACAGGATAAGGGTCGTCCGCCGTCACGCCCTCCTCGAAAAGTGCTTCTTCGGGCGACATTGGACGACGAGCGGCCGGCGGCAGGGTATGCAATCCCCCAAAACAGTAAGACCCTCGGTTGTCGGTCACGGCGCGCTTGAGAGTGCAGTAGCTGAGGTGAAAAAGCTCACGCGTCGGCGTATTCAGGTAGTGCGTTTCGCCTCCGCAGAGGTAACCCACGCCCATGGATAGGCCCTGATGGATGTAGTATCTCAGCGGATCGGGATGCGAGGGCCGACTGTACAAGCCGTCCGTGTCGTAACACCAGAGGAACCTCTCCGTGACGGCGGAAGAATAGGCTTGTTGCAATTCAGGTTCGGGCCGATTGGCACGTCCCGGCCGCCCCAGCTCGTACGGCACAGGACAGAACACAACGATTCGCGGGGCAGGGTGGTGCTCAAGGTAGGACTTCAAGATCAGATTGTATCCGCTAGTTCCAACCATTCCGTGCAAACCGAGGTTATATGCGCTTAGCCCGGTGTTCTGCTCGAACGGCCTGGTTTGCACGTCGCTGAAACAGTGACTTCCGCCGAGAAAAACGACATCATTCGACTCGGAAGAATTAGCCGCGTAATCCGCACTATAGGTAATAAACGCTTCGGAATCGTACGGCGTTCGGTACGTCATCAGGAAATGTCGGTCGTCTTCGAATTTTCGGCGCAATACCCGGCCGGAATCGCGACCGCGAGGAACGTCAGCGCGACCGTTGCGACGACGGCCAAGCACGACGGTCCGACTCGCGACCAAGAGCTGTTACACCGCGGCATCGTCCTTAGAACCTCATATAGGCGATGACCGGGTCGCGCTCGGTAATGGCCCAGGCGAACAAAAACACGACCGTCACTAAGGCGGCCTTGCAGAGCACAAATGCGTACAGCAGTCCGGCGCTGCTCGCCAGGCGAGCTCGGAGCGCGGCCAGGCTGTCGAGGATCGCGCTACGCTTCCAAAAAAGGCCTGCCAGCAAGAGCACCAAACAGGGGACGCCGATCAGGATCAATTTCAGCGCGAGCGATCGTAGCGACGGATTATGCAAGAAGCTCCAATTGGCCGGACCGGCCGCGGCGCGCATCAGATCGAACGACTTCTGAACGCCCGAGGAGAAGAACAGAATGCTGAAGCACTGAAAATTGATCGTCAGCACGACCGCGACCACGTGGATGAATCGGTTTCGCAAGTACGATTGAAATCCGCTGCGCCCCAGCCACTTCTTGAGCACATCCGTATACGCCTGATTGACCGCGGCGCCCAGGCCGTTGAGGACTCCGAACACCGCGAAGCCCGCCGTGCTGCCGTGCCAGACCCCTGCCAAGAACAAAGCCACGAACAACAATGCGGCGCCCAGGAATTTCCCCCAAGCCGGAAACCGCTGGGCGGCCGCTTTGTACGAGGTCATGAATACGTAGTCGCGAATCCAGTGGGTCAGGCTGATATGCCAACGGCTCCAATAGTCCAGAACATTGCGCGCCAGGTAAGGACGATTGAAGTTCTCCGGCAACTGAAAACCCAACAGCCGGGCAGCACCGATCACAACGTCCGTGTAGCCCGAGAAGTTGAAATACAGATAGACCGGATAGGCATACATGTAGACTAGGAACCAGAACCACGGATATTCGGTGCGCAAAGGGTGGAAGCGTTCGCCGGCTTGCTCGAACACGTACCAACCGCAGGTGGCCACGGGACCGATCTTGATCAAGCCCGTCAGAATTCGATTCCAAGAGCGCAGCGACTCGCGCGAGTCCTCGGGCGACATGCCCATTTCGGACCAGAAACTCTGGAACTCGTTGTAGCGCTGAATGGGGCCGGCCACCAGGGTAAAGAAGGCCAATTGATAATTCGCATAAGTGATGAAATTCAGTGGGCCCAATTGCTCTTGCCACGTGTCAACGAAAACGTGGATGAACTTGAACAGCATATAGGAAATGCCGACCAGTTCGATGGGATGGTTCCATAGGCTGTCCGGCAAAATCCATTCCAGAAACGCGTAATGCTTGAGTACGATGAAGCCGGCCAGCACCAGTGCGAGCGTGAAGAATACGAACCAGCCGGAAGGCCGGACTCGAATCAGACGGACCAGCAGATACGTCCCCACGATCACCAGCGCGAAGACCGCCCAACTCGACGGATTGGGCACCCAGGTATAGAGAAAGCCGACGTTGACGGCGCTGAGCAGCGCCCGCCGGAGTTTGACCCCAGTGCACAAGTGGTAGAAATTGGCGACCAGGCCGATGAAGACCAGAAACCAAAGCGAAGCAATGCTCATTCACCGACCTCATCGCCGTGCGATTGGCGCGACCGTCGCTGGGGAGTCAGCGCCTGACCTCAATTTGAATTGGATCCTGCCTATCGCCTGAGCCGTACCGTCGGTTCCAGAAAGCGCCAAGGGTACGACGATGGCCGATCACCCACGAAAGGATTCCCGCGGCATTACCGGCGGACGAAATCAACACGGAATGCAGGACCGCCCCCCGGGGCACAGCGCCGCTTAAGACAAGTCCTCAGTATATCACGGCCAATTGGGCGGGACAAATTCGAGAGACGATTAATGCACCCCTGCCAACCGTCGGAGCGGCCAAGAGTGATGAGCCGCGATCAACGTTCCGCCGGAGGTGGCCAGGCCGGGGCCATTTGTGCGGGTTGCAACGGTCAGCCGAGGCCCCAAATGCCGCATGACAAAGGCCGAGGCGTCAGGATAAAATGGTACCTGAGCACAGGGCCTCGTCTGGCTTGCCGCACGCTTTGCAAAAGGCATCAAGGGGTTTCCATTGGTAGATCCATCGGCCGGGAAAGGTTCCGTCCCAAGCACATTTCGAACGCCGTGCGGGTTAAGCATCTCGCATATCAACAAGGCGGAAACCGAGTTCGTCTATCGCGAGGTATTCCAGGATCGCGTTTACCTCCGCCATGGAATTCATCTCCAGGAAGGCGATTGCGTTTTCGATGTAGGAGCGAACATCGGACTGTTCACGATCTTCGTGCAAGAACGCTTCCGCGGAGTCAAAGTGTTGGCCTTCGAGCCGTCTCCCGAGATCGTCCCGATCTTGCGGGAGAACACCGCCAAATACGGGGATGCCGTGACGGTTTATCCTTGCGGGATCTCGTCCGAAACGAAACAAGATGTATTCACGTATTACCCCGCCTATTCCATTATGAGCGGCTTTCAGGCCAACGAAGACTGGAATATGCAGACGGTCCGATCAGGAATTCTCAACCAATGGCACGGAAAGTATCCGGGACAGGACGACCCGGACGAGCAACGCCTGGAGCTGTTGGTCAACGACGTGCTCGGCCGGAAGAAGCAATACGTTTGCCAGATGCGATCGATCTCCGAGATTATCCAGGAGAGCGGCGTCACCGCGATCTCGCTGCTGAAGATCGACGCGGAAGGGAGCGAACTCGACGTATTGTCCGGCATCGCCAACGAGGACTGGCCAAAGATCCGTCAGATCGCGCTGGAGATCCACGATGTCGCCGGGGACCGGGTGCCCCAAGTCCGGGACAAATTGGAAAAGCAGGGATTCCGCTGCGTGTTTGAGCAAGAAGACCAGTTTCGGCACTCCGGCGTCGTCAACGGTTACGCGCTGCGCGACACAGCGCCCTGACGGCAGTACCCTGACCGCGGCGCACCGCTCGCCGTGGACTTACGGTGGCGCTCAGCGCGCCGCGACTTTGCTTTCGATCAGCTGCAGGAACGAGCCGACGTTTTGACCGGCCTCCTTCATGCGCGAAATCTCGGCGGTGGCGAACTTGATCCCCAATTTGCGCTCGATCGCGATGATCAGGTTGATGTGCGCCAGCGAGTCCCAACCCTCGACGTCGGCGGCGGTCATCTCGTCTTTCAGAACGAGGGCCGGGTCGTCGAAGACTTCTCGAAAAATTTCCTGAGCGCGCTCTCGGATATTATCCTTATCCATTGCCGTCCTCCCGAAGTATGAAGTTTGCCAGCGGCTCCAGACCCTCGTGGATCCGCAAGGACCAGAACGTCTGATCCCCGTCCGCCCCGGTCTGCTCGAAACCCAGACCGGCAAAGTGATTTGCGACCATCCCGTTCTTGGGTGTGGGAATGTAGGTGCCTTGAATTTCGATGCAGCTCTCGCGGCGCGCCGTCTCCACGATTTCGTTGCGACAGAATTGTTCCACCTGGCGCTGCAGCACACGGCAACTCATGACCCAGGTGTCGACACTCAGCACCGCGGCTGCCTGGCGGAGAAAAATGATGCCGATCAAGCCGTTGTCTCCCAGGCTGTCGCGGAGGCTGAAGGTCAGCGTCCGCCAGGCGGGATTGTCGACTATTTCCTGCACCTGGGCCACGGTATAGCGGCGCGTGGTGAGATTGAACTGGTTCGACTTGTTCAGGAGCTGGGTCACACGTTCGATATTCAGCGCATGGACCGGCTCGACGCGCATCCGCATCGCCAGCGAAGCCAGGAACGAACCAATGTCGGAAGCCCGCGCCGAAAGCTCGCGGCGCTGGGCATTCTCTGCGTAGTAGCGGGCGCGCGAGGAGTCCTCGCGGGTGAAAGCCACGGTCTCGAAATAACGGTGGGTGGCCAGCGCTTGGATGTAGCCGGCCGGATCTTCGGGCATGTCGGGCACGGCGACTTCCGGGGCGAATCGCCGAACCAAGGCCCGTTCGGCCGGATTGTCGTCGACGAAGACGAACGAATCGAGTTTTAGATCCAGCCGCTCGGCGATCGTGCGGAGATTGTCGGCCTTGTTATTCCAATTGGCGACAAACACCGAAATGTCGGCCAGTTTCAGGATCATGTCCGGCCGCTTTTCGAAGGGTTCGCGCGCCTTGTCGTCGTCGTTTTTGGAACAGACGGCGAGCACCACGCCTCGTTGCAGCAAGTTTTTGCTGTAGCGCTGGAACGCCAAGAAGGCCTCTCCCTCGCCGGAGCCTTGGCCCACCCGGATCCCGCCGGCACCCAGGTCGCCGACGACACCACCCCAGAGCGTATTATCCAGGTCGAGTACGAGGACTTTCTTGCTCTTTCCGAGCAGGGCGCGAATCAAGCACACGACGCTGTGCGCATACGTTACCAGGCCTTCCGGCGCAGGGCATTTTGAATTCGTGGTAAAAGCGCGGATCGAACCAGCTTCTCGCTCCGGCCTCGGCCGCCAATCCGCACAGGTCATGGACCAGCACATAGGCCGGTGCGCCGCTCGGCGAACAACCGGTTGAGACGTGCGAGATAATTTTCGCGCGCGGCCGGATGCCGCAGGCCGTAGTGTCCCAGCGCTCCGCCCGGCGCAATTTCGAAGTTGTTCTGAATGACCGTGGCGTTCCAGCGCGAATTGGCCGCCTCCCAGAGCTGGCTCCAGGCGAGCATTTCATCGTCGGCCAAGCGCGCAACGTCGGCCTCGTCCCAGTCCAATTCAGGAAACCGCAGGATATCGCGAACGCTGGTCGCCAGCAGAACCACCTGCGGCTGAAAGGCCTCCAGCTCGGGGCTGGGATTGAGCAACTCCTGACGGAACAGGCCGTATTCAGCTTCGAAAATCTCCGCGGCAATTCCCTCGCCGGATAGAAATACCTCGATCAACTGTCGCAACTGCGTGGTGGTGGGTCCGCCGAGAATGGCCAGTCGGAGCACGTTGCGCCCGTCCGCCGGACGACCCTCGCCGCTCGACTCCGTGAGCAAAAAGCGGCGCAGTTTCATCAGCGCCGTGTAGTCCAGGAGCGGACTGATTGCCCGGCGGGCCCAGGCCGCCGCCGCTTCCCGCCCCTCGTCGTCGGCCAAACTTTGCAAGGCTTGGACTAGCTCCGAAAACCGCGGAGTTCTGGCCGTTACGTCGGTCTGCAAGCAGGAGTTCAGCAACTCGGTTGGGTCTGGGTGTTTCGTCACGGTTTCATCGCTTGTTGTAAAGAAAAGCAGTCTACGGGCTTCGGGCCCTAAAACGCGGCCCCACCGCTAATCGGAAGGTTTGCTCCGGTGATATAGTCGGAATCGGGCGAGAGCAGGAATCGTACGGCGCTGGCAACGTCTGTGCGAGTCGCGTGGCGCTGAAAGGGCGTTTGCGAAGCCGCGATTTCGACCATTCGCTCGTCGATGTTCTTAAGAAATGCGGTCTCCACCATGGACGGAGAGACCGCGTTGATGTTCAGCCGGTGCGAGCTGTATTCGGCAGCCAAGGCCCGGACCAGACCCAGCAGGGCGTACTTCGCGGTGACGTATTGCGACATGGCTCCCGGCGGGACGCAGAGGGTACAACTCGAGAGCACCACGACGATTTTGCCGCGCTTGTTTTTGGCCATTTCCGGCAACACCGCTTGTAGCACCGCGATCAAGGATCGCAGTTGCACGTCGAAATATCGCTGGAAGTCCTCCCAGCGAACGTCTTTGAAGCGGATGTATTCGAGCGCCGGGGCCGGCAAATGGACGATCTTGTTCGGCAGCGGGTGCAACTGTTTGATGGTGGCGACCAGCGATTCAACGTCGGCGGGCTGCGACAGATCGGCCTGGATGGGAATCAGGTTTGGTTCCGCCAGGTCCGCTCGCAGGTTTTCCAGCTTAGACCGAGATTGGTTGTAGTGCGCCAGGATTCGCGGTCCTTGGGAAGCAAGCTGCCGGATGATTTCCAAACCGATGTCGGAGGAGGCACCAAGCACGAGAATGGTATCCCGGTCGTTTGGCTTCGGATGGCTGGCGACAAGTCCTCCGCTCATGCACTGCTCCCAGCCAACCAGGGGTCGTCCTCAAACTCGTGCCATCCCAAGCCAACGTCCTTCGAGCGGTCCGTAGCCCGACTAGCCGTCAATTTGTCTCAAGCCGGATTGGATCTGACCCGTGGCCAAGGTGGCTCCATCGGACCCGGTGATCTTCACCTTGAGAATCAGCGTTTGGACCGATTCGAAAAACTCCGACACTCGGACCTGAATCGTGATTTCGTCCCCCGGATGACACGGCCTTCGAAAGGCGAACTGCATGTCCTGAATCACTCCCGCTTCGCCGGGCAGCTCCATGCCAAGGATTGCGGAAACGAAGCCAGCCAGCATGACCCCATGCACAACGCGGGCATTGAACCCTCGTTGCCGCGCGAAACCGTCGAGCATGTGGATCGGACTGCGGTCTCCCGAGAGATTGGCAAACTGATCGACCATTTCGGCTGAAACGCGCAAGTGCCGCACCGCGGTTCGACCGATCCAGTCCTCCGCTCGATGGGTTAAGCTCATTCGTCCGCCGAGAAAGAACTCTGGAACAAATCGCCACCCCGTTTGACGCAGAACCGGAAGCACAAAACCGCGATGACCCCGGGGCGGCCGGCGTTGATAAGATTCGCCGAGGCAACCGTCGTGGTACTGCCAGGGTCTCAACAATATGTCGGGGCAGGGCATTCCTTTGCAATACGCTGGCTCTATTTTAGTTGGGGTCATTTTCAGCCGCAAGTTTGACCCCGAGCCTGCTTTCGCCGGTTTGACTGTAAATTTGAGCACCGTCTGGGCTCGTCACAGGATATTCGGCCGTGCAGCCAAAAGTCGACGCGTCCCGGCTTCCCAAGCTTGTCACGGCCCTCTGAACGCCCCAACCATTACGACCGGCCCTCGAAGGCCGTTTGTTTGCTTCGCTCGTAAACGGCACTTCGTCCAGGCTACAATGTCCAACCCCTTGGGGCGCGGGCGTGACGCGAGGCCGATCTCGACTCCGAACTGGATCCGGAATTGGGTCAGGTTGGCTCCCCCCTGAGAATAAGCCCCAAATCTGCGAACCGCCGCATGAACTTACCGCACGCTCCCCTGGACGAATTGGCGGAACCGCTCCGCGAGCCGATTGCCCTGTACGTCGAGCGGCTGCGGGCCTTGTGCGGCCAGCAATTGTTGGCCGTCACGTTCTATGGTCCGCTCCCGGCGCCGCTCCCGGGCGAGTCCACGGCGCTGGCCAACGCCGCGGTCTTTCGCGAGGTGGACTTGCCGATGCTGGCACAGATCGCCCGCGAAGGCAAGCACTTCGGCCGCAGCGGAATTGCCGCCCCCTGGGCACTGACTCCCGAGTTGATCGACGACTCGCGCGATTCGTTCCCGTTGGAATTGCTCGAGATTACCCAGCAGCACATTGGGGTCTACGGTCCGGACTATTTTGATCGAATCGAGTTCCAACCGGCAGACGTCCGACTGCAATGCGAGCGCGAGCTCAAGGTGATCGAAATCCACTTGCAGCGCGGGCTGTTGGCCGCCGCCGGCGACGAGCAGTCGCTGGGCCGACTCGGCAGGCACCTGGCACAGACTCTGCTGCGAGTGTTGCGCGGACTGGCATGGCTCGGCGGCGACCGCCAACCGCGAAAACCGTACGCCCTCGTGGAACGGATCGAGAGCTCGATCACTCGCGAGCTGACGGGCATCCGGCGAGTGCTCGACGATTCCGCCGGGGCCGACTGGCAGCAGTTCGCTCAATTTCACGCCGACGTGCGGGCATTGCGCGAGATTGCCGATCGCTTGCCATGAACTGCACGCCGCCGGAACCGCCGTCCAGAGCGAAACATCGAGCGCTTCGCCGCTGCGCGTCCGCCGCAATACTTCTCGGTACTTTGTTGCTGCACGTCGCGGCGACCGCCGCTGCCGATCTGGTGACGATTCCCGATCAGGACACGCCCGTGGTCGACATGGCTGGCGTGCTCGACTCGGACTCTCGCCAGCAGCTTGTCGATTTGCTGCACGATCTGAAGCTAAAAACCGGCGCACCAGATCAAAGTGCTGACCGTGCCGAGTCTGGCCGGCGAGGACATTTTTTCCTTTGCCCGGCGGCACTACGACTTGTGGAAATTGGGTCGCAAGGGGCAAGACAAGGGGGCGCTGATCGTGCTGGCCCCCGCCGAGCACAAAGTGCGGATCCAAACCGGCTACGGGCTTGAGGGAGCGTTGCCCGACAGTTGGTGCGGCACCGCCACGCGCACCGTGACGCAGAAATATTTCGTCCGCCGCGAATACGCAAAAGGACTGATCGCGCTGACCCAAGCCGTCATCCGCCGCGTCGCAGCCGATGCAGGGGCCGAAATCGCAGGTTTGCCGGCGGCTGCCGGGCGCGGCGGCCAGGGATTCGATCCCACGTACATCATTATCCTGGTTTTGGTGCTGGTCTACTTGTTCAATCTGTACCGGCAATGGAAGAACCGCGGCCAGGGCCGACGTTGGAGCGGCGCCGCGCCCGGCTGGGGATGGAATGTCTTTCCGAGCGGAAACTCCCACGGTGGCGGCGATTGGTCCGGCGGCGGTGGTGGCAGCTGGAGCGGCGGCGGCTCGGATTTTGGCGGCGGCGGCAGTTCGGGAGGGGGCGGTGGCGGCGCCAGTTGGTAGAATGCCCGCACCCTCACCGCGTGACCCAAACAAACCAAGGTGGACCCGTCGATGAAAGCATCGCAAATCTTGATCGGAGTCGTGTTGCTGCTTGTGTTGGTCGCCGCGGTCGGCGGCGGCTGTGCCTATACGGGGTACAATCAGGCGATCCGTATTGACGAGAACGCGAATCAAGCCTGGGCCGAAGTCGATAATCAGTTAAAGCGCCGCAACGATCTGGTGCCGGAACTGGTCGAGACCGTCAAGGGAGTCGCCGGGCAGGAGCAAACCGTGTTCCTGGGCATCGCCAAGGCACAAGAGGCTTATTTTCAAGCCGACAAAACCAATTCCATCGAAGCCAAGGAAGCCGCCGGTCGCCAAATGGACTCGGCCCTGTCTCGGCTGCTGGTCTTGGCACAGCAGTATCCGGAACTCAAATCGAACGAGTCTTTTCTCAAGCTGCAAGACTCGCTCGAGGGAACCGAAAACCGGCTGGTGGTCGCTCGGCAGCGCTACAACGAGACGGTGCAACAACTCAACGCATTCGTGCGGCAGTTTCCCGGCCGGTTCTTTGCCGCGCTAGCCGGCGTGGAAAAACGGACCTATTTCGAAACGCCGTCAGAAGAGCGCAGAACGCCCAAGGTCGACTTTTCCGATCTGCGGAACAAGTGAAACCGTGCCTGGTCGTGTTCTCGTAGCGGGTTGTCCGCAGCAGCGGGAACGACTCCGGCTTGAACTCGATGGAAAGGGAGACGCACCTTGAAGTTTGCGCGGCCTGTTCTATTTAGCTCTTCGATCGCGGCAGTCTGCTTGTCGTCGGCTTTGCTCGCCTACTTTCGCGAGGGCAGTTCCGGCGGTCCGCAGCATGATGAAGTGATTGCGATGATGGCCGCAAAGGGATTGGAAGGTGAATATGCGCGATTGGCGGCCGACAACCTTCCGCCCTTCGATCGGGTTGTTCCGGCGTCGACCTGGCATGAATTCACACAGGATTTTTCCCCCGTTCCCTTCCGTCAGATTTGGGACGATGTGCGCAGTAACGATTTGCACCCGCCACTGGCTTTTTGGCTGTTCAATCGTTGGTTGAGCTGTTTTCCCAGCGGTGACTCTTCCGATGCGTTGATCCTGGTTTGGTTGCAAGTAATCGTCGCCGCGGCAGTGCTGGCCTGGGCGGTTTTTCGGCAGGTCAATCGCGCGAATGCTGCCCTGCTGGCCTTCACGCTATTTCTTGCCGGCGATAGCGCCGTCTTCACCGCGACCTGGGCGCGTCAATACGGTTTGCTGGCGATTTGCTATTGCGTCGTGATGGCGGTGTCGGCTGAAGTGGTCAGGACGGGCCTGTCGAGCCGTGGTTTTGGTTTGCTGGTGGCCGTACTGGGACTGGCATGCCTGCTGGGTATGTTGACCCAGTACACCTTCTTTACCATGAGCGCTCCGATCCACCTGGCAATTCTGTCCGCACTGTTTGCGCGTCGGATGTGGGCCCATGCGGCGATTCTGGGAGCATCGTACGCTCTCACCGGCGCCTGTTTCTGTGGTTGCTGCCGGGAGTGCTGGATCATGCGTCCGGTCGTCTAACCGGTACGGCACGACCCTGGCAATGGAAGGAGGCGCTCGATGGCGTGCCTCTGATGTATGTTCCCATGCCCACTTCGTTGCCTGGATGGATGCCTATTTTATTCGGAGTTGTGGGGTTGATTGCACCCCTGATCGTGGCGATCGCCGTCGTTGGCCGCTCGGATTCGGACGACACGGGAAAGCGTCCCGATATTCGCGTGCCGTTGGCCGGAATGCTGGGCGCGGGACTGTTGCAGGTCGTGCTGGTGGCGTTTGGTTTTTTCCCCAAGTGGGGCACGACGCCAAATCATCTGTGTGCCTTCTGGTTGCTAACCGTCTTGGCCGTGAGCGTGCTGTTGAGTCAATGGACTTCGCGAATCAAGGGCGTGGTGGTGGCATTGGCCCTGTTTGGGATGGTCGGAATGCAGTTGCTCTACACGTGGCACTGTTACCGCATTCTGCCCCGCGTCAATACGTCGTACATCGCATCACGCAGCCCGGATCTGGTCTGCCTCGACAATCTGGCCCGCGGTTATCTGTTGCAGGTCACGGACGTCATGGCTCCGCAGCAACTCGTGTTGGCGCTGAGTAGTGAGGATCTCGCGCTGCAATTGAGCAACGGAAAGCTCATTCAATATCGCCGCATTCTCTATTTGCCGATGGCGGAGACCGTCAAAGACGGCAAGCCCGACGTACTGGCGGCGGCCCGATCGGCGGGACTGGAAGTCACGGAGCTGCCGGTCGTGCATACCGGGACGTATGAAGCGATTGAGTTGGAATCGACTGCCCCGAGCCACGGCACCGTGGAGTGAATAAGGCAGCCGGCCGTCTGTCTTGCGATCGCAATCCCGACGGACGACAATCGCTAGCGCCGAGGTCGGTGTGCCGACGCGCAGCGGAGTGACGGTCCGGTTATAGGGAGCAGGCGGGATTTTCCGGGTGATTTGCGAATCATCGCGTCAACGACTAAAATCAAGGGATTGAATTTCCCTCTTTCTCTTTCGAGCAGCTTGCCGGCCGCGGAGGCCAGGTTATTCATGGGGGCCACAACACCCGACCTGCTCGGCAAGACGGACAATCCAAAGACCTCCGCCGGCGTCCTGTTCGTGGACCTCGACGGGACGCTGATTCGTACGGATCTGTTCCTGGAATCAATGCTGCTCGCCGTCCGACGGCAACCTCGGATCCTGCTGGAAACACCGCGCTGGCTGTTCGGCGGACGCGCCGCGTTGAAGCGGACTTTGGCCCAACGGGCCGCACCCGATCTGCGCAGGATGCCGCTGCGAGAGAAGGTGTTCGAGCATCTGGTCGAGCAGCGGGCACTGGGCGTCCGAATCGTGCTGGCAACGGCCAGCGACCGAATCCTGGCCGATGAAATCGCCGCGCAGTTCGGCCTGTTCGACGATGTCCTGGCCAGTGACGGCCACAGCAACTTGAAGGGCAAGGCGAAGCTGGCGGCCATCGAGGACTATTGCCGGCGGAATGGGTTCCAGCAGTTTTCTTATCTCGGCGATGCCTGGGCCGACTTGCCGATCTGGCAACGTGCCGCCACCGCGGCAGTGGTCGAACCCACCGCGCCGCTCTTGGCCGCCATCAGGGCCTCGTGCGCGACGCCGCAGGTGATCGAGGCTCGCCACTCGCGCTGGCGGCACGTGCTGCGCGTTTTGCGCCCGCAACAATGGGTTAAGAATGTCCTGCTTTTTGCTTCCGTGTTTATGGCGCACGAGCTGTTTGTCGCCACCAAGCTGTTTGCATCGCTATGGGCATTTCTGGTGTTTTGCTGCTGCGCTTCGGCAACCTATGTGCTGAACGACCTGCTGGATATCGAGGCCGATCGCGCGCATCCCATCAAGCGGCGGCGGCCATTTGCCGCCGGTGACCTGCCGGTGACCTGGGGACCGCCGCTGGCCCTGGGGCTGTTTGTCCTGGGAGCGGGCATTGCGGTAACCCAACTGCCGGCGGAATTCCTGGGGTTCGTCTTGTTGTATATGGTCATCACGCTGTTGTATTCGGTTTGGCTCAAGCGCGTCGTAATGGTGGATGTGTTTATCTTGTCCGGTCTGTATACGTTGCGGATCTTCGCCGGCGGCGCTGCCACTCACACGCCGATATCGGAGTGGTTGATGGCACTGTCGCTGTTCATGTTTACCTCCCTGGCTTTCGGAAAGCGCTATATCGAACTTTCGCAAATGTCCGACGACGAGGATGTAAGCGTCCGCGGCCGAGGTTACCAAGTGGGTGATCTGAGCCTGCTGGAAAGCATCGGGCCGACGAGCGGCTATCTGGCAGCGCTCGTGTTTGCGCTGTATATCAACGGCGACGCTGTCAAGCGACTTTACCCTCATCCCGGACTGCTGTGGCTGATTTGTCCCCTGATGCTGTATTGGGTCAGCCGGTTTTGGATCTTGGCCAAGCGCCGCGTGCTGTCCGACGACCCGATCCTGTTCGCACTCAAGGACCGAGTTAGTTTGGGCGTCGGATTGCTGACCTTGCTGTTGGCCGCCGGTGCGGCCTGGCGGCACTGACGGCAGCGGCACCGAAGGCAGTGGATTCTCGCCGGCCAGAACTCACGACTCGCGACTCTCGCTCCCTATGAAGCCGAATTCTCAGCGCCTCAGCGGATGGGGCAACTATCCGGTGGAGCATTGCCGAGTCTCGCGGCCGGAAAAGGCCACCGAGCTGGCCCAGATCGTGGCCTGCGGCGCGGACCGGGATTATATCTCGCGAGGGCTGGGCCGCGCTTACGGCGATTCGGCTTTGAATCGAGACGGCGGTGTGATCGACGGCACGCGGCTCGACCATTTGCTATCGTTCGACGAGCAGACCGGGGTTCTGCAATGCGAGGCCGGGGTCTCGTTGGCAGAAGTCATCGACGTTTTCTTGCCCCGGGGCTGGTTTCCGCCCACCGTTCCCGGCACGAAGTACGTCACTGTCGGTGGTGCGCTGGCCGCCGATATCCACGGTAAGAATCACCATCTCGTGGGCTCGATCGGGCGGGCCGTGGTCGACATGAAATTGCTTACCGCGGCGGGAGTTGAGATCGAGTGTTCGCCGACGTGCGAGCCCGAAATATTTTGGGCCACGATCGGCGGAATGGGCTTGACCGGTGTGATCTTGAGCGCGCGCCTCCGGTTGGTGCGGGTGCCGAGCGCCTATTGCGATGTAACCTATCGACGCGCGGACAATCTGGACCAGGCCCTCGATGTCTTCGCGGCGACGGAGCGAGACTATACCTACTCCGTGGCTTGGATCGACTGCGTGGCCCGGGGACGATCGTTGGGCCGGTCCGTCATCATGTTAGGCCGCAACGCGCTCGGCGAACAATTGCCGGCCGCCGCCGGTCAGCGGCCGTGGTGTCTGCCGTCACGGCGGCGCTGGTCGGTCCCTCTGGACATGCCGGGCGTGCTGCTAGGGCCGTGGAGCGTGCGTGCCTTCAATTCATTTTACTACGCGCGTCAACGCGATCGCCGCGCGATCGTCGATTTCGACTCCTTTTTTTTCCCGCTCGACAGCGTGCTGCATTGGAATCGGATTTACGGCCGGCGCGGGTTCGTGCAGTACCAGTGCTTTTTCCGCCGGAAACATCGAGGCGCGCGCTGATCGAATTGCTGGAAAAAATCGCCGACTCCGGCAAGGCGTCTTTTCTGGCCGTGCTCAAGAGCAGTGGGCCGGCCAGCGGCGGTCTGCTCTCCTACTTGTATCCAGGACATACGCTCGCGCTCGACTTCGCCAACACGGGCGAGGATCTGCGAGCGCTCATCAGAGAGCTCGATGACATTTTGTTGCGGCACGGGGGAAGGCTGTACCTGGCCAAAGACTCGCTCATGTCGGCTGGGACTTTCGCTGCCATGTATCCGCGCCTCGCGGAGTTTCAGGCGATCAAACGCCGGTTGGATCCTGAGCAGCGATTTGCGTCGTCGCAGGCCCGGCGCCTGGGAATCGTGGAGAGCCGATGAACGAAAAGGTAGTCATTCTTGGAGCGACTTCTGGAATTGCACGGTCGCTGGCGCGCCTCATGGCGGCCCGCGGTTGCCGGTTGATTCTGGCCGGTCGCGATTTGGAACAGATCGAGCGAGTCGCGGCCGATTTGCGTTTGCGATATCGGTCGGAAGTCATTGTCGAACCGCTGGACGCGCTCGATTATGCCGCGCATGCGCCCTTCGTCGAGCGATGCGTCCAGCGGTTTGCCGGCCCGATCGACGGAGTGGTGCTGTGCTATGGCTTTTTGGCGAACCAGCCGGATGCGCAGCAAGACACGACCGTGCTGCGGCGAACGATCGATGTGAACTTCACCACCGCTGCGGCGTTGCTCGAATTGTTCGCCGCGCGACTGGTGGAGCAAAAGCGAGGCGGCTATTTGGCGGCTATTTCTTCGGTTGCCGGCGACCGCGGCCGGCAAAGCAATTATGCCTATGGAGCCGCCAAAGCCGGGCTGAGTGCCTATCTCCAGGGGTTGCGAAATCGGCTCTTTCACGAAGGCGTGCATGTGCTTTCGATCAAGCCCGGCTTTGTCGATACCGCAATGACGCAAGGCCGAATCAATCCGAAGTCGCCGCTGGTGGCTTCGCCCGAGCGCGTGGCTCGTGACATCGATCGGGCTCTCCGCCGCCGGCGCAACGAAATCTATACCCCTTGGTTCTGGCGAATCATCATGGCGGTCATTCGGATCATTCCGGAGTCCCTCTTCAAGCGGCTGCGTCTGTAGCGTTCTCATATCGACGGCAAACCTCGCCGAACGCATAAAGTCCGATGAGCGCCTGTCAAATGTGCGGGCAGCACGCACCGCCTGAGGCAGGTGGCAATCGGCAGACCGTGCAAGCCTCTGCCGGCTGCTTGCCGAAGGCGGTCGTCACCGCTCGACGATGAGCAGTGTTGTGTCAATTTGCTTCACGATGCGCCAATCGTCCGACACCATGCCGGCGTCGAGCCATTGGTTCCAATCCGCCCGGCGAACGATGAAGGTCCAATTTCCGCTCTTAAGGTCGTCCGAGGAAATCACGTAGCCGTTCCAGTATCGCCGATCGAGCGACTCGGCGATTTTAATGGCTACCTTGGGTTGATCGCCCCCGACGACTTTCACGAACGTCGCTGGGCCGCCTAAGTGCCGCACCTCCGAAGTTGCATGCAGCTCTGTGGAGGCGAAGCCAACGCCATATTCCTGGACCGCTTTCGCAATGGCCCGCTCCTGCGGAATCCTTTCGTCTTTTCCGAAGATGTTCCAAGTCACGAACACCACAGACAACATTCCTAATAACGCGCAGCACAATTTAGGAGAATGGCCCATCCAGGCACCGAGCTTGCCGCCGATGGCCAGGCGGGATTGGTCCGCAGCCAGGGTCAGCCGTTCAATCGCAATCGCCAAAACACAAGGCCATACGACGAAGGTAGGCAGCATGTACCGCTGGAGAAACAATCGGAGTCCTACGAACGACTCCATCCAGATCGTCAGCGGAACCAGGACTGCCGTCACGCACAGCGCAAATACGGCCAACAGGGTCGTTGCATAGGCTTGCACCGGAACTTGATCGTGAAACCGGGGTATCCTGCCGGTCTGCTCCGGAACCGAATCACGGCCTGGGATTGCAAGATAGGCGAAGGCGAACATCGCCAGCAGCAGTGCCACGACCGGTACTCTAAATTGAGAATCAAATCCATAGAGCCCGATCAATGCCGCTAATCCGGGACGGGGGAGCGAGTTGTCGGCACCGCCGAGGCTCCGCTGGGCCAGGTAAAATGGCACGTCCAGTGACGCCACGGCCGCGCCAATCGTCGCGGCCACAACATAGTCCCTCAATGCACGACGATGTGTCAGCACGCTGGATAGTGCTGCTGCGACAATCAATGCCGCGCTGTAGATGCATCCGATGTAGTGCGTCGTGACAAGCAGCGCGTGGGCCAAGATCGTGGCCGCAACGATCGCAGCGCCGGCGCCTGGGGGCGGCGGAAGGACAGGACGAACAACAAGCCGGCTGCCAGGAAGGCCGCCAGGTATTGTGCATAGCATCGGGCTTCGACGTTGAAAAACAGAATGTCCGGACTGCAAGCCATCGCCGTCGTGGTGGCAACGATGGCCGTCAGCCGCGAGCAGAACTGCCGAAGCAGAAGCCAACACAGGATCCACGCACAGCCCATCGCGAGGCTGGAAAAGGCCCGCAGGGCAAAATCCGACGTGCCGAAAGCCTTGCTCCACAGCCAGAGCCCGGTGAAATAGCCAGGCGGCATGGCATTGATCGTATCGCGAAGCGCGGCCAGCGTCTCGGAGAACGACGCGTTGCGAACGGCGAGCTCGGTCAGGACCTCATCCGACCAGAAAAGCTTCCGTGGCGATCGGAAGAGGCAATGCAGGAACAGCACGCCCATCGCGGCGCAGCACGTCACCAGGTCGCCGATTACGAGCCACATCGAATGTTTCCGCGTCTCGACAGCGGCGCTGCCTGGGCTGACCGACTCGGAGCGGTTCATCAAGATGCGTCCTTCACTTGCCCTGTCCTGCGTTCTGCCAGTTGCGCGGCAAGACGGTTCGCGTCGAGCACTTCGACCGTGTCCTCAAGGACCTCGAGTCGCGCTTCCAGGTCCTGGAGATTCCGATGATAGGTGTGGTTGCTGGCCAATCGTTCGGCCAGCAGGTCGTCACCGATCAAGTAACGCTGGAAGAACATCATCAACAAGGTGCTCAAATACCGGCGCCCCATTTCCCGCAGCTTCAGATTCGAGCTGCCCCAGGTGCGGCCGTACCAGTGGATCGGAATTTCGGCGATGTGGTACTTGCGAATCAACGCGCCGAGCGACATTTCCAAGGTCAGGTTGAAATGGCTCGCCCGATAGGGGCCACAGTCGCGAATGACCTCGGTGCGGTAGGCTTTGAATGCGTTGGTCAGATCGTTGAAACGCGTCCAAAACATGAATTGGATGCAGCGGTTCACCAGCCGGTTGACGATCAACTTCGCCGGTGGGTAGTTCTGGACTTCGCTGCCGTGGATGAACCGCGATCCAAACACGCAGTCGTAACCTTCTTGAATCTTTCGGTAATAGGCGACCACATCCTCCGGGTGGTCCGACGAGTCGGCCATGTAGATCACGACCACGTCGCCCCGGACCGCATCGAGGCCGGATCGGATAGCGCGGCCAAATCCCCCCGGCGGACTTCTGCCGATCAGCCGCACCGCAGGATCGTAAGCCATCTCAGCCTTGACGACCTCCTCGGTCCGATCCTTGCTATTATCGTTGACGACTAGGACCTCGTAGGGAATGTGATACTTGTCACGAAGCGTCGACCTTAACTCCTGGATGCATTTGACGATGTTCTGCTCTTCGTTGTACGCAGGAACGACGACCGAGAGTTTCTCGCTCATGCTGAATCCGTCTGGGGCGCGGCCTCAGGTAAAAATGTTTTTCAATGTTTCGCTGTACCGATCGAGCCATTCTCGCACGTCGCGAACGATCGTCGCGGGCGAACGGGCTGCCCGCCAACCAAAATCTTTCTGCACCTTACGGTTGTCGGTCACGTAAATCCTCAAGTCCACGCTGGCCGTTTGCGGAAACGGCTCGATCGTGACGCGGTGCCCGGTTTCCTCGACACACAGCGCGGTCAGCTCGCGGAGCGAGACCGATACGTCATTTCCGCCGCCGACGTTGTAAACCCTGCCGTCCCAGCATTCCAAGTGCGCCATTTGCAGCAGCAGGAGATCGAACAGGTCATGGATATGCAGCAGATCGCGAACTTGTTTACCTTCGCCGCCGAAACCCGTGTAGCGCAGCGACTGTCGGAAATAATGGCGCGCGACCCAGAGCGCGACAACTCCCTGGTCCACTTTTCCCATCTGCCAAGGGCCGGCCAAGACACCGCAGCGATCGATCAAGGCCTTCATACCATAACTGTAGACATACTCCTCGACCAACTGCTCGCAGGCCAACTTGCTGGCTCCATAGAAGGAGCGGGCACCGTCCAGCGGAAAGTCTTCGGCGACGCCGTATTCGGAGAAGCCCCTGAGGCCGTCCTGGGCCTGCCAGGAGTAACGCGTCGGGGTTTCGATAAAGGGCAGCGCGTTCAAGCGGGCGATCGGAAAGATCCGGCTGGTGCTGATGAACAAAAACGCCGCCCGACGGGCACGCGCCGCCTCCAGGCAGTTGATCGTGCCGACGAGATTCGTTTCGAGCAGGAATCGAGGCGATCCGGCCAGTCCCGCCTGGACCGACGGCTCCGCGGAACAGTCGATCAGCAAATCGAAATCGCTCAGGCTTTCCAAGTCTTCGGGGCAGCGGATGTCCCCGTGCTGGAAGCCGGCGCCGGCGGCCTTCAGCCGCGGAAGATTCAGCTCGCTCCCGCGCCGTTTAAGATTATCGAAGCACGTCACGGCCAGGTCGGGAAACGCCTGCCGGAATAACAATGCCAGATTGGAGCCTAAGAAGCCGGCTCCGCCGGTGATCAATACGCTTTTGAAGATCATGGGGACATTCAGCAGGGCACCGGCCGCGGATTAGACACGCTTGGACAGCGAAGCGAAGATTTCGTCAATGATGCGGGGGATATCGTAGGAATAACTCCAGTCGGGATAATCCGCTTGAAACTTGCGGGTATCGCTGATGTACCAAATATGATCGCCGACGCGGTTCTGGTCCGAGTACTCGCAATTCATCTTGCGACCCGTGCGCTGCTCGCACAAGGCAATGGCTTCTTGCATCGAGCAATTGCTGTGCCGACCTCCGCCGGCGTTGTACACCGCGCCGGGTCGCGGGTTTTGGCAGTAATTCCAAAACATGTTGACCAGATCGAACGAATGAATATTGTCGCGGACCTGTTTGCCTTTGTAGCCGAAGACCGTGTATTTTGCCCCCGTCAGAGAGCACTTGATCAGATAGGACAGAAAGCCGTGAAGCATCGTTCCGGAATGCCCCGGACCGGTCAGGCAGCCGCCGCGAAAACAAACGGTGTTCATCCCGAAGTAGCGGCCGTATTCCTGGACCATGGCGTCGGCCGACAGTTTCGAGACACCGAACAGAGAGTGCTTGGTGTGGTCCACGGAGAGCTGCTCGTCGATTCCGTGAGCGTGGTAAGGATGCGCCGGGTCCACCTCCCAGCGCGTTTCCAATTCAACCAGCGGCAGCAGGTTGGGATTATCGCCATAGACTTTATTGGTGGAGGTGAACAGGAAGCTGGCCCGCGGACAATGTTTTCGAGTTGCTTCCAAGAGCGTTAACGTTCCATTGGCATTTACCGTGAAGTCGGTATGCGGATCCTTGGCCGCCCAGTCGTGCGATGGCTGGGCGGCGGTGTGAATGATCACCGCAAGATCGCTGCCATATTCAGCCAGCAGGGGTTCGACTCGGTCGCGATCCCGGATATCGAGGTTAAAATGGGTGTAATTGGGAATCGTTGCTTCGAGCTCGCGGCGGCTCCACTGGGTATCGCCGTCATCGCCGAAGAATTGCTTCCGCATGTTGTTGTCGACGCCGAGAACGCGAAAGCCCTTGGCGGAGAAGAAACGGACCGCCTCTGCTCCAATGAGTCCCGCGGACCCGGTAACCAAGCAAACGCTCATGATGAGGAGGGCCTTTAGTGTGCCTTGGCCGGATTCGGCCCGAGGGGGTGGTCGCGTCGCGAGATATAGAATCAGCTTAGCTGCACCAACAACCCACTTCAACGGTGGGTCATCGAAGCCGGTTGTACCGATTTTGCCGACCTACAAAGCCCGCCTGGAATTGGCAAGAACCCCCGCTCTCAGCCCTTGAGCCGCTTGGTAAAGTCGTGTTCGAGCAGCCCCTTGAGGCCGCCGATCAATTTGTCCCCCAGCAGCTTTGCCAACAGCGGAATGTCGCCGCGCAGATGAACTTCGGCGGCATCGACCCAGACTTCGATTTCGAAGCCGGTGCCGATCAGCCGGACGCGGTTCCGATCGTCGCTCCAATCGGCGCACGGCAACACGGCGCCGAATCGGCTCTGCGCTCGGCCACGGTTTGGCCCAACTGGGCTCGGGCCTGGTCAAGCGTGCGACCGTGCTGGATCGAAAAGTTGATGAGCGACATGCAATGGACGCGCCGGTTGTGCCGTGGAGGGACGAACCGCTATCATTATTCGCGCCAGCCGATCCGAGGGAATGGGGAATTACGGATTTCGTGGCAAGCTGCCAACTCGTTCCCGCCCAGGCTCGACCAATCCTGCGCACCTTCGACCTTAGGAGAAGCCACATGCCGCCCACCTCGCCCCAGGACCAGTTTCGCCGGATGCTGACGGGATATTGGATTTCGCAAGCGATCTACGTCGCGGCGAAGTTGGGTCTGGCCGATCTAGTTGCAAGTTCCTCGCGCTCGGCCGACGATCTGGCCAAAGCCACCGGCACGCACGCGGCGTCTCTTTACCGGCTGCTGCGGGCTTTGGCCAGCGTCGGAATCTTTGCCGAGGAGCACGATCGCCGGTTTGCCATCACGCCGCTGGCCGAATGCCTGCGGAGCGGCGTGGCCGGATCGCAACGATCGCTGGCCATCATGATGGGTGAAGAACATTTCGCCTGCTACGGCCGCTTGCTCGACGCCGTGAAGACGGGCGAAACCGTGTTCGAAACGATTCACGGCACTCCGGTGTTCGAGTTCCTCAGTCAGCATCCCGAGCAGGGCCGCACTTTCGACGAAGCCATGGTCGGTGTTCACGGCGAGGAGACGGCGGCCATGCTCGCCGCCTACGAGTTTTCGAACATCGGTACCCTGGCCGACGTGGGAGGCGGCAACGGCAGCCTGCTCGTCGCGACGTTGCAAAAACATCCCCAACTCCGCGGCATGCTGATCGATCTGCCTAATGTCGCCGCCCGGGCGAAGGCTAACTTCGAAGCGGCCGGCGTGCTGGATCGTTGCCAGGTGCTCTCGGGCAACTTTTTCCAATCGGTGCCCGGCGGCGCCGATGCGTATCTGATGCGGCACATCATTCACGACTGGGACGATGCAAAGGCGACTCAAATTCTTCAGCATGTGCATGCCGCGCTGGCCGGACGCGGCAAGCTGCTGCTGATCGAGGGCGTCGTCCAGCCGGGAAACAATCCCTCGTTCACCAAACTGCTCGACTTGACAATGCTCTTGATTCCCGGCGGCAAGGAGCGCAGCGAGGAGGAGTTCCGGCGGCTGCTTTCCGGGGCTGGCTTTCAATTGGCGCGGATCGTGCCCACCGGCAGCGAAGTCAGCGTGATCGAAGCGGCGCCGGTGTAGGCGTCCTGCCGCATCGTTTCACGCGGCCCGCTTCGCTGGCCACGAGGCGAGTCGCCTGCGTGTGCTTGATTTGATAGACTGGGCCTTGAGCGGGGCGGCTGCTTGCCGACGTGCAAGCCCGATCTCCCCTGCCGCCAATCCCACTCGGAGCCATCAACGATGCGAGGCATGCTGACGGTCGTTTTCTTCACGCTGCTGACGGCCATCTGCTGGGGTGTCTACGGCCCGGTGCTGCACCACGGGCAGCAAGACATGGGCGGCGGCAGTCTGCGTCCGTTCGTCTGCGTGGGTCTGGCCTATTTTCTGATCGCCGTGCTGGCGCCGCTGGTTCTGCTGCGGCTGCGGCCCGAGACTGGCGGTTGGAGCAGTTCCGGGCTGATTTGGAGTCTGTCGGCCGGTGCGGCCGGCGCGATCGGTGCCTTGGGGATCATCATGGCGTTCAAATTCGGCGGCAAGCCGATTTATGTGATGCCGCTGGTCTTCGGCGGAGCGCCCGTCATCAATACGTTTTTCACGATGACCCTGGGCAAGAACTATCGGCAAGCAGGACCGATTTTTTATGCCGGGTTGATCCTGGTCATCACTGGCGCCGTCACGGTGCTGCTGTTCAAGCCCCAAGCTCCCGCAGTGGCCGGTCGGGCGATTGTCGACCTAACGTTGACCGATCTGGTGAAAATAGGCGTTTCAATCGCGGCGGTCGTGATTGCCTGGGGCGTCTACGGTCCCTTGCTGCACAAGGGACAGATGGCCATGCAGGGCAGCCGCCTGCGGCCGCTAATCTGTGTCGGCGTGGCTTACTTCGTGATTGCCGTTCTGGGCGCCGGCAGTTTGCTGGCCACGGAGTCGGGCGAATTTACGTTTGCCGGCTCGCTGTGGAGCCTGGCGGGCGGAGCGGCCGGCGCGATCGGTGCCCTGGGAATCATCATGGCCTTTACGTTCGGCGGCAAGCCGGTATACGTGATGCCGCTGGTCTTTGGCGGAGCCCCAGTGGTCAACACGTTCACCACGATGTTTGCGGCTGGCACTTGGAGCCAGGCCCATCCCGTCTTTTTCGCTGGTTTGCTCTTGGTCGTGGCCGGGGCCATCACGGTATTGGTGTTCGCTCCCAAGGGAGCGCCGCACGCGGCGCCGCCCAAGATTCCCGTCGCGGCGCCGGTCAAGACATAGTTCGATTTCGCCAGCCGGAGCGCCAGCCCTATCCCAACACCATGCCGCCAGCCGAACTGAAGCCCGACGAAGCGATGCGGCGGATCGATACGCTGCTCAGCCACGTATGGATGGTCCGTGCCTTCTTAAAGCACTCGGACGAGGCGGCCGCAGACGAGGAACTGTCCGACGTTCATCGTACGCTCTACGATTATCATCTCGCGGTCGGCGCGGCCTGGCGCGAGCAGGACGTTGACGCTTATCTGCGGCTGGCCGGCAAGAAATTTTCGAAACTGCGCACCGCGAGTGAGACTTTCGCCCGGATCCAGCCGGAGGTCTCGACGCACACGAATTTTCAGATGGCCGTGGCATCGCTCACGGCGGCGGTAGGGGAGATCGGCGCGATTCTCGAGCGGTTGAAGGTTTCGACCGCGAAGGACTGAAAAAGCTCGCGCGGCGCTTCGAGATTCGGACAATCGCGGGTGCTGTCGGCAAGCGAAACAACACCCCGACTTGGGCGGGCAAGCCCGCCCAAGTCGTTGGGGCATTCTACTGGCTAGGCGGAAGCCAGAGAGTCCAAAGGCCGGCGTCAAAACGTCGAACATGCGACGGCCAAGAATCCGCAAGGCATTTGCCGCAGCGGGACCGCACCGGGCCCGGGGCACCAGAAACGGCCGCATCTCCCTGAAGGCGATGGCGGAGTCGACCTCCAGGGAGATGCTGGCCTTACGTTCGAATTCCGGCGCGTATTCAGGTCCACCGGGAGACATCGCTCGCCGCCGAGCCGGTTTGCTCCAGACGGGGAAGCGACAAGCTTGTGTTGACTGGATTGCAATCAATGTGCCAACCGCGATCGGCCGAGCTAAGAAATTCCCTAAGTATCTTGCAACACCTTACTTTAGAGGTAATTTCACGGTTTTCGCCCAGTCCCCTTTGCTGCGAGCGCAGGCTACCGATTGCTTAGGGGCCGCGCAGAGTGTGGGAGGAAAGTATGCAACGCCGCCGCTCACTTCAAGGACGTGCCCGGAGCGCCGCCGTCGCTGGCCGGCAAACCCGGTTGGTGCAGCCGTTGGGTTTGCACGGCGGCAGGCGGTACAATCGACGCCACGCTTGAGCCGGCTGAAACCCGCGCACCTGCCGGTGGGTATTGCTGGGTGTGTGGGGTCGCAGCCGCTGTTTTCAAAAGGTCGAACGGAATTGTCTCGAGAAATCTGCGAACTCGTGAATCGTTGCCTGGCCGGTCAGCAGTCGGCCATTGTCGAACTGGTGGACCGCTATCGCGGTCGAGTGTTCGGCCTCTGCTATCGCATGCTGGGACATCTGCACGACGCCGAAGACGTCACCCAGGAATCGCTGGTGCGCGCCTGCGCGGACTTGCCCGCTGGGACCAGACCCGCGACTTTGAGCCCTGGTTATTGGCCATTGCGGGCAATCGCTGCCGGACTTGGTTGGCCGCTCGTTCGCGGCGGCCGGCGACCATATCGTTGGCCAATCCTGTGTCGCTGGCCGATCCGGCGGTCGACGAGGGCAGCGGCCCGGCGGGATTCGACACACTGTCCGAGGAGATCGGGCTGGCGCTGGCGACGTTGCGGGCCGAGTACCGGCAGGCCTTCCTGTTGTTTCACGAGCAGCAGTTGAGTTACCTGGAGATTGCTGCCGCGCTCGATTGTCCGGTAGGCACGGTGAAGACTTGGGTCCATCGGGCGCGGCGCGAGTTGGTTGAACGGCTATCGCGGCGTGGTGTATTGGAGGAATCGCGTCATGCGTTGCTCTGATTTCGACGTTTGCTGGAACGAGATCCTCGATTTGCGCGAGTCGCCCCAGGACGACCCGCTGCTGCGCGCTCACCTGGAGTCGTGCGCCGCATGTCGCGATCGGCATACAGGTTTCGAATTGGTCTGCGACATCCTGGCCGGCTGGCCGCCCGCGGAACTTTCCAGGACCGAGGGCCACCGGCTGGAGTGCCCGTTGCCGCAGTGGGATCGCGAGCTGGGGGATCACGAGCTGGCCGAGCGCGTACTGGCCGAACTGGCTGGGCCGCGAGGGGGTTCCCGCAGGGTGCTTTCCGCCTCGCGGTTTCGAACTCGGGCGGCACGAGTTGGCGCAATGGGCGTGGCCGCCGCCACATTGCTGGCGATGTACTTCTCCAGCGGTTCGCAGCCCGGGCGCCGCGGCTGCCGCCACGAGTCGCGGTGATTCAGTCCGGTGCAGCGCCGCAACCTGTGGCGGAGCTTACCGTGTCGTTGGGGGCGCTTTCCGCCGGCGAGGCACTGGCCACGGACGACAGCCGGTCGTTGGATCCGCCCGTCCTTGGCGGTGATGCGGTGGTCGCCCGCATTGCAGCGATGGCCGAAGGCATCGACGCGGTGGTCGTGGGCACCGGTCAGGAGCTGGCAACGGTCGTGCACCGAATTCCCGACGTGGCGATTGAGCTGGCCGGCGACGGCAGGGCCGATCTTGCCGCGGCCAGCGAGCCGCTGTTTACCGTTTCGCAGAGTTTGCGCCCGGTGGCAGTCTCGATGACCGAAGCCTGGCAAATTCTCAAGCGGGCCATGCCCACCGGCGAGCCGCGGCGCGGTTAGGGCGGTTGGACCGGACGGCTCGGTGCCGCGCGATCGGATTGCATGGCGGGTGAGCCGCTCCTGCGCGTCCGGCGAGCCGCTGCTCTGCGCCGGCCCTGCTGCATCCGGTACATTCGTTACCCGCAGAACCGGCATCTTTGCTCAATCGCAAAAAGTTCGCGCACCCGTGCAAGCCGGAAAAGCCCTAGTTTTTTCGCAGGTGGTAAGATTTGACAGGCCGCGCACCGATTTCTACCTCTGCGACGTGGAATCAGCCGCCCGGGGATTTTTTTGAGCACAAGGGGTGTCAACGTGACCAAGACCAAGAAGATATCTCGCATCGTTACGCTAGACCGCCGCGCCAAGACCGACCGCCGCTCGGCCGACGCGCCCGCGGCCGAGGAGACCGGTTTGGGTCAGCGCCGCGAGAAAGTCAACCGCCGCCGGCAGATCGATCCCACCACCTGCGAGCGAGACTATACCCAGGCCGAAGTCGAGTTCATGCACGCGCTCGACAACTACAAACGCTCCAGCGGCCGGATGTTCCCCACGTGCAGCGAAGTGCTGGAAGTGCTCCGCGGCCTGGGCTACGAAAAGAGTGGTCGCCCGGCCGTCGAGGCCGTACCTTCGGTGGTGGAAGAAGACAGTTTCGCGTAGAACCGGGCTTTCGGAGCTGCCGGCGGCTTTCGGCACTAGCTGCGAAAGTTGACGTCCCGAGAGCGGAGCGGTGCCGAGTGTGCGGCGCGAGCGGCCGAAACCGGAGCGCGAACCGCGCCGCCTTGACCGGTGTCTGGCTCTGCGATAGAGTCGACAATGGTCCCGGTCGCCATGAAAAATGGTGTTCCAGCCGGCGGTTTCCAGATGGTGCTTCCGAGCCGATCCTCGTTGCTGTTGGCGCTTTGTCGGCGTCAAGCTTAGGGTTCGTCGATAGCGCTCCCCTGCGAGCGGAAAATCAAGCGATCCACGAACCCTGGGCCCGACAGCCGGCCGCGGGGTTTTTTTGTTTTTACGGCACCCCTTCGAAACGCAGAATGAATTGCCATGAGCACACGCCGACGAATCCGGATTTTCGACACCACGCTCCGCGACGGCGAGCAATCGCCCGGCGCCAGCATGAACCTGAGCGAGAAGCTGGAAATCGCCCAGGCCCTGGTCGACCTGGGCGTCGACATCATCGAGGCCGGCTTTCCGATCGCCTCGCCCGGCGATTTCGAGGCCGTCCGCCAGATCGCCCAGACGATCCGCGGACCGGTGGTCTGCGGGCTGGCCCGCTGCAACGAGGCCGACATCGACCGCGCCTGGGAAGCGCTCAAGCATGCCGAGTCGCCGCGGATCCACATCTTTCTGGCCACCAGCGCCATCCATCGCGAATTCAAGCTCAAGATGAACAAGGAGGAGATCATCGAGCGGGCCGTGGCCGGCGTCCGGCGGGCGGCCGGCTACTGCGACAACGTCGAGTTCTCGCCCGAGGATGCCGCCCGCACCGAGATCGATTTCCTCTGCCAGGTGGTCGAGGCGGCCATCGCCGCCGGCGCCACCACGGTGAACATTCCCGACACGGTCGGCTACGCCACGCCCGCCCACATGGGCCGCGTGATCCGCACGCTGCGCGAGCGCGTGCCCAACATCGATCGGGCGGTGATCAGCATCCATTGCCACAACGACCTGGGCCTGGCCGTGGCCAACAGCCTGGCCGGCGTCGAGAACGGCGCCGGGCAGATCGAGTGCACGATCAACGGCATCGGCGAGCGGGCCGGCAACTGCTCGCTGGAAGAAGTCGTCATGGCCCTGCGCACCCGGGCACGACTATCTACGACGCCGACGACCGGCATCAACACCGAGCGGCTCGTGCCGACCAGCCGGCTGGTCTCGAACATCACCGGCATCCAGGTGCAGCGCAACAAGGCGATCGTCGGCCGCAACGCCTTCGCCCACGAAGCCGGCATCCATCAGGACGGCATGCTCAAGGAACGCACGACCTACGAGATCATGCGGCCCGAGGACGTCGGCTTCGCCAAGACCGACCTGGTGCTGGGCAAGCACAGCGGCCGCGCCGCGCTGGCCGATCGCGCCAAGGCGCTGGGCTATCACCTGTCCGGCGAGCAACTGCAAACCGTCTTCGAGCAGTTCAAAGTGCTGGCCGACAAGAAGAAGGAAATCTACGACGCCGACATCGCCGCCCTCGTCGATCACGAATTGCACGACGAGGCCACCATGTGGTCGCTCGGCTCCTACGAAATCAGCGCCGGCACCGGCCACACGCCGCAAGTGCGGCTCACGCTCAAGCACGGCGAGGAGCAGATCAGCAAGCAAATGGCCTGCGGCGACGGCCCGATCGATGCCATCTTTCTGGCGATCGAAGAGCTGACCGGCGTCAGCGTCGTCTGCAAGGATTTTCGCGTGCAGGCGGTGACCGTCGGCAAGGACGCCCAGGGCGAAGTGAACGTCGAGGTCGAGCACTCCGGACGGCTGTATCGCGGCCGGGGCGTTTCGACCGACAGCATCGAAGCCAGCGGCAAAGCGTTTCTCAACGCCATCAATCGCATCGCCGTTCGCTCCGACAATCGCTTGCACCCGCAGCACGAAGTGCGGGGATAGGAGAGGGGCTAGAGGTTCGAGGATAGGGGTTAGGGAATAGGACGGCCGTGTCGCTTGCCCGACAGAATTGCGGGATGTGCCCGGCCTCTTTTTCGACGGTCTCCTGATACTTGTTTGTTGGAGACTCATGTGCCGGCGACTGGCGAGGTGCCAGATTGCAGCTTATCGCTTGGCTCTTGCCAGGGACGCCCGACAAACCGTCAGAGCGCGCATCGCAAATGCCGATGCGATGTACGGATCATCTTCGCGGACATCGACCTGGGAATTGACCCATGAACCGTCCCGCTCCTGGCGTCGCATCAGTTCCGCCGCCAGCGAATCGGACCAGGTTGCGGTGCCGTTCGGATTGGTGGCATTTCGTCGATCGACCGCGCCAAGTGCGGCGGCCACCGAGCAGGCATAATAATAGTACAGCGAATTGCGGGTATATTCGCGGTCGGCGGCATACTGGCCGGGGTGCGACTCGCACTGAAATGCTGATTCAGCCATCGTTGCGCTTCGGCGACACGGCGATCCTCGGCATCCAGACCGCAGGCCAAAAGGCAGCGCAGGCCATCGGCCGTGGCGCTGCCGTACGAGCGAAACTGCCACGGGTCGGGCCGATCCGTTGGAATTGCGCCGGCCTTGTTACGGACCGGATCGTCGAGCATGAAGAAAAAGCCGCCGTCGTCGAGCCCGTGGCCGATCGATTTCTGGTCGTCCTGCTGCCTGTTCTGGCAGCGGGAAACGAACGATAGCGCGTTGCGGATTCTCTCATCTTGGGGAGAAGCCCCGGCGACTCGCAGCGCCACGAGAGCAAACGTCGTGGCCGACAGATTCGCTCGGTTCAGCGGAGAACCCGTTTCACCGGACTGAGGCTTGTGAGGCGGCGCCGCGGCATAGCTCCAGCCGCCATAGTCGGGATCCTCGCGCGACCAGCCGAGATCGTCTGTGAGTTGCCGCTCGGAAAGGTAGCTCAGCCAGGCGGCCCGCGCTTGGATTGCTTTTTGGGGGATTGCATTTTGGGTAACGCTCAGGGCCACGACGGCATCGGCGGCGGTATAGACGGGGTAGTTTAGATGTCCCGGCGCGCCGTACTGGATCATTCCCACCAAATAGGCCGCCCCTTTCTCGCAGGCGGCTGTCAGCGGCGGGCTGGGGTTCTGGACGAGAAGCGCATTCAGAACGAGGGCAGTGAGCGCATCTCCCTCCTTCAAGGGCGCATAGGTGTCCGAGCGCCAGGCGCCGTCGGCCGCCTGGGCCGCAACCAGAAATCCGGCGCCGGCGGCCAGCGAGCGGTCGATTCGATCGATCGTGTCGTCATCGGCTCTGACGCTGCCCGTTTGGCTGCACGGGCAGCGCAGGACAAAAACAGCGATCACGAAGGCGATGGCAATCGATCGGCCGCGGTCCGCATGCGTCTGCATAGAAATGTGTCCTCGCAGATTGAACCGCGACGTTCGCAATCGCTACGAAACCGAGGATGTGATGTCAGCGCTTCAGATCGCTGACTTTGCCGGCCAGGGGCATGGGAGCTCGATCGGCCATCAGCGTCAGCAGGGCCGCGGCGGAGCAGAACGTGCGTCCGGTGATGCAGTGCTGGCCGCTCCAACTGCCGTCTTTGTTCTGCACGTGCTCCAAATTTTCACCAACCGATTTGTTCCAGTGTTCCCAGTCGGATCCACCTTTGGCGAACAGCGTCTCGCTGATGTTCATGTAACTGAGAAATTCCTCGCCGCCGTTGTTGCCGAACCCGGCGATGAACTGCTTATCGCCGAGCAGCTTGAGAATGTCCTGCACGGCTTCGCGAGCGGCAGATTCTTGCGCCGGGCAATTTGCGGCAATACTTTTCAGTTCCGCTTCGGCCGATTCCTTCTCCGACCGCGGCGCCGCCGGATCCGCCAGCACCTGCTTGGCCTTCCGCGTTGCTTGCGAGTTGCTGTTCATCCGGTCCTGAAGACGACTGGTGTTGGCCGACAGGTTGTAGATATCCACGCCTGCATCCCCGCGATCCGCGAAGCCGCCTGCCGCGGAGCCGGCTAACGCGGGTCTCCTGCTATCACGGGGCGCCGCCGATCCGGCTGCCAGCGCCGTCCCCTCGGTCTTCGCCTTGATGTCCGATTTTTTTAGTTTCAGCGCCCTATCCGCTTGGGCGAAGTCGCGATTGAGTGTCTCGTCCTTCACCTTGGCGCCAGATTGCTTGGCTCGATTCAACCCCTTGCTGCACAAACCCTGCGAGAGAATCGAAGCCCAGCCGTGATTTCCGGCGAACGTCCCATCTTGGTTCTGGTTAGTTTCGATCTTGCCGATCGTCTTATCCAAAGCCGCTACCAGCTGATTTTCGCTCTTATCATCCGGCATCTGCTGCTTCAATTCGGAAAGCAGCATGGCAGCCAGGAACGTATCGGCATATTGGCCGATCTTCTGTTGCAGCTGGGTGTCGCGAACGTCGGTGACGTACAACGATTTAGGATCCGACTTCTCGACGCGCTGATTGATGAAGGCGACTGCTTTAATGATGTGCTGCGCGTAGGGTCCCTGCTGCGGAGTGCTGCCCGAACGGATCAGGGCCAAAGCGGCGATACAAGTGTTGCCGACGTCGCTGGGATCCTCGACGTTTTGTCCTTCGACCCGGCCGCTGGAGCCGCCTTGACGCCAACCTCCGCCTTGTCCCCAGCCCCCGTCAGAATGCTGTTGCGACGCCAAGTACTCCAGGCCATGTTCGGCGGCTTTGGCTAGGGGCTGCGGCGCGGTCGCTGGGGGCGCCGGTTGGACCACAAGCGGAATTTGGTCGGCCGGAGCACCCTGTTTATCATCGTTCGCGCCAGGTTTGGCCGGCTCACTGGCATGAATCGTGATCCAACAAGTGGCTGCCAAAATGGCGCCTATGGATACGCCGCTGACGCGAACTCGCGATAGCTTACGCATGGCAGGTGCTCCCTAAATGGCCATTGAACCGTTCTCGGCCCGGCTCGGGAAAAAGTGAATCCGCTAATCCTTAGTCGAAGCCGGGGGTCAAGAAGTTCCCTCGTGAACCAGATTTTCCAGACTGCTATCGCCGCCGCGGCCGGTCCGAAATGCCCTATCCGGGCGGTCGCAAACTGGTATAGTGAGTGCAGTCGGTTGGACGACTGGATCCGTGGCGTTGGCTTTTTGCTGTTTGCCCGCTGCTCCTCTCTCGCCTCTCCCACTTGGCAGGCCTCCACTCTGGCCCCTTCCAATTCGGCCCGGAAAGCAAGTTTGGGGTCGGCTTTTTCTCTCCAGGAGTTCAGCGGTGACCAAAAAACTGTACGTCGGCAATCTGAGTTATGAGACCACCAACGGGAATTTAGAAGAACTGTTCACCCCGTTCGGACAGGTTCGCAGCGCCCAAGTCATTCAGGATCGCGACACGGGCCGCAGCAAGGGATTCGGCTTCGTGGAAATGTCGGACGACAACGCGGCCCGAGCTGCCATTACGGCGCTCAACGACAAGGAACACGACGGGCGCCGGCTGATGGTCAACGAGGCCAAGCCCCGCGAAGAGCGGAGCTCCGGCGGCGGTGGAAGCCGGGGCGGATACGGCCGCCGTTAGAGCGGGCGTTGCCGAGACAATAAATGCGAGAGCCGCAGGGACGCACGGCATGCGTCCCTGCGGCAGCTCGGCACGAAGGCGTCGCGAGAAGCGGTCGTTACTGTGCGTTTGGCCAGCGGGTCAAAGGTTCCGTCCAACCCTGGGGGCATTGATTCATGGCAAAGCGAAATCGGCCGAATAACAAACGACCCAAGCCGCACATGCGCGCCGCCCAGGCGGCGACCCAACGCGAAATTCGGGTGATTCCGGAGCGCCGGCCGCCAACCCAGTACGGCAAGCCCTTCACGCTGCTGGAAGATAACAACAAGAACACGTTCGAATATATGGGCGGCGCCTGGGTCGGCGCACTCGACGACCATCGCCGAGTATCGCGTGGAATGCCAGGTGAACGAGTTGCCGCAAAAGGTCAATCGGATGAGCCGCTACGAAATCCGTTGCCCACTTCCGGCGTAGCGGGCGAAAAGAAGACAGCCTCGGCTCTCACCCCTCTCCCTCTAGGGAGAGGGTTGGCAAACTGCGGTTTTGGTTTGTCCACTCAATCTCGAGCGGGCCAAACAGGCCCGGGTGCTTAACATGGGCATCATGACGCGACGACAAGGCGACGCCTATGTCATCAGTTCGGATCGGGTTTCGCACGCCACGCCTTCCAAGCGCGCCCGCGCCGGATGAGCGACGTTTACCAGGTGTGGACCGGCACGGCGTGGTCGACCGAGCTTTCCGCCGCTCTTTTGTTTCGCTCGATGGACGAGGCGGACGAATATGTCCGCACGCATTTCGCCCAGGTCACCGGCTAGCGGCGCCCTGTCTAGGCGACCGCCTTCCGCGCACCAAAATAGGCTGCCGCCGGCTCGACAAAATCCGATCAGCAATGCGCATTCTTTCTGCGCTTTGCCGCCAGCCACAAGCCCACGAGGCCGAATCCGATCAGCACGACGCTCGACGGCTCGGGCGTGACCACGGACAAAGTCGCCGCGTACACCACCAGCGAGCCGCTATCAGCGCTATAGCTCACGTTCAGCACGTCGCCGGCGTGGGCCTGGAAGTCGATCGTGTACAGACTCGTCGGGACGGCGGTGTTATCGGCCGTAAACGTGGCGGGGGAGTAAGTTCCTACGTCGGTGAACGAAGCCGTGAATGTGCCAGTGGTATTGTAGGTGCCGACGTAGACATCCAATATCTCGGGCCCGCCATTTGCGGTCACAGTCAGGCTAAGAGTGCCTCCGAAGCCCGCTGTGGTGGTGTCGCCGGTCTTCGAGGATCCACTAGTCGGCAGGGTCCCGTTCGTCCAGTCGAAAGTCGGATTGTGGGTGGTGTCGCCGACGAAGGTGTTCGCCGGCACGAAGCCCGTCGCGTTGCTGATGGCGCCCGGGCCGCCAGACTTATCAACAAACGTGACGTCGCTCGTCGTGACGCTGTACTTCGCCCAATCAAGGGTGCCCTGGGCCGTCAAGTCGACGGTGCTGGGTTCGCTTGGCGTGGACACGCTGCCGGAAATGTACGCGGCCAGCGAGATGTTGCAAAGCAGACAGAACGCCACGATCGTCGAGCCGAGTTGAGTCTTACGCATGAGCTTACTCCTTGAAAAATTGGGGTACCGAAAAACTGAAAGGGTTCGAATGGAAAAGCACGCCTGGCGGCCGCCACGCGGTCCGCCGGTTTTCCGCCGTCCTCTACAGGCGAAAGTCAAAATGGTTCTCGTCCGCATTGCCGGAGACGCTGATTTGCAGCGTCGACTGGCGGTTGTATTGCTCGGGTATGAAATTTTCCGAAAGTTCGAAGTCGGGCGCATTCTTGACCATGAAGCTGGGAATCTTTTTGCCCGTCGGGCGACAGCGCCGTGATCTCCACCTTGTAGACGCCCCCCGGGAAGCCGCCCGCCCGGGCCGGCACTTCATACTTGCCCCCCTGGATCGCTCCGCCGGTCGACGGCCCCTGGGTGCCCGTGAGCGGCGTGAAGACGATCGTCCCCTCGCTGAGCGGCTGGTCGGCATACGACACCTCGCCCCACAGCCGCATGCGGCGCGGGCCCGCATCGCAGCCCGAAATTGCCAGTGCGGCTGCGGCAGCCATAACGATCGCGCAGCGGATATGCGGGGCGGTCGGCACGTTCAATTTCCCCAGTTCGTGGTGATGATTTCGCTGCTGGCGATGCTGGCCAGCGCCTGCCACAGCGTCAGGTCGATGGCGTCGGCGACAAAGTGCACCGAGCCGTCCGCCATCACCGTTTGCACGCCGCCGGTATGCTGGCTGCGGGCGGCGTAATCCTCGGTGCTCCAACACGGAGACGAGCCGGTGCAAGGGGCCTTGGACGTATTGCAAAAACCGTACGGAATGACCGCGCTCCAGACCGCGTCGGGCACCGCGGAGTTCGGCCCGCGATGGGCCGAGAAAAAGATTCCCCAGTCCGACACCCACAACCCGCGGTTATCGTTCGAGCCGTCCGGCCCGCTGATCGTTTCGGACGCCAGGATGGTGTTCGATGTTCCGTCGCGGAGTTGGGCCGTGCTGCGCCACAGATTGCAGTTGAAAGTCGCCTTCTTGACGGAAGGATTCATGCTCGGATCGTTCGCGCACGAGTCGTACTGGAAGTCGGCGCCCGGCTCGATCATGGTGCCGTCCGGACTGAAACACGCGACGTAGTTCGAACGGGTCCAGCCCGGCGTTGCGTAACCGGGGAATAATCCCTGCGTGTCGGAGGGGCAGTTGTAGGCGGGAATCGAAGTGCTGAAAGGGACGGTGTTGTTCATTTGCGCGCCGCCGGAGGGAGACTCCGAATAACCGACGGACCGATTGATCGAGAAATACAAATTCTGCATTTCGAGCTGCGGCATGATGAAGAACGTCCAGAAATTGCGCGGGCCGTAAAGATCGCTCGACGGAAACCAGGTCATCCCGGCGGGAAACTTTTCGAACGAACTGTGATAGACGAGCATGGCCAACCCGATCTGTTTCAAGTTGTTGGCACACTGCGACCGCCGGGCGGATTCGCGGGCGGACTGCACGGCCGGCAGCAGCAGCGCGACCAGGATGCCGATGATCGCGATCACGACCAACAGCTCGATGAGCGTAAAACCGCGGCGGCGGAACTGTCGATTTGCGATGGTTGCATCCACACGAGTCATGTCAGGATCGGAAGTCGAACGACGAAAGAGGCCATCGCGTCCTCAAAACGCGACCGAGACGTGCCAGAAGCGAGAAGGCTTCCGCAGTCACTGCCGATTGGTCCTTTCGCGGTTCGTTCTCCTTTCCGCCTTTGTGTTCTTGCCGTTGAAATGCTTCTGCCCGACGGGGCCTGTTCGGACGGGGCCTGCTGGGAACTGTGTCACCGTGCGGCTCGAAGGTTGTCCGAGCGCTCGCGCAAGTATTCTTCGATGGCGGTGCTTTCGGCGCCGACAATCGCGGCGAATACGCCAGCACCTCGGCGATTTCGACGTTTCCCGGCAGCGAAATTCCCGGCCGCTGACGGCCGTCGTCGGCCCGCGCCCCGAGTACATAGCCCGCGGTATTCACCGAAAATTGTCCGCCGTCGGATCGAATTGCGAAGCTGTCGACCTGCCGGGTGTTGCCACCCAGCCGCAGCGTGGCGGTGCCTCGCTTTTTGGTAATGGCGACCAGGTAGGGTCCGTCATCGGGCAAGTCCGCGGCCAGGACCAGGTTGTCGGAGCCGGGATTCGACCCGTAAGGCGTGGCTTCCATCGCCTGAATGGTCTTATCGTTCTTGGCGGATAAGGTCAGCGCAAAACCGTCGGCGCTGTTCCAATCGGCATGCTCGCGCGAACGGAGGCTGAAAATGCCCATGTTGGGTTTGACCTCGCCAATTTTTCGCAACAGCACGAAGAACGTGCTGTCGGCCGCGCCGTCGATGTCCAGCCCGCTGGGGCACTCGAGGTAATCATCGACGCCGTCAAAGCGCAGGGCCACGCCTGCGCCCTGCTCCAGCGGGCCGACGGCCAGCGGGTCGACAAGCAGCGGTCGGCGGGCCGACTCGCTTTGAGCGGCGTCGTAGCCGTGGCCGGACTGATCGGCCCAGCGGATGACGTGACCGGCTTCGTCGGTAACCAGCCCGCGCTGGGTGGTGAGCCACAGCTGCAGACCCTGCACGTCGGCAGGCGAGCGGATCTCGTCGGCCGGATCGACGGAGACCACGAGTTTTTGTTTTTCGAACGGGACCGGCACGACCAGTTTGTCGCGGCCGATTCGCACGGCCTGGTTGGCTTCTACCCGGACCGCCTGACCCGAGCTGCCTTCCGCCCGCACGACCAACACGTCCACTTTGCCGGTCAGCACATTCACGCTGGCCTGGCCCTGTCCGTCCACTTCGACGCCGAAGTCCGTGCCCAGATCGATCACGTCGGCCGTGGGAGTGCTGATCCGAAAGCCGACGGCGGCAGGCGGCACATGGGCGAACAGCCGGCCTTGGGCCAGGTCGCACTGTGCGGTCGACTTGAGTGTGATTCGAACGGGTCCCGCGATGTTCATGCGGGTTCCGGTGGCAAACAGGATCCGGGCCGTGCCCGAAGCGAGGTCGAGAACTTCGCCGGCCTCGAGGTCGCGCGCGCTCGCGTCGCCAGGCGAACCGGCGCCGACCCAAACGCAGTCGGCGCCGCTCGTCAAGCGGGCGAATGCCGTGGACGGCCCCTGCGCGGGCAATTTTCGAGGCCGGAGAGGCTCGACCGAAGCGACCGAGGGTGCTTTGTCGGGCCTTCCTTCGCCGAACCGTACCAAGAGCGCCGCCAGACCCCAGAATGCGGCGCCCACCGCCAGCACCAACAGGCGCCGACCACGAACTCGCCGCCAGGTACGACTCGCACCGCATTGGCCAGAAAGCCGAGCAGCGGTGAACGACTGGCCGTCGCGGCCGGCAACGGATTGCCGATATCGTCGGTCGCGCCGACGAGCCACGGCAGATTTGCGTGCAAGTTGAGATAGCGGGCATAATAGCGCCGCGCGGAAGCGTCGGCGATGACCAACTGCTCAAGCCGCTGGGCATCGGCAACCGCGAGATCGCCGTGACAGAGCCGTTCGACCAGCTCGGCCAGCGGCGAATCGTCGAAATTTGCAGCGTCGAAATTGGTTTCGAAGGGGACGTTCATCGGGCTCGCTCCGCGGCCAGGGTCCGTTGGACGCACGCAAATAGCGCACGGCGGATTCGGGTGAGGGACTTGTAGATGGTGCCCGCCGGACGACCGAGCTGCCGGGCGACCGAAAGGGTGGTTTCGCCGGGCTGGTAGCAGCGCCTTAAAAGCTCCGCGTCGCGGAAGGCAGCTTTTGCACGCAGCCGCGCAAGGCGCGGACCTCGTCTTGCAGGGCATCTGCGGTGGCATCGACCTCTTCGGCCACCGTCTTCAAAAACTCGTCACTCATCGGCAACGGCAATCGCTTCTGCCGCTTGCGGAAGGCGAGCACCTGATGAAAGGCCGTTTTGGCCGCCCAGGCCCTAAAATTGGTGCCGGGCTCGAAACTGCCAAACGCCTTCCAGAGGATGACGGACGTTTCCTGATAAACTTCTTGAGCGTCATCCCAATTGGGCAGCAGGCTGAGAATGTAAGCGAAGATCTGTGACTGGTGCGCCGACATAAGGCGCAGAAATTCGGGGGTCGAATCCCCCGGCGAGGCCGGTGGCTGGCTTTCGGCGGTGGCTGCTGTCATGAGCGGTCAACCGATTGACAAAAAAGATGTTGCCCCGTGTCCGACGGCCTCACTTCTTAAGTCCAGTTTCCCTTCCAATCAGGCAAAAATCTGGCAGATATCCCAATTTTTAGCCAATTGTGTCCGGCAGTTCAGTCGATTGCGGCAAAAAGACCCCTCCGAGAAAAGCACCCGGGCATTTCGCTTTCGGGGGCACCAAAGAAAGTGCGGCGCGGGGGCGGCGGTTGTCGGGCGGCGGTCCCACACGGATCCGCGCTTACCACGGCGGCAGGCAGAGCGTGCCGCCTTCGAGGTGAACGACGCTGCCGTTGATGAAGCCGGCCGCGTCGTCCAGCAGAAAGCCGACGGCTTTGGCCACGTCGATCGGCTGGCCCATGCGCTGCACGGGGATCTTCTTGGCGACCTCGGCGTACAAGACGTCCTTGGGCGTGCTCCAACCCGCGCAGGACGCGGCGAGCATCGGCGTGTCGATCGTGCCGGGGCTGACGGCCACGAAACGCACACCGTTGGGGCTGTGGTCGGTGACCAGCGAGCGCATCAGCGCCACGACGGCCGCTTTCGACGCGCCGTACACGGCGTGCGACGGAAAGCCGATGTCGGCCGCGACCGAAGTGGTAAAGCAGATCGTGCCTTGCCCCTGCTTTTCCATGACCGGGATGGCGTGTTTGCAAACCAACACCGAGCCGAGCAGGTTCACGTTGATCAGCGTGTGAAAGTCCTCCAGCGTCAGGTCGGTGATTTTTTGGTTGCGCAGCACTCCGGCGTTGGCATGTACTGCGTCCAGCCGGCCAAAGCTCCGCATCGCCAATTCAACTGCGGCCTTGACGTCGGACTCTTGGCTGACGTCGCAGTGCTGGAAAAGGCAGGTGTGTCCCTCGTCGCTCAGCCGCCTGGCCAATGCCGCGCCGGCTTCGTCCTGAATCGAGGCCGCGATGACTTTGGCACCCTGGCGGGCAAACCACTCGGTGCATGCTTCGCCGATCCCGGAAGTTCCGCCCGTGACCAGAATCACTTTGCCTTGCAGACTCATCGAGATTGTCCTTATCGCGCTGGTGAACCATCAGCGTTGAATTGATTGTTAAAGCCAGCCAGGATTTTACCGCAGAGGACGCGGAGAGTCGCAGAGTGGAAGGAAATATCCGATCACTCCTTCCTCCGCGGCCCTTTGCGTCCTGCGGTAAAAAATCCCAGCGTCGATCCATCAGATCAGGGCTGACTGAGTGCTCGAGCGGTTTGCGCGGGAATGCTGAATCAACCCTGGTAGCCCGATGCCTGCCGACGCGGGCGGCCGCTACGGCGAAATTCGACGGCCTGGTCGATCAATTGGTAGATATCGATTTTCGGTTGGTATCCGAGTTGATAGCGGGCTTTCGTGGTATCGATGCAAAAATCCTGGCCGATCGGATCGACCAGATCGACCACGTCGATGCCCAATCGCTCGGCCGCATAGTCGGCCGCTTGGGGGTAGTCGAACGGATCGTTCATCGCAATCAGGAAGGTCTGGCCTTCGATCCCGCTCGCGCTCCAGGGCCAGCAGAAATGCCGCCACGCAATCTTCCACAGCCACGATGTGCCGGCGCAGGGGCTGGCCGCCGGGATGCCGCAAGGCGACCGCCGCGTCCCGCGAGCCACCATAGACCTCGCGTTGGCGCTCGTCCATCAAGTCGCGCCACACGGGCACCCCGAAGCACTCGCCCGCCACGGTCAAATGGTTGAGAATATCGTCGTCGGCGTGGATCCAGGAGATGCGCAAGCAGACGGTCGGGCACGCCCGCCTGATGGTAATACTGCTGAAACAGGGTCTCTTCGAGCACTTTTGAAAGTGCGTAATAGCCCGGATAGGCGGCCAGCGGCAAATCTTCGCGAATGGGCACCGGTTGCGGATTGAAATAAATGCCATTGACGGCATCGCCGCTGGCCAGGATGACCCGTTGCGGCGAGCGGGTGCGCATGGCCGCTTCGAGCAGGTTGAACGTGCCTTGCAGGCTGACCGAGAAGAGTGCTTCGCGGTCTTCCTTGCAGGTGGCCAGATGGATCACGGCATCGCTGCGCCCGACCAGCGTCTTCGATCAATCCGGCATCGGCGACACTGCCTTGAACTTCCTCCACGCCGTCGATGCCGACCGAATTCCGGTGGCGCAGGGCGAGCACCTGATAGCCTGCCGCGAGCAGCGCCCGGCACAGGGGTGCGCCAAGCTTTCCGCTGGCGCCGGTGATCAAGACTTTATGGATCGTGCGCGGCATTAGGGTCACGTCGTTGTGTCCAGGTCATTGTCTTCGAGGGCTCACTTGTCCAAAGCGCGGTGGATCTTTAGAACGTGATTACCTGTCCGGTCCGCGACGATTCTTGCGCCGCTTCGAGCAGCGCCACGGCAGCTGCGCGATTCGTCGGGCGTGATCCGATCGGGTCGCCGGCCGGCGCTGACGCAATCGGCAAAATAACGAAACTCGTTGCGCAAGGCCCCGATCCGCTGACCGAACAGGCTGGGCCAATACAGCGTGTCGGGCATGTGATTGCCGGTAGCGTCCTGAATTTCCAGGCCGGCCTCGCCGCAGTTGATGTACAGTGCGCCTTCGGTGCCGATGACTTCCATGCGGGCGTCGATCTGATAGCGCGTGCGTCTCGGGCAAGTGCCAGATCGATTCGATGACGGCCACCGCTCCGCCTTCCAAGCGGGCCAGGGCCCAGCCGCCGTCGGGATATTTGTTGCTCCCCGGATGAACCTCCTGGGCATAGATGCTCAGCGGCTTGGCTCCGCTGAACCAGAGCATCAGATCGCCGTCGTGGATGCCGTCGCCCATCAAGGCCGAGATGTCGTCGAGCACCATGCGTCCGATCCGTCTTGGAAAGATTGCGGCGGGCGTGCATCGAGATGATCTTGCCGATGCGTCCCTCGTCGATCGCCTGTTTGGCCAGCAGCACGCGCGGATCGAAGCGGCAGACGTGCCCCACCATGAAGAACCCGCGCGAGCCGCGGGCGGCCTCGAGAATCCGATCGCAGTCGGCCGCCGTCGGCGCCATCGGCTTTTCCAGCAGCACGTGCTTGCCGCTGTGCAGCGCGTCGATGGCGATGTCGCGATGATCGTTAACGTGGGTCACGATGCTGACCACGTCGATCTCGGGATCGGCCAGCAACTGGCGATAGTCGGTGTAGCGCCGGGCGACGTGAAACCGATCGGCCAGTTCGGCCAGCCGCTGCGGGCGGCGCGTGCAAAGGGCGGCCAGTTCGATGCCGGGCATGGTCGACAAGGTTTCGGCGTGAATTTCGCCGAACCATCCCAGACCGATGATTCCCCAGCGCAATCGTTTTCGTCATGCGTTACCGCCGTCTTGCTATTACTTTCGGATTTGCCGCTCGACTGTCAGCCCATCGGATTGGGAAGATACCCGACAAAGCCGGCGATCTTCCAGCGACCTTCGATCCGGGCCAGATGAAAAATCGATTGGAAGCGGAGCACCACTTCCTGGCCGTCGACCGTGGTCGCCGCTCCGTCAAATTTCTTATGCGCCACGCGCCCGATCGCCCACGATTTCGATTCGCTCCAGCCGCGCCGAGGCATACAAAAACTCGAGCTTGTCGATGCCGCGGAATTCGATACCGCTCGAATTGCCTGGCCTGCCGGAGCCACTCGTCGCGATAACTCTCCACGCGTCGGAAAGGCGATGGTCCATTGGGCCGGGTCCGCGCTGCCGCGGGCATCGATGCCGCAGAAGCCTTCGGCCCAGAAGTCGGGCTCCATCGGCGACCAATCGGCGGCCAGAAACGAAACAAAATCGCGCTGCACGAGCATTTCCCACAATCCGCCGCCGCTCGGGATCGGCCGGCGGAAAGGGATTGGGGCTTTGCTGGGTGTTCGCAGCAGACATCGGTTTGCCTCGTCGAGAATTCAGGAAGCCACGGGCGGAAAACGGTTCTCGCTGAACCATTGGTCGGGGAGCGTGATGCCCCAGATCCTGACGACTGCCGGCGAGGAAATCACACCATACCGGCTGCTGAAAAGCCCGTCAACGATCACACCCTTGCCAGACGGCCGCGGCAATGTGCGACCCGTTCCGGCGGACGAAATGGAAGCTCGACCGCCGCGTTCTCAGGATCGACGTTCACCCAGGTCGATGCTACGATGCGAAGGCTTTGCAACCGCGGTTCAACTCGTTCATTCGACGCTTTGACTTGATTCCGGCGTGCCCCATCGTGCCGGCCGAATGCGATTCGAATTAGCCGGGAGAGGAATTCTCGATGTCCGACTTACCGACGCCTGACAACGCTCACAATCCCGCGGCTCATGCTGCTAGAAAGGCAACTCCTTGGGGACTACCGGCGTGGGAAGCCGGCGCCGGCCGATGAAAAAATCGATCAACCTGTGGGCGTTTCCGCACCCACAAAAGATGTCGCTCGAGGAATGCTTCGAGCTGGCGGCCAGGCCGGTTTCGACGCGGTGGAACTGAACTTCGACCTCGAAGGATATCTCTCGCCCGACGACCAGCGACGACGATCTGGCGGCGATCGGCGCAAGCTGGCCCGCAAGGCCGGGCGTCGAGATCAGCGGCATCTGCACGCTGCTGCAATTGGCATATCCGCTGACCGCCGCCGATCCGGCGCGCCGCGCCGGGGGTTGGAGTTGACGGGCCGATGATCCGCGCGGCCAGTTGCTGGAAACCGAGAACGTGCTGGTGATTCCCGGCGTCGTGTACATCGGCTGGCCGAAAGATACTGAGCCGGTGCCGAACGACGTCTGCGACCGCCGGGCCCGCGAGGCCGTCGGCAAATTGATTCCGCTGGCCGAGCAGGCGGGCGTTTATCTGACCATCGAGAACATCTTTGCCAACGGCTACCTGCTCAGCCCTCAGGAGATGGTCGAGTTTGTCGACAGCTTTCACCACGATCGCGTGCGGATTCTGTTCGATACCGGCAACATCATGCAGTATCAGTTTCCCGGAGCACTGGATTCCGATCTTGGGCCGGCGGATTCAGAACGTGCATTTCAAGGAATACAACAAGCGCTCGGGCGAATTCAACCTGGAAGCGTTCCGCACCTTGCTCGACGGAACGACCAACTGGCCGGCGGTGATGACGGCGCTCGATGCGATCGATTACCGGGGCTATCTGACGTTCGAGTATTTCCACCCGTTCGAGCACTGGCCCGAAGCCTTGATCTATCAGACTTCGGCGGCGCTCGATCTGATGCTCAGTCGCCGGTCGCAGAATGAGCCCCGGCGACGGTTTGAGAGCCGATGAGGCGGCGGGGGGATTGATTTTGCCGCCGATCGGCGAGAGATTGGAGTCGCTGGCTATTCTGCCGGGCACGTTCCCTGGCAGGAAATCCGGGTGATTCAGATGCCAAGGTGGTTCGCATGTCGCTCACGTTCGCACTGCTCACGCTGGTTGCGCTGGCCGCTGATCCACTCGGCCCGGGCGATCACACGCGTACGGTCAAAGTCGGCCCATTGAATCGGGAGTTTGTCGTACACATCCCGCCCAAGAACGAAACAAGCAAACCGATGCCGGTGGTCCTGGCCTTTCACGGGGCCGGTTCCAATTCTCGGCAGACGATCGGTCTGACCGCTCTGAACGAAAAGGCTGACCAGGCTGGTTTTATCGTCGTCTATCCGGAGGGGAGCGGGCGGTTCAAAACCTGGAACGCCGGAAACTGCTGCGGTTATGCCCGAGTTACGGATGTCGACGACGTGGCCTTCGTGCGGGCGATTCTCGACGATTTGGAGAGTGCGGCAAAGATCGACAAGAGGCGCGTCTTTGCGACCGGCATCTCGAACGGGGCCATGCTCTGCTATCGATTGGCCTCGGAACTTTCCGACCGGATCGCCGCCATTGGGCCCGTCAGCGGAACGATGGGAACCGAGCGGTGCAGCCCCAAGCGGCCGGTGTCGGTGATGCACTTTCACGGCACCGACGACGAGTTCTTGCCGTACCACGGCGGGCGAGGCGAAAAGAGCCTGCCCTCGATTCACTTCTACAGCGTCGATCACTCGATCGAGGCCTGGGTCAACGCCGATGCTTGCCCCGAGAAGCCGGCCGTGTTCGAAGTGCCGAACGGCGCGGGGGACGGCATCCTGGTGACCCGCACCACCTACGGACCGGGAAAGGAGGGAGCGGAAGTCATCCTGTTCACGATCAAGGGGGGCGGCCACACCTGGCCGGGCCGCCAACTGCCGTTCGGATTTCTGGGCAAAGCCACCAAGGACATCTCGGCGACCGATCTGATGTGGGAGTTTTTCGAGCGACATCCAATGAAGTAAACCGGTTGCCCATCAGATGCCTTGGCTAACCGCAGATGAACGCGGATGGACGCAGATACGGGCGGTCAATAAGAAGATGAGCGCCCACGGAACATCGAACTCAAAGCCGCAGGGTTGCGTCGAATCAAGATTGCCTGAACACCGGCCCAATCAAGTCTGCCCCGGCCACGTGGGTACTGCCAGCTCCGTAATCAGCCGCAGCCCGGGCGCGGCTTGCAGCAGGCGGGGCACGATATTGACCAGCGCCGCCACGGTGGCCGTATCGCCGGCCACACCGCCGCGCAAGATCAGATCGAGCGGCGGGTCTCCCTCGATCTGCACGGCATCGTGGGGTTCTTCGGCGTCCAGATACATCTTGAGGTCCAGTTCGATCCGCTGCCGGCCATCGACGCGGGCGGTGCAGCGTTGATGCAGACCGCAGGTTTGCCCCCGCGGGACATGAAAGTATGCCGTCTGGATATCGTGCCGGGCGATGACCGGTTGGCACGTTTCGAGCAGTTGGTCGATGCGCCAACCGAGCGCATGGGCAATGAGCGACGCGGACTCCTGAAAACCGGCATGCCCCATTTTTCCCTCTGCAAACAGGCGGCGAAATTCCGACGGGTCCAGGCCGCTGCCGATCTTCTTTTGCAAAGGCATGCGCCGGGTGGAGGCATCGACTACGCGCTGGGCCCGAATGGCTTGCACGTCGCGGCTCACGCCCGTCAGGCAGATCGGCAACAGGTCCATGACGAAGCCGGGATTCACGCCGGTGGCCACGATGCGCGCTTGATGCTGCCGGGCCAGGCGATCGGCCTGGTCGGCCGCGGCCGCCGCGCGCAGCCGCGGGTAGAGCAGTTCTTCACAGGTCGAGGCCACGCTCACGCCGCGGCGGATGATCGGCTCCATTTGCGCCAGCGACAGATCGGCCTTCGAGCCGGCCGTATGCAGCACGACGTCCGGCTGCACACGCTGCCAAAGCTCGTCGAAGGTGGCGTACACGCGGGCCTCGCCGAGCGCAGCCACGCCGGTCAGCTCGCCCAGCGATTGGCGCGCCTTGGCCGGATCAATGTCCACAGCCCCCACGATCTGTGTCCAGGGGCGCGTGGCCGCGAGCTTGATTGTTTCGCCGCCGATGGGTCCCATTCCGAACTGTGCAATTTTGATTTTGGCCATGCGCTGCGTTCCGGGTGTGAGGGTCGTTGTTTCGCAGACGGTGGGCGGAAGCGTTTCCGCGTCGCCGGGTTTGGCGATTTCCAGCGACGCGGTGCGACACAAAACGACAGTGGCCGAGGCGGGGATCGAACCCGCACGGGGATTACTCCCCACGGGATTTTAAGGCGTGAGCAGATCTATTTCGAGCCCGAAAAGAAAGCCCTGTTGCAACGTTAGTTGCAACAACAGGCGAGACTCGGTGAGACTCCGCTGGCCCCGTGGCAATCCCGCGACCCTGGTCGCCGATCGAGCAGTCACGACTAAATGTGCGAATCCGTCGTCTCGCAAATCGGTGGTTTGTTGAGCCGTCTCGAGCGCAACGAGTAGTTGGGACTGCCATCTCATGTCGGCGGTATCGCGCGTTCCCTGTTTCGGTGTGTCGCTACCGATGCAGGCGCAATGGGGATCCAAAATTACCGTGCACGACTTTCATGCCCCGGTTTTGCATCTGCGCGGTCTGGAACCCACTAAGTTGACGTATCGCCATGCCGAGCGCGACGATCGCCTTAGCGACGTCCGTGATTTCCGGCTGAGCGATCAGTTTGAACAGACGATTATCAAGATAAAAGTCTTTTGTGCGACATTGGCGGCAAGTCATTTCGTGGTCAGTGTTTGCGAGAGTCTGAGCACTTTTGCCGCCAACTCCCCCCGCTCTGACTGCTGACGGCCCCTGGCCATCGAGATTTGTCTACAGCTTGTGGACTTTGCGTTGGGTGGAATCGTGTGTGCATGGATGTGCTCGAAAATCGGGACTTGACAATAATCCAATATAGTGGATAATTCATCCACTATGAAAGAATTAGCGACGAAGGAATCAACGTCTGACCTAAACGAGCATATCGCCGAGCGGATTCGCACGTTGCGCGGCGCAGGCCCTTTCGCTCGAAGCGCTGGCCGACAAAAGTGGCGTGAGCCGTTCGATGATCTCGCTCATCGAGCGCGGCGAAAGCAGCCCCACGGCGGTGGTGCTGGAAAAGCTTGCTACCGCTTTGAGCGTAACGCTCCAATCGCTCTTTGTTGGGCCAACCGACTCAGCGCAACCGGTTGGCGGTCCGCTGGCACGGCGCGCCGACCAGCCGCAATGGCAAGACCCGGCCTCGGGCTATCTTCGGCGTAATGTCTCGCCGTCAGGCACATCGCATCCCATGCAAATTGTCGAAGTGCATTTCCCGCCCGGCGGGCGCGTGGCCTTTGAAAACGGTGGGCAACACGCCCACGTGCACCAGCAGGTGTGGCTGTTGGCAGGCATGATCGACATCAGCTTAGGCGGAGTGCATCATCGATTGCACGAGGGAGATTGCCTGGCAATGCAGCTCGACCGCCCGACCATGTTCCACAACCCTACGCGAAAGCCTGCGCGATATGCCCTGGTACTCGCATTCGATCCGCCTTCGAGAAAGTCATGAACTCTGCCTGATCCCTGTGACGCCTTTTCGTAGCCGATGACAGCGAAACCGGCGAACCATAGACAACCCAGTTGACGGAAACAGACAACCCAGTTGACGGAAACGCGCGGTGACGCTGCGGCACGTCGATACGACCCAACCACATACCTTAGCTAAAGCCGAAGAAAGGAGTATGGATTCTAAAATGAATACACTAGTCTGGAGATACGTCGGCCGCTGTGTTGAGGGTCAGCAATTCCTAATCGACGGGGTAGACGTCTCGGATCGCAAATGGCGTTCTACCAATGAACCAGATGTCGAGGTCGAAGACCCTCTCTGTCATCAGCCGTACAACTTCAATATTTGGGAAGTTGAGTCCGATGGGCGACTAATCCGATTTGCCGCTGGTGAATTCTCGAACTGCATCTGGGGCTTTTACCGACGAGCATCATGATGTATTGAAGCGATCCTCGAGACGACGGGCAGTAGTGACGACCAATCGAAGCCAGTGAAAATGGCCGATGTGACAAAGTCGCTTGATCCGCGTCGGAATCGACAGATCGGGAGCCGGACTGGCGAGTTCAGCACGGTGCCCGTCATCCCAACCGCAAAATGCGACGGCCACGATAGCATTTGGACAAGCGTCGGCAATTCCGCCGACTATGCGCGCGGCTCAAGGTTCAACGATTCCTCAAGAGCTACAGGACGCGTTCGGAGCAAAGGTTGCAATAACCTGAAAAAGTGACCTGACTCTAGGCCTTTTTTCCGTAGCGCAGAGAAAAAGGCTTCGAGCCAGGTCCATGGATATCAGTTGCCGTCGTTCCGTTAGCTAAGGGAACGACGGCACCGAAATTCAGAGGCTACTTCAAATTCGAAATGCTTACGTTAACGCACACCAGCTGATCGAACTGCGCCGGCATTAAGAGGCACCGACCAGTTCGGGTAGCGGAACCGTGGCGATGGTCGCAAGAATCCGGCTGGCAATCTTGTACGGGTCGCCTTGGGAGTTGGGCCGACGATCTTCCAGATAGCCCTTCCAGCCTTTTTTCGGCATGCTGTTCGGAACGCGGATGGACGCTCCGCGATCCGCCACACCGTAGGAGAATTTGTCGATCGACTGGGTCTCGTGAAGGCCGGTGAGCCGCAGGTGATTGTCGGGTCCATAGACGAGAATGTGCTCGTCTTTGTATTTATCAAACGCAGCCATTAGGTCGTCGAAGTACTCCTTGCCGCCGACTTCGCGGAGATACTCGGTGGAGAAGTTGGAGTGCATGCCGGAGCCGTTCCAATCGGTATTGCCCAGCGGCTTGCAATGGTAATTCACGTCCACACCGTACGATTCGCAAAGGCGGTTGAGGAGGAAGCGGGCCACCCACATTTCGTCAGCGGCTTTCTTCGAGCCTTTGCCGAAGATTTGGAATTCCCACTGGCCTTTGGCCACTTCGGCGTTGATGCCTTCGTGGTTGATGCCGGCATCCAGGCAGAGGTCGAGATGTTTTTCGACAATCTCCCGGGCCACATCGCCCATCGTGCTGTAGCCGACGCCACAGTAATACCTTCCCTGGCCTTCCTTGGGAAAGCCCTCTTTGGGGAAGCCGAGCGGTTGGCCGTCTTTGTAAAGGAAGTACTCCTGCTCGAAACCGAACCACGTATCGGGCTCGTCAAGGATTGTGGCACGGTCGTTAGTGGAGTGCGGCGTCAGGTCGGGATGCAAGACCTCACAAAGCACGATCACGCCGTTCTTGCGGGACGAATCGTGATAACTGGCGACGGGCTTGAGTACGCAATCCGAGGAGTGCCCCTCGGCCTGGCGGGTTGAACTGCCGTCAAAGCCCCAGTTCGGAAGCTCCTCCAACGTCGGCTCGCTGTCAAATTCCTTGACCAGGGTTTTGCCTCGGATGTTGGGCACGGGCTGATAACCATCGAGCCAAATGTACTCCAATTTAAACTTTGGCATAGCTTTCTAGTCTTCTTTCCTTTCTTAGTGGTCTGCTAGGAGTTGGGCAAGGCAACATGTAGTCATATAGTCGGGATGCGAAGCCGATGAGGACTCAACATCCGAAATGCAAGGCTTATGCCAGCGACCACATTTTTTCTGAAGATTCGCTTACCTCCATCAATCGCTGCGGATTTTTGCACATTTACCCCTGTTGGATCGCGGCGTGGCCCGCGTGACGAGTTTCGTTCCGCTCAATTTCCGAGCGACGAATGCTGAATTCATTTACAAGTTGAAGTCGGGAATCGTCCACGATACGGCGACGATATCCCCTAGTTGACTCCGGCATCTTGCCGGGGCCAAGAGCCGTCCTGGCGGGCGGCTCTTACGAGGGGGTTTGGGCCGCACAGCCGGGACATTGGGACAGGCCCGGTCGTACTTGGACTTGCGACCGCCAGCAGCCGGGACGGCCACTGGGACGAAAACCAGGACAGGCCAACGCCGAGCAGAGGCTCGGCGGGGCAGCTTAGTGTTGCACACAGTGTTGCATCAGAGGGGTGTTGCAACGCCGTTGCAACGCGGCCTTAGCCTTCGTGAGCCATTCTGAGGCTTCGTGGTCTACGGGCCACGCCCAGCGTCCCCTGCGAACCCGGGTTTTTCCCGTGTCTTGTGAGACTCTATGACACTCCGCGTTGCAACGTGTGACTGTCTGAGATCAATGGCCGAGGCGGGGATCGAACCCGCACGCCCATTACTGGGCACGGGATTTTAAGTCCCGAGCGTCTGCCTATTCCGCCACTCGGCCTTATTCGGTCTTGGGTGCGTTTTTTGGCCCTTTTCCATTTTGCTTGCAATCGAATGCCGCGACAGATTGCACGCAGGTTCCCGCAGCAAATGCGACACGCTAGCAGGGCCTGATGGGTCTTGGTAAAAATACCAATGGGGTGTCCGAATGTCTGGTCGTCTTCCACGGCACGGCATTCGAATGGAGTCCCAGCAATGTCCGGTCAACTTAATCAGTCGAGGCGTTTTGTCCTAGTGTCCTGAGTTGCACGTTCGTTATCTATAGCCCGGTGAAAATTACGCATGCAGAAGGCAACTCCGATCGCCGACAAGCGGGCCAAACGAGGGAAATCGGCGATCCGCAGTCGCCTCCTCCAGACACCGATAATTAAAGCGGATTGACAACTCAGGACACTAGCGGAATTGCTGCACCGGAGGATCCCCAAGACAGAGATCGCCCGGCGACTGCATGTCGATCGCTCGACGGTGCATCGTGAGCTGAAACGCAACACGAGCCCCGTCGGATGCATTCGCGACGAGACTGAGGGCGCGCGAAAATGCGGCGGATACTTCGCGGTCGTCGGCCGAAGTTGGACCACCTTCCGACCAAGCAATACCTGCCGAAAGGGACCGACCTTACGGCCGAAAGCCGCCGAGCGGCGGCGGTGATTCAAAATCGCACTGAATGATCGTCCGCGCGAGTGACTCGACTATCGGGCACGTCGCGAGGTGCTCACCAAGAGTGCCGCCCGCTACGGTGTCGCATTGAGAGTTTGAACCTGCCGCCCAGGCGGCGACCAGGCTTCAAACGGAGAGCAGCCGTGACAGCCGCCGATGTCTTGACAGGCCCAGCCGCCCGAGACAACTTTTCTCATGCCATGAGCGGCGTCTCGTCGGACGGACCGCTCGATCTCGCTGGGTTCAAAGCTTTGGCAACGTAGTCGTCGCTCGTTCGCCCCTGCCACATCGCCAGGCAAAGAAATGCCACCTCCAATGCAGCCACAAAAATCAGACCGACCTCCGGTGACGAGGCATATTTGGACGCTTGTTGCAGCAAGTTGGGCGCTCGTGCCAAAAGGCAAAGCAAAATCAGCATCGACACTCGGCTGCGCCAGCCAAGCGTGGGTAAAGCCAGCAGTGGAAAACAAAGAATCAAAAGCACCCAGTCGTACGGGCGGGTCGGGGACAAACAGATGGTTGCGGCCACCGGCAGCGCCAGGCCGCCCGGCGGCCACCCGGTCGTGCGAATCGCCGCAAGGCCCACGATTAAGAAGGCGGCGGCAGCGAGCACGATTTGCGCGGGACCGATGGAAGTATGTCCTTGGAGTAGCACCGACAGGTCGGCGTACGGGTCGAGTTGGTTTTTCAAACGGTACAAAGCAGCCGACGTTTTGAAATCAGCGAGGAAACTCGCCGGCGAGTATACGAGAAGATAGATTGTCAACAACGACATCGCCACTCCGATCGGCACCAGCGTCCGCTTGGAACGATATGCCAACAGGCACCAGAGAACCGAAAGTCCTGTCAACTGCGGCTTGATCGAGGCCAACAGCAATCCAGCCGTCGTCGCGGCGGAGTTGTTGCGTTCACATCCGAGCAGAGTCAGAGCGACGCCGCACGTCGCCAATAATCCGGTCTGTCCCGTGAAAAGCGTGGTGGGGACTGCGGCTACAAATGTACCCAGCGAGATGAGAAAAGCGACTTCCCATCTTTCAATTGCCGGGAACCTGCGATGCCAAATCGTGTACAGACTGACAAACGTGACGCCCAGGGCACACAGATTCACGCAGTTGAAGAACAGGCCCGCTCCCGGCCAATGAAACACCGTCGAGGCGACGCACCACGGTAGAAATGTGGGCGGATATGCAAATGTTACCGGATCCTCAATCCTTTGACAGTCCGAATCGTCCCAAACTTGCCGAAATTTTTCTGGGCTATACGGAGTAACACCTTGTCGACAACACTGTCCGGCCGCATACCAAAAACGGGTGTCGATATCCCGTGCGTCTGAGTGACGTTGCAGAGTGCTGGTTAGATAGGCACCGCAAAGGAGAATTTGCACCGACAGCCCAAGCACTTTCAGTGTCCCAAGTCGCCTGTCGATCCAGGCCGACTGCTGTTCGTGTTCGCGTTTGCCCAGGGCCATGCGTATGCGTCCGTGCAGTGAGTGTGGGAGCGTCGGCCGCTAGAATACGACGGCCATCAAGAGGCACTTTTCCAATGGGCTGCTAATCAAATCTCAATCGAACACGAAAAATCTCAACCGGAAGCGGGCTGGCTTTGGGAGCAGGGGGCAAGCAATCTCTGTGCCACTCTGAAAACGAATCGCTGAATCGATATTTATTCCCAAAACTCTTTAGGACGCACGATCAGTCCGTTGAAAAATGCCTCTTGGCATTTTTCGATTTCGCCAAGCTCAGGGCAAAGCCTCTCGCGGCTAGCAAAATAATGACTTGCGTCGCTATCTTGGCATTGCATCCCTGCGATGACGCGGCCGGTTGAATTTTTTAACAGGCTGTCTTCACTAACGGAGGACCGTTGTGCCCGCTTGCGATTTTCGACTGGGTCGATGTGTCAGCAGTGCAAAACTCACCGCTGACAGTTCTCATCTCTGAGAGAATTAGTCTGATCGCGGATACGCAGGACGCGCAATCATTGGGCGTTCCATGACGGGGTTCGCGTCAAATGCCGGACTCAGCCGGGCACGCGAACTATGCCGGACTTCGCCTGGTCGATCGCAGTAGGCGACTCAGCGATGAAAGGCCGGTTCGTCACTGGCAATTTCCGCTCCGATTGCCTTGCTCGATGTTCCCGAGGAGGCTAGGATTCCAGCCAGGCCTCGCGGGCGGCCCATCGGCGGCGACAAGGCAACGCCGTTGGCCGACGACTTGTATTTTGCGCGAGGCATTATGCGATTGCTTGCGGCGGCCCTGGCTTTGGCGATCTTGCTCCTGGTTCTCCAGGACGCTTTCGAGGCCATGGTGCTGCCGCGTCGGGCGACGCGAAAATATCGGCCGGCCCGATTGTATTATCGCTCGCTGTGGCTGCTTTGGCGTCGGGCGGCCGTGCTGTTCTGGTCGGCCGGCAAGCGGAAATATTTTTTCAGCGTGTTTGGCCCGCTGTCGCTGCTGGCCCTGTTCGCAGTTTGGGCGGCGGGGCTGATCCTCTCATTTGCCCTGTTGCACTGGTCGCTGGCGGCTCCGCTTGGCGGAGGCGATGCGCGGCCCGATTTTGCCGCGTGTCTGTACCTTAGCGGCGAGACGCTGTTCACCCTGGGCTACGGCGACCTTGCGCCCACGGCCTGGAGCGGACGGTTTCTGAGCGTTTTGGAATCGGGTATGGGCTTCGGCTTCATGGCAGTGGTCATCGGTTATTTGCCGGTGCTGTATCAGGCGTTTTCTCGGCGTGAGCAGGTCATCAGTTTGCTCGATGCGCGGGCCGGCTCTCCGCCCACGGCCGGCGAGCTGCTAAGGCGCATGGCGAAGACCGGCAAGGTTTCGAGAATTGACCCGCTGCTCTGGGAATGGGAGCGCTGGTCGGCGGACCTGCTCGAAACTCAATTGTCGTTCCCCGTGCTGGCCTACTACCGATCGCAGCACGACAACCAGTCGTGGCTGGCCGGTCTGGCGACGATGCTCGACACCTGCGCCGTGCTGCTGGCGAACATCCCAGGGATCAATCACCATCAGGTTCAGGTTACCTTCGCCATGGCCCGGCATTCGGCGGTCGACCTGACGCTCATTTTCCGTGCAGAGCCCTGTCACTTGCCGCGGCAGCGGTTGACGGACGAGCTGTACCAGCAATTTCTCCAAGACCTGAACACGTTGGGAGTGAAGGTCGACACTTCGCCTGCATCGCATCAGCGGCTCAAAGAGCTGCGGGCGATGTACGAGCCGTTTCTGACGGCGCTGGCGACCTATTTTCTGTTTGAACTGCCGGACATCGTCAACCAGCATGTCTCCGCCGACAACTGGCAACGCAGCCCCTGGCAACAGCGAGCGCCGGGAATCGGGGCGTTGCCGTCGATCCGCCCGGATGAGCACTTTTCGTAGTCGCCGTGGGGGCCCGCGGACATTAAAAAACGCGGTAAAGTGCGGTAATCGGGTCGAAATCTGCCTTGAGGCCATGCGCCGCCCGCTGCTACAATCCGCACCCCTGCGCGCCTCGAACAGGAGACCGTACAAATGAATGTCACAGGATGTGTGCCATTGGTTCTGGCGGCAGCCGTTTTGTCCGCCGTCGGATTGACCGGCGCGACCTGCCCGGCCGTCGAAACCAAAGTTGTGTTCGATATTCCGGACAAGATCGAGTGCCGCGACGTGACGCCGGAAAAGTGCGCGGCGGCGCATCCGAATCTGAAGGTCATCGAGGCCAAGTTTCGCATCTCGGCCAATTTCATCAACGGAACTGAAATCTCCGTCGTCGACTTCATCTACCTGATCAGCAGCCCCGAGATGCGGATGCAGATCCAGGATTACCTGCCCAACACCACGCTCGAAAGCACGTTGACGGGCGACAGCATCGAAGTCGCCGACACGACCGAAAGCTCCGCCACCAACAGCGAAGACGCGCACGTAGCCTACCGTGTTCTCACGCTGGGCGGATCGAAGAACCAGTCGACCAAGAAAACCGAATCGGACAAGTACAAGCAGATCGTTCCCAAGGCCCTGGTCCTGGCCAGCGGCACGACCAACCGCGAGCACGGCGTGTTTTTCAAACTTAAGCCCTCGAAACTCGCTTCGCTGGAAGGGGGCAAGGAGTTCACCTTCCTGGCCATCGTTCCAAGAGCTTGGAAGGGGGATTGGTGTACCGTGGTCTGCGCGGCGCGAGCCAACAAGAAAGCGTTTTTCTCCAGCGCCGTGCACCTGGCCGGCGTCGAACAAGCGCACGTGGGTTTGTATCTCACGGGCGATCATGAGGCCAGCGAATTGGCGGAAAAACTCTGCCGGGTGCAAGAGGCCAACGGCGGCGTGCTTTCCAAGCAGATGGCGCGCGAGGCGACCCGGCTGGCGGAATCGATGCATGCCACGACGAGCACCAGCACGTCGCTGGAGCACTATGAAGAAATCCTGCACAGCCTGGTCAAGTTCAGGCCCGGCGTCGCACGAAGGCGACAAGCAGTTGGAAGAGGCCCAGGCGGCCATTCTCGAAGTGCAAGCCCAACTCTTCCGCCTGTCAGGTTCGGCTCCTTGATCGTCGGCAATGGATTATAATGCGGCATCGGCGCCGACACGATTCGCCTCGCACGTTGTGGCGGTCGGCGCCGTAGGCCCTGGGTCAGCCCCATGCTTCGCGCATTGATCATCGACGACGAAAAAAACATCCGCACGACGCTGCAAATGTGCCTCGAGGGCATGGGCTGCGAAGTCGTTTCGGTCGGCTCCGGCGAACACGCCTTGGCCGCGCTGGCGCAGCAATCGTTCGACATCGCCTTTCTCGACCTGCGGCTGCGAGAAGCCAACGGACTCGATCTGCTGCCAAAACTGCTGGCCGAGAATCCGAACCTGGGCGTGTTCGTGCTGACCGCCTATGCGACGTTCGAAACGGCCGTCGACGCCATCCGCCGCGGAGCCCGAGACTATCTGCCCAAACCGTTCACGCCCGAGCAAATCCGGCACCTGGTCACTAAGTTCACCGAAAGCCGGCGGACGCGCTGGCGCTTGCAGGAGCTCGATCAAGAGTTGCGGCAAGCTGTGCCCGAGATCGACCTGAATACTCGTTCGCCAAAAATGCGGGCCGCGTTGGAGATGATCGGCCGTGCGGCGGCCAGCGAAGCCACGGTGCTGATGCGCGGCGAGAACGGCACGGGCAAAAGCGTGTTGGCGCATGCCCTGCACGTGCAAAGCAAGCGCAAGGACCATCCGTTCGTGGTGGTCAATTGTCCGACTTTGTCGGAAGAGTTATTGGCCAGCGAATTGTTCGGGCACGCCAAGGGGGCCTTTACCGGCGCCGTGCGCGACCAGCCGGGCCGGGTCGAGGCGGCCGAAGGCGGGACGCTGTTGCTGGACGAAGTAGGCGAGATTTCGCCTAGCCTGCAAGCCAAGCTGCTGCGATTTCTGCAGGAGCGGCGGTTCGAGCGGATCGGCGAGACGCGCACTCGGCAGTCGGACGTGCGCGTGGTGGCGGCCACCAATCGCGATTTGGACGCCGATGTGCGCGAGGGCCGATTTCGCGAGGACCTGCTGTATCGGCTGAACGTTGTGGAAGTGGTCGTTCCGCCGCTGCGCGATCGGCCCGAGGATCTGCTGGAACTGGCGGAGCAATTTTTGGCGTTTTTTGCCCGCACGGTCGGCCGGCCGACTTCGCAGCTTTCGCCCGCGGCGGAAGTCGTGTTGACCAATTACGCCTGGCCGGGCAACGTGCGCGAGCTGCGCAACACGATGGAGCGGGCCGTCATCTTATGGCCGAGCCAGGTGATCGAGCCCGAGGCGCTGCCCGATCGAATGCTGTCGCAAACCGCGGCGGTGCCCAAGGTGGGGGGCGATTTCACCTTGGACGAGATCGAGCGGCGGCACATTCTCAGCGTCCTGGCCCGGACCAATTCGATGGACGAAGCGGCGCGGATCCTGGGCATCGATTCCTCGACGCTGTGGCGCAAGCGCAAGAAGTACGAAACGTCGTGAGCGGTTAAAGCCGAAACCAGGCCCAAACCAGACGCCCGCACTATTGCCCAGTTGATCGCCCGGGCACCCAGCAGACGCGACTAGAAACCCGTCTGACCGTATAAAAGTGGGCATCTGAGTTTGGCATCTGAGTTTTGCAAGAGCATCCTGTGCTGGTTTGACACTCGCGATCTAGTGGCGCTAACGCATCGCTGCCAGGACAGCGATTATTCCAACGAGCACAGCCAAACTCGTGAAAGCCACGGCGTTGCCCCATAGTTCGTCGAAGCTGAGCGGTTTGTTCCTCCCTAGTTTGTCGAAGCCGAGTGGTTCGCGGCGCACGGCGGTAAGCCGTGGCTCCGGTCTGCGAGAAACGTACTCCGATGGCCGTGGCTTTCGGTTCGATACAACCGACATTGGAGCCTCCTGATATTTTCGATCACGATCCTGCGCATTGGACAGGGCTAGCCAGGATAGCGCTACCCGGGACAGTGCTGCCCAGCAGAGCAACTGCCTTGGCGATAGGTTTGGGACAACCTATCCACCGCTGAGAAAATCGTCTCCGTGAACTAACATGCCTCCGAGATGGCCCTCTGCTGCGACGAGGACTGCCCCGAACCAGAGCCAAGCGCGAAACCATGCGGTGCGCACGCCGCGCCGCTCCTCCCGCCCCGAGAAAAAGGCAGTGCCGACAGCCCACGCGGCCGTTGCTGTGCCGATCCAGCGGTGAAGACCAAGTATCCGCGGCGCTCTCGTGCCGTTGCCGCTGCTTGCGTAGATCCAGCCCAGCGCTGCGGTGATCAAGGCACTGGCCGCTCCCACCAATACGCAAAAACGAACCGAGGGCGTCGGGACTTGACTGCCGTGGAGAGCGCGCCAGAACTCGATGATTGCCGCGGAGATGAGCAATGCGACTGGGAAGTGGACCGCCAACAGGTGAAATGGCCCCAACCAACGCAAAATGCCCTTGTCAGGTGCCGGCGCCGGCGCGGACGAAGTCGTCTCGGGGAGATTCTCCGGCGCACCCGCCGCGATCCAGGCGCGAATCACCCCCTTTTCTGCCTCCGACAACGGTCCGGTGGGAGAGTCATCCGGAGGCATTTCTCCGCGGTACACGAGTTCCCACAGTTCCGACTCGTCCGGGAACGACGGCACCACCATCTCTCGGTTGGCCGCCACTCGCGCCAGGTCGAGCACGTATCCAAACCGGCCCTTCGGCTTGGATAAGCTTGCTCCGTGACAACCGGCACACTTGGCCGAAAAGATGAAATGTGTTTCGGCGGCCAGATCCCGCTGCCCTTCCGATGCCGACACGGCTGGCGGCCAAGAGTAGAGGCCCGCCGTCAATGCGCAACAAATACTGAGAAGGATTCGATACATGGTTCACTCCTTGACGTCGGTCCGCCTGCCACCGCTGCCGGCCGGCGATCGCCCAGGCCGGCGCGACAGAGGGCAGGTCGGTCGGCCACGATCATTCCAGGGTCGGATCCGCGATGGCCAGAGGACCGTTGTTCACTGCGTAACCAACCGTGGTCATGCCGAGCACACCGCGCAGCCGGCTCGCGGGCAGATCCCGGATCGGCCCAGGACTACCGTTGCCTGGTTCATTTTGAGGAAACGCCGTCGAGCGCGCGGTATGGAAGACGACTTTCCCTTCGACCTTTTGCATGACCTGATGGATGTGGCCGTTGAGGACCGTGACCGAACCAAAGCGCTTCAGCAGTTGCAGCGCTCGCTCGGCATCTTGCGTGCCCCAGCCCCACTTCTCGTAGACCGTCCACAACGGAACGTGAGCGAACACGACGACCGGCGTGCTGTCGGCCACACCGGCCAGGTCTTTGGCGAGCCACTGCAGTTGTTCGTTGCCAATGAGTCCCAGGCCGGCCATGCTGCCCGACTTGGCATTGGCCACGTTGACCAAGCCGACGAAGTGCGCCCCTTTGTAGTCGAAGCTGTACCAACCCGTCCCCATCGTGCGCTTGCCAAAGCGTTCGCGGTAAAGTTTGTTGTCGTCGCCATCGAAGTCGTGCTCGCCCGGCACGTAGAGCACCTTCGCCTTTGCGCCTTTGAGAACCTCGGCGACCGTGTCGAACTCCTCGGGCTTGGCCAGATGGGTCAGGTCGCCCGTGTGCAGGACGAATGCGGGCGGCTGCGGCAGTGCGTTGATCTTGGCGACGACCGCCTGCAGCGTTCCCACGACGTCCTTGTTCGGCTCCTTGCCGAAGCCAATGTGGCTGTCGCTGATCTGGACGAACGAGAAGTCGTTCGGTCCCACTTTTCTGGCGTCTTGGCCCAAGACCCGTGCGGCGGGCAGGCCGCCGCTCAGCGTCCACAGCAGACCGGTGCCGGCCCAGGCCATGCACTCCAGGAAGCCCCGCCGATCGACGCCGTCGCTCTGGGAAGAAAATTCGTTTACCACGACAGACTCCTTTACTGTTGAAAAAACCATTGGCTGTGAATCGCCACCGCTCGCTAGCGGATGTCGTCACCCGCACGCTCGGATGGTGGGCCGGTCGATGCCGTACTAGACTGGCGATGTGGCGGCTCTATTCCCGGAACCCGTCATTTTTCCGAAACGGGAATAAAATCGATCGCCGGTCGGTCTAAGAACTGTGCTGGTGCGCCACGGAGTCGGCGGCTGGCGGGCGTGCGGAGGAATTGCGGTTGCAAGAAGAGCGTCGACTTCCTAGCGTCGAGCAAGCCATCCTGCCCCATTTAGACGCCGCATATAATCTGGCCCGCTGGCTGACAGCGACTGACCAGGATGCGGAAGACGTGATGCAGGAGGCGTGCTTGCGCGCGATCAAATTCTTTCCTGGATTCCAGGGCGGTAGCGCCCGCGCGTGGCTGTTGACGATTGTCCGCCACACCTGCAACACCTGGCTGGCGAAGAATCGCCGACATGGCGCGACGACGACTTCATTCGATGAAGAGTTGCACAGTGGCGAGAGTGACGCCATGAATCCGCCGGTCGTGTTGCAGCGCAAGGCCGATCGACAACTGGTCCGCCAGGCACTGGAAGAACTGCCGGTCGAATTTCGCGAGGTAATTGTCTTGCGCGAGCTCGAGGGATCTGTCTTACAAAGAAGTGGCCGCGGTGGCCGAGATTCCTCTGGGCACAGTGATGTCGCGGCTGGCCCGGGGCCGCCAGCAACTGGAACAACGTCTGGCCGCGCACCAGAGCGAGGAGCGGAAAGGTGGACTGTAAAGAAACGCAAGATTGGCTGCACGGCTACATCGATGGCCAACTCGACCTGGCGCAAAGCATGGAAATCGAGCGGCACTTGGCGAGTTGCACCGCATGTTCGCGAGCCAGCGATAACCACCGGGTCTTGCAGGATTCGATCCGTGCGGCCGGCCTCGAATTCCGCTGTCCTGACCGGCTGCGATCGAGTATTGAGTCGGCAATTCGCCGTGAGACGGGAGCGGCCAATGCCCGGGCGTCAATTCCGCACCGGTGGCTAGCGATCGCGGCATCGCTGCTGTTGGTCGGTTCGATTCTGTGGCTTGCGATGCGGCCGATGGTCGGTCCGTCGCCAGATGACCGTGTCGCTCAAGAGGTGATTGCCAGCCATGTGCGGTCATTACTAGGCCGACCATCTGACGGACGTGGCTTCCAGTGATCGGCACACAGTCAAGCCGTGGTTCGCCGGCAAGCTCGATTTCGCGCCGGCGGTCGTCGACTTGTCGTCAGAGGGATTTCCGTTGGTCGGCGGTCGCTTGGATTATCTTGAGCATCGGTCCGTCGCCGCGCTGGCGTACCGTCGGCGGCAGCACGTGATCAATTTATTCATCTGGCCCTCCGCACAGGAGGCGGCCGGCGCCGCTGTGCAATCGGCGACGAACCCGGGCTACCAAATCGCCCACTGGAATGAGGCCGGCAGCACGTATTGGGCGGTTAGCGACCTCAATGACCGGGAATTACACCAGTTCATGCAGCTCCTGCGCGACGCTAGGCACGAAGACGTGCAGGGCAGTAATTAGCCGAATCGCTTTCCGGCCGCCTGGGGTTATGCCATAAACAAAGCGTCTGGTAGTATCCCAGAATCTCGGTCGGTTCGTGAGACGTCCCAATTGACCACCATTTTTCGAGAAAGAGTGCAGACGTCGGCAATACCTCCGCGTGCCGATCACGTAGACTGAATAATGTCGCTACGTCCCGTCGCCACTACCGGAGACGTGGCTGCTGACCTTCGACCTACTGCCAGTCGGGGCGGTGAGCCCGCTGCAACTTCTGCCAGGCGGCAAAATGCCGTTGGCGAAGTAATGGCGATTTCTCGACATATTTGCGGGGGTTTACCGGAAATCGCTCTGCCGCTGTAAGGTTCGCCAGGCCCGGCCGGTAGTTAAGGACGAGGACTCCGTGGGAGTCCAAAACCCGACCGGAGAGCTACCATGTCCACCGCCAGCAAGCAGACCGTCCGCATGCACAAGCCGTCCGTCACTCGGCAGGCCAAAACCGTCGCGCAAGAGCTTCATCCGCTCTGGCTGACGCGGAGTTGGGAGGACACGGTAGCCGCGGTCAGTCTGGCGATCTTCGTCACCACGCTTCTGTTCTTGGTCGTCGTCGGCTAGGCCGTCGTGGCGAGTTTGTTGGATCGAAAACTCCGTTCTACTTTCAAGCTGAAGGAGAATCGTCATGGCTGCTCCAGTCGTTTTGGTAACCGGGGCTTTGACAGGCATCGGGCGGGCAACCGCCCTGGCGTTCGCCAAACTAGGAGCACGGGTCGTCGTTTCCGGACGGCGCGAAGACGCCGGGCGCGAACTAGCCGCGCAGTTGAGCGGCCAAGGAGCCGAGGCCGAGTTCATCCGCGCCGACGTGCGTCACGAGGAAGATGTCCGCAACCTGATCGACGGCACCATCAAGCGATTTGGCCGATTGGACGTGGCCGTCAACAATGCGGGCACCGAGGGACAGCCGGGCGCCGCAGTAGAGCAGACGGCGGAAAGTTATGCGGCAGTTTTTGACACCAACGTACTGGGCGTGGTGCTCAGCATGAAACACGAACTGCGAGTGATGGGTTCGCAGGGCAAGGGAAGCATTATCAATATCTCGTCAGTCGCCGGCAAAGTAGGCTTCCCGGGTGCGTCCATCTACGTGGCCAGCAAGCACGCTGTCGAAGGGTTGACCAAGTCGGTCGCGCTCGAGGCTGCCGCCGTGGGTGTGCGCGTGAACGCCATCGCGCCGGGCCCGATCGAAACCGGAATGCTGGACAGATTCACCGGGAGCGAGCAGCGCAAGTCCGGCCTGGTGTCAGGGGTCCCGCTGAAGCGGGCCGGCAACGTGGCCGAAGTAGCCGAGGCGATCGTATTCCTGGCGTCCGACAAAGCGTCGTTCATCACCGGCGCAGTCCCTGCCCGTCGATGGCGGCCTTCTGGCGCAATGAAGCCAAGCAAATTTAACCAGGGGCAAAACCAAAGGGGCAAAACCAGAGGCAAAACCAGACACCCACAGTTTGGCTCGGTCGATGGCCAAGGCGCCCAACAGCCGTAACCAGACACCCATTTGGGTCGAAATCAGACACCCGCACTATGGCCTGGTCGATGTCGAAATCAGAGATGTCGAAACCAGACACCCACTTGGATCCCCCCCAGACACGCTGGTCCGTCCGAAGGTTCGGCGGGTTCCAGAGCAACAATTCAAAGAAAGTGAGCCACCGTAACGGCGACGGACGGTCTGGCAGGCTCTACGCGCGGCTCAGCGTGTTCCCAGCTCCGCGTCCACCGGTGTTCGTTCCTGCGCCGACGATTGTCTTTATTCGGAGTCGATGCGCGGATCTACCCCTGGCGGGCGACCGAGGGGAGCGTGAACCAAAAGGTGCTGCCGCTGCCCGGCTTGCTGCGCAGGCCGATTTTTCCGTGGTGCGCCTCGACGATTTCTTTCGACAGCGACAAGCCCAGCCCCGCCGCCCCCGAAGTCGTGCCCGGGACGCGAAAGAACTTTTCGAACACGGCGGCCTGATACTCGGGCGGGATTCCCTCGCCGCTGTCGGTGACCTCGAATCGCACGCGACCGGGCTGGGGCACGATTTTGACTTGTACGGTGCCGCCGGCCGGCGTGTGCCGCAGCGCGTTGGCCAGCAGATTGGAAAACACCAGCTGAATTCGGTCGGGATCGGCCAATACCGATTCGTGATCGGACTCCACGTCGGCACTAATGGCGACCTGCTGCTCGGCAGCGCGCGAGTGATAGGCGTTCAGAGCGGTTTTGACCAGCTCCCCCGCCGGCACCGGACGCAAACTCAACATGATCTTGCCGGATTGAATGCGAGCCAGGTCGAGCAGTTCGTCGACGGTGCGCTGCAGCCGCGAGCAATCTTCGCGGGCCGTGTAGAGCAGGTCGGTCTGCTTTTCGCTGAGCGGCCCGGCCAGGCCTTCCAGGCACAGATGGATCGCCATCCGCAGCGACGTTAGCGGCGTGCGAAACTCGTGGGCCACGGTGGCCACCAGATCGTTCTTCAGTTCGTCGAAGCGCCGCAGTTTGGTCACGTCTTGCAGGATGACGGTCGCTCCGGCGATGTGGCCTTGGTCCTCGTAGACGGGCGTGGCCCGGAGCAAAAACCAGCGGTCGCCCCCGGGCGTCGTGACGGCGAACGAGTCCTCGAAGCCCTTGGGCAGGTAGGGGCCCTTGCCTTGCAACACGTGTGAGCGGGCATGGTCGAGCGCGGTGCGCAGGCCGGGCGTAGCGCCGACCAGCAATTCAGTCGGCTCGGTGTGTCCGTTTTGCAGCAGCGTCTCGGCCGCGTTGTTCAGAATCAGCACCCCGCCATCGCCGGCGAACACGATCACCGGGTCGGGAATGCTATCGATCGCGGCTTGCGAAGCACGCTGTGCCAGCAGCAACTCGCCGAGCGAGCTGTTTCGATAGTCACCCAGGTGTTCCGTCATGGTGTTGAATTGTTCGGCCAGGTGTGCGATTTCGTCGTGGCCGGAAACCTTCGCCCGGGCCTCGAAATCTCCCTTGCCGACGCGCACGACGGCCTGGGTCAGGACCGACAGGGGGCGTAGCAATCGATTGGTCAGGCCGACCGACAGCAGCACTCCGATGGCCAGCGCCGCGGCGGAACTGGCCAACAGGGCCCGGTTTGTCCAGCGTGCCAATCGTTCGGCCTCGTCGCTTTTGCTGAGCATCGCATCCTGGTTGAGGGCGAGGATGCGGTCGGCGGCATCCTTGACCGCTTCGAACGCCTTTTGCATGTCGTCCAGGTAGAAGCGTTTGGCGGCCTGAAAGTCGGTGATTTTACCCTGCTCATCGAGTTTGGCCTGATAGGCCTGCCACAGCGCGCGCAGGTTGCTGGTGGCCTCCTTCTCGCCGGGTTCGGTGATGTTGGCTTCCTGCACCTTGAGCTCATTCTCGAACAGCGTTCGATTGCTGCGGACCTGGCGGTTTCCTTGTTCCGCTTCGCCGATGACGAGAAACATGGTCCCGCTGTCGATGCGTTCGATCGCCTCCTTCATCCTTTGGGCGGCCAGCACGCTGCGGTAGTTGTCTTTGAGAATGAGCTGCGAGCGTTCACCGAGCGCGGCGATTCCGCTGATGGCCAGCGCTCCGACCGCGATCAGCGCAATGGCCAGCGGCGCTGCGCCAAGAGGAGTTTTCCGCGGAGCGTCATTTGTCCCCCTCGTCGAGGGACACGATGTGCACGTCGAAGCCTTCGGATTCGTCGACCATGCGGTGCATGACGGAACCGCGCAGCAAGCGGCGCCACCAGGAATGGGCGGACCGGCCGATGACGATGTAGCCCACCGCGTGCGAGCGGGCGAAGTCGAGCAGGCCGCTGACCGGATCCTTGGCCTGGATGCGGATCACCTCGGCGCCCAGTTCCTTGGCTTTCTGAATGGTGGCGTGCAGATGGCGCTGCGTTTCGGCGTCGATCAGATTGGGCGCCTCGCTGGGGGTCTCGACATAGACGGCAAACCAGTCGGTGTTCAAGCGGCCGGCCAGGCGCGAGCCTCTTCTGAGCAGGGCGGCCGAGCGGGGAGAGCCCGAGGCCAGGCAGACCATGACCCGGCTGTCGGCCCGGGGCCGTTCCTTGGTGGACTTGGCATGCGAGACTGCGGTTCGATCGACGCTTTCGGCCACCTCGCGCAGCGCCAGGTTGCGCAGCGTGGCCAGATTTTGCTGCGGTGAAAAAATTAGTCAGCGCCGGCGGTGATCTTGTCGCGCGCGTAGATCTTTCCGGAGCTTAGACGGTCGGTCAAGTCTTCGACTGCCAGATCCAGATTGACGATCTGGTCGGCCTGCTTGAGAAACGTGTCCGGAATGGTTTCCCGGATATGCACGCCCGTGGTCCGCTCCACGATGTCCTTGAGACTTTCCAGGTGTTGGATATTCAAGGCGCCGATCACATTGATCCCGGCGGCCAGAATATCGAGAACATCCTGATAGCGCTTCTCATGGCGCGAGCCGGGCGCATTGGTGTGGGGCAATTCGTCGACGATCGTGACATCCGGATGGCGCGCGAGAATCGCATCGAGGTCCATCTCGCCCACGACCAAGCCTCGATACTCGATCTCTTTGCGAGCAATGACCTCCAGCCCCGTCACCAAGGCCTCGGTCTCCAGGCGGCCGTGCGTTTCGACAAAACCCACGACCACATCCACGCCGCGCTTTTGCAGGGCGTGGGCCTCTTCCAGCATGCGGTAGGTCTTGCCTACCCCCGCCGCGAATCCCAGATAGAGCTTCAACCTTCCGCGTTTGCTGCGCTGCACCAGTTCCAAAAAGTCCTGTGCCCGTGGGCGGGGGACTTCGGCCGGCTGCGGATCGTGAATGCTCATGTTCGTCTAAGCAATGCAATGTTGTCTGCCAAGCCGGGTTTCGCGCTGGAAAATAACATGGCCAGACTGAACAAAGCAACGGCTGCCAACGGCGGCATGGCAAGAATCGCCAGAATACCGGCCGCGCAATCCGCAACGCAGCAACCGCGTGCGCGGTCACGAGCAAAAAGCGACGGCCGGACGTAGTGGGCAATGAGAATCAGGCGGACCTTAGGTTGTGACGATCCGTTATTGAGGCTTTCCGAACTGGCGATCCAGGGCCAGATTCACCGCCAGCACGTTCACGCGAGGCTCACCCAGCAAGCCGAGGGTCGGCGGCTCGACATGCGCTTCGATGATCTTGCGCACCCGCTGCTCGTCGACGTCTCGAGCCTTGGCGATCCGCTTGACCTGCCACAACGCGCCTTCGGGCGAGACGTGAGGGTCGAGCCCGCTGGCGGAAGCGGTCACCAGATCGGCGGGAATCAAGGCGTCCGCGTCCGGGTTGTCTTTCTTCAGCCGCTCGACGTCCTGCTGGACTCGGTCGTGGAGCTTCTGCGAAGTCGGTCCCAGGTTGGACCCAGACGAGCTGGTGGCATCGTAGCCCGTGGCGCCCGCGGCGGAAGGCCGGGGTTGCAGGTAGGCCGGCTTGGTGAAGGCTTGCGCGATCAACGACGAGCCGACGATGTTGCCCTGCTCGTCGCGCACCAGGCTGCCGTCGGCCGCGTCGTGCAGCACGGCTTGCGAGACCCCGGTAATGGCCAGAGGGTAGACAATGCCGGTCAGGACCAGCGTCACGACCGTCGCCCGAATTGCAATCAAGATCTCAGCAGACATTGCTTTAGGTGCCTTATTAAATGAGGTTCAGCGCTTCCAAACCCATGTCAATCAGTTTGATGCCAATGAACGGCACCAGGATGCCTCCCAGTCCGTAGATCAAGAGCAGCGATCTCAGCAGGGGACCGGCGCCGACCGGGCGATACTTCACGCCGCGCAGTGCCAGCGGGATCAAGGCCACGATGATGATCGCATTGAAAATCACCGCCGACAGGATCGCGCTTTGCGGAGTGGCGAGCCGCATGATATTCAGCGGCGCGATCGCCGGATAAACGGCCATGAACATCGCCGGCAAAATGGCGAAGTATTTGGCGACGTCGTTGGCGATGGAAAACGTGGTCAGCGCACCGCGCGTCATCAACAGTTGCTTGCCGATCTCGACCACTTCCAACAGCTTGGTCGGATCGGAATCGAGATCGATCATGTTTCCGGCTTCCTTGGCCGCCTGCGTGCCGGTGTTCATGGCCATGCCCACGTCGGCCTGCGCCAGGGCGGGGGCGTCGTTCGTGCCGTCGCCGGTCATGGCCACCAGCTTGCCCTTGGCCTGTTCGGTCTGAATCAGCCGCATTTTGGCTTCGGGCGTGGCCTCGGCCAGGAAATCGTCGACGCCGGCCTCCTTGGCGATGGCCGCGGCGGTGCGGGGGTTGTCGCCGGTGATCATGACCGTGCGAATGCCCATGGCGCGGAACCGCGAAAACCGTTCGGTCATGCCGGCCTTGACCACATCCTTGAGCTGGACGATTCCCAGCAATCGGTTGCCGTCGGACACGGCCAGCGGCGTGCCGCCTTCGTCGCCGATGGCGCCGGCCACCGCTTTGACGTCGAAGGGGACATTTCCTCCCAGGGATTGCACGTGCGCGGCGACCGCATCCACGGCGCCTTTGCGCACGACTTGTCCGTCGAAGTCGCAGCCGCTCATGCGCGTCGTGGCGCTGAACGGGATGAACTGCGCCCGGCCGTTCAGCTCGGTGACGCACTTGGGATGCCGATCTCGAATCAGGCTCACGATCGACCGTCCTTCGGGCGTTTCGTCGGCCTGGCTGGCGATATACGCCGCCACGCTCAACTCGTCGATTTCAATGCCGCTGGCCGGCAGTAGCGCGGTGGCCATGCGATTGCCGATCGTGATCGTGCCGGTCTTGTCCAAGCAGCAGGACGTCGACGTCGCCGGCCGCTTCGATCGCCCGACCGCTCATCGCCAGCACATTCTTGCGGATCAGCCGATCCATGCCCGCGATGCCGATGGCCGACAACAGCCCGCCGATGGTCGTGGGAATCAAGCAGACCAACAGCGCCACCATGACCGTTGCGGAGAGCCGAATCCCGGAGTACAAGGCCAGCGGTATCAGCGTGGCGCAGGCGAACAGGAAGATCAGCGTCAGGCCGACCAGCAGGATATGCAGGGCGATCTCGTTGGGGGTTTTTTGCCGGGCAGCGCCTTCGACCAGTGCGATCATGCGGTCGAGGAACGACTCGCCCGGGTTCGACGTGATCCGCACCACGATCCGGTCGGAGAGCACCTTGGTGCCGCCGGTCACGGCCGATCGATCGCCGCCGCTTTCGCGAATGACGGGGGCCGATTCGCCGGTGATGGCCGATTCGTCGACCGAGGCGATGCCCTCGACGATTTCGCCGTCGCCGGGAATTTGCTCGCCGGCCTCCACGACGACCCGATCGTCCTTGCGCAAGGCCGATGCCGGCACCTGCGGTCTCTCTGCCTCCGGTCAATTTGCGGGCGATGGTTTCGGACCGCATCTTGCGCAGCGTGTCGGCCTGGGCCTTGCCGCGGCCTTCGGCGATCGCTTCGGCAAAATTGGCGAACATCACGGTGAACCACAGCCACAACGTAACGGAGCCGGTGAACCACAACGGCGCCGTTCCGGTGGCGGGCGGCGCGACGATGTCGCGCATCCAGAGGGCCGTGGTCAGCACGCTGCCGACCTCGACCACGAACATGACCGGGTTTTTATAGAGATGCAGCGGCGACAGCTTGACCAGGCTGTCGACGGCGGCACGCCGCAGGATCGCCGCGTCGAACAAAGATACGCTTTTGGCTCTCGGACCACCCATGGATATCCCCTAACTTCCGTCAATAGTTGCCAGTGAAACCGTCGAAGATGCGCGCACAACTCGCTAAAACAGCTTTCCCTGATTTCCCAGGAATTCTTCCACGATCGGCCCGAGCCACAACGCCGGAAAGAACGTCAGAGCACCGACGATGACGATGATGCTTATCAGCAGCACGGTGAACAGCAGCCCGTCGGTGGGAAACGTGCCCAGGCCGGGCGCGACCGTTTTCTTGCCGACCATCGATCCGGCAATGGCCAGCACGGGAATGATCATCAAAAAGCGACCGGCCAGCATCGCCACGCCCAATGAAATGTTCCACCAGGGCGTGTTGGCATTCAGGCCGGCAAAGGCCGAGCCGTTGTTTCCCGTGCCGCTCGTGTAGGCGTACAGCATTTCGCTCAATCCATGCGGGCCGCCGTTGTTGAGCGACGAACCGCCGTACCAGTTGTCGGCCACCGGCGGCGCGGGGGGCGGCTCGGTGGAATTCTCGGGCGGCGCAGGCGCCGGATTGGCTGCCGCGAATTCGGCGGCCTGTTTTTCGTAAATGGCGGTCCAGGCCGACATGCCCAGGATGATCAGCGGAAAGATCAAACAGTACAACATGGCCAGCTTCACTTCGTGGGCCTCGATTTTCTTGCCGAGGTATTCCGGCGTCCGGCCGACCATCAACCCGGCGATGAACACCGACAGCAGCACGAATACCAGCATGCCGTACAGACCGGCTCCCACGCCGCCGAAGATCACCTCGCCCAACTGGATGTTCGCTAGCGGCACCAGTCCGCCGATGGGCGTGAAACTGTCGTGCATCGAGTTGACCGCGCCGCACGAGGCGTCGGTCGTGACGGTGGCAAACAGGGCCGAGTTGGGCACGCCGAACCGGACTTCCTTGCCTTCCAGGTTGCCCGCGCTTTGATCGATCGGCAAATCCACCAATGCCGGATTCGGCCTGGCTTCGGCCCAATAGGCGGTCACCACGCCGACGCCGAACAGCATGGCCATGGCGCCGAAAATGGTCCAACCCTGAAGCTGATTGCTTGCCATCCGGCCGAAGGTGTAGGTCAGGCCGGCCGGAATGGCGAAGATCGAGCAGCATTTCGATGAAGTTGGTCAGCGGTGTCGGGTTCTCGAACGGATGGGCGCTGTTGGCATTGAAGAACCCGCCGCCGTTGGTGCCCAGCTCCTTGATCGCCTCCTGCGATGCGACCGGTCCCATCGCCATCGTTTGCGTGCCCCCTTCGAGCGTCGTGACTTGCAAGTAGGGACTCAGGTTCTGGATCACTCCGCCCGCGATCAATACCAAGGCAGCCACGGCGGACATCGGCAACAAGCAGATAAACGATGCCTCGAATGAGGTCGACCCAGAAATTGCCGACCGTCTTCGGCGCGTCGGGGGGCGTGTGCCTGGTCAGACCCCGGCAATGACCAGTGCCACCGCGATTCCGGCCGCGGCCGACGTGAAGTTATGCCAGGCCAGGCCTGCCATCTGGGTGAAATAGCTCATCGTGGCTTCGCCGACGTACGACTGCCAATTAGTGTTGGTGGTAAAGCTGGCCGCGGTGTTGAAGGCCAACGCATCGCCCACCGCCGGCAACCCCTGCGGATTGAAGGGCAGGACGTGCTGCAGGCGCTCGATCGCATAGGTCACGACAACGCCCAGGGCGCTGAATACGAGCAACCCAAAGGTATACGTCTGCCAGGTTTGTTCTTTCGCCGGGTCGACCCCGCACAGCCGATAGAGTAGTCGCTCAAGGCCGCCGAACAGACGCGGCAGCGGCTGCTCGTGCCCCTCGAAAATTCGATACATGAAGACGCCCATCGGCTTGGTCAGGGCGAAGATCGCTACCGAGAAAAGAATGATTTGCATCCAACCCAAGGTCGTCATGGTGTTTCCTATTTCCATTGCCAGTTCGGTCGGCCTCTGGCCGACGGTCCGCTACCAACAGCGATTCCATGTCCCGGATCAAGGTGAGGTCCACGGTTGGACCCGAGCCGGGGTGCGAAAATGCCCACCCGCACCGATAGCAGGTCAGAAGCGTTCGGGCCAGAGCAGGGCAAAGAACAAATATCCGATCAAGCCGACCGTGATCAATGCGCCCAAAAAGTATTCAAGATCCATTGCGACGCTCCAGTAAATGCTCGCAGCCCAGAGTGTAGGCCCAGGCCACGGCAAAAAATCCGATGGTTACCATCATGAAAATCAGGTCGGACATGTTCGACTCCCGCGAAACCGAAGTGGAATGACGCAGCCCGTTGCATGGCAATTCGCATGCCGCGATCTCCGCCGGCGGGCCGCTGTTGGGAGACAAGTAATCCCTGGCAATCGACTTAGGTAGCGATTCGTCCGGTCCGTTCTTGGGTGTAGAATTCGTGCAATTGAACCGCACGATCAGGGGGCGTTGCAAGTTGCAATCCAGCGGTTGGGCGGAACATGCGAAACGCAGGCTGGCCGGGATGCGCATCAGACTTGAGGTTCTGTCGAGGTACTCTATATTCGCCTCAGGTCGCGCGTCGATTTTTATGTGCCAGCGCAAAACTTCCTTTTTTAGGATCGTCGATCTATGAAACTGCCCGAGTTTGCGCTGGTGCTGACGACGATTTTCTGCCTGCCAGGGCCTGTTTGGCCACAGTCACCGCAGATTTCCGGTCCGGTTACCCACAAAGAAGATGTAATCTACGGCCGCAAGTTCGATCTGGCGCTGACGTTCGACGTGTTCATTCCCCAGAAACCCAATGGGGCGGGAATCATTCATCTGGCCAACGGCGGCTGGCACCGAGCCCACGACGATCCGAGTACTTTCGCCGAACTGCTGCGGCGCGGCTACACGGTCTTTCGCGTCGTTGTTTCGGGCGAGCCGAAGTTTACCATTCCGGAAGAAGCGGCCGACGTGGACCGCGCCGTGCGGTTCATCCGTTTCCACGCCAAAGATTTCGGCGTCGATCCCCATCGTCTGGGAATCACCGGCACCTCATCCGGCGGACATCTGGCGCTGCTGCAGGCTGGCGCCGGAGACGACGGCAACCCTACGTCTTCGGATCCGATCCAGCAGACTTCCAGCCGCGTCCAGGCGGCGGCCTGCTTCTTTCCCTTGACCGACTTCTTGAATTACGGAGAGCCGGGAAAAATGCAAAGCGGCGACCTGGGTCCGCTGGCCTACCACCGCTCTTCGTTCGATTTCAGCCAGTTCGATCCGCAAACCCGAACGTTTGTGAAAGTGGCGGACGATGCGAAGCGACGCGAGATCCTGCGGCAGATATCTCCCATCACTCACGTGACCAACGACAGTCCGCCCACGTTCATCATGCACGGCGACAAGGACGAGGTAGTGCCGTTGCAGCAGTCGGAAGAAATGGCCGCCAGGCTCAAAGCGGTTGGCGTGCCCGTAAAACTGGTCGTCCGCGCCGGCGGCGGTCATCCCTGGCCGGATTTTTGGCGGCAAGATTCGCCGGCGCTGGCGGATTGGTTCGATCAGTACCTGAATGCCCGTTGAGCGGCGCTATGCCTAAGTCAATCGGCGCACGCTGGCGGCGCGGCGGGCATATCAGCCGGCAGCACCTCCGGCGGGCAGGACGGCAGTCTGGCTGCTGGCAAGAATCGACTGCTACGCGGCCGCGGTCCCCGAGCTTGCCATAGCTCGCCGCTGGCCACATCCAAAGCGGTCAACAGGCCCCCATTCCAGCAGTCGGTGTCGATGCACTGGAGGTGCCCCAGATCCAGAATCCTCCCGCCGCTCTGGGCGGTATGGCCGACAATGGCCGTCTTGCCAGACATGTGGGGCAGTGGTACCGCCTGATTGAGCGACAACGACAGCGCCGTTTCTTCATCCTGTTCGCCGACCGGGCGATCGGCGGCGTAATTGGCGTGAAAAAACAGATGCGTGGCCGTTTCGAAACTGAGCCGGCAGGACTCCAAGAACGACCAGTGTCCGTCGGGAACATTTTCGAGGCGGCCGCCGTAGGAGTCCAAGGTTGCCTGACCGCCCAGTGGCAGCCATTGCTCGGTCAGGTCGTGGCTGGCTCGCGCCGAAAACAGCATCTGCTCGTGATTTCCCAACAACGCCACGAGATGACACTGCGAGTGCAGTCGAACGAGGATATCCAGTACACCGCGAGAGTTGGGTCCCCGGTCAACGTAGTCCCCCAACGTCACGATCGTATCCGCTTCCGTGGGACGAATCCGCGCGAGCAGTTCGAGCAGCGCCTCGTCGCAGCCGTGAATGTCGCCGATCGCGATTGTACGTTGCGACGAAACACCGCCGTCGGCCATCGAACATTTCCGGATCATGATGCTGTATCGGCTGTGGTGCGATTGCTTCAAGCCGAATGCCGTACCTCGCAAGGTGCCGCCGGCGAAGGCTCCGCGTTTATCCGAAATGGGTAATCGATCGGCGCCAGCATCCAGGCCTTGACCATCTCCCCGAAGTTCCGCTTCCATCCGCCGCTACGCCGCAGAAGCAAGGTTTTCCACAGGCGGGCCGCAAACCGACCGGCCTGTGATTCGGGTTGCAGCCAGGCGACTTCAACGAAATCGTACTTCAATCGGATGACCGGACCATTTTCCGCATCGACGCCAAGGCGGCTGCCTGCCAACTCGTATCGAGCCCGACGCGCGGTGAAAGCACTGCACGACTGCCCGACTCGGCTTGTCGAACAGCCCGCGGGAACCAGCAAGTTTCGATTCGGGAAGACACTGCTGCGCACGGACAAGCCGTCCTGCGGCCCGCCGAAAAACTCGATCTGAAACAGTCTTGCGTTCATCGATCCCGTCCTTAAGACAACACAGTCGCTAATGTTGTGTTGCACGCCGCATACCGCGGGCCACTGGACGCTCATTTCGATGCTGCAATCCCTTACGGGTTCATTAGTTGAGTTGCGGGGCCAGAACTGACGCGCGCCGGCGCCACACCCCGCAACAGTTGCATCGTGCAATGTGGCAGCCCTGGCTCATTGCAAACTGCACGATCAAGTGCTATTGCTGCCGCGGGTTGACTGACGCCGGCGCGAGGGCTACGAGGCCATTTGATCTCGCGCCTTTTTTCCTTCGGCGTTGGCCCGCAAAGGGGCGATGAAGACGCGCTCGTGCGGGAATTTTTCCACGAGCGCGGCCGGCTGACCGAAATTGGTCGCCAGCACGTCGACCGGGTTGCCGGCAATCCACTGCGAGAGATCAATCGCCGCGTAATGCCCGGTATTGAACCCGATCAGCACGCGGCACGCGTTTTCCCCTACGTTTTCAATCGAGTGGCCGAATCCCTGCGGGATGTAGCCGACATCGCCTGTGTTCAGAGTCTCGGTGCGGTAGCGTCCGTGCGAACCGAACAGCGTGACGCTGATCCGTCCTTCGATCACGTACTGCCATTCATCCGCGGTGGGATGCCAGTGCAGCTCGCGCAAGGCGCCCGGTTCGAGATCCAAAACCACTCCGGTGATAGTCTGCGAGATTGGAAACCGCTCGGCGCCGACGCGCCATTCGCGCCCGCCCTGGTGCGTGGAATGCGGCTCTTGGGCCAGCATGCGATAGACGTGCGTCTCGCGGGGCGAATGGAGTGCTCCGTGCAATGGCAAGGCCGGCACTGCCGGCGGCTGGGCTCCCCGGGCGAAGTAAACCTCGCCTTTCGGAAAGTTGTCGAATGCCGACAGCGGCAAGCCGAAATTCTTTGCCAACAGCGCCTGGGGTACATGGCCGATCCAGTCGCTGATGCTGAACGTGCCGAACTCGGAAAAATAACCGTTGTCGAAAATCAGGATGAAATGGGTCGGCTCGTCTCCCAGGCATTCGAGAACGTGCCCGTGACCCCGGGGGAAGTACCAGATGTCACCTGGCCCGGTGTCGCTGACTTCCGAGCCTCCCGCCGGATCGATGACCGTGACTCGCACGCGCCCGGAGATGACGAATGCCCACTCGGCCGCGGTGGCGTGCCAATGCAGTTCGCGCATGACTCCGGGCTCGAGCCGCATGGAAACCCCGGCCAGCCCCTTGGAAATCGGCAACTGCTTAACCGTGGCCTCTTTGCCCGAGCTATTGCCGATGACCTTCCCCTGGGACTGCTCTAATTCGAATTTGAAACTTGGCAGTTCCTCTCCGGCCAAGAGTGGGTCGGGGACGTTGTTCTTGAAGCTGAAATCGGTGCTCATGGCATCATCCTTTCAGAGGCATCCGGGGCAGTCGCCATCTTAACGCCGGCTTGGCCCGCGTCCAGCGCGCGGCGGTCGCGAGACGCAAAAGTCGCCGGAACTTATCCGCTTGGAATGCCGGCATAGGTTCAGCCGCGTGGCATGAAAGCGATTACGGCCATTCCGGACAGACAAAGAGCGGCCCACAAATAATCCCAGCGGTCAGGCGGCACGCCGCCGACCGCCCAAAGCCAAAGCATGGCCACGGTGACGTCGACATAGGCCACATCGGTGCAGCCAGCCTCCGTGGGAAGCAAGGTGAGCAATCAGGAAAATAGGGCCGCGCTCGCCGCAGCCGGCGGCAATAACCACGCCGAGCGGACATGGCGCTGGCAAAGGTACGGCAGGAGCAGCCGACAATCTCGGCCACCGCCGTCGCTGCGAAGCGCGCCACGGTGAGGGGTGGTTTCATCGGCCGATTTTATACCGCCCAACGGCGTCCGCCGAGAGTCACGCCGCGGTTTGCAATGGATCACGGATTCCCGATCGAGCTCCTGAATCGAGCGATTCTGAGCTGCGATCGGATCGCCGCCGGACTAGCGCGCGGTGGCGAGATCCGTCTGCGGCCGGAAAGCGCCCCACCAGCAAAACGCGACCGCCGCCAGGGCGACTGTGTCACTTGCCCAGTGCCAGGGAGGCTCGGTGCCGATCACGTCCTGCGTGATCATCAACCCCACCGCCAGGGTTGACAAAACGCAACAGCGCAGCAGCATCTTCTTGTTGTGCACGTTCCAGTCCTTATACTTCGATGGACGTCTCGGACAGCCAGTTCGGCGCAACGGACAGGCTCGCGGTCGGCGGCATGCCGGGCGCGGCGTCAATGGAAACATACCTCACAATTTCGGCCAATTTCAACTGAAATTCGAACCGTGGGGCGGCACCCGACAGCGCGTAATTCAATGCGGTTTTGGTTTTCCACTATGCACCGCACTGGAGAATCCTGATTCGCGAACCGCTCGGGGCTGGTCGCATGCTGACGCGGGAGCGCCATTTGAATGTGCGCAGGCGTCGAACTAGAGTATTTATCGGCGATTGAGGTCGAACGCGCAAAGGGATAGGGAACGGGCGGCACGGGCCTTGAAGCAGGTCGGTCTGTGCCGTTGGTTACCAGAGGCAAAATTGGTACGACGGTCCGAGCGGGCCGGCTGCGGGTAACTGACGGCAACCATGAAAAGCGAATCGGAATCCAATCCCGCACCCCGCCCGAGGAGGTTCCTAAAAAACGCGGCGGCCGTCGCGCTATTGTTGGCGATTTTGGCGATGTTGGGGTTGCGGTTATCGCAAATCGCGCATACGCCGGGCCAACCTCACCAAAGTAATGCTGCCGGCAGAAACGGCCTGACGGACTATCGCGATGTCGTTTATTATCCGCTGCGGGCCGTGTTGGACGGCGTGAATCCCTACGACTGCGACACCACCACCGCGCTGCCCAACGGCGAACCGCGCTACCGGCAACGATATCCGGTCTTCAATATCTTTCCGCTCTATTCGCCGCTGGTGCTGATCCTGTACTCGCCGCTGGGCTGGTTCGACTTCCCGACCAGCGTGGCGATCTTCATTGTCTCCAATGTTCTTCAGGTGCTGCTGCTGGCCTATTCCGCCTGGCGAATGATCGGCAAGCGTCCGAGCATCGCGGCGGTCGCCACGTTGGCAAGTATCATATTAGCCACGAATGCGGGCCGTTCGAATTTCTTGGGCGGCGAGACCGCATTGCCATTGGCGCTCGCGACCAACGCGGCGGCCTATTACAGCGGACGCCGGAGCGGCCTGGCGGGGCTGGCTCTGGGGATCGCCTCGTTCAAGCCGACGATCGGGCTGCCGCTGGGAATTTCTCTGCTCTTCCGACGCGACTGGCGCAGCGTGGCGCTGGGCTGGGGGCTCGGGTTTGCCATCGGCGCTGCAGGACTGGTGGCCATTTTCTACCGCAGCGGAGATCTGGACAGAATGCCCCAGATCCTCATCGATAACCAGCAAGTGGTCGAATCCGACCCGCACGTCGACCCGCGGCTGTCCGCCGCCAGGGTCGATGCGGCCTCTGCCATGGAGCGCCTGATTCCGCTGGGCCGCGGCATGCAACTGGCTGCCACGTTGGGTGTTCTCGGGTTGGCCGGTGCAGGGCTGAGATTGCTTGCGCGGCAGGACTCGCTCGAGGCGGCGGAAGCATCGCGAACCATCGTTTGCCTGGCGACCTTGGGCAGCATGTACCATGCGACGTACGACGCGGTAGTCTTATGGCCGGCCATCGTGAGTCTCGCTTGCGCAGCGCCAGCCTATTGGTGGTCCGGTCCGCGTTGGCTTCGGCCGGCACTTCTTGCGTGCCTGCTGATACCCATGCTAAACGTCCTTCCCACGCCGATTTTTGCGGGCGCTCTCGATCGACTAACCCCCCATTTTGCCACGCTGTCGCCCGTTTGGCGCCAGGTCGGATGGACCTTTGCCTGCACCCTCAACGGCTTCGCGCTCTTGACCGCGATCGTTCTGCTCACCTGGCACAGTTGGCGGCTGGGAGCCGACCGAAGAACCGTTCCGCTGTAGAGCCTATCCACGGCGGACGACTTCGTGGCTTTTCGATGGACCCAAAATCCGCCGGTACACTTCGAGCGTCGCGGCGACCATGCGATCGGCGCTAAACCGTTCGGCAATTCCAGCCGAGGCAGCCGCATACCGCCGGCGGCGGTCGGGGTCGTCGAGAATCGCTGCCGTTGCCCTGGCCAGCGCAGGCTGCATCATCGGCGGGCACGATGAAGCCATTTTGCTCTGGTTCGATGCACATGGTCGCGCCGCCAACGCGTGTCGCGACAATCGGCAGGCCCGCGGCCAGCGACTCCAAAAACACGTAGGGCATTCCCTCATAGCGGCTGCTGAGGCAAAAAACATCGAAGGCCGGCATGATCGTTGTGCCCGCGACGTCTCCCAGCAGCATGACGCTCGATTTCAGTCGGTGCTTGTCGATGCGCCGGCGCACCTCCGCTTCCAACGGGCCGCTGCCAACCATCACCAAGCGGACCCGCGGCCGGTCTGCGGCGGTTATTGCGAATGCATCGAGCATCACCTCCGGCGCTTTTTGCGATGAGAAGCGGCCGATAAAACCCACCACCAGCTCGTCCGCCAAGATCCCCAATCGCTTGCGGACCTCGTCCCGGGGAGGAAAAACGGGCGGGGCAATCCCATTGGCGACAAAGTGAAGTTTGCGCGGGTCGACCCCCAACCAATGGGCGTGCTCGATCTCTTCGCGCAGACCGCGATGATGGCCTTGCCGCGCCGCGCGAGCCAGTTTTCGATCCGCCCGTACAGCCGCTCGCTTCCAACGGGGCAACGTGGGGTCGAGCGTGACGAAGGCATTCGGCGTGTAGACCGATGGAATCTCAAGCCGGGCGGCTGCCAATCGGCCAAGTGCGCCAGCCTTGGAACTGTGGGCATGGAGCACGTCGAACGGACCCAGTTTTCGGATCAGCCGCACCAGTCGCGAAAGATCGACCGCATCACCAGGATGAACCGCCCGACGCATCGGAAAGGCATGCATCGGCGGCAAACGATCCGAGGCCAGACGCCCGCGGCAGGCAGTATCGAGCCTGCCAGGAGAATAAATGCCAACAACATGCACACCCAGCCTGGCAAGCCCTTCGGCCAGGTCGAAAAAATGGCGCCCGACGCCGGCGCCGGAGGCTTCCGCCAATAAGCAGACACGCAGCGGGGCGCCGGCCGATTTGGCGATCGCGGCCGGCGACTGCAAAAACTCTTGCTGATCGACCGTTGGAATGGTCATGCCCCCTCTTCCAGTGCTCGCCAGGTTTCCGCCGCCGTGCGTTCCCAAGTGAACTGCGCCGCGCGCCGCAAACCTCGTTCGCGGAGCTGAGCCCGGAGAGCCGAATCGGACGCTACGCCCTCGATCGCGGCTGCGATGCGGTCGATGTCCAACGGATCGACCGTCAGGGCGGCTTCGCCGGCCACCTCGGGCAGCGCGGACACATTGGACGTGACCACGGGCACGCCGCTAGCCATCGCCTCGATCAGCGGCAGGCCGAAACCCTCGTAGAACGACGGGTAAACAAAAAACTCGGCCCCGGCGTACACGGCCGGCAGCAAGTCGTCGTGGACGTAACCCGTCAAATGGGTAGCCGGCGGCGCCAGGGGCAGGCCGACTTCACGAAAGACGTGCCCCTTTCCGCCGACCAGCACCAGCGACAGGTCTGGCAAGTTGGGCTGCACGCGTTGCCAGGCGAGCAGAAGCCGGCCAAGGTTCTTCCGCGGCTCGATGGAGCCGACGCAAAGCGCATAGCGGGGCGGAAGATTGAGTTGCCGCCGAGCCGCGGCGATTTCTTCCGCCGAATGGGGTCGAAATCGCTGGTCGACGCCGCTCGGGATAACCGCCACCTTCTCCACTGGCACGCGGCACTTCGCGACGATGCGATCGCACGAAAACTGCGACACCGTGATGATCCGCCGCACCTTGGCGCCAGCCGCGGAATCAGATACTGGTACCAGGCGGCAAACGCGCGGGAGAAACAGTTCGCCTCGTCGAAAAAGGCGCAATCGTGAATCGTCACCACCTGATTTCCGACCGAAAGCGGACCGGTCATCGAGGGAGACCATAGCAAACCACCGGACAGTCGCCGCGGCAGAGCGAACTGTTCCCACAGGTGGCCGCGGGCACCCTTCGGCTCGCCAGTCGGACGGATCACGTCCATGCGATCGGCCAGCCGGGCGACGATTTCGCGCGCGTAGCGCTGCTGGCCTGTCAGTTTTTGAACGAGATAGCGACCGTTGACGTGGACACGCATCGATTCCATCCTCACGCGACGACCGGAATGGAGTCGGCAAACGGCGAACTGCGCGGCACGCGCCCGGCGAACCAAACGACGGCCAGTAGCGTCGCGAGCGCGGGAAACGAGCGCGTGTAACACAGATACAACAACCGTGGCGTTTCCAGGATCGCCAGGAAGACAAGCGGATAGAGCACCAGCCCGGACAGCGTGCCGACCAGAAAACCGCGATACAACCGCGACGCCACGAACCCGCAACCGAACCAGAACACCACGTAACCGGCGACGCCAAAGTCGAGGATCGGCTGGAACAAGCCCCCCTCGTTATTCAGCTCGGGCGTACCGTAACGCAACAACATTTGCTTATATTCCGCCACGGGGTCGAAGCCGGCTAGCTTGTCATAAGCGAAGGGCGTGCTGCCAAGTCCCGGAAATGTCCAAACCTGGCGAAGCGTCGTATAGGGAATCGAATAGGGCTTCTGCTGCCTTTCCAGAGCCATCGCTCCGTTGTTGTGTGCAGTCGTGTAATAGCCGCCGACGCGCCAAAGCGTGAACTCGACGTACGAATCGAACGACTTCTGGTAATAGCGCCACGAGCGAAAGTATTCGAAACTGCCGAAGAACAAAACCAATCCTGCGACGGCCAACAGCGGCGCCAACTGCAAGCCCCATCGAGTCAGGCCTCTCCACCGCCGCCCCAGGACGCAGGCCCGCAGCGCAATGATCGTCGCCGGAACCGCCAGTTCGATCAGCGCAAGGCGCGTCGCTCAAAATCAACGCCCGGCCGGCAGCCAGCGCCACGAGCAGGCCGATCGGCCAAAGCACTTTTTTCTGGCCGCGAAAATAGAGCCACAGTCCGAGCGGTACGGCGGCTACGCCGAACTGCGTGCAGGTTGTCACGCCTTTCACGTTTACGAAGACCTGTTCGTGAATGGCATCAGCCAGCAATGGGTCGGTGGTCGTCAGCATGGCCCGCAACATGGCGAGCGAGAAGCCATTCTTGATGCCCATCGCCACCCAAACGGCGTAGCCGAATAGCGTCAGACCGGTCGTGAGACGAAACCAAAAGCCGACCGTGCGATCCGATTCCGGGGGCGTCGCACAGGGCACGCGACCCGTCGCCAGAGCCAACCAGCGACCCAGTGCGAACACGACGATCGCTGCGATCGCCAACAGCACGTGCTGGCCCTCGATGAATTTTGGCGTCCCGTACAACCGGTACGCGTTGCGATCCTGCGCGGCGGCCGCGAGAAACGTGCCACCGATAACGGCCGCGAACAGCCAGCCCGGGTCGAGCCACCAGAGTCGACGAAGTACGGAAGTCATGTGCAAACGCCGCGGACGATGTGCGAGGAAGACTGGGATCGCAGCGCCCTACGATTGACCGGCGGACGCGAACGACAGATGCAAACTAATGAAACGCGATGCTTAGGGTGGGTTTGAAGCGACAATCAGCGATTGCGGTTGTCGGGTTGTCGCTGCCAAAGGCGAAGCGACCGTCTTTTCGGGGCCTGGGTCAGGGTCCAGCGTCGACGGTTGATTGTCGCGCGGCCGACACGGCAAGCCAATGTGAGTCCAAACGCCCAACTCCCGGCGAGCGATCCACCACAACAGTAGATTCTGCACCGCTAGCGCGGCGGTCGACATCCAGGCCAGACCGGCCGCTTGGAACCGGATCGCCGCCAGCGGTCCGCCGATGATCATGAACAGGGCTGCGATCAGGTTCACCGTCAATGCCCAGTGATGGCGTCCGGTCAGAGAGAGCGCGTGGACCGGATTGCCGGAGACGATCAGCGCGAGTAGCCGACCGCAAGAATACGCACCATCGGCGCTGCCCCGTCGTAGGATCGGCCCCATACGAGATTCAACAGCGGGCCCGGAATCAGCACCAGCACGGCCAGTGCGGCCAGCGACGGGATCGCCGCCAGCGCGGCCGAGCCGCGCAGCAGGTCTTGCAACTCTGGGCGACAATTTCGGGCGTGCAACCGCGGAATCCCCGAGGCAATTGTGAGCATCGCCATTTGGACGGGCATGGCCACCATCAACAGGCTGCGCTTGGCGACACCATACAGGCCAAGTTCTTCCGGCGGTAATAGCGTCTCGCCGATCCAGACATCGAATTGCTGGCTGAAGAACGCCAACAATTGCAGGACCAGCAGGCTGCCGGCAACCGTCACAAGCTGTCGATTCGCACCGCGACTCAGCGCCGCATGCGGTTGGGTTGACGTCGCGGGCCCGCTGTAGGTTGTCCGCCAAACACAGTACAGCGCCACCGGCGCGGTCAGGCTGACGGAAGCCGCCAACAACCCCATTGCCGCGGCCGACGTGACGGGCACTCGCGCCAACAGCAGGCCGCCGACTCCCGCCAGGAAAAATAGATTGCTGATCGGACCGCCGGCCACCCCGCCCGAGAACAGGCTGGCCAGCCGCAGATCGTTCCAGCCTCTTAAAATCTCGCCGGCCAACTGCTGCCAGGCCAGTGCGGCCAGGGCAATCACCGTCAGGCTGATCAGCAGACCGGGCTCGGGAAGCCGGCCGGTCGCGACATGAAACAGGACGAGCGCCACGGCGAGCAGGCTGGCTGAGAACAGCGTGCTGACAGCGCAGAGCTTTGCGATCCGTCGCACGTAGGCGACCGCAACCTCGCGGCGACCCAGCGCCAGATTCTCGGACAAGAAGCGCAGCGCCGCGTCGTTCAGTCCGGCCACGCCGATCAGGCTGCCGCACGCCGCGACCGTGGTCAGGAACAAGTAGAGTCCGAATTCGGCCGGCCCCAGCAGGCGGGCAGCCAGGATGTTGCCGGCCAGCGTCGCCAGAATGCCGACCGTTCGCCAACCCACCACCCAAACGGCTTGTCGGCGCAGCGGCGGATTTTCAAGAGACGAACCGGTCACTAATAGGCTCCCTCGCCGAGCAATACGACCTTCACCGTGCAGGCCAGGATATAGAGGTCGAACCAAAGCGACCAATTCTGTACGTAATAGACGTCCAAGTCGACGCGCTGTTCGTAGGTTGTGTTGTTGCGCCCCGAGACCTGCCACAAGCCCGTGATGCCCGGCAGAACCTGGGTGTAGCGCTGATAGCGGTCGGCGTACTTGTCGACTTCGGCGGCGACGATCGGCCGCGGGCCTACCAGGCTCATTTCCCCCACCAGCACGTTCCAGATTTGCGGCAATTCGTCCAAGCTGAGCGACCGCAGCCAGCGCCCGATCCAGGTGACGCGAGGATCTCGTTTCAGCTTGTGGTTTGCCGCCCACTCGTCCGCCAGCGCTGGATGCTCCGCGAGATGCCGGGTCAATAATGCTTCGGCTTCGGGGAACATCGTGCGGAACTTCCAGGCGGTGAATCGGCGGCCGCCCCGGCCGATGCGCTTTTGGCCATATAGAATCGGGCCGGCAGAACCGAACTTGATCAGCACAGCAATCAGCGCCACCAACGGCAACCAGCACACGCCGAGGCTGATCATCACTGTCAGGTCGAACACTCGTTTCATCGTCAACGACATGGGCTTCGCCAGCAGGTTGGTTACCGCCAGCGCCGGCAGGCGGGCCGCTTCGCACCCCTGCAACCACAGGCTCGGAAAACGACTCATAGGAGGCACGATAATCCAATGCCGGATTCGGCCGCCGCCACGCGAGATCAAGTCGGCCAATCGCTCGCCGTCGAACGAGTGGATGGCCACCAAAGCCCGATCCGCATTCAGTCGCTCCGCCATTTCATCCAGAACTCCCAGCGGTTTCGCCGGACCAGCGGGATTCGGGTACTCCGGGAGCGATGAGCCGTCGAGCCAGGATATGTGGTCGATGAAACCAACCGGTCGCAGACCCCATTGCGGCTCGCGGTCCAAGTCGGCAAACGCCGCTGCCGCCGCCTCGCTGCCGCCCACGACAATCAGCCGCGTACCCCACCAGTTGGCGGATCCAAACAGACTGCGGCAGATAGCCCGGAAGAACGAGGCGCTGGGAATCGCCAATGCGGTCGTTAGCGCGAGGGCCATCCCATGCCCCAGCCAGCCGGCGTCCAACAGCATCAGCGCCGCGATTTCCGCCGAGCATACTGCCACCGAGCCCATGACCCAGCCGCGAAACTGACGCACGGGACGAGGCGGAATGGCGGCATACGTCCGCAGCAGTGCCGCTACTGTCAACAGTCCGGCGGCCAGCAGACCAAAGAGCTTGATGTCGGTAGCGATCAGCGTATTCCAGGAAATCCCCCGCGCGAGGTTGCTTCCCATGCTGATCAGGACGACGGAGATGCCTATGGCAACGGTGTCGCTCAGCAAATAGGTGGCGCGCATGGGCCAGCCGGAGCGCGTTCCGACCGGCGCCGCCGGGCCGCGAAATTCGTCGCCGTCGAAGATCGCCGCCACGGTTTCCCGCGGCGCACGGCGGAGCGTCGTGATTTGCGGGGCGATGCCCCGACTCTCACTATCAGTGATCATACAATTCGCAATTCCGGTGGTAGAACGAGAGGGTGTGATAGCGATGACCCGAAATGAGCGAGAAACGTTTGGAGTTTTTGAAAACTCTTACAGCGCGGGCGAGGCACCCTTTCGCAGGTCTTGGTGATGCCGATGAATAATCGCGGCCCGGGTAGGCAACGGCGGCCATCCAGCGGACGCAACACGCATAAAAATGACTTTTTGGGTCGTGAATCGATCGCAATGAACTCGTGGTTGCGCCGATTCCCGTTGCCGTGAACAATCATAGACCCTGATCCACCTCTACGCCCCTTTCAGTTCCAGCATCCATTCAACGATTCGCTCGGCGGCATGTCCGTCGCCGAACGGGTTCTTGTCAACCAGCATCGCCGCGTAGGCCGCCGGATCGGTAAGCAACCGCGCGACTGCCGATTCGATCCGCTCGGCTGAGCTGCCGGCCAGTTCGACCGCCCCGATATCAACCGCCTCGCGGCGCTCGGTCGTCTCGCGCAGCGCCACCACCGGACGGCGCAACGTCGGAGCTTCCTCTTGCACGCCGCCGGAGTCGCTGACGATCAGCTTTGAGCGCTCCATCATCCACACGAACTCCGGATAGGCCAGCGGTGGCAGCAGGCGGACATTGTCGATTCCGGCCAGCAGTCGACTGGCCGCGTCTTGGACGTGCGGATTCAGATGCACGGGGAAAACGAAGGCCACGTCATTAAAGCGCCCGGCGAGAGTCGCGATAGCTGAGAAGATGCTTTCCAGTCCCGAGCCATGATTCTCGCGACGATGGGCCGTAATCAGCACCATGTCCTGCCCGTCGAGCCAGGCGTGCCTGGTCCGCCAGTGCTGATCGCGGCTGCGTTCGCGACCCGCGGCAACCAGCAGGGCATCGATCACCGTGTTGCCGGTCACGCGCACGAACTGCGCCTCAACGCCTTCGCGCTTCAGGTTGTCGGCGGCTCGCGGTGTGGGGGCACAGTGCAAAGTGGTCGTCAAACTCGCCACCCGGCGGTTGAATTCCTCGGGCCACGGCGCCCGCAGATCGCCGGTGCGCAACCCCGCCTCGATGTGCACGAAGGGCAAATGCAGGTAGAAGGCGACCATCGACGCCGCCATCGCGGTCGTGGTGTCGCCCTGGGCGACCACGCAGTCGGGCCGGGCCGCTAAAGCGGCTTCCTCCAGTCCGATCAGGCAGCGTGCGGTCAGTTGGGCCAACGACCCGCCGGGCGACATCAATTTCAGATCGAAATCGGGCTGAATATCGAAGTAATCGGTCACCTGCCGCAACATCTCCTGGTGCTGTCCCGTGAAGCAGACGACCGGCTCGATCTGGCCGGTCCGCGCACGGCAAGCGTGGACGACGGGAGCCATCTTGATGGCCTCCGGACGCGTGCCGATCACAAGCAGTGGGCGGAGTCTGCTCATCCGGGCAAAACCTCCTCCGCGATCGCCGCGGGCGAGGATTTAGGCGTACTGCCGGACTGTTGAACGGGCAAATTGCCCTGCCGCAACAGCGCCGCGGCGTGCTCGCCCATCGGTACGACCTGAAATCGCCGGGCAAAGTCGGTCAGCACGTCACGAACGAAGGCGATCTTTTCTTTCGGTTCGATCCGCATGGCAGGAAAGAACGCCAAGCCCGGCTCATCCTCCAAAGTGAGGAAATCCAACGGATGCAAAAGCAGCGATGGTCCCACCCCGGTCAGGCGGCAGAGCGTCATGGCCGCTCGCCAGTAGGCCCAAGCCGCAGCGCGCGAAAACTGCCGCAGGAAAAGCAGGTAGCTGACGTGGATCGGCAGCCGCGCTATCGGCATCGTGGTGACGGGGATTTCCAGCAAATACTCGGGTCCGGAAATCGGGTCCGTCGGGTCGCCGCTCAGTCGCCACCAATAGGGGCGCACCGGCCGCAGACCTTGTCGCCAGCTGCCGAACAACTGCTTGCGTTGATTCAGTTGCTCCCGGGTCAGGCGGGCCGTGAGAAAATAGTACGCGCGGCCAGGGGACCAAGGAATGTGGGAAACGTCGATGCGTCGTATTGATAACCGCGGCGCGCCAGACAGGCGAGCACCTCGGGCGAAAGACTGTAGCCGGGTCCGCGAAATCCGGTCGGTCGCACGCCGGTGGCCGCTTCGAGTGCGCTCTCGGCGGCCGAAATTTCTTCTTCCAGTTCTTCGACCGAATACAGGTGCAGCCACGGCTCATGTTTGAAGGAATGATTGCCGATCTCGTGCCCGGCCGCAGCGATCGCGGCCAAAGCATCGTGGTTGCTCCCCAAGGCGGCATCCTGCCCGACGACAAACACGGTGATCCGCAGCTGTAGATTTTCCAGCAGATTGAGAAACCGCGGCACCACGACATCCAGGTAGCTGGGATAACTTTCCCAGCCCGGATCGCCGTGGGTCTTCAGATAGGACCACTTGTTATCGAGATCGAGCGACAAGCTCGCCAGGGTTTTAGGCATAGTTCACGCTACCCGCAATTGGAACCGCTGGATCGGAAAGGTCGCGGCAAAGTATCTCGACGGAAGACTCGGCCAGCCGCACGGTTTCGTTGACGTTCAGCGTGCCGTTGACGATTTGTGCCGAGTTGACGAAGAACAGGCCGGGGACCGACGTTTCGACGGGTGGCACGCGGCGGCTGTAGTCGAGCGTCGACAGTGCAAAAACATGTTTCACGCGCGACAGCCCAAAGGCCAGCACGTCGTCCGCCGCGAAGCCCGGATACAGGCGGGCCAAGGCGGCCACGAATTCGTCCCGGATTTCAGTATCGCTAAGCGACCACATGGGATTGTCGGCCGTGGCATACTTGGGCAGGTAGACGAGCGTCCGGCCGCCAAACTCAGCCGGATCCACCAGTGCCGTCATCTCGATCACGCCGGTGAACGGAGCTGCGTCCGTGATGTTCGTCACATAGAAGCCGGCCAGCGGTTTGCGAAGCAGCAGCGAGGCGCAGAGGATGCCCAAGTATTCCACGCCTTCCAGACGCTCGCTTTCGCGGACCGTCAACTGGGGGCATATGCGGGCGGTAATTGGTGCCGGGGTGGTGGCGACCACGCGGTCAAAGGACATTGCGTCGCCGGCGTCGGGCGTGACCGTAAGTGCTCCTTGTTCGTCGCGCTCGATCCGTTGCACGCGGCAGCCGGTGCGAATTTCGCACCCCCAGTTCTTCCAACCGTTGGCGGAGGGCGGCCTGGATGCGGGCATAACCGCCCGGCAGATAGCCGAACATCTCCCGTTTCAGTCCGGTGCGCCGTGCCGCGTACATGCGTTGAATCGTCGCCCAGATGAAGGCCGCGCTGGTGCGCTGCCAGGCATCGCCCAATTTGGCCTTCAGCAGCGGCAGCCAGATCCGATCGAAAGTCCGCCGGCCGGAATGTCGCACCAGGTAGTCGGCGACGGGAATCTGCTCCAACCGCCGCCAATCGCGCAGTCCGCGAGGCACCCCAAATCGTCCGCGCGAGCCGCAGTTTGTCGAACCAGCCCAGCGGCGGAAAACGCAGAAACTCCCAACTATTGGAAAGCGAAACCAGCCGGCCGTCGACCAGGAAGCCGGTTCGGGTCTCGACCCAGCGCATCTGCGAGTCGAGGCCCAACTCCGCGAGCACGCCGCGCAGACGCGAATCGGACAACAGCGTGACGTGATAGTGGCGGTCCCAGGTCACGTCCCCTAATTGCCAGGCATCCGCCAGGCCGCCGGTATGATCGGCCGCTTCCAACAGCGTGACTTGCTGGCCCCGCTGCGCCAGGCGCAGGGCGAGCGTCAGGCCCATGAGGCCGCCGCCGACGATGCCGAAGCGTATGCGCTCTGCTGTCATTTCAATTCTTGACGCGCGGGCAGCGCGATAATGTCATCCGGCGGCGCGGGCTCCCTGCTCGATGACGACTTCACTGACGACTTGATTGCAAATCCGAAAAGACAGTCCGCACGACGAGCAGGTCACAAGCCGATCCATGTTCGACGGTTCCTCGGGCCATTTTGCCAGCGGCTCGCCGCACCGGCAGACGCAGCCGATCGAGCGCGCCGGGTTACCGATCACCAGGTGAAAATCCGGCACCGAGCGGGTGACGATCGAGCCCATGCCCACCATGGCAAAGCGGCCGATCGAAAGATCGTTGCCGATGATCGCCCCGCCGCCGATCGTGGCGCCCTCGCAGACCCGCGTCGGGAGCGTGTGCTCGTCGGGCGCCGACGGACGAAGCTGCTTCAGGTCGTTCGTGGCGGCGCGGGGGAAGCGGTCGTTGGTGAAGATCACGCCGGCGCTGATCATCACGCCGTCCTCAATCGTTACGGCGTTGCAGATGTAGGCCATGGCGTTGATCTTGACGCGATTGCCGATCCACACGTCGTAGGCGATGTACGACTTGCCGCCCACGATGCACTGCTCGCCCAGTCGAGCACCGTGCCGGATGTGGGCGTTGTCCCAGACGCTCGTGCCCGCGCCGAGCGCGACGCCCTCTTCGATAATCGCCGTGGGATGAATGCGAAATTGCATGATTAAATCGCGCTCTGCGGATTCCGAGAGTTCCGTGGCCACGGGGGCCCAGGTGGATCGCCACATCGCGTCGTAGGCCGCGTTGATCACCTCGACCGAGGCCAGCGCGTCCTGCAGCGAGATGCGCGACGGCTCCAAGCCGCGAATCGAACGAACGAAGTTGTCCAGCTTGCCGCCGAAGGCCTGCACCTTGTCGTAGCCCCGGCCGAAAACCGTCCAGTCGGCATCGCCCGCACGGCGAAACTTGGATTCCTTCCAGCCCACGTGCAGCGTGCCACTCGAGCCATAAATGCTCAAGTAATAGGGCAGTTCCTTGTTCAGGCTCCAGGACAGATCGATGGTGCCCATGGCGCCGGCGGCGCTGCGGACGAAGACGCGGACGGTGTCCTCGACCGGAATGTCCTGCACGCGGCGCCCTTCGACGACCTGAATCTCCACGATCGGGCCGAGAAAATACCGCATGATGTCCACCGAGTGCGTTCCGTTGTCGATCAGCACGCCGCCGCCGGCCACGGTCGGATCGCTGTTCCAGCGGCTGGACATATCGACTCGCGAGGTGAATGCGTTCTCGAACAGCACAATGTCGCCGATGATGCCGGAAGCCACGATGGCCTTGGCCTCCACGACGTCCGACACATGGCGAAACTTCGAGGCCATTTTGAGCGTTGCCTGCGACTGTTCTGCCGCGGCAACCATCGCCTGGGCTTCCGTCGGGCCGATCGCCAGCGGCTTTTCGCACAGCACGTGAATGTCGCGATCCAGAAGCCAGCAGCAGATTTCCGGGTGGGTGACGGGAGGCGTGGAGACGATCGCCGCCTCGCAGCCTGTGGCGGCGCACATCTCCTCGTACGAAGAGAACGCTCGGCAGTGCATGCGCTCGGCCAACGTCTGGGCCGCATCTTCCCGCACGTCCACGACGCCGACCAGTTCGGCCGTGTTCGATTGTGCAAAGGCCTGCCCGTAGGTGTGGGCGATCGCCCCCGCGCCAATCAGACCAAATCGCATCTTTCCAGAAATCATGCTGAATCTCCCCTTAATTCAGACACGCAGGCGGCGATTGACTCGGCAATGTATCGGACGTGCTCGTCCGTGTAGCGCTCGTTCCAGGGAAGCACCAGGATGGTATCCAGCCCCTCGTACGTGCCGGGGAAGGATTCACGGCGGTAGTCAACCGCCTCCGGCCGGGCCAGCGTGAAAGGCCAGCGGCTGCTGCCGAACGTTCGCTGCTCGCGGAAGATTTCGCACTCGAAGGCGGGCTTTTGAATGTAGCGCGGAGCTGAGAAAATGCCCCGCTGTTTCAATGCCGCTCCCAGTGCGACAGTGCCTCCCGGAATGACGTCGGCGTCGACGCGCAAGCAGTATTTCCAGTACGTGTGCACGTCGCAGGGCTGAACCAGCGGCGTGCTGATGCCCGGCAGACCGGCCAGGGCCGCGGTCAAATCCGTCGGCCAGCGCGATCCGCCGGTCGACGACGTCCTCCAACTTGTCGAACTGAGCCACGGCGACCGCTCCTTGCAGCTCGGTCATGCGGTAATTCAGCGCCAGGAAATAATGATCGGGCTGCGCGTCGCCATAGCCCCAGGCTTTGTTGATGAACAGGAACATGCGGCGGGCATAGTCCGCATTGTTGGTGACGACCAGGCCGCCCTCGCCCGTCGTGATGTGCTTGCCTTGCTGCAGGCTGAAGGCGCCGATGTCGCCGATCGTGCCCACCGGTTGTCCCTGATGCCGGGCCAGAAAGGCTTGGGCACAGTCCTCGATCACGGCAATGCTTCCGCGGTCGGCAAAGTTCGACGATCGCGTTCGTGTCGCACGGATTGCCGAACAGGTGCGTGACGACAACGGCTTTGGTTCGCTCGCTGAGCACCCGCTCGACGGCTGCCGGCGTGACATTGCAGGTGGCCGGATCGACGTCGCAGAAGACCGGAATTGCCCCCTGGTACAGGATCGGCGTCAGGGCTCCCATGTCGGTGATCGGCGAGGTGACGATCTCGTCGCCCGGTTCCGGGTCGCAAGCGGCAACCGCGCAGTGGATCGCCGCGGTGCCGTGCGAGCAGGCGTAGGCGAACTTCGCGCCGAGCATCTCGGCCCAGCGGGCTTCCAGTTGTTTGACGAGCGCTCCCTTGGTGCTGGTCAATGTGCCGCTGCGGATTGCTTCGGTCAGCCGGCGGATTTCTTCGTCGCCGAGCGTGCGGCCGCTGGAGTCCTGATCGGAGGGCAGCGGCAGCGGCCGGGCCTGGGTAGTGATGCTCATGCAGAATCTCGCTCTTTGGTTCAAGTTGAAGTAGGTAGTGATCGGGACTCGGACGACCGCACGGCGGTCCTCTGGAGGGGGGCTGAAGACCATCCGACGAGGCTGGCCCCAGAGGCGCGAACCAACAGGCGGAAGTGCCCCAGCATCGTGCGGGCCACCCGCATTTTCGAGCAGCCAAACGTGCGGAGCGTCAACATAGCGGGGCATTCAACCACCTTTCCCCCGCGCCGGTCGAGTTGCCAAAGCAGTTCAACGACGCCCACGAAACCGTCGTTTCGCAGCTTTACATCGACGACCGAGCGGCGACGGTACACCCGCACGCAACTCGTGTACGTGTGCAGTTTGTTCCGCAGAACACAGCGGTACATCCGCGATGCGGTGCGCGACAGTCCAAGTCGCCAGGCCGGTACTCCCTTGACACCCCCCTGCGGGTGATACGGCGACGCGACGACCAGGTCCACGTCGTCCTGCATCAACCGCAACATCGACACGAGCTGTATCGGATCGTAGGTGCAATCGGCGTCGAGCGAAGCGACAATCTCGGCTTGGGCGTGGGCCAGGCCGGTCGAAATCGCCGCGGCAATTCCGCGATTCGTCTCGTGCCGTACGATGGTCACGTCCGGCTCACCGTCGAACGATTCTTGCATCCGCGTCACGGTGTCGTCCGTGCTGCCGTCGTCGACCAGCAACAACTCGATCTGGTATTGGCCGGCAAGTGCCGACCGCAAGCGCGCCAGTGCCGCTGCGAGGTGCGGAAGCGATTCGGTTTCGTTATAGCAGGGGATGACGATCGCCAACCGGATCGGGTTCGGCGTCTGGCGCAGCGCGACCGGGTGCCGGGCAGCGTGGATTCTGGGTCGTCGACGAGCATATTCATCATTGCGGAAGGAGGCAGGCTGTCAGGAAACAGTGATCTAGCGTGGATTAGCGGGCGCGGATTCGCCGCGCCACGAAAACGATTGGGGCCGCGCCGCGGCCAGAGTCGTTTCCGCGGCGCTGGCGGCCGACGGGGAGGGAAGTAACCGTTTTGCGCGATGGCATCGCTCGGCGAACAGGGCGACGCCGAAACTGCTGATTAAAGAGAGCACGAAACCCACGGCCAGTGTCGGAATGGGCCTCGGGCTGCACGGGGTTTCACTGAAACTAGGTGCCTGGAGCACGTTCAGGCTCGATATTTTGGCTTCCTCCAACTCTTGGTTGATCCGCGTCAGCTCGAGGTTCTCGGCATACTTGCGGCGGTTGGTCCGAGCCAGGTCGATCTCGCGCTCCAGATGGTTGATTGCCACCTCGGTGTCGTTGAGCTTTTTCAACTCGCTTTGGGTCGCCGCAATTTTTTCGTTCAGCGACAGCGTTCGCGCCGTGAGCGCCACCAGAGACGCTTCGCGCTCCTGGATGGCCAACTCCGTCGCCTGGTGCGTCTGGTTGATTCCCTTGCGGACTTGCGTGGCGGCCTTCTCACTCCCTGCGACCCGCCTGGCATCGCCCAATTGATCGCGAATCAGCGTGGTCTGTGGATGTTCGTCGGTATATTGCGAGGCGAAATCGGCCTGCTTGACCTCCAGTTCGAACAACCTTTCGCGCAGCTTCTGGTCGACGGTCTGCGGCTGGCCGGTCGTCTGCTCGATGACACTCAAAGCGGACAAGTCGCTTAGCTGTTGGCGGCGCCTTTCGATTTCGGCCCGCACGGCGTCCTGCTCGGTCTGGGCACGGACCAGGTCCTCTTGCAGCTTGCCGATCAACTGCAATTCGATCTCCCGCTGCAAGCCCAGCGAGGCGACCCCCGTCTCGTTCTTCAGATCGCGGAGCTGATTTTCCAATTCGGCCAAATGGCTCCGCAACAACTCGGATTGGCTGACGAAGAATTCTTGCGCCCCCTGGCGCGATGCACCCGCAAATGCTCCTCGCAAGCCAGGGGAAGCAACGACTGGAGAACGTCGCGGGCGAGCTGCGGGCTCTCGCTCTGGTAGGACACCGAGACCATGTTCGATTTGTTGCCGGACGAGACCTTCAGGGTTTCCTGAAAAACCTTGATGGCTTTGTCGCGCAAGTTATATACCCGCAGGGGATTCAAATTGTAATCATCCAGCACGGACAGACGTTGACCGAGACTGGGTCCGGCGTCGGGATCCTTCTCCAGAATCCGATAGGAACCAAATTCATCGACGATCTTCTCGGCCAACGGCCGGCTGCTCAGCAGCTCTTCAACGGCGTAAATCTCGCTGCCTCGCGACTCTCCCACCGCCAAGAACTGGCCATTGGTGGCCGTCGGATCCAAGGCGACGCTTTCGCGGCCCAAACGGACGAAAAGTTTTGCTTCCGACTTGAACTCCCGCGTCGCCAACGAGAAGTACGCTATCGTTAGGGCAGTGCCTGCCAGAAAAGCAAGCAGCATCTTTCGCTTATGGCGCGACGCCAATGCAAGCGGGTCAATGCCGCCATCTTCTTGATCGAGAAGGCTTTGCACCAGAAACCTCATTAGACTCAGGCCAATCTTCCTAGCCTTATTTTTAAGCCTATACTATCCTGTCTAAAATGTTTATGCAATCAACCCATATATCCCATGCCTCACATCTAATGCCTGGACTTTCAATAAGCCTTTTTATCGTTGCCATTTAGCAAAAACGATAATCTTTCGTGTGTCGCGGCCGGTGTTTGCTGCGAACTTTCCCCCGACCGGGTCGTAGAAGCATTTTGCGGGCCATCCGGCTCCTGAATGGACGCGGACCATTCCTTTTTTTGGGAAGGCACCGCCGGCGGCGATGGGACCGATCGGGACGCGAATCAGCGAGGCTTCAACGCGCTTCCGCGACGTCGAAACAGCATCCAGAAGAGGTCCGCGGACAGATAGGGAATTGCGATTCGGTCGGGCAGGATCCGCGCAAACTCCAGCATAATCCGACTCCCCAGCGACGAGTCGGCCTTGAACTGCAGCAGCGACTTGGCGTGACCCGCGTCTATCCACTTGGAGGGCCGTCCCTGGGCAATCGGCTCGAATCCGGCCCGGTCGGCAAGGCGAATCAGTCCACGTTTGGAAAACCAGTGAAGCACGCTCGGCGGACTATATTCGTGCCAATTCTTGCCAAACAGTCGCGCCATCCAGCTCCTTTGATTCCAAGTCTCAATCAACAAGTGCCCGTTCGGGCGCAGCAGTTCGCCGGCCTTCAAAATCGCCTGCCGCGGATCGATGAAATGCGGCAGCACCTGGAGCATCGTGACCAGATCGAAACTACGGTCGGTAGTCCAAGTTTCTAGCGAGGCCGCCTCGACGGGCAAACCGAAACGTTCTCTGGCACATTGCGCCATGCCCGCGTTCGGTTCAATCCCAATGCCCTGCCAGCCCCCCGCACTCAAGCCCTGCAGCGTAAAGCCGGCCGATGCGCCCACGTCGAGCACGGTTCCCGGCGTGAAATAACGGGCCATTTTTCGCGCGTACCAGCGTCCGCGGTCGATCAGCAACCGTTCCTCGCTGAGATGATCGCAGTAACCGGCGCCTCCCCCAAAGAAGTAGCCGTCGCCGTAGATGCGTTCGACATGCCCTTCGCGGCCATCGAACTCGGCAAACTGGTGGGGACAGGCATGGCATTCGCGAATCCAATACCCGGCGATCTCATACAATCGCCGGGTCGGTCCGCCGCACAGCACGCACTCTCGATCTGCCGGCGGCGAAAGCGGCTCTGAACCCGACGTATCAATCTTTCGCATGTCTGACACGTGTGGGTATCCGAGTGGCTGGCAGGTGTCGGTCATCTCGACTCGGTAGGCCAAGCAGTGTAGGGGATTTGCCAGGACCGTCCAGCGGATCGATGGCTACGGCAGGTTAGGTAGCGCGCGTCTTAGCGGGTTGGCAATCTTCAAGCGGCAATAGCCGGAAGTATCGAAGCAGGTATCCGACATAGGTGCCGCGCCACTCAAGGCCCTCGGCCGCCGGCAGATGCCGGATTTCGCGATCCGCTTGGGGCAGGTTGTAATACGGGATCGAGGGCCATAAATGATGAGCGGCGTGGTAGTTCATATTCAGCGGTGCTACAAATAGCCGCTCGACCCGATTGCTCAAAAAAGTGATCAGGCGGTGCTCGTTCGCCAGTCCGTCCGGCTGGGGTTGCGAATGTTCGGCGAATGCCCGCAAATTGTCCCCTAGGAAGGCAAAACCATAGAGCGGCACCAGCCACAGCACGGGATACGCCCACCAGGCGACCAACCAGCTCAGCCCGCCGATCAGAACAACCTTCCATACTCCGATTAGGGCAAAATCGCGAAACGTGTATCGCAGCGACGACTTCGCCGCCGACTGCTCGATCGCCGGGACATTCCAGCGGTGCAGGAACACATTGCTGAACGAGCGATACAGGCTGGTGACGCCCGTCAAATAGCCCAGCAGCAATTGCCAGCGGTGTTTGCTCGCGCAGGTGAACAAGTGCAGGTCGGGGTCGTCGGAAGTGGAAAGGTGAAGGTGGTGCCCCAAATGATTCTGGTTGTTAATCCGGGTAATTGCGGCCATGGGTCCGAAAACGAACACGTCGGCAAACCAGTCGTTGCGCCGCGGATTGTGCAACAGTCGCCGATGGATTCCGTCGTGTCCCACGATCAGCAGTGCGTAATAGCGCGTGCCGACAACCACAATCGCCAACAGCACGGTCCACCAGGTGGGCCACCTGGCCACAAGCGTCCAAGCGGCAATGATCCCGATCCAGCACCACAGGGTGTCGGCGATTGCGCGCAGCGGTCGCAGCTGGCTCAACTCGCGCACGCGCTGAGGCGAGAGCAGCGTTTTGCGGTAACACTGGTATGGATCGAATGTTGGTCGCGGCGTTTCCGCCACAGCGTCTTGAGACATAAAGCCGATTCACCAGCCCACACGCTTACTGTAAAATCGATCAGGCCGGCACGGGATGCAAGTCCTCCGCGTGCCACCCTGCTCGAAAAAATCTCCACCGCCCAAGTCGCAACGTCGCACTGTATTCCGCTGTGGAAATCAAAGGTAACCCATGCTGCGTAGATTAACAAGCGGGCGGATTACCTGCGTTATCCAAATCACCCCGTTTTTCTAGAATGCGTCTAGACATTCAAGGGGGTTGAGCTCACAACGATGCCGAGCAGAGGGTTAGGACAAGCACACGATCGCGCCGATACAAAAAAATCTGACCTTATGCCCGGCTCAAGAATGTTGCGCTGCGGGTGTCGACCTTGATCAGTTCCCCCTGGTTCAGGTACTCGGGCACTTGGACGATCAGTCCCGTTTCGAGCGTGGCTGGCTTGGTGCGGGCCGTGGCGGAATTGCCCCGCACGGCCGGATCGCACTGCACGACCTTTAGTTGCACGGCGACCGGCAATTGCAGGGCAACGCACTCGTCGTTGTACAACAGCCCCTGCACACCTTCGAGTTCCGCCGTCAAATACTGGGCCTCGTCGGCGACGTCCTCCAGCGGCAGCGAATACTGATTATAGTCCTGTTGATCCAGAAAGTGCATGTGAGTCGCATCGGCATACATCAGCTTGACGTTGCGCTTTTCGAAGTTCGCCTCGCCGAGCGCGTCTCCCCCCTTCAGCGTGATATCGACCTTTTGTTTGCTGATCAGATTTCGAGCACGATACTTATACAGTGTCGCGGCGCCTCGGGCGGAAGGGCTTTGCACGCTGATGGTTTGGATCAGGCACGGCGCGCCTTCGAAATTGACGACCGCGCCGGTCTTGATGTCCTTGGCAAGCATGGAAGACAACTCGGAACGGGGAACTCGGAACTTGGAACGGAAGACTCAGGACGGGAAACCGCAGCGGAGAAGTTGCAGCGGCGAATTCAGTTGTTCGGCCCGCGTCACACGAGTGTACCCGACTGGGGATCCACCCCCACGCCTTTGGTCAGGCTGGCCAAGGCTTCCAACACAATTAATAGCGCACTAGGGTCGAGCATCTCGTCAAACTCGTCGCCGGTCGATCCGGGCGTCATCTCCTCGAAGTGCAACAAGTCGAACCGGGCGTCGCACTTGGGCAACCGTGCTAGTTTCGCCCGTTCCTGCGGGCCGTCGGCCGAAGCCTTGAGCTCTTCGTACATCGTGCGCCCCTGCTCCAGGACCTCATCGCCGGCGACATAACTGATGTCCAAGGCCGCGTAGTCATCGGGCGGAAGAGCGTGACGGACTCGAAACGGTCGTCCTCGTCGGCAATTCCGCCGGTCAATTGAAAGCGGCCGCTGAGCGCGTGCAACACCTCCTCGACGTGCTTGAGCGTGGGGCGCTGGCAGGAGTCGAACAGGACAAAATAGGTCTCGCGCCACTGGTAATTTTCGCGTTCGAAGGTCGACATCACTCCGACTCCCACTCTTCGTCGGGCGGTCCCAGCCCGCCCTGCCAGGATTCCATCGCTTCGAGAATGGCGTCCCGCTGGGGCGTGTTGGCCCAAACCGATTCGCCCTGCTCGAGCCGCACCTCGTATTGTCCTTCGCGCTCGCAGTCCTCGGAACCACAAAAGTGGGGCGTGGCGGCAATCCACATGACGCGATACAGCGGGATGTGCTTGTCGTCGACGATGCAAAAGATGGAGGACATAACTTCTTCTCGACCTCACAGGCTGACGCAAAACTTGAAAAACAGCCGCTGCGACACGCTTTCCGGCCACTGCCCCCGTGGTGCGCCTGCATCTATTATAATAGGCTCCCCAGCTCGATCGATCGCCGTGTCGCCGCCTCGACCGCCGAAATCAGCGCGCTTCGCACGCCCCCTTGTTCAAGGGCCGCCAGGCCCGAAATCGTCGTGCCGCCAGGGCTTGCAACCCGATCCTTCAGCAGCGCCGGGTGTTCGCCGCTGGACAGCACCATCTCGGCCGCTCCCTTGACCGTTTGCGCGGCCAACACCAACGCCACGTTGCGCGGCAGGCCCATCCGCACGCCCCCGTCGCTGAGCGCTTCGATCATGACATACACAAACGCCGGGCCAGACCCCGACAGGCCGGTCACCGCATCCAACAGTTTCTCTTCCACCGCAAACGCCCGACCCACCGACTCCAGCAACCGGCTCACTAGCTCGCCGTCGGCGCCGTGGCCCCCGGTCCCAGGCAATAGCCGCTGGCGCTTTGCCCCACCAGGCAGGGCGTGTTGGGCATCACCCGCACCAGCCGCACTCCCGCGGGCAGGCCGGCGGCCAACGTCGCCAACCGCACGCCGGCCGCGATCGAAATCAGCAGATGCCGGCTGCCGAGCTTTTGCGCCAGGTCGGCCAGCACGGCCGGCACTTGTTGCGGCTTAACGGCCAGAAACAGCACCTGCGCCTCGCAGGCTACGGCGGCGTTGTCGGAGAACAGTAGGGTGCCCGGCACGTCGGCCTCGAAGGCCTCGCGCGCTTCCTGGCTGGTGTCGCTCGCCAGCACCTGACTGGGCTCGATCAGCCCCGCCCGAATGAAGCCGCCCGCCAGGGCCCGGGCCATTTGGCCGGCTCCCAGAAAGCCAATTTTCTCGCGCTGCATGCATCGACCCGATTCTTGGAAGAAACCAACCGCCTAACCCGGCTCTGAGGACAAGAAAACCGTGGGCGAATGGCCCAATCTTTCGCAGCCTTTGGAGTATTGGGGACGGTCCCCTTCTCCGGGACGGTTCTTGGATAGGCTCAAAGCACGTACTTGCGATTTCCATGCTAAGTAAAACGGGCCCGCGACACAATCATCTCGCCCCACGGCCGAAATTTGCGCAAGCTGGTTTAACGGTGGTTCCGGGATGACCATCGCGTCTCCCACGCTTCTTGACTTGCGAGCTCCGCGTCCGCCGGGGGGTGAGTCGCATTGCTCTTCCCTTCGTCGAATGTCTCCCGCTATTGTATGCCGCTTTGAATTTCCGGTGCTAGCTTAGCACGCGCATTTCCAGGGGCGCGATGCCGGGAGAATCGAGTGCCCGGGCCGCCCGCGCGCTCTGGGGATGCGTTGCCAACGATGACCACCGACTTTGGACTTATGAACCTCGGCGAAGCACTGCTGACCCTTGCGCAGCTGGGCACCGAATGGGTGCTATGGTTGCTGTTGGGATTGAGCGTGGTGAGTTTTGCCATCATGCTCGAGCGAGGCTGGTTCTTCTGGAAGCGTCGCTTGAACGGCGACGAACTGGCCAAACAAATCTTTCATTTGTTTCGTTCCGCCGATCTGGCCAAGGCGCGGGCCGCACTGGTGCGACACAATTCGGCCGAATGCCAGGTGTTGGCCGCGGGCTTGATCAAGGCCGACGCCGGACTGCAAGCCGCCGCTTCCGCGATGCAAAGTGCCCGCTGGCGAGAGCGAATCCGCATGGAGTGTAATCTGGGTCTGCTGGCCGCGGTGGCCACCAGCGCGCCGCTGATTGGCGTCCTGGGAACCGTGCTGGGCGTGATCGGGCTGCTCGACGCTCTGGCACAGACGCCGCCAGCCGAGTCGGGTTTGGCCGAGCCGCTGATGGGCGGCATTGCGTTGGCGCTGGTGACTAGCGCCGCGGGATTCGCGGTGGCCATTCCGGCCGCGGCCGCCTCGCACTTGTTCGCCCGACGCGTGCGCTCGACCCTGGCGCAAATCGATTCACTCGTTCAATTGGTGCTCTCGCAAATGACGCCGGCAGTGCCGGCACGAGACGACCTGGCCGAGCAAACGTCCAAAGCAGCCTGACCCCGCCCCCGGCTCCGGGGCCACAAGGATGTGCCGCTGGTAATGAATTCACTTCGCTATTACTTATCGCCCGGAGTCTGGCTTGCGCTGATCGGCATCCGTCGGTCCCGCCGGGCCGCCGCGCCGCGCCCGGTCCAAGGCACGGTGCCGCTAGCCGGCGCCGGCATGAATCAACCCGGCCGCGGAAAATCGGGCAAGACCACGCTCACGTTCTACGCGGTTAGCGCCGTTTGTCATGTCGGTTTCGTGGGAATGCTGCTCGCGTTTCCGCTCGGATTACGGGCCCACAGGCGGGTCGCCGAGCCGCGCATCCAGGCCGAAGAGACCGAAGTGGTCGAGAATCCGCGCTTCAATGTTCCACCGCCGCCAGCACCTCGATCGCTGGCGGCGCCCGGTTCGGACCCGTCAAGCCGGGCCGACAGTTCGAGCCTGGCCCACGCCGCCGACGGAGGACGACCCCACGTCCGACGAAGAATACAAACCGGCCGATCGCAACCAGGCCGGCGGGCCGGCCGTGCCGATCGATATCGATACGGTGGCCGCCACCAAAGCTGCCGAAAAGGGGATTGCCGCAGGGCTGAATTGGTTCGTCCGGCATCAAGAGCCCGACGGACACTGGAGCCTGAATCAGTTCGACAAACATTGCCAGGGAGACGCCTGCACGGGCGCGGTGCCGGCGTCGCCGATGCCGCGGCCACGGGACTGGCGCTGTTGCCGTTCTTTGGAGCCGGCCATACTCAAACCTCGACGGGCCCGTACACCGACTCGATCGATCGCGGCTTGCGCTGGCTGCTGGAACATCAGCGTCCCAACGGCGACCTGTCCGCCGACGCCGAAGGTCGCATGTATCCGCACGCCATCGCCACCTTGGCGCTGTGCGAGAATTTTGCCCTGACCCGCGACCGGCAGATCGGAGCCGCCGCGCAATTGGCGGTCGGCTTTATCATCAAGTCTCAGAACCGGGCCACCGGCGGCTGGCATTACGAACCGGGCGGCCTGGGAAACACCTCGATCGTGGCCTGGCAAATGCTGGCCCTGGCCAGCGCCCAGCGCAGCGGCCTGAAAGTCGATCCCGTGTGTCTGGTGAATGTCGACCGCTGGCTGCGCTCCGTCGCCGACGGTCAACACGGCGGACTGTATTGTTATGAGCCTGGGCGTCCAGTCACGGCCACCATGACCTCGATCGGGCTGCTCTGCCGTCAACTCCAGGGCACTGGGCCGGACAGCCCGGCGATGGCCGAAGGTCGCGAGTACCTGCTGGCCCATTTGCCCGCCAGTCCCTTCTCACAAGACATTTTCTATTGGTATTTTGGCTCGCCGGCGATGCGCAATTTTGGCGGCGCGGACTGGCAGGTCTGGTTTCATGCGCTGCGGCGCATCCTGATGGAGACCCAAAGCCAACAGGGTTGCGCGGCGGGAAGCTGGGGGCTGGAGCCGCCGGCGCCCGAGGCCTGGAGTTTGCGCGGAGGCCGGTTAATGGTCACGAGTTTTGCCGTTCAATTGCTGGAGCTGGAGTATGGTCAAATGCCGCTGTATTCACCGATTCCGGTCGAGCCGGTTCGGGCTGCGGCCCAGGATGGCCCCGTCCAACGTTAGTGGATCGAGCGCGTGCGCGGGGCAATATTCCGCAGCGTTTGGACCCGAGTTTTCGTGTTTTTGAAGCGCAGCTAGAAGGATCGTCGCGATGCAACGCTCTCAAGCGATCACGCAGGCCGTTCTGCGCAACCCGTTGCTTTGGGGAGGCCTGGCGACCGCCGGCTTTTACGCCGCGATCGACGCCGGTTTGCTCGATCACCCGCTGGTGGCACGTTATTTGGCCGGGCACTGGGCGGCGTACATTTGCGTCGGCATGTTCTATATCGGCCTGGCGGCCATCGTGCTCAAGGCTCTCGACCTGGCCGGGCAATTCGAGGTTCTGAGACTGACCTATTTCGACGCCGCGCCGCAGGGGCAGCCGATGGCGGATTGTAGCCTGCTCTTGGCCCGGCTCGACAAGCAGCCCGCGCGTGTCCACCACACGTATCTCTGCCAGCGGCTGCGCGCGGCGCTGGAGTATCTGTCTCGCAAGGCCAGCACCGACACGCTGGAGGAAGAGCTGCGCACGCTCTCGGATCTGGACCTGCGCGCAAGCACACGAGCTACGGCGTGATGCGGATGATGGTTTGGGCGATTCCCTTTGTCGGTTCGCTGGGGACCGTGGTGGGCATCGGCACCGCGGTGGCGAATTTGTCCCCCGACGAGTCCGGAAATCTCATCGCGGCCGTGGCGCCCGGCTTGGAAATGGTTTTCGACACAACGGCCCTGGCCCTGGCCCTGGCGGTGGTGCTGATGTTGGGCATGTTTCTGTGCGACCAGGTGGAATGCCGGCTGCTGGTGGCGGTCGACGCGCGCGTGGGCCGCGAATTGGTGGGCCGCTTCAAAGGCGGAGCCACGCTGAAAAACGCGCAACAGGCGGGGCCCGGCAACCTTGGAGACGGATTCATGGGGGCCATCGAGAAGTTGATCGAGCGCCAGACCGAAATGTGGCAGGCCAGCATGGAAGCCGCCAATAAACAGTGGGAAGAGCGGACCGAGATGCTCAAGCAACAAATCGAATCATCCCAAGGCGGGGGAGGGGGCGGGCATGGCGGCGCCGGCATTCCGATGGCTGCCATGTCAGGCGATGCCGGCCAATTCCAAGAAGCGCTGCTCCGCAGCGCCGGCTTCGCGGCCGCGCAACAAGCCGAATTGGCGATTCAGAATGAAATCATGCGGCAAATCGCCGAGGCCGTCGGCCAGGGATCCATCAACTGGCCGGTGCGCCGCAGCCGTCTGGTCAAGGCGGGAGGCACAGGCGCCGGCGGCGAATTCGACACGGCCTGGGCCGAGGCTTCTTAAGAGCTACGACCCGGCGCAGAACCAGAACGTTCGCGCAAGTCGTCTTGCCGCCGCGGCGGTCACGGTTCGTCGGTTGTCGGCGCTTTGCGCTGGCCCGAGCCGCTGCCCTTGGCGCGGGAGGGAGATCGGGCCACGACCGGCTGACTCGAACCGACCACCTGGGCATAGGCGATCAATGTCGGCGTTGCTCCCTGATCGGTCTCGATCGAGATCTGCTGGGTGATCTTGCCCTCTTTGTCACCCGCCGTAAATACGATCGGCACCCGGTGTATCGCCAGCAGCTGGCTGTCGGGGGCAATCTCGAACGACGCGTCGTCGCATTTCACACCGACGATCCGGAACGGCCGTTTGCCGCGCACGATCAGTTGCTTGGTCACGGTTTGGCCCGGCTGCACCACCCCCATGAACAGGGAAGACGGGGCGACCGAAATCTCCGAAACGACGCGCGCTTCCACGTCGACCGGGATCTCACTATTCTTCGCGTCGTTGGTGACCAGCAGGATCTGCTCCTGAATGTAGCCGGGGAGTACGTTCTTGTTGAGCCGGACCAGGAGCTCGTAAGAGACTTGCCCCTGGCCGCGGGCCGTCTCAAAAATCTCCGTTTCCAATCCGTCGGGGACCTTGGCCCGGAGCACGCTCCAATTGTTGCGGCCGGCATAGTTCACAACGACACGCTTCTCGGCGACCGTGCCGACGTCGACCGTGCCGAAGTCCACCAGGCCCGGCTGCAACACGACGTCGCTGCGGATGAAGCCCTGAATCTGCAGCGCCACTTCGGCCGGAAACGGCTTGTCGAAGATGACGGTAATCGTCGCCGACTTGGGCCCGATGAACTTCTTGGTGTTGAATTCGGCTACGATTTCACCGACTTCGAAGGTCTTCAAGTCGGACTTCACGATGATCGGCGTCGTGCATCCGCAGCTCGAGCGGACGCCCGAGATGTGGACCGGCTCTTCGTACAGGTTCTTGATCTGGAAACGGTATTCGGCCTTGGCGCCGGCGGCCACCGAATGGAAATCGTGGCTGGTGCCGCCGGTGAACATCTTGGTCGCCCATTCTTGGGCGGCGCCGACCGGCGCCATGGCCAGAACGATCAACGCGGCAGCCGTCAGGTTGCGTAGCACAGCAGCTTCTCCGGTCAGATAGTTCGACGGTCGCGGCGGGTCCGTCGCATGAATGCAGCTTACGAATCGGTACGTGCGACCGTCATCTGGGACGCTGGCGAGGGCATTTCTTGCGTTTCGGAGGGCCAAACGGCGTTCCCAGACCCAAACCAGGCAGATTTGGGCCATTCTTGCAAATTGCTGACCAACCGCAGACGCAGCCGAGTTCAAGGCAGGCGAACCACTTGTCGGCGAGCGACAAGTCGTTCCCACTGTATGGTTTCGGTCAAAAAATGTCAACTTCGGCCACCTTTGACTAGAAATCGGGCTGTAACGATTATTCGGCCTGTTGCCTCGGCTTGCCAAAGCAAATCTTTAGAACCATTGCCAATGCTTGAAGATGGGGTACCTAGAAAGCCTGTGCGCTCGCGCGCCGATCACCAACTTGCCCGCACGTCGATCCGCCGCGTGCTCGCTAGCGCGGATTCGTGGACGGTAGCGGCGAGATCCTTGCTGCAAGTGCAGGACGGCCGGAGCGCAATCTCCATCCTCAGTTGAAGCTGGCACGACGGCGCGTGTTGCTTCAAGCCGGACGTGGCTTGCGGTAGGATGAAGACTACAATCGATGCCGCTTCGATCCGACGCAGAACACTCTCAAGGGCTGGATGTAATGGTGCTTGCTATTAGCAGTTGGTCAAAGGCTCGCATCGGGTCGACAGGCATTTCGCGGGCAATGGCTTGCCTGCTGGCGGGTTGGTGCCTGCTGGGCGGGCCGGCTGCCGTTGTTTCGATCCGCCCGGCTGCCGCGGCCGAGGCAGCCAAGCGTCGCCCGCAGATCGTCCCGATCGCCCTGGCCGACGCCGCCGACTCCGACGACGAAAAGGAACCTATCCCGGCCGGCAATCCCTTCAAGCAGCGGCGCAAGGCTCCCTCGCTCGACGGCGGCGCCGCCTGGATCAACACCAGCGGCCCGATCGATCTGAAGCAATTGCGCGGCAAGTTCGTGATTCTCGATTTTTGGACCTACTGCTGCATCAATTGCATGCACATTTTGCCGGTGCTCAAGCAACTCGAGCATGCCTATCCCGATAACCTGGTGGTGATCGGCGTCCACTCGGCCAAGTTCGAGACCGAGCGTGATTCGAAGAATATTACCGACGCGGTGCTGCGCTACGAGATCGAGCATCCGGTGATCAACGACAACGAACATACGCTGTGGGACAAGTTTCGCGTCAACAGTTGGCCCAGCTTGCGCCTGATCGACCCGGAAGGGTACGTGGTCGGTGAGCATAGCGGCGAAATCGATTTCGAGTCGCTCGACCAGATCTTGAAGAAGGCGATCCCGTACTACCGTAAGAAGGGATTTCTCGACGAGCGGCCGGTGCACTTCGATCTGGCCGCACGGCAAACCGGCGACACGCCGCTGCGTTTTCCGGGCAAGGTACTGGCCGACGCCCGGGGCGAGCGGCTGTTCATTGCCGACAGCAATCACAACCGGATCGTGGTCACCAAGTTGGACGGCGCGCTCGTCGAAACGATCGGTTCGGGAGCCATCGGCAAGGCGGACGGCGACTTTCAGGCCGCCAGCTTCGATCATCCGCAAGGCATGGCCCTGGACGGAGAGATGCTGTATGTCGCGGACACGGAAAATCATCTACTGCGGAAAGTCGACCTGAAGAAGAAACACGTGACGACGATTGCCGGCACGGGCAAGCAAGCCCACTCGGCGCAGCGCGGACACACGGCCCCGCTTAAGACCGCGCTCAGCAGTCCTTGGGCGCTCTGGATCCACGGCAAGGATCTGTACATCGCGATGGCCGGCCCGCACCAGATTTGGAAAATGGGCCTGCTGCGCGGCGAGCTGGCGCCCTATGCCGGCAACGCGCGGGAAGACATTGTCGACGGACCGCTGCAACCCCCGTTGCCCTACCAGGAGGGTTTTGCTTCGTTCGCCCAGCCGAGCGGACTGACCGGCGATGAGCAGTGGCTTTACGTCGCCGATAGCGAGGGCAGCTCGATCCGCGCCGTGCCGTTCGATCCGTCGCTGGGCGTCCACACGGTGATCGGCACCGCGAATCTGCCCTACGGGCGGTTGTTCACGTTTGGCGACGTGGACGGGCAGGGTGCGGCGGTGCGGTTGCAGCACCCGCTGGGCGTGGCCTATCGCGACGGCCAGATTTATGTCGCCGACACCTACAACAACAAAATCAAAGTCATCAATCTGGCCGACAATAGTTGCCGCACGCTGGCCGGTTCACTCAAGCCGGGCGTTTCGGACAATCCACCCCAATTCGACGAGCCGACCGGCCTGAGCGTCGCCGGCGACAAGCTCTACGTCGCCGACACCAATAACCACGCCATTCGCGTGATCGATCTGGCCGGCGGCACCGTCTCGACGCTTAACCTGGCGGGACTCGCACCGCCGGCGCACCCAAAATCGGAATCGAAGCCCAGCTTCAAAGGCGCTCGCCAGGAGAAAGTGCCGGCAACGACGGTCAAGCCCGTCGACAACCAGCTCAAGCTGCACGTGCACTTGGAGCTGCCTGCGGGCTACAAGATCAACCCTCTGGCCCCGATGCGTTATGTCGTCGAGGCGGAAAAGGCGGATGGTCCGGTGAATCGCTCCGCGCTGGGGCACGCCCAGGAACCGGTTCAGTTGGCCAGCGCCTTCGACATTCTTCTGCCGCTGGCCGAGTCGAAGGGCGAAGACACGCTCAAAGTCTCGCTCGGCTATTACTACTGCCAGGAGGGGAGCGAAGGCGTTTGCAAGACGGGCAGTGTCGTCTGGACCGTACCGGTCAAACTGGCCGCCGGCGCCGCCTCGGATGCAGTCGAATTGAAGCACAAGGTGGAATAGAGCGCGCAGGAGTCCGCGCCCCGCTATCGGTTCGATACCGCGAACCAGAGCAAAAGCACCGTCAGAGCGTTCAAGCCCGCATGCACGACGAGCGAAGGCCAAATGCGGTGCGTCTGATGGTACAGATAGCCGAGCACCAGCGCCAGGAAGAACAGCGGCACCGGAGCCGGCCCTTGACCGGCGTGCAAGACCGCGAACAAGGCCGAGCTAAGCACCACGGGCGCGGTGCCGGCCGGCAGACGGCCGAACCAACGCGCGGCCAGCGGCGATTTGCGATCGACGCTCTCCAGCCAGCCCTGAAGCACGACGCGGAATATCAGCTCTTCCATGAGAGGCGCCACCAGCACCACCAGAATCGCGGCAGCCCCCAGTGCTCGCGGGTCTTTCGTGATCATTTCGATGACCGGATGGTGCGGCGCCCAAACGAGATTCAGCACCGCGTTCAGCGCCAAGATGGGGGGCACGATGAACGCAAATGCCGCAACGCCTAGCGTCAGATCGCGCCGCCAATGCCGCAGGCCCAATCCAAGCGAGTCGACATTGGCGTGGGCCCGCAACACCAGATAAAGCACGATCAGTGCCAGCGAGCACGCGCCCGCCAAACTGTCAGCGACAATCGCCGGGATGATCGACTCCGGCGGAATGTCCTCTCCCGCCGGAAGCGGCGCTCCGCTGGCGCACCAAAACATGTGGGCCAGCAGCAATCGCCCCATCATGCCCAAGACCAGCACCACCAGCACGTCCACTCCGTGCCAAGGCACCTGCCGGCGGCCCTCATAGGGCCAGGGGGATCGCCCCGCTTGCAAACTGCGGACGACCAGCAGCCAGACAGGCAGGCACACCACCGCCATTGCCGCCAGGATCGCTCCGACTTCCATGACGCCGATCTTTGGCGCTATGTCCGGCGCCGCGCCCGACAAATCGGCCAAGAGTGCGAAGAGATTCATGGGTCGGACTTCGCCGCTCGCGGGATCAGCGACGCATGAGCATGATCGCTCGCCGGATATATTCCAACCCGGAATAGATCGTCAGCAGCACGGCCGACCAAACCGAAACCAGAAGCAGCCCCTCGAGCCAGGCGGGTCGCGGCAGATCGCGATAGGTCAGGGCAAACAAACTGACTCCAACCGCGACGCATTGCAAAACCATTTTCAGTTTGCCCGAGAGGACCGCGGAAAAATTGGCCCCCTCTCCCTCCAGGAAATTTCGCAGGGCCGTTACCAGCAGTTCTCGGCCCACCACGACAACGGCCATCCAGGCGGCAACGCCCGAGCCATTTCCGCCCATGTCGCGGACCGCCGCCAGATAGATGAACGAACCGCAGATGATTATTTTGTCGACAAACGGGTCGAGGATTCGGCCCAGCGTCGTCACCTGGCCGTACTTGCGGGCGTAGTAGCCGTCGATCCAATCGGTCGACGCCGCCACGACAAAGATGATCAGGCTGCTCAGGTAATACTCGAGCGGCACGAGCACGAACAGCAGCACCGACAGCGCCAGCCGCATGGCCGTCAACTGATTGGGCACGTTGAAGATCTGCTGGCCCGACGGACTCTTGGTGGCAACCGACACGCGTATGCTCTCTCAACGGGGCTTGCCGACAGCGACGCCAACCAAATCATACTCGTTCGTGGCTACGATTTCACATTTCACGATCCGTCCGGCCGAAAGTTTGCGCCCCGTTACATAGGTCACCGAATCCACATCCGGCGCATCGGCATAACTGCGGCCAATCCAGGCGTTTTTCTCCCCCGGCACCGGCCGATCGAGGATCACATCGACCTGTCGGCCGATTTGCGACTCGTTCCACTCGAAGGCAATCTGCTGCTGGATCGCCATCAGGGCCGCCCGGCGGTCTTCTTTGGTCGGCTCATCCAGATGATCACTCAGCCGGGCCGCCGGCGTGTCGGGCTCGAAGGAATAGGTGAAAACCCCCATCCGCTCGAACCGCTGCTGGCGGACGAAATCGGCCAGTTCGGCGAACTGCTCGTCGGTTTCGCCCGGAAAACCGGTAATGAACGTGGTCCGCATGACCAGGTTGGGGATTTTTGCGCAGCTTGCCAAGCAATTCCTCAGTCGCGCCGCGCGCCACGCGCCGCTGCATGCGGCGGAGCATCGTATCGTTGATGTGTTGCAGCGGCAAATCCAGGTAGGGGACGATCTTCCGGCTGCCGGCAATCTGATCGATGAGGTCATCGCCGAAGTACATCGGGTAGAGGTACATCAGGCGAATCCACTCGATGCCCGGCACCTGATCCAACCTGGCGAGCAATTCGGTCAATCGCGGCTCGCCGTACAGGTCCATACCGTAATAAGTCGTGTCCTGGGCCACCAGGACCAATTCGCGGACGCCATCAGCCGCCAGCTCGGCGGCTTCGGCCAGCACTTCTTCGATCGGCTTGGTGGCGTGCTTGCCGCGCATCTTGGGGATGGCGCAGAACGTGCAAAGCCGATCGCAGCCTTCCGAAATCTTAAGAAAGGCGAAATGCCGCGGCGTGATCCGCAGCCGGGCCCGATCCGACAGGGGGCGCGAGGGAGCCGGATTGAACACCGTGCGCTGTTCGTCCAATCCGCCAATCAAGCGATCCGCGACTTTGGTGACTTGCTCGCGGCCGAACACGCCCACCAGTTGGTCGATCTCGGGGCAAGTTTCCAGCAGGGCCTCTTTTTCGCGCTCCGCCAGGCAGCCCGAGACAATCACGCCCCGCGTGCCGCCGCGGCGTTTCAGATCGAGCATTTCGCGGATCGTGGCGAACGATTCCTCGCGCGCCCGCTCGATGAACCCGCACGTGTTGACGACGACGAAATCGGTTCCCTCGGGCTCCGCGACCAGCCGGTATCCGTCGAGTTGCAACAGACCCAGCATCCGCTCGCTGTCGACCAGGTTCTTGGGGCAACCGAGGCTGACGAAGCTATACGATCCCTTGGAAACCGATTTGTCGACGGGGACCGATCGTTCGCCAGGAGCGTTGATGATATCGAGTTTCTGCATTTTTCGATTTTCGGGCTTGGGACGCTCAGCTAACGGGAGCCTGGATCGGCTCAATACACTCAATGAGCAGCAATGAGATTCGATGCCACTGTTCTTGCGAGCCGCTTTCGTCATCCAAGGCGGAGAAAACGGTCAACGTCGTTCGTCCAACTTGGACCATCTCGGGGTGACGTACCTCGAAAGAGCGTCCGCTCGCCATTTGAATCCGAAAAGGTCGGAATGGCTCGGCTGCAATGAAGTTCACCACTTCTCGCACGTTCATCATAATAAAGTTCCTGCGAATCGGTGCCGACAGTCTTGCCTGCAAAAGGCTACACCTGGACGAAGGAGCAACGGCCTTTTTCGGTTTTTCAGCCATTCGTGCCATTTCCACCGGGCGGAACGGTGCTATCGAACTGTGCGACTCGTTCCATGAGCATCAACGAAACGGTCTCCCAGCGGTCGAAAATCTCCGGATTATCGCTGACGAACGTAAACAGAATCATCGATTTTCGGCCGACACGTACCATTTCAGGATGCCGGACTTCAAAGGTTTGACCGCTCGCCATGTAGATGCGGAATGGCCGAAATGACTCAGCCCGGAGGTAACTCACGAGGTCTTGCGGTGCAATCATCCCTTGTTCCAAAATCAAGGCCGCAAACGCCTACGCCTTGACGAAGGCGTAGCTGCTTATAAGGACTTAAACAACGAGCCGACCGGTCCGGGGAATCTGTTAAGAAAACGAGTGAGGGCCTACAAAATACGGCCAATTCATCCTACTCAATGGCGGTCGCCCGGACGAGTGGCAAGCCGACCGCTCCGTTATGCCACACCTCGCGACCGCACCAGGCGCTGGTGCACTGGCTCGATTCTGCCAGCTTGATTTTGGACCGCGACCTGATAGTGTACATATATACACATGAGGTGTCGCCGTGCTGTCCGAAATCGCTCCCGAAGAATTCGCCGCGGCGCTCGACGCGATCGTCGATGCGGTTCTCTCGGAAGCCGATTGGCATGCCCCCCCGATCGACTGCCTGCAACTGGCGCGGCGGCTCGGAATGGATGTGGCCTACGACAGTCGCCTGTCGGGGCGCGCTCGATTTGTCAATCTGCGCAGGCGCCGCGTCGGATGCGCACGGGTCGATCCTATTGCGACCGGAACCGCGCCCCGAGCGGGTGCAATGGGCCGTGGCCCATGAGCTGGGCGAGAAATTCGCGCATCGCGTTTTCAGCGCCTTGGGCGTCGATCCGCGCGAGGCTCCCTGCGGTGCGCGCGAGACGGTCGCCAATCACCTTGCCGGCCGGCTGCTATTGCCCAGCGATTGTTTTCGGCGCAACGCGCTAGCCTGCGATTGGGACCTCGCCGAGCTCAAGTCCGCTTATGCTACCGCCAGCCATGAACTGATCGCCCGGCGGATGCTCGATTTCGAACCGTGGATCGTCATCACGGTGTTCGACAACGGACAGTTGACCTTTCGGCGCAGCAATCGCTATCGCCGCAAGCCAGAGTTGGCATCGGGGGAAATCGAGTGCCGGCAGCAAGTCGCCCAGCACGGCACGCCGCAAACGGTCGAGAGTCGTGGATATCGCGTACGGGGTTGGCCGATCTACGAGGCCGAGTGGAAACGCGAAATCCTGCGCAGCGAGCGCGAAGAGGCGGGCGAGGGGACCGACTGAGATCCTGCGACTCCCATGACCGCGGCCAGTTGCCAGTGCAGATCTTCGAGCAAGAAGGGCTTGGAAACCACCGCGGCAACGCCCGCCGCTTTGGCGCCGGCGATCTCGTCCGGGCGCGGAAATCCCAGCACGACCACCAGCGGCGCGCGGCCGACGCACCGTCGCAGCTCGTCCACGTCCGTAGGGTCGGTGGCCGCACGGCCCGTGGTATCCCAGAGGGCGACACTTACGTCGGCGAGCGTCGTTCCGCGGGTTTCGCGAAGTGAAATAACCGAATAGCCCGCGGATCGGCAAGCATCGCCCAGGGCCGCGCCCGTCTCCGGGTTTAGGGCCACTACGGCGACCCGTCCCGCGGTACTGCAGGGCGGCGTGATTTCCACCAGCAGGCGCTGCTCGTCGCTGGCGGTGACCGGCAATCCCCAAGCTGACGCTTGAGAGCGGAGCATTCGCCGCAGCTCGCGGCCGGCGCGTGCGGTCCACTGATGCCCGTAGATGCGCAGCGCCGCCGGCCACGGTTTGCCGCTGCGCAACTCCCCCTCGCACCACGGCCCGAGCACGGCGCAAAAGCGCGTCAGCGGCAGGCGCCGGCTGAGGCTGTCGATTTGCGCCGCCGAAATTTCGCCGGGCCAGGCTTGGGCGATCACCATCACAGCCGGCTCGCGCCGCCAGCGCTCGATCCAGGCGTGGGCCGCAAGCACGTCGGCGGCCGCGACAAATTCGATCTCTGGGAGCGAGGCCGCCAGCTCTCGGCAGGCGTCGACCGCTGCCGGTCCGACCAGCAGAACCCATTGCGATGCGTGCATGGCCTCGTGCCTCGACCTATTCAGCCGTCGGTGAGTGTCGCTTCGTACTGGGAGGTCAAGTCATGCACGGCGTGGGCGTCGCGCACAGCGCGCAGCTGGCCGAGAAAATCCGGCGCCGCCAGCAGTCGGCTCAAGCGGGCCAGCAGCCGCAGATGGCCGCGATCCTCGACCGAGCAAATCAGGAAGAAGATATCCGTCAACGTGCCGCGCGCACCGCCAAAGGGAATCCCCCCTTCGGTGCGCCCCAAGGCCAGAAACGCCTGCCCGAGAATGTTGGGCAACGGGCGGCGCGGATGGAGCAGCGCCACCCCGTTGTCGAGCGCCGTGGGCAACATGTCCTCGCGAGCCCGAACCGCCGCGGCCATTTTCGCCGGGTCCCACAGCCAACCGGTCCGCGCCGCCAATTCGCACATCGACGTGATGACGCTCCCCCGCGTGCGGGCCGGCAGCGAAACGTCGATCGCCTCCAACGACAGCAGGGGGGCGACGGCGATCTCCGCTTCGATCGAGCGTCCCGGCGGCCGCCGCAGCGCCCCTTCCATCTGCTGCAGCTCTTCGTCGGTCGATAAGCCCATCTGCTCTTCGAGCCAGTGGTGGATTTCGGGTTGCGAAAAACGCCACTGGCCGGCGACCTTCCGACCGGGCAATTTGCCCCGATCGGCCAGACGGGCCACCTGCGGCGGGTCGAGGTGCAGGTAGGCTGCCAGTCGTTCGACGTCGAAATCATCAACGGGCATCGGAAATTCCTGGGATGCTGTCGCGTTCGTCCTAGCAAAAACGGGGGTATCTCGCAAGCGATGCGCCGCCGAAGAGTGTCGTCAAGGAGCTGCGTGGCCGCCGCAGGCCAGCGGGCTAGCATGGGCAGGGGGCGCTTGAATCCTGTCTTGACACTGGAGCGGAAATCGACACAATCCGCCCCCACCTCGAAAACCGTTGCCTACTACATGAGTGGGTCGTTGGGCCACTGGTCCAGCGCGGTAGGGCGATGCCGGGCCGGCGGAGCAGGATGCTTCACCTACCATGGCTCCGGTCTCGCGCGAAAGCTGGCGATCTTTCCGTGACGCTCGTGCTGGCAAGGAGGCCATCGCGCCGTGATTCACTCCGCGCACACCGCTGGCGTCAGCCTTCGTGAGCTGTTTCCCCAGGCTCGCCTGATGGGAGCGGCGGATATCCGCGTGACGGCTTGCTGCGCAGACTCGCGCCAGTGCCGACCGGGAGATCTGTTTGTTGCGCTCGACGGCGCAACGCACGATGGACACCAGTTCGCGCGCACAGCGGTCGAGCGCAGCGCGCAAGCCCTGCTGGTCGAGCGGGCACTGCCGCTGGCCGTCGTTCCGCAGTGCATCGTGCCCGACTCGCATCGCGCACTGGGCAGACTTTGCCAGGCCCTGGTCGGAGATCCCAGCCGCCGCGTGCGTGTAGTTGGCGTCACGGGCACCAATGGCAAGACCACGACCAGCAGCCTGATTGCCAGCGTACTGCAAGCGGCCGGTTGCCGCGTCGGCACTCTGGGAACGCTGGGCTATTGCGACTCGGTCGAGTCGGCCCCGCCGGTTCTGACGACTCCCTCCGCGCTGCAGCTGGCGGAGTGGCTGGCCCGGATGGACGCCAACGGCTGCTCGCACGCCGTGATGGAAGTATCCAGCCATGCGCTGAGCCAGTCGCGCGTCGCGGGAATCGAGTTCGACATGGCCTGCGTGTCCAACGTGCGATTGGACCATCTCGACTATCACCTTACGTTGGCCGAATACCGGCGAGCGAAACAGCGACTTTTCGAGCACCTCTCGGCCGAAGGGTTGGTCGTGCTTAATGTCGACGACCCGGTCGCGGCGAGTTTCATCCGTGACTTGCATGGGCCCGTACTCACCGTCGGGTTGACCCAGCCCGCAGAGTTGACAGCCACCGTCGTCGAGCGTTTTCCGAGCGAACAAACCTTCCTGCTTTCCGCGGGCGAGCACATTGCTCCCGTGCGGACAAAAATGATCGGCGATCATCATGTTTCGAACTGCCTTGTGGCCGCAGCCGTCGGGCTGGGCTATGGCATCGATTTGCCAACGGTCGTCCGCGGGCTGGAAGCCGTCACTGCCGTCTCCGGCCGGCTGGAGCGCATCGAATGCGGCCAACCGTTTGGCGTGTTCGTCGACTACGCCCACACCCCCGACGCCTTGGCCACAGTATTGGACACTCTACGCTGCGTTACCTCCGGCCGAGTAACGTGCGTCTTCGGCGCCGGGGGCAACCGCGATCGCCAAAAGCGTCCGCTGATGGGCCGGGCCGTCGCCGAGCGGGCCGATTTTGCGATCATCACCAGCGACAATCCGCGCGACGAAGATCCGGCGAAAATCTGCGCCGAGGTACTAAACGGCTTCAGCAGCCGCGAGGCCGTCGACGTCGAGTTGAATCGCGCCGTGGCCATTCGTCGGGCCCTGGCGGCAGCCGAACCTGGAGACTGCGTGTTGATTGCGGGCAAGGGGCACGAAGACTATCAAATCATCGGTCACACGAGCTTGCCGTTCGACGATCGCGAAGTGGCTCGGCGCTGGCTTTACAACATTGAATCGCAGACCGCCGCGGCCTGGGACTGCGGTGCTCGCATGGCGATGGGAAATTCGTAGCCGGCCCGCGCTCCCGTCCGGCCCGCCCAGCGCGTGCTGCGCTGGGCAAAAACGGAACTGGCACGCCGGCCTGAACTTGCAGTGAGGAAACTCGGATGCGTGGTCTGACAGTTCGACAATTACCGGAGGTCGTGGGCGGACGCTTGCGCATGGCGACGCTGGCCACGCCTGCCGGCGACAGCGCGGCGGTCAATCGCATCGTCGTCGACAGTCGCCAGGTGGGACCGGGAGATACCTTCTGGGGGCTCGCCGGCGCCCGCTACGACGGGGCTGATTTCGCCGAGGCGGCCTACGCGGCCCAGGCTTCGGGGGTGGTCGTTGCCAACCGCTACATCCAGCCGCCCCCTGGTTGCTGGAGCCTGGAGGTCGAAGATACGCTGGCCGCGCTCTCGCGCTTGGCCGCTTGGAACCGGGCCCGATTCAGCGGAACTATGGTCGCCGTGACCGGCAGTGTCGGCAAGACAACCGCCCGGCAGATGATTCACTCTGTATTGAGCACCCTGCGCACCGGCTCCACCAGCCCCAAAAACTACAACAATCATGTCGGCGTGCCGCTCAGTTTGTTCGGCGTCGAGCCCCAGCACGACTTCGCCGTGCTCGAAGTGGCTGCCAGCCGGCCGGGCGAAGTTCGGCCAACTCAGTCGCCTGGTCGCCCCGCAGATCGGCGTCATTACCCGCCTAGGCGAAGCACACCTCGGTGGATTCGGCAGTCTGGAGTCGATCGAAAACTCGAAAGCGGAACTGATCGAGGAGTTGCCGATCGACGGTTGGGCCGTGCTCTGCGGAGACGACCGCCGTTTGCGGCGCATCGCCAATCGCACGCGGGCAAACATCCTTTGGGTCGGGCCGGGCACTCGACTGCGATCTGGTCGCTACTCGCATTCACAGCCAGCACGGCTGTCTGAGCTTCGCGGTCGGTCGACAAGTTCTTCGAAGTGCCGGTCTGGGGCCGGCATCATCTGGCCGGGGCTCTGGCGGCGGTTGCGGTGGGCAAGATCTTCGGGTTGCCGATGACCGAAATCGCCGCTGGACTGGCCGACTTTCAGCCGCCGCCGCAGCGCTGCGAAGTCAGCCAGGTCCACGGCGCTACGATCATCAACGACACCTACAATGCCAGCCCGACCGCCATGCGGGCGGCACTCGAACTGTTACGAGATTTCGATGCCCCCGGACGCCGGATCGTCGTCTGCGGCGACATGCGCGAACTGGGCAGGGCCTCGAGCGAATTCCATCGTCAACTGGGTGGCGAGGTGGTCACGTTGTGCGGCGCCGATCTGCTCGTGGCCTGCGGCGAGCACGCCGCCGAGGTCGCGGCCGGAGCTTCGGAGGCCGGCATGCCGGCAGCGCAGATTGTGGCCTGTCGCTCGCCGGAAGAGACGCTGCCGCACCTGGGTGGAGCGATCGCGCCAGGCGACGTGGTATTGATCAAGGGCTCGCGAGCCCTGGCTATGGAAAGGCTGGTTACGGCGCTGGAGTCGCAGCGTCCGGATTGGGCGGCTTGAAACTGCACATCTCGAAACAATTCAAGGAACCAACGACCGAGTTCCGTCGTCGGTGTAGGGTTTGCGGGAACTCCACACTACCCCCCTCCTGGGTTTGGAGCATTAAACTTGGTGGGTCTGGCGGTTACTGGGTCGACCGCTCCAGCAAGTGCTTCGCGACGGAACTTATGACTGAGCACCGGGGTGGCGCTTGCGTCGCCCCGGTGCTCAGGGAACACGGCCGGACCAGGACACCATGCCTCGTCCGGCCTTTTTATTATTGGATCGACGCATCCGCCCCAGGCGGCGGAAGCGGTTCATAAGGACTGGTGTCATGCTGCTCTGGGTGTTGAATTACCTGCTGGCTCAGGGAATCGAGGTCGGACGCTGCGCGGCGCTGCACAAGATCATGGCCCGCGCGTCCATCGCGGCCGCTGCCAGCTTCTTGCTGGCCGTGCTGTTGGGCCGGCCGATGATCGCCTGGCTGCGGGCCCGCTTTCGCGAACCGATCAAGAGCGCGTCCGCAACGATCGAACAGTTGCATGCGGCCAAACGCTGGACGCCGACGATGGGCGGGTTGTTCATCGTGGCGGGCATCGCGATCAGCGCGCTGTTGCTGGCCGACTTGTCGAACCCGCTGGTCACGATCGCGATTCTGTTGATGTTCGCGCTGACGCTCGTGGGAGCCGTGGACGATCTGGCCAAATTGCGAACCAGTGCCCGAGGTTTATCGGCCCGGAGCAAGCTCGCTGCCCAGGTGGTCGTCGCCGCCAGCGCCGCCGTGGCCGTGTACAACCTGCATCGGCACACGCCGGGCGCTTTGGAAATGCCCTGGCCGTTGAGCGCCGAGTCGCTTGCTTTGGGTTGGTGGTTTGTGCCGCTAGCGGTCGTCGTGGTGGTTGGCGCCTCGAACGCGGTCAATCTGACCGACGGCCTCGACGGCCTGGCCGGCGGCTGTCTGTTGTTCGCCACCGGGGCCATGGCGGCGATCACCTACGCCAGCGGGCACAGCGACTGGGCTCGCTATCTGCACATTGCACACATTCCCGGCGCCGGCGAACTGGCGGTCGTCGCCGGGGGCATGCTCGGAGCGGTTCTCGGGTTTCTGTGGTTCAATTGCTACCCGGCGTCGGTGTTCATGGGCGATGCCGGTTCGCTGCCGCTGGGCGGCTTGCTGGGTTTGCTGGCAATTGTCTGCCGGCAGGAATTGGTCTTTGCGTTGGTGGCCGGCGTTTTCGTGGTCGAGGCTGCCAGCGTGATCGTACAGGTCGGATCGTACAAGCTTCGGGGCCGGCGGCTGCTGCGGTGCGCTCCGTTGCATCACCATTTTCAGTTTTACGGCTGGCCGGAAAACAAGATCGTCGTGCGGTTTTGGATTGCCGCGGCCTTGGCCGCCATCGGCGGGCTCGGATTGGTGAAGCTGGGCGCGCGCGATCTCGATTCGGCGGAAGACGGTCCCCGTGTCGCGCAGATCGACCGTATACCCTAAGTCGTCCTGATGTCGAAAGCTGGTGGGATCCGCTTTTGCCGCGTGCCTTGCGGCGATTCACGATGCTCGATATAAGCGGGCTCTCGGGAGAAACGAAATAAACGATCCTCTTATGCCAAAATCGCATCACATCGTGTTCGCGGGGGGCGGAACCGCGGGACACTTGTTCCCCGGATTGGCGGTCGCTGACATTTTGGTCCGCAGCGGACTGGGCCTGCGCATAACAATGATCGGCACCGGCAAGCGATTCGAACAGCAACACGTCGCCGCCGCCGGCTACGAATATCTGCCCTTGCCTTGCCGCCCCTTTCCGCGGCGAGCTGGCGAGGCGCTGCGATTTCTGACCGACAATGTTTCCGGCTATTACACGGCCCGGCGATTTTTGCGCGCCGCACGGGTTTCGCTCGTCGTCGGATTGGGGGGATATGCCAGCGCTGCCGCCACGCGGGCCGCGGCCAGTCGGAAGATTCCCTATGTGCTGCTGGAGCAAAACGCGATTCCGGGCAAGGCCACGCGTTGGCTCGCGCCGCAAGCCGCGGTCGTTTGCGCCGCCTTTTCCGAGGTCCGCCCTCACTTTCGCCCCGGAACGCGCATCCGTGTGACCGGCACGCCGGTGCGGCGCGATTTCTTCCGCCTGCGATCCAAGCCGTCGACCGTTGACCTGGAAAATCAGCGGCCGCGCCTGGTGGTGTTGGGCGGCAGCGGCGGGTTCGCGTAGTTTGAACGAGCATGCGCCGCCGGCAATTTATAAAGCCCAGTCCGCTTTAGCCGGATGGGAAGTGGTGCATCAAACCGGCGGCTCCGAACCGTACAAAACCGCCGGCCTGTATTCCAAGCTCGGCATCGAAGCCCGGGTCGCTTCGTTTTTCGAAGATTTGCCACAATTGCTCGCCGCCAGCGATCTGGCAGTCAGCCGCGCGGGCGGCACGACGTTGGCCGAATTGGCCATGTGTGGCGTGCCGTCGATCCTGTTGCCCTATCCCCGCGCCGCTGACGACCACCAGCTTCGCAACGCCGAATGTTTCGTTTTGGCCCGGGCGGCGCGCTGATCGATACGCGCGAAGTCGAGGGACGGCTCGACAACGCATTGGCCCACGAGTTGATGCAGCTAGCTGGCGACGCCGAACTGCGCCGCCGGATGGGGCAAAATGCCGCCCGGCTAGCGCGCCCTGATGCAGCGCAGCGCGTGGCCCGGCTGATCGCCGAGATCGTGGTCGGTCCCCAGGTGGCTGCGGCGTAAGTTGGTCGGAATCGATTGACAGCTTGCGCCCCGGCTCCGTATTATCCCGCCTGTTTCTCAGCGCACACAACTTCAAGTGGCCGGTGCGGCGTGATCACGCAAGCTCAAGACCTCACCGTCGAACTCCCGCTGCTCCTTCGAGCCGGTCGTCCGTTGCAGGCCCACTTGATTGGCGCAGCTGGCTCCGGCATGCGGTCGCTCGCAGCCCTGTTGGCACAAGCTGGCTGGCAACTGACCGGCTCCGACGCCGGCGGCGGCACACCGCTGTCGCGCGACGTGCCGATCGATCGGGGGCATGTCCCCAGCCGCATTCATCCGGGCTTGGATCTGGTGATCTTCAGCGCCGCGATTCCCGACCACGATGCCGGGCGCTGTCAGGCCGCGCGCTTGGGTATTCCGACGCGCAGCTATCCCGAGGTGCTGGGCGAGCTGATGCGGGCCCGCCGTGGCGCGGCGGTCGCCGGCACCCACGGCAAATCGACCACCACCGCCATGCTGGCCGACGCTCTGACGGTGGCCGGCAGCAACCCGGGCTATGTGTTCGGCGCAAGTCGCCGCGACGGGCGGCCCGGCGGCCGGTGGGGAAACGGGCCGTGGATGATTGCCGAAGCGTGTGAGTATCGAGCCCACTTTTGTCATTTGCAGCCCGAGCTTGCGGTGCTGCTGGGAATCGAAGCCGACCATTTCGATTGCTATCGATCGTGGAACGACCTTGAGCACGCATTCCGGCGGTTCGTACAGGGCCTGCCGCACGGTGGATGCTTGTTCTATCATGCCCAGTGCGCGACGTCCGGCCGGCTGGCCCGCGAGCGCCGCGGGATGAGCGAGTCGTTCGGCCTGACTCCGGCTGCCCAATGGCAAGCCGCGATCACCGGCATGGACCGCGGCTGTTATCGCTTTACGGTCCGGCATCGCGGCGCAACCTTGGGAGACGTTCGATTGGCAGTGCCGGCGCGGCACAATGTGCTCAATGCTTTGGCGGCCGCCGCGGCAGCCTGCCACGCGGGCGTGAGCTGGCCGGATATTCGGGCCGCCTTGGAAGCCTTTTCGGGCCTGAACCGCCGCCTGGAGATTGTGGCGGACTCCCCGCAGTTGGCCATTGTCGACGACTTCGCGCATCTGCCTGCCGAAATTGCGGCCGGACTAGTCGCAGTGCGCCAGTGCTATCCCGGTCGCCGGCTGTGGTGCGTCTTTCAGCCACATCAGGTTTCGCGCACCGCGCATCTGCTGGACGAGCTCGCCGCGAGCCTGCAAAATGCGGATAACGTCATCGTGGCCGACATTTTCCGCGCCCGCGAACAGGCCGTCAAAGCGGGCGAGGTGGCGGCCGCCGACCTGGCCGCGCGTGTCGCCGCGATGGGCGCCCAGGTGGTGCGCGTGCAGGGCGACTGGGAGATTCCGGCCCGGCTGCTTGAAGGCTTGCAAGTCGGAGATGTTCTGGTCACGATGGGGGCGGGAAACATCGGAAAGATTGCTCATGGAATCGCTCAGCAGGTTCGAAAAAATCATACGCCGGGATGAGCCGCTGGCGCCGCATACCTGGTTCCATCTGGGCGGTCCGGCCGAATACTTCGCCGAGCCGAATAGCGTGGAAGAACTGGCGGCCCTGGTGCGCCGTTGCCGCGACGAGAATCTGCCCGTGCGGTTGCTGGGGGGCGGTTCGAATATCCTGGTTCGCGAAGCGGGCGTGCCGGGCGTCGTCATCCGGCTGACCGCGCCGGCATTTAACGACATCGTCGTGCAGCAGCAGACGATCGGCGCCGGTGGCGGCGCCAAGCTGGGACATATCATCTCGACCGCGGTCCGCGAGGGGCTCGCCGGATTGGAGACACTGGTCGGCATTCCCGGCACACTCGGCGGGGCGCTGCACAACAATGCCGGTGCTCGCGGCGGCGACGTCGGTCAGTGGACTTGCCAGGCCACGGTAATGACTCGGACGGGCGAGATCATTCAGCGCTCGCGAGAAGAATTGGTCTTCGCTTATCGCGAAAGCTCGCTCGACGACCTGGTGATCCTCAGCGCGCAGATTCGTTTGGAGTCGGAGGATCCGGAGGAGCTCACCAAGCGGATGCAGAAACAATGGATTGCCAAAAAGGCTGCTCAGCCCCTCAGTCATCAAAGCGCGGGCTGCATCTTCAAGAATCCGCGCGGCATGAGCGCCGGCATGCTGATCGATCAGGCCGGACTCAAGGGCACCCGCGTCGGACAGGCCGAGGTCAGCGACCGGCACGCGAATTTTATCGTCGCCAATCCGTCCGCCACCAGCGACGACGTGCTGAAATTGATTGACGTGGTGCGTGAGCGCGTGGCCGAACGGTTGGGAGTCGACCTGGAACGCGAAATCGAAATTTGGTGAGCGCTCTCGCCCAGAGGTCGAGCTGCCGGTCGTCAAGGAGGATGACATGATTCGTGCGTCGCGCGAGTTGCGCGTTTGCGTTTTGGCCGGAGGCGATTCGGCCGAGCGGACCATCAGCCTGGCCAGCGGCCAGGGTGTGGCCCGAGCGCTGGCCACTGCCGGCTACCAGGTGGTCTGCATCGACCCTCGGCCGCCGGAATGCCCACCCACACCGCGCCCGGCGGCCAGGTCGCTAGCGCCTCACAGGGCGATTGCGAATTCCGGCCCGCCGCCTGGCAGCTAATCGATTGGCCTAAGTTCGATGCTTGTTTTCTGGCGCTTCACGGCGGCGCCGGAGAAGACGGCCGGTTGCAAACGTTTCTCGAGCAGCGCGGCATTGCCTTTACGGGGCCATCGGCCCGCGCGGCGCGCGCGGCAATGAGCAAAACGGCCAGCAAAAATCGATTCCGGCAGGCGGGCGTGCCGACGCCCGACGATCGGACATTTCAGCGCGACACTCCGCTGACTGAAATTACCGCGGCCGCGGCCGCGATCCGTTATCCGCTGGTGGTCAAACCCGATGCGCAGGGCTCCAGCCTGGGAGTCGTGCTCGTCGCGTCGGCCGATGAGCTGGCCGGCGGTATCGAACAATCGATGCGTTATGACACGCTGGGGCTGTTGGAAAAATTCGTGCCCGGCCGCGAATTCACGGTGGCCGTGCTGGGGCAAGAGCCCTTGCCCCTGATGGAAGTCTGCTCGGCTGGTCCGATTTTTTCCTACGCCGAAAAATACGACGCCGGCGCGCCGCATTACCGCTTCGAGACCGGACTGCCCGTGGCCCAACAGGCGCTCCATCGCCCAGGCTGCCATCGACGCCGCCCGCGCGCTGGAAACCGCAGGCCTGGTCCGCGTCGACTTGCGGCTCGACGCGGCCGGCCAGCCCTGGGTGCTGGAACTCAACGCGACGCCCGGCATGACCCAGTCCAGCTTGGCGCCCGCCGCCGCGCGCCGTGCGGGGCTCGAAATGCCCCAGCTTTGCGACCTGCTAGTCCGCCAGTGCCTCGAACGAGGAAAGATCGCATGACCGCCAAGAAAAACGATTCCGAAACGCCGGGCGAGAAAACACCCAAATCCAGCGGCGGACTGGGCGGCTTTGTCCACAACAACGCGCGCTGGATGATTGCGTTGGCGGTGATCGCCGGCATCTGCGCCTACGGTTGGAACATGCTCTGGGAGCAAGTGCGCGAGCACGTGGCGGCCGCATCCGACTATCAACTCGACCCCGAGACGATCGAAATCACGCCGCCGCCCGAGTGGATCCATGCCAACCTCCGGGCCGAGGTGATTCGCGATGCCAGTCTCGACGGTTCGCTCTCGGTGCTCGATCCGGAGTTGACGGTCCGCATTGCCCGGGCGTTCGGGCTACACCCCTGGGTGGCCAAGGTCGAGCGCGTCAGCAAGCGCTATCCGGCGGCCGTGCAGGTAGATTTGATCTATCGCCGGCCCGTGGCCATGGTCGAGGTGCCCGGCCCGGCGCTGTTGCCCGTCGATGCCGAAGGGGTGCTCTTGCCGACGGACGATTTTTCGCCGGCCGACGCCCGGCATTATCCGCGGATTGCCGAGATCAAGACCTCGCCCATCGGTCCGGTTGGCACGCGCTGGGGAGACACGCGCGTGGCGGGGGCGGCCCTGGTGGCGGCGGCGCTGGGGGAGCACTGGGACGCGCTCAAGCTGAATCACATCGTGCCGTCGGGCCGGCAGTCAACATCGCCCGGCGCCCGGGAAACCGATGCTTATGAACTCTACACCAAGGCCGGCACGCGGATCGACTGGGGCCGGCCGCCCGGCGCCGAGATTCCCGGTGAAGCGAGTGCGGCCAGCAAGATTGCGTGCCTGTTGGAATATGCCTCCAAGCACGGCGACTCGCTCGACAACGCCGCCAAGCCGCAGCGGCTCGACGTGCGTCCCTCCAGCGGCCTGGTCATCGCCGCCCGGCCCGCCATTCAGCCGCTGAGTGACGCGCCGAAGACGGAGTGAGCGGTCCCAAGGCGGGCCTTTGAAATCGCGCTCCCAGCTCCGCGCGGACTGCTTGTGTCCTCAAATGAATTTGCGGCTCGCAATGATCTTCCAGTATATTTGAGGTGAGGGTCCAATTTTGCCGCAGTCTGCGGCAAAATCTCGGTTGGGTCCGGGTACTCGCGGGAGAAGGCGATCATCCGGCCGATGTTTCGCTCGGAAAAACCCTTCATCTCGGGCAGTTCGTTTGCCAATTCACGGGCCAGTCGGGGGATGACTCCGGCGCCCCAGCCTTCCTGCCGCTGCCGGGCCGCGATCATGCGGCCGATGTCCCAGTAAAGCTGCACCAGTTCGGCATTGACTGCAAACGTAGCCCGCGTTTGGGCCTGCAGAATGCGGTTCTTGATCGCCTTCAGAAGGATCGGGAAGTCGGCAGGGACCGGGAACTTCGACTCGCTCATGCCAGTCTCCCGCGAATCGTGAGTAAGAGAAGGATCGATGCTGGCAGCAAATCGTCGTGCACTCACAGCTTGCCGGCGGTTGTTTCGCTGCGCAATTGGTCGATCATTTCCCGGGTTGCCGCTTCGACCGCCGACTGCCAACGGGCCGAGCCGAACTTTTCGTACTCGCACCGGGCATGGGCAAAGATGATCGCCCGCGAGTTGTTGACGATCGCGCCGAGTCCCCGCTCGTCGAACGCGCCGAACACGTCGCGCGCTCCCGCTCCTTGACTACCGTAGCCGGGCACGAGCAGCCAGGTGTGCGGCATCGCGGCGCGCAACTCCACGAGTTGGTCGGGATACGTCGCTCCGACGACAGCTCCGACCGCACCGTATCCGCATTGACCGGCGCTGCCCTTGGCCCAACCCTCGACCGCGTCGGCCACGTGTCGGTAGAGCGGCCGGCCGTCGACGGCCAGATCCTGAAACATACCGCCGCCGGGGTTCGATGTCTTGACCAGTACGAACACCCCGCAGCCGCGCTGCTGCGGCCAGATCGACAAACGGTTCCAGGCTGTCGCCGCCCAAATAGGGGCTTACGGTCAGGGCGTCTGCCCCCCAGGCACTTTCCTCGGCCGAGCCCAGGTAACCGGCAGCATAGGCCGTGGCCGTGGAGCCGATGTCGTTGCGCTTGCCGTCCAGAATGACGAGCAGCCTCTGCGCTCGGGCGTAGTCGATGACGTCTTTCAGCGCGGTCATGCCGGCCGGGCCCAGCTCTTCGAAGAACGCGGCCTGCGGCTTGACGGCCGGCACCAGCGGCGCCACAACATCGATCACGCCCTGGCAAAAAGTGCGATAGGCGGCCGCCTGCTGGACCCAGCTGACATTCGGCTCGGGCCGCAGGCCCTCGGGCAGTTGCTCTCGCGCGGGTCGAGCCCGACCAAGACCGGCGTGCGGCGTGCGGCAACGGCTTGGGCCAGGCGATCGGCAAAGTGACGGCGTGGCGTCTGATTGTGCATGGCCGAACAGCAGGGGAGAGTGGAGGTGTCGGTCGAGAAGCCGTGGCCGCCGCGATTTTGGCGGCGTGCGGCGGCGACTTAAGGTCAATTTATCCGCAGTTGGCCTCGGCGAGTAGGCGTTGAAATGCCCCGGGTGATCTGCAATAGTACGTGTTCGTTTGCGAGCATCGCAGGTCGGCCTGCCGCCGACGACATCGGCGGAAATGGAGCAATCGCGAACGGTTTGCGCTTGGGTAAGCTCGATTCGCGTTCGAGAAATGCACTTCCCCCCAGGGAGTGCGCATAACGAGTTGCGAGCATGTGGTTCTTGACGATTCGGGGCGTGGCGCAGCCTGGCTAGCGCGCTTGACTGGGGGTCAAGAGGTCGCAGGTTCAAATCCTGTCGCCCCGATTCATAAAGCTTTTTCCAGAAAGGCTTTGCGACGAGTGAAAATGTGACGTTTTCGTGTGACGAATTGGTGTGACGAAGTTGTGACGAATTCGGATTCTAATCCGACGCTCGACACGACATTCACGTCCTAACGCACGCCGACCTGCGGCCGAGCCGAACGTCCGAACGATTCTGGGCGTGTTCTGGCGAACGTATTCCGGCTGTCGCACTGTCGCATTCAACTCGCCGGATGCGGTGTTCCGGCATGAGTGCAATAGCCGCCGAATCGATCAACGATTTGCATCTTGCGTGGTGCGGCTTCTTCGTGGATTTGAATCAATCTTTGCGGGGCATCCAACATCGTCTGCGATGGCCGAACACCGTCAAGAAGCATGTGCCAGTACGTTGAGATGATGATTTTGCCTGGAAGCAAAAGGCTCTCACTCGAAGCCACCGTGAAGTAATCGTATCCGCTCATTCAATTTCCTTTGGGTTCGAGGATCGGTTGACGCTTCGGCAGTCTAAGCACAATATCGACACTTCCAAAGACCAAAAAAAAGACCCCAAGAGAAAGTTTCTCCTGGGGCCTTTCCATTGATCGCTGATGTGGGCAATTATGCGGGGGTTGGTTCCCCACACTTCGACAAGTCGGCATCACCTGAGCTGTCAAAGTGTGGGGAGGTTGACCACTGGTTTTCAACTTTGGAAATCCGGGCTTTTCGGGCGGCTGTGGCGGCGACCAAGGCTCAAGACTCCGCTTGATAGTCGTTCTGTTCGCAAAAGAAAAACGGCGACCTGTCCTGTCACCCAGGGCGATAGGGGACCCAGCCCCAGACTTTTCCGAAATAATTGTTTCATTGTTCGAAATGTCCCTCGGAGCACTCCAACCGTTTACGATCCGCTCGGCACTCGCTCGAATTTCCGATAACTCATCGTTCAAGAGCGGCCGGACCAGCGGCAATAGCTCTCGACCACGCCCGCCAATCTGCTCGATCAAACCGAGTCCGACCATCCGGCACTTCCAATAACTATCCTGAAGGCAGGCACGAGCCACCGACAGAACCAAGTCGTGGTCGTCGGTGATTCGTTCGATGGCCTCGGCACAATACCGGCGCAGTTCGCCGGCTTCGTTTCGATCCGACCAATGGGCTGTCGCTTCTTGATCTGGTGTCTGTTCGAGAATTGCCAGAAGAACCGGCACGACCTCGCTATCATCGTGCTTGATCTGGCCCAATGCCCAGGCGGCACAGGCACGATCATGGAGAGTGATGCATGAAGAGCGGAGTCGGTCGAGCAGCACCGGCACCGCACACCGCCCTTCGGCCTCCAGATCACCGAGGGTAATAGCGGCTTCCTGTCGAACCTCGGGCACTGGAACCTACGCCGCTGGGGCGCGCCGCGGGCCTGCTTGTATGCCGAGAGAACGGTTTTCGTGGCCGCGACGGGCTATATTGTGCGCCGTCGTTAGTGCGGTTCAAGTGGTCACACAAGTGTAAAGCCATGCAAAACGTCGGCTGTCCGCACTGTAGCGTGGTTATGACCAACGACGGCACACTTTCGGGCCAAGTAGTCGCTTGTCTCGGGTGTCCGCCGGCGAATTGCCAGTATTGCGTGGCAAATCCGGCGACCCCAGTGCGAATGGAGAGGCCGGTAGTAGTATTTCGCCCCAGGATAGCCCATGCTTGAGCGCCGTCTCGATTTCCAGATATCTCCGTAGTTGAACCGGGACCATGGGCGAGCTGCTTTTCGCGCTAGTCGTTGCCTTGGCCTTGGTCACTGTCGTCGGGCACGGTATTTGGTCGGCCATCGCCTTTCTGCTGCGCGGCGGACAACCGGCGCAACCGCAACGGACGGCTGGATTCGTTTTTTGCGAGCATTGCGGAGCGCTCAAACCACGTTCGGCTCCGCGCTGTTCGGCTTGTTCGCACGTAACCGCGCCTTTCCCTTTAGCGACCGTGGACCAAGAGGCCGACCGGCTCGCCACAAGCCGACATCTGGCCCGACTGGTGGCTGCGGGAAGGATCGACGAGGCGACCTACCAATCGCTATTGGCGGTGCTGAGCCCGCTGCAAGAGACGAGCTCTCCGGAGCACCGGGTCGAACCATTGACGGCGCCGCGAACCAGTCCTGCGGAGATGAGGCCCGCGCCGACTTCTGCTAATCAAGAAATCGTCGAGGCGGATCTGGTCGACGCGGAAATCGTGGAGGCCATCGAACCAACGAAGCCGTTTTTCCTGGATGAGCCCGATCCGCTCCCGCCGCTCGTTGCGCCCCGCCGCGCCGTTCACTCGCCGAACTGTTTAGCGGGTTCATGGAGGAGAGGAACATCCGCTGGGGCGAACTGGTCGGCGGGCTGCTAATCGTCGGCTGCTCGATTGCCCTGGTCGTGAGCTTGTGGTCGAAGATCGAACAAATCGAGATTCTCAAATTCTTCATCTTCACCTCGGTTACCGCCGCGCTGTTTGGCGTCGGCCTCTACACCGAGCATCGCTGGAAGCTGCCGCTGACTAGCCGGGGCGTGCTAATCATCGCCACGCTGTTGGTGCCTTTGAACTTTCTGGCGATCGCCAAATTCTCCGAAGGTTCGCACGGCGGAGATTTGTCGGTCTTGGCCGGCGAAGGAGTCGCCTTGGTTCTGTTCGCTGTGCTGCTGTCGTGCGCCTCGCTGGTCATTGCGGCGCCCTGGCCTTGGCTGTTGGCTGGGGGAATGGTTTTGCTGTCGGTGGCCCAAATCGTGATTCGGCGGATGGCAGGCCCCGACATTCCCGCGACTCTGCTGGTCGGCCTGGCCGCGCTGCCACTCGTCGTTTATCAGGCCGCGGTTGGACGGATGCTACAGCTCGCCAGTCGCTGGACCGAATTCGACGAGCGACGCCTGAATGCCATCTTCGTTCTGTTGGGCCTGATGACCTTCGCCGTACTGTCGCCGTTTGGACTGTTGCTGTATTTGTCGGGGCACGTGGCAACTTCGCTGCGCACGTTGTCGCCGCTGGTAAGCCTGGCCGGAATACCGGCCCTCGGCACAGGGCTGCTGCTGTGGCGGCGATTGGCCAGTCCCAAACTGCCGGCCTTTCGCACGGCGGGCACCAGCATTGCCATCGTCGGCGCGCTGGTGCTCGTGCTCGGTGCGGTGCTGGCCTGGCCTGCGCCGGCCGACATGTTGGCGGTGGCTGGACTCGACTTCGTCGCACTGTCTGCCGTGGCCGTATTGCTCGATTTGCCCGTCGCACACCTGTTGGCGGTTCCCTGCCTGGCACTTGCGTACCTGGTGGCCTTTCACCTGGCGCGGGGCAGTTTTGCTTGGCACTCGGACGATTCGCTTGACGTGGCCGGGAAGCTGCTCTCGGCAGTCAGCGGGACCGCACTCGCGCCGCTGTTCGTGGCCCTGGCTTTGGCCAGCGAAGCACTCGCGCTGGCGCAGCGCGCTGGGACGGATTGGCTTATCGTGTCGCCGCCGCAGCGATTGGGATGGTCAGCTTGGGGTTGGTCGCCTGGCATGGCGCCCGCGTTCCGGCGATCCGGCCGGCCTGTGGTGGCTGGCCGCGTTCTATGCCGTCGCAGCGCTGCTCGCGGCCGCAAGAACACAAAGGACCGCTGTTAGCTGGACAGGATTGACATTGCTACTGGTCGCGGTCATCCAAGCCGTTGTGTTTCGCTGGCCCGAATCTGTTGGTCGCGATCCCTGGCAGTTGGCCTTGCTCGTACATGCCAGCCTGATGATCCTGGGCGCTGCCATTGCACATCGCGTTGGCAAGGGCTGGCACGCGCTGTTCGCAACACCAGCCGCTTGGTTCGGGCTGATCGATAGTGCGGTCGTGGCGGTGCTGTTCGGAATTTCAGCAGAAATTGACACGGCTTGGATGCTTGCCCTACGGCTGGTCTGGCTGGGAGCCATCTGGCTTGGGCTGGCTCTGCTTTGGAAGCGACCGTTGCTGCTCACTTCCTGTCAGGCGGCAATAACGCTGGCGGCCGGTACCGCCGCAATTGGGCAACTCGCCGCGCGGCCCTGGTTCGCCGAATTGCGAAAGCCGCTGCTTGACCCTTGGACGCTTCAAGCTGTCGGCCTGGCTCTTGGGGCGATGAGCTTGCTCTGGGCTGGGCTGCGATTGGGGCTGGCTCGCGCTGTCGCGCGAGAGCAGCCGGCTCCAAGCCAACACGTTTCAATCGTTCAACGTCTTCATTCACTTTTGAATCCACCTTGGCCGAGTGTAGACCGAATTACGTGTAGCCTGTTGGTGCTGTTAGTCGCCGCCTTGTCTCTTGTGGCGGTGATTCCCGGTGTCATTGACGAGTTGGGCCTGCCGTCTTCAGGCAATGTCAAGCTCACGCCCGTGCTGGGCGCAAATTACATTCATGCCCAGGAGTTCGGCTCCTGGGCGCTGGCGGTCATCGTCGGGCTGCTGGTCGCCGCGAACGCTCGAGAGGAACCGGCTCGTGTAATCTGGTTCAGCATCGTGTTGGCTGCGCCTTATATACTGTTGGCCAGCGGTTGGGATGCCGAACGCTCGGTGGCGTCAGCCCTGCGCTGGTACGCAGCCGGCTTTTTGCTGCTGGGATCGGCTGCGTTGTCGGCGCGCTCGGCGTCCGTCTTGCGCAATCGGTTGCGGAGCGTGCCGCCGCAGCAGTGGTTCGAGCTGCGGGCACTGCTGTTCGTGTTGACGATTGGGCCGATCCTCGGACTGACTCTGTATCCGTCGTTGATGGCGCTCAAGGGCTCGAACATCGCCGGTCCCTTGGCCGACTCCTTCTTCGCGAAGATCGGCGACTCGCTCTCCTACGTTGTTCCGCTTTTGATCGTCAGCGGTACGCTGGTCGGGCACGCCCTGCGCGAACGATCGGGTCCGCATGCCCTCGCCGCCGCGGCCGTACTGAACCTCACGGTCTCGCTCGCGTATTTGCTGGGCCTGACCAAATCGGGCGCAGCTTTCTCTTGGGGCGAAGCGGTCCAGCTCACGCAATTCAACCTGATTGTCACCGCCGGCTTTGCCTTGGCCTGGATGACTGTGTCGCGCTGATGTCTCGAAGGTCAGCGCAACCAATAGCTCTGGCCGATAGCCTGGTGCAAGTGCTGATCATCGTGTCGCTAGGCGGAAACACCTTGCTCGTTGCCTGCATGGCCGTAGTCCTCGGCGTGTGGCCAGCAGCTCAGCACGCTGGAATCGCCGAAGCCGGTGACATCTGGGGTTGGCTGGCATTCGGGCTCACGGTTGCCGCCGCGAGCTTGTATCAGTTCCGCGCTCGACGCCCGGTTGTCGGGGGAAGCAACACCGCCGCGATGCTGTGCCTGTTCGCAATGCTCGCGTTTTTCTTCGAGCGCTGGGATGCCGGCAACTGGTTGTCGTATCACACGCTGATGATCGGCTGCGCGATCACTGCCGCGACGCAACTCGCCCTGGGCTGTTGGCAAACTTCGCTGGTAATGTTCGCCGCCAAGTCGAACGACCCGCATGTCGCCGAGACTGCCGCTGACGACGCGCAGCCTCGGCTGCGCCGAGGGTTCGACACAGCGGCTGCTCGCGACGTTGTTGCCAGCGCGTTGTTGGCATTCGTGCTGGCGATGCGTGCCGCGGTTGCAGATCCCGGTTGGCCGTGGTGGACGGTCGGGGTGTTGCTGGCTATCGCCTGGATCGGCGTTGGCTTGTCGACGCTAACGTATCGTCGCTCGTATTTGTACGCCTCGGCCGGGCTGATCAATCTGGCGGTCTCGATCTGCGCCGTTTTTACGAAGGTAGCGAGCAGCACGACCACTTTGGTCGACATCAACGTCATCGCCTTGGCCGTGCCGGCAGTGGCTTGGTTGTGGCTCGAACTGCGCTCTGCGGCGACGACCTGAACTGCCGGCTGGGCAACGATTGCCGCCGGTGCATCATCCCGCGGCCATACTGTCGCTGTCGCTCCTGACTCTGGTCACGCTCGGTTCGCTGCTCCCCAACCTGGTTTCCCGTCAATTCTGGGGCGTCATTTCTGCGCAAGAAGCGTGGCTGGCCAGCGCGGCGATCGCGACAACCGGCATCTTGTTATGGGCAATCCTCTGGGACGCCTCGGCCCGTTATTCGGTCGCCGCGTTGTACGGGCTAGGCCTCGTCGCCGTACTGCGCACGCTGGTGATCTTGGAACTCGGCCCGGACTGGCTGTTTTGGACACTGGCGATGGTCGCGGGCGCTTACGCCGTGCTGACCAGCTACTTATGGAGCCGGCGTCGACAACTGATCGCGCTGGCCGGAAAATTAGGTGTTCCTTTGACCGCCGATCCGTTGGCCGGCTTGGTCTGGCTGATTCCAGCCAATGTGGCGCTGTCCGCCGTGGTGGTTACGCTCGTCTATTGGGTGGAGTTGAAGTTCGACGGGGCGCGATTGCAGTTGCCGGGTACCGTGAATCTATCGCTGCGAATTTCAGCGGCCCAGGCCGCGTTGGCCCAGGTCCTGGCGCTGGGCTTGCTCGCGCAGGGAGCACGCCGTTCGCTGCTGCAAAGCTTGACGCTCTGGTTCGGCGTGTTGGGAGCCGTCGCCTTCGGCTGGGCGTGGCTCGAACCGCTGCCCGGCGGCAATTGGCTCAGCCGCCTGACGACGGCTTCAACGGCCGTCGCCGGCATGACGGTGCTCTACGGCCTGGGCCTCAGCAAATTGCTGAAGCGTGAGAACGAATGGACTCGCGCCGCGCAGCAGGTTTGTCCGTCGCTGCTCGTATTGGCCGGCGTTACGCTCGGACTGGTGCTGGGGACTGAAGTGTATCTTTTCGTGCAGGATGGCGTCGTCCCAATGCCCTGGCCGGCGATCGTCGTCACGGCCGCTGCCATGATCGGTTTGGCGGTCTGCGGTATCGCGATGGCCGTGCTGCCGGGTCGCGATCCGCTCAATTTGTCCGAGCGTGGGCGAACCGCTTATGTCTATGGGGCCGAGGCGCTGGGCAGCTGCTGATGATGCACGTGCGGTTGACTGCGCCGCAATTGTTCCACGGCTGGCTGACGCGATATTGGCCGCTGGTCGTGATGGCCATAGCCTTTGGCGGCGTCGGCTTGAGCGAACTATTCCGCCGCCAAAAGCGGCTCGTGCTGTCCGAGCCGCTGGATCGCACTGGTGCCTTCCTGCCGCTACTGCCGGTTTTCGGGTTCTGGCTGCACTTCTCGCAGGTGCATTACACCGCGCTCCTGGCACTCGTGGGCGTGCTCTATGGCGTGCTGGCCGTTACGCGGCGCTCCTTCGGCTTCGGACTGCTCTCCGCGCTGGCCAGCAACGGCGGCCTGTGGTATTTGCTGCACCAGGAAGGCTTCTTGCTGCTCGAGCATCCGCAGATGTGGCTGATTCCCGTGGCGCTGTCGGTGCTGTTGGCCGCCTATCTCAACCGTGATCAATTGACCGAAACGCAGATGGCCACGACGCGCTACCTCTGCATCATGACGATCTACGTTTCGTCGACGGCCGATATTTTCATCCAAGGCGTGGCCAACGCACCTATTTGCCGCTCGTGCTCGCCGGGCTCTCGGTGGCCGGCGTCGCGGCTGGTTTCGCGCTGCGCATCCGCGGCTTCGTGCTGCTGGGGCTGGCCTTTCTAGTGCTGTCGATCTTCGCCATGATCTGGCACGCCGCAGTGGATTTGCACCAGACGTGGCTGTGGTATCTCTCGGGAATCGTGCTGGGCGTGGCGATCATCGCCGCTTTCGCCGTCGTCGAAAAGAAGCGGAAGGAAGTGGTCGAACTCGTCGAAGGTTTCAAACAGTGGAAAGCCTAGAAGATGCGGCAAGTGGAAATTCTTACCCATGTGTCCAGACTATTCAGGTAGAATGAGTGAATGACGGAAAGAACCCCCGGCATTTCGCGGTTCCCCCTGATTGCCGGCACAGCCGCCGGCTTGGCGTGGCTCGTCGGTGTTGGGCTAATTTTGTGGGCCGGGCATCAAGAAAGCATTGCCAAACCGCATTTGCCAAAGCCTGGTCCGAGCGGCGGCATTGGCGAAGGATTGTTGATTATTTCTGCGATCGTTGCCGTTGCGATCATGCGAGCCTAGTGGCCCGTTGAAAATGTCCCTCTTGACGGCCGTGGTATTTTAGCGGCCGGACTCGCTCACTCACCGCAGGGACGCACACGCATGGCGCTTGGCAAACGTAAACACGAACAGCAATCGGCTTGGGTTGCCACCACGGAACTTGCCCAAGTCGCCAGGGCACCCATTTTACAAAAAGCTGAACGCGCTGCTGGCCGAGGCCGGCTTCGACGCCGTGGCTGGAAACGCTCTGTACTCCGTATTACGCCGCCAAGATGGGCCGCGAGTCGATTCCGCCCGGCGTTTACTTTCGCATGATTCTGATCGGCTACTTCGAGGGCATCAGCTCGCAGCGCGGCATCGCCTGGCGGTGCAGCGACAGCCGCTCGCTGGCCGAGTTCCTGGGCGTGCCCGTGCAGGAAGAGACGCCCGACCACTCCAGCCTGTCGCGGATTCACGGCCGGCTGCCGCTGGAAGTGCATGAGGCGATGTTCGACTTCGTGCTCAAGCTGGCGGCCGAGAAGAAGCTGCTGGCGCGGCAAGACGGTGGCCGTCGATTCGACCCTGCTGGAAGCCGACGCGGCCATGAAGAGCATCGTGCGGCGCGACACGGGCGAAGACTGGAAGACGTATCTGCGCGGCCTGGCGGCCGAGGCGGGCCTGGAGAATCCGACCGACGAAGAGCTGCGGCGGTTCGACAAAAACCGCAAGGGCAAGAAGGTCTCGAACGACGACTGGCAATCGCCGAACGACCCGGAAAGCCGCATTGCCCGGATGAAAGACGGCACGACGCACGCGGCGTACAAGGCCGAGCACGTGGTCGATTTGGACACCGATCTGGTGCTGGCGGCCGTGATCTACGAGGCCAATCGGGCCGACACCGAGACGCTGGCCGAGAGCGTGGTGCAGGCGCAGATGAACGTGATCGAGGCGGAGAGTCCGGCGAACATCGAAGAGGCGGTGGCCGACAAGGGTTATCACGCGGCCGAGCAATTGGCGGTCGTCAACGAGACGTTGGGCATTCGCACCTACATTCCCGAGCCGAAGCGGAAGACGCCTTGGAAGTGGAGCGAACGAACGCGATGCGGAGCGTCGTGCGGTGACCGGCAACCATCGGCGCGTGCGCGGCGAGCGGAGCAAGAAGCTTCAGCGACGCCGCAGCGAATTGACGGAACGAACGTTTGCCCATGTGTGCGAGACCGGCGGAGCGAGACGTTGTTGGTTGCACGGAATGTTAGAAGTCTCGAAACGCTATCTGTTACAGGTCGCGGCCCGCAACCTGGGGCTGATCATGCGCAAGCTGTTCGGCATGGGCACGCCGAGGGGCTTGCAGAAGGAAGGCGACCTTGCCGCGCTTGTGTATCTTCTCAGTTTCGTCGAGTGGTGCGCTGTCATGCTGGCGAGTTCGAGCCCTGACCGCATTCGCGCACGCCGCGGCGACTCGGTCCGCGTCGGCCGGCCGGCGTTCTTGCCGCCGCCTGGAAACTCACATTTTCAACGGGCTGCTAAACGCATGGCGATGACTTTGGCCTCTTGCGCCCATCTAGCAACTTCTCGGTGGGAGGAGCAGCTCGTTTCTTGCCTTCCAGGGTTTCTTCAAAGCCAGACTCGACAAACCGCTGGCGAAGCGTCTCCACCGTCTGGCGACGACAGCCATAGGCTTCGGCGATGTGGCCATCGGTCCAAGCGGGCCCATTCACATCGGCTTTCAAAAGAACTTGCGCCGCCGCGCCTTCTGGCCGCCACCTTTCAACTTCTTTACAACTTCCTCAAGCTGCTTCCGTTCCGCTTTGAAAAGCCGCACAATATACTTCTTCTGCATGGAACACCTTCGTGTTTCCTACAGCCTCGCAGCCACCAAGCGTTTCCACCAATACCAATTTCAAGCCGTGACAAAGCACTAGCGGGTTCAACGCCTCGAACGAGGATCGAATATTCGACTCGCAAACATAGGATTATCCTCAACTTGATTCGATGCTCGACCTGCAACGCATTTCCAAATCCATCCGTTGCAACGGGGCGGTTTTTCGCCGTTTGTTCTTGGCTACGGCGCAGCCCGTGTCGCTCTCCCTTCGCTCGCCACTCGCGCAAGGGGCGATCGCAAGGTGCCGGACTAAATTGTGAAAATCGGAGACTTGCCTTCAAATTGGGCAAACGACCTGTGGGTGGGTGGACGATCGGAAAACCAACACTTTGGTGATTGCCACCGCGTCCGTTGGGCACTAGCATTTCCAACTGCGGAAACGATTCGAGCGAGCCGAAGAGGCCGGACGCCGTGTTGGCCGCGATCCCGTGCGTTGAATTCTCGAGCAAGTTACAAAGCGCACCGGAACAAGGGGGCTTGGAATGCGCACAAGATTCAGCGCTTGATTCGGCGATGTTTTTTTGGCGCCGAGGCCGCGCAAGTTTTTCGCCCGCGCTCGCGACGGCGGCATGCCTTCGTGAAGGGAATCGAAGAACTGGAAATTCGGCGACTGCTCACTGCGGCGCCGACCGTCGGCGCAGGTGTCGGGCTAGCCGCCGACTACTACTGCGATGAGAATTTGACGAACCTCGCGTTTACCCGGGTCGACCCGACCGTCAATTTCAATTGGAGCGCAGGCGCGCCGGAGGATCCTTGGCGAGCGCCGGTTTTTCGGTCGAGTGGTCGGGACAAATCCAAGCTCAATTCACGGAGACTTATACTTTTTATACGAATGTCGATGATGGTGTTCGGCTTTCGGTAAACGGGACTCCGTTGATCGACGATTGGAACGACCATGCTTTGCCGGTTACCGACAGCGGCAGCATCGCACTCGTGGCTGGTCAGACGTACGACATTCAGCTCCAGTACTTTGAGGACACCGGCGGCGCCGGAATACAGTTGCTATGGTCCAGTGCCTCGACGCCGGAAGAAGTCGTGCCGGCGAGCCAACTTTATCCAACCGGCAGCGGGGTCACAGATACCTGGCTCAATGCCGATCTCGGTTCTCCGTCCCTAGCTGGATCGGTAACTTCTGTCGGATCGCAAATAACGGTCAGCGGCAGCGGCATGGGCTCGTCGGCCGGCAACGACCAGCTGCAGTTTGTCTATAAAACATTGCTGGAAGACGGCCAGGTGACGGCCGAAATCACGAACCAGACCGCGACGAATTCGACGGCAGCGGCTGGTCTGATGATTCGCGACGGGTTAAGTGCGTCGGCCGCCATGATCGAACTCGACGCCGTGCCCGGCGGCGCAATCAACTTCAGCTACCGGCAAACTCCCGGCGGCGCGGTGACCGCGACCCAGTTGACGATCAATCCCGGACCGATCTGGCTCAAATTGGTACGAGACGGCAATTCGTTTGCCGGATATTTCTCGACCGCCGGCGATAGGGGCACGTGGACCTTGGTGGGGACTGCCGGAATTCAGTTGTCGAATTCCCTGCAAGTCGGACTGACGGCCGCCGCGGGCAGCACTACGGCGAGCAATAGCGCTACCTTCATCAATGTCGCCGTAAACCAGACGGTTCCGCTTGGCGGCAACTTGAACGGAGAGCAGAACTATACGGACGACTTTGCCTTCGTCGACGCGATGAAGACGGCCGGGACCTTCTATGCCCTCAATGTGGGGAAGGCGGGCCTGAACTTGAACCAGCCGGCGCCGATCAACGCGCATGGCAATGCGCTGAGCGATTTTGGCGTGTACGTCAACGCCGTTGCGCCGGAGCCCGGCACTTATTCGCTATCTTGCGTGTGCAGTACGGCGCCCACGGTGGGATTGGATCTCACGCCCGGCACGGTGACCAACACCAGCTACAACCCAGCCACCGGAGTCTTTACGGCCAGCGTGAACGTCACCAGCCAAGGGACTCCCGGCGGCTCTGGGCAATTCGTCCTGACGTTCAAGAACACGGGCGGCACGCTGACGGACCTGCAGTTAATCCGGCCTGGCTATAGCACCGTGAATCCGCCGATTTTCACCAACGACTATCTGGCGTCGCTACAGCAAGGCAATCCGACCGTGCTGCGGTTTATGGATTGGGACGAGACCAACGGCAATTTGACGTCCAATTGGTCGGATCGCGCCCTGACGACGGATGCGACGCAGACGCAGTACATGACGGCGACGGTCAACTATGGTTACGGACCGACAGTCGTAACCGATCAAAAGGGGATCGCTTGGGAATACATGATCGACCTGGCCAACACGCTGCACACCGACATGTGGATCAACATCCCTTCGCTGGCGACAAATGACTACATAACGCAGTTGGCCGCGCTGATCAAAAGCAGTTTGAATCCCGATCTGAATGTGTATGTCGAATACAGCAACGAAGTCTGGAACGGCCAGTTCATTCAGACCGGGATGAACACCTTGGCTGCCCAGGCCCAGGTCGCCGCGGGCGGCTCGAATCTGAACTACGACGGCACAACTAACCCCACCATGCTTAGCGACCGAATGCTCGCCCAAAAGCTGGTCACCGTCAGCCAGATTTTCGGCTCGGTCTTTGGCGCGGGGTCGATCGACACTCGAGTTCGTCCGGTACTCGCGTACGAAATCGGCGAGAACTATTTATTTTCCGACCTGTTGAACTATGTCCAGGCCAACTATGGCGCACCGAAGAACTACTTCTACTCTTTGGCGGTGGCACCCTATTTCAGTCTGGGCGCGGAAGATAATAACACGAACCTGTCGACAGACGAAGTCTTGGACGGCCTGGCGGCGGCAGCCGAAAGCTACGCAACCAACGGCGTGATCGCCGGCAACGTTGCTGAAGCGACCCAATTCGGGCTGAAGCTGGATGCCTACGAAGGTGGCCCGGACACGTTTGGGCCGAATAACATCGCCGCCAAGGAAGCTGCGAACCTGTCGCCCGAGATGCAGACCATCATCACCAACTTCCTCGACACCTGGTACAGTCAAGGTGGCGGACTAATAAATTATTTCTCGCTGGGGGCAGGCACGTTCAATTCGCCGTATGGGACCTGGCCGATTAGCGATAATATCGACGTCCTGACCGAACCCAAGGAGTTGGCGTACGACGCCGTTCGGACGTCACCTCAGCCGGCGGTGACGAGTGGCATCGGTCTTCCAGCGCAAATCGATGCCCGCAATTACATCGGCACCCCGTCTCCGTCCGTTGATCCTTATGTGCGATTTATCAGCGCTAATTCCACCTATTCCTATCTGGTGCGGGCGCCGGTTTCAGGCACTTACTACTTGAGCGTGAGCGTGGGCGCATCGACGTCCGGAGGAGTCCTCAACGTGCTGGTCAATGGCGTCGGGGTTGGCAGTCTGGCCGTGCCTAACGATGGCTTGAACGACTCCGGCAACACCTTCGTGGACACCGCTCAATTGGCGATGTACTTGCAAACTGGTGAAAACGTGATCGAGTTGTCGGTTCCCACCGCACGGGCCTACAACATCGATTCGCTCAAGATCGTGGACGCCAGCCAAACGAGTTTGGGCGACACGTTGCCCATGCTCGGAGGGATGAACTTCTATTATCAGCAAACGATTCCCGTGGGCGGCTCGTTCAGCGCCGGCTTTTCCGTAAATGATGCTTCCCTTAGTCCCAATTCGCTCGCAATCTCCGTTACCTCGGATAACCCGACGCTCGTCCCCAATACCTCCGCCAGCTTGGCGGTCACGGGTTCCGGACGGTCGCGAACGCTCACTGTCGTACCCGTGGCAGGTCAAAGCGGTACGGCAAACATCACGCTTACCATCAGCGACGGTCAGCTGAGTCGGAGCGTTCGGTTCACTCAACTCACCGTCGGCACCAGTTCACCGACGAATCTCGTTGCGACTGCAGTTGGCGCCACCCAAATCGACCTGGCTTGGACCGACAATGGGCAAAACGAAACAGGATACGTGCTAGACGTTGCAACCTCAAATAGCATGGCCGGCGCCAGCGCTTACAGTTTGTCGGCTGGCAGCACGACCTATGCGGTGCCGGGTCTGAATCCCAGTGAAACCTATTACTTCGCGGTATATTCGACCAGCAAAAGCGGCAATTCGATAAACTCCAACATTGCCGCGGCGACGACCCTGACTCCGTCGACTTCGTCGGGCGATTCGCTGCTGGTGGTGTCTGACCGTCCGTCCGGCTCGACTTATGGACAAACGGTCCAGTTCACGGCCAGGGTCAGCGCAAGTACCGGCACGCCCACGGGCTCCGTGCAGTTTGAGATCGATGGCGTGAATGCCGGCGCACGGTGACGCTCAGTGAGGGCATGGCCAGCTTCAACACGTCGGCGCTGGCGCGATTGACCACACGATCACGGCCGTTTACACGAGCAACAACCCCAGCTTCGTCAGTACGCAAGGACAATTAACCGAGGACGTGTCCCCCGCATCGTTGACCATTGCGGCCGGCAGCCCGAGCATGGTCTACGGCGCTACCTTGCCCACGTTGACCTACACGACGAGTCCGCTGGTCAACGGCGACACGATCGCCACGGCCCTGACCGGGGCGCTCTCGACGACCGCCACGGCGTCCAGTCCAGTGGGTGGCTATCCGATCAGCCAGGGCACTTTGGCCGCGGCCAACTACGATATTACGTTTGTTCCCGGAACGCTTACCGTCACGGCCGCGCCGTTGACCGTCACGGCAAGCAATCCGAGCAACGTTTATGGGTCCGCGTTGCCCACGTTGAGTTACACGACGAGTTCGCTGGTCAACGGCGACACAGCAGCCACGGCTTTGACTGGGGCGCTTTCGACCACCGCCACAGCGGCCAGTCCGGTGGGGGCCTACCCGCTCAGCCAGGGCACTTTGGCCGCAGCCAACTACAATATTACGTTTGTTCCCGGAACGCTTACCGTCACGGCCGCGCCGCTGACCGTCACGGCAAGCAACCCGAGCAACGTTTATGGGTCCGCGTTGCCCACGTTGACCTATACGACAAGCCCGTTGGTCAACGGCGACACTGCGGCCACGGCTTTGACTGGGGCGCTTTCGACCACCGCCACAGCGGCCAGTCCGGTGGGCGGCTACCCGATCAGCCAGGGTACTTTGGCCGCAGCAAACTACGATATTACGTTTGTTCCCGGAACGCTGTCCGTCACGGCGGCACCGCTAACCGTCACGGCAAGCGACCCGAGCAACGTTTATGGGGCCGCTTTGCCCACGTTGAGTTACACGACGAGTTCGCTGGTCAACGGCGACACTGCGGCCACGGCTTTGACTGGGGCGATTTCGACCACCGCCACGGCGGTCAGTCCGGTGGGTGGCTACCCGATCAGCCAGGGCACTTTGGCCGCGGCCAACTACGACATTACGTTTGTTCCCGGAACGCTGTCCGTCACGGCAGCGCCGCTAACCGTCACGGCAAGCAATCCGAGCAACGTTTATGGGGCCGCGTTGCCCGCGTTGACCTATACGACGAGCCCGTTGGTCAACGGCGACACTGCGGCCACGGCTTTGACCGGGGCGCTTTCGACCACCGCGACGGCGGCCAGTCCGGTGGGGGCCTACTCGATCAGCCAGGGTACTTTGGCCGCAGCAAACTACAATATTACGTTTGTTCCCGGAACGCTTACCGTCACGGCCGCGCCGCTAACCGTCACGGCAAGCGACCCGAGCAACATTTATGGGGCCGCGTTGCCCACGTTGACCTACACGACGAGCCCGTTGGTCAACGGCGACACAGCGGCCACGGCCCTGACCGGGGCGATTTCGACGACCGCCACGGCGGCCAGTCCGGTGGGGGCCTACTCAATCAGCCAGGGTACTTTGGCCGCAGCAAACTACGATATTACGTTTGTTCCTGGAACGCTTACCGTCACGGCCGCGCCGTTGACCGTCACGGCATGCAACCCGAGCAACGTTTATGGGTCCGCGTTGCCCACGTTGACCTATACGACAAGCCCGTTGGTCAACGGCGACACTGCGGCCACGGCTTTGACTGGAGCGCTTTCGACGACCGCCACGGCGGCCAGTCCGGTGGGGGCCTATCCGATCAGCCAGGGTACTTTGGCCGCAGCAAACTACAATATTACGTTTGTTCCTGGAACGCTTACCGTCACGGCCGCGCCGCTAACCGTGCTAACCGTGACGGCCAATAGCCCAAGCAAGGTTTATGGCGCGGCACTGCCGGCGTTGACCTACACGACGAGTCCGCTGGTCAACGGCGACACGATCGCCACGGCCCTGACCGGGGCGCTTTCGACGACCGCCACGGCGGCCAGTCCGGTGGGGGGTTACCCGATCAGCCAGGGTACTTTGGCCGCAGCCAACTACACCATCACGTTTGTTCCCGGAACGCTTACCGTCACAGCCGCGCCGCTGACCGTCACGGCAAGCGACCCGAGCAACATTTATGGGGCCGCGTTGCCCACGTTGACCTACACGACGAGCCCGTTGGTCAACGGCGACACAGCGGCCACGGCCCTGACCGGGGCGCTTTCGACGACCGCCACGGCGGCCAGTCCGGTGGGGGCCTACTCAATCAGCCAGGGTACTTTGGCCGCAGCAAACTACGATATTACGTTTGTTCCTGGAACGCTTACCGTCACGGCCGCGCCGTTGACCGTCACGGCATGCAACCCGAGCAACGTTTATGGGTCCGCGTTGCCCACGTTGACCTATACGACAAGCCCGTTGGTCAACGGCGACACTGCGGCCACGGCTTTGACTGGAGCGCTTTCGACGACCGCCACGGCGGCCAGTCCGGTGGGGGCCTATCCGATCAGCCAGGGTACTTTGGCCGCAGCAAACTACAATATTACGTTTGTTCCTGGAACGCTTAGCGTCACGGCCGCGCCGCTAACCGTGCTAACCGTGACGGCCAATAGCCCAAGCAAGGTTTATGGCGCGGCACTGCCGGCGTTGACCTACACGACGAGTCCGCTGGTCAACGGCGACACGATCGCCACGGCCCTGACCGGGGCGCTTTCGACGACCGCCACGGCGGCCAGTCCGGTGGGTGGCTACCCGATCAGCCAGGGCACTTTGGCCGCGGCCAACTACGACATTACGTTTGTTCCCGGAACGCTGTCCGTCACGGCAGCGCCGCTAACCGTCACGGCAAGCAATCCGAGCAACGTTTATGGGGCCGCGTTGCCCGCGTTGACCTATACGACGAGCCCGTTGGTCAACGGCGACACAGCGGCCACGGCTTTGACTGGGGCGCTTTCGACCACCGCCACGGCGTCCAGCCCGGTGGGCGGCTACCCGATCAGCCAGGGCACTTTGGCCGCGGCCAACTACGACATTACGTTTGTTCCCGGAACGCTGTCCGTCACGGCAGCGCCGCTAACCGTCACGGCAAGCAATCCGAGCAACGTTTATGGGGCCGCGTTGCCCGCGTTGACCTACACGACGAGCCCGTTGGTCAACGGCGACACAGCGGCCACGGCTTTGACTGGGGCGCTTTCGACCACCGCCACGGCGTCCAGTCCGGTGGGGGGTTACCCGATCAGCCAGGATACTTTGGCCGCGGCCAACTACACCATCACGTTTGTTCCCGGAACGCTAACCGTCACGGCCGCGCCGCTAACCGTCACGGCAAGCAATCCGAGCAATGTTTATGGGGCCGCGTTGCCCACGTTGACCTACTCGACGAGCCCGTTGGTCAACGGCGACACTGCTGCCACGGCTTTGACTGGGGCGCTTTCGACCACCGCGACGGCGTCCAGCCCGGTGGGTGGCTACCCGATCAGCCGGGGCACTTTGGCCGCGGCCAACTACGACATCACGTTTGTTCCCGGAACGCTGTCCGTCACGGCAGCGCCGCTAACCGTCACGGCAAGCAATCCGAGCAACGTTTATGGGGCCGCGTTGCCCGCGTTGACCTATACGACGAGCCCGTTGGTCAACGGCGACACAGCGGCCACGGCTTTGACTGGGGCGCTCTCGACGACCGCCACAGCGGCCAGTCCGGTGGGCGGCTACCCGATCAGCCGGGGCACTTTGGCCGCGGCCAACTACGACATTACGTTTGTCCTCGGAACGCTGTCCGTCACGGCAGCGCCGCTAACCGTCACGGCAAGCAATCCGAGCAACGTTTATGGGGCCGCGTTGCCCGCGTTGACCTATACGACGAGCCCGTTGGTCAACGGCGACACTGCGGCCACGGCTTTGACTGGGGCGCTTTCGACCACCGCGACGGCGTCCAGCCCGGTGGGCGGCTACCCGATCAGCCAGGGCACTTTGGCCGCGGCCAACTACGACATTACGTTTGTTCCCGGAACGCTGTCCGTCACGGCAGCGCCGCTAACCGTCACGGCAAGCGACCCGAGCAACGTTTATGGGGCCGCATTGCCCACGTTGACCTACACGACGAGCCCGTTGGTCAACGGCGACACAGCGGCCACGGCTTTGACCGGGGCGCTCTCGACGACCGCCACAGCGACCAGCCCGGTGGGCGGCTACCCGATCAGCCAGGGTACTTTGGCCGCGGCCAACTACACCATCACGTTTGTTCCCGGAACGCTGTCCGTCACGGCCGCGCCGCTAACCGTCACGGCCAGCAGCCCGAGTAAGGTTTACGGCGCGGCGCTACCTGCGTTGAGCTACACGACGAGCCCGCTGGTGAACGGCGACACCGTTGCCACGGCCCTGACCGGGGCCGTCTCGACGACCGCCACAGCGGCCAGTCCGGTGGGCGGCTACCCGATCAGCCGGGGGACTTTGGCCGCAGCCAACTACACCATCACGTTTGTCCCCGGAACGCTGTCCGTCACGGCCGCGCCGCTAACCGTCACGGCCAGCAGCCCGAGTAAGGTTTACGGCGCGGCGCTACCTGCGTTGAGCTACACGACGAGCCCGCTGGTGAACGGCGACACCGTTGCCACGGCCCTGACCGGGCGCTCTCGACGACCGCCACAGCGGCCAGTCCGGTGGGCGGCTACCCGATCAGCCGGGGGACTTTGGCCGCAGCCAACTACACCATCACGTTTGTCCCCGGAACGCTGTCCGTCACGGCCGCGCCGCTAACCGTTACAGCTGCCAGCCCGAGTAAGGTTTACGGCGCGGCACTACCTGCATTGACCTATACGACGAGCCCGTTGGTCAATGGCGACACGATTGCCACGGCATTGACCGGCGCGCTTTCGACCACCGCGACGGCGTCCAGTTCGGTGGGCGGCTATCCGATTAGCCAGGGGACTTTGGCCGCAGCAAACTACACTATCACGTTTGTTTCCGGAACGCTGTCCGTCACCGCTGCGCCGCTGACCGTGACGGCCAGCAGCCCGAGTAAGGTTTACGGCGCGGCTTTGCCCGCGTTGACGTATACGACAAGCCCGTTGGTCAACGGCGACACCGTTGCCACGGCCCTGACTGGGACGCTCTCGACGACCGCGACAGCGTCCAGCCCGGTGGGCGGCTACCCGATCAGCCGGGGTACTCTGGCCGCAGCCAACTACAGCATCACGTTTGTTCCCGGAACGCTGTCCGTCACGGCCGCGCCGCTAACCGTCACGGCAAGCAATCCGAGCAAGGTTTATGGCGCGGCGCTACCCGCGCTGAGCTACACGACGAGCCCGTTGGTCAATGGCGACACAGCGGCCACAGCCCTGACCGGCGCCCTTTCGACCACGGCCACCGCGGCCAGTTCGGTCGCCAGTTATCCGATCAACCGGGGGACTTTGGCCGCAGCAAACTACAATATTACTTTTGTCCCCGGCACTTTGTCCGTCACGGCAGCGCCCTTGACGGTGACGGCCAGCAGCCCAAGCAAAGTCTATGGAGCCGCGTTGCCCACGTTGACGTATACGACGAGCCCGCTGGTGAACGGCGACACAGCGGCCACGGCATTGACTCGCGCGCTCTCGACCACGGCCACCGCGGCCAGTCCGGTCGCCAGTTATCCGATCAGCCGAGGGACTTTGGCCGCAGCAAACTACACTATCACGTTTGTCCTCGGCACATTGTCCGTCACAGCTGCGCCATTGACCGTCATGGCCAGCAGCCCGAGTAAGGTTTACGGCGCGGCGTTGCCTGCGTTGAGCTACACGACGAGCCCGTTGGTCAATGGCGACACGATTGCCACGGCGTTGACCGGCGCGCTTTCGACCACCGCGATGGCGTCCAGTTCGGTGGGCGGCTATCCGATTAGCCGGGGCACTTTGGCCGCGGCCAACTACACCATCACGTTTGTGCCCGGGACGCTGTCCGTCACCGCTGCGCCGTTGACCGTGACCGCCAGCAGCCCGAGTAAGGTTTACGGCGCGGCACTACCTGCTTTGACCTATACGACGAGCCCGTTGGTCAATGGCGACACGATTGCCACGGCGTTGACCGGCGCGCTCTCGACCGCCGCGACGGCGACCAGCCCGGTGGGCGGCTACCCGATCAGCCGGGGCACTTTGGCCGCGGCCAACTACACTATCACGTTTGTTCCCGGAACGCTGTCCGTCACGGCCGCGCCGCTAACCGTTACAGCTGCCAGCCCGAGCAAGGTCTATGGGGCCGCTTTGCCCGCGTTGACCTATACGACGAGCCCGCTGGTGAACGGCGACACCGTTGCCACGGCCCTGACCGGGGCGCTCTCGACGACCGCCACAGCGGCCAGTCCGGTGGGCGGCTACCCGATCAGCCGGGGGACTTTGGCCGCAGCCAACTACACCATCACGTTTGTCCCCGGAACGCTGTCGGTCACGGCCGCGCCGCTAACCGTTACAGCTGCCAGCCCGAGCAAGGTCTATGGGGCCGCTTTGCCCGCGTTGACCTATACGACGAGCCCGCTGGTGAACGGCGACACCGTTGCCACGGCCCTGAACGGGGCGCTCTCGACGACCGCCACAGCGGCCAGTCCGGTGGGCGGCTACCCGATCAGCCGGGGCACTTTGGCCGCAGCCAACTACACCATCACGTTTGTCCCCGGAACGCTGTCCGTCACGGCCGCGCCGCTAACCGTTACAGCTGCCAGCCCGAGTAAGGTTTATGGCGCGGCGCTACCTGCGTTGACCTATACGACGAGCCCGTTGGTCAATGGCGACACGATTGCCACGGCATTGACCGGGGCGCTCTCGACGATCGCGACGGCGTCCAACCCGGTGGGCGGCTACCCGATCAGCCAGGGTACTTTGGCCGCGGCCAACTACACCATCACGTTTGTGCCCGGGACGCTGTCCGTCACCGCTGCGCCGTTGACCGTGACCGCCAGCAGCCCGAGTAAGGTTTACGGCGCGGCGTTGCCTGCGTTGAGCTACACGACGAGCCCGTTGGTCAATGGCGACACGATTGCCACGGCGTTGACCGGCGCGCTTTCGACCACCGCGACGGCGTCCAGCCCGGTGGGCGGCTACCCGATCAGCCGGGGCACTTTGGCCGCAGCAAACTACACTATTACGTTTGTTTCCGGAACGCTGTCCGTCACCGCTGCGCCGCTGACCGTGACGGCCAGCAGCCCGAGTAAGGTTTACGGCGCGGCTTTGCCCGCGTTGACCTATACGACGAGCCCGTTGGTCAATGGCGACACGATTGCCACGGCATTGACCGGCGCGCTTTCGACCACCGCGACGGCGTCCAGTTCGGTGGGCGGCTATCCGATTAGCCGGGGCACTTTGGCCGCAGCAAACTACACTATTACGTTTGTTTCCGGAACGCTGTCCGTCACCGCTGCGCCGCTGACCGTGACGGCCAGCAGCCCGAGTAAGGTTTACGGCGCGGCTTTGCCCGCGTTGACCTATACGACGAGCCCGTTGGTCAACGGCGACACCGTTGCCACGGCCCTGACCGGGGCGCTCTCGACCACCGCCACGGCGACCAGCCCGGTGGGGGGCTACCCGATCAGCCGGGGGACTTTGGCCGCAGCAAACTACAATATTACTTTTGTCCCCGGCACTTTGTCCGTCACTGCAGCGCCCTTGACGGTGACGGCCAGCAGCCCAAGCAAAGTCTATGGGGCCGCGTTGCCCACGTTGACGTATACGACGAGCCCGCTGGTGAACGGCGACACAGCGGCCACGGCATTGACCGGGGCGCTCTCGACCACGGCCACCGCGGCCAGTCCGGTCGCCAGTTATCCGATCAGCCGGGGGACTCTGGCCGCAGCCAACTACACCATCACGTTTGTCCCCGGCACATTGTCCGTCACGGCCGCGCCGCTGACCGTGACGGCCAGCAGCCCGAGTAAGGTTTACGGCGCGGCGCTACCTGCGTTAAGCTACACGACGAGCCCGTTGGTCAACGGCGACACAGCGGCCACGGCATTGACTGGCGCGCTCTCGACCACGGCCACCGCGGCCAGTCCGGTCGCCAGTTATCCGATCAGCCGGGGGACTTTGGCCGCAGCCAACTACACCATCACGTTTGTTCCCGGAACGCTGTCGGTTACAGCCGCGCCGCTGACCGTGACGGCCAGCAGCCCGAGCAAGGTTTACGGCGCGGCGCTACCTGCGTTGAGCTACACGACGAGCCCGTTGGTCAACGGCGACACAGCGGCCACGGCCCTGACCGGGGCGCTTTCGACGACCGCCACAGCGGCCAGTCCGGTGGGCGGCTACCCGATCAGCCGGGGTACTCTGGCCGCAACAAACTATACTATCACGTTTGTTCCCGGCACATTGTCCGTCACCGCTGCGCCGCTAACCGTGACGGCCAGCAGCCCGAGTAAGGTTTACGGCGCTGCGCTACCCGCGTTGAGCTACACGACGAGCCCGTTGGTCAACGGCGACACAGCGGCCACGGCATTGACTGGCGCGCTCTCGACCACGGCCACTGCGGCCAGTCCGGTCGCCAGTTATCCGATCAGCCGGGGGACTTTGGCCGCAGCCAACTACACCATCACGTTTGTTCCCGGAACGCTGTCGGTTACAGCCGCGCCGCTGACCGTGACGGCCAGCAGCCCGAGCAAGGTCTATGGGGCCGCTTTGCCCGCGTTGACCTATACGACGAGCCCGTTGGTGAACGGCGACACAGCGGCCACGGCCCTGACTGGGCGCTCTCGACGACCGCCACAGCGTCCAGTTCGGTTGGCGGCTACTCGATCAGCCGGGGGACTTTGGCCGCGGCCAACTACACCATCACGTTTGTGCCCGGGACGCTGTCCGTCACCGCTGCGCCGCTGACCGTTACAGCGGCCAGCCCGAGCAAGGTCTATGGGGCCGCTTTGCCTGCGTTGAGCTACACGACGAGCCCGCTGGTGAACGGCGACACCGTTGCCACGGCCCTGATCGGGGCGCTCTCGACCACCGCCACGGCGACCAGCCCGGTGGGCGGCTACCCGATCAGCAGGGGGACTTTGGCCGCAGCCAACTACAGCATCACGTTTGTGCCAGGGACGCTGGCCGTCACGGCAGCGCCCTTGACGGTGACGGCCAGCAGCCCAAGCAAAGTCTATGGAGCCGCGTTGCCCACGTTGACGTATACGACAAGCCCCCTGGTCAACGGCGACACCGTTGCCACGGCCCTGACTGGGACCCTTTCGACCACGGCCACAGCGGCCAGTCCGGTCGCCAATTATCCGATCAGCAGGGGGACTTTGGCCGCGGCCAACTATACCATCACGTTTGTGCCAGGGACGCTGGCCGTTACGCCCGCACCGATAACCGTCACGGCCGACAACAAGACCAAGACTGTCGGCGCCGCAAATCCCCCCCTGACATTCACGGCCGCCAGCTTTGTCAACGGCGACACCGTGTCCAGCCTGACAACGCAGCCGACGCTCTCGACAACGGCCACAACCAGCAGCACCGTGGGCAGCTACCCGATCACGGTTAGCGGCGCGGTCGATCCCAATTACACGATTACTTACGTGAGCAGCACGTTGACGGTCACGGCGACGGGCACTGCGATCACCGCGACACTGAGCAGCACCGCCAGCCCGGCCGTTGTTGGCCGACAGGTGACGTTGGTCGCCGTCGTCAACCCTGCTGCCGGCGGCGCTGGCGGCACCGCGCCGACTGGCCCGGTCACCTTCATGGATGGCAATACGGTGCTGGGCACCAGCGGCCTGATTGTCGTGTCGAACCGCAAAGTGACCATGTTCAGCACGTCGAGTCTGGCCGCCAAAACTCACTCGATCACGGCCATGTACGCTGGAGGCGGCAAGTACGCCGGCAGCGCGACGAACGCGCTTGTCGAAAAGGTCAACAAGGTTGCGACGAGCACCGCTCTGGTCAACAGTACCAGCTCCCCCGTTACTGGACAATCGGTTCCCCTCACCGCGACGATCACGGTTACGGCTCCAGGCGGCGGCATTGCCTCCGGCAGCGTGACTTTCAAGGACGGCAGAGCGGCGCTGGGCACCGGTTCGACGGCCGTCGTGGGCGGGAAATTACAGGCCATATTCACCACCAGTTCCCTTGCGGTTGGGACTCACTCGATCACGGCCGTGTATGGCGGCGACGCGAACTACGCGAAAAGCACGTCGACGGCAGTCTCCGAGGCGGTGGGCAAGAGATCGACAAATACCAGTCTCAGTCCGAGCGCCAATCCGGTGACCTCCGGACAGCCCGTCATCGTGGGCGGCCATTCGATCAACACGGTCGACGCCGGCAGCGGAGGCATCCATGGCAGTACTTCCAGCACTTTGGCCGAGACGGCCACTGCCAGTCATGTGGTGAACGCCGCCGTCAATGTGCTGGACGTGAACTACGACGGCGCCGCAACACCGGCGGACGCGCTAGTGATCATCAGTCGATTGAAGTCCCGCTCGACTCCCACCGCCGCCGTCCTGGCGGCTCGCGACGTCAATTACGATGGACAGGTGAGCCCGCTGGACGCCTTGATGAGCATCAACTACTTGAAGGATCCGGCAGTACCGCAAGCGACTGCAGCGTCGACCGCGGCCCCTGCCGCAGTATCAGCCCCGACCTCGACCGAGACGATTGCGTTTGCTCTAAGCAGGGCTCCCGCTTTGGAGTCCAGTTCGACCCGCGAGCAATCCTCCGACGCCGTTTTCGCGAATTATCCCAGCAGCAACGACTGATGCTGCGGCGGGCCAGCGGCCCGATAAAGTTTGCTCCGTGAAATTGTGCGCGGCGTCATTGGTTGCGAAGCCAGGGTGGCAACAGGATTCGAACTCCGTCCCGAATGGCACGAAGTTATCCTTTAGATAATTGGCACAATGGCGGCATGGGAAAGCCAAAGCCATTCGGTGACCAGCTCCGGAACGCGGTCATTGATTCCGGGCAGTCGCGTTACCAGATCAGCAACGCGACTGGCATTCCGCAAAGTAACCTGTGCGATTTCGTCCACGGTAAACGAAGCCTGTCACTCGCAAGAATTGACAGGCTGTTTTCGTATCTCGACCTTCGATTGACGGCCCCCATCAAACCAAAAGGCAAGTAACGATGGCCAGTATTTCAACAGGCAAGACCGGCCTGCGGCGGATCGTGTTCTCTGAGGTCAACGGCAAGCGAAAGATCGTCTATCTCGGCAAGACCACGAAGAAGGCGGCGGAAAAGATCAAGATCGAGGCCCTTGTTACTGCATTGATTGCTGGCGTCAGCGTCGACAGCGAGATTGCGGAATGGCTCGGCAGTCGCGACGACGTATTATATGGCAAGCTCACGGCTGCCGGATTTGCACCCGAGCGGGCCAAGCCCGATGCGGCCCTGTTGGACAAATTCATTGACGCCTACATCAGCTCGCGTACCGACGTGAAGCCGAATACCAAAGACCATCTTCTACGGACCAAGCGTGATCTGGTCAAATTCTACGGGGCCGGCAAACCATTGAACGAAATCACGCCCGGTTCGGCCGATGAGTTTCGCCGCCACCTTGCGACCAAAATGGCGGATAATACGGTCCGCCGCATCTGCGGTCGGGCCAAGCAATTCTTCCGTGCTGCCGTCCGTAAGCGGTTGATTGCCGCCTGCCCGTTTGGCGACATGAAAGATACTTGCGTTCGTGCCAACAAGAGCCGGGAGTTTTTCATCACCCGCGAAATCGCCGCCAAAGTCCTGGACGCCTGCCCCGATTCTCAGTGGCGGCTTTTGTTTGCACCGAGTCGCTTCGGTGGTTTGCGTTGCCCGTCTGAGCACGTCGCGTTGCGTTGGGGCGACATCGATTGGGAAAATAATCGGTTCACCGTTCACAGCCCCAAGACCGAGCACCACGAGGGGCACGAAAGCCGCCTCGTGCCGATCTTCCCCGTACTGCGGTCGTACCTGGAAGCGGCCTTTGACGATGCAGCGGAAGGCACCGAATTTGTCATCACGCGCTATCGAGACGCAAACGCCAATCTCCGGACCCAGTTCGAGCGGATCCTGCGGAAGGCCGGCTTGGAGCCCTGGCAGAAGCCCTTCCAGAATCTTCGGTCAACGCGAGAGACGGAGCTGGCCGAGACATTCCCGATCCATGTCGTCTGTGCCTGGATCGGCAACAGCGAGTCAGTCGCGAAGAAGCATTACCTGCAAGTGACCGACGAGCATTTCAGCCACGCGGCAAATCTTGTGCAGAATCCTACGCACAACGCAGCCAAACCGGGCAATATGGGGCCACATGGGGGCGCCAAGAAGTGGCATATTCCTCGGGAATTACGCGAATCAGCGGCAAACCCGGAAGCGTCAAGCTCCCCGGAAGGAACCCTCCTCGAAACAAGGCGCGCTTCTTGGCGGGCCCGAATTCCAACAATCGAGCCCGATCCGGTTCCGGGGGTCAGGTCACGGCACGAATTCTCCCAGCTGATGGGCCGTTATGCCTGTTGACGACGTTGCCAAAAACGTGACTCGGTCCACCGAGTTTCCGCGCGGTAATAGTGAGTGTAGGCGTGAAGATAACCCTCGAATTGCAGTTCGACCCAATTCGCGTACTCGTCTAAGGCGGTTGGATGCCCGTCGCCGACTTTCAAGAGTGCGTCCGCGACGTGAAAGGCGCTCTCAAGTGCCTTGGTGATTCCCTGGCCGGAGAGCGGATCCCAGCCCATGGCTGCGTCACCGAACGTCGCCCAGTTTCGCCCGGCAATGCGATCCATGCGGTAGCTTGCAGCCGAGACAACGCGGAACCCGGTGGCCTGCGAGCCGTTCGGCAGCCCATCGCGTCGAGCGTGACGGTCGCTCCTTTGAGTTCGAGCAGTTCCAACAGCAGCGGCACGGCCGTGATCTCGTTTGACTTGGTGTCAGCGGGCGCTTGAAAGGGACCAGTGATGGGCGCTTGAAAAGGGGCCATTTTTAGGAGCCGGATTCGACGTATGGCCTTCTTCAGTACCTCTCGTACTGAAGGAGTCCGAATATGGCGAATCGTCTCAAGATGGCGACAGTTCAAGCGATCCTGCAATTACATTCGTTGCGTTGGTCTCAGCGGCGCATCGCCGAAGAGTTGGAGATCGACCGAAAGACGGTCCGGCGGCATCTATTGCGCCACCTGGACGGGCCAAATGCCCCCGACCAACCTGCCGGTCGGTGCCCGCCCACCGGCTCGGAGCGTCCAAAAGGGACCACTTCGGACAGGGTCCCGGCTCCGGACAACGAAACGTCCGATCCGGCCGACCCTGCGGATCTTTCCGCCATTCCAAATGCCCCCAGGGCGCCCACCGGGTCGCCGGCCCACTCGACGACCATCGCCCTGCAGGCCTGGCCCGTCAGCGTAGCGCGTGCGAGCCCTACCGCGAACTGATCTTGGCCAAGCTGGAGCAGGGTCTTTCGTCGCAGCGGATTCACCAGGACCTCGTGGCCAATCAAGGTTTCACGGCCCGCTACTGGAGCGTACGGCGATTCGTCCAGCGGCTGACCGGCCGGACGCCCCTGCCGATGCGTCGCATGGAAGTCGCGCCGGGCGAAGAGGCTCAGATCGACTTCGGCACCGGCGTGCCGATCACGCTGCCGGACCAACCTGCGGTCGGTGCCCGCAAGCGGCGCAAGACGCACGTCTTTCGCGTCGTGCTCTCTCATTCGCGTAAAGCCTACAGTGAAGTCTGCTTTCGCCAGACGACCGACGACTTCCTGCGGGCGATCGAGAATGCCTTCTGGCATTTCGGCGGAGTGCCCAAGACGCTGGTGATCGACAACCTCAAGGCGGCCGTCACGCATCCCGACTGGTTTGATCCCGAGCTGAATCCCAAGCTGCTCTCGTTCTGTCAGCACTATGGTACGGTGATCTTGCCCACCAAGCCCCGCACGCCGAGGCACAAGGGCAAGATCGAGCGCGGCATCGGTTATGTGAAAGGCAACGCGCTCAAGGGGCACACGTTCACTTCGCTGGAAGCCCAGAACCGGCACTTGGAGCTCTGGGAGCGGAGTGTGGCCGACACGCGAATTCACGGCACCACCAAGAGGCAGGTAGGCAAGGTGTTTGCCGAGGTCGAGCGTGCGGCGCTTGCGCCACTAACCCCGCGCGTTCTCTACGGCGACCTGCTGGCTGGCCGCGTCGTAGTAATAGGTGGTCACGAAGCTCAGCCCGTCGACTGTGGTTTGGGTGCGGTTGGCGGCGTCGTAATTGGTGGTCGACAGAAAGCCCAGCGGGTTTTCCACCGCGGTGCGCCGGCTGGCCGCGTCGTAGCTGTAGCTGGTGGTGTTGCCCAGCGCGTTGGCGCTGGCGACGCGCCGATTGGCGGCATCGTAAAACGCCGTGGTGACAAAGCCCAGCGGGTTGGTCGTGGTGGTCGGGTTGCCCACCAGGTCGTAGCCGTAGGTCGTGCGGTGGCCCAGCGGATCGACATTGGCGGTCAGGCGGTCGAGCGAGTCGTACATGCTCGATGTGACGAAGCCCAGCGGGTTTTGCACGGCGGTCCGGTTGTTGACACTGTCGTAGGAGTAGGTTGTCCGGTTGCCCAAGGGATCGACCGATGCCCACAGCCGGCTGCGCGTGTCGTACATGTTGGTCGAGACGTAGCCCAGCGGGTTGGTGGCGACCGTTTGCCGGCCGGCCGGATCGTAGAGGTAGCTGGTGCGGTTGCCCAGCGCATCGACGCTGGCCGACAGGCGATTGGCCAGGTCGTAAACGCTGGTGCTGGCAAAGCCCAACGGGTTTAGCACGGCGACCTGGTTGCCGAACGCGTCGTAGGAGTAGGTCGTGCGGTTGCCCAGCGGGTCGACGGCGGCGTCCATGTGGTTGTCGGCGTCGTAAAGCTGGCTGCTGACGAAACCCAGTGGGTTTTGCGTCGTGACGAGGTTGCCGTTCGTGTCGTAGCCGAGCGTGGTGGTGTTGCCCAGCGCGTCGATCTGGACCGTGGGCCGATTCATCAGGTCGTAGAGCGTGGTGCTGACGAAGCCCAGCGGGTTTTGCACCGTTTGTTGTTGGCCCGCGGCGTTGTAGGTATAGCTGGTGCGGTTGCCCAACGGATCGGCCCAGGCGGTGAGCCGGTTCGAGGCGTCGAACTGCTGGCTGAATGTGTTGCTCAGCCGGTTTTGCTGGGCGGTGGTTTGGCCGGCGGTGTTATAGGTGAACGTGTCGCGATTGCCCTGGGCGTCGACGACCGCATTGCGATTGAACAGGTTGGTATTGTCCCACACCAGCGTGGTCACGGCGCCCGAGTTGTCGGTCGTCGATTGGAGCCGGGAATTGGAGGCGTAGGAGAGCGTGAAGAGTGTGCCGTCGGGATACTGGATCGACGAGAGCGGCTGCGTGCCGTTGCGCAAAACATTGCTGTAGGTCAGCGTGGTGGTCAAGCCTGTTGGGTCCTGCACGGTGGTGCAGACGTTGCCGAGAGGGCGGCCGTGCCGGCGGCCGTACAGCACGCCCCGCGGTCCCTCAAGGTCTGGGCCAGGTGGGCCTGGGACCGATGCGCGTAACGCCCTGGCTTTGCCAGAAGCGGTCTACGTGGTCGACGAAGGCGGCTGCCTGTCCGAAAAACGCAATGCCCAGGCAATACAGAAGGTTGCTCAGCGCCCGTTGGTCGCTCTCTGCGATGCCCGTGGGAAATGGAATCGCGATGATTGCCGGGCGCTCGGTGATTTGCCGCAGTCCAAAGCCAGGTTCGATCGCGGTGCCGGCCAGCCACGCGACCATGATCGTTTGCAACGCCTTGACCGCGGCCGCATCGTGCAGCGGCTCGAAGCCGTAAAGAAATACGCACACGCCGGCCGGCTTGCCGGCAACTTCCATCACGCACAGCGCCGACAGTGGATTGCACTGATCCCATTTGAATCGATACCGCGCCGATTCATCCGTCGGGAACCAGAACTTGCCCCGCTTTTCGGGATTGTCGGCAAACCGCTCCTCGAACATGGCGCTGAATTCTTGAATCAAATTTCGGGCGACCGAATTCCTTTGCACCTTCCGGCTGTCGGATTCCTGACGGTCCGTCACGTCGCCATTGACTTGCAGCACGAAGGCATGAAACTTCATGGCTCATCCTCGACACGAAACTCGTTTCTGCGCGCACGAAGTACGGTAGCTCCGCACGTACGGATCTGTGCGGGGGTGGCCCGAAAGGGCCATCGCTACCGTGATGCAATTTAATAAATCGTTCTGACCCGAATGGCACTTCCTGAAGTCGTAAGTTATGCAACTAGGCGGCGTTTCGCTGCGCGGCGAGGGATCGTGAGGAGGTCGTGCGGTTTGGGGCGACGCTTGATGGCGCGGGGTTCGTAACGATGGGGACGGTTTCCAACCACGGGGGAACAAAGGGGTCAGAACGATTTATTAAATAGTTCTGACCCGAATGGCACTTCCTGAAGTCGTAAGTTATGCAACTAGGCGGCGTTTCGCTTCGCGGCGAGGGATCGTGAGGAGGTCGTGCGGTTTGGGGCGACGCTTGATGGCGCGGGGTTCGTAACGATGGGGACGGTTTCCAACCACGTGAGCCGCGATGGCCGCGAACAATGCGTCGTAAAGCTCCGGCAAGTCCTGCGGCGCGGCCTGCTCCACCAGCGGTCGATACGCCGTCAGCGTCTGGAGCGCGCCTTTGAAACTGATCGTCCGCGGTTGCATTTGGGCTCGCTCGGCCGCGTCGGCCATCACGGTGCGAATCAGGTTGTAAGCCAATAAATGCATCCAGATTTCCTTTCGCACCATCGCCGGTGACTTGCAACGCAGCACATCCATTTGCATCGTGATCTTGATCGTCCGCAGATCGACCTCCGCTTGCCACCGCGCATGATACACCCGCGCCAGTTGGGGGACAGGATACTGCACCGCATCGCAGCAGGTCGTGACAATCGTCAGTTCGCGCACCCGCCAGCCGCGCACACGCACGGGGAAGCTCACCTCCCGCACCAAGAGTTCATCGGGAATCCGCTCGTAGCTGGCCCGGTCCAGCCAGGCCGGACAGGCTGGCTTGCGAAGCCGCAAGAGCCAGTCGTGCGGACCTAGTTGTTGAACGCGCAAGCGTTTGCTCAGACGTAGTTGATGCTGCCGATACACGCTGTCCACGCCGCCCAGGGCCAAGAGGGCCAGGTCCCAAAACGAGGCAAAGTAGCGGTCTCCGACGACCACGTCCCCCGGAAACAGGCTGCGCCAGAGTTGCCGGAACAAGGCCGTTTCGCCCGTGTTCTTGCCGGCATAGGGACCGATCGCCAGATCGACCACCGCGCCGCTGGCCAGCGACAGCAGCGCCACCAGGCGGGCGATCGGAAAGCCCAAGCCTGGTTTCTGCGAACCCGACTGGGGATACTCGGCCTGATTGGCCGGCGTGTCGGGCATGCTCACCGTCGTGCCGTCGACCAGCTTTACCGGCCGACCGCCGAACAATCTTGGGTCGCTCGTCCGCTGGTGGAGTGCTTCGCCCACGTCGCGAGCCAACCGCGCGCACACCGCTTCGGACAACCGCTGGCGGGCTTTGCAGTAAGGGCCGGTCTCTGCGGCGCAAGGGGTTTTGCCCTCGGCCGTCAGAAACGCCCGCAACCGGGCGACTGCTTGGCGGCAGGAGTGGTCCGCGCAAAGTGTCTGCGAGAGAAAGGTCCACAATGTCACCAGCGGCGAATACAAGGCCTCTCGCTGCCACGCCTGCTCCTCGCGCAGGACGCGCTCCACGTCCGATGCTGGCAGCAGTTCCGAAAACGGCAGCCCGCCAGCGGCCAACAACTTGTTCCGCTCCGTTCGGACTTGGTGTGAAACCCAACCCGCGATAGACTTCCACATTGCAAAGGCCTCCGTGCCTGATGAGATGGCTTCGACAACCCTCATCTACGCACGGACGGCCTTTGCGCCTATATCAACTCACGGCAACCACTTACCCGCTCAGGAAGTGCCATTCCGTTCTGACCCCTTTGTTTCTCTGGTCTCAGACTCCGTGGGGGAGACGTCGGACTCGCCATGAACGTTCGACATCACTGTTGCCATCCCCTTGTCAGAACAGGGTCGGCCGCCACACAAGAAGGATTTCGGAGCTCGATACACAGCCCGGCTGTACCTCTGTGAACGCTTCGCCCTGCCAGTTGCCCGACACGACGCATCACTCGAGGCCGAGGTGGCTGGCTAGGCCTTACCTCGTACGACTCTTTCATTCGCTACTCTCCTCCGGCTTCGTGCCGGCGCACTCTGACCCGTTTGTTTCTCCTGACCCGTTTGTTTCTCCCGTTTGTTTCTCCGGCGTCAGTCGCGAGGACGGCAATAACCTCGCCTGTCGGCCGGGTAAAATTCGAGTATTTTCGCCTTTCCAAATCGGCGGGCCCAATCGCGCGGAGTTGCGGAATTCGAGTCAAGCGCGTCAGAATCAGCACCCCGATCCAGTAACACTCTCGTTAGCGTCGCTGACCAATATGCTCGGTGCAGCGGAGTCGTGTCACCAACTCCGTCAATGTACTTGGTTGTCCGGGTGTTAATATTTGCGCCTGCCTGAATTAATGCGCCCGCGAGTTCCTCCTTGCGCATAGACGGCGAAGTATAATGCAGTCGCGCCGTGGGTATCTGCAGCGTCGAGCTGTACGTGGCGGGAAAATAGTAAGCGAAGTATTGTTAACGTATCATCGCGACGCCGTGTTAGTTGCGATGTCGCGATAAGGGCTCGCTGTCGCTGCGCCCAAGCGATATCCTCGGCCGAGTTTCTCACCACCCGCGGTGGATCCGGATATGCGGAAGAGTTTGCCAAGGCAATTAAGGGAGTCCACATTTTCGCATCAACAGGGACACCGAAATCCCATTTGTCCGTCAGCAACGTTCGATCTCCGGATCCGAACCTTTCATTTACTTACTGCGCCCCGTTCAAGTGCGGCCTTGACTTGGTCGGGTGCAGCATGATAGCAAGCCACGACTAGCGCACTGTCGATTGCGGGCTCGCTCGCAGACACGAGTTGCGTACTCAGCAAGAAGACCAGAACGAGTCCAATCAATGTGATCATGGAATAACTCTCAGAAGCCTACAATTCAGTATGACTATATGGATTCTGTCGTCGGCGCACCCGTTTCTGGACGATATGGCTGAAATGGATCGGGACCAAGCGGAACAGCCTGTTCGGGCGTCCCCGCCGGCATCTGACCGCCGAGCGGTTCATAGCCCGTCGCACTACGGGGGCTACGTGGGTTCTCATGCATGCGATCTGCTTCGGCATACCGCTCGGTAGCTGCGCCGTAGAACTGCTCCAGCTGCGTGGCGTATGCATCACACGCATTTTTCGTTTGAAACGAATACAGTCGCTCCGCGATCATAAGTTTGTCCCTGACAGATTGCGCATAGAATCGAAACGATTCCACGTGCCGCTGCTCATGCCCATACACCTCCCGTAGGTCCAGGCCGAGGCCATCTGGATCACGGCTGATCATTCCTGGATCGAGAACTATTTTAAAATTGGCCTGGACTGCCGCTGAGATACGGTAGAAAATCCTTCTACGGTAACACAACGGGATGCAAGTGCAAAAGACGTCGATTTTGCCGCTAGTCTCACCATACACTACGGAACTTGAATCTTGCCAGGGCATATTCAGCGTTGTGGTCGGCATGAACCTCAGCACAGCCAGCCCCCGTGGATCAACATCCAGCACCGGACGGTTCCCGACGTATCTATATGGGTTCGAACCACCCGATCTAAACTGAATTGGATCGACGCTGACCCACCTGCCCGTGACAGGATCGTAAACGCGCTGCCTAACGTAGTATAACCCGCTGGCGGCGTCGCGATAATAGCCGAGCTGGCCGATAAACTGGAACGGATTGACCGTGCTGCCAGTTCCGCCCAGCGATGTGCCGAAGGCCTCGTAGAAGTATGTGTCGGTGATCGAGCCGGACGAACTGGTCAAGGCCCGGGTCGAGCCGATGCGGTCGAAGTGATAGTAGCTGGGTGTCCAAACTCCGCCGGTGAGACGGTACTGGCTGAGCAGGCCGCCATACTGGGCGGGCTCCTGCGTGTACTCGGCTTGCATCACGTTGCTGCCGTCGGTCTCGGCCAGGTAGGCTTGGCCGTCCCAAACGTAGCGCACGGTGCCGGAGTTGTCCACGCGCTGCATCCGCAGGTTGTCGCCATTGAACGTGCTGGTCACCGAAACGCCCGTGGGAAGCTGAACCAGCTTGTTGCGCCCTTCGTCGTCCCAGACGAACGTCGTGGGCTGGGTGCCCGGCGGATTCAGCACTCCGAGCAGGTTGCCGGCCGGATCGTAGGTGTAGCTGGTGAGCGTGGCGATCGCCGAAAGATTATAGGACGTGAGCACCTTCAACTGGTCGGCGTTGTCGTAGCTGAAACCGTTCACCTTCGTCAGGCCGCTGTTCAGGTCTTGCTCAAAGCGGTTGCCGCGGCCGTCGTAATAGTTCTTGCGATGCGCGGCGTCGGTGCCCGTGCGGTCTTCGAGGATCAGTTGGTTAGCCCCGTCGTTGGTCCAGTCGACCGTCGACCCGTCAAGCTCCAGCACCGATTGCGGGTTGCCGACGTTGTCGTAGGTGTAGGTGAAACCGGCGATTCCCGCGCTGCCGGGGCCGAAATGGTTGAGCCACAGCAGCCGGTCGGCCGCGTCGTAGACGTAGCTGGTGCTGGTGCCGTTGCCGTTGTGGGCCAGCATCCGGCGATCGGCCAGGTCGTAGCTGAACGTCGTGCGGCTGTTCTGCGGATTGACCACGGTCGACAGCCGCCGGGCCGCGTCGTACGTATAACTGAACGTCGCCAGGCTCGGGTCCTGCAACGTGAGCCGTTGGTTGATGCCGCTGTAGGAATAGGAAACCGATTGACCATAGCCGTTGGTGACGACGTTCAGTCGATCGGCGTGATCGTAGGCATACGTCGTGGTGCCGCTGGCATCCAACATCAGCGCGCAATTGCCGTCGGCGTCGTAGCCGAACGTGACGCTCGGATCGTGCGGATATTGCCGCCCGATGAGCTGGTTGGCGCCGTCGTAGCTGTAGGTGGTCAGGATGCCGCGAGCATCGGTCCGCGTGCTGCGGTTATTGGCCGCATCGTACGTGTAGCTGGTGACGCGGCCAAGCTGGTCGTACATGGTGGTGCAGATGTTGCCGAGCGGGAAGCCGTGCCGGCGGCCGTTCAGCACTCCCCCAATCCCTCAAGGTCTGCGCCAGGCGGGCCTGGGACCGATGCGGGTAACGCCCTGGCTTTGCCAGAAGCGGTCTACCTGGTCGACGAAGGCGGCTGCCCGTCCGAAAAACGCAATGCCCAGACAATACAGAAGGTTGCTCACGGTCCGTTGGTCGCTCTCTGCGATGCCCGTGGGAAAGGGAATCGCGATGATGGCCGGGCGCTCGGTGATTTGCCGCAGTCCAAAGCCAGGTTCGATCGCGGTGCCGGCCAGCCACGCGACCATGATCGTTTGCAACGCCTTGACCGCGGCCGCATCGTGCAGCGGCTCGAAGCCGTAAAGAAACACGCACACACCGGCCGGCTTGCCGGCAACTTCCATCACGCACAGCGCCGACAGTGGATTGGGCTGATCCCATTTGAATCGATACCGCGCCGATTCATCCGTCGGGAAGCAGAACTTGCCCCGCTTTTCGGGATTGTCGGCAAACCGCTCTTCCAACAAGGCGCTGAACTCTTGAGTCAAATGCCGGGCTGCCGGATTGCGTTGCACCTTCCGGCTGTCGGATTCCTGACGGTCCGTCACGTCGCCGTTGACTTGCAGCACGAAACCATGGAATTTCATGGCTCATCCTCGATGCGAAACTCGTGATGGTTGATATACCGCAATCATCGGGCAAGGGTCGACCCGAAATCAGCTGGCGGTCAAGTCCACGTATGCGGTAAACGCGAGCACGAACTGCACCCAGCGTTTGACTTCCTGGCGACCGAACTCTGCGCACCGCGCCCCCACCGACAACATCATGATTCTGCTATTCCTGCGGGTTTTCTACAGAGCCTTCCTGACAACTTTTCCTGGCCGGTGAACATTACGAACGACGTATTCGTTCAACTGTCGTGGCCGCCACCAGACCCATCCGGACGATGCGGCAAGCAATTACGCCCAAAGATGCGTCGGCCGGCCTTCATGCGCACCATCATATTAGTCGCCGAACCATGACCGAAATGCACCGAACCAACCCCCATACTATCAGCCCAGCAAGGGCGCCCACAAAAATCGGCGTGCGCCATGCTATCTCGGCCGGTGGCGAAACCGACGTTGCAACCTGCCAAAGGATGAAACACGTCGCCGTGCTGCCGATTGCCGCGGAAAACGGGATTGAAACCGCCGAGCCACCGCGACTGTCGGCAAAGAATACACTCGCGCACCAAATTACCGAAAGCCCAACCGCATAAATACAGAGTTGCCAGCTTAAGTGCCTAGCCATTGCAACGAGTGCAATGGTAGTCATTAGTGTTGCAATGGTTAATATGATTGGCGTGCGCAGGATGGCTCGCAATGTCACGTTATTTTTTCAATCTTATTCAAGACATATTGATCAGCAAGCCAACGACCGAAAAGAGGCTGGATTTCCAGCCGTCCGGTTATTTCGTTATCATAGACCGAAGCGATCGTGCATCAGTTCATTTAGAATTGCGAACGCTGCTCTCGGCACGCGAACTGTGATTGGGGACCACCGCTGGTTCGGTGTGTTCAGCAGTCCACGGCTGGGGTACCACCTGAGTTCTGCGGTCCACTTAATAGCCGCATACACAGTATAGTTTGGCGAGTCTGCACCTCTTACGTCCGGGCTAGTGTTCCCAATTCCTTCAGTATCCTTAGGCCCACGCCTTGCTGTACAAATTACAAACGTTTGGAAATTATTAGTCCATCTCCAGTATTCCCCTATAGCGACACCAGGGTGTTTTTTAATGGAAGGGCTGTCCTGCATGGACAGGCTCGCGATCTTGGACGGATCACCTATTGTAACTCCTCGTAACGCGTTACTGGCATGCTTGTACTCAATTCCTCCGTATTCGTTGTCAAACTGATAGTCATGATTTAGCCATTCGGCCCCCCATCCTTGCGTGGAAACTCTAAGTTCAGAAATCTGGACAATAGCGATTTCCGAGCAACTGCATGGCGGAAAGCTGCTGTTGTTGACCGCCCACTGGGCATCTAACGATGCGCCAACTCGGTCTTGGTCTGAATAACTCGTTAGGAATACCTGTGCTAATGTTACGCGCCCAGGGATATATGTGGCGATCAGCCCAGTTGGGTCGTTGCTAAACGTTGGCCTGCTTGCGACGTACCGAAACGGATTCGAATCGCCCGAGGCAAAGCCGATCCGATCTCGGCTGACCCAGCGGCCCGTTACGGGATCGTAAACGCGATCCCGCACGTAGTATAACCCGCTGGCGGCGTCGCGATAATAGCCGAGCTGGCCGATAAACTGGAACGGATTGACCGTGCTGCCAGTTCCGCCCAGCGATGTGCCGAACGCCTCGTAGAAGTACGTGTCGGTGATCGAGCCGGAGGAACTGGTCAAGGCCCGGGTCGAGCCGATACGGTCGAAGTGGTAGTAGCTGGGTGTCCAAACTCCGCCGGTGAGACGGTACTGGCTGAGCAGGCCGCCATACTGGGCGGGCTCCTGCGTGTACTCGGCTTGCATCACGTTGCTGCCGTCGGTCTCGGCCAGGTAGGCTTGGCTGTCCCAAACGTAGCGCACCGTGCCGGTGTTGTCGACGCGCTGCATCCGCAGGTTGTCGCCGTTGAACGTGCTGGTCACCGAAACGCCAGTCGGAAGCTGAACCAGCTTGCTGCGCCCCTCGTCGTCCCAGACGAACGTCGTGGGCTGGGTGCCCGGCGGATTCAGCACTCCGAGCAGGTTGCCGGCCGGGTCGTAGGTGTAGCTGGTGAGCGTGGCGATCGCCGGAAGATTATAGGACGTGAGCACCTTCAACTGGTCGGCGTTGTCGTAGGTAAAACCGTTCACCTTCGTCAGGCCGCTGTTCAGATCCTGCTCAAAGCGGTTGCCGCGGCCGTCGTAATAGTTTTTGCGATGGGCGGCGTCGGTGCCCGTGCGGTCTTCGAGGATCAGTTGGTTGGCCCCATCGTTGGTCCAGTCGACCGTCGACCCGTCGAGCTCCAACACCGATTGCGGGTTGCCCACGTTGTCGTAGGTGTAGGTGAAGCCGGCGATTCCCGCGCTGCCGGGGCCGAAATGATTGAGCCACAGCAGCCGGTCGGCCGCGTCGTAGACGTAGCTGGTGCTGGTGCCGTTGCCGTTGTGGGCCAGCATCCGGCGATCGGCCAGGTCGTAGGTGAACGTGGTGCGGCTGTTCTGCGGGTTGACCACGGTCGACAGCCGCCGGGCCGCGTCGTACGTATAACTGAACGTCGCCAGGCTCGGGTCCTGCAACGTGAGCCGTTGGTTGATGCCGCTGTAGGAATAGGAAACCGATTGACCATAGCCGTTGGTGACGACGTTCAGTCGATCGGCGTGATCGTAGGTATACGTCGAGGTGCCGCTGGCATCCAACATCAGCGCGATTGCCGTCGGCGTCGTAGCCGAACGTGACGCTCGGATCGTGCGGATATTGCCGCCCGATGAGCTGGTTGGCGCCGTCGTAGCTGTAGGTCGTCAGGATGCCGCGAGCATCGGTCCGCGTGCTGCGGTTATTGGCCGCATCGTACGTGTAACTGGTGACGCGGCCAAGCTGGTCGATTTGCTGCTTTTGCCGTGCGCCTGATCGTAGACAAATGTGGTAAAGTTGCCGATCGGATACGCGGCGTCGGTGAACCGGGTCCACTGGCCGACGCCGTCGTACGTGTTCGACGTCATGAAGCCCAGCGGATCGGTCACCTGCTGGACGCGATTGAGCGGGTCGTAAGCGGTGCTGGTGACATAGCCGTTGGCATCCTGGACGGTGATGCGCCGGCTGGCGGCGTCGTAGCCGAGAGTCGTGACAAAGCCCAGCGGGTTGGCCGTGGTGGTCGGGTTGCCCAGCAGGTCGTAGCCGTAGGTCGTGCGGTGTCCCAGCGGATCGACGCTACGGAAATAAGAATCTGGCGAGCCCAACAAAAAACCAAATGTAGCAAAGCCCGTTTATCGAGCAAACCGCTATTACGACGGCGCGAATCGCGGGCCAACCCACTAATTCTCGCTTAAATATCAGCGACAATAGCACGAGCGATATAAGTCCGACGAAAATGACCACAAAGAGGAATACGCTAAGACCTCGCCAGAAGCTCCCGGCCGAATTGCCAAAATCCGCAGCGCTAGCCGGCTGCCATAAACGCGGCTCCAAATACGCGATGAACGTAATGACGACGACGGCCGTCAATGTAAGTATCGAAGCCCTGACCATTGCAAGCCTGCCTCAGTGAACACAGTGCGGGGTAACGAAGCGAGCGCGGCAAACAGAGCGGCAGTTCAGTGGAGGAACATCAAAGATTCCTGGCCCGCACCGACGGAATTTTTCGGTAAGGACAGCAGCCCAAATCGCGCCCGCCCGTCGGTCAATATCCACCTAGTGTCGAATTCCGTTCTTTCATGTGTCGATCCACATCCGCTGACAAGCGTGCAATCGCGGCAACCTCTTCGTCACGCGACATCCCGTTTGGCAGTTGCGCGAGACTGCTCATCGCATAACGGCTGAACTCTTCAAGACAACCGTTGCAGGTGGGATGCGTTTGCCGAACACCGAGCACAAGTCGAAGCGGGTCGCCGCCTTCAGAAGTTGCCTCCGCATTACAGTAAATGCAGCGCGATTTGCTCAAGGATGCAGCGAGATCTTGGCCCGTACGACCTAGACCGGCTTTAAAGCATTCGCTACATACACTTTGAGCACATTCGACGCCATCGATTATCGCCATCGTGTGGTATTCGGCCTTCGCCGTGTGACAGGCGTCGCATAAGTTACTTTTGACGTCAAGCATTTCTTAGCCTTTCGGAGCTACTGCCCCACAATATGGCGAACTCTGATCACCAGTAGTTTTCATAGCAGTTTTTTAGCCTTCTGCATTCGGCCTTGTGCCGGTTAAAGTTGTTATTTACGCACGCTTGCTCCAAGTTCAGGTAGGCCTGTATAGCACACCTCACCCAATTGCCCGCTTGAGCCGGTGGAACGCCGGAGCTTTTACTGTTGCCATACACTGCACAAATGAAGCAGTGCCCCTTCCAAGAAGTAAGGCAGGCTCTAACGTCCGCGTAGGGCGTCAAGCCGCTCGGATCAACGACACCGGTCGGGTTGTTCCGCACGTACCGGTACGGATTCTTTCTGTCGTCCCTAACTGGGTCTAAACTCGTCCATCGCCCTGTGACGGGGTCATCGACGCGGTGCAGCACGTAGTATAACCCGCTGTCAGCGTCGCGGTAGTAACCGAATTGGCCGACCCACTGGAACGGATTGACGGTGCTGCCGGTCGAGGCGAAAAGTTCTCCGAACGCCTTGTTCACGTACTGATCGGTGATGTTGTCGCCGCTATCGGTCAGAAAATACGTCGAGCCCAGACCGTCGAACGCGTGATAGCGCGGCACCCAGATGCCGCCCGTCAAACGCCGCTGGCTGACCAGGTTGGTGAACGCACTTGGAGCATTCGTATACTCCACCTGCGTTGCATTGCTGCCATCGGTCTCCGACAGATACGCCTGGCCGTCCCAAACGACGCGGGCCGTGCCGGTCGAGTCCTGCTTCTGGAATCGCTGGCCGTCCGCATTATAACTGAACGTGCCGAGGACGCCAGTTGGCAGAACAAGTCGGGTCTGCCGGTTCTCGTTGTCCCAGGTGCTCGTCGTGATGCCGGACGGCGACTGCACAATCTGCTCGTTACCCGCCAGATCGTAAGTATACGTCGTCACGCCAGAACTATTGACGCTCTTCTGAAGTTGATTGGCGGCGTCGTACGTAGAGGTTGTGACTGCGCCACTGTCGGATTTGAGCAGCCGATTACCAACTCCGTCGTACGTATAGCTGGTGTTGAATGGGTTCGTGCCGCCGCGCTGCTCGCTGGTAAGCTGATTGGTCTTGTCGTACGTCCAGGTGGTTTGGGTCGCCAGTCCCGGCACGTCCTTCCAACCCGTCCGGTTACCCGCATTGTCGTAGAAGTAAGATAGGCCATAAATGGGGCCGGCAGTGAAACTCTCCTTCAGCTGTAGCCGGCCGGCCGCGTCGAACGAATACTCGACGACGAGTCCATTGGCCGAGGTTTGGGTGCTGGGCTGATTGGCTGCGTCGTAGGTCCAGGTGGTCAAATCCGCTTGCGGATTCCGGAGGTTCGACAACCTGCCGGCGCCGTCGTAGCTGTAGGTGAACCGGCCGCCGTCCGGGTCGGCCAGGGATGCGCGTTGGCTGGCGGCGTCGTATCCGTAAGTGATCACCTTGCTGGCCTGGTTGGTGACGGTGCTCTTGCGGTCCAGCGCGTCGTACGTGTAGGTCGTCGCTCCGGTGCCGTCCTGCATTGTGAGCCGGTTCCGGTTGGCGTCGTAGCTGAATGTGACGGTCGCGTCGTTCGTGTATTGGCGGCCCGTCAACCGGCCGGCTTGATCGAACGAGTAGGTGGTGACAATGCCGCGGGCGTCGGTCCGCGTTTTCTGCTGGCTGGCGACGTCATAGGTGTATGTCGTGCGGCGGGCAAGCTGGTCGATCGATGCGCTGACCCGTCCGGCGGCGTCGTACATGGTGGTGCAGATGTTGCCGAGCGGGAAGCCGTGCCGGCGGCCGTTCAGCACTCCCCCAATCCCTCAAGGTCTGGGCCAGGCGGGCCTGGGACCGATGCGGGTAACGCCCTGACTTTGCCAGAAGCGGTCTACGTGGTCGACGAAGGCGGCTGCCTGTCCGAAAAACGCAATGCCCAGGCAATACAGAAGGTTGCTCAGCGCCCGTTGGTCGCTCTCTTGGATGCCCGTGGGAAAGGGAATCGCGATGATTGCCGGGCGCTCGGTGATTTGCCGCAGTCCAAAGCCAGGTTCGATCGCGGTGCCGGCCAGCCACGAGACCATGATGTTTTGTAACGCCTTGACCGCGGCCGCATCGTGCAGCGGCTCGAGGCCGTAAAGAAATACGCACACGCCGGCCGGCTTGCCGGCAACTTCCATCACGCACAGCGCCGACAGTGGATTGCACTGATCCCATTTGAATCGATACCGCGCCGATTCATCCGTCGGGAAGCAGAACTTGCCCCGCTTTTCGGGATTGTCGGCAAACCGCTCTTCCAACAAGGCGCTGAACTCTTGAGTCAAATGCCGGGCTGCCGGATTGCGTTGCACCTTCCGGCTGTCGGATTCCTGACGGTCCGTCACGTCGCCGTTGACTTGCAGCACGAAGGCGTGGAACTTCATGGCTCATCCTCGACACGAAACTCGTTTCGGCGGGCACGAAGTACGGTAGTTCCGCACGTACGGATCTGTGCGGGGGTGGCCCGAAAGGGCCATTCCTACCGTGATACTATTTAATAAATTGTTCTGACCCGTTTGTTTCTCCGTTTGTTTCTCCAACATTGCGCGGATGACGTTTTCGGGGGGACAAGGGGTTGTCAGAACGCGGGCATCGCTGCCATGAATGACAGCACAATAGCTGTGAAGGTGGAAATCGTCAAAGTGATGCTCGCAGTCCGGCTAGGTCGAAATGCCAACGCACCAAAGCCAGTGGCGACACCAAGGCTGGCACAACCGAAGATCGCTGCGCACACTACGCCACGAAAATCCGTCAAATGCGTACCGCGCGGCCAGTACACGAGTAAAATGCTACAAAGCGTGTATGACGAAATCACCAAGGCCACATGCAAACAAATTAACGCTCTGCGGGGGCTCATTGCAATAACCTCTGCGCACTTTGCTCATGGGAAATACTTCGATAGCACCTTTTGCATTTCAGGGGACGGCATCGCCGACGCAGTGTACGAGTGGTATCCGGGCATCCTAGGGGGTGTACTGCTGGGTCCCCCGATTGTCATATGCTGCTGGCCGGCGGAAGTGGTTGCGACGACTTTCTGCGAACTGTCGCTATCCCATACTAGGTTATTCACATAGTACTTTTGGAATGTGACGTGTTTATTGAATATCGTCCCTCCTACGCTAAATGAAAATCCCCACTGAATATCGGTGTACACATCCCCCGGCTTAATAGAGCCATCACTTGAGCCCCTAATGCTAACTAATACGGTTTCACCTTCAAATGAAAAGTCGAGCGCCTTGAACCGCTGCCCTGGGATCCCTGGCTCATCATCCATCCTCGGATTAACTGCAGGACCGGAAGTGAACGGATCGAACTTGCCATCCGTAGTTGGGTAATATGGAGGATTACCGTCTACGAACCAGGTATTCAAAGGAAGTTTTCCGAATGTGATCCCGCCTTGGCCAGCAATTGTTCCGGTATTTGACTTAAGCCGAACAATCTGCATGTAACGTACCTCGATGTTGCATAAGTCACCCGCGACCGCCCGGAATGCCTGCATGTCGGGTAGAAAACTGAGTCTAAAGTCGGCCTTAAAACCATCACTAGTCGAATACAGCCACACCTCCGATGTTCCCATACCCGGGACGAATCTCCACATGCCACTTGGGTCAATATAGAACGTCGGATTGTTCCACACGTAACGATGCGGATTCGGATCGCCCGAGGCAAAGCCTATCCGGTCTCTGCTGACCCAGCGGCCTGTGACGGGATCGTAAACGCGATCCCGCACGTAGTATAACCCGCTGGCGGCGTCGCGATAATAACCGAGTTGCCCGATAAACTGGAACGGATTGACCGTGCTGCCGCTGCCGCCCAGCGATGTGCCAAAAGCTTCGTAAAAATACGTGTCGGTGATCGAGCCGGAGGAACTGGTCAAGGCCCGGGTCGAGCCGATACGGTCGAAGTGGTAGTAGCTGGGTGTCCAAACTCCGCCGGTGAGACGGTACTGGCTGAGCAGGCCGCCATACTGGGCGGGCTCCTGCGTGTACTCGGCTTGCATCACGTTGCTGCCGTCGGTCTCGGCCAGGTAGGCTTGGCTGTCCCAAACGTAGCGCACCGTGCCGGTGTTGTCGACGCGCTGCATCCGCAGGTTGTCGCCGTTGAACGTGCTGGTCACCGAAACGCCAGTCGGAAGCTGAACCAGCTTGCTGCGCCCCTCGTCGTCCCAGACGAACGTCGTGGGCTGGGTGCCCGGCGGATTCAGCACTCCGAGCAGGTTGCCGGCCGGGTCGTAGGTGTAGCTGGTGAGCGTGGCGATCGCCGGAAGATTATAGGACGTGAGCACCTTCAACTGGTCGGCGTTGTCGTAGGTAAAACCGTTCACCTTCGTCAGGCCGCTGTTCAGATCCTGCTCAAAGCGGTTGCCGCGGCCGTCGTAATAGTTTTTGCGATGGGCGGCGTCGGTGCCCGTGCGGTCTTCGAGGATCAGTTGGTTGGCCCCATCGTTGGTCCAGTCGACCGTCGACCCGTCGAGCTCCAACACCGATTGCGGGTTGCCCACGTTGTCGTAGGTGTAGGTGAAGCCGGCGATTCCCGCGCTGCCGGGGCCGAAATGATTGAGCCACAGCAGCCGGTCGGCCGCGTCGTAGACGTAGCTGGTGCTGGTGCCGTTGCCGTTGTGGGCCAGCATCCGGCGATCGGCCAGGTCGTAGGTGAACGTGGTGCGGCTGTTCTGCGGGTTGACCACGGTCGACAGCCGCCGGGCCGCGTCGTACGTATAACTGAACGTCGCCAGGCTCGGGTCCTGCAACGTGAGCCGTTGGTTGATGCCGCTGTAGGAATAGGAAACCGATTGACCATAGCCGTTGGTGACGACGTTCAGTCGATCGGCGTGATCGTAGGTATACGTCGAGGTGCCGCTGGCATCCAACATCAGCGCGCAATTGCCGTCGGCGTCGTAGCCGAACGTGACGCTCGGATCGTGCGGATATTGCCGCCCGATGAGCTGGTTGGCGCCGTCGTAGCTGTAGGTGGTCAGGATGCCGCGAGCATCGGTCCGCGTGCTGCGGTTATTGGCCGCATCGTACGTGTAACTGGTGACGCGGCCAAGCTGGTCGATTTGCTGCTTTTGCCGGCGCACTGATCGTAGACAAATGTGGTAAAGTTGCCGATCGGATACGCGGCGTCGGTGAACCGGGTCCACTGGCCGACGGCGTCGTACGTGTTCGACGTCATGTAGCCCAGCGGATCGGTCACCTGCTGCACGCGATTGAGCGGGTCGTAGGCCGTGCTGGTGACATAGCCGTTGGCATCCTGGACGGTGACGCGCCGGCTGGCGGCGTCGTAGCCCAACAAGGTCGTATCGTCCTGTGGATCGGTCAGCGACTTGACGCGGCCGGCGGCGTCGTAGGCGGTGTCGCTCGTGAAGCCCAGCGGGTTTTCCACGCTCAGTCGCTGGTTGGCGGCGTCGTAAGCAAACGTGGTGACGAATCCCAGTTGGTTGACCTGATAGTTGACGCGGCCGGCCGGGTCGTAATTGGTGGTGGCGCGGAAACCGAGCGCGTCCTGCACGCCGATCTGCTGGCTGGCGGCGTCGTAGCTCAGGGTGGTGGTGTTGCCCAGCGGATCGGCGGTCGACCAGACGCGTCCGGCCGGGTCGTAGGTGGTGGTGCTGAAATAGCCGCGGGCGTTCTGGGTGGTTTGCAAGCGGCTGGCCGCATCGTAAGCGAAAGTCGTGATGAAGCCCAGCCCGTTGACGGTGCTCCAGGTCCGCCCGGCCGGATCGTAGTTGGTCGTGGCCACGAAACCCAGGGCGTTGGTGACCGTGATCTGCTGGCTGGCGACGTCGTAGCCCAGCGTGGTGACATGGCTCAGCTGATCGGTCGACGCCGTGACGCGGCCGGCGTGGTCGTAGGCGGTGGTGCTCAGGTAGCCCAAGGCGTCTTGCACGCTGATATTGCGCGAAGCCGCGTCGTAGTAATACGTGGTCACGAAGCCCAGCGCGTCGACCGTGGTTTGGGTGCGGTTGGCGGCGTCGTAATTGGTGGTGGACAGAAAGCCCAGCGGGTTTTCCACCGCGGTGCGCCGGCTGGCCGCGTCGTAACTGTAGCTGGTGGTATGGCCCAGCGGATCGGCGCTGGCAACGCGCCGATTGGCGGCATCGTAGAACGCCGTGGTGACGAACCCCAGCGGGTTGGTCGTGGTGGTTGGGTTGCCCACCAGGTCGTAGCCGTAGGTGGTGCGGTGGCCCAGCGGATCGACATTGGCGGTCAGTCGGTCGAGCGAATCGTACATGCTCGATGTGACGAAGCCCAGCGGGTTTTGCACGGCGGTCCGGTTGTTGACACTGTCGTAGGAGTAGCTGGTGCGGTTGCCCAAGGGATCGACCGATGCCCACAGCCGGCTGCGCGTGTCGTACATGTTCCTCGAGACGTTGCCCAGCGGGTTGGTGGCGCTCGTCTGCCGGCCGGCCGGATCGTAGAGGTAGCTGGTGCGGTTGCCCAGCGCATCGACGCTGGCCGACAGGCGATTGGCCAGGTCGTAAACGCTGGTGCTGGCAAAGCCCAAGGGGTTTAACACGGCGACCTGGTTGCCGAACGCGTCGTAGGAGTAGGTCGTGCGGTTGCCCAGCGGGTCGACGGCGGCGTCCATGTGGTTGTCGGCGTCGTAAAGCTGGCTGCTGACGAAACCGAGCGGATTTTGCGTGGTGCTGAGGTTGCCGCCAGTGTCGTAGCCGAGCGTGGTGGTGTTGCCCAGCGCGTCGATCTGGACCGTGGGCCGATTCATCAGGTCGTAGAGCGTGGTGCTGACGAAGCCCAACGGGTTTTGGACCGTTTGTTGTTGGCCCGCGGCGTTGTAGGTATAGCTGGTGCGGTTGCCCAAGGCATCGGCCCAGGCGGTGAGCCGGTTCGAGGCGTCGAACTGCTGGCTGAATGTGTTGCTCAGCCGGTTTTGCTGGGCGGTGGTTTGGCCGGCGGTGTTCGGAAGCCCGGCGGGCCCACCTCGCAACCCACCCCAACCAAAAATCCTCTGCTTTCGAACCCCAACATCGCGCGGACGGAGTTTTCCAGAAGGGCAAAGGACAACACCTAATTTCCGTTGTACGTCAACGCAACCGTTCAAACGTCAAACGGATAGATTCGGGAACGGGCTTGGCAAACGAGACCCAATAGCAGATTGGATCGCTGTTGTAGCTGTCATCTGCAAGAGCCATTGTGATTCCTTCCTCCTCAACCGGCACATAAATTCCGAAGCGAACCGTGCCCGCTGGCTCGATTGCAGCGACGCATGTGTAGTACGTGCCGGAACGCGAAGGCACGTAACCTTCACGTGACGCCCCACGTAACACCCGCGTCATGTATTGCAACGACTCAGGGTCCTGAATTTGGAGGCTCTTCGACTGCCCCGTTATCTCAAGGGACGCCAGGTAAAACTCGTCGCTTCCCGACAAGAGCTGCTCAAGCGCACGCCGGCACCGCTGCTCGCGGTTCCACCGAGCCATAACGATGAGCAGCACCACTACTAAAAGGGCTAAAAACGACTGCATTACTCGTCGGGTCATTTTGCAGCCCCCTTTGAGCTGAGCTCCTTCACGTTTGCTAATTCGCTACAGCAGCGGTCAGCTACTCGATCCAGCGCGACCAGACCGAAGGCCTTGGCATGCACTGCGGATGCGGCGCATGATCCCGGAGCTAACGTGCCTTCTTGATCGTTACACGCCCTGCGCTGTCGCTCGGAACACCAGCCGCATCCGAGCCGGTCCGTCAAACTATTGCCAGGTGCCAACGGTCGACGGAACATTGTGAAAAATGCGAACGCCGTTAATCGTGGCGCGGTGCAGCCGGCCGGTCGGCTCAAGACGCTCGCCGCAACGCTACTCGCTTGAAACACACTGGTCAATAACATTGCCGTGCTCAAGATCGCCATTTGGCGACGGTACCCCCGGAAATACATGCAACGCATAATTGGAATTTAAGAATCCCGGCGATCAGCGTTTCCTCATAATTCCTCGTACTGACTGAGAGAGACGAGAAATTCAATAGTCCCGTTTAAACGTCATTGTGTCCGTAAACGGATTAAATCCGCAGACGGTTTGAAGAAAATGCGCCGCGTCATACGCAGGAAATAACAGCCTGCTGTTAAACGTTCCGGTCGGCGCAAACGTATAGAAATCAGCGAGAGTCACGGTAAGGTTCTCATAAATATATCTTCCTCTCCGTGGCGCTCCACCCGACCACCGGCCCGTCCCAAATATCAACGTAAGGTCAGCCCCGCCATAGGCATAAAACAGGTTGGCATCCGTTGCGAACGTTGGGACGATCACGGGAGTAATTGCGTCCCAGCTGACGTGTCTGGACACCATCGGATGATTCGGGCCGACTTTCCAGGCAGTCAGGGAGTACCTAACCAACGGGGCCGAATGCGATATAACCTCATCTATGTCACCTTGCGTCGGTTGATAAGGAGCCGGACCCAACTTGTCAATAAAGTGCTGAAGCAAGTGTACCGCGAATCCATATCCTTTGCTTTGCCAGTCTTGGATTTCCTCTTGCAGCCGTTGCAACGCTGTTGCCTGCGTCCACAACCCAGCTGGGTCATCATAAAACGTTGGGTTATTTAAAGCATACCGAAACGGATTCGGATCGCCGGACGCAAATCCGATCCGATCTCGGCTGACCCAGCGGCCTGTGACGGGATCGTAAACGCGATCCCGCACGTAGTATAACCCGCTGGCGGCGTCGCGATAATAGCCGACCTGGCCGATAAACTGGAACGGATTGACCGTGCTGCCGCTGCCGCCCAGCGACGTGCCAAAAGCTTCGTAAAAATACGTGTCGGTGATCGAGCCGGAGGAACTGGTCAAGGCCCGGGTCGAGCCGATGCGGTCGAAGTGATAGTAGCTGGGTGTCCAAACTCCGCCGGTGAGACGGTACTGGCTGAGCAGGCCGCCATACTGGGCAGGCTCCTGCGTGTACTCGGCCTGCATCACGTTGCTGCCGTCGGTCTCGGCCAGGTAGGCTTGGCCGTCCCAAACGTAGCGCACGGTGCCGGTGTTGTCCACGCGCTGCATCCGCAGGTTGTCGCCATTGAACGTGCTGGTCACCGACACGCCAGTCGGAAGCTGCACCAGCTTGCTGCGCCCCTCGTCGTCCCAGGCGAACGTCGTCGGTTGGGTGCCCGGCGGATTCAGCACTCCGAGCAGGTTGCCGGCCGGATCGTAGGTGTAGCTGGTGAGCGTGGCGATCGCCGGAAGATTGTAGGACGTGAGCACTTTCAGTTGGTCGGCGTTGTCGTAGGTGAAACCGTTCACCTTCGTCAGGCCGCTGTTCAGATCTTGCTCAAAGCGGTTGCCGCGGCCGTCGTAATAGTTTTTGCGATGGGCGGCGTCGGTGCCCGTGCGATCTTCGAGGATCAGTTGGTTGGCCCCGTCGTTGGTCCAGTCGACCGTCGATCCGTCAAGCTCCAGCACGGTTTGCGGATTGCCCACGTTGTCGTACGTGTACGTGAAGCCGGCGATTCCCGCGCTGCCGGGGCCGAAATGGTTGAGCCACAGCAGCCGGTCGGCCGCGTCGTAGACGTAGCTGGTGCTGGTGCCGTTGCCGTTGTGAGCCAGCATCCGGCGATCGGCCAGGTCGTAGCTGAAGGTGGTGCGGCTGTTCTGCGGGTTGACCACGGTCGACAGCCGCCGGGCCGCATCGTACGTATAACTGAACGTGGCCAGGCTCGGGTCCTGCAACGTGAGCCGCTGGTTGATGCCGCTGTAGGAATAGGAAACCGATTGACCATAGCCGTTGGTGACGACGTTCAGTCGATCGGCGTGATCGTAGGTATACGTCGTGGTGCCGCTGGCGTCCAACATCAGCGCGCGATTGCCGTTGGCGTCGTAGCCGAACGTGACGCTCGGGTCGTGCGGATATTGCCGCCCGATGAGCTGGTTGGCGCCGTCGTAGGCGTAGGTCGTCAGAATGCCGCGGGCGTCGGTCCGCGTGCTGCGGTTATTGGCCGCATCGTACGTGTAACTGGTGACGCGGCCAAGCTGGTCGATTTGCTGCTTTTGCCGGCGCACTGATCGTAGACAAATGTGGTAAAGTTGCCGATCGGATACGCGGCGTCGGTGAACCGGGTCCACTGGCCGACGGCGTCGTACGTGTTCGACGTCATGTAGCCCAGCGGATCGGTCACCTGCTGCACGCGATTGAGCGGGTCGTAGGCCGTGCTGGTGACATAGCCGTTGGCATCCTGGACGGTGACGCGCCGGCTGGCGGCGTCGTAGCCCAACAAGGTCGTATCGTCCTGTGGATCGGTCAGCGACTTGACGCGGCCGGCGGCGTCGTAGGCGGTGTCGCTCGTGAAGCCCAGCGGGTTTTCCACGCTCAGTCGCTGGTTGGCGGCGTCGTAAGCGAACGTGGTCACGAATCCCAGTTGGTTGACCTGATAGTTGACGCGGCCGGCCGGATCGTAATTGGTGGTGGCGCGGAAACCGAGCGCGTCCTGCACGCCGATTTGCTGGCTGGCGGCGTCGTAGCTCAGGGTGGTGGTGTTGCCCAGCGGATCGGCGGTCGACCAGACGCGTCCGGCCGGGTCGTAGGTGGTGGTGCTGAAATAGCCGCGGGCGTTCTGGGTGGTTTGCAAGTGGCTGGCCGCATCGTAAGCGAAAGTCGTGATGAAGCCCAGCCCGTTGACGGTGCTCCAGGTCCGCCCGGCCGGATCGTAGTTGGTAGTGGCCACGAAACCCAGGGCGTTGGTGACCGTGATCTGCTGGCTGGCGACGTCGTAGCCCAGCGTGGCAGCGTATTTCGAAAGCCCGGCGAGCCGCTTCGCAACCATTCCCAACCAAAAATCCGCTCATCTCAAACCCCAACATCACGCGGATCGAGTCTTCGGGGAGGACAATGACAGCATATACGTTGCGCATCTGTCGAGCATGGCACTAACGATCTTCTTAATTGATTCCAAGCCACGCTTAGAACGACCAACGTGCTTTATCTCTCGCCGTTGCGCCGCCTGGGGAGTGCGTCGGGCGGTTCGCTTTCTTCCTAAATTCAGCAGATGGCGGCAAAATATTATTTTCGTCTCGCACCCCCTCAACCAATCCGTATAGCCCAAACCAACAAGCCGTCTTCGGTACTGCATGCAAATACGCATCGGAACATCTTTGCTAATTGCCGCAATTAAGAGGCGCTCCGCCACTCGCCCCTTCGATTCGAGAAGCGGCCTCGCTCACCGTTCTTGCAAGTCGTCATCCCAACCGCGGATGGCCCATATCCGAAAGCATCACACCCTCGCGAGATATCTGGAAACGCGGGACTTCCGGAAAAGGTTTGCGATAGTATGAAACCGACATTGAGCACTTTGCCTATGCGTTCAGTGCGAACAGTGTTTCCGACGATCCCCGGCTGCATTCTAAGCCAAGTGTCTAGCTGTATATCGTCGGTTGGCAGCCATTCGTAAGTGGCCCTCACCCGATAATAGCGGCTTACGCGAATATGAGTCGCTAAATATGCGCAGATTACACAAAGTATGGTTATGGCTATCGCCGGAACGGCAATCAGTCGGACGCGGACAGATCTGGTTGCTCTTTGCCAGGAGCAAGTCATAACTCAATCTCCGTATTCTGCGATCGGTTCGTATGACCTAAGAACCCAATTCGCATAGTCTTGACAGCTATTGACGAATACGTTGTAGTATTTTGAACCGTACGCGCCGTCTAGAGTCCATGAGCTGCGCCCAGCAGCAATCTCTTTAAGGAACCAAGCCTCATCCTTGCCGACACTGCTGAGAATGTTTTGCAGTGCGTTGTGATCGGACGTGTTTCCGTCCCGCGTCCAACCAGTTTTTCCGCCATTTACGGTCGCGTTCCGTGTGAACCCCAATACAGCATAAGCCCTTGCAGCTACAAGTACATCTAGGCCGCAGCATGTTTTTACGCCGTGACCCATAAAGCCTTTGGCGGAGTAGTCGACAGAAAGTGTTCCGATGATCTTGCCCGTTGAATCGCGCACGTCGATTGTTACGCCTCGGTGGTCAAAGAATCCGCTGCCGCCTGTGATCTTTCCTGCAAGCCCGCTGGGGTCGGCAGCTTTCGTCGGGTTATTTCCGACGTAGCGGTACGGATTCTTTCTGTCGTCTCTAACTGGGTCTAAACTCGTCCATCGCCCTGTGACGGGGTCATCGACGCGGTGCAGCACGTAGTATAACCCGCTGTCAGCGTCGCGGTAGTAACCGAATTGGCCGACCCACTGGAACGGATTGACGGTGCTGCCGGTCGAGGCGAAAAGTTCTCCGAACGCTTTGTTCACGTACTGATCGGTGACGTTGTCGCCGCTATCGGTCAAAAAGTACGTCGAGCCCAGGCCATCGAACGCATGGTAGCGCGGCACCCAGATGCCGCCCGTCAAACGCCGCTGGCTGACCAGGTTGGTGAACGCACTTGGAGCATTCGTATACTCCACCTGCGTTGCATTGCTGCCATCGGTCTCCGACAGATACGCCTGGCCGTCCCAAACGACGCGGGCCGTGCCGGTCGAGTCCTGCTTCTGGAATCGCTGGCCGTCCGCATTATAACTGAACGTGCCGAGGACGCCAGTTGGCAGAACAAGTCGGGTCTGCCGGTTCTCGTTGTCCCAGGTGCTCGTCGTGATGCCGGACGGCGACTGCACAATCTGCTCGTTACCCGCCAGATCGTAAGTATACGTCGTCACGCCAGAACTATTGACGCTCGTCTGAAGTTGATTGGCGGCGTCGTACGTAGAGGTTGTGACTGCGCCACTGTCGGATTTGAGCAGCCGATTACCAACTCCGTCGTACGTATAGCTGGTGTTGAATGGGTTCGTGCCGCCGCGCTGCTCGCTGGTGAGCTGATTGGTCTTGTCGTACGTCCAGGTGGTTTGGGTCGCCAGTCCCGGCACGTCCTTCCAACCCGTCCGGTTACCCGCATTGTCGTAGAAGTAAGATAGGCCATAAATGGGGCCGGCAGTGAAACTCTCCTTCAGCTGTAGCCGGCCGGCCGCGTCGAACGAATACTCGACGACGAGTCCATTGGCCGAGGTTTGGGTGCTGGGCTGATTGGCTGCGTCGTAGGTCCAGGTGGTCAAATCCGCTTGCGGATTCCGGAGGTTCGACAACCTGCCGGCGCCGTCGTAACTGTAGGTGAACCGGCCGCCGTCCGGGTCGGCCAGGGATGCGCGTTGGCTGGCGGCGTCGTATCCGTAAGTGATCACCTTGCTGGCCTGGTTGGTGACGGTGCTCTTGCGGTCCAGCGCGTCGTACGTGTAGGTCGTCGCTCCGGTGCCGTCCTGCATTGTGAGCCGGTTCCGGTTGGCGTCGTAGCTGAACGTGACGGTCGCGTCGTTCGTGTATTGGCGGCCCGTCAACCGGCCGGCTTGATCGAACGAGTAGGTGGTGACAATGCCGCGGGCGTCGGTCCGCGTTTTCTGCTGGCTGGCGACGTCATAGGTGTATGTCGTGCGGCGGGCAAGCTGGTCGATCGATGCGCTGACCCGTCCGGCGGCGTCGTACATGGTGGTGCTCAAATAACCCCGCGCGTCCTGTACGGCGACCTGCTGGCTGGCGAAGTCGTAATAATACGTGGTCACGAAGCTCAGCGCGTCGACCGTGGTTTGGGTGCGGTTGGCGGCGTCGTAATTGGTGGTGGACAGGAAGCCCAGCGGGTTTTCCACCGCGGTGCGCCGGCTGGCCGCGTCGTAGCTGTAGCTGGTGGTATGGCCCAGCGGATCGGCGCTGGCCACGCGCCGATTGGCGACATCGTAGAAGGCCGTGGTGACAAAGCCCAGCGGGTTGGTCGTGGTGGTCGGGTTGCCCACCAGGTCGTAGCCGTAGGTCGTGCGGTGGCCCAGCGGATCGACATTGGCGGTCAGGCGGTCGAGCGAGTCGTACATGCTCGATGTGACGAAGCCCAGCGGGTTTTGCACGGCGGTCCGGTTGTTGACACTGTCGTAGGAGTAGGTTGTCCGGTTGCCCAACGGGTCGACCGATGCCCACAGCCGGCTGCGCGTGTCGTACATGTTGGTCGAGACGTAGCCCAGCGGGTTGGTGGCGACCGTTTGCCGGCCGGCCGGATCGTAGAGGTAGCTGGTGCGGTTGCCCAGCGCATCGACGCTGGCCGACAGGCGATTGGCCAGGTCGTAAACGCTGGTGCTGGCAAAGCCCAAGGGGTTTAACACGGCGACCTGGTTGCCGAACGCGTCGTAGGAGTAGGTCGTGCGGTTGCCCAGCGGGTCGACGGCGGCGTCCATGTGGTTGTCGGCGTCGTAAAGCTGGCTGCTGACGAAACCGAGCGGATTTTGCGTGGTGCTGAGGTTGCCGCCAGTGTCGTAGCCGAGCGTGGTGGTGTTGCCCAGCGCGTCGATTTGCACGGTGGGCCGATTCATCAGGTCGTAGAGCGTGGTGCTGACGAAGCCCAGCGGGTTTTGCACCGTTTGTTGTTGGCCCGCGGCGTTGTAGGTATAGCTGGTGCGGTTGCCCAACGCATCGGCCCAGGCGGTGAGCCGGTTCGAGGCGTCGAACTGTTGGCTGAATGTGTTGCTCAGCCGGTTTTGCTGGGCGGTGGTTTGGCCGGCGGTGTTGTAAGTGAACGTGTCGCGATTGCCCTGGGCGTCGACGACCGCATTGCGATTGAACAGGTTGGTGTTGTCCCAGACCAGCCCGGTCACGGCGCCCGAGTTGTCGGTCGTCGATTGGAGCCGGGAGTTAGTGTCGTAGGAGAGCGTGAAGAGTGTGCCGTCGGGATACTGGATCGACGAGAGCGGCTGCGTGCCGTTGCGCAAAACATTGCTGTAGGTCAGCGTGGTGGTCAAGCCTGTCGGGTCCTGGAACGACCCGAGTTGACCACCGCTCCACAAGTAAGTGGCCACGTTCCAGGTGTAAGTTGCTATTTGTCCCAGGGGATTGATCGTGCCCGCGATGTTCCACAAGGAATCGAACAACACCGTGGTGACGCGCGAGAGCGGGTCGGTAATGGCGGTGGAATTGTAAGTTAAGGTCGTCAGCGGACTATAGGTGTAGGTCGTAACTTCGTTCTTGGGCGTGATGATGGTTTGCACCCGGCTGCTGCTGTCGTAGGTGTAGCTGGTGCAATTGCCGTTGGGATCGGTATAGGCGATCAGCCGGTGTTGGCTGTCGTACTGAAAACCGGTGATGCACAGCAAAGGCGAAGTGACTTGAGTCAGATCGCCGCTGGAGTTGACGGTGAACGTGGTGACGCGGCCGGAAGTGTCGGTGATGGTTTGCAGGTTGCTGCTGCCATCGTAGCCGAACGTGGTGACGGCGGCGTTCGGATTGACGATGGTTTGCAGATTGCCGGAGCCGTTTTGATTCAGGGTCCAAGTGAGACCGCCGGGCGTGCTGATTTGGGTCAGTCCGGAGACGCCGTTCAACACGAATGCTTCCCACTGGGCGAGGGTAAAGGCTTCCCACTCGGCGAGCGTGAACGTCTCCCATCCCAACGACGTGAGAGCATATTGCAGCTGCAGCCCATCGGGTTGGGTTTCGATCCAGCCGCCGGCACCTAGCTGCAGCGAGTTGGCGGCGCCCGGCGGCGCCTGATACATGCCGCTGGTGCTCGGATTGGCATAGATGAAGCCGCTGCCGTTACCTTTGATGACCTGAACCGAATTGACGGTGTACGTTGCATTCATGCCCAACGGGCTGACCGTCTGATTGTACAAGCTGCTCCAACCGTTGCCGGAGCCCATCGTTTGGCCGGCGGCTTGGGAGTTGTAGGTCCATGTTGGCTGCGGGTCCTGCGAACCCGATGCGGGCACGGCAATTTGTATACTCAGATTGCCCGAGGCGGGATCGACCTCGCCGGTCGTGGGACAAAGTTGGCCGCCGCCGGTGCCGCCGCCGGCGCCGCCCCCCGTCGCACTGCCCGTGCCGCCGGCGGCGCCGCTTGAGCCGGGCGAACCCGGATATTGCGGAGCAACCAACTGCTGAAGGTTGTTGAGCGCCTGTGCGGCAGCGCTCAGGCTACTGGGCAGCGAACCAGGCGATTGGGTGGTGGCCCCCGGTGGGCAGGGCTGGATCGTGAGAATGTTGATGGTCGGATTTGTCGGCGTGCCGCCGGGCGATCGGCACGAACACTCGCACTCGCATTTGCCACCTGAGTTGCTTTCGCAACCGGAACCGCCGAGATTGATGGTGGGCATCGGCGGAGTCGTGCAGCCACCGCACGAATCGCGAGTCGGAGCGTAGTTGGAGTAGAATAGGGGAGCGCCCTGGCTGCGCGTCGCGTCGTTGCCGCACCACTTGGTTGCCGGCGTGTTCTTGTAACCGCTCAGGATCTGAGATTCGGTAAGGGTTGCCACGGCCGGCACCGCGGAGTCGTTAAAGGCGCTGTTCGTGGCGACGAAGTTGCCGGCCGAATCGAGAACTGCCAATTCTACGCTGTTATACGTCGCACCGGAAGGAATGGAATAAGCCTGCGACATATTGGGATTGACTGAAATCGATCCATCGCCCGGCTGCCAGGTCCCCATGTATTCAAGAGAACAACCGTGAGGACTGAATGTCGAAGCGGTGTTGGCAATTCCACCGGAGATGTAGTAAGTATATTTTCCGCAGGTCGACGGATTTGGGTTGGTAGGCATTGTCGTGTTACTCCGGAAATAGGATAGACTCGCAGGTCTACATGGTTACACAGTCGTGAATGGTCGACGTCGGCATCGCCAGAACGCGTATCTCTCTCGTCTTCCATCATCAAAGACAGGCGCAAGCCGCGCGCAATCCATGTCGAGACGGCGCCTGCCACACGTTTCAATTCAAAAATTCGGCAAACGCCTGATCGATCGACACCGAATCGCTGGCGTTGGCGGCGGTCCACTGGACCGTGGCCGTGATATTCTCAGCGGTTGTCGTATTGACGGTCGTCGTGGCGGTGTTGGTCACGCTCTTGTCGGTGTGATTGAACATGGCCTCGCCGAACGCGAAGACCGTCCCGCTGCTGCCCGTGCTGCGGACGGTCGCCGTGAGCACGGCCTTCAGCGGCACATTCGTCACGCTGGACGCACTCGACACGATGCTGATGAGCGTGGTGCTGCCCAACTTCAGTCGCAGGGTGAACGTGTCGGTGCCGTTGGCCGTGGAGTAGCGGCCCAGCAGGGTCACACGGAGCACTCGCCCCACGGTCAGCTCACTGGCCGGAAGCGTGTCCGTGTAGGCCGTGGTCTCGGTCGTGGTATTGGCCACGCTGGTCGTGCTGGTGATGACGCCATCGGCCAGGTTGACCGCGCGTCGAGCGCCGACGGGCGTGAAGTAGAGCTTGTGGCCGTCGTACTCGACGGCCCCGGCTTCGGGCGTCGTCAGGTTGGTGCCGGCGGTGAGTTTGACCGGAGACGTCCCGGCGGTCGCCGTGCCGGCCTGGACATGCAAGGAAGCCGTCGGCGAAGTCTGGCCGATGCCGATCTTTGCGGCGAAATAATTCTTGTCGGTCGTTCCTCCTTGATATATTCCGTACGCGCCATTGATACTCGATTCCTCGATGTTAAGTCCCGCGTACTGTGAAAAACTTAGGCCGTACGCCACATATGGGGCGCACGCACGAAGCGCCGCGGCGTCCGTGATGACTCCGGCCGCCGTACAAGTGAATTGCCCCATTACGCCGGAAGCTTTTGCGACGGTGCCGGTGGCGGAAGTATTGACAAGCCCACATACTCCTGCATTGCCTGTACTTGACGTAGTCGGATACGGAACCGACGAGTCGAACGATACTTCGCCAATAAATCCGAAGTACACAGCAGTTGAGCTCGAAGGCGGCGCTGCAGAAAGGTTAACCTGCCCGCCTTGCCCCTCTCCAGTAGTGACAGTGGATGAACCCCACACCTCAAACGGCATATACGGCGTGCCACCGATTCCCAACCAGTGGTTCGTGGGATCCCAAATTAACTTGGAGTCCGATGTAAGGGCACCGCTTGAACCATAAACCGCGACGGTACCGGCCGTGTTGTTGACCGCATTAGCCAGCGCCTGGAAATTCGACGTCAAATACTGGCCGGCATCGCCCGTGCTGGCACTCGGAACCATCAGACCGTTGTAATTTACCCATCCCATGGAAACACCCTTTCTTTGACTGCGCAGGAGGAAACTTCGCGGACTTACGCCGCGTGGTCATTCGGAAACCTGTCGATTGTGGATCGATTGCCAACCCTCGTTGGTGGGTCGCGCTCTAAGGAACGAACAATAACTTCCGCACTTCGCCGACCCTCACCCTCAGGGAGAGGCGTTGCGTGCCGAAGTTATTTTTCGATCGTTTCTAACTCTTTGGATTGCTCGGCGTGGAGACGCTGCACTTGCGCCAACTCGCGTCGCGTCTGCTCTGACTCTGGCCGCAGCCGCAGCGATTCCTGGTACGCTGCCGCCGCGGCAGCGTAGTCACCCAGACGTGCGTTGACGGTACCCAGGTTGTGCCACACCGCGCCGTCGTCGGGCAGTCGGTCGGCCAGCGCCGCCGAGGGCCTGCCTGGCCTCGAACGGTTCACCATGCTCGAACACGAAGCGGCACAGCGCCTCGAGCGGCTCGATCTCGCCCGGATATTCATGCAGAGCGGTCTGAATATCTTGTTTGGCGGCAGCAAACTTCCCTTGTTCGGCGGCCAGGTGCGCTTTTGCCAGCAGCCCCGTGCTGCGCAGCGGCGCCAATCGACCATGTAGCCGATATCCAGCTCCGCGGTGCGATACCGAGCAGCCTTGATTTGTATTTCAACCAAATTCCGCCAACCGAGTCGGTAGCTCGGCATCTCGCACAGCACCGCGCGCCACTGGAGTTCGGCCAGGTCCGGCCGGCCCATGTCCTGGTAGACTGCCGCCAGATTGTGGCGCACTTTGTAGCCCAAAATGCCCGGATCGATGCTCGAAAAATGTCGCGGCCCGTGTTGCTCAAGCAATTCAATGTACGAACGCTCGGCCTCTTCCAGTTGGCGCTGCTGATGCGCGAGGATCGCGTGTCGGAACAGCAGTTCTGGGTCGTCCGGGAAAAGTTTGCGGCCCGCCTGACAAACGTCGCCTGCCTCGTCGAGGCGGTCGAGCTGCGCCAGGCTGTTGACCAACAGCGCATAGGCCTTGCGCAGGTGCGACTCGGTGGCGGCGGCGACCGCGATGCTGCGCTTCAGGTAGTCGATCGCGAGCGGATGATCCGCCATGTCGGCATAAGTCATGCCGAGATTGAACAGCGTGAACGGATGTTCGGGCCGCTCGCCGAGTTCCAAGAGCAGAATGCGCAAATCCCGCTCTTGTTTGCGCTGTCGACCGGCCGGACTCTGGTCGGAGCCCGAATGCACGACATGGATGTCGGTCCAACCGACCTCGCCCCCCACCTGCCGAATGGCCGGCAGAACCTGCTCGTGAATGCGCCCGTCGAATCGCAAGGCCGGCAGATTTCGGATTAGCTTGACATGATCCACGACCGTGCAGTCGGTTTCGCCGTGAGCACATGGACCCGGGCAATGCACCTGCATCACATAGCCAAGCGTCTCTGGCGGGTGGGTTGAATCGACTAATTCGCGCAGGCGACGGCCGTTGGCCTGGTCGATCGTGTCGTCGGAGTCCATCCAAAACAGCCACGCGCCGCGAGCACGCGCGAGCGATTCATTGCGTGCCGCCGAAAAATCGTCGCACCAGGGGAATTCAAAGACGCGAGCGCCAAATTGCTGGGCAATTTGGGGAGTCTCGTCGCTGGAGCCCGTGTCGATGACCACCATTTCGTCGACCCAGGGGCGTATGCTCGCCAGGCAGGCGCCCAGCGTGCGGGCCGAGTCGCGGGCGATCAAGCAGAGCGAAAGAACGGGATTATCGTTCATTGTTGGGAGTCGCAATCGATGTAGGATTCGTCGGAAGCCACGAGCTGGGCCAACGCTTCTTGCAGCGCCTCGACCGCCATGTGGGCGCAGAACAATTTCTCTTCGGGAATGCCCGCCAGATTTTCGATTAGTGAGAGTCCGGTTAGCGATTGGCAGTCCGCAATCGGGCTGCCGGCAATCATCTCGGTCAGCGCGGAACAACACGCGATCGACACACCGCAGCCGTAGGTTTGGAACATGGCCCGGGTCACGACGCCCTGACTGGCCAGCAAGTAGATCGTCACGTACGGCGCCCGGCCGCCGAGGCTGGCCTTGCCCACCGCGTCGGGCGACTCCAGGGCTCCGCCGTTGCGGGGCGACATGGCGTGGTCGAGGAGCGTGGCCGAGTAGCGCGACATGATTGGACCTGCCTGAGTGGGAGGCGGGAATCATATCGAAAGGCCTGGCCCAACTTCAAGCATCTAAATTGTAGAACTGTCGCGCTGACTCTCGTGTTCGCGTTGTGGCCTGACTTCGAAATTGACTTAGTCGGCCGGGCGCCTATAACTGCGCACTCGTAAACATTCTTATTCCTTGACGGATGCCCACCCATGATTACCGGCGTGATTCTGGCTCATAATGAAGAGCACCACATCGTCGATTGCATCGCGGCGCTGCGGCCGCACGTCGGCGAAGTGTTCTTGATCGACACGGAGAGCACGGACCAGACAGTCGCTCTCGCGCGGCCGCTCGTCGATCGGATCTTGTCGCACCCCAACATTCCGAATTTCGACGCGGTGCGAAACATCGCGATTCCCGAGGCACAGTTCGATTGGCTGTGGTTTGTGGATGCCGATGAGCGCATTCCGGTCCGCACCGGTCAGATCGTGAACGACCTGATCCGGACGCGCGGTCACGAATTTGAGGCGATTAACATCCCGTTCAAGTCGCACTTTTGCGGCCAATGGATGCAGCACTGCGGCTGGTGGCCCGGCTATACCGTGTGCCGTGTCTTGAAAAAGGGCCATTTCGAGTTTGGCCGTATCCTGCATAGCGGTGTGACGCTGCGCGGTCGGGAGCTGCGCTTTCCGCCCGACCCGGAATTGGCTGTGCCGCATTTCAGCTTCCGTGACTTGGAGCACTACGTCACGAAGTTCAATCGTTACACGAGCACCGAAGCGCTACAGCTCAAGGAAAGGGATTTGAAGTACGACTGGCGGTTCGCCATCCACATGATGATGCACGATTTGTGGGAGCACTATGAGCTGAACCACGCCAAGCTCGACGGCTCTCTGGGGTGGGTTCTCACCTGGATGGCCGGTCAGTATCGTTGGATGTCGCACACCAAGCTGATCGATCTGCAGCCGCGCGATGCTATTCCAAGTGCTCCAGCGAACTTGGATGAGTTCCTACTGGTCATGGAACAAGAGTTGACGGCGTTCCGCGCTCGCAGGCCACAGCTTCCGCTGGGAATCGTGCTCCGGAGGACCACGTCCAACTTCGACCGGTTGTCTGAGCTCGTTGCTTTGGCCAAAGCGCTGGCCGACGGGGAGCGCGGGCTCACGCTCGAAGTTGGCGACGCGGAGCTTTTATCGGATTGTCCAGCGGCTGACCGAGCCCTGGTGCGATCGCTGTGTCGCGCACGGCGTCCCAGTTACGCGCTGGGAATCGTTTGCGATCCGCCTGACGTCGCGGCCCCCAGCCGATTTGATGTTGTCAGCATATTACAGACATCCTGGCCGTGGGAGGCAGAGAAGATTCCGGCCGAGTGGATCGAGAGAGCCAGGCAGTTCGACGAGGTGTGGGTTAGTTCCGACGCAGAGCGAACCGCCCTGCGCGAGCGGTGGCTCCCGCCGGAACGGATACGGCTTCTCGACCTTGAGAGTTCAGAGCCCGGATCGATCAGGCAGACGATCGAGCAAGCAATCGTCGACCTGGAGCGCCGGCTTCAGCCGCCCGCCGTTCCGAACGCGGCCGGCTCACAGATTCGGGTTGAACTAGAGGGCGAGATTTTTGCCGGGCACAGCTTCTCGAACGTCAACGAGCAGCTGCTGCCCGAACTCAATCGTGAACCCTCGATCGCGGTGGCGTTGCGGCGCGTAATCCATAATCCCACGACCGATCGATTGGCTCCCCGAGCAGAAGAGTTACTAGGTTTGGCCAATCGAAAACTGCCTGGCGACACGGCCGTCACGATTCGCCACGCCTTTCCGCCCAACTGGACGCCGCCTGAATCGGGACTCTGGGTGCATATTCAGCCTTGGGAGTTCGGCCATTTGCCCCTCGACTGGCTGCCCCATTTGCGCGACAGGGTCGACGAAGTCTGGGCCCCGTCAAACTACGTTAAGCGAGTTTACGTCCAGAGCGGCGTTTCGCCCGACAAGATTCACGTGATTCCTTGGGGTGTCGATGGGAACGTATTCAATCCCGATGCTCCTCCCTTGGCTTTGCCGACGCAGAAGGGGTTTCGCTTTCTGTTTGTTGGCGGAACGATTTTGCGGAAGGGCTTTGACCGGCTGCTGGAGGCCTATTTAGCGGAATTCAATCGCAACGACGACGTTTGTTTGGTGATAAAGGACGCTGGGGTGCGGTCCTTTTATGCGCATTCCAACCTGCGCGAGCAGATCTTGTCGGCGATTCGAGACGATAACAATCCTCAGATCGTCTACATCGATGAGGACTTCACGGCCGGTCAGTTGGCAAGTCTTTATTGTTCCTGCCAGTGTCTCGTGGCACCCTACCGCGGCGAAGGGTTCGGGCTGCCCGTGCTGGAAGCAATGGCTTGCGGGGTTGCTCCGATGGTTCCCCGAGGCGGCCCTACCGATGACTTCGTCGCCGACGACTCGGGTTATTTGCTCGATGCCCAAGAAGTCCGAAACGGTATGGAGGGTCTTTGCGGTCCCGGAACCGAATTTAAGATTTCGGTCGAGGATTTACGCGGCACTTTGCGCGCCGCGATGACCGATCGAGAGCGCACGCGTACCCTAGGCGCCCGAGCAAGCAGTTCGACCCGAGATCGATTTACCTGGGCTAACACGGCACAGCTCATGGTGTCGCGAATCTGGGCTCTTGCCACGGCGCAGCAGCCGGCGGCAACGCCATTGCTTTGGTCGCGCAGTAACAAAGCCCATTTGGCTGCGGTCTTGTCGCCAACGGGAGACGACCGACAGCTGGCAAATTGCCTCTGTCGCTTGCAACCTTTCGTCGGCAGAACGCTAGTCATCGACCGCGGCATGACGCCGCGAGCCAAGAACATTGCTCAAGAATACGGAGCGTCGGTGGTGGCCGAGCGCATGGAATGGCCACCCGGCTTCTCAAATGGGTGGTTAATTTGCCTGTCGGTCAATGAGTCACTACGCGAGTCGCAGCTGACCAAGCTGCAGCAAATAGCGCTATCGTTGCCGCCGATGGTGGACACAGTTCAAGTTATTGTGCGTAATCGAAATGGCACGACCGCTGATCGGTCGGAACCGAGGTTATTTCGATGGCGGCCAGACCTCGACGATCTCGGCCACTTCATCGATCGCTGGGCAGGACGGACACGGAGCCCTGAGACCGAGACGATTGCTTCGGACGTTGTGGTTGATTGCATCGAAACGGCCGCGGTCCCTCTTGCAATCCCAAACGAATTTGACGGTGCAATGCAAAACGGGCAGGCGAATGGACATGTGCCGTCGCTGGACCCGCTTCGCAAGAAGGGTGTGTTGCTCCAGTTGGCGACTGGGGCTCACCAGGAGCTACTCGAACTCACTCGTGCTCATCATCGGGCGTACGCCCAGCGGCATGGCTTGGATTACTGGTGTGTCGAGGGCAATCCGGCAGCGCACGAAAAGACCCGGTTGGGGAAAGATTCCGCTGATTCTTTCGGCCATGCAAATGGGCTTTGAACGGATCGTGTGGATCGACGCCGACGCAATTATCGCCGACCCCGCCGTCGACCTGTCGCAGGTCGTCGACGAAGGCATCGGTATGGTTCAGCATCCCAACCCGACTCATTGGAACTCGGGGGTGATGCTTGTTTGCCGCTCCGAACGATCGCAACGGTTTTTTGAAGCGGTCAACGCCGAGCCGGAAAACGACAGCGCCTGGATGGAGCAATTGCCGATCAACCGTTTGGCCGAAAGACCGGAATTCGCCGGCCTATTGACGCGACTGGAACCCGCTTTCAACAGCACTCCGGGTGCCGCAGTATCGCCGGCACCAATTATCCTCGCGGCGCATGGTCTGCCTCAGTCTACTCGGCGGGAGCTGATCATACGTTGGATGCACGATGTACAGGGAGACGGTCTCATAGCACATAACGGTCCAGTTGTGTCTTCCCGCGAAGAGTTTGGGGAGTTTCTCAATCGGCACGGTTTGGTCGGAGAAGCGGCGGAAATCGGTGTGCTTCGCGGCGACTTCTCAAAACTCCTGCTCGATCGTTGGAAAGGCAAAACTCTGCACCTGGTCGACCCGTGGCGCTACCTGGAGGGTTATCACGATATCAGCAACCTGACGAATTCCGATCATGAAGATTGTTTACGCACGACGGAAAACAATTTATCCAAGCACCAGGGCCGGTACCGTTTGCACCGGAAGCTGTCGGCGGAGGCCGTGAGGTCGTTTGCGGACGCTTCGCTGGACTTCGTCTACATCGATGCGAATCACGAATTCTCGGCCGTGCTGCACGACATCCGTGCATGGTTCCCAAAGATCAGACCGGGCGGCGTGCTGGCGGGCCATGACTACTTGGACGGCCACTTGCCCGAAGGAGATTTCGGGGTGAAAAGTGCGGTCACCAAATTTGAGTCAGAAACCGGGATGCGCGTCCGGTCGACTGCTGAACGTGCATGGCCGTCGTGGTACATCGTCAAGCCAAGCATATCGGAGCAGCGAAGAGTAAAAAGTTGAAGATTACTCGACTTTCGGTGACGTGATTTGCTCGGTGCCATAGTTATCTGGCGCTTATCTTGCAAAAGCGGTCCCACGGGCAAAATTATCCCCACGGCAGCGACGTGGGGTACCCCCGTTTTTAGTAGCAGGTGTTATGAGATTACGGGCGCGGTATTGCCCGATCTATTCGCCGCCGGCGATCGCCGCCAGCGCCTGTCAGAGCGACAGTTGAAGTCAGCCCAGAATATTCTCGATCACCCGGCCGTGAACGTCGGTCAGACGCATATCGCGGCCGCCGAAGCGGAAGGTCAGCCGCTCGTGGTCGACGCCCAATTGGTGCAGAATCGTGGCATGAATGTCGTGGATGTCGACGCGGTTCTCGACGGCCGACATTCCCAACTCGTCGGTTGCGCCGTAAGTGATTCCGCCCTTGATGCCGGCCCCCGCCATCCAGATCGTGTAGCCGCCCACATGGTGATCGCGGCCGTCGGTCCCCGACGAGTGCGGCGTGCGTCCCATTTCCCCCGCCCATAGAACCAGCGTTTCGTCGAGCAGGCCGCGGGCTTTGAGGTCTTTGAGCAGGGCGGCGACCGGCTGGTCGGTGATGCGGGCGTTTTCTTCGTGGCGCAGCTTCAACTCGCCGTGTTGATCCCAGGGTGCGTTGTTCGCGTGCGTGAGCGGACAAGTGATTTCGACGAATCGCACGCCCGATTCGATCAATCGCCGCGCTCGCAGGCATTGCAGGGCATAAAATTTATCGTGATCGCCCGCGCGATCGACGCCATAGCTGCGCAGCGTGTCGGCGGTCTCGCCGCTGATGTCGCACAACTGCGGGACGAGCGTTTGCATCCTGGCGGCCGTCTCGTAATTGCCGATGGCCGATTCGATGGCATCGGCCGCGCCGCTGCCGGCAAAGGCGGTGTCCTGCGCGTGGAGATAGTCGAGTTTGAGTCGCTGCACGTCCGCCGGATCGGCCGGCAACGATATTGTCGACCGGCGTCCCCTTGGCGCGAATCACGGTGGCCTGGTGCGTAGCCGGCAGAAACGACGAGGCAAAATTTTGCAGCCCGCCGTTGGGAACCCAATCGTTGTTGAGCAGGATATAACCGGGCAAGTTCTCGTTCTCGGTGCCCAGGCCATACGAGATCCACGATCCCAGGCTGGGCGCGGCGCCGATGCTTCGGCCGGTGTGCAGCAGCAGGTTTTGCTGTCCGTGGAGCGGAGTCTCTCCGACCAAAGAGCGAATCACGCACAAGTCGTCGACGCATTCGGCGATGTGCGGAAACAGGTCGCTCACCCATAGGCCCGATTGGCCACGCTGCTTGAACTCCCAGAGGTGCTTCAGCCAAACGCGGCCTCCGCCCGAATTCTGAGAACGCAGATCCCGCTTCGGGTCGGCAGGCTTGCCGTGCAGCCGAACCAACTCCGGCTTGGGGTCGAAGGTGTCCACGTGCGACACCCCGCCGTCCATGAACAGGAAGATCACGTGTTTGCGCGCGGTGCGATTTGCCAGGCTTGATCGGCAGCCTGCGCGCTGCGCGACGCCAGGTCGGCAAATGCCAGCCAAGGGAAACCCAGGCTGGCGCCGCGGAGAAAATCGCGGCGCGTCAGCGCCGCCGGCGGACGTCCCGGGCAGCACGGATTGAGGCTGGCTTGCGGCAGTCGCCGGGGCGAGTAAGCATGCATGGCATTTTCAGGGGATGTAGATGAATTCTTTCAGGTTGAACAAAACGTGAGCGACATCTTGCCACGCCGGCTGATTGCCCAATACATCCGCCTGGCCGACGCCGCGCAGTTCGGCGGATCGCCGCGCAAATGCCACCAGTTGGTCGACCTCGGCATCGCTGGCCGGGCGTCCCAGGGCCAGCGTAAACATGCCCTGCACGCGCGATTCCATCGAACCGGCCGCGTCGGTCAGGACCTGCTCGCTCCAGTGTTTTGCCATGGCATGCACGAACGGGTCGTTCAGCAGCGCCAGAGCCTGGTCGGGCACGTTCGTCACGTCGCGCTTGCCGACCGTGAGCTTGGGAATCGGCTGATTGAACAGAGCCAGGAATTTCGGCGGCTCCATCAGGGTCATCTTGATGTAAATGCTGCGGCGGCCGGCACCGTCGAGCGGACCGCGAAAAATGTGCCGCTCCGGGGTCTCCGTCGCACGGAAGGGATCCAGCGGCGGTCCGAACAGGGTCGCGTCCAGGCGGCCGGAGACGAACAACATCGCATCGCGGAGGGCTTCGGCCTCGAGCCGGCGCGGCGGGCGCGAGTGCCAGAGTCGGTTTTCGGGATCGAACTCGTCCGCTCCGGATTGCGCGGCCGCGGATTGTTGCCAGGCCGACGACAACACCAACAGCCGGATAAGTCGCTTGATCGACCAGCCTTCTTCCACGAACCGGGCCGCCAGATAATCGAGCAATTCCGGATGAGACGGCTGCTCGCCCAGATGCCCAAAATCGTCGGTGGTGCGTACCAGGCCGGCCCCGAACAGGTAATGCCACACGCGGTTGACCATCACCCGGGCGGTGAGCGGATTGCCGGAATCGACCCAGGATTGGGCCAGCTCGAGCCGCCCGCTCTGACCACCGAGCGAAGCTGCGCCCGAGGGTTGCAGCAAGCGAATATCGCCGCGGGGCACTTCCTCGCCGAACTGGCCGATCTCGCCGCGGATCCGCAGGCGTTCATTGCGGCCCTCGTGCGGGTCGGCCAGCGAACCGACGGTGCGGTCGGCTTTCAGCCCGGCCTCCAGCGCACGGTAGGCATCGACCGCTTTGGCCAATTCGGCCGACGCGGTCATTTCGGTGGTGAGCAAGCCACTCTCGATGAGCGGACTGAGCAACTTGACGTCTTCTTCGGTGCTGGAATCGTCGCGCCAGCGCTGCGCCGCGGCACGCAGCCAGCCGCCGAAACGCACAGCCGCTTCGTCGAGCGTTTTCGGAGGCGGCTCGGCGGCCAACAGCGGCACGAAGCGCCCCAGTTCGTCCAGCGGAGCCGCCTGCGTCGATCCCGCGGCCGGCGCATAAACGCGCGTCAGCCCGAACCACGATCGCATGTCGTCGGAGAGCGGCATGCTGTACGACGGAAAATTGTTGTTATAGGCCTTGGTGGCAAATTCGATGTACGACAGGAAATGACTGTGCTTCGTGGGCGTGACCATCCAGGTCGGCGCCGGCTGCTCGAAGAAACCCATGCCCGAGGGAAACAAGGCATGGTCGACGTTGAGTTGGTGCTCCGCGCTCATGCCGCCGGCATAGCCGATGCAAACCCTGGGCGTCGTGGCATCGAAGGTCGGCGCCCGCACGGCGCCTCCCAGCCGCAGCGACCAGACGTGGGTCCACCTGCCGGCCGGCAACAGGTGCAGGATCGCCTTGGGCCCGTCGGCGCTGATCACCAGCTCTCCATCGCGCACCAGGCCCGAGCGCAGGCCCAGTCCTTCAACTTGCCAACCGGCGGGCAGCGTCTCGGCCGTAAAGTCGGCCAGCAGCCGCCAGTTTTTTTGATTGGCGGCCATCCGCTCGACTCTTTGGGCGGACAGCAGCGCCGCCAGGCGTTGCCAGGCGGCTGCGGGGGATTCTCCTTTGGCGGCTGCGGCCGTCAACTCCGCCCAGAGCAATTGCGGCGTGGTCGGAAAGTCGGGCGTTGCCGGCGGCGTGGCTGCGGCCGGCGTTGCCGGTGGCGGCAACGCGCCAATGCGCGCGACCAGGTTGCCGGTGGATGCCAACCATATCTTGGCCAATTCGGCCCGGACCGCCGACTTGGCGCCCTGCAAGGCGGGCAGTAGCGCCTGATTCGGGTCTTCGCAGTCGACGCCACGAACCACCCAGCGCGAGCTCATCAACACGCCCGCCAGGGCATAATAGTCGTGCTGCGAGACCGCATCCAGCTTGTGATTATGGCACTGGGAACAGGCGACCGTCGTGGCCAGGAATGCCTTGCTGATGGTGTCGATGACATTGTCGATTGCTTGTTGGGTGATTCCGTCGAATTCGGAATTGTCGCCGTGCCGGCGTTCTCCCAGCCGCAGCGCCAGCGGCCCGATGATCGATTCGTTGAGGCCGTCGGGGCCCATCCGAGGCGTCTCGAGAAGATCGCCGGCCAGATGTTCCAGGACGAGTTGGCGATAGGAAACGTCGGCATTGAGTGCTCGAATCAGATAGTCGCGATAGCGCCAGCCGAACTTTACCGGAATGTCCCACTCATAACCGTGGGTGTCCGAGTAGTGCACGACGTCCATCCAATGTCGCGCCCAGCGCTCTCCGAACTGGGGCGACGCCAAGAGCTTGTCGACGTATTGCGTGTAAGCCTGCGGCGAAGTGTCGTCGACAAACGGCTCGACGTCGGCGGGCCGCGGTGGCAGCCCGGTCAGAGCAAAGCTCAGCCGACGGGCCAGGCTCCGGCGATCGGCCGGCGGCGCGGGAGCGAGCTGCTGTGCTTCGAGCCTGGCCAGAATAAAGCGGTCCACCTCGTTCCGCGGCCAGGCGGTGTCGGCAACCGCCGGCGGCTGCGCCTTTCGAATCGGTTGCAAGCTCCACCACTGGAGCCGCTGGCGAAACACTTGCTCCCAATCGTCGCCGGGGGGCGCTACGGCCACCGGCGGTCCCGTGCGCGGATCCGCGGCGCCGCGCTCGATCCAGGCGGCAAAGTCGGCAATCACCTCGGCCGGCAGCTTGCGATCCGGCGGCATCTCGATGTTTTCGTGGCGCAGAGCGGCCAACAGCAGGCTCTCGGCCGGTTTGCCGGGCACAATGGCCGGCCCGCTGTCGCCCCCTTTAAGCAAACCGTCACGGTGGTCGAGGGCCAGGCCGCCTTTCGACTTGCCGCTGGAGTGGCACTCGAGGCATTGATTGGCCAGCACCGGCCGAATCTTGGATTCGAAAAACTTAGTCTCTTCCGACGTCTGAGCGAGAGCCGGATTTGGCCGACCGGCGCAGGCGACCAGCGCGATGACTCCCAGACCGACGTGGCGCAATTCTGTCATGGCGAGTTTTTTGTCGGACGGGCGGGACGACAGCCAGCGGCGTGAACGAATGATGACGTGTACGCCATTGTATTCTGGCCCGGCGATCGACGCCTGCCAATGTACATTCCGAAAATGCGATTTGTACTTTTCGTCGGCGACGTAAGGCTGCTGGGCCGCGGCATTTGTCGATCAATTCGCCGCCGCGGAGGTCTCACCGCCGGCGATCGACGCCAGCGCTTGCCAGGTCGACAGTTGGATGTCGTCGCTGATAAATTGCACCGACCCATCGGCCATGACCACGTTGACGCCGCCCGGATGCATGCTGCGCGCGGCGCAGGTGTCGGTCGTTCCCCCGCCGCCCCATTGCCAAGGCCGAAACGGATCCGTATGCGGCACCCCGTCGCACCAGCCGGCCGCCGGATAGCAGAGATCGGGCGCGGTGCTATTTGGCCCTAGTCCCGCGTGGGCACAGGCCCCGCACGGCTGGTCGCTCCAGGCAAAGCCGCGGGCGTCACCATCCGGACCGGTCAGGCCTTCAACGATGGCCAGCGTATGGCTCGTGCCGTCGATGATATTACGAACTCGCGTGTATCGGTTCCCGCCAAAGAAGTTCTGCTTCGTGGCCGCCGTCGGCTCATACAAATCGCTAACTTGGTTGCCGTCGAACATACCCAGGTAATTGTTGCGGGCCCATTTTTGGGTCGGGTCGGGAACGATCAGCGGAGCCTGCATGAACAGGCCGCCCAAGCCGTCGCTGGGACAAAGCAGATATGCGACCGACGTGGCGGTGGCCGGTTGATTGATACCCCACCATTCGATTCCGCCGCCACTGGCCTGAAAATTGATCGTCTCGTAGGTCGTCGCCTGTTCGATGAACCAGAACAGCCGGACATGAAAATTGATCCGCTCTCCCGTGTAGATTCCTGTCAGGGGAGGCCAAACGATGCCGGGCGGAAAGGTTCGACAGGCGGACTCGTAGTTGTGCAGCCCCAGGCCAAGCTGTTTCAAGTTGTTCGAACATTGCGAGCGGCGAGCCGCCTCGCGCGCCGCCTGCACGGCCGGCAGCAGCAGCGCAACCAAGATGCCGATGATGGCAATCACGATCAACAGCTCAACGAGCGTGAAACCGAAGTTGCAACGGCGAGCCATTCTGCTGCGTCCAGGCTGATTCGGGAGCAGGCACATCGCGCAGCTCCGCCACTCTAGCATGCCCGCTTCGAGCGAAACAAGGCTTTATGACTAAGCCGCACTGAAAATAGGAATGTGACCCCTAGGACCAGCAGCACGTGGGTTGCCGGTTCCGGCGTAACGAGAGTAAAAGTGAAGTTCGGCGCATCCCAAGCGCTACTGCCGGGCTCGGCGTAGCCGGTGGGAAAACTAAAGCCACCATCGGGAAAGTTGCCGAGCCGCTCGACAAACGTCACCGCCGGGCTGTCAAAGACCGGCCCCGTTAGAGATGCCGTGAAGACGCTGCCATGAAAGTAGTCGACGGTGCCAATACCCAGTCCGATCACATAATCGGTGTTGGCCGCCAGAACCACAGGCGTCGACAAGTTCGCGTAACTATAGGCGCCAATCTGGTTGCTCGGCGGTGAACCCGCCAGGACCGTGGCTAGCGCCAGTTGCTGCGATCCATCGGAATTCCAGATAGCAACCTGGTGCGATTCGTTGAGGTTGGGCGTGCCCGTGAACTCATCCCAAGCTCCCAAGGCCGTAACCGATAGCGGCAGGGCGCCAGTCTGGAACTCATATCCGATGGTGGACTGATTTGGACCGCCAAAATCCGTCGCCTTGTAATCAGCGTTGGTGTTTGTTGGCGTGACGATCGCGATCGAGTCGGCGGCCGCCGAATTCACTACCGAGGCCACGAGCGCGGAAATGACGCCCACCAGACACACTTTACCGAGTGACATTAGCTTCTCCTTTTCGAAAATGAGACCGGTTCCCGCGGATGCAGATTACGGACGAAATTGCCTGAATCGGCCGACAAGAACCACGATGGCTGTTTTGAGTATGGCCTCGCGGCCTGGGGAACCAATGGCTTTTCGTTCAAGAATCGATGTACTTTCGTGCCGTATCCGCGGTCCTACCAGGACGATCCGGGGCCAAACGGGCAGCGGCCGGTGGATGGCCGGTGTCGTAGGGTCCGCTGTGCGGACCGTCCGCGGCAAACTGCGGGGCGCTGCCTTCTCCCAGGACGGTTCTCGAATCGGCTCTCAATTGGATTGCCGGGATCGGGCGCGATATAATCGCCCGCATGCACGACCAAACGGCGATTCGCGACAACGCGGTCAGCTTTCATCGCTATTTCAGCATCAGCCGCAGGGATCGCGATTGGGGTCTGTTCGTCACCGGCACGGCTCACGAGTTGATGACCGTCGCTTCGCCGAACGCGGACCAGGCCAATCCGTATCGGTTCGAATGGAAATCGACGGACGCGCGCGACTTCTCCGTCACCTGGGACCCGAGCTATCCCGAGCCTTATCGTTACGATTGGAACAAGGGCCGGACGTTCGTCGACGAATTCGCGCTGCTCTACTTCGACAGCGGAGCGCCGTGGATTCTCGAATCCGAAAAAACGCCCGGTCCGACCACGATCCCACCGGGCAGCGTGCTGCTGTTGTTTCCCGATGTCTGCCACCGTTATCGTCCGGCGCTGGATGAGACGCACACGTTTTCGTCGACGCTGGCTTGCACGTTTGGCGGTGACTTCGCGCGACGTTGGCAGCAGCGAGGCCTGATTTCTCCGCGCCATCCGGTGCATTACGTCGGCAGCGATCCTTCGCTCGAGAGTGGGTTTCGCCGCATTCGCCACTGCGCCAGTCGACCGAGTCGACCTCGTTGCAACACACGCTCGCGCCGCTCTTGATGGAATTGCTGCGCAACACCGAAGCCGCCGCCTGCGCGTCGGCCGAGCCGATCCTGCCGCCGGACGTGATCCATCGGGCCAAGGGTATTTTGGACGACCTGGCCGTGTCGAACGCCAGCCCGCGCCGCATCGCGCGGCTGCTCGACGTTCCTTACCATCAATTCCTGCACTCGTTCAAGCTGGCGACCGGCTTGTCGCCCCATCAGTATCGGCTCGACGTGGTGATTCGTCGGGCAAAAGAACTGTTGGAAGAGACCACTATGTCGGTCAAGGGCATCGCGGCGATGCTGCACTTTTCCGATCAGTATTATTTCGCCAAATTCTTCAAGCGCAAGTCCGGGGCCACGCCGACGGACTGGCGCGCCAGGTCGCAGCGCAAGAACAACCCGGGCGAGTGAGCCGCCGCTGGGCAGCTCGTTGAAAAAGTGGCATGGGCATCTTGCCCATGTGATGTTCGGGCGGAATTTCACGGCCTGGAAGGCCGTGCCACGAGATTTTCAACAGCCTGTTGGCGTTTATCCGAGAATCGTCGGGGACTGGCTCATTTTGCGGTGCCCTGGGAGCAAAATGTGCCTGTCCCCCTCTCCCAATCCGGATAGGCTCTTAGCGCCGCTGCGCTGCATGGTGATCGGCCGGCCGCCGCGGCTGTCCGGCCGACGTCCAAAAAGTACATCGATTATTTCACAAAGGTCCATTCATCGAGGCTGCCGGCAACCCATACTCAAAGGTTGCCGGGCGTCGACCGCGGGTCGTTACGTCGCCCGTTTCGTTCGCCGCGCCGCGGCTGCCGCCCGTTGCGCCGTTGATACCACCAAGAAAGGACATCTGCCATGCGTCGATATCCAACCGCGATTGCCCTGGGTTGTTTGCTAGGGCCGCTGGCGGCGGTCGCCGCTCGGGCCGAGGACAAACCGGCGCCGCTCCAAGCGATCGTCGAGAACGATCGGATGGCAGCGGTGGTCGATCCATCGACAGGCGCTTTAACGGCTCTCAAGAACAAGCGGACGGCTGAAACCTATGCGATCGCCGACGACCATTTCAAATTCGAGATCCCGAATGGCACCATCGCGCTAGGCGACGCGAAATTGACCGCATTCGCCGTCCAACCGAGCCAGTGGACGGCTAAGTACCGGCAGGGAGATGCGGACGTCGAGGCCGTGTATGCGGTGCGCGGCCACTTTATGGAGAAACGGCTGGCGGTGACGTTCGCTCAGCCCACGGCTTTGCTGCGCGTCGAGGTCAGCCGGCCCATTTTTGCCTCAGCGGACTTGAAGCTGGTGGAATATGCTTACCCGCAGTTTGGACGCAAGCCGGGAGAGGAACCTTGTCGCACCTTCTTCGGCCGCGCCGCCAAGGGAGGATTGTTCACCGGCATTGAATTGTCGTTCGCCGATACGCGGCTCGACGGTTCGCAAGTTCGTTTGGGGCTGGTGCCGAATCTGAAACTGGCCGCCGGCGAACGATTCGATTGCGAGAGCGTCTATTTCGGCGTGTATGGAAAGTCGCCGGGCGAAGCCGATAGCGCCGCCGAGCCATCGCGCTCGGAATCGGACGCGATGGTGGCGATGACTTCCGCGGTTCTCGGCCCGCCGCGGCACGGCCTGGCGCCCATGGCCTGCGGTTGGCACAGCGAAATGCAGAACGATACCTATCCTTCTCTAGCGGACGTCGAGACCGACATGAAATCACTCGACTTCTTGGCGGCCTGCGGCATCGACTATGTTTCCGACTCGCATCCCTGGGGAGGTGAGATCGAAAAGATCAATCAGGTCGGCGCGGACGGGCGTTTCGAGATCGGCGAGTTGACCGGCAAGTTTTTGGAGCACTCTCGCAAGGTCGGGGTCCAGGTGGTGATGTGGTCGACGATCACCAATAGCCACCCCTGGTCGGGTCAGGGCAAAGCCTTCCGCTCCGACAAGCCCGAGTGGCTCTTGCGGCCGGATTTGGGCAGCAGCAAGCTGCCCGCCTGGGCCAAGCAGGCGCCCCCGGGAAACTGCGTGGCGAACCAGCCGTTCATGGATTGGCTGTCGAAATTGAATCTGGACATTGCCCGCGACGGCCAATTCCGCAGTTGGTGTTTCGACGGTGATTTTTTCGGCACCGGAGGGTTATACACGACCGTCATTCCGGTCACGTGCCTTGCCGAGAATCACGATCACTTGCCCGGCGAAGCCAACTTGTGCTGCCAGCGCGCCCTGTCTGGCTTCATCGCCGACGTGCGCCGGCAGCAGGGGGACATGTACATTTTTGCCTGCCGGCCGGCGATGGATTTGGGCGTCTGGGCGCAACACGACATCGACGCCTGCTTTACACTGGTCGAAAACGGCAGCCCGTCCGATAACCTGGCTGCCGGCGACGAAATTCGCAAATGGTCGCGGGTTCGCGTGCATCGCGACTTTCAGCCGCACTACATCGATCAGCCGCTGCTGTTTCCCAGCTGCGCCGGCAAGAATTTGGAGGCCCACCGGTGGCGGTCGCACGAGCATCTGGACTACATTCTGCTCAGCGCCCTGTCGAGCTCCCCCAACCAGCTCTTTTATCTGCCAACGCAAGGCGGGATTCCCGACGAAGACAAGGCCGAAATCCACCGCTGGCTCGACTGGGGACGCGAGCACATCGAATACCTGAAGGTGCGAAAGGACCTGCCCGACTGGCCAGCGGCAGGCAAAGTCGACGGCAACGCCCATATCGTGGAGGATCGGGGCCTGGTCTTTCTGTTCAACGGCGGCAAACAGCCGACTGAAGGGCAGTTTGCGCTCTCCGATGAGAGCATTGGGCTGAAAGCGATGGGCAAGTTCGGAATCGTGCAAGAATATCCCGCGTCCGATCGAAAAATCACCTCCGCCTTCGGCCAGACCGTGCATTGGGAAGTCCCGGCGGAGACTGCACTCGTGCTGAGGATCAGCCCAGCCCCCTGAAAGGTCGGTTTCCAGTGGCACGTGAACTTCTGTCGGATTGGCGCAGCCGCGCGCAGCAGAAAACTTCTCGGGCCAGGTGAAGGTTGCTTTGCTAGGGCATGTCCGTGGCAGCCACGATCTCGCCGCTGGCGATGGAAGCCAAGGCCTGCCAGAGCGGCAGCGCAATTTCGTCGCGGACGAATTGCACCGATCCATCGACGTACACGACATTCACTCCGCCCGGCTGCATGCTGCGCGGCGCAGGTGTCGGTCGTCGAACCGTTGCCCCGTTGCCAGGGGCGGAGCGGATCGGCGTGCGGCACACCGTCGCACCAGCCGGCGGCCGGATAACACAGATCAGGGGACGTACTATTGGGCCCCAGGCCGGCGTGGGCGCAGGCCCCGCACGGCTGGTCGCTCCAGGCGAATCCGCGGGAATCCCCGTCGGGTCCGGTGAGACTCTCGACGATTGTCAGCATGTGGCTCATGCCGTCGGTAATTTGCCGGGCCCGTGTCGCGCGGTTGCCTCCAAAGAAGTTGACTTTCGCGGCCGTGGGAGCATAAAAATCGCCGATCTGAAAATCATCGAACATTCCAAAGTAATTGTCGCGGGCCCACTGCTGCGTCGTGTCGGGCGGGAAGTCGAAGACAAACAAATCGCCCAGTCCGTCGCTGGGGCAGAGCAAGCACGAGATCGCCGCCGCCGTGGCGGGCTTGTTTACCCCCGACCAGATGTTGTTTCCGCCGCTCGCCTGAAAATTGATAGTGTCGAAAAGCGAAGTCTCTTCGACATAACAGTACAAGCGGACGTGAAAATTGACTCGCTCGCCCGTGTACAACCCCGTTGCCGGCCAAATAATGCCGGGCGGAAATCCCTTGTTGGCTGCTTCGTAGTTTTGCAGTGCCAAGCCGAGTTGCTTGAGGTGGTTGGCGCATTGCGAGCGCCGCGCCCCTCGCGCGCGGCCTGAACCGCCGGCAGCAGCAGCGCGATGAGCCCACCGATGATGGCGATGACAATCAACAGCTCGACGAGCGTGAAACCCCGCTGCCGCCCAAACCGGTTCGCGGCCGCCGCTGGCCGCGATTGCGACGGGGCAAGACTTCGAAGGGTGGCTCTCATAACGGCACAAAGCCCGGCGGTTACTTAGCCCGCAGAGGCCGATGGATTCGCTCCCGCAATTGCGGCTCCCGCAGCGTCACGGCCTGCGTGAAATGCCAGGCGTGCGATAGGAGCCCCTCATAGCCGCAGGTATGACCATCCCACGTCCAGAATTCGCCCCCGTCGGGGTAATGATCCACGATGCTGATCGGGAATCCGCCGGCCGGCACGTCGCCATGGCCGATCCGCTCCAGCATGCGATCGAGCAGTTGGTCCGCCTGTTTGTCTCGGCCGACGGTATAGAGGGCCGCCAGGTAGCGAACGCTGTCGCCGGTGATGATGCCGCCGTTGAGATACTGGCCAAACGTGTCGCTGCCGTCCTCTTGGGCGGGGATTCCCACGGTGCCCACCTTCCCAAGCAGATAGTCTTCGCGGCGCACCGGCAGCAGCGTGCAAGGAATGCCCAAGTCGTACCGCTCGAATCTGCCACCTTCGAATTGGGCGGCCAATCGGTCCAGGATTTGATTTGCGGTTTCTTGGTCGACCAAGCCGTATTCGATCGCCAGCGCGTTGACGAACGGTGCGGCATAGTCGTGCAGCACGCCGTCCTGACTGCGCCACATGCCGACGAGGCCAGTCTGCGGATTGAGCAGCTCTTTGGCAAAGCTGGCCTTGAGCCGGTCGGCAAGTTGCGAGTAGTGCTGGCTGCGCTCGGTGCGCTGGAGCCGGCCTTCCAATTCGGCCAGGCAGCGCAACGCGCGATACGCTAGCGCATTGGAATACGCGTCCTTGTAGCCGCAGTTGACGGCATCATAGCCCGAACAGCTCCGCAACGGTTCCTTCAAAGTGCCGGCATTACCGCTCTGGACGGCTTCCAGCAAACCGTCGTGGTCGATATCGCGCGATTCCAGATAAGCGGCCGCTTTTTCCAGTCGCTCGATCCGGTCCGCGAGCCACTGGCGGTCCTGGGTCACTTCGAAATAGTCCCAGGCCGAGATCAGCAGTGAGGGATTGGCGTCGAGAAAATTAGTCAGCTTCCAATAGCCCGGCACCTCACCGCTTTCGAGCATCCGCTTTCCGAGCCACCAATCAAGCGTGTGGCCCACCAGCCGCATCAGCGAGACGCCCTCGGCCGGGTCGGGCGTCCACAGCGCCGAATCGGCATAAATGAACAGGCAGCAACTCACGGGGTCGCTGATCACGTTATTCGCCAGCACGCCGCTCGGTGCGCTGACCGGATTGGCCGGGTCTCCCCATTGGGCGCTGACCTGAAACACGTTGAACCAGGCACGGCGTACTTGTTTCCAACGGGCCTCATCCCGCAAACCCTGCGGCGGCGCTAACAGGATCGGCCGAAAACTCAATCGTACTGGTTCCGCGGGCTTGCCGACCGGTATGTCCACCGTCCAGTCAATCAGCTTCTTGGATCGGCTGCCGGTCAGACGACTTGTGACATCGCACTGTGGTGGACCGGTGACCAGCATCTGCCCGAAGCCGGGGGATGAAACGATCGCCGGTAGATGAAACGTGGAGTCCTCTTCGATACGTGCCGGCAGGACCGTGGTGGCACTGGTCCGCGGGTTGAAGTCGAAGGTGATGCGGATAGCTTCGACGTTGCGAGGCGCACTTTCGGCGAGCGAAAACGCCAGATCAAAACCCATGTCCGCGCGCCGGTAATCCATGTAGACCGTACCGGCGGCCGGCGTCACCGACGTGCCCGCGTAAATCGAGAGGGTGGGCACCTGCGCGTCACCGCGCAACAAGTTGTGCTCGGCGTGAGTTCCCCCCTCGTTGTCCCAACTGAAATGTGAAAAACTTGCCCGATCCTTGCCGATTTCAACCTTGCTGCACGGCGCGGATCGGCCGCAGATTCCCGCAGCGCCAATGAATCCAAAGTCGCCAAGGCGACGATCATTGGCAGAGCAACATGAACATGAAATCGTCGCAACATGGAACAAGGTCCTTTGGGGTTCGATTGCCCTCAGCTTCCAGGGCTTATCGAATCCTACGCGAACCGCGGACTAGCAGGCAGGCCGCTCCCACGGCGAACAAGGCGATGCTGGCTGGTTCAGGAACCGGCGCGCCGATGAAGTTTGGAGCATCCCAAGCCGAATCGCCACTTCCGGACGCGGCAGGAAAGGTGATCGTGTTACCCGCGCCCAGAAGCCCGGGAAAACGATTCACGTAGTTTACTTCCGGCGTCGTGAATACCGGCCAGGTTGCATCCGGTGGACCAAAGTTGCTGCCGTGAAAGGCATCGTCGCTGGCCGACTCGGTCACAAGGATATAATCGGTGTTGGCCGTCAGCGTGAGGGGAACGGCCAAGTAGGCATACGCATATTGGCCGATCTGATTGCTGGGTGCCGCCGACGCCGGCACGAACGTCGACGTCAGCAGCGTTCCGCTCGTGTTGTAGATGCCCACTTCGTGCGCGGCGCTAAGGAAGGGAACGCCCGTGGCTTCATCCCACACGCCCAGCGCGAGCACAGAGTACGGGGCCGGTCCGGTCTGGAATTCGTAGCCGAGAGTATAACTTCCAATGCCCGTCAACGCTACGCTCGGCGAAGTGATGGCAACGAAATTGGCGCTGCCGATTCTGGCTCCCAGCACGACGAGGAGACAGCCTGCCGACACCCGACTCACCCAGACGTTTCTCGAACGCAACATGATCGTGGCTCCCTGAAAAAGAACTGAATTCATTAGCAGCTGGCGGTTGAACGCTGTCTTGCGGCGCACGCCCGCGCATCTTTGATTATCAATCGGAATCCAGGGCGAACCATGCTTTTTTTGTCATCTTTGACATGTCACTTCTGACGGCGTGGGACGAGTTCGCGTGTCCAGATTGTTGGTGGGAAGTGGCTGTATACCCGGCGGACGGTTATAGTTAGCGACATGATCGACAAGCCCACTAGTTTTGACGCCGGCCAGGGTTTCTACCGCTATTTACCGGTCAGCCGTCGCGATCGCGATTGGGGACTCTTTGTTCCCGGCGGCGGGGTCGAAATCTTTGATCAGAGCGGCTTTTGCCCCGCCGTTTATCCGGCCGAATATGCCTACGACTTTGACGTGGGACGCCGGCTGGTCGATGAATACGCTCTGATCTACTTCACCAACAGCGCATCATGGAGCGTGGAGACCGAAGCGACCGGCGATTCGCTCACAGTTCCTGCCGGCAACGTGCTCCTGCTGTTCCCGGGTGTATGGCATCGCTACTTGCCGATCATCGACAGCGTGAGTGCACGGGCGTCGACGCTCTGGTGCCTGTTTAGTGGCGAGTCGGCCCGGCGTTGGCAGCGACGCGGCATAATTACCCCGCAGCGACCGATATTGGCGACCGGCAGCAGTCCGGCGGTCGAAATGGGGTTCCGGCGCTTGCACAACCACCTTCGCCGCAGCGACTCTTATTTCCTGCAGCAATCGTTGGCCGCGGCATTCATCGAGTTGCTGGCCGGCGTCGACGCCGCGTCGCGGATGGCGGCCGAACCGAAGCTGGCTGCCGGGATCATTCAGCAAGCCAAGATCATTCTTGAAGACTTAACGCTGCCCCATTCCACGCCGCAGCAAGTGGCACAGATGCTGAACGTTCCGTATAACCAGCTTCGCCGTTCGTTCAAATTGGCCACCGGTCTTTCCCCCTTCCAATACCATCTGCAAGCCGTCATGCTGCGCGCCAAAGAGCTGCTGCAGGGTACCCAGTTGTCGGTCAAGGAAATCGCCACGACCTTGCAATTTCCCGATCAATTCTACTTTGCCAAGGCGTTCAAGCGCAAGACCGGCGCCACGCCGACGGATTGGCGCAGCCGCGCGCAACAAAGGACTCCGCCGGGCGAATGAAGCGGCGCGGGTCAGGTCGCTGCGAACTCGAACGCGGCCGGGAGCTAATTCGCGCTGGCGATTTCGCCGCCGTGAATCGAACCGAGCGCTTGCCAGACGGGCAGCGAGATGTCGTCGCTGATGGCCTGCACCGAACCGTCCACCAGCAGCACGTTGACGATGCCCGCATGCCGGCTGCGCGCGGCCGCGGTATGACCCACGCCGCTGAAATTGGTGCTGCTGACGCAGGGCAGGTTCATCTGAGGCAGGTCGAAACAGTAGGTCGGATAGGTTCCCTCGCTGGGATATATCACGTCCGGGGACGGACTGTTCGGCCCCAGCGCCGTATAAATCTGGCCGTAGGCCGGTTGATCCGACCAGTAGCCGCCGCGAAAATCCGATTCGCCGTCCGCTCCCACCAGGTATTCGCCCAGCGCCAGCGTATGGCTCGTGCCGTCGGTGATCTCGGCCAACCGCGTGGCGTGATTGATGGCGAACGCCGCGGCCAGGTGGCCGACGGCCGTGGGCGGGCAGGCCGAGGCGTAGTCGATGTTGCCGAAGAAGGCCAGGTAGTTCGACTTGGCGAACGTTCCCCACACGCTCGGCTTGGACGAGGGACCTAGGCCGTCGCTCGGGCACAGCAGCGTCGAGATGGCGATCGCCGTGGCCGAGGTGCTGCCGGTCGAATTGGCATTATTGGCGAACACGTAGCCGGCCGGACTGAGTGTGAAATCGAAGCGGTCGAAGACGTTGGTCTCTTCCAGGAACGGGTAGATCTGGATGGCCCAAGTGATCCGCGGGCCGCCCCAAGGCAGTGTGCGGTTGATGGCCCCATAGGGCCAGACGCGAAACGTCGATTGATAGTTTTGCAGGGCCACGCCCAATTGCTTGAGGTTGTTCGCGCAGCTCGACCGCCGCGCGGCTTGCGCGCCGCTTGAATGGCCGGCAGCAGCAGCGCGATCAAAATGCCGATGATCGCAATCACCACCAGCAATTCGACTAGCGAGAATCCGCGGCGGCGGGCCATCATCAACCTCACAAATCAGGCCTCGCGGATGCTGAGGATCAACAGCGACGCCAGGATGAGCACCAGGCTCATATCGAGCCAGCGCCTGGGCCGGGCTCCCGCGCCGGTCCATTCGCCCAGGCGGATGCCCCAGACGATGGCTGCGAGAATCGCCGCGCCCACCACGATGGCCCAACCGTATATGGTACCAGCGCCGCCCAGGATTTGCGAACAGTAGCCGTAGATCAAGATCGCGCTCGACCACATCACCCCCATCGCCGCCGCGCGCAGCCAGTCGCTCGCCGGTGCCCGGGCCAAGAGCGAAAATTCGCCACGCCGCGCCAGCCGGGTGCTGGTGGCGATCACGTTGACCATAAAGCCTCCGGCCAGGATCGGCACCCACACCGCCAGGCTCGAAAAGGCCGGCTCGATCCCTTCCTCCACGGCGAAGTCCAGCAGCGGCTTGCCGTACACAAACCCGGCATTCAACATCGACGACAAGCAGCCGGCCAGCAGCGCCAGCAAAACACCCCCCTCGCGCCGGGTTGACTATCCGGCAGTGCCTGCTGCCGGGCCCGATCGCGCAATAGCGAAGCCACGCAGGACGCGGCGATGCCGGCCGAGAGCAGCAGCAGCCCCAGCAGCAACAGCGACAGGTCTTTCCAACCCAGTTTCGTGGCCCCCAGGAACAGCGGGCTGAGACTGCCGACCAGCGCCACCATGCCGTTAACGATGGCATTGCTCAAGGCAACGCCGATGCGATCGACGCAATGTCCGAACAAAAACGCCCCGCAACCAAAACTCAGGCCGGCACACAGCACCACGGCGACCAGGCCGGGATGCCGCGGTAAAACCCGGCTGAAAATCGGTGCCGCGAACCACAACCCCAGCAGGCACGGAATCAATAGCATTGCCACGACGACATAAATCAACCAGGCCCCGTTCCAGGGCATCACGCGCAGACGCCGCGAGGGAACGGTAAACGACCCGGAGATGCAGCCGGCCAGCAGAACACCGATCCAGCCGACAAACATCGGAAATTCTCCCGGGCCCAGGAATCAGGATTGCCGCACGGGGGCTGCGGCGGCGATTTTGACGTTCCGTCCGCTGCGCGCCGAGCGACAGGCGGCCTGAATGATCTCGATGGCCACGGCGCCATGCTCGGCCGGCGACCCGTTGGGCGCGGTGCCGGCGATCGTGTCGATGAAGTTGTCGGTCGGAGCGTGAACGGGATAAATCTGCGCGGGCGAAAGCGTCGGATACTGCTTGATGCGGCCGCGCTGACGGTGGAACTCCATGCTGCCCCGAAAGATTTCCGTCAGCAGCATGCCGCGAGTTCCGTAGATGCGAACCTCGAATTGTCGTTGGGATGGCATCGGCTCGCCGTGACTGGCCAGCGACACCAGTGTGCCGTCGTCGAGCTTCAGCGACAGGCTGTCGAATACGTCCACCGCCGTGCCGGCGTTATCGAAGCGGGCAAAAACCTCGGCCGGCCGGTGCCCCGTGACGAAGCTCAAATACATCGCCGGGTGCGAGACCTGGCAATAGATCTGGCCGCCGCCGGCGATGCGGGGATCCGAATAGGAGTTTCGGCCGGGCACGACGTAGGGGAGCGGCATTTCGTTGGCATTGCGAAACCGCCGCGCCATTTGCTTCCAGTTCTGGCCTTGGTACAAGCCGCCCGAAAAGTTCGTAAACAAGATACTGATGAGTTTCAGTTGTCCCAGGTCGCCGCGGTGGACCAGGCGGCGAGCTTCGAGGACGTGCGGATTGAAATGCCAAGGGCGCTCAGCGCCAAGTGCAGTCGTTTTTGCGCCGCCATTTCGACCAACTGCCGCGCGTGGGCGGCCGAAATGCACATCGGCTTTTCCAACAGGACGTGCAACCCGCGATCGAGAGCGGCTTTGGCTTGTCGAAAGTGCAGGTTGGGCGTCGAGCTGATCACGACCGCCGCCAGTCCCGGCAAGTCCAGCACGCGGCGGACGCTCGCCCAACCGTGCGGCACGCCGAAGTCACGGGCGGTTCGTTCGGCCTGCGCGGCATCGTGATGCTGCACCGCCAGCAGCCGCGCATGGGGGTGGCGCAGCAGTGCCGGCACGTGTGCCGTCGTGCCCCACCAACCGGCGCCGATCACCGCACAGTCGATCTGACCCATGTGCCCGGTTCTCCACGGCCAGGAACAAACCCGACGAAGTTCTAACTCGGCGCGCTGCCCTGCGCGGTTGCCGACCAGCGATTCCTTGGCCTTCTGTTGCAACTCGTAGAGCGACGCGAATTTGCCCACCCGGGGTATCAACGGAGCCGGCCCAGCCAGACGGGCATGGGTCGCCGGCCGCCCGCGCACCAGCCGGAACTTGGCTTCGGCGACCATCGTCATCTCGCTGAAATAAATTGGGAAGGAGTCGGCGGCGCGATACTCGTAAATCAGCGTTCGCCGGCCGTGCTGCGACCGGTTGGGGAGCGAGCTGTGCGGCGTTATGCAATGCATGAAGATCACGCTGCCGGCCGGCGCCGCCAGTGGAACCGATTTGCCAAATCGACCGCTGTCCAGGTCTTCGGTGATCATGCCGGCGAAACTGCCGTCGGCTAGCGCATGGTCGAAGAAGTGGGTGTGGTGCCGCGGCAGAACCTGCAAGCAGCCGTTTTCCACCGTCGCGTCGTCGAGGTAGATCAGGGTGGTCACCAGGTCGTCGTTGGTGTGCGGGAAGTAAGCCATGTCCTGGTGCCACTCGACGGCCGAGCCCACCTGCGCCGGCTTCATGTTCAGCTTGCTGTGCTGCAACGTGATGTTCGGGCCGATCAGCGCCTCGATGCAATCGAGCAACCGGGGATCGGTGGCGACCGCCCGGAAATCTTCGTGCTGGTCGAAGGGGCTGTAGATTCGCCGGGCCACGAGGCCGCCGCCGGCCGGTTCGGGTTCGACTTCGAGGACGCCGGCCCAATCTCCCGAAGCGATCGCCTTGTCGCTGATCTGGCGAATCGTGCGGTCCAGTAGTTTTAGCGCCGACGGGCTCAGGAATCGCTCGGCGACCACGTATCCTTCACGACGGTAGTGATCCAATTGTTCGACACTCAACGCGGCCTGCGAAGTCATCGTGCTTTTCCTGGTGCTTGAATTGCGAATGTTCTCGGCCGTTCAACCGGTCGCTTTCAAAAGCTCGAGCGCGGCGCGGCGAATCTGCGGCTCCCAGTCGCCGGGGACCTCGGCCGGAACCAGGTAATTCTTATACGCCAGCTTCGATTCCATGCCCCCCTCGCGGCTGATCTCGGGGGTCGGCAGATAGCTGATGATGCCGTTGCTGTATCCCAGCACGAAGGTCTCGCGCTGGGGCACGGCCGCCCGCAACGACAGGCCCGTTTCCGTCATCGTCTCCATCGGTATCGCCACGAAAGTAACCTGGCCGACATCGATCACCTGCACCGGTACCGAAATGGGCCAAGGATTCGGTCCGGTCGTCGCGGCTTCCAGACGCCGCTCGGCCCAGGCGTCGAACCGCTTGGCAACCCACCAATCCCACTCTCGGGCACCGTTTTTTTCGGCGTCGGCCAGCCGCGCGGCGTGATGCTCCCGCTCGCGCTGGACTTCGACCAGCGACGGAAATGGAGTCAACGGCAAAGTGAGCGTCGTTTCGGCCGCCCGGACCGAACCGTGCGGGCCGGGGGGGATGTTTCCATATTGATACAGCCAGTAAGGCGCGACCGATTGAACCAGCTCCGGTTCTTTCCGGCGCCGATGGGTGCGTAACGTGCCCGCCACTTTGAGCACCTCGCCGCCCAGCATCTGTCCGATCCGGTTCTTGTCGTCGTAGACATCGGCCGAGGTGTCGGAATCCTGGCCGATGCCGGTGATGGGATTGATATTGCCCGCACACCCCTGTAGGAACAACGAGGGGCAACCCAGCGCGCGTTCGATCACGGCGCGGGCCGCTCCGGCATAATCGGGCGAGATCAAGTGGGTTTTGGGTCCGAGCGTCACGGTGTGACAGGAGTAGCGGAAGACGACGGCCAGCGGCTTGCCGTCGAGCCGATCGAACCGGATCACGCCCACGCTCGAGTCGCACGGTCCGGCGGTATTTTCTCCCACCACGATCGATCCGTCGGCGGCTTTGCCGCGCCGGTTGACGTTAGCGCGGCATTCGCCCCAACCGACTGCCAGTCGCGCCGGCTGGAGCCGCGTCGCCGCCTCGCGACAGGCATGCTCCAGGGCGCGCGACATGGCTTCGGCGTGTTCGGCTTGCAGCGCCAGTTGATCGGGAGTGTCGTAGGGGATGAAATCCGGCACCACCGGCGCCGAATGCGTATGGTTGAAGTTGATCAGGACGTGACTTGCCGGAATTCCGAGAGCGCGGCCACAACGTTCGCGAAGCATTGTCGTGAACGCGACTGGCGCCAGGCACCAGTCGTGGGCCACGAGCGCCACCGTCGTGCCGCCCGCATGCACGGCCAGCACGGTTGCGGTGAGCGGCTCGTCGATCCGCAGCGAGACCCCCTCACGAACCGTATATCCGATCAGGCGGATACCAATCGGCGGAGTGATATCCGCCCGGGCCACGCCAACCTGGTAAACGTCGTTCGTCATTTCGTTTCCCTCGACAGGGGCATCATGCCCGCTGTAAATTCTTCAGTTTGCGTTGGAAGCCAGGCCGCTCGAGCACTTCCCGATTGATCAGCCCGTGGGCAATCCGACCCTGCGACAGCTCGACGGCCTGCCGACAGGACATCGTGCCCATCTCGCAGAACAGTTCGTCCGTCCAGGCGATGCAGTGCGGCGCCAGCAAGATGTTGTCGAGATGGACGAATGGGTGATCTTTGCCGGCCGGCTCGCTGGCGAAGACGTCGGTTGCCGCTCCGGCGATGTGTTTGGCGGTCAGCGCGTCGAACAACGCGTCGTCGTCGACGATTCCGCCGCGGGCGGTGTTGATCAGAAATGCGGTGGGCTTCATCCGGGCAATCTGCTCGCGGCCGATCAAATTACGGGTGCTCGGATTGAGCGGGCAGTTCACCGAAATGAAGTCGGACTCGCTCATGAGACGCTCGAGCGGCACCGCATCGACGTCCATCGTCGCGGCGCGCTCGGGCTTGAGGAACGGATCGAAGACCAGCGGCCGATTCATGCGAAAGCCTCGCGTCAGTTCGACGACGGCGCCCCCGATCCCGCCTGCCCCGACAACGCCCAGCGTTTTTCCGCGCAGCTCGCTCCCCAGGTAGTGGACGCGCTCGCCCCAGCGACCCTCGCGCAACAGCCGGTCTTTGTCGACCAGTCGGTGGCTGAGAGCCAACATCCAGGTGATCGTCGCCTCGGCGACGGAATGGTTCACGGCCCCGGCCGTGATGAACAGCGCCACGTCGTTGGCCGTGCATGCTTCGACGTCGACAAAGTCGTAACCGACGCCGCAACGAAACAGTCCCGTCAGCCGCTCGACTCCGCGCAGCGAATCGGCCGTATAGCGCGGCGCCAGCGAGATCACGGCATCGTAATCCCGCAGTTGATCGATCTGGACGATCGGCTCGTGCCGCGAAAAGAACTCGTACTGCACCGTGGACTGAGCGTCCAAGACGCCGAGGCCCAGATCCTTGTAGGTCAACGTGCCATCCGCCGCCAGAAAATCGCGGCTAAAGCCAACGCGGAACGGTTTGCTCATGAATTTTCTGGCCGCAGGCAAAAGGAGTGGGTAGTGACTCGGACGCTACTGCCACGCGTCGTAAGGTAGCTCGGCTCCCATCACGCGCAGTGCCTCGGCGGCCGAACGGATCATTAGCCCCGTGTCCGTGCCCAGGCCGATCATCGGAAATTTTTCATTCTGCCGACGCAGGGCATCCTGAGGGTCTTTGGCCTGGATGATGGTTGGCAGCCCGCGAGCGCAGACCCGCTGATGAAGCCCTAGAATTCGTTCCGCCACGCCTGGCCCCTCCCATTGTCCCGGAAAACCGGCCGAGGATGAAAAGTCGGCCGGGCCAAACACGATGCCATCGATTCCCGGCACGGCGAGAATTTCGTCCAGGGCGTCGGCGGCTTCGACCGTTTCGACCATGGGCAAGACCATCGTCTCGCGATTGGCACCGGCGACCTTGTCGCTCAATGCCCGCCCCCACCGCGTCGATCGCTGTGCGGCCAGCCCGCGCGTGCCTTGCGGAGGATACTTGGCGTGGCGAACTCCGGAGGCGACGTCGGCGGCCGAGCGAACCTGCGGCAGGAAGACGCCGTCGGCGCCTAGGTCGAGCATGCGCGAAATCAGATCCATTTGGATCTCTGCGATGTGCACCAGGCAGACCGTGCCCATCAAATTCGCGATCCGGATGTGTTCCATCAGGTCGCGATAGTCAAGGTGCCCGTGCTCGGCGTCGATCACGAGCCAATGGAAGCCCATGCGGCAGGCGATTTCGGTGATCGAGGGCGACTCGAGCGTCACCCAGAATCCGAACGTGGTCTGTCCGTTACGAAGCTTTTGCTTCAGGGCTGCGACGGGGAAAGATTTCATGGGGGAGGGGAGCCTGTTCAACTGAGACGGATCCGCGGGCGCGGGCGTGCTTTCGTTCATGATGCCGCGTCCCACGCTTGCTCGAGCAAATCTCGCAGCAGAATCGTCTCCGAAAGGTTGTCGACGTCCGGTACTTCGCGGACGCCTTCCATGCGGACATACTCGATGCCCATCCAGCCGGAATAGCCCGCGTCGCGGGTGAGGCGGACGATAGCCCCAAAATCGATATTGTTCTTCGCCAGCGGGGCCTGCAGAAGACCTTGGCAACCGGCCCGGGCATGGAAATGCGAGGCGTGGGCAATCAGCGGATGCACGCGCTCGTCGGGAATGCCCTGGCAAGCAAAATGGCTGTAATCCAAAGTGAAGGTCAATCCGGGCGACGCTTCGGCCAAACGCAACGCGGCTTCGGGCGTGGGGGCCACCGACCACATGTGCGGTTCCACGGCATACACGACGCCGAGGGCTCGGGCTTGTTCGGCGCGCCAGGCGAGCTCGTCGGCGCTGCGCTGAAACGAATCGGCCGGCGATTCTTCGCTCCACAGGATACCCGGCAGGCTAGTCATGTGCCGAGCCTTGCAGCTCACGACCAGTTCGAGCGTGCGCAGGAAGATGTCTCGCGACCGCTCTCGCTGGCGCTTGTCAGGATGATTTTCGGCAAATTCCCGCAGGTCCGATCCCAACTGAAGAAAGATGTCGGCAAACTCCAGTCCGTGATGCCCGACCCGATCAGCCAATTCTCGGGCGCCGCGCTGCGGATTGTCGAGATACTCGCCAGGCTGAAAATGCGACCGCTGGGGAAACACCCCGATGTCGACGCCGCCGAAACCCAGCCGACGGATCAACGCCAACACGTGGTGGTGGTCGAGCAACGGAAAGCCGAAATCGGCGCAGGCCAGTCGCAACCTCGCCGAGGCCTTTCGCGCGGCGTCGGCCGCGATACAGACCTCGCGGACATGGCTGCCAGGCTTGGTCGTTGTCTTATGAATCGAAATCGGCTTGGTCGCCACGTTTTCAGCCTCTCGAGTGTTTCAACCAAAGGGAATAGCCGGCCGCGGTTTCAGCCGACACCGGGAGGTCTTGCGAATCGGGAGGGACTGATCCTGACGCGGGTGATCCGCCACGAATCAATTGGATTCGGCCGAAAACTCCGTGCCTCCATCGCGATCGAGACCACGACCTAACCGCTTTGTCCTCATTTTGTTCGGATGATCCGTCGTGGGAAATGGAAATTAGTGAAAGAGAAGATGTACTTTTTGGCGTCCAGGCCAGCACACCGGCAGGCCGGAAACCGAACTCGGTTTCGAAAGACAGGCCTGATTGACGTCGAGCAAGTGCGGCAAACGCACCCAAATGCCCGGTCCCGAACATCGAGCGCTGGCCTATCGGTTCTCTGTTTTGACCGCTTTGCGAAAACTGTCCTGGTGCAGCGGAAATTGGAATTGTGAGCGACGGGCGTTAACGAATCGTGGGTTGACTACGCGACGAATTCGGCCGCTGTTGCGGGGCCTTGCAGAGGGTGCTCATTGCCGCCCGCTCTGCACTCCCGGGCTAGCCTCGTCTCCGGATCCGGTTCCGGTCGGCGGCTGGGAACGAACCGTACGACGCAGTTCGCGGGCGGCTTCCAGCTTGCGATTCCGCTCGGCGAAGATCACGCTCTCCAGGCCCGCCAGCTTGTCGGCCGGTGTAAGGTAACCCAATGCACTGTGCAACCGCACGTGATTGTTGCGTTCAACGAACGAACCGACCACGCGCTGCGCCGGTATGGCCGAAGACGCGTCAGTCGAATACCGTTCGCCTGAGGAACTCGGCGGCAACCGCGATTAGGAAAACCATCGGACCCGAAGCGGCGCAAGTCACACTCGGGCAGAGGATTCATTCGCTTGAAGGTGGTTCAGTCAGGCTACGCGAAGAACCGAAGCCCAAATCCACTTTCAGCGCAGCTTTGCGCGATAAGCGTTCAGAAAGGCCATTGCGATCAGGCCCAGGATCCACGCTGCCGGCTCGGGCACTGAGGATGCCGTGATCGTCACTGTGCCAGGGGTGCTACTGAATGCGTAGGAGTTGCCAAGCGCGTCCTGGAAGCCAGAATTCAGGCCGAGCGTGTCGCCGTCGTCGCTAAGCGGCACGAGACTCACGAGAAACGTATCACCTGCGGCAGGCGTCGCACCTGTCGCGGTGGTCAGCGGCAAAAGCGCCAAAAGGGTGTCCATGGTCCCCCCGGGAAGCCCGGGAGCGTTCATGAAGTCAGCCGTGAAATCTCCGCCGTTGAGCGTGTCGTTGAGATAAGCGGTCGTACCAATATTAAACACCAGAGATGTCGGAGTCGATTCATCGAAGCTATTCCCCGCAAACACGTACGGCGCATAGGGGGGGTTGGTCGCGTTGAATGTGGCAGTCGAGGTATCGTTGGCCGGGTCGAATGCCAGAAAGGTATTCGTTAGCAAGCCCTGGGTAATGACAAACTCGAAACTGGTTGTGGCCAACTGGTCCGACGCGGTGCTGCTGATATAGACCGGCAGTACGCCGCTCGAGCCGGCCGGAAGCGAAAGGTCGCCGACCGTGACGACGATATCCGCGTGCAGCTTGCAAGCGAAAGTTAAGACCGCGAGTAACCAAACCAAGATGACGTTTTTCACTAGTCTTCCGTCGCTATATAATTTGTAGGTAGCATTTCGACCCGGCAACGCCAGATGCTCGTTTGCGGCAAAGAAGTTTCGTCTTTGGTGTCGTTTCGAGTCAGCTGAATGGACTGATCGAAATTACGCTAGTTGATATTACATTAACGGCATGCATACGGACAGTCTGCCCGCAGAACCTATAAGTGCACCCATAATAGTTTGCGGGAGGTTCGGTTTCAAGCATTATTAACAGCCTATCCGAGAACTGTTGGGGACTTGCTCATTTTGCGGTGCCCCGGGAGCAAAATGTGCCTGTCCCGAATGGCACTTCCTGAAGTCGTAAGTTATGCAACTAGGCGGCGTTTCGCTTCGCGGCGAGGGATCGTGAGGAGGTCGTGCGGTTTGGGGCGACGCTTGATGGCGCGGGGTTCGTAACGATGGGGACGGTTTCCAACCACGTGAGCCGCGATGGCCGCGAACAATGCGTCGTAAAGCTCCGGCAAGTCCTGCGGCGCGGCCTGCTCCACCAGCGGTCGATACGCCGTCAGCGTCTGGAGCGCGCCTTTGAAACTGATCGTCCGCGGTTGCATTTGGGCTCGCTCGGCCGCGTCGGCCATCACGGTGCGAATCAGGTTGTAAGCCAATAAATGCATCCAGATTTCCTTTCGCACCATCGCCGGTGACTTGCAACGCAGCACATCCATTTGCATCGTGATCTTGATCGTCCGCAGATCGACCTCCGCTTGCCACCGCGCATGATACACCCGCGCCAGTTGGGGGACAGGATACTGCACCGCATCGCAGCAGGTCGTGACAATCGTCAGTTCGCGCACCCGCCAGCCGCGCACACGCACGGGGAAGCTCACCTCCCGCACCAAGAGTTCATCGGGAATCCGCTCGTAGCTGGCCCGGTCCAGCCAGGCCGGACAGGCTGGCTTGCGAAGCCGCAAGAGCCAGTCGTGCGGACCTAGTTGTTGAACGCGCAAGCGTTTGCTCAGACGTAGTTGATGCTGCCGATACACGCTGTCCACGCCGCCCAGGGCCAAGAGGGCCAGGTCCCAAAACGAGGCAAAGTAGCGGTCTCCGACGACCACGTCCCCCGGAAACAGGCTGCGCCAGAGTTGCCGGAACAAGGCCGTTTCGCCCGTGTTCTTGCCGGCATAGGGACCGATCGCCAGATCGACCACCGCGCCGCTGGCCAGCGACAGCAGCGCCACCAGGCGGGCGATCGGAAAGCCCAAGCCTGGTTTCTGCGAACCCGACTGGGGATACTCGGCCTGATTGGCCGGCGTGTCGGGCATGCTCACCGTCGTGCCGTCGACCAGCTTCACCGGCCGACCGCCGAACAATCTTGGGTCGCTCGTCCGCTGGTGGAGTGCTTCGCCCACGTCGCGAGCCAACCGTGCGCACACCGCTTCGGACAACCGCTGGCGGGCTTTGCAGTAAGGGCCGGTCTCTGCGGCGCAAGGGGTTTTGCCCTCGGCCGTCAGAAACGCCCGCAACCGGGCGACTGCTTGGCGGCAGGAGTGGTCCGCGCAAAGTGTCTGCGAGAGAAAGGTCCACAATGTCACCAGCGGCGAATACAAGGCCTCTCGCTGCCACGCCTGCTCCTCGCGCAAGACGCGCTCCACGTCCGATGCTGGCAGCAGTTCCGAAAACGGCAGCCCGCCAGCGGCCAACAACTTGTTCCGCTCCGTTCGGACTTGGTGTGAAACCCAACCCGCGATAGACTTCCACATTGCAAAGGCCTCCGTGCCTGATGAGATGGCTTCGACAACCCTCATCTACGCACGGACGGCCTTTGCGCCTATATCAACTCACGGCAACCACTTACCTGCTCAGGAAGTGCCATTCGTGCCTGTCCCCTTCTCCCGGACGGTTCTCGGATAGGCTCTAAACGCATCTGTCTGGGCAGGAGGATCAGTCACTCAGGTACAAACCGGCCGCCAAACGTCGACCGGCAGCCAAGGATTTTGCGGCCAAAACTCGATCGTTCGCCGTTACCGAGCCGGCGCCGTTGATATCGTTGTTAAGCAGTTGGTTTTGCGCAGTGGCCGTTTGGCCAACGGCCGCGGCAATCGCGTTCAGATCGTTATTGGAAAGCATGCCAATCACGTTGCCGTTGACCGTGGCTCCCGTGGTCGTTGGCCCGCCGGCCGCATTGCCAATCACGTCACCTAACAAGCGGTAAAAACTCTCCGTGGCGAGGTGATTGCCGGTATTGTCGGGATTGATCAGCAGCTTGTAATAACCGTCGTCCGCCGTTAGCGCCGTATAGTTTCCTAAGGTGTTAGCCAGATTCTCGCTGCCGCCGATCCCGCCCGCGCCAAAGTCGATTGCCATCACGTGGTCGACCAGGGTAATCTTGCCCGTCAGGTTGATATAGCCCACGGGAGTTACGCCATCCAGGGCGAACTGTTCGAGCTTCACGGTACTGGTGTTCAGAATCAGGCTCGATACCGGCTCGTTGAACGTCACGTTCAGATAGCGAATGTACGAGCGCTCCGACAATCCGTTCTCCACGCTGAAAGCCGTGACCTGCGGAATGATGGGTGCGCTGAACGTTTCGGGCAAAGGCGTCGCAGCCTGCGGTGTGCTCTGAACGCCGTTACCATTGGTGGCTTGGATGTAGAAGGCGTAACTATGCGAACTGCCGTCCTGCAATCCTTGATAGGTGGTCTGCCCGGAATAGACTCCGGAGGTTGGCGTTCCGGCCGGAAATTGGCCGATCGTTTGCACCGCACCGCTGTCGACCTTGACCGACACGGTAAAGCTGGAAATTCCGCTCCCCCCGGGGGCGGTGCCGGAGTAGGCAATCGAAAATGTTCCGTTGGTCGGACTGGTAACGGTTGGCGTGATATGCGTCACGGGCGGGGTGAAATCTGGAACATAGGTGCTGGCCTCGATCAGCGTGGCACTCTTCAGTTCGACGTTGCCCGACAGGTCGTGAGCAATGCTGTGGAACGTATAGGTCGTGTTGCTTTGGCCGCTGAAAAGGGCGGTTGGACTGGCGGCCGGCACGTTGGTCCAAAACGTAAAGGGGCCACCATTGGTCGCCGCGTAAATGTCATACGAAGCAACTCCCGGACCCGGCGCAGGATCGCTTCCGGTCACGGTCACAGGAAAACTCAGCGCGCTCTGCCGAGTCGCCAAGGAATTGACTTTGCTGATCGGCGGCGGCAACTGCACGATGGTGACCGATTCGGAAGTGATTGACCCCCGCACTGCATTGGTCGGGGTGCCCAGCGTGACGCTGAGCACGCTGTTCGGGCCATATAACCCGTCGTCGATCAGCGTGCCGCTGATCGTGGCGCTGGTCTGGCCGGCCGGGATCGTGATCGGACTGCTGGTGACGCCCGAATAATTCACGCCGCTCACAGCCGATCCGCCCAGCGTGAAGGGCACGGTCGTGGCCACGCCCGAGACGGCCGACAGATTCACGGTCACCGTGAAGGTGCCGTCATTCTCGTTGACCGACTGCGTGGCGTTGGCCAGCGCGACCGAGGGCTCGGGGTCGCTCTGGTTGATCGTCAGCGTGTCGCTGGTGGTGGTGCCCAGCGTGGCATTGGTGGGCGTGCCTAGCGTCACGGTCAGCGTGGTGTTGTTCGGCTCGTATTTACCGTCGTCGATCAGCGTGCCGCTGATCGTGGCGCTGGTCTGGCCGGCCGGGATCGTGATCGGGCTGCTGGTGACGCCCGAATAATTCACGCCGCTCACGGCCGATCCGCCCAGCGTGAACGGCACGGTCGTGGCCACGCCCGAGGCGGCCGATAGATTCACGGTCACCGTGAAGGTGCCGCCGTTCTCGTTGACCGACTGCGTGGCGTTGGCCAGCGAGACCGAGGGCTCCGAGAGAGTGGCGTTGGTAGCCGACGATGAGTTGGGCGACACGATAACTGAATTGACCGCTCTGACGCGGAAGTAATAGGTCGTGTTGGCCGCGAGACCCGCTACTTGGAAACTGCTCGCTCCGGCCGATGCGGTCAGGGTCTCTATCGTGTTGGCGAAGCCAGAGTCGGATGCCACGTCGATCTGAAAGCCGGACGTCACGTTGTCATCGACCCAGGACAAGTTTATTTGACCGGGTGAAGCTGTCATGGCGGCGAGATTGGTCGGAGCCGAAAGCGACAGAGTTGCCGTTGTCGCCGAGGCGATGTTGGAAGTGGGCGAATTGCCGCCGCTGCTGGTTGTATAGACCGAGAAGTAGTAGGTTTGACTCGAGTTCAGGCCCGGCACTGAATAGCTTGAGCTGCCACCGGGCAAACTGTACGAGGTGGCGCCTGCCATGTTACTTGAGGTCGCAACTTGGAGCACATATCCGGTTTCGTTTTGCCCATTGTCGCTCCAATTCAGGTCGATTTGGCTTGGGCCCACCGCCGTCGCCACAAGATTTGTTGGTGAACTGGTGCCGACCGTGAGTCGGGTGAATAGTACGCTGCGACTCAGTTGTCCGTCACTGACAGTGAGCGTGATGTTTGCCGTGCCGCTTTGGCCTGCCGCGGGGATGACGGTGAGCGTTCGCGATCGTCCGGAACCGGAAACCACCAGGTTGGCAGAATTGTTGGGTACGAGCGTCGGGTTATCCGAGGTGACGCTGATTGCGAGCGAATTGGGATTGATCGTAGCATCGTTGACGGTGAATCCGGTACTGAACGAGCCGTCTATCGGCACCGTTTGCTGATAGTAGAAGTACAAAGCCCCGATCATTGGCAACGTGTCACCCAAACTCGTTTGGCTGGCGTCGGTGATTTTCAGCGAATCGATGTTGTAAGGTCGATTGGTCGGAACCGACAACTCGATCACGTTTTGACCGGACTGCAGGGACATCGGCAATTGGAGCGTGTCTACGAAGGTGTTGTCGTCGCCATTATCAGGCACTGACAGGCTGCCGGCGGCGACACCATTGACCAGCACGTTGAGGATTCCGCCGGACGTCGATGCGGCGGCGCTCACGCTCAAGTAGTAAGTCCCCGCAGCCGGAGCCTGCACCAGGTAGGAATAGGTGGAATTCGCGTTGATGAATCGCAGGTAGGGATCGACGGTCAGCGTCGGGGCACCGATGTAATTGCGGGCGTCGATTTGCGCGGGCAGACCGATGCCACTGGTCGCGGCGGGCTGAGGAGACGCCCGCACAGCATCGTAGGCCAACTCTTTTGGTTCAGTCAGGTCGTCGATATTGTCCGAAATAGACCAGGTCCCGTACTGCGAATCGAACGAGGATGCCCCCAGCGCGAAGTAGTTGATGAGTCCGCCGCCTTGGCGGTACCATGTATCGAGGAAATTGGTGATGATGGTCTGCATCTGGGGGGACTGGTTCGCAGCTTCTTTGGCGGCGATATTATTCGATCCGAAGGTGTCGGGGCCGGCTTCGTAGGCATTCAGCTTCAGGCCGAATTCTCCGGCTTCCGCGACGTCACCGGCAATCACGCCGTTTGTCGCGTAGCTTTGGGCTGCCGCCGCCAAGCCTTCCAAGACTTCGTTTGTGGACAAGTTCGAGTTGCTATCTTCCGCGCCGAGGCTGAAATACGGCGCAACCGCCAGTGAGTAGAAGTAGTTTTTCGGCGCGCCATAGTTGGCCGCGACGTAGTTCAACATGTCGGAAAACGAATAGTCCTGGCCAAGTTCGTACGCCAGCACCGGGCGAACCCGGGTATCGATCGCCCCGGAGCCAAACACCGAGCCGAAAATCTGGCTGACGTCGACCAGCTTTTGGGCGATCAGCCGATCGCTAAGTTGGGTCGGGTTGGTTGCGCCGTCGTAGTTCAGATTCGAGCCGCCCCCGGCGACCTGGGCCTCGGCAGCCACGGTGTTCATCCCGGTCTGAATGAATTGGCCGTTCCAGACTTCGTTGCTGTATTCGACGTAAACATTAAGATCGGGATCCAAGTTGTCTTTGATCAGCGTGGCCAACTGCGTTATGTAGTCATTGGTCGCCAGCGAAGGAATGTTGATCCACATGTCGGTGTGCAACGTGTTCGCCAGGTCGATCATATATTCCCAAGCGACCCCCTTTTGATCGGTTACGGTCGTCGAGCCGAATCCATAATTGACGGTCGCCGTCATGTACTGCGTTTGCGTCGCATCCGTCGTCAGGGTGCGATCCGACCAATTGGATGTCACATTGCCGTTGGTCTGGTCCCAATCCATAAACCGCAAGACGGTCGGATTGCCCTGCTGTAACGACGCCAGGTAGTCGTTGGTGAAAATCGGCGGATCCGTGGTGCTGTAGCCCGGTCGGATCAATTGCAGGTCCGTCAGCGTGCCGCTCGTGTTCTTGAACGTCAGGACGAATTGCCCAGGGCCGCCGGGAGTCCCTTGGCTGACGACGTTCACGTTGGCCGTAAACACTCCGGTGGCTGGATTGTAACTGGTATTGTTCACCGCGCCGGGCGTGAGATCCAATCCCACGGTGGGTTCCGTGCTGCACACGCAAGACAGTGAATAGGTGCCGGGTTCCGGGGCAACGGCGTTGACGTACACGCCAAAATCGCTCACGCATTCCCATGGGCGTCGATCGGCGCCGGGAGATTCAAATTCAAGCCCACCCCGTTGGTATTGATGGTATAGAAAGTGGCGGCCGTCTTCATCGCGTCAACGAAGGCAAAATCGCCCGTATAGTCCTGTTCGCCGTTCAAATTGCCGCCCAGCGGTACCGTCTGGCTTAAGGCGACATTGGCAAAGCTAGCGCTATTGATCGACGTCGTGTTGCCGGCAGCGGCAGTCAGTCCGACTTGCAAGGAATTCGACAGCTCAATTCCCGCGGTCCCAACCAGGTTCCACGTGCCGCTGTTGCCGGTCGTCGAAAAATAGCCGGCAAACGAATTGCCGTCTCGAACCAATTTCAGCCAGATCGGCCCGGGATTGATCGTCAAGGGGGTCGCGGTCACCGCGCCGCCGGGAGTTTGCCGGTAGTTGAAGCTGATAGTGCCCCCGGGCACGGCGTCGATCTCGACCATGGCGGCCGACGCAGTGAGACCGTCGCGAAACATCAGACCGGCCGCGGCGGTCGAACTCGACGCGGTTTGGCCCGTGATGTCGGCCGTCAGTTGGCCATCTTCGGTCAATGATTTGTAGACGAACTGCAACTGGTCGTTGCCGGCCGACGACCCGATGCCGCTTCCGTTGACCGTCATCTGCGGTCCGACAGAAGTCACCGATCCGGCTATCGACGGGGAACCCAGATCGGTATTGAGCCAGGTGTCCGTGACCGAACTGCCGGTTGGATAAAGCTGGCTCGCAGGCACGACTTCTTGCGGAGTCGAGGCGCTGGACCATAGCAATTGTATTCCGGCGCCGCCGGTGTCCTCGAAATACTGCAGTTGAATGTCGTAGGTTTGACCGGCCACGAGTGCGATGCTGCCGCTGTCGTTAACGGGCGAAGCGTGGTCAGTCCAATCATTGATCAACTGCGTTCCATCTACCGAAAGCCGAACACCGTCATCGACATTCGTATAGAAGGTATAGGTCTCCGTGAACTGGGCTTGGATCTGCCCCGACCACTCGACCGAAAAACCGGAACTACCCAGCGACCCTCCGGGCGGGTTCATGGTCCAATTGAAGCTGACCGTCGGGTCGACTCGGGTGAACGCGAGGTTCGTTAGATTTTCATCGGAATAGTAGTCGGCGGCGAGTCCCACACCTGCGCCGACAGTTGGCGCGGCGGTTAGCAGTCGCCGACTTTCCAGTTCTTCGATCCCCTTTACAAAGGCATGCGGTCCTCGCGTGCCGCGGGGAAATGCTTGGGCCGCCTCAGCGCCAAAAACACATCGTCGAATCAGTCGACGCACTTCGGCACGCATGCCTCTTCTCCTCGTTCCAATACGCAAACTGTACGCGCTAGAACATTCAGGCACGGAGTCGCACTCCGGGCTCTGCGGGCGCACGCATCGCGTTCGCAATGTGAAATGCTAGTATCCATCGAATGTGTTGGCAATCATCGCGCACCGATTTTCCGCTCTTCTACGAAAGAGTCGTTCATCAACTCGGAGTACAAAGCGCGATTATCAATTCTGGCTGCGACGCTTTGCGATTATCGCCGCGCACGTATAACTGGCGAAGACAGGGAGCCTTCGGAACCGCACCCTAAGGCAATTACCAAAATGAATTGCGAGCCACGCTTACCTCAGGAAAACGGCCTGGTGTATCCCGATCAGCAAAGCGGCGAAACAAGTTGAACGTGAATCGACGTTTACGAGTCGTGCACTCAATCCACACTTGCGGCCCTGAATCGGCTGACTGGCACGAGGCTCTTTAGCCAACACGTCGATTCTCAATTGTGATAATTGGCGATCATTGTTCAGAGAAAAATGCCGCGTCAGGCCGAGCGCTTGCATCCGGCGGCGGCTCGACGAGGCGGCCGCCAGATCGCCATCAATGGCAAGATTTTGCGCGGCTCGTGCGACGGAATTGCCGGCCGCAACCCGTTGCACTTGGTGTCGGCTTGGGCGAACTCGGGCGACCTGAGGTCAAGTAGCTGTGGATTCGAAGTCGAACGAGATTGGGGCCGTGCAGCTGCTGTCGGAGCTGTACGAACTCAAAGCAACGACCGTCACGCTCGATGCGATGGGCTGTCAGAAAGAGATTGCCCGCAAGATTATCAAGCGCGGCGGACCATGGTAGCGTCCACCCACATTCAACCTTATTTGGGGCAGCGACTTCATGCGAACTGACGGTAACCCTGCTTCGGGAGTCTAGGTCGATGTTGCGGCCACGTACGTTGGCAGCCTGTTGAGAAATTCAACACGCCTGCGTCATCGCGGGGATGCGATAACAAAATAGCGACACAAGTCGTTATTTTGCGAGCCGCGAGGGGCTTTGCGCTGAGCTTGGCGAAGTTGAAAAATGCCACGAGGGCATTTGTCAACGGACTGCTAGGAGGCAATGGTGCGCGGCAACATCGGTTCGACTTTGTTGCCGACTGCTTGGCTATCGCGTTTGAGACTAATTCCGTAGCGTTTCATTTTGCGATAAACGGTGGCTTGGCCGAGTCCAAGGATCCGCGCGGCTTGCACGACATTCCATTCGGTTTGTAGGAGCGCATGGATAATAGCCTCCTTTTCCATATGCCGAATCTCGTGACGCATACCGGGTCGTTCTGGGGGTTGTGACTCGAAGGCATCTGTGGGTGGCGGAAAGGCCAGCACGGCTAACATCTCAGGCGCCACCTCTGCGGTACCGATTGTCGCATTGCGTGACAGAATAACCAACCGTTCGACAAAGTGCTCAAGCTCACGAATGTTTCCAGGCCACTGATAGCCTACCATGACTTCGCTCAGTGCTTCACTGAAGCCGTTGACTTTCTTGCAATATCGTTTTGCGGCGCGCTCCAGAAAGACTTGTGCCAGCACTAGGATGTCGTCTCGGCGCTCCCGCAATGGAGGAATGACAATCGGTAGCACGTGTAAGCGATAATACAAGTCTTCGCGCATTCGTCCGTCTCGCAACAACGTGGCCGAATTGCGATTGGTAGCCGCAATGATCCGCACGTCGACAGACAATTGCTTGTTCGATCCTACACGCTGAAACGTGCTGTCTTGTAGAAACCGCAACAATTTGGCTTGCAGGGGCATATCCATTTCGCCGATCTCGTCGAGGAACAAAGTTCCTTCGTGTGCCATTTCGCACCAGCCCTTCTGTTGCGAATCGGCTCCCGTGAACGCCCCTTTTTCATGACCAAACAACACACTTTCCGCTAGTCCCGAAGGAAGTGCGGCCATATTCACCGGGGCAAACACGCGGTCCTGCGCGAGCCTTGATCATGAATTGCCCGGGCAACCAATTCTTTGCCAGTGCCGCTCTCGCCGAGGATCAATACTTTCGCATCCGTACGGGCGACGTCATGAATCAATTCACGCACTCGGCCGATCGCTCGACTGTTGCCCAGGATCGCTCGCATCGCATCGCCTTCAGTCGTATTGCGCAACTCTCCGGGAATGCACAACCGATGGCGTTCGACGGCGCTTGCGGCGACGGCCTTCAGGCGTACCAGGTCGGCCGGCTTAGCAACGTAGTCGCACGCCCCCAGCTTAATGGCTTGCACGGCATGCTCGATCGAACCATTCGCCGCGAAGACGACAAACGGTGGGCACAAATGACGCGGCAAGTGCTCGGCCAATAGGGCCAGCCCATTCTGGTCGCCGAAACCCAGGTCTAGCAGAACCAGATCGGCGGGTAGCTCGGCGAGGCGCCGGCGAAGTTGAGTCTCGTCCTGGACACATACGACGCGATAGCCCCAATCGCTCAGATGATAGTTCATCATCTCTAAAAGGTTTGCGTCGTTGTCGGCGACGATGACAATCGGCTTTAACGCGGTCTCGTGCATGATATTCTTCGCGGGTAGGGTAGAGCGGTCGGCATGACAGGAGGATCGGTCGAAATAGCTCCTCGTAGGAAGTATCGGCCTACGATCAGCATGGGGTATGAATGGGGTGAAATAATGTCCCACTGCGCAGATTGACTTTATCAGCCGACTTGACGTTCGTGGAGCTCCGCCGGGCCGGTTGGATTCGATTTCTTCTCTAGCGGGGAGCAATCCGTGCTAGGGCAGGAGCCGGCGACTCATTCGCCCGGCAGACGTTCGAAATCAAAACTTCGAGACCATCGATACAAGGCGTGACTTCGTCGCGGGACGGACATCGGGCCACGGTCTCGAATATCTCTTGGCCGGCCAACGTCAAGTCCGGAAAGCCGAACAACTCGCCGGTTCCGGCTAGTCGTAACGCATGACGCTGGACTGCGTCGAATTGGTCGGTCAAGGCTGCGTCACGCAAAGCGGAAACGATCTCCGGCAAACTGCGTACGTAATTGTCGATGATAGCACGATAGCGAGGATCGCGCTCAAACTGAACCACACTCTGACGCCGGGGCTTGGCAACCGTCTGGCGCGATACGGATCGAGCCCGCGGCCGTGACGGCCAATTGTCATCGCTCGCGCCGGCCTTGAAAATTGTGGCCGTGCCCGCATTGAGCGTGCTCGCACGGGTCCGCAACCGGTCGAGCCGAAGCGTCGCTAATACTCGAATGCCTCGGCCAGGCTGATCGTAAATCCGTACCTGGCCTCCTAGGCGGTGCGCAAAATTCGGTAAGCGATGAACAATGTCAGCTGCGTAGCGTCTGTAATACGGCGCCCAGCCCCCCCGAGCGACGTTGAGGTGTCGGCCCGTAGTTGCGATGGGGAGCGGGGCTTGAACCCGTTAGTGACATGGAGCGGCAGATCGGCCGCATGCTCGTCGTAGACATCGATCTCCAAGCACTGCGGTCGATTCATCTGCGTTGGCTCCGGCCGGCATTCGACGTGCAATCGGCAGCTCGGCTGACTGCGCAGCACATAAGTAACAAGGCACTTCAGGATGCGCTTCATGCAGACCGCATCGCCAACGATCATGGCAGGCAGTTGAGGGGATAGGACGACCCTTGGCTCAACCTGCGCTTGCGCGAATTGTAGGCCGAGCTCTGCGATGCTTTCACGAACCAGAACGCCGGGGTTGAACTCGCTGGTCGTGTCGTGCCTGTGTGGCACGGACAACTCGCTCAGGGAATCGAGCAAATCCACGAGAAAGGTTAGATTAGCGAGAATCTCAGGAATGCTTTCGGCCGAGTTCGTGGGGGCAATCGGCTTTTCGTCCAATGATTCCTTGACTTGCCTTGCACCTGGTCCGGCATCCGGCGAGCTATTCAATGACTGCATCTGCTCCACGGTTCGAGCCAGAGGCGTCCGCAGTACGCGGCTTAACTCAGCCATTGTTTGGAGTGCGACTTGTTTTCGACGAGAGCCCTTCTTTTCGACTCGAAGTCCGCCATTCGGTTTATCAAAATGCAAGGAACGAGTCATTCTTTCATTTACTCCAACAATGAATGCGTGTTCGGAATATCCAACCATCGCTGCGCTTCTTTTTCATTTGACCCATTCTACCTAGCGGACGGGTTATGCCAAATACCACCCAGATTGTCAATTCGTTCAGTACTGGGCTGTTTTTTCCTTTTGCGCTCGAATGATGAACTACTGTCCACGTATCCCCATGGCGCCTTACATCTTTTCCATTTGTCCCATCTTGATAATGCACGGTTTATGCCAAACGCGAACCCCCCCTATCGGGACTGATAAATTCTCGCCATGTAAACGCCTTCCCCCTAATGGTTTGGACCCGCCAAGATTTGGCTTGGACCGACCTGGTCGGACTGTCATCACGGCCAGTGCATGCAACCCGATTGGGCAAGCACGTCGTGCAAACCGAGCAGGCATAAAAAATGGACTCACATAAATCTCAAAATAGACTGACAAAACTCTCAAAGACCCGGATTGTCCCGGCAAGCTAGGGAGGGTGCCGCGACATTAATAAAGTAATTTTTAAATAAAACGATAATAAATTGGGTGTCAAATCTGTCCCGCATGGCAATCGCAGTCAATGGAAAGTGATTTCGTGCCATCAGCCCGATGGCGCTCATCAAGACATTTGGCAATGCTGGCACCCGATCAATTGGGGCACGATCGATTGCCCGAACGAATCAAAAAATCCGAAGCACTAGGGGCAAGGGGGCTAGCCTTACGTTTGAAGTGCGGCGATCTAGCGCCACTTGAGGCACTTTCGGCCTCAAGCCACCTTCTAATTGCATTGCCTCGGGTTTGACAGCACGCGGGAAACTCGGGGGAGATCCGGCCCGAGCTTGCAGGGGGAAACTACGGCCGGGTTTTTGTTTGTTGTGAAGACCATTTGTGGTCCATCACTCTTACTTGATCTCTGGCGGGGGACATCATTGTGCCCCCACCGAGACGATTCCCTCGGCGTCCGTCTGCTTTTCAACGACGCACTTCGTAGTAATAGGTGCGGTACTCGCCGCCCAGGTTAAACGAGCCGTCTTTCTCGAGCGGCACGGTCGTGGCGGTTGGAACTCCATAGACATCGAGCACGGTTACGCTCGTCGGCACCGCGCCCTTGAGCGTGAGCCTGGCCTGCACCGGCTCCATCAGCAGCGGCGGGCCGCCGATTGCCAGCAGTTGTTTGCCGTCCTCGCTGAATTGGGTGCTGACTTGCTTGTCGCGGGCCATTGCGGTAATCAAGATGTCGTGCGATTCGACCAACGGCTGGTTGTCCAGCGGCGTGAAGATTAGCGAAACGAACTGCGTGGCTACCCTGGCCGACAGGCCGGGCAGCTCGACGGCCTCGTTTCCGGCGCGGCCCAGAATGGCCTGAGTCTTCGCGCCCGCACGGTCACTAACTGCCGCCCGTAGTCCCAAACGAGCTCGTCGGTCATCGAGCGGACGGTTTTGGCCGACTTGTCCCAATACTTTCCGACGTCGACAGCCGTGCTCTTGCCGCCGTCGAAGCTAACCGTCACGCGGCCGATGGCGAGCGATTCGACCGGCGTGACCAAGGGTCCTTGCAGAGTCTTGGCGTCGTGCCCGCCGCCGGTGAAGTCCTGTTTGAGCGGATCGACGCCGGAATAAAGCTCCCCCAGCGTCAAATGCCGGTCGGCGGCAACGGGGCCCGGCTTGATATGCTGGTGCGCCACGGCGAAGTACAGGGCCGGGAATTGTCCGATGTAGTGCGGCGTGTCGGTCATGTAGCTACTCAGGCCGGGCCAGCCGTCGCCGGGATAAACCCGGCTGTTGAGAAAATGATACGATGCGTCCCAGCCCTGTAAGCCCATGCCGTAAAAGGCCATCAGCGGCGCGGCCTCGAGTTTCCATTGGTTCGGTGGAATCTGTGTCCACTCCGTGCAACTGAACGGGCGATCGGCGACCTGGTATAGACCGATGCTCAACAGGCCCGAGCCGGGTTGGCTCAGATGAGTTTCGTTGTGAACTTCGCCCAGGCTGATGCCGTGGCCGCCGGCGCCGCCACCGAAGTAGTTGTGCCGGTCAATCATGTCGGCGGCGGTGTCGCAGTACAAGTTCGCCGGATCGGATGCCGGTCCGCCGGAGCGCCAGGCCGTAGTGACGGTGACGGCCTTGAAGCCCAGCGCGCGGACCTGTTTTTCGCGGCGCTCGTAGAAGCCGCGCTGCAAATCGGTAAGAAAATGGATGAAATCGCCGGCCCGAGCGGTCTGCCCTTGGAAGCCTGGGCCCGGCCCATTTTCGCCCAGTTGCCAGGCGGCCATGAGTTCCAGCTCTCCTTTGTCCCACCTATCGCCCGAATGCAAGCTGCCCCAAGCCTTTTTCATAGCGTTTTGGTTGCCGTACTTGGCCTTGCTCCACTCGAAGAAGCGCTGCCGCAGACGCTTCGTGTGTAACGGCCGCTTTTTTCCGTCGGGCAGTTCATTGAGGGGAAAGTGAAAGAAGACGCAGTCCTCGTTCTGGAACTCGAGCACCGCCAGCTCCGGATCGTCCACGGCTCGCAGACCCGTGTAGGGGTTTTTGTGCAGCAGCAGCGCCTGCAAGTACTCAAGCTGCAGCTCCTGCAGCTTGGGTGAAATGTTCACCAGTCCGTACGTGTTGCGGAGGTTATTTTGCTGATCGACGACGTCCAGTTCGGCAAACAGCTCCGCCGGATAGCCATCGGCCGGGCTGATTTTCTGGCCGTAGAAAACCGACCACGTCATATAGATGCCGTACTTCTTCAGCTCGGCACACCACCAATCCCACGCGTCGAGTCGACGTTCGTCGAACTTGCCATTGACCAGCGGTCCCAGTTCGTCGGCGATCGGATGCTGGCGAATCATGTTGACACCGTTCTTGCGCAAATATCGGACTCGTTGGGTGAGTTGCCGCGCGTGAACTGGGTGCCTTGCAGGTTGGCGCCGCAACCCCAGAATTGGATGGGCTGGGCGGCCTCGGCGAATCGCAAATGGTCACCGTCGCGCTCGAGAAAGCCGTACTTGCCGGCCGGCGCCTCGATATACTTCGACATGTCGGTGACCGATGCCGGCGAAAATGGATCGACGTCGAAAACGACCGCAAACCAATCGTTCGCCGCGCTCTTGGCGGGCAGGTCCGAACTGGGCTTGTTTGCACCACTTGGCACGAACGGCAAGCGCGTGAAGCAAAAGCAATCGATGCCGCCGCTGTTGGCAATGTCGCCGTGGATTTTGTAGGCAATGGAATTCCCGCCCGCGGTCAGAGGTACCTTACCGACTTTGACCCACGCCAGAAAGCGGTGGTCCGGTTTCTCGGAGATCATGTATTCGCCGCGCTTGTCCGTGAAGTCGATTTCTTTCCAATCGGCCGCGTTCAATTTGTATTCCACCTTGGCAGCAAACGGATTGCCGCGCCACCAAAAGGTGTATTCGTCCTGCCTGGCGACTTCGAACTTATAGGTGGCAGTGCCGGGCTTGTTCGGGTCGTAGTGCGACAGCCAGTCGCCGGCGGACATCCCTTCTTTCTTCACCGAGTCGTACCAGCCGTGTTTGGTGACGTCGGCAAAGGTGGGCGTTTCGCCTTCAACCCAGATCGCGTCGTCCGGCGCGGCGGATTGCGCGGCGACTTGAGCGACAACGCTATCCGGCTGGAGCGTGCCTGAAGGGACGAATCCGCTGTTATCGAACAGAAAACAGTCGATGCCGCCACTATTGGCGATATCACCGTGAATTTCGAACGTAATGCTGTTCTCCCCCGCCTTCAATGGCACGCTGCCGACTTTAACCCAAGCCAGAAAACGGTGGTCGGGCTTAACGGAAATCATGTATTCGCCGCGCTTGTCCGCAAAAACGATTTCCTTTGGCGCGTGCGCCGTTAAGCGCGTACGAGACATTCGCGGCAAAAGAGCCGCCCCGCCACCAGAAGGTAAAATCGCCGGTCTCGGGAGATTGGAACTTATACGTGGCCGAGCCCCTCTTGGCTTGGTCGTAGTGCGACAGCCAGTCCCTGGCGGACATCCGTTCTTTCTTCACCGCGTCGTACCAACGGTGCTGGGTAACGTCCTTTTGAGTGGCGTTTTCTCCTTCGATCCAGATCGAGACACCGCTCACCGCAGTGGACTGGGCAACGAGGATGACGAACAAAACGGACACGACTTTCATGGATGCTTCTGACCGGGAGCGATGTTATGTCGATGGAAAATGAACGACGATCAAGGCAATCTTGTCAGTAGAGACCGGCCAGCACTCCAGAGTCAATGCCTGGCACGGAAGGTGGCCGCAAAAGAGCCTCCAAAGGGCGGCACCGCTCAAAACCATGTGAGGGGGCGCGGAACAATGCCGAGCGGTTCCCGCGTCGCCTGTGGGAAGAGGCGGCGCCGGTGCTTGGTCGGGCACCGCCGATATGTGACCAAGCTATCGAGGAATGCCGGAGGGCCCGCGCAGTCAAATTCGAATTGAGCGGTTGATTGAAATATCTTTGATGTGTCATGTAACCGCTCGGGTTGCGTTTCCCGATTTTTTCCAGATCCCCGATTTCTTCCGCGTTGGTATCAATCTCGGTTTGCAATCGCTGCACGGATCCAAGCTGCTGCTCATTGAAATTCCGCTGTTGAATCTGCGGTTGTACCAGGTTGAAGAATTGCACGGCTGAAAGGTTGGCGACGTTGCCCGGGACGACCGAGAGGTACGGGCTGAGCGTCCTACGTTGCGGGACATATCGAGGGCCGACGCTACGCACGGAAAGCGAATTGCGGCTGAGATTGGGTTGCGGGGGAATTGCGAGCGCCGCTCCTCCCATTAATCCGGCCAGGATGGATCCCAGCAATACGCGCTGAAAAAATCTGTCAACGGCCATGCGATCCTCGTTTCATGAACTCGAATCCTTGTCCCGCCGTTCAATCCGTCCGCGACTTTCATGTTACACGACCGCGGCGTGCTGTCCAGCAGTCATGCGAGCGGTCGGCTTTGCCACCCCCCTCGAGGTCGCGGCGTTTGCCCCTTTTTGCAACATTCGCGCATTTTGCGGTAATCTCATCACGAGATCAGGCCCGCCGGCTGCGAACCGCCTTCGTCCATGCGGGCTTCGAGTGTTGGCAGCAACTTGGAAGACTCAGTCAGCGTAATATCGTCGGTCGTTGCGCCGATTCGATCCTTTGTTCGCGTAAGGGATTGTCAAGCGGGCCGGCCCGTGGTTCTCGCTAGAATTTGATGACTGCGGGGAGATTGCTCGGTTCGCAAAGGATTCGAGGGCGTCAAACGAACTGCCTGCGACGAGCCGCCGGCGAAAGTCTCGCTGGGCGCTGTTTCACCGTTGTCGACGACCTGCGGCGCGGCGGGGATTGCGTTATTCGACTTCGGATCACCCGGCGCCACGATTATGGAGTCTTGCGCCGGGGCGGTTGCGGGCACAGACGAACGTTCTGGCGTGTTTTGCGCCACAGTGTTTTGTGCCACAGCGCTTTGTGCCACAGTGGCTCGCAATCGCAGTGGATTCGGTCGCCCAATCGACGAGCCTTGATGCTCGGTTTCGCTCTGCATCGTGGTGGTCGTATCGATCGGCAGGCGCCTCGGCGAAGCGAGTACGAGAACTGTTTTTGTCCGCGGAAGAGGGGTCATACTTTCGGGCGCAGCGAATTCGGAGCGAGGTGGCTTGACCTTTGTCCGTTCGGGCAGTGCCGGCGACACAACGGTCGGCGGCAACGGACCTAAGTTTGGCGACTTCGCCACCATCGGATTACTCGGTACTCGGTCCACCGTGACCCGCGATTTCGGCGATAACTCTAGGGTCGGAGTCGAAACTCCGGGCGGCGCGACCGGGACAGATTCAACGGCCAGGGGGCCGTGCGAATTCGGTCCAAGCTCTATCGATCGAACCGTTGCCGGTGGAGGAACCGGCGAAGTAGCGCCCCGGATGGTCCGGGCCGCCGGTTGTTTTGCCAGGGCGTGCAATGTCGGCTCCGCGATTTCTCTCTGCTGGACGCGGATCCGAATCTGCGGTTCACGGAGCGACGACATTGGGTCGCTTGTCGATGGCAGATCCCGCGTTGGCCCAATTGCGGTCGACGATACAGCGGTGGGTTCGCGATCGGCGGGCCTGGCTTCGAATTGTGGCATTGCCACGCGTTTTTTCACGACTTTTTGGGGATGCACTGGGGGCGTGCGATTTGGTGCCGCTTCGTCCACGTGGCCGGATAGCTGCTGCGCAGGCGTCGCTGGCTCGATCACTAGATGCGGCTGACGACGCGGGCTCGATGGTACGAGTTGGACAGGTGGTGCCGACGATGTTGACGTTTTAGGTGTTAGGGGCGCGACGGGCGTCTGCATTTGATCAAGATCGCGCCGGATTTGACCGGGTTCGTTCTGCCTGCGATGAATCGGCGTGTGCAGCGCTGTTCGGCCCTGGCTTGGGAGTGTCGATTCCGGCTCGTGCGGTCGTTGCAACGCAGCTGGGTCGCTCGGCAGCGAGGACCGATCTGCGGGACTTGGCTTCGGGGCCGCACCTCGCGGTAGGGGGAGTTCCGGTACTGCCTCGTAAGGCGACACCGGCTCATGCGACATTTCCGGCTGCGAGTAGGGTTCGATTTGCGAGCCTGGCGGGTTTTCTATCGGCCATTGTTGCCAAACTGGCGGGTAATAGCCGTAGATTCCGTGCGGCGGCCCCGAGAGGCATGTGCCGCGAGGCACATCTTTTTTTATCTGGCGACCGTAGGGACCCGAAGGCGCGGTGAAAAAAAAGTGCACCTTTGTTCCGCATTGGTCCATGCAGCCCGGCCAAGCACCGTTAGCGGACGACGGACCAAGTAGGCACGCCACCGTTACGACGATCCAAGCTGACTTCTGAATACGACAGGAGCGGTACACGAATGCGTCTCAATTTCGATAAGGATTAGAGGATGTTATTTTGCTCACGGCTAAGCTCGCGGTCGGCAATCTGATTGACGGCAGTGATTTTCAAGCGAATCGGTCAGGCGAATTAGGACCCGGTAACCAGGTTGGGCGGAGTGAGGTAGCCTTTTGGAAAGCGATTCACCGCTTGTACGGTTTGGGTACCGAGCAGCGTAAAGCCTAAGATACGTTCGGCGGGTGCGAGTAGCTTGCCTAAGCCCGTGTCGACGGCGATCATATGGTCTTGCGCGACGAAGATACGATCGCCCGGCATGACTTGATAATTCGTCATCGTCGAACCGCCTTTGGTGATCGCAACCCAGTCGACTGGCAGAATCTGGTCACAGCCCGAGCCACCCGGCGCGGGACGCGATACCCAAATCTTCTTGCTCGACACCTGCGAGAGCCCGTTGATTTGCGAGATTGCGTCCAGGACGGTTTCATTTCCCGTGACGGGGAAACGATTGACGCCGTCGCCGAAGCCCGCGCCCTCGGTGATGATGTAGTAGGTCTTGCTATTGAACCCCTGGACATCAACCGAGACTTCCGGGTTGACCAGGAATTGGCTTAGATGCTGTTGGATTCGAGCGCGGGCCATTGGCGCCGTGGCACCGGCGACGAAGACATTGCCGTAGATCCCAAGGTTTACTGTTCCATCGGGCCAGACAAGATGCTCGCCGCTGATTTGCTGCTTCGTGGCAGACTGGATCAAGCTCAGAGTGACTTGCGGCTGATTCAATATCTTGCGCAAGAAATCTTCGACGGCCAGGCGAGCCTCGGCCGGCTGTAATCCCGCCACCATCACCGAGCCGTAAGCAGGGCCGAGATTGACCGTGCCGTCCGTTTCGACAGGGTACGCGCCGGCAATCGGCTGATCGGCCCGCGCGACGCTGGATTGGATCAAAAGCACGTCCTGCGGCATAATCTGCGGAGTGCCGCGGGGAACGACCCGCGTGATATCGAGCACCAACACGTCGGGCGGTTCGATTACGTAGCGGGGCAACGCAACTTTTGCGAGTTCATTCGGCACATCCACGGGTGGGAGCGGCTTGGTCGGTTCCCGGTGTACGAGTGTCGGAAGGTGGCAGCCGCAATTGTCCAGGACGGTTAGTAGAAGCATTAACCGCAGCAACTGGCGCAGCCGCCTTGGCCATGACCCTTTCACGGCCGGACAGACAATGGGATCTGCCGTCGGACACCGACGGGCTCCAGGAGCGATTTTCCCGGCGCATTCCCGATCCCCCGCAGAAATTGCCATCACCATGCCTCCCTGCCGGTCCATTCAAACCAAACGAATCCATTCGTTCGGCTGCGAAAACAATCGCTTCCAACGTCTCTTACCTTCGACTCTTGATAGCACGCGTTTTCAGCAGATGGGGCCAAAATCGACGCCTAAGGCTCCTCTATTTTGCGGCACGGTCCCCATTACTGTTCCAACCGCCAGACTCCGGGTCGGGTTAGAATGGTTGTTTTAGAAGTGCCAATCAAACCGCGTCGCGATAAGATTTACCGAGACAGCTTCTTGAGAGCGTCGTGTTTTGCCAGTTCCAATCCAGACGCGGGATTTCAACCGTCACGGAACGCCGGTTGTATCGATTATGCGCGGAACGAAGCCACTCAAGCCCCAACACGCTGCAATAAGGAGCCTATCCGAGAACCGCGGGGAGCAGGGGACCGTCCCGTTTTGCTCCGAGGACTGCGCAAAATTGGGACAGTCCCCGACGGTTCTCGGAGAGGCTCTGGGAACGTGACAGTCCAAGGATGAGGCAATTTGTGCGTATGGCCCGGCTCCTGCCGACGAAGTAGAATCATCACGACGATCTGACTGGAGGGGCGAATCGGTCTCGACGTTTGACGATCGGCAGCGGCCGCCCTGTTGCAGCAAAGCGTGGTGTGGTCCATGATATTCGCGGCTGGACTACCGCGATTGGCTTCCCCCACGAGAATTTTCTTGCCAGCTAAAGTTGAGAAGTTGACGTCCGGTAGCCCGCGTCATCCCGCACGAAAAGCTGGAATATCGATCGACAAATCGGAGACGCTTCGGTGCGTGTGATGATCCTCGGAAGCCGGGGGCAATTGGGCCGTGAGCTTTGTCGGCAACTTGGCGAAGACGCGATCGGAGTTCGATCGCGCTTCGCTCGACTTGACCGATCGCACTCGGATTCGAGAAGTCTTGGCGGCCCATTCTCCGCGAGTCGTTATCAACGCCGCCGCCTACACGCTGGTGGATCAGGCCGAAAAAGAGCCCGAGCTGTGCAACGCGGTTAACGCCACGGCCGTCGAGTGTCTGAGCGATATCTGCACCGAATTGGATTGCACACTGGTACAGATCAGCACCGATTATGTCTTTGGCGGGCCCGCTCAAAATGAGCCCCATGGTGAGCTCGACGCGACTTGCGCACAGGGGCGATATGCGCAGAGCAAGCTGGCGGCGGAGCGGCTCGCTGCCGGCTGTCGACGGCATTTCATCGTGCGCACCTGCGGCCTTTATGGCTGTCGCGATCCAAGAGGGAAGGGTGGCAACTTTGTCGACACGATGCTGCGGCTCGGAGCGGAGCGCGAGGTGGTTCGCGTAGTGAGCGACCAGCAGTGCACGCCGAGCTACGTGCCCCACGTAGCGCGGGCCATCGCGTTTTTATTTTCGACCGACGCGTACGGCGTCTATCACGTCGTGAACGCAGGCGCCACCACATGGTTCGAATTTGCCGGCGAGATTTTCCGCCAGGCCGGCTTGAAAGCGCGAATCGAGCCGATCACCGCCGCCGAGTACGGCGCGCCGGCGCCGCGGCCCTCTTACAGCGTGCTCAGTACCGCCAAGTATCGCGCACTGGGTGGACCCGAGCTACCGAATTGGTCGATAGCCTTGGCTGAATATCTGGCGCTTCGACAGAACCTTGCAAACCGAAGCTGATCGCGGGCTTGCAGTTTCACCGCAGGCACGCAGCATGGAAAAAATCGCAGTATTGGGCCGCGATCGCGTCCCACGAAAACCGCCGCTCGGCAAGCAATCGGCGTGCGGCGGTGTTTTCCGATGGGCGCTCGGCAAGGGCTTGCCGCAGGGCCACAACGACATTTGCCCGATCGCAAGTGTCCACTAATATCGCCTGATCCTCTAGAATCCACTGAGTTACCAAAGTCGAATGGGCCACGATCGGCAGCCCCGTGGCAAGCGCTTCCACATAGACATTGCCAAAGGGCTCATCCTGACTCATGTGCAGCAGAACGTCCGCTGCGCGATAGAGATCAGGCATTCTTTTGCGCGGAAGCATCAGGCGACAGTATCGATTCCCCAAGAGTTCTCGGCCTAGGGCATCGACCTCATTGCGTTGCTCGCCGTCGCCCGCAACGATCATCCACGCGTCACTCAATTCGGCGACGGCACGAATACCATCCAGGACATGCTTGCTGCCACTCAGCGCGCTCACAGTCAACACCAGCGGCGCTGATTCGGGAATGCCAAACTGCCCGCGATGGGATGGGCCCGGGCTGAAACGTGCCGTATCGACGCCGTTGGGAATTAGCACGCAATGCCGGTATTTGTCCCAATGGCGGTCGTAATATTCGGGGTTCGTACAAACCAATGCATCGCATGAGAAATGTTTGAATTCCGAGTTCTTCGCCTGAACCATCCAGTCGCCGTTCTGCGTGATAAAGACATGGGCCGGCGCACATGCTCGCTGGCGTTTTGACCGCAGAATCCAATTGGTGTATGGATAGCCGCACGTCACCGTCACATCGTACTCTTCGGGACGATAGTTCCAGTACAGCTGTGGTACGAAGAAGAGTTCTTCGTAAGCAAATTGATCTCGCAGGTACGGAACGCGTGGAAACCTTTCGAAATACTCGCGTCCGATACCGCGCAGTTGCCGGTATCTGTAGAGTTGGTTGGCACGCGGCGCACCCATACCAAACAAGGTGACATCAAGATCGGGTCGGGAAGCGACCCGCGCTGCCACCTCCTCGAGTGCGACCTCAGCCCCGCGGTTGACCCGATGCAGGCCCGGCAATGCGACGAGAACGCGCAATGGACGCGGCCTCGCTGCATCGGCGGTCGCAGCCAGTGACGGTCGAGTTTTCGCGATTTCACTAAGCGAGTGCATGCAAGACAGCTTGTTCCTGTCGCCGTATAAGTCAGCCAGTATCGCTGGCGGACGAGATCCTGACAGGTGACTTCGGCGCGAGTTTGGGGCCGCCGCCGAGAGGCTTGAGCAGTATTGCCAGTGCGTCGGAAACATGTCGATATTGTTCCGGCTCAGAACGGTTTCTGCCCTTCAAAAACATGGTCGCCTTGCGGAGTGCCAACGCCAATAGGTCGCACGCGCGTATGAACCAAGCGGCGGTCACTCCGTAGCACTTTCGTTGAACCTGGTAACGGGCACGCCAAACGTAAGCGTTTTTCAGCTTTTCGCCGATTCGACGAGGGTCTGACGAAGCGCCGCCGATATGGGTAATGGCCGCCGCGGGATCATAATGCACTCGCCAGCCGTGCTTATGAAACCGGAAACAGAATTCAATATCTTCGCCGTAGAAAAAAAACGAATCATCTAGACCCCCGCCAACATCCTTGAGCGCGGTGACGCGGATGAAATTGAAAGCCCCGCCTAGCCAGTCCACGTCGCGCTTCTGCTTGAGCAGGGCATCCGGCACCGTGTAGATATCAGCCCAGGCGAAATATCCGGGCAAATGCCACGGCAGGCCAAATGTGCAAACCGCTTGTTTCAGAGGGCTGGGGAAGTCGCGGGTCACGTTCTGCGGCGACCCATCCGAATTCAGCAGCAAGCAGCTCATCACGCCGATATCTGATTCGCGCTCCATCAATTCGAAGCAATGTGCGAGTGCTCCGGCGTGAACGATCGTATCGTTGTTCAGAAGCAGCACATAACGAACCCCGCGATACTTCGTGGCCAGAAGTTCCAAGGCAGCGTTGTTGCCTCCTGCAAAACCACGATTCTCCGACGACTCCAGCAGCTCGGCCCAATCAGCCCAGTTATTTTGCCGCACCGCTTCGTGAATCCGTCGGCCACTGCCGTCGCCCGATCCGTTTTCGACGACGACGGCTCGGAAACCGCCAGGAATTTCTTCCTGCTTGTCATTTAGCGATGCCAGACAATCGACCGTGACTTGAGGCGTTCGATAGTTAAGGATGACTATCAGCAGATTCATCTAGAGACCACGCGGCTTGGTATCTGTATAGGCGGGCATGGCATTCTCGATCGCAAAATCATAGTAGGGCGCTTCCGACAAAGGCACGCCGCGGCAGTCCTTCTCGGATAGCAGCGGATCTTTGATCGGCCAGTCGATTTCGAGCGCCGGATCATTCCACAGCAGAGTGCATTCGTATTCCGGGTAGTACAGGTCGGTACATTTGTAAACGAGTTCCGTGTCCTCCCGCAAGGCGCAAAAGCCATGGGCACAGCCGGGTGGAATATAGACCTGTCGGCGATTCTCTTCGGAGAGTTCCACGGTTACGCTGCGGCCAAACGTCGGTGACCCATTGCGGAGGTCCACAGCCACGTCGAAAATCGAGCCTCGCACAACGCGCAACAGCTTGCCCTGCGGATGTCTAATCTGATAATGCAGGCCGCGCACCGTGCCGCGGGCGGAACGCGAGTGGTTGTCCTGGACGAACGCGTCGGGGAGCCCGTGCTCACGAAATCGCTTGGTCTGAAACACCTCGTAAAAGTGCCCACGGGCGTCCGCAAAGACCTTTGGATCGATAAAATACATGCCTGAGATTTTCGACGGTTGCACAAGCATTGAACTTAGCCTTTGCGTCAGCGATTGTATTTGCGTTGATGCAGTTCGATTTCCGGTCGGGTCAGCAGCGAACGCAGGTATTCTCCATACTCATTGCGGAATTCTCCGGCGAGCTCCTCGAGCTTCGTCGCCGAAATGAAACCCATGTGGTAAGCCACTTCTTCAAGACAGGCGATCTTAAGTCCCTGCCGACCTTCGATGGTTTCGACAAAATTGGCGGCCTGCAAGAGGGCTTCGTGAGTGCCCGTATCCAGCCAGGCAAAACCGCGGCTGAAACATTCGACGTGGAGCTGATTGCGGCGCATATATTCGCAATTGACGTCGGTGATTTCCAATTCGCCGCGTGGCGACGGCTTGAGACCGGCAGCAATCTCGAGCACCTGATTGTCGTAGAAGTATAGACCGGTGACCGCGTAGTTCGACTTTGGCTTGGTTGGCTTTTCTTCGAGCGACAATGCATTTCCGCGACGGTCGAGTTCTACGACGCCGTAGCGCTGCGGATCGCGGACCGGATAGCCGAACACCGTGGCGCCGACGGCTCGCATCGAGGCCCGGGCGAGGATCTGTTGAAATCCCTGACCGTAGAAAATGTTGTCGCCCAGCACCAGGGCCACGGGGTCATCGCCCACGAACGCACGGCCGATGAGAAACGCTTGGGCTAACCCTTCCGGCTTCGGTTGCACGGCATAGGTGATTGAGATGCCTAGCCGGCTGCCATCGCCAAGCAGGCGTTCGAATCCATGAATGTCCTGAGGGGTCGAGATCAGCAGCACTTGCCGAATTCCGGCTAGCAGCAAAGTCGAGAGCGGATAGTAGATCATCGGCTTATCGTAGACCGGCAGTAATTGCTTACTGACGGCACAGGTTACCGGCGCCAAGCGGCTCCCGGCGCCGCCGGCCAAGATAATACCTTTAGGGAATGCATTGTTCATATCGCGGTCGCCTCCCACGGGAGCGGATCGCTCTGAACAGCTACCGACGCTGCGCGGCGCATTTGCGCGAGGCGAAGCATCTTGTTGCCCGCCCATAGGCACGTCGCCAACACAAACATTTGCGGAATCAATGCCGTCAGGCTGAAACCATGCAACCTGACGTTGGGTTGTCGAAATGGCCACGCCAGTGCGCATAATCCGAAGAGCAAAAGGCTGTACAAAACGTCTTGGTCGTACAAGTTGATTCGATGCCGGGCAAGGCTGACCAGTAGCGTGATCTGCCCGCATGCCGCGCCCAGCGCTAGGCCGAGGATGAATCCCCATATGTCGGCAAGATAGAAGCCGGTAATGGAGGCAGCGAAAGTGGTAACGAATCGAACGATTCCGGCAATCGCAGTGCTCGCGAGTCGCCCAGCGAAATCAGTGCCGGCTCGAGGGTGGCGGCGAGACTCGCGAACCAAGCGATTGTCGTTAGCGCTTGCACGATGGGTGCCGCCATTTGATAGCGTGAATCGTAAAGTAATCCGAAAAACCAGTCTGCCTCGACAAATACCGCCAACACCATAGCGATTCCAGCGGCCAGCATCGCCTCTCGGGTTCGCCGCAGCACTACCTCTAGATTGCCGCCAGAGTCTCGCAAATGCTTCGAAAGAATAGGCAAAACCAGACCCGAGGCAAGCGCGAGGAGCAGCATTTGCGGAACGACGGTCAGATTCGCCGCGACATTGTAAACGCCGAACCGCGCACTGGATATTAATTTGCCCAGGATCAGACGGTCCAGCTGTGTGGCTAAAAACGTCACTAACGAGCAAACCGTGATCCACTTGCCGAACGTGATCAGCACCACGATCGCGCGGATCCCACTGCCAGTGGTTCCTCCGACCGTGAAGTAGTACATGACTTCCAACGGCTTTGAAAATTGCCGCGAACATGGCTCCACCCAATAGAGCCAACAAGCTGGGAAAGAGCCAAGCCCAGATGACAGTGACCACGATGCCGACAAATTGCGCCAACAGCTCGAAGAGCGTTAGAGACTTAAGTAGCAAGTGCCGCTTACTGGTAAATAACGTCGTCGAATTGAAGCCAGATATGGCAGAACACGCGCCCAACCCAGGCACCAGCCATACTAGATGCGGCTGATCGTAAAACAGGGCTACTGGCCAGGCCATCAGAAGCGTGATCAGCAGAATAACAACTCCGCGAAGAATTTGTAGCGTCCAAGCCGTGTTCAAGAAGGATTCGTCGTCGCCGCGCGGATTCTGGATGACGCTCACGCCAATGCCGAGGTCCGACAGCATTTCCAAGCCCATGAGCATAACGACCACTAACGCCATGGCGCCGAAGTATGCCGGCGACAAGAGCCGCGACAGCACCACGTTGCAACCTAATCGCAAGATTTGGCTGCCGCCGTATCCCGCGACAATCCAAAACGCGGCATGCGCCATCGGCTGCACCCGACGGCTATCCTGCGGCTGCGCCCGGGGCTTTTCAGAAGCGAAATCGGCCAAAGAACAGTTCAAGTGAAAACCTAGTTTATATATGAAATAACGGGGCGTAACGCCGGAAAACCCACGGGGTCTCCGCTTTCAATTCGGAGACGATTATCAATATGAAAAGCAGGAATGCTACGAGCGGGATAATGGGAAATGATTCCAGCGAGATAGTAAGGCGGGATAGAATCTCTTAGGCACTTCAAAAGCGAATCGTGTGCCACGGCCCGAGTTTGGGCACCGGACGAGCGCCTGCGCTATCGGCAAACAGGCGGAAAGGCTAGTTGCGGCAAACACATAAGGGCGACCGCAGTGGCAGTAAATCGTCCGACTTTCGGATTTGCGCATGCAATTTGCGTCAATTTGCGGTTCGGACGGTGGTTAGGGTATTTTAATTAGAGGGACCGGCAAAGGGTATCGAAAATTTGTCGTCCCCGCACATTGAATCCCACCCAACGATGCCGAGCCTCCGGCGAGTCATAGGTAAGCCGCGCACCGCCTGACGGCCGCGCGCCGCCTGACAAGCGTGCCCAGCACAATTCTCTAATCCCATGTTGGCTGCATGAAACGCGTTCGAGTCTTATTACTTGCCGAGGCGGCCAATCCCGAGTGGACCAGTGTGCCGCTGGTGGGTTGGTCCCACTCGCAAGCCCTGTCGCGAATTGCGGACGTCCATCTAGTGACACAAGTTCGTAACCGTGACGCGATTTGTCGCTCGGGCGGTGTTGAGGGGCAAGACTTCAGCACGATCGATTCCGAGCTAGCGGAGCGGTGCATGTGGCGTCTGGCCGATCTTTTGCGAGGTGGGCCAGGCAAAGGTTGGACCACGGCAACCGCATTTTGCGCTTTTGCCTATTATTACTTCGAACTGCTCGTATGGCGGCGATTCGGCGCAAATTCGCGCGGGCGAGTTCGATGTCGTGCATCGCCTGACACCCGTCAGTCCGACACACCCGAGCCTGTTGGCGCGCGATTGCGCGGGCTAAAGTGCCGTTCCTTCTCGGACCATTGAACGGTGGCGTACCCTGGCCGCGTGAGTTCGCTAAGGCACGGCATGCCGAGCGAGAATGGCTGTCGTATCTCCGCAGCGCCTATCGGTTAATGCCCGGCTATTACAGTACGCTCCGATATTCGTCGCGGATTCTAGTGGGTTCGCGCGACACCCTTTCGCAGCTACCGCTGGAATTTCGCGATAAATGCGTTTACATGCCCGAAAACGCTGTCGATCCGCAACGATTTAGCGTTGCGCGACAGCGGTCGGCTACTGCGCCGCTTCGGCTGGTATTTGTCGGTCGATTAGTTCCGTATAAGGGAGCTGACATGCTCATCGAAGCGGCAGCTCCATTCCTGCGCCGCAACGAAGTGCATCTCGAGATCATAGGAGACGGACCACAGCGCCCTCGATTGGAACAGCTCGCACGCGAACTGGCTCTGACTGACAACTTGAGGTTATCCGGTTGGATCGATCATCGTGAAGTGCCCAAGCGGTTAGTCGATGCCGATCTGTTCGTATTGCCTAGCATCCGCGAGTTCGGCGGCGGCGCCGTGCTGGAAGCGATGGCAGTTGGTCTGCCGGCTGCCGTCGTCGCCTATGGCGGACCAGGGGAGCTAGTCGACGAAAGCGTCGGCTTTGCTCTCAGGATGGGCACTCGCACCGAGATTATCGGACAACTGAGCGACCTATTCGCTAAACTAGTCGCGAGCCCCGCACAGCTCGACGTCAAAGGCGCCGCGGCCAAGGCACTCGTTGTGCGCAAGTTCACTTGGGACGCGAAGGCGCGGGACGTGGTGCAGGAGTATCACCGAGTTTTGTTGCCGGCGTTCGACGAGTCCGCTGCCCTGTCGTTCTAGGTTTGAACGCGACAGTGGCGCTTCGTCCAGAAATTGCCGCTTCGTCCGGACAGTGCCGCTTGGTCCGGACAGTGCCGCTTGGTCCGGACAGTGCGCACTTCGTCCGGACTCCTATCGCTTGGGATCGGCGATGTTGTCCAAGGGAGAACGATCTGCCCATTCTGATAAGGCTTGTTCGCAAGCGAGAGAAATCATTGACTACGGGGCGACACGCTTATAACGGGTGTTTAATTTAGACCGAGACTGTTACTGCCTATATGTTTGGGTTCCAATTTTGGTCGTGAGACCCCTTTGATGGCGCAGGGTTTGCCCTTGAATCCAAGTAGGAACTAGGAAGAGTCGCGTAGCCGGCTCTGGGGGGACGTGGCATGCGTCGGCGATTGGCGGCGGAGTGCAACACCCCCCTTTTTTTATGGAACATACTTGGCTTCGACAGCCAGGTGCGCTCGAATTTCAGAGGGCTAACTCCATGGACACGATTCTTGTCACGGGTGGTGCCGGTTTCATAGGCAGCAACTACGTTCGATGGGTTCTTGACCAGAGAAAATGGCGCGTTGTAAACCTCGATCGGCTCAGTTATGCCGGCAGCCCCCAGGCCTTCGCGCCCCTGGCCGGATCGCACCGACACGTATTCGTCGAAGGCGACATCGGAGATCAATCCGTGGTCTCCGATCTGTTACGGACTTACAACTGCCGGGCCATTGTGAACTTCGCCGCGGAAACGCACGTGGATCGCTCGATCGGTGATCCAGGTAGTTTTCTGCGTACCAACGTAGTCGGAACCTTCGAACTGTTGGAAGCGGCCCTGGAATATTGGGAGTCGCTTTCCTCGGACGCCCGAGCAAAGTTCCGCTTTCTGCAAGTTTCAACGGATGAAGTGTACGGGTCGCTTCCTGCCGAGGGGTACTTTACCGAGACTTCTCCCTACGCGCCGAACTCTCCTTATTCGGCCTCGAAAGCCGCCAGCGACCACTTCGTCCGGGCCTATCATCATACGTACGGCTTGCCGGTCCTGACGACGAACTGTTCGAACAACTACGGTCCGTATCAGTTTCCGGAAAAACTCATTCCACTCACGATTCTCAACGTCTTGGAAGGGCGGAACCTGCCTATCTACGGTAATGGTAAGAACGTACGCGATTGGCTGTTTGTCGAGGATCATTGCCGAGCTTTGCTGAGTGTTCTGGAACGTGGTCGCACAGGTGAGGTGTACAACATTGGCGGCAACTGTGAAATGACCAACATCGAAGTCGTTACGACAATCTGTAATGTCGTCGACAAACTATTCCCCGACCTAGGTTGCGACTCGACTGAGTTGATCAGATATGTTGCCGACCGGCCGGGCCATGATTTCCGCTATGCGATCGACTGTAGCAAGCTTCGGCACGAGCTCGGCTGGACGCCGACCGTTTCGTTCGCCGACGGAATCGAACGAACGGTGCGGTGGTATCAGAATAATCTGCGTCAGGCCGAGGCGACGAGTCCCACCAAGTACCAGCGCGAGCGCTTGGGACTGGGGCGTCGTGATAAGCCCGGCGAACCTCAGCTTTCCGCGTTCGGCCAGATGCGACTGCGTTAGTAGCCTCCGGCAGTTTCTCGGTCGATGCCGCTTGATAGCTCAGCGGCACAATGTCGTTCGCGGTGGGAGACCCGCCGGACTCGCAAAGTCGAAATCTGGCAGGGAAGACCCTGCTTGAAAAGGATGACTTATTAACGTGCACTCTTCGAGTTCAAGCGTGGAACCGCTTTCGAGCCCCGCGACGCTTTTGATGGCACGCTGCCCAATTTGCAATGGCGAAGCTATTCACAAGGCCACGATGCCGATCGATGCAAAGACATTCAAGCCAACCCAGCATGGGAGCATCTACGAATGCTCGGCCTGCGGAGTCGGGTTTGTGTATCCACGGCCGACGCCGGAAGAAACACAGAAGTTCTACGAATTGGATTCGTATTACACCAGCGGCGCCTCGCACATGGTCGCAGCCGGCAGGCCGAGTTTCAATTCAAAGCTGCGAACGCACTTGGCGTGGAAGATGGACGCGGGCGAGCGGCTATTGAATCTGATCTGCGCGGCACTGGAGCCACCGGCCACCATTGTCGACATCGGCTGCGGCGGCGGGGAGCTGGTCGCGGCATTAGGCGACCGTGGTTACCGGGCAATCGGCGTCGAGCGGGACGTGCGGTCACTGGCGCTTCGGAGTCGGTTGACTACTGTGCTGGAAGGGTCGGCAGAACATCTGCCGGATGAGCTACGCCTGGCGTCCTGCGACGGCATTGTGTTCTCGCACGTCATCGAGCATCTGTGCGATCCAGTGGCCGCACTGCGCAGTGCGGTCGCGTTGCTCAAGCCCAGGGGATTGCTCTTTTGCGAAGTGCCGAACAACGAATCGCTGATCGCTCGACAATCCGGACTCTCCTGGGAACATCTCGACATCCCGCGACACATTAATTTTTTCCATGAGATGTCGCTCGTGGCTCTGGCGGAGCGGTCGGGCCTTAAGGTCAGCCGGACGTACTTCAGTGGCTTTTGCCGGGATTTCTCAGACTCCTACATCGCAACCGAGCAACGCATCTTCGACCAACTAGGAAAGCGTTCGCGCGAGCATGGTCCGGCGAGAAGAAATTCCGGCGTTCGTTCCTGGTGTCTGCTCGCGAAGGCCGCGTTTGCAACACCTAGAAAAAAGTATGATTCAATAGGAATGATTGCGGGATTGGCATAATCCTGCGGCCTGGCAGACCTGCATGATTCCGGCTGACTCGGAGGTTGAATGAACCTCGCAATCAGGCTTTCATCGAGCAAAAGGCTTTCATCGAGCAAAAGGCTTTCATCGAGCAAAGATGTCGACTAGCCGCAAAGACTTCCGGCTTTGGAAGGTGCCACTCGCGTGTCATCGCATTTCGTTTCATAGCGACCGGAATTAATATTATGCGACGACAACCATTGATCGCATTCTGCAGTGTCTGCTGCCCATCGGCGAATCAGTTCGTACATGGTGACGGGACATACTAGTTTCGACCATGTGACGGCAGTCTGTTCGGACATCCGACGATACCGTCTCGGATCCATTAGCAAAGCTTCCACAGCATCGGCGATCGCAATCCCAGACCGCTCGGGCACACACACCGACGAAAGCCCATCGCCAACCCGACCGCGAAACGCCGGATGATCAGAGCAAATGACGGGAGTGCGCACAGCTAAGGCCTCATAAATCGTCATCGGGAGCCCTTCTGGATACGCATGCCAACTGGGCACGAGCGCAAGGTCGGCGGCGCGAACCGCGGCTAGCACATTGCTGTGCGACTGCGGACCTGCAAAATCGACGAAGGGAGATACGTCCGATTCCTGCGCCGCGCGCCGGAACTTTTCCAGGTCCCCTCTGCCAATCAAGCGCAACCGAACTGGCATTCCGCGCCGACGCAACTCGGCTAACGCGTGAATCGCCTCTCCGACCCCCTTTTCTTGCACCATGGCGCCGACGAATACCAGGCTCCAGTCGTCCCGGTCAGCCTTTAGATCCTTGGGCTCATAGTCCGTCGGCTTGACAATGGGTGGCCAATCCCAGGGGATTACCTTCCGAGCAGCAACCCCGATCTTAACTAAATTCAGACAAGCGTTGATATTATGGTTGCCCACAAACCGTATGCGGCGATCATTTAGCGATCGGGCAAGGCGCCGACTAGAAACGATGTGTTTAAGCGTCTTGATGAGGCGCCGTGACATCGGCAGCCCGAAGGTAGCGGGGAGAAAAATGTCCGCGAACACGGGCAACACCTGAACGCCTTGCGCGAGAGCCTGCCTTAACAGTACATGATCGGGCGTGGTGAGAATCAGGTGGCTTGGTCGGAATGCGACCATCAGCTCAAATGCAGCCGAATAGTCGACCGCGCGTGAATCAGATCCTGCGCTCATTGCGCGAACGCCATTAGGCATCGTTTCGTCGAAGCGAGGTGTCCCGCCAAGGCACATCACGCCGACCGCATCGTGCTGTTGTGCCAAATCACCAGCACTTTCGACCGAGTAGCGTTGAGCGTAGTAAGTTTCCCCACCGCCTTCGGCAAGTCGTTGATATGCCTCCCGGTAATCGCCTCTCCATTGTATTATCAAGAGGCGTTTCTTAGTCGTAAGGCATGTGGTGTTCATGTGAACGCGAATACGTTGCGTGATTTGAACGAACCGGTTGGAGATAATGCTCGGGATGTCCCAGTTAGCCGTTGACTGCAACTCTGACAGGTGAGCAGCCTGCTCAGTGTAATGCGACTGCAAGTGGAATTCAATTCTAATGATTGTTGGTACTGGTTCACTATGAATCCGAGATTTTCGGGAATTGTCCTAGCCGGCTGATATAATCGAGGCATGGCCCGTGACCATCAGTATAATCTCGATCCGAATGTCAATGCCGCCCGCATCGTGGGCGAGGCCACGGCCGGCGACGACCGGCTACCAGCGGAGGTAGAGGCCGCCTGGCAAGCGTGGTCGGCCCACATCCAGAACGTCGACCAGCGCGGCCTTCGGAGCAAGCTCGCAAATCGGCAATTGTCAGAGTTCCGTTAGGTTGCCCGATCGGCGCTCGTCCCCGGCTATGCACCAAGTCGCGGGACATATTATGTCTACCGGACAGTCGGCGTTCGATCGAAATGGCCCTACACTTGCATTTTTTCATCTCGAAAACGCGAATTATCAAAAGCGAAAGACTGTTTTTCAGACGTTTACATCGGCCGGGGCCCGAGTCCATCGCCACCCGAAGTCTTTTGGCGTTCGGGAGCCAATACCCCGGGCCGGTCAACTAAAGTCGGCTCTAAAGGCAAGCAAATTGAATAACGCGCTATCCGGCCCGTAATTTGCATAGCCGTGCAGGGTCCGATTCCGCACGTGAGTATTGCATGTTTTACGTCTGCGCCGCGGCTTTTTCCGCAATCGTGTTGTGCCTATGGTCTTCCGGGCGCCTGCGCCGCGGCGATGTTCTGCTGCGGAGCAGGATGGGTGGTACCGAGCTGGATCTATCAGGTGTTCGGTCCAATTAGGATGGACCTGCGTACTTACGCGGCTTTGACAGCTCTAGTCATTTTGGGGATCTCTACTCGACGCTTCTTTCCGCGCCGGTGGGTACTTTGCGACAGCTTGGTGCTCGGCATCATGCTGAGCCAGTTGACGGCCGAATACATGAATGCCGAGCTGTCCTTCGCGATGATCTTGCCGTTTGGCTATGAATGGTATTTGCCTTATTTGGTCGGCCGGAAGATCTTCGATGAGGCCGAGAACGTGCAAGAGTTCACCCACGTGGCGGTCTGGTGCTGTGTGGTGCTGACTGTCTGGACGGCAATCGAGTCAATCACCCACGTCAATCCCGTTAGTCTGGTCGTCGAGCACGTCGGATCCTTCAACGCGGAGCAAAACCATCGCTGGGGATTGCGCCGGGCCGAGGGATCGACCACGCATCCGATCTACATGGGCATGGTTTTTGTGACGCTGCTGCCTTGGGTTTTGTATGCGGCCAGCCTGGCAAAACTGCGATTGGCGCCCTCTTGGTGGCGCACCGCTCCCTGGTTTGCCGGTGTGGGTGTGTTCTTCACCATGTCGCGCGGGCCTCAAATCGGCGTCCTACTAATACTTTATCTGACGGCGCTGTTCGTTCTGCCCCGTTGCGCAAGGCAATGGTTGCGGTAGCGGTGGCAAGCGCATTCGTCGTGCTCGTGGGTCGGAACGAAGTCGTCGAAGCCCTACGTGGCTGGTCGGATGAAGATCCGAACGACGAGCTGAGTATCGACATCAACGGTTCGACCTATGTCTATTCGGGAACCAACCACCGGTATCTGCAATTGTTAGTCTTCGAGGAGGCAGCCCGTGAAGCCGGACTGTTCGGGTACGGCCGTGCGCGCATACTTGCCGACCCGCCAGACTTGCCGATCCCGGATAAGCTGCCGGCTGTGTTCCGCTCGATCGACAACCATTACCTTTACGAAACGCTTCGCTCGGGCTATCTGGGCGTTGGGTTACTCTGTTTGTTGGCGGTTGTCGCCGGCGCGAGATTGCTGCCGCAGGCCTTATCGCAGGACTCGAATCAGTCCTTGTTGATCGCGGCGCAACTAGCCATGTTGGTTGCCGTAATGCTCGCGTTCATGACGGTTTATATGGCACCCGACTTCGGATTTCTTTGGTTCTTCAACATTGGGTTCATGGCCGACCTGCGGAAGACCGCCGCGGCCGAGCGGTCTACGCTGCGCCCTGCACCCGATTTTCGCTTTCGCCGGCGACTGGTACCCGGCCCGCCCGAGTTAGCTCTGTAATTCAACTCCTTAGTCGGCTCGACATCGGCACCAAGAGAACTTTGATGGACCCTTCAGGTAACCCAATGGCAACAGTGATTGACAGCGATTCGGCGAGAACTGATTCGGGCATCCGCCCACCCGGTGCCAACCGGCCGGCGATCGAAACGGCCGGAGCAAGCTACGGCGACCGCTCGCTTTTGAAGATCGCCCGACACCGCTGGCGCTATCTCACGTGCGCCTCAATCGTCGCGATCGGCGTGGGCGTGATGCTGTCGGGATGGTTCGCTACGACAAGGTGGACGGTAACCAGCGCGCTCCTGTACGAGCGGGCGGCGGGCGGGCCCGGTTCGTCTAACGGCGCTGACGTTCAGTCGGTACGGGCGCTGATGAAGTCGGGCGGCACATTGCGCGAGCTCATGGAGAAGTTCGACATCGTCGTGCCGCTGCCGATCTTCGACAAGATGGTTCAGGTCGAGGTTCCCTTCGGTAGCAACATTATCGTGACGACACTCAAGTGGACGGACCTGACGGAGGCCGAGGCCATTTTGAATGGTCTGGTCGAAATAACGCGTGATCACGTGGCCGATCTGCGGCGGCAATCGCTCGAACGACAGGAGAAGATCTGCCTGGCCAACTTAGAACAAGCCCGCGGGGCACTGGTTGGCGCTCAGCACAACCTTGCCGATTTCACCAACTCGGCAGACGTGATCGACGTCGACTTGGAATTGACCAGGCTCAAGGATTCGATGGATTTCATTGCCATGGGTCCGGTTCACGAATCGAGCGGCGACGGTCCCCTAACGCTGCCGCAAAAGGCCAGGCCAAACGCATTGCTTGCCGCCGCAATCGCGCAGCGGGCAAGAATGAATCGGGCGGCGATCCAACTCGCGTCGAGGCGCCAGGACATTGAACGGCTTAAGCCACTGCGCGAGCCGATACAGGTCCTAACGAACGAGTTGGCCGTTGCGGAGGCCGCCCGCGATCGGGCCGAGCTCGATCTCGAGGCCGTGCAGCGGTCGCTGGCGGCGAAAGTCAGCGAGCTCTCGATCGTCCACCCTGTGCAACCTGGACTGGAGTTCGCCAAGTCGAACCAGAATAAGCTGTTTGTCGGGTTTACCGGCCTGACGGCCATTCTGCTGTTTTGTCCGCTATTGGTATATGACTGGCGGCGCACCCGGCCCAACGTTGCCAGAGAGCTTGCGCGGCGCTTCTGCCTGCCCGTGCTGGCGAAGCCCTCCGCGTCCGAGCGAGCAGCCCCGCCACCGCTCAGCGACGAGCCGACGAGGATGCTCGCCCATCGCCTGCAACAATGCGTGGACCAACCTGGGTATCTGGTGATGTTTACCTGCATGATGGCCGGCGAGAGCTCAACGCAGTTGGTCTTGCGCGTGGCGGAAACGTTATCGCAGCGGGACCAGCGGATAGTGATCGTCGATTTGGACGGCGATGCTAAGCAGACGTCGTTTGTTTCCAACGGTTCGCAACCTCTGGAATCCGAGCGGGCGGATCAAGCCGCCAAGACACAGCTTGTCAGGTGCCGCCCGGGATTGGGAGATTATCTCAGTGAGCCCAATTGCAACATCGATCGAGTCGTCCTTCCTACCGACATCCCCGGCGTCGACTACTTGTCGGTCGGCACCATGCCCAGGCCGCGCGAAGGTCTTGGAACTCGCCGAATGAGTGACCTGATCGAGCAGATGCGTCGTCGCTACACAATGATCCTGGTCATCGGTCCCCCGACCAGCGAGATGATCGACCTGGAATTGATGGCGGCCCGCGCCGATGGCATCGTGCTGGTTGCTTCCTCGGCCCGCCATGCCGACTCAAAGGCCCTCCAAGTCGTCGAAGAACTTGTGGCGATGAATGCCCCACTGCTCGGAATTGTAGATTAAGAGCCTATCCGAGAACCGTCGGGGACTGGCTCATTTTGCGGTGCCCTGGGAGCAAAATGTGCCTGTCCCCTTCTCCTGGACGGTTCTCGGATAGGCTCTAAGAAGCCGGGGTCTTGACCGTACCACGAGCTGGTCGATTGGCTTCGTGACCGACAGGCTGAACTTGTTCCCGGCCACAAACTTGTTCCCGGCCATAGGGTCGCGTGGAATCGAAACGCTAGTACGGATCTGACAATCTGAGGCAGTCTGATAACGATGTGGTTCGACGCGACAATGGGAATCGATATGGCGAGTTTTGTACTCGCCGCACTGCTCAGCGTTCCACTCGTGGTGCTTGCCGTAGAAGCCATCGCGGCATTGCTCACACACCCTACGCCCGCAGCCAAAGAGACTGGACTCGCCCCATCCGCTACGAGGCAGGCCCTAGGGAACCCGCGTTCGCCACGAGTCGACGTGCTGATTCCGGCTCACAATGAAGCCGACGGGATCGCCGCTACGTTGCAGAGCATCATGCCGCAGTTGGGGCCGTCCGACCGGCTGTGGGTGGTGGCAGACAATTGCAGCGATACCACCGCGGCGGTGGCTCGATCGCACGGTGCCCGCGTGCTTCAGCGCCGGGACCTTGATCACCGCGGCAAGAGTTTCGCCCTGCAATTCGGTCTCCAGGAGATTGCCGCCGATCCACCCGACGTAGTGTTGCTGGTCGATGCTGATTGCCGTGTGCAGCCTCGGGCTGTGGAACTGTTGAGCGCGCTCGCCGCCCGGACTGGTCTGCCCGTACAATCGGCGTATCTGATGTTGGCGCCGGCCGATCCGAAGCCGAGCGATTTGATATCGCAGGCCGCCGTGACGCTGAAAAACTTCATTCGACCGCTCGGACTCCAGCGATTCGGCATGCCATGCCTGCTGACCGGATCAGGCATGGCTTTCCCCTGGTCCGTGGTGAGTGGAGCGAGTTTGGCCAATGGCAGCATTGTCGAAGACCTGCACCTGACGGTCGACTTGCTCTTGAGCGGGACGCCCCCTTTGATGTGTCCCAACGCGTGGGTGCTGGCTGAATTGCCGGCTCAAGGGGCCAGTGCAGACAGCCAGCGAAAGCGTTGGGAACATGGTCATCTTCACGTCTTGCTTACACAAGCTCCCCGGTTGATCGTCGGCGCCGTCCGGCAAATGCGGCTCGATTTGCTGGTGATGGCCCTGGAAGTGCTCGTTCCGCCTTTGTCGTTGTTGGCGCTGCTCTTGACCGCGGGCGAAGTGCTCTTAGTCGGGGGTGCCCTGTTAGGGGCCAGCTATCTGCCGGCTGCCCTGTTGGCGGGCATTGGAATATTGGCCATATCGAGCGTGATTGCCGCGCTGAGCCGTTATACACCCAATGGTATCTGCTGGACCGCACTGTTGCGGATTCCGTTGTACGTGCTGCACAAGCTGCCACTGTATGTTTCGTTTTTGTTCTCTCGCCAGAGAGAGTGGGTGCGGACCTGCGCGAGCCATTGGCGGGTGCCGGTATCCGTACCAGAAAACCGGCGGCTGGACACCGCGCAACTGTCACGTTGAAAGACCCTTGAATTTCCATTTGAAACCCGAATGAGATACGGATTGCCAAGCGTTCAATCCGCAAGATCGCCGAGTTCATTGCGCCCCAGAAGCGAAGTACTGCGCCCTGCGAGTCCTACCCTGCTGTCCGACGAAATCGCTCCTGCCATCATGCTTGATTGTCTTCTAGCACCCGAATGCGACGCAATAGCCTGCGCACCCCGTAGCGGATGCAAGGCCTCGCGTGGCCTATTTGCTGAACCAATATCCGCAGCCCAGCCAAACCTTTATTCGCCGCGAGATCGCCGCGCTTGAGGCCCTTGGGCAGCCGATCGTGCGCTACAGCGTGCGCGCATGGCGGGGTCAACTCGTTGACGCCGATGACCTGGCGGAAAAATCCAAGACCAAAGTCGTGCTGGATGCTGGCGCGCTAGGTCTCGCTTGGGCAGTCGTGCTCACGCTAACGACTCGACCCCGACGGTTCGTGGCGGCGGTCATCCAATCATTTCGCCTGGGCCGAAAGAGTGACCGTGGCCAACTGACGCACCTGGTCTATCTGGCTGAGGCCTGCCTGCTATTGCGCGATTTCAAGCGTGCTGGCATCGATCACGTGCATGCCCACTTTGGAACCAATGCGACGGCAGTAGCTCTGATTTGTGCCACGCTGGGGGGGCCTTCTTATAGCTTTACCGTTCATGGACCAGAAGAATTCGATCGGCCCGAGGCCTTGCGGCTAGCGCTCAAGGTGGCCGGTGCGTCGTTTGTGGTGGCAATTAGCAACTTCGGCCGGAGCCAGCTCTGTCGCTGGTCGCAGCCCAGCGACTGGCCGAAGCTGCAAGTCGTTCGTTGTGGCCTCGACCGACAATTCTTGAAGTCGCCGACGATGCGACCACCGTTATCCACTCGGTTGGTTTGTGTTGCTCGGCTCGAAGAGCAAAAGGGCATACTCCTGCTCCTGCAAGCCGCGGCGCAGCTGGCTGCCGAGGGCGTCGACTTTCATCTGCGAATCGTCGGCGATGGCAGCTTGCGACAGTCCATCGAGAAGTTTATCAGGGACCATCGACTCGAGCGTTCCGTCGAACTGACTGGCTGGAAAAGTGGTGCCGACGTGCGCAACGAGATACTTGCCGCCCGTGCCTTGGTGCTGCCCAGCTTTGCCGAGGGGTTGCCGGTAGTTCTCATGGAAGCCCTCGCTCTAGAAACGCCGGTGATCGCCACGTATGTCGGGGGCATCGCGGAGCTAGTTGTGCCTGGGCTGTGCGGCTGGATGGTTTCCGCGGGGGCCGTGGAGCCGTTGGTGGACGCGCTGTGCCGCATGCCTCGCGACCGACGAAGCGCAACTTCGTAGTCTGGGTGCCGCGGGTGCCCGGCGCGTTGCGCAGTTTCATGATGCAAGAGTCGAAGCCGCCCGATTGCAGTCCTTGTTTGCCAATTCCGTTGCGACCAAATCGGGGCGGCCAATGCCCGCGAACAATCCGGCTGCGGGCCTTCCAAGAGGAGAGGCTCGTGTCGACGAAGCGACTGTTTGCAGCGATTCAAGTATCGGTTTGTCGGAATCCGCAGCGGCGAAACAATCTCGATCGATCGGCACTAACCTGCCTGGCACAAATTACCAACACCGCGGTGCCGCGCACGAGTCAACTTCTCCGACGGGCCTTCAAACCGTTGCCGTCATGGGCTTGAGCCTGGCGAACGTGACTCGTGCCGAAGCTTTGACCGCCGTTGACGGACTGATTGCCCGTCGCGAGCCGGCATATTTCATCACGGCAAACCTTAACTACGCGATGCTTTCGGCACAACATCCAGCCGTTCGCGCCGCTAGCGACCAAGCCGCCTTTCTATTGGCAGACGGCATGCCATTGATTTGGGCTGCCTGGCTCAAAGGCTATCGCACACCGGGGAGGGTGACCGGCGCGGATTTAACGCCACAACTTTGCGCTCTGGGCGGCCGTGCGCGGCTATCGCATATTCCTGCTCGGAGGTGAGCCCGGTATCGGGATGCAGGCTGCCAAGCAGCTGTCGGCGCAATACCCGGACTTGCAAATCGTGGGCGTCGAAGCCCCGCGGCTTGCGGATCTTTCCACGACCGAGCACGCTGCCCTACTCGAGCGCATTCGCTTCGGCGGCCCCCGATTTACTATTCGTGTCATTCGGTCAACCGAAGGGGGAATTGTGGCTCGCACGACATCATCGCGAGCTTGGACCGGTCGTTTGCGTGCAGGTCGGCGCCGCTCTGACGTTCATGGCCGGCCACGTGCCGCCGGGCGCCACGTTGGATGCAGGCAGTCGGCTTGGAGTGGGTCTATCGAATCTATCAAGAACCCTTGCGGCTTGGCGGACGCTACGCGGCCAATGCGCGTTTTGCCCTGCTCGTGTTCTGCCGCGGCGCATGGAACTCATTGTTGCGCCGACCGACACCGGAGCAGGAACCTGAGGGTCCAGTTTCCGCAGGCATTCCTTAGGAAACCATGGCCTCGGCAGAGCAACAACTTAAGTTGGCATTGGATGGCACGATGGAAGTTACGCAGATCTCCACTCAGCGCCCGAGCAAGCGCTCCTCGATGGCGACCACGCGCAAGGCGCGGCGTCGCACGCCATGGCCCCGCGCAGCCGTCTCCCGATCGGCGTGGTTGTCATCGGCCGTAACGAGGGAGACCGACTGCGCTTGTGCCTGGAATCGGTCCGATCGACGGTGGAACACGTGGTCTACGTCGACTCGGGCTCGACCGACGGCAGCGTGGCGTTGGCACGCGAGTTCGGGGTCGACGTCGTGGAACTTGACTTGTCGCAGCCTTTCACTGCCGGACGTGGACGCAACGCCGGCTTTGCCCGCTTCGAGCAATGTGGCCAGCAGCTTGAGTTCGTGCAGTTTGTCGACGGTGATTGTGAGGTTGTATCCGGCTGGCTGGAGACCGCCCTGGCGACACTGCGCGAGCGGGCGGACGTGGCCATCGTGTTCGGTCGTCGTCGCGAGCGATTTCCCAACGCGTCGACGTATAACCGGCTATGCGACATGGAATGGAACACGGCAATCGGATTTGCCGACGAGTGCGGTGGCGACGCCTTGGTACGTGCTTCCGCCCTGCGCGAGGTGGACGGATACAATCCGCGGGTGATTGCCGGCGAAGACTCGGAGATGTGCGTGCGGCTGCGGACACGCGGCTGGAGCATATTGCGAGTCGCCCATGAGATGACACTACACGACGCGGGCATCGCGCGATTCTCTCAGTGGTGGAGGCGAACGGTCCGCTCGGGGTACGCCTTGGCGGAGCGTGCCGCGCTGCATGGGACCGGTCCTTTGCGAGACTGCGTGGGCCCACGCCGCAGCACACTGTTCTGGGCCGGTGCTTTGCCGCTTGTGATCGCCGCTCTGGGCACACAATCCGTGTTGGCCTCCGTACTGCTGCTAGGCTACCCAGTGCAGATGTGGCGCATTTATCGCTATCGCCGCCGGCACGGAGACGAAGCGAACGATGCCCGACACTATGCGTGGTTCACCATGCTGGCAAAGTTTGCACAACTGCAAGGATTCTGTACCTACTACTGGCGCCGCTGGCGCGGCAAGGACAGCACCATCATCGAATATAAGGCGGAGTCCGGCACTACCGGGTTCTCCTCGAACAAGTTGCAAGACTGCGCATGACAACGTCTTACGAGCAAAAACGACTGCGAGTGGGATTGCTTGGGGGCGGCTACATCGCTCAGTGGCACCTGCAGGCGCTTCGCTGCCAAAAGCAGATCGATGTTGCCGCAGTCTGCGACATCGATCTCTCTGCGCGCATTCTCTGGCTGCTGCCCATAAAATTCCTGAGAGCTATGCGAGCCTGGAACAGATGGCCGCCGAGGCCCGGCTGGATGTTGTTCATGTGCTCACGCCGCCTGACACGCATTACGACGCGGCGCGTCGCGCCTTGGAGGTCGGCCTACATGTGCTGATCGAAAAGCCGCTTTGCATCGATCGCGACGACTGCCGCCGGCTATTGCAGCTCGCCCACGAACGAGGGCTGTCGCTGGGCGTGAACCATAATTTTCTGTTCACCGACGAGTATGAGCGGTTGCGGACCGATTTGCACACGGACGTCTAGGCCACATTGATCACGTGAGCATTGTTTGGAACAAACCATTGGGCCAGTTGGCCGGAGGCCCGTTCGACGTATGGATGTTGCGCCGGCCGGAAAACGTCATTCTCGAAATCGGCCCACACTCGATCGCCCATTTGCACGACCTGTTCGAGGGACTGCCCGAATCCTGCCGAGTCCATGTCGATAATCCGACCGATTTGCCCAATGGACAGCGTTTCTTCCGCCGCTGGCGCAGTGAGTGCGGAGAAAGGACGCGCCGCCGCCGACTTGCTGTTCTCGTTCAATTCCGGAATCACGGAGCACTATTTACACGTCCGCGGTTCGCACGGCTCGGCCACGGTCGACTTCGAAGCCGGGACGTATGCGCTCGACCGGCCAACGCGCTACGGGGTCAATTTCGATCGCTTCCGCCGCGTTCGACGAACCGGTCGCAGCCTGCAACGGCAGGCACTGGGCAGCTTGGCCCACTATCTGCTTTCGAAGTTCAAGCTCTCTCGACGCGGTAATGCGTTCGGTACGAGCATTCAGCGGTGTGTAGCCGCATTCTATGAGACGATTGCCGGTAGGCCGGACGAACGCATCTCGGCGGAAACGGGAACGGCGGTGGTCACCTTTTGTCAACAATTAGCCGATCAAGTGAGCCGCAGTCACGATTCCGCCGCTCGCGCACCGGCGGCAACAGGCACTTCAGGGAGCATCGCAGCCATCCCGGCGTCAAAAGGCGGAAGTAACCATCGTTCCGATGTCGATTCGTTGTTTGCGGCGGCCAGGAGTGCAGAACCGCGATGCCTCGATGCAGCACCCTCGCCTGGCAAGCTGATGCTGGTGCTCGGCGGCACGGGTTTCATTGGCCGCGAACTGGTTCGCCAATTGATTGCCCAGGGTTATCGCGTGCGCGTTTTGACGCGACAGCGAAATTTGGCCGCGGAAGAGGGCATCCAGATCGTCAGCGGTAGCATGTCCGACCCGGCTTCACTGGCCGAAGTGATGCGTGATGTCGATTGCGTGTTTCACCTTGCTCGGGCGCACGCGAAATTCTGGCCCGATTACTACCGCCAGGACGTGCTGGGAACAGGCCGCGTGGCTGAAGCCTGTCTCGCGGCGGGTGTGCGACGACTGCTCTACACCGGTACAATCGACTCGTACTACGCCGGCCGCAAGGCCGGCACGATTCACGAAGAAACCGGGCTCGATCCACAGATTCATCGTCGGAACTACTACGCCAGAGCCAAGTTCGAGGCCGAGGCCCTGCTCATGCAGATGCACCGCAAACAGCAGTTGCCGGTGGTCATTTTTCGTCCCGGCATTGTCATGGGCCGAGGCGGCAGCCCGTTTCATTGGGGCGTCGGAATGTGGAGCGCCAATGCGATCTGCCAATATTGGGGGGACGGCGAAAACCCCTTACCGCTTGTCTTGGTCGAGGACGTGGCGGCTGCGCTGGTGCGATCCATCGAGCTCGACGGGCTGGAAGGCGAGTCATTCAATCTGGTCAGTGAGCCTTGGCTGACCGCGAAACAATACGTGACCGAGTTGAAACGCTGCCTCCAAGTCGATTTGGAAGCTCATCAGGTACCGATCTGGAAATTCTACGCAATGGACATGGCCAAGTGGTGCGTCAAATGTCTGGTACGGCATCCTGATCGCAAGATGCCCAGTTACCGCGATTGGGAATCGCGCAGCCCAGCGGGCGCGATTTGATTGCTCCAAGGCCAGGCAAGTGCTGGGATGGAAGCCGACCGAAAATCGTGAACACCTGATTCATCACGCGATTCGGCTACCGGCGGCGGAGTTCAGTGGCAACTAGGCAGGCAACTTATATTGTCTACCTGTTTGCCGCATAGTGACGATGCGTTCGGGCGCTAATGATACGCCTGAAGGCACGCAGAGCATGTGCTCGGGCCGTCATCTCGGCACCGCCCGTTGGCGATTGCGCGCCATTCGGCGATCACTTCGCAAGGCTAAGGATCGGCTCATCTCCGCGCTCGCGCCTGTCTCGTGGCCATTCAGCCCTCTGGCTTCTCTCAACTGAGAACGCCGTGGGCTGAATTATCATCGTGACCACGCTCTAGCCGCCGGCTGACTCGATGGCTGCGCACTCTATCTCCAGCCTTGCAGATGATTAGCGTTCAATCGGCGCGCTCTCTTCAGGCTCGGCATGGTGATTGCTTCGGGAACCGTCCGCAGGCTAAACGTTGCCCCCCGAAGTCGAGGAGGTTCCCGCCAAAATGGTTTCGCTGCTTGATTTCCCGCCGGTGATATCGGATTCAATCGAAACGCTTCCGATCCGACTCGAAACGGTGACATTCGAGATTCTGGAGGATTCGTCGCTTCGTCTCCGCAGCTACCATGCTGCCAAGCGCGCTCTTGACATTCTCGGAGCATCCGTAGCGCTGATTCTGTCTTCTCCTTTGTTGGCGGTATTGGCATTACTAATCAAGCTGACGGACTTCGGGCCGGCGCTTTTCCAGCAGTCACGGGTGGGTTTGCATGGCAAGATATTTCGCTGCTATAAGTTGCGATCGATGGTGTTGGACGCCGAACTGCTCAAAGAGTCGCTCGCCGGGAACAACCGTCACGACGACCATCGGACGTTCAAGATTATTAACGATCCGCGAATCACCTGGATAGGCAGGTTTCTGCGCCGGACGAGTCTCGACGAGTTGCCGCAACTTTGGAATGTTTTGATGGGTGATATGAGCATCGTTGGCCCGCGGCCCCCGGTGCCAGACGAGGTCGCTCGCTATTCGGCAGTCGATTTCAGGCGGCTGGAAGTCAAGCCCGGGCTGACGTGCATCTGGCAGGTGAGCGGGCGTTCCGAGGTCCCGTTCGCTCAGCAAGTACAGTTAGACATTGCTTACATAGAGCGACGTAGCTTTTGGTTCGACCTGAAACTTATTTTATGGACAATTCCGGCCGTACTAAGTGGTCGAGGCGCGTATTGAGGCCGCGAATTCAGGAACCTCCCAGGTCCGTGCCGCGAAGCGCAGTGGCCTGGGGAGAACCCGCGCGGTATCAGGAGATGAGAGTCTATTTGTGATCTAATGTCGGCTACTAGCGCGGTTCAACTTCAGCCGCGCAAATCAACTACTATCATGCCCAAGCCCTGTTCTCCCAGCGGCGAGGCACGTTTGCCTGCACGTCGTGTGGTGGCCACCGTGGTCGTATTTGCAGCCCCGGCGGCGATTGCGCTGATGTTGATGGGTAGTTTTCTGCGCCAGCAGTGTCTCTGGGTCGATGAGACCTCGCATCTTAGCGGTGTGTCGCTGAACTGGTACGACGTCACTGCCTGGCTGGGCGGCACGGACCCCGATCGTTTCGGAGTTCCGTCGGAGACCATGCCGCCGCTAAGTTACTGGGTCGGCTACGCGTGGAGTCTTTTCTTCGGACGGACGGAAACTTCCTTCCGTTGGCTTGGCGTCGGCTTTACTTGTCTGTCGACCTTGGTGGTGGTTTGGTCGGGCCGCAGGCTGGCGGGATTGCTCGGCGGACTTGCGGCCGGATTGATGTTCGCGCTGTCTCCGAATGTGCTGACTCTGGGAGTGGAGATTCGGTCCTACCCGCTGTTCATGCTCTTTGCAGCCGCCAGCATCGCCTGTTTGGTCGGTGCCTTATCGAGCGTCGACAAGCAGCGGGTCCGTTGGGTGTGGTGCCTGGCAGCTTGCTTGATTGCGGCAAATTACACCCATTTTTTTGGAGTCGTGATGGCGGCGAGCGCCTGGACGGCGTTGCTTGCGCTGCAGTGGCGGTCCGGTGAACCCCTACGCCCTTTACTGGCGCCATTGGCCGCGGTGCTGCTTTCGATCGTCGGAATCACGCCGTTCGTCGCACACTCCGTGGCCGAGTCGCACTTGGTTCCCAGCGAGGCCGCCAATCTGCGCGACGGATTGCGAATGTTGCCGCGACTCGTGGCCCATCCGGCCCTGATCTTAAATCGTTGGGCACCGATTTGCCTGTTGGTGGGCTGTAGCGGCATATTGGCTGTCTTGGCAGCCCGTTATCGGCGCTGGCCGAAGGAGGTTGCAGCACTTGTACTCATGCTCACAATGGGGTTAACCGTCACGCTGGCGAGCGGCGGATTGCCGCTGTATTTCAATCCTTGGGCTACACGCTACAACTGTTGGATGTGGCCCGCCGTCTCGCTGCTCGTCGCAGCCTGCATGCGCGTGCGATCAGCTCCGTGGAAACTGCAAGCGGCCGCGGCAATGTCGGTCGTCGCGATCTTGGCGGCGAACGCCTCCATGGCGCGCGAACTGGTAACGAACGGCAGCTTTTTTGCCCACGGCGTCCACCGCCAACTATCCGACCTGGTCCGCCGAGTGGGGCCTGATCGTGTGGCGGTCGTGCATGACGGAGACGGCGAATGGGGAGCTGCATATTTTCCGCTGTATTATGAGTTTGGCGATGCGCTACGACAGTTTCGCACGCGCGGCACCGCCGCCGATTTGCGGTTCGGGGCCTTGCCCGGAAAAACCGTGGAGTTCACCGATTCGCTACCGTCGATACCGGGGGCCTTGACCCTGCTTATTGTCCGCAGCGATGCGTGTTTCGCCGACGATCTGCGCAGCGTGATCCTGAGCGGGGGTGCCCCGCTCGGCGTGCCAAGCGTGCACGCCGCAGATCCAGCAATTGCCGACGATTGGCGTGTCGTCGGTTGGGAGCAATGGTACGCGACTTATTCGGCACGAGTCACGATACTGAAAAGGCGAACTACGGCGCCTGAGACTCTCCCCGAGGTGCCGACCTTGTCGCAACAAAACGTGGCCCGGTTGGAGCAAAACTGAGGAGCCACTATTTACGACGATCGCAAAGTGAGTTCCCGATGAGCCGTCCATGGGCTCGCCGGGAATTTAACGTTGCGCAGTTCTGAGCGGCAAAAAAAAGACGGTGCTGCTAGTTTGAGCGAAGTGTCTGCGTAAGTACAATGCTACTTTGGAATGAATGCCACGCACGAGGTCGTGAGGTCGATTTGTGACGCGTCCGTTCGAGTGGAATCTCGCTGCTTCCTGGAGCGTCTGCCCAATGTACAACTATTGGGCTTCTTCTTAATATGTGCCAGGTCATCTCATGCAGCGTTTCAAAAAGCCGTCAGACCATCGATCGCGTATCGCCCCACGCTGCAATGTTCGCTTGCGGTATGGATTAGAACAGCTCGAGCAGCGAATGCTGCTGTCGATCAGCGTGCCGGACTACCGCAACGACACCGACGGCACCGACACGGGTGTCAATGCGAACGAGGTGACGCTCAATCCCGTCAATGTGGTCACCAACTCCTTCGCCAAACAGTTCTCCACGTCGGTTGACGGCCAGGTGCTGGCACAGCCATTGTTTATGGCGGGCATGACGATCACGGCGCCCGGGACCACCGGTACGCAGAATCTCGTCTACACGGCGCCCGGCAGCGCGGGCGTGCATAATGTCGCGTTCGTGGCAACCGAGCATGACAGTCTCTACGCGATTGATGCAACTAGCGGCGCCGTGTTATGGCAAGACTCGTTCATCAATGGAACGACCATCACCACCGTACCGTCCGCAGATGTCAGCAGCGGTGATATCTCGCCGGAGATCGGCATCACCGGCACCCCGGCCATCGACACGACGACCGGATATCTCTACGTCGTTGCGAAAACGAAGCAGTTCGAAAACGGAGATACCGTCGATCCGCACTACGTCAACACGCTTTACAAAGTCAATACTCAAAACGGGACGGATTCCAGTGTTGTTATTGCCGACACGACATACAGTGGCGGATCTTTCACCTACAACAGCGGGCCGTACGTGCTCGGCACGGGTAGCGGCGCGATCAATGTGGGTGGGCAGGAACGGGTCTACTTCAACTCCCTGCGGCAGATGTTTCGGCCGGCTGTCGTGATCACCGGCGGCCAGGTCGTCTTGGGCAGCGCATCGCACGGCGACAACGGCCCCTATCACGGCTGGATGCTCACCTACAACGAGAGCACCTTGGCGTTGACCGGCGTGCTCAATACCACCCCCAACGGCGGCTTGGGAGGAATTTGGCAAGGGGGGTCGCCGATTGCCGTGGACTCTCAGGGATATTTTTACTTCGAAACGGGCAACGGCTCGTTCAACCAAACCCCCAGCAACTTTCCCGCCGACGCCGCCAATCCCGCCGGCGACACTTCGCTGCTGCCGATCGACGGCGACTATGGCGACTCGTTCGTCAAGGTGGCCATCGACCCGACGACCACGCAGAGCAACATGAACGTCAACGGCTGGGGCCTGAAAGTCGTCGACTACTTTACACCGGAAGATCAAAACGCATTGAATTCGGCCGACGAAGATCTCGGCTCCGGCGGACCCATCGTCCTGCCAACTTCCGTCGGCAGCGCGGCCCATCCCAACCTGTTGATCGGCGGCGGCAAGGAAGGCAAGATCTATTTGATCGATCGCAATCATATGGGAGGCTTCAGCTCAACGGACGCGGGCGCGGTGCAAACCATCGGCGGCGCGGTGGGCGGCATTCTCAGCGCGCCGGCCTATTACAACGGCGAGATTTATTACACCGCGGGCTACAACGGCGGGATCAGCGCCTATTCGATCTCCAACGGCGCCTTATCGACCAGTGCCGTCAGTACCACCCCTGATTCTTTCGGAAATCTTGACGGCGGCCCGATGATCAGCTCAGACGGTTCCGTCAACGGAATCGTCTGGGCCCTGGAGCGGGGCACCGGACAACTCCGCGCCTACAACGCCAGCAATCTGACAAAGGAGCTCTATACGAGTGCCCAGGCGGCGAATAATGCCGATGCCGTGGGCGTGGTCATGAAGTACACCACGCCGCTGGTCGCCAATGGGCAGGTGTTCGTCGGCACGAGTAATTCGCTCGTCGTCTATGGGCTTCCGATAGTTCCCACGGTTGTCCCAGCCGCACCGACCAACCTGGTTGTCACGGCCCCCGTCGCCTCGGAAATCACGCTGAATTGGACGGATAACTCGACCAACGAAGCGGCTTTCAATATTCAACGCTCGACGGATGACAAGAATTGGACGCAAATTGGGGCGGTCGGCGCCAATGTGACGACCTATAACGACACAACGGTGCAATCGCTCACGACCTACTATTACCAGGTTCAAGCCAGCAACGTGATCGGTGTGTCCGCTTTCACCAACGTGGCATCGGCCACCACTCCGGGGGCGCAATCGATCGGCACAGGCGACGGGCTGCTGGGGCAGTATTATCCCGGCAACAACGTCAATTTTGCGACCAGCACACCCACTGCCACTCGCGTCGATCCGACGATCAACTTCAATTGGAGCACCACCGGACCGATTGCGGCGCTCGGCAACGTGAATTACTCGGTGCGCTGGACCGGACAACTTCAGGCTCAATATTCGCAAGCATACACTTTTTCCACCACCAGCGATGACGGCATCCAGGTGTTTCTCAACGGTCAGACGATCATCAGCGACTATACCGACCACGCCTCGACGACCGACACCAGCTTGCCGATCAACCTGATGGCCGGCCAAAACTATACGATCGAGGTCGATTATTTTCAGGCCGGCGGACTCGCGGTCGCCAGCCTCAGTTGGTCCAGCCCTTCGACAACCAAGCAAATCATCCCTCAAACCCAGCTCTTTTCCGGAACAGCGCCGGTTGCGCCCGTGCTGGCGACGCCGGTCGCGGCCTCCGGCACCCAAATCAACCTGTCATGGACGGAAAGCTCGGTCAATGAGACCGGTTTCGAAATCGATCGCGCCGTGGGCGCCGCGGGCGTCTATAGCCTGGTGGCCGTGGTCGCCCCCGCTACCACGTCCTACATGGACTCGTCCCTGATTCCGAACACGAACTATTATTATCAAGTCCGCGCGCTCAACTTCGCAGCAAATTCACCGTTCTCCAATCAGGTGAACCTGACCACGCCGGTGCCCCCGGCCACGCCGTCGAACGGCCAACCGACGCGGATCACCACGAACGAAATCGATTTGTCCTGGACGAACAATGCCGCCGACGCCACGGTAACCCGGATCTTGCGGAACTCCGGCGCTGGCGGCAATTTCGTGTTCGTGGCGGCGGTTTCTCCAAGCACCACAACCTACCACGATCTGGGCCCCAACGGCGCCGGGCTGACGCCGGGCGTCTCCTACGATTATCACATCCAGGTGGCCAACGTCGCCGGCTACTCAGACTTTACCGGGTTTGTGGTGCAGACCCTGACGACCGCACCCACCCAGTTGAACGCGGTTTCCGCCAACGGGCAGGTGACGCTGGCTTGGAAAGCGCCCAACGGCGCGTTGTCCTACAATGTGTATCGTGCGACCACGTCGGGTGGAGAGGGAGCGACACCGCTGGTGAAGGGAATCACCAGCAACACGTACGTGGACACCAGCGTCACCAACGGTACGACGTACTACTACGAGGTGACGGCCGTCGACACCGGAGGCGAAAGCGCGGTTTCGGCGGAGAGCTCGGCCACACCACAGGTGGCAACGGCCTTGTCGCCACCGCCCGGCGGACTCGTCACGAGCATCGGTGACGGCCAGGCCACGCTCAACTGGAGCCCCGCCTCCGGGGCAACCGCATATAACATCTATCGCGGCACCGCCAGCGGCGGAGAAACCCTGGTGAAAACCGGCGTTGCCGCCACGACCTTCGTCGACACGGGACTCACCGACGGCACGAAATATTATTACCAGGTCACTTCCGTCAATGCGCTGGGCGAGGGCGCGCGGAGCAGTGAAGTCACCGCGATTCCGCAAATAGTCACCCCTCTCACGCCGATCAACGTTCAAGCTACACCGGCCGACGGCCAGGTAAGTTTGAGCTGGTCGCCGGCCTCGGACGCGCTGAGCTACAACATCTACCGAGCCACGGACTCAGGGGACGAGGTCCTTTATCAACAAGGCGTACCAGGGACTTCCTTCGTCGATACGGGCGTCAGCGACGGGAACACCTACTATTACCAGATCAGCGCCGCCAACGGCGTCGGCGAAAGCAACCTCTCGAACGAGGTGTCGGCCACTCCACTGCCCCCCTTGCCGGCCACGCCGACGTCGTTCACCGCCACGGCCATCAATGATGCGCAGATCCAATTGCAATGGAAGGAAAGCTCGACCGCATTGACCGGCTTCACGCTCGAGCGATCGGTCAGCGGCGGCAGCTATTCTCCGTTGACCACGCTCGATCCGGGCGTGACCAGCTATGTCGATTCTTCCGGTCTGCTCCAGGGTGTGACCTATTCCTACCAGATCGTGGCCACGAACCTTGCCGGCAATTCGGCCCCGTCCAGCACGGCCAGCGCGGCTTTGCTGGCGCAGCTCTCGTCGCCCTGGGCCGACACCGACATCGGCAGCCCATCACCGGCCGGTTCGGCTTTCTTCTCGCAGAACATCCTCACCGTCGCGGGTTCCGGGGTGGATAGCGGGAGCACCAGCGATCAATTGCATTACGTGTATCAAGCGTTGAACGGCAATGGCACGATCATTGCCCAGGTCCTCAGCCAGGGAAACTCCAATAGCCTGGCCAAAGCGGGCGTCATGATCCGCAACACGCTGGCCGCCGGCTCCGCGTTCGCGGACATGGTCCTCACTGCCAGCGGCGGGGCTATCTTTCAATCGCGAACAACGGCCAATGCCGCCTCCACTAGCACCGTGTTAACCGGCTACGCAGCGCCCGACTGGGTCGAACTGACGCGGAGCGGCACGACATTCACGGGCTACGTTTCCACCAACGGCGTCAATTGGACCCTCGTCGGTTCCGCGACGATCTCGTTGAATACCCAAGTCGACATTGGCTTAGCGGTCAACAGTAACGTCCCAGGCTCCCTCAACACCGCCGTTATTCACGCGATCTCCGTGAATAGTCAAAGCACGCCGGCTGCGCCCACCAAATTAAGCCCGCAGATTTTAAGCGGCGATTCCGCCTCGCTGACTTGGACTAACAATGATACGAGTAATTTCGGCGACAACGTTTATCGTGAGAATCCCGGTAGTTCGACCTTCGTGCTGCTCGCCTCGCTGCCCTCGAATGCCACCAGTTTCACCGATACGGGACTGATATCGGGCGACAGCTATTCGTATTACGTGACGGCCACGAATACCGTAGGCGCATCGCCGGCTAGCAACACGGTGCTGATCACGCTGCCCCTGCTGCCCATAGCCCCTTCGAACTTGCAGTCAAACCAGATCACGACCACCAGTGCCGGTTTGAATTGGCAACTGAACTCAAGTAATGACACCGGCGTCTATGTTTATCGGAGCACGGGCAGCACGAACGTTTTTTCGCTGATTGCCACCTTGCCGGCAGGCACCGTCGCATATCCGGACAATACCTTACAGTCCGGCACGCTCTACCAGTACGAAGTGGCCGCGTTCAATCCCGCGGGTCAGTCCTCGGTCGCCGTGACCGGACTCACCACGCTGCCCGCCGCTCCGACCGGCCTCGGCGCAAACTCGAACAATGGGCAAATCAACCTCAGTTGGACAGCGCCCGTGGGCGCACTCGCCTTTAACGTCTATCGAGGCCTTGCGCCGGGAGCCGAAGACGCTTCCGCCTACGCCAGCGGCGTCAACACCACCAGCTTCGTCGATAAAGGAGCCAACAGCGGCACGACGTATTATTACACCGTGACGGCCGTCGATTTCAGCGGTCAGAGCACGGCATCGAACGAAACATCGGCCGCGCTATCGGCGTCGTCGGCGCCGGCGGCTCCCTCGGCGCTTGCGGGCCAGGCGGCCTCGGCCACGTCGGTCGTGCTGACCTGGAGCGCCAATTCCGCGACCCAGACGGGCTATCAACTCGATCGCGCCACCAATTCCGCGTTCACGCAGAACCTGATCACGCTGACGTTGCCGGCGACGCCCGCGATGTATACCGATACGGCCGCCGGACTGGCGGCGGGCGGCACGTATTATTATCGGTTGCGCGCCACGAATGGCGGCGGCGCGTCGGGCAACTCGAACCTGGCCACGGTCCCGATTCCGGCGCTGCCGAGCGCGGCGACCAACGCCGCGGTGACCAAAGTGTTGACCGGCGAGATCGATCTGAGCTGGACCGACAACGCCGGCAGCAGCGCCACGGGATACACGATCCAGCGGAGTGTCGCCGGCGGTTCGTTCACCAATTATCTCAGCCTGGCGCCGGCCTCGGCCGCCGCCCCCAGCACGATGACGTTGGCCGACACCAACGTCACGCCGGGCACGTTGTACGATTACCACATTCTGCCGTCCAACATCTCGGGCAGCAGCCCCTATCTCGACATCAGCGCCACGTCGCTCACCGCGGCCCCGAGCGGGCTGACGCCGACGGCTGGCGCCAGTGCGATCGGGCTGTCGTGGACGGCCCCGACCGGGGCGGTGACCTATAACGTCTATCGTGGCACGACCTCGGGGGCCGAGACGCTGTTGGTCAGCGGCATCGCGACCACCACCTATAGCGACGCCGCGGTGACGGCCGGCACGACCTACTATTACAAGGTCACGGCCGTGAATGCCAACGCCACCCGCGTTCCGCCGTTGACCAGCGAGAGCGCGGCGTCCGGCGAGGCATCGTCGGCGTTGTCCAGCGCCGTGGTGAATTTCCCAAGCGGTTTCACTTCGACCACGGGTTTGATGTTCAACGGTTCGGCCAAGCCGAGCGGCACGTACCTGCAGTTGACCGACGGCGGCGCGTCGGAAGCGGGAAGCGTGTTTACGACAACGCCGATCGCGATCGGCGGTTTTTCGACCACCTTCTCGCTGCTGGTTCCGGCCAATGCGTCGTCGGCCGACGGGTCCACGTTCACGATCCAGGGCGTTGGCCCGACGGCGCTGGGGGCCATCGGCAGCGGACTGGGTTACGGAACCAACTACGCCGTGGGCTCTTCGATCGGCAACAGCCTGGCCATCAAGTTCGACCTGTTTAACAACAGCGGCGAGGGGAACGACTCGACCGGCCTGTACACCAACGGAGCCACGCCGACGTTGGCCAACTCGCTGAGCCTGACGGCCTCGGGCATCAACCTGCATGCGGGTGATCCGCTGACCGTGACGCTGAGCTACTCGGGCACGACGCTGACCGAGACGATTACCGACCCTGTCACGGCGGCTACGTTCAGCACGCAATATACGGTCAACATCGCGTCGTTGGTCGGCGCGCAGACGGCCTATGTCGGCTTCACCGGCGGCACTGGCGGCGCGACCGCCATCCAGGACATCCAGACCTGGACCTTTACCCCCACGGTGGCGATACCGGCGCCGGCGGCTCCCTCGGCGCTTGCGGGCCAGGCGGCCTCGGCCACGTCGGTCGTGCTGACCTGGAGCGCCAATTCCGCGACCCAGACGGGTTATCAACTCGATCGCGCGACCAATTCCGCGTTCACGCAGAACCTGATCACGCTGACGTTGCCGGCGACGCCCGCGATGTATACCGATACGGCCGCCGGACTGGCGGCGGGCGGCACGTATTATTATCGGTTGCGCGCCACGAATGGCGGCGGCGCGTCGGGCAACTCGAACCTGGCCACGGTCCCGATTCCTGCGCTGCCGAGCGCGGCGACCAACGCCGCGGTGACCAAAGTGTTGACCGGCGAGATCGATCTGAGCTGGACCGACAACGCCGGCAGCAGTGCCACGGGATACACGATCCAGCGGAGTGTCGCCGGCGGCCCGTTCACCAATTATCTCAGCCTGGCGCCGGCCTCGGCCGCCGCCCCCAGCACGATGACGTTGGCCGACACCAACGTCACGCCGGGCACGTTGTACGATTACCACATTCTGCCGTCCAACATCTCGGGCAGCAGCCCCTATCTTGACATCAGCGCCACCTCGCTCACCGCGGCGCCCAGCGGCCTGACGCCGACCGTCAGCACCAGCGGGATTGGGCTGTCGTGGACGGCCCCTGCCGGGGCGGTGACTTATAACGTCTACCGCGGCACGACCACGGGGGGCGAAACGCTGTTGGTCAGCGGCATTGCGACCACCACCTATAGCGACACCACCGTGACGGCCGGCACGACCTACTATTACAAGGTCACGGCCGTGAATGCCAACGCCACCCGCGTTCCGCCGTTGACCAGCGAGAGCGCGGCGTCGAGCGAGGTATCGGCCACCCCGCTCACCGCGGCGCCGACCGGCCTGACGCCAACCGTCAGCACCAGCGGGATTGGATTGTCTTGGACGGCCCCGACCGGCGCAGTGACCTACAACGTCTATCGTGGCACGACCTCGGGGGGCGAGACGCTGCTGGTCAGCGGCGTTGCGACCACCACCTATAGCGACACCACCGTGACGGCCGGCACGACCTACTATTACAAGGTCACAGCCGTGAATGCCAATGCCACCCACGTTCCGCCGTTGACCAGCGAGAGCGCGGCGTCCGGCGAGGTATCGGCCACCCCGCTCACCGCGGCGCCCAGCGGCCTGACGCCGACGGCTGGCGCCAGCGCGATCGGGCTGTCGTGGACCGCCCCCGCCGGGGCGGTGACTTATAACGTCTATCGCGGCACGACCACGGGGGGCGAAACGCTGTTGGTCAGCGGCATTGCGACCACCACCTATAGCGACGCCGCCGTGACGGCCGGCACGACCTACTATTACAAGGTCACGGCCGTGAATGCCAACGCCACTCGCGTTCCGCCGTTGACCAGCGAGAGCGCGGCGTCGAGCGAGGTATCGGCCACGTCGCTCACCGCGGCGCCGAGTGGCCTGACGCCAACCGTTAGCACCAGCGGGATTGGATTGTCTTGGACGGCCCCGACCGGCGCAGTGACCTATAACGTCTATCGTGGCACGACCTCGGGGGGCGAGACGCTGCTGGTCAGCGGCGTTGCGACCACCACCTATAGCGACACCACCGTGGCGGCCGGCACGACCTACTATTACAAGGTCACGGCCGTGAATGCCAATGCCACCCACGTTCCGCCGTTGACCAGCGAGAGCGCGGCGTCGAGCGAGGTATCGGCCACGTCGCTCACCGCGGCGCCCAGCGGGCTGACGCCGACGGCTGGCGCCAGTGCGATCGGGCTGTCGTGGACGGCTCCGACCGGGGCGGTGACCTATAACGTCTATCGTGGCACGACCTCGGGGGCCGAGACGCTGCTGGTCAGCGGCATTGCGACCACCACCTATAGCGACGCCGCTGTGACGGCCGGCACGACCTACTATTACAAGGTCACGGCCGTGAATGCCAACGCCACCCGCGTTCCGCCGTTGACCAGCGAGAGCGCGGCCTCCGGCGAGGTCTCGTCGGCGTTGTCCAGCGCCGTGGTGAATTTCCCAAGCGGTTTCACTTCGACCACGGGTTTGATGTTCAACGGTTCGGCCAAGCCGAGCGGCACGTACCTGCAGTTGACCGACGGCGGCGCGTCGGAAGCGGGAAGCGTGTTTACGACAACGCCGATCGCGATCGGCGGTTTTTCGACCACCTTCTCGCTGCTGGTTCCGGCCAATGCGTCGTCGGCCGACGGGTCCACGTTCACGATCCAGGGCGTTGGCCCGACGGCGCTGGGGGCCATCGGCAGCGGACTGGGTTACGGAACCAACTACGCCGTGGGCTCTTCGATCGGCAACAGCCTGGCCATCAAGTTCGACCTGTTTAACAACAGCGGCGAGGGGAACGACTCGACCGGCTTGTACACCAACGGAGCCACGCCGACGTTGGCCAACTCGCTGAGCCTGACGGCCTCGGGCATCAACCTGCATGCGGGTGATCCGCTGACCGTGACGCTGAGCTACTCGGGCACGACGCTGACCGAGACGATTACCGACCCTGTCACGGCGGCTACGTTCAGCACGCAATATACGGTCAACATCGCGTCGTTGGTCGGCGCGCAGACGGCCTATGTCGGCTTCACCGGCGGCACCGGCGGCGCGACCGCCATCCAGGACATCCAGACCTGGACCTTTACCCCCACGGTGGCGATACCGGCGCCGGCGGCTCCCTCGGCGCTTGCGGGCCAGGCGGCCTCGGCCACGTCGGTCGTGCTGACCTGGAGCGCCAATTCCGCGACCCAGACGGGTTATCAACTCGATCGCGCGACCAATTCCGCGTTCACGCAGAACCTGATCACGCTGACGTTGCCGGCGACGCCCGCGATGTATACCGATACGGCCGCCGGACTGGCGGCGGGCGGCACGTATTATTATCGGTTGCGCACCACGAATGGCGGCGGCGCGTCGGGCAACTCGAACCTGGCCACGGTCCCGATTCCTGCGCTGCCGAGCGCGGCGACCAACGCCGCGGTGACCAAAGTGTTGACCGGCGAGATCGATCTGAGCTGGACCGACAACGCCGGCAGCAGTGCCACGGGATACACGATCCAGCGGAGTGTCGCCGGCGGCCCGTTCACCAATTATCTCAGCCTGGCGCCGGCCTCGGCCGCCGCCCCCAGCACGATGACGTTGGCCGACACCAACGTCACGCCGGGCACGTTGTACGATTACCACATTCTGCCGTCCAACATCTCGGGCAGCAGCCCCTATCTTGACATCAGCGCCACCTCGCTCACCGCGGCGCCCAGCGGCCTGACGCCGACCGTCAGCACCAGCGGGATTGGGCTGTCGTGGACGGCCCCTGCCGGGGCGGTGACTTATAACGTCTACCGCGGCACGACCACGGGGGGCGAAACGCTGTTGGTCAGCGGCATTGCGACCACCACCTATAGCGACGCCGCTGTGACGGCCGGCACGACCTACTATTACAAGGTCACGGCCGTGAATGCCAACGCCACCCGCGTTCCGCCGTTGACCAGCGAGAGCGCGGCGTCCGGCGAGGTATCGGCCACCCCGCTCACCGCGGCGCCGACCGGCCTGACGCCAACCGTTAGCACCAGCGGGATTGGATTGTCTTGGACGGCCCCGACCGGCGCAATGACCTATAACGTCTATCGTGGCACGACCTCGGGGGGCGAGACGCTGCTGGTCAGCGGCGTTGCGACCACCACCTATAGCGACACCACCGTGACGGCCGGCACGACCTACTATTACAGGGTCACAGCCGTGAATGCCAATGCCACCCACGTTCCGCCGTTGACCAGCGAGAGCGCGGCGTCGAGTGAGGTATCGGCCACGTCGCTCACCGCGGCGCCCAGCGGGCTGACGCCGACGGCTGGCGCCAGTGCGATTGGGCTGTCTTGGACGGCCCCGACCGGGGCGGTGACCTATAAAGTCTATCGTGGCACGACTTCGGGGGGCGAAACGCTGCTGGTCAGCGGCATTGCGACCACCACCTATAGCGACGCCGCTGTGACGGCCGGCACGACCTACTATTACAAGGTCACGGCCGTGAATGCCAACGCCACCCGCGTTCCGCCGTTGACCAGCGAGAGCGCGGCGTCCGGCGAGGCATCGTCGGCGTTGTCCAGCGCCGTGGTGAATTTCCCAAGCGGTTTCACTTCGACCACGGGTTTGATGTTCAACGGTTCGGCCAAGCCGAGCGGCACGTACCTGCAGTTGACCGACGGCGGCGCGTCGGAAGCGGGAAGCGTGTTTACGACAACGCCGATCGCGATCGGCGGTTTTTCGACCACCTTCTCGCTGCTGGTTCCGGCCAATGCGTCGTCGGCCGACGGGTCCACGTTCACGATCCAGGGCGTTGGCCCGACGGCGCTGGGGGCCATCGGCAGCGGACTGGGTTACGGAACCAACTACGCCGTGGGCTCTTCGATCGGCAACAGCCTGGCCATCAAGTTCGACCTGTTTAACAACAGCGGCGAGGGGAACGACTCGACCGGCCTGTACACCAACGGAGCCACGCCAACGGTGCTCAACTCGGTGAGCCTGACGGCCTCGGGCATCAACCTGCATGCGGGTGATCCGCTGACCGTGACGCTGAGCTACTCGGGCACGACGCTGACCGAGACGATTACCGACCCTGTCACGGCGGCTACGTTCAGCACGCAATATACGGTCAACATCGCGTCGTTGGTCGGCGCAGACGGCCTATGTCGGCTTCACCGGCGGCACTGGCGGCGCGACCGCCATCCAGGACATCCAGACCTGGACCTTTACCCCCACGGTGGCGATACCGGCCGTAGCGAAGGCGGCCGTAGCCGCGGCGTCGGCAAGCCTCGATACCAAGGCCACGATAGACTTGCAAAACGTGGCGGTCCAGGCATCGTATTCGCCTTCCTCGACTCCTTTCGCAACGAGCACCAGGTCGACCATTTCCGCCCTCAGTGCGCCGAGTGCGGCTACGACGACGGTCATTCGCTCGACGACAATTAAGAAACCGGACCTTTCAAAATAGGGAGATTAGATCCATGAGTGTGCTATTCAAGGACGGATATCTGCGGAAGCTCGAGCTGCTTGCAAAAGAGAAGGCGGAGGAATATAGGAATAATAAACCTTTCGCGCATATTGTCTTCGATGACTTCCTTCCAGAGGAAGCAATCGAGGCCGCGCTGCGTGATTTTCCCGAACCAAAAAATGTTCCCTGGCAGGAGTTTGCGAATCAGAATGAACGCAAGCTAGCGTTTGACGTGGCCGAGAAAATGCCTGATTCGATTCGCGACATTTTATATTTTCTCAACAGCCGACCAATCATCCAATTCCTGGAAACCTTGACCGGAATCGGCGGGGTCATTCCCGATCCGTACTTTGCGGGCGGCGGACTGCACCAGATCAAGCCCGGCGGTCACCTTGAAGTCCATGCCGACTTCAATCGACATCCACAGATGAAACTCGACCGCAGAATCAATTTGCTGGTGTACATGAACAAGGACTGGAAAGAAGAATACGGCGGTCATTTCGAACTATGGAACCGCGATATGACGCAGGCCGACAGAAAGATCCTGCCCGTCTTTAATCGCTGCGCGATCTTCAGCACCACCGACTATTCGTATCATGGTCATCCAACGCCGCTCTCCTGTCCGCCGGACCGGGCGCGCAAGTCAATCGCCACGTATTATTATTCGAATCGGCGCCCCGAGGAAGAGATAAGCGATTCACACTCGACTCTCTTTCGGCAGCGTTCCGGCCATAGGCTTGACGAGGCGAACGGGCAAGAAAAGAACGAAATCGTGAGGCATGTTTTAAAGGCACTTGCTCCGCCGATTCTCGTGGATACCTACAAGAGGCTGCGCAAATAAGCGAACAGTCTTGGCAAAACCGCGCTACCACAGCAAAGGCTAGAAAGCTCTAGCGCGCGCCTCAGGCCGCCGGCGCGGGGATCAACCGCGCGTGCCAGGCGAGCCGGCATTTTAGAGCACCGCTGTCCCGCGCAGCAAGGTTTAGCCGGCGGCGGGGACCAAGCTCGAAGCGGAGTGCGCCGATAAGTCGGCTCGCGCGGTGGGTAAGGGGCACACCACCAATGGCGCCTTTTTGCCGTCGTCGAGCTTTTTCAAGCCCGCGATTCTGATGCTGCCGGTCGATCGTACTTCGTCGGAAGACTCGATGCGGCATTTCCTCTCGGCGGTTGGCGAGGCGCTCCGGCGTTGCCGGGTCGTTGTAACGCGCGAATTCAAAAACCGCGCCAAGTTCAACGCGTGCGGGGCTGAGATTATTCGAGTATGGGAGAGGGTCGGCCAGCGGTTCTACCAATAACAAAATGTATCATTTTGCGTGGCGGTCGGCTATATTCAGGCGATCTATTACCTCGGAAAGAAGGGTATCGTGCGCCGCTTTCGCCGCATCGCCATCTTGCTCGGCACCGATCTGGGTTATTGCCGTGGTGTCGTGCGGGGGATCCAACGTTACCAGCCGCGCAGTGCCCGCTGGGTGTTTCACGATGCTGCGCCGGATATCGCTGTACTGGGGGCACTCGCCGAGTGGCAACCCCACGGAGTGATTGCTTTATTGTTTCAGCGCGAATTGGCTGAGGGTTTGTCGCGGCTGCGCGTGCCGGTGGTCAATGTAACCTACACCTGGCCGGACCTGAAGTTCCCACTGGTCGACGTCGATCACTTGCAAGTTGGTGACCTTGCCGCGCGCCATTTCCTGGATCGGGGTTTTCGTCATTTTGGATTTTTCGGCAGCCCGACCGCGGGCTTCTCCCGCGATCGCTGCCGGGGCTTTCAACGCACCCTGCAAGCGGCGGGCTGCGATTGTTCGGCGTGTGCGGCCGATTTCTGGCCGCGGCTGGCGGCCAGCGATAGCTGGACGGCGATCGACAAGCGCGTGTTGCGCTGGGTCAAGTCGCTACCCAAGCCGGCCGGCGTTTTGGCCTCGAACGATATACCCGCTCGCGAGCTCGCCGAGGTTTGCCGTACCGCGGGTCTGCGGGTTCCGGAGGACGTAGCCATCTTGGGTGTGGACAACGACGAACTGGAGTGCAGCCTCACCTATCCTCCGCTCTCGAGTGTGATCTTGCCCACCGAACAAATCGGCCACGAAGCAGCGTCCATGCTCGACCGTCAGTTGCAGGGCAAGGCGGTTTCGCCGCGTCAGAAATTGTTGCCGCCGGTCGGCGTGGCCACGCGTCAATCGACCGACGTGTTGGCCATCGACGACCCGGAGATCGCGGCCGCAGTCCGATACATCCACCAACATGCTTGGCAAGGCATCAGCGTGACGGACGTGTTGCGGGTTGTGCCCATAGCGCGGCGTTCGCTGGAAATGCGTTTTCGCCAGATACTGGGTCGCAGCCCGCGCGAGGAAATTCTTCGCCTACAAATCGGCCGCGCGAAACAGCTATTGATCTCCGAGCAGCTTTCGGTTTCGGAGGTCGCGGCCCAGGCGGGGTTCGGCAGCTCTCAAGGCCTGGCGATCGTCTTTCGCCGCGAGACCGGCCAGACTTGCAGCGATTATCGCCGCCAGTTCCGCGGGCTGGGGAGCGCGGTGCTGCGGACCTGAAAAGCAGCCGGTCAGGCCAGCAGATCGGTTAGCACGCTCCCATGCACGTTCGTCAGGCGGCGCAGAATGCCGTTGTGATAGAACGTCAGCCGCTCGTGATCGATGCCCAGCAGGTGCAGCACCGTGGCGTGAAAGTCGGGCCAGGTCACCGGCCGCTCGGCGGCCTTCCAGCCGATCTCGTCGGTCGCGCCGTAGGCGATGCCCATGCTTCAGCCCCGCGCCGGCCAGCCAGACCGAAAAGCCGTATTGGTTGTGGTCGCGTCCCGCCCCGACTACGTCGGCCGCCGATTGGGTGAACGGGGTGCGGCCGAACTCGGTGGTAAACAGCACCAACGTGTCGTCGAGCAAGCCGCGCGGCCCGCAAATCGGCCAGCAGCGCCGGCGACAGGACGGTCGATGCGCATGCGCTTCGCGCGTATGGTTTTCCTTCACGTCCTCGTGTCCGTCCCAATTGATGCGCGGGGCGCCGAACGCAGCCGCCCGAAAAGAGCTGCACGAACCGCACTCCCTTCTCCAGCAGCCGCCGAGCGAGCAGGCAATTGCGGCCGAAGTCGGCCGTGTCGGTGCCTCATCGAGTCCATAGGCGACCCGGCGTGGCCTGGGTTTCTTCCGCCAAGATCGATCACCGCCGGCACGGCCAATTGCATCTTGGCGGCCAGTTCATAACTGCGAATCCGAGCCGCCAAGGCATCGTCGGCAGCGTCGATGCTTGAGGTGCTCGGTGTTCAGATCGGCCAGCAGTTCGCGGCTCGCAAATTCCGTTTCGGCCGCTATCGGGCTGCGGCGGGAACAGGTCGACGATCGGTGGGCCCTTGGTGCGGAAGGCCACGCCCTGATGCCGGGCGGGCAGAAAGCCGTTCGTCCAATTGCTCGGTCGTGCCGGCCGGCAAACCGCGCACGTCGGGCAGCACCACATACGCGGGCAGTTCGTCGGTCTCGCAGCCCAAACCATAGGAGATCCAGGAGCCCATCACCGGAAAACCGTTCAGTCGAAAGCCGGTGTTTTCCTGAAACGTCGCCGGCGTATGGTTCGACGATCTCGGCCACCATCGAACGGATCGACCGTCAGCTCGTCGGCAACTTGGGCCAAATGCGGAAACAGCTCGGAGACCCACAGTCCGCTGTCGCCGCGCTGTTTGAAGTCCCAATCGTTTTGGCGGATCAGCCCGACCTTGCCGAAGAACACGTCCGGGCGCTGCGACCCCTCCAGCGATTTGCCGTGAAACCTGGCAAGCTCGGGTTTGTAATCGAAAGTGTCGACGTGACTGAAACCGCCGCAGAGCACAATTTGAACTACCCGTCGCGCTTTGGCCGGATGATGCGGTGGCGGATCGCTGGCCTGGCCGTCGACGCCCGCGGCCCGCAGGCCCCGATCGGTTGACAACATACCGGCTACGGCCACCGCGGCCAGCCCGCTGGTGGCAAAGTCGAACAGCTCGCGCCGGTTCAACCGGGCAGGCGTTGTGCGGTTCGATGCCGGGGTGGGGGCGGCCCCCGAGCGGTCATTCGACATATAAGAACTCATTCGAATTCAACAATGTCCGGCACAGCGCCGCCAGTCCATATTGGGCCACAAACGATTCCACGCGTCGCCGCTCGGTGACACCAGGCTCCCGGCACAGCGCCCGCTGAAACGCGCGCGCGCCTGAGCGCCCGGCTCTGTGCCGACTTCCTGCTCGACGCGGCGGGCAAAATGCTCCGACATCCGCAACACGAATGAATTGTTCCACAGCGCGAGGGCCTGCTGCGGCGTCGTCGTTACGCTCCGACTGGGGGTGGTGACCGAAGGGTCGGGGCAATCGAACGTGTCGAGCAGCGTGTTACGGCCGCCACGCGCCCAGGTGCGATAGAGACTCCTGCGGTTGAACTCGGGGCCTTCCGGATCGCGGGGTTCGTAATACTGCGTTCCTTTTTGGTCCAATAAATTGAAGTCGCGAAACCCAGGTCCGCCCCGCTCCGAATTCAACTGACCGCTCACCGTCAGGATCGCGTCGCGCACGGCCTCGGCTTCGAGCCGCCGTGGCGGATAGCGCCACAACAGGCGATTGCCGGCGTCCAAGGCCAGCGCCTGGGGATTGCCCACGGAGCCTTGGCGGTAAGTGGCACTGGTGACGATCGCGCGATGCAGGGCTTTCAGCCGAAAGCCGCTGCGCACAAATTGCAAGGCGAGATGATCGAGCAATTCACGGTCGGAAGGGCGCCCGCCGTTAAATCCGAAATCGTTGGGCGTGTCGACCAGCCCACTGCCGAAATGTTGCTGCCACACCCGATTGACCATCACCCGGGCGAACAACGGATTGTCCCGATCGGTCAAAACCTCGGCCAATCGTCGCCGACGGGCGGCCTCCGGCGCGTCGGGGGGCAGATGGAAGTCGGCGTTGATGCCGGAAATCGCCGGAACACCTCCGGCGGCGACTACCTCGCGCTCGTCCAGTGGATTGCCTCGATCGAGGCGATGGACGACCGGTGCCTCGCGAGGGACCACGGCAAAGACCTTGATCGGCTCGGGGCTCAATTGCGACCTGAGATCGTGTATTTTTGCCAACAGATCGGAGCGTCGCCCTCGGGTATCGGCATCGAGCCGGGCGATGACGACTTGATCGCTCACCCCACGATTCGGCTCACCGTAGAGCATGGCGACTTCAGCAGCCGACAGGGCCCGGTCGTACAAACTCGCCCTGCGAACGGCGCCGGCAAGCAGCTTGTTCTCGGCTTTGGGGCTGTGCCGCAGCCCGAAAATAATGCGCCATTTTCCGGGCTGAAAATTAAGCGGACCGGTGCTCGGATAAGGGCTGCCATACGGCTGTCCGTTGCGGTACAAAACGATCAGGCCTTGTTCGTCGTAGGTGATGACGATATTCACCAAATCCTCCGAGTCGACCGACTCCGCCGGTCCGCCAACCGGTTTCGTGCGGCGGAAAAGCTCGCTGCCGGCCATCCATTGGCGGGACTGCTGTTCGCCGAAGACGATTGCATCGAAAGTGTCTCCGCCGGCGCTTTCGATGCCCAGGGGAGCTCCGCCGCTTTGCGATCGATTGGCCAACAGCACCACCGCTTCCAGGGTCTTGGCGGCCAGCGGCCGATCAACCAGCGCGGTCTGCGCGTAGGCGCTGCGACCGTCGAGTTCCAGGCCTCTCGGGCCGAGCGTGGCACCCGTCAGCAATTGCACGTCGCCGAAGCTCGCTGCCTCGGCTCCCGTGGCCGCAAGCCCAGCGGTGAAATCCCACGTGGCCAACGGCTTTGGCAAGTCGGGATTGGGTGCAGGATTGCCGCGCTCCTTTTGTACGGCCGCACGCAAGGGCTCGTCGATCGCGTCCAATGCAGATTGCAATTGCGCCAACTCGGACGCCAATTGCTCGGCGTTCGTCGGCCGGATGCGCGGCAACTCGCGCTCGCCGCGACCCACTCCAGAAAGAGCCGACGCCAGATGGTAGTAGTCCGCTTGCCGAATCGGATCGAACTTGTGATCGTGACAGCGGGCACAGTGGACCGTCAATCCGAGGAACGTCTGGCTGGTCGTGGCGACCAGGTCTTCCAACTCATCTTGCCGCATGATCCGTCGCATCACATCGCCGGCAGGTATCAGTCCGTCGAACGCCCCACCGACCAAAAATCCGCTCGCCGTGACCGCTCGGGGATCGTCTGGCCGCAACAAGTCGCCGGCGATTTGCAAGCGGGCGAACTCGTCGTAGGGTAGATCGTCGTTCAGTGCGTCGACCACCCAATCGCGATAGCGCCACGCCGTGGGCCGAAGCCCATCGTACTCAAATCCGTCGCTCTCGCCGAAACGAGCCACGTCGAGCCAAAGCCGTGCCCCGCGCTCGCCGAAATCGGGTGAAACCAGCAGCCGATCGACCAGCCGCTCGTAGGCGTCCGCCGCAGGATTGTCGACAAACGCCTGTACTTCCTCGGGCGTGGGGGGCAGGCCGATCAGATCGAACGACACGCGCCGAATCAAGCTGCGGCGGTCGGCCGGGGGCGAGGGCGCCAAGCCTTTGGCCTCGAGTCGGGCCAGCACGAGTTGGTCGAGCGGCTGCCGGGGCCAATCGGCGTGCTCGACGGCCGGAAGTGGCGACTGGCTGAGTGGCTCAAAGGCCCACCAGTCGAGACCGGCCCGAGTTTCACTGGTCACGCCGAACCGATCGATGGGGCTGGTCTCCCACACGGCGCCAACGGCGATCCAGGATCGTATGAGTTCCTTCTCGGCGGACGAAAGCGGTTTACCCGGCGGCATCTCCTCATCGGCGATGCGCTGCCAAAGAATGCTTTTCTCGACTTGCCCCTCGGAGATCACCGCCCCGCTATCGCCCCCAGCCCTTGCTCCCGCAGCGGTGACGAGGTTCAGTCCGCCTTTCTTGTCATTCTCGTTGTGACAGTCGAGGCAACGGCGCGCGAGCAGAGGGGCAATGTCGCGATCGAACATCGCGGCCGCGGAATGTTGGGCCGCCAGTCGAGACGGGCTCAAGCCCGAAAGGCAAATCAGGATCGCGATCGGCGCCCATCGAGACCAGGCATGCATCGAGCGGCCAGCGGAGGGTTTGCAGAGGATGCAGTGTACACAAGTTACTATATCCTAATCCTAGTATTCCGTCAGCCAAAAATCAGCGCGCGGTTCGGTTTGCGCAAAAATAGTTTCGATTTGCGCGGGCGAGGCGGTCGCTGTATTGCCGGTGATATAATGCGAGACGCCTCGATACCGACGACGTTTGCGCCGTCCTACCCGCGATTGATCACGAGATCCTGGCAGGAACGGCGTCTGGGCAAACGCGCATTGATCCTGCGATCGCGATCGAAATCAAGCTGGGTTCTGCGTTCAGTGCCAGCGGGGCGGCATCCGCTCGCGTATTCACGCACTGACCGAGGGTCCGCATTTTCAAGCCCGCTGACCGAGCATAGACTGGTAGTAACCAGGAGAAATCGATGTTCCCGCTCGTGAATTGCCCGGCTTTGGCATGCATGATTTGGTATTTTGCGTTGACGAGCGCGCTGGGGTCGGCCGCGGTGGCCAGGGCCGAAGACAAGCCGCCCCAGCTTCAAGAAGTGAAGTATCGCGTGACGGGACTTTTTGGCCCTGAGCGGATCGCCGACTTGCGGGCAGCGTTCGAGAAATTGCCGCAGATCAAGCTCGTGAGCGTCGATTACGACTATGGGGAGGTCTCGGTCCAATACGATCCGGCGCAGGTCTTTCCGGGAGTCAAACCGGAGCAGATCGTCCAGCGGTTCGACGAAATGTTGGGCGGAGTATCGTTCCGGACGTTCGGCATTCAGCCGCGCTGTACGATTCCTCGCGAGCAACAAACGTTTGTTCAAATCCAGGTAGTCGGTCTCGACTGCAAAGGATGTTGCCTGGCGGCCTACGAAAGGGTCCATCTGCTTCCCGGCGTCCAGTGGGCCGCGGCCAGCTTTCGAGATGGTCGCGTAGCGCCTGGATCTCGGCGGAAACCGATCGGGAAAAACTGGAGGAAGCGCTCAAAAAAGGAGGCGTGACCTTGAACACGAGTGATTGACACCAGGCAATAATGAGCGGATCTCCTTTGCGGCCGCCTGCCGTGCGTCAGGCGGGCGCAGTGTATACGCGGTCGCACGGAAACTTCGATGTTGCAGCCGGCACACGCTGGGCGTCCCAGAGGATGTCCGCGACACGTCCGCCGCGAATGCGATCTCGGAGGATCGAGCGGACACTTCGATTTCAGAATTCGATCGATGCCGACGAACTTTGACACATCCGGCGAGGTTAGAATAGCACTTCGCACGCCGCGGGATGCGATTGGCCCAAAACCCGAGAGGCCAATCGAATGTCGGGCCGGGGAGCGATCCGTTTCGGCGCGTAAACCCCGCGAACGTCGAGACATTGGAGAGCGGACAATGCCGGCCTCTTACCACACGCCGCTGAGGCGTACTCGGCCGCGCCGGTTTGGTTTTACGCTGGTGGAGCTTTTGGTCGTGATTGCAATCATCGGCATCCTAATCGCGATGCTGTTGCCGGCGGTGCAGGCCGCCCGCGAGGCTGCGCGGAACGCACAGTGTTCGAACAATCTCAAGCAGATCGGCGTGGCCATGCATCTGCACAACGATGCGCACCGTTTCCTGCCCGATGGCGGCGAACTGTATTGGGGCTCCCGTTCCTTTGTTGGTAGCAACCCGGCCGCCGCGCCGCTCCAGTATTGGGGCTGGCCGTATCAGACGTTCCAGTTGTCTTGTTGAAAGCCAGGCACACCGGCAGTCTGGTCGGAAGTTAATGAGACCGAGCCCGTCCCGCCCCCGTGTTGATCCGTACCGCCGCGAAACTGCGCCCCGATCGACGTCAAGGTGCCAGCGGATGCCGCCGACGTGAAGGAGGTGCTGGACAGCAACGCGATGGCCAAGACGGCAATCCGGCGGGCAACTTGCATTGACAGCGAGTGAACTTGCGCTGCGGAATTCTTGCGGAACAGCGCAACGACAGCGGCCGACGACATGGAACGAGCGTTCATGGTGGTACTTCCTCTCACGAAATGGGGTGAACTCATTAGCACTCAAACTAAAAGAATGTTGACCGAAACGTCACGATGGCTTTGGGCGACGGCCCGTCAAGCCATGATTCCAAGGGACAGCCTCAAGCGGCGCGAGCCGCCGAGGCGCGCGCGTACACAAGGCAACCTTGACTGCTTTAGGAAATGCAAAATCGTAGCGATTCAAGCGACCCATGCGCGCCTGCGCTTTATCTCTGCTACCCCCGCCAGCGGCTCGGTGAGACGTGTACGACAAGAGCCGAAATGTCGATCAATACATTGCCCGGGCCCGCCCCGCGCCGCCCCCCTCGGGGAGCGCAAGATCGCAAGCGACGGCAACCGCCAAACGACCCAACTTTGCCTGTTTACTGGACTGTAACCTCGATTGTAGCCTCGACCTCAGCCAGCCATTAAGTCGCTTTGCGCAAAAATTGTTTTGATTTGCGCCCGGGGGTCCGTTGGGGTGTCGCCGCTGGTTAAAATCGGACCTGCGGCTTCCGCCAGGCGGGGCGAGGCTTCTGCAACCCGTCGCGATGTGGCCGCGATTCCTTTTGCTTTCCTGCTCGCACCGTTCTGCTACCACAGGCCCCATGCGCGCGGCGCCGACACCCTGTCCTTCGTTCGCGTTGAATCTCCTTACGCTCAGCTCACAGTGGGAACTGCATGAAACGACTCGCTATCCAATCGATCGTGACTCTCCTCTCGGTGTCGGTCTCGCTCTCCGCCCGGGGAGGTGAATCGGAATTGCTCAAAGACAAGACGCTCGTGGCCTGGGTCGCGCCCGCGAACCTGACGCAACGCGGCGGCAGCGTGCTGACGGTCGATGACGACGCGGGGCATTTCGACGGCATCGTTTTCGGCGAAGTGTTGCCCGCGCGTTGGATGTCCGGCAGCGACTTTTTCCGCCGCACTCAGCCGGACCAGGCCGCCTGGCCGGCGGAGACGGCCGATCCGAACACATTCGTCCAGATCGCGATCGTCTACAAAGGCAGGCAGGTCACCACCTATCGCGATGGGGTGCAATACTCGCAGCACACGATCGACCAGCCGCCGCAGCGGTTCGATCTGCGTAGCGTCGTGCTATTCGGAAAGCGGCATGTTGGGCAGGGGGACCCGGCCCGGTTTGGCGGGGCGATTGACGACGCGCGGATTTACGACGCGACGCTGTCCGCCGAGCAGATCGCGGCGCTGAAGCCCAACGTGGCCTCGGAGCCGTCGCCGTGGGCCTGGTGGTCGTTCGACGAACCGGAGGCCAAGGATCGCATCGGGCGGTTCAAGATTACGCAACTCACCGGCGGCGCGAAGGTGGAGAACGGCAAGCTGCTGCTCGACGGTTTGACCGGAGAGTTGCTTTGCAGGACGGGCGAGCAGCGGCCCTTCGCCTACGAAACGCCCCAGAGGCCAGAGGATCCTCCGGCCAACTGGCTGACGTTTCACCTCGCGCATCCGGGCCCCGGAGAGGGGATGCCCGGCGATCCGAACTGCGCGTTCTTCTGGAAGGGTCTCTATCACCTGCACTACATCTACGCCGACCGATCTGGGTTCTCGTTCGCCCACGTTTCGAGCAAGGACCTGGTGCATTGGACCTGGCATCCGACGACGCTCACTCCGCCGAAGACGGGACACGGGATGTTCAGCGGCACCGGTTTTTTCACCAAGGAGGGCACCCCGGCGATCATCTACCACGGGGCAGGATCGGGCCGGAATCAAATCGCCATCGCCGAAGACGATCAGCTGGAGAAGTGGAGCAAACCGATGGCGCTGGAGCCGAAAATTCGGCCGGACCAGGACGCCAGCTTGATCGCCCATTGGGATCCCGACGCCTGGGTCGATGGCGGTTACTACTATGCCCTCTCGGGCGGCTCGCCCGGCAGCGGAAAGCCGCCCACGCTGTTCAAATCGGCCGACTTGAAGAACTGGGATTACCTGGGCCTGTTTCTCAGTCACGACATGCCGGACGTGCGCAAGGACGAGGACATCTCGTGTCCCAACTTCTTCAAGATCGGCAACAAGGACATGCTGCTGTGCATCAGCCACAATCTAGGCTGCCGTTATTATCTGGGACAGTGGAAGGATGAAAAATTCACGCCCGACTTTCATGCCCGCATGAACTTTAACGGCTGGGATTTCTTCGCGCCGGAGAGCCTGCTGACGAGCGACGGTCGGCGCGTGATGTGGGCCTGGTGCAACATCTGGTATCCCCAGACCGGCATTCAATCGCTCCCGCGAGAACTGAGTTTGCCTGAGGATGGCGTGCTGCGGATCAAGCCGCTGCGCGAATTGGAAATGCTCCGGCACGATGCGACGCTCGAAACCGATCTGGTTCTGAAGAGCGATACTCCGACCACGCTGAAGAACGTCGGCGGAGATGCCTTGGAACTGAAAGTCTCCTTTGATCCTAACCAGGCCAGCGAGTTTGGCGTCAAGGTTTACTGCGACCAGGATGGCAAAGCAGGCTTCCCGATCGTCATCCAGCGGGAAAACAAAATCCTGCGGCTGGGAACCGTGAAAGTGCCGTTCGAGTTAGCAGCCGGCGAGCGTGCGGAGCTGACCGTGTTTTTGGATAAGAACATGATCGAGGTTTTTGCCAACGATCGCCAGGCCGCCGTTGCATCGCACAAGTATGCGCCGGAGAATCTAGGCATCGGTCTGTTCAGCAAAGGCGCGGATGTCGCGGTGAAGGAAGTTAAGAGCTGGAAGATGAGTTCGATCTACTGACGGCGCGATCGCCCCCAAGATCGGTCTGGCCGCGCGTGGCCCCAGTCCGCCCTGTCTGTCTTTTTCCGGCCACTTCGTTTCCGACCGCTCAGCGAGAAGCAGTCCACACCCAACATGAAGCAATCACGACTATCGCTTATCTTCTGCTGCGCAAGCGCGCTGGTGGCCGGATGCGGTTCGCAACCGGCGGCCCAATCCCCAAAAGGCGAAAACGTCGCGGCGGCAAGCAAAGGTACGATTGGCGTGTCACTGCTGACGCTCGACAACCCGTTCTTCAAGGTGATCGGCGACAACATTCGTGCCGAGGGCCAGCTGCGCGGGTACGACACGATCGTCGTCAGCGGTGACAAGGATATCGCCAAGCAGAGCAATCAGATCAACGACTTCATCGTCAAGAAGGTCGTGGCCATCGTGCTCAGCCCTTGCGACTCCAAAGCGATCGTTCCGGTGATCCAGGCGGCGAACGCGGCGGGCATTCCGGTCTTCACGGTGGACATCCCGTGCAACGAGCCCGGTGTGAAGATCGCCACTCAGGTCGCCACCGACAATTATGGCGGGGGCCAAGAGGCGGCCCGGGCGATGATCGAGGCGCTGGGGACCGAGGGGGGCAAAATCGCGGTTTTGGCTCTCAAGCAGGCCGAGTCGTGCTTGCTTCGCGTGAAGGGGTTCCGAGAAGTCATCGATGCGCATAATCGTGATTCGGCCGACGGCAAGATCGAAATCGTAACGGAACTCGAATCGGGCGGGGCCAAGGATCTGGGCTACAAGGCTGCCGAAGATGCCCTGCAGGCCCAGCCCGACTTGCGCGGCATCTTCGCCGTCAACGACCCCGCGGCGCTCGGCGCACGTGCCGCGTTGGAAAAAGCCGGCAAGACACGGCAAGTGCTGATTGTCGGCTTCGATGGCCAGCCGGAAGGCAAGCAGGCCATCAAGGACGGCAAGATCTACGCCGACCCTATTCAGTTTCCCGAGAAGATGGGGCGGCAAGTTGTCGAGTGCATCATTCGGCACTCGAAGGGCGAATCGCTGCCGCCGCAAATGCTGATTCCCACCAGCCTGTATCGCAAGGCGGACGCTGAGCGGGATCCTGATTTGAAGTAAACTTGGCGCCGTTCAATCGGGAATTGGCGCCAACCCCGCGAGCCGGCAGCAACGCAACCTGTCGGCATCGAGCCGGATGCGCCGGTGACATCCCTAGTCGAGAATTCGCCTGAGGCTCATGCACGCGACTGCCCCCCACTTTACGACCTCCGCCGGGCCAAGCTTGCAAATGCGGCAGATCGTCAAGTCATTCCCTGGCGTCCGGGCACTGCGCGGAGTCGACCTCACGCTCCGATCCGGCGAGGTGCTGGCGCTGCTGGGGGAAAATGGCGCCGGAAAAAGCACCCTGATGAAGGTGCTGGGCGGCGCCCATCGCGCCGACTCGGGCACGATCGAGATCGACGGTCGCGCGGTGCGATTTCACAGCCCGCACGACGCGCGCCGCGCCGGCGTCGCGGTCATCTACCAGGAATTCAATCTCGTCCCGGGCCTGACCGCCTATGAGAATATTTTTCTCGGGCAGGAGATTACGCGTTCGGGATTCGTGGCCCATCAGCGGGAACGCTCCCGGGCGGCGGAGCTGTTTGGGCGACTGGGTGCCGCGGTCGATCTGGACGTTCCCTGCCGGCGACTCAGCACGGCGCAACAGCAGCTCGTCGAGATTGCCAAGGCGCTGGCCTTCGAGGCCCGCATCCTGGTCATGGACGAGCCGACCGCGGCGCTCACCTCGCACGAGGTCGCGCGCCTGTTCGAGATCATTCGCGATCTGAAGCGGCGCGGGATCGGCATCATCTACATCGGCCACCGGCTCGACGAGATCTTTGCCATCGCCGACCGGGTGACGGTGTTGCGCGACGGCGTGAACGTCGGCGATCGACCCATCGGGCAAGTCACCCGCGGCGAGATCATCGAGCTGATGGTGGGCCGCGCGTTGACCGATGAATTTCCGGCCAGGTCGGTTGCGCTGGGAGCGGTTCGGCTGGAAGTTGCCGGACTGTGTCGCGCGAAGGCGGTGCGCGATGTTTCGTTCGCCGTGCGCAGGGGAGAGATTTTGGCGCTGACCGGACTGGTGGGCGCAGGGAGAACGGAAACCGCTCGGCTGATTTTTGGCGCAGATCCGCGCGACGCCGGTGAGGTCCGGCTCGACGGAAAGTTGCTGTCGATTCGTAGTCCGCGCGATGCGGTCGCGGCCGGCATCGGATTATTGACCGAGGATCGCAAGCTAGAAGGGCTCGTGCTGGGCCATTCGGTGCGGGTGAATTTCGGCTTGCCGAATCTGACCTGGCTCTGCCGTCGGGGATTCGTTCAACGGGGGCGCGAGCGCGGAGTTCGGCCGTTACGTCGAACGGCTGAAGATCAAAGTGGCGAGTCACGAGCAGCGCGCTGGTACGTTGTCCGGCGGCAATCAGCAAAAGGTCGTGCTGGCCAAGTGGCTGGCGCGCCAGTGCGAGGTGTTGATCTTCGACGAACCGACGCGCGGCATCGACGTCGGTGCAAAATACGAGATCTACCTGCTCATGAACGAGCTGGCCGCCCAGGGCAAAGCAATCCTGATGATCAGCTCGGAATTGCCCGAGGTCATCGGAATGGCCAACCGCATTCTCGTCATGCACGACGGGCGAGTGACGGGAGAGATTGCCGCCGCCGGGAGTGCGACGCAAGAACAAATCATGAAACTGGCCATCGCCTAGAATCGCATAAGGTTTTCGATCATTCTCCGACCGCTCCTCCAGCGAACGCTCACCGATTACGGCATGGTCTTCGTGCTGGCGCTGCTGTGCGTGTTCTTCAGCGCAGCGACCTACAGCGAGCAGTCGCCCACCGGCGCGGCCGCCGCCCGGGAGCTGGTCGCGGCGATCGGCCGGCGATTCGGCGGCGCCTGCGCGTGCTCGTGGTGGCCCGCTCGCAGCCGGAAGACGCGGCCTTCGTCCGGACACTCGGAACCGAGCTGACCGCGGCCGGCGCGCAGGTGGTTGCCACGGTGCAGGGCGAACCGAGCGACGCGCGGCAAGCACTCGAAAAAGTGGTCGCCAGCAGGGAAAAGCTGGACGTCATCGCTTGCACTCAGGCCGCGGCCGGCTGGCTCGTTTTCGCCGATCTGAAAACCGATTTTCCCACGCTCGGCGACGTGCAGATCGCCACGCCGCGCAGCTACCGCTGGCCGAACTTTCTCAAGGCCGAAAACCTGCTCAATATCGCCAACCAGATCGCCGTGATCGCGATCGTCGCGATCGGCATGACTATGGTCATCATCACCGGGGGCATCGACCTGTCGGTCGGCAGCCTGATTGCGCTCGCCGCCGTGCTGGCCGCAGGATTCATTCGTGATTATGCCGGCGGTGTTGCCGCGTCGCCGCTCGGAATGACCGTGGCTTGCACTATCGCCATCTTGGCGTGCGGCTTGATCGGTGCTTTTTCGGGCGCCATGGTGACGTTGTTCGCCATTCCACCCTTCATCGTGACCCTGGCCATGATGCTCGTCGGCAGCGGGCTGGCCTACATCCTGGCCAAAGGACAGTCGATCTACCAACTTCCGGACAGCTTTGTTTGGCTCGGGCGGGGCGCCGATCTGGCCGGGATACCCAACGCCGTGATCTTGATGCTCCTGTTATATGGCGTCGCTCACGTCATGATGTCGCGCATGCGGATCGGGCGATATTTGTACGCCGTGGGTGGCAATCGCGAAGCCGCGCGTCTCTCTGGAGTCCCAGTCCGCCGTGTGCTCATGTACGCCTATATCGCCTGTGCACTGCTTGCGGGCCTGGGAGGGGTTATTATGGCCTCGCAGCTCAAAAGCGGCTCCGCGACCTACGGCAACATGTACGAACTGTACGTCATCGCGGCCGTCGTCGTGGGTGGTGCAAGTCTTAGCGGCGGCGAGGGACGGATGTTCGGAACGCTCGTCGGCGCACTGACGATCGCCGTCATCCAAAATGGAATGAATTTGACCAATGTCGAAAGCTATACGCAGAAAGTCGTGTTGGGCCTGGTGATCCTCGGCGCCGTGCTGCTCGATACGCTTCGGCATCGCCGTTGAGAACGCCGCTGCGCCTCGGTCGCGCGATGCTCCCCTGGGCCTCGGTCATGGCTGCTGCGGTTCCGCATCAGCGGGTTTGGAAAAACTGGCTTTGCGTCAGCGCGTGGATCAGCGAGCGAACGCCGCCCGCTTGGCTTTTCGTACTGGCGACGATCGCAGCAATCTGGTCGCGGTCGCTGAACGAGACGTCGTGGCCGGTCGCATAGATCGCCAGTTGCTGGGCCAGATTCTTGAGGAGTCGGTCGGAGTCGGCAGCGATCAGGTTCTGGAATTCCTGAATCCCGCTGAACGCTCTTCCGTCCGCCAGTTTCCCGCTTGAATCAACCGCCGGACCCAGCCGGAACTGCAAATTGATAATCGGATCGATGTTGCCGCGAACTGGCGGATCGCCCTCGCCGATGGAGCGATAACGGGCTCTGAATCCGCCGATGACGTCAAAGGCTTCCAGCGCGAAGCCCGGCGGATCGAGCTTGGCGTGGCACGCAGCGCAGCTGGCGTCGGCGCGGTGCTTGTCGAGTTGTTCGCGAATGGTCTTGGTCCCGCGGACGTCCGGCTCGATCGCCGGCACGTTGGCGGGCGGCGGATCGGGGGGCTGCCCTAACAGCCGGGACAGGACGAAGCGCCGCGGGGCACCGGCGACGTGGTCGTGCCGTTGGCCGTAATCTTGAGGATGGCTGCCTGGGTCAAGAATCCGCCACGGGGCGAATCCGGCGGCAGCGCGACGCGCCGCATTTGCGTGCCGCTCACGCCGGAAATGCCGTAGTGCGTGGCCAGCTTTTCGTTCAGCATGGCGAAATCGGATTTTACCAGGTTGCCGGCTCCCAAGTCCTTGTCGATCAACTCGCGAAAGAACGCCCGGGTCTCGGCAACCATCGAATCCTGCAAGTAGTTACTGAACTCCGGATACAGTTTCGGATCGGGGTCATTGGCCGCGATCTGTCCGAGTTTCAGCCACTGCCGCAAAAAGTCCTCGATGAAGCGCTGCGATTTAGGATCCTGGAGCAGGCGTTCGACTTCACCGTGCAGCACGTCGGGCGTGCGCAACGTGCCGGAGCGGGCCAGTTCGCACAGTCGATCGTCCGGCCGCGAATTCCACAGGAAGTACGACAAGCGGCAGGCCAGCGCGTGGTCGTCGAGCGGTCCGGCCGGCTCGAGGTGGTAGAGAAAATCCGGCGAACACAGGGCACGCGGTACGCCCAGCGCAGGGCGGTCTCGAAGCAATCGCCCGCGGCCAGCCGCTGGGCCACTTTGGCCACATATTCGCGACACAGGGCGTCGTCGACGGGTCGACGGAACGCCTTCGGCAGAAATTCGGCCAGCAGCCGCTGGGCGTCATCCAGGGGCCGCTCGCTGGCCACGGTCCATATTCCGTCGACCTTGTCCGGCTTGTTCAAACCGGATCCGACTTCTTGAACGACGCGCCTTGCGCAGCGGCGGCCGAGTGCCGGGATGTGCTTCGCCGTCGAATTTCTCCAGCGGCAGTTCGCCGAACAAAAGTCGGTGGCTTCGCGGCGGCCAGACCTCGTACAGCGGACCTTCGACATCGAGCCAATCGCAGGCGATGCCTGGCCCGGTGAAACCCATCGCATGGAATTTCTGGCGGGTGGTGCGCTGGGGGGCTAGCGAGGCGGCGTTGTACCCGATGGTTTCCTTGAAGTTCAGCCAGGTGACGAATTCGTGTACTTGTTCGACGATCGATGGCGCGTCGAAGTAGCGCAGCACCGTGCTCGGATGCCCGCCGCCGCGGCCGTCGAGGCTCAGAAGCACGGTCGACAAGCGTACCGCTTCGGTTCCCCGCGCAGGCAGCACCTTGCCTTGATCCCATTGATAGCTCCAGAGCGAAAACCGCAACCGGTAGCGGCCGGGATAAACGGCCGCGAACTCGATGAAGGTGGGCAGGAACCCCTCGTCTTCAACGCGGAACAGTCCCACGGTGCTGCCCGTGCTGAACGCGCCGATCCGCTCGTGAGCTCCCTGGTCGATATGGATTTGTTCTCCCGGCGGCGGGAACGCCGGATCGGGTTGTTTGTTCCGCAACAGCACCCCGTCGCCAAAATGCAGGACGTGCGCCACGCCGCCCCCCGGATTGGCGAGCGAAATCCGCTGTTTGGTGACCGTGGGCATTTGCGGCTGCTTGGCGATGGCCATCTCCAACGTGCGGTCGGCCGCTTCGACATATTTGGCCAGATTGACGTGCGAAATGTCCAGCGCGTCGCTGTTCTTGTCGAACCCGTGGGCCGAGCCGTCCGGCGGCAAGTCCCCCTTCACGGCAATTCCATCCAGCTCGAACAGGTCGCGCACCGTGTTTTCGTACTCGCTGCGCGTCAGGCGCCGCAACCCCCTGCGGCCTTCGCCGGCAAGCTTGGCGCGCTCAGCGGCCACAAGCCCGTCGTGCAGCCGACTGAGGACCGTGGCGAGCTCCTCTGGCAGCGGGCGGGGCTGGTCGGGGGGCGGCATTTCGCCCGATTCGAGGCGGTTGTACACCTTCTGCCAAGATTGAAAGTTTTCCGCGTCGGACGGCTTAAACTTCAGGGCCGACAGATCCAGCCCTGCCTCTGGCGAATCGGCGCCGTGACATTCATAACAATGCTGGGCAAAGAATCCCTTCGACTCGGCTTCCGCCGGGTTGGCGGCGGTCGCGACGAGCGCCAGGGCTATGGCCAGCGGATGGAGGAGCGAAAGCTCCGCCCGCCAGGCGACTTTCAGATCGCCAGGCGACAAGGCGTACGGCGTAACGCTCATGAGAGGCGATTCTTGAATCGGGATCGAGATCGATGTCAGGCCATTTCCAATCCGCGGAAGGTTCCCTTGCCGGTCGAGAACTCGTTGGCTTCGATGCCCAATCGCTGCAACATGGAAACGAACAGATTTGTCAGCGGATAGTTGTTCTGCTGGTCGAAGGCCAGGTGCTGGCCGTGTTTGAAGCCGCCGCCTGCCAACAGGACGGGCAGGTTCAGGTTCGAGTGGGAATTCGCGCTCCCCATGCACGTGCCGTAGAGCACCATGGTGCGATCCAGCAGCGATTGATCCTCCTCGCGGGTTTGGGCCAGCGCCGTCAGAAAGTCGCCCAGGACGTCGAATTGCCCCTCTTCCGCGGCGCGCAATTCGGCGATCACTTCCGGCCGGCCGCCGTGATGCGTGATGTTGTGGAGCACCGTGGTATCGACGTACAGCGAGACCAGCCGCGTAGAATCGGTCTCCAGCGCCAGTTTGACCACGTCCAGCAGGATTTGCGTCCGCCGGGCGAACTGGCGAGCGTCGGCGATGTCTTCCGGCGGCGCCGCGGCGACTTTGGGTTTCGGCGTATATTCCCACGACTCGGAACTGGCCAACCGCTGCTCCAAGTCGCGCACCGAAGTGAAGTATTGGTCGATTCGCTGCCGATCGGCCGGCGACAGCGAACGATTCAATCGCGCCGACTGCTCGCCGATGAAATCCAACACACTGCGCCCTGGCGCAGGGCTTCGACATTGGCTTCAACCTCCGCGGGATTGCCTTGCACGAACAACCGCTGGAACAGCCTTTTGGCGCTCCGCTCGGCGAAAATTGGTGCGCCCGATCGTGTATAACTGAGCGTCATGATCCCTTCGTCGCTCATCGCCAGGACCAGCGACGGATAGCGCGTGCGATTGCCAATCAGTTCCGCCGCGTATTGATCGAGCGATATCCCATTACGAAAACCTCCCTGTCCAGGATGCGGCGTTCCTGTCAGGAAGCACCTATCCGCCTGGTGAGCGCCGTTCACGTCCGGATGGCTCACTCCGGAGAAGACCGTCAGGTTGTCGCGATGGGCCGCCAGTCGCTGCAAATAGGGGCTCAATTCGTAGTCGCGCCGGTCTTCTCGGGAAAGAAGAACTGCGGCAAGATGCCCATGTTCGTTTCGATGGCAACCATCCGCCGCGGGATCGGATCGGTCGTGGCGGCACGCAGCGCCGGCCGCATGGCATCGAGCAGGGGCAACCCCATGGCGACGCCGGTGCCCTTCAAAAACGTCCGCCGCGACAGACCCTTCGACGGTTGGCGACGCATGATGGATTCCTATTTTGCGAGTGACGTCGGTGAGCTGCGCACCCGAATCGAACTGTCAGCGTCAAGGCAGGCCCTAGGATCCCACGAGGTTCGAGCGGTCGCTGAGGGAGGCAATTCGACCGCGAGCCGATGGAAAGCCACGACGAACGGGGCGGGTTCACTGCTCCCGATTCTATCATCACCAGACCGCGGTTGAACCATCCTGCGCAAAGCGAAACTATTTTTGCGCAAGGGCGCCTGCCGCGTTGCCCGTCGCAGCGCGTCTTGGTGAACCGCGATCGGACTTACGTTTGCAGCCAGGCATAGAGCGTCTTGCGCGAGACTCCTAATACGGCTGCGGCTTTGGATTTATTGCCCTGGGCTTCGCGCAGCGCCTGCACTGCTGCCATCCGCTGATTGGCACGGCTGGACATACCCGGGGACGCGGAAGGATCCGTGGCGAGCGGCACGAAGTAATTGCCTTCCAGCACCTGCAAATCCTCGCGCAATGCCGCTTGGGTCAACACGTGCTGCAATTCGCGGATATTGCCTGGCCAGGAGTGCTGGCGAAGTTTCTTCTGAAAGTTGCTGCCAAGCCCGATCACCTTGCGATCCAACTGCACTTGCAAACGTGCCAAAATCGCATCGATCAACAGCGGCAGATCTTCCAGCCGACTGCGCAGCGGAGGCAAGCGTATCTCACAGTGATTCAAGCGATAGTACAAGTCGGCGCGAAATTGTCCCTGCTTTACCAACTCTTCGAGCGGTCGGTTCGAGGCCGCCACGATCCGGACATCCACCGGAATCGTACCTTCTCCGCCCACGCGGCTGATTTCTCGCTGCTGGAGTGCCCGGAGCAGGGCCACCTGACCGCGCGGGCCCAAGTCGGCTATCTCATCCATGAACAACGTGCCGCGATTGGCCAATTCGAACTTCCCCAGGTGCTGCCGGTCGGCGCCGGTGAAGGCTCCCTTTTCATGCCCGAACAATTCGCTCTCCAACAATCCATCGGGAATGGCTCCGCAGTTCAAAGTCACGAAGGCCTGGCCGGAGCGGCGGCTCGCCTGATGGATTTGCGCCGCCACCAGTTCCTTGCCGGTTCCCGACTCCCCCTCGACGTAGACGTTTACGTCGTGCGGCGCAAAGCGGGTGATCAGACCAAACACCTCGAGCATGGCCGGCGTGCGGCCGATCATTTCTCCCTGACCTAAGATGTCGTCGCGATGACTGCTGTTGATCGCAATGCTCTTGAACCGGCGGACCGTGGAATGAATGCTGCTCTGGACCGGCAAACGCTCGAAGACCGAGCCGCCAGCGAAGCCGGTCACCGCACTCTGTCGAAACAACTGCTCCAGGTCTTCCGGCGTGGTGAACGGACCGCCAAAGGCCATGCACAGCGGGTTGCGACCGGTGCTTTGAACCGCCTCGTGCATTTCGTTCAAGCTGCGGATCGCACGTTGCAGTTGGTCGCGGTGCTGCTGCACGTCGTCGAGCTTGCGGGTCAGACCCAAATCGAGAATCACCCCTTCGACGCCCGACTCGGTGAAGCAGCGGACGTCGTCAATCGTCAAGGCGAACCCAAACGTGGCCAGCCCTCGCGACCGCGCCCGCTCGAGCATCGCGATCTCGCCAGCAACCGTACAACCCGACTCTTCCAAGGCCTCGCGGAATTGACCGTCGACAAAGCTGACGGCCGGCCAATTGGTGACGCCCGCCACGCCTAATTGAATCAACCACTCGAGCCGATCGTCTAACTCACAGGTCGGATCCGATGCAAATACGCCCGCCACGACCGGCACGTGCTGGGCGCGGGGTAACACGTGATCGACCAAGAGCCGTTCGGTTTGATCGTTGGCATTGCCAAAGGGCAAAAAGGCGGCCAAAGAGCCGGTGCCGAGATTGCGGTACAATCCGGCGTTCAACACCAACAACATGTCGGCCCCCGCCTCGACGGCATAGCGGGCCAATTGGCCCGATCCAACTGCCACCGCAATAAAGGGTGTCCGGGCGGTCTGCGGAAGCAGCATCCGCTGTAAGGCGTCGATCGGAGGCTGGTGCTGCATCAGATGTAACCCACGGAGGTAACACTAAGTATACAAATACCCAATTCCAGGAACATTAAACAAACTTCCGGAATGTCGCATTTTTCCGGAAAAAGTGCCGCGTTTTCCAATCAGACTGAATCCTGTGACGGGCCCTCTCTACGATTGGTGTGCCGTTTGCTTCTTTGCGCCCGCGCACCGTTCTCGTTTCACTCGAATCCCCCGTCTAAGCGACGAGCAACTTGGTTTTTTCGCGTTTGAGCGGGCGCGGATTGATGTTCCAGCAGCTTCTCCAGGTCAAGCGGCCGAATCGAGTTTCCGTCGGGCAGCGGCATGGTACGCGCTCGCCGGCCGGATCTTCATGCGCCCGACACGGCCGAGACATCCGGCCGAGTCCGCCCAACTGCTGGTTGAGGCGTGTCTTCGAATTACCCTACGGCGCTCTCGCCCGGTGGAAATTGCCGCCACGCGCCACATCTCTAGCCGCAAGAGCACAACAAACATGATGCGACACAGTCGAACCGCCATCCTCCAACGACTTCGCGCCAAAGTGGCCGCCGGACAGCCTATCGTGGGGGGCGGAGCCGGAACGGGCATTTCCGCCAAGAGTGAAGAGGCGGGGGGCATCGATCTGATCGTGATCTACAACTCCGGTCGCTATCGCATGGCCGGACGGGGCTCGCTGTCGGGCTTGCTCTCCTACGGCAACGCGAACCAGGTGGTCAAGGAGATGGCCCCGGAGATCCTGACCGCGGTCGAGCACACTCCGGTACTGGCCGGTGTGTGCGGGACCGATCCCTTTCTGCTGCGAGATTCCTTCCTGCTGGAATTGAAAAGCATGGGGTTCGCCGGAATCCAGAATTTTCCCACGGTCGGCTTGATCGATGGAATGTTTCGAGCAAATTTGGAAGAGACCGGGATGAGCTATCAATTGGAGGTCGAGGTCATCGCTCGGGCACACGAGCTGGATCTGCTGACGACGCCCTACGTGTTCAACATCCAAGAGACCCGGGACATGGTCGAGGCGGGGGCGGACATCATCGTGGCCCACATGGGGCTGACCACGAGCGGAACCATCGGGGCCCAAACGGCACGGTCGCTCGATGCGTGCGTGGCCGCGGTGCAGGACATCACCGATACGGCCAAAAAACTGCGCAGCGATTGCCTGGTGCTCTGTCACGGCGGCCCGATTGCCATGCCCTGCGACGCTCAATACGTACTCGACCGCTGCTCCGGTCTCGACGGTTTCTACGGCGCGTAGTTCGATGGAGCGTTTGCCGACCGAAACCAGCATCGCCCGGCAAGTCCGTAATTTTCGCGAGTTGAAGCTTCCGCAGCTTGTATCGGTCGCCACCAACGGCAAACGCTAGCCGCGGTGCTGACCGCGCAGACAAGCAGAATGTTCGTGTAGCGCTACTTCATTTTCTGTCGTGTAATCGTATCCACCACCCCAGTTGTTTCCTTTTTTCTTGGAGCTCGTCTAATGAAAGCCACCATGTCGCGTTTCGTTCTGGTCGTTTCCGGTTTGATCTTGGCCTCGGCGCAAACGGTTTCGGCGGGCCCGCTGCCGCCGCAGACCGGATTGGTCTTCGACCTGAACGCGGCCAACGCGTCGCACACGGGAACTACCGTCAATTCGTGGACCGATTCCGTCGGCAGCGTCGCCTTCACCCCCTCGTTGACTGTTACCGGCGGCCCCGGCGCGGGCACATTCAATTTTAGTGCGCCGACCTACAATGCCACCGGCTCGCCGAACGGCAAACCGTCGATTGATTTCAACGGCTCGAACCAGGCTCTGGGTACCGCCGGCAACGGCATCGGGGCTTTACTGCCTACCGGCAGTGGTGATCGGACTGTCATCATGGTTGCTGCCTATCAGACGACGGGCAGCGCCATGAATATTTTCGGCGGCTTCGAATATGGCGGCACCACCAGCGGGGCCACGTACAATGGATCTTCTTACGACCAACAGTCCACTTTCAGCGTGGCGGTCATTCAGTCCACCGCGGGCACGCCGGCGTCGAACCTCCTGACGACCGACACCTGGGGCGGTAACGTCAACGGTGTCACTGTCAACAGCGGCACCTGGTTGGCCGAAATGGGCGCGTACACGAGCAGCTCACACACCGTAAGCACTTACGGGTTCGTAAACGGCAGCGACCCCAACTCCGCACCCCAGGCAGGCAGTAGCACGACCGCTTACACTCTGAACACGGGGACAACCGGCGCGACGCTCGGAGTGGAATTGCGAGGCAACGGCGGCTTCGCCCCCTTGGATATCTCGGAAATCCTGGTCTACAACACGGTGCTGACCCCCAGCCAACTGCTCGCGGTAGACAGTTACGTCAACCAACAGTGGTTCCAGGAAGCCACGGTTCCCGAGCCGAGCTCGATGGTTCTGCTGGGCATCGCGGTCGGAGGTCTGGCGCTGGCCGGCGTGCGACGCCGCAAGGCAATGGCCAGCCGCGACAAAAAGTAAGCGCGCAGAATCAGTTCGATCTGAAAGGTCAATCGTTTGAACATTCGAGTTTTCCTCCGCTGGTCGATGCTGCTGACGGCTGCCTGCGCGCTCGGCGCGGTTGGCGCCGCCGCCCGCGCGGCCCAAGCGGCCGAGCGGCTGCCCACAGCGGTGGTGATTACTGGACACGACGGTCCGTTCCACAACTGGCGCGAAACTTCCGCGGCGCTTGTCGAAGCGCTGAGCCCAGGCAAGTCATTTCAAGTCACGCTGATCGAAAATCCCGAATTCCTGGCCGATCCCAAGCTCCAGCAGTTCGACCTGGTAGTGCTCAACTACTGCAACTTCGACCAGCCCGGCTTGAGCGCGGCCGCCAAGCAGAACTTTCTCAAGTATCTCGCGGCCGGGCACGGGCTGGCGATCATCCATTTTTCCAACGGTGCGTTTTATCCCACGCTGCCCGCCGGAAAAGACGCCGACTGGCCCGAATATCGCAAGCTCTGCCGGCGCTGGTGGGCTTGGGAGAAGAGCGGACACGACAATCTGGGGAGATTCAAGGTCGACATCCGCGGCGATCACCCCATCGCCCAGGGACTTGCCGCGTTCGATACCGAAGACGAGCTCTATTGCCGGCAAGAGGGGACCGAGCCGATCACGATCATCGCCACGGCCCATTGCAAAACGACCGACCAGGACGAGCCGATGGCATTCGTGTACCAATATGGCCCCGCGCGAGTTTTCCAAACCACACTGGGACACAACGGCGCTTCGATCCGTGCCGCGGCGCAGCTCCTCCGCCGCGGCGCCCTGTGGGCCGCCGGTGCCCCCCTCGACACCGCACCAGCACCGGAGAGCGGCGGCAAGGCCGGGGTGAAAGAAACATCCTCCTCGGCCACGCCCCTATCGGTAGCGGCCTGGGCCGACCCCCAATTGCCGGTCACCACTGGCCTGGCCGCCTGGTTCGATGCCAGTAGCCAAGACGCCGCCTGTAAGGCTGCCGGCGACGCCGAACTGCACGACGGCGATCCCGTCGCGCGGCTCTACGACGGCTCAGGCAACGGTCGCGATCTGGCACAACCGGCGCCCGACGACCGGCCGACGTTCGTGTCGTCGGCCAACGGCTATCGAGCCGTCCGGTTCGACGGCGAACGGCAGTATCTGACGGTGGCCGATCTCGGCTGCGAGTTCAAGGCAGCCACCGTCTTCGTGGTGGCCACGCCGTTTGCGAACGCCGGCGACTACCGGGCGCTGCTGGCCATCAACCAGCGAGACGCAAACGACTACGAGACCGGCCTGACGATCGACCAGGGCCAGGAGTGGTCGCGCCGCTTTCAAGGGTTGAACGTCGAGGGCTGTGGATTTGTCGGAGCGGTCAATCTGCTTCAGAACCACTTCGACTTCGGCCTGCAGCAGCGCTTGTGCGTGGCTTCGGCCCCGGGCGAAGGCGGAAGCAAGCTCTACGCCAATGGCAACCTCGAGGGCCAGCGCAACCGAAGCGACTCGATGTTGCACATGGACCGTCTGACGCTCGGCGCCCGCTACTATGGTCCCGGAAAGCCGTCGATCACCGGCTGGCTGGAGGGGGATGTGGCCGAGGTGCTGATCTACGACCGCTTGCTGGGCGACGTCGAGCGCGCGGCGGTCGAGTCTTACCTGTCCGCCAGGCATGACGCGCTGCGCGAAGTGGGACTGCCGCGGCATCGCGCCGGAATGGGCAGGCCGCTGGTCAAGGTGGCTGGCGCCCCCCCGGTGCAAATGTTCGTGCCGGGCTTTGCGGTGCGGCAATTGCCGGTCGATCTCACGAACATCAACAACCTGCTGTATCGGGCCGACGGCAAACTGGTGGCCCTGGCCTACGACGGCAACGTGTACCTGCTCTCCGACGCCGACGGCGACGGATTGGAGGAGAAAGTCGAGCTGTTCTGGGACAACGCCGGCCGCATTCGGGCGCCGATCGGCATGGCGCTCACGCCCCCCGGATACAAGCCGGGCAACGGCCTGTTCGTGGCCAGTAAATCGAAGTGCTCGCTGATCGTCGACACCGACGGCGATGACAAAGCCGACCAAGAAATCATCGTTGCCCAGGGCTGGAAGGAAATCCCGCACGGCGTCGACGCGCTGGGCGTGGCCTTCGACCCGCGCGACGGCAGCGTCTACTTCGGCCTCGGTTCGGAACATTTCACCGCGCCGTACCAGATCGACCGCGAGGGCAAGTCGAACTACAGCCTGTCCAGCGAGCGGGCCACCATCCTGCGCGTTGCGCCGGATTTCAAGAGCCGGGAAATCGTGGCCACCGGCATCCGCTTCCCCGTCGCCATGCGCTTCAACGCCCACCACGACCTGTTCTGTACCGACCAGGAAGGTGCTACCTGGCTGGCTAACGGCAATCCGCTGGACGAGCTGTTGCACGTCCAGCCGGGACGGCACTACGGATTTCCGCCGCGGCATCCCAAGTATCTGCCCGATGTGATCGACGAGCCCAGCGTGTGCGATTACTCTCCGCAGCATCAATCGACGTGCGGGCTGAACTTCAACGAACCGGTGGCGGGCGGGCCGGTGTTTGGGCCGCCGAGTTGGCAGGGCAATGCCCTGGTCTGCGGCTACTCGCGCGGCAAGCTGTATCGCACCGAGTTGGCTTTGACCGCCGAGGGATACGTGAGCCGCAATCATCTGCTGGCCGCGCTCCATCAATTGACCTGCGACGCTTGCGTGTCGCCGCGCGGCGAACTGGTCGTGTGCGTCCACAGCGGCGGCCCCGACTGGGGCAGCGGCCCGACCGGTAAGGGCAAGTTATATCAGATCGCGTATTCGGCGCCGGAGTTCGCGCAGCCGACGGTCGTTTGGCAGCAATCGCCCCAAGAACTGCACTTGGCGTTCGATCGGCCAATTCCGCCCGAGCAGTTGCGCGAGCTAGGATCGCGAATCTCGATCGAGTTTGGCAAGCATGTCGCCGCCGGCGATCGTTTCGAATCGATGGCGCCGGGTTATCAGGTCGTATACGATCAGTCTCGAATGCCCCGCTTCGACCTACCCGTTCTGGGCGTGAGCGTCACGGCCGATCGCCGCGAGTTGATCCTGGCGACCGCTCCGCAAACCTTAGCGGTCCCTAGCGCAGTCACGCTGTCCGAAGTCGGTCGACCGGCGGAAGTGCCCGCGGATCAATTGCGGCAGATGCCGGATATCGATCTGCAATACGATCTGTCGGGCCTGGCCGCTGGCTGGGCCAGCGCCGACGGCACCCAAACCTGGACCGGCTGGCTGCCGCACCTCGATCTGGCCGTCGCCAAAAATTTCACGGCGGGCAGCGCGGCGCACGACAGGCTATGGCAGCAAATCCAGCAGCCGGGCAAATTGAGCCTGGCGGGGTCGCTTAGCCTGGGGCACATGCTGCGACCCGTGGTCCAGCCGAACTCGAAGATCGATTATGAACTGCCGCCCGAAGAAGTCACGCTCACGTTTCGATCGAACTCGGAGCTGCAAGTCAGCGGTCCCGGCGGTGTGCTGCCCGTCACCAGCGATGGCGCAGGACACTGCCAAGCCCGGCTGACCCTGGTGGCCAACGACGATGTGCTGTTTCCGCTGGAGTTGACCCTCGGCACCGGCAAGAGTCCCCTCGAGCTGGCGGTGAGCTACCACACTCAAGAAGATAGCCGCGAGCGAGCTTTGCAAATTCAACGCTTGTTGGTCCCTTGGGCCAGGTTGGACAAGGCCGTGGTCGCGGTGTCACGGGACGTTCCCGAATTGAAGGGGGGCAATTGGGCTCGGGGTCGGCGAGTGTTCATGAGCGACGAGGCCGGCTGTGCCAAGTGTCACATGGCCCACGGCGAAGGGAGCGGCATCGGCCCCAATCTTTCGAACTTGCCGCAGCGCGATTATCCATCGGTCGTCCGTGATATCACCCAGCCAAGTTTCTCGATCAATCCCGACTACATCAGCCAGGTCGTTTCCTTGAGCGATGGCAGGGTGCTGACGGGCATTGTTCGCACCGAGGGTGGCCAGTTGCACGTCGGCAGCGCCAGTGGACAACTGACGGCGATCGATCGGGAGGATGTGGACAGCATGAACGCTTCGGCCGTTTCGATCATGCCGGAGGGGCTGCCCAAACTGTTGGGGCCCGAGAAGATGAAGGATTTGCTGACGTTCTTGTTGATCGAGCCGCCGCACATGACCGATTACGGTGGTGCGCCGCCGCCGGCGCGGTCCGGCAAAGCAGGTCCAAGCGATTCTTTCCGGCGCCCCAATCCGCCGGCCAAGACCCGTCCGCTGCACCTGACACTGGTCACGGGCCCCAAGGACCACGGTCCCGGCGAACACGACTATCCGGCCTGGCAGTCGGTCTGGCAGCGGTTGCTGTCGTCGGCCGCCGATACCACGGTCTCGGTCGCCAGCAGTTGGCCTTCGGCGGAGAATTTGAAGACCGCCGATGTGCTGGTGTTCTATCAGCAGGGCAAGTGGACTTCCGATCGGGCGCGCGACATCGACGCCTTTATGGCTCGCGGCGGCGGTCTGGTGTACATTCATTACGCCGTCGACGGCGGCGGCGACCCCGCCGGTTTTTCGCAGCGCATCGGCCTGGCCTGGCAAGGCGGTTTGTCCAAATTCCGGCACGGGCGTCTCGACGTCGAGTGGTCGGCTGCGGGCGATCATCCGATCGCGCGAAACTTCGACAAATTGGAGTTCCACGACGAGAGTTATTGGAACCTGATCGGCGACCCAAAGAGGATTCGCGTGCTGGCAACCGGTGTCGAAGACGCCAAGCCACAACCTCTGTTCTGGACGATGGAGTCGGGCCAGGGGCGCGTGTTCGTCTCGATTCCCGGCCATTTCTCCTGGACGTTCGACGATCCCTTGTTTCGCGTTTTGCTGCTGCGGGGAATAGCCTGGTCGGCGGGAGAGCCCGTCGATCGTTTCAACGACCTCGTGCCCTTGGGCGCCAGAATTGAAAATTAGAATACTAAGGATTCGCTGGGTTCGCACAGCGCAAGCCGTTGCTCAAAGACCGGAGCCGCGCGCGCCCGGCAGGGCGCGGGCCGGCAGAATTCTTTTTCCCAGGTGCTCGATGGTTTCACACTTGTAGAGCTGCTCGTGGTGATCGCGATCATCGGCATTTTGATCGGCTTGCTGCTACCCGCGGTGCAATTCGCCCGCGAAGCGGCTCGGCGCAGCCAATGTACGAACAACACCAAGCAAATCGCGTTGGCGTTTCAGTCGCGGGCGGCAGCCAAGCGATCTTTTCCCTATTGCCGAAAAAATGACTACTCGATTGTCGCCCCGCCGGCGGATAGCTCGCCGGTTGGCGGCGGAAACTGGTTGTGGGAACAAGGCATGACTTATACCTGGCTGCAGCAAATATTGCCGTTTATGGAAGAGTTGGATGTCTATGAATTGTATGTCGATGCGGGACTGAATGCGCAGCCGGCCGGAGCGGCAATGTATACCTACAATTATCCGGGCGGTTACCCGCTCACGTCTCCCTATATGGCGCGGACTGCGTCGCTGCCGAATTTCGTTTGCCCCGATGAGCTTCAGAGTCCACCCTTCGACGAGATGACCCGCGTCGGTGGGTGGTTCGGGCGGAGCGTGGGCAGTTATCGCGCCTGCATCGGGCCCGGAAACATGTATGGCAACCCGATCCCCGGCGACTTGAGTGGCGGGCCCTGGGGATCGGGGGCTTCCCAGGTTCTGGCCGGCGCAATTGGCATCCGGCAGCGTGCCCTTCGAAGTCCGCCTCACCACGATCACCGACGGCACCAGCCATACGTTGTTGATCGGAGAAGCTTTAACCACCATCAATACGGATATGAACTTATACGGCGGGGTCATCGGTGACCACACCCGGGCCACAATGGGAGGTTCGATGTTCTCCTGCTACAACACGCCCAACACTTCCAGCCCCGACATCGTGTCCTTTGTTGCCTGCCCGCCGCCACAGGGCTACCCGGCCGGTTGCATTCTGTCGGGAGACGACACCACCGCGCAGGCCGCTGCCCGCAGTCGTCATCCGGGCGGCGTCAACACGGCCATGGCCGACGGTTCCGTGCAATGGTTTGCCGACGATATTGCGCAGTCGCTGTGGCGCGGCCTGGGCACCCGGGCCGGCGCGGAGGCCGTGATAATACCCTGATCGAATGACGAGCCCGGTGAATATTTTCCTGGCCGAGGCGACGATGCGGGCCCGCTCGATCTTTGCACCTACAAGAAAGTATCAAAGTTTGCGAACGCGAATCTCGGCTGCTAGGACGCTCGTGCGTGGTCGCCCATCGAGGGTGGCGATTGCCTGTCTATGGCTAATTCCTTGTGCCTCGACAATCGCCGCTTGCGCCGGTTGCAGTCGCCCGCCGGCCAACACCGTGACCGGCAGCGTGACCTGGAACGGTCTGCCTTTGGCCTACGGGGCCATCTCGTTTTTGCCGGCGGACGGCGCCAGCCGGACGGCGGGCGCCGTGGTCACCGACGGCCGATATGTTGTGATCGATGTTCCGCCAGGTGAAAAAATCGTGCAGGTGATCAGCGGCAGCCCGCCGCGCGAGCCTGGTGGATCGTCCGATGTTCCCCCGCCTCTGGAGTTCATGATTCCCCCGAATGCCATCGGAAACGGCGAGCGTCACACGATTATCGCCGGGCAACAAGTTCTCGATCTACAGCTTTTTCCCGCGGCCAGTTGAGCCCATTTCGAACTGCGAGCACGAAACGACTACTATGAATAAAACAGCGCTACGTCTGTCCCTGGTTTTGCTCACAAGCCTGTCAGCCGGTCCAGGTTGGTGCGCGGTATTCAATCTGGCCGAGGCCTTGGCGCAGGCCAAGCCCGGCGACACGGTGATGGTTCCCGAGGGAGTCTTCCAGGGCCCCCTAGTGTTGCCGCCCGAGGTGAGCCTGCGAGGCGCCGGCATCGAGAAGACGATCTTCGACGCCGGCGGCGCCGAAGCAGGCGTACTACTGAAGAACAGTCGCGCAGCTACGCTCGCGAACTTCACCGTACAAGGGGCTTCCATGGCGGGCCTGCGGATCGAAGGCGGAAGCAACATCACCTGCTCGTCACTGCGGGTGCTGCGCAGCTTTTGCGGCGTCAACGCGCTCGGCGCAAGCCAACTGCGGTTGGAGAATCTGGTGCTCGCCGGCAACCGGACCGGCATCGCATTGAACGACGTCCATCAAAGCGCGGTGGTGAACAACACGCTCGCGGAGAATTATGCCTTGGGTTTCAGCATTTCGAAATGCCGGGATGTCGTGGTCTTCAATAATGTGGTCTCCGGAAGCGATGTGGGAATCTACCTGCCGCAAAACAACGACACTTTGCAGATCGATTACAACCTCTGGAATGGAAAGACCATCGGAAAACTGGAAGGCGAACTGATGCGCCACACGACCACCGCCTGGTCCTGGCTGACCGGCCATGATCGCCATTCGCTCGGGACGACGATCGCGTTCTCCAGCCCTGAACGAGACGACTACACGCCCGTGTCGACAATCGCCTGGCGCGAGTCGCACGCCAGCACGGCCGGATGGGGCGTGCGGGAATTCGCGGGCGTCAAAGCGCCCCTCACGGATATTCGCGGACGCGGACGCAGTGAAGAGTTGGACGTCGGAGCTTACGCCTCCGCCCGGCAAGATGCCGGCGCGCCGGACGGACAAATCTCGATCGAGACCGACGAGGGCGTGAAGAGCGCGGGCGTTTTTCACAAGGATGGCAAGCTGCTGTGCTATCTCTTTCAGGGCCTGCCGCTCCGGAAAGGGAAGTATGAATTCCGGCTGCCGCAGCGGGATTTTCTGTCCCAACCGATCGCTGCCGGTGATTACGAAGTGCGGTTGGTGGAGAGCCCCCTGGGCTGTGAATATTTTGGATATGCGGCCAACAAGGGGATCGAGAATTTTGGCGCCAACGCCAATGACATGCACGTGCAGGAGATTGCCTATGCCGACGACGGCCGGCTGATTGTCTGCAACGGCTGGCAGGAAAAGGGTATCAATATCACCGACCTGGATCCGCTCTCGGGCAAATCGTCTTGGGACTTCGGCGGTTCGTCGCCGATGGACGGCGCGGCCAGCGGCGAGAATCATCTCGTCTACGTTCTGAAAGAGGGCAATAAGAATTTGGAACTCGTGCAGATCGACACGCGCTCCGGCGCGGCGCAACCGTGGCCGGATCACGATTACAAGCAGTACTTCGCGCAGTTCAAACACTTTGATTCCAAAAACCGCCTGGCGTATCTGAAAGGACGGCTGTATCTGTCCGATCCGGAAACCAACAGCGTGTTTCACACTTCGGTCGCCAATCCGGAATTCCAGGAGTCATTCCCTGTGGCCGGGCCCGATTCTCCGGCCGGAGATGAAAACAGCGGCCTGCTCTGGTTGATCAGCGAAGGCCAGGTGATCTTGGCGCTGGATGAAGCGGGGCACGTCCAGCAGCGCTTCGACAAAGTGCCAAAGCCCGTGGCACTGGCGATTTGCAACGGCCGGATGGCGATCGCCTCGGCCGACACCGGCAAGGTGCATGTTTTCGATTGCTCGAATCCGGCCCAGCTCAAGCCGCTGTTCACGATCGGCACCGGCGAAGATCCGATCGGCCTGATTCAGCCCGATCGGTTCGAATTCAAAGACAGCAAGCTGGGCGGCCTGCCGTGTCGCTGCTCGAATCTGGCGGTGGGGCCGAAGGGTGAAATCGCCGTTCTGCATAATACGCGCCTCGCCATGTTCGATCCCGCCGGCAAGCTGGTGCGCGACACCTGGGCCGACTTCTGTTGGGACATGTTTCCCATGACTTTTGGCGGCGACGAGCCGACCCGGTTCTTCCATTCCCGCGGGACCATGTCGTCGTTCTCCATCGATGTAAAGACCCGGCATTGGCAACCCGACGCTAACTGGAGCTTTCCGAAAGATTCCAACATGTCGATGTTCTTCGGCATGGGTGGCAAGCGGTACGCCATGGGGCCAATCACCCAAGCCAACGTATGTCGCTGGATCATTTGCGAGCTCGATGGATACGCCGGACATGTTGTTTCGGAATATCTGTTCGATGCAACTACAGCGCAGTGGATGATTCGCCGCGACGCCGACGGCAATGGGGCCGTCGACGAGAAGGACTCGCTTGTGCCCTGGACGGACGCCACGGGTCAACCGCTCAAACACCTCTCGGCACATTCCTTCACGTACACGTATCCCGCGCGCGATGGTTCGCTGCGCCTCGTCATGCAAGGCGAGGGGCAAAGCCCCTGGGACAGCGATCCGAGTTTTCGAGCCACGATCCTCCGAGTCGAACCGGACGAAAAAGGGGCGCCCCGGCTCGTGGCGCACCGAGAGGACGTGGCCCGCATGGCGGACGTCGAGATCACTTCGCCCTTCGATCCCGCCAAGACCGATTCTCTCAAGCAGCTGCAAGCCGGAAACGGAACGCTGCACAATGCGGACGGCGGCTGGGTGTACATGCCTTGGATGCCGACGTCCCCCGCCATGGCAGGCAATATCGTCAACGGGTCCGGATCGGACTTAGCCGGCTACGATGCGTCCGGCCGGCTGCGCTGGCTGCGCACCTTGACCGAGGCCGGTCCCATTATCGGGCTCTGCGAGATGCAAGGACTCAATGTGGTGGGCAGTTGCTGGGAAGCCGAGCTTTACACCATGAACAGCGATGGCTTGTCTACAGGAAACGTCGGCATGCCTTTGGCGGCGCATTTCCGCTTCGGCTTAATGGACCATCCCAATGTGGTACAGCCGTTCATCGGCAACGATGGCCAGCCCTATTACCTCATGGGCGATTTCGTCGTGAATTGCGTCAACTGGTTTGCCCTGCGCAACGTCGCAGGCATTCGTCAGACGAAGACCCCCTTGCGGATCGAGCCAGAGCGAGCCGAGGCTTTGCGCGGCCAGGCGACAACCAATAATTCCAGTAAGCCGCTACAGAAGCAGCCGAAAGTTGTCGTGCGCAAACTTGGCGCGCCTTTGCCGATCGACGGCGACCTGGCCAAGTGGCGAACAGCAGGCATCGCGCCGCAAATTGTCATCACGCCGGACGGCGCGGGCAGCGGGGTGAAGGGCCCGGCCGACACCAGCGCCGTCGTGCGGATGGCTTACGAAGGCGACAACCTATATGTGCAAGTGCTGAAATTCGACGACAAGGCGGTGATGTTCCAGCCTGCGCCTCTGTTCTATAAGCAGGACGGCGTCGAAATGTCCATCAATGGATATGCCATGGGAGGATTCAAGTACAATCTGACGCGGGTGCGCGAGCAGGGAGATTATCTGTTCCGAGACCGCTGGTTCTCGACGAAGCTTTGCGTTCCTTTGGATGCCAATGCGGCGCCGCGCAAGATCGTTCTGCTGGAGGACGCCAAGCAGGTCGAAGAGCGGAAACTGATCGAGAACATCTATGGGGTCGACCTGTCGACTTCGCCCGTGATCGTGTTCGAGTTCAAGCTGCCGATGCAGTCCGTTTACAGCCAGGACCAGGTGTTCAACAAGGAGTTGGGGTTGACCGAACGCCCGATCGACATGAAAAGCGGCTCGACGTTTCGCTTGGGGTTCACGATCAACGACAGCGATCAGCCCGGCGCGGATATCCAGAAGGTATTGATGTGGCCGGCCTCCTATCACACCTGGGCAGCCCTCGAACAGCATGCCGAGGCGATTTTGGAGTAGCGGACTTCGTTCTTCTCGGTGGCCATCCGGTCAACGCGCCCGTCTGGCTCCTGAATGGGCCATGCCCGCCGGCGGAGCATGTTCCGCGGAAACGACCAACAACCGCATGGAGCTGACGGCCGTGGTCAAGGGGCTGGAGGCGCTCAAGCGGCCCAGCCACGTGAAGCTGATGGCCGACAGCGTGTATGTGAGCAAGGGCCTGAGCGAGTGGATGCCCAAGTGGAAGGCCAACGGCTGGCGCCGCCGCGAGGGGAGCCAGTGGAAAGAGGTCAAAAACGAGGATCTGTGGCGCCGCCTGGACGAGCTGATTGCCCAGCACGAGCTGACGTATTCCTACGTCGCCGGGCACAGCGGCCACACCGAGAACGACCGCTGCGAAGAGCTGGCCGTGGCCGCGTATCAGCAGCATTTGAAAAAGCGCTAGAAGAAGCTGCTATGATGATGGCCATGCCGCCAATCTTCGTTCGTGACATACTTCTTGCGGTGTTCTTTATTGCCGTCGGGTCCATCGCACTTGTGGCGCTGACCGAACCCTCAGTTTCGGCAGCGAAAGTCTTAGCGATCAAATCGGCAGTGCTGGGTCAGTAGTGTGTTGCTGGCCGGTCAGCCTGAGTTGCGGGCGAAGTTTCGGCTCAAGCCCACCCATCGCCACCTCTGCCAACGCCCGCCCCCTTGCTCTGGTCAACCTTGTGCCGGGTATCGCCCTCTTTCTGTTCGCGTCCGATATGCCGGTAGGCATAGATGAACGGAAGCGCCGCAACGCAAACGAGGGCCACTAGCTCAACGGTTTCGGAGGTACTCATGGCATCGGACCTGACGACGAACTGAACGATTAACGCCGGGGAGGAGTCATTCTGACACCAACCGACGGAACAATCCAAAGTACAAACCGAAACCGATCGCGGTTGGCCACCAACACATCCAGAGTGTCGCCCAGAGCAACCTATTCCGGCCCGAAATCGAAGCGATCAGGTTCCCAGACGCAAAGCCGCCAAGAAAGGCCGCGGCGACCCAAGTAACATGGCTCGCGGGTTCCAATACCGCCCCATTCATCGTGACGATCCCGCATACCACGGCGGCGATTGTCCAAGCGAGCGGTTCAAGAATTCGCCTGGCGATTGAATTCACGGTGGCCATACCACCATCTTACCCGAGCTGCGGGGCGGACTAACGATCCATCCACCAACTACCCGCCTGCCCGCCCCCGCGACTTTCGGCCGCGGCGGCCCTAAAATGGAGCCATGCCCCCTGTCTCCGAAAAAACGTCTGCGCTCGAACTGTCAACACAGGTGCAGTTTCTCAAGGGCTGCGGCCCCGACCGGGCCGAAAAGCTGGCCCGCTTGGGCATCAAGACGGTCAGCGATCTCGTCTTCCAGTTTCCACGCACGTACCAGGATCTGACCGACGTCCGCACGATCGATCAACTGGAAGAAGGCAAGCTGGCCAGCGTGATCGGAGTGGTCGACGAGGTCGAGCTGCGCGATCGAGGGATGGGCAAGTCGATGCTCGGCGTGCTGCTGCGGCAGGGAAGTTTGTATCTGCGGCTGATGTGGTTCAATCAGCCCTTCCTGGCCGAGCGTTTCAAAGCCGGCCAGCAGGTGTTGGCCGCCGGCAAGCCGAAATACTCCGGCAATCGCTGGCAAATGACGCATCCCCAGGTGAAGCATCTGGAACAGGACGCCGAGCCCCAGGCCGGTCAGTTGCTGCCGGTCTATCCGCTGACCGAGGGGCTTCAGCAGCGGCACGTGCGCGCGCTGGTCAAAACGGCGCTGGAAGGCGTGGCTGAACAACTGGAAGAAGTGTTTCCGGACGACTATCTAAAACGGTTCGACCTTTGGCCGCTGCGGACTGCGCTAGCGCAAATTCATTTTCCCGACAGCGCCGCCGATCTGGAGCGGGCCCGGCGGCGGTTCGTCTATCAGGAATTGCTGGTCATGCAGTTGGCCCTGGCCTTGCGCCGGGTGAAATCGTCGGCCGATGCCGGCGCGTTGCCCTTGCCGCTGTCGGGCAAGATCGACGCCCGGATTCGGCGGTTGTTTCCGTTCGAGCTGACGGCCGGCCAGAACCAGGTGATCGCCGAGATTGCGGCCGACATGGCCCGCACTCGGCCGATGAATCGGCTGCTGGAAGGCGAGGTGGGCAGCGGCAAGACCGTGGTGGCGATCCACGCCATGCTGCTGGCCGTGGCGCACGGCGCCCAGGCGGCGCTGATGGCGCCCACCGAACTGTTGGTGCAACAGCACGCCGCCACGCTGCAAAAGCTATTGGCGGCCAGCCATGTCAAAATGGCGGTGCTCACCGGCAGCGTGACCGGCCGCGAGCGCGACGAGATTTTGGCCCACGCCGCCAGCGGCGAACTGCAATTGCTGCTGGGCACGCAAGCCCTGGTCGAGTCGGAGGTGAAGTTCGCCAAGCTGGGCTTGGTGGTGATCGACGAGCAGCACAAGTTCGGCGTGCGCGACCGGGCGGCATTTCGCAGCGCCAGCCAGCAGCCGCACTACCTGGTGATGACGGCCACGCCCATTCCGCGCACGATCGCCATGGCCCTGTACGGCGACCTGGAACTGTCGACGCTGCGCGAGCGACCGGCCGGCCGCAAGCAGGTTTACACGTATTTGCCCGAGTCGGCCCAGTGGCCGAAGTGGTGGGAATTTTTTCGCAAGAAACTCCGCGAAGGGCGGCAGGGCTACGTGATCACGCCGCTGGTCGAGGGGCAGGACGGCAGCCTGTCGAGCCTGGAGCAAAGCTTCGAGGCGCTGGCCAACGGTGAACTGGAAGCCTTTCGCCTGGGGCTGGTCCACGGGCGGCTGAGCAGCGGGCAAAAAGATGCCGCCATGCAGGCCTTTCGCAGCGGCGAGATCCAGGTGTTGGTGGCCACGTCGGTGGTCGAGGTCGGAGTCGACGTGCCCAATGCCACGTTGATGGCGATTCAGGGCGCCGAGCGGTTCGGCCTGGCTCAGTTGCATCAACTGCGCGGGCGGATCAGCCGCGGCACGTATCCCGGCTACTGCTGCCTGCTCACCGAGGCCAGCGGCGAAGCGGCACAGCGGCGGCTTTCGGCGCTGGTGCGATCGAACGACGGATTCGAGCTTTCGGACATCGATTTCGAGCTGCGCGGGCCGGGCGAGTTGATCGGCGATCGTCAGCATGGGTTGCCGGCGCTGCACATGGCGGATCTGGCCCGCGATCGGGCCGTGCTGGAAGAGGCCCGGCGCAACGCGCAGTCGCTGCTCGACGCCGATCCGCAATTGTCCCGGCCCGAACATGCCGGCCTGCGCCGCAAGGTTCTGGCGCGGTACGGCAAGACGCTTGAGCTTGGCGATGTCGGCTGAAGGCCACACCCCAATTAAAGGGGATACGGGGGATGGACAGAAAGGATGAAGGCAGAAGGATGCCTGCGACGAGCTCGATTCGACTGAGCTCATCGAAGTCAGTCGAGACGAAAAACGAGGAACTGACCTTCTCCACGTTTTTTGGCGCTCCAGACAGACGGCATAATGCTGTCGAGAAGAGACCTCAATGTTCGGTCGCCATTCCGTGCGGAATCAAAGTTCGTGAATCTTTCTTTGTTAGTCATCCCCCGTATCTCCTGCTTCATCCCCCTATCCCCTTTCTAGTTCGTCTGCTACTGCGCTGGCCCGAGCGACTATGATGAAGTTCGGACACGCTTGAGAGCACCGCCAGGGATTTCAATTCATGCCGCGCCGCACGATTTTCCTCCTGCTTTTGACCGTCGCGGTGTGCTATGCCTGCTATCGCCGATCGGAACGCAACCCGTATGTCCGCTTTTTCGCCCAGGCCCTGCAGGAGATCGACGACAACTACGTCGAGTCGGTCGACGACCAGAAACTCTTCGAAAGCGCGATCACCGGAATGGTCGGCGAGCTCGACCGCTTTTCGGGCTTCATCCGCCAGCAATATGCCGACGACTTTCAGCGGCTGGTGCTCGATCAGAAGTTCGGCGGCATCGGGATCGAGGTTACTTTCGATAACGAAACCAAACAACTCAAGGTCCTGACGCCGATCGTCGGCACGCCGGCCTACGAGGCCGGCGTTCGCTCCGGCGACTGCATCGTATCGGTCGACGGACAGAGCACGCTCCAACTGGACGGCAAACAGCAATTGGATCAGGCCATCGAAATGCTTCGCGGCGAGCCGGGGCAGCCGGTCACGCTCGAGGTGATCCACGCGGGGGAGTCCAAGCCCCAGATCTATCGACTGGTGCGGCGGGTGATCCGCGTCGATTCGGTGCTCGGCGATACCCGGAATGCGGACGACTCTTGGAACTTTTTTCTGCCCGGCTACGACCACATCGGCTACGTGCGAATCACCTCGTTCGGCGAGCGGACGCTCGAGGAATTACAATCGGCCTTGTCCGGACTCGCCCAGCACGGCATGCGCGGACTGATCCTCGACCTGCGCAGCGATCCGGGCGGATTGCTCAAGGCGGCCATCGGGGTTTGTGAGTTGTTCCTTGACCACGGGCAGGTCGTGGTTAGCACCCGCGGCCGCGATCACATGATTCGCGAGAAATTCCTGGTCGAACAGGCGGGGCCGTACCGGACCCTGCCGCTGGTGGTGCTGGTCAATCAGGAAAGCGCCAGTGCCGCCGAAATCGTGGCCGCCGCGCTTCAGGATCACGGTCGGGCATTGGTCGCCGGCCAGCGCACGTTTGGCAAAGGGACCGTGCAGAACGTGATTCCCATCGAGGCGGGCAAGAGCGTGCTCAAGCTGACGGTCGCCACCTACTGGCGGCCGAGCGGCAAGAACATTCACCGGCTGGAGAGCAGCAAGAAATCGGACGAGTGGGGCGTCAAGCCGAACCCACAGTGCGAGGTCAAGCTTTCCAGCGAGGAATTCGGCAAGTGGGAACAGCGCCGACGGCAGCGCGACGTGATCGGGCCCGAATCGGGGCGAGCGAGCGAGGATTCCGGCTCGACCAAGCCGCAAGACTTGCAGGCCGACGATCCGCAGCTCCAAAAGGCCATCGAGTGTTTGGATCACGAAATTCAAGCCCAGTCCGCTGCTAAGGCTGCTTGACGGGCGGCAACGCCAGGCCTGTTCCGCTTTGCAACACGTTTGCAAATCTTACCGGTGCTTTGCCGGCAGCCCGGCCACAGGCACGAGCGCCAGCCGATCCTAAGTCGTTACGTGTGCGAGGCGGCGGCTCGCCGGATCGCTAAAAACGCCGTTGTGGATCGGATTGGCCCACGAGTTGCTCTGCCAATTATCCCACGCGGGGCACTGAAGCACCGTGCCGACTTGCCCGTTATAGCGGGTTGAGCCGGCCCGCTCGAAGAAAGGATGAAGCAGGGTGGCACACAGCATTTTTTGTACGCTCGTGGAGGTACCCGTCATGGCCGATTCCTTGGCAACCCCCTCGCCCTACGTCTTTCAGGATTTGGTTCCCTGGGGCGATCCCTACATCGTGGGACTGATCCAAAAGCTTCAGCGCACCACCGGCAACCGTGTCGAGCCGGCTTGGCCGGACTCGGCTTTGCGGGCCGAAGCTCCGCCCCCGCTGCTCGAGCCGGACACCGAGACCTACTCGCCCTTCAAGTGGGGCGAAGAACGGACCCGACGGTTCTAGAGCCGAGCTGGCAAACTCTCAGGCCCGTTGTGGGCTGTTTGGGCATTGCGAATCCTCTTCGGCCGCGCTGGTGCGTTGCGAACCAGGCGGCCGATTCATTTGGCGATCGAACAAGGCCCGTGCTCAATTTGCGATCGCATCTCGGCGGCTATGAAGAATGAGCCCGTGATGCCGATCAGGCTTTCGGCGTTCGAGAGCCGACAGGCGGCCTGCCATGCGGCGGCCGGGTCGGCGGCGATCTGCCAGGGCTTGTCGCTGAGCGCTGCGGCTAGGCGCGCCAGTTCCTCGACGGGAAGTCCGCGCGGATTGCTCGTATAGCGCGTCAAAATGGCCCGCTCGAAATAGGGTAGCAACACCCGGAGCATGCCCTCGGCATCCTTGTCGCGCGTGGTGGCGAAGACCAAAGTCCGGTCGCTGGCCGAGAAACTTCGCGCCGAGCGCCGACACGAAGGACTCGACCGAAGCCACGTTGTGGGCCGCGTCGAGCACGAGCGTCGGCCGGCGCTTTAGCACTTCCACCCGGGCCGGCCAGCGGACCTCGGCCAGTCCGCGGCGAATCGCCGCTTCCGCAACCACATAGCCTAGCGGCCGCAGCTCGGCAATCGTAGCCAAGGCTACCGCCGCATTGGCCGCCTGGTGAGAGCCGATCAGCGCCAGCTCCAAACCGGAGTAACCGTGGGCCGCGTCGCCGTCCAGATAGCGAAAGTCGATTGTGGAGCGCCGCTCGGATTGTTCGAGCCGCTCGGCCGGGTAGTAGTCGAAATCGAATTGCTGTCCCAACTGCGAGAGCCGGCAACCCAGCTGTGCGGCAATTCGTGCAATTACCCGTTGCGGTTCGGGGTCCAACACGCCGCTGACGACCGGGATGCCCGGTTTGATAATGCCGGCTTTCTCGCCGGCGATGGCGGTCAAGGTATTGCCGAGCTGGCGGGTGTGATCGTAGCTGATGCTGGTGACGACCGAGACGGCCGGGCGGCAAATGTTGGTCGAATCCAAACGGCCTCCCAATCCCACTTCGAGCACCGCCAGGTCGACCTGCTGATCGACAAAATGCAGCAACGCCAAGGCGGTCAGGATTTCGAAATAGGTCGGGCCGTGGCTGTCGGACTCAGCCGCGCGATCCATCGCTTCCACCGCCGGCCGGACCCGCGCGACCAGGTCGATCAGGGCCGCGGGCGGACACTCGCGGCCGTCGATCACGATCCGTTCTTCGAGCCGATCGAGGTGTGGAGAGGTGTAAAGTCCGGTTCGATACCCGGCGGCCGAGAGCATCGCGGCCGTCATGGCGGCGGTCGAACCTTTGCCCTTGGTGCCGGCGATGTGGACGATCGTCATCCGCTGCTGCGGATTGCCGAGCCGCTCGGCCAGTTCGCGCATCCGATCGAGCTTGAAATCGCGCCGCCCGTAGGGCGCATGGAGCATCCGCTCGAAGTCGGTTCTGCCGAGCAAAAATCCAAGAGCTTGGTCGTAGGGGGCGGTCGAGCGATCGCGTTGCATGCGGAGGATTTTATCGGGTGGCGCGTGTTCCAGGAAACGGGCGTCGTGAACGCCGGAATCGACGGCTCGCACGGAACAAAACGGCTTGGCCGGGGTTCCAAGTAGGGGGGCGTGCCGGCTACCGCCGCCGGAACGGCGCGCCCTGATGCCGCAAAAATCCTGATATCGGACGCTCCAATTCGCCAAACGGGCGAACCGTTTGACTTCGCCGGGCCGTGTCACTAGCATCGCAAGTAGAGTCTTGAATTGCCTTTAGGAACAGCCGCCCGCCCGCTTTTAGCCGCAAGTAGCCCATGCCACGCGAAGCGATTTTCGAAGCCAGCGTCGAGTATTTCCTGTATCCAATCCGGGATTACCTCGACGATGAGACCGTGACCGAAATCATGGTCAACGGCTATCAGGACATTTACATCGAGCGTCGCGGCCGGCTGGAACACACGCCGGCCCGGTTCGACAGCGAGGATGCACTGCTGTCGGCCGTGCATAACATTGCCCAATGGGTCGGCCGCGAGATCAGCGCGGAGCGGCCGGTGCTCGACGCCCGGCTGCCCAACGGCTCGCGCGTCAACGCCGTGATTCCGCCCAGCGCCACGCGTGGCACCTATCTGACAATCCGCAAGTTTTCCCGCGAGGCGCTCACGCTCGACGACCTGGTCGGTTTCGGCAGCTTGTCGGAGGCCGGCCGCGAATTTCTGGAGTTGTGCGTGCGGCTGCACAAGAACATCATCATCTCGGGTGGCACCGGCACGGGCAAGACGTCGCTGCTGGGGGCGGTGAGCACCGCCATTCCCGAGGGCGAGCGGATCATCGTGATCGAAGACACCGGCGAATTGCGGTTGCGCCAGCAGCATTGCTTGTACCTGGAGGCCAATCGGCCCGGCGCAGGGCCGCGGCGGTTTGAGCGTGCGGCAGTTGTTCGTCAATTCGCTGCGGATGCGGCCCGATCGGATCATCGTGGGCGAAGTCCGCAGCGGCGAGGCTTTGGACCTGGTGCAATCGATGATCAGCGGCCACTCGGGCAGCTTGTCGACGGTGCATGCCAATACGGCCCGGGATGCGCTGATCCGTCTGGAAACGCTGTCGCTGATGTCCGACGTCGAGATTCCGATCTATGTCGCCCGTTCGCAGGTGGCTTCGGCCATTCACCTGATCGTGCAGCTTTCGCGTTTTGTGGAAGACGGCTCGCGCAAGGTCACGCGGATCACCGAAGCCCGGGGGCTGGGCGCCGACAATCAATATCAGTTGCAGGATCTGTTTGTGCGGCGCATGAAGGGCCAGGGCCCGGCCGGCGAGGTGATTTCGGAACTGGAAATGACCGGCGACCTGCCATCCTTCCACAGCGAACTGGCCGAGCAAGGCCTGGAGCGCGCCGCTCGCCTGACGGGCCCGATGTGGGGAGTGCCGGCATGAGGCGGCGTCAAACGATTGGGAAAAGTGGTTTGTGCCGGACCGAGCGGCGTCGAAACCGGCGCGGCGCGGCGGTTTTGGACTACGTGCTGGTATTGGGGGTAATATTGCCTCTAGCGGCGTTTGTGATGTGGGTAGCCCCTCGTATAATGAACCTGGTTTATGAAATGCTGGGCCTCTTCGTCTCTTGGCCTTTTATGTAAATCGCTCGATCGCCGCGTTTGAGGCGGTGGGCACAGGGAGAGATCTTCATGCGCAAACAAACTTCGCTCTGGTCCTTGCTGCGGCGGGTCCATGCGGACGAGCGCGGAGCGGTCAGCCTTGAGACGCTCTTGATCATCGGAGTGATTGCGCTGCCGATCTTAATTTTTCTGATCAAAGTCGGCTGGCCGCGCATCAAGGCTTATTTCAATACCGGCTTGACGAATCTCGAGGCCGGCCAACAGGCCGCCCAGCAGTAATATCTGGGGCGGGGGCCGCCCAGCGGAAATATCTGGGGCGGGGGCCGCCCAGCGGAAATACCTCGGCGATGACTGCCCTTTGATGATTGCAACCGTGCTGTTGTTTGCGCTGGTGTCGGTGGCCACGGCGACCGACCTGGCCCGGCATAAGATTTACAACTGGACGACCTATTCGGGCATTCTGATCGCGCTTGCGCTCAACGCGCTCGGCGCGGTCTGGGGCGGATCGGACGAGCATCTCCGTCGCCTGGTGGGGTGGGTCGGTCTGGAAGAAAGCCTGATCGGCTTTTTGGTCTGCGGGTTCGTCATGATCGTCTGCTTCGTTTTCTTCCGCGTCGGCGGCGGGGACGTCAAGCTGATGGCCATGCTGGGGGCATTTCTGGGGGTCTATCAGGGGATCGAGGCACTGCTGTGGACGTTCGTGCTGGGCGGGGCCTTTGGCTTGATCGTCCTGGTCTGGCGGGTGGGACTGTGGACGCTGCTACTGCGCCTGGCGCGGCAGATCGTCTGGAGTTTGCGGATCCGCGGCTGGAGCCCGCTGGACGTGGACCAGCGGCGACAATTGCAGCCGCCGCTGTTTCTGGCTCCCAGCGCGCTGGCCGCCTTGCTGGTCATGCGGTGGCTGCCGGTATCGATGCAGTAAGGGAGCACGATTCATGCATCGCGGGGTGCTGATCCATTGCCTGCCCTGGCTGGCGCTGATCGTCGGCTCGCTGGCGATGCTGCGCGGCTGGTCGTGCTGAGCGGCGCCCAATTGCGCATTGGGCGGCTGCGCAAGCTGCACTTTCATCAGGCCGGCAGCGTGCAAAGCCTGAGTTTTGTGCTGACGCTGCCGATCTTCATCATGTTCATGATGCTGATCGTCCAGGCCACGCAGTTGATGATCGGCCAGGTGGTGGTCGAATATGCGGCGATCGCCACGGCCCGAGCGGCGATGGTTTGGGTGCCGGCCCCCTCGCCAGCCGGCACGATTCCCTCGGTGACGCTGGTTCCCGGCCAGGTGTTGCCCTCGCCCTGGCCGCTGGCCACCGAGGGCGAGAACTGCATCAGTTCGATTTCGCCCGATTCCGATGCGAGCAACTCGCAGGGAGGCTCGCGCTACCTGGTCAGCCCGGGCAGCGCCAAGTTCGAAAAAATTCGCTCGGCGGCGGTCCTGGCCTGCCTGCCGATCGCGCCCTCGCGCAGCGTCGCCCAGTCGGGCGGGCAGGGGGCGGCAAACAGTCCGCTGGCACAGGCGGCGCCGGTGCTCCAAGCGGCTTACATGGCGGTGTCGCCGCAATCGGCGAGCAACCCCATGATTGGCCAGCGGATTGCCAACAAACTAGCCTACGCCCTGAATAACACGCAGGTCCAACTGACGTTCGTGCACAAGAGCGGCGAACCGCCGCTGGCCCCCTGGAACGTGCCGGCCGACATCGGCGAGTTCTACTACAACGAGGTTGGCTGGCAGGACGAATTGCAAGTCACGGTCTGGCACCAGTTGGCGTTGCTGCCCGGCCCGGGCCGGCTGCTGTTTTCGCGCGCCGCCAGTTCCACCGGTGCGCCGGACTATGTAGCCAGCCAGATCAGCCAATCGGGCGGCGATCTGTATACCTATCCGCTGTCCGCCTCGGCCAGCTTGGGCAACGAAGGGGAAAAGTGGGTGCTCGCGTATGTCAAACACAACTGACCAGCGCCTGGAAAGCGCCCGGCGGCCGGCACACGCGCCAGCCGGCGAGTTGCTTCGCGCGTTGCGTCGGCCGCCGCGCGACTGAGCCGGCTCCGGCTGCTACATCGCGACGAGCAGGGCACGATCAGCATCGTGACCGTCTTTTCGGTGATGCTCTTGGCCATGCTGTTGGGCATGGTGCTCAATGCCGGCCGGCAAGCGGACGGAAAAGTGAAGATGCAGAATGCGTCCGACGCAGCGGCCTGGTCGAGCGGCATCGTACTGGCGCGGAGCATGAACACCCTGGCGTTCACGAACCACCTGCTGTGCGACATATTCTCGTTGACGGCCATCCTGCGCGAGGCGAGCCAGCACAACGCCGAGCAAATGGTCCCCCCGATCCTGGCCGCCTGGACTAAAGTCGGGCCGGTATTTTCAAAGTCCCAGTTCGCAAAATTCAAGGCGCTGGGGCCGGCGATCACGGCCAAGGTCCCGATGGAGCAGAAAATGGTCACGGCCTACGGCAATTGGAACGCCGCCACGGCCAACCTGGTGCTCCCCCTGTGGGAACAGATCCTGGCCCAGCAACTGATCCCGCAATTCCAGCGGGCGCTGGTTTCGGCCACGCCGCAACTCGCGCAGACCGCGGCGGCTGAAATCGCACGCCGGCATGGACTCGGTTCGCCCGAACGCGGCCCGATGACCGGCATGGTGTGGCATGCCGCCACGGGTGTCCCGCTTCAGGACCCGACCACGGCTCTGCCGGTGGTCGACCCGCAGTCCAGTGCACAGTACCAGCAAATCGCCACGCAGCAGCGCAATTCGCTGGCCAATACGTATCTGAACCAATGGAACAATGCCACGCTGACCGGTTTCGACCAGTTCGCCAAGATGTCGCAGTTCGCCGCACTCTGGCGGGGTTTTACGTGCGGCCAGCTCAACAAGCTGCTCAACCAGGATTATCCCAACACGAACCTGCCGTTCGTGATTCAAACGCCCCCCAACCAGTCAGGCGACAAGAATCCCTACTTGGAAACGAATTTCAAATTCGTCGGCGTGGTTTACTGGCCCCAGCTGCACGAGACCTTGCCCGGTCTGTTCAAAAACGCCAACCGCAACGACGCGCTCGCTTTCTCCGAATTCATGCTGTTCGTCCCCAGCCGACGACTGGTGCGAAATTGGTCGGGGGGCGGCGGCGGATCGCCCCCGGGCATGAGCATCGGCGGTGCGCCGGGAGATACCATCACGCTGCCGGCCTCCGGCGGCAGGGCGCCGGCTCAGGGCGGCGGCGGGGCGTCCACCTGGAATGTCGGCCGCTTGCCGACGCCCACCAATTGGGATCTGCTGACGCAAAGCTGGACGGTCAAAATCGTGCCCGCGATCAGTGGGGGCATTCCCACGATCCTGCAAACGTCGCCGCCGGGAATCAGCATCGTCGCCAACGGACAGCAGCGCGGCATCATGCCGCCGCAATTGGGTGGCTTAAGTCAGCAGCAATTGAACCTGATCAACACGCATTGACGCCATGAACCATCGAGCTGAAATCCGCCGCCGAATACACGCGCCGAGGGCTGTGTCTCCCTCGCCGGGGACTGCGTTTCCCTCGCCGAGGGCTGGCTCCCTTGGAGCTGGTGCTGGGCTTGCCGCTGTTGCTGATGATCATGGCGCTGGCGATTTATGTCGGCAATGCGGCCAGTTGGAAATTGCGCGCCGCGAACGTCGCCCGCGATACGGTCTGGAACATGCGCTGGCCGCGCAGCGGGGCCACGCCCTGGCCCGTGGGCTGGCCCAACTCGGGAATGTTCGGCGCCGCTGCCGCCGGCAATTTGCAGGTGCTGTACAACGCGTCGCTCGATCAGCCGGTCGTGCGCGGCCCGATGCTCGGCCAGACGCAGGTCAATCGCGACCTGCTCGATCCGACCCGGGGCCTCGTGCAGGGCACGTCGTCGATTCAGCGTCCGGCTCCGCTGCTGTCGAGCCTGGGGAACTTCAGTTTCAACCTGATTGACCAGATCCTGGACAACGGTTGGCAGTACCAGCAGTTGGGTATGGTGAGCAACGTGCAGCGTCGCGAACCGATCATCTACAATCTGGCCCAGGCCGATCCTTCGCTGGTGCAAGCGTACGTTCAGGCCGCGACCGCGATCATCTCCGCACCCTTCCAGCCCCAGTTGGCGCCGCTGGATAAGGATCCGGATATCTATGCCTTCTACGGATCGTATCACGACTTCCATCCGCCGCTGGGCAGCTTTTGCAGTCTCGATAAGCAGATGGTTCAAAACCAATACGTGCTGCCGCTCATCAACCGCATCCAGGGCAGCAAAATGCCGCCGATTGCCAGTGTGGCCAAAGTCATGACCCAATTCTTTTTGAACATGTACCGCACCGAGCAGCAGACGCTTGAAGCCTCGATGGCCAACCTGCCGGCCGATCAGCAAGCAGCCGCCCAAGCGCAGCTCTCGCAGCTCGGCACGTACATCGGCCAATTGAACGCCTTCCTCGGTCAAATCCAGTGAACAGGCACCCGAGCGTTAATCCGGCGCCGGACTGCGCCGGGCAGTTTCGCCAGCGTCGCTCGAAAAGTCAGCGGTTGGACCACCAATCTGATCGCCACCGGAACGATCCTTGTTTTGGCGCTGGGACTGGGCCGCCAACTGGTCCAGTGGTGGCGCGTCGAGCCTGAGCAAGCAGCCCCCTTGTCGATGGACCCGCCGGACAGCGGCGCGGCAGATCCTTGGGCCGCCTGCACGCTCGAGTTCGGCGATGCGCCCTACGCGATCGATCAGCTCAGGGTGACGGGTGATCGAGCGCAAGCCGTCCGGCAATTGCTTGCCGCCTGTCGTCAGGCAGCCGCGCGCTGCGGTCCGCCCAGCCAGCCGCCCGACGCTGCGGAAAGACAGTTGCTTCAGACCGTACAGTTGTTGCAACCCTTGGAAGTCTCCCAGGGAGTTCGATTTTACGGCCCGGATACCGGTCTGCCGCTGCTGGTGGCCGTGGCCGATCCGGACGCAAGGTCGGAAGATGTGCCGCCGCAGCCGGCTGCCAGCGCGGATGTTCCGGCCGGCGATCAGCTTGGCGCGTCGCGCGACCGCGTGTTAGTCTGGGGTATAGCGGCTCCAGCCGGACAGCAGGCTTGGAGCCTCTATACTTTTCGGCTCGGCGAGCACCGGGCGGCTTCTCCGGCGGATGTGCCCAGCGTGCCTTTGCCCCCCGGCAGCCGCCGCACCATGGCCTTGCGCGATGCGCAGGGCGTGACACTGATGGCGCTGGCCGGCAGCGGGACGGCCCACGAGTGGCGGCAATCGTTCGCCCAGGGATTCAGCCGTACAGGATGGTCGATGGTTCAGGACTGGCAATTGGCTGCTGACGTCTGGCATGCCCGCTATGCGCGGGGCGTTGCGCCGGGCTGCTGGACGGTCGAATTGCAATTCGGGCCCGATCCGGGCGGGCGGTTATCGGGCCTGGTGCGGATCGTGCCGCCCGCGGCAGCGGATGGGCCGGCCGGTGAGACACAGCGGGAGCAGCGATGAAAAATGTATCGGGGTTGATAATCGCGATCGGGTTGGGCGTGGCCGGCGCGGTCCTGAACTGGTTTTACCTGGAGCAGGAATCCAGCCAGATCGAAAAGGTCAACTTCATCGGCGTTCGCGACCGGGTCAATCGGGGCGACCCGATCCGCGAGGAGAGCCTGGTGCCGATGCCCTATCCGCGCGCCGTGGCGCACGAGATGGAAGAGTTTTGCATCCTCTGGGACGAGCGGCAGACCGTGGTCGGACGCAGCGCCAACCGGCCCTATTCCGAGGGGGACCTGGTGCTGCGGCAGGACTTGAAAGCCCCGCCTCCTGAATTGAAACTGCGAGAGAAGAACGAACGGGCCATGTGGATCCCGGTCGACACTACGACGTTCGTGCCTTCGCTGGTGGTGCCGGGCAACGACGTCTCGTTCCTCGTTTCGCGCTATACGCCGGCGGCCCGACGCTGGCACTGCCCAGCGATTCCGGAGTCGGCCGAGCCGCCCGCGGCGCACGGCAGCCACCGAAGTGATCGGCCCTTTCAAAGTGCTCGCGCTGGGCAATCGCCTGGGCTGCGGCCGAGGTGATGCAAGCCGCCAAGATTCCGCAGGTCCAGGAAAACGTGATGACCATCCGGGTCAAAATGGAGGGGGACCGGCTCGAACCCAGAGCTCAAAAGCTCTGGGACCTGCTCAAAGCGACCAATTTCCGGCAGGTGGGCGTATTGCTGCACCCGCAGAACGAATAGAAACCGACGCGCAGGCTGTTTGGGCATGAAAGTCTGGTTCAACAAAATCAACGACAGCCGCCGAGCCATGCTCGAAGTCGCCGATGGCGATATCCGCATCGGCCGCGATCCCGGCAACACCGTGGTGCTGGCCAGCCCGCTGGTGTCGCGGGAACATGCCGTCGTGCGCTTTTCCGACGGCCGGCTGGAACTGGAGAACGTGGGGCTGAACAGTTGCGTGGTCGGCGACACCGAGGTCTACGCCGGCCAGACCGCGGTGTTCGAGCCCGGCGCGAAGGTCCGCATCTGGCCCTACACGCTCACGTTCGAGTCCGAGACCGCCACGGTCGTCAGCCGCAGCGAGCTGGAGTCGCATCTGCGCTCGATCATGGCCGACCTGGAATTGCGGATTCACAAGAAGCTGCTGGAGCGGCTCGGACCTGTACGAATTTCAGCCCAACCGCGTGGGCGACACCGACAGCATCGTGCTGTTGGAAAACAACATCGAGGACGTTTGCCGCGAGCTGGACGTTTTTGGAGCGGCGAACGAATCGTTGATCGAAGAGATCAGCGGCCTGACGCTGCGCGATCATCTGGTCAATCAATTGATCATGGAAACCGGCGGCGAAGCACTGTTCGATCTGGCTTCGCTGACGCACAACGAGTTCGACGTGCCGGCCACGCTGGTGCCGGAGCGCGAGACCGAACTGCATGGCCTGCTCAATTTCATCCGCGAACGACTGGAGCTGGCCGACGAGCCCGACTTGAGCGGCCGCATCAATCGACTGGAAGGCCGGTTCGCCGACGTGTTTCACCTGGTGCGGCCGCACCTGCACCAGGAGCTGCGCAAATACCTGCTTGCTGCGCACGCTGAAAAAAGATCTCAAGGACATCGTGTTCGGTTTCGGGCCGCTGCAAGACTTGCTCCGGGCCCCGTCGATCACCGAAATCATGGTCGTGGCCAGCGACCAGATCTACGTCGAGCGCAGCGGCGTCATCGAACGATCGGGCCGGCGGTTCATCTCCGACAAAGTCACCGAGTCGATCATCGAACGCATCGTGGCCCAGGTCGGCCGGCGCATCGACAAAAGCCAGCCGCTGGTCGACGCCCGGTTGCCCGACGGTTCGCGCGTCAACGCCATCATTCCGCCCTTGGCGGTGCGCGGGCCTTGCGTCACGATCCGCAAGTTCCCGATCCAGCGCCTGACGATGAACGAGCTGATCGAGCTGGGGAGCATCACCCGGGCGGCCGCCACGTTTTTGAGCGCCTGCGTGATCAATCGCTGCGAACATCCTGGTCAGCGGCGGCACCGGCACCGGCAAAACCACGTTCCTGAACGTGCTCAGCAGCTTCGTGCCGTTCAAGGAGCGGATCGTCACGATCGAGGACACCACCGAATTGCGGCTGCACCAGGAACACGTGGTCACGCTGGAAAGCAAGCCGCCCAACGTCGAAGGGACCGGGGCCTACACGATCCGCGACCTGGTGAAGAACGCCTTGCGAATGCGGCCCGATCGGATCGTCGTCGGCGAGTGCCGCAGCGCCGAGGCGCTCGACATGATCCAGGCCATGAACACCGGCCACGACGGTTCGATGACCACGGTCCACGCCAACAGCGCCGACCAGGTGCTGGAGCGGTTGGAAGTGCTGATCCTGATGGCCGCCGACTTGCCCGTGATTTCGATTCACCGCCAGATTTTCTCGGCCCTGGACCTGATCGTGCACATCGACCGCATGCCGGGGGGCCGCCGCCTGGTGACGCAGATCTCGGAAGTCACGGCGATCGATCCGGAGAACAATCGGGCCACGGTGACCGACATTTTCAATTTCCGCGACGGGATTTCGCTCAAGCCGACCGGCTATCTGCCGACGTTCGTCGACGAGCTGATCGACACCGGCCTGTTGGATTTGGAATTTCTCTATGCGGGCGATCTCAGCGCACAGCGCCGCGGGGCGACGCCGCCGTCGGGCAAGCCGTCAGGCAATAATCCTTCAGGCAATGGGGTCGCAGCGCCGCGGCGCAGGCCGATCGGACGGACGGCTCGCAGCCCGCCGGCAAGCCGGGTCAAAACTCCAATCTTTCCTCCCTCATCAATCAATATCTTAAGTAAGCAATGTTCGAGCAGATTGTGCCTTGCCTGGCGATCGGCGCCGCGATCAGTCTGCTGGCTTACTGCGGCGCGGGGTATTTCGCAGCTCGTGCTGGATTTCGCCGAGCGCGACATGGCCGAGAAGCTCAAGCGGTTGCAAGCACCGACCCCCAAGCTGCGGCAATATCTGATCGCCTGGTCGGCCGCCATCCTGGTGGTTTTCCTCATGCTTTGGCTCTGGGTCCACAGCCTGATCTTCGCGGTGCTGGCGGCCTTGTTCCTGGTTTCGGCTCCCTGGTATTTGCTGCGGCGGATGGCCGAACGGCGGCGGCTGCGGATCGAAGATCAGTTGGCCGACGCGATGGTCACGCTGTCGAGTGCCGTCAAGGCCGGGCTGTCGTTGGCCCAGGCCATGGAGATTCTGGCCGACCAGTGCCCCAAACCGATCTCGGCCGAGTTCCAGCGGATCGTCGGCGAGTATCAAATGGGCAAGCCGCTGGAGCGCACGCTGGACGAGGCCAAGCAGCGGCTGCACAGCGAGAACTTCGCCCTGTTCGCCGCGGCCATTCAGGCCAGCCGGCAAAGCGGCGGGCGGCTGAATGAAACGATCGACCGGATCGCCCGCAGCGTGCTCGAATTGCAACGACTGGAGCGCAAAATTCTTTCCGAGACGGCCCAGGCGCGCAAGTCGGCGGTCTACATGGCCCTGGCGCCGCTCTTGATCTTGTTCGTGTATTACTTTGTCGACCCGATCAACACCATGCGGTTGTTCGTCACGTTGCCGGGGCAGATTCTGCTTTCGATTTCGATGGTGCTGAATCTGATTGCCTATGGCTGGGCCCGATTGATCCTGAATCCCGAGATTTGAAATGGCTGCACGCTGCGAACCGGGTGTGCCCGGACTGGCCCTGCTGGGCGCCGGCATCGAAGTGATGTCCGACCCGGCCGTGCCGCTGGCTGGCTTGCGCCGCGGTGGGCGGCGTCGATGTTCGTGCTGGCCTGGTGGGTCATCGCCAAGCTGCGCACCGCCGACTTGCAGCAGGGCAACGAATGGCGGTACGACATCAGCCGCATCAACGAACTGCGGCGCATCGATCCGCTGTTCCGCTTGTTCCAGCCGGTGATCAGCGGCTGGCCCGGTTCAATCGCCGCGCGTTTCCGGAACAGTTGCCCGAGATCCAGCGCGAGATTCAAGCCGCCGGTTTGTCGCGGTTCTGGCTGGCCGAGGAATATCTGGGCCGGATCGAACTGTTGGCCATGCTGGCCGGTCCGCCGATCGGGTATCTGCTGTGGAAGGCGCTGGCCTTGCCCGGCTTGATCCTGACCCTGGGCCTGGTCGCCGCGCTGGGTTATCTGCTGCGCCGGCAACTGGCACGCCGGGCTCAGTATCGACTGCAGACCATCAAACGCCGTCTGCCGTTTTTGCTCGACTTGCTTACGCTGCTGATGGAGGCCGGCTCGAACTTCCTGCGGGCGCTCGACGAGGCGGTCCAGGAATTTTCCGGCCATCCGCTGGCCGTCGAATTCGGCCGGGTGCTTTCGGACATGAACATGGGCAAGACCCGGACCGAGGCCTTTCATTCGCTCTCGGCACGGCTCAGCGACGACGAGATCAACAGCATCGTCACGTCGATCCTGCAAGGGGAGCAACTCGGCACGCCGCTGGCCAATGTTTTTCGCACCCAGGCCGACGTGCTGCGAATCAAACGCTCGCAGCGGGCCGAAACCGTGGCGGGCGAAGCAGGCGTGAACATGCTGCTGCCGGGGATCTTGATCATGGCTTCCACGGTGTTGATCATTATCGGTCCGTTCGCCTTGAACTATATTTATTCCGGTCTTGGTTTGTAAGACTGCCGGTGTTTTGCCATGGCCATCAAACTCACCTGCCCTCGCTGCAAGACCGCATTGCAAGTGCCGGCCAAACTGCTCGGGCAGTACACCCAGTGCCCGGCCTGCCAGAATCGCATCCTGATTCCGCCGCAATACGTTATGTTTTTGGCGTACCTCCTCGTTCAGTCTTGCTCTACTCGACGATGTCGTAGTCGAGGTGCAAGGTCGATGCATTGATGACGTAAGTCTGCACATGACCGATGCTGAGCGTGTAACCGTCCGGCGTCGCGTGGGCGACGCGACCGACGCCGATGCTGCCACCCGCGCCGCTGATGTTCTCGACCACGACGGCTTGGCCGAGCGGCCCTTTCATCCGTTCGGCAAGAATACGGGCGATGGCGTCGGTCGGGCCGCCGGCCGGGAAGAGGACACCGATCGTAATCGTCCGTGACGGATAGCTCTGCGTGTGGGCGTCTGACGTCAGTGCTGCAAGCAGGACCAACGCGATACCGAAGAGCTTCCGCATAGGCGTCTCCAAGGAGCATCAGACCTTTCCGGTTCTGCGCGTTCCAGTAGCGCTCGAGATTGGCGATCAGCGCCGGGCTGAAATGGCAATAGGCCTGCTCGCGCGCATAGACCGCCAGTAGCGGCGGAAGAGGTCGAGCGGCTCCTGCGCCGACGCGGAATGCGCGGCGGTTGCCGATCGGCGCTGACCGCGCCCGAGCTGGTCAGCCCGGCGACCACGCGCTCGATCGCGCGCGTCCATCTCGCCGGCCGGCGCGATCTCGTCGCAGATCAGCCGGCCTTCCGGGCTGTCGCAGTCGAGCCGGCGCTCGTACTGGATCGCCTGGCGCGCGATGCGGTCGCCGGTGAAGCGCGGCAGGCGCAGATTGGCGGCGCCCGGGAATGATGCCCTCCTTGCGCGCCGGCAGCGTCATGATAGGCATCGTCGCGCCGCGAGCACGTAGTCCATCGTCAGCAGGATCTGGCAGTGGCCGCCGATCGCGAAGCCCTCGACCGCGGCGATCCAGGGCTTCTCGATGCCGTGCGCCGTGCACGTCGTCGGGCAGCGCGTCGGCCGCGCGACGCCGCGCAAGCATCTTGTGGACGAAGCCCAGGTCGCGCTGCAGGTACCAGAGGAACGGGATCTTGCCGCGATAGAGATGCGTCAGGTTGATGCCGGCGCCGAAGATGCGGCGGCCGCGATATTTCGGATGCTCGACCGACGCCGCCGCGCAGCACCGCGATCTCGGTCGCCCGGATCGAGGATCGCGACATCGACGGCGATCTCCATCGCGTCGAGCGTGGTCTCGTCCTCGGCGTTGAGGAAGCGCGGGTTGCTCGTGCGTGACGATGCGCGGCCTTGCCGCGCCGCTCGACGCTGCGCCGCGCCGAGATCGAGCGCGCCGTCGCGCGGCAAGCTCTGCCGAGCAGCGCCGCGCTCTCGGGCGCGGCAGCAGCATGGCGTGGCAGAGATGCGTGCCCGGCGCGCGGGATGGCCAGCACATGAGCGAGGAAGATGCCCTGGTCGATCTCGATGCCGTCCTTGTCGCGCTGCAGCAGCGCCGCTTCGGCCGCGACTGCTGGCGCGTCGGCGTCAGGCCGGGCACCGCGTCGGCCGCGTCGTAGACCAGCTCCTCGACGCGAACGAAGTCGCGAGCGGTCGCTCGGTCAGCGCGCCGTAGAGCGTCTCGGCATGCGCGCGAGGAAGCGCTCGCGCTGCGCCCGCGCGGCGGCGAAGATCGCGTCGGCTGCCGCTGGCCTCGGCGCCGGTGCGCGCGGGCTTGTGGCGGCAGGCGCCGGAGGAGTTCGTGCGATCGTTGACCAGAACGCTGCGAGCGGCGCTCGCGGTCTCGGCGTAGACGCCGCGTGCCGTCTCGGCGCGGCTGCGATCCAAGCGCGAGGCCGTGGCTCGTAGGACCGGCGGGCGGCCTGCAATGGCTTTGCCGCCGCGGCACCAAACTCATCGCGCCGTTCCCTCTTTCTGAGGTCCGGTCGATCACGTCTTGGGCCGCCGGTCGATAAGCCGCTTGGCCTTGCCCTGGGAACGCTCGATGGTGCCGGGCTCCAGCACGCGCACCGTCGCGGTCATGCCGATAAAGGCCTTGATCAGGTGTTCGGCCTTGCTGCGCCAGTGCCGAATTGTCCGTCATCGGTACAGCTTGCCGGCAAGCTCGGCGCGGGTCTCGACCAGGACGTCGAGCTCGTCGAGGCTCTGCGGCC
>CAWCAX010000005.1:0-189544 GCA_963793635.1 uncultured Planctomycetaceae bacterium
CGATCGCATTTATGTTCGAGAAGTCATCTGACAGACGTTCAAGAAAAGCTCCTAAGGATTGAAGCCTTCGTGACCGTACTAAAACTGACACAGGTAGGCGAGACGAGAAGTCTAAGGCGCTCGGGAGAACTCTGGTTAAGGAACTCTGCAAATTGACCCCGTAAGTTCGCGATAAGGGGTGCCTTCGGGGGTGCATAGCCCCTGGAGGTCACAGTAAATCGGCATCAGCGACTGTTTATCAAAAACACAGGACTCTGCAAACTCGTAAGAGGAAGTATAGAGTCTGACGCCTGCCCGGTGTTGGTAGGTTAAGGAAGAGGGTTAGCTCGTAAGAGCGAAGCTCGCGACCGAAGCCCCAATAAACGGCGGCCGTAACTATGACGGTCCTAAGGTAGCGAAGTTCCTTGTCGGGTAAGTTCCGACCTGCATGAATGGCGTAACGACTGATGCACTGTCTCAACCAGAGACCCGGTGAAATTGTAGTCGTGGTGAAGATGCCACGTTCCCGCAGCTAGACGGAAAGACCCCGTGAACCTTCACTGCAGGCTGATATTGGGCTGTGGTATGTTCTGTGTAGGATAGGTGGGAGGCGACGATCTGGGCACGCCAGTGTCCAGGGAGCCAACGTTGAAATACCACCCTGAACATGCTTTAGTTCTAACTCTGATTCCCGTGAATCCGGGCAGAGGACATTTTCAGTTGGGCAGTTTGACTGGGGCGGTCTCCTCCAAAAGAGTAACGGAGGAGTTCAAAGGTACCCTCAGCCTGGTCGGCAATCAGGCTTCGAGCGCAAAGGTAGAAGGGTGCTTAACTGCGAGACTCATAAGTCGAGCAGATACGAAAGTAGGACTTAGTGATCCGGTGGTTCCGTATGGAAGGGCCATCGCTCATCAGATAAAAGGTACTCTGGGGATAACAGGCTTATCGCTTCCGAGCGTCCATAGCGGCGAAGCGGTTTGGCACCTCGATGTCGGCTCATCACATCCTGGGGGTGAAGAAGCTCCCAAGGGTTTGGCTGTTCGCCAATGAAAGTGGTACGTGAGCTGGGTTCAGACCGTCGTGAGACAGGTCGGTCCCTATCTGCTGTGGGCGTACGAAACTTGAGGAGGTTCTTCTTTAGTACGAGAGGATTTGGAAGGACGTCCCTCTGGTGTTCCAGTTGTCGCGCTAGCGGCACGGCTGGGTAGCTATGGACGGAACGGATAAACGCTGAAAGCATATAAGCGTGAAGCCCGCTCCAAGATTAGGTTTCGTAGAGCAATTGCTCGAAAGTCCCCTGGAAGACTACCAGGTTGATAGGCCGGATGTGTACGTGCAGTAATGCATTCAGCTAACCGGTACTAACGGACGAACGCTTGGCCACATATATCCAACGCTCTCTCGATCAATCGCGAGCTAAACGCCGAATACATCCGCCACTCAAGCAACAACCACAGCCAGCCGGCGGCTTAACGATCGCCCCGGCGGCTACTTTCCGGTGAACATATCTGAAAGGTCACACCCGTTCCCATTCCGAACACGGTAGTTAAGCTTTCAGAGCCGATGGTAGTACCAAAAGTGCGAGAGTAGGTATCGCCGGATTTTTTTCAAACCCCCCCGTGATCGCAAGATCACGCGGGGGTTTTTTGTTGCCCGGGCCAGGTCCGCGCAGGTCCGACGACGACCACCCAAAATCCAATCTGCCGCACCTTTGACGGACGCTACCTGCCTCTGGGCACCACGCTCATCACGTTGCGGTACCAATGCACCAGGGGAGGAAAAGGTGTCAGGAACCGATTCGGAATCGGTTCCTGACACCTTTTCCTTGCCAGCCGCAACTGTTCGCGTGTCTTGTACTTAAAGAGTTCTTGCAACTCGATTATCGCAAGCTGACCGCGTTGCCTTGAGGGACGCACTGCTGCATCCGACCGACATCAACTGAGCACTCAGAGCGGCAGAAAGTGAACTGCACCATTACAGACCGACATTTTTCCAACGCTTACTTGCTGAGCGGGATTTCATGCACCGTGAGATTCGTCTTATTTTTTGTGAGGACCGCTTTGCGGTACTCGAACACGGATTCGGAATTGTTAATTGGTCGGACGGCGGGGGTGGTATCAACGGAAAGCCACAGGCCCTCACCTCGTGGGTCCGCATTTGCGATATACCAACCATCCCTCTCGCTGCTGCCGGTAAATAGCCAATTCGATGTGCTATCAGCCTTTGCGAGCTCGACGACTGTGGGTGGGTCAGCCTGGTAATCAACGCTAAGAAAGCCGCCCGAGTCCAGCAATGTTATTTGCGCCGCGTTGCCTGAGTTCCACGAAGCTGAGAGCCTGAAAGCCGTCTCAGGATTCGACGACCACTGCGGCCCAGGCTTGTCGCTGGGATCCCGTTTCCGAGGTTGCGACACCTGAAAATAGGCGACACTCCGCACCTTTAGCTTCACCGTCGCGGTCCCGGAACGTGCCCACTCGACCGGAGGACCGAAAATACAATAGGTCGGGGTACGGCCATGGCATTGCGGCGCCGCCAATCCCGAAGCGAATAATGAGGCAATAATCACAAGCCGTGAAAGAATTCTGTTGGACACGATTTTGCTCTCTTTTCCGGGGGAGGAAAAGGTGTCAGGAACCGATTCGGAATTGGTTATCGCGGTAGGGATGGCCCTTTCGGGCCACCCCCCGCACAGATCCGTACGAGCGGAACTACCGCATACGGCTCCTACCTTGGATATAGACGACCAAACCGCACTTCGGGATAAGGATGCAGGGGAGGAAAAGGTATCAGGAACCGATTCGGAATCGGTTCCTGACACCTTTTCCTTGTCCGATGACATAATGACGTTGTACGTCGTCAAGGACCTCGCAGTCGCAGGAGCGAGGCTCGCGATTTCTGCTGTGGCGAGGGAGGCGGTCGCAGATGTCGCAAAAGGTACTTGGGCCGCTGTAAATGAGGCGATGTCCAAGCGCGCTGCCGGATATCAACTGCAGATTGGAGGCCGTGCCGGGCAAGCGTTTGTAGTCAACGGTGTGAAGTTTGACGCTGAGGCTGCAGGAGTTCTGCTTGAAGCAAAAGGGCCTGGGTACGCGCGGTTCGTAAAAAATGGCCAATTTCGACCGTGGTTTTCGGGACAACAAGCTTTGGTCGGACAGGCGACTCGCCAAGTCGCTGCCGCCAACGGCACACCGATAATTTGGCACGTGGCAGAGCAAGAGGCCGCCACCGCGATACAAAACTTATTGAAACAGAATGGCGTTAAGGGTATCAATGTTGTCTTCACTCCAGTGGCCCCGTGAAGGGAGTATTGATGAGCGATCAGTTGTTCTTGGGCGCATACTGGCCCGCCCGGCGCGAAACGATTGAACAATGCGCGGACCGGCTTGGCAGTTTTGTTGCTGAGTTGGCTGTTTGCGATTCAAGATTGGAATCTTGGTGTGAAAAGGGACGATCGCGCAAGCAGGCCTTGAAAAGTCGAGCAGACGTACAAAACCGAAGCTACCTGGTGAGCCTGCTGGACCGGGGCCGATGCAGGCGCGATGTCGGGCGAGCCGTGATCGAGGACCTAGGCTTCCGCGTTGGACTGTGGAACGCGGGCAATGGTGGAGATATCGCCAGTCTTAATGTCACCTGTGGTCTCTTCTGGTCGAGCCCCGACCCGAATTCTAGTGTCAGTAACTGTGTGGCCTTGGATCTTCCCGAACACCTAGGAGAATTACGAAACGCTCAGCATATGGCCCGCGCCTTAGGAGCGGTTGCGAGGGCATGGGATCCGGATTGGGCAGGCGTAATGTCCAAGGACCGAATGGCTACGAGGGGGTTCGACGCTAGCATCCCCTTTGTTGATTGGATGTTGTATGTCAGCAAGAGATTAATCCCGGGAGTCCCGCGATTGAATGCCCCAGCAGTTGTACAACAACTCGAGGAGTTGGGTTCGATCATTATTGCCCAAGACGAACCTCCAGTGGACTCTGATTCCGAGCATTTGCAGGGCGTCGAGCGTGTTTTAGCCGAGCTAGTTTCCCAGGGGATTAAAGCGAGGCACGGCAATTGAGATCAAAAATCGCATTTAGCGTGTCCATCACTAGAACTCCATCCGGGAGATGTTGGGATCTGTTTGATGTCGATCTTCGTTTCTGGGGGAGGAAAAGGGGAGGAAAATGTGTCAGGAACCGATTCGGAATCGGTTATCGCGGTAGGGATGGCCCTTTCGGGCCACCCCCCGCACAGATCCGTACGAGCGGAACTACCGCATACGGCTCCTACCTTGGATATAGACGACCAAACCGCACTTCGGGATAAGGATGCAGGATTTTCGGCGTGGGAAGCCAGCGTTTGCAAAGCCGCGAGAACTTCTGCCAGTTCATCCGGCGACCGCGTTGGCTGCGTCGCCGCAGCAGGCGGAGGCAAACCCAGACACCCACACTTTGTGGCGAGAGGCAAACCCAGACACCCACACTTTGTGGCGGGGGAAAAATTCGTCGCCGGGGCTTGACGGATACATGTACGCTAGTACACTAATCGCAAGCCCGGAGGAACCCTGCCGAGCCCGCTCACGCCCGACGCGCAAATTATCGACGAAGCCGACGTCGGAATCTACCGCTGCGTTAACCGCTGTGTACGCCGAGCCTTTCCCTGTGGACACGACGTGGTCAGCAATCGCAATTGCGACCGTCGCAAAACCCGGGTCCGTCCGCGGTTGAAGGCTCCGCCCGGCTCGGCGCCAACCGATGTTTTCAGTTTTGCCGTGGCCCGGCCGCAGGGCATGGCAATACTAGGCTTTTGTTCAGTGTTGCATGGCGCGTTGCCGGCAGATAGGATGCTGTCGCTTGAGAGGTCGTCGCGCAGGGAACGAGGCAGAAGTTCCGGCCCTAGAGCCGATTCGAGGAGTAAAATCCTCCTCGCGCAGTTCGATTCGCTTGCTGGAACGCAGCATTTCTGGAACGCAGCATTCCTGGAACGCAGCGTTTCGAAGCCTGCGACAGTCCGGGAAGCGGAAAGCTGGCGTCTGGGCCGGCTCTCCGTACAGACTGGCGCCGGATGCGCCTGCCGCTGACTCGCGCACGGCCCTCCTGTGAATCAATAGGCGATTGGCTCGTTTTTGCGCCCGGAGATCGCCCATGTCGAGCGAGTGTGAGAGACCGCCAGCTGTCCCGCCCAACGCGCCGCAACCGAAAAGACTCGCTACCCCCGCGCTGCCGCCCAAGGCAGATCCGGCGGCCCGGCCGCTCTACGAGACCGCTGTGGCTCCGCCGCCGCCGAAAAGTCCGCCGCCGAAAAGTCCCTCGGCAGCCGTTTCTCAACAGCAGCTGCATGACCCTGTGTCGCAGCTGACGAGCGTCTTCGACTCGCTCAATGCCGCCGGAAGTATGGCCGAAAAACAAGCCGAACGGACACGGCTGGTCAAGTTATCCGTGCCTGCCGCCTACTATCGGCTCGGAACGGAAACGTACAAAGCCAACCTCGGCCGCGATGCGTTCGTGGTCCAATATGCGGCGGTCGATGCACTGCGGGAAAAACTCGACGCGCTTGGCCAGGCCGGCCCGCTGGCGGCTTCACCCGACAACCTGGCGCTGCAGTCGAGGGCGATCGCCAAGGCCCAGGCCGACGTGGCCCAGCGGTTGCTCTTGCAGGAACCCTACCGCCAAGCCGTGATTCAACTCGGCAAATCGGCTTATAAGAAACGCCGGGAGCTTGCCTTACCCGACCGGATTGTCGCGGAGATCGACGTCCTGCTGGAGCAGGTCTCGGCTTCGGAAGCAGTGTTGCTCGAGGAACCAGAGCGGAAGCCCGCTTGGAAGCCGTTCGACTGGAGCAACTGGAGTAAAAGGGCGAAAATGCTTTGGACCGTTGGAAGCTTGGCGGTCGCCTGCCTGGTCGTGGGCGGAATCGTTGTGCTGGCGACGCTTCCCAGCGACACTCCGATCCGACGTTCGATCGCGGAAGGCAACCGTTTATGGGACGCCGGCGACAAGGCAGCCGCGGTTGATAAATATCTGCCCCTGCTCGGGAATGACGAGGTCTTTGACGATGACCTGCAGAAAATCGAGCCGGCAATCTTTGCCCGGGTGATCGACCATACCGCCTCGACCGACAACACCGACCTGGCGGTTAAATTGCTGAAAAAGGCCTACGACCGCAACATCCTTCCACCGCTGCAAAACCCCCAGGCACGCGCCTTGTCGTCTCGCATGCTTGCGGATTTTCACGAACAGCGCGGCAAGAGCCAGCAGCGCCGCGAGAGCGACGAGGGTCGCAACATCGAAGCTGCCCTAAAACCCTTCGGGAACGTCAGGCGGACCGAAGATATCCTGCACGCTTACCCGGTCGGGTATAAGGACGAGTGACACCCGGAATGCGTTGCTTCGGGCACTCGCCCGCTACTTGATCGCGATCGTCCGGGCCAGCGGCTGCAGCACCTGGTCGATCACGTAGTTGTCGACCATGTCGTGGCATACCTGGGCCAGGTGGTCCAGCGCTTGCACGTAGGACAGGTCCGGCCCCAGGCTGCCGTACTGCCGGGCCGTCAGATAAACGCTCAACTGGTCCTCGGGATATTCGCCGGTCCGAACCTGATAGGCATTGGTGCGCGTTTCGATGCTCAAGCGGCATTGCGTGCGGCACTCTTCGTCCAAGGCCAGCGTGATCGTGGGCTCGTAGTTGATTACCGTGGCGCCGGGCACGTCGAGCATCCGCTCCAAGGCCGGACTCAGGCCCAAGGCCTCGGCCACCAGTTGGTTGTGGTTGCCGCGATAAGTAAAGTCAAAGCCGAACAGCAAATCCAGGGCCTCGCAATCCAACGGGCTGACCGAGAGCAAGTACGGAGCCAACTCCAAAACCAGCTTATGCTGCTCCAGCGCCTCCTCGACCGACGCGGGATTGACCTGTCCGGAGCAGACCCGGCGCGACTCGATCGTGCTCCAGCGATAATGCCCTTGGTCCTTGTCCTCTTCGAGGACGAAGTCCCCCTTTTCACGGCAATAGAAGTTCCGCATGGTGGGGTACTTTTTCTGCACGCGCTCGAAATAATGCAGGACGGTCTCGCGGTTGGTCGGCAGATCCATCTCGGTACTGAGATTCATGTTGACGTAAAAATCGTCGCTGAATGAGCTGTACCGGTTCACGAGTGGGGCCGTCCTTCACATAGCGTGCGTTTTTTGCGCCTCGATCCTCAAGCGGCACAATCGGTTGCGCAATTGCAAAATGGAGTATAGAATAGCCCGGCGCAGAGTGTCAAAGCGCTCCGCGGCCACCGCTTTGCGGCCAAGCATGCTACAATCGCCGCTGGCCATTGCTCGATCCGCCTCTGATTCCGCGCTCGGCGGCCGCTTCGACCAGTCCGTTCGATGTCCAGGAGATATCCATGCCCGTAACTCGGCTTACAGACGAACAATGCGCGGTAACCACGTTTAACTCAGACCTGGGCTGGATGGCCATTGCCGCATCCAACGGCAATCGGCTGGCCCGTTTGACGTTCGGCCATCCGACGCGCGCCGCTGCGGAAGCGGGAATTGGCCTGGCTTCGACCCCCGGCCGCGGTCTGAAAAAGGGGACAGGCACCTCTCCGCAACTCGAAACTGCCGAACAAACGAAACGTTGGCTCGGAGCCAGTCCCCTTTTTCAACCGGCAAGCAGTGCATGGCCCGAATTAGTCGAGCGGCTTATGGCGTATGCCGCAGGCGAGCCGGTAGACTTTGCCGACGTGGCGGTCGATTTGGCGCATCTCACGCCCACGCAGTGTCGCGTCATCGAGCAATGCCGGCGGATTCCCTACGGCCAAACGCTGACCTACGGCCGCCTGGCCGCGCTGGCCGGATCGCCGGGGGCTGCCCGGGCGGTGGGCAACGTCATGGCCGCCAATCGCTGCCCGCTGGTCATTCCCTGCCATCGTGTGGTGCAGGCGGGAGGCCAGATCGGCCACTATTCGGCGCCGGCCGGTCGTCGCATGAAGCTGCGGCTGCTGGAGCAGGAAGGGGCCTGGCAAGGGGGCAAATTGCAATCCCGGGCAGTCACGTCCCGGGCAGTGGCCGCGGTTCGTTAGGACGAGAAATTCGAATCGGCCGGCCAAATCCCCCAGGCGACGCATCCCCCGGGCTTAACATTTTTGCGCGGCAAAGCCGGTCCTCCACCCACGAGCCGCGTAAGAATTGCATAAACGTTTTGCCCGCTGGGGCGGTCCGCCACGCCGACTTAGAGCCTATCCGAGAACCGTCCGGGAGAAGGGGACAGGCACATTTTGCTCCCGGGGCACCGCAAAATGAGCCAGTCCCCAACAGTTCTCGGATAGGCTGTTTGGCCCTCGGCAGGAAAATTAGCCTAGAAATTAACCGGCCCGTCCGACAAAATAAGGGGCAGCGGGTGCGGAACGCCCGAAATTGGACAAGGCCGGTTGAGTTTGAGGCGCGGCGGCATTTTATGCGTGTGGATGATTCTGTGGTCGATTCGCACTCTTATTCGCTCGAGCGGCGGCCGGACGGCGCAGTGTTGGTTCGCGTTCGCTCGGGATCCACGGGCGGCGGCAACCTGCCGGAAGCTGTCTTCGCCTTCCGCACCGGCGATCCGCAATTTCCCTATTGGGACGAGCAATTGCGCACTCGCGAGCACGCCCGGGCCTAAGGAGCTGCTCTGTCGGCCCTGCTTTGTCAGCCGGCGGGACAGGATCTTATTTTTCCAAGCGCGGGGTGAGCACCAGCCGCACCTTGGTTCCGCGGGGCGGAATATGCTCGGTGAACGCCTCGAACTGCAAATCGGCGGTTCCTTGACTGCTCTCGACCGGCACGTCGAGCATGGCGCTGGGAAAATTGGAGACGCAGATGAAGTCGCCCCCTTCGGCCTGGTAGTGCTTGTGGCCCTCTTCGTCCGCGTAGAAACCGCTACCGGCGAACACCCACGTAAAGTCAATCGGCTTATGCGTTCGCAGGTTGCGAACCCAATCCTGGGCCCGCGCGTGATGTTCCTTCCCCTTCTCGTCTTTCCAGATCATCGTGATGTCGATCGGAGTGCCGGTTGCGGGCTGATATTTGGGTTGGAATCGGACCGGGCTGCCGGGTTTGGCCCCGACGGCCAGCAGAGCCGCGTGGACCGGAAAGGCCTTGGTATCGACCGCGACGATCGACTCGTGTTCCTTGGTCCCTCGGAGACAGGCGAACATCTCCAGCGTTCCAGCCCGCAAAGACACGACCCCGTCCATCACCACTCGCTTGTTTTTCGGATCGATCCAGACATCGGCGTCCGGCTGCAAACGCTTCATGCCGGGCGGGTCTTTCGAGAGCGTTTTCTTGGGTTCTCCCGCCCGCGGCCCGTCTGAATTGTCGGCAGTGGCAGCGACCGAATCACCGACCGGCTTATTCCCAGCCTGCTTATCTTCCGCCGGCGCCAGGGCCGACCACGCCAAGACGCAGAGCGCCAACCATCCACACACCAAGACGAGCGAAATCCGCGGCATGAAATGAACTCGCTTTAAGCTTGAGCCGTGCCCGCGCTGGCTGGTTTCCGGCGAGCCGCCATAGCCATGCGGCCCACACGAGCCCTGGGGCAGAGAAAAAATTCGCGCGGGGAAAAATACGCCGCAGCCCACTGAGCGCACGCGGCATCCAACTGCTAAGATACCCGGTTCATCGACATCCGTCCAACCGTCTCTACCTGGCGCTTATGTGTTCGACTGAAACCAATTTGGAAATCGGCAGCGAGCGCGATTTGCTTCCCGGGATCGGCGACGAACTTTGGACCGCGCGGGCACCGCGACTGCTTGCCAAGCGCTATCGCACCGTCGACGATCCGGCCGGCTGGCGGACCTGGCGAAAGCATCTGCGCGCTCGCCACAATCCCCGCCCCATTGCCAAACTCTTCCCCGGCCGACAATCGTCCCTGTTGTGGGCGATGGCTGTCGATCCCGCTGGCGTGGCGACGGCGGAGCTTGTCGAGCGGATTTGTCACCTGGCTCGCCGGCCGCGAGATATCGACGCCCAGGCCAGCCTGGCCACCGAAGTGGAGAATTGGATCTGGTCGTGCGACGTGGCCGAGCGATCGGCGCCCTGGGCGCTGGAAACATTGGCTTGGGCCCAGGCTCTGCCGCGCCTGGCCGCCGGTTTGCCGGCTCCGCCTTGGTGGCGTTTGGTTCATCGACTGCTCGCGCTGGTCAGACAGGGAGCTCGCACCGATACGTGCAGCGAGCCGCTGGTCAACCAGATTCTGGCCGGCGAATTGCCGCTGACATTGATGTATCAATTCCCGGAGTTGCAATCGTGCCAGCAACTGCATAAACCGGCCCGCGAGGCTCTATCCCGCGGACTGGCCGAGATTCTGGACGGCGAAGGTCTGCCGCAAGGTGCTTATCTGGGCATTCTGCGGCCGCTCTGGGCCTGCTGGACCCGCTGCCGGGCTATCGGCGGCCGGGCAACCTGGGATCGCGAGAGCGAGGTCCAGTTCCGCCAGCTCTCACGGGAAATGATTCGTTTAAGTCGAGCCGACGGTTCGCAGGTGCTCGCCCGCGACGAAACCGGCGCCTGGACGCCCAAACTTTTCAAGTTGGCCCTGCAGTTGGCTGACGAAAAACCGCTCGTGAAGCTGTCCAGCCTGATGTTGCCGCCGGGTAAGCCGCTGTCTGCATCCCGGAGTCGCATCAAGGCGGCGCCCGCCGTGCATTCGGAATGGGCCGAAATCGCGGTGCTACAGCCGGCATGGCGGCGCGGCGGCCCGAAACTCTCGGTCGTTTATGCCCAACAGCAAACGCAGATCGAACTGGAGCTGCGCGGCGAGTCCCTCTGCTCGGGCTGCTGGGAGTTCGACATCCGTTGCGACGACACCCCGGTCGAAATGGCTGCCAGTTGGGAAGAAGTCTGTTGGGTATCCGACGCGGACGTCGACTATTTGGAAATCGAGGCCAAGCTCAGCGGGGGCGTCACCGTGCAGCGGCAAATCATGCTCGCGCGCAAGGATCGCTGCTTGTTCCTGGCGGACGCGATCATCGGTCCGCGGCCGGCACGCCTGGATTATCGCGGTCGGCTGCCGGTCGCTTCGACCGTCAAAATGCAACCGGCGGCGGAAACCCGCGAGGTGTGGCTGCAAGGCCGCAAGGCCCGAGCCATCGTTCTGCCGCTGGCGCTGCGCGAATGGCGCGCCGACCCGCGCGGCGGCCAATTGGCCGAGTCCGGCGGTCAACTCTGCTTGCAACAGACTGCCCATGGCCAGCACCTCTATGCTCCGCTGTTGATCGACCTGGACCCCAAGCGAGCGGACCGGGGCTTGACCTGGCGACAGTTGACCATCGCAGAGTCGCGGCAGGTGCAGCCGGCCGAAGTGGCCGTGGGCTTTCGGGCTCAAGCCGGCAAATCGCAATGGCTGGCGTATCGTTCGCTTGCCGCGCCGAGCGTGCGGACCGTGCTCGGGCAGAACCTCTCCAGCGAGTTCGTGTTCGGGCGGTTCGGCCGCAACGGAGACGTCAAGCCGCTTGATCGAGATCGAGTGAGCGCCGCGAATGAGCGACGTCGAGAGCCGGCTGACCGAAAATCTGGGGCGTCTGCGGCAGCGGATTGGCGCGGCCGTCACGGCGTCCGGGCGTGCAGAGGGCGCGGTGACTCTGGTTGCCGCGACAAAGTATCTGCCGGCCGCGCTGGTTCGAAAAGTCGTCCTGGCCGGTTGCCATGATCTGGGCGAGAGCCGGCCGCAGGAATTCTGGTCCAAGGCGGCCGCATTGACCGATTTGCCGCTCCGCTGGCATTTCATTGGCCATTTGCAGCGCAACAAGATCCGCCGCACGCTCCCCCTGGCCGAACTGGTCCATTCGATCGATAGCCAAAGGTTGCTCGCGGCGGTCAACGCAGAGGCCGCCGCACTCGGCCGGCCGGTGCGCGTGCTGTTGGAAGTCAACATCTCCGCCGAGCCCGCCAAGCATGGTTTCGCGCCGTCTGAACTGGAGCAACAATTCGACGCCTGGGCCGTTTATTCGCACGTCCAAATCCGGGGCCTGATGGGCATGGCCGGCCTGGCGGGCGGAGTGGCGGAGGCCGAACGCGATTTTTCTCGCTTGCGCGAACTGCGCGATCGCCTGGCGCAGCGGCTGCCGCCTGGAATGTCGCTGGACGAGCTGTCGATGGGCATGAGCGGCGACTTCGAAGCCGCGATCCGCCAAGGGGCCACGCTGGTGCGGATCGGCTCGGCGCTCACCCAGGGCTTGGACGATCGACACTAATCTTCGAATCGAATGTCGATGATCTCGAACCTCATCGTCCCGGCCGGCACGTCGATTTCGACCTTCTCGCCGATCTTTTTGCTCAGCAAGCCCTGCGCCAACGGACTGGTGACCAGGATCTTGCCGGCGTCGTAGTCTTCTTCGCCGGCGCCGACCAGGATGAACGATTCTTCATCGCCAAAGTCCAGGTCCTTGACGACCACCGTGGCCCCGAACACGACCTGGTCGCGCGGCAGTTTCGACGTGTCGACCAATACCGCCCGGGCCAGTTTGTCCCGCAGCAGATTGATGCGTGCCTGTAGCATGCCCTGCGATTCGCGGGCGCCGTGATATTCGGCGTTTTCGCTCAAGTCGCCTTCGCTGCGCGCCTCGGCCACGCGATTGGCGATGGCGGGCATCTGCACCGACTCCATGTCTTCCAACTCGGCCCGCAGCTTCTCATACCCGGTGCGGGTGATGGGTATCATGTCGGTCATGTCGGTCTTTCCGATTCGAATTTTGCACGTGCGCAAAAAATTCGGTCTCCCGCCAGCGGAGACCTGAACGGCTATTTTGTGCGATCCGAACGAGTCTGTAAAGCGGGCAGACGGCAGGGTAAAGGGGCTTCGCCGGGGAGTGAAGAGGACGATCGCAGCGGCAGTCCGATCACGAAGGGTCGCCAACGGTTTGCGAAATGCATGCCAAAACGCTCGAAAAATCGCCGATCGCAGCATCGAGCGGCGGTGCTCCATCGGCAGCATGCATTGGGCTGCCCACTTTCGCACGGCGAATGGGCCCAACCCCGCCAATGGCAGGGGGCAGGGGCGGCGGCCCTTCGCTCGCGGGTCGGTTCGGGTTAAGATAGCAGCGCGATAGTTTTTCTCTCATTGGCGGCAGAAGAGGTTTCATGCACGCTTGGCACGACATTTACATCGATGACGCTCTGATTGAAAAGACATTCCCCGTGGTGGTCGAAGTGCCGATGGGGAGCAAGAACAAGTACGAATTGGACAAGGAGACCGGCTTCTTGCGGCTCGACCGCGTGCTGTATACGCGCGGTTCACTATCCGGCCAATTACGGATTCATCCCCCGCACGTACTGCGACGACGGCGACCCGCTCGACGCGCTGGTGCTGGCGCAGGAAGAGGTCCATCCGCTGACCATCGTCGAAGCGCGCGGGATCGGCGTGATGCGGATGCGCGACGAGAAGGGCATCGACGACAAGATCATCGCGGTCAGCAAGAGCGATCCGGCCTTTTGCGAATATACGCATCACGATCAATTGCCCGAGTATCTGGTGCGCGAGATCAAGCGATTCTTCCAGGATTACAAGGTGCTGGAACACAAGCAGGTCGAAGTCGAGGACTTCATGGGCCCGACCGAGGCTTGCCGGATCGTGCGCGAAGCGCTCGACATGTACCGCCAATTGCGCCGCGGCGAGCTGGGCCACCGCTCGGCAAAACACTGAGCCGGCAGGAAACCGCGCGAGACCCGATTTGGGCCGAAAGCATGGACGACGGTCGCTTGCAGCTCGGCGGATACTATTCGCGCTATCGTCGCCGCCGGCAGGGAGCCGACTCTTCAGGCGTGGCACCGGAGCGCTCCTTTGCCTACGTTCAAACCCACGATCAGGTGGGCAATCGACCACAAAGCGATCGATGAGCCGAGCCGCAGCTCGCAATGCTTGAGCCACGGACTCAATCTCCGGCGTCGCGCGGGGTCGTCGGCTCTGTGGACGCGGGAGCCGTCGCGGCCAGCCCGCGCAGCAGCCAGGGCATCACCAGCCAGCAGGCGGCGGTCGTCAGCGAACCAATGCCCACCAGCCATCGGAATGCCGCATGGCCGCTGCCGAGACTTTCACTCAGCCGGTCGTACCAGTGGCCGCCGATCCATTCGGACATCGACGTGCTCAAGTTCGCCAGCGACATCAGCACCGCGAAAACGGTGCCGGCGATCTCCACCGGACAAACCTGGGCCGCCAGATCGAGTTGGATCAACGTCGCCACGGCGGTCGTATAGCCCACCGCCACGCTGACGATCTGTGCCGAGAACTCGCGCTGCAGACCCCAATAAGCGGCCGTGCTGATAATGCCCAGCACGATCGCGCCGTGCAACAGCAGCCGGAAGCTGACGTGCCGGCGCAACAGCCCGTACGTCAGGGCTCCGGTCATGGCGCCCAGCGCGGTGATGGTCTTCAGATTGCCGAAGAATTGCTGGGAAAAGCCGATCTCGCGGACCATGTGGATCTGCAAGATCGACGCCGAAAAGGGATTGAAGTTCCACAAGAACAAAAACACCGCCGCGGCCCGCAAGACCGGAATGTGGAACGCGCTGCGCAATAGCCGGGCGTCCGGCTGCCAGCGCTCGGCCGCCAGGCGCCGCCGCCGCTCGGCGCGAAGTACGCCAGCGCCAGGGCAAGCAAACAGGTGCATCCGCACACATAGAAACCGAGCCGCTCAATGTGATGCTGGCTCAAGAAACCGCCCAATACGCCGGTGAGCGCCATGGCGGCGTACATGCCCGTCCACTGCATGGCCTGCAACTGACCAGTCCAGCCGTGCGGTTGCCCGCGTTCGATCATCAACGCATCAATCACCACGTCGCCAAAGGCCAGGCACACCGCCGGCACCATGAGCAGCCCAAGCAGCAGCGTCGTACGCTCCGCGCTGAGCGGCACTGCAGCCAAGGTGAACAGCGCCGCCATCGACAAACCGCTGGTCAGCATCAGGTAGCTTTTACGCCGATAGCCAAACAGCGGCACGAAGTCGGAGATCAAACCGTAGATCGGCTTGATCGACCAGGGCAGCGCGATCAGGGCTGAAAAACTAGTGATTCGGGCTGCATCTGGCCCCAACCGATCAACAGCGATCGGACCGGCTGTGCCAGCAGCCCGTCGTCCGGCTCGCCGATGCCCTGCAAAAAATAGAACAGGCCAAACAGCGCCAGCAAGGCCGGCAGCGAGGGCCGCGCGGGCGCCGATGCGGCGGGCCTGTTCGAGGCTGACGACGAAATATCGGTTGCCGGAATGATCAAACCAGCGCCCAGCGTTAGAAACCGCCCGCTCTTTGCGTGTACGACAAATCGCCGCCCACGTGCGTTGTAGCCTGCCGTCGGCGGCGAAACAAGCTTCGAGAGCGCCGCGGCGACCTTGCCGCTATACTGACCTCAATGCGAAGGTGGGCATACTAGCCGCTGCGGGCCAGTGGACTGCCAAGTCAATTTCCCCCCGGCGGCGGAAGGAGAGCTACGCCCGCATCCCGATGGCTGTTGCACGATGACAGACGACTCTCGCGACTCTCGACCGCTACGCCTGAAAGCATCGGCCGGCTTGTGGCTGGTCCTCGCGCTGCTTATCGCGGGCGCCCTGTATCTCGGCTCCCTTCGGCCCGAGCCTCTCCAGACCCCGCCCGCCCATCAATCCACGATCGAGGACGGATCGCTCGGGCTCCCAGGCGCTCAGGACGAACCAGAGCCGCCCGGGCCCGACCACCGAGACGGCGCCCACGACGGGCGAGTCGGAAAGAACCTCAACGCGGATCGACAATGTCATCGTTCGTGACCGCGAAGGCCGCATCGAGTTTCAGGGCACGGTGGACCTGGAACCGACCCTGCTGCGGATCGAGCGCGGCGAGCGATTGCGTTTCGCCCACGACGGTGCCCGGTTTCAGAATCGAGAACGGCAACTGCCGCACAAACCGGCCGGCTATTATCACGAATACGTGCATCCGACGCCCGGCATCTCCGGGCCGGGAGCGCAGCGGGTGATCGTCGGCCGCCAAGGCGAAGTTTATTATACGTTCGACCATTACCAGACCTTTCGGCGGATCAAGTGAGCCCGATGCATCAGCCCGGCGGTTTTCGGTTTGTCGATTCTTTCGTCCCGGCGGACGAGCCGGCGGCGCATGTGGTGCGGATCGCCGCGGGCGTGCGGCGCCAACGCCAACTGCTGGTTCAGTATGACCGGGTGCTGACGCTGCCCGACTATTTCGGTTGGAATTGGGACGCGCTCGAGGAATGCCTGGGCGATCTGTCGTGGCTGGACCCGCCGCGGCGAGTTTCGATTGTCCACGCCGATCTGCCGTTTGCCCCGCGAGGCAAAAATCGGGGCCAATACCTGGCCCTGCTCGGCGACGTGGTGAAGGCCAACCAGGCGGTGATGGCCATCTTTCCTCGCGCGGTCGAAGCGGAGATAGCCCGCGTGGTCAGCAACCTGGCCGGAGACGCGTAGCGTTTGCAGCGTTTTTGGCCGGACGATGCGCTACCGCGAACCGAAATAGAACAGGACCAATCCCAGGGTTGCATTTCGAAAATGCCGCGGAATCAGATCGGGGCGATCGAGCAGGTAGGCTGCCGCCGTATACGACAAGACGGCCAGCACGACCAGCGCTTTCAGGTCTTCCCAGCCCCGAATGGACTCGGCGTGCCCTCCCTGGGCCCACCAGGACACCAGGCCCCGGACGACGATTCCGAGCATGTAGGCAAAGACCACTCCCAGGAGCGAAAACGTCTGCATGTCGAACAGCCGATTTTCCCCGTAGAGATACGCCGCTAGGCCGACGAACGCCAGAACGATGACGATGCGCACGCTATGGCGCGGCAGGTAGAGCGGGTGCGACTCGGGATCGATATGCCCTTCGGCCTCCAGGCTGCAACGCACCTCGGGAGCAAGATTGATGAATCGCCGCGAAGTGAAATAGTGGGCCAGCGCAATCAACAGCGTCTCGGTCCAGAGCGCGTCGACGTCGTCCCCGCGAACCACCAGAACGATCACCACGGCCACGATCGTCAGCGTCAGCAACGCTCGCACGCTGCCGCTGGGCAAACCGAGCGGCGGACGAATGGGAGCAGGCGTCGGCATTGCGGCTGGGGTCGTCATGGATAGAGCAGAATCGAAGCCAGTGGTGGACAGCCGCACGCAGGTCGCTCCCATTCTGATGGGGCAGGACTGGTCAAACAAGATTTTAGTTGTCGGGATTTCCATAAGGGTTGCCAGCGGCCGCGATCTAAGCCAGATTGGATTGGCCCAAGCCAGCCAACGCTCCAACCTCACGGAGTCCCAATCCCCCATGAATACGCGTTACCCTCTCACCCTGGTGCTTTGCACCCTGGCAGCGACAATCGGCCTGCTGTCGTTGCCGGGCGTCGCGCCGCAGCGGGCCGTTGCCGCGGACACCGCGAAAGAACACGCGGCCGCTCGCCAACTGCTCGAGCGATCCGGCCGGATCGTGTTCCTGGGCGACAGCATCACGGCCTCCGGGCAATTCGTCTCGTATTTCGACGCCTGGCTCGAAGCAACGCGCCCCAAGCAGCCGCCGATGGTCATCGACGTCGGTTTGCCCAGCGAAACGGTCTCGGGCTTGAGCGAAGAGGGACACGCCGGCGGTCAATTTCCGCGCCCCGACGTGGCCGAGCGACTGGACCGCGTTCTGACCGTGACCAAGCCGGATCTGGTCATCGCCTGTTACGGCATGAACTGTGGAATTTATCAGCCGCTCGACGAGGTGCGCTTCGAGCGGTATCGACAGGGAATGGCTGCGCTCAAGGCGGCGGTGGAAAAGGCAGGCTCCCAGTTCATCGTCGTCACTCCGCCAACGTATGACGACCAGAGCAAGCCGCTCAAATTCTCGTACAACGAAGTCTTGGACCACTACAGCGATTGGCTGCTCGAGCGCAGAACCGACGGTTGGCGGGTCGTCGATTTACATGGACCGATGACGCGCGAACTTACGCGCCGCCGCGCCGCCGATCCCCAGTTCACATTCGTCCCCGACGGCGTGCATCCCAACGACCAGGGGCACTGGTTCATCGCCCAAGCGCTCATTCGCTTCTTCGGCGACCCGGCGGCCGCCGACGCCCAGACTCCGGCCGACATGTTGGCCACGCTCAATGCCCCCGCCGCGCTGCTGGCCCCCGTCCAGCAGCGCGTGGCCGTGCTGCGCGATGCGTATGTCTCGACCGCCGGGCACCAGCGGCCCGGCGTGGCTGCCGGCTTGCCGATTGCAGAGGCCGAAAAACGGGCCGCCGAGCTCACCGCGGAGATGCAGGCGCTGCTGTCGAGCGGGCCGAAGTGAATACACGCCGCGGGTGAGGACCGCCGATGAAAGCCGCTTACATCGAATCCGTCGGCCCGGCGGAAAACATTCGCTACGGCGAGCTGCCTGCGCCGCTGCCCGCGGCGGGGCAAGTGCTGGTCCGCGCCAGGGCCGTGGCGGTCAACCCGATCGATACGTACATCCGCCAGGGGAGCTATCACGTCGAGCTGCCGTTGCCGTTCATCATCGGCCGCGACATGACCGGCGTCGTGAGCCAGATCGGTTCCGGCGTCACGCGGTTCAAGCCGGGAGATCGAGTCTGGTGCAACAACCAGGGCTACGCCGGCCGCCAGGGAACGTTTGCCCAGCTAGTGGTGATCGACGAACCACTGCTCTACGATTTGCCCGCCGCAGTCGATCCGATCGAGGCCGTGGCCGTGCTGCACTCGGGCCTGACCGCCGAGATCGGGCTGTTTTCGCGGGCTCATTTGCAGGCCGGAGAAACGCTGTTCGTCAATGGCGGCGACGGCAACGTGGGCACCGCCGTGTTGCAATTGGCCAAGGCCGCCGGGGCGCGCGTGGCCGTGACCTCCGGCTCCCCGGCCAAGGTGGCCTGGTGCCGCGAGCTGGGTGCCGACCGGGTGATTGATTACCGCAATGAGGATGTCGAGCAGGCGCTGCGCGACTTCGCCCCGCAAGGAGTCGATGTCTATTGGGATGCCGTAGGCAAGCCGGATCTGGAAAGGGCGCTGTCCGTGCTGGCGCGGCGCGGGCGAATCGTGCTGATGTCGGGCCTGGCCCATCGCTCGGTGCTGCCGGTCGGGGCGTTTTATACCCGCAACTGCACGCTGCTGGGCTTTACCGTGACTGACGCCACGACCGAGGAACTGGCCGAGAGCGCCCGGCAAATCAACCAGGCCCTGTCGGCCGGGACGCTGCGCGGCAAAATCGGCCTGCGGCTTCCACTATCGCAAGCGGCCGAGGCACATCGGCGGCTCGAGCAGGGCAAATTGTTCGGCAAAATCGTGCTCGAACCGGAGGATTGAGCGTCTGAGGAGCCGCATTTGCCGCGCCGCCATCCCGTTTAGCGCACTGCTGCTAAGCCCCACGATTACATTTGCTTAAGTAATCCCACCCGCCGACGCCGCACCGCACGCCGCGGCGTTTAATGTGCAGAGTGGCAGTGGGGCAAGCTCGGAAACTCGAACGCAGAAAGACAGACTCATGTGCAAGAAAGTGATGATCGCCGCGGTAGCATGTGTGCTAGGGATGCCGATGGCAGCCTTTGCCCAAGGCGGGCACGGTCGAGGGCACCACGGGGGCGGCCAGCACGCCCACGGTCAGCAGGGCAACCGGAACCGAATGCAGCAGATCGCCCGCCGCAACAACATGAACCAGGCCAATAACAACGGGGCCAATGCCCTGGCCGCCAATGGGGGCATGGCCAACGGCATGGGAATGGGCAACGGTATGGGCATGGGGAATGGTATGGGCATGGGGAGCGGGCGGCGGCATCACCACCACCACCATCATCATCATCACCACAACTTCAACGGCAACGGAATGGTGGGCAATGGCGTCAATGGCCAAGGCGCGGGCGGAATGGCTGGCGGTCAGGGAGCCGGCGGCGCGGCAGGCGTAAATGGCGCCGCGGCAGGCGCCGGAGCGGGTGCGGCGGGCAATGGCGCTGCGGCCGGTCAAGCCAATGCCGGCGGCAATGGCAAAGGCAACGGCAAGCATCACCGGCACGCCGCAGCGGTCAAGAATGCCGCCGCCTAAAAGAATGCCGTCAACTAGCCGATTCCAATCGGGCTCAGCAAATCGACACCGCACTCACGGCCAGGCCTTTTGCCTGGCCGTTGGGCTTCCTAGGACGGGGCGCTCCGCCGCGCAAGCCCCAGCTTCGGCACGACAAAAACTCAGAGCGGGAGAAGGGGATCGAACCCTCGACAGTTGCCTTGGGAAGGCAATACTCTACCACTGAGTTACTCCCGCGCGTCACCGCCTTAGTCTAACAGCCAGGCAGGCGGCCGCAAGTTGCGCCACGGCGTCGCACGCCGGCGCGTAATCTGTCCCGCGAAATGCGCGGCGCGATGGGTGTTGCCGCGGTTGCTTCATCGACGCTGCGTCGCAAAAACAGCCAGCAACAGGCGAGGCCCTGGCAGCAGCGCGGCCGCGGCGACTAGGCCGAGACCAATTCCGATTCCGCCCGCGCGAACGGTTCCGCCAGATTGTGGCCAATCGGCAGGTCATAGCCGGCCAGCAACTCGCCCAGGATGTCTCCTATCGCACGCAGCGAGCCGGTCCGGTCAGATCGGGGCCGCTCACCTCGATTGGAGCTGTCACCCCGTATGGAGCTGTCAACCCGGTTGGTGCTGTCGACCCGCTCGAAGCTGTCAACGCAGTCGCAGACGCGGTTTTCCGAGGCGATTGCAATCATCACGGCACTCCCACGGGAATTGGGCGCGGCAGGAAAGCGCCACGCGTTACCCAATCCTAGCGATAAGTGTACAAATGTCAACTGCCTCGCTGAACTACCTCTCTGCCCACGAGTTTCCTGCCTATTTTGGCCGAATCCGCAGGCCGGCCGTTCTCGATGGGATTTCCAGAGGCTGGGCCAGAGGCGACTCGAAGACGCGGCCAGGTCGTCGCGGATCAGTCCTTCGATCAGCTCCACCACGCCGGCTCCGCGGGCACCTCGGGTCACCAGGTCGGCCGAATTCTTCAGCGCCGGCAAGGCGTTGTCCACCGCCACTGCGCAGCCGCACAATCGCATGAACGCCTGATCGTTTTCGGCGTCGCCCACGCCGACGGTGGCCGCCAGCGGCAAACCCAATTCGTCAAGCGCGGCACACAGTCCGGTGCCCTTGTCCACGCCCGCGGGAAGGACCATCACGGCCCGCTTGTTGAAAATGATCTGTAAATCGAGCCCGGCCTGATCGATCGCTTGCCGTAGGTCGATGTGGAGCGGCACGCGGGTGGCTACGATCACCCGGCCCACCGACAGCGGGCTGACGCGGCGGCGTTTTATTTCTTCGATGAACGAGGCTGGAGGGGGCTCGGCCAGCAATCGGATCTCGCGCGTGGCCGGCGTTAGCAGCAGCGCTCCGTTTTCGGCCACGACGCGGTCGAAGAGCCCCAGGTGCGGAAAAACCGCTTCCAGCTCCTCCAACTCGCGACCGGTCACCAGGATCAGCTTACGCGAGGTGGCGGCCAACCTCACGAGCGCTTCGACTGTAAGGTCATCAACTACGCCGTCGGCTGCCAGGGTGCCATCGTAATCGGTAGCCAAGGCTTGGTAATTCACGGCAGGCAGCCATTTTTCCGCGAATCGCCGCGATGGGCGAGCGACATTCGTCATTTGATTGTAGACAGTAGGCTAACCCGGGGATGGCGCGATGCCAAGGCAGGCTGAAAAAAGGGTCGGGAAGTCGGGAACCCTTTTTGTGAATCGGCCGAAAATGTCTGCCTCGCGCAGGGACCAAATTCCCTGCCGCTGGGTTGCCGGCACTGGCCCCAGCCGCGCGGCCAATTACTTTGCGCATGAGCTCAGGGGCGGCATTGCCAGCCGAGACGGCGGGGACGCGCCGCTGCCAATGCGCAATGGCCTCTGAATTCGCCGTCCCGAGCTCCGAATTGATCCCACCCCGTTGCCATACGACTCCGCACGCGCCAGAATGCCAACGGGCTTCAGTGATTCTTTGCACCCGGGAGATTTCAACATGCATGCGGCCTGGCTGCTGACTGCGGCGCTTTCGGTTCTGGCGGCGGATGAAAAATTGTTTCAGGCCGAGCCCCTGCCGGCCCAAGGCTTCATCGCGAGCATCGAAGGACCCAATTGCGACGCCGATGGAAATATTTTCGTCGTGTCTTTCGAGCAGCCCGAGAACATCGGCCGCGTGACCCCGGCCGGCAAGGCCGAGCTGTTTCTGACTCTGCCCAACAAAAGTTACGGCAACGGCATCGTATTCGACCGTGCGGGCCAGATGTACATTGCCGACTACACCAACCACAACGTGCTCAAGGTCGACCCAAAGTCCAAGGAGCTGTCGGTGCTGGTTCACGAACCGCGGATGAATCAGCCGAACGATCTGGCGATCGCTCCCGACGGCACGATCTATGCGAGCGATCCCTCTTGGGCCAAGGGGACGGGCCAGGTTTGGAAGATCAGTCCCCAGGGCCAACTGTCGCTGTTTGCCCCCGATATGGGAACCACCAACGGCATCGAGGTCAGCCCCGACGGCAAAACGCTGTATGTCAACGAGTCGGTGCAGCGGAACATCTGGTCGCTCGACCTGACCGCCGCCGGGCCCCAAAAGACGCTGCTCAAGCAATTTCCCGATTTTGGCTTTGACGGCATGCGGGCCGATGTCGATGGCAACTTGTACGTCACGCGGCATGGCAAGGGGACCGTGGTCAAGCTTTCGCCGGCGGGCGAAGTGCTCCAGGAGATCGACGTGTTGGGCGCACAGCCCACGAATTTGTGTTTCGGCGGTCCCGATGGTCGCACGGTCTACGTGACCGAAGTCGAGCACACGCGGCTGGTCAAGTTCCGCGTCGACCGTCCGGGCCTGGCCTGGCAACGCTGGCAAGAGGGCGCTTTGAAGTAACCCGCGCCAGCCCATAGAGAAGCGGGTTGCGATTGCCGGTGGCCGGGACGGGCAATTGCCGTCACCAGCGTGCGGCCCGTTTCCTGGCGGAAAGTGCTTGCCAACCGGGGCGGCGGCGAGCTTATAATAGTCCTATCAATTTCCGGCGCCCGGGTTGGAATCGCGTCGAACTTGTGCCGCAAGAGCGAACTGTGTGCCTGCCGGCCGATGCCGCAGTTTCGCTCACCTCCCCGAGCCAGCCGCCATGGATCGCCGCGACCGTCCAGGCCCGTAAAGCGTGGGCTCGGCGTTATGAGTTCGCGCTGGGCAACCGCCGCCCGACGCTCCGCGTAAGCGAAAGACCGCCATGAAACTGACCGAACTATTCCTGCACATGACGTTTCTGGGCGCCGAGTGGGTCTTATGGCTCCTGGTGGGCCTGAGTTTCATCAGCGTGGCCGTCATCTTCGAGCGGATGGTTTACTACTCGGTGCGCCGGGTGAACCTGGAACGGCTTTCGACCGATCTCAAAGCCGCACTGCGGGCCGGCAACGTGGAACAAGCGCTGAACCTGGTGCGCAATTCCAAAGCCGCCGAATGCATCATCCTGGCGGCCGGCATCAGCCAGATTCCGCGCGGCGTGCATGCGGTCAGCGAGGCCATGCTCAGCGCCAAGGCGCGCGAGCGGTTGCGCCTGGACGCTTATCTGCCGATCCTCGGCACCATCGGTAGCAACGCTCCGTTCATCGGACTGTTGGGCACGGTGCTGGGCATCGTCAAGGCGGCCCACGACATGACACAAGACCACGGCTCCACGGGTGGCGCGGCCAGCGCCGTCATGGCGGGCGTCTTCGAGGCCCTGGTCGCCACGGCCGTCGGGCTGTGTGTCGCGATTCCGGCCGTCGTGGCCTACAACATCTTCCAGCGCCGCGTCCGCTCGACGATCGGCCGCGCGGACTCCCTGGCGCACCTGTTGCTTGCGCAAATGAAGCCCGAGTCGGCGGCCAGCGCCGCACGTCCTCCCAAACCGCCGAAGGTGCCCGATGGCCGCTAGCGGAACCACCTACAGCGACGAAGGCGACGAGCCGTTGATCACCGACATCAACGTCACCCCTCTGGTGGACGTGGTGCTGGTGCTGTTGATCGTGTTCATGATCACGGTTCCGACCATGGTGGCGCTGGATGCCCTCAAGGAGCGCGAGCTGAAAGTGCAGTTGCCGCAAGCCAGCGAAGCCAAGCCGTTGATCGCCAAGCCGGATGCACTGGTACTGGTCGTCAACATCGACGCCGAAGGCAAATTCATCGTGAAGCAGAACCAGCGGATCGAGTCCGAATTGCTCGATCTTTTCAAGCAAGCTTTGGTCGACAATCCGGGCCGGGCGAACGTGATCATTCGCGGCGACAAGGACAGCCACCTACAGCAGTTGGCCACCGTCATCAATCTGTGCAACAAAGCGGGGATTCGCTTTAGCTGGGTGACGAAGTAGCCGCCGCCGACAGGCGAAGTGCCCCGCGAAAGCGGAGCCGTACTCGATAGTCCGTGCCTGCGAGGGCGCGAGCTTGAGTTTCTTCTCGTTTTTCTCTCGCCGTTTCTCGTCACGCCGTCGTCTGCATTCAACCACCCACCAGGGGTGCGCGGAGAATGCGCGGCCTTGTCGCACTGGGCCGCGGGACTACAATGTGCGGCATGACCACGGCGCGCTCGCGACATACCCTGCTTGTTTGTTGCCTGGCCCCGATTTTGGCCAGCACCACTCGCGTCGTTCCGCCGCCTGCGGCGTCTCAAGCGACCTGCCTGATGAGCCGGGCAGGCAATTTGCCGCCGGCTTGTAATGCCTTGGAAGCCGCTGCCACATTCGTGTACGTGGCCGGCAAGCGGGCATCGATCTCCAGACTGCGCAGCCACAGACTGTGCAGCCACAGACTGCGCAGCCAAGCCGCCAAGAGTGCAGCTCGCTGGAAATTGCATGCGGCGCGATCGATGCCGCCCCGTCACCGGCGGATGGCCCAGGCGTCAATGCACGCGGCGCTATCCGGCGCTTGGCCGCGCCCACGCTTGAGCAATCGCACGTCTTGCTGCGAATTTGAGACGTGCCGGTCCTCTGGCCGCGCTGGGCGGCGCGTCTTGCAGGCTCGATTGTCGAGCTGCGACCGGCTCATATCGACGGCAAGAGCTAAACGGAATTAGCAATGAGAAGCAGAATGTCTCGACCGATAGAAATACGCGGGGCCGACAGGTTGTCGCAACATCACGGATTGCATGCGCCCTGGATTCCCATCGTGGCGGTCTTGATCGCCTTGGTGGCGTTCTCCACGCTGTCCGGCTGGCCGTGCCTGCTGGTGCTGGCCATTTCCTGCGCTGCGGTTCTGCTGAGCCTGCTTGGAAAGCCAGGCAAACCGCGACCGGCGGATCGAGACGACCAAGCCAAGCTTGAATCCGCGGTCGACCGGCAGTGAACCGCCGTGGTGAACTGCACGTTACCGCGTCCCAACCAGCTTGAATCGGCGTACGCCGCTAGCGTGACCTTCCGCTACGAAAACCGGCCCACTCGGCCGTGGCCGCGCCAGCCCCCCGTGGCGACAGCTAGCCGGCGCGGCCTTGACCGATAGGCAGCCTTTCACTACAGTCCCGCCCCCCATGTCTCAATATCTCAAAATCTCGCTCGCGATCGGCATGGGCCTCTCGATGGCCTCCCTGTTGCACGGGGACGAGCTCGAGTTGGGCCCGCAGCAGGGCGTGCTCTTGTTACGCAACGGCAGTCTGGTGGCCGGCGAGATTCTGTTGGCCGGCGATCGCTACGATGTGGGCGTTGCCGGCGGACAGATCCACATCAAGCGCAGCGAAGTGGAATATTTCGGCCACTCCGTGCTCGACTGCTACCAGCGGCGGCGAATGCAGGTCGAGCCCGGCAAAGTGCAGGGGAACCTCGAACTGGCAGACTGGTGCCTGCGGCTGCAACTCTACGAGCAAGCGGCGTTGGCGCTCGCCGACGCGGTCGACGCCGATCCGCTGCATCCGCGGATCGCGGTTTTGGAGCGGCGGCTCAAGCACGCGCTCGAGCAACCCGACGACCGCGGTCGCCAAGGACCCGCAGGAAGGGGATGCTCCGACAATCCAAGACCTGGATCGCACGATTGGCGGACTGCCGCCCGGGGCCGTCGAAATCTTCACCACGTCGATTCAGCCGGTGCTCTTGAATCACTGCTCGACCGCCGGCTGTCATGGTCCGCAGAGCGCCACTTCGCTCAAATTGTTGCGCATTTCGGCCGGGCGCACGCCCAGTCGTCGGGCGACGCAGCGAAACCTGTACGCGGTGTTGTCGCTGGTCGATCGAGAGCGGCCCGGCGAAAGCCCGCTGCTGATCGTTCCCACTCGCCCGCATGGAACGGTCAAGTCGGCCATCTTCACCAGCCGCGAAACCAATCAATACAAACAACTGGTCGCCTGGGCCTACCAGGTCTCGAACCAACCGATTCCATCCGGGATGGGCGTTGGCTCGGAACTGCCCGGCCCCGCATCGCGCCGGGTGGCGCGCCGTCAGCAATCGCACAAGGGGCCGCGCGCCGCAGACAATTCGTCGCTCGGCGACCAACAACTCAGGCAGGCGTCCGCCGAGAGGCCGTCGGGTGAGTCGCCGCGATCAAAGGGTTCTTCGACTTCGAAGGATGAGGACACGGCCGACGCCCAGGCGGCTGACGCCGTCGAGCTGTTCGATCCGGAAGTCTTCAACCGGCGCTATCACCCCAAAGAGTCAGAGTAAACTCGCCGGCGGCGAGCGCCGCCAGGAATTCGAGGTTGCTCGCCAACAGGCCGGGCCAGGCCGGCAGCTCTTGCCGGTCGACCCAGTGGATCGATTCGACCTCGGCGGGATTCGGCGTCAGAATCGCATCCAGCGGCAGTTCGGCCAGCCACCAAACGAGGCTCACATTCCAGGGCGTGACGCTCTGCCAGAGCGCGCCGCACGGGACGCACGCTCACGCCCAACTCTTCCTCGATTTCGCGCACCAGCGCTTGCGGCTCGGACTCGCCGGCCTCGATTCCACCCCCCGGAAAGCAAAACGCGCCGGGCGCAACGACGCTGGCCGAACGCCGAATGACCAGCAGCCGCTCGTCGCGCACGATGACCGCCACGGCGCCGCGACGGGAAACGGGCAGGGCGGGGTGCAAGTTTCTGCTTTCGCGTTTGGAACGGGCGGCAGTCCAAAATCCGAGGTGGGGCGTTCGACAGCCTGGGTTCTGTTTTAACCCTGAAACACGAAAACGCGAGCCTGAAATCGATTCCGGCCTGCTTGCTACTCGGGCGGCGGGCTAGTAGAATCCGTGCATACGGGATTTGCGGCCGCTTGCAGACGTAAGACTGCTAAAGTGCCATCGCTCGAACCGGCCTGCCGCCGCACGAGCGATCTAACTTGAACAAAGTGAGCCGCGACTGCCGTGATGGGCAGTGACGCGGCTTTTTTTATTGTCGTAGCGCTGATTCCGACATGTTTGCGACGCGATTTCTTGTTCACGATCCACCGAGCGCCAAAGCCACCCGCGGCGCAGAAAGCTCATCGAGCGTGCCATGACCGACTCCAGCGAATCAAATCCCTCGGCCCCACGCGTGCGCGGCTTTTCGACCTTGGCGGTGCATGCCGGCGAAGAGCGGCAGAAGCCGGGAGACTCGATCACCGATCCGATCTTCTGCGCCTCGACCTACACGTTTGCCGACACGCAGAGCGTGATCGACTTCATCGAGCAGGATCTGCCGCGCGAAGAATACGGCCGCTACGGCAACCCCAGCGAAAAAGTCGTCGAGCGCAAACTGGCCGCGCTGGAGAACGGCGAATCGGCGCTGCTGTTTTCCAGCGGCATGGCGGCCATGGTCGGGCTGCTGATGGCCAAGTTGAACGCCGGCGACGAAGTCGTCTTCTTCAACGAGTGTTACCATCGCAGCCGCGAGTTCTGCACCAAGCACCTGTCGCGGTTCGGCGTCACGACGCATCAGGTGCCGGCCTGCGATTACGCGGCCATGGAAGCCGCCATCACGCCCCGCACGCGGCTGCTGGTCAGCGAGTCGCCGACCAATCCGCACTTGAGCGTCGTCGACATCGAGCGGTTTGCGGCCCTGGGCCGACGGCACGGCGTCGAAACGCTGATCGACGCCACGCTGGGCACTCCCTACAACGTGCGGCCGCTCGACGCCGGCGTCGATTACGTCCTGCACTCGGCCACCAAGTATCTGGGCGGGCACAACGATCTGCTGGCCGGCGTGATCATCGGCTCGGCCGAAAAACTGGATGCGGTCCGCAAGCTGCGCGGCATCATGGGCGGCATCAATTCGCCGCAAAACATCTATCTGCTCGCAGCGCGGGCTGAAGACCTTCGAGCTGCGGATGCAGCGGCACAACGAGAACGGCCTGGCCGTGGCCCGCTTTCTGGCCCAGCATCCGCGCATCGAAAAGGTCTATTATCCCGGCCTGGAAACGCATCCCTATCACGACGTGGCCCGGCGCACGATGCGCGGCTTCGGCGGGCTGGTGACGTTTCTGGTGCGCGACGCCGACTGGCGGACCACGGCCGCCGTGGTCGACGCGGTCCGCATTCCGCGGATCGCGCCCAGCCTGGGCGGGGTCGAATCGCTGATCGAGCAGCCGCTGGTGATGAGCTATTTCAAGTTCACGCCCGAGGAACGGCGGCAATTCAGCATTCCGGACAACATGATCCGCCTGTCCTGCGGCATCGAGAACGCGGAGGATCTGGTGGCCGACCTGGCGCAGGCGCTCGAGCAGCCGCGGGCGGACAGGTCGCCGGCGGCTCCAAAACCGTCGCTGCGCCGGCCTGATCCTAGTTTTCGATTGCGGCAGCGCCGGAGCCTCGGTTTGTGGCTCTTGGTGCCGCCGCGGCCGCGAATCGGGGCTAGACTTGAGCGGCAACGCGCATCGATCAGACTCGACGCGGCACTGGCATTCCCCGACGTAAGCAGGTCTCCCAACTGAAGTGGCCCCCAACCCGAGCGTCCCTGAACATGCAATTCCGCACCCGAGCGATCCACGTCGGCAACGAGCCCGATCCGGCCACCGGCGCCGTCGTCCGCCCGATTCATCTGGCCAGCACCTTCGTGCAGCCGGGAGCCGGCGACTGGGGCGAGTTCGACTATTCGCGCAGCGGCAATCCGACGCGCCGCGCGTTCGAGTCGACGCTGGCCGCGCTCGAATCGGGCACCGCAGCTTTGGCCTTCGCCTCGGGCATGGCCGCCATTCACTGCGTGACCATGCTGCTGGAGAGCGGCGATCACATGCTGGCCGGCACCGACGTCTATGGCGGCACCTACCGGCTGCTGCACAAGATCGTCAACCGCGCCGGCCTCGAGGTGACGCTCGCACCCTCGACCGACCTGGCGGCGCTCGAGCGCGCCGTCACGCCGCGCACCAAGCTGCTGTGGATCGAAAGTCCCGGCAACCCGCTGTTGTCGATCACCGACATCGCGGCCTGCGCCGAGTGGGCCCATGCGCACGGAATGCTGCTGGCGGTGGACAACACGTTTGCCACGCCGGTGCTGACCCGGCCGCTGGAGCTGGGGGCCGACATCGTGATGCACTCGGCGACCAAATATATCGGCGGTCATAGCGACGTGCTGGGCGGCGCGCTGGTGGTGCGGCGACCGCGATTTGTTCGACCGGCTGTACTTTATTCAAAACGCCACCGGCTCGGTGATGGCGCCGCTGGAGGCGTTTCTCTGCTCGCGCGGCTCAAGACGCTCGATCTGCGGGTGCGCGAACAGTGCCGCACGGCCGCCCTGCTGGCCGAATACCTGGCGCGCGACCGCGCGTGGCCCGGGTCTTCTACCCCGGCTTGCCGGAGCATCCCGGCCACGAACTGGCGCAGCGGCAGATGGAGGGCGTGGGCGGGGCGATGGTGAGCTTCGAGATTCGCGGCGACTACAAGATGGCCAAGCGGCTGGTCGAATCGACCGAGCTGTTTCAATTGGCCGTCAGCCTGGGCGCCGTCGAGTCGCTGATCGAGCAGCCGGCCGCCATGTCGCACGCCAGCTACGATCGCGCAGTCGCGCCTGGCCCACGGCATTTCCGACGGCCTGGTCCGGCTGTCGGTCGGGCTGGAAGCGTTTGAAGACCTGCGCGACGACCTCGACCAGGCCCTCGCCATTAAAGGGGGTCGGGAGTCGTTGTTTTTGACTCCCGACCCCTTTTGCTCAATCACTTCCAGCCGGCCGCCTCTTCGCCGTCGAGTCGCAAGGTCAGGCATTTGGCGCTGCCGCCGGCTTTGACGAACTGGTCGAGCGGAGTCTCGCTGCGGCTTGAAAGCCCTTGGCCCGCAATTGGGCGTGCAGCAGAGGGCAGCCGGTGTTGGTCACCACGGTCCGGCCGACGACCACCGCGTTGCAGGCGAAGCGGCGCGCCTCGTGCTCTTCGACCGCGATCAGGTCGCCCACCAATTCCGCCAACACCCGGCGGCCGTAGTTGTCGAAGGCGGCCGGATAATAAATCGCCTGGCCGGCCGCCAAGCGGGCAAAAGCACGTATCGAGGTGATAGTAATAACCGTCGACCAGTTCCAGCGGAATGACGCGGCAGCCGATCATGGCCCCCACGTCCTGCTGGCCCTGCGCGTCGCTGCGGATGCGATAGCCGGCAAACAGCGTGTCGCCGCAAAACAGGGCGTCGCCGGCACCTTCGAAATGAATGTGCGGCGGCAGCTTGCGGACGGTAAAGCCGGCTGCCGCGAGCCAGCGCTCGTCGTGCGGCTCTTCTCCTTGCCGCTGCGGATGGCGGAAGCGGGCCAGAATGGCTTGCCGGCGGAAGATCATCGCCGCGTTGGCAGTGAACACCAGGTCGGGCAGGCCGGGCACGGGATCGAGCAGCTCGATCTGGGCGCCGGCATCGGCCAGGATTTGCCTCAGATCCTGCCACTGCTCCTGCGCCACGCCGCGGTCGGCCTGCGACTCCCGCTTCATCCAGGGATTGATCTCGTACTCGATCCCGTAGTGATCGGGGGGGCACATTAGAATGCGGGGCTGCGACATGCGAAGTTCGACCGTCCTGGTCGACTCGTGGCCAAAAAGAGGAATCTTGCCGGGGCAACGAGAATTATAGCACGCCGCCGCCCGCGGGTCTGGGTTGGCGGCGGCCCGGGTTCGAAGCACGGCCGGTTGCGTCGCGAAGGCCAAATCCTGTGCTAAAAAAAGCACCCCCCGACCGCCGGAGCGTTCGGGGGGTGCCCGTGTTGAGGCTCGATATGCACCAGGTCCAGCCTGTCTGATTCACTGGCCCGCTGCTGGTCTGGCTGGCGCGGATCTGGCCGGCAAGCTCTAGCGGCTGGTCAGCTTGGTCGGGGTCGATTCTTCGCCGCGGCCCAAAAAGACTTGGGTGGCGTCCACCGAATGGGCGCCGGTCAATTGCTCGCGGCGCCAGGTGCCGCTGGTGGTCTTGTGATACATGATCAGTTGCGGAATCGATCCGCCGCTCATCAGCTTGCCGGCCAATTCGTGCTCGGAATCGGCGTTGACGTAGGCAAAGGCCACACGATTCAGGCTGCCTTTGCGTTGCAGCTGCGGAATCACCGCATTTTTCATGGTCTGGCAGCCGGGACACCAGTCGGCGCCCACCAGCACGACCAACGGGCGGCCGGTGGCCTTCGTATCTTGGTACGCATCGGCGTACTTATGGCCGTCGCTGGCGAACATCGACACGTGCAGCAAAATAGCGAAAGACAAAGTGGTCACGGAGACACTCCTTTGGATGAAAGTTCCTGGATGTCCGCACCATGCGGGCATCGCGGTTTTCCGTGGGGCCTAGCGCTTGTGTGAAACGGAAACTAGGGGGTGGAAAGGCGGCTCGAAAGCGGATCAATGGCCATCCGGAGCCGCCGTGGTAGGCTTCCTTTCCCAAGTTCCCAATTGCCAATCCATGTGTCACACAGGACTAGATGGAACCACCAGTCTAACTACGAGACTCAAGGTCGCAATGGGCAAAATGCGCAAAGTTTAACGACATCGCCTGAACCCCTTGACAGTACCAGCGGTGCCCGCTAGCGAATACCCAGGTCGTCTCCGGCGTCTCGTGTGGCAGCCTGGAGAGTTAAGGCAAGGAGCCCGTTTCGCCCGCCGCGGCAAATTTCCGGAATCAGCGCATTGAGCGGGGTGCGCACCCGTCGATATAATCACGTTGCCATCACCGCCCCGGCTGAAGTCTGCCGGCAGCCAGTCGCGCGCGTTCAGCATTCATCTCCCGGACCCAAGTACCCCTGCCATGAAGCTCCGCGTTGGTCTGGTCGGTCTAGGAAATGCCTGGGAAAATCGCCATCGCCCGGCACTGCGGGCCCTGAACGACCGATTCGAGGTCCGCGCGGTGTGCGAGCCGGTGGCCCACCGGGCCGAAATCGCCGCCCGCGAATTCGGCGCCGATGCGGTCGATGGATTCCGGGCGCTGGCCCAGCGGGAAGACATCGACGCCGTGCTCGTGCTGTCGGGCCAATGGTTCGGACCCTTGCCGATCCTGGCCGCTTGCAGTGCCGGCAAGGCGGTGTACTGCGCCGCGCCGCTGGATTTTCAGCCGGACCAGGCAGACGAGATCAAAGCCCGGGTGGAGCGGTCGGGCGTGGCATTCGTCGCCGAATTCGCTCGCCGCCATGCCCCGGCCACCTTGCGGCTGAAAGAACTGATCGCCACGCGGCTGGGGAGTCCGCGGCTGATCTTCTGCCATCAGCGCATTCCCACTGAGCCGGCGTCCCGACCGGCCGGCAAGCCTCCGCAGCCGTCGATGCACGAGATGGTCGAGCTGGTCGACTGGTGCCGCTATGTCGTCGGCCGGCAGCCGACATCGGTCCTGGGCCTGTCGCACGACGCGGCCCGACGGGCAAGGAAAAGATTACGAAATGATGAGCCTCGACTTCGCCGCTCCCGGCGGAAAGCCGGGGAGCGGAGTGACGGCCCAGATCAGCTCCGGCCGTTACATGCCGGCCGTCTGGCACGAGGCGGTCACGCTATCGTCCGCCGGCCGCCTTGCAAGTGGCCTGCGAGCGCGGGCATCGCCTTCATCGATATGCCGTCGACGCCTGGTCTGGTTCGACCAGGCCGGCCGGCACATGGAATCGCTCGACAGCGAGCGGCCGGTCGGCGAAGCAATTGCTGGGTCAATTCCACCGGTCGGTGACCAGCCTGGTGCGCAACACCGCGGGCCTGGAGGACGCCTTTCAGGCCATGTGGATCGTCGAGCAAGCCCGGATCAGCCACGCCGAGGGGCGCAGAGTGATGCTCGGCGGACACGATCTGAAATTGCGGGCCGCTTTCTGGGAGCGGGTGGTCAGCCGCCGACGGCGCGATCAATCCAGTTCTTCCAGCCAGAGCCGCAGTTCGTTCTCGTACTCGCTGGCCAGATCGCCTTTGATCAGTTGGCGATGGAAACTGGCCGCGCCTTCCTTGACCATGTCGGCCGCCTCGGCACTGGGGAAGCGGCGCATCGGATCGGGAGCGATCAGTCCGCGGCAGAAATTCATCAACAATTCATTGCAGGTGACTTCCTGCGGCAGCATCTGCGCCAGCCGCTGCGGCAGGGTGCGCTTGGCTTCGAGCAGTTCGCGATAGGTCGTCAGGCCGGCGAACGGCTGCCGGCCGGCCAGCATCTCGATCAGCACGTAGCCCAAGCTGGCCAGGTCGGAGCGCGGCGTGCATTCGCCCCCTTCCAGTACCTCGGGGGCCGCGTAGGTCGGCGTGCAGGTTCGCTGGTTCGGCAAATTCGTCAGCTCGAAGGCCGAGCCGATGTCGACGATCTTGGCGTTGCCGGTCCGCTTGAGCATGATGTTCGACGGCTTGAGATCGCTATGCACGATGCCTTCGCGGTGCAGCGCCGCCAGGGCCGCCAGGCATTCGCGCGTGACCGCGATGGCGATGCCCGGCTTGAGCCGCGGCTGCATGGGGCCGGCGGTCACGATCACGTTGTTCAGATATTCCCAGCGGCGAATGCTGACCCGTTCGCGCGTCCGCTCGAGCATCGGCCGCGTCAGCAAGCCGCCCAAGTCGTAACCGTCGATCCACTCCATTTCCATGATCCGGATGCGGTTGCGTTCGACGAAATTGTGCACGTCGAGCAGGTTGTCCTGCTGAATCTGGGCCACCCGGGCGGCCACCTGGGCAATGCGGCCCATCGCTTCGTCGTAGCAGCGGGCGTCTTCGTAGCGGGCCGGCGAAAAGATCTTCAGCGCCACCGGCAACGTGAATTTGTCGGTGCCGCGGCGCTCGCTCAGATAGACCACGCCCTGGCCCCCCGATCCCAGCCGCCGGGTGAGGTGCAAATGCTCGGTCCAGCTCATCCGCTGGCCGTCGAGCACCGCCTTGATACCGCTCGAGCAATTCGTCGGGACAGCGGGTGGTCGGATGACCATCGACCGTGAGTGTTGGCATGCCTTGCTGAAACGTGGTCGTCGACATGGATTCCGCCCCCGGCTGTAAGTCGATGTAAGTCCTGTCGTCGCTAATATCTTAGGCGCGCCGTCCCCCGGGCGTCCAGAGCAGGCAACGGGTCGGTCTCGATGGCCGGAAGCCCAAGTGCCGCAATACGAGTGCATCGCCGGGATGTGAAAATAAAAAATTCCGTCGCGGAGGCGCCCCGGCCGGACCTGATAGCAGAGCTCTCCGCCCGCTTTGCAGCCGTCGGATCGATGCACGACGAATCCCGCGTCCGATTTCCTAACCGCCCGCCGGCAGCCAACGAAGCAGTCTTGCCGGCGGCAAATTGCGGCGTGAACCGGCCGGCTTCAGGCCGCTGAATGAAATTCCTCGATCGCGCACGTCGCTCGGTCGTCAAACGACCCAAGTCTCCGGGCTGGAGGTGCAGGTTGTTCGGAAGCGGCTGGCTGGGCTGTTCGGCTGGAGGTTTTGTGTCCCGCTTCGTCCACGCCGTTCGGGCGGCGGAATAAAGGTTAAGGGCGTTACGGTCGGAAGGGCCATCTCACTTGTGGATGAAATGCGCCAGTCTGTCCGGCGAATTCTCCGTTTCGACCGTCGGAATAGAACTACCCTTTTGGGTGTAGCGTACTTCGCCGTCACTTTTGCTTGGGAGCGTCCGATGAACAGCGTCGTCTCGAAACTGAAGCGGTTTTTGACTTCGGAAGATGGCCCCACCGCGGTTGAATACGCCGTGATGTTGGCCCTGATTGTGATCGTCTGCTTGGGGGCGATTGCCACGGTCGGCACCAACGCCAAGACGACCTTCACGAACGTCGGCAGTTCGTTGGCCGGCAGTTGATCGCGCTGGCGGATTTTTGATATTTGCATTGAGCCCCGGCCTTGCTCGGCGGGGCTCTTTGCGTTTGGCGGGCTTGCGGGAACAAGCGGAGATATCGCGCGCCAAAGGGCAGGCACGCTCCGGGGGCCCGATGCCAAACGATCTGCCCCGGCCGCCGGCGATCGTTGTGACACGCTTGGGAACCAAGCGGCCGGCCAGCCGGCCATGATACCGGGACACCGGCTCCGGCGACTCTCGGCAGCGATACGACACGAGCCCGTAAACCCTTGATTTGTCGGGCTTACGGGCCTTTTTCTCAGTGAGGCTGCTGGGACTTGAACCCAGGACCATCGGATTAAAAGTCCGGTGCTCTACCGACTGAGCTACAGCCTCGAAGGATTTCACTGTAGCAATCTGCGGCGGCTGGCGAAAGTGGCCGCCGGCGACAGGCAAGCGCCCAATCGCCCACCAGACCGCCGCTCAGTTCGCGTGCTGGGCGATCCAGGTTTGCAACTGCTGAGAATCGACGTAGCCCACGCGATCGGCAATCACGTTTCCGCCGTTGAACAGCAGCAACCGCGGAATGGCGCTGACGCCGTAATGATGGGCCAGATCGCGATGCTGGTCCACCTCGATACGCACCACGTTCACCCGGCCCGAACGTGCCACTTTGTCGAGTTCCCCGTCCAGCCTCCGGCATGGCCCGCACCACGGCGCGCCGAACTTCACCAGCACCGGTCCGGATCGGTCGACGACGGTTGCCTGAAACCAGCGATCGTCGGGCGGCTTGACGGGCTCAGAGCGTTGGGTGATGTAAAAGTAGCCCGCCAGGCAAAGGCCCACCAGGACCACGACGTTGAACTTCGAATCGAGGTTTGCCATAGGGTTCATAACTCCGACAACAGCCGGTCGACCTCGCCCAACTGGCTTTCGACGCGGCTCTCGAGCTCGCCGGCGTCGTGCCAACGCTCCAAGGCATGCAGACACTCCGGATCGACGCCGCTGCCGGCGTCGCGCGACAGGATCTCCTGAATCCGGTCCCACGGCATCGCGTCGCGGTAGGGGCGATTGGCGGACAAAGCCTCGCAAATGTCGGCCACCGCCAGCACCCGGGCCACCCAGGGCATTTGCGCGTCGCTGAGCCGGCGATGATAGCCCCGGCCGTCCAGGCGCTCGTGATGGGCCGAAGCCACATCCGCTAACGTGTGGAACGCCTTCACGCGCTCCAGAATTTGCTGCGAGTAGTCGGGATGTTTGCGGATCTCGACGAATTCTTCGTCGGTCGGCTTGCCCGGTTTGTCGAGAATCAGGTTCGAGACTCCCAGTTTGCCGATGTCGTGCAGCAATCCGGCGCGGCGAATATCGCGCTCGAGCTCGGGCGAACATTCGAACTGCCGCGCCACGCCGACCGCGATTTCGGCCACGCGCGTCGAGTGCTGGAAGGTCCACGGGCTTTTGGCGTCGACGACCCGGGCGAAGGCCTCGGCCACCACGTCCAATGTTTCCTCATTCGCCAGCACCACTTCGTCCGCGGGCTCCCAGTCGCTCATCTCCGCCACCAGGTCTTCGGCGAGCAAACGCTGCCAAAAGGCGGGCTCGTGCCGAAAGGATTCCAGCGCGTCGACTAACTGCGGGGCGAACCACTGTCCGCGCCGCTGCCGGGCCACATCGAAGGCCGCTTCTAATCCGTAGGTCGTGAAAAACACCTCGACCGTCTGGGCCAGGCAGCAAATGCGCCCCAAGAGTGAGATGGTCTCACCCTTCAGCCCGTAAGGAGTCCCCTTGCCGTCCCAATGTTCGTCGAGCTCGAGGATCGCGCGGCTGGTGGCCTCGGGGAATCGCAACATCCGGGCGATGTCGGCGCCGCGCTCGCAGCGCACCTCGGAAATCTTGCGGGCGCCCTCCTCGCCGCTGCGGGCCACCGCCGCCATCTTGAGCAGCTTTTCCACCAGCGAGCCGCCGGGCGCACTGTGGGCCCAGCAATGTTTCAGGCCCTGGCTGGGTTTCGTCCAATCGATCAAGCGCGTGTTCCGCTTGAACAGGTGATCGTCGGCCCCGAACAAATAGCTGATCTTGGCCGCATTGCTCGAGCAACCCAGGTCCTTCAGCAACAGGGCGTAGAACAGGGCCGAGCGGTCCGCCCGGGTCAACTGCAACTCTTCGGCCAGGCGCATGCCAATCAAGGCCGTCCGCATGCAATGCCCCTGGGCGTTGCCTTGCGTGATGTCCAGCGCCACCGACAGGGCGGCGATGATCTCGGACAGCCGCACCTCGCTGGCCGTGATTAGGCGCGCGTGGGTCGGCGGATTTTCGCAGATCAATGCATCGGCACCGGGATCGGCAGATTCGATGCGCCATGACGAGACTTCGCTCCAAGGACGAGTGACAGCCGGACCGTCGGCCGGTTGAAACCTACGTCACGCCGTCTTTAGTGATTGCTGGCGTCGGTCAGGAAGCTGCCGTTGTTGGCGACGGGCATCTGCGGCAACCAGCATTGTCCGGCCACTGTGCTCGAACGAGCGGTACGACCCGGATAAAAGGCCAAACCAATCGAAAAGTTCCAGGCGTCTTCTTCCGAAGCAACTGCCCCTGGGTGCGCCGAAGGGTGCATGTAGGTAATCGAGTTATACAGCGCCACCCGGTCGCTCAGCGGTACGTTGGCAACCAAACTCACCAGCCACGAACCCAGCGAGCCGCCGCCCGCCAGTCGATCGGTCTGGGGCACGCCGACCGACAGCCATGTGTCGGCCCCGCCCGGGGTCCATTTGTGGTGCCAGTAGAGGCTCACCTGATCGATCGGGCGATACGTCGTGGGGCCGACGCCCGACACGTTGCGCGTTTGACCCAGCAGGCGGCACGTGCCCCATGCACCGAATTCGTCCCGGTCGCTGACGGCGTAACCCAGTTGCATTCGCAACTGGCTGAGCGTGACGCTTTGGCCGAACGACCCAAAGTTATTGGCGAACATCCAGTCCTGCACGATGCCGGCGTTCCAGCGCGAGACGTCGTTGGGCTTGTGAAACAGCCCGTACGTCATAAACCCCTGGGTGGTGGCCGCCGACTGCTGCGACCCGGGCCGATAGTCGGTGCCCGACCAATCATAAACCCCGACCGTTCCGCCGATCTGTCCGCCGATGCCGGTCAGCTCGCTCAGCCGCCCCAGTCGAGAGCCGAGGTTGAAACCGCTGTGAATCCCGTTGTTTTGCCAACTTTCATCCGAGACGCCACGCCAACTGTCATAGCCCACCAGGCCGACAATCGATCGGGTAGGGCCTGCGTCGCATCCGGGCCACGGGCACGACGAACCGGACTCGGACGAACTCTCGCCTTTGAGCGGGCGCAGATCGCGGATTCCCTCCGTGCCGTCGACCGCCGTTGACCAGGGGAAATCGCCGGGAGACTCGGCAGCGGGCGCGGTTTGCCCTTCCGCCGAGGCAGTGCTTCCAGCAACCGGAGGCAAACGGCTGGAACCGGACTGGGCCAGAGCCGGTCTTGCACAAAGCAACAGCGCGACGAGAGCAAGGCCGTGTGGCCGACAGCCGCACCCCATCCTTTGCCTCCGTGCTCTCGTTTCGAAATCAGCCGCCAAGTCGCGCCTCGGTCCAGGCGCTATCGCGTGGCGGCCCTCCCTGACCGGGAAATCGATTCTTCGTGAGCCATCGGCCACTTTCGGGAAATCAGAATACGTTTTCGGCCCGGTTCGTCGCAACCGACAAAACCGGCGCGGGGGAGCGCCGGCAAGGTTTTCCAGACCTGCAGAACCGGATGAAATGGGCGCACCGCACGCCGGCAGAAATCGATCGAAGAGGGCTGCCGCAGCGCTCGGCCGCTGGGGATGCTACAATCCTTCCGGTGTTGTTGTCGTCCGCAAGTCGCGCAGATCGAAAACGTGCGACCATTTCGGGCGCACGCTCGGTCGGCCGAAAAATCGATCTCCATCCGGCAGGGCCTCGCGGCCTGCGAGGTGACGCATGCCCTCAGCTAATCCGGCGCCCACGCATGCCGGCTCGTTTCGAATGTTTCAGGTGGCCGGCATCACGGTCTATCTGCATTGGACCTGGCTGGTGGTCGCCTATATCGAACTGCAGTTTCGAACCAGCGATTACAGTTCCCGGGCCTGGACGGTCGCCGAATATCTGACGCTGTTCGGCATCGTGCTGCTGCACGAGTTCGGACATGCGCTGGCTTGCCGGCAGGTGGGGGGCCGGGCCAGCGAAATCGTGCTCTGGCCGTTGGGCGGCATCGCCTATGTCAATCCGCCCGCGCGTCCTGGCGCGTGGCTGTGGAGCATCGCGGCCGGCCCGCTGGTGAACGTGGCCTTGTTGCCCCTGACCATCGGCGCCGCGGTTCTGGCTGGCCCGCACGGCTTGCTGCACGTGAGCGCGGACGTCGATCGTTTCATCGATGCCGTGATGGTGATGAATTTGGGGCTGCTGCTGTTCAACCTGCTGCCCATCTATCCGTTGGATGGCGGCCAGATTCTGCAAGCGCTGTTGTGGTTCGTGATCGGCCGATCCAAGAGCCTGATGGTGGTCAGCGTAATCGGCATGGCGGCGGGCCTGGCCGTGATTGCTCTGGCCGTGACGCGCGGCGAAGTTTGGATCGGCGTCCTGGCCGCCTTCGTGGCCATGCGCTCCTGGGCCGGCTTTCAGTCGGCCAGACTGCTGGCCCGCATTGCCGCCGCGCCGCGACACGCGGAAGCCGCTTGTCCGGCCTGCAAGGCTCATCCGCTCGATGGCAACTTTTGGCAGTGCGAGCATTGCGGCACGCGGTTCGATACGTTCGCCTCCCGGGGAGTGTGTCCCGGTTGCGGTGCGGAGTTTCCGCAAACCCGATGTTTCGACTGCCTGCACGCCTCTCCGATGGCCCAATGGTTCGCCCAGCCGGCCGCCCGGCCCGGCCAAGCGTGATTTGACGCACCGCGCAGTTGGCTGGAGTTTCGATCGATTTACCGGGTGCAAGTTCGGCTAGCCGTCGCCGACCATTTCGGGAACATGCGCAATGCAAATCTGGGTGGATGCGGACGCCTGTCCGGGCGACATCAAAGAGCTGCTCTTCCGCGCGGTGAAACGGCGTCAGATCAAATTGACGCTCGTCGCCAATCAGCCGCTGCGCACGCCCTCGTCGCCGCTGATCGAAACCGTGCTGGTCGGTTCGGGTATGAACGTCGCCGATCGCCGCATTATCGAGCTGGCCCAGAGCGGCGATCTGGTGATTACCGCCGATATTCCCCTGGCCGCCGAAGTGGTTGCCAAGGGGGCACAGGCCCTCGACCCGCGCGGCCAACTCTATACCGATGCCAATGTCGGCGAGCGCGTGGCCGTGCGCAACCTGGTCGACGGACTACGCGGCGGGGGACTGGTCACCGGCGGACCCGCGACGTTCAGCCCGCGCGATCGGCAGGCGTTCGCCAATCAGCTCGATCGCTGGCTGGCCAAGGCGAAATAGTCGCCGGGGGTGAGCAAGACCGAAAGCGGGCCTACCTCAGCCCGAAAGTTCCGCGCGGGCGGCCTGCACGATGGCCACGACCGCCGGGTGCTTCAGCTTGCGCTCGACCGAGATCGCGTAAAACCGTTCCTGCACCGGGGCCAGAGCGCCGACGACCTCGACCCGATACTGGCGGCAGATCTCTTCTTCGACAATCGAGGGGGCGGCGAACAAGCCCAGGCCGTGTTCGCCCAGCACTTGCAACACGGCCACGTCTTCGATCTCGCCCGCGATCATCGGCTGGAAATCTTGCCGATCGAACCACTCGTCGAGCGAATGTCGCAAGGCCGTGTTGGTGGTGGGCAGCAGGAACGGCGCGCCGGCCAGCGAGTTCGGAAAATCGCGCCGATACTTGCCGGCCAAGGCCGGCGTGCCGAACACCGTCACGCCGCACTCGCCCAGCAGATGGTTGTAGGCCCGCACCTTCTGGTTGGGCGCGATCGGGTGATCGGCCAGGACCAGATCGAGCGAGTGCACGGCCAGGTCTGACAGCAGGCGTTCGGTCTTGCCGACGCGCACCATCAGCCGGGCCGGCGGCGACAAGCGCAGGGCCGGCTCGAGCAAATGATAGGTGGTCAGCTTGGGCATCGTGTCCGAAATTCCGACCGCGAACCGCGCCGAGCGATCGTTGCCGGCGCCGCGCACCGTGTTGAGCAGCTCACGGCCCAGCGGAAAGATTTCCTCGGCGTAGCGATAGACGGCCTGGCCGGTGTCGGTCAACACCAGGCGGCGGCCGCGGCGTTCGAACAATTTGCTGCCCAGCGAACGTTCGAGCAGGCGCAACTGGGCGCTGATCGTGGGCTGGGTCAGACGCAAATGCTCGGTCGCACGGGCGATGCTGCCTTCGCGGGCGACGACCCAAAAGTACATCAAGTGATGGTAGTTCAACGAATTCAAAGCGCGTTCCCGTCCAGTGCCCGATGTGCGCACGACTTTAGGTTCCGTTTCGCACAAGGCTGGTAAAAAGTTCATGTTAATGGGACCGCAAAAACCGTGATTTCGAAACAGGGCCAATGTAAGTCGCTCAAAGGCCCAGCAGCACCGGCGCCGCCACGCGCGCCAAACCCAGCAGTCGGATTAGCAAGTCGAAGTCGAGCATTGCGTCTCGGCGCTCCTCGGTTGATTGACCAGCGTCGACGGCACGCTGACGTTGCCGCCTTCGATCGCGGCGAAACCCAAGTGCTCGCGCAGATTCCGGTACCATTGGAACGAGGAGCCGGCGGTTGCCAACTGCGACGTCTCGGGCTCGTAGGGCTGGAACGAACCCTGGCGATAGACGAGAATCTCGGAGTTTTCCGGATTCAGCACCGCCAACTGCGCCCAACTGTTGCGGAGCAGCCGGCCGATGACGGGATCTTGATTCATGATTTGCTCCATCGCCGCGGGCGTGGATTCGATCACGAACAGGAGTCGCATCGGCTCGTGGATCTCCACGCCTTGCCAAGGCAATCCGCAGCGCAGGTCACTGGCCGCGCCGTCCATCACTCCCAATAGCGAAGTCACGTTGTGCGGCAGCTTGGTGCCCGAACCCCAGCCCACCGAATCGATGTACGAGAAGAAATATTGCAAATTGATTCCCGCGCACACCGGCACGACTGCGCCAGGATGCGGGCCAGGATCGAATGGTCCGGCCAGTCCTGCGTCGGATCGTACGAGTGCAGGAACGATCGGCGATCCAGGTATAGCCCGCGCACGCGCTCGCGCCGGCCGACGAAGCACATGGCGTTCGAGGCATTGCCGAACTCCGGCCGGGTTTGTGCCAAATCTTCCGACCGACCTTCCACGTGCCGGTGCGCCGCCGCGTACGACAAGTTGAGCGGCGCCGAATCGAATCGCCGGCAGCGCTCGTGGGCGTTGCGTTGGCAGACCATCCCGAGTAGTTCGCGAGCCGACTCGAAATCGGGGATGTGCGACTTGGGCAACAGGTCGAGATCGAAAAAGCTCACCGAATCGTCGCAAGTGTTGTGCAAGCCCCCCAGGAACCAGGTGTCAGCCGGCACCGCCAGCCCGCGCTCGGCCAAGACCGAGCGAACACGCGGATCGTTGAGCATGGCCGCCAGTGCCCGGGCGTTGGGGCCGCCGGCGCCGCCGGAACAGGCGCCGCAGTCGTAACACGATTTGTGCGGATTGTTGAGGCAGAACGAGCCGTGCCCGAAGAACATCACCAGCCGCGCGAAGTTCGAGGTCAGCCCGATGTCGCGGAGCACGCGCTCGCCGAAGGTGGCCATCTCTTCAAGGCTGAAGCCGATCTGCTCGTCCGCGGGCCCTGGCTCGTCCGCGGTCCGTTCCAGTCGCAACCGTGTGACCTGGGGCGGGCCGACCAGGCTGCCGGCGGTGCGTCGGATGCGCGCCGTCGCGCGCGGAAAGAGCACGCGCGTGACCAGCGGAATCGACGCCAGCACGCCCACGCCGGCGGTCGAGCAGTGCGCCGCTGGTAATGCCGCGGCTGCCGACGTGGAACTGGTGCGTGGCGGTGCCCAAGGCGCGGCGGGTTTTGGCCCGGCGGCGATTGGAATCCTCCAACGAGTAGACCACTTCCTCGATGAGCCAGTGCTTGGGCCGCAGGACGATCGGGCAGAGGGCCGCGAAATGCGCGTCGGCCACGCCCCGATAATAAATCGGAATGCTGTAGAATCCGGCCGCGCCGAAGGTCTCCGCGCGGGGGGCCAACTCTTCGAGGTGCCGGCGAAACGACTCTTCGCGAGTGTCGATGCAAAAAACGGCCTGGAACCGGGGCGACTCGACGCGAGCGGCCCGGCGCTGTGTGTAGATCGACATCGCATCCAGAGCTTGCACGCGGAAGCGGCGCTCGAACGCTTGCTGGAAGATGCGCCGCCGCTCGAGGGCCGAGAACGACTCGACCTCGCCGATCAGCGTCGACCACTGGTGCTTCGACAAGCGATGCAGCTTAGGCGCGGACCAGCCCAGCACCTGCGCCAGTTGAAACACCAAAAAGGCGCGCTGCTCGGTGCCCAACCCGTGTTGCGCGCCGCGCTCCGCGGCAATCGCCGCCCGCAACCACGACAAGGATCCTTCGAAGTGCATGGCTTCGCGAGCCACGTGGGTCAGCGCCATTCGCTCCAGGATCAACCGCACGGCGAGAAACTCGACGAGGCTCTTGGCCGGCGCGGCCAAAGCCATGCGATCGCCGCGGGTCTCCATCTGATGGATCATGCCCGCCCAGCCGCGCAAGCGCCAGCAGCGTGGCCGGAATGAAATCGTCCCACTCGTCCTCGACCACTCCCAACAGTTCGAGCGATTCCAGGATCGAGTCCAAGGGACTCATCCCGGCCGCGCGGATCCGCTCCAACTCGGCGGCCAGGCCGTGCAGCCAGCGGTCGGGCGGTCCGCCCGCCTCGCCGTAGAGTGCGGTAAACGAACGGTAGAAACCCTCCTCGCGGTGCGGCAGTTGCCAGTGCGCGAGCCCCTGATCGGTGAACGCGGCGCAAAAGCGGATTAACACGTCGTGGACCAGCGCGTCGCTGTCCTCGCCCGTGGCATCGAGCAAATAATCACGGTGGCGCAGCGCAGCCAGCGACGACGGTGCAAACGTCTCAATGTTCTGGACCCCCTCGCGGCAGACGCGCCACAGCGACTTGCAGCGAAACCGCTTCCCAAGTCCGGTCGGTCCATTTCTCGACTTTCGCCGCGTCGAATCGCGCAACCACATCGGCCACGACCTGGCGGTCGCGAGCGTCCCGTGTGATGGGCGGTTGCTCCGCGCCCGGCGCAAACGAATGCACAGCTCGCGCATGATCCAATGCTTGGTTTCCGAGATGAAGCGCTCGCGCACTGCCGGCGAAGTCTCATCCCGCAGCCGGTTGAGCGAGTCGGTTTCCGCGACAAACCACCGCAATTCCTCGGTCGGACCGATGCGCAACGGATGTTCGAGCATCGCCAACCGTACCTCGAACCGGCTGGCCAGCGAGCAGACCTGCGCCTCGCCATGCTCGGCGAGATCTTCTCCCAAAACGGCCGACAAATCGGCGGTGCGAATGCGGCCGGCAGCCAATTTCTCGCGGTATCGATCTTCGGTCATGTACGGATGGCAACCGAACAACCGGGCTCCGCGCCGGACGCCTTCGTCGAACGGCAGATCTTCCAGCGCTTGCAGCGTGTTGAGAAACACAAAGGCGGTGATCGGCCCCTGCGCGGGCAATAAACCGGCGCCGTGCTCGATCGCTCGGGTCAGCAGCGCACGGCGTGGTTGCTGGTCGTGGCCCGTGGATGGCGTTGTTGGTTGGCGGACGGCGTGTTGCATGATGGCTGCCTCAATGTGAGGTGAACGGGGTCTGGAAGCAGAGCCGAAACGGCTCTCCGCGCGGCTCGGCGGAAAACCGTCAGAGGGTCGCGACGACGCGCACGCGTCGATCGTGTCCGGCGGCGGGTGTCGCGCACCGAGCCACCAGGCGGCGCTCGATCGAGACCACGATTCATGGCTGGCGTGAATTGATGTATGAGACCGATTCCAAGACAATTGCGGCAAAGATTACTTTTCGTTCAGGGCTCGATCGCGCTCCACGATTGATCGACCTTCCACCGCGCTGCGCAGCTCGAAAGCGCGCCCGAACGCGACCGCCAGGAATGTAGTCGCGGCCTGCTAGTCCATTTTGTGCGCCGAAGGCGTACGATTTGTTTTCAGCGCCCCCGGGTTGTCTACTTCAAGACCGTGTCTTCAGCAGACTTAGGTTTCGTCTATGGGTGGTGAAGAAAAACTGCGCGAAGAATGATTGCGCCCGCGGACTGCCCGATAGACAGGCAGCGCTGCCAGCGAAGTGTGCGAAATGCGCGACAGCCATTGCGCTGGATCGGCACATTGCAAGACAGCAAGCGCCGCGCGGCGATGCAAAGCGACGTTTCTTTTTCTATGTGTTCCAATGGAATTATCTATTGTTTGCGTCGCGGAAGATTTTTCGGATTGCTTTTGTACGGCTCGCGCAGACCAGCGGATCTTTGCGCGGCAACCATGCGCGCATTCGCTGCTGCTCAGCGCGCAGGCCGCTTCAGGCCAGCGCGGGCTACTCTGCGAAGGCGTCGGAGCCAGCATGCGGCGGCGGCCGCGGCGATCCTGTTTGGACCGCGGGTGGTGCGGGTCTCGCTCGGTCAAGAAGGGGGCCAGACGGGCCGAAATCCGCGAAATGAGCCACTTTCAGGCAGCGTGCACGGCGGAGAATCATAGTCACTCGCGCCGGTGCGCGCCCGTCGTCCTTGCCAAAGACGAATTCATGCGTCAAGGTTTGAAGACACTGGCAAGCAGAATTCGGAAAGTCGTTCCGTCTTTTGCCGGTCGCCAACGACGAATCGCAAGACGCTGGCAATCGCGCCGCCGGCGCAGCACCCGCTGTTAACTTTGGGGATCTGGACGCATCGATGGATTGGGATACCGCTTGGAACCTGGTCAAGGAAATTTGGCCACATCTGGTAGCCAGCCTGACGCTCGCGGTCGATTTGGGCGCCGCCGCGCATGTGGTGATGTATAAGAAGGACACGCGCGCCGCGATCGCCTGGGTGGGCATCATCTGGCTGGTGCCGGTGCTGGGAGTGGTGCTGTACGTCATGTTCGGCATCAATCGCGTCCAACGCCGCGCGACGATTCTGCGCGGTGGCGGCCGGCGCACCAGCGCGCGAGTCTCCAGCGCGCCGGAAAGCGTTCCCAAGTTCGTTGCGACTCAAGCTCCCCACCTCGTGACGCTCGCCAGGCTGGTGGGAGAGCTGACCTGCCGCCCGCTGCTGGAAGGCAACGATGTGCATCCCCTGACCGGAGGCGACGAAGCCTACCCCGAAATGCTCCGCGCGATCGACGAGGCGCAGCGGTCTGTGGCTTTGGCCACTTACATCTTCGACAACGATCGGGCAGGCCGCATGTTTGCCGGTGCGCTGGCCCGCGCGGTGAAGCGCGGGATCGAAGTACGGGTATTGATCGACGCCGTCGGGACACGTTATACCTGGCCTTCGATCGAGCACGCGCTGAAGGCCGGCGGCGTGCGGCACGCGCTCTTTTGCGGACGTTATTGCCCCTCCGCTGGGCGTACGCGAACCTGCGCAACCATCGAAAAGTCTTGGTCATTGACGGCGTGCTGGGATTTACCGGCGGTCTGAACATTCGCGAGGGGCACGATCTCGCCCTGCATCCCAAGCACCCGATTCAAGACCTGCATTTTCGCATCCGGGGGCCGGTGGTCGGCCATTTGCAAGAAGTGTTTGCCGAGGATTGGGAATTTTCGACCGGAGAAATCTTGCAAGGCGAGAAGTGGTTTCGTCCGATCGAGCCCGCCGGGACCGTGCTGGCCCGCGGTATCACGACGGGGCCGGATCGAGACATCGACAAATTGCGGATTGCCCTGTTGGGGGCGATTGCTTGCGCCGAATCGTCGATCTCGATCGTGAGCCCTTATTTTCTGCCCGACGAATCGCTGATCATGGCGCTCAACGTGGCGGCGCTGCGCGGCGTGCAGGTCGATATCGTGCTGCCCCAGGTGAACAATCTGGTCCTCGTGCAGTGGGCCTCGACGGCCTTGTTGTGGGAACTGATCGAGCGCGGCTGTCGCCTCTGGCTTTCTCCGCCACCGTTCGATCACACCAAGCTGATGGTGGTCGACAAGACCTGGGGGCTCGTGGGGTCGGCCAATTGGGACCCGCGGTCACTGCGGCTCAATTTCGAATTCAACGTGGAGTGCTACGATCGCGATTTGGCCGGCCGGTTGCAGGAGCGGATCGACTTGCGGATTGCCAAATCGCGCCGCGTCACGATGGCCGACGTGCATGGGCGACCGCTGGCGGTGCAGCTGCGGGATGGAATTGCCAGATTGTTTACCCCCTACCTTTAGCGGGGGCCCCGGACGGCTGCATCCTGCCTTTGCTGCTTATTCCAGGGCTGCAAATTGCATGGTCTTTAGGCACTGCCCAGTCCATCAGCCGGCATGCTGGCCGACCCATCACCAGCCGCAAGTCACGGTTTTGTAAGACTTAACGTGATTGCGACCGGTGCATCGCGGACGCATGGCACAGACTTTGCCTATCGTCACCTAGACCAAGCTGGGGACGTTTCTTTTTTTGTGATTTCCCTGGCAATAAGCTTTAAGGCGGAAAGCGAAATGGTTGATTACACGGTACCTCTACCCGCGATGGAAACCATGTCTACTTCCGTTTCAAGCAAATTGAGATCGGTTGCCAGCGTGACCGTCTTGCCGCTGTTGCTGTTGCTGTTGCTCTTTGCGCTTGGTCGCGGCCTGGACGGGATCATCGCCGACGGCAAGGCGGCGGCTCCCGAGCGGTCCGTCAAGGCGCGCCACGTGAACGCGAGTCCCGCGGCTTTTGGAACCCAGCGGGCGCTGGCCGACCGGGCGGGCTCCATGGCCGACGCCGAATTAGACTGAACCTATTGGCCTTTGACCAATTGGGGCCAGTTGGGCCTGACCCATGGGGGGTCGTTGGCCCTGGACCTGTCGGCTTCCGTCCGCCTGGAGCGTCAATCTCCGCCTCGCCGCCAGGACTTTTGCAGCGCCGCGCCGCTGCGGTCATCGTCAGCCGCATCCGGCAATTGCTAGCCGGCTGCTTTCCGTCGGGCTCTTTCGGTTGCGAGGATGCTGACGGATGTCCGGGGGGCATGGTGGGCCATCCGACTGCGCAGCGGCGGGCCACTTTGATGCGATTTGCCGGAAATCTGCCAGGGTTGGGCCGCATCTCCGTCTGCGCGGTCCGGGATTTCGCGTATACTGAAGAACTTGGACTCACAGCGGCCGCGACCGGCGGCAGGACAATTCCCTCAGTTTGCCGACGTGTGGTGCGCGGGGCGGTTTTGGCGCACCGAATAGTGACCTCTTCATGCCACTTCCCGCGCTCGACAGATCCCGCGAATCCGATTCGATCCGCGAACCGCCGCCGGTGGCCCTGATTTGGCTCGCGCGGCTCGTGGCGCTCCTGGCGGTCTGCATTGCCGGTTACCTGCTTTGGGCGTCGCTTGTCGGGGGCGCGAGGCTGGCCGGCTGCGGCGACGACGGTGGATTGGGCTGCGAAAGCGTATTGTCGAGCCGTTGGTCGAACTGGTTGGGAATACCGGTGGGCTTGCCGGCGGTGCTCGTTTATCTCACGCTGCTAGCGGCACTGCTGGGCATTGGCCCCATGGCCAGCCAGCGCACCGAACGCGATGCCTGGCGGATACTCATTCCGTTGGCCACGCTGGCGGCCGGCGCCGCCTCGTGGTTCAGCGCGTTACAGCTGTTCGAGCTGCACGAGATGTGCCCTTATTGCATGGCCCTCCACGCCTGCGGCATCGCGCTGGCGGCGTTTGTCTTCTGGTATATCCCGCTACGCCCGCTGCGCGACGAGGTGTCTCGTTTCGACCCTCACGCGCTGATGCAAGCGCATACGGCCGGACTGCTGCTCTTGTTGGGCCTGGTGGGCGTTGCCGCGCTGATTGGGGGTCAAACACTGGCGCGGCCCCCGAGCCACAGATGCAGGTCACGCGCACCGAGCCGAAAGGCGCGTCGCCGGACGGCGCCGCCTCGACCGAGCCGGTTGCCAGTTCGTCCGGCAGTCAATCTGCGGCACAGCACGCTCCGCTGGCGACGCCGCAGGCCGGCGATGCGCTCTGCGCACACCGCTCTATCGGCCGCGCCGCCCAGATCAGTCAAAACCCTCGGGCCGAAGTTGCCAGATCGCTCGTCAACAGGGTCTTCATCAAGTGGGCCTTCATCAAGTGGGCCCTCATCGACCGCTGTGGCCAAAGGCGCGGAGCCTATCCCGTCGCTGCTGGATCCGTTGTCGATCCATTCGTCGCGGCACCGCCCAGTGACGATCCTGGGGGGCAAATCCACGATCGACGTCTATGAATTACCGATTCTGGGATTGCCCGATGCCGATGCGATCGTGATCGAATTGTTCGACTATACCTGCGAGCATTGTCGGCGGCTGCACCGTTTCATCCAGCAGGCCCGCCAGCGGTACGGGGCTCAACTGGCCATCGTGCTGTTGCCCAACCCGATGAACAAGAGTTGCAACCGACACGTGTTGTCCGACCAGCCGGCGCACAAAGAAGCCTGTCACTATGCACGACTGGCGCTGGCGGTGTGGAACGCCAAACCCGAGGTTTTCGAGACCTACCATGACTGGTTGATGGAACCCAAAGTGGTTCCTTCGGTCGCGTCGGTGCGCGGCAAGGCGGCCGAATTGATCGGCGAAGCCGCACTTGAACAGGCGCTCGCCGATGAAGCGATCAGCCGCCGGATCGAAGCCGACGGGTTGATCTACGATCTGGCGGGCCATGGGACCATTCCTAAACTGATGACCGAGACCTTCGTGGCCAGCGGCCAATCTCAAACCGCCGAGCAACTGTTCGAGCTGCTCGAGAAGCAGATTGGATTGCAGCCCTAGGCAGCGACGCGAGCGGTTTTTAAGGGGATAGGGGGATGCGGAAGGGGATACGGGGGATGACGAAGAATCTTTGTTAGCCAGGGGGCCCGCGAGGAGAAATGATTTTCCTCGTTTTTCATTCTCCATCCTTCTGCCTTCATCCTTTCCGTCCATCCCCTGTATCCCCTTCCGTATCCCCCCATCCCCTTTACTCCGCCGTTGAAAAACAATCCCTGGGACGTCCTCAACCAAGAGATTATCGCTTGTCAGCGCTGCCCGCGATTGTGCGCCTGGTGTGCGGCTGTCGGGGCGGAAAAACGCGCCGCCTACCGCGATTGGGACTACTGGGCCCGGCCGGTGCCGAACTTCGGCGATCCGCGGGCCCGGCTGCTGATTGTCGGCCTGTGCCCGCGGCGCACGGCGCCAATCGCACCGGCCGCATGTTCACAGGCGATCGCAGCGGCGAGTGGCTCTATCGGGCGCTGCACAAGGCCGGTTTCGCAAACCAGCCCAACTGTGCGGACTCGACAGACGGTTTGACGCTGGTCGGCTGCGCCATCACGGCCACCTGCCACTGCGCCCCGCCCGACAACAAGCCCACCCCCGACGAGATTGCCGCCTGTCGCGATTGGCTGGATCGGTCGTTCAAAGTGGTTCCTGCGCGGGTGTTTTTGGCCCTGGGCCAAATCGCCTGGCGCGCGATCCTCTCGCAAGCTCGCCGACACCGCTGGCAAGAGGGCAAACTGCCCAAGTTCGGCCACGGGGCTGTCGCTCCGCTGGCGGGCCAGCGCTGGCTCTTAGGCAGTTATCATCCCAGCCAGCAGAACACGTTCACCGGCAAGCTGACCGAGCCGATGTTGGACTCGGTGCTGGCGAGGGCGAGGGAATTGATCGAGGGGTAGGGCGGTGCCGGTCGACACCGGTAGCACCTGACCTCGAATGAAAAAGATTGTCGGCACCGACGAATCCGACGACTTGACTGTATTGCCTAGGGCAATACAATCTAAAGAGGAAGGATACTGTATGGCCACATCTCGCGCCACCAAAAAAACGAACTCAACCAAAACCGCCAGTCCGCTGATGGTCCGATTGGACCACGAAAGCAAGCAATGCCTCGCCGAGGCGGCCAGTTTGCGACAGCTCAGCGTTAGCGATTACGTGAGGGCCGTTACCGTTTCTCAGGCCCGGCGCGAGGTCCGCGCGGCGCGCGAGCAGATTGTCGCGTTGACCGCTGAAGAGCAACTGTCCTTCTGGACTGCCCTCAACGAGGCCCCGAAGCTGACCGCCGCACAGCGCCGGTTGGCTTTGGTAATGCGGGGCGAGAAGTGAACGACGTTTGCCTCCCGGTGGGCTTTCGCTGGGAGCGTCTCCGCCGCGAGCACCCGCGTCGCAAATTTCGCTGTGGCGAAGCGGCGGTTGATTCTTGGCTGGCGACCAAGGCACTTCAGCATCAGACAAAGCACCTTTCGGTTACCAAAATATTGCTCGACGCAACCGGCGCCATTGCCGGGTACTACACCTTGGCCACCGGACAGGTTGAATTTAGTGACTTGCCTGTTGAAGTGTCCAAGCACCTGCCGCGCCGCGTACTGCCGATCGCGACGCTGGCGTGGTTGGGAGTCGACGGGCGGCATCAGAATCGGGGGCTGGGCACCCTCTTGCTGGCTCAGGCCCTGCGCGATTGCTGGGAAGCGGGCAACACGTTTCCCTTCGTGTCAATCATTCTCGACTGCCTCAATGAAGCCGCCAAGGGCTTCTATCAGCGATGGGATTTCGCGGAGTTACCCGGTCATCCGTTCCGATTGTTTCTGAGCGCAACGCAACTGGAGCAAATGATGAAGGACCAGTGACAGGGCGATCCCGCCGAATCGCGGCTTCGGTTACTGCGGCTGAGCGGTCGACTGCGGTGCTCCCGCAGGCACCGCTGGCGGCATCCATTTTTCCCAACCCACCGGCTGCGTCCAGGCCTGGGCTTTCTGGTCCTTGAACGACGGATTCGCTGGCGGCTTGCTGGAAGTAACCACGGCTCGCACATACCACTCGTTGCCGGTGAGCTTGTAGCGGGCTGTCGGGCCCTCGACTGTCGCCAGAATCTCGCCCACCACGAGTGCTGGAGTTGGATTGCCCGGGGGCTGGTCTGAGCCTTGCGCTGGCCGGCGGGTGGCGACGGCGAAACAACAGTCGGCGCCCGGCGGGTGCCGATGAACTGGGTCGTGAACCGGGCGTCGCCGTCCGGATGGATGTTGACTTCCAGGACGCGGCTTTCGGCGTCGAAGCGCACCTCGTCGAGCGTCACCCCGCTGGAGGCATAAAAATCCCCCTGGCGAATCGCGGCAATCAGCGACTCGGGCGTGAGCCGGTTGGTGCGCACCTGCACCCAGCCGCGACCCGGCGAGGCGCCGCTGTGGCCGAAATAATGGTGGGCATCGTCAGTGGCCAAACCATAAAGCGGCGGGCTACCCAGCTCGGCCAGGCGGATCGTATTGGCGATGTCCCACAGCCGCTCCGTGCTCGGATGCTCGGCGTCTCCTTGTTGGCGTATGTCCGGATGGCCGTTATAGACTTCGAAGAAGCGCTCTTCGACCACCGCGGCCAGATCCTCCGCCGAAACCGCATAGCCATAGTTCGGATGATTCAGATGGGCCAGCATGGGCCGCCCCGTTCGCTGGCTCTGCCGCTCGACGGCCGACAGGTTGTTGGCAATGGCCTCGCGAATGGTCTTGCCACCCTGGGGCTGGATGGCGTCGCGCAGATTGTGCGCGTTGACGTGCAGGGGCAGGGGTCCGACGCTGTCGGTGATTTCCTCGGCCTGAATCAGCAGGAATCGATCGGGCTGCTCGAGCAGACCGCGAAACTCGGAGAGCGGTTTGAGCCGGACCTGAACCTGGCCGTCGACCGTGCGCGTCTGGCACCAGTCGGCTCCGAAGCGGCGGCGATAGGGCTCGAGTGCGTCGTGGCCGCTCCGCTTGGCGACCTCTTCCACCGGCATCCAGCGCACGCCGTCGCTCAGCAGGTTATGATCCGAGAGTGCCAGAAACTGATAGCCGGTGTCGCGATACCACTGGGCGATCATCTCCGGAAAATCGTTGCCGTCGCTCCACAGCGAGTGGGTGTGCAGGTTGCCCTTGTACCAGCGAGCAGCGGGTGGCTGGCCCGGTTCGTCGGCCAAAAGCAAGGCACAGCCAACTAAGGCGGCGGCAATCGCAAAGCTGAAAGCCAGGATCGATCTGCTCATGCTGGGCATGCGAGAACCCGCGTCTGGAATGCCGAGAGCCGGCGCTGACGAGAGCCGACGCTGACGAGAGAGGGAACGGACCCTCGCTTTGGATCATAACCGGCCGGCCGGGTGACTGCACGCGGCGCCGTGCAAGAAAAAGTGTTGTGCAAATTGTCAGAGCGCAAAAAAACAGCCCCAGGATTTCCGGGGCCACAAATCGCAGAAACTGCCGGGCCGGCGCGATGCCCGGCGGCGCGGTGCCGGGCGGAAAAACGCACAATTTCAGGGTCCGCCTTGCAACAATCGGGTGCGGCGGCCGCGGCGCTCGGCACGCAGGCGGGCGCGGCGGCGCGTTTCGCTCGGCTTCTCATAATATTCGCGACGACGCATCTCTTTTTTGATTCCACTCCGCTCGACCAGCTTGCGGAAACGGCGAACCGCTTCCTGAATCGATTCTCGGTCACGAACGTTCAACTTAACCACATGTCCTCCTTTTACGATGCCAATGAAGCAAACCCTGCCGACCACAAAACCAGCGGGCTCCACGGAATCCATCAATATAGGACGAATGGCACCGCTCTGTCCAGCGCGAACCAAAGAGCGCAAAGGGCTTCCTGCGCGCGTGGTACCACCTGGTTATCGGCAGGCGCAAGCCCCAACAATCTGGGGCAAACGGGCTTGTAAGCCGGGCCACCTCGTTTCGCCGCCTTCTCCGCTGGGCCCACATTTCTCCCAAATTACCCGGCTGGATTCTTCTGCCTGAACGTGCAAATCGGCAGGCCGATCGCGGCAAGCGGGGCGGACGATTCCGGCCACCGCGGCTTTGCTCGACAGGCTGCCGGCGGCGGGCCGATTTTGTTGGTTAACCGCCGATCCGACCCGCCCCCAATCGCCCCCCGCTCCGCCGGCCGCATGCGCGAAATTCCCGCTTCTGTCAGCTTGCTGTTAGACATCGAGGCCCGGCAAGACGAAGTCCTGCGGCAGCTTGCCGAGTTGGACGACCGGCTGGAGCGCGTGCTGGCCGATTGCGCTGCCTTTTGCCGGCCCACGGAGCAGCCGACGCTGCCGATGGCGCCCGCCGGGCCGGCGGCTGCCGGTTCACTCCCGGCGGTCAAGGTGGCCTGACTTGTTGATGGCCCACAGCAGCCGCAGCCCCAGTACGATGCTGATGCTCATGCCGACGCTGCCCAGCAGCGACACGTCGCGGACCAGCGGAGGCACGTTGTGGCTCAGCAGGAGCGACGAGCCCAAAAACAGCGCGCTGACCAACATGCCGAGCGCCAGCCGATTGACCGAAGGTTCCAGCCCGCGGTGGTCGAGGTGTACATCGAACTTGCCGCTTTGCATTTGGCCGAGCATTTCGGTCAAGCGGCGGGGCAGGATTTCGGCCAGGCGCTCGAACTCGCTATAGATCCGGCTGATTTTTTTAATCCGCCGCTTGGGCGACATCCGCCGCCAAAGCATCTTATGGCGATACTGGCCGATCAATTCCATCAGGCTGAAGTCCGGCGACACCAGCCGCGCCGTGCCCTCGAGCATGATCAGCACCTTGAGCAGCATGGCGGCCCGCGCCGGCAGCATGATGTGGTAGCGGCGGATGATCTCGGTCACGTCGGTCAGGGCAGCCGAGAGGCTGAACTCGCTGAGGTTCTGGTGCCCGTATTGAGCGACGAAGTCGGCCACGTCGATGCCGAGCGTGGCGTAGTCCAGGTTCGAGGGGACAGCGCCCAGCCGGGTGATGATCGTGGTGACCTGTTCGGCATCCTGGTCGAGGATCGCCAGGAGCATCTCCTCGATCGCCTCGCGGAGGGTTTCGTCGATCCGGCCGACCATGCCGAAATCGACGAGCCCCAGCGTGTTGTGGTCGAGCAGGATCAGATTGCCCGGATGCGGATCGGCGTGATAGACGCCGTTGGCAAAAATCATTTCCAGGTACATTTTGGCGCCGGTCCGCGCGAGGTGCTCCAGGTCGTAGCCGTTGCCCTGGCCGCTGACGGCATCGCTGAGCTTAATGCCGTCCAGAAATTCCATGGTCAGCACCCGGCTGGTGGACAGTTCGGGAAAGGGGGCCGGAATCCGCACGTCCGGCTGCCCGGCCAGATCCTGGGCGAAGCGCAGCAAGTTGCGTTGCTCGCGCAGGAAATCGAGTTCGCGGCGCAGCATGCGTTGGAACTCGGCCACCGTGGCGCGAGGCCGATAGTTGCTGAATTCCGGAATCCGCTCGGCAAACGGCGCCAGCCCGGCCAGAATGTCGAGATCGACCCGCACCTGATCCTCGATGCCGGCGTGCTGCACTTTGACGGCCACCTTTTGGCCGGAGATGAGCCAGGCCCGGTGTACCTGGCCGATCGAAGCGCTGGCAATCGGCGTGTCCTCGAACGCGGAAAAAATCTCATCGAGCGGCCGGCCCAGCTCGCGCGCGAGCGTTGCGCGGACCACATCCGGCGCATCGCAAGCGACGTCGGTTTGCAGTTGTTGCAGCTCGTCGGCCAATCGCGTGCCGACCAGGTCGCCGCGCGTGCTGAGCACCTGGCCCAGCTTGATGAAGGTGGGCCCCAATTCGGTCAGGGCCAGGCGAATGCGGGTTTCGCGGCTGAGGTTCGCCAGCGCCTCGCCCGAGTGATCGCGAAAGAATCCCTTGGCCAAACCAAAATCGAAACGGCTCAACCAATCGGCCAGGCCGTATTTGCTCAGCACCGCGATGATTTCCCGCCACCGATGCAGGTTGTTGAGATTGCGGTAAAACTGGGGGATCGTGGTGATCTTCATCTTTGCGGCATCGCGGACTTGCCCGTAAGTAAGGGCAGGGGGGCAGCCGACGGCCGCTTTGAGCCCTGGCTTATATATTACCCGCTGGCGGCGCGAACTTCGCCCCGGATCGCCGGTCAGGATGTCCGCGGGAGCATGGCGTTTCCGGCGGACGTGCCCCTGCTCGTAAAGGCCCCTGTCGCGGATTGACCGCCGCGCCGATCTGGGCGAGACTGGTGCTTTAGACCATTCCAGCCATTCGTCCCGCCGGAACCCCTCCACTCGGTGCCTCATGAATTTGAAAAGCTCCTTGCGCGTGGTGATCGTCGGTGTCTTGGCCTGCCTGCCGGCGGCCGCAACCCAAGCCGAAAACTGGCCGCAGTGGCGCGGCGCGCGGCTGGACGGCCTGAGCAGCGAAACCGGGCTGCCCACCACCTGGAGCAAGACCGAAAACGTCGTCTGGCGGCTGCCCTTGCCTGGGCCGGCCGGTTCGACCCCCACGGTCTGGGACGATCGCATCTTTCTCACTTCAGCCGAAGGCGGGGACCTGGTCCTACTCTGCGCGAGCACGCGCGGCGAGCAGCTCTGGAAGCAGACGATCTCGTCCGGCAACATGGCGGTCCGCGGCGACGAAGGAAACTACGCTTCGCCCTCGACTTCGACCGACGGCAAGCACGTTTGGACCTTCATGGGCTCGGGCGAACTGGGCTGCTTCACCGTCGAAGGCGACGCGCGTTTGGCTCTACAACGTGCAGGACAAGTATGGCAAGTTCGACATCCAGTTCGGCATGACCTCGACCCCGCTGCTCGACGACGGCCGGCTGTATCTGCAATTGATCCACAGCGGCGGGGCGACCGTGGTGGCCCTCGACGCTCTGACCGGCAACGAAATCTGGAAGCAGAAACGCTCCAGCGATGCCACGGCCGAGTGCGAGCAGTCGTATGCCTCGCCGGTCATCTATCGTGACCCGCAGCGGGCGTTTTTGCTGACGCACGGGGCCGACTATATCGTGGCCCACGACCTGAAGCAGGGGGCCGAGATCTTCCGTTGCGGCGGCCTGAATCCCAAGGGCAACTACAATCAGACGCTGCGCCTGGTGGCTTCGCCGCTGGCCCGGCCGGGCATCATCATCGTGCCTTCGGCCAAGAACGGCCCGGTGCTGGCGCTTGATCCCAAGGCCAAAGGCAATATCTCGGACAGCAAAGACGGGCATCTCTGGACGCGCGAGCACAATACGCCCGACGTCCCGTCGCCGCTGATCGTCGACGATCTTTTGTACCTGTGCCGCGAAGACGGCACGCTGCTCTGCCTGGAGGCCAAGACCGGCCGCGAGATCTATCAAAAGCGCGGTCACTCCGACCGCCACCGGGCGAGCCCGGTCTATGCCGACGGCAAGATCTTTCTGACCGCCCGCGATGGCACGGTAACCGTGGTCAAACCGGGCCCCGAATTCGAGATCCTGGCTCAAAACAAGCTGGACGAGGCGATTTCTTCCTCGCCGGCGATCGCCGGGGGGCGGATTTATTTGCGGACGTTCGAGGCGTTGTACGCGATCGGCAAGTAGTGGTTCCTACCGCCAGGCTTCAGCCGGCCACTCGGAACCCGTAACCGCGGTCCAACCAAATGCGGCCCCTGCCAGTTGGCGGTTGAATAGCCGCGCATTTCCGACATTCCGCGTTCCGATTTTCAGGCAGCAGGGTCCGCATTTCCCGGCGGATGCTGCTAACAATTGCGGCCCACTTGCCCTGGGACAAATCCTCCCGATGGGCTATAATTAAGCATTCCCTCCTGCCGCTGCCGACTAGATAGGTGCCCCCCACGAGCCGCTTTAGGGCGCAAGCAACCGTCAGCAGTTCGGTGGGCCGAGGTTAGCCTGTCCGCCAAACGGGCTGAGAGCCAAGGCTCGCCACCGGAAATCCCCGAGCGCGAAACTCGGGTCGCCAGCAACACTTTTCGAATCTGTGAATAACTATGCCCTCGATGACCGCAGCATCCCCCGACGCCGCCATCATGCGTCGCCAGGACATTCGCAATATCGCCATCATCGCCCACGTCGATCATGGCAAAACCACGTTGGTCGATAGTTTGCTGCGGCAAAGCGGCGAATTTCGCGAAAGCCAGTTGGTGGGCGATTGCATTCTCGACTCGAACGAGTTGGAGCGCGAGCGCGGCATCACGATCCTGGCCAAGAACATCGCCATCCTGTTTGGCGGGGTGAAGATCAACGTCATCGACACGCCCGGCCACGCCGACTTCGGCGGCGAGGTGGAACGGGTGCTGCGGATGGCCGACGGCGCCCTGGTGCTGGTCGATGCGGCGGAAGGGCCGATGCCGCAAACGCGATTCGTGCTCTCCAAGGCACTCGAGTGCGGTCTCAAGCCGCTGGTGGTGATCAACAAGATCGATCGGCCCGACGCCCGGATCCAGGAAGTGCTCGGCGAGATTTTCGATCTGTTCATCGAACTAGGGGCCGACGACGAGGTGGCCGACTTCCCCTACATTTTCGCCAGTGGCCGCGAGGGTTATGCCACCCACGACCCGGCGGTGCGGGGCGACTCGATGCGCCCGCTGTTGGACCTGGTGCTGGAAAAGATTCCCGGTCCGCAGATCGACGCCGAGTCGCCGCTGCAGATGCTGGTGACCACGCTCGACTGGTCCGACTACGTCGGCCGGATCGCGGTCGGCAAAATTCGCTCGGGGAGAATCAACCGCGGAGAACAAGTCGCGCTGATGCAGTCGGGCGATCGCTTCAGCCTGAACAAAGTCGCTTCGGTGCACGTGTTCGACAAGCTCGGACGCAAGGAGGTCGCTTCGGCCGAGGCGGGCGAAGTCGTGGCCGTGATCGGCTTGGAAGGGGTCGAGATCGGCGACACGATCAGCGACGCCGAAGTGCGGCGGGCGCTGCCGCGCGTGGAAGTCGACGAGCCGACCTTGCAAATGGTGTTCGGCATCAACAACTCGCCGCTGGCCGGCAAAGAGGGCAAGTACGTCACCAGCCGCCATCTGCGCGATCGGTTGATGCGCGAGCTGGAGCGGAACGTCGCGCTGCGGGTCGAACCGATCCCGGGCAGCGACGCGTTCACCGTTTCGGGCCGTGGCCTGCTGCACCTGGGCGTGCTGATCGAGACGATGCGTCGCGAGGGCTACGAACTATCGATCGGCAAGCCGCAAGTCATCCTGCACGAGCGCAATGGCGTGACCGAAGAGCCGTTCGAGAACCTGATGGTCGAAGTGCCGCACGACCGGCTGGGCGCCGTCATGGAAATGGTCGGAGCGCGGCGCGGCCGGATGCTGGAAATGACCACCCGGGGCCAGTTCGCCCATGTCAGCTTTTCGATTCCCGCGCGGGGCCTGATCGGTCTGCGGACGCGCTTGCTCAATGCCACGCAGGGCATGGCCATCATGCACCACCGGTTCGAGAGCTTATCGGCCGCTGGAGGGAGAGATCCCCGAGCGCGCCAGCGGCGTGCTGGTTTCGATGGTCGGCGGCAAGGTGGTGGCCTTTGGGCTCGACGGCTTGCAGGACCGGGCCGAGATGTTCGTCGCCCCGGGAGACGTGGTCTACGAGGGCATGATCGTCGGCGAGAATAGCCGGTCGGGCGACATGGCGGTCAATCCGACCAAAGAAAAGAAGCTCACCAACATGCGGGCGACCGGGAGCGACCGGAACATTCTGCTCAAGCCGGCGCGGATCTTGACGCTGGAAGCGGCGCTGGAATACATCGCCGAGGACGAAGTCGTCGAAGTCACGCCCAGCAAGATTCGCCTCCGCAAGATCCTGCTCAGCGAAAACGATCGCCGCAAGGCCGCCCGCCGCCGGGCCTGAAGATCGGCAGGTCATCTCCGCTGGGCAACGCCACGATGCCCACGGGAAGCAGCCAGGATGCAGGCCCTGGGCTTAACGAGAGCAGCGCTGGCCGGCGCTTGTGGCCGGCCATTGAATTTCTTCGTCATGCCGCGTATCCCCTCCTTATCCCGCGATCGTCTTTTCTCTTGGGCGTCGAAAACAAACCTGGCATCGACGGCTCACGGCTCCCCCATTTGTGCCGCTGCCACCAGGGCGCCCTGGACGACGGCCAACTCGCTCAGCGCGGCGGGCAAGACTTGAAACGTCCCCAGGAGGGGTGGAAACACGTAGCGATCGATCTCGCGCATTAGCGGCAACAGAAACAAGGACTCTTCGATCAGCGAAACTCCACCGCCGACGACCACCACGCCGGGCGACACCAGCGTGATCATTTGGGCGATCGCCCATCCCAAGGCCTGGCAGGCGTGAGAGAGCACGTCGCGGGCGACCTCGTTGCCGTCGGCCGCCGCTTGAGCCACCATTTTTGCGGTCAGGTGCTCGATGTTGCCCCCCGCGCGCGAGCGCAGATCGGCCGCGTATTCTTGCTCGGCGTCTTCGGCCGTCATCAATTTCTTGCGCACCGCGTCCGGCAGCCGGGCGCTGCGTCGGGCCTGAAGCAGGATGAAGGGCTGCGTGTCCGGATCAGCGATCCGCGATTGAGCCGCCGCCGAAATGCCCCAACCGCTGGCCAGCGACTCGACGGTGTCGTCGGCATGATCGGCGTGCAAGCCCGGCCGCAAATGGCCGATTTCGGCAACGCTTGGCCCTGCGCCGTGAAAGATGCGCTGGTCGACCACCAACCCGCCGCCGACGCCGGTGCCGACCGTGATGTAGAACACGACACGCGCGTCGCGTCCGGCGCCGAACCGCGCTTCGGCCAGTGCGGCCACGTCGCAATCGTTTTGCAGTCGCGCCGGAATGCCCAGCCGCCGGCGGCACCATGTCACCAGCTCGAAATCATCCCAACCCTCGATCTGATGACTTTTGATAACCCGGCCGGCGGGCGAATCGACCGGACCGCCGAAGCCGATTCCAATCGCCGAGACCTGATGCCGGGCAATGAGCTTGGTGGCGGCGGCATCGATCGTCTCCAGAATGCCGGCTGCCGCCAGGCCCGGATCGACCGTGAATCGCTCCAAGGCCGCCAGCGGCGCCCCGTCGCCCAGGCCGACGCCGAGTTGCAGCTTCGTGCCGCCGATTTCAATGCCCAGGAACATGGAACGCGGGGGGTAAGAGAATAGAGGTTCGGGATGAGGGACATTCGAGCCGCAGGCCCGGCGGTTTTCGATCCTGCCACACAAACCCGAATGCGCGAAACCTAGCGATGAACGACCGCATGCCGGCCAACCTGGTTGATCCGAGCGTAAACATCATTGAGCACCCAATGGAACAGGCATAGGTGGATGCTTTCGACCATGCCCATGTCGTCCAGCGGGACATGCAGGCCGGCTTGCGCAGCTGGTGCGCAGCTTGCCGCCGTCGTAGCCGGTCAACCCGAAGGTTACCAGTCCGTGCCGATTGGCCCAATCGACCGCGGCCAGCACGTTGGGACTATTGCCCGATCCGCTGATGGCGATCACCAGGTCTCCCTGGCTGCCGTAATTCATCAGTTGCTGGACAAAGATCTGGTCGTAGCCCACGTCGTTGCCGACAGCCAGGATCCAGCCCTGATTGTCGGTCAGGCTGATGACTTTGAGCCGGCGCTTGCCGTCGAGCTTCAGATCCTCGGGCTTGAGCAGGCTTTTGCCCAGGTCTTCGCCCATGTGGCTGGCGGTCGTGCCGGAGCCGCCGTTGCCGAAGATGAACACGAATCGTTCATTTTGCCAGGCGGCGTAGACCAGGTCGGCCCAGTGTTGGAGTTGGTCGTGGTCGACGCGATCGAGCTCTTGTTTCAAACGGTCGAGGTAGGCGTCGTGGGCCAGCGTGGCGCCGAGCATGGTCTGCAAATCTCGCGGTGCTGTTTGCGATCTGCCGGTTGAAAAAACTTAGGCAGGAACGTTTCAGTGTACTGGCCGGCGGCAATCGGGGAAAGGAGCCGCCAGGGCGGCGGCCGGTGAGGCCAAAAGATCGATGCATCGTGGCGGAGAATCCGGCCGAAGAAATGTCGGATTCGACGTTCCTTTGCCGCAAAAAACGTCTACATTACTCGCAGTTTGCGGCACGCGCGATTCGATGTTCGAGAAGCCAAGCCATGATCTCAACCCTGCCCGACACCCCCGCCGGAGGCACGTCGGGCCGCTGCGATTCTGGCGCTGCTGTTGACGATTAACCTGCTGAACTATGTCGATCGCCAGGTGTTGGCCGCGGTCGAATCGCAGATCGAACAGGATTTGCTGCCCGGTAACCCCGCTGGCGCCCAGGCGAAAATGGGCGAGCTCCCCTTCGCCTTCCTGATGAGCTACATGCTCGCCGCGCCGCTCTTTGGCTGGCTGGCCGATCGTATCAACCGCTGGTGGATCATCGCCGGCGGGCGTAATCGTGTGGAGCCTGGCCTCGGGGGCGTCGGGGCTGGCCAGCAGCTTCAACATGCTTTTGCTCACGCGGCTGTTTGTCGGCATCGGCGAGGCGGCCTACGGGCCGGCCGCGCCCACGCTGCTGGCCGACTTGTATTCCATCGAACGCCGCGGGCGGATTTTGTCGTACTTCTACCTGGCCATCCCGGTCGGCAGCGCGCTGGGATACGTCCTGGGGGGTATCATGGTGCAACGCTACAGTTGGCGAGACGCGTTTTATGTTTCGCTGCCGCCGGGCGTGCTGCTGGGCGTGGCTTGTCTGTTTTTTGCCGAAGCGCGGACCCGCGACAAATCGGCGCCGCGGCACGTCGCCCCCAAACAGTCCTGGGCCGATTATCTACGGCTCGCTCGGACCCCTTCGTATGTGCTCAACACATTGGCCATGGCGGCGATGACCTTCGCCCTGGGAGCGGTCTCCTACTTCATGCCACGCTACGTGCTTTTCAAAGCCAAGGATCTGCCGACCGCACTGCGGCCCACGCTGGAAGATGTCAATCTGGCCTTCGGCGCGATCACCGTCGTCACGGGCATCAGCGCCACGCTGGCCGGCATCTGGGTGGCCGACAAGCTGCGGCGCCGATTTCCGGGCTCGTATTTTCTGGTTTCCGGCGCGGGCATGCTGATTGCCACTCCCTTATTTTTACTGGTGATCGCGACCCCCTTCTCAGCAGGCTGGAGGATGCAATTTTGGCCCCTGATTTTCGTGATCGAATTCTGTCTGTTCCTGAGCACGGGCCCCGCCAACACGGCGCTGGCCAACGTCACGCGGCCGGCGATCCGGTCGTCGGCTTTCGCCATCAACATCTTCTTGATCCACTTGTTGGGGGACGCGATCTCGCCGCGACTGGTGGGTGAGATCACGGACCGCTCGCGCGGAAACATGAACGTCGGCTTCGCCGCGGTGTCGGTGGCCATCGCCGCCAGTGGAATCTTCTGGCTGGCCGGCGCGCGGTTTCTGGATCGCGACACGCAACGAGTCTCGGCCGCGGCCGACTGACCCGTCCCGCGCACTGTCGCACGCTGGCAGCGCCCGTTGCCTTTTCGCCGAGCCGCGCTCGACCTTCGTGCTGTTTTTTCACCATCCCCCTACGATCGCGCAAGGCCGGCCCGCGCCGCAAGATTTTTTTCTCCGCGGCAACGACCGGCCGCGCTGCCGGCCGCGTAGTGCTATCAGCAGTGCTTGCGCTGGCAGTCATGTCAGAGCGGGCGTGGGGCGTGCAGCGACTTACCTAAATGTCAACGACCGAGAAGATCACCGTCTCTCTTTCAACCGGCATTTCGCCTTGCGAGCCGTGTGCGAGCAGAGGCACGCGTCGCGTCGTCGGCCGGACACGACAATCTCGGTCATACATTTCGGGTCAGATTTGCCCGCGCACCTAAGGCCCGCTTGCGGCGCATCGAGGTTATTTCAACGGAACTATAACGAGAGGACTCAGCATGTCACGCAACTGGAATTGGCTTTCGGGCATCGCAACCCAAGAGTGGAAGTCGAGCAAATTTCGCCAAGGAACACGATCCGCGCGACGCAGGCCGCGGCAGCTCGAAGCGCTCGAAGAGCGGACCGTGTTCGCCGCTGGCGTCGCCGCGACGTACGCCGTCACCGATAACTGGGGAACGGGCTTCCAAAGCCAGATCAATCTCGACAATTCGCAGTCGGCCGCCGTGAATAACTGGCAGCTCTCGTTCAATTTCTCCAGCACGATCAGCTCGATCTGGAATGCCACGATCGTCAGCCACACCGGCAACCAGTACGTGATCCAGGGGGCGTCGTGGGATAACGCGATTCCCGGTACCGGTTCGGTCTCATTCGGCTTCGTCGGCGCCGGCACCGGCGCGGCACCGACGAACTACGTCCTCAACGGAGTGCCGCTTGGCAGTACCGCGGCCCCCGTGCCGACGCTCTCGATTGCCGACGATAGCGTGACCGATGGCACGAGCGGCACCGTCAACGCCACGTTCAACGTGTCGCTGTCGGCGGCGTCGACCACGCCCGTGACCGTCGCCTACGCCACGGCCAACGGCACTGCGCAGGCGAGCGCCGATTATCGGGCGGGGCAGGGGACACTGACTTTTGCGCCTGGTCAAACCCAGCAAACCGTCACGGTGGCGGTCATCCCCGAGACCAGTCCGGCCGCGAGCAAGAGCTTTGCCGTCACGCTGAGCAATCCGGTCGGCGCCACGCTGGCGCGTGGCCAGGCAACCGGCACAATCCTGGACACGGTTCCGCCGCCGGCCACGACCTCGGGCGGACAGTTCCAGGTCACTAGCAATTGGGGGAGCGGCTTCAGCGGTCAGATCACGGTGCAAAACACCAGCCAACAAACGATCGCCAATTGGCAATTGCAGTTTAATTTTGCCGGCTCGATCACTTCGATTTGGGATGCGGCGATCGTCAGCCAATCCGGCAATCAATACGTCGTCAAAAATGCCGGATGGAATGCCTCGCTCGCGCCGGGCGCCAGCCTGACGTTCGGCTTCAATGGCAGCCCGGGGGGCTCGCCGGCCGCGCCCACCAACTATTTGCTGTACGACGCATCGAGCGGCGCGCCGAGCAGCACGAACCATGCGCCCGTGGCCGGCACGGTTTCGGCCCTGGTCAATCCGGGCCAGACGACGTCGATCAATGTGCTGGCCGGCGACAGCGATCCCGATGGCGATCCGCTCTCGGTGACGTCGATCACGCAGCCGCAACACGGCGCGGCCGTGTTGCAGCAGGACGGCAGCGTCAGTTACACGCCCGCCGCAGGCTATACCGGCAGCGATGCGTTCACCTATAGCGTGAGCGACGGTCGCGGCGGCACGGCCACGGGCAACGTTGCCGTGTCGGTGGGCATTGCGGCGGCCACGGGCACTTGGCCGGCGCAGTTCTTTGCCCCCTATGTCGACATGACGCTCTACCCGACCTACAACCTGGTGAGCACGGCCCAAGCCCAGGGGATCAAGTATTACACGCTGGCGTTCATCACGTCCGACTCGAACAATCAACCTGCCTGGGGCGGCTACACGACTTACGAAGTCAACGGCGGCGCATTCGACATGGCCTTGCGGCAGCAAGTTTCGTCGCTGCGCGCGATCGGCGGCGACGTGATGGTTTCATTTGGCGGCGCAGGCCGGCCAGGAGCTGGCGCAAGCGATCACCAGCGTGCCGCAGCTCACGGCCGCCTATCAGACGGTCGTCACCGCCTACAACGTCACGCATCTCGACTTCGACATCGAAGGGGCCGCCGAGGCCGACCATGCTTCGATCGACCGGCGATCGCAGGCGCTGGCGTCGCTCGAGCAAACCGACGCCGCGGCCGGGCATCCGCTGCAAATCTGGTTCACGCTGCCCGTGCTGCCGACCGGCCTGACGGCCGACGGACTCTACGTGCTGCAATCGGCCCTGAAATATGGCGTGCAGATTGCCGGCGTGAACGTGATGACGATGGACTACGGCGACAATGCGGCGCCGAACCCGGCCGGCCAGATGGGCACCTACGCCATCGACGCGGCCGAGAGCCTGTTCGCGCAGCTCGGCACGCTGTACGGCAGCAGCAAGACGTCGGCCCAGCTTTGGGAGATGATCGGCTTGACGCCGATGATCGGCGTGAACGATCAAACCGACGAGGTGTTCGACCAGGCGGCCGCGCAGCAGGTGACTGCATTCGCCCAGCAGCACGGCATCGGCCGGATCTCGATGTGGTCGCTCAACCGCGATACGCAAGGGACGGCCAAGAATTACGTCGACGATACGTCGAGCAGCATCACGCAGCAGGCCTTTGCGTTTTCGAAGATCTTCGAGGCGATTTGAGCGCCGCTGGGAGCGGTTTGAGTGCGGAACTTTGCGCCGCGCCGCAGGTTAAACCCCAGGGGCGGCGTCCCCTGGGGCCGACCGGTGGCGGCGTCAAACGAAAACGCCCGGGGGACGCTACCCCCGGGCTTATCGTTTTGACTTCTGCCGCGGCGGCGCTGCGTCCGCCCGGCAGTGCTCGACGATCAACCGCCGAATTCGGGTCGGCGCCGTTGCAACTGGCTTTGCAGCCGCTGCACGATGGAGCTGTGCATCTGGCTCACGCGGCTCTCGGAGAGATCGAGCGTGGCGCCGATCTCCTTCATCGTCAGCTCTTCGTAGTAGTAGAGGATGATGATCAGCCGCTCGTTGCGATTGAGCCCCTTGGTGACCAGTCGCATCAGATCGTTTTTCTGAATGCGCCGGGTGGGGTCTTCGCCTTTTTTGTCTTCGAGAATGTCGATCTCGCGGACATCTTTATAGCTGTCGGTCTCGTACCATTTCTTGTTGAGGCTGATCAGGTTGACGGCGTTGGCCTCGATGACCATTTTTTCCAGTTCGGCCACGGAGATTTCGAGCCGCTGCGAAAGTTCGATTTCGGTCGGCGAGCCGGCCGAGTTGGGCCTCGAGCGTTTTGAGGGCTTCGTTCAGCTTGCTGGCTTTGGAGCGGACCAGCCGGGGCACCCAGTCCATGGTCCGCAGTTCGTCGAGCATGGCGCCGCGGATTCGCGGAACGCAATACGTCTCGAATTTGACGCCGCGCGACAGATCGAACGCGTCGATCGCGTCCATCAGGCCGAATACGCCGGCCGAAACCAGGTCGTCGAGCTCCACGCCTTCCGGGAGCCGGCGACCAGATTCGCTCGCCGTTGTATTTTACGAGCGGCAGATACATTTCGACCAGGCGGTTGCGCAATTCCTGGTTCGAGAGATCGGCTTTGAAGCGCTGCCAGAGTTCCGCGACGTCTTCAGGTGTCTGCGAGGTCGTCGTGGTCGTCGTGGTCATTGTTGCCATTACCATCCTCCGTGATGTACTCGAGCGGTTTCCCGCTGGCGAATCCTTTCGACTCTGGTCTCACTCGATTGCCGGTGCCCCCGGGTCAGGCCATCATGGCTTTTTCGCGACTTTGTCGCTTCCCGCGGCGGCTTGCCGGGTTGCCGTTTCGGCAATCAGGCTGGCCCGCACCGAATCCGTGTACGATCCATCCGGCCCATTCTCCGGCCACATAGCCCAGTGCGGCGAACGCACCCAACGCCAAAGTTGCCGACCAGAGCGTTTGCTCGACGGGCTCCGCATGCAGCAGTCCGTGTCCAATCGCCGTGCAAAAGGCCAGAGGACCGAGCAAACCCGCATACGATCGCCCCACGGCGAACCTCTCTGACAGGCCACGAACGCTGGTTTCACCGCCGCCGCAAATCCGCCTTTCACCGGGCTTGGATCCGCTCGGAGAATCGGCGTCCAGCGTCAGTCGGTTGCCGGGCGTTAAACTCGACCTAATCGGAAGAGTTTAACGCGAGGTCGACTGACGCGGGCTTCCCTACTATTCGGCGTTCCATGGGGGTCAGGTTGAATCGATTTTTCCGATTCTGCTGTCCGTCGTCCTCCGCGGGGCTGTTATCTAGTTTTGCACCAGCGCGGCACCGGCAGCCGGTGCCGCTGATTTTTCTGGTCCGGCTCAAGCGGCCCGTACGTCGCTGCATTCGTTTGTCCCAGGCTGGCCGTGGCACTTGAGCCAGACAGCTTCGCTAAGTTGCTCCATCGCACGAGCGGCTTCCGATTGTGGCGAACTGAGCACAAAGGGCGTACACACCTGGGCCGCGTCTTGCACCAGGCGATCCTCGGGCATGTGCCCGGCCGCAGGCGCCCGCACGCCCAGAAATCGCCGACAGGCGGCCGCGATTCGGACCTGGACTTCCGTGGCGCCGCCCGCATCGACGGCCCGATTGACCACCGTGTTGGCGGACAATCGACGCGTCGCCGGCCAGCAGCACTTTGATCGTGGCATAGCAATCCATGATGGCGACCGGCTTCGGGCGTGGTCACCACCAAAGGCACGTCCGCCGCCTGCCAGAAGCGGCGCACGAAGCTGTTTCGCTGGCTGCCGGTGTCGACGACGATGACGTCGGCGTAGGCTCCCAGAGCCTTCAGCCGGGCAATCATCCGTCCCTGCGCCGCGGCCGAACAGTTGTTGGCCTCATGGGGTGCCCACACGCCGGGCAAGACTTGAATTCCGGCCGGGCCACGGGCCAACACCTCATGAATCGTGCGCCGCGAGGCGAGCACGTCCACGATGGAACCTCGCTCGGCCAATCCGCACAAGGGCGCGATGGCGCCGCGGTCGAGATCGGCGTCGACGAGGATGGTGCGCTGCCCCTGGATGGCCAGCGATACGGCCAGGTTGAGCGCGATCGTCGTCGTGCCGACGCCGCGTTGCCCGCCCGTGACCGCTATCAAACGTACGGGGGCCTCGCCCGAGGCGCCGTGCCGCGTTTGCGAGCGGACAAGATTTCGTAGTTCGTCGGCCTGATCCGGGTTCATAACGATCGGGTTCTCTGAAATCCTTCGTGTTTGGCAGCAGGTCCGCTTCAAGCGAGTCGCGCGGCTCAGGCTTCGATTCCCAGCACTCGCCGGGCCAGATGAGCGGAGGCCGCGGTCTCGATGTCGTCGGGCACGTTTTGACCGTTGGTCAAGTAACTTATCGGCAGACGGCTGCTGCGCAGCAGCGGCAGCAGATTGCCCAGCCCCGTAGCCTCGTCCAACTTGGTCAAAATCAGGGCCGTCGTGCCCACCGACGCGAACCGCTCGGCGATTTTGGCCGGGCCGGCGGCCCCCGCAACGCAACTGAGCACCAGATGCACTTCGTCGGGTTGAGCTTCGCTGAGCATGGACTGGAGTTCCTGAATGCTAACTTCGTCGCGCGGGCTGCGGCCGGCCGTGTCTATCAGCACCAGGTCGAGATCGGCCAAGCGCATTACCGCCTGACGCATTTCGCGCGGCGTGGAAACGACCTCCATCGGCAAATCGATGATGTCGGCATAGGTCCGCAACTGCTCGACGGCCGCGATGCGATAGGTATCAACGGTGATCAAACCTACCCGCAAACCCTCGCGAAGCCGAAAATGCGCGGCCAGTTTGGCAATGGTTGTCGTTTTGCCGACGCCCGTCGGACCAACCAGCGCCACCAGATGCCGGCGCCCCGCCTGGGGGCGGATCGGCCCGGCCACTTCGATTTCTTTCTCGAGCAGCGACGACAGATGCCATTTGGCGGCGGCCGGATCGACAGCGTCGCCAGCGGGCAGATCCTGCCGGACGCGGTCGAGCAGTTCGAGGGCCAGCTCTTCGGGCATCTCCGCCTCGATCAGGTCGGTGAACAGACGAAACAGCGAAACCGGAACGTCTGGGTGGCGTCTTGCCTTGTTTGCCGCGAGGCTTTCGACCAGCGACTTGAGGCCTGGCATCCGTACGCACGATTCCGCGGGCGATTGGCCGTCGGGCCTGGCTGCCAGGTCGATTCCTGCCGCCACGGTCTCGGCCTTCGGCTTCAGGTCGGCCTGAGGCGGCCTGATGGGCAGGCGGCTCGGCACGACCAGACTGGCCGAAGCGATGACTTCGATGGCCCGCGAATTGGACAGCCAACCGAGCATGCCGCCGGCGCGCACCTCGCGCGTGTGCAGCACGGCCGCATCGGGCCCCAATTCGCGCCGCACCAGCGCCAGCGCCTCGTGCATCGTCTGGGCTCGGTATTTTTTAAGTTCCATAGCGAGAGGTTCACACGATCCGGAGTTTCACGAACGTCCTACCGCGGGGCGGGCGCATCGCTGACCAGGGCCACCGATTCGATCTGCGTGTCGCGCGTGATTTCGTTGTAGCTGAGCACGACCAACCGCGGCAGTTGGGTGGCGGTCATCTGTTTCAGCCCGGCGCGAATCTGCGGACTGACCAGGATCACCGGCGGATGGTTGGCCAGAGACAGTTTTTCGATCTCGGCACCGATCACCCGGCAGGTCGCCTCGACCGCTTGCGGCGACATGCGGACGAACAGACCGCGCTCGGTGTGCTCGATGCCGGCGCGAATCCGGTCTTCGAGCGCCGGGTCGAGCGTGACGACGAACAACCGGCTGTCCTTGTCGCGATAGCGACTGCAAATCGAGCGGGCCAGCCGATGGCGGACATATTCGGTGAGCAGGATCGGGTCTTTGGTGCGGGAGGCGTATTCGCCCAAGCGTTTCCAGAATCGGGCCGAGTTGGCGGATCGGCACCTGTTCGCGCAGCAGCATTTGCAGGATCTGCTGCACCTCGGCCAGCTTCATCTGGCCGGGAATCAGCTCGTCGACCACCGCCGGCGAGGTCTTCTTCAATTCGTCGATCAGGTGCTTGGTGGCGTCGCGGTTGAGGATTTCGTCGGCATGCTTGCGGACCATTTCGGTCAGGTGCGTGGCCAGCACGCTGACCGGTTCGACCACCGTGTAGCCGAACATCTCGGCCTGGTCGCGAGTTTGCGGCATCGATCCACGTGGCCGGCGTGTTGAAGGCCGGCTCTCGGGTTGCCATGCCCGGGATCTTGCCGGTCGTGGCGCCGGAATCCATGGCCAGCAGCATCGCCGGGTACGCGGCCCCTTCGGCCACGGCAACGTCGGCGATCTTGATGCGATACTGATTCTGCTCCAGCCGCATGTTGTCGCGGATGCGAACCTTGGGCATGATGATGCCGATGTCGGCAGCCACGTTCTGCCGCACGCGCTGGATGCGTTCCAGCAGGTCGCCGCCGCGCTTCGGATCGGCCAGGCGGATCAGACCCACGCCGATCTCGATTTCCATCGGATCGACGGCCAGGTAATCCTCGACCCGTTCCTCGGGCTTCTTCACGTCGGCTGCGGGCCTTGCGTCTTGGCCGACCTCGTCCGCCGTCGCGCTTGCGGCGCGTGAGCATCATCGCCAGACCCATGCAGCCGCCGCCGATGCCGACCAGCGGCACCGTCGGCAAATTGGTGAAGATCAGGATCGCCACGAACGCCCCGGTCACGGCCAGGGCCTTGCGGACGCGAAAACAGCTGCGTGACGAATTGGGCCGGCAGATCGGTGTCGCCGCTGGAGCGCGTGACGAGCAAGCCGGCCGCCAACGAAATCAGGAAGGCCGGCACCTGGCTGACCAGACCGTCGCCGATCGTCAGCCGGGTGAACAGCGAGGCCGCCTCGCCGATTTCCATGCCGGAGTCGACCACGCCGATCACCAATCCGCCGACGATATTGATCAGCGTGATGATGATGCCGGCGATGGCGTCGCCGCGGACGAATTTGCTGGCACCGTCCATGGCTCCGAAAAAGTCGGCCTGCTGGGTGATTTCGGTCCGCCGCCGCTGGGCTTCCTTCTCGTCGATGATGCCGGCGTTCAGGTCGGCGTCGATGGCCATTTGCCGGCCCGGCATGCCGTCCAAGGCGAAACGGGCGGCGACTTCGCTGATGCGCGTGGCGCCTTTGGTGATGACCACGAACTGGATCACCACGATGATCACGAAGATGATCAACCCGACGACGATCTTGTCGCCGGCCACGAACTCGCCAAAGCTCTTGACCACGCCGCCGGCCGCGATCATGCCTTGCCGTCTCGGCATGGGTCAGAATCAGCCGCGTGGTGGCCACGTTGAGCACCAGCCGGCCCAGCGTGGTGGCCAGCAGCAGCGACGGAAAGATGCTGAACTCCAGCGGCGTGCGGACGTAGATCGTCGTCAGCAGCATGATCACCGCCAGGCTGATGTTCGACGCCAGCAGCACGTCCATCACGCGCCGTCGGCAGCGGCACCAGAATCACCAGCACGCTGGCTACAATCCCGAAGGGAAAGAGCAACTCGGGCAGCCGCGCATAGAGCGGCCGAGCGCGTAGTGCGGTGACCGAAGCCATCCGTCTCTCCGGACAGGGTTACGAGGGGTGACAGAAAAGTCGTCGAAGATGAGGGGGCGGAAGTTACTCGAAATGTTAGGGAGGGTCCAGGTCTGTTTCGCGGGCTTGCTAGCGGGAGCGGCAACCCTTGAAAAATCAAAGTTTAGATATCGAGTTTCAACCGTCCGCTCTCAATCTGCGCGTTCGGTTTGACGGCCTGCCGAAAGAATAGCCCGATGGCCCCGAGCAGATTGCTAGCAAGTCGCGCTCAGGGTGTTTTTCTCGACAACGGCGTGCCGTAAGCGCGCTCAAGTTCGTCCCAGGGTCCGTCGATAAAAATGCGCATACTCTAGATTGGGCGGGGGTGGCCCATCTCGGCTACCCGGACTTCCTATCTTGTCGCCCAAGACGTCTGAAAGGCAGGTTTGCCTCACCATGAAAGTGAACTACTGGCTGGGCTTATTGTTTTGCAGTGCGCTTGCGGGTTGCGAAATCGAGACTCGGCCGGCCGCCGAACCAGCGACCCCCGCAGCCAGGGCACTGCCAGCGCCGGCCGGCGGCACGCGCGTGGCCCGCGGCCGACTGCGATTTATCGAGGCCTTTGACCGCGGCTATGTGGAAGCCCGGCGGCAAAACAAACCGCTGCTACTATTCTTTACGGCCGAGTGGTGCCATTATTGCCATCAAATGGCCGACGAAGCGCTGACCGACGACCAGGTCGTGAGCCTGTCGGAAAGGTTCGTCTGCGTGCTGGTGGATGCGGACGCGGCTCGCGACGTTTGCCGGCAATTCCATGTGGCGCGCTTTCCGACGATTCAATTCGTCTCGCCCCAGGGCGTGGTGCTCAACCGGCTCGAAGGAAAGGTGCCCGTGCACCAGGTGACGATGGCCATGCAAGCGGCATTGCAGACCGTGGCCCGCCGCGCCGAGCTGAGCGATTCGCTCTTGCGCTGACGCGGACCCTTTCCGCGGAGCGCTGGCCTTGGATCGAGCGGTCGCGGCGATGCTATTTCACCAGACGGGCACGGCATGGATCAAGTAGCGGGCCGGAGGATGCGTTGGTATGTTAGGGAAAAAATCCGGCCAGCTTCTTCGCCTGGCGGAACACCGGCCGCGATCGGCCGCGGCGATTGGGGCCGATTCGATGTCCGCAGAAAAGACCAAAGTCATTGCTACCAATCCCTATCCGCCGTGGGCGGCCCGCTTTTGGCACGGGATGCTTTCGGCGCATGGTTTCGGGAGCTGCGGCGAAATCGATTTCGGATTAGCCCGCTACAGCTACCGCTGGCGGCGACGATTTCATCGGCCACGTTTTTCAATTCCCTGTGCCGGCCGCTGCAGCAATGGATCTACGGCGGACGGATTGCACGGATTCAAGTCAAGGACGCGCCGATTTTCATCATTGGTCACTGGCGCAGCGGCACCACGCTGCTGCACGAATTGATGGTGCTCGACAGCCGCTATACGTTTCCCACCACGTATGAGTGTTTTGCGCCAAACAACTTTCTGGTCACCGCCTGGCTGGTCAAGCGGATGCGATTCCTGATGCCCTCGCAACGTCCGATGGACAACATGATCACCGGCTGGGAACGACCGCAGGAGGACGAATTTGCCCTCTGCAACATGGGCCTACCATCTCCCTATCTGCGGATGCTGTTTCCCAATGAGCCGGAGCAATATCCGGAGTATTATGATCTGGAACAGGTGCCGCCCGAGGATCGGCGCCGCTGGCAGGAGGCGCTGGTGTGGTTTTTGCAGCGGGTGACATTCCGCGATCCGCAACGGATCATTCTCAAATCGCCGCCGCACCTGGCGCGAATCAAGATGCTGTTGGAGATCTTCCCGGACGCCCGCTTCGTGCATATCGTGCGCGATCCGTATGTGGTCTACGCATCGACGATCAATCTCTGGAAGACGCTGTATCAGTACCAATCGCTACAGCGTCCAAATTTCAAAGGGCTGGAGGAATACGTCTTTGCCTGTTTCGAGCGGATGTATCAGGCGTTCGAGGCGCAACGCCACCTGGTCGATCCCTCCCGGCTCTACGAGGTGCGCTACGAGGATCTCGTGCACGACCAGATCGGCGGCATGCGCAAGCTCTACGAGCATCTCGGTCTGGGAGAATTCGAGAACGTGCTGCCGAAACTCGAGCAGTACGCCGCCGGAACCAAAGACTACAAGACGAACAAGTACGACACCGATCCGGAATTGCGCCTGGCGATCGATCGCCGCTGGGGACGATTCATGCGGCCGTACGGTTACTGTCAGGAGCCGGCGGCGCAGCGAAAGCGCGTGAGACGAACGGTGGATTATTTGACCAACGACTTGCCTTTGAGCTGATAGACGTAGGCCAGCACTTCGGCCACGGCCGCGTAAAGTTCGTTGGGAACCGGGTGGTTCAGGTCGACGTCGCGGTACAAAGCCTGGGCCAGCGGCTTCTTCTCGACGATCGGCACGCCGTTCTCCAGCGCCAGCCGGCGAATCCGCTGCGCAATCAGGCCGGCTCCCTTGGCCACCACGATCGGCGCCGCCATCGTCTTCGAGTCGTATTGCAAGGCCACGGCCAGTTCGGTCGGGTTGGTGACCACGACGTCGGCCTTGGGCACCGAGTTGGCGATGCGATTGAGCGCCAGTTGCCGCTGCACGTTCGCGGCGACGCGCGATGACCTGCGGATCGCCCTGCAAATTGCGCATTTCCTCGCGCACTTCTTGGGGCGTCATTTTCAGGTCCTGCTCGTGCTGCCACCATTGAAAGCCGTAATCCAGGATCGCCAAAATGAACAGGGCCACGCCGATTTTGCGCAAGTCCAAAAGCAGAAGTCCCAGGTGAACCATGCGATCTGCGCGACATCCAGCGCCGTCAGGCCCAGGATCTCTTCGCGTCGCTTGTAGATCGCATACAGCGCCACCGTGCCGATGACGCCGATCTTGAACAGGCCGAATATCAACCGCACGCCGCTGCCCATCGAAAACAACCGCTGGAACCCGCTCAGCGGATCGACGCGCGAGAAATCGGGGATCAACTTGTCGGGCAGGAACATCGGCCCGACCTGCATCAAGTGAATGATGCCTGCCAACAGCATGGACAGCCCCAGCACCGGCAGCAGCACTTTGGCCAGATCATAGATCAATTCGTGCCAGCGCAGCGAGCATAAAGGGGACATCGGCCGTGAGCCACGGATCGCCTCCCAATTGCCGCGCCAGAAATCCGGCCAGAAATTCGAGCAGCGGAGCGCCGACCATGGTCAGAATCAGCAGTCCGCCCAGCAGCGACGCGGCGGAGCCCAAATCCTGACTGTGCGCAACCTGGCCCTCTTCGCGCGCCTGCTGGCGGCGATGCTGGGTCGCATCCTGCGACTTTTCGCCGCCGTTCTCGTCAGCCACGCAGCGCCTCGAGCAGAGAGGTCAACACCGGCTCCACTTGATCTTGAAACGCCCAGGCGACGCTGCCCAGCGAGACGCACAGGGCGCCCAGCGTGATCATGCGAATTGAAGCCGAAACCCAGAGTCATGATGTTCAATCTGCGGCATCGTGCGGCTCAGCAGCCCCAATACAAGCGTGGCCAATAGCAACGCCGCCATGGCCGGAGCGGCCGCCTGCACTCCCAAGATGAAACTCTGGACAACCAGGGTGCTCAACGTTTCGGTAATCGTTTCCGGCATGCCGCTGCCGCCCGGCGGCAGCCAGGCGAAGGTATCCAAGAGTGCCGCCATGACACGGCGATGGCCGTCGATGATCACGAAACGTCCCAGCGCCACGTAGAACAGCAACTGCGAGAAGACCGAAAGATTGGCGTCCAGGCCGGGATTGTAGACGTCGGCCAGTTGCAGTCCCGACATCTGGCCGATCACCTGTCCCGCGACTTGCACGCCCGGAGAACAGGATCGTGATGCCCACGCCGATCGTAATCCCGATCAGCGATCTCGCCGGCGACGAGCAGCCCGAAGTCGACCAGCGTCTGCGGCTGATTGGCCAGCGTCAGGGTTTGCAGCGGCGTAATCAGCAAGGCCAGCGAAAACGCCAGCAGGCCGCGGATCCGTACCGGAACCTCCGTCGAGCCATAGATCGGCGCCGTCATCAACAGCCCGCCGATGCGCGACAGCACCAGCGTGAAAACGACAAACTGGCTCGATGTAGTGTTGAAAGATCCAGTCCATCGTGGGCGATTGCCGAGACATGAATTGGCGGTTGGGCGACTTCGAACGTCCGGTTCCGAGTCCTGGTGCGCGGTCTAGGATACGCTCAGGCCGAACATGCCGTCAAAGCGTGGTCGGAATATTGACGATCAAATCGTGCGAGTATTGCACCATCTGGTTGATCAGCCAGGGGAGCAGCAGACTCAGGACCACGATCATCGCCACCACCTTGGGAACGAACGACACGGCCTGCTCCTGGATTTGCGTCACGGCCTGCAACAAGCCCAACAGCAGGCCCACGACCATGCCCGCCAGCAAGATCGGGGACGCAATCAACAGCGTGGTCATCACGGCTTCGCGGCCCAAATCAACGGCATCTTGCGGATCCATTGGAAACACTCATCGCGAAAAAGGAGAAATGCAAGCTGCGAGGGCAACAGACCGCTGCGCGGCGCAGCGGCGATGCCGGAACACTAGCTAAACGGCTGAAAGCTTTCCAGCAGCATCCCGACGATCAGATGCCAACCGTCGACCAGGACGAACAACAACAATTTGAAAGGCAACGAAACCAGCGCCGGCGGCAGCATCATCATGCCCATCGATACCATGACCGTGGCCACGACGATGTCGAGCACCAAAAACGGCAGATAAATCTGAAATCCAATCAAGAATGACGTTTTCAACTCGCTGAGCATGAACGCCGGCAGCAAGGCTTGCAGCGGCACGTCGTCATAATTCGCGGGCACCACGCTGCCGCTGTGGGGCAAATAGCGGTAGAACAACCACACGTCGGCGCTGTTGCCGGTGCGTTCGATCTGCGCACTCATGAATTGGCGCACCGGCTTGACGCCTTTGGTCCAGGCTTCCTCCAGGCCGATCTTCCGGTCCGTGTAGGGCTTGAGCGCACGTGTCGTAGACCTGCTTCCAGACCGGCGACATCAGCAGCAGCGTCATGAACAGCGCGATCGAGGTGATGACCTGGCTCGGCGGAAGACTTTGCGTGCCCAGCGCCTGCCGCAGCAGTCCGAGCACGACCATGATCCGCACGAAACAGGTCGTCATCAGCAGCACCGCCGGCGCCAGACTGATGACGGTCATCAGCAGCAAGATTTGCAGTGTCGAACTGAGTCCCTCCGGGCTCGTCCAGCGCTCCGGTCCCCCCAGGAACGTCGGGCTCAGCGAGGCCGCCGTCGACGCCTGGGCACCGTCGGCGGCCAGGCTTTCCAGCGGCGCCAGAGAGCCGATCAGGGCCAGAAATGCCGCCAGCGCGAGTCAAACTCGATCGCTTCGCCGTCGGCCACCACGGTCGGGCGGCCGCTTCCGGTTGCGCCTCGCGGCAACTGCCCAGGGTATCTTCGTCCGCTTCAGCGGGCATGGTTGCCATCCTTGCCGGTTTGGCCCAGGGCGATCGCGTCGAGTTTGGTCAGGTCCAGCCGGTCGATGTTGCGAGCGCCCGGGTAACTTGCCCGCGGATCTTCGAAACTTTGGAACACCTGCCGAAAACTGGCCGTCGCGCCGTGCGGATGGGCCTGATAGCACAACCCGGTGAGCCGATCCACCTCCAGCGGATCCGTGACTTCGGTCAAGGTTTCGATGCCCGCCGGGGTCATCGAAACCAGGATCAACTTGTTGCCGAGCCGTAGCAGATGGACCTGCTGCCGTGCCGCCAACGGGGCGCGGCCCAACACCTCGACGACCTCTCGGGGCAACAAGCCCGAGCCCTTGGGCATCCCGCGGCGCAGGATCCAAGCTACGATCAGGAACAATCCGACCACCGCCCCGCAACTGCCCAAGACCGCCGGAACCGATGCGGTCGGCATTCTCCCGGCGGACGCCGCGGTGCTCGACAACTGGGGCGGCGCGAGTGGGATGGATCGGTCGCCAGCGGCGAGCTGTGCCGAAACGGCCGGCTCGGTGCCGGACGCTTGGCGCACCGCGTCGTCGCCGCGCATGCGCGTTGCGGGACGAAATTCGATCGGCAGACGGCCCGGCTTATGGGTTGCCGCCGCTTGACGATCAACCTCCTGCAAGGTGGGCCAGGCATCGGGCGGCGCAAAATCGGCCGCATCGCCAAAGGCGGCGCGATAATCGGCGCGCTCGGCGGAAGGCGGGCCCTGTTGCGGCGCCGCGCCGACCACCAAGGTCACCAGTACGATTGCGGAAATCGAGGGCATCCTTGCCACTCCTATCTTGAATCGAGCTTGGATTTTCGGGAAGCAGTTTGCGCTGCAACCGGCAATCCTGTTCGCCACGCGAACGGCATCGCGTCGCTCATCCTTGAGCTACGCCAGGGCGACGCGAATATCCTACGAAGACGTTTCGCCCGTGATCAGTTCGGCGACCCGAACGCAAAAGTTATCGTTCAGCACCAGCACTTCACCGCGTGCAATCAGCCGGCCGTTGACGAAAATATCCACCGGATCACCGGCCAGCTTGTCGAGCGCGACCACCGAGCCCTTATGCAGTTTGAGCACATCATCCAAATACATCTGGGTGCGGCCGAGTTCGATTTTGACATCGAGCTCGACATCGCGAATCAAGGCCAGCGTGGCGGCTTCGCTGGAAGGGGGCGCACCGCCGAAATCCGGCAGCCGAAACGGCTGGACGGCCAACTCCGGAGCGGTCTTGACGGGGTCGTTCACCGACGCCAGCGCCAACTCGGCCTGCTGGAGCAGATATTCGACGTCGCCGGTGGCCATGCCAAGATCGCTCTCGGCCGCGGCTCGCGTCGAATCATCGGTTTTTGCTCGGCGCGGCGCGGCCGGCTTCGCCTCGAGCTCGCGCCGCCATCGCGGCCTGCAGATTGGATTCAGCCTCAGACGGTCCGCTGGCGCGCAGCTGCGGGGGGCGATGAAGCCGTGCCGAACTGCGCGAGAAGCTGGTTCAGTTCGTTTGGGTCGAGTGGATCACCGGCCATGGCTTCCGTTCCGAATCGGTGTGCAGCCCGCGAGTGCTGGGGCGTCAAGCCGGCATCATGCCGACGGGCCGCCCAAACTTCGGACGGCGTTATTGTTCGACGAACGAGAAATCACTGAACATGATTCCCTGGAGAAGTGGCTTGCCCAGGGTTCTATTAGTTGTCTCTAAAATCCGCCGTTTAATCAATCCCAACCCGGCGTCGGTGAGATCGGTAATCTCGGCGCTGCGGATAATTACGATAATGTTATCGCGGACCTGGTGCTTGTGATCGTCGAGCCGTTTGGCCAGTTCGTCGCCATGCTTGTCCAGCACGCTGCCATAGAGGTGAAACGAGATGAATAAGGTCGAACTCGATACAGGTTGGTATGCAGTCACTGTGAATTCGCCCAAATCGGCTTCCTGCTGCATGCCCCGGTTGGAGCCCTTGGAACCCTCGGGATGGCCGGCCCCGTGGCCGCCCGCGGCATGATCGCCCGATTCGTGCTGCTTGGCGGCGTCGGCCGAATCGGCCTCAGAGCTGTGCTCGTGGCGGTCGCCGCCGTGCGGCACGGGCGTGGCGGCGCCTGGTGCGGCGCTGGGCAAATAGACATAGGCCACGACCCATTCGATCGCCACGACGCCCAAGATGAACCCGGCGATCTTGAGTTTAGTGCCGAGAGATCCACGTTTAGGCGGGGTTTGAGGCGCAGTTGGCTTCGGGTGCGGGTTGATTGCTCATGGTACTCACTTCACCGGTTGATCAGGGGATGTCGGTTGTTTATCTTCCGCGGCGCGGGGCGACGGACTGGGATCGTGGTCGCCGGTTTCAGCGACGACTTCGTTTAACAAAAAGGCCTCGACGCGCGAGTTCAATCCGCGGTTCAGGGCATCGACTCCCCCGGGCGCCGGCTCATTTTCCGCAGCGACGCTGATTCGGAATCGTTTGGGGTCCAGACCCAGGGAAACGAGGTATTCCATCGTGTGTCGGCAACGGCTGTAGGCGAGGTCCCAATGATCGCGAAACGGGGCCTCGCCGGAGATCGGACGACGCGAGGTGTGACCGCGAATTTCGATCTTTTGGGGTTTGCCGCTCATTTCTTCGGCCACGATTTGGAGCTGCCGCTCCTGAGGCTTGGTCAAATCGCTGGAGTCATCCGCGAAATACACCACGCCGCCGGTGGCCGCTTGCTCCCCCGGCCGCAAGGTGTGAATGCGTGAATGATCTCCTTGAGGCGCCCGACTTGTCGGCCCCGCCTTTGCTCTTATTGCTTTGGCTCGAATTTCCGCTGCCGTTGCGGCGGAGAATTTGGGAGTCTTTGTGGATGAACGTTCCACGGCCCATCGAGATCCAACCCGGCATCATGGTGCCAAATTGGTCGCGCAGCGATTTGAAAATCGCTTCTTCTTTGGACTTATCGGGAGTGCCGGCCATGGAATACATGACGACGAAAAATGCCATCAAAATGGTAATCATGTCGGCATAGGACATGATCCATTCGGGCAATCCCTCCTCGCATTCGCACTTGTCGGACGCCATGGAACTTAGGCCGCCTCCTCATGCGCGCCGGCTCGCAACTTGAGCGGCAAGTAGGTTTTGAGCTTTTGCTCGATGACGCGCGGATTCTCGCCGGCCTGGATGCCCAAGATGCCCTTGAGCACGATCTCTTTGGCAAGCATCTCCTGCCGGCTAAGATACGCTAGCTTTTCGGCACAGGGCATGCAAATCATATTGGCCATAGCAGCGCCATATAAGGTACCCACCAGGGCCATCGCCATGGTCGGTCCGATTGAAGCGGGATCATCGAGATTGCCGAGCATGAGGATCAGGCCGAGCAGCGTAGCGATCATGCCGAAGGCCGGTCCGCAGCGGCCCATCAAATCGAACATTCTCTTGCCGACGTGGTGACGCGCTTCCTCGGCGTGCATTTCGGTGCGGAAAATGTCTTCGATCATTTCCGGCCGCGTGCCGTCGACGGCCATTTGGATGCCCAACACGATCGTGTGATTCGAGATCTCCTGCACCTTGGCCTCCAGTGCCAGCAATCCATCCTTGCGGGCGATTTCGGCCAATCCGACCAGCTCCTCGACCAGGCCCGGAAAATCCTCCGCCCGGTTGAAACACAGCTTCAACAGGATCCTGGGCAATCCCAGAAAGACCTTCAGCGGCACCGATGTGAGCACCACGCAGAGGCCGCCGCCAACGACCATGATCGCGGCCGGCGGATCGACGAATTGGCCGAGAGAAACGCCATGACCGCCGCCGTGGCTGCCGGCCAGAATCAAGGCCGACAACATCAGCACGCAGCCGCCGACAACCCCGCCCAGCGTTGCAATATCCATGTTCTACAAACCTTTGCGACAATGTCGAAATGGCCCCGAGCGTTTTCCTCAGTCAGTTGCTCGAGGCGGCACGGATTGGCAGCGGCGGAAACAAATGTTTCGATCGCTGATAATCGACCGCCCGCCGCAGCACTTCGTCCATCGCCTCCCGCACCACCAGCCGTTCACCGCTGGTCAGCGTGATGAAGGTGTCGGGCCGAGCTTCGACGTATCGAATCAATTCTGCGTTAAGAATGAACGGCTCGCCGCCGAGCCGGGTTAATTGGATCATCGTGGTTGTGCCTCGCTTAGCGATCGTAACGCGCCACGAATCGGGTTCAATGGCCCCCGGAGCCGCCGCAAGTGCGCCCGCCCCAAATCGCCATCGTCCATAAACATAGGATGCAAACGGGATGCTGCGGCCAGGCGCCGACCTTCGATTTTCCGAATTGAGGGGGGCCGAAAGGCGCACCAAACAACTGCCTGTCATGAATAATCCTAGAGGCCAGGGCGTAGCTGCATCAGGGTGTCGAGCAGTGTCTGGACCGTTGTAATCACCTGGGCACCGCTGCGGTACTCGGTGGAAGCGGTAATCAGGCTAATCAGGTTTTGGCCGACGTCGGTGTTCGACTGCTCGACGGCTCCCGCCACGATCGTGCCGATCCCCTGGCTGCCCGGGCTGCCCTGGATCGGCAAACCGGAGTTCGTGCCCGCCGCGTAAAGGTTTTGACCCTCTTGAACCAGGCCGGAATTGTTCGAGAATCGCGCCAATTGAACCTGCCCCAAATCGCGCGTCACGCCGTTGGTGAACACGCCGCTGATCGTGCCGTTGCTGCCGATGCTATAGCTCGACAGAGTTCCCGCAGCCGAACCGTCCTGGCGGGCGGCCGCCAAAGTGCTGGACGAGGCGGACAGGCCCGAGACTTGTGAAAAGTCGAGCTTGAATTGCAACGGTGCCGCTGCCGATTGCGAGCGGCTCACCGAGATGGTGGAGTTCGTCTCGTTGATCAGGTTGCCTTGCCCGTCGAACGTCACCTCGCCGGTTCCGACGGCGATTCCGACACCGGTTTGGGGTTGGTTATTTCCGGAGTCGGCAAACCACCGGTACGTCGTGCCGGAGCTATTGGTGCTTTCCAGGATCGTGGTCAAGCTGACATTGATCGGGTTGCCCAGCGAATCGTAGGCCACAAAGTCGGCCGCGGGGGGACCGGTCCCGACCGCCGCCTGAGTCGTGGTGAAGTTCAGGTTGATCGGCGACGTCGTGCCATCGGTGTTGGTGACGGTCAAAGCCGATAGGCCGATACTGACCGCATTCGGCGCGCCGTTGTTGCTGGTGAACTGGATCGTGCTATTGGCATTGTCGACGCTTCCACCCGGATTTCCGGTGATGGGATCCTTGGGATCGGCCGACGGCGGCTGAATGCCGGAAGCCTGGTCGACGAAATTGATCAGATCCTGCACGGTTGTCGTTGAGGTCACGCTGAGCGTCTGGGTCGTCAAAGTATTTCCACCCTTGGTTCCGGTAAAACTGAGCTGAGTGGCATTGGCGAAGGGTTGGTTGTAATTCGTGCCGGACCGCTCGACGAGATCGACCAGTTTGGTGCCGGCCGAAATGGGCGGTCCGTCCAGGTTGATTTGTGTGCTGCCACTGCCGCTGATCGACGCGTCGCTGGCCCCGTCGATATACGTGCTGGTGCCGGCAGCCAGGGTCTTTTCCAGATAGAAGTTTGAACTGTCGGTGGAGGTGTTGCGATAGATTCGAACGCTGTCGAACCCACTTCCGGCCGGAGGCGTCGGCAGATTGCTCAGCTCGATTTTTCGGCCGTCGAGCGTGACCGATTGCGGACCGATCAGCGAGCGTAGGCCGACTTTCTTCGCCGGTCACCGAATTGTAGTAGGTCACATAGTAGCTGTAGTTTCCGGGGGCCACCGTGCTGGCGTCGAGCGTGGCGCCCAATTGGGCATCCGAATTCGTATCGGTGAAACTGCTACCCGACGTCGAGCCGGCCAACTGATAATTCCCCGACCCTCCCACGTTCGCGCGATAGATGTTGATTTGGCTGAAACCGGCCGGAATGGACGGCAGACTGTTCAGGTCGATGGCTTGATCGACGCCCGACGTGCCCGTCGTGGTGATGGGACCTACGACGGCCGAAGGCGGACTTTCCTGCCCGGCCGCATTGGCGAACGTGATCTCATAGTCGTACGTGCCCGCCGCTACGTTTCCCGCGCCGGTATCAGGAGTGGTCGTCGTGGTGGCCGTGGCCGGAGGCGCCAAAGCCGTCAGGTTGACTGTCGAGGGACTGGCGGGCGCCGGGATCGACGCGTCGCTGAGGGTTTGCGATTGGATGATCTGCGGCGTGGTGGCCACGGCTTCGGTCGGGCTAAGATCTCCTTGCAAATAGACGTTTTGCGTGGCCTGTGCAACCGCGGTGCTGCCCAGCGGAATCGTCAAGGACTGCAGCGTTGTTTTCTCGATGTTGAAATTTTTGTCGACGCCATAGCCCAATAGGGTCTGTCCGGTGCTGGTGACCAATTGGTTGCTGGCGTTCAACTGGAAGGCGCCGTCGCGAGTGTATTGTTGGGTGCCGCTTCCTTGGACAATGAAGAAGCCGTCCCCCTGGATGGCCAGGTCGGAAGGACTTGCAGCTGACCTGAATGGTTCCTTGGCTGAAATCCGGAGTGATCTCCGCCACCTGGGTGCCCAAGCCGATTTGTTGCGGATTGGTGCCGCCGTCCTCGCCGGAGCCGCTCCCTGAGGGCGCCGAACCCAGACTGAGCGTTTGCAAAAACTGGGTCGTAAACAACGCCTGCGATTGCTTGAAACCGTCGGTCGCCGAGTTCGAGATGTTATTACCAGCCACGGAGATCATGGTCTCCGAAGCGCTTAAGCCCGTCAGTGCGGTGCTGAGTGCCGATGCTAAACCCATGACAGTGATCCTTCAAACAAATGGTTGTGATCGATTCTTTTTCGTTCCGGCCAGTTCGAGCGGCTGTGGGCGCAGCACTCGCGGTCCGATCGGCGTCGCAGTTCGATTAGGGACTCGTCGTTCCGGTGTCGGTCCCGGTGCTCGTACCTGGGTCGGTTGTGCCGGACGAGCCCGTATTGACCGTGCTACCCGGCGGGTAAATCGCCTCGATGTTGCTCAGGGTCATCGTATTGCTGCCGATGTTCAGCGTGGGAACGCCGCCGGCGATCGTCACGCTGTCGACGTTGCCGACGATCTGCTGCGAATTGTTACTCAAGCCGCTGACGGTGGCGCCGATCAGAGCGCCGGCGTCCGAAAGGTTCTGGCCAAGCAGCACGGAATTGAGCGTGGTGTCCAAGGTTTGAGTCGAACTGACCTGACTCAGGGTACTCAATTGCTGCAACATCGAGTCGGTGTCCGTTGGATCGAGCGGATCCTGATTTTGCAACTGCGCAATCATCATCTTCAGGAAATCGGCAGGGCCCAGGTTTGCGAACGCCGCGTCCAGGGCCGCGTTGTTTTGTGTCGGCGAAGTGGTCGCCGCGCTGGCAAGCGCCGAAGCAAGCGAGGCCGCTGAACTTGGGACGGAGGACATGATTCGATCCTTTTCGGGAAGTCTGGGAAATGCGGAGACTGTTCGTGATTCAAATGACGACGTTCAAACCGCCGTTGGTTACCTGCGGGGCCAAACGCACACTGGCCCCCTCTTGCGCACCGCCGACGGCGGCGGCGACTGGCTTGACGCTGTTGCGTGACGGCGCCGGCACGTAGGCCTGCTGGGGATCGGTGTTGCCACGCGGCTGATCCGACGAACCACCGCTCGATCCGTCGGATAGTTCGACGTCGAACTGATTGATCTTGATGTCGTGCTCGGCCAAGCGCTCGCGCAAGGCCGGCAAATTGGCCAGGAGCAGGTCGCGGGCTTGGGACGTTTCCGCCTCGACCCGCGCATTGAGCACGCCGTTGCTGACCGTGACGTTCAACTTGAGCGAGCCCAAGTCGGGCGGGCTCAACCGCAACCGCAGCGTTCCGCCTTGATCGTCCACGGTCTGAAATGCCCGCGCGACACGTTGCACAAACCGTGCGCTTTCCGTGCCGCCGGCGCCGCCGGTCCCGCTGTCGGCCGAAGTCGATTGCGATCCGCTTGCGTCTTGTTGCACCGCCTGGTTCAAAGCTGGCGGCGATACCAGGCCACTGGTCCCGGTGGTGGCCGACAGGGGACCCGCAGCCGGTGGACCGGGCTCGAGGCTTGCGGTTGGATTGGCTTCGACGGGCGGGGCCGCCGCAGCGGTCGTCGCAACGCTGGCTGTCGAGCCCGTTTGGATTGCCGACGCTGGAGCGACCCCCGCGGCAACGACCTCGTCGGCATGGTTGACCTGGACCACAGTCTGAGCGGCCGGCGATGGCTGCGACGGGCTAGTGGCCTGCTCCGAGGCCTGATCGCCGGGCTTGATCACCGCGGAAACGGGGGGGACCTGCGCGGGATTCGCTTCGCCGGCGGCGTGCGACTTTGCGATTTCATCCGACCGCGTATTCTTGCCGCCGGTTGCCGGCGCGGACTTCGAGTTGGTCGCACTGGCATTGCCGCCGGCATTGGTTGCCGTAGTCTTTGTTGAAGGCTCCAGTTTGACGTTCGAGAGAGCCGGCGAAACGGTCTGGGAGACAGCGTGGTGGGCCGCAGCGGGCAGGGGAGTCGGCGCGGGCCGCGGTTGCGGTGGCTTGGGAATCCACGGTCGGCTGCGATCCGCTGATCGGATCCTGCTTGCTCGTGCTTTCGCTCGTTGGCTTGATTGCGTCCGGCTGCACCACCGCGGTCGCGGCCGGCGTCTCCGTTTTCGTGGTCGTCGCCTTTGTGTCGGCGGACGACGAAGCACTCGCCGAATCCTTGGCGGTCGTCGGCGCGGAGACCGGCACTGTATTCCGGGTGGCCAGCGCCGCACCAGCGTTGGAATCGGACCGCGGTTGCGAGGTCTCACTCTTGGCCGCCGCCGCATGGGTCGACCGAGCCTTGGCCTGGGCGTCAGGTTCGGCCGCTGAAGGTGATTTTGGTCCCGCCGGCGCGGCGGACTGCGAGCTTGTTATTGGCGAACTGCTTTGCGGATCGGCACTGGAGGGATTCGAGCCGGCCTGGGATGCTTGTTGCAGATGATCGTCGAACGAATTCTGACTGCTGGATCTGGGCGCTGACGGGCGCGGTACCTGCGCGTCGGTGCTGCTGAGGGCAACGGTCGGATCGAATGCGTACGGGGACACGTCGGAGATCCTAGGGCTGTTTAATTTGGCTCAGGGTCTTGTCGATCAGGTTGACTTCGGGGACGCCGGAGCGGATCAACCGCAAGATCTCGTCGAGTTTCGCGGTTTCCTCGGGCGTCTTGAACTCGCTGACGATCTTGGCTCGCTTGCCGATGGGCATGCTGGAGAGGATCGTCACCACTTCGTTCATTTCCTGGTTTTCGAGCATTTCCAGGATCTGCTGTTTGGCCTGCTTGGGTTTGATGTTTTCCCAGATCATCCGCACGTTTTCGCGGCCCGACGACAGAGCCTTGGTTCGCAGGGCATCGAGTTGGGTATCGAAGGCGTTTTCCAGGGCGTCGTAGATTTCCTTCTCGCGCGCCACCTTGCTCTGTTCGAATCGGATCCGATCCAGTCCGCTCTTGAGCGCCTGCTCGCGCAATTCCAGGTTGCGAGATTGCAGTTCTCGGGTCTGTTCGCGGTCTTCATACGAGGGCTGTTCCAGGTCGTTTGGTTTGGTGTCGTCGGCTTGTTCGGTTTTCGTTTCCTTGGCGTCGAGCCCTCGCGCCGCCGCGATTAGCCGCTCGATCCGCTCGTCGTTCAATTGGCCGTTCGTGCGCAGATAGACCACGCCCGCCACCTCGGCCACCAGCGTGGCGACACACAGGTAGGCCCCCAGCGTTATCACTCTCGCCAGCAATGCCCCCATCAATCCCTCTCGTCAAGGCGGCGCTGTCGGGCCGCGACTTCATCGAGTTGCTTCATCAGCACGCCGGCTTCCTGCTGCCGATGCCGGTAGTGCTGCGTTTGTTCGAGCTTCTCTAGCACGCGCACGTCGCGATCGGCCGCCATCAAGGCTTGGCGGCGCTTTTCGATCTCGGCCGCGAGGGTGTTTTCGTGGTGGCGGATGACTTGGATTTCGGCTCGGAGGATCGCTTCGAACCGGTTGGCGGCCAGCAGGCTGTCGACATCGACTTCGCCGCTGGCGGCCTGCCCGCTCGCGCGCTTCAAATCCGCCAGTTCCTCCTCGACCAATTCGCGCCGCTCGCGCAGTTTTTTCTCGGCCAGGTAGGCCTCGGCCAATTGCCCGCGGCGCTCATCGCGCGCGGCCTCGCGGAGCTTGAGTACGGTTGCCAGGCGGAAACGGAATCGGCCCATGATGCGTTACGATCTTTGCTCGGTGGGATACGCGGCAGTTGCCGCTTGGACCGCGGGTGTCTGAGGTTTGGCTTGCATCCGCCGCTGCAATTGCAACAGCGCATCACGGGCTTGCTCGACCGTGCAGCGTTCGTCGACCCGCTGCCGCAAGAAAGCGTTGATCTCGGCCTGCAGTTCGATGGCCAGGTCGACGTTGCGGTTGGCCCCACGGCGATAGGCTCCGATCGAAATCAAGTCTTCATGGTCGCGCTGGGCGGCGAGCACCTCGCGCAGGGCCTGGGCGGCCTGGCGGTGTTCGGGCGGAGTGATTTCCGTCATCAATCGGCTCAAGCTATCCAGCACGTCGATCGCCGGATAATGCCCGCGCGAGGCCAGTTTGCGCGACAGCCAGGTATGGCCGTCGAGCAGCCCGCGCACCGCGTCGCAGACCGGTTCGTTGGGATCGTCCCCTTCGACCAGCACCGAGTAAAATCCGGTGATGCTGCCTTGCGTGGTGCGCCCGGCGCGTTCCAGCAGCTTGGGCAGCATGGCAAACACCGAGGGCGTGAATCCACGGGTGGTTGGCGGCTCGCCGGCCGCCAGTCCGATCTCGCGCTGGGCAAGCGCCAGCCGCGTGAGCGAGTCCATGATCAAGAGCACGTTCTGGCCCTGGTCGCGAAAGTATTCGGCGATGGTGGTGGCGGCAAATGCGGCCCGCACCCGAACCAGCGCCGGCTCGTCGCTCGTGGCGACCACGACCACGCTGCGGGCCAGGCCCGAGGGGCCCAGGTCGCGCTCGATGAATTCGTTCACCTCTCGACCGCGTTCGCCGATCAAGGCGATCACGTTGACGTCGGCCGAGGTATACCGCGCCATCATGCCCAGCGTGACGCTCTTGCCCACGCCTGAGCCAGCGAAGATTCCCATCCGTTGGCCCCGCCCGCACGTCAGCAGACCATCCATCGCGCGAATGCCGGTGGCCAGCGGCGTGTCGATTCGGGGACGTTGCATGGCGGGTAGCGGACGCGAGTCGAGTGCGACCCGGTCGGTCAGCGCCGGCCGCGGTTTGTTGTCGATCGTTCTGCCCTGCACGTTGATGACCCGGCCCAAAAGCTCGCGGCCCACCGCGAGCCAATTCGACGTGCGGACCAGACGCACACGATTTCCGCGCCGCACACCGGTCATTTCTTCGAGCAGGTAGACCAGCGTCAGCTCATCGCGAAAGCCGATCACTTCGGCCCGCAAGGGGTTGCCTGTTTGCCGTTCGATTTCGACGATCGCCCCGACCGGAGCCGGAAAGTCGGCGACCGACGCGGTCATGCCGATGGTGCGCACGACGCTGCCCGACAATGCGGTGGGGAGAATCGTATCGAGTTGGGTTTCCAGATCGAACATTGCTTCAGGTCAACTCCTCTTCGATCCGCGCCAGTTGCGCCTCGAACTGCTGGTCGATCGTGCCGAACCGTGTTTCCACCCGGCAGCCGCCGCGTGAAATTGCCGAATCGGCGACTATCTCCGGCGTTCCCAAGCGGGCCAGCTCTCCGGCCAGCGTGCGGACCTGATCGGCCAAGGCCCGATGGTCGTCCGGATGCAGACGCACTTGAACGTCGGTGCTGCCGGCGGCCATTTCCAAAGCTTCCGTGACCAACCCCAGAGTGATCTGCGGCGCGAGGGTCAGTTCGCGCCGCACGATGCGGGCGGCAATCGCCGCGGCCACTCTGACGGTCGTTTTCTCAGAATGCGCCAACCAGGTCTGGCGGGCTTGGGCGATGCCGTCGACAGCCTGTTTGAGAGCCGGCAGCAAGGTGAGCATTTGTTTGCCGATTTTTTCGTCCAACAGGCTTTCGGCCGTCTTCAATGCGGCCTGTTTGCCGTCTTGCTCGGCGCGCTGCCGGATCGCAACGGCGTCCTTGTGGGCTTGCGCTAGGATTTGCGCCGCCTGCGCGCGCATTTGCTCCAGGTAGCCCTGCGCCTGGACGCTGAGATCCTCGAAATTGAACAATCCGGCTTCCGTCGAACGGGCCGCGCCGGAAGCTTTGATCACCGAAGCCATGCCGCACACTACTTTCCGTCAAAATAGCCAGACAAGGTTTTGCCGCATGGTTCAAACCGCGACGCTAAGGTGTTTCTTTTCGTCGCGCCCGTCGAGGGCCGTGGGATTACATTGGCGCACCACGTCGGCCAGTTCCTGCTGGGCCCGCTCGACGTCGCTGAGCCGAGTGGGTCCCAGGTTGTCCAAGCCGCGCCGCAGCAAGTGGGCGTCCTCGGCGGGAATGAGTCGGACCACGCGCTGCACGAATTCGTGGCGTGCTCCTGCCAGCGCCAGCAGCACGATCTCGGAGGGCGCATGCCGCAGCACGTTGGCCAAGGCCCGGTCGTCGAACTGTTCCACGTCGGCAAACTTGATCTCGCGGCGCGGCACGCTCGACAGCTTGCTCGCCAGGCGGCGGTCACGCTGGGCCAAATTTCGCAGGATCGTGCTTTTCGCCCTCGTCCGCCGCGGCCAGGATGCCACGCAGCGTCTCCAGGCCGGCCACGGGGGTCCGCGTCGATCGGGACTGCTGCCAGATCCAGGTCTGCATGCCGCGCTGGATTTCGTCCAGGATCTCCGGATCGGTCTTGTCCAGACGAACCAACCGCACGGTGACTTCGCCCTGCAGTTCCGCTGGCAGCAGCGCCAGCACCTCGGCCGCCCGATCGCTGGTCAGGTGCGAAATCACGACTGCGATGGTTTGCGGACGCTCGCGCTGCAAGTAACGGGCCAGCGCGCCGCTCGAGGCCTCCTCCAGGCAGCGAAAGGGGGGCACCGTCTGCTCGGTGGTCGCCTCGTTGCCGAATGGGACGCCGTGCGCCCCGCCCAGCGATGTGGAAGGGGCCGCTGCCAGCAGCGCACCCAGGTGCCGTGCCGACTGGCTGTCGAGTTCGATTCCCGGGGGGGACTTCTCGGGCATCAGCGGGCCGATGCGGAAGAACTCCTCGATGACCGCCTGTTGCTCGCGCGAATCGACCTCGCCCAGCGAGTCGATCGCTTCGCCCACGGCGCACGCGCCTGGTCGGTCGTCATTTGCGCCAGCAAACGGTCGGCCGTCGCGCGGTCGAGGCTGGCGATCAACACGGCTGCTTTGCGCAGGGCCTGGTTGCGGTTCTTCATGAAGTTAGCTCGCGTTGCCGATCCACGACCGCAGCACCGTCACCGCGGCGTCCGGATCTTCTTTGACTAATTCGCTCAATTCGTCGCGCAGCGAGGGCCCGCCCGGCGGCCGACGCTTCAGCCGGTTGCGGATGTTCTGCGGCTCCGCTTCGCGCAGTCGCCGGCTCGGCCGCGTCGAGGGTTTCATCGGGCGATTGCACCACGTTGAAACTCGATGTCGGATTGGCGGTGGCCGGCGCACTGCGGACCATCGATCGCAACATGACCATGCTCATCAGGGCCAAGCCCATCAGGCCCAGGGTGCTCCAGTATTGGCCGGCCCAGGCCAGCGCCTGGTCGGCTGGCGTCGGCGCCGCTACGCGCCACGCCGGGCAAATGCTGAAACGTGGTGACCGTCACGCGCGGCAGCGGATCGGCGGTGGTGCTCACTGTCGGCAGCAGGGCCACCACGGCACTCTGGATGTCCGTTTTGACTTTGCTTTCGATCTCGTTCAGAGCGTTGGCATCGGGCTTTTTCGGCTCTTGGCCGGTCGGGGTCGGATTGCGTACCAACCATACCTTCTCGTAGTAGCTACTGGGAACGCTCACCGACACTTTCACTCGCTTCGGTGTGAGCGGGCTGTGGACAATGCGCGTCGATTTGGTCCCCACGGCATTTTGCGTTTCGGTCTGGCTGCTCTCTTCGGAATTTTCCGTACCCCCGCCGCTGCTCACAGTGGCCGGCTGGTTGACACCGTGCTGCTGGGCCGGTCCCGGCCGTCCGCCGGCGCCGCCACCGCGGATCGTTTTGGTACCCGTCTCTTCGCGCTGCTGGAAGGGGACGGTTTTGGGATCGAAGTCCGTCGAGGATTCTTCGTGTACGGTTTCGGCGTCGAGCTCGACTTCCGAAATCACCACCACGCCGGGGATGGAACTGAGCGCGGCGGCGATTTTTTCGTTCCACTCCTTTTCATAATTGCGTTTGCGAGTGCCATACGGATCTTCATCGCCGACGCCGAGACCATCCGCCGAACCGGAGCCTACATACGACCTGCCGTTGAGGTCGGTGACGGTGACGTTCTGCGGCTTCATTCCGGCGATCGCGCTAGCCACCAGATTCCGGCAATTGCGGACCTGATTTTCGTCGAGTTGCATGCTGCCCAGCGGCTTGACGTTGACCGAAGCGGTGGCGATCTTGTCCTGGCCGAACGATTTGGGCGCCTCGACGTCGTACATCACGCTGGCGCTCTCGATGCCCTGCATGTGGCAGATGATCGATTGCAACTCGATTTGCTTGGCGATCTTCATGGCCTCGGCCCGCTGGACTTTCGATACCCAGGGGCTGGTGGCGACGGCCTTTTCCAGAAAATTGCCGAAATCGGCGGGCAGCGCGCCACCGTCGGCCAATGCGCCCATATACGAGGCTTGCTTGCCGAGCGGCACGCGAATGCGGTTGCCTTCGATCTTGTAGTCGTTCAGGCCGGCCTTGGAAAATGCGGCTTCCATGTTCGGAAGTTGCGACGCGCTGAACGGCTCGCCCCCCATCAGGAACGTTTCCTGGCCGGTCGAGGCATGATTCACCAGGTACGCCAGGCTAATTACGACCATCGACAGCAGCAGCCCGGCGGTAACCCGAGCGCCGGGAGTCATCGACTTGAACAAGTCGACCAGCCGAGCGTAGCCTTGGTTGAGGAAGTCCATCCTTGGAACCTCGTTTCACGAAAAGTTATTCAGCGGCAGTGGGGCTTTCGAGCCGGCCTGACGAGATCCATCCCGTACGGCGGGGCTGATTTGGGTACTCTTAAATCTTGATGTCCTTGATTTCCTGATAGGCCGCCACGAGCTTGTTGCGCACCTGCATCATCATCCGAAACGCCAGGTCGGCCTTTTGCACGGCGGTCAGCACCTCGGCCGGATTGGCGCTGCCGCCGGTCATCAAGTTTTCGACCGCCTGATTGGCGTCCTGCTGCATCGAGTTGACCTGTTTGAGCGAGTCGACCAGCATGTTCTGGAACGACGATCCGCCGGCAGCGCCAGGCGCGGCCGGGGCCAGCGGCTGGGGCGGAATCGGCACGGCGCCGACACTGGTGATCGGGTTCATCGAAAGCCCCTTTTTAGGCGACGATTTTCAGCGATTGTTGGGTGATGCTCTTGCTGACGCCGATCATGCTCAGGTTGGCCTCATAAGCTCTGCGAGGCCTCGATCGAGTCGACCATTTCGGTCATCATGTCGATTCCGGGATAAGCCACGAAGCCGGTCCGTTCGCCCTCGGCGATCGCGTCGGGGTGACCGGGCTGGAATTTCCAGTTCGGCTCGACTTGCCCGCTTTCGATCGAGCTGACGCGCACGCCGGCGGCGCCTTCGGCTCCGCCCAAAGTGTTGTCGACTTGAAAGGTGACGTACCGCGGCTGGTAGGGCTGGGCCTCGCCCAATTCGTTGTGCGTGGTCGAGATGTTCGCCAGATTTCCGGCGATGGCATTGAGCCGGGTGCGCTGTGCGACCAGGGCGCTGGTGCTGATGTCCAAACCGGTAAACATTGGTTTTTGCTCCTTGGAACGAGAAATCAGGCGCGTTCGCTGATGGCTGCTTGCAGCAGTCGGAATTGGCTGCTCATGATCGAAATGGCCATGTTGTGCTGCAATTCGTTTTTCGCGCCGCCGTAATCTGCGTTTCCAGGTTGCCGTTTGTGTCGTCGTGATGCAGCATGTCGGCCAGCGAGCTGCCAACTTCGTCGACCGGATTGTCGCTGGTGTGTCCCAGCGAAACCGACAAGCTCGACTGCATCTGATCGCGCTGGGTGATGGCCGCCTTCAGCCGGCTCTGAAATTTTTCCGGAGAAAGATCTCGCATTCGGTAGCCCGGCGTGTCGATATTGGCAATATTGCCCGCCAGTACGTTTTGTCGGGACTGGGCAAAATTGACCACCTGCTCCAGCACCGGAATGGCCGTATTCTGCAACAGCGACGAGAGCATCGGTTCGATTCCTTTCTGCCTGGCCCGGGTGGGCCTAGCGCTACGGGTATCAAACGGGTATCAAACGGGGAGCAACTTCAATACCACGACTCGGCGCACGAGGGGTTGGCGACAGCGGCGCGCCATGCGCCGGCATTCGCCAAGTCCAGACGGCACGCCTGCTTGTCGATTCCGCATGTTGATCGTTGCGTTACCTGAAACTTTCTCGCGCGGCACGCGACATAGCATGGCGGCGCATTTTCTGCGCGTTGCGAGCGGCAGATTTCGCCGCTAGCACCCTGCTTTTTCGCTCGGTGTCTGTTCGCAGTCCCATCCTTTACTCTGGATATCAAAGCGGGGCTATGCCGTTATCTCTCGCGATACTCCGATTCTGTGTGGCCAAGCGTCCGCTATTCACCACCCATTCACCATTTTTCCAGCCCGCCGCCTAGCCCGCCTTCGCGGAGGTTTTAGCCCGCGGCCCATAGCCGTAGGCCTTCAATTTTCCCGACAAGGTGCGGATGCCGATCCCCAGCGCCTCGGCCGTGCGTGCCCGATGACCGGCAAACCGATCCAGGGTCGCTTCGATCATGTTGCGCTCCATGTCTTCCAGTCGAGTCCCGACCGGGCACCGCCGGTTCGCCGGCCTGGCAAACGTCCGGTGAATGGATCAGCCAGGGCGCAGCTCGTCGGCGCCGATGGCCGGACCGACGGCCAGCACGCTGGCTCGGGTAATGATGTTTTCCAGTTCGCGGACATTGCCGGGCCAGTGATAATGCACCAGCAACTCCTGAGCGTCCAAACGCAGCTGGGCCGGCTGGTTTGTGCAACCGCTCGGCCGCTCTGATCGAGAAAATAAGCCGCCAGCTCGGGAATGTCTTGCTGCCGATTGCGCAACGCCGGCACTGCCAGCGGCACGACATTCAGGCGGTAATACAAATCGGCTCGAAACCTTCCCGCGGCAACTTCGGCAGGCAGGTCGCGATTGGTGGTGGCCAACACGCGCACGTCGACGCTAAGGGTCTGGCTGGAACCGACGCGCTCCAGCGAGCGCTCCTGTAAGACGCGCAGCAGCTTGGCCTGCAAGCGGGAGCTCGATCTCGGTGACTTCATCCAGCAGAATGGTTCCCTTGTCGGCCAACTCGAACCGGCCCGTGCGCGCGCTGTCGGCACCGGTGAAGGCGCCCCGCTCGTGCCCGAACAGTTCGCTCTCCATCAGATGCGACGACAGGGCAGGGCAGTTCAGGCTGACCAGCGGCGAGTTGCGGCGACTGCTGGCTTCGTGCAGTTGTCGGGCAACCAGTTCCTTGCCGGTGCCGCTCTCGCCGGTAATCAGCACCGTTTCGCGCGTGGGCGCGACTTGCGCGATCCGTGCCCGCAGGGCGTGCATGGCCGAGCTTTCGCCGATCATCGTCATCGGTGGTTGTCCGGCGGCCCGCAGCGGAGCGCGCTGGTCGAGCATGCGGCCGTGCTCCAAGGCGCGGGCGACAAGCTGCTCCAACTGGTCGGCGTCGAACGGCTTCTCGATGTAATCGAAAGCGCCGCGGCGCATCGCTTCGACCGCCGAGGCGACCGTGGCATGGGCGGTGACCATCAGCACCTGGGCCCCGTGCAGCCGATGTTCGAGCTGGCGGATGAATTCCAAGTCCCGACATGCCGGGCATCTGCAAGTCGGTAATCACGACGTCGTAGCCTTCGGTGTTGACTCGGCCGAGCGCCTCGACGGCGCCGCGCGCAGGCATCGACCTGATAGCCGGCGTGCCGCAGCACGTCGCTCATCGACTCGCGCGCGTTGGCGTGGTCGTCGACCACCAGCACTCGACCGGCGCTTTCGGCGCCGCTCGCGGGCGATGCGCTGCCAGTGACGTTTGAATCATGCGGCGGCCTCCAAGGCTCGGGCGAGCGGAATCCGCAGAGTGAAACGCGGCGCCGCCTTCAGGGCAATTGGCCGCCACGATGGCGCCGCCGTGGACGTCGGCGATGCGATGGACGATCGCCAGCCCCAAGCCGGTGCCGTTGCTCTTGGTGGTGAAAAACGGCTCGAAGGCCCGCTGCCGAACCTCGGCGCTCAGGCCGGGGCCCGTGTCGGTGACTTCGATCTCGATGCCGTCGCGGCCGCGGCAGGCGGTGACGATCAGTTCGCCCCCGTCGGGCATGGCGTCCATGGCGTTCAAGGCCAGATTCAACACGGCGCGGCGCAGCATGCCGTAGTCGGCGGCAATCGTGAGCGGCGCCGGCACGTCGGCGCTGCACTGAATATCCTGCGCCGACAATTGCGGCGACAAGCCCGCCAGCACGTCGTCGACCAGCTTGCGCACCGAAAACTGGCGGATTTGCGGCTGGCGGTCGGAGGTGAAACTCAGCAAATCGTTGACCGTGGCATCCAGGGCCACGAACCCGGCCTCGACTTTGGCCAGCACGTCGATGCTGCCGCGATCGTCCGACAGGCGGCGGCGGAGCAAGCTCAGATACAATGTGACCGGCACCAGGTTGTTGCGCACCTCGTGGGCGATGTGCGAGGCCATCTGTCCCAGATCGGCCAGCCGGTTCTGGCGCGCCAATTCGCGGTTCTTGGTTTCGAGTTCGTCGGTCAGGCGCCGCACTTCGGCCCGCAGAGCTTCGTGCGTTTGCTGCAAGCGGACGGTGGCCGAACCCCAGGCCGCGAGCACCGTTTTCAGATCGGCAGCGCGCTCCAGCGGGAATCGTCGCGGGTTGGTCATCGTAAAGCGTTCATGTCGATTCAGCTTTCGGAGGAAAGGTCTAAGTGTGTGCGCAGGCGTGCTGGTATGTGCGGCATAAGCGCCGCGGGCGACGCCGGCGGCCTGAGCGTGCTCGATGTTGGCGACGGTCTGATCGCGGCGGCGGCTCATTTCCAGTTCGCTTTGTCGTTCCTGGGCGACGATCTCGGCCAATAGCGAATCGCAATCGGCGGCCAGCCGAGCACAGGCTTGACGGTCGGCGGAACTGCGCCAGCGGCGGAGCGACGGGATCCTGGTCGCGGAACGGGTCCAGTTCGCGCTCGGTGGTCTTGCAGCGTGGCCAGCAATCGTTGTTTTCCGGCCAACAGCGTCAACAGATGGCCCAGTTCTCCGGCGGCGATCAGATTCGAGTTGCTTTCGACCCAAATCGCGCAACTGGCTGAGGCAGCCGTGCCGCCGATGAATCAATTCGGCCAGATTGTCGGTTTCGCTCGAGACTCATGGCCTCGCCTCATTGCGATACGGGGGCCGATTGTGCCTGGCACGCCGGGGCCGCTTCACAGCTTGCTCATCCAGTCCAGCAAGTCCTTCCATTCCCGCCGCGAGTAGATCGTCGCGTCGGCGAACTGCGCGTTCGGCCTTGATCCGTTCGAGCACGACCTTGGCTTGCTGCACTGCGCCGCGAGCCTCGCGCGGCTTGTTGAGCCGGCGATAGCAGGTGGCGATTTGTGCGAACGCCTCGAGCACTTCCGGATCGTGTTGGTAGCGGTTGGTGGCGGCCGAATAGGCCCGAATCGCGTCTTCGTCACGGCCCAGTTCGACCAACGCGGCTCCGGCATCGAAATAGGAATTTCGCAGCAGCGATTTCTCCAGCGCACTCAGCTCGGTATGCTCCTGCCGGCGATTGAGCACCTCTTGCGTTTGCTCGTAATAGCGGATTGCGATTTCAAGGAACTGGTGGGCCTGTTTGAGATGCGCGATGCGGGCCGTCTCCACGCTATCGGTGGTTGCCTTCTCTTGCGGCACTTTGGCGGCCTGCTGGGCGGCCTTGGCGATCAGGTAGCGGGCTTCGATGGCTTGCCTCGAATCGGGATAGCGCGAGACGGCCTCTTCCAGCCGTTCGATCGCCTCGACATGCCGGTCGCCGGCCGCCAGCAGCTTGCCGAGCGCGAACAGCGAATCCCGCCACTCCTTGCTCTGCGGCGTGAGCAGCTCGCCGTTCAAATTCTCTCGCAGCAGGGCTTCCGCCGCCGCCGTGTCCCCTTTTTCCGCATTGGCCCGAGCGGCCCATAGCCGGGCTTGAAAACTGGCCGCGTCGTCGCCATAGAACTCAATGCATTCGGCCAAAGCCAAGATCGCGTCGTCGACCCTGCCCAGTGCCAAGCAGCGCCTCGCCCAGGTTCACCAGCGCCAGCGGCCGGCGCCGGCGCAACTCATACTTCAAATATTCATCCAGCGCGCTAACCGCCTCAGAGAATTGATGCCCGGCCAAATAGGACTCGGCGCTTTGCCAGACGTCGTCCGGGTAGTTGCGCGTGGTGAATTCGAGTCGCGCCAATTGGCCGAATACCGCACCTGCCTTTCGCTCCAGGGCACGACCCTTCGTGCGCATTTCCTCGGCCTGCGGATGGGGCAGAGTCTCGGCGGTGTGCAGCAAACTGCGGGCCCAGGCGCGATAGGTCTCGGCCGTCAGCCGGATACCCTGCGCCGGGGGAAACAGCGGTGTCAGGCGCTCCGTCAGGCCGGCCGCGGCCTCGTATTGCGAAGTATCGATGTAGTGTTGATAGCCGGCCAGAACCCGCGCGCGAAACTCCGCCGCCGGAATCCAGGGGTTGGTGAAATCCCGCGTGTCTGGAATGGCCGCGAGCATTCGCCGGAAGGCCTCCAGGGCCGGCTCGTCGCGCTGCGCTTCCAACAGCAGCTCGGCCACTTGCAGTCCGGCCGCAATGCCCTCGAGCGAGTCGTGATGCAAATCGCAGGTACGCTCGAATTGCGACTTGGGCCGCCCGCGCGTCTCCCATTTCCAACAAGCAGACGCCGATCAGATACATCGACTGCCGGATCGCTCGATCGGCCAGCGGATCATCCTGGGCACGGCGCAAAATCTTGATCGCGTCCTCATAGCACGCCTTGACCGTCTGACGATCTTCGGGCGATGCGGCCTCGCTGAGTTTGCCTCTCAGTTCGCGCGCCGTTCGCAATCGAAGTTGCCCGCGCAGCAGCTCCGCTTCCGGGCGGATGAAAGCGTCGGCCGGAATTCGATCCAGCGCGACGGTGCAGGCGTCGTAATCCTTGAGTTGCCAAAACAACTGGGCCTGTTCGAGCATCCCGGTCTCGCGATCGCTTTGCGTTAGATCGGGGCCGGCCAAATATTGCTGGTTGTGCTCCAGCGCGCGGTCCAGATCGGCCTGGGGACCGTTGCAATAGCGCCCGACAGCAATTGGTGAATTTCGGTCCCCCGCTCCGGCGCCGCTTCCAGGGCCTGCTCCAGAATCGGCAGACTTTCGGTCACCTGGCCTGACAGATACAAGCTCTTGCCAAGCAACAGCAGGCTCTCGGGCGTCAGCGCCGGCTCGTAGCGCCGATCTCGGGCCAGTTCCAGGTGACGAGCGGCAAGCAGAAAGTAGTCCTTCTTTTCCTGTCCCCATAATTCGTCGGCTTCTTGCGCCGCGACGACGGCCAGCACATAGTCGGGGCCACCCTGCTCGGCCGCCGGCAGCTTGCTACGGTCGACTTGCTCGGCCAGCAGTCGGGCTTGCACGAACGATTGGTCGTCGAGCGCCGTCAGAGCTTGCCCCAAGGTCGGACGCTCGACGGGAGCTTCGCGCTGCCGCAGCAGGGTCTGCATCCAGAGTAGCACCAGTGGACTGGCCAGCAGCAGCACCAACAGCGCTGCCAAGACGATCAGGCGCCGAGCCCGGCTGATCATCAGCCACGCGCGCAGCAGGGAGCCCGGAAGCCAACCGGGCTCGCCAGTTCGGCCATGCTGTAGGCTGCTGATTCTTGACGCTCATCGAGGCATCCCTGCCGCAAATCGCATCCCCACTCTGCGGACTTCCGCACCGCCTCCTCGCGCACCGCTTTCCTTACGCCGTGCTGCCGAGTTCAAGGACGTGATGCCGGCAACGCAAGCTTCGAGAAAAGTCGACGCGGGGAAAACCGCGCCACCGCAGAGAGGATGCAAAGGGTACAAAAAAGGGCGACAGCTTGTACCGGAAACGGCGCCAGAATGTCAATGGCACACGGACCTGGCCGCTGCGCCCCCCGAGCTTGCCCACAGCCCATCAGTCGGGGCTGCCGCCGGCGCGCGGCTGAGCACGATTTTCCGTCGCCACCACGGGCGCCGAGATCTGCTGCATGATCCAGCGATCCACGTCCGATAGCATCTGCGTGGTCAAATCGTCGCCGCAAGGATACTGACGCAAGCTGATCGACATGCCTGCGGAATACATCAATCGCAAATTCTCGCAAACGCGGTCGGGGGGATACGTTCTGCTGTCGCGGCCACTGGCCAGCAAGAATTGCAGTTGGCGAACGCGATGCAGTTGGGCCAAAGGCATGAACCCGGTCGGAAAGGGGCCGCCGATCGAAACCGCGCCGGCGAAGTATTGCGGCAGGTTCAGAGCCATGCGCAGGGCCATCGTGCCGCCACTGCCAAATCCCGCCAGAAAAACCCGGTCCGCAGCGATGTTCATCCGCTGGCAGGCCATGCCAACGGCTTCCAGCACGCGGTGTTCCGCCAGCAAGATGTGATCTTCGGTCTGGCTCCAAGAGCAACCCGTTCGGCCTTGTTCCTCGTCGGCCCCCACGGTCCCCCGCGGCGCGACTGCCACGTAGTTTCGCACGCTCACAAACGGCATGATCCGTTTCAGTTGACGCTCGTCGTCGCTGGCTCCATGCAGCCAGACGATCAGCGGGTAAGCATAGTTCCGCTCGTAATGCAGAGGCACGAACAGCGAATGGCAGGCGCCAACCGCCGCGGGCAGAAATCGCCCCGCCTCCGCCTCCGTCGAATCAAGGCAATTCACCGTGCCGGCGTCGGACCAGTATTGCTGGATGCGATTCATAGATTTTTCTAATCGGGTCTCGAGAACGTCGCCGCGAGTGCTATCGCGGCCGTGTGGAACGACAAGCGGCAACCAGCGGGCTACTGACCGGCCAAAGGGCCGACTTCCCGAGGTTTGATGGCAGCAACCGCAGCCGACCGGGCCCGCACCCCGCGGTACTGCGGCCGGGTACTCGGCGAGGGGCTACGCGCGCGCCCTGCCGGTGGCGCCAAGACACGCGCCGCTGCAAGCACGAACGAGTAGGGTGAATCTGGTCGAGGGTCATTTTCAAGTTGCGGACTGTAACCCAACAAATCGCAACGTGTCAACGCCAGCCTTGGCTTGCGAAGGGGGGACTGGTTTCTGCGGGCATGGCCGCGCGAGGCGGTCTTGAGGTTCCTGTTTAGCCAAAAAACACCAACAACTCGCAGCGACCGGTTGGCAGATGCGTCGCCTGGCAAACGCCTGGGCCAGGAAGTGCCGCGATCCGTTCCCGACGCGGGCCGGTTTTCAGGTCAATCCTGCCATGACCTGGACCAACTCCTTCACCGATTGCACGCTCTTCTGGAATTGGGCCTGTTCCTCCGAATTCAATTTCAGTTCGATAATCCGCTCGACGCCGCCGGCGCCGAGAATCGCCGGCACGCCGACGTAGTAGCCGCCGACGCCGTACTGCTTATCGCAGTACGCGGCGCACGGCAACAAACGCTTCTTGTCGCGCACGACGGCTTCGACCATTTGCGCCGTCGCGGCGGCCGGAGCATAATAGGCACTGCCCGTTTTCAACAGATTGACGATCTCGGCGCCGCCGTTTCGCGTGCGCTCGACGATCTCGTGCAGCCGCTTGGGGTCGAGCAATTGCGTCACCGGAATGCCGCCCACGGACGTGCAACTGGGGATCGGCACCATCGTGTCGCCGTGGCCGCCCATGAGCAGTGCCGACACGTCCTCCACGCTGACCCCCAGTTCGATCGCCAGGAACGTCCGGTAACGGGCCGTATCGAGCACGCCCGCCTGCCCCAGCACGCGCTGCGGCGGAAACTTGCTGACCTGCCAGGCGCGCTGCACCATCGCATCCAGCGGGTTGCTGACCACGATGATCACGGCCTCGGGACTGTGCCGGGCCACCTGCTCCGCGACGCTGCCCACGATCTTGGCGTTGGTGCCCAGCAGATCGTCGCGGCTCATGCCGGGCTTGCGGGGAATGCCCGCGGTAATCACTACCACTTGGCTGCCGGCAGTGTCGGCATAGTCATGGGTGCCGGTGATTTTGGCATCGAAGCCCATGATCGGCGAGGCTTGCATCAGGTCCAGCGCCTTGCCCAGGGGCATGTCGCCGGTCTGCGGAATATCGAGCAGCACGACGTCCCCCAGCTCGGCCGCCGCGCACCAGTGGGCACAGGTTGCGCCGACATTCCCGGCTCCGATAATACTGATCTTGGGGCGACTCATTTTGGGTTTGACTCCGGGCGGAGGCGGTTGGCGGTTCTGGTCGAGGTTTTCCGGCAGGACGTTTTCCGGCAGATTGCACAGCTCGGGGGCAATAGCACCGTTGCCCGTGAGTATGCGGCGCGAGCCCTCGAAGTCAAGTGCTCTTGGGCGCCGCGAAATCGATGCATCGGCAGCGCCAGCAATCCGTTACGGCGAACCGGCATTGAATTGACATGCCCTGCGGGCCATTTTAAAATAACGAGTCTGTCGTTTCCGATAATGACCTGCTCTGGCGTGCGGAGAGATCGATTATGAAGAAGGCCGAGTTGAAGATTTACAAGCTCCAGTTGGTGGCCTTGCGGGCTCGACTCCGGGGCGACGTCGATGCGATGGCCAACGCGGCCTTGAAAAAGACCCGCTCGGAAACGAACGGCGATTTGTCCAGCATGCCCATTCACATGGCGGACTTGGGAAGTGACAATTTCGAGCAAGAGTTCACCTTGAGCCTGATGCAGACCGAGGGGGGAACGCTCGACTCGATCGAAAACGCTCTTGAGAAAATCGAAGACGGCCTGTACGGTCTGTGTGAAGAGTGCACGCAACCGATCAGCAAAACCCGGCTGAACGCCATTCCTTATGCTCCGCATTGCATCAAGTGCGCTCAGAAGCTCGAGCAGAGTTAACTCGCTAGCAGTGTGCTTCAGGGCGCGAGCCGGCGGTCAGGCGTCCCCACTCACCTCGCAGCGGCGCTTGCCATGAAGGCGGTTCCCCGCAGTCGCTACGCCCTATTTCTGCTGATTGCCGTCGGCGGTTGCGCGCTCGATTTGCTCACCAAGCACTGGATTTTCGATCGTTTGCAAATGCCCCATCAACAGCCGACCGAGTGGCTCTGGGAAGGGGTTTTCGGCTTTACCACCAGCTTGAACGAAGGCGCCTTGTTCGGCATTGGCCAGGGACAAGTCGCGCTCTTCGCCGGCTTATCGATCGTCGCCGCACTGGGCATCGTTTACTGGCTGTTCATTGCCGGCGCCGCCAGCGATCTGCTGCTCGCCGTGGCTTTAGCGCTGGTGACCGCCGGCATTTTCGGAAATCTGTATGACCGGCTCGGCCTGCCCGGGCTGACATGGGACCGGGGGGGTCCGCACCCCGCCGGGGCGCCGGTGTACGCCGTTCGCGATTGGCTGAATTTTCAGCTCATCAATTGGCCGATCTTCAATCTCGCTGATAGCTTCCTGGTCTGCGGCGCCGGCCTGCTCATATGGCACGCCTTCCGTGCTGAAACCGGACCGACGGCGACCGGCATTCCGGCCGAGGCTTCCCAATCGACCGGATCGTCGAACTCCTGCGGAATCGACAATTGCTTGTTTAAATCGCAATAGGCCGATAGACTTGCTACCAGAACGGACCGGGGCCAACGCTCGGCAAGGTGCCGCTGCCGGAATCCATGAGGGTTCGGGCGAACAAGTTATGCTCGCGTGGGGCATACGACAAGCGTGTGATGGTCGCACGAGATCGTTCGTAAGGAGGTGGATTTGGCAAACATTCCTAAGCCGTAGGCCGGTTCCGCAGTCGCTGCCCGGTCTGTGCATGTGGGAGCAGATGCATGGGCTCTCTGGCACGCTACGGCTGCAAAGTAGACCAAAAAGTTGTATGAAAATCTCGCGTACTGTCGCTTATGCCATTCAGGCTACTCTGCAACTTGCTCAGACGCCGTCGGAAGAGCCTGTCCCTTGCAGCCAATTGGCCGCCGACGGCCACATGCCCGAACGTTTTTTGCTCCAAATTCTCCGGCACCTCGTGACCCACGGCATCCTGCATTCCACGCGCGGTGTCGAGGGAGGCTACGCTTTAGAGCGCAAGCCGGAAGACATCTCGCTCTTGGATGTCATCGAAGCCATCGAGGGTCCGCTGATCTCGACCATTCCGTCGGTCGATGGAACCAACGGGGGGATGTTTCAGGGTCGCTTGCGCGAGGTGCTGGACGATATCAACCGCAGCGCCCGGCGTCAGCTCGCCGAGATTAAACTGGCCGACTTGATGCCGCTCGCGGCGGAGCCCACGGCCAAGGCGTCCTGACTCGCTCGCACGGTGTCGACACTGGATCACCGGGCGAGAGGTTGTGCACTTGGCAGCGGGCGAGCCCGTCGTTACGCTCGACAGCATGCAAACGTCGGATCCGCAAGCGAAGACCTGGCAGCCCCGAGACCTTGCCGGCCGATTGCAATTGGCGCTCGGGGCCGCCCGCGAGGCCGGTGGGCTGACGCTGGGCTACTTCTGCCGGGCCGATCTGGCCGTTGAGCTGAAACACGACGCGACGCCCGTCACGGTCGCCGACCGTCAGGCCGAGCAACTGCTTCGCGAGCGGATCGGGCAAAAATTCCCCGCCGACGGAATCTTGGGCGAAGAGTTTCCCGAGCTGCCCGGCACTAGCGGCTTTCGCTGGATTCTCGATCCGATCGACGGCACCAAGTCGTTTGTGCGCGGCGTGCCGCTGTACGGCACACTGATCGGCGTCGAGTATCAAGCGCGCAGCGTGCTGGGGGTGATCTACGTCCCCGGCCTGGACGAGTGCGTGTATGGATCGGTCGGCGGCGGAGCATGGTACGAGCGTGGCAGCGCCGCGCCGCGCGGGCTCGCGTTTCCGACCGGGCCCGGCTGAGCGAGTCGCTCTTTTGCACGAGCGACGCCACGACCTTTCGCACGCGCGGCCGCCAGGCAGCGCTCGACCGTCTGGAGGCCGCGGCGCAGCTTCGCGCACCTGGGGAGATTGTTACGGCTATCTGTTGGTCGCCACCGGCCGGGCCGAACTGATGGTCGATCCGGTCATGAGCATCTGGGACGCCGCCGCCCTGCAACCGATCCTGGAAGAAGCCGGCGGTACGTTCACCGATTGGCAAGGTCGGCCCACGATTCATTCCGGCGAGGGCATTGCCACGAACGGAAAGATCCTGTCCGAGGTGTTGAGCTTGATCCGCCAGCCGGGTGACCCCGCGTGATGTTGCTTGCCGCCGCCGAGAATGATCTGGCCGCGACCTTCATCGAACTGGGTGCGGTCCTGATCGGCTTGTCGCTCTTGGCCCGGCTGGCCGGCGGCTGGGGTATTCCTTCGATCGCGCTGTATTTGCTGGGCGGACTGGCTTTCGGCAATGGGGGGCTGGCGCCGCTCAAATTCAGCCAGACCTTCGTCCATCTGGGCGCGGAACTGGGAGTCGTCCTGCTGTTGTTCATGCTGGGGCTCGAGTACACGGCACAGCAGCTTTGGGCGAAATTGCGCACCGGCCTTCCGGCCGGTCTGTTTGATCTGGTGATCAACTTTTTGCCCGGCCTCGCGGCCGGATGGGCGCTGGGCTTCGGCTCGCTGGGGGCGCTGTTACTCGGCGGTGCCACGTACGTTTCCTCATCCGGCATTATCGCCAAAGCGCTGACCGATCTGCGGCGCATGAATAACCCGGAAACGCCGCTGGTCGTCTCGATCCTGGTGATCGAGGATCTCGCGATGGCCGTCTATTTGCCGCTGGTGGCGGTGTTGTTGGTCGACCAAGGCTTGACGCGGGCGATTTTTTCCGTGCTGGGGGCACTGGCCACCGTGGCGGTCGTGCTGTTGATCGCTGTGCGCGTGGGCCCGAAAGTCAGTCGATCGCTGGCGCACCGCTCGGACGAAGTGATTTTACTGGCCACGCTGGGCCTGGTTTTGCTGGTCGCCGGAATCGCCCAAAAACTTCGGGTGTCGGCCGCGGTGGGGGCCTTTCTGGTCGGTCTGGCGCTTTCCGACCCTTTGGATCGGCAAGCCCGCCGACTGGTCGAGCCGCTGCGCGATCTGTCGGCCGCGATCTTCTTTTTTTTCTTCGGTCTGCAGATCGATCCCGGTTCTTTGATTGCCGAGTTACCTCTGGCCGGACTATTGGGCCTGGTGAGCGCCCTGGCCAAGGTTTCCGCCGGTTGGTGGGCGGCTCGCCGGGCCGGGTTGGATCGCGGGGCCCGGCTGCGCGCGGGGGTGGCCCTGGTGCCACGCGGCGAATTTTCGATCGTGATCGCCGGACTGGGGGTCGACGCCGGGCTCGATCCCCGGCTGGGTCCCTTTGCGGCGGCCTATGTGTTTGTCATGGCCCTGGCCGGGCCGATTCTGATGCGGGCCACCGACTGCGTCGATTCGGCCAAACGTCTGCCCACTCAGGTCGACGAGCAGTAAGTACGTTCGAATTCGGAAATCGGAACGAAGGAGAAGATCCGAGACTACAATGCGTCAAATCACAAATAGCCGGCGGGGCGACGACCGCCGGTGGCGCGCCGCAAGAACTCACACCGGCTTACCCGCGATACTTGCAACCGCTTAGAACGGCCCCGCGGCGACTGAGATCACCATGACCCCACCCACGCTCAGCCGCGATCGTGTGCGCCAGCTCGACCAGCGTGCCATGTCCGAGTATGGCATGCCGGGCATCCTGCTGATGGAAAATGCCGGCCGCGGCGTGGCCGAAAAGCTCTGCCAGTTCGGCGCTCCCGGTTCGGTGGTCGTGTGCTGCGGACCGGGCAACAATGGGGGCGATGGTTTTGTGATTGCCCGGCATTTGGACCTGCGCCGCGTTACGGTCAAAGTGCTGGTGTGGGGAGACCCCGCGCGGGGCACGGGCGATGCGTCGGTCAATTATCGGATATTGCAGCACAGCGGAGTGCCGATCGTGAAGATGACCGGCTCGGCCGATGCCGCCGCGCAGCTTGCCGGTGCGGCGTGGTTGGTCGATGCGCTGCTCGGCACCGGCGCCAAGGGCGAGCCGCGCTCGCCGCTGGATGCCGTGATCGACGCGATCAACGCTTCGGGTCTGCCGGTGATGGCGGTCGATTTGCCGAGCGGTTTGGATTGCGACACCGGCCAGTCGGCGCGGCATACCATTCGCGCGGCGCACACTTGCACTTTCGTGGCGCAAAAGCCGGGCTTCTTGGTCGCCGGCGCCGAGCAATTCACAGGGCAAGTCCACGTGGTCGACATTGGCGCCCGCGCAAGCTGGTCGAAGAGATGTTGGCGGGCCGCTAATCCTTCGGCGGCTCGTAGTTGTAGCTGTTGTCCTTCCACTTCATCGGACGCCGGAAGGGCTCGATCCGCAAAGTGACTTCGCCGTCCTGAAAGATCCGTACGCTGCCGTTCGACTCGCTGACCGCGATCGCCACGGCCTTGGTCTTGCGGCTGATGGCGGCCGCCGCCCAGTGCCGCGCGCCCAGCCCCTTGGGCAACGTCAGATTCTCCGCCGGCGCGTCGATGTACCGCGCCGCGGCCAGCACGATGCCCTCGGCCGACACGACGATCGCGCCGTCGAGCTGGGCGATCTCCTTGATCCCCTCGCGGACGCGCGGGTCGTCCAGGTCGCGTTCCTTGCGGCTGTAACCCCGCACCGGATCGAATCCGGTCGGATGGCTGCTGGCCAGCACCTTGCGCGAATCGCCGACGACGAACAGCGTTCCCACCGGCTTGCCTTCGCGCCCCTCGCGGCCGATGGCCACCGCAATGTCGACCACCGTCTTCAGGGTGTCCAGGGGTACGCTGGTTTCCAATTGGCGCAAGTCGCGGGCCGTGAGCTGGCCGAGGTGTTCATCCAGATGGATGATGCTGACCGAGTCCTGCGCGTCGGCCTCGAAGCCGCTATAGATCGAAACGACCCGGGCCCCCGGCGCGAGAATGTCATCGGCCACGCTTTCCAAGAGGGCCTGCGTGAGCTTTTCATAAACCGGGGCGTCGGGCATTTTCAGCACCACGGTGGCGAAGCCGCATTCGTGGGCCCCCTCGATCTGCGAGCGCTCGTCCGCGGCGATCAAGATCTTCGTGCCGTCGGCCAATTGCTTGAGGCGATCCCAGTCGGCCACCGCGTCGACCAGCAGCAATAGCGCGTCGGCGTCGAGCGCCGCCGAGAGCTTGACGGCGGAGTCGAACAGGGTCAAGAACTGTTCGTTAAAGCGCAGTGCAGACACAATGGATGGCTAGACAATGGATGGCTAGGTAGAAAATGGAGTTCCACAACCTCATCAAACGCCCTGTTTCCCGGGGCTTCCGACGGTCGCCCCGGTTCCATTGGTTTGCTAGGGGTCAATCAGGTTCAGCCGGTTTGCCAGGACCGCGACGGTCGACGCGCGGTCCAGCGCCGCGACTCCCCGGCAATCGTAGAAAGTTTGCCCACAACCGACAACCTGGATGTCGCAACTTTCTCGGCATTTTCGCGCATGCCGGGCGGCGGGCAACGCCAACGAGCGCTCGCCACCAGGGGTCGCTTAAAGACAACCTTCGTCATCGGGATCGGCCGGCTGGCCGTCCGACTCCGGTAGCGCCGGCAGACGCTCGACATCGTTTCCGATCCGGCAGGCCGGCAGATCGAACCACGAGGGCCGATCCGCAACCTCAAAGATGGGCCGCTCCCGGGGGGCAAGCGGGGCCTTGGGCTCGACCGGCTGCGGTGCGGACGGCCCGGCGGCCGCCGGGCGGAATACACGGGCATCGTACAAGGCCAGGGCATGCAGCCCATGCCCCAGGGGTCCGATTTCCCAAGTGTGGCCCTGACCGCCCGCCAATAGGTTTGCCAGATAATCCACGGCTTTGACGACCTGCGGCTGCCGTAGTTCGTCGTCCGAGAGCGAGAAACACAGCCACTCGAGGGTGTGCCCTGTGGTTTTCAAGCGGCGATCGACGTCCGGCTTGGCCTCGCGGCGAACGAACCATTGGGTGCTGAAACTGCCGTCGGGGTTTTGCAGGCCGAACGTGTAGCGGTGATATTCGTTGATGAACGTCTGCGCTCGGCGAAATTCGCCGTCGATCGGCTGGCCGCGCTTGGCCCGCTTGTTGACGGCATAGCTGAGCCCCATCAGGCGATGCGTGCCGCCGCAGGCGGCGCCTCGAATCGGCTGTTTGATTTCTTCCGAGATCAATCGCTGGATCGACCACAACTGCCCGTCGCGGCTGCGCCAAGTGTCGTTGGAGTCGAGATAGTGCATCAGGCCGATGAGCTTGAACGTCAGTTCTTCGCCCGCCAGGCAATCCAACTTCTCGCAATCGATCAGGTCGCGCAGGGTGAATTTCTTGCCGGAAACGAGCATTGGATAATCGGCCGCGAGGTGCGACTGCGCAAGGATCGCCAGAAATTGGCCGTAGTGGCCTTGCACGCCGGGACCCTTGCGGGCGACCAGTTTTCCGCCGTCCAAGTAGAGCATCTGCTCACCTTTGCACGACCCGTTGTAGCACATCCAACCGATGGCACTGACTTTCGGACCGCCGGGCCCGTCGCGGAACAATTGCGACTCGACGCCGTAGGCGATGATCTCGTGCATGATTTCCCAAGCGTTATTATCGCGCGTGTTCTGGTGATTCGGATAATAAGCTAACAGCACATGGCGCAATTTGTCGCGCAGCGCAATCATTTGTGGAGTGAGCGCATCGGAGTCGGCCGGTTCGGCCGCAGCGGCTTCGATCACCGCAGTGGAAATCGCGCCGGGAAGACTCTGCTCCGCCTCGTCGTTCGAAGTAAACGCCGGTCGGACGACATGGTATTTGAACTTCGATCTCGTGGGCTCGCCGGGCGCAGCGGTGCGGCTCCGACGACCGACGAGCAGCACAGAGCAAGCAGCACAAGCTTTCCTGACATCGCTAGCTCACAAATCTGAGGCCGACATCTGAAACCGACCCGGTGATCGCCCAGTCGACCTGGAGGTGAATCAATCTAGAAAGCATGCCGCTTGCTAGCAAGCGCTGCCCATGATGCCTTCGAGTAGTCATATCGGACAACGCCGGCCCGCCGATTGACCACAGATCGTGAGTTTCATTTTTCCGGTCCACTCCGGGCGGACTGGGGAAAATGGCGGCTTACCAAGTCAGCGCAGTTTAAACCTCGACCAGCCGGCCGGGAGTCGGGCCAAACACGCCGCAGGCATGCGTTTGTGAGCGAGAACTGCAATCGGTGTGCGGCTGGGAGGGCCGATGTCCTGGCTGAGTCAGAAGGACCCAGCGCGGGCGTGCTAGCGGGACCACCAACTCTTGACCCGTTCGGCCACCGACACGGGCGGATCCGCGGTGCTCTCCCCTTTGGCATACGCCCGCCATCGATTGACGTCGGTGCCGTAATCCTTGCCACTGAGTTCTCGGAGCGAGGTGGCGATGCGGAATTGAATGGCCGGATTGGGATCCGTCAAGGCTTCGGCCAGATTGCCTACGGCCCCGTTGTCGTGCGTCTGGCCGATGGCCCGCGCCGCGGCCAGCCGGACGTCCGTGTCGGTATCGCTCGACAGAATTCCGGTGAGCGCTTCGGCGGCCTCTTTGCCGCCGCGATGACCCCAGGCCTCGCAAGCCGCGATGCGCACCGAGCTGTCGGAGTCGTTTGCCGCGGCCTTGATCACGGCGCCGGCAACCGGGGTGTCGAAGTAGCCCATGGTGCGAATGATATGCCGTCGAACCAGGGGATCTTGCTCCCCCTGAATCTGCTTGGCCAGGTCGTCCGTGATTCGTTGTTGCTGTTCGGGCGACTGCTTGCCCGCATCGGCCTGCAACTGCTTCATGGCCTCGATGCGTTTGCGCGGCGTGGTAATGCCCACCGCGTCGTCCGTTTCCGGGCTCCAGGGCCACTTCCATGCCGCACGGCTGGGCTGATGCGCGCAGCCCCAAACAAATAGCAATAACATAGCGCTGCGCTCAGCGCCAGCAGCTTATAACGAAATGGCTGCATGCCGACCGCACGAGGAGAAGGTCCGAACGGAATAGAGATTTGCGGCCGGACTATAGCAAAGGCCCCGGGGACCAGCCAGACGAGTGTCTCCGGGCCGTCGCCGCGGCCGCGGATCGGGGTGGCTTGAGCAGCCAAATTCCGGCTGCCTCGGAGACAAGCAGCCGGTCGCGGCAATCCGCGCCGCAGCCGCCGACTCAACCGGCTCAGCCGGAATGACTTGCGCCAAACCAACGGGCTCGGCGAGCATTGCCGGCGCTGGGTCTTGCGCGACTCGGGTCCAAGACCGGCCCTTGGCCGACGAATTACCTTCGAGCCTGGCTTTTGGATTTCAATTCAGTTGGAGGTGTGCCACGCGCAACTCCGTGTATCTGGTGCACAGGCCGGGCCTATTCCTTTTGCTTTGGAAGACCTGATAATCAGCGTTGCGCCGCTAGCAGGCCGACCCGCCTGAGAGCGACTGACATTTTCCCGCGAAACAATGCGGTAAGGATCTAGCGATGGGCCTGCGATTGGAAGTCATTCAGTTTTTCGACGAGTCGAACTCCTCGCTCTTCGCCCGCATGCCGGAAAATGGCACCGCCGACATCAAACTCGGCGCACAATTGATCGTTCAGGCCAATCAAGAGGCGATTTTCTATCGCGACGGCAAGGCGCTGGATACCTATGGTCCGGGCCGGCACACGCTGACCACGGCCAATGTGCCGATCCTCACGCGGCTGTTGACGATCCCCTGGGAGAAGTCGCCCTTTCAGGCAGCGGTCTACTTTGTCGGCAAGCAGACGTTTTTGGATCAGAAGTGGGGGACCAAGCAGCCGATCACGCTGCGCGACGCCGACTTCGGCATCGTGCGGCTGCGTAGTTTCGGCAAATTCTCGTTCCGCGCCGTCGACGGCAAGCGGCTGATCGAAACGCTGGTCGGCACTCAAGACAAATACACGACCGACGCGATCACGGCGTTTCTCAAGGACCTGATCGTTTCGCGTCTGACCGACGTGTTGGGCAAGCTCAATGTCGGCATGCTCGAACTGGCCGGCCGCTACGACGAGGTCGCCGCCAACGTCCGCTCCAAGGTCGCCGAGGATTTCGCGAAATACGGCCTCGAACTGGTCGACTTTTTCGTCAGCGCCATTACCCCGCCGGAGGAAGTGCAAAAGGCGATCGACGCCCGCAGTTCGATGGGCGCCGTCGGAGACTTGAATGCCTACATGAAGTTTCAAGCCGCCAACAGCTTGTCGAAACTGGCCGAACGGGGTGGCGATGGCGGCACGCTGGGCATGGGCGTCGGCGCCGGCTTCGGCATGATGATGCCCGGCCTGATCCGCGATGCCATGGCCGGCAACAGTCCCGGCGCCGCGCCGGCAGCCGTTGGCCAGGCGTCCGCTGCGGTCCGCCAGGCTGCGGCCGGCGGCGCTTTCGCCATTGCCGACAATCCGAGCGTCGCAGGCAAATCCAGCGGCTTGGACTTCGGCGATCTGGCCGGCGAAGCGGTCGATCCGCGTGCGCTGCTGCGCAGCGTCATAACCGCCGGCGGCTATAAACTGGAAGAAACTCCGGACGCCTGGCGTGTGACGCTGCCGATCGGTTCGCTCCGCAAGCAGGTCGTCTCGATCGGATTTGCGCAAACGGACGAGACCGGGCACGCCATCGTGACCTATTCTTCGATATGCGGCCCGTTCAACGAGAAGAACGCGCCGGCCCTGTTGCGCTATAACACAAAAATGATTCACGCCGCCTTCGCCGTCGAATCCATCGCCGGCCAGGACATGATCGTGCTGCGTGCCAACCAGATGGTCGACACGCTCGATCCGGCCGCCGTGGCGCGCGTCTTGCCGGCCATTGCCTGGCAAGCCGACAAGGCCGAAGAAAAACTCGTCGGCCGCGACGATCATTGACGATTCCGGACTTTTGAATCCGATCGATTGCCATTTGCCACGGAAAATCTTTCATGCCGGCACGAAACTTCGCTTCCCGTTTTCAGCAGCCAACCGCAGCGCCGAAAGATGTCGGCCCTGGAAATGTCCAGCCGAACCGCGCCGGCCATGTCGCGATCGGCTCTCAGGCAGTGGGGATTTCCACGGTCGGCGCGCTGGCCGTTGGCGCCTTGGCACTCGGCGCGCTCGCCATTGGGGCAGTGGCGATTGGTCGGTTGGCAATCGGCCGGGCCCGCATCCGGCGGCTCGAGATCGACCAGCTTGTGGTGCGCAAGCTGCGCGTCGATGACTTGCAGGTCACCGGCAGCCTGCAAATCCCGCCCTCGCCTCCCGCTTCCAGCGAGCGAACTTAGGCGGCGGTCAACCGGTCGCCGATGGGCGGTGTAGAAGCGTCGCGAAGCCCTGCTCAATCGGCCGGCCAGCACGGCCCAACCGGCAAAACCGTTCTGTCGCCTGGAAGCCGGGCGAAAGGGGGCGGCGCCGCTCTTGGCCCAGGCACGCTGCCGTGCGATGCTAGAGGTAGCGCCGCGAACCTGAATCGCTTTTCAATCCGGGCGACGAACGTGCCCTCTTCATATCGGTAGCTCCTAACGTGTCGATCCGCTGCTTGCTCGCCGTCGTGCTCCTGGTTTGCGGCCGCGGCCCCGCTGCGAGCGGTCGACCACGTGCAACTGCGCCGCGACGGCGCGGATCTGAACGTCTCGGGCCGGGTCCTGGTCAAGGCGGCCGACGGCGGACTGCTGCTGCTGGCGCCCGACGGCGAGTTGTGGGCCGTGCAGCCCGAGGAACTGCGTTCGCGCCAGACCGACGAGGACGCTTTCGCGCCCCTGGCCCGCGACGGGCTTGCCCGGCAGATGCTCAAGCAATTGCCCGAAGGGTTCGAGGTCCATCAGACGGCCCACTACCTGATCTGCTATAGCACGAGTAAAGAGTATGCCACCTGGTGCGGCACGCTTTTGGAGCGGCTCTATCGGGGCTTCACCAATTATTGGTCGCACAAGGGATTCAAGCTTCACGAGCCCGAATTTCCGCTGGTGGCCGTCGTGTTCGGCGATCGCGACTCGTACGTCAAATATTCGACGCCCGAGCTGAAGCAAGGGGCCGAATCGATCATCGGCTACTACAGCCTGCAAACCAATCGGATCACGATGTACGACCTGTCCGGCGTCGAGTCGATCCGCGCGGCCGGCGATCGCCGCGGCTCGGCGACGCAAATCAACGCCATGCTCGCCCGCCCGGAGGCCGAGCCGATGGTGGCCACCGTGATTCACGAGGCGACGCATCAGATCGCGTTCAATTGCGGTCTGCAAGTCCGTTTTGCCGACATTCCGGTTTGGCTCAGCGAGGGGCTGGCCGTTTACTTCGAGACCCCCGACCTGCAAAGTCCCAAGGGCTGGCGGAGCATCGGGGCGGTGAACCACTCGCGGCTGGGCCAGTTTCGCGAGTACCTCGCCCGGCGGCCTGCCGGTTCGCTGGAATCGCTGCTGGTGGACGACAAGCGGATGCGCGATGCTCGCAACGCACTGGATGCGTATGCCGAAGCCTGGGCTTTGAACTATTACCTGATCCGCAATCATCCCAAGCAATATGTGGCCTATCTCAAGATGCTTTCCGAGAAGCAGCAGCTTCTGTGGGACGATCCGGCCACCCGGCTCAAAGAATTCCGCGCCGCCTTCGGCGACGACCTGTCGCGGCTCGACGCCGACTTCCTGCGGCAGATGCAAAAGGTGCGGTGAGGGGGGGGCGGAGAATTGTTTTCGGTCAGTCCCGCAGGCAATAAAACCACTGCTGGTCGAGCTTTTCCAAATGAACGAGCGAGTTGCCACGCTCTGATCCGTCGTCCAGCGGCAAGCCACGAAATCCATTGGGTGAGAACACTAATTCCGGGATCGCATCAGGAGGTAGGGATTCAAAAACAAAAATGACACAGGTACCTTCCTTGCGCAGATACGAGACGCCCATCCGACCCAATTCATTTGTTACGTCAAAGCCTTGCTGATCGACTCGTTCGGGAACCTTACTTGAGCTAACGTCGGCTACGCATTTCTCGAAGACGCCCTTGTGCCTTTGAAACGCGCAAACTGGGGTCGGCGTTGCTAGCAAACTGGTGAGCCAATGAAGCCCGAACACAAGCAAGCCGCAAAGAACCAAAACGGCAAGCAAGCGCGGGTCGCCGCCAAGCCACAAGCCTTGCCTCTTCTCTGCCATGGTTTCGCCCATTAGACGACGGCGTTAACGTCGTAGGTTCCCGGCAGGATCGACCAACGGCTTTGTGTTGAAGCTAGTGTGCGGGCCTTTGAACTCGGCACTGCAAGGCGTGCAACTGGCCGTTCCTTGATCGACGGGTGCGTTGGGATTCACGTTCAGCAGCGCACAGCCGCTGCCAGTTCGAGCAAATTGAACACCAATATTGAAAGCGGTTTCCCGATATGCCTCCCCAGGAACAGTCCAAGGGTTGGTCGGACCGGTCGCGCCGACAATTCGATAATACCACGGGATGTTGCCGCGCCCGTAATTTCTCGCTTCGTCGACTTGCGTAAGATCGACCGCGATTATGCCGTACATGATGTTGCCCAGCTGGTTCGTCGCAATACACTTGCCGCAGATCGTTACGCTGTTTGGGCACGGCCGCGGGCAGCCTGGGTCCGAGAAAGTCCGCGCTTTGTAGTCGGATTTTAGCGCAAGGTCACGGAGGGCCACGCTCAGTTGGGCTTCCGCTCCCGCGAATGCGCCTCCCCCTTCACCTGCGCTCGAGGGGATATTCGTCACTCCCGCGAATCTCTCGTATGCTGCTTGAGCCTGGGCTCTAAACAGCGTAACCTCCATCGAAAACCACTTTGTCACATCGGGCCCGCAGCATCTGAGCCCCGATGGATCAATTCGCACAGTTGGGCTATTTCGACAATATCCATACAGATTCCGCATCAGGGTCATCCGCTCCCCAAACCAGTTGTTGTCATATAGGATCGTTGGATCGGCTACGAGCGGGTCAGTCGATAGGAATCGTCCGAGTTGCGGCGAGTACATGGCGTCAATCCTTTCACCACGGGCGGAACTGGGTCGGTCTGCTTCTCTGACAATTGACGCAGCCGCACCCCGGTGGATGACCGGGCATTGGCGCCTGCTGCACAGCGTGGCGTGCTTGACGGCAGCTAAAGCATTCGCAAGAGTCGGCGTGCCGTGGGACGTCGGCTCGGATGGGATGGGCGGGAGCGCTTCCTAATCGGCGAGCTTTCCGCTCAAATGCCATTCGCTCAACATCGAGCAGTCGGCGTTCTGCCTCCAGGGTCTGTATGCCGATTTCGTAGCTGTGGCTGAGGAGTTTCGTAACCTGGGTGTGGTAGCGAAGATCGTCAGGTACGAGCTTCGTCGCCCAAATGAAGGCTTGGATTGCTTCAGCAGTTCGGCCGTTGTCTTCCAAGCACGAGCCACGCGTCGCCAAGAAGGCAGCAAGTTCTTCCGGCGGGGACAGCGACTTCAGATAGCAGCCGGCATTCTTCTCAATCGGCCTCCATTCTCGGGGCCATGTCCGATAATGCTCATCGGTGCGAAAGCTGATTCCGCGCCCGGTGCCTTCGACGTTGAACCGCTCGGGTACGCCGAACCGCTGTCCCTCGGGGTCTTCCCAGCGAAAGAACAAATGGCCGGGAGCTTCGACAAGTTTGAGCGGATAGCCCAATCGCCGTCCGACCGCGACGTACATCACGGGCATTGAAGCACACGTCCCGCCGGGTCCACCCATCATCCCATGAATGAACAGGTCGCGTGAATCGCGGAAATCGGGGTCACTGCAAAGTGGGTTTTGAAAGTCCGAATCAGTGATTCGCGCCGGGTTGTACCGAACACCGAGACCCTCTTGGAGAGTTCGCAGAAGATAGTTGCAGAAATAGTAGCCCAACGAATCGCTGTAAATGCTGGGGCCGAGCGTGAACTCTTCAATCCGGGCGCGAGCTTGCAAATCGACTTGACGGGCCGCTTCATCGAGCCAAGCGATCTGCTTGGCTATGTCCAAACCTTCCGCACCCGGCAAGCCAGCTGCGCACATCAGGTTGAGTGCGCCAACGTCCAGCTTACCCAGAAACTCGTCCGGCGATTCGCAGACCTCGGCGAGAGTGGGGGGCGATATTTCGGCGAGAGCCGTTGACGGCTGCGGTGCATCTGGACAAGTTTTGTGATTACCCACGGTCGAGCCTCCATCCTGGATTGACGTCGTTATTCTCTTCCGTCCGTTTAGCAAAATCAATGAGCGGAATCAGGCCAATCTTTCGCGGATTCGGCCATCGTAGCGTGGCGGTTGGATTCCGGTACGGAGGGCCACGGCGCCGCCGCGAGTCCTTCGCTCCGTGGCGGCATGAACGGATGTCGCGTTTGCCCAACCAAGGGATTTCGCTGCGCAGTGTTCAACCATGGGCTGCATTCCCAACGGCTCTTCAGGCGGCCCGACCATCGCTCGGCTTTGTTCCGCGCCGCCCTGGCGGTACATTGACAGCATTGCTTCTGGAGCCCTGCGCCCGTTCAACGCGCTCACGTTGCCGGAGGAGACCTGACGATGAAATCCTTGACGTTTACAATCGCGCTAGTCGGGATAGTGGCCGCCGGCCTGTGGGCGGCGCCGCCGGAGACGGAAGCGCCAAGCTCAACGCCCGCTTCGCCCGGCACGCGATCGCTCTCGGCCAAGACGCCGGACGCGGAGCAAAATCGCGTGCTGCACAACATCGAGCTGCTCATCGACGACGGCATCCCGGGCAAAGAATACGCCAAGCAGCTCGATTACTTCGAGATCGAACTGGGGGCCGAGGACGCGCACGGCGAGGTCGAGTACGCCAGCCATTTGATGTCCCCTCGCCCCGAGCGCCGCACGGGCAACCGGCAGGACGACCCACGGATCACCATTAGCTGGAAACGGGGGGGCCTTTTGAACTTGGATCGAAAAATGCTGACCAAGGCCGGCATCAACACCAAGGGCAAAAAACTCTCACTGTTCTTCTCCCGCGAACTGGAAGATCAGCTGTTCAAGCTCGAAGAGGCCTACGCCGGCGAGAATGTTTCCAATATCACCCGCACCCTGTTCAAGATCCGGCTCAAAGACCCGGGACCCGGATACGAGTTCTACATCGCCGACCTGGAGCTCAAGGGCGCGAGTCCCGGCGTGACCTCGGCGTCTGGTTCTCGATTCGGAAAAGAGAATTGAACCGCAAAGGCGCCAAGGAGCAAAGAGGGCCGGGAGAGAGGGCTGGTAAAAAGGAGCTAGGGAAAAAGAATTGCCATAAAGTCAGGACAACGAAGACACAGACCATCTTCCGCGATGACCTGCCGTGCCCCTAATAAAACGAGTCGTCGTGTTCGCCCGACACAATCTTCTTCTCTGTTCCGATGTTCTTCTCTGCGTCTTTGCGACTTTGCGGTCACTCTTTTCGTTGCCCATGCCGAAAGCCTGAGGATCGACGCCGATGCCCGACCACGTGATCTTGTTGTCGATTCCCGGCTTGCGGAAACAGGACGTGCGCGCCATGCCGACTTTGGCGCGCCTGGCGGCCGAAGGCGATTTGACGAATCTCGTGCCGAGCTTTCCCTGCGTCACGTGTCCGGTGCAGGCCAACATGACGACGGGCCGACTGCCCAGCGAGCATGGCGTGGTGGCCAACGGTTTCTATTGGCGCGAGAAGCAACAGGTCGAGATGTGGACCGCCTGGAACGACTGCATCGAGCGGCCGCAGATTTGGGACTTGCTCCACCAGCACGACGCGTCGATCACTTCGGCCGTTTGGTTTCCGCTGCACAGCAAGGGAGCCGAAGCCGATTTGATCTGCACGCCCGCGCCGATCCATAATCCCGACGGATCCGAATCGTTGTGGTGCTATACGCGGCCCACGGAGATGTATGGCACGCTGCGCGACCAGTTCGGCCATTTTCCGCTCAAGCATTTTTGGGGTCCGCTGGCCAACATCAACTCCACGGCCTGGATCGCCGACTCGGCCGTTTACGCGGCGCGCGAGTTTCAGCCGAGCTTCTTCTACATCTACCTGCCGCACCTGGACTATGCCGCGCAGAAGACTGGCCCCGATAGCGATGCGGCCCGCCAAGCGCTAGTCGACTTGGACCAGGTGCTGGCACGCTTGATCGCCGGAATCGACGCGGCCTACCCCGACGCGCGGCCGTTGTGGATCGTGGCCGGCGAATATCCGATCACGGGGGTCAGTCACGTGGTCTATCCCAATCGCGTGCTGCGCGAGGCCGGCTTGTTGGCGGTGAACAACCAGCCAGACGGCGAACAACTGGATTTGGCCGGCAGCCGCGCCTGGGCTCTGGCCGATCATCAACTGTCGCACGTCTTCGTTAGCGATCCGTCGGACGTGCCGCGCGTGGCCGATTTGTTTCGCAAGCGCGAGGGGATTGCCCAAGTGCTTGTGGGAGACGAGCTGGCCATCTATGGTCTCGACCATCCGCGCTCGGGCGAAGTGGTGCTGGTCTCGCAGCCCAATAGTTGGCAAGCCTATTACTGGTGGCTCGACGATGCCCGCGCCCCGGGCTTTGCCCGCACGGTCGACATTCACCGCAAGCCGGGCTACGACCCGGTGGAGTTGTTTGTGGACATGGCCACCAAGAGCATTCCGCTGGATGCCCGGCTGGTCAAAGGTTCGCACGGGGCTCCGGCCCGCGACGATGGGCAGCGCAGCGTGATCCTGGCCTCGGAGCCGGGCGTGCTGGTCGGTCCCGCGCTGGCCGATACCGACGTGTTCGAGCTGGTGCTGCGCCAGTACGGAATATGAAAACGATGTTCGAAGACGCTCCGCGTTATCTCGTGCCGTTCGATCCCAAGCGCGTGCCGCATCGTTTTGCCGACGTGCTGATCATCGGCGGCGGGCTGGCCGGACTGCGCGCTGCGCTGGCGGTCGATCCGGCGCTGTCGGTGCTGGTGGTCAGCAAAGAGAGCCTCAAGCAATCGAACAGCGCCGTACGCGCAGGGGGGCATCGCCGGCGTCATGGATCCGGAAGATCGCTTCGAGGACCACATCGCCGACACGCTCGCGGCCGGCGGCGAATCTGTGCGATCCGGCCAGGTGGTCGAGATGGTCGTCCGCGAGGCGCCGGCCCGGATCGACGAATTGATCCGCTGGGGAACCCACTTCGACGAGCACGCCGGCGGCCTGGACCTGGGCCGCGAAGGGGGACACAGCCATCATCGCATCGTCCACGCCCTGGGGGATGCGACCGGCAAGGAAGTGATGCGGGCCGTCATCGAGCGGACCCGCAAGTTGACGAACGTCGAAACTGGCAGCATGCCTTTACGCTCGATCTGCTCACGCACGAGGGGGCCTGCCGCGGCGCGCTGGTCTGGAATGCCCAGCACGGCAAGACGTTCGTCTGGGCCAAGCAGACGATTCTCTGCACGCGGCGGCGCGGGACAGATCTATCGCGAGACCACCAATCCCGAGGTCGCCACCGGCGACGGGCTGGCGATGGCCTTTCGGGCCGGCGCCGAAGCTGCGCGACATGGAGTTCATGCAGTTCCATCCCACGGTGCTCTACATCGCCGGCAGCAGCCGCAACCTGATCACCGAAGCCATGCGCGGCGAGGGTGCCCAGCTGGTCGATCGGAACGGGTATCGCTTCATGCCCGATTACGACTCGCGGGCCGAGCTGGCCCCGCGCGACATCGTCAGCCGGGCGATCGTGGCGCAGATGGAAAAAACCCGCCACCCGAACGTTTATCTCGACCTGACGCATCTCGATCCGCAGTTGGTGCGGCGGCGGTTTCCGGGCATCGCCGCGATCTGCGCCGAGTTCGGCATCGAGATCACGCGCGACTGGATTCCCGTGCGGCCGGGGGCCCATTACATGATCGGCGGCGTGACGGTCGACTTGGAGGGCCGCACTTCGCTGCCCGGGTTTGTGGGCCGCCGGCGAGGTGACCTCCAGCGGACTGCACGGCGCCAATCGCCTGGCCTCGAACAGCTTGCTGGAGGGGCTGGTCTACGGGGCCCATGCCGGCCAGGGGGCTTCGCGGCAGGCCGCCGCGATGGCCGACGATTTTCGCGCCGTGCCGCTGGTCAATCGCCGCTGGTCGATGCGGGCGAACCGTTGGATCTGTCCGACATCCGCAATTCGCTCAAGAGCCTGATGTGGCGGGCGGCCGGCGTTCGCCGCGAGGGAACCGAACTGGCCGAGGCGGCCGAAAACATCGACCGCTGGTGCCGCTACGTGCTCGGCGCGGCAGTTTCCCGACCCGGAGGGCTGGGAATTGCAAAATATGCTGACCGATGGCCCGGATGATCGATCGCGGCCGCACTGGCCCGGGAAGAAACCCGGGGCGTGCACCTGCGAACCGATTTTCCGGCGCCCGACAACCAGCATTGGCGGCGGCGGATCGCCTTGCAGCGAGATTTTTCCTGAGCCGGGGCGATCCAACGCCCGGCGGGCTGCGTAGCTCTGGACAGGGGACTTCGTCGTTGTACCTTCTTGGGACGCGATTTAAGGCTGATTTGTCTTGCACCATGATGGCTGGGCGGTTGGTAGCGAGCTTGCGGTCGGTCCAACGGTCCGGCCTTGCCCCGGTCGCTGCCCCCCGGCACGGCAATTTCAGCCTCTGGTTGAGCTGGAAAAGCGGGCGGACTGTCGCCCACCGCCAGCGAGCCGCCGGGCCCCCCGGGTCGGCAGCGCCCCCGGTTGGCTGCCAGAAAAGCCTGCCGGCGAGCCGACGAAAATAGTTGCCGGCGAAGGGCTTAGCAGTCGCGAGACGGGTAGTGGGAGAGCGTTTTTCTAGGCCGATTTTGTCACCGGGATTTGATCCTTCTCACCGCACAAAGCGAGTTCCAAACATGAGCGTTCAGCAAGGTCCCGCCATGATCGAGGCCGTCGGCCTGTGCGAAGTATTATGGCGATTTTGCCGCGGTCGAGGACGTATCGTTCAGCATTCCCAAAGGGCAGGTGGTGGCCTTTCTGGGACCCAACGGCGCCGGCAAAAGCACGACCATGAAGCTGCTGACCGGCTACCTGGCCCCGTCCAAGGGCAAGGCCCGGATCGCCGGCCACGACATGGCCACCGACCGGCTGGCCGGCTCGGCCCGGCTGGGCTATTTGCCCGAAAACGGCCCGCTCTATCCCGACATGACGCCCCGCGGCCTGCTCGAGTTTTTTGCCGACGCACGGGGGCTCAACGGACGCTTACAAGCAGCGAGCGGATCGACAAGGTCGTCGACCTGTGCTCGCTGGGCAGCGTGATCGGCAAGGCGATCGGCAAGCTCTCGAAGGGCTATCGGCAGCGCGTCGGCATGGCCCAGGTGCTGCTGCACGAGCCCGACGTGCTGATTCTGGACGAGCCGACGGCCGGCTCGGATCCCAACCAGATTCGCGACGTCCGCAACACGATCCGCCGCCTGGGCGAAAGCAAGACGATTTTGCTGTCGACGCACATTCTGCAAGAAGTCGAGGCGATCGCCGGCCGCGTGGTGTTCATCAACGAAGGCCGGCTGGTCTACGACGGACCGGTCGGCGAATTGGGCCAGGACCTCGACGCGCGTTTCCACGAATTGACAGCCACGCGCCTGATCTCTCAGTCGCCTGGCACTTACGCGCATCGAAGAAAGCCATTCTCGTTCTCCAGGACAGCGGATTGCAAATCCATGAACGCACACGTCATCCGGGCGATCTTTCGCCGCAACTTCATCAGCTATTTCAGCAATCCCACCGGCTACGTCTTCATCTGCGTGTTCGTGCTGCTGGGCTCGCATCGCCGCCTTTTGGCCCAACGAATTCTTCAACTCGAACCTGGCGAATCTCGACCAGTTGAACACGTATCTGCCCTACATCCTGCTGGTCTTCATTCCGGCCATCACGATGAGCATCTGGGCCGACGAGCGCCGGCAAGGGACCGACGAACTGCTGCTGACGATTCCGGCCGCCGATTTCGACGTGGTGCTGGGCAAGTATCTGGCCGCGGTGGCGATCTACACCGTGTCGCTGGCTGTTTTCGTTCGTCTCGAACATCTCGTGCTGCTCTGGGTCGGCGATCCCGACTTGGGGCTGTTGTTTGCCACCTACTTCGGCTACTGGGTCGTGGGCATGCGCGATGCTGGCGATCGGCATGGTGGCTTCGTTCCTGACCGGCAACCTGACGGTCGGCTTCGTGCTGGGCGTGCTGTTCAACGCGCCCTTGGCGTTCGCCGGCTCGGCCGACGTGATTCTGCAGAATCCGAACGTGACCTCGACCATCGGAAGTTGGAGCATCGCCAGCCAGTTCCGCGACTTTTCGCGCGGCGTGGTCAGCTTGTCCAGCGTGGCCTACTTCCTGGGCATCGTGGCCTTGATGCTGTATCTGTGCATGGTGCTGATCGGCCGCCGGCACTGGCGCGGCGGGCAGGAAGGCCGGGGCGTGGCCACGCACTACTTCGTGCGGTTCCTGGCCCTGCTGCTCGTCGTGACGTTCGATCGACGTCTTTCTGTGGCACCACAATCGGCTGCGGGCCGACATCACCAGCGAGGGCTCAGTCTCGCTGTCGCCCGCCACCCGGCAACTGCTCAAAAAGATCGAACCCCAACTCGCCGATCAAGATCTACGCCTACGTCAGCAACGACATGCCCGAGAACTACGTCCAGACCAAGCTGAACCTGCTGTCCACGCTGGACGAACTGAAAGCCGCGGCCGGCGACAAGATCGAACTCTACAAGTACATGATCGAGCCGCTCTCGGAAGACGCCACGCAGGCCGAGCAGCAGTTCAGCATTCGACCGGAACAGGTCGAGTCCCGGATGCGCGGTTCCCGCACGCCGGAAGATATCTTCCTGGGCGTGGCCGTCACCTGCGGCCTGGACAAGGTCGTGATGCCGTTTCTGGGCAAGGGCTTGCCGGCGGAATACGAATTGATGCGCTCGATCGCCACGGTGAGCCAGCAGAAGCGGAAAAAAGTCGGCGTGTTGACGACCGACGCCAAGCTCTACGGCAGCTTCGACATGCAAAGCATGTCGCAGACCCCCAACCAGGCGATCATCGAAGAACTGCAAAAACAATACGACCTGGTGCAGGTCGATCCGACCAATCCGATCAAGGATCGCTACGACGTGCTGTTGGCCGTTCAGCCTTCGTCGCTGGCGCCGGCGCAAATGGAAAACTTCATCGCGGCGGTCAAAACGGGCCAGCCGACCGCGATTTTCGAAGATCCTTTCCCGCTGTTTGCGCAAGACGTGCCGGGCACGCTGGCACCCAAGCAGCCGCCCGGAGGGATGAATCCCTTCATGCAGCGCCAGCCGCCGCAGCCCAAGGGGGACGTCGCCAAGCTGTGGCGCGTGCTGGGCGTCGATTTCAACGGCGGCGACGTCGTCTGGCAGAACTACAATCCCTATCCGAAGTTCCGCGACAACGGCGCTCAGAAGGAATTCGTGTTCATCGAAGACAAGGCAATGCCCGAACCGTTCAACGAGGAAAACGCAATCACCTCCGGTACGCAACAACTCTTGTTTCCTTGTCCGGGATCCTTGTCCGGACAGCGCACGTCCTCGCTCAAGTTCACGCCGCTGGTCACGGCCACGTTCAAAGAGACGGGCGTCGTGCCCTACGACCAGATCATCGAGCGCAGCTTGTTCGGTCCGCGATTCAATCCGGCGCTGCCGTATATCGAGAAGCTCACGGGCGAGCGCTATGTCATCGCGGCTCGGATCACGGGCAAGTTGAAAGCGGAAAATCTGCCGATGTCCGACAAGGCGGCCGACGACGAGCAGATGACCGAAGAGGAGATGACCGACGAGGAGGCCGACGAGCACGCTCACGACGACGACGATCACGACCATGCGCACGACCATGAACACAATCATGAGCATGCGCCCGGCCAGGGACATTCGCCGGGCGATCTGGGTGCAAAGCTTGCCCAGGCCGCCCCGGGGCCGGCCAAGGACGCGGAGATCGACGTGGTCGTGGTCAGCGACATGGACTGCTTATATTCGGTCTTTTTTCAGATTCGGCAACGCGGGGCGGATGAAGGAGACGAGATCCAGTGGCATTTCGAGAATGTCCCGTTCGTGCTCAATATCCTCGATTCGTTGGCCGGCGATGACAGCCTGATTGCCATTCGCAAGCATCGGCCGGTGTATCGAACGCTGAGCAGGGTGGAGGAAAAGACCGCGCCGTACGAAAAAGAAGCCGACGAGCAAAAGCAGAAATTCAACAAGGACTTCGAAAAGGCGCTGGCCGAAGGCGCAGAACGAGTTTTCGGAGAAAATCGCGGCTCTGACCAAGGATAAAGACAACAAGGGTGACGAAATTTTGCAGCAGGTCGCGCTGGCCAAACGAGACGGCGAACTACGGCTGGCCCAAAAGAAAAAGTTGCTCGAACAAAAACGGGACCGCGAAGTCGAACAGCAGCGGCGCGAAGTCGCCAAAACCATTCGCAGCGTGCAGGACGAATACAAGTTGCGCGGCGTGCTGCTGCCCCCCATCCTGCCGCTGGCCGTCGCCTTCTTCGTGTATTTCAACCGCCGGGCGCGCGAACGCGAGGGAGTCAACAAGACTCGCCTGCGCTCCTAGTTCCATTCGGGTATTCGATTGCAAACCAAAAAACGCAAACCGTAACGAGCGGGCGGCTGCTCGCAGCGCATGAGGAACTCTCCGTGAACGAAAACAAACGCACCATCACCTATCTGATCGTCGCCGCCGTGGCCCTGGTCATCGCCTGGGAACCCTGGAGCCGGCGGGCCGAATCGACCACCGAGCAAGCGGAAACCAATCTGTTTCCCGACTTTAGCGACCCGCTGGTGGCAAACAGCATGCGGATCGTCAAATACGACGAAGACACCGGCACCCTGCATCCCTTCCAAGTTGCCCAGGTAAACGGCTTGTGGTCCATCCCGTCGCATCAGAACTATCCGGCCGACGCCCGCGAACATCTGGCCGACGCCGCCACAGCGGTTATCGATCTGAAGATTCTCGGAGTCGCCAGCACCAAGCCGGGCGAACACGAAATGTACGGCGTTGTCGACCCGGACGGCAAAGACCTTTCGGGCGCCGGCCAGCGGCGTGGGCACGCGCGTGACCATGAAGTCGGCCGACGACAAGGTGCTGTCCGACTTGATCATCGGCAAAGAGGTCAAGGACCGTCCGGAGCTGCACTACGTGCGCAAGCCCAACCGCGACCAGGTCTATACCGTGGCCGTCAAGACCGACAAGCTTTCGACCAAGTTCGGCGATTGGATTGAAAAGGACTTGCTCAAGCTCAACGCCTTCGACGTGCGTTCGGTGCAACTGAACGACTATTCGATCGTACCGGTGCGCGGCGGTCTGGCCCAACTGAGGCGCAGCGAAATGAACCTCGAATACGACGACGCCAAGGCTGCATGGAAGCTGGGCAGCATGGTCGAGTATGAAGACGGCAAGCCGGTCGCCGGCGAGTTGAAAGACGACGAAGAGCTCAACGCTGAAAAGTTGAACGCCTTGAAGACCGCGCTGGACGACCTGCAGATCGTCGACGTCGAACGCAAACCCAAGGGCCTCAAGGGTCTGCAATTCATCGAAGACGTCGCCAAAGATCAGCAATCGGCCCAATCGCTGGCCGAGCGCGGGTTTTTGCCCGTCCCCGACCGCGAAGGCAACTTACAGGTCTACTCCAAAGAGGGCGAAGCCATCTGCAGCATGAAAGACGGCGTCGAGTACATCTTGCGATTCGGCGACATTGCCGGCGGCGAGACCGAGAAGTCCGACAGCGACAAGCAGGATGATGCCAAGGGCAAGAAGGGCAAAGACAAAGACTCGGGCTCGAAAGTGAATCGCTACTTGTTCGTGATGACGCAGTTCAACCCCGACTTGATCCCCAAGCCCAAGCTCGAAACTTTCCCCGGCGAGGACAAGTCCGACGACGCGGCTGCCGCAAGCGATTCGCCCCCGGCCGGAGAAGAAAAGCCGGGCAAGTCCGCCGACAAGCCGGACGCCAAGAAAGATGCCGCTGCGAAGAAGGCGGCCGCGACCGACGCCAAGAGCCCGCCGGAAAAGACGGCCGAAGAAAAAACGGCCGACCAGCTCGCCGCCGAAGAAGATGCCGCCGAACGCAAGAAGGCCAACGCCGAAAAGCGCGCGGCCATCGAAAAGGAGAACAAACGCAAGCAGGATGAGTACGACGAGAAAGTGAAAAAGGGGAAAGAGCACGTCAAGGAGCTCAACACCCGTTTCGCCGACTGGTACTACATCATCTCCGACGACATCTACCACAAGATCCATCTCAGCCGCGCCGAGGTGGTCAAGACCAAAGAAAAGAAGGCCGGCGAAGGGGACACACCCGCCGATTTGAAGGAGCTCGAAAAGGCCGGCCTGCGAAAGTAGCCGAGCCGGCAACAATTCTGGCAATCGACCGCAGCACGGCCATCGCTCCCATGCGAGCGACGGCCGTGTTTGTTGCCGTCTACTTTGCGGCGGTCGACTCGCCAGGCAGCCCCACTGCAGGTTGCCCGGCGGACGCGGCGCCCCTGCGATCTTGCCTAACCGTTACAGACCTGGGTGCTCGCGACGCAATCAAATTCCGCGACCGTATGATTCAGTGCGCCACCAATCCCGGCCCAAAGTCGCGGGATTCCGCGGAATTCCGGCGGAAATGCCGGGATGCCGGACGCCTTCGGTGGGAAGCGTCGCGACCCGCGGTTCCCTGGTTGCCGATGTAGGTTTTAGCGTCGCCAGGAGCGTTCGCCTTCCAAACTTGCTCCTGGATAGTAGAAAAACGAATGATCCCCGGATTCATCCGTATCGACTCAAAACTTGCAGGGATTTGACTTTTCGGCTAGTCTGCCAAGTCTGCCAAAGGTTGGCTGAACTTTGCCCACCTTTTGCCTCGTTGCGCCACACGAACGCCCGCCTGGAAAAACAGACCATGAGTGATTCGGGCTCGAATCCTTTGAAAATGCGCTGCTCCGGGCCGGTGTCGCGTCGCGGTTTTCTCCAGATTGGGTCGCTCGGCGTCGGCGGATTGGGGCTTTCGGATCTGCTTCGGCTACGAGCCGAAGCCAGCTCGGCCGGACTGCCCGAATCGGACACGGCTCTGATCTTCGTCTGGCTGCCGGGCGGTGCGCCCCATTTGGAAACGTACGACATGAAGCCGGAGGCTCCGGCGGAGATCCGCGGCGAATTCAAGCCCATTCGGACGGTCGTGCCGGGAATGGAAATCTGCGAGCTGTTGCCGTTGCATGCCAAGATCGCCGACCGCTTCAGCCTCATCCGCTCCATCTCCCACACGCATTCCGATCACCCCGGCGGGCACCGGCGTTTTCTTACCGGGCGCGAACCGTCCAAGCGGTCCGATACCACGGTGAACGAATATCCGGCCGCGGGTTCGGTGGTGTCCAAACTGCGCGAGCAGCGCGTGGCCGGCGTGCCCAACTATGTTTCGCTCGTCGACTCGGGCCGTGAGCCGGTCGACACGTTCTCGTTCGGTTCGGCATATTTGGGCCCTGCCCATGCGCCGTTTGCGGTGATGGGCAATCCCAATGCGCCCGACTTCAAAATCAACAACCTGGCGCTGCTGCCGGAATTGGCCGGGCGGTTGGACGATCGGGTGCAACTGCTCTCCGGATTCGACCGCTTGCGCCGCAGTCTGGACCGCAATGGCACGATGTCGGCCATGGATTCGTTCAACCAGCGGGCGATCCAACTGCTGACCAGCGATAAAGCCCGCCAGGCCTTCGATCTGTCGCAGGAAGACACCCGAGTTCGCGACCGCTACGGGCGGCACGCCTACGGACAGCGGGCACTGCTGGCCCGGCGGTTGGTCGAGGCCGGCAGCAGCTTTGTCACGGTGGTGATGGAAAATCCCGCACCGGGCGAGACGCTGCCTGCGGGCGTGATATACAATTGGGATTCCCACGCCGTGAACGGCCACATTTTCAACGATGCCCGGTTCCGTTTGCCGCGCTACGATCAAGCCATTACCGCTCTGATCGAAGATCTTTACGCCCGCGGTCTGGACAAGAAAGTCATGCTCGTCGTGACCGGCGAGTTCGGCCGCACGCCGCGGCTGGAAGACTATTTCGGCCGGCCGGGCCGCGATCATTGGCCCAATGCCATGTCGCTGCTGGTCTCCGGCGGTGGGCTGCGCACCGGGCAGGTGATCGGCTCGACCAACTCCAAGGGCGAACATCCCCAAGAACGACCGCTCGCGCCGGAGGACCTGTGGGCCACGGTCTATCGTCACCTGGGAATCGACGGCGAGGGAACCTTCCCGGACTACAATGGTCGCCCGATGCCGATCTTACCGCGGGGTGAGGTAATTCGCGAGTTGCTTTCGGTTTGAGTTGCAGCCGGTCACTCTACACGGCGCTGCCCAGTTTGCGCAGAAATTCCAGCGTGTAAATGCCCGTATCGTGGCCGTCGCTGAAGTCGATGGCGTAGGCGTAATTTCCGACGGGCTTCATCCCGGCGATCCTCAGCGGCCGCGCTTCGGCCGGGCTGAGCACCTGCAGCGGATTGACCGGTTGCGGCGGAGCATTGCGCTTCTCGCGACAGGTGGCGCAAGGGCAGCGATCGCGCAGCTGGCGAATCGTGTACTCGCGCTTCTGCCCGTCGCTCCACTCGATGAGCACGCGGTCTTCGCCGGCCAGTTCTAATCGAGTTGGTCGCGGAGCGTCCATTTTGAGAACTCGATCTTACGGACGAAGATTCCCGGAGCGCAATAATGCTCTTGCGCGGGTTGTAGCGAATAATTGCCAACTGGATTCTCCGGCGGTCGTTGACCGCCGGCTATTTTCTTTCTTCCATTATCCCCCGTATCCCCAGTCATCCCCGTATCCCCTTTCTCCTCCCCTGTATCGCTCACGATTCCAATTCTTCCAGCGCGGTCAAGAGGCGTTGGACCTCGGCCGCCGTGTTGTAATGCAGCAAGCCGATCCGCACCAGTCCCTCGGGCTCGAGCCCCAGCGCCTCGGTCAACGGCAGTGCGTAGAAATTGCCGTGCCAGACAAAAATCCCGCGCAAGTCGAGAAATTCGGCCAGCTCGGCCGGCGCCAGCCGGGCATGACGCAGGGCGAACGTCGGCACGCGCTGGCTCAGTCGCTCCGCCGAGCGGATGCCATAGATCGTCACGTCGCGCAGCTCCTCCAGGCCCGCCAACAGCGATTGCGCCAGGTCCCGCTCATAAGAGCCGATCGCCGCATAAGCGGCCGCCAGGGCCTGGCGGCGGCCGGCGGCCTCCGGCCGCAACTGCCAGCCCAGATCGGCCAGGTAATCCACCGCAGCCAGAGCGCCGGCAATGGCCTCGTGACTCTGCGTACCGGTCATCCATTTGCCAGGCAGGTCGTCGGGCGCGGGCCGAAGCTTGTAGGCCGGCAACTGCTCGAGCCGCTGCCGGCGGCCCCAGAGTACGCCCAAGTGGGGCCCAAAAAACTTGTACGCCGAGGCGACCAGATAGTCGCAATCCCACTCGACGACGTCCGGCAGCAAGTGCGGGGCCGAATGGACCGCGTCGACGAAAATCTCCGCGCCCACGGCGTGGGCCGCCCGGGCAATCTCGGCGATGGGATGGATCGTGCCGACCGCATTCGAGGCACAACCGACGGCCACCAGTCGCGTGCGGCGGGATAGCTTCGCCCGCAGGTCGTCGAGGTCGAGCGTGCAGTCGGCGGGCCGGATGCCCACGTGCTGGACCGTGGCGCCGGCATCCCGCGCCGCGAGCACCCAGGGCGTGACATTGGCATCGTGATCCATTCGCGTGACGAGCACTTCGTCGCCCGCCTTCCACTCGCGTGCCAGCGCACGACTGAGCGCGAAGGTGAGCGTGGTCATGTTCGCTCCCAGAATCACCGTGCCGGCGTCGACGGTACCGAAGAAATCGGCCAGGGCCTGGTGCGCGGCTTCAATGAGTGCGTCGCTTTCGCGGCTGGTGGCGAAGCGGCCTCCGTGATTGGCGTTGCACCTGGTCAGATAAGTGCTAATGGCGGCAATCACGGATCGCGGCACCTGGCTTCCGGCCGGTCCGTCGAAGAACACCGTGTTTTGACCGCCCGAGCAGCGCTCGAGCGCCGGAAACTGCGCACGGCACCAATCGATGGGAAACTGTGCACTCTCCGTGGGCAGTGCCATGCAATCACCGCTCGTCGATGAGGCGTTTTCCCTTGCCCTCGAAGCGCGGCAGGCTTCCCAGCGGCACGAGATGGACGTCGATCGTCAGCCCTAAACGCAATTGCAATTCCTCGGCAATCCGGTCGGAACACTCCAGCCGGTCTTCGACTTCGACCACCAGATAATCCATGGCCGCGGCCTGGCGGACGATGATCCGATACTCGACGACTTCCGGAAAACTGCGCAGGATGTGATCCAGAGAGCTGGGAAACACGTTCACGCCGCGGATCACGAGCATGTCGTCGGCGCGGCCCAGAATTCCGCCATCCAGCAGCACGAACCGGTTGGGCCCCTCATGCTGCCAGAGCGGCCTGACCAAATCGCCGGTCCGGTAACGCAGCACAGGACAACCGATGCGGCCCAAATTGGTCAGCACCAACTCGGACAATTCGCCGTCGGCGGCCGGCGTGCCGGTCTCGACCGACAAAAATTCCGCGATGAATTCGCTTTCCAGAACGTACAATCCGCGTCCGCTGGGGTCGCCGTAACCCCAAGCGCCGACTTCGGTCGCGCCGCCGTGATCCAGCACCTTGGCATTCCAAAGCTGTTCGATCCGGCCTCGCACGTGCCCCAGCGACCCTCCGGGCTCGCCCGCCACTATCACCTTCAGGACGCCCAGCGTGCCAACGTCGATCTGATGGTCGGCTCCGACTTCGGCCATGTGCAGGGCATAGCTGGGCGTACAGAAAACGACGGTCGCGCGGCTGGTGCGCAGCAGCTCCAAACGCGCCAGCGTATTCATTCCGCCTCCGGGCACGACCAGGCAGCCGCGCGCCGCGGCTGCTTCGTAGGCACTCCAGAAACCGATGAACGGGCCAAACGAAAACGCCATCAGGCAGCAGTCCTGGGGCTGAATGTCGGCGGCGTCGAGCACGTATTGCCAGCACTCGAGCCACCATTGCCAATCCTCGGCGGTATCGAGCACCGCCAACGGACGGCCACGCGTGCCCGAAGTCTGATGCAGCCGCACGTAATGCTCCGGCGGAAACGTCAGGTTGGCGGCCAACAGGCCCGGGCCGGTCGGCGATTGCAATTCTTCCTTGAAAGTGAACGGCAGTGAGCCGAGCTGCTCGAGCGATTCCAGCGGTCCCCGATCGCCGTCCAGGCGAGCTAAATCGATGTGAGCCGCCAGTTTTTCCGAGTACAGTTCGTTTCGAGGCAAAATGGCGCGCAACAGCGCATTGAGCCGGCCCAGTTGATGTTCGGCGAGTTGGCGAGCGTCGAGGCCTTCGAGCCGGCGACGCTGGAGAAAGGTTGTGCGAATCATGCACCAAATCATAGAAGCCAATCGGGCGGCAGGCTAGCGGCACCGGGCTGCCCTTGGGACGCAACGCAAGTTGTAGCGGCAGTCAAGAGGGAAGATGAACCGCAGAGACACAAAGGCGCAGAGAGGAGAAAGAAGGGGGGGTTATGTTGGTCGTGGCAATTGGCCCCGTGGTTCCGCGTTCCGCTCCCCGAATTCTTTCGTTGGATCATTTCAATTCAGGGCTCCTTGCAATTTCGCGCCCGGAGGTCGAAAACGCCTGCCCGCGACCCGGGGCTTCGGTTAAACTCGTTACTTTCCAGTCCCGCTGGACATTTCCCCCATCCGTCACCCTCGCTGCCCACTGGCCATGTCCGAGAGTCCCCGCCGCGGTTCGCTGCTGGTCATTTTCCTGACGGTCTTTATCGATCTGCTGGGCTTCGGCATGGTGCTGCCGCTGTTGCCGATCTATGCCCAGACGTTCGACGTGGGGGCCTCGGGCCTGGTGTTGGGGTTGCTGATGGCGAGCTTTTCGGCCATGCAGTTCTTGTTCGCGCCGCTCTGGGGCCGGCTTTCGGATCGGATCGGCCGCCGGCCGGTATTGATGATCGGCCTGGCAGGTTCCGTGGCGTTCTACACCCTGTTCGGCGTGGCGACGCTGTTTCAGAGCATCGCCTGGCTGTTCGTGGCCCGGATCGGCGCCGGCATCGCGGGTGCGACCATCTCCACCGCGCAGGCTTACATTGCCGATTCGACGTCGCTGGAGAATCGTGCCAAGGGCATGGCCCTGATCGGCGCCGCGTTCGGCTTCGGCTTTACGCTAGGGCCCCTCTTGGGCGCGCTGGCGCTGCCCAGTGGCGGCGGTTCGCCGGGGCCGGGACCCGGTTATGTGGCCGCGGGCTTGTCGGCCGGGGCCTTGTTGCTGGCATACTTCAAACTGCCCGAGTCGCTCAAGCCCGACAGCGCGGGCGGCGCGGCGGTGGTTCGACGCCAGTTCATTCGTCGAGGCCATGCGCACGCCGTCGATCGGTCCGCTGATGATCGCGCTGTTCGTGTGTATTTTGGCTTTTGCCAATTTCGAAACGACGATCTCGATTTTGCTTCGCGGCCAGGGGCAGGGGGACCATCCAATCGACAGCCCCTTCCACTTCAGCTTCAATCAGATCACGTACACGTTCGCCTACATCGGCCTGACCTTGACCCTGGCGCAAGGCGTGCTGGTGCGCCGGCTGTCGGGCTATGTGCCCGAAGGGGTGATGGCCAGCATCGGGGCGATACTGGACATTGGCGGATTCCTGCTGATGGAGCGCGCGATTTCGCAGGGGGGCATCCGGCTGTTGTTTGCCGCCCTGACGGTCGTGGTGTGCGGCTTTGCGATGATGATGCCCTCGCTCAATTCGCTCATCTCGCGGCGCAGCGATCCGGCGCGGCAGGGGGGAGTGCTGGGCGTCAGCCAGAGCGTCAGCGCCCTGGCCCGGATTTTGGGTCCGCTGCTGGGCATCCCGCTGCTGGTCAAGCAACCCTCGCTGCCTTACTGGACGGCAGCCGGCCTGATGACCTTGGGCCTGGTGCTCGTGATCATTGCGGCGCGTGGCGGCCGCGACTACGGCACGTCGGGAGTGGCGCCGACGATGGAACTGTGAAATCAAAGTCGGAACTGGCTTGTCCAAAGCGCAGTCGAAGGGGAACGCGGAATTCGGAAGGAAACCACGCGGAGGCGCGGGGAGAGCAGGCGAATCGGTGGCCTGCAACGCGGCTCGGCCTCGAAAATCTAAATTCCTCGTCCGTCATCCCCCGTATCTCGTCGTATCCCCCTATCCCCTTCGATAACCCGCTGAATCACCCAATCGGTTTACCCCAGCCGCCGCCACCGGGCGTTTCGAGGATCAATTGATCGCCGCTCTGCGCTTGGAACTGGGCCAGCGCCGCAAGCTCCTCGGGCGTGCCGCCTGAGCGAGTCAGAATGTTGCGGCCCAGAGCGCCGGGCCCGCCGCCTGCGAGCCCATAGGGCGGATAGGGACCGCGCCGCGACGTGACCAGCGACACGTCCAGCGGCTCGAGAAACTCGATCCGCCGCACCACGCCATCGCCGCCGGGATGCTTGCCGGCTCCGCCCGAGCCGCGGCGAATCGAAAATTCCCACAGCCGCACCGGATAGCGGCGCTCCAGGATTTCCGGATCGGTGAGCCGGGTGTTGGTCATGTGCGTATGGACGGCCGAGGCACCGGCCGCGTTGGGGGTGGCCCCGGCGCCGCCGCAGATCGTTTCGTAATAGCCGAACCGCTGGTTGCCGAAGATCAGATTGTTCATCGTGCCCTGACTGGCCGCGGCCAACCGCAGCGCGCCCAGCAGCACATCGACGACCCGCTGCGACGTTTCGACATTGCCACCGGCCACGGCCGCACACTGCGCGGCCGTCGGCTGCTCCGGCGGATTCAGCAGGCACTCCGGCAGTCGGATCTCGACCGGCGCCAGGATGCCTTGGTTGAGTGGAATGTCCTCATCGACCAGGGCCCGCAGCACATACATCACCGCCGCGGTGGTAATCGCCCGGTTCGCATTCAGATTACCGGGCAGCACGGCGGCAGTGCCTTGAAAATCGAACACTGCATGCCGTTCGTCGAGCGAAATCGTCACGGCAATCGCCGATCCGTCGTCCAGATGATCGACGAAGCGGTATTGGCCGGGCGCGAGCCGATCGAGCGCCCGGCGCACTTTGGCCGCGGCCGCCGCTTGAATGTGCCGCATGTACGCGGCCACCATCGGCAGGCTGTGGCGCTCGACCAGTTGGCTCAAGTCGCGCTGGCCCCGGCGATTGGCGGCCACTTGGGCGGCGATGTCGCCCAGGTTGGTGTCGACATTGCGCGACGGGAACGGACCCGACTCCAGCAATGTCCGCAGCTCGGTCCCAGTGCGGCGTGCCGGCCGCCAGCAGCCGGAAGTTGGCGATCAAGACCCCCTCTTCGGCCAGATTTTTCGAGAACGGGGGCATCGAGCCCGGCACAATCCCGCCGATTTCGGCATGATGGGCCCGGCTGGCGGTGAAGAACGACAACTGCCCGCTGGCATCATCGAAGATGGGCGTGACGACCGTGACGTCCGGCAGGTGCGAGCCGCCGCGGTATGGATGGTTGGTCACGAACACATCGCCCGGCGCAAGCCCTGGATTGTCGAGCAGAATGCGTTTGACCGTTTCACTCATGGCCCCTAGATGCACCGGAATGTGCGGCGCATTGACCACCAGGTCGCCGCTGGCGGTAAAAATGGCGCAGCTGAAATCGAGCCGCTCCTTCACGTTCACGCTGGTGGCGGTATTGCGGAGCGTGATCCCCATCTGCTCGGCGATGCCGGCGAACTGGTGATTGAAGATCTCAAGCAGAATCGGATCGGGATGCTGCCCGTCGACCGCATGCGTGGCCACCCGCGCTGATGCAGTGGCCGCCGGGCCGGCGCCGGTTGCAGCCGTTCGACAAATGAGCAATTCGCCCTGGCTGAGCATCTCCGCGGTCCAGCCCGGATCGATGACTGTGGTCGAGGCCACTTCGGCCACAATTGCCGGCCCGGCGAGGACATCACCCGGACGCAGTTGCCCTCGATCAAACACTTCGGCTGCCTGCCAGCGGCCGGCCACGAACACGCGCGATGGCTGCGACCCGCTGGCCGGACTGCGGGCCACAAGTCTCGACTGAGCTAGGCTAACCGGCGAACGACCGCGGACCTCGACCCGGGCACTGACCAGTTCCAAGGCGCGCCCGTCGTGAACATAGCCATACAGTCTTCGATGTTCGGCCGCAAAGATATCGGCATAGTTGCCGCCGTCGGGCGCTGCGATGGTGAGTGTTTGTTCGACACCCTGATAGCGCAGCTCCAGCGACCTGCGGACTTCGATCCGGTCGGCCGAAATGCCTTCACTCAGCACTTCGGTCGCGGCATCGGCGGCCAATTGTTCCAGCTGCGGCTCTAATTCTCGAACCGCCGCGTCCGAGTAGGGCTGGTAAAGGCCCAGCACGCGATGCCGGCTGACGTCGGCCAGCCCGATTCCATAGGCGCTCAGCAATCCGGCGTCGGGATGGCAAAGAATCTGGGCGAATTCGAGTTCTTCGGCAATGGCACAGGCGTGCTGTCCGGCGGCGCCGCCGAACGGCACCAAGACATACTCGCGCAGATCGTAGCCCTTGGCCACGGAGATCGATCGAATGGCTTTGGCCATGTGGGCGTTCGCAACCCGGACAAAACCCTCGGCCAACTCGGCTAGGTCGTAGTTTTTCCCTTGCTTGCCGATTTCGGCCGCGACGCCCGCCAGCCGCTCTTCGACCGCGGCGGCAAACAGCGGAAACGGAAACCGCTGCGGCGGAATCTTGCCCAGGAATAGATTCACATCGGTCACGGTCAGCGGGCCGCCACGCCCATAGCAGGCCGGCCCGGGATCGGCGCCGGCGCTCTCGGGACCGACGACCAGCTTGACGCCGTCGAAGCGGCAAATCGAGCCGCCGCCGGCGGCCACGGTCTCGATGGCCATCATCGGTGCGACCACGCGCACCCCGGCTTTTTCCGTTTCGTACTCCAGTTCGGCGGGGCCGGCAAATCGGGAGACGTCGGTGCTGGTGCCGCCCATGTCGAATCCGATCGCGCGCTCGAAACCGGCTGCCTGAGCCACGCGCGAAAAGCCCACCACTCCGCCGGCCGGCCCGGAGAGAATGCTGTCCTTGCCGACCAGGGCATCGGCTTCGACCAGTCCGCCCGCCGAGGTCAGGATTTTCAGCTCGCTGCCGGCGAGTTCTCGGCGCAGGCGGCCCACATAGCTCCGCAGCACGGGCGTGAGGTAGGCATCCACGCAAGTCGTGTCGGCCCGCGGCACCAGCTTGACCAGCGGAGCGACCTGGCTGGAAACGCTGATCTCGCTGAAACCGACGCTTCGAGCCACTTCGGCCAACCAGCGCTCGTGGGCCGGATGCGCGAAAGCATGCAGCAGGCAAATGGCCAATGACTCGATGCCTTGGGCTTTGAGAGCGGTGAGTTGCCGCATCACTTCGCCGCGGTCCGGCGAGCGCAGTACCTGGCCTTCGGCGGTGACGCGCTCATCGATTTCGACGACGGCCTTCGCCAATCGCTCGGACTTGCGAATGTCGAGATCGAACAGCCGCGGCCGATTCTGGTAGCCGATATCGAGAATGTCGCCGAAGCCGCGCGTGGTCGCCAGGCCGGTGGCAGCGCCGCTCCGCGTGATCAGAGCATTGGTGCCGCGGGTGGTGCCCAGTCGCACACTCGCGGGCGGAATCGGCTCAGCCAGAGCAAGCCCCAGCAAGTAGCGGATCGCCACGATCGGGGCGTCCAGCGGCGAGTGCAGTTCGTACAGACAGCCAGGCGGCGGATCGCAGGCCAGCGGAGTTTCAAGCACCAGTGTCCCGGTCGCCCGGTCGAAGCGTCTGACCATGCCGTCAGCGACGGTTTGGCCGGCCCCGTCGAGCAATCGAACCGCCCACCCGTCCCAGAAGCCTGCCGGATCGACGCGCCGCGCCGGATCGACCAGCGCCACGCGGCTGGAGTCGGCGGCCGCGGTTCCCTTGACGACTCCACTGGAAAGCAGCTTATGCCGCAGCAGCGTTCCATCCGGTCGACGGGCGAAGCAATCGGTGAACGTGCCGCCGACGTCGATCCAAAATTCATATCGGACGGACGTCATGGCGTGCCACCCGTGGCCAATCGGCCGCGCCATTGCCGCAGTTCAGCCGCCATTCGCTCGAACAATTCGCGCCATTCGCCGCGCCGCTGCTGGCGGAAGATCCGCATCGTCGGATACCAGGGACTATCCGCACGCTCGCGCAGCCAGCGCCATTCCGGCGCGATCGAAAGGGCCAGCCAAATCGGCACTCCCAATGCTCCGGCCAGATGGGCGGCCGCCGTGTCGGAGGAGATCACCAGGTCGAGATTCGACATTACGGCGGCCGTGTCCAGAAAGGCCCCCCCAGCGTCGAGCTGCGGTCCCAGATCGATCACGTCGAACTTATCGCAGGCGGCAGCCAATTGCTCGGTACCGTCGAATTTTTGCAAACTGAAAAGCCTTACCCCGGGCACCCGGCCCAGCGGCTCGAACTCGGCCAAAGGAATCGAGCGCCAGCGGTCGAATTCGAACTGGGGGTTGCCTTGCCAGGCAATGCCGATTCGCAGGCCGGGCCACTCGCGAAGCCTGCGGCGCCAGGCTTCGACGTTTTCGGCGCCGGCGGCCAGATAGGGGATTTTGGCCGGCGCGGTTTCGAGCGTCGTCCGAAAGATGCCCGGCAAGCTCATCAGCGGCGATTGCACGTCGAAGCCAGGCAGCGGCTCGCCTCGGGGCACCAGGTTGGCAAAGCCGGATTGCGAAAGCAGCGGCAACAGCGGCGGCTGAACTTGCACCACGAGCTGTGCAGCGCGGGCCTCGACGAGCGGCAAATATCGGATGAAGTGCAGCGTATCCCCCAGTCCTTGTTCGGCATGCACGAGCAACACCCGCAGGCCCAGCGGCGAACCGTCCCACAGCGGCTCGGAAAAATGGGGCAGGGCGAACTTTTTGCAGCGCAGCCGCCAGTCGTACTGGGGCCAGCCGGCGGCCAGGTCGCCGTCAGACAGGCAAGCCACGCCGCGATTGAAATGGGCCTCGGCATGGTCGGCGCACAACCGAATGGCCTCGTCGTAGCTGGCCATCGAATCGGCGAAGCGGCCTTGCTGCTGAAACACCAGGCCCAGATTGAAATGCATTTGGGGGTCGGAAGGCTGTAGCGAGATCGCTCTGCGTTGGCTGGCTTCGGCCTCGTCCAGTTGGCCTAGATCGGTCAGGGCCGTGCCCAGGTTCATGTGCGCGGCGGCGAAATCGGGCTCGAGCGCGATGGCCCGCAGCAGCGCCGGCGCCGCTTCGTGCGGGCGCCGCGCCTCGCGGAGCGCTGCCCCCAGGTTGTTGTGAGCCTCGGCAAAATCCGGGCGCAAATCGGCCGCTTGCCGGTAACAGGCGACCGCCTCTTCCAAGCGGGTTTGGGCCTGGAACACCGTGCCCAGGTTGTTGTAAGCTTCGGCAAAAGCGGGCCGCAGCGCAACGGCACTGCGGAGCGCATTTTCGGCCTGGGCATAGCGCTCCAGCGCCAACAGCACGCAGCCAAAATTATTCCAAGCGTCGGCATGATCGGGCTGGAGTTGGACCGTCCGGTCGAAGACTTGTGCTGCCCGCAGGTTCTCCCCCTGCGTTTGCAGCACGCAGCCCAAGCGGAAGTGAGCTTCTGCCTGGCCGGGGTACGCAGCGACGGCCGCAAGGAATTGCTCAGCCGCTTCGGCCAGCCGGCCTGCCTGTTGATAAAGCATGCCCAGTCCCAGCCGTGCATGGAGGTCATTTTGGTCCTGGTCCAGGGCGTGCTGGTAACATCGCTGGGCGGCCGGTTGGTCGCCCAGGCGGCAATACAGGCTGCCCAGATTCGTCAGCGCCGGCAGGAACGAGGGATTCAGCCGCAGCGCGGCCTGATATGCGGCGACGGCCTCGCCGGTCCGCTCCAGCGCCGCCAGCACAATGGCCAGGTTAAAGTGGATCTGTGGATCGTGGTTGTCGAGCCCCAGTGCCGCGCGGAAACTGGCGACCGCCTGAGCGTGTTGCCCCGACGATCCGTAGGCAGCGCCCAAGTGGTTGTGATAGGCGGCCTGGCCGCTGTCCAAATGGATCGCGTGCGAAATCGCGTCGATTGCCTCGGCTTGCCGCCCGAGTTGGTGGGCCGCCACTCCCAACAAATGCCACACCTCGGCATTGGCTGGCTGGACCGACAGGATTTGGCGATAAACCGGCTCGGCCTCGGCCGGCGCGCCGGCCTGGTGGCGACTGAACGCGTGGGCCAGGGCTTGCGTCAGATCGGTCACAGTAAATCTCGCTTTTCTCGTTGCCCCGCGAGCGCTGCCAGCTCCGCGGCGATCCGCCGAAAGACACCCGCCCAGTCGCCGGGAGCCGTCTGGCGAAAAAGTCGCATCGAAGGATACCAAGGACTGTCGTCGCGCCCCAGCAGCCAGCGCCATTCCGGCACCTGGGCCAGGGCCACCCAAACCGGCACGCCCAGGGCGCCGGCCAGATGGGCCGCCGCCGTGTCGGTCGAAATCACCAGGTCCAGATTTGCCATCACGGCCGCGGTATCCATGAACGGTCCGGCCTGCTCATCGAGCTGCGGCGTCAGATCGATCACGTCCAGCCGGCCGGCGAGCGGCGCAACCTGCTGGCTGCCAAAACCCTTTTGCAAACTGAACAGCGCCAGGCCGCCCACCTCGGCCAAAGGCAACAACTCTTCGAGCCGGACCGAGCGAAACGCGTCTCCCCGATATTCCGAATTGCCCTGCCAGACGACACCGACCCTAAAGCCCGAGACGCCGGCCAATTGGCGGCGCCACTTTTCGACCAGCTCGGGCAGCGGGTTGCAGGTACGGCCCGTGCGGGGTGCTGGCCTCTGGGGCGATCTGGAGCAGGCCGGGAAGACTCATGAGCGAAGCCTGCGCGTCCGCCGTCGGCAGCGCTGACCCTTGTGGCAGAATCTCGACACCGCTTGCGCCGCTCAGACAACGACTGAGCAAGGTCACCAGCGGCGGCTGGCAGACGAGAATCGTGCGGCGCGCACGCCGCGCTAGCGTCCGCCGCGAAGCGCACGAACTGTAGCGTGTCGCCCAAGCCTTGTTCGGCGTGCAGCAGCAGCGTGCCGGCCAGTCGCTGGCCGTTCCAGTAGGGCTCTCGATGCGGATTGGGCGGATAGTCCTTCGATTTCCAGCGCCACTCGAACTCCGGCCAGCCGCGCGAAAGTCTGCCTGGAACAACCAGATGATGCCCCGATTCTTGTGCGCTTCGGCGGAACCAGGGTCGATCGCCAGCGCTCGCTCGACCCAATCGAACGCCGCTGGCAAATCGCCGCGGTGCAACAGCGCGACGCCTAGATTGTTATACGGCTCGGCAAAATCGGGCTGGGCCGCGATGACTTGATGGAATAGGTCGATGGCCTCGTCCAGCCGCCGCTGTTCGGTCAGCACGACCCCCAGGTTGTTCTTGGCCCGTGGATAATCGGGCTGCGCTCGCAGGGCTGAGTGCAGACAATCGGTGGCCTGATCAAGACGTCCGAGCCGCTGCCACAGCGTGCCCAAATTGTTGTGGGCTTCGGCGTAGTCGGGCCGGTGCAATAGGGCTTGCTGGTAGGCGTGGATCGCGTCGGCGGTTCGCCCCCGATCGCGCAGCAGATTGCCCAGGTTGAACCAGGCCTGAATAAAGTCGGGCTTGAATTGGAGAGCCCGCTCGTAACCGGCGATCGCTTCGTCCATCCGATCGAGCTGCGCAAGCGCCGCGGCCAGGTTGTACCAGGCCTGCGAGTCGGTGGAGTCGATTGCCAAGGCCTGCCGGAAACTGGCAATCGCCGCGTCAAGATTTCCCACCGATCCCTGTGCCGCTCCCAGGTGGCAGTAGAACGTGGGATTTTTCGGCGTCAGTTCGATCGCTCGGGCAATCAGCCCCGCGGCTTCCGCGTGGCGGCCTTGCTGGTGAACCACCACGCCCAGCAGGTGCCAGGCGTCGGCGTGGGCCGGCTCGAGGACCACGAGCTGGCGATAGAGCTCTTCGGCTTGCGCCAGCGCGCCGGCCTGATGGTGCTGCCAGGCGGCGGAGAGGACTTCGGCAGCGGTAGTCACACGCGTTCCTCAGCGCTGGCGCTTGTCGGCGGGTCGACTGTCGCCGGTTCGCCGGGCTTGCCGCCGATCGATACCAGGTGCGACTGGGTGCGCAAATACATGCGTCCGCCGGCGATCGCGGGGGTACTGCGGCTCGGTTCGCCAAGTGGCTGGCGCGAGACGAGTTCGAACTGATCCTTCGCGGCCAGCACGACGACGTCTCCTTCGGTCGAAAGGCAATACAGACGATCGGCGGCGCGGACCGGCGAACCCGAAAAAGTTCCGCCGATCCGTTTCTGCCACAGTAGGTTTCCGCTCGGCGCGTCGACGCAACTCACCACGCCCGCATCGCCCCACAGAAACAACAGATCTCCGTGGGCCACGCTGGTGGGCACATAGGGAGCCGATTTGTCGATCTTGTAGGCCACCACAGGCTGCTTGCCCGGCCGCACCGCGACCAGGTAATTGCCACCTCCGCCGGAGCCGCAGGTGCCGAAAACCAGATCGCCCACCACCAGCGGCGAGCTGACCGACCGCTTGTTGAAAACGTCGATTTCCCACAGTGTCTTGCCGCTCTGCGGATCGACGCCGCTGATGCCGTGAGCTTGCGAGTTGAAAATCAACTGGTTCTCGCCCCCGGCCGGTCGGTACACGCAGGGGGTGGAATAAGCGGTCACCGCCGTGCGGCGGGGCGTACGCCAGCGCTCGGCGCCTGTGTGCCGATCGAGCGCCACCAGCGAACTTACGTCGTCCTGATCGTTGCCGATGATCACCATATCTTCATAGACAATGGGCGACGAACCAAAACCGTGTTGACTGACGTACGGACCCAAGTCGGCCGTCCAGACCTCGACCCCCTGATGATCGAGCGCTTTGACTCGAAATTGGGTCGGCGTGCCCCAGGCCACGTAGACGTGATCGGCATCGACGGCCGGGCTGCTGGATGCAAAACTGTTCTGCACGTGCAGCGGATGCGTGTCGGCGGCGAACGCCTGCTGCCAAAGCAGCTTTCCGTCGGCAGCGTCCAGGCACATCAGCAGCCGCCGATGCCCACTGTCCTCGGCGCTGGTCAAAAAGATCCGCTGGCCCCACAGCACTGGCGAGGCATGCCCGACGCCCGGCAGCGGCACTTGCCAGTTGTAGTCGGCGGTGGTCCAGGCGGCGGGGATCGAATCGGCTCCGCTCTCGCCGCTGCCGTTCGGTCCGCGGAACCGGGTCCACTCTTGAGCGGAAGCGGCGGGGAGAGTGAACCACAGAGACACGGAGACACAGAAAGGAAGGAGAGAAGCGAACCGCAACGGCGCAAAGACGCAAAGAGAAAAAGGCGAAGAGGGGGACGCGGAAATCTGATTCTGCATGCTGCTCATGCGTGGATCCTGGGGGGCCGATGGGATCGACGGACATTGGAAGATTAGCGCGTGATGCCGTATTGCTCGATCTTACGATACAGCGTGGCGCGGCCGATGCCCAGCAGCCGTGCGGCATCCGGCACGTTTCCGTCAGCCCGGTGCAGCGCTTCGCCGATCAGGCGTCGCTCCCAATATTCAAGCTGCAAAGACTCCAGTTCGCCGGACGCGGCGCCGCGCAACCCAAGGTCGCCCACTTCGATCCGCAGACTATCGGCCAGCACGACGGCACTGTCAATCACATTGCGCAATTGGCGCACATTGCCAGGCCACTGATATCCGAGTAGTTTGTCGCGCGCCTCGGCCGACAGCTCCAGGCCCGGCCGACCATGCTGCCGGCGGAAATGATCCAGAAAAAATTCGATCAGCAGGTTGATATCTTCACCGCGGTCCCGCAGGGGGGGAACGAACAGCTCGAAGACGCTGAGCCGGTAGTACAAGTCTTCGCGGAATTTTCGCTCGCGGACGTAGGTTTGCAGATCCTGATTCGTGGCCGCGATGACCCGCACGTCGACGTTGACTTCGTGCATCGCGCCGACCGGCAGGAACGGATGCCCCTCGAGAATTCGCAGCAGCTTGGCTTGGCCTTCGAGCGTCATCTCGCCGACTTCGTCCAAAAACAAAGTGCCTAGGTCGGCCTGCTGGAAATAGCCCGTGTGATCGCGGTCGGCGCCCGTGAACGAGCCAGCCTTGTGGCCGAAGAGCTGGCTTTCCATCAGATCGGCCGGTATGGCCGCGCAATTGACCGACAACATCGGCCGATCCGCGCGAGAACTGACCTGGTGCAGCGCCCGGGCGACCAATTCCTTGCCCGAACCGCTTTCTCCGCGAATGAGCACGCAGCCGGTGGCGCGGGCCAGGCGTGTGATCTTGCTCTTGAGTTCGCGCATCGGCCGGCTTTCGCCGATCAGCTCGCCGTGGCCGGGAGTCTTGGCCACCAACTGCTGATAGTTGTTCTGCAGACTGCTTTCGCGGCGTGCCCGGGCCAGCGCGACTGCCGTGATATTGGCCAGAGAAATGGCAAAGTCGAAGTCGGTTTGCCGAAACCGACCGTGTTCGAGATAGACGTGGATCGCGCCCAGCGTGGTTCCGCTGCGCACCAGCGGAACGCAAAACGCATCGGCAAAATGGTTCAGGCTATCGATCGCCGTGTCGGCCTTCTGATTGGCGATCCAGACGGCGTTTCCCTGCTGGCAGACCAGCTCGGTGAGCGACTTGCTGAGCACGACGTCGGCGGCGGGCGCACTGGGCACGAGCAGCTTGGGCTTGAGTTGTCCGTCGTCGCTGATCCACAGGAAGCCGGCCAGCGTGGCATGGGTCCAGTCGACGAGCAACTCCAGGGACGTGCGCACGCACTGATCGGGCTCTTCGCAGCCCAGTAGTTTGATACTCAGCTGATAGAGCAGCAGCAGCTCTTGCGCTTGCTGCGAGTCGGAGATGGCCGCCAGTCCGCGGTAGGCGACCATGTCGCGCTCGTCGATCGACTGGTTCTTGATCAGCGTCTGGGTGACACTGGAGCCGCCGTGATTCAGCGTCGGCGGATTTTCGGACTGATGGAAGGAAAACTCGGTCGAGCCGAGCCGGACTTGATGCCCTTCGTCCAAGGCCGCGTCGTCGATTTTCTGGTCATTGACGTAGGTGCCGTTGCGGCTGTCGGCGTCGCGGATTTTCCAGGTCTTGTCGTCCAGGAAGACGATTGCGTGGACCCGCGAGCAAAGCGGATCGGTCAGGACGATGGCACATTCGTAGCCGCGACCGACGCGGTTTTCGTCATGGGGATCGAGCAGGTAGCTGATGCCTGTTCGAGTGCCCGCCGTCATCGTGAGATAGGTGTACACCGATCCGCTGGACCCTGAAAATCTAGAAAAATGCCGGCTGTTCCAAGCTTGCCCGCCGACCCGGACAAGGTTTTAAGTATAACACGAGGCAATCGGCGGCGGCGAATGGGACGGCAAGTTGGAAACCAACGGATTGCGGCGCGATATAATGGCCGCTCGCAACGCTAACGATTTCCGGGCGACCAGATCCATGATCGAACTGCTCCCGACCGACTTCGACGGTTTGCTGCTCATCGGGCATGGTACGCGCGACCCGGCCGGCCTGGCCGAGTTTTGGCAACTAGTCGAACTGCTGCGCCGGGAGCAGCCCGATTGGCAAATCGAGGGCTGCCTTCTGGAACTGGCCCAGCCGACAATCGCCGAGGGGCTTGGAAATCTAATCCGGCGGGGCGCACGCCGGGTACGCGTTGTGCCGCTGGTGCTGTTTGCCGCAGGACACGCAAAACGCGACATTCCGGCGGCACTGGCGACCGCGGCCGATGAGCACCCGGGCGTCGTCATCGACCAGGCGCCCCACTTGGGCTGTCACGAGGCGATTGTCGAGTTGTCGGAGCGGCGGTTCCACGAGGCGATCCGTGACCACCAGAAAGTCGCCGTCGGGCAGACGTTGCTGCTGCTGGTGGGACGCGGCAGCCACGACCGCGAGGCGACCGGCCAGATGCGGCAGTTTGCCGCTTGCCGCGCCGCGCGCGAAGCGCCGGGGCACATCGAGACCGCGTTTATCGCGATGGCCGAGCCGCGATTGGAGGACGCCCTGCAAGCGGCATCGCGGTCGAAATATGCGCGATGCGTCGTGCAGCCGCACCTGCTGTTTGCCGGTCTGCTGCTTACCGACTTGCGGGCGGCCGTCGGCCGCGTGGCTGCAAGTGCGCCCGAAAAAGAATGGATCTTGGCCGATCCGTTGGGGCCGGATATCCGCCTGGCAGCGGCGGTGGCGGAGATCGCGGGGGGGAAATTGTCAGTCCCCGCGTAGAATCCAAGAACCAAAGCCCGACAGACTACGTCTGGAAGGATGTTCCAAGGGCCGGGCGGCAAAGATTATACGCTCGGCGCGGTGCGTGATATTCTGGCTGGCCGCGGGGCCGGTTCTCGTCGGCGTTGCTCTTGCATCGCTCTAACATGGCGTATACGATCCTTTTAACTCGTTTGCTGCTTCCTACTTATTGTCGCTTGCCCTGATAGCTGACCAGAAGGCCCCGACCGCGGAGCGGTCCGTTTTGGGGCAAGCCGTTTTTCGTTCCGGGCAAGTCTCCCGACCTCGGTAGTCATTTCGCGAGGGAATGTAATGAGCCGATACGTTGTCTCCGTGTGCCGTGCCCATCGTGCGCAACTGGCGATTTGCGCTTTCCTGTTGGCCGCCTCTTCGTCCGTGGTCGTGCTGCTGGTGCGGGGGGCTCATGCCGACCCCAACGGGCCGCAAAAGGCCGACCGGCAGGTCACGCTGGCCGTTTCGGCGCTGTTGAAGCGCGAGCATTTGGGCCGCCACCCGCTGGACGACGAGATTTCCGAGCGCTGGCTCAAGACGTACCTCAAGACGCTCGATCCATTCAAAGTCTATTTCCTCCAGTCGGACGTCGACGAATTCACCCAGCACAATCACGATTTGGACGATTGGGCCAAGCAGGGCGATATCCGCTATGGATACACCATTTTCAAGCGATTTCTCGAGCGCGTCGACGAGCGGGTCAAACTGGTCGACGAGCTCTTGCCGCTGAAGCACGACTTCACCGTCAATGAAGAAATGCCGACCGATCCCGACGCCACCACCTATGCCAAGACCTCCGAAGAAATTCGAGATCTGTGGCGCAAGCGGATCAAGTACGATCTGTTGGTGCTCGAGGCCGACAAGGACAAGCTCGAGGGCAAGGCCGCCCAGGAAAAGCTCTCGCGGCGCTATCACAGTTTCTCCAAGCGGATGCACCAGACCGATAGCGACGAGCTGTTGGAGATGTATCTGACGGCCCTGACCACTTCATACGATCCGCACACGACCTACATGTCGCCCGGCTCGCTGGAAAACTTCGAGATTCAGATGCGGCTGAACCTGGAAGGCATCGGTGCGGCGCTGCAATTCACCGACGGTTACACGATCGTCAGCAAGATCATTCCCGGCGGCGCCGCCGACAAAGACAAGCGGCTGAAGCACGAAGACAAAGTCATCGGCGTCGGCCAGGGCACCGAAGGCGAAATCGTCGACGTCGTCGACATGAAACTCAACGACGTGGTCAAGCTGATCCGCGGCGAACGGGGCACCGTGGTCCGGCTGAAAGTGATTCCGGCCGGCGAGATCGAGCCCAAGGTCTACGCCATCACCCGCGAGCAAATCGAACTGACCGACAGCGAAGCCCGCAGCGAAGTGATCGAGACGGGCAAGCGCCCGGACGGCAGTCCATACAAGGTCGGCGTGATCGATCTGCCCAGCTTTTACATGGATATGAGCGGCGCCCGCGAAGGCGTCGAAGATTTCAAGAGCACCACGCGCGACGTAGCCAAGCTGCTCAAGAAGTTCAACGAAGAAAAAGTCGACGTCGTGGTGCTCGATTTGCGGCAGAACGGCGGCGGCTCGCTGACCGAATCGATCAACCTGACGGGCCTGTTCATCGACTCCGGCCCGGTGGTCCAGGTGAAAGACGCCGACAAGCGCGTCCAGCACTACGACGACCAGGAACGGGGCATGAGCTGGAGCGGCCCGCTGGTCGTGCTGACCAGCAAGTTCAGCGCCAGCGCCAGCGAGATTTTCGCCGGTGCGATTCAGGATTATCACCGCGGCCTGGTGGTCGGCGACTACTCGACCCACGGCAAGGGCACGGTCCAAAGCCTGCTCGACCTGGGACGGCAACTGTTCCGCGTGCCCAATGCGCCGCAGCTGGGCGCGCTGAAGATCACGATGCAGCAGTTCTATCGCCCCAACGGCGACAGCACGCAGAATCGCGGCGTGTTGGCCGACGTGGATTTGCCGTCGATCACCAGCCAGCTCGACATGGGCGAATCGAGCCTGGATTACGCCGTGAAGTTCGACCACGTCGATCCGGCGCCGTATCGCCGCTACGACATGGTCAATAGCGAGATGATTCAGGAGCTCAAGGCCGACTCGGCCAAGCGCCGCGAGGGCTCGAAGGATTGGGAGAAAGTCGCCAAGAACATCGCCCGCTACAACGATCAGAAGAAGCGGAAGCGCGTCTCGCTCAACGAGGAAGTGTTCATGTCCGAGCGGGCCGAGATCAACGCCGACAAGGAAGAAGAGAAAGAGCTCGAAAAACTGGCCAACCCCAATCGGCCGGTGTTCGATACCGAAGAGCTTCTACAACCAGGAAGTCCTGGCCATCGCGGTCGATTACGTCAAAGCCCTGCACTCGCCGCCGGCCGCAACCGTCGGGCGACGCTAAGTCTACCGCCGGGTTCCCGCTTCACAGCGGTTCCAAGAACAATCACGTTAAGCCCAGGGGCGGTGTCCCCTGGGTTTTTTCGTTCCTTACACCAGCCGCACCCGCAATCCGTCGTAGGCCAGCGCCATGCCGGCCGGCAGTTTGGCGTTGGTGCTCACGTGCTCCAAGTCGTGCGAAATGTGCGTAAACAGCGTCCGCCGCGGACGCAGCCGCTCGGCGACCGCCACGGCCTCGTCCAAGCTGAAGTGCGATGACATGCGGCTCGGGCCGCAGGGCGTCCAGAATCAAGGTGTCCAGCCCCTCGAGCAGCGGCCAGCTTTCGGGCGGAATTTCGTTGGTGTCGGTGCAATAGGCCACGTCGCCGAAACGAAATCCCAACACCCGGAACCGCCCGTGGTGCAGCCGGATCGGCACGATCGCGCTGGCCCAGAATCTCCAGCGGTTCGGTGGTAATGCGGTGGAATTCGATTTGGGGCACGCCGCCGGCATAGGACTTGGCCTCTTCGCTGAAGGCGTAGTCGAACGATTTGCGGATCCGCTCCTCGACCTGGGCCTCGCAATAGATCGGCATCGGACCCGCCCAGGTAGTACGGAAAAACCCGCAAGTCGTCGAGTCCGAACACGTGATCGGCGTGGTCGTGCGTGAACAGCGTGGCCTGGACCAGCGTAATATTTTCGCGCAGCAATTGACTGCGCAAATCGGGCGGGGTGTCGATCGAGCAGGACGCCCTCGGGCAAGTCCCAGGACCAAGGCACACCGCATCCGGTTGTTGCGTGGGTCGTCGCTCGTGCAGGTCGCGCAGCGGCAGCCGACGCACGGGCACGCCGACGGACGTTCCGGTGCCCAGGAAGACCAGTTGTCCGGCCAGATCGTGGCGGTAGGGCAGTGGTTCGTAGCAAGATCGGTCGCACGCGGCTGTGGGGATGGATCGCCAGCGGAGGACAACAACCGTTATTGACCCTCCGCCCGAATAGCTATAAACTTTGATGCTTACAAGTTTTGCGCCTTATTGACCACTTGCTGCGACCGGCCCGGCGACTACACAACCGGGCCACGGTGACTGGGCTTGCCGAGCTGGATCGATTGGCATACTGCGCGGAGCGCAGTCAGAGCAGCCTTGCTGCGGAGCGCAGCCCAGGGCAGCCTTGCTCACGACAACGGTCCCCGGAAGCATTAAATTGACCCTGGGCCCTTAAACTGAACCTTGCCACCGCAGCTTAATCCTGTTTTTGGCGCGTCCTCTCACTGCGGTGCGCTTCGCCGCCACCAGGTCAAGATAATGGAAATTTTGGAACGTATTTGGGAACTGGTCAGCGGGTTTTTTGCCGCCTTGGCCATGGCCATCGAGCGCGCCATCACCTCGCTGTTCGGCTCCTCGAATGCTCGCTACATCAAGAAGTTACAATCAAAGGTCGACGCCATCAACGCCCTGGAGCCAAAGTTCCAGGCCCTGACCGACGACGAACTGAAGCAGCAGACCGTCGAGTTTCGCAAGCGGCTGGCCGCCGGCGAAACGCTCGACGACCTGCTGGTCGAGGCGTTTGCCGCCTGCCGCGAAGTCGGGCCGGCGCTTTCTGGGCATGCGGCATTACGACGTCCAGATGATGGGCGGCATGATCCTGCACTCCGGCAACATCGCCGAAATGGTCACCGGCGAAGGCAAGACCCTGGTCGCCACGCTCCCCTGCTATCTGAACGCCCTGACGGGCAAGGGCGTGCACGTCGTCACGGTGAACGACTACCTGGCCCGCCGCGACATGGAATGGATGGGCCCCCTCTACATGGGCCTGGGCCTGACGGTCGGGGCCATTCAGTCCGGCATGGAGTCGGACGAGCGGCAGAAGTCGTATGCCTGCGACATCACCTACGGCACGAACAACGAGTTCGGCTTCGACTACCTGCGCGACAACATGCGCACGGCCGCCCGCGACGACGACCGCTATCCCAAGCACTTGCAGCAGGCCCAAGGGCCGTTGCACTACGCGATCATCGACGAGGTGGACAACATCCTGATCGACGAAGCCCGCACGCCGCTGATCATCTCGGGCCCGGCCCACGACGACGTCGGCCCGCTACGCCGAGGCCGACAAGATCGCCCGGCAGCTCAAGAAGGACGTGCACTTCGAGGTCAAGGAAAAAGAGCACACGCGTCCACCTGACCGACGAGGGGGTCCGCGAGGCCGAGAAACTGGCCGGCGTCGAGAGCTTCTACACGGCCGGCAACATGGAATGGCCGCACCTGATCGACAACTCGCTCAAGGCCCACCACCTCTACAAGCGCGACGTCAATTACGTGGTGATGGACGGCGAGATCATCATCGTCGACGAGTTCACCGGCCGCTTGATGCCCGGCCGCAACTGGAGCGACGGCCTGCACCAGGCGGTCGAGGCCAAGGAAGGCGTGCGGATCAAGGAAGAAAACCAGACGCTGGCCACGATCACGCTGCAAAACTTCTTCAAGCTGTACGACAAGATCTGCGGCATGACCGGCACGGCCATGACCGAGGCCACCGAGTTCTGGAAGATCTACAAGCTCGACGTGATCGCGGTGCCGACCAACAGGGCGCTGCAGCCGCTTCAACCATCCCGACGTGATCTTCCGCACCGAGCGCGAGAAATTCAACGCCATCGCCGACGAAATCGAAGTCATCCACAAATGGGACGTCGATCGACCTGAAGGACAAGACCGAACGCGTCGGCACGATCACGCTCGAGGATGAACGTGACGGTCGAGATCCAGGCCAAAGACAGCAAGCAGGCGCGAGCAAATTCCTCGCGATCGCATCAAACTGATTCAAAAGCGCGGCCGGCCGATCCTGGTCGGCACCGTGTCGATCGAGAAGAGCGAGCGGCTCTCCGCGATGCTCGAGCGCCGCGGCATCAAGCACCAGGTGCTCAACGCCAAGCATCACAAGCGCGAGGCCGAGATCGTGGCCCAGGCCGGCCGCAAGGACGCCGTGACCATCGCCACCAACATGGCCGGCCGCGGCACCGACATCATCCTGGGCGGCAATCCCGAAACCATGGCCTGGGCCCTGCTGCAGGACAAATACGCCACCCGGCTCGACGTGCCTCAGCAGGAATGGATCGACCTGATCCGCGAGATCGAACAGCGCGAACAGATGAAGCCCGAAGGGCGAGGAAGTCCGCAAGCTCGGCGGCCTGCACATCATCGGCACCGAGCGGCACGAAGCCCGGCGCATCGACTTGCAGTTGCGCGGCCGCTGCGGCCGGCAGGGCGATCCCGGCTCCAGCCGCTTCTACCTGTCGCTGGAAGACGACCTGATGCGGATCTTCGCCGGCGAATGGGTCAAGAACGTCCTCACCCGGCTGGGCATGCAGGAGGGCGAGGCCATCGAGAGCCGGATGGTCAGCCGCCGGGTCGAAGGGGCCCAGAAGAAGGTCGAGGAACGCAACTTCGAAATCCGCAAGAACCTGCTCGAATACGACGAAGTGATGGACGAGCAGCGCAAGCGGGTCTACGGCTATCGCCAGCGGATTCTCGACGGCGCCAACTGCAAGCAGTTGATCATGGAAATGATCGACGAGCAGATCGATCGCCACCTCGACGAATTCCTGGCCAAGGATTACGGCACCAGCCACGTTCGCCCAATGGGCCGGCGCAACGTTGGGCGTCGAACTCGAAGCCAAGAATTTCCGCGGGCTCGATTTCGAGACCGCGCCCAGCGCGTGGCCAAGGACGAGGCCGAGCGCAATGGCCGAAGGCCAGGTGATCGACATGCGTCGACGAAAACCTGCCCGAGGAGGAAGAGCCAATCCGAATGGAATTGGGAAGCGCTGGCCAAGCTGGTCAACACCCGCTGGAAGCTCAACCTGCGCGATCGCGATCTGAAGCAGCTCGGAGCGCGGGCAGATCTGCGGAGCTGTTGATCGCCGAAGCCCGGCGAGGCGATCGACAAGATCGACCTCGGCGAAGGGGCCAAATTTCTGGACGAGGATTTCGGCGTGCGCACGGCCTGCGCCTGGGTGCAATACAAGTTCGGCAAGCATGCTCGATCCGGCCGAGGTCGCAAGACCTCGATGCCGCCGCAGTTCAAGGACCTGGTCCGCCGCAAGGCTGCCGCAGGCCTACGACGAAAAAGAGGTCGAATATCCGGTGATGGCCGGCCTGTACCACTTCACCACCCGCGACGCCGCAGGGTCAGAAGCGCTACGATCGCGAGCAACTCGTGGCCTGGGCCCGCGAGCGGTTCGAGGTCGACCTGGACCTGGAAGACCTGCAAGAACAAACAGAGCGACGAGATCCGCGCACGTGCTGGTCGACCAAGAGCCAAGCAACAGCAGAGCGTGGCCGAAACCACGTTGGCCGAGGTGCAGCAAGCGGCTCGAGCAGCTTGTTCGCCGATGCGCCGGGCCAGACGCTGCAACAAGCGCGGCGGCGGCAACGGCGCGGTCGCCTCGCTCTCCGAGTTGGCTCGAGCGGGACGCTGAAGTATCGTGCCGCCGCCCGACGAACTGGCCCGGCTCAGCCGCGACGAGCTCGAGCAGCGGCTGACGATGGCGGTCGAAGATCGCTTCCGCCCCGAGATTCGCCGCATGGAGCGGTCGCTGGTGCTGCAGATTCTCGACACGGCCTGGAAAGACCACCTGCTGGCGATGGATCACCTGCGCTCGCAGCGTGGGCTTGCGGGGCTATGCCCAGGTCGATCCCAAGGTCGAGTACAAGCGCGAGGGCATGCGGACCTACGAGCAGATGTGGACGTCGCGTCGGCGAGCGCGTGACCGACCTGATTTTCCGCATGGAGCAACTCGACGAGGATTTCGTCGGCTCGACCTGGGTGGAAAGCGAGGCCATCCACGAGCAGGCCCCCGGCACGCCAGCGAGATCGCCAGCCAACAGCAGGCCGCGATCGACGGCACCCAGGCCGATCAGAAAGCTCGAGCCGATCCGCAACCGCGACGAGCGCGTCGGCCGCAACGATCCTTGCCCCTGCGGCAGCGGCAAGAAATTCAAGAACTGCCACATGCGCAAGGGGGGCGGCCACACCGACGGCGGCGTCAAGGACTCTAGTCGCACGTAATGGATCGGTAAGGATAGAAGACAAGGGAGGGGAACCGCAAAGCCGCAAAGTCGCGAAGAGGAAGGAAGGGAACCACAAAGGCACGGACGGAAAGGCAAAAGGATGAAGGCAGAACAACAAAACGAATGACAGGGGCGTCCTTTTTGTATTCTTCGTAAGCCAATTTCCTCTCTTCGTATCTCTGCCCTCTTCTCCATGTCTCTGCTTCTCGGTGGTTCAATTTCTTCCTTCCTCTTTGCGTCTTCGCGCCTTTGCGGTTAACTTCCCCGATTGCTTCCGACAGACAGGGAAAGGATTCCCGAGTTGCCACCGCTTCTACTGGACGCGATTTATCTGCTGCTGCTCGTCGCGGCTTCGCCGTGGCTCGTCTGGCAGGCGCTCGGCAAGGGCAAATATCGCGAAGGCTTTGCGGCCAAATTTCTGGGCTTGGTGCCCTTGCGAACGTCTGGCCGCCGCTGCGTGTGGCTGCATGCGGTCAGCGTGGGCGAAGTGAATTTGCTGCTGCCGTTGATGGCCGAGATTCATCGGCGCTGGCCCGACTGCGAGTGTCTGGTCTCGACCACCACCATGACCGGCATGGCGCTGGCCCGTTCGCGCTTTGGCGATTCAAGCGTATTTTACTGCCCGCTCGATTTCAGCTTTGCAGTCCGCCGGGCCCTGCGCCGGATCCGCCCTGACCTGGTCGTGCTGGCCGAGTTGGAGCTGTGGCCCAACCTGATCGCCGAGGCCCGGCGCGGCGGCGCCCGCGTGGCGATCGTCAATGGCCGGCTCAGCCAGCGCAGCTTTCGAGGCTACCGGCGCCTCCGGCCCCTGGTTTCACGGGTGCTGGCCAGCATCGATCTGATCGCGGTGCAGACCGCTGAGTATGCCGAGCGTTTTCGGCTCTTGGGCGCCCGGGCCGAATCGGTACACGTGACCGGGTCGATCAAGTTCGACGGTGCCGCAGAGCGACCGTGCGAATCCCGAGACGCTCCGGCTGCGTGCTCTGGCCGGCATTGCCGAGAGCGACGTCGTGCTGTTGGCCGGCAGCACGCAGGAGCCGGAGGAGGCGCTGGCCCTGGCGGCGTTTGGCCGCTGGATGGACGAGTTTCCCGATCTTAAGTTGATTCTCGTGCCCGCGGCATCCCGATCGGTTCCAGCGCGTGGCGCAGTTGCTCGCGGCCAGCGGGCTGGCCTGGCAACGCCGGACCGACTTGGATCAGCACCCGGCCGACCGGCGAGCCCGGATCTTGCTGGTCGACAAGATCGGCGAGCTGCGGGCTTCTGGTGGGGCTTGGCGCGGATTGCGTTTGTCGGCGGCAGTCTGGGCCCGCGCGGCGGGCAGAACATGATCGAGCCGGCCGGCTACGGCTGCGCGGTATCGTTTGGCCCCAACACGCAAAACTTTCGCGACGTGGTAGGGCTGCTGGTTGCCGCCGATGCGGCGGTGATCGTTCAGAATGGCGCCGAACTGACCGCGTTCGTCGAGCGGTGTCTCGGCGACGAGGCCTTTGCGGCCCAGCTCGGAGCCCGGGCCCAGCAAGTTGTTCTGACTCAACTCGGAGCGACCAGCCGGACGATGGACCTGCTCGGGGCGCTTTTGCCGGCCGATCCATCCAGTGCTGGCCGGCAGCAGGCCGCAGCCTGAGCGTTCGGCAGCGGTCCGGCGTTCGCCAAAACGCGTCGTGGCTCACTGTTTCGGCAGCAGCGCCCTCAATAGCGGCTCACGCCATCGCTGGTTCTGCACGTCGTAGACGCTGAAGGCCGAGGCGAAGTCCCAGTAGGCCCAGGAAAAGCCGCGCCGCTCGGCCGAGCTTCGGACGAACGCGGCCCAGGCGGCGCGAGAGTCCAGGTCGGCCTTGGAGATGACCCCGAACTCGCCCAGATAGATCGGCCGTTTGCACTCCTTGGCCCACTCGGCGGCCACGTCGAAGTCGCTCTCGACCGCCTGCGTCTCGGCGGCGCTGCCGGTCCACCGATTGCCCTGCCAGGCGGTGGCCTCGGGAATCCACTCGGCGCCTTGATGCGTGAATTCGAACGGCAGGTAGTAGTGTACGCTGGCAATCAGCCAGCGGTCCTCCTCGGGCAGCTCGAGCGATTTGAGCTGGGAGATCGCGTTCCACTCGATCGGTCCGATGATCACGATGCGCCGCGGATTGGTCTTGCGGACCACTTCCAGTCCTTCCCGCGCCAGGCGGTTCCAGCGCGGCGCGTCGAGCTGGTCGTGCGGCTCGTTCAACAACTCGAAGTACAGCCGGTCGGAATGTTTGCGGTAACGCTGGGCGATCTGCTCCCAGATTCCCAGGAACCGGGCCTCGTGATCGTCCGGATGCGTGAACAGCTCCTCGTAGTGGTGCATGTTGATCACCGGAACCAATCCGCGCGACAACGCCTGCTGGATGGCCCAATCGACGCGCTGGAAGAAAACCTCGTCGATCGTATACGGCGCCCGGGCGCCGGCATGAGTGGACCAGCGAATCGGAATTCGCACCGAGTCGAAGCCGGCCCGGCGAATCGCTTCGAAGTATTCTGCCTTGAGCGTGATTCCCCACTCGCCTTCGCTGGGGGCGTCGAGCGCGTTGCCCAGATTCACGCCGCGTCCCAGCAGGCGGTTGTAATCAAAGGCATCTTGGGGCTCGGCCGCGCCGGCGGTCGCCGCTGCCAATGCCATGGCGGTCATCGACACAACTTGCCAAAACCCGTGCAAACCAGGGCGCATGGATCGTGTTTCCAGTCCAGGCGGGCCGGTCAAGCCCGCGGTTGCCGCACAGTGGGACGATTCAATATAGCACCCGATGCGAGCTGGTTCCCCGTCCGGATCGCGGCGGTTGCCCGGAGTCGTGGCCAATGCCAACTGGCGTATTTCGCCCGGTTGGAGTACAACACGGTCGGAATCGAGATCCACCAATGTCGCCTTTACGGAGAATCGATTGATGAAAGGAATTCTGCTCAGGGCATTGCTGCCTCTTGGGCTGTGCCTGCTTGCCGCTTCGGCCCAGGCCGCCGACGACGCCGAGGCCGCAGTCCACGCCAGCGTCAAAAAGCACCTGCCCAAGGCCAAATTGACCCTGGAGGAGGCGATTGACTTGGCGCTCAAGAAACATCCCGACGGCCAGGCCGTCGAAGCGGGGTTCGAAGTCGAAGCCGGCGATTACGACTACATCATCGAGATTTCCAGCGGCGGCAAATCCTATGAAGTCGAGGTCGATGCCGTGAGCGGCAAGATCGAAGACGACGCCGAAGTGACCGACGCCGAAGCCGACGAGCAAGCGGCCGCGCAAGCCGTCGCCAAGAGCAAGGTCCCGCTGAGCAAAGCCATTGCCGCCGCGCTGGAGGCCGTGGGGGGCAAAGCCCGCGCCTTCGACGCCGGGCCGCGCCTGGCCGACGGCAAGCTCGTTTTCGAAATTGGCCTGCTCTCCGGCAAGGACATTTACGACGTCCACGTCGACAGCGGGACCGGCAAGGTCTTGGCCCAGAAGAAGGCCGAGTGACACCCTCGCGCCCGGGTGGCTGCGAGCGCTTCCGGAATAGCGGTAATCGGCCGGCGATAGCCGTGATTTAGAACCCACGGGAAGCCTCCCGTGGGCTTGACGGGTGCGACAAAACCGAGCGATCGCTCGCGGCCAGCCGTTGCGCTGTGTCACGTTCCAATTGCCCTGCTCGGACCGTGTAGGTTAATATAGGAATCTTGCACCCTCTAGGCCGGCATCGCTTATTTCCCGCAAAGGAGCCTCTCTCGTGGCATCAGGCAAGTTCCTGTTTACCAGCGAATCGGTCAGCATGGGCCATCCCGATAAGCTGGCCGATCAGATTTCCGACGGCGTGCTCGATGCCCTGCTGGCCCAGGACCCGTACAGCCGCGTGGCCTGCGAAACGCTGGTCACCACCGGCGTGGCCGATCCTGGCCGGCGAAATCACCACCCAGGCCAACGTCGACTATCCCGACGTCGCCCGCAACGTGATTCGCGAGGTGGGCTATGTCGACGACCACATGGGCATCTGCGCCGACACCTGCGCCGTGATGGTGATGATCGACAAGCAAAGCCCGGACATCGCCCAGGGCGTCGAACGAGAACGCACCACCGGCAAGGAGATCGGCGCCGGCGACCAGGGCTTGATGTTCGGCTATGCCTGCAACGACACGCCCGAATTGATGCCGCTGCCGATCGCCCTGGCCCATCGCATTCTCAATCGCCTGACCGAGTGCCCGGCAGCAGAAGGTGGTCGGCTGGCTGCGGCCCGACAGCAAGAGCCAGGTCACGGTCGAATACGACGGCCATCGGGCCGTGCGCGTCGACACGGTCGTCGTTTCGACCCAGCATGCCCCCGACGCGGCCAACAGCGAAATCCGCAACTTCGTCATCAACGAAGTCATCGAGCCCTCGCTGCCCGAGGAACTTGATGACCGGCGAGATCAAGTATCACATCAATCCCACCGGCCGTTTCGTCGTCGGCGGTCCGCACGGCGACTGCGGGTTGACCGGCCGCAAGATCATCGTCGACACCTACGGCGGCTGGGGCCGGCACGGCGGCGGCGCGTTCAGCGGCAAGGATCCCACCAAGGTCGATCGCAGTGCCGCCTACATGGCCCGGCACGTGGCCAAGAACATCGTGGCCGCCGGTTTGGCCGAGCGCTGCGAAGTGCAGTTGGCCTATGCCATCGGCGTGGCCGAGCCGGTGAGCGTGTACGTCGACACCGAAGGGACCGGCCGCATCGACGACGCCCGGATCTGCCGGATTGTCCGCGACCTGTTCCCGCTCTCGCCGGGCGGAATCATCAAGTATCTCGACCTGCGACGGCCGATCTATCGCAAGACCGCGGCCGGCGGGCATTTTGGCCGCAGCGAGCCCGAGTTCACCTGGGAAAACACCGACAAGGCAGCCGACCTGGCCGATGCGGCCGGTTTGAGCCTGGCCGGCGCGCGCCGGTAGGGCCAGTTGGGGACTCGGGAACTGGGAAACTCGGAACTCGGAACTCGGAACTCGGAACTCGGAACTCGGAACTCGAGGTTCGGAACCGTCCGTCGGCGTCCTGTTTCCATTCCCAAATAGCCGGCAGTCGACGACTGCCGGTGGCGTGTCGACGGAAGATCGCCTCCGAGCGGGAAGGACCTTTCGCATGCAGCGTCCAGCCGTTGCGATGGATCGTGGCGCTGCGAGTGGGCTGGTACCCGCCGGCATCGATACTCATTCCAAGCTTTCAGTCGCAGCCATCACGGCGCCGCTCCTGGTCGGCGTGCCGCTGCTGATCGTGCTGGTGATTGTGCGCCGCGCATCGGGTGCGCTGGCACATCCACTTCCCTCGGCGGGGCTCATCGTTTGCGGCCTGCTGTTGGCCGCCTGGGCGGTGCTGGCCCGCGACACGCTGGCGAATCGCCGGGCGCACGATCGCGGTTGGCAAAGCACGAGCGTCTGGCTGCCCCCCGCGGTGCTGCTGGTCGCGGGCTGGACATTGCTGCTGCCCGGATCGTCGGTGGTCGGCGCATTTGCTCTGATCGGCATCCTGGTGGCCGAAGAGCTTGCCGCCTGGGGTCTGCGGACGAGCAGCCCGATTTCTCGGCCGCCAGACAGCGGTTTGCAGACCCTGGCTCGACCGTCGGCAGTGGACACCGCGGTCGGCGATTCGGCCGAAGTGGTGATCGCCGAAATCATTCGCCGCCGCGAGCCCGATGGGGGCGAGTCGATCCGCGGGTGGGCTCGCGTCGAACTTGCGGCCGGGCAGCGGACGGCGCCGGTGCATGTCGCCTTTTGTCCGGCGCTAGCCGGCATGCCGCTGTGCGAAGCGGAACAGTCCGCGGGTCCTGCGGCGAGCGTCCGCGTGGCCCAGGTGCTGCCGCTGGGGGCTCGATTCGAAGTCAAGCTCGACGCGCCGGCCAAGGAAGCAGTCAGCGTGGAAATCGAGTTTTCGGCGATTGCGTCCGCCGGCGAAGTGGCGAGCGAATAGCGGCACCCACGGGAAGCATCCCGTGGGCTTAACGATCCCGTGGGCTTAACCGCTGCGTTGCTTTTTTTCAACATCGCCACGCGCTTAAAAGTCGGGTCCGGCCGGCCGGTTCGGCCCGGTTCCGCCGGAAATACAGCGTATGTTTGTGTATGACTATCGAACTGCTTCCCGCGCCCACGCCGGCGCCTGCCGCCCACGGTCCGCTCCGGTCACGGGTCATTACCACCGCGGCTCAACTGCCGGACCTGGCCGACGCCTGGCAGGCTCTCGCCGAAGGCCAGGGGCCGATCGAGCAATATGCCTGGGCCCAGGCGTGCGCCGAAACCGTCGCCGCCGGCAGGCGTCTGGCAATCGTGGCGATCGAGCGCGACGGCCAATTGGACGCCCTGGCGCCGCTGGCCGCCAAACGCAGGCATGGAATCCGCCGGCTGGCTCACCTGGGTGTGGGCGAACTGTACGAACCGATGGACCTGCTGGCTCACGATCCCAACTCGCTGGCAGCCTTGGCCCGGGCTTTGGTGCGATTGCACGCTCGCCGCTGTGGCTGGAGCGCCTGCCGGCCGAGTCGCCGGCCATCGCCGCCATCGAGCGGGCCTGCCGCGGCCGCGCCGCGGTGGTTCGGCGGCCGCAGGCCAATAGCCCCGTGATCCGCCTGGACGCCAGTTGGCTCGAGCCCGAAACCCATTTGAACTCGGGCCGCCGTTCTGATTTGCGCCGCGCGGGACGCAAGGCCGAGCAGCTCGGCAAAGTGACGACCGAAATCCTCGCCCCGGACACCCACGACGTCGACCGGCTGTTCGACGAGGCCGTGGCCATTGAGGAACGCAGTTGGAAAGGCGAGGCCGGAACCGCATTGGCCCACGACCCCCAGCGGGCCGCTTTTTACCGGCAATATGCCCACGCCGCGAGCCGCACCGGCGTGCTGCGGATCTGCTTTTTGCGCGTTGCCGAGCGGGCGATTGCCATGCAGATTGCGGTCGAGCAGGGGGGCGGATTCTGGCTGCTCAAAGTCGGTTACGACGCCGAATTTTCGGCCTGCAGTCCCGGGCTGCTGCTGATGCGCGAGACCATCGCGCACGCCGCCCGGGCGCAGCTGGCGAGCTACGAATTTCTGGGCCGGGCCGAGTCCTGGACCCGGGTTTGGACGGCCGAGGAACGACAAACCGTCTCGCTCCGCATTTACCCCTACGGCCTGCGCGGTTTGGCGGCCTTCACGCTCGACGCGGCCGCCGCACTGGCGGCGCGCTGGAGAAAATCATGAGCAGTCTGAAGTTGGGGGCCCGGCAGCGTGGCGTCGCGTTGTCTACGGCCGTTGGTCCGCCGGGCGGCGCTGGCCTATATCGCGGGCGAAAAGCTCAGCGATGCCTTGGCCGTGCGCGACCGGCTGGCCGAGCGCGGTCTGTCGGCCACGCTCGGCTATTGGGATTCTTCGGCCGAGTCGGCGGGCGAAGTGGCCAGCGTGTACTTGGCCGCGCTCGATGAGTTGGCCGGTAGCGGCGATTATCTTTCGATCAAATTGCCGGCCTTGCGATTCTCGTCTGAGTACACGGCCGAAGTCGCGGCTGCCGCCAAAGCCCATGCCGTGCGGCTGCACTGCGACTCGCACGACATCGAGACCAGCCCGCAGATGCAATCGCTGGTCGACGAGATTTTGCGCTCTGGCGCCACGGTCAGTTACACCTTGCCCGGGCGCTGGCGGCGCAGCTTGGACGATGCCGATTGGGCCGCCGAGCGCGGTTTGACGGTTCGCGTGGTCAAGGGCCAATGGGCCGACCCGGCCGATCCGAACCGCGACTTGCGCGGCGGCTTTTTGGAAGTCGTCGACCGCCTGGCCGGCAAGCCGTTGCACGTCGCGGTGGCCAGCCACGACGTGCCGCTGGCGGCCGAGGCCGTTCGCCGGCTGCAAGCAGCCCACACTAGTTGCTCGCTGGAACTGCTCTACGGCCTGCCGATGCGCAGTGCGTCGGCAATGGCCAAGTCGCTGGGCGCCGCGGTGCGGGTCTATGTGCCTTATGGGGCGGCCTATCTGCCCTATGCGCTGGGCAAGCTGAAGCACAACCCGCGCATGGCCTGGTGGCTGCTGCGGGATATGCTGGGCACGAGCTGATACGCGGGCCGTGCTGTGCTCAGTTCGTAGGGTCCGCTGTGAGGACCATTTTCGTTGTCGCGCGCCCCAGATGGTCCGCACAGCGGTCCCTACGAGGGATCGTCGTCCTCAAGCCTCAGGCCTCGCGCGCAGTGATGCGAAGATCGAGCGACAATCGCTCGCTGTGGAGCAAGATGGCGTGCCGCTGCACGGCAGCGGGGGCCGCGACGGTTCAAGATTCAATTAAAAAAATGCTTCGCGCCCCGCCCGTCAGACGCCGGTGGCATCTGTATGCGCGGTGCAACGGCACGCCTGGGGTGACGCCCCTCAGTCCTGCTATCAGCATCCCCCTCAACGCTTCGCGCCAGCGAGCTGTTACCAACTCGCCGCGGTCGACCAGGGTCGCACTCTCTTGGCAAGCCGTGCGGTGGTCCGGTCCTTGTGGCCCGCACGTCACCCGCGTGCACCACGGGATAGATAGCCTGTGAGCTTCCGCTCGGCCAGCACGCCTGTCTTGCTCGATGGGGGCGACAGAAGCTTGAGGTCGGACCGCCGGCGCGCTGGGGCCGTGATGACCAACGTGGTGATCGCGGCGGCTGGCGTGCAGGTTGGGCATTGACGGGTGACCCTGGTCGCAGTCTTGCTTCGTGTCGCTCTCCCGGCAGGCTTCGAAGGAGGGTTGGTTGAGCCGCCACCGAAGGTATTTCGATTCGGCTGCGCGACTCTGCAGCGAGGGAACGCTCCCGGTTCGCCTTTATGGCATCTTGACTTGCCGCCGGCTGGAATTCACAGCCAGTTTTCAAGTCTGCCCCGCCTGGGAGCCTTATGCTCGCGCTCATTCCGGGTCACCGCCGGCCCAAGAACTAGCCGACGGAATTTCGGGCGTGCCGCGATCAACCGCCTCGCGTGTGTTCGACGAAAGACTCGGATGAATTCAGTTCGAGCCTCGATCTGTGCACTCGCGTCCAGGTTGATTTTAGCGCGCCCCGTGTTGCCCGGCCAGAACCTCCTTAGGCCGACGCGGCTGATTGGATAATCGCAGAATCGGCGCGGATTTCAAGCGCGTTTTTGAGCCACTTGGCGCCGGTTACAATCGCAGGAGGGCTGTGCGGGGTAGCGAGATGGGTGCGGGGACGAAAGCAAGTTCGGCTCCTATCCGGGCAGCGTTTTTTCGAGGGTTGACCTACGTGACTTATAAGTTACAATTAGGATGGCCATGGAAGTGCTGCGGTATTTGACGGACGCCGGCCAGGATGTCCTGGGCGAATGGCTCGCGGGTCTGAACGACACGCAAGCCCGGGCTCGAATTGCGGCGAGGATTGCCCGTCTGGCGGTAGGAAACTTTGGAGACTGCAAGCCGCTGCGCAAAGGCGTGTGCGAGCTGCGGATCGATTGGGGACCGGGCTATCGGGTCTATTACGCGATGGCCGATCGACGCCGCGTGCTGCTGCTCTGCGGCGGCGACAAGCGGAAGCAGGTCGCCGATATCAAGCGGGCCGTTAATTATTGGGAAGACTACAAGCGAAGGACAGGTAACGCATGAAGCGGAAAGCGAGCATCGCTCACGATAAGGCGTTGGTTCAAGAGTTGCGGGACGACCCGGAGTTCGCCGCAGCCTATCTGCGGGCGGCGGTCGAGGATTCGGACGAGCCCAAGGTGCTGCTCCTGGCCTTGCGGCAGATTGCCAAAGCCCGCGGGGTGGCCAGGGTGGCAAAGGCGGCCGGCGTGGAACGAGAAAGCCTGTATCGAGCCTTGTTGAAGAATGGCAACCCGCGGCTTTCGACGCTGGCGGCGGTGACGAAAGCGATTGGGCTCAAACTCACCGTCGAAGCGGCCGGTGACTGAAAACCTTGGGCAAGAACGACTTTCACCGTTGAAGCGTTAGGCTGCTTGCCAGGTTATATCTTCCTTTTGATCGGTGACGATAAACCCGGCATTCCGCGAAACAATGGTGGGCCGAGCGCGGCTGTAAGCGCTATCTCAACGATAGGGATAGCCTGGAGGCTGCGATCCTCTATGTTCGAGATGCTCAAGATCCACCGCGCTAAAGGCCGGCGCCGCGATGCGCACGTCGGGGTGACCCTTGCTTGCGCGGCGGGTTAGTTTGGGGCGATGCCCACGGGGAAGAACTAAAGGGGACGGGAGTCAAGAAGATGAGTCCCGTCGCTCTGGCCGCTTTTATCGCTCAAAATCGGCACGGACTTCACGCGCGCTTGCAAGCCAACCGGGCCGCGATTCAGAGCGCTTCTCAACCAGCCGGCGCATCGGCCCGGGGCTGGGGGGCACTTTCCTTTGGCCGCTTCGCCAGTTCGCACTTGGCCGAATAGATCTCGGTGATCAAGCTGCTCGTAACCGCGGACCATCGCGCCCTGCGACCAGCGGTCGACCACGACCTGTCGCCCCGCGCGGCCCATGCCGCGGGCCAGTTCAATGTTCTCCAGCAGCTCGCAAATGCGGCCGGCCGTCTGATCCGCGTCGCCTTGAGGGGTCAGATAGCCCGTGATGCCGTCGCTGACCGATTCGGCGATCGAGCCGACGTCGGGCGCCACGACCGGCAGACCTGCGGCCATGGCTTCCAGGATCGAAACCGGGTTGGCCTCGTTGCGCGAGGTGAGGGCAAAAACGTCCATCGCGCCGAGCAACTTGGGAATGTCGGACCGCGTGCCCAGGAATTGGACCGCCGGGGCGATGCCCAGTTCGCCGGCCAGGGCCTCCAGCTTCGGTCGCAAGGGCCCGTCGCCAACGATCAGAAATACGGCCTCGGGCACGCGCACGCGGACCTGCGCCGCGGCCCGCAAAAATAGTTCGTGATCTTTTTCCGGCCGCAAGGCGGCCACGATGCCCACCACGGGCGTCGTGGGCGTCAGGCCGAGCTGCTGTCGCGTGGCGAGCCGATCTGCGCCCGCGCCGAAGCGCTCCACGTCCACGCCGTTGGGAATGACATTCACTTTGCCGCGCGGAAAGCGCTCTCGCTGGACCAGGTACTCGCCATGAGCGCCGGCCACGGCGATGAAGGCGTCGGTGATCGGGGTGAGCATCCGATTCAAACGGCCGACGCCGTCCGGCCAGCCGGTGGAATGCAGGGCCGAGGCGATGACCGGCGCGCCGGCCCGCCAGGCGGCCAGCCGCCCCCAGAACATCTTGTCGCCGGCGCCGACAGTGATCACGGCGTCGGTGCGCCGCCAGCGCAGCAACCGGGTCAGCCGCGACAGGACGCGAATGTCGGTTTTGCGAGTGAGCAAGTTGGAAAAGCTGGGCACCTCTTCCGCCAGCTCCTCGCCCAACGGGCCGAGATCCTTCAGGCAGCACAGCTCGGGCAGGAAATGATTTCGATCCAGCTTGCGGATCAAATTGACGAGCAAGGTCTCGGCGCCGCCGACCGGCATCGAGGTGATAACGAACATGACTCGCAGCGGACCGCGGTCGGCCAGCGGCGTGAGCTTGGATCGTTTGACACGCATAGTGCGTTATTTCGCCTTAAATGAGTGGTTCGCACGACTCGACGTCCAAGGTCCCCGGCTGCGCGGCAGGCAATGTCCAGCCGGTGAGCCGTTTGAGCTTGTGGACGAAGCCGCGCACGACGTCCAAGCCGTGCTGTTTTTCCTCGGTGCTGAACAGGACGTTCGTACAGGCGGCCACGATCCACAGCGCGACCAGTGCCACGCAGGCCGGCAGCGGCCCCAGCCAAAGCAGCATCGGCGCGGCCGAGAGCAGCCAGGTGCCCCGGTCGATCCGCATGCCGTAGCGCCAACTGAACAGGTAGACGAGCAACAGGGCGACGAAATTGGCGGCCGTGGTCGAGATGACGGCGCCGTGCAGGCCGTATAACGGCAGCAGCACCAGGTCCAAAGCCACGTTGAGCAGCAGCCCGACCAGCAGCGAACAACTGCTGAGCCAGGCTTTTTCGGCGCACCACAAATAATTCTGAGCCACGGCGATCGTGCCGAACCAGGTACAAAAGGCCAGGGTCAGCGGCAGTTGATCGAAGCCCGCGGTGTATTTGCCGGCCAGCGCGAATTTGAACAGTAGCGGCGCCACCACCAGTACCGTCACGGTGCCGGTGAGCAAGGCCAGGGCCAGTGTTTTGAGGATCGTATTGAGCCGCCGGCCGACCTCGGCCTGGCGTCCGGCTTCCCAATCGTGGCTGAGATGGGGCGTGATCATCGTTCCCAGCAGCGCGGCCACGGCCACGATCAACAGCGGAACCAGTCGCGAGCTGTGGTAATAACCCACCTGCCGCAGCGCTTCGTCAACGTCCAGTCCGCTGAAGTGCACGATCATGTATCGATCGACGACGTCGAACAGGTTGGTAAGCAGGTTCGTGATCCAGACCCAGGCGGCAAAGGGGAGCAGCTTGGCCCAAAACTCCTTCCGCCCGGCGACGGCGGCCGACGTTTCGCGGGCGGCTCCGGCCCAGACCTGGCGCAGGAAGGGGTACGATCCGATCACGCACACCAGGGCCGAGATTCCGTAACCCACGACCGCGCTAACCGCGGTCTGCTGCCAGCTATAGCACAGCGCGATGCTGATGACGGCGAACAACAGGCTCTGCAAGAACTGCAGCGCGGTCACGACGCGATACATCCGCGCCGCCATGAAGATGCAGACGAGAAAATTATGCACGATCACCGCGGCCAGGCAGCCGGTGAGCCACAGCACCAGATCGCCGTGTTCGGGCTGGCCGAAAATCAACGTCGAGAAATGGCTGCGGGCGGCCGCGATCGCGGCCACGGCTACCAGCCCCGTCAGGCAGCACATGATCATCGTCCGCCGCAGAAACGGCCGCAGCTGCTGCCGCAGCCGGTAATATTCGAAGTAACGGCCGAACGATCCGGGCAGCCCGAGCACGGCCAGCGGGGCAGCCAGATTCAGGAAGCTGAAAGCCAGGTCCCACTGCCCGAGCTGTTCCGGGTCGAGCAGCCGGCAAAAGAAGACGCCGCGGCCAAACCCGATCAGCCGCTGCATGACCGTCATCCCCAGCAAGATTACAACGCTGGCGGCCAGCGTGTCGGCGCGCAGGCTGGCCACGGCTTGCGAGTCGTCGATTTCCGGGGCCGCTACGCTCACGTTGCATTTCCTAGCACGGGGTGCAACAGTTCGCGCGTTGCCGCGGCGAACTGATAAGTCTCTTGCAATTTGCGCGGGTCCATGGTCAACCAATTCTTCAACCGAATCAGGTCGTCGTCGGCATGAATGCGCTGCAAGTGAAACGCGTCGTCCCCCGGAAAGTTGAAGCCGCCGAATGCCGAGCAGACGCCCGCATATCCGCACTCGCGAGCCAGGGCGATGGCCTCGCTCGACAGGTGCACGTGGTGGCCGTAAGGAAAGGCGAAATAGTGCACCGGGCGGCCGATCAGGTCTTGCAGTTCTTCCCGGGCCGTGACGACCTCGTCGTACAACTGCGTCGGATCGCTGAGCTTGCCCAGGTTGGAATGATGCCGCGTGTGGCAGCCGATTTCGATGCCGGCGTCGGCCAGGGCCATGATTTGTGCCGGGGTGTTCACGTCCAGCGGCAGACCGCGGGCCAGGTCGTGCTCGAAGGGCTGCTGGTCGATCACGTTGCGCGTGGTAACGAAGTAGGTGCAGGGAATGCGCTCGCGAATCAAAAGCGGCAACGCCTGCTCGCAGTTATCGGCGTAACCGTCGTCGAAGGTGATGCTGACGCAAGGCTGGTCGTTGTGGCCGCTGGCCAGCCGCCGCTGGGCCTCGGCGAGCGACACTAATTGGAAATTGCGCTTCAGCCAGGCCATCTGCCGGGCGAAAGTGCGGTTGGAGGCCGTCCAAGGATTGGAATGCGTGTCGGCGATGCGATGGTAAAACAGCACCATGATCGGCGCCCGGCCCGATCGCGCCAGCTCCCGGTTGCGGCAAGCGCGATAAGGCAAACTTGCATAGTAGTAAAGGTTCAGCGCGAGCCGCTTTTGCAAGCAGAACGCGCCAGACTTGGAACCGGAGGCAAGGGACATCAGTCGGACTCCGCCGTTGAAACGGTTGAGGATCGTCGGGCGCCAAGAGGCAAACTTCGCCGCATCCAGTGCTTGACGGTTTCCCGCGTCCGCCAGGCGGTGTGCCGCATCCGCGCGGCCGGGCTGCGCCCCGCAATGCGCAGGTCGACCAGCGGGACGCTCTGGGCGTTCCAAGTCGTTTTGTAAGGCTCATCCCCGCGCAGAAAATCGTAGTGCCGGAAGCCCTCTTCGATGGCCAGCTTCAGGGACGCTGCCAACATCAGCGTGCCGGGACAGAGCTCGGCCAGCTGGGGCTCAAAACCACCCTGGTAGTAATACACCGTGTCGCCGCCGACGAAGCTGTATTCGACGGCCAGCGGCCGCCCCTCGAGTTCCAGCCACAGCAAACGCAGGCGGCCCGCGTCGAGCAATCGCCGGGCCAGGTCGCGGTGGAACGCTTCGAACCGGGGCGACGCAAAACAGCCCGGCTGACCCAGCATTTCGCGCCGCTTCTGATGCAGGTCGATGAAAATATCGAATCCCCGCTCGAGCGACGCGGGGTCGACGGCCCGCAGCAGTTTCGCCCTGCCAGATTCCAAGTGCCGGCGCAACAGATAGCGGTTGCGGTCGCGCCGCGACTTGGAAAAGCCTGCCAGGTAGTCGTTCCAGGTGGCCGGCAGCGGCACGCGCCAGCAGCGCGCGTCGGAGTCGCAATCGACGGCGTGACCCCGGGCCGCAAATAGTTCGCGAAGTTGCCCCAGCGCCGGGTCGGCTTCGTCGACGGCCGGCAGGTCCAGAACATCCCACTGGTGCGGTGCGGATTGAGTCAGCCACTGCGTTAGGGCCAAACTCGTCCGGCCTGCGTCCTGCGGGCGGCACAAGAGCGACAGATATTCCGAGCAAACGTCGCCGCTGCCCAGAAACTGGACCACGTGGCCCCAACCGGCGGATCGGGATCGAAACCAGGGGGCCAGCCCAAGGAGGCGTCCGCCGCCGTCGCGGACGGCGAGCACGAACAGTTGCATGCCGGCCGAGCGATAGTGCCGCCACCACGAGCTGGCCCATTGGTACGAGCGGAAAGGGACGTCTTGCGTGAGCTGGTTCCACTCGGTCGCGATGCGGTCGATGGCCTCGAGCTCCGCCAGCCACGTCACGCCCGGCGCACCGCTGTCGTGCAAGACCGACGTCGTTGCCGGAAGTAGTTCGGATTGCAATTCGGTATCCAGCATCGGGGGAGGCGCTTGTCGAGAGTGCAAGGGTGTCGAGAGTGCAAGGGTGTCGAGAGTGCAAGGGTGTCGAGAGTGCAAGGGTCGAGAGCGAAACGACGAACCGAAATGTCGAAAGGGTGTGCAACGATCCGCGTGCGCCGGCAACGCGACGCGCCGCCGGGCCAACGACCTTGCCGAAAGATTGTACGCCTGGACAACTTAACTCTTGGTCACAGGAGCCAAGATGCAAGCCTTGTGGGGTCGAAGGAAGCTCGGTTCGGCTCGGTCGGCGCCTCAAGACGCCGCGGATGCGTCGGGGCCACAGGCTGATGCGAAATGGCAACAACCGACACGGCTCGTCGCCGGCCGCATAACCGCGCAATCCGGGCTGCCCCGCAGGGAGCACGCATTTCGTAACCTACGTTGGTATAAAGCGCCGCTGCCACCGGACCCCGCCGAGAAATCCGAACGGGGGCTTGGCGGCCGGCATCGGGATTGCAAGAACCATCAGGCATGGCCCCAGGCACGGCATTTCGCCGGTCCCACGGCGCTGATTCGAAGCCGGCCCTGTTTAGATCAAGAGAGTGTGCCATGCAGCAAGCGAATCACGCCCCGATCCGCCCGATCGACGTCCTGCGAACCATTGTCGTGCATCCCTGGCGCTGGGCATTGCCGCTGGTCGGCTTCACGGCCCTGGCTTTGGTTTTCGCGGCCCTGCGGCCGGTCAGTTGGGAGGCAACCCAGGCCCTGTTGGTTCGCGACGAGGCGGTGGGCAACACCGTTCGGCCGGGCCGATTCACCCACGTGGACGAAATGAAGACGGTCCAGGAAACGGTGCTCGAACTGGTCAAGAGCCGCAGCGTGCTGACCGGCGCGCTGGTGGCGATCGGGCCGCCGGCAGACTACGCCGGGCCGCAGGGGTGGCCGTCCGACGCCGCTGTCGAAGGTTTGCAGCAGACCATCAAGCTCTCGCCGCCCAAGGGGGCCGAGTTCGGCAAGACCGAGGTTTTTTATCTCAAGGTATCGGCGCCGGACAAGCAGCGGGCGGTCGAATTGGCCGCCGCGGTGTGCCGCGAACTGGAAGCCCACTTCGAGCAGTTGCGGATCAGCAAATACCAAAGCGTGATCGACGAAATGACCAATACGGTCGCCCTGGCCCAGGCCGATCTGACGTGCTCCACGGCCGCGCTCACGGCAGTCGAACAGAAGACCGGCCGCGATCTGGCCGAATTGCGGACGCTCAACGAGTCCCCCTCCAGCGACAGTGCTTTGCGCCGCATGGCCAGCGAGTTGGAGACCGAACTGCGCACGTATCGGGCATTGGCCAGCTCGAACCAGGAATTGCTCGATCTGCTCGAAGCCTCGAAGGACAATCCCGGCCGGCTGTTGGCCAGCCCCAGCCGGTTGCTCGATGCGCAGCCCGCCCTGCGACGTTTGAAAGACGGACTGGTCGATGCCCAGCTCCGCACCGCGGCCCTGCTGGGCACGATGTCGCCCGAGCATCCGGCGGCCCAGGCATCGAAGGTGGGTGAGCAGGAGATTGGCGCTCACCTGCACGAGGAAATGGGCATCGCGATCGAAGGTTTGCAGATCGATTTGCGATTGGCTCGCGAGCGCGTGGCCGCGATCGAAGCCCAACGCGAGGAGCTCCAGGATCGGCTGATGCAATTGGCCAATGTGCGGGCCGAGTACGGCAATCTGGTGATTGCCACCCGGCAGCGCTCCGACATCCTCAAGACCGCCCAGCAAGAACTCTCCGAAGCCGAGGCGGGGCAGGCCGCCGCGCGCACCTCGAGCCTGATTACACTCATCGACCACCCGGACGCCGGCAGCCGGCCGTCGGGGCCGGGCCGAACGACGATCGTCCTGGGTGGGTTGATGGCGGGGTTGTTTGTTGGAATGGGAATCGTCTTTCTGACCATCCAGCCGTCGGCCAGTCCTGCGCGAGTGGCAGGGTCGCCCGAGCGGCGAGCAGCGATGCAGCCGAGCGCGATTACGCCGCAGCCGGCAATCGTGCCGCAGTCGACCGTAATCCCGCAGGAAGCCGTAATCCCGCAGGCGGCCGTCGCGCCGCGCGAATCGGTTGCCAAAGTTCCCGCGGCAAGCGGATCGAGCACGACGAGCGGTGTCGAATCGATTCCGGCCGGCAGCTTGTCGCTCAAGCAAGCCTTGCAGAAGCTCGGCAGCCCGCGCTCGGCGTGGAATTGACCCGAACGATTCAAATGGCAGAATTCGGAAATGACCGCTGCCGGACGCTTTCGAAATAAACCCCAGTAGGGGTTTCATCCAATAGCCGAGGGCACTGGCCCTCGGGCTGCGGCCCGCGCCGAAATGCATTTGACCCCCACGGGGTCAAACGATTCGCACGATCGCCACCGCGGGATCAGCGCCGCGTGGAGTACGTTCCGCGCCTGCCCCAACGTTTTTGATCTCGTCCGACCCCTTCGGGGTCAAAGGCATGGATTCATGGCCTTCAGTACGGGGGCGTTGCCCCCGCCTATTGACTTTTGCCCCTCCGGGGCGGCCGGAGAACGCGCGGCATGGTCAGGCGGCCCAGGCTTGCTTGGGCCCCCGCAGACCGCTACCTCCACGGCCCCGTCAGGGCCGATGAGTTGCGGCCGAATATCATCAGCGAGGGTTTCGCGCCGGACCGTTCAACCCGGGGGCTGGGCCGCTACGGCCCGTTGGGCCCGGGAGCATTGCTCACGCGGCCCGCACCAGCAGTTCGCCGCGTCCGGTTGTCACCAGATCGCCGTCGTAGCTCCAATACTCGGACTGGAACAGCTCGTGCGGCACTGGAAATTCGAGGTCGAGGAGCTGCCTGAAAATCAGCTCCAGCACCAGCGGCCGGCAGCGGCCGCTGCGGCGGAACGTGGGCAATAAGGGCGGAACGTCTTTTCCCAGCAGGCCGATCGTCCCGCGGCGCATGCCGGCGCCCGGGCGGATGCCGCAAGGGCCGAAAACCAAAACGGTGCCGGCGATCAGGTTCACGCCCGCGAAATCGCCGCCGGCTCCGCCCACAGCCAGCAGGCCGCGCCGCATGGCGTGGCCGATTTCGCTTCCCGCGTTGCCGTCGATGGCGATCGTGCCGCCGGTCATGCCTCGGCTGCTGCCTCGATAGGCGCTGCCGACCAGGTTGCCGGCGCTGCCTTGCACGCGGATGAGGCCGCCGTGCATTTCGCCCCCCAGCCAGTCGCCCGCATCGCCCCGGACGTGGATTTCGCCCCCCGTCATTTCGCTGCCGACGTGGCGCCCGGCGTCGCCGGCAACGTGGATCACCCCTTCAGTCATGTGCGCGCCGATCCAGTGGACGCCCGCCAGGGCCCCCTCGAACTCCAGGCGACCGTCACTTGCGTCGCCTGAAATGTGGAACAATTCGGCCAGCGGCAGCGGCCGGTTGCCGTGAAAAATCTCCAGCCGCTGGATTTCGGCAAGCGATTTGTCGCACAGCAGGTTGGGCACGATGCCTTCGACCTCGACGGGCACGCTGGTCTGGGCCTGGTATTGGAGTGTGAGCGGCATGGCGAGGAGTATAGTTTACGCGGACGGAAAAGGGGATATGGGGATGAAGAGGGGATACGGGGGATGAAGGATGAAGGGTGAAGTGAAGGATGAGGACGGAAGGATGAATGGAAAACGACCTTCTCCACGTTTTGTGGGCGCTCCAGAGAGATAGCATAATGCTATCTCTCTGGAGCGCCCACAAAACGTGGGGAACGTCAGTCTCGGCAAAATATTTTCTGACGATTGTTAGCAGGCTACTGCTTTGTGTGTCGACCGTAATTTCACCATGATTTCACCGTGATTTCATACGGTATCACCGCGAGGACTTCAGCGTGAGGGAATCATCGCGACATCACCCGAACCCGGCCTGGAGTTTTCGGGTGGGGTGGGGACACCGTAATTCGCACATCGCAGCCGAGCGAGTTGAGGAAACGAAACAGCCGATCGCTGGAGAAGCCGTCCAGGCGTCCGTTCAACAGAGCGGACACTTTGGGCTGGGGGATACCCAAAAGTTCGCCGGTCGCCTGTTGGGTGAGGCGTCGCTTTTGGACAATTTTCAGAATCCGAGCCGCCAATTCGGCTTTTGCCAGGTACTGTTCGGGATTCGGAATGCGAAGGTCGGCAAACACGTTGCCGCTGCCGCGTTGGATCGTTTCTTTGGCCATGACTTTCTATTCCTCTAAGGATCGTACGAAAAATAGCTTCCGGTTTTTGCGGACCCTCACCCTAACCTCTCCCTGAAGGGAGAGGAGTTCCGGGCGGAAGCTGTTCTTCGTTCGTCCGCTCACCCGCAGGCAATTTGCTCGGCGGCATGGCGGTAGCGGACCCTCACCCAAACCTCTCCCTGAAGGGAGAGGAGTTCCGGGCGGAAACTGTTCTTCGTTCGTCCGCTCACCCGCAGGCGATTTGCTCGGCCTGGTGCAGGTAGTCGTCGGTGACCGGATAATTGCGGAAGCGGATCGAGTAATACTTCTCGAACCAGCGGGCGATGTCGGATTCGACGTCGCGGTCGTACTCGGGCGCGACGTGCAGCGTCTTGCCCATGCGGCGCTTCGCGAATCTCGCCGTTCTCGACGATGATCTGGCCCGCCTTGATCACGTAGCGCGGCAGCTCGAACATCGATTTCCTTGTTCTCGTGCGGCGTGTAGATCGTGATGTCGGCGTCGGCGCCGGGGCCGAGATGCCCCTTGTTCTTCAGGCCCAGGATGCGTGCCGGGCCGCTGCGGGTGATGATGCAGATTTCGTAGAGCGAATACTCGCGGTCCAGGTCGGCCAGCGCCGATCGCTCGCGGACCAGCGGATGCACGGTCTTGAGCACGTCTTGCCGCCAGGTGCGGTCCATCAGCAGGCGGATGATCTGCGGATAGGCCAGGAACGAGCCGCCGTTGGGATGGTCGGTGCTCATCACCACGCGCCACGGATCTTCGACCAGCAGATACCATTCCAGCCCGATCGCCCATTGCAGGGCATGGACCAGGCTCTTGTTCTTGTACTCGATCGGCGCGATGCCGCAGCCGGCTTCCATCTCGGTATCGCTGGAGAACCACTTGCGTCTTGTAGATGTTGCTGAGGTAATAGCCCAGCGGGCCGTCGCCGGTCATGCTGGTGGTCTTGCCGAACAGCACCTGGCCCACGTCGACCGTCAGGTTCGGATGCTCGTTGACATACTCGGCCAGCGGCGCGACTTTGGAATTGAACGTGTTCTCGTCGCCGTCGCCGCCGCCATAGCTGTGGAATTGGATGTGCGTCAGGTGGCCGCCGATGCCTTCCAGGGCCTGCATCGTGGCCAGCGTCGTGGTCCAGTTGCCGGGCATGCCCAGGTTGTTGGCAGTGGATGTGCACCGGGTGCGGCAGTTTCAGTTCGGCGGCGGCCTGGGCGACGCCCTGGATGATCTGCCGCGGCGTGACGTCGAAGTGATCGACGATTTCGTCCAGGCTGTGGACGTTGCCCCCTTGCTGCTGCTTCCAAACCTCGACGCCGCCGGGATTGACCAGCTTGGCGGCATAGCCCTTGGCGGCGCCGAGCAGCCAGGCGACAAACGCCCGCAGCCGCTCGGGCTCGCGGTCGTGGATCGCCCGCATGATGTAATGGTTGTTGCCCATCAAGACGTAAAAGCCCTTGTCGAGGCAGGGCGTGTCGGCGAATTCCTCGTGGGCGTGCCGGGCGGCCAGCGGCGGAATGGCGGCGTCGAAAGCCGTGGTGTAGCCCAGGCCGGCATACTTGTAGCCCGTGGCGAACGTGCTGGGCACGCTGCCCATGGTGCCGCTGCGGGTTATCGCCGTGCGGCGGACCGGCTGCGGCCTTGCGCTTTTCCTCGGGCCGCATCTTGCGGGCCACGTTGACCTTGGGCCCGGCAATGTGGCAGTGCATGTCGATGCCGCCGGGCATCACGACCAGGCCGCGCGGCGTCGAGCGTGCGATCGGCGCGGACCGCCGGATCGGTCGGCGGCGGCGACGATGCGGCCGTCTTGGATCCACAGATCCTGCAACCGGCCATCGACGCCGTTGGTCGGATCGTAGACGGTGCCGCCGCTGATTTTGAAAAGCGATCGAGTCATAAGTCGTTCAAGTATGGCCGCGAGCTTGCGACAGGACAATCGCCACGCGCGAGTTTGCGGCGATTGACGGTAGCGGTAGGATTCCAATTCTCCGTTCGTCGCTGAGGCTGGACGCCGAATCTCCAGATCGCCCGGCAAGGCGGTCGCCGGGTCTTCCTGGTCGGCTATTCCGACTGCACTTCGAAATTGGCCGTGTTGTCCTCCGGCTTGATTTCGAGCTTCAACGTCGAGGTTGAGTTGAAACGTGCCGCGACCGCGTTGGCAATGATCTCGACCATCCGGCCTGGCGGTCCGTAAGGGTCTTGCACCATCTTGCCGGTCGGACGGGTAGCGGTGATTTCGACGCGGTTCCAACCGATCGCCGGCGCCTTGGCGCCGGATATTTGGTAGTGGCCATCCTTGATGTCGCAGCCGGTGACGGTACCGCTGGTGCCTTCGGCCGGCGCAAACAGGATCGAACCTCGTTCCAGCGGGGCGCCGTTGAGCGTGACCTCGCCGTGGACCGTTACCTGCCTGCCCGGCTTGCCGCATCCGACCGTTGGCAACAGCAGCGGCAGGGCGAAAACCAATCGCGCGAATTTGGCGAACTGCATGGCGTGAACGACCCGTAATGAATTTTCTCGTGAAAGCTGCCCCGGCGCTGCGCGAGCCTCAAAAGCCATTGGAAATGGTCGTGCCGTCATCGATCCAGGCCAGGTTTTGCCAGGTTGCAAGGTCGATTTCATCGGCCATGAAATGCACGCTGCCGTCGCAAAACACGACCTGCACGCCGCCCGGATGGCGGCTGCGGGGACTGGCGTAATTGGCATCGGTCACGCCCGGTACGCAGGGCAGATTCAACTGCGGAAGATTTCGAGTTCCGTCCGACGGGCAAAACGCCGGCGGATCCCAACTGAGCAGGTTATCTCCGGCGGCGGAATTCGGTCCCAGCGTCACGTACAAGAATTGGCAACCGGCGCGGTTGGTATAGAAGCTGCCGCGCGAATCGATCGGGTCGGTGCCGGTCAGGTACTCGGCCACCGCCATGGTGCTGCTGGTGCCGTCGCGGATATCGGCGATCCGCGTGCCGCTGTAGTAGCCGAACACTGCCCGCGACGTGGGATTTGGCGCGACAGGCTGATAGCCGCCGTCATCGAAGGACGCCCCACCGATGCCCGTGAGTTGGTAGTTCTGGTAGTCGTTCAGGCCGGAGAAGATCCCCAGATAGTTGCTGGCCGGCAATTGCAACGGCGGAGAACCCTTCATTTGGCCGGCCGGAAGATCGCTGGGGCACAGTAGCGAGGTGATCGGCACGCCGATGCCGGGGCCGAGCCATTGGCTCTGATCGACCCAGGGACTGGGGATGTCGAATTTTCCGCCGTGGATCAGCGTGTAGAAGTTCGTCTCTTCCAATTGCGGCAACAGGTAATCGAGAAGGTAAGGCCATTCGTAGCCGCCGGTGTTGACCAGATCGTAGGTGTACGAGAACCGCAGCTTAGCCATCACGCCCGGCGGAAACCTGCGGAAGCTCGATTCGCGGTTGAGCAGCGCGACACCGATTTGCTTGAGGTTGTTCGAACATTGTGAGCGGTGCGCCGCTTCGCGCGCCGCTTGCACCGCCGGCAGCAGCAGCGCAATCAGAATGCCGATGATCGCGATCACGACCAGAAGTTCGATGAGGGTAAAGGCTCGATTAGCCGACGTCGTGCTGACTCCCAGCATCCGCGCGGTTTCCACGGTGCTCAAGTATTGATCGCCGGGCCCTCGTCCTCGAGCCTGGATGTCGCTCTCGATCCGGTTCGCCAAACCAACATTTTTTGGAATCTGATTGACGGGCATAGTCATCGAGATCAGTATATCAACAAATAAATTTCTTGCCAAAAGTATTCTCAACAGAATCGAGAATATTTTAGAGTGATGCCTCAAGTTCCGAATTCATGCTTCAGCCTTCCGCCTTCATCCTTTCTCCTCGATACAGCGCGTGCGATTCAATGTACTTCTCGACCGCGCGGGGTGTGCGGTAGCGGATGCTGCGACCCTGCGCCACAAGACTGCGCAGCCTCCGGCTGCTCAGATCGACCAGCGGCATCTCGACCAGAAGCTTTCGGAATAGCGCCAGTCGCTCGGAATCGATCAGCCCAGTCAGCGGCGAGAAATCGACCGGCTGTCCGGCCCGGCCGACCACCACCAAAGCGGCCAACTGGCAAATGCGAGCCGGCTCGCGCCAGGTGGGCAAGTCGGCCAAAGAGTCGGCGCCTAGCAGGAAAAAAAGTTCTCGCGCGGATCCTCGGCCGTCAGTTGCGGCCAGCGTGTCGACCGTGTAAGTTGACGCCGCCACGATCGGCTTCCAGGCGCGAAACCACCAAGGCCGGATTGCCGCTCACGGCCAGTTCCAGCATTTCGCTCCGCATTTCGGCGGGCGTGATGGTTTGCCCCTGCTTATGGGGCGGCGTGGCGGCCGGCAGAAACCAGACCTGATCCAGCCGGCATTGTTCGCGGGCACACTCGGCCAGCAGCAAATGGCCGTAATGCACCGGATCGAAAGTACCCCCTAGAATTCCCAGCCGCATATACTTGGATCAACCCTCGCCTGGCGGGCCGTCGGACGCCTATATTGCAGGAAGTATTGTAAGGGCGCCGCGGGCCGAGAGTCAGGGGTTGCTGCGGCGCCAAACGATGCGCGTACCCACCGGCCGCCGCCGGTGGGCTTAACCGGAGATTGTAAGCCGGCGGCCGTTCAAGTGCCCCGGCGCCGAGCCAATCCATGCCCCAACAAAGCCTGTTCGAGCTCGAACCGCCGGCCTGGGAACAGGATGATGCCGGCGAGCAACTGGTCGCCACGGTGGTTTTTGCCACCGGGCCCGAGCAGCCATTCGATTACGCGGTGCCCGACCGTTTGCGCGACCAGATCGAGGTCGGCCGCCGGGTCCGCGTGCCGCTGGGCAAAAGCGATCGCCTGGTCACCGGCTATCTGGTGGCGCTCGACAGCCGGCAGATCGCCGGCCGCAGACTCAAGAGCGTGGCCGACCTGGTCGATCAGCGCAGCCTGCTCAGCCCGGGCATGCTCCGCCTGACCAAATGGATGGCCGACTATTATCTGTGCGCTTGGGGCCAGGTGCTGGAAACGGTCGTGCCGGCGGGAGTCCGCTGGCAGGCCGGCACGCGCGAGGCCCTGTTCGTGTCGCTGGCGCCCGGAAGCGGCCGCAGGCCGGCCTGCTTAAGCTTTCCGACAAGCAGCGGCAGATCCTCGATCATGTGGCGGCGCAGTACCAAGCCGCTCACGCCGCGGCAAATTGCCCAGGCGTTGGGTTGCACTCTGGCGCCGATCAATCTGCTGCGCAAGCGCGGCTTGCTGGTCAGCGAGACGCGGCGGATCGACGCCGGCGCGCTGCGTCGAGCCCGTGGTCGAGCAGCAATCGCATCTGACGCTCAACCCCGACCAGCAAATCGCGCTGGGCGTCGATTCTGGCTGCGCTCGAATCGCGCAGCCACCAACCGATTTTGATGCACGGCGTGACCGGCAGCGGCAAGACCGAAGTTTACATCCAGGCCATCCAGGAAGTCTTGCACTACGGACGGCAGGCGATCGTGCTGGTGCCGGAAATCAGCCTGACGCCGCAGACCGAACAGCGGTTCCGCTCGCGGTTCGGCCAGGTCGCGGTGCTGCACAGCCATCAGTCCGACTCGCAGCGGCACAGGCATTGGCAGCAGCATCGCCGCGGGCCAGGTGCGGGTGGTGGTCGGAGCCCGCAGCGCGATCTTCGCCCCCACGCCCAACCTGGGGCTGGTGGTTTTGGACGAGGAGCACGAAGCCTCGTTCAAGCAGGACAGCGCGCCGCGATACCATGCCCGCGACGTGGCCCTGGCCCGGGCGCAGGCCGAGCAAATTCCGCTGGTGCTGGGTTCGGCCACGCCGTCGCTGGAAAGCTGGCAGCGGGCGCAGACCGGCGGCTATACGCTGGTTTCGCTGCCTCAGCCGGGTTTTCGACCGGCCGATGCCGCTGGTCGGCACGATCGATCTGCGGACCGAATTTCGCGATCGCCGCAGCCGCGGGGCGATCAGCCGGCAACTGCACATGGCCATGGACGAATCGCTCAAAGCCGGCGGGCAGGTCATTTTGCTGCTCAACCGGCGCGGTTTTTCCACCCACATCCAGTGCCCCAGCTTGCGGCCACGTCGTCCGTTGCCCGGATTGCTCGATCGCGCTGACGCATCACGTCGATGAGCAAATCGCGCTGTGCCATTATTGCGACTTTCAGATGCCGGCGCCGGTGGTCTGCCCGGAATGCCGGTTTCCAGGCATTCGCTACGGAGGCTTGGGCACGCAGCGGCTCGAGGCCGAAGTGCGAGGCCCGCTTTCCGCAGCATGCCTGCCTGCGGATGGATACCGACACGATGCACAAGCCGGGCAGCCACCAGCGAGCGCTCGCCGCATTTCATGCCGGCGAAGTGCGGATTCTGCTGGGCACGCAGATGATCGCCAAGGGGCTCGATTTTCCGAACGTGACGCTGGTGGGCGTGATCAATGCCGACACGGCGTTGCACTTGCCCGACTTTCGCGCGGCCGAGCGGACGTTTCAACTGGTGACCCAAGTCGCCGGGCGCACCGGCCGCGGCGAGAAAGGGGGCCGGGTGCTGGTGCAGACGTTCAGCCCCGAGCATCCGGCGATTCAGGCGGCCTTGCGGCACGATTTCCAGGGGTTTGCCGCCGGCGAACTGCCGATCCGGGCCGGCCTGAGCTATCCGCCGTTTTCGTCCATGATCCGGATCGTGGTGCGCGGGCCGGCCGCCGAGCCGGCTTTGGCCTGGCCGAAGAAATTGGCCAAAAACTGCGCCGCCTGGTCGAGCGGGGCCGGCATCGCGGCCCGAGTGCTGGGGCCGGCGCCGGCGCCGATTTCGAAACTGCGCGGCAAATATCGCTTTCAGCTCCAAGCCCAATCGGCCGATGCCGATGCCCTGCGCGCGGCCGTGCGGCAGGCCACCGACGGCCTGAAGCCGGGCGAAGACGTGCAATGGATCGTCGACGTCGACCCGCTGGACATGCTGTAAGGGAAGCTCGGAACTGGGAGCGCGGAACTCGGAACGTACGAAGGCAGTCCGATTCGTTCCGAGTTCCGCGTTCCGAGTTCCGAGTTTGCGTAAAGCCCTGCGCTGCGCTTAAAGTGGCTCGAATTCAGCCCCCGGGGGTTCTGCTCTTGGCGTCACTTCCAGAAAGCCCGTAGAATATGAGGGCTGGGTAAAGCCAACAGGTCCAAATTCTGCGTCCATGTCCTACCGCGCCTTAAAATTCGTGCTGGGCGAAGCCAACCTGGAGCGGAAGTGCTTCTTCCTGTTCGGCATGTGCCTGGTTACGCTGATCATCGGCAGCTTCTGGTGGTACAGCCAAAGGACCGACGCTTTGGTTCTGGACGCCACCCGGGGCACGGCGCCGGGCTGGCCGACACGATCCTGTACCGGCGGCATTGGGACACGCTGGAAACCCAGAACCACGGTGAATTCGAGGAGCTGACCAAGCAGCTCGGCGAGGAATTGGTCGGCCAGGAATATACGTCCAAGTTCATCCGGCCCAATCTGGATGCCCGAACCGAGCCGCTCGACGAAACCGAGCTGGCCATGCTCGATAAGTTCAGCCACGAGCCCGTCCCGGAAAATGACTGGGACGAATCGCGCGATCATGGCGGCTCGCGCACGCAGTATCGCTACTTTCAGGCGATCCGCACCAAAGACCGCTGCATTGCCTGCCATCGCTCGATGAACATGTACCAGCAAGCCGACATTCGCCCCGGCGACCTGGAAGCGGTGATCGAGGTCAGCCTTCCGGATGCCGAGACGCAAAAGGCCCAGACGTACAATCGGGCGGTGCTGTTGGCGTTCGCCATCGTTACCGTGTTTGGGGCGATGTTGGGTTCCTGGCTCATCGTGCGTTACGTGATCGTCAAACCGCTCAAACACTTGCGCGACGTGAGCGACGAGATCAGCCGCGGCAATATCTCGCTGCGGGCCGACATCCACACCGGCGACGAGTTCGAGGATCTGGGGGCCGGCCTTCAACCGCATGTTGCGCCACCTGACCACCATCCAGGAAGAGCTGCGCAACGCCAACTCGAACCTGGATTTCAAGGTCGACGAACTGGCCCAGCTCAACATGCAGCTGTACGAAATGAACCGCCTGAAAAGCGAGTTTTTGGCCATGATGAGCCACGAGCTGCGCACCCCGCTCAACGCCATCATCGGCTTCAGCGACGTGCTGGACTCGATCGCCTCGCTCGACGAAAAACAGAAACGCTACGTCAAGAACATCCAGACGTCCGGCAAAGTGCTGCTGGAAATGATCAACGACATTCTCGACCTGGCCAAGATCGAGAGCGGCAACATGGAGGTCCGGCTTTCCGAGTTCCGCATCGACGCGGTCGTTCACGGGCTGTGCGACACCTACATGCAGACCACCGAGCGCAAGAACATCGACCTGAAGGCCGACGTCGAACCCCGACTTGCCCGAGTTATTGCAGGACCAGGTCAAAGTCCAGCAGATCATCAGCAACCTGCTCTCCAACGCCATCAAGTTCACGCCCGAGGGGGGCCGCATCACGATCACCGCCGGCCGCAACGACAAGGGCGACCTGCTGCTGACCGTGGCCGACACCGGCGTGGGCATCGCGCCGGAAGATCAGACCGTCATTTTCGAGAAATTCCGCCAGGGCAAAGCCGTGTTTTCCGGCGGCGACGCCATGACGCGCGAATACTCGGGCACCGGCCTGGGGCTGTCGATCGTCAAGGAACTGTGCAAACTACTGGGCGGCGAGATCACGCTCGAAAGCCAACTCGGCAAGGGCAGCACCTTCAAGGTCCGCCTGCCTTGGACGCGGGTCGAACAGCCCAAGCTCGACTCGTCGCTGGCCGCCAGCCTGGAGGGGCTCGCCAAAGCCCGCCGGCTCGACTATCCTCGGGCGGTCGACCAACCGGTCGGCGCGTCGAATTGATTCTCTCTTGCCGCTGTTTTCCTCCGCGGCTTTGCGCCTGGAGCGTGAAACCTATTCTGATCTCACGCGGAGGCGCGGAGCCGCGGAGGAAAAGAAAGACCGACGGACCAGATGCCTCCAGAAAAGAACGCCAGCCTGCCCGAGGTGATTCTGTTTACCGACGGCGGGTGCAGCGGCAACCCGGGGCCGGGGGGTTGGGCGTTCATCCTGCGGCATCCGGCTTCGGAAAAAGAGATCGAGCGTTCCGGTGGCGAGCCGGAAACGACCAACAACCGCATGGAACTGACGGCCGTGGTCAAGGGTCTGGAGGCCCTCAAGCGGCCCAGCCACGTGACGTTGATGGCCGACAGCGTGTATGTGGGCAAGGGCCTGAGCGAGTGGATGCCCAAGTGGAAAGCCAACGGCTGGCGCCGCCGCGAGGGGAGCCAGTGGAAAGAGGTCAAAAACGAGGATCTGTGGCGCCGCCTGGACGAGCTGATTGCCCAGCATGAACTGACGTATTCCTACGTCGCCGGGCACAGCGGCCACGCGGAGAACGACCGCTGCGACGAATTGGCGGTGGCCGCTTATCAGCAGTATTTGAAAAAGCGGGGCTGAGGCCCGAGCGTAGCATCTGTTTCCGGTTGAGTTGATTTTGGAAGATCGCTAGAATACGGAGCTTGCCAAGACCGGGGCGTAGCTCAGCCTGGCTAGAGCGCTGCGTTCGGGACGCAGAGGTCGCATGTTCAAATCATGTCGCCCCGACTTTGCCGAAACCCTTGCCTAAAACGGGTTTCGTGCGAATCATTGAAGTGCCCGAAAACTGCCCAACTGAGCCAAGTGGACGGTTCAGTGGACAGAATAAAGCCCCGCCCGGTGGCAACCGGACGGGGCTCTCGAAGACCTTCCCTGGTCATGCAGTTCAAAAAGGGAGGGTCAGATGGCACGCACGGCAAAACCGTGGTACTACCAGCAGACCGGCTGGTGGATGGCTTGGATCGACGGCAAGAAGGTCAAACTTGCCCAGGGCAAAAAGAGCCGCAAGCAGGCTCAGGACCGCCTGGACGAGCTGCGCTACGAAGCGGCTCACAATCCGGCTCCGGAAAGCTCGCAGCAGACCGTTGCTTCGGTCATCGAGCGCTATATAGAGGTCGTGTTCCCCCGTCTGGCCAAGGGGACGACCGATTGCCGCACCGGCTACTTGCAGGACTTCGCCGAAGCCCACGGCTGGCGAATGGTCTCGGCCTGCCGGAAGGACCACATGCAGCAGTGGCTGCAATCTCATCCCACCTGGCAGAGCGATTGGACCAAGCGGTCCGCCCTGCGAATTGTCCAAGGCGCCTTCAATTGGGCGGCCGATGCGGAAATTATTGCCAAGAGTCCGTTCCGCGGCATCAAGCAAAGTGCCGGTCCGCCCCGCCGTGACATGACCTATGCGGAGTTTCGGGCGATCCTGCGGGCAACGGGGACCAATCGAAAGCACCGGCCAACGCCAGCGGCACGCTTTCGGCAAGTGTTGATTTTTCTGTGGTTCACGGGTTGCCGTCCGATCGAAGCCGGCCGACTTCGTTGGTCCGACATTGATCTTGAGCAGAAGGTCATCGTTCTGCGTCAGCACAAGACGATCAAAACGCAGCGGACGCCCAAGCCACGGATCATCCCACTCGACCCGGTTGTGGTGAAGTTGCTCATCCATATTCGCAAGCGCAACGAGGGTGAAAGAGTGTTTCTGACTCACAAGAAGACACCCTGGCAACGCTACAACCTCGGGCTACGGCTACGACGTGCCAGGGCTAAGGCCGGCGTGCCAGACGAGGTCAAACTTTACGGCGTGCGGCATGCCTTCGGCACGCGGGCGATCGTCAATGGCCTCGACATCAAGACGCTTGCGACCCTGATGGGTCATGAGACAACTACGATGACCGAGCATTATCTGCACCTGGCCGGCCGGAGGGATTTCCTTGCTGCTTCCATGCAGCGCGTAAACGGTCGCCGTTCAGGTGCTTGAATGGCCTGAGCTTTTCGGAAGAAGGGGCGGCAACTCGCCGCCCCTTCTTTCCGTCTTGAATGAATCGATCAAGGTCAGCCGAATCTACGCGATAGCCTTTGCCGTGGGCGCCGGTACGAACCACTGGAAGCTTGCCACTTGATACGAGAGCATAGACATTGCTCACACTGGTATTCAAAAGCTGTGCCACTTCGCTGAGCTTCTTGAGTGCGCTTGCTTGCCTTGCGATTGCGCTATCTGATGTAAGCAACGTCCGTGCAAGCTCTCCGGCCGCATCCTGCCCGATCCCGAACAAAGCAGTTTGAAAAAGGGGAATCGTGCGTAAATTCTGGCGACGCAAGCCGTCGATTAGGGCCGGAAGAGCGGCGGTGCCCATAGCACTTAATGCGACGACCACCGCTTGGCCAACTTGAGTTTCCTCCTCCTTTTCAATCCTCTGTATAAGCGTGGGCACCGACCGTATGGCGCTTGGCCCAATCATCCCGAGAAGCCGAGCCGCGTTTTGCCGTAAGTCGCAACTTTTCGAGTTCAACAGCGAAATGAGTCGGTCCACGGCTTTGTCCGGCATTCCATTTCCGGACTGTTGGAGTACGGCTGCCGTGTGAAACACGACCTACCACGTCCTTCGTTGTCGGTTTGCTTCGGAGCCACATTTGTAGCATCAGGATCGACGGTTTTTTCGTTAGTGTTGGATCGCGACGCTGAAGGCGACGTTGCGGGAGGCAGGTTCTTTGCATCCGAAGCTCCGTCGAAGGTGGGCTTAATAAACACCCATCCTATGATCGCCAGGGCGATTGACGCCACAATGCCAAGCAAGAAGGTAAGCAGGCTGCGGTTGAAGAGCTTGCTCTGCTCAACGGCATGGATCTTCTTTTCGAGATCGATCTTTAGGTCGTCGATCTGCTTCTTCAGTTGGGCGGGCGACGCAACTTCCCCCTGAATTTTCATCACGTCGTCTGCTGTAATCGCGGCGATTTGGGGTGGCTGCCGATCCGGGTAAGGATCTTCGTCACCATGATCGAGGTCAGCGAACCAGATCATGAAGACCCGCTGATCCTGATCCAAGACGATTGTCCGACTCCCGGCGTTGTAGACCGCGAATTTGAGTTGCCCACGGTAGCCAGGGTCAACATGAAACCCCGAAACGTTCACCAGGCCTTGGAACTTGATCCCGGCACGAATGGAAATGAAGGCGATCGCGTTGGCGGGGACGTACACAGTTTCCCGTGTGACCAGAAGCCCGAATTGTCCCGGTGGGATGACAATCTTGGCCCCGGGATCGACCTGCGTCTTGTCGCTGGGGTTTGAGGTTACGAATGCTTCAACACCGACGCCCATTCCGACCAGGCGAACTTGTCGCGCAGTACGCCCCGCAGTTCGTCCCGAATTGCTTCCGAGATCGCCAGCCGGAAATGACCGGCCTCAGCTTCCAGTAGGAATTGGCGCGGAACACCCGCAAAGACAAACGCGGAAATATAGACGTTAGTGTCCGCCGTGACGCCTATCACCACGCCACCTTACCGGTGTTCCTGACGATATTCGGCAATCAACCGCGGAATGTCGGCCTCGGCAAGGCCAAGAGTGCGAGCACGCTGTTCGCCATACGCAAAGATTTTCTGCCAGCGTCGCTCTCGCAAGTAGCGCTCCACCGCCTCGCGCAGCACATCGCCCGCCGGGCGGTGTTCTTCATCCGCCGCCGCTTGCACTTCGGCAAGCAAAGCCGGCGGAATCGCGATGACTTCGGAAGGAGGTGTTTTGTCCATGCATCCAGAGTAGAACATCCGCACGAAACTGTCAATTTTTCTAAGAGCCTGCTACCTTCCCCGCTATTTGTCATCCTTGCGGGTCACGCGGCGGCAAAGAATTTGGCCATGATCTCTCCGGGCAACCAGGATGAAGCATCGAATCCCGGTGCCGCCTTAAAGGCCGCGAGGCGATAGGCAGTACGCGTATACGGGTTGCGGATTTTGCCCAAGAAGAACTCTTCCCAGGCGAATGTCGCCCCTGGCCCGGCAGCCACGACACAGCCCGGCAACTCAAGCGCCGCCGGCAACGACTGCTGGCCCATTGGAACGAGGCTTTTGCTTTCTGCGTTCTGCGTAGACACGCTCACTCAGATCGTTTCGACGGCGAAGCCGCGTTACCTTCACGGGACTCTTCATCCGTCATATTTTGAGGTCGCAGCCCTACGTGGATGCCCTCCACATCCGAGGTAATGATCGCCGTATCGCCGGCCTTGACCCCGATTCGTTGCCGCACTTCTAATGGCAACGTAATCCGTCCGCGCGAACCCAAGCGGACCAACCATGCACTGCCACGTCCTCGGCTCGCCGCGACTGCCGAGATACTCATCGGATCAACTCCACCTTCACGTCCAACTCGACCTCCTTCCAGTCGCGATCCGCCGTAAGCACAATAGCCTTCCGTTGGCTGCCGAGCATCAGGCACACGCAGTCCGCGTAGGACAGTCCGAGGTCTCGCGTGCTTGCATGGAACACCGCGGAAGATTCAGCGAGTTCCCGGTCAACCGGAATGACACGAGGAAACGACTCTCGCAGAAATAGCTTTACCTGCTCAGCCGGTACGTCGTAGCGCACGAGCTTTGAAAAAGCTTCGAGCAGATTTACTGAGGAGACGACACTGTCCTCGCGAACTGCCCCAACACGCTTCTCGCCGCGCTCGCCGCGTGCGAAGGCCAGCACCGCAGAGGCATCTGCGACGAACTCACTCACGCTCCGCCTCGGCGCGACGTTCAGCAAGCAACTCATCGACCAGGCTAATGCCCGGAGGAACCTTGCTGGCCACGAGCGCCCGAAACTCGGCAAGCGTTGTGTCGAAGGAGTGCAATTGCACCTTGCCTTCGGCAACATCGACGATCACCGTGTCGCCGACCTCGATTCCGAGTTGCTTGCACACCTCAGCGGGAAGGACGACGCGTCGGCCATCCGATACGCGTAAATGGAAAAGCTGATGATCCACGCCATGACACTCCGTTGTTGGCACCTGGACCAACCGTGCCACAACGGTGCGCAGTCCGTCAAGCAGAACCTACAACGCCATGCAATGCTGCCAAAGCCATGTGTGCTAAATAACGCAGAGTGTTTTATCTGCCGTGCCTGCGACAGAGAGGGTTGCAGGCGGCGCGGGCGGCGCGTTTGTTGCGACGTGGAAATGCCGAATGACCGGCACGTCGGATAAAACGTGTTGAACTGAACCACACCGGACGTTGCTTATGGAGAGGCAATCGGCGGGCAAGTCGCCGGGAAGAGCTTGCGGCGAGTGGTCGGTGTTCCAATGTTGTGTTGAAGAGGCTGGGGACGTGCCGGAAATCGCGTGAACCGGGGCGCCAAATCGACGACTTTCGACCGAGGCGCGGAGCACCAGCGCCGATCGCCTGCACAGATGACGATCCAATCCTGCGGTTGAGTGTCGCATTCCAGCCAGTTCATGATGTGTCCCACGCGGTTCTCGATCGGCGCGGCAATAGCCAGGCCAAATTCGGCGGCGCAACGGGCATGAGGTCCGCCACCTTGTGGATCCGGCCGGAGCGGCATACTGGGCAGAGCTCGCCGGTGGACTCGCCGCCGTCACGTGCTTCCGCTTCCGGCGGCGACTTAGCCGGTGCGGCTGGGCGGAGCGTGCCCAGCAGTTGGCGAATCAGAGCCAGTTTCTGGCCGCGATGACGGTTGGACAGGAAACCGTAGTAACGAATGCGCGTGAAGCCGTGCGGTAGGACGTGCATCAGGAAGCGGCGCATGAACTCGCCGGTTTCCAAGGTCATGGTCTTCTGCCGCTGGCCGTCGGCATAGTCTTTCCAGAGGAACGTAACTTGCTGACCATCGAAGGCCACGATGCGCGAGTTGGCGATCGCCACCCGGTGGGTGTAGCGTGCCAGATACTTGAGCACTTGTTGGGGGCCGCCGAAGGGGGGCTTGGCGTATACGACCCAGTCCTGCCGCACAGCTTGTGTCAGGAGCCCTTCAAACAGAGTTCGGTCGGCCAGCGGTCGCAGATTGCCGTTAAACAGCAGTTGACCTCGCTCGTAGGCTCGTTTGAGCAGGGCGATGAACTTGCCGCGGAACACGCGACTGAGAATGCGGACCGGCAAGAAAAATGTCTGGCGAGCGGCGATCCAGCGGGAGCCGTCCGGCGCCAATCCACCACCTGGCACAACGCAGTGCAGATGCGGATGGTGCATCAGGTTCTGGCCCCAGGTGTGCAACACCGCCAAAAGGCCAATCTTGGCTCCCAAATGTTTGGGCTGGGCGGCCAGTTGCAGCAGCGTCTCGGACGCCGCCTGAAACAGCAGGCCATAGAGCACACGCGGATTGTAAAGTGCCAGCGGACCAAGTTCGGCCGGCAACGTGAACACCACATGAAAGTGAGGGACTTCGAGCAGTTCGGCGGAGCGCGCTTCCAGCCAACGGGCGCGGGCTGAAGCCCGGCATTTGGGACAATGGCGATTGCGACACGAGTTGTAGGCGAAGCGCCGGTGCCCGCACGAGTCGCAAGCTTGTTCGTGGCCGCCGAGCGCCGCGGTGCGACAGGCGGCAATATCCCTGATTGCCCGCCGTTGTTCCTGACGCAGCACCGTGGCGTGCCGCTTGAGAAACTCGGCGCCGCCGGCGCGGAACACGTCACCGATTTCGGCGTTGGCGTGGTTTACGGTGTTTCGATCGGCGCCAGCGCGTCGAGGGGACTGACCAGCAACGTGACTCGTTCGAGCGAAACGGTCGTGTAAATCGCCGTGGTCTTCAGACTGCGGTGCCCCAGCAAGACTTGGATGGTGCGCAGGTCGACGCCCCCTTCCAACAGATGCGTGGCGAAGGTGTGTCGCAGGGTATGCACGGTGACGTGTTTCTTGAGGCCCGATCGTCGCCGTGTCCGCTGGCAGATCACAATGACCGTCCGGATGGCGAGCGGCTTGCCCGCGGGACCGGTGAACAAATGGCTGTGCGGTCGCGGCCGAGTCTGCTTCCAGTACGTCCGCAGCAACTCCAGCAGTTTGGGCGACAGCATGACGTAGCGGTCCTTGAGGCCCTTCGCCTGTCGAACACGGATCACCATCCGCTGGCTGTCGATGTCGCCGACCTGAAGGGCCACGATCTCCGAGACGCGCAGCCCCGCGGCGTACGCCAGCGTGAGCATTACTCGCGATTTGATCCGCCCGGCCGCGGCTAGAAACCGACCGACTTCCTCCCGGCTGAGCACCACTGGCAGTCGTTTCGGCTCTCTTGGACAGGGAATGCCATCCAGGAGCGCCGTGCGTCCCAGCGTCGTCTGATAGAAGAACCGCAGGGCGCAAAGCGTGACGTTGTAGGTGCTCCATGCCACGTGCCGTTCGTTGACCAGATACAACAGATCGCGCCGGACTTCCTCAGGCCCCAGCTTGTCGGGCGAGGCTTTGAAGTGGCGCGCGTAGCGTGCCACGGCCTGGACATACGCCTGCTGGGTCCGCGGCGAAAAACCCCTCAATTGCAAGTCGTCGATCAGTCGTTGGCGCAGTACGGTCACGGGGTAGACTCCGAAAGATAGGTCAGCGGTCGGCAAGCACTTCTCCTTTCAGCCTGATTGCGATCCGATCGGCGCGCAAGTCCCTACAACCGGCACGTTCGTGCTGACCGGCCCTTGCAAGGCGCGAGACAAGACAGAAAATGGACGGCATTGATTCCCCGAAAGTCTGGAGACTTGCCGTGGCCGCGAAACGAAAACCGACAGCCAAAACACCGAGCGTCGTTTATCAATTCAAAATCACGTTGCTCGGCCTGGAGCCGCCGATCTGGCGGCGGATCCAGGTGCTGGACGGCACGCTCGACGATCTGCACGATCACATCCAAACTGCGATGGGCTGGACGAATTCGCACCTCCACCACTTCGTGATTCGCGGTCGCCGCTATGGCGATCCGGAACTTCTCGACGATGGCTTCGAAGACGAGGAAGAACTGCGAGATTCGACTCAGACGCAGTTGAGCGTGCTGCTGGCTAAGGGCGCAAGTCGACGAAGTTCGGCTACGAGTACGACTTCGGTGACGGCTGGGAGCACGAAGTTGCATTCGAGGGGTGTATTGCGGCGGAATCCGGCGTGCGCTATCCGCGATGCATCGAAGGAGCCCGCGCGTGCCCGCCCGAGGACGTGGGCGGCATCTGGGGATATGTCGAGTGCCTGGAAGCGATCCACAACCCCCAGCACGAAGAGCATGCCGGGATGCTGGAATGGATCGGCGGCCAGTTCGATCCGGAAAAGTTCAGCGCCGCGGCCGCCACGAAAGAAATGAGCCGTGGCCTGCCGAACTGGCGCGACTACCGCTAAAGCGCGTCTGCTCTACCTACCGCGCAGCGGTTTAGTTC
>CAWCAX010000006.1:0-1598786 GCA_963793635.1 uncultured Planctomycetaceae bacterium
GATGTATTGCTAGGGCCACGTGCAGAATTTCCTGATGCCGGAGGCATCGGAAGGGGAGTTCGCCCCTCATGAGAAAGCGCGGCGGGAAAGCCTGCGTCCCCTGGTGGCGGCGAATTGCCTGCTGCCGCCCGACCTCAAGGTCACGGGGCCGGCGGTCGATTCCGCCCGGCTCGCCCGCTATGCGGGCACGGCGTTTGCCCGCGCGCGGCGGGTTGGGATCAGCACGATCGTCTTTGGTTCCGCGGGCGCGCGCATGGTCCCCGACGGCTGGCCCACGACGCGCGGCTTTGAACAGTACGTCGAGGCGCTCCAGTCACCGCTGAGCGGCTCGCTCGCGGCTCGGCGACTTTGCTGAAACGGGCCGGAGGCGTCAACCGGCCCGGCATACTTATTTATGCACCGGCGGTCGGGATGCGGAGTCCTTGCCAACACCCGCAGCTTCTCGTCGGCCTCGCGGAATCGGTCGGCGAGCGCGCTTGAACGAACGCTCCCATCCACGAATTGAGGCCGACCGGCCCGCGAAGCACCTCGCTCGGTCACGCGACGCGGACCACCACGTCGGTGACGGCCTTGACGCTCGCGGTGCGCGGCTTGTCCGAGAAGACCGCCGTCTCGCCGAAGACTTCGCCCGGGCCCATGAGCGCGAAGCTCGACCTCGCTTGCCGTCCCGTCCATCCGGTAGGCCGCGCAGTGACCCTGCTCGATGACGTAGGCCGACGTCGCCGGCTGCGCCCTCGCGCACGATGACCGTCCCGGCCGGCATCGGAGCGCGCGGGAGGTGCCAGGCGCCGCGCTTGAAAGCTCTCGATGTCGCGCTTCAGTTCCGCGACGGACGGCGTACCGGTCGCCCGGCTCCAGTACGAGAGCGCGCGCATCGCGATCCGGGAGAGACTCGGGCGGAACTCGCCGGGGACGATCCGCTCCGGGAGGGGCGATCGGCGGGGGCGCGGCGCATCCAGATCGCGCGCATGATCTCGGCCGAGAGCGGCGGCTGCCCGGTCAGGATCTGGTAGAGCGTCGCGCCCAGCGCGAAGACGTCGGTCCGCGGATCGAGCGCGTCGGCGCTGCCCTGGACCTGCTCGGGCGCCATGTAGCAGGGAGTCCCGACGAGGCAGGCCGCCGGTGTCGGCCGCGGCGGCCGCGGAGAGCCCGTCCGGGACGATGCGAACGCGGCGGTTCTTCGTCGCCGCCGAGGCGGCAGTGAGGCGGGCGATCCCCCAGTCGAGCGACGTACACCTGACCGAAGTCGCTGATCATGATGTTCGTCGGCTTGAGATCGCGGTGGATGACGCCGCGGCTGTGCGCGAAGCGACACCGCTTCGCAGACCTTCACGAATACCTGGAGAAAGTCGGCGAGCGCGATCGGGCTCGAGCCGCGCGGTCCCCGCCCTCGAGGGGCGTCCGCGAGCGTCTCGCCCTCGACGAGCTTCATGCAGAGGAAGCGCTGGCCGCCCGGTCCTGCACGCCGAACTCGTAGACCGGGACGATGTTCGGGTGCTCGAGCTGCCCGGTGATGCGCCCCTCGGCCGCGAAGCGGTCGCCGTCGCGCGCCTGCGTCGGTGGACTCCGCGCCGAGCACCTTGATGGCGACGTCGCGGAGGATGTCCTTGTCGAACACCCGAACGACCTGGCCGGACCCACCCTTTCCGATGAGGCCCCGCTCGACGTACTTGGACGCCGGAAGGCTGGCGGCGCCCCTGGGCTCCCCCGCGCGCTCCGAAGGCTCCACCGTGGACGTCGTGGCCCGGCGGACGGATGCCGAGCGGAAGGTCCGGATCGCGCTTCTCGGAGTCCGGCGGCGGGGACGAATCACCCGTCATATCGGTCATCTTGGTCCCCACCAACATATCGCGCATTGAAGGGTCCATGCGGCCCCCCGCACGTCCTTCGCCCGAGGCGCTCAAAACACCAACGGGGACCAGCCGGCAACCTACCCGTGACCGCTCCCCGCGGTAGAACGGAAACCATGTCCGACCCTACGCCGTCGGGAGCGAGTTTCCTCTGGGAGTCTGCGGTGGAGGCGCCGCGGCGCATCATGGCGCCGGAGCTGTTCACGGAGGAGCAGCGGGAGATCGCGCGCGCGGCGCGGAAGTTCTCGGCGGGGGAGATCGTCCCGCGGATCGCCCAGATCGAGTCCAAGAAGGCGGGCCTGGTGCCCGGACCTCTTGCGGAAGGCGGGCGAGCTCGGCCTCCTCATGGTGGACATCCCCACCGAGTACGGCGGCCTGGGGCTCGACAAGACGACCAGCATGCTCATCGCCGAGGAGTTCTCGGTCGCTCGGCTCCTTCGCCGTGTCGCTCGGGCGCGCACACCGGCATCGGGACGATGCCGATCCTCTACTTCGGCACCCCCGAGCAGAAGGCCAAGTACCTGCCCGGACCTCGCGACGGGCCAGCAGTTCGCCGCCTACGCGCTCACCGAGCCGTCGCTCCGGGTCCGACGCGCTCGCCGCGAAGACGCGGGCGGACCTCTCGAACGACGGCAGCCACTACCTCCTGAACGGCACGAAGCAGTTCATCACCAACGCCGGCTTCGCCGACGTCTTCACGGTGTTCGCGCAGGTCGGCGGCGACAAGTTCTCCGCCTTCATCGTCGACCGCGACGTCGCCGGGCCTCGTCGTCGGGCCGGAGGAGCACAAGCTCGGCATCCGCGGCTCGTCGACCTGCGCGCTGTCGTTCGAGGACGTGAAGGTGCCGGCCGAGAACCTGCTCGGCGAGATCGGCAAGGGCCACCGCATCGCGTTCAACATCCTGAACGTCGGCCGCATCAAGCTCGGCCTCGGGACCATCGGCGCGGCCAAGTGCGCGCTCGAGGCGTCGGCGCAAGTACGCCAAGGAGCGCCAGCAGTTCGGCAAGCCGATCGGCGCGTTCGGCCTGGTCGCGTCGAAGCTCGCGCGAGATGGCCGTCGGCATCTTCGTCGGCGAGAGCATGGGCTATCGGACGACGGGCCTCATCGACGAACGCTTCGCGGCGGAGCGCCGGACGAGGACGCGCACGTCGCGGCCATCGAGGAGTTCGCGGTCGAGGCGTCGATCATCAAGGTCTTCGGCTCCGAGGTGCTCGACTACTGCGCCGACGAGTGCGTGCAGATCCACGGCGGCTACGGCTTCATCGAGGAGTATCCCGCCGAGCGGCTCCTCCGCGACTCGCGCATCAACCGGATCTTCGAGGGCACCAACGAGATCAACCGGCTGATCGTGCCCGGCGACGATCCTCAAGCGGGCGATGAAGGGCCAGAGCCCGCTCATCGAGCGGGCCGCGTCGATCCGCGCCTCGCTCGCGAAGGGCGAGGTGCCGCGCGCCGGCGACGGCGAGTTCGGCGTCGTGACGCAGGTGGTCGAGTTCTGCAAGTGGATCGCGACGTACGTGCTCGCGGTGGCGGCGGAGACGTACCACGTACACATCGCGGACGAGCAGGAGGTCCTCGGCGAGCTCGCGGACATCATGAGCCACGTCTATGCGCTCGACACGGCGGTCTCGCGCGTGAAGCAGATCGTGCAGGACGGAAAGAACGAGATGAACAAGGCCGTCGCGCGCGACCTGCTCGCGGCGTTCGCGCCGCCGGCCTACAGCTTCTGCGTCCACACGGCCCGGCACGTCCTCATGGACGTGTGCGACGCGAGCTCGCTCGCCGCAGCACCTCGAGGCGATCGGCAAGCTACGCATCGACTGGCCGAGCAAGGTCATCGCCGCCAAGCGTTGCCCTTGGGCTCGATGCGCGGTAGCTCCAGCTCGTCGCCCAGGATGGCGGCCAGTTCTTCGAGCGTGACGTCGACTTCCAAGACGTGGGCGCCGGGGTCGCTGCCGGCCTGGCCGGCGCCGTTTTCGTTTTCGCCCTGGCCGATGGGCGTGCCGTCCTCGCCCTCGCCCTGGCCCACGCCGCCGGAGCCGTTCTTGCCGTAGCGGAAATGCGGCACGTCCAGTGCGGAAAGGGAATGCTGACCAGATCGCGACCTTTGCGGCCGATCATTTCGCCGTGGGTGACGTATTTCCGCAGATTCTCGCGGATTTTGCCCCGCACGATCTGTTTGAGTCGCGACTGATCGTGTTCGATCTTGATGAACATGACCCCCCTCGCTAGCGTTTCTCACGAGCAACCTCATGTTTGACACTCTGGACTCTCTGCTTTTTTTTAGTTCTCTTGTTCCCGCCTCTCCGCTCAGGCTGACTTCGATGAGCTCAGTTCGAATCGAGCTCGTCCGCAGGCCTGCCTGCTATGCTTTCCAGCCTTTTCAAGCTTAGTGCTTCACGTCTCCGCGGGCAAAGATGCTGGCCACATAGTTCAGCACGTCGGTGGCGCTTTCTCGTCGTAGCCGTAATCGCGGATCAGCCGGTGTCTTCACCACGTCGATCTTGTCCTGCGTGTCGGCGTCGACGACTTTCGAGACCAGGCTGGTCAGCTTGATCGAGTCCTTCTGGTCCTCGAACAGCTTCAGTTCCAGCGCCTTGTAGAGCCGCTCGTTGGTCTTGTAGTCGAACGTCCGGCCGTCGATCGACAGGGCGCCGATGTAATTCATGATTTCGCGGCGGAAGTCGTCCTTGCGGCTCTCGGGAATGTCGATCTTCTCCTCGATCGACCGCATCAGCCGTTCGTCGGGCTCTTCGTATTGGCCCGTGAACGGGTTTTTGACCTTCTCGCGCTGCGTGTAGGCCTTGACGTTGTCGATGTAGTTGCCGCAGAGCCGTTTCAGCGCGTCTTCGTCGGCGGCGATCGCCCGTTGGACTTCGTTCTTCACGATGTTCTCGTACTCCTCCTTGACCACGCCCAGCAACTCGCGATATTTGGTCCGCAATTCGTCGTTGGTAATCAGGGAATGGTGCTTGAGGCCGGACTCGAGTTCGTTCATACCATGAACGGGATTGATCGACTGTCGCCTCGGGGTGGGCCACCAGGGCGTTGGAAATCTTGTCCTGCACGTAGCGCGGCGAAATGCCGTGCATGCCTTCGTTGGTCGTTTGTTCGCGCAGCTCCTTGATATTGTCTTCGGTGAAGCCGGGCAGACTCTTGCCGTTGTAGAGCTTGAGCTTTTGCAGCAGCGACAGGCCCGCGTTCTTAGGCTCCTCCAGCCGGGTCAGAATGGCCCACATGGCGGCCATTTCGATCGTGTGCGGCGCAATGTGCTTGCCTTTGACCGTGTGCGGTTGTAGTCCTTCTCGTAGATCTTGATCTCGTCGGACAGCGTGGTGACGTAGGGCATGTCGATTTTCACCGTGCGGTCGCGCAAGGCTTCCATGAACTCGTTGTTTTGCAGGCGGCGATATTCAGGCTCGTTCGTGTGGCCCAGGATCACTTCGTCGATGTCGGTCTGGGCGAACTTCTTCGGCTTGACCTTGTGTTCCTGGCTGGCCCCCAGCAGATCGTAGAGAAACGCCACGTCGAGCTTCAGCACCTCGACAAACTCGATCATCCCGCGGTTGGCGACGTTGAACTCGCCGTCGAAGTTGAAGGCCCGCGGGTCGCTGTCGCTGCCGTACTCGGCGATTTTGCGATAGTTGATATCGCCGGTCAGTTCGGTGCTGTCTTGATTTTTTTCATCCTTCGGCTGGAAGGTGCCGATGCCGATGCGATCTTTTTCGCTCAGGATCAGCCGCTTGACGCGCACGTCTTGCACCACGCGCGTCCAGTCGCCGCCGTAATGCTTGCGCAGGTCGGTATAGACATAGCGGCAGAAGGGGCAAAGCTCGGCATGAATGCTGCACTGCGCACCGCGTCGGCCGATAGACCCGCGTTGAGATTATTGGCCACTTCCTCGCGGAATCGCTCGGGCACCAGGTGCAGGGGCTCCTCGTTCATCGGGCACCACTGAATGTTGCCCTCGACCGACCAGCCGAGCGTGTACATCGCACCTTCGTCAATGGTGCTATAGCGCTCCAGCCCCTTTTTCAGCAACCGGGCGATCGTGCTCTTGCTGCTGCCGACCGGGCCGTGCAGCAGCAGGACGCGCTTCTCGATTCCGTAGCCCTGGGCGGCGCTTTTGAAGGCGTTGACCAGCAGGCCCAACGAGGCGTCGAGGCCGAATACGGCGTCGCGCCCGCCGTCCTCCGGGATCGCTGAAGAACCGGTAGCGAATCTGCTTCTCGCGGTTCTCCTCGTAGGAATCCGTGCCGTACGACTGAATCATGTCGTAGACACGCTCGAAGGCATTGCGGGTGAGGCTCGGATTGGCCCGCACCATGTCCAGATACTCCTCGAAGGTTCCTTCCCAGTTCTTCTTTCGGAACCGCTCGAGGTCTTGCCGTTCGGCAACCAGGGAGATGATTTCGCGTCCCGCTTTCATGTGGATTTCTCTCCTCAATGGTCGGAACCATCGCCGGAGAACTGCCCTGAAAGCCAGGGCCCGGCTGCTGGCGCCCTACCCGGAACAAACGCTGTTCAATTCGGATTGCTGAGGATGAACAGACGTTTAGTAATTGACACTCCTGAGGTTATCGAAACCGCCAAAATCGCCTTTGCCTGGGCCGCGCGGAGCGACCCGCGCAAAACACTGCAAGTCCCGGCGGACGGGAGACGCAAGGGCGCAGTAGTCCAATGCTGCGAACTACATCCCCTGGGCGCCGGACGAAGAGAATTGAAAAAGAACGCTGGAGCAGGGGCGCGGCGGGCTCGAAGAGGTAAAACTTACCTAGACATTGCAGGTTCCAAGAGGCTAACCATCCTTAGCTACCCCCTCTCCTACTTCTCCCCTATAAAAGTATCGTCACAGGCCAGACCTGCGACAATAGCAATCTTTGAACAAATGAGCGCGCAGGATCAGTCCTGCGATAGCTGTATTCGCATTTAAGTCATTTTGATTAAACGACTTAGTATATAATTTGCGGGATTCGGCTATCTGCTCGGAATTTTCGTCGAGCATGAGACAATCTGTCGCAGGCCGATGCGGACAAGTCCCTTTTGGCGGAGAATGGGCGACCGACATCCCGAATACCGCCACCGGCAGCGTTGAGCGCCAGGCGTCGCGCCGAGGCAAAATTGGCTCAGGCCAGCAGCCGATCGACGCTCTCCATCAGGCGATCCATCGCGAACGGTTTGCGGATGTAGTCGTCCACGCCCAACATTTCGGCGTAAGCCTTGTGCCGGCTCCCCTCGTTGGCCGTGATCATGATCACCCGCAGCGGCACGGGCCGGCTGCGACGCAGTTTCTCCAGCACGAGAAATCCGCTGCGTTTGGGCATCATCATGTCGAGGATCACCAGGTCCGGATCCTCGCGTTCGGCCATGGCCAGCCCCTGATTGCCGTCGCGGGCGATCAGCACCGCATAGCCGCGCTGTTCCAAAGCATATTTCACCGACTCGACGACTTCTCCGTCGTCGTCCACGATCAGCACGCGATGGGCTGGTTTTGCCGGGGGTTGTTTCCCCGGGGTGGGTTGCCCCGAGGTTGGTTGCCCCGAGGTTGGTTGCTCTGCCTGCTCTTCGGCCATGGTAACGCTTGCCTTCCACACGCTCGGGGCCCATGCGAAGCCCAATTTCGGCTCGCTACGGTCAAAAGTCCACCTAAACAAGTAGCCGAGATTGCCGCCGTTTGCAAGCAGGCGCCGGCAAGAAGTCCGCCGCACGGCGAAAATGCCCCTAATACCAGCATTCCGACCGACCGTCCCGGCATCGGGATTGCCTGCGAAACATGGCAATTTTCGCCCTATTCCAGCCAGCGGGCGAGCGACGCGATGAGTCCTTGCCGCGGTTTCCGACCGCCGATCGGGCCGGGGCTTCGATCCGCAGAGCCCTCGATCGAGGGGCGCCGCAGGCTGTCGCTTGTCGACGCTTCGGGCGCCTGATATTCTCGCCCCTGATATTGTTGCACTGGGACTGCATTTAACCCGGAGACGCCCCGCATGCCCGCCACGCCCGACGCCGGTTCGCAACTGGCCCACATGGTGTATTTCACGCTCCAAGACCGCTCGCAGCAAGCCCGTCAGCGTCTGGTCGACTCCTGCCACAAATATCTTTCGGGCCATCCGGGCGTGCTGTACTTCTCGGTCGGAACGCGGGTGGCCGATCTAACGCGCGAGGTGAACGACCAGCAGTTCGACGTGGCCCTGAATGTGGTGTTTCAAAACCGGCAAGCGCACGACGATTATCAAGCGGCGCCGCGGCATCTGGCATTCATTGCGGAGAACAAACCCACCTGGGCCCAGGTGCGGGTTTACGACTCGTATCTGCAATAGCAAGCGTGTTGAAGTATTCAACATGCCGGCGTGATCGCATGGAAGCGATCCCAAAATGACAACGCAAGTCGCTATTTTTCGAGCCGTTCGGAGCTTCGCTCCGCATTTGGCGAGGTTGAAAAATGCCACGATGGCATTTATCAACGGGGTGATAGGGGTCGCGACCATCGGAGGCCGGCGCAAGGTTCCGAGCCTCGTGCAGCCCCGCCAAGGCCCGCCACGAATAGCGCGTTTCACGAGCGTGTGACGCCAGCACCGGAATGTCGGAGGCGACTCCTACATCTGAAACGTGTACCAGGGATCTGAAAAGCGCCCTGCAGCGCTGGGGCTGCTTCTTCGGCCGGCACCAACGGAATCTCTTTCGCCGACAGATCCGGCCTGCGCCGCAGCAGCTCGTTCAGGTTGAACTTGAAATACTTTTGCTCGGCGGCCGGGCGCTTGTCGTGCGAAGCGTTGGCGACCCAGAAGTCCGTGCTCCGGGCGCGAACAGCGCGTTGTGCAAGTTGGATTTCATTGCCACCGGGCAATCCATCAGCCGCAAGGCAGACTGGGCATCGATCCGGCCGTGCATTTCTTGGGTGCGGCGAACCAGCTCTTCGTAACGGCTGCCGGCGGAAAGCAGCGCGGCATCTTTGATGGCGTGCGGCAGCAGCCGGTGCGCCTCGCCGGCCTGGATCACGCTCAGCTTGTCCCACGAGGCCTCCATGCCCACGGCCCGGTTGGTATTGCCGTCGGCGATTACATAGTAATACTCGCAGGTCCGCGGCTGATCGCGAAACACCGCGATCGCCTCGTCGAGATCGGCGGCAGTCTGTAGCACTTCGCGGACGAGCAGAGCCATGGGCATCCCGTCCCAGTGGCCGAGTCCCCGGCCTCCCATCTCGCCGATCGAAACGTGCCGCGCGTTCATGCCGGTCACCGAACCGACGAAGCCGGCATAGCTCACATTCACAAAGGGGATTCCGCCGGCCGGCTCGCACACGATCAACACGGCATGATCCTGCAGTTGCCAATCGACGGCGTAGTCGAGCACGCGGCCGTGATACAGGGTGCCGTCTTTGGTGGCCGAGTTCATCACGGCGAAGCCGCTGCAATGAAACAGTTCCGGAATGAAGTTGGCGGCGCGGACGTCTTTGACAGGCACGTCGGCGGCGGCGGCCAGGGCTTCCATCTCCTGGAAATACTTGGGCGGGACGTGCGGCTCTTGGAACTTGACGATCGATTCGATGGCCACGCGCGGCGAGAGCGGGAGCGGTCCGACTTTGACCGGGGCCCCCTTCACTGCGAGCAGGAAGTGCAAGTTTTCGCGGATGTGCTCCTTGAGCAGGGCCCCATGCTGATAGCCGATTTCGTATGGCGTGCCCTGGAGATGCAGCACCCGACAGCCGTCCACAATTTCGAGCCATCCGGCCCCGCAGCGGGCGACTGTCTCGCTGGTCGCCGCCATCGCCTGCTGCGTCAGAGCTGATTGCGCCGGTGGGGGTCCGGTTGCCGGTTCGGCGGCCAACAGATTAGCGATTACAAGTGAAACGAGCGTCAGGACGAATCCAAGACGGCTGCGAGCACCATTTCGCACGGTTCACCTCAGCCTAGCACAGAATGGTTCGATGTCGCGACCCGGGCTCATCTGGCGCGGGGCGGCGGCATTGTAGCCGAATCGCATCGAATCGGTGAACCCTTTCTTCCCTGGCGGTAGGGGCGTTGTTGGCCGCCCCAGCTAGGCCGCTCCGGGCATAGGTCGGCGGGTCGCAAGAGGTTTTTCTGAAACAGCTTGCGGTGGCCCCATCCTGCGCTTTGGAAAAATATCTGGATTTTCACCGATAGAGGCGCCCGGCGCCAAACAATACTTGACAGCAGGTCGCAATTTTCGCTCCCTTGCGCAGGAGAACGCTGAACTGGCCATGCCCACCGAAACGCAACAAGCGTTCACCGAGCACTTCGTGCGCTGCCAGCATCGGGTGTATGGCTACATTGTCACGCTGTTGCCCAGGCGGTCCGACGCGGACGAAGCGTTTCAAGATACGTGCCTGATTCTTTGGGACAAGTGGGCCGAGTTCGACCCCAGTCGCGACTTCACCCGCTGGGCCTGCGGCATCGCCCACAACGTGGTGCGGAACTTCAAGCGCCGCCAGCGCCATGCCGCGATCACCCTGAACGACGATTTGCTGGCTCAAATTGCCGAAATCCGTTTGGAAAACGAGCCGCTCCTCGAAGCCCGCCGCCGGGCCCTGCTCGACTGTCTGGAGAAACTGCCCGCGGCCCGGCGTGCGCTGATCGAGCGGAGTTACCTGCGCGGTCAGCTCATTCGCCAGGTCGCGGAACAAATCGAACTGACCCCCGCGGCGCTTTACTTGCAGTTGCAGCGTATCCGGCGAGTTTTGTTCGAGTGTGTCGACCGCACACTGCGTGCGCTAGGAAGCCAATGAAGATAAACGATCTCTTGACCTTACCCACCGCTCACGATGGGGAATTGTGGCGTTTGCTCGCCGCATTGTGCGACGGATTGCTAAGCCCGCCTCAGCGCGATCGCCTGGAAGCAATCTTGACGGCCGACGCCACGGCCCGGCGGTTTTGTGCCGCCTATCTGGATCAGCATGCTCAGATGCTCTGGCTTTATCGCGACGCTCCGGACGCCGGGAGCGGCGATGCGCCGCACGACGGGCCGACTATGCCGACTGGCGGGCCACTCGACGGGCCGCCTGTGCCGACCGAGTTCGATCCCACGCCGGAAACCGCTCGCTCGCCGCTCTTGGGTTTTCTGAATGTGAGTTGGCAGTCGATCAACTCGTCATCGCGGACGTTGGCTCTGGCGCTGGGCGGTTTGCTTGTGGGCTATTTCGTCGTCGTGATTGCCCTGATCCCGATGGCCCGGCGCATGGCGACGGCCGAATCGAAAAGGCCCTTGGCGCCCTCCGGCCAACCTGGACAAACCGAAATGGTTGGCAAGTTGCTGGCCAGTCCCAATGCCCGCTGGGATCGGCAGCGCTCGCCGTCGGCCGGCGGCGGCGTTCTGGTCGGCCAGCGCTACGAGCTCGCGTCTGGCTGGGCCAAAATCGAGCTGACGCGCGGAACGGCCCTGGCCATCCAAGGACCGGCCGTCTGGCGGATCGAGGCCGAAGGTCGCTTACAGCTCGAGTTGGGCCGGCTGTTGGCGCATGTGCCGCCAGCGGCAATTGGCTTCACCGTGGCCACGCCGGCGGGAGAAGTGGTCGATTTGGGAACCGAGTTCGGCGTGGTCGTGGACCGTGGCCGGACCGAAGTTCACGTGATCCGCGGAAAGGTCGAAGTCAAGCCGTCGTGCGCCGGTCGCGGCGCGGCCGACGGCAGCATCCAATTGGCCGCCGGCAGCATCCAATTGGCCGCCGGCAGGGCGGTGCGGATGGAAAATCGCGGCCCGGGCGTTTCGCCCATCGTGCTGGATCGCGCCGGATTCGCGGCCGTGTTGCAAAATTCGAACGCCAAGGGAACCGCGGGGAGTTTTCCAGCTGTCGATTGGACCGGCATACCGACGGAAGCGGGCACGTTTCAAGACGGCGTCGGCGGTTACTCCGGCACCCAAGACACCTTCGTCCATGGGGCAATGCCGGACAACAATTACGGTACCGAGATGAACATTGGCGTTTACGAGCGCGAGACGGCAACCACCAACTACGCTCGCGGCCTGATCCGCTTCGACCTGAGCTCGGTGGCGCCCGGCACTTTGGTCGCCGGCGCGACGCTGACTTTGTGCCAGCGTGCGGCGGTCGGCGCCGCGGGGGTCAGCAACTCGCTGCACGTGATCGCCGCGCCCGACAAGGACTGGACCGAAACCGGCGCCACGTGGAACAGCTCGCACGGCGGCACTGCTTGGACCGGAGGGCCGGGACTCGTCGCCGGCGACGACTACGACCCGATCAGCGTCGCCACCGCCGAAACGCCGATCGCCGCCGGCGCACCCATGACCTTCGCGCTGAGCGCCGCGGGCGTCGCCGCGATCCAGCACTGGGTCAACCATCCCGCGGACAACTCGGGGTTCTTACTGCGGCAACCGGACAGCAGCAACAGCATCGATCTATTCTGGAGCCGAGAGGCGACCGAAGTCTCCCTGCGCCCGGCGTTGACATTGACCCTGATCGCCCCGTGAGCCCGTGGAGGTAGTTCGTGTCGCGTGGTTCGGCTGCCAACATTTAGTTTCATTTCCCCATTGCTTCCCTTCATGTCCCGTGTAAAGAAAGGCGTGTTTTATGACCAACGATCTCGCTTATCGGACCGCTGCCGGCAAAATTTCCCGCTGCTACCTTGCCCGCACAGGCGGCGCGTGGCCTGTTTTCGCGCGCTGCTGGCACTGGCCGCGTGCGGTGCGGCCCGCGCCGGGGCGACATCCATTTCGTTTCAAAATGGAGTCAATAGTTACACCGGCACCGGAGACACTACAATCGGCCCCGGCACTCCCGATACTAATTATGGCACCTCAGCTGAGTTGGATATTTACGATCAAGGGCCAACCAATCTCTTTCAGGACCTGATCCGTTTCGACCTGACTTCCGTGGCGTCAGGCACCATCGTCACCGGCGCAACGCTGACGTTAACTCAGGTCGCTTCGTACGACGCCCAGAGCGTGATCAACTCGCTTTACGTGGTCGCTGCGGCCGACAAGTCCTGGACCGAGTCCTCGGCCACCTGGGACAACCTGGACCAGTCGGTGCCGACTCCCTGGGCCGGTGCGACACCCGGCCTGAAATCCCCCAACGACTACGATGCCACCAACCCCGTTGCCACAGCCGCTTCGCCATACGTCGGTGTCGTTGGATATGACGTGCGCCCGTCGGGCCCGGGCCTGACGATGACCTTCACGTTGAACGCTTCGGGCATCGCGGCCATTCAGGACTGGATCAACACTCCAGGGGACAATTCCGGCTTTTTCATGCGGCAGCCGGATGTTAGCAACAGCATCGACGTTTTTGCCAGTTCGAATTCTTCCGTGGTCTCATTGCGCCCCTTGTTAACGCTCGACGTGATCGTCGTTCCCGAGCCGGCTTCGTGCGTGTTGTTCGGCCTGGCAACCGTTGGATTGCTCCTCGCAGCGCGTCGCCGTCGACGGGCGTGATTCGGGGCGGACTGGGAATCGACATCAGGCGTTTATACCGCAAGGTTCGCTGTCGGCGGCGCCAGTTATGGGCGGCGCTTGGCGACGGGCCGGATTGCGGCATTTCGCGTTTGATGGGCAAACAAGGCGTGCAAATGCGACCTGCGCGTAAAAGTGGTTTCACGTTAATCGAACTGCTGGTGGTGATTGCCATCATCGGCATCTTGGTTGCGCTGCTGCTGCCGGCGGTCCAGGCGGCGCGCGAGGCGGCCCGGCGGGCGGAGTGCGCCAATCATCTGAAGCAGATCGGCCTGGCTTGCCATCAACACCATCTGGCTTACGGCGTGCTGCCCACCGGCGGCACTTCGTACAACGACTTTAACCGCGTCTGGAGTGGGATTCCGCCCAACGCCAAGCCGGCAACCTACCTCACTCAGAACTGGTCGTGGGCGTATCAGATCCTGCCGTTCCTGGAAGAAGCGACCCTCTACGAAAACCCCTCCGACCCGACGGTGATCGGAACCACGATGAGCGAATACTTCTGCCCGACCCGGCGGTCACCGGTGGCCCTGTCGGGCGGGGTCTGGGCCGTCAATCCCTTTCCGACGGCCATGCTCGACTATGCCGGCAACGCCGGTAGCTGGCTGGAAATGAGTATCGACGGATTGTTCGGCGACGGTCGAGACGGGGTCATCGTCGATCGATTCAGCAATCTGACTCCGCCCGTGCCGTTCGTCAGTTTCAAGCACATCGCCGACGGGACGAGCAAGACGCTGCTGGTCGGCGAGAAGAAAATGAACGTCACCTGGTGTACGCTGGAGACGCAAGCCGACGACAATGAGGGCTACGTCAGTGGATTTCAGGACGACACGGTCCGCTTCGGGGCGGCCACGACGAGCGATTACGGTCCGATCACCCCGACGCACGACATTCAGGCGGACCGCTACGGGGTCATCAATTGGGTTCCCCACGCGTTCGAGTTCGGCTCGTCGCACCCGGACGTGTGCCAATTCGTGTTGTGCGACGGATCGGTGCAAGCCATCGGTTTTACGATCGATCCGACCACGTTCCAATACTGGGCCTCGCGCAACGACGGCCAGTCGCTCCAGCTATCGACAGAGTAGGCGCGCCACGGATTGCGTCGCGGCTGGTTGCGTTTCATGAGCGGACGGATATTACGAATGCCACGCGTCGTCAGAAGTGGTTTTACGCTCGTGGAGCTGCTTGTGGTGATCGCCATCATCGGCATTCTCGTTGCGCTGCTCTTGCCGGCCGTGCAGGCGGCCCGCGAAAGTGCGCGGCGTTCGCGATGCACCAATAATCTGAAGCAGATCGGCCTGGCCCTGCACAACTATCACGATGTGCATAAGAAGCTGCCTTATGGCAGCAGCTTCGTGTACACCCCGGCCTACGGCGCCTCGGCCAGCAACTGGTGCGCCGCCATCTTGCCGTTCCTCGAGGAGCAAACCGTCTATGATCGGTTTAATTTCAGCTACCCCATCTGGGACGCGCACAATCAGCAGGCTGTCACAACGGTGGTTACCACGTTCCTGTGTCCGAGCGATCCGGTTACCGACGCGCCGATTTTGGCGGGCCGGCCGGAAGCCGGGTTAACCAACCCGACCGCTTCGCTGGCCCTGTCATATCCGGCCAGCATGGGGCCGACGGCCCCCTACGATTGCCCGTTTTGCCCGGCCGGAAGTGCGGCCTGGTGTTGCCAGGGGGGCGGTTTCGGCGCAGCGCCCATCGCCAGCTCGGTGGGAATGTTCGGCCGGTATCCGAAGTGCATCCGTTTCGTTGATGTCTCCGACGGCCTGGCCAGCACGCTGATGGTCGGCGAGACGATTCCGACCCACTGCGCTTGGAACGGCGCTATTGCAACAATTTTCCGGTGGCCGGCACCAACACGCCGATCAACATCATGCTCTCGGACAACGACAATCCTTACGCTATTGCGAGCTATTACGAAAAGACCTGCATGTTCAAAAGCTATCATCCGGCAGGCGTGAATTTCGTCATGGGAGACGCCAGCGTCCACTTCATCGAAGAGACGATCGATTTCCAGCTCTACAATCTTCTCGGCACGCGGGCCGGCGGCGAGATCGTGCAGGTTCCCTAGGAAGCAGGCGCTCGATGCAGGCGGAACGCGGCACGCAGAACAGGGCTGCTCTGGGCCAGCAATCAAAACGGGCCGGCTGCTCGCTGGCCCTGTTGCTGACCGTACTCTCGGGCTGCGGCCAGCGCGGACTTAAACCCGTCGCGGTCCGCGGCCAGATCACCTACGACGGCGGCCAGTGGCCCAAGCCAGGCTGCCTGTACTTCACCTCCCAGCCCGCAAACGGCGTGACGACTCGGCCCGGCATTGCCGGATTCGGCACCGACGGGCGTTTCCAGGTGACCACGTCCCGTCCGGGCGACGGACTCTTGCCCGGGGAATACCAGGTCAGCGTGGAATGCTGGGAAGCGGATTCAACCATGAACCCTGCCGATCTGCCGCGGAGTTTCGTGCCCGAGATGTATCAATCTGGCGCGACCAGCGGGCTGCACCTGACCGTGCCGGCTGATTCGAGCCAGCCAATCGAGGTTCAATTCGACGTGCCGCACCGCGCGTCTTGATTCCAAGACCTACGATGCGCGGAAACTCTCACGTGAGCCGCCGGCCCTCTTGGGGGCGCGCGTAGCTCCCGCCGCCCTGCGCCGGCTTTCGATAACCGCGCTTCACGAGCGTAGTATCGAGCTTCACGTCATCGATGCCGACCGGCAGAATGCCGTCGTTTGGGGCACGCAGCGGACTTGTTTTTCGGGGAATTTTCGAAAACTCGGAATTTTTTGATGGGAAATCCGGCATCCTGGCCGGGTAAATAGGTGACAGCAGAGTCCATTTTTGTTGCGGCGCGACATTCGGCCTCGCTGGGCTTTTTCGGTCGGTCAACACACGCGGCTCCAGGGCGGAATGCAGCGAGCAGTAAGGGAGCTAATGCGTGGAGCGGAGCACGGATCACGTCGAGGGCTTCGTGCAACTGCTGGCCCGCGAACAGCGGAGGCTGTTCCTCTACATTCACAGCTCGCTCCCCAACTGGGCGGATGCCGAAGAGGTGCTGCAAAACACCAACCTGATTCTGTGGCGCAAGTCCGATGAATTTCAGCCCGGCAGCGAGCTTTATCGCTGGGCCTGCCGGGTCGCCCACTTTGAGATCCTGAAATTCCTGGAAAAGCGGGATCGCGATCAGCGTTTGTTCAGCGTGGAGTTCGCGGACGAGATGAGCCGCGAGATGCTGGCCAACACGGACTTGTTCGATCGGCGCCACGAGGCCTTGCAGGTGTGTTTGGGGCGGCTGCGCGCGGCCGATCGGGAGCTGATCCTGCTGCGTTACGCCGACGGAGCCACCACGCAATCGGTGGCGGACCAATTGAAGCGCCCACTGAAATCGATCTATGCCGCGGTGGGTCGCATTCGCGAGGCCCTGATGGAATGCATCAGTCGCCGCATTGCCTTGGGGGACCGCTGATGAATTTCAGACCGGCTGACGCGCGCACCGAATTACGCGACCTGCTTCGTGCCTTGTGCGAAGGCCAGCTCGATCAACCCGGACGGACACGAATCGAACAGCTCGTGCGGGGCCGGCCCGAGGCCATCGCCTATTACCTCGAGTACTGTTGGCTGCATGGTGAGTTGCGCTGGCAAACCTCGCCCGCCGCCACCGACGGCGGTGTCCCGACGCTGGGCAAAATCGAAACGCCGCCGGTTTTGTCGCTCTTGGGTTTTTTGAATGTGAATTGGCAGTCGATCAACACGTCATCGCGGACGTTGGCTCTGGCGCTGGGCGGTTTGCTCGTGGGCTATTTCGTGGTCTTGTTCGCCCTGATTCCACTGGCGCGTTGGGCGGCATCCTCCCGGTTGCCGCCGCCGGTCGTTGCTTCCTGCGTGCCGGCACAACCCACGAATGTCGGGGAACTGATCGACCACGGTGACACCCGCTGGGCAAAGGTGAAGTCACCGTCCGAGGGAAACGTTGCGCACGTCGGCGAGCAGTGTGAATTGACCGCGGGTCGGGCCACGATTCGGCTCGCCCGGGGCACCTGCCTGGTGATCGAAGGGCCGGCCCGCTGGCGGCTGGAATCCGCAGACCGATTGCACTTCGACGCGGGGCGCTTGGTGGCACAGGTGCCTTCCGCGGCGGTCGGTTTTGCCGTCGTCACGCCGGGCGCCGAAGTCATTGACCTGGGAACCGAATTTGGCGTCGAGGTGCGGCAGGACGGCGGAACAGAAGTTCATGTGGTGCGCGGCACCGTGGCCGTCAGGCAGACCACGGGCGGCGCTGCGCCGAATCGTATTATCCGCTTGGGCGCCGGCCAGGCCGTGCGCGTAAGTGCAGCGGCGGGCACCAGCAGCGTAACGTTTGACCGGGCCCGCTTTGACAAGGCGCTCGAGTTGGCCGCCCAGGCCGGCCGTGCCGGTGACGGTCCGGGATCGCTCTCGAAGATCTGGCTGGGCAACTTGTTCGACGACCATCCGCACGTGCCGCTGGCCGATGCGATGCGGACCGATACGTTCCGCGCCGAGGCCGACTTCAACGACTTGGGCGTCGACCGCGTGACTTATGGCGGCGCCCCCCTGCAGCAAATCGCGCCGGACCTGTGGTTCGATTTCAAGAGCGTGGGCTGGACGGGCGCCGCCGCCCATCGCATCGCGAATGACGCCTGGACCAGCGTTCTCGCGGAAGAGGGCGTGGGCGGCCGCAAGTTCGGTGGCGGCATCCAACTGGAAGGCAAGCCGATGGCGATGAACGCTCCAAGGCTCGGACAAGGCATCGGGATGCACGCCGATGCGCTGTTGACCTTCCATCTGGACGACATTCGAGCGGCCGGAAAATTGGCCGGCGCGCCGCTGGAGTTCATTTGCGATCGCGCCGGCATCAACGACGGCATCTTCGGCGCTGCCACGCCGTCGGTACACATGCTCGTGCTCGTCTCGACGGCGACTGCCGTCGAGACCGCGCTGGTCGATGGCCGTCCCGCGGAATTGGCCGACGAGGATGGTCATTGGTCGGTGGCGTCGCCGATGGGCGAGCCGTTGCGAGCGGATGGACGTTTTGTGAAGTTTCGCGTCCCGATTCCGCCGGGCGCCAAGTATCTGACCCTGGTCACCACGGGGACCGGCGACGGCATTCACGAAGATCACGCCGTGTGGGTCGGTGCGAGATTGGAAATAGTCCGGTAGTGGATGCAATGGGTCTTGTGATTCGTCCTTCGGAGTCCATTCACGTGTTTTCGTTTGTGTATCTCCCATCCGTTTCTTCAAGAGAGGGTTTTCCAATGGTTGCACGTACTTGTTTCTTGTTCGCGGCAACGTTCTGCGCCACTTGCTCGGCGACGCTTCAGGCCGGCGTTATTACCCCGTTCTCGGCGACGGGCACCAGCGCGGTTTATGGCTCTCCGACGGAAGTGATCAACGGCGACGGCCTTTCGGGCACAGGATCCATCTTGACGCAGCTTGCCAACGAGGATCCAGCTCCCGGCGACTCGGGATTGCCGGTCGGCGTGACCTCAGGAGAGTGGCTTGTGCCAGCAACATCGGGCTTGAGCATTACATTCGACTTGGGGGCCGTTTATACCGTCGGTGCTCTCGACGTCTGGAACTACGCAGAGGACACGGCCCTCAGCGTCTTTTTCAATGCAGCACGCGGAGCACAGAGCGTGGATGTCTTGGCCAGCCCGACCAATCCAAGCCCGGTCACGTTGGTTCAGAGCTTCACATTTAGCGAGGCAACTTACGATGCGCTGCCAACGCAATATTCCGTGTCAGCTCCGTACTTTTACTACAGCTACGAAGTGCCGGTGGTTGAATACACGTTTACCACGCCGGTCACCGCCCGCTACTTCACCTTTGACATTAATAGCAATTGGGGTGACAGTGGTTATACCGGCTTGTCCGAGGTGCGGTTCACAACGGTGCCGGAGCCGACGTCATGCGTGTTATTTGGCATCGCGGCCGCCGGCTTGCTGGCTGTCGCCTATCGCCGCAGGCGCGCGCGATGATCGATTGGTTATCGGTTCGCCCGATGGCGCCGATCACGCCGCGTGGCCGGCAGGGGGTGCCGGTCGGCAAGGCGTTTATTGGCAGCGATTCGCGCGGGCGGCCTGTTAGGCCGATGCGGCTGGACCGCGGCTGGCGGCGTGGCTGTTTTTTCACTTGGGGCGTGCATCGGGCGCAGGCATGAATTTGACGCGACGCACAGGTTTTACGCTCGTCGAATTGCTTGTGGTGATCGCCATCATCGGCATTCTTGTTGCGCTGCTGTTGCCGGCGGTGCAGGCCCGCGCGAGGCGGCCCGGCGCAGCCAATGTGTCAGCAACCTCAAACAGTGGGGCCTGGCCTTCGCCAACTACGAGCAGGTCTTCAAGGTGCTCCCTTGTGGAAACCAGGGGACGCCGACACGGCTCAGTTGGCCGCCGCGGCTGTGGCCCTTCATCGAAGAGACCGCGCTCTATAACCAGTACAATTTCAGCACCTCCTTTTGCGACCTGGGCAACAACGACGCCACGATCTCGGTTCAAATTCCGCTCTACTTCTGCCCCGACGATCGCTGGGGGATGTGGCACGGCGATCCCTACAGCCGCTCGCGTGGCAACTACGTGCTCAACTGGGGCAACGGCGACATCTTCCAGGTGGCCCTCCCGGGGGCGGGGCCCTATCTGCAAGCTCCGTTCGGCCTCAATCAGGTGTTCAAGCTGCGGCAGATCACCGACGGTCTATCCCACACGATGTACATGTCCGAGGTCGTGCAGGCGATCCAGGACAACTTCTACGACGTGCGCGGCGACATCTTCAACAACGACGTGGTCTGCGCGGAATACATGACCGTGAACACTCCCAATTCCGGGGTCGACTACACGATTTGCCAGGGTCAGGGAGGCAGCTTGCCCGCCCCGTGCGCCTGGGCGGCACCCTATTATGTCTCGGCCCGCAGCCTGCATCCCGGGGGCGTCAATGTGTTGTCGGGGGACGCCTCGGTGCAGTTCATGGCCGACGAGATTGCCGTGAGCGTGTGGCAATCGATTGGCTCGATGGCCGGTGGCGAGCAGCTCAATGTCAATTCGTATTAGCCCCGCGCCCACGCATTGCCGACCGCCGGCCCGGCCGCAGCCTGGCCGAGCATCGTTGCTCGCCTTAGTGCTGTTGGCTTGCACGTTGGCTGTCGGCGGCTGCTTCCGGCCACAGCGACTGGAAGTTGCCGGCCGGGTGACGCTCGACGGCCAGCCGCTCGAGGAAGGCACCATCGAGTTTCTGCCCGCCGACGGGGCCGGGCCGACTGCCGGCGGTCTGGTGACAGGGGGACAATATCGCTTGCCGATCGCCCCGGGAGACAAACGGGTCAAGATCCAGGGCTATCGGGTGATCGGCGAGGAGCGTCATCTGGGCGATCCGCTCAGCCCCTTGATGCCGGTCCGTGAGGCAATCGTGCCGACCAGATACAACGCCGAGAGCACCCTCTCCGCGACGGTCGACCGGGACCATTCGTCGTTCGACTTTGCGCTCGAAGGGCATTGAGGGACCAACGAGAAACGACGCCCGTCAATTCCGACGCTCACGCTGCTTTCTCTCGGAAAGCAGGAGTCACCAGAGGAAGCTGTTCTCCGCTTGCCCCTGAGACGGTCGCCATTTCTCGGGTCCCGCCGCAGGCATCTGCCCGGCAATCGCTGATCCTGGTTGAAGAACCGATGGCAAGTGCGTCTAATGGCGTCATGGAACAAATTGCCACGCCGGCCATCATCATCGATAGCACGATCGTCGAGCGGAACATCAAGCGGATGGCCGCCTATGCCGAACAGCAGGATCTCGACCTCCGGCCCCACACCAAGACCCATAAATCGCGCGATCTGGCCGCTGCCCAAATGGCCGCCGGCGCCATCGGCCTGACGGTCGCCAAGGTCGGCGAGGCCGAAGTCCTGTCGGAGGTCGGCAGCGATTTGCTGCTGGCCTATCCGGCCATCGACCCGGCCCGCACCGGCCGGCTGGCCAAACTGGCCCGGCACTTCACGATTCGCGTGGCGGTCGACTCGGTCGAAGCGGCCGAAGCCTTGGCCGTGGCCGCCCGGCGCACGAGTTCGACCATCGGCATCCTGGTCGACATCGACGTCGGGCAGCATCGCACCGGCCTGCAGACGCCCGCCGCCGCGCTCAAACTGGCCCAGTTCATCGATCGGGCGGCCGGCATCCGGCTGGACGGCATCATGTGCTACCCCGGCCACATCTGGCTGCCGCCGGCCGAGCAAACGCAGGCGCTGGAGCAGGTCTCCGACATCCTGGTCGAATCGCTCGACCTGTGGGCCAAGCATGGCCTGGAAGCCCGAATCATTTCCGGCGGCTCGACGCCCACGGCCTACCAATCGCACCTGGTGCCCGAATATACCGAGATTCGTCCGGGCACCTATATTTTCAACGACCTGAACACCGTCCGCGGCGGCTTTTGCTCGCTGGACGACTGTGCGGCGACGGATCGTCTGCACGGTGGTCAGCACGGCCGTGCCGGGCCAGTTCGTGTTGGATGCCGGCAGCAAGACCCTGTCCAGCGATCGCTGCGTACCGGCCCCGGACAGCGGCCACGGGCTGATTTGCGAATATCCGGACGGCCAAGATCGCCAAGCTCAGCGAAGAGCATGCCCAGGTCGACGCCCGGGACTGCCAGCAGGCCCCCAAGCTGGGCGAGCAGGTCACGGTGATCCCGAACCACATCTGCCCCTGCATCAACCTGCAGGACGTCGTCTGGCTGCGCGAGCCGGACGGCCGGCTGGAGAAGCTGACGATCGACGCCCGGGGGAAGTTGTCGTAGCAGCGAGGGCGGCCCACTGTGGTAGGAAGCGAGCGGCGGACCGCTGCTTTCCGCGCGTCAATTCACTCCGCCGGTTCTGTATTTCCCGGCTCGGGCAGGAAGAAGCTGAGGATCGAGCCCAAAAGCAGCACGCTGGCAGCCACGGTCGCTGCGGCATAGGCCATTTTCTGGGCGGGGTGCGCTGCCGGGCATCGCCACGACCAACTTGTTTGTGACATAGGCGAACGAAGTGCCGATCATCCGCCCGCCGATATTGGCGGCAAAGCCTTCGCCCGTGCCGCGCAGGTGGACGGGATAGACTCGGGGCAGGTAATTGCCCCAAAAACTGAACTGGGCCACGGTGAGCAGCCCCACGACAAAGATCCCGACCTGCATGAACTGCAAGTTCTGGGTGGCGCAGAGGGCAAACACGGCGGGGGCTACGATCAGGTCGGGCCACTGAAACACCCGCAGCAATTTCCGCCGGCTGACGATCCGGACCGCCAGAAACGCCAACAGAATCCGGCCCACCAGGCCGCCAATCTCTTGGATCGTGCCGACCGTGGCGGCAAATTTCTGGCCGATTTCTTTTGGCCTCGGGAACCGGCTTGTCCTTCGGCGGCCGCTTTGACCTCCGGCGCGCCGGGCACGATTTGCGGCATTTGCTGGATCGCCCCAAAGGCCACGCCATAGCTGCAGGCGAACATCAGGGTGGTCACGATCGTCGTCTGGCGGAAACGGGGGGCGAACAACTCCAGGATGCTGGGCCGCTTGAGCGTGCCCGGCCGCTTTCTTGGCCGCCCAAACCGGCGACTCCGGCAAGAATGGCCGCATGATGATCAGCGGCAAGGCCGGAATCAAGCCCGACATCAGCGTATAGCGCCAGCCCTCGTGCTGATGGGCCGGATCGATCGTGCCCACCAGCGAGGTCAGGAACTCGGGCATGGCGATGGCCGGCAGATCGGCGGCATATTTCACGGCCAACAGATTGGCCCCGGCCACCAGCAGGCCGCCCAACGAGGAAAAAGCCTGCGTATAGCCCAACACACTTTCCCGCCGGCGGGGTTCGGGAAACAACTCGGCCAGCCAGGCCACCGCCGCCACGAATTCCACGCAAACGCCGATGAACGTCGTGCAGCGCAGAAACCAGCAACATCGTAGATCGAAGTCGAAAAGCCGGCCAGAAAGGCCGACACGGCGTACAGCAAAATGCTCCAGGTCAGCACGCGGCGGCGGCCCAAGCAGGTCGGTCAGGTAGCCCCCCAACAGGCCGAAAATGCCGCCGGCAAACGCCGGGAACGTAAAACAGCCGGCCCACCCAGTCCTGAAACTCCGGGGTCCCAGGCTTGGTGCCGGTCAATTCCGGGATCGCCGGCGGCAAGACGAACTGCGCCATCAACAATTCGTAGATGTCGAATGCGAATCCGATCGCGGCCAATACGACGATCAGCCATTGAGTGCCCGTCAGGCGGGTCGGAATTCGAGGCGGATGACGCCATGCCAGGTTCCTTGCGAGGAGCGGGGCAGCGCGGAGGGGCTGAAAGCTCGATGATAGGGTCGCCTGGGCGACAGAAACAAGCGACGTCGCCCAATCGACCCGCTCGTGCGACCGGCGACTCAGGCACCGAGTTCCTTGCGTGCATTTTGCACGGCCCCCTTGGCGGCGAGCGGCAGCCCGCGGGTGCGGTGCGGTGCAGAAAATTTCAACTCGGTCAAGATCAACTCTTGTCCCCAGCGAGGTCCCTCCGATAATTCTGGACAAGACCTGGAAAAAATCTGGTCCGCAGCGCGAAGCATGCTTGTCGATCTTTGGGATCGATGGTATAAGCACGCGAGTTTAGGAAGCTCGATCGGGCTGTTCCGGTCGCCTGGCTAGTACAGTCGTAGCTAGAGGAGGGATTCGTCTACAATGAATCGACTCGAAACCGCGTCTCTTGCGGTCTCCGCCGGTAGCGGACTTGCCGGATGAATCCGAGGAGCCTCCCGGTACCAGCCGGCGACATCCAAAATGGAGGGATGTGCCGGACCGAACAGTGGGACGATTGGCGATGGCAGATGCAAAATGCCATTCGGACCACCCTTCAACTTGCCGAGTTCATGCCACTCGCGCCCCAGGAGCTTTCGGCCCTGGAAAGTCTCGAAGCCAAGTACAAGCTGGCGATCCCGCCCTATTACTTGTCTTTGATCGACTTCGACGACCCGGCCGACCCGATTGCCCTGCAATCGCTCCCTTCGACCCGGGAATTGTCGAGCGAATCGGGCCTGGAGCTCGAGGATCCGCTGGAAGAGGACAAGGACTCACCCGTCCCCGGCCTGACCCATCGCTATCCCAGACCGTGGCGCTGCTGGTGACCACGCACGTCTGCTCGATGTATTGCCGCTTCTGCACCCGCAAGCGGGTGACCATGGATCGCGACGGCTGGGATGCCCCCAGCCACAACGACGAGCGGATGATTCAATATGTCCGCGATCACGAGGAAATTCGCGACGTGATCGTCTCCGGCGGCGACCCGTTGTCGCTTGCCGATGGGCAAGCTCCGCTGGTTCGTCAACCGGCTGGCCGAAATCGATCACTTGGACGTGGTGCGGATCGGCACGCGGGTGCCGGTGACGCTGCCCCAGCGGCTCTTGGACTCGCGAACTGATCGACCTGTTGCAACAGGCCGGAAAAATCTGGATCCAAACCCATTTCAACCATCCGCGCGAAATCACTCCGGAGACGGCTCTGGCCGTCCGCCGGCCTGGTCAATGCCGGCATGCCGGTCAGCAACCATGCCGTGCTGCTCAAGGGAGTCAACGATTCGGTGGCCACGATGCGGCAAGCTGGTGCGCGGACTGCTGCGGATCAAGGTTCGGCCGTATTACCTGTTCCATTGCGATCCGGTGACCGGGGCCGGGCATTTCCGGACTTCGATCTGGAAGGGGCTGGAAATCATCGAGGGCCTGCGGGGCCATGTCTCGGGGCTGGCCGTGCCGACCTACGTCGTCGACGGCACGCACGGGGCCGGCAAAATTCCGCTGATGCCCAATTACCTGATTTCCGCTTCGGAAAACGCCGTCGTGCTGCGGAACTACGAGGGGATGATCTTCCGCTACGCTCCCGAAGATCGGGTCGAGCAGAACGGCCAAGTACCCCTCGCTGGGAGTCAGCGACCTGCTCAGCGGCAATAAGGACATGCTGATGCCCGAGGGCACTCCACGCATGGCCCGTCGCCAGGAGCACGCCGACCAGCCCGAATCCGTCGGCGAAGACAAGCCGGCCGATGTCATCCAGCTCGAAGGCTACCAGCACAGCAGTCCGCAGGAGCCGCGCGGGGCCTGGAATCGGTCCAAGGCGAAGTAATTGCCCGACGTCGCCGCGAGCAAGTTTGAGGGGCGACGCCACCGCTAAAGTCAAGCCCATGGGCTGCGGCCCATGGGCTTTTTTGTTACAAAGTTGGCCACCCCGCTCTCTTTGCACAAAGGACCACCGCAGTGCGCATCGGGATGACGTTCAATGTTCGCTCGGAAGGCCGCTCGGCCGCTTTGCCGATTGGCTCCGGCCCGCTCGCGGCCGGCCCACAAGGCCTGGCCGGCTTGGGGGATGACGACGAGGAGTTCGACTCGCCCGAGACCGTACACGCCTTGGCCGCGGTGCTGCAAAACTTGGGGCATCAGTTCGATTTGCTCGGCGACGGCGAGCCGCTCCTGCGTCGTCTGCTCGACGGGCCGCGACCCGATTTGGTGCTCAATTTCGCCGAAGGCACCGGCGGCGGCCGCTCGCGCGAGGCGCGCGTGCCGGCCGTGCTCGAGATGCTGGGAATTCCCTACACCGGTTCCGACCCGCTGACCCTGGCAGTAACGCTCGATAAGGACTGCGCCAAGCGACTCGTCAGGGCCGCCGGAGTGGCGACCCCCAACTGGACCGTGTTTACCGGCGATCATGGCCAGGTCGAGCAGCAGTTGGCCCCCCTGCCCCTGCCGCTGATCGCGAAGCCCGCCTTCGAGGGGTCGAGCAAAGGTATTCTGTCCAGCAGCCTGGTCCGCAATCGCCACGAGCTGGAGACAAAGCTGGACGAGGTCTATCGACATTATCGTCAGCCGGTCCTGGTTGAAGAGTTTATCGAGGGAGATGAATTAACGGTTGGCATCGTGGGCAACGATCCACCCCAAGTGCTGGGCATCATGCGCGTGCTCCCCTTGGAAAAGGTCGAGTCGTTCATTTACAGCCTGGAAGTCAAGCGAGACTGGGAGCGCCAGGTGCGCTATGAGTGTCCCGCCAAACTTTCGCCCGCCGAAACGCTGCGCCGTCGAACAGGCTGCGTTGGGCGCCTGGCGAGCCCTGGGTTGTCGCGACGTGTCGCGCATCGATTTTCGGCTGCGCGGCGGGACGCCCTACTTTCTGGAAGTGAATCCCCTGCCGGGCCTGTCGCCCAAGTCGGGCGACCTGGTGTTGCTCTCAGGACTTGTGGGCATCGACTATGCCGAACTGGTCGGCCGGATCGTCAACGCGGCGATCGAGCGAAACGGCCTGGCGGCACTCTCGCCGGCCGCCGCCGAAACCTGAACTGGCGACTTGGTTTCAATTCGTCCCCCATTCCCTGGTCATTCGCGCACTCCCATGACCGTGCTCGACGTTTTAGTGCTATACAACGAGCCGGCCCTCGCGCCGGACGATCCGGACTACGCTTCCGAAGCCGGCGTGCTGGAATCGGTGACGGCGGTAGATGACGCGCTGCGGGCCTCAGGACATCGCGTGCGCCATCTGGGGGTGCGCCGCATCGCCGGATTGCTCGCAGACCTCGCAGACTGCCAACGGCCCGACGTCGTCTTCAATTTGTTCGAAGGATTCCAGGGGGTCGGTTGCGGCGAAGCGGTGGTGGCCGGGCTTGTCGAGTTGTTGGCCCACCCGCTCACGGGCTCGCGTGGGCAGTGCCTGGATTTGGTGCGCGACAAGGCCCGAACCAAGTGGCTACTGCGTGGCGCCGGTTTGCCGACCCCCGACTTCGAATGCATCGGACCCGCCCAGCGGCTTGCCGAGGGACGATTGCTAGCTCTATTGGAGCCCGGTCCGGCAATCGTAAAGCCGGCCCACGAGGACGCCAGTCTGGGCATCGGACCGCAGAGCGTAGTCAGCGAATACTCGGACCTGGTGGCCCAGGTGGACCGCGTCCGTTCGCGGTACGGCGCGGTGCTGGTCGAGCGGTTCGTCGCGGGGCGGGAGTTCAACGCGGCGGTCGTGGCCCTACCGGACCCCGAATTGCTTCCGCTGGCGGAAATCGAATTCGACCCACGCCTTCCATCTCGCCAGCAGATGGTGACCTATGAGGCCAAGTGGGCCATCGGCAGCGCCGCCGACCTGGCGACCAAGCCGCGCTGTCCGGCGGACGTCCGGCCGGCTCTGGCCGCCCAGATTGGCAAAGTGGCTCTCGGCGCTTTCCAGGCGACCGGGTGCCGGGATTATGCCCGGATCGACCTGCGGGTGGACCAGGGCGAAAACATCTACATCCTGGAAGTGAACGGCAACCCGGACATTGGCCCCTCGGCCGGACTGGCCCGTTCGCTGGCTGCCGGCGGCATCGACTATCGCGCGTTCGTCGAGCGCCTGGTGAGCGGCGCCGCCTTGCGCGGGGCATGAAGGATCGCCGAATGCGGCGACAGGGCGTGCGACCACGGGTCGAGGCTAAACCGCGTCGACCGGGGGCTGGTGTCCGTTGGAGTTCGGCTCGGCGGCTTGCTGCATCTTGGAACTGAAGGCGCCGGCGATGGCGCCTTCGAGCGCGGTGGTCAAGCTGCGCAGGATTTCGCCCACCAGTCCCGACCAGATCGAGGGTTTGGCATTGGCGGTGACTCCGTTGGCGGCGAGCGCTTCGGCCAGCAGATCGGCGACGTTGCTGTCGCTGCTGGTGCGTTTGGGGCCGAGCGCCTGGGCGGCGAAAAAGCCGGCCGCCGCGGCAACGCCCAGCGTGGGCCAAGGATACCGCCGGGCCCAGGCCGCGATGTCCGCGCCGTCCTTTAAATCGGCCTGCATTCGCCGCAGCGTGTCGGAAAGCGCCTGCCGGGCGGCGTCGGCTTGGGCCGCCAGGAAATCACGTTCCGACGGGCCCATCGCCGGATTTGGGTGCGCCGGATCGGCGCCGATCGAGTTGTCGTTTTTGGAGTTCTGCATAGCGATTGATAGTCTTCCAGCGCGAAGTACGAGTCAGGTTCCGCACCCACAGAGAAATGGCCAGCGCGCAAAATGCGAGAATCGCCGTGCCGGTCACCAGTTCACCCAGCCACAGCCGGCCCAACGGCTCCGCCAATCCTCGTGCAATTCCCACCACGGTCAGCACCGCCGCGGTCATCAGGATTGTGGCGCCCACCAAAAGTCCCAGCAGGCCGATCAGAATGCCGACGGCGGCGCGGCGCACACCCAGTTTGACCCGATCGCCTCGGGCGGCCAGATAAAGCGCCGCCTGATCTTTCAGCGCGGCCAGATCGTCGGCCAATCGATCCACCGCGGCCGGACCGGTCGTCTCCTGGGCTGGTTCGGCTGCGCAGCTCTCCTCAGGCGCGCCGGGATCGGCTGCTTCGACCCGATCGGTAGACGCAAACTCCGACATTCGCTTATTTTCCTGGCTCTGGGTGCGCAGCCGTTTAGCGGCGCATCCAAATGATGCCCATCAGCATGCCGACTCCTGCGGCGATCATCACCGATTGGAGCGGTTTTTCGCGAATGCGCTGATCGAGTCCCTGTTCGAGATCGACTGCCCGCTCGCGTCCGACGTCGTAATACTGGCCTGCCGTGTCGCGCAGCTCCTCGACGCGCTCGGTGGCCGCGTCGCGTAGTTCGCCGGCCCGTTGGGTTGCCTTGTCGCGAAGTTCGTTCGCTTTTTGGCTGGCGACATCGCGGAATTGCGCCGCGGCCTGCTGGGCCGCGTCCCGAGCGGCGGAGCCTAGCTCTTGCGCCTCTGCCGAACCTCGCCGACTTTGTCTCGCAGTTGTTCCACAGAATCTTCGACCCGACGCGGAGCGGCTTGTTTATTAGGACTCATGCTGAGAACTCCTTTGCTATAGCGTGCTTGATGCTTGGTGGTAGGCGGCGCGGGAACCATCCCAGCGTCCGCTGGCCGTCCATGGAAAAAGCCCCCGGCCGGAAGATCCGCTGCAAGGGGCTTTCATGGCCGGCTCGGCGTCAACCACATCTCCGGTGGTCGACTTGTGACCAGATCTTAACATTCCCCGCAAACGGGTCAACTTTTGGACGTCCTGCGTCCTGGGCGGCAGCTGCGGCCTTCAGGCGATCGGCCGCCGCATGCCCAGAATCAGGCTCAGCACAAATACGATCAGAAACACGAAGAACAGGATTTTGGCAAAGCCCGCGGCGGCCACGGAAACCCCGCCGAAACCGAAGATTCCGGCCACCAATGCGATGATCAGGAACACAAATGCCCAGTACAACATAGCTTATTCTTCTTCCTCGGCGACCAATAGCGCGACCGGAAACCGGCCCAGCAGGTCCGACAATCGGACGTCGCCGCCCGGGTATCGCGCGTCGTCGAACAGATTCCGCCAGCCGCGCTCCGGTAGCCGAAGCGCCGTGTCGGACCACGCGCCATCCAACCGCACCAGCCAGCGGGGGACCACCGTGACCACTTGCTCCCCGCGCAAAAACGCCACGACGTGCTGGGCCTTGGCGCCCTGGGCAACGAGCGACAAATACGTGCCGCTGGCGCCGAACGCTTCGGGTCGCTCGCGGCGCAGGTGCAGGGTCCGGCGAATCATCCATAATTTTGGCAGCCCCTCATCCGGCCGGGCCAGCGCCTCCTGGCATGTCGCAGGTTCGGCCTCGGCCAGCAAGCGCCGACGAAGTTCGAAATCGACCGGCCGCCGATTGTCCGGATCGACCAGGTTCAAATCCCAGAGCTCGCTGCCTTGATACGTGTCGGGCACGCCGGGGGCCGTGAGCTTGATGAGCGTTTGTGCCAGCGAGGTGGTTCTGCCGGCTTCCAGATACGGCGTTTGAAAAGCCGTGAAGTCGGCCAGGAACGCCTTGTCTTCCAGAGTGGCGGTGACGAATTGCCGGATGGCTCGTTCGTACTCGACGTTGACGTTATTCCACGAGGTGTACACCTTGGCTTCGCGGACCGCTTTTTCCATATAAGCCGTCGCACGCTCGACGCCGATCGGCCAGGCGCCGAACAGGGTCTGATAATAAAAATATTCGGCGTTGCGATCCGGCTGGCAGTCGACCCAGTGGCGGTCGTTGCGGCGCGACCAGCGCAGGACCGCGTCGCGCCAGTCGTGCGGCATCTCGGAGAGCAATCCGATGCGAGCCCGCACGTCCTCGCTGCGCTTAGTGTCGTGTGTCGAGCCGGCCAGCATCGTTTGCGGCCACAGCCGCTGCACTTCTTCGCAGGCGCGATGGAATTCCTCCAATGTCACTCCGAATCGGCCGGGATCGTCGCCGACTTCGTTGAGCGAGATCAAGCGATTGAACGCATAGAACGTGGTGTCCTCGACCCCCTTGGCCATCACGGCGCCGGACAGTTGTTGAAACCGGGCGACCAGTTCCGATTCCAAATTTCCCCGAATTCGCAGCAGCAGCAGATCGCGAAAGAAGTGGAACAAATCCACGTCCAGGTCGGCCCGCTCGATTTTGGCCGCTTCGATCGAGGCCGTCAGATAAGCGTTGTCGGTTTCGCTTATCTGCTCGCTGTACGGCCGCAGGTACGTGCGATACACGCGCAGGCAGGCGATCACCTCGCACAACACGGCCCGCAGATCCTGCCGCGTGTAGTCGCGGTAGCGGCGATGCCGTTCGCAGACCTGGCTGAACAAGTCCGCCAGTCGATGCACGTCGCTGCCGAACATTTGCTCCAGCGCACGAAGCTTGTTGGCATGCACCAGCGCGTCGTAATCGGCCGACTCGCCGGTGAATTCACGATAAAAAGCCGTCAGCGGCGGCTCGCCGGCCGGATCGAGCAGCACGCCGCCCACGCGGTGGATGAAGTCGTAGCCGGAGGTTCCGGCCACGGGCCACGACGGGGGCAGGGGTTCGCCCGGCTCCAGGATTTTCTCGACGACGATCCAAGCCTCGGGCGCGGCTGCCCGGAGCCGATCCAGGTATTCCTCGGGATCGCGCAGCCCGTCGGGATGATCGATGCGCAATCCGTCGATGACGCCGCGCTTGAGCCATTGCAGCACCAGGCCGTGCGTTTCGGTGAAGACCTGATCGTCTTCCATGCGCAGGCTGATCAAGCTGTTGATGTCGAAGAACCGGCGATAGCCCAATTCCTGGCCCGCGGTGCGCCAAAAGGCGATGCGGTAATTTTGCCGTTCGAGCAGGGCGTCCAGCGCGTCGGGCTCGACATTGAGTTCGGACACGACCTGGTCGATGGCCGCCGCCACGTGCGGCTGCTCGGCGCAAAGCCGCGCCAACTGTTGCCGCAGCACCTCCTTGTCGCGATGCCGGCGGGCGATGCTGGTGCGGTCGGTGGCGGTGGACAGCGGCAGCTTTCCGAGAGCGTCCGCCAGGTATGCCAGCGTTTCGCTATTGCAGCGCTCGGCGGCGCTGGCCAGCAAGTGATCGAGCGACCGCGGAGCGACCGGAAGCACCCGCTCGTGGTAGCGAAAGTTGAACGAGCCCTCTTGACGTTCCAGCGTGATTTCGCGGGCTTCGATCACGCGGCCGTAATGGTCGCCCAGGATCGGCAATAAAACGGTGTTGTGCAATTTCTGTTCGGGCGGATGCCACTGCACGTCGAAGTAAGCCGCATAGCGGCTCGACTGGCCGTTCTCCAGCACATCCCACCACCACAGATTGTCGCGGTCGGCGATGCTCATGTGATTGGGCACGATGTCGAGCACCTGGCCCAAATGGCAGCGGTCCAGCGCGGCACACATGCGGGAATGCCCCGGTTCGCCTCCCAACTCGCGGTTGACACGCCGCGGATCGACGACGTCGTAGCCGTGGGTGCTGCCGGCCGCGGCCTGCAAGTAGGGAGAGCAATAGACGTGACTGATCCCCAGCCGCTCGAGGTAATCTGCCACGGCGGCCACGTCGTCGAAACCGAATCTCGCGTGCAACTGCAATCGATAGGTGCTTTGCGGCGCGCGTGTCGTGATTGCCATAGGTTCGCGCGGAGGCGAGTCCTCGTTTTCCAGAAGTGGGCCGGCGCGATTACCATAGGGACGGCCGGACGCCTTGTCAATTAAGGGCGGGGGCCTTGTATACTTGGTCCTCGATTCTACAATTGGCCGCGCTTCGCTTGTGGAAGCCGAACTTCAATCGAACAACTTGGAGCATCGTGATGCGTGTCTGGCCAGGTCGACCCTCTCCTCTGGGCGCCACGTGGGACGGCTCGGGCGTCAACTTCGCGATTTATTCGGAAAACGCGGAAAAGGTCGAGCTGTGCCTGTTTGACTCGATCGACCAGACCAAGGAGACCCAACGGGTTACGCTGCCCGAGTACACCGATCTGGTCTGGCACGGCTATCTGCCCGACGTCACGCCGGGCCAGGTCTACGGCTATCGGGTCTATGGCCCGTACGAGCCCACCCAAGGGCACCGCTACAACCCGAACAAGGTCGTGCTGGATCCTTACGCCAAGCTGATCGCCCGCGACCTCAAATGGGCCGACGAAATGTTCGGCTACAAGGTCGGCGACCCGCTGGCCGATCTGTCGTTCGACGATCGCGACAATGCGGCCTTTGCGCCGCTGGCGGCGGTGATCGATCCGTCATTCACCTGGGGCGACGATCGGCGGCCGAATCATCCTTGGCAAAACATGGTGATCTACGAGCTGCACGTCAAGGGTTTCACGAAGCTCCATTCCGGCGTGCCGGAAAAACTGCGCGGCAGCTACGCCGGCCTGGCTTCCGACGCCGCGATCCGGCATATGACCGACCTGGGAATCAACGCCGTCGAACTGATGCCCGTGCATCAGCGCGTCGACGACCGGCATTTGGTCGAGGCCGGGCGCGGTCAATTATTGGGGCTACAACACGATCGGCTTTTTTGCCCCCGACAGCCGTTACGATTCACCCGGCTTCGCGCTGGGCGCGGTGGGCGAGTTCAAAACCATGGTCCGCAACCTGCACTCGGCCGGTATCGAGGTGATTCTCGACGTGGTCTACAACCACACGGCCGAAGGCAACCAACTGGGGCCTACGCTTTCGTTCCGCGGCGTCGACAATTCGGCTTACTATCGGCTGTCGACGGAAGACCCGCGCTACTTCATGGATTTCACCGGCTGCGGAAACACGTTCAACATGCAGAATCCGCGCGTGCTGCAGCTGGTGATGGACAGCCTGCGCTACTGGATCGAAGAAATGCACGTCGACGGTTTTCGCTTCGATCTGGCTAGCACGCTGGCCCGCGAACTGCACGCCGTCAACAAGCTGGGAGCCTTTTTCGACATCATTCACCAGGATCCCGTGATCTCGCAGGTCAAACTGATCGCCGAGCCGTGGGACCTGGGGGAAGGAGGCTACCAGGTCGGCAACTTCCCCGTGCTGTGGTCGGAATGGAACGGCAAATACCGCGACTGCGTGCGGCGCTTCTGGAAAGGGGACGGCGGCGTGGTCTCGGAATTCGCCACGCGGTTCTGCGGCTCCAGCGATTTGTATGAATGGAGCAGTCGCCGGCCGCATGCCAGCATCAACTTCATCACGGCCCACGACGGATTCACGCTCAACGACCTGGTTTCCTACGATCACAAGCACAACGAGGCCAACGGCGAGGACAATCGCGACGGAGCGGATGACAACGTCAGTTGGAATATGGGGGTCGAAGGACCGACCGACGATCCCAAGATTCTCGAACTCCGCGATCGCAAGAAGCGCAGCTTCATCGCCACACTGTTATTCTCGCAAGGCGTGCCGATGCTGCTGGCCGGGGACGAAATCGGCCGCACGCAGCAAGGCAACAACAACGCCTATTGCCAGGACAACGAAATCAGTTGGGTGCATTGGGACCTGAACGACCGACAGAAGGAGCTTTTGGCGTTTGCCCAGCGCGTGGTCGAGATCTATCATCAGCAGCCCGTTTTTCATCGACGCCGGTTTTTTCATGGCATGGCCATCGAAGGCGAGCAGGCACCCGACATCGCCTGGCTCAATGCCGACGGCAAGGAAATGGACGCCGACGCCTGGAGCAAGTTGTTCGTCCGCTGCCTGGGCGTGCAGTTGTTCGGCGACAGCATCGACGTCGATGAGCGGGGCGAAGTCATCAGCGGCGACACGCTGGTCCTGCTGTTTAACGCCGACCACGCCAACACCATCGACTTCACGCTCCCCGAACTCGAAGACAAGAACGCCTGGGAGCTGCTGCTCGATTCGGCCGATCCCAAGGCCAACCGCGAACGATTCCAGCCGGGCAAGCCCTACAAAATCAAACCCTGTTCGGTCGTGCTCCTGCGAGACTACTCGCCCGAACAAGATTCCACCGGGACGCGAACCGGCGGCACGGCGCGGTAGGGGGCCTGCAAAATCTGAGGGTGAACACCGGGGTAGGAAAGGGGTCAGCAGGTGGGAAAGGGTTTGGGCAATTTAATAAATCGTTCTGACCATTCTGCCCCCTTTGTTCGATCTCTTTTGCTCCGACGACTGCGCAGAATTGGGACCGTCGCAGCCGGTCCTGAACCCGCCTCTAGTGGTAATGCCATGAAAATAGCAGTAGCGGTGACGGGCTTTGTGCTTGCGCTCGCTAGCGCGGCCTGGGCGGACAATGCCGACTGGCCTCCGACCAGGCAAGAGGAGTCGGTCTTCACAGAGCGGAAACTGGAGACCTTCAAGCACGGAATCAAGCCGGAGTGGGGCTATACCGTACCCCAAACCGATACGTTCTTGGTGCTCCATCCCAAACAGGCACACCCCAGCGCCCCGCTCTATGTCGTGCTGCATTCGGCCGGCCACGATGTCCACTCGTGCCTGGCTTGCACGACCACGGTCGGCAATCACGACATCTACCATTCGCCGCCGGACTTTTTCGCGCTCTATCTCGATTGCCGCGCCAATCAGGGAGATTGGTGGTGGGGCAGCGACAAATATAAGGATCCGGAAGTCAGTCCGACCGACAAACGGGTGATCGACACGGTGAAATGGGTGATCGAGCAATACGACATCGACGAGAACCGCGTCTATTTGTGCGGCAACTCGATGGGCGGCAGCGGCACGCTGGGCATCGGCATGCGCCACGGCGACGTCTTCGCCGCCATCAAGGCCAACGTTCCCGCCAAGGTCGAACACGTCTCCAGCCGGATGTACCTGCCGCCGCAGACCGTGCCCGCGGACGTTACGCTCGCCGACCCTCCGATCGTGGTCGACTATTCGGCTCCGAACGACACCTGGTCGCAAGGCCACGACTCTTTCGCCAAGGCGATGAACGAGCGGAAATACGCGCTGCTTCTTCTATTGGGGCCCTTTCGGCCATGCGAACAACCACGCCAAGATCATGAAGGTCAATGACCTGATCAATTCGTTCGACTGGCTCAGCGTCAAAAAGAACGAGGCCTATCCGGTGTTCACCGACGCCTCGACGAACGATCCGTTGCCCTGGCCGGATCAACTGGCCGACACGAAGGCGGGCCAGATCAACGCGTTTTTCCGCTGGAAGAACCTGTCGGACACACCGGCGGCGATCGAGATCTCGCTGTTCCTCGTCAAGCCCTCGGAACTCAAGACGACCTTCACGATCCCGGCGGAATCGACGGCGGACGTCAGCCTGCGGCGGCTGCAGCAATGCTGAAAGTCGCGCCGGGCGAAACGGTGCGCTGGTCGTTCAACACGGCCCGCGGAGAGACCCAGGCCGATGCCAGCGGTTGCGTTACCATCCCGCGGCTGAAAATTACCGCGGAGCCGGCCACGCTGAGCGTCGCAAAAGCGCCGTAAGGGCCGGACGAAAAATAACTTCGGCTTCAAACCCCTCTCCCTCAGGGAGAGGCAGGGTGAGGGTCTGGAAAACGCCGGAGTTATTTTTCGGCCACGCTGAGCGTCGCAAAAGCGCCGTAAGGGCGACACGTTGCACGCAGTTCATGCCAACCATCGGAAAAAGAAGGGGCGGGAAGCGTCGTTTCCCGACGCCTTTTTGCCGCTGACAGATGAATCGTCGCATCGGCCCTGGCCGGCCGAGAACGCTTCGGTGCGTCGCTACCGAAGTGCGTACAGTGCGGACTGCCCAAGCTTCCTCACAATGGGCGAGTTCTCGGCATTTTGATTGCTGAGACGAGTTTGCGGTCGCCAATGACCGAAGATTCGCTGGCACCAGACTGACGTACGGTGACGCGCCGGCAAGCGAACGATTTCTGGCTCGGCCTCATGCAGCCATTTGGTGCCTCGGTCCACTCGCCGCTGATCGCAAAGACTCTGTATGTCGTCGCGTCCAGCCGAGGTGTTGGACCTCGTTACTCGTCCACGATCTTGATGGGGCTGAACGTCAATCCTCGCCATTTCATCCGATCGACGATGTCTTTGAGTCGTTGAGACATCAGCACTGGTCTCCCGGCACAGCCGCCACTCCCAAACCACTCATTCATTCTGACAATGTCCGGTGTCGAAACAAATCCTGATGCAGACATCGTTATTTGATTTTCGTCTCCCTGTGGGTAGTTGAACTTCACCCCACCACAGAATGGTCCCCTCACCAGCCTGCTGCTATTGGCCGATAGGAATTTGACCATGGCGTGGTCCTTCGGCATCTCACACTTCTCTGCATTTAATCGGTCTTCTTGGAGTGCCGGCGGAAGAACAAAGCTGACTCGCATGTGATAGACGGTCGTGAGAGGTTCACCCGTCTTGTCTCGAACGGGGCGAGTGAAGTCCACCCCGGTGGCACGCTCTTCCTCAAATACGTGTTTCACCACATCTCGAACGAATATTTCGTCGAAGACCCAATTTAGCCCCAGGAATTGGCTGTGCTTCGCTTTTGGTTCAGATCTAAAGCGAAATGCATTTCTCAACTTTTTTCCAATTTTGCATGTCTGGCATCCGGCGGTCGGATCGTAAGTCTCCTCAAAATACGTGTCTTCAGGTTGTGGATAGCCAAACTGGCCTGTACCTATGTGATACCAGTTCATTCTGGTGCCCAGCGTGGCTATAGGAAGTTTCCACCTATCACCCGAAGGCCGCAAATTTGCGGACTAATGCGCACGCCGCCGGTTGCCGCAAGTCACATTTTACGAGTTGCTTATCTCGATGCCAGGTCCTAGTCCGAGCGTTAGGCAGTTTCTTCCTAGCTCTCGTCGGGCCGGCCCTCCAGCGCAATTCGGCACAACGACATTCCCGGAAAGTCGTCGCGCGTGGGAAACGGCATCAAACCACCGTTTGTTGGCCCGCCGGTCAGTAGATGCCCTAAGGGCGCGTCGCTCACATCGACCGACGTATCCCGCCCCGCGTCCGCCTCGCTCCTCAACTCACCGCAGGCCGATCGATCCGAGCGCGGCCATTCCTACTCCACCAGCGCCACCTCGGCCACCAGACCAGGCCCGAAGCCCAGCATCACGCAGGGGCGCGGGACATTGGCGGCACGCAACCGCTCCAGAATGAAGAGCACGGTCGGCGACGACATGTTGCCGTATTGCGAGAGAACCTCGCGCGAAATTTTTGTCGCCTCGCGCGGCAGGCCCAGACTCTCTTCGGCCGCACTCAAGATGCGCGGGCCGCCGGGATGAATCGCCCAGGCGCCCACGCGATCGATGCTCGTGCCGTGCTGCTCCAGCCAGCCGGCCAGCCAGGGACGCAAGTGCTGTGAGATTAATTCCGGCACGCGGGGCGAAAGCGTCATCTCGAAACCATAATTGCCGATCCGCCAGGTCATGGCGTCGGTCGAGTCGGGCACCAGGCACGAGCCGGTCGCCGTAACCTGCCAGTCGCCCCGCGCAGGGCACGCCGCCGCCGGCCAAAGCCCCGGCTCCGTCGGCAAACAGCGCGTTGCCGATGAACCGCTCGGGGTCCCACTGGAATCGATAGTGCAGGCTGCACAGCTCGACCGCCGCCAGCAGAATCCGCGCTTGGGGATCGGCCGTGGCAATCGCCCGGGCCACGCGCAAGCCGTTGATCGCGCCGTGGCAGCCCATGAAGCCGACGTTCACGCGTTCGGTCGTGGGGGGCAGTTCCAGGCGGTTGATCAGCTCCACGTCGACGCCCGGCGCGGCAAAGCCGGTGCAGGAAACCGTGATCAGATGCGTGATCTGGTCCGGGCTCAGCCCGGCCTGGTCCAAAGCGCGGCCGGCCGCGGCCAGGGCCAGCGGAAAGGCGTGCTCCTGGTAAAAGTCCATCCGCTCGGCCGTGGTCGGGCCCAGCGCCGCGGTCATCGTGGCGTGGCCGTTGCCGTTGGAGCTTTCGTGGTTGTCGTTTTCCAGCCAATCGAGCGCGATCCGATGCGGCAGCGCGGTAAAGCGATTGGCGACGCCCGCCTTGCGATACAGCACGGCCAGCAGCCGCGACTGGTCCTCGCTGTGGCAGCAAACTTGCTGCGCAAGCTGGGTCGCCTCGGATTGACTCATCGAATTCTCGGGCAGCCCGTGCCCAAGCCGGAGATATGAAAACTCATAAGGCCCCTGGATCCCTTCCTGTTACGACGTGTCTCGACTTACCGGCCAATCGGGCCCCCAGCGTCAGCAGTTGCGGACAAGACTTCAGCAGCGGACCGGCCGCTTCGACGAATCGTGGATGCATGGTCCAGCGGGCAACCGCCTGCGAGGCGTAGATTCGCGAGGCAAAACTGCGCCGCCAGGCGCGCGCGTACGATTCTCCGACCCGATCGCGAATCCGCTCGTCGCCCAGCACTCCCCGGGCGGAAATCAATTCCTGGGCCAGCAGCCAGCCCGACTGCATGGCCATCGAGATGCCCTCGGCAACCGCCGGATGTGCTTCACCGGCCGCGTTCCCGACAAAAAAGACGCCGCCCCGATAACAACTGCGGATTCCCGGCCGGATCGGGCCCGCGGCCAGCCACGCGCCGTCGACCTGGGCCGACTGGAGCGCGTTGCGCACCGCGCCGGTGGTATCGCAAATATATTGGAGCACCGCCTGGCCGGCCGATTGCCCGCCGCGGCGCTGGATCCGCGCGAGCACGTCGCGGCGGATGCAGCAGGATAGGCTGGTTCGCCCCGCATCGCAATGCACCAGCCCGCCGTAGCCCCCCGGAAAACTGACCAGCGGCATCAGGCCGGGCGCAAGGGCGCTATGGTGAAAGTGGGCTTTGAACCCCAGCAGATCGGCGCCATCGGCAGCGGCGCGCTGCGGTTGCGAGGGGAGCGAGCCGGACTCCCACGATCCGTGGGCGGCAATCACGATCGGCACGCGCAGCTCGCGCGGCTCCGGATTGCCCTGCGTCCGGATTCGGCAGACGAATTGCCCGCCCGAGCGGCTCAGCTGGGCGCAGTCGGCCGGCTGCAGCACTTCGGCTCCGGCGGCCGCGGCGGCCCGCAAGAGCAGCGTGTCGAGATGTTCGCGCCCGAGGGCTCGGCCCCAATCTCCTTGTCGGCCGGCGGGACGCGGCAACCGGCCGCGAAAGGCGTATCGGCCGACGAAGAGCCCCACCTCGACCACGTCGGGCCCGGCCAGACAGCGAAAATCCGCGGCCAGGCCCAGCTCGGCCAGCAGCGGCCAGTTGGTACCGGAAAGATATTCGCCACAGACCTTCTGACGCGGGAAGGACTTCCGCTCGACAACGACGACCCGCCACCCAGAGCGGGCCAAGACCAAGGCCGTGGTCGACCCGGCCGGTCCGCCGCCGATCACCAGTGCGTCAGGGTTTTTCAAAGGATCGATTCACGGGTATGAGGTCGAAAACACAGTGGTCGGGTGCCCATTTGGAGAACCGTTGGGGCTGTCCCCGTGGGTCGAACGAAAAATAACTTCCCGTTTTTCCCGGCCCTCACCCTACCCTCCCCCTGGAGGGAGAGGCGCTGCGAGCGGAAATTATTTTTCGTTTGCGCCCTTGTCGGCAAACGGGTCTCGGATCGGCTCCAGGACCGCGATGAACCACGGCCTGTTCGAGGTCAGCATACCAATATCGCCCGTGGAGGGCTGAATTTCGGCAACAGCGCCACCCGGCATGCCGTCATTTGCGGAGCAGCCGTGACATCGTGTCAAATTGGCAGGGCCACTGGTTGAGAGGCCCAATTATGGCCGTGTCTGGCAGGTCGCCCGGCATGAACGCACGTCCTGTGATCTGCCGCAACTGATTTTTAGATAATGACTTATAGCCAACGATCGGGTCGTGGTCCGGTAGTTGCAGTAGCACGGGCGGTGGCGTATTGCTGCCCCGCCGTTATTGGCAGACGCGCGGCTGGTAATTGTTTGTCCGGGCCGCTGTGGGCCCGTATCACCGTCGAAACTCGTTTTTCAACCTTCATCGAATTTGCGGAGGCCACCCGTTCCATGTCGACCGCGACCAAACCCAAATCTAAGAAACCCGGCCATGGCCATCTAAAGTTGCAACCGCTGGGCGACCGCGTGGTCGTCGAGCGCGAAGAGGCCGAAGCCCGGACTGCCGGCGGCATTGTGCTGCCGGATTCGGCCAAGGACAAGCCGTCGCGGGGGACCGTGTTGGCCATCGGCGACGGCCGCATGCTCGACAGCGGCGCGCGGAACAAGCTGCAAGTCAAGGTGGGCGAGAAGGTGTTGTTCACTTCCTACGCTCCCGAGACCATCAAGCTGAACGATCAGGAACTGCTCCTGATGCGTGAAGAGGACATTCTGGCCGTCATCGAAGAGTGACGCCTTGATTACCGCTCAATCGCCGCCGCCGTTGCCTACCTACGCGGTTCGGCGCGGAATCGCACAAACAACTACACAAGGAGATTCGACGACATGGCCAAGATGATTGCTTTCGATCAGGAAGCCCGCGATGCCATGCGGCGCGGCGTTTCCAAGCTCGCCCGGGCCGTCAAGGTGACGCTCGGTCCCAAGGGCCGCAATGTGATTTTGCAGAAGAGCTTCGGCTCGCCGACCGTGACCAAGGACGGCGTGACCGTGGCCAAAGAGATCGACCTGGAGGACGTCTACGAAAACATGGGCGCCCGAATGGTCCGTGAAGTCGCCTCCAAGACCAGCGACGTCGCCGGCGACGGAACCACCACGGCCACGGTGATGGCCGAGTCGATCTTCAACGAAGGCCTGCGGGCGGTGGTGGCCGGCGTGAACCCGATCCACATGAAGCAAGGCATCGAGCGGGCCGTGTCGGACATCACCGACAAGCTCAAGAAGATGTCGATCACGATCAAGAGCAAGAAGGAAATGGCCCAGGTCGGCACCGTGGCCAGCAACAACGACACCGAAATCGGCGAGTTGCTAGCCGAGGCCATGGAAAAAGTCGGCAAGGACGGCGTGATTACGGTCGACGAAGGCAAGAGCCTGAAGACCGAGGTCGAGTGGGTCGAAGGCATGCAGTTCGACCGCGGCTATCTGTCGCCCTACTTCGTCACCAACCCGACCACCATGGAAGCCGTGCTCGAAGACGCCTACGTGCTGGTCTACGAGAAGAAGATTTCCAACATCAAGGAGTTGGTCCCGCTGCTCGAGGCAGTGGTCAACGCCGGCAAACCACTGTTGATCGTGGCCGAAGACGTCGAGGGCGAAGCCCTGGCGACGCTGGTCATCAATCGGCTCCGCGGCACCTTCCAGTGCATTGCGGTCAAGGCGCCGGGCTACGGCGATCGCCGCAAGGCCATGCTCGAGGATATTTCCATCCTCACCGGCGGCCAGGCGATTTTCGAGAGCCTGGGCATCAAGCTCGAATCGCTCCAGCTCACCGACCTGGGCAAGGCCAAGAAGGTGATCGTCAGCAAGGACAACACCACGATCATCGAGGGCGGCGGCAAGAGCGCCGAGATCAAAGCCCGCATCGACCAGATCCGCCGCGAGATCGCCAACTCGACCAGCGACTACGATCGCGAGAAGCTCGAAGAGCGGCTGGCCAAGCTGGCCGGCGGCGTGGCCAAGGTCAACGTCGGGGCCGCGACCGAGAGCGAGATGAAGGAAAAGAAAGCCCGCGTCGAAGACGCCTTGCACGCCACTCGGGCCGCGGTGGAAGAAGGCATTTTGCCGGGCGGCGGCGTGGCCCTGTTGCGGGCTTCGACTTCAGTCAAGGCCGACGACCTGACCCACGATCAAAAAGTCGGCTACGAGATTGTGATCCGCGCCTGCCGGGCTCCGCTGACGACCATCGCCAGCAATGCGGGCAAGGACGGCGGGATCGTCTGCGAAAAGGTGCTGGAGGCCAAGGGCAATCACGGCTACAACGCCGCGACCGACGTCTTCGAGGATCTGGTCAAGGCCGGCGTGATCGACCCGACCAAGGTCACCCGCACCGCGCTGCAAAACGCGGCCAGCGTCGCCACGCTGATGCTGACCAGCGATGCCCTGATCGCCGAGAAGCCGAAGAAGGAAGGCAAGAAGGGTGGCGGCGGCGCCGGGGGTCACGGCGGCGACTACGACATGTATTAATGGCCGCGGACAAAACTCCCGCGACAAAACCAAAAACTCCAATCCGCCCGCCGGCCCACCCGGCGGGTTTTTTGTTGCGCTTCGTTGGAGCCGGCGGCTAAATCAAAGCCAGCACAATAAGGGCAATCGACTTCCAACACCCTTTTCATTTGACCGCTTTTCCTGTCTCGCTCGTCTACCCGTTCAGGAGGTCGTCTGGGGTGACATCCGATTGGGCCGAGTGGCGAATCGCGAGAATGCGAACAGCGTCGTTTTCAATGACGAAAAACGCTCGGCGCACTCCGGCACGATTGCCGAAATGAAACTGCCGAATCTCCTTCCCCACCAGTTCGCTCTCGCGGGCAATGCTGCACCGCTCAGGAAATTGAGCAAGCCCCTCAAGTCGCCGCCACAAACCGATTGAACCAATCGGCGGCGGCTCTGGGGTTCGCCTTGGCGATGTGCTGGTATTGCTCTTCGAGGCCTTGCAGAGCGCGAGGCTGGAAGATGACGCGGTACTTCATGCGTCTTCGGGAATACCGTATTTCAACCTGAGACCGCCAACGGCCTCATCCAGGGGCGTGCCTTCGCCACGGTCAACCGACGCCAGCCCTTCGCGAATATCCTCCTCCGCCTCAGCTTCCTCGCGGAGTAGCTCGACCGCCCTGTCGAGCGCCTGTTGGCGGCTCGGGAACCGGCCATCGGCGACCAATTGCTCAAGGAGTCGGTCCTTGTCGGGCGAAAGCTCGGTGCTCATGTGAAGGCTGCTCAAATGTGCCGTCGCGTCGGATATTCGCGACCGCGTCCATTTTACCTCAATATCTGCCGCGGTCGAGTGATTAATCGGTACGGAAAAATCTCCCGCGAACTCAGGGACGTTTGGTGCCCTGGGTTGCAGCGGAGTCCGCGACAAAACCAAAAACTCCAATCCGCCCGCCGGCCCACCCGGCGGGTTTTTTGTTGCGCGGCGTTGGAGCGGGCGGCGTAATCAAAGCCAGCGAAATAAGGGCAAGCGCGGCAAGTTCGCGAACGTCGTAGGGAAAAATTTCCCCTCGATCGCGATAGGGCACCGCTCCGGCAACGTTGCGAGTCCGGCGATCGCCGCGAGAATGCCCTGATACCAACGGTCCGCTTGCTCAACGGAATGCTGGTGAGCCCACCAAGCGGCCGCGTCTAGCTCCCGAGCTACGCGCTCGGTCGTGACGACGGAGTAGCTCATTCTTTCGGTGGCAAACTGAGGCGCGCACGAATGCGGGCGTCGAGTTCGTCGAGCGTTACGACGCGGCCAGCCTCCATGTCCGCGATCCCATGTCGAATTGCGGCCAAGTCTTCCTGTTGATGAAGAGCCATCATGGTTGACTCATCAACCAGAAAATAACCGCCTAACGTCAACCCACGTTGACCGTTGTGCGCAAAACGGGGTAAAATCAACCAGCACCCTCGCCGGGCGGCCGGCATGCGAAGCAGCGAAGGAAGGGGCCTCATGTCTCGACGGATTGGGTTCTGGGCAGTCGCGCTGGCGGTCGGGCTGTCGGCCGTGGCGGCGCACGCACAGCTCGACATTCTGAGCGGCAAGCGGTTGACGCAGCCCGGCGGCCGATCGTTTGTTGGCGAGAGCGACACGCCGAAATTCACGCTGCGGGCCACGATCCTGCCGGCCGCGGCCAAAACCCCTGCCCGGTTGTCGATCACCGCGGATATCCTTCCCGATTGGCACATCTATTCGATCACCCAGGCACCCGGCGGGCCGATCAAGACCCGCATCCGCCTCGAACCGTCCAGCGAGTACCGCCTGATCGGCGAGTTTCAAGCCAGTCCGCCGCCACTAAAGCACCTGACCGATGCCTGGAAGGGCCTGACGGTCGAAGAGCACAGCGGCGAGGTCACCTGGCAAGCGCCGATCGAGTTCGCCCGCGGCGTCGATCCGGCGCACGTGGAAATTCAGGGTGAGGTGAGCGCCCAAGCCTGTGCAACGGCCTGTCTGCAGCAGTCTTTCAAGTTCACGGCGACGCTGGGAGAAGTGTCGCCACCCAAGGATGAGCCCGCCGCGACGGGGTCGGCACCGGCGCAACCCCCCGAGCAGCCAGAGCGGCCGGGCGAGCCCAGCTATCGAGCCGGCCATGCGTCGATTCGAGGGCTGATCGAGCCCGGCGTAGTGGCGCCCGGCGGGAAGGCCCGCTTGATCCTTTCCGCCACGCCGGAAAAACCCTACCACGTCTATGCGTTGGCCGATCACGACACCGGCATCCCGGGCAAAGGCAAGCCGACGTTGATCGAGTTCAGCCCGGACGCCAAGTTGCAGTTCGGCCGGCCCGTGGCCAACGCAAAGCCGGCCAGCGCCCCCTCCGACGTGCCCGGCGGCGGACAGGATAGCTACTACACCCACGAGGTGAACTGGACGGTCGACGTCAGCGTACCGCGTGGCGCCGCCGAGGGGGATTATCCGATCAGCGGCCTGATCGGCTTTCATACCTGCAAGGCCGGCAGTTGCGACGCCCCCAGCGCAGCCCGATTTGCGGGCATCCTGCGGGTGGGATCCAAGGGCTTGGCGGCCCCCAGCCCGCTTAGCTTTACGCCGGCGAAATACGACGAAGTGGCTCAGCTTGCCGCCAGCCGGCCAGCGAGCTTGCCGGGCGAATTCGAGGTTACGGATTCCGGCGCAACGACAGCCGGCTTGCCACTGATGATCCTTTTCAGCCTGCTGGGCGGGTTGATCCTGAATCTGATGCCCTGCGTGCTGCCGGTCATCGGGCTGAAGGTGCTGGCTTTTGTCGAGCAGTCGGGCCACAGCCGGGGCCGAATTTTGCTGTTGAACCTTTGGTATGCGGCCGGAATGCTGGTGGTCTTCATGGTGCTGGCGACCTTGGCCGTGACGTTGAACTTGGGCTGGGGGCAGCAGTTCAGCTCCACCGGCTTCAACATCACGATGTGTGGGCTGGTGTTCGCGATGGCGCTGAGCTTTCTGGGCGTCTGGGAAATCCCGATTCCGGGTTTCGTCGGAGCGGGGGGCGCCGCCAAGATGGCCGCGCGAGAAGGGGCGATTGGCGCCTTTGCCAAGGGCGTCATCACCACGGTCCTGGCCACGCCGTGCAGCGGCCCGTTCTTGGGATCGGTGTTCGGCTTCACGCTCAAGCAGCCGCACTACGTCACGTTTTTGATTTTCGGTTCGATCGGGCTGGGCATGGCCTCCCCGTATTTGCTGATAGGGGCGTTTCCGCGACTGGTCGGTTTTCTGCCCAAGCCGGGCGCCTGGATGGAAACCTTCAAGCAGCTGATGGCGTTCATGTTGCTGGGCACCGTGGTGTTCATGTTCAGCTTCATGGACCGCGATTACCTGGTGCCGACGTTTGCGCTGCTGATCGGCATTTGGGCCGGTTGCTGGTGGATCGGACGCACGCCCTGGACGGTCTCCACGCGCCGCAAAGTGTTGAGTTGGCTGGAAGGGGCCGCCATTGCGGCCGTGGTCGGATCGTTTGCTTTTACCTATCTGGTTCCGCGCGAGTCGCTGCTGCCGTGGCAGACCTTTTCGCAGCCCAAGCTGGCCGAGTTTACGTCCGAGGGCAAAACCGTGATGATCGATTTCACGGCCGAGTGGTGTGCGAACTGCAAACTCAACATGCTCACGGCCATCAATACGCGCGGAGTGCGCGATATCGTCGAGGCCAATCGAGTTGTCCCGCTGCTGGCCGACTGGACGCAAGATTCGCCCGAAATCACGCAGATGCTCGCCGCGCTGGGGAGTAAATCGATTCCGGTGCTGGCCATTTTCCCCGCGGGCCGCGCCAACCAGCCGATCATTCTGCGCGACGTGATCACGCAGGACCAGCTCATCAAAGCCCTGGAGCAAGCCGGTCCTTCGCAACCGCAACCCGCCGTTGCCGGCCAGGCGGACAAGCGGCCCGCAGGCACTTCACGCAAGGCGGACGGCCGAAAACTCTCGCGCAACTGAAGCCCGGGCCGGAACTGCGCGGGGCCTTCACCAGACGCGGCATTTACCAGCCGCGGCCGTCACCAGACAATGCCGCGCAGCGCGAACAAAGTCAGGAAGCAGGACGAGCCCAAAAAAGCTCCGGCCAGCGTTTGGGCCAGCGTGTGCCGCCGCAGATAGATGCGGGCCCAAGCCACCAAAGGCACCACCAAGGCCCAACAGGCCGCGGCCGGTCCAAAGGCCAGGCAGGCAAAAGTCACCAGGCCCGTGGTGGTCGCCGTGTGCACGCTCACCTGCCAGACCAGCGTGATCACCAGCAGCAGAAAGATCTCTGCCAGCAGGGCCAACAGCGGCGCCAGAAAGGCCGCCGGGGCTCCCAAATAAATCAGCAGGCCAAAGGCCAATAGCCCGCAGCCCAAACTGACCACAAACGGGCCGCGACGCTGCCGGCGATCCGACAGGTGAAAATCGCTGATCCGGCCCGACTTCAGCAGCCACACCACGTACAGCACCGGCAACACCACGCCGATCAGCAAGTAGAGCAAGGCAAAGCGATAGGTGCCGCTGACGTCGCTGGCTGAAACGCCCATCAGCAGTCCCGGCACCGCCAGCACCGGAGGGCTGAAAATGTCGGAAACCACGCGGGCCAAACTGGCGCGAACCGGGCATAGTGCCAAGGCATTATCCATCCATGACTCCTCCCTAACGAGCAAACACCGCGAGATCGAGGCAGGCTTAAAAGGCTGGTACGCTCAAGCGGGATAGAAGCCACGCCCACGGTTCGTGCGCTTTCTACGGGGGAATTTGCCCGCTGGCCGTACTTCTATACTCCCTAAAAAGCGCGGACATTGTCAATAGGATGAACAGGCTAATTCGCCCGAATCGCCGGAAAAAACGCGGGCGCGCCAGCATAAACCCATAAAACACTTCGGTCGTATTTCAAAGCGGCAATGAGACTTTCGATTCCAGACGAAACGTGACGCACTTCGCGGACCTCCCAAACCTCCGCGACCCCTCCCCAGTTTGCCTCCCCATACATTTCGCTTCGACCAATCATGGTCCGCCTGGCGGGCAATCGCAGATCGGATCAGGAGCCCACGAAAGCGCCGCTCGGGCGTCGCTTTCCATGCATGCAGGCGGCGACGCTTGTGAAATCTTTCACGCGCGGAGTGCGCAAAATTCTTCGATCCAAATTCGAACGGGCTGCGTAGTAAATTCTGCCCGGTCGGAAGAGGCCGTCTCTTCTCGTGGCGCCAGCGGTCTTTGTGCGCCAGCTTCGTCCGAGCGGTCACCGTAGAGAAAGGTTCGACGCATGATTCGCAAAGCTCGTCGCGAGCAACGGCTCTTTCGAGACCCCACGCCTGCCGAGATTCGGCATCGCACCGAGGTCATCCGCAGAGGGTGGAGCGAGCACGAGCGGTGGCGCCGCTCGGCGCGTCAAGCCAATCTCTTGGATGCCTCCGGTCCTGCCTGAAACCGAGTTTCCGGAATCCACTTTCGGATTTCGAAACGGGGCGTTTAATCCAGACGCTCTCTACTTCGACTCGAGAGCCGCAGTCGCAGGTCGTCCCCGGACCGGCGCACTGCGGCTTTTTTTGCGCCGTTGCTCTTGGTTCATTCACACTACTCGTCCTGTTTGCCTGGCTCAGGCGCTGAGGCGGGCACGACCGGCGGACTCGCCGGGGCCCGGCCGCGCAGGCGCCGCAAGACGGCTTCCAGCAGCAACTGCACCGTGACCGCCAGTGTCGCGCCGATCGACACGCCCACGGCCCGCTGAACGCCGTTGGCCACGACGTGACCGTCGCCGGTTGTCATCACGATAATGACCGAAACGCAGGCACTGCGCAGGCTTTGCTCCAGCCGCAGCCCCAGGCAACACAGCACCACCATCAGCATGGCAAAGATCACGTGCCAAGGGTCCGTGCCCAGCAGCCAGGCCGTGCCAAAACCAACGGCCACGCCGATCAGGTTCGCCAAAATCCGGAACACCGACGCCTGAAACGACTGCGTCACGCCCGGCTGCAAGCACCACGATCGACGACACGACGGCCCAGCGAGCACCGTCAAAGCCTAGCCACCCATAGCCGGTCCAGAGCAGGGCGCGAGCAGATCGCGGCTTCGACCCCATAAGCGGCTCCGGCGCCCCACAGCGCCCGCGAGTGAGGCGGCAGTTCGAGCGGCTTCTCGAAAAGACTCGTGCGCGGTTCGACTGGGGGCATGGAAATTCAAAACCGTCCGCCGGTGGCGAGCTTCGCAGCGATTGATGAGTCAATGTACCTCTAACCCGCGGGACTGCGCGGCGACTGCGCCAGATAGTCGAGTACGACTTGCGCAATGTCCACGCCGAGCACTCGGCTCAAGGCTTGCCAACCGGGCACGGCATTCACTTCGATCGCATAGAGCTGGCCGTCACGACCCGGCAGGAGGTCGACGCCGGCCAGCGGCGCCGCGACCGCCGCGGCCGCGCAGTGCGCCAGCTCGGACAGCTCGGGGGTCAATTCGAGGGGCTCGGGCGTCGCCCCGCGGCTGACGTTGGTACGCCAGTCGAGCGGATTGCGGCGGCGCATGCCCCAGGCGCGCTGGCCCACGATCAGCACGCGCAGATCGCTCCCCTCGTGCGGGATGAACTCTTGCAGGTACAATACCGCTCCGGATTGCACCAGCAAGCTGAAGGCGTGTTGGGCCAGCCCCTCATCGCAAATTCGGGCAATGCCCCGTCCTTCGGCCCCGAACAGGGGCTTGACGACAACGTCTCCGCCGAGCGCGGCGAACGCCCGCAGCGCGTCGTCAACCGTTTGGCAAACGAACGTTCGTGGCACCGTCAGGCCGGCCGCCTGCAATTTGGCCGTGGTCAGATATTTGTCGACCGCGGCCTCGATGGCCTTGGCCGGGTTGACCACTCGGCCTCCTACCGCCTCCAGGCGCGCCAAAAGGTCCATCCGAAAGACCACTTGTTCCAGCGAGCCCGGCGGCATCGTGCGCACCAGCACGGCGTCCATGTCGCGCAAGTTCACTCGACCCGAGCCGCCACTACCGCTCGTCACGGTCAGTCCCTCGGGCGCGAGCGCCGAGGCCAACTCGCGAAACGTCACCGGCACAATCTCGTGTCGCCCCGCCGCTGCGCGCTCCAGGTCTTTCAGATACCAACTCGTCGGCGAGCAGAGGACGGCAATTCGCATTGGGGGTTCGAGTTCCGCGTTCCGAGTTCCGCGTTCCGAGCTTCTCCCTATCCCTCAAACGATTTTCGCAGCACTCCGCGCGTCCACCTGGCCAAACTCAAACCAGCGTCCGCTGGCTAAATTCGCCAACCGGATCACGGCCGGACTGAACAAGTGCGGATCGATGCGATAGAAGTTGCGCTGATAGCTCTCGAAAATCTCCGCAAACGGCCGGCCGTAGTCGGGCGAAGCGCCGCTGGGCACCCGCGGTCCGACGGCTTCGAGCTCGGCGTCGGCCGCATCGACCCAGAGCGTGACTTGGCCGCCGTACAGGATGGCGTCGTTCGTGCGTCCAATGGCGGCCAGATCGTTGCGCAGCAACCGGCGGCAGCGGGGCGATGCCCCAACCGCTGACCACCCGCGTCAGGTCGAATCCCAGTTCGAGCAACTTATGCAGCGCCGTCTCCACACTTCGCGCCACCACCTGCACGGTGCCGGCCAGGCTGGCCGTGGGCGCGAAAAGTAGCGTCAGTTGCGATGGTTGCACGCGGCACTGGGCGGCGATTTGGGCTTGCAGTTCGTCGGGCGGCGGCTCGCGTGTTTCCAAGCATTCCCACGGCCACCGCTGTCGACTCGCGGCCCGGAATCTTGTCGAACAGTGCCTCCTTGCCGGCGGCGGCCCGCATGGGGCCGGAACCCATTGCAAAGTATTTGCCGGCCGCGATTTGCCAGCCCGCATATTGCGAGGCCATGCACGCCGCGACCGGCTGATCGGTGCTGATCGTGACCGCGGGCCCCGGCCAGATTTCGCTCGCTGCCGGCACAATTGCCACACGACCGAGCCCGGAAAGGCAGATTTCGGCCAATCGCCGACCGGCTTCGATGCCTCCCCGAGCCGCGGCGCCGCAGTCGAACAGTCGCACACCGGCCGCGCTTCGCCGAACTTCGATGCGCAGGCCGGCGGCATCGCGTTCCAATTGATCGCAGCGCTGCAAGGCCAACTCGTTGAGCATTTCGATGTGCGGCCGGAGTTTAGGGTTGTCGGGTCTTGGGGTGGTTTGATCTTTGGTTTGCCCGGCGGCATTAGTTTGTGCTTCGAACATCCGCGCCGCAACTACAATTCGGCCACGCCATACGCGCCGCGCGATCGGCCGGTTACAATGGGCCTTTTGCGGCTGAACCTGCAAAGCTGTCGGAGAATCGATCGTTGCCTAGCCTGACCGTGGAAAATTACGTCAAAACCATTTTCCAGATCTGCGCCAGGACCGGCGGCCAGTCGGCGGCGACAGGCCAGGTTGCCGCGGCCCTGGCGGTTTCGCCCGGCACGGTGACCAGCATGCTCAAGACGCTGAGCGAGAGCAACCTGGCCACATATACCCCTTATGAAGGCGTGCGGCTCACCCCGGCCGGCGACGCGCTGGCCCTACGCGTCGTGCGCCGGCATCGGCTGATCGAGTTGTTCCTGGTCAAGACGCTGAATTTGAGCTGGGACGAGGTGCATGAAGAGGCCGAACACATGGAACACGCGGTCAGCGACCGGTTGATCGATCGAATCGACGCCTTCCTGGGACAACCCGAGACCGATCCGCACGGCGACCCGATACCGCGCTCCGACGGAACGATTGCCAATCCCGAGACACGCCCGCTGGCGACCTGCGCCGTAGGGGACCGGTTTCGCGTGTCGCGCGTCGTGGATCAGTCGCCGGAGTTTTTGCGCTACCTGACCAGTTCGGGGTTGGTGCTGGGCGCTGTGGGATCCGTGGTGGCCAACCAACCGGAGGCCGGAATCGTGACGGTCCAAATCGGCGACACGCATACCACGCTGGGCCGGCAAGCCGCCGAGAAGCTGCTTGTCAGCGCGCCTGCCGCGCACGGCAAAAAGTAAGCCGGCGCGGGCGAGATCGAGTGTGGAACGCCGTTTCACTCTTGCCGGAATTCGACCTCCTGAACTCCCTCGCAGCGGTTCAACTCGCTCACTAGTTGCACCGCGGTGGTTGGTGCGCGCAGCCGCACCTGGTACGTCAAGTCGATCGCGACGCCCTGCCGCGCCGTGGCGGTCGACACCAGGCGCGATCGGGCCGCATCGCGCACTGAGGATCGACTCCACGGCCGGACTTTCCGCCAAACCCAGGGCCACGCGCACCCGCAGCCGGCCATCCGGCGGGGAGGCACTGCGTGCATCGCGCGGACGGAATACCAGCGCGGCCAGGGCCGTAAAAGGAATGCCGATCAGCGGAATCATCGTCGCGCCGGCGCCGACCGCCATGCCGACGGCAACCGCAAAGATGACGAACGCCGTGTCGCGCGTGTCTTCCACCACGGTGCGAAATCGCACGATGGCCAGCGCGCCGACCAGGCTGAACGCCCGGGCGATGTTGTTGCCGATGGCCAACGTGACCATGGCGATGATCACGGTCAGGAGCACCAGCGTGGCCGAGAGCGCGGCCGGCTCGCTGGCCGCCCGGCCGTGCGTCAGCCGATAGACGGCCGCAACGACACAGCCCAGCACCAAGGCAATGGCCAAGCGACTGGCGAGCATCGCGGGCGATAATTGCTCGTCCATCTGCAGCGCGTTGTCGAGCCAGTCAGGCACCTGCCGCCTCCACCCTCAAAGGATTCGATCGCCAGGTGTCATGACAGAGGCGATACTTCGAGACTTTCGCAGGCCGCAGGTGCAGCGCCGCGACAAGTTGCTTGAAGCTCGTCGGCAGTGCAGACTGGAATTTAAGTTCCAAGACGACCTGCCCGGCAAGCAGGGGAATTCCGCCGGCCGTCGGCGCCAGGCACCACCGATCGGTGAGGATGCCGCGAATTTGCCGATCGAGCGTCAATCGCAGCGCTTCCTGCCGACTTGCCCCCACATAGGCGGAGCGTTCGTAGGTGATCTGACAAGTTGGACCGAGCCGCCGCCCAATCACCCGGCGATGGAACCAATAGCCGGGCCAGATCGAATCCACGATGGGGCCGGCCAGCATCGACAGTTGCTCCGCGGCGAGCGATGTTCGGCGTTTCGACACGCGGTCGCCGGAGCGCATCTTGCGTTCCAGGAAAATATAGTCTGCGCCGCCATACTGGCGAATGCGAAACTTGCGCCGCCGATACCAGCGCGCCCCGTGATAGACGTCCAATTGCGGAGTATCGCAATACAGACTGGTCGTACGATAGGCACCCGCTAACTCGGAGTCGCTGTAAATATCGCGAGCCAAGTGTTGGCCGGCCCATCGCTCGACCGCGGCGGCGCGCTGGTCATCGATCAGGAATTTAAGTTCGAACGCCGCGGCACCGCCGGCGCTCAACAATCCATCGCCGCAGCCGCTGGTGTCCGTGGGGCTCAGGTTCTGCTTCAAGGGTTTGCCTCCTCGCTTCGGGGCGGCTGCGGCCCCCGGTTGCGGCGACCAAAGCCGGAATCCAAAGCCCGGTGGGCGCTCCCCGGCGGACCGAAGCCCGGCGGTCCGAAGCCCGGCCGCGGCGGAAACAGCGCGTTGATTTGGGCAGCCAGCTTGCGCTCGTCCAAATCCCCCTTCTTATCGGTGTCGGCGTCGGCAAACAAAGAAGCGGCCGCGGCGCCCGCTTCCTCAAGCGTGATCTGGCCGTCGCGATTCGCGTCGGCGCGGTCCATCAAACGCTCTGCCAATAGCGCCGCGGGAGCGAAGCGCGGCGGACCGCCGAAGCGTGGCGGACCGGGAGGTGCGGTGGCGTCCGGACCGGCAACATCTGGGCTGCGTTCGGCTGGAGCTTCAGGAGCCTCCGGGCCGCGGGGGGGCGGCGGACCGGCCACATCCGGTGGCGGCGGGCCAAAACGGGGCGGAGGGGGAACGACACGGCTCAAACTGGCGGCCAGCGCCGCCTGGTCGAGTTTCCCGTCTTGCGAGGAATCACGATCGGCAAAGAATTTTTCTGCGCCGGCGGCCACCTCGTCCGGAGTCAATTTGCCGTCATGATTCGTGTCGAGCGCAGCCAAAAGCGGACCGGCCATGAAATTTCCCGGTCCAAAGCGGCCGGGTCCGCCGGGACCAAATCCGCCGCGCGGCGTGTAACCCGGATCTTTGCCGGCTAGCTGGTCGTTCACGCGCAGGGTGCGCTGTTCGACAAACGCGGCCAGCGCCACGGACCGACCGAACCGGCCGCCGCCCGGCGGGCCGCCGCGACGTTTTTCGCTTCGCGCTTCGACGGCCGCCGCTTCGCGCGTACGGGCCTCGCCGGTCGCTTTTTCCAGAGCAGCGAGCTGGCCCAGCAGCCGATCCTTGGCGAAGGCCGTCGTTGCCAGCCCTTCGAGGATCGCCTGGTACCGGTCGCTGAACCGGGGCAGCGCCAACAGCCGATCGATCAACTTGTTTGCGCCGGCATGCGGATGCTTGAGGCTCAGATTCATGAGCTCGTCGGGCGAGCCGGCCATCGGGAATCCGGCGAACGACAAATCCAAGTCCCAAGGAATGAACGCCAGTTTGTTCGCTTCCGGATTGAGGTAGATGTAGTAATTATGTCCCACCGCCAGTAGGCTATCCATGTTCGCCAGCCAGGCACCGGCGGCCAGGTAGCGGAGAAACTCGTCCACGTCTAGATAGCTTTCGATCTCACTATCGAACTTCTCGTCGCCGCCCTGATCCACCAGGCGAACAAAGTCGATGACGCGCCTGGCTTGCTTTTTGGTGGGCGAATGGCGCGGATGGTATCGGCCGTCGTACTTGTCCCAATCATCGCCCAGGTATCCGAAATCGCGCAGGCGTTCGGGCTTCATCAGCAACCCATGGCCGGAGTGGAAGCGGTCCCGCAAAAAGACGTTGTCGACCTGCTCGATCAAGGTGTACAGGCCCACGAGTTCTCGGTCGTACTTGCCAGGCACCGTCAGCGTGAGCTCGACAAAAGCCGTGCGCGGCGCGGGAACGCCCGCCGAGCGAAACACTTCGAAAGCCATCGCCTCGCGCAATCGCGTGGGGTCCGAGCCGCCGGCATTCAGGTTCAGAGTCTTTGCGCCCTGCAATCGGCCGTCGGCACCATAATGGTCGAGTTCGATCTTGAGATTGCGCTTCAGCGCGCCGGCAGTGCTGCCATAGCTGGCATTGCCCTTGTAGCGCACGCCAACATTCTCGAAGGTTTTGCCGCCGGCCGTCAGTTTTCCAAGGGCCCAGGGAAACTCCGTGCCGAAGCCGGAGCTTTTGTGGCGCTCGACCGGCGGATTTTCTCCCGGCGGAGTTTCCTTCGGCTCGTCGGGCCGCGGCCCCCGGCCGGGGCCGCCCATGGGACCCCGGCCGACGACCGCCTGCATCTTGTCCCACTCGGCGGCAGACATCTCCAAGTGAAACGGATGAATTCGGGTCAGGCCGAACAGTTCGTCCGGGGCGAAGTCGATCGGCGGCGCGTCGGCGTTCTGGTCATCGGCTGCGGCGCACGCAGATCCGGCAAGTGTGCCGCCGGCCCAGACCAATGCCGCCAGGGCCAATTCGAGCCAGGACGTCTTCATGATTTTGTTCCCTACGATCGGTGCGTTCGCAATTGCGAATGCAGACCAATGGCCTGCTGCGTCAAAGGCTCTTATCCCAGTATGCGAGAAGGACCTCGACCCGCCAACAGTAGGGTTACCTTCCCCGGCTCGATTCCGCCGCGCGGCCCATCGTTTTTTGGGCCCCGCTGGGAGGATCTGCAAACCTGGAAAGCAGTGCGGCCGGCGCGTCAATCCCCGATCCGAGCGGAACTTGCAAAATTTCCGGCCCGGGACTTGGGGCTTGGGACGACCGACTTGGGCACCGCCTGCCAATCGACCCCGATCATCAGCGAGTTGATGCCCGAGCCAATGCCCAGCATCGCCACCCGGTCTCCGGCCGCAAGCCGGCCCTCGTCCAGCGCCAGCGCCAAGGTGATCGGCAGCGCGGCAGAGCCGGTATTGCCGAGGAATTCGACCGTCGGAAAATCGATGGCCGGATCGAGCCCCAGCGAGGCGAACATCAGCTTGCGATGTGCCGAGCCGACCTGATGGCAGAAGGTCTTGTCGATCTGGTCTCTGCTCCAGCCGGTCTCGGCGAGAAAATCGACGAACGTGGCGGCACCCGTGGCGATGCCTTCGTGCAGCAGCCGCTCGGAATCGGTATGCATCAAGGGCTGCATGCCGTCGGCGGCGGCTTCGTCGCGTCCGCTGTGGCACAGTTCATGAAACTGAGTGTGCGCCCGCGCAGCCGCCGCGACAATGCGATTTTGGGTGCGGCTCAGCGCGCGATCGGTCAGCAGCACTGCGCAGCTGGCGGAGCCCAGCGTGAGCGAGGCCACGGCCAGCTTGACATCGTCGCGCGTGAGCGAGGTGTCGCGATTGAGCCAGTCGATCGTCGTTTCGACGACTTGCCGGCTGCCTTCGGTGCCCACGACCAGGCCCGCGCGGATTTGGCCCAGCTCGATCATGTTGGCCACCAGCAGCATGCCGTTGAGAATGCCCAGGCACGCGTTCGACACGTCGAACACCTGGCAGTTCTTGGGCAAATCCAAGCGGTGATGCACGCCGCAGGCCGTCGCCGGCTCGAGATGATCGCGGCACACCGAGGCGTGCACCAGGGCGCCGACGTGCTGCGGATCGATCCGCGCGGCCGCCAGCGCCTTGGCTCCGCTCGCCACGCTGACGTCTCCCGGCAGAGTGCCCGGGGCCCAGAACCGGCGCTCGCGAATGCCGGTCATTAGTTCCAGCCGGCCGGCCGGCAGCCGCAGCCGATCGTAGAGCGGGCCGAGCCGAGTTTCGATCTCGTCGGACGTGACAATCTCGTCGGGCAGCGTGTAGCCAAACCCTTCGAGGCAGACATTTTGATAACGCATGGGGAGCCGTAAAGGCCGCGAAATTCGGGGTGCCCACGGAGCGCCCGGGTGGCTGCTGTCCGAAGGGCGGTTGCAAGTCGTTGCCGGGCAATAGCTAGTAGCGTACGGAAGTCCGCCCGCTTGGTAAAGTCAGAGCGAGCCGTCCGGCTTTGGACCGGCAGGCACTCGATGGGTCGGCCTTCGCTCAGCGATTCGACCGGAATCGACGCTGATTTACCGGGCCTAAAGCGTTTTGTGTCTATACCTTGTGCTAGCAAATTCGCGCCACGTCAAAATCTTCCCCACCCCTTGTCAGCACGATCGCGGGGGATACACTCCGACCAACTTGCAATTGCAGGGGAATCGGCCCCAAGTGCCGAAAAGGAGTGTCGAGATCCTCGAATAGTGAGAATCGCTCCGGCGTCGGACCCAGGATGGGAAAACCGCAGCCGGCAGACGTCAAGAAGCGGATCGGCATCAGGGACGATGCTAGCCCACTGCGGCCTCTCGCCCCCCGCTTGTCCATCTCTTGGCGCGGCAACACAGCGTGCTGTCTGAATGACCGCCGCCGCCCAACTCTGCCGGACAATGGTCGCTTGCCTTCCGCCGGCCCGATGTGCACGAGGCCTCGAAAGTGACTTGCCGCTGTTCTTTTTTTAGACACAGGATGTGTCGCGAAAGGGGAGTATTTATGAAACGCTCGAAGCCACTGATTGGTTTGAATGCCGATTACCGCGCCGCCAAAAAGGATGCCCCGGCGTTCAGCTACGTGTGTGCCGGCTACTACGACGCGATCGTCAAAGCGGGAGGGATTCCGCTGATTCTGCCGCCCGTGGCCGACGAAGCCGATCTGGGCCGGCTGCTCGATATGCTCGACGGCATGCTGCTGGTCGGCGGCGCCGATCTCGACCCGCGCCGCGACGGCTTCATGCTGCACCCAGCGTTCGCCCCTTGGACAGTCGCCGCGAAGATTTCGACCGCATGTTGATGCGAATGGTCGCCAAGCGCCGGCTGCCGGTGTTCGGCATCGGCGTGGGCATGCAACTGCTCAACGTCAATCAAGGCGGCAACCTGCTGCTGCACATTCCCGAGGACATGCCCAAGGCGCTGCCGCACAAGGATCCGATCGATCCGGCCCATCGCCACGGGCTGGAAGTCGTGCCCGGCTCGCTCATGGAGCGCGTTTACGGCGACGGCGAAATCCGCGTCAACAGCCTGCACCACATGGCCATCGACGAAGTGGCGCCCGGCTTCCGCGTCACGGCCCGTTGTCCGGACGGCGTGATCGAGGCGATCGAGAGCACGACCGATTGGTTCGCCTTCGGCACGCAGTTCCATCCCGAGGCCGACTCCGCCTCGGCGCTCGATCTGCGCATTTTCGAAGAGTTCATGTGCGGCATCACGGGCGAGTCGATCGAACTGCGGATCGCGGCGTAAAACCGCGTTGAAAAGAACCTCATGGTCCAGATCGCGCATCGGCTTCCGTAAGGATGTTTGATAGCCGGCATTCAACCAATGCCGGTGACGTCCAGGACGTGGTAACGGACGATAAAGCGATCATTGGTTCCCGGGGTCCGACATTCGGCTGACCAGCGCGAAGGGCGAACCGGCGGTTCGCCCTTCGCGCAGGCGCCGCCATCGGACGATGGCTAAACCGCCGTGCACGGTTGCGGGTCAACCGGGCCGCGGCGCCGCACGGCCTCGCCCTTGTCATTTTCTGGGGCGTTGGATAGTCTAGACTGCTTCTATTCCCCTGTAGCTCAGTTGGTAGAGCAGCGGACTGTTAATCCGCTTGTCCAAGGTTCGAGTCCTTGCGGGGGAGCTCTTTGGATTTCCGCGAAATCCGCCGCCAAACCCGTTAACGCCCGGCCCCGAGAGATCGGTTTCCGGGCGTTTGGCGTTTTGGGCCTTTCGCCATAGCGGTTTGCAACCAGTCGGCCGACGGCCCGGCATCTCAGTTTCGAGAGAGATCGACCAGGGTCCGAAAGGAACCCCCAGGTTTCCTTCCGAACCCTAGAATCTCGCTCCCAAACTCTCCGAATCTCTGGTTAACAACCCTCTCTGAGTTAACGAGCCGGTTCCTTTCGGACGCCGAGAGGAACCGATGGATGACGAATCTGCGTCCGACTGGTAGCTTGACGGCTTTCCTGCCGCTGGTCAACGGGTTCCGCCACAATGCGATTCGATAAAGATCTCTGGAATCCGGCCTGTCAGGAGTACCACCAGGGCGTCGTTGACGCAGCCGCCGTCAACTTCATCACTCCAGCCGCACGCGTGTTCATCGCCCACTGGCTAGAGTTGCTGAACGATGATCGGTCGCCCGCTACCTGCGTTCTTCGACACATAGCACTTCCAGACTTGCTGTCAGAACTGAGGAGATCCTGCGAACTTTGGTTGGACAATGACCGTCGCTTCCATCGATTTCGCGCTGCAGTGCGGCTCTTGGCACGCGAATGCCGGCTCCTTGGATTCGCTTTTGTCGGTGACAAATCAATTCGACGATTGTCCCTTGAGGCCAATGAGCTTCTGGCACTGATTGAAGAGCAAGATCCAAAGGTCAGGAACCAACTCGAAAAGCCAATTCGCTTGAGATTGGGCCTAGCGCCAAAGGACGATCTGCAGAAAATCGCGGCAACCCGTCTATACCAGGCGATTGTCGGATGCCAAGCTCAGATTCGCGGCGGCACAGACTTCAAGGATTCGTTACGTCAGCGCATACAGGACATTCTCGCTGACCAGAATACGACCGCAGAAATATTCATGTCGACGTGCTCGCATTTGGTTGCGGAATTACTCGCGCTTGTCTTAGATCGTGGTAACTCGCGCGAATCTTTGGCCGAATTGCCGGTGAAATATTATCGGGCAGATAACCAAAACTTGGCGGGAACGAGTTTTTCGGATCGAACAAATCTGCTGTTCGGGGCGTTTCACTCGGGCACGGAGCAGTACACGGTATTCTTGCCGATCATTGGAACACAAATTGACATTCAGGGCGAGATATTCCCCCCCGGTCTGACGCTGATTGATACGCAGGCGTGGTCGCAGAGAAAACAGGATTTTGCGAACGTGTTGAATTTCAACGGCATCAATGACTTATCTCCTGCGATTCGGGTAGACGTCGGCGAGTATTTGGCATCAAACCTTGACACGTATGAAAGCGCTCCTTTGGACGTTTTCGCAGCTCGCGACGTTGCCGTCCGAGCCAGCCAGTTGTGCCTGGATGCGATCTTTTTATATCGAGAGCACCGGGTTCGACTCAGGACGCGCTTGCGCCGTTGAGGTGGGGCAGGCCCCAAATTTCGACTATCGTTGCGCCCTGTTCCATAGGCAGGAGTTCTTGCAGCGTTCTCATGTACGCTTGCGTTTTCTTCGACCAGTTCCCGCAGCGTGGTCTGACGCACTTCACTGGTATCGGCTTGGGAAGACGACGCCGAAGGATGAATCGGGAATCGTCAATCTGTGGACCGCAGCAGAACTACTAGGAGCTTCGAGCGAAGTACTGCATGGGACAGATATCGATCGTGTTCGGCGGTCGGTTGGTGCATCGGCGGCATTCTTCTTATTCTACGAGGAATTGCTCTACTGTGCTTTGGCCGCTAGAAACTACTCTCTTCGTTACAATCGGGGGCCGCAACTGAATGCACCAGCCCAAAATTGCAGAGAAGAAGATTTGGTTAACTGGTGGTGCGACATTTGTAGCAACCACGACGCCGTTCAACTTTACACCACTATCTTTGACGAATTCCCTCAACTGGCCTTCTATGCAACGAGGACTATGGATCTGCGAAGCCCGGGTGCAGCGGCCATGTACCGTGTTCACAAGGATCAGATTATCGATAATCTAAGCTGGATATACGGGTGTCGAAACGACGTGGTCCATGACGGGCGAGTTCGCGTGTCCGGTGCCAGTGTCGCACGAACCCTTTTGGCTGAGTACGTCGGGGAAACTCTGGAAGCCACGCTGGCCATGCGTGCACGAGGTAGCGTGGACAGTTTGCCCGAGTGTTTTCCTCTTGTATGGGAAAAGGAGCGAACTCTTCTGGAGATTCTGGCGACCGGCGATCTTAAGGGAGCACTGGCCGCCTCCTACTGAATCCGGTCACTGAATCTGTTCGCAGCTTTCGTCATGTTGTCCTCGCACCGGGTAGGTTAACAGATAGAGCGCTGTTAACCCGTTTGTCCCGCCCGACAGCGCGCCCGTCGCCAAGCGAAGGTCGCTGTGGGCCACTCCCCCCGGAGATGTCCCATGCGACCGATCGGCGATCCGACTTTCTTAACGCCCGACGAGCGTCTCTCTGAGGTAGCCAGCATCCTGGCCGCCGCCGTTCTCCGATTGCGCTCCAGCGCAGCGCTCCCCGGCGATGATCCCGCCCCCGAAATCTTGCCGGAATCCTGGCCAACATGCCTTGAGGTTCCCGCGAAAACCGTGCTCAGTGTCCAGTCGGGTTAACGGTATTCGAGACCTCAGAAAAGGAGAGACGCATGGACCTGAACGTGGGAAAAGAAGTCGCCGCGCTCAAGCGGATGACGGTGGGTGAATTGCGGACCAAGTACGCCGACGTGTTCGGCGAAGAAACGAACGCCCGCCATAAGGGATGGTTGCTGCGACGGATCGCCTGGCGAATACAGGCGCAGGCCGAAGGCGATCTGTCGGATCGTGCCCGCCAACGTGCCACCGAGCTGGCGAACGACGCCGATCTGCGTTCCTCGGCCCCGAAGGCAACCCGCCAAGTCCAGGCCTTGGCCCCCACGCAGCACGTCGCAACGACGACGCTGGCCGTGGCTGGCGACGATCGCCTGCCCATGCCGGGCGCGATCATCACCCGGCAGTACAAGGGGCAAACGCTGGAAGTCCACGTCCTGCCCAGGGGGTTCGAGTTCGAGGGCGAGGTCTACAAGTCGCTTAGCGCCGTGGCCAAGAAGATCACGGGTACCCACTGCAACGGCTACTACTTTTTCCGCCTCGGCGGGCTTGGGAGTGTGAAATGACCAAAATTCGGAACCAGCCAGCGGCGGCCCAGCAGATTCGCTGCGCCATCTACACCCGCAAGTCGACGGACGAGGGCCTCGAAAAGGAATTCAACTCGCTCGACGCCCAACGAGAGTCGGGCGAAGCCTACGTCGCCAGCCAGCAGCACGAGGGGTGGACCTGCGTTCCCGACCGCTACGACGACGGCGGTTTCACCGGCGGCAACATGGACCGGCCGGCGCTCAAACGCCTGATGGCGGACATCGAGGCCGGCAAGATCGACAGCGTTATCGTGTACAAGGTAGACCGGCTCAGCCGATCGTTGCTCGACTTTGCCAAGATCGTGGAAACCTTCGACCGGCACCACATCTCGTTCGTCAGCGTGACGCAACTCATCAACACCGCCACGTCGATGGGCCGCTTGATGCTCAACGTCCTTCTTTCCTTCGCCCAATTCGAGCGCGAGATCATTTCGGAACGGACGCGGGACAAGATTGCCGCCGCCCGCCGGAAGGGAAAGTGGTCGGGCGGGATGCCTCTGCTCGGATACGACGTGGACCCGCTGGAGTCGAAACTCCTGATCAACGAGGACGAAGCGGCTCGCGTGCGAACCATCTTCGAGCTGTACCTGGAGCACCAATCGATGATCACGACGATCAAAGAACTCGACCGGCGGGGCTGGGTGAACAAGCGGTGGACGACACGCAAGGGACACGAACGCGGTGGAAAGCAATTCACCAAGACCAGCCTTTACAAGCTACTGACCAACGTCACCTACGCGGGCAAGATCAAGTACAAAGACGAGATCCACAACGGCGAGCACGCCGCCGTGGTGAACGCCGACCTCTGGCAACGGGTGCAGGCGCTCCTGAATCGCAACGGTCGCACGGGCGGCGCGCGGTGCGGAACAAATTCGGCGCGCTGCTCAAGGGCCTGCTGCGGTGTGTACCTTGCGGCTGCGGCATGTCGCCAACGCACGCCACACGGAATGGCACCAAGCGGTACCGCTACTACGTCTGCAACACGGCTCAGAAACGCGGTTGGCACAACTGCCCTTCAAAATCGATCCCGGCGCCCGAGATCGAACGGTTCGTGGTGGAACAGATCAAATGCATTGGGCGGGACCCGGCGCTGCTCGGCGAGGTCGTCGCCCAGGCCCGCAGCCAAAGCAAGACCCAATTGGCCGAACTGGAAACGGAACGACGCGGCCTCGAACGCGAGTTGGGGCGGTGGAACACCGAGGTCCGCAAGTTGCTGGAACAGATCACCCCGGGCGACGCCAATACGCCGGCCACTGCCCGTTTGGCCGACCTTCAAGAGCGGATCAGCGGGGCGGAGCGCCGTGCCACCGAAATCCGCGAGCAAGTTCTGGCGTCGAGCCGCGACTTGGTTGACCAGCGCGAGGTCGCCAAGGCGATGTCGATCTTCGACCCGGTGTGGGACTCGCTCACGCCCCGCGAACAGACCTGCGGGCACTGGACATCGTGCTCAAGTGCAACGCCGCCCGCCGGACCATGCTGGGGCTGGACGCCCCAACGCGCATCACCCCGGTCATTCCAGACGGTCAGGAACCGTTCCGACTGGCCGTGGCCCACCTGAGCATCTCTGAATTGCGGGCCCTGAAACGACTGAAGGATCGGGCGCTACCTGCCCCTGCGAATCAGATCGTGGAAGAAGAAGTGGAACTGCTTTGGGAGAAATGCGACGATGACCAATCCGGAGAACCTGAAGGACGAGTTGGTTGACCCGGGTTACCTGGACGCGGCCGCCGCTCGCCTCTGCGAACTAAGCTTCTTCGAGTTCGTGCAAGAAGCCTGGAAGGTCGTGGAGCCGGGGACGCGGATGATTCCCTCCTGGCACGTTCGGGTGATTTGCCAGCACCTGGAAGCCTGCAACCGGGGCCAGATCCGCCGGCTGATCATCAACATCCCGCCCCGCTGCATGAAGAGCCGACTGGTCAGCGTCTTCTGGCCGGCTTGGGTCTGGATCAGCCGGCCTCACACCCGCTGGCTATTTGCCAGCTACGCGCACCATCTGTCGCTCCGGGACTCGTTGCACTGCCGCGACGTGATCCAGTCGTCCTGGTATCAACGCAACTGGGGCGACCGGTTCCGTCTGCGGGATGACCAGAACCAAAAGACCCGGTTCGATAACACCCGGACCGGCTTTCGCCTGGCCAGCTCTACCGGCGGCGTCGGAACCGGCGAAGGGGGCGACTTCATCGTGGCCGACGACCCGCACAACGTCACCGAGGCCGAAAGCGACGTGCAGCGCAACGCCGTATTGCACTGGTGGGACCAATCGATGTCCACCCGCGGCAACGATCCGCGCACCGTCTGCCATGTGCTGGTGATGCAACGCCTGCACGAGCAGGATCTGTCGGGCCATCTGCTGGAGCAAGGCGGCTACGACCATCTGTGCCTGCCGATGGAGTTCGAACCCGGGCGAGCGTGTGTCACGTCGCTCGGCTGGCGGGATCCGCGTACACGAGAAGACGAATTGCTGTGCCCCAAGCGGTTCCCGCGACGCGAGGTCGACGAGCTCAAGCGGCGGCTCGGACTTTACGGCACGGCTGGCCAATTGCAACAGCGGCCGGCGCCGTTGGACGGCGGCCTGTTCCAGCGGCGTTGGTTCCAGATTGCTGCCCAGCGACCGCGTGCCGCTCGCCGCGTTCGGTATTGGGACTTGGCGGCGGCGGTGGACGGCGACTATACATGCGGCGCCCTGCTGAGCAGAACCCAGCAGGGGACGTTCTATGTCGAAGACGTCCGGCGCGGGCGATGGAATCCGACTCAACGCGACAACATAATCCTCGATACAGCCAACCTCGATGGCCGCGAAGTGCAAATCATTTTGGAGCAAGAACCCGGCTCCGCCGGTAAGAGCGTGACGACCTATCTGACACGTAAGTTGGCCGGCTTCAACGTTTCGTTCGATCGACCAACAGGATCCAAGGCGGTCCGCGCTCAGCCGCTCGCGTCGCAATGCGGGATCGACAACGTGCTGTTGGTACGTGGGGAATGGAACCAGGCGTACCTGGACGAACTGTGCGTGTTCCCGAACGGCCGCTACGACGATCAGGTCGACGCCTCGTCCGGCGCATTCCTGTGGCTCGCGCGGTTTCGCGCGCATTCCGGACCGCCCAAGATGCTTTCGATTCCGGGCCCTTCGCCCCTGCGGTTCGGCATTCAGTTCGTGCCGGGCGGTAATCCAACACCTCTGTTTCGTCATCGGCGCCGCTAGCCGTGCCCGGGTCGCTGGAGCAGATTTCGGTTGCTCACCGAGCAGGTTTCGGTCGGCCGAAATCTCCGCGTCCTACGAACTCGGACCCAAGATGGGCGAACTGGGTCCGAACCCGCTTGAGTTCCTGGCAGACCCGAGGTACTGACTGTCCAACACGGCGGACGTGCCGCCGTGCTAAGGACTTTTGAGACAGTTCCCTGCCGAGGACCCCATGCAGACGTATCGCCCCCGCAATATCGACGCGACCAAGATTCTTTCCCGCCGGGAACTTGCCGCCGTTCTGGCGGATCTGCACCGCAAGGCCCAGCGTTCCCCCAACACCCACTTGAACCTGGTCCTGCTCCGCTTGGCCTGCTGCTGCGGTCTGCGGGCCAGTGAAATCGCCAAACTGCAAGTTGCCGACGTGCGAACGGAGCTTGCCCGACCGTATTTACGCATCCGCACCGGTGCTTCCAAAGGCGGCCGTCCACGGACCGTTCCACTCTGGTGGGACGCCGGCACGCTGGAAGATTTGGCCGCTTGGAAAATCGAACGTCTCAAGAACAGCGCCGGGCCAACGGAGCCCTTCGTCGGTTCCCTCCGGCCGGGACGCAATGGCACGCCGCTATCGCGTCACACGCTTCGCAAGCGATTTCGGACGGCCTGCAAGATGTTGGGCCCAGAACGTTTGGCGGCCCTCACGATTCATCACGGCCGACACACGTTTATCAGTCACGCCTTGGCCGGTGGCCGCACGTTGGCCGAGGTCCGGGACGCAGTGGGCCATAGCAACGTCAGCATTACCTCGGCCTACCTGCACGTTGCGGTGGACGACGACGGCAAACTGGGGCAGCTGTTTCGCTTCGTATGAAGTGCAGATCGTGCGGATCGGTTTATGGCTGTTGGAACATGGAGTTGCTGTGCAATCGGCAACTTGGGCAGAAAGGATTGGTTTCGACAGGATCCAGGTGCGGCAGACGATCGCTGGGATTCGAACCCACAACCCCTTGCGGGGCACCTGATTTCGAGAAACTCACCTGATGCGAAAAACCCGGGAAATCCCGTGGATTCCGAGTCTATTATTGGCATCGAATCGCCAATTTTCTACCCCATTCCTGACCGGAATCCTGACCAGCGAAAAACTCGCCGTGGTTTGCGGCAATTCATCATCACAGCTTGCTCGTGCGTTTTGAATGAGGAGCCTACTTCGTCGCTCGATCGCTCGATCGCTCGATCGCTCGATCGAATTGCCCTGCGGTTTCCGCTCCGCACTCGACACGCGCGTTGTCTTAGAATCGCACGGATCCCGATCAGGATTCATGTTCGCCCCGCAACCAAGAACGGGCGATTTCTTCCAGAGTTTGGTCCTTGGTCTCCGGCAACTCCCGCCACACGAAAAGCGCGCAGGCTAAGCAAATCCCGGCGAAAATCAAGAATGTCCCGCCCGGATTACCATAATGTGTCTTGAACCAATCGAGCGCAATCGGAAACACATTTACTGTGATGAATGATGCACTGAACATGGCCAACGTAGAGATCGACATTGCGGCCCCACGCACACGGTTGGGAAATATCTCGGAGAGAATGACCCAGCTCAGCGGCGCAAGCGTGAGCGTAAACGATGCTGTCGCCAAGAACATGGCTGCCATCGTCACCAGGGTCGGCAGGTCGTACGCGAACCGAAAGAACATCAATGCGTGGCCCGCGGCCATACCAATCGAACCCCAAATGAGAATTGGTCGGCGACCGCATTTTGCCGTTAGCCAAAATGCGACGACGGTGCAAAGCGTAATCCAAGTGTTCAGATAAACGCTATTCAAGATAGCATCGGGAGCATCGCTTACGCCTGCTTCCATGAACAAGGTGGGTGCATACAACAGGATCATGTTGACGCCGTTGATCTGCGAAAACACCATCACAGCAACACCGATGACCAAAGCTCGGCGGACGCCAAGTTGCCACAGTTCTCGAAAACCTCCGACTTCTTCACCGATTTCTTCGCGAATGTCTTGAAGCTCGCGTTCTGCTTGCGTGCGACCGTTGATTTGCGTCAGCACGGCTAGAGCCTCGTCATATCTCGAGCGTAGCACGAGCCACCTTGGACTTTGTGGTACGAAGAACAACCCAATCATCAATAAAGCTGCCGGCAAGGCCATCGTCGCGAACATCAAGCGCCAATGGCCCTCGAATGACAGCAGATAGGTCACATACACAGAGAGCGACAGACCGATGACAACCGCCAATTGGTTCACTAGTACCAGCATGCCACGCAGTCGGGCTGGAGCTATTTCGGCGATGTACATTGGGGAAACGGTTGAGGCCAACCCGACCCCGATTCCACCGATAAATCGCCAAAAGCTGAAGTCATACATCCCGTGCGCTAGTGCCGTGCCTAGCGCCGACGCAGAAAATAACAGCGACGAAAAAATAAGTGTTCGGTTGCGCCCCCAAGTGTCTGCCAGCCACATTCCAGCTAGTGGACCGAACGGGCAGCCAAGAATCGCACTGCCGGCGACGATACCAACTCCAAACGGAGAGAGCTGCCACTCGGATTTCAAAAAAATGATCGCTCCTGAAATCAGCGACAGATCGTAGCCGAATAGGAATCCACCCACCGCCGCCACCAAGGTGATGAGGAAGAGGTAGGCGATGCTCGCTTGCGCGTCGTCTGCCGTGGTCGTCGGCCGCTGCATACTGCTGGCGCTCCTGGCAAATTGCGTCATCCGGCGTTCAGCGCTCGGTATTCGCGGTGGCTTGCTTGATTTGGCTCTTGGATCCGCCCCAGCTTGACCCATTTCTCAGCAATATCGAGCACGGATGCGTTTGATCGCGTTGCTTCGGCGATCATCGCGACTCCCAAACTCGCGGGCTCCGTACAGGTTGTGGCAACCATTGGCAGACCTAGAATGTCTGCCTTGATCTGTAGCCAAAGTGGACTCCTTGCTCCGCCGCCGGCAGCGCGCACCTCGGCAGGGCGATCGGCAGGAGATAAGCGGGCCACCTGCTCGCCCAGCTCCCAAGCAACGCTTTCCAGCAGGCAGCGCACGGCGTCTGCCCGGGTATTACGGCTTGTCCAGCCGGTGAACCAATGATTCGCACTGCCGCCTGGTGCAGCGCCATTAAGCGACAACCCACCCGCCCCGATTTCCGCCGTCGCTGCAAGTTGATCCAATTCGGCGAAGCTTGGACGACCCGGCAACTGCTCACGATAGCGTTCCAAATAGTTTGCCGCTAATTCGCTGTATACCAAGCGATAATACCCACCTCCGACAGGTTTCGGTCCTTGAAACACGGACTCGTTCAGGTTCGCATCGACAGCATCGGCACAGCGAACGGATGCGAGCACCGTGCCCGTCGTTTCGGAGAGGATTTGCGTTTTAAAATTCCCAACACCGACGGGACCGGCATACTGATCGAAGCAGCCGACGATGAAGCGACAATCATGGGGCAATCCGTAACGATCAGCCATCGTGGCGCGAATCGGCCCCAAGTCGGTCCCCGCCTGAACAAGGGTCGGCAGCCAAGCCGGGTCAAGTTGCAATCGTTCGACGAAATCGGACCACCAGCGCCCCTTGTCGATTTCGACCAGCGCTGTAAACGCGGCGGCTCCTATCTCGGTGCAATGCATGCCGGTGAACAGGAGCGTCAGATAGTCGCCAATCAAGCAGAGCTTGCGCCTGTTGCCAAACGCCGGGCTGATGCTGTCTGAGCCATTCCAATTTCGTCACCATGAACTGAGGGCCGATAGCCGGCACCCCGGTCACAGTACGGAACATTGGCAGGCTTTCGTGCCAATTCGACGACATCATGCCAATCGCCCGTTTGTCCGGCCACAGAATAACGGGCGTAATGGCCGCATCGCTTTCATCCAGGAGCAAAAAACTGTTGGACTGTGCGGCAAAGCTGATCGCTCGCACCTCACTCAAGCCACCGGCTTGCCGCGATAACTTGCCAATGCCGTCGGCAATCAAGCTTTGGAAATCGACGGCGTCAATATCGCAATGGCCGACCTGGGATTGGCTAATGGGGACCGGCAATCGCGCCAGGTAACGCAGGTCCCCCTCGCCATCCACCAGGGCAAACTTGAAATACGTGGTTCCCAAATCGATTACAAGATATGACACCCTGGACTCTCGATAGAAGAATACATGGCGCGCGATAGCGTGGCGAGTAACCTCAGCGCCGTCTCGACCAGCACCGCTCCGGCCGCAGGGGCGAACACGGACGATTCCGCCTCGTAACCTCCCTGAGCTGCGCCTTGGGGCGTGACGATGTATCCCTGCAGGTGGCCGTTCACCAAAGTCACGACGTGTGTGCGGAATGAACTGCCCCGTTTGATTTCCAGGCCGTATTCGACAAAACATTCTCCCGGCAATCCCAACAACGCAACGTCGCCGATGCGAATCGCCTGCACTTCCAACGGCATCTGAGGGGCTAACGTACGATCGATTTCGCCGCACGCCTGCAACCGAGCCAGCGCGAGGCTTCCTTCGGCGCCGAACACGGCGCATTCCGCAGTTCGAATCGTCGCGGCAGGCGCCGACATTTCACGCAAATTTCTCCATTGTTGGCGAGCCAATATAAGCCGGTTCTCGGCATCGGCAATCGATGGCAATGACCGTCTCGGCAGTTCAACCTGCTCAATTAGGCCCGATAGGCAAGCGGCGGAGTGGAAGTCGCCGTCGCCGAGTTGCTCGATTGTCGGTACGATGGATCCCGCGGCGAGTCGGCCGAGCCGTTCCGCTTCGGCAAAGGTGTTGCCTCGTGTGAAGTGCCGCGGGCTTTGATTTCCTGACGCTCCCATTTGGTACACGACGACCAACTGCCGGCCAAAACGCTCACGCAACGCCTGACGCAGAGCATCGGGAAAGTCAGCGGAAACCAGCGTTGAATCTTCGTGCAGCACGGTGGGATGCATCGCATAGACGATCAAGCATGCCAACCATTGCTTGGTCGCCGCGCTTCGCACGACAAGCACCCCAGCCTCGGGATCACTCGCGCCGCAAGGATCGAGACGATTGCCGCCAACGCCTTCGATCCGAGCAATCGTCCAGGCAATTTCCGCCCATTGGGCCGCCTGCCGGGCGCGACGCGCGGCCTCGACAATCTGCTCGCAAAGCCCGTGCATATACGCCGCATCGGGCAGTTTCTGCGACGGATCTTCGCGCCACAGCAGCAACTGACTCGTTACTGGCCCCGAATGTGTATGCGTGCAGGCGATGAAAATATGTGATTCATCAAGTTTAAGCTGTTCGGCTACCGAGCGACGCACGGCGCGCGCATGCAGCGGATCGAGAAACAACAAATCGAGAGCAAGCAAGACGACCGCATCGCCGCCGTTTTCCAGGTATAAAGCCGAAGCCAAGAGCGGATCATAAACTCCTGTTGAGCTGCGCTCGACATGAGGATAACCAAACAACGGGCTACCGAGCGGAGGCGAAATGTCGGTCGCCGCAGCGCCGGCTCGTAAGGTCACGTCGAAGATCTCCCGCGCCAGTTCCCGCCAATCGGAATGTCCTGGTTCTCGAAAAAATTGTCGTCGATCCGGCAGGGCATGCTCAGCTCGAGCAGCAAAGCAGCGCCAACCCCTGTGAAGCTGTGGTATTTGCCCGGCCCGATGGGCAGCACGTCGCCTTCGCTCATTCCAACTTCCCTGCCGTTGAATTCCACGACCAAACGGCCTTTGACCAGGAAGAACGTTTCGTGCTTGACTTCATGTCGATGGCGTGGGCAGGTCTGGCCGTCGAATACGAATAAATACTTGCCGCAATAGCCGGCTTGGGCCTCGTTGGCGATCCAATACTCGATCAGTCCGATCTGATGAAAATCCCCCAAGCCGAAATCCAGCACCAGGGGCTGCACGCAAGGCAATGCTACGTTCCAGGCTGAAATTTGCCGGGCGCAGTCCTCCAGGGCTTTTTGGGCCGGAAGACCTTGCAGTGAAAGCCCCAGTGCCCGATCGAGTTCTTGCATGGGTGCCTGCCTGCTGGCGACTCGGGCGCTATTAGCGACCGCGGGCTTTAACGACGTTAATGCCCAACTTTTTCAGTTTTTTGAGAATGTCGGGCGCTGCCTGTTGATCCGTGATCAACCCGGCCCAATCTTTCAGATTGCCATAGCGAAACAGCGCGGTCCGCCCGAGCTTCGAACCGTCAGCGACAACGTACACCTCACGAGCCGAAGCAGACATCCTGGTCAGCATGCGGGCGACGTCGGGAGATTGATTGTAGGCAATGCCGGCGCTGTCGATCCCATCGGCCCCGGTAAATGCCAAGTCGGCGCGAAGCGTTTCCAGATTCGCGTCGGTCAGCGCACCGGCCAGGTCGGGTGTGCCGGGACGCATATAGCCGCCCAGCAGCAGCACATCGATGCCCGGATCATACTGCAGCTCGCTGGCAATCGGGAGCGAGGTGGTGATTACTGTCACGTTCTTCTTGCCGTGCAACTGCTGGGCGATCGCTAGCGTGGTGGTTCCCGAATCGAGCATCACCGACTGACCGTCCTTGATGATCGCTGTCGCGGCGCGCGCGATGGCGCGCTTAGCCGCGCTGTTTTCGCGGCGCGATTCAAAAAAGCAAATTCAAAGCTAATCCGCTGCGCCATGGTCGCTCCTCCGTGCGTGCGGATGACTTTGCCCTGCTTGGCTAAGCTCAGCAGGTCCCGCCGAATGGTCATTCCCGTCACGCCGAGCAGGGTCGTAAGCTCTTCGACCGTACATTCTCCACGGGTCTCCAACAATTCACAAATGCGACGATGTCTGGTTAGCTGATTCATGGTGTTTGAAGTTTCGCGGTCCTTCCGCGAAATGCGGAGCCGGCGGCGCGACGACACAACCGGTCTCGCACGGCCGCAGCGCCACGACGCATTGCTGTGCATTAGAGTCCAGAGCGCCGGTGAAAAGCGCATGACTCAGCGAGACTTCCTCCAGGGTAACACAGCCCGCGAACTTCTGCACCGGGTGCCCCGTTGTCAGCTCATGCAAATAGGCGGCACACATTTGCTGGAAAGCGTCGGAAAATCCAAACTCGAAATTGCCACCCGTCACGCCGGGAAACGCAGCCTCATAACCCATGTCGATCTGTCCCCAGATCTGTTCGCCGCCTTCGTATTTCAGTAGTTCCAGCCGCTTAGGGTTCTTGGTGGAGAAGCGCGCGGCGCCGGCCGTGCCGAGCACCTCCAAGTACCAACTGTTCTTTTCCCCCGGAGCGATCCGCTGAGTCTTCAGCAGCAGCGGAAACAATGCACCGCTCCCTGGATCGGTCGCTTCGCACAATAGGGTTGCGTTGTCCCAGGTGTCACAAGCAACCGGCATGCCATCGGGACCGGGCCGATGGCTGAACACTTTGGAAAGAATTGCTCGAACGTTCTGCGGAATCCAGCCGGCCCGCAGCGGCACGTGGCACACATGGAGACCCAGGTCTCCCAAGCAGCCGTATTCGCCGTTCTGGGCTCGCTGCCGCTTCCAGCTTGCCGGCTTGTGCGGATCCAAATCGCTGGAATGCAGAAAGCCGGCGTTCACTTCCAAAATTCGGCCGAATGCCTGTTGCTCGACGAGCCGGCCGATTCGTTGCACCGCCGGAAAAAATGGAAACTCCGAAGAACAGCGTACAAACACATCTGGGTTCGCCTGAGCACAAGCGGCAATCTGCCCGAAGTCGTGGCGATTCATGCCGAACGGTTTTTCGCCGAGCAAATGCTTGCCGGCCTCGATCGCTGCGCAATACACTTCGCGATGCAAGTGGTGCGGCACCGCCGCATAGACAGCATCGACGCGCGGGTTCGCCAACAGCGCACGGTAATCGCTAGTGGCCTGCTCGATCGTCGGAAAGTTCCGCTTAAACCAGGTAAATTTGTCCGCCCGACGATTACAGACCGCCACCAGCTCCGGACGGACTGAGAGATCGGTAAAATGGCACCAGCGTGCGATGGCACTGGCAAACTCACGCCCCATCAAGCCGCAGCCGATAATTCCAAACCGCACCGTTTTCATGCTAATACTGCAGTTCCCGAGCGGTTTCGGCAATCGACTCTTCGATGATGTCTAGGCCTTTGAGCAGCGCGAGTTCGTCCATCACGATCGGCGGGCTCATGCGCAGAATGTGCCCGGCCGGAATCCAAGCCAGTCCCTTGCGGAACGCCTTTTGGTAGACCATGATCCCGGCCTCCGGAAAGGGCTCGCGCGAATTGCGGTCTTTGACCAGCTCGATTCCCATCAGGCAGCCTTTGGCGCGGACGTCGCCGATGAGTGCCTGCGCAGACTTCATCTGCTCCATGCGTCGCAAAGCCACGTTTCCTAAATGAGTGGCGTGCGCGAGCAGATTTTCTTCCTCGATGACTTCCGTCGAAGCCAGCGCCGCGGCACAGGCCATGGGATTGCCGCCATAGCTGCTCGATGCCGAAATCTGTTCGAAGCATTCTTGGTACGGCTCGCGCACCGCGACACAGGTGACCGGAAAGCCGTTGCCAAATCCCTTGCCGATCGAAACCACGTCGGGCAGCACATCCCAGTGCTCGGTGCAGAGCCATTTGCCCGTGCGACCCCAACCGGTAAGCACCTCGTCGGCCATCAACAACAGGCCATTGTCATCGCAGTAGGCGCGCAATTTGGGGAAGAAATCGTCGGGTGGAATCACCGAGCCGGCCCAGCCCTGAATCGGTTCGAGCACGAAGCCTGCCACGTCGCCTACCGTGCCTCGTTTGATGTAGTCGTCGTAAAAGGCGATGTATTGGTCGGTGTCGATCGTGCCGTCGGCCTTGGTCCACAGGGGATGGTAGACATCGGGCCGGGGCACCATGTGCGAACCGGGTGCCCGCGTGCGTCCGTAAACCTGCGAGCGAATATGCCCCAGCGAGACGGCTCCGTAGGATTTGCCGTGGAAGTCGTTGAAGCACGACAAAAATTCGCCCCGTCCGGTCGCGGCACGCAACACCCGCATGCCTGCTTCGACCGCGGCCGTGCCCGAGTCGTAAAGCTGAAAGGCAGTCAAATCGCCAGGCAGCACCTGGGCCAGCTTCTCCACCAGCTCGGTTTTTATCCGAGTGGTGAAGTCGTGCATGTTCATGAGCTGGTGCGCATATCGAGCGATCGCCTCGCTGATTTTTGGATGGCAGTGCCCGAGCGTCGTGACATAGATGCCCGACGAGAAATCGAGGTACTTGTTGCCGTCGACATCCACCAGCACGCAGCCCTCACCCGATTCGAACGCCACGGGAAAGAGCTTGGCCTGACTGCTCAGGCCTTTGAAGTGCTTCGTGCATCGTTCGTGCAGCCGGATGGATTCGGGGCCCGGCGGGACGGCCACGATCTGGGGGCACAGAGTCGAATCGATTTTGGCCCAGTCGAGACTGGAAAATGAGCCGATCGCCATGGTGTGGTCCCAAATCCTCCGGAGTGACTGGGGGAATTCGCAATCCCGGGCCGGCAGAATGTTCAATCGTGTTCATATTAGTGTGCCTCAGACACATGTCAAGATAGTTCCCTGCGGCCAACGACTGCCGTCCGCCGGGAATCGGCCGGGCCAACTGGATTCAATCCGTGAACTTTCCCCAGGCTCGGGTGGCCAGATATTTCCGAAAAACACGAATACACATACTTGAACATAAATGAACATCCGGCTATGCTGGAGGAGTCTCCGCCGTTGCCGTGGTACGCGCTTTCTGGGGAAAGCGACTACGGGCGATCGGGTCGAGGTTAAATCCGATCAGATATTTCGGTCAATGCAAGTTGGGTCAGGCCGAAGCGTGGCTGTCGTCCGACGACGTCGATCCAGTTGCTTGTGGAGACCGCCGGATTGCCACGGAGGCAGATCGTTGCAGCGGCACAGAAACTAGCGAATATTCATCTAATTCACCTTTGATTCGTTTGTCCGAAAGGAATGTCTAATGAACTCACTGTCTTTCCACCCGCGGTTTTCCTTCGTGCCTTCACTGGCGTTGGCCTCTGTTGCTCTGCTAAGCATCGCCAGCCCTCGAGCGCATGCGACGATCATCACAATCGCCGATTACCACTTGGGCGAAAGCGATCCGGCGCTTCGGCCGGCAATTCTGTCAACTCAACCACCGTCGACTCGGTCGGGGGATTTGGCGACCTGACGACGTACGGCAGTCCCGCTGCGACCTATTCGAGTAACGTACCTGCCTCCGACGCCGCAGGAAGTACTCTTTCGGTCAGTCTTTCTAGTGCCAACCATGATTATTTCTCAGGCATTCCCACTGCGACTTTACCCACCGATAACTTCGGCATGCAGGCCTGGGTCAACCTGGCGGCAGGCACTTTGGGTAGCACTCAGGTACTGCTTTCAGCAGGAAGTAACATGAATGGCTACGAGGTGTGGGCCTACGGCGGTGATTGGGGCATCTTGCAAGAAAATTCGGCGATCCACATGAGCTCGGTGGCGACGGTAGCGAATACTTGGACAAACCTGGCCTTAGTTCGTGCCAGTGGCACCTTCACGCTCTACGTCAATGGTGTGGCCGCAGTAGCTACTACCAATGGCCCATTCACTCCGACTCAACTGTTCACGATCGGCGCGGAGGGGGGGGTGCTGTCCCGTTGAATGGTCTAGTCGACGAAGCGCGGGTATTTACCTTTAGCCCGGGAGCGTTTGTGGTTTCCGATCTGAATTACCCCTTGCCCGCGCCTGAGCCGTCAGCGTTTGTGCTACTGGGCATCGGCCTGGTGGGAGCGGCGGTGCTACGGCGTCGCGTGTCGCGTCGCGACATCTGACGGACGTGTACTTGGTTTCCCGTTTTCGAGATGTCGTAGTCTGCCGCGGTTGTATCAGCCGAGTCGTTGACGGCCTTTCTGCCCGGCATCGGAATGGTGGCTCTCGTCGGGCTTGGCGCGTCGTCCTGGTTGGATCGGACCAGGACGACGTTGAAATGTTGGAGGGACGTATGCCGCACCAGGTAGACCTCCGCGCCTTGCCGCGAACCCGAACAGCCTTTACCCTCGTTGAACTCTTAGTGGTGATTGCGATCATCGGCATTCTGGTCGGGCTGCTGCTGCCGGCAGTTCAAGCGGCGCGCAAGCAGCGCGCACGGATGGAGTGCGGCAACAACCTAAAGCAGATTGGCTTGGCGGCGCATTGCTACGCCGATGCGCCAGAGTTTTTCCTCCCGGCTCGTTGTCCACCGACCCAGACAATCGCGGTATCGAATTCGGTAGCAACGTGGTCGAAAACTGGACGATGTACATTTGGCCGTACTTGGAAGCGGCCAACGTGGCCCTGGCCTACAACTGGACTTCCGGCTTTCGTGGGCCGAACTACAACACGGTCAACGCTGCGGTGTTCAAAATGAAGATGCCGTTTTACGAATGCCCTTCGGACCAAGTCGGAGTTATGGTGGGGGAGGGGCGAACCGATGGCTTCACGCGCTCCAGCTATGTTTGCGCGCTAAGCCCCGCCGGCTCGATCATGGAAAAAGGCCTGTCGAATTTCGACTTGGCCTGCAACGATGCGAACAATCCTTGTAGTCCGAGCGGCCCGACTCCCTGCCTCAAGAGAGCGTTGTTCAATTGGAATGTTTATCGCGGTTTTCGCGACATCAAAGATGGCACCTCCAGAACAGTGGCTTTTTCGGAGGTGATTTCCGGACCGGATGGGACAACGGACACACGGGGCGTTTGGTGGTCCGATTTGGGGACCGGCTATTCGCACTTGCGGACTCCTAACTCCGCGATTCCCGATCAATTGCTCGGCGGTCTCACCTACTGCAGCGCACTGAAGGCACCCTGCCTGCCAACGGCCCCCTGCTGGAGCGGATTGATCAACGCGGCCCGGAGCATGCACCCCGGCGGAGTGAACGCCTGCCTCGCCGATGGTTCGGTGCATTTCTTTTCCGACGAAATCGACGCGGAACTCTGGATCGACCTGGCCAGCATCGACAGCGGAGAGATTATTTTGGTCCCCTAGCCGCGCCACCGGCTCCCGACCCCTTCAGGGACGCAGTTGATTCTTCGATGCGGAACTCGCCAATAGTGATTGCGCTGGCATTGCTGCTCGCAACCGGTTGCGGTTCCAAATCGACGAACATGCGCGTTTGGGGTGAGGTCAGTTACGACGGCCAGCCGATCGAACTCGGGCAGATTCTTTTGAATCCGATCGACAGCACGTCGGGGCCCTCGACCGGCGGAGCGATTGAGCAGGGTAAGTACGATCTTCCCAGTACAAAAGGCCCCCGCGCCGGCGGAACCTACCGCGTGGAGATCACCGCCTTGGGCAGCAATGAAACAACCTACGTTCCCAATGCCTCCGGCCAGGGACTGCCGACCACCGTCCGCGAACAGTTCATCCCGCCCGAATACAATCGCCAAAGCACGCTGCGGATCACGGTTTCGCCGAATGAAACTGAAAATCAACGAGACTTTGCGCTGACCAGGTGAATGACGCTATGCGTGGCTTCCGAATACCCATGTGGCCGAGCCGGCGAACTGACGGCCAGGCTCGAACGACAGCGAAGGGAGTTTCTAAATGTTGCGGCGATTCGTGGTGCTGCTTTTGCTCGCCATTTTTATGCTCTTTGCGCCGGCCTTCGCCGACGAGGCGAAGCCGGCCGGCTTTCAGCATCGAGGGTTTTACCTGCACACCGGTTGGTTTTTCAAGCATCCGTACGCCGTGCGCACCTGGACCCGGGAAGATTTCGCCGGCATGTTCAACGTGCTGCGGGCAATGGGCTACGACGCGGTGATGATCTGGCCGATGCTCGAATCGATTCCGATGCCTTTAACCGACGCCGACGAGGCCGAAGTGCGAAAGTTTCGCGCCACGATCGACGACGCCCATGCCGCCGGCCTTAAATGCTGGCTCACCGCGTGTCCCAATCTGACGACGCGCGCTGAGATTGCCGCCAAGCCGTGGCCGGCACGAAACCCTTATCCGTCCTTCCGCACAATTCGCTTCGACCGCCCGGACGAAGCCCGGCAGTATTTGGAGCACCGTACGGCACTCTGGCGGATATTGAACAATGCCGACGGTTACGTCACGATCGATGGTGATCCGGGTGGCTATCCTGGGGCCGATCCGGCCGATTTCGTGCGCGTTTTCAAGAACGACCGCCAGGCTATTGACCAATTTGGCGTCGACCCCAAACACCAGACGGTCATTCCTTGGCTTTGGTGCGGTTGGGGCTCGAGTGGAGTATGGCAAGGATCGAATGAGCAGCTCGAAAAGCAGTTGCGGGCTTCTTATGAAAAACTGAAGGCCGACTTGCCGGAGCCGTGGGAGATGCTGCCAGGCCGCAGCATGGAAGGTCATGCCAACGATCGCCTGAACATCTCGTTGGCGGCCGAATATGGCCTGATGGACCGCTCGACACTATTGTGTTACGAGGCCGTCGAATTCTGAACCCTCGGCGCCAGCGGGGCGTTGCGGTTCCAAGAGATTCGTCAGGTGCTACGTAAAGAGGCGCAGTTTGCCGACCAGTGTCGCGGCATCATGGGCAATGCCCAGCAGCCGATCACCATGCTGCCGAACATTTACTTCTTCGCTCAAGGCGCCGCCAACCTAAGCGAATTGGATCGGTCGGACGACGAGATCTTAGCCGGCCTGGCCAAATTGTTGGGCGGACCGCCTGAACTATTGATACCGGCTTGGAGTTATCTGAATCTTCCACTCGACCGTCTGGGGGCCGAATTGCCCGGCCAACTACGTGGCCTTGAGCTGCAGGGAGATGTCGCCGCGGCGTTGCCCGGCGGTCCTCGAAAGTATGTGGAGACATTAGCGCTGGCCGTCGAGTCGCGCCGGCGGGTGCTCCTGGCGTGTCAGGCTCCGGCGGTCTCGGCGCAAGATGCCGCCGACAAGATTGCCGAGGCAGTCGATGCTTTGGTCGCCTGGTGGAAGCTCAGCGGATTTGTGTTGGCCGGCAATGGCGACGAACCTTTCGAGTGGCAGTATTTGTATCCGTCTCTTTCACAACCGCTATTCGAATGGAAGTTGCCAGCCGGTATTTCCGTTAATGACGTGTATCCTTTGGCCGTGGCCGCCGTTGTGCATCGCAACACGCTTTCCAAGCCCGAAGCGTCGCGTATCTTACGCGCCTTGTTGCCCTAACCGCCCGCCACACTTCCAGATTTGTTGTGAGGCTCAATCAAAATGATTGGATTCCGTGTTGGTCGTCTGTCTGTGTTTTCGATTGCGTTCGTCGGGCTACAGTTGATCTGCTCGGCGACGGGAATTGCTAATGAGCCCGAGCGGCCACAGCAAAGCCCCGCTTTTATGCCGCTGGGTGTGTACTGGGCCGGCGAGTATACGTTTCGCGATCTGCCGGAAGCTGAGCGCTGGGCCAAGATCGACGAAGCCCTCGATGGCATGGCCAAGCGACACATCAACGCCGTGTGGCTGACGCACATGTCGGCCGAAGAGGGAGCCGAGTTCGCGCGGCACGCCGCCAAACGCGGCATCTACCTGGTGGCCTGCCTGTCGGAGCTGGATGGCTCGGTGCCGCAGGTCCGCACGGGCGATCATCAAAGCGCTGGCCGAACGGACCAGCGCCGCCTGGGGCGACGCCCCGCGACCGATCGCCTGGGGTTTGGGAGACGAACCGCGCACCGAGTACATGCCCGAAATGGCCGCCTACGCCAAAGCCTGGAAAGCCTGCCTGCCTGACGAACCAACCGTGACCGTGGCGATGTGGAACGACGTAGCCGCGGCAGGAAAATGCGGTTTCGATATTTTGGCGTCCGACGTCTACCCGTTCTTCGGGCCGGGCGATCCAGGCAGCTACGGCAACGGCACCAGTGCCTGGATGCAGGTCACTCAGAACGTGGTGCGACAGCCGGGACGGCCGTGGATGATGGGGCAATCCTTTCAGGAGCCTTGGGGACCCAACCGCGAGGACGAGCAGGGAAACATCGTCTATCTGCCCGGTTGTGGTCCTCACTGGATGCCTCCAACGCCCGCACAAATTCGCTGGCAAGCCTGGTCGGCGTTCGCCATGGGGGCGGCGGGATGTTTTACTTCCATTTCATGCATCCCGGGGGCGACAGTTCGCAGGCCCCCGCGACGACTATTCCGGCCGCGGTCAAAGAGCCGACCAACTCGGGTTCGCCAGCCGCAATGGTTTATCCCGACCTGCGTCCGACTCCGCAATATGAAGCCCTGGGCAAAACGTTTGGCAAGCTCGCTCGCCTGGCTCCGACGCTGGCCGATCTGCGCGTCGAACTCGCCTCGGAAGCCTCGTGCGAGGGGGACCAGGGAGGCGACATTACCAGCGTTTTCGTGCATCCCAAGACCGGCGCCCGATACCTGATGGTGGTTGCATCGCACGCGGGTAGCGCACTTCGCCGCGTGCCGTTCGTGGTCGGCCCGCACATTACGGGTTTGCCTCGCGCGATGCGACCCAGCCGAATCCAGGGGTTCTGGTCTCCAGCCTGACGGGAGGCATCACCGTCTCCAATTCGAATGCCCAGTTGGGCATCGCCATCGTGGGCGTCGATGAAACCCACGGCACGATCCAGTACAGCACCGACAACGGCACAACCTGGACCAACGTCGGCAGCGTGTCCAACTCGAACGCCCTATTGTTGCCGGCCGATGCCGACACGCGCGTCCGTTTGGTTCCGACCGACACGTATCTTGGCACGATCAGCGATGCCATCACGTTCCGCGCGTGGGATCAGACCAGCGGCACAGACGACACGTACGCCGATACGACGACCAGCGGCGGCGATACTGCCTTCAGCACCGCCACCGATACGGTTGCCATGACCATCGATCCGGTGGTCGGGGGACAGTCGCAAATCGAAAACGCTTACCCCATCGGCTCCGGCGTGGACAGCCAGGGGAACTCGTTCGTGGCTTGGTTCGACCAAAACACCCTGGCGGTGATGGGCCAGAGCTACGCGCCTGGTGGCACGCCGATCGGTGGTCCGCTGACCGTTAGTCCCACGGGAACCCATCCAGCGATGGACTCGGCCGCGCTGAACACCCAGGGCACGGCGGTCTACACCTGGGGGATCCTTTCCAATGGCCTATATGAGCTGTACGCGCTGCGCTTCCAAGGCGGCACCGCTACCGCACTCGATGCCCAGCCCGTGCTGCTGTTTTCCAGCGCCAGCGAACCTACCAACTTGATGGTCGAGATGGACGGCAACGATGCCGGCTTCGTGATGACGTACGACATCACGGGGGACGACGGCACGACCCAAGCCTTCGTGCGACAGTTCAGCGCAAGCGGTCAAGATAGCGGCCCGATTGCGTTGGCCTCGGCTCCCGGCGACAGTCAAAATCTGGTGCCTTGGGTCGGCGTGGCCGCGGATGGCAGTTTTGTGGCGGCCTGGCAGAGTTTTGACGGTACGAATTATCAGACTCAAGCTCTGCGCTTTACGGCCAGCGGACAGTTACGCGACGGCGCGGACGCCACGCCCATTCAGGTGCTGCCGCCCCAGACGACCAATCCCGGTGGATTGGCGGAAGTGGCTGCGGCTCCCGACGGCAGTTTCGCCGTGGCTTGGAACGTGAACGTCGATCCCGCAACCAGCCAATCCTACGTGCGGCACTTCGACGCCCAGCTCAATGCGTCTCGCGCCATTCCGGTAGGCCCTGCCGGCGCCGGTCAGTTGATGCCAGGCGTCGTCATGGATGCGCAGGGAGATTTTGGAGTCGTGGCCAGCGACGGCACCAATACCTGGGGGCAATTCTTCACGCCCAACAACCAGCCCGAATCCGACGCTTTCCCGATCAGTACCGGGGCGACGGGCTTGGGTGCGTTTAGCTCGGTGGAGCTGTTCGGCAATGGAGCCGGAGGCTATGAATCGGCCTGGGGATCGGCCGACGGGAACAATACCATAGCTCAGCCGTTGCAACTCAATGAAGCACCGACGGCCACCACAATTCCCATCGTTACGGTGACTCAGGGTGCCGCACCGACAACAATCGACCTGTCCCAATACTTCACCGACGCTGACATCCCGTACCGCGATCAGTTGACCTACAGCATCACAGGTAACACCAACACGAGCCTGGTCACAACGAGCATCTCGGGCAGTACGCTGAGCCCCTTGCGCCTAATAGCCCGTGTCGTCGCCCGGTAAGGTGCTGAATTTCAAGGGAGGCGAATCGGCGGCCTTCGATTGCTGCTCAGGCATCGCGAGCGAGAATGCAAGGTTTCGATTGCAGGGCAAGTGCTGGCGATGGACAAAATGCACGATCTCGTTACCACGATAGTCGCGTCCGAGCGAAAGTTCGTACTCCGGCAACCCGTTGGTTTGGACAGCCTGACGGATATCGATCGCAAAGTCGGACAAGCGTGCCGCCGATCCGGATTTCTCGTGGAGTTGCTTCATTGTGAAGCTCCACCCGGTTTCCTGGCTGCCGGCATGCTTGCGGACAACGCGGTAGAGCCAGCGTTCGATGCCGCCGGTGAGCAAGAAGTAATCGTCGTGGATCGTGAGCACCCCTCCCCGCTCGACCACGCCTGAATAGAGCCAATCGGGCAAAGTGATTGTCATGCCGCTCGGCTCACCGGTGGCCTCGTCGATGGTTTCGGTCCAGCTTTCGAGCCAATGGAATGAGGCGAATTTCTTCTTGCCCTGGGAACGGATGTTGGTACGGACGGCCGTATGCGTCAGCCGTTCCAGCGCGGCACGCAGCCGTTGATAGTCGGCTCCTCCACCTGACCGCCGGATCGAACGCAGCAGATTGTACGGGTGGAATTGGATAGTCCGATTTGGCCGAAGCCCAGAGTCGAGAGCCTCGGTGATCTGTGTGGAAGCCCAGATCAGAATGTCGGCGTCCCAAATGGTTGCCATGCCAAATTGCGGGTTGGCGCTGACTTCGACCCAGGTATTGCCGACCTGATATTGGATCGGCGTCAACCGGGGCTTTTTGGCCAGACTGAAGAATGGCCGCTCCATCGTATCGCGTTGGTCGCGAATGGGAATATCGGCGAAACTGGCCGCGAAAAGGTCGGGCTGGTTGTCACCCCGAGGCAATGGCCGCCGCGACATTCAGCCCCGCGAATCGCCGTCGTCCAGACGGCAGAGACGGCAGTTGATCGTAGAATCGTATTTCTGTGAAATCGTATTCACGATGGCAGTCCCTGCTCCGAGGTATTCGGAAACCGCCGTTCGAGCAATTCGCGAATTTCGTCGGCCTGCCGCGGATCGAACGCACGGCCGAAACGCGTCTGGGCAGAACTACGCCGCGCGCCGCTCGTAGTGTTTGAGCAACCCGCCGAGCCGTGATCGGCAGCGAATTTCGGATAACGTCGGCAGCTTCTTCTGAGCTGGTGGCAGTTTCAGTTTCCTGGAGCCAGGCGGCCGCACCAGCGCTTGGTTGTCTCGTCCCTGATGCGGGCGATCTGCGTGATAATAGGCCAGGTAACCGGTTTTCTGTCAGTTCGTGACGGGGTTCTTTCGGTTTGGGGGGACCGAAAGGGTCTCGAAATCCCACAAGTTCCTACCGCAGTGCGATTTCCATGAATCTCCACTCTCAAAAACCGGCGCGCCTTGTTTCGAGGAGGGTTCCTTCCGGGGAGCTCTTCGTTTGTTAGCCGGCTGACGCGACACACGAGTCAACGGAATTGGCCGTGAGTTTTTATTAACGAAAACGGCCGGGATGTGGGCCGAGTTGTGGGTTGCCCAGTGCTCGGCATGGTCTTGATCGGCCACTGTTCGGCGCGGAACTACGGCTTGGCGCAGTCCAACGCGCTCGATCAGCGGGACGAGGATCGATTCCCAGGTTTGGGGTACGGATGACGCGAGACGCGGTCATGCCGCCTTGCGGTGGTAGTACCGCAGCAATCCGCCGAGCCGTTCGCGGCACTCGACCTTGCCGACAATTTGGACGAAGTCTGGTTGGTGGTCGATTAGTTGGTTGTCGAGCCCCTGATGGTTCCGCTCGGCGTGATAATGAGCAACGAGCTCGTTCACCGCTATGATCCCATTTCTGGGCCACGAGTTCCCGATGCCAGCGAAGAAACGTATCGGGTGTGGCGCCCCGTCGTCAGTTCCAGCAGCGTCATTCGGCCCAAAGCCTTGGCGTTGACGGCCAGCTGGCGTCGCTGGTCGTCGGTCAGTCGCATCCGTGTCCCGCCCTGAGCCTGCCGTCCTGTTACTCACGCCTGGAATTTCCTCAACCCCGCAACCCAAGTCTCACTGACCTTGATTGCCGTGATCTTCTCTGGGTCCGTCTTGTAGGGGTCGCTTTCCAGAATCGTCAGATCAGCTTCCTTGCCCTTCTCGAGCGTGCCGATCGCGTCCTCGAGCCCGATCTGCCGCGCGGCGTTGACGGTGATCGCGCGCAGTGCCTGGTCGACCGTTAGCGCGACGCCGAGCCCGACGATGGAATTGTCGATGACGCAGCGCCGAGTAACGGCGGTCTGTACGAGGCGCAGTGGATCGACCGGCAGGCCTGCGGCCGGGTTGTCTGAGTGCAGCGAAAAGCCGAGTCCTGCCTTCGCAGCAGCGCCGGCTGGAACCATAAATTCCGCCCGCGGCGCCCCAAAGATCTGGTCGCGGTAGGCAGCGCCATAGAGATAGACGAAATCCGGAATGAAGCTTGGCTCGACGCCGAGCCGTTTCATCCGGTCAATCTGATCTGGACGCGCCATCGTCGCGTGCTCGATCCGGTTGATCCCCGTGGCCGGGTCGGCGCCATAAGCCCGTTCGATGGCGTCGAGCGCATCGTCGACCGCCGCGTCGCCCTGGCAATGGATGAGAATCGGCCAGCCAGCATCCTTTGCCTTGCGGCAGAGGTCGGCCATCTGGGCGACGGAATAGTTTGCCTTGCCCTTAGCCGAACTGTGCAGGTACGGCTCGGTCTGTGCGGCCGTCTCGGCCTGGTTCGAGCCGTCTGCCCAGAACTTCATGCCGTACAGCGAAAACCGGCTGCCGGGAATCCTACGCGCCTTCATCGGAGGCCCGATCGCTGCATAGGCTTTGCTCGCATCGAGCATAGCGGTGCTGAAGCTCGCGCTGAGCCGCAAGGGGAGCGTGGTGGAGAGCCGAGCCAGCGGCTCAACCCATTCTGGCTTGACGGTGCCCGGCTCGTGCAACGTCGTATTGCCTCTCGGCACCGCCTGATTTGCGTATTTCGAGATTGCCTCGGCCATCCGCGCCGGCGTAGGCTTCGGCACGGCGACATCAAGGAAGCGCAGCAGCGCCGGCTCCTCGTAGATCAGACCGTTGAGCTTGCCGTCGGGGCGGCGGCCAAAATGGCCGCCGCCTGGCAGTTGGCCGACGTTCTCGGTGATCTTTGCGCACTCGAAGGCCAGCGCGTTACCGGCGCCGACATGGCCGTTGACGTACAGGACGAAAATCGGATGCCGGGTCGAAATTGCATCCAGCTCCTGCATCGAAAAATCCCCGCCCTGCAGGAGGTTGTCATAAAAGCCGGCCGTAATCCAGTCGCCAGGCGGCGTCTTCGCCGCCTGCGCCCGCAGCGCTGAGCAGCGCTGCGTCGTGCCGCGGATATTTTGCATAACCTACGTTGATGAGGACATCGCTGAGGAGCGCAGCCAGCACCGTGTGGTGATGCGGGTCGATGAGACCAGGCAGCACCGTGCGGCCCTGCAGGTCGACGATCCGTGTCGCTGGCCCGGTGAGCGCGGCGACCTCCGCCTCCGAGCCGACAGCGAGAATTCGCTCGCCGCCGATCGCCAGCGCCTCCGCGGGCGCGCGCGCCGCGGTCATTGGATAGATCGCTCCATTACGAAAGATGACTTCGGCGCCGCTGGCAGCGAACGCCGGAGAACTCGGGATCAAACTGGCGGCCGCTACGGCGCCTGCCGACACGGCGTACGCCATAAACTGGCGTCGGCCGGCCGTAGACCCCCACAAGCCGGACGTAAGGCTGTCAGCGATCAGAGAATTCTCGCACCAACGGCACATTATCCAGTTCCCTTCAATGCGACGTCATTCCAGCCTGGCACTCCTGAGAGTCCGGGGTAATGGCGGGCGACACCCCATGATCTTACATTAACAAAAGAGTTAATGGTGCCTCGGTCTGCGAATCCCGTAATCGAGTTGAGAACGCATCGGGGAGCCTTTTGCCGCTTGTCCCATGAACGTTGACTTCCGCGAGCCGCGTAGCAAATGATGCCGCAACTCGACCGGATCACCCTCGACGCCAATGTGATGGGCGGCAAACCGTGCATTCGTGGGATGCGCGTCACGGTGGGGACGATTGTCGGCCTGATCGCCAGCGGCGCGACTGCCGCGGAAATCCTCGACGATTACCCTTATCTTGAGGCAGACGGCATTCCCGCGGCTCTTTCGTACGCGGCTTGGCGGGCCGAAGAGATCGACGTTCCGCTGCCGCGGCCCAGGAAGCTGTTGATCGACATGAACCTGCCACCCACATCGAGCCCGATGTCACTGGCCGAATGCTGGACAGCGTCCACTGGTCGGACGTGGGAACGCGCCTTCGACACAAGGGCGCGCGGCGCGGTTCGCCCGGCTGGTGAGTTCTACTCGTCCTCGTCCTTCGGGCCGCCGGGACCATCGGGTCCGCGGTGGGGCGCGCCGGAGCTCTCCTGCTCGGCGCGGCGGCGGCCCATGTCGTCGGCAAACTTCGTCAACTCGCCGCGATCGAGCTTGCCGTCCCCGTCGGCGTCGAACTGTAGCGCGTGTTCGACAAAGCGCTGCGAGTTGTGAGGCGGCGGACCGCTGGGCCGACCCCGGTCGTCCGCACCGCCGCGACCCCGGCCGCTGGAGCCCTGGTCGCTGGAGCCCTGGTCGCCACGCGGACCGCGGCGCTCCGCGGTCGCTCGGCCCTTGATCGCTGCCGCCAGGTCCGCGCGCCTGATCGCCCCCGGCCGGACCGCGCCCGTCGGCGCCGGGACCGCCGCGTCCCGCGGGACCTCGCCCTTCGCCGCCGTGGCCAGGGCCTTCAGGCCGGTACTTGTCCATCACCTCATCCAACTTCTCGGGCGAAACTCCCAGCCCTTCGGCCAGGATTCTGCGGTTGGCCTCGCGCTGTTCTCGAGTCGGAGCCTCGCCGCGGCGCCCGGCTGGACGCGCTTGAACACCTCTCGGAATTTCTCGGGCGTGACGCCAAGCTCCTTGGCGATCTTTTCGACCGGCCGGCCGTGATCGTCGTCGCCGCCGCGACGCGGCCCGCGTCCGCCGCCCGGAGGACCGCCCTGCCCGTCATCGCCGCCCGGCGGTTGAGCAACCGCAGTTGCCACGCCGCAAAGGACGAGAACTGCCAGCATCCCAAAGCATCGATTCATGGCGTTCACCTTTCGAAATCAGGAAATCGGGCGATGTGTTGGCGAAACCCGCGTTCGGTCCCGCAGCTCGGTAAACTTCAAGTCACCCGCCGCCGGTCGTTTCCGCCGCGGGCGATGGAAAAACGGCGCAAACAATGCCTGGCGGAGCCGGGCCGAAAACGCACCAGTCGCCAGATTCTAACAGTTCCACGATCCGCAGGGGGAAACGGGGGTCGTTGATCAAGCGGTTAACGCGGGAAATGTGCAACGCAGCCACGCCTGGCCAGCCAGTGGCAGGCAAGCGAGCCTACGTGGATGTTGTGGGGCGTAAACATCATTTCGGAGATGTGGAGCCAGCCGTCGTGGATTCACCCTGCGCGGATCGTGCCAAGCTTGATCTTCAGATGACCGGCGGACACCCGAAATGTTACAATTGCGGTTCACTCGAGGATTAGCGGCATGGCACGATTCCTGTTTCTGGCATTCTTGGCCAGCTCTTCATTTGCGGTCACCTATCTGGCCGTATCGCCGCGGGCGGGAAACCCGCTAGAGCCCGTCGCCAGTGCGCCGCCAGGAATGGTCTGGATCTCCGGTGATGAATTCACCATGGGCAGCGATTTGCCGGATGCCCGGCCCGACGAACGCCCGGCGCATCGAGTGCAGGTCAGTGGGTTTTGGATCGACGCCACCGAGGTCACGAACGCTCAGTTTCGCGCGTTTGTCGCCGCCACCGGTCATGTCACCACGGCCGAGCGTCCGGTGGATTTGAACGAAATCATGAGCCAGCTTCCCCCGGGCAGTCCCAAGCCGGCGCCGGAAATGCTGGTGCCCGGTCGCTGGTGTTCGTGCCGACGGCCGAACCGGTGCCGCTCGACGATCTTCGCCGCTGGTGGAAATGGACGCCCGGCGCCAACTGGCGTCATCCCGAAGGTCCCGAGAGCGATCTTACGGACCGCGACGACCACCCGGTGGTTTGTGTTTCCTGGGACGATGCGGTTGCCTATGCCACTTGGGCCGGAAAACGTCTGCCGACCGAAGCCGAATGGGAGTGCGCAGCCCGTGGCGGACACGAAGCGCAGCACTTCATGTGGGGAGACGAAGCAGTATCGGACCAGAAGCCGCAAGCCAACATCTGGCAGGGTGTTTTCCCCTGCCAGAATCGCGCGACCGACGGTTATCTGCGGACGGCGCCGGTCAAATCGTTTCCGCCCAACGGATACGGCTTGTACGATATGGCGGGCAACGTGTGGGAGTGGTGCAGCGATTGGTACGGCCTCGATACGTACCGCCGCCGGGCGGGGCAAGGCACCGTGAACAATCCGCGCGGGCCCGAGCGCGGGCCAACGATCCGCGGCGCCCCGAAATGCCGCAGCGCACCCAGCGTGGCGGGTCGTTCCTGTGCAATGCCGACTATTGTTCCAGCTACCGGCCCAGTGCGCGGATGGGCTGCAGCCCCGACACAGGCATGTCGCACGTCGGTTTTCGATGCGTGACGACGGTCGACATGCGAAGCAAAGAGGCGACGGAAAACCCTAAACGAATTTCTTCGAGGCTCCCCCCTCGCCCGGCAGGCCGCGGTCGCGGTACAATCTCCGCTCACCCCCAGGAGACCATCGCAAATGTTCAAATCCATCCCAGCGCAGGCAATCGTTTTGGTGGCCGTGGGAGCACTGCTTGGCTATACCACGGCGACCCGTGGCCTTGGGCCCAAATCAGCGGTGCAAGGACAGGTAGACCTACTCGGCGCACTGCTGCAACGTACAAACAATTCCCCGTCGGCAAACGGTTCGCGCTGTTCCGCCGGTTCGCGCTGTTCCGCCGGTTCGCATTGCGGCTGTCGGCCTTTCGACGGAACTGGCGGATTCGAGCCCGGCGGCATGCTGCCAGCGAGCCGTGCACCAAGAGATGCTGTTAGCGTCGGCCGACGGGCGGTCGGACGGGCAGGTTGTCGGCGAGGTAACCCTCGTCGCCGCCGCGGATGTGGCCGCGCCGTCCGACGTCGGGCTCGTGCAGGATGCGACCGAACTGGCACAAGCGGGTGCAAAGCCGGCAGCTTCCAACCCGACGGCTTCCAAGCCGGCCGCGGCAACGGGCAAAAAGCCCAACATCCTGTTTATCATGGGCGACGACATCGGCGTTTGGAACATCGGCGCCTACCATCGCGGCATGATGGCCGGCCGCACGCCGAACTTGGACAAGCTGGCGGCCGACGGAATGTTGTTTACCGACTACTATGCCGAGGCCAGTTGCACGGCCGGCCGCGCTAATTTCATCACCGGCGAATTGCCCATTCGCACCGGCCTGACCACGGTCGGACAGGCCGGCGCGTCGCTCGGCATGCCGGCCCAGGCGCCGACCATCGCCACCGCGCTCAAGAGCATGGGCTACGCCACCGGTCAGTTCGGCAAGAATCATCTGGGCGACAAGAACGAGTTTCTGCCCACTGTGCACGGCTTCGACGAGTTCTTCGGTTACCTTTATCATCTCGACGCGATGGAGGATCCGTCGCACCCCAACTACCCTCAGGATCTCAAGGATAAAGTCGGGCCGCGCAACATGTTGCATTGCTGGGCCACCGACACCGACGATCCGACCGTGCAGTCGCGGTGGGGCAAGATCGGCAAGCAAAAGATCGAAGATGCGGGGACGCTCTATCCAAAACGGATGGAAACCATCGACGACGAGATCCTCGACTTGACGCTCAAATTCATCGACAAGGCCGAGAAGGACAAAAAACCGTTCTTCGTCTGGCTCAACCCGACCCGGATGCACGTCGTCACGCATCTGAGCGAGAAATACGAAAAGTTGCGCAATTCGGACAACGGCTGGTCCGAGCAGGAAGCCGGCATGGCACAGCTCGACGACGTGGTTGGCGCGGTTCTGAAAAAACTCAAGACCGACGCTCTGGAAGACAACACGATCGTCGTATTCACCACCGATAACGGCGCCGAGAATTTCACCTGGCCCGACGGTGGGCAAACGCCCTTTGCCGGCGCCAAGGGGACCGTGCTCGAAGGGGGTTTTCGCGTGCCGGCTATGATCCGCTGGCCGGGCAAAGTGCCGGCCGGAAAAGTCGAGAACGGTATCATCTCCGGACTCGATTGGTTTCCCACGTTCGTCGCCGCGGCCGGCAATCCCGACATCGTGGAAGAACTGAAGATGGGCAAGAAACTGGGTGACCAGACCTACAAGGTGCACCTCGACGGCTACAATCAAATGGACGTGATCACCGGCAAGGGACCCTCGAAGCGCAACGAGATCTTTTACTTCGCCGAGTCGACACTGGGCGCGGTCCGCATCAAAGATTACAAGTACCGCTTCATCGATCAGCCGCAAGGCTGGCTGGGCGGGACCGTAAAAGTGGACATGCCGATCCTGACCAACCTGCGGCTCGATCCGTTCGAGCGGACAGGGCTCACCGGCTCGTTGAATTTCTACTCCTGGTTCGTGTTCGAATTCTGGCGGTTCGTGTACGTGCAACAGGAGGTGGCGAAATTCGCCGAAACCGCCATCGAGTTCCCGCCCATGCAGTCCGGAGCCAGCTTCAACATGCAAAGCGTCAAGGAGCAGATCGAGAAGGCCATTCAGGCCGAAAAGGCCAGATGATCCTGCGGCCTCGCAGCCTGCCGAGCCCGCGTAGATCACTCTAGAACCAAAGTGAAACCACCCTAACCATTCAGATGCCGCACGACGACCAAGGCCACCAGTGCGGCCGCACTGGCAACCACAGCGTTGTACTCGCGACTGCGCAGCCATTGCGATAACCGCCAGCCGGCCAGCGAAGGCAGGGCGAGCGAGCGCGGCAGAAATCGCGGCGTTCGGGCGGCGTACTGGGGCCATTGATCTGGGAAGAACTCGGCCAGGGTCCGCTCCTCGGAGCGCACTTTCGGCATGTAGAGCAAACACAGCGCCGTGGAAAGGATCCAGATGTTTTCCCGGTCGTCGATCAACAGGCAGAAGCCGGCCACCATGAAAAACGAACCCAGGTAGAGCGGGTTGCGCACCAGGGAATAGGGACCGGAAGTGGTGAGTTCCGAATTCTTGATCAGGAATCCAGCGGCCCAAGACCGCAGCGCTAAACCGCCGATCACGCAGGATAGCCCAAGAAGCGCCTTGGGGTCCATTGGATTCAAGATATCGCGCGGCACGACGTGCGAGATCAGATCCTCGAGCACGAGCCCCGCAATCAGAAAGATCGAAATCGCCACGCGGCGGCGAACGATGAACCTAACGATCGAGTCGAACAGGGTTTTCGACCCGTGCGCCTCTGTCGATTTCGAGTTGACGCTTTCGCCAGCGGCAGCCGTTGAACTCAATGCACGATCTCCATGCGCGAGGGTTTAACAGAAGCCCGCCGGGGCAGTCAACACCAGTCGGCCAGTCGGCTTAGGACAATTGCTGCTTTCCTTCGTCGACCGCCGTCAGCCGCTCGTCGCCGCCCTGAGAAAACGTCCGAATCGGCCAGACTGCTATCACTGCGGACGATATCCGAGACACTTCGAACTATTCCAATACACCCACGCTTCGCCGGGCTGCCAATGCCACCATCGACCGCCAAGACCATCCGTTGGCAAGCTCCGCGGCCAAGGACCTTCTGAACAGGCCATTGCCGTGATCGGCGGGTTGCTCACCAACATGCTCTTGACGCGGTTGTTGATTCCCGTGGGCTACCTGCTGCTGAGCCCGCCCTCCGGGACTGCCGCGGTGCGGGGTTCGGCGGGGTGAAGTCGAATTCGACTTGCGGAGAGATCCCGGGCGAGTTTCTGGCGAGTTTGTCCGGCAGAACGGCTTGCGCTTGCCGGGGGAAGGTCTCTATAATGGCCGCCGGCCCGTGCCGCGCGGTTTTGCCGGCCAGGCATTCAGGGGCGTCCCTACTCTTTCGCATGCGGTCCGCAGCTTGATCACGATTCTGTCGATCGTCGTGCTGGCCGCCCATTTGATCGCGATCGATCTGGCGATGGTTGCGCCGTTGGCCTGTCTTTGGCTCGGGCGCCGCGGCGCGGGCGCGGCGACCCGTTGGCCGGCGTTCTCGAGCGCCGGCTTGCCAGGCAGTCTATGCTGGCACTGATCATCGGCATCCTGCTGGGAACATTGCAACTCGGCCTATTGTGGCTGGGCGACGAGCGGCGTTTTTTGGCCGCCGCCGGGCGGTTGCCCGCCGGGCGACTGTGGTTCTCCTTGGCCGAGTTGCTGTTTTACTTCGGCTGCATGGCGGCATACCTGGAGGTCCGGCGCTGGCCGCGGCGGATTCCGCTGCTGGCCGGTTTGTTGGCGGTGCTGGCGGCCACGGATTTGATGTATCACTTCCCACCCCTGTTTTCGATGCTCAATCTGTTGGCCGATCGATCAGAACTCAGCGACCAAATTCTCAGCAGCACGCTTTATCGCACCTTGCTCGTCGACCCCGAGGTCGTGGCGATGGTGGTTCACGTGTGGCTGGCGGCGGTGGCTTTGACCGGCCTGGCCGTGATGCGTTTGGCCGTCAGGGCTGAACAGGCAACATCGGCGCCGGCGACGAGCGGCCCGATCACGGCCGTTGCCGCCCGCTGGGCGCTGGCGGCAACACTCCTGCAATTGCCGGTCGGGGTGTGGGTACTGCTGGCGGTTCCCCCCAGCAACCGCGGCGCGCTGCTGGGAGCCGATCTGGTCGGCACGGCGGCGTTCGCCCTGGCGATCGTGGCGGCGCTGGGCCTGATGCATCATCTGGCGGCGCTTGCGCTGAGTGAAGGAGCCGCGGGCGAAATGGCGCCGGTCCAGGTTCGCCGTTCGGTCGCATTGATGTTTGCCGTCGTGCTGCTGATGACCGCGGCGCTCGATCGCACGCCGCGCTCGTTCGCGGCGGAACGTGGGCGCTGTGGCGATCAGTTCCACGCGGCAGGTCGCACCAATTCGAATTTCCGCGCTGGGCATTCACTCCTCTCAAGCATTCGAAAACCGATGACTTTGGAAACCGTTTTGCTCGAAGACGCAGCCGGTCGCACCCGGGCCCGAGTACTGCCCGCGTTGGGATTCAATTGCTATAGTTTTCAAGCCGCGGTGCGCGACGCCACGGTCGAAGTGCTGTGGGCGGATCCCCAGTTTGCCGGCGGAGCGACGCGGCCGACGCGCAGCGGCATCCCCATTCTGTTTCCGTTCGCCGGCCGCATTGGCGGCACGACGTTTCGATACGGCCAGCGCGAGTATCACCTGCCGCCGAGCGACCCATCGGGCAATGCCATGCACGGATTCGTGTTCACTCGGCCCTGGCGCGTGGTGGAGCGATCGCCAGACCGCGTGGTTGGCGAATTTCAGGCGTCGCGCGACGCCCCTTCGATTCTAGAGCGTTGGCCGGCCGATTTTTGCGTTCGCGTTGCTTATCGCGTCTCAGCCGCCGCGCTGCGGGCGGATATCACGATCACGAATCCCGACCGCACGGCGCTTCCCTGCGGCCTGGGTATGCATGGTTATTTCCGCGTGCCGCTGGGAGCCGAGGCGAGCGCGGACCAATGCGTGGTCCAGGCGCCGACCAGCCAGCAGTGGGCATTGACTGACATGCTGCCAACGGGCGAACCCACCGCCAGCGAGTTGGCCCGGCGGCTGACCGCCGGCATGCCTTTTGGCGAGGCCCACCTGGATGATGTCTTCGCCTGCCGCGTTGGTGCCGAGGGCGCCCGGACGGCGACGGTTCGAGATCCGATCAATCGCCGCACCATGACGCTGCAATTCGGCGAACTCTTCCGGCAGTGTGTGGTGTTCACTCCGCCGCATCGCGAGGCGATCGCCGTCGAGCCCTATACGACGGCTCCCGACGCCTTCGCGCTTCTGGAGCGCGGGGTCGACCCGCATTTGCTTTCGATCGAACCTGGCGGGTCGCTGCACACCTGGCTTGAGATTCGATTGAGCGACGACGCGGTCTGAAGGGCGCACGAATCCAGGCGATCGTTGAAGCGCCTCAATGAAAACAGGCGAATCGGGCCATTGGGCCTGATCCGCCTGCACGGGTTCGTACTGGATCTCGCTCTGCCCTGCCGGTCGTCCTAATTCTCGGCGGGAGGTTTTTTCTCCGCGGGGGCCGGGAGTTTGCCTTCTTTGAGCAAGTCGCCGTAGGTCGGAGCCGCGGGCTTGGCGGCATCTGAGGATTCGGCGGCCACGGTGTCGAGCGCGGCGTCGATTTTGGCGGCGTCTTTTTCTTTCTTCAGCAGCTTTGCCAATGCCGCTCCGTAAGCATTGCGCTCCTTTTTCTTGCGCCGCCGGGGCCCAGGTGGCAAATGCCGCAGTTGTAGTCTTCGACGTCCGCCGCCAAGGCTTTCTGGGCTGGCGTGGTCGGAGTCGCTGTTACGTACTTGGCGACGAATTGTTCCTTGTACTCCTTGCGGGCCATTGCGGGGCTGACGTTGAAGCAGGCCAGCGAACCGAATGCGACGGCCACGGTCAGTCCGAACGAACTAATTCTCGTCATAAGGGTGAATCTCCAAAATGAAATCGAACACGCCGCCGCCGCAACTTCTTTGGCGGCCAGCTCGCGGCGGGGAAACGCAACTTTAGGCGGGTTGGCGACTGGCGGTTTATTTCGGCCCAAGGTGAGTGGTGTTTCGGCCTCAGCCCTGAACTCGATTCATAACAGCGCGTCGCGCACGTGAGGCAGGACGCTCCCCGGAACCCAGCTGCGATCCCGAGGCGGCCTCTAATAGAATCCGCTCCTCTACGCCTGTCAAGCAAGGGCGCAGCACCGGGGCGTGGCAAGTATTTATGGGCCGACAAAGGCCCCTATTCGGCCACCGCCGGGAACGAGTCCGGCAGCGGCGCGGGGAGCAGATCCAGGTTGCAACCCAGCGGACCGCCGCTCGTAGTTTCGGCAGTCGTCGCCTGACGCAGGGGACCGGACAAAAGCGCCGGCACCAATTGGCTCATCGGTTCTCGAGCGACCAGATCGATCACAGCCGCCATGGCGACAAGGCGACAATCGGACTGGCGGTTCGAGCCCCAAAAGCCCTCCCAAGCGTCGAAGTCGAGTTGCGAGCTTTGCCCGGTCGAGACGTTAGTCATCCGCCAGAACAGATCGGTGCGTCCAAAAACCACGTGCGTCGCCGACCAGTCGAGCATTTCACGAAACCGATCGGCGGCCTCGATGCCGCGCTGGTCGATCAGGGGAGAATTAGGAGCCGTCAGCAGCAGCGAATTCTCGACTCGAAATTCCGTGGTGAGCAAGTGGGACGAGTCTTCGTCGTTGACCATGCGCACCAATCCGCCAAGGGTAATCACCGTGACCTGCTGCAAATCGATTTTGGTGACCGCCCCGGCCCGGGCCGAAACGTCGGCGCCGCGCGACAACAGCAGAGTCTCGGTCGTCGCCACCAGAGAGTTGGTCATACGAAGCCGCACCGGCTCTAACTCGTCGGATCGCAAGACGGTGGCTTCGCCGCGAATCAAACAGTCGGACAATTCGAGCGCGCAAACCGGCATGTTGCCCACGACAGTCGCCATGGTCACCGAATCGCTGCCCGGAGGGGACTTGATTTCGAAGACCGATACTGCCGGATGAAATGCGCCGCCGCCGCTGGAGGCGTTCCGAACGGTGAGCACGGCTCGTTCAAAGCGCACCGACTCGGCCCGGCGCATTTCAATCAGCGTCCAAGCGTCGGCCGAAATCCTGCGCGGCACGTCCAGCTCCAACTCCACGCCCACGATCGAAAGAGAGCCGCCGGCAATCGTCACCATGCTGCGCGGATAGGCGACCGGATCGGCATCGGCCGGCCGAAAGGCGACGATCGGCTTTCGGCCCTCGGCCGCGCGAATGTTGACCGCCGTGTTGGATAACGTGAGGGGCCGCTCTTCGTGCCGTCCGTCGAAGTCCAGCTCGATCACGTCACCGGCCTTTGCTGCGCCCACTGCGGCCGCCAGAGTGGAAAAATTCCCGACTCCCTGCCGCTCGGGCGCCACGGTCAACACACCGGGTCGCGGCACGGAGGTTCTCTCGCCGACCGGCACCGCGCTCACCGCCGCCGCCCGCAATCCGCCAGGATTGTCCGCCCCGCGGCTGGCCACGGCCTGGAGCGTTTCGCTGGCACTCGGGGGATGGCTGTCGTCCGACAGTGGTGCGGCGAACCACTGCCGCAGACGTCTTAGTCCCTGATCGGGCGACCGTATTCCGCTGAACCACTGCGACAGTTTTTCGAACGACAGTTTCGGCGGCGGCACGCTCTGGGCCGCTGCGCCAGGGCCACGCGCTTCGGCATCGCCAAGCGGTCCAGACGGCAAGACGGAGTTCGGGGCGTCGAAAACACCGGCGTCGTCCGCGGCAGGCCGCGGCGATTCTCCAGGCTGCGGTCGCTCGGCGGCGCGCGGCCGAGCCACGGCCGGGGCCGTAATGCTGGCTCGGCTGGCGGCCGGATCCGGCAGAGCTAGTTCCTTGGCTCCCGACCAGACATAATCCAGCGCCAGCACGATCAGGATCAAAGCCGCCAGCGGAATGGCCCACGGCAAATGCTGATGCCAGGCCGCAGGTGGAACGTATTGAGGCGCCGGACGATAGTTCACCGCAAAGGCCGTGGAGGGCAAGCCTGCGAGCTCCCCCACGACGCTCAACTCGACAATCAGTTCGGCCGGCTGCTGATAGCGACGGGCCGGATTCTTGGCCAGCAGCTTGGTCAGAATCGTGGTGATCTCGGTCGGCAGATCCGGGCGGAAATTCCGCGGATCGGTCGGTTCGTCTCCTTGATGCTGCAACAGCTTTTGCAGCACCGTGCCGTCCGGGAACGGGGGCCGGCCGGTGAGCATGAAATAAAACGAGCAGCCCAGCGAGTATAAGTCGCTGCGCACGTCCGCACTGCGCGGATCGCGAGCCTGCTCCGGCGATATGTAGTCGAACGTGCCCAACGTCACGCCGCTGGCCGTCAGATCATTATCGGCGTGTTCGACCTGCAGCAGCCGGGCCAGGCCCATGTCGACCAGCTTGGCCTTGCCGTCGGGAGTGATCAAGCACGTTCGATGGCTTGATGTCGCGGTGGATGACGTCCCGCTGGCTGGCATGGGCCAGCGCTTCGGCCACTTGCAAGGTGTAGCTGATCGCGTCGGCCAGCGGCAACGGACCCACCTGCTGGACCAGGTCGCGGATGTTGATGCCTTCGATGAACTCGAAGACGATGTAATGCACCCCGCGGTCCTCGCCGACATAGTAAACCCGGGCAATATTGCCGTGGTCGAGCCGGGCCGCCGATTGGGCCTCGTTTTGAAATCGGCGTAGCGTTTCCTCGTCCTGTGCCTGGCTGCGGGCCAGAACCTTGACCGCCACTTCTCGGTTGAGCGTGGTGTCGAGCGCCTTGAAGACCACGCCCATTCCGCCGCCGCCAACGTACTTCTGCAAGACGAACTGGCCGAGCCGTTCCCCCTCCAGGATCTTGCCCACCTCGAGCGGTTGCAGCAGCGGGCCGATACCGGGGTCGCTCAAGGCGCCACGGTTGGAAATGACCGTCAATTCGTCATCCACAGCGCGGTCACTCTCGGTCGTCGCATCGACCGGACTCGCCGTATTCGACATACCGCGAGCCGACGATTGCCCGGCGGCAGCGCGAAATTGACTGGAACGGGCTTCGGGCATGGGACCAAGTCTCTAAAGCGGACGCGCAGGCAGAACGGCCGCAAACGCTAGTGGGATAGGAACACCCAGTCTAAGCCGGAGCAGGCCAAAAAGTCAATAAGATCAAGGCACGAATCGACTTAAGCCGTGTCGTCCACAAAGCTTCTAGCTATTCGCCGCTCCGGGCCCGTCAGGCCCTCGCGGCGGCGCGGCCGCCACACGCTGTCGCCAGGCCTCACGCAACGGACGATGCAAATCGCGGTCCGCAATCAGATTGGAACGGAGGGCTACTTTCTGCCCTTGGTCGGCAAGTGCCAAGAGCTTGCTCTCGGTGAGCGGTTGGCCGGATCGCTCGCGCCGCCCAACGAGCACGTCGGCCCAAAAATAGATCCGGTCACCGGCGTCGTAGTGCGCGATCACGCGACAGTCCAGCCAGGACAAACAGCCTGCTAGCACCGGCGAACCCGTCACGGCAGCGCCGACTTGAAGTCCGGCAAACTTATCGACACTACGTCCCGAAGAGCACGCGAACCGCAGGGCAAGATCCGCGCGGCTGCTATCAATTAGGTGCAAGCAAAAGGAGTTGCTAGCACGGACCAGTTCAGCCGTGAAGTGATTAGGAGCCAAACCAATCAGTGCTAGCGGCGCAGCCGGATCGATCGAGCATTGACTTACCCAGGTTGCCACCAGGCCCGATCGCCTTTCTTGGTGCCCGCTCGTCACAATCCATGCGACGCGGTCGACCTGTTGAAAAACGGCCTCGATTTCGGCCAAATCTGGGTGAGCCATGAAAAATTTCCTTCAGAAAATTCAAGCCTCGTTACTTGGACACTTGGTATTTGTAAAAAAGGCCGCGTGCCTCTTTATTGAGCAACTGTCCCTGTGCCACACTTTACGGCACCTCTGCCCAGGGAATGTGCAAGCGCTCTGCAATCGCCATAAGTGCAAGCAACGTAATGCTATCCGAAATCAGCTTGACAGCTATCTACGATTGGGCAACCGGCACAATGGAGTCCCGGCCAAACTCCCTTCCCTTTGTTGTCTAGGAGATACGGATGAACGAAAAGCGACAAGAGGTCTTTCGCATTGCGACCGAGATGTTTGAACAGCGCCCGGACTGGGTAACCTTCTTCCGCGAGGTGCTCGGGCTGGATGGCGTAGTCCGCCGCGCTTGCCCAGACCAGATCTCATTAACCCAATTTGAGCAAACTACCGAGTATCAGCAAATCCAACAAATGTTGGCCAAGCTTCGGGAAATGACCTCGGACATCACGGCCAATGGCAAGGAACCTCAAAGGGTCATCACCGTCCGCCTGCCCAAGAGCATGCATGAGGCCTTGAAGGAAGAGGCCAAGCAACACGGAACGAGCATGAACAAACTGTGTATTTCCAAGTTGCTCCAGGTCGTCGACGACGAACTGGTGCCGGCGGAAATCGGGGCTCAACCTGCGCAGGCTACGTAAGAACCCAAGGCAGGATTAAAGCTTTCCACGGAGTGCTAAACGAGAAAATGGCGACTTGGCTTAAAAAAATCGGAGTGGGCCTGTAAGCCGGGTTCTGTTCCCCTGCGAAAAGTTCGCAGGGGGACGGCCATTTCTCTAGGAAGCCGATCGCTCGGCCCCTCCAGCAACCTACCCGGAAGTGGTGGCGGATCGGACCGGTCCGCGCCGGCCGCTTCCGCGGCCGAGCTCCTTCCTGCTTGGTCTTGCTTCCAGCGGGGTTTACCTAGCCAGCCTGGTCACCCAGGCTGCTGGTGAGCTCTTACCTCACCGTTTCACCCTTACCGTCACGCGGCCAAAAGCCGCGCGCCGGCGGTTTGCTTTCTGCTGCACTTTCCCTAGCCTTGCGGCCGGTGGGCGTTACCCACCGCTGCGCCCTGTGAAGCCCGGACTTTCCTCTCGCCCAGGTGCGGAAAGTTCCGCGCCAGGCCAGCGACCGTCCGGCCCACTCCGAGAGTTCAACAATACCCGGCCGAGCGGCAGTGGTAAAGGCGACGGGCGGGGGGCAGTGCAAATGGCTATTCGCCCACTCAAAACTGCACGATCGCATCCAGGCCCAACAGGAGCTGATAGCTCTTGGTGCCATCGTCGAACGGCTTGGCCGAACCGGTATACGTGTCCCAGCGCAGCTCCGGCCGGAGCATCACATTGGGGCGGGGAGTCCAGTTGGCGCCGACCGTCCACGAGGCGTAGCTGCCGGGGAGGGGCGCCTGATTGGGGTTCGAGGGTTCGGTCAGCCCGACGCGGGTGCCGTCTTCGTCCCGAAACCATTCGACCCGGGTTCCCAGCCGCCAGCGGTCGTTAAGGCGGTAGTAAAGATACTGGTCGAGCCCGTACCACTTGGCAGTGCCGCCCCCCGGTTCGCCTTGCTGTCTGCGCCGGCCCATTGATGAAAGACGTATTCGGCCCGGCTGCCTATCTTGCGACTGACGATAAAGCTGTAACGGGTGCGATTGGTGCTAGCACCGTTGACGCCCGGCAGATTGGCCGGATTGTCGGGCTGGTCGCCGGTGATGATCGCAAACGAACTCCACCAATCCTTGCTGTCGCTGGTGTACTTGAGACTGCCCAGGAAATTAGCCTGATTGGGCGATCCGCTGAGCGTATTCCAGCCATTCACCAAGCCGAATTGTGTCTGCCAATTGTCGCTGGCCTGCCAGTTAGCCAGACCGCCCCACTGCGTGAACGGGCCGGCGAATTGATAGCTGTAAGCGTGCGAGTAGAAGAAGTTGTTGGCCGCTTGCACGCTTTCGTAACCGACAATCGTGTAAAAGTGCCCCATTTTCAGGGAGGCTTGGCTCGTGCCCGCCTCGAGGTAGGCTTGCGGCAGCGCCAGGCCATAATACTGGCTGCTGTTCCACTTCGGCGCGCCGCTGGTCGTCCGCTCGAGCCCGTTCGACTGGGCGACAAAATAGTCCGAACCGTACAGCAGGTCGACGCGTCCGCCGAGGCTGAGCGATCCGTCCTTGGCCAATCCCCGCTCCATAATGATGTAAGCCTGGTTGAACTGGCCGTTGTCGACTTCCTGCGAGTTATAAGGGCCATTGAAATGACTGGCCGGATTCGAGGTATTTCCCAGGATTCCGGCATCCAACCAGCCCCGCACCGAAAAGAATCCGTCTTGCGGGAACAGCCGGCAGTAGGGGTCGACGCTGCCGGGGGTCAAACAGCGAGTGTAGTCTTGGCATTGGCAGCCACAGTTTCCGCAGCCGCAGTTTCCGCAGCCGCAGCTTTCGCAGTCACATTCGCCGCCGCAGCTTCCGCAGCAGTTGTTGCAGTTACCCGAAACGCAACTGCTGGTCGAATTCAGGCTAATGATCTGCCTGGGCATGTTGGCTTCGGACGATTGATCGTCGGCACCGTCCGCATCGCTTTGAGCCGCGTCGGCGCGGGCATTGGTTGTCCGGATGGAAACGGCCGGCACAGCGAGCAAAAGTAAAAACGAGCCAATCGACACCAGATTTCGGTGCATGGAGGTGCCCTCGGTAGCTGACGTTGAAGGGGATGGGAAAGGGATGAGCGTATGAACCCAAAACCAACCAGCGGTAGCTGATTTTTTGGGGCCGGGGAGGGGAGGTAGCGGTGAGATCGAATGCGAGGGTCGTTCTAAGAATTCCTTTTCGACCGGTTGAACCGCGAAAGTATAGCGCCGCCGCCTCATTTCTGCCGCTCGCAAACGCCCGCCTCGCGTTTCTATGGAACATCCGTAAAATTCCCCGCAGGCCGTACAGATTGCGCCCCTGTCCGACTCGACTTTTCCACTGCCCCGCCGGTGCCACTTGGCAGGCCATCGAAAAAGGGGACTTTCGTCCGCGCGCTGGTCCGGATTGATCAACCGAGCTGGGTTGCCGAGAGGCGACAATCCGCATGTTTTCCATGGACCGCTCGGTCTGGCCTGGGGGTCGCGCCGGCCTGGGCAGGCTATACTAAACCTCATGAGCAGCGCGTTAACTGAGACCCCAGCCGGCCCGGCCCAAACAGCGCCCGCCGCTCGCGCGAAATCGTGGATTATTTCCCCCGTTTGGGATCTGGTCTTCGTGATTGCCGCTCCGCTGGCGATCGTGCCCTTGGTGTCGCTGACGGCGGCGCACTGGCTCGACGTCGAGGAGATTTCGCTCGTCGTGATCTCCTTCGCCACGCTGGGCCACCACTTGCCCGGGTTCTTGCGGGCCTATGGCGATCGTGATTTGTTTCGCGATTCCGCCGGCGCTTCATCTGGGCCCCCCCGCTGGTGTTTGCGGTCGCAGTGTTTTCGGCCGCCGAAGGGCTGCATGGACTGGCATTGATCCTGCTGTTTTGGGCCACCTGGCACGGGCTGATGCAGACCTACGGATTCATGCGGATCTATGACCTGAAGCAGGGCCAAGGCGATCGGCAAAGCGCGCGGCTCGACTTTGCACTGTGCGTGGTAATCTTCGCCGCCGGGGTGCTGTTTAGCGACGCGCGGGTTTATGGCATTGCCGACACGCTCTCCAAGACCGGCCTTCCGCTTCCGGCGCCGGCCTGGCTGGCGGCGGCCCGCTGGACGGCCGGCATCAGTGCGGCGCTGGTGATCTGCGGCTACTTGGTGCATCTGGTCGGCCGGATTCGCCGCGGCGCCGCGTTGGCCTGGCCGCGCTGGCGCTGGGACTTTCGACCGGCTGGCTGTATTGGTTGGGCGGCGTGCTGGCTACGGATATGCTGGTGGGGGTCGCCACGTTCGAAATTTTTCACGCCTTGCAATACGACGCCATCGTCTGGGCGTACAACCGGGGTCGGGCGCAAGGGCGATGCCCTGGTCCGCCCATTGGGCGCCATGTTTCAACAAAACCGCCCAGCCAGCTTGGCGCTCTATGTGGCCCTGATCGCCGCCTTCAGTTCGATTCGGTTAATGGGCGAAGTCGCCAGCAACGCCTGGACGCAGCGCATCCTGATGGGCTTGCTCACGACTTCGACCTTCATGCACTTTTATTTCGACGGCTTTATCTGGAAGGTCAGCGAGCGCAAGACTCAGGACGATCTGGCGATTGCCGGTCGGCCGCCATCGACCGCGCTCCCTGCGCGCTGGCGATTGAGCCATGCGGCCGGATGCGCGGCCTGGCAATGCTCGCCGCGGGATTGATCGTCTGCGAATCGCTGCGGCCCACCCAGGCGGCGAACCAGCAGACCGCGGAACTGGCGCGCCTGGTCGCCCTGACGCCGCAATTGCCCGAGTTGCAGTGGCGCGTCAGCGAGGCCGCTTTGGCTGGCGGCGACGTGCCCTCAGCCGTCCTAGCGGCCACCAGCGCCGTGGCGCTGCGGCCCCACTCGCAGCAAGCGCACGCGCCGCCTGGGCGCGGCCCTGCTGGCAACCGATCGCCTGGGCGAGGCGGCCGTCGAACTGGCCGAGGCGGCGCGACTGGGTCCCAGGCGATGGAACAACTTCTGTAACCTCGGCATCGCGCTGGGCCAACTCGGCCGCTGGGACGAGGCGACTGCCGCCTTCCAGCGCGCCGATCAACTCCAGCCCCAGAGTACCACGATCCTGGCGGCCTGGGCTCGCATGTGCGAGCGCGCGGCGCGGATTCGGCGGCCGTCGACCATTATCGCGCCGCGCTGGCCGTCGATCCGGCCGAACATGAAGTGCGCGCTGGCCTGGTCGCGCTCTTGTCCCGCTCCGGACAGCATGACGAGGCAATTCGCACGGTCGCGAGGGGCTCGACGCTCACGATCGTTCCGCGACTTTGCCCCTGTGCCTGGGCAAGGCCCAGGTGGCCGCCGGCCGCTACCACGAAGCACTTGCCCCGCTTTCGCAGGCCCGGGATCTGGGGTCGGCCAGCGATGCGGCTGCGGCCTGCTATGAAATGGCAGTGGCCCAGATGCAGCTCGGCCAGATGCCCGAGGCGGCGCAGAACCTCGACCGCGTGCTCGCGCTCGATCCAAAGTCGTCGCTGGCATATTTTCAATTCGGCAATTTGCAGCACGCCCGGGGCGACATCGCCGCCGCCGCCCAGAGCTATCGGCGCAGTCTCGATTTGCAGCCGGACTTTGCGCCAGCGCACTGCAATCTGGGCACGGTGCTGTTGATCCAGGGAGACGCGGCGCACGCCCGCAAGGCTTACGAGCGCGCATTGGCGCTGGCTCCGCAGGATGCCAGTACGCACTACAATCTGGGCCTTTTGCTCCTGAACGAGGGTCAGGACACCGAGGCCCGGCGTCATCTGCTGCGGGCCCGCGAGCTAGGCGTAGCGCTGCCGCCGGATCTGGAAGGACATTTGGAAAGGCAAAAGGATGAAGGATGAAAAACGAGGAAAGGGCACGAGGGGCTTGAGGACCTTCCCGTTCTTCGTTTTTCGTCCTTCCTCCTTCGTCCTTCCGCCTTCCTAATATCTATATCCGCCGTAATATCCGCCGCCCCCGGCCGAAAAACCTCCAATCCCGTAGCCGCCGCCGCCACCGTAGTAGCCGCCATAGCCGTAGTTGGAGGCCCGATTGAGTGCATCTTCACGTTCTGCTTCCTCTTCCTTCTTCGCTTCGTCGATCGCCTTGATGCGGAACTCGCGACCCTGGTCGAAAGCCTTCTGGGCTTGCTTGGTCTGATCGCGCTCCTGATCGAGCTGGAGCAGCCGCTGCTGGACCTGGGCGGCCGTCATGTTGGCAATGTCGGGACGCATCTCTTTGATCTGGGCCGGCGTTAGCTTGGCCTCGACCGCCATCCGCTGTGCCAACCACAGCCGGGCGTCTTCCGCATCCTTGCTCATCAGCACTGCGACCTTCTCCTTGAAATCTTCGAAAAAGTCCTGCAGCTGCGCGCCGACATCTTGGCAATCTTGGCCGCCGTGTCGGCCTTCAGCTTCTTGACTTCGGCCGGAGTGTAAATTTTCTGCACCGAAAGCCATTCGTTATAGGCCTGCTGCGTTTTTTGCCACTCGGGGCTGTTCAAAATTCTCTCCCGCGCCAGACTGTCCGGCTCGCTATTGGCCGCGACCGATGGCGACGCGGGCGGTTGGGCGGCAGTGGATCTGGCGGCCGGCGGCGCTGCCTGCGGCGAGGCTGCACGCTGCGACGCCGCGGAATCGGTGGGCGCCACGCGGGTGAATTTCACTTTGAAGCCCGGCATGCTCTTGCTACCTGAGTGCGCCTCGGCCGATTCCAGGGTGTACGACTCGCGGCCAATGCCGGTGTAGATGTTGCGCGCTGGTCGTCTGCCCGTCGCGGGTGGCTCCGCGCGAATAGACGTGCCAGGTGTCGCCGCTCTTATCCCAAAACGCCTCTGTGATTCCGCCATCGGTGTCGAAACTCCAGCTCTTGATTTTCGGGCTCATGGGATCCAAGCCGATCCGCTGCGTGACGCTGTGCTTCACCTGGCCGTCGCGCTCGACGCGAATGTCGCGCAGCAGAAACGAGCGGCCGGGCGCCCACGTGCCGCGGATTCGAATCGTCGTGCCATCGGCCTGGCCAAGCCAGTCTCCCACCAGCCAGCCGAGTTCGGAGAGCGCGTAATAGTGCGCCAGCGCGGCGGCCGAGTCTTCGCGAACACTTTTGAGCAGCCACTTGCCCTGCTGTTTGACCCACACCGAGCTGAAATGACCGCGCGGCTCCGCCGTGCCGTCGGGCGCTTGCACTTCGACGGTCCCCTCTTCCAGCACGCTGTCGGAAGTGAGGGTGCGCACCGACTTCACGTCCAGCGCGAGTTGCGGTTTTTTCGCGCCCGAGTATCGCTTGGCCAGATCCTCGGCCACGACCTTGCGGGCGTTGACACTTTTTCCCGAGGGATCGATGTACTGGCCGTCGGCCGTCCAGAATGTAGCCGCGGTTTTGAAATCACCCGCGTTCAATGCCGCCAGGTACGCCTGACTCGCTTTGCGCACGGCATCCTCTGCGGCCGAGCCAGCCGCGGGCGTGGGCGGCGCGGTTGGCTTTGCCGGCGGCGCAGTTGCCGGCGGCGCAGTTGCCGGCGGCGGTTTGGCAGGGGATTGGACCGGCGCGGCCGCCGCCGCGGGCGGTTTCTGGGCGGCGGCGGTTTGTGTTACGGCCAGTGCTGCGGACAGCACCGTGACCGATATCGAGAGCAGGACGATTCGCATCGTTAGAAATCCTCGCTGGAGCTGCTGATAGAAGAGTACGGGCTACTCTTGCCTGGTATCCGCGCGAGTATAAACCACCGGCCGCTTTTGCGCAATCCCCCGGCTGCGCCGGTTCGCTCTGGACTCCCCTCGTGGAGTTTCCGGAGCGATCCGTAGTCGGCGCGGAAGCTCGATTCGCGGCGCATCTGTGGCGATTTTGGGCCTCTTCGCAGCCTGCGCCGCCGCGCCGGCTGCCCTACCAAACGGCTCGCGGTTTGGTACAATCGTCAGCTTCACCTTGGCACCCCTAGCTCAATTGGGTCGGGGGAGCGGTTTTCTATAATGCCTTTTCTGGCATTGGGTTGCGGCAGAATCAGCAGCGATGATTTCGCCCAAATTTCCCAGGATTTGGGCCTGTTTGACACCTGGAAAGTGCCGAAGAAAGTGCCGCATGGCACGGCCATCAAGAAACCTCGGCGGCAAGTCCGAGCCGATTCGGTAGAATCGACTAATACTCGTGTGGTCGATTCGGCCATAACAACATTAAGGACTCACAGATTCGTGATGGCCAAAATCCAAACAACCCCGACCGAGCGTTTCAAAGATGATGTTGCTGCGAGGCGGCCATTCGTTGCCCGCTTTGCGGAGCACTGCAAAGAATCGAACGGCCGCGCCTTCGGTGCGGACACACCTACCCATACTTTAGTCAAGCAAGAACAACCAACCACCGATGCCTGCGTCGCTAGGTTAGTTACTGTTTTCGAGAAATGAGGTTCACATGGCTACTGCCTTTATCAATCGCTTTCTAGAAAACTGCATGGATTTTGGTCATTACAGACTTGCAGCCGTGGGACCGACACACACAAAGATTGCCCACGAGGGGTCGTCAGACTGCCTTACGGCGAGTACCGGAACGACGACGCGAGTTTCGCGCGAGCAACCAGACGAGCACGGACCAGTGTGCGTGATTCCTCAAGGCACAGGAACATCGACCGCAGTTAGAGCGGAGGCTGACGATCAAGACCCGAGGCGACCTCTCCTGCGAGCTATTCCGCAATGATTCTGGCCATTACAAATAGCAAGGATGCAACCGCTGACTTCCTAATTTCGGTCTTAAGCAAAAGTGACATCAGCTGTCTGCGTTTGGACACAGATCGCATCGTTTCCAACGCATCACTAGGTTTCGTTCCAGGCCGTCCGACGCTTTGTATTGAAGGCAAATGGTTCGAGCCCGCCGACTTCACCGCAGTCTGGTATCGCCGGCCAGAGCGCCTTCAGGACCCTCGGTTTGAATCGTCGCCAGATAGCCGCTACGCGCTCGACGAATGGGCCGAAGTGCTAGAGGGTTTTTTCGCCCACATAGCCGCCGACAAATGGGTGAATCATCCTAACTGCAATGCCCTCGCGTCACATAAGCTAGAGCAGTTATCGAGGGCATCGAGAATGGGGCTAAACGTTCCCGACACCATACTGACTCAAGATGCGGCAGTCCTGCGGACTTTCTATGACCGTTGCAAACAGCGTGTGATTGTTAAGCCACTAGCGTCCGGCTATATCGAGCGGGCAGCTCCAGACACCGATTCTCTAATCTACACAAATCGAATTCTCCCAGGACACCTTGAGGACTTGTCCGATTTAAAAGTGTGCCCGACGTTTTTCCAAGAATTTATCGACAAGAAACAAGACGTGCGGATTACGATCGTCGATAACGATTGCCATGCAGTTGCCCTGGTGGCCTGTGAACCCGACGGCACCCAACGGTGCGACATTCGCCGCGACAACATGTCAGACGTTGTGTATCGTCCGGTGGACATTCCCCACAATATCCGATCAATACTGCTAGAGTTTGTCCGAAGCTACCGATTGCGCTTCGCGGCAATTGACATGGTGGTATCAACTTCAGGCGATTGGCATTTCTTAGAAATCAATCCAAACGGTCAGTGGGCTTGGCTTGATCTCACCGGAGGAATGAACATTGCCGCGTCGTTCGTCGAGGCTTTCTCATGAGTATGCCCGACCACGAACTGTCCCGTGCTCGCCCCGGATGTGCTGCACGCGCGCTACAGGGGTGCCTTGATGCCTTTTTCTACGCTCGAAAGCACATCGTCGCGAGCATCGCATTCATTGCCTTTAGAGCGTATGCGCTCGAAGTGGAATATAAACACGTCTTGCAAGGCTATTACCCGTCGCGGGTCTGGAAGGACTTAGACCTTGCTAACGCGAAAGATTTGGACGGGCTCTTGAAGCTTGCGGAAGGAAGCTTTGACGAAGCCGAATGCCGGCGCGGCACGTTGCCGACAAATGCAAGACCGTCCTGACGGCCAGCGCCTTACTGCTCGCCTTTCTTGGGGCATTTTTACCAAAATTCTTGGCATTCGATTCTTTGTGGATGCGTATTGTTGCCCTCGTGGCAACTCTATGCCTGATGGCTGCCGTCATCCTGATTCTTGAATTCTTCTCGGTTGGACAATCCAAGGTATTGAGTTTGGCTGTTACGACGGTCGATCTTGATGCCGAGAATCTCAAAAAGCATTTGATTAACTTGAATTTAGAACGCAAGGACTACCTAGACAATCGTAGCGATTACCTGGTGGATGTTTACAAGGTCACACGGTTCTGTTTTCTCTCGGCATTCACATTGTTCGTGTTTCTCTTTAGCTGGAACCTATACTGGCAGTCACCGACGGATCAAGCCGAAGCTGTAGTGCGGGCGATCCGGGCAGACAAGAATCTGACGTCATTACTTACTGGCCCATCTGGCTCCCGAGGCATTGACGGGCGTCAGGGGCAGCGAGGAGCACAGGGTTTGGATGGCGCAAAAGGTGACAAGGGCGATCAGGGAACCGTGGATGAGGATGCACTGCTGCATCGTTTGCTACGAGATCGCGACTTAAAGCAATTGATTGACGCGGCGATTAAGTCGAGCGAATCTAAACCCCCGCCGAAGCCAGTTCGCTCACCCTAGTCACTGCCAGATGGGCGGGGAGGGATTCGAGTCGCTTGACGTAAAGGATGATGCTATCAGCCCGTTAGGTCACCTGCTGATGTCCTGGTTCAGCGGGAATTGGAATTTCGAGCGGTGGGTGTTAGCGAATCGTGGGTTGACTACGCGACGAGTTCGGCCGCTGCGGCGGGGCCTTGCAGAGGGCGCTCGATTGCCGCCCCTCTGCACTCCCCGGCTAGCCTCTTCTCCTGTTCTGGTTGCATTGGGCGACTCGGTATTCGCCACACGACGCAGCGTGCGGGCGGCTTCCAACTTGCGATCACGTTCGGCGAAGATCACGCTCTCCAGGCCCGCCAGCTTGTCGGCCGGCGTGATGTAGCCCAGCGCGCTGTGCAACCGCACGCCATTGTAATGCTCGACGAACGACGCCACCACGCGCTGCGCCGCCGCCAGATTGCTCGGCGCGGCGAGCCGGAATCGCTCCTGTTTCAGGCTGCCATGCCAACGCTCGAGCTTGCCGTTGCTCTGCGGGTAGTAAGGGCTGGTGCGCACGTGCGTGATGCCCGTCAGACGCACGAACTGCTTGAAGTCCTTGGCGATGAACTGCGGCCCGTTGTCACTGATGATCCGCGGCCGGGCGCTGGGGAAGCTTTCCAACGCCCGCTGCACGATCGTCTCCACGTCGCGTTCGGTCATGTTTTCGCGGATCTCCCAATGCACGATCAGCCGGCTGTAGCCGTCGAGCAGCGAACACAGATAGTAAAACGTGCCGCCCAGATTGAGATACGAGATATCGACGTGCCAGTGCTCGTGCGCCGCCAGCGGTTGCACGAAACCGGTCCCTTTTTTCGAGGGTTTTTGCCATTTGCGGTCCAATCGCCCGGCCTGTTTGAGCACCCGATAGACGCTCGCCGGGCTGACCGCCACCACGTCGTCGTCGAGCATCATGAACGCCAGCCGGCGATAACCTTCCAGCGGAAAGCGGGCCTGATAATCGCAGATCGCCCGCTGCTCCCACTCGGCCAGCCAGCCATCGCGCGGCACCTGCCCGTTGTGTCCGTTAGGACGGCCGTAGCGCTGTTGCCACTGGTAGAACTTGCTCGCGCCAAGCTCCAGCCAGGCGAGCAGCTTTTTGGCGGGCACCTCGGCCCGCCCCGTCCAGTGGCGCACGTAGTCGACCACGGCGTCGCGCGTGTCGTGGGGAACCCAGCTTCCCTTCAGAGTTCCCCATTGAGTTTTTTTTCGCGGACGTTGGCCTCCATCAGCTCGGAGATGACTTCGTTCTTCTGGGCCAACTTGGCTTCCAGGTGGGCAATCTTGCGGTCCTTGACGGCGTCAGTGCCGGCTTGGCGGCCCGGCTTGCGCTCGAAGATGGCGGCGCCGTGCTCGAACAGCTGCGCTTGCCAGTAATAGATTTGGCTGGGCTGCAGGCCGTGCCGATCGCAGAGGTCGGAGATCGGCACCTTCTCGACAAGGTACTGCTTCAGGATGGCCAGCTTCTCGGGGCCGGCGATGCTCTTACGCTGCTGACTCATGGAATCCTCCAGGCTTCAGGGTTATGCTAACCCCGTCACCCGAAAATTCCAGTTCCATCTGAGGCAGGACACTGAGGCTATTGCCTGAGCCCACTTCTCGTATACGTCGGAATCATTCGATGTGATATTGCCGTTCATGTCGCGTCCAACCTGGGCCGATGATTTTCCGACAGGCGTAGATAGTTGATAAAGGCTACTATCACCTCTGAGTCGAACAGCCTTTGCAACGGCGCCTATTGGATGAGAAAACGTTGCGGTCGTTTTGCGCGGGAAGAAAGATGGCCCATCATCTCTTGCCGACGCATAGATATCGTTGTAGTTCGCTTCTGGCGAACGAGGAAGGCACGAAATAAGGAGGGGGCAATTGTCACGAAGATTCTTGCATTCGAGAGCCATTCGAATGAAGCAATTGTGAAAGATTTTTGTCGCTCGGATGTCGTATTGCCGAGGTCGTTCTGTGACCGGATCGGTATATGTGCCTCCGTGGTCGCACTGAAAACCGAGTGAAACGAGAGCGTTGAGGACCTGAAGTTCGAAGCCGAAGTCAGAGGAGTAATCCAGGAACTCGACCATGTCTGCGGCGGTAATTGGGTCGGTCTTCAGCTTGGCCATCGTGGGCTTGCCTATGGGCTTTGCGTGGCTTTAAGGCAGATGCAATGAGTGGTCATTAACCGTGAATAAAACCTCTGTGTCCTGCCTCAGATGGAACTGGAATTTTCGGGTGACGGGGTTAGCATAACCCTGAAGCCTGGAGGATTCCATGAGTCAGCAGCGTAAGAGCATCGCCGGCCCCGAGAAGCTGGCCATCCTGAAGCAGTACCTTGTCGAGAAGGTGCCGATCTCCGACCTCTGCGATCGGCACGGCCTGCAGCCCAGCCAAATCTATTACTGGCAAGCGCAGCTGTTCGAGCACGGCGCCGCCATCTTCGAGCGCAAGCCGGGCCGCCAAGCCGGCACTGACGCCGTCAAGGACCGCAAGATTGCCCACCTGGAAGCCAAGTTGGCCCAGAAGAACGAAGTCATCTCCGAGCTGATGGAGGCCAACGTCCGCGAAAAAAAACTCAATGGGGAACTCTGAAGGGAAGCTGGGTTCCCCACGACACGCGCGACGCCGTGGTCGACTACGTGCGCCACTGGACGGGGCGGGCCGAGGTGCCCGCCAAAAAGCTGCTCGCCTGGCTGGAGCTTGGCGCGAGCAAGTTCTACCAGTGGCAACAGCGCTACGGCCGTCCTAACGGACACAACGGGCAGGTGCCGCGCGATGGCTGGCTGGCCGAGTGGGAGCAGCGGGCGATCTGCGATTATCAGGCCCGCTTTCCGCTGGAAGGTTATCGCCGGCTGGCGTTCATGATGCTCGACGACGACGTGGTGGCGGTCAGCCCGGCGAGCGTCTATCGGGTGCTCAAACAGGCCGGGCGATTGGACCGCAAATGGCAAAAACCCTCGAAAAAAGGGACCGGTTTCGTGCAACCGCTGGCGGCGCACGAGCACTGGCACGTCGATATCTCGTATCTCAATCTGGGCGGCACGTTTTACTATCTGTGTTCGCTGCTCGACGGCTACAGCCGGCTGATCGTGCATTGGGAGATCCGCGAAAACATGACCGAACGCGACGTGGAGACGATCGTGCAGCGGGCGTTGGAAAGCTTCCCCAGCGCCCGGCCGCGGATCATCAGTGACAACGGGCCGCAGTTCATCGCCAAGGACTTCAAGCAGTTCGTGCGTCTGACGGGCATCACGCACGTGCGCACCAGCCCTTACTACCCGCAGAGCAACGGCAAGCTCGAGCGTTGGCATGGCAGCCTGAAACAGGAGCGATTCCGGCTCGCCGCGCCGAGCAATCTGGCGGCGGCGCAGCGCGTGGTGGCGTCGTTCGTCGAGCATTACAATGGCGTGCGGTTGCACAGCGCGCTGGGCTACATCACGCCGGCCGACAAGCTGGCGGGCCTGGAGAGCGTGATCTTCGCCGAACGTGATCGCAAGTTGGAAGCCGCCCGCACGCTGCGTCGTGTGGCGAATACCGAGTCGCCCAATGCAACCAGAACAGGAGAAGAGGCTAGCCGGGGAGTGCAGAGGGGCGGCAATGAGCGCCCTCTGCAAGGCCCCGCCGCAGCGGCCGAACTCGTCGCGTAGTCAACCCACGATTCGCTAACACCCACCGCTCGAAATTCCAATTCCCGCTGAACCAGGACATCTGCGGCAGCATAGGGCATCTGACTGAAACTGTTTTCAGGAATGCCCTGGTGCATCCACGGCTGTTGCAGAATGGGTTCACTTGCCCGACTGATTGGCCGTTCGGCTATTCCCACGCCCCGTAATTGCCGTTGCTGATTAACAGTGAACGGGCTTGTGCTGCCGTATATCGATACGTCGGCTTGGCATCCCGGAACTTGTAGTACATTGCCTTGTTGTAAAAATGCTGGAGAACGCCTTCAAAAACAATCTCGTCGGGCAATTCAACCCACGCATGCGGGGAGTGCCTCGCATCAGCGAAGACACTTCCGTGGACCAGAACGGCTTCATCCATTTGATGGGCTTGCACGTAGCTAAATGCCCGGCGGTAACATTGTCCACCGGTGTCGGCGTTTACATCACTGCCTGATCGCAGAGAGTCTTTGACGGAAATCTCTGCTTGTTTCATTTCGAGAACCATGATTTGCAAGGCGATACGCTCATTTTGTTCTACGGCCGCACAGAAGTCATCAAAATCGGTGTGCTTAGCGTAGATGTCCGCAATCGAGAGTAAATAGTTAGTCCTACCGCTGAAACCGTATTCTTTCGCGAGTCGGACTGCGGCCTTCTGTCTATCGCCTTCGCGGGCTGGATCACTCAGAGCTTTTGCGGCCTCGAAGAGTCTGACGAAATACTGCTGCGACATGGCCGATTCTCGAAAAGACAAAGTGATATCGAAGATCAATCGAGATGCTTCGTATGCACGTCACCCCACCGGCTCTCCAGATACTCTGCAACAAGCCGGCGATGGCATTGATGTGGCTTGTCCTCGCTACATAGGAGACAGCCGCCATCGAGAACGTCCTTCGGGACTTTGTCTTCGATGTGTCGTGCCGCCATGAGGTCAAGAAATCGCTTCTCGTATAGTGACCAGTCGCCCTTTTCCTTCTTGTAGGCATCGAGCATGTCCTGGGTAGGAGCAAGCTCTGGCAAGTGGACGTAATCGATGTTGCAGATCGATTTCAGGAAAAAGCGAAGGTCGGCCATCTTGCTGAAGCCGGCCAACTGCGAGACGTTGTTCAGCCGAACATCGACGACTCGCTTTACGCCGGCCGTCTGCAAAGCTGTGAAAAACCGCTCGGCGGACTTCTTGGTGAAGCCGATCGTGGTAAGTTCGATTGCCATTATGCCGTTCTCGCGGTCTGCTTTACGTAAGCAATCTTCTCGCCCTGAAGATCGTAGGCGTGCTCAAGAGCTTCCTTTTCGCTGCTTAGCAAATCGCCGCCTTCCAAGTCGATCATCTTCAAGAGTCTTTGCTCCAGTGCTTCGGTCGTCTCGGTTGAGCCGTTGTCGAGGATATGCGTAGCGGTAAAGCCTTGTTCCTTCAAATGTCGGCAAACCAATATAGTTCGGTGGCAAGTAATCGGATCACGCTCGACACACATGAGAGCGATACGAAATCTCGAAGAGCCATCTTTCAGCCGATTCAGACCTTCCTGAAAGAGCGGTGTTTTGGCAATTAGGTCGTATCGTGCCTTGCCATCCACGTAGCACTCCGGTTCGCTGCGTCTGGCTCCAAGCTCATCCCCGAGATATACGTAATCGACCTTGCCTGTTTTGAGTGCCGTCTTAATCTCCTCGCGGTTGAATTGTGGATTGAACCGGCTGTACGGCATTGAGCGGACATCGGCGATCGCAGTTACGCCGTTGCTGTGCAGCAACTCGACAAACCTGACCATTGGGAGGTCGGAATGGCCGATTGTGAAAATGGTTTTGTCGTTATGCATTTTGGCCGAGAACTGTTGCGATGACTTTATAGTGATTGCCCTGGAAAGGTTCGGTTAAACTTACGCAGATTATCTGTTTGCTGCCGCTAGGCAAAGGGATTAATCGTTCTTGCCCCGTGGGAGGGGTCTGTCCAAAATATTGACCCATTCGCGGGTCAGTGATGGACAAATTGTAGTTCCGGCCACGATAGTCAAAAGTTGCACGTCGCTTATGGTCGCCTGAGTAGCCCCGCCATTCAAATTTGAGTTTGAAATTTCGGACCTGAAGTAAATAGAGTGAGCGATTGCGATTCAGGCCAGCAAGTGCCGTCGGTGAAATTCGATCATCTCTGCCGTAGGAAGGCAGCCATAAATTAGGCGGCGTATCGGGAACAAGTTCGGGGATCTCGTCATAATCGAAATCGTCAACCTTCTGCCATCGCTTTGTCGGATCAATTAGCCAATTCTCTGGTTGAGCTACGCTTCCAACGGGTTTCTTCAGGGTGATGTCTACTACGTCGAAAATATCGACCAGACCCCCGCCTGCATAACTGCACTCGACTGCATTAAGCTCACCTTCTCCGTGCCCGCTAATCGGGCGAATCCATTCGCCAAAGTAGAGCCCGCTTTCGTGATCGAGGATTTCACGACCTGCGACGCAATGGCCATGCTTAAAGGAGTTTGCGAGGACATATAGCCGCTTCGTGGGCATTTGCCACCTGGGGCTGGAGCCTGGGTCGATTCATTTTACCAAATGGAAAGCAGCGACTGCCAGTCCTGGCCTTGTAGTGGGTTCAGTCCACCACGTCCGCTTTATTCAAAGCAGCCTCGTACATCGCGTAGGCGAGTTTCCTCACGGTCTCACTATCTGGCCAGCCCTGTACGCGGGCTTCGTATCGGATTGGCATCGTCGGCTCTTCACGTATTGCGCTGAGCAATTTGCCTCTTGGGAAACAGGCCGATTTAATTCGCATACGCGGTTCTGAAGAAAGCCGCCTGACGATGCAGGAAGGCCAGTGGGCACTTTGCCGATGTCTCAGCGAGCGACAAGCGGTGCCAGTGATCGACCGGCAGTGCCGGCAAAGTACGGTTCCGAATCTTTGGCGCTGCCAGGCGTATTATGAAATAGCCGCGACGCTTCGTCGCGTAGCCCTTTCGATTGAGTGGCGATGTGGCAGGCAGGACCATGCTCAAACTCTCTCAAGTAGCCGAGCGGCTGAATTGCTCTCTGAGCAATGTCTACAATCTTGCTACCTCAGGTCGGCTCATGGTCACGCCGACCGGTGCGGGGGGCAAGGGGTATCGGGTGGCAGAAGATGAGCTGCAACGATTCCTCGAAGAAAGCAGAAAGGGCCGAATGCTGGTCCCCTTCTCGCCTCGGTTGCGGCCCACTAGGCAAGCAAAACCACGCCAGGCGGTTTGGTTTTAAGCGGAACCCCAAAGCATTTCGTTATCGGCTTCGCTGAATTGCAGATAATGGTCAATGCAAACCTGCACCGTGTTGCCCATCAATCGGGCCAGCCTCTTGATGCTCGCTGGCTTGCCGGTCCAATAGCCTTCGAGCGTCCGCTTGGCGTAAGTGTGTCGCGTGGCGTACATACAGGCATCGGCATCGAGCCGGACGCCCTGCTTTTCGACTTTGGCTCGCACCCGGCGGAAATTCTGCGAGAGCATTCGCCGCGTCCAAGGTTCACCGTTTTGATTCCGAAAGATCGGACCACGGCCCATCCGTTCTCGCACCAGCCGAATGATTTCTGGATCGGCAATGCGAATGATACGTTGCCGCTTGGTCTTGCTTTCCTCTGCTTTGAAAACCCATTCCATGCGTTCGCCGTGGTCTCGGACATGACGGTCCGACAAGGCGGCAAATTCACAGCCGAATCGGGCTCCGGTTCGGATGCAGACCTTCAAGGCGAGGGCGAAAGCGGTAGTCGCTGCCGCGATGAGTGCCGCTTCCTGCTCGGGGGTCAGATAGGTAACTCGGCTCGTCGACTTGGGCAGCTTGTAGCCGCGAATCGGGTTGTGCGAAATCGTCTTGCGTTCGACCGCGAAGTTGAAGGCCCGCTTGACGGCCTGCACCCGCATGCGTCGTCCGCCGGCAGCCCACTTGTGGGCTTTGAGCCACACATCGATATCGGCGGGCGTAAGCTCCGAGCAGAACTTCGCCCCGAATCCGGCATGAATGCGTCTGGGCTCCGGATCGCCTTTGGCGGCCCGCTTTTTCCGATCGCCGTTACAGAAGAACTCGCCGGGCAGGCCGTAGCAGAAATCGAAGAGCGTTTGCCCTCGATCGAAGTAGGTTTTTGCCTGGCCGGTCCGGGTCGTGAGGTCGGACTCGGCGGCCAAGTGATCGAGGTATTTTGCACAGGCTTCGCCGACCTGGCAGTCCAGGATGGCACTTTCGGGCACTTTCTCAGGCCGGATTAGATGCCGGGCAGCGGCTTCCCTGAGCACACGTTCCTCGGTCCGTTCTTCCTTCAACCGTTGGCCGTTTGGCCCCAGCAGGGGCACGAATTTCCCCTGAACCTTGGTGAACCAGCCGCGTCCATTACGGAAGAAGAACCCCTTAGTCCTGCGTCCCTTGCGACGTCCCACCTTTTTTCGTAGCATCGTTTTTGTCCGGTGCGGCCCGCGGGTCGCAGAAAGTGCCAAAGAAAGTGCCATCGACCTTCAAAGGCATAATATGCACCGGAAAACACGGGGGAAAGCCCCGGATGCACCCCTAGCTCAATTGGATAGAGCATCGGTCTACGGAACCGAAGGTTAGTGGTTCGAGCCCACTGGGGTGTACTCCAACAACGTCGGTCGAGAGCACGCTTTAGCTACTCGCTCGTACGCGGACGGCGCGACCTGCCAAGCAGCCGCAAAGGTGTCGCACGACACCTTTGCAAATGCAGCAGGAGCGCAAGCATGTCCATGCGATCTTTCTCTGACAGCGATTTGTTCAACGCCATCATATGCCGCTCGAACAGTCTTGAGTACGCGTCCATGATTCAGCGATTCAGCCCCACGGATTCGCTGCCCCGCTCTCAGCAATATCCTCCAGCATGAAAACGGAAGGTTATTTTTCGCTGAGCCCCAAGCTGCGTCGTCCAGAGCCGCGGGTTTGGCGGCGCCATGCCAACCGAGGGCACCTGACCGTCCAATCGATGACCGCTCGCTCAATTTTGACGACCTCCGCACCGCGGGTACGTTGTCAGGTTTGGATCAATCAACTCGTTTTCGCTCCCCTTGCCTCCGGTTTGGCCGTGCTCTTGGGTTCTTCCGGCGAGGGCGCGGGCTGATCCGGTTGGCCCGGCGCCCCGTTCTCTGCTTGGGGCGGTGGACCCACTAGCGGAGCGTCGATCTTAGCCGCGAAGATGTCGTGCAGTTTGCGGGCTGCCGGGTCGCGCGGCTCTAGTTCGACCGCCTTGTTCAGCTCGCGGACGGCCTCCTTTGGATAGCCCAGGTAGCCGAAATGAAATCCGAGCAAGAACCGGATAGCCGGATCATCGGGTTTTGCGTCGCGGGCTTTCTCCAGGGCTTTTAACTGGTTGGTATAGTCCTGGATATTTCCGTAGAGTTGCTTGTAGTGCTCGACGGCGGCGCCCCACTTGTCTTCGGGGAGCATGTTCATCGCCGCTTCCGTCGCGCCGGCGGACTCGTTGTATTTGCCGGTCTGAAGCAGGGCCTGCCCGAGCAACATGATGAGCCCGGCATTGGTAGGCTCATCGATCAGGGCATGACGAAAGTCCGTGGCGGCCGTTTCGTACTGGCCGGCCCGGAAGGCCGTTTCGCCTTCGGTGGCGAAATCGATGCCGGACGGATTGGGATTATCGATCGCGGCGTAGGCATTGTTGTTGCCGTAGCCATATCCACCGTATCCGTAGCCATAACCGCCGTAGCCAAAATAGGGCCAACCAAACAGGCCCCAGCCCAAACCGTAGCCGAAGAACGGAAAGAAACCAAAACCGTAACCGCCATAGCCGAAGTTGCCGCCATGGCCGTGCCCGTTGTTTCCCCAGCCCCAGTTATTGCCGTGAGCATTCCAATTGGATGTTTTGCCGAACACGCTGTTGTTGCCCAGGAACGTGGAATTGCGGTGCAAGTCGGCGCTGCGCAAGTTGGCATTGCTGAAGGAGCGGTTCGCGCCGTTATGGGCCATGTGGCCGTTATGGTCCATGTGATTGCCGGCGCCTGAGCTGAAATTGCGCTGTACGAAACTGGGCGAGTGCGTCGCGCCGTGAGTCCCGCCCGCCACGGCTCCGCCGCCGCCTGAGTAGCCGTGCATGCCGCCGCCGGACATCCCCCCACCCGAGTATCCACCGCCGCCCCCGCCCCACCCGCCACCGTGTCCGCCGCCGCCGAATCCGCCGCCGCCGAAACCACCACCCCCGCCGTGGCCTCCACCGCCTCCGCCTCCTCCACCGCCGCCGTGAGCGTAGACGTTAACCGGTGCCAAGATCGCGGACGAAAGCGCCAATCCGTATCCGAATGCACGCCATTTCATAGCAGCCCCCTTTCCACAAGTGATTCCGCCACTGCCCTCATTCTACGTGATTTGCTGGCTTGTCCACCGGCGGACGGTTAAAAGTTAGTCAGAATCGATCGTTTGACGATCCGCGGCGCTGCCCCTACAACTAAGGCGTCGGCAATCTCCGCGACCGGCCTCCGATGAGAGGTCCCCGCAATGGAGACCTGTGAACCTGGTCAGGGACGAAAGTCAGCAGCCATAAGCAGTCATCTCTTTGTGCGGTGGGCCTCTCATCCGCGGCCGGTGAAAACATAACTCATGCGAGGCGCAGTCCTCGCTAGAACTGGTTTCAAAACCCGCTCGGAGAAGGGGGCACAGCCCCTTTTTGCTCCGAGGACTGCGCAAAATTGGGGCCGTCCCCGCGAGTTTTGAAACCAGCCCCAGGGCAAGACGGGCCTCCCCATGGCACGGCAGGACGGAACCGCAAGCACGGACCTTTCGCCAGCAGAGCCAACTGGCGAGGGCGAATATGTCGTCGTTGCGCGGCGTTACCGCCCGCAAACGTTCGACGAACTAATCGGGCAAGAGCAAGCCGCCCGGGCGCTGACCAACGCCATTGCCACCAATCGCGTCGGGCATGCCTACCTGTTCACCGGCGCCGGGGCGTCGGCAAGACGTCCGCCGCGCGGATTCTGGCCAAGGCACTCAACTGCCAATTCGGGCCGACGCCCACGCCCTGCAATCGTTGCGACATCTGCCAAAGCATCACGTTGGGCACGGACATGGACGTCATCGAGATCGACGGCGCCAGCAATCGCGGCATCGACGAAATCCGCCAGTTGCGGCAAAACGTCAACGTGCGGCCGAGCCGCGCGCGATTCAAGATCTATATCATCGATGAAGTCCACATGCTGACCAAGGAGGCCTTCAATGCGCTGCTCAAAACCTTGGAAGAACCGCCCGAGCACGTAAAGTTTATCTTCTGCACGACCGAGGCCGGGAAAATACCCGTCACGATCCTTTCGCGCTGCCAGCGATTCGATTTCGCCGGCATCCGCCCGGCCTCGATTCAAGACCGCCTCGCGCAGATCGTGACCGCCGAGGGGGTCGAGGCAGACTCCGAGGCGGTGGCCCTGCTGGCTCGCCGGGCCAACGGTTCGATGCGCGACAGCCAATCGCTGCTCGAGCAACTACTTTCGTTTGGCCAGCAGCGGATCACGGCGGCCGACGTCCACGCTTTGTTGGGCACCGCGGCCGACGTGCGGCTGGCCGCGATCGTCGACCACCTGGCCAATCACGATGCGGCCGGCGCTCTGACCCAGCTCGACGGGGCGCTGGTCGAAGGGGTCGAAGTCGGGCAGTTGCTCGAACAACTGTTGGGCTATTTTCGCGATTGCATGGCGGCAATCGTCGGCTGCGGGGCCGACACGCTGCTCTATACGAGCCCCTCGCAACAAGAGCGGGTGCTCGCCGTCGGCCGCAAGTTGGGGTTGGAAACCATTTTGGCGGTCGTGCAGATTCTGGATCAAGCGCTCGGCCGGCTGCGCTACAGCACGCAAGCCCGGACCGTGGCGGAAATCGCGCTGGTGCGCAGCGCGAGCCTGGAGAACCTCGACGACCTCTCGACGTTGGCGGCGCAACTGCGTAGCGACGCAGCCGCGGCCGGTCCGGCGATGGCCGCCGGACGTGCCGCGGGTTCGCCGAGTGTCGCCGACGCAAAAAAAAAAGCTGACTCGCCTGCAACCGACGCCGCTGCGACCCAGGGCGGCCTGAACGATCCGGTGGGGAGCAAAAGCGGCTCGCGGCAGAGCCAGCCGCCGGACGAACCGGTCGCCGCCCAACTTATCGAGCTGAGTCCCGAGACGGTCCGCGACGTATGGCAGCAGGCGTTGGGCGAATTGGGGGGGCTGTTGGCGGACCATGCTGGATTTTGCGAGTCCGTAGCAATTTCTGCGCCGAATCGGCTGGCAGCCACTTTTCCGGCCCACTATAATTTTCATAAAGACAGTTGTGAGCGCCCTCAGAATCTGGCCCGGTTCGAGACGGCTTTAGCGGCAATCGTCGGCCGGCCGGTCAAGGTCGAGTTTCGCCTGGGCCCAGCCGGCGAGGCGCAGGCCGAGCCGCGGCGCCCCGCTGTGCAGCGAAAGAATCGGGATCAGACAGTCGAGCATCCCCTGGTCCAACGGGCGGTCGAACTGTTCGCGGCGCAGGTTACTGGCGTGAAAGATCCTGACGAATCGTGAAGCCGTAGGACAGAAGACGGAGTGTTTTTCAAGGCACAGGACGAAGTAAAACCGCTGGTGGACGGTCCCCTTTTCCGGGCCGGTTTTATTCTCCAAGAAAGTCTGGTCGTTCGATGTTCAAAGGTTTAGGCAATCTGGCCGGAATGCTCAAGCAGGCCCAGCAGATGGGCAGCCGGCTCCAGGCACTGAACGAAGACCTCAAATCGCGCCGCGCAACCGGTACTGCCGGGGGCGGAATGGTGACGGTCGAAGTCAGCGGCATCGGCGAGGTGCTCAACTGCCGGATCGATCCGTCGATCGTCGGCGATCGCGAACTGATCGAAGACCTGCTCCCCGCGGCCGTCAATCAGGCGCTTGGCAAGGCGAAACAGTTTCACGCCGAGGCGATGAAATCGATGGCGGCCGGCATCGACATGCCGGGCTTGGATGAAATGCTGTCGCAAGTTACCGGCGAATCGCCCCAGGGCGGAACCGGCCCAGGCGGCAGAACATGACGGAACCAACAAAGCTGATCGACTTGTGGCGCTTGAACCGCCGGGCGGCAGCCTCGAAAAGGGACTTTTGCCCCCCAGCGGTGAAATGGATGCATCTGTGGCACTGAGCGAATCGGTAACCAAGCTGGTCGAGGAATTTGCCAAATTGCCCGGCATTGGCCGCAAGTCGGCCGAGCGGCTGGCCTATCACGTGCTGCGGGTCCACAAGAGCGAGGCCCTGGCGCTGGCCGACGCGATTCGCAACGTCAAAGAAAATGTTCGCTATTGCCGGGTTTGCTTCAATCTGGCCGAGGCGGACGAGTGCGACATCTGCCGCGACGCGCGGCGCGATCGCGGTTTGCTGTGCGTGGTCGAGCAGCCGCGAGATTTGATCGCCCTGGAACAGGCCGGCACCTATCGTGGGCTGTACCATGTGTTGCTGGGACGCATCGCCCCCTTGGAAGGCGTCGGCCCAGAGCAGCTTACGATCGAGCCGCTGGTCGAACGTGTGCGTGCCGGAGGGTTTCGCGAGGTGATCATGGGCACCAATCCGACGCTGGAAGGGGACGGAACGGCGCTGTACATCTCCAACCTGTTGGGCGATCAGCCGGTCGAAATCACTCGGCTGGCTCGCGGCATCACCAGCGGCAGCGTGCTAGAATTTGCTAACAAGGAGATTTTGGCGGATGCCCTGGCCGGCCGGCAGAAGTTTTAGGGTCCGGCGGCCCTAAAGCGGCAACGAAGGCTGGGTCAAAAGGAAACACGTTTCGCCCTGCGGCGATTTTCAATTTGCGGTGTTTGAGGATTAGCGAATTTATTGTGGCCGGGCGACGCTGAGCCCGCCGGCCGCAGGCAACGGACCAAAGCGATAGTTCATGCGACTTTCTTTCGGCCAAGAACTGCGGATGGTGCAAAAGCAAGTGCTTGCACCCCGCATGATTCAATCGATGGAGATCCTGCAGTTGCCGATCATGGCCTTGCAGGAACGCATCGAGCAGGAGATGCAGGAAAACCCGGCTGCTCGAACTGCAGGACGAAGACCTCGACCTGCCCGAGGAACCGGTCGAGACCGCCAATCCCGACGCCCCCTCGGAAGAAGAGCGCGAGCTGGTCGTCGACGAGAACAAGAACAACGAGGAGGATTTCGAGCGCCTGCTGAACATGGACGAGGAGTGGCCCGACCACTTCGAGGAGCGCTCCAAGCCGTCCAGCACGCGGATGGAGGAAGAAGGCCAGCGCGCCCACGACGCGATGGCCAACATGGTCGCCCGGCCGCAATCGCTGCAAGACTATCTGCACGATCAATTGGGCTGGTTCGGCATCGGCCCCGAACTGCGGCAGATGTGCGACCGCATCATCTACAACCTCGACGCCAACGGCTATCTGCAAGGCCGGCTCGAAGACCTGATCGAGCCCGACGCTCCGCCCGAGCAATTGGCCCTGGCCAACGAGGCGCTCGGCCGTGGTGCAGCGGCTCGATCCGCCCGGCGTGGCCGCCCGCGATCTGCGCGAGTGCCTGCTGTTGCAGCTCAAGCCGGGCATTCCCTATTACGAACAGCTCAAGACGCTGATCAGCGCGCCATCTGGAAGACATCGAGCACAATCGCCTGCCGATCATCGAGCGGCGGACCGGCTTTTCGATCGCGCTGATTCAAAAGGCGCTGGTCGAGCTGCGCAAGCTCAACCCCAAGCCGGGCGCCAACTTCGGCGAGGTGTTCGTCCCCAACGTCACGCCCGACGTGTTCGTCGAGCTGGACGACGACGGCAACTACAAGATCCGGTTGGAAGACGGCCGCACGCCCAAGCTCTACATCAGCGCCTATTGCCGCCAGATTCTGACCAGCGGCACGGCCGACGCGCAGACGCGGGAATTCATCAAGCGCAAGATCAATTCGGCCCAGTGGCTGATCGAGTCGATCGAACAGCGCCGCAACACGCTGACCCGCGTGGCCCAGGCCATCGTCGACCACCAGACCGAGTTTCTCAAGAACGGGCCCGAGTTCATCGAGCCCTTGAAGATGCAGCAAATCGCCGACAAGGTCGGCGTCCACGTGACCACGGTCAGCCGGGCGGTCGACGACAAATGGATCCAGACGCCGCGCGGCATTTTTCCGCTCAAGCGTTTCTTTTGCGGCGGCACCGTCGAGCGCCAGCGGCGAAGAGGTGGCCTGGGACACCGTGCGGCTCAAGCTGCAAGAGATCATCGACCACGAACAACAAGCAGCATCCGCTCTCGGACGACGAACTGGTCAAGGAGTTGCTCAAGCACGGCCTGACCGTCGCCCGCCGCACCGTGACCAAGTATCGCAAAGCGATGAACATTCCCAGCTCGCGTCAGCGCCGCGATTGGTCGCTGGGCAACGGGCCGCCCCCGGCCGCGGAAGGCGATATCGAATCGGTCGAGGAAGTGGAAATCGCCGATGAATCCGCGGCTGAATTGAAAGACGCTAGGCCGCCGCAGGACGAACTCGCTGGGGGCGAAGTGCAGCCCGACGCGTAGTCAGTTCCCAATCTGCGGATCGACGCTGCCGATCGTGTCGATGCTCACGCTCCGCCGCAGACGCTCGGCGCGACGGGCCTGGTCGATCAGGCCGAACACGTGCTGCACGTTGTCGATGCCGGCCAGATACAACTCCGGGTTACTGCGGTCGCCGGACATAATCTTAATCCGCCCCGTGCCAAATAAGCGATCCAGCACGCCCTGCTCGTAGGCCAGGTCTTCGATCGCAATGACTTCGATCCGATCGACGACGTGCTTGATGATTCCGTGCTCGTAGAACAGCCGTTGGTTGGTCAACCGGTAGTGCAGGCCCAGCCGAACCCGGGCAAACTGCACTCCCAGAACCAGCCACACGAGGGCGATCGCCGCCAGCAGGCCAAAGCCGGCCAGCTTCCCTCCGTCCGAAAATGCGTAGGCCGCCACCGCCAGCGCGATCAGGCTGGCCACGGCGGCCACCAGCCAGACGCCCAGCATGCTCTTGGCCGAGATGCCCCCCTCCCACAACACCTGTTCCGGCACGTCGACCACGCGCCGCCGGCCCAGCGGGGCGGCAGCTGGGGGCCTGAGTGGCCTCTGGCATCGCGGCGTCATGCGGAACCGGGGCGGCCGGCGGAGCAAGCTGTTGACCGCATTTGGGACAATAGACCGAGCCGGCAGGGGCCGCATCGCCGCACTGGGGACAATTCATCCGGCTTGAACCTTCATCAAGGCGAAAAAAGAGAAAGAATCAACGCCGCAATGATGAACGATTCGCGTGAAAAGCGGAAGCGCTAAGCCGGCCGAAAAAAGCTCTCCCCTCCCTGGCACCTGTGCGGGAGCACCGGCATTTGGCTATAGTGTTGCGTAGCCTCGGGTTTGCCCGCTGTGCCGCGAAGAATCAGAATCCAGGAAAAAGGGGGTCGGGAGTCGATTCCGGGTGGCCGGTCAGAAATCGACTTCCCAACCCCTTTTTGTCACCTATGAAATGCCCCACCTGCGGCGCGGATAATGATCGCGTGATCGACTCGCGCGCCAGTCACGACGGCTACGCCATCCGCCGCCGCCGCGAATGCCTGGCCTGCCAGGCCCGCTACAACACGTTCGAGCGGGTCGACGATCCGATACGCTGCCCGTTCTGCCACGCGGACAGCAATCGCGTGCTGGAGGCCCTGCCCGGCGAAGGGGGCTTTTCCATCCGCCGCCGCCGCGAGTGCCTGGATTGCCGGCGGCAATACACCACGTTCGAGCGGAGCGAAGAGCGTTCGATCAAAGTCATCAAAAAAGGGGGCGTCCGCGTCCCGTTCGACCGCCAGAAAATCAAGCAGGGGCTGGAAAAGGCTTGCTGGAAGCGGCCGATCAGCGACGAGCAAATCGACGAGATCGTTTCGGCCATCGAGACCGAAGTGCATGCCAAGTTCGACGCCGAGGTCGAGACCACCAGCCTGGGCGAGCTGGTCATGCAGCACCTGCGCACGCTCGACCAGGTGGCCTACGTCCGCTTTGCCAGCGTTTACCGGCGGTTCCAGGACGTGCACGACTTTGTCGACGAACTGGAGCCGATGCTGGCCGAGGAGAAGTCTGAAAGGGTCAAAGAGGAGTGAAGGCCGCCGAGCCGATAGACAAATCCATGACGCCCCGAGCAAGCCCAGGTCATGCGAGAGTGCGCCGCCGGATCGCTGGCCGGGAAACTGACATTTCCCGAGGTGGTCGGCCGACTCTCCGCAATCGGCGTGGAGCGATACCATGTCGACTACAGCCGTGGCGAAATCACCTACTATTTGCCCGACGGCGACTCACTGGTCGTGGCCACGCCGCATGAGCCGCATGCGACTGGCCGCGCATTCTCGGCGGAAGCCGTAGCCTTGGCTGTTGGCCAGAGTCAGCGCAACCAGCACAGCTACTCCGACTTCGTCCGCAAAACCATGGCGGCCGGCTGCGTCGGGTACTTCGTTCAGATCATGGGCCGGCGCGTCATCTACTTCGGCCGCAACGGCGACAGCCACACCGAGCATTTTCCGCCGGCCACCGTGACCGGCCTTAATCGCCCGCCTATTCCCGCCGCGTGACCACGAACCGCGTCAGCGATTCGAGCACTTCGCGCGCCGGGCTGGCCGGCAGCACACGCAGCTCTTCAAGCGCCTGATCGGCATACCAGGTGGCCCGGGCTTTGGTGTAAGCCAAGGCGTCGCTGGCCGACCAGTGCCTGCCGCAGGGCCAGCCGGCTTTCGCCGCCGGGCAACTTGAGCAGTTTGAGCATTTCGGCCCGGCGCGGCTCGTCGCTTTGGGCCAACAGGCGAATGATGGGCAGCGTCAGCTTTTGCTTGTCGAGATCGGTGCCCAGCGATTTGCCGGCCAGTTGCTCGTCGCCGACCACGTCCAGCAAGTCGTCGGCAATCTGGAAGGCGATGCCCAGGTTGCGGCCAAAACGGTCGAGCGATTCTTCGACCTCGCGGCGCGGCCCGGGCGTAATGGGCTCCCAGCCGGCAACAGCAGGCGCACAGTTCGGCCGTTTTGTCCTCGATGATGTCCAGATATTCGGCCTCGGACAGCGCGAAGTTGCCGCGGCTGTGGATTTGCCGCAGCTCGCCGGCGCAGACGATATTGGTCGCCCGGCCGATGGTCTGGCAGGCGAAGGTCGTCTCCAGCGAGCTGGCCAGGGCAAAGGCGTGCGTGAACAGAAAATCGCCGACCAGGACACTGGCTTCGTTGTCGCTGCGGGCGTTGATCGTTTCGCGATGGCGGCGGATGGTGGCCTCGTCCAGCACGTCGTCGTGGACCAGCGTGGCGGTGTGGATCATTTCCACCACGGCGGCCAGCGTGATGTGTTCGTCCTCGACCTGGCCCAGCGCCTTGGCCGGCAGCAGCAGCAGGGCCGGCCGCAGTCGCTTACCCCCCAGACGGAAGGCATGCTTGACCAATTGATCGACGAACGGGTCGTCGCTGCCAGTTCGCGCCGCAGCACGTCCTCGCAGCGATCCAATTCGGCGGCGATCGGACCGTAGAGCGTCCGCCAACGGCGAAGTCCTGTTTCGGCTTCGGCGACCCGACTCGTCATGGGGATTCCTTCTCCTTGGAGCACGCTGTTTGCTCTGTCCTACGGCTTGCTTTAGGTCTGGCCAATGGGGGGATCCGGCTCCCGTAGTGTCGAGCTTGGGACCCCAAAGCGCCCCTCGCTCCGCCAACGGCAAACCATCGAGTTTACCGTTGCTGGCCCCTAAAGGTCAGGGGGGTAGCCGCACGCGGCGCGTGAGGGCGGAGGTTTTCGCCCGAGAACCGTGGCTGCGCGGTCTCGCGGGGCCGATCGGGCGCAATGAGAACCGCAGCAGACGACCCGCGATTAACCGGACACAGTGGTCCCCGCCGCGAATATCAGATCGCCGGGCAATGCCTGGCAACGTTCTGGCATGAACGGGGCTCGATGGGGGCTGTTCCGCAAATCATTAGGAGCAGCTGGTCCGCAGCGCCGAATGCCTACAGCGGCCGGCGGGGCAGCTCGCGCGGATACGGGCGGATCCTCGTGGTCGGGCAGCGGGCCGGGCATGATCGACGGCCCAATTCTCACGATCCTCCGAGCGAGGCGTAGTAGCGCAGCCAGATCTCCGGATCGCCGCCCACGTTCGCGCAGTCCCAGTGCAGATAGTTGTCCGGCGCGTCGATTTTCTTTTCCGGCGACGGCAGAATGTCGCGAAAGATCAGCGTGTACAAATCCGCGATCGGACAAGTGATCGGTGAAATCGAGCACGATCCGCGCCGCGAACAATTGATGAATCGTCTCCCACAGCAGCTCGTGCAACTGCTGACTGCTGAGCGTGTCGGGATGCGGCAAGCGCAGCTCGGGCGTGAACCATTGTCCGATCGGCAGCACCGGCGCCCGCTCCCAGGCCAGCATCGAAGCCAGGAATTCGTTTTCGACCGGCGTGGTCAATTCTTGCACGTTCACGCGGCGAATGGCTTCGTCCAAATAGGGCTCCATTTCGTCGCGCAGCTGCGCGTTGCGCAACAGGTGCTCGACTTCTTCGGGTTGAGGACGACGAGTGTTCATCGAACCAAACCTTCCGCTTTGCAGTCTTCGGCCGGCGAGTCCCAGCTCGTTCGCCGGCACGATCGGCTCGCGACGTGCCTCGGGGCACGTTGGCCGTGCGCTCGGCTCGTGCTGTCTTTTCGCCACGCAACCGCCACGATGGCATGGCCGAGTGCCGATCGCGCTCAACCCTTGACTCTAGCAACAAACGCCAGGGCTTCAAGTATAATCAGCCGCTTGTCGCTTGACGGCCGTCCGAGCTCGCGGAAGACCCCACCGTTACGACCATGAATGTCACCGCCCCACAACCCGCACATCCGGTAAACTTGCTCCGCGCAGCGATTGCGGGCGAAGTTCACGGCGACGAATACTACCGGGCGCTCTACAGCACCGATGCTAGCATCTACCAGATTCAGCCCGCTGGCCGTCGTACTGCCACGCTCGGTAGACGATGTCGCCGCCACGATCGCCTGGGCCTGGCGATCACGGCTGGCCGATCATTCCGCGCGGCGGCGGCACGAGCCTCTCGGGCCAATCGATCGGCGCCGGGAGTCGATCATCGATTTCAGCAGGTATTTGAATCGCATTCTGGAAATCGATCCCGAGCGGCAGACCGCGCGCATCGAGCCGGGCGTCGTGCTCGACGAGCTCAACGCCGCCGCCGCCAAACACGGTTTGCAATTCGCGCCCGACGTGGCCACCAGCAGCCGCGCCAACATCGGCGGCATGATCGGCAACAACTCGGCCGGCTCGCGCATCGATCTGGCACGGCAAGACGGTCGATCACGTGATCGAGCTCACCGCCATGCTGGCCGACGGCACCGCGCGACACGCTCGGCCCGCTCACGCCGCGCCAAGTGCGCCGCCGCCGCCGAGCGCAGCGATCGCTGGGGCCACGTCTATCGCGAGGTGCGAGCGGATCGTCGACCGCGAGCACGACGAAATCATCGCCCGCTATCCGCACGTGCTGCGCCGCGTGAGCGGATACAACCTCGACGAGTTCGTGCCCGAGTGCCGCGCAGCGCGTGCCCGAGCCGCGCCTGGTGGCCGAAGTGCGCCGCCGCGAGGCCGAGCGCTATCCCGGCGCGCAGTTCAATCTGGCCAAACTGCATCGTCGGCGCCGAGGGAACGCTGGCCACCGTGACCGAGGCGCTGGTGCATCTGGTGCCGCTGCCGGCGGCGCGCGGCGTGGTGGTGTTGCACTTCAGCTCGCTGGACGTCGTCGGTGGGGGCGATCAATCGGGTGCTCGCGTGCGATCCGTCGGCGGCCGAACTGTTCGACGGCCAGATCCTGCGGCTGGCCGAAAAGAGCCTCGAATATCGCAACTATCTCGATTTCGTCGTCGGCCGGCCCGAGTCGCTGCTGTTGGTCGAATTCAGCGGCGCCAGCTTCGACGAGGTGCGCGGCCAAGGCCGACGGCCTCGCGCAGCGCATGCAAGGCCAGCCGGGCCTGGAGCACAGTCTGCTCGGCGCATCGAGCCGGCGATCTACGCCCACGTTTGGGCCTGCCGCAAGGCGGCGCTGCCGCTGCTGCAAAGCGTCGCCTCGGCGCGCAAGCCGATGGCGTTTGTCGAAGACACGGCGGTCGATCCGCTGCGGCTCAGCCGAGTTCGTCGCACGGTTTCGCCAGATCCTGGCCGCGCCACGGCACCGACGGGGCGTTTTACGGCCACGCCTCGGTGGGCTGCCTGCACATTCGCCCGCATGCTCGACCTGTCGCCAGCCGGCCGACCTGGCCCGCTTCGAGCACATCTCGCACGAAGTGTGCGAACTGGTGATGGAGTTCGGCGGCTCGATGAGCGGCGAGCATGGCGACGGCCTGGCCCGCAGCTATCTGAACGAGACGCTGTTCGGCTCGCGGCTGTATCGCGCCTTTCAAGAGGTCAAAACGGCGTTCGATCCCCAGCACCGCATGAACCCGGGCAAGGTCGTCGACGGGCCCAGCCCGATCGAAAACCTGCGGCTGGGGGCCGACTATCACACGCTGCCGATCGCCACCACGTTCGCTTTCGCGAGGGCTCGCTGGCCACGGCGGCCGAAATGTGCAACGGCGCCGGCGTGTGCCGCAAGACGCAGACCGGCACGATGTGCCCTTCGTTCATGGCCACGCGCGACGAAGAGCACAGCACGCGCGGCCGGGCCAACGCCCTGCGGCTGGCCCTGTCCGGCGCGCTGCCGGCCGAGGAGCTGACCGGCCAGCGGATGTTCGACACCTACGATCTGTGCCTTGAGTGCAAAGGCTGCAAGGCCGAATGCCCGTCGAACGTCGACGTGGCCAAACTGAAGATGGAGTTCTTGCACCACTATTACGGCCGGCACGGCGCGCCCCTGGGCGTGCGGCTGATGGCCCACGCGGCCACGCTCAACCGCATCGGCTCGGCCCTGGCGCCGCTCTCGAATCTGGCCGGCCGGCTTCCCGGCGCGGGCTGGCTGGCCGAAAAACTGCTGGGCATCGATCGCCGCCGGCCGCTGCCCGCGTTTCGAGCACCAGCATTTTGGCCGCTGGTTCCGATCGCCGGGATCGCACGCGGCCGATGCCAACGCCCGGCGCCGCTGGGGCCGATCGTGCTGCTGGATGATTGCCTGACCAGTTATTGCGAGCCGGCCGTCAATCGCGCGGCGGTGCAGCGTGCTGGAAGCGGCCGGCTACGAAGTGCATCTGGCCGGCACTGGGCTGCTGCGGCCGCACGCTGGCCTCGAAAGGATTTTTGGCCGAGGCCCAAGCGCTGGCCCGCGCAGAACATCCAGCGGCTGCTCCCCTGGGCCGAGCGCGGCGTGCCGATCGTGGGCTGCGAGCCGAGCTGCGTGGCCATGCTGATCGACGACTATCTGGATCTGGTGCCCGGCGACGATGCCCGGCTGGTCGCCAGACAAACCGCGATGGTCGACTGCGCACCTGGCCGCGCATCGCGCCCGCAGTTGAACCTTGCGCCGCTGAATCCGCCGGACGCCAAGATTCTGGTCCACGGGCATTGCCATCAAAAAGCCCTGGTCGGCGTGGCCGGCACGCGCGGCCTGCTGGAGCAGATTCCCGGCGCACAGGTGAGCGTGGTCGACTCCGGCTGTTGCGGCATGGCCGGCTGGTTCGGCTACGAGCATTACGACCTGAGCATGCAGATCGCCGAGCGGGTGTTGTTGCCCGCCGTTCGCCGGCACCCAGCCGGTCCGATCGTCGCCCCCGGCTTTTCCTGCCGCCATCAGATCGCCCACGGCAGCGGGGCGGCAGGCGCTGCATCCGGTCGAGTTGATGGCACAGCAACTGAGTTTCGGAAACAATACCTGAGCGGAACATGGCCCGAGCGGCGCAAGGAAATCCCCATGGGCGCGAGTGCAAAACCAAAAGCGCGGAACGAATTCATCCGTGCCAATGGCCAAACGCTCGCGAGGGGGTTGGACACGAGTGACGCGCCACGAATTCCGATCGCCCCGCAGGGGCAAAAGTCAATAGCCGTGGGTACCACCCACGGACACCACGCGACGCGGGTCTTCATTCGGTCGGGTAAGGAGACGGCAGTAATGCCGTCTCCTTACCCGACCGCGGGCATTTGTTTGTGACTCCGGCATTCCCGAGGGCGACTGCCCCTCGGCTATTGTCTGGAACCCCTGCCGGGGTTCTTTGTTGCCGCACCGGCAACGCCTTGAGTGCCGATTTCAAACGTTCGCTTTTTTGGCCGCCTTTGACTCCCGCTGCCGATGCTTTAGAATTCGGGCTCGATCTACCGATCACCATGCCAGGAGCCGGCCCGTTGGCAGCGAGCAGCAAAATTCACATCATCGGCATCGGCGACGACGGCCTGGAGGGCCTCACCGCCAGCGGCCGGCAGTTGATCGAGGGGGCCGATCTGCTGATCGGGGCCGAGCCGACCCTGGCCCGGGTGCCGGCCGGCCGAAGCCCAGCGCCTCGCACTGGGCAGCAATCTGGATGAGGCCGTCGACCGCCTGACCAAGACCGGCAACCAGCGGTGCGTGGTGCTGGCCTCGGGCGATCCGCTGTTTTACGGCGTGGCCCGCTACCTGTGCGACAAGCTGGGCAAAGACCGCTTCGAGGTCGTGCCGCACGTCAGCAGCATGCAATTGGCCTTCGCCCGGGTGAAAGAGAGTTGGGAAGAAGCCTTCCTGACCAACCTGGCCAATCATCCGCTCGAGCAGGTGCTCGAGCGGATTCGCGGAGCGACCAAGGTCGGGCCTGTTCACCAGCGAGCAGCATCCGCCCTCGGCCGTGGCCGCGGCGCTGTTGGAGCGGCGGATCGATTATTTTTCGGCCTACGTGTGCGAGAACCTGGGCTCGCCCGACGAACGCGTGACGCAGGGCGAACTGGCCGACATCGCCGGCCGAGCAGTTCTCGCCGCTCAACGTGATGATCCTGGTCCGCAAGCCGAACGTGCCCGACCGGCCCAGCGAGGCGATCGGCCGGCGGCTGTTCGGCAATCCGGACGAGGTGTTCCTGCAATCGAAGCCCAAGCAGGGCTTGCTCACGCCGGCCGAAGTGCGGGCGATGGCCCTGGCCGAAATGGATCTGGGACCGGCCAGCACGGTCTGGGACATCGGGGCGGGCAGCGGTTCGGTGGCGATCGAAGCGGCGCAGATCGCCGCCGCCGGCACGACCTACGCCATCGAAATGGATGCCGACGACCACGCGCTGATCACGCTCCAACGCCGAGCGGTTCGGCGTGCGCAATCTGGTGCCCGTGCTGGGCCGGGCGCCCGACGCCTGGGCCGCGCTGCCCGATCCCGACGCGGTTTTCGTCGGCGGCACGCGGCCGCGAGATCAGCCGGCATCGTCGAAGTTGGCCTACGAGCGGCTGCGGCCGGGGGGCCGGTTGGTGGCCAACGTGGCCGACGATCGAGAACTTTGGCCGGCGTTCACGAGTCGCTGCAGCAGCACGTCGAGAACGTGCAGGATTTGGATGATCAACATGGCCCGCGGCACCTATCAACTGGAACGCATGCGGTTCGAGGCCCTGAATCCCACGTTTCTGTTGGCGGTCGTAAAAGCCGACAAAGTCGTGCAGTCCGCAAGCCATGAGCGATTTTCCGCAACTCGACGTCGATTGCCGTCGGCGCCCATCCCGACGACGTCGAGATTGCCTGCGGCGGCACGCTGGCCAAGCTGGTGCGGCAGGGCTATCGGGTCGGCATCATCGACCTGACCGACGGCGAGCCGACCCCCTGCTCGCCCGGCCCGGAAGTGCGGCTGGCCGAAGCCCGAGCGCGCGGCCGAGGCGCTGGGCGTGCACGTGCGCGTGCAACTCGATCTGCCGAACCGCCGGCTGTTCGACACGTTCGAAGCCCGCGTGGCGCTGGGCAAGGAGCTGCGCAAATATCGGCCCAAGCTGGTGATGGGCTTTGGCGAGAAGACGCCGCTGGCTTCGCCCGACCATTGGCAGGCGATGCAGATCACCGACGCGGCGGTGTTCTACTCCCGGCTGACGAAGTGGGACGAATACTTCGACGGCCTGCCGGTCCACACCGTTTCGACGCAGCTCTATTACACGCTGGCCTTCGCATCGCTGGAGCTGCCGCCGGCGGCCGGGCACCTGGTGGTCGACATCGGCGACACGCTCGAAACCAAGCTGGCAGCCATTCGCTGCTACGCCACGCAGTTTCCGCCCGCCAAGGAGCACGTCTTCGAGCGGGTGCGGGCCGTGGCGCTGCACCAGGGCACCGCGGCCGGCTTTGCGGCCGGCGAGCTGTTCGCCAGTCCGCGCACGCTCGGCACGCGCGACCTGATGCATTTCTTGTTCGGCCTGACCCCGGCCGACGAGCCGCGCAAGCCCGACGTGCGGTGAGCGGATGCTCTGTCGTCTTTCCATTCATCACGGATGAGAGAAGGGGATAGGGAGATACGACGAGATAAGGGGGATGACGGAGGAAAGGATGAAGGCGGAAGGATGAAGGCGGAACGAGGAGAATTAAGTACAGACACAGTAGAAAATCATTGTTCTTTCGTGCGGTGCTCGCAAAAACGGAATTAACCTGATTCCTCGTTTTTCGGTTCGACTGAGTTCACCGAAGTCATCCTTCATCCTTCATCCTTCCGCCTTCATTTTTTCCTCCATCTCCCGTATCCCCGTCATCCCCCTATCCCCTTTTCCAAACGTCGTGCAATTCAAACCGCCCGGTACTTTCGCAATTCGTCGAGTACCCTTTCCAGATCGGTCGGAATCGGCGCGATGAATTCCAGCGGCTCGCCGGAAGTGGGTGAAGCGATCTTCAAGCGCCGGGCATGCAGGGCCTGCCGATCCAGAAGTACGTCCAGGTTCTGCATGTCGCCGCGAATTTCGCCGTAGCTGATTTGCGAACGCCCGCCATACAGGCGGTCGCAAAGCACGGGGCAGCCAACGTGGCTCAAATGCAGCCGAATCTGATGCGTGCGGCCGGTCTTCGGCAACACCCGCAAGGCCGCGAAGCCCGCGAACCGCTCGACGACTTCATAAAAGGTTTGTGCCTGGCGGCTGGCCGGATGATCGCGGCGGATGGCCATCTTCTCGCGGTGATAGGGATGCGGACCGATCGGCAAGTCGATCACGTCGCGGGCCCAATTCGGCACGCCGACCACGATCGCGAAATACTCCTTCTCGGTCGTGCGCTGCTCGAACTGTTCGGCCACTTGTAGGTGCGCGCGGTCGTTCTTGGCCACGACCAGCACGCCGCTGGTGTCGCGGTCCAGCCGATGCACGATGCCCGGTCGGACCGCGCCGCCGGTCGAACTCAACTGGTCGAAATGAAAGGCCAAGGCGCTGGTCAGCGTGCCCGACCAGTGGCCCCGGGCCGGATGGACGACCATGCCGGGCGGCTTGTCGACGACGGCGATCTGATCGTCTTCGTACAACACCGAGAGCGGGATGTCTTCCGGAATCGGCCCTTCGCGCGGCAGATCGGGGAGCACGATGCGGATCCGCTCGCCGGCCCGCAGCCGATGGGCCGCCTTGGTGCGCTTGCCGTCGACCTGTACACCGCCGGCGTTGATCACCTTGCGCAAATGCACGCGGCTGTAGATGGGAAACTGCGCGGCCAGCAGCACGTCGAGCCGGCGCCTTCCTGCTCCTGGGTCACGACAAGTTCGGTCGGGTCGCGCGAGAGCTCGTCGGCGGACATGAAAAGGCTTTGCGACGGGTCTTCGGCCGAGTGCTCTTTGCGGCGCAGATATCAGGGCGCAGATTCTGGCGGCGCCGTACCGTCGGCCGGCTGCTCTTCGGCGGGGGATTCGGTCTGCGGACTCCCGCTTGGCAGTTTCAAAATGTCGTCCAGCACCGAGCCCGTGTTCTCGCCGGATGCGGGCGGCAGGTTGACAGTGCCCAGATCGAATGCCGGTTTCTCGCCCGGGGTGCCGGGCTCCTTGGCCATCGTCTTGCCCGGGTTCTGCTTCTCGAACCAGTCGTAGAACTGCTTGGTGTCCTGGCGTTCCAGATCCTCGGCGCGGCGCCTGCGCCGCGAGTGCCAGTGCGCAGCCAGGCCATCGCGAGGAAAGGCTTTGGTAGGCTGCGAGGGCTTCGCCGAGGTCGCCCAGCGATTCGTGAGCCCGGGCGACGCCATACGTGGCTTGCTGCAGGACCGTCGGCTCGCCCGCCTGTTTGCGAACGTCGTCGTAGCGGTCGACCGCCGACTGCAACTTGTCGCGCGCGGCCGGACGATTGCTGAACAGCAAATTGGTGCCTTCATCCAGATCCATGTCGGCGACCAGGGTCGCGGCCCACCAGCTCACGGGCGTTCCGGGGAATTTATCGGCCACGTCATCCAGCTTGTCGCGATTGTACTGAATGGAGGCCGAAAAATACTCATCCCAACCTTCGCGAGCCTTGGCGGCTGCCTGCCGACTGATGATGGCATAAATGAAAGCCAAAACCGTCACGGCAAGTAGCAATCCGGCAGCCGTGCGGAGATAAGGCTTGACCGCGTCGATCGAATGCGACAGCGAGTCGGCCAGTTCGTTGGTTTCCAGCTTGTGACGTCGCTCAGTTTTCATACGGTCCGTCGTAGAGTCAGAAAACAGGATAAGGCAAAAACTGCAATAGCGCCCCAGGGCTTTGCGGCGCGGAAAAACGCGGCGCAGAGAACACGGGCACAGCGGCGAGCGGCAGCCCAGCCGCAAGTATAGGCCTCGCGGCGCAAAGCGGTCAAGGTCACGATTTTAGGTTGCCCGGCGGCATTCTCGAAACCTTCGCAGGCGCCAGGCGACGTTATGAATGTTCGCCCTCAACGCTCGTCGATTCGGCTATCACATTCGGCATGTACTCGCTGCGACGTTGCGCAGACGAGGCGAGGTGCCTTGAGACCGAACAGCGCTAGGGCCGATTTCAGCGATCGAACGGACCTTCCCCGGCGGCGCCGTGTCACGAATCGGCGTCGGGCTGGACCACCGGAGATGTCGGCCCTTGCCGCCGGCATCCGGGGGGCGTGCTGACTGCGATTGCCGACGCCTCGGTGCATTTCATCGTGGATGAAATCGACCTGACCACCTGGCAAGGATTGGCCAGTATCAACGGCACCGAAGTCTTACCATTCGCAACGTATTCGCCGCAAAAAGCAGGCAGCCGCGACGAGCAATACGGCCATCGGCCCGCGATTTCTGTTTGCAGTCGGCAGGGCCTGGTCATTAAAATGGATTCTGCCCGCGAGCGACGGGCTCGGCGCTATCCCCCCCCAGCGACCCACCCAGGGAGTCAACGATGCGGAGTACTCCGCGCGTCTTTTCGGTGCCTACCGCTGACCGCGACACTGCTCGCAACATTCGCCTGCCAAACGACTTTGTATGCCGCCGGCCCGGCCATCGAATTCAACCGCGATATCCGCCCGATCCTGTCCGAGAACTGCTTCGCCTGCCACGGGCCCGACGCCCGCAAGCGCGAAGCCGGTCTGCGGCTCGACCGGCCGGACGGCGCGAACGCCAAGCTCGAATCCGGCGCCGTGGCGATCGTCGCCGGCAAGCCGGCCGAAAGCGAACTGGTGCGCCGGATCGAATCGACCGACGACGATCTGCGGATGCCGCCGGCCGACTCGAACAAGCAAGCTCACCCCCGAGCAGGTCGAGATTGCTCAAAGCGTGGATCTGCCGCCGGCGCCGAGTATCAGGGGCATTGGTCGTTTCTGCCGATTCGCCGGCAGGCCAGATTGCCGGGCGCCTGAGCCGCCGGCGAGCCGCGCCAGCCAATCCGATCGATGGGTTCGTCCTGGCCGAACTCGGCCGGCATGGCCTTGTCCCCTCGCCGCCGGCCGACGCCGATCACGCTTGCCCGGCGGCTGGCATTCGATTTGACCGGCCTGCCGCCGACACCCGAGCAGGTGGCTCGATTGGCAGCCGATGCCAGCGATGCCGGTTACGAGCGGTTGGTCGACGAATTGCTGGCCTCGCCTCGCTACGGCGAGCGAATGGCGATGTGGTGGCTCGACCTGGTGCGCTACGCCGACAGCGTGGGTTATCATGGCGATCAGGCCGTCAGCGTATTTCCGTTTCGCGAGTACGTGATTCGGGCTTTCAACGAGAACAAGCGGTTCGACCAGTTCACGATCGAGCAGTTGGCCGGCGACCTGCTGCCGAACGCCACGCTGGAGAACAAGATCGCCTCGGGCTACAACCGGCTTGGGAATGATGAGCGAGGAAGGGGGCGTGCAGCCGAAGGAGTACCTGGCCAAATACATCTCCGAGCGCGTGCGCAATGCCAACGGCACCTGGCTGGGCCTGACGCTGGGCTGCGCCGAATGCCACGATCACAAGTTCGATCCCCTGACGACCAAGGACTTTTATCGCTTCGAGGCGTTCTTTGCCGACATCCAGGAACGGGGGCTGTATGGACCCGACTTTCGGTCCCACGGTCCAGATTCCGACGCCCCAGCAGGCCAGCGAACTGGCCCGGCTCTCGGCCGAGGTTGCGGCTCTCGACGCGCAATTGAACCAGAGCACTCCCGAGTTGGAACTGGCGCAGGCCGAGTGGGAGCGCGGGCTTGCCGGCGGATCGGTCAATTGGGTGGTGCTGCGTCCTGACCTCAGCAGTATCGAAGGAGGGCGCCACGCTCGACGCACGCTCGATGACGCTTCGGTGCTGGCCGGCGAGAAGCAAGTTGGCGCCGACACCTACACGCTCACCGCCGACACCGATTTGGTCGGCATCAAGGCCATCCGCCTCGAGGTGCTTGCCGATCCAAGTTTGCCCGCGCAAGGGCCCGGCCGGGCCGCAAACGGCAACTTCGTGCTGTCGGAGTTCCGGTTGACGGTCGCCTCCAAGGCCGACCCGCTTCAGCCGGCCAAGCCGGCCACGTTGGAAAACGCCTCGGCCGACCATTCTCGCAGGATGGCTATGCCGTGGCCATGGCGATCGACAACAATCCCGGCACAGGCTGGGCGATCATGCCGGCAGCGGGCAAGAACCACGCGGCGACTTTCGTAATCAAGGAGCCGCTGGGCGCAGCCGGCGGATCGACGCTGACGTTCACAATGGAGCAAAATCACGGCACGGCCACGCCATCGGCCGATTGCGGCTGGCCGTGAGCACTGCCAGTCTGCGCCGCGCCGGCCGGCTCTGCGCAGCCGATTAGGCGATGGCGATCCTGCCGCTGCGCACACGCCCGAGCAGCGTCAGGCCTTGGCGGCGCAGTATCGCTCGATCGCTCCGGCGCTCGAACCGGTGCGGCAGAAGCTCGCCGCAACGAAAAAATCACGCGACGATTTAAATAGCCCAGATTTCAACCACTCTGCTGACCGTCGCCGTCGCCCCCCGGCCAATCCGCGTGCTTGCCGCGCGGCAATTGGATGGACGACTCGGGCGAGGAGGTGCAGCCGGGCGTCCCCGCGATGCTGCCGCAGCCGCCGGCCAAAGAGGGCCGGCTGACGCGGCTCGATCTGGCCCAGTGGCTGGTGTCGCGCGAAAATCCGCTCCGTCGCGGGTGCTGGTGAATCGGCTCTGGAAGCTCTTTTTCGGCACGGGGCTGTCGGGCAAGCTCGACGACCTGGGCGCGCAGGGCCAATGGCCCACGCATCCCGAACTTCTCGATTGGCTGGCCGGCGACCTGTTGGACAACGGCTGGGACGTCAAACGCACGATCAAAACGATCGTGATGTCCGGCGACGTATCGACAGTCGTCGCCGCGTCAGTGCCGATGCCAAGGAAAAGGATTCTTACAATCGCTGGCTGGCCCGTCAATCGCGATTCCGCTTGCGATGCCGAAACAGTTCGCGACAATGCGGCTCTGGATCAGCGGACTGCTGGTCGAGCGGATCGGCGGCCCCAGCGTCAAACCCTACCAGCCGCCCCGCTATTGGGCTCATCTCAACTTTCCCGAGCGGGAATGGCAGAACAGCGTCGGCGACGACCTGTATCGCCGCGGGCTGTACACGCATTGGCAGCGGCAATATTTGCATCCCAGCATGCTGGCCTTCGACGCGCCCAGCCGCGAGGAATGCACGGCCGATCGGCCGCGTTCGAACACCCCGTTGCAGTCGTTGGTGCTGCTCAACGACCCGACCTATGTCGAAGCCGCCCGCGTGTTTGCCGAACTGATCGTGCGGCAGGGAGGACTCGTCGCCGGCCGAGCGTTTGGATTACGCATTGCGCCGGGCATTGTCCCGCGGCGCCAGCCCGGCCGAAGCCGAGATCCTGACTGACCTGCTCGCCAAGCACCTGGATTTTTTCAAACAGAATCCGGCAGCCGCGACGGAATTGCTTTCGGTCGGCGCACGGCCGCGGGCCTCGGACCTCGACCCGGTCGAACTGGCCGCCTGGACGTCGGTTGCCCGGGCAATTCTCAACTTGCACACCGTGGTCACGCGAAACTGATTTCCCAAAGGGATTGATTGTCATGGAGTCCACTTTTCTTGCAAACCGCCGAGCAACTGACTCGACGCACGCTGTTGGGACGCGGAGCCCGCGCGCTGGGGCCGCTGGCGCTGTCCTCGCTGTTGAGTCCGCGCACGCTGCGCGCCGCGGGCACGGCCCAGTCCGCCGCCGCGTCGGGCCGCTGGACCGGTGTGGTCAACCCGTTGCATTTTCCGGCCCGGGCCAAGCGGGTGATCTGGCTTTACATGGCCGGCGGAATGTCGCATCTGGAGACGTTCGACCCCAAGCCCAAACTGGCCGAGATGCACGGCCAGCCGATGCCCGAGTCGATCACCAAGGGGCAGCAGATCGCCCAGTTGCAGGGCAGCAAGCTCAACTGCTTCGCGCCGCAGCACGAGTTCAAAAAATACGGGAAGTCGGGGCAAGAGATCAGCACCGATCTTTCCCTTGCTCGGCGAAATGGTGGCCGACGAGATGTGCATCGTCCGCTCGCTGCATACCGAAGCGATCAATCACGATCCGGCCCACACGTTCATGAACACGGGTTCGATGATCCCCGGCCGGCCGGCCGCCGGTTCCTGGTTGTTGTACGGACTGGGTAGCGAGACCGAAGACTTGCCGGGCTTCGTCGTCATGGTCTCGACCGGCAAGTTCGGGCAGAAACAGCCGATCGCCGCCCGGCAATGGCATTCCGGTTTTCTGCCCAGCCGATTCCAGGGGGTCGAGTTTCGCAGCGTGGGCGATCCCGTGCTGTATGTAAGCAATCCCAAGGGGGTCGACGCCCAGCGGCAGCGCGACCTGGTCGACGCCGTCGAGCAGCTCAACCGCGTCGAGAACGATGCGGTCGACGATCCCGAAATTGCCACCCGGATCAGCCAATACGAAATGGCTTTCCGCATGCAATCCAGCGTGCCCGGCCTGATGGATGTGCACGACGAGCCGCAGCACGTGCTCGACCTGTACGGCACCAAGGGGGGCGACGGCTCGTTTGCCAGCAACTGCCTGCTCGCCCGGCGGCTGGCCGAGCGCGGCGTGCGATTCATCCAGCTCTACCACCGCGATTGGGACCACCACGGTGCGGTCAAGGCCCACTCCGCCGGCAGCGGCCGCGGAAGTCGATCGCGGAGCCGCGGCGCTGGTCGCCGACCTGAAGCAGCGGGGCATGCTCGACGACACGCTGATCGTGTTCGGCAGCGAGTTCGGCCGCACGCCGATGGCCCAGGGGGACGGCCGCGATCATCACATCGCCGGCTTCAGCATGTGGTTCGCCGGCGGCGGCATCAAGCCGGGCATCAGCTACGGCGGCGACCGACGAGTTCGGCTATCGGGCGGTCGACAACGTCGTTTCGGTCAACGACGTCCACGCCACGATGCTCTACCTGCTGGGCATCGACCACTTGAAGCTGACGCAGCGCTTCCAGGGCGCGACTTCCGCCTGACCGACGTCGGCGGCGAAGTCGTCAAAGCGATCTTGGCATAGGCCTAAGTCGGCTCGACCGCCGGAGTCGCGGCGTCGAGCGCCGCCTGGGTGCGCTTTTCGCGGAACATCAACAGCGAGTCGGCCGTATAGATGGCCACGGCCAACCAGGCGCAGGCGAAACTCGCCAACTGGGTCAGCTTGAACGGCTCGCCGAACAGCAGCACGGCCAGCAGCAACTGGACCGTCGGCGCCAGGTACTGCAGAAAACCGAGCGTCGTCAATTTCAGCCGCCGGGCCGCCGCACCAAAACACAACAGCGGCACGGCCGTAACCGGTCCGCTCGTCGCCAGGAGCAAGTCGGTGCTCAAGCCGAACCGGCCCCAGGCTCCCTCGGCCCACAGGTGGTCGTAAGCGATGTAGCCGACCGCCAGCGGCATCAGCAATAGCGTTTCGACTGACAGCGCCAGCAGTCCGTCGACGGCCAATGTCTTGCGCCAGCCCATAGAGAGCGAACGTCGCTGCGACCGCCAGCGCAATCCAGGGCAGGCCGCCGCCCAGCGCCGCCATGACCAGCACGCCGCAGGCGGCGACGGCCAAACCCACGCACTGCAGCGGCCGCAAGCTTTCCTTCAATACCAGGCATCCCAGCAGCACATTCGCCAGCGGCGTGATGAAATAGCCCAGGCTGGCCTGGAGCACCTGGTCGGAGGTGACGGCGTAGATATAAGTCAGCCAGTTGCGCCGATGAGCGTTGTGCTGATTGCCAGCGAGCGCATGATGTGCGCCTGGCGGAACAAACGAACCAGTTCGCCCAACCGGCCGAAGAGCACAACGATCGTCGTCAGCAGCACGCAGGACCAGAAAACTCGCTGGGCCAGGATTTCCAAGGGGCCAACCTGGACGATCGCTTTGAAATACAGCGGAATCAGCCCCCACAGGCCGTAGGCGGCGATTCCGTAGATCAGGCCATGCCGCCCAAGGGACTGGTCTTGCGCGGACGCGATCGAGCGCGTGGAGGGCATAAAAATGGCGCTGGCCAGGTGGGGAACGCGAGCAAGCTCATGTTACCAGACAGCCGCCCCGCCGGCAGGTTCACATGGGCCGCGAATTTGCGGGCGCGAATTTGCGGCCGCGAATTCACGACTGGGAACCTTCCGCGGGCCTGCTCGCCGCGTGCACGAGACATTATCATAATGCTTGCGCGGCGCCATGCTGCTGGCCCATCGCCGCGCACGGTTCTGGTTTTGAACAAAATCGCTCGGCACCTGTTAAGCCCACGGGATCCTTCCCGTGGGATTCGCGGGCCCGACGCTACCCACGGGAAGCATCCCGTGGGCTTAACGGGCGCGTCGGCCAGCCGCTTGTGATTTCGAAATGAACAGCAAAACTCGCCACGCCGGAGGATAAGGCATCGTGAAATTGGCCAAATATCTGCCGCGCAAGGGGCCGGAAGCGGTGGGGCTTGTCGAGGGCGATTTTCTCCACCCACTGCAAACCTCGACGCAATATCCCACGCTGAGCTCGATTCTCGAAGCGGAATCGCCGGCCGGGTGTCCTTGCCGAGCTGTTCGATTGGCCGACGATCCGCTGCCGCTTGCCGAGACGCAGCTGTTGGCACCCATCGATCGCCAGGAGGTCTGGGCGGCTGGCGTGACCTATCGCCGCAGCCAGGTCGCCCGGATGGAGGAGTCCGAGGGCTCGGCCTCGGTTTACGACAAGGTCTATTCGGCCGAGCGGCCGGAGCTGTTCTTCAAAGCCACGCCGCACCGCGTCGCCGGACCGGAGGCCGGACTGCGGATTCGCTTGGATGCCGAGTGGAACGTGCCCGAGCCGGAACTGGCCCTGGTGCTGAACTCGCGTTTGCAACTCGTCGGCTTCTCGATCGGCAACGACATGAGTTCGCGCGACATCGAGGGACAAAATCCCGCTGTATTTGCCCCAGGCCAAGGTCTATGACGCTTGCTGTGGGTTGGGCCCGTGGATCACGCTGGCCGAAGACATGCCGCCGCCGGCCGAGATCGGCATCCGAATGACAATCCTGCGCAGCGGCCAGCGGCGGTGTTCGAGGGGGTGACTTCGGTGGGCCAGATGGCCCGCACGTTTGCCGAATCTGATCGGCTGGCTGGGACGGGACAATTCCTTTCCACAGGGAGCGTTTCTGCTGACCGGCACGGGCATCGTTCCCGGCGACGGTTTTACGCTGGCGCCGGGCGACCGGGTGGAGATTTCGATCGACGGCATCGGCACGCTGGTCAATCCCGTGGTCCGGCGGAACCTGGTCCTTTCGGCGCTGATATCAGCGACACGGGCGTCGGCGGCCGCCTTGGCTCTGGCAAACGTCTCGAAGAGACGCCCTCGCCCGGGCCGGGCGGTCCCTATAATTCCTACGACCGGCTTCCGGCGGTGCATTCGTCACTGCTGACCCCAGCGCCACCAAACATTTCTTTTTCCTAGGATGCGCCTCTGGCGATGCCGGCACAACGGTCTTAACCGCCCCTCTCTAAGGCCAATCGCCATCAGGGATTGCCGCCGTTAGCGTTTACCTCATCGGGCGCATTTGCACTAGCGTCACCAGCGCCAGGACCGGCGGTCTCGTTACGACAGGAGAAACTTTCTAAAGTCATCCCCCTCCGCGAATCGAAACTAACTTCGGAAGGTTTGTCTCGCAACGCAATCTCGAAGCCGCTCTAGGGCGACCGCAGAGAAAGCAGGTCGAGACGGGCCGACCGCAGGGGGGAACCTGCCGCAAGGGATACACCTTGAACACAGTCTGCCGGCCACGAATGTGGCCGCTGGGCTGCCCGCACCGTTCTCCCCACCGAAGAGTCACTCGTCAGGCGTACCGGCACTTGGCTTCGAGGACAGTTTTACGCGTCGCAGAGATTCTCTGACGGCGCGTGGAATTTTCTTCGCGTTCCAAGTGCTCTGCCTGCCGATGTCTTTACTGAGGCAAGGGATCAGAAGGACCTGAACCAGCGCCACGGCGAAGCGATAACGTAAGGCCCCGACCCAGATGTTTGTGGGCGGCCGGTTGCCCCACAGCCGGCCCGAAGGACCGGACCAGCGGCCGTATGCCACGAACAAGGGGCTAATGTCTCCAGCCGGATCAGCCATCCGGCGGGAGCGGAGTTCCCAAACCAGCGAGAGTACATTGGAGAGCCTGCGATGAAGGTCTTCACAACGGGTCAGGTCGCTAAGATCTGTAAAGTGGCCCCACGCACTGTCAGCAAGTGGTTCGATTCGGGTCGGCTCAAGGGATACCGTATTCCGGGATCCCAAGACCGCCGCATTCCGCGTGAGTATTTGATCCGGTTCCTGAAGGAACACGGGATGCCCTTGGGCGACCTCGAAGACGAGGCCATGGCCAAGGTGCTGATCGTGGGCCAAGATCAGGTGCTGATCGAAAACCTGAAGCGCGAATTGCCGATCGACCGCTCGTTCAAAGTGGCTGTGGCCGCCAGCGGTTTCGAAGCGGGGATTCAAGCCGAGAGCTTCCATCCCGATTGCATCATCGTCGATTTCTCGATCGGCCGCGTCGAGGCCCTGCAGATTTGCCAGAATCTGCGTCGCAACACCGAGTATGCCGATACGATTCTGATCGCCCTGTTGCCGGATGACGGCAGCTCGACGAGCTTCGATCGTTCGAGTATCAACGAAACGTTCAAAAAGCCGTTCGACGCCGCCTTGTTGGCAGAACGGCTCCGTACGCTGATCGGCGCCCGCAAGGAACTCGTCTAAACCACGAGTCGTCGATCCGCAGCCAGAACCGAGTCTTGTGTTTCGCCGCTTCCGATCAACCCGTCGCGGATGACCCCCGCGACGGATAATTTTCCCGCCCAAAAAGCCCGCCCCAAGAGTGTCAGCCGCTGGCCCCGGCTGAATCTTCCGCCCAAAGCGATTCCCAAGGATGGGAGTCTTTCCGGTAAGGCACCTGACAAGGTTCGCCTTGCGCCCTTGGCCGACGTGCTACGCGGTGCGGTCTCAGGCTGCCGCAGTTCGGCCGCCGGGGAATGCCGCAGCAGCAGGCCGCGGTTTGTAATCACCGTCGATCGGAGCGCCGGCTGGTCGGTGTCGTTGCGTCCGCTGTCAGCCTGTGAAAGAATCGCTGAAGCGCAGCCAGTTGGGTCAGGCGTTGAAAGTCGGGCGGACCTTGCCACTCATCCGGCTCATTGGCGCTGGTCGTCGGATTGCGACGCACGCTGGCCGATGCGATGTTCGTGCGCACCGGCTGCCGGCCAACGAGGCACATCCGCGGCGCGCCCCAAGAGCAGAATCTTGCCGCTCTTCAGGAGCCGGCGATGCGTGTCCAGCACGGTCACATCGCGCGGGAGCAGCTTTGACAACTGCGGCATCTGCTCGTCCAGAGTGTAGAGAAAGGCATCCTGTGGGTGCTGGGCGAAGAAGGCGGCCACGTCGTCGGGCTCGCGCGAGCTTGGTGACCGGCTGATGGCCGTAAAACACCATGCTGGGGCGAAAATAGCGGAATGTCGCCACGTGGGCCGGACCATCGCTCTGCTCCTCGATCGTGTCGACGAAGGCCTGCGAGTTTTGAAACTGGTCGGCCTGCGGCACCGTCACGCCGAACATCCAGAGTACGAACACGGCCGAGCTGATGCCCAGTGACCAGGCGGCCCGGGGCGCGTCTTTTTTCCAGGTGAACCACATTCCCAGCATCGCCCCGGCCAGCGGCGCCAGACCGACCAGGCCCAAGGTCCAATCGGGTTCGGCCAGCAAACGCGCCGCGACGGGCGTGGCCACGACGATGCCCAATCCGGCGGCGCCCAGAATGCCGAACGCGATCCATGACCAAGCGCGGGGCAGACTCTCAGGCCGCAGGATCCAGCGCTCGATGAGCAGCGCGGTCATCAGCGCCAGCGCGGGATAACAAGGGATGATGTAGTTGGGCAGCTTGGTGCCGGCCAGCGAAAAAAAGCCCAAATACACAGACAACCAGGAGGCCACCAAGATCGCCCCGGCTCGATAGCCGCTGCTGCGCGCGGTGCGGGCGGCCAGCTCGATCAGGCTGGCGACGAGCACGACCGACCAGGGGAAAAACAAGAGCATGATCACAACCAGGTAATACACGAGCGGACCGCGATGGCCATCCATCGCATTAGTGAACCGGCCGACGTTTTGCTCGCCAAAAAATTTGGCCGTCCACAGCCAATGGGTTCGCAGGCCGACCAGGATGTACCACGGCCCCGCCACCAACAGCACGGCGGCTAGTGCGGTGATGGGACGCATGCGATAAATGGTCCCCAAGAAATGGGCCGGCGAAAGCGTGCGCACCGACGCGTCGAGCAGGCGCCGCAGCCAGGCCCAGCGCGAGCCGCCCGGTGGGTCGGCCGGCAAGCGGTCCAGCGCATTGGCGCCGCGCGTGACGAGCAGAAACAAACCAATCACGGCAGTGGGCAGCACCACGCCGATCGGGCCCTTGACCATTACCGCGGCGCCCATCGCCGCGTAGGCCAGCGCATAGCTGCCCCAGCCGGGCTCCGAAAAGGGGCCGGGAGTCGTTTCCGCGCGAAACGACTCCCGGCCCCTTTTCTGGGCACCGAGGACGAAGATCAACAGAGACAACGTGCTGAAGAAGGTGAGCATCGCGTCGGGGGTGGCGGCCCGGGCGATGAGGCCGAAATTCAGGTTTGTGGCCAGAATCAGTCCGGCCCAAAAGCCGACCGTGGGCGAGAACAGCCGGCGACCGAGTTGATATGTCAGCAGCACCGAGCCCAAGCCGAATACGGCCGACCAGAAGCGGGCGGCAAACTCGTTGACGCCGAACAGCTTGTAGGCGCTGATCATGCCCCAATACATCAGCGCCGGCTTGTCGGGAAACAGTTGGTGATTGAAGTACGGGACAACATAGTCGCCGCGCTCGTTCATTTCGGCCGCGGCCTGCGAGAAGATTGCTTCGTCGATGTCCCACAGCCGCGCGGCTCCCAAATTGACGAAGAACACCAAGACGCCCAGGCCGATCAGCAGCAGTTGATGACGCACCGACTGTGACATCCGTGTTTTTCCTGTCGCGAGTGTCGATTCGAGCGGGAAAATCGGCGGAAGTTTAGGCGGCTGGCGGGATTCGGGCAACGCCAGTTTCGCCTTGGCGGCCTCCGGGCCTGCCAAGCCGAGCTTTCGCTCAATCCGCGGCGGCCAGACGCAAGCGGACCTGCAAGTCGCGCCCGTCGCGCAGCACGGCCACGGTCACTTCGTCGCCCGGCTGGCGGACTTCGACGGCGGCCAGGAAATCGTCGGCCGTATGCACCTTTTCGCCGTCGACTGAGACGATCAGGTCGGCCGCGTTGCGGTCGATGGTCTGGGTCTCGTAGCTGAAAATGCCTTGCTTGTGCTTCTGACGCGCGATGCGAAAGCCGCGCAGCCCGGCGCGTTCCGCGGGCCCACCGGTGGCCATCGTGGCGATCAGCAGGCCTTTTTCGGTTTGCAGTACGCGGGTGATTCCGGCGTCGGGCCGGATCACGTGGCCGTGTTCGATCAGCTGCCGCACCACGCGGGCGATATTGGACACCGGGATGGCAAAGCCGACGCCTGCGCTTTGCCCGGTGCTGGAAGCGATTGCCGTGTTCATGCCGATCAGCCGGGCGTGCGTATCCAGCAGCGGGCCGCCGGAATTGCCCGGGTTGATGGCCGCGTCGATCTGGATGATCGAGCGGATGCTGCGATGGTTGCGCGCCGGCAGGGTGCGATTGAGGCTCGAGATGATGCCGGTCGTCAGCGTCCGCTCCAGGCCGAACGGATTGCCGATGGCGAACACGCGCTGACCGACTTTCAAGTTGCGCGATTCGCCAAACAGCACCGGCACCAGCGAGCCGGCGGGAGCGTCGATTTTGAGCACCGCCACGTCGTTCGAGGCGTCCTTTGCCGACCAGGCTGGCTTCGTAACTCTGGCCATCGTGCAGTGTGACCTGGACCTCGCGGGCCCCTTCGATCACGTGGAAGTTAGTCAGGATATGCCCCTGCGTGTCGAGCACCGAGCCGGAGCCGGCTCCCTCGCTGGGAACCTCGAACAGCGAGAACGTCTCGCTGCGGACCGATTTGGTGTTGATGTTGACCACACCGCGATTTGCGGCTTCGTAAACCGCCACGTTGACCCGCTCCTCAGGGGTCAGTTGGGGTTCATCGGTAAGCGGTGGGCGGAGCGGCGCGCCGCGGGCGGACAGATCGGCCCGATTTCCGGCGTCCAGGCCAGAACGCTCCTGGGCGGCCACTGGGGGCAGGCTATCGGGCGAACCCAGCCAGACCGATAGCAAGGCGCCGGCCAGCGCCGAGAGCAGGCAAGGTAGCACATGGCGTTTCATGATTTCAGTTTAACCTATTGTTGGCGGTGTGACGTAGACCGATTGAGACGGTCGGTCGTTGTTGTCTGGCTATACAGTCGGCAAAAGCGGAGTTTTTTAGTCGGTTTTTTGATAGCGTCCGATCCACGGGACGAATAGAATAGAGCCAATGATCTAGAGCACTTTTCAACATGCTCGCGGTCCATTCTGCTGCATCTCTGTGCGTCCCCTTCCACCGCCTACGGAACACGGTGGTTGGCCGCCGGCTTTGTGACTTGGAGTAAGCCCCTATGTCCAAGCGTCTCTCGGTGCTCTTGCTTTGCGCCTTGCTGCTGGTCTCGGTCGGGTCGGCATTGACTGCGGCCAGGCCGGATTCGGCGACCGTAAAGTCCCAGCCCACCGCGGTTAAGTCGCAGCCGACCACTGCGAATTCGCGGTCCACGGCGCTGGCGGTCTCGACGTCCGCCAAGCCGCAGCGCCGCAGTGCGGCCTCGGATACCGATTCGCTGCACCCGCCCACAGCCAACTCGCTGAGCGACTCGGCGCGGCTGGACACGTACATCAAACCCGATGGTTCGGGCTATTTTGCCCTGAGTTTGTCCCCCTCGGTCAGTTTGCCGACCGCGGCGGCTAACGAGACCGTGGTGCTGTTCGACACGTCGGCCAGCCAGGTAGGCGTATTTCGCGATCGGGCCCTGACCGCGCTGCGAGCCTTTGCCTCGGAATGCCATGCGAATGATCGGGTGCAGTTGATTGCCGTGGATTTGTCGGCCATCCCGCTGACCGACTCGTTCGTTGCGGTCGACAGTCCCCAGTGGAAAGAGGCGGTTGCGAAGCTCGAACATCGCGTGCCGCTGGGCGCGACGGATATTCCGTTGGCCCTGCGTGCCGCCTGGGCCTGCTTTTCGCCCCAGACCACGGCCGCCAAGACCGCGATTTATATCGGCGATGGCATTAGCGCCGCGGACGTGATCGTTCCGGACGAATTTGTGCGCTTGTGCGGCGAGTTCGTCGAAGCCCATTTGCCGATCACCAGTTTCGCCGTCGGTCCGCGCTGCGACGGGCAACTGTTGGCCGCCTTGGCGAATCATACGGGGGGCATGCTGGTCATCGACGGCGAGCGCATCGAGCCCAAGGAAGCCGGCGCATTTCCTGGCGCGCACCGTCCACGAGCAAGTCCTCTGGCCGACGTCGACGACGTGGCCCAAAGTATTCACCGCCATTTATCCGCAGCAGACGCCGCCTTTGCGCAGCGACCGCGATACGGTTTTGATCGGCACGGGCAAGATTTCGGGCACGGTCGAGATCGAATTGACCGGCTCGGTGAACGGAGAAGTCGTTCAGCAAAGCTGGGCGGTAAAAGCGAATCCGTCGAACAATGACTATTCGTACCTGGCGGTGCTGACCGATGCGGCGGCCAAAAACGGCGGTTCGGCATTGCCGCTGATCGGCACGCCCGGCTTGCAGGAAGCCGGCCGGATCATCGCTTCCGGCGCCGAGGGCTTGGCCACGCTGAGCGGGCAGGCCCTATCGACCAACAATATCGAGAGCGCGGAGCGACTGAATGCGGAAGCCTTGCGTCGCGATCCGAATGATCCCAACGCTTTGGCCGTGCAAAAGCAGTTGGAGAAACTGCGGGCCGGCGATCCCGAGGCGATCAAGGATGTCAAGGTCCAGCGCACCCGGAACGAACAGGCCGCGCCGCCGCCGGGCCGTGGCCTGGGTGTCGGCGGAGGCACTCCGCCGGCTGTGATCGTTGAGGATCCGTTGGGCGCCGAATACGATCCGTCGTTGCTCGACGACCAGATTCAACTGAACAATCGGGTCACGTCCATGATCCGGGCCGAAGTCGACAAGCAGCTCAAAGATTCGGCCGGCCGCATGAGCAGCGATCCGGAGCGAGTGCGTTCCGACCTGAAGCTGACCCAGGAGCAGGTCCGGAAGGCCCAGGAGTTGAGTCCCGAAGTGCGGGCTCAAATGCTGGGCCGGATCGAACGTGCGTTGCGCGAATCGGACCGGCGGGCAACCGATAAAGAACGGACGGACCTGGACGCCGAGCAGTCTCGGGCCACGGCCGAAGAGCGGCTTGCGGATCACGCAATCGCTGGATCGCAACCAGGAGAAGATCAAGCAGTTGATGGATCGCTTCAACTCGCTGATGTCGGAAGGCCGTTACCTGCTGGCCGAAGAGGCCGCCGCCACCGAAGTGGCCGAAACGGCGCCCGAATAGCTCGATCGGCATTTCGTCGGTGCTGGTGTCCCGCACCACGCGCTATACCGCCCAGGACAAGATGACACTGGCGGCGCGGCAAAAGGGCGTGGTGGACTCGCTGGCGCAGGTCGAGTTCGCACATGTCCCCTTCCCGGACGATCAGCCGATCGTCTATCCCGATGCGGCCGTGTGGGAAGAACTGTCGATGCGCCGCAAGAAGTGGAAGGATTTCGCCTCGGCCGACATCAAGGACCAAAAGGGGGCAGCCGCCCGGATCCGCAAAGCGCTGGATGAGCCGACGAATATCGAATTCGTCGAAGCGCCCTTGCAGGACGTGGTTGACTATCTGAAAGACCTGCACGGCATTGAAATCCAGGTCGACAGCAAAGCGCTGGAAGATGCCAGCATCGGCGCCGATACGCCCGTGACTCGCAACCTCAAGGGCATCACGCTCAAGAGCGCGCTGCGGCTGATGCTGGGCGCGATGGATCTGACCTATGTCATCAAGAACGAAGTGCTGATGATCACCACGCCCGAAAAAGCGGGCAACGAACTGGTCACCAAGGTCTATCCCGTGGCCGACCTCGTGATTCCGATCACGGTCATGCGGATGGGCGGCGGCATGGGCGGCATGGGCGGCGGACAGATGGGTGGCGGTGGTGGTGGCGGCATGGGCGGTGGAATGGGTGGCGGCATGGGCGGTGGAATGGGTGGCGGCATGGGCGGTGGCATGGGCGGCATGGGTGGCGGCGGCATGGGCGGCGGTGGCGGCGGTTTTTTCAGCGTTCCCGATGAACCTGTCGCTACGGCTGCCGTGGAATCCGCCGAGGAGCCGGCCGCGGATGAATTTCGGGCATTCGCCGTACCGGACGATCTGAAGCTGGGCCCGGCCAAGAACAAGCCGCAGGCGGACAAGACCGCACCGCAGCCGGCTGCGACGACGGCACCGCAGGCCGGTTCGGGCACGGCCGGGCGGGGTGGCGCCTCGCAGCACAAGCCGACGGCAATTCAATTGAAGCTCAAGAAGGGTGCTGATCCCGGCGCCGCTTGGAACGACTATTTCGCCGCCCACGAGGACGTGCCCTCGGAAAACGTGCGTGAGACGGCGCGACAACTGATGAAAGCTCGCCAGTTCGAGCAGGTATCGGCGATGATTGAAGCCGCTCTGCGGCACGGCCAGGTGCAACCCTGGATGTACGAGGCGCTGGCCCTGGCGATGCAAGCCGGCAGCCGTCCGGCGGCCGACGTCGAACGCGGCGCTGATGTCGGCGGCCGACTTCGGCGAAAGCATCGATGATCTGATGTACGTGGCTCAATATATGGCCCGCAGCGGCTTGGAAGAGCGGGCCATCAAGGTCTTCCGCCAGGCCGGCACGCTCGATCCCACGCGGCCCGAGCCGTTCGTGCTCGGCTTGCAACTGGCGCAGCGCCTGGGCGACACCGACGGCATTCAATGGGCCAGCTTGGGCATCCTGAGCCAGGCCTGGCCGCGCGAAAAGCGCGAGGTCGAAAAGTCGGCCGCCCTGGCCGCCAACGCTGCGATCGCGCAGCTCGTCGAAGAAAAGCGAACCAAGGAAGCGGCCGAATTCAAAGCCAAGCTCGACAAGGCGCTGATCCGCGATTGTTACGTCACGGTCAGTTGGACCGGCGATGCCGATGTCGACGTGTTCGTCGAAGAGCCGTCGGGCACCATCTGCTCGTTCCGCAACCGGCGCACGACCTCGGGCGGTATGATGCTGGGGGACGGGGCCTCGATCGACAAGTCGGCGGCCCCGGGGAGTTCTTCCGAAACCTACGTCTGTCCTCAGGCTTTCAGCGGCACCTACAAACTGCTCTTGCGCCGCGTGTGGGGCAAGGTCACCGCCGGCAAGGTCACGGTCGACGTCTACACGCATTTCGGCACCAAGCAAGTCCGCCGTTTCCACCATCAGATCCCGCTGGGAGATCAGGATACGATCGCCACGTTCGATCTGATGGACGGCCGCCGGCAGGAATCGCTGGCCGAGCAGCAGGTGGCCAACGCGGCGGTCGGCCAGGTGGCCCTGAACCAGGCCATCCTGAACCAGCAAATCAACGCCGCGACCAACACGGCCGCGTCCAATAGCTTGACCACCTCGCGGGGCGGACTGTTCGGCGCTTTTCCCTTGATCCAACAAGCGGTCGGCTACCAGCCCGTGATCATCACTCTGCCGGCCGGTGCCAACTTCGCGGCGACGGGCGTGATCTCGGCCGATCGGCGCTACGTCCGCATCACCTCGCTGCCGTTGTTTTCGCAGATCGGCATGGTGACGACGTTTAACATCTCCAGCGGTGCGGTGGGCAGTTCTCCGACCCCGCCGCCGGGCGGTGGCGGAGTCAGCGGCGGCACCAACGGCTTCCCGCCGCCCGCCAGCAGTGGAACCGGAACCGGAACCGGAACCTAGCAGCCGTCGCCGCGAGTGTCCGCGGCTGGTAGCTCGGATGGGCAGCTCTGACGCGGATTTCATTCTGCGCCCGCGCAGCCGCAATGCTGCCGCTCGGTCAGGCCGTTGGGCTGGCGTGCTTTGCCGGACTGGCGCCGCGTAGCAGACCGGGGTAAACGTCCATGTCCAGGCGTTCGACCAGTCCGGCCTTGAGCCGTTCGACGGCAATCGCCCCCATCACGGCGTTGTCGGTACATAGCCGCAGCGGCGGGATGATGCAGCGCAGGCCCTGGGCGGAAACTTCGTACTGGAGCCGCTCGCGCAAGCGACCGTTGGCCGCGACTCCGCCGCCGACGCAAAGTGTCGCCAGCGCCGTGCGGCGCAAGGCCAAAGCGGCCTTGCCCACCAGGCAATCGACCACCGCCTCCTGAAAACTCGCGGCCAGATCGGCCACGAATCCAGGTTCGAGCGCGGCCGGATCCACCGGGGCGTCGCCCGGCCCGGCAATGCGGTAGCGTACGGCCGTTTTAAGTCCGCTGAAGCTGAAGTCGAGCGAATCGTCTTTCAGCAACGGTCGCGGCAATGCAAATGCTTGGGGATTGCCTTGGCGGGCCGCCCGCTCGACTGCCGGTCCGCCGGGAAATCCCAAACCCAGCAAGCTGGCAACTTTGTCGAACGCTTCGCCGGCGGCGTCATCGATGGTGCCGCCGAGCAGTTCGAACTCGAGCGGCGTGCGACATAGATACAGGCTCGAGTGGCCGCCGCTGGCGATTAAACCGACGCAGGGAAACACGTTTTCTCCGGCCGCCATCCGGCAAGCGTAGACGTGGGCTTGCAGGTGGTTGATCGCCACCAGCGGCACGTTCCAAGCCAGGGCCAAAGCCTTGGCGGCAGAGAGCCCCACCAGCAGCGAGCCGGCCAGTCCGGGCGTATTGGCCACGGCCACGGCAGCCAGCTCGTGGCCGCGCACGCCGGCCCGCCGCAGCGCTTCGTCGATGACAGGCAGAATGCGTTCGACATGCGCCCGGGAGGCGATCTCGGGCACGACGCCACCGAACCGCTCGTGCAGATGATCTTGCGAGGCGACGACGGCCCCCAGGACTTCGAGCTGATCGGTGACGACCGCGGCCGCGGTCTCGTCGCAGGTGGTTTCGAGCGTCAGAATTTTCACGAGCGTATTATTGTGCTCGCGCCAATTCTTGCGTCAGGTAGTCGACTGCTCTTACCAATTGGCGGTCGACAAACGCGGCTTGCGAGTTCTTTTCGGGTTGCGACTCGGCAGCGGGTGGCTTGTCGGCCTCGGCGCGCTTCAGTTCGTCAGCCGCGGGCTGTTTGTCGGGCTGCTTACCGGCGGGGGGCTGCGCCGGCTCGTGCGGGTGGGTGGCCAAAATGTCGCGATCGCGTCGATGGTGGATGAGTTCGCTCATCTCGCTGTCGCTGAGCTTCATGTCAAAATTGGCGTCGGGTAACACGCCCCACTCGTCGGTCTCTTTCGCGTCCGGAAAGCGGTGGATGTTTTTGCCGCTGGGCCGCTGATAACTGGCCGTAGTGAGTTTGAGTGCGCTGCGGCCCCCCTCGAGCTCGATGACGTTCTGAACGCTCCCTTTGCCCCAGGTGCGTTCACCGATCACCACCGCGCGTTTGTGGTCCTGCAAGCAGGCGGAGACGATTTCGCTGGCGCTGGCGCTATAGCGATTGACCAGCACCGCGATCGGAAACCCCTCGAACGTGCCTTCCTCCTGGGCCTCCCAGGTGCGCTCCGGCGTGTTGCGACCCTGGGTGCTCACGATCCGTCCCTGGCTGACGAACAGATCGCTGATCTCGATGGCCGAGGTCAACAAGCCGCCGGGATTGAAGCGCAGATCGAGGATCAGCCCCTTGAGGCCGCGCGTTTTGAGGCCGTCGAGCGCCTTCTTGAGATCCTGTGCCGTGTCGCGGCTGAAGCCCGTGACGCGCGCATAGCCGATGTGCTTGTCGGCATCGAGCATGAATTCCCAACTGTCGTCGTCGCGGCGATGATCGCCGAGCACCGTTTCCACATGAATCAGCTCCCGGGTCACGGTGACGGTTTCGCGCTTGCTGGAGCCGACATGGGCCACGGTCAACGTGACGCTGGTGCCGGCCTCGCCCTTGAGCCGCTTGACCGCCTCTTCGATCGACACGCCGTCGGTGGTCTTGCCTTCGATCTCGAGAATATTGTCGCCCGATTGCAAGCCGGCCCGATAGGCGGGGGTGCCGACCAACGGGCTGAGGATTTTTAGCTGTTCGTGATCGATCGTGATTTGGATGCCGATTCCGCCAAACTGACTCTCGACGGTGCTCTTGAAACGGCCCAAGTCGTCACGGTTGATGTAGTTCGAGTAAGGGTCGAGCTTGCCGAGAATTCCGCCGATGGCGGCTTCGATCAGTTCGCGCCGGCTGACTGGCTTGACGTAATTGCGCTCGACCTGGTCGAGCGTGTCGGCAAAGACCTGATAAAGCTCGTAGTACTCCTCGTCGTCGCGCTTGGCGCCGTCGCCGGCGTCCGATTTGACCGGCTGCGCCGCGTCTTGCGCGGGAGCGGCCTGCTCAGGCGGTTTTGGCTGCGAATCTGCGGGGGGCTCATCGGCCCAGGCCGGAAGTGCCAGCAGTGCGATCAACACGGGCGCCAAGATCCGATGGCGGGCGAGCATGGAAAAGAACCTCCCAAGCCGAATGCTGTCGCGCCTAAAGCGACCCCAAGAGTAGCACACCTAAGGCGCGAACAGCAGGGTAGATCTGTGAAAAAAATTGGTGCCGACGGCGAGACCGCCAGCAGTGGATGCCCTAAATTCTCGTCAGTTCCGTACTTACACCAGTATAAGATCGGAGGCCGGGAGGGGCAACAAGAGTTGCCGCAGCAAACGGCACCCAAGCCCGCACCGCCGGGGGGCCCGCTGCGGCCCGAGGGGGGCAATTAGGGCACTTTTCCGCCGATTGCGGTCGGAAAACCTGGTTCGGCTGCCAAGCCCTCGGCGACGGCGTGCGAGTCGTGCTTACGGACGTCGAATCGCGACATGGTGGACCCAGGCCGGCGGCACGTTGGGCCAGATCCAATCGCGGCGAATTTCGCCCGCCGCCAGAAGTCGCTCGAGCGCTTGACCGATTCCACGCAGCCGGGTTCGCTCGGCGCCGCCGCTGATCATGGCCCGCGCGGGGCGGACCGCGATGTATTCAAAAAACGACAGCGTGCCGCCAGGCCGCACCAGCCGGGCGAATGTATCGAGAATCTGCTCGACGGATTCCACGCTGAAATTATTCAAGGGTAGACCGGAGATCAACAGATCGTAGGGCTCGTCGGCCGGTACTTTTTCCACCGGCTGGTGGAGCACCCGACAGCGCTCGCCGACGGCCTGGAACGCCGGCTCGCGCTGGAATCGCTCGCGCAGCCGCTCGACGAAGCGGTCGTTCAACTCGACCAGGTCGAGCCGATCCTGCGGCCGAGCCGGTCGACGAGCACGGTCGTAACCGCGCCGGTCCCCGGTCCGACTTCGAGAATGCGTCGGGGCCCGGCCGCGCCGGCGGCGACATACCGCGTCAAGGCCCGGGCCAAGGCACGGCCACTCGGTAGCACGGCACCGGTGGTGTGAAAATTGCGGCGAAATTCGCGCCAGAAAACCCGGTGATCGGTCAGGAATCCGCTCATGGGCCCAATCGTACACGGGGAGCGGGGAACTCGGAACGGGGAACTCGGAACGAAAAAGCGCCTCCGGATAGGTCGACCGTTCGCTCGGTTGGCGGTGATAATGCACAGACCGCGAGTTGTCCGGCACAAATTGACATGTCCCCCTGCCGGCTTCTATGCGCTGTTATTTCTTGCGGCCTGCGCGGGGCAGCATTACGATGATTCGTCAGTCCCCTCCCCATCCGGTCGATTAGGGAAAGGAAATCCGTTATGATCAGAAGCCTCCGCAGAGCCATTCATGCGGTCTTGTTTGCATTGCTGGGATCGTTGCTTTCCATGACCGCCCGAGCCACCCACGCCGCCGATGCACCTGTCGTGCCGCCCAAGGAGGGCAAGTCGGAAACGATTCAGTTGTTCAATGGCAAGGATCTGGCCGGCTGGGAGGGGCATCAGAAATATTGGTCGGTCCAGGACGGCGTCATTGTCGGCAAAAATAGCGATCCGGTGCCGGTCAGCACCTATCTGGTCACCGAGCGCAAATTTTCCGACTTCCGCCTGCTGGCCAGCGTCAAGCTGGTCGAGTCGGAAATGCACTCCGGCATCGCCATGTGGGGTCGGCTGGCGCCGGAGCAAAAGGACGAATACACGTACGCCGGTTTGCTCGTGATGTTTCCCTCGGGCTGGGGATTTTATGACTTGTATGGTCGCGCCTTGTTGCCGGTCGACGCCGAGCCGGCCAAAAAAGTCGGCCAGCAACACGACTGGAACGATCTGGAAATCCTGGCGCAGGGCAATCGGGTGCGGTTGGTGGTCAATGGCACTCAAGTGGCGGACTGGCGCGATCCCGAGCCCGAGCGGATCAAAGAGGGCCCGCTCGGCCTGCAGTTGCACTCCAACAGCGTGCCGCAGGAGATCCACTTCAAGAATCTGGTGCTAACCACGTTTCCGGAAGACAAGCTGACGACCGTCAAAAACTGACGGCCAGCAGTCGGCCGCTCGAAACATCGTCGCCGCTTCACTTGGGCGGCTCGAACTTTTCGATCGAGAGCGAAATCTCCTGAGCGACCGGCAGGTCTTGCCCTCCGAATTTGGGGACCGCCTGCACCGTGACTTTATGTGTGCCGGGTGTGGCATCCTTGTTGGCTTCAATCACCAGCGTGCCCTGAAGTTCGCCCTGCGCGATTGTGGCCGGCGCGGCGCTGATGCCGCTGACTCCGGCGGGCAGCACCAGTTTGAGCTGGATCGGGTCGGCGTACGCATACAAGCGGCCGACCTTGACCGGCAGTTCGAACTTGGCCCCCTGTTTGAGCGGCGCAGCGGGCGGAGCGACTTCGAGCGTGATCGGTGAGGGGGTGATTTTGAGGGTCATGCTGGGCGAAGCGGCGCCGACCTTGATGTTGTTGGCCTTGGACTTGTTTTGCAGGTCGCTTAATTGCTGGTTGAAGGTTGTCAGAAACGCGGCCACCTGCTTGGCCTTGGCGTCGGAATCGGCCGCGGCTTTGTCGGCCACGGGCTTGGCGTCGGTGGCCAGTTTGAGTTGCTCGGCCGCTTCCGCCGCTGCTTTGTCGGCCGCGGCCTTGGCATCGACGGCGACTTTGAGCTTGGCCGTGGCTTCTTCGGCCGCTTTGTCCGCAGCCTGTTTGGCGTCGATCAGGGCTTGATTGGTGCTGTCCTTACCCAGCGCGGTTTGTGCTTCGGTGACCTTTGTGGCCGCGGCGGCGGCCGCGGCCTGGGCGTCGACGGAGTTTTTCTCGCTGACCTTTACGGCTTCGGTCGCCTTCTGGCTGGCCGCGGTCGTTTCGTTCAGCTTGGCCTCGGCTGCCGCCTTGGCATCCGCGGCGGCTTTGGCCGCGGCAGTTTCGTCGGCCGCGATCTTCTCCAGCGCCGCCTTGCGCTCCAGGGCCGCCGCGAGCGCTTCGGGATTGCGAGCGTACGAGACGTCGGTCACTCCCAGCACGAAGAACGAGTAGACGCCCAGCGGCGCGTTGTTGGGCAACTTGATCTCGATTTCGCCGGCGGCCTTGTCTGCGGCGACCGTGGCTTGGGCGACCGCCGGTACGTTGGGCGGAAGACCCACGGCCGACAGCGCGACCGGTCCTTTGAACTCGCCGCGCCGAACGAGATTCACCGGAACCTTGATCGATCCCATGCGCGACATCTCGAGCACCAATTCCTTGCCGGCGTCGAGCATGTAGGGAGCCGTTTCGGCCGCGCTGACGGCGATCGCCAGATTGCGAGACATGCGGTTGCGAGCGAGGGTCTGGTTGAGCACGCCGCTCCAGATCATCGAGGCCGTGCGCGCCGTGCGGGTAACTTCGGCTTGAGCGATCTGCGCTTTGCCCGTCACCGAAATCAAGGCCACCGACTCCGGGGCATCCTCCGCCGCGGTCAGCACCAGCGCGCCGCGTTCTGGGCCGGCCCAATCGTGATGGGCGCCGTGGTCACGCCGGCGGGAAGATTCTCGGCCGTGACGCGAATCTCCCCGTCGAAACCGTCGCGGCGAAAGGCGAACACTTCGATCAGTTCCGAACCGCCCTTGCGCAGCAGCGGACTCCAGACCGTGGGCTGCACTTGATTGGGATCGGGATTGTTAGGCGGGAAACGAGGCACGGCGACCAGCCGAAAATCCGGCTGCGGCGGTCGAATCGACAAGCGATACACCGAGCGCGGATCGGCCCGCGACGCGCCGTAAAGATCGCGCACCATGACCCGATAACTGCCGTCGGCCGGAGCGGCGAAGCGGTATACCGGATCGTCGCTCGTGGTGTCGTAAAGCGTAAGGCCGATATTGGGCGGGCCGTCGTCGGTGCTTTGCAAATCGGTCGTCTGCACGGCGCCCTTGTCGTCTGTTTTGATTTGTTGCACCAACAGGAACGGATCGGTCGGCAAACCCAGCCGCTGCGAAAAGACTTCGATCCAGTAAACGTCTCCCTGCTTGGCCTCAAACGAGACCCAGTCCTGGTCGCTGCGCGGATAGAATTGACCGACGTACTCGCAAGGCAGCGTGATCGGCTGTGCGTGGGCCGGATCGTCGTTCGGCTCCTGCTCGACCACCACCGTGCGCCGGCCACGCTCAGCAACAGCGGATTGGACAGGCCTTGCGGAGAATTCAGCCGGTATTCGATCGCGTCGATGCCCGACTCGGCCGGCTCGACCGTCGAGTCCCAGATCAGATCCTGGGCCTTGTCGGCCGGCACGGCGATGGTGACCGTGAGCGCCTCGAGCGGGTTGCCGTTGACCGCGACATTGCCCGCCGGCTGGCCGCCGGGCAAATTGCGGCCGTAAAGCGTGTATTGATTTTGTGATCCCGGCAAGCCCGAGGGTGGGAACACGAAGTCCAGATAGGGGCCGACTCCGATGGACAAGCGGTAGAAATACTCTTCCGAGCCGCCATAGAGAAAGTCGTGCAGTTGGACGACGTATTCGCCGTCCTTGGGCACCGTGAAATCGAGCAGCGGATCGCGCCGATTGGTGTCTCGGTTGGAGGCCAGTTCGCGGCCGGCCGCATCGTACAGCACGAGCGTGGCATCCATCCGCGAATCGATGCGCATCGCCCAGCAATCGATGATCACGCGCTGCCCTGCCTTGGCCCCGAATTTGAAGTAATCCAGGTCGGCGCCCCCGTCCGAGCGTCCGTTAACGATCGTGCCCAGCGGCACTTCCATGGCGGTCTTGAGCGAGTTGTTCGGTTCCACTTCGCGCAACTCGGGATCGCTGCCGACCACGAACGCGCGCGGACTGGAGATGCCATATTTGCCGACCGCGCGGGCTTCGTAAAGACCCGGCCTGGCTTCGGGCTTGATGGTCACGGTGAACAGGTTGGGAGCCACCTGTGGGCCGATTTGGCCGAGGCCGGCTTCATGGATGACTGGCTCCGCAGTGATTGCCGGATCGGCAAAGTGGAGTTGTCGCGCGTCGTCCAAGTCGGGTCCCGAGATGGCCACTTGGAAGGTCGTACCCTGCTTCCCGCCCGGGGGGTGGATCGAGAACATCCGCGCGGCGGGCAATTGGGCTGCGGCGGGCAGCGCCAGGCTCCAGGCGAAAGCCAGGCCCAGCAGCAGCGCAACCGGTTTGCGACCGCAGGCGGCGCGAAAACGGGAAAAAAGGTTTAGCAGCATGGCAACCTTTCGCGGTGGGGGGGGCAGGCGGTAAGGGCCGAACAGCGGCTATTTGCGACCGGTGGGAATTTCGGAATAACGGAGGCGGGCTGTCGGAGAGGCTGCGTCGCGGCGCGTTTATGGTAATCGAGCGGTTCTGGCAGCCGATCCGTCGGGGGTGGAAAAGATAATTTTTGGCAGGTTTTGGCTTCCCTTGGCGGGCGCTGAACTTGATTATCGCGCGCTGGACTAACAATTGCAATAAAGTATTGCCCCTGGGTCGCCTGGCTGCGGAACCGAACTTGACTCCGCACCCAAGACTGACTATTTTTCCCACCTCTTATCTTTCGAGATCGATGTGCATGGATGTACATCGCCGGTTTGTCTATTGACCGGACAAGTACGGAACAAGGCATGAAGTCCTGCCAAGCCTGGCTTTTTTTGACGCTCGCTGCGCTCCTCGGCGGCTTCGCGCTCGTGGGATGCGCCGGCCCGGCCCTGCGCTCGCAGAGTCCTGAAAGCGTGGACGAAGAGGTCGAATCGACCACGCGACTTGGTCGGCGACGTGGCTCGGCCTTATGGCGACAACTAGGTCAAGGTCGAAGCGGTGGCGCTGGTCACCGAATTGGCCGGCACGGGCGAAGATCCGGCCCCCTCGCCGCAGCGCCAGCAGCTGCTGCACGAAATGCAAGCCCAGGGCGTTGCCGCATCCGGCCAAGGTGCTGGCCTCGCCGAACACCACGATGGTGGTGGTCCGCGGCTTTCTGCCGCCGGGCGTGCAGAAAGGGGACAAGTTCGATCTCGAAGTGCAAGCTCCGCCCCGCAGCGCGCACCACCAGTTTGCGCGGCGGATATCTGATGGAGACACGGCTCACCGAATTGGCCGTGCTTGGGCGACGCGATTCGCGACGGTCATTTGCTGGCCATCGGGCCGCGGCCCGATCCTGGTCGATCCGGCGGCCGATTCCGAACAATCGGGCCGAGCTGACCCGCGGCCGCGTGCTGGGCGGCGGCACGGCGCTCAAGTCGCGATCGCTGGGCCTGGTGATCAATCCCGACGACCGCTCGAAGGCCGTCGCCTCGGTTCGTCTGAGCGTGCAGATCGGCGAGTCGCTGAATCGCCGGTTCCACATGTTCAATCACGGCGTCAAAGAGGGGGTTGCCAAGCCGCTGCGACCCGAGTTCGTCGAGCTGGCCGTCCATCCGCGCTACAAGGACAACATCGGCCGCTACATTCGCGTCGTGCGGCGCGGTGGCGATCAAGGAATCGGTCGATGAACAGACCATCGCGCATCGCAACAGCTCGAGCGCCAATTGCTCGACCCCTTCTCGGCGGCCACGGCGGCCTTGCGATTGGAGGCCATCGGCCAAGACAGCGTCGCCGGTGCTGTCAAGGGAATCGAAGCCAAGGACCCCGAAGTGCGGTTCTATTCGGCCGAAGCGCTGGCCTATCTCGACGACACCAAGGCCGCGGCTCCGTCTGGGCCAGGTCGGCTCGCGACGAACCCGCTTTCCGGGCCTTCGCCCTGGCCGCGCTCAGCGCCATGCAAGACGTGGCCGCCTACGACCAACTGCGCGAGCTGTTGGATGTGCCCAGCGCCGAGACGCGATACGGAGCCTTCCGGGCCCTGTGGGCCATGAATGCCAACGACTCGCTGGTCAAGGGCGAAGATCTCGGCGGGCAATTCAACTACCACTTGCTCAGCACCAACGGTCCGCCCATGATCCACGTCACCCGCAGCTTGCGCCCCGAGATCGTGCTGTTCGGCCACGACCAGCGGTTTGAGACGCCGCTGATCCTCGAGGCCGGCAAAGACATCCTGGTCAACGCCGACGACGGCGACAAAGTCACGGTCAGCAGATTCGCCGTCGGCCAGCCCGATCAGAAACGGGTCGTTTCCGACAAGGTCGACGACGTGATCCGGGCGATCGTCGAACTTGGCGGTACGTATCCCGACGTCGTGCTGGCACTGCAACAGGCCAAGAACAGCCGATCGCTGGTGGGCCGGTTCGAAGTCGACGCCATTCCCGGACACCGGCCGGACCTATCGTCAGAAGGAAGGCGGTAGCGAGGACGACGAAGAACCGCAATCCGGTGATCGGATCGAAGTGGCCAATCCGCTGCCCGAATTGTTTTCCGGCAGAAGCGACCCGGAAATAGCCCGCACGGTCGATCCGTTCAGCGCTCCGACTGTCGGGCCCCGGGCATGCATATCGGTGTTCCTCATCGCGGCGTGCTCAGCGGCTAAGTGCCACGTGGTCGCCGCCCCTGGCATCGCCTCGCTGGCTTGGCGTGCCGATTGTAACGGCCGGCCGCCGATCGACCGCCAGGCAGCCCGGCAAAAAAGGGGCTTTGGCCGCCAGCCCGGCGGATTGCCGTTTGGTAATATAAACGGGAATGCTAATGCCTTGCGGGCCCTGCCGGCGGTTCGGCCGGCTGTTCGCTGTTTCTTGCGGATGCGTCGTTGCCTCATGCTCAAAGCGCTGGAACTGGTCGGCTTCAAGAGCTTCGCCGACAAGACCCGGCTGGAGTTTCCGCGCGGCATCACCGTCGTCGTCGGCCCGAACGGCTCGGGCAAGTCGAACATCGTCGACGCCATCAAGTGGGTGCTGGGCGAGCAAAGCGTCAAAAGCCTGCGCGGCAAGGAGATGGCCGACGTCATCTTCAACGGCTCGTCCAATCGCCGTGCCGCTGAACTCGGCCGAGACCACGCTGACGTTCGACAACTCGCAGCGACTGCTGGCCGATCGACACGCCCGAAGTGCACATCACCCGCCGCGTCTATCGCAGCGGCGAAGGCGAATATCTGATCAATCGCCAGCCGGCCCGGCTGCGCGACATTCGCGATCTGTTCGCCGGCACCGGCATGGCCACCGAAGCCTACAGCATCATCGAGCAGGGCAAGGTCGACGTGCTGCTGCAAGCCTCGCCCCGCGACCGCCGGCTGATCTTCGAGGAGGCGGCCGGCATCAGCCGCTTCAAGGCCAAGAAGATCGAAGCCCAGCGGCGGCTGGAACGGGTCGAGCAGAACCTGCTGCGGCTGTCCGACATCGTCGAGGAAGTCGACAACCGGCTGCGGGCCGTCCGCATGCAGGCCGCCAAGGCCCGCCGCTACAAGGAATATGCCGACCGGCTGCAGGAGCTGCGTACGCAGGTCGGGCTGGCCGACTGGCGGGCACTCTCCGGCCAGCTCGCGGCGATCGAAACCGAGCTGGCCCAAATGCGCGACGAGGCGGCCGACCGCCAGCGGCGCAGGCCGAGCGGCTCGAAGCCCAGGCGCTGGCCTTGGAACTGGAAATCGTGGAATCCGAAGAACGCGATTCGCTCCAACGAAGCGCGCATCGCCCAGAACCGCGAACGGATCGCCGCCTACGAAGCCACGATCGACCACGAGCGCCGCTTGATGCCAGGATCTGGAGCAGGAAGTCGCCCGCTATCGCCGCCAGTTGACCGCCATGAGCCTGCGGGCCGGCAATCTCGACGATCAATTGCGCGAGACGACCGTGGCGCTCGAGCCGCCGCCGAGCGCGAGCATCGCGAGGTTGCTCGCCGCGTGGCCGAGCAGGAGCGGGCGCTGACCCGGCTGACCGCCGAGCTGGACGAGTTGCGGACCGAAAACGAGCAGCGGCGCACCGCCCATCTCGAACAACTGCGGGTCGCGGCGGCGCTGGGCAATCAGATCAGTGCGCTGGAATCGCAGGTCTTGGCGGCCGCCGGCAGTTTGCCAGCGGGGCGACGCTCGCCGGGCCGAGCTGGCCGCCACGCACGACACGCTGCCAAGCCGAACTGACCGAACACCGCGCGCGATTGGCCGAGCTGACCGCGCCAGAACCAGCAGCGCGAGCAGGCGCTCGACGAGCTGCGCGCCGCAATTGGCCGATCGGCGCCAGCAATACGCCACGGGCCCAGCAGCGAGCTTGTCCGCCTGGCGCGAACGGCACAGCGGCGCCAGCGAGCGGGCGGCCGTGCTCGAAGAGCTGGAACGCCGCCTGGAAGGGGTCAGCTCCGGCGTCAAAGAAATGCTGATGAAAGCCCGCGAGGCCACGGCCGGTCCCTTCCGGCAAATTCGCGGCCTCGTGGCCGATCTGCTCAACGTCCATCATGGAAACGGCCCCGCTGATCGAAGCGGCCCTGGGCGACGTGGCGCAATACGTCGTGGTCGCCAGTTCGCGCGAGCTGGTCGAGCATTTGCAGCGCGAGGCCGGCCGCCCCGCCGGCCGCGTGGGCTTCGTGCGGCTCGACGTGTTGCCGGCGATCACCGGCGCCGAGCAGATCGATCTGGCGGGCCAGCCGGGTGTCGTCGGGCGGCGCCGACCAATTCGTCGAAACGGCCCCGGAGTTCGCCGTGCTGGCCAAACGGCTGCTGGGCAAAACCTGGATCGTCGAAACTCTGGCCGATGCCGCTGGCTCTGGCCGAATCCGCCGGCCGCGGTTTGACGCTTCGTCAGCCGGGCCTGCGACGTGGTCGCCGCCGACGGCACGCTGTTGGTCGGTCCGCGGCAGACCGCCACCGGGCTGATCTCGCGCCGCAGCGAACTGCGCTCGCTCGAGCAGCAAGTCGCCGACCTGGCCGCCAAGATCGAGCGCGGCGGCGCCGAGGTGGCCGCACTGGAGGAGCAAATCGCCGCCGAGCGAGAAGCAAGCCGGCCGCCTCGCCGCCGAACAGCGCGAGCTGGCCGGACGCCTGGCCCAGCAGCGGCTGGCATCCGGCGCCGTCGAAGAGCGGCACGTGCAACTCGAGCGGCAAGCGGCCGCGGTCGAAGCCGAACTGGCCGCCGCCGCCGAGCGAGCATCAGGCCGCCACGCAAGCGCTGGCCGCCACGCGCGAGAATGTCAGTCAAACCGACGCCGGCCGTCGCCGAGCTCGAAGCCCGGCTGCAGAGACGCCGCGGCCCGTGCCGCCGAGCTCGACCAGATCCGCCAGCGCGCCAGCCGCGAGACCAACGCCGGCCGCGTCGAGCTGGCCAAGAGCGAACAGCAGGTCGAACATCTGCGAACCCAGCAAGGGCAACTCGAACGCGATCAACAGGAGCGCAGCCGGGCGCTGGCCGACAGCCGAGCCCATCTGACGCTGGCGGCCGGGCGGATGCGACAGGCCGAGCGCAACATCCTGACGGCCGAATCGGCGGTGGCCGAGTTGTTTCTGCGCAAGGAAGTGCTGCTGGCCGCCAATATCGAAAAGATCAATCGCCGCGAAGCAAAGCCGGGCACACAAAATACGATCTGTCCCAGGAGGCCCAGCGCTGCCGCGCGCGGGTTCGCAAGGTCGAAGCCAGACTGCACGCCAAGGACCTGGCGGCCGGCGAAGTGCGGCACGAACGCACGACCCTGGCCGACCGACTGCGCGAAGATTACGGCATCGACCTGGCCGCCCTGCGACAGCGAGCTGTCGCCCGAAGAACTCGCCGCCCGCGAAACCGATCGATGCCGAGATCGCCGATCTGCGGGCGAAGATCAACAGCATCGGCGGCGTGAATCTGGACGCGCTGGCGGAGGTGGAGGAGCTGGAATCGCGCTTCGGCAATCTGTCGTCGCAGCACGACGATCTGACGGCGGCCAAGGACTCGCTGGAGCAGATCATCGGCAAGATCAACGCCGACAGCCGGCGGCTGTTCGCCGAAACGCTGGACATGGTCCGCGAGCATTTCCAGACGTTGTTTCGCAAGTTGTTCGGCGGCGGCCAGGCCGAAATCGTGCTGGAAGAAGGGGTCGACGTGCTGGAAAGCGGCATCGAAATCGTGGCCCGGCCGCCGGGCAAGGAGCCGCGCAGCATCTCGCTGCTCAGCGGCGGCGAAAAGACGCTGACTTGCGTGGCCCTGCTGTTGGCGATTTTTCGCAGCCGGCCCAGCCCGTTTTGCGTGCTGGACGAAGTGGACGCCGCACTGGACGAGGCCAACATCGAGCGGTTCGTGGGCGTGCTCAAGGAATTTCTGGCCTGGACGCAGTTCATCGTCGTCACGCATTCCAAAAAGACGATGATCTGCGCCAGCACGTTGTACGGCATCACGATGCAGGAGTCGGGCGTGTCGAAGCGCGTGGCCGTGCGTTTCGAGGACGTGAGCGAGACCGGCGAATTCAAGCGCTACGAAGACATTCCGGAAGAATCGAGCCAGGCCGACGAGCAAGCGGCGTAACTAAAGGATGAAGGCAGAAGGATGAAGGATGACTTCGGTGAACTCGATTCGGCTGAGCTCATCGAAGTCAGTCGAACCGAAAGACGAAGCCGGAAGGATGAAGCCGGAAGTCTGTTAAGCCCACGGGATGCTTCCCGTGGGGGCCGTGCCGCGGGAGAATGATAAACGGGGTTAGCAGCAACCGGCCGCTTCAGAATCTAACGCAATGCTTGCTTACATCGATCACGCGCATCGACATCTGCGCAAAGCCGATCCCATCCTTCGCAAAGTGATCGACCGCGCCGGCGGCTTCACGCTCAAGCTGGAGCGAAACCGGTTCCAGATGCTGGCCCGGTCGATTATCTCGCAGCAGATTTCCACCGCCGCGGCGCGCACGATCCGCGGGCGGCTGGAAGCGCTGTCGGCGCCGGAGCGCATGTCGGCCGAAAACGTGGCCCGGCTGAGCCGGGAGCAGCTGCGCTCGGCGGGCCTGTCGCAGCAGAAGGCTGGCTATCTGCACGCATTGGCGGCCGCCGTGGCGGAAAAGTCCCTGCGGCTCGACCGGGCCGGGCGGATGGCCGACGAAGAACTGATCGAACATCTGACGGCCGTCAAAGGCATCGGCCGCTGGACCGCGCAGATGTTTTTGATTTTTTCGCTGGGCCGGCCCGACGTGTTTCCGCATGACGATCTGGGCGTTCGCTCGGCGATCCAGCACCTCTACGGCCTCAAAGAAATGCCGGATCGCAAAATGTGCCTTCGCATCGCCGAGCCCTGGCGGCCGTATGCCACGGTGGCCAGTTGGTATTGTTGGCGCAGTTTGGATTTGCGCAAACAAGCGGCTGCCGCTCGCTGACACTCTAGGGTCATGCCGGTGGCCGGCATACAACACCCGGATGGCATCGGGCGCGCACTTCCACTGAGACACCGCGCCGTCACTTTTTGCCATTGCCGGCCCGCGCCGGCAAACTAAATTGCAGCCCAATCGAACACCCTCAATTGAACTCATCGCCGTGGAGCATCGATTCATGGATTCCAAGCCACTCGATTTCCTCAAGGCACTGTTGGCCACGCCCAGTCCGTCGGGCTATGAGGAACAGATCCAGGGCGTGGTGCGAAAGTACGTCGCCGACTTTGCCGACGACGTCCAGAGCGACATGCACGGCAACCTGATCGCGGTGCGCAATCCGCAGGCCAAGCTGCGCGTGATGCTGGCCGGCCACTGCGATCAGATCGGCTTTCTGGTGCAATACATCGACAGCGAAGGCTTCGTGTGGATCCAGCCCATCGGCGGCTGGGATCCGCAGGTGCTGATCGGCCAGAAGATGACCATCTGGCCCCAGGGGGAGCCGATCTTCGGTGTGGTTGCCCGCAAGCCGATCCACCTGCTGACCGATGAAGAACGCAAGGTGGTGCCTAAGCTCAAGGATCTGTGGCTGGACATCGGCGCCAAGGACAAAGAGCAAGCCGCGTCGCTGGTGGCCGTGGGCGATCCGGTCACGCTCGAACTGGGTTACCGGCCGATGCTCAACGGCCTGGCCAGCTCGCCGGCGATGGATAACAAGACCGGCCTGTGGGTGGCCATCGAGGCCCTGCGCCGCACGGCGGGCAAGAAACTCAACTGCGCACTGTACGCCGTATCCACCGTGCAGGAAGAAATCGGTCTGCGCGGCGCCATGACCAGCACCTTTGGCATCCAGCCGCACGTGGGCATTGCCATCGACGTGACTCACGCCACCGATTGCCCGACGATCGACAAAAAACAGGAAGGCGACATCGCGCTGGGCAAGGGGCCGGTGATCTATCGCGGTCCGAACATGAACCCACGGGTCGTCGAGCGGCTGTTCGGTGCGGCCAAGGCGAGGGAGCTGGCCTACCAGGTGGCCGCCTCGGGACGAGCCACGTCGAACGACGCCAACACGATCCAGATCAGCCGCGACGGGCGTGGCGACAGGGCTGGTGAGCATTCCCAACCGGTACATGCACAGTCCGGTCGAAATCATTTCGCTGGACGACATCGATCGGGCGGCCGACCTGCTGGCCGAATTCGCGCTAAGCCTCGGCGGCGACGAGGACTTTCGGCCTTGAGGCCCGGTCCGACGTCTGGTATCCGCGCGGTATTGCGGGCCGCGGCCGGACGTTTTTGGCGGCGACTCCCCGGCGGATGATTTCGTTGGCCCCGCCGCGGGGTTGCTTGCGCTGCTTCGGCCCGCGGCATAGAATGGCGCATCGTCGGCGCTCGTTCCTCGAATTCGAGGTGAAACGCCATGGCCGAAATGCTGGATTGTCTGGTCGACTTACTTCAGCGGCGATACGAGCGACGACGGGATGCCGCGCTTGTATGTCTGTTATCAGATTGTCAGCGGGCCGGGAACGACCGCCACCGGCGGGCTGGCCGCCATCGTGGTGCTGGCCGCCAATCACAGCGGAATCTGGGAATCCAGCCAGCGATTTCATTCGGTGAAAGAAGGTGGCCCCGCGGCGGCTTTGGCCAAAGCGCTGCGACTATATGGATGCCTTTCACGACGACAATTACGTCCGCAAAGTTCAAACCGAGACCCGTGGCATTTCGTGCCAGGATCAATGGTTCGGCGAGGCGGCACTCGGCGGCGAGCATGTGCGGGGCATCGTGGCCGCCGCGCGGATCGAACCGATGGTATTGCTTGCGCAATTCGAGTCCGGCGAGCCGATGATCGTGCTCGACGCCCGATCCAGCGAGGACTGGGCCAACAGCCACTTGCACATTCCGGGCGACTTGCGCATCGAACGCGATCGGCTCGAAGTCGATCCCTCCTGGCTGAAGGATCAATTGATTGTGGTCTACTGCTCCAGCCCGCACGATGCGGCCGCCGCCGGAGTGGCTGGCTGGCTGCGCGAGCAGGGTTTCTCGCGGGCTTACGTGCTCAATGGCGGGCTCGATGCCTGGCAGGCGGCGGACGGCCCGGTCGTGCCGAAATAGCGGATGCGGGGGCTGCTTGCCCGACGTTCGGCCAAAACGGTAGAATTGGCTGCACACCTGTCCTATCGACACCCCAGATCGCCCGCAGGAGTTCTCCCCCATGGCCACCATAACTAAAGCTGCCAAGCAGCCGAAAATCCGCCAGACCCAATGCTTTATCGGCGGGCAGTGGAGTCCCGTCAGCCAGCGGCAAGACTTTCGACACGATCAATCCGGCCACCGAGGAAGTGATTGCCCAAGTGGCCGAGGGGGACGCCGCGGACGTCGATGCGGCCGTGCAGGCCGCTCGAACGGCTTTCGACAAGGGCGAATGGCGCACGAATGGACGCCCGCGATCGCGGCCGGCTGATGTACAAGCTGGCCGACCTGATCGAAGAGGACATCGACGAGCTGGCGGCCCTGGAAGTGCTCGACAACGGCAAGCCGATCAGCGAAGCCCGGCACGGCGACTTGCCGCTGGTGATCGACGTGCTGCGCTACTACGCCGGCTTTGCCGACAAGATCCACGGCCAGACGATTCCGGTCCGCGGCAACTACTTCACCTACACGCGGCGCGAGCCGGTGGGCGTGGCCGGGCAGATCATTCCCTGGAACTTCCCGATGTTGATGACCGCCTGGAAGTGGGGACCCGGCTTTGGCGGCCGGCTGCACGATCGTGATGAAGCCGGCCGAACAGACGCCGCTGACCTGCTTGCGGATGGCCCGGCTGGCGCAGAAGGCCGGCATTCCCGACGGCGTGATCAACGTCGTGCCGGGCTTCGGGCCGACGGCCGGCGGCGCGATCGTCAAGCATCCGGGCGTCGACAAGATCGCCTTCACCGGCGAGCACCGCACCGCGCAAATCATCATGCGCGAAGCGGCCCAAACCCTCAAACGGCTGACATTCGAACTGGGGGGCAAGAGCCCCAACATCGTGTTTGCCGACTGCGATCTGGACGCCGCGGTGGCCGGCTCGCACATCGGCTTGTATCTGAACCAGGGACAGTGCTGCTGTGCCGGCAGCCGGGTGTTCGTGCAGGACAAGGTCTACGACAAGTTCGTCGAGAAGCTGTCGGCGCTCAACAAGGGCCACAAGGTCGGCGATCCATTCGATCCGGAAACCAAGCAGGGTCCGCAGGTCGACAAGGCCCAGTTCGACAAGATCATGCACTACATCGACCTGGGCAAGAGCGAAGGGGCCGAGTGCGTCACCGGCGGCGAGCGGCACGGCAAGCGCGGCTTTTTCATCGAGCCCACGCTGTTCGCCGGCGTGACCGACGAAATGTCGATCGCCAAGGACGAGATTTTCGGGCCCGTGATGTCGGTGCTGCGGTTCAAGGACGCCGACGAAATCGTCGAGCGGGCCAACAACACGTTCTACGGCCTGGCGGCCGCCGTCTGGACGCGCGACATCGGCAAGGCGCATCGCCTGGCGGCAGCGATCCGAGCCGGAACCGTGTGGGTCAACTGCTACGACGTGTTCGACGCGGCGGCTCCGTTCGGCGGGCTTCAAGATGTCGGGCATCGGCCGCGAGTTGGGCGAAAAGGGACTCGATGCCTACACCGAAACCAAGACCGTCACGGTCAGCCTGGCCTGAAGTGCCGTAGGCCGCGAGCTGGGCAAACGATGCAACGACCCACGATCGGCGCGATTACCGGGGCGCTGTTTGCCGTCGGCCTGGTGTTGTGGATCGTCGAGCCTTCGCGCGACAGCGCGCTGGCGCTGGCCTGCATTCGCGTGGGCATCGTGATGGGCGTGTTGTGGCTGGCCTGGCCGCAGCTTGTCGGGCTGCCGCGCTGGCTCGATGTTGACGCTGATCGGTGCGGTGGCCGTGGTTTCCTGGCGGCCCAAGGCGCTCTTGTTCGCCTTGCCGGTGTTGGTGTTGCTGGCGGTGATGCGCCCGCTGGGGCCGTGGGCCGATCGAGCGATCGGATTGAACCGGAGCGTTCGGCGGCGAAACGATCGGGGATAAACACGGTTAGCCATCTCAAGCGAGACCAGCCCGCGAACAAGAACCTCGACAGGGGTTCCAGCCAAAAGCCGAGGGTGAAACCCTCGGAAGTTGCGCGGGCAAAAAATCCAAGCGACCCCGCGAGCGGTCGAACAACCGGCGCGACGTTCGCCACACGCAGTCGCTTTGTACCGATTGCGGCGAGATGTCGCCCAGTGCGACCCCTCACGGGGTCGAACGGATGTGTGCGCCGATCGGGAACCGGTGGCGATGCCACCGGCTATTGGCTGCTGCCCCTGCGGGGCGGTCGGAAAGTGTCAACGGGCTATCCTCAGCCGATCTTGGCCTTCAGATCGCGAAGCAGTTGAATCGCGCGGCCGATCTCGGCCTTTTGACGCTCGGGCTCTTGCGGAATCTCGCGCTCGATGGTCAGCGGGCCGTGATAGCCGATCGCGTCGAGCGTGCGCAGATAAGCCTCCATGCCCACGTCCCCTTCGCCCAGCGGCACTTCGGCGCCCCACTCCTGGCCCGGATGGGCCGCCCACGTGGCGTCCTTGCAGTGCACGCTGTGGACGTAGCGGCCGATTTTCTTGAGGGCCGCGATCGGTTCGCCGGAACCGTAGAGGATCATGTTGGCCGGGTCGAAATTGACGAACAGATTGTCGCGCTCGACGTCGCGGATGAAATCGCAGCAGCGCGTCGGCCGGCTCTTGGCCGGTTTCCAGGTGCAGAGCCTGCCGATTTTGCGCGGCAGTGGTCGCAAGCCTCGCGCGTCACGGCCAGCACCTCGCGATACAGCGGGTCGGCCGGGTCGTGCGGCACGAAGCCGAGGTGCAGCGCCACCACGTCGCACCTCCAGCAGCCGGGCGAAGTCGGCGATCTCTTTCATCTCGCGCGTCCGCTCGCGCGCGGGTTGCCGGCGGCACCAGGCCCACGGTGCGGGCGATGGTCGGGAATGTCGGCGTAGCTCTCCCCTTCGAAGCCGCCGAACACGGCCGTGATGCGGATGCCCATGTCGGCCAGCGTCGCCAGAAACTGCCGGCGCCGCGGCCGGCGTGCGCGACTGGCGGGCCGGCGTGTGCAGTTGAATGGTGGGCACGCCCAACTCGTGGGCGACTTCGAGCTTGACGCCCAAGCCCGGCGTCGATGCTGGCGAACACGCCGATCGGCCACTTTTCCATCGATCGAATCTCTGCCTGGGGCTGTCGGGAAAGCTGCAAGCCAGCGAGGATGATACCGAAAGCCGGCCGGCGCATGGCGGACGCGGCGATTGGCGGCCGGCGGCACCGCGCGTTAAGCCCAGGGGTTGCAACCCCGGGGCGTGACGGGTTGCGATGCGGCCGGCGGAATGCCGCCCTCACGACCAGCGTTCGACATCGCGGCTTGATGCCCTTCGGGCGTTTCGTCGCTGTCGATCTCGAACCACTCGGGCTTGAACTCGATGCGGCGATTCTCGCGGATGGCGATGTTCGTGGTCAGCGCGATCATGGCGTCGCCCAAGGCGACCTTCGGATTGCAGCGCGGCTTGATTCTGTCGGATCGGGATTGCGGATGCACCAGGCCCAGTGCTCCATCTCTTCGGTGTAGCCGCGGCTGGGAGGGCCCGGTTTCGAGGGCCTTCTTGCCGACTGGCGGCCGCCTGGCCGCCGCCGCTGGCGGTGGTGTCGAGCGTCGGCCCGCCGCCCTTGGCCTTGGCCACGGTGACCTTGGTCGTGGTGGTCGGCGTCCTTGAACAGCATCACTTCCTGCTCGCGTTCCAGGATCAGCGTGCCCTTGGTGCCCAGCACGGTTTCGCCATAGCCGCCAAAGCCGTTGCCGTTGATCGACGAATAGGTGACGCCGATCGTCTTGTTCTTGTCTTCGTTCGTAACTGCGGGCCGGGGAACTCGTAGATGCAGTAGACGTGGTCCTCGCACTCGCGATCGAGCGGGAAGATTTACCGTCCGCCCATCGGCCGACACGGTCAGCGGCAGGGCCTTCTTGCCGTCGTCGCGCATGGCCGCTGAAGAAGATGCCGGCCGCGTCGAGCTGATGGCTGCCCAGCTCGGCCATCAGGCCGCCGCCGGTGCGGTTCCACAGCCGCCAGCGGATCAGTTCTTCCAGCGGCGGTGCGCGCGTTGCCGTCTGGGCAGCGTCTTGGCTTCGTAGCCGTAATTCTCGGCGTTGAGCATGCGGTCTTCGTACTGAGCGTTGAGCTGGGCGAGCCTTGGTGCTCAGCGCGTCGACTTCGCGCGCCCTTGGCCGCGTCGCAGCTTCTGCCTGCAGCTTGTCGAGATCCTTCTTCATCTTGTCGTCGGGCAGCGGCGGCTGCCAACTGTCGTTGCCCGGCAGGTTGCCGCGGTGCCACTGGGCGCGGATGTAATGGATGTCGCCGATCAGGCCGCGCGGATCGTGTCGACCGCGTTGTCGTACAGAATGCTGTAGTGCCGCTGATGGCCGGTGGCCAGGAGCTTGCTGGTCTGCTCGGCGACGCGGCCCATTCCTTGCACTGGTGCCACGTTGTGGGCCATCAGCTTTTCGGTCAGCACGTGCTTGCCGGCCTTCATGGCCTCGATGGCCACCTTGGCGTGCAGGTGCAGCGGCAGGGCGATGATCACGGCTTCGACGTCCGTTGTTGGCCAGCAGATCTTGGTAGTCCTTGTCGTAGACCTTGACGTTGCTTGCGGGCTTCGTCCTCGCTCTTCCAGCCGTACTTGGTCATCAGGCCGGGGCGGACGTCGAGGGCACTGTCGCTCGAATGGTCGCCGTGGAACGCGCGCCACACGTTGTAGGGGCGGATGTCGGCGATCGCGACGACCTGGATAATAGCTGGGCGTGATCGGCGCCCGAGCAGCACGCTCCCTTCGTCGCCGGTGCCGATGACGCCGACGCGCAGCGGATCGCCGATCGTTTTTTCGTAGCCGAAGTACATCGCGCCCAGACCGGCGCCCGAGACCACGCCGGCGGCGATGCCCCCTTTGAGGAAATCGCGGCGCGTGTATTGCGATCCGATGGCGGCGTAAAAGTTTTCCTTGCCGATCGCCTTTTCTTCAGCAGAGAGGTTCATGGCGTGCCTTTCGCCGGCGAGCGGCCGAACAGAAAGTGAAGGAAAAAGTCCAAGCCGCACCAGCGTCCCACCGGCACGGTAACCAAGGTCAATAAGGCGAGCATTTCCAGCAGTTGCGGATACGTCGCGGTCATGCCCATCAGCCAGGGGGGCTGCGACAACACGACCGAAGCCAGGAACAGGGCGCCCGCCAGCGATGCCAGGCGAGCGAACAAACCCACGATCAACAAGGCCCCCACGGCCACGATGCCGTACTTCATGACGCGGTCGATCGAGTCCAGGGTCGTTCGATCGCCGGGCGGCGGCCCGGTGGCGAGCTGGTCGGGCTTGAGGTTGGCTTCCAGTTCCTCTTGCATGTCGTGCCCAATGGAGCGGAGATGCGCGACCCAGCCGGCAACTTCGCCGTTGAGTTTGGCCTGCGCCTCGTCGATGCGTTTCTTTTCAAAAGGCACTTCTTCGGCCGATTTGGAAAGTTGGGCCTGGACCAGGCGGGCCCAGTTGTGGACGTGCTCTTCGAGTTCGTCCCGATGTTCGTCGAGCCAACCCTCGAACTGGCTTTGGCGCCGCTGGCCGATCTTGTCGGTCTCGGCTTTTTGCGCGTCGTCGAGTTGATAATGCCGCCGGTACGTGTCGAGCTGGGTCTTCCACTGGTTGCCCAGGTCGGTTTTCCAGCGGTCGATCTGCGCGGCAGCCTCGGAGTCGGAGTGCAGCGCCGCCGCCAACCCGTAATCGAGGGGCGGCAGCACCGAATGGTAGTACGGGGCCAAGGGCCCTTTGGCCTGCCGCAAAAAGCCCTCGCTCGACCAGTGCGGCTCGGCAAGGTGTTTGGATCCCTCGCTGAAGAAATGCCAGCCGATGGTCAGCCGCAGCACGACCAGCATCAGCGCGGTGCATACGCAAAACGAAGCACGTCGAGTCGGCACGGAATCGATTCTCCTAGGTGCGCCGGCTGGTTGCCGAGCGCAGAGGGACGGCTGGCGCATCGGTCGACGCAGCACGCCGGTTGGCTAACGCGCACGGCCACCAGGATCCGCGGTCGAATCGGTGGGTGTGGCCGTCCGGTCCATTCTAAATGGTCCGGCGGCACTTCACCAGTCTGGGGGTAGGTGGGACAGGGGGCCGATCTGGCCGGGGCGGGGCGGAAATGGGAGATCCGGCCCGCGCAAGCCCGCTTCAGCGGTTCTTCTGCAGACGGTCTGCCGCCGCTTTGAGCAATTGCTCGGCTTTTAGCTCGATTTGGGCCGATCGCTCCAGGTCGATCCGGACCCCCGGCTGTTCGCCGCTCAAGCGCAGCTTGAGCACGCCCAAACCGACCAGCACCGCAACGAGCAAAAACAGCGACCGCAGGTGCCAGCGCCGGGGCAGGAGCTTCATCAGGATCCAACCCGTTGGGCCGCCCGCAGCCGCGCCGACCACGGTTTCTTCCACGATTTGTTTCTTCTTCGAGCGGGCCATCGATCCATTCTCCAAAATCCAGATGTTGCGGCCGGCCAGACCAGTGAAAAGGAGCCGCTCGGCAACGGGGGGGAGGGTATGCCGAGCGGCTCAGCGAAACGAAAGGCTCAAGTACCAAGTCCGGCCATCGGCTGCAAGACCGGCTCGGGGCGAGCCCGCTGGAACGGGGGGGCAAAAGTCAAAATAGGGGCCCGCGCCGGAGGTCCGCAGGATTCATTCATCGCAAGCGGGGCGGCACCCCACGGTTAAGCCCAGGGGTTGCAACCCCTGGGCTTGACGGGTGGAGATGTGGGCGGCGCGGCGCGCGCAACACCTGGGGTGCGCAACCACAACGGGCGCTGCGCCGACTCGCGACCGGCGCTTAACCCTCGGTGTCCGGCAATCGCATTCTTGCGTAGCACCCCCATCCACGTATAATTGCCACCTTCTACACCTCATCGGGCCCTGCATGTCTGACGATCGTGGCAAGCTGACAAGCTTCGACTGGCCGGAAATCTTTCCCTGGCTGAACCTGGCCACGGCCCTGCGGCTGGCGATCAAGCCACGCGTGTTGGTCCTGGCGGCCGTGGCGCTGCTGGGCACGGTTGCCGGCTGGCGCATCTGCGGTTCGGTTTGTACGCACTTGTTCATCGGTTCGGACGAGGAACGGTCGGAGGCGGTTTTTTCCAACGACCCGATTCAGATGGCCGAGCAGGCGCGCATTGGGCACTTTGAGGCAACTGTCCGCAAGCTGACGGCCTGGCCCTGGGAACAGCCGACGCTTCCGCAGGCCAGTGCCCGCGAGCTGTCGCAATCGATGGGCTCGTGGTGGACGGAAAATCCGCTGGTCCAGGCCCGGCTGCAAATTACCGCCCCGTTCGAAGGTCTGCTCGATCCGCACGCCTCGCTGATGGAGTTCGTGTTTCTGCTGTTGTGCGCCGTCTGGGAACTGGTGGTTTGGGCGTTCTTCGGCGGAGCGATTACGCGCATGGCGGCCGTGGCCCTGGCCCGCGACGAGCAGCTTTCTTGGGGTCAATTGACCGCCTATGCGCGTTCCAAGTGGAGCGCCTATTTCACGGCCCCTCTGTTTCCGCTGCTGGGCGTGCTGCTGGCCACGATCCCGCTGGTCGTTTTCGGCCTGCTGTTGCGCTTGGAACTGGGGCTGCTGATCGGCGGCATCCTGTGGTTTGTGCCGCTGCTGGTCGGTCTGTTCATGGCCATCTTGATGGTCGGCCTGTATTTCGGCTGGCCGCTGATGTGGGCCACGATCAGCGTCGAAGGGACCGATTCGTTCGACGCGCTCAGCCGTTCCTATGCCTATACCTACCAGCGGCCGCTGCACTACTTTTTCTACTCGGTGGTGGCCGGCCTGCTGGGCATTTTGGGCTGGATCGCGGTCGCCATTTTTGTCTCGGCCACGATTGCCCTCAGCACTTGGGCGGTAAGCTGGACTTCGGGCGCCGGCATTTCGCCGGACGCCGTTGCCGACTATCGCTGGAGTGCTCTGCTGGGAGACGGCGGAGCATCCTCGCAAGCCGACTCCCAGTCGTTGGGGCCGCTCGGTCAGACCGGCGTGAAGTTGATCGGCCTGTGGGTCGACGTGGCCGTCACGCTAGCGCTGGGCTTTGTGTTCAGCTTTTTCTGGACCTCCACCACGGCCATCTACTTCCTGCTGCGGCGCCAGGTGGACGCCACCGAAATGGACGAAGTCTTTTTGCCCGAGGAGCAGCAGCCGTACGGCCTGCCGCCGCTGGAGCAGGACGCGGCCGGAGTGGCCGGCGTCGGCGATGCGCCGCCGGCGAGTTAAAACCCACCAGGCCAGCCCGACGGCGTTACAGAGATTTGTGGACTGCCGGCATATCCTCGTCCAAACAACCATTGTGTTGACAATTATCCGGCCGATGCCTATGCTCGGATCGGCGGGCGGTTTCTTTCAGCCGATGGCTGAGAACACATCGCGAGGAGCAAAAAGCATGGCCTACCCCAGCGGTGCAAAGGTGGTGGTGATCGGCGGCGGACCGGGGGGATCGACCGCCTCGACGCTGATCGCTCAGCACGGGCACCAGGTGCAACTGTTCGAGCGCGAACGCTTTCCGCGGTTCCATATCGGCGAGTCGCTAATTCCCGAGACGTATTGGGTGCTCAAGCGGCTGGGCATGCTGCCCAAGATGAAGGGCAGCCACTTCATCAAGAAATACAGCGTGCAGTTCGTCGGCGCCTCGGGCCGGCTGTCGGAGCCGTTTTATTTTGTCGATCACAAGCCGCACGAAGCTTCGCAAACCTGGCAAGTCCGGCGCAGCGAGTTCGATCAATTGATGCTCGAGAACGCCCGGGAGCATGGGGTCGACGTGCAAGAAGGGGTCCGCGTTCTGGAAGTGCTTTTCGAGGGCGAGCGGGCCGTGGGGGTTCGCGTCGCCGACGCCCAGGGCGCGCAGCGCGAAGTGCGGGCCGACGTGGTCGTGGATGCCAGCGGCCAAAGCTCGATGATCATGAGCCGGCTGGGCCTGCGCGAGTGGGACCCGGTGCTCAAGAAGGCCGCCCTGTGGACCTACTGGGAAAACGCCTATCGCGACACCGGCCGCGACGAGGGGGCCACCATCGTCATGCAAACCGCGGCCAAGCAGGGCTGGTTCTGGTACATCCCGCTGCACGACAACATCGTCAGCGTGGGGGTCGTGGCGGGTTATGAATATCTGTTCAAAAACCGGGCCAACAAGAATCACGAGACGATCTACTTCGAAGAAGTCGCGGCCTGCGCCGGACTCAAGTCGCGATTCGATAACGCCCGGCGAGTGACCGATTTTTTCGCCGCCAAGGAATATTCCTACCGCTCGCGAAAAGCGGCCGGTGACGGTTGGGTGTTGGTCGGAGACGCGTTTGGGTTTCTCGATCCGCTGTATTCCTCCGGCGTCCTGTTGGCCCTCAAGTCGGGGCAGTTGGCGGCCGACGCGGTGGTCGAGGGACTGGCGGCCGGCGACACGTCGGGCGCCCAGCTCGGCAAGTGGGAAGCCGACTTCGTCCGCGGCATGGACCGCATGCGGCGGCTGGTGTGCGAATACTACGACGGCTTCAGTTTTGGCGGCTTCGTCAAGCGCCATCCCGGGCACAAAGGCCATTTGACCGATCTGCTGATCGGCGACCTGTTCAAGGACAGTCTGGACGAGGTCTTCGTGCTGATCGACGCCATGAAGGCCGAACCGGTCGTTCAATCCGCCTAAAGAGCCGCGAGCGCTCGGAAATGGCCATGAGAGAACGTCGAGCCGTCGGCCGTTTCTCCGCCGCGGCCACGCTGATCGGCTACGCGGCCATGATCGTGGGCACGCTGGCCCTGTTTCTAGTGATCCGGCACTTCGGCGAGCGCATCGAGACCACGCGGCCGCCGCGGGGGGCACCGGCTACACTGCCCGCCGCCACGACACAGGCCGCGGCCACGCCACCCGCCGCCGCGGGGGGCGACGTGCTGTTTCACGTGCTGCTGGCCTTGGTCGCGATGATCGGCCTCGGGCAGGTGCTCGGTGCCCTGCTCAAATATCTCGGCCAGCCGCCGGTGATTGGCGAAGTGATTGCCGGCATCCTGCTGGGCCCGTCGCTGTTGGGCTGGCTGCGCCCGGCGCGGCGGCCGCGCTGTTTCCGCCGCACGTCATCCCGTCGCTGGAATTGCTGGGGCAAGTCGGCGTGATTTTGTACATGTTCGTCGTGGGTCTGGAATTCGATAGCGGGCACCTTGCCGGCCGCGGTCACACGGTGCTGGCGATTTCGCACGCCAGCATTGTCACTCCGTTTTTGCTGGGCGGGCTGTTGGCGCTATGGATTTATCCGTTGGTTTCGCCCCCCGAGGTGTCGTTCACGCCGTTTGCGCTGTTCTTGGGCGTGGCGATGTCGATCACGGCGTTTCCGGTGTTGGCGCGCATTCTCAGCGACCGCCATCTGGATCGCATGCCGCTGGGAGTCCTGGCCCTCACTTGCGCCGCGACCGACGATGCCACGGCCTGGTGCCTGTTGGCCTTTGTCGTGGGCGTGACCAAGGCCCGGGTCAACACGGCGGCGACGGTCATTGCCTTGACGCTGGGCTACATCGTGCTGATGGTGCTGGTGGTTCGACCGCTCGCGCTGCGATTCGGCCGCCGCAAACTGGCCGGCCCGCCGAGCGAGGCGCGCCTGGCCGCGGCGCTGGTGGCGCTGCTGGTGTCGGCGGTGGTTACCGAAGCGATCGGCATCCACGCGATCTTCGGCGCGTTTCTGCTGGGGGCGATCGTTCCGCACGACAGCTCGGCCGCTCACGAGCTGGGTCGCCGGCTCAAGCCGCTGGCCACGACGCTGCTGTTGCCCGCTTTCTTCGCCTGCTCGGGTTTGCGCACCCAGTTCGGCCTGCTGGAAGGCACGGCCAACTGGCTGATGTGCGGTGCGATCATCGCGGTGGCCACGTTGGGCAAGTTTGGCGGCACGCTGATTGCCGCGCGGCTGACCGGCTCTGGTTGGCGCGAGGCGTCGATCCTGGGCACGCTGCTCAACACGCGCGGCTTGATGGAGCTGGTGGTGCTGAACATCGGGCTGGAACTGGGCGTGATCTCGCCCACGCTGTTCACGATGCTGGTCACGATGGCCATCGCGACCACGCTGGCCACCTCGCCCATCCTAGGCTGGCTGTGCCGCGAAGGGGCTGCCCGGGGCGAAACGCTGGGCAGGGCGTTTTAGATCGACAAGCCACCGCTCGGCGAGAAGCCGTTTTTCAACCGGCAGTGCGTTTAGACGATTCGCACAGATACACCGAGAGCGTTACGGAAATGGCGACCAGGGTGGGAAAGGCGAGCATGACGAGACTCCAGGTGCCGAGAGCGGAAAGGACCAATTCAACGTTAGGTCAAGAAGCGCCGGAGTCAAATCGGCCCGCACAATCGGAACCGAAGCAGTGTCCCCAATCAAAGCGCATGGGCCGAACCAATACGCCCGCCTGGACTTGAACCAGGAACCAACAGATTATGAGTCGCACCAATGGCCTACATCATCCGACACCGCCGTACAAGAATGCCGAGAATTACCGAGCGAAACGTAATTGGGGTGTCAGGCGGTTTCGCCCGTTTTCGCATGAGTGTGGACAGAATGTGGACTGCTGAAGCGGCGCCGCGGGCCGGCTGATTCGCCTTGCGGTGGTGATTCGCTAAAATGGAAGTAGCATGCCGGCTGGGGGAGTAGCTACCTCCGGGCTCGGGCGTCGCGCTGCCGTCTCTTCCTTCCTTCGGCGGCCGACGCTCGGGCGACCCGGCGATAGGAAGGATTCTTATGGGCAACAACGAAGCCGCAGTGGCGCTGCACGAGTTCTGCCGGGCACTCGACGAGGTGTCTAACGCTTGGAACTGGCCGGAACATTCTTCAAAGGCGGCCGCTGAGTCGAAGTTTGCCGCTGCCCTGGAGCGGGTAAGGCCCCTGATTCCCACAGTGACCGAGTGTCGGCCAGGCGGCACGGTCCCAGCATTTCGTGGCCGTATCCTTGAATGTATCGACACGGCCAAGGGGCTCGCCCTCTTAATCTGGACTATCCCGCCGACCGGCACGCTGCCCGACAAGTGCTCCCGCGATCTTCAGCAGGAGATGCGAGACGACCTTCCAGCGCTGCGCGATGAATTAGGCAGAGCGTCGTTATTTCTGGGACACACTGCGGCAAGCGGAGGGACCGGCAACAAGGCCGGCAACAAGGGCGCCGGGCGTCCGAGAAGTAAAGAGCGGGAACGCATCAAAAAGATGTTCAGGGAAGGAGGCGACGCCACGGCTATTTCCAGGGAGTTTCCAAAACGCAGCGCCGACGATCTTCGACAGATAAAACACGAAGCGCTGAACCCTAAAACGTGAGGATTTATTTTCCTCACGCATTTCCTCACGCTGAATTATCCAGCGATCGAAAAAAAGTTTGCCCCGATTTCCCTTGCGGACTTTCGGGGCACTTTCGTTTCAGGATTTTGCCCGATGTGTGAATCAATTCAGCCGCGCTGATTCACTCACAAACGTCGCTAGTCTTGGTTGGTTGTAGTTATCCACACAACCAAGAGGGGCCTGCGATGCGCCACAGCCTGACCATGTCTGACCTGCGGCGGATTACCGGCCGAACGACGCGCACGATCAATCACGCCATCGAACGATACGGCCCCGAGCCAAGCGGCAGGATTGGTATCGCTCGTGTCTGGGACCGGAGCGCGATTCCTGAAATCCGGGAAGCTCTGCGTAAGACGACGGCCAATCGCACACGGTCCGCAAAGGACACGAAAGGCGAGGCCGCAACGTGAGGCTCGACGCCAGCGATATTCACGATCTTGAGCCAGTCCTGTCGGCCGTGGTCAGGGCGACCTTCGATCGGATCGAGGCCGACCGGGCCAAACTGGCCGATCGCCTGGGGTTTGATGAGCCGAGCTCGGCGGCGCTCCTCGGCGTGCCGCGCCACGTGCTGAGAGATTGCAGACTGAGGGGTGAAATCTCGGCCAGGAAAGTCGGCTGCAAATACATCTACAGTCGGCAAACTCTGGTCGACTTCCTGGCGGACGACGGGGGGCGACAATGACCCTCGCCGCCACAAAGCAAGCCGACCTGTTCACCGAGCGCAAGCCCGCGTTGCCGCCGGTTCGCAAAGCTCTGCGCAGCCGAGTTGCCAAGCTCTTGGCCACCAGCGCGTTCATCGAACTGAGTGCCAGTGAGAAGGTGGAAATTGAGGCCGCGCTGCTGTCCGGGGAGTCGCGCCGATGAAACGCAACGCCAGCCCGATTCCCGAACTGCTCGACAAAACACCGCCAAGCAACCTGCGCATTGAGCGCGAGGCGCTTTGCTGTTTGATGACCGGCGACGAACGCGGTTGTGGGATTCTGTTCGCTGGTTTGAGGCCGGCCGACTTTCACGATCCATTTCATCGCGTGCTGTTCGACGGCCTGCGTGATGCATGGGAGCGGTCGATTCCGGTCAACACAGCGGGGGGGCTAACCTTCGCGCTGTCTGATACCGGCTTGATCGGCCGAATGCGGGAGCACCTCGGCGCCAGCGAGACCGACGCGCAGGCTGTCGCAATCGTCATGGCGTCCAACGGCTTGCCAGGAAATGCGCTCTTCTACCTCAAAAGTCTGCGGCAACTCGGCATGCGCCGGGAGGTTGTCCTGCTCGCCATGGCGCTCATTCGGGACGCGCACGACCTAGCGAAGCCTATCGAGGAAACATTAGACGAAGCGGCCACAACGCTGGAGCGAGCGAATGCTTCGGCGAGCTAATCAAAGTGTCGGCGTTGACGCTGGCGAAGTGGAAGAGGCGACCGCCTCAATGGCGCCGCTCGACGTGGTGACCAATGCCGTTCGAGTAAAGGCCGAAGGCGATGCACCGGCGGAGACGTTCGCTCTGTCGATGCAACAGATCCAAGACCGACTGAAAAAGCAGACCGGCGACTGGCCGCGGCGGGTTAACTCGATGCTCTTTATTGACGATCCAGACCACGGCTTGTGCATCCTGGAAAAACAGGCGGCGCTTTTCGGTTGGCTCGCCACCGCCGTAGGTAAGGTGGCTTGGTCGAAAGGCGCGGATTGCGTTACGCGGGATGATTTTTTTGCTGAGCGCCGACGAACAGCGCCGGCGTACAAGGCGATTGAGCGATATCCGCACTTCCCGGCCCTCGACCAGCACTATTACGGTTGCGGCGGATCGTGCCCGGCGACGGCAGCGCATTGCGCGAGTTGATCGGCCGATTCACGCCCGCCACCGATGTAGACGCTGACCTGATCGAAGCGGCATTCGTCACGCCTGGCTGGGGCGGACCACCGGGAGCGCACCCGGAATTGCGATCACGTCCAAATATGGTCGCGGGTCTGGCAAGACGACCATGCTCAAGATGATCGCGCGATGCTGGGGCGGCTGTTTCGACATTTCCCTGGCCGATGACGAGAACAAAGTGAAAACCCGGCTCTTGACGCCGGGGGCCGCCACGGTGCGGATCGTCGGCATCGACAACATCAAATCAAACCATGCATCGAGCCGCCTTTATCGAGGGTCTGATTACCGCTGCCGAAATTAGTGGCCACTTGATGTACCAGGGCGAAGGCACGCAACCGAATACGCTGACTCATTTTCTCACCGTCAACGGGCCGAGTATGGGGCGCAACCTGGCGCAGCGCTGTGTATTTATCCAACTCGGCAAACCGAACCATGCTCCGACGTGGGAAGAAGAGACGAACAGCTTCATCGATGCGAACCGCGATCGGCTCATGGCCGACGTGGCGGCATTCTTCGCCAGGGCGCCCGTTACCCTAGAAAAGTGCTCCCGCTGGGGCGCGTGGGAGCGATCCGTTCTCGCACGGCTTGCCGACCCGGCGGAAGCCGCGGCCGTGATCTTGGAGCGACAGGCCGAAGTCGACGCCGATGAGAGCGAGGGCGCCGACGTCGAGGACTACTTCGGGCGCCAACTTGAATTGCTGGGGTACGACTCTGCCGGCGAGAACGTGCATATCCCGAACGACGTTGCCCGGGGCTGGTACATCAAGGCCACCGGCGCAATGGTCACCACCACGGCCGTCACCAGAGCCGTCAAGCAGGGCTCGACCGAGGGGCTGCTGAAGCGATTGCGAATCAACCCCGGCCGGACTTATGGTCGCGGGCTGCTTTGGTTCGTCGAGGGCGGCCGAGCAATCGCCTGCGACATCGAACAACGGATCGTCGACCAGCGCGACCAGCAGCGGCAGGCGGCAGGACACTTCTAGGACGTGTAGGACGGCTTTAGGACGCTTCGCCAAACAACGGATACGCCAATCATGCAACAAGTTAGACACCATTTGGGACGGTTAGGACGCTTTCTCTCCCTCCCTCTTAACGCGTGCGTACGCGCACACGCAAGAAGGGTTTTAGAACAAGTGCCCAAAGTGGCAGAAGTGTCCTAAGAGGACCACTCGGCATCGGCCCGGCGTGGCGGAAGGCCGGGAGAGCGGACAACGGCGCGGGCGTTTTACCCCTCAGAGGATTCAGCATCTTGTGCGACGAAAACCAAACGACTGACAGCGCAATGACTTCCGACGACAACGACCGAGATTCTGTCCAAGGGCAGTCCGCGGACCCCGTTGGTGAGCCTGCCCAGCGCTCCAAGAGCGGCACGTCCAAGGGGGGTGCGCCCAAGGCCAACACCAACGCCATGCGCCACGGTTTGAACTGCTCGACGCTGCCCAAGGGCTGTCGCGGGATCGAGCGGCAGGTAGCAAAACTGCGGTCTGAGGCAGAGCGAGCGGCACGGGCTGATGGCCGAGACCTCGGGCTACTGGAGTTGGCCAGGATCAACCTGGCGTGTCGCTGGCATGCCCACGGCCTATTGGCGGCCCGATGGCTCCGGCTGCACGTCGAGACGATGGATCACGATCAGCGGCTCGCCTACAGCCGGGAAGTGGTCAAGGCTGCTGCCGAGCGTGATAAGGCCCTCAGCGGCATCGGCACCGCGGCACCGGATGACTGGAGCCAGAATCCGATGAACGCCCAACTGCGGACCTACCGAAGCGACCCCGCGGCCTTCGTGCTGGACATCATGGCCGAGCTTGGCCTGAACGTCGCCCCCTGCCAGGAAGCGCTGGTCCGGCAAATGGCGCCGTCCCTGCTGGCAGTCGCAGACGGTCGCAAGCCACCCGTCGGCAAGCTGTGGCTGGAGGCGGTCAAAGGCTGGGGGAAGAGCCTGATCGTGGCCCTGTTCACGGTCTGGCTGCTCGCGTTCGCCCCCGGGCCCTGACTGTCCACGTCGGCACCGAGACAAAGACCAGGCCGACGAAATCCGCAAGTGGGTGCTGGCGATCCTGCGAGCGGTTCCCTGGCTGGCCAAGGCACTGACCGTCACGAAGGACACGATCGACTGCAAGGCGACGGGCTCGACCTGCCTCATTCTCACGGCCGAATCGGGTGAAGGCGCCCACGGTGGCCGGCCTGACGTCGTGATCTTGGAGGAATTGGTTCACCAAGACAAAGAGGAATTCGCGCAAGCCCTCTGCGACAACCTGGCCAAGAATCCGAACGGCTTGCTGCTGGTGGCCACGAACGCCGGATTCACGGGGACCTGGCAATTCCGATGGCGGGAGATGGCCCGCACGGTTGCCCGCTGGCTGTTCGTCCAGTGGACAGAGACACCCCCGCACCAAGACCCGGCCGACATCGAAGAGGCCCGAGCACGGCGAACGCTGAGTAGCTTCAATCGGTTGTTTCGCGGCATCTGGTCCGCCGGCACCGGCGATGCGTTGGACCCGGCACTAATCGAGGCTGCGATTACCCTGCAAGGGCCGATGGCCGATCCATTGCCCGGCTGGATTTTCGTCGGCGGCTTGGACCTGGCTGTCAGCCGCGATCACGCCGCTTTCGTCTGCCAGGGCATCGAACAAGGCCATAATCGAATCGCGCTCGTTGCCTGTAAATCATGGGCGCCGGCCAAAGGTCGGCAAATTGATTTGAACGCGGTGGAACGCTACGTGCTCGATTTCCATTCCCGCTTTCGCCTGCGGAGCCTCTGGTATGACCCCTTCCAATGTGCCCAGATGGCGCAAACATTTCTGCTCAAGGGACTACGCGCCGAGCCGATGAACTTCGTCGGCCGCAACTTGAATGCGATGGCGTCGGCCGTGCTCGAATCATTCTCGACGCCCGGTTTCGTGCAACTTTTCGATCACCCGGAACTGATTCGCGATCTGTCTCGGCTGAACATCGTCGAAAAGCCCTACGGCTACAAATTGGAATCGGTGCGCGATGCGGACGGGCACGCCGACCTCGGCACCAGTTGGGCCATTTCCGCGGTCGAGGCAATTCGCATTGCCGGCCTGCAATCGCCCCATCGTGCCGTACCGAAATTTTTGCACATTGAACCAGCCCGGCCGGTTTGGGAAACCGCCGGAATCAATTCTCTACCGCGTGGAATTCGCGTTTTACCATACTGCCCCGTGCATCGACGTTGGGGCACTTTCTGACCCAAGGAGTGAAGAAAAATGCTACCTCGTGAAGCTCTGCTAGACATCGTTGCCGCCATCGGTCCGCTGGTACGAAAAACCATTGCCGAAACAATCGAACAGCAGCGCACGGAAGCTGCCAGGCTGCGGCGGCTATCCGCGCCATTGCAGCCGGTGCCGTATAGCCGCTTTACCAGCCCGGCCCCTCGGCCAGGCGTGAAGGTTGTCCGGCCGGCGACGGCGACGGCGCGAGACCCGCGGTTGCGGCTGGCTCCGTTGCCCACCGGCCCGCGGCGCGCGTCGAAGGCTCCGACGCTGCCGATGGCTCTGCGTGTTCAGTACTCGAAAGAAGCCGTGGCGAAGGTCATGGAGAACCGCAAGCGCGGCATGGCCACGCCCTACGACGAAGCGCTGCGCTTCGTCTACGACTCCCACGGCGCAACCAAACAATTCGGCAATGCGATGCCTATCGACCCGAATGCCAAAACCCGTTTCCGCAAACTCTTTATCACAGGATGAACTATGGCCAAGACATTCTCCGAACATCTCGCAGAGCACACGGCGCACGGCGACCATCCCGGCCTGGATGCCGTGATCGCCGCGGCGCACGTCTTTCAAAAGGCGCTTGCCGACAACATGCCGGACAACGCCGCGCGAGAAAGAAACATCGCGATTTTTGATGACCGCGTGTTAGGAATCGCTCGCGAATTTGCCAGCGAATTCCGAAACTCGTAACCCCGTTTTTTCACTACCACTTTTCAGGAGTCAAATCGATGAACGCTACAGCAACCGAACAGCGGCACAATCACCTCGAAGAGTCGCCCGACGTTCACGAAGAACGGCGCGCACTGGAAATCCTCGAAGCCACGACGGCGCTTGAAATGGTCCTGCGCGAATGGGAAGAGATTCCCGGACAGGAATCCCCGACCTGGCCGTTCTACGAAAAGGCAATCGCGCTGCTCAAGGCATGGGAGCGCGGCGCGCTTCCGCTGAAATATCTGGCCCAATTGGCCAGAGCTGAAGCGTTTTTCGAGGCGTTGGATCGGCACTTCGCCAAGCATCAAGACCGCTTTACGAACGTGATGCCGTCGCGGCAATTGTTCAGCCCCCTGCAAGAACTCTTGGAGGGGATGCGCGAGGAAATTCGCACCGCCGAGCGTCCGCCGCTGGAATCGGTCCACGAGCTGATTTTGCTGCCACAAATCAGCCGGGACCAGATTTGCCGCATGACGGGGCTCACGCACCTTGAGCTCGAAATGGAACTCAAGACTCCGGGAAGCGTTTGCACCAAGGATTGGGTTTCGCCGACTCGGAAAAAAGAAGAGGAAGCGCACCGCGCTCTGTCATTGGCAGAGGTGGCCAATGCCTCCACCGGCGCAGTGCTTCGCACCGTCGGGGCCAAGATTCGCGCCTACGAGGCGGCAGGGTTGTTCAGCAACACGTGAGAATTCCGGCCGTCCGTTAATGTCTTTTCGGTCGGCTGTCGAGTCCCGGTCAGCGCCGTTATCCGTCGGCGCTGGCCGGCGTAATCCAAGGGTTCCGCCCGATCCGCTCGTCGCGGAAAAGGCAAAGCCGGTCGGCGCCGTTGTGATCCTTTGCGGCGGCGCTGGCCGGTGTTTTGAAACTGCGGCGGCTCGTCGTCGTCGCATCGGCGCGGCGTCTGGGTGCAGCCGAAATGGTTATTGGTCGGCAGCACCCGGCCGCGTCTTTGTGAAAAGAGCAGGAGTGAAAATCGTGAACGGCGTGATTCTGAAAATCAACGAGACCGGCGGCTTTGGGTTCATCGGCGCACAGAACGGGCCAGATATTTTCTTCCACCGCACGGCCCTGAATGGGCTCGACTTCGACGAGCAGCTAACCGGGCACGAGTCGAGTTCGATGAAGTCGCCGGGCCGAAGGGCCTCAAAGCGCTTTCCGTGCGCCCGTCAGTGAGCAACCGCCAGGGCGCAGAAACGACAACCGCGCCGACCACCGCAGATAACCCACCAATCAGCAGCAAACGAAATGACAACCGAACAGAACAGCACCGACAAGCCGGCCGAGCCTATGCCACCCTGGCTGCGCGTGCGGTTCTCAGCGACGGCGGCCCGGCTGCTGGTGCGGCGGGCAATCAGGAATTCGCGGCGAAAGACGTAGCGGACGTTCTTTGACAACTGACTGGCGACCCGGTAGAGCGTGAGCCCCGGAAAGGGGACCTCGGGCCGCGACGCGCACTTGCCATGCGCCCTAAATGGCCCGTCTTTGGGCCTGAGCTGTTGCGTGTTTTTCAATAGAAGCGAGAGAATCATGGGACAAAACAAAATGACGACGAAGGCGCGACGATCGGAGCGGGCCGAGATGCCGGCTGCCATGCTCAAGCGGATCAAAAAGATTGCGGCTCGCGGATCATCCGAGATGGCCGCAAACTATTACGAATCAGGAGAGTGCGTGGTTACTTTGCGCTGTAACGAACATTCTCGAATCATCATTCAGCGAAAGGGAATGCAACTCGGTCAACTTTGGAAATTGGCAAAACAACTTGGACTTCACCGACTGTCGCTTGGCGATCAATGGGCGACAGATCATGGGGCTCGCGGAAGATTTGTTTGGCATCAGAAATAGATATCTCGCCGCTGACCGTTAGACCATTATGCAATTTCAGGAAAATTTTTGCGTGGGTTTGACCCTCGCCTTCCAGCCCCGCGCAAAGCAATTGCCAGTTCGCCATTTTCGCCATGTGAATTCTCCATTTGTTTGGCCCCCATCGGCTCCGCTCCCCAGCAAAAGCCGGTGGGGGCTGTTTTGCTGCCCCATTCTACCTGAGCGGCGGGGCGGCGAGCTATCTCGCAGAGCGGGGCGATGCGTCGCTACATTAGTCGCGTGACGCGGCTAGTTATTGCTTCGCGGCGTTCTGTCCGACGTTGCGGAGAATTTCGATCACGTGCGGGTGCCTGCCGGTTCCGGTTCCTGCCCGGGTGCGAACCCCGTGGCCTGTGGCGCGAAAATACACTGTGCCGCTTGGGTCAGGACGGCATCTTTGACTTCCGGTGATGATGCACCTTGAATGAACACCTGGAACGTTTTGAGTGAATTGGCGCGGTGTCTGTTCACCGTTTCGTTGTGCTGAAGAGCGCGGAAGTTCCGCGCGCACCAGACGAGCGCGAAGTATAAGACGGACAGAATAGCCACACTTGGCACCGAGCGCTGTATGGCCTGCCCTGCGGTCACTTGCCGCGGGTCAGTCTTGTACTCGTAATAGAGGTCGAAGCAGAACAACAGGATTGCGAGCGCCGCTGCGACCACGCCGAACAACCACTTACCGAGCGCATGGTTGTTGCGAGTCGCCTCCTCGTCAAAAGTTTTTGCGTTGGCAGCAACAGCCATCGAGCTGGCAGCCATTTTCGCATCGTCGACAAGCTGTTTTATCTCTGCCAGCGACTTTCCTGCCGATTCCCGAATCTCGGCAACTTCGCTTGCAATGCCTTTCGGCTGCGACGCAAGCGAAAGCGCGGCACTGAGCTTTGAAAAAATGCTGTTGTACGCCGACGTAATCTCGCCGGGCAGTCGCGCAAGGTCATCCCTGGCAAGTGCATTGGTCGCGTGACTGTCGATCCGACGAATTACCCCCACGCATTCATTCAAGGATTGAATGGCCTGCGTCTCGGGATCGCCCGCGAGTAAGTCGAGGTCAAGTATTTCCAACCGCGTCGCAATTTCGACCATCGCCGTCAACATTGGCATTCTGTCGGCGGGGACGTGGGGTATTTGCTCTGGAACGGAGAAGTTGGCGATAGAGGTGAGGTTCTTGCGAATCGCATCGGAATGTTGAGCCAATGTCTTGTCGCTCCAGGAAGGTGGCAAAGCAACCAACCTACCGCGCGCCACGGACAATGCTAGTACCGGCGGCCGGCTTCCATCAACTACCGATGCGAAGCGGCCCAGGCTGCCGCGTCTTGGACATTAAAGCTCTCTGTCGTCGGCTGCCTGTCCCAAGACGCCCGATCGTGCTTCCGCTCTACGCCCGCTGCTGGACCCGCTTCCCTATTGGTGTCTGCGCATGGGCCAAGTACGAAGATCCGTGCTCGCCTGTAAAGAAGCGCGGCTTGAAATGGTTGCCTTTAGCGAACCCGTTGGCCATGCCGATGTCACCCAGGGCAAGCAGCAGTACGGCGGCGTGAATCATGGTGCTATCCGTTTATGATTCGTTCGGTCAGCGTGGAAAATATCATTGTCGCCACCATTAGCACCGGAACGGCATTCAGCGCAATGCCGATCTTGGCCGCGAGTTGCAGACGATTTGCCTGAAACAGGGCCGCAATGCCCATCGCGAGCCCAACCGTCCCCGAAACGGACTCGCACAAGATTGTCGTGACGAAAAGATCACGCGCCCAACTGCCCATTTCCCAGCGGCCGCTCACCTCCGAAATTCTATGTACTGGCTTTTCCGCTCTTGCCAACACAAACGATCCTGCGAGGAAGCAGGTTCCAGTGATTCCGATGACGAGCGAGGCCAGTCCGAGTCCGGACTGAGAGCGGGGCGCGACCGGCGATTGCCGATGCGCCGCAGCTTGGACAGGGGGCGGAGGGGGCGGCGGTGCAGTGAGGACATTGGCGAGTGGTGGTGGCGTAATACCCGGCATCGTCAACTGTCCCGAGCATTTGGGGCACGCCACCAATTGACCGGCCAGGGAGCCGTCATCGGTCATCACGAACCCGCAGTGTGGGCAGCCGACTTGCATGCCCATGATGGTACCGCGCCGGTCGGACATTGCCAGAAGGCTTGCGATTTTCCGACCGCGGAGTCAGTCGGGCCGGTCAGCCTGGGTGGCGGGCGGGGAAGTCAGTAGACCGCCTTGCGCCCGAGTGGCGTAATGCGATAGTAGAATTGCGACCGCCCGCTGCCCTCCACCTCTTTGACATAGCCAGCATCGATCAGTTCTTGCATTAGCTGGCGGTAGACGAACTTGGTTCGTGGCGGGGGATCGTCGAATACGTGCTCGGCAATGTCGCCCCTTGTGGCCGGATCTGAATGATCGGCGATCGCGGCGAGGTATTCGAGTACGGCACGATGGGTTTTTTCCGAGTACATATGCGGCGGCCCCCAAGCGACGGCTTATCCTGCCATCTTACCCGAGCGGCGGGGCGGGGAGAGAGGATTACTTTGGCTGCTTGAAATAGAACGAGGTCATTTCGCTCGTGCCGCCACCGAGCGGCCGCACCCATACCAGCTCCCATCCAAGGGCGCCCATCGCGTCCAATGCGTCAGGCTCGGTCGCGTTCTCGGCAATCTTTGGATTATCCTTGCAAATCCATGTCGTTTTTTTGATCGATGGAATGCTTACCTCGGTTAATATCGAGTATCTCCATTGGTGCTTAGGTCCGTCGCCGAATAATGGCGACGCGCACCCAATGACTAGGGCAGCAACGGTAGCGATTCGACGCATGGCGTCTCTCCTGGTTGGACGGTTGTATATCTCGCGGCGCCGCCAATCTACCGCGCCCGCCGGCCAGTGCCAGCAGGCTTGCAGTTTCCCGCCCGGCTGGTAGGCTAATGGCACTGAAACCATCGTGACCGGCCGGCCTCATCGGTGCCTGCTGGTGGATTGCAAGATTTCCTTTCCATCGGGATTACTGAACCCGTTTACAAGAATCGAGAGCCTGCGCGGCTGGTTGACCGGTCCGGTTTGGTGGTAACACCATGCCAGGTGGCCTTGTAACCGCCTCAGTAGGGCCAAAGCCACTGGCCGCGCAGGCTTCCAATTTTGCCTTCGGGCACGAAGTGAACGCGGCGCCTAACAGCGACAGCGTGAACTATTTTTCCGCCCCTTGCCCGTCGCGGACAAAGGCCGTGGGGCCGGGGGCGGGTTTTCAGGAAAGGGAAAATTCATGGTATGGCATTACGCCGTCAACAAAAGGCTAAATCGATACCTTGAGTCCGGCACCATTGAGCCGATCGACTACGGGATTTTTGAGCCAGTTAAGCCCGTCGTATGGCTCTCGACGAATCCGACTTGGGAGCCGCAGGGCCACGGCGTGCTAACTGCTGCGGATGGATCGTCAATCGTTCCCGGCATGCGGGAATCCGACGGCATGGGATACGGCCTGATTCGGATTGGCCTTGACGCCAGCGCTGGCCAACTGACCTGGGACGACCTGCGGGCCATTCCGCATTTTGCGTCAAGCCACGAAGCGCGCTTTATTGAGTGGTCCGTGCAAATTGGCGCAGACCCGTCGCAATGGCGATTCGCAACTTCCGCGGTTGCCGAAGCGCTTTGGCTCACCATTGAACGATGGGAACCGGACCAGTCGCAGTGGGTTGCCGAAACACTTGCGGGCCATATTTTCGAGTCGGCAATTCGCGAGATGTTTCTGGCAATCGATGAGTGCATGTCTGCGGACCGCGTCGTCGCAAGCCTTATTCTCATTTACTCGACGATCGATTCGTTGGCCTGGCTAGGGATTTCGGACACGACTTCAGACACGACCGAAACCGCCTTTTGCGATTGGCTTGACACCTACCTCTTGCCGTTTGCCTTTGGAATTCGATGTGATGCGATTGACCTCTACGGTGCGCGGTGCGGACTACTTCACACGCGAAGCTCAATTTCAAAAAAGAGCCGAAGGGGCGACGCGAAGCAAATCATGTACGCTTGGGCCGGTCAGAGCAGAGAGGATCTGCAAAAGTTTCTAGACATCCATCCGGTGGAAAAGGCCATTGCCGTTCGCGCGAACGATCTTTTTCTTGAGTTGAAAGCTGGTTTCGAGAGATTCTTTTCCGCCCTTCGCGATAGCCCCGCGCAAGCAAAGATGGTCCGGGCTAAGTCAGAGCGGACTTTTCCGTCAGCGGCCTACGCCCGGCGCAAAGCACAATCAGTTCGGAGCCTAGGGATCTGAGGCTTCCTTAGTGCCCCATTAGACGCTCTCGACCTACCGACGACCTGAGACACGTTGACGACCGTTTGAACGCGACACGAGCGAACGTCGCGAACCGTTTTTGCGAATTGAACCATGATAAGCACGAAAACAGCAGCACAACCCGCGGCGCCGGACATTCCGCACCGCGGGCCGATCATCACTGCGCACCACGAAGCGGGACACGCCACGATGGCGCTGCTGGTCGGATCGACTGTCACCCGGATACAGATGGCGCCGGAAGAGGGCACGCTGGGCGCCGCGTGGATTCATCCGACCACCGGGCGCGACCCGCTGGACAAGGCCCGGCGGCAACTGTTCGTATCCTGCGGCGGACTCGCGGGCGAGGCTTTGTTGGAAATCAATCGGCCGATGCTCCGGCAGACTGATTATGAGCGAATGCAGGGGGCCAATATCGACATGGAAAGAATCTATCGCTTCATGGCCGACCCGCTAAGCGTCGAGGCCGACGTGCGCGAGAGTTATTTCCTGGCCAAGATGGACTTGGCGCGGCGTGCGCTGCGCAGCCCGGCGTCTGGAACGTGCTCCGCGCGATTGCGATACGCGCTGCTCAAGGCGGGCGAACTCAGCGAAGCGGAAGTATTGGCCATCTGGAGCTGCGATCGAGTCGCGCAGATGGCATGTAGTTGGATCGATCGACACCTTGCGGCGGAAGCCGCGTAACCCTTGGGAGGAATTTGACCATGAAAGCCTGGCTGTTCCAAGATCATCGGCAGAAGCAAAAGCTCGGCGACAAGGCCCCCTGGTCGGTTGGCTGGTACGATCTGGACGGCAAGAAAACCCGCAAGCGGGTGGGCTCGCACAGCGCGGCCGTGAAGCACCAGCGGAAGATTGAAGGCCAGCTTGCGGCCGGCACCTACGAAAGCGACCGCCGCAAGAAATGGTCGGACTTCCGCGCAGAGTACGAAGCCAAGGGCATGGGCGGCTCGTCGCCCGGCACCGTGGTTATCACCGGCCGCACGCTCGACCATTTCGAGCGGATCATCAACCCGGGCCGAGTGAACACGATCACCAGCAAAACCTTTGCCGAGTATGTCGCCAAGCGCAAGGGCGAATCGAGCCGCGGCCACGACACGCCCAAGGAAATTGCCACGAAAGAGGCGGCGCTGGCAGAGGCAACCCGAGCGCTTGAACTGGCGCGGAAAAAACGACCGGCCGACGTTGCCCAACTACAAGAGACCGTCGCAAACCTTGAAGCACGGCTCGCGGTCTTGAAGGGCGCGCCAGCAATTTCGGCGGCGACGGTCAACCTGGAACTGCGGCACCTGCGCGCCGTGATCCGCAAGGCCCACAAATGGGGCTACCTGCCCCGCGTGCCGGAGATTGAATTCCTGCGCGAAGCCGGCAAGCTGCCGACCTACGTGACCCCGGAGCACTTCGCCAAGCTGTACCAGCACGCCGACGCGGCCCGTTGGCCCGGCGAGGGCCACTACACGGCCGCGGAGTGGTGGCAGGGGCTTTTCGTTATGGCGTACATGACCGGGTGGCGGATTGGCCAGATACTTGCGCTGCAGTGGGCCGACGTCGACTTGGAAGCCGGCTTTGCTTTGAGCCGGGCGGCCGACAACAAGGGCAAGCGGGACGTGCGGATCCCATTGCACCCGCTGGCGGTCGAGCACCTGCGCAAGCTGGTTTGCTTTTCGTCGCTGGTGTTTGCCTGGGGGCACGACAAGCGGGCGCTGTATGCCGAATTCGAGGCAATCCAGAAAGCGGCAGGCGTCGCGCCAGAGGGCACCAAGGCCCGCTACGGCTTCCACGACTTCCGGCGGGCGTTCGCCACGATGAACGCGGGCACGCTCACTGCCGACGCGCTACAGGCCCTCATGCAGCACCGGGACTACCAGACGACTCAGCGGTACATCAACATGGCCCGGCAGCTCAAACCGGCAATGCAGGCCCTCTACGTGCCGAGCCTGACATCGGCCGGCACCGCGGGCTGAAAGCGTTGTGGACTGTTTATGGACTGTTGGCCTTTTGCAATCGTCGTAACCCAATACGCCCGCCTGGACTTGAACCAGGAACCAACAGATTATGAGTCTGCTGCTCTAACCAATTGAGCTACGGGCGCTCACGCGGGAAATCCCGACGTTTTTGACGGATCGGCCGAAAGTCGACATGGTGTCTTGACACCCGATGGACACCTTTTTGCCCAGTTTATCACTGAGCGAACCCGTCTGCCACGGAGGGCTCCCCGGTGCTCCAGCGTAACCGAACCGCTGTCGGCAGCAAGCCAGCCAAACCATTCCCGGACTTCCCACTGTTTGCCCCTCCGACGGGCCGATGGGCAAACAAAATCCGCGGCAGACTGCATTACTTCGGGCCGTGGGGCGATCCTCACGCGGCCCCTCAGTAGTACCTCGATCAGAGCGAAGACCTCCACGCCAGGCCGCACGCCGCGCGGCCACCAACGCGGTGTCACGCAAGGCGAAGAAGCCCTGAGAGTCGCTACCGACTGGCGGCCGGATGCGATTTGCGTCGACCTCGACCTGCCGGTAATGAACGGATATGAGCTCGCGTCCCGGCTACGAAAGATCGAAGCTGCGGCAAACGTTCGGATCGTGGCGGTTTCAAGTTCCACGGCCGATCAGCAACTTCTGGAGTCGGCCGGGATCGACCTCCACGTGCTCAATCCCGTGAGCATTTACCAGCTGCGCAGGGCGCTTTTGCAACCGTTGACGCCTGGCACGGCAGTCAATCAGGTCCGGTCGCCGCATGGTTGCCCCCGCGACTCTTGAATGCATGAACGACCAGCCTGGTTTCAGGCAAGTCATGCAATTCGCGCGAATCCGCCGTTGCATTTGTTTGCGGCCTGTTTAGTTTTCGCGGGTTTTCCCCTTAAGAACAGTGCTTACGGATAAATCCTTCCGGATTCAACGTCGGCATGGAGCGAGATTTGCTTCGTTGTACAACCCCTCACCATGATTGGCGGACATGCAGAGGACAGGAGCCGCAACGCGCGTCTCAGTAGATTCTCTATCGTCCCCATCTTGGGAAAGGAGATCGGAATAGCGAGGTGGAGACTCAGCCTCTTTTTGAGGTAGTTCGCCCCACGTCCTGTTTGTTTCAGGGCTCCACGTTCCACAGTTAGACATTTTGCTTTTGCTTAAGGAGAATAACTTTGAGACACACCCAATTGCTTTCCCTCTGTCGCAAGCCGCTTGGGCTACTGGTTCTTTCCGCTGTCGCACTGTGTGCCGCCAGGGTCAACGCCCAGTCTGGCCACGATGCCTTCGATAAGGTGCAGGGCTACGACAATGGCCGCGAAGAGCAGGCCGCCCATAATTACCTGGATCAAACGGGCCGCGAGGACTCGAATGGCGATTCGCAGGTCGAGCCCAATCAATCGAACCTGCAAACTCCGTCCTACAATGGAAGGCAGCGTAATGCTGCCGGCGATCAAAATCGCCAGCTCAATCGCGATCGTCGGCGTCCGATGGACACCAACGACGACAATGCCCACCATCACGCCGTTCTAGGCGTGTCACTGAGTGAATCGGACGGTCGCGTGAAAGTGATTGCCGTGATGCCTGGCGGTCCGGCTGCGAGGGCTGGCTTGCAAGTTGGCGATCAAATTCGCTATGTCGGCGACCAGCGGATTGTCACCGCGCAAGGTTTGGCGGACGAGATTAGCGACTATCGGCCGGGCTCCCAGGTCGAATTGGCCATCCGCCGCAACGGCGAAAAGCAAACGGTGACAGCCAGATTGGGCTCGCCGCAGTTTACATCTGGCAATCGCGATCGCGGGAACCAGAATGGCGACCTGAATCAGCAGGACAATCGCCAGGCAAATCGCGACTTGCGGGATGGCCGCGGTCGGACGGCTTATTCCTATCGGGCGGCGAACCAGCCAGACAGTGGTTCACAGGCCCAGCTAAGCCAGAAACTGCGAGAGATGCAGCGGCAACTTTCGCAGCTCCAGCAACAGTTGAACGACCTACAGTCGTCGTCGAGCGAATCTCGCTAGGAAGTAAGCGCGGTTCGTAGCCAGTCAGATTGGAACGCCTCGCCTGCATTTCGGTGCCGGCGGGGCGTTCTATTTTGCCGCGCTTAGGCGCGAGCAAAAAATAACTTCCGCTCGCAACCCCTCTGCCTCCAGCGAGAGGGAAGGGTGAGGGTCGGAAAAAACCGGAAGTTATTTTTCGTTCGACCCTTAATTGAGGTCCAGCCTTGTCTACGGCTTCTTTTGTCCCGGTCGCTTCACTTTACCGCTTCCCGCCGGGCCGGGAAAGGCTACCGATGTGAGCAGCCGTGTATGCAGACGGCCCGGCTCGATTGGTTGACGAACGCAGTCTGCGCATCGCGCTCGCGCGCGTGGCCGGCTGGGGCTGCCACGTGTGCAGCGGGCGGTCCGTCAGTCGAAGGAACCGACGGGCAAGTCGCAACAGCTCGGAATCACCCGAGGCGAGAGTCGCGTCGAGTTGTTCCGGCGCGAAGGCGTCCACGCCGTAGGTTTGCTATACTGCTGGACCCTCAACTCCCGATCGCCATTGGCTAGCGCACGATGACACGCCATCCCCGCATTGAGCGAATCATCGGTCGATTTCAAGTATTCAAAAAATCTCTGCCCACGTCGCGGTACCGCGTCGTGCGCTGGCTCTATAGCTGGTACGCACCGGCACCGCTAACGCGACACAAAGGCTACAAGGGAGCCAAGAAATGGGCGGCGAATTATCTGCCGCCGGACGACGAACACAATTTTGCGCGTGCGCTCGACTTTGCCTGGAAGAAATACCAAGACACGTCGAAGACCACAGACATTTTGGATGGCAAAGCCGACGTGATATTGAGGACTGCCGGGGCCATTGCGCCAGTGCTCGTAGCAGCTCTGACGCTTTTCAAGGCCGCCCATCCGGGCTGGTGGGCACCCAGTGGGTTCTGCATCGGCGTCTCACTGATCCTAGCCGCGCTGTGCCGGAAACCAATCTGGCAACGGACGCCACCGTCAATCAAGGACTTCGTCGAGGATGTCGGCAACTACGAGGACGTGCACGCACACCGCCTCGATGCCCATTTAGCCGCAGCCCTTCACTGCGCCGATGTCGCACGCGACGTCATCAACGGCTGGAAGTCGCGGCAGATGGAGGCAGCTACCCGATTGCTCTGTATCGGAATAGTCTTGCTCTCGATCCCGTTCTATCTGGAAGCCACGACCCCGACTGCTCCCGCCGCGAACGGCAGTGGCGCCAGCACCAGCCCATCACCCACAGCTAGTCCTGCCGTGGGTGCTTGTAGTGGCCAAAAAGCTCCCTAGTCGGCCGCTTTTGGATATTCAAAGCAGGAGGCTTGGGCTTCGCCGCAGACTTCGGCGGCTCCGGCTTGTCGAGAACCTTCTCTTTACTCACACGTCACCTATTTTGTTCTGATCGGGCCAGCACTACGCTGCTCTGTGCCATCGGGCCTCTCCTGAATATTTGGCCTCGGAGGCTGCTGCGGCGGTGGACTCGGTTGGCCCTGTTGATTCGTGGGGTTGTGATCCATCACTTCCTCTCCATTTGATACTTCGACACCTGATCTGGGTTCGCCTGAATCTTCACCGCCGGCAGTTTGACCCGACCATCCGTGCTCCGGACCAATACAGCGACTGGCGGCTTCGGCTTCACAGGCTTCTCAGCCATATCGCTGCCCTCCCTGAAAATCGCGTGTTCACATGTCCACCAATTTTATCGAATTCTTGGTAGACAGTCAACGGCGCTGTATCCGGCTCAACCGTCCGCAGATGCTGGCGGTGGTACGTGCCCAGACGAATCACCCGCCTCAACTCGGGACGCGTTCGCTCTGCCTGTCGGCCTTTGAGCAATTCTCGGTGGAGGGGGAGCCTTTCCAGTCGGACCGGGCACCGGCTCCCCGGGCTGACTAGGCTTCTGCGCCACGGGCTGACTCGGTTGGTTTGTTTGTGGTTGGCCACTTTTCGCCATCTGTATCGCCCCTGTGAGATTTGGTTTCCCTACTGGCTACGACACAGGCAGCCTAGCCTAGTCTCCACCCCGGAAACAACCGCGCTTCCCGCCCGAGAAAAACGGGCCCTCCGGCCCGCCAAGCCTAGCGACCACCAACACGACAGAACGGGAAACTACGACGCGGGCCGGGAAATGCTTCCGATGTGAGCAGCCGTGCATGCTGACGGCGTGGCTCGACCGGTTGACATGCGCAGTCTGCTCGTCGTGTTTGGTGCGCATGCCCGGGCGGGGCTGCCAGGTGTGCGGCGGGTGGTCCGTCAGTTCAAGGAACCGGCGGGCAAGTCGCAACAGCCCGGGATCGCCCGAGGTGAGAGCGGCATCGAGTTGTTCCGGCGTGATCTGGTCCACGCCGTACGTTTGCGGCCGTCACCCCTATGCGTGCAGGTTCAGCAGATATCCATAAACGAACTTACCGACACCAGTTGCCATGAGAGCCAGGACTACCCAACGAAGGACCGATCGCGCACTCTGCTGTCTGCCCAAACGATTCTTACCTAAACCGAGTCCGATGATTGTCCGAGGTGCGAACAATATTGAGAGAACTACGACGAGGCAAATTGCCGCTAAAACGATCCATGTCGTTGTTGATAACGGCCTATACTTCGCTGGCGGATAGTCGGCTGCAATTGAAAGCAAGAGTTCAAGTGCTCGGCGGCTCTCGGCTGGCGTCTTGATGCCACTCTCTAGCAACTCACGCGCCGCCACCTTAGGACTGGGGTCATGCACGAACATGGCTACGAAGAATATCCAGACGATGACCGGAAGGGCTCCCACGAGAAACGATGTACCGTCACCAAATGTCGCCCACCAGCGAACGAATTTGGTAGGCACCAGAGCCACACACCATTGATCGAGGCGGTTGAAGAAATCATCCGGCGGACCCAGTGATTGTGGCCGCACGGATAGTTGAACAGTGCGGTTGAGCAGGTGACCGGCCTCGATTGCTAGCTCAGCTTCGACCAGACCGCAACGCACCTCCAGTTTGACGTTGGTGACATCACTCGGACGCACTTCTCCGTGCGGTATCAACTCGTCGAAACGTGCGGCAGTGATCCCCTTTCCTGTTGGAGCAAGTGCGACTGTCACCTTGCGCACGTCACGCTTGAACTCATAGTCGCTGAAGGTCTGTTCAATGAATTTGAGTTCGCTCGCATCTGGATCACGATCATGCCGAGCTTTCCACTCAAGCAGACGCTTCGCTTTGGCCTCGGCAATTTGCGACTCTTTGAATATCGTCAGCTTGACCAACTCGTCGTCGATCAGTTTATCCAGGGCGAGCAAATGCTCTGCCGTGACCTCACAAGGTCCGGTGTAAGTTGACCCCGTGCGTGGGACCACTTGAGCCATGCCATTCGCTCCGCTTGACTGCTTTGACCCGCATGCAATGCTGGACACCTGAACAGGCTACAGAATCCAGCCGCGACGGTCAAGCAATCATGCTCCGCAGCACCGTGGCCATCACCACGCGAGAGCCACCAGCTCAACGATCCGCCCGGCCGTTGTCTCGTCCGGTTCAACATTGTCATTGAGCAGAATCTGACCATCCGCCGAAAATACACGCACCGTAGCCTGCATCGGATCAGGCGGCTCCGGAAATGCAGACGGATCGAGCACGATCGTCGACGCAACATTGGCCCCATTCTAGATGTTGACCGACGGCCCCTTCCGAGTCTTGCGCCCGACCCACAACTCGGATCAAAGTCCACGACATGATCGAAGCCATACCTGTCGTTGTAGCACAACAACACCGAGGGCCGATCCGTGGCGAACTGACTGGCCCGCCGAATAGGGCCGGGATGAATTGAGCGAGCTAATTCCAGCCGCTCGGTCTGCTCGACGGGGAGTCGAGCACCAGATCGTTAGGCCACTACAAGCCCTCGTTCAGCACCCGCCGGGGGACTTGTGGCCAGAAATCCTCGCTGCTCTCGCGTCTGGTCGACGGGCATAAATCCCCGTACAGTGGACGGGCAATCACCAATGCGCGAGCGACCACCACTCGCGTACACGAGTCATGCCACGACAGATGGAGAGCGCTTTTGGTTCTGAACTCCCACTATTCGACAAATCTGACGCAAGCATTCGTCTTGGGCGAGGCCGAAGTAAGGAAGCTAGTCGAGCTACTGTCCAGTCGCATCGGCACAGTGAAACTGAGTATCGATTGCGCGGATCGCGTGACCCGCAACTACGAGAACGTGAAAGAATTGTTCACGTATGAGAATCCCCGAGATCGAGCGATCCTACGGCTGCGAATTATTGCAGAGTCAGAGGACGGGGGACCAGAGGACGGGGGATCTGGGACAACGAACTCCCACCTGGGGAAACAGGCATCCATCGAATTTTCAAACCGGATATGGGGCGGTATTGACGTTGCTTGCGAAGCTCGGGAATCCGTCGTTTCCCATCTCCGCGCCGACATCCTGGACGTCCTAAGCGGGACACGACCCTGGTACAGTGCTTTGCACCGTATCGATTTTATGTCCGTGCTTATGGTTGCCGCTCTTATCATTTTGATGCTGGTCTTTGCCGCGATAGCACTTGCAGTCGTCGCCTTACAAGAGCCGAACGTTACTCAAGCCCGATGGGCGGGGGTCTTAATGTTGGGGCTGCCACTCATGATTTTGGCCGTCGCGACGGGGCTTCTCACCAACCGTGTAAGAGACCGATGCTTCCCACGCGCGGTGTTTCTGATCGGCCAAGGAAAGACACGATTTATCCAGCTTGAGCGGGTGCAGTGGGCCATCGTGATCGGGCTCGCTGTCTCGATCATCGGTTCGCTGATCGTTGCAGGGCTCCCGCTTTGGGCCACACGTAGCAGCTAGGACTTGCTCGGCGTGATGAACCCCGTGAGGCGAGCAGCAAGCTAATTTTTTAAGTCCTCGGTCGGAACCCCCGAGGATTCCCCATCTGGCGAGACCGGAGCAATTTTGGTCGGGGAATTCAGGCCCAGTAGGTCTGCCACGGCGCTAATCGCCTTGACCCGCTCTCCGGGCATGGCGATCCACGCGACATTCCGGACGGCAAACGCCCCGCAGACTCTTCCGGCCCTTCAGGCTGACCGTCCGCCCGGCTAGACTGACGCACTGCCATTCGCTGGGATCCGGAAGACTGGGGCATGCAGATAGAACAAGTCGGCGCAGACGTTGACGCACAGGGGCAGCGGCGCCGCGAGCGGCTGGTGCTGGTGATTCTGGCCGCGGTCCAATTCATCACCGTCGTCGACTTCATGATCGTGATGCCGCTGGGGCCGCAATTGATGCGACTCGCTCGAAATCCGACCGGCCGAGTTCGGCCTCATCGTGTCCTCCTATACTTTTGCCGCGGGGGCCGCGGGAATTCTGGCTTCGTCGATCATCGACCGCTTCGCCCGGCGCAGGACGTTCATGATCCTGTACGCCGGCTTTCTGTTGGGCACGCTGCTGTGTGCCCTGGCCACCAGCTACCACTTGCTGGTCCTTGCCCGCGTTACGACCGGGGCCTTTGGGGGCATCCTGGGCGGGATGTCGATGACGATCATCGGGGACGTTTTTCCAGAAGGGCGGCGCGGGCGGGCCACCAGTTCGCTGATGACCGGTTTCGCGCTGGCCTCGGTGGCCGGCGTTCCGCTGGGGCTGTTTTTGGGCACGAATTATGGCTGGCACATCCCCTTTATCGCACTGGTGCTGGTGGGCACTCCGGTGCTGGGGCTGGTGCCGATCGCGCTGCCGCGATTAGGCGGGCATATCGGCACAGTCGCATACCCACCCGTTGCGAGCGGTGCTGGAGACGTTTTCGCACGCCAATCATCTCAACGCCTTCGCGCTGATCATCGTCTTGATGATTGGCAGCTTCACGGTCTTTCCGTACATCAGCGCCTATCTGGTGGCGAACGTGGGCCTGACCGAGCAGCAGCTTCCGCTGATCTACATTGCCGGCGGCGGACTGACGCTGATCGCGGCCCCGATCATCGGCCGGCTGGCCGATCGGTATGGAAAGCTGACCGTTTATCGGCTGATTGCTCCGCTCTCGGCGATCATGCTGGTTGTCGTGACGCATTTGCCGCGGGTCAGTGTGGCGGTGGCGGTCTCGGTGTTCGGCGCGATGATGGTCTGCAACGTGGGCCGGATGATCGCCGCCATGGCGATGGTCACCGGCAGTGTCGAGCCGAGCCGCCGGGGCGGGTTTCTGAGCGCCAACTCCTCGGTGCAGCACGTTGCCAGCGGTTTGGGCGCCTCGCTGGGCGGGCTGATCATCACGGAAACCGCCGACGGCCGAATCGAACATTTTGGCACCGTGGGTTGGATCGCCGGCGGCGCGACGATTTTTAGCCTGTGGCTGGCCGGGCGAGTGCGTCCGGCCGCGGAGCAAGGCGTTTCCGCGGAGACGATCAGCCTGGCGGCAGCCGCGGAAGCCACGGTCGATGCGGGCGAGCCGATGCAGAATGCGGCCGAAGAACGGCATGAGTTTTGAATGCCGGCTCGGGTTCCCGTCGGCTGTGGGTCTTTGTCGGCGAAAATTACTTCCCCGACAGATTGGAACCCTGCGCGGTCGCCGCGGCGACCGCCGGGGTTGAAGAATTAGTTTCATCAACACCAACCCCGCGGCCCAGTGCTTCGAATTGGCTTCCGGGCGGAGGCGAGCGCTGGCAGGTCGGGGGGCTTGTCAAAGGAGAGATTATGCGATCACTGATAGTGGGAATGATTTTGGCGGCGGCCGTTTTGCTGGCTCCCGCGGCACTGGTTCAAGCGGCCAGCGGGGGCAATCCGATCGGCGCCAGGGGGAGCCGATTCGCCAGGCAGCATCCCCGCCGCAACGAGATCAACGAGAGAATCGCGCGTCAGCGGTCGCGCATCAATCAGGGCGTCGCGAGCGGCAAACTCACGCAGACGCAGGCGACGCAGTTGCGGGCAGACGACAACGCCATCAAGCAGCAGGAGCAGGCCGACGTGAAGGCCAACGGCGGGTACCTGACCAAGACCGAAAAACGGCAGCTCAACCAGGAAGAGAACGCCAACAGCACCTTGATCCGCGACGAGAAGCATCCGGCAGCCAAGTGATTCCAACCGCCGGGCACCTGAAACCAAGCACCTCGCTCCGGTCCGCCAGCGCGGGGTTCTTTTGCGCCGGCTGCCCAGTCGACAGTCGGGCCCAGGACGCAAAGGAAAGTGGCGGGCATTTTAAGAATCCAGAATCTGCCACCGATAACGCTCGCGGCCGACTGCGATCGAGCCCACGTAGGGCCACGATCTGGGCAGCGTCGATGCGATCGACTTAACCACATCCGGCGAATAGAAATCGCGAAACGTCACATTGTTGTGGTAGTCGATCTGGCCGTGATAGATTCCACCGGACGATGATTGCAGGACAACTTTGCGAGCATGTTGGGCTGTGGTCATACCCCCATTCTGCTGTGCCCCGGGGCGCGAAGCAAGGCGCCGGGCGTTGCAATCGGCTGTAAACCCGCGCCGCGCGTGCCCCGCGCCATTAGCCGGGCCACGGCCCACGAGCCGCCGTTGGAGCCGGGAGAGCCCTGAAACCGTCGGTCAGGGCAGCGGCGTGCGGGCCGGTTTCGGCCGCGGCGACGGTCGTCGGTGCGGCGGCCTGGCTGGGCCCTCGAAGAGTCGTTTGAAAAAGCGGGCAGACAGCTCCCGGCGGTGCGAAATGGTCGGCCGCCTCAAGGCTGCGTTCGAGGCTGCTCGCTGCTGGCGATCGACCCCGATGCGGCCCGTCGAACAGCAATCGCAGGATCAACCGACCGCGGTTGCCGGGACAAGTGCTGGGGGTTCGCAGCGCAGACATTTTTTGACAGCCGGCCGTACTGGAGTAGGATTTCGAAAGTTGCGGGCGCGACGATCGAGTGCCAGGGCAACAGCATCGCGGGGGCAACCGCGGGCGGGGAAAAAATCGCCTGTCGCCCACCGCGAGCAGTCGTTGTTCAGGAAGGCAACTCGCTGCTCGCGGCGGACGTTGACGAACTCTGGGTTACATCCCGCTTGGCGGTAATCGTCATGATCTGCCGCCGTCACCGCGGAGCTACGTGGACGCGCCCGCGGTGCAATCGATGTACCCAGTCTGACTCCTCGCAACGCGACCTTACGGCATGGAAGGCGTATAGGTCTGCGGACTCGGGGTCAGCGTGCCGGGCATCATCGTTCCAGGAACGATCGTGCCAGGCGTAGCTTGCATGGTGGGAGCGCCGTACTCGATGACCGGACCGCTCATGCTCTGCCCGCAAGGGCTGCAATTGTTAGCGGGACGGCAACAAGGTTGTTGCGCACTTTGGCAGCCGATGGCGGCGGCTGCTAGAATCGTCAAACTTAAAAGCCTACGCATAACTGGTGTCTCCCGCAAAAATGCGTGTTGGGAACCAGAGCCAGGCTGTGGGCAAGCAACTCTACCCCACTTTGCGCGATGTGCAAATCCGACGTGATGATTTTTTGCAACCTGGGCGATGCGTGTCCGCCCCTGTGTCGAAAGGGTGCTACATTTTACCCAGACGGAAAAGGGGAAGGCGGAAGGATGAAGGATGAAGGATGAATCCTGACTCGCGTTCCCGTCTTTCCGCCTTCTTCCTTCGTCCTTCATCCTTCCGCCTTATTTATATGAAACGAATCACGATTGCAGCGTTGTCGTTGGTCGCAATCCTGCTGGCCGTTGGCTGCGCGGAAGGCGCGATCGGCGCCGATCCGTGCGCACCGGCGGTGGTCGCGGCGCCCTGCGAGACCCTGCCGCGGGCGCAGGACCAACTGTGGCTGGTCAGCGATCGGTCGTTGGGCTGCGCCGACGTGGACAGCCGCGGCACGAATCTGCATTACTGGCGCTATGAGCCCGGCCAGGGTTGGCAGGCCGCCGGTAGCGCGGCGTTCTTTGCCGCCGACGATCCGGCAATGGTGACCCAGCTTTGGATCCACGGCAACCGGATCAGCCACAGCTACGCATTTCAAGTCGGCTGGACCGCGTATAGCGCGATCGTGCGTCAAACCGCCGACCCGCGGCCGCTGAGATTCGTGATTTGGTCGTGGCCGAGCGAGCGGATCGACGGCGGTCCGTTGGAGGATGTGCGCGTCAAGGCCGATCGGGCCGGTCCCTCGGCGCTGCATCTGGCACGCTTTATCGACGCATTTCAGGGGGATGTGCAAGTCACGATTACTGGGTACAGCTTCGGCGCGCGGATCGCCACCGGCGCCTTGCACGTGATGAACGGCGGATCCTTGAACGGCCGCCGCCTGGCCATGCAGACGGCGTCGACTCGGCCGCGACTGGACGTCGCGCTGCTGGCCGCCGCGCTCGACAGCGACTGGATCCTGCCCGGACATTGCCACGGGCAGGCCTTGGGAATGGTCAATCGAATGCTGCTGGTCACCAACAGTTGCGATCAGGTCTTGACCCGATATCACTTGCTGTACGGCCTGCGCAGTTGTGCCGAGGCGCTCGGCTGCACCGGATTAGTCGGCGGCAATCAGCTCGGCGCCGGCGAGCCAAGATCACTCAGTTCGACGCCTGCTGCCTGGTTGGGCCGGAACACGATTGGTCGCATTATTTCGGTTCGCCGACCGTCGTGGCTCGGATCGTGCCGCTGGTGTTCGGCTCGCAGCCGCCGCCGGCCGGCCAGAGCGTGGCCGGCAAGCAGGCGCCCGATGCCCGCGCCGCACAGGTGACCGCGCCACCAAAGGCCGGTTAAACAGCCCCAACTTTGGACACGCACCGAGAGCGGCGCCGCCCTAGCGAATATAAAAGCTGCTGTCCTGAAGGTCGTCTTGGGCCAGGCAGTCGACGTGCCCGTCGCAGGACAACACGCAAAACACGCCGCCGTGGCGCTGAACCGGATAGTGCGGCTGCGCGGCTGCATCATTGAAGGGTTCCACCGGAAGGCCCGTCGCGTCGGCACAGCTGGGCGTGTTAGCGTGGTCCCAGGCCAGCAGCACCTTCGACGTGCCGTTGCCGTTGCTGATGTCGATCAGCGCCCGCCCTGCGGCCCGCCGTTGACGCCGTTCAGCGCGTAACCCACCTGGTAGGGTTGCCCAAACGTGGAGCTGCCGGGCGTTAGGTCGACTCCGTCGGGGCACCGGAACGTGGGCCAACTGCCTTCGATGTAGTTCCAGAGCATCGCGTGCGAGGGATCGAAGTCCGGTAGCGGCGGACTGGTGGGGGCCACGCGACCGTCGAACGGCGCCCACCATTGCTCGTTGGGGCCGGTGTAAAAGGCCGGCGACGGCAGCAGCCCGCAGTAAAGATCCTGGCCATTCTGCCACGGGGCGGGGCACAGCCGGGCGCACGGCAGCCGCCCGCGAATATCGTGAAACGTTTGCAGGGCCAGCCCGATTTCCTTCAGATTATTCAGGCAGGTCGTCCGCCGGCCGGCCGAGCGGGCCTGTTGCACGGCGGGCACGAGCACGGCCAACAGCATCCCGATGATCGCCGTCACAACCAAGAGCTCGATCAGGCTAAAACCACGCTTGGGCCGCATTCTTAAGACGCCTCCTGCTGGAACGATGCACTCTTAGAATGCCCGAGCACAGAGCGATAGGCAAGCTTTTTTGCGATTCTTCCCGGCAATGCTATCGTCCGGGCCGATCTGGGTCGACTGCCGTTGACGCGCCGGCCCGGCGGGCCTAGACTCCGCCCTCTTTTTCGCCTCGCCCCGACCGGGCTATTCGGTTCTCGGTCGATGGTGCGACTAAATCGAACATTCACGGAGGAAGTGCCATGAGAATGCTGTTTTTGCTGGCCGCCATTGTGGTCGGGCTGGTCGCGGTGGGTGTGATCCATTTCCAACGCAACGGCAACAACGTCGACATCTCGATCGACGAGGCCAAGCTTCGCCAGACGACGGCCACGTTCGTCCGCGAAGGGGAGCAAATCGTCAACCAGGCCGAGCAATCGGTCCAGCAGTCGGCCCAGCAGCAGTCGCTGGGGCAGCGCGTCGAGAACGACGTCAACGCCGAGGCGCACCGCCTGGTGCCGCAAACGCAGCAGTAAGCCGGCCGCACTGTGCGGGCTCTTTGAGACCGCGGCCGCAGAACATTGAGACCGAGAATCGCTTCCGGGCGGCGCAAGCCGCCCATTTTCGTGCGCCGGCCGCGTGAGGGGGCGTCAGTCCGCTTTGACCCGCGCAATGCCCAGCGCCTGGTAGAGCCGCTCGTCGGCCAGAGTGTCGATCACGAGCGCGGCTTCGGAAAAATCGTGACGCCGGCTGTGCCCCGAAGGAACCGCGACGGCAAAGGTGCCGGCCCGGATCGCGGCCTGGCAGCCATTATAACTGTCTTCGAGCACCAACAAATCGTGCGGCGGCAAACCAAATCGCCGGGCAGCCGTCAGATAGATTTCGGGGTGCGGCTTGCCGTCGACGATGTCGTCGGCCGTGAGCAGAAATTGAAAGCGCGAGGCGAAGCCGAACTTGGCCAGCACGTTTTCTACAAACCGCGGTCCGCTGCTGGTGGCGATGGCCTTGGGAACGCCGGCCCGCTCTAGCGAGGCCAGCAAATCCACCAGGCCCGGCATGCACTCGAGCCGCTCGGCCAGGATGCCGGCAAAAATTTGCTCGGTCTCCAGCGACAGTTGCTCGACCGTGTCGTCGAGCGCGTGCTCGTCGATCATGATTTGCAGCGCCACCCGCGCCGGCCGGCCCATCATCCGATCCAGCAGTTCGGCGTCCAAGAGCTTGCCACGGCGGGCCAACATTTGGCCCCCCACGTCCTGATAAAGCTCTTCGGTGTTGAACATCAGGCCATCGAGGTCGAACACCACGGCCCGGGGACGCCAGGTTTCGGGCCATTCGGACATGCGCGACCAAACGGTGGGAAGCGTAGTTAAGCGGCGGGGACTACGACCAAGTTTACCGCTCCCGACAGGCTTCGGGCAGGGCAAAAAAGCGATCTGGGCAGCAAGCGAGATTCAGGCGCTCGGGCGGGGTGCGGCGAGTCCCCCGGGTGTCAAACGTGGGCCGGCTCGGCCAGCAGGTCTGCGAGCGGCGGCTCGGTCTCGCAGCCGGCCTTGGCATCGCAGGGCGTGGGCGGGATCGGGCGGCTGCGCAGTCGTTTGCCGGCCGACCGGGCCAGCTCGTAGGCCCCCGCGGCCATTCGGCCGGTGAGGCTCGTGGCAATCATGACTCGCGAAACCGGATAGCTGCGCGTCGACCAGTCGGCCGTCGCGCGGCTGGTAGGGCCCAGATAGTCGACCAGTTCGCAGGGTCCGTCGGTGTGCAGCTTTTCCAGCAGCACGGCGCGCAGCAACTGGCCCGGGCTGAATTGGCCGAACGCTTCGTCGTAGGCCACCTTGGGGGAAAAATAAACTCCCTTGCTCGACCAACCATACTCGAAAGCGATCGGCTCCCCTTGATGTTCGAGGAACACAAGTTTGAGCTGTCCCCAGCGGGCCAATTGTCGGGCTTGCCGCAGGTAGAAATCCAGCAGGCCCGGCGCGCGGAGCACGGAGCTGCCCGCGGCGCCTTTCCAGCCGCGGTCCTCGATCTGCAGGCCACGGCGAAACCAGGCTTCGATCTCGTCCGGCATCAGCCGGTCCAGAATCCGCAGCTTCAAGGTCCCTGATTGCTCGGCCTTGACCAGGGCGCGGCGAACTTGCCGCCGCAGGCTGCGCGACCGGCCGGCGAAATAGCGCTCCCAGCTCCCGGCGATTTCCACCTGTTCGACTCGAAACCGCTCGCGCACGGTCGTGCTCATCCCGTGCCGCGCAAGCGCAGCCGAAAATAGCCGCCAGGCGAGCGTCTCGGTGGGAATGCCGTCGAACCAGACGATCGGCAGATGCAGACCGCGCAGGGCCGAAACCAGCTGATCGCAGGCAGCGCTGGCATCGGCCAGCGGATCCAGAAGCAACTCGCCGGCCGGCGACCAGGCGTTGCCGGGCAGTCGTCCGCAACCGAGTCCCTTGGGCCCGGCGGCCAAGAGCGGCAGCGCGGCCACCATTTGGCCAGCCTGCCGCACGACGATCGCCCGCACCCGAGCGCGGGGCTCAAACTGCTCGATCCAATCGGCCACCAGGGGGGCTCGGCCGGTGGGCAGAGTCGCCGCGCTGCGCAGCCAAAGGTCGTCCCATTCCGGGGTGACATCCCGCAGCGCCGTGGTCGAGTCGAGACATTCCCAATTCAAGTCGCTCAAAGCTGGCTCCGAAGATATCAGACTGGCCTCTTCAAGAATGGCTTTTTTTCGACCGGTGTGCCGCGAAGTGTCGGCAAGCAGATTGCTCGACCGTCACAATCGTCAGAAATGGAGCAGCGCACGGCAGCATCAACCCTGGCCCGGTCCGCCCGCGGTCTCGTCGACCAATGTCACCAACTCAGCCAGGATCATGGCCGTTGCGCCCCAGATGGCATGCCGGCCCGACACGAAAGCCGGCGCACGAAAGATTACCCCGTCCTGCGCGCGCTGGTCAAAAGTGGTTGACCCGGGTATCGAGAGTGCGGCGAGCGAAACGTGCAACAGTTCGGCGACCTCGGTTGCGTTGGGTCGCCACAGGGGGCAAGCGCGGCAGGCGGCCAACCAGGGCTGGATCAGAAAGTTGCTGCGAAACAGGTAAATGGGCGATAGTTCGCCCAGGACTTCGACCCCTTCGGGTTTCACGCCCAGCTCCTCTTCGAGTTCGCGCAGTGCGGCCCGCTCGCTCGATTCGTGCGGTTCGATGGCACCCCCCGGCAAGCTGATCTGACCGGCGTGATCCAGCAAGTGATCGGGCCGGAGCGTCAGCGGCAGGCTCCAGCCCAGCGGGTCGGGATAAATGAGCACGACCACCGCCGCCGGCCGAGCACCGCCGCGCGCGGGACCAAAGTGGCGGCCATAGCTCAGCTCGGGCTGGTAACGGGCCTGCACCCGGCTGCCGGGCAGCGGCTGCTTGAGCCGCGTGGCCAAGCGATGGGGAAGATCTCGGTACTCGGAAAGTTCGTGGGACACTTCGAGTCGCGCCGGTGGTTTGTCGAGAGGCTGGTTTTTTGAGTAGATGCTAATGAGGCAAGCGATACACGGCATAAGTCCGATTCGGCGGACTGACCAGTTCCAGCGCCAGCGGTGGCCGGGCATCGGTGATCACATAGTCGGCCGAATATTTTTCACCCAATTGCAGCAGCGCTGGCGAGCCTCTTTCCGTGAGCGAGTTGTACCAGCCCCGCCCGGTGCCTGCCTGCCGCCGGCCATAAACATCGTTCATCCGCCGCCACCACTCGACGATTCCAGCGGCATCCTGCGGAATGTCTTTGCGGCTGACGACCTCGGCCCGGCCCGCGTACCAGCGAAAGGTTTGGGCCGTGCGCGGCGTGATGAACAGGGCCTCGGGCGGAGTGTGGTTTGCGGCCCAATCGCAGATCTCGCGCCAGCTTGCCAGGTCGGCAATGCCGCTGTCGGCCGGCGGGCGCGGATCGTGCCAGCGGCGCAGCATGACGTCTCCCAGGTGGTAGCCGGCCAAAGCCACGGCCAGGACCATCCAGCGCGCAGCCAGCGCCGCGCGCGGGGCGCAGTGCGACCAGTGAGCAAATCACCAACAGCGCCACGCCCAGCGGCACCAAAATGTCCGCCGTGCGAAACCAATAGAAGCGCAGGATTCCGGCCGCGCCTGCGCTATCGTAGGACGCCCAGGGACTGATCGCGAAACCCAAAATGGCAATTCCGATCGCCGCGGCAACCACCGGGCGCACACGGCGTTCGGCCCGATTTTTTGGTGCCAGCCAGCACAGCACCAACCACAGCAGCCAGAGCAACAGCTGACGGCGCAGGAATCCCGTGGAAAACGTTTGCGGCACCAGGTGATGTGGCAGACGCTCGAAAACGTAGATCCGGCTCGCCTCGGCGCCAGCCAGGGAGGGACACCGCGGCTGAGCGCCAGCGCCGGCAGCAAACCCGGCAGCGACAGGAGCAGCCCCAGGCCGAGCGGCGCCAGCATGGTCCGCAGCGGGGGGCGCTGGCTTCCGGCCAGCAGCCAGGCAACCGCTGCCGCCACGACCGACCAGGCTCCGATCACCACATGAAAGGCGCTGGCGGCGCCCAGCAGGGGCCAGACCGCCCGCCAGCGGTTTCGCGCAATCGCCTCCAGCGCCAAGAGCACGAAGACGTAGGCCGGCCCCTTGGCCTCGAACCCGCCGATGATCCATTCGCCGGCCATGTGCAAGCGGCTGGTGCCCGCCACCAGCAGCGCGGCCGAGAGAACCGAGTATAGAAATTCCGGCACCACTGCCACGCTCAGGCGGCGCCAAGCCCAGGCCAGAAAACCCCAGGTGACGATCCGGCCCAGCCAGGCCGCGGCCGGCAAGCTCAGGCAGCGGGTGATCCAGCCGCAGGTCCAGTAGAAAACTTGATGTGCGTCGGCGGAATTCAAGAAGAAATCGTGCGCGCACCAATCCGGATTCCAATAATGTTTGGCTTTGGCCAGGTAATGCGTCTCGTTCACCTCGGGCACCGGCCAGCCGGCATGAATGAAAAACACGCCGAAGATCAGGCAGATTTCGACCACGGCTTCGAGCCGGCGTCGGCGCGCGATTTGGCGATCGGAGCCTGTTGCGTATCGAGAAGCATGATCGCGTGTAGCCTAACTTCTTGCTCCGCGGCGGAACAGAGTATTAAAGACCCCGGTTGTTTCGCTGGACGCCGAACGACGATCGAAGGGGCGCCCGGCGATGAAACTTCGAAAACCGCGCCTTCCGCCTTGATCTTCTGCTTTCCCCCGCCAGCCCTTGCCAATCCCGGCTTGCGGCACCTATCATTCCTGGCACTCGAATCGCTTCCGCAGCTTTGGATCGATGGGAAACAGGCTGATGCCAGACCGCTCGCCGGGCAAGCAACTGCGTGACGCCGTCGCCGACGTGACGATCCAGATTCCGGGCGTCTTCAATGCCCTGGTGGGGCGCATGGCCCAGGATGCGGGCTTCGACGCCGTGTATCTGTCGGGCGCGGCGCTTTCGGCCGGAGTGTTGGCTTTGCCGGACGTGGGCCTGTTTTCACTCACCGAGCTGGTGACTCAAGCCAGCTATCTGACGCGCAGCCTGGAGATTCCCGTGATCGTCGACGCCGACACCGGATTCGGCGCAGCGGTGAATGTCGAGCGCACTGTGGCCGAGCTCGAAGCGGCCGGCGTGGCCGCCATCCAGTTGGAAGACCAGGAATTGCCCAAGCGCTGCGGACATCTGTCGGGCAAGCGATTGGTCGATGCGGCCGAGATGTGCGCCAAGCTCCGCGCCGCGGCGGCCGCCAAGCGCGATCCGGACCTGGTGCTGATCGCCCGCACCGACGCCGCCAGCGTGTCAGGCATCGACGAGGCCATCGACCGTGCGCGGCGCTATCTGGAGGCCGGGGCCGACTGGATTTTTCCGGAAGCCCTGGCCGATCGCAGCCAGTTCGCCCAGTTTGCCGAGGCAATCGACGCGCCGCTGATCGCCAACATGACCGAGTTCGGCAAAAGCCCGCTGCTCTCGCTCGACGAATTGGCCGACATGGGCTACGCCGCCGTGCTCTATCCGGTCACGCTGCTGCGGGTGGCCATGAAGGGGGTCGAGGCGGCGCTGGCCACGATCTCGGCCGACGGCACCCAGGCCGAACTGCTCGACGTGATGCAATCGCGGCAGGAGCTTTACGACCTGCTGGGCTATGAAGATTACGAGGCCCGCGACCGCGGTTATTTTCAAGCGGAACAAAATCCTCCGGCCGAATAACATCCCGCCGCCGAAGTAGACACACCTGCCCAGGACACAGAGCACACAGCCATGAGCGAACCGATCTACAGTCCGGGCCTCGAAGGCGTCATCGCGGGCGAGACCGCCATCAGCACGATCAGCGGCGGATTGCAATACCGCGGCTTTTCGATCGAAGAGCTGGCCCAGCACGCGACGTTCGAGGAAGTCACCTATCTGCTGCTCCAGGGCGAGCTGCCCAATCGCCAGCAACTCGAGGGGCTCAAGGAGCGGCTGCGCGAGCAGGCCCATTTGCCGGCTCCGATCATCGAGCTGTTGCGCAAAATTCCGGCCGAGGCGCCGCTGATGGACGTCATGCGGACCGGCGCCAGCGCGCTGGCCCATTGGGACGACGAGACCGCCGACAACAGCCACGAGGCCAATGTCCGCAAGGCCGAGCGGCGCACGGCCCAGTTGCCCATGATCCTGGCCGCCCGGCACCGCCTGGTGCAAGGCAAGGAGCCGGTCCACGCCGATCCCGAATTGTCGCTGGCCGGCAATTTGCTGTGGATGCTGTTCCGAACGACGCCGGTCGAGCGTTTGACGCGCGCGATGGACGTTTCGCTGATCCTGTATGCCGAGCACGAGTACAACGCTTCGACGTTTGCCGCGCGGGTGGTCGCCTCGACGCTATCGGACCTGGACTCGGCGATCACCGCCGCGATCGGCGCGCTCAAGGGCCCGCTGCACGGCGGCGCGAACGAGCGCGTGCTGGATGTGCTCAAAGAGGTCGGCACCGCCGACAAGGCCGAAGCCTGGATTCGCGCGGCGCTGGCCCAAAAAGTGCGGATCATGGGCTTTGGGCATCGCGTTTACAAGACCGGCGATCCCCGGGCCACGCTGCTCAAGTCGCTCTGCCACGAACTGGCCATCGAGACCGGCAACGAAGACATGGAGGCCATGGCCGACACGATCGAAGCGGTGGTGCGGCAGGAAAAGGGGCTGCCGCCGAACCTCGATTGGCCCAGCGCCCGGCTGTATCACTATCTGAATTTGCCGGTCGAGTTATACACGCCGCTGTTTGTCGTCAGCCGGGTGACCGGTTGGGCCGCCCACGTGATCGAGCAGCTCGACAAAAACCGGCTGATCCGTCCGCGCTCCAACTACATCGGCCCCCCGGCGCGTGCCTGGGTGCCGCTGACGGAGCGCAAATAATAGCCGGCGGGTCAACGACCGCCGGTGCATTTAGCGGCTGCTGGGCGGCAGTTGTCGTTGGGGAAGTGCACATCGCGGAATTTGTCAATCGCTCAAAACGGCAACGGCGTTCCGCGACCATGTTGCCGGGCAAGTTCCAAAACCTTGGCCCCTAGCGCCACATCTTCGATCGCCATGCCCACCGACTTGAACAGCACAATGCTCTGCTTGGTGCTGCGGCCGACCGCCTTGCCGTTGACCACGTCTCCCAGCTCGACGGCCCGCGACCAATCGAACACGCCGCTGGCCAGCGGATCGACAAAGTCGCCGGCCTCGTTTTGGCAGGCTTTGACGCTATCGCAGACGATGTTGTCGGCCCGGCGGACGACGTGGGCGTCGATCTCGGCCCGCGTGGCCCAGTTGTTGCCCACTGCGCAGACCAGCGCCCCCTCGGACAGGTCCATGCCGTCGAACACCGGCGTGGGACTGCTGGTGGCGGTCACCACGATCGGCAGATCCCGGGCCGCTTTTTGCGGCCGATCCACCGGCCGCACCTCGAACCCCAGTCGGGCCGACATCTCATCGGCGAACCGGCAGCGGCCCGACTCGGTGCGGCTGTAAACGTATGCCGTGCGAAGCTGACGCGTGTGGGCGATGGCTTCCAACTGCGCGCGGGCTTGCCGGCCCGCGCCGAATACACCCGCCTCGGCGGCCGCCGGATCGGCCAGCCACTCGGCGGCGACGGCCGTGGTGGCCGCAGTCCGCAGTTGGCCCAGGCGATCGGCTTCGATCAGTACTTCCAGCCGGCCGCTGGCGGCGTCGTAGATGCCGACCAGAAATTGCGCTCCGGCGCGGGTGGTGGCATAGGTCTTCCAGCCGACCACGCCCAGGTAGGGCGCGGCGGCGCTCATGGTGTGCAGCACGATGCCGGGCGCCTTGGCCCGGCGCGGGGCACATTGTCGGCAGCATGGGCGCCGAGCTGCCGGAAAGCTTCTTCGATCACCGCGATGGCCAGCGGAATGTCGACCAGCTCATGGACGTCGGCCTCGCTCAGATAAATCGCCATGCCGCAATAGCTCCGTCGTCTCGAATCGTGCCCTAAAATTGCGCAAAACTACTCCGGCCGCCGTGCCACCAATCTTAGCCGATGCGCAGCGCGGCTACTTCGCCGGCCAGATTTCCACAAACGGTCCGCGGCGGAATTGATTGGACACCCGGCCCGTCCGGCGGGTAATCTCGAAATGGAGCCCTGCGAATCTTCCTTTTCTGTTGGGGGCTCCGTTTTTCGAGAGAAGCCAGCCATGCAGCGCCGCGATTTTCTGCGACGGGCCGTGCGGGGCGGCGCATTGGGCGGAGCGATCGCCGGTGCACCCGGTTTGCTCGACCGGCTTTCCAGTGGGCTCGATTGGCGATCCCAACCGGACCTATTGCCCCCGGCATTCAGCGTCGCTCCGGTGGTGGGCGATGGCCATTGGATTTGGAACGAGCCGCCCGCCGATCAAACCGGCTACCTCCAGCCGCGGACATACTCGCTCAGCATCGGCATCGAGTTGGAAGCAGCTGGCGATGCCGATTCGGTGCTGGCCACCACGCCCGTGCCGGTGGCGCACGCGGAGCAAAAGATCGACGACGTGCATCTGGAGACCGAAGGCTGCGAGGCGGTGCTTCGCGAGCTGGCGCCCGGCATGGGCCAATTGCTGGTTTCGGCCGAGTCGATCGCCGCGGACACGGTCGCCCGGGCGGTCGCCCATTACAAACTGACGCTGCTTAAGCAATTTCACAACTATCAGCGCGACCAGTTTCCCGCGCAGCAAAAGCCATCGGCCGAACTGCGCAAGGCCTATTTGCAGGACAGCCCCGGCATTCAAACCAGCACCAAGCCAGTCCGCACGCTGGCGGCCGAATTGAGCGCAGGGCTCACGCATCCCTGGGACAAAGCCCGGCGGTTTGCCGAGTGGATTCCCAAAAACATACGAGCCCAGATCGGCAGCTATACGAGTGTCACCGCGGCGCTGGAGCGCCGCATCGGCGACTGCGAGGAAATGTCGGCCGTGTTTGTGGCCTTGTGCCGCTCGATCGGCATTCCGGCCCGGCTGGTGTGGGTGCCCAACCACAACTGGGCCGAGTTTCATCTGCTCGACAGCGAAGGCCAAGGCCATTGGATTCCGGCCCACACAGCCTGCTATTCGTGGTTCGGCTGGACGGGCGCCCACGAGTTGGTGATCCAGAAGGGCGATCGCGTGCTGTGTCCCGAGCAGCACAAGCGGGTGCGCTTGCTGGAAGACTGGATGCAATGGGGCGGCCGCAAGCCGCGCGTCAAGTATGTTGCCGAGCTAACGCCCGAGCCACCCGGTGAAGGCGAGGACGCCGGCCCGGGCCATCGGATCAAAGACGCCAAGGGGGAATGGAAAGTCGTGGGCGATCACGAGCTGGATCGGTATGTCCGGCGGTGAGCGGCGGCTCCCACCGGCCGCAGCCGGTGGGCTTAACGTGTGCGGTTAACGCGGGGCGGCGCGCCCGCACTACAAAATCAGCATTGCGTCGCCGTAGCTGTAGAAGCGGTACTCTTCGCGGACCGCTTCCTCGTAAGCCCTGCGAATGAGCGCGTCGCCGCCGAAGGTTCGCACCAGCACCAGCAGCGTCGTGCGGGGCAAATGAAAATTGGTCAGCAGGGCGTCGACGGCGCGAAACGTATAGGGCGGCCGGATGAACAGCCGCGTTTCGCCCTTCCAGGGCACAAGCGCGCCGCCGGCAGCGGCTGTCTCCAAAACCCGCACGCTGGTCGTGCCTACGGCCACGATGCGGCCGCGCCGCTGGCGGCATGCGTTGAGCTTTTGAACGGCCGCCTGCGTCGATTTCGCCCCACTCGGCATGCATCGGATGGGCCGCGAGTGTATCGGTGGTAATCGGCCGGAACGTGTCCAAGCCCACGTGCAGCGTGACTTTGACCAGTTCGACTCCGGCCTGCTGGATCTGCGCGAGCAGATCTTGCGTAAAATGCAAACCGGCCGTCGGCGCGGCCACCGCGCCCGGATTGCGGGCGTACACGGTTTGATAACGCTCGCGGTCGGCGGCCACCATCTCGCCCCCGCGAATGTAGTGCGGCAGCGGCACTCGGCCGGCCAGCTCCAGCAATTCCAGATCGCCGAACTGGTGATCCTCGCCCGGCAGTCGGCGGACCTCAGGCCGGGCGATCCAGACGCCGTCGGGCTGCTTGAGGATCAGCCGCAGCTTCAGGGCGTCGGCGCCCAGGCTGCTGACCAGGTCGATCGTTTCGCCGGCCACGATTTTTCCCCGGGCCTTGGCCAGCAGCCGCCAATTGCCCTGCCCGTCGGCGGAGAGGAACAGTCCCTCCCAGCGGCCTTGCGTCGAAGTGCGGTGGCCGACGAGCCGGGCGGGGACCACCCGGGTTTCGTTCAGCACCAGCGAGTCGCCTTGGCGTAGCAGACGGGGCAGATCGCGAATATGATGGTGGCTAATGTCGCTCGTGGCGCGCTCGACCACCAGCAGCCGCGCGTCGGCCCGGTTGGCCAGCGGCTGCTCGGCGATCAAGTGCTTGGGCAGCGGATAATCGTACGCGTCGGTTTCCGACATGCAGTTTTCCTGAAGTTTATCCCGCTAAGCCAAGACTGATGGCGCTACGTATTGCTTTCTGCATTACCGGACTGCAAATCGGCGGCGCCGAGCGCACGTTGGTCGAACTGGCCTCGCGGCTCGATCGCCAGCGATTCCAGGCCGTTGTCTATTCTCTCGGCCCCCGGCCCGCCGGCAACGGGCCATCGCTGGCCGACGAGCTGGATCGCGCCGGAATCGAAACTCATCACCTGGGAGCAAAATCGGTCTGGGCCCTCCCGGCCACGCTGCGCCGCCTGACTGATTTGCTCAAGGATTACCAGCCCGATGTTCTCCAGACATTCCTGTTTCACGCCAACGTGCTCGGCTCTTGGGCCGCACGACGCGCCGGCGTGCCGCGAGTGGTGACCGGCATTCGCGTCGCCGAGCCCAGGGCCTGGCACCGCTGGGTGGCCCGACAAACCGCGCATTGGGCCGATCGGCACGTGTGCGTCAGCCAGTCGGTCGCCGATTTCACGGTCCAGGTCACCGGGCTTGACCCGCAGAGCCTACTGGTTATTCCCAACGGCGTCGACGTCTCGCGATTCGCCCAGGCCGTGCCGGTGGATCTGAGCCTGCTGGGCGTGCCGGCCGGACGCTCGGCGTTCGCCTGCGTCGGCCGGCTCGATGCGCAAAAAGGGATCGATTGGCTGCTGGACCTGCTTCCCGGCGTTTTTGCGGGTCGGCAGACCCACGATTTGCTGCTTGTGGGAGCGGGCCCCGAGGAGCCAGCCCTGCGCGCCGAGGCGGCCCGGCTGGGAATCGTGGATCGGGTTCATTTCGCCGGTTTGAGGGCCGATATTCCGGCGATACTGGCCGCTATCGACGCCCTGGTCTTGCCTTCGCGGTGGGAGGGCATGCCCAATGTCTTGCTTCAGGCGATGGCCACCGGAAAACCTGTGCTGGCCACCGACGTCGAGGGCGTGGCCGAGCTGCTGGGGCCAGCCGGCGCGGACCAAATGGTGCCGCGCAGCGACCCCCAAGCCTTTTCAGGGAAATTGCTTGCGCTGCTTGGCGAGCCTTCGCTGCGGGCTCAGTTGGGCGGCCAGAATGCGCATCGAATTGCCGAGCAGTTTACCATCGAGCGGATGGTCACCGCCTATGAGCGGCTCTACGAAACGCTCCGCTGAAGGGGCCTTTGGCCCCCCGGGGAGATTTTTTTTCGCCGCCGGGGGCGGACCCAACTCGCAGCCCGGTTTGGACCTGCGCTCTGCGTTTGTACGCTAGGTAGGTTGGCGGGAAAAAACCCTGCTTGACGGCACGGGCAGAGCGGATATGTTTGGGGCCTTGTGGTGAAGAGTGGGGGCCAGTGGTGATTTCGAAATGCTGCTCACCGGCACGTTTTCGCGAGCCGTGGATGACAAGCTGCGGATTGCCATTCCCAAGCACTTCCGAGACCGATTTGCCAAGGCGGCCCAGAGATTTCTGTTCGTGGCGCCTGGCACCGACGGATCGTTGGCTATCTATCCTGAGGAGACCTTTTCGCTTTTGGCCCAGCGGCTGGCCAAAGTATCGCCGACCGGCCAGGACGTGAGGGCGTTTAGCCGTTTGTTCTTCGCCCAGGCCCAAGCGGTTGAAATCGATGGCCAAGGCCGGATTCGCATCCCGCCGGAGCTAGGTCAGTTGGCTGCCATCAGCAAGGAGGCGGTATTGATCGGCGTCCAAGATCATTTGGAACTGTGGGACCGTAACCGCTGGGAAAACTACCTGAAGGGCAAGCAGCCACGTTACGACGAAATCGCGGAAAACGCGTTCCAGCGCGAATCGACCTGAACCGATCCCCCGAAATGCAACCGGAAAGGATTTGTCCGTCCGATCGTTCGCCCCTGCGTGATGCGCCGAAGTGTCAGTCAGCGGCCACCGACTGACGCGTTGTCGATCACGGGTACGTGTGGCAAGAAGCTGCCGGCTGCGAACTGCGGTGTCGATGGGTCGTCACGAGCGACTGCAAGATGCCGCAAGCCCCCCAACCCGCGCGGGCACATGGATTGTGCCCAGGGTGGGCGGCGTTTTTGGCCCACTCGGAAGGCGGAACTCAGGACCGGCTTGTCATGAGCGCAGTCGAAGGGAAACGAGCGGGAGACGCGACGGCCGGCTATTCGCGAAGCCAAGACTCGCTGCGGCAAAGCTGATATTCTGATCCGCAGCAATGAGCAGTTACCCGCCTGTCCACGTGCCTGTGCTGCTGGAGGAAGTCCTCAAGTGGCTCGACCCTCGGCCCGGGCAGACGTTTGTCGATGGCACGCTGGGCGGCGGCGGCCACACCCGGGCGCTGGCCGAGCGCGTGGGGCCTGAGGGACGCGTGCTGGCGCTGGACCTCGATCCGGCCGCGCTGGCTGCGGCCGAGCGCAATCTGGCCGGGCTGCCGGTGCTGATCGCCCAGGCCAATTTTTGCGATTTTCCGGACGTGCTGGCCGAACTGCACTTTCCGCAGGTCAACGGCATCCTGCTCGACCTGGGGCTCTCGAGCGACCAGCTTGCCGATCCGGCGCGGGGCTTCAGTTTCGACGCCCAGGGGCCGCTCGACCTGCGCTTCGACCCGACCGCCGGCGAGCCCGCCTGGCGGTTGCTGGAGCGGCTGACGGCCGAAGAACTGGCCAACCTGATCTACACGTTCGGCGAGGAGCGTTTCAGCCGGCGGATTGCCCGGCGCATTGTCGAGCTGCGTGGCACCCAGCCGGTGCACACCGCGGACGATCTGGCGGCTCTAATCCGGCGCGTGGTGCCGCGCAGCCGCGACAGCCAACGAATCGATCCGGCCACACGCACGTTTCAAGCCCTGCGGATTGCCGTCAACCGGGAACTGGAATCGCTGGAGCGGGCCCTTTCGCGGGCCGGAGAGTTTGTCGTTCCCGGCGGTCGGTTGGCGATCATCAGCTTCCATTCGCTGGAAGATCGATTGGTCAAGACCGCCCTGCGCGACGATGCCCGCTGGCAGGTGCTGACCAAAAAACCGATCGTGGCCGATGCCGCCGAATTGGCCCGCAATCCGCGCTTGCGCAGCGCGAAAGATGCGCGTGGCCGGCAAGGCCTAATAAGAAGATATTATCCACAGATTACGCAGATTACACAGATTTACGGACAGGAAAAAAGGGGGAGAACGAGAGACGAATGCAGGTGCCCGAATTTGTCGCGAGGCCTGCCGTCTTTCCTATCTGTGAAATCTGCGTAATCTGCGGACCATTTCGTTCGTCAGTCGTGCTTCTGACCGCGGTGCCGCGACTGAATTCGTCGCTCGCGCAAGTCGCTCTGGCATCGTGGCAGCAATCTGCTTAGAGTGTCTCGACGAATTTTGGCAGCTCGGCTGGAATGGCCGCCTCGAAAAGAAGGCTCGTGATGGGAAAAATGCGCAAGGAAATCATAATCGGCCTGACCGTGATCAGTCTGTTGCTGGTCGTCTTCGCGGCGATGCTTTACAAGCGCTTGCGGGCACAGCCCGACGATGCTCCGCAGAGCGAAACGGTGATTGCCGGCCAGTTGCCGGTGCCCATCCGGCATCAGGAGCCAGGCCACCACGAACCAAGGGCCACGCTGGTTGCGGCCGACATGACTGCCGATTCGGAGCCGCCCGCGGCAGGCTGGGCGTCGCGCAATCACCACGAGGCGGATTTGACGTCGGCCCAGAGCGATCTTCCGCCGCGCGAATCGTATCTGCCTCGCGAAGAACCGGCCGCCGAGGCGGCCGCTGATTCGGCCTTCGATGCGGCCGCCGATAGTTCGGGAATTTTGAATCCCGGCGCAGAATCCGCCGGCGATCCGTTTGTGCGCGGCCGCGCGGCCGTCCAGAACCTGACGGACGATATGCCGGCCGGCTCGGGCGATCCGACTCCGGCCGATTTCGATCCCCGGCTGCGCGGCGGAGCGGACCGCGACGAGCTGCAAGCCGTCGAAGAACAAGCCGGGCAGCAGGATTTGATCCGCGGCCAATTGGCCGAGAGTCAGCCGGTCGAAGCGGTCCCAACTTCCGGAGAGCTGCCGGCGGATGGCGAATCGCCGCGGGCCGGATTCCGCAGCCGCTTTCCGCAGCAAGAAGAAATGCGATCCGAGGGCTACGACGCGGCCGACCGGCAGCCGGGCCACTTGCGTCACGAATCGGGCGAGTTTTCCGGCGCCGCGCAGCCGCCAGTTACGGTCGAGAATGGCAAGTACACCGTCGCGCCGAACGACAATTACTGGATCATTTCTCAAAAGGTCTACGGCGACGGCGGCTATTTCAAAGCAATCTATGAGCACAACCGGTTGCGCTTTCCGCGGGCCGACAAACTGCAAGTCGGCGACGTGCTCGACGTGCCACACGTCTCGGTGTTGCACGAGCGCTACGCGGAGCTTTGTCCCAAGCAGCGCAAAGTCCCTTCGGCCCGCAACACGCTGATGTCCGCCAGCACCCGGCATCGCGTGGGCGAACGCGTCTATGTGGTGGGCGAAGGGGACACGTTGTTCGACATCGCCAAGTACGAGCTGGGCAAAGCCACCCGCTGGGCTGAAATCTATGAGTTGAATCGAGACGTGTTGGGCGAAGAATTCGATTATCTGCGTCCCGGCACCGAACTGGTCCTGCCCCACGATCGCCGCGAAGGCGAATCGGTGACCCGCGGCCGCGAAGGCGGCATGCAGCGGTAGAGCAAACTCGGAACTGGCTTGCCCTGAGCGCAGTCGAAGGGGAACTACTTCTGATCAATAGCCCGCGGTCAACGACCGCGGGAGCGTGCCCCTGAGCTTTGCCACTCGCCACGCTTCCGTGCCGACGCCCATTTCAAAAATCGTCAGCGGCGGGCAGACGGGCATCGATCGCGCGGCCTTGGACGCGGCGATTGCGCTGGGCGTTCCGCATGGCGGCTGGTGCCCGCGCGGCGCAAGGCCGAGGACGGCCCGATCCCCGAGCGCTACGCGCTCGTGGAAACGCCTTCGGCCGCCTACCGCGAGCGAACCGAGTGCAACGTGCTCGACTCCGACGGCACGCTGATTGTCACGCGCCGCGCGCCGCGAGGCGGCACGGCCCTGACCCGGCAGCTTGCCCGCCGGCACGGCAAGCCCTGCCTGCTGGTGCGCTTGGGCATGCCGCTGGATCTGGACCTGATTCGTCGCTGGCTCGCCGAGCACCGGATTTCCACGCTCAACGTGGCCGGTCCGCGCGAGAGCGAGAATCCGGGCATCGGGCGCGAAGCGTTCGAACTGGTCAAGACGCTCTTGCTCTTGTCACCGCCGGCCGAATAGTGTACGCTTGAACACTATCGGGGTGCGTGAGGATGACTGGCGATCGTGGGTTCGCCATGCCACTAACCCGAGGCGCGAGCGAGGGGAATCGTGAGGGCGGCCCTCGCTGGCGCGTCGGGTTAGTGCAGCATGGCCGGCGATCATCAGTCGCATCCTGCAACAACCAGGTGTTCCTCTTGCTCCCGGTCCGGCCATGCCTGAGATTCCGCCGTCGAACAAACGCGCGCTCCCTGAACCGTGCGGACCGGCGGCGCGGCCGGCAATCGGCTATGCCGAGCTGCACGCCAAGACCAACTTCTCCTTTCTGGAAGGCGCCTCGCATCCCGACGAGCTCGTGCTGCGGGCCGCCGAGCTGGGCTATCAGGCGCTGGCCGTCACCGATCGCAATACGCTCTCCGGCGTGGTGCGGGCGCACGTGGCCGCCAAACAGGTCGGGCTCAAGTTGATTGTCGGCGCCGAGATCACGCCCGTCGACTCGCCGGGCGTCGTGCTGTGGACGACCGATCGGGCTTCGTACGGCCGGCTGGCCCGGCTGATTACGGTGGGCCGCCGGCGGGCCGAGAAAGGCGAGTTCCAAGTCTCGCTGGCCGACGTGGCCGAGCACGCCGCGGGCTTGTTGGCCGGCATCACCTCCGAGCCCGACAAACTGCCCGAGCCCCACCAGGTGCAGCGTTTGCGCGACGTGTTCGGCGACCGCTGTTACCTGCTGGCCGAGCTGTATTTGGGCCCCCACGACGAGCGCCGCTTGGACGAGCTCGTCGAGCTGTCCCGGCAAACCCGGGTGCCGCTGGTGGCCGCCGGCGACGTGCATTTTCATGCCCGCAGCCGGTTGGCCTTGAAAGACGTGCTCACGGCCACCCGGTTGGGCGTGAGTGTGGCCGAGGCGGGCCCGCAGCTTTTTCCGAACGCGGAGCGGCATCTCAAGCCGCTTGCCGAGATGGCGGCCCGTTTTGCCCGCCTGCCGGCGGCGCTGGCGCGCAGCGCGGAGATTGCCCAGCGATGCACATTTTCGCTCGCCGAGCTGCGCTACGAATATCCGGAAGAGCTGTCGCCGCCGGGTGAGACCGCAATGGAGTATCTGACCCGCCTGGCCTGGGCCGGCGCCGCAAGCGCTATCCCGGGGGCGTGCCGGCCAAGCTGCGGGGGCTGATCGAGCACGAGCTGGAGTTGATCGGCCGATTGCACTACGAAGCCTATTTTCTGACCGTGTTCGATCTGGTCCGTTTTGCCCGGCAGCGCGGCATATTGTGTCAAGGACGCGGATCGGCGGCCAACTCGGCCGTGTGCTACTGCGCTGGGCGTGACGTCGGTCGATCCCGATCGGCTCGACGTGCTCTTCGAGCGGTTCGTCAGCGCCGAACGCAACGAGGCGCCCGACATCGACATCGATTTCGAGCACGAGCGCCGCGAGGAAGTGCTGCAATATCTGTACGAAAAGTATGGCCGCGAGCGCTGCGGGCATGACGGCCGAAGTGATCACCTATCGCCCGCGCTCGGCCGTGCGCGACGTGGGCAAGGCGCTCGGCCTGTCGCTGGACCGGGTCGACGTGCTGGCCAAAAGCCTGGAGGGGCATCGGCTGGAAGAGCGGTTCGAAGACCGCTGCCGCGACGCGGGCATCGATCCGGATTCGATGGTCGGCAGCCGATTGGTGGGCCTGGTGCGCGAGCTGCTCGGCTTTCCGCGGCATCTGGGCCAGCACGTCGGCGGCATGGTCATGACGCGCGGGCCGCTGTGCGAGCTGGTGCCGATCGAAAACGCCGCCATGCCGGACCGCACCGTGATCGAGTGGGACAAGGACGATCTGGACGAGCTGGGCATCCTCAAGGTCGATTGCCTGTCGCTGGGCATGCTGACCGCCATCCGCAAATGTTTTGAGCTGATCCGGCAGCACACCGGCCGCCGGCTCTCGCTGGCCGCGGTGCCGCAGGACGACCCGCGGGTGTACGACATGATCTGCCGGGCCGACACGATGGGCGTGTTCCAGATCGAGAGCCGGGCCCAGATGAGCATGCTGCCGCGGCTCAAGCCCCGCGAGTATTACGACCTGGTGATCGAAGTGGCGATCGTCCGGCCCGGCCCGATCCAGGGAAACATGGTGCATCCCTACTTGCGGCGCCGCGCCGGCGAAGAGCCGGTCACTTATCCCAACGACGAAATTCGGCAGGTGCTCGACAAGACGCTGGGCGTGCCGCTGTTCCAGGAGCAGGCCATGCGGCTGGCCGTCGTGGCGGCCGGCTTCACGCCGGGCGAGGCCGACCAACTGCGCCGCGCGATGGGCGCCTGGCGGCGCACCGGCGTGATCGAACAGTTCCGCCAGAAGCTGCTCGCTGGCATGCAGGCCAAGGGACTGCCCGAGGAATTTGCCGCGGAGGTGTTCCGGCAGATCCGCGGTTTCGGCGAGTATGGTTTTCCGGAATCGCACGCGGCCAGTTTCGCCCTGCTGGTCTATGTTTCGGCCTGGCTGAAACATCATTACCCGGCGGCTTTTGCGGCCTCGCTGCTCAACAGCCAGCCGATGGGTTTTTATGCGCCGGCCCAACTGGTGCGCTGCGCCCGGGATCATGGGGTGGAAGTGCGAGGGGTCGACGTGGGGGCGAGCGAGTGGGACTGCACGTTGGAAGGCGCGGGAAAAACTCGGAACTCGGAACTCGGAACTCGGAACGGGGAACGGGAAACGAAGAAGACACGGGGGCGGACGAAGGAGCGAGGGCTGGCGCTGCGGCTGGGATTGAGGATGATTTCGGGATTGCGCGAGGGGGATGCCAGGCGGATCGAAGCGGCGCGCGGGGCGGAGCCGTTTGGTTCGCTGGACGATTTTGCCCGCCGCACCGGCTTGAGCCGCGCGGTCATTAAGCGGCTGGCGGCGGCCGACGCTTTTGCTTCGCTGGCGGTCGACCGGCGGACCGCGCTGTGGCAGGCTTTGGGCCAGGAAGAGCCGGGCGCGGCGCTGCCGCTGTTGGCCCAGCTGGCGAACCCGGCCGAGCCCGACGCTCCGCTGCCGGTCATGCCGGTCGAGGAGCAGGTGGTGGCCGACTACCAAATGGCCGGCTTGTCGCTCCGGGCTCATCCGCTCCAGTTTCAGCGCCCGGCGCTGGAGCGGTTGCGGGTGGTGCCGGCCGCGCGGCTGGCGCTATGGCCGGGCGGCCGCAGCGTGCGCGTGGCGGGCCTGGTGCTCGTGCGGCAGCGGCCGGCCACGGCCGGGGCATTACGTTCGTCACCTTGGAAGACGAAACCGGCACGGTCAACCTGATCATTCGCCAGGATGTCTGGCAGCGGTTTTATCGCGCTGCCCGCACGGCCACACTCATGCTGGCCCAGGGCCGGCTGCAGCGGCATGACGAAATCATCCACGTCTTGGTCTCGCGGATCGAGGATCTGTCGGAGCTGTTGGCCGAGCTGAATTCGCAGTCGCGGGATTTTCATTGATCGCCGCATGGCTTAGGCTGGGAGATAAAGGCGGAAGGCGGCTTGCGGCGAGCTCAGCCGAGCGGAAGGATGAAGGATGACTTCGGTGAGCTCAGTCAAACCGAAAAACGAGACGACCGCCCCCGCGCCAGCCATCTCTGAGCGTCTGGTATCGCTGGATGCCTTTCGCGGCGCCATCATGCTGGCTATGGCGTCCAATGCCTTGTCGCTGGCCAGCGTGGCCAAGAAGTTTCCCGACAACCCCGTCTGGCAGACCATCGGCTCCCAGTTCGACCACGTGCCCTGGGTGGGCTGCGTGGCCTGGGACCTGATCCAGCCGGCATTCATGTTCATGGTCGGCGTGGCGATGGCCTATTCCTACGCCGGGCGGCAAGCCCGGGGGCAAAGCTATGGCCGCATGGCTTGGCACGCCGCCTGGCGCAGTGTGGTGTTTGTGCTGCTGGGCATTTTTCTGCGATCGAAGGCGACCGAGGAAACGAATTTCACGTTCGAGGACGTGATTACGCAGATCGGGTTGGGCTACTTCTTTTTGTTTCTGCTGTGGAATCGCTCTGCCTGGGTGCAGTTTGCGGCGGCCGGGCTGCTGCTGGCCGGCGACTGGCTGCTGTTTTATGCCTATCCGTTGCCGGCGGCCGATTTCGACTATGCGTCGGTGGGCGTGCCGGCCGATTGGCCGCACCTCGAAGGCCTGGCGGCTCATTGGGACAAGAACACGAACGTCGCGGCCGCTTTCGATCACTGGTTTTTGAATCGGTTTCCGCGCACCAAGTCGTTCGATTACAACCGCGGGGGCTACGAGACGCTGAACTTCATTCCCTCGCTGGCGACGATGATTTTTGGCCTGCTCACCGGCGGGCTGCTGCGCAGCGGGCGGCCGGCCTGGCAAAAGTTTGCGCTCTTGATTCTGTTCGGGCTTTTGGGCCTGTTGGCCGGATGGGGGTTGGATGCCGCGGGCTTGTGCCCCTTGGTTAAACGCATCTGGACGCCCAGTTGGACGCTGCTGAGCACCGGCTGGGCGCTGTTGATCCTGGCCGGTTTTTACGGCGTGGTCGATTTGCTCGGTTTCCGCCGCTGGACGTTTCCGCTGGTCATAGTGGGCATGAATTCGCTGGTGATGTACTGCATGGCCGCGCTGATCGGCGGCTGGCTGGCCAGCCGTTTGCAGGTTCATCTGGGGCAGGAAATCTTCACGCTGTGGGGCCACGTCGACAGCATTTATTCTCCGCTGGTGCAAAGCACCCTCGTGCTGGGCCTGATGTGGCTAATTTGCTTTTGGCTTTACCGGCAGAAGATGTTTGTGCGGATTTGAGCCGGCAATTGAAGCCGCGTGGTCGGCCGAGATCGACCGCCGGATCGACGCTTACGATCGGGGCGCAGCGCAAGCCGTCGATTTCGAAACGGCGCTCGCCCGCATCCGCCAGCACCTGGCCGATCATCGCAGTCGCAAGGTGACTTCGTGAAGTTCGATGTGCTGCCGGGGGACCGAGGCGAAGCAAATATCACCACTTCCACCCCGGCCCTAGCTGCGGGTTCACCAGGCAGCCCTCCGGCGCGCGACCGGTGCGATAAAGCGAGGCCATGCACTCGGCGGCCAGCACGGCCATCGCCAGGATCGATTCCTGATCCACGCCGGCCGTGTGCGGACTCAATAGCACGTTCTCGCACTGGAGCAGCCGACTGGTCGCAGGCAGCGGCTCGACGACAAAGGCGTCCAGACCCGCGCCGCCCAAATGGCCGCTTTGCAGCGCGTCGGCCAAAGCGTCCTCGTCCACCAGTCCGCCGCGGGCCGTGTTGATCAGAATCGCGCCGGGCCGCATCTTGGCAAACGCCCGGCGATCGAACAGCCGGGTCGTCTCCGGCGTGCAGGGCAAGTGCAGACTGACAATGTCGGCGCCAGTGAGCAGTTCGTCCAGCGAGCACAGCCGCACGCCGCAGGCGGCCGCATAGTCGCGGTCGGCCAAGGGGTCGTGCGCGATGACCGTCAGTTCCAAGGCTTGTGCCCGCGGGACAACCGCCTTGCCAATGCGGCCCAGCCCGACCAGGCCCAGCGTCTTGCCGGCCAAGCGCGGCAACAGCTTGCGGCCCCATTGGCCGGCGCGAATGGACTGGTCGCGCTCGGGAAATCCACGCATCACGCCCAACAGCAGCGCCAGCATGTGCTCGGCCACCGAGACCTGGTTGGTGCCGGGCGAAATCGTCACGGCCACGCCTCGTTCGGTCGCGGCCGCGACGTCAACGGCGTCGTAGCCGACGCCCATCCGGGCGATGGCTCGCAGCCGGGTCGATTGGAGCACGTGCCGGTTGAGCGGTTCCATGCCGGCGACCATGCCGTCGATGCCCGCCAGATGTTGGATCAGCAATTCGGGCTCGACGAGCCTGACGCCCGCGGGCGGATAGACGACTTCAAAGCCGGCAACTTCGAGCACCGGCTGACAGGGGCCACCTGGGTGGGCGACTTCGACCGGGGTGACCAGGATTCGGGGCATGATTATTTTCTTCGCGGGAAAAAGGAGTGCAACAACAAAGTGAGTCCGGCGGCATGCGATTTCGCGAGTCTGCGGTTGTAATGGGCAACCCATCGAAACGCAAGCCAAACGACTGTTAAGCCCGCGGGATGCTTCCCGTGGGCATGGCGCGGCAATCGGCACGGCGTCGGCGGATGATCGGATCGCGGTCGATGCGTAACGTATAATCCGGTAGCGGAAAATCGCGGCAAGATTTTGCCGCCCCGCGGTGCCCCCCTGCCTGACCATGCGGACCCCTATGTCGTGGATTGCAACGCTGTTTTTCGACGCCAAAGCCTGGCTGGCTGGCCATCTGGCGCTGGGCGGATGGCTGGTTGCCGGCTCGCTGCTAGTCTCCGTGGGGGGACTGTGGGCGGTGCGCTGGCTGGTGCTGTCGATCCCGAGCGACTATTTCAACGCGCCGCCCCGCGGCGGCTGGCGCGACCGCCATCCGTTGATTCGCTGGACGCTGGTGGTCGGCAAAAACGCGATCGGCGCGATTCTGCTGCTACTGGGCATCACCATGCTCCTCACCCCGGGCCCCGGCATTGTGACCCTGCTGGTCGCCGTGATACTCTTGGACGTTCCAGGAAAGCGTGCCCTGGAGCGGCGTATTATTACTTTGCCGTCGGTCTTGCATTGGATCAATCGCCTGCGGAGCCGGGCGAACCGACCGATGATCGAAGCGCCGATCAAAACCTGACACGCCGCCGGCGATCTTCGCCTGTCGCCTTGATCGCCAAAGCCGGCCGGCACGCGTAACCGGCCCAAACCAAAAAAACCTTCAGGCCGCCGAATGCCCGTCGGGCGAAAAACCTTCGCAGCGCTGCTACTGGCCGGCGTGTCGGTCGGCGGATATTTGTTTGTCACGCAGCTTCCGGCACTCGTGCATCAGTATCAGCAAGCGCGCGAGTTCAGCCCTGTTTGGGGTTACATCTATCTGGGCGTGCTGTTGCTTTCGGCCGCCGCGGCACTGGCGCTGGTGGGCTGGGGCGGATGGCTGCTGGTGCGAGCCAGTTCCGAGAAGCGGCGCCGCAGGCTGGCCGAAAACAGACAGCCCAGCCAGATGACTTTGGCCCAGCAGTCGGCCGAGGTCGAATTGCATCTGGCCGACGTCGAGCGGCTGGCCGAAGATCCATCCTTGCCGGCCGAAGTGCGGGCGCCGCTGCGGCATTCGCTGAGCGAAATTCGCGAGCGCCGCGCCGGTCAGAAGCTCGAGATCGTGGCCTTTGGCACCGTGTCGAGCGGCAAGTCGTCTTTGCTCAATGCGCTTGGCCGGGCGCGAGATCTTTCGGACCGATCCCAAGGGCGGCACCACCACCACCACCAGCGAAATCCCCTGGCCGGGCGCCGATCGCGTGCTGCTGGTCGATACGCCGGGCCTGGCCGAAGTGCATGGCGGGGCCGCGAGAATCGCTCGCCCGGCTGTCGGCCCGCGATGCCGACTTGGTGCTGTTGGTCGTCGACGGTCCGCTCAAGGATTTCGAGCACGACGTGCTGGCCGAATTGGCACAGATGGAAAAGCGCGTGGTGCTGTGCCTGAACAAGGAGGATTGGTTCGCGCCGGCCGACCGCGACCGGCTGATCGCACAACTCACGGAGCAAACGCGGCTCGCTGGTCCGTCCCGAGGACGTGATCGCCTTGCGGGCCCGCGCGGTCACGCGCACCCGGGTGCGCGTGCTGGCCGACGGCCGCGAGCTGGAAGAATCGGTCGACGAGCTACCGGACATTTCTCCGCTGGCCGAGCGAATCATGGCCATTGTCCAGCGGGACGGCCGCGAGCTGCTGGCCGGCAACTTGCTGCTGCAGGCGCGGGGTTTGGCGGCCGACGCCCGCGAGCGGATTCGCGGCACGCTCGACCGCCGGGCGGAAGAAATCGTCGAGCGGGCGATGTGGCAGGCCGGCGCGGCGGCGGCGCTCAGTCCCGTGCCGCTTTTGGACGTGGCCGCGGGACTGGCCATTTCCACCAACATGGTGCTGTCGCTGGCGCGCGTTTACCGGCAGACGATCGACCTGGAAGCGGCCAGCCGGCTGGTCGCCGAGTTGGGCAAGAATCTGCTCGCCATTCTCGGCGCCAGCGCCGCCGCGCCGCTGGCCAGCACGGCCGTGGCCTCGGTGCTGAAGACCGCGCCGGGTGTCGGCACGTTGGCCGGCGGAGCCCTGCAAGGCCTGGTGCAAGCCCTGGTCACACGCTGGATCGGCCGGGTGTTCATCGTTTATTTCCGCGGTGAAATGCAGCAGCCGCCCGGCGGCTGGGCCTCGCTGGCCCGGGCCAAATGGAGCGAAGTCACCCGGCCCGCCGAATTGGCCCAACTGGTCAAGGCGGGGCTCAGCCGCCTGGGAGGCAAACAACCGTGAGCACCGCCGATCTGCCCGGTCCGGACCAACACTATGCCGACGCCCTGGCCAGCGTACGCCATGCCATCGATCAGTTCGCCGGCTGCTCGGCGGAGGAAAAGCAAGCGCTGCGCAAGGAACTGGGCGACCTGGAAGCCATGGTCCAAAAGCTGGAATCGGGCCGGGTCGAGATCGTGCTGTTCGGCGAAATCGATACCGGCAAGTCGGCCTTGATCAATGCCCTGGTCGGGCAGCGAGGTGGCCCAAGTCGACGTGCGCGGCGGCTGGACCCGGGACGTCTGGCACACCCACTGGGACGGCTCCGGCTATTGCATCGCCGGGCTCGACCGGTCGCAAGTCGTGTTGATCGACACGCCGGGCATCAACGAGGTCGACGGCGCGCAGCGGGCCGAGATGGCGCGCGATGCGGCCGGCCGAGCCGACCTGATCCTGTTCGTCACCGACTCGGATCTGAATCAGCTCGAATATGCCGCGCTTGTCGGAGCTGGCCGGAAAGCCATAAGCCGATCCTGCTGGTCTTCAACAAGACCGACAACTACACCGCCGAGCAGCGGCAAATCCTGTGCGATACGTTTGCCCAGCGGCTGCGGGGCATCGTTGCGGCGGACGACATGATCGAGACTTCGGCCGACCCTTTGCCGCGCGAATACGTGATCGAGGCGGCCGATGGCAGCACGCGCAGCGAGTTTCGCCGCCCGGCGCCGCAGATCGAAGCGCTCAAGGAGCGAATTTTGGAAGTGCTGGCCCGCGACGGCAAAGCGCTGGTGGCTCTCAACGGCGCAATGTACGCCGCCGATCGGAGCGATCGGATCACGGCCATGAAACTGCGCATGCGCGACGAGCAGGCCACGGCCATCATCTGGAGCTATGCGGCCATGAAGTCGATCGCCGTGGCGCTGACCCCGATGCCGGTGGTCGACGTGCTGGGGGGCAGCGCGGTCGACGCCACGATGGTCGTCACGCTGGCGCATGTCTACGGCGTGCCGCTCACCTGGAACAACGCCCGAGCGCTGATCGAATCGATCCTCAAGGCGGCCGGTTGGGTGATGCTGGGCGAGGCGGCGACGAACGTCTGCCTCCACGCTGTTCAACAGCCTGACGCTCGGTTCGGGAAAATTTCTCACGGCCTTGCCGCAGGGGGCCGCCGCGGGCTACGGATCGGTCATCGTCGGGCAGGCGGCCAAATATTATTTCGAGCATGGCGGCTCGTGGGGCGGCGAAGCGCCCAAGACCGTGGTCACACGCATCTTGCAGGCCACCGACAAGCAATCGGTGCTGGAGCGCCTGAAATCCGAAATCCGCCGCAAGATCAGCATCAATCGGCACGCCGGCAAATCCGGCCGGCAGTAAGGCGCGGGCCTTCACCCACAGTGGCGACGTCGCGCAGAGCGGAAGAGGCGCTCGAGCGCCAAGGCGTCGAACTGCCTATCCGAGAACCGCTGGGGACTGGCTCATTTTGCGGTGCCGGGGGAGCAAAATGTGCCTGTCCCCTTCTCCCGACGGTTCTCGGATAGGGTCGAAATAGACCCCCGGGCTCAATATTGGCCCTTGTCGACCACTTCGGCCCCGGCCCGTGTGCCCAGCGCGGTGAACAGGCCGAAATCGATGTCATATGCCAGGAAGTGCACCGAGCCGTCGACCAGGGCGAACTGTCCGCCGCCTGGATGGTAACTCCAGTAATGAGTCACATCCGTGTCACCGACCGGGCTTCCCGGCGCGAAGCCGGTGGCAGTGGGCAAGACTGCGTCGGCCGTGCCGTCGCCCGTGCCAAGCCCACAGATGCAAAAGCCCCAGTACGCGTCGAGCGGAGCTCCGCGGTCGCCGGCAAAAAGGGTAGCTGACAAGCCGTCGGTCACGGTGGCGAAGCGCACCGGCCCGCCCGAGAATAAGACACCGTCATACGTAATGCTCACGCTGCCGCCCTGGTTGGTGCCCTCGTTGCCCATGTAGCTCGATAGCGAAAATTGGCCGTACGTCGAATCGGACCAGGTCAAGGAACCGTTCGGATCACTGGGGCAGAGTGCGGAACTAATCGTTTTGTTGTGAGGACTGGCCGCGGCCGATAACGGTTGTGCGGGGTCGACGCAATTGGTCGTGTAATCGATCAGTTCATACACGACGTTTTCTTCGATAAACGGCAGCAGTGCCGCTCGCCAGGACCAATACGTGCCGGGCACCGAGCCGAACGGCAGAAACCCGCGAGCACCGTGGTAACCCTGGGCCGCCAAAGCCCATTGTTTGAGGTTGTTTCCGCACTGCGTTCGCCGCGCGGATTCGCGGGCGGCCTGCACCGCGGGCAGCAGCATGGCCACCAGAATACCGATGATCGCGATGACCACCAGCAGTTCGAGTAAGGTAAAGGCTCGGCGCCGCGCGAGTTGCATGGATGGAGCACTCTTGGCAATGGGCGCCCGGCGAAAACCGCTGCGAGCTTCAACGCCATTATAATTGCGATTCGAATTTATGGTCCTCCTTCGTGGGATGTTTGATAGTCTTCTTTTTGTCCGTCGAATCAACCCTCCATCCAAAACTATTTTTGAAAAACAGTCCGGGCGATAGGCCCTAATAGAACATTTTGCCAGCCCCGCGCTCTTGATTCGAGGATTGCTCGGCTGACACAAGCCCCTACAGGCATATAGTTTAGAGCCACTTCCCGCCGTGGATTGCGAAGCGAGTACGACCGATGGCGCACGGTTTCAATGCACTGGTCGTCCTGTCCTGCCTCAGATGGAACTGGAATTTTCGGGTGACGGGGTTAGCATAACCCTGAAGCCTGGAGGATTCCATGAGTCAGCAGCGTAAGAGCATCGCCGGCCCCGAGAAGCTGGCCATCCTGAAGCAGTACCTTGTCGAGAAGGTGCCGATCTCCGACCTCTGCGATCGGCACGGCCTGCAGCCCAGCCAAATCTATTACTGGCAAGCGCAGCTGTTCGAGCACGGCGCCGCCATCTTCGAGCGCAAGCCGGGCCGCCAAGCCGGCACTGACGCCGTCAAGGACCGCAAGATTGCCCACCTGGAAGCCAAGTTGGCCCAGAAGAACGAAGTCATCTCCGAGCTGATGGAGGCCAACGTCCGCGAAAAAAAACTCAATGGGGAACTCTGAAGGGAAGCTGGGTTCCCCACGACACGCGCGACGCCGTGGTCGACTACGTGCGCCACTGGACGGGGCGGGCCGAGGTGCCCGCCAAAAAGCTGCTCGCCTGGCTGGAGCTTGGCGCGAGCAAGTTCTACCAGTGGCAACAGCGCTACGGCCGTCCTAACGGACACAACGGGCAGGTGCCGCGCGATGGCTGGCTGGCCGAGTGGGAGCAGCGGGCGATCTGCGATTATCAGGCCCGCTTTCCGCTGGAAGGTTATCGCCGGCTGGCGTTCATGATGCTCGACGACGACGTGGTGGCGGTCAGCCCGGCGAGCGTCTATCGGGTGCTCAAACAGGCCGGGCGATTGGACCGCAAATGGCAAAAACCCTCGAAAAAAGGGACCGGTTTCGTGCAACCGCTCGCGGCCCACGAGCACTGGCACGTCGATATCTCGTATCTCAATCTGGGCGGCACGTTTTACTATCTGTGTTCGCTGCTCGACGGCTACAGCCGGCTGATCGTGCATTGGGAGATCCGCGAAAACATGACCGAACGCGACGTGGAGACGATCGTGCAGCGGGCGTTGGAAAGCTTCCCCAGCGCCCGGCCGCGGATCATCAGTGACAACGGGCCGCAGTTCATCGCCAAGGACTTCAAGCAGTTCGTGCGTCTGACGGGCATCACGCACGTGCGCACCAGCCCTTACTACCCGCAGAGCAACGGCAAGCTCGAGCGTTGGCATGGCAGCCTGAAACAGGAGCGATTCCGGCTCGCCGCGCCGAGCAATCTGGCGGCGGCGCAGCGCGTGGTGGCGTCGTTCGTCGAGCATTACAATGGCGTGCGGTTGCACAGCGCGCTGGGCTACATCACGCCGGCCGACAAGCTGGCGGGCCTGGAGAGCGTGATCTTCGCCGAACGTGATCGCAAGTTGGAAGCCGCCCGCACGCTGCGTCGTGTGGCGAATACCGAGTCGCCCAATGCAACCAGAACAGGAGAAGAGGCTAGCCGGGGAGTGCAGAGGGGCGGCAATCAGCGCCCTCTGCAAGGCCCCGCCGCAGCGGCCGAACTCGTCGCGTAGTCAACCCACGATTCGCTAACACCCACCGCTCGAAATTCCAATTCCCGCTGAACCAGGACAGTCCGGCGCGCACTGGCTCGCTTTTCGGCCTGTTCTGAGGCGCCCATTTCTGTAGACTCTGTTTGCCATTTAGCGAACGTTCGCAACAATGGCGTTTCAATCTGACGTTGGGTATCGAGACGAACTCGCCGCGTAGTGTGGGTATCAGAAGAGCCCGCCGCCAGCGTCCGCCTGCAAAGGCGCTCGCTGGCGGCGGGCTCTTTTTTGTTGCGCCAGGCCTCGTCGAGAACCGCTCCGGCCATGCGTCCGCCGTCAGAGCCAACGAAGCAAGTCAGGAGAATCATCATGCACCGGCACGGGCACACTCAGTCTGGCGATGGTTCCGACGGATCGGCGCCAAGCGAGGCTTGGCTTTTCCTACAGGCTATCCGGAGTAACCCGATCCCGAAAATCGTCAATCCGGAAACAAAGGCCAAAGCGGACCGCGAAGAGCTGGAACGTCTGGCGCAATTCTCGTCCAACCATGCGGAAGCGCTGCGCCGGCTCGATGCCGCGGAAGCAGAGGCCCGTCACGAGCGTGAACTCTTGGAATGGGCCGCGAAAATCTCCGCCAACTCTGAGAGCAAGCTATACGCCTTGCAGCGGCAAGAAGCGGCCGAGCGCGAAGCCTGGCGGGCGCGGAAGACTTTGCCGAATGGCTGCGTGAGGGCGCCTATGATCCAAGCAAGCACCCACGCGCCCCCAAAGGACAGCCCGATGGCGGTCAATGGATTGCAAACGGCGGCACAACTGCCGCGAATCCTGCCACAAGGCAATCCGCAAGTTCTACCAATGAGCCTCCGACGATCGCCAATCGCTCAACGAGTGCCGCCGGGCAAGCATCGACGGGAGACGGCGCGGCAACTGGTCGGAGCGGCACGAGGCAAACCACCGCCGCCACCACGCCATACTCCAGCGCAACCGGTATTCCCATACATTTAGCGGCCGCGCATGGACCCGTAGGCCACCATTGGGTGCCGAGGACAGTGTTCGAGGCGTTGCAGCACGCGATGGATCCGGACGCGGTTCGACTATTCGAGTTAGGGACAGAGTCGACCGGACTTTATAATCATGCCTTCGACACCTGGAATGGCGTGACGCACGGGGATTACATTAACGCCGTGCGCCGATTGCTCGAAGATTGGATCAAGACTTGCGGAAAGAAGCTCGGGGTGAACGAGGCAAACCAGTTCTTAAGCTGGATCGCGAGCGGAAAGTGCGACGACGCGGCATTTCTGGCGAAGCACAAGGAGGCCTTTGCAAACATATTCAAATGGCGCGCCGGCTTTAACCAAAGCATGGTGATTGCGGCCAGAGCAGCGGAGCTCAATCCCAAATTGACTGGCGCGGAGCTGAAGGCTATTGCGCAGCAAATAGTCAATGGTGCGCCGACGAAACCGCTTTCGAAGGCCGCCGCAAGGGTCGCTCAAAGTATTATCGCCGGCGGAAAAGCTGCACTCAAAGCAACGGCGAAGAAAATTCTTCCCGGGCTTATGTTTTTGAGCGCTGCGACGGCCGCCAAACGTGGCTGGGCCGGCCAGGGGCATACCGGGCACGGAGCATGGGGGGCATTGAACGAAGCCGCTCGCGACATTATGAGCGCCGACCTTGTTGAGCAGATCGTCTTTCCAAAAGTGCTCGACACCATCGACGGCTTCACAAACGCGGTGGTTCCAGGTCTCAACGATCCGAGCAGATTTCGATATATTCGCAGGGGTGGCCGGCTGTACGATATGCAGACGGGACGACCGATCGACTAACGCGGCCGACAAGGCGCCGCTGAACGCAGCCGGTTATGATCATGAGCCACCCGGGCGAACCAAATAAAGTAGCGGCCGCACTTAATTATTTGCGAAGCCACAGCCATTTCGTTGAATTTGACGACCGGGAGCGCGTGGTCCGCGTCACCATTTGCGGTGCCGCGAACGCGGACGAAATCGCCGCGCACGTCGGCCATCTCCGCGACCTACGCAAACTCATTTTCGATCGGACAGACCTGACCGACGAAGGGCTTCGTCACCTGCGACGTTTAGTTAAGTTGAGGTACCTCTGGCTATGCGGTGCAAGAATTACTGCGACCGGTCTGGCATGTCTGGGGGCAATGTCGCGCCTCGAGGATGTCTACATCAAAGAGGCGCGGGACCTTGATCACGAGGCATTCAAGTGTATTGCGCGTCTCGCGAGTGTGCAGAAATTGACATTTCGCGGCGGCAACTTCTACGACGCCGACCTCGCGCCGCTCGCCGCCCTGGTCAACCTCGAGCAGTTATCGGTATCTGAGAATGAGAATGTCCTTGGAATTTGCTGCGCACATTTGATCGCGTTGCCCCGCCTTCGATACCTGAAGCCCGGCGACCACATTACCGACGACGGCCTGGCGAGCATCGCGAAACTTGCCGGTTTGGAAGTGTTATTTCTCGACGGACAATTTTCGGACGCAGGGCTGCGACAAATTCGCACTCTGCAGAAACTGCAAGCGCTGTATGTTACGTCGGAGCATGCTACGAACGAAGGCTTGGCGGTTCTTGCGGACCTTCCCGCGCTGACGGAGCTTGGCTTGAACGCCCGGCTTGTCACCGACGACGGCATTGCGTGGCTTGCACGTTGCCGGGGTCTTACCAAGATTGTGATTTTCAAGTCAGGCATGACAAGCTCCGGCGTCATTCGTCTGCGCGAAGCGTTGCCGGACTGCGAGATACGCGACCTGGACGATGAGAGGCGCGCCAATAGCCGCGATGACGCCGGAATAACTTGAAACGCAATCCCGAGTTAAGTCCTATTCGACCAGCGGCTGCGTGGGATCGAGCTGGGCCCGGTGCAGGCGGGCATAGAGCCCGTTCTGTTCGAGCAGTTCCGCGTGTTTGCCCACTTCGACCACGCGGCCGCGCTCCAGCACCACCAGGCGGTTGGCTTGTTCCAGCGTGCTCAGACGGTGCGCAATGGCGATCGTCGTGCGCCCTTTCACCAGGTTGTCGAGCGCCAGTTGAATCTCGCGCTCGGTCTCGGTATCGACCGCGGAGGTGGCTTCGTCCAGAATCAGAATCCGGGGATCGATCAGCAGGGCCCGGGCGATCGAGATCCGCTGCCGTTCGCCGCCGGACAGGAATTGCCCGCGCTCGCCGACCAGCGAATCGTAGCCCAGCGGCAGCCGCAGGATGAAGTCGTGAGCCCGAGCGGCCTTGGCGGCGGCCACGACTTCTTCGCGCGTGGCGGCCGGCTTGCCGTAGGCGATGTTCTCGGCCACGGTGCCGAAAAACAGAAACGGCTCCTGCAGCACGATGCCGATGTGCCGGCGGTAATCGGAGATGGGAAACGAGCGGATGTCGATGCCGTCGACCCGGATCGAGCCTTCGGTGACGTCGTAGAACCGGCACACCAGATTGACCAGCGTGCTCTTGCCGGATCCGCTCGGCCCGACCAGTCCGATCATTTCGCCCGGGGCGATATTCAGATTCAAATCTTCGATCACGATGCGGTTGCCGTAGCGGAAATCGACGTTGCGAAACTCGAGTTCGCCGCGCATGTTTCGCGGCTGGATCGGCGAAGCGGGTTCCGCCACGCTGGGCACGCGGTCCAGCAGTTCGAAGATCCGCTGGGCGCTGTTGGCGGCGCGCTGGGTGGCCGAAAACATCCGGCTCATCGATTCCAGCCGCATGTAAAACCGCTGGATGAATTGCGTGAACCCGAACAGCACGCCGAAGGAAATCGCAAATTCAAACAGCCGCAGGGCACCGAAGCCCCACACGATCAAGCAGGCCGATTTGATTCAAGCAGTGCCACCATCGGCCAGAAGAACGTCCACACGATGTTCACCCGATCGTTGGCCTCGACCACCAGTTCGTTGGCCCGGCGCGAAGCGATCGATTTCGCGCTGCTCCTGGGCAAACGCCTTGACCACGCGCATGCCGGGAATCGTGTCGGCCAGCACGCTGGTCATTTGCGACCAGGCCCGGCCGCCGCGGTGAAAACCGTGCTGCATCAGAGTTCGCGCGCGATAGACCACCCAGCCGATGATCGGAAACGGAATCAGCGTGGCGGCGGCCAGCACCGGATCGAGCCAGAACAGCATGCCCGCGGTGCCGATGATCATCAGAAAGTCCGCCGCGAAGTCGACCACGTTGTCCGACAGGTAACCGCACAATCGCTCGGTATCGCGTCGACATCCGCGAGATCAGGTCGCCGGTGCGCCGGCCGCCGAAGAACTCGAGCGAAAGTTGATTCAAGTGGGCGTAGGTCTCGTTTCGCAAGTCGGCACTGATCCGCTCGCTGACAAAGGCCATTACGACCCCTTGTCCCCAGGCCAGCAGCCAGGTCAGCACGGCCGCGCCAAACAGCGCCAGCAGATACCATCCGACGGTCATGAAGTGCGACGTTTCATCGTGCTGCAGCTGCGCCAATTCGGCGTTCTTTTGCTCCGGGGGCAGATCCTTTCGATCCTTGATGTTGTCCCAGCGATTCTGATAGGGGCTGAGCACGTTATCGGTCAGGCCGATGATCAGATAAGTGGGCACCAGGCTCGCCGCCGTCGAAGCCACGGTCAGCGCGAAGCCCAGCGCGATCAGCCCGACCCTTGCCCGGGCGAAACGCCGCAGCCGGAACAGCGCGCTGGTGCCGACGCGAGAAGTTTTGCGCTCTGCGGCAGGTCCGGCAAAATCGAGGGTCTCCTCGTCTTCGTCCGGATTCACTCCTTCGCCTCGGCGGAAAGCGGCAAATCGCTCCACGATTCGATGGATTTCCGCGTTGCGGCCGACCGTGTAGCGCCAGTAGGCCAGCCGTCCGCCCGAGCCTTCCAACTCCAGGATTCCCAAGCCGGCCCGATCGCGCGACCGCAAAGCGGTGACCTCGTCGATGGGCCACGAGCGCGAGGGCGCTTCGGCCATTTTTCCGTTGGCCGACGTCGCCACGGGCTCGACGCTGATCAGCCGGCGGTTGGTCAGCACCACCAGTCCGGCGGCAAAGTGGAACTGGTCGTCCAGATCGGGCTCGCACCGGGCGAGCACGGTTTCGTCGGCCTCTAAACCGGATTGGACTCGTTGCCAAGCTTGTCGCAGCATAGACTTAGGTTACGCTTTGGGATTTCGGTCGTCGTCGTCGGCCGCCGCGGATCGCTAGCAGTCTTAAGGATTATTAACGGCCGGCTCGGAGTTGTCTCGCCAGGTTGATCCTAATATCCTAGAAAATACCGGCCTGCGGTAGCGCCTCGGGCCTGCTAAATTGGCGGCCCCGACCCCCGGGCCACCAGTGCGCCGCTTGTTAGACGAACCAGGACCGCTCCTTTCTGCGGCGCTTTTGACAGGCTGCGCGAGAGACGTTGCGCGGCTAAACGACCCACAGCGGGGGTCCGATTCCCACCAGCAATTCAGATGCCGACGGCAGAGCTTCCGTCCATTCGACAAAGTGCAGGGCATGGAACTCCTCAAGCGATTGACATTGCAGCCCCCCAATATCTGGGGCGCGCGCCGATCCTGGAGGCTTGGGTCGCCGCAGGCTCGATGGGGCAATGCACGGCCGAAGAACTTTCCGCCATCGCCAAGCGCATGGTCGATCTTGCCCGGCCGCACCTGGCCGCCGACGAATTTCGCGTGCCGGCACTTCCGGGGCCCGGAGCCGATTTTGTGCTTTCGGGCTGGCTTGAACAATTGACGCGCAAAGTCCAGAGCTTGTGCGGCGTCGAGATGCCCGCGGGTCGCGTGGTCCGATCGCCGGACGGACAAGTCTGCCGCATCGGCATTCCCTTCGAGGACGAAGGGTTGGTCCGGCCGTCGCTCGACTTGGCGCACGGTCTGCTTACGGCTGCCATCGAGCGGACCGGCTTCGATTTTTCGGTCCCCTTGCGCGAGCTGCAATCGCTGGCGAACGAGTATTGTCTGGGCCCGAGCACGCGGGCCATTGTTCTGGCGGCGCGCCTGCGCGGCATTCCGGTCCGCCGGCTCAACGAGGCAAGTTTCGTGCAGTTCGGCCATGGAGCCCAGCAGCGGAGGATTTGCACCGCCGAGACCGACGGCACCGGCGCCATTGCCGAGTCGATCGCTCAGGACAAGGAACTGACCAAGTCGCTGCTGCGGCGGGCGGGAATTCCGGTGCCCCAGGGGCGTGTTGCGGAAAGTGCCGAGGACGCCTGGGATGCGGCTTGCGATAGTCGGCATGCCGGTGGTCGTCAAGCCGCGCGACGCCAACCACGGCCGCGGCGTGGCGATCAAGCTCAGCACGCGAGAGCGGGTCATGGCCGCCTACAAATGCGCGGCGGCCGAAGGCAGCGGCGTGCTGGTCGAGCAATATGTCGCCGGCACCGTTCACCGGATGTTGGTCGTGGGCGGCCGGGCCGTCGCCGTGTCGCGCGGCCAGCCGGAGGAGGTGGTCGGCGACGGCGTGCATACGATCAGCCAACTGGTCGACATGGTCAATCTCGATCCGCGCCGCGGCGACGAGTATGCGCTGCCGTTTTGCCGGCTGAAAATCGACCAGATCGCCCTGTTGCTCTTGGCCCATCAAGGGTGCGAACCCTCGACCGTGCCCGAGCCGGGTGTGACCGTGGTGATTCGCCGCAACGGCGAATATACGACCGACATGACCGATCACCTCCATCCCGACGTCGCGGCACGCGCGATTCTGGCGGCCCAAGTGGTGGGACTGGACGTGGCCGGAATCGACCTGGTGGCCAGTGACATCAGCCGCCCGTTGGAAGAGCAGGGGGCCATGGTGATCGAAGTCAACGCCGGGCCCGGCTTGCAGATGCATTCCGAGCCGCAGATCGGCCGGGCCAGACCGGTCGGCGCGGCGATCGTGGAAACGCTGTTCCCCAACGGGCAAACCGGGCGGATTCCAATCGTGGCCGTCACCGGCGGCGCCGGATCGGTCAGCACGGCCCAAGCGGCGGCCCACTTGTTGCGCAGTTCGGGCATGACCGTGGGACTGGCCTGTGCGGCGGGAACTTTTGTGGGCGATCGGCGTTTGAGCCGCTCATTTTGGTGCGCATGCTCCGGGTCCGTCTGAGTTGCTGCTCAATCCGCTGGTCGAGACCGGGGTTTTCGAAATTTCGGCCACCGACTTTTACAAGCAGGGACTGCCGGTCGACAGTTGCCGCGTGGCGGTCGTGACGCCGGCCGCAGGGGCAGCGCCGATAAACACGCCGGCCCCAGAGACTATCGGCGGCTTTCACGACGGGGACGCCTGGCGGCGAATCCTCGTCCAGAGCGTTTCGCCCGAGGGAACTGTGGTCCTGTGGGCCGACGATCCGGAGGCACCGCGTTTGGCTGCCGCATGCCGCGGCGCGGTGCTGTATGGTCACGTTTCCGAATCGCACGCTCGGCTCCAGCGAGCACCGATCGGACGGCGGTAAGATCGTCTTTCTGCGCGGAACCTCGATTTGGGCCGCCGACGGCGAGAAGGAATTCGAGATCGGTTCCCTGAGCGGACACTGCCTCGGCACATGCTCCGGCAATCCTGTTGGGCGTGGCTGCGGCCCGCTCGACGGGCGTGCCGATCGAGCAGCTAGGGCGAGGCCTGGCGACGTTGGGTCCGGTGTCGTCCGAGCCGACCGCAGACGCGGCCGGCGGTCCCGGGGGCAACGTAGCCGCCTGTCCCGAACAGCCCAACGCCGCATAAGCCGCATGCATGAGATCGATGCCGGCAATGCCGCAGCCTACCTCGCCCGTGCCGGTTTGATTCGAGCCGACGAGCCGGTGACGATTCGCGTGCTGGAGGGGGGCGTCTCGAACATGGTGTTGATGGTCGAGCGCGGCGACCCGGCGGAGTCTGATTTCGTCGTCAAGCAGGCGCGGCATCAACTCCGCACGCGTCAGCCGTGGTTCTCGCGACTGGAGCGGATTTGGCGCGAGATTCAAGTGCTCCGGACGTGCGAGATGCTGCTCGAGGCGGCGGCAACACAGCCCTGTCGTCCAGGTCGCGAGCAGAACGTGCCGCCGATTGGCATTCCGCGGATCCTGTATGTCGACCGCGACAATTATCTGTTCGCGATGACGGCCGCCCATGCGACCGAGGTTTGGAAGTCGCAGCTCTTGGCCGGACACGCGGACCCGTCGATTGCGTCCGCCTGCGGGCATCTGCTGGCGACACTGCACGGCTTGTCGTGGCGAGATCCGAGACTGGCCGCCGAGCTGGGCGATCGGTCGCTGTTCGAAGAGTTGCGAATCGATCCGTACTATCGGACGCTGATCGTGGCCCATCCAGAGCTGCGGCCCGAGCTGGAGCGGCTGATCGATTCGGTTGCCGAGCATCGGTTGTCGCTGGTGCATGCCGACTTCAGTCCCAAGAATCTGCTGGTCGGAACCGCAGGGATTGATGATGGTCGATTTCGAGACCGGCCATTTCGGCGAACCGGCCTTCGACTGTGGGTTTTTTTCAGAGCCACTTGATTCTCAAGGCGTTCTACCATGCGCCCCGGCACGAGCCGATGCTGCGGCTGGCCGAGGTCTTTTGGAGCGCTATCGAGCGCACCTGGCCGAAAGAGTCGAGCCTGGCGAACTGGTCGATCTGGAGCGGCGATCGATCCTGAACTTTGCCGGCTGCGCGCTGGCGCGGCTGGACGGCAAGAGCCCGGTCGATTATCTGAGCGACCCGCGGCGTGCTGGCGCGGTGCGGCGGCTGAGCATCGGGCTGCTGCACAGTCCCCTGCCGGACTGGCAGAGCACATTGAGCCAATGCGGCGCGGCGCTGGAGTCGCTGGCGCCTAGCGCGGCGGATCGAGCGTGACTTCGAGCTTCAGCTCTTCGCTGCCGCGCTTGACGACGATCGGCACCTTGTCGCCGGCTTTGTATTTGCGCAGCGCGCTGTCGAAATCTTCGAGGTTGCCGATTTGGCTGTCGCCGAAACTTCATGATCACGTCGCCCGCCTTGAGGCCGGCCCGCTGGGCCGGGCTGTCTTTGGTGGCGCCGGCAATGGCATAGCCGGCCGCGTCCTGCGAAAAGTCGGGGATGCTGCCGAAGTAGGGGCGGTCGCCTCCGCCGCCGGCCGCCGGTGGCTTGGTTTCCAGAAAATGCAGCGGCTCGCCGGTTTCGGCCAGGGCCGTGGCCGTGGCGGCCACCAGTTCGGCCACGCGGCGCATGCCGTCGATATTCAGCTTGTCGAAGTCGTCGCTGGGGCGGTGATAGTCCTTGTGGCTGCCGGTGAAGAAGTGCAGCACCGGCATGTGCTTGGCATAGAACGAGGAATGATCGCTGGGGCCGAAGCCGCCGGGGTTCTTGGTGATCGTCGAATCCGAACTGTTTGCCCAAGCCGGTCGACCAGCGGCTCCAGTTCGGTGGCCGTGCCGGTGCCATGCACGATCAGTTTGTCGTCCACCAGCCGGCCGACCATGTCCATGTTGAGCATGGCGATGGTTTTGTCGAGCGGAACGAGCGGGTCGCGCACGTAGCGCGCGCTGCCGATCAGCCCCCGTTCCTCGCCGGTGAAGGCCAAAAACACGATCCGCCTGGGCAATTTCTCGGGCCGCGCGGCCAGCTCGCGGGCGACCTCCAACAGTGCGGCTGGCGCCCGAGGCGTTGTCGTCGGCGCCGTTGTGAATCTCGTGCGAGCCGGGATCGGCCGAACCTCCGCCGCCATAGCCCAGGTGATCGTAGTGGGCGCCGATGACGATCGTTTCGTCGGCATGCGGGCCGGCGCCTTCGAGCACCGCGACGACGTTCTTGACTTCGGCCTGGGTCTGCTCGACCGTGGATTGGCCCACGGCCCGCCACCCGTCCAGCGCGCGGCTGTGCGGCGTGGGGCCGCCGTCGATTTCTTTTTCGATTTCGCTCAGGCTGGCGCCTAAGGCGGCGTGGATCAGAGGATCGATGGCCCCGCGGCGGCAGTACAACACCGGAAACTTGCGCGATTCGCCGGCGTCGCCGGCGCCGTCGAATGCCAGGATCGGGTCTTCGGCCGATTGGATCTGAGCCCCGTAGGTTTGGATTTGCTCGGCCAGCTTTTCGGTTTGTTCGCGGTGCGTGCGCCAATCCTCTTCGCTGGGTTTGTCGATCGCCTTGAATTTGCCATTGGCCTCGGCCAGTTCATCCACGGCGGCTTGCCAGCGCTTGCGAAGGTGCTTCATGTTTTTTTGGAGGTCGAACTGGTCACTGACAAAAATCACGGCCGCCGCGCCGTGCTCGTAAGCGTTCGAGACCTTGCGCACGAACGGAGCGTGCTCGGAGGAATCGAGTCCATTGAATTCGCTGTGGGGATTGTCCTGCTGTGGTTCGTGCCGCAGCACCAGCACGGCCTTGCCTTGGACGTCGATGCCGGCGTAATCGTCGTAGTTCAAATCCTTGGCCGTGATGCCATAGCCGACAAACACCAGCGGCAGGTCGAAACGGGCCGTGCCGCCGATCGCCAGCGGATTGAAGTCCTGGCCCAACAGCAAGTTTTTTTCCTCGGCCGGCTTTCCGTCGCGCGGCGCCGCGACGAAGGTCAATTCGTTCTTGTCCCCCTGCCTGGTGCTGACGGTCATGTTGAATTTCTGAAAGGGCGAGCCCTCGTAGAGTTTCGTCTTGAGGCCCAGCTTCTCGAACTGCGCGGCGATGTAATCAGCCGCCCGATCGATGCCCTGGGTGCCCACGCCTCGGCCTTCCAGCTCGTCGGACGAAAGATATTTCACCTGTTCGGCCAGTTCTTTATCGATCGCCGCCGCCTGATCTTCGGCGGTCGCTGGGGCCGACCGCCCCGTTTGGGCGAGCGCCAGGGCCAGCACGGCAAAACTGCACAATCGACGCGTCTGACAACAAGCAGTTTGCATTCCGGCGGCACTTTGTGGTTCAAAGACAAGCGGGGGCCGCGATACCGAATCAGCGGCTGGCGAGTTATCCCGATTCTTGGTCAGCCGGCCGAGGGCGTCAAGCGGCGCCGAGCATTCGTGGGGCCTGGTCGCGCCGCAGAGGCCGATTGTTTTCTCTACGTCCGCGGTGCAGCTTTGCTCGCGGGCGCAGGCGCGTCTTGGGCGCTGGTTGCTCTAGTTTGACACGCAAACGCCGGGCGACACTGCCAGTCTTACCGCTCCAGCCTGGATTACGCCTTCCCGGACCGAAATACCCGAACATTTCCCCTTTGACACGCGGGCGAAGGCTCGATATTCTTCCGCCGCTTTCGAGGTTGCCACCTCAGCGGGGTGGCAAGCGCGGCGGGCATGGATGCCCCAAGCGGCAGGAAAGCAGAATCCCACCTGAAAGTCAGTGTCGCGGGGCAAAACGAGCGATCGTGTCCGGAGCAGCGCGCCTAGGGGGCTATGGCCGCGCTTGCGGAAAGTCGTTTTGCCGCCCGGCGTGTGCTGGCGAGTCGAGTGAACACGGAGGTTCCCGCCTGTGCCCCATCCGAGCCTGCTGGTCGTCGATCCCTCGGAAGAAACCCGTGAAGTTCTGCGGACCGCCTTTGCCCGTCGCGGCACGCAAATCCTGGAAGCCAGCCAGGCGGAACAAGGGCTCGATCTGGCCCGGCGCTATCAACCGACCGTGATCGTGCTGGATGCCGATCTGAAAGCGTGCTGGCCCCCTTCGCTGGCCAAAGGTTACGACGAACAGTCGCTGCGCCATCATACCCCGCTGGTGCTGTTGGGCACCCTGCGGCGGCAACGTGGCTTGCCGAGCGGAGAGTTTGTGGCCAAACCCTATCATTACGGGCCGCTGATCCGTAAGATTGAGCAGTTGTTGGAGCAAGCGCAACAACCTCTGGTCCGGAGCGCGTAAGCGGCGGGCGACACCCGCTCGCTAGCTGGTCGGACAAAAATGTCCGCGGCCGGCACGTACAGGCTCCGGGTGTTCAACGGAGCAGGAACGTGTCGTCGTCCTTATTTGTCATCCAGGGTCGTGACCAAGGGACCAAGTTCGAACTGGAAGACGGGACGACGGGTCTGGGTCGCGACTCGTCGAATCCGATCCAGGTTCACGATACCGAAGTCTCGCGCCGGCACGCCGAAATTCGCCGCGTGGGCGAGACCTTCCTGGTCGCCGACTTGAACAGCTCCAACGGCACGTTCGTCAACGGCAAGCGCGTCGCAGCAGCACGAGTTGTCGAGCGGCGACCGCGTGCAAGTCGGCAGCACGCTGATGCTGTTCACCGATCCGGGCGATGCCGCGTCGGAGGATCTGTCCGACAAGATCGACATCGTTTCCCGGCAGCCACGTGCTCGACGGCTCGCGGATCGTCCGCGTCGATGAGCCAGCAGGAAGGGAGCGAGATTTTCGATCTCTCACTGGAAGGTTCGCCCAGTCCCTGGCTGGCGCGGGCCCGCAGCAACTTGCAGATCATGTACCGCACGGCCCTGGCGGTCAGCCATACGCCAGGACATCGACCAACTGCTCAACCGCATCATGCAGTTGATTTTCGAGTGGGTCGAAGCCGATCGCGGCTGCATCATGCTGATGACGAGAGACCAAGGAGCTGACGCCCAAGGTGCGGCGCAATCGCCAGGGCATCAGTCCGGACGAAAAGATCACGATCAGCAAGACGATCCTCGACTACGTGCACGCAGCATAACGAAGGGGTGCTGACCAGCGACGCCCGCGAGGACGACCGCTGGAATCCGGCGGCCAGCATCCTGAAGATGGGCGTTCGCGAGGCGATCTGCGTGCCGATGCAGGGGCGCTACAACATGGTGGGCGTGATCTACATCGACACCTCGATCTCGCCGCAGAAAATCGTGAACAGAAGGCGTGGCCAAGAAATTCACCGACGAGCACCTGAAGTTGATGATCGCCATCGCCCACCAGGCGGCCCTGGCGGTCGAGGACACGCGCTATTACTCGGCCATGGTGCAGGCCGAGCGGCTGGCCGCGGTCGGCCAGACCATCGCCACGCTCTCGCACCACATCAAGAACATCCTGCAAGGCATCCGCGGCGGCAGCTACCTGATCGAGATGGGACTGTCAGCAGCACGACGAGGCCGTGGTCCGCAAGGGCTGGGGAATGGTCGAGCGGAACCAGAACAAGATCTCGGCCCTGGTGATGGACATGCTCACCTTCTCCAAGGAACGCGAGCCCGAGCCGGTGCCCAGCGACTTGAACCAGTTGGTCGGCGAAGTCGTCGAGCTGATGCAGACCCGGGCGGACGAGCTCGAAGTCGGACTCGAGTGGCAGGCGGCCCCGGACATGCCCAGCTCGATGTTCGATCCCGAGGGCCTGCATCGGGCGGTGCTGAACGTGCGTCACCAATGCCTTGGATGCTTGCGAGAAACAAGCCGGCGGGCAGGTGAACGTGAGCACCGCGTACCAGCCGGGCGAGTCGCTGTTGCAAGTGATTGTCGAAGACAACGGCATGGGCATTCCGCACGAAGACTTGGACAAGATCTTCACGATTTTCGTCTCGCAGAAAGGGAGCCGCGGCACCGGCCTGGGCCTGCCGGTCAGCCAGAAGATCCTCAAAGAGCACGGCGGCCAGATCCGCGTCGAGAGCACAAAAGGGGTCGGGAGTCGTTTCATACTCGAATTGCCCGCGGTGTCGCCAACTCCCGCCGGCCAGGAATCCAACGCCGAGCCGGGGACAATTCACTAGGTCTGATTGCTTCGGCACGGGACTGAAATTTCGGAAGTGTGCTGCGGAATATGGCAACCCGACTGCCGCCTGTTCGGATGTCGCTTTATACGCTGCTGGTGCTGCCGCCGTGTATGGGCATTTTTTGCTGGCTGGCGGCCGCGGAAATCTACGGCTACAGCCGGCTAAATCTGGCGAGCGTGATCGCGTCGTTCGCAACCTTGCTTGGGCTTGGTGCCATTTCGCTGTGGCTGCGTCGATGGTGGGCGGCCGCTTGGTGCGGACTGACGACCGCCGCTTGCGTGCTGGCAATGCCGATCAGCATCCGCGACGGTTGGCCGACGGTCCCAGCCCAACTGACCTTGTTGGGCTGCGAAAGCGTCGGCAGTCGTCAGGTCAACGTGTTTTGGGTCCGCAGCGGCAATCACGGCTGGCAGCGGGTTGCCTGGAGCCCGTCCGGCCAGAGCGACGCCAGTTCGCGCGAGTTTACCAGCATCGCGGAACTGATTATCACAGAGAAATCGAACCTGTTCTTCTCGTCCTGCGGCTGGCATGTCTGGCTCGACGCGCCGGTTGTGGTTCGCGTTGGCGACGAAAAAGAGTTCGTATTCAGTTCGAGCGAAGTGTTCGGCACATCGCACTCCGGGCTGCACCCGGCGACCATCGCCGGCTCGATCGACATGGGCGAGTATTTCCGCGGCAGGAAGCGGGCTCGTTCGCTGCTCGATTTTGAGGTCGTCGAGGCACCCTAGCCGCGACGTCTTTCATTGCGGAAGGTTCGGAGCACAAAAGGGGTCGGGAGTGAACGGCACAACCTCAACTGCTAGAGCGGTTTCATTTTAGGTGTAGCGGTATCCGCAGTGTTGAAAATAGTTTCGGCACTCCGATTCCGTGAACTGGTCGAGGATATTGCCGCAGAGTTTCCAGAGCTTGTCGACGGTCCGTTCGGCTCCGTCGCGGAGTAACTTTTTGAGCTTGGAAAACGCCAACTCGATCGGATTCAGGTCGGGCGAGTACGGCGGCAGGTAGCGCAGCTCCGCGCCGACCGCTTCGATGGCTCTGCGAATTCCAGCGACCTTGTGGCTGGAGAGGTTGTCCATCACCACGATGTCGCCGGTCTTCAAGACCGGCGCAGATGTTGCTCGACCCAGGCGCGGAACACCTCGCCGTTGATACCGCCTTCAATCGTGAGCGGAGCGATGAATCCCTCGGCCCGCAATGCGCCCAGAAAAGTGGTCGTCTGCCAACGTCCGCAAGGAGTTTTTTCCACCAACCGCGTGCCGAGTTCCGAGCGGCCATAGGTGCGCGTCATGTTGGTTTTTGCCCAAGTTTCGTCAATGAAAACGACTTTGGTAGGATCGATCCGTTCCTGCGAAGTGCGCCACGCCGCGCGCTGCTCTACCACATCGGGGCGATCTTGCTCGCTGGCAATCAGCGTCTTTTTTTTCGCGACTGCTCGAGTGCTCGACATGCGGCGCAGATCGTCCCCAGGCACACCTCTTCGCCGCGTTCCTGCTTCAGTTCGGCTTGCAGCTCACGCAGATAAATGTCGGGCCGGGCAGCAATCTTCGCGACAAGCCAGTCTGCCCAGGCATGCCACTTGGGCTCACGCGGAGCCGCCTTCTTTGGCGCGACCTGGCCGGCCTCGCGGCGTTGCTGTTGAATACGCCGTAACCAAGAATCCGAGACTTTGAAACGCAGCGCAATCGCGCGCCGTTCTTCGTTCGTATCGCACGCGGCAAGGACCTTGCCGCGAAATTCCGCGTCATACGGTTCCATCAGGATCACCTCCTTGAGATGAACCCAACTTACCGAGTCCGCCTAGATCGCGCTAGACCCTTTGTGAAACCGCTCTAACGCGTTGCGTGTGAATGTTAAAGAGCCAAAGGCCGTCCGTACGCAGATGCGGGTTATCGAAGGATTGCCCGCGGTCTCGCCAACTCCCGCCGGCCAGGAATCCAGCGCCGAGCCGGGGACGATTCACTGATGTGCAACGCCGCGCCGCCGGCGGCTGACTTGGCGGTTCTGCCTTTCTCCTGCATGCGCATCCCGGCCAAGTGCCTGCATCGGCTCTGCGATTGAGCCAAGTGGCCTAAGAAGTTGCTGGCAATCAGGCCACGCTTTTATGGCCTGGATTCGCGAAATAAGACTGGCGAAAGCAAAGAAATCACAGGGCCCCAGCAGCGACTACTCCTCGCTGCTGGGTTTCTTGTTGTTCCACCTACTTTTCGCCGCCTTCTTGGCGATCTCGGCGCGCTGCTCTGGCGTCAGCTTCGCCGCCCGAGCCTTACCGCCTTTCGCCCCACCCAGTCGCCCCAGGGCGACGGCAGCGGGGTTTTTCTTTTTGGGTCGCTTGCCTTGGGGCTGCGCCATGCCTTCTGAGTCGGCGCGGTCCAGATCGGTAGCATCCTGCTTCTTTACAGGGCGCGGTGGCTTCTTCTTGGGGGTCTGGGGCTCGGCATCGGGCGCAATGCGATCGAGAACGGACCGGGCGAGTTGCTGGGTATCTTTTTGCTTCGGTGGCTTGCTTGAGCGTTTAGGCATGTCACAAGCATAGTCCTGGCGGTCTGTCCTGGCAATACGCACCGGCCCCGCCGGGTTTTTTCTTGCGCCGTCGGATATGATTGGGCCACCCCTTTGCCGTCAGTAGACGTTGCCTGGCAATGAAAGGAAATTGACCCATGACTGCCAAGACTATCTTCACGGGCAAGACTCACACGACCGGTGGCCCCAATGGCGCTTTGCGCAGCACGGATGGCCAGCTCGACATCCAGTTGCCCGAACCTCATCCATCCGCGGAGCGGCTCTTCGCCGCCGCCTGGTCGGCTTGCTTTATCGGCGCTATCGAGCTTGCCGCCGCCCGGAAGAAGATCTCGCTGCCAGCCACTCCTGCGATCGATGCGACGATCGACTTGCTCGTCGAAAACAATGCCTTCCAACTGCGGGCGCGCCTCGACGTCAGCGTGCCGGGTGTCGACCGCGAGGTTGCTCGGGAGCTGGTCGATGCGGCCCACGGCATCTGCCCATATTCGAAGGCGACCCGAGGCAACATCGACGTCGAACTGAACGTCGCCTAACACGCACATCACCGAATGCGGCCCGGTACGTCAGTCCCGACTCTCAAAAAGCGGATTTTAGACTGATGCACTACCTTCCTCCGGTAAAAATTGACAGCCGCCCCCCGACTGGCTAACGTGAACGAGAATGTGGCCCGCGGTGAGCCGCTGCCCGGGGCGAACGTGTCGTTCGCCGGCAAGCGCATCCAGAAGCCGCCGGCCCTGAAACCTTCTTCGGTCCAAAAATCCCGCCCCGCGCCAGCCCACCCGGAGATTTAGCGGATGAAATGCTATCGGCTCTCCCTACTCGCGTTCCTGTTCTGTCTGACATATGACACGCTCGCCGTGCCGGTGCTGGCCGCCGAAGGCAAAAAAAAGATCGTGTTCATCGCCGGCAACCCGAGCCACGGCTACGGCGCTCACGAACATAACGCCGGCTGCGATCTGCTGAGCCGGTCGCTGAAAATGGCGCTGCCGGGCGCCAGATCGAAGTCGTGCACAACGGCTGGCCGCAGGACGAAAAAATCCTGGACGGCGCCGACTCGATCGTCATGTATTGCGACGGCGGCGGCGGGCACATGGCCCTGGCCCACAAGCAGCAAATCGACGCGCTGGTCAAGCAGGGGACCGGCGTCGTCTGCATTCACTATGGCGTGGAAGTGCCCAAGGACAACGGCGGGCCGGAGTTTCTGAATTGGATCGGCGGCTATTTCGAGGCCAACTACTCGGTCAATCCACATTGGACCGCCAAGTTCGAAAAGCTGCCCGATCACCCGATCACCCGCGGCGTCAAGCCGTTCGAGATCAGCGACGAGTGGTATTACCACATGCGGTTTCGCCCCGACATGCAGGGTGTCACGCCAATCCTGACGGCGATGCCGCCGGCGGATACCCTGGCCCGCCCCGACGGCACGCACAGCGGCAACCCCGACGTGCGGCGCGACGTGCTGGAGAAAAAACTGCCGCAGCACGTGGCCTGGGCTTCGGAAAATGTGGGCGGCGGCCGGGGCTTCGGCTTCACCGGCGGCCACGATCATTGGAACTGGGGCGAGCCCAACTTTCGCAAGCTGATGCTCAACGCCATCGCCTGGACGGCCAAGATCGAAGTTCCCCCCGGCGGCATCAGCGACAAGCCCCTGACGCTGGACGAGCTGATCAAGAACCAGGACGAGCCGATCCCCGACAACTTGGATCGCGAAGGCATTCGCCGCAAGATCGGCCTGCCGCCGGAAGACGCTGCCAAGCCCAGTGCGTCGGCCGCTCCCTCCGGGTCCGGCAAAGCGAAGCCGGTCTTCGCCAGCAACGTCGTCTCCAAACAAACGCCGGGCCACGCCGTGGACGTCGAGGCCGACATCAAGGGGGCGAAGCAACTCTACCTGGTCGTCACCGACGGCGGCGACAGCCACGCCGCCGACTGGTCCGATTGGTGCGAGCCCCGCCTGGTCGGGCCGGCCGGTGAAAAGAAGCTCACCGAACTGAAATGGAAATCAGCCCAAAGCGGCTGGGGCCAGGTCAATCTGGACAAGAATTGCGAGGGCACCGCCCCGTTGAAGCTCGATGCCACGCCGGCCGCCTACGGCATCGGCACGCATGCTAACAGCCTGATCGTTTACGATCTGCCGGAAGGTTTTGAAACATTCAAAGCCCGCGCCGGACTGGATGCAGGCGGCACCAGCCAAGGCAGCGTCGGCAGCACAGTGACGTTTGCCGTCTACACGCAGAATCCCGGCCCGCTGGTGAGCAGCGGCGTGGGCGGGGCCAGTTCGCCCACGCACGACGCGGAAAATGCCGTGGCCGCTTTGGACGTGGCCGAAGGCCTCGAAGCCACGCTTTTTTCCAGCGAGCCGCAAATCTCCAACATCACCAATATCGACATCGATCACCTGGGCCGCGTGTGGGCGGCCGAAGTCAAAAACTATCGCAAGTGGAAAGGGAGCCGCCCCGAGGGGGACCGCATCCTGGTGTTGGAAGACACCAACGGCGACGGCCAGGCGGACAAGCAAACCGTCTTTTATCAGGGCAACGATATCGACTCGATCCACGGCATCTGCGTGTTGGGCGACCGGGTGATCGCCTCGGCCGGCGACAAGGTGCAGGTCTTCTATTTCGAGGGTAGCGACTTGAAGCCCGTGCGCAAGGAAGTGCTGCTGAGCGGCATCGGCGGCACGCAGCACGACCACGGCATTCACGCCTTTGTACTGGGCCCGGACGGCAAGCTATACTTCACATTCGGCAACGCGGGCGAACACATCCGCGACAAGGACGGCAAGCCGCTCGTTGACGCCGCCGGCAACGAGATCAACAACAGCCGCCAACCCTACCAGGAGGGGATGGTCTTCCGCTGCGATCTGGATGGCAGCCACATCGAAACGCTGGCCTGGAATTTTCGCAACAACTGGGAAGTGACGGTCGATTCGTTCGGCACCGTCTGGCAGTCGGACAACGACGATGACGGCAACCGCGGCGTGCGCATCAACTACATATTGGAGTTCGGCAACTACGGCTATAAGGACGAGCTCACCGGCGCCGGCTGGAACCAGCCGCGGACCAACCTGGAAACCGAGATCCCGCTGCGGCACTGGCACTTGAACGATCCGGGCGTGGTGCCGAATCTGCTCCAAACCGGCGCCGGCTCGCCGACCGGCATCACGATCTACGAAGGCAAGTTGCTGCCCGCGGTGTTCCAGAATCAGATGATTCACTGCGAGCCCGGCGCGAACATTTGCCGTGCCTATCCGGTCGCCAAGGCTGGTGCCGGCTACACGGCCGAGATTGTGCCGGTGCTGTTCGGCGCGCGCGACAATTGGTTTCGCCCCAGCGATGTGTGCGTGGCGCCCGATGGTTCGCTGTTCGTCGGCGATTGGTACGATCCGGGCGTGGGGGGCCACGACCAGAACGAGGTCGACAAAGGGCGCATCTTCCGCATCGCTCCGCCGGGAGTGAAGTATACGCTGCCAAAGTTCGATTTCGGCACACCCGCCGGCGCCGCGCAAGCCTTAACCAATCCGAACTATTCGGTCCGCTACATGGCCGCCAGCGCGCTCGTCAAGATGGGCCAGCCAGCCGTGGCCGCGCTCGCCAGTCTCTACGACGATAAATCGCAGCCGCGCATGCGCGCCCGGGCCGTGTGGGTCTGGGGCCGCATCGCAGGCCAGGGGCAGATCGCGGTCGAAACGGCCATCAAAGACCCCGATTCCGACATTCGGATCACCGGGCTGCGATTGGCCCGCGAGTTGGGCCTAGATATCCCCGAAGTGGTACAGCAACTGGTCCATGATGCAGACCCCGCGGTGCGGCGCGAATGCGCCATTGCCCTGCGTCACAGCAAAGCCTCGCAGCGCCCGAGCTGTGGGCCGAACTGGCCATGCAGCACGACGGACAGGACCGCTGGTATCTGGAGGCGCTGGGCATCGGGGCCGATCGGAATTGGGACGCCTGCCTGGACGCTTACCTGGCCAAGGCCGGCGACTCGTGGAACACGCCCGCCGGGCGCGACGTCATTTGGCGCAGCCGTGCGCTCAAGACGCCCGAGCTGCTGGTGAAGATCATCAAAGATCCGGCCACCACCAAAGAGCAGCAACTGCGCTACATGCGGGCGATGGACTTCCAAGCCAAAACACCCGAGAAGGACAAAGCCCTCGAGGGTTTGCTGGAGTTGGAATAGCAATCCGCTCTTCGGCCAATCCGAGATGAGCACCATGAAGCTGACCGCAGCCGCTCCCCGCGCCATTCTGCCCGGCCGCCGGCACCTGCGCTCGGCCGCGATGGCGATCTGTTTGATTTGCTCGGGCCACGGCGCGCTGGGCCAGGATGTCGACCCGGTTAAAGATGCCCTGATCGTGGAAACGGTGCTCCGGCTCGACACTTTCGACCTGGAGGCCAAGCCCAAGACCAAGGCCGCGGTGCTGCGATTCCTGAAGGCGAATCCCGGCAGCGCCCAATTCTTTCAACTGCTCGATCGGTTCCAGATCTCCGGCGCCGGCGAGCTGCTGCTCGACCTGGCCGTGACCCAAAGCGGCACCACCGCGGGCGTCAAGGCCACTGAGCTATTGCTCAAGCAAGACGAAGCCGGCCTTCTCGCCCAGACGATCGCCGGCGACGATACGCCGCGGGCCGCCGCACTCATCGGCGCGCTGGGCAACGTGGGCGGCAAGCAGGCGCTGGAGACTTTGATGCCGCTGGTCACCGATGCGGGCAAACCGCTTGCGGTGCGCAGCGCCGCGGCCACGGCGGTCGGCAAATCGAAGTCGGGCGAAGCGTATTTGCTGTCGCTGGCCAAAGACAAAAAGCTGCCGGCGGATCTGAACTTCACCGTGGCCAACGTGCTCTTGGCCTCGCCGATGCCGGAGGTGCGGGCCGAAGCGGCCCAATATCTGCAACTGCCGGCCTCGGCAAATGCCAAGCCGCTGCCCCCGCTGACCGAGCTGCTCAAGATGCAGGGGGACTCGGCCCACGGCAAGCAGCTATTCAGTGCCGTGGCCACGTGCAATAAATGCCACGTCGTCGACGGCCAAGGCAAAGAGGTCGGGCCGAACCTGTCCGAGATCGGCACCAAGCTGGGGCAGGACGCCTTGCTGATCGCCATTCTCGACCCCAGCGCCGGCATCAGCCACAACTACGAGACCTTCGTCGCCGTGACCGACGACGGCAAGGTGATTTCCGGCCTGCTGGTCAGCAAGACGGATGACGAAGTGGTCCTCAAGGACGCCGAAGCGATCTCGCACACGCTGAAGATGAGCGACTTGGAAGAACTGAAAAAGCTGCCCACCTCGCTGATGCCGGCCGATCTGCAAAAGTTGCTCAGCGCGCAGGATTTGGTGGACGTCGTGGCATATTTGATGACGCTCAAGAAGCCGTAGCTGCCGGCGGATATATAGATCCCGGCGGATATGTAAATCCTGGCGGATGTTCTGCCGCACGCAAGTCGGCGGCTGCCCCCGGTTGACCTCGCTGGGCAAATATGCGCACATGGGGCCACGCATCCAATCCACGCTTTGCACGCAGGAATCCAATCGATGAGTCATGCCCCCGGGCCGGCTGGCGAAGTGTCGCTCACCCCCAGCGAAGGCTGGCATTGCAGCCATTTGTACTACCGCTTCCAGCGCGCCGTCCTCAAGGGCCTGACCCAGGCCGAGTTGGCCGCCGGGTGCGAAGCCTTCCAAGCCGCGCTCGATCCCGGGCACGACGGCGCGCCGGCCCGGCTGCAAACTTCGATCGTCAGCGGTCACAAGGCCGACTTCGGATTGATGCTGCTGGATGCCGACCCGCTCAAGATCGACGCGCTGCACCAGCGGCTGATGTCGGGCCCGCTGGGCGTGGCCCTGGAGCCGACTTATTCGTTCGTGTCGGTGACGGAAGTTTCAGAATACGTGCCGAGTGTCGAGCAGTACGGCCAGCGGCTGGTCGAAGAAGGCGAGGACCCGGTCGGAGCGGCTTACAAGGCCAAGCTCAAAGCTTACGAATCGCGCGAAGCGATGATGCGCAAGCAGCGGCTCACGCCCGACCTGCCCCCTTGGCCCAGCACCTGCTTCTATCCGATGAACAAAAAGCGCGAGGTCGGCGAAAACTGGTTCCTGCTCGAATTTCCGCAGCGCAGCCGGCTGATGGCCGAGCACGGTCGCACGGGCATGACGTTCGGCGGCCGGGTGACGCAATTGATTACAGTGGGCTTGGGCTTCGACGATTGGGAATGGGGCGTCACGCTCTGGGCCCGCAATCCCGAGTTCCTCAAAGAGATCGTCTACCGCATGCGATTCGACGAGGCCAGCGCCCGTTATGCCGAGTTCGGGCCGTTCTACGTCAGCTACGTGACCACGCCCGACAAGCTGCTGGAGCATTGCCGGGTGGCGGCGGGTTGAGGTTTACCGGCGGCGGGGCAAGTTCTCGATGAGCTTTGCTTGCCAGTCCTGGGCCGTGTGAAAGACGTGCACGACCTCCACCACATCGCCCTCGACGCGGTACACAACGACGTGGCCGTGCCCCTTGGAAGTCCGTCGGAACACGACATAACGCAAGTCGGGGAGCGGACAACCGTCAGCGTGCGTTTTGCCGAAGCCATTCGTCCCTGCGTCTGGCCATTTCCGCCTTGGCTTGCTCGCTCGTCAGCCCTTGGCCAGCCTGAATTTGAGCGATGGACTGGTCTATGTGGGCTAGCCGCTCGGGAGTAAAGAAATGGTCGAGATTCTCGACTTCATCCGCCACGTCATGCTGCACGATGTCGGCAACGTACTCATCGACGCTGGGGAACCCGGCCTCGGCCGCCCGGCGTTCGGCTTGCTGATAAAGTTGGTCGCTGAGTTGCACTTGGTGCAGGATGATTCCCTCCGTCGTGTCACTCGATGATAGGACGGATCGCCCGCGGTGTCACGCGGAAAGGGAAGGTCTGGAGAGTACTCAATACCGCAGCACGTAGGCTGGCGAGTTGCTCAGCCGGCCGCAGTTGCGGATGTAGGTGAGCGTCGTGCGGGGATCGGCATGACCAGCAAAGTCTTGCAAGTCGATGAAGTCGCTGCCGCGTTCGCGAGCGGTGGTGGGCAGCCTGTTGAAGTATTTGGGTGCCACTGCTGGCTCGTCCAGCAGTGCCGTAAAAACCGTTGATTCACTGCTGGGCGAGCCAGAAGTGGCACCCCGTTTCATGTCCAACTTCAATTCTTCAACAGGCTGTTGGCCGCTCCGGCCGTGGCCGCCCCGAGCGGTTGGAAATTGCGTTTAATCGCACGGACGTTCAAAACGTGGGTGTCTGGCTTTGGCTCTATATTGGAAATCTGGTCGGCCCTCAGCTCCCTATCTGTCGATTCCCCAACAGGATAAGTATCGAAGCGATTGCGGGGAATTCGCTCGCGCTGGCGTCACAACCCCGTCGGTCGCGTTTGCCAAGTTAAGATCGAGAGATTTTTTTCGTAACATTTCGGATCCTCCGGCGGCATACCTATTGTGAGCAGCGAACAGACAGCCAATTCGCATGAAACTTTGACTCGATTTTGGCTTGATGCCGAACTACCAGTACGCGCCTATGTTTTCGCTGCGGTACGCGGGCATGAGGACGCCGAAGACGTGCTCCAGCAGGTGGCGTTGACGGCCGCTCGACGGTTCGGCGAATTTGACTCGACCCGGCCCTTTGTGGCTTGGGCCCTCTGGTTGGCCAAATCTCGCGTCGCCGACTACTACCGAAAGAAGGATCGCGAGCGTCACGTCTTCTCGGACGCGGTACTTGACCAATTGGGCGATTTCCTGTCGGAGCGTCACTCTGAAACCGCCCTGCGACAGCTTGCCCTGGAGCATTGCATAGAGAAGCTGCCGGAAAAATCGCGCCGAATTCTGGATATGCGCTACGTTGACGACTTGCCGATATCGGAGATCGCGGTCGGCGTGAAGTCGACGACAGGCGCCGTGCGGGCCATGCTGTTTCGCGTTCGAGACGCGCTGGCAGCGTGTATCGAATGCCAGTTAGCCAAGGATACACGCTCATGAATCAGGCAGGGAGTGAAGCGATCGACCGGTTACTCGACGATGATTTGTTGGTTGACGAGGCCGCCACACTTATGCGGCATATCGAGTCCGACCGCGACGCTCTCGAATTGCTGGCGCAACGGGCGCTTCTTTCGGTTGGATTGCGGCAGTCATTGAAACGGCGCCGGATGCAGGCGCTGGCCTTGGCCGATATCGATCATTTCGGGCCAAGCGAAGTTCCGAAGTTGGACTCAGTGGCTGGCTCTCCGCCAGCGCCGCAACCCACGCTCGGCTTTCTTGGCACGGCGCTGCAGTTTTCGGCAACCTGGCTCGCTTCGCCCAGGGTGCTGGCGGCGGGAATCACGGTTTGCCTATTCACCTATTTCCTTGTGCTGGTGGTCTCGCTCGCGATTACCCGTGCCCACCTGGGGAATCGGAATCCGAAAGACTTGTCGCGGCCTGCCGCCGAAACATCGGCGCGGCTGACGGGCGGCACGGGCGCATCGCGAATCGTCGAGCAAAGACCTGCTCCGCCATCCGCGATATTAACGCGCGCCGACAATGCGCGATGGCAAGAGAAATCGAGCACGACAGCGAGAGATTACCTTGCTGGTCAAACGCTCCAGGTACGGACAGGGCAGGCTGAATTGACATTCGCTCACGGAGCAATGGTGGTTGTCCAGGGCCCGGCCGATTTTGAAGTCTGTTCACCCAACAGCGGTTTTCTGCATCGCGGGAAGTTGGTGGCTACGGTTCCGTCGCGAGCCATAGGGTTTACCATTAAGACGCCGATGGCGGAAATCGTCGATCTGGGAACCGAATTTGGCGTAGAAGTGGACGACCAGCAAAACGCGGAAGTCCACGTGTTTACCGGCGTTGTCGTGGCCCGCGAGTCAGCTTCTTCCGCCACGCACAATAAAGAAGTACGTGTTACGGCAGGCAACGCGCTGCGCGTCGATAGCCAACAAGCTAAGTTCACCTCGATTCCAATCAATCCAGAGTGGCGCAGCGAATTCGCCAAAGGGCCAACGAATCGTCGCGTTGTAACGTTGCAGAGCGCCACCGCTGACTATTCGCAGGATGGCTATTCGATCAACAAAACTATCGATGGGGACTTAAGCGGTGGCAACGGTTGGGCCATTGGTCTTGGAGGAGCGGGCGTCGATCATACAGCCGTTTGGGAATCGACAACGGACCCTGGCGGCACTGTTGGCACAAACTTTACATTCACGATGCCGATGCTGTTCGGTGTCAATCATACGATTCGTAGGTTTCGTCTCTCGGTCACGACCGATGCCCATTCTAACTTTGCCGACGGTGTGGCCACCGCTGGCGATATTACCGCCAATTGGACTACGCTCGCGCCGCTCACGGTAACCGACACCGAGGGAGCGACATTTACCATCAACGGCGACAACTCCGTCACGGTATCTGGTCGGAATCCCGAGTCGGATACTTACACTGTCATCGCGACGACTGCGCTTACCGGAATTACGGGCTTCCGCTTAGAGACCTTTGCGGGCGTGGGCGCCGCCGCGGAAGCCGGTGTCGGCCCCGGCCGATCGGAAAGCGGCAATTTCGTACTCAACGAGTTGCAAGTCCAAGCAGAACCCCTTACGGCTCCGCAGTCTATTGGTGATTGATCCCAACGTCGCGAATTGAAAGAGCAGAAGTGTCGATCGGGTCGACTTGTCAAACGAGTGATTTGTTTCCCACCTATTTTTTGAAAGAGAATCGAACATGTTGAATCTGCACAAAGGGTTGGCGCTGTCTGGCATGTATCTGGCCTTGATCCTCGTGGCGGCGAGCCCATCCACCGGGCTGGCTACCCCGGTGACCTTGCAGAATGCGACCGCTACGTATTCGCAGGGCGGCTTCTCGGTTGGCAAAACTATCGATGGGAACCTAAGCGGTTCCAACGGTTGGGCGATTAGCGGCGAATTGGGCTTAAATCAAACAGCCGTGTGGGAAACGACAACGGACCTTGGCGGAGCTGGTGGCACGAATCTTACATTCACCTTGCCGATGCTGCTTGGTTTTGAACACACACTTGGTAAGTTTCTCCTGTCGGTCACGACCGATAACCGTGCTAACTTTGCCGACGGCCATGATGGTTCCGACGCCGTCAGTGGCCAGCTCGGGTCCAGTTGGACAGCTCTGGCGCCACTCACGGCGACAGACACCGATGGAGCGACCTTGACTATCAACGGGGACCACTCGATCACCGTATCCGGCACGAATCCCGATACGGACACTTACACCATCACCGCAACGACGGCGCTTCGCGGAATCACCGGCTTCCGCTTAGACGCATACGCGGGTGTGGGCGGCACGTCGGAACCCAGTCCCAACCCCGGCCCCGGCAGATCGGGAAGCGGCAACTTCGTGCTCAATGAATTCGAGGTCAGTGCCACCGCGGTCGTGCCGGAGCCCTCGACATTTATTCTGCTCGTGCTCGGCGCCTTTGCTCTCTATGCGATTCGGAAGCGTTGATTACAAACAGCGAGTCTGCCAACTATTCATAGAGTGAATGCCGAGAGTTAATTCATGCGGCCGCAAAGTACGCATCAGAACCTGAGCGGTCGGCGCGGCTTAGGATCCGTAAAGGCGTTACTGAGGCGGCCCGAGCGATTTAGTATTCGCTGGCGATGTGGTCTCACGCTCGTGGAATTGTTGGTGGTGATCGCCATCATTGGCATTTTGGTTGCGCTCCTACTGCCGGCGGTGCAAGCGGCTCGCGAAGCAGCACGGCGCATGCAATGTACCAATCATCTGAAGCAATTCGGTTTGGCGGTCCACAATTACAGCGCAGCCTACCGAGTCCTGCCAATCAGCATGGGCTGGACGGCACAAGGATTTAACGGCAAGGGCTGGATCGTCGTATTGCTTCCCTACTTGGAGCAACAGGCGCTGTACGATCAATTCAAGCCGTATCTCACGGGAAACATGGGTGCCGGGAGTGGAATTGTCGATCCAGGCTGCCGTGGGGCACTGAAGACTTCTTTCGACTCAATCCTTTGTCCGTCCGACGGCACGTCCGATCCCACTTCGACGGACATGTTGCAGATTACGCCACTGGAAATAGCTGTCACCAATTACAAAGGTGTGGCGGGCACCAATCTGGCCTGTCGCCTTTCGCCAGATTGCGATGGTCTATTGTGGCTCTCGAGCTTTTTACACCCAATCACCTGGAATTTGATTGGCGACGGAACGAGTCACACGTTGATGATTGGCGAGGACGTGCCTAGTCAGAATTACCATTCGGGCGCGTACTACGCTAACAACGATTATTGCACCACCGAGCAACCTCTCAATCTCTTTTTTATACCGGCTGATCCCCTTAATTGGCCCGTCGTGATCAGCTTCCGGAGCATGCATCCGGGCGGCGCGAACTTCTGCCTGGCCGATGGATCCGTGCAGTTTGTCGAAGATTCAATCGACTTCACCTTGTATCAAGGACTGAGTACACGAGCCGGCGGCGAGATAGTGCAGCTTCCGTAGCCGACTCGCCATCGCTGCGGGCATCGTTTCGCTCGGCCTGGTGGGTACCTGGAGAGAACTTTTGATGTATCACCTCCGACCACAGTGGCTGCTTCTCGCCGCGCTGGTTACGGCGGCCGGTTGCACTGGCGAGGCATTGTTCCCGGTGAGCGGTAAAGTGACTGTGGATGGAGAGTCGCTGGTCAGCGGTCTAGTGCGGTTCCACGCCGCCGTTACAGGTCCCGCGGGCTATGCCCATGTGGTCGGCGGGCATTACGTTGCCAAGACCGGCAGTCAAATTGGCTTGCGGCCGGGCACGTATCACGTCACCGTGACTGCCCACACACTTGATGGGGATTCGAATCGCCTTTCGGCCGGCGGACGGGTAATGCCGCCGCTGATTACGCCGCTCCGTTACAGCCAGCCGGAAACGTCCGACCTGCTGCTTACGGTACCCACGAAAGATGGCGAGTTCGACATTTCCCTTGATGGTCGCTGAGATCGTACGCAATTCAACCTTGCGCATTGTCCTCGCAATTCTTCGGCCGCTTGGCTTACCAAACTTCTCGGCGGCCATTTGCAGAAAATGCAATTCATGGCAAGCCACTCGCGGATGGCTGCATCGCGCGGCGCCGCGGCCCGACGCCTCGCGGGGTCGAATGAATTTGTGGCTTGTCGGCTTACCGGGGGCGATTGCCCCCGGCTATTGGCTTGTGCCCCTGCCGGGGCGGCGGCAGCACGGCGCGCATCCGCATTCGAGGGCAGCTGCGCCAGTCTCGATCGTCGCCCCGTGGGATCGCCCGACAACGAACCCCGCGAGGGGTTCCCTTCAATAGCAGCGGGCAGCGCCCTCGGAAGGCACGCCGCGCCAAAACCCGACCGACCCGAGAGGGGTCGAACGAACCGTCCGATCAGCGCCAGATGTAGCGCTCGTCGAACGGAATGTCATATTTGCGCAGGATGTTCAAGAACTCTTCTTGGAACGAAACCTTTCGATGGCGCTCCTTCTGCGTGGCGACATACCGCTATTGCCCGTCGCCCGTGGCCACGTTGAACTCGACCGTTTGATGCTCGCCGGCTTCGATCGCCCCATCGTGGACCGAGACCCGCGATTTGCCGGAAATGTCTTTCCAGGACGCAACCAGCGTGTAGGTCAGGGTCCCGCCGTTTTGGATCCGGGCCGTCATCAGCAAGCGGAGCAATCCGTTGCCGGGAACCTCGTGCCCGTCGTAGATCAGTTTCGTCTCGGGCATCGGCACGAGCACGCGCAGATAACCCCGGTCGCCGGGCAGACCGACAGGGCCCGCGTTTGAGCTCGGGCGTGCGGCCGAACTCGGCCGCGATGCTGAATTCGGGCGAGCGGCATTGCCGGCCGGCTGATTGGGGCGTGGGTTGTTGTTGGAATAGAAACTTGGCTGAGGAGCGATGGGCTGAGGAGTGATCGGCTGAGAACTGATCTGCTGAGTATTGGCGCCGGCAAACGCGGGAGGTTCATCGACGTTCTCGCCGACCTCGTCGTTGCTGTCGGCTTCGTCGGAGCCCGGTTGATCCATGATCTCGGTCTGACCGTCTTCGTCATCCCGGTCGCCCACGAAACTCTGCGAGGGCGAGGGGGTGCGGCTGGAGTTGAGATAGCCCTGGGTGTAATAGCGATTGGCGCCGGCCGTGCCGTTGGGGGCAAACGGCTGGGCGCTATTGCCCCCGTAGCCGGACGCGCCCGAACTGTCGTAGTGCGACAAATACGGGGGGTGGTAGTGGTAGTGAAAATGATAATGAGTATCGCCCGAGTCGGCGGACGAGTCGGTTTGGCCGAAGCCGCCCGGCCGCTGCTCCGAATCCTGGTCCTGGTCGGGGAATGCGGCCTCCGAGCGAGTCAACACCGCCAACACGACCAGCGCTGCCAGGCATGCGGCGGCCATTTTCCATCGACTTGTGAAGCTCAGCATAAAACGGTTCCCCCTTTTTCGCACGCTCGACCTTGGGGCCCACGATGCCCGACGAGGGTGATATCGTCACGGCGTGCTGCCCATTAAATATAGGTCACAAGTCGGGCGTTCGAGGGGCGAGCGAAACTGCAAGCAGCGGCGCCGGCTAGCCGCTCAACGGCCTTTTTGGTCGCGTTGGTGGCGATGTGGCCGCGCGTGAACCAGTTGGGAGAGGGCCCTTCTCGGGCCAGCTAACCCATTTTTGCGATTGGGTTGGTTCTCCGCAGGCTGGCCCCGCATTTGCATTGCTGTTGAGGCGCGTTTCCAGTTCACCCCTCATTTTTCAGGAGATGCTTCCATGACTGGCAATATGGACGAGGCCAAGGGCCGCGTAAAAGAAGCCGCCGGCACCCTGACAGGCGATGACAAGTTGCGTCGCGAAGGCAAAATCGATCAGGCGGCGGGCAAGGTCAAGAAAGCCACCGAAAAAGCGGTCGACAGCGTCAAACAGGCGGTGCAAGGCAAGCCGAAGCACTAACGCTGCGCCCAACGACCTCGGTTCGCGAAGCCGCCGGCAATCTCCCCTGCCGCGCGGCTTTGCTTTGCGCCCATCGGTTTATACTTGTCAGCCGGATACTATACTGAGGCGATTTCCGCCCATCGTCGTTTGCCTCATGTGTACGCTGACCATCCTTCCCGTGCAAACCGGCCCCGCGCGGAGCGTGCGGATTGCCTGCAACCGCGACGAGTCGCGCAGCCGGCCCGACGCCTTGCCGCCGGTGGTGCGTGCGGCCGGACAGCGGCAAATCATCTTGCCGGTCGACCCGCAGTCCGGCGGGACTTGGATCGGAGCGAGCGACGCCGGATTGGCCGCCGTTTTGCTCAACGCGTATCCCGCGGGCTCGGATCCCGAGCCGCTTGAGCGGGCGGCGCACGCCTTGGTAAGCCGCGGCACGATCATTCCGGCACTTTTGGAGAGTAGCCGATTCGAGGAGCTCGTGCAGCGGGCTCAGTCGATCGACGCCAGCCGGCATGCCCCCTTTCGGTTGGTGCTGGTAGGCGCGGTCGACGTGGCCGAATGTGCTTGGGCCGGCCGGCACGTGCAACTAAAATCGCGCAGCACATTGACCGGTCCCATGATGTTCACGTCGTCCGGCTTGGGGGACCAGCGGGTCGAGCACCCGCGCCGCGAACTTTTTCGGCACTGGTTTCATGGGCCTGGCGATTGGCCGGCGGAGCAGGACGCTTTTCACCGGCACCAGTGGCCGGATGCACCGGAATTGAGCGTCTGCATGAACCGCCCGGAGGCATGCACCGTCAGTTACACGGTGGTCGAAATTGCCGCCAAACAGGTCACGCTGATCTATCATCCCCAGCCTCCGAATCGGCCGTCCCCGGCGATCGTCGCGAGCACGCCGCTGAGGGATTCGCTCTGACGCGCTGAGCCCGACACGCTTGCCGGGGCAGTGCCGAATAAGAGTCTTGCCGGAGGCGCGGGCGATAATGATTCTTCCGATTGAAAGGGCAGAGGCCGCGCGAAGTTGCTGTCTTTCTTCGATCGAGTCGGATCTCGTCGGCTGAATTCGACCCAATTCGACCTATAAACCTGGTAGGGGGCGAACGAAAACGGGATTTGTCATGCAAACAGCCGACTTGGCAGAAGTACATCGCGTACTGCAAACGTTTCCGGAAAGCGCGAGCAGCGACGGTTCCGAACGGCGGGACTCGGAGCGATTCCCTTTCTCGGCGCAGCAAGTCATTGCGCCGTATTCTGGAAATGACATGCCCCGGACGGCAGATTTCCGGCGCGTGCCTTGCCACGACATCTCCGCCGGCGGACTGTCGTTCTATTGGAGCCAGCCGATCGACTTCGAATACGTCGTGGTGGCTCTCGAATCGAGCACGGCCTCGATGCGGCTGATTGGCCGCACGACTTTTTGCGTTCAGGAAACCCCGCTGCGCTATCGAATCGGCTGCCAGTTCGTCAAACGGCTGAAGTAGGCGCGAACCTTGATTCCTGTAGGGGAAACGGGGAATCCTCACGCGGGTCCGCGTGAAACCCGGTCCTGCTTCCGTTCGAATAGCAATTTCGGAATAGCAATTTAGCGGCGGCGGCGCGTCGATTTGGCCTTCGGCTCGGCCTGGCCATCCAGCCCTGCCGACTCCACGTTGGGGCGTCCCGTGTAGCTTTGCGAGTGCTCCAAATGGTGCTTGAAATTGGCCTGATACTGCGCGAACAACTCGGGCCGGTCGTGGATCACGAGCAAATTTTCGGCGTTACTGGCTTCAGCCTGCTTGGTGAAATTGAAGCTGCCGGTGATGATCGTGCGGCCGTCAATCAACATGATCTTGTTGTGGGCGATCGCGTGCTGGCTGTCGATATATGTGGCGATCGACGCGTGCAGAACGAAATCGGCCGATGAATACTGACCGGTCAGATTACTCTTATCGAGAATCACGGTAATCTGCACACCGCGCTGCTGGGCCTCGACCAGGGCCTTGGCGATCGGCGCCGAAGTAAACGAATAGGCCTGCACGAGAATCGTTTGCTGGGCGCGGGAAATCTCGGCGACGACCGCCTCGGTGCAGCCTCCCTTGGGCGAGAAGTAGCAGGCAATGTCCTGCTGTGCCTCGGGGGCGGCCAACGCGCCGGGGAGCGAAAGGTAACGGCCCGCGAAAACCAGCCCCAACAGCACGACGCCCGTCATACTCCATGTCTGCCGATTCATAGCCAACTCCTTTTGGATCGGTGGTCCAATATTTCGAGCGGCGGACGATAGGCGATTTGGGCTTTCGTATCCAGAGCAAAGTCGCCTCACCGGCAGCCGATCGTGACGCGAATTGCCCGGATTTTCGGCCGATTGCGGCGGAAACGGCCGCAGACGCCGGGCGGCACGGCGGCAGCCCGACAGCGTCGGGCGGCTAGCAGTCTCGCGTTAAACCGCAAATCCGGTCCGCACGCTTACGAAAAAGTCACCTCCCGGCCCGGATGGCCTCAAGAAATTGACATAGGCTTCAAGTGGCGGCCGAAATCACATCTCAACTCGGCCGATTCGCTTCCTTATTCAGGAGATTGACCGATGCGATTGTCCTTGTTGACCCTCGTCGTATTCGCGCTTGTCGGCGCCGATCGAATGGCGCTGGCCCAAACCACTTCGGCGGCCGCACCTGCCGCCGCCCCCACCACGTCTGCGGACGCCAGCTCGCCGGCCGCGACGCCGGCGGCGCCAACCGCATCGGCCGGCAACAAAACCAATCTGAAGCAAGATCAAAAGAACGTCGACCGCGAGCGGCGCGACGTGAACCACGATCGGCGCGACGCCAACCGCGATCGGGCCGACGTTCGCCATGATGAGCGCAATATCAATCACGACGAGCGCAATTTGCAGCAGGCCGCGCGAAATCTGGCTCAGGACACCAATCCGGCCGCCCGCGCCCAGGACGAGCGCAACATCGCCCGCGACGAGCAGCAACTGAACCGTGATAGCCACGAACTGCGCCACGACGAGCGCGACGAGCGACACGACCGACGCGACGGCAATTTCGATCGCCGCGAGCTGAACGCGGACCGGCAGATTCGCAATCAAGCCGCCGCAGCGTCAAGTTCGGCCAGCGGCGCTTCGACCGCCGGCGCAGGAAAGACTGCGGCTGCCGGCTCGAAGGCTGGATCGAGCAACCTGAAGCAAGACCAAGCGAACGTCAACCACGAGCGGCACGATTTGAACCACGACCGGGCTGACGTTCGCCACGACGAGCGCAACATCAATCACGACGAGCGCAATTTGCAGCAGGCCGCGCACAATCTGGCTCAGGACACCAATCCGGCCGCCCGGGCCCAGGACGAGCGCAACATCGCCCGCGACGAGCATAACCTGAACCGTGACAGCCACGAACTGCATCACGATGAGCGCAACGCGCGGCACGATCGCCATGAACTCAACGCGGACCGGCAGATTCGCGATCAGGCCGCCGCAGCATCCAGTTCGGCCAGCGGCGCTTCGACTCCCGCGACCGGCGGATCGACGGCCTCGCCGACTTCGACTTCCGGGGCCGCCAGTCCCAAGACCGCCAGCGGCGCAAAGTCGACTTCGACCGCCGGCGCAGGGAAGAGTGCGGCTGTCGGCTCGCAAGCCGGATCGAGCAACCTGAAGCAAGACCAAAAGAACGTCAACCACGAGCGGCACGATTTGAACCACGACCGGGCTGACGTTCGCCACGATGAGCGCAACATCAATCACGACGAGCGCAATTTGCAGCAGGCCGCGCAATCTGGCTCAGGACACCAATCCGGCCGCCCGGGCCCAGGACGAGCGCAACATCGCCCGCGACGAGCATAACCTGAACCGTGACAGCCACGAGCTGCATCACGATGAGCGCGACGCGCGGCACGATCGGCACGAACTCAACGCCGACCGGCAGATTCGCAATCAGGCCGCCGCGGCCTCAGGAGCCACCAGCGGCGGATCGAAATGGAGCGCACAGCTGAGCTCGCCTGCGGCGGGAAGCACTCCCGCAACCGGTAGCGCCGGCTCGAATGCCGGCACGGGCAATCTGCAACAAGCCCAACACAATGTCAACCAGGATCGCCGCGAACTGCACCACGCCGAGCACGACGCTCACCACGATAAACAAGCCGAACATCACGATCGCAAGCAACTCGAGAAGGATCGGCACGAACGTAACCAGGCGATCAAGAAAGCCGCCAAGACGAAAGCGTCCAATTTGTCGTCGAAGGTTCACGCCGGGGCCGGCCACAGTGGCGCCGCACAGCTCGGGCGGCCATGGGGGTCACCGGTAATCAAACTCCGTTGAATATTGAACCACGAACGATATGTGCAAAGGACCGGCTGAACGCCGGTCCTTTGTCGTTAATGGGGCCGGGCTAACTCGCTTGCATTTCTCAAGGTGCTTTCCGAAAGGCTTCAACCTCGAATGGATTGTCGAGGTAGTAGTTCCGGCCGCACAACCAAAGCACCAGCGAACAACCAAGATAGGCGGGCAGGAACAATGGCCCCCAACACTCGTATTGCCGCACGTGCACCAATTCATGATCGCGGCAGCGCGCCAACTCGGCGCGCGTCTGACCAAGCACCACATGGCCCAGCGTCAGCGCGAAGGCTCCCTTGATGAAGGGTGCGTGCCGCAATAGCCAGGTCACGGCGCCGCCCCAAAACTCCAACACGCGACCGCAGCGCTGCATGCCGCCACCGGTCGACAGCCCGGCGAGTCCGACCGCCAGTCCCAACAGACTCGCCGGCGCGACCCAAACGATCACCCCGATCCGCAGCAGTCGGCCGGCGAATTTGAATGCCCAAGCCATGCCCCGGCCGCCCCTGGGTTTACGGCGCCGGCGCGTCGGCCGGCATGGGGGTCTCGGTGGATGCAGGTCCCTTGGGCCCCGGTTCGCGGACCGGCGATAGGGCCTCATCCATCGTGGCCAGGTAAAGACCCATCCCGCCGAGCATCAGCAGCACCACGACCCAGGTGCGCCAATCTTTGTGCAGGCCGCGTTTTTTCGCCTTTTCCTGTTCGTATTGACGATGGCTGCCGTGCTCGCCGTGGTGGCCGTGGCCCTTCGATCCGTGGTCCTTCGACACTGCAAATTCTCCGCGCTGGGGGGTGGGTCGTGGTCGCAAACTGCAAGCGGCTTGCGCCAGGCAAGCCGCCCCAATAATACCGCGCCCGACGGTTGCCCGCTAAAAAAAGCCGCTTCGCCCAAATGGACCCCTTGGGGCCGAAAAGCCGCCGCAAAAACGTCGCATCCGGCGGCGGCAGATTGCTGACAGTGGCTATAGCACGCGGTATACTACCCAAGCTTCCAGGCGGGAGCTCTTTTCACGTCGCACATGGCATCGGACCGATATGTCCCGCCTCGTTTTTGCAACGGCCCTGCTGTTTTCGTCGTTGGTGTCCGGCAGCGGCGCTGCTGAGGAACCCGTCGCCACGCCAGGCCAAACTGCGGCTCGGTCTGGGCCGCGGCCGTCCGGCGATGCGCCCAGTGCCAAGCCCAGCGGGGACAAGCGGGCGCAGAACCCGCGGGTACTGTTCATCGTTTCCGACGATTGCGAGCGGTGCGAGCAGGAGCTGGCCCGGCTGCGCCGGCCCGGCGGCGACTTCGAAAAGCTGCGGCTCCGCGGCTGGAGGATCGGCGAGGGCCCTGAAAACCATTTGCAGATTGTCGACGCGGAGTCGATTCCCGACCTGATCGCCGAGCTCAAGCCGGACCATTTTCCGACGGTGGCCTGCCTGAGCGGCGGAGAAATCGTGCGCTCGTTCCACTCGGGTTGCACCACGCCCCTCGATCTTTGGACGTTTGGCTGGCTGGCCAAAGGTGTCGACGAGCGGCCGGCGGGATCAGTGCCCGAGGCGGCGCGAGTCGAGTCGACCAATCATTACCCCCTGCGCGGCAATCATTGGTCGATCGACGAAGATTGGAACCCCACCCGCGAACGAGTCATCGCCCATTTGCGCGGCCCAGCTCATGGCCGGCACATTGCGGCAAATTGGGAAATCGAGACCTGGTCGTACGAAGAACTGCGCTCGCTGCACGACAACCTGCACGAGCAGGAAGGGGGCGGCTATTACGCCGCTCGTTCGCAACCGGCGAATTCATTTTCCGCTTCCGCGACTCACAAGTTGCTAGGGCATTGAGTCTCTCGAGTGCCGCGCGCTCTGGGGCGGATTCTGAAACCACCGCACCGCCAAACCGTTCTGAGGTCCATGCCAGGCCAGCCGTTGGCCGACCGAATGGCAATCCGGTACAATGCCGGACGTCAGCGGTCGCCACCCCCCATCAACTCGAAACTTTGCAAAAGAAAAAGGCAATTGCATGAAAGCACAAGAGGCAATCAAGTTGTCCATCGACGCCAGTTCGATGATCACTATGGGCTATTTGGAAGATTTGACCGACGCCGATCTGTTGCACCGGCCAGCTCCCGCCTGCAACCACATCAATTGGCAGTTGGGACACCTGATCGTGGCCGAAAATCACTTGCTCTCCAAGTCGGTGCCGGGCGCCATGCCGCCGCTGCCGACCGGGTTCGAGCAAAAGTACACCACCGAGACCTCCAAACTGGACGATCCCAAGGTGTTCGCCCCCAAGGTGGAATTGCTGCGCATCTATCAGCAGCAACGGGCCGCGAGCCTGGCGGCGCTGGCCAAGACAACCGAGGCCGATCTCGACAAGCCCTCGGGCGTCGACTTCGCCCCCACGGTCGGAGCGGCAATCAGCATGGCCGCCGGCGGGCATTGGCTGATGCACGTCGGACAATGGGCGGTGGTTCGCCGTCAACTGGGCCGGCCACCGCTATTTTAGCGCCCGCGGCCGACAGCCCGTCGCAATCGCGATGCCTCAGGCGACGCGCCGGCGAGGTTCGACGGGCGGCCGGTTGCCGAGCGTGCCCGCGGCATGATCGATCGAAACGTTCGCGGGGTCCGAGGCCAGCAGGCTCTCCGGGCGCAGCAGCAACCGGCACCACATTCGGACCTGCGCCGGACGGGGCGGGTAGCAGAGCACGATCGAGACGATCGAAGCCAGCAGTACCCAGTGACCGAATCGCGCCGGCAGCAAGCTTAGCAGCAAGGAGGTTGCCAATAGCAACAGGGGAGGCATCCAACGGCAGGCGGCCGTGATGCGGGCGACGGCGACGCGCGTTTCGCTCGTATCCAGCACGTGCAGGATGTGAATCGCCACTACGACGATGAACGCTCCGAAGACGAAAACCTGACACCCCAAGAGGAAAAAGTCCATGCGCGTCATATAGCTCAGCGGCGGCAAGCTGCTGTCGATCGAGATGCGATAGGCCACGATCGTCAGCATGGCGGTGATGCCCACGCTGGCCTGCGCGGCGAACTCCTTGGGGCTCATCCAGAACACCGACCAGGCCGTGGCCACGATCGGAATCAGCGGCAGCACGATCGCCCAGAAGTAATAGTGCGGATCGCGCGCCACATCGAGCTTCAGCCGCAGCATTGAGTATTGCTCGCCGGTCCGGGAATAGACCGAGGTTTTCGCTTCGCTCGACAAGTCGATCAGCTTCCAGCCGTGCGGCACCGCTTGCTCGGGCTTCAGGGCTCGCACCTCGCCCGGCACGAACACCACCTGGTCGGACTCGAAAACCGATTCTTCCAGGTCGACTTCCAGCGTATGTTTATCGAGCGGGAACTCGTGCAGATCGAGCGCCCCGGCAATGGTGCCGCGGTAATACCGGCTGAAGCAGAGCTTGCCGTCAGGATACGCATGCACGACCTTTCCGCCGCGCACGTTAACGTCCAACTCGTCGAGCAACTGCGGATCGGGATTCCAGATGTCGTCGGCATTGATCAATTTGCGCGTCGTGCCTTCGTGCTGGGCATCGAAGGCGAAGCGCGGATCGTGCCAGGTGTAATAAACGTAGAACTCGACCTCGAATTTCTGGTCGCGATCGACGATTTGCGATACTTCGACCAGCTCGACGCTGACCTCGACTTGCACCGGGTGCTGCGGCGGGAGTTGAACGCCTCCCTTCGACGGAGCATCGCCGTCGGCGCAGGCTACGCGAGCCCAGCCCGCTGCCAACAGCAGCAGACTGTATACCGCGGGTGAACGCAATGCCGACAGGGCGTGCCATCGGCGCCAACGAGTCCGCGGGCGCGTATCAGGCTGTGAGGACGAAGTCATGGCGTACCCAGGCGGGACCGAATCGGTTCCAGGCGGTGCGGAGCGTACCCGAAAACGGCCGCTTGATGGAAGGCCGGCTTGGGGGAAAAATGGGGGATCGGCCAAATCGCTGCCGTTGAATTACCGAATCGATTGGGCCGCGCCGCCAGATCGAGCGAATTTCCCCCTGGCCGGCCGCCAAGGTGGTCCGTCAATCGCCGGCCGCGGCGCCGGCTTGCATCTCGGCAAACAAGGACTTGAGGCTTTCCTGTTCGACCGGCTTGACCAAATGGTGGTCGAAACCGGCTGCCCGGGAGCGGCAGCGATCGTCGGACTGGCCCCAGCCGGTCAGCGCAATCAGAACGATTTGTTTTCCCCAGGGTTGCTCGCGGATCCGGCTGGCCACTTCGTAGCCGTCCAGGTGCGGCATGCCGATGTCCAAGAATGCCACGTCGGGACGAAATTCGGCGGCCGCTTCCAACGCGGCGCGGCCGTCGTAGGCAGTTCGCACCTGGCCGCCCAGTCGCTTAAGCAAGAGGCTCAGCGTATCGGCCGAATCTTCATTGTCATCCGCCGCCAGGATGCGCCGGCCCGCGCAAGTGGTCTTTGGCAGGCCGTTTGCGGCGGTAACCCACCGCGTGCGCTCTGCCACGACGTCGGCGGTGGCCGGCAAGCTGACCCGAAACTCGCTGCCTTGGCCTTCTCCTTCACTGTGGGCTTCGATGGTGCCGTCGTGCAATTCCACCAGGCGTTTAACGAGCGTCAATCCGATGCCCAAACCACCGCGCGAGCGACTCAGCGAGCGGTTGGCCTGGGCGAACAGCTCGAAAATCGTGGACTGCATCTCAATTGGGATGCCGATTCCGTTGTCGCGGACTGCCACCACCACCTGGTCATCGGCGCGCTCGACCGTGATCCAGATCTGGCCGCCAGGTTGAGTATATTTCGCCGCATTGTTGAGCAAGTTCGAAAACACCTGCGACAGCCGCGCCAGGTCCGCATCCAGATAGATCGGCTGCGAGCGGGCAGGTACATGGAAACGGTGACCGAATCTTTCCATCAGCGGCCGGCTGGTTTCGATCGCACTTTCCAGCGCGGCCGACAGTTCGACCCGCTCCCGGCGGAGTTCGAGTCGTCCGTGCGTGATCCGCGAGACGTCCAACAGATCGTCGATCAGTCGCACCAGATGGCCGAATTGCCGCTTCATGACGTCGCGGGCCTGGCGGACAACTTCCTGGTCCTCGTCGTCGGTTTCGAGCAATTGCAGCGCATTGCCCAACGGAGCCAGCGGGTTGCGCAGTTCGTGGGCCAGGATGGCCAAGAACTCGTCTTTGCGGCGGTCCGCCTCTTTGAGCGATTCGGTCGCCCGTTTCTCGTCGGTGATGTCGCGGGCCTCGAGTACGATGCCGGCCACCGAGCCGTCTTTGAAAATGGGACGCGCGTTGCACATGACCGGCAGTGACGTGCCGTCCTTGCGCAGGAAAACATCCTCGTGTCCTCTGAGGTTCGTCGACACCCCGACGTCTTGTGGACCACGACTGCTCTGGGTGAGAATCGCCAGACCGTCGGGGTGCATGGGGCGGACCACCTGGTGCAGAGGCTTTCCGGCGATTTCGGCCAGCCGATAGCCGGTCATCGCCTCGGCTGCCGGATTGAGAAAGGTGCAGTGCCCGCCGGGATCCATCATGAAAATGCTGGTCGTGGCGTTATCGGTGATCGCCTGCATCAGCCGATGCGCTGCGGTGAGCGATTCTTGAGTTTGCCGACGTTCGTCGATTTCCGTTTTCAATTGTTCCTGGACCGACTGCGCCTGTTGCAGGTTCGCCTCGGCCCGCCGCCGGGCGATATGCAGCGATTCGCACAGCCAACTGATCAGAATTCCTTCGCCAAAAAAGATCAGCACCCGGACTTGCTGATTGAAGGGCGCGAGAAAAATATTTCCCGGCTCCATGAAGAACGAGGTGCCGACGGCTCCGCCCAACAGCGTCGCCACCAGGCCGGACCTGAGCCCGCCGTAACGAGCGGCCAGGAAAATCGCGATGTAATACAACAGCAGCGGGGCGTGCGTGCCGAAGAACGGCCAGCAGATGAATCGCACTAGCGTGGCCACCGCGACGACTGAAATGGCCAGCAGATACCCCGGAATCGGGGCATGAAAGCGTTCGCTCGGCAGCCGGTAATCGATCGGGGGCTCGTCCATAGCTGGACTTCATTCTAGTCGAGCAGCGACGGGCTGCTCAACATCCCGCACCCCAATTTGATCGCCGCAGGGCAAATGCCTCAAAAATACGCCACGCTAGTCGATTTTCTTGACCAGCTCGGGGTGCTTGTCGCGCACCTTGCACGCCTGCGGTAGGGCATGAAACTGGATATAGGGCTCGCCCGGATGCCGGCGGGCATAATCCTGGTGGTATTCTTCGGCCGGGAAGAACTTCTCCAGCGGTTCCAGGCTGGTCACGACCGGTCGAGGAAACGTTTTGGCCGCGGTCAGTTGCCGGATCTTGTCCAGGGCAGCCTGCTTCTGCTGGTCGCTGGAATAGAAAATCGCCGAACGATATTGGCTGCCCACGTCGGCGCCTTGGCGGTTAAGTTGGGTGGGATCGTGGGCGTCGAAAAAGACGTCGAGCAGCCGATCGTAACTGATGCGCTGGGGATCGTAGGTGATGCGGATCACCTCGGCGTGACCGGTGTCGCCATCGCAGACGCGCTGGTAGTTGGCCGCATCGGTTGCTCCGCCGGCATATCCGCTTTCGACATCCAGCACGCCTGCGAGCTGTTCGAATGCGGCTTCGGTACACCAAAAACATCCGCCGGCGAAAACGGCCGTTGCGGTAGGCGCGCTCGACACGATTCAACCTCCCGTGCGCGTGCAATGTGGTGCCCGGCGTGGTTCTTCTACGCCCATCATAGCAAACTGCCAGGCGCCGAACAGGCTGAGCCGCTATTGGGGGGTGGTCGGTGCGGGTCGCGCGGTAGGCACTTACGGATGATTGGAACGCCGACGAGGCGGCGTTGTAGGGTCCGCTGTGAGGACCGTCTGGCGTCAAAACGGCGGGCGGTTCGGTCCGCAGAGCGGACGCTACGGGCTACCGAGCGCAAGCAAAGTTTGGCGCAAGATTCGGCGTCGAAGCAGCACATAACTTCAGCGCGTAAACGTCAACCCCGGATCGGAGGCGTTGCCTCCCGCCAGCTTGAACTTGAGTTGGTTGTTGGCGGCCAGTTCCACCTGACCCACCAGCGCGTTCTGGTCGCTGGCTTTGAGGATCAGGTAGTTGTCGGCCAGCGTGTAGGTGCCCTTCATCGATTGCTTCTTGTCCTGCTGAGTGAAGTTCCAACTGAACTTGTTATCCGCGGCCAGGTTCATCTCGAACTTCGAGCCGTCCGGGCGGCTCGACTTCCAAGAGCCCACCAGGCTGGTCGCGTCGACCGGCGCGGCCTCTTCCGCGGGCGGGCCGGGTTGCGGCACGTCGGCCGGAGTGGTGAGTCCCTTGTAGAGCTGTGCCGCGAGCTGGTCCTTGGGCTGCAGCTCCACGACCTCGTGGAACTCCGCCGCGGCCTGCTCGTTGTGCCCGGCCAGCAGATAGTGATAGCCCAGCAGGAATCGCGGGCCGGGCGCATCGGGGTGTTCCGTGCGGTACGTTTCCAGCGCCGCCAACTGCTGGGCGTAAACGTTCGTGTTGGGGTACAAGTTGCTCACCGTGGTCCAGTCCCAACCGGGGCCCACCGACACCACGGCATACACGGCCGCGGCAGCCTGTTGATAATCGCCCATCGCGAACAGACACAAGGCGCGGAACTCGTGCATCACCGAGTCGTTGGGCAAGAGTTTGATCGCCCGGTCGGTCTGAGCCAGGGCCGCCTTGTAGTCGCCGCGCGTGAACATGCCGCGCGCGTTTTCAAAAATCGCCAGCGCGTCGTCCTGTCGGGCTTGCTGCGCCGGATCGAGAGCCGGCGCCGGCGGCGCGCCTTGGGCCGTGTAGGGATTGTAGCCTCCCGGCGCAGCGGCTGGCTGCTGGGGTTGGTTGACTGGCTGCGCCATCACGACCGGCTGCGAGTAATTGATGTAGGTCGGGCCGCCGCCGTAACCGTAGCCATACCCGTAGCCACCGCCCCAGTAGGGGTTGCTGTATCCGTAATAGCCCCAGCCCCAGGGCGATCCCAGCGCCACGGCACCGACGCCGAGCCCCAGCCCTAGGCCGAATCCGGTGCCCAGTCCCCAACCGAAGCCGCCACCGCCCCAGCCCCAGCCATAGGGCCGATAGCCGCCCCAAGCTCCGCCATAATGACCGTGCCAGTCGCCGTGGTACCAGTTGCCGTGATACATGGGCCGGTTGCCGCCGAAATTCGCGGCGTGGTTGAAGTTCGCCGGGCCGCCGGGCCGGCCGACACTACGTGCTGGCCCTGCCGAAGAGACCGGCCGGCTGAACGTATTGGCGTTGGTGGTCCCACGCCCTTGCGTTCCGCCACCGCCGCCGTGCCATCCGCCGCCACCACCACCGCCCCAGCCGCCACCGCCATGTCCATGCTGGGCATGCGCCTCAAGCGGCGCAGTAACGAGGCTTCCGATCAGGGTGACTATCAGTGCCGTTCTCATGCCAAAGACTCCGCTAAGGTTGTGCGGCGCGCGGGCGCGGCGATTCGTGTGAGCTTCGATTTCGCTGTGCTGGAACCGGGACCGCCGAGCACTCACCGTCCCGGCGGCGGAGGCTGGCGGACGATCGTCGTGGGCTTGGTGTCTTCCGTGAGCTTGCCGCCGACCACGCGATCGCGTGACTGAAACGTGTACTTGTCGGCCCCCTGCCAGTTGTAAACGTTCGTGGCGGAACCGACGTGCCCGTCGCGCGTGACGCCCGACAGCTTCAGAACCCACTCTTGGTCTTGGCGTGTCCAAAGCCCTTCGGCATATCCGCCGTCGGAATCGAACACCCAGGAGCGAAGCTTCTTGGCCAAGGGATCCCAACCGATGCGCTCGGTTCCGGTCAGGGCCTCTTGGCCGTGGATCCGGACGGTGAACTCACCGAGGAGATATTTGTCGTTGTCGGCCCAGCGATACGTCGTGGTAATCAAGGCCTCCGGGCTTTCGTCCACCCAACTGCCGACCAGCCAACTGAGCCGTTCCAATTCGGTTGCGGCCGTGGCCTCATCGTCCAGCAGGTCGTGCGTGCTGGCCATCAGCCACTGGCCGTCCTGTTTCACATGGACCACGCTGTAACGGCCCTCCTCGGCAGCCGCGTCGGGCCGATGCTTCAATCGCGAGACGCCGTCTTCGACCGCCACGGTCCGACCCAAAAACCGGATCGTGTCGATTTCAATTTCGATCTGGGCCTGGGGATATTGCCTGAAGGCGGCGACAAAGACTTGCCGTACGGCGTCCCCGCCCTGAAAGCGGTGCCCCTGGGCGTCAACGATTTCGGCATCCGCGGTAAACAGCGCCGCCAGCGCCTCGCCGTCTTTCGCGTTGTAGGCCTGCGCAACCTTGTCGGCAACTTGACGAATGGCCCGCTCGTCGTCGGACCGCTCCGCTTCGGGAGCATTGATCTTAATCGTGCCGGCCTGAACCGTGTCGGTCGGTGGCTGTTGGCGCGCGACTTGTTTCGACGCCGACTTCGATTCTCCATCCGCCGCCACCAGGCAGGCTGCCAACAGACCACCGATGACAGCGAATCCGGTAAGCATCACGATTGATCGCATCGAAAGATTCCTTTCCTATCGCGGACGCACAAAAGCCGCCGCCGCGGGGGTGGGCGCACCCGACTTGCTGCGAGAACCCCGCGAAAAGCGACACGCCTGTTGGGCGGTCTGTTGCGGGTCTCGAGGCCGCCGTTTTTCCAGCCCGGGCGGGCAATTGTAGCCAAGAGCCAAATCGCAGGTCCATCCGAATCGTGGGCACCCGAGCAGTGCGGGCCGGCGCAAGAAGCGGCCGCCCAATGAGCGGTCAATCCGCTCCCAGAAAGATCAAGGATAATCGGCACCCAAAAACTGCAATCTTTTGGAAAGAGGCAAACCTCCTTGTCGGCGGGCAGAAAGACATGTTATCGTGTAATGGTCTGACAATAGTACAGCCCAGGCTACCCCGCCCAGTGTTTCCTTTTTTCAGAAGGACTTCTCGATGCATTGCGTAGCGTCCAGGCAGGCCGGATGGTTCCAACTCGCAATGTGCCTCGCCGCGTCGTTGCCGCTGACGGGCGGCAGTCTATGGAGCGCCGAATCGGAGCCGCGATCGGGCATTCGGCCGGTCGATGCGTCGGGCAAGCCGCTCAACCTGGACTTCGAAACCGGCACGCTGAAAGACTGGCAGCTCGAAGGGGACGCCTTCGTCGGTCAGCCGGTCGAAGGCGATACGGTCGTGCTGCGGCGCGGTGAGAGAAGCCAGCACACTGGCCGATTCTGGATCGGCGGCTTCGAGAAACAAGGCGATGGGCCGCAGGGAACCTTGACCTCGGTGGCCTTCAAAGTGACGCAGCCCTGGGCGACCTTTCTGATCGCTGGAGGCTCGCATGCCACGACGCGGGTGGAGATTGTCGACGACAAAACCGGAGCCGCCATTTTCGAATCCTCGGGAGACGAAAGCGAAGCACTCAAGCCGGTCCTGGTTGACTTGCGAGAGCACGCCGGAGCGATGATCAAGATTCGCGTGGTCGATCAGCACAGTGCCGGTTGGGGTCACATCAATTTCGATGATTTCCGCTTTCATGAGAGCAAGCCGGATCTTCCCAAACGACCGGCGCCCTTGACCGCGGACCAGTACGCGCACTCGGGCTTGTCGCCGCAGGAGGCGGCCGAGGCGATGCAAGTGCCGCCCGGCTTCAAGGTCACGCTGTTCGCCGGCGAACCGGACGTCCAACAACCGATCGCGATGGCCTTGGACGATCGCGGCCGGTTGTGGATTGCCGAAGCCTATTCCTATCCGGTGAAAGTGCCCGACTGACAAGGCGCGCGACCGGATCGTGATTTTCGAGGACGTGGATCAGGACGGGCATTTCGACAAGCGGACCGTGTTTGTCGATAACCTGAACCTCGTGAGCGGATTGGAATTGGGTTATGGCGGCGTGTGGGTCGGCGCCGCTCCCGACTTATTGTTCATTCCCGACCGTGACGGCGACGACAAGCCGGACGGCCCGCCGCAGGTCATGCTCGACGGCTGGGCCTGGCAAGACACGCACGAGACGCTGAACTCCTTCATCTGGGGACCCGACGGCTGGCTGTATGGCTGTCACGGCGTTTTCACGCATTCGCGGGTCGGCAAGCCCGGCACGCCCGACGCCGACCGCCAGCCGATCAATGCCGGCATTTGGCGCTATCATCCGACGCGCGGCGAGTTCGAGGTTTTTGCCCACGGCACGAGCAATCCCTGGGGAGTCGACTTCAACGAGCGCGGCCAGGCGTTTCTCACGGCCTGCGTGATCCCGCATCTGTACCACGTGATCCAGGGGGGGCGTTACCAGCGGCAGGGAGGCGCAGCACTTCAACCCGTACACGTACGACGACATCAAGACGATCGCCAAGCACCGTCATTACGCGGGCGACAATCCGCACGGCGGCAACGGCCGCTCGGACTCGGCCGGCGGTGGCCACGCCCACGCCGGGGCGATGATTTATCTGGGCGCCGCGTGGCCCGACAAATATCGCGATCAGATCTTCATGAACAACATCCACGGCGCCCGGATCAACCAAGATGAGCTTGCGCCGCGCGGCTCCGGCTATGTCGGCGACCGCGCTCCCGACTTCCTTTTGGCCAACGACACCTGGTCGCAGATTCTGTATCTGACCTATGGCCCCGACGGTCAAGTCTACATGATCGATTGGTACGACCGCAATCAATGCCATCACGGCAACGTGGCCGGCCACGATCGGTCGAACGGCCGGATCTTCAAGGTCAGTTACCAGCCGGCGGAGGGAGGCAAGGCAGCCCAGCCAAAGGCCGTCGACCTGCGGAAGCTCGGACGATCGCAACCTGGTCGCTCTGCAACTGGAAAACAACGACTGGTACGTGCGGCACGCGCGTCGCTTGCTGGCCGAGCGGGCCGGGGCGGGCAAGATCGATACGGCCGCCCAACAGGCGCTCGTCGAGATGGCCGCCTCGCACCCCGACGAAACGCGCCGGCTTGCGCGGACTGTGGGCCCTGCATGCGATCGGCGCCGATGATGCCGCCGTGTCGCTGCGAGCGCTCGCGGATGAGAGTCCTTACGTGCGCGGCTGGGCCATCCAACTGGCTTGCCAGTCGCACGCCGCTCCCGAGACTCTGATATCGCGGATGGTCGAGCTGGCTCAGAGCGATCCGTCGCCGGTGGTCCGATTGTATCTGGCCAGCGCCGCGCAGCGGTTGCCGGCCGCCGACAGCCAATCGATCGTAACCGCATTGCTGGGCCACAGCGAGGATCAGTCGGACCAAAATCTGCCGCTGATGGATTGGTTCGCGGCCGAGTCGCTGATCTCGGCCGACCTGGATCGTGACTTCGCGTTGCTCGGCAGCGCGCGCATTCCACTGGTCCGCGGATTCTTGATCCGCCGCCTGGCGCATCGGGGCAAGCCGGACGTGATGGCCCGGCTCGTCGAACAGACGGTTTCGACCACGCAAGATCGAGGAGCCGTGCATCAGGCGCTCGAGGAAATAAACAATGCATTGCGGGGCGAGCGCCGGGTGGAGATGCCCAAGAACTGGCCCCCGGTCTTTGCCGCGCTGCTGGGCAGCGACCATGCGGCGATCCGCTCGCAGGCGATTTCGCTGGCCACGACGTTTGGCGATCCGCAGGCCGTGGCCCTGCATCGCAGCACTCTGTTCGATCCCAAGGCTCCGCAGCCCGAACGCCTGGCGGCGCTGGCCGCGCTGACGAAGGTGGGCAATCAGGATCTGGCCATCGGCTTGCAAAAACTGCTCGCCGATTCGGTGGTGCGCGGCGCCGTGCTGCGGGCCCTGGCCGGCTTCGACGACGCGCAAACGCCCGCCGTGATTCTCAAGCTCTATCCCAGCCTGGATGCCGGCGAAAGACGGGACGCCGTGAGCACGCTCGCTTCGCGGCCCGCCTATGCCAAGCAACTGCTGAGCGCCGTCGATAGCCAGGCGGTGCCCCGCAGCGACATCTCGGCCGACGCGATCCGCCAGCTGCGGAATCTCAAGGATCACGACATCGACGAGCAATTGGCCAAATCCTGGGGAGCCGTGCGCGACACGCCGGCCGACAAGGCCGCGGCGATCGCCCAACTCCAGGGCCTGCTCAGCGGGCCGCCTCAACCGGAAAACGCGCCCGATTTGGCGCTGGGCCGGGCCGTGTTCCTGCGCACTTGCCAGCAATGCCACATGCTGTTCGGCACCGGCGGCAAGGTGGGACCGGAGCTCACCGGCTCGAATCGGGCCAGTCTCGAGTACGTGCTCTCCAACATCATCGATCCCAGCGCGCTGGTGGGCAAGGATTATCAGGCGCACATCATTTCCACCACCGGCGGGCGCGTCCTCACCGGCTTGATTCGCGCCGCCGACGACCGGTCGGTCACGCTGGCCACGGCCACTGAAACGATCGTGCTCCCGAAGGATGAAATCGACGAGGACACGCTCAGCGACAAGTCGATGATGCCCGACGACCTGACCAAGCCGCTCAATCAGCGGGAACTTCGCTCGCTCGTGGCCTACCTGGCCAGTCCGGCGCAGACGCCGCTCTTGGCGACGGCCGAAACGGCAGCCCTCTTGTTCAACGGCAGCGATCTGACGATGTGGCAAGGAGACCGGGAATTGTGGCAGGTCGAAGCGGGCGAAATCGTCGGAAAGACCGCCGGCTTGCAGCAAAATCACTTCTTGCGGAGCGAACTGATCGTCGCCGATTTCAGATTCTCCGTCCAAGTCAAACTGGTACGCAACGAAGGCAATAGCGGCATCCAGTTTCGCAGCGCCGGCCTCGACAATGGCGAGGTGCGCGGCGATCAGGCCGATATCGGATCCGGTTGGTGGGGCAAGCTGTATGAGGAAAACGGTCGGGGAATTCTCTCCGACCGCTCGGGCGAAGCGTTCGTCAAGCCGGGCGAGTGGAACGACTATGCGATCGAAGCCGTGGGCAGCCGGGTTCGCACGTGGATCAACGGCCAGCCGTGCGTCGACCTGGACGATCCGGCCGGCGCCAAGTCAGGCTGCTTTGCCCTGCAACTGCACGCCGGCGGAGCGACGGAAGTCCGCTTCAAGGATTTCAAACTGGAACTTCTCGGTTTGACACCGGACGGGGAGAAGAAAACCGCAAAGACGCAATGATGCAAAGAGAAAAGACGGGGGAAGGGAACCACAGAGTCACAAAGGCACGGAGAGGAGCGGACGGGAGAGAACTGGGAGGAGAACGGCAGCAAAAAACACGACAAGACAAAACGCCTAAAACTTAACGGCCAGGGAGTCGGACGAATCAAAAGCGATCCGAATTGCGATCTCCGGTACTGGGCAAGTAGTGCGTTGCTGGCCGGTCAGTCAGAGCGGCCAACCTGAGTAGCAGGTAGATGTTCGAACGGCGCCCATCGGTCACTCTGCGTCCTCGTCATCATCTGGAGCCTCGACCTCGCCCGGCAGCGGCACATGGTCCCTCGACGCGGGCGGTCGGTTAGGCGTAAAGGGCTCCCGCCAATTGTCTGGGACCCGTTCGATTTTGGCCTCTGGAAAGAGCCGCCGAACCGCATACGCACGTTCCTTCGGCGTGCTCTCTGGTAACCAAATGATGCCGGTGTGACTGTCCCCGAGGTACTCCCTTACCCGGCCGACACCGATTATCGACTTGCCTGGCTCGGAGGCTGAGTACATGGCGCCTTCCACGAATGGCACTTCCTGAGCAGGTAAATGGTTGCCGTGAGTTGATATAGGCGCAAAGGCCGTCCGTGCGTAGATGAGGGTTGTCGAAGCCATCTCATCAGGCACGGAGGCCTTTGCAATGTGGAAGTCTATCGCGGGTTGGATTTCACACCAAGTCCGAGCGGAGCGGAACAAGTTGTTGTTCTTATAAGGCCGAGTCGCCAGCTTGGTGCGTCCGCTCAGATATTCCTCCACGGTTACCCGGTCACCCGCTGGGCCAAGGTGTGGGTGTCTGGTTTGGGCTCTCCTGTGAAGGGACCCTGTGTTTAGTCGAGTTCGTTCGTCCGGGCTCTAATCCTCTTCCTTAGCAGCCCGTTGAAAATGTGCCTCTTGACGGCCGTGGTATTTTAGCGGCCGGACTCGCTCACTTACCGCAGGACGCACGCGCATGGCGCTTGGCAAACGTAAACATGAACAGCAATCGGCTTGGGTTGCCACCACGGAATTGCCCAAGTCGGCGAAGAAAAGGTGTCAGGAACCGATTCGGAATCGGTTCCTGACACCTTTTCTTCGCCCTTTTCTTCGCCCGGGTGCCTTTGTCGTTGACCTGTCGAAGTGCGACGTTCTACGAGCGTTCTTCGAGATGGCGGGTGAGCTTCTCCCATTGCCGTATGACGGTGAGTTGTTCCATCTGGTAAACGTGTTGGAGTGTGCGAACTGTTTAGACCAAAACACAACCACTTGGGTTCTTGGCAGAGAAACAAAGGGGTCAGAACTATTTAATAAATAGTTCTGACCCCTTTGTTTCTCCCGTCGCGTTCGGTCATGTTTTCGCGGATCTCCCAATGCACGATCAGCCGGCTGTAGCCGTCGAGCAGCGAACACAGATAGTAAAACGTGCCGCCCAGATTGAGATACGAGATATCGACGTGCCAGTGCTCGTGGGCCGCGAGCGGTTGCACGAAACCGGTCCCTTTTTTCGAGGGTTTTTGCCATTTGCGGTCCAATCGCCCGGCCTGTTTGAGCACCCGATAGACGCTCGCCGGGCTGACCGAGCAAACCCAGACACCCACACATTGCGGTCGCAAACAAATCCGCCACCGGGGGTTGAAGCAACGTGTGTAGGTCACCGCACGATTCACAAGCCCCGGAGGCTTTTTCCGTGCCCGCCTACGCCTGACGGACAAATTAGCGACGAAGCCGACGTCAGAATCCGCTTAAGAACGGTTCCTGCCCCGCTCGGTGTGTGGGCGTCCCAAAAGTGGGTGGAAAATTCGGCCCGCCGGGCATCGAGGGGATTCTTGGGTCGGAGTTGCCTCATGGCCCAACGGGCCATTGGAACTTAGCCCAGGGTTGAAGCGCAGCGAAAACCCTGGGTAGGCGCGCAGCAAGAATCATTTTGCCCCAACGGGGCAAGGGAGTCGTAGCGGCACGTTCCGCCTCTCGCGGTTGGCGGGCCCTCCGCGGCTCCTTCAGAGCCGAATGCTTCCGGCGAAATCATAACCCAGGGTATCGCGTAGGACCGCTCAACCCTGGGCTGCGCTCCCTGGGGCCCTTCAGGCCCGGTGATGCGACGACCGCTAGGTTGTGTGGACATCGATATTGCCTGATTTCCTTGGTTGGCGGCAAGCTACCGCGAACCAAGGCGGGCAAGCGATGGCACGCCGCCATGAACTGACCGATACCCAGTGGGAAGCGATTCGCGATCACGTTCCGGGAAAGCCGGGCGATCCGGGCCGAAGCGGAGAGAACAACCGTCGATTCGTTAACGCCATAGTTTATGTCGCGAAGACGGGAATTCCCTGGCGGGACCTCCCGGAGCGGTTCGGCAATTGGAATAGTGTTTGGCGAAGGTTCAATCGCTGGTGCGCTCAAGGAGTTTGGACGAAGCTGGCCGAGATTCTTGGCGACCCGGACTTGGAGGAGGTGCATCTCGATTCGACCAGCATCAAGGCCCACCAGTCGGCCAGCGGGTCGCACCGCAGGGCCTCCGAAAAAAAGAGGAAGCGGACCAACGACGGTGTCTCGGACGTTCCCGAGGAGGACTGACGACCAAACTACATGCGATAGTCGATGGACGTGGCCAGCCTGTGCGGCTCATCGTCTCTCCAGGCCAAGCGGGAGACGCACCACGAGCCGAAGCGCTGTTGTTGGGTCTCGGTGTGCAGCACGTGGTGGCGGATGCGGCGTACGACAGCGATGCCATCCGAGCGGCGATTCGCCTAGCCGGTGGGAAAGCGTGCATCCGTCCCAATCCCACCCGCAAGACAAAAAAGCGGTACGACCGCCAACGATACCGAAATCGAAACGTAATCGAACGATTCTTCGGCGCGATCAAACGCTTCCGACGAGTCGCAACTCGTTACGAAAAGAAAGCAGAGAACTTTCTCGGCTTTGCCTGGCTGGCAGCAATCCTGGTAACCCTAAAATGAATGTCCACACAACCTAGCGCGAGTAGTCGATATCGAACACCCACAATCTTGACGCTCACACCCGCTCGGTAGACATCCGGCCCAGTCCGCTTAATCCGCCAGCTGCCGAGCCGGGATTTCTCCAGAGCAGGGCAGCCTGACTTTTTCAGGGGATGAGTCCCTTTAAACCCCATGGGAAGGCGACGCAAGGCGGTTGCAAGTCTTGGGGTCCCTGATTCTTCTCGCCCATCGCGGCCGATCGGCAGGCCCCCCGGGCCTCGATTCCCGGCCAGTCGAGCAATCTTCGCCCGGCGCCGATCCCCTTTTTCGCTTGGCGCGCACTTTTCGTTGCAAAGTGGCCCCGACCGGATCATTACTACTATAGGTAGCAGTAGATGATTTTTTCATGCAATCGCCGCGACTGGCGCATTTTCGAGCTGGCGGGCCCGCCGAAGTCCCATGGCCGATGCTGTGACAAACACGCAACCCGAACGCCACGCTGAGTTTGTGCGCTTGTTTCTCAGCCATGAGCTGCGAATTTATGGCTACATTCGGTCGTTGAACCCCCATCGGGCCGATGCGGAAAATCTGCTTCAGGAAACGGCACTCGTGCTCTGGGAGAAATTCGACCAATTCCAGCCTGGGACTGACTTTGCGCTGGGCCATTGCGGTGGCCCGATTCCAGGTGATGGCCTTTCGGCGGAAGCAGCGGCGCGACGTCCTGACGTTCGGTCAGCCGTTTCTGAATATTGCGCAAAAGGGTGCCAGCGCCGCCGTCGACCAGTTCGACGACGTTCAGGCGGCGCTCGATCAATGCCTTGCCAAACTCAGCGAAGACGACCACAACCTGTTTCGTAGCCGATACTTGCCAGGCGCCGAGGTGTCGCGCATCGCCGCCGAACTGGGGCGTCCGCTCAGGACCGTTTACCACGCCCTGGATCGCATTCATCGGGCGCTGGCCGAGTGTATCGAGCGATATCTGGCCCAGGAGCGGCGGACATGACTCCACCTGACGCCGATCGTGCCGAATTCGACCGCCTGCTGGCCCGTTTGTGCGAGGCGGATTCCTCCGCCGACAACTTGGCTCGGTTGGAACAGTTGTTTATTCAGGATCCCGGAATTCAGGCCCACTATTACTGCTACATGCAGCTCCGGGCAATCGCCGACGCCGCACCTGGCCGCTCGAGACCTTCGCTGTGGCTGCGATCGACTCGCCGCCCGCCGGGCGATCGCACTTGACATCGAACACGGAAGACCCGGGGCCGGCGGCGGACGCCGGCGGCGGTTTTCCAATGCTTGGATTCCTGGGCACGGCGATTCATTTGCCTTCGGCCTGGCTGACGTCGCCCAAGGTATTGGCCGTGGCGGTGGTGAGCGGCTTTGCCTCCTACTTTCTCGGTTTGGTGATCTCGATCGCGATCTCTCGCGGCTGGAACGATGCTCGCAACACGGCCAATTCGAGCGCGGGCGGCACGGCTGCGCAAGGCGCTCGTGTCGGCTCGATGAAAGCCGAGGAGCGAGCCCGCTGGTCCCAAGACGTGCCGGTCTCCAGCGACAATGCGGTCCGTGCGGGCCAGCAGTTCGCTTTGGCCAGCGGACGGGTTGAGATGCTGACGGCCCGCGGAACTCGGGTTGTGCTCGAAGGGCCGGCAACGTGGAAGGTGGTCTCGGACCAACGATTGTTGCTCCTCGTGGGCAAACTCGTGGCCTACGTTCCCAAGTCGGCAATCGGCTTTGCGGTCGAAACGCCCACGGCACGGGTGGTCGACCTGGGAACGGAATTCGGCGTGGAAGTAGATTCCCAAGGCGAAACGGGGGTGCAAGTCTTCAAGGGAACGGTGGATTTTGCTTCCGCGGGCCGAGCGAAACCGCAGCACGGTCAGGCGGGCACGGGGGGGCGGCAATTGCAGGCCGGTCAGGCGGCACGCACCGACGCGCGGGCCAACGCGATCGTCGACACCCCCTTCAATCCCGACAAGTTTTCCCGCTCCGGCCTGCGCCCGGCGAAGTCCGCGCAGGACCGGGTATTGATCGATTTGAAGGGGGCCGCGGCGACGCAGTCGACAGCTCCCAATCAATATCATTCCGCGAACGCCGCTTGCGACGCCGATCCCAAGACCATGTCGCACACCTCGGTGGACGATGCGGCTTCGTGGTGGCAGGTCGACCTGGGCCGCGAGCGGCCGATTGCAGCCGTCGTACTGCAAAACGATCTCTCCAAACGCGGCTGGCTGCGCGACATCACGGTGAAAATTTTGGCCGATGACGGCAAGACCGTCGTCGTGGCCTCGCATCGGCTCAATCCAAAAAACCTATTCGGCGGCGGCGAAAAGGACTTCGACGCCGGGGTTTGGCAGCTCACTTTCAATGTAGCGCACGACGCCGGCAAGCCCGTGATCGGCCGGTTCGTACGGGTCGAACGCGAGCATTGCGACTTCAAGGACGAGGAGATAGTGACCGCGGATCGCCGACCGGATTTTCTAACCGGTTGCAGGAACGCGCTCGTACTGGGGGAGGTCGAAGTCTACGGGCCGGCGGAGGGCGACTGAACCGCCGGATCCCGTTCGAGGCGCAAGCCGCGGCCAGTCGTGTTTTTTTCTGGGTAATGGGGCCAATTCAATTCCACTTTGTTTAAGGAGTCCGCTCATGAACACTCGTCACTGCTCGATCCTCAGCACCAATTCCGTGGTTCGCTTTCAGTCTCGCATGCTGCCGCTTGCTTTGACAATCGGCACTTGTGCCTTAATTGCCAAGTCCATTTGCATGGTCCACCAAATGATAGCGCGACGGAGCGTGCGTTGCGTGTGCCGTGTGAAGATGCTCACGATGCTGGCGGTTGCCGGGCTCAGCCTGCTGGCGGGCGCTCCGCTGGCCGCGGCGCCGATCGACGTCAATGTCGACTTCAAAAAAACTGGGGTGGGGACCTCCGGGCCCTACAGCGGGACGGGTGCTGCGCCCGATGGGGGCAGCTATTGGAACAACGAATACGTCGGCGCTACGATTCCAACGTATCCTGTGGGCTCGCTGCTGCAATCGGACGGCGTTACGCCGGCCCCCGGCGTCGCTTTCACCTTGTCCTCCTACGGCATTAACGATTCCCCGACGCAATTAGGGTACAACACCAGCCTCGATCCTACGCTGTTCGGCGACTATCTCTATGCAACTCCCACCGGCACGTTTTCGATCAGCGGATTGGCAAGCGGCGGGCACTATGACCTCTACCTCAATTCGATGATTGGATATCCCAGCGACAACAACACGGTCTTCACGATCGATGGCCAGCCGAGTTTGACCACGCTCGTTACCGGTAACCCGGGCAACTCTATTCAAAACGCGACGCTCAACGCCGGGTTCGTTGCGGCCACGACCGGCAACGACCCGACGGGCAACGACTTAATGGCGGATTCGGCCCTTACGCTCGGCAACTACGTCGAATTCGCGAACCTCGTTGCGACCGGAGGCACGATTTCAGGGACTTTCTACGGTACCAATGTCCGATTTAACGGCTTTCAAATCGATTCCACGGTGCCCGAGCCGTCGAGCGTCGTGCTGCTCGGTTTGAGCGCCGCGTGTCTGGCGGCGGCGGCTTGGCGGCGCCGGCGTTCTTAGGGGCGGCGTACGCGCAGTTCCTGCGTTTTATCGGTGCGGCGATCTTGGCAGGCTGTTGAAAATCCCGTGGCACCGCCTTCCAGGCCGTGAAAATCGCCGCGAAATTCACATGGGCAAGATGCCCATGCCACTTTTTTCAACGGGCTGTTAGTTGTGCGGTCAAGTTGTGCTAGAATCGCATCCGCGCGGTGACATCGAGTTTTTCATGGCGGCAAAGCACCCGACCTACCCGAGGCGCCGGCGATCGTGCGGCAACCGTCGTGCTTTCACACTCATTGAGCTCTTGGTCGTGATCGCCATCATTGGCATTCTTGTTGCGCTGCTCTTGCCCGCGGTGCAGGCGGCGCAGAAGCGGCCCGGCGGATCCAGTGCGCCAATAACCTGAAGCAATTGGGGCTGGGCGCGCTGAATCATTACGACATCCAACACTGCTTTCCCAGCGGAGGGTGGGGTTGGGACTGGACCGGCGATCCGACTCAAGGCTTCGGCAAGAATCAGCCGGGAGGTTTCTTCTTCAACGTGTTGCCCTTCCTCGAGGAACAGGCCCTGCACGACATGGGAAAAGGCGCCGACGACGCGGCACGCCGGGCCCAGGGAGCTGTGCGCGAGGGAATTCCGGTTGCCATGTTCATTTGTCCGTCGCGCCGCTCGGTCCAGGCCATTCCCAACTACTATCAGGCGACGTCGTTCACCAACTTCTTCACCAACATCAACTGGCCGAACCTGCTCTCCAAGACCGACTATGCCGGCAACATCGGCGACGGCACGGACCCTAGCGGCAGCGGCCATTGCGGAATCGGTGGAACTGCGAGCAATGATGGAACGTTGTCGGGCTGCAGCGGCGTGATCTTCCAGACCAGCCACGTTGCGATGACGGACATTCCCGACGGCACCACGCAAACCCTGCTCTTGGCTGAGAAGTATCTGAACCCCGACAGTTACGAAAACGGCGCCGATAGCGGCGACGACCAGAGTCCTTACATCGGCCCCGACCACGACGTGTACCGTATCACGAATTCGAGTTATCTTCCGCTGCAGGACACGCCCGGCTATACGGGGACGACGTTCGAGTTCGGTAGTGCGCACGCCGGCGTGTTTCAGGCGCTGTTTCTGCGACGGCTCGGTGCATGGCCTGCGCTATGAAATCGACGCGACCACGTTTCAACATTTGGGTCATCGCAAAGACGGGCAACTGATCAGCGTCGATGATTATTGAAGCATTGGCAACGGGTGAGCGTCGTTGCGCTCGATTTACGCCCTCGGCGCTCGCGTTGCGAACATTCCAGTGCGTTTCGCCCTCGGACTCAACGTCACAATTCCGCCAATGCCTGTTCGAGCGACGTCGCGATGCGATCGGCACACGATCCGCGGAGCCGGGCTTCGGTGCTGGCGTCGATGGGCCGCAACAGCCACAAGCCGAGCACGATTTTCAGACTGGGGAACCGGGCTCGCAAGCAGCTTGCTGAGGTAGCGCGCGTGGTTGATCGTGAACGGCGGCACGGCGGAGATGCACACGGTCCCTGCCTGACGCGCTTCGACTTGCTCCAGCATTTCGCTGGCCAGCGCCTTGACGGAAATACACTGCGCGTCGAACCCGCGCTGCTTCAAAAGCTGCGTCAGCATCAGCGCGGCGATCTCGTCGGCCTCGTCCCGGGCGGGCAGGCAGATCACACAGTGCTCGGAGAACGGAACCGGTTCGATGGAGGCCGCGTGGGCTTTGTCCTGGTCCGCCTGAAGGGTCTCGGCCGTGGAGGCCGGGGCATTTTCCGCACTGGCCAGAGCAAGCCGCTCGGGCAGCTCTTCGACGGTTTCGCGGATCGCTTCCAGAATGAAGTCGTGCTTGCCCGGCATCAGATTGCCCCGACGGCGATCCTCCTGGCTCAGCACGAGCGCCGGCATGAGCACTTGCAGATAGACATCCTCCACCGATCCGGCCGCAAGACGCCGCTCGACGAGCGTTTCGGCTTCATCCTGGTCGCCGGCCAAGAGGCGCTGATAATAGTGGGCCCCGGGCGACAAGACCGACTCGCCGCTGAGCAGTGTGTCGAGAAATCCGAGCTGGGGCACGTAACGACCCATCACGGCAATGCACACCGTCAGCGGCGTGGCCAGAATCAATCCCACGGCGCCCCACATCCAGGTCCAGAACACCGTCGCCACCAGAATGCCGACGGTCGAAATGCCCGTGCTCGAACGGTACAAAAGCGGCTCCAGGACGTTGTTGGTGACCATCTCAAGCGCCACGAACAAGGCGATCGTGAACAGCGGCACCGACCAATTCTCAAACGCCGCCGTGGCCAGTGCGATGGGACCGGCGGCGGCAATCGCCGGTCCGGCGATCGGAATGTAGCGCAGCAAACCCGCCAGCAGACCCCACAGCGGCGAGTTCGGGATGCCGATCACGAACAGTCCAACCGTCACTGCCAGCCCATACGTTGCGTTGACGATCAACTGAGCTCTCAGGTACTTGCTCACCCGGCGCGTGGCGTCGTCCATCGCCTGCGTGGTCAGCGACATTCGGCCCGGACCGATCAAACGGATCAAGCGATTGCGCAAGTCCTCGCGTTCGATCAGCATGAAGACGACGAAAATAATCACCACGCCCGCATTGCCGATCAGCCCCCAAACGGTCGGCAGCCACTCCGAGGCCGTCGACCAGGCCGTCGATTGAGAGACGATCGCGACCGCCATCGGATGTTCTTTTCCGTTCTCGGGCGGGTCGACCGGGATGCGTCCTTCCGAGCGGTCCTGCTTGGGATCGGCCATCGTCTCGTTGAATTCATGGAGCAAGTCGCGCAGCTTGCCGACCGCTCCGCCACGCCCCTGGAGCGCATCGAGTTTCTGGGCCACGTTCTGGCGGTACTCGGGCAGATTATCGGCAACGTCGATCGCTTGCTCGATGACCAGCCACAGCACTCCTGCAATCACCAGCCCGGTGGCCGCAACCACGATCATCACCGACCCAGCCCGGCCGAGTCGCCAGCGCTCCAGCTTGGTGACCATCGGCGCCAGCAGGAAGCTCAGCAGGATCGCCAGCGCAAAGGGCACCAGAATGGCTTTGGCAAGGTAGAGAATCGCCGTCGTAGCGATTACCAGAACCAAAGAAAAGGTGCGCGCGGGGTTGTCGTTGTCGGCGAGTCGGGGCATTTCAGGGCAACTCGGTGCGGCGGCCGGGCGAAGGAGTTATTCTACGCTCGCACGCGCACCGCAAAACGCCTCCGACCGCGTTTTGCGGGTCAGGGAGCGTCTGCCCCCCGGTTGTGGAGCTTGCCAGCCGCACGGGCTCCTTCTCCCCCAGATGCCCCGCGGCGTGAAATTGCGTGCCAACGTCACGTCTAGCTCGTCATTGCCGCAACGATCGTGCCAAGCCGCCACGCTGGCTAAAACAAGCGAAACAGGCTCTTGCCGCCGGGGGCGATGACTTGCCGTCCGCCAGACTGGGCCGGCGGCGATCAGGCGCCATCCCACAGAGCCGCTCTGGATTCGCCGGCTCGATTGAACTATCAATGGCTCTACTTCCACCGCCCCCCGGAGCCGTCTCGTGCCGCAGCGCCCTGCCGATACCCTACTTTTGCCGACGCCTTCCTCAGGGCTTGCCGCCACTGGCGGCGGAAATCGAAGGTCGCCGACTCGACGGGAGTCGACTTGACCGGTGGCACCCTGCTGCTGCGGACCTTAGTGCTGCGGCGGCTGCTGCTGCGTGAAGTCTTTGCGGCCGACGAACGATTCGTGGGCATCCTGCTGCCTCCTTCGGTGGCCGCGGTGGTGGCCAACGCGGCTCTGCCGCTGTGCGGCCGGGTGGCGGTGAATCTGAACTACACCGCTACGTCCGACACCTTAAATTACTGCCTCCGGAAGTGTGGCGTGCGACACGTCCTGACCAGCCGCCGCTTCCTGGAGAAGCTGGAACTCAAGCTGGACGCCAAACTGGTGTACCTCGAGGATTTCAAGGATCGGGCGACCCTCGGGGACAAGCTGGCCGGCGCTTTCGGCGCCTATGTTTGCCCGTTGCCACTCGTCGAGCGGCAACTGGGCATCGACAAACTGCGCCCCGACGACTTGCTGACCGTGATCTTTACCTCCGGCTCCACCGGTCAACCCAAGGGAGTGATGCTCAGCTTCGGCAACGTCGGATCGAACGTGGCCGCCATCGATCAGGTCGTGCAATTGACCGAGGACGACGTGCTGTGCGGGATCCTGCCGTTTTTCCATTCCTTGGGATTTACTGTCACGCTGTGGGCCCCGCTGACGCTCAACATCAAGGCGGCCTACCACTTCAGTCCCCTGGACGCCCAGCAAATCGGCAAACTTTGCAACCAGCATCACGTCACGATCATGCTCTCGACCCCGACGTTCTTGCGGAGCTACGTGAAGCGGATTGCGCCGGAGAACTTTGCCTCGCTCGACGTGGTTGTGGCCGGAGCCGAGAAGCTGCCGCCGGATCTGTGCGACGCGTTCGAACATAAATTCGGCGTGCGCCCGGTGGAAGGCTACGGCACCACCGAGCTGTCGCCGTTGGTCTCGGTCAACATTCCCCCCAGCCGGGCTCATGCCGGCAGCCGCGACGGACTGAAAGAAGGGACGGTCGGGCGGCCGGTGCCAGGGGTTTCGGCCAAAGTCGTCGATCCCGATTCCGGGGCCGATCTGCCGGCCGGCCAACCCGGGCTGTTGTTGGTCAAAGGACCCAACGTGATGCAGGGCTATCTGGGTCAGCCGGATCTGACCGCCAAGGTGCTACGGGATGGTTGGTATGTGACGGGCGACATGGCGAAGCTGGACGAGCAAGGCTTTATCACGATCACCGGAAGACAGAGCCGATTTTCGAAGATCGGCGGCGAGATGGTGCCGCACGGCCGCGTGGAGGATCTCTTGCAGCGCATCATCGCCGCCGACGATCAGCAACTGGCCGTCGCCGTGACGGCCATCGACGATGAGCGCAAAGGCGAACGATTGCTCGTACTGCATACCCACTCGGATAAGTCGCCCGAACAGATGGCTCGCGAACTCGCGGAGGCCGGTTTGCCGAATCTTTGGATTCCCGCTCCCGACAGCTTTTTCGAAGTGGACGCGATTCCGGTGTTAGGCACGGGCAAGCTCGATTTGCAGGGTGTCAAATCCCTGGCGGCCGAGCGGCTGAAGGCCAAGCGGGCCGACCGCAAGAGCAAGGACGAGTCGTAGCTCGTGGCCTCTGGCGAGGGGGCTTTTTCGCCCCCTGCTGTCCCCAGTGCTTTTCGCTAGAATGAACCGGACGCCGCCACGGCGATCGCCCCGCCGCGGGCTCGCTTGCCTCGTCGTCGGCTCGAAATCTGCCCAATCCAACCACGCTCCATGACGCGCTCACCCCAGCAGCCGGTCGAAAATGTGCGTAGCGGGCTGGGTTTACCGGAGCTCGAACAGGCGGTCCACGCGGCGGATCCCACGGCGATCCTGATTCCACCGCGAATATTGCGGCGCGTGATCAAGCAGGACGCATCGATTGCCGGTTTTGGTCTGCGCGTGCCGCACCGCAAGACCTACGTCATCGCGCGCGAGCAACTGCTGGCGATCGTCGACCCGCTGGAGCTCGATTTGGCTCCGTATGTATCCTTGTCCGACACGGTGATTCTGCTGGCCCGGCCCACGCCGCTGCGTATCGCGACTTTGTCGGCCGATGAATTGTTGCTGAAATATTGGCGACTACTGTTCCATGCCCGCGTGCATCTGGCCTTCGGGCCGTTGCTGACCGAGGGCAAGCTCAGCCCGCAGTGGATCCGGCAGCGGGTTGGCGAGATCGGCCAATCGGAGTTTGCCGAGATTCGGTCCGTCCTGCGGCAGGAAGATTTCTTGATACCGCCGAAGAGCGATCTGTCGACTTATATCGAGTTTTCGGCCGTCTACTTGGAACTGCGCTACTTCGCCGAGGACCTGCTGGGAAGCTATTTTCCGCAGCTCCGCGACGTGGGCCGGATCGACGACATCGTGCTGGCCGACGTGGATGGGCCAGGACTGCTCCTGGCCACTCGCCTGACCGGCGCCCCCGACCCCCAGCAACACGGTGAAGGGCTGCGTGAGGCGGCGGATCGGCTCGAGCGGCACGCGCCCGGCCCGGTCGACTCGTCACGCTCGGCGCAGCTTCGCCGCCGCTCGTTGGAAAAGGCCAAACGCACGGGCGGAACGGGCAATATCGTCCGCGCGGCAATCCTGCGCATGCAGGCCGCACATCAGCGCCGCCGGAGAGGAATCGCGCTCGGCGCGAGCCGCGCGCAAAGCGATCTGGAACGATTGGCGCGGCGATTACACGCCGCTTGCGGTTTCGGCACCGCGGATATCCCCGAGTGGTCCAAAGCGCTCTTGCCGCTGCTGGAGTACGCGGCCCGGGGCATTTGGACCCCCGAAGCCCGGTTGCTGTACGACTTGCAAAAAGCCTGCATCGACCACGAGCGCGGCATTTACGCTTTGAACCTTTGGCCCTGGATTCGCACGCTGGGCCGCGCACCGCTGAAGCGCATCTTGCCCGGCCAGCGTGACGTGTTGATGGTCAAGCACTTGCGCGGAGCGCGCGACCGGCTGACCACGGCCCGACTTTCCGAACGAGCCCGGCACCGTCTGGAGGGGCTGTTCGATACGGCCATTCACCGCACCGAGGGCTTGCTTCGCTCCCGGTTTCGCCCGTCGATCGACGGTGCGCTGGATCGCGTGCAGTTGGTTCCGCGGAATTTGCCGGAACGGGTCGCGCGTCGCAAGCTGGTCGACGAACTGCTGGACCGGATCGTCGAGCGCGGGTTCTTGACGATCGGCGACTTGCGCGACGCCCTTTCGCGCAACGATCTGAAGCTGCCCGACCTGGACGTTGCCAGCCGGACCCAATTGCTTTACGGCGATCAGTTGTTGCAAGCCGACTTGGATCTGGCCAACTCGCTGGACGGAGTCTACCGCCGGGGCGAAATCTATTTGCGGTTGCCGCAGCGGCTCAGTTCGCTGGCCTTCGGCACGCAGGTGGGCCGGTTCCTGACGCGATACGTGGCGATCCCGTTCGGCGGCGCCTATCTGGCGCTCGAGTTTGCCCACCACGTGGTGCATTTGTTTCAAACCCACGTGGTGTCGACCGAGGAATTGACGACGGCCTCCCAGGGCCTTTCGATCAGCGATACAAGGCTCCATTGGTGGTTGACCGTTTTCGGTCTGGGTCTATTTCTGGAAGGTCTGTTGCACCATCGCGGCTTTCGGACGCTGTGTTTCGAGCTGCTTTGGTCGGCCGCACAGGCGGCTCGGCGGGTGTTCATCGATCTTCCCGCCAGCCTGCTGAATTTGCCCCTGGTGCAAGCCGCTTTGGCGAGCCTTTACTTCCGCCTGTTCCAGCGGTATCTGCTCAAACCGGCGATCATTTCCGCGCTGCTGGCGGCATGTATTTCGATCTTCTTCAATCGGGCCACCACGCTCGAATCGGCGGCGGGATTGTTCGTGGTGGTCAATATTCTGCTCAACTCGCGTTTCGGCCGCAATGTCGACGAGCTGGTGACCGCCTGGGTGGTCAACGCCTGGCATCAATTGCGCGTCAACGTGCTGGCGGCGTTGTTTCGATCCATCGTGGAAGACTTCCAACGAATCCTGGAAACGATCGAACGGCTGCTCTACACGGTCGACGAATGGCTCCGCTTCAAAGCTGGCGAAAGCATCGGCACCACGTTGCTCAAAGCCGTACTCACGCCGATTTGGCGCGTCATCGATTATGTGATCCGGATTTTCGTCAATCTGCTGATCGAGCCGCAGATCAATCCGATCAAACACTTTCCCGTCGTCACGGTCGGCCACAAAATCATTCTGCCGTTTCTGCCGCATCTGACCACGATCCTGGCCGCCCCCCTGGGCAAAGTCTGGGCCGGCGCCATCGCGCCGCCCACGATCTTTTTACTCCCCGGCGTGTTCGGCTTCCTGGCCTGGGAATTGAAAGAAAACTGGCGGCTGTACGCGGTCAACCGGCCCCAGAACCTGCGGTCCGTCACGGTCGGCCATCACGGTGAAACGATCATCCGCCTGATGCGCCCCGGCTTCCACTCCGGCACGCTCCCCAAACTTTACGCCAAACTCCGCAAGGCGCACCGGCACGCGCTTTCGACCGGCCATTGGCGGGCCTCCAGCAAGCCGCTGGCGGGTCTGCAAGGCGTCCAGCTCCACCTGCGGCGCTTCGTCCAGCGCGAGCTGGTGGCGCTGCTGGTCGAAAGCAAGGGTTGGCAGGCCGGCCCCTTGAGTGCGGGAGAGATTCAGTTGGCCACCAACCGCATCCTGATCGAACTCTACGCGCCCAACCTGGGAGAGCAGAGTCTCTGGATCGCGCTCGAAGAGCATGCCGGTTGGCTGGTGGCCGCCGTGCAGCAGCGCGGCTGGCTCGAGCGCCTCAGTCGACGGCAACGTCGGACGCTGGCCAATGCCCTGGCCGGATTTTACAAGCTGGCCGGCGTCGATTTGGTCCGCGAGCAACTCGAATCGCGACTGCACCCGGCCATTCAGCAATACGAGATCGACGAGCGCGGGCTGGTCGTACACCCGACGCGCAGCCCCCAGTCCGCGGTCGTCTACCCGCTTCGCGATTGGCCTCCGCGCGAGTCCGAGCAAACCCATTGGCCGCAGCAGACCAGCGGATTGGCGCGCGGCGAACTGGCATTTGCCTGCGCGCCGATTTCGTGGCTCCGCTGGCTCTCGGCTTGGGAGCAGGATCAGAGCGGCGCCGCTCCCGCGGAACTCTATCTGGCTGGCCCCCACATCTTGCCGGAAGGAAACCAATAGGAATGCGGCGACTCTCGATCGGCCCTTTGGTCTACGAGTATTCACGGCATCTGGAACCACGGCTGCGGGTCGAACCGGGCGAGACGGTCGTCGTCGAATCGCAAGACGCCTTTTCCGGTCAGATTCGCACGGCCCTCGATCGCCGCGATAAGACAAAGATGCCGTTCGCCAACCCTCAGACAGGCCCCATCTGGGTCGAAGGCGCCGAATCGGGAGACGCCTTGGCCGTGACGATCGAAGCCATCCGGCCGCTGATTGGCCAATGTGCCACGCGCACCGGCGAAGCTCGGCAACTGACCGAGTGGCTGGGCGCGGATTGTCCGCATGGCACGCGCGTCTGCCCGATCCGGGATGGAATGATTCACTGGAGCGACCGCCTGCAAATCCCCTACGAGCCGATGCTCGGCTGCATCGGAACGGCGCCCGACATGGGTTCGCCCGGAACGCTTCCGGCCGGCCCGCACGGGGGGAATATGGACATCATCGAGGTTTGCCCCGGCAGCACCGTGTTTTTGCCGGTTTATGTGGCCGGCGGCTATCTGTATCTGGGGGATGCGCACGCCGCCATGGGGCACGGCGAACTTTCGGCCAGCGGACTGGAAATGCCGGCCGAGAGCGTGATCACGATCGGACTGGTCAAGAACAAACGGCTGGCCGGTCCGCGGATCGAGACGGCGAGCGAAATCATGACCGTCGTCTCCGGCGCCCCGATGGAGCGCTCCGCCGCGCTGGCTTTCGCTCAGCTCATCCTGTGGCTGGAACAAGACTACGGCTGGAACCGCTGGCAGGCTTATGATCTGCTGACCCACGTCGGGCGGCTCTCGATCGGCTATTATGCGATCGGCACGGTAGCTGCAAAAATCGCCAAGAACTACGCACTCTGTCCACACTGATGGGCCCACACTGATGGATCGCCCGATCGAGCCGATCCCATCATGGCGGCCGTACCCGCGTCGACCGCGCCGGATCCTGACGGCAGCGGAGCCCCAGCGCCTGTTCGCCCTGTCGAAATCCCCCTAACACGATTGCACCCCCGCTCTTGGCTGAAAAACCGCTTATCGCCGCACCGCCCGGCAGTGCTCGCGAACTTGTGCAAGTGGCGCTGCCGCTGGTCATCAGCTCCGGCTCCGCTTCGTTGATGTATGTCATGGACCGGGTGTTTCTCAGCTGGTACTCGACCGACGCCGTGGCGGCGGCGCTGCCGGCCAGCATGCTGCACTGGACACTGATCAGCCTGGCGATCGGCACGGTCAACTACGTCAACGCGTTCGTGGCGCAATATCACGGCGCGGGCCAGCCGCGCCGGATCGGGGCCATTGTCTGGCAAGGCATCTACTTATCGCTCCTGGCCGGCATCGCGCTGTTGGGCTGTATTCCGCTGGCGGAAAAAATGTTCGAGTGGTTCTCCCACGAGCCCGCGATCCGGCGGTTGGAAACCGAGTTCTTCAGCGTGCTTTGCCTGGGGGGCTTTCCGTTGCTGCTGCAAAACACGCTGGCCTGTTTTTTCAGCGGCCGGGGTAAGACCCAAGTCATCATGGGCATCAACATCGCCTGTGCCCTGATCAACGGCGTGCTGGACTACCTGCTGATCTTCGGAGTGGCCGGTTTTCCGCGGTGGGGAATCGCCGGCGCGGCCACGGCCACGGTGGTTGCCTGGATCGCCGGCGCGTTGATGTACGTGGTCGCGCTGCTGGCCAATCGCCAGCGCTCGCACTACGCGCTCGGCTCGGCCTGGCGTTTCGACCCCAAACTGTTCGTGCGGCTATTGCGCTTCGGTCTGCCCAACGGCGTGCAATTGCTGGTCGACCTGTCCAGTTGGACGGTCTTCGTGCAGCTGATCGGAGCGCTTGGCACGCAGTCTCTGGCGGCCACGAGCCTGGCCTTCAACTTGAACACGCTGGCGTTTATTCCGCTGTTGGGCGTGGGAACCGCGGTGGTGACCCTGACGGGCCAGCGCATCGGCGAGCGCCGGCCGGAGCTGGCGGTGCGAACCACCTGGCTCGCGTTCGGCATCTCGAGCGGATACATCGCCATCTTCTCGGCGATTTACTGGTTCGCCCCGAGGCTGATTCTGCTGCCTTATACGCTGGGGGACAACCGGCAGGACTTTGTCGAGATCGAGCAGCAGGTCATTCAACTGCTGCGTTTCGTGGCCGTCTATTCGCTGTTCGACGCCATGGCGATCATCTTCAGTTCGGCCACGCGCGGTGCCGGCGACACGCGGTTTGCCCTGATTTTCTCGCTCGTCGCGAGCTCGTTGCTGCTGGTTTTGCCCACGTATCTGGCGGCCCGGCTGGGCAACCGCGGACTATCGATCCCCTGGACCGCCGTGACGGTCTTCATCATGGTGCTCGGCGTGGGTTTTCTGTGCCGCTTCCAACAGGGACGCTGGAAGTCGATGCGAGTGATCGAAACTTCTCCCGATGCTACCCCGGACGCGGCCGTCGAAGCGAGCGCCTGAAGCACGCTGCCGCGGTGCGCCGCACGCGGAAACGTGACGTCTCACGTGCCGTTTCGATAATGCGGCACAGTCACAACTCGTCAATTTTTACGCCTGGCGGAACCAGACCGACGCGCCGATCGCCGAGCGCGGATAATAATGGGCCGGCGGCGGCAACGGTTCGCTTACTTTGCCGGCGGCGGCGGCAGCTGCAAGGCCGGCTGCAGCGCCCCGGTCAGCGCGCTTAAGTATTCGCGCAACACCTCGTGCGTCGATTGAAATTCCGGGCGATCGACCAGTCGCTGGTACTTTCCACTTGTGGAAATCAGGTCGTAGCGCTGCAAAACAACGCCCAGAGTCTGCGGATTGGGGTGGGTGCTGCTTTCGAATACCTCTCGGGGCATCGCCAGGTATTGTTGCCAGGGCGGATCGATGATCGCGTACAAGTGCCGCGAATTGCTGTCCAAAGCGCGGCGCAGGGCGTCCAAATTTCCGGCCGCAGGTGTCAGCACCGGGGCGCCTACCACCGCGGCGCTCTGAAGTCCGGGCGTCAGGCTAACCAGCTCCTGCCGCAATTCGGCGGCCACCTGGGGCAATTGCCGCGGCAGCTCGCTACTCGGGGAACCGTAGAACGCCAGGTGCGCATCCTGGTCGATTTCGAGCACCGAACCGTCGATCGCCACGCCCAGGAACAGGCCCCGGCTGCGCGAATAGGACAAGATTTCGGACTTCAGCGTGGCGTCGGTCGCGGCGGCCGCATTGCGCCCACAGGACCGGCCGAAGCGGAGGCGTCGGCGCCGATGGTGAATTTGCCTTGCAGCAGGCCTTCGACCCCTTTTGGGGTCGTAAAGACCAGCACCACGTCGGTGCCCTGAATGCCGGCCTGCCAGCCGACGCTGCCGCCGGTGAGCGTGACGAATTGCGGCAGGCTCCACTCGCCGTCGTTGTCGCGCACCAGGACCACGCCGTGACCGCGGCGCACACCGGCGATGAAGCCGATTTTGATCACGTTGGGCACGATGACCACGCCTTGCGCTTCGGCCAGCAGAGCCTCGGGAATGCGGCGGGCCGGAATGGCCATGATTTCCGCCAGCACTTGCTCGGAAGCGCGGATCGTCTCGGTCGGGTCGCCATAGGCCCGGGTCGACGCGCCAAGCACGCACAGCAGTAAAGTCAGGTTCCGCAATCGTTGCATGGCAGGAACTCCGTTTCCAAGGGGCGATGCCGAGCGAACTGGCAACAGAATCGATAATGCTGTTGTAACTTCTGACCCACGGACGACACAATCTGGCTTTCGGATCGCCGCGGTTCGCTAGCACCCGCGCTCCGCGGAGTGCCTATAATTCAATGCGGCGGTGCTGGCTGCGCGGGGGTCTCCGCTTGCCGCGCGCGCGGACAGATCGAACATCGAGGAACCAGGCGTGACGCATTCCTATCTATTGGCCGGCTGCCGGACTCCGATCGGCAAGTTTCAAGGCAGTCTGGCGACACTCTCGGCGCCCAAACTGGGCGCCCTGGTCGTTGCCGAAGCGATCCGCCGCGCCGGAATGTCGCCAGACAGCGTCGAAGAAGTGATCCTGGGCAACGTGCTATCGGCCGGAGTGGGCCAGGCCCCGGCCCGGCAGGCGGCGCTGGGGGCCGGCTTGCCCCCCTCGGTAGCGGCACTCACGATCAACAAGGTTTGCGGCTCGGGGCTCAAGGCGGTGATGCTGGCCGATCAGGCAATCCGCTGTGGCGATGCTCAGCTGCTTGTGGCCGGCGGAATGGAAAACATGAGTCAGGCCCCCTACTTTCTTCCCGGAGCGCGGCAGGGCTGGCGATTCGGCGACCAGACCGTCGTCGACTCGATGCTGCACGACGGCCTATGGTGCGCGTTCGAGGACTTGCCCATGGGGGCCGAAGCCGATTACATCGCCGAGATTCGCGGTGTGTCGCGGGCCGACCAGGATGCACTGGCCGCCGAAAGCCATCGCCGCGCGGTCGCCGGCGCTGCGCTCTTTCAGGCCGAGATCGTGCCGGTTACCGTGCCCGGACCCCAGGGCGAAAAAATCCTTGCCGCCGACGAAGGCCCGCGCGCCGATACTAATCCGGCGGCCCTGGCGCGGCTGAAGCCGGCCTTTGGACCGCAAGGAACCGTGACGGCGGGCAATGCCTCGCAGTTGAGCGACGGAGCGGCGGCGCTCGTCGTGGCATCGCAAGCCGTTGCGCAGCGCAGCGCGTCGCCGCTGCGAGCTCGAATCGTCGCCAGCGCCACCTCAGGCGTGTCGCCCAAAGACATTTTCATTGCGCCCGTGAGTGCCACCGAGCGCGTGCTGGCGAAAGCCGGCTTGACGCTGGCCGACATCGACCTGGTGGAGCTGAACGAGGCTTTTGCCGCCCAATGCCTGGCCTGCATGCGACCGCTCGGACTCGCGCCTGAAAAGACCAACGTCCTGGGCGGTGCGATTGCCTTGGGGCATCCGATCGGCGCCAGCGGCGCACGGGTGCTGGTTACCCTGCTGCACGCCCTGGCCGATCGCGGTTTGCGGCGCGGCCTGGCCGCGCTGTGCCTGGGGGGCGGCAACGCCGTGGCCATGATCATCGAACGCGAATAAGCAAATCATACCGAGCGCGAAGAGGTACTGAACGGCCCCTCGTCAGGCAGGGGGCCGCCGCGGCGCCGGACAACAATCCGCGGGGCAGGTGTCGTGGCTGGGGCCGAATGTGCCAATCGCCGGGCGGTCGGACTGCTGCTGGACGCGCTCGGCGATCAAATCGCGGACCATGCCGATGAATTCGGGATGGTCGCTGACCGTGCCGGCGCGGACCATGTTGAGTCCTAGCTCGCCGCACAGTTCTCGCGCTTCGGTGTCGAGGTCGTATAGAACCTCCATGTGATCGGAAAGAAAGCCGATCGGCGCCAGCACCACATCGCGGAATCCGGCCGCGGACAGCGCGCGCAGCGCGTCGCCCACGTCGGGCTCCAGCCACGGCTGGCCGGGGGGACCGCTACGGCTCTGATAAACCAAATCCCATTCGGACCGCCCAATGCGCTCCGAGATCAGACGCGCCGTCTCGCTAAGCTGCCCGGCGTATCGGCTGGAGTCGGACATCGATCGCGGAATGCTGTGAGCCGTGTAGACCAACCGGGCCCCAGGCCGGCGGCCCGGCGGAACCTGCTCCAGCGCGGCAGCCACCCGATCGACCTCAGCGGCAATGAAGCGCGGGTGGTTGAAAAACACGCGCACCTTGTCGACTTGCGGAGCCGCCGGACCGACCTGCTGTCGGGCCGCTTCGATATTCTCCCGGTACTGTCGGCAACCCGAGTAGGAACTGTAGGCGGAAGTGAAGAAGGCAATGGCGCGCCGAACGCCGTCTGCGGCCATTTGCGACAACGCATCGGCCAGCAGCGGGTGCCAATTCCGATTACCCCAGTAGACGGGCAGTTGCGGACCGCGGCGGGTCAACTCGGCCCGCAGGGCGAGGATCAACGCCCGATTCTGCTCGTTGATCGGGCTGACGCCGCCGAAATGGTAGTAGTGCTCGGCCACGGCCAACATCCGCTCGCGCGGAACATTTTTGCCCCGCAGCACATTCTCCAGAAATGGCAGCACGTCGTCGGGGTGCTCCGGTCCGCCGAACGAGACGACCAGAATGGCATCGTAATCGGCCGGGCCGCGATGTTCGGCGTCGGTGACTGCAACCTCGCGGTTTACGGCGTCGCGATTGGCGGCATTGGAAGGTGCCACGACTGAATGACCCCGACGGGATTTGAACCCGTGTTATCGGCGTGAAAGGCCGGTGTCCTAGACCTGGCTAGACGACGGGGCCGAAAGGGCTCGCGTACTCGCGCAGCCGTGCCCCGGTGTATACTAGGCCGCGAGGCAATCCGTCAAGTGACCGCCGCGGCGCATTTGCGGCCGGCAGGATCGGAATGCCAGCCCGCGGGCCTCAAAAAAAGGATTGCTGTTCGGCCGCGCGACATGCGGCACTGCGATGAGCCGAGCGGGAGACCGCGGATCATGGCGGCGGGGGGAGGAAAAAAAACGGCCGCGGCGCAGCAGAGCGCAACCGGGCGCCGGCGTCAAACTTCGCCGTTTGTGCCGTTGACGTCGGGCTGGGTGGCGGCTTTGTCGCCGTCAACTGCTTCGTTGCGCCGAATCGCGTCGTAAACCTCGCGTCGGTGGACCGGCACTTCCTTGGGAGCTTCGACGCCCAGTCGCACCTTGTCGCCGCGGATCTCCACGACCACGATGGTAATGTCATTGTTGATGACAATACTCTCGTTCTTTTTGCGCGATAAAACCAACATATCCATTCCCTCGATGTTGCACGGGGCGTCCTCGTTTGACCACCCCTCCGGACTCAGCCAGATTCGTTACCTGCACCCAGCAAGATCTTGCCCGTAACGGCAAGCCCCGCCAGGGCCCAGAGTCGAGCGCACAAGACTCTTTCTACCCTTCACTCTACGTGCTCTAGGAGGGGAGTCAAGCTTCCTTGCCTGTAGCTCCCTTCTTTTCCTGACTATTTTGTACCGATTTGGCATACAATGCGCTTCCGGCCAGGCAAACAACCTGCTCGGGGACCGGTTTTTCCGTTCGCTTCATGCGGGTAAAATACGTCGTAAGTGACATAGATAAATGCACTTACATTACTTAATCGGGGGTCGGCCGGAAACCCGACGGACGCCCGCTGCGGACAGTCCCTGTGCCGCCCGGCGCGAAACGGCCTGACCGCCGTGTATCCGGTGGTCGAGTGCGGCCTGACCGCTGGTGCACGCAAGACATTCGAGCGCAACTTAAGGTTCGCTGATAGTTAAGTCCTGCTTTAGTTGTTCGAGTGGCTGTTCAAAGTACGCTGCCGACGAGTCGAACGGCATTGTGAATGGCATTATTATTAGGTCTGCGGCATGCGGCATAGCGGTTCACGGTTCGGCGCCGCCCACCCGATGTCTGTTTTCGAATCGCGCGCCGCCGCTGCCAACTTTTCCGGGCCACTCACTTTAGGCGGGGTCCGCCGCGCGCCATCCGCGGCGGACGAACATTATCGCTTGCGGGCATTGCGGCCCTGTCTATAATTTCAGCATCGCTGCGCTATCTCGGCGCTGGGAAATCGCAAGCACCGTTCACCGCAAAGTTTTTTGCTTATGGGCAATTGGCTGCGCAATATCAAGGATGCCGTCTTCACGGTGCTCGAGGGCATGTGGGTCACGCTGCGCTATTGGATGATTACCTATCGTCCGGAGCGCAAGACTTTTACGGAGCACTTCGAGTATCCCGAGTTGCCGGTAGCGGTGGCGGCACGCTATCGGGGCTTCCATCGCTACGACCTGACGACTTGCATCTCGTGCGATCAATGCGCCAAGGCATGCCCGGTCGACTGCATCTACATCGGCAAAGAACGTGTCACGACGGGCAAAGGTTTCAAAATCACCGGATTCACGATCGATTATTCGAAATGCATGTTTTGTGCCTTGTGCGTCGAGCCTTGCCCCGTCGATTGCATTTTCATGGGGGCCACGCACGACTTGAGCTGCTATAGCCGAGATGGATGTTTGGTTGACTTTGCCCGCTTGCCGGTTGACGTGGCGTGGGGTCGCGCGACGCTCAATCCGACGGCGGTGGCTGCTTCGAAGGTGGTGGTCGAGCCGGTGCACGGCGGCCCCAATCAATGAAAGCGCGAGACATGAAAGCGCAGCAAACGGACACCGCCGACTACCGGCCCAGTAAGGTGTTCACCGTCGAACAGGCCAATGCCCTGTTGCCGCTGGTCCGCGCGATCACGACCGACCTGGTCGAGTTATCGCGCGAAGTCATCGAGCGGCACCAGCGGTTGGCGCTGCTGACGGCGGGGCGGCAAAACGCGCATCGCGATCCTTACAGCGAGGAACTCTCGCAGATCGAAGAAGAGTTGGAAAAGGATAGCGCGCGCGTCCAGGGGTTTGTGCAGGAGCTGCGTGATCTGGGAGTCGAACCGAAAAGCGCCGAGGGGCTCGTCGATTTCCCGTCTCAAATGGACGGCCGCCTCGTCTTTCTGTGCTGGAAGCTGGGCGAAAGGGAAGTCCTGCATTGGCACGATCTGGATAGCGGTTTCAGCGGTCGCCAGCCGCTAGTCGCCGGCAGTTTGGCAACCGGGAGAGAAACCGGGCCGGCGCAGGGCCTGTTGCCCGAAAGTGATCCGTAATCTTAAGCCGCTGGCGTTTCATTTTGGGCTTAAGCCGGTACGGCATCTTCTGGTGTCAGCCTGCTCTTTTTTTGGGGCCTGCTGCCTGTTTGATGGTCCGATCCCCTTCTGAGGGGTGGATTCTTCGCCGAGCGCGGCGTTGCCGACTGGCGTTCGCCCGGCCTGGTGCTGTTCACTCGCCGGGAGCGCGGACGCCGCTTTGCGGCCTGGAGTCGGAAGCACCGCACAAGAAGCGCGGCGGAAGCGGCTTGAGAGTCTTGCGGATGTGGGCTGTCGCTTTCTAGAATGCTCGTTTCCATCGCTTGGCCGGATCGCCGCCGGCCGCTCGCTTGCTCGATCGGAGAACGATGAACTCCCCCAGCTTGATCGTTGGCTACCTGGCGCTGTTTGGCGGATTGGGCTTTTTGTTTGTATTCGTCAATTTGCTGGTGGGACGATTCGTCCGGCCGAGCACTCCGAATTTCGAGAAGCTCGAAGTCTACGAGTGCGGCGAGCCGACGATCGGGTCGAGTTTCGTCCAGTTCGATTTGCGCTTCTACGTGGTGGCGCTGTTGTTCATCATCTTCGACGTGGAAGTCGCGTTCTTCTTCCCCTGGGCGACGGTTTACGGCAAGGCGGTGCAGCTACTCGACCCCCGCGTGGCGGTACAAAGCGAATCGGGGACTGCCGATCGCTCGGCGACCGAAACGGCGCTGTATCGAGAACTGGGCGTGCCCGGCGCGGCGATGCCCGCCACGCATGCCGGTTCGCTCCGCATGGCCGACGTGCTGGCCAAGATATCGATTCTTGATATCAGCGTATTCTTCGCCGTGCTGCTGGTGGGCTTTGCCTACGTGTGGAATCGGGGCGACCTGGATTGGGTGCGTGCCGTGGGGCGCGAGCGGAGCGTCGTCAGCGAGCGCGGACCGCCGGCCCAGCCGCAAGACGAGATCGTGTTGTCGACGTAATCGGGCCGACAAGTCGCCCGGGCCGACAAGCCACCCGGGCGGCGCTTGCCAATTTGCCGGGGACCGCAGTTGGGGCGATCCCCATTTTCAACTGGAAGAGAAACAATGCGTGGCCAAAGTTTTCTGGAGCGGCTGAAACAGCAGTTCGGCGACGACATCACCGGCGCCAACCTGCAGGCGATCGATCCCTGGATCGAGGTCTCGCCCCAGGTGCTGGTGCCCGTTTGCCGCTATCTGCGCGACGAGCCCGACCTGCGGTTCAACATGCTGAATTGCATATCGGGCGTCGACTATTTCGAGCCCGACCCGAAGAAGGCCGCCAAGGTGGATTGGCAGCCGCACCTGGAAGTGGTCTATCACCTGTGGAGCCTGCCGCACAAGACGAGCCTGGTGCTGAAGGTGATGTTGCCGCGCTGGAAGAACGATCAGCCGGGCGAATTGCCCGAGGTGCCGACGGTCAGCGGCATATGGCGCACCGCCGATTGGCACGAGCGCGAAGTGTACGATCTGTTCGGCGTGCGCTTCGTCGGCCATCCCGACCTGCGGCGCATTTTGTGCCCCGAGGATTGGGTCGGCTATCCGCTGCGCAAGGACTATGAGATGCCGCTGGAGTATCACGGCATCCGGGGAAGATAGCGCCGCCGACCCCGAAGAAATACCGCTCGCAGAGACAAAGTCGGCGGCAGCAGTCAGCAGTAAAAATAGTCAGCCGCAAAATAATTCAGCCCCCAGCGCAGTATACGAGTCACCATGGCCACCCATCTGCAAGATCCGCGGATCATCGAGTTCGACGTCCGCACCGACGAGATGCTGGTCAACATGGGCCCGCAGCATCCGAGCACGCACGGCGTGCTGCGGCTGGTGCTGCGGACCGACGGCGAAATCGTTTCGGAGGTGACTCCGCACATCGGTTATCTGCATCGCTGCGCCGAAAAGATCGGCGAGAATCTCACCCCCCGGCAATGGATTCCCTACACCGACCGGATGGATTATCTGGCCGGCGATGAACATGAATCTGGGCTGGGCCCTGACGGTCGAAAAGCTGATGGGCCTGGAACTGCCCCCCAAGGCCAAGCACCTGCGGGTGATCATCGCCGAGATGAACCGGATCGCCAGCCACCTGGTGGGCATGGGCGCCTACGGGCTCGACCTGGGCACGTTCAGCCCGTTTTTGTATGCCTTTCGCGAGCGCGAAAAGATTCTCGATCTGTTCGAAGAGGCCTGCGGCGCCCGGCTGACCTATAGCTATCTGACCGTCGGCGGCGCCACGGCCGATCTGCCGCCGGGCTGGCTGAAGAAGTGCGCAGCCTTTCTCGATCAACTGCTGCCGGTCATCGCCGAGTATCACACGCTGCTCACCACCAACGCGATCTTCGTCCGCCGCACGGCCGGCATCGGCATCATGTCGGCCGAGATGGCGATCGACTACGGCTGCACGGGCCCGGTGCTGCGCGGCAGCGGCGTCGATCACGATCTGCGCCGCGACGGCGAAGAACGCTATACCGAAATGTACGACGGCTACGCCTTCGAAGTGATCGTCGAGAAAAACGGCCACTATCCCAAGGACCACGACTATCCGCGCGGTGCCGGCGTCGACCGTGTTGGGCGACTGTTGGCACCGGTTCTACGTGCGGATGCTCGAGGTGATGCAATCGATCGATCTGGTGCGACAGGCCATCGACCGCTACAGCACCGCCAGGGCTCCTGGGGCGAGCCGGTCAAGCTGGCCGAGAAATTGCCCAAGGGCGAGGCCTATCTGGAGACCGAGGCGCCGCGCGGTCAGATGGGTTTTTACATCGTCAGCCCGGGCGGCACGTCGATTCCGTGGCGCGTCCGGCGCGCAGCAGTTGGTTCTGCAATCTGTCGGTCACGCACGAGTTGTGCCACGGCTGCCTGATCGCCGACGTGCCGGCCATTGTCGGCTCGCTGGACGTCGTGATGGGCGAGATCGATCGCTAGAGCGTGGTTTGGGCCCCAAGCACGTCAGGCCGCCGGGAGGCGAGCAAAAGATAAGTTCTGCCAGGGGCTTCAAAACGCGATCACTTTGTGCCATATTTCACAATCTTGCGTCCGGCAACCGGGGCTAGCAAACGTGGTTTCCTCTGGCCCATCTTGGGGCGCGATAAGGACGGAATAAGCGGTGGCTGAAACTATCAAGAGCTTTCTCTCCCCTGAGTGGCAGTGGCTGGCCTATCTGGTTGCCGCCCTGGTCCATTGCTTCTGCTGTTGAACGTGGTGGCGGTCGGTGGCGCTGGTCTTCATCTGGATGGAGCGGAAGATCGCCGGCCGCATTCAGGACCGGCTGGGCCCGACGCGCGTGGGCGGCGTTTCGGCTGGCTGCAAACGCTGGCCGACGGCGTCAAGCTGATCGCCAAAGAAGATTTGATGCCCGCCGGGGCCGACGGGCTGTTGTTTCGCATCGCCCCGTACATCAGCTTTTGCGCTTCGTTTTGCGGCTACTTCGCCCTGCCGTTTGCCGACGATTGGGTGGCGCGTGCGGCTGAACGTGGCGGTGTTTTTCATCATCGCCGTGCTGGGGCTGGAAGTTTTCGGCGTGATCCTGGCCGGCTATGCCTCGGCCTCGAAATGGTCGCTGTTCGGCGCGATGCGCGAGGCGGCCCAGGTGGTCAGCTACGAGGTGCCGCTGGGCATGTGCGCCGTGGTGCCGGTGCTGATCGCCGGCACGATGGACCTGGTGACGATCGGCCAGATGCAGCAAGGCTGGTTCACCAACTGGTTCGTGTTTCACGATCCGTTCACGTTCATCATCTTTTGGGTCTATTTCACCTGCGCCACGGCCAGCGTGAATCGGGCCCCGTTCGATCTGGCCGAAGCCGAAAGCGAACTGGTGGCCGGCTTCCACACCGAATACTCCGGCCTGCGCTGGAGCATTTTCTTCATGGCCGAATACGGCTCGATGTTCGCCGTCAGCGGGCTGGCCGCGATTTTGTTCTTCGGCGGCTGGAACGGCCCGCTGCCGATCACGCAATGGCTCGGGCTGCCGACGGCTCGGCCAATCCGCTGCTGCACTACCTGGGCAACCTGCTGGGCATGTGCAATTTCATCGGCAAGTGCGTGTTCGGCGTGACCTTCATGATGTGGGTTCGCTGGACGTTGCCCCGGCTGCGGATCGACCAGGTGATGACCACCTGCTTGAAATACTGCACGCCGATCGCGGCGGCGATGTTTTTGGGAGCGCACGCTCTGGACCTACGCGTTCCCGGGCGGCTGGATCATCAAGAGCAGCTACGCCTTGGGCACGATCCGCGAAGGCTGGCTGACGCAGGACGGCGACCTGGCCGCACCCGCCCGCCGAGAACGGCCGAGGCCCGGCGAAGCGTCGAGACCCGGCAGTGTCGCCATCGCCGGGCGTCCGGCCAACGAGGACCGATAAACCGTGATCAACTGGCATTCGTTCTTCTTTCTGCTGTTCGCGCTCATCGCCTGCGGCTTTGCCGCTGGCGGTGGTGATTTCGAGCAACATCGTGCGGATGGCGTTCTATCTGGTGATGTCGCTGGGCGCGACGGCCGGCTTGTTCTTTCTGGCCGGGGCCGATTTCGTCGGCGCCATGCAATTGATGATCTACGTCGGCGGCACGCTGGTGCTGTTGATCTTCGGCGTGATGCTGACGGCCCAAGGGCCGTTCATCTCGATGAAGACGCGCAGCGGCGAATGGGTGCTGGCAGGCATCGTCGGCGGGGCGCTGCTGTGGGTGCTTGTTCATCGGCGGCCTTCAACGTGACCGAGTGGCGGCAGCGCCGTCGCGGCAACAAACCACGCAGTGCGGACTGCGCCGAGTCACGGCCACCGGTTGGGCATGGGGCTGTTGGGCGCCCGGGTCGACAAGCTGGAAGAAGCCGACCCAGCTTCCAGCCGGCATGTCGGGCTACCTGCTGCCGTTCGAAATCGTTTCGGTGCATTTGCTGGTGGTGCTGATCGGCGCGGCCTATCTGGCCCGGCCCAAGAAACGGCTGGCCGCGGCCCGCATTGCCGACCGCGAGATGGGAGAAGCCGGATGAATCCTTTGGCCGAACCGATCGGCGTGTCGCACTACCTGGTCGTCGGCGCGGTGATGTTCGTCACCGGCGTCGTCTGCATGGCCACCAAGCGCAACGCGCTGGGCGTGCTGATGGGCATCGAACTGGTGCTCAACGGGGCCAATATCAACTTCGTGGCCTTCGGCAGCGAGTATCTGCGGCCGGAGCGGATCGGCATCGGGCTGGACGGCCAGTTGATCGCCCTGTTCGTGATCGTGCTGGCCGCGGCCGAAGCGGCCGTGGCGCTGGCCATCACCTTGAACTTCTACAACAACCATGCCACGGTCGACGTCGACCAGGCCGACGAGTTGAAAGGCTGATGGATCCCGCTGCCGCACTGCCGAAATTGCTGGCGCTGGCCTGGCTGCTTGCCGCTGGCCTCGTTCACGCTGATCGTGTTTTTCGGTCCGCGGATGGGGCACGCCGGCAAGCATGCGGGCGGCTAGGTGGCCACCGGCGCGATCCTGACCTCCTGCCTGCTTGTCGCTGATCGCGCTGTTCGGCGTTTGGCTGCCGCAAGCATGGCGTGCGAGCGCCCGGCGGACATCACGCGGCGGCACGCCACGACGACGTCCCAACACGACGTCGCCGCGACACGCCGCAGGCGAATCGACAGACTCCGGCTGGCGGCCGCGACCACGCCGAAGACGCACGACCCGGCGCTGGCCGCCGAAGAGCCGTTCGCCACGATCCAGCCGGTGGTCGGCGATTGGTACACGCTGGGCCAGTTCGGCGCCGGCGTCATGCCGCCGCTGCGGATCACGATCGGCTACTACATCGATTCGCTGACCGTGCTGATGTTCGCGATGGTCACGTTCATCGCCACCTGCATCCACTTCTACGCCATCGGCTACATGCACGACGAACTGCAGAAGTGACCGACCACGAAGTGACGCTGTCCGACGGGCATCATCTGCACCGCCAGGGCCGCTTTCACCGCTTCTTTCAATATCTGTCGCTGTTCTGCTTCAGCATGTTGGGCATCGTCATCGCCGGCAACATCGCGATGGTGTTCGTGTTTTGGGAACTGGTCGGCATTTGCTCCTACTTCCTGATCGGCTTTTACATCGAGCGCAAGAGTGCCTCGACGGCGGCCAACAAGGCGTTCATCGTCAATCGCGTCGGCGACTTCGGCATGATCATCGGCCTGATGGCCCTGTTCGGCAGCCTGGGCACTTTTGCCTTCGGCGATATCGACACGCAACGGCAACGGCAAGATCGACCGAGCGAGCACGGCATCTTCAGCCAGGTGCGCCCGCCGACCGAAGCGATTATCACCTGGTCACGCCCGACGGCATGCTGCAGGCCGTGGCCGCCGACGAGATCGCCGCACGGCGTGCGAGCCGACGACCGAGCAATTGGACGACTGGCGCGAGGATTTCAGCCCGCACGGCACAGGCCGCAGGGCCTATTGGCTGTTGGTCGTGGCCGGGCTGGGAATTTTCTGCGGCTGCGTCGGCAAAAGTGCGCAGTTTCCGCTGCACGTCTGGTTGCCCGACGCCATGGAAGGCCCCACGCCGGTCAGCGCGCTGGTCCATTCGGCGACGATGGTGGCGGCGGGCGTTTATCTGGTGGGCCGGTTCTTCCCGGTGTTCGTGCCCGAGGTGCTGCTGGTGATCGCCATCGTCGGCTGCATCACGCTGTTCATCGCGGCCACGATCGCGATCACGGCCACCGACATCAAGCGCGTGCTGGCCTATTCGACGGTCAGCCAGTTGGGCTACATGATGCTGGCCCTGGGCGTCGGCGGCTGGGTGGCCGGCATGTTTCACCTGATCACGCACGCGTTTTTCAAAAGCCTGCTGTTCATGTGCTCCGGCTCGGTGATCCACGCCTGCCACACGAACGACATGATGAAGATGGGCGGCCTGCGGCAGAAAATGCCCTGGACCGCCTACACGATGCTGGCCGGCTGCCTGGCGATCATCGGCGCCGGCGTGCCGTTTTCGATCGGGCTCAGCGGCCACTACTCGAAGGACGCGATCCTGGCCCAGGCGCTGTCGTTCAAGGTCAGCAATCCGCGTTACGGCTGGTTGTTCTGTCGTGGCGGCCGGCGGTGCGGCGATCACCGCGTTCTACATGTTCCGCCTGTGGTATCTGACGTTTGCCGGCGAGCCGCGCGACCATCACGTTTACGATCACGCCCACGAGTCGCCGCGGATCATGTACATGCCGCTGGTCGTGCTGGCGCTGTTTGCCGTTTTCGTCGGCGGCGAGCTTGCGCGGCCTGGGCGTGCAGAATCTGCTGGAGCAGGCCCGGCCGGCCGGCACGCTGGTCACGCCAGCGTCGGCAAGTTGCTGACCGATCTGCACTATCCGAGCGAGCACGACGTCCATCTGGCAGAGAACAGAGTTGCACACGACGGCCGAGTTGGTGGCGTTCGTCACGGCGCATGGCCGGCTTCCTGTTGGCGACGGTGTTGTATGCCTGGCGGATTCTGGACCCGGCCGAGGTGGCCCAGCAGTTCCGCCGCGATCTATCTGTTCCTGTTGCACAAGTGGTATTTCGACGAGTTGTACGACGCGATTTTCGTGCAGCCGGTGATGTTCATCTCGCGGCGCGTGGCCCAGTTCGACAAGGACGTGATCGACCGCTTCATCGACAGCCTGGCCTACGGCGTCCGCCGCATCGCGTGCGCTCGACGATCTGATCGATCGCTATTTGGTCGATGGGCTGGTCAACTGGACCGCCCGCCGGACGTATGCCCTGGCGCTGAGCTTGCGCGGCGTGCCGAGACAGGCAAGCTGCGGCAGTACGTGATGTTTATCGTGGTCGGCACGGTGGCTTTGTTCGTGCTGATCAGCGTTCTGGTCTTCTAGCTTCGCAGGTTAATACCGCATGGCTATCGGAATCCATGCTACGCTATCGCTGCTGAGCCTGATCGTCTTTTTGCCGGCGGTCGGCGCGCTGGCGCTGGCCTTCTTCCCGCGCGAGAAGACCGAGGCGATGAAGATGTTCTCGCTGCTGATCACCGCCGCCGTGTTCGTGCTGACGCTGCTGATGATCGTGCCCGGCGCGGGCGAGGCCTTGGCATTCAAAGCGGCCACCGGCGGACTGCAAAAGGCGTTTTCGCTCCCCTGGATTCCCTCGTTCAATATCGACTATTTCATGGGCATCGACGGCATCAGCTTTCCGCTGTTGATCCTGACCTCGTTCGTCAGCATGGTGTCGATGGCGGCCAGTTGGCCGATCGACAAGCACGTCAAGGCCTATTGCATTCTGTTTCTGCTGCTCGAGACGGGCATGCTGGGCGTCTTTCTGGCGCTCGATTTCTTCCTGTTCTACGTCTTCTGGGAAGTCATGCTGCTGCCGATGTATTTCCTGATCGGCGTCTGGGGCGGCCCGCGGCGCGAATATGCCGCGATCAAGTTCTTTTTGTACACGCTGTTCGGCAGCGTGTTGATGCTGATCGCCATCCTGATGCTCTATTTCTCCAGCGATCTGAAGCAACTGGCCGACGGCCAGTTGGTGGCCGCGCACGTCGTCTCGCCCGCAGTTGGACAGCGGCGAACGTCAGGCCGAGCGTGGCCGAGATCCACGCCCAGCAGGAGCCGCAGCACACGTTCAACATCCTGGCCCTGCACCGAGATGGGCCAGCACACGAAGCTGTTCGACCAGGAACTGCTGTGGGGCAAGAGCCTGCAGTGGTGGGCCTTCTTGCTGCTGTTCATCGGCTTCATCATCAAGGTGCCGTCGGTGCCGGTGCACACCTGGTTGCCCGACGCGCACGTCGAGGCCCCCACGCCGATCTCGATGATCCTGGCCGGCGTGCTGTTGAAAATGGGCGGCTACGGCGTCATGCGCATTTGCTATCCGATCTGCCCGCACGCGGCTTTCGATCTGGCCTGGCTGGTCTGCGGGCTGGGCGTGCTGAGCATGGTTTATGGTGCCTTTGCCGCCCTGGCCCAGAAGGATTTCAAGCGGCTGGTGGCCTATAGCTCGGTGAGCCACATGGGCTACGTGCTGTTGGGCATCGGCGTGTGGAGCGCCGTGGCCGGCAACAACTACGATCCGCGCTATTGGGAATGGGCATGAACGGGGCCATGTTCCAGATGATCGCCCACGGCATCAGCTCGCCTGGCATGTTCTTTATGGTCGGCGTGATTTACGAGCGGGTGCATCACCGCAATCTCGATCAGTTCGGCGGACTGTTCGCCAAGATGCCGGTCTATTCGGGCCTGGCGATGGGCATTTTCTTCGCCGGCCTCGGGTTGCCGGGCTTGTGCGGCTTCATCGGCGAAGTGTTCGTCACCCTTTCGGTCTGGAAATACAGCATGGTGCTGGCCGTGATCTCGGCCTCGGTGGTGATTCTGACCGCGGCCTACATCTTGTGGACGCTGCAGCGGGTCTATTTGGGCCCCGAATACAAGGGCCCGCACGGCGACCATTTGTATCCGATGACGCCGCGCGAGTTGGCCATCGCCGCGCCGCTGTTGGCATTTGCCATTTTGTTGGGCGTTTATCCCCAGGCAGTGTTTCGCTACATGACCCCCAGCGTCAATCGCACCGTGCAAGACCTCGCCGATTGGAGCAAGACGGCCGACGACAATGGCAAGGTCGAAGTCGCCGCGTCGGCCGTCAGCCGCGTGGCGAATGTCGGCTCGCCTAGCGAACCGCCAGGCACGATCGGCCGGCCAGGCACGATCGGCCGGTCAAGAGAAAGATGAACGACCGTGGGCTTTGAACATCTTGTCGACAGTCTGAACGCCGACACGCTGAACAGCCTGGCGCTGTTCGCGCCGGAACTGATGCTCTGTGCGACGATCGTGCTGGTGCTGCTGCTGCGCATGATCGGACTCGACCAGCCGGCTCAGTTCGTTGCTGGTCGCGTTCGTCGGCTCCGCCCTGGCGCTTGTGGTTTGCCATCGCGCCCTGGGCCGCCACCGGCACATTGACCGTGCCGCGACAGGAACTGTTCACCGGCATGCTGGTCTACGACGGATTCACGGTCTACTTTCGCATCGTGCTGTTGTTGTTCGCCGTGCTGTTTGCCATTTTCACCCGGCTTTCGGGCATTCCCGATCGCGATGCCGCAGCCGACGTTTATCCGTTGGTGCTGGGGGCCACGCTGGGCATGTGCCTGATGGCTTCGGCCAATCATCTGCTGATCGTGTTTCTGGGCGTGGAGATGGCCAGCGTTCCCTCGTACGTGCTGGCCGGCATGCTCAAGGGCCGCAGGCGCAGCAGCGAGGCGGCCCTGAAATATGCCGTCTATGGAGCCGGCACCGCCGGCGTCATGCTCTATGGCATCAGCCTGCTGGGCGGCGTGCTCGGTTCGTTCCACATTCCCGACGCATGGCCGTCCGACTTTCGGAACTGTTGGCCAGCGAACCCTCGCGCAGCATCGGCGCAGACAAGCCGCTGGTGTTGATGCTCGGCGGGTTGATGGTCATGGTCGGCATGGCCTTCAAACTTGTCGGCCGTGCCGTTTCATTTCTGGTGCCCCGACGTTTTCGAAGGGGCCACGGCCGAGGTGAACGCCTTTCTGTCGGTCGCCTCGAAGGCCGCGGCCCTGGCGCTGCTGGTGCGCGTGGCGATCGGCTTCGGCCGCGCTGCCGCAGCACGCTCGATGTGCCGTGGAATCCACGGCGATGTTCTCGGTAGGGGACAAAGCAGCCCAGCCGGACGAATCGCTGCTCGACGACGTGCCCGCGAAGTTTCGGCAGCCGTCAAGACGCCGTCCGCCGATCATCTCGGACCGGCCCGCGACTTCATCGCCAAGCTGATCGCCTTGATGGCGGTGATCACCTGCACGTTCGGCAATCTGGCCGCCTATGGCCAGACGAACATCAAGCGGCTGTTGGCCTATTCGACGATCGCCCACGCCGGCTACATGATGATGCCCGTGGCGGCGGCCGTGGCCCTGGCCGGCAAGAACCCACGGGCCGCCGAAGATGCGCTCGCGGCATTGGCGTTGTATATCGGCGTCTATTTCTTCATGAACTTGTGCGCGTTCGCCGTCGTGGCGTTCCTGCGCAACGAGCTGCACAGCGAAGAGATTGCCGACTATGCCGGGCTGATCCGCCGGGCGCCGATCGTCGTGGTCTGCTTTTCGCTGATCTTGTTCAGCCTGGTCGGCATGCCGCCGCTGGGCGGATTTGCGGCCAAGCTTCGAGTGTTTCTATGCCCTGGTCGAGGCCAACTTGCTGTCCGTGCTGGTCATCGGCGGACTTGAACACGGCCCTGTCGCTGTTCTATTACCTGCGGGTGGTCAAGGTGATGACGATGGACCCCGAGCCCGAGCAGCGACTGCCGCTGGCGATTCCGCTGTCTGCCGGGCACGTTCGTGGTCGCGCTGACGATCCCGGTGGTGGTGCTGGGCGTATGGTGGGACGGGCTGAACGTTTGGGCAACCGAAGTCGTGCCAATCTGAATCCTGGTTTCCTGACAAGTCGCATTCGCATGCTCCAACCGCAAAACCATCGACGCGCTCAATCGCCTGCTGACGACCGTTTATCGGTCGTTGCCCATGTATTTGACCTACGCCACGCCCTGGACCCATCACGGCGACGAGCGGATCGTGGAAGTGCTGCGGCACATCGTGGCCGATCAGAAAGACACCTGCTCCCGGATCGCGCATTATTTGCAACAACAACAGACGCCCGTCAACACCGGCGACTATCCGATGGGCTTCACGGATCTGCACGACCTGTCGCTCGACTATCTCGTTTCGCGGCTGATTCGCTGCCAGACGCAGGATCAGGCTACGATCGCCGCCTGCGTACACGAACTGTCGAGCGAACCCGGGGCCCACAGCCTGGCCGAAGAGGCGCTCGGCGCCGCCCGCGCCCATTTGGAGTCGCTCCAGGAACTTGCCATGCAAACGAAGCAAGCCCCCGTGGCCTGAGCGGGCTGCTCCCTGCCGAGTGTCGGTCGCCATGCTCTTCGACACGCACGCCCATCTCGATCAAGAAGATTTCGACGCCGATCGACCGCAAGTCGTCGAACGGGCTCGCCAGGCCGGGGTCGAAACGGTGGTGGCCGTAGGCACGACGGCCCCGACCAGCGCGGTGTGTGTCGAACTGGCCGCCGGGTTCGACAGCCTGTTGGCCGCAGTCGGCATTCAGCCTAACTATACGGCGGCGGCAGCTCCCGGCGACTGGGACAAAATTGTGGCGCTCACCACTCACCCGCGTGTCGTGGCGATCGGTGAAACGGGCCTCGACCGCTACTGGGATTATTCTCCGCTGGCCACCCAGCAGGATTATTTCGACAGGCATTTACGGCTCGCCGGCGAGCGTGGTCTGCCCTTTATCGTGCATACGCGCGAATGCGACGCCGACGTGCTGGCGATGCTGCGCGAGGCTCGCCAGCGCAGTCCGCTGTGTGGCGTCATGCACTCCTTCACCGGCACTGCGGAAACGGCACGCGAGTGCGTCGAGCTGGGGCTTTGGATAAGCTTCGCCGGCATGGTGACGTTCAAAAAGTCGGAGGCGCTTCGAGCGGTCGCCGCTACGATCCCCGCCGAGCGAATTCTGATCGAAACCGACAGTCCCTATTTGTCTCCGCAGCCGCTGCGGGGCAAGCGCAACGAGCCGGCCTACCTGGTGCATACAGCGGCCTGCCTGGCCGAAGTCCGCGGCCAGTCCTTGGCCGAGTTTGCACGGCAGACCACCGCCAATGCGCGTCAGTTATTTGGCGCTTGAATCGAAGTCGAGCCGATTGGTTGTTTGCCCGCGGTCGTGGGACATCGCCCGGCGTCGCGGCGGTCTGGTCCAGAAATTGCCGCGCGCTCGCACTAAAAAGTCGCGGCGCCGATGCGGGTCCCTTGACAGCGTCAAACGGCACTAGGGAGAATGACGCCTTGGCCGCGCGGCGGCTCCGCTCCGTGTGCCCGGCCGCCGTGGTCGTCGTCGTGATGAATTCCTTTGTGGCAACCGCGTCCGAGCCTTGCATGGCAGCCAGCGCCGACGCCAAACGCTACGCCGCCCAGATCGTTCGGCGCCTGCGCAAGGCGTACGGAAATGCCCAGTGTGCCTTGGTATTCCAAAGTCCGCTGGAACTGTTGATTGCAACCATCCTTTCGGCCCAGTGTACCGACAAGCGGGTGAACCTGGTTACGGAGCAGTTGTTTCGCAAATATCGCTCGGCCGCCGATTATGCCGCGGCCCGGCCGGCCCAATTGGAGCGCGATATTCAAAGTACGGGGTTCTTTCGCAACAAAGCCAAGAACATTCAGGCCTGCTGCCGGCAGTTGATCGATCGCTTCCGGGGAGAAGTTCCTGCGGACATGGAGTCGCTCGTCGCTTTGCCGGGCGTGGGTCGCAAAACGGCCAACGTGGTGCTCGCAGTGGCCTTTCAAATTGCCAGCGGCGTGGTCGTGGACACGCACGTCGGCCGAATCAGCCTCCGGCTGGGACTGACCAAGCACCAGGACCCACAAAAGATCGAGCGCGATTTGATGGAGCAGCTGCCGCGGCGCGATTGGATCGATTTTAGCCATCTGCTGATTCACCATGGCCGGCAAATTTGCCTTGCGCGACGGCCAAAATGCGACGAGTGCCCGCTTGACGACATCTGCCCGCGTATAGGAGTTGCGCAGCCATGATCCTCTCCGGCCACGAGATTCGCCGCCAGTTGGGCACCAACATCCACATCGATCCGTTCAATGAGGCGCGGCTCAACCCGAACAGCTACAACCTGACGCTGCACGACGAGTTGATGACCTATGAAGAGGTCGTGCTCGACATGGCCAAGCCGAACCGGGTGCGGCGGCTGACGATTCCGCCCGAAGGCCTGGTGCTCGGCCCCAACCAGCTTTACCTGGGCCGGACCGTGGAACACACCGAGACGCATAACCTGGTGCCGATGATCGAGGGCCGCTCGTCAGTCGGGCGCTTGGGACTGTTCGTCCACATTACGGCCGGTTTCGGCGACGTCGGCTTTTGCGGCTATTGGACGCTCGAAATGTTTGCCGTCCAACCGGTGCGGATCTATCCAGGCGTGCCGATCTGCCAGATTTTCTATCACCAGATCGTCGGCTCGATCACCGAATACGTTAGCGACAAGTACCAGCACAATCACGACATCCAGCCGAGCTTGCTGTTCAAAGAGCTGAACCCCGACTCCGACAACGATCCGCAGCTCAAGCTCAAGTTCGGACTCGAGCTCTCCCATCGCTAGCGGCTGTTTTCCGGCGCTTTTGCAGCGCCGGTCGCGGGGCACGGCGAGCTGCGGCTGACTCGCATCTGCTGTGTTTCGCAGCGTACTCTTTCACCATCCGCATCGCCGGTCCGGCATTCTTGTGCCCGGCCCGAAGCGCCGGGTAGAACGCCATTGCCGACGGAGAAATTCGGCCCACGAATCAAAAATGTAAGACAATTGACTTGCGTGGTGATTTGCTTATATGATGAGCGCTGGCGAGCTTCTTTTCCCCTCTCGGGGCTACAGTTCGACAAGTCCAATCCACTGTGACGTCATCGCTAAGGACCGAAGCATGACCAAGGCCCGCGCATTCAATCGCGGTTTTACGCTCATTGAACTTTTGGTCGTGATCGCGATCATCGGCATTCTGGTGAGTTTGCTGCTGCCGGCCGTGCAGGCGGTGCGCGAAGCGGCTCGGCGCACTCAGTGCTCCAATAACCTCAAGCAGCAGGGCTTGGGGTTTCTCATGCATCACGAGCAGATGCAATATTTTCCGTCGAGCGGCTGGTCGCCGGGCTGGGTTGGCGATCCCAACGGCGGCTTTGGGTATCATCAGCCTGGCGGCTGGATCTTCAGCATTCTGCCGTTCATCGAACAGCAACAGATCTGGAACTTAGGGCTCGGTCAAGGCACGGCGCCGAACTTTCAATCGTCCAACTCCACGAACGATCAGCGCGATCAATCGCCGATCACAACTTTCAACTGCCCGTCGCGGCGCCCCTTGGGGCTGTATCACAACTGTTGTCAACCGGCAAACGCCGGTTCCCCGGCGACCGTCGCTAAAACCGACTACGCGGCGAATCTCGGCGATAACATGACGAACCTGATTTATTTCACCAGCATCGGATCACTTTCTCAATGGAACAGTACAAGCGTCAATTGGCCTGACCCCTCGACATTCACCGGTATCTCGTACATCCACAGCCAGATCAACATCGCGTTCGTCCGTGATGGAACGTCATACACCTTTATGGTGGGAGAGAAGTACTTGAACCCGGACCACTACTTGGACGGTCTGGATGGCTCGGATGATTGGAGTATGTACACCGGCCAGCAGGACGACATAAATCGCGGCACGGCGTGTGCGACCCAGCCGGCGCCGTCGCCGTGTACGCAATATTACACGCCAATGCAAGATACGCCCGGCGTGACAAGCGGATACCTCTTCGGCAGCGCTCACGCAGGCGCCTTCAACATTGCCTTCTGCGACGGTTCGATTCACGCGATCGCCTACGAAATCGATCAGGCCGTTTATCGGCAGCTTTGCAACCGCAGCGACGGCCAGGTCATCGACTCGAGCCAGTACTAAGCGATCGGCTGTGGTGCCGGGGGTGCCCATTGACCCCGCCGGGTTCGCCATTCGGCCGGACGATTGACGACCCGACGCGCAGCGCCTTATAGTGTCAGATGTCTGACAACCTGAACGCCAGGTGCGGACTGTGCGGTTTTTGCTTCCCCCCGTGGCTTCGATCGTCCCCCTCCCCCGATTCTTCCCGAAAGGCCCTTTGCGTGCGAGTTGAACCGATTGCCCGCATTTCGTTGGTGGATGTCGTGGTAGAGCGCATTCGCCAGGTGATCGACGAAGGGGGTATGGCCTCTGGCGACCGTTTGCCCAGCGAGTCGGAGCTGGTCGAGAGTCTGCAAGTCAGTCGCACGGTGCTCCGCGAAGCGATTGGGCGGCTGGAGATCATGGGCCTGTTGACGGTGCGGCGCGGCCTGGGCATGTTTGTCGGCGACCGGGACAGCTTGTCGAACTGTGCCAAGTTGGTCCGCAGCGCGGTCAGCATTGCGCCGCGCGAGCTGATCAAGATCACCGAATTCCGACAAGTCCTCGAATGCTATGCGGCCCGGCAAGCCGCGAAGTCGGCAACCGCCGAGGACTTGGACGCGCTGCAAGCGCTGCTCGATTTAATGGATCGGCCCGGCCTGGCATATATGGAGGCCATTCGTTACGACTTCGAGTTTCATCGCAAGCTGGTCGAGATCGCCGGCAATGAACTGATGGTCAACGTATTGCAGGTCGTGCGCGACCTGGTCATCGCCGCGATGGTTCACACCACGCCGAAGCCGCGCCAGCGCGAAGAAACGTCCCGCTTTCATCTGGACATCCTCGAGGCGATTCGAGCTCGCGATGCCGACGCGGCTGAAAACGCCATGCGGCGCCACATGGATGCTCTGACGCGCCGTCTGCATCTGGCCCAGGAGCGCCAAAGCAGCGAGGCGAAGCACGGCGTGGCCGAGGCGCAGTGCGATCGAAGAAACCGTACTCGACGGACACGATTAGTCGAACATGGCCAGCCGACTGTCACAACGCCGAGCGGGGATGCCAGCCGCCAGCGGCAAGAGGCTGCGGATTTGTTGCGGACTGGTCGCCTCGTTGGTCGCCTGGGCGCCAAATTGGCAAGCGGCCCTCGCCGCCGAACCTTCGCCCGAGTCGCTCGATTTCTTCGAGAAGGAGGTTCGGCCGCTACTGGTCAATCGCTGCTACGAATGTCATGGGCCGGGGGACAAGATCAAGGGGGGACTGCGGCTCACCTCGCGGTCGGCGATTCTGGCCGGCGGCGAAACCGGCCCCGCGGCCGAGCCCGGCAAGCCGGCCGAAAGCTTGCTGATCGAAGCCGTGAAATACCAAGGTTTCGAGATGCCTCCCAAGGCTAAATTGCCGGACGAGGATATCAACAAGCTGGCCCGTTGGATCGAACTGGGTCTTCCCTGGCCGGCGGCCGACGGTGACAGCGGCACCGGCGCCGTGCAGCGCGACGATAACGAATTCACCATCAGCGATGCGCAGCGGGGCCACTGGTCGTTCCAGAGCGTGCGGCCAAGTCCCGCCCCCGGCCGTGCAGAACGTCGGCCTGGCCGTCCGGCCCGATCGATCGATTCATTCTGGCCGGGCTCGAGTCCGACGGGCTCGATCCCAATCCGCCGGCCGCCAAGGCGGCGCTGTTGCGGCGCGCCAGCTTCGATCTGATCGGGTTACCACCCACGCCCGCCGAGACCGAGGCGTTTCTCGGCGACGAGTCGCCGCAGGCCTTCGAGCGGGTCATCGACCGATTGCTCGCATCGCCCCATTACGGCGAGCGCTGGGGCCGGCACTGGCTGGACGTGGTGCGCTACGCGGACACGGCCGGCGAAACGGCCGACTATCCGGTGCCGCAAGCCTACAAGTATCGAAACTATGTCATCGATGCCTTCAACCACGACCTGCCCTATGACGAGTTCATCCGCGAGCAGATTGCCGGCGAACTGCTGGCCGCCGCAGGGCCTGCGGAGAAATTCGCCCAGTGCGTGACGGCGACCGGGTTTGTGGCCATTTCGCGGCGGTTCGGTTTCGATCCTCAAAACTATCAGCATCTGACGATCGCCGACACGATCGATACGCGTGGGCCGTTCGGTGCTGGGTTTGTCGATCGGCTGCGCGCGCTGCCACGACCATAAATATGATCCGGTGTCGACGAAGGACTACTATGCCCTGTACGGCATCTTCGCCAGCACCCGCTATGCCTTCCCCGGATCGGAAGAGAAGAAGGCTCCGCAAGACATGCTGCCGCTGATCCCTCCGGCCGAAGCACAGCGTTTGGACGGACTCTATCAGGCTGAATTGGCCCGCCTCGACGCGGAACTAAAGGCCCTGGACGACGGGCAGAAAGTGCTCACGCTGCAAATCGTCGCATTGTCCAGCGCCGCCGAAGTGCCCGCGGGCTCCGAACCAGCCGAGGGAAAGCCAGCCGAGGCTAAGCCAGCCGAGCGCCAGCGCAGATCGACGCGGCAAAGGCTGAGGTTGCCGCAAACGAGCAAAAGTTGGCTTCGCTCAAGGTCCAGCGCGATCGCGCTGGCCACGCGCGGTCCCTACGAGGTGGCCTACGGGGTCGCCGAGGGAACCGCCGCCAACGCCCGGATTCAGAAGCGCGGCGAACCGACCCGGCTCGGAGACGAAGTGCCGCGACGGTTTTTGGAGATTCTCGGCGGCGATCCGCTTCCGGCCGGGGATACCGGCAGCGGGCGGCGTCAACTGGCCGAGTGGCTCGTCAGTCCGGGCAATCCGCTGACGGCTCGCGTGATCGTCAATCGTCTTTGGCATTACCATTTCGGGCACGGACTGGTGGCCACGACGAGCGACTTCGGCCTGCGCGGCCGCAAGCCGACGCACCCGGATCTGCTCGATTATCTGGCCGGCCGATTGATGTCAGAAGGCTGGTCGCTGAAAGCTTTGCATCAAGAGATCCTGCTCTCCCGCGCGTATCAAATGTCAAGCGCTTCGCAATGCACGCGCCACCGAGATCGATCCGGCCAATGAGGTGCTATGGCGATTCGACCGCGCACCGCCTCGACGCCGAGTCGATCCGCGACGCGATTCTGTCGATCAGCGGCGCGCTGGATCGCTGCGGTCGGCGGCCCGCATCCGTTCCCGCCGGTGCGGCACCTGGACATTCACGCAGCATGCGCCATTCAAAGCCGTGTACGATTCGCGCCAGCGGCAGCGTATACCTGATGACCCAGCGGATCCAGCGGCACCCGTTTCTGGCGCTGTTCGACGGCGCCGACCCGAACGTGAGCACGTCGGAGCGCAGCTCGACCACCACGCCCACGCAGGCGCTGTTCATGATGAACGACCCGCTGGTTCACGAGCAGTCGGCGCTGCTTGCCGGCCGCATGCTGAGCGAGCGCGGCGACGACGCGGCCCGATTGCAGTTGCTTTACCAGTTGGCGTTTACTCGCGCGCGCCGAGCGAGCAAGAGCGGCAGAATGACGGCGAGTTTCTCGCGCGCTACACCGCCGGGCTGCAAACCGCGGGCGTGCCGGCCGATGCGCAGCAGTCGTCGGCCTGGGCGGCCTTGTGCCGGGTGATCGTGACGAGCAACGAGTTTTTCTATGTGGACTAACCGGAAGGAAATACGAGCCATGCCCCAGTTTCAGGCGGGTCTTTCGCGGCGGGCAATGCTGGGCAGAGCGGCCGGCGGCTTCGGCAGCCTGGCCTTGGCCGGCCTGCTCGCCGATCTGGCCGCGGCCGAAACCGCCTGCGCGTCCCGATCCGCTGGCTCCCAAGCCGCCTCAGTTTCCGGCCAGGGCCAAGAGCGTCATCTTCCTGTACATGACCGGCGGCGTGTCGCACGTCGATACGTTCGACCCCAAGCCCAAGCTGTTCGCCGACGCGGGCAAGACCGTCACGGTCGATAACTGGCAGGGCAAGCGCGGCGAGTTCAAGCGTTTTCTCAAGCAGCCCAGTTGGCAGTTCAAGCCCGACGGCCAGTCGGGCATCGAAGTCAGCGAACTGTTTCCGCACGTCGGCGGCGTGGTCGATGACCTGTGCGTGATTCGCTCGATGGCGTCGGACCACACCAACCATTACGAAGCCACGCTCGGCATGCACACCGGCTCGTTCACGTTCGCCCGGCCGAGCATCGGAGCCTGGGTCAGCTACGGCCTGGGCACCGAGAACCAGAACTTGCCGTCGTTCGTCGTCGTGTCGCCCTACATGCCCTATGCCGGGGCCCAGACCTGGGGCGCCGATTTCCTGCCCGGCTGCCACCAGGGCACGCAAGTTTTTCCCGGCCACACGCCGATCGCCAACATCCAGCGGCGCGCCGCGGCCCGCCGAACTGCAAGAACTCGAACTCGATCTGCTCCGCCAGACCAATGCCCGGCATGCCCGAGGAGCGCGCCGCTCGACGAGGCGCTCGAAGCGCGGATCCGATCGTTCGAGACCGCCTTCGGCATGCAGCGCGAAGCGCCGCAGGTGTTCGACCTGTCGGGCGAGACCGACGCCACGCTGGCGCTGTACGGCCTGACCCGCGGGCAAACGACCGGCTTTGGCTGGCAATGCCTGGTCGCCCGGCGGCTGGCCGAGCACGGCGTGCGATTCATCGAGTGATCGACACCGGCTCCAGTCGACAACTGGGACTCGCACGGCAACATGAAGGACCACGTCGGGCCTGGCGAAGAATGTCGATCAGCCGATCGCCGGCCTGATCTTGGACCTGAAGGCCCGCGGCCTGCTCGACGACACGCTGGTGGTCTGGACCACCGAGTTCGGCCGCACGCCCTACCATGCCGAGGCCAAAGCCACCGGGCCGCGAGCATCACCACCAGGCTTTCTCGTCCTGGCTGGCCGGCGGCGGGCGTCAAGAAGGGCATGGTTCACGGCGCGACCGACGACTATGGCATCGCCGTGGCCGACAAACGCGTCCACGTCCACGATTTCCACGCCACGATCCTGCACCTGCTGGGCATCGACCACGAGCGGCTGACCTACCGCTACAGCGGCCGCGATTATCGGCTGACCGACGTCAGCGGCGAAGTCGTGCGCGAAATTCTGGCCTGAAAAATCCAACCATCCGCCGTACAGTGGCCCTCGCCGTCTCGCGCCCGTATGATGAACGGTCGTCCGCTGGCCGCAAAGGCAACTGCGGTCGTTCGTCGCTGGTTATTTATTTACCGCAGAGGTTGCAGAGGGCCGCGGAGGAAGGGTTGATCGGCAATTTCATTCCACTCTGCGACCCTCCGCGGTAAAGACTGCGTTGGCGTTATCAATCAATTCACGATTGACAGACCAAGAAGGGCCAAATTGATGCGTTGTCACGGAGGATTGCTGACAGTCGGCGTAGTGATTGGGTCACTGATCGCCCAAGCGCTGGCCGCCGGGCCCCGCGCCGCTTCGGCCGCCGAGCCGTTTACGTTCGAGCCGGCCACGCACGGCCAGGGCTCGCTGTCTCGAATCGGCAGCGTGCCGGTGCTGGTCGTTCGCGGCACGCCGGCGGAAATGGGAGATCAGCTTGGCGCGCTGCTGGCCGCGCCGTTGGCCCAATTGGCTGCCCGGCAGGCGGATTTGCTCGGCGGCTTCGGCCTGCAGGCCGCGCCCGCGGTGCTGCTCAAGGTGGGCACGCTGATGGCCTCGCAATTTCCGGCCGATCATCTGGCCGAACTCAAGGCCGCCAGCAAAAGTTCGGGCGTCAGCTACGACTTTCTGCTGTTGGGAAACGTGCTCTACGACTTTTCGAAAATCGGCGGCTGCTCGGTCCTGATGGTCGACCGCCAGCACTCGGCCAGCGGCGAGATCCTGTTCGGCCGCAACATGGATTTTCCCACGTTCGGATTTCTCGATCGCTGTAGCTTGCTGGTGATTTACGTCCCCAACGGCAAGCACGCGTTTGCCTCGGTCACGTTTCCAGGTTTCTTCGGCTGCATCTCGGGCATGAACGATGCCGGCCTGGCCATCGCCCAGCTCGAGGTCAATGAGGCCAAAGACGGCTCAACCCGGTTTACGCCGGCCGGCACACCGCTGGCGCTCTGCTTTCGCCGCGTGCTGGAAGAGTGCGAAACCGTCGACCAGGCGGAGAAACTTCTCGGCTCGCTGAAGCGGACATCGATGTGCAATCTGGCGATCTGCGATCGGCGCGAGACGGCCGTGCTCGAAATCACGACCCAATCGATCGTGCGCCGCCGGGCCGAGGGGGGCTATTGCGCCTGCACGAACCATTTCCGCTCGCCCGCGCTGGCCACCGATACCCAGTGCGATCGCTACGACTCGCTGGCCAAAGCTTTCCACGAGCCGAAGCTGGACATCGCCGACGTGGCCCGGAAAATGAACGAGGTCCATCAAGGCGAGATGACAATCCACACCATGATTTTCGAGCCTGCCCGCGGGCGAATGCAACTGGCGCTGGGCCCGGGACCGGTTACGGGCAAACCGCTGCAAGAGATCGACCTGGGTGCGCTGTTTGCCTCCCAGCCGCCGCCCCCGGGCAGGTAACGGGCGGCTGGAATCTGGAAGTCGCCACATGAGGCGGGTGCGTGCTTGTTTTGCGGTTTCAGCGCCGCTAACCTGAGATGCGATCTGCCGGCCGTAGCGCCGCCTCCCTCTCGCATATCGATGGAGAACAACATGCGCCTGATGCTTGTGCGTCGATCGGCGACAATCCTGCGCCCTGCACAACCCGTCCTGAGTTCGACCGGGGGAAAAAATCCTGCCGCTCGACGCTCGCCTTCCGGCCATTTGCTGATGTGCGCGCTGGGGATGGCTGCGCTTTGCCGGCTAGCTGCGGCCGATCTGCCCGAGCCGGCCAAGATCGAGCCGGTTAAATTGTTCGAATGCGAAGGCTTTACCGAAGGCGTATGCTTCGACTACGACGGCAACGGCTATATCGCGGACGGCCCGCGGATCTTGCAATTCACGCTCGATGGTTCGCACAAGACTTGGGCCACCACCGGAGGCCCCGACGGACACAAGGTGCTGGCCGATGGCACGCATTTGGTCTGCGAAGGTGCCCAGCATGCCATTCTGCACCTGGCGGCCGACGCCACGCCGCTCGCGCCGGCTTCCACCGGGTGCGAAGGCCAGCCGCTGCGATCGCCGAACGATCTGACGCTCGACATCCCCAACGGCGGTTTCTACTTCAGCGATCCGGGCGGGTCGACCCTCGAAAAACCGATCGGCAGCGTGCATTACGTCGACCGCGCCGGCAAAACGCACAAGGCCGACGGCGACATGGCGGCGCCAAACGGGCTTGTGCTCACGGCGGACGGTAAAAAGCTCTACCTGGCCGACAGCCTGACGAACGAACTGTTTGTCTACGACGTGACCGCGCCGGAAAATTAGAAAATCGAAAGGTCTTTGGGCAACTGCCGACCAAAGACACGTCGGCCGGGCAGATCGCGAATTCACCCGACGGCTTGTGTCTGGATGCCGCCGGAAATGTCTACCTGGCCCACTATGGCATGAAGCAGGTGCAGGTCCTGAATCCGGAGGGCAAGCTGATTGCCCGGCTCCCGGCCGGCGTCACGCATACCAGCAACGTCGGATTTGGCGGCCCGCAGATGGATCAGCTCTTCGTCACTGGCTCGCTGGCGGATAACAAAGGCGCCGTATTCCGCCTCGACTTGGGTGTGAAGGGGCTCGCCGTGCTGCCGCCAAAAAAGTAGACACCCCAACGGAGATCGCCATGTTCTATTTGCAAACGCGTCGACCGGCAGCGATCGAGTGCGCCGTCCAATCGGCACAGGATTTGGTCGCCGCTCGAACCGATCCGGCGGCTTGCCGTTCTCTTCGCGCCTGCCTGCCGTTTTGCCTTTTAACCCTGACTGCCTTGGGCCGGCCGGTCGCGGCTGCCGATTTGCCCGACCCGGCAAAAATCGAGGCGGTCAAACTATTCGAGGTGGACCACTATTGCGAAGGCGTGTGCTTCGACTACGACGGCAAGGGATACGTTTCCGAGGGCGCACAAATCATCCAGTTTAAGCTCGACGGCTCGCACCGGGTCTGGGCCAACACCGGCGCGCCCAACGGACACAAGGTGCTCGCCGATGGAACGCATCTGGTCTGCGACGCCAGTCAGCATGCCGTGCTGCATGTCGACACCGAGGGCAAACTGCTCCCCTCCTGGAAAGAGTGCGACGGCCAGCCACTGCGCGGGCCGAACGATCTGTCGTTGGACACGCCGCAGGACGGCTTTTACTTCAGCGATCCGGGCGGCTCGGGAATCGATAACCCGATCGGCACCATCCATTACGTCGACCGCCAGGCAAATGTGCACAAGCTCGACGGCGGTCTGGCTTTTCCGAACGGCATCGTGCTCACGCCCGACGGGCAGAAACTCTATCTGGCCGAAAGCCAAAAGAACCGCGTGCTGGTCTACGACGTGACGGCGCCCGGCATCCTGGCGGGCCGCAAGGTCTTTGCCGAGCTGCCGACCAAAGATACGTCGGCCGGGCAAATCGACAATCAACCGGACGGCATGTGTCTGGACGCCGCCGGAAATTTGTACGTTGCCCACTACGGCATGCGGCAGGTGCAGGTGCTCAACCCCGAGGGCAAGATGATTGCCCGTTATCCGGGAGGAAACGTGACGACCAGCAACGTCGCCTTTGGCGGACCACAAAGGGATCAACTCTTCGTCACCGGAGGACTGGGGGACGAGAAGGGGGGCGGCGGCGTTTTCCGCCTCGATCTGGGCGTAAAGGGGCTCAGCGTGCTCCCGCCGAAGCCATAGGCGCTCAGGCTGCCGATCGGCTTCCACGCTAAAGCGAAAATCTCACATTTCATCGTGACCTCACTGCGGCGGCAAAGCGAACTTTACCCCGGTCGACCGACCGTGTTACGATTGAAGCAGCGTACCTCCCCTAGTTCTCCTTTCGGGGCCTGTCCCCAAAGCGCCTGCTGCCGTGGCTGAGCCGTTTGATCCTTACGTCGAGTGGCTCGGATTGCGGGCAGCCAGCCGCCCGCTAAGCTACTATCAATTGTTGTCTTTGGACGACTTCGAAGACGATCCGCAGCGAATCGTCACCGCGGCCGACGCGGCCCTGGCCCGCGTGCGGGGCGTCCGACCCGGGGCCGAGCGAGCCGCCTGGCAGAAGTTGCTCGACGAGCTCCTGCTGGCCAAGTTGTGCCTGCTCGATCCGGCTCGCAAGCTGCAGCTCGACGAGCAACTCTATCAACAACAGTACGAGCAGCTCGATCAACAATTCGCACAACAAGCCAAAGCACGGGCGGGCGCGGCGCCGGCGGGCAATTCCGCACAGCCGCTGGTCGAGCCGAAGCGGGTCGACCCCGATTTGTTTCCGCCGGGCATGGGCGGTCCGCCGCCGGCGGGCAATCCGCCGCCGACCGTAGTACCGGGCCCTTTCGCGCACATCGTCCCGCCTCCGGCCCCGCCACCATCTGTCTACGCCGCGCCCCCCGATTATGCTCCGCCGCCAGCGATTCTTCCGCCCGTGGCTCCGGCGCCGCCGACGGCACCTCAACATCCCACGGGCTGGGCCGGCTGGCCGATGCCCGCCTCAGTCCTTCCGGCGGCCACACCGCCGCAGCCCGTCGCCTCCAAGGCCGTTGTGTCCTGGCCGGTCGCCGGGCATCCGCAACCCGCGACGCCGCTTGCGCGAGGTACCAATCCGGCCGAGACGATTGTCGAACCGGAGCTGCGACCGGCGCCAGCTCAAACGGCAGCCCGACCGCCAATCAAATCGCCAGCCCAAGCGCCAACCAAGGCACCCGCCAAACCGGTGCAGCCGGCGGCCGTGGATCCGCAGCCGACCATGCGACCGACGGGTCCGCAGCCCGTCCAAATTAGCAAACCGATCAATGCGCCGGTTCCTCTGATGCCCTACGTCGAGCCCATGTCTGGCAAGCGGCCGGTTCAGCCGCAGAACCAGCTCGGCCTGGCGATCGGCGCGGGCCTGCTGGCCATCGTGGCACTTGCCGTGATCATCCTGAAACCCCCCAGCGGATCCGAGGACGAACCGAAGTCACAGCCGTCGGTCGCGGCACGCCCGCGAGGCGGCGACGAGAGCACCTTGCAACCCGCCGAGCCGCCGCCCTCGGAGCACGACGACTCAGCCCAGCCGGCCGAAAACGAATCGCCCGCCGAAAAGCCTACCAAGCCCATGCCCAATACCACAAAAGCGCCCCGGCCCAAGTCTCGACCCGGCACGAAGCCAGGACCGACGTCGGACGAGGTCGCCATGGCGCAGTCTGCCGGCGGCGGAAGCGACACTTCGAGTTCGCCGGCGGCCGATCCCGCCAAGAGCCAGGCTTTTCACACAGCGCTGGCCGAGGTGCGCAGCGCGCCTGGCTGCGCGGGAAACGGAGCAAGCCAGGCAAAAGCTCAAAGCGGCCGGACCCCTGGCCCAGACCGACGAAGACCATAACGACCTGGCGCGGATGAATTCTCTTGCCACGTACGTCGTGGGCTTCTGGAACGCTGTCCGAGAGAGCCTCAAAAGCCTGCAGATTACCGACGAATTGAATTACAGCGGCATGGTCGCGGCCGTGGTCAACAGCGACGCCAACGGAATCACGATCCACACTCCCGGCAAGAACCAGGAGTTCACGCTCAAGACCATGCCGGCCGACCTGGCCCTGGCTCTGGCCACGCGGTGGTTCGATCAAAGTCCGGGCAGCAAGATGTCGCTGGGGGCCTTTCTGGCCGTCGACCCGCGCGGAAACAAAGTCGAAGCCCGGCGGCTGTGGGAACAAGTCGGTGGCGCCGACTTGCTGCCGCTCCTGTCTGGCGGCGGAAGTACAGCCGATGTCCCCAGCGACTCGCCGGACTCCGCGGCGCCGCCCAGCGAAAAACAGCTCGCGCTCGCTTCGAAGCAAGTCAAGGTGATGTTCCAATCGGAGTTCAAGGCGGCCAAGACGCCCGAGCTGAAACTCGATCTTGGGAAACGTCTGTTGGACATTGCCGGCGCTACGGAAAACCCGACCGAGCGCTTCGCGTTGCTGCGCAAGGCGCTCGACCTGGCCGCGGCCGGCGCCAGTGTGCCCACCATCGTCGAAGCCGTCGAACTAATGGCAAGCTCCTACCGGATCGATCCGCTGGAGCTCAAGGCCGACGCGGCACTGCGGGCCGCCACCGTCACGAACAATGTTTTGGCCGCCAAGGAAATCGCCCGCTTCGCCCTGGGACTGGCGGACGAAGCGATCAACCAAAAGCGCGTCAAAGCGGCGGGCAAACTCAGCCAGGCGGCGCTCAGTGCCGCCCGCAAATCGAAAGATGCGGAGTTGATCAAAACCGCCAACCAGCGCAATCAGCAAGTGCAGGAGATGAAATAATCCCGCTCGGGCGCGTTCGTCCGCCGGAGCGACCCCCTGTGGCTCGAACAGCGCGATGCTGGCCGTAAAGCCGTGCAAAAAATTCCGGCCGCCGATCGGGCCGATCTCCCCCTGGGCAAACAGGCCGGCGACCGGCACGTCGCCAAAGATTTCCTGCACGGCCCGGGCGTCGTGGTGCGGCTTGGGAAAGAGCCGCGTCCCGCGTCCGTTGCACGTGAACAGCAGCGCGCCCGCCGGACCGTGGGTTGTCTGCGACTGGGCCGCGGAGCAATTCTCGCAAGTCTTCGTCGGCGGTCCGGGCATCGCGCACATGGAATTGCACGGTCTGGCCCGGCCGGACAAAGTCGCCAATCCCGATCGCGCCCGACTGCCGATCGGCGCCGATCACGTTGCGGACCAGAAAATCGCCGCGCGTGAATTGGTCGCGATATTCGCTGATCGCGCGGCCGAGGTGCAAGCCGTGCTTGACCATTTCTTCCTCGTCGGGGCTGAGTGTGCGGAATGCCTCGTGCAGTTGCTCGAGGGCCGGCTTGCCCCCCAACTCGGCAATGATGTTTTGCTCGGCCTTGGTAACGACCATCGGCCGGCCGATCGGCCGGCAACCTTGCGATACGACCGCGCACGGCGCAGCGGCCCGTGGAGCAGCACTGCCACCGCGCCGGAGCGAAGCACCTGCCGGCCCATAAGCAATCGATTTTCCCCCGGTCCGGAACCGCCGCTGGCCATGCCGCCGACGGCCGGCACCTGCGGCCGGTCCTCGTTCAGCCGGCTCAGCAACACGTCGGCCGGAAAGCTGAACGGCTCGCCGATCACCAGCAGCGTCGCGCCCGGCGGCCAATCGCCACGGAGTCGATCGGGCCAGCCGATGAACGTGCCCCCCTCGGCGGGCCGAAACTCCAAATGCATCGGCACAAGCTCCACCTCCGGCAGCCGGGCCGCCCACAACACGATCGCCGGAGCCCCTTCGACCTCGACTCCCGTTCCGACAATCGCCTCGCCGGTCGAACCGATGACACACTCGGTCCGTAGCGCGTCGCAGATTTTGCCCGCCAGCCGTGCGGCCTGCGGCACATGATGTGGCGAGAAAAAAGCCACCGCCAGATCGGCCCGGCCGTCCAATGCGGCCGCAACCCGATCAATGACCGCGTCGATGGCCCGCTCGGAGTCCGATTCGGTGGAAAGCGACGCGGAAAAACAAAAGTCGGCCATGACGGGTTTTGCGCTAGAGGGTTGGCATTCGAGACTGCATGCAGCGACGCTCGGTGCTGCAAATTGTAGTGCTTCAACCGCACAGCCGGGAAGCGGCGGAAATCCTGGCTGGGCAGACCGCAACGGCACCAGACGCCGGACGCGCGTGGAAAACGGGCTACCGGCCGAGACCGCCGCCTGCTCTACCCGAGCAACTGCCGGATCGGCTGACCTTCGCTGAGCCGGATGGGGCGCCCGGCCGGGGCCAGCTCTTCGTGATCGGCGTCGATGCCCAGCGCCGCCAGTAGCGTGGCGTGGACGTCCGCGACTTGCTGCGGATCTTGCACGGTTCGGCCGCCGTCGGGATCGGTTTCACCAATCGCCTGGCCGGTCCGCAAGCGTCCGCCGGCCAGCAGCATGGTAAACCCGTGGGGCCAATGGTCGCGCCCGGCGAGCCGGTTGATTTTCGGCGCGCGTCCGAATTCGCCGGCACACACGACGATCGTCCTGCGCAGCAGGTCGCGCTGGTCGAGATCGGCCAGCAGCGCGGAGAGCGCCGGATCGAGCGTGCCGGCCAGATTGTGATGGATTTCGTGATTGTTGACGTGGCTGTCCCAACCCCCCAGCGTGACTTCGACGCAGCGCACGCCGGTCTCGATCAGCCGCCGCGCCGCCAGGCAGCCCCGGCCGAAGGCCGTATCGCCGTACATTTGGCACAGCGCGATCGGCTCCGCCGTCACGTCGAAGGCCTTGATTTGCTCGGACGTCATCATCCGCCGGGCGTCGTCGATCGTGTGGCGGTGCAACGTGCCTTCAGCCAGACGTTTTCGTCCGCGGGCAAACCCGTCTTCCACCAGGTCCAGGTCGGCCAGCCGCCGCTTCAGCCGATCGTCGCCCACGGGCGATTTGATATCCGGCACCCGCTCACCCGGATCGCCGGTCTTGAACGCATCGTACTGCTTGCCTAAAAAACCGCCCTGGCCGGGCCACTGGCTGGGCAGTATCGAAATGTGTCGCGGAATTTCGGTTTGGCCGATCGGCAGTTGATGGCAGCAAATCGCGCCGATCGAGGGATGCTCCAGCGTGGGGTTCGGTCGATAACCGGTCTTCAACAGGTACGTGCCGCGCTGGTGATCCCCCTCCTTGCTGACGACCGATCGCACCAGTGCAACGTGCTGCATCTGCTCGGCCAGCCGTTCGTATCCCTCGGCCAGCCGAATGCCCGGCAGGCTGGTGGGAATCGATTTCGTACCCCCTGCAATGGCTTTGCCGTCGTGCGGGTCGAACGTCTCCAGTTGGCTCGGTCCGCCGGCCAGCCAAAGCAGAATCACCGATTGCGCCGGTTCGTCGTCGGGCCCGCTTTGCGCGTCGCGAGCCAATAGCTCTGCAACGGGCGTCAGCCAGTTCGCGCCGCGCAGGCCAGAAGCCCCAGCAAGCTGCGACGGCTGATGCCCAGGCGGTTTGCGGCCGCAACATTGGCCGCCGCATATCGGCCGAGCGTGCTGGCAGTTAGTGGTTCCATGAGAACTCCGTCGAGTTGATCAAGGTCCAATATAGATCTTCGAGCCGGGCGCTGCGCGGCGCGCGTCGCCGCGGTCGGCCAACGCGGACGTGAAATGGAGCAGCTCTTCGGGTGTCGGCCGGCGGGTCAGCACGGCCAGGTACGCCGTCTCGACCGCTTTGGCGTCGGTCGGCGCCAGAGCGGCGATTCGCGTGGCGGCGTTCAGCAGCAAGTCGTCTTGGGTCCGCTCGAGCACCTGCTTGCCGTTCATCATCAACAGCCGCTGGGGAATCGTGCCATTTTGAGCGGCGAACTCGTCCTGGCCGGCGTCGCCGTAGCGCTTAATGAATTCGTTCTGGCTGCCCGCGCGCCTAGCGCGCAGCAGTATGTGCGACTGGTAGTCGATCGTGGCAAGCGAAGCGGCCTGCAACAGTGCGCCGGCGACCTGTTCGGGCCGCAATCGCGAGATCGGAAACACGGCCCAGGCCGCCTCGTGCTGGGGAGTGATTTCGAGGCTCGCCTGTTCTCGATCACCGCGACTATCGCCGGTGAAAACCTGCGTCGTGGCGATCGCGCGGATTAACCGCCGCAGATCGTAACCGTGGCTGACGAAGTCGTCGGCCAGCAAGTCGAGCGCCGCCGGCATGTCGCCCGCGGAACTGGCGCCGTCGATCGGCTCGACCAGGGGACGGCCGCAGAGCATCGCCCAGACTCGATTGACGGCCGCCCGGCCGAAGGCCCTGTTTTGCGGATGGGTGATCCAGCCGGCCAGTTGGTGGCGGAGGCTGCCTTGCGAGGGCAAAAGATCGGCCTGATACGGAACGCCGGGAGCGATTGTCTCCAGTTTGCCCGAGAGCCGGTTTTCGACTTCATACTTGCCGGCCGGCTGGTCCTGGATTCCAGAAAACCGGGTCTGGGCGGTCTGGCCGAAAAATGCCGCCAGCCCTTGAAAGTCGCTTTGCTTCCAAGGCTCGAACGGATGGTCGTGGCACTCGGCGCAGTCGATACGAATGCCCAGATAGGCTCGCGACACCCGAGCCGCAAGTTCACTTTCGTCGGGGCCTTTTTCCTGCTCGGGTTTGATCGTCACGGTAATGAAATTCGTCGCCGGCCGATCGGTCCATAAGCCGGTGGCCTCGATGGTTTGCCGGACAATCTGGTCGTAAGGCCGATTTTTCTGCAACTCGTCGGTCAGCCAACCGACGAATCGGCGGCGGCGGTAAATCAAAAACGGTCCTTCTTGCACGCCCACCATCGCCCGTGCCAGTCGCTCAGCCAAATAGTCGTGCGAGCGGCGGTCGACAAGCAGGCTCTCAAGCCACCCGCTGAGCCGAGTCTCGGCAGGTTCCGCCTCCACCCGCCGAAGTTCCTCGAGCGAAGGAATCGTGCCGGCCAGAGCCAGCGAAAGCCGCCGCGCAATCGCCAAGTCGTCTGCCCGAGCCGCGGGCGTCAGCCCCGCGCTGGCCCACTGCCGAGCGAACGCCTGGTCAACATGGTGAACCAGCATCGACAGATCGTCGGGCATGACGACTGGGCCCCGCTCCGAGCGGGCGGCCGGCCTATGGATTGGCGACAGGCTGGCGCCGAGCGCCGCCAGTCCCCCACCGCACAGGCCGAGAAAGAGTACGTTACGCGTCCACACGGTTTTGCTGCTCCGGGTGATTGCGGTTTGCAGTCCCGTCCTTCATTAATACCCGTCAAACGAGCCGCCGGTTTGCCAAAAGCGGACTGCAAGCTGACACCTGGCGGCGGTTCTGGGGGTAATTCGTAGGGAGACCCCATTTATTGGCACAAGATAGGTCCAGATAATACGAACAAAGCCTGGGCCCAGTCAGTCTACGACGATTCTCCGCCCCAACCAACCAATGCCGCCGCGGTTCGGTTTTAAAATGAGGCCTGCGCCAGAAACCACCGGCCGCCCCCCTTTAACCCTGGTCTCTGACGCAGCAACGCTCGACCGCCAAGCCGCCGGCGGGCCAATGCCCACGGGGCCGAACATCGCGCCGCGGGTTGCCGACGCCCGTAGCCGCGCCCGCAGAGTCTGGAATGCGCTCGGCCGCGGACTGGAGTGGTTGCTGGGGGCGGCGGCGCTGGTGCTGGCGCTGTCGCTGCTGGCCACCTATCCCGTGCTGCAAATGCTGAGTCTTGGCTATTTGCTCGAAACGAGCGGCCGCGTCGCCCGCACGGGCCGCTTGAGAGATGGGCTGGTCGGTTACCGCAAGGCCGCCCGGGTGGGAAGCGTCTGCCTGGGCGTTTGGCTGATGCTGCTGCCGCTGCGGTTGGTGTCGTCGTTGGCGGCATCGGCCCGCTTGATCGAGCCGGGCTGCCGGGCCGATCGAGGCTGGTCGGCCGCGCTGTGGGTCCTGACGCTGCTGGTCGTGCTGCACATGATCGGAGCTTGCTGGCGCGGCGGAAAACTGCGCCACTTCCTCGTGCCCGCCCCGCGATTGCTGGTCAGGAAACTCCGAGAGCGGGGGGCCTACGCCCAAGCCCGCGACGCGGTGTACGATTTTGTCGTCGGCTTGCGCTTGCCGTATTACTTTTGGCTCGGCCTGCGCGGCTTCGTGGGCGGATGTGTCTGGTTGTTTGTCCCGATCACGCTGCTGGCCGCGGGCCGGCGAGCGCCGCCGGTGGCCTTTCTGGGTGCGCTGCTTTTGATTGTGGTGCTTTTGTATTTGCCGTTCTTGCAGACGCGATTCGCGGCCGAGAATCGTTTTCGCGCACTGTTCGAGGTCGGAACCGTGCGCCGGCTCTTCCGCCGTGCGCCGCTGGCTTTTTGGCTGGCGCTGGTGGTGACCTTGGCGTTTGCCCTGCCCTTGTACCTGCTCAAGATCGAAATCATTCCGCGCGAGGCTGCCTGGTTGCCCAGCCTGGCGTTCGTGCTATTCATCCTGCCGGCCCGGCTGACCACGGGCTGGGCCTGCGGCTATGCCGCCCGGCGAACGGCAGACCGCAATTGGTGGTTGCGGCAGGCTGCCCGTCTGGCAATGCTGCCGGTCGCCGCACTGTACGTCCTGCTGGTGTATTTCACCCAGTTCACGTCCTGGTACGGAATTTACAGCCTTTACGAACAGCATGCGTTCCTCGTGCCGGTGCCGTTCCTCGGGCTGTAGCCGCGGGCCGATAACCGCCAGGCTTCACTGCGGTTCCGACGCGGCCGAGCGAACCCAGGTCTGCCCTTTTTTGTACCGACCCGCCGCTCGACCACCGTGGCGTCCTGGCTGACTTCAATCACCCTGTCCAGAAGCAGATCGAACTCGGGCTTGTTCGGCTCGCGAAACTCGCGGTGATGGGCCATCTCGACGATGGTTTCGCAAGCCACTTGGGCATGGGCCGGCTGATCCAGGTAGGGCGTCACGAAATGCAGCGCCTCCAGAGTGCGAATCGCCCGAACTCGCTTGAGCACCAGATTCTGCTCCTCTTCCCGAGAGCACATCGACATGGCCGCGAGCAGGAGCTCCAGGCGCTCGGCGGCGGTCCGCTTGTCGGGCAGCGGCGCCACGCGAATCAGTGCGGCCAGCGCCAGTGCCCGATGTTCGGCATGCTGATCCGAGCCGACCAGCTCGATCAGCCGCGGAGCGATCGAGGCGTCGGGCCAGTTGCACAGCGCCCGCAGGCCGATCTGGTGGCGCACCGCGTCGGGGTCGGCAATCGCGGCTTCGATCTGCTTCAGCGCCTCCGTGCCGCCGACCCGGCCCAACGTGGGCAGCAAGGCCATGCGGTCGGCCTCGTTCAGGCCGTCCAGCGCCGCCAAAAGCGGCTCGGCTCGTTTTTCCGGATCGGCAATCCGCGCACAGACGAACATCACCGACTTTTCCGCGGCCTCGCGCTGCGGTCCCTTCTGCGCCTTGAGCACGCCCGACACCATGCCCCCGACATGCTCGCTCGTGGCCAACTGCCCCAGCGCCGTCATCGCCGCGGCCCGGACCAGCGGCTCGTCGTCGACGGCCGCCGCCAGGATCGCGGGCACGGTCTCGCGCGCATGGCGGACGGTCAGGATTTCGATCAGCGCTACGCGAACGGGCGCTGGCGCCTGCTGCATCGCGACAGCAATGGCCGCGGGAACCTCGTCACCGCGCAGGCTGACCAGGCTGGCACGCGCGGCCGCTCTTTCGGCTTTCGAGTCGGAAGCGAGCGATCGAACTAGCGTCGCAAGGTCGCCCGGCTCGCCCAGCAATCCCAAGGCCTGGATCGCCGCCACGCGGACCGGTTCCTCGTGACTGGCGGCGAGCCGTTCCAGCACGGCGGGGCGCACGGCGCCGTCGCCGCGGTCGGCCAGGGCGCTGAGCAATCCGACCTGGGCCTCGGCAGGCATTTTCGGCAGCAGGGCGGCAAACTGCCTGGTGGCCGCCGGACCCTTGGCCTCGCTGCGGACCTGCTCCAGCCCGATCGCGCGCACGTCCTTATCCTTGTCGCCCAGCAGATTGACGACCAAGGCCACCAGTTCGTCCCCCGGCTCGTCGGCCGCGGCGTGCGCGGCGCCCGGGCTCAGCGCGACCGCCAGACAAACGACCGCGCTTCTCAACAAGCGGTTGGGTTTCACGGCAGAGCTCACAGCTGTCGGTCGGCAGATGCGCTTTTCATTTACTTGCCGGCACAGGCCAACATGCCGCGCGTGGCCGCCAGGCGAATGTGCTTGGCCTGATCCTCGCCCATCAGCGATTTGTAAATCGCCAGCGCTTCGACCTTTTTGCCGTCGGCCAACAGCTCCTCGGCGCAGGCCAGACTGGCATCGGTCACGGCCAATTTGACCTGGGCGGTCGTGGGCTTGGCGTCCACCAGCGCCTGGGCTCCCTCCGGCGTGCCGATGTCGCCCAGCGCACAAGCGGCCGCACGGGCGACCGACGCGTCGGCATCGCCGAGCAAGGCTGCAAGCGCCGGCACGCTGGCCGTGTCGCGGCGCACGCCCAGCGATCCAATCACGCCCACCTTCAGCGGTGCGGGAAGTTTTGGCAGGGCCTCGCGCATCGCCTGGGCCGCTTCCGGCGCGGGAATGCGCTCCAGGGCAAAGCGGGCCATGTGCGAGTTCTCTGCCTCGGGCAACAACGCGGCCAAAGCCGGCACCGAAGACGCCGTGCCGATCAGCATCAGCTTGCGGCAGACAAAATCTTTCGCGTCGCGCGAACACGGGGGTCGCGAGCACTGCGGCCAGTCGGGCTTCCAAATCCTTGCGGGCCGCGTCGTTGTCGCGCGTGGCGATCACGGCCTCGTCGATCGGATTGAGCAGATTGCGGTCCGTGCCCCAGTCGTAAGTTTTCAATGCGTCGAAAGCTTGATCCAACATGATATACTCCGGTGCTTGCGGTCAGATTTTGTGTTAAGCGGGTCAGATGCCCCAGGGGTTTTATAACTGCCACGGCTCGCGACGGGCCCGATCCAGCAGGCGATTGGCCTCTTCGTCGCCGGGGAATTCCTGCTTGGCCGGATCCCATTTCAGCGACCGCCGCAGCTCGTAGGCGATGCTGCCCAGGTGGCTCACGAGCCACGGTGTTGACGGCCAGTTCGATGTCGCGGAACGGCTTTTCGCGCGTCTTGACGCAATCGATGAAGTCGCCGTAGATGCCCCCTTCGCCCTTGTAGGTCGGAACCGGCTTGGCCGGCCGCGTCTCGCCCGGCGTGCCCTCGACCTGCAGATTGCCCTGGCCGGGCTGGTTGTGATAGAACAGCAAGCCGTTGGGATACAGGAAGGTGACGTACTTGCCGTCCTTGTCGTCGTTGTAGATGACTTCCACCGGCTGCAACTCGCGCACGTCGACGGCGAACGTCGCTCCGCCGAAATGGTGCGCACCCCAGTCGGTCATGCCGCCGCCGGAATAGTCGACGTACGAACGCCAACTGCCGCCGCTGGTCGAAAAGTTGCCGCCGCAGCGATCCGTGTTATAAGGGGCCCAGGCCGCCGGGCCGAGCCACAGGTCCCAGTCGATGTCGGGCGGGGTCGGTCTCGGCCGGCAGGTTGCAGAGCTGCGAGAGCGGGCCGACGTTGACGTTGATCGACTTGATCGTGCCCAGCTCGCCGCCCCAGCACTTGTCGACCGTTGCCCGATAGTCTTCCAGCACCCGCTGGCTGCCGCCGGAAACGACGCGTCCGTAGCGGCGGGCCGCTTCGATCATCAGCGGTCCTTCGCGCAGCGTGCGCGTTTCGGGCTTCTGGCAGTAGACGTCCTTGCCGCTGCGGCAGGCGTCGATCACCATGATCGCGTGCCAATGGTCGGGCGTGGCGATGTGCACCGCGTCGATGTCGATGCGGGCCAGCAGCTCGCGGAAGTCGTTGTAGGCTTTGCAGTCGCTGTTTCCATATTTGGCGTCGACCTTGGCCTTGGCTCCGTCGCGGACGCCTTGCCGCACGTCGCAGACGGCCACGTACTGCACGTCCGGCCGGCCGAAGAAAGCGCCCATGTCTCCCTGACCCATGTTGCCGATGCCGATGCCGGCCATCACGATCCGCTCGCTGGCGGCCGGGCGCTCGTCGTTGCCCAGGGCTGCCGAAGTGATGATGTACGGCGCGGCGACTGCCGCCCCGGCCGTTTTCAGAAAGTCGCGGCGCGTGGAGTTGTGCGAGCTACCCATAGCGATATCCTCTGGGGGAGATGCGGGTGGTGCGAGACGATTATTGCCTGCAATCAAATTACAGGCGATCAAACCAGCGGGGGAGCGGTGGTTATCATAGCAACGCGACGCCCCTGTTGTTTAGTGTGCCCAATCACCGATTCGTTACGCTGCCGAGGACCTTAAATCGGAGATTTCCGGCAAAAAACGCGGCAACCGACTTGCGAATCCGGCAACCGACTCGAAACGGGGCGCCGCGGCTTCCGGTGCGGACTTTGGCCCGGTGGACGCTCCGGGCAGATCTTGGATCATAGCTGCTCGCGCGACTCGTGGGTGCCGGGCGACAAAAATCCAAGCCGTCGTGCCGCAACCTTTTATGAGAGAACAGCTTATCTGGCTGCCGCCCGAGGGCCCGATGCTGTGCGCAAAAAAATGCGCGGATTTTTCGGATGGAAATTCATCCGCTCGGGACGTGTTCTGCGTAGAGTCGCCATAGACAGCCGCAGAAGAGCCCAGGTTCCGATTCGGATGAGTCCGACGCCGGAAGTGACCAAACGTGCACGCCACGCGGAGTTTGTCGAACTCTTGCGCCGCCACCAGCATCAGTTGTTCTCTTATGTCTTTGCGCTGCTCCGAAACCAGCACGACGCCGAGGACTTGTTTCAGCAGGCCAGCCTGGTCTGGTGGGCCAAGTTTGACGAGTTCGAGCCGGGCTCCAACTTCGTGGCCTGGGCCTGCCAAATCGCCCGCTACGAAGTCCTGAACTTCTATCGCCGCCAGAATCGCAGTCGGGCCTTGTTCAGCGACACGTTGCAGGATGAACTCGCGGCGCTCTCGGCCGACGCAGCCGCCGAATTGTCGGCCGAACGGGTCGACGCCTTGGGACATTGCATCGAAAAACTGTCCGAGCCAGACCGCAAACTGCTCGATCAGGTTTACGGCGACGGTCTGAGCATCCGGCAAGTTGCCGGGCGGCGTGGGCGACCCGTCAAGAGCGTGTACAACTCGTTCGGTCGCATTCGAAAAATTCTCGAGCAGTGTATCCGCCGCAGCCTTGCGCGGGGAGGAGCCTCATGAATCCTGGTGCCACGCAGCCCGAGCTGCACGAGTTGATCAACGCCGCCTGCTGCGATGAATTGTCGGACGACCAGTTGCCGCGGCTTGAAGCGCTGGTTTGCGAAAGCGATTCGGCACGGCACGAATACCTGCGTGCCTTCGAGATGGCCACGACAATTCGTTTTTGCGTTAAGACCAGCCGGGCGGCGCAGCAGGCCATCGATCGCGTCGAGGCCGCAATCGCCGCGGCGCCTGAGACGCCCCAAACGCATCGATCGCCCATTCTGGGATTCCTGGGCACGGCCGTGAGTGTTTCGGCAGCATGGCTCTCTTCGCCGAAGGTTTTGGCAATTACCGTCATGGGTGGTTTGGCCACGTATTTCGTCGGGTTGATGATTTCGATCGCGATCAGCCGCGCCTTTTTGAGCGATCGCCATGCCCAACAAAGCGCCGAGCCGCCGGCCGCCGCTCCGGCGCGAATCGTCGCGGCCTCCGGATGCCAGTGGCAGGATCGCGCGCCGAGAGCGGATCTTGAGAGTTTGCTGCCGGCGGGAACGTCGCGCCTGACCGCCGGGGTCGTCGAACTCGAATTCGACGACGGCGCCCGCGTGAGCATCCAGGGGCCCGCCGAGTTCACGCCGCGATCGGGCCACGCCATCGAGCTCGTGCGGGGGCGGCTGGTGGCTTACGTGCCCCGGCAGGCACGCGGCTTTACCGTGGCCACACCGACTGCGGAGATTATCGATCTGGGCACCGAGTTCGACGTAGCGGTGAACGACGGGAATACCGAATTACACGTGCTCCGGGGGGTCGTCGAGATTAAGCCCTCGCCGGCGGCAATCGTCTCCAAGCGGTCAGGTCAAAAGGTGGTCGCCGGACAGTCGGCGCGTGCCACGCGCGAGGGAGTTTCGTTTCCGCTAGCCACGCCTGAAAGCCCGGCCGAATTGGCGCGACAAGAGCCGCCCAGGCCCGCGGCACCGCAGCAGCGCGATGTTCTCGACATGGTCGACTTGTTGGCTGGGGGTAACGGTCGTGGACAACGGCGAGGCATCTCGATCGACCCGTGCAGTGGTCGCTACGGTGACCTGGAAACCGCCCAGGAAATGAGGTTGGGCGACGGAGCGTATCATTTGTGCTCGTCGCATTCGATCGTGGACGGCAGCTTTGTCCCAAACGGCCTGCTGCAGATCGATTCTACCGGCCATCGCTTCGAATTTCCCAAGACCGATGGCGGTGGTGTTTCGCACATTTGGGCAGGTCGGACCGTGCCAGTTGCCGCTCGTTGGGCGCAGCGGCTTGGGGATATCGATTACGCGGAAGCGGGCCACGCACTCTTGTTTCTCTCCGCCAACAAAGGCCTGACCGTCGATTTGGCTGCGGTTCGGCGATTGGACACAGGCAAGCGGATCGTGGGCCTTGAAGCGGTGGCCGGCAACAGCGTTCCTCAGGACGCGCTGGGCTTGCCGAAGTTCATCGATTCGCCGCCGCGGGCCGATTTTTTCGTCCTTGTCGATGGTGAACTGCGATTCGAGCGGCGCGGGTTTACTCCCGCCGACGGGCCATTTTCGGTCCGTGTGCCGCTGCGCGAGGGCGACCGTTTTTTGACATTGGCGGCGACCGATGGCGGCGACTCATTCTATGGAGATTGGGTCATGCTCGGCGATCCGCGCTGGAATTTCACTAACTGCGAACAAAGTCCCTGCCGGTCGAGTCCAGCGATCGTTTTGGTAGGTGTCGCGTCAATCAGTCTTTCGAAGGTCATGTCACTTTTATCAGGAGCCCGCCCATGAGCATTCGTTTTGCAGTTCGACAATTCGCCTGCCGCGCCTTGCTGGTTGGATCGCCGTTCGTTGGAGTGCTGGCATGCACGCTATCGACCAACGCGGACGTTCTTACGATTCCTGTCGCGAATTACAGCTTCGAGAGCCCAAACGCTTCCGGGACTGCTGTGTACGGTGACCCCCCCGGGTGGACCACGAATAGTCCTATGTTCTACGTTGGCGTCGTGAATCCGACTTCCAACGTAGCTTATCCGTCAAGCGCGGCAGATGGAGTGCAAGCCGGCTTTCTGACCTATTATTCCCCTTACAGCGAGACCTATTTGGAGCAGCAACCGACAACGATTGCCAGCTCGGATACCTATACGCTCACGGTCGACGTTGCCGGCGTTTCCGGTTCGTCGTCTTACGATGTAGCGCTGGTCGGGCCAGGAAATCTGATCTTGGCCGATAGCCCGGGTACTGCCGTTGGCAATCAAACCTGGAATACGGTCACCGCAACCTATATCTCGGGCGAGGCTAATCCGCTGGCAGGACAACCTCTGGAAATTCAACTTAGCACATCCAGCGGCGTTCAGACGATCTTCGACAATGTGCGTTTGACTGAAACTACGCCGGAACCCTCGTCATTGGTCCTCGCGGTGATTGGTCTTGTCGGCCTCTGGTGGCGCGCGCCGCTGGCGGGCTGGACGACGTGCCGACAGCGGAAAGGATGAAGGCGGAAGGATGAAGGATGAAGAGACGAAGATCCAAGTTTCCGGAATGCATCCAGCGTGCGTCCGCGCATCGCGCAGGGTTCGCAGTCACGCGCCTACGTAGTTCTTCCGCCGGACCGCCAGCCGGCCGGCTGGCCCACGTAAGGGTTCGTCCGCTGCTCCTCGCCGACGGTGGTCGGCTCGCCGTGGCCGGGCAGCACCAGCGTGTCGTCCGGCATTGTAAAGAGCTTGTCGTGTATCCCGCGGGCAAGCTGCTCGAAACTGCCGTCCGGGAAATCGAAGCGGCCGATGCCGCCGGCAAATAGCACGTCGCCGCCGAACACGATCCAGGGCCGCCCGGCTTTCCAGACAAAAACCACATGTCCGCTGGAATGGCCCGGAATTTCGCGAACCTCCAGCTCGAATCCGGCCGCGTCGAACATTTGGCCGTCATCCAACAGCACGTCGGCCGGCGGGCTGATCAGCGCCACTCCGAAGTGCGCCGACAGGTTTTGCCAAGGGTCGGTCAGTTTGGGTGCATCGCCTCGTCCGATGACCAAGGGCACGTCGGGCCAGAGCTGCTTGAGCACCGCATTACCCCCAATATGGTCGCTGTGCCCGTGCGTAATCAGGAAGGCGGCGGGCCGCAAACCGGCCGATTTCAATTGGGCCAGAATCTTCTCCGGCTCCAGTCCGGGATCGATCACCAGGCAATCGTCTCGGCCCGGCAGGCTGGCGATATACGTATTTTCGCCAAAAGGGGCCGAAACGACGGCAATCACCCGTGGCTTTGGGGGCTGGTTCACGGAAAGTCGGTCTCCCCCTAAAAGCGAGAACTCAGTAAACTTGGGCAGCTTGTAGCGGTCCAGGTTTCCGCCCGCGTGAGCGGAACGTCAAAAGACTCCGGCCGTGCCAAGCATTGTAATTATGTCGGGGCGGACGGGGCGATAAAAAAATACCCCGGCAACGCCTTGCAGGGCGAAATTTTCATGGAGGAGGGGCGATCTCTTGCGGGCGCCGATCGTTGGCCGCCCTGGCCCAGAGTTCGCTTGAATGGTCACCAACCGAGGTGGAGAGCGCGTAATGACTTATCGTAAATCGGTGTTTCTGCTCGGCTTTGCGCTCCTGATGGGAGTTGTCGGGTATGGAAGCGCCCAATCGCCTGTCGAGCGAACGCGGACGGATCGCGACTCGCTGCCCCAGCCGATCCATCGGGTGGCTCACAAATCGACCGACGAGCCCGAGGCCAAGACGGCGGAGCATCCGCTGGAGCCGGCCCTGGAGATCGCCCGCCGGTGCATGGCCAACATCGAGACCAACATCCAGGATTACTCGGCCACGCTCGGTGAAGCGCGAGCGGATCGATGGCAAGTTGGCCGACATGGAATATTTGTTCATCAAGGTTCGCCATAAGCCGTTTAGTGCTTATACCTATTTCAAAGCCCCCGAGAACCTCAAAGGCCAAGAGGCGATCTACGTCGAGGGCAAGAACGACAACCTGATGCTGGCCCATGGCGTGGGGATCAAGAAGCTGGTCGGCACCGTAAGACTCAAGCCGGACAGTGCTTTGGCGATGCAGGGCCAGCGCTATCCGATCACCGAAATCGGGATTTTGAACCTCACCAAGCGGCTGATCGAAGTCGCCGAGCAGGATAAGCAATTCGGCGAGTGCGAGGTCAAGTTCTACAAGGGGGCCAAAATCAACGGGCGGCCCTGCACCTGCATCGAAGTGGTGCATCCGACGCCCCGGCGGAATTTCCGCTTCCACAAGGCCCGGGTGTTCGTGGACGACGAACTGAACATTCCGATTCGGTACGAGGCCTACGAATGGCCCGCCACGGCGGGGGGCCAACCGCCGTTGCTGGAGCAGTACACGTACGTGGATGTCAAGTTGAACAACGGCTTTACGGACACCGACTTCGACGAAAACAACCCCAGCTACGGCTTCCATTAAGCCGCGTTGAAATGAGTTCGCGCCGCCCCGGCCAATAGCTTTCGGCCGGGCGGCTCGAACCGCTGCTGTTCAACCCAGACCTCGCGCCGCCCTCCACGTTCAGGGCGACGCGGGGTCATCGTGTTTCTGGGGAACTGGCGATACGATAACGAATGCCAGGGCTTGGGATTGCCGCGGGAACCGGTCGCTGGCGCAGCCCGGCGGCGGGTTCGAAACCGGCTCGAATCGATGCGGAGCGCAGCCTGATGACTTATGCCCAGCGTCTGATCCTCCTTGGCCTGGTGCTTTGGCTAGGGGGCTTGGTTTTTTGGGGGGTGCCTGGGCGGCTGGAGGGTATGCCCAGCGGCGGCGGCTCGCTTTTCGAGCCCGCGCACCACGGCGTCCCACGGTCGGCCGAATTGCCGCCGGTGCGGTCGGGCCCCCATCCGCTGGAGCCGGCCCTGGAGCTTGCCCGCCGGTGCCTGCAAAATATCCAGGACAACGTGCGGGATTACTCGGCCACTGTGGTCAAGCGCGAGCAGGTCGATGGCCAGTTGGCGGACGTTGAGGAGATGTTCATCCAGGTTCGCAATCGTCCGTTTAGCGTTCACATGTACTTCGAGGTTCCCGAGAGCCTCAAAGGGCAGGAAGTGGTGTACGTCCAGGGTCAGAACGGCGGCAACCTGATTGCCCTGCCAGCGGGCCTTAAACGGCTGCTGGGCACTTTGAGTTTGCCGCCGGACGGCTTTTTGGCCATGCACGGCCAGCGCTATCCGATCACCGAAATTGGGATCCTGAACCTGACCCGGCGGCTGATCGAAGTCGCCGAGCAGGATCTGAAGTTCGACGAGTGCCAGGTGACGTGCTCCAAGGACGTCCAGGTGGCGGGGCGGCCGTGCACCTGCATCGAGGTGGTGCATCCCCAGCCGCGGGCGGTGTTTCGCTTTTACAAGGCCCTGGTCTGCATCGACCAGGAGCGGGACATCCCGTTGCGCTACGAGGCCTACGATTGGCCCGCCGCGCCGGGGGGCGAGCCTCCGCTGCTGGAGCAGTACATCTACAAAGACGTCCAGCTCAACATCGGCCTGACCGACGCCGACTTCGAATTGCGCTGAGTCGCAGCACGCATCTCCCACCGGCCGCCGCCGGTGGGCTTAACGATGAGTGCGATCGAACTTTTTTGCGATGCGGACGTTTACTCGAACGTGCCCTGCAAAAACCAGCGGCCGTCTTGCAGGCGGCGAAAGAGCCAAAACCGCTGGCCGTCGGCGGTTTCGACGCGGTAGTAATCGCGCCGCACGCACTTGGTCCGCCACCAGCCGGTCTCGATGCGCTCCGGCCCCCAAAAATGTCCCACCTGCTGTTCGACTCCGGACCACTGAAAACGCAAGGGCGGCCCGTCGGGCGCCACCGCCACGACCGACAGCTCGACCGGCGGCATGTGCAGCCGCAGGGGCCGCTCGCCGGGCGCGAACGCCGCCACGGCCGAGGATGCCTTGCGATTCTGGGCCGGGCGTTTTGTATTTTCGCGGCGGGGCGGTTTCGGATGCCACAGCGGCAGATACTGGCAGGCGTGTTCCGGCTGGGCATCGGCCAATAATTTCGGACCCAGCACGGCCTGGCGACCCAGCCGGCTCGTCAACCGATCGACCAGATTCGCCAAATCCCGCGGACTGCCGCGCTGCGGCTCGCCGGCAAACAATTCCCGCTGCTCCAGATCGAGCAGGCCGGAGGTGACGACCGTCAGGCGTACGGCCGTCACCGGCGAGCGGAGCCAAACCGACTCCAGCCGCAACCGCAGCATGTCGAGCAAATGTTCGACCGAAGCGCTGGCGCGAAACAATCCCAGCGGCAAATGCCAGGGCTGGTCGGCCTGGCACTCCAGGCGGCAAACCAGCTCCAGCACCCCCTTGCGCTGGCTGGCCAAGGGCTCAATCACGCGCGGCAGCAATTGGCCTAACACGGCCAGAATCACGTCGCGCCGATCGGTGGGATGCTCCAGCGGCCACTCGGCTTCGAGCTGGCCGGCCAGGTGCTCGGCCTGGATGACCTCTTCCACCGTGCCGCAGGCCTGATCCAGCCGCCGGACCAGTTGCGGTCCAAAACGACCGTGCAGGCCGCTGCGCGGCAAGCGCCCCAGTTGCTCGACGCATTCCAACCCCAACTCGCCCAACAGCGCCAGGGTGTCCGGCGGCAGCCGCAGCGCGGCAAGCGGCAAGCCGGCGACCCACTCCAGGGTTTCGCCCGGCGGAACGATCGAAAAGCCGGCCGCCGGCCCATGTGACACGGCCGCCGGCCCATGCGATACGGCCCAGGCGGCTCCGACCGTATCGGCCACCGCCAGTCGAGCCGTCAAATGGCGCTCGGCGAGCATGCCGGCCAACTGAGCCGCCAGCGCCGCGTCGCCTCCCAGCCGCTCCGCCGGCCCGGTGATGTCCAGCAGCAGGCAGTCGGGGCGCGGGGCGTCTTCCAGCCCGACGATGGGGCTGAATTGCTGGCAGTCCGCGGCCAATTGGATCAGCGCCAACCGATCGGCCCAAGGATCGTGGGCCTCCAGGTGCAAGGGCAACTGGGCCGCCTGCGGCTGGCGGAGCAGGAAAAATTCGTGCAGCGCCAGTGCTTCGGCCAGCGGCATCCCGGCCTGGATGCCCGCGATCCCGCGCGATGGCATGCCGCGAGCTGGTCCAGCATTCCGGCGGCGAGAATCGGCAGCCCTTTTTTGCGGCGCTAGCAGGCGGGGCGTGTAGGCCGAGACCTTCAGTCCCCCGCCGCGCGGTTGGACCTCGTAGAGCAGGACGGCCCGGCCTTTAAGCTCCGCGCGAGCGACGGCCAGGCGCTCCAGCGGCCAGTGAGGGAACCAGGCGCATAGAATCCGCTTGCCGCATTTCATCGAGGGCTCCCGTCTGCGGGTCGAGTTGCACGGCGACCACGGCTCCGGCTTTTGCTCCGCGGAGGCGCAGGATTTCGAGTTGCCAACGACGCCCCGCGCCGCGTCTGGGCAGCTGAGAGCCCATCCGAGAACCGCCGGGGACTGTCCCAATTTTGCGTAGTCCTCGGAGCAAAATGGGACTGTCCCTCTCTCCACGGCGGTTCTCGGATAGGCTCTCAGCCTGCGGCCCCATTGCCAAAGGCCCCATTGCCAGGGGCTCGACCAGCAACCGCAATTCGGCCCAAGAGGGCTCGTGGCGGATCGAGCTGGGACGCAGCAAAAATCCCAGCCCGGCGCCGCTTTCCGCCGCCAGTTGCAGCCGGCGAAAGGTGTGCTCGTCCCAATCGCCGGGCCAGGCCAACACCGCTCCCACGGCTCGCGAACGCAACAATTGGTCGAGAGCCCAGGCGTCGTCGCCGTGCCGCGGCGGACGCACGATCAGCAGTCTTTCCAGATCGACCCCCAGCGCCGCGGCTGCGGGCGGATAGAACGAGCGCTCAGCGTCCAGCACGCCCAGCACCCCGCCAGCGCGGCAAGCCTCGCGGGCGGCGATCAGCGCCAGCGTGGCCGCTCCGCTCCCCGCCGCCGGCGCCAGCCATTCCACCAGCGTGCCCCGCCGCAAACCGGCGCCGGGCAACAGCCGATCGAGCGCCGCGCAGCCGGTCGAAACGGTCTGGTGCGACAGGCACTGGTGCAGCCCCTCGATCCGCCGGACCTCGGCCGTAAGCCGCTGGACCATGTCGGCCGTGGTGCGTCCTGATATCGGTTCGCGCATGGGGTTTTTCTCCGAGCCGTATTAGTATACATATGTACCCTAAGTGCTAGCAAGGGGGATTTGCCCGGCAGCGAAGACGATCTAGTCCCAAGGACTGCTGTGCATCATCTCGACAGGGCGATTTTGGGCGGCCTGCTGGGCGTCTTCTTCCGCCACCCGGACCGGTTTGAGCACGCGCACCTGCCGGACTTCGGCCACCACAGAAGGCAAATTTGCCAACAGCACCAGAGTGGCCGCCGTGACGAGCCCGACCAGCAGCACGATGGCGTCGGGCGGAAAAGTCGCATACCACTTGCACAATTCCTCCAGGGACCACAGCGGGTTGGTGATGTGCAGCAGCGAATAGCCCGTATTGCGCAGGCTGTCGAACGACATTTGAATCACCAGCGGAATCCCCACGCCGCCCGCGACCAGCAGCAGGCTGAGCAATACGCGGAGCAGGATCCCCACGCCTTCGGCCCGGCCGCGCCGCACCGCGCTCAGCAGCAGTTTGCTCACACCGAGATAAATGGTCAGGTAACACAGTCCGGCCAGGCCCACATACAACATTCTTACATTGGCGAGAGCCCGCGTTGCGTACAGGTCCGGCCCGCAGAACCGCACGGCAATTTGCGCCAACAGGACCACGGCCAGGTAATTGGAGATGGCGAACACATACCCCGTGCCCGCGCCCGGATTGAACCAGGTAAAGAATGCCCGGCCCAAAAAACTCTGCGGCAAGTCGCGTTGCACGCGGGGCGAGAGCCGCTCGGGCTCGCCGATCAGAAAGATGCCCATCGCATACCAGTGCAGACCCGAGAGCACCAGCACGGCGGTCACGGCGTTGACCGCCAAGGCCCCGTCTTGCAGACAAAAATAAGCCACCCAGCCGCAAAACAGGGCCTGCTGGACGACCATCACGATCCGCACGGCGGTCGATCGGTTGCTGCTGGCAAAGCTCAGTTGGGCCGCGGCCGCCAGATAGAACAGCACGAAGTAGCTCCCATAGGCCGAGAGCAGCGCCAGATTCCCGGTGAACAACCCGCGCACGTCGATGCTCGTCCGATGCCGTAGCCACTCCCCGGTAATCGTGCAGCCGAAACAATACAGACCGCCCAGCGCCAACACCAGCATCACCGAGGCCACGACCTGCCGATACCGCTCCATGGCGCACGTGGCCAGCAGCAGGCTGACCAGCGACAGGCCGACCGAAGCCAGCGTGGCGTAACCCACCAGCATCAGGATCGTCAGAATGTCGATGCCGCGCAGCAGGTACGTAAAAGCGATGCAGGGCGAAAGCGCCGAGAGAAACACCAGCGTCTGCAAAAAACTGGTCGCCAGTTTGCCACCGATGATTTGCCGGGCCTTGAGCGAGGTGATCGACAGCAACTCATAGGTATGGTCTTCCAGCTCGGCGGCCAGCGAGCGAAACGCGCGTATACGGCACGATGATCAGCAGCGCGAACAGCAGGATCACGGCATAGCCCAACAGCAATCCCGGCCCGTGCGCCGCATAGTAGACCTGCGGCCCAATCCAGGCGATGCCCACGAACGACCAGCCCCAGGCCGCCACCAGCACCAGGGCGAACGTAACCGTGAATTGCCGGCTCTTGAGCGCCTGCCGGGCTTCTTTGATCAGGATCGGATTCAGGTGTTCTCCGACCCGCTCCAGCCACAGCTCGAAGCGATTCCAGCGCCGCGCCGCGCCGCAGCGCACGGCTCGACAGCCGCGGCGCCCGGCGGGCTGCCGAGAGAATCGTCCGCCGGGGGCGAGTCGTCCACGATCGTCATTGCACGAGCCCCTCGGTGACTTGCATGAAGACGTCCTCCAGGCTCTTGGCCCGGCTGCCGAAGGCCGCCACGCGAAAGCCGGCCAGCACGAGCTGTTTGAGCAGCTCGGCTTCGTCCGCCTCGTGGCCGTCGTGCAGGAAGCGGGCGTTGTCGCCGCTGATTTCGATCGCGCTGAAACCGGCCCGCTCGGCCAGCCAACCGGCCAGCGTGGCGGCGCCTCCCAGGATGCGCAGCTCGACGGCGCGCTGCGGCTGGTGGCCTTTTTGGATTTCGTCCACCGTGCCGACGGCCAGCAAACGTCCCTGCTCGATAATTCCGACCGTGTCGCACATTTCCGCCAGTTCGGTGAGGATGTGCGAGCTGACCAGAATCGCCTTGCCGTCGGCCGCCAGTTGACCGATCATTTCGCGCAGCTGGATCCGCGCCCGCGGGTCGAGTCCGGCCGCCGGCTCGTCCAGCACCAGCACGGCCGGATCGTGAATCATGGTGCGCCCCAGGCAAAGCCGTTGCTTCATGCCTTTCGACAATCCGTCGATCGGCTTCTCGGCCAGCCCCTCCAGCCGGGTAAAGCTCATAACGTGCCGCAGGGCGCGCTGCCGCTGGGCCCCCATCAGGCCATAGGCCCGGGCGTAGAAGTCCAGGTATTCGCGGACGTTGATGTTCGGGGCGGTGCCGAAATAGTCGGGCATGAAGCCCAGCCGGCCGCGGACGCGGTCGGGATCGTTGACCACCGAAAAGCCGTCGACAAAGGCGTCTCCGGACGTCGGCCCGTCGAGCGTGGCCAGAATGCGCATGCTGGTGGTTTTTCCGGCGCCGTTGGGTCCGATGTAACCGAAGACCTGCCCCCGTTGGACGCTGAACGAGACATCGTCGACTGCCTTGGTGCGGCCGAAGTGGCGGCGCAATTGCCGCAGTTCGATCAGCGGGTGCTGGGCAACCATTTTCGATTCACCACTTTCCTTCGATGACGTGCAGGCTGCCGACTTCCTCGGCCGTGGCCACGCCGAGCAGCGCCGGATCCGCCTGCTCGACGAGGGCCAAAAAACTTCCGGGCGAAAGACCGATCACAGGACCGGCTGCGGCGCCCTCGCAGCGCCGCAAGCTCAGATCGAGCAGCGAGGTTCCCTGGCCGCCGAACGAGCCAGGCTGCGGATTATAGAATTGTGGATTCATGCCCAACAGCGGGCTCACCGGGCTCGCCGGCCCGATTGCCCCGCCGCCGCGGCGGTTCATGACCGCCGAGGTAAAGGCCAAGGGAATCGAGGACTGCTCGCCGCCGGCCGGATCGGCCGGCAGTGGATCGACCGTGGCGCTTTCGCCTGCGGCCAATGCGCTGAACTGGTAGAGCCTGCCGGCCCGATCGGCGATGACGGCCAGGGCGATGTCGGTTTGCAGGTGGTTGGTTACTTTGAGCGAATTGGTTTCCGGCGTGATCTCCAGGCGTTTGCGCTCCGGGCCGGAGCGCACGGCCAGCAATTGCGTCACCGTGCGCGACGGTAACCAACCGCTGGCCAGATGTTGCTGCTCGTCCCAGACCGTGGTGCGCAGCGATTGGCTTTGCAGGGAAAAATCGGATTCGAAGGGAAATACCGCCGTATCTCTGGAGAAGGTCAGACCGGCGTAGGGCGCCAGGCCGGCATAGTAAGACAATCGCGACCAGGTCACGGCCTGGCCCGTATGCTGATCGAGCAGCGTGTAGGACCGGGCGCGCAAGCGAATTCCCAATCCGTCGCTGGCGAGCGCATAGCCCACGAGCCCGAGGGACACCAGCGCTGATCCGGCCGGCACGGTGAGCAGCAGGAAATGCAGCCAGCCGAGTCGCCGCAGCACGAAATAATTGACCGGTCCGATCAAAACCACGAACAGCGTAATCAGCAGCCGAAAAGCATTGACCGGCGGCAGTCCCACGCCAGGGATCAACAGATTCCAGAAGTCCAAGTTGTCGGCCTCAAAAGAAAGGCCGTGCCGCTCCGTCCAAGAACAGCGACTGGTTCCCAAGGCCGATCGAATCCACAGCCACAGGGTCGCCTTGTCCGGCAGCGCCGGATCGGCGGCCGAGGGAAAGGGATTGTTGTCCGTCAGCGCCACGACGCGTCCGAGCTGAAAAGGACGCAAACAAAAAGGCACGTCGCTGCCGGTCGCCGAGCGAGCCAGCGCATCCTTCACCGCTGCTACCGCCGCCGGCGGCAGAACTTGAGTGTTTCCCGCCGGATCCCGCGGCTGCAGCGAATCGAAGACCGTCTCGTCCGGTCCGGCTATCAGCGACCGCTCGCCATCCGTCCAGAGATTACGCGCCAGGCTCCGAGCTCTTTTCGGTGCCGGGCATCCAATCGCCCAAAAAGCCGTCGATTTCGGCCCGCCGCTGCTGCCGATCGCCGGCGCCATAGATGCACAGATTGCCGCCGGCCGCGGTCCAATCGCGCACGGCTTGCCAGGCGCGCGGCGCCGAATGCGCCATCAAGGCCAACTCGTCGCTCGACATCACCACCAAGTCGAGGGCCGTCAGATCGATCCACTCCTCGGGCATCTCCGCCGCGGTCCGGGTAATAAAGTAGTTCTCATCGGTCGGTGTTGCGGTTGTGGCGGGGGTGGCGAGCGGTTTCGCTGGACCGACTTGCATCGCCGGCGTGCTCGCGGGGGACGTAAGATTGCCGAAAAAGGCGCTGGAATCCGTCGCCGACGTACTTTCGCTCACGTGCAACAGGGTCGAGTCGACCAACTTTTGTTGATAGTTAAAGCCGCTGCTCAAATGTCCTGAGAGCGCGTCGACCTGCCGGCCATTCTCGACAACCTCAATCGACATAACTCCGACGCTAAACCGGGGTACGGGCATCAGGATGTTCGCCGTGCTGGCGCCGGCCGGCAGTTCGAGGTTTGCGGTGGCCCGGCACAAAACACTTGCATACCCGAGCATCGTCAACGTGACGGTCAACGTGCGGTCGCCGCCGGCCGGCGGCGTGCATTGGGCCGTGATCCGCACCGGCCGGTAACCCGCGCTTTCGACCCAGTTCTGATCGATTTGCAGCAGCAGGCCGCTCTTGGTCGGTTTGCCGCCCGCCGGAAACGTCGTCACGACCCGACCGGCTGCCAGTGCGGACGAATCGTCCAGCGTCAGCGCTGCAGCGGCCAACAGGCAAGCGATTGCGCAACGCAGGACACTGCGCAGTTCGCGGCGGCAGGCTGTTTCGCTGATTGGGCACTGGCTGAAGGTTCATAAAATTGCTGCGCAAGGGAGGTGAAGTGTTTGCCGATGCGTTTCGATTATTCTGGGACCGCACGCGATTGGCTTACCGCGCCAGCGGGCGCGGCGTCACCCTGCGCGGCGGCATGCTGCGCAGGGCCGATCGGGCGGCGCCCCTGCGATAGTCGGCCGCGAGGCTGAACAGCCAAACCAGCCAAAACATTCCCGCTTGCACCAGCAACGTGGCCCCCAGCAGCACGAAAAATATCGAAAGCCCGATGGCCCACGCGCGGCCTCGAAAGGCAAACGAAAAAACGAGCGAAATGCCGGCGCAGGCGGTGACGAGCAACAGCAGCCAGCGCAGGGAGAATTGACGGACGAGCATACACTGATTGTCCCACGCCGGAGTGGCTTTTCAAGCAATTTGCCCGATCGCCAGGCAGCCGTTAGGATGTCCGGCATCAAAGCCCGCCGAATGTTGCCAGCCCAGTCGTCGATATCGAGTCCCAAATGTAACGCCAGGGGATCGACAAGCAAACACGATCCACTGATTTCGCAGATTCCACAGACAAGAAGTACGGATAAGAAGTACGGGACGGGAAATATTTTGGGGCTGGCACTGCGTTCGGCGGTCTTCGTTCCTTCTGAATCTGTGTAATCCGTGCAATCTGTGGATGGAGCTGTTTTCCGTCTTGCGTTGCTCGCCCGGTCACGCCAATGGGGGATTTTACCGCAGGGCGCAGAGGGTCGCAGAGTGGAATGAAATAGCCGATCATTCCTTCCTCTGCGTCCTCCGCGGTAAATAAAACGTTCAGGGTCGAACCATCAAATCCAGGCTGACTAACCACGTCGCCAGCCTTGAATTGCACTTCAGATCGGCACACGCACACGGAGGATACGAACAGTGAACCGGATAGCACTTGAATTTTTCAAAGCCCCACGGCCAGAGTCGGCCGGACTGGTCTATGTCGCGGCGCTGCTCGGCCTGCTGCTGGCCCCCGCGCGGGCTCAGGCCCAGCCGCGCGTGCAGGCTCAGGCAATCGCGGGCAAGCCCTTCGGCGTGGGCGTGCTCTCGATGCAATCCCCCTTGGGCCAGCGGCTGGGTGAGCCGGCCGACGGACCGGTCGCGCTGGTCGAGCGCAGCGGCCGCGTGTTCTATCAGGCCGTCGAAGCCCGACCCGTTGGGCAGATGGTTCGCAACTTGATCGGCACGCGGCGGAAGCTGACGGTCTATTTTCTGTTCACCGGCGATGCGCCGCTGGACTTGACGCTGTATGCTGCCCAGCCGATTCGGCAAACGGTCACGCCCGCGCCGGGCAACGCGCAGCCGCTCTTGGCCGGCTGGTGGCACGAGTTTTCGCGTTCCGATCCGGCCGACGCCTATCCCCAGGTCCATAACTATCTGACCGCCACGCTGGGGCGCGCGGCTGGGGGTGCCCCCCACGCGCGGAAAGCCGCTCTCGTCGCTCACGGCCGGGCTGGGAGGCCAATTCAGCTTGCTTTCGGGGGGCGAATCCACGCGGCAGGCGCTGGCCGAACAGATTTTGCTTGGCGGCGGCGAGGCCAACGAGCCGCTCGACGTCGACTTGCCCGCGGGCCCCCCTGGCGAGCCAACGGCCGAAGAAATTACCCCCCAGGGCATGCAGCCGGCCATCGAGCCCATCGCCCTGCGCGTGCCGGAAGAATGTTTTTATTTGCATGCCGGTTCGTTTCCGAACTTTCTCTGGTTCCAGCACCGACTGGACGCCTGGGGCGGCAACCTGCGCAATCTGGTCTCGGAGCAGGCCGTCGACTACGGCCTGAACGATCGGTTCCAGCAGCAGATCGGCCTCAAAGAATCGGCGCTGGCCGCGGTGCTCGGGCCGGCCGTGATTGCCGACGCGGCGATCATCGGCACCGACACCTTCCAGCGTGACGGCGCAGCGATGGGCATTCTGTTCCAGGCGCGCAACAACTTCGCCCTGGCGGCCGATCTACAGCGCCAGCGCTCCGAGGCGCTGAAAGCCACCGCCGGCGCGAGCGAAGAAAAAATCAAGATCGCCGGACGCGACGTTTCGCTGGTCTCCACGCCCGACAACGGTCTGCGCTCGTTTTACGTGGCCGACGGCGACTACCACCTGGTTTCGACCAGCCGGGCGCTGATCGAACGGTTCCTGGAGACCGCCGCGCAGGGCAAAGACCGGCCGGCGGGCCGAACGTCGCTGGGCGCCTCGGCCGAGTTCCGCCTGGCACGCTCAAATCTGCCGCTGGAGCGCGACGACACGGTGTTCGTCTACCTGTCCCGGGCGTTCTTTCGCAATCTGATGAGCCCTCGCTACCAGATCGAGATGCTCCGCCGGCTGCGATCTTCGGTCGAAATGGAACTGGTGCCGATTGCCCAGCTCATGGCCCGCAGCGAAGGACAACCCGGCAACACCCTGGAGGAGCTGATCGCCGCCGATGCGCTGCCGGTGGGGTTCGGCCAAAACCCGGATGGCAGCCATTTGACGCTCGCCGATGGCGTGCTCTCCGACAGCCTGCGCGGCGTGCGGGGGGGCTTCATTCCGATTCCCGACATGCCGCTCACACGCATTACGCGCAGCGAGGCTGCCACTTATGATCAGGCGGTTGCCGCCGCGACGACCTCGTGGGGCGAGCTGGACCCGGTGATTGTCGGAATCCGCCGCACCGACAGCGCCCAGCCGGGCCTGGAGCACGTATCGCTCGACATCCAAGCCGCCCCGCTCAGTGCCAAGCACTATGCAACGCTGGCCAAGTGGCTTGGGCCGCCCGCCGAGCGGCGGCTCGCGCCGGTGCCCGGAAACCTGGTCGATATTCAGGCTTCGCTGCGGGGCGGCAGTCTGGTGCAGTCGGGCGACCACTATTTGTTCTTCGGCTTGCAGGATCCGCTCTCCGCCGATCTGGGCGGCAGCGATCGCCCGCTGGCGGACGTTTTGAAGTTTGTCACCGGCCAGTCGCCGCTGCGCGGCTATTTCGGCGCGTGGCCCCAGCCGGGCGTGCTGGCGATGATTGGCGGCGCATCGGACATTCCGCCCGACGCGGCCGGCTACTCGCGGCTGCGAACCGGGGTCTGGCGGCGGGTGTTCAATCAATTCACCGTATTGTCGATGCACCGCGAGGTGCTCCAGCAGGCCACGCCGCAATTGCGGTTCGAGCCGTCCGACCATCCGTCCCAACTGCGGGCACATCTGGCCGATTTGCAAGGCACGAACCTGGCCGTCTGGATCAACCAGCAAGCCTACAAGCGCACCTATCGCATGTCGCTGGGCAACACGCGGCTGGCCGCCCAGCTGACCGAACAGTTTCGCGTGCCGGCCGACCAAAGCCTGGCGACCGCCGAGACGATTTTGGACGCCCGACTGATCGACCCGCTGGGGGGCAAATACGAGTTGTCCGCCGACTCTGCCGGCCTGAAGCTGTGGCGGTCGAGCAAGCTTGCCGCCCGGCGCCGGCGTCCTATCAATTTCCGGCGCTGAGTTGGATCCGCGGGCTGGACCTGGAAGGCCGGCTGGATCAAGGCCAGGTGGTGCTGCACGCCGAGGTCGAGATGCCGCTGGCCATCAATTCGCCGGGCGAAGCCGACGAGGCGAAACCCAGCGCCGCGGCCGCGCAGCCCGCTCCGGCCCGGTCGGGCCTGCTGCCCAAGCTGGGCCTTCCTCAGCCGGCCCTGGCCAAGCCCGTCCCGCCCCGCCCCGCCCCCGGCCCGCCGGCACCAGGCCGCCCGGCGGGAGCAAAGGAGTTTTGATCCGAACGGGTCGGGAGTCGATATTAGAGAAACCACTCCCGTGGACTTCCCCACGAAAAGTGGGCGCTGGTTAGGGTTGGTTGGCTGTTAGTGGAGCGGCTGCGCCGCGGTGTTGTTTTGGTTTCGGGGGAGACGAGGCCCCTCTCCCCCGAGCCCCCTCTCCCCTCTTCTCTGTTGCCGGCTGCGGTGCGTTGTGCATGGCGTCGGGTGTTTGGTAATCCAGCGCCGAGTGGCGTCGCTGGCGGTTATAGAACACCTCGATGTATTCGAACAGTGAGCGTCGGGCCTCGTCGCGCGTGCGGTACGACTGCTGATGCACGAGTTCCTTCTTGATTGTGGCGATCAGCGATTCGGCCGGCGCGTTGTCCCAGCAGTTGGCCTTGGAGGAACAAAGGGAGGAACAGGAGGAACAGGAGGAACAGGAGGAACAGGAGGAACAGGAGGGGTCAGAACGATTTATTGAATAGTTCTGACCTGTCAGGAACCGATTCGGAATCGGTTCCTGACACCTTTTCCTGCCCGCGGCTCAGGATGCACTTATTTGGGGACATGCCGTTGCTCACCAAGCCGACATCGCAAGCGGACAAGACGCCAAGGAACACAGAGAAAGGCTAGCCGGGGTCCAGGGGCGGCAATGAGCCCCCTGGTCTGCGTGAACGCAAAAACACAACCGCGGCGTCAGCCGCTCAACAACTCCCAAACCGGCTGACATTCACCAACAGATTCCGCTGAAGACCCTTTTTAAGATCTCGCGCTCCATCGTCAGCCGCTTGTTCTCCTCACGCAGCCGCCGCAGTTCGGCCTGGACGGCTCCCGCGCCGTCGGGCGTGGCAGCGCCTTCGACCGGATACTGCTTGAGCCCACCGCGCAGCGAACTCGGATCGACGCCCAGGCTCCTGGCGGCCTGGACTACGGTGTAGCCCTGCTGCTGAACAAGTCCCACGGCAGAAATCTTGAACGCTCGAGAATAAGTCCTGCGTCCCATCGGCAGCTCCTTTCGATAGCATTATGCTATCTCGCTGGAGTGCCCACAAAACGTGGGGAAGGTCAGTCCTCTCTGTGGCTTTGTGCCTCCGTGGTTCCCTCTCCCTTGCTTTGCGTCCTTGCGGTTCAATCCTTCCTACTTGCCGGACGGTGGATCGCCGACCACACGAAAGCCCAAGCCGTCGATCGATTTGCCGGGCGGATCGTTGAACAGGTAAGCGCACCGGCAGTTCTCCGCGCTCGCCATGCCGTTGCCGCCGCGCGTGACCTGATTGATACCGGGAAAGCCTTTGGGATCGACCTGCCGGGTCGAGATCGCCAGGTTGCTGAAAGAATCGCTGCACCATTCGTTGACATTGCCGTGCATGTCGTAGAGGCCGGCCGCGTTGGGCTTCAGCTGCGCCACCGGACGCGGTCCGCCGGCGCCTTTGGTCGTCTGAATGTACCACGCATACTCGCCCAACTGGGCCGGATCGTCGCCATAGCAATAGGCCGCCTGCGAGCCGGCGCGGCAGGCGTATTCCCACTCGGCCGAGGTCGGCAGCCGGAACAGAAACTTGTCGCGGTTGGATGGCAATCGATCCAGGCGTTCGCAGAATTCCTTGGCCGCGGTGTAATTGACGTTGTGCACCGGCAGGTCGGGCCCGAGAAAATTGCTGGGATTGCCAGCCATCACGGCCTGCCACTGCGCCTGGGTTACTTCGGTGATGCCGATGAAAAACGGCCTGGTCAGCACCACTTCGTGCTGGGTCTCGAACGCCTGGTGGCCGGGCTCGCGCGGGGGGAACCTTCGAGAAAGTTGCCGGCCGGCATCCAGCGCAGGTGCAGCACCATGTTCGAATTGGCATCGCCCGCCGCCAGGGGAAGTTCGAGAACCCGCGGCAGCGCCAGCGCCGGAGACCTTCGGCCCAAAGCTTCCGGATGCGCGCTAGCGGCGATGTCCTGCAGTCGCTTGTCGGCGCGCGTTTGGGCCAGGCCGGTCAAGTGCGGCGCGGCTTGTCGATACCAGTAGCCGGCACGCTCGTGCAGCAAAGATTTGCCCGAACCCTTTTCCTCGCCCGCCAAATTCCACCAGGCATCTCCCAACTGCACCTGGGCCGCTGTCTCGGCGGGCTGCTCCAGGTCTCGTCGGGCCGCGGTGCTGAGTTTGCCGTCGCCCCCTTTGGCCAGCCGGGGCAGGCCCTGTTTCCAATCGCCGTGGATCAGGCACAGGTAGCTGCCGTATTTCAGATTGGCCGCGGCGTCAGCAGGATCTTTCTCGAGCACGGCCACCGCCGGCTGCACATCCTTCCAATGCTGTTCCACCTTTTTGACTTCGGCCAGGCGCGCCGCGGCAGCCTTGCGCAGTTCGACGTCTCGAATCTTGATGGCCAGCGTTTGCGCCAGCAGCGCCAATTTTTCGGCCATCGCGAACTGATCGACTTGCACCGCGGCTGGCACGTCCTCCAGGGCCGCCTTGCCGACCGTCTGCTGAGCGTCGCTGCTCTTCACGGTTTTCGACAACTGCGATAACGTTTGGAAACGCAGCGCGTGCGAGTCCACGTCGAAGGCCGCCGCCAGGGAGCCGATCGCGTCGAGCGCCAGAGGCACATCGGCCGCCTCGGCCGCCAGTTGCCGGGCCTGCTGATAAAGCTGGAAGCGGATGGGCGGCTCATCGTGCTGCATCTCGGCCTGCTTGAGCAGCGTCTCCGCCAAAACGCGCTTCGCCCCCGCCTTGCTGGCCGCTGCCGCCAGCTCCTCGCGAAAGACTTCCTTGATCTGCGCCGGCGGCCGCCAACGACTCGGCCGACGGCTCGGCCAGCTTGGGTTTGTCGGCCGGCATTTCGTCGGCCGTAGCGGCGCACTTGGTGTTCCGGGAATTGGCGGCCCGCCACCAAGGCCGGCGCCCGGCTCGCCGCGGGCGCGGCCGGCGGCGCTTCCGCACCCGGCGCTGATTTTGGTGTCGCGGCCGCGGAGGCCTGCATGGCCGGCTCTGGCCGCTGACTCGGTAACGGTTCGCTGGGGATCGAATCGCGCGGCGGATTCCGCGTCGGCGTCGGATTCTCTTTCCGACCGGGCAATCGAGTGCGATCCTTCGGGCGACCGGCGATGTCGTGTGGGCTTGGCGCGCGGCGAATCCTCGTCGTTCGCGGATGCCGGGACCGAGCCGGATGAGGCCGCGGCCCGAGATGCCTTCGATCGGGCAGCCGCTGCCGATTGCGGATCGACCTCAAGCGACTTAGGTGAGCCTCCGCCGGTTGCCAGTATGGCGATCAGCGCCAAGGCAGCCAGCAGTCCTCCCGCCGCGAGGATGGCCAGCATCGGGCTGTGGCGAGCGTTTTTTTTGGCCGGTCGCCTCCGAAGCGGATCATTCAAACCGAACGCCGTCTCGTTCTGGACTCCCAAGGCGCCGGCATCCAACTGCGGGATCGCGGCGCAGCGATTGCGGCCGGCGCGTTGCGGACCGGCTGCGTGACGCTTGCCAGCGGAGGTGCCACGGGTGGCTGTGCCGCCGTGCTCAACGGCGGGGGGGGCACCGGCGCAGCGGCGGCCGCTTGCGCGGCATCGAGTTGCGACTTCAAGGCCCGGTCGTAGGCCGCTTTGCGCTTCGGATCGAGCAGCACCACCCGAGCGGCGGCGATTTCGTTGAGCAATTTCTGCGAAAGCGCCGACTTCGGCCCCGCTTGAAACGTCCGCACGAACGCCATCCGTTGATCGGCGGCATTCGCAATGACGTCCGCGCTCGATTCCAGCGGCGTCACTCCGAGCAGGCGATAGTGATGAGGCGGCTGCTGGTCGAGCGGAATGGCCAGCCACTTGTAATACGGGTTGAACTCCTCGCCCATAGGGTCGCCCAGGCGCGCGGCAGGTACGCATGAAATCAGTTGACAAACGCCATCCGCCATTATAACCGTTGCACAACGGGTCACAATTCGAGCGCGGTGGTAGCGACTGTCGAGTTTACACCGAGCGTAACGGCGGACGATGTGCCGGAGCCGCGGCGCCTGCGCGGAGGCCAAACCGCTGTCAGCGCCCGAAAGTAACCTATGCTTTTCATGGCGAATATCACCAGCCGTTCTCGGCCAGCTTCGGCCCACAAGGAGATGACAGCGTGCTTTCACGTGCCCTACTTTTTGTCTCAGCCCTGCTCGTTTGTAGCATTGCTTTGCCGGTCGCGGCCAGCGATTGGATCTTCGATTACGGACCGTATACGACCAGTTCGCACTCGAAGCATCGGGTCGATCAGTACAAGAAAAACAAAGCGTCGGTCAAAATTCCCTATTCCAAATACTTCTCCGACGACGGACCGAGCCCGTATATCCCGTATTGGTACTATCAGGACGAACTGGGGCCGCTCAACGGCTTCTACGGCGGCGGCGGCGTTTATGGCGGGGGCATGTCGACACTGCCGATGGGCAACGCATTCGGCGGCGTCTTGATTCCGTAAGCAGTTCCACGATTGCCACTGCACGCAGCTGCGCGGCGATCCGCGCCTTATTGGCCGGCGACGCCGAAATCGCCCTTCAAGCTACGCCACACCGAATGGACATGGTTAGCCGGGTTGCCGGCCGGATCGGCCTGGATGTTGACCAGTTCCAGCACGAAGGTCGGCCCCTGGATGCGGTAATAGTGGCCCACGCCGGGTTGCGTCGCGCCGGCCCAGGCGAAATAGACCCGATCGAGCCCGGCCGATTTCACGTCGGCCAATCGGGCAGCGCCCAGGTCGGCGGCCAGGTTGCCGTTGTACGCTTCCAGCAACTTCCAGAGCGTAAGGCGCTGCGATTCGGTCATCGCGCCGACGGCAACGCCCTCGGGCGCCGTGTGCGGCGGCTGCGGTTTGCCGGCCGCGCGATATTCGTCGGGGGCCTTGTCGGCAATGATCGCCTGCTTGCGCTGCGCCTCGTCGAGCGAATTGACCAGGTCGAATGCCAATTGCTCTTCCTGGCTCAACGTGCGGGTGCCCACATCGGGGCCGCCGGGCACGAAGACGCGCACCGTGGCCGGGTTTGCGCCCAAAAGCTGGGCGTGTCGCTCACCACCTGGCCGTCGCGAATCACAAAATTGAGCGAGAAGTGATGTCCCTCGAAACTCCAACCCCACGTGTCCGAGGTTTCCGGTTGGCCGAAGATGGTCAGGAAGTATCGCTCCGGATCGCGCAGCGGCGCGCGGCGAGATTTTTTTCCCCCTCGCGCAGATTGTTTTCCAGCGACATGATTTTGAGGGCTTTTTCGTAGCCGGTATCGCTGAGCGCCGTCTGCAGGAGCGCCAAGCAAAGCTTGCGCTGCTGGGCCGTCATATCGCCGAAGCGAAGTCCTTTGCGTTCGGGTTTAGGAATGTTGTGCCAATCCAGCCGAGCCGGATCGTCGAATTTCATCACCGCCTTGGCAAGCTGGTCCGCGGACAGCGCCGCCAGAAACTTTTGGGCCGCTTGCGCCATGGCGACGCCGCTGCCGGCGGTCGTCGTGGCCGGAGCATCCTTAGCCTGGGCGACTGCCGCGACGAGCAAAAAACAAATCGGAGTGATCCAGTGCAGACGTTTCATGGGGAGGGAAATCCTTCGCAGTGGGCTTAAAAAAATTGCAGGCCCTCACTATACCAAGCCTGACCGCTGCGGGCGAATCGAGGCACCCGGTCAGCTCCTCGGCAGGGCAGCAGCTCCGCGCCAGGGCGGGTCAGGTGCGGTGGGTTCGGCGGTAACGGCCAGGGGTCAGGCCCGTCGCCTTCTTGAAGGTCACGCTCATGTATTCCAGATGTCGGAAGCCGGCCTTCTCGGACACTTTCTCCATCGGCAGGTCGGTGCCGGAGAGCAGTTCCTTGGCCCGCTCCAACTGCTTGCGGGCGATTTCCGCGTGCAGCGACCGGCCTACGACTTTGGTAAAACGAACTTCAAGCGCCCGCCGGGCCATCGGGATTTCGCGCAGCACGTCGCTCACCTTGATCCCGTCACAGGCGTGCTCGCGAATGAACCGGACAGCCTTGGCGACGGTCTGATCCTCGGTGGCCAGGACGTCGGTCGATTGTCGAACGGTGACGCCCCGCGCCGCGATCAATTCGGTGAAATCCCTCAGGTCTTCTCCGGCCATCGCCCGACCCAACAGACCGGCAGCTTCGTAGCCGATGCGCCGCGCATCGGGATCGACACTCGAAAGCGAGGGCTGCGCCAAGCTGCACAGCAATTCGTCATTATCGACGCCGATCACGGCCGCATCGTCCGGCACGGAACATCCGATGCGGCGACACGCATCCAAGACTTGCCGTCCGCGAATGTCATAGGCCGCCATCAGGCCCAGGGGTTTCGGCAATTGCTTCAGCCACGCGCCCAAATGATCTTGCTGCTGCTCGAAAGACCAGCGGCGCCTGCGCCCAAGGGGCCGTTGATAGAGGCTGGCGCTCGCCCCGGCGGCGCGAGCCAGGCCTAAAAATGCTTCAGCGCGAGCGTCCGACCACCGATAGCCTTCCTCGGAGCAGAAGGCAAAATGGCGGAAGCCGCGCTCGAACAGATGATCGAAGGCCAGCCGCGCCACCGACGCATCGTTCGTCTCGACGCAAGGGAAACGCGGAACCGAGATTTTGCTGCTCTTCGTCTTGCTGAGGTTGATGGTCGGCGTCCCCAGTTCGGCCAACAGTTCGGCCAAGGGCCCGGTTTCGATACGCGCCAGAAAGCCGTCGAACTTCCAATTCCGCAGGAAAGAGTGGACGGCCTCGCCGCGACTCAACTCCGGCAGATAAAAGCTCCAGGGACCATACGCAATGGCATACTGATTGATGCCCGCAAGAAGATCTGCGCATACGCGTTCGACGTTTCGATGAGCAGCGCCACATGGGGCACGTGCGGTTTGAGGGTTTGCATTTTCGTTCAATAATCCTGTTGCGCGCGAGCGCCGCCGCATGGCCCAAACGTGCGCCTGGGGGAGCCACCCTCCCCGCTGCAGTGAGGCAAAAACCATAATTATTTTGCGCATTATTTCATTGTTGGACTAGTTCGTTTCTTCTTACTATTAGTTCTGGACACGGCAAGTTGCTGGGTGCAATTGCCGGGGAACGAGGCACCGAACCCAGTCGCCACCGATTCTTTTGCTCGTTTCCCTAAGCGCGTCGCCGCTAAATCTTTCTGCGCGACGCTGCATTTCACGAATCTGACCAATGCGGTCGACCATTCATCAGCGTAGCCAGCAAACGATGACCAAGCGAACGGAAGCCTGCCTGCGCAGACCCCTACATGGTTTTACGCTGGTCGAGCTCTTGGTGGTAATCGCGATCATCGGCATCCTGATTTCCCTGTTGTTGCCCGCCGTGCAGGCGGTGCGCGAAGCGGCCCGCCGGACCCAGTGCATCAACAATCTCAAGCAACTCGGTTTGGCCCTGCAAAACTGTCAAGCAGCGCAAGGAAAGATTCCGCAGGCCGCCGGCTACTTTCCGATGGAAGGGATCTATGACACGGGCAGCGGGCAACCCAGTCTCCCGTTCAGTAGTATTCCACCAGCCAACTGCTCCAGTATCCAATATTTTCTGCTCGCTTACATGGAGGAGCTGAATCTGTACCTTCAGTTCACCGGATGGACGCAGAACGTGCTCTGGGACAACCCGATTGCCTTCGCCCCCACGAGTCAACTGTGCCCTTCGGATTTGTCCGGCTTGCCAAACGGCTCGATGGTTTTTTCCGATGGCACCACCTTGGGGTCGGGGAACTACGCCTCGAACGTGCAAGCGTTGGGGATGTGGTTTCAAGGCCAGCCTACCCCCTACAAAAAGCGGTCCATCGGCAGGAATTTTACCGACGGCACAACCAAGACCATAATTTTCGTCGAGCGCTATGCGGTCTGTCCGGATACCAATGATGGCCGCATGGCATGGCTGGGCACCATTCCCTCTCCGCTTTGGGATCCGATTATCGCTTCGAACGATGGGGGCGGCAATCCAATCATTCAGCCGCCCCAAGACGCCCTCAGCAACTGCTGTGCAACCCGTACACCGCGCAATCACCGCATCCAGGTTCCATGAATGTCGGCATGGCCGACGGCAGCGTGCAAACTGCGGCCATGTCCGTGAGCATTCAAACCTGGACCCAATTGCTCATGCCCAACGACGGAACATTGACGGGCAACGACTATTAGAGTCTATCCGAGAACCGCTAGGCGGAGGGGACAGTCCCATTTTGCTCCGACGACTTCGCAAAATTGGGACAGTCCCCGGCGGTTCTCGGATCGTCTTTCGATCGAATTGCAACTCTCGTCGCCCGATCGTAATTGAATCTAGCCGACCTGCGTGTGGCCCGTCTGAGTTCATAGGGCCCGCCGGCTGCCGCCCTGACAACGCCCGATCACAGGCCATGAGGAATCGGTGCTAATCATTCGACGTTCGCAACGAGTCCGGGAACATTGGACATGGGCGGCTGCCGCGGCGCTGCTTTGGCTCTCCGGATGCCACCATCAGCCGGTCGTTCACCCTGACCGGGCCACCGTCCGCGGCGCGGTAACATTTGGAGACCAGCCGCTCCCGGGCGGCAGCGTCACGTTCATTTCGACCGCCGATCCGGGCCAACGCGCCACCGGCATTTTGAAATCCGACGGAACTTTCACGATCGCCGACGTGCCGATCGGTCCGGTGCGAGTCGCGGTCGATACCGAGCCGATGCGCTTCGGTGCGCCGACGCGGTTCGTTCCGATCCCTGCCAAATACACCAGGCCCGAGTCGTCAGGATTCTCCTACGATGTCCAGCCGGGTGAGAACGCTGACGCGCTGTTTCGTTTGGATTGAACGCCGCAATCCCATCCGGTGGTTCTCCCCTCGCCGACCGGCTTTGGGATGCCGAGAGCGCCGCCATTAAGAATCGTAATATTAATGCGCAAATCCTCATAACCAGCCAACCAGGCGGCAGCTAGTGTAAAGACAGAATTCGTGACATTTCTAAGCGGCGCAATGGATCCCTTTCACCAGGATTCGATTGATCCACGCGCCACGTGCCCAGGCTCTCGTTCACCAGTTTTTCGTTTTAGCGCTTTCTCGTTTTATCTCTTGATTAGGAATTCGTCATGCAGAACACACTCTCCCGAACCGGACGAACCACACTGCTGTCGTTGTCTTCCATCGCCGCGGTGTTCGCGGCCGCTCTCATGTTCGGAATCGCGGATGCCCGAGCGGTGAACATCGCCCCGTCAGGAACCGGGACGATCGGCTTTACGTCCGATCCATCGCTGACCGGAACCGAGAACGACCACAACGGCAGCAATACGTATGTCAACGACAACAACATCGCCACGCGCGTTGACGATTGGCCGTTTACCACAAACGATTATGTGGGTGTTACATTCAGTCAACCTATCACCGGTGTGTACAGCGTTGGCCTGGTTATGTCTTTGTTCGTAGACGGGGGGTGGTTTGGTCCCAGCAACACATCTCCGGGCGCTGGTAACCCCTTGGCCGCTGCCGACCTGACTGCTCCCACGGTGCAAGTCACAACCGACGGAATCCATTGGTCCAACATCCCTTCGACGAGTGATTATGTGAGTGTCATGACCGGGATTGGAATCGGCGGAGGTTCATTCCCCAACCCGAATACCTCTCCCTTGAGCACGTTCAACGTGTCCGTGACGACTGGAATTGAGGGCATTCGGCTGATCGGCAACGGAGGCGGTGTAGCCGGTCTTGGCGGCTTCATCGGCGTTTCCGAATTGTATGTCAATGTCCCCGAGCCCGGATCGTTCCCGCTATTTGGATTGGGCGCGATCGGCCTGGTGGCGGCCGCTCGTTCCGCCCGTCGGCGCCCGTCGAGCCGGACTGCCTCAGACCAAATCAAGACCGCGATTCTACTTTTCGCCGTGGCGGCTGCATGCCTGGGCGGCGGACAGGTCTCCTTTGCTGACCAGCTGGCACCGCCGAGCGGAATCGACGCCAACGAATATCACCTGCCCTTCAGTGGTTCCTATAGTTCGACCTACGCGTTCAACGTGAGCACCGATGGCAACATCAGCACGTCCGGCACCGCCGATTCGTTCGACACCTATAACGGATCATCGCAGGATGGCGTCCACTCGCCGCTGCCCTATGCCGGCCTCACCTATTCGGCTTCCGCAGTGTTTACCCGCGTCGACCTGTACATCGGATTTCAATACGGCAACGGGGGGAACTTCGCTTCCACTCCAAATGTTTATATCCTGACGAACCCCGCCGGCGCAACCACGGATCCGGTCACGGACACCACCAATTGGAGCCAAGTCACCAGCGGACACTTCGTCTCCGACCCGATTTCCACGAGCCCCGGTGTGCAGGGCTCGGCGTATGAATACGACTTTGCCGGGAACGCGCTGCCCAACGCCTACGGTTGGGCCCTGGGCGGCGTCTCGGGCTATGCCGCGGATCAGGTGGACGGTGGATTCATTTCCATCACCGAGATGCAAGGCTTCGCGACCCCCGAGCCGAGCACGCTGGTGCTGGCCGGTGTCGCGCGCGCTGGGACTATTGGCAGCCACCCGCTCCGCCCGCCGATGCACTCAGGGCTGATGATTGGCACCCGCAGCAACGGCGCCGAGGCCCTCGGTGGGGGCATCAGGATCGATATTGCGATGCCCATGATAGCAATCACCACCAGCAACTCCACGAGCCCGCAGGGGACGAACTGCTGGTGCGATTCCGCGGCTGACGGTGTTCCGCGGGCTGGGATATTCTCAGCCGTCGGCTTTTTCTACCGCCAATTTCTGAGCCGAGTCGCGGCAATCCGTTTTCCGGTCGTTCGGCCGCGGTGCGCTCACTTAGCCAGACCGGAGGGGATACCGCTGGGAAATTCCTCTTGGATCGCCTCCTCGATTCTCTCGATGCGGTGGTCGGGGTTGGGATGGGTGCTGAAGAATTCCGGCGGCGCGCCTCCCTGGCTGGCAAGCACGTGCATGACATCGATCATCGAGCGCGGATCGAAACCGGCCTCGGCCATGAAGTGTACGCCCAGGCGGTCGGCCGTCAGCTCGTCGGTGCGGCCGAACTTCAAATTGACCAACTGCGTCACCGCCATGGCGATGGCGGCGTTGCGCCGGCTGTTGGGGTCGTTGGGATCCGAGGTGGCGATCACCGCCGCGCCCCCCAATCCCTGGGTCAACCTTTCCTTGGCCAGATGCTGAGCTCCGTGACGATCGACCACGTGACCTATTTCGTGCCCGAGCACGCCCGCCAATTGCCCGGGCGTGGTCAATTTGTGCAGCAGCCCCTCGGTGATGAAAATTTGTCCGCCGGGCAAGGCGAACGCATTGATGGTTTTTGGGTCTCGCAGGACGTGAAACTGAAAGTGGTAGGGCGACTGTTTGGCATCGCTTTGGGCCACGACCTGCTGGCCGATCTGGTTTACCAATTGCTGATCGCGCGGATCGGCATCTTCTCCGCCGTATTGGGCCGCCATCTGCGGCGCCGCCTGCAAACCCAGACGAATTTCCTCGTCGGGCGACATGGTGACGTGCTGCTTATGATGGGTCACCGGATTGTAGACGCTGTTTCCGTAGTACGAAATCAGCGAGATGATGGCGATGATGGCGGCAATCACCAGCCGCCCGACAAACGCCGAATCTTGATTGCGATCGTCCATAATCCCAACACCTCAAACGAAGTCTTGCATGGTATGCGCCACCAGCCAGCGGAACATAAGCCAATGTAGCCGCCAACCGGCGAAAGAGAAGGCCCCTGCTCCTGTGCCAGTGGCCCGAGCAGCAGGCGTGTTGCAACAGCGGCATGGGAACGGTCGATCAGACGGCAGCGGGCATTCCGCTTACCGCAGCATCTCAAGCACCAAATTCAGCACCAGCACCCCGGCGGCCAATAGCACCGGCACCAGCAACAGCAGCACCAAGGGGAGCGAGAAATCGCCGGACTCATTCCCTGGCGAAGGGCGACGATCCAAATCGGGAATGGTCTCTTGGGCTGTCACGGCCAAGCGGTCGGTCGTTTGCGATAGCTGACTGGGACTTTCGTCCGCCCCGTCCTGGGCATCGCCGAAAAAGCCGGGCGTATCCGCCAGCGCCGCATTCAAGTGCTGCCGCGCGTGGCCGGAGCGATCGCCGGCAGATTCCTCCTGATTCGTGGCCACCGCCTCCTTGGCCCAAGGCCGCAGCCGCTGGCAGACTTCTTCGGCCGTTTGAATGCGCTTGGTGCGATCCTTTTCCATCATCGCCGCCAGGACGTCGATGAACTCTTCGCTCAACTCCGGATTGATCCGCTTGGGATTGAGCGGTGTTTCCTCGCAATGCCGGCGCGCCTTTTCGCGCACGTTGCCGCCGGGAAACACGACCTTGCCGGTCACCGCGTAATACAGCGTGCAGCCCAGGGCATAAACATCGCTGGCCGCCGTGACATCGCGCGGCGAGAGCACCTGCTCGGGCGACAGATAGTCGGCCGTGCCCACCACTTTGCCGGTGCGCGGATCGTCCTCATCATGGATGCCCAAAAAGCCGGCCAGTCCCAGGTCGGAAACTTTCGTGTGACCATCGGTGGTCACCAGCAAGTTGCCCGGCTTCACGTCGCGATGAATCATTCCGCGGCTGTGGGCGTGGGCCAAACCGACCGCGGCTTGCGAGACGATGGTCGCGGCCTCTTGCATCGACAACCGTCCGCGCGCCCGGACAAACTTCCGCAAGTCGGTGCCCGGTACGTACTCGGTCACCAAAAAATAAACTTTGCCGTCGAAACCGGCGTCGAACGCCTGCACGAGATTTTTGTGGTCGAGCTGCGCTTGGGCCCGGATCTCGCGCGTAAAGCTGCCGATGGCGTCTTTGGTGGCTTTGTGCCGCGGCAGGACTTTGATGGCCACCTTGCGGCCCATCATGGTGTGTTCCGCCTTGAACACCTGACCCATGCCTCCCTGGCCGATCGAGTCGATGACCTGGTACGGACCGAGATTGAATTTCGACAAGCCGGCCTTGAGCTGCTCGGCTTGCCAACGATTCAGCCGGCCCATCGTGACCAGTTGGGCCGCCAGTTCGCTGTCGCTGAACTCCGTGATCACGGCCGGGTTGGGATCGCTTGCGCGCAGCAACTCCCCCGCCTCGCGGAAATCCTCGGGCGTGAGCAAGCCGCTAGCCAAGGCCGAGCGGCGCAGGATAGACCGATTCGCAGCGTCCAAGGGAGCAACTCAGGCCAACAGTGCGGCGATGCCGTGCGTCAAAGAAATCGATCCCCTTAGTTTAACTGATTCCGCCCGCGACAAATCATCGGAAAATGCTGACTTGTTCGTAAGAGTTAACAAGGGGACGGCGCGTCGAGCGGCTTGTGCGGATTAAGACAGGCTCGCAGTGGCCAGATTCCTGGGGTTTTCCGAATGGGGTTGCACGCCGCAAGTCCTTGTCACCAAGCCGATTTAGGCCCTGGCGCCGCAAACGAAGCTGAGGCCCGGCGCGGCGTTTGCGCCACCGGGTGCGCCGCGGACTAAAGCTCGCGGACATCCGCAGATGGCGGAGCGGAACGCGGTGAGTGCCTGCGCCGCGTCAATGCACTCGTAGCTTTGGGAGTGCGCGTTAAGCGCGTTGACGCCGGGAGTATCGAACCAGTCGCCGGAAACGTCCAACGCCTCCAAGCTCGTCAGGCCGGCGAGAGCGGTTAGCCCGTCAAAGCTGATCTGCGTTTTTTCAAGGTTTAGCTCCTTAAGATGCGTCAGTCCGGCAAGATGCCTGAGGCCTGCATCGGTAATTCGCGTCCCTCGAAGGTCTAGCTTCTCCAATTGCGTTAGCCGTGCGAGCTGCCCCAAACCCGCGTCGGTAATCGCCGTACTAGAAAGCTCGATCGTTCGCAAATGCTTCAACCCTCTGAGCGCAATCAGCCCGGCGCCGTCAATGCGGGTATTAAACAGCCGCAAATCTTCAAGCTGCCTCAGCGGCGTGAGGTTGACCAAGCCTTCGTCCGTTACGCCTGCCTCGCTCAGGTCAAGGTAGGCGAGCTTCGTCAGCGGCCACAAGTGCTTCAGCCCGGCGTCGGTAATAGCAGTTCCGGCAAGGCTGAGCCCCTTGAGACGCATCAACCGGCCAAGCTGCGCCACCCCTTCGTCGGTAACTCGGTCAAACGCAAGTGACAGAATTTCAAGTTGGCGCATTCGGCCGAGATATCCTGCGCCGACGTCGGTGATCCGCGTATCGCAAAGCTCTAATTTCCTGAGGTTCGTCAGCCGAGCCAGCTGTCGAATGCCATCGTCGGTTATTGGATTCTTGCGCAGGTCAAGGCTTGTCAGGCTCGTCAGTTCGCCAACATAGGCCATTCCCGCATCGGTGATCATGTGGCCACAAACATTCAGCGACTCCAAATGGCGCAATTTCGCGAGAGGGGCGACATCTGCATCCGTCGCTAACATGCTCATCGCGACGCCGTAATTCACCTCCGTAACGTTCGCATTGAAGTCAGGACCGAGCAGCGCCCTGAACCACGACGCGCAGCTTGCCTCGGACCGATGCTCGTCATACCGGACGGACGCTCCGAAGCTTTCGATTTCCACGACCAGCGCGTGTTGCCGCCGCGCCTGATCGACCTTCAGCGCCAACCAGGCCAATGGGGCGCTGCACAAAATCGACCCCGCGAAGAAAGCGCGCAACGTGATCTGAAACCACCGACGCCCGGCTTGCCGGACATCACGTGATGACGCGATCATTTTTGCCTCAATTCAACTTTGACGGTCGACGCACCCGCCGCACCGGGCCGAAGGAGCGCCGCCGCTTAATCGGCCGCCGGCGGCAACTACCGTGGGACATCGCGATGGGGCACCCGCTCGTCGGCTGGCGCGCTGGCATTGAACTGATCTCGCAGCGTGTTCTCAAACTTTGCAGATTCACGCTCCTCCGCCGGGACGGTATCTTCATCCCCGCCAACAGCCGCCCTGTCGCCGGTCCAAAGCTCCTTGCCAAGCGCGAGAAACGGCGGCCGGTCGCGACTGCCCCGGTCGCCGTCAACCTTCCAGCCCTTCCTATCAGTTGGGCTATAAGAAATGATAGCATCCTTTGATCCTCCCTTGGCGGGCGTATAGTTGATTCGGTTGCCAATGCCATCTTCGTCGTCGCGCACTTTTATGGTAATGCTGTTCGTGTTCTTCGCAATTCTGGCTAAAAGCTCCTTTCCGCTGGGCAGTTCATTCAACCTGCCCAAATCAAGAATCACCGCTTCCACCCACTGCTGCTGGTTGTTTTTCTTGAGGCCTTCCGTGCTGAGTGTGACGTTTTCGGGCAGCGCCTGCAGTCCCCTAATCAGCGCCTGATCGTGACCGGTGAGCTTGTCGACCGGCACGGTCACCGTCTTTTTGCCGTGGCTCAGCGTAACGGATTTCCCGTCCTTTGAAATCTTTTCGAGCCTGGCTACGAATTTGCTCGCGCCGCTGCTTAGCCAGGTCCGTGTCCCGAGTACGTCTCCGGGTTTTTTGGCCGCGCCGTCCGTTCCGGCAAGCGCGTTCAAGATCCGGTCCCGCTCTACCTGATCCTTCGCATTTTGGTTTTGCACAGGTAGATGTCGCCGCGCGGCAGTGCGTGGGTGCCCGGCGCGAGCTGTGGCGTTTTGTGGCCCACGGTCTGGAAGTGCGGCTGGAAGCCGCCAAGGCCCGTTGCTGGATCATGCCCGTGCGTCGGCCCGACGCGCGGCTCCGACGCTCCGCCCGGCCCACCGGCCGGCGAGAACCAACCGGGGTTCTGCGAAAACCCGCCGCGCGGATGCTTGGCCGCGTCCCACGAACCTTCGCGCACGGAAGGGCTTTCGGCCGCGGCGTCCGGCTCTGGAATGCCGAGCAAGGACCGCGCGATCGCCTGGCATTCGGGCGAAAATGACCGCGCCAGCGGGCTCAGCACACGCTCGCCACTCTGATCTTCGGCCGCGACGTGAGGGGCCCTTTCAGGGCAGATCGCATCGAGCCACTCGCGGTTTCTTTGTTCGGCCGCCTCGTCCCGCACCGGGATGCCGAGCAAGGACCGCGCGATCGCCTGGCATTCGGGCGAAAATGAATTGATCAGCGAGATCATCCCCGGACTGCAGCCATGATCTTCAAGGTCGGCGGAGCGGCTCCTTCTGTCTCCCATGCCAAAAGTCTCCTCGTCGAGAATGTGGAATTCCGCATCCGTTTCAGCGGGGGAGACGACCATAACCGCTGGCCTGATTTCCAGTATTTTTAGCGGCCAGTCCGCAGCGCCCAGCGGAGAAGGCCGAAGCGCTTCAGTCGCTCAAACCCAAGCGCCGCCACGAGGTTGGCAGCGGAGCTACGATCTCGACCGGTTCGTGCCGCGTCGGATGCTCGATGACCAGCCGCCGGGCATGCAGCGCGATTCCCTGGGCAAATGGTTGCGCGCTGCCGTACTTGCGGTCGCCCCGCACGGCATGGCCCCGAGCGGCCAGTTGTAACCGGATTTGATGCTTGCGGCCGGTGATCAGTTCGACCTCGACCAGCGAATCCTGGCCCACCGAGCGCAGCAATTGATAGCGCAGCGTGGCCTGCTGGGCGCCGCCCGTGCCGCTTGCGGCGATCGCCATCCGCCGGTGCGTTTCGTCCTTATAGACCCAGTCGAGCAGCTCCGCGGCTGCCGGATCGATGCGACCTGAAACGAGCGCCCAATAGGTTTTTTCCACGCTGCGGCCGGCGAATTGCGCACTTAGTCGAGCAGCCGCTTTGGAGGTGCGCGCAAAAACCAGCACACCCGAGGCCACCGAGTCCAATCGGCTGACCACGCCCAAATACACGTTGCCCGGCTTTTGATAGCGCTGCTTGAGATACTGTTTGGCCAGGCCCAACACGCTGGGCTCGGCGGCTGCGACCCCCATCGTCGCCATGCCGGCCGGCTTGTTGACCGCCAACAAGTGGTTGTCCTCGAAGAGGATGTCGGCGGAGTTCAGGCCAGCGGGCTTCAGTTTTCAGTTCCTGATTTTGCGTTTGTTTTTTGAGATTTTGGGCCAGACGGCCGATTGCTGGCCGCCTGCCCTGCGGACAGACATTGCGTATATTAGCGGTTCCGAGCCAAACAAGATGCCGGCAAATTCCCGACAGGCAAATTCCCAAACCTCGCCCCGCCATGACCACCCAGCGCCCAAAATTGATCTTGGCCAGCGGCTCGCCGCAGCGCCGGATGCTGCTGAGCGCAGCCGGCTATGAGTTCGATGTGCTGGTGCCCAGCGTGCGGGCGGAGTGCGGCGTGTGCAGCCAGGAGAGTCCGCCCGATTATGCCAGGCGGATGGCCTGGCAAAAGGCGCTCGACGTGTTGGACCGGGCCCCGGCCGGAATTGTCGTGGCCTGCGACACGGTGGTGGAATGCGCCGGCCACATTCTCGGAAAACCGGCCGACGCGACCCACGCCCGGCAAATGCTGGAATTGCTCAGCGGGCGCGTGCATCACGTCTATAGCGGGTTGTGCGTTTGGCCGCGGCCCGCAGGGTCGCCCCAATTACAAGTCGCGGCGAGCAGGCTGCGCATGGATCGGCTTTCATCCGATCAGCTCGAAGAGTACGTGGCGAGCGGCGCCTGGGAGGGCAAGGCCGGCGGCTTCGGCTACCAGGACCGCGCCGGCTGGCTGCATCTGGAAGAAGGGAGCGAGTCGAATGTCATCGGTTTGCCGATGGAGTTGCTGGTGGAGCTTTTGAAAAAGCTGAGTGGGCATCCCGCGTCAACATCCCTGGATTGAGGAATCTGCTTTGGCCAACGAGTATCTCACGCTCGCGCGCGATGAAAACCAGGCCCGCGCGATCGGGCAATACGCGATCGATTTTCTGGCCGGCCGGTTCGGCGACCCTTCAGCCGGCGCGCTGGCCAAGGTCGAGCAGTTCCATCTGGACAGCGTGGCCTGCGGCGTGTCGGCGCTGGCTTGCAGGCGCCGAGCGCCGCGGTGCTGCGGGCCGAAGCCTTGGAGTATCGGCCGCTGGCGGGCCGGCAAGGCGTGCCGTGCTTCGGTTCGCGGATTGCCGTGATGCCCGAGAAGGCGGTGCTGGCCAATTCGTCGGCGGTGCGCGAGTGGGATGCCAACGGCACGAATTTCGGCTACAACCCGGCCCGGCAGGCCACGCGCGGCGAGTTCGGCCACAACGACTTTTATCCGGTGGCGGTCGCCGGCGCCCAGTTGCGCGGTTGCGACGGCCGGCAGACCTTGCGGGCGATGCTGGTGCTGGACGAGATTCGCGGCCGGCTGGCCGAGGTCTTCGCGCTCAAGGACTACAAGATCGATCACGTCGTGCACGGGGCCATCGCTTCGGCCGCCACCTACGGAGCCCTGCTGGGGGCCACGGCCGAGCAGATCGAGTCGGCCATCGGGCTGGTCGTGGCGCATTACATTCCCTTTCGCGCGATTCGCGCGGGCAAGCAGCTTTCCGACTCCAAGGGCGCCTCGGCCGCGCTCTCGGCCGAAATGGCGGTCACCAGCGTGCACCGCGCGCTGCGGGGGTTTGTCGGCCCGGCCGATATCTTTCGCAACCCCGAGGCGATCTTCTGCCTGTTCGAGCCGCCGGCGACAGCCGGGCCTGAGCCCGTTCGACCTGGTGCTGGCCACCGCCGGCGACGATTTCGCCGTGCAGGGCATGCACTTCAAGCTCGGACTCTACGAGCATCAATCGGCCGGAGCGATCCAGGGCCTGATCGATTTGCTGGCCCGCCATCCTGCAGTCCTGGACGAACCCCGATCAACTGCGCCGCCTGCGCATCACGATCTACGAGCCGGCCTTCGGCATCATCGGCGATCCGGCCAAACGCGATCCGCGCACGCGGCAATCGGCCGACCATTCGATGGTCTATATCATCGCCACGCTGCTGCGCAAGGCCTTTCGGTTGCCGGCCCGCAGCTCGGGCGGGCTGGCGCGAATTGATGCTCGTGCCCGGCGACTACGACGACGACGCATTGCACGACCCGCTCACCCGGCGGCTCATGGAGCGGATCGAATTTCGGCACGGCGGCCGCGAGTATGACGAGAAGTATCCCGACGGCATTCCCACGACGCTCGAAATCGATCACCAGCAATTGGGCCATCTATCCAGCGGGCTGGTGATGTATCCCGAGGGGCACGCCCGAAATCCCAGCGGCGAGCTCGGTCCGCTGCTTGGAGCATAAATTCCGCCTGCTGGCCGGGCTGGGCGTGGACGACGTTGATGGCCTGCTTAGCCGATTTACCGGATTCGAGCGGAAATCGGCCGCCGACATCGCCCAGCTTTACGACTTCCAGATCCGCGGTTTGACCGGCGGATGAATCCGGCAGAGATTGCTGCCCGGCGGGCGGAAAACGCGTGCGGCGTGGCAGGGGGTTGAGGTTGAAGTCGATCGGCCGGAGCGTTAGGCTGGTGCTGCTGTTTCGGATGTCCAATGCGGGACGTCCTGCTACGGCGTCCAATTCCCCCTCAACTGCAAAGGAGTGTGCCATGTTTCGCCGGCCGGTCGATTTCTACTCGCGGTTCGGCGTGGCACTGGGCGCCAGTATTTTAGGCTTCGCTGCCTGGCAGGCCGCTCCGCTCGCGGGTCGCTCGGCGGCAGCGCGCGCCGCGGCCCCCGAAGACAGCGCGCGGGGCAACGCAAAATCCAAAGGCCCGGCCAAGCCGAGATCCCGCGGCCGAAGACGCCGCCCAGCGCTACCTCGTTCCGGACACCAACAAACCGGACGAATTGATGAAGTTCATCGACAAGATTCGGGATTACAAACCGGAAACCATCGAGGATGCGGTCGAGCATCAGAAGCAGGCCCCCAAGGCCGTCAAGGCGGCCGCCGAACGAATTCTCAAAGTCGAAAAAGACAAATCCTCCGACGCTTACAAGACTGCCAGTCGGATGTTGCTGGCCTTTCAGGTCTCGACCATCGACGAGGCCAAACCGGCGGAGCAACGAGCCCTGATCGAGGGGATTGTCAAACGGGTCTCCGTGCCCGAACCGGCAGACGAAGATCTGGGACTGGCCTTGATGGTCGCCCGCAAGCTTGACAGCTTGGAGGATACCAAGCTGGCCGCCGACGGCTACGCGGCCATCGGCAAAGCATTCAAGGCGAGCAAGGACAAGCGGGTCGCCGACCTGGGCGCCGTGTTCGAAGGAGCCGCGCGGCGGATCGACCTGGTGGGCAAACCGATGAAGGTCGAGGGGCACACCGCCAGCGGCAAGGATTTTGATTGGAAAGCCTACCGTGGCAAGGTCGTGCTGGTCGACTTTTGGGCCACCTGGTGCGGTCCCTGCCGGGCGGAGTTGCCCAACGTGCGCCGCGCGTATCGCGACTATCACGACCGCGGCTTCGACGTCGTCGGCGTCAGCATCGATGACGATACGAAGGCGCTCGACGACTTCCTGGCGGAAGAGTCGCTCCCCTGGGTCACGCTGCACGACACGGACACCGCCAAAGAAGGTAGCCACCCGTTGGCCGAATATTACGGCATCATGGGCATTCCCACCGTGATCCTGGTCGGCAAGGACGGCAATGTCGTCAGCCTCGCCGCGCGTGGCGACGAGCTGTGGGACCTGCTTGCAAAGCTGATCGGTCCGCCATCCAAGGACAAGGCCGCCGCGGAACAGCCGGCAGCGATCCCTGCTACGCCGCTGAAACCCGCCAAGCCGGTCTTGGGCTCGAAGGAAAAGGGCGCCGCCAAGTAAAGCCGCACACGACGCATGTTTGGTTTGCTCAGCGTTCATAAGCCGTCCGGCCCGACTTCGCGCCGCGTCGTCGATCGGATCCAGCGGCTCGTGCGCCCCGACAAGGCGGGACACGCCGGCACGCTCGACCCCTTGGCCTCGGGAGTGCTCGTCGTCGCGGTCGGGACCGCCACGCGGCTCATTTCCTACGTCCAACAGCAGCCCAAACACTACCGGGCCACGTTCCTGCTGGGCCAGACCAGCCCCACCGAGGATGTCGAGGGAGAGGTCACCGAGCTCGTCGACGCCCCGGTTCCCGAGCGGGCCGAACTGCTGGCGGCCGCCTCCCGATTGCAGGGGGAAATCATCCAGCGGCCGCCGGCCTATTCGGCCCTCAAGGTCTCGGGTCGCAGGGCGTATGCCTTGGCCCGGGCCGGCGCGGCGGTCGAACTGCAACCGCGGCCGATCACTATTCATCGGCTGGAACTGATCGACTATTGCTATCCGCAGATGCAGTTCGAGATCAATTGCAGCAGCGGCACGTATGTCCGTTCGCTGGGCCGGGATTTGGCCGAGAGCCTGGGAACCGGCGCCGTCATGTCGGCGCTGGTGCGCACGGCCATCGGCCCTTTCACGCTCGAGCGCTGCGTCGAACTGGATCAACTTTCGGCTGACACCATTGGCGATGTTCTGCACGACCCGCTCATGGCCCTGGCGCACTTGCCACAGATACGCCTGAGCGAAGCGGAGGTGACAGAGGTTTTTCAGGGTCGCACGATCGCGGATCGATTTGCCGGCGAGCAGCCGGAAGTGGCAGCGGTCGACGCCGGGGGCCGTTTGGTGGCGCTGCTTGGGCCGCGGCCCAATGGGGCCCTACGACCGACGCGCTGCTTCGTCCGGTCTCCGATATAAAAACCTTCTCGTCGGTTTTCTTCTTCGTGTCTTTGCGCCTGCGTGGTGTCCGTCGTCGTACTTCACCGACTGCCACGACTTTCCGTCGTAGACGCTCTGGACGCGATCATGTTAGCGCTCCTGAGTACCGATGTAGGGTTGAGCTACTTCGCCGCGTAATCGGCCTTGGCCTTGGCGTCCTGGGCCGCCGAGACATCGGGATTGGGCGTGGCATCGCCCGGTTCGTTGCCCAGGATCCAATTCACGCCGCCCAGCAGAGATTGGCGATAGGTCGGATTGGCCCACACCGATTCGTTGTGCCCCAAGCTCATGTGCAGCACGCGACCGTCGCCGTAGTTCTTCACCCACGCGATGGGCACGTGATAGGGTTCTTTATGCGCGGTCTTGGCCATGTTCAGGCTCATCAGCACCCGCACCTTTTCGGGCTGCCAGTGCTTGAACTTGTAAATCTCATCCTGGATTTCGAACTCCTCTCCCCACGGCTTGCTGACCGGGTGCTCCTGGTCGTGAACTGTTACGGTGACTTTTTCGCCGGAACCCCAGGGGTGTCCGTCGAACGTGCCGCCCAGCATTTCCCAGTACGGTTCATATTCTTTATAAGTGTCGGCGGCGGAGTGCGTGCCGATGAAACCGTGCCCGCTCTGCTTAATCCAATCGGTAAACAGATAGTCGCGTACCTCGGGTGCTATCGGCAGATCGCCGGTGGTGTAGAAGAACACGATGTCGTGATTGTCAAGCGCCTCGCGCGTGAGATCCTGGGCCACATCCTGCGTGCAGTCGACGCGGAAGACGCCGCTCGAAATGCCCAATTCCGTCATGGCTTGTTCGGCGGGCGACAGTTTATCTGCCGGCCGGCTGACCGAGCCATGTTTGAAACCGGCGCTCTGGGTCACCATGAGAATGCGGCCGGTCTTCTTGGCGGGGGGTTCCGCCCCGGCCGCGAGGGCAGCGCCAAGCAAGAAGCAGGCCGGCAACCCGACGGCGATCCAGGCCAAGACTTTCACAGACAGGTAACTGGCGGGGCGTGATTTTCTCACCGGTGGAACTCCTTGGCGAAGGGCAGGGGATGCGGAACGATGGGGGCAGGCGTGACCGGGCATTTTCACGGCTGTTCATTCAAACATCCACCAAGGCCGGATGCAACGGTCATGAAACACAAAACGTTGGGCGCCGCGCGATCAGTTTCAAATTGACGCGTTATCCAAATTGACGCTTTGCAAGAAAAACTTTTCACGCCACGCGGCGGTTTTGTGCAATCCCCCGTTACTAATCGTTTTGTTCTGAGCTGTACTGCTGGCAGGGAACTATCTTGCGGCCGAACGTTGTTCAGTCGATCGCGAACACTTTCCGCACTGCTGCCACGGGACATCATGCTGGCAGCCATCGATTTCATTTGCTCGTCCGATCCAAAATTTACTGGAATTTCGCGGATCGCGAGTGTCCAATGGTTCCTGTCGGGCGAGGCGGTTCCGCCCCTTGGTCCAAAATTCAACAAATCGCCCGGCGAAAACGCCCGGCAATCAACCCGGAGAGCCCGCCTATGGTTTGACAGCCGCGGTCCCACTCGGTGTGCGCATGGAACAGGGATAAGCGCGCCGAGAGATTCCGTTGGCGAATCGGCTGTCGGAACAACAGCCGGCTCGCTACCCATTTCCTTTGAAAAAGAAGAGGCTTCTCATGACTCAGCGCTCCGATCGGCGTGCGCGCTCCAATAGCGTTTTTGGCGGACTGGCATTCGACAGTTCGCGGCCCGGCTCGGCCCAAAATTCCTGGAAAGCGCACGCAACACTTCGCTTCGAATCGCTCGAATCGCGCGAAATGTTGTCGGTGGCCCCGCTGTACTACAGCGTTACCGGCGCCGGCAATAATATCGCCAATTCAAACCTGGGCGCCGCCAATCAGCCACTTCTGCAACCGGCCGGCACCAATTACGGAGACGGGATCTCCACGCTGACAACCACGACCGCAAACGGGCAGGCCCTGCCCAGCGCTCGCGAAATCAGCAATCTGCTCGGCTCGCAAACCGGCGACGTGCTCGACAATCGCGACCTGTCCGACATGAGCTACGCCTTCGGGCAGTTCGTCGATCACGATCTCGATCTGACACCGACCGGCGACGTCAGCGTCCCCATCACGGTGCCCACGGGCGATCCGCAGTTCGATCCCAACGGCACCGGCACGCAGACGCTGCCCTTCACGCGCAGCGTCACAGTGGCCGGAACGGGCACCAGCACGAGTAATCCGCTCGGCCAGCCGACGGTCGTTACTTCCTATCTCGATCTGTCGCAGATCTATGGCAGCGACCCAACCACGGCCGCGGCCCTGCGGACGTTCTCGGGGGGTCAGCTCAAGGAAGGGGTTGGCGGCTCGCTGCCGCAAGACGTGCCCTCGGTCGCCGTGGCCAACATCGACGGCAGCACGCAGTACAACCCGGCGCTCGACATGTCCGGCGACGTGCGGGCCAACGAGAACGACGACCTGATGGCGATTGAGATCCTGTTCGTTCGCGAGCACAACCGGCAAGCGGAAATACTCCAAACGGCGCATCCGACCTGGACCGACCAGCAGCTCTACGACGGTGCCCGGCAAATCACGATCGCCGAATATCAGTCGATCGTGTTCAACGAGTACTTGCCCTCCTTGCTCGGCGCCGGTGCGATCTCGAACTACACCGGCTACAACCCGACCGCCAACCCGAGCATTGCCAACGTATTCAGCGAGGCCGCGTTCCGCTTCGGGCATAGCCAGCTCGACAACGACATCGAGTTCCTGAACAACAACGGGACCGACTTTGCCTTTACCTACACGGGCCCGGACGGCACCGTCAATTCGGTCAATACGCCGGCCGACATCGCCAGCGGTGACACGGGGATCAGCTTGCTCGACGGCTTTTTCAATCCCAATATCATGGCCGTGCCCGGCGTAGAAGCTTCGATCCTCAAGTATCTCTCTTCGGATATTGCGCAAAATGTGGACCTGAAGATGGTCGACAGCGTGCGCAACGTCCTGTTCGGTGCGCCGGGAAGCGGCGCGGGCGGCGAGGATTTGTTCGCCCTCGACGTCCAACGCGGCCGCGACGTGGGGCTGCCGACTCTCAATGAGACGCGCATTGCCTACGGTCTCACGCCGTATACCAGCTTTGCGCAGATCACCTCGGATCCGACCGTACAGGCCGATTTGCAGTCGCTTTACGGATCCGTCGACAACGTCGAGTTGTTCGTCGGCGGCCTGGCCGAAAATCACGCGCCCGGCAGCAGTGTCGGATCGACCTTCGGGGCCATCATTGCCGATCAGTTCGAAAGCATTCGCGATGCCGACCGGCTGTGGTATCAGAATATTTTCAGCGGCGCTGACCTGAAGGCGATCCAGAATATCACGCTGGCCGATCTGATCAGCGCGAACACGTCGACCACCAATTTGCAAAGCGACGTGTTTTTCTTCCAAACCGTCGATCTCGGGCCGCGTGCTCGCCGACAGCGGGCCCGCGGGTTCGCGGCGGCCCCGGCGGGCCGGGGCTGGCGGGGTCGTGGTCAGCCTCGAGGACTCCAGCGGCAACGTGGTCGCTACAACCCAGACGGCGGCTGGCGGCAGCTACGTGTTCAAAAACGTCGGATCTGGGCTCGTACCAGGTGGTCGTCTCCGGCCTGCCGCCAAAGGCAGCCACACCCGCCGCCCAGCAAGTCGCGGTCACACGCGGCGGGGCGATCCGGGCAATCGACTTCGACGTGCAGTTGTTGCCAAGCGGCAACCCGGGACAGGGCAATTCCGGACTGGGTGATCCGACTCGGACTTGGCGGTCTTGGCCGGCCCGGACTGGGCAAGTTCGGCGGACCGTGGTCCGGCAAGATAGGAGCGCCGTCTGGAAAGGACCAGAACCGGGCCGGTCTGTGGCGGCCGGTCACACCCGCCATGGCCGCGTGGGGAGTCGCGGCGCGGCCATGGCGGCCTTACATCACGGCGAAGTAATTCTCGACGGCGAAGTCCATCATTTCGCTGGTCATTTCGACTTGCCGGCCTTCGTAGAAGCAGTAGTTGCGGACTTGCAGCAGCAGGTCGCGGGGTTGGCAGCAGCGGAAGCGGCGGCCGACCGCCTTATAGTGCTTGTCGATCAGAGTAGTCGACCGGCTCGCCGCGGTACTCGAACCCCAACTTCGGTGCCATGAGCTTGAACAGCTCGCGAAATTCCTCCTCCGAGGGATCGCAGACTTCGATCTTGTAGGGAATGCGCCGCAGAAACGCGTCGTCGACCAGGTCCTTCGGCTCCAGGTTCGTCGAGAAGATGATCAATTGATCGAACGGGACCTGGATTTTCTTGCCGTTGGCCAGATTGAGATAATCGTAGCGCTTTTCCAGCGGCACGATCCAGCGATTGAGCAGCTCGTCGGTGCGCATCCGCTGCCGGCCGAAGTCGTCGATCACCAGCGTGCCGCAATTGCTCTTGAGCTGCATCGGCGCTTCGCTGATGCCGGTCGACGTGTTGAGCGTGACTTCCAGGTTGTCCATCGTCAGCTCGCCGCCGACGATGATCGTGGGCCGGCGGATGCGGACCCAGCGTTTGTCGATCTTGTGACGTTGCAGCAGCCCGGCGCCGGGCTCGAGCGGCAATTCTTCGTGGTTGCTGGGATCGAACAGCCGGATGATTTCGCCGTCGACGCCCAAGGCACGCGGAATCCAGATGTGCTGGCCGAATGCCCGCGTGACGCGTTCGGCGATGCTGGTCTTGCCGTTGCCCGGCGCACCGTACAGGAACAACCCGCGGCCTGAGTTGATCGCCGGCCCCAATCGCCGCAGCATGTTTTTGTTGATCAGCAGATCGTCGAACGCGCGGTGCAGCTCGGCGACGGTCGGATGCTGCGTGGTCAGAGACTGGGCCGCGACGCTGGCGATGTAGTCTTTCAGCGAGACCGGGGCGGCGCCGAAATAGGTGCAATGCGACGCCAGCCGGCGGGCCCGTTCGCGGCCCACGTCGGTCAATTGATATTGATAGTCGTTCATCGGCGCCGAGCCGCGATGCACGATCACCTGTTCCGATTTCAATTGCCGCAGCAGCTCATCCAGCAGGAGAAACGGCAGGCACAATTGATCGGCGACTTGCCGGCCGCTGACGTCGCCGCGCGCCAGCAGCAACTTGAGGATCAGCGCTTCGACCTCGCTGACGGTCAGATTCGCGCTCGGCAAACGATCTTGGCTCCGGCGGAATGAATTCCGGTCGGCTGCTGTCGATTCCGCCGCCGGCGGCGGCCGCCGGCATCGCCGAGCGCTTGCGGTGCGTCGAGCCCACCGAGCAGCGCTTCGCAACTGTTCATCGTTCAGGCCGACTAGTGACGTCGGGCAGCGTCGGCGGTGCTCGTCACCGGCCCTTTCGGCGGGTGCCTCGTGGCGCGGCTCGACGGCCGCCAGGCCGGGCCAGGGGTCGGGCCCGGCCGAGGATTGTCCGGCCAGCCGCGCCAGATACGTTTCGGACGACAAATCGGCCATCGGCGTTTGGCCCTGCGCAGCAAACCAGAAGAGGAGCAAGATGTGGCAAAGCAAACGTAGGTTGCCCTCGGGCGGAAAGCAAATGTCGGCCGGTCGTGCGGATTCTGCCGCCTTCGGGCCGTGAAAAGTGCCCGTCACGCCACGCACAAAATCGCGCCCGGCCAAACGGGACAGACCCCTTCCCCGTGCGCCGCCCCCCAGACAAGTCCGGCTCGTTTGGGTACAATTTCGCACGTTCCGCTCTCAACGACTGGCCTGCCGCAGACCATTGGCGGCTGCCGCGCGGGCCCGCAAGGATTCGAACCTATGACCAGCAGTGCGCATAAAAACAACCCGTTCGCCGCCCGCGACACGTTCGAGACCGGCAGCGGCAAAGCGGCCCTGTACCGGTTGACCAGGCTGGAGGACCAGAAACTGACGCGGATCGCGGACCTGCCGTTTTCGATTCGCGTGCTGCTGGAATCGGCGCTTGCGCAACTGCGACGGCTTTCAAGTCACCGAGCAGGACGTCAAGAACCTGGCCGGCTGGAAGGCCGATCGGCGCCGCCGGCGATGGAAATTCCGTTCAAGCCGGCCCGGGTGCTGTTGCAGGATTTTACCGGCGTGCCGCTGGTGGTCGATCTGGCGGCCATGCGCTCGGCCATGCAGCGGCTGGGGGGCGATCCGAAGCGGATCAATCCGCTGATTCCGGTCGACCTGGTGATCGACCATTCGGTGCAGGTCGACTTCTTTGCCAGTCTGAACGCGGCCCAATGAACGTCGAGCTGGAGTTCGAGCGCAACGACGAGCGCTACGAGTTCCTGCGCTGGGGCCAGAAGGCGTTCGACAATTTCCGCGTCGTGCCGCCGGCCGTGGGCATCTGCCACCAGGTGAATCTCGAATACCTGGCCAAAGGCGTGTTCCTGCGCGACGACGGGCAGGGCCCGGTGGCGTTGCCCGACTCGCTGGTCGGCACCGACAGCCACACCACGATGATCAACGGCCTGGGCGTCGTCGGCTGGGGCGTCGGCGGCATCGAGGCCGAGGCCGTGATGCTCGGCCAGCCGCTCTACATGCTGATGCCCGAGGTGGTCGGCTTCGAGATCACCGGCCAATTGCCGGCCGGCGCCACGGCCACCGACCTGGTGCTGACCGTCACGCAAATCCTGCGCAAGGAAGGGGTGGTCAGCAAGTTCGTCGAGTTCTTCGGCCCGGGCGTATCGAACATGACGCTGGCCGACCGGGCCACGATCGGCAACATGGCTCCCGAGTACGGCGCCACGATGGGCTTCTTTCCCGATCGACGATCGAGTCGCTCGAATATCTGCGCCGCACCGGCCGCACCGACGCCGAGGTGCAACTGGTCGAGCGCTACACGAAAGAGCAGCAGCTCTTCCGCACCGACGACGGCCCGACGCCCAAATTCACCAAGACCCTGCGGCTCGATCTGGGCACGATCGAACCGAGCCTGGCCGGGCCCAAGCGGCCGCAGGACCGGGTGCCGCTGCGGGCGATGAAAGAAACGTTTCGCAAGGCGCTGCGCGCGCCGGTGGCCGAGCGCGGTTTCGCGCTCGATGAGCCGGGCACGCCAGCGCCACGCCAAGGTGGTCAACAACGGCGCTTCGACCGAGATCGGGCACGGCGCCGTGGTGATCGCCGCCATCACCAGTTGCACCAACACCAGCAACCCGTCGGTCATGCTGGCCGCCGGCCTGTTGGCCAAAAAGGCCGTCGCCAGGGGGCTGACGGTCAAGTCGTACGTCAAAACCAGCATCGCCCCCGGCTCGCGCGTGGTGAGCGACTATCTGGACAAGGCCGGCCTGACCGAGGCGCTCGAGGCCGTGGGCTTCAACATCGTGGGCTACGGCTGCACCACCTGCATCGGCAACAGCGGGCCGCTGCCCGAGCCGGTCGCCAACGCCGTCACCGAGGGCGATCTGGTCGCCGCGGCGGTGCTCAGCGGCAATCGCAATTTCGAGGGCCGGATCAATCCGCTGGTGCGGGCCAACTATCTGGCCAGCCCGCCGCTGGTGGTGGCCTATGCCCTGGCCGGCACGACCGACATCGATCTGACGACCGAGCCGCTGGGCACCGATCAGGCCGGCAAGCCGGTATACCTGAAGGACATCTGGCCCACGCACGCCGAGATTGCCGCAGGCGGTCGAGACCAACGTGCTGCCCGAAATGTTCCGCCGCCGCTACGACAACGTGCGCGACGCCAACGAAGCAGTGGAACCAACTCAAAACGACCGAAGGCGATGCTCTACGACTGGGTGCCCGACAGCACGTACATTCAGGAGCCGCCGTACTTGTGCGATCTGACGCGCGAGCCGGTCCCGATCAAGCCGATCACCGGCGCTCGCGTGCTGGCCGCGCTGGGCGATTCGGTGACGACCGACCACATCTCGCCGGCCGGTTCGATCGCCGCCAAGAGTCCCGGCCGGCCGCTACTTGCAGGAGCAGGGGGTCACGCCGCTGGAGTTCAACAGCTACGGCGCCCGCCGCGGCAACGATCGGGTGATGACCCGCGGCACGTTCGCCAATATCCGCATTCGCAATCTGCTGGCTCCGGGCACCGAGGGGGGCGTCACCCGGCACCTGCCCGACGGCAAGCCGATGAGCATCTACGACGCGTCGGTCGAGTATGCCAAAGAGGGCGTGCCGCTGGTGGTGCTGGCCGGCGCCGAGTATGGCACCGGCAGCAGCCGCGATTGGGCGGCCAAGGGCACGTTTCTGCTGGGCGTGCGGGCCGTGCTGGCCGTCAGCTTCGAGCGCATCCACCGCAGCAACCTGGTGGGCATGGGCGTCTTGCCGCTCGGAACTGCCCGACGGGAAGAGTTGGCGCGACCTGGGGCTGACCGGCGAAGAAGTGTTCGACATCCAGGCTTTGGACGACTCGTTCCAGCCCGGCTCGCTCCTGTCCGTGCGGGCCAAGAGCGCCGACGGCTCGGTCAAGCAGTTGTCTTGCCGGGCACGGATCGACACGCCGGTCGAGCTGCGAATACTACCGCAACGGCGGAATTTTGCAGACCGTGCTGCGCAAACTGCTGGGCTAAGTGCGTAGGGTCCGCAGCCAGCGTGTGAACTAATTTCAAGCGCGCGAAATTTGGCGTCGTCCCGCGGCGTGCGCAGCGGGCCGAACTCGGACACCCACTTTTTTGCGGGCAGGCAGGCTTCAAGTCGCAGCTGCCGGGTGCCCGGGCGATAAAACTGGACCAAAGTGTGGGTGTCTCGTTTCGTCTCTACTCTTCATGCAGTCCGACAAGCCCCTTTTGCTTGGCGATCCGCGTCATCGCAGCCATCGCCGCATCGTTTTGCATCTTTGTCGGCCGTTTCTCGTCCGCCCCCATATTGTATTCCTGCACGGTGCGGAACGCCGCGAAATAGTCTGGATCGTTCAGTAACGTCGCAAAGTCACTCATGCGATCGATGAATTCCGCTCGAATAGCCTTCACGGCCTCATTCGCGATTCCTTCCGAGCGGCGATCGTAGTGTTCGTAGCCCGGCTCGTATCTGTCAGATGCGCTCGGCCACCACTTTTTCAATCGCTCGATGGCACCCGCAAAGGATTTCGGGTCCGCCATGACCACCGGATTCAGCTGGCTGCCGATCTGTTCTGAGAGCGCCGCGTACAAGGTGAACGGGCTATCGCCCCCTCGTCCCTTTGGGGGAAAGCACTCTTTGTCGAATCGGGCACGAAGCTGTGCGGCGTAAAAAAGGAATCCGCTATCTTCCAGTCGCTTTTTCTTGAGTGCCGTGCCGGCAGCCGTGTAGAGGACGTGCGCAGGCCGTTCCTCTGCGTGTTTCAAAACCTCGGTCAAGGCAACGTCGGAGCTCGCGTCGTCGACCAATCGTTCGATAAGGCGATCGTTGGCGTCCTGCTGAGCCAAGGCAACGGAGCTGAACAGGCAAACGGCCGCAGCGGCGACATACAACGGTTTCATAGGCACCAATCCGACTTGGGGGCAAAACGGGCGGCGCAGACCAGCCTTGAAGTTACGCATCTGGGACCGGTTCGTCGAGACCGCCGGCTCCTGGGGGGAAGCCCGGCGCAACGTCTCGCGGACGTGGCCCGAGCCTGCAGCCCCGCGCTTCGTTAGATTCTGTAGGGCAAGGCGTTGTCGACTCCGACCCACCACGCTGGGGTTGCAACACATCGGCACCCCCCCCTTTCACCACAAATCGCCGTCAATACAGCACTTGCGCCGCTTGACGATGGGCCGCGCGACTGTTAAATTGTGCCGTTTCTGGCCTGCGGGCTCTGGCAGAGGGAGGGCCGGCCCAGGCGAGCGGCCTGGTGCAGGCCCGCATTGGATTTGTGCGCACCCAAAACATTGTGCGCGTCAACGCTTACGAAGGAACCGGCCCATGGCTAAAGCTGAAAAGTACGTCTATTCGTTCGGTCCAGACGGCACCGATGGCGATTCGTCGATGCGGGCATTGCTGGGGGGCAAAGGGGCCAACCTGGCCGAAATGACCAACCTGGGGCTGCCCGTCCCGGCCGGGTTCACTATCGGCACGAACGTCTGCACCTATTACTACGCCCACGAAAAGACCTATCCGCCCAAGCTCCGCAAGCTGGTCGATCAGGCCATGGCCAAGATCGAAAAGGAGATGGGGGCCAAATTCGGCTCGACCGATCAATCCGCTGCTCGTCTCGTGCCGCTCCGGCGCTCGCGATTCGATGCCCGGCATGATGGATACGGTGCTCAACATCGGACTGAACGACAAGACGGTCGAAGCCCTGGCCAAGGCAGTCGGGCAACGAGCGTTTCGCCTGGGACAGCTACCGCCGCTTCGTGCAGATGTACGGCGACGTGGTGCTCGACATGAAGCCCAAGACCAAGCACGATCCCGACCCGTTCGAGGAATTGCTGGAAGCCAAGAAGCACAAGGCCGGCGTCCACCTGGATAACGAGCTTACGGCCGAGCAGCTCAAGGAGCTGGTGACCGAGTTCAAGCACGCGATCAAAGAGCGCACCGGCCACGACTTTCCCGACGAGCCGATGGACCAGGTCTGGGGGGCCATCGGCGCGGTGTTCGGCAGTTGGATGAACGATCGGGCCATCGTCTATCGCCGCACCTATGGCATTCCGCACGAGTGGGGGACCGCCGTCAACGTGCAGGCGATGGTCTTCGGCAACCTGGGAGACGATTGCGCCACCGGCGTGGCCATGACCCGCGACGTGGCGCTCGGCGCTGCCGGGCCTCAACGGCGACTATCTGATCAACGCCCAGGGCGAGGACGTCGTGGCCGGCATCCGCACGCCCGAGCGGATCGAAGAAACCCTGGCCAAGGCCATGCCGGCTGCCCACAAGCAACTGGTCGAGATCGGCAAGAAGCTCGAAGCGCATTACCGCGACGTGCAGGATGTCGAGTTCACGGTCCAGCGCGGCAAGGTGTGGATGCTGCAAACCCGCAATGCCAAGCGGACCGGCTTTGCCGCCGTGCGGATCGCGGTCGACATGGTCAACGAAGGGCTGATCGGCCAGACCGACGCGCTCAGTGCCAAACGCATTCCGGCCGACGATCTGAATCAGTTGTTGCAGCCGATCTACGAGTCCCGAATCGAAGCGCGAAGCCGTCCAGGCCGGCCGGCTGCTGGCCAAGGGGATCAACGCCGGGCCGGGCGCCGCCTCGGGCAAGATCTGCTTCCACGCTTCCGACGCCGAGCAGGAATGGCTCAAGGACAACAAGGTCAAGCTGATCCTGGTGCGCCGCGAAACCAGCCCCGAAGACCTGCGCGGCATGAAGATCGCCCAGGGCATTCTGACCGCCTTCGGCGGCGCCAGCTCGCACGCGGCCCTGGTCAGCCGGCAGATGGGCAAGGCCTGCATCGTCGGCTGCGGCGATCTGAACATCGACTATGCCGCCGGCACCGTGACCGTCAAAGGCAAGGTGCTCAAGGCCGGCGACACGATCTCGATCGACGGCTTTACCGGCGAAGTCTTCGAGGGACCGGTCGAAACGCGGCCCAGCGAGATCCTGCAAGTGCTTGATCAACAAAACGCTCAAGCCCGAGCAGGCCGAGACCTACAAGCGCTACGAGCAACTCATGAGCTGGGTCGACTCGCACCGCCGGCTGCGGGTGCGGACCAATGCCGACGAGCCCAAGCAAGCCCGCGAGGCCGTGGCCTTCGGCGCCGAAGGGATCGGCCTGTGCCGCACCGAGCACATGTTCTTCGACCGCATCGACGACTTCCGCCAGATGATCCTGGCCACAAACCTGGCCGATCGCGAAAAGGCGCTCGACAAGCTGCTGCCGCACCAGCGGGGCGATTTCGACGGCATCTTCCGGGCCATGGAAGGACGGCCGGTCACCATTCGCCTGCTCGATCCGCCGCTGCACGAGTTTTTGCCCCATTCGGGCGACGAGCAGCAAGCCCTGGCGGCCAAGATCGGCATCAAGGCCGAAGCGATCGCCCGGCGGGTCGAAGAGCTGCACGAGTTCAACCCCATGCTCGGCCACCGCGGCTGCCGGCTGGGAATCGTCTATCCGGAGATCACGCGGATGCAAGCCCGGGCGATCATCGAGGCCGCTTGCGACGTGAAGAAGGCCGGCATCGACGTGCATCCGGAAATCATGATTCCGCTGGCCGGATTCGCCACCGAGTTCCGCGATCAGGAAAAGATCGTCCGCGACACGGCCGAGAAGGTGTTCGACGAGAAGGGAATCCGCGTCAACTATCTGGTCGGCACCATGGTCGAGCTGCCTCGGGCCGCGATCTGCGCCGATCAAATCGCCGAGCATGCCGAGTTCTTCAGCTTCGGCACCAACGATCTCACGCAGACCACGCTCGGCATGAGCCGCGACGATTACTCCAGCTTCATCAACTACTATCGCGAGAACGACATCGTGCCCAACGATCCGTTCCAGACGATCGACCGCGACGGCGTCGGCGGGCTGATGCGGATCGCGGTAGAGAAAGGGCGCGGCGTGCGCGCCGAATCTCAAGCTGGGCATTTGCGGCGAGCATGGCGGCGATCCGGCCAGCGTGATCTTCTGCGACGAGATCGGCCTGGACTACGTGAGTTGCTCGCCATTCCGGGTGCCCATTGCCCGGCTGGCCGCGGCCCAGGCCGCCGTGGCGGCCAGCAAGGCGCCCAGCCGGCGCCGAAGAAGAAGCGGGCTACGCCGAAGAAGACGCAACCGGTGTAGGGCGGCGGTTTGGGGCGCCGGCGCGTGTGGCCCCCACCGGCCGCAGCCGGTGGGCTTAACGTGTGTGCGCGTGAGCGGCCGGGTTGCCGGGCGCCGCTACGCCTGATCGACCACGTCGGGCTGCGGCACGTCGGGCTGCGGCACATCGGGCTGCGGCACTTCCGGCTCCGCGTCGACCTGTTTCGCCGGCCGGCGCTCCACCTCGTCGCGCTCGTCCCCCTGCTGACGGCGGCGCAAGTAAAGCTTGATCGGCACTTCGGCAAACGGCAGATGCTCGCGAAACACGCCCAGCAGATAGCGGCGATAGGGTTCCGACAAGCGTCAGCGGATCGTTGCAAAACAGCACGATCGTCGGCGGCTCGCACGCTGACCTGCGTGGCGTAATAGACTTTGGGCCGATGGTTCTGGTGCAGCGGCGGCGGATTTCGCTCCAGCGCCTCGCGCACCACGCGGTTCAGATCGGCCGTGGCCACCCGCTGCCGCGCCTGCTTGAACAGCATCTGGCCGTGGTTCAAGCAGGGCCTTCACGTTCTTGCCGGTTTGGCCGGTGATGAACGCGATCGGCACGTAGCGCATGGTGCGGAACGTGTCGTGCAGGTAGCTGACCCATTTCTCGGTCAGCATGCTGTCGGCCACCAGGTCCCACTTGTTGACCACGAACACGCACGGCTTGTACTGCTCGGCGACGTACTCGCAAAGCTGCTTGTCGACCTTGCTGATCCGCTGCGTGGGATCGAAAAACATGAAGCACCACGTCGGCCCGGCGGATGCTCCGCTGGGCCCGATGGGCGCTGTAAAAATCGATGTCGGTGGCAATGCTCTTGCGTGCGCCGCAGGCCGGGCGTGTCGATCGCCATGAACGCCTTGCCGTCCAGCTCGAACCGCACGTCGACGCTGTCGCGCGTCGTGCCCGGCACTTCGCTGACGATCATCCGCTCGGCCTGGGCCAGCGTGTTGACGAACGTGCTCTTGCCGACGTTGCGGCGGCCGACGATGGCCACCTTCATCACCGGCTCGGGCAGTGTCCTCGGGCGAATCGACGTCCAGCTTGGGCAGCCGCTCGGCGATCATGTCCAGCAGCGTGAATCGGCCGCGGTTCTGCATCGTGCTGGTCGCGCACCAGCTTGCCGCGGCCCAGCTTGTAGAATTCGTCGGCCTGGGTGTCGAACGACGCGTCGTCGGTCTTGTTGGCCACGCAAATGACCGGCGTGTCGACATAGCGCAGCCGGCGGGCCACTTCCTGATCGAGCGGCGGTCAGGCCCGGTGCGCGTGTCGACCACGAACAGCACGACGTCGGCCGATTCGATGGCCGCGGCGATTTGCTCTTCGATCTTGGCCGTCAGGTTGTCGGGATCCTCGAAGCCGATGCCGCCGGTATCGACCAGCTCGAAAAACCGATCGCGATGGCAAAGTCAGGTAGCGTCAGCCGGTCGCGCGTGACGCCGGCCGCGTCGTCGACAATGGCCAGCCGCTTTTGCGCCAGCCAATTGAACAGGCTGGACTTGCCGACGTTCGGCCGGCCGACGATCACAACTTGGGGAACGCCCATGACCCAACTCGCCAGCGCGCCGGGGGGGCGGCAGAATACGTGTTACAAATCCAGTTCTCATCATAGTCGAACAGTCGGCTGCCACAACGGCTGACAGCCCGCGGCTTGGGGAACACTAACGTTTACGCGAAGGCTGCGGCCGCGCTCAACTGGCGAAAGGCATGCCGCCGCAGATTTATTGCTGCTTTTGCAACCAGCTCTCGCGCAGGGTCGCTGCTGCGCAGCCCGCGGTCCCCCTTTCGCGTCCGGCCCGCGGCCGTATACTGCTGGCACAAGTTCCGACAAAATCCAGGCCCGCACCGGAAGCAGGCAATTTTTTTTCATGGCAAACCTCCCAGACCCGTCAGCCCGCAAGCGAAGTTTGAAGGCAGCTGCGCAGCGCCTGGAGAGTTTGGGCCGAGCCGGCGTGACCAATCTGGCCCCTGCCCGGCCTGTGGCCAAACCCCCCGCAAGTATTGAAAGTGCGTCGCCGCCGCCGGCCAAGCGGCTCGCGCCTTTCGCGGAGCCGGCGCCGCGAGCGCCGATCGGCCCTGCAGCCCGCCAGGCAACTCCCGCCGAGGCGAGCGGTCTGTCGAACTTCGATCGGCTGGAAGTGATTCGCCGCGAGGTGGCCTGTTGCACACGCTGCGATGAATTGGCCGCAACGCGAACCCAAACCGTGTTCGGCGTCGGCAATCCGCAAGCCCGGCTGTGCTTTTTGGGCGAAGCGCCGGGCGCCGACGAGGACAAGCAGGGAGAGCCGTTCGTGGGCCGGGCCGGACAGTTGCTCACCAAGATCATCGAAGCCTGCACGCTGAAGCGCGAGGACGTCTATATCCTGAACGTGCTCAAGTGCCGGCCCCCCGGCAACCGCACGCCCCTGCCGGACGAAGTGGCCAATTGTCGCGGCTACCTGGACCGGCAGTTGGAAATCATCCGCCCCGAGTTCATCTGCTGTCTGGGCGGCGTGGCGGCGCAGCGCCTGCTCGACACGACCGACACCATCGGCCGGCTGCGAGGGCGATTCTTCGAGCGCGACGGAATCCAGGTCGTCTGCACCTATCATCCGGCCTATCTGCTCCGCAACCCGGCCGCCAAGCGCGACGTCTGGGAGGACATGAAGATGCTGATGCACGCGATGGGGATCGATTTGAAATGACGGTATTTAGGAAGGGGATACGGGGATACGACGAGATACGGGGGATGGAGGGAAGGGATGAAGGATGAAAAGCGAAGAGCCAACTTAACGGCGCGTCTGCGAGCACCGATTCGGTCAACGAGCTGTAGCAATTTCGAATTGAGTTTTTGAATTCGTAATCCTTGGCTCGTTCTTTCGTCCGTAACGTTCCAGTCCACATTTTTCCTTGTTTTCTCGTCATCCCCCGTATCTCGTCGTATCCCCGTATCTCCTCTTTGAGAATCGTAATTCTTTCGCTCCGGTCATGGCTGACAACGCTTCCGATTTACCACGGACTCAGACCGTCGTCGAGCGGGGCATCGACCAGGGGTTGCACGTCGGGGCGCAAGTCTATGCGTCGATCGGGGGCCAGCCGGCCGGCGAACTGGCGATTGGCCAAAGCCGGCCCGGCGTGCCAATGACCGCCGATTCGATCGTGCTCTGGCTCTCCTCGACCAAGCCGGTCGTGGCTGCCGCCGTGCTGCAACTGGTTGAGGCCGGCAAACTGCAGCTCGATCAGCCGGTCGCACACTACTTGTCCGCCTTTGCCGCCGGCGGTAAACAAGCGATCACGCTGCGGCACTTGCTCACCCATACGGCCGGCTTTCGGTTTGTCGAGCTGGGCCGGCCCGAGTCCAGTTGGGACGAAATCATCGATCGGCTGTGCCGCGCGCATCTGGAACGCAATTGGGTGCCGGGCGAAAAGGCCGGCTACCATCCGCTGAGCAGTTGGTACATCCTGGGCGAACTGGTGCGGATTGCCGATGGCCGTCCGCTCTCGGAATATGTGCGCAGAAATCTTCGAGCCGCTGGGCATGTTCGACTGCTGGATCGGCATGCCGCCGGATCGCTATCACGCGTACGGCGATCGGATGGCGATTTTGCCCGACACGGACAAGCCCGGTTCTGCGCCGCACCGCTACAGCAGCCAGCGCGGCGCGACCGACTGCATTCCCGGCGCGAGCGGCCACGGCCCGATGCGCGGGCTGGCGAAGTTTTACGAAGCGCTGCTCGGCGGCGGCCAACTCCACGGCGCACGAATCCTGAGCGCCGATTCGGTCCGGCAGTTGGCCACGGCCCAGCGGATCGGCATGTACGACGAGACGTTCAAGCATCACATTGACTGGGGGCTGGGCACGATCATCGACTCGAAGCGCTATGGAGTCGACACCGTGCCTTACGGATACGGCCGTTTTGCGTCGGACCTGGCTTTTGGCCACAGCGGCAGTCAATCGTCGGCCGCATTTGCCGATCCGGCTCATGGGCTGGTCGTGGGCTGTTATTTGAACGGCACGCCGGGCGAGGAGAAGCATCAGGCGCGGATTCGCGAAGTGCTCGCGGCTTTGTATGAGGACTTGGGGTTGGTCGCCGGATGAGCGAACCGCAAAGGCGCGAAGACGCAAAGTCACGAGGAAGAGGAGGGGGGGAACCACAGAGTCACGAAAACACAGAGGGAAACGAACGGCACGAAGACCGGGGCTCGGCCCCGGACCCGAGTTCCAGCTTCCGCTGGCTGGGATAAAAGCGGTCGAACTTGAACATCAAGACCTGCGGACTTCGACGAGCTCAGTCGAGGCGCAGCAGGAACTTGGGTCTGGGCCCGCGGCCCAGCCCCCGGAGGGCTTTTTGTAGTGAATGAAATAATTACTGCACCTTGCGCAGTGCGCAGCGGCACCTGGGCCAAGCGCGATTGGCTCGATAGGTAAAGCAAGATGGCGTGCCGCCGCATCGGCAGCGGGTCCACGGCTGTTCAAGATTTACAAAAAACGCTCCGTGCCCCGCCCGTCAGACGCCGGTGGCGTCTGTATGCGCGGTGCAGCGGCACGCCTGGGGTGACGTCCCGATGAGCTATCAGCATCCCCACCAAATCTTCTCGCGTAAGCGAACCATTGCTGGTTCGGAGCGATCGGCGTGGCCAACACCGAGGCGCCTGGCGGCACATCGATGGCCTACCCTTGCGGCACGCACGTCACCCGCGTGCACCGCGGGATAGATAGCCTAGGGACTTCCGCGGCGGCATCTCGCCTGTCTTGCTCAATTGGGGACGAGAAGTGCGTTAGGTCGGACCGCCTGAGCAAGAAATTCTCGCGCGGGTTGAGCATGGTGGATCGCTCCTGGTCACAGTCTTGCAAAACATCGTCGCCCGGCAGGCGCCCGAGGAGGGTTTGTCGAGCCCTTCGACGATCACCGTTGGTGATTTGCTCAGGACTCTCATCGAGGGAAATGCTCCCGGTTCGGTCTTTACGGCGTGTGACAAACCGCCCCGACTGGAATTCGCAGCCGGTTTGGATGAGTCTGCCCCGCCTGGGAACATTTGGCTCGCGTACCTCCGGGCACCGCCGGCCCAAGAACTAGCCGGCGGAATTTTTGGCGCGCCACGCCCAACCGCCTCGCAAGAGTTCGACAGAAGGCCCAGAGGAATTCGCCCCGTGCCCGTTGTCTCCACGCCCGCGCCCAGGTTGCTTGTCGCAAACGCCACTCAAGCCCGGCCAGAACCTCCTCAGGCCGACGCGGCTAAGCGGAATGATCGTCGAAACCGCGGTGGTTTTCAAGGCGCATTTGTAGGCCAGTTGCGACGGGCCACGGGTGCGCGGCGCTCGCGGCCGGAGTTGCAAACGGTAGAATGCACCGAGTCGCGGATGCCGTAATGCGCTTACGCGGCTCGTTGGATGGCATTTCATGGGCATTCCCCCGTTTCTTTCTTCTTTTCGCAGTCGAGCCTCGAATGTCTCAGCAGGCCAATTTCGAGAATGAAATAATTCCCTTCTTGCGGAAGCGTGACTATCGGCTCGTGAAGGAACTGGGCCAAGGAGCGTGCGGGAAGACTGTGCTCTTGCATGACGAATCCATTGACGAGCTGTACGTCTGCAAGAAGTACACTCCACATCCGGATCTACCACGTGCCGAGCTTTTTTCGTCATTCGTCCGTGAGACCAAGCTTCTCTACCAGGTCTTTCACGAAAACGTCGTGCGTGTATACAACCACTATCTCTACCCCGAGCATTACGCGGGTTTCATACTGATGGAGTACATTGAAGGGCGGACGGTCGCGGAGTTTGTCGCGGACGCGCCAGATGTGATAAACGAGTTGTTTGAGCAGGCGGTCAGTGGATTCGCGTACCTCCAACGCAAGGGCATCCTTCACCGCGACATTCGGATTGCGAATCTCATGGTCCGCAACGACAAGAAACTCAAGATTATCGATCTAGGCTTTGGAAAACGTGTTGAGACCTCCGATGACTTCGACAAAAGCATTGACCTGAACTGGTGGTGTCAAACACCGGACGAGTTCGGCGACTCCCGCTATGATTTTCAAACGGAGGTGTATTTCGTGGGGAAGCTCTTTGAGAGGCTTATTCAGGACAACAACATCCAGAGCTTTAAGAATATCCCGCTCCTGAGCGTAATGTGCCGTCATGACCCCAACGAGCGCATCAGTAGCTTCGTCGAGGTGGAGACTGAGATTCAAGCAACACAGATCTCGGACGTCGGGTTCGACGCGTCGGAATTAGCAACCTACCGTCGGTTCGCGGACACGCTACGAAAAGTGATAACTAAAATCGACAGCAGCGCGGAATATCTCGACGACGCGCAACTCGTCGCGGCCAACCTGAACGAAGTGTATCGATCGTTCATGCTGGAAGAATTCGTTCCCAACCCTGCGGTGGTAATACGTTGTTTGTTGCGGGGGACCTACTATTATCAGAAGAATGGCCCGATGACCGTCGCGGACGTCAAGGACTTCCTCCGGCTTTTGCAAAACGTAACGTTGGAGAAGAAACGCATCATCCTTGCCAATATCCACACTAAATTGAACGCGATGCCCCGCTACGCAGGGCCGCCTGACGAGGAGATTCCGTTTTGACGGGGCGGAGCGGGCGAAGTCTAACTCGCAGACGATTCGAGCGCTTCCACCTAACATCATTCACCCTGGAGTACCACGGAACAATCGTGAGCTAGCCGGCCTCGCAAATCGGCTCGCCTAACGAGCATCCGTTCGAGCCGGACGGTGGAGCCCACGGGCAGGTTCGCTCAAACTGCACGTCGTAATCCGGTCACCTCGCCCGCTTTACTTCTCCACCACCGTTGCCGTCTTGATCGTCACTGGCGTGACGGGCCGGTCTTGGCCGCCGGTCGCAACGGCGCCGATCTTCTTGACCACGTCCAGGCTGGCCGCGTCGGCGGTTTTTCCAAAGGCCGTGTATTGGCGGTCGAGGTGCGGGACTTTTTCCAGGCAGATGAAGAACTGCGAGCCGGCCGAGTTGGGGTCGCTGGTGCGGGCCATCGAGAGCACGCCCGGCTCGTGCTTGGTGGCGTTGAACTCGGCGGCAATGGTGTAGCCCGGCCCGCCGGTGCCCTTGCCCTCGGGACAGCCGCCTTGAATCATGAAGCCCTTGATGATGCGATGGAAATCCACGCCGTCGTAAAAGCCGATCTTTGCCAGGCCCACGATGTTGCGACGTGGCCGGGTGCCAACTCGGGCAGCAGGTCGAGCGTGATTTTGCCCAGCGACGTGTCGAGCACGAGCTGGTATTTCTTGGTTTTGAAATCCAGGTCTTTGGTGGCGGCTTCGACTTCGGCCTTGCGGTTCTTGCTCATCGAGTCCTCGCGTGGTGCGGAGTCCGTTTTGTTTTGAATGTCCCGTGGCGCGCAACGCCCACGGGCAGCATCCCGTGGGCTTAACGGATGGTGGCGGTCCGTCGAGCTGACCACGAGGGCCACACGATACCCGAGCCACGATAAGCGTGGCGGGCTATGGCTCGCCGGTTCAGTTTCGCCTAACCTAGCAGAATTCGGGCCGCAGACAATGACTGCGCCGGGCGGGAACATGCCCCCCGAGCACGACTTGCCCCGAATCGTGGGCGGCCGGAACGAGCAACGAGGCGCGACGGTGGTTTCGACGCAGGTGATTTTGGCGCAGATGAATTGGACACAGGTGAATTGGACGCAAGTTTACGACCCAATGGGCTCGCCGTGGCTGTCGACCCTGATGGCGGGCTTGCCCGTCGTGGTGCTGCTGGGGCTGTTGGCCGCGGGCGTGAGCGCCCCGAAGGCCGCGCTGGCCGGGCTGGCCACCGCGCTGGGTTCGGCGATCTTTGGGTTTGGCATGCCAGTGCGGGCCGCGATCGCCTCGGCGATGTATGGCGCCGCATTCGGCCTGTTGCCGCTGGGCTGGATCGTGCTGGCGGCCGTGTTTCTGTTTCATCTCACGGTGCGATCGGGCCAGTTCGACGTGGTCAAGCGCAGCGTGGCGGCGCTCTCGCCCGACCGGCGCATGCAGGCGCTGTTGATCGCGTTTTGCTTCGGCACGTTCATCGAAGGCGCGGCCGGATTCGGCACGCCCGTGGCCATCTGTTCCGCGCTCTTGATCGGGCTGGGCTTCACGCCGCTGTATGCGGCCGGCCTGGCTTTGATTGCCAACACGGCGCCGGTGGCGTTCGGCGGGCTGGGCATTCCGATCATTACGCTGGCCAAGATATCGGGCCTCGCGGAAATGCCTTTGTGCCAGATGGCCGGCCGGCAGTTGCCGCTGTTTTCGCTGATCGTGCCGGCCTGGCTAGTGGCCACGATGTCGGGCTGGCGCGGCGTGAAGGGTTGTTGGCCGGCACTGGTTGTGGCCGGCGGCACGTTCGCCACGCTGCAATTTTTGATTGCGAATTTTCACGGTCCGGGCCTGGTGGACGTCGTGGGCGGGCTGGGCTCGCTGATGGCGCTGGCGCTGCTGCTGCGATTCTGGCAGCCCAGCGAGATCTGGCGGTTTCCGGATGAAGCGCCGGCCGCGGAAACGAGCGCGTCGCCGGCATTGCGCCCGGGCCAGGTCTTTTACGCCTGGATGCCCTGGCTGCTGTTGTCGGTGTTGGTGTTTATCTGGGGCTGGCCATCGATGCGGCTGGCGCTCAATGGCGGCGATGCGGAAAATCCCAACCTGCTCGCCGGCTATACCAAATTCACGTTGCCGGTGGCCGGTCTGCATCAGCACGTGTATCGCGCGGCGCCGGTGGCACAGGAGGTCGACGATTCGGGCCGGGCCAAAAAGCCGGAGGAGGCCATGTTCGACGTCAACTGGCTGTCGGCCACCGGCACGGCCATTTTCATCGCCGCGATCTTGTCGGCCTTCTGGCTGGGCATCGGCCCGCGGGAGTTCGTGCGGCAATTCGGCCAAACGGTGTATGAGATGCGCTGGGCCCTGTTCACCATCGGCTGCATGCTGGCGCTGGCCTTCACCACCAAATTCAGCGGCAGCGATGCCACGCTGGGCCTGGCTTTCACCCATACAGGCGGGTTTTATCCGTTCTTCGCACCCCTGTTGGGTTGGCTGGGAGTGGCGCTGACCGGCAGCGACACCTCGTCCAACGCGCTGTTCGGCAGTTTGCAGCGGATCACCGCCGAGCAGCTCGGCCTGAATCCCATGCTGATCGTGGCCTCGAACAGCACCGGCGGCGTAATGGGCAAGATGATCGACGCCCAAAGCATCGTCGTGGCCGCGGTGGCAACCGGGCAATCGGGGGGCGAAGGGCAGATTCTGCGGTTCGTGTTTCTGCACAGTGTGGCGCTGGCTGCCCTGGTGGGTCTGTTGACGCTCGCGCAGGCCTACCTGATTCCGGGTATAATTCCGGGAGAGTAATGCCGGGCGCGGCGGTTTCGGCCGACTGCCCGCGACTCACTTCTTTGCAGAGCGCGCTGGGGCGGCAAACTTCTCACGACGCACGAGGTATTTTTTATGAAACCCCTGGACGTCTATTGCAGCCGCCGCCACGTGCTCAAGGCGATCTCGCTGGGCGCCGCTGTGTCGATGGCGCGAGGCGTGTTTGCCGAAGAGCTGGCCGCCACGCCGCAAATCGACGAAGGTCCGTTCTATCCCGACAAGATGCCGCTCGATACGGACAACGATCTGCTCGTCATCAACGACTCCACGTCGCCGGCCGTCGGCGAGATCACGCATTTGTCGGGTCGCATTCTGAGCCTGGCAGGCCAGCCGCTGTGCAATGCGTTCGTCGAGATCTGGCAGGTCGACAATCAGGGAGCCTACTTGCACTCGGGCACTGCCAATCGCGAGCACCGCGACAAGAATTTCCAGGGTTACGGCCGGTTTTTGACCGATTCCGAGGGCCGCTACTATTTCCGCACGATCAAGCCGGTCTCTTATCCGGGGCGCTGCCCGCACATCCATTTCGGCATTAGCCGCGGCGGAGAGCGCATTTACACCACCCAGATGTTCATCGCCGGCCATCCCGACAACGCCGCCGATTTCCTCTATCGCGACATCGAGGATTCACTGGCCCGGGAGCGGGTTTCGGTGGAGTTCAAACCGGTGGCCAATTCCCGCTTGAACGAACTGGCGGCCCATTTCGACATCGTGCTGGGGGTGACGCCGCAAGATCCCGCCGATGGGCAGCAGCTCATCCGAGGCGTCGGCAAGTCGCAGCGCGCGGAGCACGGTTTTCCGGGAGGGGCGCGGGGCGGAGGCCCGCGGCGGCGACCGCGTGCGGAAGATCAACCGGCGAAGTAGGGGCGAACTGGAAGGCCGGGTGCGATTCAAGCCTACTCGTCGAACATGCCTTGGGGCAGCGCCCCGATGCCGCGCACCGCGATCCGCTCGATGGCGTCCCAATTCACGGCCGTCAGCGTGATGCTGCCGTCGCGCTCGGCGAAAGCGAACATCCCGTAATTCTCTTGAGACTGGCGCGCCGAGAACCATTCGGGCGCGATCACCTCGCCCCCCTTGAGATATAACTCGACGATCCCGCCGGTCCGTTTGTGCGGCCACAGCCGCTGGAACAAGCCGGCCATTGCATTGCCGCTTTCGGCTTCGCTGGTCAAGCTCGAAAAGTCGAACGCGAACGGGCTTTCCTGGTAGGCGTCTCCGTTGAAGCTGAGAATTTCCTCCTCGATGGGTTGCTGCTCCGCTTCGGACTGGGCTTGCGAAGCGTCGGCCTCGGCTTGCTCGGATTCGTCGGACGACGCAGCGGAAGCTTCACCGCCTTCATCTTGCGGTTCGTAGTCGGGCACCAGAAACCTGGCGCCGCAATGCGGGCACTTGCCAGGCCGGCCTTGCATGCTCGCCGGACAATTCAACTTGTGTCCATTGGGACACAAAAAAACAATTCGTTGTGCGGCGGCCGGGCCCGTTGCCGTCGCCGGTTGCTCGGCCGACGACACTCCAGACGGGTGGGAGTCGCCCGCGTCGACCGCTATCGAACTGTCGGAGGCTGGGTTGGATTCCGAAAGGTCGGGCGAGCTGACTCCGGAATCGGATGCGGCCGGCTCCGGACCGCCCGCCTGGGGAACTCGAAAGGCCGCGTGGCAGCGGGGGCATTTGCCCGGCAGGCCGGCCCGCTCGTCGGGGCAACTCAGGCGGTGCCCGTTGGGGCAGCGAAATTCAATAACCATGCTTCGACTTCGATCTGACAATCAGCGAAAAAACATTGGCTACAACGCCCGGCGTTTCCGCCGACGATGCGAGCCCGCCGCGGTCCTCGCGGCTGTGACCGTTTCGACACGCTTCTATGTCCTTGATCCTAAACCAACTGCCCGTGCGAAACAACGTCGGACCGGGGCGGCTTGACTTGCTTATCTCCTGTGCCAAACTAGGGTTTGGTTCGGTCTGCCGACTTTCATGTCTTGAGCGCTCGCGATGCCGATTCCCGTCGTTTGTCCCGGCTGCAAAGTCCGCTTCAACGTCAGCGAGAAGTTTGCCGGCAAGAAGGGGCCCTGCCCCAAGTGCAAAGTGATTATCACGATCCCGGCCGCCGCGCAGCCGGAGATCAAGATTCACGAACCGCAAGAGTACGCCTCGGCCGGCAAGGATCAGCAGGGCCGGCCGATCTCCAAGCCCATCCCGCGCAAGAACTCAAAATCAAACCCAAGTTCGTCGTGGGCGTCGGCGCGTGCGTGCTGACCGTGGTCATCCTGTGCCTGGTGCTCCGCGGCGGGCTGAAGGAAAGCTCCGTCGGCTTGCAGTACGCGATTGTCGGGTTCGGGTTGGCCCTGATCTCGCCGCCGCTGGCGGTCGCCGCCTATTCCGTGCTGCGCGACCAGGAACTCGAAGCGTATCGCGGCCAGTCGCTGTGGGTGCGCGCCGCGCTGTGCGGCGCGGTCTATGCGCTACTCTGGGCGCTCTACATCCCGCTGCATCAAGCCGGATTGACCGGTGAGCCCTACCAATGGTTGTTCGTGGCGCCGTTTTTCATCGGCGTGGGCGGGGGCGCGGCGTTTGCGGCATTCGATTTGGATTTTGGCTCAGGCGCGCTGCACTATTGTTTTTTTCTGCTGGTGACGCTCGTGCTGCGAACCATGGTGGGCTGGGCCCCGGTTTGGGCCGCGGTCACGAGCTGATGCATGCGGTATGCAAACGTAGGGTGGTGGTTGCAGGGTCGGCCCGCTCACGGTAGGTTGACGCCCACCGCGGTTTGCCGAGTCGAGTCCATGAGCGGGGGCTCCCGAACGCGCTGGGCCAACGGCAACGTCAGGATGCAATCGTGCCGAGCATTTTTCCCTATCGCAATTTGCAGCGCGTCTATTGCGCGGGGCCGCTGTTCAACGCGGCCGAGCGGCGCGAAATGGTCGAGATTGCCGGCGCGTTTGCCCGGGCCGGCTTCGAGACGTTCGTCCCGCACGCCGACGGCATGGAATTCGCCCTGGTTCAGCCCTATCTGGTGGACCGGGGGTTCGACGCGGCCCGCATCGGCGAGCTAGTGCATCGAGCAATTTTCGCACTCGACACCTATCAGGTGGCCGTGGGTTGCGGCGCGCTGGTTTTCAACATGAACGGCCGGGTGCCGGACGAGGGGGCCGTAGCCGAGGCCACGATCGCCTGGATGCTGGACAAACCGGTGGTGCTGTTCAAGGAAGATGCGCGCAGCGCCATCGCCGGGCGCGATAATCCCCTGGTTGTGGGGCCGGCCGATTTCTGCACCGTCGACGACCTGCGGCGGCTCCCGGAAGTGCTGGCCCAGCGAATCGCGGCGGCCGAATTGTCGCCCCAGACCGAACTGGCTTGCTCCAGGCATCTGCACCAGACGGTCAGCGCCGGCGAGCGGCTTTGGCAAGCGCTGGATGCTTTGGGCCCGGCGCGCGACGTCGAGCCGGTCGCCGAGGTGGTATTGGAACTGTTCGCTCCCAGAATTGCCCAGGGGGCGAGCATCGCCGAGATGTCTCGCGGGGCAGGGCAGGCGCCCGCCGATCGCTTTCAATTCGATGGTCCGCGGTCATGAGCGCACTGCGAGACATTCCGGAAGTCGTTGCGCTGGACGGGCGGCACGGCCTGGTGCGCATTCCGCCGGAGCTCGACGTGCCGCTGACGCCGCGCGTGCGGGCACTTGGTCGACGCGGCCGAGTTCCGCCGTCTGGCGCGGATCAGCCAATTGGGGCTGGTGGCGCTGGTCTATCCGGCGGCTCATCACACGCGCTTCGAGCACTCGCTGGGCGTGTATCGGCTGGCGCTGTTGTTTCTGCGGCATTTGAGCCACGATCCGCGGTTTGCCGCCGCGGTCACCGCCGGCCGACGCCGAACTGTTGATCGTGGCCGCGCTGCTGCACGATCTGGGGCACTGGCCGTTTTGCCATCCGATCGAAGACATTCGCTTGCCGGGCGTTCCGACGCACGAGTTGTTCGCCAACAGCTTTTTGCTCGAAGGCGAAATCGCCGACACGCTGCGCGACCGATTGGCACATCAATCCGCGCGACGTGGTGGACCTGCTCTCGAACAAGCCGCGCAGCACCGCCTCGCGAATTCTGACCAGCATGCTTTCCGGCCCGATCGACATCGACAAGATGGACTACCTGGCCCGCGACAGCCTGCACGCCGGCGTGCCCTACGGCCGCAATTTCGACCAGGACCGGCTGATCGGCAGCCTGTGCCTGAACGAGGCGGGCGACGCCCTGGCGATCACCGAAAAAGGCAAGACCGCGGCCGAGATGATGGTCTTTGCCCGCTACGTGATGTTCAGCGAGGTCTATTGGCATCACGGCGTGCGCGCGGCCACGGCCATGCTGCAACGGGCGTTTTACCTGCTGCACGGCACGCTCGATCTGGACAGCCTGTTCCGCATGACCGAAGCAGAGATGATCGCCGCGCTGCGGCGCGCCGCCGGGCAAGGGCCGGCCCTGGAATTGCTCGACGGGCTGTTCGGCCCGACGCGCGAGTTGTACAAGCGGGTCGGCCAATACAGCTTCTTCGAAGATCGGCCGCTGTACGAGCGGCTGGCGCGGCGGCCGTATCCGTGGCTGGCGGCCTGTGCCCAGCAATTCGCCCTGCTGGCCAGCACGGCGCTGGGGCGGATCGTGGCGCCGCACGAAGTGCTGTTCGATGCGCCGCCGATTCAGCGCGAGGTGGAATTCAACATCGACGTCTATTCGCCGAAGGACGGGCGTTATCGGTCGCTGGGTCGAAGTCTCGCCGGTGGTGCAGACGCTTGCCCGGCGGCAGTTCGACGACTACGTGAAGCGCGTGCGAATTTTTGCCGCCGGCCGCGTGGCCGCCGACCTGCGGGCCCTTCCGGACTTGCCGTCGTTGGTCAACGACGCGGTGGATCGGACGGAGTAGGCGCTCGGAACGCCGTCGTGAATCCTGAGAAGTTGCCAGTGCGGGCGGCGGGGCGGACCGAGAGCGGGGCTCGAAGAGCGATCGTAATACGGCGAACTGACCAGCGCTGCCCAGTTTCGGCGTGACAGCGTGGAAGATTCGCGGTAGCATTGAAAGTTGAACGCCAGGGAGAGAAGCATGCAACAGGTGAACCTTACCGACCAGCTTTACCAGGAATCTAAGCGCCGCGCCGCCGAGGCGGGATTTGCGAGCGTTGACGATTATATTGCCGACGTACTCTCGAACGATTTCCAGCTTGCGACTGAAGACCTCGACCATTTCTTCACACCCGAGCGGCTGGCGCTAGTCGATCAGGCGGCCGCCGACGTCGCGGCCGGAAATTCTTACACGGCCGAGCAGGCCAAGGAAGCATTGGCCCGATCGAGAGAGGCATGGCAGCGCAATCAGGCCAGCGGCAAGTAGCCCTCTCTTCCGCCGCGATCGATGCTCTTCGCGAGATTTGGCACTGGAACGCCGAGCATTACGGCATGCGGCACGCCGACGCCTACATTCAGCATTTGCAGGCGGCCATCGATTCTCTCGCCCGGCCTGACGTGGTCGGTCGTCCGGTGGCCGGCCGGCCCGATTTTCGGTATCTGCTCATCCGTCGCCGCTCGGGCGGGCATGGGCACGTGGCAGTGTTTCAAGTCTCGGGCGAACAGATCACCGTGCTCCGCTTGTTTCACACGGCGCAGGACTGGCAGTCAAGCCGCTTTGTCGATGAACCTGGGTAGTCTCGCCGGAGGACTGGCCCGATGTCCTGCCCGACGTTCGCTGGTCAACGAGGCCAACGAGCGAACGGAGTAAAAGCTGCGCAAACGGGAGGATTGATCCACAGATTTCGCAGATTACACAGATTTTGGTGAGGAAGACGGTCGAGCATCAGGGGGTCGATTAGTTTGTTCGTGCCGGTGCTGGTCGTAGTCATCGTACGCGGCCATCTCCGGGTCGTCCCACCCCGCGACGCCCCGCGTCGCGGAGCAACTGTTGTTGCTCCTGCGAAGTCAGTAGATCTTTCTCGAAGAGCGGCTTGAGCTGTTCGTACTGCTCCTGAGTGATTTGGACGTACGCCCGGTGTGTCGCCGGGTCGACAACGTGGACGGGCCCCTCCCCATGCTCGCGCAGGGCCTGTTGGAGCTCAGTGGGCAGTTTTGCGGTCATATCGAAGGCTTTCTACTGAGCCTAACCTTACTCCGGCTGCGGCAAGGGCTGCTCGGGCACTACCAGCTGCGCACCACTGCGGCGGACGACATTCGAGCGGCCACCGGCGGCCGGATCGGGGTGTTCGGCTGTGCCGTTGGTCTCGGTGGAGCGCTCCGCCGTGGAAACGTTCGGCCGCAATTGCAGCAGCTCCGCCTGGACCCGGAAGAGCTGCTCGCCCGGCGCGGGCTTGACGCGGTGGTAACTTCCGTCGGGGCGCAAAATGCGCGTCCGCGTGTTGTCGCGCAGGTAAGCGGGAATGATCTCGTGCAGGATGCGGTCTTTCGGATCGTGGGCTTCGACCGGAAACATCACTTCGACCCGGCGGTGGAAATTGCGCGGCATCCAGTCGGCGCTGGAGAGAAACACCTTGGCCTCTTCGTCGGGGCTGAACACGTAGATCCGGCTGTGCTCCAGAAACCGATCGACGATGCTCGTGACGCGGATGTTTTCGGAAATGCCCGGCAGTCCGGGCGCAGGCAGCAGATGCCGCGCACGAACAGCTCGATCGGCACGCCGGCCTGGCTGGCGCGATAGAGCGATTCGATCACGCGATAGTCGACCAGGGCGTTGAGCTTGGCGAAGATTCGCGATTTGCGCCCGCTGCTGGGCGCGCTCGATTTGCTCTTCGATCAGTTCGATCGTGCGGCGGTGCAAATCCTCGGGCGCCACGACCAGCTTTCGCCAGTGATGCCCCTGCGAGTAGCCGGTCAGCAGGTTGAACAGGGCCGAAGCGTCCTCGGCGATGTCTTCGTCGGCGGTGAACAGGCCCAGGTCGGTGTAGGCCAGGGCGGTGGTCGGGTTGTAGTTGCCCGTGCCCAAGTGGACGTAGCGCCGCAGCATGTCGCCGTCCTGGCGCACGACCAGCGACACTTTGCAATGGGTCTTGAGATCCAAGAAGCCGAACACCACGTGCACGCCCGAGCGCTCCATCTGCCGGGCCCAGGTGACGTTGCGTTCTTCGTCGAAACGGGCCTTGAGCTCGACCAGCGCGGTCACGTGCTTGCCGTTCTCGGCGGCTTTCATCAGCGCGCGCGTGATCGGCGAATCGCCGCTGGTCCGATACAGCGTTTGCTTGATGGCCAGCACCTTCGGATCGCCGGCCGCGGTGTTGATGAAATCGACGACCGGGTCGAACGAGTCGAACGGATGGTGCAGCAGAATGTCGCGGCGGGCAATGGCGCTGAACAGCTCCTCGCCGCGCCGCCAGCGAATGCCGCGCGGCGGCTGGGGCGAAAATGCCGGCGGCCGCAAGTAATCGCGGTTCGGCATCTGCACCAGTTCCATCAGCGCCGTCAGATCCAGCGGACCCGAGATATGTGTAGACCTCGTCGTAAGGATCTCCCTCCTGCTTGGCGGCGACGCGCAGCGACTCTTCGTCGATGATCCGGCGCACCAGCTCCTGGTTGGCCCCGACCGCCACCTCCAGCCGCACGGCCTCGCCGCGCTGCCGCGTCTTGAGCCGTTCTTCGATCAGTCGCAGCATGTCGTCCGACTCTTGCTCCAGCAGTTCGATGTCGCTGTCGCGCGTGATGCGGAAAGTCGTCCAGTGCAGCACGTCGAACCCGCCGAACAGGTCCGGCAGCCGGGCCGCCACCGCCTGTTCCAGCAGGATGAAATCGAGTCCGTCGCCGTGCCCCAACGGCACGAACCGCGGCAGCACCTGCGGCAATTGCACGACGGCGAACAGCTGCTTGGGCCCCAACCCGCTGTGCCGCTGCAGCATGGCCCCCAGATAGAGCTGCCGGTTGTGGAAGTGGGGCGTCGGATGGCTGGGGTCGATGGCCATCGGCGTCAGAATCGGAAAAGCCCGCTCGTGGAAGAAGCGGTCCAGTTTTTCGCGTTGCGGCATGGCTGAGCTGGTCGTGGCTGAGCAGCCGAACGCCGTCGCCCTGCAAGTTGAGGCAGGACCGACTCGTTCCAGCAGCGATACTGGGCCGCCACCAGCTCCTGGGTCCGCTCGGCGATGCGTTGCAGTTGGGTGATGGCCCGCAGGCCGTCGGGCGTGTAGTCTTGCGGGGCGCCGTTGCCGAAGGCCTGTTCGCGCAGCCCGGCCACGCGGACCATGAAGAATTCGTCCAGGTTCGAGCTGAAGATCGACAGGAATTTGACGCGCTCCAGCAGCGGATTGGCCGTGTCCTCCGCTTCTTCCAGCACCCGCTGGTTGAACTCCAACCAGCTCAATTCGCGGTTGATGAAATGTTCGGCTTGAAAGCTATGTTCGACCACGCTTACCTCATCCTTTATGTTGCAGGCCATCCGGCGCGAGCCGAGCCAGCGGTCCAAGGCGGATCCTAAGCTGCTCTGCGCCGCCGCCGCCGGGTTCTATCTTATGTCCTTCGGGCAGGGTCCGAAAGGCGCGCGGTCCAGCGGCTATCCGCCCCCATGCTGGCAAGGCTATACTCGGCTGGCCGGCCGATCGATTGATCCGCCCAGCGGCGGCGGCGGAAACCGCCGGCACCAGCAAAATGTGAGATTTTCATTTGCACGCTCGGCGTATGTCCACCGCCCCCGATTGGCGAAGTTTGTATCCCTTTGCGTCCCATGAGCTGTCGCTCGACGGGCTGCGCTACCACTACCTCGACGAGGGGCAAGGCGACGTCTGCTCTTGGTGCATGGCAATCCGACCTGGTCGTTTTACTGGCGCGAACTGGTCCAGCGCTGGCGCGAGCGCTATCGGGTGATTGCCGTCGATCACATCGGCTGCGGTCTGAGCGACAAACCGCGCGCGTATCCGTACCGTTTGGCACAGCACATTCAGAATCTCGCGGTTCTGGTGCGCGAGTTGAATCTGGGCGGCGTCACGCTCGTGGCGCACGATTGGGGGGGCCCAATCGGAATCGGCGCGGCGCTGGCCGAGCCCGACCGCTTCGTCCGTTTCGTGATGCTCAACACCGCGGCGTTTCGCTCGCGGCGCATTCCGCTGCGAATCCGGGCATGCCGCACGCCGGGGCTGGGAAAGCTGGCCGTGCAAGGGCTCAATGTGTTCGCCCGGGCCGCGCTGTGGATGGCCGTCGAGCACCCCGAGCGGATGACGCCGGCCGTGCGGGCCGGCTTGCTGGCGCCGTACGACTCGTGGGCTCACCGCCGGGCAATCCAGCGGTTCGTCGCCGACATTCCGCTCGGCCCGCGCGACAGCAGCTATGCGACACTCGCGGGCATCGAGAATCGGCTGCCCTCGCTGGCCAATCGTCCCTGGCAATTCATCTGGGGCATGCGCGACTGGTGCTTCACTCCCGAGTTTCTCGATCGGTTTTTGGAGTTCTTTCCGCAAGCCGACGTGCATCGCCTGGCCGACGCCGGGCATTACGTCGTCGAAGACGCCTACGAGCGAATCGGACCGCTGGTGGAACAATTTCTGGCGGCCCATCCCTTGCGGCCGACTCCCGCGACCGGAGCCAGGTGAGCCATGGGTGAAGCGTTGCGAACGACCGGCGCCGCGGATCCGGCCTCCACGGGTGGAAAGCCCTGGAGCATCGGCCAGTGCGTAGCGCTGGCCTGCCTGCTGGAGGCCACCGCGCCCAAGCCGGGCAACGTGCATCGCGGCGCCGACTTCGAGGATGTCACCTATCCGGAGTTCGTGGCCAGCGGGATTGCGATTGCGCCGGTGCTGGAGCGCACCGTGGGGGTGCCGCTGGGCCAAAGCGTGCTCGAGGCGGTCGAAGCCACCCGCGCGGTGACGGCCACCAACACCAATCTGGGCACGATTCTGCTGCTGGCGCCGCTGGCGGCAGTGCCGCGGAACCGGCCCTTGGCGGCGGGCGTGGCCCAGGTGCTGCGGCAACTGTCCGCTCAGGACGCTCGGAATGTCTATGCGGCAATCCGCCTGGCGAGGCCGGGCGGATTGGGCCGCGTGGTCGAAGCAGATGTGAACCTGGGCGAGCCGCCCGACGATCTAATGGCCGCGATGCGCCTGGCTGCCGATCGAGACCTGGTGGCCCGCCAATACGCCGAAGATTTTCGGCAGGTCTTCACGTGCGTGGTGCCTTGGCTGGAGAAAGCGCTGGGCGACAATCTGCCACTCGATGCCGCCATCGTCCGCGTACAGCTCGAACTGATGCGTGCGCTGCCCGACAGTCTGATTGCCGCAAATGCGGAGTTGAAACGGCCGCCCGCAGCGCCGACTGGGCCGCCGAGATTCTGGCCTGCGGGCCGCCCGACAGCGAGGCGTATCAGCGCGAACTGGCGGAGTTCGATTTTTGGCTGCGCTCCGACGGGCACCGCCGCAACCCGGGCACAACGGCCGACCTGCTGGCCGCCGGCCTGTTCGCCCTGCTGCGCGACGGGCTGCTTAAAGCGCCGCTCTTATCCGGCGGGCCGTGGCGAGTCGAGTGATGGATCCGATGCGGACCGGGCCGGGCTGCCGTTGCCGCCTGGGCAATTTGTTTGCTCATGTCCGCCACGGCATAATGAGAAGCGATGCCCGGAAGGCTGTTTGACATCCGCGGGTGCCGATTTTCCAGGACAGATGGCCTTGGCTAGAAAAACTTCGCCGTGACCGAGCAATACCACGTTCGCATCAGCAAAGAGTACCTCGTCTTCAGTGCTGGGCACTTTATCACGTTTGCCGGCGACGTCTGCGAGCGCTTGCACGGCCACAACTACCGCGTCGCGGCCGAAGTCGGCGGCCCGCTGGACGAGAACCACTACGTGGTCGACTTCATCGCCTTGCGCGACACGCTCCGCGGCATCCTGGACGAACTGGATCATTATATGCTGCTGCCGACCGAGCATCCCACGATCCGGGTCGTGGCCGACGAGCGCGAGGTGCAGGCCACGTTTCGGAAGCGGCGCTGGATTTTTCCGCGCGGCGATTGCGTGCTGTTGCCCGTCCCGAACACCACGGCCGAAATGCTCGCCCGCTGGATCGGCGGGCGGCTGCTGGAGCGGTTGGCCGCGCGCGGCATCGCGCGGCCGCGACGGACCAAGATCGAGGTTGACGAGTGCTTCGGCCAGGCGGGCGTCTGGGAAGCCGGAGATTGATCGCTCGCGACTGAGCGTCCCAACGAGAAAAGCAACCCGATGAGAAAGTCAGCCCAACGAGAAAATCAACTCAGCCGACCGAGGGCTTGCGGCGGCGAGCCAAACTCAGCAGCTCTTGCTGGCGGGCGGCTGGCTTAGACACCTGATAGCATGAGGCTAGCGCCACGGCCGCCGCGATCAGGGCCACGTCGGCGGTCGAACTTTCTTCGCCCCCTGACAAAACTCCGCTGGTCGCGTCGCTGAACCAGTCACTCTCGCCAAAACAGGCGTCGACCACCGGCAGCCACTCGTCGCGGAGGAAGCACCGGCTGACGAAGGGCTCGCCGCCGCACGAGACGACCCCGATCGGGCAACGCCTGAATTTGGACCGGCCTTCCCGGAGGACAGGCGACCCAGACTTCCGCTGGCGCCACCCAGGTTCTCGCCGACCAAGGTTTGTCCGCCACCGGCTCCGAGCATGCTCGAAGCCATGTTGCCGGTCAGATTCTGACCGACACCGGACGGACGGGTTTCGATGCCGTCCGACGGCAGGTCCATCGTCGGACTGGAAAACAGCGACACCGGTTGAAGCGGGGCCGCATTGCGCGAGCCACTCGAACCGCCGCCGGCCAGGCTTCCGGGGGACAAAGCGCCGACGTTGGCCGCCGCGGCGTTCACGCCCAGGCCGCCCGGCACGCCGGACGAAGCCAACGTCATGGCCAGGCTGGCCACATCATCGCCGACGGCCGACAAACCGCTGTCGCCAAGCGTGAGGACCGAGGACGAACTCGATGCGAGCATCCTGTAAGCTAGGAAAGTAGAATGTGTCACACCGCTAGTGGCGCCTGCGGCTTGCGCGACGCCCGGGCCAACCAGAGCGCTCACCAAAGCATTGGCGATCGGCGTGCCGCGACCGGTCACCAGGTCGTAGCCGGCACTGGCGGCGTTTCCATTGCTGCCAGTGGTGATGTCGTGAAAATCGCTAGCCGACAGGCCATAGATGGCGGCCGGCGCGTTGGCGATCGCAGGTTGCCCCTTGAGCGCCAGTCCCTGATCGGCAGTGGCGATCAGAGCGGCCCATTGCGGGGCGCCGGCGCTGGTGCCCCCCACCTGAATCCATCCGGCCTGGCCGGCCCCTGGGACGGAATCGTAGATGGCGAAACCGGTGGCCGGATTGGCGTCGAAGGCCACGTCGGGCGTTTCGCGCTGGCCGCTGCTTTGCACGCTGTCTTGGGCGGCCGGCTCGCTTTCGTACAGGCTCTTGCCGCCGCCGCTCGAACTCCAAGCACTTTCACTGACATACGTGCCGTTGCTGGTGGTGTTGAGCGTCGTTCCGCCGACGGCCAAGACATTGGGCGACGCGGCCGGCCACAGCGCCCCCGCGCCGCCATCGCCCGCGGAGGCCACAAAGGCCACCGGCGTGTGCCCGGCCGGGGTGGTGAAATAACTGTCGTAGGAGGTCTCGCTCGAAAACTCGCTGGCTCCCCAGCTCATCGAAACGACGCTCACGCCGCTTTGGGCGGCGGCATACTGCACCGAGCTGAGCAGGTTGGTCAAACTGCTGGTGTTGGCCTCGACGAGCAAGATACTGGCGCCGGCGCCATGGCATGGGCCCACTCGACGTCGAGCGAAATTTCCGTGGCCCAACTGGCATTGGTCGCCGGAGCGAAGCCGTTCACATACTGCTCGACCTTGGTCAAGGTGGGGTCGGCAAGGCCGAATTCCTGGTCGAACGTGTGCAGATCGGCGGCTATATTCGGATCGTTGTAGGCATCGACGATGGCGATCGTCTCGCCCGCCCCGTTTCCGGCGACGGTGCCGGTCGAGGTCGAAAAGGAAATCTGATTGGAGCCGTAGGCTTGCTGAATTTGAGCCGGGGTGAGTCCGCTGACAACGGTATTGAGGGGGGTGCCGCCGCCGCCGGCAAAAAACCTGGCGGGCTCGGCCACGATATCGGCCAAAGGGTCGGCCGAAAGCAAGCTGCGTTGTTCAAGCGACTCGAACTGGAGCCGCGCCGCCGTGGAATCACCACGACGTTTCGAGGACGCAATGCCTCGAACGCCATTTCGCTGCGTCATCGGTGTTGCCCCCTACAAAACAGGCCGGAACGCCCGGAAAGGAGATTCCCCCGCGGATCTGGACCGGCCAATTTACATCCTTTTAGTGTAATCCAACTTGCATTAAGCGACAGCCTGCGGAACCTAAAAAAGCACACCGGTCAAGAAAGGCAGTAACCGCCAGCGCTTCCAAACCGCCGCTAATTCCCGGACAGGCCCCCCAAACGGAGGAAGCGAATCTGCGGCCCGCTTGAGAACCGCCGGTCGTCTAAGGAGGGCGAATCGCCGCCGCCGGTCCCGGCCGCCGCTGCTCGCAGCGATGGTTGCCCACGCATCCGCCAAACGACTAAAATAAGTTTTCCGCTTTTCCAGGCACCCCGGCCCGCGAAGGACCCCCCTGGCCATGATTCGACCGCTGCTTTGGCTCGCCTGCTATGTGACTTTGATCTTCGGCGCGGCGGTCGCATCGGCTGACGACGCTTGGAAGCCCTTGTTCAACGGCAAGGATTTGACGGGCTGGGAACCGGTAGGCGATGCCGCCAACGTTTGGCGCGTCGAGGACGGGATTCTGATTTGCGGCGGCGGCCGCGACGGCTGGCTGTCGACGGACAAAGAGTACGCCAACTTCGAGCTGGAGCTGGAGTTTCGGTTGTTGCCGGGAAGCAACAGCGGCGTGTTCTTGCGTTCGCCGCGCGAGGGGACTTCGGCCTACGTCGGCATGGAGATTCAAGTGTTGGACGACGACGCCGAAGTGTATGCCACAATCCAGCCCTGGCAGCATTGCGGCAGCCTGTATGGCGTTGTGGCGGCCAAGCCGGGAGCTCTGAAAAAGCCGGGCCAGTGGCAAACGTATCACATCGTTTGCGACGGCCGCAAAGTCAAAGTCACGCTCAACGGTATCGTGGTCGTCGATGCGAATCTCGACGACCACAAAGACAAGGAAGCGACCCATCCGGGCTTGAAGCGGACGACCGGCTATATCGGGCTGCAAGACCACGGCACCCCCGTCGCGTACAGAAACATTCGCATCCGCACGCTGGACTGACCCCCCCGGATCGTGTTGCATTCGATCAAGGGCGACCAGTTCGTCGTTCGAGAAAATCCCGAACGCGCGGCTGGCGTTCCAGGTCGGCAAGCTCGGCGACGATCCGCCTGCGGCGGCCATGGTCCGGGACAGCCAACGCTAATCCGCCTTCAGGCGACTCCGGCGACAAATCCTGTTGCGGCGCCGATGGCACGGGAACTGCACCGCGAAGGTCTGCTGTCGGAGCGATTGCGAGACCCTTCATCGACGCAGGAGCTGGGCCATGATTCGGAAACTTAAATCGGGCGAATTTCGGTTGTATTCGCGCAAAGTCGATCCGCGAACCCGCAAACGTCGAAACTTAGGCACGTTCGGCAGCCGGGCCGCCGCCGAACAACATGAGCGCGAAGTCCAATACTTCAAACGCCAAGCATAAGCGGTCTGATTTTTTGGGGGGTCCCCGCAAGAGCCGCTTGAGCGCCGCGCTCGTTATGCGCAATTATTTGACGGCTGCCACGCAGGACGTAAAATTTCCCTGGATTGCTCAAGATTGGGCAGTCTTGTGCGGCGCAGGGCGACCCGCTATGCCAACGGCATGGACGGGTTTTTTTAGTGCCCGCGCTGCGACCGAGGAATGGCGGACTTCTGCGACCGTCGAGTTCGACGACTTTCCTAGCTGTATGTCAGGGAACAGCTCGCTGCTTCCACGCCGCGGCGGCCGCCGAGTGGGTCGAGCGTATCACGACGTTTGCGCTCAAATTTCAGGGGATCGCAACGGGCAAAGTCAGCCGCAAAAATGGCTCGCGCCGAGCAGCAGCGCGAAACGGATTCAAAGCGAGCCGGGATTCAATGCGAAAAGCGAAAGTGGGATCACGCATGATTAGTCATTCGAAAGCCGCCTCGGAAAAACTGGCTCAGGGCAAAGACGAGACTCTTTCCGAATCGACCGTCCACAGTCCGGATGCGGAGGCGGTCACCGACGAGGACTTACGACGCCGCGTGCGACTTTTCCTCATCGGCAGTAATTTGCCGGGACTGCGGCACATCGAGCCGGAGGTTCACGGCGACACCGTGATTCTGAAAGGCTCCGTTCGGACCTTCTACGAAAAGCAATTGGCAGTCCGCCTCAGCCGGCGGGTGGCGGGCGTCATTCATATCGTCGATTCGATTGAAGCCAGCGGCTACCCGCCGCGGAGCGAGCCGGCTCGATCCAGCCACCGGCCAGCCGCGCCTCTTTCACCACGTCGGCAGTAAATTCACTTCGACTTCGCGACGCAGACCGCGAACGAAGTCCGACGGGCTCACCGGGTCGGGCTGCGCCAGGCTGTTATCGGTCGGCCTTGGCGTTTAAAATAGCGCGGAGCTGTGTCGGCGATCGCAAAGCGCCGCCTGGGGACCGTGGCGGTGAAGGAGTTGCTCCGGTAGTCCAGGAATCCGAGAGTGCTGGGCCCATGCCAAATCAGACCGACGACTCGCGAGCAACATTTGCCGGCACCGATGCCCTGATCTCAGCGGATCTAAAGGCGGCACTCGTTCAGGTACTGTTCGAGTCGTCCACCGACGCGATCGTGCTGGCCGATGGCGATGGGCGAATCGTTCACGTGAACGCCCGGGCGGAGCAAATGTTTGGCTGGCAACGCGAAACGCTGGTCGGCCGCCCGACCGACGTACTTTTTCCTCCCCGGTTTCAAGGGTCGTTTCCGCCGCCGGACGTCGCAGCGGCAGCGCCTGCCCCGGTGGAATGGAACGCGGACATCGAGCTGGCGTGCGTCAGGCGCGATGGGCGCGAATTTCCGGTCGAGTTGCGATTCAGCCCGCTTGCGGGCGGCGGCTTGGCCCTCTCGCTGGGCATCCTTCGTGACCTGACCGACCTGCGAACGGCTCAACTGCGGTTGCTGGCGGCGGAGCGATTGGCGGCTTTTGGCCAGATGGCCACCGGGCTGGCCCATGAAAGCCGCAACGCCCTGCAACAGATCGGGGCCTGCGCCGAAATGCTGATGATGGATCTGACGAGGCCAGCGCGAAGCGATCGACCTGGTCCAAGGCATCCAGGACGCCGAAGCCCGGCTGCATCAGCTGTTCGACGATCTGCGGGCGTATGCCGCTCCGTTGAAGCTGCGACCTCGAGCGACCGACCTGGGTGTAATCTGGCGCAAGGTTTGGCAGCAACTCGCCGCGAAGCGAGGCATCTCGAACACCGCTCTGGTCGAAGAACAAGAGCAGCTCGAACTGACCTGCGAAGTCGACGTGCCCAGCCTGGAGCAAGCGTTTTTCAACATTCTCGAAAATGCCCTGGACGCCGCCGGTCGGAACGTGCGAATCACGATCTCCTGCCGGGAGGTTGGCGTCGACGGTCGCAATGCTTTGCAAGTCGACTTCGTGGACAACGGACCGGGCTTGGGAGCCGATCGACAACTGCGGATCTTCGAGCCTTTTTACACGACAAAGACCCAGGGATCCGGATTGGGAATGTCGATCGCGCGCCGTGTCATCGAGGCCCACGGCGGTCAACTCGAGGCCGGTCGGTCCGCACAGGGGGGCACGCAGATCAGCGCCACGTTGCCGCGGCAACAAGCGGCCGGCGCGAGGGGCTGATTGGCTGTGGCCGGCCGTGGCGTCAAGTCTGCGAAGGCATCGCCGGCTGCGTCCTAGTCGGCGGGGCGCAGGGCTTCTTTCGCGGTGATGATCATGTGGGCAATGTCGATCAGCTTGCGGTTTTTTTCGCTGGCCAGTTTCTGCAACCGGCGAAAGGCCGACTGCTCGTCCAGGCGGGCCGTACTCATTAGAATGCCCTTGGCTTGCTCGATCACCTTGCGATCGGCCAAAGCCTGCCGCAAATCGGCCGTATCCTTGCGCAGGGCCTGAAACTCGCCGAAGCGGCGCATGGCGATTGCGATTGCCGGCTCCAGGTGGGCTTGTTTGATCGGCTTGACCAGGTAGGCCATCACGTGATCGGCTTCGGCCCGTGCGATCAAATCCCCATCGTGGTGCGCCGAAACCAGGATTACCGGAACCGCCAACTCGCGGTAAATCTCGCCAGCCGCGTCAATGCCATCCATGTCGGGCATTTTCACGTCGGTAATCACGAGGTCCGGCGTGAATTGGCGACACTTTTCGACGAGTTCTCGACCGGTGGCCGCGACGCCGACCACTTCGTGGCCGATGGCCGGCAGGATCTTGCGAAAATACGACTGCATCCGTGGCTCATCGTCGGCCACCAGAATTCTGAGTTTTTGAGTCATATACGAAGGGGATAGGAGTCATCGCCATGAGGATCCAGCGAGCGCTCGATTATCGAATACCTCCGCGGCACCGTAAAGCCTAGGGGGCGAATAATTTGCATTACGGGCCGCGGGCAGCGTGGGCCGCCGGTTCGGGAAGCGTCCGGACTGCATCGATGCGGCAAACTTGACTCTCTGCAATTTATCGCTAGTCTTCAGCGGGGAAGTTCTTTGCGATAGACAACCTCCCTCCCGGCCGCGAATGCCCCCCTGTACCAGTCGTACAGCGGGGTCATTTTTTTCCCGGTATTCATCAGGCCGACGCCGGCGACACTTCCGACAGCCTCGGATGCCTCCCTGGCCGGATATTCGTACGAAAGTTCGCCCTTCTTGGTTCGCGATACTCTCACGATCGCCGCTCCCGACATCACAAGCCGAAACCTGCGCATCGCGGTAGCCGACGACGAAGGTTTCATGCGCAAATATCTGCAAACCATTCTCCCCCGCCTGGGGCACGAGGTGGTGGCGGTCGCCGAGACCGGTCGCGAGTTGATCGACCAGTGCCGTACCATGCGGCCCGACCTGGTGATAACCGATGTGAACATGCCGGAAATGGACGGGCTCGAGGCGGCCGCCGCGATCTACCAGGCCAGCCCCCTGCCGATCATCGTGATTTCGGGGCATCATGGGCCGGAAGTGATCGAACGGACGGTCGAGGCCCATGTCATGGCCTACCTGGTCAAGCCGATCAAGCAATCCGACCTGGAGCCGGTCATTGCGCTGGCTGTGCGGCGCTTCGAGCAGTTTCAGACGCTGCAAGACGAAGCGCTGATGCTGCGCGATAACTTGCTTGAGCGACAGACCATCGAACGGGCGCTGCGGATCTTGATGAAGTGGGCCGAAAAGAGCGAGGAGGAAGCGCTCTGCCGATTGCACCAAATGGCCAGCCACAAGAATCAGTCCTTGGTGGAGATTGCCCAATTGATCGTCACCGCGGACGAGACGCTCGGCCTCGAAGACGCCGAAGATTCAAGCGGCGACTAGCTGCCCGGCCTCACTCCAACCGCAACAGCAGATCGTTCGCGTCGACCTGCGTGCCGGGCGTGACCAGCACTTCGGCCACCTTGCCGTCGCGCTCGGCATAGATCGTGGTCTCCATCTTCATGGCTTCCAGCGTAAGCAGCTTTTGGCCCGCCGCCACGGCATCGCCCACGCTGGCCGCCACGGTGACGACCATGCCGGGCATCGGCGCGCCGACCTGCGCCGGGTCGACGCGCTCGGCCTTGGCGCGGCACTGACGGCCGTGGATTCCAGCGACAGGTCTTTGACGTTGATGTTGCGCGGCTGGCCGTTGAGCTCGAAGAACACGGTCCGCCGGCCGTCGGGATGGGGATCGCCGACGGCCAGAAACTTGATGATCAGCGTCTTGCCCTGCTCGATTTCGACGGCCACTTCCTGCCCGGGCAACTGGCCATAGAAGAACAGCGGAGTGGGCAGCATGCTGGTGTCGGAAAACTTCTGCTGATGGGCCACGAACTCGGTGATGACCTTGGGGAACATCAGAGTAGGAAAGCACTTCCGCGCTTGCGGCTTGCGACCCAGCTTGGCTTCCAGCTCGCCGGCTGCCTGCTTGAAATCGGCCGGCGGGCAAGCTGGCCCCGGGCCGGCCGCGGAGCGGCTTTTGGCCGCGCAGGACGCGCTGCGCGGATCTTGGCCGGAAAACCGCCGGGCGGCTGGCCCATGCGGCCCGGCGATCAAATCGACCACCGATTCGGGAAAGGCCAGCTCGCGCTTGCCGTCGAGCACGTCGGCCGGGGTCAGGTTGTTGGTGATCAGGAACAGGGCCATGTCGCCGACCGCTTTGGACGAAGGGGTGACTTTGACGATGTCGCCGAACAGTTGATTGCACTTCGGCGTACATGCGGCAGATTTCGGGCCAGCGGCTGGCCAGGCCGATGGCCTTGGCCTGCTCGAACAGATTGGTGTACTGGCCGCCGGGGATTTCGTTTTGATAGACGTCGGCGGTGCTGGCCATCATGCCGGTTTCGAACGGGGCATAGAACTGCCGGACCGCTTCCCAGTATTGATCGATGGCTCTGCAAGGCTGTCGAAGTCGAGCTGCGTGTCGCGGGGCGTGAAGCGCAGCGCCTCGACGACGAGTTCAAGTTGGGCTGCGAGGTCAGGCCCGAGAATCGAGGCCAGGGCCAGGTCGACGATGTCGACGTCGGCCTCGGCCGCCTTGAGCATCGCGGCCGCCTGCACGCCGCTGGTGTCGTGGGTGTGGAAATGGATCGGGATGCCGATTTCGCCGCGGAGCGTCTTGATCAGTTTTTCGGCGGCGTAGGGCTTGCACAGGCCGGCCATGTCCTTGATGCCAGCAGGTGGGCGCCCGCATTTTTCCAGTTCCTTGGCCAGCTCGACGTAATACTTCAGGTCGTACTTGGTCCGCTTCTCGTCGAGGATGTCGCCGGTATAGCAGATGGCCGCTTCGCACAGGGCGCCCGACTTCGACGACCGCCTCCATCGCCACGCGCATGTTCGGCACCCAATTGAGCGAGTCGAAGATGCGGAACAGGTCCATGCCGGCCGCGGCCGATTCCTGCGACGAAGGCTTTGACGACGTTGTCGGGATAGTTGGAGTAGCCCAGCGCGTTCGAGGCCCGAAACAACATCTGAAACAGGATGTTGGGAATCCGCTCGCGCAGATCGGCCAGCCGCTGCCAGGGATCTTCCTTCAGGAACCGCAGCGCCGTGTCGAACGTCGCCCCGCCCCACATCTCGAGCGAGAACAGCTGCGGCGTCAGCCGGGCATAGGCGTCGGCGATGGCCAGCATGTCGTACGTCCGCACCCGCGTGGCCAGCAGCGATTGATGCGCATCGCGAAACGTGGTGTCGGTGACCAGCAGCCGCTTCTCTTTTTTGACCCAGCGGCAGAAAGCCTCGGGGCCCAGCTCCAGCAGCTTGTCGCGCGTGCCCGGCGGCAGCGGCCGACTCGTGGTCGACCTTCGGGCATCGGCGCCGGCTCGCGGCGCACCTGCGGCGGCGCATTCTTGACCTGCGGATGGCCGTTGACGATCACGCCGGCCAGATAGCTGAACAGCTTGGTGGCCCGATCCTGCCGGGCTTTGAACTCGAACAGCTCCGGCGTGTCGTCGATGAACCGCGTGGTGAAGCCGCCGGCGACGAACTTGGGATGCGTGACCAGGTTGACCAGGAACGGAATGTTGGTCTTCACGCCGCGAATGCGAAATTCCTGCAGCGCCCGCTCCATCCGCCGGGCGGCGTCCTGGAACCGCGCGAGCCCAGGCCGTGACTTTGACCAGCAGCGAATCGTAATAGGGCGTGACCACGGCGCCGGAGAACGCGGTGCCGGCGTCGAGCCGCACGCCCAGCCCGCCGGACGAGCGATAATGGGCAATCCGGCCATAGTCGGGCAGAAAGCGGTTCTCGGCGTCTTCGGTCGTCACGCGGCATTGCAGGGCAAAGCCGTAGGTGCGAATGCTCTGCTTGCGACTCCAGACCGATCTGCGGATCGTCCAGCGGGACGTCCTGGGCCACCAGGATCTGGCATTTGACGATGTCGACGCCGGTGACGACTTCGGTCACCGTGTGCTCGACCTGGATGCGCGGATTGACCTCGATGAAATAGAATTTGCCCGTGTCGGAGTCGACCAGAAACTCGACCGTGCCGGCACTCTCGTAGCTCACGCTTGCGGCCGATGTGCGAGGGCGGCGTTGCAGATCTCGTCGCGCAGCGGCCGGATCGAGATTCAGCGCCGGCGCGATCTCGACCACTTTCTGATAGCGCCGCTGCACCGAGCAGTCGCGCTCGAACAGATGGACCAGGTTGCCGTGCTTGTCGCCGATCAGTTGCACTTCGATGTGCCGCGGCCGGGGGATGAACTTTTCCAGAAAGACTTCGGAGCTGCCGAAGGCCGCTTGCGATTCGCGCTGGGCCTGCTCGAGCGACGGCCGCCAACTCTTCGGGCGAGTTGACCACCCGCATGCCGCGTCCGCCGCCGCCATGGGCCGCCTTGAGCAGCACCGGATAGCCGAGCTTTTCGGCCAGCTTGGCGGCCGCCTTGGCGCCGGCTGAGCGGTTCGTCGCTGCCGGCCAAGCACCGGCACGCCGGCCTCGATGGCCAGGTGCCCGGGCCGCGATCTTGTTGCCCAGGCGGTCGAGCACTTCCGGCCGCGGGCCGCAAAAAATGATTCCCGCCGCCTCGCAGGCCCGGGCCAGGGCCGGGTTCTCCGACAGGAAGCCGTAGCCGGGATGGATCGCATCGACTTCGTGCTGCCGGGCGATCTCGATGATGGCCGCGATGTTCAGATAGGCCCGAATCGGCTCGCCCGGCTGGCCGACCAGGTAGGCTTCGTCGGCTTTGAAGCGATGCAGGGCGTAGCGGTCTTCGTGCGAATAGATGGCCACCGTGCGAATGCCCAGTTCGTGGGCGGTGCGAAACACCCGAATGGCGATTTCGCTGCGATTGGCGACGAGCAATTTGCGGATTGGTGGGCATCAGCGGCGTACCCACGAACGAGGAACGAAAATTCGACGCATTCAGGTCCGAAATGTAACATTGCCCTGTAGGTAGCGACTAGGGGGGGCACCCCCCGCGCAGCCTGCCCTCCCGCCGCGACGCACGGCGAGCGAATTAGTCCGCACAACCGCGACAAAACGCCTTATTTTCACCCGCGCCAGGTCCGATACCTTGCCCTATATTTGTTGAGACCGGCGATGGGCCGGCGACCCGCGCGGCACTCGTCCCGGAAATAGGCTTATTTTCATGCTCCGATCGGTCCTGACACGCGCTGGTGAATTTCGCTTTCGAGACGTCTGGCTCGCGCCGGCCGTGGTTCTTGGATTACTGCTGGTGCCGGCCCGGGCCGAGCACACGGCGATCGACGTCGCCGGCTCGACCATTACGCTCGAGGGGGTGCGCAAACATGTCAGCGTGCTGGCCGACGACACGCTCGAAGGACGCGAGGCCGGCAGCCGAGGCGGCCGGGCCGCGGGCCTGTATCTCGTCAAACAACTCGAAGCAGCCGGCATTCCCGGCGGCGGCGCCAAGGGGTCGTATTACCAACCCTTCGGTGCGGGATACAGCAACATCCTCGGGCTGCTCGAGGGCCGCGATCCGGAGCTCAAACAGGATGTGCTGATCGTCAGTGCTCATTACGACCACGTGGGCTACGGCAGCCGGCGCAACAGTTACGGCCCGGTCGGACTGATTCATAACGGAGCCGACGATAATGCCAGCGGCGTGGCCGCGGTGCTGAAGGTGATCGAGGCCTTCAGCAAATTGCCCGAGCGACCCAAGCGGACGATCCTGTTTGCCTTCTGGGACGGTGAAGAAAAGGGCTTGCTCGGCTCGGAACATTGGCTCACCCAGCCTACGGTGCCGCTGGGCCAGGTGCGGCTGGTGATCAACGCCGACATGATCGGCCGGCTGCGCGCCAATAAGCTGGAAATCTACGGCAGCCGCACCACGAGCGGCTTGCGGCGCTTGATCAGCAGCGAGAACCTCGAACCGAGCCTGCTGGTCGATTTCTCTTGGGAACTGAAGAACAACAGCGATCATTTTCCCTTTTACAAAAAGCGGATTCCGGCCTTGCTGATTCACACCGGGCTGCACGGCGACTACCATCGCCCCAGCGACGACGCCGAGCGCGATCAACCACGAGGGCTTGAAACAAATCGCACAGCTCCTGTTTCTGGTCGTCGACAACCTGGCCGAAGCGCCGCACCTGGCGGCCTTTCGCGAACGATCGCAGAGCGAGTCTCCCTCGCTACAACAGGAAGCCGAGCGGCCCTTGAGCCTCCCCGCCGGCAGGTTGGGGCTGCGCCGGGATCCGAAGTCCACGCCGGGACAGGGCGTCGTTGTGGCATCGGTCGAGCGGGGTGGTCCGGCCGGAGCGGCCGGATTGCGCCCGGGCGATCGGATCGTCCATTTTGCCGACTGGATCGTCCAATCGCCCGACGGGTTCCGAGCGATCGTATTAGCGGCCAAGAATCCGGTGTCGGTGCGCATTCAGCGTGCCGGCAGCAGCGAGCCGATCGATGCCATCCTGACCCTGTCGGGCAATCCGTCACGGTTGGGAATTACCTGGCGCACGGACGATGCCGAGCCCGGCGTGCCGATTCTCAATCGCGTTTTGCCCGGTTCGCCCGGCGATCTGGCCGGTTTGCGGGCGGGTGACCGGATTCACCGAATCGCCGGCCAAGAGTTCGCGACGGACGAAGAGTTCCGACAATTGGCCGGCACGCTGCCCGGTCCGTTGGAGCTGACGGTGGAGACGGCCGGCCGGTTGCGCAGCGTCACGCTGCATCCGGCGGACGAGAGCCGAGACCCGGCCGCCGGCGACGACGAGTCCGGCAAGCCGAATCCGCCCAGCGCGGTGCCGGCGGGCCCCTGAGTTCAGTTCTCGATTTCTTCCGGTTTGCTGCTGTTGGCAGGCCGGCCCCGCGGCGGGCCGGGCGTACCGCCGGGCAGTAGCGGATTCGCCTTGGCGATGTCCAACAGCTCGAGTTCGAAGATCAGGACCGAATTAGGACCGAATTTTTCTTGCGGCTGCGGGCCGTAAGCCAATTCGGCGGGAATGTAGATTTCGAGTTTCGAGCCGACTTCCATCAACTTCAGCGCTTCGCTCCAGCCAGGGATGACCTGATTCACCGGGAGCGTGGCCGGTTCGTTGGTGGCGTACGAGTTTTCGAACTCTTTGCCCTCGACGGTTCGGCCGCGATAGTGGACCACGACCGTGTCGGCCATCGTGGGTTTTTTGCCGCTCCCTTTTTTCAGCACTTTGAGCTGCAGGCCGCTGGGCAACGTCTTGACTCCCGGCTTGTCCTTGTTCGCGGCCAGAAACTCGTCGCCCACCTTGGCGTTGTGCTCGGCCACGTCGTTTTGCAGTTTCTGCAGCGCCTCTTCCATTTCATCCTCGGAGAGCTGCGGTTTGCCGGAGCCGAGCGCATCGCGGAATCCGCGCAGGATCACTTCGGGATCGAGCCCGAGCGACTGGCCTTCGTTCACCCGACGAATGCTGGCGCCTGAATTCAAACCAATCGCATAGGCCGCCTTGTCCTTGGGAGTCTTGAACTCCACCTTCTTGGCCGACTTCTCCTGGGCCCCGCTTGCGCCGCAAAGAACTGCGCAGCCACCAGCCCCACGACGACGCCTATTGCCAGCTTGAGATTCATCCGATCAGCCCTTTCGGTAAGTCGCCACCCGTTCCCAGTGCCGGCCCAGGGCGCGGCATTCAACGCGCGAGAGAGCATAGCAGAAGGCCCAGTTGGCGGCCTAGAACGATTTTTGGCCGGACGAATGGGCGGCTTTCGTCATGCCAATCAATAAATTCACAGAAAGTTTTGTTTGCCAAGTCGCCTGCCGAGCTTTACAATCAAGAACATAAGCAGTGGTATGCTAATATGACAATCAACTGCTTGCCCTCCGTCGCTCGCGCGACACGTGTCCCTCCCGGCCCCTCGCGTTTTTCGCCCCGCAAAAAGAGAAAGCGCCGCGTAATGCCTGGTCCTACGCAGCGGCAAAGTGGCCTGTTCAGCCTGCTGATCGTGGGCAGCCTGTCCAGTTGGCTGGCGCTGCCAACGCCGCTTCTGGCGGAGGATGATTCTCCGGTGGCCGGACCGGCGGGGCAGTACGTCTCGCAAATCCGCCCGCTCCTCGAGAAGTACTGCCTGGGCTGCCACTCGGCGGCGAAAAAAGAAGGGGAGCTCGATCTGACGCGCGCTTCATCTCGGCGGCTGATCTGCGCAGCGACCTGGCAGTGTGGCGCAAAGCGATCGAGATGCTCGCGGATGGTCAAATGCCGCCCGAAGACGAGCCGCAACCCTCGGCCGCCGAAAAAGATCGACTGATCCTCTGGGCCCGAGGCGCTGATCGACTTTGAAATTCGCGCGGCCGCCGGCGACCCGGGGCGCGTCGTGGTGCGGCGGCTCAGCAACGCGGAATACAACTACACGATTCGCGATCTGACCGGCGTCGATCTGGAGCCCACGCGCGAGTTTCCCGCCGACGGCGCCGCCGGCGAGGGTTTTACCAATTCGGGCGATGCGCTGGTCATGTCGCCGACGCTCTTGAACAAATATCTCGGCGCCGGCAAGGAGATTGCAGCACATGCCGTGCTCTTGCCCGACGGCTTCCGGTTCTCGCCCGCGGTCACCCGGCGCGACTGGACCAATGAAGTGCTCGCAGAAATCGGGCGCACTTATCGCGAGCTGGGCCGCGGACCGGACGACGGGAAGTTGGACTTCGGGCCGTACCTGGCGGCAACGCTTCGCCATCGCGACGAGCTCTCGGCAGGCCAAATCACGCTGGAGGCGGTCGCCGCCAAAGAGAATCTGAGCCCGAAATATCTGGCCATCTTGTGGGAAACGCTTGTGGGCGAGCAGCCATCGCTGCCGCTGGATGACATCCGGGCACTTTGGCGCCAAGCCTCGCCGCAGCAGGCTTCTGCGATCGCGGCCCAGATTCGCGGCTGGCAATCGGTGCTGTGGAAATTCAATAAGATCGGCAGCTACATGGCGCCCGTCTGGCAAGAAGCCGTCGGGTTGAATCTGGTCGAATCGTACACGGCCAAAGGGCGGCCCGATCTGCAGCCCGGCAAGGCCAGCGTGACGTTGTATCTGGTCGCGCGCAGTCTGACGGGGGACCAGGACTCCGGTCTGGCGATTTGGCAGAATCCGCGCATCGAAGGGGGTCAGCAGCCCCCGCTGGCGCTGAAGGATATTTCACAGGGTCTCGAAATGACGCGATGGAGCCCGGCCGCCGGCCCGCGTGACAGCCTGGAGCCGGTTGTTTGGGGAGTTCACCCGCAAGGCAAGCCGGTTGCCGCGGACAGCCTGGTGGTGCCGGTGCCGTCGGTGATCGAGGTTCACTTGCCTGCGGCGATGTTTCAGGACCGCGAGTTCGTCGTCGAAGGCCAGCTCGACGGCGACAGTTCCCACAAAATGGTCCAGTTCGAGGTGCTCTCCGGCCCTCCCGATCTGGCACGGCCGCCGGTCAATGCGGTGCCGTGCGTAGCCAGCGCCGACCTGCGCGGGACGAATGTCGGGGGACTTCCGTCGCAGTTCGACGCGTTTTGCCGCTGCTTCCCGATCTACCTGTATCACGGCCGGATCGTGCCCGACGACGAAACCATTTGCCTGCGGATGTACTTCCGCGAAGACGACCAATTGGGTCGGTTGTTCCTGGACGCCGCCGGGCGGCAGCGGCTCGATCAGCTCTGGCAGGAATTGCTCTACGTGAGCCAGGAACCTCTGGTCGAATTCAGGAACTACGAGACCTTCATGGGCTTCGTCTCGCAGGACGGCACGTCCGAGTACGACCGCGTCGAGAAGCGCACCCGCGAGCCGGTTCGCCGCCGGGCGGAAGAGTTCGAACAAGCGTTTTCCCAAACGTGGCCCAAGCACCTGGAGGCTCTGACAGAGTTTGCCGCGCGCGCCTACCGGCGGCCGCTTGCCGAGCAAGAACGGGCGCAGCTCACCGAGCTTTATCAAAAGCTGCGCGCCAAGAGCATGACCCACGACGAGGCCTTTCGCACGGTGCTCTCCGGCATTTTGATTTCCCCCACGTTCCTCTACCGTGGCGAACAGCCGGCGCCGGGGGGCCTGGCCCAGCCGGTGTCGAACTGGGAGCTGGCCAGCCGGCTGAGCTACTTCCTCTGGGCCAGCATGCCCGACGAAGCGCTGCGCGAGTCGGCCGCGGCAGGAAGGCTGTCCGACCCGGCGGTGCTGGCGTCGCAAGTGCGGCGGATGCTGCAAGATGGCAAGTCGCGCGGTCTGGCAACCGAGTTCGCGGCCCAATGGCTGCAAGTGCGCGATCTGCGCGAGAATCGGGAGAAAAACGAAAAGCTGTTTCCGGCCTTCGACGATACCTTAAGGAAGGCCCTGTTCGAGGAGGCGGTGCTGTTCTTTCAGGATCTGTTTCAGAACGACCGTAGCCTGCTGGAGATACTCGACGCCGATTATGCGTTTGTCGATGAGACGCTGGCCCGACACTACGGAATCCCCGGCGTCAGCGGTGCCCAGTGGCGGCGCGTCGAAGGGGTGAAGCAATATGGGCGCGGCGGCATTCTGGCCTTCGGCAGCGTGCTGGCTAAGCAATCGGCGGCCTCGCGGACCAGCCCGGTGCTGCGCGGCAATTGGCTGGTCGACACGCTGCTGGGCGAGAAGACACCCAAGCCCCCGGCCAATGTGCCACGGCTGCCTGAAGAAGAAAACGAGACCGGCGATCTGACGGTCCGGCAACTGGTGGAAAAACACGCCCACGTGGCCGAGTGCGCGGTCTGTCACCAACGGATCGATCCGTTCGGCTTTGCTTTGGAACGATATGACGCCATTGGCCGGCTGCGTGACACGGACGCGGCCGGGCGGACCATCGCCACGGGCGCTCAGCTTAAGGACGGCACGCGTTTCGACGGCATGGACGGCCTGCGGCAGTATTTATTGACCCAGCGCAAAGAGCACGTGCTGCGTCAGTTTTGCAAGAAGCTGCTAGGATATGCGTTGGGCCGCAGCGTCGTGCTCTCCGACGAACCGCTGATCGACGGGATGCTCGCTGAGCTGAAAAATTCCGATTATCGCTTTTCGACCGCCGCCTTGGCGATCGTGGGCAGCCCGCAGTTTTTGAATCATCGCGGCTTGGATGCCACGAAGGAACAATAACCTATCGTGGCCCCGAGCTGTGCTCGCCGCCACGGTAAAGAAGGAGCCGTCATGCAAAGCACGTCCTCTGCGAACAGTTCACGATTGACCCGCCGGGCTTTGCTGCGCGGCCTGGGCGTGAGCATGGCTTTACCCTGGCTCGAGTCCGCACGGGTTTGGGGCGACGGGTCGGCCGATGCAGCCGCATCGCAACCGCCGGTCCGTTTGGCAGTGCTATTTTCCGGCAACGGCTTCCACAGCAAAGAGTGGTGGGCGCACGGCCAGGGCCGGCAGATGGAGCTGGGCCAGGTGCTTGCGCCGCTCGACAAATTCAAGGAAAAGATGCTGTTGGTGCGCGGGCTCTACAATGCCGAGGCCGGCAAAGGTGGCATCCACAGCGCCATGACCGGCAATCTGCTCACCGGCGCTCCGCTCGAAGGAGACGGCGGCGTGCGTTCAGGCATCAGCATGGACCAACTGGTAGCGCAGCGGCAAAGCGGCCAGACCAAGGTGCCCAGCCTGGTGCTGGGCTGTGAGCCGTCGATGTCGTCGCTGCACAAAGGCTACTCGATGATCTACAGCTCGCACATCTCGTGGAGCTCGCCCACCACGGCCACGCCGCTGGAACTGTATCCGGCGCTGGCATTCGATCGGCTGTTCCGAGACGAGGTGGGCCAGGGGGACGCGAGTGTCCTGGATCTGGTGTTGGACGAGGCCAAGAGCCTGAGCGGCCGGGTGAGCTATTGGGACCGCCGCAAGATCGACGAATATCTGTCCAGCGTCCGCGAGGTGGAACAGCGCATCAGCCAGGCCGGCCAGCTGGGCAAGCTGCAGGGCTGGCGTCCCACGCTCGACAAGCCCGACGCACCACGGCCGGCCGACGGAATTCCGCAGGACATCGATCAGCACATGCGCCTGATGTGCGACATTCTGGTGCTGGCCTTCCAGACCGACACGACCCGCGTTTGCACGCTGAAGCTGAACAACGACCACTCGGCCCAGCGGTTTCCCAACATCGGCGTCGACTCGATCATCCACCATTTGTTGTCGCACACCGACAATGCGGATTGGCTGAAGGTCAACCAGTTCTTCACCCAGCAAGTGGCCTACATTGCCGAAAAACTCGACAACATCCAGGAAGGAGAGCGGACGGCGCTCGACAACTCGATGATCCTGTTCCTGTCGAGCATGCTGCACGGCAACCACGATTGCAGCCAATTGCCCGTGGTCATGGTGGGGGGCGCCGGCGGCCAAATCGAGACCGGCCGCGTCCTGGATTACCAGGGCAAACCCAACCGCAAAATGTGCAGTCTGTATCTGGCCATGATGGACAAGCTGGGCGTCCATCAGGACAGTTTCGGCGACTCGACCGAGCGGCTGGCCGAGATTTGATTCCGGCCCACCGCCGCACTTCGCAGTCGCGTTACCGCCACGATTGTTAAGCCCACGGGAAGCTTCCCGTGGGGACTGCGCTGGTCCCTAAAAAATACCCGCGCCGAAATTATCGCGTTGGGGCCCCGAGGTGGTTTTGGGTTGATTTTGCTCGTGCGGAACGTGGGGGCCGCGCGGCTGACGCTCGGCGCCCTGGATTCTCTTTTGCGTGGCCGGCGGGCGAGCGGCGCCGTCTGCTTGGACGGTGGAGCGCGTGGGCGGGGCGACCGCGTCCTCGGGGTCGAAGTCGTCGTAGCGCGAGACGTAGCCGGGCAGTTTGGCCCGCTCCAACTCGGCGCGGAACTCCCGAATCACCCGCTCCTGAATCATTTCGCGGCAGGCCGAATTGATGGGATGGGCAATGTCGGCGTAGAGCTTGGCGCGTCCGTCTTCGTCCTTGGGCAGGCGGTCGTCCTTCAGCCGTCCGCCGCAATGGTTGCAGTGGGCGGTGCGCAAATGGTTCTTGGAGCCGCACTGCGGACAGTGGGCGGTCAGTTTGCGGCTGGGCATGGCCACAAACGGACCGTTGGAGCCTTCGATGATCTTCAGGTCGCGGATCACGAAGCTGTCGTCGAACGTGATCGAACAAAACGCCTGCAGACGCTCGCCCCCTTCTTCCATGAGTTTGATGCGAACCTCGGTGATTTCCACGACCATTCTCCTAGGGGAAATGGGAAATCGAACTGCTACAAACGCACGGCATAGACCCGCCCCACCCCACGCGATCGCAACTGCCCGGCCACTCGCCGAGCGTGAGACGCATGGCGGCAGATCGCAAAGTAGCTCGTCCCGCTGCCGCTCATCTGCGCTGCCACGCAGTTCAGTCGGGAAAATTCGTGCTGCAGCCGCCCGATCCAGGGGCAAAGCTCCACAGCTGCCGCTTCCAGAGTATTGTGCATCAAGGGTTTGAGCCGACGCAGGTCGCCGCTGCGCAGCGCGCCGACCAACGGCGCCGCGCTGCGCACCGGCCGACCCGGCCGGCAATGCGCGTAGACCTGGGCCGTGCTGAGCCCGGCCGGCGGACGCACGACCACGCCAAACAGTGCGCCGAGCTGTCCCACGGGTTCGATTTTCTCGCCGCGACCGCGACAAATGGCGGCGCCGCCGGCCAGAAAAAACGGCACGTCGCTTCCCAGTTCGGCGGCCAGTTCCATCAGCCGCGCCCGCGACCAGTTCAATTTCCAGCCCAGGTTGGCGGCCAGCAGTGCCGCCGCCGCGTCGCTCGATCCACCCCCCAACCCCGCCGCGGCGGGAATGCGCTTGACCAGGCTCATGCTGGCTGCAGCCTCCACGCCCGCCCGCTCGCGCAACAAAAGTGCCGCTCGCAGCGCCAAGTTCTCCGCTTCCGGCGGCAACACGCCCAGCGATGTTGGATCCCCATGTGATGAATCCGCGGGCGATTCCAAGTCGACTTTTCCGGACTGCTGTCCGGCCCAGCGACAATCGAGCATCACGCGGCCGGACGGCTGTGGATCAAACGTCAGGCTATCGTACAAGCTGATCGGGACCATGAGTGTTTCGATCTCATGAAATCCGTCGGTGCGCTTCGAGAGCACCTCGAAAAAGAGATTCAGCTTGGCGGGCGTGTGGACCGCAATGCGCGAACCTATTCGGTAGACATGCATCTAAGCGTTCCCTGCTTAGTGGCCTGACCCTACCGCCTGAACAGGTGTCAGATGGGATTGGGCGGTCGGGCGAACTTCAGCCGCGACCCGTCTCTCTCTATTCTCACCATATTGCGCCTTAGTCTACTGGATTCGTTTGCCGGGTCAACGTAATTAACGCTCTTGCAATAATTAATATCTCACCCGGCGCCGTGAGCTCCCAGCGGCATAAAAACATGGAAAGACCGGCTACGAACTATTCGTGCGTAATTCGAGCCGGCTTCCAGGTTGGCCGCGACCAGGGCCTCGTCGTTGCGGGCAAAGATATGCTTGTAGGCAAAGGCCGGATGCGCCCAGCACACGCCGCCGCGCTGGCCCAACTGGCCCGAGGTCGGCTCGATCAGCTGCGCTCGGCTGATCTCGGTATAGCCGGAGGGCGAGAGCTGGGTGATCAGCACCTGGCCGCGCTCGTTGAACATCCAGGTCCGATCGGCATTGCGGACCATGTGAATCGTGCTCCAGCGGCTTTTGGGCGTCGCTTTGAGGCTCTCCCAGACGCGGTCGCCGGTTCCGGCATCCAGACAGCGCAGCTCTCCGTAGCTGTCGACGCCGTACACCGAGTCTCCTTCCAAGTAGGGCGTGCCGATGACCGCGTGCAGGCTGTCGGTGTGTTGCTCGTCGGGGCCCAGGCGGCGCCAAACCTGTTGGACCTGCGGCCGATCGCGATCGAGCTTGAGCATCAGCGAGCCGTCGTAGAACGAGCTGACCAGCAATCGGTCGCCGCCCACGGCGGGGGTCGCAATGGCGATGACCATCCGCGTGGGCGTGAACGGATGCTTCCAATGCACGTCGCCATTGCGCGGGTTGAGCCCCACGACGTTATCGCCCGTCCAGCAGACCAGCACCCGCTCGCCCCCTTGTTCGATGATGATCGGCGCCGAATAACTGGCCCGATCGTCGAGCGCCGTCCAGCGCTCTGCACCGATCGTTTGTCCAGGGCCACGATGCAGGCGTGCTCGCCGCCGACTTGCAGAATGAGCAAATCATCTTCCACCAGGGGCGAAGCCGCGATGCCCCAGATCGGCATCCGGATTTTGTAGTCTTGGGCCAGGTCTTTCTGCCACAGCACTTCTCCCTTGGCGGCGTCCAGGCAAAACAGATTGCCCATCGTGCCCAGCGAATAGGCCCGGCCGTCGTCGATCGTCACGCTGGCCCGCGGCCCGTCGGTGTAGCCCACGTCGGCATACGGGCAATCGTAGACGTGGGTCCAAAGGGTCCGTCCGTCTTGCCAATCGAAACAGTGGACGCGTTCGACTTGCTTGGGCTCGACCAGCCGGTCGGTGACATACACTTTGCCTTGGGCGACGGTCGGACCGCTGTAGCCGCTGCCCAGCGGCACCCGCCAGCGCAGTTTCAAGGTGTCGGTGGCAAAATGATCGACCAATCCGGTCTCGCGCCAGACCGCGTCGCGCTGGGGGCCGCGCCACTGGGGCCAGTCGTCGGCCTGAGCGACAAGCGACGCGGCCAAAAAAATGACGCAAACCACCGACAAACGAAATGGGCTGCCCATGGCAAACGTTCCTTGGCGTGGTGATGAAGTCCGTTAGTGCCGATGCAAAGCCCGCAGCGCACTCAGTGCGGCCGCTGGGCTTCTTCCATCGCCCGCTCGTAGCCGTCCAGGTTGTGGATTTCGCCGTCCGTGATGGCCCGGCCGTCGATGCGATATTGCTCCACCGGCTCGCCGCCGATCAGATGGTCCTGAATGATCCGTTCCAACACCGGCGGATCGCACAGTCCGTACCAAACCCCCTCGGGATAGACCACGGCGATCGGGCCGCCCACGCAAATCCGGAAGCAGGCGACCTTGCTGCGATAGACGCCCCCTTGCTCGCTCAATCCGAGTTGCTTGAGTCGCGTCTTGAGATAATTCCAACTGGCCAGCATCCGCCGTTTGCTGCCGCATTGCGCACGGTCGGTATTGCAACACAGCAGGATATGCCGCTGGCTGTCAGGCACGCTGCAATCCACGGCCGCGGCCCGCGCCTTGGCGAGTGCCTTTTTATCTTGCTTCGAGAGTTCCATCAGCCACCGTTAGTTGTTTTCGCCGTGGGCGTGAAGACGAATGCGATCCGCAGACGGAAGAATGTAGCCACAGCGGCACAGAGACACGGAGAAGAAAGACGCGAGAAAGCTCCGAAATCACTGATCGTTCTTATATCCTACTGTCTATTCTCTGCCCCCGGCTCTCTCACTTTTCTTGCATTCCTCTTTGTGCCTCTGTGTCTCTGTGGTTCGATCACCGTTCGCCCGATTCCGCCAATCACAGCACCCGGCAGATATAGCACTTCAAATACTCGGTCTCCAGGCACGTCGCGCTCACCGGATGGTCCGGGGCGGCGCCGCGCAGCTTCGAGTATCTGGATGTCGCGCTTGCTCTGCTGCGCCACGCCGACCAGCATGTACAGAAAATCTTCGCGGCTGACGTGACCCGAGCAACTGCACGTGACCAGGATGCCACCCGGCTCCAGCACGCCGATCGCCAGCCGATTCAAATGGTGATACGCCCGCAGTGCCTCGTCCACCGCGCCGCGGCTGCGGGCGAACTTGGGCGGATCGACCACGGCGGCGCCGAACCGCTCGTGCCGGGCGGCCAGGGTCTCCAGCACCGCAAAACAATCGCCCGGATCGAATCGGGCATTGGTGACGCCGTTTAGCTCGGCGTTGGCCCGGGCCAAGGCCACGGCTTTTTGGCTGGAGTCGAAACCCCAGACATCGTGGGCATTGCCCAGCACCGCGGCCGATAAGGCTGAAGCCGCCGCTGTAGCAACACATGTCGACCACCCGCCGGCCGCTGAAATAGCTGGCCGCCACGCGGCGATTCTCGCGCTGGTCGAGATAGAACCCGGTCTTCTGCCCCTCGGCCAGATCGACGCCGTAGCGCAGGCCGTTCTCTTCCATGAACACCGGGCCTTCCGGCGCCTGGCCCCAGTGCAGTCCGTCGCGCAGGTCGAGGTCTTCGGCCTGCGAGACCCCTTTTTCGGTGCGCAGAAAAATGCCCCGCGGGTTGAGCCGCTCGACCAGGATTCGCGTCAGCTCGTCCAGCCGCGCGGCCGTGGCCCGGGCCGTGACTTGCATCGACAGCCACTGGCCGTAGCGGTCGACCACCAGCCCGCTCAGGCCGTCCGCCTCGCTGAACAGCAAGCGGGCCGCCCCGCGTGGGTCGTCGTAGCCCAGTTGCCGCCGCAGCTCGATCGCCCGGGCGATCCGGCCATCCCAAAAAGTCGTCGTCCAGCGCGTCGGCCGCCGACCAGCTATACAGTCGCACGCGAATGCGGCTGGCGCTGTTGTAGATGCCGCGGGCGACGAACTTGCCATTGTCGGCCACCAGGTCGACCACGTCGCCGTCGGCCGGGTTGCCTTCCGTGCGTTCGACCGCGCTTTCCAGCACCCAAGGATGGCGACCGTAGAACGGCCGGGCTTTGCGCGCCTTGAGCACCACCCGCGCCTGCGGATAGCCGGGGGCCGCCAGGGCAGCCAGATCGTGCTCAGCGGCCAAGCCGGCGGCTGGCGGTTCTTCCAGCGCCTGGTCGGCAGATGATTGTTCAGGCAGATGATCGGTGGTCATTGCTAAGGGGCCGCCCAGGGCAGAGGAGATGAAAAGAGTGCGAGACCACTCGCTACAGCGGCCAACCCCCTGAATATAGACTGGCCGGAGCCGATTGGCTAATGGCCGGAGCCCGCGCGTATGATAACCCCAGGCTGCCGACGCTCATCCCTAGGATAAGGCCCACCCGCGACTTATAATTGGCAGACTTGCCCTGCCCTCGATCTGAACGCTCCCGCCTCGCGTCCCAATTCCCTCGCACCCAGGACGACCAAGTAATGCGGTATATGAACCGGATCGCGCTGGCGATCGTTGCCACCATTGGGCTGGGCAGTTGGACCTTAGCCGAGGATCTGCTCGACGACGTCAAGCCCAAGACCAAACGGCCCGACGCCGGCAGCCCGGTCGACGATCTGCTGGATCGAGCGGACAGCGGCATCCGGTTTCGACTGGTGATGCACAGCGACCCCGAGCAGGCGATCGACGAAGGGGTCTATTGGCGCACGGTCGAGGGGGTGGTGGCAGCGGCGGTCGCTCCGACCGAATTTCGCCTGGGCGACACCGAACTGTTGGCCCCGCAGGCCTCGAAATCGAGCAAAACCAGTACTGCTGAGCCGACCTTTCCAACCGAGTCCCGGGTGAAGCTCGCGCTGGGCAAGCAGCAGTTGATGCCCGGGGCGATTCCGATCGAGGTCCGGCCCGGTGAAATCCTGTCCAAACATCCGGCCGTGCAGGTGGTCGATGCCGCGGCAGGCATCGAGCTGCGGATCCTCTGTGCGCCGGTGCGGTTGGAAACCTTGGATCAGGCCGGCACCCCCGTTGCCGCGCCGATCCGCGTGACGCGCGATCAGAAGTCGCTGTTGCGTAAAGAGGCCCAGTTCAACCCGCTGATCCTGTGGTTGCCCGTCGCAGGGCAATACGATTCCAGCTTCGGACGGTTCGCCCTGACGGCCGACGGCCGCATCGATGCCAAAGCCTCGCAGTTGGCGCCCGGCGTGCAGATTACCGACGCTGGCCTGCGGCGAACGGTCGACGGGCCGGCCGAAGCCTCGACGGGCAAACCGCCGACGAACCTGGTGCCGGTGACGGTCAGTCGATTCGGTGGCGAAAAGCCGCCGGTCTTTGTGCTGTATGTGCCTCCGCTTGTGGCGCCTGGCAAGCCGGCTCTCGTGGCCCTGGACAAAACGCAGTATCAACGTGCCACCAGGGAGGATTTTTCGCCGACCGCGTTTGCTGCGCAACTGGTGTTGGGCAACACCCCGGTGCCGGGCGGATCGCTCGACGTGCAAGCTCTGGAGGAGAAATCGGTCGCTGCCAGCGTCGCTCGCGATGCCCTCAGAATCGTGGCCGCCAGCCTGCATTGTCCGCAGAGCGACCTGTTGTGGCTGGCCATCGATTTGCCCCCCTGGGCCGCGGGGCCAGTGGGCGTGTCGATTTCGAGCAAGGCCTTCGACACCACCGCGCTTTGAGTTCTTGGTGGCCGATGCGACCCAAAAGCTGCAACTGATGCCGCATCGTTGGCGGACGGTCTTCGCCGAAACCGAGCAGGCCACGTACGCGGTGTTGATTGCCGGGCCGAGCAAGCCGGCGACGGCCGAAATCCTCTGCAGCCGGCGGAAACGGGAGCAACCGACCCGCAACCAGGCGCACCGATCAAGCTGGGGCAACTCGAACTGCCACCGGTTGCCGCCGGGCAGCACGACTCCCGAATGTTCAACCTGGCCGCGGGGGACTTGCCCTGCGGCAAGTATCACCTTTGGCTGCAGTCCGGTAAGCAGGCGAGTGGCAGGGTGCCGCTGGAGATTGTCGCCTGGACGCCCAAGAGCCCTTTTCTGCTGCAAGCCATCAGTTGCTGCTTTCCTTGCTGGCCGGTTTCGGAGTCGGGTTTGGCGCTGTTGGACAGTTTCGGCTTTCAGATGGGCTCGGCCACCGGGCACGCCAGCCTGCTCGACACCCAAATGCCGCAGACCAACGTCTCGCTGGCCGCCCGCCTGCGCGAGGCTTTTCCAGGCCTGCCCGACGAGTTGGCGCTTCAGCCCGCGGCCAACGATGCGCTGCTTTCGCGCCTGCTGCGGCATCACATTCGGTTGATCGATCTCACCTGCGCCCGCGGGGCGAACTTCTATAACGAAGGGCTTTCCTACCATCACAGCTATCCGCCGTCGGTCGAGCGGATGATCCGCCGGATGCAGTTGTTCACTCAGCAGACCGGCGACTACGCCTCGTTTTGGGGCGTCAACTATAGCTGGTTTCCGGCGCTCGGCGGCTATGTGGAAGGGGGCGTGCCGACCGACGCCCATACGGGCGACCGGATGCGCGTGCTGGACGAGAAGGTTCGCTCCGCCGGTTTCGAGCCGGCCTCGCCCGCGGATCTGAAATGGCTGGCCGAGCACAAAACGTCCGCCGATCCGGCCGACCGGCAGCGCGCGGCGGTCGATTGCCCAGCGGGCGACCGATTGGTGGCGCAGCGAGCAGGAGCTGGGCTTCGGCGCAGCATAACCGGCTCTACAACGCGGCCGTCCGCCAGGTGCGGCCGCAAACGGTCTGTACGCTGTTCGACAACGCCGGTCACGACGAGGGCAAACGCAGCCGGGCCCTGTTCGCCGACATGAACGCCGCCTGCTACGAAAGCTATACCGACTTCGGCGATTGGCCGATGTCGACCGGCTTTGTGACCGATTGGGCCCGCGGCAACACCGGCGGTCAACCCGTATGGCTGACCGTCTGCTGGGGCACCACGCCCGAAGGCACGATGAAAAGCCTGCTGCACGGCTTTGCCCGCGGCATCCAGGGGGGCGGAGCGCCGCTGTCGGACGGGTGGGACCCGGCCGAGCTCCAGCTCCGCGGCCAGGGCCTGCGGCTGGTGAGTCAATACGGCTCGATCGCCCGCGACGCCACGCCCGAGCGGCGCGTGGCCTTGCTTTCGCGCACTTGCCGGCAAGCGGTCGTGCCGCACGGCATGTACGAATTGCATGCCATGTATTACCACCTGACCCGGCTCGGTTATCCGCCCGCTGTTGGTGTCGGACGACGAACTGGCAAAGACCGGCGTGCCGGCGGCAATCGAGCTGTTGGTGCTGGTGCAGGAACAAATTCCGCTGGAGCCGGAAATGGCGCAGGCCCTTGCCGCGTTTCAGAAGCGCGGAGGAAAGGTGCTGTCGGTAGGCGAGCATACGATCGACGTGCCCGGTGCCGCCACGCTGCCGATCGCGGTAAAACAGCTGTGGGAACTGGGCGGATTCGATCCCGGAGCCCACGCCCAAATGTGGCAGGAGTTCAACGAGCACTGGCGCGAGCCACTTTCTGCCGCCCTGACGAAGCTCGAGTCTGGAGCCGCTGGCGGCCACCGATTCGCAGCAGGCGCTGGCCCTGACGATGGACGCCGGGCCGGTGCGCTATGTCGCGGTGATCGCCGATGCGGTTGGGACCCACTCGAACGATTTTCTCCGGCCGCACGGTTTGCCGCTGTCGCTCGCCGGCGCCGATTGGACGGTGCGCGACCTGGTGCATCAGCAGACGCTTAGCGCGACAACCCAAGACGGCCGCACGCAGCTCACGCTCGACCTGGTCACCGAGCCGACGCTGCTGTTGGCCCTCTATAAGCGGCCGCCGGAAGAAATCTCGATCCAGCACAGCGCCGGCCCGCGGCTGGGCGCAGAGCTCGTGTTTCGCGTATCGGTGGCCGACACCGCCGGCGCCCGCCTGGGGCGTGTGCCGGTGGCCTGTGCGCTTTCGGGGCCGGATGGAAACGTCCGGCGGCAATGGTTCGAAGCGGCCGAGAACGAGTTGCGCGTGCCGCTGGCCGCGGCACGACGCCGCCGGCCCGTGGAAGCTCAGCGTTCAGGAACTGCTGACCGGCAAAATCGCCGTCGCGACGTTCGCGGTGCAGGCGGCCCAGGCGCCGGCCAGCGCTCAAGCGACGGGCGAAGTGCATGTGGTCGATCGGGCCCACCTGCAAGCGTTTATCGCCCGCGAGCAAGAGAAGCTGGTGATCGTCGAGCCGGGACAACAGGCCTTGTTGCCCGTGGCCCGGCGGCTGGCTGAGGCGTTGAACTCGGCCGGCGTCAAGGCGCGGCTCTGGCACGTCGCCCCCGAGGATTTCGACACGTTGCCGGTGCGCTGGTATCCGCGCCTCCGACGACCAGGAGCGGCTGCGGCGGATTGCCGCCGGCGAGCTTATCGGCTATCGCGGAAATCTGGCGCCGCATATCGATCGGATCAGGCGGATACACGTGCCCGAGTTGGGCGGCTATGCGGAGATCAATCCGCCGTACATCGTGGGCCAGGATTGCATCGTATTTTCCGGCGGCCGACTGGCCGAGAGCCTGCGGGCGGTCAGCCCTTGGGTCGGCTCGCCGGGCGTTCCCGGTCGCGGCCAGGGACGCTTGCTCGTCGCGTTCAGTCCGTTCATGGCCGATTGTCAGGCCTTGGCGGTCATCGCCAACGACGAAGCCGCTTTGGGCAAGGCGGCCGAGTTTCTGGCCGCTGCGGCGCGGCCCGCCGCGCCTAAAAAACCCGCCACTCTGGCCGTCACAAAGCTCTTGGCCGCTCGGGTCGAGCAGGAAAATCGCCCAGTCGACCAGCCCTACCACAATTTTTCGCCCCGGGAGCGCTCGTCGAAATTGTTGGCCACGGCCGACGGCCGCTCGGCCTTGCTGCTGGAAGGGCAGAACGACAATTTGGCCTTCGTCGACGCCAAGGGCAAGATCACGGCCACCCTGCGGACACCCGATTTGATAAAGTCGCACGTCGGGCTGGATCGGCAGGGCCGGCTGCATGGATTGGTGGAAAAGGTGCTGGCCATCGACCCGGGCTGGCATTTTCCGACCGAAATCGAGGTAAGTTCGCTCTCGATCAGGCCCGACGGCAAACTGGCCGCAGAGCGCACCGTCTATTCCGGCGAAACGGCCGGCTTGCCGCCGGATTGGCAAGCCGGGTTTGCCACGGCCCCCGACGGCCAGACGGCGCTGTTTCGCGCGCCGGAGAATTGTTGGTCGAACGACCTGGTGCCGCGCCGCTGGTCTATCGCGACGCGGAGCGCGCGCACTGGCGGTTTTCGCTGCTCTATCCGCGGTTTGCGATCGGCAGCACCTTTTCGCCGGACGGACGATGTGTGCTGCTGTCGCTGGACAGCCGTCCGCCGTTCGGCGGCATGGGCTCGCCTGCCCCGCAACCGACCGCCTCGGAAACCGTGCTTTGGGATCTGGAGCACGACAAGGTTCTCTGGCACCTGGGCGATTCGTCGAAGTACCGCAGTTCGCCCTACACGGTCCACAGCGGTTTTGCCGCCGTTTCGCAGGGCGGAAAGCTCACGGCACTGGCCGGGTTCGACGGCACGATCTGGCTCATCGACGCGGCCGGTAAACCGCTCGTGGAGCAAACGATTACTCCGCCCACGGCGGGGCAGTCCGGGCGGCTGGGGCCGCAGGACGGGGTGGGCGTCGCGATGTCGGACGGCGGAGAACTGACCGCGTTTGCCTTCAAGAGCTTGCTCGTGCTGGCCGCGGGCGATCGGCTGACGCGCGTCGAGCTGGCGGGCATATCCGCCGTGGCGGTGCTGGCCGATGGCTCGGCCGCGGTGGTCGCCTTGCGCAGCGGTGAGTTGCGGGCACTGGATTCCACGGGCCAGCAATTGTGGACCGTGCGCGGCAGCGGGCCCGGATCGATCCTGGCGGCAGCCGGCAAAAATCGGGTGCTGACTGCCAATGCGGCCGGCGAGCTCGCGCTGCTTGATGCGGCCGGACACGAGTTATGGCGCACCGACGTCGCCGCCGCGGCCGACAAGGCCACGCACGCGCTGGCGCCCGCGGCCGACTTCGTGCGCCGTCCCGCGCCAGCCGATTACCTGGAGCCCGAGACGCTCAAGCTTGCCAAGGATGAGCTGCAAGCCCAAGAGATTGCCCATTGGAAGGCCGCCGGCCCGGCGACCGAAGCCTGGGGTCGAAAGTTTCATGCCCTGAAAGAAAACATCGAACTCTCGGCCGGCAAGGCCGACAACACGTTTGTGCACCTGGTCTATCGACGGGGGGCGGAAAACAAATCGCTCAAGATCAGCACGACTGACGCCGGCGGTAAGAACGAATTTCTGCTGGATTTGCCCACGCCCACGTATCGCGTCGTCGACATTCCGCTCAGCGGGCAGGGAGCCAGTCTGGTCGTGGCTGCCGACGGACCGGCGGACGTCGCCGAATGCTCGCTATGGAGTTTCGCCTGGCCAGGCGCGAACCTGTGCTATGTCAAACCGGCCGGCAGCCCGACCGAAAACCGCGCCCAGGCCAAGCAGGGGTCGGCGAGTGACGACCTGGACGACCTGCTCGACGACTCGGTGGGCGGAAAATCCACGCCCAAAACCTGCAAGCTGTACTGCGCGAATTCCGACCCCGACCGCGTCGCAGGCCTGTATTTGCCCGTGCCGCTCGACCCAACGCAAATCGCCGACGGGCGCCGTTTCGACGCGGGCAAAGTGCCCGCCTGGGCCCCCTTGAATACCGCGGCGTTTCCCACCAGGGGCGCCTTCTTCACGATCGACCTGGGCAAGACGCTCCCGATCGGCCTGGTCGCCACGTACGACCGTTCGCTACGCCAATCGCAAGTTGCGCGGCGAATCGCGATCTTCACGACCGAAGGGCTCGACGACGCGACCAGCGGCAAGGTGCTGGCCGGCGAAACCGCCAGCGATCAGTTCTGGCATCTTTCCCACCGGCAAGGCCAAGCTCACCGGCTTCGGCGTGCACATCTACAGCGGCCCCGGTCAAACCGCCGGGCTGAGCGAGGTCGAAGCGTATAAGTAGGCGGGGTTTGGGAAGGGGATAAGGGGATGACTGGGGATACGGGGGATGACGGAGGGAAATTGTCTGACGGCCGAAGCGGCGTTCCGGTTCCGTCCTGAGGCGCTTTCAAATTGAAGACGACCAAGATTGTCGCGCGACTTTCGCAGACATCTTGGCCTACGACGTGAGTAGTGCAATCCGTCCCAGAATGCCGATGAGAGTGCCTACGACGAAGCCGGTTTCGTCAGCCTGTCTTTGCACTGGGCAGCGCAGGCTTCGCCTTTGGCGGCAAATTTCAGCTTGGGATAACGACGGTGCACTCGCCAGCGGTCCGGCAGGTCCAAGGTGCCGGCCGGCAGGCCGATCCACTCCAGCCCTTGCAGACCGTCGATCACTTTCAGACCGCGCTTGGTGATCGGTGTTCCGCGCAGAACTCGGCGTACTCCAGCGCCTGCTGGAAAGCTTGTTGCAGCGTGCTATCGTCGGCCGCGCTGCCGCCGACCTGAGACGATTTCAACTTGAGGCTGTAGGCCTCGTTGACATCCTCGACCGAAACGGGAAGTAACAGCCCCAGCGTTTGCAAGAAGTCGGGAATCGTGTCGGAGTTCGATGTGCGAAGCGTGGTGCTGTGCATGAACCACCTCGCCGGCGGATCTGCCGGCCGGCTGGGAACTCTCTTGTGCAACGCAATAAATGTGAGCCGAGATCCTCATTTGGGAAAGAGCTTGAACGTTGAGTTTTCTCTTTACGGCCGGTTTCCGGACTTGGCAATTGCCATAAAGGGGGCGACTGAATCTTGCGGCAGCGGTTCGCGGACGCCCATTTTCTCGGGAAATCGGCTGCACGACCGCGCGGCGGCGCCCTGTTTAACCGCATTGCCAGCATATCCGCGCAACGCCGAAAGAACCGCACGACCTCTATAGATAGCACCCGGTGCTAGTGTCTTCAAGGCTCGCAGGGGAATTGCCGATTCTGTCGCTAGCGATGCCCGCGCCGGCGTGCGGTTCGGGTGTACCATAGCTCCCCCCAAAAGAAGGCTGCAAGGATGCTCCGCCTCATTTTCTTGTTTGCTATTTTGTCGTCGGCCGGCTGCTGCTGTGCAGGACGATCGAACTGTGGCTGCCCGGCTCGTCCGGCCTGCCATGCTTCAGCGTGCACTTCACCGAAGTGTGCCACCACGGCCCGCAAAGTGCGACCCGAACCGCGAGTCGTGGCCGTACCGACGCCGGCCTCATCGTCGGAGACGACGGTCAACCATTGGTAAAAAGCGCAGTGAGACGACGCTCGGCGTGATCTACGATGCGTGGACCGTGACGACCGAATCGCTTGAGCCGTTCGATATCCGCGGGAAGTTCGTTCCGAAGTCGGTACGGGCCTAGCCGGATTTGCCAGCCCAACAGCGCCCGGGCGTTTGGCAGAAACCATCCAAGAGCGCCTCGCGGGCAACGACGGGCCCAGTAGCACGCAACGCTTGGGCTTGCGAGATCGGCGTCTTCCCGCGGAGAAAGAAAAGGGTGTCGGAAACCAACAGGGCTGTTGGTTTCCGACACCCTTGTTATGTGGCCGCCGGGTTTTGTCAGTCCCGTTTTCTTATCCCCCGTATCCCTTCTTCATCCCCCCATCCCCTTAATAAAAGTTTCAATCCACCACCGGCGAGGCGTAGACCGTCGCGCCGGCCGAGGGGACCGCAGTGGCGGGAACGTTCGAGCGCCTGGATCATATCGATCTCGCGGCAAGCTTCGGTCGAAGCCAGGTAGCGCTTGATGAAATTGACCGTTTCGTCGATCTCGTCGGCCTGCACCAACAGCAGGTCGCCCGGCAGCACGCTCCGCAGCGCGGTTTCCACTGCTTTGACGGCGCCGAAAATCTCCTGGGTGTCGGTCAGCCGATCGCCGCCGGTCATGCCGCGCCGCAACAGGCCCATGATCTCGCCGCTCTGGCGGCCGCGGACATAGTGGTCTTCGTAGAGGATGACGCGGTCGAACGCATCGCCCAGCAGCTCGCCCTGGCGGATCATGTCGCCGTCGCGCCGGTCGCCGGCGGCGGTGTAGACGGCGGTGCGGCGCTGGTGCGGGAACTGTTCGATGGCTTCGATCATGGCTTGCAGCGACGAAACATTGTGGCCGTAGTCGACGATCACGGTAGCGCCGCGAATGTCGAGCAGGTTGAACCGGCCGGGCACCTTTTCCATGTCGCCGGCAAAGCTTTCCAGTCCGGCGCGGATGACGTCCAGCGGCATGTTCAGGGCCCAGGCGGCAGCCGCCGAAGCCAGCGCGTTTTCCACCTGGAAGCCGATCCGGCCGCCGTGCGTCAGCGGCACGTCCGACAACGAGATCAGCGGTATGGCGTTGCTCCCCTCGGCCAGCACGATCGTATCGTGTTCGACGAAGACGGCCCGGCCCCCTTCGCGACGATGCTTGGCAATCGTCGTGATCGTCGCCCCGCTGAGCGAAGAAAATCACCGAGCCGTGGCAATATTCGGCCATCTCGGCCACGAGCGGATCGTCGGCCTTGAGCACGGCGAAGCCGCCCTCGGGCACCACCTCGACGATGCAGCGTTTGACCTTGGCCAGCTTTTCCAGCGTGTCGATCTCGGCCAGGCCCAGGTGGTCCCCTTCGCCGATATTGGTGACCACGGCCACGTCGCAGCGATCGAAGCCCAAGCCGGCCCGCAGGATGCCGCCGCGAGCCGTTTCCAGCACGGCCGCTTCGACCAGCGGGTTGGCCAGCACCGATTGGGCGCTGACCGGGCCGCTGCAATCGCCGCCGTCGACCCGGCGGTCGTCGATAAAGATGCCGTCAGTGCAGGTCATGCCCACCTTGCGGCCGGCAGTGCGGAGCAGGTGGGTGATGAAGCGGGTGGTGGTCGTCTTGCCGTTGACGCCCGTCACGGCCACGACCGGAATCCGGCCGTTCTCGCCGGGGGCGAACATGCTGTCGATGATCGCCTCGCCGACCGGGCGGGGCTTTCCGGACGAAGGTTCGATGTGCATCCGCAGGCCGGGGCTGGCGTTGACTTCGACGACGATGCCCCCTTGGCTCTCCAGCGGCTGGCTGATATCCACAGCCACGACATCCACGCCGGCCACGTCCAGGCCGATCATCTTGGCCGCTTCGATCGCCCGGGCGGCCACTTCCGGATGGACCAGGTCGGTCACATCGGCGGCCGTGCCGCCGGTGCTCAAATTGGCATTGCGGCGAATGAGCACCTGCTGGCCGGCGGGCGGGAACCGAATCGGGCGTGTAGCCTTGTTCGGCCAGGACATTGAGCCCGACCGAGTCGAGCTTGATTTTGCTGAGCACCGTGGCGTGATCGTCGCCGCGGCGCGGGTCGCGATTGACCTCGTCGACCAATTCGCGAATCGTCGAGTGGCCGTCGCCGATGACCTGGGCCGGCTCGCGGCGGGCGGCCGCCACCACGCGGTCGCCTACGACCAGCAGGCGATAGTCGGCTCCGGGGGCGAAACGTTCGACCATCACATATCGGGTTTCTTCGCGAGCGGCGTTATAAGCGGCGACGACCTGCTCGCGCGTCGAAAGGTCGGTGGCTACGCCGCGCCCCTGGCTGCCATATTGCGGTTTGACGACCACCGCCACGCCAATTTCCTGGGCGGCTTTCCAGGCGTCTTCCGCGTCGGTCACCGGGCGCCCTTCGGGCACCGGCACACCCATGGCCCGCAGCAGCGAGCGCGTCAGTTCTTTGTCTTGGGCGATCGCCTCGGCCACGGCGCCGGTGCGATCGGTCTGAGCGGCCAGGATGCGGCGCTGGCGAGCGCCGTAGCCCAGTTGGACCAGGCTTTCCGTATTGAGCCGGCGGACCGGAATACCCCGTTTGATCGCGGCTTGAACGATGGCGTTGGTGCTCGGGCCCAGGCAGATTTTCTGGTGCAATTCGCGGAGGGCGGCCAGTTCGGCTTCGACGTCGAACGGCAGGTCGCGGACGGCGGCGTCGAGCATGCCGGCGGGCGGTTTCCAGACACGGCCCGGCCGACCTCTTCGTCCTGGTATTCGATGACGACTTTATAGACGCCGTCTTCCGATGTTTCCCGCGCCCGGCCGTAGCCCACCTCGATGCCGATCAAGGCCTGCAATTCGAGCGAGACGTGTTCCAGGATGTGCCCCTGGTAGGTTCCGGTGCGCAAACGCTGGAAGAACCCGCCGCGAAAACCGAGGCCGCAGCGATGCTCGATCATGCGTGGGCAGCCAGGCCATGATCCGCTCGTTGAAGCCGGGCAGGGTGTCCGAGGGAGAGTCCTTCAAGTCTTGGAGATCGACCCAAGCTTCAAGGACCGGAAAGTTCGCCCAGATGTTCGGTCCGCGAAGAGCCAGGACCTTACGGAATTCCATGTGTCTTCTGCTCCAAGATGCCTAAGCTGTGTTTGCGCCATCGGTTCACGCCCCGCTCATGCCGTCATGGCACCCAATCAGCAGCAGGTGGGGGCAGTTCGAACATCCCGTGAGGGCGGGATGTCGGGGTGGCGTTGCGTTTTACGCCCTGGCTGTTACGCGTTGAGAAGGCCCGCTTTGTTGTTCGGTTGACTGCTCAGGAGGACTTAAGAGTTCGTACGATGCACGTATCGTGCCAACGGTCGTTACGACTTTCCATTCCATCCGTGAGCCGGTCGAACCCGGGCACTGGGCATAACTGTGCTACTTACGCCCAAGCGGCTCCCATGCCGCAATCGCTATTGCCGTCGCTGGTTTGATAGCAGGCGAGATCAAATTGATCTCAGCTTCAAACCGGGTGTATGGTGGGTAGGGGAAGCTCCGATCGAGCCAGCGGGAATCAGGTGGGCCAGACGTTTGTAAGGTGGGCCAGACGTTTGTAAGGTGGGCCAGACGTTTGTAAGGTGGGCCAGAAGCTTTGTAAGGTAGGTCCGCCGCGCGCGGCGCGAAACCCGGCCCCAGAGCCCGCAGGACTGGGCGACCGAGACTCGCCTTGCCGGGCCAGTTTCGCAATCCGATGCATACCGCGGCGCGCAAACTGGAAACCAGCAAGTACCATCGTAATGGCTGCTGCCAGGGCTGCCAAGCAAGCGCCTACAAAAAATTCCAGGGCCTCCCTGGGCCGACGTCCGGGCATGCCGACTTTGCCAGTTTCTCGGCCGCAGCAGACGCGCATTCGGACAGGTCGATTTCGCCTGAAAGAGCACACCCTGGGGAAAAAATACCGACCCCGGGGCGAAAGGCCAGCGCCGCGGTCTAGCCGCCCGCCCCCGGGCCCCTGGTCCCCCTTTGCGGGGTGTCTAGAATAGCCTACTCTCAGCTCCGATTCCCCCCCTGCGGAAACAGGATGGGGCAGGGGGTTGGATTTACCCTGCTGTCCCACGAGGGCGCCGCCGCGAGCTAAAACTATGACCAGCAATGACGTCCCCGCAGTGATCAACGCGCCCGGCTCGTTCGGCTTGAGCCACGATCCTTACGGTCGGTTGGTGCTGGTCGATTCATCCGGCCGGCGACACATCGGCGTCGAGCCGGTGCGGTCGTTCCCCATTTCCGATCCGCAGCATTGGATCTCGATTGTCGATGCCGAAGGGCGCGAACTGGCACTGATCGAAGACCTGGGCAGCCTGTCGGCTGCCGTGCGAGAGGTGCTGGAAGAGGATTTGGGCCGGCGCGAGTTCGTGCCGCACATCCGCCGGATCCTCAAAGTCTCGACCGATTCCGAGCCCTCGGAATGGAGCGTCGAAACCGATCGTGGGCCGACCCGGTTTCAGCTCAGCAGCGGGGACGACATTCGCCGCCTCAGTCCCACCAGCGCGCTGGTGATCGACGTGCACGGCACGCGCTATCTGATCCAGGATATGCGCCAGTTCGATGCGGCCAGCCGGCGGTACCTGGAGCGCTATCTCTGATTTTTCTAACAGGGCGCCGCCTGACACACGGCGCGGCGCGGCCGCTCGCGCCGCGCACCGTCGTGCTGCCGCTTTTCGTCGTGGGCGGCCAGGTGCGAAGCCGAGAGGTGAAAATCAACCACCAGCGGCAAATGGTCGCTGGCCCGCTTGGCCAGTTGCGTACGGACCACGCGCGCCGCGCGGACGAAAATTGAACCGCGGTAATAGACCTTGTCCAGCGAGCCGATCGGAAACCAGGCCGGAAACGACCGGAATCGCGAGATCGGGTGCGTGATCTGCTCGAAGCCGTGCACGGCGAACGGCCCGCGCCAAAGCGTGTTGCGCCAATCGTTGGTGTCGCCGGCGATCAACGTCGGCAGGTGGACCGATTCGCCGAACAAAGGATGCTCCAGCAGGTGCCTGGCTTGCCAGTGCCGTTCGCGCTCGGCCAGGCCCAAGTGCCAGTGAACCAGGTGCAACGGGCCCTCGGGCGTGTCGACGACGGCAATCTGAGCGCCGCGCGGTTTCTTGCGTCCCAGGCGGAGCGAGATCTGATGCTTGCCCTGGAACGGCCAGCGCGACAGAACCAGGTTGCCGTATCCGCCGCTCTTGAGCCGCACGTTCGTCTGTTGCAGATAGGCCGCGGCGTGGAAGTAGTCGGCCAGCATCCGGGGCTGATCGTGGAACCGCGAGCGGCGGACGTTGTGGTCGACCTCTTGCAGACAAATCAGGTCGGGGTTTTCCTGCTCGATGACCTCGATGATCCGTTCCAGACGATAACGGCGGTCGCGCCCGCCGACGCCTTTGTGGATGTTGTAGCTCAGGAGGCGCATGACAGACAAAAAACGGTTCCGTGACTCGCCGGCCGCACAAAAGCAACCGCTGCGCAAAGAGAGGCGTCGCGAGGCGCTCGAAGCGGAATACCAGGAGGATAGCCGGGCGAAATTCGGCGGTCAACGCCCGGAGAGGACGGGGGCAGTGCCTGAAATCGCCGCCGCTGCCGGTCAAAACCCGTCAACCTGCGCAATGAACGAATCCTCGGTTGACGGGGCCCGGCTCGCTTCGAGTCCCGTTTCGCCGTAGCGGCGGCCCTTGTTCGCATAATCCCGTCAACGATCTTGAATGGCCGTCGCCGCCAAGATGTTTCGCAACCGGGCAAGCAGCTCGCCGCAGTGGACGGGCTTACGTAACAGGTCGGTCGCTCCTAGTTCGAGCATCCGCGCCTTCACTTCGTTGTCCGTGGATGCCGTGAGAATGACAACAGGCGTCTTGGCAAGCACCGGGTTGGCGCGAATCTGCTGGAGAACGTCGAAGCCGTCCAGCCGAGGCATGTGGATGTCCAACAGGATGGCGTCGGGGCGTTCGCGTTCGGCAAGCGACAACACCTGAGAAGGGTCGCTGGTGAAGACGAGATCGCGATAACCGTCCGATTTCAAATACTCCGCGACCACCAAGATATTCAGCTTTTCGTCATCGACCATCATGATCTTGGGCTTCATGGCCGGATTGGGCCTCGATGCCGTTGCCGCGTTGACCATGCAAGGCACATTGTCCACTCCTTCGTTGCTTGTCATGAGATTGTCGCCTTGCGCTTCATAACGGTCGGTTGGCATAAGTCTTCCTCTTCCTTTCTGGTATCGACGCGACAATCGTTGAGTAGCTGGCTGCCTTTCGATGTCGCGTCGTCATACGGGTACGGCGATGCGTTGGGCGAGCGCGTCAAGCTCTCGTATCACCTCGTCGATGTGTTCTGTTTGACCTTGATTTGCGAGCAGTTCCAATCGATGCGCCGGTTTGGTGAAACAATGGAAGCCGAGGGTGCCTGCGGAGCCTTTCAGCCAATGGGCTAGCTCGGCCAATTGTTTCAAATCCACGTTGTCATTGGCCGCTTGCATTTTGGCGAGTTGCTCGCGCAGCTTATCGACGAACGCTTCGACGATCCGCGCCATCGCCGGGTCGTCCGTGGGTAACGTCGAGGTGATTGCTGACAGTGACTCGGTTAAAACAGGTTTTAAAGCCCACGGGTCGCTTGCCTCGTGGCGAAGCGATTGGGCTTCTGCCCCTTCAACTCGCAATGCCGCGGCGACCGTCTGCAACAGCTCATCCATGTCGATCGGCTTTGACAGATAGCCCGTGCAGCCGGCTGCCAGGCACTTCTCCTTGTCGCCGCGCATTGCGTGGGCGGTGAGTGCGATAATGGGTAGGTTGCATCCCTGCTCCCGGAGACGTCGTGCGGCCGTGTATCCGTCCAAGACCGGCATCTGCATGTCCATCAGGATCAGGTCAAACCAGTTGCTGCTGGCGGCATCCAGTCCTTCTTGACCATTTTCCGCATAAACGACTTCGGCGCCGGCTTGCTGCAACACAAGACCGATCAATTGTCGATTACTTTGGCCATCCTCGACCAACAGGATTCTGGCAGACGTTAGCCGGATCGCTTGCGTCGACTTTGACGTTCTGGCGGATTTCAGCGCCTCGGTCGGCGGTGAATCCAAAATGTGGACGTTTTCGAGCTGCCCCGTTGAGAGCGTGAACCGAAAGACGCTTCCGCGGCCGAGTTCGCTTTCGACCGTAAGTTTGCCGCCTAAGCCGTCGACGATGCGTCGGCTGATCGCGAGTCCCAGGCCGGTGCCGCCAAAGCGGCGAGTAATGGAATTGTCCGCCTGCTCGAACGAAGAGAAAATGGCGTCGATGCGGTCTGCTGGAATTCCAATCCCCGAATCATGCACCTCAATCAAGAAACGCGGCTCGGGAGAATCGGTCGAAATGGTCGCCACCACCTCGACCTTGCCTTGTTCGGTGAACTTGATCGCGTTTCCGACCAGATTCGTCAGCACCTGCCGTAACCGGGCCGGATCGGTCAAAATCGTTTCCGGGACCCCGCTGGCCCAACGGCATTCCAGGCTGAGGCCTCGTTCCTGCGCTGGAACGCGCAGCGCGGACAATACCTCGCTGATGATTTGGTGCGGCGAGCAACGAATTCGCTCAAATTCGAAGTGGCCCGCTTCGATCTTGGAAAGATCAAGAATGTCGTTGATCAAGGTCATCAAATGCCGCCCACTGGAACTGATCGTGTCCAAATGAGCGCGGTCCTGGTCGCTGAATCCGCCGCCTCGGCGGAGCAACTCGGTGAAGCCCAAAATGCTGTTCAACGGCGTACGTATTTCATGACTCATATTGGCCAGAAACTCGCTCTTGGAGCGACTGGCGGAGTCGGCCGCATCCTTAGCGTGACGGATTGCATAGTAGGCCAGCGCAACCGCCAGCAGCACCGCCGGGCAGGCCAGACCCAGCAACACGGCTCGGCGATTGCTGTACGAGGCGATCCGCGCGGCGAGCAACAAATCCAACTCCTCCGCGGCGACCTTCCAAAGAACGAAGCTGTCGGCGCACGCCTTCAGTCCGGTCGCCTCAAATGCCTCCGGTGGAATGGGACGACCATTCGGATCGGCCGCCTGCCGGATCAAGGAGATGAAATCGCGGGTCGAATTCCGATAGGCCGCCAAAGCCACGGGAAGCCGCTCTTGCAACGTCGTGCTGGGCCCGTAGAAATTCGAATCCTCGTTCAGGGAGGTCTGCGAACTGGCGATGATCCGGTTCAAGTCCGCCTCTTCCAGCAGGGCCGCGTACACTTCGAGCTTTGTCTGGTCCTGACGGGTCAACTCGCCGCGCAACAGGATCTCAAGTCCGAAGTTGACGACCTGCGCCAGACGGTCTTGCGTCTGCGGCAGCGCCAGCAACGTCACGTCCATGAGGTAGTAACTGTCGAGGTCGGGATCGAGGATCAGGTTCGAGGTGTCACCGGCGTGCGTAATCATCGTGCGAATCGTGGCCACGAGCGTCGTGAACTGATCCCGCACGTCCGGGGGTAATTTGCCTTCCGCCGCAGCATCGCGTTCGGCGGAGATCAGGTTCTGCCACTGATCGCGGAGGTCGTCCACACGGCAATTCACCCGACCTCGCTTGCCCAGTCCCGCGTCGGTAAATTGAAGATCCGCGCCGAGCCGCGCGTCGACCTGCTGCAGGGCATCAATAGCCTGCTCGACTTTGGCGCCTGCGGTCTGAAGCCGGGCGCTTCGCTCCTGGGCCGCCCATTGCGAGGCGATCTGGTAGTCCTGCACATTCTGTAAAAGATCCTCCAACGGCCGTTGGTAGGCATTTCCGTACATTTCGGAGCGCGCGAAGTAGATAAACTCGTTGATGTTGCTGATCACAAAAAAGCAGAGAATCGCGATCGGCAGCATAAATGTGGCGCAGACCAGCGCCGTCATTTTGCCGATGCTGAATTTTTTCTGGACGGCGGACAAGTTCGTTCTCCCTTGGCTTGCGCACATCGCCGATGGTAGGGTTGAGCAGGCACTCGACGATCGACGCACTCCCTATCCGCACATTCCCATTGAATCTGGACGACGCCAGGGCGTCATGCGAATAACGTCTCGAAGACTCGCGGCTCGAACTCCGGCCGGAGGTTAGCCGCCGAATCGAGGGACTGCCGCCGTCTACGCCGTCCCGTTTGCGAACTCAACCGCTGGCCATCTGTGAGGCCTCGTTCAACGATTCTGGCAATGCACGTTGAAAGCATGGCTCGGTAATTGACCGAGTGTTGGACATTTGCAAGAAATCACGCGACTTTCCAGGAAATGAGTGTCGGTGGCCTGGGCAATTCCCCCCACCTGGAACCCTATGCAGGGCGAAACCGCACCAGCGTCCCGAAAATCATACGTTTCTCGACGCACCCGCCCCGAACGACCCGATGGGAGGCCGGGAGGCAAATTGCCGTGTTCAGAATCGAAAATTCCCTGAACTCGTTCCCGGCGAGAAGCTCGGCGATCTCGATTTGTCAGGAGACCACTTCTCGACAAAAAAGGTCTCTGGGTGCCCTGTCGTCCCGATATTCGCTTAGTGATCAACGCCGGGGCGACAGGCCATGCAGAGAGCGTTTTGCGGCCGGGTCCGGCGAAAGACCGCTCCGGCTCAACTGACTCTGAATCAGTCCTCGCACCACGGCCTCTGGCCGCGGTCGATTACTCCTGCCGGTAGGGACAACACCTCCTCATTCCGTTTTGCGTCCCCCAATCTGGAGACATGCCGAAGCAAGTTCTTCGCTCGATATTAGGGCTGCAATCGTCGTTGTGATCAGGCCGAAACCAGACACCCACACTTTAGCCCAGCGGGTGACCGGATAGCCGTGGAGGAATTTCTGAGCCGACGCACCAAGCCGGCGACGCGTGGCTACTTCTTGCCGATTCCAACCGCTGCCTTGCTACGTGGGCCATCCGCCTTGCCCTGCAATTCCGCCACGAGCTTCTCCGCCCCGTACACCTTGCCGAGCGCTTCGACAATGCCGCTGGAATGAACCGAGACAGCCCGGGCCACGTCGTCGGAATAGACGAAGTCCAGCGCCAGCGACTCGATGTTGCCGTCGAAAATGATGCCCACGAATTCGCCGGCCCGATTGATCACCGGACTGCCGGAATTGCCGCCGATGATGTCGGCCGTGCAAATGAAGTTCAAAGGTGTCTTGAGATCCAGCTTGCTTTTGGCCGCGATCCAGCTGGGGGGCAACTGGAACGGCTCGACGTTGTCGTGCTGCTCCGCTCGACGGTAGGCGCCGCCCAGGGTGGTCCAAGGTGGAATCTCCGTGTCCCCTTGCCGGTAGCCACGCACCACGCCAAAGGCCAGTCGCAACGTGAACGTGGCGTCCGGATAAACGTCTTTGCCGAAAATGATAAACCGCGCCCGGGCGATCTTGGCATAGGCCTGCCGCAGCGGCTCATCCACATCCGACTCGAACTTCTTGCGGAGTTCACGGGCGGGCGGATCGATCGCGCGGGCCAGCGCCAACAGCGGGTCGAGCGAGGCATCGACCGCTTGCAAACCCCCTTCGGCCAGTTTCTTGCGCAGCGCCACGTCTTGCAGTTTCGTGCCGGCGACGAGTTCGGCTGCCCGTTGCGAGGGGGATTTGCCGTCCAGAATCTGGATCATGAGCGGGTCGTCGGCGCCCAGCACTTCCAGGCACATGCCCAGCGAATCGGCCAAGCGGATCTCTTCCAGGTCGTTGTAGATCGGCGCCTCGGAATAGAGCCGCTGTTTGAGCGACTCGAGATTCGACGCGCGATACTCGCGCAGCCGCTCGGGATTGGGCTTGGCGGTCTCTTCGGCCATGCGGAGCACGCCGCGGGCAATGTGAAACAGATCGGAGTCGAACGCCGCGCCATCCTCGATGAGCAACTTGCGGATATAGATCGAGCGCCAGACCTCGATCGCTTTGTCGACTTGGGACCAGGCTTTATCGGTCGCGGCCAGTTCCGGTTTGGCCCGGATCGCGTCGCGCAGGTGCTGCTCTTCGGCCGCTTTGCGCTCCATGATCGCCGGATCTTGCAGGGCCGCCAGTCCGCCCCGTTTGGCCTTGCGCGAATTTTGCACGCCGAAATAATCGTCGGCGGCGCGGCGCGCGTGCTCGCGCGAGCGTTCGCTGAAGGTCTTGAGCAGCACCTCGTGGCGATAGAGGATCGCCAGCGAGATCGGAAACGCCCGATCGCGCAGAAACTTCAAATGCTCGACCGTGTTTTCGCGATCGGTGTGGCCCGGGTTGCCGGCCACGAAAACGAGCTCGCCGTCGGTGGCCCCCGCGGCGCTCCATTTCAAGTAGTGTTCGATCTTGGCCGGCTCGTCATGTTCGTAGGCGCGGAAAAAACAGATGTCCAGGTCGTAGCGCGGGTATTCGAAGTTGTCGGCGTCGCCACCGAAGAACGCGATCTGCTTTTCCGGCGCGAAGACCAGCCGCACGTCGGTATATTTCTTGTAGCGATACAGGTGATATTCGCCGCCGTGATAGAGCGTGATGACGTCGCTGCGCAGGCCCGTCTTGTCGAGCGACTCTTTCTCGATCGTGTTCATCACGGCGCAGCGCGCCTGCTCGGCATCGCTCGACGTCGTGCCCGGCTTGACCGCCTGATTGACGCGGGCGGTCACGTCCTCGATGCTCTCCAGGACGTTCAATTCCAGGTCCAGGCACTTCAATTCCTCGGCCCGAGTGCGGGCATGAAATCCCTGTTCGACGTAGTCGTGCTCGGAGTTGGAGAGCTTTTGCAGAGCATCGGCGCCGACGTGATGGTTGGTCAACACCAGGGCCTCGGCCGAGACAAACGATCCGGACCCGCCGCTGTTGAAACGCACCGCCGAGTGCTGCACGTGATCGAGCCAGGCCTGGGTCGGATTGAAATTGTATTTGTCTCGCAGCAAGTCGCGCGGCGGGTGATTGAACAACCACATCCCCTCGTCGCCTCGCGCCAGCAGGGCGCCGGCCAAAGTCATCATGAGTGCCCCCAGATAAAGCTTGATCATGTAAAATATCCCGGTTCCGCTCGTCGGGCTCCTTGCCGTTGTTGGACGTATCAAAGTCATTTCGACGCCGGGCCGGACTCGCCACTGCGCTGCGGCGTGGGGGCAACCGGTGCTCCCAGCAGCTTGCCCAGGCCGACCACCAGCAAAACGAGCGCCAGACGCGCGAAAGCGGTCACCGCCGGCCAGTTCGCCGTCTGCCAGTCCGCCGGCAGCCACTTGCGAAGGTCGATCGCCGCGTTGAAACTGTCCGGAGCAAAGGCCAGCATGGCCCCCAGCACGCCGGCAATCGTGCCGCCCGCGATGTAGCCCGACGCCAACAGCACGCCCGGACTGGAATCCGACTGCTCGCCGCCGCCGCCGCGCCGGCGCGGCGATCGACCAGCCAGCGCAGCAGGCCGCCGCAGAAGATCGGCACCGAAGCCTGGATCGGCAAATACACGCCGACGGCGAAGGGGAGCGAGGGCACGCCGGCCAGTTCGAGCGTCACGGCAATCAGTATCCCAATGACCACCAATCCCCAGGGCAGCGTCTTGCTGAGGATGCCGTTGATGATGATGGCCATTAGGTGCGCTTTGGGCGCGTCGAACTTCTTGTCGACCGGCGTGTTGTCGTCTCGCTGCCTGAGCCGGCCATTGATGCCCGGATCGACGTAGTACCTGAACCGTCCTTGATCGTCGACCAGGTATTTTCCCGGCGCCAATGTGTTTCAGATCGCTCGAGTCGGCGTGCAGCACGTGATAGAGCTGAGTGTCTTTGTCGGCGTACTGGCCGCCGGGGCGTTCCATCTGGGTCAGCGATTGCACGTTTTGAGCCAGATACTTGGGCAAGAACTCGGGCCGCTGCGTGTAAATGGTGCCCGCGCTATTGAGCAGGAGCAGCGTCCAGCCGATCACCAGGGCCGAAGTGACGGCGCCGATCACGATCGCCAATTGCTGGTTGAATGGGGTCGCGCCGACTAGATAACCGGTCTTCAGGTCCTGGGCCGTGGTGCCGCCGTTCGAACGTGGCGATGCAGACGATTGCCGCGATCGACAGCGCCGAGAGCGTGGCCGCCTTGTCGGTCTTGTCGAAAAACAGAAAGATCAGGCACGTGAACAGCAGCGTGGCCACGGTCATTCCGGAGATCGGATTGGACGAGGAGCCGATCTCGCCGGTCAACCGCGCCGACACGGTGACGAACAGAAAGCCAAACACCACGATCAGCACGGCCCCCAGCAAGCCGTGCCAATTGAAGTCCCAAGCCCAGGTTCGGCACGGCCGAGATCGCCAGCACCAAACCCAGACTGCCGGCCAGCGTGACCCAGATCGGCAGATCGCGCTCGGTGCGCGGCGATGGACTCGCCCGCTCGCCCCCGCGGCGCGCGAGGCCGCCAGGTCGCGAAAGCCGGACCGGATGGAACCGACGATCAGCGGCAGCGATTTGAGCATGCTCAGGATGCCGCCGGCCGTCACGGCCCCGGCGCCGATATACAGAATGTAGTTCATGCGGATCATGCCCAGGTCCATCTTGCGGACCAGCATGTCGGAGACCGGTGCGATCGGCGCCGACTGATTGGCCGCGAAGATCACGATCAAAGGCGCCAGCACCAGCGACGAGAGCACGCCGCCGGCCAGCATGATCGACGCCACCCGCGGGCCGATGATATAGCCCACGCCGAGCAACTCGGGCGACAGCTCGCCGCCGAACTCCGCGCCGGAAGGCCTTGGCCCTTGTCGTTGTAGAGGGCCCGGGTGGGCGCTTCGATCCACAGTTTCAGCACGCTGCTGGCCAGCTTATAGCAGAAGGCCAGCCCAAAGCCGGCAAACACGGTTTTGGCGGTCGAGCCCCCTTCTTCGCCCACGATCAGCACTTCGGCACAGGCGGTGCCCTCGGGATAGGTGAGCGTGCGGTGCTGGCGAACGATGAATGCCCGGCGGAGCGGGATCATCATCAAGATGCCCAGCAGGCCGCCCAGCACGCCGACCGTCATCACGCGGACCACGTCCATGTCGTACCCCAGAATGCAGCAGGGCCGGCATGGTCACGCCGACGCCGAAGGCGATCGATTCGCCGGCCGAACCGGCCGTCTGCACGATGTTGTTTTCCAGAATCGTCGCCCGGCGAATGCCAAAGCGCCCGGGAAAAGGCCCGAAACAGCGTGATCGACAGCACGGCGACCGGGATCGACGCCGAAACGGTCATGCCGACCTTGAGCACCAGGTACAGCGACGAGGCGCCGAACACGATGCCCAGCATCACGCCCAGCAGCACTGCCGACCAGGTGAACTCGGGCAGCCGCGGCAGTCATCGGGCACGTAGGGCTCGTGCCCCGCGCCGGTGGCCCGCCGGGGGCCGGTGCGTGACGGTCTGCGTCTTGGCCATGCTGTCCAGATCCTGAAGACTGGAAAGCCTTCGATTTATAGCAGATGACCGCCATCGGCCGCGATGGCGCATGCGATGCGAGACGGGTCGTTCATTTCGGCCACGCCGCCCGACGCGTCCGGCTAACTGCGCAGGGCATGAGAAACCAGGATTTTTTGTTCCCTAGACCGCCAGCGGGCGCGGCGATCAGGCGCCAAAGACCAGCAGCGACAAAGCTACCAGCATCATCGCCCAGGTCGACGGCTCAGGCAAGGCGATGCCCACAAAGTTGACTTCGTTGATGCCGACCAGGCCGCCGCCAAAACCCCAATTGCTATTGATCTGAAGCTCGATGTATTGCGCGTCAACGATGCTGACGGGCAGGATTTGAGCCGGGACATTCGCAGTCCCCGCCGGCGAGAACGGAGAGTACGGAGGGACAGCACCTGCCTGGTCGGGCGCTCCGGCAATGTAGCGCGGACTGCCGTAGCCGGGGTCCACGGTTACCTCATTAAAGGTGTAGGTACCGACAGTCGCTAAAGAAAGGAGGCTCGTGCCCTCAAGGATCGTCACGCTATTGGCTCCGGCAGAAGTATAACCCTCTTGTGAGAAATTCCAAATCAGCAAATTGCTCACATTGTAGGCGGCGCCCAAATCGTAGGTTACGTTGGCGCCGGGCGTGAACGTCACGAAATTGCCAAAATCGCTGGCGGTGCCCGGGTTGAAGCCCGAGTCGCCCAGCGAATCGCTGGCACCCAGAACAGTGGACGCGCCGGCCACGAGCGAATTGTTGCTCGTCGTGAAACCCGGGTTGCCTTCGGCGTTGCCCGATGTCGACGTGGCAGTGACTCCCGCGATCGGCAGGAGCACAGTCGCCGATGCTTGCCGGATGCCGACCAACGAAACGAGGATCGCGGAGACGAAAACGGTGCGGCTGAGCTTCTGGATGCGGTTGCGGGTGGTGGCGTTCATTAGATCACTCCGTAGTCTGGGGTTTGCCTGAAAAAGTTACTGCGATTGGAACGTGACGTTGTACGCTGCTGTCGAAACGAAGAAATGGAAGCGGAACGAACCGTGGACAAACAAGCGCCGGGATCCGACCGCTGGGCGTCGGTCAACTCTCTCGTCGGTAATTCACTTTCCGACGTAATCGACGCCCTCCGCGCTTAAGACGGACTGCTCAACATTGTCTGGCCCACGAGAACGGTTCCTCTGGTCATGCGACGCCCAAGTCGATTGCCGCCAGGCAAGAACTTGTGCCGTCCATCGGAGCAGCCAGGAAGAAAACTGAGGTCAGACATACGACGACGAAAGGGGAGATAGGTTTTACGAGCCTGACCTTCGGGAAAATACGTTGGGGGCGAGACGGTTGTATGATAATACAGCCAATTTAGTTTTAGTCTTGACGCGATACCGAGTCAAGCATGCAGAGAGCCGCCGGGCAGCCGCCGCAAGCCCTTAAACCGCCGCAACTTCGTCCGGACTTTGGGCCGCCGGCGGATGCTCGTGGCGGCGCACCAATAGGCAAGATGGGCCCAGATTGACGCCCGACCAGGAAGTGACGTTGAGGGCCGGGCCGCAAAAAAACCGCCCCAGCATTGATGAGCGGTTCTGCGCTGGCAGAAGCGGTCGAACTAGGCTTTGCGACGACGTGTTGCCACAAACAGGCCGACGGCGGCAACGCCGAACAAAACGATCGACGCCGGCTCCGGAACCAATTGGAGTTGGAAGCCGTCGACGACCGCTATGACGCCACCGGGAGCGTAGGGAGGAGTGGCAGAGTTGCCGGGGAAATTTGAGTAACTGCCGGGGCCCGAGACCGTAACGACCAGTTCGCCGGCGCCGTTGGCGGTGGCGGTAAACATGGTGAAGTTATTTCCGGAGGAATAGCCGGCGAACGCCCCTGGGTTGTAATCCCCGGTCGTGAATTGGGGCGCGCTGCCGTTGACGCTGAACTGGCCGCCGCCGCCCCCGCCGCCGTTGGTGCCGTAAAGGTACAGGTCGTAGGGCGCGCCGATCGTTAGTCCGCCGATCGTCATCGTCGCCGTGCCGGGACCATCATACGGAGCGCCGGAGTTGGTCTGGAGCATGTAGTTTTCGAGGAAAGCCGGCGCCGGAAGAATAAGTTGAATTGTCGCTGTGCCCAACAAAATTCGACAGCGACAACGTGAGGCTCGTGCTAGCACCGCTTGAGTCGACATAGGGAGGTGTCGGGGGGCTTGGGAGACTGATCGTATTCGAACTGAGCACCACGGCATCGTTCCACGTCCCGCTCGTGCTGCCGGCCGAGGGATTGCTGTTGGTGGCGCCGTTGGCCCGGAGGAACCCGTTGCCCGTGTATGCGGTGTTGAAGTCGACATTGATGATCGACGCTCGCGCTACTTCGCCGAACGCCAAAACGCCTGCCAACATTGATACCGCCGCCCGGCTGATGATCGTCCGACGTCGCAGGGGAGAATATCTCGTGGCGGTCAGGCATGCAGCGAAGGTAGATTTCATGAGCGTTTCCCTTTGAGAAAAGAGATGTGTGGGAGGGTTGTGTGATGATACGACTAAATTGGTTTTAAGCTTGACAGGTTATTTGGTCAAGCAAATCCAGGCCCGCCGGCGCCATGCTCGTGGCCGGGCCGCCAAAGACGAGAACGGCCCAGAATGATGCCCAAGGGGCGCGCACAGTTGAAGCCCGCCGCGCAAAAAGAATGGTCCGCGCGCAAAAAGAACGGCTCGCGCGTTGCCGAGCTGTTCCGCGTTGGGAGAAGCGGTCGAATTAGGTGTTGCGGTGACGACGCCAGGCCAAGCACAAGCCAACGCCGGCGATGCCCAACAAAACCAGCGACCCCGGCTCGGGCGTACTGAGATGCATGTTGCCGACGTAGAAGACTTCGCTTAATTGAATGTTGATGCTGTCGAAGGGGCTTTCGTTGACGAAACCGAAAATATCGCCGTCGCTCAGCGCACCCAAATTGCCGGAAGCAGTATCGACGAGGGTGTTGCCTAAAAACGCTTGGACCACGACCGGTTCGGGCCCCGCCCCCAACGCGAACTCGACGCCTGTTATGGGCGTGTTGAAGTTGATGACCGAGGGGACGTAGAGGGGGCCCTGTTCGGGAATGAAGTTGCCGATCGCGTTGCCGTTGGTGTCGTTGGGATACGTGAGGCCGAGGGTGGCGGGGGACGTCGCGTTGTTATAGGTAAAGTCGTTGTTGAACGTCGCGCCCAAGGCCGCAAATTGGGTGTTGACATACGTGACGATCGGGTCGGTGCCGTAATTGTAATTGGTAGGGGTAAGCGCCGGAGTAGAAAAGTCGATCACGCGGGTGAGCGACGGCGAAAATGAGGTCGCGTCGACAATCGCAGTGGCCCACAGCGGAGCGGCGGTCAGCCAGACGATGGCTGCCGCGATGAAGCGAGATCTCATGAGCGTTTCCTTTCGAAAAATAGGATGGGGTACATGCTTGGTTGTGTGATAATACAGCCAAATCTGTTTTACCCTTGGCAATTTTGGCAGTCAAGCGAAAAGCGCACCCCAAAAAATGTATCTGCGACGCCGTCCGCGCCTAACGGCGACCCGCCGGGGACTGGCCCGATGTTGCCCAGTCCTGGGAGCAAAATGGGACTGCCCCTTCTCCGGGGAGTGCTCGGACAAAGCCTTAGTGCCGATCCGAGAACCGTCGGGAGAAGGGGACAGGCACATTTTGCTCCCAAGGCACCGCAAAATGAGCCAGTCCCCGAGGGTTCTCGGAAAAGGCTCTTAGACCGCCATCGCTTCGTCCGAAATGTGGGCCGCCGGCACCTGCTTGTGGCCGGCCCACCACAGACGGAAACGGTCCAGGTATAGATACACCACCGGCGTGGTGTAGAGCGTGAGAATCTGGCTGAAAATCAGCCCGCCCACGATCGCGATGCCCATCGGGCGGCGCAATTCCGAGCCCACGCCGGTGCCCAGCGCCAGGGGCAAGCCCCCCAACAGCGCGGCCATGGTGGTCATGGTGATCGGGCGGAAGCGGAGCACGCAGGCCTCGAAGATCGACTGCTCGGGCGATTTGCCTTGCGTGCGCTCGGCCTCGAGCGCGAAGTCGATCATCATGATCGCGTTCTTCTTCACGATGCCGATCAGCAGGATGATGCCGATCAGGGCCATGACGTTCAGCTCGGTCTTGCACAACAGCAGCGCCAGCAGGGCGCCGACGCCGGCCGAGGGGAGCGTCGAGAGGATCGTGATCGGGTGGATATAGCTTTCGTACAGCACGCCCAGCACGATGTAGACCGTGACCAGGGCGGCCAGGATCAGCAGCGGCTGGTTGCGCAGCGAGGCCTGAAAGGCCTGCGCGGTGCCTTGGAAGCTGCCGCGAATGGAGTGCGGAAATCCCATCTCGCGCTGCAGATCGCTGATCCGCTCGACCGCCTCTCCCAGCGAGGTGCCGGGCAACAGGTTGAACGAGATCGTCACCGACGGGATCAAGCCCGAGTGATTCACGGCCAGCGGGGCGGTGCTGGCCTTGTAGCGCGAGATGGCGTTGATCGGCACCTCGGTGCTGTCGCGGCCGCGGACGTACAGGTGCCTTAGCGACTCGGGGTTGTCGAGAAACTCGGGCTCGACCTCCAGGACCACGTGATATTGATTGAGCGGCATGTACATGGTCGAGACTTGGCGCTGGCCGAAGGCGTCGTAGAGCGTGTCGTCGACGGCCTGGGAGGTAATGCCGTAGATCGCCGCGCTGAGCCGATCGACCGCCAGCCCGGCTTGCAGTCCGCCGTTCTGCTGATCGGTGATCACGTCGGCCAGTCCCTCGAGTTGCGCATTTCGCGGAGCAGTTTGGGGCCCCAGGTTTGGAGATCATCCAGGTTGTCGCTTTGCAGAGTGAATTGATACAGGGCGCTGCTGGCCCGGGCCCCGATTCGCAAATCCTGCACGGCCTGCATTACCAGATTGCCGCCCGGCACTTTGCCCAGTTTTGGCCGCAGCCGAACCATCACGTCATCGGCCGTGATTTTCGTGCCCTTGTCGGTCAGGCCCCGTTCATCCAACGGCTTGAGCGTGATGAACATGCGGCTGGCGTTGGCCGCGCCCCCCTGTCCGCCGCCGATCGAGGCCGTCAGGCTTTCCACCGCCGGGTCCTCCAGGATCACGGCGGCGAAACGTTTGAGCAGGGGTTCCATGGCGTGGTAGGAAATGTTCTGGTCGGCCTGAATGTTGCCGATCAGCCGGCCCGTGTCCTGCTGCGGGAACAGACCCTTGGGAACGATCACGTACAGATAGACCGTAAAGCCCAAGGTCGCGATCGTGACCAGCAGTGTGATGAATTGGTGCCGCAGCACGATGCGGAGCGTCCGTTCGTATCCGCCGATAATGCAATCGAAGATCCACTCGCTGGCCTTGAACAGGGCGCCGTGGCGCAGTTGGGCATGGGGCTTAAGCATGATGGCGCACATCATGGGAGTGGTCGTCAGCGAGACGACCATCGACACGCCGATGGCGACCGACAGCGTGACCGCGAACTCGCGGAACAGCCGGCCGATATAACCCTCCATCAGCAGGATCGGAATGAACACCGCCACCAGCGACACGCTGATCGAGAGCACCGTAAAGCCGATTTCCTTGGCTCCCAACAGCGAGGCCTGCAGCGGCTCCATGCCGGCTTCCAGGTGGCGGCTGATGTTTTCGACCACCACGATGGCGTCGTCCACGACAAAGCCGGTGGCGATGGTCAGGGCCATCAGCGACAGGTTGTCGAGGCTATAGCCCGCCAGATACATCACGCCGAACGTGCCGATCAGCGACACCGGCACGGCGACGCTGGGAATGATCGTGGCCCGGACATTCCGCAAAAACACGAACACCACCAGGATCACCAGCCCGACCGACAACAGCAGCGTGAACTGCACGTCATCGACCGACGCCCGGATGGTGCCGGTCCGATCCAGCGCGACGTTGACGCTGATGTCGGCCGGAATCGCGGCTTCCAGTCCGGGCAGTAAGGCCCGGATCCGATCGACGGTCTGGATGATGTTGGCGCCCGGCTGGCGAAAAATGACCATCGAAACCGCCGGCTTGTCGCTGAAGATGCCTTTGGCCAGGATGTCTTCCACGCTGTCGGTGACGTGGCCGATGTCTCCCAGCCGGACCGGCGCGCCGTTTTATAGGCCACGATCAGCGGTCGATACTCGTCGGCCTTGAGCAATTGGTCGGTGGTGGTGATCGACCAGCGCTGGTCTTTGTTCTCGATATTGCCTTTGGGACGATTGGCGTTGGCCGTGGCCAGCACGTCGCGGACGTCCTCCAGACCCAGGCCGAAATGGTTCAGGACAGTCGGATTGACGTCGATCCGCACGGCGGGGGCCGCGCCGCCGCCGACCATCACCTGTCCCACGCCCCGGACCTGGGCCAGTTTTTGGGCCAGAATGGTCGAGGCCGCGTCGTAGATGCGCGCTTTGGGATAGGTGGGGCTGGTGAGCGCCAGGATCATGATCGGCGCATCGGCCGGATTGATCTTCTTCCAGGTCGGATTGCTGGGCAGGTTGGTCGGCAATTGGCTCCGGGCGGCGTTGATCGCCGCTTGCACGTCGCGGGCGGCGGCGTCGATGTTGCGATTGAGATCGAACTGATGGCGATCGACGTTTGCCCCAGCGTGCTGGCCGACGACATCTCGGTGATCCCGGCGATCCGGCCGAACTGCCGCTCCAGCGGCGTGGCCACGGCGGAAGCCATCGTTTCGGCGCTGGCGCCCGGCAACGAGGCCGAAACGGAAATGCTGGGAAAGTCGATCTGCGGCAGCGGCGCCACCGGCAGCAGCACGTATCCCAGCGCGCCGGCCAGGGTGATGGCCACGGTCAACAGCGTGGTGCCGACCGGGCGATGGATGAATGGGCTGGAGAGGCTCATGTCCCCTCCACCGTCAGCAATTCGGGCAGCGGCGCGGCGGCCGGACGCTTGCCCATCAGTGTGGCCAGCCGCTCGAAGGCCAGGTAGATCACCGGCGTCGTGTAGAGCGTAAGCAATTGGCTGAAGAGCAGGCCGCCGATGATCGTGATGCCCAGCGGACGGCGCAGTTCCGATCCGACGCCGGTGCCCAGCGCCAGCGGCACCGCGCCCAGCAGCGCGGCCATGGTGGTCATCATGATCGGCCGGAAGCGGAGCAGGCAGGCTTCGTAGATCGCCTCGGCCGGGGCTCTTGCCTTCGTTGCGCTCGGCTTCGAGCGCGAAGTCGATCATCATGATCGCGTTCTTTTTGACGATGCCGATCAACAGGATGATGCCGATCAGCGCGATCACGCTCAGGTCGATGTGGCACAACAGCAAGGCCACCAGCGCGCCCACGCCGGCCGAGGGAAGCGTGGACAAGAATGGTGATCGGATGGATGTAGCTCTCGTAGAGCACTCCCAGCACGATGTACACCGTCACCAGGGCGGCCAGGATCAACAGCGGCCTCGTTGCTCAGCGACGCCTGAAAGGCCTTGGCCGTTCCCTGGAAATTGCCTTGAATGCTGGCCGGCAGCTCCAGTTCGTCCTTGGCCGTCTGCGATGGCCTCGACGGCCTCGCCCAACGAGACGCCCGGCGCCAGATTGAACGACACGGTCGTCACGGGAAACTGTCCCTGGTGGTTGACGGCAAGGGGGCCGTTTTTTGCTCGACGCGCGTGAACGTGCTGAGCGGAACTTTGCCGGCCAGCGGCGAATGGATGTAGATCTCGCCGATGTCCTGCGGGTCGTTGCGAAACTCGGGTTTCACTTCGAGCACCACGCGGTATTGGTTCAGCTGGGTGAACATGATCGAAATCTGCCGCTGTCCAAAGGCGTCGTACAGCACGTCGTCGATCATCTGCGGCGTGATCGCCAGCCGCGAGGCCGTGTCGCGGTCGATCACGACGTGCAGCTCCAGGCCTTGGCTTTGCTGATCGCTGGCCACATCGCGCAGTTGCGGCAATTCCTTCAGTTTGTCCACGAAGCGCGGGCCCCACTCGGCCAATTCCTTGGCGTCCGGATCTTCCAGGCTGTACTGGTACTGCGTGCGGCTGACGCGGGTTTCGACCGTCAGATCCTGAACCGGCTGCATGAACAGCGTGATCCCCTCGACTTCGGACAGCGGACGCTGCAGGCGGCGAATGATCTGGCTGGCGTCGATGCCGCGCTCTTCCAGCGGCTTCAGGTTGATCTGAATTCGCCCGCTGTTCATCGTCGTGTTGGTGCCGTCGACGCCGATGAACGACGACAGGCTCTCGACCGCCGGATCCTGCAGGATCACCTTGGTCAACTGCTGTTGCAGCCGGGCCATGGCCTCGAAGCTGGTGCTTTGCGGCGCCTCGGAGATGCCCAGGATCACGCCCGTGTCCTGCACCGGAAAGAAGCCCTTGGGCACGATGATGTACAGGTACACGGTGGCCACGAGCGTGGCCACGGCGACCAGCAGCGTGATGAACTGATGCCGCAGCACGACATTCAAGCGTTCTGGCATACAAGCGGATCATGCTGTCGAACGCCCACTCCGAACCGCGATAGAACCAGCCTTGCTCGGCCTGCGGGGTGTGGTGCAGCATTTTGGCGGACATCATCGGCGTGAGCGTGAGCGAGACGATCGCCGAGACCAGGATCGTCACGCTCAGCGTCACGGCGAACTCGCGGAACAGCCGGCCCACGATGTCGCCCATGAACAACAGCGGAATCAGCACCGCGATCAGCGACACGCTGAGCGAAACGATCGTGAAGCCGATTTCCTCCGAGCCCTTCAAGGCCGCCTGCAAGCGGGGGCTCGCCCGCTTCGATATAGCGGGAGATGTTTTCGATCATCACGATGGCGTCGTCGACCACGAAGCCGGTCGAGATCGTCAGCGCCATCAGCGTCAGATTGTTCAGGCTGTAGCCCAGCATGTACATCACGGCGAACGTGCCGATCAAGCGACAGCGGCACGGCCACGCTGGGGATGATCGTGGCCCGCAAGTTGCGCAGGAACATGAAGATCACCAGCACCACCAGCCCCACGGTCAGCATCAGCTCGAACTGCACGTCTTCGACGCTGGCGCGGATCGTGGTGGTGCGGTCGGTCAGCACGGCGACGGAGATGGCCGGCGGCAACGTGGATTCGAGCCGTTTGAGCAGCCGTTTGACGCGATCGACGACGTCGATGATGTTGGCGCCCGGCTGCCGCTGGATGTTGAGGATCACGGCCGGCGTTTCGTTCATCCAGGCGGCCTGCCGCGAGTTTTCGATGCCGTCGGCGACTCGGCCACGTCCGACACGTAGATCGGCGCGCCGTTGCGATAGGCGACGATCAGCTTGCGGTACTGATCGCTGGTGAGCAATTGGTCGTTGGCGCCGATGGTGTAACTCTGCCGGCTGCCGTCAAAGCTGCCCTTGGCCTGGTTGACGTTGGCCGCCGAAATCGCAGGCGTGCAGATCTTCCAGGCTCAGGCCCAGGGCCGAAAGCGCCGTCGGGTTGGCCTGCACGCGGATCGCCGGCTTCTGGCCGCCGCTGATGCTGACCAGGCCCACGCCGCAGAGCTGCGAAATCTTTTGCGCCAGCCGCGTGTCGGCAAAATCCTCGACCTGCGCCAGCGGCAGCGTCTTGGAAGTCAGCGCCAGCGTCAGGATCGGCGAGTCGGCCGGGTTGGTCTTGCTGTAGATCGGCGGGATCGGCAGATCCTTGGGCAGGAAGGTGGCCGCCGCGTTGATCGCCGCCTGCACCTGCTGCTCGGCCACGTCGATGTTCAGATCGAGCATGAACTGCAGCGTGATGACCGAACAGCCCTCCGAGCTGGTCGAGGTCATCTGGTTCAGGCCCGGCACCTGGCCGAACTGCCGCTCCAGCGGAGCCGTGACCGACGAGGCCATCACGTCGGGGCTGGCGCCGGGATAGAACGTGAGCACCTGGATCGTCGGATAATCGACCTGCGGCAGCGCCGAGACCGGCAACTGATAATAGGCGACGATGCCCACCAGCAGGATCGCGACCATCAACAGCACGGTCGCCACCGGCCGCAGGATGAATGGCCGGGACGGGCTCATCGGGATCCTTGTGGCTCGGCGGCGGTCGGTGGGAGGAGTATCGCTGGCCGGCTGGAGCGCCGGTTTTGCTTTGGCGCTATTGCGATCGCGGGCTTCGACCTTGGTTCCCGGCTGCAGCTTGTCGACGCCGTCGACGACCACGACTTCGCCGGCCGCCAGTCCGCTCCCGATCACGGTCTGGTCCCCTTCGGCCGGACCGATCGTCACGGTCTTCAGCTCGACCGTCTGGTCCGGCTTGACGACGTACACGAACGTCGAGTCCGGGCCGCGCTGCACCGCGGCCGACGGGCGATCACCACGTCGCGCTCGACGTCGACCAGCAGCCGGGCGTTGACGAACTGATTGGGGAACAGCATGTTGTCTTCGTTCGGAAAGATGGCCTTGAGCCGCACCGTGCCGGTCGTGGTGTCGACCTGGTTGTCGATGGCCATCAGCTTGCCGGTGGCCAGCTTGATCTGGAAATCGCGATCGTAGGCTTCGACCCGAGATCGTCGCCGGCGTTGACCCGCCTTTGCACGCGCGAGATGTCGTCCTGCGGAATCGTGAACACCACCGTGATCGGCTGCAACTGCGTGATCACCGCCAGGCCGGTGACGTCGTTGGCATGCACCATGTTGCCCGGATCGACCATGCGCAGTCCGATGCGGCCGCTGATCGGCGCGGTGATGTGGCAATAGAACAATTGCAATTTGGCGTTGTCGATCGCCGCCTGGTCGGTCTTGATCGCGCCTTCGCTCTGCTTGACCAGCGCCAACTGCGCGTCGAGCTGTTGCTGGGTGATCGATTTGGAGCCGATCAGCGCGTTGTAGCGATCCAGGTCGAGCTGCGCGACCTTCAGGCCGGCCTGATCGCGGATCAAGTTGCCTTCGGCTTGCTTGAGCATCACCTGGAACGGACGCGGATCGATCTCGGCCATCAGGTCGCCCTGCTTGACCATTTGGCCTTCGGTGAACTTGACTTTCAGCAGCTCGCCGTCGACGCGCGTCTTGAGCGTCACCGTGTACAACGCGGTCACCGATCCCAGGCCGTTGAGGTACAGGTCCATGTCCCCCTGACGCGTCGCAGCGGTGAGCACCGGAATGGGACGAGCCGGCGGTTTGCTGACCGTGACCGTGGTCCTGGCTTTCCACCACTCGATCACCTTGTCGCGCGGAATCGGTGTAGTAGCCGGTCACCGCCACCGCGGTCCAAACCAGCGGCCACAGCAGCCGCGCCCAAAGTCGTCTGCGCTTCGGGCGCGTGCGCTGCCAGGGCAGGTTGCTGACCGCGCGCTCGCCGGCGGGCCGCTCGGCCGGCACTCGCTCCAGCGGCAAATGCTCGACGGTTACTCTCTCGCCGGGCACCGCGGGTTCGACCTTGATTTTTTGCCCCGAATGGACCTCGGTGATCATGGTATGGGCCACAGGCGGTTTGCGGGCTGGGTCTGACAAGGGCGTACGGGAAAGAATCCGCGACCTGCACCTAGGATTAGTTTCGGCGGTCACACCGCCTCCCGAGCAGGCTCAATATAAGCATGTGCGCGCGGCTCTTGCAAAGCCACCGCCCTGTGGCAGCAGCAATCCTATGCCATTCGGCATAGCGGAGGAGTTCCAGGACGCTCAGCAGACTCCCCGCACCCTCCAACTACGGATATAGTGAATTTTAGTCCGCCACGGTTCCCTGCGCCGAGGCGCCGGCGGTCGGTTTGTTTTTTTGTCGTGGTGGCGGGCCCCGCCCCCCCTTATAGGCCATTCAAATGGTGTCATTGTCGCAGCCGAGCCGAATGCCGCGGCGGCTCAGGCCGCAAGTTGGCCTTGCGCAAACGAGTTTCTGGATGGCGCTGGCCGCCGCGGGGCTGCTGGTTCTGTGCGGCAAACCGGCCTCGGCCATCGACTCGCACCGTCCGCTGACGCAAAGCTTGCAGCGCATCTGGCAGATGCAACAGGGCTTGCCGGCGGCGCCGATCATGTCGCTGGTGCAAACTCAGGACGGCTACCTGTGGTTGGGAACCCAGAAAGGTTTATTTCGCTTCGACGGCATCCATTTCGCCGCACCACGCGGTAGCGCGGAAGCCGCGCTGGATGGCCTCTGGATCCAAGATCTGCACCAGGACTCAGACCGTAATTTGTGGATCGCCACGGATGGAGCCGGTCTGATCCGATTGCGCGAGGCGCCGCGACACATTACACCCAAGCACAAGGCTTGCCGTCGGACGACGTCCGCGCGGTGATCACCGACCGGAACAATGACATTTGGGTCGCCACGGCCGCCGGACTGGCCACGCTCGGCGCAGGATCGGACTCGACCCCGGGAGTCTTTTCCGTTCGCAGTCCGGGGAACCTGCGGGCGCTCTGCCAAACCGCGGACGGAAAAATCTTGGCCGGCGGCGACGGAAACGAGTTGACGATCTGGGACGGACGGCACATCGGCACTCGGCGAATCAAGTCTTTGTCTGAGCATCGTGAGGTCCGCGCGCTGCGATGTTCGGCCAACGACGTTTTGTGGATCGGAACCAGCGACGGGCTGGTGCAGCTCAACGGCGACCTGGAGCGCCGCTACGCCGCGGCCGACGGACTGGCTGACGACAACGTCTTATGCCTGGCCGGCGGCAACGACGGCATATTGTGGGTCGGCACGCACGACGGATTCAGCCGGCTCAGCGGCGAGGAGATTGAGAGCTTCGATACCCGTGATGGCCTCTCGCAAAGCACCGTCTACTCCCTGTGTGAAGATCGCGAAGGGAGCCTGTGGGTCGGCACCAAGCACGGCTTGAATCAGTTTTTGGATCGTCGTACGGTCCTCTACACCACCAAAGAGGGATTGCCCAGCAACGACGCCGGGCCGGTACTGCAAGACTCGCTGGATAATATCTGGGTCGGCACGCTGGGTGCAGGACTGGGCCGGTTCGACGGCCGGCGCTTCGCGGTCCTGACCACCGCCGACGGTCTGGCCAGCAACACGATCTATTCGCTTGCCGACGGCGGCGACGGACGCTTGTGGATCGGCACCGACGCCGGATTGAATCGGCTCGCCGGCGGCCGGGTCGAGGCGACCTTCACGTCCGAGCAGGGCCTGCCCGAGAGCGACGTGCTCTGCCTCTGCCGCGCTCAGGGCGGCGCGCTCTGGGCCGGAACGTCGGCAGGGTTGGTCACGCTGCGCGACGGCCGATTTGTAAAACCTGCCGGCGGGGCGAACCTGCCGCGGTCGCCGGTTCTGGCGCTGGTCGAGCATGGGCCAGGCGAAATGGTGGCGGCATTTCAGGGGGGCGAATTGTTTCGCTGCACCGAGGACACATGCCTGCCGTTGGCCGCCGGCGATCTGCACCACTGGAATGTCGATGCTTTTTGCGAAGACGCCGAAGGCTTTTTATGGATGGGCACCCAGGGGCACGGACTGCTCCTGCTCGAGGACGGCAAGACGTTCAACTTCACCACCAAGAACGGACTCTACGACGACGATATTTTCGGCGTCGTGGTCGACGACCAGGACCGTCTGTGGATGGCTTGCAGCAAAGGCATCTTCTTTGTCGACCGTGCAGATTTGCGCAAGTTCGCCGCCGGCCAAATCAGCAGCCTGACCAACACCCCGTTCAGTCCCATGGATGCCCTGCGAACGATCGAGTGCAAGGGGGGCGTGCAGCCGCCCTTGTGGAAGATGCGCGACGGGCGCGTATGGTTCTCGACCATCCGCGGGCTGATCGTCATCGACCCCAGTCGTCTGCAACGGATTCTGCCGCCGGCGCCGGTGATCGTCGAAGATGTGATCGTCAACGGCAAGAACGAGATGCCAGACCAGGTTGCCCGCCTGTCACCGGGCCAGACGAATCTGGAATTCCGCTACACGGCGCTGAGTTTCGTCACGCCCACGCGGACGACCTTCCGCTATAAGCTCGACGGCTTCGACAAAGATTGGGTCGACTGGCGGCACGCGACGCGAGGCGTTTTACACCAATCTGCCCCCGGGCCATTACCACTTCCATTTGGCGGCCCGGCTCTTCGACGGCGATTGGCAGCAGGCGGCTCGGCCGGTCGACTTCACGATCGAACCGCACTTTTATCAGACGCGGCTGGTTTTTGCCGCTGTGCGCCGCCCTGGTGCTGCTTTCTGGCTGGGGCGCGTATCGGCTGCGCGTGCGCCGCATCAAGCAGCATCTGCAACTTGTGGTGGCCGAGCGGAGCCGGATCGCCCGCGAGCTGCACGACACGTTGATGCAGGGATTCTCGGGCGTGACGATGGAAATGCAGGCCCTTTCGGCACGCCTGGCCCCGTCTCCCGAGCGTCGCACGCTGGAAGAGATCATCCGCGATGCGGGCATTTGTCTGCGCGAAGCACGGCGCTCGGTGGCCGGTTTGCGAAACTCGCACGGGGACGAAACTGGGTTGTCCGCCGCCATTGCCCAGGCCGCCAAGCACTTGACCGAAACGCAAGACGTCCGCCTCAAGCTAGCTCTCGAGCGCAGCCCGCCGAGCCTGCCGGACGATGTCCAATACAACCTGCTGCGCATTGCCCAGGAGGCTGTCTCGAATGCGGTCAAACACTCCGGCGGACGCACGATCGAAGTCGGCTTGGATTGTTCGGCCGAGCGGCTCCGCCTGACGATCCGGGACGACGGCGCGGGCTTGGGCACGCCCGACGGCGACCGGCCCCAACCGGGCCACTATGGCCTGATCGGCATGCGCGAGCGGGCCACTCAGATCGGCGCCGCACTGCGCGTATTGAGCGGCGCCGGAGCGGGCACGACGGTGTGCGTCGATCTGCCTCTCGCGGCCGGCGGCGTGGGCTTGTCCGCGCCGGACGTTCCGCGCAGTGGAACCGTGGAGCGGTAAATGCCCCCCGAAAATATCCACGATCGCATCCGCGTACTGTGCGTCGACGATCATCCGCTGGTGCGCAAGGGGATCGCCTCGATCCTGAACAACGAAGCCGACATGGACCTGGTGGCCGAAGCCGGCAACGGCAGCGACGCGGTCGAGCTGTTTCGCCGGCACCAGCCGGACGTCACGCTGATGGATCTGCGGATGCCGGGCGTGGACGGCATCGGCGCGGTCAAGCAAATCCGCGCGGAGTTCGCCGGCGCCAAGATCATCGCGCTGACCAGCTTTGACGGCGATCAGGACATCTATCGCGCGCTCGAGGCCGGCGTGCGCGGCTACCTGCTCAAAGAGATGGTCCACACCGAGGTGCTCAATGCGATTCGGCTGGTTCACAGCGGCAAGCGGCTGCTGCCGCCGGAAGTGGCCGAGCGGCTGAGCGAATATTTTCCGCAACACAACGCGCTCACGCCGCGCGAGGCCGAGGTGCTGACGCTGGTTGCCCATGGGCTGGCGAACAAAGAAATCGCCGCCCGGCTGGGCACCGCCAGCGGCACGGTGAAAATGCACATCCAGAACATTTTGGCCAAGCTCGGCGCCACCGACCGCACCCATGCCGTGACGATTGCGCTGGGCCGCGGGATTATTCACCTTTAGGCGCGCTACGCCGCCAGCCCTTCCACGAGCACGTCGATCGCCTTGATGTTTTCCGCGGAAAGCTGCCAATCGGCGGCGCCCACCGTGGCCTCGATCTGGCTCGGCCGCCGTGCGCCGACGATGGCCGACGTGACTTCCGGCCGGCGCAGCACCCAGGCGATCGCCAACTGGGCCACGCTGCGCTGGTGCCGCTGGGCAATGCGCCGCAGGCCGTCGACAAAATCCAGGTTGGCGGCCAAGCGCGGCTCTTTGAACTGCGCGTCATTTCGGCGGTGATCGTTGGACGGCAACTGCTCCACCCAGGCCCGGCTGAATTTGTCGGTCAGCAGGCCCTTTTGCATCGGACTGTAGGCCACGATGCCGATCTTGTGAGCCGCGCAGTAACTCAGCAGTTCGGTCTCGACCGCGCGGTTCAAAAGACTGTAAGGCGGCTGAAGCGATGCCACCGGGTGGATCGATCGGATGCGTTCGAGCTGGGCCACGCTGAAGTTGCATACGCCGCCGTGACGGACTTTGCCCTGGCGGATCAAATCGGCCACGGTTTGCCAGCCCTCTTCGATGTCCTCATCCGGCTGGGGCCAATGCATCTGGTACAGATCGATCACGTCGACGCCCAGCCGCCGCAGGCTGTCTTCGATTTCGGTTTGGATGCTGTGGCGTTTGAGCCGGGCCGAGAGCTGCCGCTGGTGGTCCCAAACGCGGCCGCACTTGGTCGCGACGAGCGGGCGCTCTTGAAGGCCCTTTAGCGCCTGGCCGACCACTTCTTCGCAGTGACTCAGGCCGTAGGCCGGGGCCGTGTCGATCCAGTTGATTCCTAATTCGAGTGCGCGGTGCACCGCGGCGATCGACTCCTGATCGTCTTGCGGACCCCAGCCGAATTGATAACCGCCGCCCCCCATGGCCCAGGTGCCCAGGCCGATCGCCGAAAATTGCAGCCCGGAGTTTCCCAGCGGTCTGGTTTGCATCGTGTTTGCTCCGCTCTGCGACTTCGTTTGTGTTTTTCCACTTCGATTTGCGCTGCGCTATGTTTTGCCGTCGTTTCAGCGTGGGCCAACCCATCATAGCGAACTTAGCGAGCGAACCAACGGCCTGGCGGCATGCCGCAAAATGGTCGCTAGCTTATAGGGCCAATTCCCGGGCCGGGTTATGATGCCTCGCGTTGCCAGGATGGCTCGCGGCGCGATGGCTCTGAGCGGCCGCGCCTTTGAAGCACACGCCCCGCGATGGATCGCGGGGCTCTTTTTTTGATGCCCGATGCGTCGTGCCCGGTGGGTGTCGGTTTGGCCGCCGATCGCAGGTCAAATTGGCCGTCCCGGCTCCAGGAATGCCCAGTGCCCAGCGCCGCTTGCGCCTGCCGTGGACGGATCGCACGAATATTGCGAGCCCATTTTCCGACGAAAATTCCGCCGTGTTCCGGCGGCTGCGGCGAGCGGCGCCGATCTCATACCCTTCGAATCGGGAATTGAGGACTTGACCGCTGCTATAATATCCCTTTGGTACTTTCCCACGGGTCGCTCGGATCGGAGCCGCTCGGGCCGCACGGAGGGGGGATTCATGAAGCTCACGCGCTCTGTTAGTTATGCGGTAGGGATTCTGCTGCAGATCGAGGATGCCGGGCGGAATGTGCCGGTAACGGCCGCGACGATCGTGCGCGATTGCAAGTTTCCGCCGCGCTTCTTGTATCGCGTGCTACGGCGACTGGTCGATGCGGGACTGCTCAATGGCACTTCCGGGCCAGCCGGCGGTTATGCGCTGGCCAAAGCGCCCAGCCGCATCACGCTGCTGGATATCGTCAATGCGGTGGAGTCTCCGCCGGAGGCCAGCGTATTGGAGCCGGTGCGGGCCAAGCATCGCCGGCCGACTGCGGCGATCAACCGCTTGTGCAAGGCCAATGCCGATCGATTCAAGCGCGACCTGGCGAAAATGACGTTGGCCAAGTTGCGAAAGTAGGGTGTCTCGGCTGTCAGAACCGAGCAAGGTCTGGCGCAAAAAGACAAGCCGCCCGCCGAACCATTTGCACGCCGCGCCTTTGGGGGGCACACAGTGCAAAGATTCGGCGAGCGGCTTTGTGCTTGCCGTGGGGCCAACTGTCGCCGATGGCGCAGCCGCGGGGCCGCAACCAAGAGCGCTTGCGGTGCCGTCTTAGGCCATGTCTTTCAAGCTTTTCAACGCCCGGACCTTGATCTTGGTGCTGGCGGGCTTGGCCGGAACGTCCATCAACTCGCCGGGCTTGAAGGGGTTAGGCACGCCCTTCTTGGCCGGGCGAGCCGGGACCTTCTTGCGCTCGATCTTCACCAGACCGGGAATGGCAAACATGCCCGGTCCTTTGTTGCTGAGTGACTTTTTGATTTCGGCTGCCAGGGCTTCGAAGACGGCTCCGATTTCCTTTTTGGACAGTCCGGTCACCTCGGCAATGCTGTTGGTGACTTCCGACTTGGACGGGGCTTTTTTAGCGGCCGTCGCTGAGGCAGAGGCTTTCGCCATAATCCATTACCCTCCTTGCGGGTTTACTAAAGGAACACTGACTAAGGGGACACTGAGATTTCTAGAAGGACAAACGATGGTTCGTCGCAGCGCGTAACGGGATGATTAAAATCGAGAACACCAAAATTGCAAGCCACAAAACCGCTAAATTCCCGCAAATCATCGCAAAATTTGCAGATTCGGTCCTGCCGGGCCTGCCCCGTCTCGCGCCGGGTCGGTCTGCCGGGGCGTGACTCCCGGGGATCCGTCCGCTCCCAGGCGAACAATTCTAGCGCCCATTTGCCGCCCGCAGCGCCCGCAGCCGTCCCCCCTGGGCAGGCATTGGCGGGGATAGCCATCCCAGGGCCGCGCAATCCGTTTAAACCTATTCCAGAAAAGCAGTTGGGCAGGATGCCGGTTGCTCCGATCCGGTCGACGCCGCGAGCTCTATAGGTTACGCTAAAGAGTCGGGTCGCCATGCACTGTGGCGCACGCATTGAACTTTCGGGGGCTCGCACGTCACTAACCCCCGCGGCCTTTCAAAGCGGCGGAGCGCGGAGCGCGACTGCGGTCGGCGGTAAAATAAATCGGTTTGAGCGCCGTCGGCTACCCAACTCGCAAGCCACATTTGGGTGGCCCGCGGTGGCGCCGCGGATGACCGGGGTCCGGTGCCGCCAGCCAGCGAAGGCCAGCCCCGCGTCCCGCCAGCAGAGTCGGACGGAATTCTTAACGAAGCGGAAAGGCAAGGCAGCATCATGGATCGATGGCTAAAATCTCTGCTGGCCAGCGCTCTGGCGGCGGTCCTGGTATGGCTTGCGACGATCGAACTTCGACCGCTCGACGCTCAGATCATCGTCAATGGCCGTCAAAATCCGGCTCGGGCAAACCGCCGCGCGGACCTTTTTGGGGAAGCCGCCACCGATGAGGACCTGATCGAGGGCGTGTTCTTGCCGCCCGATCGGACGGCCAAACGGCGGCTGGAGCTGGCCAAGGAGATGACCGAAGGCCGGCGATTCGGCGAAGCCGTGCGTTATCTCGGAGCACTCCTGGATAGTTCCGAGGATTATTTTTTCCGACCCGATCCCAGCGAAATGGTTTTTCGCAGTTTGAAAGCCGAAGCCGGTCGCCTGGTGGCGACACTTCCGGCCGAAGGCCGCCAGTCGTACGAGTTGCAATTCGGCGCCAAGGCGCGCCGCATGCTCGAGGACGCTTCGGCGGCGGGCGATCCGGCCGCGCTGGCCGAGGTTTCCAGGCGGTTCTTCTACACCCAGGCCGGCGCCGAGGCGGCCTTGCTGCTGGCGCGCAATCATCTCGACCACGGCCGACCGTTGGCGGCGGCCCTGCTGCTGGAACGATTGCACGCCACGAGCGACGCGGCGGCACGCTTCGAGCCGATGTTGTCGCTCTATCTGGCCAGCTCTTGGCTGCGGGCCGGTATGCCGGAGCGGCGCAGGTGACGCTGGTCGAGCTCAAGAATCAGCGACCGCAGAGTGAACTTCGAGTCGGCGGCAAGCCGGCAAAATGGTTCCACGACGACTCGCAGGCCTTGGCCTGGCTCGAAGACAAAGTGGGCCAGCGCCCGGCCCTGCATCCGGTCGACGGCGGCGACGATTGGCTGATGTATCGCGGCGATGCGCGGCGCAACGGCGCCGTCGCGCGGCGAGCCGGCCGCTGTTGAATCCGCGCTGGCGGGTCCGTGTGGCGCATCATCCGGAAATCGAAAAATTGATCGGGCAGCTGCGCGGGGCCTATCTCAGCCAGGACCTGGCCGCGCTACCCAGTCTGCATCCGCTGGCCGTCGGCAACGTGGTGCTCGATGCGCAATTCGCGCAGCCTGCTGGCGGTCGACTTCGACTCCGGCAAGCTGATTTGGGAGGCCGAGCCGCTGGCCGACGATTCGTTCGACCAGTTGATTTCGATGGGACGCCCACCCGCAACAGTTCGGCCAGATGCCGCAGAAGGTGCAGTGGCTCGATCAGCGAATCTGGGACGATCCCACGTATGGCACGCTGAGCAGTGACGGCCAATGCGTATTCTTCGTGGAAGACCTGGGGTTGGGCAGCGGAGGCGGGCCGGCCGTGATTCTGCCCCGCGGCCAGCGACAGGCGCCCTTGTCCGTTCCCCAGGACTTACAACCGGCTCGCCGCGCGCGAGCTGAAGACCGAAGGCAAGCTGAAATGGGAAGTCGGCGGCCCGACCGGCGAGGACGAGCCGAAATTGGCCGAAGCATTTTTCCTGGGTCCGCCGCTGGCGATGCAAGGCCGCTTGTACGTGATGGCCGAGATGAAGGGGCAGGAAATTCGGCTGCTGGTCTTGTCGGCCAAGACCGGCAAGCTCGAGTGGTCGCAACAATTGTGCGTGGTCGAACAGAACATTGCCCAGGATCCCGAACGCCGCTCCGGCGGGGCTTCGCCGTCGTTCGCCGACGGCGTTTTGGTCTGTCCGACTTCGGCCGGTGCCCTGGTGGCGGTCGATCTGACCAGCCGATCGCTGCTCTGGGGTTATCAATATCCGCGCGGCCAACAGGGCAACGTCAACCGGGTCAATGCCCTGCGGATGGGCGTGTTTCCCGCGGCCGAACGGCGCATCGGCGATCGCTGGGTCGATGGCATGGTCACGCTCGTCGAGGGCAACGTGCTGGCCACGCCGATCGAGTCGGATCAGATTTATTGTTTGAATCTGATCGACGGTGAGCTGAAGTGGAAGTTCGAGCGCGAGAATAACCTCTACGTCGCTTGCGTCGATGCCGGACAACTGATTCTGGTCGGCCATAGCCAGGTGGCCGCCTACAGTCTGGCCGAACTCGACGCCAAGACCGGCAAACCGAAGCAGGTTTGGTCGCTCGAACTGCCCACCGGCAGCATGCCCAGCGGACGCGGTTTCTATAGCGGCCATCGCTACTTCCTGCCCCTCTCGACGGCCGAAGTGGCGGAGATCGATCTGACCACAGGCACCCTTGCCAGTCGGGCCAAAAGCGCGTCTGGGCGAAGTGCCGGGTAACCTGATCTGCCATCATGGTGAGATCATTTCGCAGTCGCCGGAGGTAGTGGAAACCTTCTATCAGTTGGATTCGCTCACAGGCGAGGTCACCGCCAGGCTCGCACAGGCGCCCGACGATCCCAAAGCGCTGACGCGGATGGGTGAAATCAAGCTCGACGAGGGCAAGCTGCCCGAGGCGATCGAATTGTTCCGCCGCTCGTTCGAACTGGCCCCCGAGGACCGCACCCGCGACTTGCTGGTCGACAGCCTGCTGGACGGCTTGCGGATCGATTTTGCCGGCAGCCGGGCCCGGGCGGCCGAACTCGAGCGATTGATCGACCGCAAGCAGCAGCGCAACACTTATTTGCGATTGGTCGCCGTGGGTCTGAAGAAGTCGGGCGAGACCCTGCCGGCGTTCGACCATTACCTGCGATTGCTCGACGAGCCTGGGACGGAAGCCAAGTTGGAGCCGGAACGCGTCGAGCTGGAAGCGGTCGACGACTCGTTATTCGTGCGGCGCGAACGTTGGCTGCAGGCCGAGTTAGCCGACCTGCGCGCGCATGCCACGCCCGACGAGCAGCGGCAGCTCGACGAGCGCATTGCCGAGCGGCTGCGCAGCGGCGCTGGACTCGAAGTCGCCTCCCGAGCTGCGCAGGTTCTTGCGAGTCTTCGGCAGCCACCCGTTGGCCGAGCGGGCGCGAGAAGGCCTGCTAGCCGCGCTGGCCGGCGGTTCGTTGATGGAGCGCGAGTTGCTCTTGCGCCGCTTGGAGCGGTCGCCCGACGAGGCCACTTCACGGGCGGCCGTAGCGCGACTGGCGCTGCTGTTCGACGAAGCGCGGCGGCCCGAACTGGCCGTGATCTACTATCTCAACTCTCGGAGCGCCTGGCCGACGTGGTGTGCCTTGACGGTCGCACGGGCGCGCAGCTCACCGCGGCCCTGCCGGCCGACGCGCCGGTGCGCAAACTGCTCTCCGGCGCCAAGGCCTGGCCGGAGGGACGCGTGGTGCCCAAGGACGGCGGCAGCCGCACGCTCAGCGCCGCGCATCATCAACGTTCGTTCGACTTGAACATTCATGGCCCCGCCGGCCCCTTCTTCGGCGAGGTGAACGTCACGCTGGAGCCGCAACAGCAAACCATCGTGGGCGAGGATGGATTGGGCAACGAGCGCTTCAAGGCCGTGCTGCACGAGCCAGGCAGCAACCGCCGCATCTATGGCTGGAATGGCGTCAATGGCTTCAACAATCCCGCGCTGAACTACGTCAGCGTCAACGGCAACCTCTTGATGCTCTGGATGGGGCACCAGGTCCTGGCGATCGACACCCTGCGCAGCGGTGAGGGCGGGAGCCGGGTTTTGTGGTCGCAGGATCTCAACGAACAAGTTCCAGGCGTGCAGGTCCACCAGGGATTCCACCAGCGGCCGGTGAACGTGCCCTGGGGGCTGCCGCGGTTCGTGGCGCAGGACTCCTACGGCCGGCTGATCGGCAGCATGGGCCCGGTCAATTTCGACGGCGTCTGCTTCCAGCGCTTTCGCGATCTGATCTGTGCCGAACCGCTGACCGGTGAAATCCTCTGGACGCGCAAGAATGTGCCGGTCGGCTGCGACGTGTTCGGCGACGAAGAGCTGTTGTTCATCGCGCCGCCCGACGGCGGCGAGGCGCTCGTCGTGCGGTCCCTCGACGGCGAGCTGGTGGGCCGCCGGGCCGTCGCGCCGCTGGAGCAGCGGATGACGACCGTCGGACGAAACGTGCTCGTCTGGGACACGAAAAATGGCCAGCAAGTCGTCGGCCCTGCGCGACGCGTGGACCGGCCAGGAAATCTGGTCGCACGGGTTCGATGCCGGCGCCAAGGGCGCGATCGTCAATGACGAGGCGGTCGGCGTGCTCGAGCCATCGGGCCGATTCGTTCTGGCCCGGCTCAGCGACGGCAAGAAGCTGGCCGAAGACAAACTCAAGCCGGAGAATTCGCTCAGCGGGATTTATCTGCTGGGTAGTTCGCACCCAATACTTGCTGGTCACCAATTCTCCGGCGACCAACGTCGCAGCCTGCGGTCAACGTTCAGCCGGCGCCGGGAGGACTCAACAACCCGATCATCAACGGCTGGGTCTATGCTTTTTCCCGTTCCGCCACAGACGAACCGGCGCGGCAACAGTGGCCGGAACCGCTGGAGGTCAAACAGCAGGGGCTGGTGCTGACCCAGCCCAGCGAGGTGCCGCTGCTGTTCTTTTTGAGCCACAAGCACACGGCCAATGGCGTCGGCCAGCACGAAACGAGAACATCGGTAATCGGCGTTGGACAAGCGCAACGGCCAAAGGGTTTACGGCAACGAGGACTTGCGGACCGTGATCAGCAACTTCGAGATCACGGCCGACCGGGCCGCCGACACCGTGTCGCTGATGCTGCCCAACAAGACCATCACGTTCCGTTTGACCAGCGATCGGCTGCCGACCAAGGAGGAACAGGCCGCAGGCCGAAAAGAAGGGCATCCTGGGAGCCATCGGCGGGGCGATCCTGCGAGCCGTCGAGAAACAACGCCACGTGGGCAATCCGGACGATGACGATTGAAAGCCGGGGTTCGATGTGCGCCGCACCGGGCGAAGCGACTGAACCAATTCGCCCCCCCGCGGCACTCATTACAGGGAGGTCCCGAATGCGATCGAGTAAAATTCTTGTTGGGGCTGCCTTACTGGCCGCACTGGCCGGCTGGGCCGCGCGGCGGCCGGCCGAAAAAGCTCGATCCTCGGACCGCGAAAATCATATCGCACGGGCTGGATTGGGTGGCCAGCACGCAATCGCGGCTGGGGCATTGGAATGCCAACGACGGCCGCTATCCGACCTCGATGACGGCGCTGGCCGGCGTGGCCCTGCTGGCCGAAGGCTCGACGACCACGCAAGGCAAATACGCCAAGAACATTCGCCTGGCGGTCGATTATCTGCTCAGGCGCAGCCGGCCCAACGGCCTGATCGGCGACCCGCTGCGCGACGACCGCTACACCTACGGCCACGGCTATTCGATGCTCTTCCTGTCGCAGGTGCTGGGCGAGGAAGAGGACGAGACGCCGGCGCAAGGAACTGATCGACGTGCTGACCCGCGCCGTCCGCTTCACCGGCGAGGCCCAGACCGCGGCCGGCGGTTGGGGCTATGTCAGTGCCAAGGACGGTAACGATTTTGACGAAGGCTCGACCACCATCACCCAGGTGCAGGGCCTGCGCGGCTGCCGCAACGCCGGCATTCCCGTCCCCAAGGAAATCATCGACAAGGCGGTGGACTACATCCGCAAATGCACGCTGCCCGACGGCGGCGTACAATACAGTTCCAAGGGGGGCGGCGGCCGGCCGGCCATTTCGGCCGCGGCCATCGCCTGCCTGTTCAATGCCGGCGATTACGACAGCGAGTACGTCCCCAAGCTGCTGAAGTACTGCGAGACGCAACCTCGGCGACATCTCGAACCAGGGTTTCGGCCACTGGCACTACGCCCACTACTACTACGCCCAGGTGAAATATCGCGAGGGGGGCAAGGAGTGGGACGGCCTACCGCGACAAGATCTTCAACAAGCTGATGGCCGAAGCGACCGACAACGGCAAGCTCGTCCATTGGAACCAGGGCTACATCGGCCCGATTTACACCACCGCCATCAACCTGACCATCCTGCAACTGGAAAACGGCGCGCTGCCGATTTATCAACGTTGAGTTCGCCGCATCGGCCGCCGGCACGCGTCGCCGACCGCGCTCGCCGCGAACTGTCACAGCACGGAACGCCGTCACTTGCTCGCCGACTCCAGCCCGCCAGCGTGCCACCGATGCTTCCGGCGCCGCGCTCCGCATGCAATCCGCCCGTGACGTCGCGGCCGAACGCATCCCTTGGACCGCGAGGAATCACGTCCATGACCGATCTGACCGCACGACCGATTCGGCCATCCGCAAGCTGGGCCAGGCCCGCGAGAAGATTCTCGAGCAACTGGCCCAGGTCATCGTCGGCCAGAACGCAGGTGATCGAAGAGCTGTTGATCTCGCTGTTCAGCCGCGGCCATTGCCTGCTGGAAGGCGTGCCGGGCCTGGCCAAGACGTTGATGATCAGCACGCTGGCCCGCGCGCTGAACCTGTCGTTCAGCCGCATCCAGTTCACGCCCGACCTGATGCCGGCCGACATCACCGGCACCGAAATCATCGAAGAGAACCGCTCGACCGGCAGCCGCGAGTTCCGCTTTCTCGAAGGGCCGCTGTTCTCCAACGTGATCCTGGCCGACGAAATCAACCGCACGCCTCCCAAGACGCAGGCCGCGCTGCTCGAAGCCATGCAGGAGCGGCAGGTCACGGTCGGCCGCGTGCGGCACAAGCTTTCCGATCCGTTCTTCGTGCTGGCCACGCAGAACCCGATCGAGCAGGAAGGGACCTATCCGCTGCCCGAAGCGCAGCAAGACCGCTTCATGTTCAAGGTCTTCGTCCGCTATCCGAACTTCGAGGAAGAGTTCGAAATCGCCCGCCGCACGACCAGCACCGCTGACCGACCGGATCGTGCCGGTGCTGACGGCCGAGGAGATTCTGGACCTGCAGCGGCTGGTGCGCGAAGTGCCGGTGACCGATCACGTGATCCGCTACACGGTGTCGCTGGTGCGGCAGACGCGCGTCGGCGAGCCGGGCACGCCCGACTTCGTGTCAGGACCAGTTGAGCTGGGGCGCCGGACCGCGGGCCGTGCAGTACTTGATCCTGGGGGCCAAGGCCCGGGCGCTGCTGCACGGCCGCACGCACGTCTCGACCGACGACATCCAGGCCCTGGCCAGGCCGGTGCTGCGGCATCGGCTGGTGGTCAATTTCGCGGCCGAGAGCGAAGGGATCACGCCCGACGACATCGTCGACCGGCTGCTGGACGATCACCCCCACCAAAGAGGACGAACTGACGCGCGATGCCCGATTCCAAAAGATTTTTGCATCCTGAGAGCGATCGCCCGGATCAGCCGGCTGGAGGTGCGCGCCCGCCACATCGTCGAAGGTTTTCTGTCGGGCATCCACCGCAGCCCGTACTTCGGCCAGTCGATCGAGTTCCTGCAGCATCGCGAGTACACGCCCGGCGACGATCTGCGGCACATCGACTGGAAAGTCTGGGCCAAGCAGGACCGCTACTACGTCAAGCAGTACGAAGAAGACACGAACCTGCGTGCACGCTGCTGGTCGACGTTTCGCGGCAGCATGCAGCTACGGCTCGGGCCCGCTGAACAAGTACGAATACGCCTGCACGATCGCCGTGTCGCTGGCCTATCTGCTGTTGCGGCAGCAGGACGCGGTCGGCTGCGTGGCGTTCGACGAGACGGTCGCGGACCAAGGTGCCGCTGCGCACCAAGCGCAACCACTTGAATGCGATCATCCAGGCGCTTGGCGTCTCGCGAGCCGGCCGCAAAAGACCGACCTGCTGCCGATCCTCCGCGGCGTGGCCGAGAGCTATCCGCGGCGCGGCTTGATGATGCTGATTTCCGATCTGCTCGCCGAGCGCGAGTCGCTGTTTCGAGGGCATGCAAGCTGTTGCGGCAGCACGGGCACGACGTGATGGTGTTTCACGTCATGGACGACGACGAACTCGATTTTCCGTTCAACGGCCCCACGCGGTTCGAGGGGCTGGAACTGCCCGAGCATTTGAATTGCAATCCCCGGGCGCTGCGCGAAGGCTATCTCGAAGCGCGTCGGCGAGTTCCTGGACGAAGTGCGCCGCGGCTGTGCGCAGCACGGCGTCGACTACGCCCTGTTGCGCACCAGCCAGCCGCTCGACGCGGCGCTGGCCGCTTACTTGAATCATCGCCTGGGCATGCACTACCGAACTGAGCCGCGACTCGACCATGACGACTTTCCCATGTCGGTCTCACGAATCGCTGCTTTGGGGTCTGCCGCTGTTGGGCGTGCCGATCCTGATCCATTTGATCAACCTGATGCGGCATCGCCGCGTCCAGTGGGCGGCGATGGAGTTCCTGCTGGCCAGCCAGAAGCGACATCGCACCTGGATCATGCTCAAGCAATTGCTGCTGCTGCTGCTGCGGATCGCGGCCGTGGCGGCGGTCGTGCTGATGTTGGCCCAGCCGCGCAACCAATGGACGGCGCTGCTTGGGGCAAACCAAGACGCACCACATCGTGCTGCTGGACGACAGTTTTTCGATGTCCGACCGCTGGGCCGACACCAGCGCCTTCGATCAGGCCAAACAGGTCGATCCTCGCCTGGCCGATCAGGCCGCGCGGCAAGACAATCCGCAGGCCTTCACGATCCTGCGCTTTTCGCAGGCCGGCACCGGCGGCCGCAGCACGCAGCCCGACATGCTCGAAGAAGCCACTGACCGTCGGCTTCGACGAGCGGCTGTCGAAAATCCTCGGCGGCTATCCACCCTTCGCAAACCGCGGCCACGCCCGAGCGAGGCGCTGGAAGCGATCGACCGCTTGGCGCAGAAGCGCGATTTCGAAGACCGCGTGATCTACATCGTCTCCGATTTTCGCGCCAAGGAGTGGGACGATCCCGGCGGTGTTGCGCAAGACGCTGACCCGATTGCAGGACGCCGGAGTCGCAATTGCAACTGGTCAACTGCGTCGATGCCGTGCATGCCAACCTGGCCGTCACCGCCTTGCGGGCCGGCTTCGGGTGCCCGCGCGGCCGGCGTGCCGCTGTGGATGGAAGTTTCGGTGGCGAACTTCGGCCGGCGCCGGCCCGAGATGTTTCGGTGCTGTTGGAAGAAGACGGCGTCACCCGGCCGGCGGTGGTGATCCAGCGGATTCCGGCCGGGCAAGGTCGTCACGCGGCGATTTCCGGTCGTGTTCGCCACGGCCGGCAGCACCAGGTGACCGCGCATTGCAGCCCGACGCCGTCGCGGCCGACAACGTGCGCTACGCCGTGGTCGACGTGGCCGCCGCCGTGCCGGTGCTGGTCGATCGACGGCGACCCGCGGGCCCAGGACGCGTTTTTTCTGTCCTCGGCTCTGTCGCCCGGCGGCAAGGTCAAGAGCGGCCTGAGTCCCCTGGTCGAGTCGCCGCGATTCCTGCGCGACCACGCCTTGGACAAATACGAGGCCATCTTTCTGCTCAACGTCGAGCGGCTCGACGCGGCCGAGATTGAACCGCTCGAGGCCTACGTCCGCGCCGGCGGCGGCCTGGCCTTCTTTCTGGGCGAGTTGTCGCAGGCCGACTTCATCAACAAGCATCTATATCGCGACGGCCAGGGGCTGTTTCCGCTGCCGCTGGTCGGCCCGACCGAGCTGCTGGTCGATCGGCTGGAGAAAGCGCCCGACCTGGAAGTGAGCGACCATCCGATCTTCTCGGTCTTTGCCGGCGAGCGAAACAGCTTCATCGGCACGGTCGTGGTCGAGCGGTATTTCGCCGCTCAGAAGAACTGGACGCCGCCGCCGATTCGGCCACGCAAGTCATCGCCCGGCTGCGCAACGGCGCTCCGCTGGCCGTCGAGCGCCGCTTCGGCGAAGGACGCGTCGTCGCTTTTCTGACCAAGGCCGCGCCGGGCGAAACGCCGCAAGGCGCCTGGAACAACTGGGGCCGCAACAATCCCAGCTACGTCGTGGCGATGCTCGAACTCGCAGGCCTATCTGGCCGAGCCGCGGCATCGCGGATCACTCGCGCCTGGTGGGCAATCCGCTGACGGTGGAGATGCCGCTCGCCCAGTTTCAGCCGCAGGTCCGTTTCGTGTTTCCGCCCGACCAGGGCGGCGGCACGCTTTCGGTCGACGCCGCGGCCTCCGGCCACCGAACTGACCGCCGTGCTGGGCGACACCTGGACCAGCGGCATCTACGAGGCCCAACTGGCCGAGCGCAACACCGGCCAGATCGATTCGCGGCAGTTCGCCGTGAATGTCGACCGCGGCCGAAGGCGACGCTCGACCGGCTCGACTGGGCCGCAACTGGCCGATCGGCTTGCCGGGGATCAAGTATCAGTATCAACAGGCGCAGGACGTGGTCTACGACGCGCGAGCGGCTGGCCGGCCCGAACCTGGGCCGGTTTTTCATGTTGCTGTTGGTGGTCGTGCTGCTGGTCGAGCAGGTATTGGCCTATTCGGCCAGTTACCATCCGGCCCAAAGCCGGCCGGCCCTCGGCGGAGGGACCGCGCTGATGTTTGCACACGCTGCTGGCCCAGGCGCACGACCCGCACGACCTACGACTTCGAGCAGTTGGCAATCGTTCACCGAGCGCTGGCATTATCTGCTGCTGGCGGTGGTCTGCGCGGCCGTCGTGGCGTTTGTCGGCTATATGTATCGTCGCGACAGCGTCGAGCTGCGGCCTGGCGTGGGCGTGCTGCTTTTGGCGCTGCGACTGGTGGCCCTGGTGGGACTTCTGGCCTATTTTCTCGAACTGGAAAAACGGACCGAGCGCAAGGTCGTTCACAATTCGCGGGCGATCGTGCTGGTCGACACCAGCCTGAGCATGGGCCTGCACGACTCCGACTCGTCGAGCGTGCCGCGCCACAGCCCGAACCGGCTCGAACAGGTCGTGGCCGTGCTCGACGCGGGGGGGCTGATTCGGCAAGTCTGCGCGAGAACAACGACGTGATCCTGGCCCGCTTCGACGACGATTCCAACCGCATCGTCTCGCTGACCAAATTGCCGCAGGACTCCGAGAACAAGAGTCCCGCGGTCGACGCTGCCGCCATGCCGATCGCCGAAGCGGTGCAGGGCGCGAGCGGTCGATTGGAAACAGGCGCTGCGGCCCCAAGGGATCGAAACCCGGCTGGGTCAGGCCGTGCGCGAATCTGGTGAACGAAGAGCGCGCCGATGCCGGTGGCCGGGCATCGTCCTGTTCAGCGATGGCGGACAGAACGCCGGCATCGATGCCCAATCGGCCATCCTCGCGGCCCGCGACGCCAAGATTCCGGTCTTCACGGTCGGCATCGGATCCGACCGGCGGCCGGCCAACGTGCGGATCAGCGATTTCGTGGCCCCCGCCCGGGCGTATCCGGGCGACAGCTTCACCGTGACCGGCTATCTGCAATCGCAGGAGTTGGCCGGCCGGACGCGTGACGGTCGAGCTGACGTCGAAACCGGCCGGCGAGGCGGGCAAGAACCAATCGGCGAAGGTCGAAGGGACCGAGCGCGTGACGCTGGGCGGCCGCGGCGGAGGTGCTGCCGGTCAAGTTCGACGCTCACGCCCGGCGAGACCGGCCGGCGGACCTTCCGCGTCGATGTCAAGGCTCCGCCCGAAGACAACAACGCCAGCGACAACGCCCAGGAAGCCGACGTGGAAATCGTCGACCGCAAGACCCAGGTGTTGCTGTTGGCCAGCGGGCCGACGCGCGAATACATCTTCCTGCGCAATCAACTGCGCCGCGACAAGGAAATGATCGTCGACGTTTATTTGCAGTCGGGCCAGAACGGCATTTCGCAGGATGCCAACGAAATTCTCGAATCATTTCCCGCCCACGCCGCAGGCACTTGTTCGAGTACGACGCGATCGTGGCTTTCGATCCCGAATTGGGCCGGCGCTGGACGCGGACGAGATCGACCTGCTCGAGCGCTGGGTGGCCGAAAAGGCCGGCGGCTTGATCGTGATCGCCGGGCCGGTCGAGACCGACCGCTGGGTGCAGCGAGGCCAAGACCGCCAAGATCCGCGGCCTGTATCCGGTCGAGTTCAATCGCCGGCTGACGCTGATGGAAGAAGGGCGTTTCGGCTCGGAGACGGCCTGGCCGCTGGATTTCACCCGCGAAGGCGTCGAGGCCGAATTTCTCTGGCTGGCCGACAGCGGTCCGGCCAGCCAGCAGGCCTGGGCCTCGTTCCCCGGCGTCTATGGCTACTACGGCGTCCACGGCGCCAAGCCGGGCGCGACGGTCTACGCCCGCTATCTCCGATCCCGAGAAGCGGCCAGCGGCGGCCAGTTGCCGGTCTACATGGCGGGCCAGTTTTATGGCTCGGGCCGGGTGTTCTATTTGGGCAGCGGCGAGATGTGGCGGCTGCGGGCGATCGACGAATCGTACTTCGAGCAGTTTTACACCAAGCTCGTGCGGCACGTGTCGCAAGGGCGGCTGCTCATCGGATCGAGCCGCGGCATGCTGTTGGTCGATCGCGATCGCTATCTGCTGGGCGGCACCGTGGTGGTGCGAGCCCAGTTGAGCAACTCGCAATTCGAGCCGCTCGATCAGGCCCAGGCGGTGGTGCAAATCGTGCTGCCCGACAGCACCGTGCAGAGCCTGGCTTTGCTACGCCGACCGCGACCGCAAGGGGATGTACTCCGGGCAGTTCACCGCCCTGCAAGAGGGGACCTACCGCCTGGAGCTGGCGGTGCCCGAGAGCGACGACGAGCCGCTGACCCGGCGGATTCAGGTCAAGGTGCCCGACCTGGAGCGTGAAAACCCGCAGCGCAACGATGCCCTGCTCAGCGAACTGGCTCACGCGCACCGGCGGCATTTACTTACGTCGGCGCCGACTCGGTGCTGGGCCGTCACGGCATGCCCGAGATCGCCGGGCTGCTCAAGGATCGGACCGAAGTGACTTACCTGGCGGGTGTGAAGGATCTGGATTTCGAGCAGCCGCTGGATGTGGGTATTGCTGGGCGTGATCTGCGGCGCGCTGTTTTTGGAGTGGACGATTCGCCGGTTGTCGAAACTCGCATGAGCACGGTTGCCGAACCCAACACGAATCTGCGGCTGGCGCCGACCCTGGAGTCGGTGTTGGCGCAGCTGCGCCGCTCGATCCGGACGTATGTCTGGGTCGAGGCCGTGGTGCTGTTGGTGATCGTGCTGGGGCTGAGCTTCTGGTTCAGCCTGCTCTTCGATTGGCTTTTCGAGCCGCCGGCGCCGCTGCGCGTGGCGCTGCTGGTGGCGGCCGCGCTGCGTGCTGGTTTGGGTGCCGATTCGCTATATCTTGCGGCGGGCCTTCGTGCAGCTTTCCGATCGCAGCATGGCCGTGCTCCTGGAACGGCGGTTCGGCCAGTTTCAGGATAGCCTGCTGACCACGGTCGAGCTCAGCGAAATGCCCGACCATGCCGTCGAGTTCAATCCCGAAATGCTCGTGCATACGCAGGACGAAGCGCTGGCCCGGGCCGGCGGCCTGCGCTTGCGGCAGGTGTTCAACCTGCGGCCGCTGGTGCGCCGCGCGGCGCTGGCCGTGGTGCTGCTGGCCAGCGTGTTGGCGTTCGGCGCTTCGTCGAGCGAAGTGCTGGGCATCTGGGCCCGCCGCAGTCTGATGCTTTCCGACGAACTTTGGCCTCGCCGGACGCGACTGACGGTCGAAGGTTTCGACGCCCAGCGGCGCGTCAAGCTCGCGCGCGGCGCGGATTTCGATCTGCTGGTCAAGGCCGACGCCGGCGCCGAGCGCGAGGTGCCGGAACTGGTCGAAGTGCGATACCTGCAAGGGGGCGCGCGGGGCCGCGACAACATGAGCCGCTCCGGTCAGGCCGTGCCAGGCCGGGACGAATTCCAAAGCTATAGCTACACGTTCAAGGACGTGCTGGCACCGGTCGAGTTCTATGTTCGCGGCGGCGACGATCGGCAGGGGCCGTATTTTCTCGACGTGGTCGATAGCCCCACGGTGGGCCAGATGGTCCTGCACTGCGAGTACCCGGCCTACATGAACCGCGAGCCGCGCGATATTCCGGTGGCCGGCGCCATGCAGTTGCCGCGCGGCTCGCGGGTTTCGATCGAGGCTCAGACCAACAAGGACGTCGTACAGGCGCAGATCGACGATCTCATCGACGATCAAACCCCGATCACTCACAAGCTTGATCTGAGCGCGCGGCCGGCCGACGATCGGCGCCGTTTCTCGTATGTGATCGATTCGCTCGACAGCGACAAGATCCTCCGTTTCACGTTGCTCGATACCGACGGCATCCGCAGCCGGGACCCGGTGCGGTTGGCGCTCTCGGCAACGCCGGACGAGGCGCCGCAGGTCACGGTGCAGCTGCGCGGCATCGGTTCGGCGATTACCGCACAAGCCCGGCTGCCGCTGGTCGGCGAGATCACCGACGATTACGGTGTCGCCAAAGGCCTGGTTCGAATTTCACATCGACGAGCAGGAGCCGCGCCAGCAGCCTTTCCGGGCAAACATCGCCGGCCAGGACAAAGTGCCGATCGACGAAGCCTTGGAGGTCGAATCGCTCGGCCTGGCGCCGAAGCAGAAATTTCACGTCGCGGCTCAGGCGGCCGATACCTATGCCTTGGGCGCGGAGCCCAACCGGGGTGCAAGCCAGCACTACGTGCTCGACGTGGTCACGCCCGAACAATTGCGTTCGCTGCTCGAGGCCCGCGAGCTGTTGCTCCGGCGGCGCTTCGAAACGATCATCCAGGACACAACCGAAAATCGCGACGCCCTGGCCCGAATGGATTTTGGCAAACAGCCGCCCGCAGCCGCGACGACAGCCGGCACGAAGCCGGCGGCGGCCGAAGGGCCCGAGGGACAGGTCATTCGTCCGATTCAGGAGCAGGCCCGCGAGCCCGGAGACGAGCCCGGCGATGAGCCGCAAGCTGCGCCGAAGCCAGGTGTCCAGGCGTCGGAAGAAAATTCGCAGGCCGTCGCCGAGCGCCAAATGGCGCTGCGCCGCGTGCATGCCGAACGGGCATTGCAGAATAGCCAGCGCAGCGCCGACGAAACGCTGGGCGTGGCCGCCTCGTTCGACACCATCCGCGAGGAATTAATCAACAACCGCGTGGACACCGAGGAGCTGAAAACACGGCTGAAAGGCGGCATCGCCGATCCCTTGAGGCGGATTTCCGGGGAGATGTTCCCCGAACTGGAACGCCGATTGCGTGTGCTCCAGGCCCAACTGACCGACCCGACCGCGGGCCTCGCCGCGCAGGCCGCGGCGCGCGAACAGGCCGATGCAATCCTGGTCGAAATGAACCTGGTTCTCAGTAGAATGGTTGAATTGGAGACCTTTAACGAAGTGCTCGACCTTCTACGGGGTATCATTAGTTCGCAGGAGACTATCAACGAGCGAACAAAGCAAAAACAGAAGGAAAAACTGAGGAATCTGATCGAAGAAGAATAAGCCGCCCCGGGCCCTGAAAAAATCGGGGCTCAGGAGGCGGATCGCGGCACCGAATTGCGGCGGGAGAGCGACTATGGCAGTCAGACGGGTATTCGAAGGGGCGGCCTTGGCGGGCATGCTGCTGCTGGCGGTCGTTGCCAGCGTGGGCTATGCCGTCGACGATTCCGCATCCGGCACGCCGGCTAAAGCGGCAGCGGCTGCCTCGTTGGCAAGCGAGCAAAAACAGATTGCCGAACGGTTCGAAAAGCTCAAAGAAAAATTGCTCCGCATGGCGGAGCTGACTGCCGCCACCGATCCGCGGCGCGCCGCCCTGCTGCGAAAGGCCGTGGCCCAGGCCAACGATCGCGGCATCGACGCCGAGTTCAGCCACCTGGTCGAGCTGCTCAACGAGGAGCGTTTGGCGCCGGCGCTTAAGTCGCAAGGCAGCGTCCATCAGGACCTGAACCGGCTGCTCGAGCTGTTGCTGAGCGAAGATCGCAGCAAGCGCATCCAGTCGGAAAAGGAACGAATCCGCGATTATATCAAGCGGGTCAACAAGATCATCAAAGCGCAAAAAGAGTTGCAGGGCGAGACGGCCGGCGAAGGCGACAATCACAAGCAGCTCGGCGACGAACAAGAAAAACTCGCCGCCAAGACCGGCGAACTGGCACGCGACATCCAGAAAAACGAAGGCAGCAAAGCCGGCTCGCCCAACCCGGATGACAGCCACGCGGAAGATCAGAAAGAACGTCAGAGCGGAGACAAAGTCGACGGCAAAGACAAAGCCGAACCTAAAGGTAAGGACCAAGGCAAAAATAAAGACGCCGACCAACGCAAAGCCGAGGATAAAGAAAAACAAGTCGGCAAAGATAAAGGCCCGGCCGAAGGTAAAGAAGGTCCAGACGACGATCAGGCTGAAAAAGACAAGGACGCGAAACAGGGCGACGCAGAACAAGGCGACGCTAAGCCTGAGGAAAGGGGTCAGGGCGAATCCAAAGGCGAAGGCAAACCCGCAGGGCAGGACAAAGAAAAAGAGGACGGCAAAGGCAAGGCCCAACCCAAGGGCGAAGGCAAAGGTCAGGGCCAGGGCGAAGGCGGCGGCGAGGCGGAACAAGACGATGCCCAGCAGCCCGCCCCGGCGCAGGACGAAAACCCGGTTCAAAAGCGCATCCAGCAGGCCGAACAAAAAATGCGCGAGGCCCAGCGCAAACTCGAACAAGCCCGGCGCCACGATGCGGTGGAAAAACAGGAAGAAGCCAAGCGCGAGCTCGAACTGGCCAAGGCCGAGTTGGAGGCCATTCTGCGCCAGCTACGCGAAGAAGAAGTCGCCCGCATGCTGGCCATGCTCGAAGCTCGCTTCCGCAAAATGCTCGAAGCGCAGATCGACGTCTACGAGGGGACCAAGCGCGTCGACAAGGTGCCTCGCGAAGCGCGCGACCGCGATCACGAAATCGAAGCCGGCCGCTTGAGCCGCAAAGAGGCCGCCATCGTCGCCGAGGCCGACAAGGCGCTGATCGTGCTGCACGAGGAGGGCTCCGCCGTCGCCTTTCCCGAAGCCGTCAGCGACCTGCGCGACGATATGGAACAAGTGGTTGTGCGGCTGGCGCAGGCCAAGGTGGGCCAAATCACCCAGGGCATCGAAGAAGACGTCATCGTGGCCCTAGAGGAAATGATCGCCGCCCTGCAAAAGGCGCAGAAGGATCTGGACAAGAAAGCCAAGTCGATGCCCGCCCAAGGGGGCCAGGCCACCGAGCCGCCGCTGGTCGACGCGATCGCCGAGATCAAGATGATCCGCTCGATGCAGATGTGGGTCAACAAACGGACCAAGCGTTATGCGGAACTGACGAAAACCGAACAAGCCGAACAACCCGAATTGCTCACGGCGCTCAAACGGCTCGGCGAGCGCGAGCAGCGCATCCACCGGATCACGCGCGACATTGTCGTCGGGAGGAATGAATGATTCATCTGCGATCTGTAATAGCGCCGCTGCTTGGCGCCGGCGCGTTGCTGTTTCCGGTGCCCTCGCTGCGGGCGGCCGACGAAGCCGGCGCCGATCGGGCTTTTCAGCCACAAGCCAGTTGGAAATTGCCCACCGGCGCCCGGGTACGCGAGCAGTTGTCGGTACTGCTCATCGAGCCGCAAGCCGACCCGGCCACGCGCAGAGCGATCGAAGCCAACTGGAGCCAGGCCGAGCGGTGGACCGATCCGGCGCTGATCTTCCAGCATCTTGTCGCCGCCCTGGCGGCGCTGGATCCGCGGGCCAAAGAAGTCGTCGAGCTCTGCGCGAGTCCGCGCGATCGCATCGTGCTGCCGCAATTCGATTTCCTGGCCGAGGACAAGACGCCCGCGCTGGAGCGGAACAATCTGCGGCTGCTGTTGGGGCGTTGGCTGGTGCAAGAGAAGCTGATCGACGAAGCGCTCGAGCAGCTCGAAGGGCTACAGCCGGACGACGTCGCCGATCCGGCCGGCCTGTTGTTCTATCAGGCGGTGGTTTACCATGCCACGCTCCAGAAGAAGCCCGGCCTGGACAGCATTGCCAAATTGCTGGAGCGCGAGAAAGAAATTCCCCGCCGCTACGTCTCGATCGTCAAACTGATGGAGGCCGATCTCGCGCCCCTCAAGGACGAATCGCTGGATCACATCGCGCGGCGCATGGACGACGTCCGCCGTCGGCTCGACCTGGGCCGGGCCGGGCCGAAAGTTCGCGAGGTCGAAGATGGCGTGATCAAATCGCTCGACAAGCTGATCGAGGAAATGGAGGCCCAGGCCCAGGCCGCGGCCGCCATGGCGGCCGCCGGTGCCCAAGGCAACATCCGCTCGACGGCCCCCGCCCCCGACAGCATGCCGCTGGGTGGCAAAGGCCCGGGCAACGTCACGAAGAAGGACATCGGCCACGAGAGCGGCTGGGGCGAGTTGCCTCCCAAGCAGCGGCAGGAAGCCCTACAGCAGATCGGCAAGGATTTTCCGGCCCACTACCGCGACGTGATCGAACAATATTTCCGCAAGCTGGCCAGCGAGGACTCCGAAAAGCGATGAGCCACCTGAATTCGATGGGTGCCAGGTCCGTGTCGAGTGGCGCTGCTCGGGAGATCCGTGCATTGCTGTTGCGCCTTGCGCTCGTGGCCGCGGCGCTCGGTGGCTCTCTGGGCGGGAATGCATCGGCCGGGCCGCAGGCGATTGTCGAAACGCTGGACGGTCGGACACTGGCCGGCGAACTTGTCGAGCTCGCGTCGCAAGCGGTGGTTTTGGATACCGCCGCCGGGCGCGAGAAACTGCCTACCTCGAGCATCCAGGCGATCAGGCCGGCCCAGGCCGTAGCGGCATCCGGCGGAAAGGCGACCTGCCGCGTGGAACTGGTCGACGGCTCGCAGATTGCCGCGGTCGCTTTTCGAGCCCAGAGCGGGACGGCGCAAATCGAAGCGGCCGGGGCCGCCGAGATCGAGCTGCCCACGCGGCGCATTCACTGGGTGCGTTTCCTGGCGGACGATCGCAACGACAAACTCGCCCGGGAATGGGCGCAGATCGCCGCTGGCAAGGCGGCCAGCGATCTGCTCGTGGTTCGTAAACAAGGATCGCTCGATTATCTGGAGGGCGTGATTGAAGGCGTCGATGCCGAGGCGGTCTCTTTCGAACTGGAAAAAGAAACCATCCCCGTCAAGCGGCCGAAGGTGGAGGGATTGATCTACTACCACGCCAGCGGAGACGAGCTTTCGGAGGCGATTGCCGAGGCCGTCGACCAGGGCGGCTCGCGCTGGCAGGTCAAGTCGGTCGCGCTCGAGGGGGACCAACTTGCGATCACCACTCCGGCCGGGCTGAAACTTACTCGGCCGCTGGCGGCCCTGGAACGGCTGGACTATTCGAGCGTCAATACGCAATATCTCAGCGGGTTGGAGCCCGAGTCGTTCCAATACGCGGCCTACTTCGCGGCGCGGACGGACTTTCCGATCCTGGTCGATGCCTACAAGCCGCGCCGCGACACGGGATTCGATGGATTGCCGCTCAAGCTGGACGGCAAAACCTACTCCAAGGGGCTGTCGCTGCATTCGCGGTCCGAGGCCAGTTATCGACTGCCCGGCAAGTTTCGCCGTTTCAAAGCCGTCGTCGGAATCGACGATGTGGTGCGTCCGGCTGGGGATTTACAACTGGAAATTCGCGGTGACAAGAAGCGGCTCTGGGAAGGCCGGATTCGCGGCACCGAAGCCGCCCGATCGATCGATCTGGATATTGCCGACGTCAAGCGGATCGAATTTGTCGTCGAATTCGGCGCCGACCTCGACGTCGCCGACGTGCTCGACTTATGCGAAGCCAGGGTGACCAAATGATCGCAGTACATTTTCGATCGTACTTGTCCAGCAGCACCCGCGCCGCTTGGGCGGCGCTGCTTTGCCTATCGGCGCTGCTCTGTAGGAGCGCCGACGCGGCCGAGGTGAATCCCGCCGTGCTGCGGGCCGAAGCGGAGCGCGTGGCCGTCGTCGAGCGCGCCAGCAGCTATGCCGTGGCCGTGTTTGCCAACAACGGCCAAGGGGGCGGCTCGGGCGTCGTGATTTCGCGCCGATGGCTACGCGCTTGTCCAACTTCCACGTGACCCGCGAGGCCGGCGATGCCATGAAGTGCGGCATGGCCGATGGCAAGCTGTACGACGCCGTGATCGTGGGCATCGATCCGACCGGCGACGTGGCCTTGATCAAGCTGCTCGGCCGCGACGATTTTCCGCACGCCGAAATGGCCGACAGCGACAAAGTTCAAGCCGGCGATTGGTGCTTTGCCATCGGCAATCCGTTTCTGCTGGCCACGGATTTCAAGCCCACGGTGAGCTACGGCATGATCTCGGGCGTGCATCGCTACCAATCCCCGTCCGGCACGCTGCTGGAATACACCGACTGCCTGCAGGCCGACGCGGCGATCAATCCGGGCAATTCCGGCGGGCCGCTGTTCGACGCCGAGGGGCGGCTGATCGGCATCAACGGCCGCGGCTCGTTCGAGAAGCGCGGGCGCGTCAACGTCGGCGTGGGCTATGCCATCTCGATCAACCAGATCAAGAATTTCCTCGGCCACCTGAAGAGCGGCCGCGTGGTCGACCATGCCACGCTCGGCGCCCGACTGGCCAGCGATAGTGCCGGCCACGTGGTGGTCGACGACATCCTGACCGATTCCGACGCCTTCCGCCGCGGCCTGCGCTACGGCGACGAGGTGCTCAGTTTTGCCGGCCGGCCGGTCAGCACGGTCAACGGTTTCAAGAACATCTTGGGCATTTATCCCAAGGGTTGGCGAGTGCCGCTCAGTTATCGCCGCGACGACCAGATTTTCGACATCCTGGTGCGGCTCTCGGGCGTTCATGGCGAGGCCGAATTGACTGCACTGCTCGCGCCGGGCGAACCCGGCCAGCGGCCCGGCGGCGGACGCCCGAAGAAGCCGCAGCCCAAGCGCGAACCCGAGATCCCCAAACCGAACCAACCGCCCGGGCCGCAGCCCGACGGACCGCAACCGGACGCGCCGCGCGATCCGGAAAAGGCGCAGCGCGCATCCGGCGGCTCCGCCGATGTCGGAGCTGGCCAGGCAGCATTTCACGGCCCGGCCCGGCTATGTCAATTATCACTTCAACCAACTCAACCAGGACCGTGTTTGGAAAGCCCTCTCCAGCCGCGGCGACATGGCGGCGATGGGCGGCACGTGGACGATAACCGGCGACCTGGCCTCCGGAGGCGAGTTCGAAATCGTGCTGTCCGAAAAATCGGCCCTGCTTACGCTCCCCGGCGGACAGGCCAAAGTGGACCTCTCGGCTCCGCTGGCCGATGCCTTGGGACCGCCCGGCAGCGGCGGGCTGCTGGTCACCTTGGGATTGTGGCATCGGCTGATGGCGGTCTCGCCGGCCCGCTTCGGTGCGATGTATTATGCGGGCACCGTGCCTTCGCCCGGGCATGACCGGCTCACCGACTTGCTCTCTGGTACGCATGGCGGCGTGGAATGCCGGTTTATGGTCGATCCGGGGGACGGGGCAATCGTGGAAATCGAGATGTTCCCCGACGACAGCGCCGATCCGTGCGAGGTCTATTTCTCGGGTTATCATGAGGTCGACGGGCGGATGTTGCCCGGCAAGATCGAAGTCCGCTTCGGCGACGGCATCTATCAGGTGTTTTCGTGCAAGCAATTCAAGTTCGAGCCCCCCGCGGAGAAGGAATCGTGATGCGCAGGCTCGACAAAACGAATCGAGAATGGTCAACCGTGTTCGCACTGCTCTTGATCTTTGCGGCGGCTGCGACCGGCGCTGCCACCTCGCTGCGCTGGGGCTGATGATGGCTCGTTCGCGCCGGCCATTGCCGCCACGCAGCCCAAGATGGTCAAGATATTCGGCGCCGGAGGCACCGCCGGGCTGGAACCCTATCAGAGCGGCTTTCTGATCTCGGGCGAGGGACATGTTCTGACCGTGTGGAGCTACGTGCTGGACACCGACTACATCACGGCCACGCTGAACGACGGTCGCAAGTTCGAGGCCAAGCTGCTGGGCGCGGATCCGCGGCTGGAAATCGCCGTGCTGAAGATCGAAGCCACCGATCTGGATCATTACGAGCTGGCTCACAGTGCGGCGGCGGACACCGGCACGCGGGTGCTGGCCTTTAGCAATCTGTTCGGCGTCGCGACGGGCGACGAGCCGGACAGCGTGCAGCACGGTGTGATCGCGGCCAAAACGCGGCTCGATGCGCGGCGCGGCGCGTACGCCACGCCCTATCACGGTCCGGTGTATGTGCTGGACGCCATGACCAACAATCCTGGAGCGTCGGGAGGCGCCCTGACGAATCTGCGCGGGGAACTGCTGGCCATGCTCGGCAAGGAGCTCCGCAATTCGCAAAGCAACATCTGGCTCAACTACGCGCTGCCGGTCGACCAGCTCACGGCATCGGTCGACCAGATCATGGCGGGCAAGACGCTGGCCGCGGCCCCCGACAAGAAGCTCTCCGCGCCGATGGCGGAGTGAACGTGGGTCGGCTGGGCGTGAGCCTCGTGCCCGACGTGCTGGAGCGCACGCCGCCGTTTGTCGACGAAGTCCGGGCTGGCTCTCCCGCCGCCGCGGCCGGCTTGCAGGCCGACGACTTGATAGTGTTCGTCGGCACGCACCTGGTGCAGTCGCTCAAGGCGCTGGCCGAAGAGCTGGCGCAGTTGGAGCCCGACGCCGAAATTCGCCTGGTCGTGCTTCGCAGCCAGGACCTGATCGACGTGCTGCTCAAGGGAGATGCCGCCGCGCTGCGCGTGCCGCGCTCGGCCAGCCAGCCGGAGTCCGAGGAGCAAGCGGACTAACATGGCACTTCACAAGGCAATCGCTCGAGGCGGGATTCTTCCCGTCCATTTTTGTCTGTTTGTGCTGGCAATCGCCTGCTGCATCGCTCCCCGTTCGCGCGCCAGTGCCGCCCCGCCGCTGGAGGAACTGGAAGAGCAGGCCATTCGGGCGGCGGTCGAGCGCGTGGCTCCGGCGGTCGTGCGGATCGAAACGGTCGGCGGATTGGAACGCATCGGCGAGATGTTGGCGGGCACCGGGCCCACGACCGGGCTGATCGTTTCGCCCGAGGGACTGGTGGTCTCCAGCGAGTTCAACTTCGCGCAGAAGCCCGACTCGATTCTCGTCGTCTTGGCCGATGGTGTCCGGTTGCCGGCCAGGCTGGTGGCCACCGACCACAGCCGGGCCTTGGTGCTGCTCAAGGTCAAAGCGCCGCAGCCGCTGCCGATGGCCGAGGCGGCTGCCGCGGACCAGTTGCGCACCGGGCAATGGGCGATCGCCGTGGGCCGCACGTTCGAGGCCGACAAGCCGAACGTCTCGGTCGGGATCGTCAGCGCGATCGATCGCGTCTGGGGTCGGGCAATTCAGACCGACGCCAAGATTTCGCCCGCCAACTACGGCGGCCCGCTGGTCGATATTTCCGGCCGGGTGCTGGGAGTGCTGGTACCGCTGATGCCCGATGCGGGCGGCCAGGTGGCCGGCGTGGAATGGTACGATTCAGGAATCGGGTTCGCCATTCCGCTGGACCACATTCTGAAAGTCTTGCCCAAATGGTCCGAGGGAAAGGACCTTTTCAGCGGCATCCTGGGGGTCAATCTCAAGGGGAACGATCCCTATTCGCAGCCCGCCGTGATCGCGGCCTGCCGGGTCAACTCGCCGGCCTACGAGGCTCACCTTCAGGCCGACGACACAATCGTGGAAATCAACGGCAAACCGGTCACCCGCCAAGCGCAGCTCAAGCAGGAACTGAATCGATTCTATGCCGGCGACAAGGTCCGGCTGGTCGTGCTGCGGGGCACGGAGCTGATCCAGCGCGAGATCGAGTTGACCGACAAGCTGGAGCCCTACGAATTTCCATTTCTGGGAATCCTGCCGGAGCGGCCAGTGGCCGGCAAACCCGAAGGGATCCTTGTTCGTTATGTCTATCCCGGCGGGCCCGCGGCGAAGGCGGGTGTCTTGTCGGGTGACCAGATCGTTTCTCTCGACACGACCGAAGTCAAAGACCCGGCGGCTGCGGCCCAGCACCTTCGAACTTTGGAGCCGGGGCAAAAAATTGCGGTCGAGCTGCTCCGCGACGGCAAGCGGCTCGGCGTGGAGATTGCTCTGGGCCGTTTGCCCGACCTGATCCCCGATGAGCTTCCGCTGGCCCACGCCGCGGCCAAAGCACCGCAGCCCGGGGCCGCGGAGCCGAAATTGCCCGCGGTGGGGGTCGTGGAAATCAAGATTCCCGAGGTCAAGAATGAGTGTCTGGCCTATGTTCCTGCCGACTACAATCCGGACCTGGCCTACGGAGTGGTGATCTGGCTGCACCCGCCAGGGGGCGATAAGCAGGAAGAGCTGCTCGCGCGCTGGCAAGATCGCTGCCAGAAGCACGATTTGATCCTGCTGGCGCCCAAGAGTGCCGATCCGACGCGCTGGCAGCCGGATGAGGCGAAGTTCGTGCGCCAGACGCTGGACGAGCTGCTCAAGACCTATTCGGTGGATCGCACGCGGATCGTGGTCCACGGGCAGGAGGTCGGCGGATCGCTGAGCTACGTCGTGGCTTTCGCCGACACGGACGTGATTCGGGGCGTAGCTGCGGTCTCGGCGCCAATGCCGCGGATGGCCAGCCTGCCGGACAACGATCCGCTGCACCGCCTGGCGTTCTACGTGGCGACGGCCAGCAAGAGTCCGGCGGCGCCGCTGATTGAGGCGGGGGTCAAACGGCTGCGCGAGGCCAAGTTTCCCGTCACCGTCAATGACCTGGGCGAGCAGCCGAGATATCTCAATGATGACGAGCTGAACCGACTCGTGCGCTGGATCGACACGCTCGATCGGCTATAAGGCGCACGCTTTGTCTCCGTTCCCCTTTCACGCACCAGCCCCGGAGCCGATGCTCACTGCTTCGTGCGGATCCAGATGTAGCCGCGCGGATTGCCGGTGTCGGGATCGACCCGGGCCATGCCGGCCACGAGCGTATCGAGCGAGACCCAATAGGGTTCGTACCACTCGCGGTCGGGGTCGAACACCAGTGCCCACTCGCGCTCGGCGTCGTAGGCGGCCAGCGGCGCGATGTGGCCGGTTTCGCCTTCGGGATCGTCGGTGAAGAGGGCCTGCCAGAACACGACCAGCACAAAGTCGTCGTCCGACCGCTCGTTCTCGACGAGCATTCTGCGGACTCGCTCCCGCAGCCCTTTATCGGTCGGGTCGACACGTACCGCCTCGACGTTGTATTTGGCGGGCCCGAAACGTTTCAGGCTCTCGCGCAGGTAATCTCCCAGCTCTTCGATGGTCACGCTCTCGCCGTCGGGCCCTACGGCGCGTGCCCAGTCCGGGTAGCTGATTTGCTTCAGCAGCGTGCCTTGGGTAATCAGTTCGTCGGCGGTGGTCAGTTCGACCTGCGCCCGCAGGGCATTGACGACCATCGTAGCGCTGGCCACGGAACATGCCCGTTCGTTGAACTGGTGGACGTAATAGGGCATTAAGGCCCAAAAGTCCGGCGCATCGTGGGTGCGCAGATATTCGCGCGCGTGGAACAGCCGCACGGCTTGGGAACCATATTTGGGCTGCAGCTTCGGCTCCTGCTCCTGTTCCGCCGCGCTGACGGCCATGCCAGTCGACAATAAGGCCCATCCGGCCACAACCCGCAGGCCGCGGCGGCGCAGCAACGATCGATCAGTCCTCATGTCCTCTCCCTTGAATAAAAAGCGCCAATCGCCTACTTGGATTGTATCGCGGCGGGCGGGATTTCGTCTCGCGCGTCGTTTGGGCCGTTTGGTTGGAGCCGTTGACAGTCGGCGGGCGAAACTGTATTTTGCGATCCAGTTATTTAACCATTTGGTATTGTACGGATGGCCACCGATCAACTCAGCACCACGTTGGCAGCCTTGGCCGACCCCACCCGGCGGGCGATTCTGGCCCGCCTGGCATCGGGCGAGACCTCGGTGTCGGAATTAGCCCGGCCGTTCGCAATGAGCCTGCCCGCGGTGACCAAGCACCTCCAGGTGCTCAAGCGCGCGGGCCTGATTGCCCAGGGTCGCCGAGCCCAGTGGCGCCCCTGCCGGCTGGAGGCAAAGCCGATGCGGGAGGTAGCCGACTGGCTGCAGCAATACCGGCGGTTCTGGGAAGAGAGTCTCGATCGGCTGGAGGATTATCTCGGCAAGCTTCAGGCACGGGAGAAGAAACATGTCCGAAAAAAGAAATAGCCTGGGATCCTCCGCGGCGCAATCAGCCGGCGCGGCGGATTCACCGCCGGCTGCGGCCTCGGATCGCGAGTTCGTAATCCGGCGCATGCTGGATGCGCCGCGCCACTGGTCTTCGAGGCTTGGACCAATCCCAAACACATGGCCCAGTGGTGGGGCCCGCACCACTTCACCAACCCAGTCTGCCAGCTGGACGTGCGGCCCGGCGGCGCCTGGCGCATCGTCATGCGCGGTCCGGACGGGGTCGAGCATCCGGCCAAGGGGGTCTATCGCGAGATTGTCGCACCCGAGCGGATCGTGATGACCATCGATCATTCCGATCTGCCAGAAGCCTGGCATGACATGGTGAATCCCGATCGCCCGCGGGGACAGGGCAAGCCTCGGTTGGACAACCTTGCGACCGTGACCTTCGAAGAGCAAAATGGCCGGACGACGCTCACGATCCGCACCCAGTTCGAGTCGGCCGCCATTCGGGACGCCTTCCTGAGAATCGGCATGAACGAGGGCTGGTCGCAAAGCCTGGAGCGTCTGGCGACGGTGCTTAAAACCGCAACGGTCGGCAAATGAGGCAGTTCAGTTCCCGTTGACGATCCAGGAGATCGAAAGTCGTTCCTATCCTTGAAAATGGAGACCATCATGGAAGTTCAACCCTACCTGTTTTTCGAGGGCCGTTGCGAGGAAGCGGTCGAGTTCTATCGCACCGCGCTGGGCGCCGAAGTGACGATGCTGATGCGTTACAAGGACTGCCCCGATCCGATCGAGGCCGCCAAAATTACTCCCGGCAGCGAAAACAAAGTAATGCACATGAGCTTTCGCATCGGCGATACGACGATTTTGGCCTCCGATGGTCGCATGCAGGGGCCGCCGAAATTCCAGGGCTTTGCGCTGACGATCACGGTGCCCGACGGCGCCGAGGCGAAGCGCAAGTTCGCGGCCCTTTCCGACGGCGGCCAGGTGCACATGCCGCTGGCCAAGACTTTCTTTTCCCCGGGCTTTGGCATGCTGCTCGACCGCTTCGGCGTGATGTGGATGATTATCGTTCAAACCTGAGAATCGGTACTGTCTCGCGAAAAGCAAGGTGTTGCTGACGAAGATGAATTCAAGTGAAAACGACTGGGCTAGCGCCACCGACCGGGAAATCGTGACCACGCGCATGCTCGATGCGCCGCGGGAGCTTGTGTTTCGGGCCTGGACGGACCGGGAGCATCTAGCGCAATGGTGGGGGCCCAACGGCTTTACCAACACCATTCACGAGATGGACGTGAGGCCGGGGGGCGTTTGGCGGTTCGTCATGCACGGCCCCGATGGCGTCGACTACAAGAACGAGGCCGTCTACGTCGAAGTCGTGCGGCCCGAGCGCCTGGTCTACCTGCATGTCTCGGCGCCGAAGTTTCACATGACCGTGACCTTCGACGAGCAAGGCGGCAAAACGATGCTCAGCATGCGGATGCGTTTCGAGACGGCCGTCGAGCGTGAACTGGTCATCAAGAAGTTTGGGGCGGTCGAGGGTGCCAAGCAGACGCTGGGACGCCTGGCGGATTATCTGCCTCAGATGAGCTAATGGTCGCCTGGTGATTCCGACAAACTAGGATCTCATGATACGAGGAACGTTCCTCATGGTTCCGTTCGCCTGGCAGACAGGGTTCCATCTCTAGGAGATAAGCCGTCATGTTGAAAAAGGTCCTCATCGGGTTGGCTGTACTGGTGGTCGTTTTCGTGGGCGTCGTTGCCCTGCAGCCGTCGGATTTCCGCGTCGCCCGATCGCTCGGCATCGAGGCTTCGCCGGCGGAAGTCTTTTCGCAGGTCAACGATTTCCACAACTGGGAGGCCTGGTCCCCTTGGGCTCGACTCGATCCGGAAGCCAAGAACACCTTCGAAGGCCCGTCGAAGGGAACCGGATCGATCTTCACCTGGGACGGCAACGACAACGTCGGCGCCGGCCGCATGACGCTCATGGAAAGTCGCCCCGACGACCTGATCCGCATCAAGCTCGATATGGAGCGTCCTTTCCAATGTACCAACGCCGTCGAGTTCACTTTCAAACCGCAAGGCGAACAAACGTTGGTTACCTGGAACATGTCGGGCCGCAATAATTTCATCACCAAAGGCTTTTGCATGTTCGTGAATATGGACAAAATGGTGGGCGGCGAATTCGAAACCGGCCTGGCACAAATGAAGAAAGTCGCTGAAGCGGCGGCCGGACAGCAGGGTTCCTCGTCCGAGCAAGAGCCGGGGCCGGCGGAAGAGCCACGGCCCGCGGGACACGACTAAGCCGCCGGCGAGTCGGGTTGATTTCGGCGAATTTGCACGCTGCAGGTGGAGCGGCAACCCCAGGACAAGCAATTCGTGGCAGCGCCAACGATCGACCTTTACGACTTCACGCGCCCGCGACTGGCTGAGTTGATCGCGTCGTGGGGCATCGCGCCCAACCATGCCAAGCGCTTGTGGACGTATCTCTATCGCCAGGGCATCGATCAGCCCGACGCCATGCACGACCTGCCCGTGCGGTTGCGAACGCGACTTTCCGGCGAAGCGCGGGCCGCCGCTGTCTGGCCCCAGATCGAAACGCAGAGCGACAACGGCCTGACTTGCAAGTATCTGCTCGGCCTGGCCGATGGCAGCCGCATCGAGACGGTGCTCATGCGTTATGACCGCCGCGTGACGGCCTGTCTCAGCTCACAAGCCGGCTGCGCCCTGGGATGTGTGTTCTGCGCGACCGGGCAAATGGGATTTACTCGCAATCTTTCCGCCGGCGAGATCGTGGCACAGGCACTGCACGTGGCGGCCGCCCTGCGTCGCGGCCGGGAGTCGCTGCGCAACATCGTCCTGATGGGCATGGGCGAGCCGCTGCTCAACTACGACGCGGTCGTCGACGCCGTCGAAATTCTGTGCGATCAGGCCGGCTTATCGATCGGCGCCAAACGAGTCACGTTGAGCACCGTGGGGGTCGTTCCCGGAATTGTCCGCCTGGCCGATGAAGGTCGGCCGTTTTCGCTGGCCGTGTCGCTGCACGCGGCGACTCAGGAGCAGCGCGTGTTGCTGATTCCGGCGGCCCGGGCCTGGCCGCTCGACGCATTGATGGAAGCCTGTCGCTACTACGCGGCCAAGCTCGATCGAAAGATCTTCTTCGAGTGGACTTTGATCGAAGGCCGCAACGATTCACCGGGCCAGGCTCATGCGTTGGCACATCTGGTGGCCGGCATCCCGGCACAGATCAACATCATTCCGCTCAATCGCACGACCCGCTTTTCGGCAGAGCCCGCCGCCGACGAGTCGGTGCAGCGCTTTCGATCGATCCTGGAAGAGCATTCCATTCCCAGCAGCGTACGACAGCGGCGCGGGATCGACATTGCAGCCGGCTGCGGCCAACTGGCGGCCGCGCACGCCGGCTGATCGAGTGTCACTCTTCGGCGGCTTGCTTTTTGCCCCGGTGCTGGCCCTGCATGATGCTGACTTTGGTGGCGGCCGCTGCGTCGGTGGCGATCTGAACCGCCAGGCCGGCCTTCAGGTCGCTCAGGCTGGCGGGCTTGATTTCCGTCTCGCGTTTCTCACCTTTCACGTGTTTTTTGACCGTGACGAACTCGAACTGCGTGTCGGCGCTGAGCTGAAATGTCTGCTGCGATATTCCTCCGCCCTTTTTCTTGCTTTGCTGCACCTTGACCACCACGCTCTCGGGGCTGACGGTTTCGACCGTGCCACGAACGGCGTGCCGGACGTTCTTGTCGCCTTTTGCCGCCGAAGCGCTGACAGCCAGCAGGAAAATCAAAGCCAAAGTCAGAAGCGATTGAAATTGACGCATGTTCGTGGCTCCTTGTGGAAGTGCCCGCAGTGTATTTTGCCCACCCAGGTATGGAACCCCGGATTCGCCCTGCGGTTCCGCATCGCGGTGCGGGATCGGTTCAATTCGTGACGGCGGGCCGCAGCGGACTACGGGCCAGAATGAATTTTTTCTGTCCCGTGGCGGAGGCAAAATCCACCGTGGCGCTGCGGCGCAGGCCGGTGCCGCCGAGGGCCACGATCTTGCCCAGGCCATATTCCGGGTGCCGCACGACCATGCCCTGGGTGAACACCTCGGGCGGAAACTCGGGGGTCGCGGCCGAGGGCGTCGCGGCCGCGGGGGCGTCGGCCAGTTCAGCAGCCGTCAGCAGGCCGGGGATTGCGGGCTTCGCAAAGTCTCGGATGGAAAACGAAATCGGCCCCTCATCGGCCGGATCCTCCGCGGCTTCTCCCTGCCCGTCGTCCCAGACTTCCTCCTCGGGCGCCGCCTGGTCCCACGATTGGCTGTACGACCCGGGCTCGACCACGCGCATTTCGTACCGCGGCAGTTCGAGCAGAAATGGACTTGGTATCGTCATCCGCCGCTGGCCGCGGAAATCGCGATAGATGGCTCGGCTGAGTTGCAGATGTTCCTTGGCCCGGGTCATTCCGACGAACAGCAGTCGCCGCTCCTCTTCGAGCATCGCGGCGTCGTTTTGGCTGCGCTCGTGAGGCATCAGGCTTTCTTCCAAGGCAACGATGAACACGAAGGGGAACTCGAGCCCTTTCGAGGCGTGCAGCGTCATCAGCGTGACGCGATCGGTTTCGGCGTTCCAAGCATCGACGTCGCTCACCAGCGAGGATTCCTCAAGAAAACCTTCCAAGTGGCCCTCGCCCGGGTTGTGCTCGTCGAACTGCCGCGCGGCGGTCAGCAATTCCTCGATGTTGGCCAGGCGTTCCTGATCTTCCTCGTCGGTGGAACTCGCCAGGGCCTGGCGATAACCGGATTCGGCGAGCAGGTGCCCCAGCACTTCTTCCACGGGCCGTGCGGCCACGAGCATCAGGCGGTCGATCATGGCGACGAATTTGGCCACGGCCACCGCGGCTCGCTTGTTGATGGTTTCGACCAATCCCGACTCGCGGGCGGCGTCGAGTAGACTGTATCCATAGCGGGTCGCGTGTTCGGAGAGCCGATCGATCGTACTTTTGCCGATACCCCGCGGCGGGTTGTTGATCACGCGGAGCAGCGCGTTGTCGTCCTGGGGATTGTTGAGCAGGCGCAGATAGGCGATCACATCCTTGATTTCCTTGCGCTGGTAGAACTCCAGTCCGTTGACCATCTGATACGGGATGCCCTGTTCGCGGAGCGCGAATTCCAGCACCCGCGAGAGCGCGTTGACGCGATAGAAAATGGCAAAGTCCCGCGGCCGGCGCCGGCCGGCGTGAATTTCCTCGACGATCCGCCCGGCGATCAGTTCGGCTTCGGCTTGTTGATTGGTGTAGGCGATCAGGTCGACCGGGCGTCCCTCGTCGTTTTCGGTATACAGGGCTTTCTGCTTCCGCCGCTGGTTGTGGCCGATGAGCATGTCGGCGGCGCGGAGGATGCACTTGGTGCTGCGGTAGTTGCGCTCCAGCTTGACGACCTGCACCTCGGGATAATCGTGCTCGAAATCGAGGATGTTCTTGATGTTCGCGCCGCGCCAGCCGTAAATCGACTGGTCGGGGTCGCCGGTCACGGCCAGGTTCGGATAATCGATCGACAGGGCCCGCACGATCGAATACTGGGCCAGGTTGGTGTCCTGATACTCGTCGACCAGGATGTAGCGATACCGCGCGTCGAGCAGTCCGCGGGTTTCGGGGCTGGAGCGCAATAAGGTCGCAATGTGCAGCAACAGGTCGTCGAAGTCGACCGCGTTCGAAGAGAGCAGCTTTTTCTGATAGATCGGATACGCCCGATGCACGATGTTGCCCACCGGATGGCCGGGCCGGGGCGTATAATCCTCGGGCAGGATCAGGTTGTTTTTGGCCCAACTGATGGCTTGGGCGATACGATCCGGGGTGTAATGCGTGGTGTCGATCCGCAGCGTTTCCAGCGCTCGCTTGAGCACCTGCCGGCTATCGGAGGTGTCGTAAATGGTGTAGTTCTCGGCCAATCCGGCCAGGGCCGCATACTGACGGAGCAATCGGGCGCAAAAGCGGTGAAACGTGCTCATCCACACCGGCTGGCCCGGCGCGAGTCGCTCCAGCCGAGCGCGCATCTCTTCGGCCGCCTTGTTCGTGAAGGTCAGCGCCAGGATTTGCCGAGCAGGCACGCCGTGCGCGAGCAGGTTTGCGATGCGATGGGTGATGACGCGCGTCTTGCCGCTGCCCGGCCCGGCCAGTATCAACAGCGGCCCTTCGCGATGCTCGACCGCGGCGCGCTGCGCCGGCGTCAACGACTCCAACAGATGATTCGTCACGTACGACTGGACCCTTCGCTGCCGGGCGCGGCTAGCAGTGCCGCTTGCAACATTCGATGCTATTGAAGTATACGGCTTTACTTGTGCCCGACGAGGGGGCGCCAATGCCCGGCGCGGCCGGCTGCCAGCACGGCGATTGCTAGCAAGGAAAATTTCTCGTGAAATGGTTCACAAACTGACGGAACACGGTATAGTGGTGCCCAGTGGCAACCAAGGACGTGTCGCCCGGTGAGGCGGTGCCATGCGTGTACCGCCCGGCACACCACTTCTGTTAACGAGGGAGGGAACCCTATGACCCGCATTCCGCTACCCCGGTTGGACAATCAGGCCGAGGATCTCAGCAATCGGTTGGACATGAGCACGGCCGAAATCGGCCTTTCGGTGCGGACCACCAATTGCTTGGAAGAGCGTGGGATCTTCACGGTCAACGATCTGTTGCATTGCACGCGCGAAGACCTGCTGAGCATCTCCAACTTCGGCGAGAAGACGCTCGAAGAGGTATACAAGTCGCTCGAGAGCGTCGGCTTCTATCGCCGCACTCGCCGGATGCAAACCTCGGGCGCTGCGTAGCGCGGCCGGCCACACGAACGGGGCCGGTGCATGACTTGCGCCATTCAACAATCGGGCCCAGGCAGGCAATTCCTGGGCTCGGTTGCCCTCGGGCGGCCCTCACCGCGCGGCTTTGGCCGGCGCGCCCAATTCCAGGCATTTGAGCGTGCGGGAGTCGCGGACAAAGAGCCTGCCGTCGGCCAGTGCCGGCAGAGGCTGCACGACGTCGTCGAAGATTTTGGCCGACGCTAGCGGCTGGAACCGCTCGCGCGAGGCCTCGGCCAGGATCAGCTCGCCATCGGTCTTCATGATCAGCAGTTTGTCGTCGGCCAGAATCAGATTTCCGGTGCCGAAATCCTCCTGCGTCCAGAACACCTTTTGCGTTTGCACGTCGAAAGCCCGCAGTTTGGCCACGCCTTGGTCCTGCCGGCCGTGAATGCCAAACAGCGCGCCGCCGGATTCGATGCAGGTCGTGTACTGGCTCGACATGACATTGTCATCCGCCCAAAGAACCTTGGGTTTGTCGTCCGCGATGCGCACCAGCTGCGCGCCGACGCCGTAACTGGCCGTCACAAATAGATCGTCTCCCAGCACCAGCGGCATGGCGGCATTGACCGTCGGCCCGCGCATTCCGAACGGGAACTGGAACTGCACTTCCCCCGAGGCCGGGTCGACCGAGACGACGTTCAATCGTGTGACAAAAATGACACGACGCTTTCCGCCCAGCGTGGTGGCGGTGGGAGAGGAATAGCTGGCCGCGTCGCTCGTCGCCTCCCAAGCCGTTTTGCCGTCGGCCAGGTGGAAGGCGACGATTCCGGCTGCCGGTCCGCCGATATTGACCAGCAGCTTGTCGCCTTCGACGATCGGCGTGCTGCCGGCGCCGAAATAGCCCAGCGGGGCTTTGAATTGGCGGTCGGCGTCGCGCGACCAGATCGTTTCGCCCGAGTCGAGCCGCAAGCAATGCAGGTCGCCGTCGGCCCCGAACAGGTATACCCGCTCTTTGTGAATGAGCGGAACGCAGCGCGGTCCGTCGTCGGGGGCAATGGAGGTCTGGTAGTGGGTGGGAAAGCTTTGCTTCCAGAGCGGCTTGCCGCTCGCGGCTTCGAGAGCTTCGACGATGGCCTCGTCCGCGATGCGATGGAAAAGCACGACCCGGCCGCCGGCAACCGCGAGGCCCGCGTAGCCGTGTCCCACGGGGCGTTTCCAAACCACGGGGGGACCCGCGGCGGGCCAGTGGTTTGCCAGCCGCTCGCCGTCGGCCTTGCCGTTGCGCCGGCCCAAGAATTTGTGGCCACTCGCCGGCCGTGGCCGTGGCGCCCAGCCACAGGCTCAGGCAAATCAGCCAAAAGCGGCTTGGGTGGGCGGTAATCGCGCCAACTTGCCAACTGTCGGTTCGGGATTCCATACCAGGCCTACGCGCCACGCGCTTCCAGAGGGTTTCAAAAACTTTGCGGCCCCGGTGCCTGCCGAGGCCGCAGCCACAGGATTACAATGGGTCCTTGCCGGACGGTCGGTTTGTATTGGCGACTGCGGCAGCATCCACTGCTGCCTGGGTAGCCGATCGCTCCAAAACACGACCGTATCGTATTCCAGTTTCCAACGAGGAGCCACCGTTTGTCGCGCTGGTTTCGGTTTTACGAAAAGAAGCGCGGGCACCGCCGCACGGTTCCCCAACGCTTTGGAAGCGTCGGCGAAGCGCTGTTTTTCGGCTTTTTCTTGTGTGTCGGCTGCGCGGCGCTGTGGGCCATGCTGGGACTGTTGATCGTGCCGGAGTGGCGTGCCAATCGACAATTTGTCGAAACCACGGGCACGGTGACTAGCAAGCAGATCGGCGAGGCGAATCACGGCGACGGCGCCCGGTACTGGCCGGAAATCGAAGTGGAATACCGCATCGACGGACGAACCTACCGGGACGTTACGTACGACATTTCCAGCATTCCCTCGGCCAGTCGAGAACAGGTCGAAGCGAAACTCGACCTGTTTCAAGTCGGCGAGATTTATCCCTGCTGGTACGATCCGATGAATCCTTCGCGGGTCGTGCTGGTGCGCGGATATAGCGGTTGGTTGTATCTGGTGTTGCTGGTGCCGGTGTCGTTCATCGCGATTTCGACGCGACGGCTGGTATTGATCTGGCTCAATTGGGGGACGAGTGCCGAACGCCGGGCGGCCATGACCAAGCGGGCGGCCGAGTTCGATCTGTTCGAGGGGACCACGCACGACGTATTGCCCACGGTACCGTCCAACGCCGATGGGACCAACAGCCCCGGCACGCGGTTGGCGTATCGGCTGCCGATCGACGCGGCGCCGCGTTGGATGCTCTTCGCGGTGCTAACCGCGTGCCTGATTTGGAACGGCGTGGCATCGGTGTTCGTGGTGATGGCGGTGCGGACGCATCTGAAACATCAGCCGGATTGGCTGATGACGCTGCTCAGCATTCCCTTTACGCTGATCGGACTGACGCTGGTCTACTATTTGTACCGGCAGTTTCGCCTGATGACTCGGATCGGTTCGACACGGATCGAGATTTCGCACCACCCGCTTTTTCCCGGCGGCGAGTACGACGTCTTCGTTTCCCAGGCGGGGCATCTGGCGATGAATTCGCTGCAAGTTTTCCTGGTGTGCGAGGAACAGGCCACGTACCGCCAGGGCACCGACACCCGAACCGACGTCCGCAGCGTCTATCAGGAGCCCGTGCTCACCGCGCAGCAATTCGAAATCGTGCCGGCAAAGCCGTTCGAGAGTCCATGCCGGGTCTGCATTCCGGCCGCCGCCATGCACTCGTTCAAATCCGACCACAACGAGATCGGCTGGAAACTGCTGGTCCGCGCCGACGACGTCCGGGGCCGGGATTACCAGCGGGCCTTTCCTGTGATTGTCCATCCGGCGGCCAGCGGAGGCCGGCCGGCATGACGGTCTCCCCGACGACAGTGCCCCGTATTTTGTTATCGTTCGACGGCCAGCGGCGCCGATTCGAACCGGGTGAGACGTTGTCGGGCAGTTACGCGCTGGAGGGAATCAACCGCGCGAGGTCAAGGCGATCGAGTTGTCGATCTTGTGGTATACCGAGGGCAAAGGCGAAGAGGATCTGGCCGTCCACTTCTTCGATCGGCTCGACCCCGGCGCAGCGCTGGTCGACCTGACCCAACCGCGCCCCTTCAGCACGCGCTTGCCCGAGAGCCCGTTGAGTTATGCCGGCGTGATCGTCAAAATCCGCTGGTGCGTGCGGGTTCGGGTTTTCCTGGCGCAGGGCAAGGACCTGTTTGCCGAAGAGCCGTTCCAATTGGGCCTCGTGCCGGCGGCACAAGAGGTCCAGCCATGAATTACCCCGCGCCGTCCGATCCCTATCAGAACCCGTTTTCCACGCGCTACGTACGGCCCGGGGCCGCGAAGTTCTTATTTCCGCCGGGGGAGGACGCCGGCACACTGGTCGAGCGACTGGAGCGCAGCGCCTGGCGCGGCCAGATCGTCGGCCCGCACGGCAGCGGCAAGTCGAGCCTGGTTGCGGCGCTGCTGACGGAGCTGAAATCGCGCGGCCGCCGGCCGCTGCTGATCGCCCTGCACGACGGCGAGCGCCATCTGCCCATCCAAACCGGACAGTTGTCCTGGCGGGAGCCCAACACGATCGTGATCGTCGACGGCTACGAGCAACTGAGCTGGTGGAGTCGCTGCAGGCTGCGATGGCTGTGCCAGGGGCGCGGTTGGGGGCTGTTGGCGACCGCCCATCGCTCGGTCGGGCTACCGCTCTTGGCGCACACCAGCGCTTCGACGGAGTTGGCCCAGCAAATCGTCGAGCAATTGCTGCCGGCCGATTCGTTGATTGGGCGTATCGATATTGCCCAGCGCTTTGCCGCGCACGGGGGAAATCTGCGCGAGATGCTGTTCGATCTCTACGATCTTTACGAGTCGCGCCGGGGGCAGGGCCGCTTGCCCGGCGCCGACTAGGTCGCGTCCGGCTTTTGTGTAGCGATGATTCCTGGTTACGGCCCCCTGATGAGGGTGCCACGGGTGTCTTCTCCGGCGGTGAAGTGCGGCATTTCTTGAAGCGTTTGCCCGAGCCGCAGCGGTCGTTCGTGCCCAGCTTCTCTCTGAGTTCTTTCTCGCCGCGAACGATCCGCACGAGCTGCTTGACGAACAGATCACTTTCTCTTCGGGCATCTTTTCCTGTTCCCAGCAGCCCCTCCTGATTTTACCGGGCGTCATCGTCGGAGACTCTAAAATTTGCTCGCGTCAATGGGATTGTTATCCGCCCGACCGGCTAAATTGGTGTAAGTGGTGGCGTCGATGCTGTAGGTGATCAAATGCACCGATCCATCGCAAAATACGAAGTAGACGCCTGCCCGGTGCCGCGCTGCCGAATTGCGACACGCTATCAACGCCCGCAGTGTCCGGCAGGGGCATGCTCTGTTGATAGGCCCAGCGAACGTTGTCCCAGTCATAACCAATGAACAGGCTGTCGTTGTCGGCCGGCGGTTGGCCGGTGGGGGCGGACGTGTAGTAATCCGGGTCCATATACTTTTCGCCCAGCATGAATGTGTTGCTCAGGCCGTCGGTCACATTGGCGGGCGCGATCTGGCTTCTCAGATAAACGATACCAGTGAATATTGTGGTGTCGGGCCAACCATTAAAGCTGCTTCCCCACGATCCCGAGCCAACCGCAACCACGTCGCCCGCCGATAATGAAGTCGGGCCGACCAGGTAAACGACACTCGCGCTGGCTGCCCCGGCATTTGCGGCGTAGTCGGTCTTGCCACTAGGTGAACCGGTGGTTCCGGACGCATTATAAAAAATCGGGTTGTTGGATGCTTCGGTGATCGTGTAGGCCACGGGACTGCGGCGCGAGGGACAGTTCAGGCCCGGGACCACGCACGCATTGAGTTGTTGCAGCAGTGCCGGCTTGGCCGATGCGGAGCTACCTGCTCCGAGCTGCCGAAGTGGGTTCTGCTCGATGTAGGCCAAGACGTTGTAGATCCAGCCGCCTGGCTGATGCACTCCATAGCCGCGGTCTGGATCACCGCTCCAGCAATAGCCCCAGCCACCTGTCGGAAAAAATCCTTGGGCGCTGGTATGTTGGGCAAAGCCCAGGCCGAGCTGCTTGAGATTGTTCTGGCAGACGAGAGCGCGGGCGGACTCTCGGGCGGCCTGCACCGCCGGAAGCAAGAGCGACACCAGGATGCCGATGATCGCGATCACGACCAGCAGCTCAATGAGCGTAAACGCTGTAGGAGTTTCGGCTGCGTCGGGGAGCGCGCGCGGTGCGCAATCGGCGGCGCCGCGCCGGAGCATGCGCGTGTCGCCCAGGGCCCTCCGGAGATACCATTTGACGCCTTGTCCACATTTGGCAAATCGCTTTACGTCTACCGCTACACGGACGCATCTCGACGCCGACGCAAGGTTCCACGAAACGGCCCATGCAAAACAGGAACTCAGCCCTCGGCACAGCGGGGCTCTGTCGTTTCGCCGCTCTAAACTCGGCGACGAGCCAACATCAATACGCCCACCGCGCCCAGGCCCAACAGGACCATCGACGAGGGTTCGGGAACAGCGGCGAGGACAAACGCGTTGACTTGGGCGGATTGTCCGCTGGCCAGGTTGATCACTTCCGTAGATCCATCGGCGACGAACGTGCCGATAATGTATTGCCCCACATTGCCGGGACCACCTGCCTCGTTGTAGAGCACCGACGCCGAAGCCGTGCCACCCGAATTGTCTTGCAGCGTTTCCTGCCGGCCATTCGGCCCGCGCGAGTCGTCGACAAAGAACTGGAACGAATACTCCTGCCCCGTGGCTAATCCGCCCAAGGTGAGCGCCATGGTCCCGTTCGTGTTTTGGCCATTGTCGTCGAAGGCCGCTCCGTTGAGGATTGCCTGATAACTGGGGCTCGAGTTCAAGCTGCTTGCTCCGAGTGCAAAATTTTGCAGGGCGCCCGTGTAACCGGTCATGATATTGGCCAACGTGTCCGGGCCAAAATTGACGGAGTAGTTATAACCCGGCGGATTGCCGTTGCTGGTGGTGGATAAATCCACTCCGGTGAACGAGACACCATTGACCGTCTGCCCCGTCGCGACACCAACACCCCCAATATTATAGGCCTGCACGATGTGGCCAAAATTCTGCACATCGCTGCTGTTTGAAATCGTGACCGGCGTTTGCCAGGTAATTACGGCCGCTTCGGCGAAGCCAACGAACAAACCGGCTGCCAATAGGACTGCAAAGCCAAACATGGTCTTGAACATTCTAACACCGCCCTTCAGAAAAAGCCTGGAGTTATGCCAATTTCAACATCGCCCGTGTCTTGTTTGCCACTTACGTTTCATTCCTTTTGCTGAGGAAGTGTTTCGATCGTCAAACGTGCCGAATAAAATCGTCCCGGCCAGGCATCGCCTCGGCCTTCGAGAACCGTAATTCCATGTGCGAGATCCTTCTGGGGTGAAAACTTTCGACCCAACGATAAACGGGTGTTGTGGTCGTCGAGGGAATAAAGCCACGGGCCGAATTGACCTGCGTTGACCGCGCCGTGAATGGTTCCCGGATTGGCGGCCAGAACGCGAACGTCCCCCCGTCCGTCCGATTCAACCTGTCCGTCGAAGAAGCCCAGGAAGTGGACGCCAGGGGCAATGCGATCGCTGCCGGCCAAAAGCCGGAAAGCCCCGCATTGCAAGCCAGTGCCGTCGCTCTTCAACAAAGCGCCGATGCCGCTGACCGAGTAGGCTTGCCGCTCGTCGAGCGACAACAGCAGCGGCGTGACGAAACCGCCTGCCGTGCGACTGAAAAAACTGAACTCGCCGGCACGCCCCCCTGTGGCGCAGTTCAAAGAACAGATATAGGTACAGCCGCTATACGTATCTAGGTGCGGCTGATCGACCACATTGGTACCCAAGGCGGGGCCGGAGCGCCGCAGGACGGGGTGAAAAATGCCCTGCTCGTCGCTGGCCAGCCGCGTGACGGAAGCGGAGTGCGCGGAAAAACGGGCACCTTCTCCGGCATTCAGACGAACGCCGCCGGAATTCCGTTGGATTGCTGCGCGGATCGGCGTGGTTTCAACCTGGCCTTTCAAGACCCGCACTTCGGCGTCCCCCTGCTCCCGAACCTCCACTTCGAAGTCCGTTCCCAAGTCCACGACTCGGGCGCTGGGCGTCTCGATCGTAAAGCCCTGGGCGCGCTCGGAGACATGGACTCGCAACTTGCCGATGTGCAGCGACCCCAGGGCGGTCGATTTCAGCTCGAAATTGCTGGGGCCGTGCAAGGCGACCTGGGCGCCATCGACAAACTCGATCTCGGCCAGACCCGACTCCAGTCGCAACATTCCGGGTTTCAACGCCGTACCGCTGGCGGGCGCCGCGGTGGTCTCGTCCCAATGACAATCCTCTGTGGCAACGAGCGTCGCAACGACGGCTCCCTCGATGCTCGCCGGCCTGCTCGGCGGCGGGGCCTGAAAATTTCTTGCCACGCGCGCCGAAGATTGGGCGAAAGAGCCAGCGACATACCGAACACCAAGAGCACGTTGGTCACGATCGCCACCAGCCAAAACAGCAGCGTGCCGCGAGCGATGAATTGCCCGAACGCAGAATCGGCCAGGAAACCCAAAAACGGCCTGCGGCCCGCCGCCGGCAAACCCATTGGCTCGGGCGGGGACGCAGACTCATCGAGCCCTGGCGGATCCGCCGGCAGCGGGCCGGCGGCTTCGCGGTAACGCCACAGCAGTTGCGCGTGCTGATCCAGATAGGCAAGGAAGAAATGTCTGGACTGCGGGTCGGACCGCAACAGGGCGGCCAGATGGTCGCGGTCGTCGACCGTCAACTGCCCGTCGCAATGTCGACTGGTCAATCGCGACAACGGTTCGTCCCCACGGGCATTGGCGTCCCGGCGATGCCTGGCCGTCATGGAATGCCTCCCGAGCCCAGCGCCCGATCGACGCATTCGAAAAGCGCCAGTCGGATGCGCTGCAGCCGCAGATAAAGAGATGCGGGAGTGAGCCTGAGTTGGTTGGCGACTTGGCGAATGGGCTCGCCGCCCAAGTAGCTGCGCTCGATCAGCATGCGCTGCGTGCTGGGCAGCTTGTCCAAGCAGCGCGACAGGCGCGCACGGCGCGCTTCTAGCAGCGGTTCCGCTTCCAGCCGCATTGCGGCGATCTCAGCCAGTAGCGCGTCGTCCAGGGTGACCGTGCCGGCGCGCTTGCGGCGCTTGAAGTTCCGCACCACATTGTGGGCGATGCCACAGGCCCAACTGTCGAAATCGCGCTCGGGGTCGAACTCGGTCCACTTGCCCCACAGCACGAGGCACGTGTCTTGAAAGGCCTCGTCCGCGTCGTCGCGATTCGGCAGGAGCGTTACGATGTAGCCGTAAACCCGGTGCTGCGAGCGCACGAACTGTTCGGTAAACGCCTGCTGGGCATGGGTCTGCATCGGGCCACTGGTGTTTTAACGCCGCCGAGATAAAACAACCGCTCCTAATTAGTATTGTCGCGGCGCACAAAAATCTATCGGTAAAAATCGGAATAGCGATGCATTCCTTCGTGGCCCCGGCGCCTTCGGCCGCCGCTGCAAACCTGCGCCACCCCGCGCAACGCGGTTGAGCAGCCCCCCGAAAGATGGCCCTAACGCCCGCGATTCAGCAAACTGCGCTGATTCAGATAGTCGACGAAAACCTCGCCCATGTCGCGGCTGGTGTCGACCAAGACCCGCTCGATGCGGTTGTGCTGGCAGATCTCCTCGAAGCGATCGTTGAACTTGCGCATCGCCCGCAGGTAGCCCTGCCGCAGCTCATCGGGCTGGGTGAGCAGCTCTTGCGGAATTTCGAGGCCGACGAACTTGATCATGCCGCCGAACTGAAAATCCAACTCGTCGTGATGCATGATCTGAAACAGCACGACCTCGTGCCGGTTATACCGCATCCGCTGCAAGGCCTTTTCCAGGGCATCCAGGTCGGTGAAAAAATCGCTGAAGATCATCACGATCTCGCGCCGCTTCATGCGGCCGGTCAGTTCGGTGAGGCACTCGGGCATTCGCGTCTTATGGACCGGCTGAATATCGTCCAGGTGATTGGTCATGCGGACCACCTGGCCCATCGAGTTGCTGGGCTGGACGAATCCCAGGATGCGCTCATCGAACGTGCCCAGCGAGACCTTGTCGCTTTGGCGGATGACCGAGTAGCCGAGCGTGGTGGCCATCTGGGCGGCATAGAGCAGTTTTTGCTCGCGGCCTTCACCGTAGCGCATCGACGCACTGACGTCCAGCAGCAGGTGGCAGACGAAGTTCGTCTCCATCTCGTACTGCTTGATGAAGTATTTCTCGCGGGTGAAATAGACCCGCCAGTCGATGTGCTTGGGATCGTCGCCGGGGACGTACTCACGATGTCCGGCAAACTCGACGGCAAAGCCCGACAAGCGGCGACCGATGGGCGCCGGCCAGATTGCCCATCACCAATCCGCGCGGCGAGATATGGCGGTCGGCCACGCGGCCGAGAACTTCGGGGTCGAGATAGCGGGAGAGGACACTTTTGGCCACGGGAAGGCTCCCTGGGGAGGACAAACTCGGAACGGGAAACTCGGAACTGGGAACTCGGAAGTCGGAACTGGGAACTCGGAACGACGAAGGCAAAAATGCAATCAATGACGCCGCTTGAGCCGGACCTTGCCCGTTAAGCCCACGGGATGCTTCCCGTGGGTGTCCGGGGCGGCTCTATATTTTCAAAATGAACATCACCCCCTGCCGCCTCAGGCCGCGGGCTTTTCGTATTTGCGGTCGGCCGGAACGGCTTCCATCAACATTTCGATCAGTTGTTCGCTGGAGACGTTGGCCGCCTGGGCGGCGTAATTGCTGGCAATGCGGTGCCGCAAGGCCGGCTTGGCCACGGCCTGCACGTCGCCGACGGTAGCGTGGTATCGGCCGTAGAGGATCGCCCGGGCTTTGGCGCAGGTGACCAGCGTGAGCACGCCGCGCGGCCCGGCGCCCCAATTGACCCAGCGATTGACGAACTCGGCTGCCTCGGCGCGTGCCCGGCCGGCTGGCCCGGACCAACGCCCAGGCATAGCCCAGCACCTGGTCGCTGACGGGCACCTTGGTGACGAGCTTTTGAATTTCGATGATGTCCTCGGCCGAGAGGACCGGATTGATCTTGCCGAGCTGGCCGGTGGTCACGCGGCGGGCGACCTCCCACTCTTCGGCCCCGCTGGGATAGTTGACCTTGACGTACAGCAGGAAACGGTCGAGCTGGGCTTCGGGCAGCGGATAGGTGCCTTCTTGTTCCAGCGGGTTCTGCGTGGCCAGCACGAAGAACGGGGCCGGCAGCTTGTGGATCTGGCCGCCGGCGCTGATCTGCCGCTCCTGCATCGACTCCAGCATGGCCGCTTGCGTCTTGGGGGGCGTGCGGTTGATTTCGTCGGCCAGAATCATGTTGGCGAACAGCGGGCCCGGCAGGAACTTGTACTCGCGGGCACCGGTCTGCAGGTTTTCCTGAATGACTTCGGTGCCGGTGATGTCGCTGGGCATCAGGTCGGGCGTGAACTGGATGCGCTTGAACGACAGCCGCAGGGCCTCGGCCAGCGAGCTGACGAGCAGCGTCTTGGCCAGGCCCGGCACGCCTTCGAGCAGCGCGTGGCCGCGGGCAAAGATCGCCACCAGCACCTGCTCGATGACTTCGTCCTGGCCGACGATCACTTTCGAGAGTTCGTCGCGAATCCGGTTGTAGGCTTGTTCGCAGCGCTGCACAGCGGCGACGTCGTCGGCGGAGGCGTTTTCGGGCATGATCGTGGGCTCCTGGAAGGGAAGGTTGTCGGCAGGAAGTTTCGTGTTTGTCAGTCGATGTTCTCGAAGTAGCGCTCCAAGCGCTCCTCGTAGCCTCGCGGTGCGCGGCGTTGGCTCTTGGCCCGGATGGCCTTGCGGACGTCCGGCGGCAGCTTGGCAAACCACGGTTCTTCCTTGAAGGGACGCTTTCCGGCCTCGGCATCGTGCGGAGCGGCGTTGGGAGTCGGATTATCCGACCCGGTCGGCGGGGGAGCGAGCTGCGAAGCACTGTCGGATCCGCGCTGATTTTGAGCTTCGCTGCCGGCTGCGAACTGCTGCCGGCTGACGCGGTGGCCGAGGTGGGCCCCGGCTTGGGATCGCTGCCCGGTTCGTGACCGGATTCTTGTCCTCCTTCGCTTCCCGGTTCGGCCTGGCCGGCCTGCGCCTGGCCGGGACGCGGCTGACCCGAATGCGCCTGGCCGGGATGAGGCTGGCCGCTCTGGGGTTGGCCGGAGGCTGCCTGTTGGGCGGCTTGTGCCAGTGCTGCGGCGGCCTGAGCCATGGCCGCGGTGCCGGCGATCTGTGCGGCAGTCACTTCAGGAGAGTTGGGGACCAGTCCGGTGCCCAGACTTGTGTTTGGCGGAGCCTGGCCCGGCGGTCCGTTTTCGCCGCCAGATTGGCCCTGGCCGGATTCACCCGGATGCGGGTCGCCCTGTCCCTGGCCGGCCTGGGGTTGGCCGTCCCCTTTACCTTGGCCTGATTCGGGTTGACCTTCACCTTGTCCGGGTTGGGATGGGCCTTGACCCTGGGCCGGCTCGGGCGTCGTAGGACTTCCGCTCGACTTTGGCTGGCCCTGACCCGGCTCAGGATGCCCCATTTCCGGTTTACCACTGCCTGGCTTGAGGGGCGAGGCGGCTGCCGGATTTTGGCCCAGGCCGGGCAGCTTATCGGCTTGCTGCAAAGCGGCGCGGATGGGTTGGTTTGCAAGTTCCTGCTGATTGGCCACGGCGGCGGCACCTTCGCCGGTAGCCCGTTGAGCATCGGCAAATTTTTGCTGCGCGGCGGTCAGGGCCTGCGCCGCGGCGACTTGCTGAGGCGACGCGGCTCTGCTCGCCGGTCGAGTGATCGTCTTGCTGACCGGATTGGCCCGGCTGGTTGCCGTGCTCGCCGGATCGCCCCGCGAGTCGCCCGGCTGCTGGTTGGGCTGATCTGGCCCCTGGCGTTTCTGGGGTTTGGGCTTTTCATTCTGGCCCGGCTGAGGCGGTGCCTTGCTATCGGTCTGTGCCAATTTGTTCAGCAGATCACTCTGCTGGGCGATTTCGTTGCGGGCTGCCTGCTGTTCGGCAGCGAGCTGCATGAGCGCTTCGGCAATTTGCTTATCGCGTTCGACCTGAGCTGCGCGAGCGGCAACGCTGGCGGCTGCCCGCTGTAGACCGCGCTGCACTCCCTGCTCTGCTTGGGCGGCCTGCTGGGGCGTTGCTTGGGGCTTGCCGGCCGCTTGTTGCGCGGCGTCCTCGGCACTGCGGAGCGCCGAGCTGGCGCCGGGGTCTACGGCGGCAACCTGCTGAGCAAGGTCGCCCGTCTGTTGCGACTGGCCGGCAAGTTGCCGGGCCTCTTGTTGACCGAGCGCGTCCATGGCTTGCTGAATTTGCCCGGCTGCCTTATCGAGAGCCGCGGCGGATTTTTGTTGGGCGGATTGGGCCGCCTTTTGCTTGCCGGAGGTCATTTGCGCTTGCGCCTGGTTCGACTGTTGCGCGGCCTGGTTCAAGGACTCCGCAGCCTGCCGGGCCGAATCGGCCGCCAAATGGGCCGCTTCCGCGGCGAGCTGCCCGACCTGCTGCTGGGCCGCTGCGTCCGGTTGGCCGCCGGGGGGTTGCTGTGCCGCTTGCGCGGCCGCCTTCCCGGCGGCCTGTTGGGCGTTTTCGAGTGCCTGCCGGGCCTCGGCCCGGGCGGCGTCGGCCTTGCGCGGCTCGCCACTGAGCATTTCTCTGGCGGCCTCGGCGGCAGCAGCCTGCGCTTTTTGCAAGGCTTCGCCAATCGCGCCCGGCGCGTGTGCGGGCGAGTGCGGCGGCCTCTTCGCCGGCCTTTTGCTGCGCGGTGGCGGCTTGCACCGGCGTATTGGTTTGCCCCTGAGCAAGGGCCTGGGCCGCCTGATCGGCCTCGCCCTGTTGCGCCAGCGCGTCTCCGATCTTGCCGGCCAAATCCAAGGCTTGCGCGGCTTGCTCGTTGCCGGCCGCACGCTGCTGGGCCGCCTGGGCGTTTTGAATTTTTTGTGCGGCCTGGGCGAGCTGTTGCATTTTTTCGGCCGTCGAGTCGGGCAGGTTCGCCAGCGCCTCTTCAACCGCCTGGCTGGCCTGATTCAATTGTTCGAGTTGCTGGCCGGCAACTTGGGCCAGTTGACCGGCGGTCTGCCCGATTTCCTGCCGGAGTTGGGCCGCGGCGGCGGTCAAATTTTCGGCCGCCGCTTTGGCTTGACGGCTGGCGTCGGCGGCGGTTTTAGGGGTTTGTTCGGCGGCCCCGGCGGCCTTCTGGGCGGCATCGATGGACTTGGCGGCGTCGGCCAGTTTTTCGGCAGTCTGGGGTGCCGTGTTTTGGACTCCTTCGGCCACCTTGGCGGCAATCTTGGCAACGTCGGCCTGCTCGGCCGACATGGCCTTGGCTTCGGCCGGCGTCAAGCCCTTCTGTGAGGCAGCCGCTTGCGCCTTGGCGGCCATAGCTCGCTCGGCGGCGGCGGCCCGTTCCAGGGCTTCGGCGGCCCGGGCCAATTCGCCCACCTTCACGGCCAGCCCGCGGCGCTGGGTGTCGGCCAACGCGGCCTGCGTTTCGGCGGCGGCCCGTTCGATGGCCTCCTGTGCATTCTCGAGCGCCTGGCGGGCCGCAGCGGTGGGCGACGGCGCGGATTCGGCCAAGGCGGCGGCGGATTGTTGGGCTGCATCCTCGGCCTGGGCGAGCCGCGTGTCGACGGCGGCCGGCAGATCGCGGCCGTCGTCGACCTTGGCCAAGGCGGCGGCCACGTCGTCTTGCTGGGGCTTGGCGGCGGGCGCGTTTTGCTCGGCGGCCTTCTCGGTCTGTTGCTGCTGGGTCTGGATCTTGCTCAGATCCTGTTTGGCCTGCGCGAGGTCTTTGGCCTGCGCGGCCAGTTGGTCCGCGCTGCGGTTGGAGTTATTCGAGTCGGCGGCATTCTGCAGGTGATCTTCGATCTGGGCCAGGTTGCCGAGCACCTTGCTCTGCTCGGCCAGTGCTTCGTCCTTCTTGGCTTCGAATAATTGGGCGGTGGCCTCGTAGGCCGCGGCCTTGGCTTGCTCCAACAGGGGCACCGCGGCCGGAATGCGCTCCAGGGCCTCGTTGAGCTTATTGAGATCCTTGCGGACTTGTGCCTGGTGCTCGATCAACGGCTCGGAATTTTTTTCCGAAAGCGCCGTTTGCCTGGTCTGTTGGCGCAGTTGTTCCTGCTGTTTCATCATTTCGCGGACCAGGCGCAGGGCCTCTTCCTGGTTGGAGCCGATCAGGCCTTCCAGTCCTTCGACCTTTTCGAGCAGGGCTTCCAGACCGCGGATTGCCGTGCGTTCATTGGTGATCGCTTCGGCAAACTTGGCCGACTCGAGATGCCCGACCGCAGCGTCGAGTTCCTTGTCCACCTGGCCGGCCTTCAGAATGTGCAATCCATCGGCGGCGCCGGCGCCGACCGGCCCGCCCCAGGTGCTCACGTCGCCCAGCATGGCCACGAGCTGTGAAAACAGTACGATCACGTCGCGCTGGTCTTCCATCGTCGCGAGGGTCGACTGCTCGCGTTTGCCGGCCGCTTGCTCGGGCAGCGACTGTGTCAGCTTGAGCACGGCGGTTTCCATGCGAATCAGCCGGCGGACCTGGGCGGCCAATTCGGCCACCTTCAGCCGACGCAGCAGATTCTGCCTCTCGACCGAGAGCTTGATCACGATCTCGCGGATCTTGTCGCGGGCTTCGTTGAAACGGGCCTGCCGCTGTGCCGCGGGCCCGTTCTGGGCCTTAATCAGAATGTCGACCACGTCGAGCATTTCGGCCTCGACCAGCTTGTCGATGTTCTTGCGCATGCTGTTGATCTCGGCGTAGATCGGCAGCTTGTCGAGGCCGTTCTCCTTGAGCTGCTTGAGCTGGATGTCGAGAACGCCGGTGATCAATTCCTTGGCCATGCCGCGGGCGCGCTGCTGGGCTTCTTGTTTCGAGCGAAAAGCTTCGGCGGGGCGCGGCTCCGCCGCGGGCTTGCTCTCGGCGGTGCGAGATTCGGGTGCGCCCGATTCGGCGGCCAGGAGCGTGCGATTGGCGACCAGCGGCGGAGCTAGCAGACACGAAAGGGTCGCGGTGAACGTCAGAATCCGATTCATTTCGATTCTCCGATACCGAGCTGTCGCTTGATAATGGCGTCGAGTTGGCGGGCCGAACGTTCGTCCGACTCTGAAATGGCCGCCAAAATGCCGCTCTCGTCGGTGACTTGAAGCACCAACGGCTCGCTCAAGGCCGACTGCCCTGGCGCCGGGCCCCGGTAGTCGATCGCCTCGAGTGTCACCTTGACCTGGTCTCCCTTGGTCAATCCCAGCGGAGAGAGGTCCAATTTGTAGTTGCTCCGCAGCGGCAACTTGTCGCGCAGGATCGGCTGCTTGAGAGCAACCAGATCGAGCGTCTTCTCCTGCATGTCGCTGCTCTCTCCGCGCGAAGTCTGCAAATGCACCAGCAGCCGGCCGATGCCGAAATCGTCGTTGACGCGATACTCGATGCCAGGGGTCGCCGTGGGAAGCACAAAGCGCGTGACCACGTCGGCCGAGATGCGCGGACGCTGGTCAGCCTTGATTCGGATGAATCCCCCAATCGGCTGCTCCAACTGCAATCCATCCTCGTCCGTGACTTGCACTTCATAGTGCGTCGGCTTGTCGATCCGGGCCAGCGGCGTGGCCGTGGTGTTCAGCTTCCAACGCCGGCCAGGCTGGTCGGCATCCTGTATCTCGTCCAGCGGATAGGACTTGCCGTCGATCATCAGCTCGGCCGCGGAAAGGCGCTTGTTCGTGCAATGCAGTAGAAAACCGACCTCGGAACCCTCGATCACCGAGATCTGCCGCGCACCGGGCGCTGCTTCGTCGACGTCGTCGGCGCCTTTGGCGTACGCCGGCGGCGGTGGGCAGTAACTGCAGTTGCACCACGGGGAGCGGGATTACCCGCAACTCGATCGGATCGGTCCAGGCATCGCCCAAATAAATCTGGAAGTACAACGAATCGACCAGTTTCGGCAACTGCCCGTGAAAATTGGCCTGTGCCTCTCCCGCGACGCCTGACTCGGTCCGCGCCAAGTCGAGCGTAGTTCGAAGACCGCTGCCGACCGTTTGCAATTCGACGCGGCCCCCCTGCGGTAGCTCGCCGGATCCGCGCACCTCGAACTTCAGCGGCTCGACCGTAGGCCGTCTTGACGACATGGTCGCCGCCCGGGCGGGGGCTGACCGGCTTTCCATTGACCAGAATCTGTTCGATGGTGGTGCGGGTCGGGTAGTGAGCCGAGCCGAGAAAGAAGCGGTTGATGAAGGCGGCCGAGTGGGACGGAAAGATGGCGACCGCCAGGCCGAGCAAGGCCACGGTGGCCGAGAGCGCGGCTGCGCGGCGCACCAATTCCTGCCGAGTAAAGCCCTCGAAGACGTTCCAACCCTTGCCGAACTCGGCGACGTAGTCGATGACGGCGTGTTCCAGCTGCGTGGACCCCCAGCGAGCGGCTTGCGGCGTCTCGAACTGCAAGGCGGCTACCAGGTCGCTGTCGATCTTCTGCTGCCGTTCGACCATCAAGGCCATGTCCAGATCGGTCTCGTGGTGGCCAAGATAGGGCAAGGTAAAGCGGCGGGCGACCCACACCACTGCCGCCGCCGAGATGGCCAGCGACAGCAGCCGCGCCGGCTTCGAGAGCTCGAAGCACCAATCGATCAGGAACGCGGCCACCAGGGCCCACAGGATCGCCAGCGCCAGGGCCGCATAGCCGGTCCCCCAGCGCGCAGTTTGGCGGCGGCGCCGCAAATCGGCCAAACGAGCACGCAATGAAGTCAGTCTGGTCATGGCAAATTGATCAACTTTCGCGCAAACCATTCGCTCATCATGAGCGTCACCACCACCGAAAACACCAACCAGGTGTCCCACAACGGAAGAACTCGGATCGAGGTTTCCGACCGCGAATTGGTTCGAATGTCGTCGGCCAGACTATCGACGGTGGTCAGGTCGTAGGAGCGGCCCTCGGTCTCGGCCGCGATCGCGTTCTGCAAGGCCACGTTGCGTACGGCGCTGCGGCGCTCGGCCGACAGGCTGGCGACTTGAAAATTGACTTCGCTGAACTCACCCGTCACCGGATCTTTCAATCGGATGCGATAATCGCCCCCCAGCGCGACCGGAATCCGCGTCTCGAAAACCCCTTCGCGCAATTGCGGCACCGCGATCGGCACCGGCTCGGCCCCTTCGCCGGCCCGCTCGGGCAGCAACAGCTCGCCCACCAATTTCCGATCGGCAAGCTTCTCGTCCGAGAGCGGCTCGAAGTTGGCGTCGTAAGCCTCGGCCGTGAGCGTCACTTTGTCGTCGGACTGATACTGCTGCCGGTCGGTACGCACGACGAACCGTTTCTGGCTTCCCAGGGCATGACTCAAACCGAGCCGATGAATCATCTGGCCCCAAAGTTGCCGATAGTAAAGTTCGCCATAGCGACGGCGCAAGCGCCATGTTTCGTTGAAGCCCAGATAAATCACCTCGCCTTTGCCGTAGCGGCGGATGGCGATCAGCGGCTGGGGAGTCTTGCCGTCGACGCACGTTTCGGTCGGATGCTGAGCCAGGACCGTTGCCAGCGGATGCGGCCGCGAGACGGGCTGATACCAGGGAAGCGGGCCCAGGTCGTCCCAGGCCTTGGCGTTTTCGGCGTCGTCTCCGCCGCCAAGTTGCATGAAATCGACTTGTTCGGCCGCGGGGGTCAACTGTAGCCGGAATTCCCGCTGATCCTGAATCCGGGTTTCGCCGTCGACCACGACCGGCAACATGTCGGCCAGGGCCGTGTCGGCCAATTGGCCCGGCCCAAACCGCGGACCGGCGATCACCACCAGGCCGCCGCCGAACTTACCGACGAACTCTTTGGCCATTTCGCAGAAACGGGGGCTGAGCGTGGCCTTGGGCATGTCGCCCAGGAAGATCACGTCTTCGGCGAAAAACTCGCTCCGCTGCGGAGTCAGCGTCGGCAGAAACAACTCGTTGGTGATCCGCACGCGCGGGTCGGCCGATCGCAAAAAGGTGCGGAAGCCCCGCATGCCGACCAGCTTGTCGCGGTGGAACACTTCCTTGATGAATCGCCATTCCCAGGTCGGCTCGTATTCCACATACATCAGCCGCAGAAAGTCGTCGCGGATGTTCACCTCGCGCGCGGCGCGGTTGTTCTGATCCACCACTTCGCCCGGCAGGGCCCCGACTTCCGCCACGAACTCGAAACGGCCCGTTTCTTCCGGCGTGTACGGAAAATCGATCGGCAGGCTCGCGCCTTTGAGCGTGACGGTCTTTTGGCCGATCTGGAGCGTATCGGCGGCTGCCAACGAGTCGGCCGATCCGCCCAGCCGCCGGGCCGTAACGCCGAGCGTGACGGTTTCTCCCTCGAGCCCGGTTTGGCGGAGCGTGACCAGCACGGTGGACCGCTCGGCCTTTTTCATCAGCGGCGGCGCTTGCAGATCGACGGCCAGATCGATCGCGGTGACCGGTCCGACACCCACGGTATAGACCGGCACGCCGAGGCTCTTGGCCTTGGCTACGGGCGGCGGACCGGAGTTCTGGTCGAAGTCGCTCACCACGACCAGGCCTGCCAGATTGCTGGTGGCGTGCCGCAGGGCAAGGTCGTCAAAAGCCTTGCCCAGCGCGGTGACCTGGCCCTTGGTGGTCAGCTCATCGGCCGTTTTTGCCGGATCGAGCGCGTGGGTGCCCGAGCCGCTTTCGTCGAGACTGCGCACGCCGTCGGCCCGGTCGACCAGGAAGGTGCGGATGCGGAATCTCTCGGAAAGTTTGTCCAGCGTGTTGTCGTCGGTTTTTTTCAGCCAGGCCTGGACGTATTGCTCGCGGCTGAGCTTGCCGGGCTTGACGGTCTCTCCCGCCGGCGTTGCCGGAGCCGCTTGCGCTTGTTCGCCGGTGGCGGCCGGATTCAGGCCAACCGCTTGGGCCAGGCGCTGCCGCTCGGCGTCGGGCATTTCGTCCTCGATGGCCATGCTATCGGTGCCGTCGAACAGCACCCACAGCAGGGGCCGCGGATTGCTGATGAGTTTTACGGTCAAGACCGGCTCGGCCAGGATCAGCAGCAGCAAGCCCAACAACAGCGCCCGGACCACGGCCAGCGCAGGCCCGAGTCTTGCGGCGACTGGTGGGCTGATAGCGGGCGTAAAACAGCAGGGCCACCACCGCCAGCGCCAGGCATCCGCAAAACACCACGACGGGAGCCCGGTTGGCCCACGACGCCGCAAACGAGGGTTCGACGTTCTCGATCGATCGAACATTGTCCAGGCCCCACAGGCGGCCGATCGCTTGGTGCCAATTCATGCGGCTCGCTCCCGGGCCAAAACCGGCCGTGCCAGGATGGCCATTTCGATCAAAAAGCCGATCAGCACGAGTAGAATCAACCACTTCCAGAGGTCTTGAAACCGGACCTGAGCGCCTTCCAGACTGATCTGCTCGCCCGGCCCGACCCAGCGATAGTTGGCGTCCCCCATGCGATCTTTCAGGCTGGCGGCGTCGATGACGGCCAGTTCCGATTCTCGCGCCGGACCGTTGACCGCCAATTTCACTTCCCAGAGCTTGGCCGGCGCACCTTCATTTTCGGCGCTCGACGTCTCCTTTGACCGCAGTGACGGTGTAGATTCCACGGGCCGTGAGATTGTTGAGCGTGACGCCGTACACGTCGGCCCCCAGCGCGTCGACTTGCAAGACTTCGTTCTGGGCCGAGCCGGGCCGCTCGAGGGTGTACATGCCGTTGCGGTCGACCACCGGGATCGTGACCTGTTCGGCCGAGTCGAGATTTCGCTCCGGCAAGGTGCGCGCCAGCATGTTGCGCAGCAGCCGATCGTAAATGAAGACGGCCCGTTCCTTGGGCAACGTGTTCCAGTTCGACAATACGCCGCTGGCCACTAGCACGACTCGACCGCGGCCGATCGAGCGCTCGATCAGAAAGGGGACGTTGTTGTCGAAGGCAGCCAGCACCCGCGGACGAGTCCGCTCGGCCAAGACGCTCGCTTTGACGTCCGCATCACCGGCCTCGCGCTCGGCCCAAATCAGCCAATCGGGGCGAATGGCGGCCAACTTTTCCGTCAGGTCGCCGCGGCTCGCGCGCTCGTCATCGGTGAGCAAACCGCGGGCTTCTTTCTCCGACCACTTGTTCATTTTTTCCAGGGCATCGGCCAGCAATTCCCGATCCGCCTCGATCCGGTTTTGCTCGGCACGGACTTCAAGAGCGGCGGTCTCGTCGCTGATGTCGGAATCGATGGCTTTGAAGAACAGCGGCTCGGCATAGAGTTCTTCCAGTTCCTCTTTGGAACTGCCGGCCAACTGAAAGATGTCGTGGCCGGTCATGCTCTTGAACGAGAGGAAGAACGGCTTGAGCTCGCCCGAAGTCTCTTCCGGCGTCTTGCCGATCGGCTGCGGCTTGAGCGGGACCGGCAGAATGCCCGAGCCATCGAGCCAGGCGGCCGTGTTCCACAGGGCCGGGTCGAAATCGGCGCCGGCGGCAATAACCAGTTGCCCTCCTTGCTTGACGTAGTCGCGCAAAAGCGGAACGGTGCCTTCCGGATTGGCCACGCCGGCGATGACCACCAGGCGGGCGTCCTTCAGAATGTCGCGATCGAGCTGGTCGATTTTCAGATGCCGGATTTCGATCAGTTGGCGCGCCGTGTCGCCGCGCGTGGTGATCGGCGCAAGCAGGCGGCGCAAGGGCAGCGTTTCGCCATAGCGGTTTCGCTTGCGATCTTCCTCGGGTCCGTATTGGTCGACAAAGACGACCGGCAGCGCCGCCACGACCGGTACCGCCAAGACGCGGAAATCGTCCGCCTCGAGATGATCGGGCGGAATCGACACCCGGGCCGGCACGAAGACCGCCTTGCCCGGTTCCACGTTGGTGTCAAAGCGATACTTGAAGGTCACTTCGCGCGATTGTCCCGGTTCCAGATCGATCGTTTCGCTGCCGACCTCCGTGCCATCGATGGACAACGTGACCTGCACATTGGGGCGGGCGTGGGGGCCGTCGTGCTCGATGGTGGCCGAGAACACGGCCGGCGTCTCGACGTCGGCCACACCGTCCAGGATCGAGAAATCGGCAATCCAGGTGTTCTCGTGGTCGGCGCCCGCCACCGAAACGACCTGCAACTCCGGCAGGTCCTTTAATTGATCGGACAGCGATTCGCTGGGCCAATCGATCACTTGTTGATCGCCGATCAGCGCGACACGTTTGGCGGGCAAGTCCGGAACCTGGGCGATGGCCTGCCGCGCCAAATCGGCCGCTTGCGCGGCGCTGCCGGAGCGGTCGACCACTTCGATCTTGTCCAGCGCATCGCCGGCGTCTTCTTTGGTGCGATAGGCGTCCAGGCTGAAGCTGCCGGCCGAGCCGCACAGCGGCAAGACACTGATCCGGCTGCCCGCGGGCAGTTCGTCCAGAAACTCCTTGGCTTTGCCCTTGGCTTCGTCGAGCAAGTTCCGGTCCAACTTGCTGTAGCCCATGCTGAGGCTATTGTCGAGCACCAGCACCGCATGCAAGGGTTGGTTGCTGCTCGTGGTGGCTGCTGTTTGCGACAAGTAAGGCCTGGCCAGCGCCAGGCCGAACAGCAATACGCATGCCGTGCGCAGCGCGAGCAACAGCAGATCGCGCAAGTGCAACATGCGGCGGTTGCGCTGCAAGGCCTCGAGCAAGAAATCCATCGCGGCCCAATTGACGACGCGAAAGCGCCGGCGGTTGAGCAGATGGATCACGATGGGACCCGTGGCGGCGATCAGGCCGGCCAACGCGAAGATTCCGGATCCTGGCAAGAAATTGAGCATTGCAGCGGGTTGGTTTCAGAGGGCCAGAGGATGGTTCAAGGGGTCTTGCCTTGAAATTTATTGCGCAGGCTGTCGATTTTGCCTTCTTGCAGGATCGGCAAGTAGCGATTGGGCATCGCCAACACGAAACATGCGACCGACGTGCCATACAATTCACCCGGGCGCCCGCCGACGTGTCCGCCCGCTTGCCAGACTCCGTCGCGCTGGGTGTTGTTGGGTTCGACCACCTGGCTGGCGACCAGATAGTCGCGCAGGCGGGGATAGTGGTCGATCCAGTTTTGGCCGCCGCCTTGATAGAGCGCCTGGCCGACGTAGTAGAGCGTATAGCCGTCGAACGGCACCTGTCCGGTGCGGCCCGGCGGTTTCTGTTCGCGAATCGCGGCGGTGATGACTTCCATGTTCTTGCCGATTCGCCAGTCGTCGTATTGGCCGAATTCCTGCAAGCAAACCACGCCGGCCGCGGCCATGGCGATCGAAGCCTGCCCCCCCGCTTTGTCGTAGGTGAACTGCCCGCCGACTTTTTGCTGTTCGGCCTCGCTGGCGTTGCGCTGGCCGTTGGCCGGCCGATAGTGCTCGCGCACGCTCTTGATCGCCATGTCGATGACCTCGGGCGGCACTTCCAGCCCGCTGTCGACGGCGCTGCGCAGGGCCTTGGCCTGCATCACCGCCAGGCTCAGATCGTGACCGCTGGGCTGCGGCTTGGCCCGATAATCCCAGCCGCCGTCGTTGCACTGCGTGTTGGCAATCAGCTTTAGCGCGCGGTCGAGCACAGGGCCCATGCGCGGGTCGGCAGTCATGCCGTGGGCTTGTCCCAGCACGAACGTCGAAAGTCCATGGTTGTACATGTCGCGCTGGGCATCGGCGATGTTGAGCAGGCCGGAGGGTTTTGCGTTCTTCAGAACGTAGCTCAAGGCCCGATCGACGTTTTTGCCGTATTGACCGACGCCCGGCGTATGACCGGCGGCCAGAAAGGCCAAGGCTGCCACGCTGACCAGGCCCAGATCGTTCGACTCCCAGTTGCCTTCGGGGCCTTGATTTGCGCCAACCAGGCCAGCCCGCGCCGCAGCGCCTGGTCGCTCTCGGCGGTGATTTCCCAGTCCCCCTCGGCGCGAGCCGCAGAGGGTGCGCCGATCGCCACCGCAAGAATGCAGCAAAAGACCGGCAACCGGGGGCGCACGCGACGCATAACTACTTACCAAGGTGCCAAATGCGATCAGCCGGCGAAGCGGCTTTCACCTTAGTAATGGCCCCATGCAGGGTTTGGTTACTGTAAGCGGTTACGAATTTTCGCGGGCAGCGAGAAGCGCGTTTGCGCACGGCCAGGGGAGCGGGTTTTCCGTGGGCGCCGTGAAGCCCACCGGCCACGGTCCCACACCGCTCAATAGACCACTTCCAGCCGCTTCCACTTGGCGTAGGGCTGGGGCCCGTCTTCGATTTGACGCACGACGAGCCAAATACTCTGCCCGGCGAACGATTTGAGGTCGATGTCCAAATCCTTCCAGCCGCCGGCCGTAAACGCCGAATCGATCGTCTGTTCGAGCAAATGGTGCTGGCCCACGCGGACGTCGAGTTTCCACTTGCCCTGCGGATCATTGGCGACGCGCAAGCTCAGCTTGGGATTGCCCCCTTTCGGCACCGCCACGTGTTGAACCAGTTCAAGCGGTCGAGCCGCGCTGGTGGAAAGCGTGCTGAGCACATTGATTTCTTGTTGCCACAACGGCTGAATGCCGGTTTGGGCGTCGACCCGACCACCGATCAGGGTCCACTGCGGAAACAGCCTGGCGACGGCCGCCTGCATCTCCGGATCGGTTAACCGATTCCACTTGCTCAAATCCAGCGCCGCCCGCTGCTCCATCGCAACGGCGGCCCCTTGCGGCAGCAGTTCGATCACGTCGCGCGTGGGATCCGGTTCGCCGCGACCAAAGAAGGCAAACCGCCGATCGCCGATGACCAGCAACGGGCCGAACTTCGGCCGATCGTGCTTCAGGCTCGCCAGCGTGGTCTGGGATTTCGCCACGCCCGTGGCCAGGTCGACCCAAACCAAGGTCGGACACCAGTTGGCTTCGCCGCGAACGTGCTCGGCCTGGGCGAAAAGCAGGCCGCCGGGCTGACCGCACAACACGGCGTCGAGCCGCTTCTCGGCGTCGAGGTACCACAGAGGCTTGCCGGTTTGACCGTCGAGCGCAGTGAAGCCGGCATCGGTCTCGACGATCAATCGCTCGTCGACCAAGGCGATGATCCGCCGCACCGTGGGCAGCACGCGACTCCACAGCAGGCGCCCGCTTTCGGGTTCGATGGCATCGACGCTGCGGACGCCCGGCTGCGCCGCGAACAGTCGCCCGCCGGCCAGCAAGGGTGCTTCCTGGTTCTGCGCGAGCCAGGAATGATCGAGACTCGGCGGGATCGATATTTGCCTGCGCATCCAATGCACTTGTCCGAGCAAGTCGCAGGCCAGCAGCGATCCGCCACAGGCCACGATCAGCCGATCGCCGTGCGACACGACCTGGCAGGTCCGCTCTTGCCACCAGCTGTCGCGAAAGCGGGCCAGCGGCCGCGCGCTGAGCACCGCGCCGGATTGAGGATCATAGGTTGCGAGCGAAAGCGTAAACTCCTGCTCCAGGCGCGTCATCACCAGCGCGAACAGTTCGTCCTGGATCAAGAGTGGATCGGCGACGACCCATTTGTCGGGCTCCAGCTTGCTGGTCCAGAGCACTTTGCCGTCAGCACTGTTGAAGCAGGTCAACGCGGGGCCGGTTCTCAGCAGCCGGCGGGCAAAAATGCGGCTGGCCGTGTTGAGCGGATGCATCGGCATCAGCGGCCAATCGTGCGCAGGGCCGTGCGCGCCGCCCAATTCGTCGCGCCACTGAAGCTGCCCCGTCTTGAGATCGTACGCGGCAAGCTGAAAACGATTGCTCAAAATCAATCGCTCGCCATCCACCACCAGGGCCAATTGCCGGGCGACCCAATCGACGTTGTATAGATTGATTTCGGCGGGCACGCTTTGGGGGGCATCGCCGCCGTCGCCTTCGAGGCGAAAGCGCAGCGGTGTTTCATAGCCGCTGGGAGTCGGAGCGGCCGAGGCGCGCCGCGCCGACCGGTTCGCCCCGGCCGATCAGGTTGTCGGCCAAGCGGTGCTTTCGCAGATCCGCCACCATGGTTTGCAGATCGGCAGCACTCAGCTCCGTATCGCCGAAGGTGACGCTGCGCGTGATCGGCTCGCCCGCCGTTTGGCCCATCAGCGCCGCGGACAATTGCTGACTGGCGGAGATGCGGCTGCGCAGCTCGGCGCGGCGGTGTGCTCGGCCTGTCGATATTGCCCCAAGGCATGCGCGAAGGCGCCGCTGGCCAACGAGCGATCGGCCAACCAAAGATGGGCTTCGGCGGCCGCCTCGGTGCCCAGGAACTGAATCGTCGCGGCTTCGACCGCGGCCACGTTGTTGGCGGCGATCGCCTGCCGAATTCGCAAGCGGCCCAACGCGCCGAACTGCTGGCTCATCGTGGTTCGCAAGCCGGGATGGTCGCGCATGGCCAGCGCCACCGCGCCCGGTAACGACACCAGCAGCTCGGGGTCGCGAGCGTCGGGCAGCATGCCCAGCATGCCGTTTTCCGCCGAAGTGGAAATGATCTGGCAGGCATCGCGGTAGGCATGGCCATCGAGCGCCGCGCGAAATTCAGCCAGGACGTTGTAGCCTTCTTTGCTCAGCTCGACCAACAGCGGGTGCCGCCAATCGGGGGGTGATGCCAGGCCGCTGCGGCCAGGCTGCTTGGGGAACTGCGCCCGGGCCAGGGCATCGGCCCAATCGATCAAGCCCGGCGGCGCCGGCTGGTTGGCGCGGTGCGACGCCAGAACCGCTCGCGCTTGCAAAAATCGCGCAGCTCCGACCACTGGGCCCCGCCGGCCAATTCCAACAATTCCGCGCGGACGAGCGGCTCGGGCAGGAAGTTGTAAACATGTCGCGACCAGATGGGGGCCGTCCGCTGAGCGTGCTCGATGAGCGAACAAGGCCGACTTTGGCCGTCGCGGTGGGCCTCGGCACCGACCTGTTGATAGCGCTGGGCCAGTCGCAGCGCGGCATTGGGATCGTCCCAGGCATAGGAAAGCAGCGCCGCTTCGTCGAGCAATTGCAACTGCCCGGCAATCGGCCTGTGCTCTCGAAGTGCGTCGTCCAGCAAGCTTTCCAAAAGCGGAGTTCCCAGCGCAGCAGTCGTGCCGGCCGCCAACGTGCGAACGGCGCAAGCCCGGCGCCACAGGACCGGATCGACATCCGAGGGCTGGGCTTCCAAAACCGCCGAAAGCCACTCGGTCATGTCGACCGCCTGCGGCAGTGGCAATGCTTTGCGGCGCAGCGCGACGGGGGCCAATCCATTCAGAGCCGCCAGTTCGCGCAGTTGCATTTGATGCAGCTTGATGCTCTTGCGCTGTTGGCCCTGCACGCAGTAAAGGCCGAAATGGCTGTACTGCGCCGGTTGATTGACCCAGGGATCAAATGCCCGGCCCCAATGCACGCCGTCCTGACTGGTCCAACACTTAAGCGTCCCACAACCAAAGACCAATCGAAACCAAGGTTGCGCCAGCGACATCGGGGCGATGGCCGTCTCCGGATCGTGATTGGAATCGAATCGGGGATCCCCCACCGGAGCTGGGAAGAAGGAGGTTTGGCCCTGATGGGCCTCTCGAAAGAATCCGACCTGGTAGCGCGGGCCTTGATCGTCGCCCAGGAAAAAGCCGCTGCCCGGCTGAGGATCGTCGAGCTTGACGACCACTTCGTAGAGCGACTCGCGGTGCGGCAGCGCCACCGCAACCCAAGCCGGCTGAGCATTCTTTTCGCCGATCAATTCCACGCGGCCGTCGGGCAACTTCTGAAAGTCGGTGCCTTCGCTCAACCGGCCGCTCCATTTGAGTTTGGCCGGACGGGTAACGTCGGCGAGCACCGGCCGAGGCGCGGGCAGGCCGGGCAGATCGGCCGCGCCGATCACCGCGATTTGCCGGAAGATTGCATGGCCTTCGAAATAAACCTCGTCGGCCTCCCCTTCCAGCGGCACGCTGAGCACACGCACGTCGCCGCGCGAGAGCGTCAGCAGGCCGTTTTCAAGCCGCAGCTCGAATGTGGCCGGCGGGGCCGGATTGGTCCGCCAAAATCGGTCTTCGTCGGTGGCGATCAAGGCCAGCGTGGCGGGTCTGGCCTCGGCCTGCTTGCGCGTGGTGTGATACGCGGCCCAAAGCTGGTTGGCATTTTCGTAGTAATGCAGCGTGACGCCGAGAGTGCCGTGCCAGAAGTGAATCTTCAGATTGTGAAATTCGGCCAAAGTCAGCTTCAGCGCCGTTTTGGGCTTGAGCGGAGCGCGCAAACGCCAGACGCCGTCCAGCACCCCGCATTGCAAGCCGAAGTAATCCCGGCGCGAGACATTGTGCGCCTGCTGCCGGCACTTCGCTGAACCACTGCTTCAGATCGTCTTCCAGCGGCTGCGCGATCGTCTGGTCGACCTCTTCGAACAGCGCCACGGAACTGGGGCGCGGAAGATCCTCGGCGGCGGCCAACTCGTCCCAGGGATTTTTCTTTTCCGGCGGTTTGGCGTCGGCGGTCGGCGGCGCGGCTACGGCGGCCAGAGGCAGTTCCGCGGGGGGCGCGGCGGCCGGCGGCACTGGCATCGGCCACACCCGGGTCCGGCTGCGCATCGTCCGCGACAGGCTCGCGTTCGGCCTCTTGCGGCTCCTGCGGGCCGGGCTGGTTTGGCGCACCGAAGGATCGCGCTGAGCCGTTCGAGCATGCCGCGCATCGCTGGCCGAAGGGACCACGACGGCCAATAGCAAAACCAGTCCCACGAAGCCCACCAGCAGCAGGCAGAGGACCCAACCCAACAGCGGCAACGCAGGATTGGCACGTCAGCGCCGGGGCATTGCCGGCTTGCGCCAGGATGCTGTCGATGGAGACATTCACCCGGCCCAAAGCGGCGGCCAGGTATTGTTCCATTTCGATTCTCGTCGACAGCGCCGCCCGCAACATGGGCGATTCAGAAAGACGCTGGCGCAGCTCGTCGATCTGGGCGAGCGTCAATTCCTCGGGCGCCGTGGTTTCGATCAGGTCGAGCCATTGCTCGTCAGTCATGATCGCAACCCAGGATTTTCGCGTCCAGGCAACGCTTCAAGGCTTGCCGAGCGCGGAACATCAGCAGCTTGACCGCCCCTTCGCTGCGGTGCAGTTTCTCGCCGATCTCGGACAGCCGCAGCCGGGCCTGATAACGCAGATCGAGCGCTTGCCGGGCATTTGGCCCAGCGAACCCAGGCAGGCCGGCAAATGAACCATCACGTCTTCGTAGGTGTGCGCTTCGAATTCGATCAGGTCTTCCTCCAACCGCAGACAGAGCTCGGTCCAGGCGACTTCCTTGCGGCGCTTGATCTTTCGGGCGTGCTCTCGCAGCAGGTTGCGCGGCGATGCCCAGCAGCCAGGGCCGGATCATCACGGTGCCCTCGAACCGGGCATGTCCCACGTAAGAGCGCAGGAAAACCTCCTGCGTCAGGTCTTCGGCGTCGGCCGCTTCGAGCAAACGCGACCGCAAATAGCCGTATACCGCGCCCTGGTGCCGTTCCACAATGGTTTGAAAGGCGGCGCGGTCCCCCCGGTGGGCGGCAGCGATCAACTTCATTTCGTCCGGACCGGGCAGGGGCCGTGCGACGGGAGCGACGGGGTTGGAACCCTGCGGGGCTGGCAGCACGGGTGCTTGCCGAGCGGCATCCGATGACACCACGACATCAACTGTGGCACGCGAATTGGATTTCATAATTCGCCTCTCGGTTCTTGGGCATCATGTTTCGCGAAAGTGCCACAGGCAGGTGTTTTGCCAATCCTGTAGCATACTCTGAATCTCATCACGCTCCCACTATCCTGGTGCCTGGTCCACCTGCGGCGTGTCGGGGGTTTACGGGCGCAGTTCGAAGTCGGCCAAATCGCGGGCCAGCAAGATCCGGTCGAACAGTGCGAATTGCCCATCGACCATCGTCAGCGCCAGGCCGGTAAAATTGAACTCGCCGAAATCCTGAAACAAATCTCGCGTCACCAGCGTCCAACCGGTCGGCAACTTCGCGTCGACGGGCAGCGAAGCGGCCCCGCACTCCGGCCCGGGACCGGCATGGTAGCGAAACTTGAAATTGCCGGCCGGTCCCCAGCGCGCCGTCGTGGCCGATCTGCAGGCAAATGGATTGCCCGTCCACTTTTTTCCACGCGAATTGGAAGAAGCGGTATTCGCCAGGCCCCGGGTTTTGTCGAATGTTGACCCCCAGCCGTGGCAATCTGATGTTTTCGCGGTGGCCTCCAATCTTGGCGGCCGCGGTGCCCGAGAACTTGTCGTCCATCTCCAATATGGCCTGTCCGCCACCGCCGGCAAGATCGGACAGGAACTCTCCCTGGTCTTCGAAGATCGCCAGCGCCTTGCCCACCCAATTAATCGGCAGCAGCTTGCCCGGTCGCTCGGCCGGCACGGGGCGCGGAACGTTGGTGGCCGACAGGCGGAAGCGACCCAGCGATTGCTGCGGAGCGGCCTTCTGGTCGAGCGCGAAAGCTGAGCATGGTGCCTTCCGCAAAGCCGACATCCTGGTCGGTGGTGAAGACCGCGTAGTGGCTCCGTCCTGGTTCGCCGGAAGTCCTCCAGCCGGTCTGCGGATTGGTATCGATGGCGCCCAGCACGGGCGCGTCGGGATTGGAGTAATCGGCCGCGGCGCTCGACAACACGAGTGGCGCGCTCGACTCGGGCTTGCCCCGGGGCGCGGCCGACACGCGGAAGTCGGTCAGCACGAACGATCCGTCGGTGGCGCGTCCCGGTCCGCCGGCTGGAAATCGCGAGTCGGCGATCGCCTCGAGTCGAAAGGCCGTGATTCCCAACAGCTCTGTCTCGGCCAGGACGCTATACGTGTCCAGGTCGGCCTGCCGGCCGGCGGGAAAGAGTGAACCGTCTGCCAGGGTGCTCAAGATCGTTTCGCCCGCCGACCGCGCTTGCGTGACATCCAGCGGAATCCATGGCGTGGGCGTCGAATATTCGACAAACTCCAAACTGCGCCAATCGACCCAGCTTTTGTCGGTAGCTGGCGTCTGAACGATTTGAATAAACACTTCGCGCCCCTGGTAGGCGGCCAACGACATCAGCCGCGGCTCGAGCAGCACCTGCGCCCGGCGCTCGGGCAAGTCGAAATCGGTAACGGGGTTGCCGTCGATGCGGATCTCGATATGCGATGGCCCGGTCGTGTCGGCGAAACGGCTGACCGACAGCAGCAGATACTGCTCATGGCTTCCCAGTTGGATATGCCGGCCAAGCATGAGTGGGCCGCCGGTGGTCATGCACTCGATGCGGTAACCTGCACGCAGCGGATCGGACGGATCCCAATGATTGGCCAGCCGCAGCTTGGCGCCGGACGCCAGCTCCGCGGTCCAATCCTGCCAGGCCGGCACCGATCGCGGCAATCGGACCGCCACCTCGGCGAGCAACTTTTCCAAATCCAGCGTCAACATCGGCTCCAGCCAATCCAACAAATCGCGGATATCGAGCGGATCGCTGCCCGGCGGCCGGTCGGCGTGAGCCGGGTCGGCCACGAGCACCAGACTCTTCTGTCCGGCGGCAGGGCCGGCAAGCGCAATCGGCCGCGCCAGCGTCGACTCGCTGCTGCCGATCAGGTGCTCAGACTTGAAGACCGGTTCGCCTTCGCGGCGGTTGACATAGATCAATCCCTTGGCGACAGCCGCCTCGGCCGGCTGCTTCGTCCAAACCCACGTCGCGTTTGAAACTGCTTGACCGCGGCCGGCAAATCGAAGTGCAGTTCGGCAAAGGCCTGGACGCCAAATCCCCAGCCGAAGGTCCGGCCCCCGTTGCGCAGCGGATTGCCCTGCACGTTGCGATCGGTCTGGCACTGCCAACCCCCGCCGACACTCGACACGCTCGACGACCTACAGAGGTTCGATCTGCGACAGCGGCACCTCCTGCGGCAGAAAGAATCGCCGCCACTGCACGCTCGTATGGCGAACCCAGAACGGGTCGAGACTCCAGGCCGGCTCGAGCAAATGAAACCAGCCGTGTGGATCGCCCGAGATCGCCCGGGCTTGAAACCGCGAAAGCGACGTGGTGGCCACCAGGCCGGCAAACGTCTCGATCCGCATCAAGCGCGCCGTGCAATCGGCGCTGAGCACCGCCAGAGTCTCGTAGTAAGCGTCCCATGCGCCCCGCGCGGGCAGGTGCAATTCGGCAATGTCGCTGAACGGGACGCGCCGCGTCCCTTCCGCCAGCAGCACGATCACCGAGTTGGCCGCCCAACGGACCGCGCGAAATTGCGATCTGCCGTCCATCGAGATAAAATAACGTGCCGGGCGAGTAGTGGTCGCTGCCGCGGCGCTGCCAAACAATCCGCCGCAAACTCGGCAGCGTGATCCGCAGATGCACGCGGGGCGGCTGATCGGGACAGTCCGAGGCACGTCGACTTTCACCGTCAGGTGGTCGGGCTGCCGCTGGCCCGCCGCCGATGTGCCCTCACGATACTGCCCTCCCTCATGATATTCGACCACGCGGCCCGGTAGCCGGTCGCCGCCAATCATTTCCACAAACGCCCGCGGGCTGGCTTGCTGCTCGGGCGAATCGTTACGGAGCCAGCGAATCGGCCGATGCCGGGTCCAGCAGCAATTGACCGTTGAGCTTGGGCTGGGCGGCGGTGTCGTGCCACTCGCTGATGCGTCCGCCGGCCACGTAATTGCCGTCGGCAAACAGGCCGCCGAACGTCGGTTCCTGCCCTTGGGCCGCCGGCAGCAGGACGCACAGCAGCGTCCAATAGCCCACGATCCAGACAATCCTTGTGCGTGAACGCATGGCAACCGTGCGAATAGGCGGGGGGGAATTCGGAGGCTAAGCGGGCAGTTGAAAAAGGGGTCTGGCTCGGAGCGAACATTAGGGGTTTTTGGCAAACCTGCGTTATCGCGAGGTGCCTGTCCCCTTTTTCAACGGGTAGCTAAACGGGCGGGAGCTTCCAACTACTTGGGTTTCGTACGCTGGGCACACAGCTCAAAGCGGCCGCGATATTTGCAAGCACATTTGTTCAACTGCGGACCGGGCGAGTGGACACCGAAACCCAAACCGCGCGACGACATTGCCAGCATCATAAGCAAGCTTTGATGCGATGTCCAATATTTGAGTAGCTGTTTGAACAAGCGTCTGGAGACGGCCCATTCAGCCCGACGGCTGCTATTTGCCAATGCAAAAGCGGCTGAAAATGCGCGCCGAGCACGTCGTCGCTGGAGACGGCGCCGTTGACGGCCCCGAGCGCGGCCAGCGCACCGCGCACTTCCGCCGCAATGAGTTCTTCTCCCCGGCGGTGCTGGTTGAGCAGTTGGGCCCGCGCCAGCGCCTCGCCGGCGGCGCGCACGCTTTCGGCCGCCCGGGCGACGGTCGCGCCTACGGCGTGCAAATCGGGATGAGCCAGGCCTCGCGCCAGCGCTAGCAGGGCCGCGCAGTGCGCCAGACCGATTCCTCCATGCACGCTGGTCTCGACAGCCATCCGCGCCAGTCGCGGCTCGAGCGGCGATTGCAAACTGGCGCGATCGGCCTTGGTGAGCACGATCAGCTCGGTTCGCGGATCGAAGGCCGCCAGCCGCGCGGCTTGCCAGGCATTCAAATTTTGGCCCGACTCGACGCACAGCAGTTGGATTTGCGCGCGCTCGGCTTGGGCAGCCGTTTGATCTTGAGCGTGGCGCGTAATTTCGTCTTGCGGCCGGGCCAATGCGAAATCCGTGGCAGACTGCGCCGCGTCCGCCGATTCGACCCCCGCGGTATCGATCAGTTCGCAGGCCGTGCCGTCCAAGTCGAGGGGCGCAATCAGATAATCGCGGGTCGTGCCCGGTTGGCGGCTGACCAGCGCGCCGGCCAGCGTCAGGGCGTTGAACAGGCTGCTCTTGCCGACGTTGGGCGGGCCCACGAGCACGGCGCGAATCTTTTCGTCGTGGGTGCCGCGCGTGGCGAGCCTTTCGGCCAGTTGTCCGACTTGGGTGCTGGCCCTTTCGAGCTGGGACTGGATTTCCGCCCAATCGATGAATTCGATATCGTCTTCGACGAAATCCAGGCCCGCTTCGAGCCGAGCCAGCAGGTCCAACAACGACTCGCGCAGCGCGGCGACCGGCCGGGTCAGCCCGCCGGCCAATTGCTCGAGGGCCACTCGCAGTTCGTGCTCCCCACGGGCATCGATGATGCCCAGCACCGCTTCGGCCTGGGTCAAATCGATCCGTCCGGCCAGAAACGCCCGCAGCGTGAATTCTCCCGGCGCCGCGGGCCGTGCTCCCACGCGGCCCAATTGCTCGACAACCGCTGTCAACAGCGGTGGCGAACCGAGCGTGTGCAGCTCGGCGGCGGGCTCGCGGGTATAGCTGCTCGTGCCGGGCCACAAGTAAAGCGTGGCTGGCAACTCGCGCCGAGCTGCTCTAAAGAAATCGCGCCGGCGTAGATGCGCGCCTGGCGGCAGTTCAAAGGCAGCTCGTCGGCCGGTCTGAAGATTGCGGAAACCACCGCCAGGACGCGCGGCCCACTCAACCGCACGATGCCGCGAGCGCCGCCGCCCGGGGGCGATGCGACCGCGGCGATCGTGTCCTGGAGATCGTAGGACATGGCGTGCTGGAAGGCTACTTCCGCCCGCGCTGGCGCTTCTTGCCACCGGCGGCGCCGTTGCTGCCGTCGCCCCGCGCCGTTGCGGCCGCCTGAGCGAAGGTATCGCCGGATTGCCCTGGCGCCGGGGGTTTGGGCAACAGTTTGCGTTCGGTGATGCCCCACAGACTGGAAGCGATGAAGTACAGGCAGAGCCCGCAGGCGACTTTGAAAAACATGACGCCCATGAAGATCATCATGTACGACATCATCTTCTGTTGCATTGCGGCCTGTTCGTCGGCGGGTGGAGGCATGAACATCTTCTGCTGCCAAATCATCAGACCGATCGTGACCAGCGGAAACACATTCAAATAGGGTCCGAGATAACCGATCACGAACGCGGGCATCACGTGACTCCAATCCCAGAGCATATCGGGCGCGGCGAGATTGGAAGCCCAGCGGATCGATTCGCTGATCAGAGGCGCTTGCCGCAGTTCGACGTCGACCATCAGCGAGCGGTACAGGCCGACAAAGATCGGCAACTGGACGAACACCAGCAAACAGCCGCCGAACGGATTGTAGTTGTGTTTGCGGAACAACTCCTGCTGGGCCCGAGTGCGGTCTTCCGGCTTCTTGTACTTTTCGGTGATCTTCTGGATTTCCGGGCGCAGCTCCTGCATTTTCTGAGCACTGAGCGCCTGCTTGCGGCTGAGCGGAAACATGCAGCCGCGAACCAGCACGGTCAGCATGACGATCGCGATGCCGTAGTTGTGCACGAGCCGATAAAACGTGTGCAGCAGGGCCAGCATCGGCTTGGCCACCCAACCGAACCAGCCGTAATAGACCAGTTCGCCCAGGTTGGCGTCGCCGTTGACATATTGGTCGAGCAGTGCCGGCTTCTTGGGACCGGCGAAAATTTCGTATTCGTGCTCGATGGCTGCGCCCGGCGCAAGCGGGAAGGGCTTGCTGATCATGCGGAACGAAACGTCGGTCAGTTTCTTTTCGGTCTTGTCGGCGGGAACATTGCCCACGCGAATCGGCCGGATATCTTCGAACCACAGGTCGCTGGGTTCCTGCTTGCGGGGGAGCACCGCGGAGGCGAAGTATTGGGTGTCGACCGCGACGAAATCCAGCGGACCTTCGCTTTCGGACCAGTGGATTGCTTTGCCCTCTTTGGCATCCACGATCTGAGCGCAGGACGCCTGGTCGACTTCGTTTTTCGAGCCGTTGAAGCGAACCATCACATCCCGCATTCCGGCGGTGCTGAACATGCCGCCTTGGCTGATCTTGGTCGCGTACCAGGCGCCTTCCAGGGGCAGGCCGGTCGGGCCGTCCAGTCGATAGGCCACGTCCTGTGGCTTGTCTGAGATGTTGCGAATTTGCAGATCCAGCAGCAAGTTGTAGTCGGGTGAGTCGGGATTCTCGTCCGGCGCCTCGGCTTTGGCCAGGTGATAGCGCTTCGTGATCTCCAGGCCGAGCTTGTCCAGCCGGCGCTGCAAGACCGCCTCGTCGATCGTGGCCCGGACGATTTCCCAATTGCCATTGAGCAAGTCGACTCCCTTGAGTTCCTGCTCGTCTTTGACCAAGCGACGCCTGCCGGCTTGTTCGATCGTCATCAGCATCGACAACGGGTCGTGCTCGTCGGCCACGACGTCGAGCGGCTTGCTATCGAACTCGGGGCGGATGATTTCCAAGGGCCGGCGACCGAGTTCGATCTTGAACTTGAAGGGCTTGTCCTTGCGCTCGGCGGCGAGCGTGACCTGATCGCCCGCTTCGGTTTCCTTCAGCGCCGCCTCGAAGTCGCTGGCGGACGTAATGCGCTTGCTGCCCAGTTGCTGGATGACGTCCCCCACTTCGAGCCCGGCTTGCGCGGCTGGAGTGCCGCGGCCGACCACTTGCAAAATGCAACCGCCGGCATGGGGAGCATCGGCCGGCGCGAGGTGGCCGATATAGCCGCTGCGGTCTTCCTGCTCGCGATAACGAGGGTTGTTCAGCTCCACACGTTCCACCGCGGCACCGGCGCTGCACAGAGTCACCAGCAGCCGATAGCCGGATGCCGGGTCGTACGAGCCGAGCGAGACGCGCTCGGTGGACGGCTTTGCCTGGGGGGCGGCCTGCGGCTGGGCGGCGCCGGGGGGTACTTCTTCGTCCGCCGCGTCGTCGGCAGCAGCCGCGTCGGGCGAAGCATTATCGGCAGGCGCCGCGTCCGACGGGCCAGCCTGATCCTGGTCGTCGGCCGGCATTTCGGCCGGTTTTTCGGCCGCGGCTTGCGGCTTTGGCCGCTTTTTCGCCCCCGCGGCCTGATCCTTGGCCTGGGCAAGCGCAGCTTTGTCTTTTTCGGGCACTGGCTGGCGCGGGAAAAACAGCGCCGAAAGCAGGGTGTTGACCATCAAGATCAACGCGGCCAGCACGATGAACAGTACGAAACGTCGTTCCACGGACAAAAATCCTCAAAAAAACCTAGAGCGCCGCGGCAGGCCGCAATGCGGCTCACGGCAGGCACGATTCAATGACGCTGTTCGATCACGACATACCATGCTGAATATTCGCCCCGGTGCGGAGAAAATTGCTCCCGAAGGCGGCAAAAGCACGTCGCAAAACGGCCGGGTAGCATTCCGCGGACGAGGCCACCAGCGGGCCGAATCCATTGTCCCGCCGGGCCGAATCCATTGTCCCGCCGGGCCTGAACTTGCAATGCCAAGCTTGGCCGGGAGCCCGTCGGGGCTACCGACCCTCGCGCAACCGGTCGCCCAGGAAATTATCGAGTTCCGGCACGTCGTAGATTTTCTTGATCGTCTGCTCGAACGGATAATCCACCCGCCGAAACCGCACCGTTCCCTCATCGAGCACCACGTAACAAGCACGCGGGTCGCCGTCGCGCGGCTGACCGACCGAGCCGACGTTGGTCATCGTCTTTTCGTCCGACAAACGATATTCGTAGCCCATCTCCTCGGGACTGACGAAAGTTCAAACCCTGTGTAAACACGCCGGGCACGTGCGTGTGCCCCTGGAAACAATGTTGTTCGATCAGGCTGAAGATCTTTTCCATTTTCCGCTGGTTATAGATATCCTCCGGGAATACGTATTCGTTGAGCGGATTGCGCGCCGAGCCGTGAACGAACAAATACCCGTTCTCGCGTCGATTGCGCGGCAACTCGCCCAGAAAATCCCAGCGCCGGGCGTTTTCGGCCGGAGTGCCCCGCCCCGATTCCAACTGGTCCCGGGTCCAGAAGATGGCCCGTTCGGCGCCGGTATTGAACCCTTCGGGGTCGAACAGCGCACCCTGATCGTGATTGCCTAGCAAGCAAACATTGCACTGCATGACCAGATCGATGCATTCGCGCGGATTAGGGCCGTAACCAATGATGTCGCCGAGACAATAAATCTCAGTGATTCCCAGCTGCTTGATGTCCGCCAAAACGGACTCGAGCGCCTCAAGGTTACTGTGAATGTCGCTGATCAGTGCTCGCTTCACGCCGACGCCGATTCAATACCTAGAGAACTTCCGTGGATAATAAACCGCCCCTACGCCGTGGGCACCTGCGGGGTTGCCTGGGCAGAAAACCGTCTTCAGGCAGGAAACAATGCTTGCGCAGGGCGCAGTACCTGCGCCGAAACATGCCCCCGCTCGATGCAGTTCCTGCCGCAAACCGTTACTGACCGGCAGTAAAACCATTGCTTGCCGGCGGTCCCATCGACCGCACGCCGCGCAACGTCAAAAACCCCCTGAACTTGGCCGGCCATTCCAAATCCAACCGTTGAGTCTACGAGCCCCTAAACCAGGGGTCAAGTCGGACCTATTGGGCCACAGGCCCTCGACACCAGCCTCCCGCCGAGTAGGTTTAGGGCAATGCCGTTTCCCCGCTTCTCTGCCCGTCTTTCACCAAGCCTTGGTCCCGCAAAAAGGGAGCTGCCGTTTTGATGCGGATACTCGCCCTGGAAACCAGTGGCACCAGCGGGTCGGTCGCGGTACTCGAGGGCAGCAGCCAGGTGGCCCAGCTGATCTTGCCCCCCGGTCAACGCAGCGCGCGATCGCTCGTCCCCACGATTCAAGACCTGCTCGGACGCGTGGGATGGGAAATGAGCCAGATCGGACTGGTCGCGGTCACCAGCGGCCCGGGCTCGTTCACCAGCCTGCGGATTGGCGTGAGCACGGCCAAAGCGCTGGCCTATGCGGTCGGCGCCGAGATTATCGGCGTCAACACGCTGGGAGTCATTGCCCGGCAAGCGCCGCGGAGCATCGGTTCGTCAAAGCGGTTCTCGACGCGCAGCGCGACCAGCTGTTTGCAGCCACCGAGCGGCACGATGCGGCGCCCGGGGGCCCGGAATCCGCAGGCATGACCACGACCGTCGTCGACCACCAGGCCTGGCTCGACGCGCTGGTGCCGGGCGACGTCGTATCGGGCCCGGGCCTGCGGCGGCTTGCCGATTTGCTGCCGGCATTTGTCACGGTCGTCGATCGGGAGTTGTGGGCCCCGATGGCGGCGGTGGTCGGCCAGCTTGGTTGGAACAGGTTTTCTGCCGGAGGGCGCGACGACGTCTTTCAACTGGTGCCCCAATATTTTCGCCGCACCGCGGCGGAAGAGCAGTGGGAGCGCAGAGCGCGCGGAGCAAAGTAGGCCGCGCGGGGTCTGGGTCGCGGTGCAGAGCATTACCGCTCGCCGGAGCCGCCGCAGGCAGACGGCTGGCGCGGCTGCTACTGGTCCCGGCCGATTCCAAGCACTTCGAAATCGGCCTGATTCTGTCCGTGCTGGATGTCCTGGACCAGGGTGGATTTGTCGTTGTACTGCGGCCCCAGAGCCCGCACCATTTCGTCCAACTGCTCGCCTGGCTTCCAAATATCGGAAACTCTCTTGCCCGACGGGCGAAAGGCGCGAATCTCGACGCGATTTTTTCCCACCGTGGGACCCTTGTCGGCCGGAATATCATATTTCCCTTCGAAGATCACTCCGCCGGCGCTCGGCCCTTTGGTGCCCTCGGTCGGAAAAAACGCGATCGAGCCGTCGTGCAGAAGTTCACCGTCCATGCGCACGATCCCGGAAACGGGCGCCCGCGAATCCGAAGCGCGGGAACACCCGCACAGCGATGCCAAGGCCAGCCAGCCCAAATAGGATAATTTGCGAACGATCGAGGGTCGCATGGCGCAGGAGAATGAATGGAATCGCATTAATAGCCGATCGTCACTTCGTTGCCGGCAATCGTGGCGAGCGCTTGCCAAAGAGTGTTGTCCATTTCGTCGGTCATGAACTGCACGCTGCCGTCGACCATCACGACATACACCCCTCCCGCATGCCGGCTGCGCACCGTGGCAAAATTGTCGGGCCCGCCACTGCCGGAGAGACACGGCAGATTCAATTGCGACTCATTGTCGCACCAGCCGGAATACAGAATGTCGGGGCGCCGCTGTTGGGATTATTGGTAGCATAAACATGGCCGTAGCCCGGCTGATCGCCCCACAGCAGTCCGCGCTGGTCGTTGCTGGCGCCGCGTGACCGCAGGTATTCGACCATCAGCAACGTCTTGCTCAATCCGTCTTTGATCATGGCGAACTGGGCACCGAAGTTCACCCCAAACGCTCCGCGCCGCGGGGCGGTGATCGTCGTGGCTTCGCCCAGGTTTGCGCCGCCGAACATGACATGATAGTTGCTCATGGTGAAAAAGCCCCAGCCCTGCGACTCGGTCAGGATGCCGTCGTCGCTCGGGCAAAGGAAGACGTTGACGATCTGACTTGTGGGCCCGTTTGGAGTCGACGCCGTGGTGCTCCACCAGGGCTCCCACTGCAATTGGGCCGCTGCCGGTTGCGGCAACTGATTGTAGAGATTGATCTCCTCGATATACGGAAAGATATGGTAGCACCAATTGCTGCGGGGGAAACTGTAATACGAAGTGGGATTAGTCCAGACCAATCCTTGCGGCAAAGCGTGGAACGTGTCGTGAAACGATTGCTGGGCCAGACCCAACTGTTTTAGATTGTTCGCGCATTGAGAGCGGCGGGCGGCCTCGCGCGCCGCTTGAACCGCCGGCAAGAGCAGCGCCACTAAGATGCCGATGATGGCAATCACCACCAGCAGCTCGATCAGCGTAAAACCATGTAGGGATTTTTTGGACATGCTCACGTCCCTCAGCGCGGCCGATGTGGCACGTTGAAAACCTGTTATCGGTCGACAACCGAGCATGAGAGTTTGCTTTCTTGGAGTCAGGCCGGCAATCGAACCACGCCGACGAGTATCCCGGGGTTCAGCACCATGACGGCCACGGCGCGCATCGACATGTTTCCAGAAATGAACGCACCCACGGCAACGATTCATCTTCGCTGGCGGGTGCGAATTTAAAATGCCAAAAACTACCAATTGTTGTCGTTTCCTGCACCGACGGCCCTCTGGCGGCCGCACCCGGCGAGCAGCGCTAAGCCAACAGCGCCGGCACGACGTGCCCGTGGACGTCGGTCAGCCGGAAGTCGCGGCCCTGGAAGGTGAACGTCAGCCGCTCGTGGTCGAAGCCGAGCAGGTGCAGGATCGTGGCCTGGATGTCGTGGACGTGAACGGGGTTCTCGACGATGTGGAAGCCCAGTTCGTCGGTCGCGCCGTAAGTGATACCCGGCTTGATGCCGCCGCCGGCCATCCACATGGTGAAGGCCTGCGGATGATGGTCGCGGCCCAGGCTGCGGCCGAGGGCGGCGTTGGTTTCGACCATCGGCGTGCGGCCGAATTCGCCGCCCCAGATCACCAGCGTGTCGTCGAGCAGGCCGCGCTGCTTGAGGTCCTGCACCAGGGCCGCCGAGGCCTGGTCGGTCCGGCCGCAGTTGGTCTTCAGATTGCCGGCTGACGTCGGAGTGGGCGTCCCAGCCTTCGTGGTAGATGTTCACGAACCGCACGCCGCGCTCGATCATCCGCCGCGCCAGCAGGCAGGCCCGGGCGAACGACGGCTTGGCCGGGTCGGCGCCGTACAGTGCCGAGCGTTTCGGCCGTTTCGCTCTTGCAGGTCCATCAGCTCGGGGGCCGAGGTTTGCAGGCGGTAGGCCATCTCGTAGGAGGCGATGCGCGTGGCGATCTCCGGATCGCCCACGGTCTCGAGTCGCCGGCGGTTGAGCGTGCCGATCAGGTCGAGCGAATCGCGCTGCAAGCTGCGCGTCGACGCCCGGGCGGGCTGCCGACGTCGAGGATCGGGTCGCCCTGGTTGCGGAACCGCACGCCGGTATAAACGCGTCGGCAGGAAACCGCTCGACCAGTTGGCCGCGCCGCCGCTGATGCCGCTGCCGGTGGACATCACGACGAAGGCCGGCAGGTCGGTCGTTTCGGCTCCCAGGCCGTACGTCACCCACGAACCGAGGCTGGGCCGGCCGGGCTGCGAGAAGCCGCGTGTTGAAAAAGATCTGCGCCGGCGCGTGATTGAACTGATCGGTGTGCATCGACTTGATCAGGCAGATGTCGTCGACCACTTTGGCCAGGTGGGGCAGCATCTCCGAGAGCTCCGCGCCCGACTGGCCGTGCCGGGCAAACTTGAAACGCGGGCCCAGCACGGCCGCGTCGGGGCGGATGAATGCATACCGCTGCCCGCCGATGACCTACGGCGGAATGCGGCTTGCCCTCGAGCTCGGTCGAGCTTGGGCTTGTAGTCGAACAGGTCGAGCTGGCTGGGCGCGCCGGCCATGAACAGATGGATCACCCGCTTGGCCTTGGCGGGAAAGTGCGGCGCCTTGGGAGCCATTGGATCGCCGGCGGCGGCCCCTGCGGCCGACGAAGCCCGTGCCGCGGCACCGGTCAGCAGCGTCGAGAGCGCGATCTTGCCCACGCCGATCCCGCACTGCTCGAAGAAGTGCCGCCGGGTCACGAGCTCGACCGGCGTGTCGCGATAGAGATGTTGGTGGCAGTTCATAATCAGCGGAACTCCGAAATCGGCGGTTATTCTTTCGTCACAAACTCGTCGAGATTCCAAAGCGATCGGGCGGCAAGCGTCCACACGGCGGCCGACGCCGCGTCCGCCTCCGGTGCACCGGCGATTTTAGCCGCGTCGAGCTGTCCCGCGCTGATCCGAGCCCGCTGCGCTGCGCAGAAATCAAGCACCGCGGTGCGCTCCTCGTCGGCCGGCGGCCGCGTCAGAATTCGCCGAAACAGGGCCACCGCCCGAGCATCGTCGGTGCCGGGCAAGGCGGCAATCGAGCGTCCCAGCGCCTGCGCGGCTTCCAAAAAGACCACGTCGTTCAGCAGCGTCAGCGATTGGAGCGGGCTGTTCGAGATCTCGCGCCGGGCCACACAGGCTTCGCCACTGGGCGCATCGAACGCGGCAAACACCGCGTAGGGCACCGTCCGCTTGCTGAACGTATACAGCCGCCGTCGATAACGGTCTTCGCCGGTGCTCGCCTTCCACTCGAACATGTAGAAACCATCCGACGTCACGCCCGGCGGTTGAGGGGGAAAGACGCTTGGCCCCCCCACGCGGGCCGACAGTAAGCCGCTGGCGTGCAACGCCGCATCGTGAACTATTTCAGCCTCGACCCGAAATCGCGAACCGCGGGCCAACAAACGATTCGAGGGATCTTTTTCGGCCAGCGCGGCGGTGAGCCGCGATTGCTGCCGATACGTCGCACTGGTCACTAACAATCGATGCAACTTCTTGAGCGACCAGCCGCCGTCGACAAAATCCACAGCCAACCAATCGAGCAACTCGGGATGAGTCGGCAACTCGCCTTGAAATCCAAAATCTTCCGTCGTGCGAACCAGACCGCGGCCGAAAATCGCGGCCCATTGGCGATTTACCGTCACGCGGGCGGTCAACGGATTCTTGCCATCGACCAGCCAACGCGCCAGAGCCAGCCGATCGCCCACCGGGCTCGACCCGGCGGCCGCCAGGCAGGACAAGGTCCCCTGCGAGACTTTTTGCTCGGGCTGCAGGAATTCGCCCCGATGATGGACATACGTCGGCCGCGGGTGATCGGCCGGACGCTCTGTCATGACGAGGCAAGTCGGGTTGGCGGGCGATTGCGAGCGGAGCTGCGCAATGGCTTCGCGCGTGCCGGCCAGCTCCGGGACGATCGACACAAAATAACGCCGCAATTGCTGGAGCTGTTCATCCGAGCGCTCGGCGGCCGGTTTGGCCAGCAGGTCTTCGATGGCGGGCGGCACTCGCGCAGCAACGGTTGCGCCGGGATCGGCCACTGCGGCGGCGACCGGATCGGTTGTGATCGAGATCCGGAAGCGGCCCAGTCCGGCGGCATGATACCGTTCGAACAGCATCTGGACGCCCAGATCGGTCGGGTCCGCGAGCGGCTCGGCCAACTGGAACACGGCCTGGTTGGCCTTGCCCTGTTGCGGAGAGATGGTCCAGCCCGACTGCTGATCGCCGTCGATGGCCAGCGCCGCCTTGCCGACGGATTGCGTGGCGCTGGCCAGCGGCACCTTCCGGCCCGCGGCCGACAACGTGATCTCGCTGAGATAGAAATCGCCAAAAGCTCCTTCGTAAAAAGTTCGGCCGGGCCCGCCTTTGGGCAGACGCTCGTCGGGCAGCACTTCCAAACGGATCGCCGTGATGCCCTGCGGGGCCGCGCTGAACTTGACGTCGTATAGGTCGCTTTTGGTTTGGTCGCCGGCCGCCAAAACCGAGTCGTCGTCCAGGATCGTCAGGTACGGAACGCCCGACTTGGCCGCGCTCGGCCGCAGCGGCGTCCAATGGGCCACTCGCCGCTGTTCCGCGGCCAACCAGTCCTGAAACCGGGCTTCCAGCAGGTCGCGCGGCTTCGGCGAGCTGCCCGTGGCGGGCCCCGGTTGACCCAAGCTGATGCGCAGCCGCCCGAGGGTGTGCTGGGAGCCGAATTGCTGATCCAGACCGATGGTCCACCGCGTCCCCGCCGCAAAACCGATCGGCTTTGCGAGCGTGAAGACCGCGGTCCGATTGACGTTCCAAACGCCGGGTCCGTGGATCGCCCAACCGGTATTCGGATCGCCGTCGATCGCGTTGGCGATGGGAAAACCTTGCTGAGCGAAATCGGCCTCCGCAGCGATCAGTTTGACCGGTTGCGCGGCGGCCGAACCGTCGAGCGGTGCTGCCTGCACGGTCAGTTCGCTGAGCACGAAATTGCCGTGCGGGGTGCGCCCAGGGCCGCCGCCGGGTAGCGCCGAGTCGCTCAGCGCCTCGATCCGCAGCAGCGTGATGTCGGCCAACCGGCTGTCGAGCGTGGCGGTGTACGTGTCGCGCTCCGGATTGTTTCCCGAAAAGCGGACCGAACCGTCGGGCTGTGGCTCGGCCACGGCTCCCGCCGCCGAGACGACCCGCGCGTCGGCCACTTGCCACTGGCGCAGGGTATCGACCGGAAAGCGATCGGGTAGTTCGGCCTCGATCGCGTCGATCTGCCGCTGCAGTTCGCGCCGCCGCTGGGCCAGGTCCGGCCGCGGAATCTCCATCTCGGGCTCATCGGCATTGTTGAGGCAAGCCATCAGCGCGTAATACTCGCCGTGCGGTATCGGATCGAACTTGTGCGTGTGGCACTGCGCACAACCCACGGTCAGGCCGAGCCAGGTCGTGCCGGTGGTGTTGACGCGATCGACCATCGCATAAAAGCGGAACTCCAGCGGGTCGATGCCCCCTTCCTCGTTGAGCATCGTGTTGCGGTGAAAGCCGGTGGCAATGCGCTGCTCGATCGTCGGCTCGGGCAGCATGTCGCCGGCAAGCTGCTCGATCGTGAAACGATCGAACGGCATATCCGCGTTCAGGGCGTTGATGACCCAATCGCGATAGGGCCAAATCGATCGCGGCCGGTCCTTTTCGTAGCCGTTGGTGTCGGCATAGCGGGCCAGGTCGAGCCAGCGGCGTGCCCAGCGTTCGCCGTAATGCGGCGAGGCCAGCAATCGATCGACGAGTTGCTCGTACGCGTCCGGGGCCGAATCCTGCACGAAACGGTCGGTCTCTTCGGGCGTCGGGAGCAAGCCCACCAGGTCCAAGAACAGCCGCCGCACCAGCGTATATTTGTCGGCCTCGGGCGAGGGCTCCAGTCCGGCCGCTTCGACTTTGGCCAGGATAAAGTGATCGATCGCGCCTCGCGCCGCGCCGGCATGTTTGACAGCCGGCGGGGATTGCTGCCGGGGCGGCTGGAAGGCCCAATGCTGTTGATATTCGGCTCCGGCCGCGATCCAGTCGTGCAGCACCTGGCGCTGGGCCGGCGTGAGCGGGTTTTTGGTGGCCGGCGGCGGCATGACCTCCTCCGGATCGTCGCTGGATATCCGGCGGATCAGCTCGCTTGATTCGGGCGCGCCCGGCACGATGGCCCGCTCGCCCGAGGCGGCCGGCGCGGTGGCCACCGCCCGCTGATCGAGACGCAAATCGGCCTCGCGGCGCTCCTCGTCGGGTCCGTGGCACTTGAAGCAATGACGGGCCAGGATCGGCCGCACGTCGGCGGAAAAGCTGACCTCCGCGGCGCAGAGCGGGGTTAGATTGCAAAGCCCGGCCAGATTGCAAAGTCCGGCCAGATTGCAAAGTCCGGCCAGATTGCAAAGCCCGGCTGCATGTCCGCCCAGGCAGAGGCCGACGAGGCAATAGCGGAGCAACATTGACGACAACTCCGGCCCAAGAGGCGGAAGATAGGGAAGAGGCAGACTTTCATTATTCAAGCGGATCCCAATGGCTGCAATCATCAGCATAAATTGACATGCTGCGGATCGGCTGAAATTGGGGGCTGGCGGGCCGGAAATTGCCGATCCAAACAGCTGCCGGAGCCTGGCTGTCTTGTCGGCAATCGTTACTTTTTTGCGGCCTTCGGCTGATCGTCCAGCTTGTACAGCGGCAAGTAACGGTAATAGACTTCGAGCGTGAGCGTCGAAAGGCAGGTGACGTAGAGACGCCCGCCGTATTCGGACAACAGGTCTTTGACGGGTTGATCGGGATTCCAGCTCCCTTCGGCGCAGCCTTTCTTCTCCTGGGTTGCGATCAACAGGTTGCGCATCTTGCGGTTCCAGGTGTCCCAGTCGTTGCCCGGCAGGTTGTGCATCACCTGCGTCGCATAATACCAGTAATAAATGTTCCGAAAGCTCAGATCCGGCAGGTTGGCCATCAAGAAGGCGACGCCGTTCTTCATCGCCGGCTCGTCGCGGCCCATGCCCAAATATTGCAGGTTGAGCATACCCGCGGCGCTGGTCGCATGCAGCGTGAACGGGACGACGCCGGGCTGATAACTATACAACCCCGTGTCCGGACCGGTGGCGACGGTGCGGTACCACTTTTGGGCTCCCTCGAGCGTCGTTGAGGGGACCTCCAGGCCGGCCATCAGGGCGCTTTTGAGCGCCATCACTTGCCAGCCGACGACCGAGGTGTCGCCGATGCCGAGCGGTTCGTAATACCAGCCGCCGTTCTGAGGGTTTTGCGCTTTGATGATGAAATCGACTCCGGCTTTTGCCGGACCGCCCACGCTTGCGTCTCCCGTCAGGCCATACGCCTCGCACAAGCAGATCGTGGCCAGGCCGTGTGAGTACATGGTCTGCGCGGTGCCGGCCGCCAAATTGCCATCCGGCTTCTGATGACGAATCAGCCAGTAGATGCCGGCATAGATATTCTTGCGATAGGGTCCACTTTTCTTGTGGGTCTGGCCGGCCGCCAGGTAGGGCAGCAGGGCCAATGCGGTGGCGCCGGCATCCGCAGATGCACTCGCTTTGCCAGTGCATGTGGGGTCCTTGCACTGTTTCGCATAGTCAGCCAGGCTCCAGCTTCCGTCGGGCGATTGGTGCCGAGCCAGCCAGTTGAGTGCCGCAGCCACGGCCCGCTCGCTGGCCTTGGTCCCGCCGTTGCCCAGCATGGCCTTGCGCACGCCGGAACCGCGCGAACCAAATCCATCTCCCTTGCCGCCGCTGCCCGCTTTGGCGCCGGACCCTTGGCCGCCCAAACCGCCCATGCCCTTCACCGCAGGGCCCGAGCCCAAACCCTTGATCTCGAATCCCGCGCCACCTCCGAAGTTCACGCTCGACGCTCCCGATCCGCCGCCGGCTTCCTCGAACGGATCGGCCTCGGTCGTGTTGACTTGCTCGGTGAGCGTGGGCGTTGGCATCATCAACGTATCGGTCGATAGCTCGGTCGGCTGCTCGGGCGATTCCCCCAATTCGAAGTGTTCGATCTCCGGATCGGGCGTCACGGTTTCCATCGTGGCATCGAACGCGGGAGCCGTGTCTTCGTCGCGCGGGGTGACAATGCTCCCGAGCACCAGCAACGTGCCCGACAAGATCACGGCGTGTGCGGTGACGCTGGTAGCCCACCACAATCCGCGTTCGCGGATCCAGAGGCGCAAATCGTCGACCAGTTCGGTCGCCGACGGAATTCCTAATCCGGTCAACATCGTCCGCATCTCGCACCCCCGCCAAGCCGCTAAGCGCCTTAAACTGCTCCCGCTAGAATACCAAAAAACGCCGCGCTAATGGCAATTCGTACTAACGCTAATGGCAATTCATACTAACTATGATACGTAATGGTAATTCTGCCGGCAGCGTTGGATTTATTCCCGCGGCCGGAAAGCTGCTGGGGCCTTGGCGTTGCGCCGCACCAGCGAAGGGTCCGGTATGGCTGTTTAGGACTCGGCAGAGCTGAGCCAAACCGCGCGGTGGACTACTACGCTTCCGGCGGCGTCCGGCGCGAGAGGCGATATCTGCCGGGCCGTTGTTTCCTACTTCGCCAAGGCGGAATGATTCGCTCGGATCCAATCTTCGACGACCGTCTGCAGTTCCTCAACTCGAGCTGCTATCTCGTCAGCATCCGCGCTGAGGCGACATTTGCGCGGTCGTAGTCGATTTCGTTCCGCTTGCGGCGGCAGACCTCGAAGTAGGTCGACAGTGCCTTTGCAGGGGGCCCCACGCGAGGCGCAAGCGACTCAAACGCGGTTTTATGATGTCCACCCGATTTTGAGTCCAGCCGATAACCGGCACACGCCAGTGCCATCTTCGAAAGCAGCAAGGCCGCGCCGTAGGCGGTCGTGAACCGGGTATCGGCTGAAATGGACGTCGACTTCGAGTCCTGTAATTTGACGTCAACGCCGCCGCGAAGCTCGTCGAGTTCGACCTTGCTGGTCTTCTGCCGCTTTATCCGACCGTCCGCGTGCAGTTTTTTCAAGGTCATGACTGGCGCCGATAATGAAGGTTTTCGTCGGGTCGGAAAGCACCGCCCTTACAAAATGATTCCCTTCACGGAACTTTTGCACAAACTCTTTTTGCGGATACACGGTCGGATTCACGGGTCGGCCCAGTTCCCGCTCGGCACGGGTGAGTGCAGGCAGGAGATCGGAAATGGTCACGTCGCCCACGACCATCAAGTCGACATCGCTTCCCGATTTGTCCTCGCCCCTTGCGACCGAGCCATAGACGAACGCACACTTGATTTTTGGCCCCAGTGATTTCAGCGCCCTCGCAAGGACGATCTCCAGCCCCATCGTTTTTCGGATCAGTGCGGCCAGCTCTGCGAAATAGGGACATTCCGGATCGGGGGAATAATAGACCTGCCTCCCCTCGACGCGGCGGCGAAGCACGCCGGCCGCTACGAGCAAACCCAGTTCCCGGTGCAGGTGTGCAGGCGCAGATTTGAGCAGTCTCGCCAGTTCGCTCAAGTACCATTCCTTTTTCGGATGGAGCAAAAGCGTGGCCAAAACCCGCTGGCGAGCGTGCGGAAAGAGCAAAACTTCCGAAGACGCCTTCTTTCTCATATAGGGGAAGTATATTCCCTAATAAAGAACATTGCAAATCAGGGAGGTCTTTGCAAGAACGTGCGCCGCTGGCGGCCACAGGGCGTTGCGATTGCAAACAACGCCGCCGTGCGTGTTTACCGCCGCCGCCCCGCCCGTTGGCCTTGATGCTGATAACGTTTTTGGTAACTTGGGGCTTTGGCTTGGAGCGGGCGAAAAATCGCGCCAGGCCTTCTCCGGCGGCGTAGCTCAGTTGGTTAGAGCAGCGGCTTCATAAGCCGCGTGTCACAGGTTCGAATCCTGTCGCCGCTACTTTCTGAAAGTCTCTCGCGGGTCATCCAGCATGAGCCACCCCAATCCGCTGCGGAAGTTGCCGGCGGTCCCGTCTATTCCTGTTAAAGCGATGCCGGCAAGCGGCCGTTGAACCCGCCCGCAAATCGACCCGGCGCAGTGCTCTCGGCGCCTCCCGCCCAGCTTGACAGCACGCCAAGTCGCGGCGTATCGTTAACTGGCACCATAGACAGGGTTTTTAGCATGCTGGCCCGACGAATTTTCGTGCTTGGTATCGCGGCGATTCTCGTCGGGCGCACGCTCCATTGCTGCTGTGTCGAAGCCACGCTCTGCGGCGCTTTGCTGACGAGCCGCGATGACACGGGCTCGCCACTGCGGAATCCGGACGAATCGGACCCCAACGAGACCGGTTGCATTTGCAAAGGCGCCTTGCTCAAGTGCGCCGGCCGTGCTGGAAGCCGTGCGAGCTGAGCTCGAAGGCTTCAATCCGCTGGACGTTGTCCAGCACTCTCCGGCCCTGGCCCTGCCGCTCGCAGCGGATCATTGTTGGCCGCAGGATCGGCACTTGCTCGGCCCTCCGCCCTTGGGAGGTAAGGCACTGCGCGCCTGGATCGGCTCTTTGCAGATCTGAATCTCTCTTCGCACTGTCGAGTTGCTCGTCGCGCCGCACGTTGCGGCTGCGCGCGTCCGGAAGGCGTTTGAGAGAGGACCGGTTCATGTCAGGTGTCACCCAGACGAAGCGATCGGTGCGGTCGCCCTACTTACGGCTATCCACGCTGCTGCCCGCCTTGTCGGTCGGCGCGGTCCTGCTGGTAGCCGTTTGGACCAAAGGGGGCCCGCTGGCGGTCGCCTTGGGTTGGAAGCCGCAAAGGGGTGCTCCCGCCGACCACGCCGGGGCAGTTGGAGCCGTGCCCGAGCAGCTCGGGTCCGGCGAGCTTCCGACCCAGATCACCCTGGCCTCGCCCGCAATGGCCAAGGAAATGGGCATTGAACTTGCGCCGATCGAATCACGCATTTTGGAGCGCACCATCCGCTGCAACGGCCGGGCGGCGTTCAATCAGAACCACTATGCGCAGGTCCGGCCGCGCGTCGAGGGGATCATGCGCCGGATCCGCGCCGACGTCGGCACCAAGGTCCAGGCCGGCGACGTGCTGGCCGTCATCGACTCGGCGATGCTCGGCGACATCAAGTCGGCCTATCTAAACTCCCGAACCCGGCTGAGCCAGTTCGAGTGGGAGTACCAGCGGCTCAAAAAGCTGACCGATCAGCAGGCGATTCCGATCAAGAATTTTCGCGACGCCGAATCGCTGTTCGAGCAGCAGCAGACAACCACGGCCAACGCCCGGCAGCAATTGGTCAACCTGGGTTTCACGTCCGCGCAACTCGATCAGATGGTCGAAGACAAAGACACTACGACGGCCTTGCCGGTGATGGCGCCCTGGGAGGGCGTGGTCGTCTCGCGGCATTCGGTCGAGGGAGAGTTGGAAGAGCGCAATGCGCCGCTGTTCGCCATCGCCGACTTACGCACCTTGTGGATCTATCTGAATCTGTATGAAAGCGACATCGGCCAGGTGCATTTGGGGCAGGCTGTGACCTTCGTGGCCGACGGACTCCCCGATGTGCGATTCGAAGGCCCGATCGACTGGATCAGCCCCGAGGTGGATCCGCGCACCCGCATCACCCAGGTCCGGGCCGAAGTCGCCAACACCGACGGCGCGATGCGGGCGAACATGTTCGGCAAGGGCCGGATCGTGACTCAAACCAGTCGCGACAGCCTCGTGGTGCCGGAACTTGCAGTGCAAATCTATCGCGGGCAACCCGTGGTCTTCGTGCGCGAAGCGGACGATCGGTTCGCTGTCCGGCCGGTGACCATCGGCATCAAAGGGGAGAACTATTGGGAGCTGCTGTCGGGCGCCGAGCGGGGCGAACAGGTCGCCACCACCGGCAGCTTCCTGCTGAAATCGGAATTGGAAAAAGAAAAACTGGGCCCGGCGGAATAACCAGAGCCGTCGGCAGCAACCCCGCGCTCTGCGCACGATACTTCTATGCTCAACCAGATCATTCGCTTCAGTCTCGATCACCGGGCGCTGATGCTCATGCTGACCGCCGTGCTCGTGGTCAGCGGGCTCATGTCGCTGGCCGGGCTGCCGATCGACGCCTTTCCGGATACCAGCCCGGTCTCGGTGCAAATCAATACCTTCGCGCCGGCGCTGGGGCCGGAGGACATCGAAGTGCAGATCACCTTTCCCATCGAACAGGTCATCAGCGGGCTGCCCGGCACTGCGCGAAGTGCGCTCGATCTCCAAGTTCGGCCTGTCGCAAGTCACGGCCATTTTTGCCGACGGCTTCGACATTCTGCGGGCACGGCAACTGGTCAGCGAGCGGCTCAGCACCGCCGATCTGCCCGAACAGGCCGGCGTGCACAAGCCCGAGATCGGCCCGATCGCCACCGGCTTGGGCGAGGTGTATCACTATCGGCTGACCAGCGACCGCCACAGCCTGACCGAGCTGCGCACGATCCATCGCTGGCTGGTCAAAGCCCAACTGCGAACCGTGCCGGGCGTGGCCGAGGTCAACAGCTGGGGCGGCTACGAAAAGCAATATCACGTGCTGTTCGACCCGGCCCGGCTGGTCAAGTACGACCTGACGCTGGCCGACGTCGTCGAGGCCCTGCGGACCAACAATGCCAACGTCGGCGGCGGCAGCATCGAAAGGGCCGGCGAAATCGAGCTGATTCAAGGCGTCGGCATCGTCAGCAGCACGGCCGAGATCGCCAATATCGTGATCAAGAATCACGACGCTCAGCCGGTCCGCGTGCGCGACGTGGCCGACGTGGAAATCAGCCACGAGATTCCCTCAGGAGCCGTCACCGCGGAAGGCCAGGGCGAGGCCGTGCTGGGGCTGGGGTTCATGCTGCTGGGCGAGAACAGCCGCGAGGTCACCCAGCGGCTGCGGCAAAAAATGGAGGAAATCAAACCGCTACTGCCGCCCGGCGTCGAGGTCCACGAGGTCTACGCCCGGACCGATTTGGTCGACGCCGTGCTGCTGACGGCCAAAGACAACCTGCTGCACGGGGCGATCCTGGTCGTGGCGGCGCTGTTCGTGTTGGGCGGCGGATTGCGGGCCGGTTTGATCGTGGCGACTTCGATTCCTTTGTCGTTCCTGTTCGCGGGCAATTTCATGGCTCAAGCGGGCATCGCGGGCAGCTTGATGAGTCTGGGGGCGATCGACTTCGGCATCCTGGTCGACAGCTCGGTGATCATGGTGGAGAATTCGGTCCGGCACCTGGCCGAGAATCACAGCGGTCGTTCGCACGACGACGTCGTGCACGACGCCTGCGTCGAGGTCCGCACGCCGACCATGTTCGGCGAGTTGATCATCATGATCGTGTACTTGCCGATCCTGACCTTGGAAGGGGTCGAGGGGAAACTGTTTCGGCCGATGGCCTTTACCGTGCTGTTCGCGCTCTGTCGGCTCGCTGATTCTTTCGGTAACTCTGATGCCGGCCTTGGCCGCCATGTTTTTGCCCAAACATCCCCAGGAGCGCGACCCCTGGGTGGTGCGGCTGTTCCAGCGGCTCTATCGGCCGGTGCTCGGCTGGGCGCTCGGGCATCGGGCCTCGGTAATGGTGTTGGCGCTGGCGATGCTGGCCATGGCCGGACTGCTGGGCAGCGAGCTGGGCACCGAATTCATTCCACGGCTTAGACGAACACGCGATGGTGATTGCCACCACGCGGCTGGCCAGCGTCTCGCTGCACGAGTCGGTGCGCTACGGCACGCAGATCGAAAAACTGCTGCTGGCGAATTTTCCCGAAGAGATTCGAGCACATCTGGACCCGCACCGGCACGGGCCGAAGTGGCCACCGATCCGATGGGCTGGGATCAAAGCGACGTGTTCATCACGCTGACGCCCGTCGACCAGTGGAAGCACGCCGCAGAATCAGGAAGAGCTGATGGAGAAAATGCAAGCGGTGCTGGCCGACCTGCCGGGCATGCAAATGCTGTTCACCCAGCCGATCGAGCAGCGGATCAACGAGATGATCGCCGGCATCCGCGGCGACGTGGGCGTGAAGATTTTCGGCGACGATTTCGCCCGGCTGACCCAGTGCGCCCGGGAAGTGGCGGCGGCCCTGGCTGAAATCCCGGGCGCGGTCGACGTGGTGCCCGATCAGCTGGCCTTGACCAACGTGCTGCGGATCGAAGTCGACGAAGACGCGATGTCTCGCTACGGCATTGCCCGGCGCGACGTGCTGGCCACGATCCAGGCCCTGGGAACGCCGCCGCGTGGGCGAGATTCGCGAGGGGCAGCGGCGCTTTCCGCTGGTGGTGCGGCTGGCGGAGCAATTTCGCCGCGATCCGGAGGCGGTGGGGCAACTGCTGGTCTCAACGCCCGGCGGCGCACAGTTGCCGCTGGACGCGCCTGGCGCAGCATCGAACAGGTCGAGACGCCCACCACGATCTTCCGCGAGTGGAGCAAGCGGCGGATCCTGGTGCAGTGCAACGTCCGCGGCCGCGACGTCGGTTCGTTCGTGGCCGAAGCGCAGGCCAAGATCGGCGGGATTGCAAAAGACCTGGCCCACCGGATACCACGTCGGCTGGGGCGGGCAGTTCGAGCAAATGCAGCAGGCCCAGCGGCGACTGGCGATCGTCGTGCCGCTGGCCGGACTGCTGATCTTCGTGCTGCTTTACGCCAGCTTTCACAGCGTGCGCGACGCGCTGCTGATCTACAGCGGCGTGCCGTTCGCCATCGTCGGCGGCGTGATCGGCCTTGGCGGTGCGCGGAATGCCGTTTTCGATTTCGGCCGGCGTCGGCTTCGTGGCCCTGCTGGGCATTGCCGTGCTCAACGGCCTGGTGCTGGTCTCCTACATCAGGAAACTGCTGCGCCGACGGGCACGAACTTGAATGCGGCGATCGCCGACGCGTCGGTGCTGCGGCTGCGGCCGGTGCTGATGACTTCGGCCACGGCGGCCTTGGGATTCGTGCCCATGATGATGGCCACCGCGATCGGCGCCGAAGTGCAGCGGCCGCTGGCCACGGTCGTGGTCGGCGGCGTCATCAGCTCGCTGCTGCTGACGCTGCTGGTGCTGCCGGTGCTGTACTCGCTGTTCGGCCAGTCTCCGGTCGAGCCCGGCGCTACCGCCGCAGCTTCTTACCCGCCGTCCGAACATTCGTGAAACTCGAGTTCACCGGGTTGGCCACGGCTTCGCGCTCGGCGGCCTTGCTGCCGATCTCGGTCGAAATGCGGACGAATTCGTCGCGCACCGCCGGGTCGAGCGCTGGTCAACTTGCCGGCCAAGCGTTGCATGCCGGGCGCGTTCGCCTCGGCGGTCCGCGAAACGGTGCCGACAAAGGAGATGGTCTCGCGGAAATTGATGTCGATGGTCTTGGTCACCAGCGGATTGAACGTCTTGGCGACCAGTTCCAGGCCCGCATGGTCGATGTGGATGAACGTGTCGAGCCGGTTGGTGACGTAGTAGCGTCCGTTGGTTTCCTGGATGTAGCCGGCCCGCAGAACCAGCACGCACTGGGCTCGGATCGGACGGTTGAACATCGGTCCCTCATAGGACCCCTCGGTGTAGACCACCTGGGTATCGTGATTGCTATAGCACAAGTGGACCGAGCCGGTCGTGCCCGCGCCGTCATTGCCGCGATAGCTATGCGGGCCGGTCCGCACCAGGGCCACCTTGCTGATGCCCATCACCTGCCAGATGTTGACCACCACCTCGGGATATCGGGCCAGAAACAAGTACAGGTCCGGATCGCAGTCGATCACCTGCACGGGCACGCGCCGAAACACGCTGGTGTTCTTCAACACGCTCTCGACCTTGGGGCGCAAGTCGTCGGGCAATTTGTCCAGCGGAATGGCGCGCATGGCGTCTTCGCGGACTTGGCGCGTGCTGCTCCCGGAAGTTCGCCTTATCGCCGGCATGCAGCGCAGCGCCTGCGCCGAGGACGACAGAGCAACGCACCCAAACGCAGCGCCTGCCAATCGCCAGGCGGAAACTCGCCGCGGCCGACGAGGTTCCACCGGCGCTGTTTGCGCGGCGGTGCCAAATATAGCTGCATAATCCCCCCGGTGAACCACGACCGTTGCCCGCTGGCTACCGGTGCAATGGAGTGCACGGTCGACCAACTGCCCATTCGAGTCAGGTTCGCTTGCTTTCCGGTTCCCCCCACACAGTTGCCGATCATTTGCAGCACGCCCGTCTTACGCGGGGAGTGCCGGATATGCCGACGTTAGGAATAGTTCGGCTCAGCGAAGCCACTAAGGACAGGGAAATTTTTCCGCCGCCGTCGGTCGAACCCGCGCTGCCAGCTTGCTGGCACGGTTGGCTCGGCAGGGAGGGGACGGCTGGGGACAATTCGAGCCGGGATGACGATTCCTCCGTCGGCAATCCGGAAATGCTGCACAGGACAGCAGCGCGAATGATGGCCTTGTCCTGCGATTGCACTCCGCGGAGAATACGCCCCCGCGTGGGAGAGGCGACGGGAAGCCTGGACGGTGCGTGCCGGCCGACCGGCCCGGTGCGTCTGGGCACGATGCACTCAAAGCGAGACCGCATGACAGCAACCAATCGAAAAGCCCGTCTGCGTCCGCTGCGGATCCTGCTGGCAGCCGTTGCCGGACTCGCGCTGGCCGCCGGCAGTTGGTGGTCGCCGCTGGATCAAGTTCTGGTCTGGCATTGGCGAATTCGGCTGGCCACTGCGGACGATTCGCGGGCTGCTCGCATCGTGGAGCGGATATCGGCCCACGGCGAGGTTGGACTTGAGGCCCTGGCGGCGCTGCTGGGTTCGGCCCGGAGCAGTGTCGTGGACGCCGCGCGGCGACTCGATCCGCCACGAGATCGACCATTGGCCGCAGCGCGAAGCCACGACTGCGCATCGGCGTGCGCTGCGTCTGGCCCAGGCGCTGGCCGCCCAAGTGGAGCCATTCAGCCCGGCCGCACGGCGTATCGCATCGGATTTCGCCGCGCGGATTTTGCGCGAGGCGAACCCTCCTCGCGGACCGCAGCGCCAGCAACTGGTGGCGGCCTGCGAACAAGTGCTCCGTACGAGCATTCTTGAGCGGCGACGAGCGCTCCTGGCCGCCGGAGATCGCGGCGCCACCCCGCCGCAGGACACCGGCCAGCGAAATGAAGATGAACTGGGCGGCGAGCCGCTCGTGGATTTATGGGGCATGCATCCAGGCGGGGGTTTAGCACTCGCTTCGGTCCCGGTTCCGTCCGTCCCCGTCGAGCCACAGCGCGATAATCCAATCGAATCGACCGACGAGCGGTTGGCCGCCGGTGAGCCGGGGCGACTATCGCCCGAAGCCGCCGCGAACGAAGGCGCCGCGGCGCTCGTGCCATCGATCGACGATGACCCGCGCTTGATACCGGCCGACAGCGTGCGGCAATCGAGCGGCGAGCCCCCCGGTGCCGATCCCACCGACACACTGCGTTGGATGCACGCGCTGCATTCGGGCGACCTGGCGCTGCGTGCGCGGGCCGAGGAGGAGCTCCAACGACAAGGCTTCGAAGCCCTGCAGCTCGAATTGGCGCGCCAACTGACCGATCCCGACTGGCGCAGTCCGCCGGGCACTGGCCGAATCGCTGCCGGCCATGCCGGGCATCGATGCTCAAGTCTGGCTCGTGTGGCTCAGCCGCGACGAAAATCCCGATGTCCGATTGGCCGCGATGACCGTCATGGCGACGACGGCCGATCCGAACGTACTCCGCCGGATCGAGCAGATGGCCCGCACCGACGCCGATCCCCGGATTCAGCGGCAGGGCGAACGACTGCTAGGCATGCGCGACGCCGAACACCACTCTATCGGCGGACGTCGGGTAGCACGGTGACGTGCTGGGCATTGAGGTGGGGCTTTTGCAGATCGGCAATATAGCCGCGCTGCCCGTTGATGCCGACCTGCTTGTCGACGTAAGAACGCAGGTTGATGCTCGGGGCGGGCGTGACGTAGGTCACCACCTGACCGCCCGTGTCGAGCAGTACGTAGGGCGGAGCACCATCTTTGCGAGGCGTATTGGGGGTCAGTCGGCCGACGCCATCGAACCGCGGCCCGGCGGTCTCCTCGTGCCGCACCAGCTCCGTGCGGCCGAGATTTCGGTTCCGCCGCTGCGTTTCTCCGCGGACTTGAACGATCGTGTCGTGGCGCTCCTTGAGTTCCGCAAAGCGGTCGATTTTGCTCATCATCATCCGCGCCTGGCCGCGCTCGAGCGCCGTCGGGGCGCGGTCGATCAGCCGTGCCGTCCGGGCGCGCAAGTCGGCAAACGACCACACGCCGATCTCTTCGGCCACCATGGCCGACAGGTCGAGATCGATGTCGGCCACCGCCAGGGCGAACGATTTCTGACCGTCGTCGCGAGACTCGGCCGGCCGCCGTCGGGGCGGTTCGTCAGATCGCCGGGCCGGATGCGAGGCAGTTGGACTGCGATCGCCAGGGTCGTCCTCGCCCGGCTCGGTGCTGGTCAATTGGATATCGCGCGGCGCGGCGACGCGATTTGCGCCGGGGCTGCTCTTCGGCATCGTCGTCGTCCGCTTCGGCCGAGTCGCCGCGATCGTCGGAGACCACGTCGTCCGGCGGCGCGTGCCGATCGAGATATTCCTTATGCACCCAGCGGAACTCGCCCGCCGGCGGCGCGATCTTGTACCATTTGCCGTCGGCCACTGGTTGGCTTTCGACGAGTTCGACCTTCTCGCCGCGATCGAGCCGCACTTGGATCACGTCGCGCATGTCGCTGAACGTGCTTCCGACCCGGGCTACGGCCCGCGGCGAGTTGACGACGGCCAGGCCCTTTTCGGCCGGGTCGACCTGCCGGGCCGAAATCCAACTGAAACTTTGCCGCGGCGGACGAATGGCATACCAGCCGCCCGGATCGTGGCGGTAGATTTCGACCTGCTCGCCTCGCTTCAGCTTGGCGGTCGGATAATAGTTCTTGCCCGGTCCGCTGCGCACATAGACGTCGTCGCTGCTGACGTAGGCCGTGTACGGAAAATCGGCGGCCCCAGCGGACGCGCACAAAATCGAGATTGCCAGGCACGCCAGCAAGATTGGCCCGCGCATGAAACCGGCTCCGGAAAATCGGCAAATGGACAGAAAATGCCAAAAAATGGCCGTTTCTTGTAGCGAAAGCCGGCGCATGGCTCAAGGGCAGTGCGAGGGGCGCGTAGCGTGGCAGCGGAAGGACGATCCGCAGATTTCGCAGATTACGCAGATTTAGGAGGGAGAGGACGGGGAGGGAAATCACGGAGGATTTCCCGTTTACTCTCTGTGCCTCCGTATCTCTGTGCCTCCGTATCTCTGTGCCTCCGTATCTCTGTGCCTCCGTGTCTCAGTGGTTCCCTTCCCGCCTCGCGCCCGGCGCTAGACCGGCTCGATCGAGTTGGCCCGCTCTTTTTCCATCTCGACGACGTTGCCGCGGGCGTTGTACTCGACTCGCGTCATGTAGCTGCGCATCAACATGATGCCGCGCCCGCCGGGGTTTTCGAGATTGGACGGATCGGTTGGATCGGGGACTTGCCGAGGGTCGAACCCGGGTCCTTCGTCGGAGACTTTGATCCACAGCCGATCGGCCGACATCTTGCAGGCCACGCGGACCTGCTTGCGGTCATCGAGCCGATTGCCGTGCTTGATTGCGTTGACGATCGCCTCTTCCAAGGCCAGCCGGACGCTAAAGATTTCGTGCGCCGTCCACAAACGTTGTTCCAACTGGGCGAGCACTTCGTCGATCACGCGCCGGCCGGCGCCACGCTCGCTGGGGATTGCCCGCTCGACTGTCCAGGACCAGGCAGAATTTGGCATGTGCATGCTCGTCAGGACGCCGCGGGACGAGGAAAGCCACGACCGGGCGACGCCTGCATTGCTGAGGTTGCCCGGCGGCTCGCGTCGCTTGGCGGATTCCTCTGGCCGATCGACGATCTCATCGTGATGTTCAGCAGTGTTGCAAGGCCGGGCCCATCGGAACTGCCGCGCCGTACAGCGCGGCTGCTTGAAACGTGCGACTAAAATACGGCTAACGCGTCGGCTTCGTCGTCTTTGATGTCGAACAGCTTGTTGAGCTTGGTGATGGCGAAGACTTCGTAAATTTCGGGCCGGATGTTGCTGAGCTTGAGTTTGCCGCCGTGCGATTTGATTTTTTTGTCCAGCGTGATCAACTTGCCCAACGCGGCGCTGGAAAGAAACTCGACCGACGAGAAATTCAATAGCAAGTTCTTGCGGCGGTCTTCCTCGACCAGTTTAAACAACTCTTGCCCGAGTTCCTGGATGTTCGCCTCGTCGAGAATCTTGCGGTCGACAAAACGCACCACCGTCACTTCGCCCACTTCAGTAACTTGCAAACGCCGGTGACCGGCCATGAAAAGACTCCTGTTCGTTGGGCGCGGACCCCAGGCAAGAATGGGAAATACCCATTGCAAGCTTGTATATTAGCTGGCACCGTTGGGGTGTCAAGGAAACCGGGACGCTGTCACGGCGAATCCCGGCAGCACGCCAACTCGCGGAGGTGCGTAGTCCGCCAGAAAAGTCGCCGGATCGCGTTGACCTCGGCGGGAGCTTGCAGTCTCCGCAGAGACGGGGGGCTGCCGCGGAGTCTCAACGGGCTGCCGCGCGGACTTATTTTTGAGTGTCGCCTTGGTGACGAGCAGATAATTCGTGCCACGATACTCGGTGATCGTGCCGCTGACGATCCAGTCGAGCCGATCGGGGTTTTCGCCGACCACCAACGAAATCCGCTCGAGATTCAGATTCTCCAAACCTTGAAAGCGTTGTTCGCTGTCGGCCGGATAGAACGTCGCCCGATCGCTGGTCAGTTTGAAACTTCCCAGCACTTCGATCAGCGTCGAACCTTCGCGCTGCCGCCCGGTCGTGGCGGCGTTGCTGGCGGCTCGTGATTCGGCAGGCTGCGAGTTGTTCGGCCAGCTGTTCGACTGCCAGCAGCACCGAGCCGCTCAGCAGCACTAGTGTCGACAGCAAGAAGTGAGGGCGAGGTTTCAATCGCATTCCATTTTCCCAACTGAACTCTAGCGCACCGCCTGACGTCAACCTGCGCCGCCGCGCAGGTCAGAGAAGGTTTGCGCCGCGGCGCGTGGGACCTTCATGCAGCCGGGCTTCTTCATCGCCAGACTGTGAAGCACCAACACCGAACCGACCGAAACAAGGCAAAGCCGAGCCATTCGGGCGGGCGAATCGTTTGGCGCGGCGTCGGGCCCATCGAAGCCAACAGCGGTCGCACGCCGTCGGCATCGCCGCCGGTCCGGTTCAGCCGCTCCGCAAGAAATTTGCTCGTGCGTTCACTGAGCGTAAAACTTTCGACGTTGCGCAGTTGAATGCCCAGCATCAACAATACCAGGCCCAGAGCGAAGAAATGATTGCGGTTGAATTCCATCGTCCGACCTGTCGTAGGCAGGGGTTCGATTGGTGAATCGGGGGCCAAAGCATGTCGGCCGCGCTGGCGACCGCCGCCAAAACTCAAGGTAGGTATCCTTAGCAATCGGGGATAACCGGCGGGCATCTTCAACCGCCGCAACGAGATAGCGGTTGTGCAAGCGGTGCGGAACGTACCCGTTGCGCCGCTCGATAGCGGCTGTGCGGATGATGCCGAAGTCCGGTGGCCGGGTGGCCCACGGTTGGGACTCGAACAGGATTCGGCGAATGTCCCGCCGTCGGTAAGAGTTATGTCCGCCGTGCCATGTTTGGCCAGTTGCGCCGACGGCCGAGCAAGGGGATCTGCTTACTTCTTGCGGGCGATGGCCCGCTGCATGGCGGCGCCCATGTCGGCCGGGCTTTGGGCGACTTCGATGCCGGCGGCCTCGAGGGCGGCGATTTTCTCGGCGGCGGTGCCTTTGCCGCCGGAAATGATTGCGCCGGCGTGGCCCATGCGCTTGCCCGGCGGAGCGGCCCGGCCGGCAATGAAGGCCGCGACCGGCTTGGTGACGTGCTCGCGCACGAAGGCGGCGGCCTCTTCCTCGGCGGTGCCGCCGATTTCGCCCATCATCAGGATCGCTTCGGTGGCCGGATCGGCCTGGAACAGCTTGAGCAGGTCGATGAACGAGGTGCCCACGATCGGATCGCCCCCCAGGCCGACGCAGGTCGATTGGCCCAGGCCCAGGCTGGTCAACTGCCAGACGGCCTCGTAGGTCAGCGTGCCGCTGCGGCTCATCACGCCGACCGGCCCCTTCTTGTGGATGTAGCCCGGCATGATGCCGATTTTGCACTCGTCCGGCGTGATCACGCCCGGGCAGTTGGGCCCGACGAGCCGCGAATTGCTGCGGATGACCACGTCGTAGACGCGGACCATGTCGAGCACGGGCACGCCCTCGGTGATGGCCACGACGGTCTTGATGCCGGCGTCGACCGCTTCCAGGATGGCGTCGGCGGTGAAGGCCGGCGGGACGAAGATCATCGTGGCGTCGGCGCCGGTTTTCTCGACCGCTTCAGCCACGGTGTCGAAGACCGGCACGCCTTCGACCGTTTCGCCCCCTTTGCCGGGCGTGACGCCGCCGACCATTTGCGTGCCGTATTCGCGGCAGCCCTTGGTGTGGAACTGGCCGACCTTGCCGGTGATGCCCTGGCAGATGACGCGGGTGTTCTTGTCGATCAGAATGCTCATGCGAATCGCTCGTCTAGTTGCGTTGCCCGCTGGCGCGTCGATGGCGATGCACTTGCCTGCGGCGGCGACGACTTTTTGGCCGCGTCGGTCAGCCCTTCGGCGCTGATGATGTTCAGATTGCTTTCGGCCAGGATCTTGCGGCCTTGCTCGACTTCGGTTCCTTCCAGCCGCACGACCAGCGGCACGTTGAACCCGACCGACTTGTAGGCCGCCAGAATGGCGGTGGCGATCGTGGTGCAGCGCATGATGCCGCCGAAGATATTGACCAGCACCGCCTTGGTGTTCTTGTCGTCGAGCAGGATGCGGAAGGCCTCGGTCACCTGGTCGACGTTGGCGCCGCCGCCGACGTCGAGAAAATTGGCCGGTTCGCCGCCGTGCAGCTTGATCAGGTCCATGGTGCTCATGGCCAGTCCGGCGCCGTTGACCAGGCAGCCGATGTTGCCGTCGAGCTTGACGTAGCGACAGGCCCGCCTTGCCGGCGCGCACTTCGGCCGGCTCTTCTTCGGCCAGGTCGCGCAGCTCGGCCAGATCCTTGTGGCGAAACAGGGCGTTGTCGTCGAACGTCATCTTGGCATCGAGCGCGATCAGGTCGCCGGCGCCGGTGACGACCAGCGGATTGATCTCGGCCAGGCTGCAATCGGAGGCGACGAAGACGCGGCACAGGCCCCTTCATGAATGCTTCGGCCGAGCGGACGCTTGCGCCCTTCAGCCCCAAGCCGGGCCGCCAGCTTGCGGGCCTGGTAGCGGATACAGGCCGGCGTCGACGTCGAACGGCTCGCGATAGATCATTTCGGGCGTGTGTTCGGCCACCTCTTCGATGTTCATGCCGCCTTCGGCTGGAGACCATCAGCACCGGCCCTGTGGCGGCGCGGTCGACGACGATGCCCAGGTACAACTCGCGGGCGATGTTGCAGCCTTCTTCGACCAGCACCTGGCGCACGGTTTGGCCATCGGGCCCGGTCTGGATCGTGACCAGCGATTGGCCGAGCAGGTTGCCGGCGACTTCGGCCGCCTGCTTGGCGCTTTTGACCAGTTGCACGCCGTGCTGCTGGGCGTTGGACTTGATCGTTCCCTTGCCGCGGCCGCCGGCATGAATCTGGGCTTTGACCACCGCCATCGGTCCGCCGAGCGTGGTGAAGGCCGCCGCGGCCTCCTCGGGCGTGCGGGCGACAATGCCGCGGGGCACGGCCACGCCCGGCCTTGCGGAGAATCTCTTTGGCTTGAAATTCGTGGATTTTCATAAGGGCTGAGTTCTCGCAATGCGCGGGGTCGGGCCGGTCCGATCGGCGCGGCGGAAAGCGGATTTGGCGGATCCGCGCATGGTCAAGCTTCGCGGCGGCGGCGCGATTATAGGTGTCCCGCGCCGCAAGGGTCAAGGAGCCCGCGCAGGCGGCCTCCATTTGACGCCGACCATTCCGTTGTCCTATGATCGGCGCCGACCACCCACCTCAACCACAGCCGGTGCAATCATGAAAAAGGAAGAGATCCTGGCCAAGCTGGCCGCGGGCGAAATTCAAGTCGACGAAGCTACCAAGCTGCTCGACCAGGTCGAACAGCCCAAGCGCGGCACCTTGTATTGCAAGGTGAGCGAGAAGGGGGCCATGAGCGTCTACGGGTTGCAGCGCATGCCGGTCACGCTTTATGTCGAACAGTGGAATCGGCTGCTCGATTTTTCCGACGAGTTGCGAGCGTTCATGAAAGAGAACGATTCCAAGTTCAAACGAAAAGAAGACAAGTGATCGGCATTGTTGCCGCCGAATCATGATCGAAGATGGCGGCGCGCTGGGGGCAATTTGGCGGCGCTTTTTCTCGGCGTCCGGCCGTCATGAATCCGCAATTTTTGGCGGATCTTCCTGTCACCGATGTGCTTACGTCGCAGGCCGATCTTGCCCGTGCTACAAGCAGACAGCAGGCTGAAAAGCCTCGTATCTGCTGAATTGGTGGTCCCCCACGCGAGTTATCTGCTCTGGGCACACCAATTGCTTACCCCGCTTGGTTCAGGTTTGCCCGCCAGAAATAGTCCGGCACGCTGACGTGATCCCCACGAATCGTGTCCGACGTCCCGCCCCCGCGTTAGCCCTCCGTTAAAGCTGCTTGCCGGTTGCGGCAGGACTGTTTTCTTCTTGATCGTTGTCCACCCCTTTTGAGGTTATGAATGCGGCTGATCGAAAAATATAAGCGCTCGGAAAACCTTTGGCTCGGAATGCTGCACGTCGTCGTGGCCGGCTGCTTGGGCGTGGTGGTCGGCGTGGTCACGGTGCAGGCGGGGATCGAATCGGCAGTCGACATTGTTTTTCCTTGGGAAGATCCGGCCGTCCGGCATGTCGTGGCGGCCGAGGCCAAAGAGATCGCGCTGGCGAATCTCGATCGCTACGGCGCGCTTCGCATCTTGCCGGATGCCACGGTCGAACACTTTGGCGACAATTGGTTGACTTCCGGCCGCTATATCACGGCCGATGGTTCGCTCCGCGAATTTTCCACCCGGCACAAGTCCATCGCCACCGGCGGCAGCATCGGGTGGCTTCTGATCTCGATCGAGATCGACGGGCTTCAGGTCGACAGGGACCTGCCCGGTCTTTCGACGAGCATTGCTTCCGACGTGGACCGCTACCGGTCCGGCGCCGGATCCTTCTAGCCGTTGGCAGTGCCCCTATGCCAGGCCAAACTATCGCCGAGAGGCGGCCCGTTCGTTTGGCGGTCGGCGAAAGATTCGCCTCCTGCATCCGACGATGCGAACCTGCCGGAGAAGTCCGCCCAACCCTTGAAATAGCTTGCCGATTTCCTAAGATGCCCGCTACGGCATCTTTCTCGTTCACAGCGCAGGCGAGGGTGGCATGGGTTATCACCAGACAAAAGAGCACCGTCGGGGCAAGCATTCGCATCATCAGATCGGGCTGGTCCGCGGTCAATTCGGCAACGTGCCCGAGGATGCATGGCTCGACTGGATCGCCCAGACCGGATTCGACGGCTGGGAAGAAGCCAGTTGGGAACTCGACCTGAAGCGCTGCGGCGACGACGCCGGCGCCAAGAGCTACGCCGAGGAGCGCGTGGGCAAGGCCAAGAGCCGCAAGCTGGAAATCCTCTCCATCGCGGCGCATCTGCAAGGCCAGGCCCTGGGCGACGAGCCCAGCGCCAAGACGCTGCAGTTCCTTGGCGGCGAGTCGGTCGAAGCCTACTCCCGCTGGCGCGCCGCCGGCAACAAGCCGCCGCGCACCGATCCGTTTTTCGTGCCCGGCCGACGTGGCCGAGATCGCCCGCAAGCAGGCCGCCGAAGCGCTGGTCAACGTCGTCCGCTTGGCGCATTACATCGGCCAGTTGCAGAACCGCACGGTGCCGGTCTCGGGCTTCGTCGGTTCGCCGGCCCACTGCTGGAGCCATTGGTTTCTGTTTCCGCCGCTGCCCAAGTCGCTGGGCGGGCATCCGATTCCCGACGTGTATCAGGTCAGCCTGGAACTGCTGGTCGAGCGTTTTGCGCCGGTCTTCCAGGCCTGCCTGAAGTACGGCACGACGTACGACCTGGAATGCCATCCCAGCGAACGCGCGATGGGCGACATTGCCAGCGCCGGCGATTACCTGGCGGCGCTCGACGCGGCCGGCTTCGAAAAGGCGTCGGGCTTCAATTTCGACTGCTCGCACATGGAATGGCAGGGCGTTTCGGGCGTCGATTTCATCCGCGCCTACGGCGACCGGATTCACTGCGCCCACATCAAGGGCGTGCAGGTCATCGACGGCTACACCCGCAACGGCCTGCTGGGCGGCCACAAGCCGATGGGCGACAAGCACAACGGCTGGAACTTCGTCACGGCCGGCGCCGCACGCGACGCGACCTCGCACCGAGCAGTTGCTGGTCGAACTGAACCGCGCCGGCTTCAGCGGCGGCGTGTCGATCGAGTGGGAAGACAACGACGTCGAGCAGCATGCCGGCGCCAAAGCGGCGCTGGCCAACGTGCACCACGCCGATCAGCCGCCCAGCGGCATGCGGCACGACGACCAGCTTAGAGCGTGACGCGCAGGCACCTTTGACCAACGACCCGCCGAAACTCGATCCGACGCCGATCTTCGAGTTGTTTCGGGGCATCTATGCCACCGAACTGCTGACGGCGGCCGTGGCCCACTTCGATTTGTTCGCTCTGCTTGCGCCGGCGCCGCTCTCGTTCGATGCTCTGCGCGAGCGAATTGGGACTGGCCGAGCGGCCGGCCCACGTGCTGCTCACGGCCCTGCGGGCGATGGCGGTCATCGAGACCGACCGCACGGGCCGATCTGCAATTGACCACGCTGGGCCGCGAGTTTCTGGTGCCCGGCGCAGCGCTGTTACATCGGCGACTATATCGACCTGTCGGCCGCCAGTCCCGGCGTGCTGGAGATCGTCGAGCGGCTGAGGACCAATCGGCCGGCCGGTTCCAAACCCGACGAGGAAGGGGCCGCCTTCATCTATCGCCAGGGCTTGGAATCGGCCATGGAGAAGGAGGCCACGGCCCGCAAGTTCACCATGGCATTGGCCGGCCGCGCGAAGTGCGTGGCCCCGCATGTTGGCCGCCCTGCCTAGGTTTCGATCGGCGCGGCTGCTGCTCGACGTCGGCGGCGGCACCGGCATCTACAGCATCGCCTGCTTGCAGCGCAATCCAGGCCTGCGGGCGATCGTCTGGGACCGGCCCGAGGTGCTCAAGGTCGCCGCCGAAATGGCGCAGGCCAGTGAAGTCGTGGCCGATCGACTGGAGTGCCGGCCGGGAGACATGTTCGCCGATCCGGTGCCCACGGGCTGCGACCTGATCCTGCTGTCGAACATCCTGCACGATTGGGACGTGCCGGCGAACCAGCAGCTGATTGGGCGCTGCGCAGCCGCCTTGCCGCACGGAGGGCAGTTGGTGATTCACGATGCGTTTCTCGACGACGATCTCGGCGGTCCGCTGCCGATTGCACTATATTCGACGGCCTTGTTTTCGTTTACCGAGGGGCGCGCCTACAGCGCCGCGGAATACCGCGATTGGCTTGCCGAGGCCGGACTTGCGGCCGGGGCGATCGAGCCCACGCTGGTTCATTGTGCCGTGCTGCCGGCGCAGCAAACCGTGAGCCCCATGCGATCCACTCCGCCGCTGCAGGTCAACGTGGCACGACGGCTGAGCGCCATGGCCGCGCTGCAGCCGGACGCGCTGGCGGTGGCCGCTCCGCACGCGACCGCCTTCGCCGGTCGAGCGAGCTACGATCTGCTTCGTTTCGCGCAGTTGGACGAAGACAGCAATCGGATCGCCAGCGGCCTGGCCAGGTTGGGCGTGACGCCCGGCACGCGGCTGGCGCTGCTGGTGCGGCCGGGAATCGACTTCGTGTCGCTGGTCTTTGCGCTGCTGAAAGTCGGCGCCGTGGCGATTTTGATCGATCCCGGCATGGGCCGAAAAAATCTGATCGCCTGCCTGGAGCAGGCCGAGCCGGCCGGCTTCGTCGCGGTTCCGCTGGTGCAAGCCCTGCGCTGCTTGCTGCGAAAGCGATTTTCGCAAGCCCGGCTCAATGTGACGGTGGGTCGACGGATGTTTTGGGGCGGCACCACGCTGGCCGCGTTGCGGGCCGACGGCAGATCCGCAGTTCGACCATTGCTCGCAACCCGGGCCGACGATCCGGCGGCGATCATCTTCACCACCGGCAGCACCGGCCCGCCCAAGGGGGTGCTCTACCGCCACGGCAACTTCGACGCCCAGGTCGAAGAGCTGCGCGATTTTTATGAAATTCAGCCGGGCGAAATCGATCTGCCGAGCTTTCCGCTGTTCGGCCTGTTCAACGGAGCCCTGGGCGTCACGACCATCGTCCCGGACATGGATCCCGACGCGCCCGGCCCGGGTCGATCCGTACAAACTGCTGGCCGCGATGCGCGATTGGCGGGTGACCCAATCGTTCGGATCGCCTGCCATCTGGAACCGCGTCGGACTTGCACTGCGAGCAAACCGGCGAGCGGCTCGACACGCTCCGGCGGGTGCTCTCGGCCGGCGCGCCGGTGCCGGCTCACGTGCTGGAGCGCATGCAGCGATGCCTGCCCGCCGGCGCCGAGATTCACACGCCCTACGGCGCCACCGAAGCCCTGCCCGTGGCCTCGATTTCGGCCAGCGAAGTGCTTGGCGAAACACAGGCTCGAACCCGCGGTTGGCGCCGGGGTGTGCGTCGGGCGAGCGGTTTCGGCAAAATCCGTTGGAAAGTCATCCGCATCGTCGACGGCCCGATCGCCACGCTTGACGAGGCGAGGAGCTGCCCGCCGGCGAGATTGGCGAGTTGATCGTTTCCGGCCCCGTCGTCACGCGCGAGTATGTCACGCGCCGCGAGTGGAACGCGCTGGCCAAGATCGTCGATGGGCCGGACGTCTGGCATCGCATGGGGGATGCCGGCTACCTCGACGACCGGGACCGATTTTGGTACTGCGGGCGCGTTGCCCATCGAGTCCTGACGGCCGACGGCCCGCTGTACACCGCTCCCTGCGAGGCGATTTTCGAAACGCATCCGGCGGTCTATCGGGCCGCACTGGTCGGCGTCGGTCCGGCGGCCGGGCAGCGGCCGGTGATCATCGTGGAATGTTGGCCCGAACGGCGGCCGCGCTCGCGGACCGACCGCCAGCGATTGCTCGCCGAGCTTGCCGAATTGGCACGCCAACATCCGCTGACCGAGTCCATTGCCGACTTTTTGATTCACCCCGCCATGCCGGTCGACATTCGTCATAACGCCAAAATCTTTCGCGAGAAACTGGCCCCCTGGGCCGCGCGGTCGCTCAAGAACAGGTCGGGGATGCGATGACGGCTTTGGTGACGGGGGCGGGCGGTTTTCTCGGACTGTACATCGTCGAGCAACTTGTAGCCCGCGGCGAACGCGTGCGCGCGCTCGTGCGCCGCGAGTGCCCCGCGCTGGCCCAGCTCGGCGCGAGGGGGCGGCGGTCGAGATCCTGGCGGCCGATGTGCGCAATCAGGACGCGGTTGTCGCAGCCTGCGCGGGCATGGACGTGGTCTATCACGTGGCCGGCGTGGCCGGCATCTGGGGGCCCTGGGAGCATTACTACGGCATCAACACGCTCGGCACGCGAAACGTCCTCGCCGGCTGTCGGATCCACAGGGTCGCCAAGCTGGTCTATACAAGCAGCCCGAGCGTCACGTTCGACGGCCAGCCGCAGGCGGGCGTCGACGAGAGCGTGCCCTATGCCAGCCGCTGGCTGTGCCATTACCCGCATTCCAAAGCGCTGGCCGAGGCCGAGGTGTTGGCTGCCAACGGACCGGACTTGGCGACCTGCGCCCTGCGGCCGCACTTGATTTGGGGGCCGCGCGATCAACATCTCGTACCGCGCCTGCTGCGGCGGGCACAGGCCGGGACGGCTGCGCCGCGTCGGGGACGGCACAAATCTGATCGACATGGTCTATGTCGAAAACGCCGCGGCGGCACATCTGTTGGCCGCCGACGCGCTGCGACCGGATTCGCCCCTGGCCGGCCGGAAGCCTATTTCATCAGCCAGGGCGCGCCGGTGAATTGTTGGGGCTGGATCGACGAGCTGCTGGCATTGGCCGGTCTGCCGGCAGTGCGCCGATCGATTTCGCTGCCAGCGGCCTGGGCGATCGGCAGTGTTTGCGAGGCCCTGTACGCCGGACTGCGAATCGGGCGCGAGCCGCCGATGACCCGATTCCTGGCGGCCCAATTAGGATGCTCGCACTATTTCGACATATCCGGCGCCCGCGCCGACTTCGGTTACCAGCCGGCGATTTCCATCGAGGAAGGGATGCGGCGGCTGGCCGATCGATTGGCGGCGGCGAGCGGCAAGCCAATAGCCCAGCACGACTTGAGCGTACAGCACGCCTGACGGTGCTTGCGAGTCCTGCCGGAAACCGCTACGCTCAAACGTTTTACAGCCCTAGCGGGCGCACAGCCTAGAGGCTTGCGCCTTCCAGCTCGACTGCGCCGGGAGCAGCCCCTGCGGCGCTGACGCCGGCCGGATGTCGCACGGCAAGCCACATCTGGCAAATTGAGCGAAGGTGAGATGATCGCCGCCGGACCCGACTATCAACGGATTGTCATCACCGGGATCGGCCTGACCGCTCCCAATGGCAACAGCCTGCCCGAGTTTCGCGAGAACTTGCTGGCCGGCCGCAGCGGCGTGGCGCCGTACGAGATTCGCTACGTCGGCCAGACGGTGGCCGGGATTTGCAACTTCGATGAGCTGCGGTATCAGAAAAAGAAAGACCTGCGCCGTGGCACCCGGGCCGGCAGCGTGGGGATTTATTCGGCCAACGAAGCGATTCGCGACGCCGGACTGGATTGGCCCAATGTCGACAAATCGATGGTTGGCATCTATGTCGGCGTGACCGAACACGGCAACGTCGAAACCGAAAACGAAATCTTCGAGCTCAAAGGTTTCGACTACGACACCAAGTTCTGGTCGCACCACCACAACCCGCGCACGGTGGCCAACAATCCGGCCGGCGAAATTTCGCTCAACCTGGGAATCACCGGCCCGCACTACACGATCGGCGCCGCCTGTGCCGCCGGCAACGCCGGCATCATCCAGGGCGCGCAAATGCTGCGGCTGGGCGAATGCGACGTGGCGCTGGCCGGCGGCGTGTCGGAGAGCATTCGCACGTTCGGCATTTTCGCCAGTTTCAAGAGCCAGGGCGCGCTGGCCAGCCACGCCGACCCGACCAAGGCCTCGCGGCCGTTCGACCTGGAGCGCAACGGCATCGTCGTGGCCGAAGGCGGCTGCCTGATGGTGCTCGAGCGATTTCCCGATGCGCAGGCACGCGGGGCGAAGATCTACGGCGAGCTGGCCGGTTATGCCATGAACAGCGACGCCCACGATTTCGTGCTGCCCAACGCCCAGCGGCAGGCCGAGTGCGTGGCCCTGGCGCATGCGGCGGGCCCAAATCCGGCCGGAGCGGGTCGACATCGTCAGCACGCATGCCACGGGCACCGGCGCGGGCGATGCGCAGGAGTGTGCGGCCTTGCGGCAGGCGTTTGCCGAGTCGAAGCGCACGCGGTTCAACAACTCCAAGAGTTTCATCGGCCACACGATGGGAGCGGCCGGGGCGCTGGAATTGGCCGGCAATTTGCCCGCGTTCGGCGACCGCGTTTGCCACGCCACGATCAACGTCGACGCGCTCGATCCCGAGTGCGCGCTGCCCGGCCTGGTGCTCAACCAGCCGCGCGAGGGAGAACCGGTCGACTATATTTTGAATAATTCATTCGGCATGCTGGGGATCAATTCTGTGGTGATCGTCAAGCGGGTCTAGCGCTGGTTTCGAAACCTGATGAGAGTGGGAACAGTCCCCGCTGATTTTGAAACCCGCTCTAGAGGCGGCACGCAACCCCACCTGATAGGATGAACGGTCTGTGGGAGCCGGCTTTTGACCGGTCCCACAGGGTTGAACGTTTTTTGCTTGGAGAAGGCACGGCATGACTCCTGCGGAGATTAAGAATGTCATTCTCGACATTCTCGGCGATATCGCACCCGATGAAGACCTCAGCAACCTGAAGGAAGACGTGCCGCTGCGCGAGCAGCTCGAACTGGACAGCATGGATTTCCTGGACATCGTGATGGAATTGCGCAAACGCTATCGCGTGCAGATTCCCGAGGACGATTATCTGGAACTGGCATCGCTTCAAAGCACGGTCCGCTACCTCGAGCCGCGGATGCGCGATCTGGCCAAAACGTGACATCTGCATCCCATGAGACCGGCTCACAAAATGGGACCGGCCCGGCCCATCGAAACGTCTCACCCGGCGGGACCGGCCCGTCGGACGTGTACGACACGATCATCATCGGGGCGGGCATGTCGGGGCTGGCGGCCGGAATTCGCCTGGCCTATTACGACCAGCGGGTCTGCATCCTGGAGCGTCACACCACGATTGGCGGGCTGAATTCGTTTTATCGGCTTGGCGGGCGCAACTACGACGTCGGCCTGCACGCGGTCACCAATTTCACGCCCAAGGGCGCCAAAAAGGGGCCGCTGGCGCGGCTGTTGCGGCAGTTGCGCTTTCGCTGGGAAGACTTCGGCCTGGTGCCGCAGAACGGTTCGATGATCGCGTTTCCGGGCGTCTCGCTGCGGTTCACCAACGACTTCGATTTCTTTCGCGTCAGAAGTCCACCGCCAGTTTCCGGCCGAGAAAGACAACTTCGAACGCCTGCTCGGCGAAGTGATCGAGTACGACGATCTCGACCCGCAGACCGCCACACGCTCGGCCCGGGCGGTGGTGTCGGGCATCGTTCGCGATCCGCTGCTGGTCGAAATGATTTTATGCCCGTTGATGTTCTACGGCAGCGCACGCCAGAACGACATGGACTTCGCCCAGTTCTGCATCATGTTTCGCAGCATCTTCTTCGAGGGGCTGGCGCGGCCGTTTGCCGGCATGCGATTGATTCTGAAGAAACTGGTGCGCAAGTTCCGCGAACTGGGGGGCGAACTGCGGCTGCGGGCCGGCGTGAGCCGAATGTCGGTCGCCGACGGCCAGGTGCACTCGGTCGTGCTGGACGACGGCCAGGAACTCGCACGCGCAGCGACGTGCTGTCGTCGGCCGGCTGGGTCGAAACGATGCGGCTGTGCGAGGACGTGAGCCGGCCGATCGAGCGGCCAGCCGGGCCAGCTCTCGTTCCTCGAAACCGCCTCGGTGCTCAACGCTGCAGCCGCACGATTTGGGCTGCGACCACACGATCGTATTCTATCAACGACAGCCCGAAGTTTCATTGGCAAAAGCCGGACGAGCTGGTCGACGTGCGCAGCGGCGTGATCTGCTCGCCGAACAATTTCTGCTACGACGAACCGCTCGACGAGGGCATGATCCGGATCACGGCCTTGGCCAACTCCGACCTCTGGCAGGACCTGTCGGAAGAGGACTATCGCGTGGCGAAGCTGGCGTGGTACGATCGCATCGTCGCCTCGGCGGTGCGATTTATTCCCGATTTTCGCTCGCCGGTGATCGACAGCGACACGTTCACCCCCTGCACGATTCGCCGCTTCACCGGCCACGACAACGGCGCGGTGTACGGCGCGCCCGAAAAACAGTGGGACGGCACCACGCACCTCAAGAATCTGTTCATCTGCGGCACCGACCAAGGGTTCGTCGGCATCATCGGGTCGATGGTCAGCGGCATCTCCATGGCCAACCGTCACGTGCTTGCAGGGCGTCGAGTGAATCCATGCCCAAAGATTTTCTCCAAGGCGCCCGCGAGTCGTACGACTCGATCGTCATCGGCAGCGGGCTGGCCGGCATGACCGCCGCCAACACGCTGGCCCGCAGCGGCCGCAGCGTGCTGCTGCTGGAGCAGCATTACAAGCTGGGCGGCATGGCCACCTGGTTCAAGCGGCCGGGCGGGCACATCTTCGACATTTCGCTGCACGGCTTTCCGGTCGGCATGATCAAGAGCTGCCGGCGCTATTGGACGCACCGAGATCGCCGACTCGATCGTGCAACTGAAGAACATCCGCTTCGACAACCCGATGTTCTCGCTGACCACCAGTTTCAATCGCGAGGATTTCACGCGGCTGCTGATCGAAAAGTTTCGCGTGCCGGCCGAATCGGTCACGGCGTTTTTCGACACGGCCCGGGGACATGAACTTTTACGACGACCAGACCACCACGCGTCGGCCAATTGTTCGAGCGATTCTTTCCCGGCCGCGAGGACGTGATCCGGCTGCTGATGGAGCCGATCACCTACGCCAACGGTTCGACGCTGGAAGATCCGGCGATTTCCTACGGCATCGTGTTTTCGAACTTCATGTCCAAGGGCGTGTACACCTTTCAAGGCGGGCACCGATCGGCTGATCAAGCTGATGCACGAAGAACTGCTGCACAGCGGCGTCGACGTGCGGATTCGCTGCGACGTCGAGCAGGTTCTCGTCGAAGGCGGCCGCGTCACGGGGTGTGAAAGTCAATGGCCGGACGATCGGCTGCCGGTCGGTCGTCTCGAATTCCAATCTCAAGGCCACGATCTTCAACCTGGTGGGCGAGCAACATTTCGACCGCGACTTTGTCGATCAGGCCCGGGCCGTGCGGCTGAATAATTCGAGCTGCCAGGTCTACATGGCGCTCAAGCCGGGCGTGGAGCTCGACGAAAGCCTGGGCGATCTGTTGTTCAGTTCCACGGCGCCGCTGTTTCGCACCGAGTCGCTGTTGAGCCGCGACATCACCAGCCGCACCTATTCGTTCTACTATCCGCGCACCCGGCCCGGCAGCGACCGCTCGCTGATCGTCTCGAGCACGAACGCCAACTACGACGACTGGGCCGAGCTGTCGCATGGGAGAATACGAAGCGAGCAAGCAGCGATCTGGTCGAGACGACGATCGACGCGCTCTCGCAAGTACATTCCCAACATCCGCGAGATTCTCGATCACGCCGAAGCCTCGACCCCGCTCACCTTCCGGCACTATACCAAGCACGTCCAAGGGGCCAGCTTCGGCACCAAGTTCGAGGGGCTGGCCGTGAGCCGGGCCATTCCGCAGCAGATCGCCGGGCTGTTTCATGCCGGCAGCGTGGGCATCATCATGTCGGGCTGGCTGGGGGCGATGAACTACGGCGTGATCGTGGCCAACGACGTCGACTCGCTGCTCATCAAGTCGGCGTCGGCTTCGCCCGCGGTGGTGGCCTCATGAGTCTGGCCGAAATCCAAGCCGCCATTCCGCATCGCGAGCCGTTTCTGCTGATCGACGAGATCGTCGAGCGCGACGAGCGGCGGATCGTCTGCCGCAAGACATTTCGGCCGACGAATATTTTTATGCCGGCCACTATCCGCGCTATCCGCTCACGCCCGGCGTGCTGCTGTGCGAGGCGGCGATGCAGGCCGGCGCCGTGCTGCTTTCGGCTTACACGGCGGCCGAATCCAACGGCTCGCGGGTGCCGGTGGCCACGCGGATGAACGACGTCCGCTTCAAGCGGATGGTCAAGCCGGGCGAAACGATCGACATCGAGGTCGAACTGAACGAGCGGCTGGCCGACGCCTTTTTTCTGACCGCCAAGGTGAGCCTGGCGGCAAGCTGGCCGCGCGGTTCGAGTTCGCCTGCACGCTGGCGCCCGTAGAGCGATAGCATGTTGAGTAAGAGCCTATCCGAGAACCGTTCGGGAGAAGGGGACAGGCACATTTTGCTCCCAGGGCACCGCAAAATGAGCCAGTCCCCAACGGTTCTCAGATAGGCTGTAAGGCAGGCGCCGGCATGGACTTTCTCGAACTGGCCGGCAAGACAATCCTGGTGCTGGGCGTGGCCAATCGCAAGAGCGTGGCCTTGCACGTCGGCGCAGTTGTTAACGCAGGCCGGCGCCAAGGTGGTCTATTCGGTGCGCACGCCGGCAGCGCAAAGCGGCCCTGGCCAAACTGCTGCCCGAGGCAGAGATTCACATCTGCGACGTCGAACAGCCCGAGGACATCGCGCGACTGCACGCCGACGTCTCCGCCAACCATCCGCGCTTGCACGGGCTGGTCCATTCGATCGCGTTTGCCGATTACGGTGTCGGGCCCGGCCGCGTTTCACGAGACGCCCAAGGCGGCCTTCCTGCGCTCGGTCGACATTTCCTGCTATTCGCTGATCGCGCTGTCGGACGCCTTCAAGGACCAGTTCGACCCCGACGCGTCGGTCGTGGCGACGTCGATCTCGACCACCCGCATGGCCAGCGAAAATTACGGCTTCATGGCGCCGATCAAGGCCGCGCTCGACTTCGTCGCTGGTGTTTTTGGCGAAATCGTTCAGCCGTTTTTCGCGCGTCCGGTTCAACGCCGTGGCGCCCGGCTTGCTCAAAACTTCGGCTTCGGCCGGCATTCCAGGCTACGTCGACGCTTATCTGTTCGCCGAACAGGCCACGCTTCGCAAGCAGGCCGTGGCGACCGAAGAGGTGGCCAACGCCTGTGCGTTCCTGCTCAGTCGCCGCTCCAGCGGCATCAACGCCCAGAACCTGGTCATCGACGCCGGCATGTCGGTCAATTATTTCGATCGGGATCTGGTGCGACGGGCGATGCAGGGGGAATAAACCGCAAAGACGCGAAGTCGCAAAGGAGAAGGGAAGGAAACCGGGGAGGGGAACCACAGAGGCCCGGAGACACAGAGAGGAGACGGAAAGTCGTTACGAGGAGACGAGAGCGAAGCGATCCACAGATGACGCAGATTACACAGATTTTAAGCAGCGGGGCGGCGGAACAATGAAGATCAATGGTTCAGGTTAAATATCTTGCAACTCGTCTTTGTTTCTTCTCAGTGAAATCTGCGTAATCTGCGGACGATCTTCCCGGCGTCTCTTAAGTGCCCGACCAGATTACGCCTTTTTCGCCCGCGATGACTTTGCCGATCTGCCAACTCTCCAGGCCGCAGTCGGCCAATTGATGCCGGATCGAATCGGCGTAATAGGCGCTGGTGACCAGCACCAGGCCCAGGCCCATGTTGAAGACCTGATCCATTTCGTCCGCGTCGACTTCGCCCAGCCGCTGGATCCAGGAAAATACCGGCGGCACGGTCCACGAGTAGCGGTCGACCACCACTTGCACGCCGGCCGGCAGAATGCGCTGGAGATTTTCGCGCAAGCCCCCGCCGGTGATGTGCGCGATGCCGTGAATCACGCTCTTGACTTTGTAGTTGCTCAGCACGCCGCGCAGCGGGCGGACATAGATCCGTGTCGGTCGGATCAGCGCGGCGCCGACGGTCTCGCCCAACTCGTCGACGTGCGTGTCGGCCGTGAGGCCGGCCATTTCGAACACCACCTTGCGGGCCAGGCTGTAGCCGTTGGAGTGCAAGCCGCTGGAAGCTACGCCGATCACCACGTCGTCCGCGGCGATCGCGCGGCCGTCGATGATTTTCGAGCGTTCGGCCACGCCCACGCAAAAGCCGGCCAGGTCGTAATCGCCCCGGGCATAAAGGTCGGGCATGATCGCCGTCTCGCCCCCTAAGAGCGAGCAATCGGCCAGGAGGCAGCCGGCCGAGATGCCTTCAACGATCTGCTCGAGCAACACGGGGTCGTCGTGCGACATGGCCACGTAGTCCAGGAAGAACAGCGGTTCGGCCCCGCAGCACAGGGCGTCGTTGACACTCATGGCCACCAGGTCGATGCCGACCGTGTCGTGGGCCCCCACGAGCTGGGCCACCTTGAGCTTGGTGCCCACGCCGTCGGTGCAAGAGACCAGCACGGGATTCTGATACTTCCGGGCGAACAGTTCGCTGGCGAAATCGAGCTGGAACAGGCCGGCAAACCCGCCGTCGAGCTTGATTACCCGGGGGCTGAACGTGCGATGCAGCAGCCGCGGCAGCCGGGCCATCGACTGACGATAGATGTCCAGGTCGACGCCGGCATCCTTGTAGGTCGCTTTGGCCACTGCTGGCACTCGCAGATAGTCTGGAAACGGGGCATTTTAGAGGCGGCCGGCGAGCATTGTCAAACGGCCCGGGGGCGAGTTCAGGCGGTTTGCAACGGCACGGAACCGATGGTATGACGGGCCGATTGCAACTCCGCGGCGGAAATGACACGATAGCGAACGCGAACCAATTCGCGCGCGGCGCGAACCAACTGAATTCGAACCCTGGTCGCACTTTGGAGAATTCTGCGATGCGTCCTTTGAGTCGGGTTGCCCCGGACTGGTGGGATTACACCACGCTCGATCCGGCCATTCTCAACGATGCCGCGCGGATTCCAGCCCGGCGATTTGCCGGGCCTGGCGCGACGAAGGCTTTGCGATCAAGTTCTACGACACGCTCGAAGACTTCTATCTGGCCGAGGCGCTGGAATATATCACCGCCTGGCGTCAGTCGACGCCCGACAATCCGGCCGGCATCTGCGGGCCCATCGGCCCGACCGAGCAACTGCCGCTGGTGGCCCGGTTGGTCAACGAGCTGGAGCTGGATCTGCGGCATTGCCATTTCTGGGGCATGGACGAATGGGCCATCGAGGGCCGCGAAGTCGCGGAAGACTTTCCGCTGAGCTTCGCCCGGGCCGACAAGGAGCTGTGCTTCGACCGCATCGACCGCAAGCTGCGGATGCCTGAAGCGAATCTGCACTTTCCGTCGGCCCAACCCGCCCGCTATACGCAAAGCTACGATCAGGTGCGCTGCGTGGTGATGCAAGGCGGGCAGGGCGAAGTGAAGCATTGGGCCTTCAACGATCCGCCGCACCGTAGCGGAAAATATTCCGCCGAGCCGCCGTCGCCCGCCGAATATCGCCGCCTGGCCACGCGCGTGGTCGATTTGCATCCGATGACGATCATTCAGAACGCCCGCACCTCGGGCGGCGGCGTGGTGTCGAGCGTGCCGACCCAGGCCATCAGCGTCGGCCCGGTGGAAACCTGGAAGGCGGAAAAAGTATCGATCTGGCACGCCGGCAATCACGACAATCCCTTCGGCCTGCGGCTGACGACGCTGATGATTTCCAAGCGCATCCCCGACAGCAGCGTGCCGATGTCGCTGTTGGCCGAGCATCCCAACGTGCAGTTCAATTTCTATCGCGCCGGGCATCGGCAGTTGCGATGCGCAGATGCATTGAGCAGCGCACGGAGAATGACCTCCGTGCTTTACCGAGCCGCATTCAATTTTACGCACCCTGACCTCTTCCTGAAGCGAGAGGGGTTGAGAGGCGCAACCGAGGAAAACGCGGCGGATGACCAAAGCAAAATCAAAGTGCGCCTTCGCCATTGTGGCGCATCCGGACGACATCGAGTTCGTCATGGCCGGCACGCTGATTCTGCTGGGCCGCGCGGGCTACGAGCTGCATTACATGAACGTCTGCAACGGTTCTTGCGGCTCGACCTATTTGAGCGCGCGGCACACCGCCGAATTGCGGCAGAAGGAAGCGATCGAAGCCGCCGACCTGATCGGAGCCCAATTCCACCCGAGCCTCGCGAACGATATCGAAGTCTTCTACGACCGGCCGACGCTAGCCCGTCTGGCGGCGATCGTGCGCGACGTCGGCGCCGGAGATCCTGCTAACGCACGCACCCATCGACTACATGGAAGATCACACCAATGTCTGCCGTCTGGCCGTGACGGCGGCTTTTACGCGGGGCATGCCCAACTTTCCCACCGAGCCGCCCCGGCCGCCGACCGACGTGCCGGTGACCCTCTACCATGCCCAGCCGCACGGCAACCGGGATCCGCTAGGGCACGAGGTGCGGCCGGACATTTATGTCGATGTCAGCGGCGTAATCGAGCAAAAGGCGGCCATGCTCGGTTGCCACAAGAGCCAGCAAGACTGGCTCGACGCGAGCCAGGGGCTCGGCTCTTACGTCGAGACGATGAAGTCGCTCGGCCGCGAGGTGGGTCAAATGTCCGGACCGTTCGAGTATGCCGAAGGCTGGCGCAAGCATCTGCACCTGGGCTTTTGCGCCGAGGAGGCCGATCCGCTGCGCACCGCCCTGGGCTCGCTCGCACTAGGGGCCTTCTAAACACCAACCGCCGGGCAATACCGAAGGTTGTGGTTTCGCGGCCCGTTTGCAAGCCGCGTTAGGGTTCTTTGGCGGCGTTACTCGTCGCGGCATCCATGATACGATAGGCCAAGAGTGCAAACCGATAACAGCCGCGGCGCTCTCGAAAACGGTCGTCCGCGGCTATTGCATTGACAGTTCCTTCCTCGTGTCCGCGCAGATCATCTCGAAGCCTTGCCAGAGCCGACAAAAATTTCGCGCATCGTCGTGGTCGGGGGCGGCATCACCGGCCTGGCGGCGGCGCTGCGGCTGCGCGACATCGATCCGCAAGCCAAAATCACGCTCCTGGAGTCCAGCGATCGACTGGGCGGAGTCCTGCAGACCGTCCGGCAAGACGGATTCCTGATCGAACGCGGGGCCGATAACTTCATCACCAACTTGCCGTGGGCGGTCGAGCTCTGCCGCCGGCTCGGCCTGGCAGACGATTTGCTCGCCACGAACGAGCAGTTGCGACAGGCATATGTCGTGCGTCAGGGTCGTCTGCACCGGATCCCCGCGGGCTTTTTGCTGATGGTCCCCCAGCGGATCTGGCCCCTGCTGCTGTCCGGTCTGCTCAGTCCGTGGGGCAAACTGCGAGTATTGGGGGAGTATTTTATCCCGCCGCGCCGCGCCGGCGGAGACGAGAGTTTGGCCTCGTTCGCGCGGCGGCGCTTGGGACGCGAGGCGTTCGAGCGCCTGGTGCAGCCGCTGGTGGGCGGAATCTACACGGCCGATCCCGAACAGTTGAGCCTGGCCGCCACGCTGCCCCGTTTTTTGGAAATGGAGCGTAAACACGGCGGATTGCTGCGCGGCCGTGGGCACGCCCGGCAGCCGGCCGAGACCGCCGAAGGCGATGCCGGATCGAGCGGCGCGCGGTACAGTCTATTCCTGGCGCCCCGGGAGGGTCTGTCGAGCCTGGTCCGGGCCTGCGCCGAGCAACTCGCGCCGGACAGCATCCGGCTGGCCAGCCGAGCGACGTCGTTGGTGCGGCGGACCGCGGGCGGCTGGCGAGTCGGGCTGTCAGCCCCGGGCCAGCCGGACGAATCGATCGAATGCGACGCGGTCATCCTGGCGCTGCCGGCGCCGGCCGCCGCGAAATTGGTGGCCGGGGCCAGCCCCGAGCTGGCAACGGCGCTGGGACGGATCGCTTACGCAGGCGTGGCGGTTGTGTCGACGGGGTATCGCCGAGATCAGGTGGGGCATCCGCTGGAAGGGTTCGGATTCGTCGTACCGACCAAGGAACGCCGATCGATTCTGGCGGCGAGTTTTTCGAGCGTGAAATTTGCCGGCCGGGCGCCGCAGGAGCATGTCCTGATTCGCTCGTTCTTGGGGGGCGCCTGCCAGGCCGAATTGGCCGAGTTGGCGGACCAGCCGCTCGGCGAGCTCGTGCGGCGAGAACTGGGCGAACTGATCGGCGCCCGCGGGATGCCGGTTGTTTGCGATATCGCCCGTTGGCCCGCGAGCATGCCCCAATACCATCTGGGGCACATCGAACTGGTGGAAAGCATCCAGCGGCTGGCCGCGGGATTGCCGGACTTGGCGCTGGCCGGAAACGCCTATCATGGCGTGGGCATCGCGCAGTGCATCCACAGCGGCCAGGCGGCGGCCGAGCGAGTCCTGCTTGACGCGCCGACAGCAGATCGACATGCGACCTAAGAGAAATTCGTCGTGGCCTGGGAACCGGTCAAGGTCAGGATGAAGTTGGACGTGCTCGGATCGGGTAGGTTCTGAACTCCCGCGGCCTGTTTGACCGCCAGCAAGTTGGCAGCCAAGGTTTTGAATTTTGGCACCAGTTCCGGGTGTGCGGCAAGCACCTGTTCAATCTTGTCGATGTCCGGGTGCGAATTCGAGACGCTCAGGTTGCCCTCGGGTCCTTGCTCGATTGCAATCGGCTGCGAGGCGTCGATTCCGGCCGTGCTAAACAAGCCAGCCAGTGTTCGCTGTAAATCGGACAGTGACTGGTTGTATTGTTGCTGGGCCGTTGCGCCTGGCGTGCTTGCCGCCGGCGATGTGCCCGATGCCGACGCGAGCACCTTGGAGAACGGATTCGCGCTCTTGGGCGCCGCGGCGATTGCGTGTCCCAATCCGCCGGTCAAACTGCCGATCGAAGAAATCGCCATCGCCGTCCTGCACAGAACGATATTTAGTCGAGAGTCAACGAGCTCTGCGATCTTGCGGCACCGGTAGGATCGGCCATTGCCAAGGGCGCGCGCGGGCAACGTGGCGGCGGGGCAAAAGAGCGCAACGCAAGTCCGCAAGATTAATCGGTTATTCCGATCACCAAAGATAAGCAAAATCTGCCGCGCAGCCGGGCAAAACCGATCCCGCTTTAGAAGCCCCGGTCGACCGAAGTGCTAGCGATCGAGACCACATGGCTCTCGACGAACGCCAGATCGGGCTTGCTCAAACGTTCCAGCGGAACCGTGGTGAAACGGCCTGTCTCTTTTTGCAAGCGCACATGGCCGTCGAACACCACTACCAGCCGGGCTCGAACGGTGAAATTGCCCGTGCTGTCGGTCCAAACCCGCATCTCGCTGGATGCGGCCTGGTCTCGGGCTTCGGCGCCGACGGTGTTCGAGCCATTGGCGTCCGTCGGGGTCGATGGGGTCGCTTGCGCCGTTTCGTCCGACATCGACTCTTCGTCGGCCGCCGATTGTTCGGCCGGCTCTTCGGCATCGACCGCGTCGGCTGGGGCCGGATCGTCGGCGGTTAGCTGCTCGACCGGGGCGTTCTCCTGGGCGGCACTTCCCGCGCCGGGATTCGATTCCTCTTCGAACAGGTCGTCGAATTCGTCGCCGGCCGGTTTGGCGGAATCTTTCTCGTCGAGGGCGGGCATGTCGTCGCCCGTGTCCGTGGCCAGATCTTCTGAATCGTCCAGCCCGGCGGCCGGCTCGATATTCGTCGCGACGGCCGTTTTCGCCGCGGGCTCGACGGGCGCGGCACCGGCATCTTTATCCGGGTCGCTGAACAGGTCGTCCAAATCGTCATCCGGAGCGGACTTTGCTTTTTCGGGCGTCTTCGTTCCTTTTGCCGGCGGAGCCGTTGGAGTGTCCTCCGACATGTCTTCGTCCGAAGATTCATCTTCAACCGCAGGCGGCTGAACCGGCTTGGGTGCTGGCGGCTGAACCGGCTTGGGCACCGGTGGCGGCACCGGCTTAGGCGCAGGTGGCGGCACCGGCTTGGGCGCGAGTGGAGGTGGAGCTGGCGTAGGAACCGGTGCCGGCGTCGGAGCCGGCTTAGGTGCGGGCGGAGTCGGTTGCGGGGGGGCCGGTGTCGGAGCGGGTGCTGGAGTGGGCGCTTGCACCGGCGTCACCTCTTCCTTGGGAAGCGATGGCGGCGCCATGTCGGAAAGCATCGGAGGTTGTGCAGAGGCCCCGCTGACATCGCCGGTGGGCGGCATCAACGTGGAATGGCTCTCGGCGGACGAGCAGCAAGTCGTCACCGGCTCGGAGTAGGTATAGCACGGCTGGTAACAGGGCCTGCAACAGCGGGAACGGGAGGCCCAACGGCCTGCCGATGCGGGATCCACCACCATCAGCACGACGATCGTCCAAGCGATCACCGTTTTGCCAACTCGTCGCATACGAATTTCCCCCTGTACTGCGGCCTTTGCTCGGTCCGAAAGTCGAACGGCAGATCCGCGATAAATCGAGCATTTATGCTAACTACGAGTCCGGGCGTCCGCAACCGCGGGCTATTACCAGGGCCGCTAAATTGGCCGATTCAGCACTTTTGCACGTGGAAAAGTGACGAATTTAACGACCGTGAAGGCCGCCCAACGCCGCAGCGCTGAGCCAGTGCAGCGGCGGCCGGGCACCGATCTGCGGACGGCAAAGACGCACGGCCTCGATCGGGGATGTCGATCGCATCGAGACTTATGTCTTAAATAGCTCGGTGATTTCCCTGCGAAGCGCATCGGCCGATTGTCTCACGAACCGCTTTTGAAGCCGGCGAACCAGCGGATATCCGATTCGGGTCAATATGTGCCGTGGGCGGGAAAAGGCACGGATGTCGTACCACACGGCGCCATCTTGCGTCCGCTCGATCAAAAATTGTTCTTCGCCAGACTCGACGTGACCTGGAAGCGTGCCATAGGCGAAGCCAAAGCAACTCGGCTCGTCAACCACGTACACGATCCTGGCAGAGCATAGCCACCACAAGCCCAGCACATGGAACACCACGGCCACGGTCTGGCCAGGTGCGATGGGTGTGTCGCTGGGATGAGCCCACGCCCAGCCCAAGTCGAACTGCTTCCACCTTCGTAACGCAGTCTTGGCATCGACGAACAGCTGCTCGCCGCTGCCGATTCGGAATCGGGAGTGATCCAACTGGAAACCCGAGGGAACAATTAGCTCCCGGCGATCGACGGCCGGATAAGTGAAATCCAGCCCAGACTGCTCGCTGATGAAACGTCGGATCCGCGCGTCCCCGGGCATTCTTAAGGAAAACAAGGGGGCTAATCCTGTATCACGAGATTCGGGCGGAATGGCTCGGGAAGCAGCGCAGCCAGAACACCGGGATCAACCCGCAAGTTGATCAGGATACGCCGGTCGATGTCACCACGGATGATCGGAATTTGCATGGTACTGTTCGCAGGGGCCAGGGGCCTTCAGCTACTGAACCGCGGCGGCCGACCCCAATTAACCAGCCGCATACTCTTGGGTTGCCGGCATGGCCAGGGTCCGCCGCCGTGCAGCCGGACCCGGGGCGGGTTGCGAGTCGGTCGCGCTGGCAGAGTCTCATGTCCGGGGGTAGTGACTTGAACCTTCCGTGGATGCGAATACGACGCTGTCACTGGACGACCGTGCAGAGGCATTCGAACATAGCTGGTCGCGCCCACGGCACTCCCCGCAGCCTAGCCTGGAGCGGGCCGTCGGCCCCATAATTTTTTAAAAAAGTATTTGCATGTCAATTTCTATCGATTATGATGATTGGACAACTGATTAGACAACTGATGATAAGACAAAAAAGGCCCAGGCAATCTCTGCGTACGTCGTAGAGGGCGGCATTTCTCGGTTGAGCGACCATCCATCGTTCGTTGACATTCGGCAGTTTGTTGACATTCGGCAGATAGATATCCGGTATCAGGATCGCGGATTCCGCGGCAGGCAGCGGAAGGAGATGCGCTAATGGTGGCGTCGAAACATTGCGCGATACGACGACTTAACTCTACGCTCCGGACTTCGCGAAAGGCCGGCGTAACTCTGGCACTTCTGGCCCTGCTCGGCCAACTGCTAGCCCCACTGCGAGCGGCTCACGCCGTCGACCAAACCTGGACCGGCAGCGCCGACGGCACGACCTGGTCAAGCGGGGGCAACTGGTTCGGACTCGCCGCACCCGGCTCCACGAGCAGCACGACCAATGCCGACACCGCCACGTTCAATTCCACGCCGGGCTCGGCAATCTACATCGACCAATCGAATCAAAACATCGGCGGCATCGGTTTCGACGGAGCCGCGGGGGCCTTCACGATCGGCAGCCTGGGCGCCAATGGCGGAAACCCCTTGCTGCTCTCCAGCGGCGGCACGATTCAGATCACCTCCGGATTCACCGGCACCGGCACGACCCAAACCATCAATGCTCCGCTGGTGCTTGAGCCGACCGGCCCGACGAGCACGGGTTCTTATACGTTTGCCAATAATTCGTCCGACTCGACCAATGTCCTCCACTTCGGCGGGAATATCAGCGGCGGCTCGACCACATCGACCGTGACGCTCAACCTGAGCGGGAGCAACACCGGCGCCAACTACATCAGCGGCCTTTCCGATGGCTCGGCGGGGAGCGTGGCGCTTGCCAAGAGCGGAAGCGGCACCTGGACCGTCAATGGCAACAACGCATTTACCGGCGGCGTTTCGGTCTCCGGAGGAACGCTTGCCAGCGGCCAAGACAGCAGCCTGGGCGCAACGGCCAACAGCGTTACCCTGACCAACGGCGGCACCTGGCAACTCGCGCCCGGCATTTCTGGCGGCGCCAACACGCACGGCATTATTCTTGGGTCCGGGGGTGGTGCGATCGTCGCCAACGGCGACTCCGAATTTACGGGCACCATCACCGGCGGCACCGGCCTGGCCGTGAACGGCGGAGATTTCATTCCCTATGCCAGTGCCCCAACCTCGATCGGAACGATCACCATTGCCAATGCCCGAGTCCTCGAAGGGCTTGGTTTCGGCGGCAATAACAACTTCATTGCCAACAATTCCGTGGTGGTCAACAGCGGCGGCAATCTGGATTTCGGCACCAGCGGGTCCCTCAATCTGAGCAACGCGATGACGTTCGCCTCCGGATCAGCTCTCTCCGAGCGCAACACGGCCGTGACATTGACCAATGCCACCATGCCCAGCACCGGGACGATGATCTTCCAGGTCGACGACACGAATCCGTCTCAGTTGATCACGATCGCCAACAATTGGACTCCGCTGACCGGCACCTTGACGATCCAGGTCGGCGGCAACGGCTCCCAGGGCGCAACGCTGGTCAGCGGCGACATCACCGGCGCCTACGGCCTCACGAAAACCGGCGCCAATACGTTGATCCTCACCAGCGCCAACAATTCCTTCAACAGCCTGACCGTGGACCAGGGCAACGTTGCGGCTCCCACGTTCAACAGCCCCAACACCAACGGCCCACTGGGCAACGTTTCCAGTGTCACCTTGGGATCGACCGGAAATAATACGGGCACGATCGAATACACTGGCACCGCCGCCACCGACTCGAGTTCCATGCCCTTCACTTTGGCCTCTGGCGGCACGGGCGGGTTCCAGGTGGATAACGCGGGCACCAACCTCACGCTCACCGGGGCGATCACCGGCAGCGGCGGGTTTGCCAAATATGGCGCCGGCACGCTGACGATCGGCGACAACATCGGCTTCACCAGCGGCATCAACATTGTCTCCGGCACCCTGGCGATCGACCCCTCGACCACCCTGACCCTGGGCAACAGCTTGAGCGGCGGCGGGACGTTCGAAAAATCGGGAGCGGGAACGCTGCAACTCACCGCCAACAACAACGGCCTCTACGGCGGTATGAACATCACGGGCGGCACGCTGATAACTGGTGGCGACGGCAACCTGAACAACGGCGCACTGACGATTTCCAGCGGCGGCGACTGGACCTCCTATGGCAGCTCCGGCCATGCCATTGTCGCCAATGGCGGCACCTGGTCTCCGCAGGGTGATTTCTTCTTCAACGGAACGATAACCGGCGGCGGCGGGCTGACGATCAACACCGGCGACCTTCTGCCGGCCCCGGCGTCACCGACCGACATTGGCACCATCACCCTCACCGGCACTCGGATCTTGACGATAGGAAATAACAATTTCCTGGCCAATAACACGATCAATGTCATCAACGGCGGAAACCTCGACATCGGGTCGGGCGGAAATTTGACCCTGACCAGCCCGATGTCGTTCGCCTCGGGCACCAGCTTTGGCGAGCGCGGCACGAACGTGACGGTCAATACGAGCAACGTATCCTTCCCCAGCACGGGCAAATGACGTTTCAAAGCGACGACACCGGCAGCACGGGCCTGATGACGGTAAACGGCAACTGGCCGACATTGACCGGCAACCTCACCATTCAGGTAGGCGCCAATGGAAATCCGGGCGCGTTGGAGTTGACCGGCAATATCGGCGACGGCGGCGACGGCTATAGTCTGACCAAGACTGGCGGCAATACTCTCATCCTCGACGGCAACAACAGCTTCTCCGGCGGCCTGACCGTCTCGCAAGGCACGATCGCGGCTTCCACTTTTAACAATGCCAACACCAACGGCCCCTTGGGCAACAATTCAAGTGTCACCTTGGGCTCCAGCGGCAACACGGGCACGCTCGAATATACCGGCACCGGCGCAACCGCCTCCAGCAACATGCCTCTCACGCTGGCCTCTGGCGGCACAGGCGGGATCCAGGTGGATAATGCCGGCACGGATCTGACGCTTACCGGAGCCATCACCGGCAGCGGCGGGCTGGCCAAATTCGGGGCCGGCACGCTGACCATCGGTGACAACTATGGGTTTACCGGCCCCGTGAACATTGCCGCCGGCACTCTGGTGTTGGACCCCACCAACCTGACGATTTCCAACAACATCAGCGGCAACGGCGCGCTCGTCAAGGACGGCTCGGGAACACTCAACCTCACCGGCAATAACAACGGTCTCTCAGGCAATTTGACGATCGCGGGGGGCTCGCTGGTGACCCACGGCGATGCCAACCTGAACAACGGCACGCTCACGATTTCCAGCGGCGGCGACTGGGTGTCCAGTGGCGGCTCCGGGCACAGCATCATCGCCAACGGCGGAACCTGGTCTCCGCAGGGCGATTTCTTCTTCAACGGAACAATCACCGGCGGCGGCGGGCTGACGATCAATTCCGGCGATCTTCTGCCCGCGCCGGCATCTCCAACCGACATCGGAACCATCACCATCGATGCTACCGGTGGGTTCACCCGGGTCCTGACCTTCTACAATAACAACTTCATCGCCAATAACACCGTCAATGTCGTCAACGGCGGAAATCTCGATATCGGCTCCGGCGGAAGTTTGACCCTGACCAATACGATGTCGTTCGCCTCAGGCACGAGCTTCGGCGAGCGCGGCACGGCCGTGACCGTAGACACGAGCAACGTCACCTTCCCCAGTGCCGGCATGATGACCTTCCAAAACGACGACACGGGCAACGGGGCTCCGATGCTCGTCACCGGCAACTGGCCAACGCTGACCGGCAACTTGACCCTGCAGGTGGGTACCGGCGGAAACCCAGGTACTTTGGAGTTACAGGGCGTCATGAGCGACGGCGGCGCGGGCTACGGTCTGACAAAAACCGGACCCAACGAGTTGATTCTTACTGGCGCCAATACCTTCAGTGGCAATACGACGATCTCCGGCGGCAGTATCGAATTGAACAACCCTTTAGCGCTGCAGTACAGCACGGTCTCGACCAGTGTGACCAACGGCCTGACGTTCGCATCGACCGGCTCCTATACCATCGGCGGACTGACGGGCGCCGGCAACGAGGACATCCCCAATGGCGTCACGCTGATCGTGGGCAACAATAGCACGCTGGCCACCAACGACATTTACTCCGGCCAGTTGAGCGACTCGGGTTCGCTGACCAAAATCGGCGCCGGAACGCTCACGCTCACCGGCTACAACGGCGGATTCTCCGGCCCGATCTCGATCCAGGGGGGCACGCTGGCGACCTACAATTACTACGGCGGCGCCAGCCTCGGTTCCGGATCAAACCTGGTCACGATCTCCAACGGCGCCACCTGGCAGCCGACCGGCAATGCCAGCTACTCGCAGAACTTCGTGCTCGGGACCGGCGGCGGGGTTTTCAACGCGGCTCTGAATCCCGGCTGGGATATTTTCCAGTCCGGCACGATCACGGGTGGAACCGGCCTGACGGTCACCAATGGCGATTTCCTGGAAGCTCCCGGCTCCGAAAACAATCTCGGAACGTTGACGATCAATGGCGGCCGCGTCCTGATCGTGGGCGGCGGCGACAATTTTCTCGGGTACACCGGCGGCGCTTACGCTCCGGCCACCGTCTTTGTCAACAGCGGCGGCAATCTTGATTTCGGCCAAGGCGGAACGGAAACGCCTTCCAACACGATGACCTTTGCCTCCGGGTCATACCTGGGAGAGCGCAACGGTACAAGCCTGGTGCTCGGCTCGAATGTCACCCTTCCCAGTTCCGGCACATTCGGCATTCAGGCCGACGACACCAATACCAATAATCTGATCACGATCAATGGCAATTGGCCGTTGACCGGTAATCTAGCCCTGACGCTCGGCAGCGCTGGAAACACCAATGGCAACGTGATGGTCAATGGCCTGATCAGCGGCAGCGGCGGCCTGACCGTCAACGACGCGAACACCGTCAGCGGAACCAATACGCTGATCCTGAACAACGCGAACACGTTCACCGGCGCCACGACGATCAATTCGGGTTTCGTTCAGTTGGATAACTTCTTGGCGTTGCAGAACAGCACAGTCTCGATCGGCACGCCCAACGGCCTGACGTTCGCCAATAGCGGTGCCTATACCATCGGCGGCCTGGCCGGCGCCAGCAACGAGGCCCTGACCAACGTCACCACGCTGAACGTGGGCAATGACAGCACGCTGGCCACGAACAATACGTACTCCGGCGTGCTCAGCGGCAGTGCTGCGTACACCGAAGTGGGCCTGGGCACCCAAACCCTCAGCGGCCAGAACACCTACACCGGCGCAACCACCGTCAGCGGCGGCACGCTGATCGCCGGCACCGATTCTCCCAACGGCGGCCCCGGCGCCTTCGGCAACGCATCCAGCCCCATCACGCTGGGCGATGCCGGCACGACCGCAAATAACTGGAGCCCGTCGCTGATGATCGGCGGAGCCTTTACGATCGATCGGGCGATCACGATCGCCAACCAGGCCACCACCGGCACCTACACTATCGGTGGCAGCACCGACAGCAACGCCGTGTTCGCCGGCTTGATCACACTCGATCACTCCCTCACGATTTCGCAAGTCGCCAACGCCGGCTCGAATGCCTTGAGCATTAACGGCGGTATCTTGGCCGGCATCAATTCCACCGAGACCGTGACCTTCTCCGGGCCGGGCAACATCCACGTCGGCGGCGCTGCCATCGGTGACGGGGCCGGCACCGTGGCGGTGGGCGTCAGCGGCGGAACCGTTACCTTCTCCGGCGCCAATACCTACTCCGGCGGCACCAGCGTCTCGGCAGGCATTTTGAACGTCAACAACACGAGCGGCTCGGGCACCGGCTCGGGTTCTGTTTCGATCTCCGGCACCGGCACCCTGGCCGGTTCCGGATCCATCGCCGGCGCGGTCAGCATCGGCGACGGCACGATCAACCCGGGCGCCATCAACGGAACGAGCATCCTGAGCATCAACAGCCTGACCATGGATGGCTCCGCCAACTTCGCCGTCAACATCGCCGCCGGAGCCAGCAGCGGCCCGATCGCGGGCACGAATTACGACTCGGTCTACATCACCACCAGCACTGGCGGCGTTCAGGCGGTTCTGGGTGGGGCCAATTTGGTCCTCAACGACAGCGCGTACACCACGGTCATCGGCCAGCTCTTCGACATCCTGCACTTCACCACCTTGAACGGTCCGACCTTCAGCGGGAATTTCTACTACGGTGGCATGGAGTTGTTCAACGACGAATATTTCGTCGACGCCAACGGCCGGTGGTATGAGATCCACTACGGCGACGTGAGAGGCTTCGGCAACGACGTGGTGTTGGAGGCGGTGCCCGAGCCGGGGTCACTGATGCTGTTCGGCTTGGGCGCGCTGGGTCTGATGACCCTCCTCCGCCGGCGGTCCCGAACGAAGCGGCCGGAATGAAGCCGGTCGGCGCGATTCCTCTTCTTCCGCGACACATTCAGCAAAAACAGCCTTGGACGAATCCAAGGCTGTTTTCCATTACCGGCAGCGGGAATTGCCAGCGACCGTCCATCCAAGCCGTCGCAATCCTGCGGTCGTGATGGCCATGGTATTTTGCCAGGTTGCTTGGCCGTTTGTCGATTTCTGGGTATGGTGCAGTTAAATGCGATCTGTCAGCCCGGCGGAGTTCTGACCCGTGAAAAAGCTCGTCTTGACCCTGCTCGCTTGCATGGTGCCGGTGAGTGCTGCCCACGCTCAAACGGCCGCACACCAGAAAAGGAGCAAAGCAGCGATTGCCAAACGGGCGGCAGCAGAACGGGCAGCGAAGGCCGCCAAACTTGCGGAGCAGCAAGCCGCCAAAGCCGCCGAGCCCCTCGAGCCGCCAATGCCCGCCAGATTGCCGCAATTGGGCGACACGGGACGATTGCCCAACGGCTTTCGGGTAAAACAAATCGTCGATGAGCAAACGATGCTGGTTGGCTCACGCTGGAATATCGACGCATCCCAAGCCGCTGCACAGGGCACGCCAGGAGCGAAAAGCAACAACCATGAGATCGCGTTTTGGCTCGTGAGCTATCCGACCAAGGGAATCGCTGTCGGGGCGGTTGTCGAGCCGAAAACAAGCTTTACGATCAGCGGGACGAAACAATATGGCACGGTGGCGGGAGCGAGCAAGACCATCTTTGTGCTCGAGCCGGTTGCCGAGACCAAGCCGGTCGAAAAGAAGTAAGCAGTGCCCGAATCAATTCGTCGATCGGGCTGACATGCTGCCTGGTAAATCCCGGCTTCGTTTCGCCGGTGTTCAGCCTGCCTTTCGTGAAAGTCTGGGACTTACAAACGCTCGCCAAGCCGACCTTGATTCGAGTGGTTTAACGGGCGGCATTCTTACGCAGGGACGTTATTCGGTGCCGCTCGAAATCCGTGTTGAACGTGATCGTCACCGAGTCCCCTGGCTTGAGCCCCTTCAGCAGCGCCATGAAATCTTTATCGTTGTAGTTGGCGCCGGGGGCATAAGCGTCCGCAACGCCGTTTTTCGGCTTCACCTCGACCCAGAAATCGTTGTAGACCTTTACGACATTGCCTGTCACGGTTCCAGAGGCTTTGAGGATTTGCCGCTTTATGCTCACCAGCCGCCGCGTGTCGCCGTCTGGCTTGTACGTCAACTGCACTCGGCAGGCGTTGAAGACCGCTTTGAAAGCCTCTTGTAGTTTCTTGTCCGAGGGATCGATGGCGTACTTGACGGCTTCCTCTTCGCCGTCGGCCTTCACGAGAATCCCGTTGTCTTTCTTATCGATATAAATTCCCGCAACCTTGCCTGCGTCCGGCTTGGCGTTCTGATCTGCGGCGGATGCAACCGGCGGACTCGACAAGCCAGCAGTGAGCAGCAGGGTGGCGCCAATCAGTTTCAAGAAGGCGCGGTGTTTTGGCATGGCTCGTTCGCCTAGGCGTGGGTCTGAAGCCAGTGTTGGGCGTCGGCTGTCCGCTAGGATTGGATGCTATTGCCGGTATTCTACTCCAGAGCGTCGGCGTCAGAAACGAGCCCAGCGCCACCGTCAGGCCAATGAACAAGCCACTTAGGACTTTTCCCAAGTGGCTTTGAAGTTGAGAGCGCACAAGTGGGCGTGCATATCAACTCTTGGCAGGGCCCAAAACACGCCCCAGGGCCTGCCGTGGCGGCAATTTCAGGATTTTCCATACCGTTTTCGCGTAGCTTTTTTCCAGTCTCACCAGTCTGGCCAGCCGCACGTCAATGGTCCGAAATTGGCCGCTGGGCGACTTTACGAAAACAAACGGTAGGCAGATCGCCTTGACCTTCAGGGGCGCGCGGCCTTCGGTTGGCAGACGGCGCACCCGAACCAGTTCGTCCCGGCAGCTCGACAGCGTATCGGTCCAAAGGAATGACGGCAGCTCGACAACTTCGCTCAGCACAGCGACGAAGTCGCCGCGGCGCAAGTCTTCAGGCGCGATCGACGCCGCGATTGAGCTGCATTCACCATCTAGCAGTCGGATCTTCATAAAACCGTCACCAGGCGCATCGAATCGACTTAATGCCGATCGAGTTGCCGGAGTAAAGCAGGACCGTCAATTTGCAGAAGCGGGACCAGACCATTGGACCGATTGCCAGCCTCATTGGTTCACTTAGAGCCCGGCGACAAAGCGTCTGGGCAAAGGCAGACAGCCCCATTTGTTGCCCAGAGGAACGGAAAATCGGGGCCATCCCCCGACGTTTTGTCCCAGGCGCTCAGCGAGCACGGGCCCCGCGATGGTCGGTCTTTTCCGGCGATCGTGGGGCTCGGCTTTTTTACTGGCCTCCCGTCGGCTCCCCCAAGCAGCAGGTCCCGCCGCCACTTCACTCGCCTGCCCCCAGCCGCCCGCGCAGGGCTTGACATATTCTCGAATGGGAATATAATCCCGGCATGTCACGCGCCGCGGCCACGTCCGACGTCTTCAACGCCATCGCCGAGCCCGGCGCCGGCAGATCATCGACCTGTTGTGCCGCCGCCACGCGCTGGCCGTGGGCACCATCGTGGCCGTGCTGGGGCTGCCGCAGCCGGCCGTCTCCAAACACCTGGGCGTGCTCCGCCAGGTGGGGATTGTTTCGGTCAGCAAGCAGGGCAAGGCGCGGGTGTATGCATTGAATTACGACCAGCTCCGCCCGGTCTACGATTGGGTCAAGACATTCGAGCAGCATTGGGACCGCCAACTCGACCGCATCCGCGCGCGGGCCGAGCGCGCGCGCTGGCCCTGCCCACTTCGCCCCCGCGCACCAACCGCCAGAAAGGAACTTCATGACCACCGACATCCAACTGCCGCAAACGCCCGAAACCGTCGAGATCCACAAGCAGGTCGACATCGCGGCGCCGATCGAGATCGCCTTTGCCGCGCTGCTCGAAGAGCTGGGCTCGGAAGCCCAAATGATGGACGGCACGCCCATGCCGTTTAAACTGGAGGCCTGGCCGGGGGGCCGCTGGTATCGCAACCTGGGCGACAGCGCCGGACATTTTTGGGGGCACGTGCAAGTGATCAAGCCGCCCAATCTGCTGGAGATCTGCGGACCGATGATGATGTCGTACCCGGCGATCAACCATCTCCAGTATCGCTTCACGGCCCAGGGCAGCGGCACGCGGCTGACGTTCTTCCATCGCGGCCTGGGACTGATCACGTCCCAGCATCGCGAGGGCATGCCCCTGGGCTGGGGACATTGGACCGACCGGATTCGCCAGCGTGCCGAGCGCACGGCCTCTGAACGCACAGCCTCTGAACGCACAGCCTCTGAACGCACGACCGCCGAGCGAAAAAAATAGCGCCCGCCCACCGCTCTGCGCATTATTCCTTCTCGCACCAATCCGTTTGCAGGAGCTTCCAACATGAACGCCACGACGACTGCCCCCGATCATCCGGTTGTTTCCCAAGCCGAATGGCTGCGTGCCCGCGGCCAACTGCTGGCCAAGGAAAAGGAGCTGACTCGCCTGAATGACGAGCTGAGCCGACAGCGCCAGCAGTTGCCCTGGACCCGCGTCGAAAAATCATACGCCTTCGTCGGGCCGCAGGGCCAGTTGACTCTGGCCGACCTCTTTGGCCGGCACAGCCAACTAGCAGCGTATCACTTCATGTTCGGTCCCGACTGGACCGAAGGCTGCCCGGGCTGTTCCTACTTGATGGATCACATGGACGGCGCGATCGAGCATCTGGCGGCGCGGGACGTGGCGCTGGTGCTGGTTTCGCGCGGGCCGCTGGACAAGATCGAAGCCTTCAGGCGGCGGATGGGTTGGCGATTCTTTTGGGTCTCGTCGGCCGGCTGCGATTTCAATCGCGACTTCGGCGTTTCGTTCAGCAAGGAAGAGCTCGCCGGCGGCGAAAAGCTGTACAACTTCGGCTCGATCGTTCCGCACGGCGAAGAAAACCCCGGCATGAGCTGGTTCTACAAGGATGCCGCGGGCGCCGTGTTCCACACTTATTCGACGTATGGCCGCGGACTGGAAGGGATGGTGGGAACGTACACGGTCCTGGACCGAGGGCCCAAGGGCGCGACGAAGACAGCCTGCCCTCGCCGATGTCCTGGGTGCGCCACCACGACAAGTACGAGCCGGCCGTCCACAGCTTGGAATCATGCTGCCACAAATCGGACAATCACTGACCGCCGGCTGCTGCCACGCCGCCGATCCGCCGGCGCACTCTGCCCGGGGTCGGGACACTGCCGCGGCGCTGCTGGGGCTGGGTCTATGGGCTTTGGTGCCCAAATGCCCGCTGTGCCTGGCCGCGCACGTGGCGCTGTGGACCGGCCTGGGGCTGTCGCTGACCACGGCCACGCTGCTCCGCTGGTTTTTGCTTTCGCTGGCGGCGCACTGCTGGGTTACGTCGCGCTGAAGCGAGTCCGCGCGGTAGGACCAGCGGCGCGCGGAAACTGCCGGCCGCCGCCGCCGACACATTCGAATCGCGGCTAAAGTCAACTCGCCTTTTGCGCCCGCTCAGGCAGGAAATCAATTGGCCTGGCATGAGCGAGCGCATCGAGTCCAGTGGAGGCGGCGGGAAAGATCGAGATGAATTGCGGCCGGTGCCGAGCTTGAATCGCCCCAATACATTGCGAGGCAGGCTTGCGTCGATTTTGAATGCCAAAAGAACGTTATTGCAAAACGCGCCGGCAGTTATTGCAATTCGGCCGCACGATTTGTGAAGGTGTGACCGGCACGGCTAGATCTTGACCACTCGTGTTTTTTGGCCGGTTTGTGCCTCGATGTTCTCGCAAATCTCAGCAATGATTTGATCCGCCCGCTCCTCTGAAATTACCCCGGTTTCAAATGCGACTTGGAAGCCGGGGTCCTCATCGGAAAGGCTTATTTCAGCGCCCTCGACCTCGATGCGGTTGCTTCCCCATCCGTCGATGTTTTTTGACGCTGTGCGAATTGGATGAAGGACGTTCGGGTACTGGTCGCCTGGGATTGAAAACCATTCTTCGTCGGTGCCGCGAATCAGATACTCAAGCATGCGATTACCGACAAGTGGGAACGCACCGCGAAATTGCGCCTATTTCCTGCGTCGACTCAGCGCGTGTAGGCATTGCAGGTTGCCGGAGACAAGAGCCGACTTCTTTGCGCGCGTCCAGCTTTTGAGCTGTTTTTCTCGTTTGATTGCCTCGGCCCGACTGGCATGCTGCTCGGAAAATGCAAGCTTCACCGGCAGCCGGGCGGCGGTATAGGCTGGACCTCTGCCCGCTTGATGAGTCTCAAAGCGCACTTCCAAATCGCACGTGAAGCCCACATAGTAGCTGCCGTCGCTACATTCAAGGATGTAAGTAAACCAGATGCCTGCGCTCGGCGCCGATGGGACATCCTCCAAGATTCGGTCCCTCGACTCACTTCGTTCGCTCAGGACATTCGACTCGCGACTGAAGCAAATTCGCCTTTTGCGCCCGCTCAGAGCAGTGGTTTTATTGGCCTGCCATGAGCGAGCGCAGCGAGTCGAATGGAGGCGGCGGGAATCGAACCCGCGTCCCGCGACGTTTCCATGTGCGCTTCTACGTGCGTAGTCGGATCATTTACGCGTCTCGCCCAAAAGGCCCCCAACCGACAGGGTGCCCTCCAGGCCAGTCAGGAACATTTTTAGCCTCGGGCGTGCCCAACAGTGACCTGAGGCGGTTCGGAATTGGTGACGGACTTTTGGGCCTCTCCGACGAAAGCCCGCAGCCCGGGTTACCTATCTCTAGGCAGCCAAAGCAAAGGTATCTTCGGCAATTGAAGATTTGGTCAGCTTTTTACGTGGCCCACTGACCAACCACGGCACGCCACCCACACTTCAGCAATCCGGTCGAACCCAGTTCGCCCCCTGAAATGAGATGCCGACTCCATTATACCCATCGGCCAGCCGGGCCGCTAAGGTCGATTGCCGGCCGCGGCTCGGGTGAAAAATTGGTTTGCGGCCGGCGGCACAAGCGGCACGCCCACGAAAGCCGCAAAGAAGAGAATGGCCACAAAAAACACAAAAAGGCACAAAAACCGGCAGGCCAGCGATCACGCCGAAGATCGAATACGAGGCCACGCCGAGAATGGCCACAATAAACGCGAAAAGACATGAAAACCGGCGGACCAGCGATCACGCCGAAGATCGAATACGAGGCCACGCAGAGAACGGCCACAAAAAACACAAAAAGGCACAAAAAATCGGCGGGCCGCGGTCACGATGCAAAGAACAAACGAACAGCTCGAAACGGCGGCCGGAACCATGCCACATCGGTCACGGCTTTCACCCTTTCATACTTCTTCGTTCCTCTTTGTGCCTCTGTGTCTCCGTGGTTCCCTTTGCCCCCCATCCTCTCTGCGTCTTTGCACCTTTGCGGTTCCCTCCCCCCGAAGCATCTCAGTTGCTCAAGCCGGTCATCGGCTCCAGCCGGCCGGAAGCGAGCAGGCCGATCAGCAGGCCGGCCAGCAGAAAGCGATAGACGACGAACGCCGTCGTCGAATGCCGCCGCACGTAGGTCAAGAGCATTGCAATCGACAGGTAACCAACCATGCCGGCCACGACGGTCGCCACCAACAGGTTGATGGCCTCGTCGCTCGATCGCAGCAGCTCGTGCCGCGCGTCCAGGAATTGATGGGCGGCGGCGGCAAACACGGCCGGCAGCGAAAGCAGAAAGGAAAAACGGGCGGCCGCTTCGCGCGATAGTCCCCGCAGCAGCCCGGCCGCAATGGTAATGCCCGAGCGAGACGTGCCCGGCACCAGCGCCAGCGCCTGGGCCAGTCCCACCGTGACGGCATCGCCCAAGTGAACGTGCTGCATGTCGCGCTGCGGGACTTTTTTTGCCCGCCACCAGGCAAATAGCTCGCAGGCCAACATCACAAAACCGACCACGACGAGCGCGCCGGCAATCACATACAGCGATCGGAAGCTGGACTCAATCAGCCGCTTGAGAATCAGTCCCGCCGCGATGATCGGCACCGTGCCGACGATGATCATCCAACCCAGCCGGGCGTCGAGCGATTGCCAGTAGGTTTGGGCCCACAACTCACGGAGCCAGGCGGTGGCGATACGCCGCACGTCGACGCGAAAGTAAAACAGAATGGCCAGCAAAGTGCCCAGCTGAATAACGGCCGTGAAGGCGGCTCCCGGATCGGACCAACCGGCCAGGGCCGGAACGATGCGCAGGTGGGCCGAACTGCTGACCGGCAGAAACTCGGTCGCGCCTTGGACAATGCCCAGGATGATGGCTTCTTTGAGGGTCACGAGAGACTTCTTCCGAGGGTGGAGCGGGACAAACCAGCCAGAAAATATAGCTTGCCGTTTGACGGCGGACTATGCGCATTAGGGTGAGTCTGAGGGCCGTGGGCGAAGCATCGAGCGGCCGTGAAGCCTCGAATTCGCGTGCCGGGGCGCTGCCGCGCTGTCGGGGCAGCGGGACACTATCGCGCCGGCGGTCCACAATCCGCATTCGCCGGCCAGGCGCCACCTTTGAAGCGGTCCACGGATTTGGCATAATGTTTTTTGCCCTCCATGAATTTAATCCTCCGACCCACTCGACAGCAGCCGCTGTTTGCAAAACGATCCGATGTTCAAAAATCTCAATCTCGAAGCGCTAGGAGTTTCGGGTCGTTCCAGCGAAATCATTGAATTGGCCCTTTCCAACGGTTTCAAAGGGCTAGACCTGGACCTGGTCGACTTCGCCAGCCAGGTGAAAACGCACGGCCTGGCTCACGCCCGGCGACTGATTGACAGTTCGCGGTTGAAATTCGGCAGCTTCGCGCTCACACTCGACTGGGACTTGGACCCGGCCGCGTTCAAGAAGGAGCTGGACGAGCAGGTGCCACACTTGGAGCTGGCTCAAGCGCTTGGCTGCACGCGGGCCGTCACCATCGTACAACCGGCGAGCGATCAGCGGCCCTACCACGAAAATTTCGACACGCACCGTCGCCGCTACCAGGAACTGGGCGACCTGCTCGGCGGCTATGGAATTCGCTTGGGCGTGGGTCTATCGGCCGATGTTCGGCTCCGCGCCGGGCGGGCTTTTCAGTTCATTCATACGGTCGACGCCTTTTTGATGTTGTTCCGATCGATCGACTCTTCGCACGTGGGCGTGGCGCTCGACATCTGGCATTGGGGCTTCGGCGGCGGCTCGCTCGATCAAATCCGTTCGCTCGAGGATAAGATCGTCACCGTGAGCCTGGCCGATGCCGCACCCGGCATGACGAGTCAGAACGCCGACGAAAACACCCGCCGCTTGCCCGGCGAGGCCGGCGTCATCGATTCGGCCGCCATTCTGACGGCCTTGAGCGAACTGCATTACGACGGTCCAGTGACCGCGATGCCCTCGAAACAAGTCTTTCAAGGTCAGGGGCGCGAAAAGATCGTCAAACAAACTGCCGCCGCGCTGGACACCCTGTGGAAAGCCGCCGGCATTCGCAAGGAGGACGGCAAAAGGATTGGGATGAAAGGATGAAAGAAAGGATGAAGGCGGAAGGATGAAGGATGAAAAAAGAGGAATGAACTAATTCCGCGTTCCTGATTCATCCTTCATCCTTCCGCCTTCGAGGCCCTCCCTTGTTCCACTACGATCGCGGATTGAAGCTGACGCGGGCCGATCTGGCGATCGATTTTCGCCGGCGGCAACCTCGGGCGTTCGTGTCGCATGCCCACAGCGATCACATGGCCCGGCACGAGTATGCCTTTTGCACGCCGGCCACCGCCAGGCTTTATCAGTTTCGCTACGGGCCCCGGCCAACCCACGAGTTGCCCTATCGGCAGCCGCTGGAGTGGGGCGGAATGCGGCTGACTACTTTTCCGGCCGGCCACTGTTTGGGCTCGGCCATGCTGCTGGCCGAAGACGGCGACCACAGTCTGCTCTATAGCGGCGACTTCAAGCTGGGCGAGTCGGCCACGGCCGAGCGGGCCGAGCTGCCCCGGGCCGAAATCCTGGTGATCGAAAGCACGTACGGCAACCCCGTGTATCGGCTCACGCCCCGGGCCCAGGCGATCGACCAACTGCTGACATTGGTCCGGCAAACGCTCGACAGCGGCGCCACGCCGGTTGTCGAGGCCTACATATTGGGCAAGGGACAAGAAGTCACCAAAATCCTGACCGGCGCCGGCATTCCAGTCCTGCAGCATCCCAAAATGTACGAGATCAGCCAGGTGTACCGCGCCTGTGGCGTCGACCTGGGAGACGTGCATCCCTATCCGGGCGAGCCCCTGCCGGGCCATGCCGTGGTCGTGCCGCCCCGGATGCATCGCGGCGGACTGCTGCCGAAGCTCAAGCGGATCGTTACGTTCGCCGTCACCGGCTGGGCCATGCACTCGCGGACCCAAAGTCGGCTGGGCGTCGACCACGCGATCCCGCTCTCGGATCACGCCGACTACGACGAGCTGTTCGAGGCGGTCGAACGCGTGCAGCCGCGCATCGTTTACTGCACGCACGGGCCGGCAAGTTTTGTCGATTGCCTGCGCGCCGCGGGGCACAATGCGCATCCGTTGGAAGGCTCGCGGCCCGAGAGTCAAATGGGCACCAAGCAGATGTCGCTGTTCTAGGGCAGCGGCTCATTCCTCGCCCGCGACAGACTCGAATTCACTTGCACCATCAAACCCGAGCGGCAGGATATCCAGAGCCCGGCCGGCCGCGATGCTCACGACCTGGGACTCGGGATTCCCCTGGTTGAATTTACCGCGGTTTTGTTGAAAGCTATCGCGGCCGCTAGCAATGGCTGCGTGGCCACTGGTGAGTCGCCTTCTCCGTGACGGTCGTCGGTATTAGAATCCGTACTCCTGCGTTTACCGCCCCGCAGCTATTCAAGCAAGGAGGTTCAATGCGGCACCTCGCGCTATGCGGATTGGCGGGCTGGACAGTTTTCTTCCCCAGCCCACTGCGTGCGGCGTGCGGCGAAGGTCCCCAGCCGCTGGAAGCGACGAGTTCTCAAGACTCGAATGACGCAGGTCCGGCGCAACCGGCAGGCGCTCCGCGGGAGCCCAACCGCAGCCAGCCGGGGCTCCGCAGGACGCCGGGCCGGAGCGCCGTTCCGTCATCATCGGCCTCCGCGGTCCCGCGAGTCAGAAGGCGCTCGATGGCTTTTACGAGTCCTTACGGAAAATGCAATTGGAGCTGCAGCAGAAACTTCCATTCGAAGACCTGCGGCAGCGGCTGGCCTACGAAGGACGGTCGGACGTTTATACGACAGATCCGCTGGAAAAGCCCCAACGGCCTCCGCTGAAGAAACCGGAGGGGCCCGGTGAACCGACATTCACTCTAAATTCTTTGAACGAGCGCACCGAAAGACTTCGTAGGTTACACCACGCCACGACAGAAGAGTTTATCAACAGTCCGAATTTTGGACGTTCACGCACCGTGTTGGGGCCAACTCCCGGTTCGGAACTGTTGCTGGAGCCCGGTGGGCCCCTGGCCGCCGATGAGCCAACGTACAGGCCCGATACGCTGGGACCGGAGACGCCGTTCCGACTGAAAGCTTACGAGCAAGAGCTTTGGCAGCACGGCAAGGAGACTAAACTCGATATTATTCTTACCAGTTCAACGCCCGCGAGATCGACATTCTCCGATTTCGACCTGCAAAGCAAGGACATCTTTGCCAACGCAAATCGGTTGGGGTACGTGGAATCGCTCGACCGTGTGGCGGGCTTTCTGCCTCACCAATTCTGGCAGAAACCGGAGATGGGCACCGGAAGGTCGGCCCAGCCGCCCCATTTGAAAGGCAATCGCACGATGCAGCAATACGAGTCGCAAAAGAGACACTACGATCGTTGGCAAAATACCCGGCTGCAACTCGTAAGTCTGCTCAAGCATCCGGAGCCGCGAGTTTACCTTTCGGAGCATCTGCCTGCGATGCCCGAGTTGGAGAACGCCGAAACGCGCTGCGCTGGATGACTTCGAGAAAGCAGCCCTGGCCGAGCTGCGGGGCGCCAGCGCCGGGCGTGGTGACGCCCGACAACGTGGTGGTCACGGCGACCACTAACACGATCCGCATGCTCGGCCCGCTGTGGACCAAAGCCAACTGTGCGGATTGTCACTCGGTCAAGACTGGCACTTTGCTGGGCGCGTTCTCCTACGTTTTTGAACGCGACCCGCCGCTCCGCGCCGACGGCACCCCCGTGCCCCCGCAAGCCGAAAACCGGCCGGTCGCCACGCCGGATGTTGGAAAGACGCGTTAGCAGCAGCATGCTGCGGCTGCATCGCCGCCAACCGGCACCGCTTCGCAGGCGCCACTGCCCAACTCGCGTCTACTTGCTCGTCAGCGGAATCACGCCGTTCCAATTATCGGGCGGCGTGCGGTTGTGCTGGGCGATGAAGACCGTGAGAAAATCCTTCACCCGATCTTCGGCCGGCACGCGATGCAATCGCTCGAAGGCCTGCGGCCAGCGACCGGCCAACAGATCGTCGAGCGCCCGCTCGTAGTCGGCCATGTGCTCGTCGGTGAGCGCCGGAAACTGCGCCAAGGGCGGCAGCAATTCGGTCACTTCGACCCGCTTGTCCAGCCCATAGGGCTTGACCACCGCCACGCGGCGCAGCCGGGCCACCTCGTGGGGCACATTGGCCCGCACGGCGGCGGCCGCGGTCGCTCGTCGAGCAGGATCGGCGCTTGCAGGATTTTGGTCATGCCTTCCAGCCGCGAAGCCAGGTTGACCACCGGGCCAAACACGGTGACCTTCACCTGGTCGACCGTGCCGATCTTGCCGGCCACGGCTCTGCCCGTGGCGATGCCGATGCCCATGCGGAAGTCGGCCAGCGGATCTTCGCTGCGCTGGGCCGCGGCTTCGAACTCGGCGCGAATGGCCAGCGCGGCCTGGCAGGCCCGAACCGCGGCGTCGGGCTGCGGCAGCGGCCAGCCCCAAAAGCCCATTGCCGCGTCGCCCTGAAAATCGCCCAGCACTCCGCCTTGCTCGCGGATGGCGTGCGTCGTCACCCCCAGCGCCCGGCTGACTCGATTCAACAGCCCGAGCAGATCGTCGGCCGAACGCTCCGAGTGCCGGGCGAAACCGCGCAGATCGCAAAACAGCACGGCCACCTCGGCTTCGCGCGGCGCGAGCACCAACTTCGGGATCGCGCCCTTCGAGCGCTTCGAGCACGACCGGCGAGAAGAACTGGCTCAGCCCGGCCCGCTGCCGCTCCAGCAGCCGCACGTCGCGCAGCGAACTGGTCGTGGCGGCGACCAGCTCGGTGAATTTCAGATCGTCGCGCAGATCGTTGGGGTCGGAGGTTTCGGCGCTGCCCGGCTCGCTGTGGAATCGTCCGGCGACGTAAATGCCCCAGCCTTGGCAGGCCTTGCCGCCGATCGGCGTGCAGTAGGCCCAATCGACTCCCTGGCGAACCGTGAAGGCGCCGCTGCCGGCCGCGTCGGTGGCGTTCCAGACGTGCAGCACGCTTTCGCGGCGGCGGATCGCTTCCAGGATCAACCGTTCGCTGGGTTGAAAATCGTCGCCCGTGACTCAGCCGGCGGTCCCACTGCAGCACTTCGAATGGTCGATTGATCGGCCGAGTCCCCGGGCTTGACCAGCCACCAGCGCCGCGGCGCTGGCCCGGCTGACGCCCGAGAGGACCAAGTTGACCAGCCGCACGTACAGCTCCGAGTCGCCGCGCGGCGCCGGAGATCACCTCGGGCAAACGGCTCAGCACGTCGATGTGGGCGTCGGCGTGGCGGAACTGCACTTTCTGCAAATAGTGCGAACTGAAGGCCTGCTCCTGGGCCGGCTTGGGCACGTCGAGCGACACGTTCACCCGTTCGTCGGCCAGCGTGAACGTGGTCTCGCCGATCACGAAGTGCTCGCCCGGCGTCTATCTCGAAGCCGGACTGCTGGCTTGCCCCTTGACGAAGATCGGATTGCGGGCCGCTGGGCAGCCGCTCGACGTGCAGCTTGCGCGCCGTCCCAACTGACTTGGGCGTGGTCGCGGCTGACGCGGTCGTCCCACGGAGTGGCCCAGTTGGCCGCGCTGCGGCCCGAACACCACCGGCTGGCCGGCCGGGCAGTTTCGCCGCCAGCGATGTTGCGGATCGATTCCTTGGGCGATCAGGTCGGCCACGAGGTTGAGGGGTTAGAGATTCGAGGTTAGAGGTTAGGGAGAGGAAAGCCTGATCTTCACGCGGCCTTCGACCACAGGACACGAATCACGAAGCCCCACAGGGCGGTCGAGAGGACGGCGATCAGCACCATGCGCCAACAGTCCGCTCTGCCAGAGGTTGCGGCGCAGATAGTCCAGCGTGCGGCCGATGGCCTGATCGTACGATTCCTGCACGATGACCAGCCAGCCGCTGTTGCCGGCCCCCAGGCTCACGTTGGCAATCCCGGCCAGCCAATGCTTGTTGTAGTCGCCCCCCTCGCGGTCCTCGCCCAGCGGATCGACATAGTTCTCGCGGCGTTCCTTGGAGCTATCCGGCAGTTGATTGTCGTTCAGGCGGTAACTGAGGAAACGCTCGGGCACCTGGCCATGTTCGTCGATCAGTTTATCGAACAGCGGGTGTTCGAGGATCAAGCCGCGATCCTTGCCGGCGCGCATGTCGACCAGCACGGCGAACTGCCTGGCCGGCCGATTGAGTTCGACGAAATGCCCGACTTCGACCGTCATGCCCATCACGCCCAGGAAGCGCGTCGCCGCGTTTTCGTCCTTGGCTTCGTCGTCTTTCATGATCGGGGTCGAGATCGGCCACGCTCCAGCGGTTGGCCGCGGCGTTCAGAAACACGCTCGACAAGGTGGTCTTGGTGATGTGCTCGTCCGGCCCGGCACGCCACGACTTGGCAAGGTCCTCCCCCTTCGAGTTGAAGTAGCTTCGCCAGGCGAAATTGAAGCCGATGGTCGCGCTCGACCGGCGCCGCGCCAGTTGCAGACCGGCCGCGTCGGTGACGAACCAGGCTGCGGCTTCCGGCTCGGTCTCGTCGGTCATCAAATCATCGATCCGCTGCTGCAAGGCCTGCCGCGCCGGATGATCGCCAGGAACTCGGCCCGCAAAACATCCAGCTTTTCTGCCGGCAGATCGGGATCGCTGAGCTGGGCCCGCAGCCGGGCCAATTCCGGGTCGTTCAGGGCGGCCTCCAGGATCTCCTGGAACCGATGGCTGGCGGCCATTTCATCCACGGCCGTGTAGCGGCGCTCCAGTTCATTGGTCACGGTCTTGGCCACATACTTGGCGGCGAACAGGTTGCTTTCCAGCGCCCGCGACTTGAGCGTGTTGTCGGACTGCGTCAACACGGTTTCGAACGAACGCCAGGCAAACAGCGACATTACCACCAGCACCAGCGCCGGACCCACGGCGCCGAGCATTACCAGCGGGCCGCGGGCGCGCCGCAGGTCGCGGGCCGGCCAGCGCGTCGAGCACGGCCTGCACGTTGGCATAGCGCTCGTGGCGATCGACGGCGAGGCAATTCTCGATGATCTCGGCCAGGGCCCGATCGACCCCCGGCGATTTGCCGGTGCCGGGTCGGCGGACCGGCCTTTTCGATCAACGTTCGGTAGCGGGCCAGCCGCTCGTCCAGATCGGCGGCGGTTTCGATCTCGGTGACGGCCGTGTCGCTGCGGTGCGGCGGAGCACCGGTGAGCATGCAATAGAACAGCGAGCCGAGCGCGTAGACGTCCCATCGCACGTCGGGAACCGCCTTGGGATCGGCCTGCTCGGGCGCCATGTAAAACAGCGTGCCCAAGCGCCGGAGTTTGCTCGTGCGACAAGCGCGACTGCCCGAAATCGGCCAGCCGGGGTTTGGCGTCCTGATCCAGCAGCACGTTGGCCGGTTTCAGGTCGCAGTGCAGCACCCCCTTGCCGTGGGCGTGCATCAATCCCACGGCCACGTCGCGGAACAACTCGACCGAGCGCTCGACGCTCAACCGGCCCTCGCGGCGGAGCAAATCTTCGAGCGAGCCCTGCTCGATGTACTCCATGACGTAGTACGGCGGCTCGGCGTCCCAGCCCACGTCGAGCAGTTGAACGACATAGCGGTCGGCGGAGAGGAAGGCCAGCTTTTCCACTTCGCGCGAGAGCAGCGACCAATCGAGCCCCGAGCGATGCGCGTAGAACTTGATCGCCACCTGGCGGTTGGTGTTGGTGTCGATCGCCACCCACACCTCGCCATAGGCGCCGGAGCCCAAGAACCGCTTGGGTTCGTAGCCGGGCACGTCGGTCGGCGGCCGCAGGCGCTTGAGACTCAGATCCCGAGCGCGGAGCTGCTCTTCGCTCGACTGTTGTTGCGTCTGGTCGAAAACCATCCGGCTCGGTCTCTCGTGGCCAGCGGCCGCTGGGCGTGTTGTCGCGACACAATGCGTTATAGTATGAGAAAGTCAGTTCCCGCAATCGGTTAACGAAAAGTGAGACTGGAATGGTTGTGCGGCGGATCCCTGGCCCCGTCGGGCTGATCATGGCGGGCTCGATTTGCCTGTGCCTGGCCGCAGCGCCGGCCGGCCCGGAAGCTGGCCGTCAGCCGGCCGCGGCGCTCTGCGGCAGGATGCTGGCGCGACGGGCGATGCGGCCCAATCACCGACGCCGCTGCGACCGATCGGGAAGCTGCCGCCGCGGCTGGCGGCGCCGCCGGTGGCGAGCCGCTGGATGGGCGCGACGGACGCGACTTGGCGCTGGATCAGTTTCGACCCAAGTCCATGCTCGTGGTCGAGCAGCATCTGCTGGAGCGGGCAAAATTTCCGGCGGTCGACGTCCATTTTCATCCCCGGGTGCGATTTCATGAGAATTCGAAATTGCTCGACGAGTTCGTGTTCGAGGTCATGGACCGGCAGAACATCGCCGTTTGCGTGAGCCTGGACGGGCAAATGGGCCAGAGCTTTCTGGAGCATCGGAAATACCTGTGGGAGAAACATCGCGACCGATTCGTCATTTTCGCCAACATCGATTGGCGCGGCGATGGCAAGCCGGACGAGCCGGCCAGCTGGGATTGCCAACGGCCCGATTTCGGCCGGCGGATGGCGCTGGAGCTGGCCGAGTTGAAAACCCAGGGGGCCAGCGGCCTGAAAGTGTTCAAGGACTTCGGCCTGGTCTATCGCAATCCGGACGGCTCGCTGATCGAGGTCGACGACCCGCGCTGGGACCCGATCTGGCGGGCCTGCGGCGAGTTGGGCTTTCCGGTGTTGATCCACACGGCCGACCCGGTGGCGTTTTTTCTGCCGATCGATGAAACCAACGAACGCTGGGAAGAACTGAAGCGGCATCCCGATTGGAGTTTCTGCCAGAAGGCCGATCGCGACAAACTGCTGGTCGCGATCTTGCGCGTTGTGGCCCGGCATCCGCAGACCAAGTTCATCGGCGCCCACATGGCCAGCAATGCCGAAGATCTGAAGACCGTCGGCCGCTGGCTGGACGATTATCCCAACCTGTATGTCGACGTTGCGGCTCGGATCAGCGAGCTGGGACGGCAACCTTACACGGCGCGGAAATTCCTGATCGATTATGCCGATCGAGTTTTGTTCGGCACCGACGGCCCGCGGGTGCCGGCGCGGCTGCTGCTGCACTGGCGATTTCTCGAGACGCTGGACGAATATTTTCCGTACGCGGAGAACCCGTTTCCGCCGCAGGGTTTTTGGCAGATTTACGGCGTCGGCTTGCCCGACGACGTGCTGCGGAAGATCTATTACGAGAATGCCGAGCGGATCGTTCCCGGCGTGCGGGAGCGCTGGGAGAAATATGCCGGGGGGCAAAAAGCGGCCGGGCCGAATGCAAAGCAGCAGGATTGAACCCGCTTTTTGCTCCGCGCCGATCAGGGCATCACGAACACTTCGCCGCCGGCGATCGTCGAAAAGGCCTGCCAGGTAGTCGGTGCGACATCGTCGGCGATGAATTGGACCGATCCGTCGGCCAGCGCCAGATTGACGCCGCCGGGGTGCAAGCTGCGCGCGTGCGCCAGCCGAAGTCGACCAGCGAGTACTGCGGGCCGATATGGGTGGCGTCCCCTGTAAATTCCCCCATGCAATCGCGCGTGGGGGAGTTTGGCAGGTAATAGTGGTTGTAAAGGGCACAGCGGAACTCGCCGCTGACCCAACCAAAACCCTCCGGGTAGGCCGCGTTCTGGCTCCAATTGTTGCTGAAGCTGCAAGCTCCGTCCGTCAGCGGAGGACGAGACAACACGAAAACGTATTGATTGTTCGGATCTTCGGCGGTTGGATTCGCCCCCAGAATGAAACCCAGTCGCCCCTCGGAAAACAGCGCCGTTTTGCTGCTGCCATCGGTGACTTGCCGCAGCCTGGTCTGGGAGTTGATGGCGAAGATGCCGTCGGTCGTCAAGGGTGAGCCGCCGTTGATGCCGCTGCCGGCACAAGCCGCGTAGTTCGTCGGTCCGAAGCCGGCTGCGACAACCTGGCCGTGATCGCTAGGGCAGAGAAACTCCGGCACCACGGTTGCGGCGCCGGCTATATTCTGCGGAGTCACGGTCAGCGTCAGTCCGTACAGCGGCACCGTCAAGTCGAGCACATCGACCGCATTGGCTTGCTCCATGTACGGACCGAGGTGGGCCAAGGCGCTCCAGCGATAAAAACTCCACGGTGTCGTGGGCTGGTCGGCATACTGCTGTGAATCCCAACCGGATGGGAACGAACCGCGGGCCGCGTAGAAATTTTGCGCAGCGACGACAATTTGATGAAGATTGTTCGTGCATTGGGCACGGCGGGCCGACTCGCGAGCCGCCTGCACGGCCGGCAGCAGCAGCGCAATCAGGATGCCGACAATCGCGATCACCACGAGCAGTTCAATCAAGGTGAACCCGCTGCGCCGCACAAGCACCGGCACAACGGCCACGCCGTGCGCTTGGCTGCGCCGCGAATCGGGTCGGCGTTCAGAAGCTCGATTTAGGTTGTACAATCAAGCCTCGGGCCGTTCAGGATGCCGCGCTCCAACGCGCGAAATGCCTTTTCGGTAATCAAATCCTTGCGGCGCGCATGCGGATCGAACGCGCGTTGGCGGAGAGCGGCAATCATCAGGATCGTCAAACCATTGAACGCCAGAAACCAACTGCCTGGTTCCGGGACCGTGAAGGCATCGAACGCCAGTGCCGTCGGTCCGACCAGTCCCGACTGGATGATATTTGTGTCGGCCACTGAACCACCGCTGAGGACCAGTTGAACCAGGTAGCCCTCCCCCAAAAATTCGCTCGAACCCGTCACGGCCACCAGCAAGCTTCCGTCGGGTGCAAACAACAAGGCGGAGGGGGAACTGCTCAGGGCACCCACATCGAGCCCGCTGAAATTCGCGAAGTCGGCATTCTTCAGGTTTCCGCTTAAGTCGAACGACTCGATCGTCGCCAGGCCCGAATTCGAAACGTAAAGCCGCGTGCCGTCCGGGCTGATTGCGAGCCCCAGCGGAGCGAAGATGTCGTTGGTCGCACCATTGATGAGCACGTTCGCGCTTCCAAACGTCCCGCCGCCCAGGGCCGGAAACTCATAGACATTTCCACTGCTGTAGCCGGTAGCATACATGTTGCCGTGACTGTCAAACACAATAGCGGTCGCCTGGTCCGCACCGGGCCCCCCAGGCAACGTCGCAACGGCGCCTTGGTCGTTACCCGCGCTATCAAACCGTTCGATCGTATTGCTGCTTAAATCCGCGACGTACAAACTGCCGTTATTCCAAGCGAGCCCCGTCGGGGTGCCGTAAGGATCGGGCAGCGCGGTAAAAAAACTCCCGCCGCCGCCGTTGGAATTGAACTCGTAAATATTGGGGTCGAAAGTCGGGGTGGGCGTAAAGACACTAACAAAGCTCAGCGCGTCTCCCACATAGATATTGCCGGACGGATCCACCGCGATGCCGGCCGGAAAGGGAAGCGGATTGCCGCCGACGCTGAGCGTGGTCGTCGGCCCTGGCGTGATGCTTGAACCGCCCACCGAATAGGTGTGCAGCTGGCTGTCTCCAAAAGTGGGCAGCAGCAGCGTCTGAGCGTGCGACGTGGCGCAATAACCGAACGCCAACACCAACCCGGCAAGCCTGGCGCTGCCGCTCGCGCCAAGTCTCCAGTGGAACGGTACTTTCATGAGGCACTCGATTCTCGAATTACCAGGACTCTTGCTGTCAGGAGGAGATCGTCGTCGGCAGCGGAACGTCGGATGCCGCAGAGCATCGCGCCGAAGATAAATTGTCGGGGACCGGGATCGCGTAGCGTCGAGGCGGCCGGAAACCGAGGTTTGCGACCCACCGAAAAAAATCGGGCAGCGGCAGGAAATCCAAGAGGCGGGTTGGCAGCGAGTCGTGCGAACGCCCCGCGCCAATTGCAGGCACTGTCCCTAATGCCACGCCAGAAATAGTATCACGGTCTTAAGAATGTGTCAACGATCCGGGCTGCCTGCTTGCGCAAAAGAACTTTCGCCCCAACCGCTCGCCATTTGCGCCATCCTGGGAAGCGCGCTGGCAACTCCTGTCGCGCGGCGCGATTTCGGCGGCGGTCGGTCGCCACGCCGCGGGCAAACCGCTAAGATGGCGGCCGGAGTCGCTTTAAAATGAAAGATCCGTCCGAATTCGAAGAATGCGCCCAGCGCCTCAAGGCGCTCGCCGATCCCGAACGGCTGCGGATCGTGACGTGCCTGTTTGGGGGGGCCAAGAACGTAGGCGATCTGGCCGCCGCGCTTGAGGACGAGATCGTAAAAGTCTCGCACCACCTCAAAGTGCTGCGGAACGCGGGACTCGTCTTGGCGAAAAAGGAAGGCCGGTTCGTCGTCTACCGTTTGCATCCCGAACGTCGTGCCCAGCGCAAAGCCGAAGAGTCTGCTGCAGCACATCGATATCGGCTGCTGCCGTCTGGAACTTGCCTCGAATGATGCCCTCTGCAAGCCCCGGCCCCTGGCGCCGAGCGGACAGAAAAAATCCGCACGCAGCTCGTGACATGCACGGCCGGTAAGTCGCGGCGGGGCTGCCAATCAACTTTGTGGCGCTGCGGGGCTGTGGCGCTGCGGGGCTCAGTGCGGCTCTTGGCCGACCAGCTCCAGGTTTTCCTGGAAGTAGCGGATGGCTTCGGTCGGATTCAGATTGAATATCGCCCGCCCGTCGGTGGCCCAATTTCGCCGCCGCACGCGGAACACGGCGGTGGCAGCGCGCAGATTGCCGACGGCCTCGACGCCTTCCATGGGTCCGCCTTCGACCGCCTCGAAGCTGATCGTGATCGCCACGAAGGCCGACAACTCGCCGCTGCGGCGATCGCGGGCGTAAACCACCGCGTCGTCGAACTCGCAATTGGTCCATTCCAGACCGCGAGGTTTTCCGCTCCGGGCCGCGATCTGCAGGAAACGGGCTTCCAGGTGCTCGCGCTGGCGATGGAAATCGCGCCGCGCGCGAGCCAGTTGCGACTCGCGCAGGGCCGCACGGCAAGGCCGCCAAGCCCACAAGATGCCCACCGTGCAGGTAGCACCGATTGCGGCCAACAGTACCCACCAGGCGCCGTCCATCCGAGCGACCTCTCTTCCGTGTTCTCGGACCAGAATCACTCCGCCTGAAATGATTCTACTCCCCAGCGGCATGGCGTGACAAGGAATCGCATGTCGCATCCAGGAGAACTGCAAAGTCGCTTCGGCGATGCGGGCTGTTGTCGGAGGCGACTGGGGATCGCCGAATTTCAGCACCAAACGAGGGCCCTTCGGCGATCCCCAGTCGCCTCGATTCAACGTTGCAGTTCTCCTGGTGTCGCATCACGCCCCTGCGCAGATGCAGAGCACGGTCAATTCAAAACAGGCCACAGCGGATCAACGTCAGTCTGATGCCCCGACGGCCAGGGCACGGCAATCGGAGCTTGGCGCCGCAACTCGCGTAGCCGCAAGACGGTAGCGATGTGGCCGGTGCGGTGTCGGCGCCGCTCGGGCAGTCGGTAGAACCCAAGCGGGGCGTTCCTGTTTACCCCGGGTGCACCGAGAGGACCGGGGCGTGGGAGGGCGGCGGATGCAGGGGCATCCGGCCCTCGAGCGGGACCCTTGGCCGTGCGAATTTGCCCTGTTTGGGAGCCATTTGGCAGGCAATTGTGAGTGTCCGAATAGGAAATCCGCGGCCCTGTTTTGGTACTTTATTCACGGCGTTATTCTGTTATGATAGCAACGACTTTGGTTTCCCCCCCGTGGGACGGATTTTTTCCGCCTCGGGCCGCGGCGGGCGAATTGTGATTCGCTGAGGTGGTGGTTGGCGGAGACCCAAGGCGGCGGCGTTATTTCCAGTAGGTTACCCGTTTTTTGCGTTGGTGCGCTCGAGGAGCAAGTGGCTATGCCGGCAGGAAAGATCAAGAAACTTGTCCAAGACAAGGGTTTCGGTTTCATTCAGACTTCCAGCGGGGAAGATATTTTCTTCCACCACTCGACCGTCGCCGACAATCGGTTCGACGAGTTGACCGAAGGACAATCGGTGGAATACACGGTTGAGCAGGGACAAGGCCCCAAGGGCAAAGGCCCGCGCGCCGCATCGGTGACCCCCACCTAGTATCTCGTGTCGCGGCCGGCTCGATAACGAGAGCTGGCGGTATTTCGAGAGTGCCTGGGTTTCCAGAAAGTCTGGCGACTCTGGACTTGCTACGGCGCGCTCGGCGCCAGGGTTTGCGCGCCCTTTGGCTGCCATGAAGGCGGCAGTGTGCCCATCTTGATCGGTTGAGCCCCGGCCTGTTGCCGCGTGTCGCAGGCGATCGTCCGAAAGGCCTGTTGCGCGCACGGCGCCTGGTTTTGCTCCTTCTGCGCCTTCCACTGCCGCGCCCCCCTCCGGCGACGTGGCGATCGTGACGGTGATTTCGACCGCCCGGCCGCGCTTGGCCGTGTGGACCACCAGGTAATGTGCTCCACCGCAAGGAAAATAACGCAGCCTGATGGCGGCGCCGCATCGCATCCGATACAGTTACGCGAGCGTACCCAAGGTGCGGTTGGCGTGTCCCGCGAAGCACGTACGCATCGGCTTTTCGGGCCAAAGGGCGCCGCTTGCTCATCGGCCGGGAGATGGAAACGGTGAAGAAAGTCGAAGCGATCATTCGGCGTCAAAAGCTGGGCGAAGTGAAAGACGCCCTGGCCGCCCGCGTGCTCAGCGCCATGACCGTGACCGAAGTTCGCGGCTTCGGCCGGCAGAAGGGACACGCCGACACCTATCGCGGCGCCGAATACAAGGTCGACTTCCTGCCCAAGGTGAAGGTCGAGATCGTCGTGCCGGACAATTATCTGGCGACCGTGCTGGAAGTGATCATCGGGGCCGCCCGCACGGGCAAGGTCGGCGACGGCAAGATTTTTGTCAGCGACCTGTCGTCGGTGGTCCGCGTTCGCACCGGCGAAGTCGACGAACAGGCGATTTAGCGGGCCGCGTCGCCAAATCGGGCCGCGCACCCCCCTTCGTCTCCGCCCGTTAAGCCCCTGCCCGCTAAGCCCACGGGATGCTGCCCGTGGGCATTTCCCCTGTTACCGCCAGCGGTGCCCCCGCTCCCCGGCTCCCGGCACGCCCCCTCGGGAAAAATATTCCGCCCTCCGTGTAACAACGGTCTTCGTTCGACGCTTGGCATGTTAGAGGGGATGAACAGGTCACCCCCCAAGCACAAAAAGGAGACGATCATGACCCGCTTCTTCAACAGCTCGCTGGTGCGGAAACTTCAGATTCTGGCCTTTGGGGCCGCCTTGGTCGCGGCCGCGGCCCCGGCTTTTGCCCGCGGAGGGGGCGGCGGAATGGGCGGCGGAATGTCGCACAGCCCAAGCTACTCCCCAAGGCTCATGCCGACGCGGGGCTTTGCGCCGGTCGGCCCCATCAAGACCTTCCCCACCAACCCGGTCAGCACGTTGCCGATCGGCCCCATCAAGACTTTCCCCACGAACCCGATCAGCACGTTGCCGATCGGCCCGATCAAGACTTTCCCCACGAACCCGTTCCCGGTTGGCGGCCTGCCGGTTGGACCGAACAAGCCCGGCCCGGTCAAGCCTTTCCCGGTACACCCGTTCCCGGTCGGCGGCCTGCCGATTGGCCCTAACAAGCCCGGGCCGGTCACCCCAGTGACTCCCCCAGGGACGACTAATCCGCCCACGTCGACCCCGACTGCTCCCAGCGGTGGCAACTACGGCGGCGGAGTCTGGGGCGGAATATTCCCCGGCGGACTCGGCGGGTTCGGCGGCTACGGTGGTGGATACGGCGGCGGGTACAGCGGCGGGTCGGGCGGCTATGCCGATGGCTCGGCGACGCTTGCGGCCCCGCCCGCAGCCGGTCAAGCGGCTGCCAGTCCGGTTGCCGCACAGTTCGCGGGAATGTCGGCGGCGGCTGCGAGTGTCGACCTGCAGTTGGTCAGCCTGGAGCAGGTCGACGCCGGCAGTCCGGCTGCCCACTTGGCTCCGCTGTACCGCGTAACATTCCGCAACAACAGCAGCACCGACCTGGCCCAGCCGTTCTCGGTGGTTCTGTTGGCCACGCAAGGGCACAACCCGGCGGACTCGACCCCGGTCAGCGAACAGCGGATCATGGGGATCGGGGCCGGCCAGACGCTGTCGGTCGACCTGCGGGTTGCCGGCTCGGCGTCCTACAGCACGCTGTTCGCCGCCGTGGACGGCCGACAGGAACTGTCCGACTCGAACCGCACCAACAACGTGGCTCGGATGGCCAGCAGCGACGTGGCCGCAGCCCCCAACGCCGTGGCCAGCAAGTAAGCTTGTGGCCAGATATTCAACCCTCGCCGTAAAAACAGGCCGCCTTCGGGCGGCCTGATTTGTTTTGCGCTGAGAGATGGCCTTTGGGCGGCAAAGCCGCTGCCCCATAAAATCATCGCAACGGGCGCGGATCGTACGAGAGAGCATCGCCGGATCGTGTTCACACCTTGCGGTCTCCGATCGCCCCGGTAGGGGCCCAAGTCAATAGCCGTGGGCAATCGCCCACGGAATCCCACGACGCGCAATTTCGTTCCGACCCCGACAGGGGTCGCACCACACGAGCCTGATGCACCGTCGCGCTGAAACATGCCGCGCGGGCGCGACAACCACGGGCTTCGTTTGACCCCTCGCGGGGTCATCGATATTTGCGCGGAAGCGCGAATCCCGTGGGCGACTGCCCACGGCTATTGAATGGAACCCCTGACGGGGTTCTTTTTTTGCAGACCGCGAGCGGTGCATGGGTTCGCTTTGCGACCTGCGGGTTGCCGGCTCGGTGTCCTACAGCACGCTGTTCGCCGCCGTGGACGGCCGGCAGGAGCTGTCCGACTCGAACCGCACCAACAACGTGGCCCGGATGGCCAGCAGCGACGTGGCCGCAGCTCCCAACGCCGTGGCCAGCAAGTAAGCGTGTGGCCAGACATTCAACCCTCGCCGTAAAAACAGGCCGCCTTCGGGCGGCCTGTTTTTTTCGCGAGCCGGCGGGCTAAGATACGACAAATCCAGCGGCGCGAGCGTTTGGCGTAGCAGACCAACCGTGCATACAGCGGCACTCGATTAACGAATCCCGCCACCGTTGCGCGCGACGCCCCCTTCTTGAGATGAGTGCAAGCCCTAGAACGCCATCCCGTGTAATCGCATGGGCCCCCTCGCATCCGGAAAGTACCTCCAAATAATTCGCATGACGTTATCGATCCATGTCCCCTTGGCGTACTCGTGCGACTTATGCCACGCATTTTGGATTCCCACGAGCCTGAAGTCTTCTGGCCTGAATATTGAATGGGAAACCGGCATTCCGATAGACCACATGCCGCATCCGCTCATGCCTGGTGGATGCACCACTTCGCCTGTCGAGTTCGTCGCACCACGCTGGTACTTAAGGACTAGGTGAATTTCCGGATTGTAATTTTCGACTTGCGTATAGTCGTCCGGATAACGAACCGTGATGTACTTCCAAGCGGATGTTCGGTTTACGCCGTCTTCATCTTTGTCAAACCGTGCAGACGGGTAACCGAAAAGGAAGTACAAGCTAGTCTCCTGTCTGGGATCGACCTTCGACATCATGTCCGTCAGTCGCAAAAAGCGGCAGCTGCCGTCCAGCCGGTCGACAGTCGATTCGTGCAATCTCGTTACGCAGAGGTCTTCAAATTCATTATTTGTCACGTGGCAGCGCTCGTACCGTAAGTCAATCGGGTGCGAGCCTTTCCCTGGCATGACTAGGTGCATTAGGTGCCGCTGGGCACAATGATCGAGCATGCCGTGGCCGGCGGTGACCAGAAAATGCATTTGATGGACTTGGAGGAGGACCCCTGACCGATTGTCAATCATCTTGCCATTCAGGGTGTGGAGAATTGGAATTGTCGAATGCTTGATTGACAGATCGGCTGTCCTAAACACCGCGTCCAAGAAGTGCTTGAGGAGAGCCTCGTGTTCGTCGCCTGGCTGCTCGGTTAACTCGATCATCTCGATAGCTCCCCTAGCGACGGCCAACGCTTGTCAACCGGGCAGGCTTTATGTTCAATTCCAGTAATGCCCATCCTCGGTGCCCACATGTCGATTGCCGGCGGCTATTATAAGGCCGTCGAGGCCGCCGCCGAAGCGGGTTGCGATTGCGTGCAACTGTTCACCAAAAACAACAACCAGTGGCGGGCCAAGCCGCTCACCGCCGACGATCGAACGCGGTTTCAGGCGGCACTCAAAAAACTCAAGATCAAACACCCTATCGCCCACGACTCGTACCTGATCAATCTGGCCAGCCCGGATGAGGAGCTGTGGCAAAAGTCGATCGACGCGTTCACCGAGGAACTCCTGCGCTGCCAGCACTTGGGCATCCCGCAGCTGGTCACGCATCCTGGCTCGTTCACCACCAGCAGCGAGGCCGAGGGGCTGGCCGGCGTGGCCGCCGCGCTCGACGAGGTGCATCGCCGCACGCCGGGGCTCAAGGTTCTGACGCTGCTGGAAAACACGGCCGGACAAGGATCGAACCTGGGCTGGCAGTTCGAACATCTGGCCGTGATCATCGCCGGCGTGGCCGAGCCCAAGCGGCTGGGCGTGTGCATCGACACCTGTCATCTATTCGCGGCCGGCTATCCCTTGGGCACCAAGCGCGAATACCGGGCCACGATGGCCCAACTCGACTCGATCGTCGGCCTGCGGCGGGTGAAAGCGTTTCATCTGAACGACAGCAAGCAGGGGCTCGGCTCGCGCGTCGACCGGCACGCCCACATTGGGCGCGGGAAACTGGGGCTGGAGCCGTTCCGGTTGCTGCTCAACGATGCGCGGTTTCGCCGGACGCCGATGTATCTGGAGACGGCCAAGGAACAGGAGAATGGCGTCGAGATGGACGTCGTCAATTTGCAGACGCTGCGCGGGTTGATCGAGACGTAAACAGCCCCGCTTCCGCGCGCGTAACTGAAGCGATGATCCTATCCGAGAACCGTCCGGGAGAAGGGGACAGGCACATTTCTCTCCCCGGGCACCGCAAAAATGAGCCAGTCCCCAACGGTTCTCGGATAGGCTGTTATGTGGCAAGCCCGTTGAAAACGGTGGGACGGAAATGCCTCACTCCGGCTTCGGCCAGCCGGCTTCCAGGCCGGCAATCTTTTCGACACGGCGGGCATGGCGGCCCCCCTCGAATTCGGTCTTGAGCCAGATTTCGATCATCCGGTCGATCAGCTTTTCGCCCAACATGTCGGCCGACAGACAGAGCACGTTCAGATCGTTGTGGCGGCGGCTCATTTCGGCCGTCAGGTCGTCGTGGCAGGGGGCCGCGCGGACGCCGGAGAGCTTGTTGGCGGCGATGCACATGCCGATACCGGTGCCGCAGATCAAAATGCCCCGATCGACTTCGCCCAGGCTGACCTTTTGGGCCACGATGGCGGCGATGTCCGGGTAGTCGACGCTGGAGGGATCGGCCGGGCCGGCATCGACGACCTCGTGGCCGAGTTGCCGGACCAACTCGATGACCTTGAGCTTGATCTGAAACCCGCGATGGTCGCTGCCGATGGCAATCCGCATGACTTCATCTCCACGACTGGAAAAGCGCGATCAGATTTCGAGCCTGCGCGATGCGCGCGGCCAGTTCGATCTTGATCTGGGCTGCACACCGTTCGTAAAACTCGACCGGGCCGCCGATCGGGTCGGCGACATCGCCTTCATCGCGACACAACACCTGCACCCGCGGCGCGGCCTCGGGCCATTGAGCCACAATCGCCTGTCGATGCGAACGGGTCATCGTCCAGATGACGTCGGCGTGCCGCACCAGCCCCGCCGTCAGCGGCTGCGACTCGTGATCGGACAGGTTCAAGCCCATCTTCGCGAGGACTTCGACCGCCTCGGGACTGGGCCGGCTGCCCATCGTGGCCGAAATGCCGGCCGATTGCACCAGGATGCCATTGTCGCTCAGTTGGGCCGGCGAGCAGCCCTTTTTTTCGGCGAGCATTTTTCGACACAGCACCTCCGCCATCGGGCTGCGGCAGGTATTGCCGGTGCAGACCAGCAGGATCAACATGCTGGAGAGCCGCTTGAGAGTCTGCTCCGATACGACTCCCGGCCGCAGCACTTGCAATTCTTTTTCGCCCACCTTGACCACCGTCGATGCCTGGCCCAGGCGGCACCGTCCGTCGTTGAGCACCAACTGCACCTGATCGCCCAGCGATTTGAGCACCTCTTCAGCCGTCAGCGACTCGGGGTTGCCGTTGCGATTCGCACTGGTCAAAACCACCGGGCCGGCCATCATCCGCAGGATGTCGAGCACGACCTGGTGGTGCGGCACCCGCAGCCCGATGGAGGCCCGCGGCGTTACCGCCCGCTGAACGCTCGGCGGCAATTGATGCACCAGGCTTTCGGAATGATGATCTTCCACCACGATGGTCACCGGGCCGGGCCAGCAGCGGCGGGCCAAGCGCCTGCCCAGGCGCGCTCAAATGCGGCACGTAGTCCAGCGCGTCATCGGCGCTTTTCACGGCCAACGTCAGGGCCTGCCCGGCGGGTCGATTCTTGACGGCATTCAGACGCTCGACCGCTCGCTCGTCGAGCGCGCTGGCGGCCAGGCCGTACACGGTCTCGGTCGGCAGGGCCACCAGTTTGCCTTCGGCCAAGGCTTGCACGGCACGATGCACGACGTCGCGCAAGTCTTCGGCGCTGCGAATATCGATGACCAGAGGTGAAGCCATGCAAGAATGATGGGGGACTTGGCCGAGCGAGGAACATTCTACCTGAGTTGCCGCAGCCAACGACCGGCGGACGGCACGTGCCGACACGGTGTCGAGCACTGGCGGGCTCGAATCGGCACCAGCGACCGCCGCGGACCCCACTGCACGCAGCTCATCTGGCGAAACTCAAGCGCAAACACTGAATGTATCACTATTTGCGTTTGAGTCAAGCTGCCCGTCCGAATGCCTTGGGCCGGCCCTTTCCGACCGTCCTTCCCGGCGGCGATAATTCAGCCGGCTGCTTGTTTCCGCTCGCCCCTGTGAGGTCTGCTTGTCATGTTGCCGGCTGTGCAGCGGTTCACCTCCTCGACCGGGGTTCGGATCTACCGGCTCCCCTGCGAAGCTTTTCCCGACCTGGTTACGTTTGCATATCTGCTGCTCGGGGCCGGGCCCCCCACGTTGGTCGACACCGGCAGCGGTTACGGCGAGTCCAACGCGCAGCTGGCGGCCGGCCTGGATGCGGTTGGATCCGATTTCGCTGAGCCGATTCGGCTGGCCGACATCCGCCGCATCGTGATCACGCACGGCCACATCGACCATTTCGGAGGACTGCCATTCTTTGCCGAGCAAACCGGCGCCGAAATCGCCATCCACCAGCTCGATCGACGCATCCTGACCGCCTATGAAGAGCGCGTCGTCGTGGCTACGGCGGCTCTGCGGCGCTTTTTGCAACAGGCTGGCGTGCGGGCAGCCATGCAATCCGCCTTTGTCGACATGTACGGATTCTCCAAACGCCACGTCCGCAGCCTGCCGGTCGCCATCACGCTGTTCGATGGGATGGTCCTCGACGGCATGCGCTTCATCCACGTTCCCGGGCATTGTCCGGGGCAGGTTTGCATCGCGCTGGGAGACATCCTGCTGTCGGCCGATCATATTCTGCCCAGCATCACTCCGCACCAGGCTCCCGAGAGCATCACGCCCAGCACGGGCCTGGGCCATTATCTGGATTCGCTGGAAAAAGTGCGCGCTGCCGGCGATTTCGATTTGGCTATGGGGGGTCACGAGCAGCCGTTCCGCAATGTGCCCGAGCGGATCGACGAAATCCGCGCCAGCCATTTGCGCAAACTCGAAAAGATTCTCGCCATCGTGGGGGAATCCACGGAGCCGCTTTCGACCAACGAGATTTCCAAACGCCTGTATCGCCGGGTGAAGGGCTTTCACATCCTGCTGGCGTTGGAGGAGGTCGGCGGCGCACGTGGAATATCTCTACAACCACGGGCGGCTGGCCGTGGCCAACCTGGAAGCCATCGAGCGCGAAGAGAACCCGGCGATTCTATATCGGGCCGTCCGCGGCTGACGTCCGCAAGCTCGGGCGCGGCGGTAGCCGGCGGGACTTTTTTTCCGAATATGCCCGCAAAACCGGACCCAGGAGGTTATCATAAGGGCGGCTCCTGACATCGCCGGTTGCGCATCGGACAGCGGAAGCGCAAGCTAAGGCGGCCACAGGAGTTTGATATCCCCGGCCCGGGGCGGTCTGGAAGCGGATTGCCGAGCCGGCGCCGGGGCCCGGCGGCGCCGCGGTCGGTCGGGTAGGCGGAACTTTGTCGGCGCAAGCTGCGTCCCAATCGTGGAGCGGTTGTGAGAGACGACAGTCAGTTGATCGACGAGACGCTGAGCGGCGATTCGGCGGCGTTCGGCCAATTGGTCACGAAATATCAGGACCGCTTGTACAACACGATCGTGCATGTCATCGGCTCGACCGACGAAGCCTACGACGTGGTGCAGGATGCGTTGGTGCAGGCGTTCGTCAAATTGGAGTCATTTCACCGCGAGTCGGGCTTTTACACTTGGCTCTACCGCATCGCTCTGAACGGGGCCATGAGCCGGCGGAGACGCGCCAAGCCGCTGCTCTCCGTCGAACAGACCCGCGAAGCGACGGGCGAAGAACCGGCGGCCCGGCTGGAAACGCCCAGCGACCGGCTGGAGCAGCAAGAGCGCGCCGCGGCGGTGCAAGCCGCGCTGGCCACCTTGAGCGACGAACATCGCACGGTCCTGGTCTTGCGCGAAATGGACGGTTACGGTTATGAAGCCATCGGCGAAATACTCGATCTGCCGGTCGGCACCGTGCGCAGTCGTTTGCACCGCGCGCGGTTGCAGTTGAGAGAACAATTGAAGTCGGTCATGCTCGAGGACCTGAAGTAGCGGCTAAGCCGAAAAGCCTCCCCGGCGGGAACGGTGCGCAGAACCAAAATGACCCACGATCCCGACGAAGAACTGATCAGCGCCTATCTCGACGGCGAATTGAACGCCGACGAGCAGCGGCGCGTCGAGCGGCTGCTGGGAGAAAGCGCCGAATCGCGCGAGCTGTACGAAGAGCTGCGAAACTTGCGATCCTCGTTCCAGGCCCTGCCGCGCTATCGATTGCCCGAGGATCTGGGTGAGCGCGTGCTGCGCGCGCCGAGCAGGAATTGTTAGGCGACGAATCGGCGGCGCGATGCAGTAGATGGGCCTGCCGCACCGCTGTTGCCGGAAACGGTCGAAAAACAGCTGCTGGGCAACCTGCCGCAGCAGCGGTCGTGGCCCTATCCGCGCACCTGGCGGGCCCTGTTCTGGCCGGTGATGGTCGTGGCCGCGGCCGTGGCCATGATCGTAGCCGGTCCAAAACAGCGCGTTGCCGAGCGCGAACGGGCGATCGCCAGGGCCCCGTCGGCGGCCGAGAAACCATGGGAGCAGGACCACCCGCCGGCCGAAATCGGAGCCGCTGCCGGGGAAGGCCTGCCGCGGGGCGAAACGGCAGCGCGCGACGGCGCCATTGCCAACCAACGGCCGGCCGAGATAGCTCTTCGCAAGTCCGCCGCTCAAGCCGATCAGCTCGCCGACGAAGAAAAAAAGCAGGCCGGTTTGGCCGGCAATCGACCGGCCGACCCCGAGCAAGCCGCCGCCGCCGGAGCCCGGGCCGCCGCGGCGCCAGCTTCCGGTCTGGCCGGGCGAGCAACTGGGGGCGGCTTGCAGCCGCCAGTCGCCCCAAGTCTCACGGCGTCGGGCAGCGCGGAAGCAGCGGCCAAATCGTCTGCCGACTTAGAGCTTGATTACTATGAATCCGACGCTGCGCTGGGCGGCCCGGACACCTTCGTCTGTGAGGTTGCACTCACTCCCGAGGCCGTCCGCCAAAAGGCCTTCGAGCAACTCCTGAGCCGAAATCAACTGTCGCCGTTGCCGCCGCAGACCGAGCGCGACGCTGCTGGTTCCAAGCAAAACGGAACCGAGCCCGAGGTAGAACAATTTCAAATCAAGGACAAGCAAACCGACGGCAAGTCGCTGTCAGCCGCGGCAGCGAAGGCGGCCAAGGCCAGGCGAGAGCCGGTGGCGCGGAGTTTGGACGCGGAGAGCCAAAACGCGGCGGCTCAAGAACGCGCTGATCCAAAACTCGGTCGACGAGGGGTCGACGCTGCGCGAGGTTACGGTTGCCGCCACGCCAGAACAGTTTGTGGCGACGCTCCACGACTTGCGCCAACATCCGCAGCAGTTTTCGATGGCTTCGGTCGGATTCGAAGCGGCTCCCTCCAGCGCAAACCAACGGGATCGCGGGCTCCAGGCCGATTCCGCCGGCAAGGGCGCCTCCGCCGGGCGCGCCGCCGAGAAGGCGAAGCGCCGGGCCAAATTCGATGGAACCGCAAAGCAGATCCGCGATGCGAAACTGGAGCCGACCAACTCTGAGCAGGCTAAATCGGACTCGGCAAGTTCCAAGCCGCAGCAAGCGGCTGCCCGACGAGCGCCGCCCGATGCGCCCCAGCCCGATGCGCCGCCGCCCAATGCGCCGCCGCCCAATGCGCCGGCAGCCGATACGCCGCCGCCCAGTGCACCGCTGCCCCAGAAGGAGCAAACCCAGGCTGGGCAAACCGTAAGGCTGATCTTCCGGCTGCGCGTGGCGGAGTCGGCCGCGGACGCTCCTGTCCAGCAGGATCCTTCGGCCGAGCCAGCCGCAAAACAGGCCCCCTGAGCCGTCGATCTCCCGCACCCGTTCCCGCCGCCATTGCTGCCAGGGCCGTAGCGGCCGGCGTGCCGGCCGCGGACTGTGCGTCTGCGAGATCGACAAGTTTTCCCCACGTCTTCGAGTGCCGGCGCACCTTCGCGCCCCTTGACCAACTCAAGCCGCCGCTGACGTTTGCGCGCGGGCTTGGCCCCCTCGCTACGGCCCGCTCTCTCGCTGGCCGCCCGTCGCGCGACGGCCGACTGCTAGAATCCGCTGGCAGGTGGCTAAAACAGCGGACCCTCAACGGACGGCGGACCAGCGCATGGATTCAGCGATTCTCGAAGCGACGAGCGCACAGTTCTTGGGCCAGTGGCAGCGATTGGTCAGCACCACCAACTGGGACAAGGGGCGAATTATCCAGCAGTGGCGCGCCGCGCTGAGTGCCGCCGGCGTCGACTTGTCGGATTATTCCGACGAGACCTGGAGCCGCGAAGTCGGCAATGTTACGCCCCAACACGTCGGCCGATTGCGGCGCGTGTTCGAGCGATTCTCCGAAGTCCGTGACGGTTACCAGGGACTGTACTGGAGCCATTTCCAGGCGGCGCTCGACTGGAACGACGCCGAAATGTGGCTCGAAGGCGCCGTGCAAAATGATTGGTCCATCGCCCAAATGCGCCGCACGCGCTGGGAAACCCTCGGCGCCGTCGCCGAACTCGAGCCCTGCCAAGAGGAGAACGCCCCGTCCGACTGGGACGAAGACGCCCAGCCGCTGGCCGCCGAAGGCGCGGTCGAATCGCTGTCGGGCAAGATCGACCTGGTCCGGCCGGCACAAAAGGCCAGTCCTGCCGACGAAGTCGATGGCGAGGCGCGACGGGCGGGACGCCGAAAAGGCTGGGGACAGCCAAATCGGCGATCGGTCTTCGGCCGAAGCGCATGACGTCGCGCCGCTGCGACCGTTTGCCAACCTGGCCTCGTTGCCCGCCGATATCAGCGAGGCCTTCGAGTCGTTCAAGCTGTGCATTCTCAAGCACAAGCTGGCCGGCTGGGCGGAACTGTCGCGAGCCGACCTGATCGCGGCGCTCGACGCCCTGAAAGAGCTGGCGCTGGCGCCCGCCGGGGCTTAGCAGCCGGGAAACTACGAATCGGCGGCCAGTCGCGCGGCGCGGTCAATTGCCCGGTCGAGTCGAGCTTCGATGGCGGCGCGGTCCGGAAACGCTTTGTGCTCCAGATAAATCCATTCCAGCCATTGCAGCCCGCCCATCATAACGGTGGTCCGGTCGAAGGCGGCCACGAGCAACTGTTCGTCGTCCGACAACGGCCGAATCGATTGATAGGCGGCCAGGCCGTGTTCCCAGGCGGCTGCGGTCATCACCCACCAGGCTGCCCAGCAGCCGGGCCACGTCGGTCGCGACGTTGTCGGGCCGCAGGCTGCCGAAGTCGACAATCCCGCTCACGCGGTCGCCGCTAAACAAAACGTGGTCGTGCCAGATGTCGCGAATGCAGGGCTGCAATGCGATTTGCACCCGGCTGGCCTGGGCGATCAACGCCAGGCTCGACTCGGCGGCCAGCGAGAACAACTGCACCAGTCGCCGGCCGCGCGCGGCCAGCTCGGGCCAGTGCCCGGCGTGAATGGCGTCGGCCAGTTGGCGAATGGCGCCGCCGCGCAGTCTTAAAAAATGTTCCTGCCGCTGTTGGATACCGGGGGAGGGCGCGGGCCCGATGTCGGCCAGCGGAAAACTGACGGCCGCCCGATGAAATTCGGCCAAGGCAGTCAGCGCCGCCGCGAGCCGTTGCTCGCTCGGAAATGCGTGATAGTCGGCCACGCCGGGCAGCCAAGGGGCCAACTCCCAAAAGCAGCCGTCGTGGGTCACATAGCCGGCGTGATCGGCCGCTTCCAGGGGGAGCGGAATCCGCTGGAACCCTTCCAGGTCCACGTGCCACAGGACGGCCTGGATGAATTGGAACTGATCGACGGCCGGATAGCCGGCCGGCCAGCGCCGCAGGCAAAGCGGGCCGCGAGCGGTCGTGAGCCGCCAGAAGCTGGCCCCGCTGAAGCCGCCGGCTGCGCCCAGCGGCTCGAACCAGGCTGGGCTGACAGTCGGCCGGATAAGCGGCCAAGACCGGGGCAATCTCCGCATGGCTGGCCATCCGCAACACCTGGAACATCCTTCCTGATTGTACTGGCGGCGATCAGCAGGCTGACCGCGTAACCGGCCATGAATTGGCGTCCCCTGTCCGCACTAAGCCTGCATTCGTTACGTAAGGAAGACAAGGGTCCCGGGTCCGCCAAGCTTCTGCCAGAGGTGCCTAACTGCCTTGCCGCCCTCGAATTCGGCCAATTTGGGTGACCCCTGCGCCCATTCTGGGCGACGCTAAATTAGGCTATATTTAACGGTTGCGACTTCACCCGCCGCCTTGGGCACGTTGCGGGTGTCTCGTTTGCGCCTACCTTCTACCCATGAGAAACGCCATGATGATTCGGTCGTTCCGCGGTCTGCATTCCTCGCCGCCAGGCTTGGCGATCCTCGCCACGGGTCTAATCGCCGGCAGTCTAATCGTCGGCTCGGGCCTGGCCTTTGCCGATGCGCCCGAGGCCGCCCAACAAGCCGCGGCCGCTACTCCGGCTGCTGCGGCGGCAGCGACGACGCCCGCCACGCCGGCGCCGAAGTACCCGCCCTATGCGGACGTGATCAAGGACTCCGAAGCCGTCGACGGTTTGATCAAGCTGCACCATAAGGGAACTCGGCTATACGCGGAGCTTGGCCCCAATCACTTGGACCGCGATTTTATCGTCCTGATCTCGATTGCGCGCGGGATCGGTAAAGGGGCGATTTTGGGGGGCATGAGCTGGGGTTTCGGTGACGATTGGATCTGGCAATTCCGCAAAGTCGACGAGCGGATTCACGTCGTCCGGCGAAACGTGCGGTTCACGGCGTCCAAGGGCAGCCCCGAGGAGAAGGCCGTTAATTTCGCCTATACCGACAGTGTCTTGTTCAGCTTACCCATCGTGACGACGGCCCCCAACGGGGCCTACGTGGTCGAGTTGACGCCGATTTTCATGGGCGACCTGCCACAAATCTCGTCGGTGCTGCCCGGCTTCAGCTTTTCCGAAAGCAAGTCGAGTTGGGCCCGCATCAAGGGCTTCAAGGACAACATCGAGTTGGAAGTCGCGGCGACCTACGCCTCCAGCGGCGGCCAGGACATCGACTCGGTGGCGGATAGCCGCGGCGCGACGATCAACGTGCATTATTCGATCAGTTTGCTGCCCAGCACGGGTTTTCAATCGCGGGTGGCCGACGACCGGGTCGGTTACTTCCTGACGGTGGTCAAGGACTATTCGCGCAAGGGAGTCGACGACCGGTTCGTTCGCTACATCAACCGTTGGGATCTGCGCAAGGCGGATGCCTCGGCCGACATCTCGCCGCCGACCAAGCCGATCATCTTTTGGTTGGAAAAGACGATTCCGTTCGTCTACCGCAAGCCGATCCGCGACGGCATTCTGGAATGGAACAAAGCTTTCGAGAAGGCTGGTTTCGCCAACGCCATCGAAGTGCGGCAGCAACCCGACAACGCCGAATGGGATCCGGAAGACATCAACTACAACACGTTCCGCTGGATCACCGCCGGGGCCGGCTTTGCCATGGGTCCCTCGCGGGTCAATCAGACGACCGGCCAGATTCTGGACGCCGACGTGATTTTCGACGCCGACTTCCTGCGCTTCTGGAAGGAAGAGTACGAGACCTTCACTCCGGCGGGAATTGCCGAGTTGACCGGCGGGCCGCTCGATCTGGCGACCTACCGCAGCGAGCAGGCCAAGCTCTCGGCGCACGAGCACCACCTGGGTTGCGAGCTGTTCCACGGCCTCTCGCGCGAGCTGGCATTTGGAGCCGCCGTGGTGGCCGCCCGCGATAATAGCCCGGCCGAGCGCGAGAAGATGATCATGCAGGGTCTGAAAGAAGTGACCATGCACGAGATCGGCCACACGCTGGGTCTGCGGCACAATTTCAAGGCCAGCACCCTCTACACGCTGGACGAATTGAACGACCCGCAAAAGACCAAAGACACGGGTCTGACCTCGTCGGTCATGGATTACTCGCCGACCAACCTGGTGCCCAAGGGAGCCAATCAGGGGGACTATTTCTCGTCGACCGTCGGCCCCTACGACATGTGGGCCATCGAGTACGGCTACAAACCGCTCAGTGGCGGCACCGAAGGCGAAATCGCCGAGCTCAAAAAGATCGCCGGCCGCAGCGGCGAGCCGGCCCTGGCCTACTCCACCGACGAGGATACCCGCGGCATCGATCCCGATCCGCTGTCCAACCGTTTCGACATGGGCAAGGATCCGATCGCCTACGCCAAGCTGCGGGCTCAATTGATCGGTGAGCTGTGGCCCAAAGTCATCGAGGACGTGACGAAAGAGGGAGACGGCTATCAGCAAGCTCGACGGGCGTTCGGCATTCTGCTGGGGAACCACGGCACGGCCATGTATTTCGCTTCGCGCTTCGTCGGCGGTCTGTACGTCAATCGGGCCCATAAGGGGGATGCCAACGGCCAGCCGCCTTTCGTGGTGGTCGATGCCGCCAAGCAGCGTGAAGCCTTGACGCTGGTGGAGGAACAAGTCTTCAGCGACAAGCCGTTCCAGTTTCCGCCGCAACTATACAACCACCTGGCGGCCTCGCGCTGGAACCATTGGGGCACGGATGTGCCGCTCCGCACCGACTATCCGGTGCACGAGGTGATTGCGATGTGGCAGGAGCGGATTCTCAGTCAGCTTCTTTCGCCGCTGACGTTGGACCGGCTGCACGATTCGGAACTTAAGGTGCCCGCCGACCAGGACGCCCTGACCTCGGCGGAGTTGCTCTCGCGGCTGACCAAAGCCATTTATGCCGAGGTCGACAAAATGCCCGAGGGGGAATTCACCAACCGCAAACCGGCCATCAGCAGTCTGCGGCGCAATTTGCAGCGGATTTATCTCAAGCGGTTGGCCGCGCTGGCCATGGGCGACAACGGCGCTCCGCAGGATTGCCAGACGTTGGCCTATGCCGAGCTGAACGGCCTGGAGAGCCGGATCACCACCCTGCTCAAGGGCAATCCCAAGCTCGACGATTACAGCCGAGCCCACCTGGACGAGACTGCCAGCCGAATCCGCAAAGTGGTCGAAGCCCGATTGCAGCTCACCAAGCCGTAAGCCGGGCAAGTGCCTCCAGCGAAAAAATGAAACCTCCTCTCCTGGGAAACCGCGGGAGGAGTTTTTTTTGCTTCTTGGAGCGTGAGAAATCGACCGTCGATGAGGCCCCGGCAATCGTTGACTGCCGGCTATTCGGGCTTTTGTCAAAACATTCCATCCTTGTTCCTCGTCATCCCCCGTATCCTCTCTTCATCTCCCTATCCCCGTCACTCTTCGTTTGCCTTACCCGCAAGAGCTTCACTTTTCGCCACGGCGCGCAGCAGTTATGCTACTAGGAGTTGAATTTCGCGCGGCGGGAGCTTGCACGCATGAGAATGGTAGTGGCCGTGATTCAGCCGACCAGGCTTAGCGCGGTTCGCGAGGCGCTGGCCAAGATCGGCGTGACTCGCATGACCGTTTGCGATGCGCAGGGCTACGCCCGGCAGCGCGGCAAAACCGAGACCTACCGCGGCAACGAGTACAAAACCAACCTGCTGCGCAAAGTGGCTCTCGAAATCACGGTGAACGAAGACTTTCTCGACCGCACGATCGAAACGATCATGAACGTCGCCCGCACCGGACCCGAGGGCAATATCGGCGACGGCAAGATCTTCGTCCTACCGGCGCTGGAGGCCATCGAGATCGGTCGCGACGTCCGCGGGCCGGAAGCGGTTTAGCGAGTCCCGCATGTCCGCGATTTTGTTGACCACGGATCTGATGACCGCGTCCAAGGCTCAGGGAGCGGCGGCGCGCGCCGGCTGTTCTTTGAGGACGGTTGCCGACGCACCGGCGCTCCTGATTCAGGCCGAGCAGCAGGGCGCCGGGCTCGTGATTTTGGACCTGAGTATGCCGGGAATCGATCCGGCGTCCCTCGTGCCGCGCTTGCGAGCGCTGGCCGGCCGGCCGACGATTTTGGCCTTCGGGCCGCATGTGCACGAGGCCCAGTTGCAAGCAGCGGCCGAGGCCGGCTGCGATGCGGTCATCGCCCGCGGGCAATTTCACGCCCAGGCGGAGCAAATCCTGGCCAGACATGCCGGCAGCGCCCCGTGACGGGGATCTCATTGCGCTGGCGGCTGGACCGCGGTTTGACCGGCCTCGGCGCCGGCTTGAGCGCCACCGGCCGGTTGGCCCATCAGGGGGCGGTGCTAGGTCGACGTCCACGGGCCGCGCTCGCAGTCGCCGCGGCCGAAACGCCACGTGAAGCCCAGGCCGATCCAGTAGCTTTCAACGCTAATGTTCGTCAGGTTGCCGAACGATTGCGACGCTTCGAACATGCCGCCGGCAAACGCGTCGAAGTCGAGGCCGGGCAGCACGTCGACCAGGCCTACGCCCGCCGAGATCCGGTGCTGGTTGATGACCCCGAATTGAGCCTGCAAGTACTTGATGGCCGGAAAACCACCCGGCGGCGAAATGCCGGCCAGCGAATCGCCCGTATTGGGATTGATCGGATTCTCGGCATAGGCATATCCCAGTCGCAACCGGCAGCGCTGGTTGACTGTGTATTGCGATCCCAGCTGCATGACCCACTGATTGCGGTAGATGGTGCTGAACAAGTCGGCATACTGCCACTGGATATAGAGCACATCGGCGGCCAGCAGCAGCCGGCCGTCCAGCAGGCTCGAATTGGACACGCCCAGCCCGATGTTATCCGGCAGATCGAGACGCAAATCCTGCGACACTTGAAAGGTGCCGCCGGGATTTTCCAGACGGACTTCGTCTTTGAAACGGTAATGTTGTTTGGTCTGGTAATAGAAGCCCAGGTTCGTCTTTTCGGTCAGCAGGTAATTGACCCCCACGCTGCCACGGATGCCGTAGGCGTTGGTCATCGTCGAATCGCCGACGAACGGACCATCGAGGTAGGCCGATCCGACGAACAGGGTTCCGCCCACCGAGAGCCGGTCGGTCAGTTGCACGCCGATCGAGCTGGCGAAATTCAAGAACAACAACGAAAAGTTGGTGCCGTTGGCCTGCGGCAAACGAAAGCTGCTCCCGCCGCCGGCGGTCGAAACCACGCCGATGCCCAGCGTTACCGGCAGGCCCAGGGCGCTCAGGTCCTGCGTGACGCCGATGTTGGGCACAGCCACGCCGGGTGTTGTCGATTTGGCCGAAAAGGGCGTGATCAGCGGGGTGGGCGACCCGACGGGAATGCTGCCGGTCTGGTTCAGGTCGAAGGTCGAGCCGGCCCACGCGCCGCCGAGCGTGAATTGCGTGCCCCGATATTGTGTCAGGCTGGCGGCGTTGCCGTTGATGGCCGACACGTTGTCCTGCGGCGCCGCGATGCTCGTACCCGCCATTCCGCCGGAGGCTGGCGTCAAGGTGTTGAACAGCTCGGCCCCGAACGATTGGGCCAGCGCCTGCCTGCCGGTCAGCAGACACGCCAAAGCCGCCATCAGGCCGACCAAAAGGGAGCGGCGCAATTGCATTGCTTACCAGCCCTTTGCCTGTAAAAGCGCAAGAAGGATGAAGCGGACCTCCACCACGGTGGTCGTTATTGCTGGATTTCTCGACTCCTTTTCACGTCTGCTACTGAAAATACGGCTTCCACGGCAAGGTTCGCCCGGACGGCAACCACGTCCCCGGCGATTTGCGCCGATCGCTTTACGCCACGCGTAAACTCAACCCGCTGGGAACAGGTGTTGCAGAATGCCGTGCGGCCGGGCCCCCACTACGGCCGAAAGCCTGCATCTTGAGCGGGCCGCATTGCTTACCAAAAAAACAAACCCGCCGCTTCGCACTGGGGGCGAAGCGGCGGGTTGCTGTGGGTCCCCGGTACACACCGAGATTCGAAGGCACTCCGGTCGATCAGCGACCGGCGGCGTGCCAATTTCCTTCCTCGGCGGGTGCATCCGCCGGCAGGGCGACACGCAACGAGGCGGGCTGATAGGTCCAGTTGTTGATAATCGGGCGAGCTGTCATCCGATCCTCGCGTGGGCGGGCCGTCTGGCGGTCCTGCGGGTCGGTCATGCGCGGTACGATCGTGTTCGAATTGCGGGCACCGCCGTTGTCGGGAATCGGCCGCACCACCGGCTGCGTATCGGCCGCAGTGTTCGGACGGTAAGTGGGCGGGGTGCTGATCGAACTGGACGAGTCTGGCAGCGGAACCGGAGTGTTCTGGGGCAGGCTCGGCACCACAGTGCCCGGGGCACCCAGAGTCGCGGGGGCCGACGGAACATAAGTGTTGGCACCTGCGCCACCCGTGCAGGTCGAGCAGCCAGGGCTGGCTTGTACGACCGGATAGCTGGGGGCGTAATAGCTCGAAGCGATTGGGGCGGCGCTGCCGCAAGCTCCCGTGGCACAGGCCGGGGCACCGCAACCTCCCGTGGGGCAGCTGGGGGCATAGCAGCAAGCGGCCACCGGCCGGTACGTGGTTACCGGCACCAGTGAAGGCTGCATGCGATAGGTCGTGACCGGCTGAACCACGGTGGTCGGGCAGCCCGTGCAGGGATTGACGGTGGTGATCGGCCGGTAAGTCGTGACCGGCACGCTGGTGAATACACTGCGATAGGTCACCTGCGGCGCGTAATTGCAGGTGTTGCAGGCCGGCATCACGGCGGCCGGAGCGTAGTAGGTAGTGTTACCGCGGCCGAACAGGCAGCAGGCTCGGCTTTCGGCCGCAGCTGCGCACAGGGTGACCGACATTCCCAGCGCCACCAGGACGCGACGGATCAGGCGGCTCTTCATGGGTTTGCTCCCGACAAAAAGTAGGAATCGAACTTCATGGATTCAGTTAAAGTCGTTTTGCGGCCCGGCGTCAACACATCAACGCGCGCAGCCGCGCATTTGGAAAAACTTTACTTGTACGTTGACGGTATAAGTTACAGCGTCACTACCGCGGAGGCAGACCGTGCGGCTTCTTGCCAGATGCTTGCGAATGTGCGGCCGCGCTTCATGAGCGGCCAGATGTGCAGTGTTCTACCTCTGACGAACTCTAGACCACGATTTGCGCCACCGGGCAAAAAAATCGCAGGTTTTGCTGTAGTTATGCCGATCCGCTGTCGAGCGAAACGGTTCAGAACGTGGCCGAAACCAGGTCAGCCCGGCCGGTCACGCGGACTTTGCCGATTACCCCCCAGGTAACCGGCTCGCGCCCCGCGGTAGCCGGGCAAGCGGTGCCCGCACCGATCTACAGCAACTCGCGGGCCAGCGCGTGCAGCCGCGGTTTTTCCGCGATTTCCGGCCCCGGTATTCGCTGTTCGAGGGCGACTAATTACAAGCCGTCGGATCCGGCTTGTAACTCCTACAATCGGCCGCAGGCCGGCGGGGCTAGTCTAGAATTTGAGTCGTTTCGTCGGCAACGATCGGGCTTCGATCCTGGTCGCTGGTCACTTCGGCATGCAGCCGTCCGGTGCCCGCTCGATCGCCCCGGACCCGCAGCTCGAACGTGATCGATTCGCCGGGCCGAATTTCAGCGATCGGCGTGAACTTTACGCTGCGCGGAAACATCGTGCCGCGGACCGGGCTGGTGTGCACCTCGGTGATCGTCATCTCGGGCGACACGGTCACCGAGAGCGCCACTTGTTTGGCGCGCCCGGCGCCGTTGTTGGAGAGCACGATCTGATAGGTTGTCTCGCCGCCGGCGCGAATCGGATCGGCCTGATCGGCGACCGCGATACTCATTTTGCTGGCCGTGGCAGGCGTCGCCGCGGCCGCGGCCGCCGGTGCGGTGATCTCGACGCAGGCCTCGTCGCCGCCGGTCGTCCCGCCGTCGGCGGTGACGTTGACCCGGTTGCAGGCCCGGGTCGATTCTTTCACGCAGCGGCAATCGACGCGGAAGGATTTGCTCTGGCCCGGCTCGAGCGTGGGAACCGTCCAGGTCAGCGCCCCGCCGCGGATTTCGAAGCCCACCTCGGCGCCCGTTACTTCGAGACTGGTCTCGGCTACGTCGCTGACCAAAACGTTATTGAGCGGCGCATCGCCGACGTTGGTGACCGTGCTGACGAACTGGGCACTCTCGCCCAGCTTTCGGTGGTCGGGACCCGTCATGTGGACCGTCAGGCGCGAACCGCCGGGAGTGCGGGGAATGGTTTGGGGCGCTGCGGCCGCAGGGGGCACTGCCGGCGTCGGATTACTCGGCGGGGCCGCCGGAGTCGGGCCGGCCGCCGGTGGAACCGCCAGGCCGGCGCGGTCGGCCGCGGTAATACAAGTCCGCCCTTCGCCCCGCAAATTGCCATCGGCCGTCACGGTGACCTCTTGGCATAGCTGGCCCGCCTGCGCGACATGAAACGTGACCGTGATGCGTCGCGTCTCTCGCGCCGCGATCTGGGCAACGTTGGCTTCGATCGGACTGGCTGCCGCGGTATGCTGCAAGCCGGCGTCGAAACGATCGGAAATGACGACCGTCGTGGCCGGCGTATCGCCGCGGTTGGTGACTTCGATGGTGAAGGTTGCGTCGGTGCCGACTTCGGCGGCCGCGGGCCCTCGGATGGCCACGTCCAACTGACCGGCGCCGACCTGGGTCGTGGCGCAGCTCTTGGTCGAGGTTCCGGAGCTCGTCGTCACGCTGGCGCAATAGCTCAGACTGCCCGCCTGCTCGACGCGGAAATTGGCCTCAATGACCTGCGTTTGCCGCGGGCCCAAATCCCCCAACTGCCACTGCTGGCCGCCGGGCGAGCTGATCGGGGCCGGATTGCTGTTGAGAAACACCAAGCCCGCGGGAGCCTGGTCGACAACCACGACTCCCTGAACCGGCACGCTGGCCGGGTTGGTGACTTCGATGCGATAGGTGGCCACGGCCCCGACGCCGGCTTGCGCCGGGCCGCTCGTGCGGAGCGTAATGTCCGAACTGATCCACGTCGCCGTCGTCGAGCCGCTGCCGACGACCACCCGTCGGCCTGGGCCCGTGGCGCCGGAGGGATGAATCACCTGGATGCTGATCTGATTGCTGCCGGCAGTCGCCGCTTTTTGGAAGATTTCCGCGGTCGCTTGGCCGCTCTCACTGGTCATCACTTCCAGGATTGGTCCGCCGTCGGGACTAAAGCCGGCATCCGGTCCGCCGGTGATTTCATACCGCACGATCCAGCCGGCCAGCGGCGAGCCGTCGGTTTGCCGCGTCACGCTAGTGGTGAAGCTATGGCGAGTGCCGGCCGGGTTGATGGTCGGAGGCGGAAACATCCACTGCGAATCGATCCAGTAGATCGACCCGGTTTGCTGTCGCTGGTCCCAGCCTTTCACGTCGGGAGCGTACGCGGTTACGAACGAGCTGCCCTCGACCGGCGAGGTCACCGTCACCCAGGCCTGCCCGCTGCGTATCGCGACGTCGTCGGTGGGCGTCGGCGTGCCGCGATCGATGGTGGTGGCATGCGAAACGGTCGAATTGACGACGTAGGTATTATTGACCTTTTTGGGCAGGCCACGCAGCGCGTCGAGGAAATCGAACGCGCCCCGCTGACCCGGCGACCCGAACTGACCGACTCCGCCCTGGGCAATCGTCCACTCGACCCGTTCGCGCGGCAGCGTGCCGCCCGCCTGGTTAACGACGGTGGCAATCATGATGACTTCGCTGCCGACGGGCGCGACCACTTGCGTGGGGCTTAGCGATACACCCAACTGGGGCACGAGCAGGGGCCCCCCAGCGGCAATCGGAGCCGCGGCCGGGGCTGCGGCGGGCGGAAGCGGGGGCATGATCACCGGCGCCGACGTTGGCGGCGGGGCCAAGGGGCCCACGACCACCGCTGGCGGACTTTCGACTGCCGCCGGTAGCGCCGGCGGGGGGCCCGAATTGTTGTGCACGAAAATGTGATCGCCGGTCGGATCGATCCGCGGCAAGCAGCAGAAGTGGCAGCTGGCGCAACCGCTGGCCGCCAGCGCGCAAAGCACCGCCAGGACGCCCAGGCGTCGGCCGGACCGATTGCGTTGCGAAACGGGCGCCAGCATTGCCAAAAACACCGCTATAGCTGCTTTTAGTCAGAGCGGGGAACTTCCCCTCTACCTGAAAACTAGCATGCTGTTTTGGCAACATGGTGAATTTTGGCAACGCGGTGCCCCCGCCGCGCATTTACAGCCCGCACAATCCGCAGAGGCGGCACGTCGAACTTTACCGCCGGCCAAAAATACCGGTCGCGTACCAGATGCCGTTGCGGCCGCGTTTGATGTCGAAGCCGAACAGCGGATGCCGGGAACGGACCGCGTTCCAATGGCCGGGCGATTGCCGCCAGCTATCCACGCAATCGACGCAGGCATCGACCAGGCTTTCGTTGGGCCAGCTTTCGGCGACCACCTCCTGGGCCGTCGCGCCGCCCGGCAGCCGCGCGTTGATCCGGTGGAAGCGATTCTCCCAGTTCTGGTGCCCCTGGACCAGAATCTTGGCTTGATAGTCGGACTGCAGCTTGGCCTCTTCCGCCAGCACGTGGTTGAAATTGCCTTGCGTGCTGGCCGGCGCCTCCGGATGCGTGCGCACCGCGTAGATCATCGTCCGCTGCGTGAGCGTGCCGGGGGGGAGCGAAAGAATGATTTCCAACGCCGGCCCGCGGTAATATTTGCCCCGCGTGAAGGGAAATGTGCTCACGACGTATCGGTAATAGCTGGCTTTTCGATGGGCCAGGTCGATGATCGCGATCCCTGAACGCCCTTGCATCTCAGCGAACGCCGGATGCCGCAAGAGCGGGGTCAAACGCCCCTGGAAATCGGTTGCCGCATCGACCGGCAGGCGGAGCAACACGAACTCGACCAGCCGGGCCTTGATTTCGGGCTTGGCGAGGGTTTTTTGCTCAAACGACCGGCGGGCCGCGGTCGATTGAACGTCGTGAAAATAAATGAGCAGCATCCGGCCGTCTTCCGCAGCCTCTTGCCAGGCCTCTTGATAATCCTCGTGCCAGTCCAGTTCCGGCTCCGGAATCGGTTTACTAGCCGGGTCCGGCCGTGGGCCGGAATCCGCGTCCGTCGAGTTGGCCTCTTCGCCGCCGGCAACGAAGGTAGTTGCCGACGGTTCCAGGACTTCGACCAGTTGATCCAGGTCCGGAGCTATCGGTGTCGGTTGGCTGGCGACGGCCTCGTCCGGCGGAACTTCCGCGGCCGGCACGGCGGCAAGGACCTCGCTTTTCGCGACGGGCTCCCGCGGAATCGTGGCGGATTCGGACTCGATCGGGGACTGAATTTGGGCCGCTACCGTCTCCGCACCGGTTTCGGACCCAGTTTTGGATGCTGCCGCCACGAATTGTTCGCGGTCGCCTAAGGTCGCCGGCCGGACCTGGGGCATCGTGGCCCGTCGCTTTTCGAGCATGCCCACTCCGACCGTTAAGAGCAGCCCGAGGCCGCCGGCAAGGGAGATCCAGCCAATTCGATACATCATTTACCAAGCTCCGTGAATCTGTCCGTACTACCAACCGGCCCACCCTGGGCCGCTAGTCAACGCTTCGCTGCGCACCGCACGTCCGTTTCCGCCAAATTGGCCAGGTCCTGCGGCCGGTGAACCGGTTTGTAGGTCGGGGCCGCGCTGCTGGGCGACCCTTGGGCCCGATCCAGACTCTATGGTGGCAAGCTAGCAGGTCGATTGCAACCATCCGTCTAGGATGACTGGGATGAATTTTCTGCTTAAGCAAATTGGGATGACGGCCGCCGGAATCGGGTTCTTTTTTATCGGACCAGCGACTATGCTGCAAATGACTGTAGCGCTGGCGGTTCGTATAGCCTCAGCAGGCCGGTTTATGCTATTAAAGGGGCGAGTTTTCCTTGTCCCGCCGGTTTTCTTCGTCCCACAAAAACCCTGAGGTCTCAGTGATGCAATGCGTTCGTTATCTCCTGGCCGCAGTGGTGTTTGCGCTAGCTGCAAATCTTTGTTCCGCTGCCGACGCTAACCCCAAGGCGGAATCCCAAGTAGCGCTTCAGCAACTCGAATCCTGGCTGGGGACCGGCGCAAACGGTGCCCGGTGGAGCAATTATCTGAATCTCGAAGTGCTGCATCACGAACTCGACCGGAGCGACCCGGCGGACGCTGCCGCCCTTAGCGCGGTGCTGGCCAAATTGAAGGGCGAGGCCAAAGGGCTTGAGCGCCCCCGGTTCCAGCGTTTGCAAAGGGCCTTGGCTGACTGGGTGCAGGACCTGAGCCTGCCGGCCCCCGAAGCCCTGGGCGATGCCCTCAAGAATGCCGCTTCGCAGTTTCACTCCATCAGCCCGGGCGATCTGGATCAGTCGCGGGATGATCTTGGGCGAGATGTCGTCGTGCTCTCTGCCTACCTGAAGACCATGGGCACCATCGGCCCGGGCTGGCAGAAATACTTGCGCTTGTCGGATCTCCAGCCCCAGCTCAAGCCAGGCGTGGCCCCGGACCGTGAACTGTTGGCTAATGTTGCCGCACGTTTCGGCGCGGACAAGCCGGGACTCGAAATCGCTCAAATCCGGGCGGTGGGCGACGCGCTCACGAATTATCTCCAACTGCTGGAGGCCGCGGCTTCTCCCGACCTGGAAAAACAGTACGAGACCGAAGTCGGAGGGTTGGCCGAATGGCTCGGCAAGAACTCCCAGGATCCGAGTGAAGAAGCCGTTGCCGAGATCAACCGGCGACTGGCGTGGCTCAATCGGATGCACCAGGCTGGCAACCTGGTGCGCGCCGTCCGACGTACGTTTGACCGCCCGAACCTGTACGTGGCCGCAAAAACAGGGATCGTGGGAGCCGGTATCGAACGGACGCTGAACGACGTGGCGCCGCTGCAGGATGACATCAACGGCACGCAAATCAGCGGCACTGGACGCACCGTCGGCCAACTGAAGGTCGAGTTGGTCCCGAATCCCGACCACGCGGTCCTCGACATCATGCTGACCGGCACGACCTTCACCAACACGGTCGGCCTCAACGGGCCGGCAACCATCTACTCTCAGGGCACGACCCGCATCGGGGGTCGGAAGCGCGTGGTGATCGACGCCAACGGAATCCGCGGGCTGCCCTCGACGGCTGCGGCCGTGACCGCCACTCGGGTCACCGGCGTATCGGCTGGCCGGCCGGGCGGACTGATCAACGGCATCGCTCAGCAAAAAGTTGCCGAAGGCAAAGGCCCCGCCGAGCAGGTTGCGGCGCGGCATGCCGAGGCGCGGGTCCGCAACCGGCTGGACCAGGAAGCCGCACGGGACTTGGGACGCGCGAACGTCGATTTTCTGGAAAAGTTCCGCAATCCCCTGGTGCGCCAACGTCGTTTCCCGTCGATTTTCGATCTGAGCACCACCCAGGACCTGCTGCACGCGATCGTGCTGGAGGCCGACGCCAGTCAGTTGGGCGCGGCCGGCGTGCCGCCGGAACTGGATGAGATGGCCTACGACCTGTCGCTCCGGCTGCACGAATCGGCCGCCAATAATCTTGCCGCGATCCTGCTGTCGGGCGTCACGCTGCACGACGAGGACGTGCGCAAGCAAATCGTTGAGATGCGCGGGTCATTGCCCGAGTCGCTCAAAGATCAGGAAGACCAGGAACCTTGGTCGATCACGTTCGAGAAATTCAGGCCGGTGAGCCTGTCGCTCCGCGACGGGGGCCTGGAGATCGTCATTCGCGGCCAGCGTTATACGACCGGCGAGAATGAGGCGAAGAAGTACGGGGCCATGTATGTCACGGCCAAATACAAGACCGCGGCCGCCGACAAGGGCTACCGGTTGGTGCGGCAAGGAGATCTGGACATCAATCCGCCGGGCCAGGGACGCCAGTCGACCGCGACGGTCGCTCTGAAAGCGATCTTACGGAAGAAATTTGCTAAGCTGTTTCCGGAGACCATCGAGTCCGAAGGGTTGGAACTTCCCGGAAAATGGAAGAAGGCCGGCAAGCTCAGGGCCGCGTTCGTCCAGATCGAGGGGGGCTGGGCCGCGGTGGGATACCGGCAGGCTCCCGTGGCGGACAGCGGCGCCAAGGTGGCCGCGGCCCATAAGTAGCAGGACAGGGATTATGGACCGGTTCGTCGATGTGGCATTCGATTGCCTGCCGCTGCGCAGCGTGACCCGATTGGACGTTCCGATCGACGCCTCGCCCAAGTATCGCGCGCGATGCGAACGGATCAAGCAGGCCCTCGAAACGCACGGCTCGCATAATGCCTACTATCTCTACAACGCCGGCTGCAAGTTCCAACTGACGAACGATCCGGCCGTTGGGCGGCTGGAGTTTCAGTTCGAGGGCACCGTACTGACGGACCCCAGCGATCAGCACACGCAGGATTGCCAACTCACCGTCGAATTGGCCCGCGAGACGTGCGATTGGCTGACCGAGCCGATCGTGGCCTGGTTCCAGGAGACCGTCCGGCAGGCCGTGACGGTCGAATTCAACCGCTACATTTCCGCTGGCGACCTGGCGCAAACCGTCAAGCGCATCGAGCAGATCCAAGCCCAGGTCGACCAATCCGGCGGCTTCGTCGGCATGTACCTGTAGCCCGCAACCCCGCCGCGCGAATATCCTCCTCGTGCCCTTCCTCGTTTTTCGGTTCGACTGAGCTCACCGAAGTCATCCTTCATCCTTCCGCTCGGCTGAGCTCGCCGCAAGCCGCCTTCATCCTTTCACACCACGTACAGCATGACGCCGGCAAAGTGGCAGGCGCTGGCCGCGATCACGATCAGATGCCAGACCACGTGATAATAGGGGTTGCGCACGTCCCGGATCAGAAACCAGGTGCCCAGCGTGTAGAGCAGTCCGCCGGCGATCATCCAGCCCAAGGCCGCGGCCGGAACGCGCTCCAGGATCGGCTTGATGGCCAACACGGGCAGCCAGCCCAGCAGGACGTAACCGGCCGTGGCCACATTGTCCAAGCCTTTGACCAGCAGTTTGAACAGCGCACCAAACAAAGCCAGCAGCCACATCGCCAAGAGCAGCGTCAGGCCCCACTCGTCGCGATAGTAGCACAGCCCCCAGGGTGTATAGGTCCCCGCGATCAGCAGGAAGATGCACATCTGATCCAAGGTCCGAAAAAAGTGCCGCAGTCGCGGACGATGGAACGCGTGCGACAGCGTCGACGCCGCGTAGACCGCCACCAACGTCGCCGCGTAGACTTCGCAGCCGACCAGCTTGGCCAGGTCGCTGTCGTGCCAGACAGCCCGCGTGAGCACCAAGGCCGCCGACACGGCCAGCAACAATCCCAGCGCATGGGATAAAAAATTCAGCCCTTCGCCCAGCGGGCGAAAGTTGCCCAGGTCGAAGGGCTCGGACGAAGAGGCGACGCCCATCAATCGTCGAGCATGTGGTGTCTGATGCTTGGGGACTGGCGTAGGCAACGTCAAATCTTTCCCGACCTTTCGCGGCAAAAGCGCGTTTCAATGCGATCGCACACCCGATCATTCTATGGGCGTCGGCAGCCTGGCAGTAGGTGGCCCGCGACGCGAAGGCACGATGGGCTTGGAAGCATTGGCCGAGCGGGCGTTTTAGCGGCCGCCGATTCGTCCGGCGCGGTTGAGAACCACCGGTAATTACTTTACAATTCGCGACTTCGAGCACCAAAGCGATTAGAACCCGGTGGAGAGATTTCCATGGAACGCACACTCATTTTGCTCAAACCCGACTGCGTCCAGCGGCGATTGGCGGGGCGAATTCTGGCCCGATTCGAAGACAAGGGCTTCAACGTCGTGGCCCTGAAACTGATGCAGATCACACCCGATCTGGCCAAGCAGCACTATGCCGAGCACGTCCAAAAAGGTTGGTATCCGACACTCGAAAAGTTCATCACCGGCGGGCCGATCGTGGCGGCCATTGTCGAAGGATTGGAAGCCATTCGCGTGGTCCGCGACATGCTCGGCGCGACCAGCGGACTCAAAGCCGCGCCGGGAACGATCCGCGGCGACTTCAGCTCGAGCCGGCAAATGAACCTGGTCCACGCTTCCGACGGGCCGGAGGCCGCCCAGCGCGAGATCGGGCTGTATTTCAAACCCAACGAAATTCACAGCTATACGCCGTCGATCACTCCCTGGCTGCGTGCCGGCGACGAGACGTAAGCGAGCTCAAATCGGTGGGGCGAGCAGGCAACGCGACGAAGACAGGAGACGAAGGCAAGATAGCCACAAAAAACACAAAAAGGCACGAAAACTTAGGAACATAGAGGCACGAAAACTTAGGAAGAGAGTAGGAGCGAATCCTGCGCGCCGCTGCTCTTCGTGCCCTTCATTGCTCCCCGTAACTTTTTGTGCCTTTTCGTGCTTTTCGTGGCCATTGTCTTCTTTTGGCCGCTCTCCGTTCCCCTTCGCGGCCGATTTTAATGGCGCCTCATTTCTCCCCGGCCGGCACTTCGAATTGCTTGAACCCGGCCGACTCGTAGGTCATCAGCTGACCATCTTCGATCCGCTGAATCATCACCTCTGCGCCCGGAGTCTTGGCCACCAGCGCCTCTCCTACCTCCGGTCCGAGCACGCTGACGGTCGTGTCGAGACTGTCGGCCGTAAAGCAGTCCCGGGCGACGATGGTGACACTTGAGCTGTCCGTCAATCCAAGCCCGGTGCGCGGGTCGACGATGTGCGAATAGCGCCGGCCGCCGATATCGACGTGCTGGAATGCGTCGCCCGAGGTGCTGATCGCCCGATTGGCCAACAGCACATAACGCGATGGAGGCGCGTCCGGTGCCAAGGGAGCAATCCCCACGATCCAGCCCTGTCTATCCGGTGGCGGATCGCCGACGCGGATGTCGCCGCTGGCGTCGACCAGCGCCCTGTGGATGCCGTGCTCGGCCAGCACCGCCATCACATCATCCACGGTGTAGCCCATGGCGATGCCTCCCAAATCGAGCACCATCCGGGGGCGCAGTGAGCATCGCCGTGTGCGCATCGAGATCCAGCTTCAGATATCGATACCCGACCGCGGCGGCCGCTTGGGCGAGCCGCTCGGCGGCGGGCAACTCGTGGCTCCGCCGCGCCCGGCGCCACAGCCGCACGTAGGGGCCCACCGTGACATCGAACGCGCCGTCCGAGGCTGCGGCGAGTTGCTGCGAACGCTCCAGGACGCTCCAGAGCGGACCGCTGATCTCGACCGGTTTGGTCGTGGGCGAGGCCCGGCTCAAACGGCTCAGTTCGCTGTCGGGATCGTAATCGCTGAAGATTCGATTCAGCTTGTCCACGTGAGCGAAAGCCGCTTCGGCCGCCCGGTTTGCAGTGGCTTTGTCGGGAGCATAGAATACGAGTTTAAACTGGCATCCCATTTTGGTTTCAAGATACTCGTACCGATCGGCCCCGGCGGCCGGTGTGCCGTGAAGCGCAGGCGCAAGCGCCGTCAGGCAAACTATTGCGACAGCTCTCGCGGGAATCTTCGGGCGCCGTGAGGGCTGACAGCGTGAGGGCTGGCAGCGTGATGGCTGGCAAAGATGTCCCGCGGAGCCAGATTTTTCGTTCGTCCCTGGCATAAAGTCGCACCTCGAGTGACCCCGCCCGGCTTGGGCGGCTGATGAAAACCACGATTCTCGGCAAGCATTGCGTTTTGAAGGATCCTGCATGTGTAGCGTAGTTCGAGTCCCCCGGCGGCTGCAACCGCGGGCCGTGTTGGCGGCCCTGCTGGTGGCGGGCTCCATTCTCACTTGGCGGCAGGCCCAAGGGGACGACGCGCAGCGCCGACCGATCCGGGCAAAGTGCAAAATGCGGCCGCCACGACCGAAGCCGAGATGAAGCCCTACACCGACGTCATCGGCAACACGGACGTCCTGTTCGACATGGTGCCGATTCCCGGCGGGAAGTTTGTGATGGGCAGCCCCGACAGCGAGCCCGGCCACAAGTCCGACGAAGCGCCGCAGCACGAAGTCGAAATCGATCCTTTCTGGATGGGCAAGTGCGAGGTGACTTGGAACCAGTACGAAATCTGGACTTTCAGCCTCGACATTCAACGCCGGCAAGTCAACAAGCTGGTGGCGAGCGACCTGGACAAGAACGCCGACGCCGTCACCAAGCCGACCAAGCCTTACACCGACATGACGTTCGGCATGGGCAAGGACGGCTATCCGGCCATTTGCATGACCCAGTTGGCCGCCAAGACTTACTGCAAGTGGCTCAGCCAGAAGACCGGCCGCTACTATCGCCTGCCGACCGAGGCCGAGTGGGAATACGCCTGCCGCGCCGGCACGAAAACCGCCTACTCCTTCGGCGACGATCCGGCAATGCTCGGCGAATATGCCTGGTATTTCGAGAACAGCAACGACGCGTATCACAAGGTCGGAATGAAAAAGCCCAATCCCTGGGGGCTGTACGACATGCACGGCAACGTGGCCGAGTGGACGCTCGACCACTACACGCCGGACGGCTACAAAGAATTTGCCGGCAAGACGGTGAAAAATCCGCTGGTGATTCCCAAGACGGTCTATCCGCATGCGGTGCGCGGCGGCTCGTGGTCGGACGATCCGGAGCTGTTGCGCAGCGCCGCGCGCGTCGGCTCGCACAAGGAATGGAAGCAACAAGACCCGCAAATTCCGCAAAGCATCTGGTACTTTACCGACGCGACGTTCCTCGGATTCCGCGTCGTGCGTCCGCTGCACGAGCCGTCGGCCGAGGAGAAGGCCAAGATCTGGGAAGCCGGCGCGGATAAATGATCGAGCATGATAACCGTTTGTCCCGGATCGACATTTATCTTCGTTCCCGTTCTCACGCACCCAGTTGCTTGCTTCGGCCCGCCGCGTTTCGGCCAATCCTCCTTTTTACTCCGGAGATGCCGCGATGAGTGACGAAACCCAAAACGACCGCCCGTCGCCCGGCTCGCGCCGCGAGTTTCTCAAACGTTCGACCACGGCGGTCGTTGCTGGCGCATTGGCCGGAAACTTATCGATCGCCCGCAGCGCTCATGCGGCCGGTGACGACCAGATCAAGATCGCGCTGATCGGCTGCGGCGGCCGCGGAACCGGCGCCGCCAATCAGGCCCTGTCCACCACCGGCAACGTCAAGCTGGTGGCCATGGCCGACGCCTTTGGCGACCGGCTCGAAGGCAGCCTGTCTGCGCTGAAGAACGAAAAGGGAGATCGCGTCGACGTGCCGGACGATCGCAAGTTCGTCGGCTTCGACGCTTACCAGCAGGCCATCGATTCGGACGTCGACCTGGTCATCCTGGCCACGCCGCCGGGCTTCCGCCCAATTCATTTCGACTGCCGCGGTCAAGGCCGGCAAGCACGTGTTCATGGAAAAGCCCGTCGCCGTCGACGCGCCCGGCGTGCGGATGGTGCTGGCCGCCGCCGAAGAAGCGAAACAAAAAAAGCTGGCCGTCGGCGTCGGTTTGCAGCGGCACCATGAAAACAACTATCGCGAGACGATCCAGCGCTTGCAGGACGGCGCGATCGGCGACATGGTGTACGCCCGGGTCTATTGGAACGGCGCCGGCGTGTGGGTGAAACCGCGCGAGGCCAACCAGACCGAAATGGAATACCAGATGCGCAACTGGTATTACTTCAACTGGCTGTGCGGCGATCATATCACCGAGCAGCACATCCATAACCTCGACGTGATCAATTGGCTCAAAGGCAAACCGCCGGTCCGGGCCAACGGCATGGGCGGACGTCAGGTGCGCACGGGCAACGAATACGGCCAAATCTTCGATCACCACGCCGTCGAGTTCGAATACGACGACGGCTCGCGGATGATCAGCCAGTGCCGCCATATTCCGAATTGCTGGAGCTCGGTCTCCGAACATGTTCACGGCACCAAGGGCTACTGCGACATCGGCGGCGCTTTCATCAAGACCACGGTGCGCCCGATTGGCGCTACGACGGGCAGCGCAACAATGGCTACCAGACCGAGCACGACGATCTGTTTGCCAGCATCCGCGACGGCAGCCCGATCAACGAGGCGGAATACGGCGCCCACAGTTCGATGACTTCGATCCTGGGCCGGATGGCGACCTACGGCGGCAACGTCGTCGAGTGGAAGGACGCGATCGCCTCGCAAATCAACCTCGCGCCGCAGGAATACTCGTTTCAAGCCACGCCGCCGGTTACGCCCGACGGCAACGGATTTTATCCCGTCGCGGTGCCCGGCGTGACGCGTGTCGTATAATCTCGCCAGGCGGGCGCATTCGCTTTGCTCAAGTATGGGCACTCGTCGCGGGGGCCGGATTCGGAGCAGCGGTCCGGCAAGGCGGGCAGCATTTGACACCGGGGATAAGGGGATGCGGGGGATGACGAAGCAGTTCAACGATGAAGGTTAAAAAAAGCACCACCGGCCGGAGCCGATGGTGCCTTCCGCCATCTCGATAATGATCTCAAGCGTTGTCAGCTCGACCGCTCGGTAGCCGGGGCTGCCCCGGGAGCCGGAGGAGCCACAGGCTGGCCCGGCGCGGGGGGCGGATTGTCGGTCGGCTGTTCCGACTTGGGCACCGGTCCGACGAGCGGGGCACCGATCTTGGCCGCAAAAACGTCGTGCAGTTTGCGAACCGCCGGATCCCGACCTTCGATCTGCACCGCTTTATCCAATTCGCGCACAGCTTGAGTTGGGTATCCCAGGTAGCCGAATTGGAATCCCAGCAAAAACCGCAGGGCCGCGTCGTCCGGCTTCGCGTTGCGCGCCGACTCCAACGACTTGAGTTGGTTGGTGAAGTCCTGCACGCTGCCATAAAGCTGCGTGTAGTTTTGCACCGCCGCGCCCCACTTGTCTTCGGGCAGCATGCCCATCGCCATTTCCGTGGCACCCGCCGCCATGCGGTAGTCGCCCGTTTGGAACAGGGCCTGCCCCATGAGCATCAGAATGCCGCCGTTGCCCGGATCGTCAACCATCGCGTGGCGGAAGTCCGCAGCTGCTTGAGCATAGCGGCCGGCGCGGAAATCGCTCTCGCCTTGAGTGGCATAATCGATCCCGCTGGGGTTTGTGCTGGTTGGCTGGGTGCTACTAATCGGCGCCGACGCATACGCGTTGTTGCCATATCCGTAGCCACCGTAGCCTCCGTAGCCGCCATACCCACCATAGCCGCCATACCCGCCGTATCCACCATAGCCGCCGTATCCGCCGAGCAGTCCATACCCCAGGCCATAGCCGAGACCAAAGCCAAAGAACGGCGAGAAACCATATCCAAAGCCGCCGTACCCGCCGTAGCCGCCGTAGCCGCCGTACCCGCCATAGCCGCCGTACCCGCGGCCATATCCGCCATAGCCGTAGCCACGTCCGCTATTGCCGAAGTACGAGTTGTTTCCAAAGAAGGCCGAGTTGTTGCGGGTGGCATTGGTGCCACTGCGTCCCATTGCCGACCCGCACCAGATCCGCCGAAATTTCGACTGGCAAAGCTCTGCGATCGCGCACCACCACCGGCCATGCCGCCGCGATTACCGCCGCCGCCGTACATGCCGCCGCCACGGTAACCGCCCCCGCCGTAGCCGCCGCCACCGTGATATCCGCCACCGCCATATCCGCCACCGCCGTGGCCGCCACCACCGTGACCGCCGCCGCCCCCGTGACCACCACCGCCACCGCCGCCGTGGGCAAAAGCCGATTGGGGCATCATCGATGCCGCGAGGAAAGCCAGAGTGAGTCCCAGTGTGTGTAATCGCATGAAGAGCCTCCCTAACAGATACAAGACAGCAGCTACCCTCTATTGTACGCGGCAATATCCGATGCAGGTCTCATGCCAGATTACAAGTTGCACAGCTTGGACGACTAAACGGCCGAAAACTTGGCTCCCAGCGGACCAGTCTGGCTTCCGGCCGGCTAACTGCCGGCTTTTTTTTGAAGCTGCGTCCCGTGCTGCGTGGGGACTCGAAACCGATCCCCGGCAAGGGTTTTGACGCATTCTTGGGGTCAGAGGAAAAAAAGACACCACAGGCCGCAGCCCGTGGTGTCTGTTGGTCAACGCTTGGCGATCGGGCCCGCAGCGCCCGACCGATCTCAACTCGCTTGATCGGCGGTCGGCAGACCGATCTCCGCGGCCGGAATGCGTCCGGGTGCCGTGGCATCGGATGCTGGAGCCGTGGGCTGCTCGGCCTTCGGCGGGGGCCCGACGAGCGGGGCATCGATTTGGGCCGCGAAAATGTCGTGCAGCTTACGAGCGGCCGGGTCGCGGCCTTCGAGTTGCACGGCTTTGTCCAACTCGCGCACGGCCTGTTTCGGATATCCCAAATAGCCGAAGTTGAAGCCGAGCAGAAACCGCATCGCCGGGTCGTCCGGCTTCGCGTTGCGCGCCGTTTCCAAGGCTTTCAGTTGGTTCGTGTAGTCCTGCGTGTTGCCATAAAGTTTTGAGTAGTTCTCGACGGCGGCTCCCCACTTGTCTTGGGGCAACATGCCCATCGCCGCTTCGGTTGCGCCGGCCGCACTGCGGTAATCGCCGGTTTGAAACAGCGCCTGGCCGAGCACCATCAAAACTCCACCATTGTTCGGATCGTCGACCAACGCATGGCGGAAATCGGTAATCGCCTGCGTATAGCGGCCGGTCCGAAAATTGCCCTCGCCTTGTGCCGCGTAATCGGTGCCCCCCGGCGTCGAGCTGGGATCCTGGGGTTGTGCGGAATTGGCCGGCACCGAGCCGTCTGCCGTAACCGGGCCGGTCGCCACGTTTCCGTAGCCGTATCCGCCGACACCATTGCCGCCGCCATTGCCGACACCATAACCAACGCCGTTTCCGATTCCGTATCCGACGCCGCCCAGACCGTAGCCCAAGCCGGCGCCCAGTCCAAATCCGCCGTAGCCGCCCCAGCCGCCATATCCGCCATAGCCACCGTACCCGCCATACCCGCCGTAATTGCCGATATTGCGTCCCTGATCGACAAAGCCGTTGCGCTGGGCATTGCCAAAGGCCGAGTTGTTGTTGCCGAAGAAGTTCGAGGCGTTGTGTTCGGCTCCGTTGCGGCCGACCGCCGAGTTGTTCATTCCGCCGCGCGACGCTCCGCCGTTCATGCCGCCGCGCTCGCCGCCAAAACTGCCGCCGCGAGCTCCGCCGCCGCCAAAACCGCCGCGTCCGCCACCGCCGCCGCCACGAGCAAAAGCATCTTGTCCGATCGCCGACGCCGCGCACACGGCCAAAAGCAGTCCCCATATGTGCAATCGCATGCAGTGCCCTCCTGAAAAGGAATGAAGGTTTACCCACTGAGACTCTAGGCCACTTTCGAGGACCACGTGCTCCGGAGCACTCCTATGCCGGTTAAGCCGATGACGATAGGCGCGCAGGGTCATCTTGCCGGACAGGGGATGCCGTTGGAATTCCGGGCGGACGCGATGCCTGCGCCGCAGCACCGCATGCGGCAAACGCCAACGATCTATGGGCGGCGATCACTCAGGGCAATTCGCGGATCCGCAAATTGCGGAAATCGATCGGCGAGCCCTCCGACTCCAGGCACACGCAACCGGTGCGCGGTTCGCATTGGTTGCCGCCCGACACTTCTTGGCCGTTGACCCATAGGCGCACTTCACCGTTGATCGCCCGCACGTAATAGTGATTCCACTGGTTGATGCCTTTGCTGAGTTGCTTGCGCGGAAAGCTGCGGCTGCCGTCGGGCGACAGCGGCGCAAAAGGCTTCATCGTGACACCCACCGGAAACACATCGCCGTTGGTGGTGAACCAGTCGGGTTTTTTGCCGGTCTGCTTCTCGTACTGCTCGGAATAACCGTGGTCGAGGACTTGGACTTCGATGCCCTGCGGCAAGCGTCCCTTGGGCAGACCCTCGAGCGAGCTTTCCGGCACCCAGACGAAAACACCCGAGTTGCCGCCGGAGTGCAAATGCCGCCACTGGACGACGAGTTCGAAATTGGTGTAAATCTTCCGCAAACGAATGACTCCGACCGGCTGGCCGGTGCAGTGCAGAATTCCGTCGGCCCAGCTCCAGGTTTCCTTGTCGCCGTTGACCGGCGCAAAGTCGGTCTCGGCGAGTTCTTGCCAGTCCGGCCCGATACCGTCGATGCAGGCCTGCGGCAGGGCCGGCTCGTCGGCCCACGCGCCACCGCCGATCAAAACCATCCAGGCTATGCCGGCCAAGGCCGGACCCACCGCGGAGCGTTTCATACAGGGTTCATTTCTCTTTGAAAAGGGTCGATGGAATCCTCGCGGCTCCAGCCACCGCGCCAGCCCTGCCGGCTGATCGGACAGCCGTCACAAGGTCACCACGATCTTGCCGATTTGCTGGTTCGACTCCAAATAGCGATGGGCCTGGACAATTTGTTCGAAGGGAAACGTCTTGGCGATCACCGGCTTGAGCTTGCCGGAGGCCAGGCCCCCTACGACAAAATCGATGGCCCGCTGAAGGCGAACCGGGTTCTGCGTCACCTCGAACATCACGTAGCCGCGAATCGTCAGCCGTTTGCTCAGCAAATCCATCAGAGGCAGCGGCGTCGGCTCTTCGCTCAGTGCTCCGTATTGAAACAGGATGCCCCCCTCGGCCATCGCGGCCGTCAGCCTGGCAACCGTGGGTCCGCCCACCGGATCGAATACCACCCGGGCGCCTTGCCCGCCGGTCAGCCGCTTGACCTCGCCGACCAGGTCCTGCTCCTCGCTGGCGATGACCTGCGCCGCTCCCAACTCGATGAGCGCGGCGCGCTTGGCGGAAGTGCGCGATAGCGCCAGCGGAGTTGCGCCGACCATGTTGGCGATTTGAATGGCCGCGATGCCCACGCTGCTGGAAGCCGCCGGAACGAGCAGCGTCTCGCCGGCGCTCAGCTTTGCAATGTCGATGATCGCTCCGTAGGCGGTCAGATATTGCATCCAGATCGCCGCCGCTTCGCTCCACGACAAACTACTTGGATGTTTCGCCACGACCGCGGCCGGCACGTTCACCAGGTCGCCATAGACGCCATATTGATTCTGAGAAAATGCCGGCACCGTACTCACGGCGTCTCCCGGTTTGAAGCCGGTGACGTTCGGCCCGACCGATTCGATGGTTCCCGCGGCTTCGTAGCCCAACCGCGCGGGAAAGATCGGATCTTCCAGATAATGGCCCGATCGGAACATCGACTCGGCGCGGTTCAAGCCCAGAGCCTTGACGGCAATCCGCACCTCGCCCGGGCCGGGCGGCGGCACGTCGACGGTTTCGATTTTCAAAACTTCCGGACCGCCCGTCTGATGGAACCGAACCACGCGTGCCATGGGCATCTCCTTCGCCAAAAGACCGATCGACGCCTCAATTATCTCGATGGATCGAGGCGCCGCCAGCGGGAATCCGCAAATCGCCCGGCGCGACGGGCGAAATCGACCGATTTCCCTCGGCAACCAGGCGCCGGCCGAGCTTGTCTGGCGCGGAATTTTCCGTTAATCTTAACACCGTTCAACGGCACGGCCACTTTGCGTCCTCGGGTGTCGTGCCGGGTGCCCAAGCGGGGAGTCTCTCGCGAGAGAAACGTCGAGCGTTGTCATTTTCGAAAGCCACGCGCCCGTAGCTCAACTGGATAGAGCAGCGGGCGTCTACTCTCCCCCGCCCAACGCGATCGACACGAGATAACACGGGATTCCCGCACATCCGACCACCCTGCATACATGGCTCCATACACGGCAGCCAGTTCCCGCCCAGTCCCAGGCAGTCCCGCAAGCAGGGCTCGGGGAGGACCGTTAGAGCAGCGGAGCAACGGAACGCTGGTCGGTCAGTCCCGATTGGTCAGATCTCTCGTGAGTCGTTGCACGTTGTGCTGTGAAAGCTCGCCTAGTACGCCCGTACGCGGGCCTGTCTGGCCCAATAGGCGTGGCAATACGGATTGACCAGCGAGACGTTTCCGCCCCCCGTGTCGTTCAGATCGGGGAGCGTCGTCTGATAGCTACGGGTTTGGAACGAGTTGAGCAGACCGGACCCGAGTCCGCCGAACCGAGACCCGAGTCCGCCGAGCCCGCCGAACCCAGAGCCGAGCCCGCCGAGTCCACCGAATCCAGAGCCGAGCCCGCCGAGTCCACCGAACCCAGAGCCGAGTCCACCGAGCCCGCCGAAACCAGAGCCGAGCCCGCCGAAACCAGAGCCGAGCCCGCCGAAACCAGACCCGAGCCCGCCGAAACCAGACCCGAGTCCGCCGAAACCAGACCCGAGTCCGCCGAAACCAGACCCGAGCCCGCCGTATCCTCCGCCGTAGCCTCCGCCGTAGCCTCCGCCGTAGCCTCCGCCGTAGCCGTATCCGCCGCCGTAGCGCCGCTGCTGCGAGCTCCAACCTTCGACCACATTGACCTTCTGGAGCGGACCGCGTTCGGCCAGATAAGCCGCATGCCGTTCTCGGGCGGCGGCATACTGAGCTGCATTGTGCGACCGGGCCCAATCGGCGAATTCGCGAGCCGACATTGTGCCCGCGACGTCGGGCACTTCTTCCGGCGGAATCTCATCCGACACGCGCAGGCCGCTGCGGAAGCGAAACTCCTCGGACGGCACAGTTCGCACGCTGACAAAGATCAAACCGGCAACGAGCAATAGGGCAGCAAGAGATCGCATGGCGGAGATGTCCTCGCGAGAGCTGGAAGCTACGGTCAATCCTACACCACGGGCCAAATTACAAATTCGCAAGGGCAAGCCCTGCCGTTGGTGGCGTGAGCCGTCTTGATGCGGCGAAGGCCGTGTTTTCCGGGTCTTTTGTGGTCTCGGGAGAACTCGGAGGGCCCCCGTCCGGGCTACCGGCCGCCCCCGAGTCCTAGCGGCCCGTAGCCCCAAACCCTGGTCCCGAAGGGCTTCCGAGGGCCTGTCCGCGTGTCCGGGTTCCCCGGCCCCGGCAAGACCGCCACGGCGCACAGGGCGCCCTGCCGCAAGAGCGGCAACGGCCCGCGCTACCTCCGTAGTCCGGTGCGGCGGTTATACAGATGTCAGGATCGCACGTATTGATTACACCATCTAACCTCGATGCCTATGTGGTGCCCCGGTTGCCGTTGGTGTGTTCAGCAACCGGGGCGTTTCTTTACCTAGGGCAGAGGGCGGGCTAGTCGCGGATACACCGCTCCATACATCGCTGGCGATTCTCGACGAGTCTCGTGTTGTCTCGTCGTGTCGGAGGGAGCTGCGGTTGCTGCCGACAATCTTGGTGGGCCGGGGAGCCCGTTTTTTCGGGGCCCAGAGTGCGGTTGACACGGTTTTCGTCGGGGCGGACGATAGGTTGGATGTTCGTGGGCGCCCGTAGCTCAACTGGATAGAGCAGCGGACTTCTAATCCGCTCCCATAGACCCCGCCGACACGGGAAAACACGGGGTCAACGGGCACTCGGCCCACCTGCATACATCGCCCCATACATCGCTGGGCCGTCCCGCCCAGTCCCAGCCAGTCGCAGAACCGGGCACACCGAGGACACGCTGGCCTACCGCCGAAACCGCCGCACGGCCAGCACCGCCAACACGCCCAACAACGCCAACACACCCAACACCAACGACCCCGGCTCCGGGGCGATCACCGTCTCCGTCAGCGTCACCGTGCCGATCAACTGGGCGTCCGAGAACGAGTACAAGTCCCCACCGAACGAACCCCCATCACTCGCACTCGCAAGGTAGCCCCCGTTCTGCTGCATGAAGGCCGTCAGGTCCTGGCCGACCGGCGGAGGAGCGGTGCCGGCTCCACTCTGGGCCACCAACGCCGCCAGGATTTCGCTCTCGGTCGGCCCGTTGAAATTCGACCCGTAAGGCCCCACGATCACCGGCGGGGGAGCGCCGGTGCCCCCGTTCTCCGCCACGAGCACGGCCAACCCCGTGCCCCCCGTGTTGGAATCCGCGTACTGGGCCAAGAACGACACATCCGGGTGCGTGAACGACGAGCCCAAGAGCGCCGGGTCCACCAGGACCGGCGGGGGGGGAATGCTGCCGACGCCGCTCTCCGCCAGAATGAGCGGGTACGCGCCATACGTGGTGCCCCCCGTGCCGGTCTGGTCGGCCAGCAGAACCGGATCGGACAGCGTGATGTTGCTCGGCAGCCCGGCGATCTGCCCGCTAATGAAGTGCCCCGGCACGGCCGAGCCCACGGCCAGATTGTCGATATCCACGCCCCCCACGCCATTGCCGCCGTTGGCGAAAAACACGCTGGTGATCGGCGTGCTGCTGGTGAAGCCCACGAAACTGGCATTGGGAAACGTGAGCGGCGGCAGCGCGAAGACCGTTTGGCCGCCACCGGCTGTAAAGACCGCCACGCTGGTCGGGGTGCCCTCGAAGTAGGTCATGCCCACGGCATTGGTGCCGGTCGGCAGGATGGCGTCCAGGTTCAGCCCCTGGCCGGGCGGTGGCTGCTGGCGCTGAAGAACTGGCCCGTGCCGTAATAGTTGGTGTTTTGCAGGAAGGCGTTGCCGTTGGTCACCAGGCTCACGCCGTTGTCGGTACTGAAACTGCTGCCCACGAAGCCGGACGAGTAGCTTTGGAAATTCTCGGTCGACAGGTTTTGGGCCGCCGCATCGAACGCGGCCTGATTGGTGTACTCGATGACACCGGCGGAGGCGGTTTGGCCTGCGAGGATGGCGAGCAGGATCAGGATACAGAGCTGGCCAAATTCGGAAGTCGGAAGTCGGAATTCGGAACGGACGCTACAAGAACGTTGCATCGCTGATCCCGCCTAAGTGCGGGGACGCTAGGGCGCGACGAGCCTGTGGCGGACTACCGGAGAAGCGGTAGCAGGAGAGACGGGTCGAATCGGCGAGCGGCAGCCGGCGTCACTAAGGAACGCTGTGCCGGAAAGGGTTCGCCAATGAAACAAGCCAACTGCGTCCGGCGTTCCCCGAGGGGTGCCGATAGGCCCGTCCCACTAGCGTCTCCTAAGTACGACCCAACAGCCCAACATGAGCTGTGATTTGGCGAGGATAACAACAGCCACTGGCAAAGTCAAGTATTTTAGAGCGATGATTTGGGAGCTACCGGCTCTCGCTCCCGCTCCAGCTCGCGTCCCAGTCCGGGCAAGGCTCCTAAATCCAGTTGCCGATCGCGAACCGCTCGTCGTCCCGGTGGCACACGAATACGGCAGCCCCAAAATCGAAATCGCCCCGATCCACCCGCACGAACTCCCAGTCGTACCGGTCGTCACGTAGCATGATGTCCATATCTTCGGTCATCTCGAAGAATGTATAGTCTCGCGTGACCCCATGATGATCGGTGTACCGGACCCAATCGCCATAACGGATTTCGACTCCCTTGACGGTGATCGAGCTGTAGCCGCCCATCATCGCACCCCCACCAGCCAATTCACGTGTTTACGCCGAATGAAGAACCGAGCGGCCGTTACAGTGTCAGCGCCCCACCAGGGAACATAGCCTCGCCAGACCACCAGAAACCCAGCAGTCGGCACGACTTCCAGATCACTCGTATACTTGCTGCTTGGTTCGATCCGGAAGCCCTTGTAGATCATCACTCGGTCCGCTCTTTGTATCGGTAGCGAATTTTGGCGGGATTGCCGATCTCGACCGCATACTGATAATCGTGACGAGCGGGGGCCGGTAGCTTGGCAAGGATCTCGTCAGTCAACTTCGTAGGTGACGGAGCATTGATGTTGTGAGTTTTGGGAGCACTAGCACCGCTCACCAGAAATCGCCCTAACTCCTCGGGGGTAATCTCGATTGCTCCCTCGGTCCACTGAGCCTCGCTCATCGTTCTCTCCTAGTTGTTTGGTCGGAGCCCGCGACTGCCCGGCTCCCGACGCTTGCAGAACTCAACCCGCTGGCCCCATAGCCGTGGGTTTTTCGCGTCGAAGGGCCACGGCGCACGACTCATTACTTCCCTCACAACTTCGTCGAAAGCGTTTCGATACGCTTCCGTACTCTTCGTTCGCACACTGGTCGACACCAACTCCTCATGGATCATGCGGCGTTCAAGCCAAGAAAGCTGCTTCCGACCGGCCGCACTGTAGGGATGTGGCAGGCGTTGTCGCGATTTTTGCGCGTCGGAAACGGGATAAGGAGCCGAAGCTGGTGTGAGGGCTCTGGCAATTGCTGCAAATAGTTTCATCGCTCTCTCCTTAGTTCCAGATTCGCCGATTGATCCCACGCAACCACTCGCCCCGCCGCTCATCCGCCCGATCCTCAAGCTCACCCACCCGCTGCAACAAATCGAGCACCGCCCGCTGCAACTGAGCATTCTCGTTGGAGAGCTGCGTCAGAGCCCTCACGATCTCATTCGACCGACCAATCAGTCCCCCGATCTGCTTGTCGTTCTTCACCGACAGCCGGGCGAGAAATGCCAGCTTCTCGTCGATCGAGGGTTCAGCCGGCTTGATGGATTCCAGGGCGGCATCGAGCTTGGCGTCGAAGGAGTCAGGATTGGTCATCGCTATCCTTCTTTCCACGGCACTTGCCGCATGACTTGGATTTCGCGCGTCTGAGATTTCCACCGGGTACGACCGTCTCTCGACCACAGGTGCAACGGCAGAGCCAGACGGCTGGTTGCGTTGTGCGCCGGGGGCCTGTCTTGCCGTAGTGGTCGGTTCCAGTGCGGCGGGTTCCTGCGAACTCCACTACGGTCCACTGGCCGAATACTTGGCCGGTCAGGTCGATTCGTGATGGGCTTGGTCGAGTCATGGTTCTAGGTCATGTTTGCCTAGCTACCTACTCAGGCGCCCAGATACGCATCGAGCCCGACGACCACTCGGCCCCCGGGCTCGTGCTATTAACCAGCAGCTTGGGTCTTAGCAGCCGCAAGATATCCCTGCTCACGCAAGTTCGCGTCCCACAGCTTTGCGAAGGCTTCCAATTCCTTTAGTAGCTTGCGGTTCACCAGCACCTTTCGACCCGGGCCAATCACCAACGCTTCCTGGAAAATCCCCAGGTTGTGCTGGCAGTAGGTCAACGGCGTCCAACAGCCATCAGGCGACACCTCGAACTCCATATCGGGGTCACGCATCAAATCGCCGCACTGCTCGTAGAAGTGCATCACACTTATGACCGGCCAACCGTGCGGACCTTGATGCCCAAGATGCTCGATGCTCAGCGGCATGAAGCCCGGCACATCCAGCCGGATGTGGTTCTCAAACAACCCTTTAACGTCACCCCGCAACACCTTGATGATTTCGGCGACGGTTTTCATTCGGCACCTCCTTCCACCAGATCGGCGACAACGCACGCAATGCCGCTGAGCGTGTCGCTGTCGTGCTCTTTGTCCAGGTCGCAGTTGTCGCCTTCGCGATACAGTTCATTCAGGACTTGGAGCAACGTCGTGGCCAAATCGTGGTGACTGAGTAGACGGACTCGTGCTTCGATTTCTGACCACTTCATCGCGCCACCGCCTTTCGGCCACGACGAACGGGCTTGGCTTTCGTTGTCTTGCGAGCCTTCTTGAGTGGCAGCTTGGTTGCACCGCTGGCCCGCCGAATCATGGCGAGCACGAGTGCCGACTGATCGAGCCCGCTTTTATTCGCAGCCTCTTGCAGCGCCGCAATCGAATCGCCCAGCGGCAGGCGTACCGGGCGTGCTTTGGGATCACGCGGGCGAATACCCAGATCGAGCACGGCTGCGACGAGCTTGGGAAGATCGGTCTCGATCGCTTTGGTTAAGAAGTCTGCGACAGACAGGCCGCTTGCGGCACGGGCTGACTTAAAGGCATCGCGGCTCGGCTCGTCGATGCGAAAGACTCGGAACGTACCGGCATTCTTGAGGGCTTTAGCTGACGGCATGATTTTGATTCCTGATTGTTGGTTTGGTTGTGGGAAAAAGGTCAGACCGAGACGCCGAGCTTGGTGGCACATTCGTTGCCGAGGTTGACCCAGGCATCGCCCGTGTTGTCGGCCTCGACAGCCATGTCGCTGATTAGCGTGCCGTACTGACCTGCGAACTCGATGCAGAAATCGTCCGTCAATCGGGCATCGTCAGTCTTGAATTCTTCGCGACCGAGGGCGTGGTTCAGTTCTTCCGCGATCTGCTCGCGTGTGATGAACCCCGTCGCAAACTTTTGGCTTTTGTCTCGCATCGTCGTTCTCCTGGTTCGGGTTTCGTGTTGCGGTAAGGCTTACCGCTACGAAAAATTGGAAATCAGGAGGGATATACGCGCCTAGTTCACGAGCGTTTATTGGCCCGAGCTATCTTCTACACAGAACGTGGAAGATCAGGGCGAGGGTTTACTCGCCCCTCGGTCTCGGGTTTTTCCGGCAAACCAAGAGGGCTCCGCCGTCCTGCCAAGCCTCCAGCCAGATATTCGGACCACGAAGATCGATCAGCGTGTCGAGCAGCTCTCCGACCTTGAGCACCGAATCCCACACGGCCCGTTGATACCTTGATGCCCCGTCAGATGGATGCTCCGCGACCAGACGATCCACCTGCTCGGCCCACTGCCGAAACTGGTCCAGCGCGTGGCGGGCTTTCGTACAACCCTCGCCGCTGGTGACATAGAAAACCCTCGCGTCGAACGCGGGCCAATCGTCCGGCAAACCAAACTGCCCTGGTGCGACCAGCGGCACAGAATCCAACAACCGCAGCTCCAGCGGAATACGCCGGTCCTTCGGCGGTTCTTCTCCAACAAGCGGCCAACGATCCAGCATTTCGAGATCGTCCATTGCAAGCCCTTCGAGGCCCTCCAGCGTCAGCGCAGCGATTGATTTCGCGAATCGCCCCTTCACTCGTGGCGACTTGTTCGCGATATCGGAGGGATTCTTCGACTTCTTCCGGAGGCTGCAGCCGCAGCTCTTCGAGCCGCCGTATCGCAGGGCCAACCCGGACACATCCCTTTCAGTTCCACATTCACACCGACAACTGAAATAACTCCCTCTCCTGCCGGGACTGGCCACGATGCCCAACACTGTCCACCGGCCAAACCGCTTGCCGGTTTCGTCTTTGATTGCCATCAGTCCCTCCCCAGGGGTAATCCGTGCAACCCGCCATGCTGCACACCCAGCGACCCGAGGCAGCGTTCCATGACGTGGGCCAGTGTGCCGTCGATTGAATAACCCGAGGCATGCTCGTCGAATTTTGGTCCACGATCACGCCAACATTCAAAGATGGACGATCTAGCCCAGAACATCGAACCTGCCGTCCATGGGGCTTGGACCAAGTAAGGCGGTACGCCCATTTTGTGGCACAGAGCAGCACGCTGATCGAGAAAACGGGAATCCTGCGTGACGTACTTTGCCGCTGAGACCATCGCTACGGGCGAACGCGCGAACAACTCGAACACTTCTGCCACCTGACCGAGAAGGACTGACAAGAAATCCTCCATCCACTGCTCACCACGTTGGCCCGCATGTGGTGATTTCTTAGTGTGCAGTTTTAGAACCGCGTCATAACCGCATAAATCTAGTCCCTGCAACAACCGCGTCGTGCCGCCGATGTCGAGTCCTCTGTTTTCCGACTCGGTGTACGCGATCGACCGAATCCCGGGGATTCTCTGCAGCTTGGTGATGAAGTCGTCGGGGACGGCACCGGCCACGCCGTTGACCAGTAGATCAGCGCGGCCGCCGGCAGCCTTGATGGCCCGGAGTTGGGGAGCAATCTGCTCCGTGAAGATGTCCGCGTAGAAAACGTGGCACAAAATCAGACACCGCATACCGACCTCGCATCAGTCGTAGCAGCAAAGCAGCACCCCGCGTCGACGTACCGCAGCGCAGAGTTCGTCCTCAAGCCGCTGCTTTTTAGTCCGCTTGCGAGCCGGCTGCGGCGCTGGCTCATCCAGCGGTTGCTCGACGGCGCTGGTTTGCAGCCCAGCCCCGTCAGCCAGCGCGACGAACAACCCTTGCAGGGCCTTCATCAACGTAGGAGTGCTGTGGGCAGTGACTAAAGCTTGGTCCATATCGACCCGCGTTGGTTTTGCCGGCGAGAGGTGAGCCCGGCCGTTGGCGTCATACCCCAGCGGCTGCAACAGATAGGAAATCCTTCCCGGGGTGTTCGGGTCGCTGAAATCCATGTTCAGCCTTGTTAGCCACATCCTCGTGAACTCAACACCGGGGACCGCGACGTTTTGCCGCTCGGCGGAATCAGGGGCGTAAATGTCAGGGAGCATGGTTTGCTTGCCTCAACGAGTGAAGTACGTCGAACCGTCCGTATAGATGGTCGCCTTCGCATAGGCCGAGTTGAGCACCAGCGACGAGGCCCCATCGATCGTGATACCGCCGGGCGGCGTTAGCGTGATCGTCTTACCCGATGCACAATTACCCGATTCATCCTTCACTTCCAGATCGAACTTCATGTTCGCCGGGCTCAACAGCGTGATTACCCGGCTCGCCGTAAGGGTCGGGTAGGCAATGAACGTATCAGTGTTGAGAGCGGTGTAGTCCGAATCGTAGACGATAGTTCGCTTAGTTTTCGGTGCAAACCAGTGGTTCTGCCAATCCACGACCGTGAGTCCGTTGGTGTCCACCAACAGACGGTTCTCCACATCGACCGACAACAACTCCGCGAAGTCATTACAAACCCAGACATCATCGGCCACCCGAATATCCAACACTGGGATATCGAGATTCGCACAGCAGCCACATGATGAGACGGTTTGATAGACCGTGAATCCGCCATGTGATGTGCCGGAATTCCACCAACAGACCAAGTGGTCGTTCTGGTCGTACAGCTTGCGGTTGCCGTAATCCAATGACTGAACCGCGTTGGTGTCGTACAGGTCGCGAGCGTTCCAATCCTCGCTGAGAATGCCGAGCGTGTCATAGAGTCGGCGGACGTTCCAATCCTCCGACCGCACACCCAAAGCGTCATACAGCCGCTGATTATCCAACGAGACGACCTGCTGGTTGCTGCTGTCATCGAGCGAGCTGACCTCGACCGTCGTGAATGCCGACTTGCCGTTGCTGTCCCTCATCACTATCGTTGAAACCGTATCAACAGCCGTCGCGGCGTCCAGCTTGGCCTTATCCGCAGCCAGCATGTAGCCATTCACACTGTCGGTGGCCGCAGCAACGCTGCCGGTCAGATTTCCGCTGCCGTCGATCCCAAGGCTGAGCGGTGGCGTGCCGGACGCGGAGCCCACGGTTCCCGCCGGGCCAGTAGGGCCTGTACGCGCCAGTCGGCCCTGTGGCGCCTGTCGGCCCTGTGGCGCCTGTCGGCCCTGTGGCGCCTGTTGCCCCTGTGGCGCCTGTTGGCCCTGTGGCGCCAGTCGGCCCTGTGGCGCCTGTGTTCCCAGTCGCCCCTATCGGCCCCGTGGCGCCAGTTGGCCCTGTGGCGCCAGTCGGCCCAGCAGGACCAGTCCCCGAGCTGATCCACACAGCGGCCGATGCCTCCGCGTCGGCACAGAAATACCACGCGGGCGGCGATGTGGCCTGGTTCACCCACACCGAGCCAATCGAATAACCAGCGATCGAATCATCAGCCGGACCGGGAGCACGAGTCGCTGAATAGTTCGACAACCCATGCCGGTCGGCCAGCGCCTCGAAATTGAGCTGGATCAAGTCGCCAGCGTCACCAGTAGGCGGCGGCGATAAAACGACCAAACCCTTGTACAGCGTCTCGCCCATGAAAATCCTCAGAAGACCGCCGAAGCATAAGTGCTCGGCAGGCCCCACAGAAACTTGACCTGAAAATCGATCGTCTCTTCCGCCGTCTTGCCCGGGTGAGCCTCGATGTCACCTCCGAGTGCCCGCATCGGCTCGCACAACAGTCCGTTCCCACTCTCGTCCGGAGCCAGCAGATCGACGCAATGCAGGGCGTCCATCACCTGCGTAGCCTTGGCGGTGATGCTGTTGGTTCCCGTGAGCAATGCCGTGGCCCTATCCCCCTGATCGAGATAGTTCTTACAGAGGATCACCACCGAGATATCTTGCTCGACTTGGACCATATTCCTACCGCCCCCGGCGGTCGCCCGCTGGTCGGTCCGCCACCGACCGGGCTTGACCACGCCGTAGAGCGTCGACGGGGGTACGCTCTTGGCCTTCTCATTGTCAGTTGCCAAGAAACAACAGGATTCCGCGAATACTTCGGCTGCGACCAACAGGTCGACGATCGCCGTGTAGATCACGTCAGGGGTCGTAGGGATGCGGATGGGGGCAGTCATCAGGCGTTCCGGAGCGGCTAGATGGCGACTCCGTAGCTTTGACGGGTGGAATCCCCCAGGGGTCTATTCCCCGGCGAAATCTAGACAGGCGGGATGGATATCTGCTCGGCTGAACCGGTGTTAGAACCCGTGTGAGCAACACCACCAAAAGGAGAGTATCATGGTCAACACGAGCTGCCCCTACTGCGGCATCCCAGCGGCCGTCGATCCGGGAGTAACCACTGCATGCCTCTGTGGGAACCGCTTTTTAGTGCCGGACGATGAGCGACTTAGCGATGTAGTGTCGGAATACGTCGAGTGTGGGTGCCGTGCCGTACCGTTTGCGTAGGTCGAGCTGGGTTGCGATTAGGTACTGGTTGTGTGCTCGGTTGAAGAGTTCTGGCGTGATGTATTGCCAGGCTGCTTCGGTGTGGTCGGGGTGGTGTAGTAGTGCGCGGGCTACTACGTCTTCATGCAGTGACGGGATGATGTCGGTCCCGTCGTCGTGTGGTGGGAGCTTGAGCATGTCGGTGCCTGTCTAGATATAGAGAAACAGCGAGTAGTCGTGAACCTGCGAACCGACTACTCGCTGCTCTGTAGGCATCGAGTTTGGTGCAGGGTTCAATACGTGCGATCGAGTTCCGTATGCCTACAGACTCGATTGCACGTGGTAGCTTTGCCCGGCGTGTTTTCGCGCGGGGGCTAGTCTATATACTCCGGCAGCGCGGCTCGGCGCTGCGGCGGCGCACAAGCCCTCTCTAATACAGCGCGGCCGCGCGAGGCCCCCCTCTTTTCTTTTGGCCGGCGGGCGGCGCCGGGGGCGAGCGCTGCGGCGCCGCCGGCGCGGCGACAAGAGCGACTGCGCGCGGCCAAGCGCGAGCGGCGCCGCGCGGTGCTGCAAAAAAGTTTCGCGCGGTACTTGCCAAGCGTTTCGGAAATGAAAGAATAGAGGCACAGTCGTCGCTCGCGAATGCTTCGTCCTAGCCCCTGTGCCGAAAACGGTTCTGGGGGGCGGGGGCTCAGTAAGCACGCCACGCACGAATCGTCCGCAGACGCGGACGCTGCGTCGTCTAACTAGCAATTACCCTCTAACCAAAGCCAGGCAACTCTTCCGAACGGCTCTTGCGCCCCAGCAGCACAAAAGTCTGCCGCGTGGCTGCCCCCGTTTTCGCGGTTTCTTCCGCCGTCTGGTCTTCCGGGTTTTTAGCTAGTTTCCCTGTGTTTTCCGGCTGTTTCGTGTTGCGCCTTGGGTTTTTCAACGGACCCACAAGACGCTCCGCGCTGCCGGTGGTATCTCTCCCGCGCCCCAGACTGTCGCCACGGTGGCGGCCAGCAGCGGGCGCAAACAAAAAGGAGTCCATCATGGACGACAACGAAGATTTGGATGATCTGCTGGGCGAGCCCGAGCTTGCCCCGAAACGGCCGCGCGGCGGCTCGGGCAGCGGCCTGTCTTTCGAGGAGCGTGCGACGATCGTTTCGCGCCGCTACATCACGGACGGGCTCAAGAACGGCAAAGTGCCGTTCAAGGCCGAGCTGTCCGATGACATCGGCTACGAAAAGAGCAATGCGCTCGGCACGCTGCTCGGCAACGGCGTGCGCGGCAAAGGCATGAACCTGTGGCCGCACTACGGCGGCAAGGACAAAGGCGAGCTGCAGTTCTGTAAGGAGAACATGCAGATTTGCTGGCGCCATCTCGACGCCGATGCCAAGGCTGCACTGCTCGAAGAACTCGACATGAGCGCTGCCGAGTTCGCGGATGCGGTGGGCAAGCTGCCAACTGCCAAGCGTAATCCCTTGATCGGCGGTGTGTAGTCCCCCAGTGCATGGACGGGATTTTGGCCACGGATGGCCTTTCCACTTTTTGCTTTGGAGATTTAGTAATGAAGAACTTGTTATCGGGGAAGCTTGGGGCTGGACAGCGAGCGGCAACCGCCGCACCGCTGGCCGGCAACTATGCGTTGGCGTTGTTGGCGCATCACTGGCTGCAGCTCTGTGCAACCGCCGGCCGGGCGCCGGACGCCAACGTGCTGGTTAGCGTGGCGGGTGCCGGCGCTGGACTGCTTGGTCGTGGCGTGGGCGGCGTGTCCGGCTTGGGCATGGCTTTCGAGCTGCGGGACAACGGCGATCGGCCGGCTCTGTGCCGCAACCATGCGCTGTTAGCCCTTGCCGCGCTGGACGACCAGCAGGTTGCCACGCTGTGCAGCACTTTGGGCTGGTCGTCGAGCGAGTTGGAATCGTGGATCGGCTCGTTGCCGGCCACGGAGGTCAAGGAGCAGGGGCACCTCGTCCACTAGTTTGGACTGTGCCCGAGGCCACGGAGGGCCTTTTCCACTTCTTGGAGCCAACTATGACCAGCGATTACGAGCGCCAAAACGAACTGTACTTCGCGAACGTGCGCGAGCAGGCCGACCTGCGTACGCTGAACATCCACACAGCGATCGTGGCTGCATTCCCCGAGCGCTTAGCCTATTTGCAGGATGACGACGCACCAACCGGGTGCCTGGAAACAGCCATCGATCTGGGCGATTTGGCATGGTGGGAAGAGGACGGCCCTACCCACGTCGTCTATCGAGAGGCGGGCATCGATATTTGGGCCTACCGTGGCGAAGAGTCCTGTGGCTTGTCGATTCCCGAACACGTCACGAGCATCCCCTACGACACGCCGGAGTTCGAGTCGAGGCTGTTCGCCGCGATGCTGGGGCCGCAGGAGGATGGCGATGGCTGAGATCGACGACGACTTATACGCGGAGCTATACGCCGAATTCATCGCCGAAAACGACAAGATGTCCGCCGAGCGGCTGCGCCAGCACATCCGCACGCATGTCACGTCGATCGTCTGCGGCAAAGAGTCGCGCCCGGCTCGGCTGGCTTGGGCTCTCCTGCTCGCGCACGAGGCTTGCTGGATCAACATTCACAGCGCCGACGAGCAGCGGCGCTATCTCGCACAGGAGGGCCTGCAATGACCTGCTGCTACGACCATTACTATCCCGGCTTTGACTGGGGCAGAGTCGACGATGAGTGCCGAGCCCAGAATCGTTACGTGCGGTTTCTCAGGGTGCGATGTGCCGTCGTCGAGCTGTTACTCGGCGCGGACGCTGCGGCGTTGGAGGACGAGAGAACCGCGCGGGATACGAGGCAGACGTCTTGGCGCACTTAGTCGCCTACGCCCTCCGGCCATCATAGGGATGACGAAGCGATGATTGCGACCTACGGCACTTGGATCAGAGCTAGGTGCTTCTGCAATGTGCTCTGCACCGTGCATTCCCGGCGTGCGCATCTGAACCGCCGGGCTCGCTCGTGCCAGAACGCGGGCATGGCAATCAACTTCAACACCCAGCATTGGGACAAGGCCACCGTCGCCGCCTATCTCGGCTACAGCGTCCGCACCATCGACCGGATGGACGCCGACCGATCGTCGCGGCGCACGTTCCCCGAGCCACGCCGGATCAAAGGCCGCAAACGGTGGCTCCGGACCGACGTGGAGCGCTGGGCAGCCGACCAGTGATTCCGCTCTCGAAAATCGACCGACCGTACATCCTCCGGGTTTCCTGGTTTTAGTGGACCATAAACCAGGAGAAGGCCATGCAACGCTACAAACTGATCGGCGATGTTCACCGCCAACGCTCTCGGGGCAAGGTCAGCGAGACGTACAGCCAGCGGTACAGGCTGCTCAACGAAACTCGCAAACGAGTAGTCAGCCTCAAGACGACCGACCGGGCCACAGCCCGCCGTGTCGCTGTTGCCACCGTCGAGCTGGCGATCGAGCAACTTACTAACGGCCCGGACAAGTTCGCCAAGCACGCACAGACGCCGATTCTCGACCACCTGACTGCATTCATTGACGACTTGGTAGCCGAGGAAAAGAGCCCAAAGCACGTTCGTAACACCGACTCCAAGATCAAGGCGATCATCGCGGGCTGTCAGTTCAAAAGGATTGGTGATCTGGACGCTCCCAAAGTCAAGGCATTCCTCAAGGGGAAACGGGACTCGGGTGAGCATAGCGAACAAACGACCGTGCGATGGGTTGCCGCGATCAAGACGTTTTCCAAGTGGCTAGCCAAGCACGAGCGAACCAAGAATGATCCGCTGTCGATGCTGCAACGCCAACCCACTAAGGGCGAAATCGAGCCAACGTACAAGCGAAGGCACTTCTCCACGGCCGAGTTGAACCGCCTGTTGGCCAACGCCAGGAAGGGCGAGACGGTCCACGGGCTCACCGGCGAACAGCGGGTATACTTGTACCTCGTCGCCAGCGGCACCGGCTACAGGGCGCACGAGTTGTCCACGATCACGGCCGCCGCTTGTCACCTGGACGACGAGCCGCCCTACGTTGAGGTAGCCTGCACGATCAGCAAACGCCGCAAGTTCGAGCGGCAGCCCATCCACCCCGACCTTGCGGCCAAGCTTCGGGATTTTGTCTCAGGCAAGCCCGCTCACCAACGCCTGTGGCCCGGCGGTTGGTGGCGCAAGGCCTGCAAAATCATGACCGAGAACGACTTCGCTGGGATCAAGGCCGAAACTGATGAGGGGCGGCTCGAATTCCACAGCTTGCGACACACGTTCGTAACCGGGGTGGTGGCCACGGGAGCGAACCAACTGCTGGCGATGGACATCTGCCGCCTCTCGGACCCGAAGCTGCTCGACAGGTACAATCACTTCGTTCCGGCGGATCGGCTGCGGGTGGTGAACGCTCTGCCCGTTCCGAAGCTGCCGAAGGCCGGGCGTGGCCACAAGGCTGGGTAGTCCGGTGCATACACCGCTCCATACATCGCTGGCGGTTCTCGACGAGTCTCGTGTTGTCTCGTCGTGTCGGACGGAGCTGCGGTTGCTGCCGACAATCTTGGTGGGCCGGGGAGCCCGTTTTTTCGGGGCCCAGAGTGCGGTTGACACGGTTTTCGTCGGGGCGGACGATAGGTTGGATGTTCGTGGGCGCCCGTAGCTCAACTGGATAGAGCAGCGGACTTCTAATCCGCAGGTTGCTGGTTCGATTCCAGCCGGGCGTATTTCAGAACTGGCTTTTGTCATAAGGGCTTGCGGCCGAAGCGGCATCCGATTGCTCCCCCTGGTTTTGGCCACTGTTACCGAAAGTGTTACCAACTGATTGTTCGTGAGCAGCCCAAAGCACCTCCGCCGTCAACTGGGCATTGCGGCCGACGTAATACCGCAGGGTCGTGTCAATCAACTCGTGTCGCATGAGCTGCATGAGCACCTGGGGCATGACCCGTGTGGCCCAGCGCTCGCCAAAGGACCGCCGCAAGTCATGAGCACTGGCGTACTTGATTTTTCCGGAGCGAGAATCCGCGTTGACCTTCACGCCAGCAAGCTGACCGATTCGGGCAATGATGTGGCCGGCCCGATCCGCTGCGACACGCTTCACTCGCCGCCCCGACCCATTGAGCACATTGATCGGCTTCGGAGTAAAAACTGGACCGGTTCGCTGGTCCTTAGGTGTCGCCAACAAGAACTCTGCAAACTCCGGCGACATCGGTAGCAGTCTGTCCTTGTTCCCCTTCTCCAGCTCTGCTGGAATTCTCAGCATGGGTCGCTTGCCGGCGAGATCGACGCAGAGCCGGTCTTCGCGGTCCCAATACAGCTCCAGCGATTCCTCCAATCGCAAGCCGGACAGCCAGAGCCCGCGCAAGAAATGCCGCCACGAGCCCGCAGCTGCAGCGGCACTAGCCAGGCGCAGCGCCTTGTGTTTAGCGACGATCTTTGCGCTCCACGGCCGCTTTGCCTTTGACGTTTTCTTGGGCTTCGGATTCGGCGAGTCAAGCAGAGCAGCTTCGGCCTTAGTCAGCATTCGATCGAACTCTTCGCCCGTGATTGGCCGGCCTTTCATGACCCCCGCGGACTTTGCCCGCCGCAACCGTTGGATCTTGGGCAACGACGTCAGTAACCCCACGTTTACCGCCCATTGCAGACCCGCGCGTAGGTGCGCCATGTAACCGGCAATAGTGCTCTCTGCGCGATGCGGGACAACCTTTTCGGTGGCGGTGCGCCCCTTCCGCAGTTCGGCCTGAAAGTAGCTTAAGCGGTCGGCACTCAGGTCGCGAAGCATTGTAGGATTTAAGATCGCTTCAACGGCGTTGAAGACACTAGAAACTTTTCGATCGGTTCCGTCCGCCATACCCGTCAGCATCTCGTCCTCGTACCGCTGCCGAAATTCGGCCCAAGTAATTTTGCAAGGATCGTGATACCGCCCTTCTCGGAGCTCGGCCTCCCATTTCGCAGCGACTCGCTCGGCTTCCGTCCGATCCTTTTTTCGATTGGTTCGTGCAACGCCCGTCGATCGCGTTTTCTTCTTTCGCGTCATCGGGTCCACGTATTGCATCTGAAAACATTTCCGATCGCCGAACTCGACTACCTTGACCTTTACTCTGTCCATGTGCTGCTCCCCTGGCATTTCGATCTACGGGATCTCACTCGGGCGTCGGACAAATCCTTCAACTGTCATTTTCCACGTTTGCGACTCACCTTCTTCGGCTTTGCTGACTTCCGCTCCGTCGGAATCACAATGCGTGGCGATTTCAAGTCAAAGAAGTAGTCGTGCTTCAGCCACTCCCCAACGCGTTCGATCCGCCACCCAGCCAGATTGAGGTGCTGGACGTATCGGTTAATCTGCCGCACTGATACGCCGAGCGTTTTGGACAGACTCCGCGAGTTCTCTCGCCCGCTGGCTATCAAGATCAGCAATCTCCCGACAAGAGTCGCGGCCGGCACTGCGGTCGCTCGGTACCTAGGCATGTCGCACTCTGATCTCGTAGCATCGTTGGAACCGGTGTCGCGGTCTCTGACCTAAGTCTATGCTGGTCTACATTAAAGTCAATGAATGACTTCATTTGCTTACTATTCAGTCGCGACCGCACTGACAAGTTCGAGTGTTCGCAGTAATTAGAACGGACCGGAATCCACGCGCCGCACGCGGCGCGTCCGTTTGGGCTGCGGCCCACTTCCGTCGCGCAAATTCCAGACAAATCTTGAGTTAGCCAACGCCCGCAGGCTGGATGACCCAGGTAAAGCGCGGCCAGCTATCGCGTCCCGCGTCGCGCCGCGCCGCACGCCAGCGTCCATTCTCTTGAGTCTAATGAGCCAATGCGGCAGGCCGGCGCCAGACCGCTGTGCCCATCACGCAATCGCCTCCATGTACGAACGCATGACGTTTGTCATCCGGCAGACTTTGGCGGCTTCCCACAGCTCGTCCATCGAGGCCTTGCGGTTTTGGCGGCAATCGCGCAGTGCTTCCAGCGCCACATCGAGCCCCACCTTGTTCCGGAACTTGAAGCAATCGGCCACGGTCTTGGCGGCTGAGTACACGCGGACGGGCACCTTTTCGAGACGGACTTCCAGGACGCCATACGAGAGGGCTTGCCCGGAGAACCGAGCGACGCGCAGCGCCGGATATTCGATCTTCGGCAGGCGGGCCTTTTCGTCGATCGCGATCCACACCTCGAACGGCGATTGGGTGGTTAGATCGTGGTAGCGCAGCGCGGTGAGAAGGCAGATCACCCCGTGGGGGATTCGCTTGCAGGCTTCGGCAACTGACCGAAACTCACTTGGCTTTGAATTGGGCAGGACATAAATTCCGCGGCTCGGACGGTCGAGTTCGCCCAGGGCGTGCAGCCGATTGAGATAGGCTCCCGAGATGCCTTGGGCTTCAGCGTCTCTCGGCCTGAGGAGGCCGGCCGCTCGAACCAGCTTGAGAATTTGCTGCCGCTTGGTGTCTGTCATGATTTAGAAAACGTCGGTAGATATATATAAGTCCCTACATAATCTTACGTCATATCTGGCCCGCTGCAACCGTTTGCGACCCAGGTTCGGCCCGAAGAACGATTCGGTCCGCGCACGAACGTCAGCATATTGGGATTACTTCAGGCCTCCTAAATTCCCGGCTGGCTTGTCAGTCGCCGCGAATAGCGGGGAGATTCGGACCTCGGCGCGATAGACGGCGCCGACTTACACCGCCCGCTCCAGCAACCCTGCATCGACCAGCGACTCGAAATGTCGTTCGAGTTGCTCCGCCAAAATTACGGATTGGACCAAAAGTCCCACTTCGATGTTTCTTTGGTGAGCAGCTTCGGTGAAGTTGGCCGACGACACGAAAACCTGCGTCTGATCGACGACAACGCACTTGGCATGCAAAGCGGTCCGCTGCTCACCGCCGGTTGCCAGCGATCGTGGATCGAAGAAAACACTGGGAACTGGACAACCTGGCGGCCACTGTCGGTTCCTGAACCGGTCGACAAAGCGGCGCACAAGTTCGCTTGGCGCTGAACTGTCTCCCTGGCCACGCTGGATGTCCAAGAACATTCGCACCCGCAAGTCTGGTCGTTCTGTCATGCGATCGGCCAGCCGCGAAACACCTGTTGTCCCTGGTAAACGGCGAAACCGACCACCATCACCGATTTGGTGGCATTGGCGAACAGCTCGCGCACGACAACACTCGTATCTCGGTTTGCAAAGCCAGGCGCTTCGGGGCCAGTCGTGACCAGGTCAAGCAGGTCATCAGGCAGAGGACGTTGGCTACGATCTGTAAGCACAGTGTCCATCAGAGTTGCCAGTTGTTCAGCCACGAATCCTTGTTGAGCCAGAGCCTGGAATTCGACCGCGATTGATTCAGAGAGTTCGGCTGCAATGAATCGGCCGATCGCTGCCGATCCGTAGGGTGCGGCGAGACGACGAGCCCGCAGCGCATCGGCGAGGGCGCGTAGTTCGGTATTCGTCAGTCTAAGTAGCCGCTGGACCATTGGTTATTCGACGTGAAAGAACTCAACGCTGAGGTTGTCGACCGTGGGGACAACCAATGCTCGATCCAGAAAATCGTTGAACTGCTCACACGACGTCTCAGCGATCAGCAGACAACCGTGACAAGCAGCTCCCTGCAAGAACCGATGCTCGTGCTGGTTTTGTGGTTCGTGCTGGGCACAAACCGGATCGTTCGAGCACAGCTCACCGAACTCCAGGGCAGCGCGAAGATGTTCGTGGATGCGGCGACCAACTTCGACCAAGCCGCCCAAAGTACCCTCCGCATCCGACGTTGCCGTATAGATCAGGATCCCATAGCCGGTACTGGGCAGGGCATAAATTCGCTCACGTAGCGAACTGGCCGGATACCCACATTCCAGCGAAATCGCTGTGATCAACAGATGTGATAGCGAATGCAACATGATGTGCTGCACACCTGGAAATTGTCGGTGGGATCCCTCGTGCTCTGCCAGCCAACCAGAAAATCCATCGAACAGTTTCCGACCCCGTTGCTGAACATCTGGCCGCGCCGCCCACTCTTCAATGGCTTGACTTCGGAACTGGAGAAAAATTCCCTCCCCCTTATTTTCGATGGCCGGCAACCATGTCGTCTCGCGGGCTAGCGACGCCCGGCGAACTCCCATTTCCAGCTCACCCTGAACGTCGGTGGTCGTTGCTTCAAACCGGGTAAAACCGGCGGAAGCTGCTACTTCGCGCAGACGATGCACCAGCACGACGCGCTCAACCGGCGCCATCCACGGTCGATCCCACACGGCTTTCGGCAGATTCCGAGCGAAGAATACGCCATCCGGCCGGTCATCGCCTAGTTCTTCTTTGGCGGCCACGAGCGTTTCCAGCTCGGCTTGCTTGACCGGCTTAATTTCTTCCGATCCGCCACGCCGAGACCGCAACTCGGTCATGACCTCTTCATCGGACACACCTTCCAGCGCCGCCTTCACCTTGGCCTTCTTCTTTTCGTATCGCAATTGTTCAAGGTCTTCGACCTCTTCCAAAAAGGCCCAAGCAGCGTCGACCGCCCTCGTCACAGTTTCGTTGCGATCCGGCAATGAAATGACGCGCATCAACTGCGGGAAGTATGCGTTACTGGCGTTGCGAATTAATAGCCGGTTGGGGATGCCGCATGGTTCTTTGGTGTATGGCCCGAGCCAAGGACGAGACCCATCGCAATTGAGCAGCGCACCGGTCTGCATAAGAGCGGCGTCATTCATCGGGCGAGCGGCCTTGCACTCGCAACGCACCCACATTTCCGACAGGTCGCCACTGGTGCCGCGTTCGTCGAGCCAAAGTTGCCGACGACACGTCTTGTCTTCGTTGTGAACGAAGCGATACCAGTCGATGTCGCCGATGTGCCCTGCCGAGCAGGCGCGCACAAAGCGCACAGGCACGACCGACCGCCGTTTTCTGTCGTGGTCGATAAACTTACCCTTGGTCAACGAGTTGCGATGCACCAGCATGCGCGAACGCGTCGACGAGGACGGGTCATCGGCAACGGCGTCCTGCGTAATGAACCACTCCGGGAATTGCCAGGCCGCGATTCCTGTGGGCGGCGCGGTGGGGTCGTCTAGGTCCGGCGGCGGTGCGAACAAACGCAGCGTTGGCAGCGAGAGCAATTGCTTCAGCTTTTCTACCAAGCGCGGTTCTAGAACCTCTTCCAGATCGGATGACCAATAGTCGAGGCCCGCGAGCAGCACCGAGTGTTTCGGCAAGTCGAGCATGGCTCCCGGCCCAAACGTCGTAATCACCTGGCTCCGTCGCAATTGCCCATGTGGCTTTTTGGCGCGTCCCTTGCTCATTCTTCGTCCTCCACGATCTCGATGCCATCGAGTGTCTTCAGCCACAGATTCACACTTGGCTCGACGTCGCGTAGCGAACGATTCGCCCGAAACTTCTGCCGGCGTTGCGGAAGCGTCTTCAATTCAGGGTCAAGCATGTCATACAACAGTCGCTGAGCAGAGCCGATCTCTTTCTGGTACTGAAGCACGGTGCCTGTGTCATTGAACTCCGCAGCGATCTTGCTCCAGTCGTCAAATAGGTCGATCACCAGCTTTTTGACTCGCACGCGCCGGCGTTCAATTTCGTCGGGCGGTTCATCTTTTGCGATGGCTGCGGCCCGGTCCGACAATACTTGCACGACGAAATCCAGACGGGTTCGCTCGCGCAAAATCTCCGTGGCGCCACGGGGCGGTGTCATCGGTGCCAGGCCCAGCCGCGCCAGCGCCACCATGGTCCCGACCAGCCCTCGGTCCAATGCCCGCGGCGAGAAGGGGGTGACGCTAGTCGCCTCGACACTACGGTAAAACGTCTCGTGATAGGTCGCAAATCGCTCGTAGTGGGAGCGGTCGCGTGGTTTATGTACGTTCAGAATCGTAACGACCAGTCCGGGTAACTCATGATCGCGGCCGACGCGGCTTGTCGCCTGAATATATTCGGCGCTCGTTTTCGGCTGACCGAACACCACCATCAATCCCAATCGCGTGATGTCCAAACCCACTGAGATCATGTTTGTGGCGAGTGCCACATCAACTCGGTCCTTGTCGTCGAATGACTTGGAAAGACGCCGCTTGGCCTCGGCGACTTTGTCGGTACTGACTCGTGATGTCAGTTCGACCACCTCGTATGCAATCTGACGATCTTCAAACAGGCCTTGTTCCTCGTTAACCCGCTTGCGGTCACGGTACCCCCGCAAGCGGTTGGTCACTTCATCCTCGACGACCCGCCGAGTACCACCCAGCTCGCGCAAGCTGTTGAAGTAACCGAGCAGGGTCATGTACGGGTCCGCCGCGTTTTCCGTTGCTCCTTTTTTGCTCAGAAATTTATAAGCCTTCTGGCCGGCTGCCAGCAGAGCCAAGTATGTGCGCAACATCGCCACTTTGGGGCTGCGCCTTGCGCGGCGATTCCCAAATACAAACGAGCGTTGCTTCGGCTGGGAGAATGGACCTCGGCAAAGAATGAATCGCGCCGATCCGGCCCGGGCGGCGGGAAAATATCGACCGTGCGCCGGTTGAAGAGTGCGCAAATCTGCTTCTCGGCCCGGCGGACCGTTGCCGTCGAGGCCACGATCTTGGGACGAATCACGTGGCCGTCAACCGTCCTGCGCAGAGCTCGTCGAGTGCCGTCTCATAAAGCCCTGCCATAGTGCCCAGTGGTCCGGAAATCAGGTGCAATTCGTCCTGGATCACCAGATCGGGAGGCGGTAGCTGTCCGCCTGGCAGCGGGTGGCCACGATTCGGGTCGCAGGGTCCGTAAAAGCCCTCCTTATCGAACCGATTCACGCGGCCGAAAAAACCGCCTACCTGCCCCGTCCAAGGCATAGCAGCAAATTTGTCAACCGTGGCGATCAGAAAGCAGGGGAGTCGCCGGTAAATGGGCTCGTCGACCGCCAAGATCGGCAGATGATTTCCGCGAGTGAAGTCGCAATGCCGATTGACGCAAGTCACTCGCAAGTCGCTCGGTTCATCCTGGTTCGGCACCAAGTTGAACGAAGTCGCCTTGAACTTCGTGCCACACCAAGGGCATTCTTCTATTGGAATTGGCGACGGCTTGCTGTCGTCGTTCTTGAATGCGATGGTCTTTTGCCGCGCGGTTCCTTCCCTGCCATCCCCCTTTTCGCCCATTTGGTTTGGCGTGGCGGCTCTGCCGACCCACAGGCCAATCTCGAACGGCCAATCCCCCAACTTGCTGACATCGTTTTGCCGTTCCAGCTCCAAAGCACAAATTAGCGTCGCGGCGCGGCCGAGCTGATCGAGCGTCAGCAGCCGCAAGGTATAGCGCATCAGCACGCTCAACCCCGCCGAGGCCGGGCCTGCATTGCGCAACCGTCGCAGCACTAGCGTGAAGGCCGCCAGTCCTAAATACGCTTCCGTCTTGCCGCCGCCCGTGGGAAAGAATAACAAATCCACGACGCTTCGGTCGTAGTGCGTGGGTTCCGCGATGCCCCGCAAATTCATTAGCAGGAACGCCAACTGAAAGGGCCGCCATGAGGGCAGGATCGCTGCTGGATCCTTCTTGTTCATGACGCCCATGCGTTGCCGGGCCGCCTTCGCCATCACACGGTTGGCAATCCTGAATGACTCCAGGCACTTCTCGTCGACGAGCACGCCGATACCGTCGTCGATGCGTGCTGCGATTTGCTCGGCCCGGCTGAGCAGTTCTTCCGCGACTTGCTTACGGCGCTCGGGGCGACCGGGAATCTTTTTTAGCTGCAATTCGATCCAAGCCCGGTATTGCCTGACAAAATCTCCCAGTTTCGTTTTTGCCTCATTGACATCCTTAACGAGGGCGAGGGCATCCATCGACAACTCAACCCCCTCCATCGCTGCGGGAGCCACTCGCTCAACTTCAGCTTGTGGAATCCAGCAAGTGCGCACCGTCTTGCAGCACCCATCAACAACTTTGGAGTCGGTTGCCACACTATGTCCGACTGCAAACTCGCCCACGTCGCGGTACTGCAGGTCGGACACGCGCTCGTCCCAATCGGAACTATGCAAACTTCTCAGGTCTGGGCGCGGTACGAACGACTCGGCGGCAGTAATCTCCAACTGAGCCTGGAAAACAAAGGCTTCGTCGCGCACGTCATCCGGTTTCGGCGTACGGTAGTTGACCAAAAACATCGAGATGCAGCATGCCCCCTCCGGGATACTGCCTTCGTGGCCGTCGCTCGACACGCACCGCACTGACAGGACAAGGCGAAGGCCATCACTACCCGGCACCGGAATTTCTTCAGGCTTCTCGGCCGGCTTCGGCAGCGGTACCGACATCCAAACTTCGCGCGGCGTGCGCTGCCATTCAGCGGGACCACCCTTGCCATCTCCGGGCTTGGAACGGCGGTAGTCGCCCCAACGGACAGCGACCTGCAATTCGCTTGTCCCAGCGGTCACCAGCAAGCTCACCCCGATCGACGACGGCAAAAACTTCTGTCGCGCTGAAGCCGGCTCAGTTGCGGTGGCATCGTCGATACCTTGTGGCTCGCCGGCGTTTTCGACTTCCTCCACGGCGTCTGGGTCGGCACGTTGGTCAATGTCCGCCTCCAGCGGCACGAGAAACCCCGTCAGATACCAACGCGAAGGAGGCTGCGAGAGCAACTCATCGGGATTGCCTATAGCGCCGGTTGGTCCAACCAGATCCAGTACCAAGGCCCCGACCAATTGGGCTCGCACTTCAGCTGACGCCACGCTACGTCTCCTCAAATCAGGCCCATTTTGTCGTTAATGCACGAACGTACGTCGAGAGCGGACCCCAGTGTCAATTCGTAAGAACATCGAAACTGCGGTGCAAATAGGGCGACAACTAAGGCCGAGCGTCTGCATCCATTCGATGTTTAGCAAGCACTGCCTGTTCCTCGTCAACCGGCATCGGGTAGTCCAATGGTTTTGCGGTGGTCGAGGAATTCCGCCCAGGTCAGCTCTGAATGATGCAGCATGTCCTCGATCAACAGTCGAATGTAGCCATCCATCTCGCGGAACAACATCTTCCGTTTCTCGGCGGCAGGGAGCAACTGCTCAATCCGCCCGCCATTGTGAACGATCTGCGTTCGGTAGCCGTTTGGCCCGAAAAGGTCATTCTTGAACCGCTCGGTAAGTTTGGCGCGGCGGACGGCGTTATGCGCAGCGTAGTGCACGATCACCGCACGAACCTTCTTCAAAGGGCAAAACTCGTCCGGAAATGCCAAATATTCAAGCAAGCCCATTGATTGAATGAGCTTTGCCGTCTGGCTGCTGGCCTCCTGCGCCGCGGCATATAGTCTCAACGCGTGTCCTACGACATGCCCTACCTCTCCCTGGCTAGGAAACTCGTCGGCGTCGATGCCGTCGAGCTCTAAACCTAAGCCTTGGGTGACCAAGTGCGTGAAGGCCGCTCCACCGATGATGCGAGATCCGCGAATCGAATGATTGTAAAGGCACGCCCCGGACATCATTGGGTTGCCGGTAATCTGGCCAGCGCGACCAGGCAACGTATCGACCAGATCGAGTGTGCAGAAACGGTAACGCACAAAGTCGAGGCAGAGTCGGTCCACCGATTCGGACAACTGGCGGATCAACTCGACGTGCCCGCGGTGACTAGCGCGTTGAAAAGCATTCCAGCTGAACCGACATGGAAAAGCGACAAGATGCACCCGGTCGAGAATGTCGCCTGTTATTCCCGAAAGTGCCGAGCACGCTTCGGCCAACGAAGTGTTGACCTCATTCTCGACGATATTTATCTGTCCCAGGTCGGCCTGACATGGCGGAAACAACGTGAACGCGTCGCGATAGGTGATCGGCTCCCATTCGATATGCACGCGGGAGATCGGCATTATTGCCAAATGGCAACCTTCCCGGAGAAACGGTTCAAACCGAGCCAGCAGATCGCCGTCCTCATCGACATCACCCTGACCGTGTTCTCGAATTGCGACGGTTTCTATCGACGCGGTCAGCTCGTCGTCCGGCGATTCGCACGGCGAACTGTCGGCGAGTAGCTTGGTCTTCATGAAGTGTTACCTGGCCTTGGCGAGTGAACTATATCTTTGCTGACACAGCACTGTTGCTCCATGTTCGCTACTCATTCGTGGGCGATCCGGCGATGCCACGTTTTACGGCCTGGAGCTTCGCTGTCAGAACTTCACTTTTAGAAGCAGTCCACCTTCGCTCCGCGCGTCAAGGGTTTCCCGAACATAGGGCTGTTTATCCAGCGCTTTCGGAGGTGCTGTGGTCGTGGTCACGATGTATTGGAAGGACACGTTGCCTGGATCCTCGAACTCGCTTTCTAGCTCATAAACGATCTCGAAGAGCCTCCGAAACAAAGGCGCTTCCATGTCGCCTTCTCTGGGGCTGTCGTGCATGAGGAAGCACGGGTGCCGGCCGATTCCGCCGACACTGGCGCCAACGCAGGCGATGTCGAAGGCCAGAACCGTTGTCATCACCGACAGTGCGGCACCCGCCGGGGCCAACTTCTTGTCGGGCGCAGGCTGAAGACCGTTTCCGTCCACCTGAATCTTGCCGACAGCTTCCTTGCCGAAGATTCGCTGCAACAGCTGCTCGTAGACGTCCGAAAGGCGGTTGACCTGCCTGCGGTGCTTTTTGCGGATGTCCTCTTGCAGTTTCAGGGAAGAATCGACATCGCCGTCAGTTTTTGCCAATGATTTCACGATGCGAGCAGTGGCGTTCAAGGTAGATTGAAATGCCTTGGCGTCGCTCGCATAGCCGCTCCATCGCCCGATGCTGACGTCGATGCCCCTAAGTTCGTCAGCCACCCGCATTTGCTCTGACTTCAGGAGGTGGTCTGCACGCCGAAGTTCTCCCACCAGGGACTTCTTGCTGTGTTGGCCTTGTTCCATCGCCTGTCTTTGAACTTGAACCTGGTTACGCAAGTCGGCCAGGTGGTCTTCAGCGGCCGGATCGGCGGCGTTTCCCCGAGCCCTTTCCCGCATCCAGCACGTTGGCTGTGCCTGGCACTTGGCGTAAAGCCGAAGCGGGTCGAGCTCGTATTGCTGGATTTGCTTGTCAAGAAAAGTGATCGCGTTTCCGCAGGATCGAATCGTTACCTCAGCGTCAGTCACCTTGTCTTGAACCTCACTTCGCTCGGCCTCAAGTTCAGAAATCTGGGATGCGGCAATCCGGTCCTCCTTCAGCCGCTCCAGCGACTCGATCTTGCCAGTTACGACCTTTACCGGTTTGATCGAACCGAACGTGGCTTGATCCTCTGCCACCTCCGAGTCGTCATTGAGTTCCAGCTTTTCTTTCAGCATCGGCCAGAGAGTCGTCAGCTTCCTTTGATCGCGCTCAGAGGACCGCTTCTGATCGGCCCGGCGATTCAATAGGCCATGATGCTTCAATCGCAACTCGATTTCTTCAGGGCTCATCAATCCCATGACCCATTGCATGACCAGACTGTTGTCTTCGCGATCAAGGCTGGGTCCCGAATTGGCGTCGTCATGTCGCCAATCGTTGGCTTTGCGATATCCGCATTGATAGTCGCGAGACAGCCATGCCAGAACATCGAACCATCTTGCCTCCCGGCCACGAGGGAGGTTGAACGATGGCAACTGCGACAACGCAGCATCGCTCACCGCCTGGACGAACTCACGGTGCGAATGCTCATGCTGCACCGAATCGACGGTCTGCCGCCAGTTGTCGCCTAAAGCTGCAAATGATTCCGGGGCATCCACGGTTCTCAATGGACGGACGACGATCCAGTCGGAACCGGCCACCGACCAGTGCCCGACGACATAGGCGGTCTTGAATGCCGTGGCGATACTTAGCTCGGTGTCGTCGGTCCCGAAATGCGCTTCGCCAAGCGTGTAGCGAATTAGCCGCATCAGCAGCGTCTTCCCGACGCTGTGGCCGGCCACTGGCCCGCCTTGCGTCTCCATCTGCCGGGTCTTGATGATGTTTAGACCGCGACGGAATTCAATGTCCCGAATGATCGCGGAGGAATCGCGGCTAGACAGTATCACCAGGCGTTTGAGCCAGACTACAGGCTCGCGTCGATGAGGGTCGGGCTTGACCGGTTCTCGATCAAGAGCGAACAAAGTCAAGTTCAGCATCGACCGCCTCCTCGCTCAGGGTGACGTGTCCGGTTTCTGCCTCGCGCCGGAAATACTCCTTGACTGCGTTTAGTCGCACCATGTCTTCCTGGGACGCATCGTCCGTTGTCGGCGCAGTCTCAGTTATCCGCACGACTTGCTGCTGGCCAGAACTGTCGACCGTGATGAATCCGTCAATATCCAGCTCGGTATAGACATGGTTGAGTACAGCGACGTCGCGAACTCCTCGATTCACCAAGCGTGAATTGCCGAGCAACGCACTTCGTAGCGCATCTTCCAGCATCAAGATCATGCCTGCGTTGAGCGCACGGCGAGTGAGTGGCTTGCCCCAGGCGCGCAGCAGCATCAAGACGAAGCGCTGTTGGCGAGTCAGCTCAGCTGGAAATAAACTTGCCTCGGCGGCGATCTTGTGACGTTTTCCGGGTTTGGCTGAGTCGCCCGTCACGGCTCGTTTCTTCGTGGCGCTCTTGTCGTCGACCGCCTTTTTGCCGCCAGCTCTCTTTGCGGCCTTCTTCTCGGCCGCAGCGGCAGCTTCGCCGAGGAGGGCTTCCTGGGCGGCACGTTCCTGGTTTAGGGCCAAGAGGCGGGCCAGGACTTCGTCGCGGAACTCGTCGGGCCAGCGGTAATGCCAGGGCTTCTTCTTGGACTTTTGTTTCGCGACGGGGTCTTCCTCGTCCTGTTCATCCTCGTAGTCGAGCAGGAACTGGCAGCGGGCCGAGTCGGCCAGATCGTCCCAGCCGTAGCGCGCAGCACCGCATCGTCCATCGCCGCGTGCAACTCGCGCAGCTTGAGGATGTCGGGTGAAGATTCGTCCGGATCGTGAAGGCGGTTGTAGGTTGTTGTGAGCCCCTCGTTGTTCTTGAGCATGAGTCCTGCTCGGAAATCGTAGTAATGTCGCCCTACGTTTTCGAGTGTGGTGGAGATCACATTTCTGGCTCGAATTGAGCTGTCCCCGACGCTGTCAAGCACTCCAGCGGGAAATGCAAACGTCTCGAAGCAGTCGGATGGCGTGTAGCGAAGTCGATCTTCGAGCGAGGAAGCGAAAAACCGCGCCCAAAGCTCGTGAACGCGTGACTGTAACACGCAAAAGTCGGCTGCGGAATCGAAGGCAAAAATGTTGAGAGCGTGTGAATACAGCCAGTTAGTCGGGATAAACGCAAACGCAAGATGTGCGCTTACCTGCGAATGCGCAAGACACCGGGAAAGGTGTCGAATCGCGGCAAAAAGGTTTGGGGTGTCGCTTCTGTATCGCCACCAGTATTCCTTTTGCCGCAGAGCTATCGCGTTGGAGGTGCGAAGATCCCGCTCGGGCTTCACCTTTTCCTCGACAATTTTGATGAGGTCTGGCCATGTCCGCGCCTCATCCAGACTCATTCCACCGAAGTTGATGACAAACCGATTAAATGCGTGGCATGGGCTGTCATTGACTTCTTCGCCGCCGATGTACGGGAATATTCGCTCTCCGTTCCGTCGCGATTTGTGAATTAGCGCATCGCGTTCCTCTGGAAGTAGCACAAAGCCTTGGCCGTAGATTTTCGCACCACCGAACGTGCGATCTGCGTTTGAATCGAGTCTTGCAGGGGAGCCGTGTCCACCTTTAGGGAACAAATATGCCGAGATCGTCGGAACGATAATCCCGTCGAGCACACTCACGCCAACGAGTTTCCTTTGGGCAACTGTCTTGTAAATATGCACGACACTAACGACGACAGCAGCAGCACCTGGCCATTTGAAACGGCGACGCGCCGCGTAGATTGTGCCCCCATTGGTACAAATCCAACGCAGCCCCGTTTCGCGTGTATCTCCCTGTGCGATGGTGTTTGTGGAAACGAGCCCGATAGCACCACCGGGTGCGGCGATTGCGAACGCACGACGGAAGAAGTGCGCCACGATGTCCGCGTTGCCATGCGAGTCTCGGTGCAGTTGCAGCACCCAGGCAAGATAGCTTGCACCAAATGCCGGCGAAATCTTGCTCCCACCCATAAAGGGCGGATTGCCCACGATCGCGTCAAAGCCGGCCGCGGCTCGGTCTCCGGTGAACACTTCCGGAAATTCGATTTCCCAGTGGAATGGCAGGATCGGATGGTCCCCCCCGCGTAGCGCAACCACGGCCTCAGCCAACGGTGCGCGATCCTGCGGCCTCATGCCGCCGGCCAGCCAGGTGGAAAACTGGACGAACAGTGCGTCGCAATGCTGCTGTCGGCCTTTGTCCTTGTCGCGGGCGAAGAACGCACTGACGACTAGGTCCCCGACCAGGCGCACGAATTCCAGCGACTCGTCGGCCAGGTCGAGTTGCTGCTGTAAATGGGCGTAGGGAACATCGTCGCGCGACTCGAGAATGCGGCGACGGTAATCGGCGGCCCGCTGAATGCGGGTTTCGATGATCGTCCGCTCGAATTCCTTTTGCTTGCCTGGCTGCCAGTGGAAACCGGCGATCTGATTGCGCGACAGCCCGACCAGCGAATCGCCGAAGCGGAGCGAGTGATCGAGGAACGTGAACGGATGGTCCTTGGCCAACGTGGCGAGCCACAAGCTGAGCTTGGCCAGGTCGACCGCCATCGGATTGCGATCGACTCCGTACAAGCAGCGCTGGGCCACCAGCCGGCGGGCATGCAACAGCTCGTCCTCGTCCGGCGGCAGGGCAGGTACTTGAGAATGCACGTGCCAGGCTTTGACCAATTCGTCGCCGAGTTGCCGGCAGGCTTCGACCAAAAACGCGCCCGATCCCACGGCCGGATCACACACCTTGAGATTCAGAATCTGGTCCGGCGTCGGCTGAGCGCCGAGCTGCTCCAGGATCGGCCGGAGTGTAGTACGGACGATCGGTTCGGTGAGCGAGCGCGGCGTATAGTGCGAGCCGCTGCGGCGGCGCTCGTCGGAGGGTTGCAGGACCATCGCCCCCTTGGGCACGACATTGGGAGTCGCCGCACGAGCGATCTTCTTTTCTAGTGCAGCCAGCAACGCTTCGATGCTGTCGGCCGTTTTGAGCGCGTCAGCCGCCTGGCCGGTGACGTTCTGATCGCTTTCGGACTTGAGCCACTTGCCGCGGTCGGCAGGCTTCTCAGCCAGCAGGGCTTCCAGGTTGATGGCCGCGGGCGCGCCCTGCGCCTTGACCGGCTTGATGGCGATCGAACGCCCCTCGGCCACGCGTAGGTTGAAGCCCATCATCTTTTCGTACACGCCGCCGATCTGTTCGACGTCGAGCGTGCGGTAGCTCAGTCGTTCGCCATCCAAGACGAGCAAGTTCGACAGGACGCGGAAGATCACCCCATCGGACACCCGCGGGATGTCGGGCTTGTCGGCGGCCGGCTTGTTGACCGACGCGGCGCGGCCTTCAAGAAACTTGTACCGGTCCGGATCGAACAAATAACCCCGTCGCGCCGGGATGCGCAGATTGCCGTGACTGCCCCCCTCGTAGATCAAGCGAAACAGCGTGAGCAGCTGTGCCCAGGCGCCGTAGCGGAGATCCATTGTGTCGGGATTGCGGCCGGCATCGGCGCGGAGCCGCTCGAACAGTCCGGTGACCGCATAGAAATTCGCATAGACAGGATCGGCGGAAACCAGCCCGCGGTCTTCGGCAAACAGCACGAACACCAGCCGCATCAGCACGGTGAGCAGGCCGGCGTAAACGTGATCGGGATCGGTGGCCAACACATTGGCCAAGAGTTCGCCTTTGCGCTGTTCGTTGGCCGCCTGAAAGCCGCGGACCAGCTCGTACAGTGCGGCGAGCACCTGATCGCCCAATTCGGCCGAGACGACGTTCTGGTACTTGCGGCTATCGGCCAGGATGGCAGGCAGCCGCTGCTTTTCAGGCAGGCTGAACAGCCGCTCGGCGCACAGCAACATGTGCAGCGCTGCGAGAATGGGCCGGCCGGCGACCTCGGTCATTGCCCTGACCGGAAACGTGATGTGGCCGCTGGTTTCGCCGCGAGGGGCGTACACCAGTCGCAAATGAGTGCCGTTGCACAACAAACCGATCGGCACCTGGGTCTCGCGCAGCAGCCGCTCGAAACGGTGCTGCGGCGTGGCGTGCCAGTAGCCTTCGGCTTGTTCGTAGAGCTCGTCGAAGTCGGCTTCCTTGGACAGCACCTCGATGAGCATCAGCCAAGGCTTGTCAGCCTCCTTGGGCTTGAACTCGCGCACCGCGTAAGTGGGCCGCAGCCGCTCGTGGTACTCCGGCAGTGCGATTTCGAGTGACTCGGGAATGCGATCGCTTTCGGTCGAGCCCACGAGGTCGCCAGCTTCCCAGCCGAGACAAGCGCGCGTGAACGCCGGGAAGTCACGGATTTCGGGGATTAGCTCGTCCTTGGGACCGCGCGGCAGCGAGGCCAGGAATCGGTGTTGCTCGGCCAGGATGTTGCGATTGATGTGGGCCTGTGCCGACAGCAGGGCCGGAATCGACACGACCAGGCCCACCGGCTGCACGAAGCCGAGCCATTGGAGGTGAGCGAGATGTTCGGGATCTTTGGCCATTTGGCGGTGAACTTCTATCCTGTCACGGGCCAAAGGTAAACGATGCCCACCGGCTCAACGCGAGTGGCCTTGATTTCGTAGACCTGGCGGATGCGATCGGGCTCGGTGCGCAGCTCTTGGTCGAGCAAGGCGAGCCGGTTTTCCCAATGTCGGCGGTTGGCTTTGAGTTGCCGAAGTTCGTCCTCGTCGTCGCCAAAATCAAGTCGTCGCTGGCGCTCGTCGACCTGGTCGTGTTTGGCGATCGTACCGGTGATGTGCTGACGCTGAGCTTGCAGAATCTCGCGCATCGCTTTGGCCTCGGCCTCGCCGCGGTCGCGGAGCTTTTTGGCAGCTTCGGCCGAAAATTCCGCGCCACGGGCGGTGAGGTGCGGAAGCAGTTCATGTATGTCGCGCGAGCTCGACGCTTGAAGCTGCTGTTCGACCGTGTTGTCAATCGGTCGTCTGCCGGCCGCCAGCAAGGCTTCCTCCAAGAGCTGCAGCGTTTTGGCCTCGGCGTCTCTGGCGTAGGGCGAAAGTTCGGTTTTGCGAATCGTCGAGTCGGTCCAGCGAGCGGTCACGGGAATCAATTCTTCGTGCAGGCGTGCTGCCCCGTGGCCGTAGAGGCAAAGGCGCCGAAGCAATACGACGCGTGGGATGGCATCTTTGGTTTGGGCGAGACACGCCCGGGAGAGATCGTGATAGACGAATCCCTGGGCGGTGAACAAACCAAGCAACCGCTGCACGACGCGCTGCTCTAGGTGCAACTGAACGACATCGTCAGTGACGATGCCGGGATCGTCGAAAACGACCGGGCGAATGGGCGACTCGCGCCGCCATTGCCACGGCTTTTGGTCACGCTCGCGCGGCGCACGGAGCGTATCCATCGTATCGGCCCAGGTGCTCTGGCGCTGGTCGAGAGCGGGAAAAACGTACCTCGGCTGCTCGTCGCCGTCTCGCTGCACCGAGGTAAGTGACGGCGCTTTTATAAGTTCGAGTGCGCAGGAAATAGCCGAGCGGAATTGATCCTTGTCAAAACCAATGCTCGCTTGCGATGCAGCAAGTTGGTTGCGTAAGCGATCGACTTGTTCGCGCAACGCTGCTTGGCGCTGACGGGTCGCTTCCAACTCGGTCTCGACGGTTTCCCGTTTGGTAGGATCGAGATCGGCCGTTTGAATTTCCTGTTCGAGCGCGTCGAGGCGGTCGCGACGAATACCGCCGCGCAGTGTATCGGCGAGCTTGTCGTCGATCACTTGGGCCAGGCTGCCCAGTTCCCGCTTGATGGTTTCGGTCTTGCGCACCAGTGCCGACAGAATGCGATCTTCCGGACGCTGCCGGTAAACGAAATAGTGGCAATACACTTCGTCGTGCGGCTGTAGTTTGCGGTCGATCCGGCCGTTGCGCTGTTCCATCCGGCTGGGATTCCACGGCACATCAAAGTGGAACAGGTTCCAGCAGTGGGCTTGCAAGTTGAGTCCCTCGCGAGCTGCATCGGTGGCAATCAGGATGCGCAACGGGTGCTTGCTCGGATCGGCGTTGAACGCCTGCTTGATCGCTTCGCGCTCATCAATGGGCGTCGGGCCGTGAAAGACGGCAATTCGCTGTTCGGCCCGGTCTGTGTGTTCGATCGCCGCGGAAAGCTGTTGAACGAGATAACGCTTGGTATCGTCGTACTCGGTGAAGATCAGAACCCGTAGATCCTTCCACGTGGATGGGGCGGCGGAGCCTCGCTTGCCAAGACCTGGGCACATATTATCGCGGATCCAGGCGAGCAGTTTCTGCACCCGAGCGTCGGGCGTGCCGCGGGCCTCTTCGGCGATTTCGGTCATCGCGTCTAGCAGTTTTTGTTCTTGGGAGAATTGCTGCTCTGCGTTGTGGCCGTCCTTTGAGCCTGCGGCGGCAAGCGATGCTGCTTCGATTTGAGCGTCCTCTTCATCGCTCAGTTCCGCTTCGGAGAGCAAAGCTCGTTCGTCGTCGTTGCCAACGGTGCCGGTGAGCAAGTCGAGCGACGCGGCGTGCGGTATCTGTTGGACTGCCTGGGACTCGTCCCAATGCCGCTTCACGGTTTTGCGGTGGACACGGAGTGTGCGGGCAAACGCTTCAACCGACGACAGCAACCTTTGCTGCAAACCCGTAATCAACAAGCCGGCTGCGGCTTGCTTGCGACGGGATTCGCCCTCCAGGCGAGTTTCTCGCAGCAGCCGATACTCGTTGAGTAACTCGGAGAGGCGTAGCTCAGGCGATTCGGCAGGCAGGCCGTCAATATCGACCTGCCTCACTACGCGGCGAGGAAAGCCGCCAACGACCTCGCGAATATCCTCCTTGAGGCGTCGGACCATCACGTCGTCGAGCATCTTCTTGGTGGCTGGCACGCCCCGGCAAAATCGCTGCGGGTCGAGGATTTCGAGCAGCGCCGAAAAGCTGTTTGAGTGGCCATTGTGCGGTGTGGCGGACAGGAAGAGTCGATGCTCGAACCGCGGCGCGAGCTCACGGACGACCCGCGTGATCTGCGAGTCGATGGCGTAGCGTTGGCCGCTGGCGGGGGCTGCGTGATGGGCTTCATCGAGAATGAACAACGAACCCGCCCGGAAATCGCCCAGCCAGTCGAGCAGCGGCGCTGAATAGGCTTCGTCGATCAGCAGGCGATGCGACACCAAAAACCGCGTATGGGTGTTCCACGGATTGATGCTATATCCACGTTCGCGGCGGACCCGATTGACGTAATTCTTGTCGAGAATCTCGAAGGTGAGACCGAAACGGGCCTCCAGCTCTTCCTTCCACTGGAGCAGCATCGACGGTGGGCAGCAAACAACCACCTCCCGCGCTTTCTTGCGCAATAGCAGCTCGCGGGTGATCAGCCCGGCTTCGATCGTTTTGCCGAGGCCCACGTCATCGGCGATGAACAGATTCACTCGCGGCAGCAGCAATGCCTTGCGCAGTGGTTCGAGCTGATAGGCGTCGAGGCGGATGCCGGCACGAAAGGGTGATTGAAACAGCTTCGGGTCGGTCGAGGTGACGCAGTTCCACTTGAGCGTATTGAGATAGGACGCAAACAGGCGGGCCGGGTCGAACCCGCGTTGGGCGATCGAATCCCAAGCCTCGCCGGTGCGCACCTCGGGGTCGAGCTCTCGCTCCCACAGAATTTCGAGGGGCTGGCCCTGAGCGTCGTCATCGACGCACGAAAGTCGGACCAACGTGCTGTCTCCGGACGCCGTTGGACCGACCAACTGCTCAACCAGATAGTTGCGCTGGCGAACCCTAGCAATCTGGCCAGGTTCAGGAAGTTTGCTAGTTACCGTCATGCTGTGGGGTGTGTCGATAAAAAGTCTGGTTCGATTGTCACCACGCTAATCCGCTCACGTCACCTCGGTCTTTTTTTCCGCAACGGCGCAACAGGTGTGGCGGCACGTTGCAAGAAGCGATCCAAGTCACCTCGGCGAAACAGGCGATACCCGTTCGCCGGGTTGCGGTGCATGGGAATCTTGCCTGCCGCCGCCCAACTACGCAGCGTGTTTTGCGAAACGCCAAGGATGTCCGCTGCAAATGCAGTCGTCACGTATTCACTGAGCTTTTCCATGCCGTGAGCCTCCTGCGAGATACGAAAACCAGCCATCGGCAGTAGGACTGCAATAGTCTAGCAAAGTCTTCAATCGGTCCGAAGTAACTAATGCCGCGGAATTCTTCCTGCTCGACACATTGCCGCCGGGCTAGGTCTTTGGATCGCCGTCTCGGGGCTAAAAGAACCCAGATACACGGCCGCGGCGGGTTTTCCAGACCGGGTTAGAGCAATTCGGCTTCGGATCGACCTATCTCGCGTCGGCAGAATCGGTAGTCCACCTACTCGAAGGTCGTCCCCCGGCAATCCTGACTACGAGCAAGCCGGCGGCTCGATTGCGGACCAGGCTAGGTTTGCAATGCCGGCCTATTTTCGCTGAACGACACCACTTGCTCCGAGGCACCGCCCGATGTTCGACCGCACCCGAAAAAACCAGATCGCCCAGTCGCTCCGCCGTCTCGTCAAGGTCCACGTTTCCGCGGCGCACGAGATTGAAAACACCCTGACCGTGCTTTCCTCCGAAATAGAACTGGACGACGCGATCTGCTTACTGCGCGCGGTTACTCCGCCGGCCGTAGCGACAAGACGTCCACGGGTCGAAGAGCCCTACGCCGACCCGGCTTTGCTGTCGATCGTCAGTCAGGGACGGCAATGCTTTTTGGGCAACACTTTGCCCTTCCACTTCTTCGAGCGCCTGCGCGAACGGCCGAACCAGTACCTCAAGCGTGAGCAACTGCTTCGCGAGGTCTGGCATGGCCAGCGGTCCGCTGAGGCCGTGCGAAGCGTCGTCTCGGTGCTTCGACAAAAACTGATCGCAGCCGGAATGCGCGATGTCGCAGCGGCAGTCGACGGGAGTATTCCTGGCCACTACTGCCTGGTCGTCAAAAATGGAAAGTAGAGAATCCAACTCAGAACCAACTGCGATCCACCGCGAGATCAAACCGGCACTACGCATAATGAAACGCAGGCCATTACTGCTAGCACTGCTGTTTCATGAGCAAAGACGGGGGACGAAGCGATGGAAGCTGGAAGAGAGAACGATCGAACGACGGAGACCACACAGCTGATCCCCGCGGCCCAATACATCCGCATGTCGACCGAGCACCAGCAGTATTCAACGGAGAACCAAGCCGACGCCCTCCGCGAGTACGCGGCTCGGCGTGGTTACGCGATCGTTGAGACCTATGCCGATGAGGGCAAGAGTGGTCTGCGGATGGAAGGTCGCGTGGCGCTGCAGCAACTGCTCGAAGATGTTCAGTCGGGCCGCGCGAAGTTCGCAGCTATCCTGGTCTACGACGTGAGCCGTTGGGGTCGATTCCAGGACGCCGACGAGAGTGCCTACTACGAATACTGCTGTAAACGAGCCGGTATCGAAGTCCACTACTGCTCGGAGCAATTCGAGAATGATGGTCGGCCGGTGTCAACGATCATCAAGAGCGTCAAGCGAGCCATGGCCGGCGAATACAGCCGCGAGCTATCGGCCAAGGTATTCCAAGGTCAATGTCGGCTGATTGAACTCGGCTTCCGGCAAGGCGGCATGGCCGGCTTTGGCCTGCGTCGCATGCTCATCGACCAAGCCGGCGCCGAGAAGGGCCTTCTCAAGATTGGTGAAAAGAAGAGCCTGCAAACAGACCGAGTGGTGCTCGTGCCCGGGCCACCCGACGAAATTGCCGTGGTTTGTGAAATCTATGAGCGATTCAGCAAAAGGGGGCAGTCCGAATCCGAAATCGCCGCCGTACTCAACGACCGCGGCCTTCGCACCGATCTCGGGCGGCCCTGGAGCCGCGAAACAGTACATCAAGTGCTGTCGAACGAAAAGTACATCGGCAACAACCTCTACAACCGCACTTCGTTCAAACTGAAGAAGAAGCACGTCCAAAACCCGCCGGAAATGTGGGTACGCGCCGACGGCGCCTTTGTTGGGATCATCAGCCCAGAAGATTTCTACGTCGCTCGCGGCATCATTCAAGAACGCCTTCGTCGCCTCTCTGACGACGAAATGCTCTCTCGGCTCAGGGAGCTTGTGCTGCAGAAGACCCGGCTTTCGAGCGCCCTGATCGACGCAACCGAGGGAATGCCGGCCAGCTCCGCCTACCGATCGCGGTTCGGCAGCCTGTTGCGGGCGTACCAACTCGCCGGCTTCAAGCCGGACCGTGACTACCGGTATGTGGAGATCAACCGTGAGCTCCGGACCCTCTACCCCAGAATGATCGACGACGTCGTTCGACGGTTGGATCAAGTCGGTGCAACGGTCTCGCATGACGCCTCGACCGACCTGCTGTTAATCAACGGCGAATACAGCGCCATGATGGTCCTGTCGCGTTGTCGACAATCGCCGGCCGGCTCGCTCCGCTGGATCGTCCGACTTGACCAGCAGTTGGCGCCCGACATCACGATCCTGGTGCGCATGGACGAGGCCAATCGTCAGCCGGCTGACTACTACCTCTTTCCGCTAATGGACATCGACTCGCCGAAGCTGCTGCTGTGCGAGGAAAACGGAGCCCAGCTTGAAACGTATCAGTTCGACAACTTGGATTATTTTGCCGGGATGGCTGCACGCACCAAGATCGAGGTGGCCGCATGAACTACAGTCGCGACGTTCGCATCCAGATGATTCCGATCGACCACATCACTGTTCTGAATCCACGCACCCGCGGTAAGTCGAAATTCAACCAGATCGTCGACAACATCGCCAAGCTGGGCCTGAAACGTCCCGTGACCGTCGCGCCCGATGGGGGCCAAAACGGCAGCACAAGATACCTACTCATCTGCGGACAGGGTCGGCTCGAAGGGTACATACAACTCGGGCAGACCGAAATTCCGGCAATCGTAATCGACCGGCCGAAGGAAGATTTGCTGCTCATGAGCCTCGCTGAAAACTTGGCGCGGCGGCAGCACTCGGCGGCGTCACTCTTGCAAGAAGTTGGCAACCTCAAGGAACGCGGCTACAGCTTCGACGAGATCGCGAAGAAGACCGACCTTCACCCCAGCTATGTGCGGGGAATTGTTCACCTGCTTAAGAAGGGCGAGGATCGGCTCATTCAGGCCGTCGAGAAGAAGCAAATTCCGCTGGGAATCGCGATCACCATCGCAAGTGCGGACGACAAGGCCGTGCAGCGGGCGCTGACGGAGTCCTACGAAAAACACGAGCTGAGAGGTCGAGCTCTAATTCGAGCACGCCGCCTGATCGAAAGCCGCCGAACGCGCGGCAAGTCGGTCCGCCGGAACAAGCGATTGCAATCCGATGAAATCTCTTCAAGCAACGTGCTGCGACCTACCAACAAGAAACCGCTCGCCAAAGCATGGCCATTCAGAAGGCGAGATTGTGCGAAACTCGGTTGATGTTCATCGTCGGCGCGCTCAAGCGGATATTGAACGACGAGAATTTCGCTACGCTCCTTCGCGCAGAAACCATCGACACCCTTCCCCAGTACATCGCCGATCGCATCGGCGGCGAGGAGTCCTGATCATGCACGCACCCGTAAAGCTCGCCTGCGAAGTGGAGGTTAAGCTGCTGCCTTTGGCCAAGCTCCTACCCACCAAGGCTATTTCCCCTGAGACCAAACACTCGTCCAAGTACAAGTGCATTGCGGCATCTGTCCTTGAGTTGGGAATCATCGAACCGCTTGTCGTGTTCCCTCGTAAGGACGCCGGCGCCGGTTTCCTCTTGCTCGATGGCCACGTCCGCCTGGAGATTATGCGCGACCTCGGCGAGGCGGAAGTGCCATGCCTCGTCGCAACCGACGATGAAGCGTTCACCTACAACCACAAGGTCAACCGGCTCACCGCCATCCAAGAGCACTTCATGGTCCTGCGCGATCAAGAATGGCCTCTCGGAGCATCGGCTCGCCAAGGCCCTCGATCTGGACGTAGGCACGATTCGCAAGAAGGCTGATCTGCTTGACGGCATTTGCCCCGAGGCGGTCCAGCTCCTGAAAGAAAAGCGGGCAACCGCAGGGGCTCTTCGCGAAATTCGCAAGGCCAAGCCCATGCGACAGATGGAAATCGCCGAGTTGATGCGGGCGTCAAGCAACTACTCAGTCGGCTACGCCAAGTGCCTGATTGCCACGTCTGCATCCGAGGAACTGCTAGAGCCGGATAAGACGAAGGAAGTCAAAGGGCTGACTCCGGATGACGTCGCCCGCATGGAACGAGAAACGGCCACGCTCGCCAAAGAGTTCAAACTGATCGAGGAATCGCACGGCCGCAATACGCTCGAATTGATCCTGGCGGTGGGCTACCTGAAGAAATTGCTCGATAACGCGAGGGTCGTTCGGTTCCTTTCGCAGCACCACCCGGAAATTCTGGCCGAGTTCCAGAAGCTGGTGGAAACGAAGAGCTTGAAGGATGCGGGATAGCGAAGTTCGTCGCAGTTTTACGTTGACGTTGTCGGGGGACTCTTGTGAATACTTCAGTGTGCCGGAGGACAGAGCTGATTGTCGTCGTATGCACTACAGAAGTGCTTTTTGGAGGCTCCTGATGTCGTCCACGGTGTCCCGTAACTCAGTGAGATCGGCGAGTGCTTGGTCAGGACGGGGCACCCCGAAACTTCGCAAGCTCGAACGGTCGTGGGCTTGTGTAATGTCGCAGCAGCGCTGGAACAACTTCTGCAATCGCTCGCAGTGAGTCGCTGTAATCACAGTAACCAGACGCAAGTCCTTCAAATTGATGTAGTCTCGATGGCGCACCACGACTCCGCGAAACACCCACTCTTCCACCGCTCGCTCAACTGTCGTGCGCAAATTATCGTAAATCCGACAAATACCTGCCTCGTATTGGTCATCGTTACCGGCCTCATAGTCAGTTTGCGTCGCCCGCACGTCTTTCTCAAGTTGGTCGATCCGCTGTACTGTCTTTTGCGCGACCCAAGGCAGCCCATCGGCTACGTATCCACAATGCTCGCGGTTTGAATGCACTCGACACAGACAGATCGGAACTGCCATCTCGTCGGCTCCCGACATCAAGTCGTGGAGAAAGACGATGTCGTGCGTGAACACGATGACTTGCCGACCCCGCGCTTCGTCCACTAAGCGCTGCGCAAAGCAACCGCGCCATTGGTGATCCAAAGAATTTACGGGATCGTCGAAAATGATGGCTGATCGGCTGTTTTGTGTGGCGAGTTCCGAGAGGAACCCGGCAAGGGCAATGCACTGGTGCTCGCCCTCAGACACAATGGTTTCCACTGCGTTGTCGTGGGCGCCGACAAGTCGAATCTTGTAGTACGACGAACCAAATTCACCCGCCGCCGTAGCCAACTCGACATTCAGTCGCCGGACACCTTGCTGCATCCGTACTATTTCTGACGCGAAAGCGTCCCGCAATTGATCCGTCGCATACTCCTTGGCCAGTGCTTTGCTCTTCGCTGTTACCTTGTTTGTCTTCGCCTCATCAATACACGCCTTGACTTGTTCCAGTTCTGCAAGACGAGTCAGATGATCTTTTACATCACCGAGGACGGTGCCCAGCCACTCACGGGCTTTGAATTCGGCTAGCTCCGCTTCGATTGCCTTGCGTTCGTCGTCTTTTGCCGTACGCTCGATCTCCGCCGCCGCTGATATTTGCAACTTCCCCGCGGCTTCCAATTCATTGCAGACGTCTTCAATATCGACGACGCTGGAATCGGCGCCCAAAGTCCAGTTGTCAGCGGACTTGGCGGTCTGCACCATCCGCTGGCGGCGCAATCGCGCGGCAAGTGCCATACGCGCCCGCTTGTGAAGCGTTTCATTGACAACCGCTACGTCTTGCAAATAGTTCCGAGTCACCTGGTCCCTCAGCGGTAGCTCTTCGATTATTTTAGTTGCTGAGTCTAGGGCTCGCTTTGCCGTCGCCGCGTGTGCTGCGGTATCGTCGGAGACAAATCTCTCAAATCTCTGCAAGCGATCCTTGGCCACGTCGCCCAACGTCTGCTGGCACAACAGGCAAACCGCATCATCCGCCTTGATTGCCGGAAACTCCTGGTCGGGAAAAATCGCGGTCGAGTATCGCCGGGCGGCTTCCCAAAGTTCGCGCCAAACATCTTCGCCGACACCCTCTAAAGGATCGCCAGAGAAGTTGAGTTGGGCAGCAGCTTCCGTTGTTTTCGTCTTTCGTCGAAAATCAACGGCAAGCCCCTGTAAACTCGCAAGGGCGCCGTTGGATAGTACGCTTAGCGCTTTTCGGAGCGTTGCGGCCAATTCGCCCGCTCGGCGACCGCGATTCTGCAGTTCCTGCGACTGCTTAAATGGATCGTTGGCTAACAAGGCGGGCAGCAGCTTGAATCGTTGTCGCTCTGCATCGCTTAAGGATGCGAGCATATCCAGTGCCGAAATGTCCGACTTGTCACTAAGTGACCTAAGCAACCGCCCTACTGCTGTGGCACCCGTCGCCTGCGGTGTCTGCAGGAACCTTGGACGGTTCGCTTCGAGCTTTTTCCGTTCGTCGTCAAGGCTTTTTTGCACTTGCTTGCAAGCTAGGCCTAATTTTGGCAAAAGATCCAGGCCCGCGGGCGTGAACGCAATGTCGTGCTTTTCGCGGACGTGAACCGCGGCGCATTCGGTGTCGAAAAAACTCACTGAGCCCAGAGCTTCGACAGGGCGATGTCCATCGACCCATTGCTCCGGTTTCTGTTCCGCTCCGTCAAGTGCGTATGTGATGACTGCGGTCGCCGCCGCCGAGGCACCGCCCCGCAATACGTTCGGGAGGATCGGCGACCCTGTGCTGCGAGCGCGGCAGGCCCGACGCAGAATTCGCCCGTAGCTGCTCTTTCCGGACCCGTTGTAGCCGAACACAACGGTGAGGCCAGTTGATTTGAACGTCAATTCTTGGGTGTGATCCAGGGCATTCACATTTTCAGGCTCAGCGATCGAGCACAATGTCACGGCTTTGCCAGCCGGCAAACCTTTCGGCACGTGTTCGCCCGTCAATGGGCGGATCTCCGGCACTACATCGACTTCTAACCCATGAGCGTACTTGCACAAGGCGACTAGCTCGCGAATGTCCTCCACGGTCAATTCGCAGTTTTCCACGATTCTCCGCAGGGCATCTTGTTGCCAACCAGGTAACACATCACACCATGCGACAATGTCGGCCAGAGCATTTCTTGTGCGTGATTTCGTTTTGATCGGCATATAGAATCTCAGGGCGGGTGTCAGATCGGGCTGATTGTATCGGCTGCTAGCAGCTTCGCCTACGACGGCCCACCGAAAGATCACTTTCCGTCACTGCATTGGTTCAAGTCCTCGTAGATTTCTGGCAATATAGGCAAGGATCATTGCATGTCTGAACGAGCATTCCGCACATCCGATAGTCTTGCCGCCGAAGCCCGAACCCGCGCAATGTTGAGCGGCTTTTTAAGTCAGCGCGGCTTCGTCGGCATTGTCGACAGGCGTGAGGGCAACCGCCAAGCGATTGACGGCACAACTCCTGGCGGCGACCAAGTCAGAATGTCCGTCCGCCTATGTTGGCGTCGCGAAGAAAATAGTCGCGACTCTGAACGAATGCGGACATACTCGGCGGCTCAATTGTTGGCCAACGCCAACGGGGACTGGGAGGGCTCGCTCGCGCGAAAGATTGAACGCAAGAGAAATCGTGGCGTTACACACGTGCTAATCGTCCAGGCTGATGATGATACGATCCGGTACGCCGCCCTAATACCGCTGTCCGAAGTCATTCCTATCTGGAATGAGCAGCGGGACATCAGCACGAGGTTGATTGCCGAAGGTAGACTCGGGCGCAGAAAGAAAAACCACGCGATGAATGGTCACAGCTACGATTTGGCTTCAAGACGACCGCGGAGGTCAAGAAGTCGCTGCGGCACTATGGAACCACGCGGGCGTGATTGATCTTTCCGCGACGAACGCGCGATTTCTTCCGGCCGAAGAAGCTGACCAGACAGACGAAACAGATGAGTCTGACTTCGAGCCCTGCAACGGCGATCGACGCACGCAGGTTGTTGGCCAAATCAAAGAGCGACGCGGACAGCAAACCTTTCGCAACGCGATTAGAGTACGCTATGAAGGTAAGTGCGTCGTGACCGGCTGCCAACTACTGGATGTCTTAGAGGCCGCTCATATCAAACCTTACCGCGGAGAAGACGACAATCATCCTCAGAACGGCCTGCTCCTACGGGCAGACGTTCATACGCTGTTTGACTTAGATTTGCTTGGCATCGAGCCGGAGTCGCTAATTGTCGTGCTACACCCCCGAGTCCGTTCTGAAGCAGGCTACCGAGCCCTGGAGGGCGTGCGACTTAAATGCGACTCCCGGTCGGCGACCATCGACGGATGCGCTGCGACTTCGGTATGAGCAATTTAAGGAGAGAATAGGCACGGAGGCATGAACGATCTTCCAATGCCTCGCATCAAATATGCTTCGCGATCGAACCTTAGTCGTCGACTGTCGTTGAATCGAGCGCGAATCCGACGCAAAAGAAGACCCCTGGCCCGATTGCTCGGACCAGGGGCGTGCGTCACACCTCAACTGCTTCGACCTCGCTCACAAAGCGACCGCTGTCGCCCATGAAGAAGGCCGAGACAACCTGAAACACGGCGTCACTAAAGCCGCCGACGTTCAGGATGTCGTCGCGATCCGGAGCCTGGGTCGTCGTGTAGGCTTGCAGGTCGATGCAGACCAGCTTCGGCTTCGCTCCCTGCGAGCTTGCGCGCGCGGGGCCAGACGAGCCTGGTTCTGCACGAACTTATGCCATTCGGTCATCACGGCCGTCGAACCGTGGCGACCGCTGCCGATCCAGCTTTCCATATCGCTTACCAGTACGCAGCCGGCAAACTGCCGGTCGCGCATCGAGTGGTTGACCTTGGCCAGCGGCAGCGAACAGTTCGTTCCACCGCCGCCAAACTTGGCCAACCGCTCGGCCAGGCTGAGGATGGTGTCTCCCGCGTCGAGCCGCACGTCGTGCGTGCGGTCGTCGAACGGGATGACCACGCTCGCCGGGTTGCGGCGCAGGATGGCCGCGGCGAACAGTGCCGCCACGTCCACACACCGCATCTTGCTCGTCGCACCGCGGCCACGGTTGCCCGTTACCGCCGACTGCATCGAGCCCGATACGTCCACGCCGATCACCACCGGACCCGGCAACTGGGGCACGTTTCCACAAGCAATCTCGGCCGCCTGATGCAGCGCAGCCTTGATCTCATGCGGAACCGTGTCACCGGCATTCAGATACGCCGCCAGGAACTGGTACGGGAACTGCCGCGACCGACGAATTTCGTCGGCATCGGCCAGCCGCCCGGCCACATACTTGGCGAGTTCGGCGCCGTCGCGTCCCTCGAATACCTCGTGGCGAACCAGGGTGTTCAAGTTCATGCGCAGCGCCTGCGGACCCATCTGCCGGGCAATCGCCTGCCAAACCAACGGACCGCGAGCCGCATCGGCCAACAGGTCCCACCGCGCACGCAAGGTGCGCAGAATGTCGACCTGCTCCTCGGGCGTCGCTGCCCGGCGGTACGCACCCAAGGCGCGGACCTGCTCCGGCAGCTCGGCCTCGGTGGCCGGTGCCCAACGCTCGATCGGCTTGTCGGTCAACCAGCCGAACAGAGCCCGGCGCTCGTTGTCCTTCGGCGTCGGCCGAGCCAGGCGCAACACGTCGCGCAAGCTCGGGTCGGCGCCGATCGACGCACTCAACAGCTTTTCAACGCTGGCCGAGTTCAACCAGCGCTGGAACGCGCGCTGCAGCGACGCCGATAGGCTCTTACGACCAAACTGGCCCGAGCGGATCATCTGCAGCAGCGTGCGCAGCACGCGGCCGTTGTCGACCACGCGGTCGAACGCCCGCTGAGCAAGCTGCGGGTCGCGCTTCGACAGCATGACCAGCAAGGCCGCCGGCATGTCCTTCATCAGCGCTCGCTCACGGCTGTAGATCGTCAGCTTGGCCAGGAACGTGTTGTCCTCCAGCTCGGTCACCAATGCGCGCAGCATGTCCAGTTGGTCCGCGGCGCTGGCGTAGAAGGCTCCGTTGAAGCAGCCCGTCGCAGCCAACTGCGCAAGCGCATGCTTAACCGGCAGCCGGTAGGCCGGCGCGCTTTCCTCGTTCGCGCGGTGGCACGCGGCAGCAAACTGGTCAGACTCTGGAACAGGTTCTTGTTGGCCATGGTGGGCCTCCTTTCAAACAAAAAGCGATCCGACGAAGTGGCACGCAGAGCGCCGTGCCCTTTGGGCACTGGAACGCAGTGACCCATGAACACTGGGAAGCTCCCGCTTCCCTGGCATCGTTGGTGGATGTACTCCGCGCAGGCAGTCGGATCACAAACGCTTCAAAGCACTCGATGAGGTGGTGGCCAGAATTCCGGCCCGTGGCCCAAACGAGAGAGCGGGCCGGGCGGGATTTGAACCCGCAAAACCTCACGGTCTTTATCCATGTACTCCGAACCGGCAGTCGAGCGCGTTTTGAATGTGGTCGTCAGAACAATTGGTCCGTCCTTTGAAAGCGAGCAGCTTGCGCCGCCGTGTGTGATCGAAAAAGCACTCGACGAAGTTGTGGCCAGAGCATTTCCCTGCCAACCGTTCACGAACGGTCGACGGGGTCCGGCCCCACGAGTGTGTCCAGGGGGCCGGGCGGGAGTCGAACCTGCTTAGCCATGTACTCCAAGCCGGCAGTCGAGTGTGTTTTGGCAAACCGACGAAGTTGTGATCAGAGACGTTACGACGCTCTGCCATTGAGCTACAGCGCGGCATGTCTTAAATGGCGGTGGCGGGACTCGAACCCGCAACCTTCGGCTTGTGAAGCATGTACTCCAAATCGGCAGTCGGTCTGTGTCTTGAATCGTGGCGACGAAGTGTTGGCCAGAGACGCTCCGTAGGGGAATCGAACCCGCTTCGTGGCACGTCGCCACGCCTGTGCCTCAGGACGGTCATGGACTCCACGCCGGCAGTCGCCACGCGGTCGCTAACTACAAAAGCCCAACGAAGGATTCGCCGAGAAGCGTTTTTACGGCCGTCCGTGTCAGCAACCGGTGGTTACTGATCGTTGACTGACCCCTTCGTCCCTCGCGAGACTCCGGCGCCGCTCGCTAGCCGGTCGCCCGACATCGCTACCTTAGGACCGTCATGGAGTCCCGACTGGCAGTTGGATTTTGTATTCGTTATGCGGCGACGTGGTGTTGGCCAGATTTCATGCTCCGCTTCCGGAGCGACCTCCGGCTCCCAAAGCCGGCGAGCACCATGACGCGCTCCAATGGATTCCAGCAGGCAGTCGCCGTTTATTGGTTGTTTTGCAAAGACCCAACGAAGGATTGACGAGACTGCGCGCCTTTCGGCACACCGTTACAGGGTGATGTAGTCCCGACTGGCAGTTGGGCAATATCAAAGACCGGCTGACGAAGAATTGGTTCAGGGTTTTCATCACGTAAGATGGACCCCCGCGCCGACCGTCAGTAGGTCGGTGCGATGCGGAGATTCGACCGCAGCCTCTGTCAGGGTCTATTCGCCAAACATGCGTGGCCAATAACCCAAGGCGTTGCCGGTCGTGCCGCAGACCTTGTTGCGTCAATGGGAATTGAGAGTCGCAAGTCCGTGCGCTGGTTAGCCCTGGGCCTTGAGCCGTTGTGAAAGAAGCCGCTCGCGAGCGAATGTCGCCGCGCAGCGGGGCGAATCGTCTACGTCGACTTCAAGCCCGCCGTCGCCACTTGCGCACACGCTCTAGGGTTGAGCAAGCGGTGCCCCAAAGTTGGACTCAATAATGATCGCTGCCACCGAGTCCATCTTCCGAAATCGTGTCGAGGCCACCGTACGATGCACGAAGGCGATAGAGCCCTGGAGTGACGTCTATTCTGGTGGCGTTGGGAAAATAGTCAGTACATCCTGCCACGACTATTCTGCCCGTATTTATTTCTAAGGCGCACTCGACGACATGGTCCCACATATCCACGTCATCGGCCGGTTCGCCATCATGAATTTCAATCGCGACGCGGACGTCCATGTTTCTCACCGTACCAATGCCGACTACTCCTGGCCCAACGGCGAGCAGTCGATCAACCGCGGCTGGGGTCCACGCTTCGGCGAGATTGCCAAGGTCCTGATCGTCATCCTGCAGATAGAACTGAAAGTAGTCTGCGAAAAGCGTGAAATCGCGATGGATGATTCTCATGGTGTGCAGCCGATTTCGTCATTTTGACCGTAGCAAGTCAAGTCTTAAAAAACACCGCCGTGTCGAGCTGCCTGAACAGAAACGAAATGAAGCTCAGTATGTCGAGGCAATCGGGGAGCGAGATTGGCCAATCGACCGCCGGCTCATGAGCTGTTGGATTACGGATCGCACTCATCAGGCCAGCGGACAGAAACTTCACGCCGTCCTGGACGTTTTTGTCAGTATCTGTAAGGCACGGGGTGATTTTCAGGCAACCCTTGTCCCACCCCCAAACTTCGAGCATTAAGGATTGCCCGTCCTTGGCGCTTTGCACTTTCTCTCGGACGGCCTTGTTGTATGCCTTCGCTGCCTCGAATACAGCATGGAATAAATGGCCATCCATGTAGAGGGCCTGAGCGTGCTTGATGACTTCGGCATGGAACCCACGGCCCATGAACCTGTTGTAGTCATCGCGATTCAGCTTTGACGCCGAGATTCCGCAGTTTTCAAGAATTTTCGATATGCCGGCCCAGCTGTCGTCGCCGGATAGCTGTCGGAGAAATTTTATGAGCCGAGCCTCGGATTCCTCAGAACCAAGTCGGGCTTTTGCAAGCGAGAGCACCCAGTCATGTACACCCTGCGCCCGCACGGACGTTATGGCGTCATTTGGAAAGTTCTCCTTACGCACCCTTAACGCTGCGGCTCCGATCCGATCGACCTCGTTCACGGTCGTCGAATATTTTAGAGCGTCGCCAACCTGCACGGCGATCAACTGAATGTCCATAAGCGAGTCGCGCCCCAACGCAGACGGTGAGTTGCTGTAAAGGCCACATCTTAGTCATATTAGCGGGCCGGTACTCCGCCGACTACGAATTGTCCGCGCCCGACTTATTCAGGTCGTGGGAATGCGGTCATAAAGACGCCGGTGGGAGTCGAACCCACTTGGAACTGCTTTGCAGGCAGTCGCCGTGCCGTCTGGCTCCAGCGTCGAGAAATCGAGTGTCCTCGCCAGGAATCGAACCTGGCCTTCGACCTTCGCAGAGTCGTGTGCGAATCCGCCACACTCCGAGGACAAGCAACCGAGCACGGGCCACGGGCGTGGCCCGAGCGCAGGGCGGTAGTCGCCAATAACCCAGTAACACTGTCATCCGCGCCAGCGCCCCGCCGAGGAGTCGAACCTCGTCTTGCAGTTTCGAGGACTGCCGTGCTTGTCCGGCACACTCGCAAGGCGTTTCCATTAAGGAGGCAGTAGCCCGTCCAGGGATCGAACCTGGTCTTGCAGCTTCGGAGGCTGCCGTGCGGATCCGGCACACTCACGGACTATTCATGCAGAGCCGACGACTGGATTCGCACCAGCATGATGCGGTTTACAAAACCGCCGCCTTTCTCAGTCGAGCCACGTCGGCAAACATCCATCAGCACGAGCGCGAGGAGTCGAACCCCGTTGGGCGGTTTTGGAGGCCGCTGCCGCTCCCAGGCGGACGCTCGTAAAAGGCCCCGGGCCGGCGAAGGCCCGGAGCCGCTCGCATCAATCTTCCAGCTCCACGTTCCAGTAGGCTTCGCTGATGAACTTGGCCCAGCTGGCGATCCGCACTCGGTGGGCCGCGTAGAGCGGCTTCCACGTCGGGCGGACCGGCGGCCGGCGGAGCTTCATGCCGGCCTGCACCGGCGTGCGGTCGGCCTTGCGCTTGTTGCACGCCACGCACGCCAGTACGCAGTTCTCCCAGGTCGAGGTGCCGCCTTGCGACCGCGGCAAGACGTGGTCGATCGACAGCTCCTCCGTGCCCGGCTGGATACCGCAATACTGGCAGGCGTAGTGGTCCCGCTTGAACACATTGCGTCGGCTGAACGCCACGGCCGCACTCGGCAGCCGGTCGAAACCGGTCACAGTAATCACCTCCGGCACGCGTAGCCGCAGCCGAACCGCCTGAATGAACAGCTCGCCCTCGGTCGGGCGCAGCTGTGACCAGTCGGCCCAGTCGTACAGCCGGAAGTCGCTAGGGTCGACCACACGGGCCGATTCGTTCCAGACGAGCGTCAGCGCCCGCTCGACCGTGGCCACGTTGACCGGCTGCCAGTTGCGGTTGAGCACCAGCGTCGGGCGTTCAAGGGTCTTGGCTACCATGACGATCTCCAGTTCAAGCAAAAAGGGTATCTGAGCGGAGTTGAACCGCCACCTTCTGGTTCACAGCCAGACGTGCAGAAACCGCTACACCACAGACACCATATAGTTGTCAGCGCCCCGACCAGGACTCGAACCCGGAATCTCTCGTTAGAAGCGAGATGTGATGATCCATTTCACCATCGAGGCCCAAGCGGAAGGCATGGGATTTGAACCCACATGACCCGAGGGTCGCACGGTTTAGCAAACCGGCCCGACCAGCCGTATTCGGCTACCTTCCAAGTTGTCAGTGGACCCACCGGGAGTTGAACCCGGATCTCCGCCATGCCATAGCGGTGTCGTCCCGTTGGACCATGAGCCCGCATTCGCCTACGATTGGCATTCAGGGGATGCAACGTGAAGAAAATCGAACCCTATCGCCTCTGGTTGGGCCACGCCGGCGACGGACGTGACATCGCTCGCATCGTTGACACAGGAATCGAAGCGGTGGTTCAGCTGGCGGAGGAGGAACCACTGATCGCGCTACCGCGCGAGTTGGTTTACCTGCGATTGCCGATCCATGACGGCCCTACAAACTCACCTGAACATCTTCAGTTCGTTGTTTCGACAGTGGCCAATATGATGCAACGGGGCATTCCGACGTTGGTCTGTTGCAGTGCCGGCGCGAGTCGTTCACCGGCGATCGTTGCGTGTGCGCTCGCCGAAATCGAGCGTCGGTCGCCAGCGGAGTGCCTTGTGAGCATCCGAGAACGCGTGGGCACGGACATTTCGCCCGGTCTCTGGCAACAATTGCTCGCAATGCTCTCCGCCGAGCATCAATAGTTCAGTGGACCGAATGGGAATCGAACCCATCGCACCGATCTTGCAAGGATCAGTCGCCCCCGTGGAACATGCCGGCCCGTACATTGAGAGGTCCGTCCGGGAATCGAACCCGGCCTTCCTCCTTACCGAGGAGGCGTGCGGCCAATAGCACTTACAGACCAGAGTGATCCCGGATGGACTCGAACCATCGCTTTCCTGGATGTCGACCAGGCGTCTTGACCGCTGGACCACGGGATCGCGCGAGTGACCGAGGTGGGCGTCGAACCCACAAATTCACGAGGCTCTCGACCTCGCCGCTTTGCCTGTTTGCGTACCCGGCCGTGAATATCGTTCTTGCAAATTGCAGGTCCGGGTGTCGCACCCGGCGGTCCGGGCTTATGAGGCCCAGCTGAGCACTGGCTCACCTGCGTCATGTCGATCGGGCGGCGCCGTCTACGATCAGTGACCAAGGGGAGAGTCGAACTCCCATGCCTTGCGGCACGACGTTCTGAGCGTCGCGTGTATCCCAGTTCCACCACTTGGTCAAAGTGATCGAGTGACCCGTGCGGGAATTGAACCCGCCCTTCCAGCGTGAGAGACTGGCGTCCTGAACCGATAGACGAACGGGCCTTTTGCTTTCAGTTCCTACCGCCTTCGCCCTGCATCCTTGCTAATCGCTCGGCGGGCTCAGTTGCTAGTGCGCCGGGCAGGAATTGAACCTGCAATGCCCGAAGGCGGGTGGGTTACAGCCACTTGGGCACGCCAATGCCCAGCCGACGCGTATCGAGTGGCACGGGTCGGAGTCGAACCGACAGACAGGTCACCAAGGTTTGAGCTTGGCCGCTTTACCGATTTGCGTACCGCGCCAATTATTTCCCTGTTATGATTCGATCGTTTGGATCAACTCCCTTGCAGGCCAGGTCTTCGCAATGTTTCCCTTGCAACCCGCCGACCTGTCGCCAGTGCGTGAGTGCCACCTTGCGTGGCGCTGGACCGACCAAAAATGGAACCTGCTGCCCGTCACCGAGCTGTCGCAGATTCACTCCGTTCGTGCAGACAAAGCAGCAGAGTTGGAGTCCATGGTATTCGCCGCGGTCACCCCGCTTCCGTTGCGAATTGCGTGCAACACTTCTTCGGTGCTCGTTGACTTAAGCAATCGCGGACTCGCAGAGATTTGTGTGGCCGCCGATATTGCTGAGTCGGTTGTCGAGGATTGGCTGACAAACCGTCTGTCCGATTGCGACGTCTGCGTGTCCTGGGATCGAGACACCGCCGTTGTTTGCCCGGCGAAACTGTTCGTGCGTTATTGGAGCGACTTTTGCTATCCGAGCTCGGACGACGCCGTGATTTTTCCCGCCGCCTGCGATTGGTTCCTTTATTGGCACCACGAGGAGCAATTCTTCTTTGGCAGGACACGGGATTGTGTGGAAGCCCTAAGAATCGGCGCAAACTAAAGCGTCCCCGGCGGGATTTGAACCCGCGATCTCCACCTTGACAGGGTGGCGAGCACTCCAGGCTGCTCCACGAGGACAGACATATATATTGAGTAGCTCAGGTGGGACTCGAACCCACAGCATCCCTGGTTCTAAGCCAAGGTGGTCTGCCAATTGCCTACCGAGCCATGTCGCTGTTCCGTCGCAGTGCCCAAGGCAGGAGTCGAACCTGCAAACATTCGGGTTTAAGCCGAACCGCTCTGCCGTTGGCGTACTCGGGCCAGTAGTCCCGGGTGGACTCGAACCACCGGTGGGCGCTTTGTAGGAGCGCTGCCTTTGCCGCTAGGCGACGGGACCGTGTGAATTGCTAAGTGGACCCACTGGGATTCGCACCCAGATTTTCGACTTGCGGAGCCGGCGTCCTCCTGTTGGACGATGAGCCCGAACGAATCAAAGCGGAAGCGGTGAGACTCGAACTCACAAGCGGCCAAGTGCCGCCACCTCTTTTCGAGACAGGCTCCTCATCCGGCCGGATCACTTCCGTACTTGATCGCCGCAAAAAGTTCCGGGGGTTGGAATCGAACCAACGACCTCCTGGTTCAGAGCCAGGCGCCACTACCAACAGCAACTGCCCCGGATCGCATTGACTTGGCTGACACTCGCGCGAGTGCCTGAGTTCGGGGAGAAGGATTTGAACCTCCACCACCTGGTTCAAAGCCAGGCAGCCTACCGTTAGCCGATCCCCGATCGTGTTTCTGAGTGAGAGTGCTCTGTGGGAGTTGAACCCACCTCGCCAGCTTGGAAGGCTGGCACCTTTGCCGCTCGGCCAAGGGCACGTGAGCGGAGGGAGAGGGAGTCGAACCCCCAAGGCTTGCGCTCGACTGTTTTCAAGACAGCTGCCGTCGCCAATCGGCTTGTCCCTCCACGCGAAGCTGCGGCGGCAGGAGTTGAACCTGCAATCGTCTCCTTAACAGGGAGCTGCCTTACCGTTAGGCCACACCGCAATGAATCAGTCAGGGCGGCTGGATTTGAACCAGGCCTCTCAAGCTCCCCGAGCTTGCGCAATTCCAGACTTCGCTACACCCTGGCAAGTCAGATTGCGCACTGATCACGACTGACAGGTCGTCATCAAGGTTCTACGTCTGATCAAGGTATGGATGCTTGGCCAGGATAGCGTCGATTTCTTTTTTTCGCCGACGCGCCCATTCTTCGTTTATTGAGCCAAGCATTTCCAACTCGTATTGGAACATCCAGAATCTGAAGTTGTCTTGGCCCGCAGCACGTCTACACGCCACAGCAAACACAACATCGCAAATCAGCCAGTAGAGCAACTCGTCCGCGTCGCGAGTCCTGCGCCGTTCGTGTTCCTTGCCACGTTCTGTGACTACGTAACAATAGGTATCACCCTCGCGTTCGACATGCGCACTCCGTCATCTCGGCGGCTTGTTGCAAAGTGGGCCAGGTTGCCTGGGGCGTTAATCTTGCCAACGAGGTGCCAATACCGAGATTCAATCTCCTTGAGCGCATTCATGGTTCACGTCGTTGGCTAGGGGGCTGGACCGTAGCAGGCATACGATAACCTGTCGATTCGGCCAATTCTAATCGCCGCCGTGAATCTTAACGAAGTCAGGGCGGCTGGATTTGAACCAGCGCTCTCCTGCGCCCGAGGCAGGCGGAATCCCGGGCTTTCCCACGCCCTGATGTCTTCAATAAAAGCGCCCAGCGGGAGTCGAACCCGCACTTCCGCCATGGCAAGGCAGCAGGCTACCGCTACATCATCGGCGCAAAGAATCGGACCAAATTGTCAAAGATCGCAGAGCACCGGGTGGGACTCGAACCCACGTCGCCGCATTACGGGTGCGGGGTCCTCGCCGCTGGACGACCAGTGCCTATCTGTCAGTGGGATCAGAGGGGCTCGAACCCTCACCGACCTGGGTAAGAACCAGGCATGCTGCCGCTAACACCTTGATCCCGTCGTTCGTTCTTCTGTCTGTGCGACAAATTCGGCGCGGAGGGAGTCGAACCCTCGTCTGATCCTTATAAGAGACCTGCTCTGACCGTTGAGCTACGCGCCGGCGAGGGCGATTGGTTGATCGCCGCTTCGACGAGTAGGGCCGGAGGGATTTGAACCCACACCTGTCGGATTAAAAGTCCGGAGTGCTGCCGTTACACCACGACCCCAAAGGTTGGTCGGGCGTATCCGTTTCGTGGGCTTGGTCTTGGTCTCGAACATCGTCTTGCTCGACATATTGGGCCTCCTGCGTACGCGTGGTCAGTAGTCCGGGATGGAGTTGAACCATCGCCGACGACATATCAGATCGCCATGCTGCCGTTACACCACCGGACAACAACTCCGTTACTCAGTCGGGATAGCCGGACTCGAACCGACACGCTCGTGCTCCCAAGGCACGCGGGCTTGCCGTTACCCTACATCCCATTTTACCGTCACCGTCTTCCGTCAGTAGTCGGGTAAGGAGACGGCATTGCTGCCGTCTCCTCCCCTCAGAACCGTGCGTGCAAGTTTCCCCGCACACGGCTCAAGCAATCGACAGTTGCATGCCTTACAGCATCAATCTGCTCGGCCGCTCGGAAGTACGTCGGTCCCGGTCCGCGAACACACGTTACACGTGTGCGATGAGCTTACGGTTACCTTTTCACCCATCTTTGTCGCTCGCCCGATCGACGACTTCGGTCAATCACCTGTCGGAAGTCAGCGTCCTTTCGGACTGGCCATTTGGCCTATCCAGCCGGTTATGAATTCCCGTTGCCTTTCGGCCACTGGCATTCGCTTGCTCCGACATCCCATTCCCAGCGAAGAGTTCCACCTCGCTTACGCTTGGCCTACCAGATTGCAACAAGCAATCTGGACTTCGTTGGGTTTACCACGTTCCGCTAGCCGAAGACCCGTCTGGTTTAGGCGTCCTCTTTCCTCCGCAGGTTGGAGTGTTTCCACGTGGCAACGAGCAGCGCCACTTTTCCACGCACCTGAATACCACCGCATCGTCCACATTTCGATGGCTCTCCATAACGAAGGGTCAAACAAGGATTCATTTCTTCGCCATGCCAGACTTTCCCTTGCCCACACGGACCCGCGTGGATCGCGCCGTGATTAGGCTTCTCTCGCAGCTTCATACCCCTCCGTTGCCAGAGACGCATGTGCGAGTGGGAAGACGTCAAACACTAACGCCCCTTGTCGCCGAAGCGACAAGGACTTCAAACCAGCGACATCGTGTCGCACGCTCGTATGGGAGTTGAACCCATCTCCCCGGATTGAAAGCCCGGTATCCTGCACCGATAGACGAACGAGCCATGTATTTTGCCGACCGCGAGCAACGTAAGCGCGGCACATTGAGCGAGTGGGTCGGGAGGTGCTCGAATCCTCGTCTGCGGCTTTTCAGGCCACCGCTAAACCGTCTCAGCTACCGACCCGTGCTGTTTGTCCTCGCCGCGCCTCAGCGACATCCGCCTACGAAAAAAGGCCCGATGTCCTTGTGACAGCGAGCCTTTGGGGCTTTCAGACCGTTTTGCGGCCGAGCGTCACAAGCGCAGAGGATGGGCGGGGCTATTCGCGCCGAGCAGTGTTCGTTGGGAAAACACTGTATCTCGTGGCGCGGAGTATCCCGTCCCTATGCGTTCTTGGATCGAACTCGGTCGTAAAAACAACATTGAAGTCACGTTTCCTGCAAAACCGGAATCACCGTTACGCTTCGTCCGCAATCCCTTGACCGCGGCCGTACACCCATTTAGACGCCGGCCCCAGGCAAAAGTTCACGCAGATTCTTTGAGCCCGGCGCCAGCATTGAAATAGATCCAAACGGCAGCCGATTTATTCCTGAGTCCGAAAAGCTCGTTTCGGCTAACTTCTACATTTTCGGCTCGCTGGAGGCCGATTCCGTCCCCAGGGCTACTAACCGACCTTCGAGCTTCTGCGGCGAGCAAGTTCCATCTCCAGCAGGCGGCGCGACAATTCGGCGTCATCGGCATCGACGGCCGCGGGAGACGCATCCTTGATGGCGCTCTCCCGAGCGTAGCTATTGAATAGCTCAGTCTTCCCGGCAAGTAGAATTTGCAGACTTTCATCGACCGTCCCGTGGGCGACTAACCGGTGAACTACGACCCTGGTGCTTTGCCCCATTCGATGAACTCGTTTAATTGCCTGCCATTCTGTCGTGGGCTTGAACTGCGGCTCCAGCAATATGACCGCTGAGGCAGACTGCAAGTTAATACCCACTCCACCAGCCGTTATTTGACAGACGAGCGGTGCAAACCCCTTTGTCTTCGAGAAGTCATCAATGAGGCCCATTCGCTTGTTCGGCGGAACTCGGCCATCTATCCGGAAATGCTCACCGAGGACTTCGCCGGCAAGATCGAGTGACCTGAGGAAGTAAGAGAAGATTACGATCTTCTTGCTGGCCTCACGATATTCCTTACCTAGTTCTGCAAGCCGTTGCATTTTGGCGCTGTCCGCCGAGCGACCGTTTGCAGCTTGTCGCATCGCCATAACATTTCCACCGTCAACCAATTCGCCATAAGTGACCAACTCTTTGGCAGATAGGGTCACCAGCTCTTCGACCTCGATGCACTCGGGCAGTTCCCGCAGGACGTCTTCTTGGTTGCGCCTCAGATATACCGGGGCTACCATTTGCTCGAAACGCTTAACGCCGATCATTGTTTTGATAGATTGCGCCTCTTTCGCGAGGGCATTCCCCAAGACTGGATCGCAAGCATGAATCAGACTCACGAACTCCTTGGGGTGATTTTCCAGCGCTGTTCCAGTCATCAACACGATCCGATCGCTCACAGATGCGAGATGCCGGACATTAATGCTACGCTGGGCCTGTGGGTTCTTGATGTAGTGCGCTTCGTCCGAAACCAAGAAATGGATCTTCTGTTGCGACGATACGTCGAGCGACCGTAGTGTTTCGTAGGACGTCACTGCTACGCCGCCATGGCATTGCCAGCATCTAAACTCGTCTGTTCGTCCTTCGCCATGGACGAGACGCAAGGCGATGTTCGTTCGGTTCGTGATTTCCCGAGCCCAGTTGCCCACGATGCTCGCTGGACACACTACGAAAAAATGACTTGCACCCTCAGCGTTCTTGAGATGGGTCATCGCGGCGAGTGATTGGATGGTTTTGCCAAGCCCCATTTCATCACCCAACACGGTTCGTCGTTGGTGAACCAAGTATTTCGCACCGAATTCCTGATAGCCGCGTAAGTCGACCTTCAACATGTCCAAAGAGAGCTCTACGGCGTCGACGCGGTCGGCGATTTGGGACGGAACGCTGCCGTATCGTCCTCTATCTTGGGAGATGCCCTGAGAGAGTGCTGTCGCCGTGGTTTGGTCGAGGAACCGTTCAAGGACGGCGAAGTAATCTGCATAGCGCTTCTCGTAGTCGGCGACCAATTCCTCAAGGTGAGCTGGCGGAATCAGGCTGTCCAACAGCCTTTGGGCCTTTCTCAACCGATCGCGGCAGTTCGTCGACGCATTTACTTGCAAGAGGTTGCAATACGCCGAGGCAACCTGAGGCTCGCTGCTCGTGCGACTGAATATGCGTCTCCAAATTGGTCCGGCGCGTTTGACATCGCCAAGCGCGGTTTCGACCGAAAGAACGGTGTTCTCCAAAGCGGCAATATCAGCTTGAGAAACATCCCTGCAGCGAACCCGTTGGTAAGCGGCCCGAAGCACGGCGGCGTGCTTCGCTCCAATTTGTGCGGGTGTCGGAAGGTCCACTCGTTCTCGTTGCAAATGAACGCACAGCTCATTGACTGCGCGCACGATCTGTTCCGACGATGCTGGACCGATTCCAGAAATTTGTCGCAAACGAGCAGATGAGACGCCTCGTAAGTCGGCTAGAGTGCGATACCCGTTAGCCTCCAGCAGGCGTGGCCTAACCGTTTTGACGTGATCTTTGAGGCGTTCGACCGGTATGCCGCGAAGCGACTCAGCGACATTACGGTCTCGCAAATCCGCCACCGCATCTTTGATCGCCGCTTCGCTCGCCGCTTTGACGTGCGACAGTTGCTGCAAAAGGCCTCTGAGTTCATCCCGCAAGCCCGTCGCTTGCAGGCGTCCAGCGCGCTGGTCAGGTGTTGCTCCATAAATGAGCCATTCAGACCATGAGAGCCGCGGCTGACCAGGTGTTAATGTCATCTCACGTTACCTCTCCTACCGTTCGGCTGAGTCGCTCTAGCATCGCAAACAGTACTCTATATATTTCGGCTACTTTACATGCAAGCGCCGAGCGCGAACTCTCCGCCGGCAGGCAAGCCGAACGACGCGCAAGTCGCGCGAGCGCCATTTGTCATCCTGAACAAGTGCCGATGGGTGTTCGTCGAGCCACATCCGCCGACGAAACGAGCCGACCAGCGGCATCGAGACTGGTGCCGCTTAACAATCAAAAGAAACAGGGCATATCCATTGTGCCCGCCGGCTAGCTCTTGCGAATCCGCAAACGACGCAGAATCTGGCCCGTCGCGCGTCGTGAGTGACTTACTCAATCTGATCTGCCGGCGGACAGTTTGAATTGCGTCCTGACCCGAATGGCACTTCCTGAAGTCGTAAGTTATGCAACTAGGCGGCGTTTCGCTTCGCGGCGAGGGATCGTGAGGAGGTCGTGCGGTTTGGGGCGACGCTTGATGGCGCGGGGTTCGTAACGATGGGGACGGTTTCCAACCACGTGAGCCGCGATGGCCGCGAACAATGCGTCGTAAAGCTCCGGCAAGTCCTGCGGCGCGGCCTGCTCCACCAGCGGTCGATACGCCGTCAGTGTCTGGAGCGCGCCTTTGAAACTGATCGTCCGCGGTTGCATTTGGGCTCGCTCGGCCGCGTCGGCCATCACGGTGCGAATCAGGTTGTAAGCCAATAAGTGCATCCAGATTTCCTTTCGCACCATCGCCGGTGACTTGCAACGCAGCACATCCATTTGCATCGTGATCTTGATCGTCCGCAGATCGACCTCCGCCTGCCACCGCGCATGATACACCCGCGCCAGTTGGGGGACAGGATACTGCACCGCATCGCAGCAGGTCGTGACAATCGTCAGTTCGCGCACCCGCCAGCCGCGCACACGCACGGGGAAGCTCACCTCCCGCACCAAGAGTTCATCGGGAATCCGCTCGTAGCTGGCCCGGTCCAGCCAGGCCGGACAGGCTGGCTTGCGAAGCCGCAAGAGCCAGTCGTGCGGACCTAGTTGTTGAACGCGCAAGCGTTTGCTCAGACGTAGTTGATGCTGCCGATACACGCTGTCCACGCCGCCCAGGGCCAAGAGGGCCAGGTCCCAAAACGAGGCAAAGTAGCGGTCTCCGACGACCACGTCCCCCGGAAACAGGCTGCGCCAGAGTTGCCGGAACAAGGCCGTTTCGCCCGTGTTCTTGCCGGCATAGGGACCGATCGCCAGATCGACCACCGCGCCGCTGGCCAGCGACAGCAGCGCCACCAGGCGGGCGATCGGAAAGCCCAAGCCTGGTTTCTGCGAACCCGACTGGGGATACTCGGCCTGATTGGCCGGCGTGTCGGGCATGCTCACCGTCGTGCCGTCGACCAGCTTCACCGGCCGACCGCCGAACAATCTTGGGTCGCTCGTCCGCTGGTGGAGTGCTTCGCCCACGTCGCGAGCCAACCGCGCACACCGCTTCGGACAACCGCTGGCGGGCTTTGCAGTAAGGGCCGGTCTCTGCGGCGCAAGGGGTTTTGCCCTCGGCCGTCAGAAACGCCCGCAACCGGGCGACTGCTTGGCGGCAGGAGTGGTCCGCGCAAAGTGTCTGCGAGAGAAAGGTCCACAATGTCACCAGCGGCGAATACAAGGCCTCTCGCTGCCACGCCTGCTCCTCGCGCAGGACGCGCTCCACGTCCGATGCTGGCAGCAGTTCCGAAAACGGCAGCCCGCCAGCGGCCAACAACTTGTTCCGCTCCGTTCGGACTTGGTGTGAAACCCAACCCGCGATAGACTTCCACATTGCAAAGGCCTCCGTGCCTGATGAGATGGCTTCGACAACCCTCATCTACGCACGGACGGCCTTTGCGCCTATATCAACTCACGGCAACCACTTACCCGCTCAGGAAGTGCCATTCCGTCCTGACCCAATCTCTCGTTTCCCGAAAGGAGGTTGCATTGAGCACCCCGCCCTTCGTTGTGGCTGTCTCGGCGGTCACGCTCCTGCTCGTTGTCCTGGCCTTGGTCCGTGAGGCTCGACTACGGCGAGCCTTGCAGCAGCTCTTGGCCAGGCTGTTGACCCATTGGAGAAAAACACATGTGGAGACCCCGGATTCTGTTGAGGGCCGGCACCGCGCTGGTCGTAGCGTGCGTGATCGGTTGTAGCTCGTCCGACGATCGCTACGTCGAGCTGTCGCAGCAAAGCGTCGCCAGGCAGGCCGAACAGAATCGGCAAATGGCCCAGCAGAGCCAGCAAGTCGCCGAGGCAACGCACGAGCTGATGCAAGCCGACGCTCGTGCCCGCGCCGAAATGATTAATGCCCAGCGTTCATTAGAAGAGGGCCTCCAAGCCGAGCGAGCCAAGCTGGACGGAGAACGCGACAGGCTGGAGCAGGATCGACAGGTGTTTGCGAAGGCCAAAGAGCGGGAGCCAATCGTCGCGAGCGCGATCTTCTCGGCGGCGCTGCTCGTGGCCGCCATTTTGCCGCTGGTCCTGGCCATCTATCTGATCAGAGCCTCTGGAGGTCGCGAGCCTGAGCAAGACCTGGCCGAACTGCTCATGCACGAGCTGTTCTCTGAGCAGTCAATGCTGCTTCCGGCGCCGCTGGCAAGATCGCCCTGTCCGGAGCTGGCCCCTCCGCAGCCGTGCCTTCCATCCGGCGAGCCGCCAGGGTGAAGGCGCGTTTCGCCGCAATTACGTCCCTATATATAAGGAGAAGAATTCGTGTCTCATATCGTTCAAATTCGCAGCCAGGTCAAAGACGTGGTTGCGGCCAAAGCCGCCTGCCAACGCCTGGGCCTGGCAGAGCCGATTCAGGAAACAGTCCGGCTGTTCAGCGGCACGGCCATCGGGTTGACGGTGCGACTTCCGAGTTGGAATTACCCGGCCGTGTTCGATCTGGCCACCGGCGAAGGCAAATTCGACAACTACGGCGGCCACTGGGGCGACCAGAGAGAGTTGGATCGCTTTCTTCAGGCGTACAGTGTGGAGAAAGCCAAAATCGAAGCCCGCAAGCGTGGTCACTCAGTCACCGAACAGCAATTGGCGGACGGCTCGGTCAAACTCACGATCCAAGTCGCCGGAGGTGCCGCATGACCCAGATCATCGAAGTGATCGTCTCGCCCACTGGCGAAACCAAGATCGAGACCAAGGGTTTCGCCGGCTCAGGCTGCCGGGATGCCAGCCGCTTTGTCGAAGAGGCCCTCGGCCAGCCTGTGGGCGAGCAGCTAACGGCTGAGTTCCATGCGGCATCGACGTCCGTGCCATTCCACCAGAGTCAAAGCCCATGAGTACGACAAATTTCACGCATGCGTTGGCCGAGATCGCTGGCCAACTCTGGTCCCGCCGGTCTCAGCGCCCCAACGGTTCGGCAGCCGCCTGTGCTCGTCATTGTCGAGGGCCGCTACTACATCGAATTCTTAAAACGTGTCAGCGGCGTGCTTGCCGCCGACCGGGCCGAAGTGCCGAGTCTCGCTCAGCTTGAACAGGCCGGCAAACTGATCTTTATTCCGGCGGGAGGCGATTTCGTGCCGTGGCTGCACCGGCTGGCCGGCTTTGGCTGCGCCGAAGTGCATATCTATGACCGAGAAGTCTCGCCCGTCACTGAGCAACGCCAGGCTGGCGCAATCGCCGTGAACTCCCGGCCACGCTGCTCGGCCTTCGTCACTCGGCACAGGTCCCTGGAAAACTACCTCCATTCAGACGCCGTCCGCGAAGCGCGCGGTCTCGATCTGAAGTTCGCCGATCAGGATGACGTGGCAGCGCTTGCCGCTCAAGCCAGCCTGGCGATTCACGCCTCCGTTGCGTGGGAGTCGCTCTCGCGCCGAGCACGTCAGCGGCTACGAAACAGAGCCAAATCCTGGCTCAATACTGCCGTCGCCGACCGGATGACGCCGGAGCGGCTCGCGGAGCGCGATCCGGCGGGCGAAATTCCGCTTTGGCTGGCGACGATCGGGCAGTTTGCCGACGTGCGTTAAATCGTCGCTGCACCGCGAATGTCTTTTCACTCGGGCGAGATGCTTCTTCTCGCACGGTCTTCTTCAGTTGTCAGCAAATCCCTACGGGAGTGCAGCCTATGTCCCAAGTCCGTCGACGCGTCTTGCGTCCCCAGGGAGAGCCGGCCGTCGATCCGCGGCTGGCAGCTCGCCTCGAAAAACTTCGCTTGAAGCTCGATCGCGAGCGAGCGTCACACAACCGCTGGATGGCCAAGTTGAAACGAGCGTTCCACTCAGTTGAACGCGGGCAGCGTCGCATCACTCGGCTCGAAAAGCAGCTCTCGGCCCGAGCTGCCGATTGATCACTTCCGATAGCGAACCAGCCGTACCTCGCCGGCAAATTCACTCGCACGGATCACAGCCGACATGATTTCTTCCACGCGGCTGGCCGTCTTGCCACCGGTTCCCGCACCGATCAGCGGAAACGCGATCGAACCATACCCGTTCTGTTTCGCCAGTTCGAGAGCGTTGTGTACGGACAGGCGGATCGAGTTCTCCGTCGCCCGCCACAGCAGATTGATGCCGGCCACATGGATGATCGCCTTGAATGGCAACCGACCAGCCGTCGTTTGCACGGCGGCGCCAAGTGGCAATATCCCGTGCTTACCTAGCTCACGAAACGGGGCGTAGCCGGCACGCCGCTTAATCGCGCCTGAGACGCCCTGCGGCAAGAGCAACCACCAAGGGATCAGGTTTCGATTCCACGCATTGACGATGACGTCGACGTCTTGATCCAGCAAATCGCCGTCAACCAATTTCAGGTCCATAGCCGCCCCGTTCCTCGTCGAGCTTGCAAAACCGTCACTCGGCTCCGTACTCGCCATTCCCTCAAGAGGTCAACATGTCGCTCTCACGGCAACTTCAAGATTATATCCGCGCCTGCTTCACCGGCCTTTGGATCGAAAGTCACGAGCACGACGAAGCGTTGGCCGAAATCTCCCAGCTTTGTCGCCAGGAGAACTGGCGGCTCGCCACCTGGGACATCGACCAGGGGCTGCACATCGTGGGCGACCAGGAAAGCTCAGCCGCCAGTGGCAGTGATCCGCTGGCAGCCATCCGTTCGCTCAATGCGTTGGGCGACCCGAACGGCGCCGCCTTGCTGGTGCTACAGAACTTCCATCGGTTTCTAAACTCGGCCGAAATCGTACAAGCGCTGATCCGTCAGATCGTTGCCGGAAAACAAAACCGCACTTTCGTAGCGGTTCTGGCGCCGGTCGTGAATATCCCCGTCGAACTTGAAAAGCTCTTTGTCGTGATCGAGCACGGCTTGCCCGACCGAAAGCAACTCGAAGAAATTGCCCGCGGTGTAGCCACCGAAGACGGCGAACTTCCCAGCGGCGACGAACTCGGCGCCGTGTTCGATTCTGCCGCCGGGCTCACCAGCTACGAAGCCGAAGGCGCGTTCAGCCTGAGCTTGGTCCGCCACAGCCGGGTCACCCCGGAGGTCGTGTGGGACCTCAAGAGCCAAATGCTAAAGAAAAGCGGTCTGCTCTCGCTGCACCGCGGCAGCGAGAAGTTCGTGGACCTGGGAGGCCTTGCGGCGCTCAAGAGTTTTTGTGGGCGGCTTCTGCGGTCGGATGCGCGTCGTGATAATTCAGTCCGGCCGCGCGGTGTCGGTCTGGTCTCGCCGCCGGGCTGCGGAAAATCGGCCTTCTGCAAATCGCTGGGTAACGAAACTGGCCGGCCGACGCTGACCCTCGACATCGGCAGTCTGATGGGCGGGATCGTCGGACAGACCGAACAGCAAACCCGTCAGGCCCTGCGCATCGCTGACGCAATGGCGCCCTGCGTGCTCTTCATCGACGAGATCGAAAAGGGCCTGGCGGGGGTGTCGGCCAGCGGCGCCGGCGACAGCGGCGTTTCGGCGCGAATGTTCGGCACGCTGCTCACCTATTTGAGCGACCATACGAGCGACGTTTTTACGGTCGTAACCGCGAACGACATCAGCAAGCTGCCGCCCGAGTTCTTTCGCAGCGAGCGATTTGACGCCGTCTTCATGATCGACCTACCGGGCCGGCCAGAGAAAAACGCAATTTGGGAAATGTACCTGGCCAAGTTCGGCCTGGACGTTCGGCAAACCCGACCGGCGGACGACCAATGGACTGGCGCGGAGATTCGGGCCTGTTGTCGCCTTGCGGCACTCTTGAATGTGCCGCTCGTGCAGGCGGCCCAAAACGTGGTGCCAGTGGCGGTCACGGCGGCGGCGTCGGTCGAACGGCTGCGGGGCTGGGCCAGCGGCCGTTGCCTGAGCGCCGATAAACAGGGAGTCTATCGCAGTATCGGTACGCCGGCGACGAAAGCCGGCCGGAAGATCAGTCGCGATGCGTCCAACAATTAGACGCTCGCTTTTCCCGACAGGCAGCCGGCTCTTGGGCTCCTCCGTCGATGTGACGGACGCAAGCACGGGTCAGCGGGAACCTCCCTAACGGAACTTCAGTCCAGGCACGACCCCTGCCCGGGACACCCAAACGCCAGTACCCCGATTCTCCGCGGTGCAATCGCAATGCCCCGGAACATGCCGGCCAAACGATGGGTGTGCGCGAACAGCGATTCGAGTGGCGGTTGCGAATACGTTCAAATTTTTGGAAAACGCAATCCAACGTGCAACCACCAAATCAACCAGAATCGTACGATGCCAGCCTGCGATGGGGGGATCGAGCCGACAGCTCGCGAAATGAATTGAAAGCAAAGAAATGACGTTGCATTTCACCAAATGAAATGCTCGCCGCCCTTCACTGAAATTCGGCGCCCCCCATTTGAGAACACCCATTTTTTGATCGACTGGCCGCCCCTTGTCGGGTGGTTTACTTCCGGTACTCTTACCGCGATTGCAACAAGGTCGCCAGCTGGTGTTGCAACCTGGGTCGCCAAATTCGCGATGCCCAATACACATTTTGGCCGGCAAGACTTTGCATCTTGGAGTCGATCATGGGAAAAGGTATCAAAGCGAAGGTTCTTGAAAATCTGCCCGATCATTTACGTTATCTCGCTCAGGTCGCTGGTGGTCAAAATCCGGGATACGTCTACTTCTTAGTCAGTGACGACCTCAAACTCGTGAAGATCGGGGCAAGCAACCGCTGGGACGGCAACAACCTCGCCGTGGACGCAAGAATTAGAGAAGTGAAAAACGACGTTCCATTTGTCACAATCAATCGAGAGCATGTCATTTTGGCTATGGTGCTCGGTCTCGACGAAACTGAAATCCACGAACATTTTTCTGAGTATCGAGTCGCTGGCGAGTGGTTTGCGTACGTCGATGATCTAAAAAAGTTCGTCGACGACATTGGGGACTTGCTTCGCCAGCTCGACGAATGGGCTAACGACGCAGACGCCCGCCCTACGTCGACTCCTTGGAACCTCTTGAAAATCACTCCGAAGTCTCCCTCAATGAAATTCGTTGGCGTGCAAGCTCATTTCGAGTAGGCTCGCGGCCGTGTATCCTGGCCGGAGGTACTCTGATTGAGCCAAGTATGACTTGCGATTAGCAATGCACGCGAACCTCGCGGTGGCCTCGGGGGTCAGTAAGGCCGGGTCTGGAATCTCGGCGGGAATTACGTGCACGATCACACCCGTTGGTGGTGTAATAATGGCCAAGCAGACGATTCAGTTCGAGTTCGACGCCGAAAGCGTCTGGAAGCGAGTCCAAAGCCGCCACTGCGTGTTCTTGGACACCAACGCTTGGATCCACATGTCGGACGTGGTGGACGAAACCGCGGGCCGGATCCGTGACACCCTTCAAGCGGCCGTTGCGGATGGAAGAGTGTTTTGCCCCGTGTCCTGGGGGACGCTCGAAGAGCTGTTCCTGCAGGCGGGCGAGTCACTCCCGCGGACAGCCGCCCTCATGGACGAGTTGAGCTTGAACGCCTGCTTTATCAAACGGACCGAGATATTCCAGTGGGAATATGCAAAGTCAGTCCACCGGTGCTTAGGCGCGCCGGTCGATGATTCGCTGAAGGGCCTGTTCACCAACCCCGCGGCGTTCACCGGTTCGAGGCCGTGCATGACATTTGAGCTTTCGGACGTCCTCGGTCCTGAAGCAGTCGCGAATTCCCAGGCGGAGTTTCAGAGTGAGATGGCCTCAATCGGCATCGTTGAGTTGACCAGGAGTATAGCTGGGGGGCCGCGGATTGGCGACACGCCGCCAGCCTATTCTGAGGCCGCGACGAAGGCGAAAGAGGCGTTCAAGGGAAACCGGAACAAGCTGTTCGTCGCGGAGGCCCAGAACTGCTTCATCATGTACATCCGTCCGCTCCTTGGCCCGCGACTGTCCCCTACAACCACGGATGTGCTCCCAACCCCTCAGGCGTTGAAGTGGCTCGCTCAGTTCGCGGGCTCCGATGGCGAAGAGGGGTGGTACCGGCGTGCCCTCGCCCAGCTTCCCGCACTCCATAACTTCGTCGACCTCATGGTTGAGGCAGACTTGCAGCCTGATCGGAAGGACTCAAACAACTACTTCATGGACAACGAGATCATGACCGCCCCCCTGGCGTACGCGGACGTGTTCGTGTCCCGCGACAAGGGGATCAGGCACCTACTACGGAACCATAAGGAGATCCTCGCCCGCACCAAATGCCAGTACTGCGAGAATCTGGGCGAACTAGAAACGTGGCTAGCGTCGAACGTAGCCTGAGTTTGGTCTACCTTTGGAGAGACAAGCTATGCAATCGCACCAATCCAGTTCGGCGGTCCAACAGGGAGTGGAGCCGGTGTGCCTGCAGTTCGTCAGCGATACTCTGGAATTGCCCCTTGTCCCAGAAGAAATCCGTCTTGATGACGGAACACTGTTCCGCGTGGATGGTGTCAATCGAACGGGTCAGGTACTTTGCGAGGTCTTCACACATGTCGGCAAGATGCTGGCGGGGCAGAAGAGGAAGTTAGCCAAGGACATGCTCAAGCTCCTCGCCGTCGAGAATGCTCTCGGGGGCGAGTGGCGGAAAGTCATCTGCATAGTCGATAACCCGCGCGCAGGTTTCTGGCGGGGAAGTCTTGGTGCGCGAGCGTCGTTCGGCAGTTTGGTTTTGAAGTGCTGATGACGGCTCTCGATGACGGTCTCCGGCTGCAGCTGAAGTCCGTGCAGGGCCAGCAGGCAGAGGGCATGAAACAACGGAGGGCGCGTCCCAACGCGACTGCGAAGGCCGTCCGTCCGGTGAATTGTGCCGAACCGTCCGGCTGAAGTGGAGCTGGCCGTCACCTGAGTTGCTCCCCGCACACTTACCGCAGATGGGCGAGAAGCCGCTCCAAAAGGCAGATCATCCCGTCCAGACTGTGTAGCAGCTCGGCGCCCGTCAGTTCCTTTAGAGCGAGCCTCGCTTAATCATTGTGGCAGCCGGCCAGCACCGCCCAGTCAACTACTGATTGGCAACTTCTCTGCCACTTGGTGCCTTTTTTCCGGACCCGCCGTGCTACCGCTGCACATTCATTCCCAACCTGGAGGCACGACGTATGCCCGACCTGCAAGAAGGCGATTCGGTCGAGATCAAAGGCTCGGCCCGCGTGCCCTATATTCTGAAAAATGTCGGCGGCGTCTACAGCTGCACCTGTCCGGCTTGGAGGAATCAGTCGCTCGGGATCGAGCGGCGGACCTGCAAGCACCTGCGGCAGTTTCGGGGCGAAGAGGCGGAGCAACTGCGCCTTGGCCAGACCATGCCAGCGCCATCCACCGCGGCGTCAGCCAAAGCCAAGCCCGCCGTTCCAAAGTTATTGTTGGCCGAATCGTGGACGCCGGATGTTGACGTGAGTGGCTGGTGGCAGAGCGAAAAGCTCGATGGCGTGCGTGCGTACTGGGACGGCCAACAATTCTTATCGCGGCAGGGCAACCGATTCTTTGCTCCGCACTGGTTTGTGGCTGGACTACCTCAGATGCCGCTCGACGGCGAACTGTGGCTGGGCCGCAAGGCGTTTCAGCGTACCATCAGCATCGTGCGGCGGCAGGACGCAAGCGACCAATGGCGGCATCTGCGCTACGTGATCTTTGACGCACCGGGCTGCGCCGGGGTATTCGAGAACCGTCTGGCGTTCATGGAAGGCCGCCTCGCCGAACTGCGGCCGGCATTTGCCGAGCCGCTTCATCACTACCGCTGCCGGGACTCGACCCACCTTCAGGACGAACTCAATCGGATCGAAACGCTCGGCGGCGAGGGGCTCATGCTCCGGCAGCCGGGCTCGCGGTACGAGGCCGGCCGCTCGTCAACGCTGCTAAAAGTCAAGCGATTCCACGACGCCGAAGCCCGAGTCATTGGGCACTTGCCTGGCTCCGGCCGACACAAGGGCCGACTTGGCGCACTGGCGGTTGTGCTACCGGACGGCACTGAGTTCGCTGTTGGCACCGGCTTCAGCGACGCCCAGCGTGAGCATCCGCCGGAGGTGGGCAGCCTGATTACATTCCGCTACCAGGAATTGACCGATCGAGGCGTGCCCCGGTTCCCGTCATTCGTCCGCGGCCGGCGGGACGTTGAGCAGCCCGCGGTCTAGCGGGGTCTTGGCTCGCAGTGCTCACTTTCGCGAGTTCGTTCAACATTCCCTTTACACGGAGAAACAACCATGACCTGTCGATTCGAGTTCGTTGGTGGCACATCAGCCAAATTCTGGGAAGTCGGTGTGGCGGGCGCGACTGTGACGGTGCGCTACGGCCGCTTGGGCACCGAGGGTCAAACCCAAACCAAGTCGCTGGCCGATCCTGCCGCCGCGGCGCGGCACGCCGAGAAGTTGATCGGCGAGAAGATCGGCAAAGGGTATCGGGAGACGTCCGTAGTTTGATGGGCGACCGACGCCAATTAGACAATGTCCACGAGCGCTGCGCAGGCGTTGCTGATGGGTTGGCGGTCCTCGACCGTTGTTGGATTCGGGAGGCTAAAGACCCTGAAGAACAAGGCGGTTGTGCCGTGCCACGATTCTTCTTGGCCCAGGCGGCCAAATGACGCGAAGGCAAACGAAAGAGTGCCTTCCGGCTCTAGCCGATAGTTCGGGTAAGCCCAACTCATCACACGAGCACGTCCGTGCAGCGCACATTCGAGGCCCAGCGAGTAAGGCGCTGCGATTTGGCTCATCGCAGAATAGTGGCACGTCCCCGCAATCGGCGCTGCGGCCTGAAGGATGGCGCCATCCGCGAGGCGCATGCCGTCGAGCGAAAGTGCGTCAGCGGTCTCCGGATTCATGGACTGGCTCGGGTTGCCCTCTGTACAACTCATTGCCGCTGGCCGAACGCCTAGATTCTTTGCTTGCGAGGAATTGAGCTGGAAGACGAACAGCTCTTTGGCGTAGCAGTGCATCAAGTAGGCACGCTGCTTCTGCGTCAGCTTGGCGCCGATCAGAAAATAGCAGTCGAGTTGCTTGGCCTCGGCTGCATCGGCACTGCGAATCAAGTCACGCCGAACTACAGGATCCGGCACATTGGCCGCAGCCCAAGTCGTGATCAGATTGTGAAGTGAGCCGATCATCACCATCTCGTTGCGGCCGCAAGTTGTGCGGTAGCTGCCTGCCAACCGCATCTTAGTGTCCGTCAGGATCGGAAATTCTGCAATCACCCACCCAGCAATCACGGGAGACAACATAATGAGCACTTTGCTCAACGAGCCCTCCACTTTCGCGACACCCAACTCCGCCGCCCGGCTGCGGGCTACGATGGCGGCCGTCCGGGTGGCCTTCACCTGGTTTGGCGTCCGCAAGACGCTGAGTGCCGAACAACGCGCCCAGGCCGCGGATACTTTCGGAGCCGAGGGCGAGTTTCTGTCGGCTGGAAAAAAGCTGCTCGACACTCGGCATCCGAGGTACCGCGACGTCACTGCTGTGCGCGGCCGGATTGTCAGCATCTGGAAGGGATTAAGCCTGCCGTACCCCGAACCGGGTATCAGGCTGATCCGACAGAACGACATCGCGATCTTCAATGTCCAGATGGTCTCGCTCAAGGCCGAGCTGGATGAAGCGGTTCAACAACTCGACGAGCACTACGGCGAATTGCGATCGGCCGCCCGCGAGCGGCTCGGCAGACTCTTCAATCCGGGCGACTATCCGCAATCGCTCAGTGGGCTCTTCGCCGCCGCGTGGGATTTCCCGAGCGTCGAACCGCCGCCGTATCTACAGCAGCTCAGCCCGCAGCTCTATGAGCAGGAGTGCCAACGGGTGCAGGCCCGCTTCCAAGAGGCGGTCCAACTTGCCGAGCAGGCGTTTACCGACGAGCTAGCCAAGCTGGTCTCGCACCTCACCGAGCGATTGAGTGGCCAGGAAGACGGCAAGCCCAAGGTGTTTCGCGACTCGGCCGTCGAGAACCTGACGGAGTTCTTTGAGCGGTTCCGGCATTTGAACGTGCGGTCCAGCGAGCAGCTCGACGGGCTGGTGGCCCAGGCCCAGCGGACGATCCGCGGTGTTGAGCCCCAGAAGCTGCGAAACAGCGACAGTTTGCGGCAGCAGGTGGCCACGCAGCTTGCCGGCGTCCAAGCCACGCTCGACGGAATGCTAGTCGATCGGCCGCGGCGGAACATTCTGCGCCGTCCCAAATGAAAGGGGGCGCTATGAATCTTCTGATTCAGCCGAATGGCTCGATCCGCTGCGTCTATGACGAGGCGATTTACCTGGCGGCGCTGGGGAGGCTCACGATTACCAGGGCCAGCCACGTGGAACCTAACGAGCAAGGACACTGGCTCGCGGACCTGGCCCCAGTTGGCGGACCATTGCTAGGGCCGTTTTGTCAACGAGGCGAAGCGCTGGCGGCAGAGCGGGAGTGGCTGGAGTCGTCACTTTCCGTGAAGCAGGGGCTGATCGACGAATTGCCCTGAACGGAGTTCATTTCGACGAATGCGTCGGTGTGCCAGGCCGACGCAGGAACCAATGCCCGCCACCTCTGCCTGGCAGGACTCGGCCTTCTACCGAGCCGGCCAGCGAACTTAGCCATTACTGTTGGCAATTCTCAGCAGCACCTCGCCGTGACATGCAGATCCCTCCCGGCACCAGCAGGCCAGGTTCTTCCCCCGCAGTTCTTTCCGCGCACGATCGGCCAGTGCCTTGCCTTCCGGCGTCGATTCGATCCATTCCTTAAACAGCTCGACTGAATGCTCGACACTCTTGACTTTGGGGGGCGCAACACGGAAGGGATTGCCCCACGGGCTGGAGCGATCGACTTTCACTGTATTGGGCGGCATCCGCCAACCCTTCGTTCGTTTCAGTTGGATGCGAATTGGCATTCTTGTGAAGACCTTCCGGCGGCTACAGCAGGCAACCGACGCAGTTGGGATTGATCCATGCGAGTCATGAACCATACGCCGCGAGCTACGCGGTGGTGTCCGCGAGAAAGGACAAATGCGGCAGAGGCCGATAGCCACCCCTCTGCTCGGCTCGCCACTAAAGTAGTGCTTCAGCATCGGTCGCTTCAGCTCCCACCTTAGTCGCTATCGCGGCAGTGGTCGCTCAATCTACCCCATACGCGACGCGAAACTCCCGAAGCCAGATCGGCTGAGCTCGATATATGCTGTTAAGAAACAGCCACGTGTTCGGTCGGAGTTGCCGGCATAGTAAGTTCAAGAATGGTCGAGGTCGGCTTCCAGCTTTCGACCTGGACAATCATTGCCAGTCGATCAGCACGAGCGGGAGCCGCATTAGAGATTCGTGACGGCATGTCGTCGTAGGTGCGCTTGTCGAGTTCCCTGCCCGCTTCCGACTTACGAACCCCGCCCCATTGCTTGAAGAAGAACGGCACCTTCGCCTTCACGCGCATCGCTCTCGAATGCGTTTGACCCAAGCCTCATCCATCGGCCTGGCGCCATTCCCGCTTTCCCCGCCGACGATCACCCAGTGAATTTCACTCAGATCAATTTCACCCAAGTCCTCAAGCAGCGGCTCAATCAACAGGAATCGAACTGCCGCAGGTGCTTCTCGTAAATGGTCGATCCTCGGCACCCCGTATTTCTTGTCCTCGACGCTCGTTCCCCACCAAATATGTTTTAGCTGCGATGCGAATGCCAGTTTTGATGCGAGCAGATCGCGAAGCCGCGCGGACCTTTTGGTAAGTACCTGATATGTGTGCCAATTGGCCATTTGCATGACGCGGGCAACCTGCTCGATATACCAGTCGGGTACCTCTTCATGGAACAGATCGCTCATCGAGTTGACGAAGATCGTCTTTGCTGTTCCCCATCGAAGTGGCTCGGCGAGCTTTCCGGGAATGAGGCGAAGATCGAATCCTTGCTCATAGGGATGGCCGGGCACGCCGCGAAAACGCTCCGCAAAGGTCTCTGCGTAGCAATGCTTGCAACCAGGGCTGATCTTAGTGCAACCGCGCACCGGGTTCCAAGTCGCATCAGTCCATTCGATCGTGGAATTGGCGCTCATGTCCCTCTCCCTGGAAAAGTGACCTTCACATCCTTTGCCAAGGTTCCCTTCTTTCGAGGTGGGCAGGGACGATCCATCATCACTTTTCCTTCTTGTTCCATCCGGCAAAGCACTTGCCGGTAATTAGGTAGCACATACGGCTTTCCGACGCTATGGAATTCGTACAGCTTTTCAAATGCTAGCGTCTGCCCAGAAAGGTCTTCCAGCAAGCGATCTTCCAAGTCACCCAGCGGCCTTGTTAGCTCGAATAGGCTCGGAAATCCGGCCTCTGCGGGGTTGTACTCGAAGTTCGCTACAGTACCTTCCTTGTGGCTGTGCCGGTACATGACGTTCTTCATCAGATCGTAGCCACGGAACGCTTTCGAGACGAAGAACAGGTGATGCGTCGTCCTGCTGCCCTCTTCATTCCGAAATCGGAACGGCAGTACGAACTTTCCGCCCATCTCCTCCAGCGCCAACCGCATATCCTCAACGATAAACATCTCACGCTGATGGGGCCTCAGCTGCTGCATCCTGAATCGCTCACGCAGTTTGTCGGCGCACGCTTTACCGAAAAGCGCGTCCATGTGCTCCTCGACCGACTCATTGCCGATGCCCATGCTGATCCGGTTGTAGTTGAAAAAGAAAACGCAGTCGCAGCCCCAATCTTTGATGACCGATTGCACAAGCTGAAGGGAGAGGCCCTTGTAACCGAACGGGTCTACAAACAGGAATGTCGGCACCAGCTTCAATTGCTGGAACTGCTTCACGATCTCGTCACCAACCTCGCCCGTGTAAATCTTTGGCGGGTTTTTGAGATTCGCATAACCGGGGATCGCTTTGATTTCTTTATCCAAGGAGCCGGTATTCGCCACGTCCTTGTCGTTGAAAATCGCACACAGCCGCCCGGAAATCTCAGGATCACTCGCCGCCTTTTCCAAGATGATCAGAGGCGTAGATTTTGCCCCGTTCTGGTAGCGCCCAGGCCCGGCGAACAAGTCGATGTACTGAAGCTTCTGTCCATATTGTGGGCGGAGCTTCTGCTGACCAACCATGAACCCAGCCCAAGCCCAAAAGTAGTCCGCGACAATCGCAGCTTTAATCTGCGATTGCTCCGACTGCTCATCGAAAAAGTTCTCGGTCATGGCGATGACCAATGAAAGGGGACGGAATTAGGCGCCCTCAATGTACTGTGCGCATGTTCACGACACAAGCTGGGGGCTTGGATGATTATCGTGCCTGGCTGAGTCGGCGCATATACAAGCTGCCTTAGCTGACGGCTAGCAGAGTAGTTTTCGACTTCCTCCGCCGCACGGCAATTCTGCCGTAGCGGCTTTCTTGTTTTTTAGCCAGGAGACTTTCATGACCCACGCCCAGATGGAACGCGAATTGTCCCGTACAACCGGCGAAACGCTCGCAACGATCCGCCGCCAAGGTTTTCAGCTTGTGGAGCCGCCAACACTCAGCCCGCAACTCGTCGACTGGGACGCCCTCGACGGCAATCGCGTGGCCGTCGTGCCGCAGCGGAGTCGGGAGCGCCGCCGCCGCAAGATGGCCGCGTAGTCATTGGCGACATCATTTTCGCCTCGCCGGCGCCGTCCGTAGCGCCCGAGCGGGGTGCCACGGGCGGTGCCGCGGGCGATGTTTCAGCCCGCGATTCCCCGGAGATCCAAAATGATCGAGCTTTCCAGCAGCCTGCTGCGCCAGATTCGCAGCCTGTTTCGACGTGTTGTCGGCCGGGCAACCAGAGGGCAGGCCGGCCCCCTCGTGGTGTTCGAGGCCCAAACAGACCAACTGATGATTCGTGCCTGCGGCACCGAGGCGGCGATCGAGTACCGGCTGCCGGGCGCCTTCGAGCCAATCCAATTTGCGATACCGCTGGCAACGCTTGCCGAGTGTGAAGGGCGCAAGTCTTCCGCGGTCAGATTCGAGGCACCTGGCGACAACCGACTTCGGCTGTCGTGGCGTGATGGCGCCGTACCTCGAACGAAGGAGATCGGGACTACCAAGCTACCCAGCCAGGCTTTTCCACCGGCGTCCGACAGTTTGCAGGCCGCGGGGCCAGGGCTGCTTGCGGCGTTGGATGCTGCAGCCGAGACGACCGATCGCGAGTCGAGCCGCTATGCTTTGGGCTGCATCCAACTTCGCGGTCGATCTGGTCAGATTGTGGCCACCGATGGCAGGCAGCTTTTGGTGCAGAGCGATTTCGGGTTTCCGTGGACCGATGACGTCCTCGTGCCCGGACTGACCGTATTCGGTAATCGGGAGTTGCCGCGAGATGTCCCAGTTCAGATCGGCAGGTCGGAGAAACACGTCACCCTGGTCATCGGGCCGTGGTCTATCCATCTGACGATCAATCGCGAGGGCAGATTTCCCCGGGTGGACGATGTGGTGCCGGCCGGTTTTTCGGCAGCGTCACTTCTTCGACTTCACCCGGCGGACGCGCGGTTTCTTCTGGACACGATCGACCGACTGCCGGGCGACGAGATCCTCAATCATCCCATTACTCTCGATCTTAATGGGCAGGTGATTGTACGCGCCCGGTCGGAGGAAGAGCCGCGGCCAACGGAAGTGATCCTGACGAATTCGCGGCTGGAGGGCGATCCGCTCCGGCTCCATAGCAACCGGGAATACTTGGCGCGGGCGGTGCATCTGGGCTTTTCCGAGTTCAGTCTGTTCGGCAACGCCAAACCCGTACTCGCCCAAGATGCTAATCGGCGCTACGTCTGGGTCGGCCTCGACGCCGAGGGCGCTGTTCCGCCGGCCGAAGATGCCGTGCGGATCGAGTCACCGCAGGAGGCTAACTATTCTTCTATCCGCAATAACCCAATTAAGGAACTGAACGTGACTCAATCAATTCCCATGGCCAGCGATGCGCCGACTGCGAGCACGAAACCGCAGCAGCGACTGCGTGCGGCTGCTACGAAGTCTCCGGTGAAACAGGCGGTTGCGCTTCGCAACGCGCTGCAAACCGCCGCCCGACAGGCCAACGAACTGGCCCGCACACTCAAGCGGCACAAGCGCCAAAGCCGGCTCGTCGAGACGACGTTGGCCTCACTCAAGCAGCTTCAAGCCGCCAGTTAGCCGCGCCGATCCAGTGGCGTAACCGTTTAATCAACCACGTTCCCTGGAGCTTTGCCATGCTCAGACTCAATGTCGGCTTCAACCGCAAGGCGGGAGAAGCCAATTACGGCTCGCGCGGCGCGAGCGTCAACCTGGAACTCGAACTCGATTCGGGCTTGGTTGCCGACCCCGATCGACTAAAGGACCGAATCCGATTTCTGTTTGGATTGGCCAAAGCGTCCGTGGAAGAGGAACTGACCTGCCACGCGACCAATGTACAGTCGGTCGCACCAGTCACCACGAACGGCAACGGCCACGCCAACAGTCACCCGCGGGATTCCACTCGGCGGGCTACCGCCAGCCAAGTCCGCGCGTTGCACGCGATCGCAAAGCGCAAGAATCTCGACGCGACCAATCTCGTGCAGGCCCGCTACGGCGTCGACACGCCTGAAGACCTCTCGATCACCGACGCTAGCGAACTGATCGACAGCCTAAAGAATTCCAGCAACGGTGTTGGGGGCCGGCGATGATCACCGCCAGCAGACCCTCGCCGAATCAGGTAGCAGAACGGATGATAGGGCGGAACTATCTTTCGTATAGCGCAGTCAATGCCTTTCGTGCGTGCCCGCTGCGATTTAAGTTTCGATACTTTGACGGGCTGCCGGAAGAATCCGTCTCTGCATCCCTGGTGTTTGGCTCGGCCGTTCATCGGGCCGCCGAACTGCAATTCAATCGCCTTTTGGCCGGCGATCCGCCACCCAGTCTCGATGAACTCTTGGTCGCCTATCACGACTCTTGGCGAGACCAGCTAGAAGTGAGCCGAGTTCAATTCGCCAAGGGCGACGACCAAGCATCGCTGACAGAATTAGCAACTCGAATGCTCACCGTCTTTCGCACCAGTTCCGTGGCGCAACCGACTGGCAACATACTGGGTGTCGAGGAGGACCTGAGAGGTTCGGTCATCCCCGGTGTTCCCGATCTGCTCGGCAGAATCGACTTGCTCGTCGAAAACGACGATGCGATCGTGATCACCGATCTGAAGACCAGTCGCAGCCGCTGGACCCACGTACAAGCCGAAGATGCCAGCGAGCAGTTGCTGCTTTACTCGGAGCTGGTGAAGGAAATGGTGCCCGGCAAGTCGCTCAGAGTGCGATTCGCGGTCTTGACCAAGACCAAACAGCCCACCATCGAAGTCCACGAACTGCCGGTCGAGCCCCAGGGCGTGGACCGGATCAAGCGGGTAGTCGAGCAAGTCTGGCGGGCGATCGAGGCCGGACACTTTTACCCGACGCCCTCGCCCATGCAGTGTTCGGGGTGCCCGTTCTACGCGCCGTGCCGGAAGTGGCCTAAGTGAGCCAACCCAAAACCATTCACCACGGAGAGAATTGTGACGGCTCGTTTCCCGCGCAAGACCGATGCAGTAGGTGTCAGCAAGCTGTTTTGGTTCATGTTGGTCGGAGCCGCACTGGCCTTTCCTGTCGCCGGCCCCGCCGGACTTTTCGGAGTTGTGCTGTCGCTCTGGTACTGCTTCAAGAATCACAGAAATTGATGCGACGCGTGCGACGGGCTATTGGGCCGACGTTCTCACGGCCGCCGCCAAACCAGATCGGCCAACTGGCGCCGCCCCTGTGGCGGCGTCGGTTGGCTTTTGTTTTAGCTATTGGCGGGTAGCTGTGGGCGACGGCTGTTTCTAATTGCAACGCGAGTTCGGTTGGGACGGGAGAAGCCCTGAGCGACGGCAAGTCGAAGGCTCGCCCCCCCGACGATGACAGGGCATCGGCGGTCCAAAGAAATGGCGGAGCGGGGTCGCACGTGAGGGCCGTTGGGGCAGGTAACAGGCTTGATTTACCCCTTCCGTGGACCAAAAAGCGATTCGGCCGAGTGCCCGGAGAGGCTAGGCAGAATAGGGATTCGCCTGCGGAGAGCTGACGGCGCCCGATCGGTGCCATCTTCACGTTGTAAGCAATAGCCCCGGCGTGACTTAATGGTTGCAACGGTCAATAAATTGGCCGCCACCCGACGTTCACCAAGGGACTCGTGCTAAACCCGATTTTTGCGGTGCTTGGCCAGACACTATGGCCGCTGGCGGGTATGTGAGCACCAAAAGCCGGGATTTTAGGGCTCGAAGTGAGTGCCTTCGTTCCCGGCGCATTGCCTGTATAACAGCAACCTATTTTAACAACGCGAACTGGCCCGGCCTCAACTAAGGGTGTGGTCGGGCAGGCGATTCCCACCAGTGGCTGCTCCGCAGGAATGGAAGCCGGGTGGCTCGGAGTCATTCCAGGTCTCCATCCGACGCAGCCGGCGGTGGGCCGGCGACAGGCTTTCGCGTCTTGCCCTCAACGACTGCGATTCGTTGCTGCTTCGTTTAGACGCACAGGTTTCATCCGCTAGTGCCGCATTGATTTCGCGGCAGCACGCAGGGGGAGTCCGCGCTGTGATCGCACTCGCGTGGCCCTGTCGCCAGACGATCAGGACGAACCCAATGCGCCGCTTCCGGCGACGCCGTTGCCGGCCGGTGCGGCAGAAGCCATTCGGCCGGACGAGACCACTCCACGTGCGGCACGAAGGTCGTGGCTGGCCCCGGCGGTGGTAATAGTGATGTGACGATGGTGTCGACGATCAATTACCACGTTCATGCCAGCACGACGCAGATTCGGCATCAACAGACGCAATTCGGCCGACAAGCGCTGGGCATTCGGTGGCCAGCTCCGCGGCAACTGAGACGACCCCGAATGGTCAGCAGAAGGCCGACGCTGTATCACACGCGTCAATTCCTCGTGGAGTTGGCGAGGGGTGCCGGACCAAGCAGGGCGACCGGACATCAATGTCGCCAGAGCGCTAGCGATCGGTGATGCTTCAAGCGCGATCTCATCGGCCGCGTCGCGATTGGCCGTGTATCGCTGCAAGAATGTTCCAGGCTCGATGGGCAAGCCGGGTTCGCAAGCTACTGCCCACTGGGCAAAATCCGCCATTCGCGGCAATTCGGTCAGCCGCACTTCTGACAGCCGGCGTAAGCCCGTCGATACCGCGTCAAGTAGGGCACCCAGCAGCAGCGGATGTTGGCGGTCGAAATTTTCCCAAAGAGACTTCTCAGTACGGCGACGCTCCGCGGCAATTGGTTCGAGCGTGACTAGGATCGAGCGATCGAGCAGGTCAGACCGTGTAGCTAACTCTTCGATGCCATTCAGAATGATCGGGCGTTGCGCGTCGAAAATAATTTCGTCGGTGTCGTAGTAAAGTTGACGCGTGGCAAAACCACCGCCGGTAGCGAGTCGGCACAGTGCGTCACTCAGCCACTGTTTCACTTGTGACAAATTGTCGAGCACGACCATCCAGGAGTTATTGGCGGCGATCATCAAATCGCGCGGTTCGCGAGGCTCGGCGCAGATCGGCTTTATTGGGATCGAGCAATCGACGCAGAACTTTGCTCGTCGTGCTCTTGGCTGTTCCTTGTTCACCATTGAGAGCGAGCACTGGAAAGGGGCCATGCGGTCGCGCCGCCCCGACAAGCCACGCAAACAACAAGGCTTCGTCGTCGGCACTGACATTAATAAACTGTCGAAGATCGTCCAGGCGACCTCCTGCTACCGGAGTCGGCAACGGCAGCATGCCGCCGGTCCGACGAAATTTGACAGGCGGGTTTTGATCAACCTGCCAACCAGTTGGGTCGATGCGGACGACCGACCATGTACGATCAGCCAAATCAAGATAGATCGAGCCGCCACGCTGCGCAAAACGTACATGCACCTCCTCGGTCGCCCCGTCGATGAGAGCCCGTCCCTCTAGCGTGGTCAGTGCGTCTTGCATCGCTTGGCTGCCAGGGACGCTGCCATGCGTCAAATGAAACTGCCGTGCCATGTACTGTTTCAGCAATTTGGATCGGACCAACCAGGTCTCTTGATGTCCGTCCAAAGCTAATGAAACGTAGGCGACGTCGTCTGGCGACCGAAAGAAAGTAAATCGGTCGGTGAGCTCGACCAAAAGCGACGCTTGGCTTGAAGCGCGACGGCCCTGCCGCGATGCCGCCCCATCGGCCACTTCGGCGACGGTCGCTGCGTCGACCTCATCTGCCGCGGCGCGGAGCTGCTGGTCAAGGCCCGCTTGAAGTTCCGCAGAACGGGCGACCCCTGCGCGTTCCGCGACCCGGGCCAGGAACTCGCGGCGGCCGGCGCTGCGACTGAACACAACCTCGTCGCGTTCGATCTCTTGGTCGCCAAGGTAAGCACAAACGAGCCGGCGGCCATTTGTATCGCCGGCCGGGCCTACAATGAACCGAATCTCGTGCGCGTCGCCGCCGGTTGACATCACTGCCCTCCTGCCCGACGACTGCGGCGCAGGTAAGCGAGTTGGACCGCGGGCGGGAGGTCGGGCGGAGCTACTCGCCGACCTCCCGCCTGGCCCTCTCGCCAACCGGGTTCGACCACGTCACGAAGTTCATGCCATCCTTTGTCAATACAGCCAGCGTGGTGACAGCCCGCGGCGATGGCGCCATTGGCGAACTGCACGATATAGGCCGACCGATTGGTGTGCGCCTCGTTCCACGGGCACTGCGACAGCACCCACCGCAGCCCGTCGCGCCACGGCGACGGACCTTCGACAGGCAGGCTGTGCTGTGCGATCCAGACTGCCAGGTCAAAAGAGCCCGTCGTCGCTTTGGGGCGTGGATGATTTCCTGCTGACCGCAGCGGCGTACCGGTTGGACGTCCTGCGAGCCGCGACAGTTGTTCCAGAGAAACAACGTCCAGGCGGTCGGGAGTCCAAAGGATCTGAGCGATACGATGAGGACGGTCCGAAGTATGGTCGCCTTTTGCAGCCCAGGTGCCCGGCAACTTCCAGATTCGCGCCGGATTAAAGACGCTCCGATCAACCGTGACCGTAGAGGAGTTGAACCGAGCTGCCAGGGCGATAAGGCTCCGCTCGACGATGCCGCCGTCATCGGCAGGCAGATCGACGCGATACATCAAATGCGCGCCATTGCCTGAATCTGCCGCGACTGGTCGGGGCCAACCATCGGCGGCCAAAGTGTTGGCGATAGTCTGAGCAGTTTGCAACGCGGAGTCGTGTTCCGCATTGGTTGCAGAAATGCCGGCGGGGCGAGTGGGATCGCAATCGACGAGCAGCCACCGGCGGTACGAAACATCGTTGTCGGTCGTTGTCGGCTCTTTGTAGACCGTGCGAAGCCGGTTGGCAGCGCCGCGAGCAAGGCCGAGTTGATTGGATTCGGGACAAAGTACACCCCGCTAGCCTCAGTCACGTCACAGACCGCTAGAGCAAGCGCCTCCGGATCATCAAAGTATCCGCTGACCGTGCTGGGCCGGTACATCCCGGGCAAACGGGCGTTCAGGGCGCGGACCTCAGTAACCTCGCCAGGCGGCAAAAGGAACCGTATGGCCGCAATGATGTGGTCGACGTCCGGCCGAAAAGAGAACGAAGCACTCATCGGTCACCTCCAGAGCGTTGGCTCTGGAAGTGCCGAATAATGTCGTCGCCGAGAACGTAAGCTCGGCGGCCCTGGTAGATGATCGGCAGGCCCGCGCACCGCATCTGCCGCCATCCCCAGGCGCCGAGCTTCAAACGGGCTTGGGCCTCAGCGGCCAAGTAAAGCTGACCCGCTTCGATCACTCCCGGCAATCGCTCGTTCATTGTCCGCTCCGTTGCTGAGGTCAAGCAATTGGACGATGCTTGATTTTGCAGCAATGGGGGCGGAACGATCAAAGCGGAAACAATGCGGAAACAACGCGGAATCGCGGAAAGTTCAGCGGTTTCCGCGCTTTTCCTCCGCTTCCTTCGCGAAACGCTTGAGGTCCTTTCTAACCACGTCCGCGCCATCTCGGTTCGGGCCTATTTTCTGCGGAGCCGAGGCACAGATGATTCTGCGTTCCTCTTCCGTCATACCGTTCCAGTGATCGCGAAGTATCGCACACTGCCGCTTTTTTTCGGCCGGCTTTAATTTCTCGGCTTCTTCCGCAAGAAACTTGCGGCGCTCGTAAGTCGAACCACGTCGTTGAGCCGCCGGCGGTCGCATCGCAAGCGCGCGACGTAGTTTTCGGCCAACTTCGCCCGTACTCGCCAGAAGTCTCAGCATTTGTGCCCGACTGCCGTAGCGATCAACCACGGTCGCAATCCAGTTGATGGGGGGATCAATTCTGGCAATCGCAATCGCGGCCTCTTTGGCGACATCCGGTGATTTGCAAATGAGTGCCACTTCAGTCAAGACTTTAATGCCCATCTCTGTCCGATCCCCAATTCCTCCTAGCAATCTGCACGCAGTTTTCGCGACGCCGTCAACAGAATTCCGAGCGAGCTTTTGCAGGGCACGTTGTCCGATCGACATCAAGTCTGGGCCGAGTTGCTCGAACGTGCGAAGGCATTCGAGCGTCGACGGTGCCGGAAGTTCGAGTTCGAGCAAACGGACTAACAACTCAGTCCGCTGGTGCCGGGTGTGACTGCCAATTGCTTCGATTGCGCAATGCAGCGACATGGATCTCTTTGTCGTTGGCGGTAAACATGCGTTCGAGGCGTTCACATGCTATGTCGAGCGATTCACGTTCCAGCGCCTCGACGGGCGTCGTTCCACTGAACAGCCTGCCGCAGCCAGCAAGAAGTTCCAGGGCAGCCATGCGGCTCTTCCGTGGTGCAGTTCGCTTCACCGCGGTGTCGGCGAGTAGGGCCACCACGGTCGAAGACGTGAGATCCCCACGGCGCGCAAGCTGTTGGCTGAGCCACGCGTCAGTCGCTTTTGCCCGGGCCAAAACATCCTCGACAGCGAAGATGCCGTCTGGATCACGAAGCCGCGCTCGGGCGATCGTTAAGGAGTGTGCAAGTCGATCGGGTTCCGTCGCTTGCGCGACCTACACGCAGGGCTCGCTTCGCCATGTTGCTGATTCCTGATTCGGGTGCTTGCCCCGACATCGCCCGGAATCAGCGAAGGCGACTGTCGGGACAAGCAGCGCCAGTGATCAGCCGGCAGCCCGATGCAAATAGTTTATCGCTGTCGCCGTGTGTACGCACGACTCACGCTCGTCGTGCAACACTGGGTTTGCCGGTTTGGTCCACAGACGCCGTGCCGCTGCGGCCAATCTGAATCCAGTCTTTAGCGTGTTGCCTCTGTTGTTGGCCGTGCGGCCGGTGTTGTTGATGGTGATGTTGATACGGTCTGTGCTGATGATGGTCCTGCTGCTGATGATCGTCTTGATGGCGGTCATCTTGATGGTCGTGGACTTGGCAGCCGCGGCGGGCCGCCGGTCCAGGCGGGGCGGCGACGGCAGATCAGGATAAGACCGTCACAATCGGCGAGGTGGCGCCAGGAGCAGGCAATTAGCGGGAAATCGCAACTCCAATCAGGGCTATACCTTGGGTGTAGGACCCCAACCGCCTGGTCTGGGTTGCTGAGAATAGCGACGTTTCAAGATTTTCTGCTTCAAATGAGTTTTCCGGCTTGCATGTCGCCATATAACGTCCATAATTGGATACGATAAATAACTTAACCATTCATATTGTGGACATTATGGGAAGGCTAGCCGACCCCAATCTTCCTCTGCCTGCCAAGCGTAGCCTCGTGAAGCTCGGCACAGACCTGTCCGAAGCCCGGCGGCGTCGACGAATCCCGACCGCGCGAATGGCGCAGCGGGCTCGGATCAGCCGCACCACGCTGGCGAGAGTCGAGAAAGGGGATTCCAACGTCGCGATAGGAGTTTACGCGACCGTGCTGTTCGTCCTCGGTTTGGGTGAGCGGTTCGCCGATTTGGCCGATCCCAAGCACGATCAACTCGGGCTCGATCTAGACCAGGAGCGTCTGCCGCGCCGAATTCGTCTCAAGAAATCGGTCTAGCGCCATGGCTGACAAGCAAGTTTTTGTGTACGTCGATTTGGCGAGCGGACCCGCGTTCGTTGGCCGGCTCTGGTCGCGCTTCCGAAATCGACGCGAAAGCGCCACCTTTGAGTACGACGCGGCCTGGCTTACGCATCCCGAGCGCTTTGCACTGGAACCGGCCCTGGCCCTCGATACCGGGCCGCAGCATACGGCGCAGGATCAACGGCTCTTCGGTGCGCTGGGCGATTCAGCGCCTGATCGCTGGGGAAGGGTCCTGATGCGGCGCGATGAGCAACGGCGCGCGAAGTTGGAGCAGCGACCCTCGCAGACTTTGGGCGAGATTGATTATTTATTGCTGGTCGATGACGAAGCGCGACAAGGCGCGCTTCGTTTCGCACTCCAAATGGGTGGACCGTTTCTCGCAGAGGACCCACACCCTCGCATACCTCCGCTCGTCGAACTGCCGCGGCTACTGGCTGCCGGCCAACGGGTCGCCGCCGACTCAGAATCAGACGAGGACATTCGACTTTTGTTGGTCCCGGGCTCATCCTTAGGCGGCGCCCGGCCTAAGGCTGTCGTTCGTGACGGGGACAAAGGCCTGACTATCGCAAAGTTTCCGCATCCCAACGACGATTATGACCTCGTGAAGTGGGAGGCAGTTGCGCTCCATCTCGCGAGCCGGGCGGGCATTGATGTTCCGGATTGGAGGCTCGAAGCCGTTAGCAACAAGACCGTATTGTTGCTCCGCCGATTCGATCGGGCCGGCAGCCGGCGAACTCCCTTCTTGTCAGCGATGAGCATGCTGGGCCGCAGAGATCATGAAGTGGGCAGCTATCTGGAGATGGTCGACGCGTTGAGCCAACATGGTGCGCGACCGACTGAAGATGCACAGGCTCTTTGGCGCCGCATCGTTTTTAGTCTTCTCATCTCGAATACCGACGATCACCTCCGAAACCACGGATTTATTTATGCAGGAGCCCTGGGCTGGCAACTCTCACCGGCTTATGACCTGAATCCAACTCCAACCGATTTGAAAGCACGAATCTTGACGACGTCAATTCTCCCAGATGTCGAGGTGTCCTCGCTCGATTCCGTACTTGAAAACGCTGAGTATTTCAGGCTGACCAACGATCGCGCGAACGAGATCGTGCGCGAAGTTGCTCAAGCGGTTGCTGAGTGGCGTTCGGTTGCGGCCGGCATCGGCTTGACTTCGGCTGCCATCGAGCGAATGAGTAGTGCTTTTGACCACGCCGATCTCGAAGCCGCGAAGCGGGTAGGCAGGGCCTGAGCGCATGGCCGCCGCGGCCGCTTGGATCCGGCGGCGGGCGGCGCAGGGGCGATCGCGAACCACGACATGCTGCGCGGCGAGTGTTACCAGAAGTGTTACCAAATCGGGTGCTTTTTCATGCTCGAAAGGCCGTTGGCGGCACTTTGAAGATGTGAATTCTCCGAGATTCACGGGGTATTCAAAGGTCGCTCGCTGGGCAATACTGCACTTCTAATCCGCAGGTTGCAGGTTCGATTCCTGCCGGGCGTACTTGGGAACCGCTTCAAGAGGAAGCGTTTACGCCGTCGCGGACTTGAGAGCGAGCAGGGGCCTTGTTGACGTTTTTGACCTGCTTGTGGGCAGTCCAAAGCGTTTTGGCTGTACGGCGGGCATTGGTGCCGACGTAGTACCGCAGCGTGCTATCGACCGATTCATGCCGCATTAGCTCTTTCAGTTCGGCCGGCATGCTCCGGCAGTTGCTGTTTCCACGCGGAAATCTGCGTCGGATGCGCATCGAACTGCTGAGCTAGCTCGGCCAACGTCTTGTCTCCCTTGGCGGCCGCCAGGGCCACCTTGGCCTTGAACCCCGCGTCACGAACCCCCGGCTTGCGACCCATACCCTGCGACCTCCTGCCGCGGCCCCAAAGGGGTCTTTTCTAACACATGTCAGGTGGTCCAGTTTCCGGGGTCCATTTCACTCCCAGAAGCGTTGAACCAGGAAAGGATGGCGACAGGCGGATGGCGCCTCGGTCGCATCGGCCTCAGCGCTCAACCGCACGACGATGCTGTTCTGACTCGGCCCTGCCAGGCGAAGCAATGAACTCCAACTTGCGCAAAAGCTCCGCCGCACAACGTGGTCTGTCTCTCACTCGCTTCGCGGCACGAAGCGATAAATCTGCCCGGTGTCGAGCGTGAAATAGGCCTCGCCGGCCTGGTCGGCGCCGAACGACATGACCGGCATCTGGTTGCCTAGGATCGGGCGGTTGGCGGTCACGCGGCGCCGCTGGGCGTCGTACCACAAAGCCCACAGTTTGCCGCTCACGAAGTCGGCATACAGATAGCCGCCCGTCAGTTGCGGGACGCCGGGCCCGCGATACACCAGTCCGCCGGTGATCGACTTGCCCACCGTGTGCGGGTATTCATAGATCGGTTCGATCAGGTCGGGGCGCGGGGCCGAGCCGTCGGCGCCGAACTCGTGTTTGCCCTCGCGCAGATTCCAGCCATAGTTGCCGCCGCGCACGATGATGTCGATCTCCTCCCACAAGTCCTGGCCCACGTCGGCGGCCCACAGTTGGCCGGTCTGGGTGTCAAAAGCCATTCGCCACACGTTGCGCAGCCCATAGGCCCAAATCTCGCGCCGTGCGTTGAGCCGCTTGCCGATCAGCGGATTGTCGGCGGGAATCGCATACGGCAGACGCTTGGGCGGGCCCGGATTGAGCGGATCCACCGGAGCCAAGGGGCCGATGTGGTCGACGTCGATCCGCAAAATCTTGCCCAACAGCGTTTGCACGTTCTGCGCATTGCCGTAAGGATCGTAGCCGCTGCCGCCGTCCCCCACCGCGATATACAAATATCCGTCGGGCCCAAAAGCCAGCGTGCCGCCGTTATGGTTCCAGAAAGTTTTTTCGATCCGCAGCAGCTCTTCTTCCGAATCGGGGTCGGCAAGGTCCGGATCGGTCTTGCTCGCGCGAAATCGCGAAATGACATTGGCATAGGGATTCTTGGCCGCGGTGTAATAGACAAAAAACTGGCCGTTGTCTTTGAACTTGGGATGGAAGGCCAGCCCCAGCACGCCGGTCTCGAATTCCTTGTCCTCGTAGAACGTCTTGCCGGTCAGATCGAGAAAGACCTTGGTCTGTTCCACGGCCGGATCATTGGGAAACACGTGGATCGCTCCCAACTGCGAGGCCACGAACACCCGGTCGCTGCCGTCGCCGGCGTGGGTCAGCAACACTGGCCGCTGGAACTTCAAGTTCGCAAAAGCGCGCTGCGGCGCCACCGGGAGTGGAGTCTCGTCGAGAGGGACTGCCAGGGTTGGCTGTTGGACCTGGGATTGCGGGACACCTCGCCGGGCCGGGGGCGGCTGGACCGAGCCTCGCCGGCGCCAAGGGGGAACGGCGGCCGCCGTGTCGGCTGCAAGCGCGGCGGCAACCAGGACGGCGGCGCAGATCGAACCCGTCGCGCGAGATCGGAAAATCAAGGGAGCACCTCGTGTCGTAGAAGCCGGGGGTGGACAAACTGTTGTTGTCGAGGCGAGTTGCGCGTGTCAAGCATCGACCGCACGCTTTTTGGCGGATTGGGTCATTGCGGGACAGCGCAAGGCGGATCGATCTGCGGCGCCGCCCGCCGCTCGTTTGCACATCGTTTTCTAACACGCCCGCGCCGCTGGTGCCTTGCCGCGCGGTTCACTAAACTCAGTTAGCCGCACGCGGCCTGAACCGGCCGCCGGCCCCGTAATCCACCCCTGAAAATCAAGGTCGTTTCCTGTGCTGAAGCCGGTTTTGCGCACTGGTCTGCTGCTGTGGGTGCTTTGGCCCGCGCCGGGGCTCGTGGTCGAAGCGGCCGAGCCGCAACCAGGTTCGGCTCCCCCGCAACTGACGCTCGCGGCGGGCGACCGGCTTATTTTGTTGGGCGCCGGTTTCTTCGAGCGCGAACAAGATTATGGCTATTTCGAGGCCGGCCTGGTCAGCCGTTTTCCGGGCCAGAAGCTCATTGTCCGCAACTTGGGCCGAAGCGGCGACACGGTGTGGGGCGAAGCCCGCGCCGGGTCCGGCACGCCGGCCGACGGCTTTGAGCAGCTCAGAAGCCAGGTCGAGTCGCTGCGGCCGGACGTGATCCTCATCGCCTACGGCAACAACGAAGCGTTCGCCGGGCCGCAGGGGTTGGACCATTTCGTCGCCGGCTTTGCGGCGCTGTTGGACATGCTCGAAGCCACTAAAGCCCGCATCGTGCTGCTCTCGCCGCTGGAGCAAGAAAACCTGGGCCCGCCCATGCCGGATCCGACGCAATACAATCAGAACGTCAAGCTCTATAGCGACGCCATTGCCGAGTTGGCCCGGCAGCGCGGCCACCAGTTTGCCAACCTCCTCCGGACGATCAGCCGGGGCGACAATGTCTCGGCGCTGCGCGTGACCGACGACGGCATGCACCTGACGGCCGCCGGCTACTGGCGCACGACGCCCAAGATTCTGGCAGCCCTGGGCCTGCCCGACACGCCCTGGCTGGTTTCTCTGGACGGCACGAAGCTTCTCGAGTCGAGCCGGGCCAGCGTGTCCGACATCGAGCGCACCGCCACTGGTTTGAAATTTCGGGTCAAGGATCTGTGGTTGCCGCAGACGAAGGCACCCGCCGGCACGTCGGAGTTGGTGCTCGCCAACCGCGCCGGACACCGAACTTTGCGGGTTGCCAGCCTGACCGGCAGCCACGCACTGCGGATCGACGGGCGCGAAATCGATTCGTTTACCGCCGACGAATGGGGCCAAGGCATCGTGGGCATCGATCCGCCCGAGACCGATCAATCCGAACGGCTGCGCCGGCAGATCGTGGCCAAAAACGAGCTGCTGTTTCGCCGCTGGCGGCGCGGTTCGTTCAAAGACGACGGATCGCGCGATTCGAGGGAAAAATCGCTGGCCGCCGTAGTTCGGGAGACCGACCCGATCGCCGCCTCGAAGGACGCCCGGATTCGGGAGCTGACGGTCCCCGCCACACACGTCTACGAGTTGATCCAGAAATGATCCAGCGCCGCTGTTCCGCAGTTCGTCCACTCGTGCCGCAGCGTCGGCTGGTCCGGGCGCTCGTCCTGACCGGGGCTGCCCTGCTGACCTCGGGCGGTGCTGCCGTTGCGCAGAACGAATCGAAACCGGCGCCGGCTGCCGATCCCCAGGTCGAACTGCAATCCTTCCAGGTGGTCGACGGATTCGAGGTTAATTTGTTCGCGGCGGACCCGCTCGTGACGAAGGCAGCGGAAATTGCGTTCGACGCCGATGGACGTTTGTGGGTCGCCAGCAGGGGACATTATCCGAATGCGTCGAAGCGCCCGCCGCCCGACGACAAAATTCTGGTGATCGAGGATCAGGATGGGGATGGCCGCGCCGACAAGAGTACGGTTTTTGCCGCCGGTCTAGAAACCCCCAGCGGCCTCGAGCCGGGGGACGGCGGGGTCTACGTTGCCACGGGCGACGAAATCGTGCTCTTGAAAGATACCGACGGCGACGGCAAAGCCGACGTCCGCCGCGTCATGCTCTCCGGATTTTCCGCCGGACTCAACCTACCCTTCTTGAACACGTTTCGCTGGGGTCCGGACGGGATGCTGTACTTCAATCAGCCAGGGCTCGTCGACAGCCATGTTGAAACGCCCTATGGGGTCCGCCGGCTGGCCGATGACGGCATCTGGAAGTTCCGGCCCGACGCGATGCAACTGGAAGTGTTTGCCCACCCGATCAGTCACTCGTACGGGCTTGCGTGGGACCGGTGGGGCCAATCGTTCATGAACGGGGGCTGGTTAGCGCCCGGAATGTTTTTTCCATTACCGTGTAAAAACGATCCCGCGCCGGCTGAGAAGGTCTCGCTGCCGCAAGGCGATGTACGCCACTCGTACTTCGACAGACTGGACATTGTCAGCGGCCGGCACCTGCCCGATGAATGGCAGGATTCCCTCATTACGTGCGATATCGGACGGCGCCGGGTTTGTCGGCTCGCGGTATCGGACGATGGCGCCGGGTTTTCCCGACGTAACATCGAAGACGTGATCGCATCGACCGACGAAACGTTCAACCCGATTGACGCGAAGCAGGGCCCGGACGGGGCCATCTACATCGTCGACACCCACGGTCCGCGGTTCGTGGTGACGGACGATGCCGAACGCCACGCAGCCGATCAAGACACTCGCAGCCGGATTTGGCGCGTCACGGCCAAGGGGCGGCCGCCCGTCGAGCGCAGCAAGCTGACCGAAGCTTCGACCGCGGCGCTGCTGGAAGTGCTCAAGTCGTCCGAGGGTTGGACGCGCCATTTTGCACGCCGGGTCCTCGCCGAGCGCGGCAGCGACGTTGTGCCGCAGTTGGACACCTGGGTCGTCGACCTGCCCCAGGCCCACCTTGACTACGAGCATTTTTTGCTCGAAGCGCTGTGGACCTATCAATCCCTGGGCGTCGTCGAAGCAAAATTGTTGGAGCGCGTGCTGCACGCCCAGGACGGCCGCGTCCGGGCCGCGGGCGTGCGCGTGCTCGGCCAGTGGCATTCGCGGCTGAGCAATCCGCTGGAACTGCTCACCGAACTCATCGCCGACGACCATCCGCGCGTCCGCCTGGAAGCCATCGCGGCCTTGGCCGCCGTGGGCACCCCCGAGGCACTTCAGCTTGCCCAGCGGGCCAAAGACAAACCGCTGGATCCCTTCCTGGAGCAGGCGCTGAAGTTGACCGAGCGCGAACCGACGCCTGGGAGCAAATAGTGATCGTGCCCCCCGCGGCAGAGTCGGCAGCGTTTACACCGACCGCGCCGCCGCCCCCAAAGTTCCTGTTTGCCACCTGCCAGATCGGCGCCGAAACAGCGCTCAAGTCGGAAGTCGCGCGCTCGTGGCCCGACTTGCGGTTTGCGTTCTCAAGGCCCGGCTTTCTCACGTTCAAGCTCCCCCCGGGCCAAAGCTTGCCCGACGATTTCGATCTGGGCGCCGTCTTTGCCCGGGCGTGGGGTTTTTCGCTGGGCAAAGCGGCTTCCGCCGATCTGCCCGAGCGACTGGAGCAGTTCCGCGAACTTGCCGGCTCGATCGCGTTCGACGTGCTGCACGTCTGGCAGCGCGACCTTGCCGCGGCGGGCGACCACGGCTACGAGCCGGGCCTGACCGACGTGGCGCGCGACGTCGCCAGTTCGCTCGCTCAGACGTTGCCGACGCGCGCTGGCGCTGTTCCCGTTGCCACAAATATTACCGCGGCGCCGGGTCAACGGGTGCTCGACTGCGTGTTGGTCGAGCCGCACGAGTGGTGGATTGGCTACCACCTGGCCCCGGGCGGCAGTTCCTGCTGGCCGGGCGGACTGTTCGACGTCGCACTGCCGGAAACTGTGGCCTCTCGGGCGTATGCCAAGATCGAAGAAGCGCTGGCCTGGTCGGCATTGCCGGTCAAACGGGGCGATCACGTGGTCGAGATTGGTTGTTCGCCCGGCGGCGCCAGCCAGGCCCTGCTGCGGCGCGGGCTGGTCGTGACCGGCATCGATCCGGCGGCCGTCGATCCCAGTGTGCTGGCGCATCCGCGTTTCACGCACATTCAAAAACGCGGCGCCGACGTGCGGCGGCGCGAGTTTCGCGACGTCCGCTGGCTGGTGGCCGACATGAACGTCGCACCGGCGTACACGCTGACGACCGTCCAGGAAATCGTCATGCATCCTTCGGTGAAGATCGCCGGCATGCTGCTGACGCTCAAGCTCATCCACTGGGAACTGGCCGGCGAAGTGCCGGGCTACATCGAGCAAGTCCGCTCGTGGGGCTTTCCGCACGTTGCAGCCCGGCAACTGGCGCATAACCGCCAGGAAATCTGCATCGCAGCTGCGCGAACGCCGCCGGCACAATGACGTCGCTCGCTGCCTCGCGGACCCTCGGCGCCGCTCATTCCATCCGCCGGCGGAACAGCCAGGCCGACGACGAGAGCGTGATCGAGCCGATCACCGCCATCGGCCAGATGTTGGCCAGCGATGATCGATACCGGCAGGTCCTTGAGAAAGATGCCTTTGACGATCACGATGAAGTAGCGAATCGGATTGGCCAGCGTGACCCATTGCAGCCAGTCGGGCATGTTCTCGATCGGACTGGCGAAGCCCGAGAGCAGAATGGCCGGAACCATGAAGGCGAACACGTCCCAGAATGGCCTGCTGCTGCGTTTTGGCCAAGCGACGAAATGAACAGGCCGACGCCGATCACGGCCAACAGATACACGACCATGGCCGCATACAGCAGCGTGACCGAGCCGTGCAGCGGCACGCGAAAAGCAAACACGCCCAACGAGGATCATGCCGGTGGCTTCGCCCAGGCCGATCAGCAGCGCCGGCACCGTTTTGCCGACGATGATCTCGCCCGGCGATAGCGGCGAGACCAGCAATTGCTCGAACGTGCCCAGCTCGCGTTCGCGCGCCACGGCCAGTCCGGTGACCAAGAGGCCCATCGCTGGTCGTCAGGATCGCGACCAGCGAGGGCACGGTGTTCCAGGTGCTTTGCTGGTTGGGGTTGAACCAGTATCGCGGCACCACCACGCTGGCCGGCGGCAGCGCCCGCCGCGACTGCGGCAATTCGGCCGCATAGCGAGAAACGATTTCGGTCGCGTAGCCGGCGACCAGTCTGCGCGGCGTTCGAGCGGCGGCCGTCCAGAATCAACTGCACCGCTGGCCGGCTCGCCCGCGGTCACCAGGCGCGAAAAGTCGGACTGGAAGTGGATCGCCATCAGCACGCTCCGCGAGTCGATCGCCCGGGCAAGTTCCCGCTCGTCGCGCAGATAGCGGACCGAGGAAAAATTGGACGAACCCTCGAACCGGGCAATCAGGTCCCGCGAGCTGGTACCCTGGTCGCGGTTCAAGACCGCGATGCGCACGTTCTTCACTTCCTGGGTGGCCGCGAAGGAGAAAATCAGCAATTGGAACATCGGCGGAATGAACAGGATCGCGCGGCTCTTCGGATCGCGCCAGACGGCGAGCAATTCCTTGACGATCAGCGAACGGATGCGCTGCCACATGGCGTCATTCCAATCTCATGCGCGTGGCCCGCACCAACAGCACGAAGAAGACGAGGGCCGCCCCCGCCAACAAAAGTGTATTGGGCAGCAAGCACCGACGCCACGTCGCCCGCCAGAAACAGCGTCTGCATGCTGGCCACGAAGTAGCGCGGCGGCAGCACGTAGGTCAAACAGCGGATCGGCCAGGGCATGCTGTCGATCTCGAAAATGAAGCCCGACAGCTCGAAGGCCGGCAAGAACGCCGCGACCAGGGCGGCCTGGCTGGCCACGAACTGGTTCTTGGCCAACGTCGAAATCAGCAGTCCCAGCGGCAGCATCGTGGCCAGGTACGTCGCCGAAACGATCAACAGCACGCCGATCGAGCCGCGAAACGGCACCGCGAAAATGAACACCGCCGCGCTGGCCGACAAGATCATCGCCCCCATCCCCAGCAGGAAATAGGGAATCAGTTTGCCCAGCAGGAACTCGGAAACTCCGACCGGCGTGGCCATCAACGCTTCGATCGTGCCCCGTTCCCACTCGCGGGCAATGACCAATGCCGTCAGCAGCGTGCCGATCAGCGTCATGATGATGGCAATCGAGCCGGGGATCAGGAAATTCTGGCTGCGGACGTCCGGGTTGAACCAGACGCGCGGCTCGACGGAGACGACCGGCGTGAGGTTCCGCTGGCCGAGCAGATTCGAGCGGGCGATCGCCTCCTGCTCGAGCCAGTTGCTCCAAACGCCCTGTGCATAGTTGAGCACCAGCCCCGCCGTGTTCGGATCGCTGCCGTCGACGAGCACCTGGACCGGCGCGGACTCGCCGCGGCCCAATCGCTCGGAAAAGTCGGCCGCCAGCACGATCACGCCTTTGACGCGGCCGGCCAATAGGTCGTCCTCGACTTGGGCTCGCGACTTGTGCGATTTTGACGACGAAGTAGCGCGAGTTGCGAAACGAAACCAGCAGGCTGTCGGCTTCCGGCGTGGACTGCTCGACAACCACCGCAACCGGCACGCGCCGCAAATCGAGCGACACGCCGTAGCCGAATAAAAACAATAGCAGCAGCGGCAGCACGCCGGCAATCAGAAAGCTGCTCGGGTCGCGGCGGATTTGCAGCGATCTCCTTGCGCACCAGGCCCGCCACGCGCCGCAGCCAATCGGTCCACGAATCAGTGGCTTGTGTCATGCCGCGGCCTGCTGCCGGTCGTAGTCCTCGACAAGTCGCATGAAGGCGTCTTCCAAGGTCGGTTCGGCCCGCTTCGGTTGCTGGCACGGTGTCTTTCAGTTCGTCGGGCGACCCCTCGGCGATCATGTGCCCGCGGTAAACCAGGCCGATCCGGTCGCAATACTCGGCTTCATCCATGAAATGGGTGGTGACCATGATCGTCACGCCGTGCTCGACCATGGCGTTGATGTGCGACCAGAACTCGCGCCGCGTGATCGGATCGACTCCCGAGGTCGGTTCGTCCAGAAACAGCACCTGCGGCTGGTGCATCACGGCGCAGGCCAGAGCCAGCCGCTGCTTGAAGCCGAGCGGCAAGTCGCCCGCATTGCGATCCAACAGCGGGCCCAGGGCAAATGTCTCGGTCATGGACTGCGTGGCGGCTGTTCGCTGGCGGCGCGAGAGGCCATACACACCGGCGAAGAAATCCAGATTCTGCCGCACGCTGAGATCGCCATAGAGCGAAAACTTCTGAGCCATGTAGCCCAAGCGGCCGCCGCGCGGCGCCTCCCGAACGATAGAGATCGGTGCCGGCCACGCGGGCCGAGCCGGCCGTGGGCCGCAGCAGGCCGCACATCATTTTGAAGGTGGTCGACTTGCCGGCTCCGTTTGGCCCCAGCAGTCCAAAAATTTCGCCGCGGTCGATGCGGAACGAGATTCGATCGGCGGCCGTGAAATCGCCGAACTTCTTGGTCAGCTCGTGCGCTTCGACAACGGCCTCGGACGTGCCCGACTGCGAGCGCAGCGCCGGCCAACGCGGACTGGCCTTTGGGCGCGCCCCCCACCAGGTCGACAAACGCATCTTCGAACCGCGGAGGCGTCGGCACCACTTCCGCCGCGCTGACTCCCAGCTCCGCCGCGCCGGGGGGTGATTTACCGGCGGCGATCACCAGGCGGATACTGCTGCCTTGCATGACCCCGTCGACGACGTCGGGCAACGTGACCGCTCGGGCCAGCACTGTGCGCCGCTCCGCCCCGAGATTGTGGACCAGGAAGCTGCGGCCCTCGAGACGGCTGGTCAACTGTTGCGGCGGGCCGTTGTATAGCGATTGGCCTTCGTTGAGCAGCAAGACCATGCCGCAACGCTGCGCTTCGTCGAGATAGGCCGTGCTCCAGACGACGCCGATACCCTGGTCGACCAGCTTGTAGACCATCTGCCACAACTCGCGGCGCGAAATCGGATCGACGCCGACGCTCGGCTCATCCAACAACAACAGGCGCGGCGTGCGAATCAGCGCGCAGGCCAGCCCGAGCTTCTGTTTCATTCCGCCGGACAACTTGCCCGCGGGCCGATCGTACAAATCCGGCCAGGTTCGTAAACGCCAGCAGCCGGCCGAACGCCTGCCTGGCGCTCGTGTCCGGTAACGGCCACCAGGTCGGCGTAGAGATTGAGGTTCTCTTGAACGGTGAGATCCTCATACAGCCCGAACCGCTGGGGCATGTAGCTGACCGCCTGGCGGATGCCGGCCAGCGAGCCGGCCGTGTCGAAGCCGCAGGTGGTCACCCGGCCCGAGCTGGGGAGCATCAGCCCGGCCAGCAGCCGCAACAAAGTCGTTTTGCCGGCACCGTCGGGCCCCACCAGGCCGGTGACTTGCCCCGGCTCGATCTCGAGCGTCAGATTTGTCGATCGCCGGTTTCGCGTCACCGGAGAAGCGCTTGGTGACCTGTTCGGTCTGAGCCAGGGGACATCGGCCATGACTCAATACCCCGGGCCCTGTGCGGGGCGGGAGTCGCGATCGACGGAGCTGGGTTGGTCGGCGCCGGATTGATCATCGACCGGTGCGTCCAAATCCAGAGTCACGGTGACCGGCATTCCTTGGCGCAAGCCGCCATCGGGATTGTCGACCAGGACCCGCAGCCGATAGACCAGATCGGTGCGCAGCTCGCGCGTTTCGACGGTCTTGGGAGTGAACTCGGCGGTGGGCGAGATGAAGCCAATGCGGCCGTGGTAAGTTTTGTCCGGCGCCGAATCGGTCTCGACGATGCCCAGCATGCCGGGCCGGATGCGCCCCAAGTCGCGTTCGTTGACGTATGTCCGGACCCAAACGGGCGTCGCCAGCGTCAACGTAAACACGGGCTCGCCGGCGGCCACGATGGCCCCCAGTTCCCGCACGCGAGTCAAGATTATGCCGCTGCTGGGCGCAATCAGGTCGGCATCGCCCAGGCGCCGCTCCGATTGGATCACGGTGGCGTCTTCGCCGGCCAATTGGGCCCGGGCAGCGTCGATGTCCTCTTGGCGGGGGCCGATTTCGGTCAGCAGCAGGGCCTGTTGGGCGTACTTCAACGTGGCTTCCGCCTCGTCCAGGGCGGACTTCGTCTGGTCGAAATTTTCCTGGCTGACCGCTCCCTTGTCCACCAGGCCCGCGGAGCGATCGAAATCTTTCTGCGCCCGATCGCGAACCGCCCGCTGCTGGGCCATGTTGGCCCGGGCCTCGGCGATTTCTTCCACCCGAGATCCGTGCTCCAGCCGGGCCAGGTTTGCCGCCGCATTGTCTCGGCGCGCCGGGCTAGCCGCAGATCGTCCTGGAAATAGCGTTTATCGAGCGTGGCAATGACTTGTCCGGCGTCGACGGGGTCCCCTTCGTCGACGGCCAACGTGACAATGCGTCCCTCCTGCTTGAAGGCCAGATTGACCTGGCGAACGTCGATGTTGCCCTCGAGCACGAGGCGCGATTCGTCGCCGGTTCGATGGATGGCGCGATAAACGGCATAGCCGCCGACCGCGACAGCAATCAGAATGATCGCCCACAGCAATCGCCGCAGGCGATGTTTTCGGACCGGCAAAGCCGCGGTTGCGCTCGGCTGGGCCCCGTCTGGCGCCGCACCCGGCGACCGCTCTGCATTGTGCAAGTCGGAATCCTTGTTAGCCTCAGCGTTTTTGGCGTCCGACTTCGTGGTCGACATTCAAACTCCGGTGTCGGCCAATAGCTGTTCCAGCCGATCGATCAGCGGCGCTTGATCGGGATGGAGGATCCGTCTGGCTTCGTCGAGGGTCACGAACTCGGCTCGATCGACCTCCCAGCTGGCAATCCGCGGCTCATCCTCGGGGGCCGGGCCAGCGAATGCATGCACGTGTTTTCCGCTTTTGCTGTACACGATCGAGCCCAGCGGCCGCAAATCGCCGGGCTGCAGGCCGGCCTCCTCCCATGTCTCGCGCCGGGCGGCTTGTTCCAGGCTTTCGTCCGGCTCGGGAATTCCCTTGGGAATGCTCCAGGGCTTGTGGCGATTATAGTTGCCCGAAGGATGCACGAGCAACACTTCCATGCCCGCGGCCGACTTGCGATAGAGCAGCGTTCCAGCCGATTGCTTCATGGCATCGACCGCTGCGTTGAGGCGTCGATTCTTGCGCCGTGGTTAGCCGGCGCGGCGACCACAATCGACAGGGGGGCGGCGGAAAATCGCTTTTCGACGCGAACCGCGAAATCCGCCGCGGACTCCGCGTCGGGTAAGACCGCGAAGATCGTCGGGCCCCACGAGCTTTGCCCGACGCCGCGAATGCCCTCGCCACGAACCCACTCGACCAATTCGGCTGCCCGGCGGCCGGCATAAGGCCCGCCTTGCCGTTTGGCGAACAACATACCGGCCTGGAAACCGTAGCGGTACAGGCTCTCGCTGAACTCCGCGAAGTTGCCGCTGGCCGCCGCCGGCATCAGGTGCAGCAAGAGCTCGCGCGCAATTCGGCGGTGGACTCCTGCGGCACCGGCGGAAGATCGGCGAAGGCCCGGCGTTCGGCAGCGCCGGACAACCCGCGTTCCTCCCGATCGATCAACAGCACGAAGCGCCACTCGGCGGGCAGCTCGGTCCGGCTGATGAGGGGCGAAACTCCTTCACGCTCCAGCTTGCCCCCCTCGACCAGCAGGCCCCCCAGCGCGAACCCGTGCGTGCCCACGGCCGAGCGCTCGCCCCGCCCGAGCAGGCGCGCCCAGCGTACGGGTTCGCGCCGGGGGTCGCCCGCGAGCGCACCAAGTCCGGCGGCGACGGCCATCGCCAACTGCGTTCCACTTCCCAAGCCGGCATGCTCCGGCGGCGCCGATTTTACTTCGATATGACAGGCGGCCGCGTGCGGCGCCGCGGCTTGTTCGACCAGCCGCCGGGCAAATTCCAGCACTCGATCCGCAAGCGGGCCGGAGGCCGATAGCCGCGGCGCCCGCTCAAGCGACAATTGCAGGCCCGGCGCGTCGATCATCGCGCCGGCCCCGCCGTACTGGCGCTGTCCCTGTTGCCCAAAGGATAACAGTCCGAAGTGCAACCGGCTGGGCGCCCAAACTTGCACGGCTGCTGGCATGAGGGTCACGCTGGGTGGGCCTTTAGCGCTTCGAGCGCTCGCGAATGAATTGTTCCAAGAATTCCCAGGCGCGCTGCTCGCGAGCGCCTCCGGTCTTGGGCACGAGCGGCCGCAAATGTTCAAGTTGAGCAAAGATTTCGTCGGCTGGCAACAGGCCGACGCGCGTCGCCAGGATGGCCGCTTCGAGCACGGCATACTGCGCGCGATTGAACCCAAAGAAGTCGCGCTGCCGGCCCTGTGCGACAACGTCCGCTTCGATTCGCGTCCGCGGCTGTGTATCGTCGATCGCCCGGGTCTGAAAAGCGTACCAGCGGCAGGCGTCGGCCAGGATCCAACCCTCGACGTCCGTCGGATCGGTTCAGAGGCGGGGGCGGGTCCGGCAGCTCCCACCGCCGCGCGGGCCAGCAATTCGACATCGTCGGTCACATGAAACACGCCTTGCCCGGTGCGCTTCAGATTGGCGTAGGTGGTCGAGGTCTGAAAGGGCTTGAGCACCAACTTCCGCATCGAGGCATCGACCTCGGGACCCATGGGCGAAATATTCGCCGAGCCGTCCGCGTTCAGGGTGGTGACAATGCCTTCCGAAATCACGGCGCGGCCCCGCAGCTAAAAAGTGACCGACTCGGGTGGGAAGCGAAACGTGCGGTTCGGCCGGCTCGAGCAGTTCCTGCTGGATGGCCGGCAAATCCGCGGGCAAGGTCGCGCCCGCTCGAAGCAGAAACGCCGCCAACAGCGAGTAGCCACAGTCGGTCAGGATCGATTCCGGATGAAACTGAATGCCAACCACCGGCAGCTCGCGATGCTCGATCGCCATCAAGCGTTCCGTCCTCGGTCCAGGCGGTGGCCGCGAAACAATCCGGCAACGACGCGCGCTCGACGATCAGCGAATGGTAGCGGCAACCCGCCAGCGGACTGGGCAGGCCGGCGAAAATTCCTTGCCCGGCGTGATGGATCGGCCAGCTTCGGCCGTGGACCGGCTCGGCGGCCCGCACGACCGCGCGCCCCAGCGCCTGCCCGATCGCCTGATGCCCCAGGCAGACGCCCAGGATCGGCAGCCGCCTGTGAAGCTTGCGTACGATGTCGAGCGTGGCGCCGGCTTCGTTGGGCGTGCAGGGGCCGGGCGAAAGCACGACGGCCTGCGGCCGCAAGCGCGAGAACACCTTCGACGCCGATCGCGTCGTTGCGGACCACACAGGTCTCTTGCCCCAACCGCTCGAAATAGCGCGCCAGATTGAAGACGAAACTATCGTAATTGTCGACGAGCAGAATCATAGGTTCGCTAGAGGCCCTAACCAGAAGTCCGTTTGTCGCATGATTCGCAGCGCAGAGCGCCACTCTGTCATTCTACCGCAGGGCCCCGATCAAGCCGGCCGCTTTGTGCCACGTTTCTTCGTATTCGCGCTCGGGCACCGACTGGGCCACGATGCCGCCGCCGACCGGCGCCTGCCACCAGCCGCCGCCGGCAATGATCGTTCGGATCAGGATGTTCGCGTCGAGCGTGCCATCGAAACCGACATAGCCCAGCGCCCCGCAGTAGGGTCCGCGCGCCGTGGGCTCCAGTTCGGCAATGATTTCCATCGCCCGCACTTTGGGTGCGCCGGTGATCGAGCCGCCCGGAAAAGTCGCCCGCAGCAGGTCGATCGGCCCACGACCGTCGGCAAGCGTGCCGCAGACCGCCGACACCAGGTGCTGCACGAACTCGTAGGTTTCCAGCCGGCAAAGCTGGGTCACGCGTACGCTTTCCGGCCGGCAGACCCGGGCCAGATCGTTGCGCAGCAAGTCGACGATCATCACGTTTTCGGCCCGGTCTTTTTCGCTTTGTTCCAGTTCGTCGCCGGCGAACAGGTCGGCCTCGGGGCCGCGAGTGCGCTGCCGCGTGCCCTTGATCGGCCGGGTCTCGACCTCGACGGTCGAGCAACTTTGATAAATCGCTCGGGCGACGCGCTGACGATCTGAAACTGCCCCCAAGTCGAAATAGCCGGCAAACGGGGCCGGATTGCGCGATCGCAGCCGCAAGTACAGCGCGGGCGAACTGTCGCCCGCCGGAAACAGCAGCCGCTGCGCCAGATTCACCTGAAACACGTCGCCGGCGCGGATGTACTCGATGACTCGCCTGGCGGCCGCCAGATAAGCCGGGCGAGAAAGATTGCTGGTCAATCCGGGCGGACCCGGCACGTCGAACTGCGGCGCCAACTCGTCTGTCGCCACCCACGGATATTGCCCGTCCGTGCTCGCGACATTGCGGGGCTCCTCGCCAAGCCAACTTTGAAACTGCGCGATGCGACTCTGCGCCCGGCGGCGTCGGGCGCTCGGTTCGAGTTCCGGAAAGCCCTGCGAGACGATCCAAGCTCGGCGTTCGACGTGATCGAAGGCCACGACCACGTCATACAGACCGACTGCCAGGGCCGGCGCGCGAAATTCGTCGAATCGGGCCGGCCCGATCCGCTCCAGCGATCGATGGAGATCGTATGCCCAAATGCCCGCGGCGCCTCCTTGAAACGGCGGCAAGCCGGGGCGGCGAATCGCCCGCAGCGAGGCCAGCCGGCTTTCCAACTGCCCCAGCGCGTCGGATCCGTCGGTCGGCACTTGGAGCGTCTCGAACGGATCGGCCGCGACGAACGAATAGCGGCCCAGCAGCGGATCGCGCCGCGCGCTATCGAGAAACAAACACCAGGGGCGGGCGGCCAATCGCAAGAAAACGTGCTCCGCGTCGAGCCCCTCGGCCAACGGCAACGCCAGGGGCAATTCGTCCGCCGCGGGAGCCGGCGGCGATTCGGCGTGGCGGGCACTCATGGCGCATCCTCCGCGGGCCGATGTTTTTCGGCAGCCCGCGCTCGCGCGGCGCCGCGCTTGAGGCGATGGTGCTGCTCGGCGGCGGTCAGCAGGCCCCAATCCAGCGCCTCGTCCTGGCGATAGTCTTTGGCCAGCGTCAGTGCGGTGACGGCCTTGGCCATTTCGTAGCCCAAGTAAAACGCATGGTTGGCGTCCGGCGGATTTGCAGCCGCCGCGGCGATCTGCTCGAACAGCAAGAACGGGTCGGCATCGGCCAGATGCAATCCGGCTGAGACGAGGTGAATTTGCCCCGCTTCGGCAAAGATCCGGTAATTGTGATCGCGAATTTGCCCGGCCAGTGCGTCGAGCTTGTCGGCGCCGAACTGCGGCACGGAAGGATCGCGGAGCATCACCAGGCTGGCGTCCAGATGTTTCGGCAGCACGCGCCGCCGGGCGGAGTAATGCACCAGCCGCCGAGCCAGGTCGCACTCGCGCACGCTGGTGCGGGCCCAATTGATGACTTGCGTGGTGAGCACGCTGCGAATGCCCAGCTCCTGGCAAAATCCCAGCAGCACCACGATTGATGGCGGCTGAATCGGCTTCGGTCAATTCGGTCAGGTTGCCGATTCCCATCAGCATTTCGGCGTCGGGATAACGCCGCCGGACGTCGAGATACCGGCCCAGGCTGGCGGCAAATCCGAAGCCGATCGGCTCTAGGATCGGATCGATCCGCAGCGGAACTTTGGCCAAGGCCAGTTGCTCGACCGTTGCGTCGAGTTCGGCCAAGGTGTGAGGAACGTCCGGTACGGCCACAACTTCGCATCCCCAGTCGGCAGCCGCATCGCGATTGGTGCTGTTGACCGACAGCACGAGCCGGGCCCCGGCGCGGGTGGCCGCCGCAATCTCCACCGGGTTCATGCTATCGATCGAGACCCGATGGCCGGCCTCGACCAGTGCCCGCACGGTTTCTGCCGACGCCCGACCAGGGCTGACCCGGATCGCAACCCAGGTCGATCCAATCCGCGCCGCTGCGCGCAGGTCCGCGGCCTCGGCGAGAATCGCATCCAGCTTCAGTCGCGGGGCGTGATTGATCTCGGCCAGAATTTCGATGTCGAAGTCACCGTAGTCGGCCGGCTGCTGGGCCTGCGTGTCCAAAAAACTCGCCCAGGCGGCGCAGATCGTGCGGTCCGCGCTCGACGGTAACGCCCGAAAGCTGGGCGCCGCGAGCTGGGCGAATTTGGCCAAATCGCCCTGGCAATAGCCCGGCAAGATGACGCGCGTGGTTCCGGGCGGCACGTGGATGCGCGGAGCGACCCATTCGGTGGTCATCAGTGCGGCTACGGTGATCGGCAGCACTTCGAGGGTGTACTGGAATCCGACGAGCGGCGCGAGCCGCGCCAGTTCGGCCGAGAGCGCGAACTCCGCCAGGCGGCCGGTGATGAAGTGGATGCGCTCGAGGAGTCACTTTAGCTGCACCAGTCCACCATTGACCGGCAAGACATGAGCGGTGATGAAGCCGGCCGCCGGCGAGGCCAAAAAGGCGACCGCTTCGGCCACGTCTTCGGGAGTGCCCCAGCGGCCGAGCAGCGATTCGTCGCGGGCGCGCTCCTGCCAATATTGCGAGGCCTCCTGCCCCCAGGCGGTTTTGATCCAGCCCGGCGCTACGCAGTTCACGCGCACGGCCGGCGCGAGCGATCGAGCCAGGCTTTTGGTGAAGGCCATCACGGCTCCCTTGGTGGCGGAAAATAGTTCGCCGCTGGCCCCGCCCATGCCGTGCTCGGCCTGGTCCCAGCCGATGTTGACGATCGCCCCATGTCCGCGTTTGTGCATCCGGGCGCCGACGAGCCGGCCGAGCAGCATGGTGCCTTCGACGTCGACCTTCCATAGGCAGGCCAGCTTTTGCTCGAAAGTCCAGTGCGCCACTTCACCGGTCAGCGTGTCGGCGCCGGCATTGTTGACCCAGATGTCGATGCCCTGCCGCCAGTCCCAGGCCTGCTCGACCAGCGGTTCGTGCGTTTGGGAATCGGCCAGGTCAGACAGCAACACCTGGGCCTTGCGGCCGAGGGCGCGAATTTCGTCGGCCAGGGCGTCGACCCCCGCCCGGTTTTGCCTGGCATGCACCACCACATCGGCGCCGGCGCGGGCCAGTCGCAATGCAATCGCCCGGCCGATGCCGCTGGACGAGCCGGTCACCGCGGCCGTCATTCCCTCGAGATTGGCAAGGTTTGCGGTAGATGTCATGGCGCGCGCGTGAAGGTTTTTCGGACGACATCCTTGGTTGTAGTCCGCCCCGTGGTACCCGGCAAGCCAACGCGCAGAGTGCCGATTGGAGCAAAAACCCGCGCAGCGGGCCAACCGCGCTCGGACTAAGATAATTGTAGGGGTCCAACACCCCAAAGGGTTAGTGGGCGAACAACTTCGACACCTTGTCGAACTCCAGCCTGCGCTCTGCCCGCCGGGCGAGGCGTTTGCGGGCCTGAGTGGTTGTTCCCCGGAGGCTAAAACCCCAAACTTGAGACCCAACCCCCTCTCCGCATGCCCAACCATCTTGCCGATCGGCTGACCACGACGGCATTTGCCTTTCGCGGCTACAACACGACCAACTTGGGGCGGACACCGGAGCTGCTGGCGCATCCGGCTTTTGGCCCGATCGTGGCCGAGCACCTGCGCGAGGCGTCGGCCGTCACCAGCGACGTCGTCTGCCGCCGGGTCGATCTGGTCGACCGCGTTCGCCGACAGGAAGAAACGACGCTGGCCAGCTACGACGAGGCCATCGCGCTGGTCGTGGCGGTCGAGTTGGCCCAGATTCAAATACTCGAAAAATTCTTCGGCGTCGTCGTACTCCAAAGCCAAGCTGGCCTACGGCTACAGCCTGGGCGAACTCTCGGCCGTAGTGGCCAGCGGGCTGTTTGCCATGCAAGATGCCCTGCGGCTGCCGCTGTCGGTCGCCGCCGACGCCGTGGCTCTGACCGAAGGAGTGACGCTGGGCGTCCTGTTTTCGCGCGGTCCGCTGCTGGACATCGACCAGGTGCAGCGGCTTTGCCTGGAGATCAACCTGACCGGCCAGGGCGTGATCGGCATGTCGTCGATCCTGGCCCCGAACACCGTTCTGCTGCTGGGTCAGGGGGATAGCCTCGATCGGTTCGCCGAGGTCATGCACGACGCGTTTCCGGGCCGGGTTTATTTGCGAAAAAACAAAGAGCAATGGCCGCCGATGCACACGCCGATCGTCTGGCAGCGCAACCTGACCAACCGGGTCGCCGTGATGATGCAAACGCTGCCCGGCGGTTTCAAGCAGCCGGTGCCGCCGCTGTTGTCGCTGGTGACCGGCAAACTGAGCTACAACGACTACAACGCGCGCGACATCCTGTGCCGCTGGATCGATCATCCCCAGCGGCTGTGGGATGCCGTCTACGAAACGCTCTCCTCCGGCGTGCAAACCGTGATCCACGTCGGGCCCGACCCGAACCTGATTCGGGCCACCTTTCAGCGGCTGAGCGACAACGTGACGGCGCAGCTGAGCGGCCGCTCGCTCAACTCGCTGGGCCTGCGGGCCATGTCGCACGTGGTCAAGCGCCCTTGGCTTACGGCGCTGCTTCCTTCGCGCTCGGCCCTGTTGCGTGCGCCGCTGGTGGAGCACATCATTCTTGAGGACTGGCTGCTGGCGCAGAAGGCGCCCTAGGCGAAGATTCAACCCCAGAGAGTTACACAAAAAATGGTCGAACTCGGCGTCAACATCGATCACGTGGCAACCGTGCGGCAGGCGCGTCGGACGAACGAGCCCGATCCGGTGTGGGCCGCCACCCTGGCCCAGTTGGGCGGGGCCGACGGTATCACCTTGCACCTGCGCGAAGACCGGCGACACATCCAGGACCGCGACTTGCGAATCCTGCGCGAAACGGTGACGGTCAAACTCAACCTCGAACTGGCCTGCAATCCCGAGGTGGTCGACATCGCTTGCCAGACCCGGCCCGACCAGGCGACGCTGGTGCCCGAGAAGCGCGAGGAAGTTACCACCGAAGGCGGTCTCGATCTGGCGGGCCAGCACGACAAGCTGGCCGACACGATCCGCCGGCTCCAGGACGCGGGCATCCGCGTCAGCTTGTTTTTGGATCCCGATCCGGCGGCCATCGACATCGCCGTCGAGCTGGGGGCCGACGCGGTCGAATTGCACACCGGCGAATACGCCCTGGCCACCGGCGACGCCAAGCAAGCCGCCGAACTGGTCCGCCTGAGCAATGCCGGCGCCAGCGTCGTGGCGGCGGGCATGACCTTGCACGCCGGCCACGGCCTGACCTATCGAAACGTCAAACCGATCGCCACCATCCCGCACATGGTCGAGCTGAACATCGGCCACAGCATTGTCGCCCGGGCGATCATGATCGGCTTCGAGCAAGCCGTGCGCGAGATGAAGAAGTTGATTTCGTGACGGGGCGGCGACTGGGCAGAGTCGGTTGGGCGAGAAACGCAGCTTGCTGGATTTCGCACGACCTCGTAAGACGTTGACCGTTGTGCGACCGCAGCCTAGAGTTAGCTTCAGAGAACTAACCAGCGGGCGACACGTTGAGCGCTCTTTTTCTTATGCGGGCCGACATGACCACAGACTTTCTGGAACTGCGAAATGCTCGAAGATACAGCGACTCCTACCGGGAAGAGTCCGATTCGTTGATCGCCCAGCACAAAGACGCGATGGAATGTCGTCGCTGTGAGGCGTTTCTGCAGATGGGAATCGACGCCTTTCGTTGGCTGATTCGCGCCGATCGGACGGAAAGACTGGCCGTCATGCGTGGCGAGAAAGTCTACGACCCGGCCGTGGAGGACGAATTGCGGACCCGCTGCAAGCGCTGGCTTGACCCGCGCTCGTTAGCCGAAGAGTGGATTGCGGTGCAGGCACGTCGCGGCTATCAAATAGACAATCTGGAAGAATTCCAAGATTGTGTTCGAGAGATGGCCGCGATCGTAGCAGCGCAGGGTCCGGCAGAAGCTTCGCTGCCCGCGCCGTTGCAGCAGCTCCGCGACGCGGCGCTGCAAGAGCATCGCGATGGCGAAACTGCCGACGGCGGCATCAACGTCTGGTATTGGGTTGGCACTCACGCCGACTACGACCGTCTCGCGGGCGGGTGATTCTACATTTCTTGCGGGCCCGAGCGGCCAAAAAAGCACACGCGCTAGTCTGGCGGTGGGCCTGTAGCACCCGATCCATAAAGTGCCGCGCCAAGAACGAGGAGCGTCGCGATGAATGCAGCGACTGGCATGTCGCCGTCCTTCGGAAAATTGAGTCCGAGCCGGATCGCACCTAGAATCGCTGCGAGTCCAAGGATGAACTTAAAGACGGCGACTAACGTGAAGTGCGGTGCCTGCATGCCCCCATCGTATCACGCATGAAAACGCCGCCGGATGGGCGTTCTGACAAGTAGACCCACCCGCGCCAATTGCCACCCGGCGACGGCTGTCATAAGATGCCTGTTTGCAGCGTGGGACCCTCTTATTCCTGGATAACGGTCGGAAGAAAATGAGCACCAAGGGCGAAGCCTTTGCCGGTTTGTCGGTCGCATTGACCACCCCCTTCAACGGCAGCGAAGTCGACTATCCGCTGCTGCGCAAGCAGGTCGAGTTTCAAATCGAGGCCGGAACCAACTGCCTCTGCCCGGTCGGCACCACGGGCGAGTCTCCCACGCTGACGCACGAGGAACACGAACGGGTGATCGGCGCCGTGGTCGAGTTTGCCGGCGGACGCATCAAGGTTATGCCCGGCACCGGCTCCAATAGCACGGCCGAGGCCCTGCGGCTGACGGCCTTTGCCAAGCGGGCCGGGGCCGACGCGGCGCTGGTCGTGGCGCCGTATTACAACAAGCCCACGCAGGAAGGTTTTTATCAGCACTTCCGCACGCTGGCCGAGAAGGTCGACCTGCCGATCTGCGTCTATAACATCCCGGGCCGCACGGCCAAGAACATCGAGCCGGAAACCATCGCCCGGATGGCCGAGCTGCCCAACATCACCATGGTCAAGGAAGCCACCGGCTCGATGGACCAGGCCTCGCAGATCGTGGCTCTGACGAATCTCACGGTGCTCAGCGGCGATGACAGCCTGACGCTGCCGCTATTGGCGATCGGCGGCCGGGGCGTGATTTCGGTCGCCGGCAACATCGTGCCGCGGGACGTGATAGCCCTGCTCAGAGCTTTTGACAGCGGCGATTGGGCCGCGGCGCAGACCTGGCACCGCAAGCTGTTCCCGCTCTGCCGCGACATGCTGGGGCTGTCGACCAATCCGATCCCGATCAAGTGCGCGATGAAGCTATTGGGCCGCGACACCGGCGAGCTGCGCATGCCCATGACCGCGCTGGAGGCCGCGTCGGAAGATAAACTTCGGGGCACGCTCAGCCGCTACGGGCTGCTATGACTGCGCACGTCCACGCGAACAGCGGAAAGCTAGTCGATGTCTACGCAAGCCTGGACGTCTTACAAGGAAAAAGTGCGGCAGCTCTCCGGCCGCCTGGTCGACGCCCAGCGGCCGATTCGAATCCGCGAGGCGATCAAATGGGACGACGCGATCGAAACGCAATTCTTCGCGGCGCGCTGTAAGCAGTTGCCGCCGATCACGCCCGAGTATTATCAGCGGCGGCAACTTCCCTTTTCGCCCGAAGCCAAGAAGCAAGAGTTTCTGGACATCGAGAGCGACATCGAGCGGTCGCTGGGCGAGTCGGACCCGATCGGGGCGATTCTATTGCGCAACTGCCGCGAGTATCGGCTGTGCGTCGAAATGCTCGAGGTCCGCGGCACGCCGCGATTCTATGAGATTTCGCGCCAGCTATACGGCAGTCCCAAGGACCTGTTTGCCGGCGACAATACCACGATCCGCGAGCTGGGGCTCACGCTGTACGAAATTCTGGCCGGCATCGGCGACACCGGGATGGGCGTGCTGCACCCCAAGACGCTCTCGGCGGACGAAGCGGTCGAACGGCTGAATGCCCGATTCGGCCCCTACTTTGCCGATCACCAGGTCCACGTCAAACTGGACGACGGCATCCTGTCCGACGCCGCTGCCGGCGCCGACTATGTGAAAATCAAGCGCGGGGCCATGTTTTCCGAGCGCGAGGTCGACTTGCTGGAAGTGCACGAGGGCTGGGTCCACATGGGCACCAGCCTGAACGGCGCCCGGCAGCACGTGGCCACCTGGCTGGCCAAGGGGCCGCCCTGCACGCTGGCTATTCAGGAAGGGCTGGCGGCGCTGGTCGAGGTGATCACGTTCAACGCCACGCCGCGGCGGACCAAAACGCTCGTCAATCGCATCCTGGCCTGCGACAAGACCGAAGACGGGGCCAACTTCCTGGAAATCTGCGAGTTTTACCGCACCGAAGGATTCAACGAAAAAGAGTGCTACCAGTACGCCCAGCGCGTGTTCCGCGGTGGAGTCATCACCGGCGGCGCTCCGTTCACCAAAGACATCTGCTACTGCAAGGGTTTCGTGATGATCTACAACTACCTGCGCACAGCTATCCGCTTCGGCCGTCCGGAGCTGATCCCGATTCTGTTTTGCGGCAAAGTCACCTTGGACGACGTGCCGGTCCTGTGCCGCAAAGTGCGCGAGGGGGTGGTCGATCCGCCCCGCTATCTGCCGCCGCAATTCACGGATCTCAACGGCCTGGCGATGTGGATGGCGTACTCCAACTTTTTCAACCGCGTGAATCTGTCGAGCATCCAGGACCACTATCGGACGCAGATGGCGTTTTAGGATAACTCGGAACTCGGAACGCGGAACGCGACGAAGACAAATAGCCACAAAAAACACGAAAACGGAAATACGAAGTTTGATGTAGCCGCGGAGCCGCGATGAAGACGGACGTTTCATTTATTGTGCTTTTCGTGGCCATTGCTCTCGGTTGCTCGTCTGCGCTTCCCCGTTCCGAGTTCCGAGTTCCCCGTTCCGAGCTTTCCTCCATGCTCACCCTCGAAGACATCGTAGCCGCTCGCAACCGTATCGCCGGCGGAGTCTACGTTTCCCCCTGCCCCGAGTCGATCACGCTGGCCGAGATCGCGCGCACCCGGGCGTATTGCAAGCTGGAGTATTTGCAGCGGACCGGCAGTTTCAAAGAGCGCGGTGCGCGCAACGCCCTGCTGTTGCTCGATGCTGAGCGGCGGCAGTGCGGCGTGGTGGCGGCATCGGCCGGCAATCATGCGCTCGGGCTGGCCTATCACGGCAGCCTGCTCGAGATCGCGGTCACGGTGGTTATGCCCAGGTTCGCGCCGCTGATCAAGATCGACACCTGCCGGCGGCTGGGCGCCAGCGTCGTCCTGCACGGCGAGACCTATGGCGAAGCCCGGCGCGAAGCCCAGCGCCTGGCCGACGAGCGCGGGCTGACCTACATCCACGGGTTCGACGATCCGGCGATCGTGGCCGGCCAGGGAACGCTGGGCCTGGAGATTCTGGAGCAAGTGCCCCAGGTCGAGGCGATTGTCGTGCCCGTGGGAGGCGGGGGGCTGATCGCCGGAATCGCCCTGGCGGTGAAATCGTCGCGGCCCGAGGTGTTGATCTTGGGCGTCGAGGCGGCGCGGGCGGCCAGTTTCACCGCGGCGCTGAGCCGCGGGTCATCCGGTCGACGTGCCGGTCGGGCCGACACTGGCCGACGGTTTGGCCGTGGGGCGCGTTGGCGAATTGCCGTTCGAGATCGCTCGCACGCGGGTCGATCGCCTGGTGACCGTGAGCGAAGAGGAATTGTCGCTGGCCGTGCTGCGGCTGGTCGAGCTGGAAAAAAGCGTGGTCGAAGGGGCGGGCGCCGCGGCGCTGGCCGCCTGCATGGCGGGCAAGTTGCCGGAGCTGGCCGGTCGCCGCAGCGTGCTGATATTGAGCGGCGGCAACATCGATCCGGTGATCCTGGGCCGCGTGATCGACAAGGGGTTGGTGGCCGACGGCCGCTTGTGCCGGTTCACGGCGGTGGTCAGCGATCGGCCTGGCGGGCTGGCGCGATTGGCGCAGCGCATTGCCCAGACCGGCGCCAGCATCAAGGACATTGCTCACGACCGGGCGTTTTCCGGTTCCGACGTGACGGCCGTCAACGTACTGTGCACGGTCGAGACGTCGGACCGCGATCACATACATCGGCTGTACAAGGTGCTTGCCGACGAAGGCATCTCGGTGCTGCCGGCGGCCCCGGGGCCCAACGGGCCGTAGGACTCCAGCCCAAGGGCTACGCGATCGCCAGCGTGAACCCGGGCTTGGGTTTCCGACGCCATGATGGCAATCCGGCGCGTCGTCAGGGCGTGGGGTGCCGCTCCTCGACAATGAGTTCCACGACTTCTTTAAAATTCTGCTGAAGTTCGTCCAGCGATGCGCCCTGGCTGTGTCCACCGGCGAATCCTGGGATCGTGCCCACGTATAGGCCGGTATCACGATCGAACTCGATGTATGCGGTGAATGTCTGAGTCACGCGGGATCGGCTCCTCGCCACGGTTCGCTTCTGGCCACTTTCGCCGGCAGAAAGTAGAATGCCCTGGCCAAATCATGCTAGCCGTTCGGAGTGGCCGCTTCCACGCACCCGTAGCTCAGGGGATAGAGCAGGGCTTTCCTAAAGCCAAGGTCGCAGGTTCGATTCCTGCCGGGTGCATTCGGCTTGAAGCTCGACCAGCTATCCCCAGCGCGCCCGTCTCGCGCTAATTTTCCGGCGGCTCCATCGCAGCCGGAATCTCGTCGACCGGAATCTGGTCAGCCGGCACCCAAACGACATGGCCGTCCTGCCAGGTGACGACCGGCAGGCCGAGACGTTTGTGCCGGATCAGCGCTTCGCGCACCGACTCGCGGACCGCGGAAAGAACAGCGTCGGTCTCGGCCAACATTTGGCGCAACGTTTCGGGGTCGTAGTTGTAAGGTTCGATCATCGCTGCTGTGCCACCGAAAGAATCGATTGCCAAGCGGGAAAGTCAAAAAGTTGCGCCGAACCATGCGGGTCGCCAACGGCAATCGCGCTTGGCACGTGGCTCAAACTATTATCTATGACCTGCCACGTGTCCGCCAGCGGCAGATACGCGTCTTGAATCCCCTCCTACCGCGGCTCGGCCGTGGGCAGCGGCACGTCGCGGAAAACAAGCTCCATCGCACGCCGGGCACGCAGCCGCGGATAGGCAAAACGTAATAGCGCCGGCTCGCTGCCCGGCAATTCGCTGACGAATTGCAACCGGATCTGGAGGCCGCGATCGACGAGCTGATGCGTCTGGTTTTGCAGCCGCAACGGCCGGCCGGCCGAGTCGAACAGGTCGACTTCGTTTTCCTGGAATAGCATCTCGGCAGGCTCCGGCGTCGCCCGATCGCGCGATACAATCAGCACCAGCTCGTAGCGACCGGTCGGCTGTTTGTCGATCGACTCGATCCAGAGCGCCAAATCTTCCTGGTGGGCCGTGCTGCCCGCGGCCAGATCGGTGACGATCAACGTTTGCCGGTCCCCCACGGCGAACAAGGGCCAGCGCAGTTTTAGCAGGTCTAGCCGCTTGGAGCCGCCGGGCGGCGGGCTCAACCGCAAGGTGGTGGTCACCTGCCGCGACTTGGGCGTGACCGTGTTCCAACTGCCGCCGGTGGGCTGCACGGCCGACAACAGCTCGCCGCCATCGGTGCGGGCTTCGACCAGCTCCGGCTGGGTCGTGTAGCCCAGCAGGCGGAAGCGCTCTTCCCAGGTCATTTGCAGGTTGAGTTGAAAGGTGTGCGTCACGTCGGAGTTCATTTCGGCGTAGTCCAATTCCTGGACAAACACCCGGCGGGCGGAAGTGATTTGCGCCCGCAGCGGGCCGGAGTAGGCTGTCGGAAATTGGCCCGGCGCGCCTCCGCAGATCACCAGTCCGCCGGCGCGCAAATCGTAATGGGGGCGCAGATGATTGTCGGTCGCGCGGCAAATCTCGTCGACGGCTTGCCAAAACGGCAGCCGCCCTGCTGCCCCCTCGAACGGAACCTCGTTGAACGCGCCGTACTGATCGCCCACCAACAGCCGGTTTCCGGTCTGGGCCACGATCGAGTTGAGCACCGACGTGGCCAATCGCCGGTCGGGCGGAAAACTGACCTGGCTGGCCGTCCATAATTCTTCCGTCAGACACTCGTCCAGCAACACGCGTGCCCGCAGGCGAACCTCGAGATCGTCGTGGACCAAGGCCTGCTCGAGCCGAGCGCGCGAGCCGCGCCCAGTCTGAGCAGCGCATCCTGAGCCGACTGGCGAGCCTGGATGTCAGCCGCGCCGAGCTGCCGCACGAGTCGCGCCACGCGCAGGTTGTCGGCAGGAGTTTGCGGCTCGCTTTGGGCCTGCGCCGCCGCCCCGGCACAAGAAATCAGCAATGCGCCCAAAGAGACGTTCGACGTGCGGCGAACCGGTCGCATGCTGGGGCCTCTCGAGCATCATGCTCGCAGTCGGCTGTTTCGAACCTGGTGGTCGCCTGGCGAGGGAAGAGTAAGTGGGCCGCGAAAAATGTGTCGCTGCGATTGCCTTCGCACGGCCGACGCTAGCTGCTGGGGCGCAAAACGGTCGGACGATAACGCAATCCGAACTTCAGGTCAAGGCGAGCTATCGGCCACCTTAGCGCCAAAAGAAGGCCCGGCGGTTGCGCTCTGCTGGCCGCAATGTCCGGCGGATTGATAGAGCTGGTCCGCAGTCTGGCACAGGATGGTCCTCAGAGCGGGACCCTACAACGGCCGCTACCGAATCGCCGCGCGAGACTTACAAAGTGAGGAATGCACCCTTAGCGGGGCAGGCGTTTGCGCGGCCGGATTCGTCTCACGCCTGGTTGTGCCGACAAAGCCCTCGTGCCCAGGCTGGCATCGGCGGCCGGCTGACTTTACAATCCTGGCAATCCGGAACCAAAAGGGCCGGAGCAATCCTTCTCATTTCCAGGAGTCACCCGATGCTTTATCGCACATTGGCCGCCACGCTCGTCAGCTTGTCGCTCGTTTGTTTCGCCGCCGCCGAGGAATTCTCCACTCCGGCGATTGATCTGGGCATGGTCGTCGGCGACGTGGCCAAGTCGGTCAAATTCTATACGGAAGCCGTCGGCTGCACGGAAATCGAGGGCTTCAAGGTCGACGGGGCGTATGTCGGCGAGGTCGGACTGACCGACGGCACGGAGCCGCTCGATGTTCACGTGCTGGTTTTGGCCGATGTGCCGCACGCCACCAAGTTCAAACTGATGCAATTCAAGCGAGCGCCCAGCCAGGATGACAATGCGGCCATCAACTCGCAGCTCGGTTTCCGCTACCTCACCCTTTGGGTCAGCGACTCCACGGCTGCGTTGGAGCGATTGAAGAAGGCGGGCGTCAAAACATTGGCCGGCACCCCGCGGACGCTGCCCCCGGGCTTTCCGCAGGACATGCAATTGATCGTGGTCCGCGATCCCGACGGCAATTTCGTGGAACTGATCGGGCCGAAGAAATAGGACGCTGCTTAGCCCTCGAACACCTTGAGCGTGAGCACGAAGCAGGCTCCGTCGGGCGCGTGGTTCTCCAGCGACAAATCGCCTCCCATGTCGTGCGCCAGACGCCGGCAGAGCGCAAGCCCCAAGCCAACCCCCGGCGCCGAAACGGCTGCGTCGGTCGCCGACTTGCGAAAGGGCTGAAAGAGCCGCTTCCGCTCGCGCACTGCCACGCCCGGCCCGTGATCGCGCAGCCGCAATTGGAAATGGACGCTGCGCCGTACGACGTCGAGTTGAAGCGTGCGATTCTCGGCCGCCGCGGCGTATTTGCAGGCATTGTCGACCAGGTTGAAGAGAATTTGCTCGACCGCGGCGCAGTCGGCCACGGCCTGGGCTGTGATCGGTTCGGGCGGCGCGCCGATGTGGATCTCGAAACCCGCTTGCGCGGCGCGCGGCGCCAGACGTTCGCTGGCGCGGCCTAACAGTTCGGCCACTGGCACCGGACCGATCCGCGCCCCGGGGCCGCCCCGCTCCAGTCGGGCATAGGCCAGCACATTCTCGACCAGATGCGAGAGCCGATCCGCCTCGGTGCGAAGCGTTTGCAGATAGCGCTGGCGGCTTGCTTCGTCCGGCACCATGTTTTCGGCCAACATTTCGGCATACATCCGAAACGTGGTCAGCGGCGTGCGCAGCTCGTGTGTCACGGCCGAAACAAAAGCGGCTCGCCGCTCGCTCAGGGCCAACACGCCGCGAATCAGCAGGGCCACGGCCAGCACCGCCAAAGCGAGCGAGCCCCAAGTCAGCAGAAGCGACGCTCGCACCGGCGAAAGCGGGTCGAGCGCGATCGGCGGTAGGTCGCCTGCAACGAGCCTGATCGGAAGTGCCGCCATCAGGTGGCCTTGCTCCCGCATGTCGTCAGTCTGGGCCGGCAAGAGTTGGACCTCGGGCAAGAGATCGCTCACCGACGCCAGCAATTCCCCACGAATCAGCGGCCAATCGAGCCAACAGCCTTGCACGAATCGTTGACCGCCGACTCCCACCTGCCGTACCAGAAGCAACTGATCGCCCACCCAGAGCGGGGTCATCGCGGACTTTTCCGCATCCTCGGGAAGCCTCATGGCAGTCAATCGCTCTGGATCCACTTGCAAGATCGAGTTGGCGGCAACTGCCTGCGAACGAGCCCGATATTCAAACATCCCTCGCGATTCAAAGGTCCCTCGCGCCTGCTGCATCTCGGCTTGTTGCTCGAGGTCGGTTAGTGCGTTGAGCGCACCCTGCCGCGGCAATGCGGCGGGCACGTCCTGCTGCTGTGCGATAGCTTGAGGTCTGCTTTCCACCCGGCTGTTGCCGGGCTGCGCACTGGCCGGCGGCATCAGGGCCAACAATTGCGGCAGCTCGACAAGTTCCGCAAACCGACGGAGCCGCTGGCGGCTCTCGTCGACGGCTTGTTGGCTGAGGTATCGCGGAACGAGGCTCCGCATCTCTCCCGCGGTCAGCGCGCGCGGCGAGTGAGCCTCGCCTGCCGCGTCGAATTCGAAATACAGCTTGATCCGCGGATCATTTGCCGACAAAAGCGGCGAGGGGGCCAGGAGCGCTCCGTCGCTTTTGCGCACCCTGATCTCAATCTGCGGGTAATTGGTGGGATAGAACGAACGGTACGTGAACGAGGGGCGGGCGTTTTCCTGCGCGATCAGCGAGGCGACCGCCGAATCGATGCGCCACAGCGCCAAGCGGGCATTTTCCTCAAGACCCGCCTGGGTGCGAGCCGTCAGTTCCGCCCGCTCCGATTCCAGAGCCCGATAGCTCAGCCATGCGACGGACACCACGGCCACCAGCACGCAACCGCAAAACACCAGCCAGATTTGCCAGGGGCGTCTCATAGGGCACCCTGCGGAGCGGCGAACATGTAACCCTTGCCGCGCACGGTCAGAATCACGCGCGGCTCGGCCGGATCGTCACGCAACTTCTCGCGCAATCGTGTCACGTGCATGTCGATGGTGCGCGTGGGCAGTCCGCGCGGGCTGATCTGCCAGACGCGCAGCAGCAACTCGTCGCGCGAGATGGCGCGACCGCGGTGCGCCGCCAAATAGCGGAGCAGATCGACTTCTTTCTCCGACAGCTCGACCCGCGTACCGTCGGCAAATCGCAGCTCGGCCCGGGCCAGATCGGCCGTGCCTTGCGGCATGCGGATTTCTTGAAGGTCTTGGGGCCGCTCGGGCGAGCGGCGCAGGACCGCCTCCACTCGGGCCAAGAGTTCTTTCACGCTGAACGGTTTGACCACGTAATCATCGGCCCCCAGGCGCAAACCGGCCACGCGATCATCCTCGGCACCCAGAGCCGTCAGGACGATGATCGGTTGCGTGGGCCGCAGCGCGCGCACCTCGCGCAAAATGTCCAAGCCCGTCCGGCCGGGCAAAACCAGGTCCAACAGCAGCAAGTCGTAGCTGCGGTCGAGCGCCATTGCCAGCCCCTGGTCGCCGGTCGCCGCTTCGAAGGGGTCGTAGCCGGCGAATCGCAGCGCGTCGACGATCCCGCGGCGGATGGCCGCATCGTCCTCGACGGTCAATATCTGCTCGCGCTGCATGGAGTGGAATTGACCTAGATTGGCCGCCGTTAAGCTTTCGACCGAGACGTCAACGAATATTGTAACTGCCGGTCACGCCCAGCGGGTCGATCAGCGGACCAGCCCGCCGTTTTCCAAGGCCGTAAAAGTTTCGGCGGGCGCCAGACCCAACCACGGGTCGGAATTAGGCGTGAGAAACAACTCGGCGTAGATGCGCTCGTTCAGCGCGTCGAGTTCGGCGACCTGACCTAACGTATACCAGGCGTGAATCCGCCGATGCAACAGATACTCGTTGCGGACGGTGTCCAGCGCGATGGTCTGTTGGAGATTCCGCAGCAACCGCACCAGCGGACTCTCGACGACCCGTTTGCTGATTGCCATCCGCGCCGCGGCGGCGGCGGTCGGGTTTTGGCGGGCGATCCTATTCCGACTCGCCGTGTCGAGCGTGCCGTTGTCGGCATGCAGGCCGGCGATCTGGTCCCACAGTCGGTCGTCCAACGATTCGTCGAGCAACTCGTCGAGCTTGATTGACGTCGCGTGGTGTGTTTCCGCGCCGGGCACCGCATCCAGCGACATCTCGAGTTTGTCCAGGTCCGCGGCCCACTGCAGACGCAAGTCGGCCAGCCGGTTTTGGTGATATTCCGTCAACAGCGCCGCCCGGTCGACATCGGGCGCTGCCAGGCTGCGGGCGATTTGCGCTGCCCGCTCGATGCCATGCCGAAACGCCTGGGGACCGTAGAGGCCGGGCAGGGCGTCGATCGGACGGCCCTCGGCGTCGAGCACATAGTGCACGCTGTTGCCGGTGACCGTGCGTTGCAGCTTGCGGCCATCGCCAAAATCGATCGTGATGATCGGCACCGGGCGCACCGATTGCCAGTGCAGGACAAATCGGTCGCGCAGCGCGCGGCTGACTTCGGCGTTGGCGTACAAGGTGCTGCGGAAGAAGCGACTGTTGGCGCAGCTATATTCGTCCGTCAGGTTGCCCAGCAGTCGCAGCGACAGAATTGGCTTGCCGGCCTTCCGGGCCGCCGCCTTGGCCGCCGCCAAATCGGTATACCAATAAAGGTGCGATGCGGCGCAATTGCGCTGCCCGCCGACGGCGTCCAAGGCCTGGCGAATCGGGTTCCAGTTGGAAATCTCGGCCCGCGGCGGAGTTGTTTCGCTTGTCAGGGCCTGCTGGATAGCGGTGCCATGCACGTCGAACAAGGCCTCCAGGCCCGCGGGTCCGGCCTGCCGCAAAGCTTCGACCGCGGCCGCACCAGCGGCCTCGTCGGCCGAGACCACCTGCCGGGCCAGACTGTGCAGTCGGCCGCTGTAACGGCCACACGCCTGGCCGGACTGATATCCGGTGAGCAACAATGCCATCGCCAGTGCAAACGTCCATCGCATGGTCTGTCTCCTGCTGAGAAGGGAGCTGGGATCCGATCGACCGCCATCTTAGCGATCGACCGAATTCTAGCCATGCGCTGCGTGCGGAGGCGTAACGACTTTGTAACAGCGCCACGAGAAGGGCCGAGGGAACCACGTTCGGCGGCGCGAGGGCCCCGGTGCTATTCCTTCTTGGCTCCGCGTTCGCGGCCGAAGGTCAGCAGGCAGACGTCGTCGCTCTGGGCGCGGCCCGCGACGAATTGCTCGACATCGGCCAGGACTTTCGCGCCGAGCGCTTCGACATCCGCCGGCCCATTGGACATGATGCGGCACAAGCGCTGGGTGCCATAGATGGTGTCGGCCATGCTGCGGGCTTCGCTGATGCCGTCGGTGTAAAGCAGCAGCGTGTCCACTTCCTCCAGCGGCGTGGAAAACAATTCGTAGTGCTGCGACGGATCGTAGCCTAAGGGAGGGCCCGCTTCGGACAGGCCGAGCTTGGCCACCTGTCCGCGCGCCGGCGGAGCGGCGGCAAATGCCCGGCGTTGACGACATCCAGCGTGTGCTGCTGCGGATCCAGCACGCAGAGCAGAAACGTGACGAACCGGTCGTTGAGGGTCGCTCCGGCGAGCTCGCGATTCAGCCGCTCCACCGCCTCGACCAGCGTGGTCGAGATGGCCAGGCAGTAGCGCACTTCGGAACAGAGCCGGGCCATCAACAGCGCGGCCGAGACTCCCTTGCCCGACACGTCACCCAGCGCGATCGCTAGTCGCCCGTCGGCCAACGGGATGTAGCCGAAATAGTCGCCGCCCACATCGTCCGCCGCCTCGTAATAGTCAAAGAACCGATAGCCGGGCACGACGGGGCGCGAGTTGGGCAGAAAGTGCAACTGCACTTCGCGGGCCGTGGCCAGGTCCCGCTCGCGGCGATCGTGATGCAGGCTGGCCTGGTGGATACGGGCAAATTCGACCGCCTGACCGACCACGGTGCCCACGCTCACCAGCACTTCCAGGTCCTCGCGCAGGAAACGCCGCTCGAGGTCATCGCTGTCGACGTGCAGAATGCCCAGCGCCTTGCGCGAGGGACCCATCAGCGGCACGGTCATGGTGGACGAGCCGCCGAAATCTAAAATGCTCCCCTCCACCGCGGCCGCGTCGGAACTGAGAATCGCTTCGCCGGCCGACATCACGCGCGCCGCCAGCGAGCGGCTGATCGGGCCCATGGTGGTCGAACTGCCCTCTTCGCCGTAGCGCGACTTCATCGCTTTGGGCGAAAGGTGACCGTCTTCGGGGTCGGCCAGCAGGATGTAGCCGCGATCCGCCTGGGGGAAAATTTCGAACAGGCTCTCCAGCACGTTCGGCAGGAAGATGTCGACTTCCAACGTCCGCCCGAGGCTGCGAATGATTTCGAGAATCGCCTGCAGCTTGGCCCGCGCGCCCAGGTCGACGCTCAGTTCCGCGTTGGCATCCAGCGAGCCCACGATCGTGGTGCGAATGCGCGGGGGGCCATCGACCGGCAAGTCAGGATCGAGCGCCGGCGGCCGTCGCGCCGCAGGGCGGGGCTCCGGCGCGCCTTCGTAGAAGGCCATCATGACTTCGTAGAGCTGGATTTGATCCCGGTTCTTGAGCCGCGTGCGGTTGGCGATCCGCTGGCCGTTGACATACGTGCCGTTCAGACTATGCATGTCTTCGACGAAGTATTGATCACCTTCGGTCAGGATCCGCGCATGCTGTCGCGAGATGCTTCGCAACGGCAGCACCACATCGCAAAACGGGTCGCGGCCCAGCAACGTCTGACCGTTGGCTACGTCGTAGCACTGGCCGGCCGCCGCACCGCTGAGGATTTCCAAAGTCGCCACGCGAAAAGTCGTTTCCTTTTTTTCCCCGCCGGCCCGCCCGCGGCGCTAGCGCACCAAGGGCCGGACAGATTCTGGGGATTCCAAACTCTTGGCCCGAGCGGCGAATAAATGCGCTCGGGCACGAAAGAAGCACCTATTATCCACAAAAGCGAAAATTTGCGAAATGTTAGGGCGCGTAGCAACGCGATTTTTTTCAGTCCACGAACTGACGTTCGTGGTTTACCCGATCCCGGCTATCCTGGCCCGAACCATCAAACCCGACGAGCGACCGCAGCGATGCCAAGCCTCCTTCCACCCCAGACCGAAGCCGTGCCGGCCGGGCCCAAAAAACGGCTGGCGCTGGCCCTCGCCGTGGGGGCCCCGGCCGCCCTGGCGGTCGATCTGCCGCTGGCCCGGTGGATGCTGGACGATGGCTTGCCGAAATGGCTGTTCAAGGTTTGTTCCTTGAGCGAGATTTTTGCGCACGGCTGGGGAGTGGCCCTGATTGCGCTGGCAATCTTCACACTCGATCCGCCGGCTCGCCTGCAATTGCCCCGCCTGTTGACGGCGGCGTTCGGCGCGGGCCTCTGTGCGAACCTGGTCAAAATGCTGATTGCCCGAGCTCGACCCCATCATTTTGACTTTGTGGGGGGCGTCTTCGACACGTTCGGCCGGCTAGCGCCGCTGGGCCGGGGTGGGAGCGGAATGCAGGGCTTTCCGTCATCGCATGCCGCGACCGTGGCCGGCCTGGCCGTGGTGCTCAGTTGGCTTTATCCGCACGGTCGCCGGCTGTTCGCCATTCTGGCGGCGCTGGCCTGCCTGCAACGACTGGCGGTGGGGGCGCACTTTCTCAGCGATGTGCTGACCGGGGCCGCGCTGGGCATAGTTTTTGCCCAACAGTGCGTTGTCCGCGGAGCCCTCGCCCGGCGCTTCGACCGCTGGGAAGCACTCCGTGCGACCGACCCCGAGCCTGCCACAGACACAACCGATCGGCAGAGCAGCGCGGCGGCGTGAGACGCCCGCGCGTCCGCCGCTCGGCGGATCAAGCCCCCCCGACCGGTTGCCCGGCCAGCTCCAAGATGGCCTCCAGCGGAATGGAGACCCAGTCGGGCCGGTTGTTGAGCTCATACTTGAGCTCGTAGACGGCTTTCTCCAGCAGCAGTGCGTCGAGCAGAATTTCCAACTCGCCGTGCGATTTTGGCAGGAAATCGGCGGTGGCGGCGGTCTGCAGGTAGCACTTCAGAAAAGCGGCGCCGGTCCAGTCCCGCCAGATGCGGGCCCAGCGGTCGAGCACGGCCGGGTCGCCGCTGATGCCCTGCGCTTCGAGCTTGCCGACCGCCGCGTGGGCGGCGTAGTCGAATGACCGCAGCATGCCGGCCACGTCGCGCAGCGGCGAGCGTTTGATCCTCCGTTCACCCAGCGGCCGGGCGGGCTCTCCCTCGAAAGTCGATAATCACGAAATCCTTGCCGGTGTAGAGCACCTGGCCCAGGTGATAGTCGCCGTGAACGCGGATTCGCAGGCCCGAAATGCGGTGCCGGGTCATGCTGCGAAATCGGTCCTGAATAGAAGCTTCCATTTCCAGCAGCCGCCCGGCCGACGCCTGGACCTCATTCGAAAATTGAAGCCGTTGCCGCTCCAGCAACCGAAAAGTTTGAGCGGTCAAACTGCGTGCAGCCTGATAAAACGAGCGCTGAAACAACTGCGTGTAGGGCTCCGGCGCAAAATTCTGGTCCTCGGTTGCGGCGGCCAAAGCCCTGTGCAGTTCGGCGGTCCGCTGCCCTAGCAATTCCGCATTGTGCAGGAACGGGCCGATGGTTTCGCGGGCCGCCTCGGGCACTTCTCGCTCGGCGAGCAGCAGCGGCGATCCGACGCCGAGCAACGCGGCATCGCCCGCGCTGGCTGCCGGCCGGGCCAGCACCTGTTCGAAATAACGACTCAAATTGTCGAGCGCATACTTCCAGGCGTCCCCCTCATTGGGTACGAAGCCTTGCACGACGGCCAGCGAACGAATCGGCTCGCGCTCGCGATGATATTCGATCGTGCCGGCCACCGGCGGAACGTGGGCGAAGCCGACCTTTTCGGTCAGGTAGCTGGTGACTTCCACATCGGGATTGATTCCCTGTTCGGGCCGGCGGAACAATTTGAAGATCAAGCTGTCGCCATAGAGCACCGAGCTGTTGCTTTGCTCGGCCCTGAGAATGGTAGTCTTGAGCGGCGCATCGGCAGGGCCACGCAATGCGTCGAAGCGGCTGGTCTTGCGGCAGACGATGCGCCCGATGCTGGCCGGCCGCTTCGCGCTCGCTGCGCACGAGTTCCAGAAACTGGGCGGCGGCTTGCTCGTCGGCCATCGAGTCGTAAAGCACGGCCGACTCGTGGCTGCCGGTCAGATGCACCCGGGCGATGAGGGCCGCGCCATTGTCGGACAGGATTCGCTCGGCCGTCGGGCCGCTGGCCAGGCTCAGCGGCAGCAGATATTCCTCGGGCTCGCCCTCGACATAGTCGAGGTGCAAGAGCGCCAGGCAATGCTCGGCCGAGAGCGGCACCACTTCGATCAGCGACAGCGCCTGGATCGTACGCGCCTTGCCGCCGAACCAGCGGCGGCGGGCGATCGATTCGACCAGAATTCGCTCCAGATCGCGCTTCACGCGGCTGCGCAACAGTTGATTCCAGTCACCGGCCACGGCCAGTTCGAGAACCGGCATTGGCGTTTGAGCGGTGAGCACTTCGGCCGATTCGCGCACGGCTTCCAGCACGAAGCCGTGAAAGCCGTGCGGGCCGAGCGTCAGCAGGTAGGGTGCGCCAGTCGATCGGCGGAAATTTCGAGCGGCCGTAGAGCTCGCGCGGCCGGCGCCCGCGATAGGCGCTCAGGTCGAGCTCGACGTACTGCGAAAAGCGCGACAGGTTGGCCACGATCAGGATCGTTTCTTCCTCGAAGCGGCGGACAAACGCCAGCACTTTGCGATTGTCGGGATACAGGAACTCGATCGTGCCGCGACCGAAAGCCCGATATTGCTGCCGCAGTGCGATGGTCCGCTTCATCCACCAAAACAGCGACTGCGGGTTGTTGCGCTGCGTTTCGACGTTGACCGCTTCGTAGTGATACTCCGGGTCGACGATCGTGGGCAGATACATCCGCTGCGGATTGCCGCTGGAGAATCCGGCGTTGCGGTCGGGCGCTCCATTGCATGGGCGTGCGGACGCCATTGCGGTCGCCCAGGTAGATATTGTCCCCCATGCCGATTTCGTCGCCGTAATAGATGACCGGCGTGCCCGGCAGAGACAACAGCAGCATGTTCAGCAGCTCGATCCGGCGGCGGTTGTTTCCCAAGCAGCGGCGCCAGCCGGCGGCGAATTCCCAGGTTGATTCGGGCCTGCGGGTCGTTGGCGTAGACGCGGTACATGTAGTCCCGCTCCTCGTCGGTGACCATCTCCAGCGTCAGTTCATCGTGGTTGCGCAGGAACAGCACCCACTGGCAGACGTCGGGGATTGGGGGCGTCTGCTGCAGGATGTCGATGATCGGATAGCGGTCCTCCATGTGCAGCGCCATGAACAGCCGCGGCATGACCGGAAAGTGGAACGCCGTGTGGCACTCGTCCCCCTGGCCGAAATAGGTGATGGCGTCTTCGGGCCACTGGTTGGCCTCGGCCAGGATCATGCGGTTGGGAAATTTCTCGTCGATGTGCCGCCGGAGCTGCTTGAGAAACTGATGGGTTTCGCTCAGGTTTTCGCAATTGGTGCTTTCGCGCTCGTAGAGGTAGGGCACGGCGTCCAGCCGCAAGCCGTCGACCCCCATTCCCAGCCAATAATCGACGACCTGGGTCAGCTCCTCGCGGACCTCGGGATTATCGAAGTTCAGGTCCGGCTGATGGCTGTAGAAGCGGTGCCAGTAATACTGCCGCACTTCCGGATCCCAGGTCCAATTCGAGGCCTCGAAATCCTTGAAAATGATCCGCGCCTCGGGATATTTGTCGGGCGTGTCGCTCCAAACGTAAAAGTCGCGGTGCGAACTGCCGGCCGGGCTGCGCCGGGCCCGTTGGAACCAGGCATGCCGGTCGGAGGTGTGGTTCAGCACCAGCTCGGTGATCACGCGCAGATCGCGGGCGTGCGCCTTGCGCAGGAAGTCCTTGAAGTCGGCCAGCGTGCCGTACGAGGAGTGTACGTCCAGGTAGTTCGCCGTGTCGTAGCCGTCGTCGCGCAGCGGCGAGGGATAGAACGGCAACAGCCAGATGGCCGTGATGCCCAGGTCCTGCAGGTAGTCGAGCTTTTCGATCAGTCCGCGAAAATCGCCGATTCCGTCCTCGTCACTATCGCGGAAACGCGCGGACATGCACCTCGTAGATTACCGCGTCCTTGTACCACAGCGGATCATTCTCCATCGTCGCTCCCTTGGGGCCACTCCATTGCAGGGCTACTGTTCGACGCGAAACAAGTGGGCCGGCGCCCGCCCGGGATTCAGCTCCACGTAATTCCGCTCGCCCTGCCACGTGAACGTGGCGCCGGTTGAGCAGGTCGTGGACCCGATAGGGGCGGCTGCCGGCGATCCCCAGTTCGCCCAGGGGCAAAACAATCCAGCCGTTTTGCGTGTTGTAGAAGTCGAGATTCACCACCGCCAGGATCAGATTCGCCGGATCCGTGGTGCGCTTGGTGTAGCACAGCAGTTGATCGTTCGAGACCGGATGGAATCGGAGGCTGGCGTTGGATTGCAGGGCCCGGTTTTCGCGCCGGGCCTGGTTCACCCGCGCGATCAATTCTCGCAGGCTGTCCTTCCGCTCGACATCCCACTGGCGGATTTCATATTTCTCCGAGTTCAGATATTCCTCGCTCCCCGGCTCACGCGGCTCATGTTCCATCAGCTCGAACGCGGGTCCGTAGATTCCGTAGTTCGAGCTGAGCGTTGCCGCCAGCACCAACCGCGCCTCGAACGCCGGCCGGCCCCCGCGCTGCAAATGCTCGGGCAGGATGTCGGGCGTATTGGGCCACAGATTCGGACGAAAGAACTCGCGGACGCCGGTTTGCGTCAGTTCGGTCAGATATTCGATGAATTCCTGCTTGCCGTTGCGCCAGGTGAAATAAGTATACGATTGGCTGAAGCCCAGCTTGGCCAGGCGATACATCGGCTTGGGACGGGTGAAGGCCTCGGACAGAAACAGCACGTCGGGAAACTGCCGCTTGATCTCGGGGATGGCCCACTCCCAAAACCAAAAAGCCTTCGTATGCGGATTGTCCACGCGGAAAATCCGCACGCCCCGCCGGGCCCAAAACAAGAACACGTCTTTCAGTTCCTCCCACAGGCCGCGCCAATCGTCCGACTCGAAGTCGAACGGATAGATGTCCTGATATTTCTTGGGCGGGTTTTCCGCGTATTGGATCGTGCCGTCGGGCCGATGCCGAAACCACTCGGGATGCTCCTTGACGTAAGGATGGTCGGGCGAGCATTGAAACGCGATGTCGAGCGCAAGCTCGATGTTCTGCTGCCGGGCCGCGGCGATCAACCGCTCGAAATCGGCCAGCGTTCCCAATTCCGGCAGGATCGACGTGTGGCCGCCTTCGGCGGCGCCGATCGCCCAGGGGCTGCCGGGTTCGCCGACAGCGGCGGTGACCGCATTGTTGCGGCCCTTTGCGAAAGCTGCGCCCGATCGGGTGGATCGGCGGCAAGTACAGGACGTCGAAACCCATCTGGGCCACGTAGGGCAATCGCGCGATGCAGTCGACAAACGTCCCGTGCTTGTCCGGCAACAGGGCTCGTCGAACGGGGAAACAGCTCGTACCAGGCGCTGAACCGCGCACGCGGGCGGTCGACGACCGTTTTGAGCTCGGCAATCAAAGCGGGTGGCAAATCGCAGATCGGGATAACGGGCCATCCGCTCGGCCAGGCCGTTCGAGCTCGTCCAGGTTCAAGCCGCCCGCAGCTGCTTTCTTGCTTGAGTCGAACCGCCCAGCTTTCGAGCGCAGTTCGCGCTTCGCCCTCGGCCCGCGCAGCGGCCTCGGCGACCAGCTCGGCGCCGATCAGCAAATCGGTTTGCACCGGCTGGCCGGCTTCGACCCGTTTTTTCAAATCGCGGTGCCAGGACTGGAATCGATCGACCCAGGCTTCGATCGTATAGCGGTACTCGCCGATCTCGGTGACCGTGAACGCCGCCTCCCAGCGATCGTTGTTCAAAAACCGCATCGGCACGCGGTGCCACTGACTGCTGCCCGGCGGGCAATACAAGACCGCGCAGGCGATGGCGTCGTGGCCGTCGCTAAAGACGTCGGCCCGCACGACGACTTCGTCCCCCACCACGCGTTTGATCGGAAAACGGCCGCAATCGACCTGCGGTTCGACGGCCTCGATCACAGCCCGGCGGCGGCCCTCGACGATTTCTGCTTCCGTCATGCGCTTGCTTTCCGTGCCCGGGGGGTCGATTTACGTGGGGGAGGTCGACTCGCCCGCGGGGTCGACTCGTAGAGATTCTACGTACGGGATGCGGAAGTGGTAGCCCCGTGCGGGGGATCGAAGCGGCGGCCGGTTCGCCCTGGCAGCATTTTGCGGCCCCGAGCAGCCAGTGGTATCTTTAAATTGCGAAATTTTCCGCAGGCCGCCGCTGCACTCATTTCTGCTGCCGAATTCCGCTGAGCCAACGATACGTCCCCACAATACGACCCCACGATGCAAGCAGATCCCTTGCCGCGCTACGTCGTCTTGAGGCACGCACCGCCCCGGGCGATCCGCGGGCGCTGCATTGGGATTTCATGCTCCAGATGGTCGGGATGCGCTGCGCACCTGGGCCCTGGCGGCCGAACCGGTGGCGGCGGCATCGATCGATGCCCAACCGCTGGCCGAACATCGCCTGGAATATCTCGACTACGAAGGACCGATCAGCCGCAACCGGGGCGAAGTCAGCCGCTGGGACGCCGGGCATTTTTTGCTCGAACAAGAGCAGCCCGGCGAATTGGTGGTCTCACCTGAGGGCAACCGACTGCGCGGTCGAGTCACGCTGACCCGGGAGCAGTCCGAACGATCACCTCTGGAGATTTTCGTTCGCTGGCCGATCCGATTTCCACTTGAGCCGGATCGTCTTCGCGGCCGTCTTCGGCCGACGTCCGGAAGTGGATTCCCGGGCTCGGTCGCTTTGAGCGGCCGGTCATCCGCCGCTTTGCCGGCGGCTCGGTCATCGCGGATGTTCGACCCGGGCCAGTTCGGCGCTCAGCGCCCGAGCCCGGTTTGACCGGCCAGAAAAACCGCGCCATCGCGCAGTTCGATGGCGTCCAATCGCATCTCGTTCTCGCATCGTCGAAGACATCGTGCGGCAGCTTGATGAGTGCCACCGGATCGCCGTGCGACTGGCGCCATTGCAGTTCCAGATCGAAATTGCGGGCGGCGGCCGAAATGGCTTCCAAAACGCTCGACAACGGGACCGGCAACGATCCGGCGCGCACGCTGCGCACGCGCAATGCCGCGACGTTCGGCGCGCTGAGGTACAGATCCAACGAGATCGAAACGACCGTCGTCGAGTCGCCGCGTTTGTAGCCGCAGGCCAGCGTAACCAGATCGTCTTGAATCGTCGACGCCGCGGACTGTCGATCTCGGCCGGCAGCGCATCGGGATAATTGTTCTCCAGGTCGACGGCCAGCCAGCCGTTGATCTGCTCGGCGGTAAAAATCGCCTGCCAGCGCCCGTTGCGCCGAACGTCGCTGGCCAAGGCCGCGGCCTGCCGCAGACATTCGTCGCTGGCTTCGCCTTGCAGCGTCTCGTCCTGTTCCAATGCAGCCTGATAGAACGAGCGGCACTTGCCGCATCGACTGATCGATCCAGAGTGCCGCGATGCCGGCGATGCCAAGCAACCCGGTCAGCACGAGCAGAATGTTTCGAAGTCGTTTGGTCACGCGAAAAATCGCTGGCGGGATGCCAAGGTTGAAATTCGTTGCTCGCCGGCCGCAGTGACTCCGCCTGGAATCCGCGGACTGTTCGCAATCGGCGGCCCGGGGATAGTAGGATTCGCGTCCCGGTGAGTCAACGCGAGCCGAACGGTCGACGGCGAGCAGCCCCTTGGCATAGGCCCCGACGACCACTTAAAATCCGTGGTTTTACTAACTTACCGCCGCCGGTCAGTAAAGGACTTGTGATGCCTCAGAAGAGGGGTTTTGGCTTCGCCATCGTCGGTTGCGGCATGATCGCCAACTTTCACGCCCGGGCGATCGCCGATCTGCGCGGCGCCAGCCTGGTCGCCTGCTACAGCCGTTCGCCGGAAGCGGTCGATCGCTTTGCGGCAGAGCACCAATGCCGGGGCTATCACGAACTGGCCGAAATGCTGGCCGACCCGGCGGTCGACATCGTCACGATCTGCACGCCCAGCGGGGCCCACCTGGAGCCGGCCGTGGCCGCGGCCCGGGCCGGCAAGCACGTGATTGTCGAAAAGCCGCTGGAGATCACGCTGGCGCGTTGCGATGCGATGATCGACGCCTGCCGAAAAAACGGAGTCATGCTGGCGACGATTTTTCCCTCGCGATTTCATCGATCGAGCATCGAGCTGAAGCGGGCCGTCGACGCGGGCCGATTTGGCCGGCTGACGCTGGCCGATGCCTACGTCAAGTGGTATCGCACGCAGGCCTATTACGACAGCGGAGCCTGGCGCGGCACCTGGGAACTCGACGGCGGCGGCGCGCTGATGAATCAGGCCATCCACAGCGTCGACTTGCTGACTTGGCTGGCCGGGCCCGGTCGTGGAAATTCGCGCCCAAACCGCCACGCTGGCCCACGAGCGGATCGCGGTCGAAGACACGGCCGTGGCCACGCTGCGATTCGAAAGCGGAGCGCTGGGCGTCATCGAAGCCACGACGGCCGCCTGGCCGGGCTCGCTCAAGCGGATCGAGCTGCGCGGCTCGACCGGCAGCGCCGTCATGGAAGAGGAGGACGTGATCGCCTGGGACTTCGCCAAACCGGCCCGCTCCGACGCCGCCGTCCGCAAGCGGATGGCGCAGCGCATCAGCACGGCCGGCGGGGCGGGCAATCCGGCCGCCATCGGCCATCATGGCCACGCCCGGCAATTCAAGGATTTCCTGGCCGCGATCCGGCGAGGACCGCCCGCCGGCGATCGACGGCGCCGAAGGGCGCCGGGCGGTCGAAATCATCCTGGGCATCTACAAATCGGCCGAAACCGGCCGGCCGGTGCAGTTGCCGCTTGCGCGAGACCCAGTGCTCAGGCGCGGAGAAGGCGGAAGGATGAAGGCTGACGGCATGGAAACGCGGATTCCAGCGCATCGCTCGTTATTTCTTCGTTTTTCATCCTTCATCCTTCCGCCTTCCGCCTTTACCCCATCTCGCTCTTCCACGTAACGCCGGCTCCTGACAGAATTCGGCCCGGAGTGAGCAGCCGGGGGCGAATTTTTCTGCTTCGGCCACGCACGGAGGAAGGAGGCCAGGTGCGACGATACGTGTGGCTCGATTACCTGGTCTATCTGGTCGTCCGGGTGGCTGTCAGCCTGGTTCAGGCCCTGACGCTCGACACTGTGCCGCGGGCCTCGCGCTCGCTGGCGTGGCTTTGCTCCGACGTGCTGCGTGTGCGCGGCCGGGTGGTCGACGAGAATCTGCTGCATGCTTACCCGGACCTGTCGCCCGAGGGGCGTCGCCAGCTGACGCGGCGGATGTGGGAGCATCTGTTTTTGTTGGCCGTGGAGATGGCCCACGCCCCGCGCAAGATTCACTGGACCAATTGGCGCGACTACATCGACTTGGCGCGGCGCGAGATTCTGGTGCGCGTGCTGTTCGACGATCGGCCGGTGGTGCTCGGTTTCGGCGCATTACGGCAATTTCGAATTGAGCGGATACGTGCTGGGGGTGCTTGGCTTTCCGTCGTTTACTATCGCGCGGCCGTTGGACAATCCGTTTCTCAATCGCTTCATCAACGAGTTTCGCGGCTCGCAAGGGCAGTATATTTTTCCCAAGAACGGCAGTGCGAAGCAGGTCGACGCCTTGTTGGCCTCCGGCGGCACGCTGGCCTTGCTGGCCGATCAGCATGCGGGTCGCCAAGGGCTGCTGGGTCGAGTTTTTCGGCCGGCCGGCATCGACCCACAAGGCGATCGCGCTGTTCGCACTGGTCAACGACGCTCCGCTGGTGCTTTGTTATTCGCAGCGGATCGGCAAGCCGCTGGAGCACATCATCGGCGCGGAGGAAATGATCGATGCCCGCGACCTGCCACCCGAGCTTCGTAACGTGCCGGCCCTGACGCAGTGGTATACTGACCATTTGGAAAAGATCATTCGCCGGGCGCCTGAACAATATTGGTGGGTCCATCGCCGTTGGAAGGACGAGCCGGCCCGCACCGCGCAGCGCCAGGCGGCGTGAGCGCGCAGTGTTGGTTGACGTACTGTTCGATGCGGTGACCCAAACTACGATTTGCCGGAGTTCGCCTGAACCCCGGCTAATAGAACGTCTTCCCGCGACAAGCTTTCTTTCCCGCCTCCTTCATCCTTCCCTCCCCCCATGTCCGACTGGATTCCGATTGCCCGAGTTTCGGAATGCCCGCCGGGCACGGCGCTGGAGCGCGTGGCGGGCGATCGGATTGTCGCGCTGTACAATGTCGAGGGGAAGTTTTATGCCCTCGACGGAGTTTGCCCGCATCAAGGGGGTCCCTTGGGAAAAGGGAACTTGAGTGCCGGCGTGGTGACGTGCCCCTGGCATGGTTGGCAGTTCGATGTGACCAGCGGTTGCCATCAGTTGAACCCTCGAATTGTGCAGCCCCGATTTGCGGTCCGTGTCGAAGGCGAGGCGATCTTGGTAAACTTGCGGCAGAGCCCGGAAGTGCCATGACCCTCCTTTCCGCCGATCCATCTCGGATGCGTGCATTGGTCGAGTATCGCCCATTTCGAAATACCGACGCCCCGCTCTGGCCGAAATTTGGCGCAGCCAGGCGAGCCAGCGCGGGCTGATGCAACCGATGTCGGCGGCGCTCTTGGAATCGCTCGTGTTGGCCAAGCCGACGTTCGACCGTTACGGGCTGATTTTGGCGGTCGAAGATGGCAAGCCGCTGGGTTTCGTGCATGCCGGATTCGGTTCCACGGCCGATGAGTGCGGCGTGTCGCAGGAGATCGGCGTGATCAGCATGCTGATGTTGCGGCTACCCGATGCTCCGCCAAGCGTCGCCGACGAACTGCTGCGGCGCGGCGAAGAGTATTTGCAACTCAAGGGCGCCAAGCGGATCATGGCCGGCGGCAGCCAAGGTTCGAACCCATTTTACCTGGGCTGTACGGCGGAAGCGAGCTGTCGGGCATTTTGACATCGGACCAATCGGGCCAGCAATTTTATCTGGCCCACGGATATCGCGAGGTGGACCGGGCGCACGTGCTGCATCGCGACCTGGCGCGGTTTCGGCCGATCATCGATCGGAAGCAGATGCAGATTCGACGTCGCATGAGCTTGCAGATTTACGTCGATCCGCCGGCACGCAGTTGGTGGGACGCCTCGACCTTCGGAGCCTTTGAGCGGACGCTTCTGACCCTGCAATCCCGCGACGGCGGCGCGACGGCGGCGCGGGCGATGTTCTGGAACATGGAGCCCATGGCCGCATCCTGGGGGGTGCATGCCGCAGGTCTGGTCGAACTGGAAGTAATTGCCAGCCAGCGCCGCCAGGGCCTGGCCACCTATCTGTTGGGCGAGGCCTTTCGTCACCTGCACGGGCAAGGGGTATCGATAGTCGAAGCCCAAGTCCGCGACGCCAACCGGCCCGCCCGAGACCTGTTTGCCAAGCTCGGCTTCGAACAGGTGGACGAGAGCGTCATTTACCGCAAGGATTTCGCCGGCACTTAGTGCGACGCGCTCGCCGGTGTTTCGTGTGAAATGCCCGGCGGCATTTCCTGCGACGCGCCCGACAGAACAGCCAGGTGATCGAGCAACTTGCGCTCGTAGTCCAGGTGCAGGTTTCGCAATCGCCGGGAAATCGGCGCGGGCGATTCTTCGCTGCGCAGCGCCTGCAAATAGCCGCGCAGCAGTTCCATCCGCTCGGGCGTGGTTTCGAGCATGAAATGCACCCACAGCCAGGCTTCGGCATAGTCGAGCTGCGTCATGTCTCCCGGCCGAATGCAGTGGTTCCAGCCGCCGCAGGTCGGGATGCCAGCCCATGCGGCTGCACGGCCAGCAGCTCGTGGACGTGCCGCTCGTTCAGGCCGCGCTCGCCGCGCGGCACCTCGAAGTATTCGGCCAGTCCTTCGTCGAGCCACAGCGGCAAGTGCGGCACCATCGAGTGCAAATAGCCATGCGCCACTTCGTGCCGCAGGTCTTCGGCGACGCGGTCGCCCCAATAGGCATAAACTTGCAGCCGGGTGTCGGTCTCGACGAAGAACGCCCGGCGGTCCGGAAAGTCCGGGTATTTCGTCCGCACGAAGCTCTTCAGTTCGTCGGCGCTGGCGAACAGGTAGACGTAGATCCGTTCGTCGGAAGTGGTCAGGTTCAGCTTGCTGCGGACCAGATTGCGCTGCGAATTGAGTTCCTCCAGCAGCCGGTGCCGGTGCGGCAGCGAAGAGTCGCTGTACACGACCAGTTGATCCAGAACCGTGCTCGTGGCCTCGGGAAGTTTGACGCCGCCGCTGGTCGGGCGCCAGGTGGAGCAGCCCGCGAATGCCGCGCCGACCAGCCCAAGACATCGAAAAGATCGCTTGTCGGCCGGTCATCCCTGACCCTCGTACGCTTAGCGGTGGCCGCCCGAAGCCGAGGATCCGGAGCCATTCGTCGCTGCTGGTGCCGGGCTCGGCGATCAGCCGGTCGAGTTCTTCCTTGAGCCGGCCCAGGATCGTGTCGTAGGGATAGGCGCCCAGATCCTGGCTGCCGCGTTTCAGATTGACCACTTTCGGCCCGCACCACAGGCCCAGGTCGGCGTCGTCGGTTTCGCCCGGGCCGTTCACGCGGCAGCCCATCACGGCGATCGTCAGCGCGTGCTGCTGGGCGTAGCGGGTCATTTCTTTGACTTGCTGGGCCAGTTCGATGAAGGCCTCGTTCTCGACCCGCGAACAACTTGGGCAACTGATGATGTTCAGCGTGTCCAGGCCGAAATCGACGACGCTCCGCACCCGGCCGGCCGCGATATCGGCCAGAATCTGCCGGCCGGCGGCGATTTCTTCCGGCTTGCGCGGCGTTGGGCACGGTGAGCGACACGCGGATCGTGTCGCCGATGCCGCGGCTGATCAATTGCTCGAAGGCGACCCGGGTTTTGATGATCCCGTCGGGCGGCAAGCCGGCCTCGGTCACGCCCAGGTGCAGCGGCACGTCGGGCCGCTGCGTCGGCGAAGCGGCGATTGACCTCGATCACCTTGCGCGGATCGGAATCTTTGAGCGACACGCAATACCGCGTGATACGACAGCCGATCGAGCAGGTCGCAATGCTCCAGCGCGCTTTCCAGCATCGGCGAGAGCGAATCGTCGGTGGGCGAATTTTTCCAGCTTGGCCGGATCGACCGAGCCGCAATTCACGCCGATGCGGATCGCGCAATCGTTCTCGGCCGCCACGTCGACCAGGAATTTGACTTTGTCCTGCCAGGGTTTTTCGCGCTCGTGATGGTACAGATGGCCGGGGTTGTAGCGGATCTTGTCGACGTGCGGGCGCCACCTGCTGGGCCAGGCGGTAGTTTTCTTGAAGATCGACCGACAGATTGGCGCTGGTCTGCTCGCGAATCCGCGCCAGGGCTTCGGCGTCCTTGGTGCTGTCGACGGCGACCCGCACCACGTCGGCCCCGGCGGCGACCAGATCGTTGATCTGCGCCAGCGTGGCCTCGACGTCTTGCGTATGGGTGGCCGTCATGCTTTGCACGGCAATCGGATGGCCGGCGCCGATCGAAATCGAGCCGATGCGGACCGAACGGGTTGGATTGCGACGGAGCTCCAAGGTATTCACGCCCTTCGAGTTAAGATTCGCTGTTGTCCTCCGTGACGACTGCATTTCAGAATAGCAAAATGGGCAACTTCGAGCGAGGCTGATTTGTGGACGCCAAAGCTGCCGGCGTTGGCCCTCCCGCCCAACTTGCCGCAATTTGCTTCCACCGCCGCGGCGGGTAGCATGGTTGGGTTCTCTCGCACTGCTCCAGGAAATCGAGCCATGTCTCGTGCCGTTTCAACCTGCCTAGCGGTATTGGCGCTCGCCATGCCGGCCGCCGCCGCACCGCCGGCCGCCGCTGCGGGGACCGACGCCTGGGTGGGCCAAAAGGTGTTCTTCAAGACCGGCGCCAAAGGCCGAATCGGACAGCAAGAGATTCCGCTGGCCCTGCTCTTGGTTCCGGCAATCGTCGAAACGGTCGACGGCGATTGGCTCTGGATCGGCAATGCCTGGATTCGCCGCGCCGACGCACTGACCGCCGATCAGGCCATCGATTATTTCACGCGGCAAATTGAAAAAGCTCCGACCGATGCGGCGGCCTGGCAGAGTCGGGGCATGGTCCGCGATGCGCAGCGGGATCACGATCGAGCGATCCAGGACTACACAGAAACCATCCGGCTCGACCCGAAAAATGCCACGGCCTATGCCGATCGGGGCGAAGCCTGGCTCGACAAGGGAGATCTCGATCAGGCGATTCGCGATTGGACCAGCGCCCTGAAGCTGGCTCCGAAATTCAGCGCGGTTTACAACGACAGCGCCTGGCTCCGAGCCACCAGTCCCGAAGAGCGCTATCGCGATGGGGCCAAAGCGGTGGCCAACGCAACCAAGGCCTGCGAGTTGACCGACTGGAAAAATCCCCTCACGCTCGACACGCTCAGCGCAGGCCTACGCCGAACAGGGAAATTTCGAGCAAGCCATTCGCTGGGAAACCAAGGCCATCGAGTTGGCCGCCAAGACCGAGCAGCCGGAGCTGCGCCAGGCGCCTTGTGCTCTATCAGCAAGGCAAACCCTACCGCGACGAGAAAAAGCAGTAATCCCGGGCGGCGCCGGTCAACTGCCGAAGTTCAGATAATCTTCCGAGCCCGGTTGCTCGGCCGGGGTCTGCGTGTCGGCGGCAAATTTTCTTCCGGCGCCCAGCACCACCAGGCCCACAATCGCTCCTACCAACAGCACGCGCAGGGCGTTTTTTAGCAATCGCGGAACTGCGGCCAGCAGCGGCAGCTCGGGCAGCCAGCCGGCCAGCGGGGCGGCCAGCAGCAGGCAAGCCGGCACGCTGCGCAGCTCGCCGAAGAAATGCCCGATGACCAGCAGGCTAAATACCAAAACCGTGCTCACGCCCACCAGGCCGCCTGGTTCGAATGTTCCCCCCAGCAGAACCCCGGCCAACGCCACCCCGCACAGAGCGGCGGCCGGCGGCAGGCCGAGCTGTCCGCCACTGGCATAGCCTGAGAGCATTACGGTCAGTCCCGCCCCCGCACAGCTGATCGCCAGACACAGGGGCAGCCAGCTACCCGGCGTTCGGCGCACAAGTGCCCCCAGTGCCCCCCAAACGGCCGCCAATGCCAGGGCCCAAGTGCCCAAGTGCAGCCCAATTTCACCGGCCGACCAGAGGCGCGAGTCGGGCCCGGCGGCATCGGTGAGGTAGGGGGTGCCGGCGAGCAAAATCCGGGCAGTGCCGCCGGCCACCATCAGCCGCAAAGCCAAAACCAAGCGGCGCGGAATCCGCGGAAATGCCGCCAGCACTTCGGTCGCCACAACCGCCGGAATCACGACCAGCAGCAGCCGATCCTGATCCTCGCGGGGCGGCCAGTGCGGCCACAGCCCCAGTATCCGACAGCCGACATAAAATCCGGCCGCCATTCCCAAAACCGCACTGGCTGACGCCGCGTGCCCTTCGCCGACCGGCCGCAGCCGGCACCAGACCAGCGGCACCAGCAGGGCCACAACCGCGGCGGCCGCCAGCGCGCTCGCCAGGCGAATGGGATCGGGCATGGCAATTCACCTGCGCTTCGCTTCTCGCTGGCGCTGTATTTCTTGACGCCTTCGAAACTGATTGCGACCTTAATTTCGTCCCCCACGGCTTCCAGCATTTTGTCCATCCCGAAATCGCTGCGGTGAATCATCAGCTCGGTGGAAAAGCCGGTGCGCTGCATGCCGGGCGGAAATTCGGCCGTTTTGCCCCCCTTAAGCACGAAGCTGATCGGCTTGGTCACCCCGTGCATGGTGAAATCGCCCTGCACTTCATAGCCGCCGTCGATCGGTTTGACGTGGGTGCTGGAAAAGCTGATCGCGGGAAACTGCTTGGCGTTCAAGAAGTCGGGGCTGCGCAGATGCTCGTCACGCTTCGGGTTGGCCGTGTCGACCGACTCGGTTTTGATGGTCAGCCCAAAACCCGTCTTGGCCGGCACATCGGCGTCGACCGTGAATTTGCCCCCCACGTCGTTGAATCGGCCGTAGGTCCAGCTCAAACCCATGTGCGGAATCTTGAAGTAGACCGACGTGTGCGCCGGGTCGATCGCATAATTGTCCGCCGCTTTTGAGGCCGGCACGGCCCCGCTCGACAAGGCAAGGCTCAGCGCCGCTAGCACCGCAAATCGATTCCCGCTCATCGTGCAGTCCTCCTGAAAGTTAAGAGAAACATATAGTCCCGGCCCAGACTCTGGCCGGGAGTTTACCGCCGGCCGCCCGCCAGAACTACCGCTGCGGGGCCCGGATCTTACAGGTTAAGGCCGCGTGCCAAGAATGACGGCACGCATCGCGAGGGGCCGCGCCGCGGCGACCGGGCTTGGGAGGGGTCACTGGGCGTCGGAACCGTCGAGCCGATAGGTCTCGCCGCACGATTCGCAGAGCCAAGTGTACATGGTCGAATCGGGAGCCTGCGGCGACGGGTCGCCGGGCAGTTTTTCCGCTTCGTCGCGCAACGACGCATCCACCAACGGATTGTGCCCGGCCCCGCACCGCGGGCACTTCGCGGCCACCTGAATCATCTCAGTTCCCTTCGCGCCTCAAGATGAGAAAGAATTTAGTTGACATCGGGCTCCGCCGCAATAGGCCGAATGGCATAGCGGGCGCGGGGGATGGGTTTCGCATCACAGCCACATGCCGGCTGCAATCGATAGGGGCATTTCAGAATTGGTGCCGGCTTCGCTTTCGAGCGTGGGTACCAAAAAATTTCCGGCACCCGGCCGCCCCTGCGGGGTTGAATGTCCCGGGCAAGCGAAAAACATCAGGGGCGGCTAAGCGCGAGGCCGATAGGGGCAGATCGGCCGCGCACCGCCGCCTTTTTTCATGGATTGGGGGGTCGGCGGGACTACTCAGCGGAAAGCCGAGGGCAAACAGCCGCAATTTCCCCGATCGCGCCAATTCGCTTGGAACTCGGCCCCACACCGGCATAAAATGGCAGCTGCATTAAATGGCAGCTATGCGATGCGGGCCTCGCGGGGCGTGAGCGAAAGTGGAACGCATGACTCTCTGTGATTTGCGGCGGCAATGGGTCGTGGGGCTGCTCGTGCTCGGCGCAAGCTCGAACCTCGCTGGCCCGGCCTGGACCGCGGCGCCGCTGCGGACCCAGGCGGTCAAGTCGACGGTGGACCCTAAGGCGAAGGTGGATCCCAAGGGCAAGCACGGCGCCCTGCCCCCCGCGTCCGACTTCGGCCTGCCGCCGGTGGCTTTGATCAATGCCCAGATCCGTCAGGGCTGGCTCGATCATCAACTCAGCCCCTCGCCTGCCGCGACCGACGGCGAGTGGTGCCGGCGGCTGTACCTGGACCTGCTGGGCCGGGTGCCTTCGCTGGGCGAGTTGACGAAATTCCTGAACAGCAAAGCGGCCAACCGCAAAGTCGAACTGGTCAATACGCTGCTGGGCGAAGACTATGTCGACGATTACGCCCGCAATTGGACCACGATCTGGACGAACATTCTGATCGGGCGGACCGGCGGCACGGGCAAGAAGTCGCAGATCAGCCGCCCAGGCTTGCAGTTCGCCCTGAAGCGGGCCTTCCAGAAAGACATGCCCTACGACCGGATGGTTTCCGAACTGGTGGCGGCCCAAGGCATCAGCAAGCGCGGCGAAAAGGGTTTTAACGGGTTCGTCAATTTCGTCGCCGGCCACATGGCCGACAACGGCGTCGAGGCCACTGCCCGCACGGCGCAGATATTTTTAGGCATCCAGGTCCGCTGCACGCAATGCCACAACCACCCGTTCAACGATTACAAGCAGAACCAGTTCTGGGAGATGAACGCCTTCTTCCGGCAGACGAAGGTGACCCCGCATTTCATCGAAGTCACCGGTGGCAAGAAGAAACGGCGTGAACTGGATTACATCGACCTGACGAACCAGGACTTTTCCGGCGAAGACCGGCATCCGACCGACGCGCTATTGTTCTACGAACTGCGCAACGGCAAGCTGGCTTCGGCCGCGCCGGTGTTCGTCGACGGGACGCCGCTCACCACGGCCAGCGGACTGCTGAAAGACGTCGATCGGCGCACGGAACTGGCTCGGCTGATTACCCATTCCGACGAAATGGGCCGGACGATCGTCAACCGCCTGTGGGGGCATTTTTTGGGCTACGGCTTCACCAAGCCGGTCGACGACATGGGCCCGCACAATCCGCCCACGCATCCAGAATTGCTCAATCAACTGGCGGGTGAACTGCGATCGCACAGCTATGACCTGAAGCAGTTGATCCGCTGGATCGTGCTCAGCGAGCCGTACAGCCTGTCGAGCATGAGCGACACCCGAAACCTGAAAGACGATCCGTCGATCGGCGAGAAACCGATGTTCAGCCACTTCTACCTGCGGCAGATGCGGGCCGAAGAACTGTACGAGTCGCTGCTGCTGGTCACCGAGGCCCAAAAAAGCAAGGCCAAACAGCAGGATCAACAGACGCTCAAGGAGAAATGGCTGAGCCAGTTCAACGTGGCCTTCGGCACCGACGACAACGAAGAGGCGACCACCTTCAACGGCACCATGCAGCAAGCCCTGATGATGATGAACGGCGAACTGATGCGCAGCGCCATCAACATCGACCAGGGCGGTTTTTTGTATCGCGTGGCCAACGACGCCCAGCTTAACAACGCGGGCAAGATCACCGAGCTGTATCTGACCGCTTTAGCCCGCCGGCCGACTCCGCCCGAAATTGCCGGGGCCAATCAGTTGCTCGTCGCCCGAAACCTCAATCCCGCGGCCGCGCTGCAGGACGTGTGGTGGGCCGTGTTGAACAGCAACGAGTTCATTCTGAACCACTGAGCGGAAGCTGGGAAGGCGGAATTCGGAACGGACGTGGCAGCGCTGGGTCCGATGTTTTCGGCGGCCATTTCCTTTGCGTGATCGGGCTGTTAGAGTACGGCCAATTAGCAACAGCGCCCGAGCTTTGCGTCTGCCAAAACCTGGCCCGCCTGAGGCGACATGACAACCGACAAGGCCTGGTACCTCGACTATTTGGCCTGTCCCGATTGCGGCCGTGATCTCGATGGCGGCAATCGCCCGCTGGCCTGCTCCGGTTGCGGTTATCAATCGCCGAGCCAGCAGCGGCTCGACCTGCGGCCCCACTCGCCGCGCCCGTTAGCGCTACGTCTTGCTCGGACCGACTCCGTGCAGCAGGTTTTGGCGAATGTCTTGATCGAGCGGCCATCCAAAACGTACGACGGGCCGATGCCGGTGCGCGATTCGCGCGAGCTTATCGGTGCGATGGGCCCGCTGCTGAAACCAGGCCAGGCGGTACTCGACTTGGGATGTGGGCCCAGGGATCAGGCCCAGGTCTTCGAGCATCTGGGTTGCAAATATGTGGGCATTGATTACGTCAATCCGGCTGCCGACATTTTGGCGGACGCCCATGCACTTCCGTTTCGCTCGCAGACATTCGACGTCGTGTTTTCCTACACGGTGCTGCAACACCTGCACAGCCCGCGAGTGGTTGTCGCCGAAGTGGACCGCGTCCTCAAGCCGGGAGGACTGTTTTGCGGCTCGGTGGCCCAGGGCGAGCAGTTTATGGCGACGTACTTCCATGTGACGCCTTGGGGACTGCTGAGCTTGCTGCAAAATACTCAAATCGCACCGCAGCGGATGTGGCATTCTTACGACACCCTGCGGGCGTTGGCCAGGTCCGGCAGATATCCGTGGGTCATCAGGTCGCTTTTGGGAGTCATCGATTTGATCAACGCGAATTGCGGATTTCTTGCTCCGCGCAAGTGGCTGAACTGGCCCGAACGAGAGCGGCGATTGGACGAGTTATATCGCGCGGCGGACATTTGCTTTCTGGCAATCAAGGCGGACGACGCTTAGCCATTGTGCATGATTGCCCGCGGCGCAGCCGGACCGCCTATTTCAGGCTTTTTTGCGCTTCCGCCGGAGCTCGCTTCAGAACGGCCCGGGCGCGCAGGCCTTGATTCTCGAAAGTCAGGCCGAAGTCGGCGCTACGGAGTTGGCCCAGGGCCGGCGGCACGGCCGGACCCGCCTTAGGCGCGCCGGGATGCCCGTACACGGTCGATTCCATCGTGCGGAAATCCTCGTTCCAGACAAATCGGCCGCCCCCGGGGCAAATCAGCCGCAGGTGCCAGACACGTTCGTGCAACTCGACCGGATCGATGTCGGGATACAGCCGGTGCCACTCGTTCAGGATTGGCAGATTGTTCCAGGCCAAGCGCTGCATGGCCGCCTGATATTGCTCGCCCAAGAGGGCGGACAGAAGTTCCACGACTTTGGCTTCGAGATGAACCGCCAGGTTCTCGCCGAGCAGCCTCTCGGCCGCGGGCGGCGGCAATATTGCGGCCGGGTTCTTCTCGACGGTTGCTTTCGGCGCGGCCGCCGGCGCGGACAATTGCCGATCGATCGCCCGCTTGAGCACGTCCTCGCTGAGTGTGACGGTCAGCGCCGTTGCCGAGGGGGCGTAATAAATGGCCGCGTCGCGGAGCCGCTCATCGCCTCGAATTTGCTGGGCCGGCGTGATTTTTACGTAGTTCCTCTCGCGGTACTGGAGCGATTCCCACTGGAGCATGTTGCCGGACGTTTGGTCGACAAACGTCCGCAGAGCGACCAAAAAACCCGTCAGCTTGAACGGATTGTCGACCTCCAGTTGCACGGCCAGCGGCAGACGGAACCAATTCATTTCAACGAAGTGGGCCAGTTCATCAGGCTTGGCCTCGGCAACCTTCGTCCAGAACGGATCGTCGTCCAAATAGACCGAAACCGTTCCGCCCAGCCAGGAGAGCGGATCGATTTGCGCCGCCGGTGCGAACATTTGGGCCAGACCCGCGGCCTGGCGCACCTGCGGGCTTTTGAGATTGACCGCCAACGTCCACTGGAGGATCGCATCGTGTGGATCGCCGGCCCCGTCGTGGATTCGGGCGCCCTGGGTCACGGCAAGCAGCTGTTGATATTGCGTGCCGGCGATCAGCGGCATGACCATCAGATCGGCGGAAGTCTGCCCGGCTTGCAAACCGATCGACAGTCCGATGGGGTCGAACGCCCAGCGCCAGTTGCGCTCGTAGCCGTCGCGCCACGTGCGATAAGCGTCGGCCTCGGCTTTGGTCACGCGGTCCAATGGGATCTCGACGATGGGGGTTTGAAAATCCAGAGTGCCCATCGCCGACGAAACAACTCCCTCGGGAGCGAGGCGCAATTGGCCGCCGGTCGAGAGCACAAAATCGGTCTCGAGCGGCTCGGGCCTGGCCTGGCGCTGGACGACTTCGGCCAGATAAGTCGCTTGCAGTTCGTCCATGACCGCTAGATCGTGGGTGCGACGCGAGGCCGCGATGCGCCACCGCGGTCCGCACCAACGGCGGATCGTGGCGTCGGATAGAAATAAGAACGCGGTTTCCTCGACGTCGCCGAGCCGGGGAGCGATGCGAAAGTATTTGAACTCGCCCAAAGTAGCGATTGCCGGGGTTTCGCCTTGGGCCACGCTCGAAAGCCGCTCCAATTGGTAGGGAGAATTCGTCACCACCACGCCCGACGGCATTTGGGCTACGTACACGCAGATGCTCCGATCGGGTGATCGCAAGCCGCGATACTTGAGTTTGCCCACCACGCCGTCGATCGGCCCGGCGCTGCTGTTCCCGGCCGCTCCTTGCGCAATTTGAACCAAGACCAGCGCTTCGAGTTTGGCCGGATCGGCTGACTCCAGGAAAATCGCCACGTCGGTGCCCGTGCGATAGAACGGGTCGGAGCCGGTGAGCGCCACGCGGGTGACGACTTTGGGTCCCAGCAGCCGGCCGATGCCGGAGAGCGACAAGCAAAGCTGCCGCTGGTAGCGCTCCAAGGTGCGCGTGTCTTCGGCCCGGGGCTGGGCTTGTTCCAGCACGGGGGTGCCGCTGGCCAGGCCTTGGTCGATGACTTTCACAAAATCGTTGAACGTCGGAAAGAACACCGCGTGCTGATCGGCCGGTATGGCCGCTGCCAAGTTGTCGAGCTTGAGCTCGAATCCTCGGATTGAGTTTCGACCAATCGATTTCGGAAATCGTGATGCCTTTGAGATCGGCCACCGCCACGGTGTCGTCTTGGGCCTTGGTTGTATCGGCGGTGCGCAGCAATCGATCGAGCTGCAGGTTCTCGCTCACGGCGCGGCCGCCGGTCAGATATTCGAACAGACCGCCGATACTTTCGTTCCGCGGTGATCCAATGCGACCTGCTGGCGGCGCGGGTTGACCGGCTTGTTTGTTTCCCTGTTCCTGGCGAGTAGCGGCAATCTGATGTCGAAACCAGGCGCCGCCCGGGATTTGCCGCGCTGCCAGGGCTTCCAGGTGCGCCAACTTGATGGCGTAGAATTTCGCCTCGGCGTCGGCATTGGCGGCCGAGGGCGGGACGGTGAACGGCATCGGCTGCAACGCTTTCATGTCCGCCGTGGGCACGAACAGCCGCCCCCGGACGTCGACGTCCGCCGCAGCGCGAATTCCAATCCGCCGTGCGCCGCTTTCAGGGCCCGCGAACCAAGGCGCCGGCTGTGGCTCGACAAAGACTTCGCCGGGGCCGTCCAGAGCTGCATACAATTGCGAGTCCTGCGTTTGGTTCCAAAGGAAGCCGCGCAGATTCTGCATGTCGGGCTGCGGAATCTGCTGGCCGCCGAGATCGAGGTCCGAGATCGTCAGTGCATAGAACGCGTCGGCCGCGACTGCCGGCCGCGCGGAAACCGCCAACAGCACGAGGCTCCACGCCGTGATAGCACGCAGGCTCAATGACATCTCGACCTCCTGTTCGCTGCTGGCTGGCAATGGGCACTCCCGGGCGGCATTTTACCGCATCGGGCACCGACCGCACGGGGTAATCGCTCGACGGGTAATTGCTCGACGGTCACTTCGATGAGAGTACCCTGGTTTACGCACCGGGGTTTCAGCGGCGCTGGCGCGCTGGCTGAATCGCAGGGACGAAATTCGCGCAAGCTGCGATTTGGATCGTTTTTCCACTACACGTCGGTCGCCGCGGCAGTTTATATTGCCAATAGGCCCGGCGCCGCATCGATGGGCCTATTGTCCGGCGGGATTCACTGCGAATCACCGTTGGCGAAACATTTCGGCGCACCAGCTTGCATGGCCAATCCGAAATTGCGCCGGGAGATTGCCTTCGAGGCGGCCCGGCTGATGTATAACCGGCAGGAGTCGGAATACTACCGGGCGAAAATGAAGGCCGCCCGGCGTATTTGTCAGGGCTGGGTCAAGCCGGCCGATCTCCCCTCGAACCGCGAAATCCGCGACCAGATCCAGGCCTTCGCCCGGATGCACGAAGGGGACCGCCGGATCGACAACCTGCGCGAGATGCGCATCGAGGCCCTGCGACTGATGCGCATCCTGCGGGCGTTCCGGCCGCGGTTGATCGGCAGCACGATGACCGGCCATGTCCGCCAGGGGTCCGATATCGATCTGCACCTGTTTTCCGACAGCCTGACCGCGGTCACCGGCGCGCTCGACGCGGAAGGCATGGTCTACGACGTCGAGCACAAGCGAGTCCGCAAGCACGGTGAGGAGCGGGTTTTCACACACGTCCACGTGCAGGACCGCTTTCCCTTCGAGCTGACGATCTATGCGGCCGACCAGGCCCATTACATGTTCAAAAGCTCGGTCACCGGCAAAGCCATCGAGCGGGCCAGCATCGCCGAGCTGGAGCAGTTCCTGCGCGAAACGTATCCCGATCTTTCGCTGGACGAGGCCGTGGTCGAGGCCGAGCAGAAGATCGATCGGTTTCAGATCTATCACATGCTGCTGTTGCCGCTGGAGGGGGTCAAACAAAGTCCCAAGTGGCATCCGGAAGGGGACGCCCTGTACCACAGCCTGCAAGTGTTCGACCTCGCGCGGGGCGAACTGCCCTACGACGAGGAGTTTCAGCTCGCGGCCCTGCTGCACGACGTCGGCAAGGCCATCGACGCACAGGATCACGTGGCGGCCGGTCTGGAGGCGCTCGAGGGCTATATCACGCCGCGCACGGCCTGGCTGATCGAGCACCACATGCAAGCGGCGGCCTTGCGCGACGGCACGCTCGGCGCACGCACCGGCGGCGGCTGGAGGCGGACGAGAATTTCGAGGAGCTGATGTTGCTCTGCGACTGCGATCGCCGCGGCCGCGAAAAGGGGGTCGAGGTGCCGCAGCCGGAAGAAGCCCTGGAAAGCTTGCGCGAGTTGGCGCAAATGTGCGACGGATAGCGCGCTACTTCCGCGGCGGCTTTGCGGCCCGGCCGTCGGTCGCCGCGGCGAGCGATTGACCCTGCACGTAGCGCAAATAGGCGCTGGAAATATCGAAGCGCCGCGCAGGCCCACGACGTGCCGCTCGACCAGGTTGTTGACGATCGGCAGCGCCAATAGATCGTTTTCCACGAACAATTCCATCGCCCGATCGAGTTCGTCGTTTTGCGCCAGCGGAGCAACATCGGTCCGCATCAGATCGGCGACCACGATCAAGGCCTGCACGTCGGAGAGCTGGGATGCCAGGCTGACTTCTTCCAAGTCCACGATTCCCAGCAGCTTGTTCTCACCGTCGACCACCGGCAGCACCGGAAAGCCCGCATTGCTCAGCCGTTCGATCACCGTGCCGAACGAATCGCCCAATCGCAGCCTGGGCACGTCCTGGCCGCCGGCAAACTGGCTGATGTTGACGCCGGTCAAGAGGTCGCGGACGAAACTGCCGCGATGCGCCGGCGACCGCGACCGGCCTTCGACCTGGGCACTGTAAATCGATTGTTCGTCGGACAACATGTAGGCGATCACGCAGACCCAGAGCGCGGGCAGCAGCATCGGATAGCCGCCGGTCATCTCGCTGACCATGACCAGCGTGGAAAACGGAGTCTTGGCGGCCGCCGCGAAAAAGCCGGCCATGCCCACCAGCGCGCAGCTGGTGGGGTTGGGCACCGCTCCGGGCCAATAATGCAGCAAAAACATGCCCAGCGCTCCGCCCCCGCAGCCGCCGATGACCAGCGACGGCCCGAACACGCCCCCCGATCCGCCGCTGCCGATCGTCAAACCGGTGGTGGCGATCTTGCCGAAGGCGATCGCCAAAAGCATCCAAGCGGTGGTCGTGGCCTCGGGCTCCAGCGCCACCTGCAGCGCGTTGTAACCGAACGACATGACTCCCAGCACGACGAGTTTCTGGCCAAAGGCGAAGTACAGGGCCAGCGAAACGGCCCCGGTCAAAAACGCCCCGATCGCCGGTTTGAAGTGCGGCAGGATCGGCAAGCGGTGAAACAAGCGCGTCAGCCCGTAGAACGAGCGGGTGTAGATCGTGGCCAGCACTACGGCCCAGATGGCCACGACCAGGTAGGGCAAAAGTTCCAAGGGGTGGTTGAAACTGATATCGGGAATCGCGAACAGCGGTTTCCAACCGAAGATCGAGCCGAACGTGCTATACGAGACCACGCTGGCCAGCGCGGCGGGCATGATGACTTCCGACTCGAATTCGGGCGAGCGATACAGCACTTCGGAGGCGAACAGGGCCCCAGCCAGCGGCGCGCGAAAGATGGCCGCGATGCCGGCCCCCATGCCGGCCGCCATCAGCACCCGGCGCTCGGCCGGGCGCAGCCGCAGGGCGCCGGCCAGGAACGATCCGAACCCGGCCCCGATCTGGGCGATCGGGCCTTCGCGGCCCCCCGATCCGCCCGTGCCGATCGTGGCGGCGCTGGCGATGATTTTGACCAGCGGCACGCGCGGCCGGATCACGCCCTGTCGCTGGTGATAGGCCTGGATGACGTTATCGGTGCCGTGCCCCTCGGCCTCGGGCGCCAAGGTATAAACCAGCGCGCCGGTGAACAGCCCGCCCAGGGTCGGAACGACCAGCAGCAACCAGGGGCGAAACGGCGTGGTCGACGGCGGCAGCCAGCTCAGCGGCACTTCGCCGGCGGGGTGGGGGGCCGGATCGTAGCCGACGATTTGCCCCAGTGCGTAGTGTTCGACAACCACGGTGGCCACGTAAAACAGCACCGCAGCCAGCCCGGCCACGATGCCCACCAGAACCGAGAGCCCCAGCAGGCGGACCTGCGACTGGTAGCGCACGTGGGCCACCTGAAAGATTTCAGGCAGCCAACCCCAGCGGTGGGGTTTAGGAGGCAATGCGGGCGTGCTCTCCATGAACGACTCCTGCCGCGACTTCCGGCCGGCGATCGACGATTCTTCAGCGGCGCAAAAGCATTTTGCGAGCCGCTCCGGTTCGCCACAACCCCTATCGCGTTACAATGCGGCAAGACTCGACGCAGGAATCCTCTCATGGCCATTGCCACGATCAACCCCGCCACGGGCGAAACGCTGCGGACCTTCGACCCGCTGACTGCCGAGCAAATCGAAGCCAAGCTCGCCCGGGCCGCCAGCGCTTTCGAGCGGCATCGCCGGACCTCGTTTGCCCATCGGGCCGAGCGGATGCTGCGGGCCGCCGAGATTCTGGAGGCGGAGAAAGACCGCCTGGGCCGGCTCATGACCCTGGAAATGGGCAAACCGCTGCGGGCCGCTAGCGACGAAGCCGCCAAATGCGCCTGGGCCTGCCGCTATTATGCCGAGCATGCCGAGCGACTTTTGGCCGACCGGCCGGTGGCGACCAAGGCCTCGCGCAGCTTTATCCGCTATCAGCCGCTGGGACCGGTGCTGGCCGTGATGCCTTGGAATTTTCCGTTTTGGCAGGTGTTCCGGTTCGTGGCGCCGGGATTGATGGCCGGTAACGTCGGCTTGCTCAAGCACGCCTCGAACGTGCCGCAGTGCGCCTTGGCCATCGAAGAGGTGCTCCAGCGGGCCGGGTTCGAAGCGGGAGTGTTTCAGACGCTGCTGATCGGATCGGAGCAGGTCGAACGAGTGCTCACCGACCCGCGCGTGCAGGCGGCCACGCTGACCGGCAGCGAGCTGGCCGGCAGCCGCGTGGCGAGCATTGCCGGCAAACACATCAAGAAAACAGTGCTGGAGCTGGGAGGCAGCGACCCGTTCATCGTCATGCCCAGCGCCGATCTGGAGCGCACGGTGCAAGCCGCCGTGCAGGCCCGTACGGTCAACAACGGCCAGTCCTGCATCGCGGCCAAGCGATTCATCGTCGCTGAGCCGATCGCCGATCGCTTCGAGCAGCGCTTCGTCGAGCGGATGGCGGCGCTCACAGTGGGCAACCCACTGGATCCGGCCACCGAGGTCGGACCGCTGGCCACCCGGCAGATTGTCGACGAGCTTCACGAGCAGGTTCAGCGCAGTGTGGCCGCCGGCGCCCGGCTTCTGACGGGGGGCCACAAGCTCGACCGGCCCGGCTACTATTACGCCCCCACGGTGCTGGTCGACATTCCGCCTTCGGCGCCAGCTTACGGTGAGGAAATGTTCGGACCCGTGGCGGCACTGTTCCGCGTGCCTGATTTGACGGCTGCCTTGGCCCTGGCCAACGACACGCCGTTCGGTTTGGGCAGCAGCATTTGGACAAGCAACGCCGCCGAACAGGCCCGATTTATCGACCAGATCGAGGCCGGGCTGGCGTTCGTCAATGCAATGGTCGCGTCCGATCCGCAGTTGCCTTTCGGCGGCGTCAAACACTCGGGCTATGGCCGCGAATTGGGCAGTTACGGGATCCGCGAGTTCACGAACATCAAAACCGTGTGGGTGGCCTGACCGGTTTTTTCCGTTCACCGTCGTTAAGCCCACGGGATGCTTCCCGTGGGGGCTCTCGTGACGCCGGCCATCATACTTGCTCACTCCTGCTCCAACTTCTCCCAGCGCGAAAAAGCCTTCGCCAACTCCTCGTCGACGGCGGCCAGCCGGGCCTTTGTCTCGGCGATCTGCGGGCCGGCCTGGCGGTAGAAACCGGGATCGGCCAAGGTCTGATGCAGTTGCTGCTGTTCGGTTTCCAAGGCGGCAATTGTCGCCGGCAGGGTCTCCAGCTCGCGCTTATCCTGATAGCTCAATTTTTTTGGCCGCCCCGGCGGCGCACTCCCGGGGGCAAGTTTGACCGGTTGCTTCGGCGGCGCCACTTCGGCCGGCGGGGCGGCGGCACGCAGGGCGTCGTCATAGCCGCCGGCCGATTCCTTGATTTGGCCGTCCCCCTGGAGCATCAGCGTGCTGCTGACCACGTTGTTCAGGAATTCGCGGTCGTGGCTCACCAGCAGCACGGTGCCTTGATAGTCGGCCAGTAGTTCTTCGAGCAGTTCGAGTGTCTCCAAGTCCAGATCATTGGTCGGCTCGTCCAGCACCAGCACGTTCGAGGCTTTGGTGAATAGCCGGGCCAGGAGCAGCCGGTTTCGCTCGCCGCCGGATAGCTTCTTTACCGCTTGCCGCGATTGCTCCGGCGAGAACAGAAAGTCTTCCAGATAACCGATGACGTGCCGGCTGCGGCCGTCGACCGTGATTCGCTCGCTGCCGTCGGTGACATTTTCCAACACCGACTTTTCGTCGTCGAGCTGAGCGTGCAGCTGATCGAAATAGGCGATTTCCAAGCGCGTGCCCTGCCGCACGCTGCCGCTTTGCGGATCGAGTTGCCCCAAAAGCAGCCGCAGCAGGGTGGTTTTGCCGGAGCCGTTCGGCCCGAGAATGCCCACCTTGTCGCCGCGCATGACCACGGTGGATAATTCGCGAATCACCGGCTCGTCGGCCCCCGGATAGGCGAACGTGGCTTGCTTGGCTTCGATGACCAGCCGGCCGGAGCGGTCGGCCAGGGCCGCTTGCATGCGCACCTCGCCCGGCCGCTGGCGGCGGGCCTGGCGCACCTCGCGCAGCTTTTCCAGCGCGCGGACCCGGCCCTCGTTGCGCGTGCGGCGGGCCTTGATGCCAGTGCGGATCCAAACTTCCTCCTGCGCCAGGCGCTTGTCGAACAGGGCCTGCTGCTGAGTTTCGGCCTCGAGCGCGGCTTGCTTTCGCTCCAGATAGGTGGCATGGTCGCATGACCAACTGGTCAGTTTCCCCCGATCGACTTCCACGATTCGCCGGGCCAGCTTGCGCAGGAACATGCGGTCGTGCGTAATCAGCACGAAGGCTTTGTCGTAACGATCCAGAAACCGCTCCAGCCAATCGATGGCTGCCAGATCCAGATGGTTGGTCGGTTCATCAAGTAGCAGAATGTCCGGCTCGCGGACCAAGGCCTTGGCCAGCAGAACCCGGCGTTTGAGCCCCGCCGAGAGGTCGCCGCAGGCGGCCTCGGGCGCGAGATCCATGCGCGACAATACCCGGTCGACCCGATCGTGCATTTGCCAGGCCCCTTGCGACTCCAGAGCCCGCTCCAAGCGTTCCAAATCGCTTTGCAGCCGCGCGTCATGCGTGGCCGCAAATTCGACGCTCGTGCGATGATATTCGGCCAGCAGCTGCGCCTCGGCGCCCAGGCCGCGGGCAACCTCGTCATAGACAGTGCCGCTTAAATCGCGGGGTACCTCCTGCGCCAGCATGGACACAAGCGAACCTTGCTGCCGCACGACGTCGCCGCGGTCGGCCGCGACGTCTCCCTGAATCAAGCGCATGAGGGTCGACTTGCCGGCGCCGTTGCGGCCCACCAGGCCGATCCGCTCGCCGGCGTCGATCCGCAGCGTGACCTGGTCGAGGACCGCCGGCCCGCCAAAACTGACGGTGATGTCTTGCAGGGTCAACAGTGGCACGCCTGGTCTCCGTCGAGTGTCGTCGAGAATGGTTCGCCGAGCATCGCGCTGAGCAAACGCTAGGAATCGAGGCCATTTTCGGTGTCGCCCGATGCCCGGGGGCCGCACGAAATGGCCGCTCCGATAAACTTACAGCCCCTCGGTGGGGCCTGGATTGAGCGGCTGCTCGCGATAGCGCCGGATCTGGTCGCGCAAGCGGACGGCGTCCTCAAAACGCTCTTCCATGATGGCCAGATCCAGCTCCTCTTTGAGCTGCAGCAGCGGATGTTGGGGTTCTGGCTGGGGGGCAAACCGCCCCGGTCCTTTCGAGGCCAATTGGTCGCGCCAGCGCGCCAGTTGAGCCAGCTCGGTGCACGATTCAGCGTTTTCGAGCTGATTGTATTCGGATAAAAACTGGCGGATGCCGGCAATCCCGGCATCGATCACCCCAATCGCCGCTTCGTAGTCGTGCAGCTCGGCCAGCGGTGTGGCCACCGCCCGGGCGTGCATCATCGTGACATAGGGCCGCCACTGGTCGAACATCAGCTTGTCTTTTTGGTGCCGCGCATGCTCGCGCACGAATGCAAATAGCCGCAAGTTGCGGCTGGTGTCGCGGGCACAGAGCTCGTAGCGTTCCAGGTGCCAGAAACTGATGTAGCGGTGGTAATATTGAATTCCTTCGCGGAGCAGCCGGCCGCAGTCATCGCTTTCCAGCACGAACGGCAAGCCGTCAGGATTGGCGGCATCATGGGATTGCTGGCGAGCGAGGTAAAACTCGAACCACGAATCGCAGCCTTCGACCTTCTCGCCATCCGGGCGGCCATCGAACTCCATCTGTAACAGGCCCAAATCGAGCCGGAGTTGGATCTTGTCGCGGCCATCTTCCCCGGCCACGATTCGCACCGAAACATGGTCCGGATCGAACTGCCAGCCGCCAAGCGTTTTGGATATGTCTTTCGACACGCTGATCTTCCTCCCGTGAGCCACAACTCCTGTGCTAAGTTTATACCGCCTGCCGCGATCTCGGCCAGGGTGGTTGGTGCGAGTAATCGAAGCCCAGGCGAAGAGTGAGCAAAGCGGCAGGGAATGAAGAATCGCTGGCCAACGGAAAACGCCCCGTCCCCGGCCTGGGCCGGAAACGGGGCGTCGGTTTTCGTGTAAAGGTAATCCGCCGGCGTCAGTCGTTCGATTCGCGCAGGACTGGCTCCATCACTTTGGTATTGCGTTCGATCGCCAAAACGACCGTTCGTTGCTCACCCCCGTTGGCGGCCGAGGCCACGACGGGAATGACCTGGCGCTGGTTCGGCAAGCTGATCCGCACCGTAAAGCTGCCGTCCGGCCGCAGGCGGCACCGGTTCGCCGCGCAGGCTGACGTGCGCGTTGGCTTCGGTCACGCCGAAGACGATCAACTCGGCGTCGACCTCAAGCCGGAAGTTCCCCTTGCCCGGGAACAGGCCTTCGATGCCTTCGCCGTAGCGGGTCATCATGGGCGAACCCATCGGGCGGCGGAGCCGCTCTTCGAACAGTTCCTGCAGCTCCTGATTCGAGCCTTCGGCTGAGTAACCGCCACTCATGGCGTAGATCTTGTCGAAATTCTCGGCGACACCGGCCCAATGTTCATCGATGGTATCGCTCGTGCCGGGCATGGGAGTGGTGACCACATTGCTGCGGGCGAGCGCGAAAAACTTGCCCCCGGTGCCCAAATAGCCAATCTCGATGCGATAACTCTTGGGCGGGTCACTTACGTGCAGATACCAATTGGATACCCCGCCATGGATCGTCACGTCCTCGACAACCCGTTCCGAGGCGTTGGTGGCGCCCCCTTCTGAAATCTCGAGCAGGCGCAGGCAAGGGTGCGACAAATGCCAATCCTGACCCATGGCTGCCTGGGCCCGTTCGACACTTTGCCGAGTCAGCTCCCAGTACACGTGCAGCCAGTACGAGTCGCGGACCATGACCACGATGCGATCGCGCATCTCGCGATTTCGCTTTGCGCTTCCGCCGGTCGTGGCGAGATTCTTGGAACGGTCGAGTTTGGCTTTTGCTTGTTGAATGTGCCTGACCACGCGCGGGCTGCTAGGTTTGCGGAGCGGGGCCGCTGGCCGCAGGTGGGCAGCGGCGCTGGCCACCGGACGACTAGCCGACGGAACACTCGTCAGCGGGCGACTGGCCGATTTGCCATTGGCCAACCCATTGGTGGAATGGCCATTTGCAGAGCCGGCGTTTACCGCGGCATTGCTCGTGGCTCTGCCGTCCAGAACGCGTCCGCTACCGTTTCCTGCGCTGGCCGCCACAGTCCCGTTGACTCTGGGGACGCTTCTCCTGCGGACCAGATTGGCTCTGGCGAGCGGTTTGGCGGCCGCGGCGCGGCGGGCTACGGTCGGGCGTGCCACGGATTGTGGCGGAGCGGAACGGCGCGTTGCAGTCGCGGCCTTCTTCGAGGTGCGGCCTGTCTCGGCCCGCGCTCGGGCGGCGGTCAGCAGCGCCTTGATCAACTGGTCCTTCCGCATGGCATGCCATCCGCGGACGCCGCCTTGGCGTGCCATTTGGGCCAAATCTTTTTGGCTGTAGGACTTGAGAGAAGCTGGGGTCATCAAAGGACTTACCTCCGCGGTTGCCGGCTTGCAATTGCGAATGCGCTACAGAGCCTGGCACGAAATCGTGGGGGAGAGTGAGCGTCCTCCGTGACTGGAATAAACGCTCAAACCTCAAAGGCAGTCCCTAGCCGAATGAGGGCGACGCTTGAGCCGCTAGTGTGCGAATCCAACCCGACTCAGGCTGTGGGTTGCAAGACGCGCATCTGGCGATCAATCGTCCAACGCAAGTCAGGTATTGTCCCGACAAGTACAAACCGGGGTGTGGTTCGAACCATTGGGGTGTAGGCCGCCTTTCCTGGCGGAGTCCAAAATCGCTGCTACATACGAATTCCAGTGGCCTGGTTTCAAAACCACCAGCGGGCCGTCGCAGAGCAAATCGGATAAACGAAGTTTAATCGAAGTCGGACCAGCACGCAATGCACTTCCCGTTCCCAAGAGGGGTTTGGCGGCCTCTGGAACGGTCGCAAGTATTCGTTTTGTTTACACTTGCGCGATAAAACGGCATCTGGTTGCGGGAGCTTGTCCAGGGGAATTTTTTTCAACCGGGATTCCTAATCCTGAGATTAGCTGGCCGAGTGCCGAGCGGGGACATTAGCGAGGGGATTAGCGGGCCTCGAAGAGAGGCTGACTTTACGCCATAACTAATTGCAAATTAGCGACTTAATCGACATTGTGAAAAAAAACACGAATTTCGATCCCAGCCGATTGACCCCTACAGAAGCCTCAGGTAACATTGGCAAAACTTAAGAGAACGTAATGGCTTCGCTAGCTTTGGGAAGTTTGGGCCCGGCGGAGGCCTCGCATCGGCTAGCTCGGCGATTGGGTTGTCTTGGGGCACGAACCAGTTTGGTTCATCATGTCTGGGAGACACTGGTGACCGATCCGGCGGGCGGGCCGCAACCGATGGCGTCGGCGATGATTTGGGTTTCCCGAATTTTCGCCATCTCGGCGGAGATGATCCTGCCGGGACTGCTAGGTCAATGGCTGGCCGATCGCTGGGGAATTCCTTTCCTGGTGTTGTTGGGCTTTGCCTTGGGAATCTCTTTGGGTTTGTGGCACCTGATCTTGATAACTAGGGCCGCGGACCGGGCTCGAATCGAACAAAAAAAGGCGCATCGTCCCGAGGACGACTGATCGGGAGCGCCAGGCGAACAAGGGCACCCTAAGTTGACCGGCGTCGTGACAGAATTCATCAAACCTGCCGGCCGCGGGTTCACCAATTGTGCTGATGGGGGCCGTCCGTTGGGCCTTCAGGCGGCTTGCTATTGGCTGCTCGCGTCCGTTGTGGCGGCGTATTCCGTCGTCGGCACGATCGCCGGCGGCCGACATGGCTCTGTGGGTTGGATGGCCGCTGCAGTTGCCGCCGCAACCTGTTGGTTCGCGGCGACCCTCACGCTGTTCGCGTCGAGTTTGCATCGGGGTCCGCTGCGGGGCTTTTACGCGCTCTTGTATGGCGCGCTCTTTGGGTTTTCGATTCCCTTTGCGGTGGCCCTGGTGTCGAGCCGCAATTCGCCCCGCCTGGCGGAGGCCGGGATTTTTGGCCTGATGGTCGTCTTCTATCTGTTCACGCTCGCCGTTGGCACCCTGCTCGCGGTTCGGCGGATGGCCGCAGCGGCCGGTTCCGACTCGCGCAAATCGAGGATCGGCTAGCGATGGCACACGAAATCCTGCACATCAAGGATACGTATTATTTCGACGTGCCGAAGTTCATGTGGCGTTATCACAGCCTGAACGACGTTCCGGCGTGGCTCCGCGCCCAGCACCCGGATGCCACGTTGTCAGATTATCAAGAGCAACTGGACGGCAAAGTCATAATCCCTCAACCGCTGGGCCCCCCGAAAAATTTGTACCAACCGCAACCCGGCGTCTTCAGCATTTCGAAGTTCATGATTCTTGAGGTCGTGGTTGCGGTCATCCTGATTGTTATTTTTTCCCGGCTGGCCCGGCGCATCAGCACGGGCCAGGCTCCCAAGGGTGTCGTCTGGAATTTCTTCGAGTCGATCCTGGTTTACATGCGAGACAACGTCGCCCGACCCGCCATTGGCGGTCATGACGCGGACCGTTTCCTGCCGCTCTTGTGGACCCTGTTTTTCTTTATTTTGGGCTGCAACTTGATGGGCATGGTGCCCTGGGCCGGATCGCCGACGGGGACGTTTGGCGTGACTTTGGCTCTGGCTGCGGTGACGCTTTGCACGGTGTTCATCGCCGGCATGGCGAAGTTCGGGCCGATCGGATTTTGGTTCAATCAGGTGCCGCACATGGACCTGCCCTGGTACATGGCCCCGCTGAAGCTGGGGATCTTCGTGATTGAAGTCGGCGGCATGTTTATTCGCCACGGGGTGCTGGCCATTCGTCTTTTGGCGAACATGGTCGCCGGCCACCTGGTGTTGTTGGGAATCATGACTTTGGCATTCAGCGTGGCGGGGGCTGCCAGCGGTAGCTGGTGGATCACGGCGGTGATCGCCATCATCGGATCGGTTTTGTTCAACTGCCTCGAATTGTTCGTGGCGCTGCTGCAAGCATACATCTTTACGTTTTTGTCCGCTTTGTTCATCGGCGCGGCCGTGCATCACCACTAGGCGCGGCAGGCCGGCGAGCCCCCCCACCTTTTTTCAGGAGAATCGATCCGTGAAACAGTTGTTGAAGATCGCTTTTGCGGGCATTGGCTTGGTTCTGGTCTCGTCCACGGCAGCCATGGCGCAGGGCACCGGCTCGGCGCCGACCGCTTGGATTTCCTTCAGCGGCGCATTCGGGGCCGGACTGGTCGTCATCGGCGCGGCCGCCGGCATCGGTCGCTTGGCGGGCAGCGCGCTGGAGAGCATGGCGCGTCAACCCGAGGTGGCCGCCAGCATCCAGACGGCGATGATCATTGCCGCGGCACTCATCGAAGGTTTCACGTTCTATGCGCTGTACATCTGCTCGACGGGCGTCTAAAGCGCGTAGCGGGAGAATACTGATGAAAATCCGGCAGTCTGTGGTCGTAGCAGTCTTGGTTGCGCTCGTTTCGTCGGCGATGCCCGGCTTGGGTTTCGCCGAGGAGCATGGGCACGAATCACACGCCGCCAGCGGTGGCGCCCATGAGGGCCATAGCGATCACATCGGACTGGCCGATGCGGATCTGGGCAAAGTCTTAAAGCCCGAGGAGATCCGCAGCGATCTGGCCTTTTTCACGTTTGTCGTGTTTGTCCTCCTGCTGGCCATTCTCTGGAAGTTTGCCTGGGGGCCGATTGTCGCCGGACTGGAAAAGCGCGAGGAGGCGATCGCCAAAAACATCGCCGACGCGCAGCGCCAGCACGACGAAGCCAGGCAACTGCTCGTCGATTACGAGCGCAAGTTGGAGGGGGCGGCCGAACAGGTGCGCGGCATTTTGGAAGAGGCCCGACGCGACGCCGAGCACACCAAGCAGTCGATCCTGGCCGAAGCCAAGAGCGGCGCCGAAACGGAGCGGCTGCGGGCGCTGCGTGATATCGAGGGAGCCACCGACGCGGCCTTCAATCGCTGGCCGAGCGGAGCGCGACATTGGCCGTCGAGTTGGCCGGAAAAATCGTCCATAGCAGCTTGAACGCCAAAGACCACGCGCGGCTGATCCAGGAAGCGGTGGCCAAGTTTCCCACCTTCCCCGCCAGCCGTAATTAGCTCGAACCGCTGGAAATGTTTCGATGATCGATCAGGCAAACGAAAACTCGGGCCAGCCGCACTTCGACGCGGGCATCCAGCAATTGGCCGCGGTCTATGCCAAGGCGCTGCTGGGGGCGACCGAAAAGGCCGGCAACACGGCCGACGTGGCGGACGAGTTCGAGGCGCTGATCCAATTGATCAACGCCCAGCCCCGTTTCGCCCAGGTGCTGGCCTCGCAATTGCTGGGCGACGACGAGAAGCAGGCGATCATCGACCGCGTGTTCGCGCCCAAGTTCACCCCGACGCTGGTCGACTTTCTGCGGGTGCTCTCGCGGCATTCGCGGCTGGACCTGCTGGGGGCCATTCAAGCCGAATTCCACCGGCAAATCGACGATGCTGCGCGGGATCGTCCGCGTGCAAGGTAACTACGGCCGCGCCGCTCGACGCCGCGACCACTGAAAAACTAAAGCAATCGCTGCGGGCAATCGTTCACGGCGAGCCGCGATTCGACGCCTCGGTCGACCCCAACCTGATCGGCGGCGCCGTGCTGCGGATCGGCGATACGGTGTACGACGGGTCGGTGAAGCGACAACTCGAGCAACTCCGCTCGCAGATCATCCATAGGAGCGTTCATGAAATTCAAAGCCGACGAGATCGCTTCCGTCATTCAGGCGGAAATTGAAAACTTCAAGTCGCAGATCGACGTCCGCGAGGTCGGTCGCGTGCTGGAAGTGGGCGATGGTATTGCGCGCGTCTACGGCCTGTCCGGCGTGATGGCCGGCGAAATGGTCGAGTTTCCCGGCGGCGTCATCGGGCTGGCCTTCAACCTCGAAGAACACTCGGTCGGCGTGATCATCCTGGGCGATTACCTCAAGATCAAGGAAGGGGACGAGGTCAAAAGCACCGGCCGGCTGTTAAGCGTGCCGGTGGGCGACGCCGTGATCGGCCGCGTGGTCGACCCGCTGGGCAACCCGCTCGACGGCAAAGGGCCCGATTCTGACCACCGAGCGCCGCGACGTGGAGACCATGGCCCCGGGCGTGTCGGGCCGCAAGCCGGTGACCGAGCCGCTGCAAACCGGCATCAAGGCCATCGACGCCATGACGCCCATCGGCCGCGGCCAGCGCGAGCTGATCATCGGCGACCGCAAGACCGGCAAGACGGCCATCGGCATCGATACGATCATCAACCAGAAAAACTCCGGCGTGAAGTGCTTCTACGTGGCGGTCGGCCAAAAGGCCTCGACCACGGCCGGCGTGATCGAGGCCCTGCGGCAAAAAGGGGCCATGGACTACACCACCGTCATCGTGGCCAGCGCCAGCGATCCGGCGCCGCTGCAATACGTGGCTCCCTATGCCGGCACGTCGATGGCCGAGTACTTCACCTACAAGGGGCAGCACGCCCTGATCGTCTACGACGATCTGTCGAAGCAGGCCACGGCCTATCGGCAATTGTCGCTGCTGATGCGGCGCCCGCCGGGCCGCGAGGCGTATCCCGGCGACGTGTTCTACGCCCATAGCCGGCTGTTGGAACGATCGGCCAAGCTCAGCGACGCGCTGGGGGGCGGCTCGCTCACCTCGCTGCCGATCATCGAAACGCTCGAAGGGGAAGTTTCGGCCTACATTCCGACCAACGTGATCTCGATCACCGACGGGCAGATTTACTTGCAGCCCGACTTGTTCTTTGCCGGCATCCGCCCGGCCATGAACGTGGGCATTTCGGTGTCCCGCGTCGGTGGCGCGGCCCAGATCAAGGCCATGAAGAAAGTGGCCGGCGGTTTGCGGTTGGACCTGGCCGCGTTCCGCGAGTTGGAAGCGTTTGCCCAGTTGGGCACCGACCTCGATCCGGCCACGCAGGCCCGGCTCGACCGCGGCTACCGGATGGTCGAGCTGCTCAAGCAGGGGCAGTATCAGCCGCTGGAAGTGGTCGACGAAGTGCTGATGATCTATGCCGGCACCCGCGGGTTCCTGGACAAGATGCCGGTCAAGGAAGTCTCGGCCTGGGAAAAGGCCTTTCTGACGTTCATGCGGGATCAAAAGTTCGAGATCCGGCAAAAGATCATCGACACGCAAGGATTTGGACAGCGACACCATGACGGCGCTCAACGCCGCGATCGAACAGTTTCAGAAGCAGTTTTCGGCCCATGCGGCGGGGACACGCAGGGTTTGATTACGGGCGGGATGGTTTGGTGGCAAGGTTCCGGGCAGGGGCCTCCCACGGGCCGCAGCCCGTGGGCTTAACGTAATGATGCGATTCGTAAAAATTTGGTAGTTAGTCGGTATGGCCAAAGCCCGAGCACTCGATAAACGCCGCAAGTCGATCCGCAACATCCGCAAGATCACGCGGACGATGGAGCTGATCGCCACGGCGCGATTCAAGAAGGCCATGGACCGCGCGCACGCCGCCACGGCCTATACCAAGCGGATCACCCGGCTGGTGGCCGATCTGGCCGCCAGCGGGCTCACGGTCAGCCATCCGCTGCTGGCCGGGCGCGACGAGACCGAGCGGGCCACGTTGCTGGTGCTGACCGCCAACCGCGGATTGTGCGGCGGCTACAACTCCAGCGTGCAGCGGGCCGCGTTCGCCCGCTACCAGGAGCTCAAGGCCGAGGTGCCCGAGTTGACGCTGGAAGTCTCAGGCAAACGCGGAATTTCGGCCTTCCGTTTCCGCGGCATCCAGCCGCGACGAGACGTTCACCCACTTCGAAGACAAGCCCAGCTTTCGCCGAAGTCGAAGTGCTGGCCAACCGCTATCTGTTGGCCTATGCGGCGGGCAAGCTCGATCGGCTGGACGTGGCCTACATGCGGTTCGAGAGCGTCAGCCGGCAGGTGGTGACGGTCGAAACCTTGCTTCCCTTGGGTTCTCTGGAGGGGAGTCGAGGCGGCCGGCTCGGCAGGGACAGTCGCAATACGAGTTTCTGCCTTCGGCCGAAAGCATCTTGGAAGAAGTCGTGCCGACAAGTTTCAAGGTCAAGCTCTTCAAGTGCTTTCTCGATGCGGCGGTCAGCGAGCAGGTGGCGCGGATGGTGGCCATGAAAGCCGCCACGGAAAACGCCTCGGACCTGATCAAGCAACTTTCGATGTCCTACAATCGGGCCCGGCAGAGCCAGATCACGGGCGAAATCATGGAGATCATCGGCGGCGTCGAGGCACTCAAATAATCCCGCATCCATTGTTTCGTGGCCGCTGGGTGAAACCGGGCGGTCGGACATGGTGGCAACAGAGTTATTGGTCGAAGAAAATCTCACCCTCAAGTACGAGTCAGTCCAGTCATGGCAACTGTCAATAAAACGGCTCCCGCCAAACAGCCGGCCCACGCGACCAACGTCGGTCACGTGACCCAAATCATCGGTTCGACCTTCGACGTCGAATTCGCCGAAGGACATCTGCCGGCGATCTACAACGCGGTCAAAATCACCTCCGAGCACAAGGGCGTCAAGCTGAGCCTGGTGGGCGAAGTTCAGCAGCAACTCGGCGGCAGCCGCGTGCGATGCGTGGCCCTGGGCAGCACCGACGGCATGGTCCGCGGCATGGACTGCGTCGATACCGGTTCGCCGGTCAAGGTGCCGGTCGGGCCGGCCACGCTGGGCCGGGTGTTCAACCTGGTTGGCGAGCCGATCGACGGCCGTGGGCCGGTCAATGCCGACGATTTCTGGCCGATCCATCGCGATGCACCGGCCCTCAGCGAGCTGACGACCAAGACCGAGCTGTTCGAGACCGGCATCAAAGTCATCGATCTGCTCACGCCGTTTGTCCGCGGCGGCAAGGCCGGACTGTTCGGCGGGGCCGGCCTGGGCAAAACGGTCATTCTGACCGAGTTGATCGCCCGTATCGCCAGCGCCCATGGCGGTTCGTCGGTGTTTGCGGGTGTGGGCGAGCGGACCCGCGAAGGAACCGACCTGTGGTTGGAAATGCAGGAGGCCAAGATCGGCGACACCGGCCGCAGCGTCATCGAACAGACCTGCATGGTGTTCGGGCAGATGAACGAGCCGCCCGGCGCCCGTTTGCGAGTGGCCTTGTCGGCGCTGACGATGGCCGAGTATTTCCGCGACACGACCGGCACCGACACGCTGCTGTTCATCGACAACATCTTCCGTTTCTCGCAGGCCGGCAGCGAAGTTTCGGCCCTGCTGGGGCGCATGCCTTCGGCCGTGGGTTACCAGCCGACGCTGGCCACGGAAATGGGTCAGTTGCAGGAACGGATCGCCTCGACCAACAAGGGGGCCATCACCTCGGTCCAGGCGGTCTACGTGCCGGCCGACGACCCGACCGATCCGGCCCCCGCGGCGGCATTCGGCCAGCTGGACGCATTCTTGTATCTGGAGCGTTCGATCACCGAAAAGGGCATCTATCCGGCGGTCGATCCGCTGGCTTCGTCCAGCCGGATTCTCGATCCGCAGTATGTCGGCGAGCGGCACTATGCCATTGCCCGGCGCGTGCAGGTCACTTTACAGCGCTATCGCGAGTTGCAGGACATCATCGCCATTTTGGGCGTCGACGAATTGAGCGAGTCGGACAAGTTGGTGGTCCATCGGGCCCGCCGCATGGAACGCTTCCTGTCGCAGCCGTTCCTGGTGGCCGAGGTTTTCACCGGCAAGAAGGGGGAAATCACTCCCTTGGCCGACACGATTCGCAGCTTCGAGGAGATTGCCGACGGCAAGTGGGACCACCTGCCCGAGACAGCTTTCATGTACGTCGGCTCGATCGAGCAAGCGGAAGAGCAGGCCAAGAAGTTGGCCGCAAAGGGTTAAGACCGATGGTCGATGAACGACATGGCGGAGCTAAATCCCACGGCGGTAATGCCGGAGGCAGCACTGTCGGAAACAGCACTGTCAGAAGCAGCGCGGAGCCTCAGATTGGGCTGCTCGGCCGGCTGCTGGAGTGCGTTGTGGTCACGCCCGAGGCCACGGTGCTCGAAACCAGCGCCGATTTTGTGGCCCTGCCGCTTTATGACGGCGAAATCGGCATCGCGCCGGCCCACAGCCCGCTGATCGGCCGCTTGGGCTATGGCGAGATGCGCATCGTCTGCGGCGGGCAGACCAAGCGCTATTATCTGGACGGCGGCTTCGTGCAGGTGGTCGGCAATGTGGTCTCGGTGCTGACCGGCCGGGCGATTCCGGCCGCGGAGATCGATGCCCGGCTCGCCGCCGAACAATTGGCGGCAGCCCACGCACGCCGCGCCAACAGCAGCGAGCTGCTGGCCCAGCGCGACCTGCTCGAGTCTCAAGCCCGGGCTCAACTGCGAATGGCCCGCAAGATCTAGCCGGGTTGAAGACACAGCGGCGCCACACATCTTCGCTACGCCGGTTCACCGGCATGTCGGTTGGCGAATTTCCGTCTGCGGTGGCGGCTGGGGTTCAAACGGTTGGCCCGCTCGTGCCGAAAATATTCCTAGCCAGCAATCCGGCAGCGGCACGATGAAAACCGCTGGCGGCATCCGTGGCCGGCGAGTCAAGGACGCAAGCGCGCGGGCAAGAGACGGGGTTTATGTTTTCGTCGGTGGCACAAATCGTCGGCCTGATTGAAATCGAATCGGCGGAAAGCGGCGAACAATTTTTGACGTCGCTACGCACCGAAGGCGGCTCCGAGTCGGATGCCGCCGACGCATCGCTCGACAGGCTATTTGCTCGCCTGGCCGGTCGCCTGTCGCCGCCAAGCCAGACCTTGCCGGAAAACTCGCCCCCCCCGGTGCTCCCTGCCAATCGTCTGGCGCATTGCTACAGCCGATCGGGCACCGCGATCCTGCTGGATGCTGACCTGGCCCGGCTCGAAGCCGATTTGGCCGAGGCGACGGGCCAATTGCGGCTGAAACTCCTCGCGGCGGGTGCCTGTGTCGTTCCGCGTTAAACCTTGCCGGCGGCGCAAAGCATGCGGCGCAGAGCCAGAGCGCGATTAGATCTGCCGAGATGCGCTCTCTAGATCTGATAATCCAGCACTTCGTCCATTTCGGGGTGCTCGCCGCGGATCCGCAGCTTCGGCTTTTCGAGCACCACGGTCGTGTGCGGGTCGACGCTGCGGGTCAGCCAGACACTCGATCCGATTACCGAATCGTGTCCGATCACGGTCATGCCGCCCAGCACCGTGGCGTTGGCATAGATGATCACGCGATCTTGAAGCGTGGGATGGCGCTTGGTGCCGCGAACCAATTGGCCGTCGTTGTCGGTGGCGAAACTCAAGGCCCCCAGTGTCACGCCTTGATAAAGCTTTACATGGTCGCCGATCTCGCAGGTCTCGCCGATGACGACGCCGGTCCCGTGATCGATGAAGAAATAACGGCCAATCCTGGCGCCGGGGTGGATATCGATGCCGGTTTTCGAGTGGGCCCACTCGGTCATCATCCGGGGGATGAGCGGAATTTCCAGCTCGTGCAGCAAGTGTGCCAGCCGATAGACCGTGATCGCCTCCAGGCCCGGATAGCAGAAAATCACCTCGTCGGTCGTCTTGGTGGCCGGGTCCCCTTCATAGGCGGCCTGCACGTCGAGCGCCAACAGAGCCCGCAAATCGGGAATCTGCTCCAGAAACTGGATCGTCTTGGCCTGGCCCAGGGCCTCGAAGTCGGTTTCCCCTGGCAATCGTTCGAGGCGCCGGCGTCGTGCCGCAAAGCACGTCCGATCTGGGTCGTGAGCTTGTCGTGCAAACCGTCGATCAGGTCCCCCACGTGGTATGTCACATTGCCCAGGTGCAATCCCTCGCGCCGCCGATAGCCGGGATAAATGACTTCCTTGAGGTCCTCAATGGCGGAAATCACGACGTCGTAGTTCGGCAAAGGGCAATGGCCGAGGTGGTTGATCGTGGGCACGTCGATATAGGTCTGCACGATCTGCCGGGTCAGGTCGGGCAGTTGCTCTTTGAGTCGGAAGTCGGAGGCCATGGGATTTTCTCAAACGTCTATCGGCGGCCCCGGCGGGGGGCCTCCGAGGCGGGGCGAAGCAATCGATCGGTAGCGCGTGCGAAGTGAGGGCCAAACAGCTATTCAAAAGCCAGCAAGTGCGATCCGCTTTAGATCGGACCTGCGCCGCGACAACAACCATAGAAAAGAGAAAGGGTTGCGTGCAGCGGCTTGTGGCTCGCTCTCGCAGTCCAGGGGCGCGTGGAGGGCATCGGTCGGCCGGGACACTTCCGGCCTACCTCAAAAACGGACAGCCAGCTTAGCCTCCAGCGCCGGGTATGTTAGGCGGCAAGATCGGCAAAATCAAGCCGCCTGCAAATCTCTTCGGCCGAGGATGGGAGCGAGTTTAGGCGAACTTGCTTGGCGCTTCGCTAGCGGACCAGCCCGCCCTAGCAGCTCATTCAAAGGGGCCCAGGATGTCCCGCCCCGGCAACGAGTTTCAAGCTGCCCGACGCTTGCCGACCGTCGCGCGCAGCGGGGCGCTCATGCTGGCGGAAATGCCGGGTCCCAGACTTTGCAGACCTTCGGCCACGGCCTGAAGTTGCTCCCGCGCAGGTTCGGCCAGATCCAGGAAGATCCATTTTTGGCCTTTCAGTTCGCAGACGCCGCTGCCACGCCCGTCGAGCCATTCCTGGCGGACTTTGAAGCCCAGCCGCTCGGCCAACTCGAGAGCCTCTTCCAGCATTTCGACGGTATGCATGCGCAAAAGCCTCCAAAGTGCACGGCTGCCAAAGCGGATCTCCCACGCAAGGGGGCGGATTATAGCGATCCCCGCTCCAGTCGCGAAGGCGTCCTCGTCGATACCAGTGGGGTGCCGCCTAAACCGAAACGACCCATGAGTTTAAGGCACGCGATTAAGGCAAGATCGCGACTTCGCGTCGAAGGCGTGAGACGAGGCGAACGACCCCTACTGGGCAAAGTTTAACGGCGGGAGCAATACGCATGGCCACAGGCGACGAGCAAGGCTTGACCCTCCAGCAGCAAGTCGATCTGCTCAAAGAGCAGTTGGGTCAGATGCAAAAACTAACGGCGCTGGGCGAACTGGTCAGCACGACCACCCACGAGTTCAACAACGTGCTGATGACGATCATCAATTACGCCAAGATGGGCATGCGGCATCGCGACCAGGCCACGCGCGATAAGTCGTTCGAAAAAATTCTGGCCGCCGGCAACCGAGCCGCCAAGATCACCAACGGCATCCTGGGCTTTGCCCGCAATCGTTCGGCCGGTCAGGAGCCGACCGACATGGTCAAGCTGGTCGACGACGCGCTGCTGTTGCTGGAGCGCGAGATGGCAAAATATCGCATCGCGATCGACAAGCAGTTGGCCGAAGTGCCGCCGGCGATGGTCAACAGCAACCAGATTCAGCAGGTGTTGATCAATCTGCTGATCAATGCCCGGCAGGCCATGACCGCGGGCGGACAGATCGTGATTCGCCTCAGCCACGATGCCGCGGCCGGCACGGTCGATCTGATGGTTCGCGATAGCGGCCAGGGCATTCCGGCCGACAAGCTGCCGCGGATTTTCGACCGTTTCTACACGACCAAGCAGGGTCCCGACGCCAGCGGCAAAGGGGGCACCGGCCTGGGGCTGGCCTTTTGCCGCGACGTGATCGAAGCCCATCACGGCCGGATCCGCGTCGAAAGCACGCTTGGCAAGGGAACCGCTTTCATTCTTAAGCTGCCGGTCGCTCAGCCCGCGGGTCGTGGCCCAGTCGATTGCCTGGGCAAGCGTCGGACGCGATGCCGCCCACGGCTGCAATGGCCACCCCGACGACGGTCAAGTCGTAAGCAGCCGGTCTACAGCGGCGTGGGCGCGACGGCGCGCAACAAAACGCGACTGCAATTGGCCGATGATCGCCTGCTCCAAGGCGATATCTCGACCGAGCGGAATCCAGCCGATCGTGGGCTGCTGCCCGCCGACCGGATCGACGAATCGGCGGATCGAATCGTCGTTACGCAAGGTGGCGGCGCGGCTGGCCGAACCGACTTCCGGACGGTTGACGTCCTCCAGCTCTTTGAACACCGCTACGTCGACCAGGAAACCGGCCTCGACCGGAATCACGCGCAGAAAGGCCCGGCGGCGGACCGACTGCAGCGTGCCTTCGAGCTTCTCGTAGAAATTGACCGCGTCGCGGTTCCAGGGTTCGAGCAGCGTCGACCCACCGCGCGGGAAGGATTCGATTTGTCCTTCGACGAGCACGTCCCCTTCCAGCCGCACAGGCAGCTCGCGATCGATCTTGAAATAGTCGTCGATCACGTCGATCACGGTCTCGAACACCAAATCGGGGTTTTGATTGGGGATCAGCGCCGGGTTGTTTTGAGCCGACCGGCAGCGGAGCAAACGCGGCCTCGGGGGGCACAAAACCGGGACCGAACCAGCTAATGCAGCCACCCTGGCTGGCGGCCCAAGCAATCATCGCCAGGCTCAGCATGGAGCCGCCGAGGCGCGCAGCCAATGCACACGGCACCGCCGCCGATAAGGCACCGGTCGCGACCAACGGCTGGATGAACCGGGGCACGCGCATGCGATTAGCAAGACGGGATCGGAATAAAAGAATCGTGCACGAGAAATGGGGCGGTAGTCTGACGAAAACGCCAAGCGGCCACAAGGCCAAAAACCGCAGTCTGCGCGGCCTGCGTGGCTACCCATGCGCGTGCCGCTGGCAGCAGAAAACTCTTTGGCCGCCAGAAAATCTTTTCGGCTTGCCGAGCGCTCCAACTGAGCATGTTTGGCGGGCTTGCAGTTCCCGGACAGGTCTTCTGCCAGTCGGCTGACTCGAAGGGGCTCAGCCATCCGCGAACAGGGCGCAGGTGGTTTCGACGTGGTTGCCGCTGGCAATTTGGCCGGATAACCTCGGGCTCGGTCCGAGCGAGCTAGCTCCAGCTCGGGGTGGCCCAGGCGTCGGCATCCATGCCCAGGCGCACCTTGAGCTGATCGAACTGCTCGAAATACTGCTCGCTGGAAGAGTGGACGTGCTCGGCCTCGGTGACGAACTTCATCGTGTCGTCGCAATGTACGCTGCGACTGTTGAAGACGCGCTCGTAGGCTTCCAACTGGTTGCCGTAAACGATCAGCAGCTTGTGCTCGTCGAACTGGACTTCCTGCGGAATGTTCGGGTTGAGCACGGCGATTCCCGTGCAGCCGTCGTTGACCAACAGGTCTTCGTATTCGTAGAGAATGCTTTTGAGCACGGGCAGATCGATGTGCTCGCGGTAGAGATCGGAATGACCGCGGGCCTGGCGATTGTGGCTCGTCTCGAGCACCACATCGACTTCGCTGCCCAACGGATCGAGCAGATCCATGAAGATCTCGAACAGGCTCTCGCTGGACGCGGCGGCCATCAGGACGGGGACGCTGGTTTTCGACTCTTCATCGCGGTAGGCGTCGTGCCGGTATCCCTGGGCGGGGACTACTTGCAAGTCGTAGCTGGGCCGCACCGCGCCGGAGAGCAGGAAATCGCCGTAGCGGACCACGCCCAAGTGAGCTTCGAGCTGTTCCTCGCTGAGGTGCTCGAAACTGCTGGACGTCTGCGGCGGCGTGCCATCGCGGAACACATTGCGGAAAAACTTCTTCAGGAAACCCATTCGGCGACCTCAAGTTGAAAACGACGCGGATCGGCAGTGTCTTGAGCCAGTGGAGCGAAAGCCTGATTCCCTCAAACAGACGCGCGGGCCGCGCCAAAGACGCAAGTGCTTTGGCGAATAGCGACCACGAGTTCCGTCAACAAATCCTAGGTTACGGCTGACCTGCCTGATCCGTGGTCTTTTGTAAAGTTCCCTGCCTCCAGGGCGGTTCCCCCGACACAAACGTCACAGCCGGACCTGCGGGTCTAAGCGGCCTGCCAGACGCCTCTTAGCGAGACTCAAAATCGCCACGCCAGCCGGCCGGGCCGGCGTTTCACGCTTTTCGCCACCCGCCCCGCTTCCACCACCACGGCGGAGCGTCAATAACCTGCAAATCGGAGGCGCATCGCGCGCCGCGGTCCGGCCGACACGGGGGGTGGCCAAAGGAACTCTAGCACCCGACCCGTGGGCGTGTAGATTGGAGACGAACCGCTCGAGGAGAAACTTCCCGCGACGGCGTGAAGCTATTCCGCCTGCGGAACCTATGACTTCACCAAAATCGAAGGCCAGCGCTCCGCCGGCCTCTAAGGCTAAAACAATACTCCCGTCCGACTTCCCCGACATTTCGCCACCTGGCGGCGCCGGTACAATTCGATGGTGGAGCGGCTCAACAGACGAATTGCCGGTAAAATCCTCAGCGTGTTGCGGCTGGCGCTGGTTGCCTACCTCTTAATTTTGTTGGCGCTGATGATCTTCGAAGAAAGGTTGATTTTTTTCCCCGATCGCTATCCGCAAGGCCGGTGGCTGCCGGTCGGAATGGCTGTGGAAGACGCTTGGATCAAAACGGTCGACGGCGTCTCGATACACGGCTGGTTCCTGGAACATCCGCAGCCGCGCGCCGCGATCCTGGTCGCGCACGGCAATGCCGGCAACGTCACCTCGCGCGACGAGTTGCTGCGACCTTGCACGCGCGCGGTGCAAGCGTCCTGGTGTTCGACTATCGAGGCTATGGGCGCAGCGAGGGCACGCCCAACGAGGCCGGCATTTTGGCCGACGCCCGGGCGGCGCGCGCCTGGCTGGCCGGGCGGGCCGGCATCCAGGCGGACCAGGTCGTGCTGTTGGGCGAGTCCTTAGGGGGCGGGGTACAGGTCGATCTGGCTGCCAGCGACGGCGCCCGCGGCTTGATCCTGCTGGGCACGTTCAGTTCTCTGCCGGACGTCGCGGCTGCGCATTACCCCTGGTGGTTGCCGGTGCGATTGCTGATGCGCACACGCCTGGATTCGCTCGCCAAGATCGGCCGTTACCACGGCCCGCTGTTGCAAATTCATGGCGATCACGACAGCATCGTGCCGCTGGCCTGTGCCCGGCGGCTGTTCGAGGCGGCCAACGAGCCCAAAGAACTGGTCGTCATTGGCGGCGGCGACCATAACGATCCGCTATCCCCTCGGGCACTCCAGGCGATCGATCAATTTCTCGAGCGATTGCCCTAGCGCCGGCGGGGCCGGGCCAGTTAGCATTTCGCAGCGGGGGGACGGACAGCGGGCGCCGGTTTACCCCCCCGTGGCAAAATCAGTTCGTCAGGTTCGCCGGATTTTTCAGCAGTAGGCAAAACCTTTCTTTGCGCTCGGACGATATGTTTACTATCGGGCAGTCATTGCCCGAACGTCGCCAGGGCTGGGGGCAGGCTGGCGGCGCTTTTTTGTTGCTCGTCTTTGGTACCCGCGATCGCTGAAATAGCTCCCGCATAGCTGGTTAAAGCAACAGGGGGCGGCTCGCGCCCTCGTGTCCGACGCGGGCTATTGCAGTTGGGCGACGAGGTCGTCCATTTGCCGTCGCAAACGGGCGACTTCGTCGCGGACATGCCCGAACTCCTCGCGCAACTGCGTCATTTGTTCGTGCAAACGATTTTCGGCGGCGGCCGACATCGCATCCGGTGGCGCGACAAGGGATGCTTCGACTGGCACCGGCTCCGCTGCCCCACTGCTCGGCGCGAGGACCGGCCGGGAACCTGTCGGCTGGGAGCTCGCTGTCGGTTGCGAACTGAACTGGGCCCGCAGCTTTTCCATCTCTTGCGGCTGGTACAGGGCGTGCGTCAGCACGTGGCCCCGTCCGGCGGGGGTCAATGAGACGATCAAGCCCTTGGACTCAAGCGACGCAAGGATTGGCCGCAAGGCGTTTAAGTCGGGGATCGGATCCATCCGTGCGGCCCGACCACGAAGCTCCCCCTCGGTCTGGGCTCCGCGCAGCAGGAGTTCGGCCATCACGGCGAGTTCGACTTTGTCGGCGCCCAGCCATTCATACAGATGATGACGGAAGCGCGGCACCCGGCCGCCTCCCTGGACTTCGGTGACGGCGCCGCAGCGCGCGCAATCGCTCGAGCGACTCGTCGATATCCTCGATCTCCAACTCCATGAGCGGGAAGCGGTTGTTTTTTTGGTTCGCGCCCGAGCGAAGCGAATTGATGGACATCGGATAGGCATCGGGCGTGGTTTTGGCCTTTTCGATCAAGACGCCGATGATGCGGCGATCGATCGCCGAAATCGGCCGCCAGCGCGGCGCGTGCGGATTGGGTGAGAGTCGAAGCGAGCTCGTCCATATGCGTTTCCTGTCGCCAGGTTGACTTGAGTGTGCCAATCTAAGCGGCTGCCGCCCACGCATCAAGCGGCAGGTTGCAGACCATAGCCCACGGCTGGTGCTCTTGGTACAAAAGATGTCCTGATCGCGGGTGAAATCCGGCAAAGCTGCGAAATCCGTAGACCGTCATTATTCAGTCGGGCAGAAACCCAGGGAGGACATCGGATCATGTCAGGCGAGCAGCCCCTCGGCGGTCAGCAATTTTTGACCTTTGTCGATGACGTCTACGAGGATCTGGAACTGTGGTATCCCCGGCTGCGGCTAATCGAGGCCGGTGCCCGGGTCACCGTGGCCGGCCCGACCCTGGGAGCGGTTTACCAGGGCAAACATGGCTATCCGTGCCGCGGCCGATGCGGCCATCCGCGACATGCACGCCGACGACTTTCAAGGCGTGGTACTGCCCGGGGGATTCATGCCCGACAAACTCCGCCGCGATCCGGCAGGTCTTGTCACTGGTTCGGCAGTTTGCCGAGGCGCGAAAATTGGTGGCGGCGATTTGCCATGGCGGTTGGATTGCCATCTCGGCCGGCGTGTATCGCGGCGTGCGAACCACCGGATCGCCGGGCATCAAAGACGACCTGGTGAACGCCGGCGCCATTTGGGAAGACGCGGCGGTAGTGGTCGATCGGCACTTCATTTCCAGCCGCAAGCCGGACGACCTGCCCGACTTCCTGCGTGCAATTTTGGCGTTCGCGAGCAGCCGTTAGCGTTATTCGGCAGGTTGGCAGATCGGAAATAGCAATGGATTGGTTCTGGATCGATCTCTGGGGGTTCTGGCGGTTCCGCTGCTGGTGCTGGTCAACGCACTGTTTGTCGCAGCCGAATTTTCGCTGGTTTCGGTCCGCCGGACCCGAGTCGAGGAGATGGTCAAAGCCCGTCGCGTCGGCGCGCTGGCCGTGCTCAACGCGCTCGATCATCTGGACGACGCGATCGCCGCCACGCAATTGGGCATCACGCTGGCGAGCCTGGCGCTGGGCTGGATCGGCGAACCGTGCCTGGCCCGCAGCGTGCAGCCGCTGCTGGTCTTTCTGCCGGGCAGTTGGTCGGTAGCGGCCAGTCACGGCATTGCCACGGCCATCGCGTTTCTGTTGATCACCGTGCTGCACGTCATTCTGGGCGAGTTTACGCCCAAGGCCATGGCCTTGCAGCGCTCCGACGTCTTCAGTCTGTGGCTGGCCCGGCCGCTGCTGTGGTTCACGCAGTCGATGCGGCCGTTCATCGCCGTGATCAACGCGGCCGGCAACGGCATCATTCGCCTGTTGGGTTTCGAGCCGGTGTACGGCCATCAAATGGTGCACTCGGTCGAGGAGCTGGGGCTGTTGATCGAAGAGACCCGGCGGGCCGGCGTGTTGCCCCGCGACCAGGCCGAATACGTGACCAACGTGTTTCGCTTGCCCGCCAAAAAGGTGCGCGATTGCCTGGTGCCGCGCGAGCCGCATGGCCGCGCTCGAACTGCACATGCCCGAGGAACAAATCCTCGAAGCGGTCCGCGACGGGGCCCATACGCGGATGCCGGTCTACGATCGCCAGCCGGACAACATCGTGGGCATCGTCAACACGAAGGATCTGTTCCACCTGTTCAGCCTGCGGGGCATGGTGGTGCTGGACGACGCGATGTATCTGCCGATTTTCGTCGATCCGGACCGGCCGATCTCCGAAGTGCTGCGGCAGTTTCGCCGCCAGCGGCGGCCGATGGCCGTGGTTCGCGACAAATCGGGCCGCGTGCTAGGGCTGATCACGATGGAAGATATCATCGAGGAAATCGTCGGCGAAATCGAAGACGAGCACGATATTCCGCAGCGTTAGGGCTGAAAATGGGGCCTGGCCGGCCCACGATCTCAAACAGTTTGACCACACCGCCGGGGTCGCGGCCTGACCGGAAACGCCGGATTTGTTAGGGAACGGTAAATTTTTGGAATTTTTCAAGCGAAGGGATTGCAGAAGGAGTGGCAGCGGTTATTATATGTGACGTCGCGGCGCCGATGGGCTCCGCAATGCAAACACTCTTTCTGAGTCGCTAATGCAGTCCGCATAGCCCGTTCTACGTTCAAAACGTGATGGGCATTCTATCGGCGGACACCGCCCAAGGCTCTTGGCCTGGGTGCGGTCTTTCTGACTGATCCTGGAACTTTCGACCGTGCGCTTCGCACATCGTCGAGCTGACCGGGCGGTCGATTTATGCAAACAGAACCCGGTTTAGCGATCGCATTAGGAGAAATGGAATGAATCGATTTTTTTCTGGTCTGGTCATGATGTTTGCCCTTGCCAGTCCGGCCGCGGCGGTGGACTTTTCCGTTTTGACGGGCAACTCGAATAGCGACCTGGCGGCAGCGGTGCGGTGGGACCTCGAGGGGCTTTCGAACAACGGCACGGGCGTAGCTTGCAATGTCAACATCGACTCGCTCGCGGCCGGCGGAGGTTGGGAGCCCGTCTCGATCGATTCCGCCCCGCTGACTCGACTTCTGAACCTGTATTCGGCGGCTGGCGGCCATCTCACGGTCGCCGATTTCTATCTGGTTCATTCCTGCCTTGAATCGGCCCTGAACGATTCACGTGATGCCGGCACTGGAATGCTTTCGAAGTACGCCCCGAGCTTCGAAGCATTTGCTTACGATGCTCTTGCGGCCCGATAAATCTTCAGCCAGGCGTTATCAAGCCCGCCCCGAGCCCGTTTTGATGGCTCGCTGCGGTGTGAGTGCTGTGGTTGCAAGCGTGGCAAGAAGCGATTGCTGGCCACATCGACTTCAATGGGCGCAGCCACGGGTGTGGGCTGATTCCAGGAGACTCCGAGATGCGTCCCCCGGACGCGTCATGACCGCGTGCAGCGGTCAGCGCGCAACGCGCTCGCAGATGTCGCGCAGCTCGCCGACCGAGACGTCCTCTAACCGCTTGCCGCGATTGTCGAGGTGCTCGTTGATCTTGAGTGCGGTTTCCTGCATCAGGCTGTGGGTCTCTTCGGAACCGCCGGCCAGGACGAAGTTCTTACCTCGGGTGAGCCGAGTTTGGCCGTCCGGTGAGTCGAAAGCCAGCCCGACCAGTGCCGCCTGTTTGCGTTTTCCGTTGGCCCGCATCGGGTTCCTCAAAATGTGCGATTCAATGTCGCCCCAATCAGCCCAAAACAGCCTGCATATTGGCCAGCTTAGCTGACTAATCGATTATACGCAGCTAGTCGTGCTTCGGCCAAATGCACCGCGAGGCATTAGTTATTGCGCCCCAATGGCGGCGAATCGGCGAGCCGGGCCGTTGCCCCGTGGCGGGTCAACTGACTCCGGCCAGGACTTCGCGCACCAGCACTCGGGCGACCTTGAAGGCCGCCAGCAGGGTATGGGCGCGCACCTCCATCTGGTCGGGGCTAAAGTTAATCGCTCCCTGGCTCTGCGGCAGGCCGGCAATCACGTTGCTGACCGGCAGCAGGTCGAGGAACTCGCGATAGCGACGCTTCAGGGTTTCTTCGTCCGTAGCCATGAAACAGGGCTCCTGGGGGTGGGTTCGGTTGGCACGGGCAAAAGCCCTGCGCGCGACATCATTATAAGTTTCCGGCACAGCCGCACATCAAGGCCGACGGTGCGTACTTTTCCTCGTTTTTCGTCTCGACTGAGCTCGTCGCAGGCATCCTTCATCCTTCCGCCTTCCTCCTTTAGTACATCGATCTTCCGCGGCACGCTGGCTTTACGTTAGTCTAAAGCAACGGACAACCTCGGCGCCCCGATTGCGCAGCTCGCAGCCCTAATGCAATAAAAATCGATCATGCCCGGCGAAAACCTCGACCTCTCGAGCGGTCCTGATTTCTCGCAATCGAACTCGAGCGCGGCGGGTCGACCCTTTGTGGGTATTCGTTTTGCGTGCTGCGATATTTACACCCGGGTCTACATCAACAAGCAGCAAACCGCTTACCAAGGCGCGTGTCCGCGCTGCGGACGGCGGGTGGAACTGACCATCGGACCCGGCGGCACCGACGCGCGGTTTTTCACAGCCTATTAACCGATCCTCGGTTCCATGCTAGCAGTCCTCCTCGCTCCGTTTTTCGTTTCGACTGAGCTTGCCGCAGGCATCCTTCATCGTTTAGCCTTTAGCCTTCATCCTTTAGCTTCCCTTCCCGCGATCGCCCCTTTCGCGTACCATTCCGCACCTTTATGGACTACGAAGTCGGGCGTACTACCCGCCATTGCACCGCGACCGGTCGCGAAATCCAACCCGGCGAGACGTTCTATTCGACGTTGATCGCCCAAGGAGCCGACGTGCTTCGACAAGATTACTCGTCCGATGGCTGGCTCGGTCCGCCCGAGGACGTGCTCGGCTGGTGGCAATCCACCATGCCGGCCCGCGACGCCAAGCGGCAGCAGTGGGCACCGAGCGATATCATGCTGGATCTGTTGGAAGAGCTGGCCACCCAAAGCGAGCGTCAAGACATGCGCGTATGTGCTGTCGCTGCTGTTGGTCCGCCGGCGCGTGGTGCGAATGGAAGACACGGAGCACGATGAGCTGGGACGCGAAGTGTCGCTGCTCTACTGTCCGCGGCGTGACCTGACCTATCGCGTGCTGACCATGATTCCCGCCGACGACCGCGCCAAGGCAATCCAGGAAGAACTGTCCAGGCTGCTGCTTGCCAGGCCGACGTAACGATCTGTCCACAAAAACTTCGACAGCTGCAAGCGACCGGCAGTCCGCTTCCGGTCCGAAACGAATGCGGAGATGGGCTTTGGTCGGCAAACCTCTGGCATGGCTGGCGTCGGCCGTGGTGCTCGCTGCGGCTAGCGGGGCCAGTTGCCCGCAAATGCTTCAGCAGTACACGCAGCCCATCCCGCGCACTGCCCGGCGATGCGACGTTGACGCAAGTGGTCGACGTGGTCAACAACAACAGCAACCAGGTCTTGTCGCTGTACACCAACCGCGGCTCGATCAGCGTGCCGGGCTTGCCCTCGCTGCGGGCGCTGGTGGCCTATCAGCGGCAGCGCAATTTTCGCTTGCGGGCCGATACTCCCTTTACCGGCCCCGAGATCGACCTCGGCAGCAACGACCAGTTGTTCTGGTTTTGGGTCAAGCGCAATCAGCCCCCCGGGCTGTTCTTCTGCCGGCACGATCAGTTTGCCACCAGCGCCGCGCGGCCGATGGTGCCCATCGAGCCCGATTGGCTGATTCGGGCGCTGGGCGTCGTCTCGTTCGAGCCGGGCATTGCTTACGAAGGCCCGATTCCGGTCAGCGCCGGCCGGCTGGAAGTGCGCACCCCGCCCACCGTGCCGGGCGGAAACACCCGGGTGACCGTGATCGATGCCACGCGCGGCATCGTGCTGGAAGAACACGTTTACAATCCGCAGGGCACGCGGCTGGCCACCGCGCTACTCAGCCGGCACCGGCGCGACCCGGCCACCGGCATCACGCTGCCGCGTCACGTCGATCTGCACTTGCCGACCACGAAACTGGAAATCGGCATCGACCTGAACAACTTGCAGATCAACACGCTCAACCCGGCGCAGGCCGACTTGTGGACCAAACCCATCTATCCGGGCTACACCGAAGTCGACCTGGCCGATCCGAATCTGCATCTGGCGCCGCCCGGCATTCCGCCACAAGCTGCTACGCCGCAAGTCGCTCCGCCGAGAGCGCGAGGTATTGAACGCTCTGAAAGTAGCTGCGTTTTCCCGAAGGAGATAGGGGGATACGACGAGATACGGGGGATGACGAAGGAAAGGATGAAGCCGGCTTGCGGCGAGCTCAGCCGAGCGGAAGGATGAAGGATGAAAAACGAGGAACCAGGACATTGGCTCGGCCCTTCCTCGTTTTTCATCCTTCATCCTTCCCTCTCACCTTCCCATCAACATGCCGCCGTCGATCACCAGCACCTGCCCGGTGATCAGCGGACTGCCGGTGGCCAGACTCAAAATCGTCTCGGCCACGTCGTCGGGCGTGCAGACTTTGCCCAGCGGATTGCGCCGCTCGCTGGCACGCTTCATCGCTTCGTACGATTCGCCCAGGCCCTCTTTGAGCCAGCGGCTGGCGATGAACCCGGGCGCCACGGCGTTGACGCGAATGTGCGGGAGCCAGCGTTCGAGCCAGGGCCGTGGTCAGGTTGTTGAGCGCGGCCTTCGAAGCGGCATAGGGAATCGAACTGCCCCGGCCGAGAAAGGCCGCCACGCTCGACACGTTGATGATCTGGCCGCCGCCCGTGGCGAGCATCGGCTCGCGCACCGCCCGGGCGCAGTGGAACGGACCGACCAGGTTGACCATCAAGATCCGCTGCCAATCCTCGTCGGTCACGTCGTCCAACTGCGGCGCCGGGATGAAACGGGTGGTGGCCGCGTTATTAACCAGCAAGTCGATGCGGCCGAACGTTTCGACAGCCTTGGCAACCATTGCGCGGACCGCCGCATCGTCGGCCACGTCGGCCTGGCAGGCGATCGCCTGGGCCCCCAGCGCCTTGATATCGGCCACGGTCTGCTCGGCATCCGTGCGCGAGCGTGAGTAGTTGACCAACACCGAACAACCGAGCCTGGCCAGCCGCAGCGCGGTTGCGCGGCCAACACCGGTTCCGCCGCCGGTCACGATGGCGGCTTTGAGCGTCGCTTGCATAATCGAATGGATGATTAGGTGCGGACTATTGGAAAGCGGTCCATCTTAATTGGACGGCGTCCGCAAGGGAACCGGGGAGCGCAGTGGGTATTGGGCGACTAGCGTGGTGGCCATTTCGGGCAGCTGCCGACCGCGACGGCTACCCATACCTGAAAATAAAAATAAGCGGCCCGAAGAGGGCGGCACCAATTATCAGTCCTGCCAGCAGACCGTACACAACAGCCTGCGCCCTTGGCGGAAGTTGCCGATAAGCTTTAGTCAACGACCAGCGACGGGGAGGAGGAGTCATGGCGGTGGGATTTAAGGCAGTTCTTCGAGCTGGTCGGCAAAAACTTCAAATCGCATTTGTCCAGTTGTTGAGTCGATGGCCCACGGCTTTTCCGTATCGACTTCCACGACTTCGCGCCCTCCCACCGCTATCCGTCGTGAAATAACGGTGCAGCCGATGCCGCCTGGTTGCGGGTAGTCACTATGTTCGTCGATGTCCGCCAGGGTCACAACCGGGACCTTGTCGCGGAAGAAATGTTCACGTCCGGCGGCATCGACGAGGCGGCACTCGACGAACCCGGGATACGAGCTGTCTAGATAGCGAACGATGTCAACTCGAATAGCCATAACGGTCATGCCGTCGATTGTACCCGGGCGGCTGGGCGCGGAAACCAGGCGACGAGTTAAATACAATCGCCCGACTGAGAGAAGCGCCGCGCCTTCTTACCGCACGCGGCAGCGGAAGCGCACGATGCCGCCGTCGCCGGCATTGAGCGGCTCGGCGAATTCCCAACGCACGAGCGTCGAGTCGCCTTCGTTGGGCTGCGTCGTGAATTGGGCTTCGAGACTCGACTGGCGCTACCCTCGACGTATTCCAGCCGAGTCGTCAGGTTGTCCAGCAGCGCGACGTTGCCGATCACCTGGTCGCCGATGTTGTCGAAGCGGATCGTAAAGTCGACCGTGTCGCCGGGCCGGGCCATGATGGTCGAAGCCATCTTGCAAACCCGCAGCCGCGGATGGTTGGGCGTATCGACGGTGAACGTGACTTGCGCCCGCTGGTCGCCCGTTTCGACCGTGGCCATCCGCTTGTCGATCACCACCTGCACCGCCGACGTCGTGCGCCCAGGTGACCGCCGCTTGCACGCTCTCGGCCAAGCGGGCTTTCTCGGATTGCAGGATCAGGCCGGTCCGCACGTATTCAAAGTCCTCGAACGGCAATTGCCGGTTGGCCATTTCCATCGGCCGCAGCACGCTCACGACCCGGGCTTCGGCCTCTTTGATGCGTTCGATGCTGACCAGCTTGGTGCCGATCTCGCCGACCGGCTGCACCGGCTGCAAGGCGGTGCCGGCAATCTGATCCTCCTCGTGCTGCAACGGGACTGACCGGCATGTCGACTTGAGTCGGGCCTTCCGGCTGATAGCTGGCCAGGGCCGCCGTCACCTGGCGGACCGCGCCAAATCGCGGTGCATACAGCGCCACGCGGTTGCTCGGCTCGACAACGGTGCGGCCGTCGATCGTGTCGAAATGGACGATCGTGTCTTCAAGCTCCAAGCCGCGGACTTGCTGATCGTCGTCGACGACCACCGGATAATGTTCGCCGCCGTCCCAGATATATTCGTCTTCCGGCCAAGGACCGGCGATGCCCGGCGGCTTCCAAGGCGTGACGAAGCCGGCCGGTATCGGTACGCCCATCGGCGCCACCGGCATGATGGGCAGTGCCCCGTTGAACGCGGCCGCTTCGGGCGCGGCCGGGCGGGCCTGGGGCGGAATCATGTTGGGCGCCAGCGGGCCGGTCGGCAGCGGGCACGGCGCGCCTGCGCTGCCGCGCGGCGGCAGGGTGCGGCACGAGCAAAGGACGATCGAGAGCAGCGCGGCCGCCGAGCAGCCAGCCAGAAGCGCGGGCCGCAGATCGTCCGGAGCAGGGGTGCGGGCCGCGCAGCGGCGCGGCCCGCTCCCCGATGCTCTGGGACTTTTCGGAGGTTCCAAGCCACTTATCCCGAGCGGGATGCATCATCGCAATACCTGCCGGGGATCGGTGGTCGAGCCTGATATAAGCAGCGGCCGCCTGACGCGTAAATTGTTTTGATCGGAATCGTTGCTGGCTGAATCATTGTCGGCGGCGCGGCTGGCGGATTGGCGCCCCTTGCCGGCGGCGGAACGGCCACCCGTTCGACGGCCGGTTGATGAAAGCGAACCCAGGGAGGCGAACCGAACAAGAAGGCCGCGTCGGGGCCTTCGGCCTCGGGCAAGCGACCGCCCAATCGCAAAATGGCCATCGGTCGCCCCAATCGATCGGCGACTTCCAGCGGATTGTCGTGGGCCGCGACTTCGAAATAACTCTGCTCGTGCGGATCTTCGGCCACCGGCAGCGCGGTGAGCGGATCTTCCAGATAGATCACGCGCGTCACGAACTTGCCCTCCAGGGCCAACTCCAACTCTTCCTTGGTCAGTTCGATCGGAATCGGAAAGCGGCCTTCTTCGCCGACCGGCGGATAGATGCCGGTCGACGACTTCGATCGTGGGAAACACTTCGAGTCCTTCGTGCAGCGGAATGTTGGTCACGCGCAGTCGATAAACCGCGCCGATCAACATGCCGGCCGTGACCGTGTCGGCCTGGGGCTCCAGGAAGGCGCCGTTAGCCGCCATCGAGATCCGGCGCCCTCCGGCGCGCTCGGATCTCGACGGGCTGAAAATATCCTGGCAATGGTCCGCCCCGCAGGAGTTGCTCTCTTCCAATCGCTCCCGGAGGCATTGCCCCAGCGTGCAGATAATGGACGGGGGGCTCTTCGGCCACGGCGATTGCCGCGGCCCAGGCTGCCCACCCGGCCAACCACACGATGAGAGCAACTCGCGTCCGGCGAATCGCCGGATTGCGGAGCATACGGACCATTGTCATGGAGTTATCACAAGCGACGAGGAGGTTTCTAAGCGACGCACCCCACACACTCTTGATCGCCCGGGCCCGGCGGTGCGGGGGCCAATTCCCCCAGTGCACCGGGTGCCCGGCATTCGCATCAGCTTCCCGCGGCGCCGTCTTCGCAGGTCGCACCACCACCTGGTGGGCAGACCGGGCAATCCGCGGCGTCGCCCACGCACTCGTCCCGCTTCGGCTGGTGGAACAGCGTCGGCGGAGAGTAGCTCCGTTCGGTCACTTGCATGTGGTTGACCGGCGCCGGATAGCTGAAGCCCGGCTCCTGTTTCACGTCGACACGGAAGTGTGCCACCGGGCCAGGAATCTTGCTCTTGGTATGGTTGACAATCGAGTGCCGCTGCAATCCGGCGGGAATGCCCATCGGAATGTGCGGCGGACCGGGCAGCCCGATCGGCGTGCCGGTGATCGGCATGCCGTATTGCGGCGCGGTCAATCCGGCCACGAACTGCGGCGGAATGCCGGCCGGCAGCGCCTGGCCGCCCGCCATCATCGCCGGTCCCATCGGCATCGGACAACCGGCGCCGCCCGGGCCGTAATAGCCGGCCTGCACGCCTTCCATGCCGGCCGCTTGCGCCACTGGAATCTCGAGGTCCTTGTTACCAATGCGGATGATCGACAGGATCGTGCCGCGACGATCGGCTTCGACGATCGGATCGACCCCCGGATCAAGCCGCGTGCTGACCAACGTCTCGACGCCCGCCAGGGCCAGTTCTTGGAACTCGGCATCCGGCAGATAGATGACCTTGGTCACGAAGTTGCCGGACAGCACCTGGTCGAGATCCTCTTCCGTGAACTGCACCGGAATGGCGTTGTGCGCCAGATAGGCATCGGTCCGCGGAGTCGAGGGTGCGACTTCCAACGTCGGATAGAGCTCCACGCCCGGACGGCCAGGCACGTTGGTCAGCTTCAGCCGATAGATCGCGCCCTGCGGAAAATTATAACGGGCCGGGGCAATCAGCGGCTCAGAATCGAAGGCTCCCGGGTAGCTCACGTCCCAGGCAACGGCCAGGCCATCGGGACCGACAAAAGCAATTTGCGACATCGCGCCGGGCGCGGGCAGCGACACGTTGCCCATCATCACTCCCGGACCAGGGCCGCCGACGCCGGGGCCTGGCTCCATCAGACGCTCGGCCGGCGGCAGGTTGTTGGAGTGGATCAGGGCGCCGGCTGGCGGCAGGATGGTCGACTGGTGGTTGAAGTGTTGCCCATAGGGAGGATGAAGAAAGCAGCCGCTCGCGGCCACCATCGACCCTCCTAAAAATAATGAGACCAAGTGGTGTTTCATAACTCCCCCCTGAGGCTCTCGTCGACTGCCTGTAGCGCGCCTCGACCCACGGCCCAGCGAGCGCTAAGGTTGATGTTTTTTTTCCGTAGTCCCCGTGCGGCCCCTGCGGCCCGGCGACTGACATAGACCCCCGAGCAGCCGGCATCTAAAATCCCCACCCAGGCTGCTCCAGCTTGCCGAGGCTCGAAATCGCGGTCGTGCCGAACTCGCGGGTCAGGGTGCAACCCGGCAATCTGCGCGAGTATGCCCCTGCGATGTATTTGGTCGGCCTCGTACAACGCGTTTCTTTGGCAAATCCGGCAAAACCCGAATATGAAGTCTAGTTTGCCTATTTTGCTGGGGCTGCCGATCCTCTTCGGATCGCTTGTCGCGTCCACGCTCGGTCAACCGCCAGTTGGGCCGCCGCAGGCCGGAAACGGCTATCGCCAGGGCCCCGCCTCGGCGATCCAGCCCGCCGGGCCTGGAGCCAAAAGAACCCGGCCCCACAGGCCCCAAGTCAAAGCGCCCAACGCTCAGAGGTCGACTGCCGCGGGGCCTGTCGGCGGACCGACCGCTTCCAGCCAGGGAAAACCGGCCCTCGGGTATCGGCCTGCGCGCATGGCCACCCGGCCGCCAGCGCCTGACGCTAAAGCGCCGGCGCCGCAAGCTGCTGGCGGTCCGCCGCCGGCGGTCCGTGGCGGACGCGCGCGGCCTGGAGCCTCGGCTCCGGACGTCAACTTGCTCATCGCCAGCGCCGTGACGGCGGCCGCGTCCCAACCGTCGATCGCCGCCAAGATCCGGGAGCAGATCAACTTGCATGGCCAACAGCTCGTCGGTGCGGGCGCATATTGGCAGCAAGGCAGGGGCGATGCGCGGCGATTTCGGCTGGAACTCAAAGTGCAAGTGGGCGAAGGCGTGACTGGGTTCGAGCAGGTCTGTACGGGCGCCGAGTTGTGGATGCACGAAGATTTTGCCGACAAGCGCCAGGCACTCACCAAGATCGATTTGGTTCGCATACGCGACGTGTTGCATCGCAATCCGCAGGCCCGCGACGCGTCGGCCACGACAAACTTGTTGCCGCTGGGCGGATTGCCGAAGCTGCTGCAGAATTTGGAGGCCGCCTTTCAGTTCAGCCGGGCGGAAGAACGGAAGCTGGATCAACTGACGGTTTGGCGAGTCGAGGGGCAGTGGAAGCCGGCCGCGCTGGCGGATCTGATTCCCGACATGAAAGAAAAACTTCTGGCGGGGCACGAGCCCGATTGGAAGAAAGTTCCCGGTCATATTCCGCAGCGCGTCGTGCTCACGCTGGGACAAGACGATCTGTTTCCGTATCGGATCGAATACGTTCGCGAGCAGCCGGTCAAGAAAGGCGCCGCGCCGATCCTGCGCACTGCTGACCCTCGAACTGTTCGAGGTGCAAATCGGCGGCGCCGATCGATCCGGCGTGCTTCGTCTACAAGCCGGGCAGTCAACCCCTCGACGAGACCGACGCCTATTTGAAGAGGCTGGGCCTGGCCGATGAACTGCCCCAAGACGCGCAGCGCGGCCCGCCGCCCGCCGCCGGGCCGGCCCGCCGCTAGTCGAGCGAATCGTTGACGGGGCGCCGTGCGTCAACCGGCCACGAAAGCCCGGCAATAAAAGTGGCGAGGTCTCCACGAGCTTCGCAGTGCTTTACTTGCCGCCGTCGCACGGAGACAATGATCGGGGCCGCACGATTTACCCACCACGTTTCCCGCGCTGCGAATTTCGAAATGCGATCCTTCCCGATTCCGCGAACCAGGCTGCTACTAGTCCTGAGCGTGTTCAGCTTCGTGCTTTCTCGGCACTCGATTGCGGAGGAACCCAACCAGTTATCTCCGCAAGAGCTGGCCGACGGTTGGATCTTGCTGTTCGACGGCGAAACCACGTTTGGCTGGACGGCGGCCAGCAAGGCCAATTGGCGCGTTGCCGGCGGCATGATTTCGGTCGGCGAAGGCGAGCCGGGCCTGCTGCACACCACGAGCCCGTTTGCAGACTTCGTATTGAAAGTCGATTTTCGTAATCCCAAGCAAACCAACAGCGGCATCTTTTTGCGCACGGCAGCCGTGCCCAAGAATCCGGCCGCCGATTGCTACGAACTGAATATCGCGGACGAGACCGTCAGTCCATTCCCGACCGGCAGTTTCGTGCAGCGCAAAAAGGGCGCAGGGCAGCACGACAGCACCGACTGGCGAAGCTACGAAGTCACGGCCCAGGGAGGCCATTTCGTGGTCAAGCTCGACGGCCAAACCGTGCTCGACTACACCGATCCGCAGCCAATCGCCAGCGGCTGGATCGGCCTGCAGCTCAACAGCGGGCCGGTCGAGTTCCGCAACATCAAGCTCAAGCCGCTCGGCCTGGAAAGTCTGTTCAACGGCAAAGACCTGTCCGGCTGGAACGTCTATCCGGGAAAGAAAAGCCACTTTTCGGTCACGCCGGCCGGCGCGTTGAACCTGACCGATGGCGACGGTCAGCTCGAGAGTCAGCGAAAGCTGGCTGATTTCGTGCTGCAGCTCGAAGTGTATTCGGCGGGCAAGCATCTCAACTCGGGTATCTTTTTCCGCAATATTCCCGGCGAGTTCTGGCAGGGCTACGAATGCCAGATCCAGAACGGCTTCCAGGACTCGGACCGCTCGAAACCGCTCGACTGCGGCACCGGCGGCTTTTATCGCCGGCAGAATGCCCGCCGCGTGGTGGCCAACGATTTCGAGTGGTTTCCGCTGACACTGATCGTCGCCGAGGATCACATGGCGGCCTGGGTCGGCGGCTACCAGGTCAGCGATTGGACCGACACGCGAAGCCCAAACGACAACCCGCGCAAGGGTAAGCGTTTGGCTGCCGGCACGCTGGCCATTCAAGGCCACGATCCGACGACCAACTTGTCGTTTCGCCGCCTCCGGGCCGAGGAAATCCCGCCCCGCTGACGCCGCGGGCCTGATAGCGTCTGGCAGACGCACGGGACCGAGACGGGGCTGCCCCCTGAGACGCGTCGCCGGACCCCGGTTCGCATTTCCTGTTTGCCTTTCGGCGTGGTGGAATTTTTTTGACTCTCGATGCGCAAGGCATTATGTTGAGGTCGCAAAGCAAATCTCTTTCAAGTTTCTTGACGCACATCTACTGATCTCGAGCCCAGGCATGATCATTCCCAGTCAGGGATTGATCACAGAGTAATTGTCCTCCGGAAGACTTGCGGCTTCCGGGCCGAATGGAACTGCGGTCGCTGGTGACTGCCGGTTGAATCTGCGCTGGCAGCGGCGACGCGCGCATGTCGTTTTTGGCCCCGGGGTTTTTCGTCTCGTTCAGTTCATGCGTTTTTTATTTCGTCACGGCGCTTGCGCCGTTGGTGTCGCCCGCCCAATCGAGAGGAGACGATTTTATGCTGCTCCAGGAAATTCTCGCGTCCAAAGGAAGCACCGTCTACGCCATCAGCCCTGAAGCCAGCTTGGAAGACGTTGTGCAATCGCTGGTCCGGCACAACTGCGGTTCGCTCGTAGTCTGCCAATCCGGAGACTGCGGGCAAGGCCGGCTGTTGGGCATCATCACCGAGCGCGACATTCTGCGGGCTTGTGCAAGACACGATCGGCTCGATCGCATAACGGTGGCCGACGCGATGACTCGCGACATCGTCACCGGCTCGCCCAGCGACACGGTCGAAGACACGATGGGCCTGTTGACCGATCGCCGCGTACGACACTTGCCCATTTTGGAAAACGGTCGCCTGCTGGGGATCATCTCGATCGGCGACGTGGTCAAGGCCCAGCACGACAATCTAACGATGGAGAATCACTACCTGAAGAGCTACATTCACGGTTAGTGCGGGGGGTCCGTTTCGCCACACAATTGTTAGCCGCGTGTTCGAGGACAACGGTTGACTACCGTGTTGCAGACTGCGCCTTCTACAACGGTGCATCGCGCTGAGTGCGGACCGTCCGCGGCGCCCGCCACGGTAATCCCAATGCCGGTAATTTCGGGCATTCGCCCCCCTATGTGGCGACGGCGTAGGGCGGCGGATCTCCGGCTCCCAAATCAGAGGATCCCGATTGGCGCCATTTTTTTGGGCCGGCGGCCCATTTCCTGCGGCCAGGAGGCCCTCGCTCTGCTGTCGATGCTAAGCTAAACTGAATCGACCTGCCGCGGCTACCGATCGCCGGACGTCCGTAGCTGCTCAAGTCGGATCGAAAGGCGGTTTCGATCCTCAGCTAGTTCGCCAATGCAATCGAGGATATGGTAATGGCTCGGATCTTGTCGGCCGTCAAACTTCCTTCTCCCACCGAGCTGCTCGACGACATCAAGCTCTGGTTTCGCGACCGCGGACTGTGGTGGGCTACCAGCGTCACGGCCCATGCGGTGATTCTCTCCGGCACGCTGCTGGTGTTGGGCACCGTGGTCGCTCCGCACCAGGACGGCGCGGCGCCGATGTTCGATGCGCGCATCGACGCGGTCGAGCCCGACCCGCAAATCGAACACTTCGAACTGGGCGACACTCCGATCGAAGCCACCGACTTGTCGACCGACACGTTGATGCTGGAGACTCCCACGGTCAGCGAACAGGTGAACACCAACGCCAACGATCCGTTTGAAGAAGCCGGCGGCGGGTCGGGCAGCTCGGCGACCGACTTCGGCGGCGGCGCCGGTTTCGAAATCAAAGGCCTGGGCGCCGGGCCGGCCACGAAGTCGATGGGCGGGATCGGCGGCCAGGGCCAAAGCAAGAACGCGGGCAGCGGAGGCCACGGATCGGGGTTCGGCTCGCGTGGTTCGGGCGTGCGAAAAGCGATGCTCGGCAGCGGCGGCACCAAGGCCAGCGAGCGGGCCGTGGCCGCGGCGCTCAACTGGCTGGCACGCCATCAAATGCCCGACGGCAGGTGGAGCCTTGAAGGCTATTCAAAAATGTGCAAGGACAAGACCTGCACCAACGAGGCGAAGGGTGGTTCCGACCCGGCCGCCACTGCCATGGGTCTGCTGCCGTTCCTGGCGGCAGGGCAGACGCATAAGACGAAGGGACCCTATCAAAAAAATATCTACGCCGGACTCTATTGGTTGATTCGCAATCAGAAGACCGACGGAGATCTGGCTTCCGGTCAGACGATGTACTCGCACGGTCTGGCCACGATCTGCATGTGCGAAGCCTACGGACTCAGCAAAGATCCGACCGTCGGCGGACCGGCGCAGCAAGCGCTCAATTACATCGTCAAAGCCCAAAACGCCACCACCGGCGGCTGGCACTATGCGCCCGGCGGGACCGGCGACACCTCGGTCGTGGGCTGGCAAGTCATGGCCCTCAAAAGCGGCATGATGGCCGGGCTGGAAGTCCCCTCGACGACCATCGAAGGCGCCCACAAGTGGTTGAACAGTGTCAAGTCGGGCAGTGCGGGCGGGCTGTTTGGCTATGTGGCCGGCGGATCCACGCCCCAGATGACTTCGGTCGGTTTGCTCTGCTCGCAGTACTTGGGCATGAAGAAGGAAGACCCGGCGATGGCCGAGGGCGTCGCCAACATGATGGCCAATTTGCCCAACCCGGACGCCGGGCAGAGCATCTATTACTGGTACTACGCCACGCAGGTGATGCACAACGTGCCGGGCCCCGATTGGGACGCCTGGAACCGCAAGATGCGCAAGCAGTTGATCGATACCCAATCCCGCAAGGGGTGTGCCGAGGGGAGTTGGGATCCGGCCAAGGACCAGTTTTGCGATGCCGGCGGCCGGCTGATGATTACCAGTCTTTCGGCGCTGACGCTGGAAGTCTATTATCGATATTTGCCGCTCTATCAGCTCGACGAAAAGCCCGTCAAGGCGGATCCCAACGCACCGCTCGGCGGCAAGAAGTAGCCGACTCTGCCCGCACCCCCGCTCTGGCGCCGGCGCATTTCGGATGCGGCGCTCGCTCGGCATCCGGCTGCATTCAGTACCGACAATCTTGTTGGTTCAGGGTTTTCTTCACGTGCACGCGCGGCAGGTGCAGCGATGAACGGCGCGCAGGCTGTGGTCGACGCTGCTTCGGCACTCGCCAAACCAACCGCAGTGGCTTGCTGCACTGGTTTGGGGCGACAATTTAGTCGCTAATCAAGTTGCCAGCGGAGCGTCGAAGCGGAGGGCGTGACTTAGGTTCGAACGGGTCCCCGTTCAACCAGGTTGCAAGGGACTCATGTGGAGCGTGGCTCGCTTTGGAGGTACGGCCGGCGACGGCCTTCCTTTGCCGGCAGCGGCCTTCCGGTCTTACGCCACCGATGCCAGATCCTGCGTCATTTCGCTTTGAATGGGTGGTATGGACAAGTGAAGTAATATGCGGTAAATTATTCGAGTTTAATGGCCCTGGGGGACTAGGAAACCATCCGAAGCGGCTATTGAGAGGGGGCTTGCCTCTTTGGTCGTGGAAACTAGAACCTGCCCACTTGTAACCCTGTTTCTCCTGAAAAAGAGGGGGTGATCGGATGTCATTTCAGTTTTTCAAATCCTGGTCAGACTGCAAGAGGTCTCCGGCGAAGCAGCCCGTGCGAAACTTCCGCCCGGTGTTCGATCTGCTTGAAGACCGACGCATGCTGTCAGGACAATCCTTGAATGCGGTGCATAACATTGCTCCCGCGACGCAGACGGCCACGTGCGGTCAAGTGGCGGCGGAGGTTAGTCACACGTCGTACACTCAAGGGAGCATAGGCAGTAGCTGTGGAAGCGGGGGCGGCAGCTCAGAATGCGGCAACGGCGGCGGCAGCTATGGTTCGGGCAATGGAGGATACGGCTCGGGCAATGGAGGATGCGGGTCGGGAAGTGCACTCTGTGGGTCGGGCAGCGGAGTCTGTGGTTCGGGCACCAGTTGGGGCAGTGGACTCTGTGGGTCGGGCAGCGGAGGATACGGCTCGGGAAGTGGACTCTGTGGGTCGGGCAGCAGCTACGGCAGTGGAAGCGGTGGTTCGGTTAGCAGTTGGGTCAGTGGAAGCTATGGCTCGGGGAGCGGAAGCTACGGGTCGGGTAGCAGCTGCGGCAGCGGAAGCCGCGTAAGCTATGGCTCGGGGAGCGGAAGCTGCGGGTCGGGCAGCAGCTACGGCAGTGGAAGCTACGGGTCGGGCAGCAACTGCGGCAACGGAAGCCACAACTCGGGCTGTGGAAGCTATGGTTCAGGTAGTGAAAGCTACGGGTCGGGCAGCGGAAGCTGCGGGTCGGGCAGCAGTTACGGCAGCGGAAGCCACAACTCGGGCAGCGGAAGCTGCGAGTCGGCGAATACCGGCTACGGTTCGGGGAGGGGGGGCTGCGAGTCGGGCGCCAGCATTGATGGATCGTCGCACAACAAGGTGGTGCGAAACAGTTCGCCCTCGGATTAGCGCTGGCTCGGGAAGCATTTAGTCCTCAGGCAGCAGGGATGCGTCCGGGTGTCTTAGATGCCACTCCGCAGCCATCATGCCGTGGCCGATAGACAACGGCCCCGAGACGAACCAAGCTTCGTCTCGGGGCCTGTTGCGTAGCCACCACCGAGCCCGCCTTCCAAGCCGGAACCAAGATGCCCCGATTAAGTTCGCAAATGGGTCCCAGCGAAACTAATATGAACATGCGTTAACTGGGGAGCCGTTTCTGAGCAAGGGTCAATGCGGTGCGGCGATTCGCGGTTCCCTCCAAGCGTGTGGGCATCCGCTCCGTTCCGAAATGGAATCCCACAAAACACGGTGCGTCCGGGTGCCTGTCCACCCAGTTTATTGATGGCTAGGTAGAAAATGGAATTCGCAGATCGGCGTCGAACACTCTGTTTTCCGGGGCTCCCGATGGTCGCCCCTCTTCCATTGGCTTGTTAGCGATCAATAGACAAAGTCTTGGTTGCCTGCCGCGGCAGATGGCGTGACCAATTGTCGGTCGGCAGAATGCGGAGATTGACGATGAAGCCCGCGTATGGCGATGAGTCCGGCCTTGTGCTGTTGTTCATCACCGAAGAGGACTTTCTAAACGAAACGGCGTCGACGATCGCTCAGCGGGCACTCTTAGCCGGGCTCAGCGAATTCGGCATCGCCTCTCAGGTGATCTGCCGCTCGGATCAAGTCGCACCAGAGCCGGTCGCCCTGGCAAAGAATCCCGCGGATGAAGGCACCGCCGCGCGCGCGACTGGGGGCCAATCTGCGCCGCTCAGCCCTAATTTTCAGCTCGATCGACCGAACGCCGCGGCGGCGCATCAGAGTCCGCCGGAGTCTGCCGAAGATGGCCTCGCAAGCGACCTGGGTGTCCTGGTGGCCGCCGCGCTCGATCGGCAACGCGCCGATTTGGCGGTCATTCGATCGGGAACCAATACGGCACAGGTTCTGGCGGCTTGCCGCACGCGCGACGTTCCTACGGCGGTGATTTGGGATGGGGGTGATCCGCTCGGCGCTCGGCGGCTGGCGGGCGCCGACGCAATCCTGGCGTCTTCGCAGGCCGTGGCGGACTATCTCCGCGAAGCGTTCGGACTTCCGGCCGTGGTTATGCCACCGCTCGTTCTCGAGCCCGAGGTGCGGGCTGGCGCGACCGCCAGTCACATCGTATTTGATGGTTCATTGCCGAACAGTGGTTTTTATGTGTTCGCTCAAATTGCCGCCGAAATCGATCGCCGCCGTCCAAATACACCCGTGACGATTTTAGGCCCCGATGGTGCCTTAGAATCGACTACCGGGTCGCTCGTTGCGCCGGGCGTCGACGAGGCAACCCGAGCCGCGAAGCGGAATCCGCAGGACATCTGGCCGCACGCAAGAGTGCTGCTTGCGCCGCTCCTGGATTGGCAGCGAACGCCGTTTTCAGCATTGACGGCGATGAGTTACGGCGTGCCGATCCTGATTTCCGATCGAGGACCGGTCGCCGAGTGGTTCGGCGAGGGAGCCCTGGTGTTGCCGCTGCCCAGCCGCTTGCTGGGCGCGGCGCCAATGCCGGTCCAGGCAGCGGACGTAGCAACATGGGTCGAGACGGTGCTGCGACTGTACGACGATGCCGCATTCGCCGCCCGCCAACGTAGCCTCGCTGTGGCCAGCGCCAGGCGTTTCTCGGCCGAGACGCTCGTGGCGGAATATGCGCAATTTTTCGAGCAGGTTGCCCGCAAGCATTCCCGCCGGCCGGCGCCCACGAATGGGCAACTGCAAATCGACCCGTTTGTTTCTCGCACGGAGCGGTTGGCGGTGAATCATCCGTGGCCAAGCCAACCGCCGCCTGGCCGACGCCGATCCTGCGTATTGGTGCCCCACCTGAACGGCATCGACTGGGAGTGCGAGCAGGGTCTGCGGCATCTCGATGCCTCGGGAGTGCGGGTCGTGCGCCGAGGTGGCTGTTCCGCAATCGATGTAGCGCGGAATGAGATGCTGTCTGACGCACTGCACGACGAGGCCGAGTCGATTCTATTCATTGACTCCGACATCGGCTTCGATCCTCAGGACGCCCTCAACCTTCTGGCCCGGCCGGAGGACGTGGTGGCGGCCATCTACGCCAAAAAGAATCACCGAGAAATGGCCAGCATCTTCGCCGACGGAGTGAAGCAAGTGATGTTCGGAGGCAATGCCTCCGGCCTCTATCCGCTGAAGTTTGCCGCGGCCGGGTTTCTGCGTATCCGCGCCCAGGTATTGCGCCGCATGATTGCCGAACTTCGTCTTCCGCTTTGCAATACGCACTGGGGGCGCGGAGTGTGGCCCTTCTTTCAGCCCGTTATTGTCCCACATGGCAACGAGGGACTTCACTATCTCGGCGAAGATTGGGCGTTCAGCCATCGACTGGCCGAAATCGGCGTGACCCCGCTGGCCGACACCTCGATTCGCCTCTGGCATTGGGGCCGTTACGGTTTCAGTTGGGAAGATGCAGGGCAGGATGCGAGCCGCTACGCGAATTACCTTTACCATTTCTAGCCAAGCGCGGAGTTGGGTGCCGAGACTCGCTCCACCAGACGCGGGGCTGAGCAGGTTCGTTCCATGATCAGGTGGCCTAGCAGTCCGTTGAAATATGCCCTCGTGGCATTTTGCAACCTCGCCAAGCTCAGGGCAAAGCCTCTCGCGGCTCGCAAATAACAACTTGCGTCGCCATTTTGGCATCGCATCCCTGCGCTTGACGCAGGCGTATTGAATATTTCAACAGGCTGCTTGGGGTGAAGCCAGAGGCATTGCAAAAGCGGATGCGGCACAAGAGCTACCGAATGACGATGGAAGCAGAATACGAAGATGCCGGCATGAAAGAACCCAACCGATGACCTGGATGGAGTGGTACGACAACTTGGCGAAGCCCTCCTGGACGCCATCTCCGGCGACCATCGGGCTGATCTGGACGATCTTGTACCCGATCATCGTCATCAGCTTCGGCTTCGTGTTTTTGAAGGCGTTCCAGGGCAAGGTTCCCAGATTCGTCGCCGTGCTGTTCGCCATCAACCTCGTGGCGAACCTCTTGTTCATGCCGATCTTCTCCGGGATGAGGAGCGTGCCTCTAGCGACGATGGACATCCTGATCGTCTGGGCGACAATCATCTGGTGCGTCGTTGCCATCCGGCCGCATCATCGTTGGGTCGCCCTAGCTCAAGGGCCGTATTTCTTGTGGGTGTCGATTGCGACAGTTCTCCAAATCAGTATCACTACGATGAATTGGGGCAGGCCATGATGCGTCTTGGCCTCTGCTGCCTTTTCCGTGACCAGCCGATCAAGTTCGTCACGACGACAGCCACCACCATCAGCAAGATGAAACGGCCCGATGCCCTGGAAAAATTGAGCCGTCTTTGCATGGCGAATGCTGATGCCCTTCTCATTGCCCTCCAGTATTGCGACGAAAACGGCATCGGTTGCTTTCGGGTGAACAGCCGGATTCTCCCGATCAAGACGCATCCCACATGCGGATACGAGGTCGATGATCTGCCGGAAAGCGATGAGATCACTCGCCGGTTCAAGATGTGTGGCGAGTTCGTCCGCAATCACAAGCTGCGAACTTGTTTTCATCCTGATCAATTCGTGGTGCTGAACTCGCAGCGGCCCGATGTGGTTGACAAGTCCGTGCAGGAGCTTGAATACCAGGGGCAAATTGCCGAGTGGATCGGGGCCGACGTCGTGAATATTCACGGCGGCGGTGCTTACGGCGACAAACCCAAGGCACTCGCCGATTTTGCCCGAAATCTAAACCGGCTTTCATCCAGGGTCAGAAGTCGGTTGACCGTCGAGAATGACGACAAAACCTACACGCCAGCCGACCTGCTGCCGATCTGTAACGCCGAAAGCATCCCGCTGGTTTATGACGTGCATCATCACCGCTGTAATCCCGATGGCCTGACCGTCGAACAAGCCACGAAGAAGGCACTGGCGACTTGGGATCGGGAGCCGATGTTCCACATATCCAGCCCGATTGAAGGCTGGAACGGCCGGAAACCCGAACGTCATCACGATTTCATCGACGTGATCGACTTTCCCAATTGCTGGCGGCGAAAGAAAATTACCGTTGAGGTCGAAGCGAAGGCCAAAGAAGCGGCATTGCAGAAATTGAAAGACGAACTGAAACAGCCCAAAAGGGTTCGCAATAAAGCCTGACCATACCGATCACCCGGTCGTGCTGGCGATGGCATTTTGAATGGCTTCACGAATTCCCATCGGTCGAATCAGGAAGACTTCGAGAGCTTTGGTGTCTTGAACAACTGTGGGATTCTTCAATCCTTCGATCAAGCGCCTCCCTCCCTCGAAACTGGTAGGCGTCACCAAGGCCAGCCAATGCCCGGACAAATACGGCGTTAGCACGGGGACGAAGATCAGCAACCGCCGCAGCCCTTCCTGCCGAGCGTATTCCCGAATCAGGTCTCCACCTACGTATTCTACGTCATCTGCGGCACACGTCACAGACGGCATTTCCATCTACCGGGCGTGCCCCGAGGCGGCTGTCAAATCGCCCAGAATTGCATACACTGGCAGGCAAACAAACGAAGCCTGGAGGAGCAGCCTCAATGCGTTTGCCAGCCGAGAAAATCAAGGAAGCGATCCTCAATCCCGACCGGGAGCTACGGGATGCGTCCGTCTACTACTTCGCCCGGTCGTACTCGCCCGATCCGACTATCATGCCCCTGGTCATCCAGGCATTCGAGCGATTCGGATCGGACGCCTTCGAGAGGTCGTCCTTCCTTGATGGTCTTGTTCAGAGCGAGGAGTCGGTGGCATGGCTAATTCGGGAGATCGGGCAGATCGATCCTGACGCCGACGAGCGTTCAAGCGACTTGTTCGCCGATTTGGTCGATGCGCTGCGTCATGCCGATGCCGCCGTTTTGAGGCCGCATGCGGACGCGATACACCGGATCGAGCAGCTCGACGACGAGTCCAAGGACGTCATCACCGACCGCATCGCTATAAGCTCTTTCGATCCCGAGGCACTGTGGCGAGAGCTAACAGAATTCTGCGACGAGGAAGACCTGGAAGAGGAAACGAGTGACGAGGACTTTGACTTCGGTTGCTCGGTGGTCGATGCTTTGGCGTCATTCTCAGAGCATTACGAGGCCCGAGTCCTGGAAATTCTGAATACCGGAGAGGCGGGCAACGGTTGGCTGGAGATCATGGCCGTGCGACTGGCTGGTCGCCTTCGGATGACCGAGGCGATTCCTTACTTGGTCGATCTGCTGGGCGACCCTGACTTGATGGCCTATGAGCACGCTCGTCGAGCTTTGATCCAGATCGGCACCGATTCGGTGGTCAACGAACTACAAGCTCAATACGACACGGACGATGACGGGCTCCGACTGGCAATTGCCTGCCTGCTCGAAGTCATTCATACCGATCTCAGTGTTCAGACCTGCCTGAGCCTTCTCGAACAGGAGGAGGATGAGGAGATTCGGGGGCTCTTGATTCAGTCGGTCCTGATGAACTTTTCGTCGGAGGGAATCGAGCCTGCACGACAATACGTTCATTTGACGCCCAAGAACCCGGAAGCCCTGGAAGTCCGCCACGACCTACTCGTGGCCTCTAAAATGCTCGGAGCTTCGTTCCCGGAGTTCGATGCTTGGACCGAAGACTCCAAGACCGACACCGAGTTTCGTCGCCAATGGTACAAGGACCATCCCTTACGGCGGCTAGCCGAGGCCTTCGAGGATGAAGAGGAGGATATCGCTTGGGACGACGAAGAAGTAGACGCAACGTTTGAGGAAGAAGTCGAGGACGAGTTCGAGGATGATCCGCCGGACACCGTTGTTCGGCACGATCAGAGGACCGGCCGCAATGATCCTTGTCCCTGTGGCTCGGGACAAAAGTACAAGAAGTGCTGCATCGGCAAAGAGGTTCCGCAGCCCGAGGAATCTCATTCAGTTTCGATTGGCCGGATTCGCCCAGGGATATCGGCACCGCAATTCCCAATCGCCACCGTCGCCCTCTATGGCCCTGACGACAAGACCACAACCAAGATCGTCGCCGCTGTCATCAAGCACGAAGGAGCCGAGCCAGTGCTGGAACGCTGGGTTGGCTCGAACATCAAAGACAGTCCGAAGGTCCGCAGGCAGATTCAGGAGTTCATTGGTCGGCATCGAGTGAAATCAGTGGCGGCAACGGATCGGAATATGGGCTGCCCGCACGAAGAAGGTCCAGACTTTCCCGTGGGCGAGGATTGCCCATTCTGTCCGTTTTGGGCGGGCAAGCAGGGAAGTCGGATGGAAGAAGAGCCGTGACCTTGAAACGATCCATTCCTACTCGACGACGCCCAGGCCATCGATATCGGCCGATCATAGCTTATGCGTACCTGGACAATTTGTCCCTCGACGATCACATCGCCAAGTGGTCGAAGAATCTCCAGCAGCCTGACTGCCACACGTTCGTCGCCGAAGATCAGCAAGGCGGGCAGGTCGGATTTGTTCATGGCGGTCGAGAAAGAACTGGCCGCACCGATTACCCGATAGCCGAATGAAAACATGGCCAGAGACGCGAAGCTCGCAAAAAAAGCTCGGCAAGCACGCCTACTGGCACACACAAAGCGGCGGCAAGCCCGTCTAGCCCAACGCCAAGGTCACTAGCAGGAACCGATTGGGGCTGATCTCTGCTGTTCGAAGCAGATCAATTGGTCGCGCCCATTGGCTTTCGCCTCGTACAAGGCTTGGTCGGCCCTTTGCAGGAAATCGGTGGGCGAGTCGTGGTCGCCAGGAATAACCGTCGCAGATCCGATGCTCACGGTCACGATGCCTCGACCGACTTTCGAGAAGGGATGCGGGATCGCCAGCTTACGAACGCTGCGCAGAGCATTTTCCAAAACGGTAGCGGCTCCTGCCGGGTCCGTGTTGGAAAGCACGATGGCAAACTCCTCACCGCCGTATCGGGCGACGTAATCACCAGGACGGCAGATATTCGCCTGGATCGCCTGGACTACCGCCTTGAGGCAATCGTCACCAGCCAGATGCCCATGCTCGTCGTTGTACTGCTTGAAGCAATCGACATCCAACATTGCGAGGGAAAGAGGCAATTGAGTCCGTTGGTGCCGCTTCCACTCTTGCTCAAGCGTGCAGTCGAAGCTCCGGCGGTTGGCAACCCCCGTCAATCCGTCCGTAGCGGCCTGAAGTTCCAATAGGCGTGTAGCCTGTTGTATTTTGAATTCGGCCAGTGTTCGCTGCGTGATATCGTCGTGGGCAACGACGATGTAAATGCAGCCGTCGATTTCGAACCGAGTTATCCGAACGCTGAACCAGCGCCGTTCGGAGGGTGAATGACAGGGATATTCCAAGTAGAAATACTCTTGTCGTTTGGCGATCACCTCCCGGATACCGTTTGCTACTTCGATGGCCTCCTCGGAGCATTCGCCGGTTGCCTGATCGCACGAGTCCAGATAATTGACGCCTTTGCCGCAAAATTGTTCCGCCAGACCGTTGCTCGAAGCGAACTTTCGCCAAGGGGTGTTGACGGCGATGATGGTCCCGTCGTCCGTCAGCACCGCAATGTGCGAGCGCAGTGAGTCGAGCGTGTTCTGAAAGAACTCGCCTCGAATGCGCTGCGACGAGTCATTGTCTTTCACGACCAATTTGCTTTCTCGCAACAGGCGGAATGCGGCCTTTCGGTCAAGATTTGCCTACCAGAAAAGGTAGCTCACGGATGCGAGTGGTGCGTGCCAAATCGGATAGTTGGGTTGTTCCAACTGTGATGTGGGAATATCGCGATGCAAGGGCCTGGGCGGTGTCGGCGCAGGATCTCCACGCCCACTATCCCTGATGCCTCGCTGGTCGAATCCTTCAAGCCGACGACGGCCCTGGGGCCGGCCAAACGGGGCGCGACGGAATTCAATCCAATTCGAGCCGGTTCAGGCGCCCGATTTGCAGAACGATTGCCCGCAGATGGAGCCGCGTTTGACGGCCGCTGTCGTTTGCCGCGTCCAGCCGGATCGGACCAAACGAACCGCGATTATTAGCGATTGTCTCGACGAAGTGGCTGGCTTGACCGAGGACGACCTGGTAGAGCTGCTGGCGAGGGCGCGGCGAAAAAAGTGCCGCGCCAGGTCAAAATAGTGCCGCCGCTCGACAGACGCGTGATGAGGACGCACAAAGGATGATTGCCCGCCCCGTCTGTCGAGGCCCTGGCGTTTTACGACATACCTCCAACGACGATGATCATGAGCGTCGCCCACATGCGAGGCTCCCTGGCGGAAACGAGCGACATCAAAAAAGTGTCGGTGAATGATGCCGCCGGGCGGTCCGTCCCTGGCAGCTTCGCCCAGTGGGAAGTTGCCATCGACGCCCCGACTGATAGTTCGATTGAATTGACGGCTTTGGCCGATAGCTGCGAATGGAATTTCGGAGCAGACACGTCACAGAATTCGACTGGACCAAAATCAAGGCGGAACTTTTCGATGAGAAGCGAAAGGATACGTAAACTTTTGCAATGCGATTCGAGAGATTCACGAGTTGAGGTTTGCCTCATCCGGCCGATACCCATCGATAAACGGCTGCGCCTTTCACGCAGCGAGGCGACCGGCTGGCAGTCGGCATCGCGGTGCGCGACGGGCTTTACGCTTGTGGAGCTTCTGGTCGTGATCGCGATCATCGGGGTGCTCATCGCCTTGTTGCTGCCGGCGATTCAGGCGGCGCGCGAGTTGGCGCGGCGCACGCAGTGCACGAACAACGTGAAGCAAACGATCCTGGGCTTCTTGACATACTGCGATGTCAACAAGGGGCTTCCGAACCGCTTCTCGCTCAACGGAACGTCGCTCACCAGTGGCCACGGTTGGGGCGTGACGATCCTACCGTTTATCGAAGAAACAAACCTAGCGTCGACTTGGAACAACAAGAAGAGCTTCTTCGATCCGGAGAATCAGGTATTTTGCAACACGGTGGTCAACAGTTACCTCTGCCCGTCGGCTCCCAGCAATCCCCGCGTCATGCCGGTCTCGGCGGCAAGCATGCAAACTTCGACGGGCATTGCCGGCGACTACGTCGTGTTTCATCAGATCACGACCACCGGTTCGACGGCGACTTGCACTCCTTGCGATACGGCCGCACCGAAAAGCGCCGGCACGCTGACACCGCTGCGGCAGATTACCGACGGCACCTCGCAAACGCTGCTGCTGAGCGAGCAAGCGGGGCGTCCCGACTTCTGGCTCTCCGGCGTCAAGCAAACGACGGCCAACCCCACCAATCCGTTATTCTGGGGTTGTTGGGCTGCGTATCAGTCGGTCACGGCCCAAGGCTGGAACGGTGCTAATCCTCCGGCAGCCGGGGGCGTCTATTCGATGAATCGCTCGAACTCGCAGGGGATCTACAGCTTTCATCCGGGCGGCGCGCATTTCGGCATGTGCGACGGCAGCGTCCGCTTTGTGTCGGAAGAACTACCGGTCACGCTCCTGGTGGCCTTTGCTTCCCGCGACGGCGGAGATGCCATCGGCGACGGCTACAATTATTGAGCCGCGAGTCTTGCGCAGATTGCTCAGCGGCATTGGTTCATTTTCTCCCGACAGTCAACGGCGAGGACGCAGTGCAAAACATCGGCAACGTTCTCGCTGCTCGCCGCGGCACCGCGGGGCTGTTGGCGCTGGCAGTCGCTCTGGTCGGCTGCGGCAAGCGAGAGGCAGCGCGCCTGACGGTCCATCCGGTGGCCGGTAAGCTTCTCATTAACGGACAGCCGGCGGCTCGGGCCGAGGTCACGCTGCGGCCCCAGACGGCGCTGCAAGAACCCGGCCATCGATCGGTGGTGCCGTATGCGATCGTTCAGCCCGACGGATCCTTTCGCATCGGCACCTATACCGGCGACGATGGCGCACCCGTGGGCTCCTACCGCGTGACGATAATCTGGCCCACGATTACGGCCGAAGGGGGCGAAGAAATCGCCGGGCGCGATCGTTTGCAGGGTGTATTGAGTGATTCCAACCAACCGGTGGCCAAAATCGAAGTTCAAGCGGGAGAAAATACGCTGCCGATTTGGGACCTCAAAGTCGGCTTCCAACCATGATTTCCCTCGCCAGACACTGCCCCTGAAAAATCCGCCGAGAATGATTTATGACATCGAGTACGAGCACCGCGGTTAGGGACGCCCTTTCTCCGCAATCCACCGCGGACCCGCTGCGCGTCGAGCGCGTGACCAAGCGATTCCGGCAAGGGGGCAGCGTTGTCGAAGCCTTGCGGTCGATCTCGCTGGCCATTCCGGCCGGTCAGTTCGTGGCGGTCATGGGAGCCAGCGGCTCCGGCAAGAGCACGCTATTGCACGTGTTGGCCGGCCTCACCTGGCCCGACGAAGGACGCGTGGTGATCGATAACACCGATCTTTCTCGGCTCAGCGACTGCCAACTCACCCAGTTTCGCCGGCGACGGATCGGATTGGTATTTCAAGCTTTCAATCTCATTCCGACTTTGACGGCTGCAGAGAACGTGCAATTGCCCTTGCTGGCCGATGGCCGCGCCACTCCAGATGGGCAACTCGAAATGTTGGCCGCTCGGCTGGGAATCGCCGCCCGCCTGCACCATCGCCCCGACGCACTGAGCGGCGGCGAACAGCAGCGCGTGGCCATCGCCCGGGCCATAATTACCGATCCCGCATTGCTGTTGGCCGACGAGCCGACCGGCAGCCTGGATTCGGTGAGCGGCCAGAACATCTGCCGACTGCTGCGCGAGCTGAGCCTCGAACAGCGGCGGACAATCGTCATCGTCACGCACGAACCGGCCGTGGCGGTCTGGGCCGAGCGCGTCGTGGTGATGAAGGACGGACGCGTGCTCACCGAGTTCGCCACGCGCGATTTCAGCGATGCGCATTCGCTGGCGGCCCATTATCAAGACGTGGTTCAAGGCAGTGACAGCGAGGCACGCGCATGAACCGGTCCGGCTTCAAAGTCGTGCGGCGGCTGGTGCTGGCGCACGCTCTACGCGCATCCTGCCGCGCTGTTGTTCACCATCCTGTCGACGACGATGGCCGCGGCGGTCGTCGTATGGATCGTGAGTGGTTACGACGCGCTGGTCGACAAGTTCGATGATTTCGCCGAAGGCTATCTGGGGCGCTACCAACTGGTGCTGGTGCCGGCTAGTCGAGTGGGTCAATCCGGCGGAATGGGTTCGCCCTTCGGCGGCGAGCGAGGATTGTCGCCCGAGATTTTGGAGCGTTTGGCGCGCGACCCCGACGTGACGACGGTCGACCCGGTATTCCAATCGCCTGCGCGGGTCGAAAATCCGCTCCAACCGCTAGAGGAGCGCGGCGGCCGACGCGGCCCGGCGGCCGATACCAATCGCCGTGCGGAAGGCGAGCGCGTCGGAGGGCCCAACCGCGCTGGTGCGGGCGGAACGGGGCAGCGCGGACCAGGCGTCGGCGGTGCGGGCGCGAACCAACCCGGCGGCCAGGCGCACGAAGAAGGGGGCACGCCGACACCGGCCGAAGCGGCTCAGATGCTGTCGCGCCTTGCGCGGCAGCCGGCGCTCGTCGGCACCGACGCGGCCGAGCCTCCGCATCCGCTGGTCGATGGCCGCTGGCTCGACGCCGCTCATCCCGGGCTGCTGGAAGGGGTCATCACCCGCTCGTCGGCCGAACTGTTGGCGATCAAAGTCGGCGACGAGTTGACCGTCGCAGCGGGTCAGAGGATGGGCAGGGGCCCGCCGGCTGCCGACGATGCGGAACCGCTGCACGTTAAAGTGGTGGGCATTTCCGAGCAGCCGAAAACGCTGCCGCCGCCGAAGTTCATGATCGGGTTACCGCCGACGCGCGACGCCGCCCTGCGCCGCGGACCGGCCAGCTCGGCGTTGTACGTGTCGAAGCAGTTGGCTGAGAAAGTAGCGGGCAAGCCCATTCAATCGAGCTACGCGGGCATCGTGCTCAAAACCGGAGCCGATCCCAAAGCCCTTCAAGGACGCTGGGCGGCTGCGCTAGCTGCCGCGCAGCCGGCCATCGAACTGCAATCGCTGTCGGACGTGGAATCCGAAATCGACAACAGCACTACAACCGAAGTGGTGCGGACCCAAGCGCTCTCGGCCACTGCGATCGCGTTGCTGGCGGCGCTATTCATCATTTACACCACGCTGAGCATGGGCGTGCATGAACGCAGCCGGCAGTTTGCCGTGCTGCGGGCCGTGGCGCTGAGCAAGTCGCAGATCGCGGCAATCATCGCCATCGAGAGCGTCGTGCTCGGGTTGATTGGCTGGGGTGGCGGACTGCTGGCCGGCTGGAGTTTGTTGTCGATCGTGGGCAAGTTTCGGTCCGAGGCGTCAGTCGAAAATGCCTCGCTGGGAACCTGGTGCATCCTGTTATCGGGCGTTTGCGCGCTGGGTGGGTCGTTGGCGGCCGCGATTGCGCCGGCCTGGCAGGCAACGCGAGTCAGCCCGCTGGATGCAATGGCTCCTCGTCGGCGCCTGCCGGTTGCGCGGCTGTCGGGCTGGATGACGGCGGCCGGCCTGCTGCTGATCTGCCTCAACCCGCTGTTGGTCTTCTACATTCCCATGGCCGACGCGGCTCGCTACGCCTGGTCGGCGGCGATCGGCTGTGCGGCGATGGCGCTCGGTTTCGTGCTGCTTACGCCGGTCGCCGTGATTGTGTGCGAACGCGTGCTGGGGCCGCTGGTGGCGACTGTGCTGCGAATTCCGCCCCGCCTGCTGGCGACTCAACTCACAACTAACCTGTGGCGCACGGTGGGCACTTCGGTCGCCTTGACGCTGGGCCTGGGGCTGTTCGTTGCCATGCAGACCTGGGGCTATTCGATGCTCGGACCGTTCACACCGGGAACATGGGTGCCCGACATGCTGGTCGTGCTCGGGGCGCCAGGTCTGCCCGACAGCGAGATCGACGCCGTCAAGCACGTGCCGGGAGTTGTCTCGGATCAGTGCCTGCCGCTGGCGGTCCAGCAAGTCAAGCTGGTCGACGACGCGACGGGCTTTCAGACTCGGGCCTCGGCCGCGCGGCAAGACACATGCGTCATGGTCGGAGTCGACCCAACGATTGCCTTGCGTGGAACAAAGCCGCTGTTTCCGCTGGAGTTCGTGGCCGGCTCGCGCAGCGCGGCTGCGGGCAAACTACCGCAGGGGCGCTATTGCCTGGTGCCCGACCATTTTGCCCGCGAAAGCGGATTGGGCGTGGGGGATACGTTTGCCGTCTGGGTGCCGCCGGCAGGGGCTACGCCGGGCGGGCGCGGCCGTCGCCGGCCCGCTGTCGATGTCGGCGCACCACAAAAGGCTGCCGACGGCGAGGACAAGAATAGCGTACCCGCCGAGGCTAAGCCGGAGAAAATCGAGTATGAAATCGCCGGGGTGGTTTCGATGCCCGGCTGGCACTGGATGAGCAAGCAGGGTTTCCGCCAAGGGCGGCGCAGCCGGGCTGATGTTTGCCGACTACGATCAGGTCCGGCGCGATTTCGCGCTCGATCGTACCACGTTGTTCTGGATGAACCTGAACAAAGGGGTCGATGAAAAACAGCTCCAGGCCTCGGTGCAAACGATTGCCAATCGCCATTTCGACCCGCGTTTGGCTCAGGACCGGCAGCGCGGACCCCGTCGCGGTCCGGGGGGCGGGCCCGGGGGCGGAAGAGACGCCGCCGCGGCAGCCAAGGTCACTTTGCGCTCGGCCGACAGCGTGCGCAAGCAAATCACCGAGCGCGCCGACGGCATCATCTGGGCTTTGAGCCAGTTGCCGCTGGTCACGCTGGCCGTCACGTCGCTCGGAGTGATCAATACCGTGCTGGCTTCGATCCGCGCACGTCGCTGGGATCTGGGCGTGCTGCGAGCGCTCGGCGTGACGCGATTCACGCTGTTTCGCCTGATCATCGCCGAAGCCCTGCTCGTGGGCGTTGTCGCGTGCCTGCTCAGCCTCGGTTTCGGCACCCTGGCCGGCTATTGCGGCACGGGCATCACTCGTTTTATCAATATCCGCGGCGGTATGATTACGCCGCTGATCATTCCCTGGAGTCAATTGGCGATCGGATTTGCCGCTACGTTGAGCCTGTGCCTGTTGGCCGCTCTTTGGCCGGCGGCTACGACCGGTCGCACCGAACCATTGCAATTGCTGCAAGCCGGACGAGCCTCGATGTAAGGAGCGGCGTCATTCGCGCTAAGTCCTACTCAAAACCTTTCTATTCCAAGACATGATTTGCTGCTTAAGGAGAACTCTCATGCTTTCGCGCCGTTCGCCGCATCGTCCCTTCGTGACCGCCCTGGCCGCATCGTTCGCGCTGGCTGTGCTTTTGCCCGGTGCGAGCCGAGCGGCGGATGCGGCAAAGACTCAGGCAGAATATGAACAGGTCGTTCAGAAGGCGGTCGAGTATTTGCGCACCAAAGGCCAAACGGCCGACGGCTCGTTCAGCGCGCAGGCCGGTCCGGCCGTGACCGCCATCATTGTCACCGGATTGATCGAAAACGGTCGCGGCGTCGACGATCCGATGGTCGCCAAGGGTCTGAAATACCTCGAAGGGTTCGTGCGCGACGACGGCGGTATTTACGCCCCAGGCTCGCGGATCAAAAACTATGATACGTGCGTCAATTTGCTGGCTTTCAAAGCCGCCAACCGCGACCAGCGCTACGCCAAAGTGATCAGCGGCGCCGACGGCTTCCTCCGCGGCCTGCAAGCCGACGGCACCCAGGGCAAGGAGAAGTCGGACATCGAGTACGGAGGCGTCGGCTACGGCAATGCCGGCCGACCCGATCTGTCGAACACGGCCTTCCTGGTCGATGCGCTACAGGCCGCCGGCGCCCAACCGGGAGATCCGGCCCTTCAAGACGCGTTGGTCTTTGTCTCACGCTGCCAGAACCTGGAGACGGAGCACAACACCACCCCGTTTGCCGCCAAGAATCCGGACGGCGGGTTTTACTACACTCCGGCCGCCGGCGGCGGCGATCCGGCGGGCAAGACCGACAACGGCGGCCTGCGCAGTTACGGCTCGATGACTTACGCCGGGCTCAAGAGCATGATCTTTGCCGGGCTCACGCCCGACGATCCGCGCGTCAAGGCGGCGGTGGCCTGGGCGAAAAAGAACTATGACCTGGAAAGCAATCCCGGCTTAGGCAGCGCGGGGTTGTATTACTACTATCAACTATTGGCCAAAGCGCTGGATGCCGTTGGAATGGACACCATCGCCGACGGCGACGGAAAAAAGCACGACTGGCGGCAAGAATTGATCGCCGAGTTGGCCAAGCGTCAGAAGCCTGACGGTTCGTGGGTCAACGACAACAAGAAGTGGCTCGAGAGCGACGCCAACCTTTGCACCGGCTTTGCCCTGTTGGCCTTGTCGCACGCTCACCCGCCCAAGAAGTGAACGGCTCGCAGCTGACCGGCGCGTGTTGCTACTTGTCGAGCGTCCGCCGCTTGGCCTTCAGCAGCCGCGCGGTGCACGAATCGTGCTGCGTCTCGGGCGAGTTCGTGCCGCGAATCCGATCGCACTCAGGCCCAGCAAGATCAGTGTCGGTGGTTCGGGTGCCCTCAGAGTGGAATGAAATAGCCGATCATTCCTTCCTCCGCGGCCCTCGGCGGTAAAAATGAAAGTCCCGGCGTCGATCCATCGAATCAGGGCTTGCTGAGAACTTGAGTTGGTTTGGAAACCAGTCCTACTCGTCGCCGACGGGCCGGGATTCCAATCCGGCCGGAGCGGCCCGGGCCTTGCGCGGGGTGGACGTGTGCTGTTCCGGACGCTTGCTGCCGCGCCGGTACGGCTGCAAGCTGATCGTTCGGAAAATGATCTCCGCGCCGTTGGACTGGATGCCGATGCGCCCCTTGCTGGGCTCGGCGTGCAGGGCAAAGTTCACCACCTGCCCGTTGAGCTGCACCAGCAGCTTGCCGTCGAGCGACACGATGTCGAGCGTGTTCCACTGACCATGTGGCTGCTCCACGTCGCCCGGCGGATGAAAGCCTTTGACGTCTTCCCAGCCGACCGCCGGCGGATAGCGCTCGACCAGGCCGTCGGAAAGCGTCGTCAGGGGCTGGCCCGGTTTATAGAAGAACGCGGTGTGGCGTTTCGCTCCATGCCCGACTTCGTGCGGCTCGGCGGCCACCGTCAAACTCAGATTGTGCTCGCCCGGGCCTGCGGCCAGCAACAGATTGCCCGTCGCCCCTTCGATGATCTGGCAATGCACCGCCGCGGGAAACACGCTGCGGACAACGCCGTCGGGCCCGTCGATGTTCACCAGCACCGCGCTATGCCGGGCTGCTTCGGCTCGGGGAGGCCAGGTGCGCTCGCCCCACTTGTACTCCAGGGTGAGCCAATAGTCTTCGTACTCTTTGACCGTTTCCAAAGTCCCCAAGATCTCGCCGGAGACGAACAACTGGCCGCCGTTGACAGAAAAGACCTTGGCCGGATCATGGTTCTTGCCCAGCAGTTTGCCCTTCGATTGCCGCCGGCCCAGATAAGTGTAGAAGCCGGTCAAGTCGCGACCGTTGAACAGACGCACGACCGGGGTTGTGGGCCGCTTGAAGTGCGGAAAATGCAGTCCCGCTTCTTCGTTGGCACCAGCCTGCGGCCGAGAGGAACTAGACCCCGAAGAAACGGCCGGAGGTGCGCTCGACGCAGCGGCCAGCGGCACCGTAGAGATCGTGCGCACTGCCGCTGCCGGGGCCGATGCCGGCGCTGTTGCTGTCGGCGATACGGTGGGTGGCGCCGGTGTGGCTGGCGCGCTCACTACGAGCGGTGTCACCGCCACCGGGCTTGGAGCATTAGTCGCCGGCGCGGTGACGGCCGTTTTGTCGGCTTCCGGCTTGCCGGTCAGCAGGGTATCGGAAAACTTGACGCCGAATGCGACCAACACGGGCGCCATCACGGTCACAAAAACTCCCGCGACGGCCTTGTGCACGACGCTCATCGGGTCGCCGGAAGAAGCTTTGTCGTCGGCCGCCATGCTTGTACTCCGCTTTCGCTGTGCCGCGACCGGTCGGACGCTCGAATCGGTTGCCGCCGGCACATCGGAAAATCCGCTGCGCAAGAAAGCTTACCTTATAGTTCGCAGTCCGCCGACTGGCCGTGTCCGGGCTAAACCCATTGGGATTGCGATCCCTCTGACGCCTGGTCCGATCGCAGCGGCCGTACAGCCGACGGACCGGCGAACACGTTGGCGATTTTGCTACCGGCCAATGGTGAATCCGGCCTTGGGCTCGGTTTCGAATTCTCTAGGGGAACGGATAGTCCTTGCCCGGCCCTGAGCCGGGCGTCATGATAAAACAACCCCATGTCGCTCGATTGAACCGGGGCCGATTTGTGTTTAGAGTTACTGTTGCGCCAGCAGCGGCAAGTTATACTGCCGGACCGCCGCGTTTCAGCCGCCCAATATTTCCCGCGATCGAGGAATCCATGTCTGAACCTGCTTCCACCCCCGTCAGCCGTAAAGTGCGCGTGGCGGCTTCACCTCGGGCACGCCGTTTGATGCGGGCGCTGGCAATCGATCCAGAGGCCGTTCGCGGCAGCGGGCCCGGCGGACGGATTGTCGAGGCCGACGTGCAAAAGCTGAATGCCGGTGCACACCGACCGGCGGCTCGGCCGGCAGGGCAACCTGCCGCGCCAGCCCAATCGCCAACGGCAGCGCCCGCCGGCACCAGCTCGATGCGCCGGGCCATCGCCCGGATGACCACAGCCAGCGCGGCCAGCGTGCCCCAATTCTACGTCCGGGCCGAAGCCGACGCCTCGGCCCTGGTCGCCTGTCGCCAGCAACTGCTGGAGCGCATCGAAGCCGACGTCCAGGTCCGCTTGAGCTTTACCGATCTGCTGCTGCGAGCCCAAGCGCTGGCCTTAACCGCCGTGCCCGCCGCCTGCGCCACCTGGCAGGACGACGCGCTGCTGCCAGCCGAGTCGATCGACCTGGGACTCGTGGTCAGCGTGCCGGGCGGACTGTTGATACCGGTGATCCGCCAGGCCGACCGCTTGGATCTGGCCCAATTGGTCCGCACGCGCAGCGAATTAGTGGCCGCAGCCCGCGCCGGTCGCGCCACATCCGACAGCATGGCCGGCGGCGTCAGCAGCCTGAGCAACCTGGGCAACAGCCGGATTGACGAATTCACGGCGCTGATCGCTCCGCCGCAAAGCAGCATTTTAGCCGTCGGGCGGCTGGCTCCGCGGCCATTGGTGGTCGAAGGGCAACTTGTGGTTCGTCCCACGTTGCGGCTGACGCTTTCGGCCGATCATCGGGTCATGGACGGCGCCCTGGCCGCCGAACTTCTGGGCCGTATCGTGGCGCTCATCGAGCAGCCCACGCTGTTGCTCTATCACTAGGTGAGCAGTCGACTTCGCGCATCGTTCGTCATCGCGTGCCGCTTGAGAATCGCTTCGGGAGGCCTGCTACCGCCGGCGTCCGGCAAAACCGATTTCGGACCGCCCGGGGAACTTTTTAGCCCCCCTTAACGTCTCACAGTTACACTTAAGCAGCACTGCTCGAGCGCTTCTGGCACTCTCGGCGGTTCCTGGCTTCATCCTTTCACGGAGATAAACCGATGCGCATGTCAACATTCCGATTTCTGTGCGCAACTTGCTTCGCCGCTACGATTTTGGCTGGCAGAGCGCCGGCCGCCGATCCGGCAGATTCGCCGGCTGGCGGTGAAAAACAGTCCAAAGCGGCCAAGGCCGAAGCCTCGTCCGACGTGCCGCTGGAGCGGGTGGTGCTGTTCAACTCGGGCGTCGGATTTTTCGATCGCCAGGGCGACGTGGAAGGAGACGCCCAGATCGAACTGAAATTCAACGTCGAGGACATCAACGATCTGCTCAAGAGCATGGTGCTGGAAGACCTGGGAGGCGGACACATCTCGGCCGTGACCTACGGCTCGAAAGATCCGATCACCAAGACGCTCAAAACCTTCGCCATCGATCTGACGAGCAATCCCACGCTGGGGCAGATCCTCAACCAGGTCCGCGGCGAACGGGTGGCGATCGACGCGCCCAATCCGATCACCGGCATCATCCTGGGCATCGAAACCAAGAAGAAGGAGATCGGCAAAGATCGCGAAACGATCGACGTCGACATGCTCAACCTGTTGACCGACGCCGGCCTGCGCAGCGTGCCGCTGGACAGCATCGGCACGATCCGGCTGGTGAACGAAAAACTCGACAAGGAATTCCGCCAGGCGCTCAAGGTGCTGGCCCTGGGACACGACACCGACAAAAAAACCGTGACGCTCAACTTCCTGGGCGACGGCAAGCGGCAGGTCCGCGTGGGCTACATCCAGCAAGCGCCGATCTGGAAAACCAGCTACCGCCTGGTGCTCAAAGACGAACGAAGCGCCGTTTCTGCAAGGCTGGGCCATCGTCGAGAACACGACCGAAGAAGATTGGAACAAGGTCGGCCTGACGTTGGTCAGCGGCCGGCCGATTTCGTTCATCATGGATCTGTACGATCCGCTGTACGTGCAGCGGCCGGTGGTCGAGCCGGAACTTGTACGCTTCGCTGCGGCCGCAAACCTACGGCCAGGATCTGGCCGACAAGGACCGTGAATTCGCGGCTCTCGAAGAAGACGCCAAGCGCGACGGAAGCGGCGGAAAGTCCGAGCAACTTGCCCTGCGCCGGGCAGCCAAGGGCCGGGCAGTCGGCGGCTTTGCCGCTGCGCCGGCAGCCGCCAACGGCGTTCGGGCGGAGAAGGCCGCTGGCGCGATTGCGCTCTGGGTTCAATCCGGAGCAAGGCGTGCAATCGCTGGCCCAGGCCGCCAACGTGGGCGAGCTGTTTCAATACGAGATCGCCACGCCGGTCACGTTGCCGCGGCAAGAGTCGGCCATGCTGCCGATCGTGAATCGAGTCGGTCAAAGGCAAGAAAGTTTCGATCTACAACCAGCAAGTCCAGGCCAAGCATCCGCTGTCGGGCCTGCGGCTCACCAACGCCACCGAGCTGCACTTGATGCAAGGCCCGATCACGGTGTTCGACGGCGGCGCCTATGCCGGCGACGCGCGGATCGAAGACATGCAGCCCGGCACCGAGCGGCTGATCAGCTACGCGCTCGATCTGGATACCGAAGTCGCTCCCGAGACGCTCGGCCATCCCGACGAGATCACCAAGGTGCGGCTGATCAAGGGGGTGCTGTACGTCGACCACAAGCATCAGCGGACGCACAAGTACACCGTTAAGAACTCGTCCAAGAAAGCCAAGACCGTGCTGGTCGAGTATCCGCTGGAGTCCGGCTGGACGCTGCTTTCGCCCAAGGAGCCGGCCGAAAAAACCCGCGATCAGTATCGCTTTGCCGTCGAGGCCGAGCCGGGCAAGCCGGCCGTGCTGGAAGTGGTCGAAGAGCAGATCGTCAATCAGCAGATCGCGATCACGAACATCGACGACGGCGCGATCGTCTACTATTCCAACCAGCGGGTGACCAGCGACAAGGTGAAAGAGGCCTTGCAGAACGTGGTGCGGCGCAAGCAGCAGTTGGCCAAACTGGTGCAGGACCGGCAGCGTCTGGAAGAGCAGGTCAAGGTGATCGGCCAGGAGCAGGACCGCATCCGGCAGAACATGGCCCAGTTGGACCGTGCGACCGATCTTTATAAGCGCTATGTGAAGAAGTTCGGCGAACAAGAAGACGAAGTCGAAAAACTGCGCGGCGAGATCAAGCGCCTGACCGACGAAGAGTCCAAACAGCGCAAATCGCTCGACGACTATCTGATCGGGCTGGAATTGAGCTAGCTCGCAACGTCTTGCAGTGCAATAGCCGGCGTTCAACGAACGCCGGTATGTGCGGCGCCGAAAGTCTTACCAGCACGTGTGCACGCTTTACCACCCCGAGGCGGGGCGAAGCGCACGAAAAGAGCCGCGCGGCTAGGGGCAGACAAGCCGGCGGCTTCAGAGTCGAAGGCGGGTAGCCTCCGTTCCTTTAGAGCCTATCCGAGAACCGTTGGGGACTGGCTCATTTTGCGGTGCCCCGGGAGCAAAATGTGCCTGTCCCCTTCTCCTCGACGGTTCTCGGATAGGCTCTTAGTAGACTTCGGCAGCTTACCACCCGGCAGTGCGGCCCAGCGTCGAATTTTCGGATTATGCAGCCGCGACCGCAGGAGAATGGCCCGCGGAATCGGCCCAGCGCAAATTCTTGACATCCGACCCGGCAACAGGGGAGGCAGCCGATTCTTAGCTCCCCTGCCGCGCGCGGCTTTCGGAATCGTCGCCGGTGGGCTGCTGCACCTTCGCGAGTTGGATGACCTCGGCCTCGGCTTCGGCCCACTTGCCCTCACGGGCCCGCTGGACAATCGATTTCAACGCGGCGTACTGATCTTCAGACAGCCCGCCGGCCGCATGACGCTCGTCGATGGCGGCGGCATTCAGGTCGAGCCAGTCGACCTTGTGCGCGGCGACTGCCGTCCGCAGCGATGTGATCAGCCGGCGATTATCCTGGGCGATCTGCGGAGGCCGATGGCAGCCCATGCCGACCAGCAGCCAAATCGCCAGCGCTGGGAGGATCCGCCGGCGGAAGTGCGAGCCAGGTAAGTTCTGAATTTGCATGATTAGGGATCCGGAATCTGGGCCACCTCGCCGCCGGACCGCGTCGACAGCGCCGACCAGGCGAGCGGGTTGATCTCGTCGGGGATGAAGTGGACGCTGCCGTCGCCGAAGAGAATGTTGCATCCGCCCGGATGTTCCGACCAGGTGTTATCGGTATCGCTTGTCAAATTCGGCGTCAGAATCACCGGCAGCGGGTCGCCACCCGGGCCGGCATGCACGTTCACCTGGGCCGCGGAACCATCGCAGTCTCCGCCGGGAAAAAGCGGACCGGGGCAAGTCATCGATCCCGGCACGATTCCCACCCAAGTCGAGTCGCTGTGCCGCGGTGTCTGCTCGCAGACGAACATCGTCTGACTGGTGCCGTCGGTGATCTGCTTCAAACGCGTCTTGCTGTTGCGGTAGAACACGCCGTTGGCCAACGTCGACAGATCTGCAGCCGGATTATCCCACACGTCGAGCTGGCCTGCCATCGCCGTGTAATGGCCGCGCGCAAAGGTATACAACGGCGATCCGTTGCTTCCGATGACGCTGTACGTCGTCGAATCGTCGCTGACCGAAGGACAGCGAAAAGCCGCCACGCGTGTGGCCGCCGCAATAACATTCAAAGGGTCCCAGCAGGGCAGCTTGAAGTTGAACGTGGCCGCCAGCGAGTTCTCCTCCAGGTACGGCATGATCTGCACGAACAGGGTCCAGCCCGGTCCGGCATCGCCGCTGGTGGGATCCGGCGGACCCATCGAACCACCCCCGCCGACAGTGCTTAAGTAAGCCGACGGCAGTACGGTTCGGGCATCGTTGTACATCATGATCGCCAGTCCGATCTGCTTGAGATTATTGTCGCATTGCGATCGCCGCGCCGCTTCGCGGGCCGCTTGCACGGCCGGCAATAGCAGCGCCACCAGGATGCCGATGATCGCGATCACGACCATCAGCTCGATGAGCGTAAAACCAGTTCGCTTCGTCATGAAATATCCTCCGATGTCTCGGCATAGGCATGTGGCGCGCGCAGGTCGCATGGCAGCAGGCGCAAACAGGCCCGTTCGATCCACAAACAACGCGGACTGCGCACCGCGGACCCGTTACGATCGGCAGTGCGCGCCCAGGCGAGGCGGATCAGACCCGGGGCGGAGGAACCGGCGGCGCGAGGCCGCCACCGTAAAGACCGGGCTCTGCGGTCGAAAGCCACTCGACCACCACCCAAGAAAATTGCCACTCAGCCGCGCTTGGTGGTGGGATGGCTGCGCCTGTGGTCACCCACAGCGTGGGCAAACCACGGCACTTGCGCCAGGCATCGCTGCTGACGAATTGCACCAGGCCGCTCCCGTCGCGCGAGTCGTCCAGGTTTGGCTCGTTGCCGTGCGGTGCGGACTGAGCATCGCTATGCCCGGCACAACAGCCTTTTGTTCCGCAACTGGCCGGTTGACGGCAAGCGCGTGCTTCGCCCGCATCGTGGCTGCATCCGGCCGAGTGCTCGTGACCCGATGCGTGCTCGTGATCGTCGTCGTGCTCGTGCGTTGTAAGTTCAGGCCCGCCACGCTCTGGCCCGGCGAGTACCGGCCCGGACGTTTCGGGTTCCGCAAAGGCGGGGGGGGTTACGTGGTGTGCTCGGGCCCAGGCGAATTTTTGCTTCGGCGTGAAGCAGCAGCAACTGCGCCAGCATTGCTCGGCATCGACGCAACCGCAGGCATGGTGCTGACATGGAAAAGGCTGGCTGGCCGCCAGCTTCATACGCGCCGGCAGCGGATATCCGACCAGCGCCGCCAGGTAGCCGAACAGCGACACGAGCACCACGCACCTGTGGCACAGGCGCGGACCAGTACGCCAAAAGGGCGTGCCGAGTCGCATGGCGAAGTCTTTCGAAGCGGGCGAGGCGTGGTATTTCAGCGGTCAGCGCAGACCTAGAAGTTAGGCTGGCCGCCGGCCGTTGTCAAATCCCTGGGGCCGCGGGGCGTCGGCCAAACCGACCGGCAGGAGCTCCATTGCCTGCCGATGGCACATGGATGATACTGCCGCTAGAGTAAAGTTTTGGGGTCATCGGTTCGCTCTCATCCAGGCCGCCTGCGGGAATCTCAGCGTGTCACACTTTCGCTCTGTGTCTTCGACGTCCGTGCTGTTGCTGATTTTGGCCAGTGCGCTACCGGCCGCGGTCTATCCGATCAAGTATCATCTGGACCGGCCCGGCCGGCTCTCCTTGAACCTCTATGACCAACGCGGCGCTCTCGTGCGGGAACTTCGCCGGGCCGACCTCGAACGAGCCGGCGATCATACGTTGATTTGGGACGGTTTGGATCGAAAGGGCCAAGGTGCCAAAGCGGGAACCTATACCTGGAAGATGCTGGAGACCGATGGCCTGGCGGCCGAATTCCTACTACGCGTGGGCACGAACTATCCGGTGGGCACCAACCTGTCCAGTTCCGGTGGGCCGGGCACCCACAACGGCGCGTATGCAATCGCCATCGACGACAGTGGAGTCTACATCGCCGCGAACCAGACCGAAAACATCGAAACCTGCATGCTCAAGCTCAGCCCCGATGGAGAAAAACGCCTCTGGAGCCAGCACCTTCCGGCGGGTGCCAAAGGCGAGGTTGTCTGGGAGGGAGCGCGAGCCATTGCCGTCGACTGCGGCGAGGTGTTCTTGCTCGGACACACGGTTCCGCAGCGAGTCTTTGTCAGCAACGCGGAAACCGGCGCTGCCGCAGCACGCGAGATTGCCGTCGACTGGGACACGACTGCACCCGACTACAACGACGGACACACGATCCAAGATGCGAACAACCACGGCGCAACCGACATGGACGTATATGACGGCGTGCTCGTCGTGGCGTACAAGGCGGCAAAATGCGATTCGCTGGTACGATTCTCAGACCGGCGTTCTGATCGATAAGGCGGACGTGCCCCTGCCCGAGGGAGTAGCCATCGGCAAAGGCGGCGTGTGTTACGTCACAAGCGGCGACAAAATCGTCAGCCTGACCCAACCCAAGCAGGATCTGATGACCGTCGCCGGCGGCCTGGACTCGCCGGGCCGTTTGGACCTGGATCACCAAACGGGCGAATTCTGGGTCTTCCAGCGGGGCGACAGCCAGCAGGTGGTGCGGCTGTCGGCGGCGGGCGAGATCCTACGGACCTACGGAAGAAAAGGCGGTCGCCAGGACGGCCTTTACCGGCCGCAGGACTTCGACGCCGCCAGCGATGTCTGCGCAGACGGGCGGGGCGGCTTCTGCGTCGCCGAGCCTTTCACGGCTCCGCGCCGCGTGGCCCATTTGAACAGCGAGGGTCAAATCATCTCCGATTGGTACGGCGGCCAACCCTGGGATACCCACGGCGCCTTCGAGCCCGGAAACCCGAACGCCATGTGGATCGCGTCCGCCTGGTCACAAGACCTGCGCACTCGCACGGTGATTCGGGCAACGATCGACTACGAAAAAAAACTCTGGCAAGTACATTCCACCTATAAGTATGTCTCACCGGTCAATCCGTTGACGCACGATAGCGGCAACGAAGGGAGCTTCTTCCGCATCCGTCGGCATGACGGCGTGAACTATTTCGTCATCGAGGGGCTTCCGTGCATTCACAAGATCGACGAACAAGCCTGGCGCTTGATCCCCGTCACGGCGTTGACCTCGGAATTTCAATGGAACGACCAGAATGGCGACGCCTTGGTGCAGGAGAACGAAAAGAGTCGTTTCGACAGCCCGCTGGCGCCGACGTTCAGCGTCTCGCACATCGGCTCGAACTTCGATTGCTTCTTCATCCCGATCAATCGCCGGCCGTTCCAGGTGCGACGAATGCCGGTCGTCGAGTGGAACGCTCAAGGCGCACCGATTTATGGCAGCTTGCCGGCCGGTGAAGAGTATGCCGAATGCCCCGAGCGATTCAATATCGGCATTCACAACGACGTCCGCTGGGGATCGTTCTTGTTGCACGACGCGGCGAGCGGCAATCTATACGGCGCACTCAACCCGGCCACGGCCAATTGGTGCACCTCCGCCGATTCGTTTTTGCAGCAATGGAACGCCCGAAAGGATCCGACCTGGGCCGTCGGCGAGTTGGGACCGGCCCCGACCAGTGGGTTGCCCAGCTTCATTCCCACGAAACAGGGGCTCATCTATTGGAACCTGCGGGGCATTACCGGAGTGACTCATGGCTGTGTCGTGGCCATCGACGTGGACGGCGGCTGGACGAACGAAACGGCGCGCACGTACGTCTGGGACCAGGACGGGCTGTTCGTGGGGGGCATCATGGATCAGCCCGATCTGAAAGCGGCTCCCGATTTTCTCTACCACTGTGGCGGCGAATTTGCGCATAGCGACCTGTTCACCCTGCCCGATGGCAACGTGTATTTCGCCGGCAATTGGGAAAGCGACATTCGCATTTACAAGGTCACCGGCTGGGATGATTGGACTCGGCAGTCCGGCAGCTTTGCAGTCGACTCCCCCTCGGCGGACCAATTGGGCCAGGGGCTGATGGCCGAGTACTTTGGCGGCACCAAATTCGCCAAGCCGGTCGTTGTGCAGGTCGATCCCGAAATCGATTTCGGTCTGGAAATCGGGCAGACGAACGGCGCGCCAGCCGGCCTGCTGGATGCACAAAGTGTGCGTTGGCGGGGTGCCGTGCGACCGGAATTGGGCCCAAAGTATATCGGCTATTGGAACACTGCAGCGAAAGAGGGGGTCTTCGATAAATCCGTACGTATCGGGCGCGACAACGGAGCTTCGGTCGAGTTCAAATTTCACGGGACCGCGGTCAGCGTCGTGGGCTACAAGGCTGCCAATTGCGGCTTTGTCAATTTCCATCTCGACGGAGAGGAGGTTGTTCATCACTTCGATTGCTACAGCCCCACCGAACTGCTCAATCAAACGTTTTTCGAGCGCTCCGGATTGAGCGACAACGATCACGTGCTGGTCGTGGAAGTGGTCGGCTGGTTGGGTGCCCCGCGCAACAAGGACTCGACCGACAGCAATGTCTATCTTGACAAATTCGTCGTCGACGGCACGGATATCGACGACGGCGGTTTGCCGTACACCTTTTACACCACCACCGACGGCGGCGTTCAATTCTGGTTGGGATCGTCCACCCGAGCCGACGCCGACACCTGCCTGATCTATGACTGGTCGACCAAATCCCAACCGCACGAGTCGGCCAGCGCGCCGGTAAAGCTCGAGCGGAAGGAGTATCCCCTGCAACTCAATTACCTCCGGCGCTCCGGCGCGGGCCGAGTGGCGTTGGCCTGGTCAAGTCCGCAAAACAAGAAGCAAATCCTGCCGACCCGCGTTTTGCTGCCGGTGACCATCGCCAGCCCGCTCCCGGCGATCGTCATGGACGGCGCTTTTCTGGGCACCGATGCCAAAACGCAAGGGAATTGGAAGGGGATCTACGGCCAGGATGGTTACGCGATTCCAAATGCCGGCGAAAAATATCCGGCCTATTTGACGATGAAACCAAACGGCACCTTCTACACCTGGTGGGCGCCCGGAGCGGACATGCGGGCGTTGCAGATGCCCAATGCCGAGGGACTGCGCCGTGGGAGCTTGGTACTGCCAGGCTCCCAACAGCATGACGTTCGACTTCCGGTTCAGCGACAACGCGTGGAGAAAGCTCAGCGTCTACGCGCTGGACCAAGCCGGCGAAAACCGCAAAATGCGTTTCGAGATTCTCAACTCCCTGGACCAACTGCTCGATACGCGCGACGCGGCGGAATTTCAGGCGGGAACCTACTATTGCTGGAACGTCCGCGGCCACGTGCGGTTGCGTGTGTCGGCTTTGGAAAAATCGGCCGCTGCCCTGATCTTTGGAATCTTCTTCGATCCGGCCGGGCTGGCTGACCATTGAAACAGGGTGCCGAAGAGCGACACGAGCACCACGCACCTATGGCACAGGTGCGGACCAGTACGCCGAAAGGGCGTGCCGAGTCGCATGGCGAAGTTTTTCGAAGCGGGCGGGGCGTGGGATTTCAGCGGTCAGCGCAGACCTAGACGTTAGGTTGGCCGCCGGCCGTTGTGAAATCCTCGGCCTTTCCTTGAAATCCTTGCCCGTATTCGATCATCCTGATAGGCTTGGCATTATGGAAATTTCTCCACAGATCGAACAATACCTCGCCAGCGTGGTTGCCTGCGGCATGTTCCCGTCCGAGGAAGCGGCCCTCGAAGCGGCAATTGCCGCCCTTCGCGAGAAGACCGATCCGATCCCATTTGTGCCGGATGAGCACATGGAGCTTGTTGAGCAAGGCATTGCGTCGGCACGGGCTGGAAAAACTAAGCCGATGACGCCCGAGTATTGGGACAATCTTCGGCAGATTGTTCGGGACGCTGCTGCTAAAAACAGCTAATGCCCGAGGTTCGCTATACTCCTGAAGCCGATCAAGACCTCATCCGCATCGGTTCCTATATAGCGCGGGACAATCCGTTGGCGGCGATTCGCTGGGTCGACGCGATCGAGGCAGTGTGTGACTTGCTTGCCGCCCAGCCAGGCATTGGACAACGGATAAAAACCAAGCGCTTTGGCGACGTGCATCGCCATGTTGTGGGCAATTACCTGATCTATTATGATCCGACGGCCGCCGGGATTGAAGTTATTCGCGTCGTGCATGGAGCACGAGACCAAGACAAGCTGCTTTAGCGTTTGACGAGTTACGAGGAAATCGAGAATTCCGGTCGCCTCTTTACGCCCGAACGCCTCGCCTTCAGCGCCGAGCGAATCAACGAGCAAACTAGCGAGGTTCGACCGGACGGAGGAGGGCAATAGTCGCTTTACCCAATTTGTACGTTAGTACAGCATTGGCAGCGCCAGACGCAACTTTTGGAAGTGCTTTGCCGACGATCTTGTCAGCCAAGCCGCCACCGATTGCATGGACCGCATCGACCAGCCAAGTAGGTTCAACGATTTGCGCAAGATCGGGCGCATGATCTTCGATTTGGCCCGCCGCATAGGCATTGAACAGAGTGTAGGCCATAAGCCGAACCAGCCCCGGCTTGGTCATTCGCAGATTGTAGATTCGACACAAATCGCCAATCATTCCGTAGCTGCAATAGAGCACAATAATGCTATCTAGCAGCGCGTACGGTGAAAGCGCAGTCTTGATTCCGACCAGCCTCATCCAATTACGAACGACCGCATCAGCTTCGCCTTGAAGCGGCTCTTGGAATCGAAGCTGAAAGTCTCTCAACCACCCGTCGTAGTCTGAGAAGCGGTCTTGATCCAACAGCAGGTCTCTTGCGTCACGCAGTTTCTGGATTGTCGCTGGGTCCATTTGGAACAACCCTGGCGCACCTGATGCAGCAATAGCGTCGAGCGGGTAGGCTTCCAGATAGCCTTGTAGATTCTTTTTAGCGGTTGACTTGTCTCGCTGAACTAAGGCTCTGAGTTCTGCCCTGCGCGACAGTTCTTGCATTTGTGTTGACGAAATCTGCTGGTTCACCCGCAGCCGGAAGAACAGAATTAGCAATCGCACTGCGAAAAACAACAAAACAGCGACAATTGCGGTGAGACCCGCGTAGCCCAGAACCTTGATTGCGATAGGCTGCACTGCGAGGGCAGCCAGGATTTGCACTGTCTGGGCGAAGACGAATAACGCCAACAGCGCCAGCAACGCAAGTAGCGCGACGAAAAGCGTCTTGTCTGCGCGACGCCCCCAACTGCTGTAACGGCCCAGGTTCGTCTGAACTACTTGTGCATACAATCGCTCGGCTTCTGCCGACTCGCTGCGACGAATAGCCGCTAGTTCATTGTCCGTCGGCGCGTGCATCTGCGACGGAATCTGCCTGGGAAGTCCAACCTCATCAGACGGGTGCCTCCCTAAATCCCCCGGCGGTGATTGCGGTTCGCTCAGATTGTTCGCAGTCACCGCTACAAGTCCGGCTTTCGGACGGCTTTTACTTACGGGTACGCCAAGCGGGCGGTCGTCGTCGCGTGGGTGCATTCCTAAACCTCATTGTTATTCGATGACAAACTGCAAAACGCTATCCAGGCCGATATGCTTCGGCAGCATGAATCGCCCCTTGGGAAGTGCGGGATAAACAGGCGGGAAATGGAATTGACCGCTAGGCCATCGTTCAGGCCACTTATCAGGCACGGCTGAAACCGCGTAGCTAGTTTCGGGCGCATCGTGAGCGCGAAAATTCCCTTCGTCATCGAACATTGGCTTGCCAGTCAAGAATTGACTATCGGGAGGATGCTGAGTTGAGCTAACCGGACTGGCGACAAAATAACCGATCTCGATGCTGGGGATGCGGTTTTCGATGTCCCGCAACATTCCCTTTAGCAATTTGAGGAGATTGCTCTTGTTCTCCTCGCCTGCCACAAGATCCGCCTTCGTTGCAACGAAGGCGATTTTCTCCACTCCCATCCACATCCAAGAAGCGGGCGTTACGGAATGCCACAGATTTTTTAGGATACCTTTCGCTTTGCCGGCGTTCGCTTCAAAGCCCTTTAGCATTTCATCAACCATTTCGTAATTGTCGTTAAGCCGCCCGTCGCCCGACGCCAAAATTGCCGGGATGTCCACCAGCACAATGAGTCTGTTGCAGTGTTGTACGGCATCGAACAGCCCACAAACAATCTGCTTACGATACTCGGCAAACCGCTCGGCGAAGATAGCTGCGAGTTCCGGCTGACGACTCCGGGATTCTTTAGGTAGCGGAGCAAATTGCGATTCGGCATTCAGGCCGGAAACACCCAATGCGGCTAGCTGTTCGGGTGAATCTCCCCTTAGCTTGTTCCCATCGCGGCCGACGAGAAAACACGAAGGCGAAATTAGAGGATTGAAGTCCAAAATCAATCGGCCCATTGCGAGTCGATATTCCGCGAGAATCTTTTTCTCTACCAAACCGCTTCGCTGAGAGGCGTTCAAGTACGGCGAGACGTGCTTTCGGTAATCGTCTTCGGCAACTTCCCAATGGTTCAATAAATAGTCCGACCAGCCCGCGTAGTCACGCTTGTACATGATCACGTCAGCTACCCGTTCGCCAGGCCAATCCAAAAACTCGACTTGGTGATTTACCCAATGATGATCTGTGTTGAAGCGACAGGTATAATTGCTCACGTCAACTGTCTTACGGGGCCAGCGACCAGTCCTCATTGATTGGGCGTATATCGAATGGTCAAAGTGCCGAAGACCGCCGCTTTCGATTTCGACTTCCGTGAACTCTTTGACCGTGATGTCTCCATTCTCTTTGAACAGCCGAAATGTGGACGGGTCGTGGTGTTTAAGATGATTGATTAGCGTGGTCAAGAAGACGGTCTTGCCGGTGTTTGCTAGGCCGGTTATCGCAATGCGCCGTCGCCGCGTCATAAACCCGCTTGGCATCGCATCAAGCATGATGTCGCCAAAGCCCTTTGAGTTCGTCGGTTCTGCGGCGGGCGAATTTGCCGCGGTCGCCTGCGGGGGCCAATCTGCGGCTGGAAAGAGGCCGCGAACATTGTTGGCGGCTACCCATCCCGACTTGGCATCCTTGGAAATTTCATCATCCGGCGATATCTCGCCAGAGGCAGCGAGCCGTTTTAGTTGCTCGGCATCAAAGGGGCCAGAAACCTGACCCTTCACCTTCGCGAAGTAGTTCGCCATAGCTAGATATTTGCGTCTCCGGTGTTGCCCTTGTCACTTTGAGCCGGTCTGCCTCAACCTTAGAGCCCAATATCCTACCAGCCCCGGGGCACGCGAATCCATCATGGCTGGCCGAGCGACTTTTTACGGTTCGGCCCCAGATCAAAGCTGAAAAACCGCGTCCAAAGAACTGCATTCGACGGCCGGGAGAAAAACCCGCCATACATCGGACGTTGGCGGCGGTAAGGACAACCGGGTGTTCTTATCGACCTGTCATTCCCAAGCCTTCGTCATCCCGCTCGGTTTCGTTGACGAAGGCTTTCCGGCCATTTGCCACATACGATCGCAAATCACGGATCAGCGAATTGGGGAGAAGAAGGTGGCGGGAACCGAAATTCTAATCTGTCCCTGGGATCTTCTGTGGCACATCCGCCTGGCTCCAGTTGCCGTCAACCAGCCGCCAGAGCTTGCCGGTCGGATTCTTGTCCTGCAGCGCCGGCGGCAATCGGGCGGGGCGAACATTGTCAAAGCATTCCAGCGCGGCAAAACGGCGCAGCGACGCCGGAATGCCCACCGCCGTGAAGCCAGGATGCCCGGTAGCCGGATAGGGGCCGCCGTGATTCATGGCCGGACTCACGGCGACGCCGGTCGGCATCTTGTCGTTCAATAGCCGGCCGACTCGCAATCGCAATGCCGAGGCCAAAGCGTCGTAGGCGCTGTCGTCCTCGCCGGCGGTGTGCGTGTACAGGCAACCGGTGAGGCTGCCTTCGAGGTGTTCGATCACGCGGGCCATTTCGCTCAAATCGCGCGCCACGATCAGCAGCGAGACATTGCCAAAGGCCTCGGTCTGTAGTTTCGCGGGATTTTCCAAAAAGTGCTCGCCGCTGACCCGCAGCAGCGTGTTGGCGAACGAACAGCCCCGGCCGCCGCCGGCGCTACCCCCCACGACCACTTTCGCGCCCGAGCCAGCGAGCACGCGACAACTTTCCGCCAGCGAGCCCGCCACCGCTTTCGACAATAGCGTGCCGACGGCGGCCGTGCGGAATTTTTCGGCCACCTCGGCGATGAACTGCTCGCTGGCCGGGCCGGCGAGCAGCAGCACGATGCCCGGATTGGTGCAGAACTGCCCCGTGCCGGCCAGGGCGCGGTAGCGAACTCGGTCGCGATCTGCGGACCGCGCTCGGCCAGCGCCCCGGGCAGGATCACCACCGGATTGACGCTCGACAGTTCGACGTAGATCGGTTTGCCGGCCCTGTCGGCCGCGGCTTTGAGCGCCAGGCCGGCCCGGCGGCTGCCGGTGTAGCCGGTGGCGCCGGTGCGCGGGTCGGCGACGGCTCGCTCGCCGTCGGCATGGCTGAGCCGATAGATGAGTTGCACGGTTCCGCGTGGCAGGCCGGCCTGCTGGGCCGCCTCGTGCGCGGCCTCGGCCAGCAGCCGCGTCGTGCCCGGGTGCGAGGTGTTGGCCTTGGCGATCACCGGGTTGCCGGCGGCGATGGCGGCGGCAAAATCTCCGCCGGCGATGCTGTTGAAGGCGAAGGGAAAATTGTTGGGGCCAAAAACCCAGACCGGGCCCAGCGACGCATAGCAGGAGCGGATGTTGAGCTTGGTGTCGAGCGTCGGCAGCAGCCAAGACCCGTCGCGCGCGGCCGCGGCCGCCTGGCGCAGTTGGCCGCTGGTGCGCGGCAGTTCGACATCGGCCAAACGGGGCGCGGCCGGCAGCGCCGTTTCCGCGACCGCCATCGCCACCATTTCGGCAGCCCGGGCTTCGATCAAGCCGGCGAAAATTTCCAAAAACCGCGCGAGAACTTCCGGCGGCCGCGTGCGTAATTCCTGAAAGGCGCTGCTGGCAGCCCGCAGTGCGGCGTCGCAATCGGCCCACGAACTAATCGGATACTGCTCCGCCAGAGGCGTTTGCGTCGCTGGATTCTCTGCCGCAAAAGTCCCGCTGGCTGCGGCGTCGCGCCACGCACCGTCAATCAATATTTTTTGTGAGGACACGCGAATGCTCCGTATCGGCTGCTCGGCTCATAAACGCAGATAAGGCGTCTACTAGACTAGAGCACGGAACGTGCCAGCGGCTAGGGGGGCGTTGAAAACCGCCGAGCTTCGGGCTCTTGCGCCGCCAAAGCCAGGCAGATCGATCAACCTTTGCGGCGAAGCTTGACTTTGTCCAGCGCCGGATCGAAAAATGGACGGGCAATCCGCGATTTTATTTCAAAAGGACGAACACGCATGACGCCCGTGCTGCGGCCGCGCCTCAGAGCGGTGGATAGTTTTCCGGCCGGAAATGCCGACGGACAAACCTGGATCGCGCCTGCGCGATCCGGAGGGCTTTTCCGGCTCGGTGGTGATTCCTTATGCCGCGGCCAGCCTGGCCTCGCTGATGGATGGAGATCGCACGCTGGCCGAGATTCAGGACGAATTTCAGCGCAAGTTCAGCCAAAGTGTCGCGTTGGAAGACCTGGAGGATCTGGTCCGGCAACTCGACGAGCGCCACTTTCTGGACAACGATCGCTTCCGAGCGCGCTGGAAACGGGAAGTCGAACTGTACCTGACCAATCCGGTCCGCCCGGCCGCACATGCCGGCGGCGCCTACGCCGGTGAGCCGCAGGCGCTACGGCAGCAACTCGACTCGTTGTTCTTACCCCCCGCGGGGCCGGGCATTCCGGCCGAGCCCGGCAGCAGAATCGGCCGCTCGCGGCTGGCGGGCGTGCTCAGCCCGCACATCGATCTGCATCGCGGCGGACCGGCCTTTGCGTGGACCTATAAGCGCGTGGTGGAAGAGACCGACGCCGACCTGTTTGTCATTTTCGGCACGGCGCACAGTTGGACGCCACAGCTGTTTTCGGTCACGCGAAAGCACTTCGACACGCCGCTGGGCACGGTCGAGACGGACCGCTTTTTCATCCAGCGACTGGCGGCCAAACTCAAGGCCGAGCCGGGCGGCGCGGACCTCGACCTGTTTGCCAGCGAGCTGGCCCATCGGCAGGAGCACTCGATCGAGTTTCAGGTGCTGTTCCTGCAATATTTATCCCTGCTGGGCGGCATGCGGCCCCTGAAGGTCGTACCGATCCTGACCGGCTCGTTCCACCCGTTCGTGGCGGCGGGCCAGCAGCCCATCACATCGCCGGTCGTGCGAGCGTTTGTCGATGCGCTGCGCGCGACCGTGGCCGAGCATCCGGGCCGGGTTTGTTACATCAGCGGCGGCGATCTGGCCCATATCGGGCAGCGCTTTGGCGATCGCCAAGTGCTCGACGAGCCGCGACTGCGGGCTCAGGCCGAGTTCGACCGGGACTGCTCGACGCGGCCTGCCGAGCCGATGCGGCCGACTTTTTCAATCGCGTGGCGGAGGTCAAAGATTGCAACCGGATTTGCGGCCTATCGCCGACCTATACGATGCTCGAAGTCATGCGGCCCGAGCGCGGCGAATTACTCAAATACGATCAGGCCGTCGAGCCCGACGGCTCTTCGTGCGTCAGCTTCGGCAGCCTGGCGTTTTACGACCGGCGCGATAAATAAAAAGTAGACCGCACGGCCTCGACGCAGGATTTACCGCAGGGCGCGATTTCGCAACTCGGCGCGCCGCGGCGGTCGTCGACCGCCGGGTCTCAGTACGATGTGCGACCGATGCTTTACCTGCGTCGCTACGCTCACGGCCGCGGCGAGCGGATCAGGAGCACCGGAATGTCGGTGCGATGGCGGACCTTTTCCGCCACGCTGCCCAAGAACAGATCGCTGAAAAAGCCGTGGCCGTGCGTGCTCATGGCAATCAGGTCGCAGTTTTGCTGCTGGGCCAAGGCCAGGATGCGGTCGGCCGGCTCGCCGCACTCCAAAATGCCCTCGACCTCAAAGCCCTCGGCGGCCAACTCGGCCACGCGGCGGTCGAGATAGGCCGCGGTCGTCGCGCATTTCTTCCGATTCGTCCAGCTTGAGCCGCTGCTGATTGCGGGCCATGAAGCCGTCGGCCACGTGGACCAGCGTCAGCCGCGAGCCGGCCATCCGGGCCAGCCGGCGGATGTGCTGCAGGATGGCTCATCGACCGGCGAATTGTCGAGCGGAACCAGGATGTGACGATACACGGCAAGCGAAGCCTGAAAAAAAGGATTGGGCCGATTCGCGGCGGAAACCCATTTCGGCGCTGCAAATCAAGCCAGCATCAGCCACAGCAAACAGGCATTCAAGCCGATGATCAGCAGGCTGACAATCCCGGCCAGCACGATCAGCCAGGTGGAATTGGCAAAGCGGCCCATCTTGCGTCGGTCGCTGGTGAAGTAGACCAGCGGCACAACCGCGAAACTCAGCTGCAGCGACAGGATCACCTGGCTCAGCACCAGCAGCTTGCCGTCCCCCTGCTGCGCCGTAAATCACGGCCACCAGCACGGCCGGCACGATGGCCACCGCTGCGGGTGAGCAGCCGGCGGACCCAAGGACGCAGCCGGACGTGCAAAAAACCTTCCATCACGATCTGGCCGGCCATGGTGCCGGTGAGCGTCGAGTTCTGTCCGGCCGCCAACAGCGCCACGGCGAACAGCACGCTGGCGACCAATGGTCGTTGAGCACCGGCGTGAGCAGTTCATAGGCGTCGCGAATGCCGGGCGGATGTCCGTTTGCCGACTCGAAACCGCTGCCGTGGAACACCGCCGCGCTGACGATCAGGATGGCCGCATTGATGAAAAACGCAAACAGCAGCGCCGCCGTCGAATCGATCGTGGCAAAGCGGATGGCCATCGCTTTGCCCTGGTCGCTGCGCTCGAAGGCGCGCGTCTGCACGATGCTGGAGTGCAGATAAAGATTATGCGGCATCACCGTGGCCCCCAGGATGCCGACGGCGATATAGAGCATCGACGGATTGCGAATGATCTCGGGCGTGGGGACCAGTCCGGCCAGCGAGCTCGCCGATCGACGGATGCGAGATGGCGATTTCATAGGCAAAGCAGCCGCCGATCAACAAAATCAGCGAGCACCACCACGGCTTCGATCGAGCGGAAACTGCTTGTTTTGCAAAAACAGCACCACCAGCACGTCGAAGGCCGTGAAGATGACGCCCAGGATCAGCGGCAGCCCGAAGAGCAGATTCAGTGCGATCGCCGAGCCGATCACCTCGGCCAGATCGCAAGCCGCGATGGCGATCTCGCAGATGATCCACAGGAACATGGCCACCGGCGTGGAATAATGGTCGCGGCAGGCCTGGGCCAGATCGCGCCCGGCCACGATGCCCAGCTTCAAGGCCAGGTGCTGCAGTAGGATCGCCATGAAGTTCGAAATCAGCACCACCGACAGCAGCGTAAAGCCGAACTGAGAGCCGCCGGCCAGGTCGGTGGCCCAATTGCCCGGGTCCATGTAGCCCACGGCCACCAGCAAACCCGGCCCGGAAAAGGCCAACAGCTTGCGCCAAAAATTCGGGTGGTTCACCGCAATCGTGGAAAACGACTCCGGCAGCGAGGGCGTGACGACCTCGCGGTGCCAACCCGAGCCGGCGGCGGAAGGCCCGTCAGGCTGGCGATCGGCGGGCGGGGAGTCGGCTTTCATGGCGACGGGCGGGACTTTGCAGCAATCCATCGCCGCCGGCGCTCAGCGCAGCGGGTCAGGATCAATTTTGACAATTCGGCAACCTCCCGGCGGGACGCAATGCAAAGGCAAAACGCGAGATGGCGCGGGACGTTCCCGCTGCCCCGCTCGATCAGTCCATCGAGATTATCGGCACTTCCGGCCGGTTATTCAATAGCGCTAAAACAAAATTTTGATCGCCAAAATGCGCCGGTCGCTCACGACTTTCCGGGTATGCGAGCTCTCGGAAATAGACCTATGCCGCCGGCCTGGACATGCCGATAGCACACGCGGAGTCGAGGTAAACCGGATCGGCGCAACACATTGCTTCCAAAAAAGTTGACCCTTGCCAGATTGGCCGGTACATTTCCTAAGAGCGAATCCTCGTTCGCCCCGGGAGTGCCCGCGGGCAGCTTCTGGTTTGTAAGAAAGTTGGCCGCAGCCCCCATGCCGGCAGCCGAGAGCGGGAGATCGCACGTGCGGCAAGAGCGAGAGCGCGGTATGGGCTTGACCTATTTCAAGCGCTATCGAATGGAGATCGATCTGGTCGGCCGGTGCTTCGACCCCGGTCCAATCCCAGCAGGTTACCGGCTGGTGCCGTGGGACGAATCGATGTTGGAGAATCATGCGGAGACGAAGTATCTCAGTTTCCGCTCCGAGATCGATGCGAATGTGTTTCCCTGTCTGGGCGAGCTAGCAGGTTGCTATCGGTTGATGCACGAGATCCGGCACAAGGAGGGTTTTCTGCCCGGCGCCACGTGGCTGGCCGCTGCCGAATCTTCCTCGGCCGGCGACCCTGAGTTCTGCGGCACGATCCAGGGCATCCGCGATCCATCGCGGCTGGGAGCCATTCAAAATCTGGGCGTGACTCCCGAGCACCGCGGTGCGGGATTGGGAAGGTGCCTGATGCTCAAGGCGCTGGAAGGATTTCAGCAAGCCGGTTTGACCCGCGCATTTCTCGAAGTGACTGCGCAGAATGCCGGAGCGATCGGTCTTTATCAGCGGATCGGCTTTGCCCGCTCGCGGACGGTCTACAAGGCAGTCGAAGTTGCATATTCTTGAGCTCCTGCGCTCGGCGTGCCGTTCTGCTGCCGCGTTGCCCGGCAGCATCGCCCGGCTTCACCACCAGAGACATACGCGTGACCGATCGCATTTTATCTCATACGTATGAAAATGGCCTGGTGCTGGTGGCCGAGCCGATGATGTCGCTCGAATCGGCGGCTTTCAATTTTCTGGTGCCGGCCGGCTGCGTGCTCGACCCGGCCGATGCCGGCGGCCTGGCCGCCTTTACCTGCGAGATGGCCCTGCGCGGCGCCGGGCAGCGCGACAGCCGCCAGTTCGTCGCCGATCTGGAAAACCTGGGCGTCGAGCGGGGCGAGTCGGTCTCGGTCAACCACACCAGCTTCGGCGGCGCCACGCTGTCGCAAAAACCTCTGGCCGGCGCTGGAAATCTTTGCCGATCTGCTCCGCCGGCCGCAGCTGCCGGCCGACCAGATCGAGGCCGGCCGCGCCTGGTGGTGCTGCAAGAACTGCGGGCGATCGAAGACGAGCCGGCTCAGAAAGTGATGCTCGAACTGCGCCGCCGGCATTATCCCGATCCTTGGGGCCGCCCGAGCCAGGGCGACGTTGCCGGCGCTGCGAATCGATCGGCGCCGAGGAGATCCGCGAATTTCACGCAGCGCAGCTATGGCCCGCACGGCACGATACTGGGCGTGGCCGGCCGGATCGATTGGCCGCGGCTGAAGGACGAAGTCGGCCGGCTGTTCGGCGATTGGAAGCCGCTGGCCGAACCGACGATCGTGCCGGAGAGCGCAACTTGCCGCGGCGCGAACATCTGCCGCACGAGTCGAATCAAACGCAAATCGGCATGGCCTATCAGCAGCGTGCCCTATCGCCATCCCGATTATTTCCAGGCCTGGGGCGCCGTCGGCGTGCTCAGCGGCGGCATGAGCTCGCGGCTGTTTACCGAAGTGCGCGAGAAGCGCGGGCTGTGCTACACGGTTTATGCCACGCATCACTCACGCTGCGCGATCGGGCCAGCGTGCTGTGCTATGCCGGCACCAGCGCCGACGGGCCCAGGAAACGCTCGACGTGATGCTGGCCGAGCTGATCCGGCTGGCCGAGGGCATCGAGCCCGACGAACTCGATCGGCTCAAGGCCCGCATCAAGAGCGGCCTGATCATGCAGCAAGAGTCGAGTTCCTCGCGCAGCTCGTCGATCGCCCGCGACTGGTTTCACCTGGGCCGCGTCCGCACGCTGGACGAGGTCGGCGGACTGGTCGATGCGCTGACGCTGCGAGAGCATCAACGCCTATCTGGCCGAACATCCGCCGGCGCGATTTCACCATCGTCACGCTGGGATCCCAAGCCGCTGGAGGTGCCCGTTGGAGTTTCGTGAGCACACACTGCCCAACGGCTTGCAAGTCGTCGCCGAAGTGCAACGCCGAGGCCCATTCGACGGCGCTGGGATTCTTCGTCGAGACCGGCGCCCGCGACGAGACCGACGCCGTGGCCGGCGTGAGCCATTTCCTGGAGCACATGGTGTTCAAGGGCACGCCCACGCCGCATCGGCCGAGGACGTGAACCGCGAATTCGACGAGATGGGGGCCCACTACAACGCCTTCACCAGCGAAGAGAACACGGTCTATTACGCGGCCGTGCTGCCCGAGCATCAGACCGCCGGCCGTCGAATTGCTGGCCGACATCCTGCGCCCCTCGCTGCGCGAAGAAGACTTCAACACCGAGAAGAAGGTGATCATCGAAGAGATCAGGATGTACGAGGACTCAGCCGCCGTTCGGCGCCGACGAAAAGTGCAAGGCCGCCCATTTCGGCCAGCATCCGCTGGGCCGCAGCGTGCTGGGCACCGTCGCAAAGCATCACGCGACCTGAGCGTCGACGCGATGCGCGATTATTTCCGCCGCCGCTACAGCCCGGGCAACATCACGCTGGTCGGCAGCGGCCGAGATCGATTTCGACGAGTTCGGTGCGCAGCGGCCGAGCGGCCTGTGCGGCGCGTGGCAGCCGGTGGCCACGGCCGCGAGCTGCCGCCGGCCGCAGCCGCATGCGGGCTGCGAGTGCATCACAAAGAATCGGCCACGCTGGAATACGTGGTGCAGTTGGCCAACGGGCCCGACGGCCGCGACGCCGATCGCTTCGCGGCCAAGATGCTGGCCACCGTGCTGGGCGACGACTCGGGCAGCCGGCTGTATTGGGAGCTGGTCGATTCGGGCCTGGCCGAACAGGCCAGCCTGAGCCATTACGACTATCAAGGCACCGGCCTGTTCATGACCTACATGAGCTGCGAGGCCGAGAACTGGCCGTCGCGAACCTGGCGGGCATTGCGGACATCTATCGCCAGGCCGAGGCCGACGGCATCACCGCCGCCGAGCTGAATCAGGCCAAGAGCAAGATCAACTCGCGCGTCGTGCTGGCCAGCGAGCGGCCGCGCGGGCGGCTGTTCAACGTCGGCGGCAACTGGCTCCAGCGGCGCGATATATCGCTCGGTGCAAGACGACCTGGAGCTGATCGACGCCGTGACCCGCGACGACGCGGCGGCGGTTTTGTCCCGTTTTCCGCTCTCCGTCTGCACCACGGTGGCGATCGGACCGCTCAAATCGCTCTCGGCCCAGTCGGCACTGACGGCTACGGCGTGAGGCTCACGGCTGCAAAAGCTGCTGTACTGAACCCGCCGTGTTCGTGTGGTTCGCCGGCGCCGCAGCGACCGGTGTTCGTTGAACACCGACTGTTGCCTGTCGCGTTACGAAGCCGATCATCCCCCGGCCGCTGCCGTCCGCCAACCGCTTGACGGGGCCCGCTTTTCCCGCCTACGATAAGCGATTCTAAGTTGGGAGTTAGCGACGATTTATGGAACAAGCGAAGGTTGCCATCGTCGGCCTGGGAACGGTCGGCACGGGGGTCGCCAAGCTGCTGATCGGCAGCGGCCAGCGGGCTGCACGCCATGCCGGACGCCCCCTGGCGCTGGCCCAAGTGGTGGTGCGCGATTTGAACAAACCGCGCGGCGTCGAGCTGCCGCCGGGCATCGTTTCGACCGACATCCGGCGGATCACGGCGGATCCCGTCGATTTCGGTCGTGGCGCTGTTGGTCGGCGGGCTCGAGCCGGCACGCACCTATCTGCTGGATCTGCTGGCCGCCGGCAAGGACGTGGTGACGGCCAATAAGGCCTTGCTGGCCGAGCACGGCCCGGAGCTGTTCGATCGGGCCCGCCAGCTGGGCCGCTCGATCGCCTTCGAGGCGTCGGTGGCCGGCGGCATTCCGATCATCGCCAACATCAGCACCTGCCTGTCGGCCAATCAGATCGAGTCGATCCACGCCATTCTGAACGGCACCAGCAACTACATCCTTTCGCAAATGGAGGCGGAAGGCACCGCCTACGATCAGGCCGTCGAGCAAGCTCAGAAGCTGGGCTTTGCCGAGGCCGATCCGTCGATGGATGTCGACGGCAGCGACGCCGCCCAAAAGCTGGCGATCCTGGCCCATCTGGCCTTCGGGGCGCGGGTTTCCTGGCACGACATTCCACGCCGGGGAATCGACACGCTCGACCAGGCCGACCTGCGATTCGCCAAGGAATTGGGCTATCGAATCAAACTGCTGGCCGTCGCCCGACTCAACGCCGACGGGCTCGAACTCCACGTTTCGCCCACGCTGGTCCGGGCCGGCACTCCGCTGGCCGAGGTGCGCGGGGCCTATAATGCCATCAGCGTGGTCGGTGACGCGGTGGGCCGGGTGTTCTATTCCGGACTGGGGGCCGGGCAAATGCCCACCACTTCGGCCGTGGTGGCCGACATCATCGACATGGTCGCGGGCCGGGCCCAGATCACGTTTCGCTTGTTGGAACTTTGGTCGAAACAAACCGCCCGCGTGCCGGCCAGCGATTTTGCCCACGTCGCGGGGCGCTATTATCTGCGGTTCAATGTCGAAGACCGCCCCAGCGTGCTGGCCGAAATCGCCAGCATTCTGGGCCGGCACGACATCTCGATCGCTTCGGTCATCCAGCACGAGGCTGACGAACAGAGCGGCGTGGTGCCGCTGGTGATCATGACCCATCAAACCACCGAAGGGCGCCACCCGCCGGGCGATCGATACGATCGACCGCTTGCAATTCATGCGGGGTGGCAGCGTGCGCATGCGGGTTGACGAATGACGCTCTCCGCAAACCGCATCGCCGCCGGGCCGGAAAACGATTCATGAAATATGCGATTGTCATTCCCGACGGCTGTGCCGACGAGCCGCAGGCGGCGCTCGGCGGGCAAGACGCCGCTGCAGGCCGCGCGACATCCCGGCGATGGACGCCCTGGCCGCCGCTGGCGTGGTGGGCCGGGCCAATCATGTGCCGGCCTCGCTGCCGGCCGGCTCGGACGTGGCGAATCTCAGCCTGTTGGGCTACGACCCGCTCGAGCATTTCACCGGCCGGGCGCCGCTGGAAGCCGCGGCGCAGTCGATCCACCTGGGCCCGAACGATTGCGCCATCCGCTGCAACCTGGTGACGATCGAGCAGCAGACGATGCGCGACTTCACCGCCGGACACATCTCGACCGAAGAAGCCGGCAGCTGCTGGCCACGGCGCCAGCAACAACTGGGGGGCGGTCGCTGGGAGTTCATTCCCGGCGTCAGCTATCGCAATCTGCTGATTTATCGCGGCGGCGACGCGCCGCCGCCGTTCACGGCCGACACCCGGGCCACTCCGCCGCACGATCTGACCGACAAGTCGGTGCTCGACGATTATCCGCGCGGACCGGGCAGCGACCTGCTCAATCAGTTGATGAGCCGACAGCATGGCGCTGTTCGCCGATCATCCGGTCAACCTGGCCCGGCGCAAGGCCGGCAAGTTGCCCGCCACCAACGTCTGGCTGTGGGGGCAGGGCCGGACGCCGGCCATCCGGCCGTTTTTCGAAGTCTACGGCAAGCACGGGGCGATGATCACGGCGGTCGATTTGCTGCGCGGGCTGGCGGCGCTGATCGGCTGGGAGCGGATCGAAGTGCCCGGGGCGACCGGCTATCTGGATACCGACTATGCCGCCAAGGGTCGCTATGCCGATCGAGGCCTTGGGCCGGACCGACATGGTTTGCGTCCACGTCGAGGCGCCCGACGAAGCCTCGCACGAGGGACGGGCCGACGCCAAAATCGAAGCGCTGGAAGAAATCGACCGGCACATCGTCGGCTCCGCTGGCCGCAGGCGCTGCGCCGCTGGGGCGACTATCGCATTCTGGTCACGCCCGACCATCCGACGCCGCTGCGCACCAAAACGCACAGCCACGGCGCCGTGCCGTTTGTGATCGCCGGCAGGGCGTGACGGCCGACGGTGCGCGCAGACCTACGATGAACCGGCGGCCGACCGTTCGACGCTGGCCTTCGACGAAGGCTGGAAGTTGATGGGGTATTTTCTCGGAGCTCGGGCATGAGTGCAGCAGCGGATGGTAGCGGGCAAAGTGCCGGGGATCGCAGGGTGATCGTGCAGAAGTTCGGCGGCACGAGCGTCGCCGACAGCCAGAAGATTCTGGCCGCCGCGCGCAAGGCAATTCGCGCCCAGCAGCAAGGCAGCGAGGTGGTGGTCGTGGTCAGCGCCATGGGCCAGAACACCGACCTGCTGATCGACCTGGCCGGCGAAATCACCGACGAGCCGCCGGCCCGCGAAATGGACATGCTGCTGTCGACCGGCGAGCAGGTGAGCGTGGCCCTGATGGCCATGGCGATCCATTCGCTGGGCCATCAGGCGATCAGCCTGACCGGCGCCCAGATCGGCATCAAGACCGACAGCACCCACACCAAGGCCCGCATCCAATCGATTTCGACCGACCGCGTGCTGCGGGCGCTGGGCGAGGGCAAGATCGTGATCGCCGCCGGCTTTCAGGGCATCGACGAGGATTTCAACATCACCACGCTGGGCCGCGGCGGCAGCGACACCACGGCCGTGGCCCTGGCCGCCGTGCTCGGCGCCGACGCCTGCGAAATCTACACCGACGTCGACGGCGTCTACACGACCGATCCGCGCGTGCTGCCCGAGGCCCGGCGCGTCAAACGCATCGCCTACGACGAGATGCTGGAGCTGGCCAGCCTGGGCGCCGGCGTGATGCACAACCGCTCGATCGAGTTCGCCAAGAAGTTTTCGGTGCCGATCCACGTGCGGTCGCAGCTTCAGCGACGCGCCGGGCACGATGATCGGCGCCGAGCCCGAATCGCCCGATCAGCCGGTGGCCGGCGCGGCGCTGGTGAAGAACGAAGCCCGGGTGACGATCGTCGGCGTTCCCGACCGGCCGGGGGCGAGCCTGGCGATCTTCTCGAAAATTGCCGCCCGGGCGATCACGGTCGACATGATCGTGCAGAACGTGGGGGCCGACGGCATCGCCGACATCTCGTTCACCGTCGATCGCGACGAATTGCCGGCCACGCTCAAGGCGGCGCAAGAGGCCGCCGAACGAGCTGCAGCGCCAAGGGCGTGTCGCACGACGACGACGTGGCCAAGGTGTCGATCGTGGGGCTGGGGATGGCCCGGCAAACCGGCGTCGCCCGGCGGATGTTTCGCGCGCTGGCCGACGCCGGCATCAACATCCAGATGATCAGCACCAGCGAAATCAAGATTTCGGTCCTGGTCGCCCGCAGCCAGGGCCGCCAGCGCGCTGCGCACCGTCCACCAGGCATTTGACTTGGAAAATTCGCCGAGCCGCCCGTCGACTCGTATCCGCACGGAATGGATCTGCGCGATGCGGCGGCCGCTGGCGGTGGGCCGCAAGCCGGGCGTCGAGCCCGCGCGCCCGCGATCCAGCGACGCGATGGCCGTCGTCTCGCGCCTGCAACGGATGGAAGAGCTGGACGTCGACGAGATCGCGCTCGACCGATCGCAAGGGCGGCTGACGATCAGCGGCGTGGCCGACAAGCCGGGCATCGCCGCCGCGATTTTCGACGCCGTGGCCGACGCCGGCATTTTCGTCGACATGATCGTGCAAAGCTACGGGCGACGGCGGCAAGGCGAACCTGAGCTTCACCGTGCCGCAAACTCAATTCGAGCAATGCCTGCAGTTGCTGGGCAAGCTGGCCGAACAACTGCACTGCGGGCCGGTGACCAGCAGCCCCAATGTGGCCAAGCTGTCGGTCTCGGGCATCGGCATGCGCAGCCATGCCGGCGTCGCCATTCGCACGTTCGAATGCCTGGCCGCCGCCGGCATCAACGTCGACATGATCAACACCAGCGAAGTCCGCGTGAACGTGATCGTCGACGGCCGGCACGGCGAGCAGGCGCTGGAGAGCATGCAAAAGGCGTTTGCCGACGCCCAGCGGTAGCCATTCGCGTCGACCATCGCTCGACGGACGGTCACATTCGGCACATGGTCAGTCGGACGTTTCGGTGGATTTGACGTCGACTTTCTTCGCAGCGTCGAGTTCAGGTTTTTTCGCGGCCTCGCCTTCGACATTCTTCGCAGTCTCGAGTTCAGCTTGTTTTGCAGCCTCGCGATCGGCCTTCTGTTGGACGGCCCGCTCGGCCTCACGCTGTCGGGCCTCGACGGCCCGATCAACGCGCTCGCGAATTTGTCGCAACTCCTCTTCCTCGCGTTCTAAGATCCGTTGCTGCTGCAATTCGCGCTGATTTTGCCACTCCGTCGCGTTCAACTTTTGTGGAGCAACCTTCCCAGGCCTGCCACTGGGCAGTTTCAAGCCGATCGAATCCCCAAAGAACATGGCGGCAAATCCGATCAACACGGCGATCGAGGCCAGCATCGGCAAGCCGACGGCCAGCAGCATCACCACGCGGTTCGTGCGTCGGCCGGGACCGAGTTGCTCCAAATGCCGCCGGTGCACACTGGGCAATTCGGTCTCGCTCGGTTCGAACTCGAACGGGAATTCGCCTGGTTCATCATCGAACGGAGATGCCATTCCACCGTTCTACCATGCCGCGCCGACACTTCAACAGGGCTGTACAAGCTTCGACGGGCTGCCCGCAGCCGCGGCCGCGGCCCCCACGGCAGAGCGGCTGCTAATGGAATTTGGCAGGCCGCGCTGTTAAGTTGGCGAACGCGCAGAGTGCTAGGTGAGCGGGCAAAAAAGAGAATGCCTCGATCCCCAAGAGCTGTTGGCCTCCATATTGTCATGCAAAATCCGTATGAGTCGCCGATCTCGCCCCTTGCGGACTCGGACCGACCGTCGTCCGTCAGGCACCTGACTTCTGGCAGCAATACAATCCTGCCACGCCACCTGGCGGCCGGGGCCGACACGGTGGGAGCCTTCGTGCTTTCAGTCGCGGTATTCAAGTGGCTGCCGGACGATGTTCCGTTGGTTCAAGGACTAGCGGTGCTTGCCGTCTGGGCGGGTTATTATTTTTTGTCGGAAGGGTTGTTGGGTGCCACGCCCGGGAAATTACTGACCGGCATGGTCATCATCACGCTCGAAGGGGATCGCATCGGTTGGCGGCAGGCGGGCATCCGCACCCTTTTGCGGACTATAGAGGTGAATCCGTTCATCTTGGGCGGCATTCCAGCCGCGATTTGCATTCTGTTTTCGCCCCGCCGGCAGCGTTTGGGCGACATGCTCGCGCGGACCATCGTCGTGCGGCGCAAGAAATTCCGCTAAAGCGGCACCGCGGCGCGTTATCGAGAAACTTCCAGCCGGCTAAGTCGCTGGACCCGTGCCGCTGTGGCGATTACATTTGCTGGGACTGTACTCTTTCGCAGTGCAGGTCAATCGTTCCCCGCAGGCCGTCCCATGAGCGTCGAGCATCCGAGCCCCAGCCAGCCGGCCGATCCGTGGGGAGATTTTTGGCTGCGCACGCTCTGGCGCCGGAGCGCCGAATCGCTGGGCGAGCGGGCCCGGCGGCGGGTGTCGGTGCATGTGATCCCGGTTCTGTTCGGGCTTTACATTCTGGCCTACCTCGATCGCTCGAACATCTCGGTAGCCGGACTGGGCATGATGAGGCCTCCGGACGAAGGGGGGCTAGGCTTCAGCAAGTCGGTGATCGGCAACAGCGGCGTCTTTTTCTGGGGGTACTGGTTGCTGGAGATTCCCAGCACCTTGTGCGTGCTGCGTTGGGGTGCGCGATACGTTTTCTGTCGCATCCTGGTCCTGTGGGGTGTCTGTGCCACGCTGGTGGGCTTTGTGGGCATGCCCTGGTTCGGCAGCCTGTTTTCTTGGCTTCCGCATTTACCTGAGGATATGGCGGGCCTGACGTCGACCGCTCAGTTCTGGAACGGTCTGACCGACGACCCGGTCAACCAGTTTTACTTTCTGCGGTTCATGCTGGGAGTGTTCGAAGGGGGGTTTTTTCCCTCGGTGATCGTGTACCTATCTCTGTGGTACCGGCCGGAAGACCGCGCCAAAGCGATTGCGTCTTTCATGGCGGCGATTCCGCTTTCGCTGGCCATCGGTTCGCCGGTTTCGGCGGCCCTGCTTAACTTGCACTTGTTCGATCTCGCGCCTTGGCGCTGGATCTACATCGTCGAGGGCATTGCGCCGGTTCTGGCGGGCGTTGGAGTGCTGTTTTGCCTGCCCAATCGTCCGGGCGATGCCGTGTGGCTGCCCTCGGAGGAGCGCAATTTTCTACAGGCCGAACTCGATCGCGAGCAGGCGAAAAAGGTGGTGCACAGTCATTTCCAGTGGATCCATCACCTGGGGACGGTCTTGTCGCTGACGTTCGTCTATTTTTGCCTGAACGTGAGCGGCTATGGCCTGTCGACGTTCATGCCGGCGATTATCCGGTCGAAATTAGGGGTCAGCGATCAGGCGGCTAGTTACTTGGCCGCACTTCCCTATACCTGCGCGTTCGCCGCCATGCTATTTAACGGCAGGCACTCCGACCGCAGTGGAGAACGCATCTGGCACGTGGCAATTCCGCTCGCCTGCCTGACCCTGGCGGTGATTCTGGCTGCGAGCACCTACGGTTATGTGACCGCGCCGATTCTGGTAATGCTCATTATCTGCTGCGTGGGCACGTTCATGTATTCGCATCTGCCTGCGTTCTGGCCAATCCCCACGATATTTCTGGGCTCCAGCGCCGCTGCCTCGGCGATCGGCTTCATCAACATGATCGGCAACCTGGGCGGCTACCTGGGCCCGCGAATGGTGGGGAGTACGGCTAGCTCGTCTGGGCAAGCGGTTGACTTCTCCAAAAGTCTGTGGTGGATCGCGCCCTGGCCAGTGACTGCCGCCGCGATCATCTTGATCCTGGGATTCGCGCGTCGCAGATCGTTCTTGGACGCCCGATCCAAGAGCCCCTAGGGGCTCGCCACGAGGTGCCGAGAGTGGATCCGGCGGCGGCTCGACGCCTCCGAGGAGGCCGGCTCACTGCCTAGGTGTTTGCTGCGATCGTCGAGGATTTCCTCGGCGGCTTTTTGCCGCGAGGTCACGCCGGGCTGCGGAAACAAACCGCCGCCCAGAATCAAGGCCGCCAGCGTCAGCACCGCCAGCCGCTCGCGGCGGCCGATTTCCAGCGAGACGGTCGACATGTGCCGGGCGCCGGTGAAGAGCATGAAATAGGCCCGTACCACAGCGATGCCGTTCAGCGCGCCCGCGGCCACCACGGCGATGCCCACATAGGGACTGGCGTCTACCGCGCTGTCGACGAGCAGCTCGGTCGAGATGAATCCGAGCGTGGCCGGAAAACCGACGCTCGCCAGGCCAGTCAGCAGGAAGCAAACGGCCAGGGTCGGCGAATGCTCGTACAAGCCGTGGTAATCGCTGAGCGAGAGCCGGCCGAAGCGGGCTTCCAGAGCACGCAGAGTCAACCCGAAACCACCCAGCGACAGGATCACCGAAAACCACAGGCACAACGAGGCGGTCAGGGACAACTCGGTGTGCAATTCCAGTCCGACCAGGACCAGCGATGCGTGACTGAGGAACAAGTGCGAGAAGAAACGCCGGGCTTCGAGTTGAACGGTCGCCATGCCGGCCGCATAGACGGCGGTGAACAGGGAGATCAGGCCGATGGCCTGGAGCACCCAGTTCGGTGCAATGGGCAGCACCAGCCGCACCGCCGTATAGACACCGCTGAGCGGGACGACGTACAACAGCGCAATGCCTAGCGAAGCATGCTCGAACCAGTCCGTCAGCCAGCAATGGGCCGGCACCGTGCCGCAGCGAATCAGAATCGCGGCCACGAGCGGCAAGGTCGTCCACCAAGCGGCCAGGCGGGGACCACCGCTGGACTCGACGAGCATCCAGCCGACGATCAACAGGCCGATGAATAGCCCCATGTGCAGCACATACACCCGCACCGGCCGGCCACGGTTCAGCAGTTCGATGTAGGGAGGAATCGTCGAGACCGCCAGCAAGCCGATCAAGACCCAGGGATCGCGGCAGCTGAAGGTCGCCAGGCGAATGGCTTCGGCGGCCAGCGACCAAGAGAACGAGAAGCGGCGCATGTGCGTTCGTGCCGTAGCCAGGGCCGTCAGGAAGTGCAGCAGCGCGACCGTCGGCACCAGCGGCGCGCTGACCTCGTCCAGGCTGAAAAGCTGCCGGCCGAACAAGGAGGGCTGCAGGCTCCAGGGCGCATCGCGTCGGGCGGAGTGCCGACATAAAACGCCAGCCAGGCCAGAAACGTGCACAGGAACGACGCCCCGGTGAACGTCAACCCCCAGCGATAGGCGCGATCGGGGTCGCGCATTCGGCTCACGCTGATCGAGCCGATCAGCGCGGTCAAAATGGCCAGTTCGAGCCAAGGCAAATGCAATAGGTTCATGAAAACTCTTCAATCGTGCCAAAATGCGGTTTGACCTGATCCGACTCGCGCGAGGCTCCGCCCGACAGGAAATCGGTCCAGCGGCGCTCCAGCGAGTCGCACCAGCGAAAGACGCGTACGAAGGGCACGACCGCGAATTCCATCAGGCTCGCGTCCAGATAACCGCGTTCCAGGGCAAAGCGGTACAACCAGGCCCTGCCGCTGCCCGGCGCAATGCGGACCCAGGGGGTGGCCGTGGCCGGCAAACGCTGGCCGATGGCATTTTCCAGCGTGCGATAGTCTTGCAATAGCGTCGGAGCGCGAACGAATTGCAATGTCCGCAAGCAGGCGTGACCGAGCAGGTGGAACAGGGCCAGATAGCGCAGGCCACAGCCAATCTCGGCCACGATGATGCCGACTTGAAGTAGCGACGCGAAACTCAAAGCAGACTTGATGTCGGTTTGCACGCTGCCGGCCAGATAAGCAAACACGGCGGTCGTTAATCCCAAAACCACCACGGCTACGCAGAGCCAGAGCGACAGGCCCAACAGGGGACTGACGCGCAGCAGCAAAAAGGCGCCCAGATGCACGCTCAAGGCGCCGTAAAACACGGCGCTCGACGGCGTGGGCCCTTCCATGGCCCGGGGTAGCCAGCCCGAAAACGGAACCAGGGCCGACTTGCCCGCCGCGGCGACCAACAACAACAGTCCCACCACCAGGGCTTGATGCGCCGGCAACGGCGAGATTTCGTCCGGCCAAGGCGCCGCGCCCAGGAGTTTGTCGAAATCGCCTTCGCCGATCAAGTGGTGCATGGCTACCGCGGCCAGCAACAGCGCCGCGTCGGAGACGCGATAAATGACCCAAATCCACAGGCCGTTCCGCGCCGGCGCCGGCCGCTCCTGGAAAAAGGCCACCAATAGGGCTGACGACAGGCCGACTAACTCCCAGCCGCTGAACAGGGTCTCGATGGTGCCGGCCAGCGCGGTGACGATCATACCCAACACGAAGATTGCGTACAGCACGAAAAATCGGTTGAAGCCAGGCTCGCGATGCATGTAGCGGCTGGCAAACGCTCCGATCGTGCCGGATAGCACGAACGACAAGATCGCAAACGGCACCGAAAGCCGATCGAAGGTGAATTTGATCGAGAAGTGATAGTGCTGGGGGATTACGACCCAGTCACCCAAGTCGATCGGGATGTGGCGACGGCCGCCGATCAGCATCATCGCCAGCACGGCCACCGCCGCCGTCAGCCCGCAAGCGATGGCGGCGTAGACCAGCTTGGTGGTGCTTTCCTCGGTCAGCCTCCAGCCCACGAGGGACGTGATTCCGAGGATCGACGTCAAGAGCATGGGACTGACGACGACGAGCAGGCCCAAGAATTTCAATAGCTGGTCGGCGTCTGGCATTGCGGCCTGATTCGCTCCGTTGGACTGAGTGCCGATCCAAAAACCGTAGGCAATTGAAGGGTTGAACGGTTCCGTGGAAGTGCCGCCGGTGCTTTCCGAATGAGCGGTTAGGGTTCGATTTCCGCAAACTCCAAGTGATCCCGCCAACCGCGATACCAGTCGACGGAGGAAGCCGCCTTAGGCAGCACCGACGCCCTCGGCTGATAGGGGTGGAACGCGCCGCCGCGGAAAATGCTGATTTCGCGCGTCTCGGGATGGACTAAAGCCAATTGAACCCATTGATTTCGACAGAGCCGCCCAATCCCTTCGTTCCGATCCATGATTCGCGTCATCGACTCGGCGGTCGTTTCGATGATGAACAGCGAGCGGACGGGCTCGTGAATCTCGACCATCTGCCAAGGCAAACCGGTGCGCAGATCGCTTCCCGATCCGTCCATCACGCCCAGTAAGGCCGAAACGTTGTGCGGCAGCTTCGAACCGCAACCAAAACCCACGTTGTCGACCCTGGAAAACAAGTACTCCAAATTGATGCCCGAGCAGACCGGAAATACGGCCTGCAAGATCCGCGTCAAGATGGCGCTTTCCGGACCGTCTTGGGTGGGGTCGTACGAAGTCAGAAACGCCCGCCGGTCGAGAAACAGACCGCGTGTCCACTCGCGGCGCCCGACAATCGTGATGGCGTTGGTGGCATGGCCCAATTCGGGCCGGGTTTGCGCCAGGTCCTCGGACCGTTCCTCGACGTGCTGCCGGGCCGCTGCAAACGACAGCGTCAGCGGCGCCGACATAAACCGCCGGCAGCGCTCGTGCGCGTTGCGGTTGCAAGTCAGTTCGATATATCTACGGACCGCGTCGAATTCTTCCTGGTGCGACGGAGGCAGGCGATCCAGATCGGAAAACGTCACCGAGTCGTTGCACGTATTGTGGTAGCCCCCCACGACGACCGTCTCGGGGGGCAAAATCAGCCCGCGTGCCGTCAGTCCTTCGCGGATGCGCGGATCGTTGAGGATCTGCGCCATGGCCCGGGCATTCGGTCCGCCGGCGGCGCCGCCGCAAGCGCCGCAGTTATAGGCGGAATTATGCGGGTTGTTCAGGCTGTTCGATCCGTGCCCCAAGATCACCAGCAGCCGCGAAAATCCGGATGTCAGCCCCATGTCGCGCAGCAAGCGCTCACCGGCGTCGGTCATTTCCGAGACGCTGTAGCCCAAATTCCCGTTCTCCTGCCCGGCCACCAGTTCGGTGCGCTCCAACCGCAAGTGCGTGTTAGGCGGAGTCTGCACGATGCGGCCGAAGGTCTGCCGGATTCGCGCCGCCAGCCGCGGAAAGAGGATCCGGGCCACGAGCGGAAATGTGGCCAGGACGCCGACGGCTCCGGACAGCAGGGCCCCGACCGCGAAGCTGCGACTGCCGACATGGAATTGGTGCGAGGCGGTTCCCAGCGCTCGGCGGGTCCGGGCCCGGCGGCGGTGGATTTCGCCCTGATCATCACTGACCTCTTCGGCCACCCAGTGCTGCGGACGAACAACGACCGGGCATAGCGGAATGAAATTTGCGTCGGCAGCGCCGCGATAATACATGGCGACGCAATAAAACCCGGCCGCACCGAATGTCTCCACCGAGGGAGCCAATTCTTCCAAATGCCGGCGGAACGATTCTTCGCGCTCGTCGATGCAGCATACCAGTTGAAACTGCGGTGCCTCCGGCCGGCCGGCCATCTGCCGGCCGTGAATGCCGATCGCGTCGAGCGTTTGGTTGGTGAAACGTTCTTCGTAGGCGAGGTGAAAGATCCGCCGCCGCTCGAGGCCCGTAAAGGCCTCGATCTCGCCGACCAGACTTGCCCACTCCGCCTTGCCCATCCGATGGAGAATATCCGGCGACAGACCGAGCACCTGAGCCAACTGGAACACCAAGAATGCCCGTTGCTCGACACTGGGCGGCCAATGCTTGTCGACGCGCGCCCGAATTGAATCGCGCAGCGTGCTCAGGGGCCCCGTGAATCCGAGGGCCCGGTGGGCGGTAAAAGCCAGCGCAAAGCGGTCCAGGATCAGGCGGACGGCGAGAAACTCGAGCAGGCTTCCCTCGGGCACGGGGCGCACGACGCGGTCGCCGCGCAGTTCGACTTCGTGGACCATTCCTCCCCAACCCCGCAAGGAGAGCAGCGTGGCGGAAAGGAACTCGTCCCACTCCCGCTCCGGAACGCCCAGGATTTCCAGCGACTCGCGAATCGATTCCAGCGGAGGAACCTGCTGGTCGTCGAGTCGGGCCAATTCCTGAGCCAAGCCGGCCATCCATTGATCCGGAGATCCCAGCGGCAGCCGATACAGGGCGCAAAAGGAGCGGTAAAAGCCGTCTTCGCGCCGCGGGAGCGGCCAGTGCGACAACCCCTGGTCCAAAAAGGCCGCACAAAATCGGATCAGCACGTTGTTCACCAGCGAGTCGGCGTCAACCCCGGTCGGGTCGAGCAACAGATCGCGGTGGCGGCTGGACTGTACCGGGGGCAGCGTGAACGGCGGCAGATCGCGAACGCCGTCGCAGCAAATCCGCCACAGGGCCTGCAGCGTGAAGCCTTCCCAATCGTCGTCCGTCCAATTCTCGATTGTCGATTCGCCGAACCGGTCGAGTAACTCGGAAAGGCTTTCCGAGATCCGCCGCTGGCCGTGCCCTCGAGCGGCGCCGCGAGGGGCCGGTTCGTTGCCGCCGCGCAAGTCGCGCAGCACCCAGCGCCGTGTTTCCGCGATGAGTCGCGCGCGAACCGCCGACGACGCTTCGCTACGCACCCGGTGCAGGGCATTGGCCTCAGCGACGTGCCAAACCAGCTCCTCCGCAGGCCCGGTTTGCAGCGGATATTGGAGCATTACGAGCCGCAACTCCAAGCGCGTGCCCACCGGCGGCAGCCGTTCGCCGGCGCGATGCTTCAGATCGCGCTCGAGCACTTCCTGCAAGTCGGCGAAGCGGATCCTTCCGCGCCGCAAGCTGTCCCGATAGAGATCCTCGGACAAATAGGGATTGCAGCCGAAAACATGGGCCGCTTCCTTGACGGCGTCGCTGAACGGCAAATCCTCGAAGGCGTGCAACGTGTTGTGATGGATGAAGACCGTAATCGGTCCTTGGGCCGGCAATAGGTGCGCCGCGTGCTCGATGGCCGCGCGCAAGCGTCGCAAGACATCGCTGTGCTCCTCACTTTCCGACGTCAGCGGTTCGTGGGAGAGAAAGGCTTTCATGCTGCAACGCATCGAAAAATTGTGAGTGGAACCCGTCCAGCGACTCGTCCGGCGGGGAAAGCCGCCCCAGATGGGAATTCAACCGGCCGCGCCCGCATGCCGGTCGCAGCACAGCGGCCAACGGACGCCGATCGCAGAGCGCCTGCCACGACTCGCCTGGATGGCCGCATCAAGTGACCGCGCGAGGATGCGGGGAACCACCTTGCTCTATTTCGATCGCACACCAAGCCGATCGCAGCGTCAACTCGGCCCTTCTGCCGGTCACGGTGCGGCCCGTTAGTCGGTGGCGGCACAAATGACCCACCAGACCGGGTTGCAAGCTGAAATGCCCTCAGCCATTTTCCCGCCACGAAGCCAAAACTGTACTGCGCGCGGTGGTCTGCCGGAATAGCAACTCACAACAACATTCCGCTCTGTAATTAGTCAATCTTACCATGATAAAAGACCCCCCGGTCAGCAACAACGTGCAAATGCTTGCGTTTCCGTAAGCAATCGCCCGGTCGCTATCGCAATCGTGACTTTTGCCGATACATTGCAACCAAAGCGGTACGCGGATTACCAGACATGGCTTTCAGTATTCGGATTTTTGATATAATCACGCCGGTTGGACTCGGAATTCTGTGTGCGAGCACAATTGCCGGACCTTGGCACGGAGGATGACTGCTTTGCGACAACGAGCCTTTGTCTGCGCCCTGTCGCTCGGGTTGCTTTGCTGTGGATTTTGTACGGCGGCGCCAACGGTGCGCGGAGCGGCCCTGAAAATCAAAGATTTTTCTCTACGCGATTATCGCGGAAAACTGCACGCGCTCTCCGATTACGCCAATAGCAAACGCGTGGTCGTGGTGTTCGTCGGATGCGAATGTCCCGTGGCCAAACTGGTCGCCGCGCGCCTGGCCAAAATCGCACGCCAGTTCGAACCCCAGGGCGTCGCGTTTTTGGCCATCGACGCCAATAACCAGGACTCGCTCAGCGATTTGGCTCAATTCGCCCGGGCGCTCGATCTCGGTTTCCCAATCCTCAAGGATGTGGGCAATGCGGTGGCCGACCAGTTCGGCGCCGAACGCACGCCGGAAGTCTTCCTGCTCGACCAAGAGCGCTGCGTGCAATATCGAGGACGGATCGACGACCAGTACCTCGTCGGAAAGCGCCGCCCACACCCCACCCGCGAGGATCTCAAGGCGGCCCTCGAAGAGTCGCTCTCCGGCCGGCCGGTGACTACGCCGGAAACCGAGGCTGTAGGCTGCCACATCGGGCGTGTGCCGGAAAGGAAAGAAAACGCGGCCGCCGAGCCGCGAGTGACCTATTCGCAGCAAATTGCCCGCTTGTTGCAGACTCGCTGCGTGAACTGCCACCGCGAAGGTGAAATCGCGCCCTTTCCTTTGACAAGCTACGAAGAAGTGGTTGGTTGGGGCGAGACCATCCGCGAAGTGGTCGAGCAGCAGCGCATGCCCCCTTGGCCGGCGAATCCGGCGTTTGGCCATTTTGCCAATGATTGCCGGCTCGCGGACGATGAAAAACAACTGATCTACGACTGGCTGGACGCCGGATCGCCCGAGGGAGACCGCAATCAACTGCCCGAGCCGCGCGTCTTCACGGTCGGCTGGCAAATCCCGCAGCCGGACCAGGTGATTTTCATTGCCGAAGAGCCGGTCGACGTGCCGGCCGAAGGCGTGGTCAAGTATCAGCATTACCTGGTCGACCCGGGCTTCAAGGAAGATCGCTGGATCCAGGCGGCCGAATGCCGGCCGGGCAATCGGGCCGTGGTGCATCATATCGTGGTCAACTTCATCCCGCCGGGGGCCAAGCCGCGGATCGGATTGAACGGGGCCACGGTGGGCTTTGCGCCGGGGATTCCGCCGGTCCGCATGCCGCAAGGCATGGCCATGTTTGTCCCGGCCGGTTCCAAGCTGCTGTTCCAAATGCATTACACGCCCAACGGCTCCGCGCAGCAGGATCGCAGTTCGCTGGGGTTGGTGTTTGCTGATCCCGAGCAGGTTCGCGACAAGGTCGAGAGCTTCGGGGCCGCCAACGTGATACTCGAGCTTCCGCCCGGCGCGGAGGATGTGAAGCTCCAATCGCAGCACCGCTTCAGCCGCCAGGTGCGTCTGCTGAGCATGATGCCGCACATGCACCTGCGCGGAAAATCCTTCCGCTTCGAAGTGGACTATCCCGACGGCAGTCACGAGATATTGCTCGACGTTCCCCGCTACGACTTCAATTGGCAATTGCGCGTACGAGCTGGCCGAAGCCAAAGTGCTGCCGGCCGGCACGCTGCTGACTTGCACCGCCCACTTCGACAATTCAGCCACGAACCCGGTCAATCCCGATCCGACGGCCACGGTTCGCTGGGGCGAACAAACCTGGGACGAGATGATGATCGGCTATTTCGGCGCGGTCTCGTCCATCGACGACCCCAGTTCGGCCGGCGAGACGCTGGTGCGCGACGATGCCGATGCCTGCGCCGGGCGAAAGAACTGTTGTTAGGCGGTATCGAAGCGCTCGGCGGACAACAGCGCCTGGCCGAGCACCCGGTGCTGAGCTACAAGATGCAGGGCAAGGTGTACATTGCCCAAGCGCCGCTGGCTTACGAGGGCACGGCGACAATCCAGCCTGCCGCGAACCATCTGCGAATGCAGATCGACGGCACCGGCTTCAAGTTTGCACTGGTGCTCGACGGCGATCACGGCTGGTTCAAGTTTGGCGACCGGGTGCAGGAGCTGCCCGCTGAAGCGGTGGAAGAACAACAGGAACGCCTGCATGCCGAGACCGTGGCTTTGCTCTATCCGGTCCTGGGCGAGGACAGTTTCAAGTTGGCGCTGTTGGTCGATGTCAAAGTCGGCGGTCAACCTGCACAGGGCGTGCTGGTGCGGCAGGAGGCCCATCGGGACGTGCGCTTGTACTTCGATCCCGAGACGCATCGGCTGCTGAAGATGGAAACCCCGATCAACGAAAACGGCAAAGACGTCAGCCAGGAGACGCTGTTCGAGGATTACGTCCAGGCCGAGGGCGTCTGGCGTGCGCGCCGCTTGCGAATCCGTTGGGACGGCGCCGATCGGGCCTTGCGCGAGATGTCCGACATTCGCTCAACCGACCAGGCCGACGAAGGCGCCTTCGGCAAACCTTGACCGTTTGCCTTGGCCGCCGACACGCTAGCAGAGGAGCCGTATGGAAAACCGTCAATTGGGTGGTTCTGGTCTGAAGGTCCCCGTCTTGAGCCTGGGCACCGGCACCTTCGGCGGCGGCGGCGAGTTGTTCAAAGCCTGGGGCGCCACCGACGTGGCCGAGGCCTCGCGCTTGATCGACATCTGTCTCGATTCGGGCCTGACGATGTTCGACTCGGCCGATATTTATTCCAAGGGCATGGCCGAGGAAATTCTCGGCGCCGCCATCAAAGGCCGCCGAGATCAAGTGCTGATTTCGACCAAGGCGACATTTCGCTCCGGGGCCGGCCCCAACGACGTCGGCTCGTCGCGTCACCATCTGACCCGCGGTGTCGAAGCCAGCCTCCGCCGCCTGCAAACCGACTACATCGACTTGTTTCAATTGCACGGTTTCGACGCCGTGGCGCCGGTGGACGAGGTGCTTGACACGCTGGCCGGCTTGGTGCAGTCCGGCAAGATCGGCTATATCGGCTGCTCGAACTTTTCCGGCTGGCACTTGATGAAGGCGCTCGCCGCGTCGGACCGTTATGGCTGGCCGCGTTACGTGGCGCATCAGGCCTATTACTCGCTCATCGGCCGCGACTACGAATGGGAGCTGATGCCGCTGGCGCTCGACCAGAAAGTGGGAACGGTCGTCTGGAGCCCCTTGGGCTGGGGCCGGTTGACGGGCCGGGTGCGCCGCGGCCAGCCGCTGCCCGAGACCACGCGGCTCAACAGCAAACTGAACGTCGACATCGGGCCGCCCGTCGCGATGGATTATGTGTATCGCATCGTGGACGCGATCGACGCGGTGGCTCGCGAAACGGACAAGACCGTGCCGCAGATCGCGCTGAATTGGCTATTGCAGCGGCCGACCGTGGCCACGGTCATCGTCGGCGCGCGCAACGAGCAGCAGTTGCGCGAGAATCTGGGAGCCGTGGGTTGGAACCTGACGCCGGACCAGGTGGCCCGGCTCGACGCCGCCAGCGCCGTCACCCCGGCATATCCTTACTGGCATCAGCGCGGCTTTGCCGAGCGCAACCCGCCGCCCGTTTGAGAGGGCGATCGCCTAAGTCTGCGCCGCCACGGCCTGGCGTGCCTGGAGCACGTGCGTGATGATCGACTGCATCCGCGATTCGTCGGAAAAGGGCGAAAGCACGTACGACTTGAGCGCCACGATCGGCTCGCCGTAGTCGGTTTGGCGGTAACAACTGGTGAGCGAAATGACCACGCCATGGCCGGAGAGCGCTTCGGCGTGGACGCGCTCGAAAATCCGGCGGTTGTAATCGTTGTGCTCGATCAGCTTGTCGCGATATGGCGGATCGGTCCGTTCGCGGTCCTTGACGGCAAACGTGTCGACGTCGTCGGGATAGGCCCGGAACAGCGTCACCGGGCCCGACGTTCTCGCCGTTGAGCACGCTGAGGTGCGGATGCGAATCGATCCGCTCGCGGAGCACTTCGGCCATTTCGACCGCATGGCCCAGCAGCGTGCGATAACCCTCCTTGCCCAGCAGCAGCAGATTGGCCAGGGCCGCCATCGGGCCGGCGGCGCTGCGCGTCGTTTCCAGCGTGAACATGCCCGGATGCAGCTCGCCCGATTGATACAGATAGGGCATCGTCTGTCGCGGGCGACCGATGCGTTCCAGTTCGTCCGCCGAGCGGAACAGCACCAGCGACGAGACATACGGCGCGTAGCCCGTCTTGTGAAAGTCGATGCCGATCGAATCGGCCAGCGGCAGATGCCGAATGCGGTGCTGGGCGGCGGCCAGGGCCCGCACGGTGCGGCCGCGAAACTCCAGCGGATTCTGCTCGAAATCGTAATCGTTGAACACCGACCAGGCCCAGCCGATGACCGCGTCGGCATGGATGTGCGGCAGGTAGGAAAGCGAAAATTCCTCGGCCAGCCGGCGGCGCACGCGGTCGATCGCTTCCAGATCGTCGATGCCGAAAGCGTCGGTCGTGCCCATCGTGGCGACGATCGCGGCAATCTGCTTGCCCTGGCCCAGCGCCTCGCGGGCGGCCTGTTCCAGCGCGTCCACGCGGATCGAGTTGTCGAGCTGCGTGGGCACGGCGATCACGTTGTCCTGTCCGATGCCCAGCCAGGCCGCCACGGTCTGGCTGCGAATAGTGGCTCTGGGCACTGAAGTCAGCACGCACCGCGCCCCCTGCAGTCCGCGAAGCGCACTGCCGGGCAGCGCCTTTTCCAGCCCGATCTTCACGCCGTACAGCAATCCGCCGGTGCCGCCGAAGGTGAACACGCCCCGGGCCTGATCGGCCGGATAGCCGACCAGCGCCGCCGTCATGGCCACGGCGCGGACTTCGGCCTCGGCAAACAGCCGGCCGCTTTCGTCGCTGCACAAATTCGGGTTGTAGGCCAGCGGCAGCAGCACGCCGATCAAGCTGGCGATCGTCGGATTGGGCACGACATTGATCTGTGCCCGCGGATGCCCCCAGATGAACATCCCTTGCAGGTAATGAACCAGTTGCGGAATCACTTCTTCCAGTGTCTGGCCGGCCTCGCGCACGCGATCGCCGCGGGCGGCGGCGTAGTCGGCCTCTAGCGGCGAGCCGAGCATCGGCCTCTGCGACTTCAGCGCGTCGACCTGGTCGAGCGCCCGGAGGATCGAAAACACCACGTAGCCGTCGTGAACCGGATCGGAAACCGGCTGCGGAAAGGCTTTGCGCAGGGTCTCCAGCAATGATTGGTACTGTGCCATGTAGGGGGGACTCGATGGACGCGGAGCGGGCGGCGCTTTTGGTCTCACACGCGAAAATTCGTAGTGATCCAGAAAGGCCGCACCCGCTTCTATTCTACGCCGGAAACCACGTCACGAAGCGAGTAAGCGGCGCTGGCGGAACTGGTCGAGCGTCACGGCCGCCACGATAATCGCGCCGATGATGATGTCCTGCATCGGGTTTTTCAGCCCCAGCGCCGTGCAGCCGCTGCTGATGACCAGCATGATCGCGGCCCCGGCCAGGGTGCCCAGCACCGAGCCCCGCCCGCCGGTCAAACTGCCGCCGCCGATCACCACCGCGGCGATGATCTTGAGCTCGGCCCCCAGGCCGGAGGTGGGGCTGCCTTCGGTCAGCCGGGCAAACTGATACATGCCTGCAATCCCGACGAACAGCCCGGCCAGGGCATAGACCAGGATCTTGGTCCGCGTGACGTTGATGCCGCACAGTCGGGCGGTCGACTCGTTGGACCCGATGGCAAACACGTGCCGGCCCAACACGGTCCGGTGTAGAAATCCGGCCAGCAGAATCGCCAGCAATGCGGCCAACCAGACACCCCAGCCGAAATTGGGGAGCAAGGGCTGCCAGATCCAAGCTGGCCGCGGAAAGGGGGTGACCAGGTCCGGCAGCCAATCGGGCACACTGGAGGGGGGCGGCCGCACCGTCGTTTCCTTGGCCACCAGTTTGCCCAGGCCCAGGTAGGCGCTCATCGTGCCGAGCGTGATGATGAACGGCACGACCCCCAGCAGGCTGGTCAACGAGCCGTTGATCAGGCCGGCGGCGAAACCGGTGGCGATACAGGCGGCAATGGCGGCGGCAATACCCCAGCCGGCGTCGAGCCCGAAGGCCAGCACCGTTGCGCACAGCGCCAGCGTGGTGCCGACCGACAGGTCGATTCCGCCGGCGATGATGATCACCGTCATGCCCAGCGCGGCCACGGCCACGGTCGAGGCTTGTACGGCGATCATGCGCAAGTTGGCCACTTTCCAGAAGCTGGCCCGGTCGCCGTGCATGGTCCAATCGACGACCGAGAACAGCAGCGCCACCACCAGCAGGGCCACCAGCGGCCCGATCGAGGCCCCGGCTGCATATCCGCGCCGCGATAGCCAAACGCCCAACCAGACAAGCAGGCCGATATCGATCGCCAGGCCGGTGAACTTCAAAATCGGCAGGCCCCAGGCGGCGGCCACCGCGTCGAACGCCCAAATCAAGCCGGCCATGACAACATAGATCGCGGCCAGGGCCGCGACGTCGCCCCAGGGCGGCCAGCGGCCTGAATCCCGGCCCGACGGACGATGCGTCGGAGAGCGGCTGCGGCGTGTTCATCGGGTCTCCTCGCCGGAGCTTGGCCCTGCTTCCGCCGAGCGCGAGACGGAACGCGCGTCGTCCAATCCGACGGCGCAGGCCATGATGGTTTCTTCCGTCCACTGGCTTACCGGCCGGGGCTCGCTCAGCCGTCCGCGAGCCATGACAGCGATTGTGTCGCAAATCGCCAGCAGTTCAGGCAGATAGGAACTGACCACGATGATCGCCTTGCCCTGGGCGGCCAGCTCGCCAATCAATCGATAGATGGCCGCCTTGGTGGCCACGTCGATGCCGCGAGTCGGTTCATCGAGCAGCAGCACTTCGGCCTGCTGGTGCAGCACCCGGGCAATGGCCACTTTTTGCTGGTTGCCCCCCGACAGTGCGGCGACTTCCTGCTCGAGCGAGCGGGCTTTGATCTCCAATCGCCGGATCCAACCGCGAACCGCCGCAGAGCGCCGCTCGAGATTGATCAGTCCCCAGCGACAGTAGGGTTCCAGCCGACTGTAGGTCATGTTGTCGGCGATCGAACGGTTCTGCGCGAGCCCTTCCCCCTTGCGGTCTTCCGACACCATGCCCAGGCCGGCGCCGATGCGGGCCTTGGGCGTGGAGCGGGGCGTTTTGCCGGCCACACGCACCGCGCCACGGGCGGCCGGATCGAGACCGAACAGGGTGCGGAGTAGTTCGGTGCGACCGGCCCCCACCAGGCCGGCAATGCCCAGGATCTCGCCGCGGCGCAACGAGAGCGTCACGTCTTGTGGCAGCTTTCGGCCGCTGAGTCGCTCGATCGAAACGATGGGCTCGCCAATCGTGTGCGGCACGGCGGGAAACAGTTCTTTCACGCTACGGCCGACCATTAGCGTAACGATCTGTTCTTCGCTCACCCCGGCCAGATCGCCGGCGCCCACGGTCTCGCCGTCGCGCAGGACGGTGTAACGATCGCAAACGGCGCGGATCTCTTCCAGAAAATGGCTGATGTAAATAATGCCGATCGCCTGATTGCGCAGCGTCCGGATCACGCGAAACAAGCGGGCCGCGTCGTGCTGTCCCAGCGAGCTGGTCGGCTCGTCGAACACGATCAACCGTGCCCGCTGGACCAGCGCGCGGGCAATTTCGACCAATTGTTGGGCCCCGACGGACAGCGAGCGGACCGCGGCTTCGGGCCGCAGTTCGGGATGGCCCAAGAGGGCCAGCGCCCGCCGCACGCGTGGCCGCTGTTGGGCTCGGTCCACCAGGCCCCAGCGGCTGCACTCCTGGCCCAGCATCACGTTGTCTTCGACGCTCAGGTCGGGAGCCAGCGTCAGTTCCTGATAGATCATGGCCACGCCGCTGCGGCGTGCATCCAGGGGTCCGGCCGGTTCATAGGCGGCGCCGGAGAGCTCCATCAAGCCGGCGTGCGGACGCAGTGCGCCGGCGAGAATCTTGACCAGGGTGCTCTTGCCGGCTCCGTTTTCACCAACCAAGGCCATGACTTCGCCCGGTCGGACCGAAAGCGAAACGCCGCGCAAGGCTCGCGTGGCGCCAAAACGCTTGGCAATCCCCTCCATCCGCAAGAGCAGCGGTTCGGTCATGAATCCAGGCGGCTGTGAAATGGCGGAGAGAGAAACAATGGCCCACGCGTTCAATTCCCGAACCCGGGCGGCGCGAGTAGCTTTTTCATTTCCGGATCGTTCATATTTTCGGGGGTCGCAAGAGCTTCCCCGGTGCTGATCCGCTTTTCTACCGGATTTTGTTGCAAATGCTCGATCATCGTCTTGACGGCCAGGTAGCCCATTTTGACCGGGTCTTGCAGTACGATGCCTTGCATTTTATTCTCGCTCAGCGCTTGAACCATCCGCTTGCTGGGATCGAACCCGATAAACACGATCTTACCGGCCAGTCCGGCGTCTTCCAGCGCGCGCAGCGTGCCGGTGGCGTTGGGTTCGCAGACCGAGAAGATGCCGTCGATCTGGTCGCCGTATTTGTTCAGCATCTGCTGAGCTTTGTCGAGCGCGGATTCCGCCGTGTCGCCGCTGTATTGGTCGGACGAAACGACTTTGAGTTGTGGATAGGTTTTGATCCTGTCGAGAAACCCCTCTTCGCGCTGGTGGGTGCTTTCGCTGCCGGACATGTAGCGCAGCACGATGACGTTGCCCTTATCTGGCAGCAGCCGGGCCATCTCGTCGGCCGCTAACGCGCCGCCGTGGCGGTTGTCGGTGGCCACATAGCTGACGATGCCGGATTCGTCGTCCAGACCGCTGTCGAATATGACCACGGGAACGCCCTGCGCGCAGGCATCCTTGACCGGGCGGATGAACGCCTGTGAGTCGATCGGCGCCAGGCAGATCCCGTCGACTCGCTGCGTGACGAAGTTCTGTACGACGCTAATCTGCCCTTCGCGATCCTTCTCCAGCAGCGCTCCCTGCCAGAGGATCTCGGCGCCCAGCTCCTTGCCGGCCTCGGCGGCCCCGTAATGGACCGATTTCCAGAACTCGTGCGTCGTGCCTTTGGGAATTACGGCAATACGGTACTTGGTAGCGCTGGTGCCCGGGCCCTCGTGGCTCGCCGAACCCGACGGGTTGGAATCGCAACCGGTCAACACGACCAGGCAGACGATATAAACCAGATTTCGGCACACGCGGCAGCGACTCCTGGCGATAGTGGAAACCTTGGCAAATCGACCCGACTGCCGGCGATCGGTCCGGGGTGCGACCAGCGCTGCATTTGATGGGACGGGCCGGTCGAAGGATGAGCAGCCCACGACTAAGGCCGCTCTCCCTCCCGCTCGCGGTGCCCGCCCGGGCGCCCGCGTCCCCGGCGTCCGCGCGGTCCGCCCGACTTGGGCGACCTGGCGCGGGCTTCGATGTTCGCATCAATGATGTAGCCCATGGCTTCGGTCCAGGAGGGAATTCCGCGATGGCTATGGCGGTCGAACGAGCCGTCGCCGTCGTCATCCCCGTCCGGATCGGTCTGCGAATGGTCGTGTTCCGATGTTTCCGAGTCCGGGTCCAACGATGCAGCCGCGTTGAAAGACGCCGGACCGCTGGCTGCTTCGTCGTCGAAATGACGCTCGCGGGTCTCCTCCGACCGCGAATCCGCGGCGGCCGATTCGGCCCCCGGACGCGACTGGCGATCGCGCGATCCGCGACCACGTCTGCGGCGTCGGCCCTTGCGCTCGTCACTGGAACCGGCTGGCCGCCGGTCCTCATGATCGGCCGGGCCTTCGCCCAAGGCCGCATCGGGCGATGCATCCACAGAATCGGCATCGGCCTCAAAAGCTTCCGAGTCAGCGTCTGATTGCTCGGCTCCGTCCTCAAATGCTGGGAGCCGATCCGCCGATTGCTCGTTGCTGTGCGACTTGCTTCGCCGTCCGCGCCGGCGTCTGCGCCGCCGACGGCCGCCCGGCCGCTCTTCCGCGCGCTGATGCTCGCCCGCGCCGGACGACTCGGCGTCGAAGGTTGCTGGTTCGGCGATGAACTCCTCGACGATTTCCGCGTCGATGATTTCGTCCATCAGCAGATCGCGATCCAGCTCGTCGACCGGTTCGTCCGGATCGTCGAAGATCGGTTCGCGGCCCGCGGGCGCGTTGCTATCCAGTGCACTACTTCCCGCAGGACCGCCGGTCGATTCCTCGCGACGCGGATAGCGGGCCTGTTCGGAACGCTCGTCCCGCCGACCGTGTTCCGCACGCTGACCGTGCGAGCCGCGGCGTGGGCGATCGGATCGTTCGTCGCGTCCGCCCGGTCGAGAGTCGCTATTTCGTGATCCAATTGGTCGAGGTTCAACGTCGGACCGCGGCGGCCGGTCGGCCTGTTCGGTGCGAGTTGGAGTTGGCCGTCCGGCACGATCTGGCTGCACGGGGCGCTCGGGCAGGGCATGACGCTCGGGCTCCGCAACTCGCTCTGGCGGTGTCGAGCTGGAATGTTGGTCGGGACGACCGGCCGGGGGAGGCTCTTCCGCGATCGGCTCAAGTCCCAGCGAATTTGCAAGCTGCGACCAGTTGGTGGGCGCACGTGGTGGCTGAAGGGCGGGCGGATGCTGCGGCTTGGGACGCGGCGGAGGGGTCGCGGCCCTGGGGACTGCGGCTGCCGGCTGCGGCTTTATTTCCGCTCCCAATTCTTCCGCCAAAAAATTCCAATGATCTTCGTTACTGGGAGCCACGAAATACCTCGTTGGGGGAAATCGTTCGCGCCTAGGCGTCCAAGCCCCCAGTATAAGGCTAGTAGCCGGCAGTGAGAAGTGATCGTTGCGATCGCTCAATTCGCCCGCGGGGGCACTGCTTCGGCTTGGTTCGACCGGCCAGCGGCCCTAAAATCCTTTGTCGCCAATCCGCTACGGCAAATCGGCCGCCCCAGTCGCAGAAAGCATCCGAGGTATCCGTGCAACCCAAAGTGCCTGTTCCCCACGATTCGCCCGATTTTTTCGAGGATGTGCAGATCAACGGTCACATTATCGACAGCCTGATCCTGCCCAAGATTCTCGACCTGGTGACGGCCTCGGGCGGCAGCTTTCGGATCAAGAAAATCACCATCGGACAGGCTCGCTCCGATCCGAGCTATGCCCTGATCGAGGTTCGGGCGCCCGGCGCCGCGCTGTTGTCCGACATCCTGGGACAAATCAGCGACCACGGCGCCGTGCCCACGGCGCAGCACGATTGCCAGCTTGTGCCGGCGGACATGCCGGCGCCTTTCCCGAGGGTTTTTATAGCACGACCAACCAGCGGACCGAAATCCGCATCGGCGGCCGCTGGATCGAGGTTGCCGATCAGGAAATGGACTGCGGCATCGCGGTCAACCCGCAGGTGACCGCGGCGCACTGCGTGGCCATGAGCGAGGTCCAGCTGCGACACGCCGTTTGTCGTGGGGCACAGCGGGCGTGCGCGTGTTTCCCGAGCAACGCAGCGGCGAGCGGCAATCGTTCGAATTCATGAACAGTCCGGTCTCGACCGAAAAACCCAAGGGCGTGGCCATCCGGCAAATCGCTCAAGAGCTGTTCCGGACCCGTGCCGCCGGTGGCAAGACCTTGTTGGTCGGCGGCCCGGCCATCGTCCACACCGGCAGCGTGCCGCATCTGTGCCGGCTCATCCGCGAAGGCTATATCGATCTGTTGTTCGCCGGCAATGCGCTGGCCACGCACGATATCGAGCAAGCCCTGTTCGGCACCAGCCTGGGCGTCCATCTCGACCGGGGCGATCTGGCCGAAGCCGGACACGAACATCACCTGCGGGCGATCAACCGCATTCGCCGGGCCGGTGGCATCCAGCCGGGCGGTCGAGACGGGCTTACTGACCTCGGGAATCATGTACGAATGCGTGCGCCGCGGCGTCGACTTTTTGCTGGCCGGCAGCATCCGCGACGATGGCCCATTGCCCGAAGTGATTACCGACGTGCTGGAGGCTCAGCGTCAGATGCGCGCCAGGATACCAGGCGTGACTTTCTGTCTGATGGTCGCCACGACGTTGCACTCGATTGCGGTGGGCAATTTGCTGCCCGCCTGGGTCAAGGTGGTCTGCGTCGACATCAATCCGTCGACGGTGATCAAGCTCAACGATCGCGGCTCGTTTCAGACCGTGGGATTGGTGACCGACGTCGAGCCCTTTCTGCGGTCGCTCGTCGGCGAGCTGGAAGTATTGGCCGGCGAGATCGCCAGCGAAAGCTAGGGGCTTTTTGGTCAAAGCGGCTAAGACGCGCCAGGTTGGGTTGTGGCGATAGCGGCCCTTTGGACCGCCTGGCCAGCCGGGGGCTCGCTTTGGATTGTGCGGATTCAGCGGCGTCGCTAACCTGTTGCGACTGCGTGACTAGCGACTGGAGTCGCCGGCCGGTGGTTAGATTCCTCACACGTTCCACACAAGCTTCTAACTTGCTATGGGCCAGTTCAAGCCGAAAATGAGGTGAGCACCTTCCCACGGAAAGGATGTCGTCATGCAAGTCCTTGAGCATTCGCCGGCTCGCCTGGTTCTGCAATCCAAGCACAAGGTGATTCGGCTGTTGGGCATTGTCCTGCTGCTGGTGCCGATCACCGGGATGATTTTGATTGCTCGCACGGCCATTGTGTCGTTGCATCAAGGCGCGGGGCTGAACGAGATTCCTTCGGCCATGCTAATCGGCTTTGCCGGCTTGTTCGTCGCCGGCTTGTTGATGCTTTTGTATGGGCCTTACAGCGTGACGCATATCTTCGATCGCGAGCGGCACGCGTACTTCAAGGATTCGACCAGCGTGCGGCGCACGCGGCGCGTGGAATTCCCGCTCGAGACGTTCCGCGCGGTCGAGGTGCAGGAGCAGGACGACTGGGGCTATCGCGTCGTGCTGGTGGACGCTGCCGGCAAGCGACTGCCCCTGGGCGAGCCGACCGCCGGCCAGCGTGAGCAGGTGGACGCCGTGGCCGATCTGGTCGAGTCGTTTCTGGCCAGTGCGTGATTCCGGGCCTCACGCAACACCTCGTTTTTCCTGTGGCGACTCTCTCCAGGTCGCTTGGCACATTGGCTAGCCATCCCACGGCCACAGCTCGCCGCCCTGATCGAGCCATGCTTTACCCTCCAGCCACGTGGCGACCCAAAGGGCGTTGAGGTTTCTCGGCTCTGGGACAGGAAACAGCAGATAACGCATCGAGATCCTCAACAGCCCTCCCGCCACGTCCTTTACAAGTCCAGCAAAACATCACCGCAATCATGCGGCCCGCCGGGAAATTGTCAATCTCGGAAAACCCGGCGATTTTGGGCACCACGTTGCGATAGGTGAAATGACGTCGGAGTTAAAGATTCGTGTGGCAACTTGACGTACATGAGCGTAGAATACATGTGTGTGGCAAATTGACGTACATGCTTGATTTGTTGGGAGGGCTCAAGGTGCCGACGGCAAACACCAAGGAGGCGAGGCTCAACTTTCGCCTTCCCAGTGATCTGAAGGATGTGATCGAAGAAGCAGCGGCCGCGCTCGGACAGTCGATGAGCGACTACGCAATTGCGACGCTCGTCCGGAGTTCTCAGGCGGTGCTCCAGCGGAGCCAGACGACCGCCATTTCGAACCGCGATCGGAAGGCCTTCATGGCGCTGCTCGATGCATCGGACGCCAAGCCGAATCGAGTCCTGACCCGAGCCGCCAAACGCTACAAGAAGCGGTTCAAGTAGCATGGCTGACTCGGACTGGCTGATCGAGCGGCTGACGGGCAAACATGACCGCACCGCTTTCCACTGCGGCCGATCGAGCCTGGATGAGTGGCTGAAACGGCGAGCCGGCCAGTTCGACAAACGTGACCTGGCGCGAACCTATGTGGCGGTCCGAAAGGGCGACGCGACAGTTTTGGGTTACTACGCCCTCTCGAATCATCGAGTGACGTATGATGCTCTTCCCGCGGATCAGGCTCAGGGGCTGCCTCGGATCGAGATCCCGGTTGTACTAATCGGGCGCCTTGCCGTCGATCAGTCCCAGCAAGGACAGGGCCTAGGCGAAATATTGCTCGTTGACGCGCTGCGGCGAGCGCAACACATCGGAGATCAGGTCGGCGTGCGTGCGGTTGAAGTCGATGCCATCGACGAAAGGGCACGAACCTTTTATGCGAAGTACGGTTTTGTGCAGTTGGTCGATGATCCCAACCATCTGTTTCTTCCGATGCAGGTTATTCACAGGCTCAAATTGCCGCCCCTGAGCTAATTGCAACGGCGAGCCGTTGATCCGCTAGAAGCGATTCTATCGCGGTGTCAATCGGCTCAACAGCAGCCTCTTCCGCAAGACGTCTTCAGCGCCTTGCGCATGCAGAACCAGCGAGCGAATCAAGCCGTTAATCTGCCGTCGCCATTACATCCTAAGAGCCTATCCGAGAACCGTTGGGGACTGGCTCATTTTGCGGTGCCCCGGGAGCAAAATGTGCCTGTCCCCTTCTCCTCGAACGGTTCTCGGATAGGCTCTAAGTCGATTGCTCATTATTGTTTACACTCATTGGAGATCCACGGCCGACGGGAGTCGCTGTTTCGATCGCGGCAAGGGCTCAGGCGGAGGCCCTCAGGGCGCGAACGATGTGACCGCAGACCGAGTTTTCGGACCAATCGCCAATTCCTCGTTGATATGGCTGGGTCAATCGGCGAAGATAATCGGGTGCCGATCAACGTGCTTGATTGGTATCCGCGGCTCGACACATCCTCACGCCGCCCGCCCCGCGTCCGCTGCCCTCGTCCGAACGACGATCCTTCCGGGAGATTTCCATATGAGTTCGTTCAAAAACCATTCGTGGGCCGCGCCAATGCGCCTGTTTATTGCTGGTTGTTTTGCGGTCGTGTTGGGCGTCCCGATGGAGACCGCCGCGCAAGACGCGGCCGAGTGGAAACGCCGCATCGAATCGGCTCCGGCAGGTCAAACGATTTCTCTGCCGGAGGGCGAGATCGCGCTGGGCGATGTCGCCGTTCCCGCCGGCGTGCAGGTGCGTGGGGCGGGCTATCGCAAAACGGTGATCAACGCCGCCGCCTTCCGGAACGGATTCGTGCTGAGTGAGATTAAAGAATGCCAAATCTCCGATCTTGCCGTGCGCGGTGCGCGCGGGAGTGCGGTGTCTTCGTGCAGCGCTCCAGCGGCATAACCTTGAGTCGGCTGATGTTATCGGGAAATCTGACCGGCATCCTGCTCGACCACGCGGGGCAAACGCGCTGCGAGAATCTGGTGATTGCCGGCAATCGCACTGGCGCAGTCGTCAGCGCGGCCGCCGACACGACCTTGGTCAACTGCAGTTTGGTCGATAACCAGGCGATCGCGATCACGGTCTCAGGAAGTCAACATGTCGCGATTTTCAACAATCTGTTCGTGGGCAGCCCGACGGCGATTTACGTCGGCCGCGACCAACCCGGCCTGGCGCTCGACCACAATCTTTATCGGGCGAACCTGATTGGCAAGCTGGAAGGTGAGGCAACTCGCGTGACACTTCCGAGCTGGCAGCGCATCTCGGGTCAGGATGCGCATTCGCTGGCTGCAACGGTCGATTTTACCGACATCGCCAAGCAAGACTATCGCCCGACGAGCGTTCAGCAGTGGGCACCCATCCGCGCGACAACGTCCGATTGGGGCGCCGCCGAATCAACCGGGTTCGCCGCGCCGAAATCCGATATCGACGGTAAAGATCGCGTGGGTCAAGTCGATCTGGGAGCCTACGAAATTGCCTTCCCTGCGCCGCGGCCACCGGACGGGCAGTTCGACGTTTCGTCCGACCAGGGGGTGGTCAGCGCGGGAGTGTTCGACGCCACGGGAGTTCAGCTTTGTACCTTTTTCCAAAACCAACCGCTGCCAAGGGGCGAGCATGCCTTTTGGTTGCCGGACCGCGACAATCAAAATCGCCCACTACCGGCGGGCAACTACGAGGTACGCGTAGTCGAAAGCCAGTTGACCAATCCCTATCTGGGTCTGGCCGGTAATTTTGGCGCTAGCAGCGACCGGCTGGACAACTGTTCGTGGCCCGAGGAGATGTTCGCCTTCGACGGCCAGGATCGGCTGTACATCGCGCAGAACTCGTTCGAAAACGGCATGGGAGTTCGCGCGTTCGACGCGACGTACACAAAACCGCGCTGGATGATGCCCGGTGGCGGCAATACCGTCGGCGTCGCCACGGATGACGCCTGGATTTACTACTTGCAGAAAATTTCCGACGACGCAAAGTCGCCGCAGCCGAAATACAACCTGCGAAAGATCAATCTGGATACGGGCGACATGGGATCGGTCGCGCCGGGCGCCCCGAATCGAATCTTAGGCGACTTGTTTTCGACTCAGGTCCAAGGCCTGACGCATTTCAACGGCCAGCTCTATCTGGCCGATGCCGGCAAAGGCAAGGTGTTCCACACCTTGGCCAGCGATCCGAATTTTACCGAAGCGTTCGATGTGCCCGAGGCGCGCAGCGTCACCGCCGACGCCAAAACCGGTCTGCTGTGGGTGATCAGTTCGGGCGGAGCGCTGGTGGCCATCGATCCGGCGACCGGGGCACAGAAGGCGAAAGCCACTCCCGTGGCAGGCGCGCGTGTCATCGCCGCCAACAACGGGCGGCTGGCAGTGCTCTCGCCCGTTACGGGCAAAGTCCACGTCTTCGATTGCTCCGATCCGGCGAAGCTCGCGCCGCTGGGCACGATTGGCACGGGCGATGGCCCGTTTGGCCCGCTGCAGGCCGGCCGTTTTTGGTTTCAAAACGGCAAGTTGCCCGGCGAACAGAAGATTCACGTTGCCATCAACGGCCGCGGCGAAGTGGTGGTCGTCAACGGAAATCGCGTTTCGTTTTGGGCCGCCGACGGCAGCCTCAAAAAGCAAGGGATGGGTTTTTGGGGGCAGCATAACCTCATCGGCAAACTGGCGGGAGACGATGATGTGCGCGTGTGGGGCATCGGGGGCAACTATTCCATCAAATTCGACAGCCGCAACAAACGATGGCTGCCGGACACGCGCTGGGAACTGCCCCCCTATCCGCTATCGCCCCGCTGTTACTTTAGCACGGGTGGAAAGAACTTCGCGGTTTTTGCCGGCAGTTTGGGCGATCCCGCCAAGATGCCGGACGGCAAACCGCGGATGACCGGCTTTAAGCCTGAAGAGCGCGTTGGCGCGATCGCCGTGTTGCGTATGGACGCCAGCCAGGCGGTGCCCGTGACGCTGTACTACCCCGACTCGGCAAAAAAGGCGCTGATCGAGTTGCACGACACCAGCGGTGACGGCCTGATCGACGAGCGCGATCAAGGCGTCGAGTTGCGACTGCCCGACGGCACCCCGGCAACGATCCCCGTCGATCGATACGGTGGGCACCCGCGCCTCAACGGCGATCTGGTTTTCACCACGAATCCCGCTACTGCGACCACGGGCACCGTGATCAAAATGGCGGGACTCGACCCGACCGGAAATTACCCCGTGTACTTATGGAACCAGCCTGAATCGATCCCCTGTCGGGCGACCCAGGACGCCAAGTACGTCTCGCCGTACGATTTCAAGACTCTGGAAAATGCGAACAGCACGGTGCAGATTGCCCCCTTGAGCGACGGCGGTTACGCATCCTCCGTGGGTTTAAGCTCATCCGGGGGCACGGGACTCGCCAATGGCGCGGGGACCGACATCGCCGGTTTTGGCAAAGACGGACAAATGCGCTGGCTGTTCAAGCTCGCCAATCTTCAAGGTTCGGAGGGAGTGCAGTCGATTCCCGAGCACAAACTGGTCTTGGGAATGACCACCATGTATTGCGACTACATGGTTATCGACGAGGACGGACTGGGGCTCGGCGCGTTGTCGATGCCCAAGGAAGCGCACTGGACCGGCATGTGGTCCGACCATGCGCAGCAACAACAGGCATGGACGGGCAACGACGGGCAGCCGCACTACCTGCTGGGCGATTATTCGCGGAACGGCTTTCACTGGTTCGCCATCCAAGGCATGGAAAAGACTCGCCGTCACAAAGTGTCGGTAATCGTCGACAACGCGCGGGCCGGCTTGCTGGCTCAATCTCCCGAACGGACTCCTGAAAAACGCGCGGCACTGCCCCCGCTCGCGGTCCTCGTCCGCAAGCTGCAAAGCCCGTTGGCCATCGACGGAGAACTGAGCAAATGGTCGGCAATTCCACCCGCGGCGATCGTGACTCCCGACACCGGAACCGCGGATATAGTCGGCCCGCAAGACTGCAGCGCTGTCATTCGCCTGGCCTACTACGAAAAGGATCTGTACGTGCAAACGATCGTGTTCGACGATCGTGTGAGTTTCCATCAACCGCAGGGCAGCATGTACCTGCAAGACGGCATCGAGATGAGCATCAACTCGTTCATGGGTGGATTCAAGTACAACGTCGCGATCACAAGCGACCTGGGACCGACCGTCTACCGCAACAAGTTCGTGGTGCCGACGGCGGACCGGATCTACACCGCCGAGCAGGTTCCGCGCGTGATCAAGGTGCTCGACAGCGCCGAGACGGTCGAGGAACGCAAATTGATCGAGGCGATCTACGGCGTCGATTTGCGAAAGTCACGCGTCATCGTCACCGAATTCAAACTGCCGCTGATTCCCGAGGTTGCCCTGGATGGCGACCCGAAGTTGATCGAAGAAGTCGGGCCTGGCAAAAGCTTCTGGATCGGGTTTCTTATCAATGACAACGACATCGCGGGTGGCGACGTGCAGAAGTATCTCCTCTGGCCCGCAACGTACGGCACCTTCAGCACTAAAGAGGCGGGTGCCTTGGCCGTGTTTGAGTAGTCCTCGGCAAGACGATTTCCAAAGGGGACCGGATTATTTCAAACGGGACCGGGAGTCCTTGTTCTGCCGGCGGCGAGCGATCGGGCAGAAGCCCCCCAGTGCGCGATCGATATCGCGGCAGATCGAACTTTTGGGAAAACCGCCAAATCCTAGCGCGGCGTCAATTGGCTCAGCGATAATCGCTGCTGCAAGACCACGCCGCCGGCCTCGTCGCGAACCTGCAGCCGAACGACCGGATCTGCCGGCTGCCAATCGATCTCGACCAGGCCGAAGTTCGTCTCGAAATAGGTCAGCCCCACGCGATGGGTGTTGATCTCGTTGGCGAAGCGAGTTTTGGCCTTGGTCAGATTGCCGCTGGGCGCGTTCAGGCTGCTGCTGGTCACGTCGAACAGCGGATACCCCGGGCCCGCGGGATCGTCGGCCGGCAAGCGCGAAATCTCGGCCAGGTGGCGATCGCCGCTCAGAAAGATCACGCCGGATGCTTTGGTGCTTTTCAGCAGCCGCAGCATTCGAGCCCGCTCGAGCGGAAAATTGCCCCAGCACTCCCAGCCGTTTTCGTCGGCAACGAACTGAAAGCTGGCGCCGATGAGCCGCAATTCCGCCGGTGTGCGCAGCTGCTCCTCCAGCCAATTCCACTGATCTAGGCCCAGCACCGTGGATTTCGGATCGGTGTCGGGGGCGAATTTGCCGCGCCGGCCCTCGCCCGGCTCGCCGCTCTCAAAGCCGGTCTTCAAGGGACTGCGAAAATAGCGCTGATCGAGCAAAATGATCTGCACCCGTTTGCCGGCCGGACCGACGACATGCGCACTGTAGACGCCCGGCCGGCTGCGGCGCGGATCGGCGCCGCCATCGCCGAAGAAGTCCAAAAACACCTGCTGCGACTCGCGCCGGCGGGGATATTCGGCCCCCGCGTCGTTGGCCCCGTAATCGTGGTCGTCCCAGGTGGCGAGCACCGGGCAGGTTTGCCGAAGTTTTTGAAAACCGGGTTGATCGAACAGCAGTTTGTACTTGGCCCGCAGGACATCCATATCCTGCGTGTCGGCATAAATGTTGTCCCCCAGAAACAGGAATCGCTGCGGCCGGACCGCCACGATCGCGTCCCAGATCGGCTGCGGCTGGTCCTGTTTGGCGCAGGATCCGAAGGCAATCCGCTCCAGCGTCTCATTGGCGGCGGCCGACACCGCGCGGGCCGACAACAGCGCCAACATCCACCAGCAGGAAACAAGAGCGATTCGCATTGCCTGGCAGTTCCTGATTTTGCCGGGTGCCAGAACGGGCCAGGATGAGTCATCTGGCGAGACAGGGGCGAAATTGGAATGTTCAACAGGCCGTCGCAACCGCTCACCAGATTCGAGTGATGCCGTACTGGTCGAGAATCGAATCGCCACTGATGACGGGAATGCGTTCGACGGTCGCTTGAGCAATCAATAGCCGATCGAACGGGTCGCCATAGTGCTTGGGGAGGGTGGCCTGCGCGTCGGCATACTCAACGGTGATTGGCAGCAGAGACGCCCGTAGGTCGGCCAGCACCTGCGTGACCCATTGGCGATATGAAGACGATAATGCCACTTTGCCGAGTCCAACTTTTATGGCTAATTCCCAGATCGACCCGGCGCTGACGAGGAGATCATTGGCAGAGTCCGTAATAGCTGCATGAGATGTCCGGCTCAACAAGTGCTCTTGATCCACGTACCACAGCACCGCATGCGTGTCGAGCAACAGCCTCATTCCAAATATTCCTTGAACTCCTCAAGAGGCGCATCGAAGTCGGGGGCCATGTAAAGCACCGTCCCCTTCATCGTTCCAGAGCGCCGAGGGGGCCTGGCGGAAGGATCCGCCGCCGATAGCAGACGAGCGATGGGACGGTCGTTCTCTGTGATGACCACTTCCTCGCCCGCCGGCAAGGCATGGATCAAATCCCGCAACTTCGACTGTGCTTCCTGAATCGTGATGGTCGTCATCGTGTATTTCCTCGCCGCCGCAGTCAGTCTTGTCTGAGTCAATTTTACATGGCGAACCAATGCTGGCCCAGGTCGGCCGGACCTTCAAAGGCGAGAAAATCCTCAACAGCGGGTAGAATTTGACGGGAAACTTACGACGACCGCTCCGAGGCGGGCCTCCTTTCTGAACACCCTGTTAGCGGTTTCGGCCCGGGGATTTGGCCTTTATACTGTATTGGAATGACCGTCATCGCACTTGCCTGGAAATCCATGCTGACTGTTGGGCTGTTCATTCCCTGTTACGTCGACCAATTGTATCCCCGAGGTGGGAATGGCGACGGTCGAAATGCTGGAGCGGTGCGGCGTTCGAGGTGGTGTTTCCGCAGGAGCAAACCTGCTGCGGCCAGCCGATGGCCAACACCGGCTGCACCGAGCAGGCCCGGCCGCTGGCCGAGCGGTTCCTGAAGATTTTCAAGGACTTCGAGTACGTCGTCGCCCCGTCCGGCAGTTGCGTGGCCATGGTGCGGCACCATTACGACGAATATTTAGAAGGGCGAACCGGGTTTCGCCGAACTTAAGACCAAAACGTTCGAGCTGTGCGAGTTTCTGGTGGACGTGGTGCGGCTCGACAAGCTGGCCGCACGACTTTCCCTATCGCGTCGGTTTGCATCAAAGCTGCCACGGCCTGCGCGAGCTGCGGCTGGGCAGCTGCAGCGAACTGGTGGCAGCGGCCTTCAGCAAGGCGCGGCAACTGCTGGAGTTGCTCGACAGGAATCGAATTGGTGCCGCTGGCTCGCGCCGACGAATGCTGCGGTTTCGGCGGCACGTTTGCCGTGGCCGAAGAGGCCGTGTCCTGCATGATGGGGGAGGATCGGATTGCCGACCACCAGTCCGCCGGGGCCCAGGTGCTGACGGCCAACGACATGTCGTGCCTGATGCACTTGGCCGGATTGATCCGCCGCCAGGGCACGCCGCTGCGGGTGATGCACATGGCCGAAATTCTGGCCGGACATCCCGTATGAACCACGCCCCAGTTGGCCGCCGAGTTCATTCAGGACCGCGAGCGCGCCACGTGGCACGACAACACGCTGTGGTTCGTGCGCATCGAAGCGCGACAAGGCGGCCCAGTCGCTGCCCGAATGGGAACAGTTGCGCGAGACGGCCTCGCAGATCAAAGCCCACACCATGTCGCGGCTGGCCGATTATCTGGAACAGTTCGACGCCAGGCCACCCGCCGGGGCGCGGTCGTGCATTGGGCCCGGCGACGCGGAAGAGCACAACCAGATCGTGCTCGAAATTCTTCAGCTGCGCAGCGTGCCGCCGGCTGGTCAAAAGCAAGTCGATGCTGACCGAAGAATGCCATCTGAATCCGTTCCTCGAACGGCACGGCATCGAGGTGGTCGACACCGACCTGGGCGAACGGATCGTGCAATTGGCGGGCGAGCCGCCCAGCCACATCGTGCTGCCGGCGATCCATAAGAAGAAGGAAGACGTCGGCGAGCTGTTCCATCAGTTCCTGGGCACCGCAGCAGGGCGCCACCGATCCGAAATACCTGGCCGAGGCGGCGCGGCTGCACCTGCGCGAAAAATTCATGCAGGCCGACGCCGGCCTGACGGGCGTCAATTTCGCCATCGCCGAAACGGGCGGCTTCGTCGTCTGCACCAACGAAGGGAACGCCGACCTGGGCGTATCGCTGCCCAAGCTGCACATCGCCTCGATGGGGATCGAGAAGCTGATTCCGCGCGCCAAGGACCTGGGGGTCTTTCTGCGATTGCTGGCGCGCTCGGCAACCGGCCAGCCGATCACGACCTACACGTCGCATTTTCACGGCCCGCTGCCGGGCGGCGAGCTGCACATCGTGCTGGTCGACAACGGCCGCAGCGACATCTTGGCCAGCGACGAGTTTCGCCGCTCGCTGAATTGCATTCGCTGCGGCGCCTGCATGAACACTTGCCCGGTCTATCGGCGCAGCGGCGGACACAGCTACCAAAGCACGGTTCCCGGCCCGATCGGTTCGATTTTGTGCCCCGGGCCGCGATCCCAAAGAATATTACAGCCTGCCGCACGCTTGCAGCCTGTGCGGATCGTGTACCGACGTCTGCCCGGTGAAGATCGACATGCATCACCAGTTGCTCACCTGGCGGAGAGAGCTTGCGCTGCTCGGCTTTCTGTCGCGGTCGAAACGAATGTCGATGCGCATGGCCAGCTTCGTGTTTCGACACCCGCGGCTCTATCGTCTGGCCGGCCGGATCGCCCGTCGCGTGGTCCCGCTGTTGCCGCGCTGGCTGCTTTACAATCGGTTTAACGTCTGGGGGCGCGCAACGCGAGCTCCCCGACTTCCCCCGGGCAAGTTTTCGAGAGCAGTTCGCTGCTCGCCGCGACGGGTCGCATGAGCAGCAAACTGAAAATTCTTAAGGCGATCCGCGAGCAGGTCGTTGCCGCCAGCGAGCTGCCTGGACTCGATGGTGCTTGGATCCGTTACGACGACGCGCTGGCCCAGTTCCAGCGGATGGTTCAGTCCGTCGGGGGGCGATGCCTGCGCGTGAGTCGGCTCGCCGACGTCGGACCGGCGCTCGAGTCGGTGCCCCATTTTTCCGCCGAGGCACAAGTTGTATCGAACGTCGAGGGCGTCAAGGCCTCGATCGATCTGGACCAGGTGGAGGATCCACACCAGTTGGAGTTTATCGACTGGGCCGTGATGCGGGCCGAGTTCGGCGTGGCCGAGAACGGCGCGGTCTGGCTGACCGACGCGGGCGTCAAGCACCGCGCCATCTATTTTATCGTCCAGCACTTGGCGCTGGTTCTGCCGACCGATCAGATCGTGCACAACATGCACGAGGCCTACGAGCGTCTGACGGTGGACGGCTCCAGCCTGGGGCTGTTCATGGCCGGACCCTCGAAGACGGCCGATATCGAGCAGTCGTTGGTCATCGGCGCACACGGCCCGCGCAGCTTGACGGTGTTCTGCTACGATGCGATCGCGTAGCCGGTCGGCGCTATCAGTCCGTTGAAAAAGGCCCTCGTGGCATTTTTCAATCTCGCCCCAGCCAAGCTCAGGGCAAAGCCCCTCGCGGCTCGCAAAATAACGACTTGCGTCCGCTATTTAGGCATCGCATCCCTGCGACGCCGGCCGGGCCGTCACGGGATCGACTTGCCCACTCAGCGCCAGATTCGGGAGGGGCAGGGCGGCGCCGCTGGTCGAACCGGGCCCGTCGACCCGCAGGCGGCGAGAATCGCCCTTGGGCGGCGCCGTGTCCGGCAATTGCGGTTTGGCCTCGGCCGCGAGTTTTTCAAGGTAATGCGTCGCCTCGGCGCTGCGCGGATCGAGCCTGTGCCACTCCCGCAGGATCGGCAGCGCGGCGGCGTTTTGGCCAGTCGCCATCAGCGTCACCGATAGCCAGCGGAGGCAGAGCAGGTCGCGGCAGCCGGCCGCATACGCGGTTTGCAGATAGGCCGCCGCCGGCACCCAGTTGCGCTTGGCGGCCAGGCAGGCGCCACGAATGGCGCTGCGCAGTGCTTCGCGATACGGCGTCTCGGCTGGCAGGCGATCGAATTCGGCCAGCGCATCCTGGCGGCGATCGTGCCGAATGTGCAGATCGATCAGGTGCCGGCGCACGCGATGCGCCTCGGGACGCCGTGCGAGCATGTGGTCGAGCACTTGCCGCTCCTCCTGCTCGTTGTTGCGCAGCTGATATGTCAGGCTCAGGCAGATCGCGGCGATCTCGTGGATGTCGTGGACGTGCCAGGTCTGCGGATCGATTTGGCCGAATTCAAAAGCCGTGCGGTAGGCTTGCGCGGAAAGCTCCAACCGCCCTTCGGCCTGCATGTAGCCGCCCATGGCACACAGCAATTGGGCATCGAGCGGAAATTTCTCGAGCGCCTCGATGCAGATCTGGATCTGAGTCGGCCGGTCCGCCGGATTGGCATACGTGGTCAACAAGCCATAATACGCCTCGCGGAGCGTGATCGTAGTGGGCAGCGAAACGGCGATCGCCTCGCGAAAGGCCTTCGCGGCGCCAACCGGATCCTGCAAGCCCGCAAGCGATTCGCCGCGCTCCACCAGCAAGCACGGCTGCATGCCACGCTGGGCAATGTCCAGCGCGACCAGTTGCAAATTCCGCCGGCAGCGCTCGGTTTTGAATCGCGGGTCGTTGGCCCGCGCCGGTCGCACGATGCGCCAAGGAAGTCCCTCGCGCCCAGACCCAGTGCTTCGAGAGACGGTTCGAGCCGTTCGCGCACGCGACCTCGGTAGCGCAGCCGCTGGTCGCGCGGCAGCAATCGGACTTGGGCAACTTGTTCGCCGGAAATATCCCCCGGGGCGGGCGGCACGGTCACAACCAGCAGGTAGACATTCTTGGCGTCCGCATCCGAGAGCACGAATTTCCGCAAAGCGGCTGCCGCGTCGGCCGGCATGGATTCGCCCGGTTCCAGCCAAAACAGCCAATCCCCCGTAGCCCGCTCGACGGCGGCGTTGCGCAGCGCGGAGAGATCCTGGTCCCAAGGCCGCTGAACGACCACGACCCCTTGAGCTTTGGCCAACTCGGTCGCTTTTTGCTTGGTGCCGGCGTCGACCAGCACGATTTCGTCGGCAATCGCACGCGCCGTGGTCAGCGTTTGGCTGAGCACCTGGTGGTCGTCGGTGGCAATGATCGCCACGGAAATGCAGCGGGCGGAAACGGCGCGGGCTCGAAGCGACATCGGAACGCTCCTTGGCAACGTTTGAGACAAAAAGCAGGGGCCGGCCGCAAAAAGCCTTTGAGAAACCGGACCCGCGGCCGCGGAGTGTAGCGGCAACGCGAAATCGCAAAAAGGGCGATTTTCAGTCGATCCGAGCGGCGGCGGTAGATCGGGCAGACTGCGTAATTGTGCGCGGGCAGCATGCGCGGCGGCAAGACCGTGGCGCCCGCACCGCCGGTGCTGCCCGAACCGGCACGCTAATTTTTGGCCGGATCGAACAGCAGCGGGAAAAACTGCCCCGCCACTTTCTGCCCCGGCGGAATCGGCGGCACGCCCTCGAGCAAGGGTCTATCCGACAAGGACTGCACCCCGTCCCGCAGGACGTTGATCACGGTCGCGCGCCGCGGTCCGTCGGTCGAGTTTTCATAAGACCCGTGCACCATCAGCGGGTGGTGCATCGCACACTCCCCCTTGCGCAGCTCGATCGCCACCGGCTTGAATTGCCGGCGCTGCTCATCCGAAAGCACCGTCTGGATGGCGTCCATGTCGCCGGCCAGCCCGGTGACCGGCAAAAGCTTCCAGCGGTGACTGCCGGGAATGTATTGCAGGCAACCGTTGGCGCGGGTCGCATCGTCCAGTCCGATCCAGCAGGTCAGATGGGCCATCGGCTGGGTGCGGGTCCAATAGGAATAGTCTTGATGCCAGGCGACGACGCCGCCGTGATGCGCGGGTTTGCAGAACAACTGATCGTGCCAGAACCGCACGGCGCCCCCCAACAATTGGCTGGCCGGCACCAGGAAGGCCGGGTTCCAAAGGATGTCGTGAAAACCGGGCGTCACGCGCCACGCGCCCAGCGCATGAAACAGCACCCGCGCCGGATCGGCCGATTCGTTCGAGTTGAATTCGTAAAACAGCTGGTTGCCGGGGTGTGATGGATCGACCAGTCCGGCCAGCTCGCCGCGCAGATGCTCCACCTGTTGATCCGAGAGCAGTCGGATCCCGGACACATATCCGTTTTGCTCAAAAAATCGAACCCGTTCGTCGCTCAAGCGATAGCGATCCCACTCGGCGCGGCTGCGGGGCTGTTCAATCAGGTTGCCCACCGGCTCGTGTCGATTCGACAAATCTTCAGCGCTGGAAATCATCGCCAACTCCTCGAAGTGTTTTTGCGAGCGATCGCTTCACGATGCGTTGCCCCGGCACAACGATTGTAACGGGCTCTCGCTCCGGCGAAAAAGGTGGCCAGTCCGCCTAAACACGCCGGGTTTGTGCCTGGATCGCCAGCATGTGACTAGACGTGCCTCGCGCCAACCTCGTCCGCGTGATGGGCGGCCTCCAAGACGCCGTCGCGCATGCGGAGGATGCGGTTGGCCCGGGCGGCAATATCGGGCTCGTGCGTGACCATGATGATGGTTTTGCCGGCGCGGTTGAGGCCTTCCAAGCATTTGCATGATTTCCTCGCCGGTGGCCGAATCGAGGTTGCCCGTCGGTTCGTCGGCCAGGATGACTTGCGGGTTGTTGACCAGGGCCCGGGCGATGGCCACGCGTTGCTGCTGGCCGCCGGAGAGTTGAAACGGGCGATGGTCGAGCCGATCGCCGAGTCCGACCATTTCGGCCATGCGGATGCACTGCTCGCGGGCCTTGCGCGAGACATTGCCCTGGTAGTACAGCGGCAGCTCGATGTTCTCGACGACCGTCAATTGCTGGATCAGGTTGTACGACTGGAAGATGAAGCCCAAGTGCCGGCTGCGAATCTCGGAGAGCTCGTCGTCGTCGAGCCGCGAGACGTCGCGGCCGGCCAGGAGGTAGCTGCCCGGAGGTGGGCCGGTCGAGGCAGCCCAGCAGGTTGAGCATCGTGCTCTTGCCCGAGCCCGAGGCGCCCATGATGGCCACGAAATCCCCTTCGGGAAAATCGATCGACACGCCGCGCAGGCGCGCACGACGACGCCTCCGCCGAGGATGTAATCCTTCTTGATGTTGACGACTTGGGCCGAAAGTTTGGGCATAGGCTGTTTTGCTATTCGTGCCGCAGGGCTTCGATCGGATCCATCCGCGCGGCCCGGAAGGCCGGGTACAGTCCGAACCCGACTCCGACGGCCACCGAAATCAGAAACGCCGATGCACGACCGAATAGTAGTCCAAGATGCGGCTGCAGTTGCTGGATGTTCGGCGGCAGCGAGGCGAACAGGTCGGAGTAGAGATTTTTGGCGATCCAGCGGACGCCCGATCACGCACGGCCCGCAGCAGAAACCGAGCACCACCCCCAGCAGCCCGCCGGTGGCCGACAGCACGACCGTCTCGGTGAGGAACTGCTGGACGATGTCGCGCTTGTTTGGCTCCCAGGGCGCGGCGGATGCCGATTTCGCGCGTCCGCTCGGTCACCGTGGCCAGCATGATGTTCATGATGCCGATGCCGCCGACCACCAGCGCGATGCCGGCGATCAGCGCCAAGCAGCACGTTGAACATCAATCGCAGCACTTCGGCCTGCCGCAGCAGCTCCTTGGGCACGATGATTTCGTAGTCGACCACCTTGTGGAATTTTTCCAGCTGCGTTTTGAATCACGTCGGCCGTCTCGTCGACGTCGTCCAGATTGTCGACCGTGGCGGTGATCTGGCTGAGCTGCACTTCCTCGGCCTCCAAGCTGCCCGACCGCGAGACGATCACCCGATCGCCGATCCGCCAGCGCAAGCGTCGAGAGCGGAATGTAGATGTCGAGGTTGTAGTTCAGGCTGGAAAAGCTGCCGCCGACGTTGCCGCTGGACATGCGGTGCTCGGTCTGCGCCGACGACGACATAGGCCTTGTTGTCGATCTGGACCGCGTTCGCCCAGCGGATCTTCGTAGGGAAACAGCGTCTTGGCGGTCTCATCGGCCAGCACGCAGACGTTGTCGGAATGCTCTTCGTCGTAATCGGAAATGAACCGGCCGCGGGCCATCTTCAGATTGGCCAAGCTCCAGATAGTCCGGCGTGCAACCGACCAGCCGCACGTCGAGTTGCTGATCGAGGTAGCGGGCCTCCTTGCGGATCTCGCGCAGCGGCGTCGCATTGCGAACGGTCGGAGATCTCGATGATCCGCCGCAAGTCGTCGCGCAACAGGCCGTATTCCAACACCTGAAAGTCCGGCTGCCGGACGTACTGCGGCTCGACTCGCTGGGCGGCTTGGCGGCGTGGACGATGATGTTGTTGGCCCCCAGCTCCTTGATTTGCTGCTGGGCCTGATAGCTGACGCCTTCGCCCAGCGCCACCAGCCAGATGACGGCGGTCACGCCGATCAGAATGCCGAGCACCGCCAGGCCCGAGCGCAGCTTGTGCAGCAGCAGGCTCTTGAGCCCCAGTCGCAGAGTTTGCAGGAATCGCGTGGGCAAGGCTTTGGGTCCGCCAGATTGAAACGCGGTAACTGAGCTACTAGGGCAAGGCGGAGGGCGGGCAAACGAAATCGCGGCGAAATTCTATTCGCCCGGCGGTCCGCCGCCGCCTCGCTTCTCGGGCCCGGCGGCGGGCTTGCATGGCGGCAAATTCCTTGGCGTCGATCGTGCCGTCGCTGTTGGTGTCGATGCGGTCGAAGAATCCTTGCATTTGCTCGGGGGCTTCGTCTTTGGTTACCTTGCCGTCGCCGTCCTTGTCGAGATCGGAGAACTTGAAGTTCGGCCGGCCTCCCTGACCACCGCGACCGGCGCGCACGGCCCCCGCCGTCCGGGCCGCCGCGACCGGCGTCGGCCTGCGAGGTGACGATGCCCTTGGAGTCGCCGAATTTCTTCTTCACGTCCTCGGCCGAGTCGTCGGCCTTGATCTCTTCGCGTGCTTCCGGCACGACGGCACGCGGATTCAGCAAGACCAGGTCACCCTCGGCCAGGCCGTCGCGAATTTCGACCTGGGTGCTGCTGCTTTGGCCAACCACCACGGGCCGGCGTTCCGGCGCCCCCGAAGTCTTGGCCCAGCAATACATGCGGTTTCCTTTTTCGACGACGGCTTCGACCGGCACGCTGAGTACATTCTTCAAGTCGGCGACCAGAATCTCGACCACCGCGGTCATGCCGGGTCGCAAGTTCAGGTCCTGACCGTCGATGCGCACGATCGTGGCATACTTCTTCACGTTGCCCGAAAACCAGTTGCCCGGCTCGGGCTGGTTGGCCACCGAAGCCACCTCGCCCTGAAAGTCGCGATCTTGAATTCGAATCCGGGCCCGCATGCCGGGCCGCAATTGGTCGACTTTCGACTCGTGGACGGTGCATTTGACTTGCATGTGGGCCAAATCGGGCAGTCGAATGATCGATTGCCGCTCGCGGACACCGGCCCCTTCTTCGATCTGCACGGTCTGCTGGCCCGGACGTCCGCCCGATTCGTTGGCATACACAACCATGCCGGAGTGCGGGGCGATCACGGTGCATTTTTCCAATTGCGTCTGCAATCGCTTGAGGCGTGCCGATTCGAGATCGAAGGCGGCTTCCTCGCTGCGCATCTTGGCTTCGGCCGTGTCGCGTTTGCTTTCCAGGTCGACCATCATCTTGGGCTTGGTGAATTTTTCCAGCACGTCCTTGGCCGTATGGGCCGAGGCCAGGTTGATTTTGGCTTGCTCGACCGCAAAGGCCTGCGCTTCGCGCTGCAGGTTGGTCACGTAGCCCTTGCGGGCCATGCGGTCGGTGTGCTGCATGCTGTTCTGCGAACTGCGCAGGTTCTCCATGGCGACGGTGATCTTGCCTTCGGCATCCTGAATTTGCTGGACATAGCTCCCCTCGAGGAACTCCTGCACCGCGATCTTCGACGCCGAAAAAGTCTTTTCCGCCTCGATCTTGGCGGCCTCGGCCTTGGCGTAGGCGATTTTTTGCGAGTTGACCTGGTCCTCGATCGAGGACGAATCGAGCCGCACCAGGTCGTCACCTTCGTGAACGCGCGTCCCGTCCTTGACCAGCCACAAGATGGTGCTGCCGCCGGCGACTTCGCACTTGACGTCGACGTTGCTCGAACTTTCGACGTTGCCGTCCTCGGTGACCACGATCACCATGTTGCCGCGAATGACCTTCTCCGTCATTTCTCGGCCGCCCGTGCCCGGGGATGAGCCCCCCTTGAGCATGAATGCCAAGACCGTCAATACGCCCAGGCCGACGAGGCCAGCCAGGATCGGCAGGGACGGAAAGCGCCTGCGGCGCCCGTCTCGGCAGGTTCATCCCAGGCCGGAAGAACTACGGGAGCAGAGGTTTCGGTTGCCATGACAGGCCTGGGGGAGACAAATGCGGCAGGGGACAGCCGGTCGGGCCGCCGCAAGCGAGTTCCGGATAACTATATTCTCGATTCCTAGGGCCGCGATTGCAAGCCTGACGCTTCCATCGGTTGCTCGTCGCGCGCCTGCGGAAAACCGAGAATTCACCGCACTTTATACGCGTCGAGACCGCAACGGGTTGCGCGGGATTCGGCGCGTAAGCCGATCGGCATATCCGAAAGCGCGGCTGTGCCGGATACTCAGGGCATGCCGTTTAAGACGTGTCCGACGGGGGCCGAGCGCGGCTCGAGGGCCGCCAATGGGGTGGTACCCAATGGGGTGTTGGCCCGGCCTCCCGGTTCGACGGCGGCGCAGTGGTTTCGTCCGGAGTCGCCGGGAAGCCGGGCTCCGGCAATTCGTTGGGGTCGACCGGCTCGGGCGTGCCCGGAAGATTGCGCGGCGGGCGCGGGACGTTCGGCAACGGAACCTTATCTTCGGCCGGTACCGGGAAGATCTGCTCCTCCTCGGCCGGGGCATTTGCGTTCACGTCGGAGCGGCGTGAGCCGATGCCCGGCACTTGCGCGTTCCGTGCGTCGGCTTCGGCCTCCGACTCAAGGTCGAGTTCGCGGAGCCACTTTTTGGGGATCGGGGGCGGAATCGGACAAAGTTCGTCCTCGACCCATTCCGATTCGTCGATGGGGTGATCCACCCACTGGCCTTCCTCATTGATCTCCATCGTGCCCAACTCGCGGATGAGAAAGGCGCGAGTCTCATAGTGATTGAGCCACACGCTCATGAAGTTGTTTTGCGCGTTCCGCAAATCCGACAGGGCGTTCAGCAGATTCAAGGCCGAGGTCGGCGAGAGTTGCGAAACCGGCTGACCGGGCTGCACGGTCGGCGGCGGCTCGTTCAGATTTTCGCGCGTCTGATCCACCCGGCGGACGGCGATGACCACCGCCCGGCGCTGAATCTCGAGCAACACCTGAAGCTGTCGGAGCGTTCGCAGATAATTTCGCAGCCGCTGGTAACACTGGTCCTGAAACAGGATCATCTGCCGCCGGGTTTGTTGATAGCTGATCAGGCTTTGCTTGAAGTTATTGGCGCTCCAACCGCCGCGTCAACGGCGAGTCGAACTCCACCGTGGTCGCCAGGGTTCCAGTATCGCCGTTGAAATTGACGGGATTCTTGTTCCGCGTGTTCACGCTGCCGTTGAAGCTCACGGTGAGGCCCGATTTCAGGGCATTGGCGTTAAAGGTGATCAGTCGCCAGGTGTCGACCAACGACATCCGATTGTTCATCCAGTCGAGCCGATTGGCCCGGGCAATGTCGATCGCCCGCTTGGGATTGAGCAGCACCGGATCGATCGTCACCGACTCCAATCGCGCCCGGGCTTGGACCAGCGACAACTCTTGCGTCAGGCCGGACAAGCTGCTGGCCAGGTTGACCAGTTCGTCGGCCACCCGGCTCGTGTCATCCAGCGGCGAGATTTGTTTTTCTTCGAGAACGACTTTGGTCTGTGCGAACCGATTTTCCAAGTCGTCCAGGGCCTCGATCAGTTTTTGCCGATCGTCTTTGAACCGCACCTTCTGCCGAGCATCCAGGGTTTTCAGCCGTGTGGGCACCGCTTTTTCGAGCCGGTCCATGTCTTTATGAGCGGCCTGAAAGCGGGTGGCCACCATTTCGCGCAAACGGTCGATGACGTCGATCGCCTTTTCCAGGTTCTGCTCCGAGGGCGTCTTGGGCATATCGCCGAGGATGTCGATGAAGTCGTCGATGCGGTTTTGCACCGCGGTGGTTTGCGGGTCGACCAAGCGAAATTGTTCGACCAGGCTGTCGTCGATCTCCATGGGCGTATTGGGGGGCAAGCCCAGGATATTGACCTTGAAATTATCGAGCGTGTTGGCCAGTACGACTTGCGCGTTGAGCAGATTGGCCCGCTCCGTCTCGATGTTTTGACGCAGAATATCGACTTGGGCAATGTCGATCGTGCCGGCGGCCAGATTGGCCTCGAGCAAACCGAGCGTCCGGACTTGCGAATTGAGGCTGGCCTGGGTATTGCGGATTTGCTGCAACTGCTGCGTGAGACCTACGAATCCTTGCACCAGTCCCGCGTTGCCGCCGGCAAAGCCGGCGGTGCCGCCGCCGGCAGCTCCAAAGCCGCCGGTCGTCGCAGTGGCCAGACTGCCGCCGAAATTGGTCACCTGGCCCAACGTGCCGAAGCCGCCCGTGCCGGTGCCGCTGAAACCGGACAAGCCCGTGCCGCCGGCGAAACCGCCGTCGCGGCTCGGGCCGGTCACGCCGGTGGCATCGCCCAGCACGACTTGGGTCCAGAAGCCCTGGCGATAGCGCTGCAAGGCCCGCAGGTTTGCCAATAATTGCCGCTCGACGATCGTCAATCGCTCCAGTGCGACGGCGCGTCCGCCGCCGCGCAGCAAGGGCTGGACGAAGCTCAAGTTCAAGAGCGTATTGTTGGCGCTCGTGTTCGGCCCAAAAAAGTTCCAGGTGAACTGATTGAGAATCCCCACCGACAGTTCACCGCCCGCCGCGAACTCCTTCTGCAAAAAGGCGCTGCTGCCCGTCGTGCTGCTGCCGGCGGCGGGCAAAATTCCGCCGCCGTTGGCGGGGTTGGTGATGGGCGTGACCGTGAGGGTATTTTGTTCGCCGCCGGCGACATCCTTGCCGGTATGTAAAAATCCCAGGTCCGTGGATCCGTAAAATTGCGTCACGAACCGAAACCTCTCGGTGCTCACGTCGAGCGCCGAGAGGTAGAGCGTCTCCAATTGCGTGCGGTAGGTGTTCGAATTGACAATGCCGATCCGAACGGCCGACGTGGCGGACAGCTTTACCGCGCCGTCCTTCGTGAATTCGGCGTATTCGGCCATTCGCTCCCGCCAACGCGGGTTTTCGTATTCCCACCAGTCGCCGTAACCGTGCCAGCAAGGCCAGGCCTTCATGCCGTATATCTCGTGCATGTACCGGTGCGCAGCCGGATCGTCGAAAGGCATCGGAGGCGCGTCGGGGCTGGTCGGCTCGAAATAGCGGCTCCGCGGATCAGGATAGCTCGGGAAGTGAGCCATCGTCCAATTCAACTCATGGGCCTTCTGGCCGATCAGATAATCCACTTCCTTGTCGGCCTGAACGCGGTAATAAGCGCGCGAGCACCCGAAGGACGCCGCTAACAGCGCCGCAATCAGCCACCTCGCCCAGCGGTTCCCGCTGAGACGGAGAATTGCCGGTTCTTGGATCACGCTATTCGACCGCACGTGGGGTTTGCTCGGCGGGAGGCGAAAACCGATGATTCGGAAGCTAATATCGCCCCACACTCGTCGTTTAGATTCGACCCTGCGCCGCGCGTGACTTTAACGATTGCGTAGAGTCTGCCAGATATCCTGAGTTTGCGGGCGTTGCGTGCTTGCGCCGCACGCGGTATCAAGACCGTTGCTAGCGAGGCTCCGCCATGGCACAAGACTTCATCCGCACGCTCGACGATCCGCGGCTCGATCCGTACCGACGTCTCAAGAACTCCAATGCCACTCGCTGGTCCGACCAGTTGGTGGCCGAAGGTCAAAAGCTCGTCGAGCGGTTGCTAGCCAGCGATTTCCCGCTCCGGTCGCTGTTGGTCGCCGACGTGTACGCCGACGAGTTCGCTCGGCGCGTTGACGCCGGCGTGCCCGTGCTCGTCGTGCCGGCCCGATGGATCCCCGAGATCGTCGGATTCAATTTCCATCGGGGCGTGTTGGCGTGCGCCCAGCGGCCCCTGCGGCGAAGCCTGGAGCAGTTGGCGCTTTCGGGCAACGAACCTGTCACGCTGGTGGTTTGCCCCGACGTGCAGGATCCGGAAAACCTGGGAGCAATGTTGCGCAATAGCGCGGCATTTGGGGTCGATGCGGTGCTGCTCGGGTCAGACTCGACCGACCCCTTTTCCCGTCGCGTGCTGCGGGTCTCGATGGGGGCCGCGTTTCGCGTGCCCATCGTCGAGTCGGACGACCTGGAACGCGATTTGGCTCTGCTGCGCAATCGTTGGAAAATCGAATTGTGGGCAACCGTGCTTTGTCCGCGGGCCCGGCGGCTGGCTGGAGCCATGCGGCCCCCACGGCTGGGGCTGGTCTTCGGCAGCGAAGGACATGGGCTTTCCGATCGCTGGATCGCTTGTTGCGATCAGCAGTTCACGATCCCCATGCCGGCCGGCACCGACTCGCTCAACGTCGCCGTGGCGAGCGGCATCTTTCTTTATGAAGTCATGAGGGACCAGCAGCAACCGAAATAAATCGCTGCCACCATCAGGCTGATCCCCACGCGCATGGTACGGTCGCTTGGAGTATGATTGCGCTGCGGTTCGCGATGAGACCGCGCCGCCCGCGCACGGCCGGCGCCGTATGCCGCATCACGAACAGACCCTTTCGACCGTAAACGGAAGTTTGATGGCCACACTCAGCATTTCAAGCGCACGCTCGCACTGCCCGAGACGCCGGCTTGTGGCAGCGGGGTGCGGCTTAGGGTTGGTGCTCTGCGCGAGCTTAATTCGCGGGCAAGACGTGCCGGCCAACGGGCCAGCGGTGTTTACGTTCGGCGAAGCCGGGCACGTGCGCCTCCGATCTGAAGAACGCGGTCGTACTGACGATCGACGATGTCAGCGGCACCTACACCATTCCCTACATCCAGGCTCCCGGCGACTTGACCGTGTCGGTCGAGCCCGGCAGCGACGCTCCGCTGTCGTGCAAGCTCAAGCTGCTCGGTCCGCGCAACAAGTCGATGGTCAAGGAGATCGCGCCGGACAAGCTCTCGGTGACGTTTTCGGGGCTCTCGGCGGGGGAATATTCGCTGCAGGCCCGCGGGCGAAGCCGCGACGGTGCGGCGAAGTTCACGGCCGACTTTGGCCGCATCGGATTGGGGACCATCGTGGCGGCGATTGGCGACAGCATCACCGAGGGCTATTGGGGCAACAAGCTTGCCGTTCCTGGGAAGGACCTGGACTGGACCCAATTTCCGGTCGAGCGCGTTTCGCACGACGGTCGAAACTTTCCGCAATTCGGGCCGACTGCCGTGGGAAATGCAGGTTCGCCACAAGTCTTTGAGAGCTGGATGACCGAGCTGAACGACTTGCTGGCCAAATCGCTGCGGCAGCCGGCGTTCATCGCCAACGAGGGTTGGGGCGGCATTACCAGCGGCGCCTATTTGAAGAAGATGACCAGCGATGCCAATTGGCAAGCCCGGATGCGCCAATTGCAGCCGACCGTGTGGTTGATTCACTTGGGCGTGAACGACGAGCGAGAAAAAGCTCCGGCCGCGATGCTTCGCAAAAATCTGGACGCCATCGTCGAGTTGCTGCAGAAGGATTATCACGCCCAGCCGGCCAGCATTCTGGTCGCGCGGCCATGTTACGACTATGCCCCCGGTGCGGCGGAGATCTTGAAGGCCTATAACGCCGAGATCGACGCTTTGATCGCTGAGCGGCGACTTTCGCCCGGTCCGGATTTCTTCGCCGCCTATGCGATCGATAAGGACCGCTGGTACGGCGCCGACCCGGTGCATCCGAACGTGGCGGGAATGAGCTACATGGCCCAGCTCTGGCACGACAGTATTGTCAAATCGCAAAGTCGCAAGAAATGATCGTGGCTAGCCTTGGCAAGTTTGGTGCGGAGGGCGTCACACGGACCAGAGGCGGTAAAAGTAGTACGCCGCCAGCGTCAGGCCGATCAGCACCACGGCCGCCCGCACCAGGTCGCGATTCAGCCGCCGCGCCAGCCGCGCGCCGAAGTAGCCGCCCGCGATACTCGCTGCGCCCATGACCAGGGCGAACGGCCAATGCACACAATCGTTGGCAGCGAACACCACGACCGAGACGCCGTTGATCAACGCGCCCAGCAGCGACTTCAGCGCGTTCATTTCGTGAATGTCGGACAGGCCCATCATGCCCAGCGAGCTGAGCATCAGAATGCCGATGCCCGCGCCGAAATAGCCGCCATAGATCGCGATGCCCAGCTGCAGCACCGCAATCGCCACTGCTAGCCGCGGCGGCACCTCGGCGCGCGGACGGCCGATTCCGGTCCAGCGCGCGATTGCCGGCTGCAGGGCGAACAGCACAGCGGCGGTCAGAATCAACCAGGGGATGGCCGTCTTGAACGACTCGGGTTTCTCCACCACCAGCAGCGAACCGATGATCCCCCCTACCAAGCTGGGACCGGCCAACCGCCAGGCCCACTGTCGCACGGGCGCCAGCTCGCTGCGATATCCCCAGAGCGCCGCCAGCGCGCCGGGCACCAGCGCCACCGTGCTGGTGCCGTTGGCCACCACTGAGGCCGCGGCCGAAGTGCCCAGCGCCGCGAACAGCACCGGAAAGGTGAGCAACGTGCCGCCGCCGGCCACGGAATTGATGGCCCCGGCCAGGGCCGCCGTCAGGCAGAGCAGAACATAGGTTTCCATCGAGGTTCCGTGGCGTCGAGGCGATTGGAATCAGGGTTTTCAGTATGGGAGGAAAAGTCGGAACCCGGAAGCCTGGTTTTGACCAGCCACAGGCAACCATCCGCGGGTCCGAGTGCTTCTGTTCGATCAACAGGTCGAGCGGTGCGGCAAAGTTTGACATCTGTGCTCAAAGCAGTACGATCAAAACAACTGAGGAGGAAATGTCATGGAGAGGACACGCGGCTCCGGCGGCACTCACACCCACGGGTCGATGCGACATCGCGGCGGTGCCGCGATCAACGTGGGCGACATCGAACGTGTGGCATCGATTCTGATTGGCGGCGGCTTGGCGCTGGGCGGCCTGCGGTGCATCGATTCGCTCCGCGGCTTGGGCTTGGCACTTTTGGGCGGCGGCCTGATGTATCGGGGTATTTCGGGCCACTGCGGTTTGTATCAGGCTTGCGGGCTCAGCACGAGCCGGCCGAGCCAGTCCGCGGTGCCTGCGCAGCGGGGATCGTACGTCGAGCGGTCGATCGTCATCCGTGCCGAGCCCGACGAGGTCTATCGATTTTGGCGCCAGTTGGAAAACTTGCCCCGATTCTTCAGCCACCTCAAGGAAGTTCGCCCGCTTGCAGGCACTCGGTCGCATTGGGTGGCCCAAGGGCCGCTGGGGGCTACGGCGGAGTGGGATGCCGAAATCATCAACGACAAGCCGGGCGAACGGATCGCCTGGCGTTCGCTCGACGGATGGCAGGTCGACACGGCCGGCTCGGTGCATTTTCTGAGCGAGCCGCACGGCTGCGGCACCGAAGTGCGGGTGGAAATGTCGTACGATCCGGCGGGCGGTCAAGCCGGCACTTTCCTGGCGCAGATGCTGGGCGAAGCGCTGGATCAGCAGTTGGCAGCCGATTTGTTCCGATTGAAACGCATCCTGGAAGCCGGCGAGACGTCGCACCATGCCGTTCAACCCGTGAGCCACGCGCATCAAGCGATGCAAGGTGTGGCGCAAGGCACGGCCGCGCCGAATCCGCAGGATCGAATCGAAGAAGCCTCGGCCGAGTCGTTTCCCGCCAGCGACGCACCCGGCTGGACGACCTCCGCAGCATCGACCAATCACGACGAACCGTAGCCGGCTGCCGGCAACCGGCTACTTCGCTGCGGGCAAACTGCGATCGGCAAAATCCATGAACGTGTGCCAATATTCTTTGTCGACCAAATGCTTGGCATGCCGGACGTAATAGCTCAGTTCGGCCCCCACCATCACCCCGTTTTCTGGCATGGGAGTGCCCGGCGGCAGGCCCTCGCACCCCAAAAGCCGATAGACCGGGGCCGCCGCCACGAGCATCTCGAACTGGCCCGGCGGATTGGCCCATTGGTCCTCGTCTCCATTGGTCAACAGCACCGGCCGGGGCGCGCGAAAGCGCGATCAGGCAATGCTGATCGAGCGGCAAGCGGTCTTCGTGCCCGCCGAACTGATGGAATAACTCGTCGAACCAATGTGGAAAGTGATCGTTGATCCGCGTCACGGTTTCGGCCTCGGGATTCTTCCGGCGGCTGGGGGCGGGACCGCCACATCCGGCCTGGTGAGGAATCACCACGGCGATGCGATCGTCGAGCGCCGCCGCCAAGAGCGCCGCCTTGCCGTTGCGCGAATGGCCAAAGGCGACGATCCGATTAGCGTCCAGAGTTTTGTCGGTCACAAGGTAATCGACGGCCCGCTGAATGCCCCAGGCCCAGGCCGCGATGCAGCCCCACTCGGTAGGCATGCGCTCGGCCCGATCGTCATCACGAAAAAACGGATAGACGCCGTCGTTGAAGTCGGGTCTGTCCGGCATCACGTCGCCATAATAAAACGTGCCCAGCGCGTATCCGCGATCGATGATCTCGGCCATCGGCCATTTATCCGCCGCGGTGCCGCGAGCGGCGTCGGTGGCTCGATGGTTTTCGATGCCCGGCCCGAAATCCGCCATCCAAACGGTCGGCAGGCGGATATCGGGGTCGTCCAACAGGCTGTGGTTTCCTGTGAAATTGGGCGCCACGAATACCGGCGACGGCTTGCCCGGCGGCGCGGCGTTGGGGGTCACGATCAACAAATAGATTTTCGGGCACTCCGGCGGGCCCAGCGTAATCGCGATTTCCCGGCGCGTGGCTTTGCCGCCCAGGCAGCTTGCGTTGCGGCTGATCTCGGCCGCTGAAATTTTCGGGGCCGCCGGCGCGTAGCCGTAGACGTAATGTTGAAACAGGGCTTTTAACTCCGGCTTGCGCCGCGAAAGCCAATCGGCGCGCGTGGCGACCGGCGTGCCGTCCAACATGACCAGCGGGTCGGGCAAGTCCGCTTGCGCCGGCAACCGCTCGAAGTCCGGAAATGGTTCGGCCTTGGTCGCCATCGTCGTCACGGTCATCATCACCATCATCACCACCCAGCCGACGTTGCCCGCAAGGCGGGCGCGCACAGCCCGCGGCGGCGAAATAACGGCCGCGCGTAAAGCGACCCAGCGCATGGGCTGTTCCTCTGGCCTCGAATCGGGTCCGATCAGTGCCCCAGCATAAGCGACCACCGCGCACTTGCAAGTGCGCCGGGCAGTTTGCGACAAGGGCACGACGGGGCGCTCGCTGCTCGCCGGGCGTTTACTTCAGATCGCGAGCGATCTCCGAAAGGAACCAGGTCCGGCGTTCGGTCTCGTCGATCCAGACTTCGATCAGGCTCGCCGTGGCCACGTCGTCGTGCCGATCGCAGACTTCGTGCGTGGCCCGCAGCGAACGAGTCAATTGCTGATTGTCCTCGCACAACTCGGCGAGCATTTCGGAGGGAGTGACGAAATCCTCGTCGTTGTCCTTCAGGCGTTGCAAGCGGGCAATGTCGCCGATCGAGTGCAGCGTGGTGCCGCCGATCTTTCGGGCCCGCTCCGCCACGTCGTCGGTCATGGCAAAAATCTGATCGGCGTGCTCGTCGAGCAGCAGGTGATAGTCGCGGAAGAAGCGACCGCTCATGTGCCAATGAAAATTTTTGGTCTTAACGTAGAGCGTGAACACGTCAGCCAACAGCGTGCGGAGCTCGCCGCAGATCTCTTCGACGCCATCACGGCCCAGATCGGTCGGTGTGTTCAACGCCTCTTTCGTGGAGTGCTTAGTCGGTGCATGCGGTCCCATGGCTAGGTTCTCCTTCATCAGTCAAAAATAGGTTCGCGTCAGCGGCCAGCGTCCGTGGACACCAAGCCGCACAAATCGTGGGGTCGCTCGGCCGCCATCCTTCGCGACGCCTGAGTATCGCCGATCGGACGTCAGTCCGCAAAAAAGATGCGCCCTGAAAGGGAACCGCGCCACGAAAAGGCTCGACTGGAGAGATGGGAATATCGCAGGGACGCACGACCGGTGGCGAGCGAATTTCCGAGCAAAGGGCAATCCGGGCGTGCCGGCTGACATTTCAAAGCCGGACCGCTTGCCGAAAGCCCTCGCTGCGCTTGCGCGCGCGGAACTATTTTTTCCCTTCGGGCTTCTTGCCTTCGGGTTTCTTGCCACCGGCTGCCGGAGCCGCCGCGCCCTCGGCGCCTTCCTCGCCTTCTTCCTTCTTCTTCTTTTTCTTCTTCATCGACAGCTTGAAGACCCGCACCTTCGGCAAGCCGAGCGGGCTGTCCCCCTCTTTCCAGCGTTCCGCTTCTTGCAGCCGGATCAGCCGCTCGGCGCGGGTCAGCACGCTGCGGCTGCGGAGCAACCCGCGGCGGATGCGCAAACTCTTGTCCATGGTCATGTTCGGCGATCTCCTCGCATATGATTTCTAACTGAGCCAGCCGCACCTCTGGCACGGCCGGCCACGACTTTGCATCTCGAATACAAGCCACGAGTCTAGAGGATGTCGAGCGGGCCTTCAAGGCGTTAAGGCCGCTTGTCCAGAGCCATTCAACGCCAGCAGCCCTGCGACTTTTGCCGATTTATCCCGGCCGGTCGCGCTCGATGAGCGTCTGCAAGTGCACTTCGACCGAGTCGACCAAGGCCGCCAGGTTGTAGCCCCCTTCGAGCACGCTGACCACTTTGCCGCCGGCGTAGACGTCGGCCACGTCGAGCACCATCTCGGTGAGCGGGACGAAGTCTTCGGTCTCCAGCTCCAGCGAGCCGATCGGATCGTCGCGATGGGCGTCGAATCCGGCGCTCGAGCAGCACTAATTCGGGCCGGATATTGGCGGCCAGCGTTTCCAGCCCGATGCGGAACTGATCGAGATAGTGCTGCGCGCGAAACGCCAAATTCGATCGGCAGATTGAGCTTGGTTCCCAGGGCCGCGCCCGTGCCGGTCTCGTCGCTGCGGCCGGTGCCGGGATAAAAGGGCCAGCGATGGATCGACAGAAAGCCGGCCCGCTCCTGGTCCCAAAAGCTGGCTTGCGTGCCGTTGCCGTGATGCACGTCCCAATCGACGATAAGCACGCGATTCAGATCCAGCTCGTCGAGCGCCTGCCGTGCGCCGACGGCGACGTTGTTGAACAGGCAAAATCCCATCGCGCCGCCAGGCAGGGCATGATGGCCCGGCGGGCGCACCAGGCAAAAGGCCTGGCGATCCTGGCCCGCCACGACACGCTGTACCGCGTCGCACACGGCGCCGGCGGCAACCCGCGCCACGTCATAGGAGCGGGTACTGCACGGCGTGTCCTCTTCGATCCGGCCGCCGCCCTGGCGGGCAAAACGCTCGACTTGGGCGATATATTCCAGAGTATGCACTCGGGTCAGCTGCTCGAGCGAAGCTGGTTCCCAAGCCGGGCGGGTCAAATGCGCCTCCAGGCCGGTTTTCAGCACGTGCCGCGCAACCATGCTGACCCGCGCCGGACGTTCCGGGTGTTGGCCCGTTTCGTGCTCGACCATGACCGGGTCGTAGTAGAAAAGTGTCAAAGTGTTTGCGCCGCTGGCGTTGGGATCGATTTTCAGGTGCCATGCCGGAACGGTGCCGCGGATGGCCGGAAAACCCCCAGCTCGCCCCGGCACGCCCCCGGCAGAGCACAACTTGACAAATTGTAAGCGGCAGTGGTAGCCTTGGTATTGGGCATTTTCCCAACGCCATGGCATAATTGGGGTTGCGTTTTTGAGCAACAATCCCAACGCGGCGCAGGAGAGAATTTCCACAAAACCCGAACAGATGTCGCCGCTTGCGCCGATTTGCTACCAAACGGACCGAGGCCTGCAAGGCCTCTATCGCTCTACGCTTTGAGTCGATCAGTCGGCAGCGGTTTGACCTCTTGTCGAGCGAATTTCAGCAGCGCACGTCTACGCGCCGTGTGACTGCCCCAAGGAGCGAAGGGAACGACAGGCTGTGATGCCGAAATTCTTGCCAAAGCTGTGCGCCGCAGCCCATCACCCCTGGGCGGTTCAGCGGCGCGGTCCCTGCGGTCGGGGTAGTTGCACCCTGCGCGGCTGTGCCGCACTCCAACGGCGAGCGATCGTCGATGCGTGCTATCTCGCAGCCATTGGCCTGGCCGGACTCATCCTGACTTCGTGCGATGCTCAAGCGCAGTTCCTGGAGCCCGATCAGGCACTCAAGGCCAAGCGGCCCGATGTGGTCAGAATTCTGCGCGAGGACAAAGCCATTCCGCCGGCCGATAAGGCGATGTTCGACGAATACTTTCTCCAGTATGCACTGCCGCAATTTGCCGCCAAAGAGAACGTCACCAGCCTGCCTAAAGTTCGCAAAGATATTCGCATTTATTACACCGCGGCACAGGGAGCCAACGGCCCGCCGCATCAACGCGCCAACCAGCTGATGCTGGAAAAATTCAAAGAGATCTTGCGCATCAAATTGCCGCCCGGCTCCTCGCCGGCCGTTCAAAGTCAAGTCACTGCGATCAAGGTCACCGTGGTGCTGGCGCTGGGCGAGATGAACGAGCAGGAGCAAGCCGTCAACATCAAAGCCAAGCCGTACCCGGAAGCATTGACCATGCTGCTGGCGATTTTCAATTCGCGGGCCAAGGACGGCAAAACCACCGGCCTCAGCGACGCCCTGCGATTCGCGGCGCTGGTGGGGATCCAAACCCATGCGGACAGTCCGAACCTGAGTCCGGAAGCGCGAGCCGGCATCCAGCAGGGGATGCTTGCCGCGATCAAGCAAAAGCAGCCGCCCGAAGGTCGAAACCCGGAAACGCACAATGCGCTACGGCGCCGCGCCGCCACAACGCTCGGCATGCTCGACGACTTAGGGCTCAACGGCGCCGTCGCCAAGGCGCTGGATGCGGTTCTCGCGGATCCCACCGAGCCGCCGAGAGTTCGCAGCGATTTCGCCGCGGCGCTGGGGATGTTCAAGTACTCTCCCGATTCGCCCGTCGACTTCAAGGCCATGGCCAATCACGTGGGTTGGCTGGTCATCGACGCCGGCAAGCCGGAAATTACCGCGGCGGCCGAAAAAGATACCCCGACCACGTGGCGTCGTCTCCGCTTGTATGCGAGGAACTGTACCGATGGGCTCGGCGATCGACAGAAGCAGGGAACGATCGTTGCCTCGCCGAGCGACCCGAGCGTGCAGAAGTTCGTGGAGGGCGTTGGTTCCAAGGTCAAAGCCATCGATAAGACGCTCGATAATCCCAAGAAGCTCGACAACGCGACGATTGCCAAAGCTGTCGGTGACAAGCTGAAGGAGTTGGAAGGCTTGCTCGAGCCGCGTGCCGTCGCTCCGAAATTGCCGGATCGGAGACCGGTGGCGCCGGCGCCGGCCAAGCCGGCCAAGCAGACCAGTGCCGTTGGCGACGAAAAGGCAACCGCGCAGAAGCCTCCTGCGGTCCGCAGGCCGCAATTCGATGCGGTGAGTGCCGAGAAGATTGCTCCCGACGTCAAGCCGAGCGGCGAAGACGCAGCTCAGGACATCGAACCCGCGCCGAACGAAGTGCACGGCGCTGCACGCCGGTAGCCCGGATGTGTCCAGGGCGCTGGTAGCTTGGGACCTTAGCGGCGGCGAGAAACATCTTGAGATTCGGAACTGAAGGCATGGATGCTCGAATGTTTCGCTCCGATCGCCGCCGCTTCACGGTGATTTCGTTGATGCTCTGCGCCCTGGGCGGCTGCCATCTGCCCTGGCAGTTGTTGACGGCCGAGGATCCCACCGAACAGGCCGTCCAGGACAAAGTCGGTGCGAAAGCCGGCCAGGCCGACCCAGCCCCCGCCGCGACGTCCGCGGATAAGCCAGCCGAATTGCCGAAGGCGCTGGCCGACGATCGCTGGGTGCAAGCCGGGCCGCTCGCTCCCCGAGAGCCGGGCCCTTCCGGCTATTTCTGGCAGCATCAGGCACTCGAGGCCTGGGCCGCCACCGCCGGCGACCATCGTGCGGAGTTGACTGCGGTGCTGGACAACGGCAATTTCATCGTCGCCGGCAACGCGGCAATCGTGCTCGCCCGCAGCGGCGATGTGGCGGCCATCGAGCGGCTTGCGACGACGGTCCGCAATGTCGGATTGAGGCCCCCGCTGCGCAGCGCCGCGGCGGAAATGCTCGCGCATCTCGACGATCCGGTCGCCGCCGAGGCTTTGAGAAAGCTGTCCAACGACTTCGGACAGTTCAGCGGCCCGGCGCAGGCCGCCTACCTTCCGCGGCTGCACGCAGAGTTGCTGATTCAATTGGCGCGGCGCGGCGCCGTCGAAGACAATCCGCAATTCGTCCAAGCGCTTCAGAGCCCGGAGCCCGAGGTGCGCCGCGCTGCGCTATTGGCCTGGATCAATCCGGCGCGGACCGGGTTTCCCGAGTCGGCACTCGAACTGCACGACGATACGAGTCCCTTGGTACGCGCTGCCTTGCTCGAGGCGATTGCCGTGCAGCGCCCGGCCGGTGCACAAGAGTCGCTCACCCGCGGGCTCGACGATCTGGACTTGAATGTGCGGATGGCAGCCATTGCCGCACTGGCCAACCTGGGTGGCGAGCAGTCCAAATCGGCTCTCGGCAAGCTGCGCAAACACCCGTCCGAGGTGACTCGGGCGGCGGCAATCAGCGGGCTGGCCAAATTGGGCGTTTCCGAAGCGGTGTTCGACGCCGCGGGCGACAAATCGTGGCTCGTGCGCCAAGCCGTGGCCGAGTCGCTCGCCCGCCCGCCCGGGGCCTCGGAGCCGGTCGATCAAGAAACCGTAACTCTGGCCCAGACCCTGCTACACGACAAGAGCCTGGGCGTGCAGAAATGCACCCTTAAGTCCGTTGCCTCCTGGCCGCTGACCCAAGCCGGACCGGTGCTGCTGGCGGCCCTATCGGAGGGGGGCTATCAAATGCGCAAGGATGCGGCCCGCGAGCTGGGTTCGCGTTGGGCCGCGGCCGCAAAATTTCCCTATGATGGCACGGCCGAAGCTCGCACGGCGGCCAGCGGTGAACTGCGGCTGCGTTGGGCGGCCGAGTTCGCGCCGATCGATCAGGTGTCGGCCGCCGTCCACGTCGAATCGAAGCCGGCTGGGCAGCTCGCCGCGGAGCAACTGGGGAAAGTGAATGACCTGGTGCAAGCACTGCGCGATCCACAGCTGGGCGTCGCCCGGCGGCGGCAGGCCATCGAGGCCCTCGTGGCCTTTGGTCCCACGCTCACGACGCTGCTCGACGAGCGACTCCACGGTCAGCTCGACCAGCAACGCGACGAGGCCCCACCGCCCTTGCCCGAGGTGGTCTACGAGGAAGTTCTGCCGCAGGTCAGCCCGCTATTTGCGGCCCTGGCGGCAATCCAGTCGCATGAGACGCCGGTCCGTCGGACCGCGGCAGCGCAGATGGTCGTTGCGGCCGACCGGCAGCTCGTGGGCCCGTTGGCGCTTGCGCGGCTCGGGGCGATCGCCAAGGCGGAAAACGATCCGGTGGTTTGGCAAAGCCTGCTCGCGGTTACCGCCAAGGATTCTCGGCCAGAGGCAGTCGACATGGCCTACCTGGCCATCGGCAATGGCTCGCCCGAAGTGCGTCGTCGGGCTTGCGAGTATCTCGCCGCGCATGGCGATCGGCGGCACGTGCCCGTCCTGTTGCCGGTGCTGGCCGATCTGAACTCGACCGTGGTGCTGTCCGCCGTGCGGGCTCTGGGAGCGGTGGGCACGTTGGACAATCCCAAGCCGCTGGTTCAATTGCTGCTGACCCAGGACAAGCAGCTCCGCGTCGAGGTGGCAACCAGCCTGGCCCGGCTCCACGCGGCCGAAGGCGCTGCCGCGCTCGATCGACTGGCACTCGACGCGGACGACGAGATCAGTCGGCGTGCGGTCGTGGCGATGGGTCAGCTGGAAGACCGAATCTACGTACCCAGGCTGCTCTCGCTGCTAACGGCGCCGGTCGACGTGCAGAACGCGGCCCTGGCCAGCCTCTCGCAAATTACCGGCGAAGATTTTTCCTCCGCTCCCGACGACACCCCCAACACCCGCGATCAGCAAGTTCGCCGCTGGCGCAACTGGTATCGCGATCAGCAAGAAGCCGCGGGCGGCGGGGAATAAGCAACGTAATCGCCGCGATGCCCAGGCAAATATTGCTATTAGACGGCAGCGCCGGCTGCCACTGCCGCGTCTTGCGGGGCCCAAGCTCGCGTGGCCAGCCAATAGACCGCAAACAGTCCGCCGGCAAACAGTAAATCGCCGCACAGGGCATAGCCCAGGAACGGCAATGCCGCCGCATAGCACCGCGCAATGCCGGCCGCCGTGTGCGGATACCAGTGATACCAAACCGCCAGATCGGTAGTGAAAAAGAACAGCAGCGACGACGCGATGCTGGCCCCCGCCAACCGGGTCGGGTTCATCCGCCGGAGCAGCCAGCCGCGCCAGGCGATCGGCGCCACCAGCGATGCGTAGACCGTCAGCATTAGCAGCGGCTCGTAACTGCCGATCACCAGGTCGCTCAATCCCATGGCCGTCAGCGGAACCGCGGCGGCCATGCGGGTGCTTTTTAAGAAGAAACCGGCAAACAGCGCCGTGCCGACAATGGCGTGGAAATTGGGAGGCACCAACGGGCAAATCTCTTTGATCAACCGGCTGGCGACGCCCAGGCCGACCAGCAGCACAAACACGCCGATCGCTGCGAACTTTGTCTGATTCAATTGACGACTCCCCCGCGCTGGGCGACTTGATGCAACCTGCGAAACTTACCGATTGTAGTCGGCGACTCCGAACTTCCACAAGACAACGTTGTTGGGCTTGAGCTCGCAGGAGCCCACTCCGACGTCGGGCTGCTGATTGTCGACCGTATAAATCCAGTTTCGGCTATTGGCGCCACCCCCTTCGTTCTTCAGATCGCCGATTTGGGTCACAAACGCGGTGCTGCCGGTCCCGCGGAGCTTGAACTTCACTCCGTGCGGATGGGCCCCGGCCGTTTCGATGGCATCGAGCACGGTCATTCCGGCTCGCCAGCGCAGCGCCGTGAGCCGCAGTTCGACGCCGTCGCCATAATCGACCACCATTTGCACGCTTTGCGGAGGGGCGTCCGCCGCCGGTGCCCAGCCGGCGACCAACCCTAAGGAAACGCCCAGCAACGCGCACCCGAGCAACCGCGGTGAGCGCGATACGTGCGATTTTGCGGCGATCACCAGGGGGCCTGGAGTACATCTGGATTCCTTTCTCGCGGAGCGCGTCTGTAGAATAGCGCGTCTCGGGGGATTGTCAATCGTGGGCCTGCTTTTCGGGGCTGTGCCCTCGGACCGTTCTATCCCTGATCTACGTGTTGGAATTTACGGCACTTTGCCGCGCCAATTCTCGCGAATCGGTGATTTTAGCTTCTGCAGGGCCACGATGGGACTGCTCCCATTTGCCTCGGATCAATACAATTACCGTGGCAGTGCTCATCCACGAACCAACAAGGCCAGAATATGTCAGATCCGGGCATCCTTACGCTGTCTTTCGAAGAGAACGACATTGCGGTCCTGACGCTGGACGATCCGCGCAAGGGCGCCAACGTGCTCTCCACGCCCGTGCTCGAAGAATTCTGCGCGGCACTTCGACGCGCTCGGAGCGGCGGACCGATCTGGCCGGGCTGGTGATTCGGTCCGGCAAGCGCGGTTCGTTCATCGCCGGGGCGGATCTGCGCGAGTTTGCCGCTTCGTTCGACGTCCCGCGCGACCAGATCGTGGCCATGTGCCGCCGCGGGCGCGGCTTGTTTCAACGCTTGTCGAAAATGCCGTTGGTCACGGTGGCCGCCATCGACGGAATCTGCGTCGGAGGCGGGGCAGAACTGGCCGCCTGGTGCGATCGGCGGGTTCTGACGGACGATCCGAAAACGCAGTTTGGATTTCCGGAAGTCAAGCTGGGGCTATTCCCGGGCTGGGGCGGAACGGCACGCAGTTCGCGCATCGTCGGACTCGGAAACGCCGTCGAGTTGGTGACCAGCGGCGAATCGATCGACGCCAAGGCCGCGGCCCTGATGGGTTTGGCGGATGACGTGGTACCGGCCGATCGCCTCATGGACGCCGCCAAACGGATGGTTCGCGCCGAGCAGAAATCGGCCGCCTTCCGGCAAGATCGGGTGCGCTGGATCGCGCCGCTCGTGACCAGCGAGACCGAACTGGGTTTTCTGGGCGCCACGGCCTCCGGTTACATTCAACAGCAGACCGGCGGCCACTATCCGGCGCCGCTGGCGGCGCTCGAGGTCATGCTCGGCGCCGCGGGGGTCGACATCGACGCCGCGTGCGAGATGGAAGCCCAGGGGATGGCCGGCCTGTTCGGCTCGCCGGTCAATCGAGCGCTGATCAACGTGTTCTTCCTGACCGATCGCAACAAGAAGGACACCGGCGTCGACCGCGCAGACATTACGCCGCGACCGATTCGCTCGGTGGGCGTGATCGGCGCCGGCATCATGGGCGCCGGCATTGCGGCGGCCAATCTGCGGCGCGAACTATCCGTGGCCATGACCGACGCCAACGAGCAGGCCTTGGCCCACGGCGTGGAGCAGGTGCTCGAGGAGGTCTCCTACAACAAACAGACCAAAGGGCCGGACGTGCAGCGGGCGGTGCATTTTGCACCGTTGCTCAATGCCACGGCGTCCGATGTCGAGCTGGCCAAGTCGGACCTGATCGAGGAAGCGGTCGTGGAGAACGAGCAGGTCAAGAAGCTCGTCTATGCACGGCTGGAGCCGCTGATGCGGGCCGACGCGATCCTGGCCAGCAACACGTCCACGATCCAGATCGGCAAGCTGGCCGAAGGACTCGAGCGGCCCGAGCGCTTCGTCGGCATCCATTTCTTCAATCCGGTTCGCAAGATGCCGCTGGTCGAGGTGATTCGCGGGCGGCAAACCAGTGACGAGACCGTGGCCACGGCCGTGGCCTACGCCAAAAGCGTCGGCAAATCGCCGATCGTGGTCCACGACGGACCCGGGTTTCTGGTCAATCGTCTCTTGTTCCCGTTTTTGAACGAGGCCATCGAACTGCTGGCCGACGGCGCTCCGATGAAGGCCATCGAGCGATCGGCAAAGGATTTCGGCATGCCGATGGGTCCTTTCGCGTTGTACGACATGGTCGGGCTCGACACGTCGTTCTACGCCGGCCGGGTGATGTGGGAGGCGTTTCCCGACCGGATCGCCGCCTCGCCCATCCTGCCGGCCTTGATCAAACAGGGGCGCTTGGGACAAAAATCCGGCAGCGGTTTTTTCGTCTACAAGGACAAGCGGAGCAGGGGAGAGCCCGACCCGGCGCTGACAGATATTATTCGCGATTACCTGCGCGGCGAACGCAAATTTACGCCCGACGAGATCACGGCCCGGCTGTTTCTGCCGATGGTGCTGGAAGCCACGCGCATCCTGGAGGCAAAGCTCGTGCGCGACGTGCGCGACGTGGACCTGGGGTTGATTTTTGGGCTGGGCTTTCCGGCTTTCCGCGGCGGGCTGCTGTTTTGGGCCGACACGCTGGGCGCGGCCAAGATCGTGGAAATGCTCAAACCGCTGGCCGAACTCGGAGTGCGAATGCAGCCCACGCCGATGCTCTTGGAAATGGCGCAGACCGGCGGCAAATTTTATCAGCAGGGGAAAACGCCTCGCAAATCGTAGTGGCGAGCTTTGTTCGGCGGCGGTAGGAATTTGTAGAGCAACAACTCAAGGCCAACATTTTTACGGTCGCCATCCGAGCGACCAAAGCGATTCAAGATCATGGATCAAAACACGAAGCGCGCGGTGATTGTGGAATGCCTGCGCACCCCGATCGGTCGATCGCACAAGGACAAAGGGGTTTTCCGCGACGTGCGCAGCGACGACCTGGCGGTCGCGGTGATCGAGGCCGTGGTCGAGCGCAGCGGCATCGATCCGCATCAGATCGAAGACGTCGTGCTGGGCAACACCCAGCAGCAGCGGGAGCAAGGCTTCAACGTCGCCCGCAGCGCGGCCCTGATGGCAGGCTTGCCGGCCCAGACCGGCGGCGCGACCATCAATCGCCTCTGCGGATCGAGCTTGCAGGCTCTGAATCAGGCTGCGCACTCGATCGTGGCCGGCGCCGAGGATGTGCAGATCGTCGGCGGACTGGAGCACATGCAGCACATTCCGATGGACGCCTCGCTGGATCTGAATCCCAAGCTGTTTGCCCACACTTCCAAAGGCGCACTGCACATGGGCCTGACGGCCGAATTTTTGGCCCAGACGCAAGGCATCTCGCGCGAGGAGCAGGACGAGTTCGCGCTGCGCAGCCATCAATTGGCGGCCAAAGCCCAGGCGGCCGGCCAGTTCAAGGCCGAAATGATCCCCATTTGGGGACGCGACGAGGCGGGCAACCGCACGCTGATCGACTGGGACCAGTGCGTCCGGCCCGACACAAGTCTCGCCGCCCTGGCGGCGCTCAAGCCGGCCTTTATGCCCGGCATGGGCACCGTCACCGCCGGCAATAGCTCTCCGCTGAACGACGGCGCAGCCGCAATGCTCATCATGTCCGAGGACAAGGCCCGGGAGTTGGGACTCAAGCCGCTGGCCCGCGTACTTTCGACGGCCGTGATCGGCGTCGACCCTTGCGTGATGGGCACCGGCCCGGTGCCGGCCACGCACAAAGCGCTCAAACGCGCCGGACTAACGCTCAAGGACATCGACCTGATCGAGCTGAACGAAGCGTTCGCGGCGCAGGCGCTGGCCTGCATCCGGATGCTCGGCCTCGATCTGGACAAAGTGAACGTCCGCGGCGGGGCGATTGCCATTGGCCATCCGCTGGGCGCCAGCGGCGCTCGGATTGCCACCACGTTGATTCACAACTTGATCGATCGCGACAAGACGCTCGGCCTGGCCACGATGTGCATCGGCGTCGGGCAGGGCATCGCAACGATTTTCGAGCGCGTGTAAAGTAGCCGGCATTCAACGAATGCCGGAGATCCTGCGTTGTGAATTATCGCCACAGCCGATCGGCGGAACGTCATGACGATGAGCCCGTCAGCACAAGATCCTCCAAGCTTGCTCTCGCTCTTTCTGGATCGCGTCGAGCAAGACGGCCCGCGCCCGGCGTTGGCGATCAAGCGCGAGGGGCAGTATCGCTGGCTCACCTGGCAGGAACTGGCGGACGACGTTTTGCGCACGGCCGCACGGCTGCATTTGCTTGGAATCGGACCCCGCGATCGCGTGGCGCTGGTCTCGGAAAATCGCTATGAATGGATCCTCTGCGATCTGGCGGTGCATGTGCTCGGCGGCATCCACGTGGGCATTCATAGTTCGCTGTCCGGAGGGCAGATCGCATATCAAATCCGCGACAGCGGCGCTCGGCTGGCGATTGTTTCCGGCCCAACGCAGGCCCGCAAACTAGCCGATGTGGCGGCCGAATTGCCGACTCGATTGCCGGTCTATTCGTTCGACCCGGCCGATGGTGTCGCCATCGCCGGAATGCCGGTGATGCCGCTGGCCGAAGTCCCGGCCGACGCCAGAGTCCAACTGCCCGAGCGCGACTATCAATCGGGGCCGGACGACCTGGCCACGATTCTCTATACGTCCGGCACGACGGGCGAACCGAAAGGGGTCATGCTGACGCACGGCAATCTGGCTTCCAACGCGCTGGCTTGCCTGGAGGTGTTTTCGCAGCCGCCGGACGAATTGCGGATGTGCTGGCTGCCGCTATCGCACATCTACGCCCGCACGTCGGATCTTTATGTTTGGATTGCCGGCGGCACGCGAATGGCTTTGGCCGAAAGCCGCGAGACCGTGCTGGCCGACTGCGCGGCGGTGCAGCCGACGTTCATGAACGGCGTGCCGTACTTCTATCAAAAGGTCGCCTCCTATTTGCAAGATCAGGGGCGCGGTGACGAGCCGGGGGCGCTGATCGGGTTGCTGGGCGGGCAAATCCGCGTCTGTTGTTCCGGCGGCGCGGCGCTGCCCAATCACGTGGCTGAATTCTTCGCGCACCAGGGTGTGCTGCTGGTGCAAGGCTACGGGCTCACCGAAACGTCGCCGGTGATTTCCACCGGCACACCCCACGCGCACCGCCCGGGAACTGTTGGCCGGCCGATTCCTGGCGTCGAAGTCCGCATTGCCGACGACGGCGAGATTTTGTGCCGGGGCCCCAACGTGATGCGCGGCTATTGGAACAAGCCGCAAGCCACCGAGGATGTGCTGATCGACGATTGGTTCCACACCGGCGACCTGGGCCAAATGGAAGACGGTTACCTGCGGATCACCGGCCGGAAAAAAGAACTCATCGTCACCGCGGCGGGCAAGAACATCGCACCGACTTTTCTCGAAGGCCTGCTGGTCGAAGATCCGCTGATTGCCCAGGCCTGCGTGATGGGGGACGGGCGGAATTATCTGGCCGCGCTGATCGTGCCCGATCCGGACAAGCTGCGGGCCGAAATCGTCCGCCGGCAAATCCCGGTGTGTTCGGCCAGCGAGGCCCTGGCCCATCCCGCGGTGCGGGCACTCTATCAGGAGTCGATCGAGCGGCGGTTGGCCTGCGTATCGTATTATGAACAAGTGCGGGCCTTTGCCCTGTTGGATCGGGCCTTCACCATCGAAATGGGCGAATTGACCCCAACCCTGAAATTGCGCCGCGGCGCGGTCCAGGAGCATTTCGCCGATAAAATCCGGGAAATGTACGGCGGCTCGGGATGATCGAAAGTTGGCGGATTGGCCGCAGAGGCTCATGGGCTATAATTAGTTAGCAGGCAAACATTCTTTAGGTGGATCTCCAACCAACAAGGTGATGCGATGAGCTCGCCAATTGCGAATCAGGATCGCCAGGAACTCGACCAGCATGCGCCTGGTGATGGCCAGGCCTCATTTGCCGAAACGGCGCTCAAGCTGGGCGGCAAAAGCGACGACGAAGCCCGACGAACCGGCGCCATCGACAAGGCCGACGATCAGGTCGAGGCCCTGTTCGCGCCGCAATATCAAACCACCAACAGCCCGGTCCATCGCGCGGTGTGGGATCGGGGGCTGCCGGTCGAACTTGTTCAGGCCAGCCCGCCCGTCACGCCGCCCGAGGTGCAGCAGGTGATGGACCGCTCGATCGAAGTGGTCCGCCGCCATCGACAGGCGGGCACGCTGATGGACGCAGCAGGCCAAGATCTCGGACGCGACGCTCAGCGACCTGGCGGGCGGCCGGCTACTGGGGTCTGCTGGTCGACAAGCAATACGGCGGGTCGGGAGCGCCGTTCGGCAGCTTTGCCCCATTTCTGACCCGCATGGCGATGGTCGATCCGACGGTGGCCGGCCTGGCTTCGGTTCACGGCTGCATCGGCGCGGTCGATCCGGTGCGGACGTTCGGCAACGCCGAGCAAAGGGCCCGGTTTCTGCCGCGCCTGGCCAGCGGCGAAAGACTTTCGGCCTTTGCGCTGACCGAGCCCGGTGCCGGCTCCGATCTGACCGCCCTGCGGACCGCATGCCGAGCTGGACGGCGACGCAGTATGTCGTCAACGGCGAGAAGCTGTTCATCACCAACGTCGTGCCCGGGCCGGACGATCGGTCTGGTGTGCCTGATCGATCGCAAGCCGGCGGTGCTGGTCGTCGATCTGCCGGACGAGGAGAACGAGCACTTCCAGCTCAAGAAATACGGGCTCTACGCCCTGAAGCACACGCTACAACCAGGGCATCATCTTTCGCGATTTTCGCGTGCCGGCCGCCAACCTGCTGAAGCCGGTCGCGCGGCGACGGTCTGACGATCGCCTATCACGGCCTGAATCTGGGCCGCATCGCGCTGTGCGCCAACGCCGCCGGCGTGATGCGGGTGATGATGGCCAGCATGATTCCCTGGGCCCAGTTCCGCAAAACCTACGGCTCGCCCATCGCCAGCGCGCGAGCTGGTGCGCCGCCGGCTGGGCCGGCTGGCCGGGCTGATCGTCGCCGCCGATGCGCTGGTCGAGTGGTGCTCCGGGCTGATCGACCAGGGCTATCGCGGCGAGATGGAATGCATCGTGGCCAAGATCTTCGGCAGCGAAGCCCAAAAAGAAGCCGCCATCGAGCTGTTCATGAAGACGCACGGCGGCCGGGCGTTCCTGCACGGCCACCTGTTCGGCGACAACGTCCACGAGTATCTGGCCCCCTGCATCTACGAAGGCGAAGGCGAAATGCTGTCGATGGCGTTCTTCAAATCGCTGGTCAAACAGCACGGCGTCGCAGTTCTTCGAGCCGATCGGCAAGGCCATCCAGGCCGCGGGCATCCGCAAGCCGAACATGATGAACCCGGCCCACCTCTGGGCGCTCAAAGGGGCCGTTCGTGCCGTACGCCAAGCTGGCTGATCGCCGAAAAACTGCGCGGCCATCCGCTGCCGCAGCTTGCCGCCGATGCCGCAGGCCCTGAAGACGCATGCCGAGTTTGCCGCCGACCAGCTTGCAACGGCTTGCCGGTCGAAATCAGCGGCACGATGAGCAAGCATCAATTGGCCCTGGCCGATCGGCAGTGCCGGATGTCGGAGCTGTCGGGCGCGTGCAGGACCTGGTGATGATGCTCTGCACCAGCCTGTACGCGCGCCGGCAGCAGGACGAGGTGGTCCGCCAGGCGGCCGACTGCATCTGCCAGGATCTGACGCGCAAGCTGACCGGCAAGCGGCCTTCGGATCGCTATTTCCGCGCGGTGACCAAGCTGGGCGAGACGATCGCCGACGGCGGATTCCACTCGATCGCCGGTCTGCATCCCGACGAGATCCTGATGCCGTACCCCAACGCCTAAACGGGATCTTTACGCAAAACCGGGCAGGCCATGAGGGCTGGCCACTGCGCTTGACGCTCTGGTGGGAAAGCCCACAATAAGGCTCGTCGCGTCCGGAGTCACCGCGTCGGGGAGCAAGCGTGTGCCAAAATTCGCCGTCATCTTGCCTGCGGCCGGCAAGAGCAGCCGGTTTCACGACAAGAACTACAAGAAGCCGTTCGCGCCGCTGGCCAACAAGGCGGTCTGGCTGCACTCGGCCGAAAGTTCCTGCACCGCGACGACGTCAAGCAGTTGCTCATGGTCATCTCGCCCGAGGACCGCGAGTATTTCCATTTCAAGTTCGGCGCCAACATCGCCATCCTGGGCATCGACGTCGTCGAGGGCGGCGCCGAGCGGGCCGATTCGGTCGCAGAAGGCGCTGGCCCGGGTGAAGGCGGACATCGATTTTGTCTGCGTTCACGACGCCGCCCGGCCCTGCCTGGCCGACGAATGGATCACGCAAGGTCTTCGAGGCGGCCGAAAAGAGCGACGCGGCGATCCTGGCGATTCCGGTCGCCGGCACGCTGAAGCGCGTCGGCGCGGACCACACGATCGACGAGACCGTCTCGCGCGAGGGCTGTGGGAAGCCCAGACGCCGCAAGTCTTCCGCCGGCAATTGCTGCTCGAGCCTACGCCAAGCGGCGGCGATTTTCCGGCCACCGACGACGCCCAACTGGTCGAGCGCGTCGGCCAAGCCGTGACGGTCGTGACCGGCTCGCCGGTCAATTTGAAGATCACCACGCAAGAGGATCTGCGGCTGGCCGAGCAGGCGCTCAAGGCCATGCCCAAGCCCAAGCTTCACCGGCCCGGCCCATCCGTTTGCCGACGACGACATGTGGCGGTGAGCCGAAGCGGACGGCGGCAGTGAATGCAGTTTGCAGCCGGTCGAAAGCCGGCTCGTATCCGCCGTAGTTCCGACGTTCCGCGTTCCCAGTTCCGAGTTCCCATCGATCCATCTCTTCGACGAACTTTCGCTGGCGCGGCCTGATCCATCAAACGACCGACGACGCCAACTTGCCGGCTGGCTGGCGGCCGAAAGCCGCACGCTGTACGCCGGCTTCGATCCCACGGCCGACAGCCTGCACGTCGGCAGCTTGATGCCGCTGATGATGCTGCGCCGCTTTCAGCACGCCGGGCATCGGCCGATCGCGCTGGTCGGCGGGGCCACCGGCATGATCGGCGACCCCAGCGGCAAGAGCGAAGAGCGCAATCTGCTCTCGCGCGAACTGCTGCGCGGCCAACGTCGCCGGCATCCAGGAACGCAGATGCGGTCGTTTCTCGATTTCGACGGCCCGACGACGCCGCCGTGCTGGTGAACAACTACGACTGGATGAGCCGGTTCAGCTTTCTCGAATTCCTGCGCGACATCGGCAAGAACTTTCCGGTCAACGTGATGCTGGCCAAGGACTCGGTCAAAAGCCGGCTGGAGCGGACCGACAGCGGGCTGAGCTATACCGAGTTCAGCTACATGCTGCTGCAGGCCTATGACTTCGTCTATTTGCACGAGCACTACGGCTGCCAGTTGCAAGTCGGCGGCAGCGATCAGTGGGGCAACGTCACGGCCGGCATCGATCTGGGCCGCCGGATGCGCTGCGTGCAGCTCTATGGCATCACCTGTCCGCTGCTGACCAAGAGCGACGGCAGCAAGATGGGCAAGACCGAGACCGGCGCGGTCTGGCTCTCGCCGGCCCGAACGAGCCCCTACCAGTTCTATCAATACTGGATCAACGTCGACGACGCCGACGCCGGCAAATGCCTGCGTTTCCTGACCGAGCTAAGCCGCGAGGAAATCGAGAGCCTCGACCGCTCGCGCGAGCAGCAGCCCCAGGCAGCGCGAAAGCCAGAAGCGGCTGGCCGAAGAGCTCACCCGGCTGGTGCACGGCGAGGCCGGCCTGGCGGCGGCCCTGCGGGCGACCGAGATTTTCTTCGGCGCCGAGATCGGCCAATTGTCCGACGCGCAGTTAGGCGAGATCTTTGCCGACGTGCCCAGCCGCGACCTGCCGCGAGACCGGCTTGCCGGCGCGGGTTTGAACATCATCGACGCGCTGGTCGAGGCCGGCCTGGCCAAGACCAAGAGCGACGCCCGGCGCACGGTGGAGCAGGGGGGCGCCTACGTCAACAACCGGCGGATCGAAAGCATTGCCGTGCAGCTTACGTCGCAGCTACTGGCGAGCGAATCGGTGATGGTGCTACGCAGCGGTCGAAAGAAATACGCGCTGCTAAGGTTTCGGTAGGCTGAGCCGCTTGGATGCGGTTCACCGAGAACGCGTCTACAGCCGCGTCAAGGCGTCTTCGAGCAGTTGGGCCGCGAGTTGCATTGGGCTGACGCGCCGGCCTGATTGGCTCGCACGTTCGGCCAGTTTCGCCAGCTTGACTTCCGTTCTGCGACTCATCGGAACTTTCGGGGATTTAACCCATGCCGGATCGGTCGGCCGACCCGGTCGTTTGCCCTGGCTGGGTTTTAGCCGTCCCTGCAATTTATTGACAACCTCGCCCAGTCGCACCGCGCCGAAGGCACCGCCACCGGTTTCAGGAACCTGGGCAACGATCTCCGCGCCAGCACCTTGGCAATTTTCTTTATGCTCTTCGCCATCTCCCTCACTCCTTCGTCGCATCAAGCGGGAATTCGGGCACCCAGTCGAGATGCATGATCGGCCATTAGGGCGATGCCTTACTTACCCGTCAAGCATGGCACTTACTGGGCAAAAAGTCAAGCGCAGCGAGGGTGAGGGAAGTGTCTTATGACCGTAATGGTGGTGTCCCAACGGTACCCGCGACTACGGCATGTATCCCGTGCCGACAGTGTTCTTGGGATTAGCGTTGTTCAGGTCAGCATCGTTTGAGTTCGTTCCGCCGAACAGCGCATAGAACATATCGCTCATCGCGCATCCTGAAAGGCCGAGAGTGCACGCCAGCATGGCGGCAAGAAGAAGTCGGCGCATGCGACCATCCTGGATTGCGAGGGGAATAGCGAGAGTTTCCTATATCAAAGTATCGGCTTGCCAACAATCCGGACTTGCGAGGCCGCAATGGAACAGCCCAGACTCGGGGCGAGGAAAACGCGACGGCGGAAAGGGTCGCGGGAGCCGATGTTTCACAGCGCGTTCATCGGACGTTCTGGTTTTTGAGAAACTAGAACAACTCGAAAGGTCCCCGGTTGATCCCTAATTCTTCCGAACCCGCCGAGCACAACCAGCCACCCCAACGACACCGAGCGCGGCGAGTATAAAGCTGCTCGGCTCAGGCACCGTGCTGTCGGTGAACCATAAATTTCCGTCGGGGCCGCTGGTAATACCCAAGGGATGAGAGGCCGCCGAAAGGGAAAATTCCGTGATGATTCCCGCCGTCGTGATCTCGCCGATTCTGCCGCCGGCTGGATCGGTGAACCATAGATTGCCGTTGGGCCCCAAGGTGATGCCCAAGGGATCCGAATTTGCCGGCAAGCTGAACTCGGTGACGACACCGACCGGCGTGATCTCGCCGATCCTGCCCGCGGTTTGTTCCGTAAACCACAAGTTGCCGTCGGGCCCCAAAACAATGCCCGCGGGACCGGAATTCGCCGACAAGCTGAATTCGGTGACAACACCGGCCGGCGTGACCTGGCCGATCCTGCTAGCCGCCTGTTCGGTAAACCACAAGTTACCGTCGGGTCCGGTCGTAATGCCCGCGGGACCAGAGGAACTTGTCGGCAGGCTGAATTCGGTGATGGACCCGCCGGAGGAGATCCTTCCGATCCGGTTGCCGGCGTTCTCCGTGAACCAAGCATTTCCGTCGGGCCCGGCGGTAATGCCGGCGGGACCCGAACCTGAAGACACGGAATATTCGGTGACGGATCCGGCCGTCGTGATCTGTCCAACTTTGGCCGCCGTTTGCTCGGTGAACCAAAGATTCCCACCGGGTCCGGAGGTGATGCCCGCTGGACCTGAGTTTGGCGACACGTTGTAGGGGGTGATGACTCCGGCTGTCGTGATCTGCGCCACCTTGCCAGCGGTTTGCTCCGTGAACCACAAGTTTCCATTGGGTCCGGAGGTGATGCCCAGGGGACCAGAATTCGGTGGCAAACTGTACTGGGTGACGACTCCCTCGTCTGTGATTGTCCCGATGGAGTCGGCGCGAACGATGCCGGGTGCGGCGAGTTCCAACGCGGCGAAAAGGAAAAAGATACCGCTCAGGGTGGGTAAGTGCATTAGCTGCTCCCCTTTTCAAGCGGGGTGACCGAACCAAATCACGATAACGGTTTTAAGCCGGGTTCGCAACGAGGCGCTCGAGTATCGACCGTTCGTCGGCGTCCAGCACGAGCGCGGAATCCGAGATGGTTTTGGGCCCAGACTCACTTCGCCCGGTCTTCCGGTTTGACGCCCTTCTGGAAGCCGCCGAAACCGAACGGCAGCGGTTTATACTCGCCCACCAGCTCGACGTTGGAGTATTCAGGTATCTTGTTTTCCAGTTCCACCGCCCAATAGGCGGCGTTGACGAGCATGCGGCGGGTGCCTTCGGTTTCCAGGTCGGTGGCGGCGCCCAGCGTGGTGGTGAACACGCGGGCCGCTTTGCCGGCCGTGCCCGTATAGCTCTTGGTCCAAGCCACCGGCATCATCGGGTCGTTTTGTTTGCCCACCACTGGCGCATCGGTCGACTTCATGCCTTCGAGCACCTGGCCGAGCACCAGCGGCGTGCAGTCATCGGGCAAGTGAACTTCATAGACGTCGGTGGGGCCCCAGATGTCGCCATCCTTGATGCCGCGCAGGATCGGATTGCTCTGTTGGCCCGGGGCGATCAGGCCGCGCGTGCTTTGCGAGCCGTGATGGCCGTGATGGCTGACCCAGGTTTCGCCGAGCACCTGCCGCCCGAATCCCCCCTTCGAGTCCTGGTTGGCCCAAGAGTATTTCTGATACTTGCTTTTTCCGTCGAGGTTGAAGGCATGGGTGGCGGTACGCATGCCGATGATCGGCCGACCCGACTCGGTGTAATCGACGATCGCCTTCATCTGGTCGTCCGGCAGATTACGAAAGCGGGTGGCGATGATCATCAGGTCGGCCGATGCCAGGGCCTCCAGCCCCGGGATGTTGTCGTTCTGGTTGGGATTGATCGTGCCGGCCTGCGGGTCGACCGCGAACAGCACTGTGCACTTGAAGCCGTGGTGCCGGGCCAGGATTTTGGCCAATTGCGGCAGCGCCTCCTCGGAGCGGTACTCTTCGTCGCCGCTGATCAGGACTAGGTGCTTGCCCTGGCCGGGCCCCTCGCCCGGCTCGATCACGATCCAAGGATCGGCAGCCACGGCATTTGCGGGGAGCAGATCGATCGCGGCGAGGGTGAAAGCAAAGCACAAACCGATCGCGCAGGCGAGCTTCACGGCGGAGGCCTTTGGGGTGGAAGTCCGGGGGGTGTTTCGGGAGTCCCGGATATCCTAAACCACGTGGCGCATGGAGAGAAGTCTTTGAAATTCCCGAGTTTTGGCCGCTTTGGGCACCCCGGCGGCCGCCTCTCCGAGCGATCCGGGATAGCTCGAAAATGCTTGCACCGGGCTGCGGATCGCTATTTCCTTGGCCCGCTGCTCCGAATAAAATGAACTGCCTAACCAGAGCCTGGCGTGCCAAGTGCTGGGTCGGCCGCGTCCTTTGCGGCCCTCGCCTGACCCAGGGCACGACTGCGGGCTCCCAGAACCTACCTGGTTGGTCGATAGCGGATTGTTACTGGCAAGGATGCACCTTAGTAACGGCCTGATCCCCGATTTTTGCTCGGCGGCGCTGGTTTCCGGCGCAGTCGGCGGACACGGGGCAGGCAGCCCTCAGGGAAAGGACAGTACCCACCTTGGAAAGACCCACCACGTTCGGCAGCCCCGCCTGCCGCTTGATGCTTCGGCCTACGCTCCTGGCTTTGATCGGTCTGGGGATCCTCCTGGCGCCGGCTTCGACAAGCCGGGGCCAAACGGCGAATTTGCTCGGTCTTCCGGCCCAGGTGGTCAAAGGCGCGGGCAAGCTGATGATCTGCGGGGGCGGTCCCACGCCCGACGGTCTGCGCCAGGAATTCATCCGCCTGGCAGACGGCGCGAAGGCGAAGATCGTGATCATTCCCACCGGGATGCCGTTTTCCAATCGCCAGGAAATGGAGGACCGCTTCTCGTCGTGGCGCGAGTTCCCCATCGAATCGTTGTCGTTCATCGACACCGAATCGCGTGACGAAGCCAATCAAGAGGAGTTCGTCAAACCCTTGGAATCCGCCACCGGCGTCTGGATTTCCGGCGGCGAGCAAGGACGCCTGTCGGATATTTACGCCGACACCAAGGTCGAACAGGCGGTGACCCGAGTGCTGGAGCGCGGGGGCGTCGTCGGCGGAACGTCGGCCGGCGCGGCGGTCATGTCCCGCATGATGATTCGCACCGGCGCGCCCAAGGCCGTGCTCGGCGCCGGGTTCAACCTGCTCGCGCGGGCCGTCGTCGATCAGCATTTCCTCAGTCGCCACCGGCAAGAGCGGCTATTGGGCGTGCTGGCCGAACATCCGGATATGCTGGGCCTGGGCGTCGACGAAGGGGCGGCGCTGGTCGTTCAAGGGGATCATCTGCGCGTACTGGGCGAATCGCAAGTCGTCGTTTGCAAGCGGATCAACGGCTCTGCCACCCCCTGGGTCGAGACCTTGAAGCCGGGCGAAGAAGTCGACCTGGTCGCACCGGTCCCCGCAGTTTCCGAGACGGCGGCCCCTGTGACCACTACGGCTGCCGCCGGTCCGGTTGCTACGGCTGTTGAAGTTGCTGCGATCGCGGTTGCCGGTTCGATTCGGGCCGCCGCCGAAGCCACTGTCGCGGCTCCGGAAGCCGCTGCTGCGGTCAGCGGCACCACCACCGCTGCGGCCGGCTTTTCGTCGTCCGACGCTCGCTTGCTGGTTCCGGTGCTTGCACATCGCAGCCATGCGCATTGACGAGCGACCGATTGACCGACATTACGCGGCTTGCGCCATTTAACGCTCTTAAGTGCCAAAGGCCAATCCGTCGACAATACTCCTGTTCGCCTGGCGAATCAAAACGGCTAATCTGCCGCCGCTTCGTTCCTCATTTCCGCGACAGAGAGTTCTCCGATCATGGCACGACGGGCTGCGCGCAACGCAAATCGGCTTCGCATGGGTTTTGACTCTGACGGCGCTTGCCGGTCTCGGCCGTGCGCAAGTCGTTTCGAAGGTCGCCCTGACGGGACAAAAGCCGCTGGCCTCGGGTGTGGCGGACGAGGAGTTCGACCTTCCGCGATTCGCGATTGCGCGGATTGGCGGATCGCGCTTCTCCGCGCCCAACGAGCCTTCCTCGCTGAGCCTATCGCCCGATGGCCGACAGTTGGCCGTGGCAGGCGTTGCCCGAGAGGTTGTGATCTTCGACGCGCAGACCGGGGCGCGGTTGTTCAAACTCGATGGGTCGGAGGAAGGCAACCTCCAGGCTTCCTACTCGCCGGACGGAAAGCAACTGGCGGCCGCCGGCTACGACGGCATGGTGCGGATTTGGAATGCGTCCAGCGGCGCCAAGCTGACGGAGTTTCGGGCCCATGGCTGCCCGATCCGATTCGTGGGGTTTGTGCCCGGCGCCAAGCGCATGGTCACCGCCGGCGCCGACGGGCACATCCGGTTTTGGAGTCCTGGCAGCTTCGACATGGTCGATTCCTATCAATGCGACGATGGTCCCGGAGAGCGCCGGATCGCCATCGATGATCGGCTGGGAACCGTGTATTGGATTGTCTCGCGCCGCGTCGTGCGTTTGGGACCCGGGAGCCACGCAAACCCTGTTCGACCTGCGGGCCAAGCATAGTGCGAAGTCTTTGCAATGCGTGTCGGACAAGAAATTGCTCTGCGTCGTCAGCACCGCCCCGCCCTGGGCCGAGAGTGCCGTGCAGATCTTCGACGCCGCGTCCGCCAAGCAGCTCAAGTGCATCGACGGCGACCAATTCCGCTTTACTTCCGCCGGTTTATCGGCCGATGGTCAGCTTCTGGCAACCGGCGCCGCGGGACCCCCAAACTCCAGAATTACGTCGGTCGTCAAAGTTCACGATTGGCGTAGCGGAAAAGTCTTGTGGCAACGGGAACTGCTCGATTGCTTCGATCCGATGTGCCTCGCTTTTTCGCCGGACGGGGCGAAATTGTTCGTCTCGCTGGCGGGCAACGTCATTCGGATTTACGATGCCGCATCCGGCGATGAAATCTTTGCCCAGCGTCATGAGTGCCGCGACATCACCTGCGTCACATTCGGCCGCTCGGGCCGGCAGCTATTGGTCGCATCGGGCACGCATCTGAAAGATCAGCGCGGACGACTCAGCCTGTGGGACTTCAGCGACCGGCACTGCCAGGCCCACTGGCAGATCGACTGCGGCTACAACTGGAGCGCGGCGTTCTCGCCCGACGGATCCCGGATTGTCAGTCATAGCCTGGACGGCCGGCTGTCGATGCGCGACGCGCGCGACGGCCACATCCTCTGGGAAGACCGCTCCCGGTTGACGTCCGAGCCGAGCATGTCGCGAAAGATCTTGTTTCGCGGGACCGGCGAGCAGTTGTTTCTGCCCGAAGTCTCGGGATCGCTGCACCTGATCGACGGCACAAAAGGCTCGGACCTGAGCGTGGGCAAGGTCGCGCCGTATGTGTACGACGGGGTATTTTCGCGCGATTCGGCGCTCGTGGCCCTGGCCAAGAGCGACGCCACGATTGCGCTATGGGAAGTCGATGCCGGCCGGCAGGTCGCCTCGCTAGACGAGCACGGCGCCTCGGTCTTCTGCCTCGCCTTTGGGCCGCAAGACCGGTTCCTGGTTTCCGGCAGCCGCGACAAGAAGTTGCGCATCTGGGATATGCAAAGCCTGAAGTCGCGCCTGGAACTTGTCGGGCACAAGGGAGGCGTTACCGCGGTTGCCGTCTCGCCCGACGGCGAGACCCTGGTGTCGAGCGATGAGACCGGCGAGCTGATCCTTTGGGACGCCCGTAGCGGCCGCGTGATGAATCGCTGGCAAAACGAAGGGCCCGTGACGTCGCTCTCGCTTTCCGCCGACGGAGAGCTTTTGGCCTGTGCCAACGGGCGCGGCCGGGTGCTGATCTGGGATTACAAGCAGTTGCGCGTGCCGAGAAATTAACAGGCTCGGACCGGTCGGCGAATAGGCCGACGAGCGGCGGCCGTTTTGGTAGGATAACGACTTCTTAAAGTCCCGTTTTCCGACAAAACGCTTCCCACCAGACGCCAGCCATGTCCGCAGCAGTTCACGCCGCCGCCGATTCTAGGCGCTCGCGCCCGCAGTGCTCAACGTCGGGTCGCTCAATGTCGACCGCGTGTTTCGATTGCCGCACGTCGCCCGGCCGGGCGAAACCTTGACCAGCAGCTCGCTCGCGGTCTTTGCCGGCGGCAAGGGGGCCAACCAATCGGTGGCCCTGGCACGCGCAGGAGTCCGCGTGGCCCACTGCGGCCGAATCGGGCAGGATGGCATCTGGCTGGTCGACAAGTTGGCCGCCGAAGGGATCGGCACCGACCTGATTGCCCAGGGCAATTCGCCCACGGGGCAGGCCATCATCCAGGTCGGCGACGACGGCCAAAACGCGATCGTGCTGCTCAGCGGCGCCAACCACGACATCACGGCCGCCGACATCAATGCCGCTCTGGCAGCCAGTCCACCCGATGCACTCGTGCTCGCCCAGAACGAAACCAGCAGCGTGCCCTATTTGATCGAGAATGCGGCCGCCACGGGCAGGCCGGTGGCCTTCAATCCGGCTCCGATGACGCGCCGAGGTGCTCGACTATCCGCTGGAGCGAGTCGCGATCCTGATCGTGAATGAATCGGAAGGCGAGGGGCTCAGCGGCCAAACGACGCCCGAGGCGGTTTTGAAACAACTTCGCGCGCGCCTGCCGGAAACGGAAATCGTACTCACGCTGGGTGCCGCCGGCGTGGTTTACGATGGCCGCGAGGGACGAATCCACGTGCCCGCATTGGCAGTCAAGGCAGTCGACACGACGGCCGCGGGCGACACGTTCATCGGCTACTTCCTGGCCGATCGCCTCGGCGGCCAGACCGTCGAGCACAGCCTGCAAATCGCCTGCCGGGCCGCCGCGATTTCGGTCTGTCGGCCGGGAGCGATGGATTCGATTCCATATCGCAAGGAAGTTGTGGACTTTGTCGCAAATTAGCACGACGAAGACGAAGGGAACCGCAAAGACGCAGAGGCACAAAGAAGCGACGAAGAGAATTGCCACGAAAAACACAAAAAGGAATGTTCGCGCTATCGAGCTATGGGTGCCCCAGAACTCCCTCCGACTCCTCTCTGCGTCTCTGTCGTTCATTAAGACTGAAGTTTCCAATTGCGATCAATCAAATCCGAAGCGGCACACTTCGTGCAGTTGCTTCGCCTCGGACAGTTGCCGTGGCGGGATCATACGCCGCTCGACGGGGACAGGCCCGTCCTCTATCCGCTCAATCAGTTGTTCAAATGGCTTCCAATCAAGATCACCAAAACGAACCACCTCGCCGAGCGGCTGGCCGGTCGCGGCGCGGAACGCTTTGAATACCAACTCTGAGCAATAGATGCGATCGTCATCCATCGAATAATGGATGTCGTAAGGCCGACCCACGAGCCCGCGCACGTAATCAAGCATCTCGGGAACGCACGGTCGATATTCGTCGTTCAGGCGGTAAACGCCCAGGGCCCGACTTCGTCCACGCTGCCACCAGCTTAAAAGCGGCGTGCGGCCGACCGTGCCCAACGCCTCATATACGTACCAGCGGCCGCCTTCACGGGCGACCAGGCCGCAATGTGAGTACGGCGAGTGCGTCGCTCCTTCAATGGCGTTCACCAGCGGGCCGTGTGGCAGCGATTGGAAGACGACGTCCCCCTCGCGGGGTTCGTAGCTGAGGTATGCCACGTACGTCGGCACGACGAACCACGCCATAGCAAAAATGGCAGTAAGCGAAGGAATCGCCCACGTCAGAAAGCGAAGTCGAATTCGGCGGCGCGAAGCGCGGGCCCGCACCGCCGTGCTCGGGAGCTCAGAAGATTTCATTTCCCACGATGAAGTGAGGCGTTTGGACTTCCCGAAAGCGCACCGCTTTTTCTTCATTGCATCTCGTCCGCCTCCAGCCGCGATGCGCGCGACGATCAGGCAGCTGCGGATCCGAAAGCGAAAATCCTTCTTGTGTTCTTCGTGGCAATTCTTTTCTCAATTCCTGGTCCTCTCTTCCTCGTCCTCTCTGTGCCTTTGCGCCTCTGCGGTTCCCCTTCCTCTTTCTTCCTCACAGCTCCCGGATCCACACGTTTCGAAACCGCGCCGGGTTGCCGTGGTCTTGAATGCCGATCGGCAGTTTGTCCGGGTGGGCACTGTACGCCGGCGGAACGTCCCAGGCCGTCGTGCCTTCGATCTTAAAGTTGTTCTGGACGAGCACGCCGTTCTGCAGCACGGTGATGAAGGCGGGCTTCTCCAGCTTGCCCGCCGCGTCGAAATGCGGGGCCATGAAAATGATGTCGTACGTCTGCCACTCGCCCGGCTTGCGGCAGGCGTTGACCAGCGGCGGAGTCTGCTTATAGATCGAGCCGGCCTGGCCGTCGAAATAGGTTTGGTTTTCGTACGAGTCGAGGATCTGCAGCTCGTACTTCTCCATCAGAAAAATGCCGCTGTTGCCGCGCCCCTGGCCCGCGCCCTCGACCTTTTCGGGCGTGGCCCATTCGGCGTGCAACTGGCAATCGCCGAAGCCCTGGCGGGTTTTCGCGCTGCCGCTATGCACGGTGGCCACGCCGTCGGTGTAGAGCCACTTCTCGGCCCCCTCCCAGGCCGACAAGTCCTTGCCGCCAATGAGCACGATCGCGTCCGATGGCGGACCGCCGCAGACCGGGCCCGGATCGATCACTTTTGGCTCGGGCCAGGCGATGCCGCTCTTGTATTCATCTCCCGACAATCGAGCGACAACCAGGGCCAGGCCGACAGCCACAACACAAACCGTTTGGGGGGACAAGCGTGTCATAAAAATGGCGAACTCCAGGATGAAGTGGTTGGGGGAACGAATCTTGGCGACGAACCCGCATGCCGGGGGGTGCGCCAACACGCGATCCTGTAGGGGCCGCATGGGGTCATCATAGCCCAGCGCAGAGTCTGAGTGGACAGCCGGCTTGCAACGTCTCGCTACGAGGATAAACTTGGCTCGGTTCTTCGTTCGGGACCGGGCCTGTCGCGTTTCCGGTCACGGTCGCCGACTTGGGCAGGAAAACGAAGGGGGGGGCAACCATGTCTTGTGGCTCACTGGGGCGAATGTTCGTGTCGGCCGCCGCTGCTTGGCTGGCGGGCGGCCTGGTTCAGTCGGCGGAACAAGACTGGCCACAATGGCGCGGGCCGCAGGGTACCGGCGTGGCTCCGGCCGCGAACCCACCGCTCGAGTGGAGCGACCAGAAGAACATCCAATGGAAAGTCGCCATTGCCGGCAGCGGCACCTCGACGCCCATCATCTGGCAGGATCAGATCTTCATTCAAACCGCCATTCCCACCGAGAAGTCCCCGGCCAGCACCCCCCAGGAGAACCCAGCCGACGCCGGCAGCAGTGCCGAAGCCGCCCCAGAGCCGGGCACTAGGGCGCCCGAGGAGAATGCCGATCCGCCCCGGGGCCGGCCCGGCGGAGGCCGACGCGGGGGCGGCGGCCGGGGACGCGGCCGCGGCGCTCAGACGAACCAGGAGCATCGGTTTGTATTAATGGCGCTCGATCGCCGCTCCGGCCAGGTTTTGTGGGAGCAGACTGCCCGCACCGAGGTGCCCCACGAGGGACACCATGCCGACAACAATTATGCCTCGCACTCGCCGGTCACCGACGGCACGTGCGTCTGCGCCTATTTCGGCTCGCGCGGCCTGTATTGCTACGACATGCAAGGCAAGTTGCAGTGGGAAAAGGATCTGGGCCGGCAGCAAACTCGCAACGGTTTCGGCGAAGGCAGCTCGCCCGCCCTATCGGGCAATACGATTGTCGTCAATTGGGATCACGAGGGAGACGATTTCATTGCCGCCTTCGACAAGCAAACCGGACGCGAGTTGTGGCGACAGCCGCGCGACGAACACACCAGTTGGGCCACACCGCTGGTCGTCGAGCACGAGGGCCGCGCCCAGGTCGTCACGGCTGCCACCGACAAGATCCGCAGCTACGATCTGGCCAGCGGCGAGCTCGTCTGGCAATGCGCGGGCCTCACGACCAACGCCATTCCCACGCCGGTCGCCGATCGTGACACCGTGTATCTGACCAGCGGCTTCAAGGGAAACGCGCTGTTGGCGATCCGCTTGGGACGAACCGGCGATTTGACCGGCACCGACGCCATTGCCTGGAGCTATAACAAGAACACGCCCTATGTTCCCTCGCCGCTGCTCTATGGTCAGCGGCTGTATCTTTATTCCAGCAACAACGCCATCCTGTCATGCTTCGACGTGCGAACGGGCAAAGCCCTGTTCGGTCCCAAGCGACTGGAGGGCTTGCGAAACGTCTACGCCTCGCCGGTCGGGGCCAGCGGCCGCGTCTATCTGGTGGGCCGCGATGGCGGCACGCTGGTCATCAAGGACGCCGACGAGCTGGAAGTTCTGGCCACCAATCGGCTCGACGACGGGTTCGACGCTTCGCCAGCCCTGGTCGGCAACCAACTCTTTTTGCGTGGCAGGGGGCATTTGTATTGCATCGCCGAACAGTAGTCCCGGGGGCGCAGTTGATTCGTCGCACACAGGTTAAGCCCACGGGATGCTGCCCGTGGGCCTGCCCCTGGCGGCCGCGCCGCCTGCGCCCGTCCGCCATCGCAACACTCCGCGCCGCGCGCTTACCATCGCACTTCCAGTCCGGCCGTCGGACCGTGCAGGAAGAGGCCGTCTTGATGCACCAGCCCGTCCAATTGATTCGGCGCTAGGGCCACGCCCGGCACGTAGAGCAATTGATAGCCGGCCCGAAACACGAAGTTCGGCCGGACCTGATACGAGGCGACGGCCGAAAAGTCGAGCACGCCGGCCAGGCCCGTCCGCGTAGCGCTCACGTCGTAGGGAAAAAAGCCGGAGGGCGAGCCGGTCAGATTGCCGCTGGAATTCAGGTTCGATTCGTGCAGGTGGATGATGTTGGCCATCAGGCCCAGCTTGCCGGCCATTTGCAGATGAAATCGCTGCCAGTCGCGCTGCCACTGTGCCGCCCACCTGGCCGCCAAGCAGGTTGTTGTAGCTGTGCAGGTCGACGTTCTCATAGGCCGGATAAAACGCGTCCACGCCGTTGATGTTCAAGTGATCGGAGAAATTGAAGTAGCGAAAACCGATCAGCGTGCCCCACCGCCAGTTGCCAAAATCGACCCGGGTGTGGGTTTGATTCAGCTCGACGTTCTGCAAGCTCGAGCGATCGGTATAACCCAGACTGGTGCCGAAGCCGCCGATCAGCGCATCGGTTTGCGTATAGGGCGAAAACGCCACGACGTTGGCCGCCGGGTCGGGATAGAGCGTTCGCCCGGCAGACCAATTTTGCAGGCCGAAGTACACACCCTCCCAGGAAACCTGGTTGTTCAGGCGGCGGATCAACTGCAATCGCATTCCTGGCTCCATCCCGAAGCCCGCGTCGCCGGAATCCAGATGGTCGAAGAAGTGGTGGGTGTTGTACGAATAGAGTCCGCCCAGGCGATTGTCGGTGCCGATCGTCCGCTGGAGCCACATGGCGTCGGCCCGAAAGGTCCAGTCCGGCGGCGGCGGCCCGGCGTCCAACAGGCTGGCCACGCCGCCATCGCTGGAGATCACGCTGCCGTCGGGCAATGTGAACGGCGCCACCGGCTGCGTGGGAGTCGAAAATACAGGCGAGCCGACCCCGGCGCCGTCATCGGGCGAAGGGCCGGGGGCCGGCACGAGCTGGGTATTGGGAAACGTGGGCGACGCCACCGACGCGTTGCCCAGCGATGGCTGCAATCCCGGCAGCGGCTTGGGCGGCCATTGGCTGTCGGCCGGCGTGGCGATGGAGTCGTCAGCCGCAGCGCCACGCTCTGCTGCGGAGGCGAGCGCGAGAGCGAGCAAAATCCGGACGAGTGCGCGACACATGATAGGGCACTGTTTGGCAACCGTTTAGGAAACAATTTCGCGGGGGCGCAGATATTGCCACTCTCGACCGACGGGTGGCGTGATGTTAGCGAGGACGCGCAGCCAGCGGAGCCCCAACTTTCCTTACCTGTTGTTAAGCTCCCGCGGAATCATCCCAATCTGTGTAGTTTGCGGACCTTTCACCTCTATTGCTGGCATCGCTCCTCGTATCTGCGTTCATCCGCGTTCATCTGCGGTTCCCGCGAGTTTTCCGTGTCAAACCGATTGAATTGTACTACCACGGGACTTCCGGGGCGCGTCTTGAGTTCGTGCTTGAAAAGGTAACCGCAGATGAACGCAGATAAAAGGGCCTTGCTTCGCTTGAGGAACATCGTTCGGCATTGCGAACGCTTGTGTCTAGTTGATCGGGTTCGATTCGCTGTCGACGTGGCCGGCTCGCTGTCGGGTTTGCGGGCGGTAGAATACATGGGTCTGTAAACGGTCGTTCGCGTGCGTCGAGGCTGCCTGTGGCGAAGAACATTCTAAGGACCGGAAAACAATCGCGCCCCAAAACTGCGGTCAGGGGCAAGCGATACCGCTGCGCCAAGTGTCGCAACCGCAGCCCCAGGCCCGTCAAGACTCCCGCCCCGTGGTACTGCCCGAAGTGCCTGGGCGTATCGTCCGATCCAGCAAGGCCTCTCCGGCGTGGGTTCGGGGCAGGTTCCACACGCTATTCAACGTGTATGAAGGCCTGGCGCTCTTGGGGAAGAGCGACGAAGCGCTTTTCGAACTAAGCCGACTTCTCGAGGAGTACGGTGGCGAAATGGAGAATCGCGCTCGCGCGGAGTTTGAGCAGCGCCAAGAATAGGCGGAGAAATGGAACGATCGGCTGGACGGGGCGGGCAGTAGGTGAAATCGGACGGGTGGAATATGTGGATCAAAAGGAGATGTCGGCCGCCGACTAGAATTCCAGTCCATTTCCTTCTTTACGCTGGACATGGGCCCTACGCGGCGGGGAGGGACGGGTCTACGTCACACGCTTCGACCCCGAACAGCCGGCCGAAGTTATATCGCCATTGGAGAGCGAAACTCATTCCGATTTGACCGTCAAGCGGCCCGCTCTTCAATCGGTTCCATTCGTCCGCACTCGGCGAACGTGCCGCGTCCTTTAGGACCTCGATGATCCAATTATCCGCAGCTTCGATAACGCCGATATGGCAAGGCGAGATCGTGCCAATTCGTTCGATGGCTTCCAAGTCCGAGTCGGGGATTAGCGGCTTATCTTTCTTGGCCGCTCTGTTGTTCTTCGTCGAAAAGTCGCGGCGGGCTTCGTCGATCAGATTTCGCACGTCGGCTTCGGATTGAAGCGCGTCGATCATGCGCAGGATGAATTTGCCGCGCCAATCGCTCTGATTGATGTATGCAAGAAAGCGGAACACTCGCTGCGCGGTTGCTTCGCTGTCAGAAATAAGCCAATCTCGATGCTTTCGAGCGACAGCACAAAGACTGCTGTCGGCAACTTGGGTCCTCGTCAAGTATCGCCACTTGATGATTTGAAGTCGTAGGGGTGGATTGTTTTTCTTGCTCTGATAATCGGTGAGCAAAACGAGGATGTCGCACTCGCTGCCTAACAGCCGCTCGTATGCCGAAAAGAACGGCTCGCTAGTGCAGTAGTTTTCGGATGGCGACTTGATGCCGAGGTCGAGATCGGGAAGATCGACGCCACGGGCCGGGTTGATGCGAAGCGGCGGGACGCTGAGCCCCGCGAAGATCCGCGTTTCGAGAATTCCGACCAATAGCATCTCAACGACGCTGCCAATCGTCTTCCCATCCAGGTTTGGTAACGTGCCATTCGCTTTGAGATTCCGATACCAGTGCGGCAAAACGCTTCCGCGCCCCACCCTCGCCAACACGGGTTCAATGGCGGAAAGTTTCTTACCGCGAAGCGCTGTGTTGATGCCCTTGGCAATGTCATCCTGGCGATTACGAATGATCTCCCGCAGTTCTTGTTTGCTAGGCATCCGCGAAAAGCCTCTTCTGATGCCTCTTACGCGGGAGTCGTTCGATCGAAATTCCCTGCGAAGTCGCTCGCTTCAAGACCCAAGCAACCATTGGGGAGGGAACCGCATTTCCGTAAAGCGCATATTGGTCGTAGACCGATACCGCCGAACAATGATCATCGGGGAAGCCTTGCAGGCGAGCGTATTCCACGTTGGTCAATCTTCGGTACCGGGTCCCGATGTTGTACCGCTCGTAGTGTCTGCTTGCCGTTGAAGTGAGGGTCGGTGCTAATCCGCTGGTTCCGAAGACGGTATAGCCCATTCGAGCGCCGCCGCCCTGATTCGACAGGATTTCAACCCCGTGGACGAAACGCTTCACGGACGTGCTCGCCTTTAATCGCTCAATGGTCGATTCGGTAAAGTCGAACCCTAACGGAACATTCTCTTGCAAGACCGAATCCAGCGTACCGCATGGCTTGGCCGCGGAAAATGCATTTAGATCCGCGCCGCAGAAATGGCCCGCAGCGGCAAGCCCCCAGTTCGGAAATTTATTGCCGTGTGAAGTGATTTCCGGCCACGACTCGGGTGAGTGAATGATACCTGCGCGGACCCTCCCCGCAGTCAAATCCTTCGTGCTCGCCAGTCGCACCGAATCACTTCCGTTGTGACCATTATTGCCGATTCTCGCGCCGATGATGAAGACACGCTGTCTGTTCTGAGGCAGGCCGAAGTCAGTCGCGTTCAGCAGCCGCCATTCAATCCGGTAGCTCAGTTCGGCCAACGACGCAAGAATCGTCGCAAAATGTACGCCCTGCTCCATCGTCAAGAGGCGCTTGACATTCTCCAAAACGAAGTAAGACGGTTGATGCCTGTCCAGGACGTCAACAACCACGCTGAACAGCGTGCCGCGCGGGTCTTTGATCCCCTGTTTCTTGCCGGCGCTGCTGAACGGCTGGCAAGGAAAACCAGCGGTCAGTAGGTCGTGGCGCGGAACTTTATCGAGAGTTTTCGTTATGTCGCCTTCATGTATCGAGTCATCGCCGAATCGGTCTCGGTAGACCCGGCAAGCCTTTGGGCAATGGTCGTTTGCCCAGACAGTTTCGAGCTTGAGGCGTTCAGCCGCAAGGCGAAAGCCACCGATCCCCGCGAATAGCTCAACCGTCTTCATTCCGCGCCTTCCAACTCTCGAATCAAGCGGCGACGTAGCGTCGCCGGTTCGCTCAGTTCGCACTCCCAAACCGTGATGACTCCCCATCCCGCCAAGGCCAACCGACGTTCAATCTGTCGATCGCGTTTCCGATTCGCTCGAAACTTCGAAAGCCAAAACTCGGAATTCCCCTTCGGAGTCGTTGCCTTGGCACAGGCTACGTGACGATGCCAGAAACATCCGTGGACGAAGATCACCTTCCGCCGTCTAGCGAAGACCATATCGGGTCGCCCCGGCAGCGAGTTTCCGTGCAGCCGATAACGATAGCCCAGAGCATGAACCAACCGACGAACCGCCATTTCCGGCTTGGTATTTTTCGCTCGGACCAAACCCATCTGGCGGCTTCGTTCGGCGCGCGTCAAAAAGTCCATAATATGGCTAGCATGGCGGCCTTACGGCTGGATTGCTCGCGGCGCACAATCGTACACTAGTGCACGAATTCGTGCAAGCGGGGTCGTGCCTGAACAACGGCCGCGCGCATTCAAAAACATAATGGCGGGATAATAGGAGACTGTCTGCGTCCCACGGCTGATTTGCTAAGTTGGTGGCCCGGTGCACCGGCGATTTCTAGGCGCGTGACCCACCCAACATCTTGACGAACTCCTCGGGATCAAGTGGAGCGGACCGCTTGTCGACGTGGGGTAGATATCGTGAGGAGTCCGGTCCCCAGTCAAAATAGAGCCCCGTGCCAGCTTCCGCAAGCGACGCGGCGATCTCCCGCGAGACTTCGAGCGTCTGCGAAAAGAGCTTGGTAGCTTCTTCATCGCCCAGTAGGTGGGCAAACACTTCCATGCGGTAGCGCCCCTCGGTAAAGCGAAATCCGCTTCCATCTCTTGGAGTGAGGAAGTGATGGTTGGCAGCGATGCCGGTTTCACCAACGAACAGCCCGCTGCCTCGGACGAGTTTATCGTCCCCATAGACCCAGATGTTGAAGTTCTGGTGTGTCTCGTTGCGCCGAGAGCGACGTGCATACTCTCAATGACTCGCCCTCGCTTCGACGTTGAGAAGAGAAGAGTTCGCAGGTACACCTTCGGGCGTGGATCACCGTCCCTCGCGGTCGGAGTGTCGGGCCCGAAGAAGATGACGGTGGGCTGCGTCATCTTGATGGTGCCACGGCGGAAGAGCGTGAGCCAAGCGGTTGCTGTCGAGATCGCCAGCGCAATAACCGAAATAGCAATCGAAGCGGGATCAGCCATAACCTCAGAGCCCTACACGGTCCACAGAAGCCAGTTGAATTTAAATGAGACGACGTGCCTTTGATTGAGCTTACCACCGGCTGAGAAGAAAAGTCGGGCAGGGGGGCGTACTTCGATTGCACTCAATGAACCCGTCGTTCCGCGTTCCTCGTTTTCCATCCTTCATCCTTCATCCTTCCGCCTTTTCCTTTGCCGGCGCCACGTAGCGAACGGCGTTTTCGATGACTTTTAGCACGGTCGGATTCTTGAAGACGGCAAACGTTTCGTGACCGGGGCGAAAGTAAAAGACCTTTCCTTTGCCCACATTCCAGAGCGCTGCCGCTGCGAAACCACTCGCCGCCGGCCCAGCGCTCCTCCAGCACCACCTCGTCGGGCGGCGGCACGTGGAACGGTTCGTCGTACATCTCGGTCTGGTCGATCTGAAACTCGCGCGGAATGCCGGCGGCGATCGGATGATCGGCCAGCAGCACGCGCATCTGGCTCGGCTTGCCGTCGGCCCGATAGGCCGGAAAAATGCAACTCGGCAGCCGCAGCTTGACGGTCACCGGCCCCGACCGGCGGTTTGCGATACTGGGCCGACGGCGTCAGCGGCGCGTCGACAGCCGGCAGCGCCATCTGGGCCGGAATCAGCTCGACTACGGCCGTCTCGCGCTCCTCGGGCGGCAGCCTGGCCAGCGCGTCGGTTTTGGCGCGCTCGTTCATGGCTTCGATGAACGGCGTCGACCAGTGCGCCGAGTGCAGCGCGATGAGCGAAAGCCGGCCCTGCTGCGATCCGCTCGACAATTTGCCGCCCGCGCTCGGGCTTGATGTCGCGATGGCGCAGATGGCCCCACCAGATCAGCACGTCGCAATTGTCGAGCACGTCGGCGGCGAGCCCCTGCTCGGGATCGTCCATCCGCACCGACCGCACGGCCAGCCCGGGCTTACCGTCGAGGTGCTGGGCAATCTGGTTGCCCAGAAAATTGTCGTAGGCCTGTTTTTGCGCCGGCTGCTGTTCGTCCCAGATCAGCACGCGGATCGGCGCGGGCTCGGCGGCCGGCAGGCTGGCGGAAAGCGATCCGGCCGCCGAAATTACCAGCGTCAAAATGCATTGGCTGCGGAAATTCATGGTGTTGGTGCTCGTGTTGAAATTGGAACCCCGTGAGGGACCCCAGGGGAAGCATCCCCTGGGCTTAACCGATCGCCGCGTGCTGCACTGTCGTTCTTCGTTTTTCATCCTTCATCCTTCATCCTTCCGCCTTCATCCTTTCTCCTCACTCCTCCTCCTCTTCCTTCATTACGGCCTTGTCGACGATCTCCTTTTGCACGTTGCCGGGTACCAGATCGTAGCGGGCGAACTCGATCGTGAAGCTGCCCTGCCCGCCGGTCATACTGGAGAGCGCCCGGGCGTAGGTGGTCACTTCGGCCAACGGCACCTCGGCGATCACGGTCTGAAAATCGCTGCCGGCGGAGTCCATGCCCAGCACGCGTCCGCGGCGGCCCGACAGGTCGCTATTGATGTCGCCCAGCTTGCTGCCGGGCACGGTGACGTTGAGCGTGACGATCGGCTCCAGCAGCCCGGGCTTGGCCTGCTGGAACACGTTGCGAAAGGCCATCGAGCCGGCCGTTTTGAAGGCGGCTTCCGAACTGTCGACCGGATGGTGCTTGCCGAAGAACACCTCGGCGCACACGTCCTGGACGTGATAGCCGGCGATCACGCCCCGCTCCAGCCGCTCCTTGAAGCCCTTCTCCACCGCGGGCAGGAAATTGTTGGGAATCGTTCCGCCCACGATCGAATCGACCCACAGAAAGTTGCATTCCGGGTCGAAATGAAACTCGCGCATGTGCGGAAAGCGCTCCTTGGTGCAAAACTCCTCGGGCGTGACGCCGTGCGGAAACGGAAACAGGCGGATGTGCACCTCGCCGAACTGGCCGCGGCCGCCGCTTTGCTTTTTGTGCCGATAACTGCCTTCGGCCGTGGCCTGAATCGTTTCGCGATACGGGATCTTTGGTTCCTTGGCTTCGACTTCGACCTTGTCGCGGCGTTTGAGCTTCTCGCGCATGCATGTGCAAGTGCAACTCGCTCATGCCGTTGATCACCAGCTCCTTGGTCTGCGGGTCGCGGTGCAAGCAGCACGGTGCCGTCCTCTTCGGCGATCTTGTGCAGCGCGCCGGAGAGCTTGGCTTCGTCGCCGCGGCTCTTGGGCGTCAGCGCCAGCCCGACCATCGGGATGCGGCAGCTCGATCGGCGGCAGCGTCAGCTCGCCCAGCGACAGGCCGGTGTGCAATTCTTCGGCCTTGGCCACGGCCACGATCTGGCCGGCCGAAGCCGTGTCGACCGCTTGCGTTTCGCTCCCCTGCACCGACAGCAATTGGTGCAGCTTGACGGCCTTGCGAGCGCCGGAGACGTGAAACGTGTCGTCCTTCTTGATCGTGCCCGAAAACACCCGCACAAAGCTCAGCTTGTGCACGAACGGGTCGATGCGCGTTTTGAACACCTGGGCCACCAGCGGGCCGGCCGGGTCGACGCTTGATCGTCGACGTCCGCGCCGGCTTCGTTCTTGCCGTGCCGCACGATCTCGGTCCGGCGGCAGCGCGCACAGCGCCAGCGCGTCGAGCAATTCGGGCACGCCCACGCCGGTCTTGCCCGAGACGCAGACGCAGCGGAACCAGGGCTCCCGGTGGCCACGGCGTCGACGATCAAGCGCGAAATTTCCTCATCCGTGGGCAGGGTGCCCTCGAAATAGCGTTCGGTCACTTGCTCGTCGACTTCGATGATCGCCTCGATCAGCGTGTTGCCGATGGCGTTCGGGTCGACCAGCGCGCCGTCGACATCGGCCGGCACCTTGAGCGTGCTGACCACGCCGCTTGAAATCGTGGCCGTGGCCGATCGGCACGTTGAGCGGCAAGCAGGCGTGGCCGAAGAAATCCTGAATGCGCTCGACGAGGTCAGGAAACTCGACGTTGTCGGAATCCATCTTGCTGATGACGATGCATCCGCCCCAGCCCGAGCTTGCCGGCCTCCTGGAACATCCGCCGGGTGTTGACCCCGATGCCGTCGTGGGCGTTGATCACGATGACGGCGGTATCCACCGCCATGCAGCGCGCCGAGCGCCTGGCCGATGAAGTCGGGATAGCCGGGCGTATCGAGCAGATTGAAATGTTTGCCGGCGTGGGTGAAGTGGACCAGCGCTCGACTCGATCGAATGCTTGTGGTGCTTTTCTTCTTCGTCGAAATCGCAGACGCTGGTCCCGTCGTCGACGCTGGCGGCCGCTTGACGGTGCCGGTCGAGGTGAGAATCTTGTCGGCCAGCGTCGTCTTGCCGGCGTTGCCGTTGCCACAAAAAGCAATGTTGCGGATGTCCTGAACGTTGTTTTGTGCCATGCCTGATTTCCTTTCGATGCTGCTTGCATTCTTTGCGGCCAGAGAAAGCTGCCGCCGGGGCACGGCGCACGGATAATTCTTGCCAGCGGACAATCTGGGGCGTCACTGCACGCGGGTCTCTCCCCTGGGTGCTGGCGCCGCCAGCGGCGGCCAAAGCTTCCGACAATTGCAACCGCCCTTCGTACAAGGCCCGGCCGATGATGCAGCCGGCCACGTTCAGCCGCGCCAGATCGGCCACATCCCCGGCCGTGGTCACTCCGCCCGAGGCGATCACCGGCACGTCGACGGCGCGCTGCATTTCGGCCATGGCCGCCAGGTTGGGACCGGCCAGCATTCCGTCGGTGGCGATGTCGGTATAGATGATGGCCGCGATCGGTTCGCGGGCCATCTCGCGGGCCAGATCGGTGGCCTGAACCTGGCTGGCCTCAAGCCAACCGTCGCTGGCCACGCGGCCATCGCGGGCGTCGATGCCCAGCACCAGGCGGCGTGGAAACTGCCGGCAGACCTGGCGGAACCAATCGGGCTCGCGCAGCGCCTTGGTGCCGATCACCAACCGCGCCAGGCCCAAGTCCAACAGATCGCGAATCGTCGCCGGCGTCGCGGATGCCGCCGCCCAGTTCGCAGGGAACCGATACGGCCGCCAGGATCGCCTGCACCTCGGCCCGGTTTTCGACTCGGCCGGTGCGCGCGCCGTCGAGATCGACCAGGTGCAAAAACTGTCCGCCTTGATCGACCCAATGCCGGGCCATCGATGCCGGATCGTCGCCGAACACGGTTTCGCGCTGGTAGTCGCCCTGCTCGAGACGGACGCACTTGCCGCCGCGAAGATCGATTGCTGGCCAGATTTGCATCGTGCCGGGCCTTGAAGTGCCGCAAAGAGCCTGGAAACAAAAAATATCCCACAAGCCAATTGCGTCTGCAAGTCTTTGCCGGTTGTCAGCTTGTCAGTCCCGGCGTGATCGAAGATGATAACCGGTAGCGGCCTTTTGCGAGCCACCGGAGTGCATGACGACTGCCATGGCCGAGAGTTTCGACCCCTATTACAAGTGGCTGGCGATCCCGCCGGACGAACAGCCACCGCATTACTATCGCCTGCTGGGGGTGCAACGGTTCGAGACCGATCCGGATGTGATCGCCACCGCGGCCGATCAGCGGATGGCGCATTTGCGCACCTATCAGACCGGCAAGCACAGCGCCCTTTCGCAGCGGCTGCTCAACGAAATTTCAGCCGCCCGAGTGTGCCTGCTGAACCCGGCCAAAAAGACCGCCTACGACCAGCAATTGCGCGCCAGCTTGCAGCCGCCGTCGCCTGCTGCCCCGCCGATGGCTCCGGTCGCGCCGCCGGAACTGCCACTGGCGCCGCCTCCGCCCAAAGAGCCGCCGCGGCCGTCCGCGGCCCGGCCGACCGGCCCGGCGTGGCCAGTTCCCGTGGGCCTGCCCATCGAGCAAGCGGCCCTGGCAAGCGCCGATTCGGCCGAACCATCGGTGATGGGCCTCGAAGCCGAACCGTTGCTCCGAAAGGTGCCGGGGGGCCGTCGCGGCTATAAGAAAAAGCAAAGCTCGCTGGCGGTGTTGCTTCCGATTGCCGTAATTGGCGCACTTGCCGCCGCGGGACTCTTGGTTTATTCGAAATCCGATCCGGCGCCGCCCGTCAAGCCGATTGCCGCGCCTGCGGCGCAGAAGAGAAAGCACGCGCGGCGAGCGACATTCCGCCGAACCGTGATGAACCGAATGCGGAGCCGAAGCCGCCGGAGCCGGTCGCCGAGAAACCGCCCCGCGGCCGGCGCGATGAACCCCAAAAGCCGGAAAAGAAGGCCCGCCCCGTCGCCAAGCGGCCGAAGGCCCCGGAGGCACCAGGCGACGTATGGCTCTCGCCCGAGGCGAAACAATTGCTCGGGCGAATCGCCGAGGATGTTACCTCGGGAGCCATCGAACAAAGCGAACCGGCCGGCGAGGGCGAAGCCGGGGCGTTCGAAGAGATTCCGGCCAGCGGCGTCCTGCTGGTGGGTTTGAATCTGGCAGTCGAACGTTTTGCCGCAGGTCCGGAAGTGCGGGGCGTGCAGGCCGTGTATTTAAGTCCCCAGGGAATCGTCAGCGGCGAGGTGCATGGCGACATCGGCGAAAACCCGATCAAACTATCGGCCAAGCCCGGCTATGCCGTAGGCGCCATGCGCGTTCGCGCCGGAGATCGGATCGACGGCTTGTCCCTGGCTTTCCTGCGAATCCGGGGCGAGCGCCTCGATCCGCAGGACGAGTACTCGAGCGACTGGGTGGGCGACGAAGGGGACGGTTCGGCGACATCGATTGACGGCGAAGGCCGAGCGGTGGTCGGCCTATTCGGCAACCTTGCCTCGGCAGCTCGATCGGATTGGCCTGGTACTCGATTCGGCGCCGCTGCCGCCGTCGCCGCCGCCGCTGTCGCCTGCGGAAAAGCCGGCCGACAGCCCACGCCAGCCGCGGCCGCTGGCAATCCGATCCGCGCCGCGGCCGCCGCAGCAGAGGCTGAGCGTGCCGTCGGCCGCAGCCCAAAAGGAAGCCCTGGCGCTCGTCCACGACCTGTTCAAGGAAGACTACGCCGACGCCGCCAAGGGCAGTCAACAAAGAATGGCGCTGGCACTGAAGCTGTTCCATCAGGCGGAAGAAATCAACGACGATCCGGCGGCCCGCTTCGTGCTGATTGCCGAAGCGCGCGACCTGGCCGCCAAGTGCGGCGATTCGCTGGCGGTGGCGGATGCGATCCTGCTGTTGGCCAACGACTACGAGATCGACGACGTGGGCATGACGTTGGCCGCGTTCGAGAAGGCGGCCGAGGTGAGCAGCGCCCCGCTGCCGTTTCGACGGAAACTGGTGGAGAACTGCATCCTGCTGATCGATCGGGCGGTGGCCAAGGACAAATATGAAACGGCCGAGCAACTGGTCGGCATCGGACGGCACGCGGCCACCAAGGCCCAAGACAGCATTCTCAGCCAGCGCGTCGCCTGGCGAGCCGCCAAACTGCGCGAGCAAATGACCGCCAGCGACGATGTCCGCCAACCGCTCGAAACACTCACGACCCAGCCCGACAATCCGCAGGCCAATCTCGCGGTCGGCCGGTATCGCTGTTTCCATCAAGACAACTGGCCGGCCGGTTTGCCCCTGCTGGCCCAGGGGAGCGATCCGGCCCTCAAAGCCGTGGCACAGCAGGAGCTTGCCGACGAGGGAAATCCGGAGGAACGACTCAGGCTGGCCGAAGCCTGGGATGCGCTGGCCAAAGCCGACGAAAGCCATGCCGACGTCTACCAACGGCGGGCTCGGCATTGGTACGCGCATGTGCTCGGCGGCCTGCGCGGCATCAACAAGATCAAGGTCGAGAAGAAACTCGACGAACTGCTGGGAGGCCGTGGACTGAAAGCCGAGTATTTTCGCGGTGAGGATCTCGAACTCAAAGAACGGGTTCTGACGCGGATCGATCCCAACGTCGACTTCGACTGGCAGCGAACCGGCCCGGCGCCGGAAGTGCCGGCAGATCATTTCTCGGTCCGCTGGACGGGCTCGTTGGTGGGACCGGCCAAAGGCGAATACCAATTGACCGTCGAGCACGACGACGGCGTTCGCGTCTGGCTGGACAACAAGCAGGTGATCGAACATTGGGACGGCTCCGGGATGGATCACTTCCAGTTGCCGCTGGCCGGAAAACCACGGGCGCTAAAGATCGAGCTGCGCGAGGGAACCGGTGCCGCGAAGTGCATCCTGAAATGGGCCCAAAAATCCGGTTTTGGCCAGCAGGTGATCCCGCCCGAGGCGTTTTGGCAGGAACACGCCAGCGGTGCGAAAACATTTTCGCCCATCGCGAATCCGCCCTATGCGGCGGCTGTTTCGGGCCTCCGAGCGGCGCGGCTTCCCATGCCGCGGGACGACGGGCCCTAGCGGTCGCGGCTGGCAAAATCGGGTCCAAGGCGGGTGGAAGAATCCGGATTGTGCCGGCTCGCCGCGGCGGCGAGCAACCGCAACCGAGTCGAATGTTCCGGCGTATCCCGCGGCGGGGCTGAAAATTTGACACTGCCCGATCGGCTTAACTACAATGAGGTTCGGTCGTTCGGCGGACAGAGTCGGCCTTTTCTTTCGGCTCGGATTTTCTTCCATAGATTCGGACGCCCCCAACCGCCGTACCCATGTCGGGGCGCAGCCGGGCTGCGGGATTGCCGGCCGATCGACCGTTTGAGGGAACAGATTCACTTATTGAGGCCAAGTCCTTCGCCGGCGCAAGCCGGGCGATGGGACGCTTGATTCAGGAGCCGTATCATGGCCGCGCACGAACATCAGGGAATGCAGATCGCTTTGATCATCTTCGTCATTTTGACGATCAGCCTGGGTGTCACGTCGTTTTGGTTTTTCGATCAATTCAAAAATGAGCAAAAGAAAAGTCAGAGCGAATTGAAGCACGCGCAGAAAGCAGAATCCGATCAAAAACAGGCCGTCGAAGATCTCGACAAGCTCAAGCGAATGATGAACTTCGGCACGCGCGACGAAGTTGGCCCGATCGAAACGGCCTTCAAGAAGGACATGGAAACCTACGCCAAGACGTATCCCGAGTCGAGCCAGCACTATCGATTCATCGTGGCGGAATTGGACAAGCAGCTCAAGAAGAAGAACGAACAGTTGATCGACAGCAACCTGCGCGTGCAAGAGCTGGAAGCCAAGATCAAGAAGGACGAGGCGGACAAAAACGCCGAACTGGCCAAGTATCAGCAAAGCAACGACAAGACCAACCAGGACGCCACCGGCGAACGCAATAAGTTCAACCAGGACCGCGACGTACTCAAGAAGGCCGACACCGAATTGGCCAAGAAGCTGGAAGACAAACGGAAGGACTTCGACGACGCCGCGATCAAGGCCACTAAAGAGGTGGAAGAACTCAGCAGCCGAATTGCGAGCTTGACCACCCGACTGACGGTCATGGTAGACAAAGGCAAGAAGGAAGACATCGATGCCGAACAATCCGACGGCAAGGTCACCTGGGTCAACCAGCGGGCGCGCGTCGTATGGCTTAATCTGGGGGCCGACGATGGTCTGCGACGTCAGATTTCGTTCACCGTGATCGGCGCCGACGAGAACAATCCGCTCAAAGCCGACAAGAAGGGGAGCGTGGAAGTCACGCGCGTTCTGGATCGGCATCTGGCCGAAGCGCGCATCATCGACGATAGCCCCTCGAACCCGATCATGCCCGGCGACAACATTTACTCCGTCGCCTGGCAGCCGGGCCGAGCCGAACATTTCGCACTCCTGGGCTTCATGGACGTCGACAAAGACGGGCTGAGCGACCGGCAGTTGATCCGCGACATCATTGCGCTCAACGGTGGGATCGTGGATGCGGAGGTGAAAGATGACGGCAGCAAGACCGGCACCATGTCCATCCAAACTCGTTATATGGTGTTGGGGGAACGTCCGACGGAAAAAAGCAGCGCCGAGACGCTGAGGGCGATGTCGGAGTTTCTCACCGAGGCCAAGTTGCTGCCGATCAAAACCATTTCGGTTCCCGAGCTGATCGAATATTTGGGCTACAAGGCCAAGGAACGTACGATTCCGCTCGGCGACGACGCCCGGGGTCGCGATTTCAAGCCGCGTGCTCCCGAGGGTGTGCAGCGCAAGAGCAGCAACAACATGTTCCAGAAGCGGCGCAGCACTCCGACCAGCGGGACGAAATCGGCCTATTGAGCCGCGGGTGCTTTGACCGGGTCGGCCGGCGGCGCAGCGGCGAAGATTTTCTTCGCCAGGTCTTCGATCGCCGTTCGCCGCGATTGAAATTCGGGCCCCAGGCGCGAGAGCTGAAAGCAAGCCGGTTCCAGGAATAGCCGCGCCGGCGGGTTCAGTTGCTCCGACTTGGCGATTTGCAGCAGCAGACGCCGATCCCGCCGATCGAGCGCGTGCGCCCGGCACAAGGCCCGAAACAGCGCCCGCGGGCTGTTGTAGAGCCGGTGTTTGTCGTGGCGCCCCAGGACGCGAGCCAGAATTCCCAGGGCCACGAAGATCCCGATCACGATCAGGAACCAGAAGAACAGATCCGTGGCGTCGAAGTGCTCGCGCTTTTCACGGAATCCGCTCCCCATGTCGCGGAACAAGCTGCTGCGTTGGGCTAATAGGACGAGCTCGCGGGCGGACGTCATTTGGTCTGCTCCTCGAGCGGCACGCGGAGTGCGTCGCCCGCAGCCAGTTGCGCGCAAGCTGCGCTCGGCGATTTCTTGCACCACAATGCTGCGGTCCAGCAGTGCTTCGCGCAGCGCCTGGCGGCTGCTTTCTGAATTGGAGTAGCCCAAGGCGCGGACCGCCTCGCTGCGAACCACGTGGTCCTCGTCCGACAACAATTCGATGATCGTAGGCTCGATGTCGCCGATCACGCCCATCGAGATTGCCACGCCGACGGCTCGCAAGCGCCGCGTCCGACTGCGAGACAGCATCTCTTCGATCAAGCCGGGCAAGGCGTGGGGATTGATCCTGCGGACCAGCTCTCCGGTCGATTGGCGGATGTGGTCGTCGAGCATGTCGAACGCGGCCAGGAAGCGGTCGAAGCTGAATTCGCTCAGGCTCTCGCAGGCGGCCTGCCGGACCATGTCGTGCGGGCTGTCGGTAAAGTCGACCAATCGCGACAAGGCGCCGGGAATGCCGCGCTGCCGGATCTGCGGCAGGACGGCCGCTTGGACGTACGCATCGGCATCCTCCAGGGCTTGCAGGGCCAGGGTGTTGGCCTCCGACCCGTTGAACCTGGCCAGTGCCTGGGCGGCGGCTCGGCGCCCGGCCGGCTTGCCGGCTCGAATCAGATGTTCGATGGTCTTGAAGACTTCGAGCCGTTTGATGCCCGAGGCCATGAGCATTTGCACCAGGCTATGTTGCTCGGCCTCTTCCAGGGTGTCGATCAGCCGCTCGTCCTGGCGGACCCACGCGATGTTGTCGACGCGCTTCAGATTGATCGCGGCCGCGGCCGAGGGCTCGAAGCCGATCTTGCGCAGCAGGTGTTTCACGAATTTTGGATCGGAGCGCCGCGAGAGGGTCGTGATGGCGGCCGAGGGAGCGTGCGAATCGTCGAGAAAACTCAACAGCAGCCGCACCACGGCGCCGCGCGGATTGTGGAGCAATTCGTCGACCAGCGCCAGGTAAGCCGAGTGGTGCGGATCTTGGAGGATTTGCTTGAGCACGGCGTTGTCGCGCGAGGCCAGCGCCAGAAAGGCGCTCAGCACCTCGCGCCGCGAGTGCTTGATGAAGCGCAACAGCGAGTTTCTCGAGACTGGAGGTAAAGTGACGCCGCACCAGTTGCGGATCCCGCCGGTTGCTATAGTCCCGCGGTCCGGCCAATTCGGCATACAGCAAGTCGGCCAGTTCGACCAGCGTCGAGGCGGCCAGGTCGGCGTTCGGATGGCTTTCGTCCTCGGCCGCCGTGATCAGGGCCGGCACCAGATCGTATTCGTGAAACCATAAAATCGCCTGGCAGCCGTTGCGGCACATCTGCAGATCGGTGCTCAGCACGGCATCGCGCAGGGCCAGCGTCATCCGGCCCCGCCGCTCGTCGATGATTTCCCGCCAGCGGTCGCCTGCGGCGTGCAATCGCTTGAGAACCTCTCGTTGTCCGGTGGGACTGCGGCGATCGAGAATGGCCCGCAGGGCCCCCTGCTGAATCGTCGTGTCGGACGAGTCGAGGCGCAGGGATCAAAAGGCCAATCGCCGCCTCGTTGGGCGTCTTGGCCAACAGGTCCAGGGTTTTCGACAAGCCGACTTTGGGCGGCTCTTTTCGGGCGGTTTTAGAATTTCTCATCTTGAAAAACTTAGCTTGTTCTTTCGAGGATCGGCCTGCGCCAGCCCGCAAATCCAGGGCAATATCCGCCTCGCAAACAACCCCGCACCGCGGCCCACCGCCCGATGGGCGGCAATCCGCGCATTCTGGCTCGTTTCGGCCCCCCAGCCGGACGGCTAAATGCGGTCCTAACGGTCGCACCGATTGGGAAAGTCCTGCGCTTCGCGGCCTTGGTCGCTTGATTTCCAATCTCGCACGCGCGAAACTGAAGCTAGCCCCGCCCCGCGCGGCGCCATCCCTCGTTCTGACGGACCCCCGCCCATGTCCATTCCGCTCTCCGCTGCCGAAGTCCTGAACCGCGAGTTTTTGGAAATCCGCGCCCGATTGCTGCAAGTCGCGGCGGCGCTCGACCGGCTCGATCGGGCTGAACAAGAAGCGAGCGACCAAGCCCGGGGCGGCCCAGCGGGCGGTGATCCGCGCCTCGAGCGCATTCATCGGGCCCTGGCGGTGCTGGATTCGCAGGGGCCGAAGCGGGCCGAGCAGATTCAATTGATCTTTTCCCGCGAGTATTCTGCCCATTGGCGCGGTGAGTTCGGCCTGGCCAATGGGCGGGCCTAGTGTTGTTCAGTTCGAAAACAGATCCGCGGTGTGTGCCCACCGGCCGCCGCCGGTGGGCTTAACGCAAGTTTCGGCGACAACCAAGCCACGATCGAGACCTTATGTATTACTTCGATCCGCACATCCACATGGTTTCGCGCGTCACCGACGACTACGAGACGCTGGCCAAGATGGGCTGCGTCGGCATGAGCGAGCCCGCGTTCTGGGCCGGCTTCGACCGCGGCAGCGTCGACGGCTTTCGCGACTATTTCCGCCAGCTGACCGAGTTCGAGCCCAAGCGGGCCGCGCTGGTATCGCGTGCAGCACTACACCTGGCTGTGCATCAACGCCAAGGAAGCCGAGAACGTCAGCCTGTCGCGCGAAGTGATCGCCATGATTCCCGAGTTTCTCGATCGCGCCCGGCGTGCTGGGCATCGGCGAGATCGGGCTGAACAAGAACACCCGCAACGAAGTCGATCGTGTTTCTGGAACACCTCGACCTGGCGATGAAGACCAACGAGCAGATCCTGATCCACACGCCCCACCTGGAAGACAAGTACCAGGGGACGCGGATGATTCTCGACATGCTCGTCGGCGATCGGCGCATCGATCACAGCCGCGTGCTGGTCGACCACGTCGAGGAGCACACGATCCGCGAAGTGCTCGATCGCGGCTTCTGGGCCGGCATGACGCTCTATCCGGTCAGCAAGTGCACGCCCGAGCGGGCGGTCGACATGGTCGAGATCGTATGGGCCGGAGCGGCTGCTGGTCAATTCGGCCGGCGACTGGGGGCCGTCGAAGCCGACCGCCGTGCCCGACTTCATTCTGGCCATGCGGCTGCGCGGCCATCCGGAGAGCCTGATCCGGCGAGTCGTCTACGAGAACCCGCTGCAATTCTTCAGCCAGAGCCGCGGCTTCCAGTTCACGCCCCCCGACGTGCCGCAGCCGGCGGCGGTCTAAAGCCGTACGAAAGTGGCAGCTTATGGCGTGCGGCATCGCGACTCAGATACAAACCCCTTTGACGCGAGCGTCGCATGCGTGATAGGCTCTAACTCAGCGAGGAACCGATTGATGTCTCTCTTGTCGACGGCCGGCGAAATCGCCATTTGGGAGCGCGTAATCCATCCCGAACGCGGGGAATTGCCGCCCGAAGCCGTATCGCCAGCGAGGATTTTACCGCAAGGGCGCGGAGGGTCGCAGAGAGGAATGAAATAGCCGATTCGTCCTTCCTCCGCGTCCCTCTGCGCCCTCCGCGGAGAAAAAATGCCCAGCGACGATCCATCGAATCAGGGCTGACTGAGCACCCGATCGTGCGACGGCCGATCACTCGTCCTGTTCGATTTCTTCCTGCAGCCGGCACCAGCGCTCTTCGGTGTCGGCCAACTGCGTGGTCAGGGCTTGCACTTCGTTGTGCAAGCGCAGCGCTTCGGCAGGATCGGTGGATTGCAGCAGTTGGCCGTTGACTTGCCGCTTCTGCTCGTCGAGCCGGGCGATCGTGCGCTCGATGTTGGCCATCTCCTTGCGCAGATCGCGCTGGCCGCGCCGGGGCGGGCGAGCGGATCCGCGGGGAGGCCCATCCGTGGGCTTCGTGGCGGCCGATTTGGCGCCGGGGGGCTTGCCGGCGCCGCTGCGCAGCGAGCCGCGGCCGGCCTCGCGCTCGCCGTCTTCGATTTCCTTGTTGACCGAATAGAGATAGGCCTCGTAATCGCCGCGGTAGTTGATCACGCGGCTGTCGCGGACCTCAATGATGCAGGTGGCCACGCGTTTCATGAAGTGCCGATCGTGGCTGGTGAAAACGACCGTGCCCTGATAGTTCGAGCAGCGCCTCGGCCAGCGCCTCGACCGTATCGACGTCCAGATGGTTGCCCGGCTCATCCAACACCAGGATGTTGTACTGGCTGAGCAGCAAGCCGGCCATGCAGAGCCGGGCCCGTTCGCCGCCGGAAAGCACCGCCACGCGCTTTTTCACTTGTTCGCCGCGGAACAGGAGCGAGCCGGCCAGGTCGAGAATCGCCTGGTTCTTGGTGCCCGGCGCGGCGTTGTATTCGAGATAGTCGAGCACGGTCTGCTGCTCGGGCAGGCTGGTATAGACGTGCTGGGCATAAACGCCGATCTGGCAGCCGTAGCCCCAGCGCACTTCGCCGTGGAGCGGCTTGAGCGAATCGACCACCGTGCGCAGGAACGTGGTTTTGCCCTGGCCGTTGTCACCCACCACGGCCGCCCGCGAGCCGTGCTCGATCTCCAGGTCGATGCCGGTGGCGATTTCGCGCTCCGGATAGCCGATCGACAGGTCGCGGCAGCGGAGCGCCGGGCCCTTGCGCGGCTCGACGATCGGCGCACGAATATTGGCAGTCGGCTCGTCGCCGAAGATTTCCTTCACCTGCAAGCGTTCGAGCTGTTTGCTCTTGGAGCGGGCGCGGGTGGCGGTGCTGGCCCGGGCCTTGTTCTTGTCGATGAACTCTTCCAACTGCCGCCGCTTGGCCAGCACGGCGGCGTTGGAGCGTTCGTCGTGTTCGCGGCGTTCGGCCTGGTGCTGGAGAAAGGCATCGATCTTGCCGGGGAACATGGTCAGCTTGCCGCGCGACAAGTCGAGCGTGTGGCTGCACGTGGCGCCCAGAAACGCCCGATCGTGCGAGACGATCAGGCAGGCTTCCGGAAAGTGCCGCAGGAAGTGTTCCAGCAGGATCTGGGTCCGCAAATCGAGAAAGTTTGTCGGCTCGTCGAGCAATAGCAAGTTGGGCTCGTGGAGCAACAGTCGCCGCCAGCTTGACGCGCGTCTGCCAACCGCCCGAGAGTTTGGCCAGCGGCCCTTCGAGATAGGCCCCCTTGAGCTCGAATTCGCCGGCGACTTCGCCGCACTTCCAGTCGGGCTGACCGCTGTCGCGCATCAGGAACTCGATCGCGGTTTCGCCGGGGAGAAAGGGATCGTGCTGGCGCAGGTAGCCCAGCCGCAGCTTGGGGTGGCGGACGATCTCGCCTTTGTCGAGATCTTCCTCGCCCAGCAAAATGCGCAGCAGGGTGGACTTGCCGGCGCCGTTGCGGCCGACGAAACCGACTTTCACGTCGTCGGTGATCGTGGCTTCGGCGCCGTCGAGCAATAGCTGATCGCCGTAACTTTTATGAGCGTCGTTGATTTGCAGCAGCACAGCCATATGTCGTAAATTCCTTGGCAGCTATGGTAGGCAGCGATCTCGAATTCGTAAAGGCAAACTTGCCGGCGCGGGTGAGCGGCGAGCCGCCTTTGGACGGCCTCCGCTAACTTGAACGGACGTCGATCAACAAACCGCAGATGAACGCAGATAGCACGGCATAAACGCGAATGCGAGGAAGGTTTCGAGAGGAATCGGCGGCACGGCAAAAGCAAAACGCCGAGAGCGGGCTCCCGGCGTTTTATGCGTTTCGTTCGGCCAATCAGACCGATCCTTAGGCGTACTCGCGCTTGGTGGTAATACCGGGTTGCGGCACCGAATACTTGCCTTCCGAGTTGGCCAGAATCGGCGCGGGCGAGTCCATGGTCAGCTTGTCGACCGTCGGCGCGAATTCGTGCGAGCAGTTGAGTATCTGGTCGTAGGTGATGACCTGGCCGGTGTGCGCGGCCATGCGGCCCATCGAGGTCACCAGACTGGCCTGCACGCCGCGCTCCACCTCGTTGTAGGGCTTGTCGTCGCGGACCGCGGCGACCAGTTCGTCCCATTCCAATTGATAGGGATTTGGCTCCTGCGGCGGAAACGCCCAAACCAGATCGTCTTTCTTGCCGATGTTCTGGCCCTTGTAGATTTTGCACTTGGCGGGAGTATGCCCGGCGGTCGAAATCACCGCCGAGCCCTTGGTGCCGTGAGCGTAGCTGGCGAACTCGTCGTTGCAGTTGCCGATATTGCGCCCGTCGAGCAACAGCTTCGCACCGTCGTCGAACGTGTATTCCACGGCATAGGTGTCGAAATTCTGATCGATGTTCTCGCCGCGGTAGTGGCGTCCGCCCACGGCCTGGGCCTTGACCGGCCAGGCATCCTTCATCCAGCAGCTCTCATCGATGTTGTGAATCAAGAAATCGCTGTACGAACCGCCGCTGGCCCAGAGGAAACTGTGGAAGCGCTCGATCTGCCACAGCAGCTCGTTGGATTCCTTCGGCTTGGGGCCGGTGAAGCAGGAGCCGACCGGCCCGCTCATGCGGTACGCACGCAGCAAAGTGATGTCGCCGATCTCCCCGTTCTTGATCCGGTCGTACAACTCCTGGCGGGCCTTACAGTGGCGGCACATCAAGCCGACGCCGACTTTCAGGTTCTTCTTCTTCGACTCTTCACCGAGCGCGAACATGCGCTTCGAGGTCGGACCGTCGGCCGTGATCGGCTTCTCCATGAAAACGTTGAGATTCTTTTCGATCGCGTAGGTAAAGTGAACCCAGCGGAAGGCCACCGGAGTGGTGAAGATCGCGATGTCGCCCGGCTTGAGACAGTCCATCGCTTTTTGATAGGCGTCGAACCCGATGAACTTGCGGTCGTCCGGCACGTCCATCTTGTCGCTGAATTGCTGTTGCAGTCCGCCGTAGCTGGCGGCCAGGCGGTGGGGGAACACGTCGGCCATGGCGATTAGCTTGATCGGGCCGTTCTGCACCGACAGCGCGTTGGCCGCGGCGCCGGTGCCCCGGCCGCCACAGCCGATCAGGGCGATGTTGAGCGTATTGCTTTCGGCCGCGTGGACCCGGGGCACGATCATGCCGGCCAGAGCCGTGGCGGCAGCCACGCGACCCGTGTTCTGCAAAAACTCGCGACGCGAGTTGCTAGGTTTCGCATTGCTTGTCATGCGCGTTCAAGCTCCTAGGGGGGGGATGAAATGAGGTGGGATCGGTCCTGTCGGGAAACCATTTTGTAAGGAAACCATCCAGCTCTGCGGCGCCGGTTCGCCCGAGCGAACTGCCGCGGCCGGACGCTCTTTGCATGGGAAAGGCAATGCCCGACATCCGCCGCCAGCGCGGCCCCGCACTTTCCCAGCCCCATCAGTATGCGCAATTTTTTCGTCGAAGGGCACTCCCCCCTGGTGAATTCGAGGGCAAAATAAGAGCCTATCCGAGAACCGTCGAGGAGAAGGGGACAGGCACATTTTGCTCCCCGGGCACCGCAAAATGAGCCAGTCCCCAACGGTTCTCGGATTGGCGCTGGGGCCAACCGGCGACGATGCCGCAATTCGCTCGCGGCGACGAGAAACCCTATGATGGAGTCGTTGGTCGACCGCAATTCGCTCAAAATTGGCCCTTTCGACCGGATGTCTCACCATGAATCGACGTACCGCCATCTTCGTCGGACTGATTTCTGCCCTCGCGCTGGCCCGGGCGGCGGCCGATCCGCCGGACGAAGCCGACGCGGAAGGCACGTCGAGCGAGGTGGAAAGGCTGCAAGGCACCTGGAAGGTGGTCAGCCTGACGCGCGACGGCGAGCGAACCAAACCCGAGGATTTCGACGACATGCGGTTGATTTTTTCCGAGACCCAGTACACGTTCAAGAATCAGCAAGCCCAGCGCCGAGTGGGCACCTTCAAAGTCCAGCCGCGCCGCAAGCCGGCCATTCTGGAAACGACCTACGCCGAGGAGCCGGCCGAAGGCAAGACTGTGACGCGCATCTATCAGTGGCTCGACAAGGACACCTTCAAGCTCTGCTCGCCAGGCCCCGACGAGCGCGTGCCCGACAACTTCGAAGCGCCGCAGGGGAGTGGACGCGAGGTAGCGGTGTGGAGGAGAATCGACGAATAAACGCCTGGCCCTGGCGGCGGTCGATCATGCACCGGCCTGGGACGAGCAGCAGCAAATTGCGGAACTTCGAAATTGAACCAGAGACTTGAAAACCGGAAATCGGAATCTTCCACCGTTCTGTTCTTGTGCAGCGGCAATTTCTACCGCAGCCGGTTTGCCGAGGTTTATTTCAATTTTCATGCGGCGCGGCAGGGCATGGCCTGGAACGCCGAATCGCGCGGCTTCCGGCTGAGCCCGAAAAATGTCGGGCCGATCTCCGAGCACGCCGGTTTCGGCTTGCAAAAGCGCGGCATTCCGCTTCCCGAACCGCAGCGCATGCCGCGGGTTGCCACCCGGCACGACCTGGCACGCTGCCAACTCATCGTGGCGATGAAGGAGGCCGAACATCGGCCGATGATGCGCGCACAATTCGGGTCCTGGGCCGATCGCATCGAATACTGGCGGATCCACGACATCGATTGCTCCCAGCCGCAGAGCGCCCTGGCCGATTTGGAGACCGAACTGCGGAAACTACTGGCCAGGCTCTGTGCGCCAAACGGCATGCCAGCACCCCCGGTCGAATGACGCGCAGACACCTCGCCGGGTCGAACCAAGCCCCCTGATGCCGATCAAGAACTGCATCTCTTCGCCGTATTTTCTACCTCAAACACCGAAAGCGCCGAGCAGTTAAAGTCGCGCTGCGAGGCTGGCCGAAGTAGATGGTGCGCCCCGGGCTGCAATGCGGCTGAGTGCGGCGCGGAATCCCCTTTTTGAATCAACATTCTGCTAGCAAATACAAGGGCGACGTCAGTACCGTTGCCTGGTCCCTCGCCATCGGCCACCTAACAACGGTCCGCCCGCCCGGCCTGCAAGCGCCGGCGAGCCGACAGGGAGATCGCCTGCGCATGATGCCTCGTCCACGAACCGGTCACACGCGCCCGCTGCGGCTGGAATCGCTCGAAGATCGAACGCTGCTGACCGTATCTTCGCTTACGCCCGCGCAAGCGATTGCGGCGCTCAATGCTCAGTCGGCCATTGTGGCAACGCAAACGACGCAGACGCAAAACGCTGTGTTGTACGCGGAAAGCAGCTTGCTGACCGTTGCCCGGCAATTGGATGCCAAGAACTTCAGCCAGCTTCAGACCGATACGCAGCAAGGCAACACGCAAGCATCGCTGGCCGACATGTCGCAGCGGAACAGCGTCGTTGCGGCCGAGCAACGTATCACCAGCGAATATTCCCTGCTCAACTCAAACCTGATCACAGCCAATCAAGACTTCAGAAATCTCAGCGCTCTGCTTGTGACCGGGGTGAGCAAAGGCACGATCACACCGGCCGTGGCCGTGGCCGCCCAGGTTTCCGACTACGAAGTCTACAAGTCGGCCGCGCTGGGGGTGCAGACTCAGTCGTCCAACGACTTTCAACTCGAACTTGTGAATCTGACGGGATTGACCACCGCTGTCGAAGGCGTTGCCGGCCAGAAAAATCTGGGCAACTTTTATGGCAAATTCGACGTCAAGGCCGCCGGCCTGTCGCCCGGCGTGCTGACAGACTATCAGGGTGTGGTGACCACGCACTTCACGGTTAGCGCCGACTTGCTGCAAGGCACGTTCACCGCCGCGACGACCGACTATTTGCAGGCCTATGCCACGGTCGGCAGCAGCACGCAACTCGTCAAGCAGCCGATCACCGGCGGCACGATGACGGCAACCATCTCGCCGTCGCCCGATTCCGCCGGATTTACCATTCACGGGACGGTCCTGATGCAGTTTGGACCGATCGACAATCTGCCGTCGAGTTCGCAGACCTTCCAGTTCGAGGCCAATATGACCGGCCAGAACATCCTGATCGGAAACCTGCTGGTTGGAAACGCGGTGGTCGGCAGCTTCAATTGGACTCGGCAGTAGGGCCGCTACGAACGGTGGATCGCGGCCAAATTCCCGCAGCATTGACCGCTTGTACAGCGTTTGGCGGACCGTTTCCGCGGTCTGGGGCAGGATCGCGAGTGGCCGCCGCGGATTGGGTCAACGATGCGGGTCAGGAGGGGCGGCGGAGGCCGGTAAAAGATTTCTTTTGCACAGTGCTTGACAATCCGGCCGCTGCTAGGTATCACAGAACATAGGGAGTTTTCAGACTCCCATCTAAACGCCAATAGACCCTAGCAAAGTTATTCGAGTCGCTCATGAGGTCGAGGTAGGGCTCTCCGCCCTAGCCGCGATGCGTGCCCAGTAGATCGTGAGGCCAAGCGCCTCACTCTCTTTCGTCTACTGTGGTTTTTGCGGTTGCACTTTGGCCAACCTCCATTCGTCACCTCTGGTGCGCTGATTGCGCGCGCATTCGCGGGCCGCTTCGGCGGCTCGTCGGTCGACGAACTTGATGGGCGATTTGCCAATGTCGTGGGTGGTTGCGGGCCTGACTCGATCGCGAGTTTTGCCAAGCATATTTCTCCTAACCCCACGAGTCAGCAATGTCCAGCCAACCCCTTTGTCTGTCATTGTCCGCCCTTGCGCCAAAAGCACCGCGGCTTAGCTGGATTCTCGCGCTGGTTCTAATTACGCTGTGCAGTACGGGGGCACTCTCAACCTCGGCGGCCACGATCGATGATTTTAGCCAGCCGAATCTGGGCACGTATTTCATGATTACTACCGATCCAGGGCCATTTCCGGCGACCACGATGGGGCCTAATGCTTATCCGTTTGTCGCCAGCAACACGCCCAGCGTATCGCTGGATCAGACCGGGCTGGGCAGCAACACCATCGGCGGCGAGCGCAAAACGGACATTTCCGTTTCGGGCGTTCTGACCGCGGACACCATTTCCGGCATCGTGGGTTACGACGCGGATCACGGTCTCGACGCCATGCAGATCTCGACCAATGGCGTGAGTTCGATTACGCCCACGGTCACGTTGACGTACCTTCCGCCTGGGGTTACGCCCGACTTGACCAATGGCGGATTGGACACCTACATCGCCCTCACGGTGCTCAGCACCGATGAAACGCTTTCGATTACCGCCGGCTTATCCAATGGCGCGCAGCAATGGACGTACAAAACCACCGCGCCCTCGCTGTACGACGCAGTCCACAATGTCTACCTTTCGCAAACGGTGCTGATTCCCTTTAGCAGTTTCACGACCATGGATCCGACGTCACCGGCGGCCGGAACGGACGTCAATCAACTCACGTTTACCTTCACGGGCGACGCGAACATCGATTTTTCGATCGGTGGAATTTCGACCACCAATGTCCCCGAGCCGGCCAGCGCTGCGCTGTTGGCGCTGGGCTGTGTCGCGATCGGCGCAATGGTCCGCGGCAAGGCGCGCCGACGGTCGCTCAGCGCCCGTGCGGACGTCCGTATGCATTGATTTTCCAGGTCCGTATGCGGCCTAATTTCCAGCGTTAAGCAACCGTGACACCAAGTCGCGGTTTTCTCCACGGCACGACGCCTGAATTACTGCTCTCGTCGGTGCGTCATGTCTGCTTCGCTTGTCCCGGCTCATTCGTCCCGCGCGCGCGCCTCGCGCCATGACGCCGCTCGACGTTCGGATTGTCGCTCCGCTTTGCTTTGCACCATTTGATTAACTGCCAGGAGATTCGCACGTGGCTCGCACGCGACTTGAATGTTCGCCCACCTTGCTCGACCAGGTATGTGATCGGCTCGCCTGGCGCTCGCGTCGGCCTGGGCGGCGCGGAGCCCGGCCCAGCCGCGGGCTCGGCTTCGAATATTGCGAGCCGCGCAATATGCTCGCCGCCGGATCGATCGGCGGCGTCAAGTACAACGATCCGATGGATCTGGGCCTGGGGCAGCCGGGCAATACGCCGCCCGCCGGTTCCACCCCGCTGGGCGGTGTGACCATCAACCTGTATCAGGACAACGGCAGCAATACGTTCAATCCCGGCGACCCGCTGATCGGCACCCAGGTTACCAACGCACTCACGGGGGCATACGACTTTACCGGCCTGGCCGATGGCCGGTACTACGTCCAAGAGGTAGTGCCGGCCGGCTCGACCCAAACCGGGCCAACCACGCCGGCCACGTACTACACGGTCGACATCATCGATGGCGCCTCCTATTCGGCCACGACCATGACCGTCGATGACTTTAACATTCCCAATCCGGCTGACACGTATTTCATCAATGCTTTGAATCCAAATCCCACATTGCTCAAGGAAAGCGGATCGACCTCCGACATCATCGGGGGCTTCCGCGATGTATTGATCAACGTGCTGGGCACGGCCAATCCGATCTCCGCGGAAGGATACGTCGGCATGAGCGGCGGCCAGGGCACGTTCAATCTGGGCACGGCCACCAGTGCGCCGGGCAGCGAGGCCACTCTGCAATACTCGGGCTCCGGCTCTGAAATGCTGGTCGCCGGCAATCTCACCAACGCCATGGCCCTGACCAGTACCGACCTGACCGACGGCGGCCTCAACAACGGCCTGCGATTTGACTTCGACTTCCTGCAGTCACCTAACGCCGACGTGGATGAAGAGATTACTGCCACCAGCGCCGGTGGCACCGCCACGTTTTCGGGGACCATTCCGCAAAACACCGGCAACTTCAGCGCGTTTGTGCCCTTCTCCAGTTTTGCCACGACGGGCACATTCACATTCTCCAACATCACCAGCCTGAAAATCTCATTCAATTCGATCGGCACGCCGGATGTCGACTTCGAATTGAATCGTATCGACACCGCGGACCAGACCAACACCGGCTTCAATTTCTCGAACTTTACCGCGCCCGCCTTATCGATCATCAAGACCGACAGTGCCGGCGGCAGCAGCGTCACCAATGCGCAAGGCAACGTGCTTCCCGGCCAGCTTCTGACCTACACCGTCACGGTCAGTAACGCCGGTCCCGGCAGCGTGACCGGCGCCAGCGTTACCGATCCATTGCCGGCCTCGTTTACCAGCGGCACGTATACCAGCGTGCTGCACGGCGGGGCGACGGACAGCACTCCCAGCGGCTCGGGCAACATCAGCGATTCGGTCACGCTGCCTTCCGGCGCGTCGATCGTCTACACCGTGATTGGGACGGTCAGCCACTCGGCGACCGCCGCATTTACCAACACCGCCACGGTCACGCCGCCGAATGGCACGCCGATCAATGCCCCCGACACCGATAACCCGATCGTGCTGTCGATCATCAAGACTGACAGCGCCGGCGGCAGCAGCGTCACCAATGCGCAGGGCAACGTGCTGCCCGGCCAACTCTTGACCTACACCGTCACGGTCGGCAATGCCGGTCCCGGCAGCGTGACCGGCGCCAGCGTTACCGATCCATTGCCGGCTTCGTTCACCAGCGGCACGTACACCAGCGCGCTGCACGGCGGGGCGACGGACAGCACTCCCAGCGGCTCGGGCAACATCAGCGATTCGGTAACGCTGCCTTCCGGCGCGTCGATCGTCTATACCGTGATCGGGACGGTCAGTCCCTCGGCGACCCTGGCTTTTACCAACACCGCCACGGTCACGCCGCCCAATGGCACGCCGATCAACGCGCCCGACACCGATAACCCGATCGTGCTGTCGATCATCAAGACCGACAGCGCCGGCGGCAGCAGCGTCACCAACGCGCAAGGCAACGTGCTGCCCGGCCAACTCTTGACCTACACCGTCACGGTCAGCAACGCCGGCCCCGGCAGTGTGACCGGCGCCAGCGTTACCGATCCATTGCCCGCCTCGTTCACCAGCGGCACGTACACCAGCGTGCTGCACGGCGGGGCGACGGACAGCACTCCCAGCGGTTCGGGCAACATCAGCGATTCGGTCACGCTGCCTTCCGGCGCGTCGATCGTCTACACCGTGATTGGGACGGTCAGCCCCTCGGCGACATTGGCCTTCACTAACACCGCCACGGTCACGCCGCCCGGCGGCACGCCGATCAATGCCCCCGACACCGATAACCCGATCGTGCTGTCGATCATCAAGACCGACAGTGCCGGCGGCAGCAGCGTCACCAACGCGCAAGGCAACGTGCTGCCGGGCCAGCTTTTGACCTACACCGTCACTGTCAGCAACGCCGGCCCCGGCAGTGTGACCGGCGCCAGCGTTACCGATCCATTGCCCGCCTCGTTCACCAGCGGCACGTACACCAGCGTGCTGCACGGCGGGGCGACGGACAGCACTCCCAGCGGCTCGGGCAACATCAGCGATTCGGTAACGCTGCCTTCCGGCGCGTCGATCGTCTACACCGTGATTGGGACGGTCAGCCACTCGGCGACCGCCGCATTTACCAACACCGCCACGGTCACGCCGCCGAATGGCACGCCGATCAACGCGCCCGACACCGATAACCCGATCGTGCTGTCGATCATCAAGACTGACAGCGCCGGCGGCAGCAGCGTCACCAATGCGCAGGGCAACGTGCTGCCGGGCCAGCTTTTGACCTACACCGTCACGGTCAGCAATGCGGGCCCCGGCAGCGTGACCGGCGCCAGCGTCACCGATCCATTGCCTGCCTCGTTCACCAGCGGCACGTACACCAGCGTGCTGCACGGCGGGGCGACGGACAGCACTCCCAGCGGCTCGGGCAACATCAGCGATTCGGTCACGCTGCCTTCCGGCGCGTCGATCGTCTACACCGTGATTGGGACGGTCAGCCACTCGGCGACCGCCGCATTTACCAACACCGCCACGGTCACGCCGCCGAATGGCACGCCGATCAACGCGCCGACACCGATAACCCGATCGTGCTGTCGATCATCAAGACCGACAGCGCCGGCGGCAGCAGCGTCACCAACGCGCAAGGCAACGTGCTGCCCGGCCAGCTTTTGACCTACACCGTCACGGTCAGCAACGCCGGCCCCGGCAGCGTGACCGGTGCCAGCGTTACCGATCCATTGCCCGCCTCGTTCACCAGCGGCACGTATACCAGCGTGCTGCACGGCGGGGCGACGGACAGCACTCCCAGCGGCTCGGGCAACATCAGCGATTCGGTAACGCTGCCTTCCGGCGCGTCGATCGTCTATACCGTGATCGGGACGGTCAGTCCCTCGGCGACCCTGGCTTTTACCAACACCGCCACGGTCACTCCGCCCAATGGCACGCCGATCAACGCCCCCGACACCGATAACCCGATTGGTATTTCGATCATCAAGATTGACAGCGCCGGCGGCAGCAGCGTCACCAATGCGCAAGGCAACGTGCTGCCCGGCCAGCTCTTGACCTACACCGTCACGGTCAGCAACGCGGGCCCTGCCGGCGTGACCGGCGCCAGCGTTACCGATCCATTGCCTGCTTCGTTCACCAGTGGCACGTACACCAGCGTGCTGCATGGCGGGGCGACGGACACCACTCCCAGCGGGTCGGGCAACATCAGCGACTCGGTAACACTGCCTTCCGGCGCGTCGATCGTCTACACCGTGATCGGGACGGTCAGCCCCTCGGCGACCGCCGCATTTACCAACACCGCCAGGGTCACGCCGCCCGGCGGCACGCCGATCAATGCTCCCGACACCGATAACCCGATCGTGTTGTCGATCATCAAGACCGACAGCGCCGGCGGCAGCAGCGTCACCAATGCGCAGGGCAATGTACTGCCGGGCCAGCTCTTGACTTACACCGTCACGGTCAGCAATGCCGGCCCCGGCAGCGTGACCGGCGCCAGCGTGACCGATCCATTGCCTGCCGCTTTTACCGGCGGCACTTACACCAGCGTGCTGCACGGCGGGGCGACCGACAGCACTCCCAGCGGTTCGGGCAACATCAGCGACTCGGTCACACTGCCTTCCGGCGCGTTCGATCGTCTACACCGTGATCGGAACGGTCAGTCCCACGGCGACCGCCGCATTTACCAACACCGCCACGGTCACGCCGCCCAATGGCACGCCGATCAACGCCCCCGACACGGATAATGTCACTCCCAACGTCGCCAGTCTCTCGGGCTTCGTCTATGTCGATTCGAATAACAATGGCATCAAGGACGCCGGCGAGCCGCCAATTGCCGGGGTCAAGGTCGTGCTGACGGGCACCACGACGGGCGGCGGATCGGTCAGCTTGACGACCACGACCGACGGCACCGGCGCCTACAGCTTCAGCAATCTGGCCGCCGGCAACTACACCATCACCGAGACGCAGCCGACTAACTTCATCGATGGCAAGGACGCGGTGGGCAGCCAGAACAGCGGCACCATCGTGCAAGGCACGAACAGCAACGCCATCCAGAACATCACGCTGACCGCGGGAACCAACGGCATCAACAATAACTTCGGCAATCTGGGACTTACGCCCGCCTTCGTCTCGAAGCGCGACTTCCTCTATCCCACGCCGCCGGTCAACCTGGCATCCGTACAGAGCCTGTCCGGCTATGCCTATTCCGAGGCAACCGCAGGCTCGCCGGTCTATGATCCCTCGAGCCCGCCGGCCGGCGAGACTCCGCTGGCCGGCGTGACGATCACCCTCACCGGCACGGGGGGAACGCAAACCACTACGACTACTGCGGCAGGCGCATTTAGCTTTGTCAATCTGGCGCCGGGCTCTTACACACTCACGGAGACGACGCCGTCAGGTTTCATCGCCCAGACGACCTTTGTCGGGACTCAAGGGTCCGGCACTGCCGGCACCGGGGTCATCTCGAACATTACGATGACCGCCAACACGAGTGGCACGAACAACGATTTCCCCAACTTGCCGTCGAGCGCCACACTGTCCATCACCAAGGTCGACAATGCCGGCGGCTCGAGCATCAGCGGCTCCGTCGGCAACGTCACACCCGGCCAGTCGTTGACCTACACGGTCGTTGTCAGCAATACGGGCAACGCCAGCGCCACCGGGGCCACGATTGCCGACCCGGTGCCCGGCAATTTCACGAGCGACAGTTGGACTGCTGCGACCACGGGCGGAGCCAGTGGATTCTCCGCCACCGGCACGGGCAATATCGACGACACCGACGTCACTTTGCCCGTCGGCAGCACGATCACCTACGTCGTCACCGGCACGGTCAGTTCGGCGGCCAGCGGCACGCTGAGTAACACGGCCACCGTGACGCCAGCGTCCGGAACGCCTAAGACTGCCACCGACACCGACAACCTGGCCAATCTGTCAATCACCAAGGTCGACAACGCCGGCGGCTCGAGCATCACCAACTCGGTTGGCAGCGTCACCGCGGGCCAGACGCTGACCTACACCGTGGCTGTCAGCAACACGGGCTCGGCGGGCATCAGCGGAGCCACGATCACCGATCCGCTGCCCGGCGCAATTGTTTCCGACACTTGGACCGCTTCGCAAACGGGCGGCGCCAGCGGTTTCTCGGGCACGGGCAGCGGCAATATCGACGATACGAACGTCAATCTGCCGGCTGGCAGCACGATCACGTACTCGATCAGTGCTATTGTCAGCTCGGGCGCCATCGGGTACGTTGGTGAATGTGGCTACCGTGAAACCGCCGGTCGGCACCAGCAAGACCGCCACCGATACCGACAACCTGCGAGCGCAAATCGCAGCTGTCCCGGCTGTCACAAGCTCCGGCGGCAACTCGACGAGCGGCTCGTCCAGGCTCTCCGCGGCCGCGGTCGACGTGGCTCTGGCCGGCAACCGCAGCCCGGCCATTGCAACGCGGAGCACAACCTCGGCCGCCCTGACCGATGCAGCGTTGCTGAGCTTCAAACAAGTGTTGCTCGGCAACCGCGCCTGAGAAATTCGCCGCTTGAACAATCCACCGGCAAGCCCCCCATCGGCAAGGAAGCTGGCGTGAGCACGTCCTGCGAATTGCTGAAAACCGATCGGCTAGTGGCTACGCGGTTGACGCTATCCGACTTCGACGCGATCTGCCGGTTGCACCGGGATCCGCTGGTCATGCAGACCTTGTCCGCCGACGGCGATATCTATCCGGATGACGTGACGCTCTGCGGTCTCAACCTGGCGATCGAGCATTGGCGACGGCAGGGGTTCGGTTTTTGGGCATTCCGGAACAAAACCGGCGGCGAGTTCATCGGCCGCGGCGGCTTGAAACAATATGAGATCAGCGGGCGGACCGAGATCGGCCTGGCCTACGCCGTGCTGTCGGAGTTTTGGAATCAAGGATTTGCCACTGAAATGGCCGCGGCGAGCCTGGATGTCGGCTTCGAGAAGCTCGGCTGCCCGTCGATTGCCAGTTGGACCTTGCCTCATAATCGGGCGTCGAGGCGGGTGATGCAAAAGCTGGGCTTCCGATTCGAGAGCGACATCGACATCGCCGGCTTGCCGCACCAATTCTACCGTCTGGCGACCGATGACTGGCAGCGGAAAAGCACACACGGCGACTGAACGCCTGGCTCGCGGCGGACATGACAAGACAAGAGGACTGCTGCGTATTTTTACGCAGGTAACCCCGCCGGCGCCGCAGACGATAGCACCTCGCGGACCTTGCGCCCAGCGCGTCCGGAGTGAACGGTTTTTGCAGAAACGGCACCCCGTCCTCCCGGACACCGTGTCGCACGACGGCGTCGTCGGTATATCCCGACATGAACAACACGCGCGTGTGCGGGCTCTTAGCGACCACTCGGTCGGCCAACTCGCGTCCCCCGAGGAGGGGCATGACGACGTCGGTGACCAGCAGATGGATTTCACCGTCGAAGGCGGCGCTGACGTCCAAAGCTTCGATGCCGTTGGCGGCCTCCAGCACCTGGTAGCCGCGCGTTTCCAAAGCTCGCCGGGCGAGCAACCGCACGCCTTGTTCGTCCTCGACCAGCAAGACGGTTTCGGATCCGCCCCGGACTTTTCGCAGCGGCTTCTGCGTCTGCGGCGGGCTGGGAGCCGGCTCGGTTCGAGGCAAGTAGATTCTTGTGGTGGTGCCTGCACCCAGGGAACTTTGCACGTCGATGAAACCGGCGCTTTGTTCGACAATTCCGTACACCGTGGCCAGGCCCAGCCCGGTGCCCTTGTCCTGCGCTTTGGTCGTAAAAAACGGCTCGAACATCCGAACTCGCGTGGACTCGTCCATGCCAATCCCCGTGTCGGCGATCGAGAGCACCACATACTCTCCGGGCTTCATCCGGGGATGTTTAGCCAGCGCATCGGCGTCGAGCAGGATATTGGCGGTGCGAATGGTCAATCGGCCTCCGGTGGGCATGGCGTCGCGGCTATTGATCACCAGGTTCACGATGGCCTGTTCGAGTTGACCGGGGTCCGCCTCGACGGCGGCCAACTGCGAGTCGAGCGATGTCGCCAGATCGATGTCTTCGCCGATCAGCCTACGGATCATCTTTTCGAGATTGCTGACCAGGCCGTTCAGGTTCAGCTTGACCGGGGCCAGGACTTGCTTGCGGCTGAAGGCCAACAATTGCCGCGTCAGATCGCTGGCGCGCTTGCCCGCCCTGTCGATATCCATGAGGATCGGATTCTCGGCGTTGGCATCGAGCCCGACTTCACACAGGCTGAGGATAATCGTGAGCAGATTGTTGAAGTCGTGGGCGACGCCGCCGGCCAACTGCCCTACGGCGTCCATCTTTTGCGACTGCAACAACTGTCCCTCGAGCCGCTTGCGGTCGGTCACGTCGCGGAAGATCGATAGATGGCGACCCGGCTGGAAGTCGGCGATGGCCTGGAACTCCAGGGCTCGCAGGCTGCCGTCCGGCCGGCAAATGCCGAACTCTCCGGCCAATCGCCGCCGTTGGCGGAACGCCCGCCAAAGGGCCTTGGCCCGGACGTCGGGCGCCGTGATGTCATGCACATGCAGAGCCCGCAGCTCGGTCCGGGAGCGAGCGAGCACCTGGCAAGCCGCGGGATTGACCTCGATCATTCGCCCCGCGTCGTCCATGATCATCATGCCGTCGAGCGCGCTTTCGAACAGCGCCCGGAGTTGGGCCTCGCGCTCCAAGCAGCGACTGCTCACTCTGCCATTTGTCTTGAATGTCGGCCGCGGTGCCCACCCATTGGTCGGCGGTGCCGTTTTCCCCGACCACGGGCACGCCACGGATTTCGAACAAGCGGTAGATCCCGTCATGCCGCCGGACATGGCATTGCAGTTCGAACTGCCGTCCGCTGGTCAAGGCCTGTTGGATGACCGCCGTCGCACGCGCGACATCGTCGACCCGGACAGCCTTCAGCCATCCATGACCGATCGCTTCGGCGGAAGTTTGCCCCGTGAACTCCTCCCAGGCCTTGTGCGTCTCGATGATTTTTCCTTCTGCATCGGCGCACCAATACACCTGCGACGTGGCCAGAACAAAGGATCGAAACCGCCGCTCGCGCTGGGCCAAGGACGCGGCGACCGTCTCTTGCTCGACGAACAAACCCAGTTGCGCACCGATGCCCTCGATGAGTGAGATCATTTCGGGATCCGCGGGTTTCGGCTCGCGGGCAAAAAACTGGCACACGCCGAGTGTCTTGTCGCCGACACAAATGGCGAAACAGGCCGCCGATCGCAGGCCGCCATCCAGCGCCGCAGCGGTGTCGATGTCGGGCTCGAAGCTGAGATCGGCACGCCAACGCGCGCGACGATCTTCCCAAACGGCGCCGGCCAGCCCCATGCCGCGGGGCACGGCCAGATCTCGCAATCGCGACTCGAACTGCGTGTCGAGCGCCTTGCCGGTTTGAACGATCCATTGGCTGCGCAGTTTGCCTTGCTCAGGATGGGCTTGCCAGAAGACCCCGACATCCCAGCCCGCCTGACGGCAGACGATTTCCAGTCCGGCGGTCAGAATCGTGGCCACGGGCGGCCTGTCGACCAGCAGGCGCGTGACTTCGAGTTGCAGGTGCAGCCGCCGGTCGATGCGTTGCTTCTCCGTCAGGTCACGGATGAATGCGGCGAACAGCAACTGATGCTGCGACCCGATCCGCGTCCAAGCCACCTCGATCGGAAACTGGCCCCCGGCGCGAAGGCCCACCATTTCCTGGCGGCGTCCGACCATGGCCGAGAAATGCTCGGCGATCGTGCCGGCAGCTGGGTCGGGCAGTTCGACGATTTCGGCCAGGTTTCGTCCGACCGTGGCCCGGCTTTCACGGCGAAAGGTTCTTTCCGCGGCCGGATTGAACAGGACGATCCTTCCGGTCTGATCGACTTTGATGATGCCGTCTAGCGACCCGTCGATGATCGCCGATCGGCTATCTTGCGTCGCGCTCAACTCCAAACTGCGCTCTTCGACCTTGCTTTCCAGCGAAGCAAAGGCCTTGGAGAGGGAATCCGCTGCCTGGTCGAATGCCGCGGCCAGCCGGCCCACTTCGTCGCTGGAAGGGTCGCCGATTCGTCCTGCCCCGGTGGGATTCTGCGCCACCGCGTTCATGGCCTGAACGAGCCGCGACATGCGCTGATTGACCTGCCGTGCAAAAATCAAGTAGATTCCGCCCGAGACTCCCACCGCCAGAATGGCGCACAGATCGAACACCGACCGCAACGTTTCCAAGCGGTGCGACTCCGGGGCGACCGTCGGAGTGGAGGGAGGCAGTGTGCCGCCGAAACGGGCCGCCAATTCCGCGGCCTGCTGCTGGACAATTCGCTCCAGCAGCACGTCGAGATACCAGGCGCCGCCGCCCATCACGACGAAGACGCCGATCGTGACTAGCGCAATGAACTTTAATTTGAGCGACATCGATACTCCCTGCCGAGCAACGAAAATCCGGCTGCCACGCCTTTGACAAAGGCGCACTGCTATGTAAACCTAGCCCCCGGCTCGCAGAAGGCGGTTGCGGCCAGTCGCAATCCGGCGGCTTTAGCATAAAACTCGTTCGGGCGGTCCGACGGCGCCGACGATGGTAGTTTTTCGTAGTTGTTATGCAAAGGCTGGCATCGCGGGATGGCTCCCATTTATGCGGCTGGAAGCGGTTGTAGTGGGCAGCGACATCTGGGCGCTGCCGGCGGCAGCGCGGGCGGCGCACCAACCCTGCTCGCGAATGGGCGGCAGCCAGACTGGCCGGCACTGGGAAACGCGTCGCCCTTTGCGTTCGATCTGAGATCCCGAATCCTCAAAGCCGTACCTAGCGATGCTTCCCACGCCCGCAGAGCAAGCCAGCCTCAGCACAACCCAGCGCCGCGGCGCCTTGCGGCTGGGCATTGCCAACGGCGTGTTGTGGTCGATGGGCAACGGCCTGACGACCGGTTCGCTGATCGTCTATCTGGCGCAGGAGCTCGGCGCGCGGGCCGGCAGGTGGGCCTGATTCTGGCCCTGCAGTCGGTGATTGGAATTCTGCGGCTGGCCGCGCCCGCGGTCATCGTGCAACTGCGCGGAGTCAAGCGCAGCGCCGTCCTGTTGTTCTCGCTGGCTTATGGCTTGCTGTGCCTGTTGCCGCTGGTCGGACTGGAGGCCTTCCCGGACCGATACCGCCTCAGGTTTTTCATTGTGCTCTTGGCCGTGCATCAATTGCTGGAGAGCGTGGCGTCGGTGGCCCTTTGGGCGTGGCTGGCCGAACTGGTTCCGCCCAGGCTGCGCGGCCGGTACTTTGCGACTCGGCAGCGCTGGCAGTTGGTCGCGCTCATTCCGACGCTTGCCGCGGCCGGGCTGTTTGCCGATTGGTGGCGCTCGGCGGCCGAGCGCGTCGATACGCTCGAAGTCGTACTGCTTGGTTACACTCTGCCGATCGGACTGGGGGCCTTGCTGCTGTTGGCATCGATCTTGCCGCTGTGGAAAATGCCGGCGGTCGCCACGAGCCGCAAGCCGCGGGGAGCGTGGAAAGGCTGGCTCGACTTCAGCAGTTTTGCCCCCTTGCTCGACGGCCGATTCCAACGCGTGTTGCTGTTCGGCTGCTGGCTGTCATTTTTCAACGGCATCATGCAGAGCGCCGCCGGAATGTATCCCAAACGCGTGCTCGGGCTGGGCTTGTGGCCGATGATGTTGTTTTTCATCGGCATGCGGTTGGGGCAGATTGCGCTCACGCCTTGGATCGGCCGCTTCAGCGATCGCTACGGCAATCGGCCGGTGCTATTCGCCAGCCAGGCCTTGGTCGCCTTCGGCCCGTTGTTTTACTTACTGGCAACGCGGGCGCAGCCCTGGTGGCTGGGCGGGGCGTTTGCGGTCTGGTCCGCGTATGCCGGCCTCAATATCTGTCTGCCCAACCTGACGCTCAAGTTATCGCGAGACGGCAACTATGCGGCCTATTCGGCGGCCTATTTCGCGTTGTCGGGAGTGGCCTATGGCCTGGCGACCTATCTGGGCGGATGGTTGGTCGACCTGTTCAACTACGACAGGTTTTATGTCGGTCGTTTCCGGCTCGACAATTTTGGCTACCTGTTCTACGTCGGTTGGATCACCCGGCTGCTGGCGCTGGTTTTGATTTTCGCCATCGACGAGCCGGGCGCCTGGACCTGGCGCAGGATTTTGCAGCGGCGGCTGCCCGAGCCTCCGGCGGCGCTCGTTTCGCCGGATTAGCGCTCCTTCAGCCCTAATTTGATGGCTGCCGCAACGCGAGGCCTTCAATTCGACCGTGGCTGTCCGTGTTTTCATCCTCGCGGCGGCGCTGCTCTTATCTGCGTTCATCTGCGGTTATCCGCTGGTCTTGAAGCTCACGACACGGAGCTGCCGTCCACCTGCTGGACGATTCAATCGTTTCGACATGCAAATCAAGAGTAACCGCTGATGAACGCGGATGGACGCAGATTAAACAAGGCATCACGAGGAGAGCCGGCAGAAATTCGATTCAGTCGGCGGCGCTGGTCCAGCCGGGTTGCGGCGAATCGAAAATCTTCGCCTCGTTGCCGGCTTGCAGGGCGGCGACTTCGCGCTCGGCTTGGGCCACGCTCGACGATCCCTGGTGCAGGGCAATCGCCAGGTCGAATCGAGCCTGCTGGCCAGGCGCCAGTTTGACCACCCGGCCTTGCCGGCCCTCGAACGAGCGCGGATTGGGAAAATTGGTCGCCGGCTCCAGACCGGTGACATAGCCATCGCCCATCGCGCCCGTGTTCTTCCAGAGCGTGAAGCAGGGGAGCTGCCGCTTGTCGTAGGCCAGGCTGGCTCCCAGATCGCCGTGGGCGTTCTTCAGCAGGACGCGCGTTTGATGGGCCGCGTCGGCCAGATCGAGAAAGTAGACTTGCTCCGCAAAACCGGCCTGCGGTGCGGCATAGGTTTGCCACTGCGCTAGACCCTCGACGGCCCGGGCGTCGCGCGGCACGAGCGCTTTCAGCGGCGCCACGACCACGGCGCCGGGATCCAAAAGCGGCGGGCCAAAATTGATGTGATACAAAAGCTGCATCTCGGTCGGCGTGCCTGCCAGGTTGGTCACCTCGTCGTGGAGCGACAGCCCCGCTTCGCCGAAGCGCGTTATCAGGGTCGTTCGCAGTTGTAATTGACGTACCAAGAATCGCGTCTCGTCGACCAGTCCCGTCAGGCGAATCTCTTCCCGCGCAACGTCGATTTCCAATTCGACGTGCAGGGCCGGCCGATTGGCAATCCGCCCGTGCAGCGAATACTTCAGCGCGCCCCGCCGATCGAACTCCGGAGCTCCATTGCTCTCGAGGCCGCAGCGCACGATCCACTCGTCGAACCCATCCAGAAAGCCCAGGCCGCTGGGTTCGGCCAGGGGTACGAACTGCGGATGGACTGGTCCCCGCACGGGCGATTGCCAGCCGACTTCCGCATTGCCCAGCCAGCCTTTCCAGATGCTCATGCCGCGGGTCGGCAGCACGCTGAATCGAAAGCGGCCGTTGTCGATCTCGATCACGTCGACCCCTTCGCCCAGGCCGCCGTGCAAAGTGCGCCGGTGGACGGCAAAGGCCGGCTCGGAGCGTCCGAAGTCGCGGGCGGTCACGGAGAAACTGGGCGCCTGGTCGGTGCGCGTCGCCGACCAGTGTCCATTTGTTTTCTGACATGAGTCAATTCGCCTTCGGCGTGGAGGAAGGACGGAATGAAAACCACAGAGTCACGCCAGCCACAAAGCGAAGAAATCAAAGAGGAACGAGATTTGGATTTCCAAAAGCATTGCTTTGAAATCGAAATGGATCCTTCCTTCTCTCAGTTCCTTTTTCCTCTCTCGGTGCCATTGTGTCTTTGTGGTTTACTTCCCTTCGCACGTCAATGTAGGTGAGCTGCCTCTGCATTTCCAGGGCCGATTCGACCGGGCTCTTGACCGAGCTGCATGCCGGCCGGCAAAATCGACGTATGCAAAACCTCCCTGCGCTGCGACTGGGCGCATCGAACTCGATTTTCCGGTCGTTCAGGCCGCGCTCAGCGGCTATAGCGACTGGGCGATGCGCGTCATCGCGCGCCGGCTCGGAGCCGCCGTACACGCTGTGCGAAGTGCTGCTGGATCAGTTTGTGGTGCAAGTCAGTCGCGGCAAAAAGGCCGATCGCTACCTGCGTGTGACCGACGAAGAGCATCCCGTCGGCGCGCAGTTGATGGGCGCCGATCCCAAGGACTTTGCTCCGGCCGCCGAGCGCCTGGTGGCAGCCGGCTTCGACGTGATCGACATCAACTTCGGCTGCCCGGTCAAAAAGGTGCTGGGCCGTTGCCGCGGCGGATACCTGTTGGGCCAGGTGGAGACCGCGCTGGAAATCGTCAGCCGGGTGCGCGAGGCGGTGCCAGCGGACATTCCGGTCACGGTCAAGATGCGCCGCGGGCTCGACGACCGCCAGGAGAGCCGCGACAACTTCTTTCGCATTTTCGACGGGGCGTTCCAGCGCGGCGTCGCGGCCATCACCGTCCACGGCCGGACGGTCGTGCAGCGCTATGTCGGGCCCAGTCGCTGGGAGTTCCTGCGTGAAGTGAAACAGCACGCCGGCAGCCGCGTGGTGCTGGGCAGCGGCGACCTGTTCACCCCCCAGGCCTGTCTGGACATGATCGCCCAAACCGGGGTCGACGGGGTAACGGCAGCGCGCGGCGCGATCGGCAATCCATGGATTTTCCCGCAAGCGCGAGCCTTGGCCGCCGGCTTGCCGCTTCCCGACCCTCCGAGTGTCCGTGAGCAACGGGCCGTGATCGCCGAGCATTATCGGCTGGCCGATGAGTTGTACGGGCCCGAGGTCAGCAGCCGCCACATGCGAAAATTCGGGATCAAGTATTCGCAATTGCATCCGCAAGGCCGAGCGGTGCGGGACGCATTCGTTGCAGTGACAGGCCCGGACGAGTGGCGCGCGGTCTTCGAGCGCTTTACAGCGCCGACCTGCCCGGCCGGCATCCCACGGTCGAGGTGGACGAGACCGCCGACTGCGAAACGGTTTGAGCAATTGACTGCGCGAGCGCCGAATCGCAGAACGAAACGAACGAAGAGTAATGATCCACCGATGACGCGAATTACGCAGATGAAGAATGAAAGGCACGACGATAAAAAATGCGCCGCGTACGTCCCGCCAGGCTCCTCTTTTCTATTCCTTCCGATCCGCGTAATCTGTGGACGATCTCTCTCTTCCTCGGGCGTCCGCCTTGCCGTCCCGCTTAGGTTCGATGCTCGCTAGTCGCATCAAGCCCTAGTGAAGCGGAAATCTCACCGACGACAGAAGGGTCGGTCTCAATGGCGGCGCGGCGTTGCAGCGCGAGCGCGGCCCGCGGAGCGTCAAATTGGCCCAGCGCCCACGCCGCGGCGCCGCGCACCAGTGCATCGGCATCTGCCAGCGCCATCTCCAGGGCCGAAAGCGTGTCCGGATCGCGCCGGTTGCCCAGCACCGTGGCGGCATTGCGGAGCAAACCGCGGCGCTTGGCCCGCCACAGCGGCGTATGGCGAAAGCGGGCGCGAAACTGCTCGTCGTCCAAACGGAATAATGCGGTCAGTTCGAGCGGGTTCATCCCCTCGGCCGGGCCAAATGCGGTCTCGTCGGACAGCGGAGCCCGGTGGTTCCAGGGACAAACATCCTGGCAGACATCGCAGCCAAACAGCCAGTCGCCCACACCCGGGCGCAACTCGGCAGGAATGGGGCCGCGCAGCTCGATGGTCAGATAGCTGATGCATTTGCGCGCGTCGAGCACATAGGGGGCTGTGAAGGCGCCGGTTGGACAAGCGTCCAGGCACGCCCGGCACGTGCCGCAATGATCGGTTTCGTGCGGCGCGTCGCACACCAGTTCCAGATCGGTCAACAGCGCAGCCAGAAAAAACCAGCTTCCGGCCTGCTTGTTCAACAGCAGCGTGTTCTTGCCGATCCAGCCCAGCCCGGCCAATTGGGCAAACTCTCGCTCCATGAGCGGCGCCGTGTCGACCACGCCCCGCACGCCCGCCTGCGGCGCATGCCGTCGCAGCTCGTCGGCCAATTGTTTCAATCGCTCGCGAATCAATTTGTGATAGTCGTGGCCCCAGGCATAGCGCGACACACGGCCCTGGCCGGCGCGGGGTTCGACCGGCTCCGCGGTCCGGTAGTTCAGGCCCAGCATCAGGATGCTGCGCGCCCCGTCGAGCACCGCCTGCGGATGGTGCTGCGCGGGCCCGCGGTCGGCCAAATAGTCCATTTCTCCGGCGTAGCCGGCCGCCAGCCAATCGGCAAACCGTGCGGCGCCGGGCGCAGCCACGGCCTGGCAGACGCCCACCAAATCGAAACCCAAATGCCGCGCGGCGGTTTTCAAGGCGCTGGTCAGCGGCGCAGCCTCCATGACAGCTCACAGCAAGGGATTGATCGTGCTCGCTGGCAAGCACGTCGGCTTGTAGCGGCTGGTCGATCGGGTAACCTACAATTCGCCTTTGCGTCGCGTCCCATTATGACAGAGGTTTTCCTACGATGAATCACAAATGCTGCCTGGCGTGCGCGGGCCGGCCGGCTGCCATCGGCCTGCTGCTGGTATCTCTCGGCGGCTGTGGTCCGCGATTGACGCCGGAGCAATTGGGCACCATCGTCCACGGAATCCCCAAGGTGCAGGGGGCTGAAGTGCCCTACCCGATGCCCCGACTCGATGAGGAACCCGCGCCCGAAGGTGAACCGCCAGCAGCAGCAGACCAGCCGGCCGGCGGGGCGACCGATGCCGCCGCTCCCGACGCCGAGCAGGAGTCTCCGACGGTGCCCGAGAAGAAACCGGAACCACAGGAAGAGCCGGCCACTGAAATTTGAGAAACCCCGTCGGGGCGGTTCACAAAGCCGCCTCACACCGACGGCACGCTCGAAGTGCCCCATTGTCAGGGCATTACCGATCCGCCCGCTGACGGTTTCTTTGGAAGGCGCGCCCGATTACATTGAATCGTACTGCTGCCCTCGTTCCCGCCCCGGTGCGCTAGCCTAAGGAATGCCCCATGCCCCGCCTGACGTACACTCGCCGACAATTTGTCCATTCCAGCGCCGGACTCTTGCTGGCCGCCGGCACTCCTTACTGGTTCACCAGCCGGGCTGGCGCCGCGGAATCGAAAAACGACCGGCCGATCTTCGGCGCGATCGGCATGGGCGGGCAGGGAACCCACGACGCGCTGCGGGCCAAGGCCAACGGCGCCGATATTGTGGCGGTTTGCGATGTGGATCGGAACCGGGCCGAGGGTGCCAAGGCCCAGCATTTTCAACAGGCCGATGTCTACGAGGATTACCGCAAGCTGCTCGATCGGCCGGACGTGGAGGCCGTGACCATCGGCACGCCCGACCATTGGCATACCGCGATCGCGATCGCCGCACTCCAGGCCGGCAAGCATGTCTACTGTGAAAAGCCGATGACGCTCACCGTCGACGAAGGCAAGATGCTGATCAAGGCCGTCGAGACCAGCGGCAAGGCATTTCAAGTCGGAACGCAGCAGCGCGGCGATCAGTGGGAGCTTTTCGGCCGGGCCGTGGCCACCGTGCGCAGCGGGCAGTTGGGCAAGATCAAAAAGGTGACCGTTCATCTGCCGCTTTCCACTGCCGAGGGCGGGCCCTTCGCAGCCCAGCCGGTGCCCTCGGGACTGAATTGGGACTTCTGGCTCGGCCAGGCGCCGGCGGTCGACTATTGTCCCGAGCGCTGTCACCATAATTTCCGTTGGTGGTACGAGTACTCGGGGGGCATCATGACCGACTGGGGCGCCCATCACATGGACGTCGCCCTGTGGGCGCTCAACGTCGATGGTCCCAGATCGATCGACGGCAGCCAGACCAAGATGCCGCAAATTGCCGGCGGCTATAACACGCCCAAGTATCCGATCGTGCACTACACGTTTCCCGACGATGTGCTTTTGGAAGTCGTCGCCGAGAACGAAGGCGTCACTTTCGAGGGGGAAAAAGGTCGGATCTTCGTTAACCGGGGCCGCATTGCCGGCACGCCGATCGAAGAGCAAGATGCCGACCCGAAGCTCAAGGAGCAAATCCTGGACGACGTCAAAAAGTTCTTTCGCGGCAACACGGCCAGGCTCGGCGATCACATGGGCAATTTCTTCGAAGCCTTCAAACACAACCTGCCCACGATTTCAGACGTGGTCAGCCAACACCGCACCGCCACCGCCTGTCACCTGGCCGGGATCTCGATGCGGCTGGGACGCAAAATCCAGTGGGATGCCCAAAAGCAAGAGATCGTCGGCGACAGCGAGGCCGGCGCTATGCTCCGCCGCGAGCCGCGCAAGCCCTACGAGTTTGGGCTCAAGGCCTGAGGCGAAAAACGAAAAACTTGGATCCGCCGCCGCCGCCCGGTTCGATCACCGTGCCTTCGGCCTTCATTTGTCTGACAATAATCCAGCCCTCGTGTCGCCGCTGGTTGTGAGTCTTCGACAAGCGGGAAGCAACACCCGCTGCGCCCGGCGCAGAACCTGCGCCAGCCCTGAAAACGCGCGACGCCAGGCGGCCATTTGTGATATGCTATACCCACGTCGGCAACGACGCCGGGCCAGGTTTTGCCCGCCCTGAAAATTGCCCACCTTACGCTCCAAGCTGCGTACTGCCCAATCAATCCTCTACCCAAGAGATCCACAAGTGACGCACCGGTTTTGCGCTGGAGTCTTGGTCTTGCTGAGCTGCTGTGCTTGCCCGCGCGGGCGCTGGCAGCCGGGCAAGCCGCGGACTTCAATCGGGACATCCGACCGATCCTGTCGGACAAATGTTACAAGTGCCATGGGCCGGACGAGAAGGAGCGACAAGCGGGTCTGCGGTTCGACAAACAGGAAGCCGCCTTGGCGGCGCTGGAGTCGGGCCAGCGGGCCATCGTGCCCGGCAAGAGCGACGAGAGCGCGCTTTATGCACGCGTCGTCCATGCCGACCCGGACCAGCGGATGCCCCCGGTGGACAGCGGCAAATCGCTTTCGGCCACGGAAATCGCGCTGCTCAAGCAATGGATCGACGAGGGGGCCGTCTGGAAGGGACATTGGTCGCTGATCGCGCCGCAGCAGCCCGGAGCCGCCGCCGGTCAAACACCAGGCGCAGGTGCGCGGCGCGATCGATCAGTTCGTGCTGGCCCGGCTGGAGGCCGAAGGCCTGGAGCCGGCCGAACCGGCCGACAAGACCACCTTGATCCGCCGCGTCACCTACGATCTGACCGGCCTGCCGCCGACGCCGGCCGAAGTCGACGCCTTTGTCAGCGATCCGGCGCCGGACGCCTATGAAAAGCTCGTGGACCGGCTGCTCAATTCGCCCCGCTATGGCGAACACATGGGCCGCTACTGGCTCGACGCGGTCCGCTATGCCGACACGCACGGCCTGCATTTCGACAACGAACGGGCCTTGTGGAAATATCGCGATTGGGTGATCGCGGCGTTCAACAACAACATGCCCTTCAATCAGTTCACCATCGAGCAGATGGCCGGCGACCTGCTGCCCGGTGCGACGATGGAACAGCGCATTGCCAGCGGCTACAACCGCTGCAATCTGTCGACCAGCGAGGGCGGCTCGATCGACGATGAAGTGTTGACGCGTTACGGCGTGGATCGGGTCGAGGCCATGTCGACCATTTGGCTGGGGCTGACGACCGGCTGCGCGGTGTGCCACGACCACAAGTTCGATCCGATTTCGCAAAAAGAGTTTTATCAGTTGTTCGCGTTTTTCAACGGCGCCGCCGACGCCGCGATGGACGGCAACGTGCTGGCGCCGCCACCGATGGTCAAGTTGCCGACTCCGGAGCAGGAGGCGGTGAAACAGCAACTCAGCTTCGATTTGGACAAAGCGAAGCAAAGCATCGCGGCCGAGCTGATACGGGCCGATTACCACGAGCCGGCTGCGGCGAAGCCTCGAGCGGCGCGAGTTCGTGTGGATCGAAGACGCCCTGCCGGACGGCTCCAAGCCTTCGGCCGAAGCCGGCGGCTGGCAGTTCGTCGAGGCGCCCAGTCCCGTGCTCAGCGGCAGCAAATCATCGCTCCGCACGTCGCAAGGACTCAGCCAGCATTACTTCACCGATGCCAAGCCGGGATTGCGCGTGGGCGAGGGGGACATCTTGTTCGCCTATGTGTATCTCGATCCGGCCAACCCGCCCAAGGAAGTCATGCTGCAATTCAACGATGGCACGTGGGAGCATCGCGCCGCCTGGGGCGAGGACATCATTCCTTGGGGCGCGGCCAACTCGCCCAGCCGCGTGCTGGCCGGTCCGCTGCCGGAGGCCGGCAAGTGGGTGCGGCTGGAGATCCCCGCGGCGCAGGTGGGCATCGCCGCGGGCAGCATCATCAGCGGCTGGGCCTTCTCGCAGCACGACGGGACGGTCTATTGGGACAAGGCCGGCATCCTTTCGAATATCCCGCAGGCCAACGAGACTTGGGTTTCGCAGCTCGCCTGGGAGGCTTTTGAGCGGCTGCAAACCAAATCGACGCTGCCGCCGCCCGTCTTGGAAGCGATCAAGCTGGAGGCCGACAAACGCAGCGAGGCCCAGACCAAGCTGATCCGCGAGCACTTTCTGCAAAACGTCTACGGGCCCACCAAGCGCGCTGTTCGACCCGCTGCAACAACAGGTCGTCGACCTGACCAAGAAACTCGCCGATCTGGAAACTTCGATCACCAGCACCATGGTGATGGCCGACATGCCGCAGCCGCGAGATAGTTTTGTGCTCATTCGCGGGGCCTACGACAAGAAGGGGGACAAAGTCACGCGTGGCGTGCCGGCCGCGCTATCTGCCTTTCCGGCCGACGCTCCGCTCAATCGGCTGGGACTGGCCCAGTGGCTGGTCGATCCGGCCAACCCGCTGACGGCCCGGGTCACGGTCAATCGTTTCTGGCAGCAATACTTCGGCTCGGGCATCGTCAAGACCACCCAGGACTTCGGCGCGCAAGGATCGTGGCCCACGCACCCGCACTTGCTCGACTGGCTGGCCACCGAACTGGTTCGCACCGGCTGGAACGTGAAAGCAGCTGCAGCGCCTGATCGTCAACTCGGCCACCTACCGTCAATCGTCCAAAGCCACCGAAGCCATGCTGCAGCGCGACGCCAGCAACGACCTGCTGGCCCGCGGCCCGCGGTTCCGCCTCGACGCCGAGGTGATTCGCGACTCGGCGCTGGCCGTGAGCGGGCTATTGGTCGACCAGATTGGCGGGCCCAGCGTGCGGCCCTATCAGCCGGACGGCATTTGGGCGGCCGTGGCCTTCGTGGGCAGCAACACCTTGAACTACACGGCCGACACGGGGCCGGGTCTGTATCGCCGCAGCCTGTATACTTTCTGGAAGCGGACGTCGCCGCCGGCCTCGTTGACCACGTTCAACGCGCCCTCGCGCGAGACATGCACCGTTCGCCGTCCGCGCACCAACACGCCGCTGCAAGCGCTGGTGCTGATGAACGACGTGCAGTACATCGAAGCCGGCCCGCCAACTGGCCGAGCGACCATCACCGAGGGCGGATCGTCGCCCCAGGAGCGGGCCGGCTATGCGTTCCGCCTGGTCAACATCCGCTCGCCGGCTGCCGACGAGCGGGACGTCATCGTGAAAGTCTATGCGGCACAGTTGGCCGAGTATCAGGCCAGCCCCGATGCCGCGCTCAAACTTTTGGCCGTCGGCCAATCCAAGCGCAACGAGGCGCTCGATCCGGCCGAACTGGCCGCCTGGACGATGACGGCCAATCTGCTGCTCAATTTGGACGAGGCGGTCACCAAAGAGTAATCGCAATTACCAACCGCACAGCTTACGCAAATTCTGCCCAGGAGCCCATGCCCATGCAACCGCTCGACGAACTGGCCCGGATGGAAACGCGTCGTCATTTCTTCGGCAAAGCGGCGGCCGGCATCGGCACGGCGGCGCTGGCCTCGCTGCTCAATCCGTCGCTGTTCGCCGCCGGCACGGCAGCCGCCGGCCGGCGACGCCAGCTTTCGGCGCGATGCCGGCATTGCACTTTCCGCCCAAGGCCAAGCGGGTCATCTGGCTGTTCATGGCCGACGCGCCTTCGCAGCTCGACCTGTTCGATCCACAAGCCGAAGATGCACGAGATGTTCGACAAGGATCTGCCCGAGTCGGTCCGCAACGGCCAGCGGATCACCACCATGACCTCCGGACAGGCCCGTTTTCCGGTCGCGCCGTCGATCTTCAAGTTCCAGCAATACGGGCAAGTCGGGCGCCTGGCTGAGCGAGCTGCTGCCGCAGTTGGCGATCGGTGGCCGACGATCTGACGTTCGTCAAGACCGTCAACACCGACGCCATCAATCACGACCCGGCGATCACGTTCATTCAGACCGGCAGCCAGATTCCCGGCCGGCCCAGCGCGGGCGCCTGGCTCTCGTACGGCATCGGCAGCCCGAATCAGGACTTGCCGGCCTTCGTCGTGCTGCACTCGCGGATGCCGGCCGGCAGCATGCCGCAGGCGCTGTTTTCGCGCCTGTGGGGCGCCGGCTTTCTGCCCACCAAGCACCAGGGCGTGGCCCTGCGTTCCAACGGCGACCCGGTGTTGTATTTGTCGAATCCGCCGGGCGTGAGCGAGAAAGTCCGCCGGCAAATGCTCGACGGGCTGGCCGAGCTGAATCACAAGCGGGCGGCCGAAGTCGGCGATCCGGAAACGCTCTCGCGGATCGCCCAGTATGAGATGGCCTATCGCATGCAGACGTCGGTGCCCGAGCTGACCGACATCTCGAAGGAATCGAAAGAAACGCTCGACCTGTACGGTCCCGAAGTGACCCAGCCCGGCACGTTCGCCTACAACTGCCTGCTGGCCCGGCGGCTGGCCGAGCGCGGCGTGCGCTTCATGCAGGTCTTCCTGCGCGGCTGGGACCATCACGGCAACCTGCCGGGCAACATCCGCCAATTGGCGCCGGTGGCCGATCAGCCCTCGGCGGCCCTGATCAAAGACCTCAAGCAGCGCGGCATGCTCGACGACACGCTGGTGATCTGGGGCGGCGAGTTCGGCCGCACGATCTACAGCCAGGGCACGCTGACCAAAGAAAACTACGGCCGCGACCACCATCCGCGCTGCTTCACCATGTGGATGGCCGGCGGCGGCATCAAGCCGGGCATGACCTACGGCGAGACCGACGATTTCGGCTACAACGTGGCCGAGAATCCGGTCCACATCCACGACCTGAACGCGACGATCCTGCACCTGCTGGGCATCGATCACACGCGGCTGACCTATCGCTTCCAGGGCCGCGACTTCCGCCTGACCGACGTGCACGGCAAGGTGGTGAAGGATCTGCTGGCGTGACGGCGGAATCAGCCGAGCCCGCGGAAAGGTGCCAGGAACGAATGGCACTCGCGCCTTGGTATATTTCAGCTCGAATGCAGATGATGGGCAGGATTGAAGTACGGCAACGCGTTGTTGCCCACATCTCGCCGACTACGGCATGGGCTTTTACGTCGAACCGCCGGACACGACCGGGTATTGTCGAATGATTGGTTGTAGCGGTCGAAGCGAAACAATGGAACTCGCTGACTTCTCGATTCAAAGCGGCTGCCGCGCCACTAATCGTTCCTCGCCGATGGCAACGGATCTGTCGCGGCGATTTGAAACTTGCGTTGGATTCCCTGCATCCTGACAGCCGCGAAGCCCTGACAAGCGCGTTATGTCACTCAAGAATTGCCGCCGATCCAGTCGTCCGCAAAGCGCGAGAGATTTTAGCGGTCGTTACTTGTGCGCTCCTGAGATTTTAGAACTCCGCTTCATGCTTTCGGCTGGCGCTCTGGACTTTAGCTTTGGTGGCACCGGCTTTGCCAGTTCGCATCCGGGTGTTGAGGCAGAAAATGTTACCGCCGCTGTGACGTCCAGCGGCCAGATTGTGCAAGCGGGAACGGCTATCGATCCAGTGACGGGAATCACGGACATTGCCGTAGTCGAATACAACGCCGATGGCACGCTGAACGATGGTTTTGGCGCCGGTGGCATCGTCTTCACGCAGATCACGGGGTCCGGCGCCCTGCCCGAGGCCGGCCAAGTGCTAGTCGATAGCCAAGGGCGGATCGTCGTGGTCGGCGGCGACGGCAAAAACTTTGAAGTGCTCCGCTACACCGCCGCAGGCGTGCTGGACAGCTCGTTCGGCACCGGCGGCATCGTCACGACACCCATTTTCGGGGGCAACGGGTTCGGCGCCGCGACTCGGGCGGCATTCGACTCCGCCGGGGACATTATTGTCGGCGGCACCAGGTTTTTCGGCCAAACGGATACTTTGGCGCCGATCTTTCGCTACCAGCCCAACGGTACGCTCGACGACTCGTTCGGGCTCGACGGGATGGCGTTCCCCAGCTTTCCGACCGTAACGGTTACGGTCGTCGACAGCTTGATGGTCGAGCAGGACGGCAGTATTGTCATCGGCGGCAACGACAGCGGCAACTCGGCCGACATGGCCCTGTTGCGCTTCACTCAGGCTGGTCGCCCCGACCCGACGTTCGGCACCGATGGCGCGGTGATCACCAGCTTCGGCAATAGCCAGGAAAGCGCCTTCGGATTGGCCCAGCAGCCGGACGGAAAAATTCTGGCCGTCGGCGCCGCAAGTTCTTCCACCAGCGGCGGATTCGACCTGGCCCGATACAATCCGGATGGCAGCCTGGATACCACCTTCGGCAGCGGCGGCACGCTGACCACCACGTTTGCGGGCGACACGGCCAACGCGCTGGACGTCGCGCTGGATCCCGACGGAAAGATTGTGGTCGGCGGCAGCCTTTCGGTCACCGGACAATTGGGCACATACTTCGGCGTTGCCCGGTATCTGGCCGACGGCACGCTCGATCCGACCTTCGGCACCGCCGGCCTGGCGACGACCGCCGGTGCCGCGCAGAACGACGAGAGTGCGTTCGAGGTGAGCATGGCGCTCGACCCCAGCAGCAACATCGTGCTGGGCTCCAGCGATGCGAACTTCAACCTGGCCCGGCTCACCGGCGATCCGGCGGTTCCCAGCGTGCCTAGCCTGTTCTCTGCCGACGAGTCGGTCGAGGCATCGACGACGAGCACCGTGTCCCTGGTGTTTACCGTCCAGCTTTCGGGTGCCAACACTCAGCGGGTGCTCGTCAGCTATAGTACCGAGGACAGCACTGCGCTGGCTGGCACCGATTACGCGGCCGCCTCAGGTCAACTGACATTCGCTCCGGGCGTAACCAGTCAGCTGATTACGGTGGCGGTCAGGCCGAACACCTCGCCCGAGCGCGACAAGAACTTCGTTCTGAATCTGACGAGCCCCTCGGGCACCCCGCTGCTCAACGACCAGTATTCGGGCGTGATCCTGACCAACCGGCCGGTGGTGCCACAAAACGGCTCACTTGACTTCACGTTTGGCTGGGCCGGTTTCACTCAGAATCCCGGCGGCCTCTACGGAAACGATACTGCCAACGACCTGGCCGTGCAGTCCGACGGCAAGATCGTCGAAATCGCCAACGTCACCGATCCGGCCAGTGGCAAGTCAGCCTTCGGTCTCCTGCGATACGACGTTGACGGCACGCTCGATCCTACGTTTGGCGCCGGAGTATTGGTTGTCACGCCGATTTCCACAGGCACTAGGGCAACCGCCAATGCGGTGGCAATCCAGCCCAATGGCGATATCGTGGTCGTCGGCGGAGATGGGACAAATACGGTTGTGGCCCGTTATCTGCCTAGCGGCATGCTCGACACGCAATTCGGCACCGGCGGCGTCGCTACGATCGCGCCGCCGGTTGGTGCGGATTCCTGGGTTGCCAAGTGTGTTGCACTCGATTCCCAAGGCAACATCCTAATCGGCGTCGCAGCGATCGACGCTGGCGGCGCTTCAGGCGTAGTCATGCTGAATAGCGATGGAACACAGAATGACGGCTTCGGCACAAACGGGCTGGCGGCAATTGGGGGCAGCGGACTTAACGAAGTCGGTGGGATAATAGTCGGACCAAGTGGCCAAATTACGGTCCAGGGCTTGGTTGTCGACACTGGGGGCGACACTGGGTACGTCGGCCGCTTGGACAGCAACGGCGCAATCGACACCGGGTTCGGCACAGGGGGTGTGGTGATTCTTCCGTTCGCTGGCGGCTCGCCTCACAGCCTGGCAATGCAATCCGACGGGAGCGTTCTAGCGGTCGGCAGTATTTACGGACTCACCGAATTTATTACCGCGCGGCTCGACGCTAGCGGCCTTGATACTAGTTTTGGTGGCGATGGCTATGTCAACACAGCTTTCGGGAACTACAGTCTTGTAGGCGCCGAGAGCATCGGCGTATTGCCCAACGGCAAAATTGTGGTGGAAGGTTTTGTCGGAACCGGTGGTGACGGTGGCACTTTTTCCGTGGCATTAGCACAATTCGACTCCAACGGTACGCTTGACGCGAGCTTTGGCTCGGGTGGCAGGTTGATCGCCGGCGTGATTGGTGGCGCGTCGGTCCTGACGCCAAACGGGGATATCGTGGCGATCGTTGGCACAGGGATCGTCCCCGAAGGTGGGGCGCCGTATTTCGACTTGGCCCGTTTCAACGATGGACCCGAGGAGCTCGTTTCACTTCCGACGGCAACATTACAGGCCGTCGCCTACACACCGACGTCGATGGTTTTCAACGTCAACTTGAACGCGCCGTCGAGCACTCAAGTGACTGTCCAGTTTGCGACTGCCGACGGCACTGCGCTTGCTGGCACCGATTACCTTGCAACATCAGGCACCCTCACGTTCGTGCCCGGTTCAATCACGGCAGCAATCACGGTCGCGATCATGGGCAATCTGTATGTAGAGCCCAGTAAGGCGTTCTCGCTGAACCTCAGCAATCCGGTTGGGGCCGCAGTCGGCCTGGGCACCGATGCGGCCGAGATTGTGAATAACAATGTCACGACGTGGACTAACTCAGTCAATCCATTGGACGTCAATGGCGACGGCGACGTAACCCCGGCCGACGCCCTGGCGATCATCAATTATTTAAACTCGGTAGGTTCGGGAGCGCTGGGTACCGCGCCGACAGGTGTTCACAACTTCCTCGATACCAACGGCAATCAAGACTGCACGCCAGGCGACGCACTACTGGTGATTAACTATCTCAACAACCTACCCACGTTAGTAACGGCTTCGATTAAGGCATCTGAGGTTGTCGGCGCGGCAGGCAATTCCTCGGGCGGAGCCCAGAGGCTAGCCCTTACAGCAATCACGCTGAGCGACCTGGCGTTTGCTCTGGTATCGGGCGCGGGACAATCCTTCGCCGCACCGTCAGCCGCTTTCTCGTCAGTCACCAATTCGACTCTCGCTCTTCTGTCAACGTCAACGAACGGGGCCAACTCGAGTTCGACGGGCTCAGCCGCTCTGGCGGCAGCGGCCAGTTTCGCACCGTCTCTGACGCAGGAAACAGACTTCAACGTCAAAACCGACGTCGAAGAAGTGCTTGACCTGCTGGTTTGAACCGCAGACTTGTCGCGTTTGATTTCGGAACCTGCCCCGACCGTGGTGCGGGACGCGAGCATGTCTTCGGCAATCGCCGGGTTGGCGTCCTGGAGCAGTCGCGCCGCAATCTCCAGGAAACTATTAAACACCCAGCTGGCGGGCAGCGAATTCAATTTGTCGTTGATCAACAATGTACCAGCCAAGCGCTACTCCTGGATTATCACTTTGGCGGGAGGAAAACAGGATCGGGAGTCGTTGTTGGACAATTTCGGTCCCTGGTCATCTAAGAGCCTATCCGACAACCGTTCGGGAGAAAGGAACAGGCACATTTTGCTCCCAGGGCACCGCAAAATGAGCCAGTCCCCAACGGTTCTCGGATAGGCTGTAAGCCAGCGCCGCGCCGTTCGCTCCCCCTACAACACCGGGCCGATGGTCCAGGGAGCGAACTCGTCCTCGCCGACGCCGCTGTGCTCGCTCTTGGTCTTCTTGCCGCTGGCCACCAGCAAAATCTCCTCGAAAATCTGCCGGCCCACATGCTCGACGGGCGTGCCCGTGAGAATCACGCCGGCGTCGACGTCCATGTCGTCGAGCATGTGCTCGTACATGGGCGTGTTGGTGGCCACCTTGATCGAAGGGGCCGGCTTGCAGCCGAAAACCGAGCCGCGGCCCGTGGTAAAGACCAGCACGTTGGCCCCGCCGGCCACAATGCCGGTCATGCTCACCGGGTCGTAGCTGGGCGTATCCATCACCACAAAACCCTTGGCCCGGACCGGTTCGGCATAGCCCACCACGTCGACCAGGGCGGTGCTGCCCCCCTTGGCGACCGCGCCTAGCGACTTTTCGTAGATCGTCGTCAGGCCGCCTTCTTTATTGCCCACCGAGGGGTTGTTGTTGATTTCGGCCCCGAACACGCCGGCGTACCACTCCCACCACTTGATGCGCTCGACGAGTTTTTCGCCCACTTCGCGGCTGATCGCCCGGCGGGTCAGCAGGTGCTCGGCCCCGTAGATTTCGGTCGTTTCGCCCAGGATGCTCGTTCCGCCCTGGGCCACCAGCAGGTCCGAGGCGACGCCCAGCGCCGGGTTGGCCGTCACGCCGCTGTTGCCGTCGGAGCCGCCGCAGTTGGTGCCCAGGATCAAGCGGCTGGCGGGCAGCTCGGTGCGCCGGGCGGCATTGGCCTCGGGCAGCAGTTGGCCGATGGCCCGCACGCCGGCGTCGACGGTTTTGCCGATGCCGCCGCACTGCTGGATCGAAAGCACGAGCGGTTTTTTGCGACTGCCGTTGAGCTGGACCAGGCCCTGATTTTCGATCAGGTGCACGGCCTGGCCGGTCTCGCAGCCCAGGCCGACCAGGATGTAGGCCACCACGTTGGCATGCCGGGCAAAGCCGGCCAGAGTGCGGTCGAGCTGGCGGTGGTCGGGCCCGTCGTAGGGCATGGCGCAGCCGGCCTTGTGCGTGATGGCCACCACGCCGTCGACGTTGGGATATTGCCGCAGCACGTCCTGGGCTTTGAACCGTTCGCTGATGTACTTGCTGGTGCTGGCCGAGCAGTTGACCGTGCTGATGATGGCGATGTAGTTGCGCGTGCCGTAGCGGCCGTCGCCCCGGTCGTAGCCTTGCCAATAGCGGGGCTCGGCCGGCTCGGGGGGCGGCGGGCAATCGCGGCAAAAGCCGTAATCGCGATCGAACGCCCGAGCCGAAATGTTGTGGACGTGAATGTGCTGGCCCGGCTCGATCGCCCGGCTGGCGAAACCGATGATCTGGCCATATTTATAGACTGGCTCGCCGACGGCGATCGGGCTCACCGCCAGTTTGTGCCCCATTCCCACCCGATCGGCCAGCGCGAACGTGCGACCCTGGTGCTCGAGCACCAGGCCCGGCGGCAAATTGCGGGACGCAACGGCCAGATTGTCGCGTTCGCTGAGCTGCACCGCGACATTGGAAAGGGGTTCGGCCGGCATGGGCTGACTCAGGGGGGAGCGGTTGGCGGAAGGTAACAAGCGAAAAATGACCTCTGCGTCTTTCGGACCCTCACCCTAACCTCTCCCTGCAGAGAGAGGAGTTTTAAGGCAGATGGGAAGCGCGGCGGGGCAATAAAAAGTCAATTTAGATCGTAAAGCGCCGCCGACGGGTGCGTCAAACGGAATAAAACCGTCCGCCAAGGGCTGGGCGCCAATTGAAGGCCGCCGCCGCGGTCCGTATTCTTGTGGTTTACGGATTGCGGGGAAGACTGCCGCTGTGTTGTACAACTGGCTACGAGCCGCGGCCGGATCACTGGGGAGTACTGGCGAATGAAGTTCCGTCGGCTGGGCGCAACCGGTTTGGAGCTTTCCTGGCTCAGTTTCGGCGCCTCGTCGCTGGGGCAGGAATTCCGCGCCATCGACTTGGGCGAGGCCCTGCGCTCGGTGCATGTGGCGCTCGACCTGGGCATGAACTTCATCGATACCTCGCCGTTTTACGGCAAGGGGTTGAGCGAGTGCCTGCTGGGGATCGCGCTGCGGGGCATTCCGCGCGACCGCTATTTTCTGGGCTCGAAGCTGGGCCGCTACGATCGCGATCATTTTGATTTCTCGGCCCGGCGCGTCGCCGAGAGCGTGGACGTGAGCCTGCACCGGATGGGGGTCGACTATCTCGACATCATGCTGTGCCACGACATCGAGTTTGTCGAGATGTCGCAAATCGTCGAGGAGACGCTGCCCGCCTTGCAAAAAGCCCGGCAGCAGGGCAAAGTGCGATTCCTGGGGATCAGCGGCTACCCGATGAACATCTTCCGCTATGTCCTGGATCGCACGCCGTTGGACGTCGTGCTGTCGTACAACCACTACACGCTTCAGAACACGATGCTCGCGGATCTGGTCCCCTATCTCCAATCGAAGCGCGTGGGCATCATGAACGCGGCGCCGTTTTCCGCCCGGCTGCTGACCAATGCGCCGCTGCCCCCTTGGCACAAGGCCACGCCCGAAGTGCGCGCGGTCGCCCGCCGGGCGGCCGAGCACTGCCAGGCCCGAGGGGTCGACATCGCGCAGTTGGCCCTGCAATACTCGCTGGCCAACGAAGACATGGCAACGTGCGTCGTCGGCTCGGCCAATCCCGAGAATGTGAAGCAATGGGTCCGGTGGGCCGACTCGCCGCTCGACGGGCAACTGCTGACCGAAGTGCTCGACATTCTCAAACCGATTCACAACTGGTACTACGCCGAAGGCCGGCCCGAAAATGCCGACCCCGTCCCCCGAGCCCCCAGCTGATTTGCTGCTCCGCCCTTTTTCCTATTCCCACGCTCAATTGCTCGAACCTTCCTCGACTTAAATCACCTCGACGATGAAAGCCATCTCTCTCGACGCCCCGAAAACCTTCCGCGCGATCGAAGATCGCGCCGCCCGCTGAGCCCGGCGGCCGGCGAGGCGCTGGTCCGCGTGCATCGGGTCGGCATCTGCGGCACCGACATCAGCGGCTATCTAGGCAAGATGCCGTTCTTCAGCTATCCGCGCATTCCTGGTCATGAGCTGGGGGTCGAGGTGCTGGCCGTCGGCGCGGGCGTGAGCAATGTGCAACCGGGCGACCGCTGCTCGGTCGAGCCGTATATCAACTGTCAGAAATGCCACGCCTGCCTGCATGGGCACACCAATTGCTGCGAGAACCACCAGACGCTCGGCGTCCACTGCGACGGCGGGTTGCGGCCGCAGTTCATCGTGCCGGCCCGCAAACTGCACATCTCGCGCAAACTGACCTTCGAGCAGCTCGCCCTGGTCGAAACGCTGGCCATCGGCTGCCACGCGGTCGATCGATCTGGCCTGACGGCCGAAGAATCGTGCCTGATCATCGGCGCCGGGCCGATCGGTTTGTCGACGCTGGAATTCGCCAGGCTGACCGGCGCCAAGATCATTGTCGCGGACATGAACCCGCCCAGGCTCGATTTCTGCCGCCGGCAGATGGGCGTCGAGCACACCCTTGTGCCGGGCGAGCGGCTGGAGCAGGATTTGCGCGACCTGACCGACGGCCACTTGCCGGACGTGGTGATCGATGCCACCGGTTCCGTGGCCTCGATGTCGGCCGCCTTCGGCAACGTCGCGCAGGCCGGCCGGCTGGTTTTCGTCGGCATTACGACCGAAGAGGTGCGATTCCGGCATCCCGTCTTCCACCGCTGCGAGGGGACGCTGCTCTGCTCGCGCAATGCTCTGCGCGCCGATTTCACGCGGATCATCCGGCTGATCGAAGAGGGGCAGATCGACACCGGGCCCTGGATCACGCACCGCACGCCGTTTGCGCATTTGATCGAGGTTTTTCCATCCTACACCCGGCCCGAGACCGGCGTGATCAAGGCGATCGTGGAACTCGAAGAGTAAAAGGATGCATCAAGTCGATGTTAATGCTTTCTAAATATTCGATCGGCGTGGGCGACCGCTTTGCCCATCAGGCCGGGCCCAATTGCGGGCGTGCATGCTGGCGGCCGAAGCGGGGGCCGACGTCGTTCCGGTGTGGAACAAATCGAATCGCGAGCACACCACGGTCGGTTCGCAGCCAGACAGCGTCCGCGCGGCGGCCGACGCGGCGGTGCGCGAGCTGGGATGGAAAAAGCCCTACCACGTCGACGCCGACCACATCCGCCTGGAAACGGTGGACGGATTCATTGCTTCCAGCGATTTCTACACGATCGACGTGGCCGATTCGATCGGCCAGCCCGCGGCGGAGGGCCAGGTTAAGGCGTTTGCCGATCGGCATGCCGAACTCGTCGGCCGGCTGGCGATTCCCGGCATCGAGCGGCCGTTCGAGATCACTCGGGCGACTGGTCGAGCGGATCGCCGGCAAGTATCTGCAAGCCGTCACGGAAGCGGGCGCGATCTATCGGCATATTGCCGCGGCCAAGGGCGCGGGGACGTTCATCACCGAAGTGTCGATGGACGAGACCGACAGTCCGCAGACGCCGCCCGAGCTGCTGGTCATCCTGGCGGCCATTGCGGACCAGGAAATTCCCATCCAGACCGATCGCGCCGAAGTTCACCGGCCGCTTCAACAAGGGAGTCGACTACGTCGGCGACCTGGCCCAGTTCGAAAAGGAATTTCAACAGGACCTGGCGGTGATCGCTTTCGCGATCGAAAAGTATGGGCTGCCGCGCGAACCTGAAGCTGAGCGTCCACTCGGGCAGCGACAAGTTTTCGCTCTATGCGCCGATCCGCCGGGGCCTGGCGCAATTCGACGCCGGCCTGCACATCAAGACCGCCGGCACCACCTGGCTGGAAGAAGTGATCGGTCTGGCCGAGGCCGGCGGCGCGGGCTTGGAACTGGCCAAGGAGATTTACGCCCAGGCCTTCGAAAAACGAGACGCGCTGTCTGCGCCCGTATGCCGCGGTGATCGACATCGATCCGGCCAAACTGCCTCCCGCGGCCGAGGTGCAGCGCTGGTCGTCGGAAGCAATTCGTCCAGGCGCTGCGGCACGATCCCGGTTGCCCGGCGTTCAACCCCCACTTGCGGCAGTTGATCCATGTCGGCTACAAGATCGCTGCCCAAATGGGCGACCGTTATTTGGAGATTGCTCGAAGAGTGCGAGCCGACGATCGCCAAAAATGTGACCGACAATCTTTACGAGCGGCACTTGAAGCCGCTGTTCGTGGAAAAATGAAAAGCAATCCTTTCGATCTCGAGCAAGAAGTCGCCGTGGTGATCGGCGGCACCGGCGTGCTGGGCGGGGCCATGGCCGATGCGCTGGCCGCCGCCGGAGCGCGCGTGGCCATTGTCGGCCGCAATGCCGAACGCGGAGCCGAGCGCGTGAGCAACATCGAGGCGGCCGGCGGCAAGGCCGTCTTTCAGGCCGCCGACGCCCTGGATCGCGATTCGCTCTGCCGGGCTCGCGACGCAATCGTCCAAACAGTTCGGACCGGTCAGCGTGCTGGTCAACGCCGCCGGCGGCAATCGGCCCGATGCCACGCTGCCGCCGGGGGCCGATTTTTGCAAGCTGCCGCTGGCCGCCTGGCAGGGGGTGTTCGACCTGAACCTGGTGGGCGGCGTGCTGTTGCCGGCGCAAGTTTTTGGCGAGACGATGCTGGCGGCGCGGCCAGGGGAGCATCATCAACATCGCTTCGATGGCCGGCATGACGCCCGCTGTCGCGCGTGGTCGCCTACTCGGCGGCCAAGGCGGCGGTCATCAATCTGACTCAGTTTCTGGCGCGCGAATGGGCCACGCAGGGCGTGCGCGTGAACGCCATCAGCCCGGGCTTTTTCCCGGCCGAACAGAATCGGGCCCTGCTCTTCAAACCCGACGGCAGCTACACCGAGCGCGGCGGGCAGATCATCGGCCACACGCCGATGGCCCGCTTCGGCGAGCCGCAGGAATTGGCCGGCGCGGTGGTGTGGCTGGCTGCCCGGCGGGCATCGTCGTTCGTCACCGGCCAGAACATCGTGGTCGACGGCGGTTTTTCGGCCACGAGCATTTAAGATCAAAACTCGCTTCGATCCCCGGATTCATTTGTGATTTTTTGATCTCGCTTTTGGAAATCTGTATGACTGCTCTCAATATCCGCAAAGATTCTTGCCAACTCGATTTTCTGGCTCTCGGTGCGCTGGTGCACCGGCTCGACCCGGGCATTATGCCTTTTCGCAAGGCGCGATCGTTCGAGATTCATGTGTCCGGCGGGCGAATATAACGTCGCCGCGAACCTGTCCGATTGCTTCCGCCTGAAAACGGGCGTGGCCACCGCCATGGTCGACTATGGTATCGGCGAGTTGGTGCAAAACCGCGTCCGCGAAGCGGGCGTGACGCCGTTTACAAGTGGTTCAAGCACGACGGCGTGCGCGGCCCCAACATCGCCACGGTCTACAGCGACCGCGGGCACGGCGTCCGGGCACCGCTGGTGTTTTACAATCGAGCCAACGAGGCCGGCGCCCTGCTCAAGCCGGGAGACTTCGATTGGGCAAAGATCTTTGCCGGCGGCGTGCGCTGGTTTCACTCGGGCGGCATTTTTGCCGCGCTGTCCGAGACCACGTCGCAACTCATCGTCGAGGGCATGCAAGCGGCCAAAGCGGCCGGCGCGATCGTCTCGTTCGACCTGAACTATCGGGCCAAGCTCTGGGCCAGCGTCGGCGGTCCGACCCAGGCGCAAAAGGTGCTGCGGCGCATCGTCGACCATGTCGACGCCCTGATCGGCAACGAAGAAGACTTGCAACACTCGCTGGGCATTGCCGGGCCCGAGGTGGCGGCCAAGTCGCAGCTCGACCCCGACACGTTTTTCGACATGATCGATCGCGTGATCGAGCAGCATCCCAACGTCAAGCTGGTGGCCACCACGCTGCGCGAGGTCCACTCGACCAACCGCCACGATTGGGCCGCCGTGCTGTGGCTGGACGGCAAGCGATTGGTCGTGCCGCCCTGCCAACTCGACGTGATCGACCGCATCGGCGGCGGCGACGGTTTTGCCGCCGGCTTGATCTATGGTCTGCTGGCCGGCCGCCCGCCGGAAGAAGCCCTGCGGCTGGGCTGGGCCCACGGCGCGCTGCTGACCACGTTTCCCGGAGACGTGAGCATGGCCCGGCTCGAAGAGGTCGAAGCGTTTGCCAAGGGGGGCTCGGCACGCGTGCAGCGCTAGCCTGTTGAAGAGGCGCGATTGCCCCGTGGCAGACAGCAAACGATTCGAGGATGGAAAAATGGCTTGCGCGGATGCCGCGATCGACGACGCTTCGTTCCTGGCCGATTGCTTGTTGACCGATCAGCAGGTGCGCCAGATCGTGGCCGACGCGCTGGCGCCGCTCGACCTGGCCGGCAAACGAGTGTTGCTCGATCGTGCCCGACTCCACGCGGACCGCGCCGGTGGGCCTGCTGTTCCGCGCCATCCACGAAACCATCGGCAAGTCGACCAAGGCTCTCGACGTGATGATCGCGCTGGGCACGCACCCGCCGATGAGCGACGAGGCGATCAACCGCCGGCTGGAGATCACGCCCGAACAGCGGGACGGGCGAATATGCCCGCGTGCGGATGCTCAACCATGCCTGGCGGGACCCGGCGTCGCTGGCGCATCTGGGCACGATTCCGGCCGCCGAAATCGGCGCGCTGACCGGCGGCCTGTTCGAGATGGACGTCGACGTCACGATCAACCGCGCCGTGCTGGACTACGACTTGCTGATGATCGTCGGCCCCGTGTTTCCGCATGAGGTGGTCGGTTTTTCCGGCGGCAATAAATATCTGTTTCCGGGCATCGGCGGCGCGGAGCTGTTGAATTTCTTTCATTGGCTCGGCTCGGTGATTACCAATCCCAAAATCATCGGCAACAAGCAAACGCCGGTGCGGCGCGTGGTCGATCGGGCCGCCACCTTCGTGCCGGTGCCGAAGTTCGCCTTTTGCATGGTCGTCCACGAGGCCAAACTGGCGGGGCTGTACGCCGGTTCGCCCGAGGAAGCCTGGTCGCAGGGCCGCCGACCTGAGCGACAAATTGCACGTGATCTACAAGGACCGGCCGTATCACACCGTGCTGTCTTGCGCACCGCCGATGTACGACGAGATTTGGGTCGCCGGCAAATGCATGTACAAGTTGGAGCCGGTCGTGGCCGACGGCGGGGAGCTGATCATCTACGGGCCGCACATTCGTGAAATCTCGGTCACGCACGGCGAGCGCATCGAGCGCATCGGCTATCACACTCGCGATTATTTTCTCGGCCAGTGGGACCGCTTCAAGCACGAGCCGTGGGGAATTCTGGCCCACTCGACCCACGTTCGCGGCATCGGCAGCTATGCGGCGGGCGTCGAACAACCGCGCATCCAGGTGACGCTGGCCACGCAAATTCCCGAGGGCGTTTGCCGGGCCGTCAACCTGGGCTACCGCGATCCCGCTTCGATCGACCCGGCGGCTTATCAGAACCGCGAGGCAGAGGGCGTCCTATGCGTGCCCAAAGCCGGCGAGATGCTGTATCGGCTGAAGAATCCGCCCGAGTGGGCCCGCGGCTGAATCAACCGAAAAAAGCGACGACGCTCCTATCCGACGAACGCGGATGAATGCAGATAAAAGCAATATCCCGGGAGTGGCGAGAAACAACTATGATCAAGTCGAGCGTGACCATCAGCCTGGTGCCGGAAGCGCACGGCGGCCCGTTCGTGTTCTGGGACGATCTGCCGGCCGCCTGCCACCAGGCCAAGGAATTGGGGTTCGACGCCGTGGAGATGTTTCTGCCGGGCCCCGACGCGCTGGCTGCCGAATCGCTCCAAATGCTGCTGGCCGATCATGCGCTGGGCTTGGCCGCGGTGGGGACCGGCGCCGGTTGGGTCAAGCATCGCCTGAATCTCACGCTGCCCGATCGGGCGGCAAGGGAAGGGGCGCGGGCGTTCATTCGTTCGATGATCGATTTTGCCGGCCCGCTGGGCGCTCCGGCCATCATCGGCTCGATGCAGGGACGCAGCGGCGAGGGGGTCGATCCGGCTACCGCACACGGCTATCTGATCGAAGCCCTCGACGATTTGGGCGAGCATGCGCGTCAGTATTCGGTCCCGCTGATCTTCGAGCCGCTCAACCGCTACGAGACCAACCTGATCAACACCGTCGAGGCGGGCTTGATGCTGATCGAATCGCTATCGACCCGCAACGTCGTGCTGTTGGCCGACCTGTTCCACATGAACATCGAGGAGTCGAACCTGCCGGCCGCGATCCGGGCCGGCGCCGGCCATATCGGCCATTTGCACTTCGTCGACTCCAACCGCCGGCCGGCCGGCTTCGGGCATCTGGACTACCGGCCCATCGCCGCGGCGCTGGCGACCATCAACTACTCGGGCTATGCCTCGGCCGAAGCCTTGCCCTATCCCAACCCATCCGCCGCCGCGCACCAAACCATGCGGCCTTCAACCAGGCCTTCCGCTAACCTCTCTGGACCTCCTCTTCCTCGTCTTCATTTTTTGTTTTTCGGTTCGGCTGAGCTCACCGAAGTCATCCTTCATCCTTCCGCCTTCATCCTTCCCTTATCCTCCTTCCGCCTTCATCCTTCCAGGGAACCCCAACTCCTTGTCGACCAGGTTCAATAGCGGCGCACCCGCCTGATATCGCCTCAGGTTCTCGCAAAAGAAGTCGGTCATCTGATCGATCCGCCGCCGGCTCTGCCCGCCCACGTGCGGCGTGATAATCAAATTCGGCTGATCCCAAAGCGGACTGCCGGCGGGCAGCGGTTCCTCGGGCGTGACGTCCAAAGCGGCGCCCCACAGCTGGCCCGATCGCAGTGCCGCGACTAGATCGTCTTCGACCACCAGGGCGCCGCGCGCAACATTGATCAGGATCGCTGCTTTAGGCAGTTTTGCGAGCAGCGCCTTGTCGATCATGCCGCGAGTTTGCCGGGTCAAGGGAGCCGCCAGAAGCAGGATTTCGGCTTGCGGCAGCAGCTCGTCCAGCCGCTCGGGCGGCAAAAGCTGCTCGACGTAATCGGGCTTGTCGATCGGAAACGCGTCGGTGGCCAGGATGCGTGTCTGGAACGACCGCAGCACTTGGGCCACGCGCCGCCCAACGCCGCCGAAGCCAACGATCAACACGGTCGAATGGTGCAGGTCGCGCGTCGGCCGGCGAATGAATTCCCGCTTTTGCTGCGCTTTAAAAAAGGTCGGCAAGCCGCGCAGGAGACCCAACAGCAGGGCCAGCGCCTGCTCGGAAACCTGATCGGCCAGGACGCCCGAGGCGCTGGTGACGATGATTTTTGAGGCGACGACCGATGGCGTCAGGCAGTGATCCAAGCCGGCCGCCGAAGATTGGATCCACCGCAGCCGCCCGCCGGCCACGACCGCGTCCCAATCGACCGGCACCTTGGCGTGGCCGCAGAACACGTCGGCCGCAGGCAGTTCGGCGCTGACGCGCTCCTGGCCCGCATCGACAATTTCGGCCTGGGGAGCGGCGGCCGCAATTTGCGCGAGGTGTCGCTTTTCAACCGGATAGCAAAGAACGATGCGCATGGAGGGAGTCGCTGGAAAATCGGGATGCCTGGCGCTTTCCGCCCAAACTACACCACAGCCGGGTTCTTCACTAGGACCCGGCGCGTGGCGGCCGGGTTCGGTGGGCAGGGAGACGCAAGCTCTCCTGGACAAGTCGGCAAGGCACTTTTAGAATTCGTATTCCCCAAGAGCGGCATTCGAGGCCGACTTGCCGGGGCGGTAGCTCAATTGGGAGAGCGCTGCGTTCGCAATGCAGAGGTCGAGGGTTCGACTCCCTTCCGCTCCACTCTCAGGCCCTTGCCGCACGGCAGTTTGCGGCAAGGGCTTTTTCGTCGGCTTGGTTGGCGAACGGAACCGGTCACCGATTTGGCAAACAACGTCGACCGTCACCTTTCCACCGAACGGCCCGTGCATAAAATGAGCCTGAAGCAACCGCGGCTCGTGGAAACAGAACGGACGCCCGATGTCGAATAACGCACTCTTGCGGCCCTTTCAATTGCACGACCTCACCTTACGGAATCGGGTCGTTCTGGCTCCCTTGACCCGAGGCAGAGCCGGAACCGCACGGATCCCGAATCCACTGATGGCGGAATATTACGCCCAGCGAAGTTCGGCCGGGCTGCTCATTACCGAGGCAACCACGATCTCCGCAGAGGCGAACGGCTGGAACGAGACGCCCGGCATCTACACGGACGAGATGACGGAAGGCTGGAGGCATGTCGTGGGCGCCGTGCACCGCAAGGGCGGGGTGATCTTCCTGCAGCTTTGGCATTGCGGACGCGCCTCGCATAGCAGCTTCCACAACGGACAACCGGCCGTAGCTCCCTCGGCGATCAAGATCGATGAGGAATACTTCCACACGCCGGTCGGGAAGCAGCCTCACGAAATCCCCCGGGTCTTGCAAACCTCGGAAATTCCGAGGGTCGTCAACGATTATCGGCAAGCCGCACAGCGGGCGAAGGAGGCGGGCTTTGACGGCATCGAACTGCATGCGGCCAACGGTTACCTGATCGATCAATTTCTTCAATCGAAGACCAATCACCGCACCGATCAATACGGCGGAAGCGTGGACAATCGCTACCGATTTCTGAAGGATGTCGTCGAAGCGGTTTCGTCCGTCTGGCCCGCGAACCGGGTGGGCGTCCGTCTCTCGCCCAACGGCGTCTACAATGATACCGGATCGCCGGACTTCCGAGAGCAGTTCACCTATGTTGCCGCCCAACTCGACCGTGTTGGACTGGCCTACCTGCACGTCGTGGATGGACTGGCGTTTGGCTTTCACAAGCTCGGCGCCCGATGACCTTGGACGAGTCCCGCAAAGTATTTCACGGCCCCCTGATGGGGAACTGCGGCTATACGCAGGAGTCCGCCGAACAGGCGATCGCCGCGGAAAAGGCAGACCTGATTGCGTTTGGCAGGCCTTTCATCAGCAATCCCGATCTCGTCGAGCGGTTCCAGAATGGCTGGCCCCTGGCTGAACCGGCGGCTTTGTCGGATTGGTCGTCGCCCAGCGCCGGGAAGGGATACACGGATTTCCCCGCCTATTCACAATCAAGCGGATAGCCGGCAAACGTCAATGCGGGTCGTCCGCCGCGCCAGCCTTGCCGACGGCCGCCCGTTTAACCCCTGGGAGCAATCATGAAACGAATGCTGATCTGGGGATTGACCTGCACGCTGCTGGGCCTGGCGCTGACAATCCAGGCCGCAGAGGCCGGGCCGCACGCCAGGCTGCTCGTCATCGGCGGCGCCCTGCGCCCCGACAACGGGCCAATCTTTCAGAAATTGATCGAAGCCGCCGGCGGACGCCAGGCGGCGCGGTTCGCGGTGTTCCCCAGCGCGGCCAAGAGCGACCGCTCCGCGCGCGAATTTCGAGAGATTCTCGCGGCCCACGGAATCCCGCGCGAACACGTGACGATTGTCGACCTCACACCGGAGAATGCCGAGCGCCAAGCGGCCAGCCCGGAAGTCGTCGAGCAAATTCGCACCGCCAGCGCCGCTTACTTCGTAGGGGGCGATCAGGTCCGAATCGTCCACAGCCTGCTCAAAGCCGATCACGCGCCGACGCCCGCTCTGGCGGCTCTTAGGGAAATGGCGAGCTCAGGTGGCCTGATTGCCGGCTCCAGTGCGGGGGCAGCCGTGCAAAGCAGCCGCATGCTGAGCGTCTCCGGCCTGCCGGACGAGTCGTTGGACCCGGGCATGGACGTTCTCGATTTTGGCATTTGCTCGAACGCGCGCCGCCGCGGGCTGCTGGTCGGACCAGGGCTGGGGTTCTTCGAGGCCGGAATCATCGATCAGCATTTTAGCCAATACCGCGGACGCTTGGGCCGCCTGTCCCGGGCGCTGATCCAGGAAGGCGTTCGTTTCGGATTCGGGATCGACGAAAACACGGCGCTGTCGGTTTCGGCCGACGGTTTGCTGGAGGTCGTGGGCTACGGCAGCGTGACGATTGTCGACGCCCAGGGCGGCGCTGCAACGACGATGCCCTGGGATGCCGTTTGACCGGACTCAAGCTGACCTATCTGCAAACCGGCGACCGGTTCGATCCGGCTAAGGGCACCGCGGCGATCCGGCCCGAGAAGAAACTCATCGCCGAAGGGACGCAAGACTACCGCGGCAATCACCTGATCACCGACATCAACGCCGCGGCGGCCGTGCCCTGGGCAATCTGCTTGGGCCTGGCCGAAAACACGAGCCGCAAACAAGAAGGCATAACGCTCCAGTACAACCAGCACTTCGGCCACGGTTATCGTTTCACATTTACCGAGACGGAGCTGACCGGAATCTACGGCGGCTATGCCGACCACTTTTATTCTTACGCCGTCGTGGATTTGCAATTCGAGGTCGAGCCCATGCTGGCCAATCTCAAAGCGCCTCAGTCGGGCCTGCCGGTCGACTTGCCAGGCACACCGGCGGCGACTGCGCTGGCGGGCGTTTGGTTTCGCGGCATCCTGTTGGCCGACGAGCAGGGTCGACTGCGACCGGCCGACGCGATCACGCGCGGAATTGGCCGGCGCGATCGTGCAAACGATCCATTTGAAGCCCCCTCGGGAACCTTTGCCCGGCATTCACGACGTAGCCGCTTCCGCCGTGGAGTTTGACGACGTGCTGCAAGTGGTCTCGGCCGGACTGATGACGTTGGACGCGGCCGGCGACTTTCGTCCCCAGGATGCCCTGACGCGCGAAGAGGCGGCCGTGGCGCTGGTCGGCCTGGCGAAGCTTTTTGCGCTGAAGCCGCCGAGAGGCCCGGCCATTGCGATCAAGGACGAGGCGGACATCGCCGCGGCCGATCGTGAAGCGGTCTATGCCGCGATGAGCGCCGGCCTGGTGCGGCCGGACGCAGATCGTTTCCGCCCTGCGGCCAAGTTCACGCGTCAAGAGGCCGCGGTGGCAATCTGCCGGTTGATCGATTTCGACTGGCACAGGAATTCCATAGCGAACGCGGACCAGTAGGACGGCGAGCGTTTTTGTCGCACCAGCGGTCATAGCCTAACGAGCGGAAGGTCGCTAAACTATACCCTCCTATCGTCACCGATATTTCGTCTCAAGGAGCATCCGATGGCAACTGCCACCAAACGTCGTAAGAAGACCTCCAAGACCGGATCCGTCAGCAAAGCCCAGGCAATCCGCGACGCCGCCCAGCAGCTTGGCGGAAAAAAGGTGCGGCCGAAAGACGTGATCGCCGCGCTGGCGGCTGAGGGAGTCACGGTCGCCCCGGCCCAGGTCAGTGCGACGCTGAAGGCAGCCGGTTTTCGACGAATTCGACGCAAGGGCGCCCCTTTGCCCAAAACAACTCATGGTTCAGCCACCAATGGCCTGTCGCTGGAACATCTGCTGGCAGCCAAGGCGCTGATTGCCAAGATCGGCAGCGTCGAGATTGCCAAAAAGGCCTTGGACGCGATGGCGAAACTTGGGTGAGCATAAAACGCCACGCCTTGGCCGAGGGGCCCAAGGCGTGGCGGATGGTTTGCGGATGGCACTGGCGCGCTGCGGGTGAGCACCGCGCAATGCCCGCCGGACGTTAGCGGTGGAAGACACCGTGCTTCGGAACGGCCACGTCGCGCGGCGGCTTGTAGTCGCCGTGATGGAATCCGACGCCGAACAATTTGTCGAACTGATAGACCGCCCAGCCGACGCCGTCGTGGTAATACCAGTGGACGCCGTCGGTGTAGTACCACCGATTATCGCCCGCGTGCCAGTAGCTCCAGTGGCCGTCGAAATTGCGCCAGTGGTCTCCCGGGGGCCCTTCCTCCGCCGCGACGCTGCGCGTCGAGAGCGATTGCACGACGATGGCCGCCCCGCCCAAGGCGATGACGAGCATGGCTGCCAGCAGACACTGCTTCATTCTCTGCATGCTTTTACCCTCCTAGTGTTGATCCTCGGGCACTCGCCCATTTCAAAAGCCGAGCGGTATTTCTAGCAGTTACGACTGCCGCGAGCGAGATTGATTCTGGGGCCGCTGGAAAGCCCTGCCAGCATGGCGGCGCCAGAACAGGCTGTCGGCGGAGAAGTTGATGCGTGGTAATATGTCGGCATGAAATTCACGCTGAGTAGGCTGTTTTTGAGCGTGACGCTGTTTGCGGTTGCTTTCGGCTGCGCCCTTCTCGTCATGAGGCCGATGGGTGAAATTCCCAGCTATAACGAAGTAGTCGCCCACAACGCCGGCGCCGTGCTTTGCCCGGCGGCAGCCGGCGCGGCCATCGGGGTGATCGTTCGGTGGCCGCTTGTCTGTGCGACGGGCGGCAGCGTTCTGCGGATTTTTCTTCGCGCTGTGCAGTCATTCTTAGACTTTTTTGCGCTGGCCAAAATTGCAAGCGGCCAGTCCCCGGAAATAATCTTTTGAAAACTGCCCTTCCCAACCGCCGGTTATGTGGAACGACGGCGGTCGAAGCGGTATGCTTTAAGATTGCCGGCGGCGACTTCAAGGCAATCAAAAACTTCGACGATCCACCGTTCCAACGATCAGGAGAGCATTCATGGTGAGCAAGCCAACTCGGCTTCAGCGGCGCGCAGTTCTTGAAGACGTCGCTGGCGGCGGGCGCCGCGGTCCTGGCGCCTCAGATTATCCCCGGCTCGGCCTTGGGGTTGGACGGCGCCGTTGCGCCCAGCGAGCGGATCGTGCTGGGCGGCATCGGCATCGGCAACCGCGGGGCCTACGACCTGGGCTGCTTCCTGGAACAAAAGGACGTGCAGTTCGTCGCCGTTTGCGACGTCAAAGCGGCCCGCCGCGAGACGATCAAAAAGCTGACCGACACAAAGTACGGCAACCAGAGTTGCGACATGTATCGCGACTTTCGCGAGCTGCTCGACCGCAGCGACATCGACGCCGTGCTGATCGCCACCGGCCCCAACTGGCATGCCACCGCCGCCATGACCACGGCCAAGGCCGGCAAGGACATGTACTGCGAAAAGCCTTGCACCAAGAACATCGCCCAAAGCCTGACGCTGAGAGAAACCATGCGCCGCACCGGCCGCGTGTTTCAGGCCGGCACCCAGAGGCGCAGCCTGCCGCACTTCGCGTTCGCTTGCGAGCTGGCCCGGACCGGCAAACTCGGCAAACTCAAAGCCGTCTACGCCCACCCCGCCGGAATGACGGCGCTGATGAGCGGTTGGTTGCCGGCCGAGCCGGAACCGGCAAAAGAAGTCGTCGATTGGGACCTGTATCTGGGGCCCGCGGCCTGGCGCCCGTACAACGCCAAGCTGCTCGACGGGTTCAATTTCGAGAAAGGGGGCGGGCTGGTCGGCGGCGGCGTGCTGGAATGGGGTTCGCACTGCGTCGACCTTTGCCAATGGGCCATGGGCGATGCGGTCGTGCCGATCGAATACAACCCGCCGAAAGATGGTCGTATGGTCGCCCGCTATGCCAATGGCGTCGAGCTGATCCTTCGCGAGACCGGCTGGATTCCCTTGGGCTCCTGTCCGGTGCGGTTCGAGGGGGAGACCGGCTGGGTCGAGACGGGCGATAGCGGCAAGATGGTTTTGAGCTCGCCCGAATTGCTGGCCGGGCAGACCATTGCCGAAATCGGCGGCTATCCGGCGACATTCCACGTGCGTGATTTTCTGGACTGCGTGAAGTCGCGCAGTCAGCCGCGGACCAATGCCGACGCGGCCTGCAACGCGCACATCGCCTGCCATGCGGCCAACATTGCCCTGGCGCTCGACCGCAAGATTCAGTTCGATCCCGAAAAGAACGAATTCATCGGCGACGAGCAGGCGAACCGTTTGCGGTCGGAGGCGCTGCGCGAACCGTGGCGGCTATGAGCCACCAATCGAGTGTTCGCGAGGCCTCGTACCCTTCAACGTTCCCAATCGACCATCAGGATAAGAATCATGCGGCAGTATCAAACCCTGGCACGTCACCTAGCTTTGCTCGTCGCGGTCCTCTCGCTCGTGCGGCACCTCGGCTGCGGCGGCCGACGAATCGAGCGCGGGAAAGAAAAAGAGCTGATCGCGGTGCTCCAAGCGGGTGCGCCGGCGGAAAAGGCCCTGGCTTGCAAGCAACTGGCCATCCACGGCGGCCAGGCGGCGGTGCCCGAATTGGCCAAATTGCTGGTCGACGAGCAGCTTGCCTCCTGGGCCCGAATCGCGCTGGAAGCGATTCCGGATCCCGCGGCCGACGAGGCGCTGCGCAAGTCGCTTCCTGCGCTGCAAGGCCGACTGGCGGTCGGCACGATCAATTCGATCGGCGTCCGCCGCGATGCCGCGGCGGTCGAGCCCTTGACCGCTCGCTTGAAAGACCCTGACGCCCAGGTCGCCTCGGCGGCGGCCGTGGCCCTGGGGCGCGTGGGAAACGCCGCCGCGACGCAGACCCTGCGGCAATCATTGGCCGGCTCTCCGGTGGCCGTGCGATCGGCGGTCGCCGAGGGCTGTATCCTGTGCGCGGAACGGTCGATGGCCGAAGGGAAGAACCAGGAAGCGGTCGAGATTTTCGACCAGGTCCGCCAGGCCGACGTTCCCCGCCCGCGCAAGTTCGAGGCCACGCGCGGAGCGATCCTGGCCCGGAAAACGGAGGGAATTCCGCTGCTCCTCGAGCAACTCGGTTCGCCGGACAGGGGCCTGCAACAAATCGGCTTGATGACCGCTCGGGAGCTTCCGGGCCGTGAAGTGGCCGATGCCCTGGCGGCCGAGTTGGCGCGGACCACGCCTGATCGCGCCGCGCTGCTGCTCTATGCCCTGGCCGATCGCACGGACGCGGTGGTGTCGCCGGCCGTGCTGGCGGCCGCCAAAGGGGGCGACAAGCCGGTGCAAATTGCGGCCATCATCGTCATCGGTCGTTCGGGCGACGCATCGAGTGTGGCCGCTTTGCTCGACCTGGCCACGAGCACCGACGCGGAATTGGCGCAAGCGGCCAAGGCGGCGCTGGCCAACCTGCCCGGCGAGAAGGTCGATGCCGACATCGCGGCTCGACTGCCGCAAGCCGAAGGTAAACCGCTTTCGGTGCTGATCGAAATAGTCGGACAGCGGCGGATTGCCGCGACACCGGCGCTGGTCAAGGCCCTTGCAAATCCGGATCCGGAGATTCGCTCCGCCGCGCTGGCCGCGCTGGGAGAAACGGTCGGTCCGCAAAGACGTCACCGTGTTGATCTCCGAGGTCCTCTCTCCCAAGGACCCCGAGGATGCGAAAGTCGCCTCGCCGAGCGCTGCAAGCGGCCTGTGTCCGGATGGCGGATCGCGAAGCCTGCGCGGCCGACCTGGCGGCCGCCATGCCGCGCGCCTCGGTGGCGGCAAAGAAGGATTTGCTGACCGTTCTAGGCGCCATGGGCGGGCCCAAGGCTTTGGCGACCATTGCCGCTGCAATGCACGGCGGCGAGGATGAGCTTCAGGATGTCGGCAGCCGGGTGCTGGGCGAGTGGATGACGGCCGACGCCGCGCCCGTGCTTTTGGAGCAGGCGAAGACCGCGTCGGGCGACAAGTACCAGTTGCGAGCGCCTGCGCGCTTATATCCGCATTGCGCGGCAATTCACCATGCCGGATAAGCAGCGCGCCGAAATGTGCCGGCAGGCGCTGGAAACAGCCGGCCGCGCCGACGAGCAAAAGTTGATTCTGGGAGTGCTCGAACGGTATTCCAATGCGGACACGCTCAAGGTCGCCATCCACGCGGCCTCGCTGCCCGGCCTTAAGGAAGACGCCAGCCATACGGCGCTGGTGGTTGCGCACAAGATGGGAGGCGACTCGGGCGAAGCGCGAGAGTTACTTGCCAAGATTGGCCTGGAGCCGCTCACGGTCGAAATCCTCAAGGCCGAATACGGCGCCGGAGCAACTCAAAAGGACGTGACCGCGGAACTGAATAAGCAGTCTCGCGGCCTGGCCCAGATCACCTTGCCGTCTGCCTATAATGTGGTCTTTGGCGGTGACCCGCTGCCGGGAACTGCAAAACAACTGAAAGTGCAGTACCGCATCAACGGCAAGGCAGGCGAGGCCTCTTTCCCGGAGAATGCCGTGATCACTCTGCCCAGCCCCAAGTAGCGGAGCTCCGGCGAGCAGCCCACCGGGCACCGTCGGCCGGGCCAACACAGCAAATGGGGCTTCGCTCTCGGCCCGTTCGGGACCAGTCGTGGTGCGCCCGAAAGCGGATAAAATCCAGCCGGGTCATGTACGCAGGCCCTTAATGGTCTTATAATCAGGCATGGTCCCCAGGCCAGGCGGGCCCCACGAGCGCCGCATCGGAATATCCACCGATACCCACCTACAGCAACCAACGACGTTGGACTCTTCCCCTGATGATGCTCAAAGACCCGACCACGATTTTGGGCAGGGCTTGCATCGGCCTGGCGGCACTCGTTTGTTGCCGCGTGGCGCCGATCGTGCGCGCGGCCGATGTGGATTTTGCGGCCAGCGTGAAGCCGCTGCTGACGCAGCATTGTGTGCGCTGCCATGGCGATACGAAGCAGGAGGGAGATCTGCGGATCGACGTGCTCCCGGTCGACTTCGTCAATCTGGGCGTCGCCGCGCACTGGACCGAAATCATGGATCGGATCAATTCCGGCGAGATGCCGCCCAAAAAAGAGCCGCGTCCGAAGGCTGAAGACGTCGCGTTGGTCGCGGAGTGGATCGCGGCCCAACTCACCGAGGCCGAGGCGTCGCGTCAGGCTGCCACGGGAGAACTGGTCTCCTTTCGCCGGCTCTCGCGCGAAGAGTACCGCAATACGATCCGGGACCTGCTCGGGGTGACCTATGACGCCAGCGATCCCACGGGCCTGCCGGAAGATCCGGACTGGCAAGGTTTCGAGCGCATCGGCTCGGTGCTGACCATTTCGCCGACCCACGTGGAAAAGTACCTGGCGGCGGCGGAGCTGGTTTTGTGCGAGTCGCTGGCGCTGGGCCCGCAGCCCCAGACCGAGACCACGCTCTGGACCGCCGCGAAACTGCGGCAGCCGGGGGACGTGACAGTGAATCTGGCCGCTAGGGGAATTCTTGACAAGGTGCGCGCCGACATCGTGCCGAACAACGGCGCGCTCGACGCCGCGGAGCTCAAGATCGCGACCGCCGGACAGTACCGGGTGCGGGTCAAAGTCAGCGGGCTGCGGCCCGCGAATGATCGCGCCGCGCGCTTGCGGCTGTATGCCACGTCGATCAGCCGAACGCTCTTCGAGCAGGATGTCGAAGCGCCAGAGGATCAGCCGGTGACGCTCGAGTTTCAGACGCACCTGCCGGCGGGCACGCATCTGATTCGCATCGTCAACGCCGTGCCGGGTCCGAATCCCGAGGGGCGGCCGTCGCGCCCGTTGGGCACCAAGCCGTTTTTCAAGATGAAGGCGCGGCAGCCTTGGCAGATCAAGCTCACCGACGACGAGTTCAAGCCGATCTGGCCCACGCTGCTTTTGGATTGGATCGAGTGGGAGGGTCCGGTGCAGGAGTCTTGGCCGCCGCCCGCGCACCGGCAGCTCTTTTTCGCCGGCGACAGTGCGACCAAGGACCTTGCCTATGCCCGTGAGATTTTGTCACGTTTTGCGACCCGGGCCTATCGCCGCCCCGTGCAGCCGGCCGAAGTGGAGCGCCTGGTGCAGTTGGTGGCGAAAGCGCAGCAACTGGGCGACAATTTCGAAAGCTCGGTCAAGACGGGGCTGCTGGCGGTGCTGTGCTCGAAGAATTTCATCTATCTGGTCGAAGGCTCGGCCGACGCGCCGTCGCCACGGCTCAACGATTGGGAGCTGGCCTCGCGGCTGTCCTATTTCCTCTGGAGCACGATGCCCGACGAGCGGCTGATGGAGCTGGCCCGCGCCGGCACGCTGCACCAAAGCCGACACGCTGCGGGCCGAAGTGCGCCGCATGATGCAGGACCCGAAAGTGGTTGCGTTTGCCGAGTCGTTCCCCCGCCAGTGGCTGCAGCTGCGGCGCGTCGGCATGTTCGCGCCGGACAAGAAGCTCTATCCCGACTACGACGAATATCTGGAAAAGAGCATGGTCGCCGAGACCACCGCCTTTTTCCGCGAGGTGCTCGAGCGCAATCTCGGGCTGCGCGAGTTCCTCGATTCCGACTGGACCATGCTCAACGAGCGCCTGGCCGAGCACTACGGCATCGCGGGCGTGCAAGGCGAGCGATTGCAGCGGGTGGCGCTGAAGCCGCGAGGACCATCGCGGCGGGCTGCTCACCCAGGCCTCGGTCCTCGGCCTGACCTCCGACGGCACGCGGCATCGGCCGGTGCATCGCGGCAAGTGGGTGCTGGAGTCGATCAACGGCAACCCGCCGCCGCCGCCGCCGCCCAATGTGACCGCCATCAAGCCGACGCCGCCCAGCGAGCCCAAGACCTCGCTGCGGGCCAAGATCGAAGTCCCACCGCAACGATGCCAACTGCGCGGCCTGCCATCGCAAGATCGATCCGCTGGGCCTGGCCTTCGACAACTACGATGCGGTCGGCCACTGGCGCACCGAGGAGGTCGTGCGCGACGGCACTGGGGCCAATCCCGCGATCGATGCCAGCGGCGAGCTGCCCGACGGCCGCAAGTTTGCCGACGCGGCCGAGCTGAAGCAGCTGATGCTGGCCGATCTCGACAAATTCGCCGCCGCCTTCACCGAGAAACTGGCCACCTATGCCTTGCGCCGCGGCATGACGTTCGACGACCGCAAATCGCTGGCCGCGCATCGCCGACGCAGAGCAAGGCCGACGATTATGCGCTGGCCGCGCTGATCGAAAGTCTGGTGCTGAGCGATCTTTTCCAGAAACGCTGAGCCGTCACGCCGAAACAGGACACCGTCCTCCATGAGCAATTTCCTCACCCAGCGCTGGCTTCTTTCGCGCCGGCATTTTCTGCGCGGCGTCGGCAGCCAGCGTGGCGCTGCCGCTGCTCGATGCGATGACGCCGCTCGCGCGCCGCCGAGACGGCCTCGAAGCCGCGCCGCAGCGTGTTCGTTTACATTCCCAACGGCGTCAACGGCATGACCTGGCAAGTGACCAAGTCCGGCCGCGACTACGAGCTGTCGCCGGCCCTCCAGCCGCTGGAAAAGCATCGCGAGCGATTTCACCGTCTTCAGCGGCCTGCATCATCCCAACGGCCTCGGCCAGGCCCACGTCTGCGCCGATACCTGGCTCACCGGCGCCAAGATCGACGCCCAAAGCGCGCGGCAGTATCACAACACGGTCTCCTGCGACCAGCTGATGGCCGAAGTCACCTCGCAGCACACGCGCTTCGCTTCGCTCGAGCTGTCCATCAGCTTCGGGCACCGGCCAGCCGAACAATTCCTGCACGCTGGCCTTCTCGCGCGATGGCGTGCCGCTGCCGGCCGAGGACAATCCGCGCAACGTCTTCGACCGCCTGTTCGGCGAGGAGCCGGGCGGCGTGGCCGCCCAGCGCGCCAGCCTCAACAAGCGCCGCAGCGTGCTGGATGCCGTGCTCGGAAGACGCCAAATCGCTGCGCCGCGGCTTGGGACGACGACCGCACCAAGCTCGACGAATATCTGCACTCGCGTGCGCGACGTGGAGCAGCGCACCGCGCGGCTCGACGCCTGGCTCGATGTTCCCAAGCCGAAGGTCGACGGCGCGCCCGTTCCAGCGCAACGTCTCCAAGGACCAGGCCGGCGAATACTACCGCACCATGTTCGACCTGATCGTGCTCGCCCTGCGCACCGACATGACGCGCGTCGTCACCTACATGAACGGCAGCGAAGGCAACGGCCTGGCCATTCCGGAAATCGGCATCACGCAGTCGCGCCATCAACTCTCGCATCACAACGGCGACCCCGAAGTGCTCGCCCGCCTGGCCAAGAGCGACGCCTTCATCATGCAGCAGTTCGCCTATTTTCTCGACAAGCTCAAGTCCGCCCAGGAGGGCGGCGAGCCGCTGCTCGACCGCACGATGGTCCTGTTCGGCAGCGGCATGAGCTATGGCCACAGCCACTCGAACAGCAATCTGCCCATCCTGCTGGCCGGCGGCCGCGGGCTCGGGCTGAAGCATGGCCAGCACATCGACTACAACCGGCCGCAGGACGGCAACTACAAGCTCGACTACGACGAATGGCTCGAGCCTGTGCGGCCGACCCAAGGACGAAAAGGCCCGCCTGAGCAACGTGATGCTGACCATGCTGCAAAAGATGGAGGTCAACACCGAGCGGTTCGTCGACAGCCTGGGTCCGGTCTCGGAGGTTGCTGGCATGAGAGCCTGGCTCGCGCTGCTCTTGCTCTTGGTTTGGCCGCTTGCCGCCAGCGCGGGCGAGTCCGCCAAGCTCGATCCGAATATTCCCTATCGCACCGACTGCGGCCAACGAGCACTTGCCCTGGTATCAACTTGACGCGTGGCGAGTTTCCGCCCCTGGGCTCCGAGCATCGCGTCGGCGGCGAACTGGTCGAAGCCGACTTCATCCATCGCACGGGCCAGTTCCGAACTGCCGGTACCGGCGAGCTGGTCGATTTCACGCTGCTGCCCTTCGGCTCGGTCTGCTATCTGGCCGCCGAGGCCGACCTGCGCGACGTGCCGCTGGGCACGTACTTTCATGTTCTTTCTCTATCAGGACGAGCAGGGCGCGTTCACCAAAGTGGCGACGATGCGGGACGAATACACCCGGCTCGCCGCGGACGGCCTGACCTACCGGCTCGACGAAGCCAGGCTCGACCAAGGCAAGCTTGTTGTGACCAGGCACAGCATAGCCGGCGGCCAGGCGGAATCAGGCCACAGCGAACTGCCGGTAAACGATCAGACTCGCGTCTGGAAGGGAGAGAAGCAGGTAGCGCTGCGCGACCTGGCCGTGGGCGACGAGCTGCTGGTCAACCTGACCGGCAGCACACCCGATCGTCCGGGCCGCTGTGGCGATATCTGGGTCGGTGCGGACACGCACAAGCTCGCCACCGAGCAGCAGCGCAACACGGCACAAGGCGTTTCTCAAAGAGCGCGGGCTGCCCGGGTGGATCGACAGTGTCGATCGGAAGAAAAGTCACCGTCACGCTGTTCGGCGAACCGGCCGGCCTGACGGCGCTGTGCAAAGACGAGGGAATCGTCCCCAGCCAATGTGCGACCGAGCGCCGCTACGTTGACACCGTGGTGGCCAACGACGAGCTGCGCACCTACAATCCGCCCGTCGATCGGCAAAGATGCATCATTTCGGAGTCTCGAAACCGTCCCGACGCAATGCTACGGCGCTGGCGGTGTGCGCTGGGTCATCGAGGCCGAGCTGCTGCTCGAGGGATTTCGCAAGGGCCGCATCGTGCGCCTGTTTGTCCATCCGGCCTGGCCCATCAACGACATGCCTTTTGGCGAGGGGCTGTATACCGAAAGGCCCAACGTCAAATTCGGTGAGGAGCCCGAACAATATCCTTACCGCACCGACTTCGCCAACGCCGATCTGCCCTGGTATCACTTGAAACCCGGCGTGTATCCCCCGCTGCAATCGCACCACCTTATCAGCGGAGAGCTGTTGAAGGTCGACGCGGTGCATCGCACGGGTGAGTTTCGCGCGGATCGGACCGGGGATCTGATTCGTTTTACGATGCCGCCTTACGGCTCGATCCAGTATTTAGGTGCCGCTGCCGATCTGGCGGAACTGCCGCTGGGGGCCCGCTACGACTTCTTCCTCTACCAGGATGATCGCGGCGCATTCTCGCAGGCCGTTGTCATCATGGACCATTTCAGCCGGCTGGTGCGCGACACGCTTACCTACCGCGTCGAGGGGGTGCAGCTCGGGGAAGGAAAAATCTTCCTGGCAAGCCAACTGGCGCACATCAAGAACGACAAAGACGACCTGTTCAGGCCGCCCGACGTGGCCCGAGGTGAATTTGCGATCGACGGCCAAACGCGTGTTTGGAAAGGGGACACGCAGTTGGCGATTGCCGACGTGGCCGTGGGGGACGAATTGCTCGTCAACCTGACCGGCGAAACGCCAACCGCCCGCAGCCGCTGCACCGACATTTGGGTTGGGGTCGAAACCCAGGCCCGCGCCACCGCCCAACAACGTTCCAAGTACGATGCCTCGATCAAGGCGCGGGGCTTCGCCGGCTGGGTCGAAAAGGTCCAGGGGAAGGAGCTCACGATCACGTTCTTCACCGGGCCCGGCAATGACTTCCAGACTCGCTTTCACGACGGGCCGCCGGATCGAAACGTATTTGTCACGCCGGTCGACGACGAACTGGTGCCGCAGGGCACTGCCGCGGGCGCCATGAAATTCAAGGAAAGCCAATTGGAGGGCGCCCATCCGGGCACCTACGGCTGCCGCGGTACGCGCTGGGTGATCGAAGCCGAGCAGCCGACCGGCGGCTACGACGTGGGCCAGGTGGTGCGAGTCTTCGCCGACGGGCCGCCGGCAAAATAGGCGCGGGACAATGGGTCGCGTCGATCCGTTGATCGTGTCGGAAAAACGGCCAACCGAGGAGCCGTTCCGTTCGGCCAGTGCTCAGTCCGCCCTGATTTGATGGATCAGCGCTGGTTTTTATTTACCGCAGAGGACGCAGAGGATCGCGGAGCAAAGAATACTCGGCTATTTCATTCCACTCTGCGACCCTCCGCGCCCTTTGCGGTAAAATTCCCGTTGGCCTTACCAATCAATTCACGACTGACAGACCACTAGCGCTCCAAATCTGCCGTCACGCGTCCGTCGCGAACGGCTCGCACCAGTTCGGCGTGGTCCAGCTCGTTTTGCCGGGCGTAGGCTTCGGCAAAGTCGGCAATCGCCTGGTCGAACCGATTGCCGGTCCCCAGATAGCTGCTGATCCGGGCCGGGTCGCCGCTGCGGGCATGGGCCCGGGCCAGCACCCAGCCGCACGATCCGGCATAGCTGGTCATGGTGGGGGGATCATAGACCTCGACCATCGGTTTGACTTTCATGTCGCGCAGTTGGCGGATGTAGAAATGCCGGCCGGCGTGTCCTTGCGTCCAACCCAGGAACAGATCGCTGGCCGCCTGCATCAGTCTCTGCCCGATCACGACGCGCTCACCGTGATTGCCGTATTGCGAGGCGCCCGCATAGGGTTCGAGCACCGACGGACACGCTTCTTTGACTTGCAAGAACAGTGGATCGTCCGGTCCGGCCATGAGCAGCAGGATGCCGCAGCGGGTTCCCACACTTCCCACGCCGACCACCTTCACCGCATGATCGACCAAATGATATCGATCCAGCAGCACGCGGCGCTCGTCGGACAGGGTCCGGCGATACGACTCGAACGCCTCGCGCAAGTGGTCGATGAACTCCAGCGCCTCGACGTGCTGGGGATGATAGATCAACGGCGGATTGTCGCGGATCTTGATTCTTCCGTTGCTTTCGCCCCACAGCCGGGGATCGTCGTGCTCCTGGATACCCTGGGAAACTTTGCGAACCGCCTGGCGGTCCTGCCGACGAAACTCCTTTTGCGTCGAGTGTGCAAATAAGTCGTTGACGTCGATGCGCTCGTACCAGACGTCGATCGCCCGCATTTTGGAAAGCCGCGCCAACTGCTGGCGATAACCGGCAGCGCAGGCCAGCGCCGCCGCGCGGGCTTGTGCCGCCTTGAAGCCGTTGTGCTGGCTGGCGATGACAAAGCTGGCGGCCAACCGTTTCAGGTCCCATTCCCAAGGCCCGGGCAACGATTCGTCAAAATCGTTGATGTCGAAGATCACGCGCCGCTCGGGTGTGGCGAAAACGCCAAAATTCAAGAGATGACAATCGCCGCAGCACTGGACGCGCAGGCCCGTGACCGGAGTGCCGGCCAGATCCGAGGCCATGATCGCCGCCGCGCCGCGGAAAAACGCGAACGGCGATTGCAGCATCCGGCCATAGCGTATCGGCAGCAGGTGCGGAACACGATCCACGCTCGTCTCGATCAGCAGTTCGATGGGATCGGGGCGGTCCGCCGGCGGACTCCACTCGGCATGGCTGGATCTGGGCGTCTGCTTGCGGAGCGTCCGGCCGTCGGCGGTTGGTGCATCGGCCGGAGCCTTTTTGCCGCCAACCGAAGCAGCTCCGTTCGACTTGGCCGGTGCGCCGCCGGCGCGTACCGTTTTGGCTTTCGTGTTGCCCATCATCGTCACCTGGCAAAGAAACGTCCGCCGACACAATGCTTGCGACATGGAGAGTCGGATGTACCGCTCGGCAGGAAGAGCAGTCCGGCCGAGAATTCGGTCGGCGCAACATTGCTAAATCATCATAATGTCAAGCGAGCGCGGATTCCAGAAAACGCCGCTTTGCCTCACGCGGGATTCTCGAGAAACCCCATGCGGCCGGTTTGATAATCGCGGATGGCCTGGTGAATCTCTTGCTTGGTGTTCATCACGAACGGTCCCTGGCCGACGACCGGCTGGCCAATCGGCTGACCGCAGAGCAACAGAGCCATGGTGTCGGCCGTGGCGCGAATCGCGATGCGATCTCCCGCGCGGTCAAACACGGCCAGCTCCACGCCCCGCACCGCGTCGGAACCGTTGAGCTCGACGGTTCCCTTCTGCACGACCAGGGCCGTCGTATAACCCTCGGGCAGCGTCAACTCGGTGGAGACTCCGGCCGGAAGCCGCAAGTCCCAAAGGTTGACGGGCGTGAACGTCTTGGCGGGCCCCTTGGCCCCTTGCAACTCGCCGGCGATGACCCGCGCCACGCCGGCGCCGCCCGGCAGAGCGACCTGCGGGATCTGGCTGCTGAGGATCTCTTGATAGCGGGGCGGGGACATCTTGAACTCGGCCGGCAGGTTGACCCACAGTTGGACCATTTCCAGCGTTCCGCCGCGGGCCGTAAATTCGCGGCTGTGAAATTCCTCGTGAACGACGCCCGAGGCGGCCGTCATCCACTGTACGTCTCCGACGCCGATGCTGCCATGATTGCCGGCCGAGTCGCGGTGCTCCAGCGAGCCGTCGTAAACGATGGTCACGGTCTCGAAGCCGCGATGCGGATGCCCTTCCACGCCGCGCGGCTTGTCGGACGGCGCGAATCGATACGGGCCGGCATAGTCGAGCAGCAGGAAAGGATCGAGCTGGCCGGCCAGACTCTGATACGAGAACAGACTGCGGACCGGGAACCCGTCGCCAACCCAATGGGGTTCGATATTTCGCCGAATGTCGATGATTTTTTTCATAGTGATATCCCTTTGTAGCCGGGTGATTGGATTGGTGCTACCTTACTGGCCTCAAGGCCGCCCGCGGCCGAGCCGATCACAAGTTCAAACCGCTCATTGACTTTTAGGGCGACAGGGATAAAAAGGCAAGTATGGGCGAAATTGGGTGCTGGGTGGCTAGTGTGTTGCTATCCTTTCGAGCAATTCTAACACTGTCCACGTATGGTCGGCCAATCCGGCAGCGACCGCCGGCGTGGACTTCAAGGTTTCGTGGACTCGGCAATAGTTGTAGTAGGCGAACCAGAGGCCCAGCGCGGCCTCGTGGTTCTCACGCTTCTTGCTGTGGCCATTCGTGAGTCGCGTTAGCCGCCTCATGCCCATTCTCATCGACAGATTGCAGCGCTCGACGTGCGAGGTGCAGGCCCGGTCCATGTCTGGCTGGTTCCAATGGCTTCGCTTCTCACAGCTAACGACCTGTGCCGGAGAGTAGCGACCTTCGCCCGCAACCGCCGATCCGTAATTCTTGATGACTACCCCGTGCGACGCATCCCAGCCAAACGCGCATTGGATTGCACCGCGATAGGGACCGTAGCCATCCGTCGAAATTTGAAGCTTGCCGCTGACCGCATCCTTTAGCTTGTAGATGAATCGCTCTGTGTCGTCGGCACTGCGCTTGCCGGCATGCCACGCGATGAGCAGCTTGCTGTTACGCTCAATTGCCGTGAAGCAGTAGCAATCGCCAAACTCTGGGCTGCGGTCCAGTCGCTCGCGGGTGCGCTCTTTGCAATTGACGAAGCCCCACATTTCGTCGCACTGAACATCGTCAACCTGTAGGTCGCGATGGGTATTTTTCATAAACCGATCGCACCGCTGACCGATTTCGACAGCCAGGGCGATGATGGCATTCTTGTCCGTCCCGGTCAGTCTGGAAACGGCACGGATCGAAACGCCTTCCAGGAGCATTCGCAGGCACATAACGGCCCGGTCCACTGGCAGGCGGCTATCGCCGATCAGCTTGGTTTTCGGCTCGCTGAAGGTCTTTCCACAGAGTAGGCACTTGTACCGCTGGACTCCATGCCGATCCCGGCCGTGTTTCTTGGTGTCATGGTGTTGGCAGGCATTTTCAATCATTTCAGGCTCCCTTTGGTTGTCTACTGTATTGTAGACAGCGAGCCCACGCTTATCAACGGATTCGTAGACAAAGAAGGTGAATCGGCCAGATTCTTTTCAGCCCGGATTGGTCGGTCAGAGAATGTCGCTCAATGGCCGCTTGACCGCTTTGGCAAACGCCAGGAGCGTCGACAGCCGGGGGTCATAGTCAGAGTCGGGCCTGAGCATCCGTGAGACGGCCTGGCGAGCCCCGGACGGGCTGAATTCCATCGCTTCTCCGATTTCCTGCTGAGTCATGCCGCTGGCGTTGGCAGCATCGCGGAGCCTGCCCCGGATGGCCTCAATCTCGGTCGGTTTTGGCGATTTGGAGCCCATGTGGCAAGTCTACGAGTATGTAGCGGGTCAGGCAAGCAAGGACCGAAAAATTATTCGCGCAGGGTTGCCAAGTTTGTGTGCTTTGAGTACAACAAATCGCAGTGAGGGTCGTGGTTGAGTACACAGGCCGCCGGGAGCTTTCTCCCGGCGGCCAACTTTTTTTACAGAGTGCCAGCAATCGGTATTGCAGGCATGCCAGCGATTAGGTAAGCTCTTCCTGGGAACGAAGCTTTCGTTTCAGGGTGTACTTGGATTGCGGCCCTCACTAAGCCCCATTCTTTAGCCGCTCTGGCTCCAAAGTCTACTTCTCGCGTAGACAGATTTACCGATCGTTATGACGGCTCGTGACCGCCATTGCCTCATTGGGCACATTGGCACTTGGTCGCGCGCGTAATGCTGAACGGAAACAACCGCGCTTCAAGGATCAATTGGGCCAAGTAGCGCACGGCCGAACCAACCTAGGGAGCGACAGCAATGCCCAAGAAATCAGCGTGACGAGCCATTCCCGACTCGGGAAACGACAAGAGCGGCCCAAAGGCCGCCCTTGTCTCGCATTGTCGGCCGGTTGAATCCCGCAAAGAACAAAACCGGCCATTACAAACGATTCAACGTATTGTACGTCAGTACCGCAGCGGGCAACAGAAAGGCCCAAAATATCGGGAAGAGTTTCCCGCGTCAAGGCTGACGAAATCAAATGACGAGCAGGTACGGAAGCCGGCCCAAGGGCGACCCAAAGCCCTGGGGTACGAAGTTCCGGCCAAAGGACCGGAAGCCACCAAAACGCAACCAAAGGCCCATGCGGATTCCCCTGCGTAGGTAGTTCGTCGCGCCGACAATTTGAACATCAAGCCCCGCCGAAGCCATGAGGCCTCTCGGCGGGGCTTTTTATTCATGCTGCCGAAAGCTACCCTGCTGAAATGGCAAAACGCCGCAAGCAGACAGACCAGCCGGACCTATTTCCGCTTCGGCGCAGCCAAATCATCTATTGCGGCGACAACCTGATCCAGTTGCCGAAGATCCCCGCCGAGTCGGTCGACCTGATCTACATCGACCCGCCGTTCAACTCGAACCGCAACTACGAAGTTTTCTGGGGTGAGACAAAGGAAAAGCGGGCCTTCGAGGATCGGCACGAATCGACGAAGGCCTACATCGAATACATGCGGCCACGATGCGTCGAACTATCCCGCGTGCTGAAAAAGACCGGCAGCTTTTATTACCATTGCGACTGGCACGCAAGCCATTACGTCAAGGTCATGCTCGACCAGATTTTCGGCGAGGGCGGCTTCCAGAACGAGATAATTTGGCGTCGAGCTACAGCCAAATCCCAGAGCTATGACGGCTATCCAAACAATCACGACTCGATTTTTTTCTATGCCGGAAAAAACCGCACGTTTCATCGGCAGTTCACTCCACTAAGCGAGGAGAGAATCAAGAAGCACTATTGCTACAAAGACGCTGACGGACGACGATTCTCCGTAACAGACCTCACGGGCGACGGAATTCGGCATGGCGCCACGGGCGGAACTTGGCGCGGCTTTGACCCAAATTCTATTCAGCGCCATTGGGGACGGCCGCCAAGCGATCTGGAGCAACTAGACAAGGATGGTTTAATTTATTGGCCAGCGACCAAGGGGGCATGGCCACGGATGAAACGCTATCTGGATGAAATGGCTGGTGTCCAGATCGATACCATCTGGGACGACATTCCACCGTTGAATTCGCGCGCACTTGAGCGGCTTGGCTATCCGACGCAAAAGCCACTAGCGCTGCTTGATCGGATCATCGGCGCCAGCAGCAACCCCGGCGACCTTGTGCTAGATGCGTTCTGTGGCTGCGGGACGGCGCTCGTGGCCGCAGAGCACCTTGATAGGAAATGGATCGGCATCGACGTGTCGCCAACGGCCTGCCGTGTCATGGCGGACCGACTCAAGGCCATCTGCAAGATTCGAGAGGGGGCGGACTTCGTTATCCGTGACCTGCCCCGCAAGGAATCTCAGCTCCGCGAAATGCCGCACTTTGAATTCGAGAATTGGGCGGTCATTGCCCTTGGAGGAATCCCGAACAAGGCTCAAGTCGGCGACATGGGAATTGACGGTAAGATCTTCCCGGTATCGTCGGCCCCGGCCGGCGGAAAGAAAAAGGGGGAACTGGACTTTATGGATGCGTGGTATCCGATCCAGGTCAAGCAGAAAGACAAGGCCGGTCGGCCGGACATCGATTCTTTTGAGGCGGTCATGGTCCGCGAGAACCGGACTAAAGGCTTTTTCGTGTCGTTTGATTTTTCGTCCGACGCGCTGACTGAGATAGGGGCGTTTTTCAAGAATACTGGCAAGGTAATCGTGCCGCTGACCGTGCGCGAGATTCTGGACGAAGAATTAGCCATGCGGCTTGCCTAGCCCTTCCCCGCCCAGCCACACGCCGGCCACCCAGCACCCGAAATTGTAACTTGGTATCCTCTGTGAAAGTACCCAGCCCGATGGCCGCCAAAATTCGCGGAGAAAAGGTCCCCAAAGCGGTCCGCTGCCCGGTCGAGACGACGCTCGAAATTATCGGCGGAAGATGGAAAGTCCTGGTTCTGTATTACCTGACACGCGGCAGCTTGCGGTTCGGCGAGTTACGGCGGACCCTGACCGGCATCTCGGCCCGCACGCTCACCAAGCAACTGCGCGAGCTGGAGTCCGACGGCGTCATTGACCGCCGCGTGCATCAGCAAATTCCACCCAAAGTGGAATACTCGCTGACCGCCACGGGCAGGAAACTCGAACCCGTGCTGTCGGCCATGCATCGCTGGGGCGAAGGATTGGAGCAGGTTCGCGGCCGGACGAAGTAGCAGCGACATGTCATGAAGAATACCGACCGTTTGCAATCTGACCGCGCGGCCGCCCAGAACTTTGCGGGCTTTGTTCGCGTGCGCGGGCGCGCGAGCACAATCTCAAGAACATCGATCTCGACATTCCGCGCGATGCCCTGGTCGTTTTCACAGGCGTCTCCGGATCCGGAAAATCGTCGCTGGCCTTCGGCACGCTCTACGCCGAGGCGCAAGCGCCGCTATCTGGAATCGGTCTCCCCCTATGCGCGGCGCTTGTTCCATCAGATGAGCGTCCCGGAGGTCGACGAGATCGACGGCTTGCCCCCGGCCGTCGCACTGCAGCAGCAGCGCGGCTCGCCCACCACGCGCTCGTCGGTGGGCAGCGTCACGACGCTCTCCAATCTGCTGCGCATGCTGTATTCGCGCGCCGGCAGCTATCCGCGCCATCAGCCGCATCTGGAGGCCGAGTCGTTCTCGCCCAACACGCCCGCGGGCGCCTGCACTCAATGTCATGGGCTGGGTCGGATCTACGATGTGACCGAACGCTCGATGGTGCCGGACGATTCGTTGAGCATTCGCGAGCGCGCGATCGCCGCCTGGCCCACGGCCTGGCATGGGCAGAACCTGCGCGATATTTCGGTCACGCTCGGCTACGACGTCGACCGGCCTTGGCGCGAGCTGCCGAAAAAAGATCGCGACTGGTTGCTGTTTACCGACGAGCAGCCGGTGGTTCCGGTCTATGCCGGTTTCACTGCCGCGGAAGTGCGGCAGGCGCTGAAGCATAAGGAAGAGCCCAGCTATCAGGGCACGTTCACCGGCGCCGGCGGTACGTGCTGCAGACGTTTGCCAATACGGAAAGCCCGTTGATGAAACGGCGGGTGGCCCAGTATCTGCTGAACACCGAATGCCCGCTGTGCCACGGCAAGCGACTGCGGCTCGAGTCGCTGTCCGTGAAGTTTGCCGGCTTCGACATTGCCGACATCTCGCGATTGCCGCTCAAGCGTTTGGCCGGCATCATCAGGCCCTTTGCGGACGGCACGGCGCCGGATTTGGTCAAAGCTGGCGGTCGAACATCCGGAAAAGGTGATGGTCACCGAGCGGATTACCAAGGACCTGCTGGCCCGGATCGGCGTGCTGCTCGACCTGGGGCTGGGCTATCTGGCGCTGGAGCGCAGCACGCCCACGCTTTCGCCCGGCGAGCTGCAGCGTCTGCGGCTGGCCACGCAGGTGCGGTCGAATCTGTTCGGCGTCGTCTATGTGCTCGACGAGCCATCGGCCGGGCTGCATCCGGCCGATACCGAGGCGCTGCTGCGGGCCCTCGATCAACTGAAGGCCTCGGGCAATTCGCTGTTCGTGGTGGAGCACGAACTCGACGTGATCCGGCATGCCGACTGGATTGTCGACGTCGGACCGGCGGCCGGCGAGCAGGGGGGGCAGGTGCTCTACAGCGGCCCGCCGGCGGGGCTCAAACGGGTCGAGCAGTCGCAGACGCGCCGTTTTCTGTTCGGCGAGCAGGTCCTTCCCGGCCGGGCGCCGCGCTCGCCCCAGGGCTGGCTGCGACTGGCGGGCGCCACGCGCAACAATCTCGATCGGCTCGACGTCGATTTTCCGCTGGGCGTGCTTTGCCACCGTGACCGGCGTTTCCGGGTCGGGCAAGTCGAGCCTGGTCAGCCAGGTGCTGGTCGAGCTGGTGGCAGAGCAACTGGGCCATGCGATTGCCTTCGGACGAGGAGGAGGGCGAGGAGCTGGAGCGAACCACGGTGGCGACGCTGGGCGGCCAGATCACCGGCGGGATGGAATCGATCGAGCGGCTGGTGCGGGTCGATCAGAAACCGATCGGACGCACTCCGCGCTCCAACCTGGCGACCTACACCGGCCTGTTCGATCACGTTCGCAAGCTTTTCGCCGCCACCAAAGCGGCGCGCGCCCGGCATTACGACGCGGGACGTTTCTCGTTCAACGTGGCCAAGGGCCGCTGCGAGACGTGCCAGGGCGAAGGCTTCGTGATGGTCGAGTTGCTGTTCCTGCCCAGCGTCTATACGCCCTGTCCGACGTGTCATGGAACCCGCTACAACGCCAAGACCCTCGAAATCAAAGTACCGCGATCAGAGCATCGCCGACGTGCTGGGCATGACCGTCGACGCGGCCGCCGACTTCTTTGCCGAAGCACCGCACGCGATTCGGACGCTGAATGTGTTGCGAGAAGTCGGCCTGGGCTATTTGCGGCTGGGCCAACCGGCTACCGAACTTTCCGGCGGCGAGGCGCAGCGGATCAAGCTGGCCACCGAATTGCAACGAGCCAATCGGGGCAACGCGCTGTATATCCTCGACGAGCCCACGACCGGCCTGCATCCGGCCGACGTCGAGAAACTGTTGGCGCAGCTCGACGGGCTGGTCGAGTCGGGCAATACGGTGATCGTGGTCGAGCACGACATGCGCGTCGTGGCCGGCAGCGATTGGGTGATCGACATTGGTCCGGGCGCGGGGGACGAAGGAGGCCGGGTCGTGGCCGCCGGAACTCCCGCCCAGCTTTCCGCCGCGCGGGAGAGTCGCACGGCCCCCTATTTGGCGCGCTTTTTGGAGGAGTATAAGGCAAGCTCGGCGTCCGGCAGTGCGCGATCCGCCAATGGGCAGCCAAAGCGGCCCGCCAAGACATCTCGCGTTTGAAGGCCAACGAAATCCTGTCGCAGGAAAACGAAGCGCCCTCGGCACGAATGCCGAGGGCGAATACGATTTTCAGTTCGCAAACTTTGGGCGTCTACTTTTGCGAATGCTGATGCGCGGACTTCGTGTGGCGGTCCGCTATTTCGCTCGTCCCTTCGGTTCAAGCTACATCAACACAAAAATGCCGCGCGGTTTTTCATGATTCGTGGTGATCAATTGCAGCGCAGGCGGCTAGCGGGCGCCGGCCCCGTGATAGTCGTGATGGCCTTTGACGTCTTGTACCAACGTGGCCAGCTTGTCGATTTCCTCCGACTGCTGGTCGACCCCGACGTTCAGGACTCCGAGTATGCCGCTGTGCCCGGTATGCAGGAGTTCCTCGAGCGATGATCGGCCGTAGACGATGGTTTGTTTTCGGCTGATGACGTCGATGCCGAAAATCAAATCAGCGGCGGCCAACATTCGCCTGGATTCGAGTTTCGCATCGATATCTCCCCCTTCGCCTAAAAAGTCCTCGATGGGGATAATGCTGGGATGCTCGAGGTCCGGTTCGTGCATCTCGCGGCCGGTCGGATGCTTTTGACGAATGAGCTCCGTCAGAAACTGCACCGGGCTCAGCGCCTTGAACCGCTCGGTGCTCACCGGATCGATCGTGTAAAACGTGGTGTGGTGCTGAATGTCGGCCAAGATCACCGCGACGACGAACGAGACCGGGCAGTGTTTGAGCAGCCAGCCACTGATGGTCTCGAGAAACGCCCGACCGGACGTCAGGCTCGTAAAGAAGGGGGCAATGGAGTTGCCTAATTCGTCCGTCCACCTTAACGTGCCCCACTCGTTTGATTTGCCGGCCAGCACGACGTCCGCGCCGAGATTGCTTTTCACCACGCAATAAAATTCGCTGGCGCCATTCATTATCGATCCTCCTGGTAATGCTGGGGCTGAGCTGCCGTTTGACTTCGATCTTGGAATCGTCGGCGATCTGCCGGCGAGGAAAGCATGGCGACAAAATCACAGACGGACGGTCAGGATGCTGCCGAGCCGACCCTTTCGATCAGTTCGAGCAGCTTCGTCAGGTCCAGCGGTTTGACAAAGTAGTGATCGAAGCCGGTTTCCTGCTGACGCTGATGGTCGGCTTCGCTGGGGGTGTAGCCGGTCAACGCACACATCATCACGTCCTTGAACTCCGGCCGCTCCCGCAACCGCCTGGCAACCTGATAGCCATCCATGCCCGGCAAGCCGATGTCCAGCAGCACCATGTCGGGCCGATCGGCCGCCGCCATTTCCAAGGCAGTCGGCCCAGAGTGCGCCACGCGAACCTCGTGTCCGTACAGCCGCAATAGCAGGCTCAGGCTGTCGGCGGCATCGACGCTATCCTCCACGATCAGCACATGCACCGATCGTCCCGCGTTTGGTCCTGGTTCCAGAACAACTTTGGCTTCACGCATGGGTGGTTCTAGAAGCAGCGGCAACTTGACCGAGAACTCGCATCCTTTTCCCAAACCGGCGCTGGAAGCTTGCAGCCTTCCTTCGTGCATCTCCACCAGGTTGCGAGCCAGCGCCAGCCCGATTCCCAATCCGCCGTAGGAGCGACCGAGTGAGCCGTCGACCTGGGTAAACAGTTCGAAGACGTGCGGCAGATTTTCCGGGGCGATGCCGACTCCGTTGTCGCGCACGCGGATCACGGCCTCGGCCCCTTCCCGGTTGACGGTCATCCGGATGAGCCCGCCCGGGTCCGTGTACTTGGCGGCATTGTTGAGCAAGTTGACGACCACTTGCTCCATGCGAGCCGGGTCCGCTTCGACCCAAATCGGCTCGATCGGGAGCGATACCGAAAACTCGTGTTTGCGTGCGTCCATCAAGGGGCGGACGGATTCGGCGGCATCGTTGACCACGACGCGCAGTTCGACCTGTTCTTTGGTAAGTCGCAACTTTCCTTTGGTGACCCGGCTGATGTCCAGCAGATCATCCACCAATTGCACCATCAGTCCCACCTGGCGGTCGATGATGTTTCCGGCTTGCTCGATGAGGGGGTCGTTCGTCTTCATTTGCCGCAGAATATGCAGGGCATTGAGAATCGGCGAGAGGGGGCTGCGGAGCTCATGCGACAGCAATGCCATGAATTCCTCCTTGCTCCGATTGGCTTCGGCCAGTCCGTCTGCGCGTTTACGTTGGCCCTCGAGCGCCGCGCTTTCGGTCAGATCGTGCATCACTCTGACGAACGACCGGGCCTGCTTGTCCTCGTTGAACAGCGGCGTCACGACTGCCTGGCACCAAAACCGTGTTCCGTCTTTGCGAACCTGCCAGCAATTACTGTCCGTGCGCCCTTCCGCCAATGCGCACTTGAGTTCATGCTCGGGCCGGCCCGTGATAATATCTTCGGGCGAGAAGAAGCAGGAATACGGCTGCCCGATGATTTCGTTCGACTGGTAGCCGAAAATGCGCTGTGCTCCCGCGTTCCAGCAGAGCAGATTTCCATCCAGCCCGACCAAAAAGACGGCGTATTCCTTCGCGTCCGTGGCCAACAGGTCGAAACGCGCTTCCATTTCTTGTGATGAAAGTCGCGTTGAATCGTCTGAGGTCATGACATTAGCTTTCTGAGTACGGATTCACTTCCCGCGGCTGACATGCGTCTAGAGCCTTTAGATCCGGCCCGCAAGCACCAGAACGATCAGCACGAGCGCCAGTAACCCCAGTCCGCCACTTGGAGCATAGCCCCAGCTTTGGCTGTGATTCCACGCCGGCAGGGCACCGAACAACATCAGAATCAATACCACGATCAAAATAGTGGACAACATTTCGAATCTCCTTGTGACACGTTGCAGAAACCATCATCTCGGATCACTTGATCCGACTCCGTTCCAGACGCCTGCCGGCAGGCCATGCGCGAGCAAAAATACCTGCACCATGGTGCCGCTCGTGAACACTTGAACCACCGTGCCGGTGCTCGGCTCGACCTCTGCGACCGATTCGCGCACCTCGACACCGGTGATGCGTTTGATTTCTTGACGCAGGGGCTCGCAGGAGTTGGCGAACAACTGGCGGTGAAAATCCTGCACCCGGGCGGCGCCGGCCGGACTCTTGGCCAAATCCTCCTCGGCAGCCGATAGTGCTCCGTGCAGCGTGATCACGAGTGTGCTCTCGCTCAGGACCACGGTCACCGCTTTGGGCGTGTGGCCCGTCCGTTGCTGCTGAAACGCGCTTGCCGCTTGGGCAACCTGCTGGGCCATGGTTAAAGTGGGCTGTTCCATCGATTTCATCCTTGGTGGTCGCCACCACGGTTGGCCGCCGAAAACAAAAAAAGCCGACGTGGTAGAACGCCCGAAGGCATTCCACCACGTCGGCTTACTCTGAAACGAACCCCCCGGCGTGACCGGGTTGTTCTTTATCTAGTCGTCCGACAACTTTGAACTCACCGCTGACAAAAGCCCGCACTGAAGTCGCAGGCTGACGGTTAATACTACAGCGTGGGCCTGGGGAATGCAAGCGAATTGTCCTCTGGCATGGTATTTCGTACGATATTTACACTGGACACGCAGCTCGAAAATGCCACTTCTCCCGGCGGGCGCGTAGCTGCGCGGAGGCTTAAACCTGGAAGAGTCCGATACCGCTATGAAAACGCAGGGAGAAATCGAAGCCGCGATCTGCGAAGGAATCACGCGCTTCGAGCAGGAATACATGGGCCGAGGGCCCAAGAAGATTCACGCTTTCTTGCTCGGCGATTTGGTGGTGGTTCGGCTCCAGGGAGTGCTGACCGCGGCGGAACAGCAGCTCGTTAAGACGCTCCCGGCCGAGAAGGGCCGGGAGCTGCTCAAACAAGTTCGCACGCAACTAATCGAGACGTCGCGGCCGCTCATCGAAGCCATGGTCCATGAGGTCACCGGCGTCAAAGTGCTTAGCCTGCACCACGACATTAGCACCGTAACGGCCGAGGAAGTCTTAGTCCTCACGCTGGTCGAATCGCCCGCGTTCCGCGAGGCCAAGAAGAAGTAAGGGCGATCGCTCGGGATGTGCGCAGCTGCATGCGCCGTGATCGTTGTCCGGGCTGTTGCTCTATCATCGTCCTGATAATCTGGTATAGTCCAACAGGTCGGTTTGACGACGCGATCCGCAGTGCGTGCTTCCTCTGAGGAGCGGCGCTTTTCTTTCGCCTTGCCTACTTGGCGGGCCATCACCCGGCCGTTCCGAACCGGAACCAGCATTGGTGCGGCTATGGGAAGAATCAACGAAGTCCGCACCGCGGCATTTGTCGGCGATTATTTCCCGCGCAAATGCGGCATTGCCACCTTCACGCAGGACCTCCAGCGGTCGGTCTCGGAAAAGTTTCCCGAAGTCGAATGTTGCGTGGTCCCGGTCGACGACATCGAGGGGGGATACGACTATCCGCCGGAGGTTCGATTTCAGATCGCCGAGCAGGATTTCGATTCGTACCTGCGGGCGGCTGACTTTCTCAACTTCAGCAACGCCGACGTCGTCTGTTTGCAACACGAGTTCGGCATCTATGGCGGCCCCAGCGGGAGCCACGTGCTGGGACTGTTGCGCGATCTGCGGATGCCGGTCGTCACGACGCTGCACACGGTATTGCGCGAGCCCAACGCCGAACAGCGGCGCATCATCGAGCAGTTGGCCGACGTGTCGGCCCGGCTGGTCGTGATGTCGGAAAAAGGCAAATCGCTCTTGCAAGAAGTTTACGGCATCGCCAACAGCAAGATCACCTTGATCGCGCATGGCATCCCCGACATGCCGTTCGCGGACCCGAATTTTTACAAGGACAAATTCGGGGTGGAAGGCAAGCAAGTCGCCCTGACGTTCGGGCTGCTGGCGCCGAACAAGGGCATCGAGCACGCGCTGCGCGCGATTCCGGCAGTGCTGCGGGAATTTCCGAACTTCGTGTACATCGTTCTGGGGGCCACGCATCCCAATCTGGTGCGGGCCCAGGGTGAAGCCTATCGCCTGAGCTTGGAGCGACTGGCGCGCGACCTGGGCATCAAGCGGAACGTGATTTTCTACAATCGTTTCGTCGACCTGCGAGAACTGACGGAATTCCTCGGCGCGGCCGATTTGTATCTCACTCCATACCTGAACCCGGAACAGATTACCTCCGGCACGCTGGCGTATGCGTTCGGCTGCGGCAAGGCGGTCATTTCGACTCCCTACTGGCATGCCGAGGAGTTGCTGGCCGACGGGCGCGGCGTGCTGGTGCCTTTCGCGGATTCCGGGGCGATTGCTCGCGCGATTTGCGGCCTGTTGGCCGACGATGCTCGCTGCAATGCCATGCGCAAGCGAGCCTATATGCTGGGCCGGGAGATGATCTGGAGCAATGTGGCTCATCTTTACATGGACACGTTCCAGCAGGCGCGGCGCAGCCTGATCGATAAGCCCGGCCGGCGCTACGCGGTGCCAACCCTCGAGGAGCGGACTCTCGATTTGCCCGTCCTGCGGCTGGACCATCTGCTGAACATGACCGACTCGACCGGCATTTTCCAGCACGCCAGCTACACGATCCCCAATTTCGAGCACGGCTACTGCACCGACGACAACGCCCGGGCGCTGATTCTGACGGTATTGCTTGAAGAGTTGGGCAACGAATCGCCGTTGGTGCTCCGGGCCGCGACGACCTACGCCGCGTTCTTCAATGCCGCGTTCGACGGCGAGAATGGCCGCTTTCGCAACTTCATGACCCTCGATCGTCGCTGGGTTCAAGACCCCGGATCCGACGATTGCTTTGGGCGGGCGCTGTGGGCGCTGGGCACATGCGTGGGCCGCAGCCGGCGGGCCGACTTCCAGTATTGGGCGGTCGAGATGTTCAATCGTGCCTTGCCGGCCGCCATGGAGATTTCCTCGCCGCGCACGGCCGCCTTTGCGCTGTCTGGGAATTCAGGAATATTTCCGCCGTTTGAGCGGCGATCGGCGGGTGGATCAGGTTCGCGAGACGCTCACGGCTCGCCTGATCGACCTGTATGACCGAACCGCGACCGAAAACTGGCCTTGGTTCGAAGAGATTGCGTCCTATGATAACTCCCGGCTGTCGCAAGCCTTGATCGTCAACGGCCAGGGGGTGGGCAATCAGCGTTCGCTAGAGGTCGGCCTGCGCACGCTGCATTGGCTTTTGGAAATTCAACGTTCGCCTCACGGTCACCTGCGGCCGATCGGCAGCAATGGATTCTATCGGCGCGGCCGGGAGTGCTGCGCAGTTCGACCAGCAACCGGTCGAGGTCCAGGCCACGGTGTCGGCCTGCATCAGTGCCTGGAGCGCGACGGGCGACGACACATGGTTGGCCGAGGCAAGACTCGCGTTCGAATGGTTTCTGGGTCGCAACGATTTGGGATTGGACGTTTACGACGCGGGAACCGGTGGCTGCCGAGACGGCCTGCACCAGGACCGCGTGAACCAGAATCAGGGCGCCGAATCGACCTTGGCATTTCAACTGGCGCTGGCCGAGCTTGAACTGACGGACCGCGCTCTGACGACGTTCCGTCCCGTCGGTAGCGAGACACCTGTGAATCGGCGCTGAATCGTTGGGCCAGGCGGAGCCTGTCCAGCGGCGCCCTGTTAAAGCTCATCAGGTTTCCACCCCATCGGATCGCTCAACATGGATGTCAAGCGTACTGGTCTGGTTTTAAAACCGAATAACTCGCGCGTGCTCTTTCGCCCCTTCGAGCCGGCCGCTCAGGAACGAATCGTCAAAATCATCGCCCGGGTCATGTCGGTCAGCGACGAGCAGGTCTCCTCGCTGCTGGCCGAGGTGATGCGCGAATTTCAGGGGCGGCATCAACGGCTGCATAATTTCTTTCTGGAGCGGTTCGACAGCGTTCGGCGCCACCTGCTGACCGACGAAACGTTGAGTGAAGACCGGCGGTTGCTGATTGGCGCCTATTTTACGAACGAGTATTCCCTCGAGTCGGCGGCGCTTTTCAATCCCTCGATGGTGTGGCATCCCGATCAGACCGGGCTGCCCAGCGGAACGCGGCGATTCGTGCTCAGCTTGCGGGCCACGGGCGAGGGGCATGTCTCGTCGATAACCTTCCGCTCCGGCACGGTCAATGCCAAGAATCAAATCACGATCGATCAACCCACGCGCTTCGTAACGGCGCCGCACGTGGTCCCCAATCCGCAATACGACAAACCTTTGTTCATGCGAAAGTTGATCGAATTGGGACTGGCCAACGGCTTCACCGAGCAGGTGTTCATGATGCTCGACGAGCAGTTCACCATCGCTCAGTTGGAGGACGCGGTGCGCCGGGTGCTACGGCAGTTCCGCGCCAAGCAGACGGAATGGGAACCGGTCTCCAAAGGGGTCCTGGCGCTGGCCAAGTCGAATTATGAATCGACGTACGAGCCGGACCAAAGCCTTTCGGAACGGTGCATCTTTCCGTATTCGCCGACCGAGACCAACGGCATCGAAGATGCCCGGTTCGTGCAATTCTTCGACGACGACGGCAGCACGCGCTACTACGCCACTTATTCCGCGTTCGATGGCAAGATTGTGCTGCCGCAGTTGTTGGAGACGGACGATTTTCTGCGATTCAAAATCAGCACCCTCAACGGCCCCGAGGTCCGGAACAAGGGGTTCGCCCTCTTCCCGCGCAAGATCGGGGGCCATTATGCCATGCTCTCGCGGCAGGACAACGAAAACATCTTCTTGATGTACTCGGAAATGCTGCATTTCTGGTACACCAAGGAGCTGATTCTCAAGCCGACGTTTCCCTGGGAGTTCGTGCAGTTGGGCAATTGCGGATCGCCGATCGAAACCGAAGCCGGCTGGCTGGTGCTCAGCCACGGCGTCGGGCCGATGCGCAAGTATTCCATGGGGGCCTTCCTGCTCGATCTGGAAAACCCGGCCAAAGTGATCGGCCGCCTGTCGGAACCCTTGCTGGCTCCCAATGAAAACGAGCGGGAAGGATACGTGCCCAACGTCGTGTATAGTTGCGGTGCAGCATTGCATGGCCGGGAATTGATCATCCCCTATGCCATGGCCGACTATGCCAGCTCCTTCGCCACGGTGTCGATCGATGAAGTGATCGACGCGATCAGGCCCTGCTGAAGCGTGTTGCGATCAGGCGTCGAGCGACGCTAAAACCTCGTCGAGCGACATTCGGACCACCGCCGAACTGGTGTCGCCCGCACCATAATAGATCAACAGCGAGTCGCCCTGGGCAACGATCCCGGTCGGAAAGACGACATTCGGCACGAACCCGGTGCATTCGAAATCGGCCTCGGGCGTAAGCAGCGGCCGCGTGCTGCGGCGCAAAATGCGGCTCGGATCGTCGTGGGCCAGCAGCAGGGCGCCGGCCGAATAGGCTCCCACGTCGCCCGGCTTCTGGGGCCGCCGGTTGCCGTGATAAATGACCAGCCAGCCCTCCGCGATGCGCAGCGGCGGCGGCCCCGCCCCGATACGGCCGCTATCCCACGTCGTCCCCACGCCCAGCAAGTGCTGATGCTGACCCCAGTGGATCAAATCGGGCGACCTGGCGAGCCACATTTCCGGCCGCGCGAAACCCGCCGACCCGCTCGGGCGGTGCAGCGCGACGTATTGCCCGGCAATCTGCTCCGGGAATATCACGACATCCTTATTGTCCGGGCCAAAGATCACTCCGTGCCGAGTGAACGTGCGGAAGTCCGCGGTCGATGCCAACAGCGTCGCGACTCCATGCCGGCTTGCCCCCACGTAGGTCATGTAGAAGCGTTCGTCGAGCGGAGTGATCCGAGGATCCTCGACGCCGAACTCTTCGAGCGGTAGCTCCGGTGCAAAGACGGCGCCGCAATCGTCGACGACACGCCCTGCGTCGACAATCCGAACGACTTTCAAATACGAGGTAAACGTCAATCTCACCAGGCCGTCCGATTTGCAGCGCACGACCCGGGGATCGATAAATTCCAGTTCGTCGTCGGCAACCCAATCGATGGCGATTCCCCGGCCGGCCTCCCAGCGCGGCAAGCCGGTGAATCCCGCTCGCGGGTAGCGTGGCGCTCGGCCACGCGAACGAGCGACACCACTCCAGCGGCCGTCTCGGCCACGCCCGGGTTGAATGTGCCGATTACTTCGAAGTCATCGCGTGACGGCGAAATGTCGGCGGGGCGCATCAAGACTTGTCGAGTGAGATTTCGAACAAGGCACCAAGTTGATCGAATGCCGCGGTAATGCGATCGGCCAGACAACTAGCCAATCGGCGGAAGGCTCCGGATAACCACCCCCGGGACGGGCGCGTGGCCGGGCAAAATTCGCGTGGGTCCGACCTTAGCGACCCCGTGGAAAAGCCCAACCACGGCACATCCTACCACTTGGCTTGAAGAATGTCCCGGCAAGCCGCCGGCCGGATTGCGCACGGGAATTCCGCCCTGGCTTACGTTCTTGACAGGCGGCTTCCGCTGCCCGAAACTCTGGTTACAATCACAGGCACAAAAGCTGCCCAGGCTACCAAGCCGCGCCGTGCAATCCACACGCCGCGGTTGTTTTTTCGAGCCCGAAGTTCCCGTACAAGTTGATCTTTTTGAGCTATTCGAAATCTACCTAGGAGGCGCAAAAAATGGCCAAAGTTGTCTGCGTGCTGTACGACGATCCCGTCACCGGTTACCCCAAAACCTACGCCCGAGACGGTCTGCCGAAGTTGGAGGTCTATCCGGGCGGCCAGACACTGCCCTCGCCCAAGAAGATCGACTTCAAGCCGGGACAACTGCTGGGCAGTGTTTCCGGCGAGCTAGGATTGCGGAAGTTTCTCGAGGACCTGGGCCACAAGCTGGTCGTCACCAGCGACAAGGACGGCGCCGGTTCGACGCTCGACAAAGAGCTGCCGGACGCCGAAATCGTCATCTCGCAGCCCTTCTGGCCGGCCTATATGACGGCGGAACGAATCGCCAAAGCGCCCAAGCTGAAACTGATCATCACTGCCGGCATCGGCTCGGACCACACCGACCTGGCGGCCGCCATCGAGCGCGGCGTCACCGTGGCCGAAGTGACCTATTGCAACAGCATCAGCGTGTCCGAACACGTGGTGATGATGATCCTATCGCTGGTGCGCAATTACATCCCGTCCTACAAGTGGGTCGTCGACAAGGGCTGGAATATCGCCGACTGCGTGGCCCGCTCCTACGACGTGGAAGGAATGAGCGTCGGAACCGTGGCTGCCGGCCGCATCGGTCTGGCGGTGCTGCGGCGGATGAAGCCGTTCGACGTCAAGCTGCACTACACCGATCGGCACAAGTTGCCGGAGAGCGTCGAGAAGGAATTGGGCCTGACCTATCATCCCAACGTGGAATCGATGGTCAAGGTCTGCGACGTGGTCACGATCAACTGCCCGTTGCATCCCGAGACCGAAGGCATGTTCAACGATGCGCTGATCGGCAAGATGAAGCGCGGCGCATATCTGATCAATACGGCCCGTGGCAAGATCTGCGATCGCGACTCGATCGTGCGGGCGCTCGAGAGCGGACAGCTTGCCGGTTACGCGGGAGACGTTTGGTTCCCGCAGCCGCCGCCGAAAGACCACCCCTGGCGGACCATGCCGCACCACGGCATGACGCCGCACGTCTCGGGCACGTCGCTTTCGGCCCAGACGCGCTACGCCGCCGGCACCCGCGAGATCCTGGAATGTTGGTTTGAGAAGCGTCCGATCCGCAACGAATACCTGGTCGTCGACGGCGGCAAGCTGGCCGGCGTGGGGGCGCATTCGTACAGTCCGGGCAATGCGACCAAGGGGTCCGACGAAGCGGCCCGCTTCAAGAAGGGCTAGATTCTTGTCGGCCACGGTCGGCCGGAAGACCTGCGTGACGTCCGGGGGCAACTCGTTGCTCTCGCGGGTCTCCAGGGCATTGTCGCCGATGGAAACTTGCAGCAGCCCACGCTGCACGTAGCTCTTGACGTCCTCGAGGATCACGCGGACGTTTTGATAACGGTCCTCGGGGCGCAGCGCCATCATGCGATCGATGATCACGGCCAGTGGCCGGCATGACTGGGGGGCCACATCGAGCAAGCTGGGCGCCTCGTGCTGAGTGATTTTGAGCAGCATGGCCGTGGAGCTGCGCTCTTGGAAGGCGAGCCGCCCGGTGAGCAAATGAAAAAAACTGGCGCCGAGAGAATAGATGTCGGATCGCTCGTCGATCGCCGCGCCGAGCGCTTGTTCGGGCGCGATGTAATGTGGAGTGCCCATCACGGCGCCGTGCATGGTCAACTCCATTTCGTTGGCCGCGGCCTCTTTCAACAGGCCGAAATCGCTGATCTTCACATTGCCGCCGGCGGTCAAAAGCAAATTGTGCGGCTTCATGTCGCGGTGCATGATGCCGTGCTGATGGGCGTAGAGCAAACCCACGAGCGACTCGTAGAGCCAGGCCGCTCCCACTTCGCTCGACGGCGGGCCGTGGCGGCGAACCCAGGCCGCCAGGTCTCCGCCCGGCAGATATTCCATGGCCAGCCAGCGGAGCATCGAGCCGTTGGCCGCGGCGGCGGTGCCGGACGCCAACACCTGCACGATCTGCGGACACATGAAAGAACCGAGCACTTTGGCTTCTTTCTCGAAGCGCGCCACCACCGGGTCGGGCGCGACCGCCGGCGAAGAGACGATCTTCACCGCCGCTTTGCGATTCAAACTGACCTGTGTCGCCAGGTAGACCTCGCCCATGCCCCCGGTGGCCAGCTTGCTCTCCAGACGAAAATCGCCCAGCAGCAACCCCTCTTTGACCACCCAGGGAGTGGCAACCGTCTTGGACTCGCGTGGCGGGCCGCCCAGCGTCGAGCGGCTGTCGGCCGCCGCGGTCTGCGCACCCATGAAATCGCCTTCGGACAAATGCTTGAAGGCGATCCGCAATCGCTCGCGCAGTTCTCTGGCCATGTCGGCGACGTTGCAGCGTTCCTTGGCGGCCACGCGCGCCACGTCGACGAACCGGGCCCGCTCCGCGTCGTCGTCAAGATCGCTCTGATAGGTTGCCAGCCGCAGATCCTGGGTGTCAAAGCCGTTACTGGCCAGCGCCGTGGTGATGGCCGCCAAGACGCCCGTCCGGTCGAAGCCGACGACGCAAATCTCGTACTCCTTGCCGCCGAGGGGCCGCACGTCAACCTCGACCTGCAGGTCGGCCGAGAGCCGCGCCAAGAGTTTCAGGTGCCGGGCAATCTCGGTGGGTGAATAACCCTCCAAGTAGTTCTCCGGCATGCGTCGGAGATGGGCTTCCACCAGAGAGGTGGGTACGGCCGGACATTGCTTGAGCAATGAATTGACGAGGTCAACCATGGAGATAGATCCATCTCCGCCTCGCGTCATGCGTACATCGATTGTCTTGCCTGGCACTATTATCATGGCCGACGCGGCGTGGCCGATCAAGCGGATGCTGGATTTTCCGCGGACGGTCGGCTGAATTGACCGGTTTTCAAGCCGTCGAAACGCATTCCACCCCGGGGCTGTTCTCCACCGGATTCTTGGCGATAATTGGCCCCCAGGGCAGGAAGCCAAAGCGGCCCGGCCGCCAGCGCCACCGACGGCATCGTATCCCGGTCCCGTTGCTAACTAACTTTTGCAGCCGTCTTTGAGGCGATCGCATGGGTGATGCATCCGAACCCACAAACCCCGGCGACCGACCGTCCTGATGGTGGTTTTGCTCGTCGCGGCATTCGGGCCGGTGAGCCTGGTGCCGCTGCTGCACACGCGGGCCTGAGCGATCGCGCGGGCCCTCAGCCGCCCATCGTGTCGACGCGCGTTGCGCTGAGCCCCGCTAGCGCCAGCATGGCAGCGGCCGGCGACGCGCCTTCGCAGCTCGCGCTGGCGGCATTATCCCCGTAGGCGCCGGTCTCGCTCATGTCGTTTGCCAAGCCCAGCCGATCGAAACCTATGCCGGTTAAAGGCAGGGGGATGCGCAATGGGCAAAGACTTTACGTTCGTCATCGACGTGATCGGGTCGTGCAACCTGCGCTGCCCGTCCTGTCCGGTGGGCAATTCGCAACAGGCTCGACAGCCGAGCGGGTTGATGTCTCCTGATCTGCTCGAGCGAATCATCGCCAAGGCCGTGGGCGAGTGCGACCTTGGCTCAGTGTCGCTCTATAACTGGACCGAGCCGCTCTTGCATCCACAACTGGCCGAGCTGGTCGAGATTGTGGCCCGGCGCGGCGTCAATTGCCTGCTGAGCAGCAACCTGAACGTGCTCAAAAACATCGACGCGGTGCTGAGCGCCGGCCCTCGCGAGCTGCGCATTTCGGTGTCGGGGTTTCACCAGGAGACCTACGGAACCACGCACGTCGGCGGCCAGATCCAGCGGGTTAAGGAGAATATGGTGCAACTGGCCGACGCCCGGCGCCGCACGCGCAGCAAAACCAAGATCCGCGTGGCGTTCCACCGCTACCTGCACAACTTTGCCGACGAGCTGGCGATGCGCAGCTTCGCCGAGTCGCTGGGCTTCGACTTCCAGCCCTTGTGGGCGTTGCTGATGCCGCTGGAAAAAAATCTGGCCTACCTGGGCGAAACCTGCACCGACGCCACGATTACCGAGCAAGACCAGCAGTTGATCGACCGGCTCGCCCTGCACCCGGGCGACGCCGCCGCAGTGGGGCGCCGGCATCGCGAGCAGCCTTGCGTGCTTCAAGACCAGCAGATGGCCCTCGATTTCGAGGGCTATGCCGTGCTCTGTTGCGGCGTGTTCGACCGGCAGAAGTACCGCCTGGCGGCTTATCTCGACACGCCGCTCGACGAGCTACAGGCCCTGAAGAAACGGCACTCGCTGTGCGGCAGTTGCATGTCGCACGGATTGCACGTGGTCGGGATGTACGGCACGCCGGAACTCGACGAAGTGGCCATGCATCGCATTCGCCAGCACGATCCGGAAGTGAATGTTTATCCGATCTCGCTCTGCGCGGCCCCCAAGCCGCGGCGCGGCATGCGTCGGGCGGCCTGGCTGGTCAAGCAAGCCACGCGCAAGGCGTTCCATCGGCTGGCCGGCTAGAGGTCCAAACACCCAATCACCGGGTCGTGATTGTATGTGACCCGGAAGCCAAGCTTCTCGCAAACGCGCTGCATGCCGCGGTTGGCCGGCAACATATATGCGACCAGGCGATGCAGCTTTTCGCAGCGGGCAACGTCGATGGCGCACTGCACGAGCCGGGTGCCCAGGCCCCGCCGCTGAAACTCGTCGCTGATCACCATTGCCAGTTCGGCGTGATCGGTGCCGGGCAGCTTGATCAGCCGCACCACGCCGATGATCTCGGGCTGAGCAGACGTTTTGCGCTCGACGATCAAGGCCATCTCGCGCTCGTAGTCGATGAAGCACAGGCGTGAGAGCCGCTCGTGAGCCACGCGCTGGCTGAGCTTGAGCATTTGCGAATAACGGTTGTAAACCGTGTCGTTGGAAAGTTTCTCATGGAATTTGACCAGCTGCGGCTCATCTTCAGGCCGGATCGGACGCACCAGCACGGTCGTCTGGTCGCCGAGCTGGAGGGTCGTTTCATACTGCACCGGATAAGGGCGAATCGCCAATCGGGGCAACTGCTCTTCCTTCACCGCCAGCGGATGCAACACGACGCGCGCGTCGAGCGCCAGCAGGCCGTCTTCGCCCGCCAAGAGCGGATTGATGTCGATCTCGCGGATCCACCGCTGCTCGACAACCAGTTGACTGAATCGTATGAGCAGTTGTTCCAAGGCGGCGATGTCGACCGGTTTGCGACCGCGCACGCCTTCGAGCGCTCGGAAGATTTTCGTCTGCTGCATCATGCGCAGCGCCAGCGTTGCATTGAGCGGCGGCAGTGCCAGGGCCCGGTCGTGAAACACTTCGACCAACTGCCCTCCGGCGCCGAACAGCAGCACCGGGCCGAATTGCTCGTCGACGATGCTGCCCAAGATCAACTCGAAGCCAGCCTGTCGCACCATCGGTTGCACGGTCACGCCGGCAAAGTGCTGGCTCCCCACGCGCTCGGCCACGGATCGAGAAATCCGCCGCCAGGCGGCCCGAACCGCGGCTTCGTCCGCCAAATCGAGCTCGACGCCGCCCACGTCGGTCTTGTGGGTGATGGTCGTCGAATGGAGTTTCAGCACCACCGGAAAACCAATCGCTGCGGCTTCGGCCACGGCCTCTTCTTCGCCGGCGGCGAGCCGAGTCTCGACCGTCGGAATTCCGTAGGCCGTGAGCAGCCGTTTCGACTCCCACTCCGAAAGCAAAGTGCGCCCGCGCCGCGGGCCGCGAGCACAATCTCGTCGGCCGCCACGCGCGACGACACCGAGTCGTCCGGCACGAGCAGCGCCGGCGTTTCGTACAGCCCGCGCAGGTTATAGCTATAGCGCCACATGTACAAAAACGCCCGCACGGCGGCGTCCGGATAATTGAAGGAAGGAATTTCGGCCTGGTGCAGAATCGCCCGGCCGGCGGCGACTCCTGCGCCCCCCATCCAACTCGCCAGGATCGGCTTATGCGTGAGACTTGGCCAGCGGCCTGAGCTGCTCTGCCGTGCGCGTCGGATCGGTCATGGCTTGCGGCGTGAGAATGACCAGCAAGCCGTCGCTGTCGGGGTCGGCTGCGGCAATTTCCACGGCGCGGGCATAGCGCTCCGGAGCGGCATCGCCCAGCAGGTCGATCGGATTGCCGTGACTCCAGTGCGGCGGTAGCAATCCGTCGAGCGCCGCCAGGCTGTCTTTGGTCGGCTGGGCTAGTTCGCCACCGCCGGCGATCAAGGCGTCGGTGGCCAACACCCCGGGGCCGCCGGCATTGGTCACGACGGTCAAGCGCGGTCCGGCCGGGCGGGGTTGCTTGGCCAGCACGTCCGCCATGCTGAACAACTCGCCAATGCTGTTGACGCGAACCACGCCGGCACGGCGAAAGGCGGCTTCCAGCACGTCGTCGCTGCCGGTCAACGTGCCGGTGTGCGACGCGGCCGCTTTGGCTGCGGCAGCCGTGCGGCCGGCTTTGATCACCAAGATCGGTTTGCGGAGCGCCACGGCACGGGCGGCCGACAGGAAGGCCTTGGCATCGCCGATCGACTCCATGTAAATCACGATGCTTTGCGTCAGCGGATCCTCGCCCAGATAGTCGATCAGGTCTCCCCAACCGACGTCGAGCATCGAGCCCAGCGACACGAACGCGCTGAAGCCGACATTCTCCTGCAAGCTCCAGTCCAAAATCGCGGTTAGCAGCGCGCCGCTTTGGCTAATGAACCCGACCGTACCGGGGCGGGCCATTCCGGCCGCAAAGGTCGCGTTCAATCCCGTCCGCGGACTCATGACTCCCAAGCAGTTCGGGCCGACAATCCGCATTCCGCTGCCTTGGCACGCCAAGCGGACGCGGCGTTCCAGCTCGGCTCCCTCGGCGCCCGCCTCGCGAAAACCGGCCGAGATGATGATCGCGGCTTTGACGCCGGCCGCTGCGCACTGGGCGATGACTTGCGGGCACAGTCGGAGCGGGCGTGGCGATGACCGCCAGTTCGACCGGCATCGGCGTATCGGCGATCCGCGAATAGGACTTGAGCCCCAAAACATTCGGCCGCTTCGGGTTGATCGGAAAGACCGTGCCGCCGAAGGGACTCGATATCAGATTCGATAGCAATGTCCGGCCCACGCTGCCGGCCGTTTCCGTGGCGCCGATCACTGCAACCGTTTTCGGCGCGAACAGTGAATCCAGCCCGGCCACGCCGGGGCGCAGAAGCTCGTGAGTGGCAATCATGTCGGCGGCTGGCTGGCGGCTCATATTCGTCGTTCGAGCGTGCCCAGGCCCGCAGTGTATCCATCGGCTCGACGGACGGCGGTTCGCTCGACCGGTGCGGTCTACTTCACCCGCACCAATTTCATGATCCGCCCCGCGACATTCCAATCCTGCACGTAAAGGTTGCCGTCCTTGTCCCAGTAGGAACCGTGCGTGCCGGCAAAAATCCCCTCGATCCACTGGTCTTGCGGGATGTTGAAATTCATTCTCTGGGCCGGATCCGGGTTGTGGCCGAGAACGGCCATGATGGTGTTGCTCTTGTCGAGAATCACCAGTCGCCCGTGCAAATCCGGCACCGAGACATAGTCTCCCTGGACGGCCGCGGACGTCGGCATTCCCAGCCCGGTCACGACCTCGGCGATGAAGTTTCCGTCGAGGTCATAATGCAGCAGACGCCCCTTGGGCTCGTGGTTGCGATCGCAGATCAACAGCCGCGGCGGCTCGTAACGCGTGTCGAGCGTCATGCCGTGGGCGGTATTGAATTCCTTGAGCCCGTTGCCGTTGGTGCCGAAGTGCATCAGGTATTTTCCGGTCTTGTCGAACTTGAAAATGTGGTTGCTGGCGTAGCCGTCGGCCAGGAAGATGTCGCCGTTGGGGGCAACGGTGATCGCCGTGGGGTTGAATTTCTTGAGGCCCAGATCCGGACTCCTCGGGAAAGGGCAGCTTCAACACGATTTCTCCGCTATGGGCATTGAACTTGATGCCCTCGGCGTCGGCGTTGCGGGCGCCGTAAATGAACTCCCCATCCGCTTCGTCGCGGATCTTCATGTCGTGGATATTCGAGTAGGTCGGCCCCTCATAGGATTGAACCACGACTCCCTCGGGCGAGAAAACGAAGACGCCTTTTTGCGCGCTGGTGTAAATGTTGCCGTCTTTATCGATCGACCACGCCGCCGTGGGTTGGCCCGAGGGCCGATTGCCCATCCGGGCGCAGGCCCCAGCCCGGCACCGTGTCGAACGTCATCAGTCCGCAGCCCATCCGAACGGGCTTGGCCTTTTCCGCCGCCTGAACCGGTAGGGCAATAAAAAGGGCAAGCGTGGCAGCGAAGTAGGGCGAAACGCGTTTCATGCTGGAGACTCCTGATTGGTTGCCTGGATCGCCGAATGGTCGCAATCTGACCGTGGTCGGCACAAAGCACGCTTACGTGCGACGCCGAAGTGAGCGGTCATCAATATCGCCTTGATCGAGCGGCATTTCAACTACTGGATTGCCGGGAGTGCAACAAAACGTGAGTTGGGGGCCTGGAGACTGCGAAAAAGTACCACTGCGCGACTCGCATGACTCGTGACGTTCGATCCGACACGCCGACGCGCTGGTTGGCAAGGCGCCGAAAAGAGGTCGAGTCGCCCGAGAACCGACGCGGGCGATCGATCCGTCCCGGTTTGGCTCCGGATCCGGTTTGGCTCAGGATTTGGCTCAGGATAATGTCCCGGCCTTGATCGATCCGCCTTGCATAACGGCCAAAAACCGCGCGCGATCTTCCAGCAGCGAAATGTCTTTCAGCACGTCACCGTCGACGACCAACAAATCGGCGAGTTTTCCAACCTCCACCGTGCCGAAATCGTGCGCGCGGCCCATGATCTCGGCTCCGGTTCGAGTGGCACACGTGATGGTCTGCAGCGGCGTGAAACCGACATAGTTGACAAAGAACGTCAACTCCTTGGCATAATCGCCGTGCGGATTCCAGGCAAAACCATAGTCACCTCCCATGCCGATACGACCGCCGGCCTTGAGGATGCGACGGGCACTTTCCGCTCCGCCCTCGAGCGTTTCTTGATGTCCGGCAACGACCGCGGGTGACAAGCCAACCGCCGGGCCGCGCTCGACGCTGGCCAGCTCGAACTGCAGCGCCGGGACACAGGGTGTGTTTCGCTCCAGCAGCAGGTCGAGCGCCTCGTCGTCCATGAAGGTGCCGTGCTCGATCGTGTCGTAGCCGGCCCGCAGCGCATTCTTGATTCCCTCGGTCGCGCGGCAATGCCCGGTCACTTTCATCTTGTGGTTATGGGCGGTCGCGACCACCGCGTGCATTTCGTCAAACGTCATGCAAAGCGTATGATGGTCGTTGACGTCCGGAGAAGCCGCGTCGCCGGTCGGATAGGTTTTGACCCAGTCGACGCCGTCCTTGACCAGTTTGCGAACGGCGGCGCGGGCTTCGTCGGCGCCGTTGACCATGAGCGCCAGGCCTTCCATGCCGATCTTGCGAAAATCGGGATTCCAATCCATCAGCCCGCCCACGCTGCAAATCTCCCGACCGCTGGAAGCGAGCCGCGGGCCGGGGATCAGGTCTTCCTCGATTCCTTTCTTCAGCCAATGATCGACGTTGAACAAGCTGCCGCCGCTGCGCGCCGCGGTATAGCCACACTCGAGCGCCAGCTTGCAATTGGCCGACGCCAAAAGCGTGACATATTCGACCGGATACTTGATGTCCAGGTCGGTCAACTCCGACACGTCGAAATACGTGGCGTGGAAGTGGGCTTCCACGAGTCCCGGCATGATCGTGCCGCCGCGCGCATCGAGCGAACGGGCTCCGGCCGATGCGGTCGGGGCCGAGCGAGCTGGCCCCGCATAGCTGATACGGCCATCGCTAACGATGACGACCGCATCGACTAGGGGTTGCCCGCCGTTGCCGTCAATCAATTGCCCGTTGCGAACGACGGTCGTGCCGGGAGCCGTTTTCATGAGCGTTCACCTGGATATGCGGCAGAGGAACTCGAACGTCGTCGGGCTGCTCGAGGGAGGCCAGAAACGCATGGACAATGCGGAGCGTCGATTCAGTCTGCTGCCAATGCCTGGCCGCCGATCCAACGGCTGGCGGAGTGGCTCCCGCTTTTGGACTTACCGACGACGATCGCGAATCGCTGCGCGCCTTTCTGCAGCGTGGCGCAGCCAATCTGCTCAACGACACGCCCGCCGAAGTCTCGCAGCGCCTGGTTTCTGAACTCCGCTGTGCGGCCTGCCACAGCCGCGACGGCTGCGCGACTTGCGCGGCGCAGATTCTCGATTTGGAGGGCACCCAAGGATTGCCGCCAGAGGCTTTGCCTGCACTCACCTGGACCGGCGAAAAGCTCGAATCGCAATGGACCGCGCGGTTGCTGGCCGGCAGGCTCGCGTATCGGTCGCGCCCTTGGCTGAAAGCCCGGATGCCCGCTTTTCCGGCCCAGGCCGCCTGGATCGCTGGGGGCTTAGCCGCCGAACATGGGGTGATGCCCGGCGAGGGTCGGCCGGCCGACGATTCGCAATCGATCAACGCCGGTCGCGTACTGAGCTTGAAGGGCGCAGGACTGGATTGCCGCCAATGTCATTCGCTCGACAACGCGACGGAAAAGCAAGAGAACAACGCCCTAGGAATCAGCTTCCTGCACACGGCCGAACGACTTCGGTACGACTATTATCAGCGCTGGATGCTCGATCCCTTGCGCATCGATCCGCTGGGCAAGATGCCGAAGCTATCCGCCGACCGCATCCATACGAATGCCACCGGTGTCCTTGGGGGGAACGCCCGGCGGCAGTTCGATGCCCTCTGGCAGTACATCCAATCCGTGCCCCACTGCGTCACGCAGTCATCCACCTCGACACGCGCGAACGACGGCAACTGACCTGATCCCCGAACCCGGATCCGGCTCGAATTTTAGCATTCGGGCCGCTGGACATGCTCTGGGAGGATTTCAGGCTGGCCAAGGGGCGATTTTCGGGTCGACGGATAGGCACAGCGGCTGCTTCGGACGCGCAAAGCCGGACCGTTGCTCTATCGAATGGTAATATCTGGCGTAATATCTTCTGATATCGAGAGCTTCAGTCGCCCCGTCCCAAATAGCGAGACGCTAACAATGCAGCACCTGTTTCATGGAATCATTTTTCTAGTGGCCGCTTGCTTGGAAGTCGGTGGCGATGCGGTCGTGCGCCAGGGCCTGAGAGGGAGCGGAGCGGCGTTCGTGTTGCTCGGGGCGCTGCTCTTGGGATTCTATGGCATCGTCGTCAATACAGTCGATCTGGATTTCTCCCGGCTGCTGGGCATCTATGTGTCCGTGTTCGCCTTGATCAGTGTGCTCGCCGGCCGCTTCTACTTTCACGAATCGATCGCCGGCACCACCTGGATCGGCCTGGCGATCATCATCGTCGGCGGGCTGGTCATTCAGCTCGGCCCGGTCGTCAGCGCCAAGCTGTCCACAGGCAGTTGAGCGAAAGTGCCAATTGATATCGGTTCCAGGCAGTTGTGCTGAAAGTCGTTTCGTCAATCACTTCAAATAGCCCAACGTTCCACAGCCGTTCTTGCGGTAAATGCAAGTCGGTCGTCTGCCGATTGAGTACGACGGCGCACGGCCCCTCGCGATTAGCAATTGGCCAAGCTCCATTTCCAGTTGCGGATTTCCGGCAGGTCTTGGCCGTGCTGGTCAATGTAATGCTTGTGCTCGATGAGCTTGTCCCGCATCTGCTGTTTCAGGTAGGCGCCCGAGAGCCCAAATGCGGCAGGCGATCGACCACGTCTTGCACTAAATGAAAGCGATCCAGGTCATTTTGCACCCGCATGTCGAAAGCCGTCGTGATCGTGCCCTCTTCCTTGTAGCCCCGCACGTGCAGATTGCGGTTGGCCCGGCGGTAGGTCAGCCGGTGGACCAGCCAGGGATATCCGTGGAAGCCGAAGATGATGTGTTTATCTTTCGTGAACAGCGAGTCGTAATCGGTGTCGCTCAGCCCGTGCGGGTGCTCCGTGCTGGGCTGCAGCCGCATGAGATCGACAACGTTGATCACCCGGATTCTCAGATCGGGGAGATGCTGCCGAAGAATGGAAACGGCGGCCAGAATCTCCAGCGTGGGCGTGTCTCCGCAGCAGGCCATCACCACGTCGGGCTCGCCGTCCTGATCGTTGCTGGCCCATTGCCAGATGCCAATCCCCTGCGTGCAATGCACGACCGCGGCGTCCATGGTCAGCCATTGCGGCAGGGCGTGTTTGCCGGCGACCACCACGTTCACATAGTGTCGGCTCCGCAGGCAATGATCAAAAACGGACAGCAGGCAGTTCGCGTCGGGTGGCAGATAGACTCGGACGATGTCGGCCTTCTTGTTGATAACGTGGTCGAGAAAGCCGGGATCTTGGTGCGTGAAGCCGTTGTGATCCTGCTGCCAGACGTGCGAGGCGAGCAGATAGTTCAGCGACGCAATCTTCCGTCGCCAGGGCAATTCCAATGTTACTTTGAGCCACTTGGCATGCTGGCTGAACATCGAGTCGATGATGCGAATGAAGGCCTCATAACTGTTGAACAGCCCATGCCGTCCGGTGAGCAGATATCCTTCCAGCCAACCTTCGCACTGGTGCTCGCTGAGCATCGAGTCCAGCACGCGGCCGGCGGGCGCGAGGAATTCATCGTTCTTAACTTCCCGGGCGTCCCACTGACGGTTGGTGACTTCAAAAACAGCCCCCAATAGATTCGAGAGCGTTTCATCAGGACCAAAGACGCGGAAATTTCGCTGATCCTGATTCAGCTTGGCCACGTCGCGCAAGAACCTGCCCAACACGAGCGTGTCTTGGCCGTCGACCGCCCCAGGCGAAGGCACATGCACTGCGTGCTGGTGGAAGTCCGGCATCCGCAGGTCGCGCAGCAGAATTCCGCCATTGGCATGCGGATTGGCGCCCATCCGCCGGTCGCCCCTCGGCGCCAGATCGGCCAACTCCGGCATCAGTCGGCCGTCCTTGTCGAATAGCTCTTCGGCCTTGTAGCTTTTCATCCAGCTTTCAAGCAGTTTGACATGGTCGGGATGCTCCGAGTCCACCAGCAGCGGCACCTGGTGTGCTCGGAAAGTACCTTCGATTTGCAGGCCATCGACGACTTTCGGTCCGGTCCAGCCCTTGGGTGACTTGAGAACGATCATGGGCCAGCGCGGACGAGCGGTGTCGTTGTTGTTTCGTGCATGCGCTTGAATTTGCCGAATGTCCTCGATGACCTTTTCCAAGGTGGCGGCCATGAGCTGATGCATCGCATCGGGCTCGTCGCCTTCCACGAAGTAGGGCGTCCAGCCACAGCCTCGCAGGAATTGCTCCAGCTCCTCGTGTTCGATGCGGGCCAGGACGGTCGGGTTGCTGATCTTGTAGCCATTGAGGTGCAGGATCGGTAGCACAGCTCCGTCGGTAATCGGATCGAGCAGCTTGTTGGACTGCCACGAGGTCGCCAAGGGGCCGGTTTCCGCTTCGCCGTCGCCGACAACGCAGGCGACAATCAGATCGGGATTGTCAAACGCGGCCCCGAAGGCATGACTGAGCGAATAACCCAGTTCGCCGCCTTCGTGAATCGACCCCGGCGTCGTTGGCGCTGACATGGCTGGAAATTCCGCCAGGAAACGAGAACTGCTTGAAGAGTTTTTTCAGCCCGGCCTCATCCTGGCTGACGTTCGGATAAACCTCACTCCAGGTGCCTTCGAGATAAACGTTACCGACAATCGCCGGGCCGCCATGGCCGGGACCGGCGATGTAGAACATATCCAGGTCGTATTTCTTGATGACCCGATTCAAGTGCACGTAGATGAAGTTCTGGCCCGGGGTCGTGCCCCAATGCCCGACCACCAGCGGTTTCACATGCGACAGTTTCAACGGTTCTCGAAGCAACGGGTTGTCGTAGAGATAGATCTGGCCGACGGACAGATAGTTAGCGGCCCGCCAATAGGCATTGATCTTTCGAAGCAGGTCGGATGAGAGTGGGCCGTTCGCAGGGAGCGGTTCCAGTCCATTGCTATGCGGCTGGATTTTCTGTTTGAGCAAATTGCTTGGCATGGTGTGTTCCTTTAGGTTGGTTTTTCATCTTCATTCATTCGGTAAGTGTCCGCCGCGGTTCCGGTCGGTTCATTTGACGGACTCACTGCTCCGAGTCTCCCGCTCGGCCTCAAGCCAGTCTTGATCTGCCTGGCTCTCGCCGTGGACTCGCTGTTGGTAGAGTTCGTAGGCCCGTGCGGCAATTTGCGGCGTAAGGTCGACCGACTTTTTGGCCTTCTTGGCCAACAGGGGGGCCTTCTGCGGGTCAAAAATCCGATAGGCGAGCAGCTTGACGCGGTCATTCACGAGGAACCAAGCCAGAGCATAGACCCATACGAAGCCTGCCCATTTCCAGCCGAGCGGTTCCATCAGCCCGAGCCCAAAGACCGCAATCAGAGTCGCCACAATCTGTGTGCCGAGAACTGCGATCCAGAGAATCGGCGCGGGAGCTATCGACCAGAAGGGCCCGCGCATGCGCGTCAGGAAGATCGTCAGATGCCCCGCCACCGATAGCTTCAAATACATCAGCGTCTGAATCAGCTGGCGGTCGAGCTTGAAAACCATCTCGCCCAGATAAAACAGGCCAAAGGCGGCTACGACTCCGATGACGCCGAGCACCGTGGAGATCGCCAGCACCAACCGCATATTCCAGGCCTCAGGCTTATCCTTGTAATGCACGTTGTCATAGGCGATGGACAGAATGGCTCCGTCGTTGAGCACAGCGATCATCACGATCATCACCGCCGTCACCGGATAAAACCTGAAGATCAGAATCGCCAGCGTCATGAGGAATAGCACGCGCAATGTCTCGGCGATTCGGTAGATTGCATAGCTGTTCATCCGCTGGAAGATTTTCCGACTCTCCTTGATCGCGTCGATAATCACCGACAGGCCGGGCGCCACAAGCACAATGGACGCCGCCGCGCACGCCGCGTCGGTCGCGCCCGAAACCGCGATGCCGCAGTCAGCTTTCTTCAGCGCGGGGGCGTCGTTTACCCCGTCGCCGGTCATGCCGACGATGTGGCCGCGCTGCTGTAGGTCTTCGACAATGTGGTACTTGTCTGCGGGGAACACCTGGGCGAAACCGTCCGCCCTTTCGATGGACTCCGCCGCCTGCGCCGTCTCGTGACCATTCGCATCGTGCAGGCTGCTGGCGTCCAGGATGTTCGTGCCCAACCCAAGTGTGCGCGACATTTCCTGAGCAATGGCGATTTGATCCCCGGTAACCATCTTGATCTTCACGCCCATCTGCCGGGCGCTGGCCACAGTTGCTTTGGCATCCTCGCGCGGCGGGTCGGACAGGGACAACACGCCGACAAATCGCCATTTGCCTTCCTGATCCGCCCGGGCCACGCCCAGGGAACGGAAACCGCGCTCTGCAAAGTCTTTGACGGCCTTCTCGGCCGCGGGCTTTACCTCAGCCAGGTTGGCCGACATCGCTAGAATCACCTGCGGCGCCCCCTTGGTCACCTTGAACTGTTTTCCGTCCGCGGTCTTGACGGTGGCCTCGGTGCGCTTATGCACCGGGTCGAACGGCAGGAAATGGACCACCTGATAACCCTTCAAGGCCTGGTCGTCCTTCAGGCCGCCGATCACGGCCAGGTCGATGGGGTCCTTGTCTTCGGCGCGCGAAGCCAGTGCGGCGTCGAGGATGACCTGGTCGGCAGGCGTGCCGCTGACGCAGAAGGGATCGCCCAGCGCTAGCTTGTTCTGGGTCAGGGTGCCGGTCTTATCCGCGCACAGCACGTCCACGCCCGCCAATTCTTCGATGGCCGCCAACCGGGTCACAATCGCTTCTTTTTTTGCCAGCAGGCGGGCGCCGACCGCCATGGTGACCGACAGCACCGTCGGCATCGCCACGGGAATGGCCGCAACCGTGAGGATGAGCGCGAACAACAGGACGGGATCCTGCGGAGGTGTCGCGAACAGCATCGGTTCGCCACGGAACAGACCGACCAAAATAATCACCGACACCAACGCCAGCGCCAGGACGATCAGGTAATCGCCAATCTTCATCACGGCGCGCTGGAAATGGCTGACGGTGTGTGCCTCCTGCACCAGTAGCGCGGTCTTGCCAAAGTAGGTGTTGGTCCCGGTGCCGTACACCATCGCATCGATTTCGCCCACGCGGATAATCGACCCCGAGTACACGGCCCCGCCAGGTTTGCAGGTGACGGGCAAAGATTCACCGGTCAACGCGGATTGATCGACTTCAACCGGATCGCCCTCCAACAACCGCACATCGGCCGGCACAATATCGCCTAAGCGCAGCCGTATGACGTCGCCGGGCACCAGTTCCGCCGCCTTCGGAGTGATCCACTTCCCATCACGCTTCACTTTGGCCTTGATCGCTAGCCTGGCCTTCAGAGCGTCGATGGCATTGCCCGCCTGGTGTTCTTCCCAGAATCCGACCACGGCGTTGGAAACCAGCAACAAAAGGACAATGAAGAAATCCATCCAGTGTCCGACGACCCCCGAGAGAATCACGGCCGCTTCGATCATCCATGGGATCGGGCCCCAAAAGTAGCTGAGGAATTTCAGCAGCGGATTGGTTTTCTTTTCCTCAATCTCGTTAGGCCCATATTGCGCCAGCCGTTTCTGTGCCTCGGCTTGAGTGAGGCCGTCCTTGGACGACTCGAGCTTTTTCTCCACCTCCGGCATGGGCAGAGATTTCAAATCATCCTTTGGCTTGGGCTTCGTACCCGACTTCGATTCGGGAGCCTTGGGCTGCTCGGCATTGACTTTCATATTGGGTATCCTCTGCATCCTTCAGAAACGTTGAGTATCGGCGGTACATTTCCTTTGCCGACTGGTGCCTGCAAGGGCCCGCCCATGTCCTTTCTAGGCCGGCGGCGAGCGCACGCTCTCACTTCTGCGAAGCCGTACTCGCCGGTGTGCTGCCGGCAGGCTCGTTCAGCAAGCGCTTGAGTGCATCTACCGCTTTCTGAACTTCCGCGAGCTGAACCCTGGCCTGATCCAACTCGGTGTCGCGGATTAGCGCCGGGGTTCCGGACTGCGGCGCTTCTGACGAACCGAACAGGGCGCTGAGTGCTTCGTCCAGCGTCGGCTCCATCACGACCTTATTTCCTGTCGCCGCGATGACGCGCTTGAGTTGGGGAAAGTTCGTCCCTTCGGCTCTGAGATACAGCGGGACTACGTAGAGGAAAGAGTTCTCAATCGGAATCACAACCAGCTTTCCCCGAATCACTCCGGAACCTTTTTGATCCCAAAGGGTCAGTTGCTGCGAAATTGTCGTATTCTGGTCGATCATTGCTGAAATCTGGTTTGGCCCGTAAATCAGCTTCTCTTTAGGAAGCTCGTAAAACAGCATTTTTCCGTACTCGGGAAAATCGCACCGCGCAGCCAGCCAGGCGATCATGTTGTCCCTGTTTTGCGGCGTGAAAGGACTCATGATCAGGTATTCCAACTGGTCGCTCCCGGGAAGTTTCATCAGAATGTAATAGGGTTCCATCGGTGCCAGTTTGCCGTCGTACTTCTCCTGCGGCGCCACCCACAGATCCTCGCGGTTGTAGAAGACCTGAGGATCGGTCATGTGGAAGCTTTCGTATTGGGCCGCTTGAATTCCGAAAAGGTCCTGAGGGTAACGCAGGTGGAGCTTTAGATCGGGCGACAGTTGATCCAGGTCCTTGAACACATCGGGAAACGCACGCCGATAAACCGCCAGCACGGGATCATGGGGATCCATGACGTAGAACGACACTGTGCCGTCGTACATATCCACGACCGCCTTCACGGAATTGCGGATGTAGTTCAGTCCGTCGCCGTAGCCGATCCTGTGAGGATTCGAATAAGGAAAGTGGTCTGAAACGGTGTACGCGTCCTGAATCCAATACTGTTTACCTTCGCTCACGACGGCATAAGGATCTGCATCAAGTCGCAGAAATGGAGCGATCTGCGACACGCGTTCTTGCACGTCCCGCCAAATTTGAATCCGGCTTTCGGGCTTGAGATAGGAGGTGAGCAGGATATTGATGTCGGCTTGCGTCCAGGCGAATAAGAGCCTCTTGCCGAAACTATCGAGCGGGATTCCACCATCCCCTTCGTAGCTGGCATAGACATTCTGATTGCCCTTTGGGTAATCAAATTCCTTGACACCTGTGGCAACGATCCTGGAACCCGGCGTCGCCTCTCCATAGTAAATGGCTGGCTGCGTAATGTTCAGGCCTTGCGAGGATTCAGGCGGAACGTTCTTAATGAGAAACTCCGGAAATCCTCCTGGTGTGATTTTGGACACAAAGTTCATGACGACCCCCTCGCCATGCGTGAATTGCAGGTTTTGATTCACCCACGTTTGCGCTTTCGCAGGGAGTTCCGCCGAGAGCTCACGGGTCGCAAGCATCACCTGGTGATAGCCATCCGCCAAATGGTAGCGATCCATATCTACGTTGTAGAACTCGTAGTACAGACGTATGGCCTGAGTCTGCTCGTAGGTCTGAAGCAGTGGACGCGAATCCCAAAGGCGAATGTTTTGAATCGTGCTTTGGTTCCTCGCAATTACTTCGGGCGTTAGGTCCTCCATCGCCGGATAGGACGTTTCCTTGATTACCTCCAGGTTGTATGCTTTGCGAGTGAGCTCGATGTAACTATTCAAATAGGGAGTTTCCAGCTTGAGCTCGTTGGGCTGCACCACGAAGGCCTGCACGAGAGCAGGCACGAGCACGACGCCAATAGCGTAAACCGCCCCGTAGGCGCCGACTCCAATCGCCATGGCCTTTGATCGCGGACGGAGGAAATTGAGTGCGAGCAGTGCGCACGCCGCTGCCGAGACGCCGATCATGACCCAAAGGGCAATCATCGTCACATGATCCGCCGTATATCCAACTCCATAAACCACGCCCATCGTCGAGTACAAAAGTTCGAACCGATCGAGGTAATAACCCCATCCAAGAAACGCGGCCAGGATGAAAAGAAGCACGGAAAGATGCGGAACGGCATTTCCCCAGGACTCGATTCGTCGACCGCGTTTCATTTCCGTTAGCTTGAAGTACGCGTGCGGGGCAACGACGCCAGCAATCGCCAGGACGGTCAAGAACACCAGGCTCCCTTGTAGGAGCAGATAGAACGGAAGACGAAAGACGTAAAACCCCACATCGACTCCAAAGATAGGGTCTGACGTCCCGAAGGAACCACCGTAGCGAAAGCGGAGATAAGTATCCCATTGCGTATAGAAGCCAAGCGCAAAGATCGCCGCAACTCCAGCCACCGCGAATGCCATGAGTCGCATCACCGCATCGCGAGAGACCGCGACACCCTGTATTTCGATGACGTGCGACGTCCCGTGAGAACTGGCCGTTTTTGCGCGCCATATTCGGCTTCAGCCAGCGCAAAACTGTTTCTGGCCGCCTGACGGATATTGATCCAAAGGAAAAGGAACGCGGCGATAAACGCAACGCCGGTCATACCCCATTTGACGGAGAGCAACGTCCAGAAAATCGCCGAGTAGTTGAGCTGTCGCATCCACAACCACTTCTGCAGCAAGTCCGGGATCACCATCAGGGCAAAAATAAGCAGCACCACGATGGGAACTATCCGTCTCAGCAGTTTTTCACCCCGGTTGGGGTACTGCTCTCCGACCGCGCCCTGCGTGTCCGGCGGAAGATTATGCTGGTCAACATCGCGGGGCGGCGTGTCGATGAATTTCGTGACGGTGGGCGCACTCATGGTTTCACCTCTGGCGAGTTGCTTAAAACAGTACTGGAGTAAGAAAACAGCAAGCGAATGGGTCCTGCGGCGGCCGTTGAGAAAATGGTCATTTTAGCGCCTCACTCTTGGACGCGATGCACTCCATCAACTCGTTCCAGGACTTGACGAACGATTTGGCCCCCTCATCCTGAAGCCGGTCGGCCAGCGCATCGATGTCGATGCCGACTTTGGCGAACCGGGCGAGCACCTCCTCGCAGTCTCCACCTTGCGCGGGAAGAATACCTTCAACATCGCCATGCGCCGCCAAGGCATTTAACGTCTCCTCGGGCATAGTATTGATCGTGAACGGGGCGGCGAGAGCTTGGATGTAAAGCAAATCGGACGCCGAGGGATCCTTAGTTCCAGTGCTCGCCCACAATAGGCGCTGCGGACGGGCGCCGGCGTTGAAAATTCGCTGCCAGGGCGGTGAGTCGATCAGCTGCGATACGCCTTGTAGGTCCGTTTTGCGATGGCGATGCCGAGTTGGTTCCGCAGATTCTCGGGCGCTTTGCCTGTGACCGCGACGTCCCAACGACTGATAAACATCGAGGCCACGGACCCGACGTCGGGGTTCAGCCCGGCGGCAATCCGCCGCTCGATGCCGCGCAGGTACGCCTCGGCGGCAGCCACATATTGCTCACGGGAGAACAGCAAAGTCACATTGACTGGCACGCCCGCGAAGATCGCCTCCTCGATAGCGGGCAGGCCCTCTTTCGTCCCCGGTATTTTGATGAAGAGGTTGAGCCGGCCGGCCCGGGCGTGTAGCTCCTTGGCAGCGGCGAGAGTGCCGGCCGTGTCGTGGGCTAGCCGGGGCGAAACTTCTAACGACACCCAGCCATCCACGCCGTTGGTCTCGTCGTGGATCGGCTGGAATAGATCGGCAGCCTGCCTGAGATCCTCAATTGCCAACTCGAAGAACAGCGCCTCACCCGACTTGCCTTCCTTTACTTTCTGGCGGATGGCGTCGTCGTAGTCGTGACTATTCTTGATGGCGTGGTCGAAGATCGTGGGGTTCGAGGTGAGCCCGGTGACCGAAAACTCCTCAATGTAGCGGTGGAGTACGCCGCTGCTTAGCAGGCCGCGGGTAATGTTGTCGAGCCAGAGGCTCTGGCCCATGTCGTGAAGTTTCTCGGTTGCTCGGATCGCGGTTTTCATGATTCTTGCCTCTTAAGACCAGTGGAATTGCGTGTCTACTTGAATCGATCGAGATGTCTCGAATGAACGCTTCATGGCCGGACTTTCTCGTTCTCCAGCGCCTGTACTTTCGCCGGGCGGCGCCTATGGGCTTGTTCGCGGATCAGCTCCGATATGCGGCCAAACTTACGGCCGCGGTGTTATCGATCTCCTGCCGGGCTCCTCAGCGCGGGAGAAGTTCTCGCTTTCCGAATACCTCGATAGCGAGAGGAATGGTACTAATCGCTCCCACAGCGAGCAGCGCCCAGCCGGCGGCCCGCCGCTGGTCGTCATTCAGTCTGCCCGCGAGCAGCAGACCGATCCCGGCCCCGAGCACCGCGGGGTGCCGGCCAGCAGGGCCAAATCAGGAAACGTTACTAGATGCTCTCGCATGTTGACTTGCTCCAGAAAGTGTTTGTGAAAGCCTCGGCTCGAAATCGGTCAATGAGGGCCCCGACGGCAAAGACTCCGGCACGTCAAGGCGCGCAACTCCGATCCGGTCGTCGGCCATACCGTAATAAACGTCGTAGCGGTCCGGCAGGCCGAGATCAGTGCGCCGGTCGATGGCTGTGGGAAACACGACATTGCCAATCGTTCCCACCCGCTCCTGCGCCAATTCCGGCGTCAGCACCGGCTGCGGCGAACGATAACGGATCACCAGCGGATGCTCCTCGGAGAGGATCAGCACCCCGGCGGAATAGCATAGATGATGCGATTCGTCACACGATTTCGCGGTGTCGCAGACGCCGTGATAAATGACCAGCCAACCATGCCGGGTCAGGATCGGGGGAGTGCCGCCTCCGACCTTGAGTTGCTCCCAAGGCGCCACTGGACCGGCCAGCCGACTATGCGAGGTAAAGTGGCGGAGGTGATAGGGCTCGGACGGATCCGTGTTCATTTCGCAGTAGGAAATCCAGATGCTCTCCCGTTTGAGATCCACCACACGCGATGCCGGCTCGCAGGCCGTCTCCTCCGGACGAGTTCCGGGAAACAGGGGCCTGTGGAGGATGGCCATTGCCGGTTTGCCAGCAGGATCGGGAATGGCCACCGGGAAAACGCTGGCGTCTTTGTTGTCCACGTGGTCGAACTCAATGCTTTCGTAGGGGCGGAACGTTGCCAGCCCCAATCGCTGCCAGTGGAACAGGTCCTCCGATAAGGCCAGGGCAATCCGCGGGCCTGCCGGCGAAAGCGCCGTATACGTCATCACATAACGCTGGATCGGCTCGACAAACGTAACGCGCGGATCCTCGCAGCCGCCGCTGCCGTCAGGCCGCCGCTCGTAGTCTGTTGCCGGCTCCAATGCGATGCCGAGCCGCTCGACACCGACGGGATCACCGGCCTCGTCGAACCGTACTCGTGCAATGCCGATGCGCGAATAATTCCCCCGCGCGACCAGACGCGGGAAGAGATACAACTGCCCATCCGGGCCGCGAACCCCGGCCGGGTTCAGGACCCCTTCAGCCTCCATGGGATTGCCCGGCTCGGGCTCCATCATCAGCCCAAGGCGCTTCAACTGAAATCCAGCCATCGTCTCTCCTCACCACCTCACGCTCACCAGACTCAAGCCAGGCAAGCGATGATTGTTTCGATAACCCCTTTGGTCTCATCCGGATCTCTGACTCGGATCGAGACGACGCCGGCTTGCTCGGCCGGATAGTCGTTGCCGCCGGGGAACAAGGCGTCTCCGATAAAGATCATGTCTTCAATGGCAATGCCTAGGATGTCTCGTAACTTTCTGATCCCGTATGCCTTGTCGATTCCGGGCTTCGTGACGTCAATGGATGTCGCCCCACCCAAGCGGACGGAAAACTCGGGAATCAAAGTGTCCAGGATGCCTTTGATCTTCTTGCGCTTGACGAAGTCCGAGTCCCATTTCACCTTTTCGTTCAGGGGAGCTTCTTGACCCAATGCGGAAAAGGTGATTTGACTTCCCCGGTCCTCGATCACGTCTCCCCAGACCTTTTCGGTCTTCAGTCCCGATTGGGCGATCGCTTTCTTCAGTGAACTGATAATCTTCTCTTTCTGCTGACCGGTGAAATCCTCCGCATAAAGCTGCTCCCATTTCGTGTCGTATTTGTAAAACCGTGTTCCACAGGTAGGCAGTAGTGACAGATTCTTCAATCGCTGGTCACAAGCCAGGTGAGAGAGAACTTGCTTTTCGAATTGCAACCACTTGCCCCCGGAAATCACCGCTACCTTGACCGTGGCCAGCAATTTATTAATGAGCGCCGCCATTTCAGGATCGAGCGATGACTTGCTCTGGGCGAGTGTTCCGTCCAGGTCGAACACTACGAGCTTTTTCATTCCGATCCTTTCTGCCTTCTCGGCGCCGCTTACCATCCCAAGCCTGTTCGGTGGAGGACTATCCCGGCAGTGCGACTTCCAGCAAAGTGACTGTATTGCTCGGCCGGTACGAACACGCGCCGACCTCCGCCGGCAAGAGCACGACATCGCCGCGGCCAATCGGGTAATGGGTGCCGCTGTGCTCCAGCTCGCCCTCGCCGGCAATGCACACCAGCACGCGCGGCGTGGCCGCCGCACCAACGGTGAACGGGGACTGTCCCGTGTGCCGCCACACCGAGAAATGTTCGCATTGAAAGAGTCGCTCTCGCCGCACCGGCGCCTCCTCTTCGATCACCGGTTTCACCGGACCGATCGCGACTTGCTTGAAATCGAGGCAGGCAATCGCCTGCTCGACTTGCAGCGGTCGCGGCTTGCCAGTCTTCGGGTCAACGCGATCCCAGTCGCTGAGGCGAAACGTGACGTCGCTGTTTTCCTGCACTTCGAACACCACCACGCCGCTGAGCGAGTGAACCGTTCCAGCGCGGATGTAGACGGCGTCGCCGACCTTGGGCGTGAAGCTTGCCAAATGATCCGCCACTTTTCGATTCGCCAGCGCCTGCTGTAGATCGCCGCGAGTATTGCCCGGTTTCAAGCCCGCATAGATACGGCTGGCCGGCGATGCCTCCAATACGATCCAGGCTTCGGTCTTGCCGCTCTCGCCGGCCGGGATATAGTCCTTCTGCCCATCCTCCGGATGCACCTGCACCGAGAGCTTTTCGTGCGCATCAAGGAACTTCAGGAGCACGGGGAAACGTCGGAAACGGCCGGCCAGCTTTCCCAGCATTTGGTCCGGCGACTGCTCCAGCAATTGCCGCAGGGTCGATCCCTTGAGCGGTCCGGCGGCAACCTTGCTCGCGTGGTCATCGCGGTCGCTCAGCAGCCAGGCTTCGCCAATCGGACCGTCGCCGGGCAGCGGTGCCGTGAGCAGGTCGGCCAGGCGCCGGCCACCCCAGAGCCGATACTGGTAGATCGGCTCGAATCGCAACGGATACATGGGCACTTTGGTCATGTCGTTCTCTCGCATTCGCTCGCGGTGGCGTCTTTCAGGTCAATGACTATGCTTCTTCGCGGAGTGGTACTCTTTGCGAATGTGCTCGATGTCGACCGCCGGCGGAGGGAACGTCATCTTCAGCCCTTCCAAGTGCTCGACGACGATCCGGGCCACGGCCAGGTTCCTGAACCACTTGTGGTCGGCAGGAATGATGAACCAGGGGGCATGCTCCGTGCTGCAGCGGGAGAGCGCTTCCTCGTAAGCCGCCATGTAGGCGTCCCAGTAGGTGCGCTCCTTGTAATCCCCCTCGCTGATCTTCCATTGCTTGGCGGGATCGTCGAGCCGATCCTTGAATCGTTTCAGTTGCTCTTCTTTGGAAATGTGCAGGTAGAACTTGAGGATCTGGGTGTCGTGCTCGAACAGGCCGCTTTCGAAAGCGTTGATTCGATCGTAACGGCGCGACCAGATCTCTTTTGGCACCAGGTTATGAACGCGGGCGATCAACACGTCCTCGTAGTGCGAACGGTTGAAGATGGTCACAACACCCCGCGCGGGCGTGACACGATGGATCCGCCACAGGAAGTCGTGCGCAAGCTCCACGGCCGACGGCTGCTTGAACCCGACCACTTTGCAACCTTGGGGATTCATCGAACCCAGGATATGATTGATCGTGCCGTCCTTGCCTCCTGCGTCCAGCGCTTGCAAGCAGATCAGGAGCGATCGCTGGCCGTCGGCATGGAGCAACTCTTGCAGTTCTCGCAGCTTCTGCTGAAAGTGCTCGATTTCCTTGGCCGCTTCCTTGTGGCCCTCGTGATGGTCTTTGAACCCCGGGTCGACGTCTTTAAGCTTGACGGAGGTGCCGGGCGGCACTCGGAAGCGTTCGGTGTAGTTCACATTACTTCTCCTGCGCGTGCCCGAAGAACGAGTTGCAGGGCGCTCTCGACCGTCGATCCGGCGCGAAAGTGATCAGCGAAAGCGTCGCGGTTCGCCGCGTAGCGGCCGTTCGATCTGGTCGGCGTGGTCGCCGGCGCACTTGATACAATGGGCCGCATAAGGAACGGCCTGCAGACGTTCCCCGTCAACCGTGCGTCCACACTGCTGGCACACGCCGTACGTTCCCGTCCGGATCCGCTCAAGCGCCGCGTCTACCTGTTCGAGCAGCAACTCCTGGTTGTGGGCAATCGCAATCTCGGCGTCCAACCCTTCGACATCCTCGTCGGCTGGGTGCGTAGGCACGCTCGATATCTCGCCTGGCTTGACTACGTCCTCGCGCAGCGCGTCTTCCGTCGCGCCGACTTCCTGTAACAGTCGTTTGCGCAGCTCAAGCAATTGCGACTTGAAGCCGGCGTGTTCCTTTGCCTTCATGAGATCACTCCTTGAAAGACTCGATTCACTCGTTGTTTCACCAGCCCGTAGGTTTCGCCTGCTCTGGCCCGATCTAATTCGATTGAAACTTTGCTTCATCGACGTTTTCGCGGGCCACTCAGCCTAGCTCGACGATCGCGATGACGGCACTGGCTGGGCTAAAACACAAGCTCGGTCTGGGGAGCATGAACTGTGGTCGTCTGCCCCTTTGTCCGATGCAGGATATCCTTGGCACGTTCAACTTCCTCGGACGTCCCATGGGCAACCAGGAGGAGTTTGTCGTTCTTTACTGCGGTCTCATATTGCAAGACACTTTTCTTTGGAATTCCGATGCTGTACAACGCGGCGCCCAGAGCGGTGAGCCCCCCGGTCATGGCGGCGCTTTCGAGCGCGCCGACGATCCACATGACGAGCGGTCCCGCAACAACAAGCGGACCAATGCCCGGCACCCAGAAGAACGCGGAACCGAACAGCAATCCCCAAAATCCGCCCCAGAAGGCTCCCAACTTGCCCCAATACAGCATGCGGTCGCCGGTGGTGTAGTAGCCGACGACGTGCTCTTCCGTGTGACAATCCTTACCGACAATCGACAGCTTCTTCATGTCGAAGCCGCTCTGCTGGAGTTCGCGGACGGCGGCTTCCGCATTTTCATGAGACGTAAAGACTGCAACGACGGAGGTCTGATCTGACATGGCTCTAATTCCTTATAATGGTAGATAGTGAATCGAGGTTCGATATATAACGACGAGTGAAACGCTCTCGCTTGATGTCCCGGACTACGCGTTGGCAAATTCAGGCTGATGGAATTCCGCCGCCTCCGGACTGGTGCGACTGATGATGTCTCGGGCGCGGGCCGTCTCAGCCGCGGAACCGTGGGCGATCAGGACGAACTTGTCTGCCTTGAGCGCCGTTTCGTACTTCAGAATGCTGTCCTTGGGGATGCCCAGGCTGTAGAGACCAGCGCCAAGCGCGTCGAGGCCGCCGATCAAAACGCCGCCTTCGAGCGCCCGAGGATCCAACCTACAAGCGGTCCGGCAACCAGCGTCGGCCCCAAACCCGGAACCCAAAAGAACGCGGCGCCGAACAGCAATCCCCAAAGTCCACCCCAGAAGGCACCGATTCCAGCCCCCATCGTTCCCCAGTACTTCATGCGGTCGCCCGTATTGTAGTAGCCGACCACATGTTCGTCGGAATGATAGTCGCGTCCGGCGATCGACAGTTTCTTCATGTCAAAGCCTGAACGCTGCAGTTCTTTAACGGCAGCCTCGGCTTCGGTGTGCGATTTGTAGATCGCCACGACAGAATTGCTTGTAGTCATTCTGCTTGTCCCTTTCATGGATGTGGAAACACGTCCGACGTGATAGAGGGCTCCAAGGCCTTTCATCACGTCTGGTTACATGAGCCTCAGAACACGGCCAGGGTACCCTTTATCTAGTCTTCCGACGAATCAATTGTGATTTGACAACAATCAACTCGTTCTGCGGTCAATTGCTTCCACCGCCCGACGCTGCCAACCGACGTTGCCTGGCCGCTGCTGATCGTCGTCGTTTCGTCCATTGTGCACTTCAAGACGGTTTACCACCTCGACAACTCCCGCGACTCTGCGGGCGAACGCAGTGGCCAACTGCTTTTGATGAAACGTGACCACTTGTCCGCTCAGCACGACTGTGTCACCGATCACTTCAATATCAATTAAACGCAATCCATGCATTCGGCTGCGGTCGACAGAGAGCCGCACTCGCCGTGCCAATTCTTCGGCGCTGTTGGCAGCCCAATCTTCAGACTGTTCATTGGAATACATTGACGCGGGACTCCGTTGAGGTTTGTTTTTGCTGGTGGTCTGATCGTCTCAAGTCGACAGGCGACTTGGTCGTCAAGGGATGCTTTGCCAATAAAAAAAGCCGACGTGATAGATTGCCCGAAGGCCATCCATCACATCGGCTTACTTTCTAACGGACCGCCCAGCTCGGCTGGGTTGCCCTTTATTCAGTCTTCCGACGATTCTCATTTGTTCCTGACGGAGCATTCGAGTGTGGCCCGGTCCGAACTGTGCAGAGCAGAGCCGACGCAGCAATGGCCCGGTGCGGATCCATTGCTGCGTGCGCGACCAACTCGAAAACACCCCAGGCTGCTTACTTCTTGGCCGACTTAGCTGCCGAGTCGGTCGACGCTGGTTTCGGAGTTCCCAGCAGGTCTATCGAATCAACGATGAGTCCGTCTTCGGCCGCCTTGAGGGCGAGGTTAGCTTCGTAATACTTGTGTTCTTTGGCCAACTTCTCGGCATCGGCGACCCGTTTCTTCGTCGTCTCCAAAGGCAACATGACGCGGGCGAACACAACCTCGACTTCGCCCAGCCGTAATTCTTCGATGGCGTCCTTGCTGTGACCGGACTTGAGGTGTTCGTTAGCCTTGTCGATATGCTTTTTCTTTTCGGCCGACGGGACAAACGTGTCGGCAATCGCAATCTCGCCGTCGATCGGAATCAGATCCGTCATGTCGCTCGCGGACTTGTCATCCTCCTTCTTGTCGTGACCAGCAGCTTTCGCGTCTGCGGCAAATGTTTGGGCATCCTTTGTCGCGGCATCCAAATCCTTTTGCGCGGTAGCGAGCATCTCAGTGGCGACTTTTGTGTCGCCGTTGAAGATCGCCAGTCGTGCGACATGAATGGCGCAGGGCGCTATAGCCGTCGCGAGAAACCTTCATCAAGTCCTCGGTCAGCCCATTTTTGGCCGGGGCCTTTGCGGCCGCAGACTTCTCGCCTGTAGCCTTCTCGGCCGACTTGGCCGCCGACGCGTGCGCAATCACACACATTGCGGATGCAAGCGCCAGCGCTGTTACAACATGCTTCTTCATCACGATTTCTCCTGGGAGGGGGGGTTACGACGAACCCGAATGGGTTAAGTCTGAACACCAATTCAGGCTCAGATCGCAAAGCCTCTTGCAAATGACGTTCCGCCGAGCCGAAGGACCGTGGCGAAGCGCTCGGACTGCTCGTTTTCGCTGGCAATCGCACACACATTAAGGACTTGTAATCAAGAGACGGCGTGCATTCGCCGCACGTGGTCGGTCGATCTTGAACCACTCCGGTCGTTGTGACGCCTGTGTTAAACACTGGGCGCGCAGGATTCGATAAATCGCTAGCGGTCAGAATTTCATTGCCCATGTGACGGTGAGATGCGCTTGCGCAGAACGCCGGTTGTTTAGATTTCATGAGCCTGTGCGCTTCCTTGACGATGGCTTCCGTTCTCTCCGCTAAGCGGTCGCAGCCGTGGTCGAGCAAGTCCGCTCCAGCTTCCGCTTGAGTTCCACGTTGAGCAATTCGGTATGCAGGAAGGCCAGCGTCGATTCGGCCCCCTGATTGCGGTTAAGGCCACGAGGGTGTAAACCGTCGTAGCCTGCCCCGTATTGGGGATCAGCCATCGATTGTTGCAAGCTATTGCCACCGTGGAACCAAGTGTAAGCGCGGCGAAAGACTTCCAGATATCGCTCGTCGCCAAACAGATCGAAAGCGGCAATGGCCACGTCGGCCATCGTGTCCGCTTCGACCGGCTGTTGATCAAACGCGGCCTTCTCCTCGCCATGCGCGAACCAGCCCTGATTGCCAATCGGGCAAAACAAACCGGCGTCGGTGGTGGCCTGGTCGAGGAAGTCGAGCGACGCTGCGGCTGTTTCCAGAAAGTTCTCTTGCGGCCAGCGGCGGGCGGCAATCAGCAATGCGTGTGGGAGCACGGCGTTGGCATAGGTCATACGCGACTCGAACCAATGCCAATCGGGGCGCTGCGAGCGCTGGTAGCTTTCGACCAGCCGCCGCGACGCCAGCCAGGCGACATTCTCCAGGGACTCGATGTCGCTCACACCTTGCATCCATAAATGTCCCCAGGCCAGAACGACGTAAGCCTGGGCGCGGCAGGCTGCGCAAGTCGGCCAGCGCAGGAAGCACGGAGTCGATCAACTCTCGAGCCAACTGCTGATAGTCGTCTGGCAGTCGGCCGCCGATCACCTCGGCAAGCGCGCGAACCGCCTGGCCCTGACAGTCGCCGCAACCCTGAGCGTCGAGCCAGCGGCGATCGTAACTGAGAAAGTTATGAAAGCCGCCGCCGCTGGTGCGCGCGTGTTCTAAGAAGCTGATGTAACAGGTGATTCGACCGAGCATGCGCCGATCGGGTTGTTCGCCCCAAAGGCGCGCGCACAACCGCAAGGCCCGGGCGTTGTCGTCGGTGCAGTAACCGCTATCGCGCCGGGGGATGCCGTAAATGGCGTGCTGAATCAGTCCGGTCGAGTCGGTCATCCGGTCTAGGTGGTCCAGCGCGATCCAGTCGCCAACGTGCATTAAAAGCCTCCAGGCAGAAGCGATTCGAAGGGATGGCGATGGTCGAGCGAGGGTGACCCTTTGCGATGTAAGGGAGCTCGCCGCCGATCGCTCATGGCAAAGACCCGGGCAAACAGGTTCAGGTAGTCTCGCCCGACGTTTGGCCAGGACATTTGCTTGGCGTATTCGTAGGCTTTGTGCCGAGTTTCCAACTGGAATGGTATATCCATGAAGAAACGCAGCACGGATTCGGCCATGGCAGCACTATCGCCGAATGGCACGAGCAGTCCGCGGCCTTCGGCCAGCACCTCTTCGGCGTACAAATAGGGCGTGCTCACAATGGCGCCTCCCGCGGCCAACGCATACGCCAAGGTTCCGCTGGCAATCTGGTCCTTACCCGGGTACGGCGTGACATAAGCGTCGCAGGCTTGCAAATACTCGAGCAGATCGGACAACTCGAGATAAGCGTTGATAAAACGGACGTTTGCGCCGACACCCAACGACAACGCCAGGGCGGCCAGACCTTCGCGATAGACTTCTCCTTCCTGCCGTTTGACCTGAGGGTGAGTCGCGCCCACGATCAGATATAAAGCGTTCGGGCAAGTGGCCACGATCTTCGGCATGGCCTGGATCATGTACTCCAGGCCTTTACCGCGATTGATGAGTCCGAAAGTGCAGATGACCTCGCGGCCTTCCAGTCCCAAGCGTGCTTTGCGGTGCGGGTCTCGCTGAAAGGGAACTCCCGGCACGCCATGCGGAATTACTTTCACGCCCGGACCCGAGACGTCGTAGACGGACAACAGCAATCTCGCGGCCACGCTCGTCATCACAACGACGTTCTCGCTGCGAGCAGCCAACTGCTGAATCAACCGCCGGGGCAACGCGGCAGGTTGCGTCAACAATGTATGGAACGTGGTCACGATCGGCTTTTCGCAGGCCTCGACGAATTGAAGAATGCGCGAACCCCACTGGCCCGGATACAGTCCGAATTCGTGTTGCAGGCTCACGACGTCGCACGGTCCGTCGTTGGCTACCTCGGCGGCAAAGCGGTAAGCGTCGGGCCGGCTGTTGTCGATAACATGGACCACCCGCGGATCGTCGTTGCCCAAATTGCGTGTTTTGTGGATCGCCGCGATCGACGAGAATGCCGCTCCGGCCGCGAGATCGACTGCGTCCGCGGAGTCTTTGGTGAACGTCGCCAGCCCGCACTCTTCCGGCGGGTAGGTCGATACGAACAGCGGTCGAACGGGATGCATATATCTCCTCGATTCAATTGAGAAATCGCCAAGCGGCAGGCACCGGCCGGCGGCTTGAAGCCGGTCGGCACTGCGCGGGCGAACAGCCTGTGCGGCAATAAACACCTCAGCAATTGCGGCTGAAACCACCATCACTCCCGTGGCGCCGCAGAGATCGCTTTCTCTACGAAATAAAAAAAGCCGACGTGGTCGAAGGCCCTGAGGCATGCGACCACGTCGGCCTACTCGCAGGCGAGACTCCCTGTATAGGGCTACTCCCCCATTAGTCATCCGACCGGAACCGACGGCTTGCGGACGCGCGTAAATTCCGTATCCAGAGTATAGGCCCCGGCGCGTGAAATGCAAATGAATGCGTGTGCATTAGTGGGTTGCGGCTTAAAACTACATTCGCACCCTATTTGGCCGAGCAGTAATTTGACAAGCCCAAACACCGCCTCTGCTGCATTCACGGATGAATAAAGATGGATTGTAGTTTCACCTCAAAACCTCCCTCCGCAACCCCCGGAGCACATCCCGCTGCACTTGTTGTTCGACATGCCTGCAAGAGCAAACGAATCAATAGGCCGATCCTCGATGCCCTCTTTCGCCGGCACTTGCTGTTGCCTGTCGCCACATTCCTGAATCATCTCCCTCAGGCTCTGTAAAATGAACTTATGCCAGGGGTCGTCCAATTCGCGGTGATGCGCCAAAGCCAGTGTGGGAATGAGCAGCGTGCGAAAGACCCGGGGACTTGCTTTAACAGCCCGTTGAAAATGTGAGTTTCCAGGCGGCGGGCGCAAACGCCGGCCGGCCGAACGCGCACCGAGTCCCGCCACGCGCGGAATGCGGTCAGGGCTCGAACTCGCCAGCATACAGCGCACCACTCGACGAAACTGAGGAGATACACAAGCGCGGCAAGGTCTTCATACTTCTGCAAGCCCCTTGGCGTGCCCATTCCGAACAGCTTGCGCATGATCAGCCCCAGGTTGCGGGCCGCGACTTGTAACAGATAGCGTTTCGAGACTTCTAACATTCCGTGCAACCAACAGCGTCTCGCTCCGCCGGTCTCGCACACATGGGCAAACGTTCGTTCCGTCAGTTCGCTGCGGAGTCGCTGAAGCTTTTTGCTTCGTTCACCGCGCACACGCCGATGGTTGCCGGTCACCGCACGACGCTCGGCATCGCTGCGCTCGCTCGTCGACCCCAACAAGGCCGACCTGCGAAGCGTGCCGCGGGAAGTTCGCAACCTGATGATTGCCGGCCAGAACGCCTGGCTGCTCTCCTTCGACAACCTGAGCAGTCTGCAACCCTGGCAAAGCGATGCCTTGTGCCGTGTCGCAACGGGCGGCGGCTACAGCACGCGCGAACTCTACTCGAACGACGAGGAGCGGATCATCGAAGTGTGCCGGCCGGTGAGCATCAACGGCATCGGCGACATCGCAACCCGCAGCGACTTGCTGGAAAGAAGCGTGCTAGTCAAGCTGCCGGTAATCCCACCCAGCAAGCGGCTAGCGGAGGGGGAGTTCTGGCGGCTCGTCGAAGCAGCGCAACCGCGGGTTCTGGGAGCGCTGTTGGACGGGGTGGTGCGTGCGCTGGCGAACGAGAACGCCGTGCGGCTCGCAACACTGCCGCGGATGGCAGACTTCGCCCGGTGGAGCGCCGCAGCGGCACCAGCGTTCGGTTGGACCGCCGACCAGTTTCTCGAAGCCTACGCCGGTAACATGGGACACGCCAACAGCGACGCCCTGGACGGCAGCGTGGTCGTGCCGTTCCTGCGCGTGCTCGTGGCGAACAGCGACTGGCGCAGCGACGACGGGGCGACTGCCCTCCTCGAAGACTTGCGGCGGTTGGCGCAGAGTGCCAACACGCTCCGCAAGGGCACAGACGCAACACGACAACGCGGCTGGTCACAACGCCCGCGGGACCTAGCGGGCGTCTTGGAGCGACTCGCCCCCGCCCTACGCAGCGAAGGCGTCTTTGTAGAGTGGGGACAACGGGCCACGACGGGCAAACGGCGCACGCCGCTCGTCGTCCGCAAGGACCGCACCGACAACGCCGAAGAGAAAGGAGCCGAGTAGGCCAACGGCAGCGGACGCAGACCCGGACGCAGACCGCCGACGCGGGCGTCCCTGCGTCGGCGCAACAGCAGTGGGGCGGACGCGGACGCAAGGACGCAGACCGTCCGCCGCTGTCGCGAGCCGCTTTGGGGGCCGCAAACCGCCAGTCGGACGCAGCAGGACGCAGCGGCAACCAAGAGTCTGCGTCCGACAGCCGAGCCGGGCGCCGCCGGGGCAAAAGGCCACTCGCGGCGGCTGTCGGACGCAGCGACGCAGGCCGTCCCCTCCTTTGCGCAGAAAGGGGACGAAACGAGCCTCGCGGTTCTTCGTCCCGCCTCTCGGCAACCGGAGCGCCCGCCAGCCCCCGAGTGTGGGGACGGTTTGCGTCGTTGCGTCCTTGCGTCCCAGACCCGCACGCTGGGCCATCGCGGACCAGTCTCCCGTTCCCGGCGGGTCGCCATCTGTCTCGCGCATGCGAGGCGGCGTGTCGCCAGCGGTTTCCGGACGCAGCGACGTAGCGGACGCAGGGTGCCCGGAACTTTGGGGCAGGGCTGCGTTGCCAGGCGGCCAAGGCTTCGCTGGCCCGCGGAAGGCGTTTCCCTTGCCTTTCGTCGCACAGCGCTGCTGCTATGCGGCCGGAAGCCCGGTAGGCGGCACCACGCCACGAGAGGCCACTTTCGGGCCTCGTACCGGTATCTTGCCGGAGGCCAAGAGCACTACTCTAATGATGGCCTCGTCCCCTTGGTTCGTCAGGAGAGAATCCATGCAGGGTGTAGGCTGCCCACATTGTGGATCGGTTGTCACCAACGACGGCACTCTGTCGGGCCAAGTCGTCGCGTGCCCGCAATGCTCGGGGCAGTTCCAGATGCCGGTGATGGCCCCACCCGCTCAACGGTCCGTGCAACCACTTGGTTCTAGCCGTTTGCCTAGTCAGCGAAAGCAGCAAGCAGGCAGTCCATCGCTCTTTAATCAAGTTGTAGACCAGTTTCAGCAGGCAATCGACTACGCCCACACGCAAACTGCGACGCCATCTTCGAATCGCAGTCGGATGCCCTCAAGCACAATACCCTTCGTAGCTGGCGCAGTGATCGTCGTTAGTGCACTCTTTCTACTGGCGGGCTACGTCTTGGTTTCCGATGACCGTAAAGAGGATGCATCTCAGCAGCAAGCAACCGAACCTGCACCACAAACAACAAAGCCTCTGCCAAAGCTGCTCACGCTCGATGAAGCTGCCGCGCGGTTTATACGTGCAGCACAGAACGGAACTCCCGAAGAGTCACTCTGGGCCAACAAACTGGTTGCGATAGTGTCGCGTAACGACCACCAGTTGTCGTTCGACATGATTGAGATGCAAACACCGTTCTCAAAGCCCGAAACATGGCGAGCGTATTTCGACTGGAAGTCCACTGCCGCACGAGAGGCAGGCTACCATCTCGGCACGCAGGAGTACGAACACAAAATCAAGCGAGAGCTCTACCTCGCGGACAGTGCGAGCACTGCCGACGAAATAATTAAAGTCGATGGGGTGCGGCTGCGGACACTCTCGGAGTTTGGTGCAAAAAACATCACGCGACCTCCGCACACGGACCATACGCGTTTCGCCGTACTCCGGACCGCGGCAAAAGAGGAGAGAAAGTCGAAAAACTCGGACTTCGGCGTTTTAATGGCTTTCGATGAACTACCACCTCCCGTCCTTCGAAGTATCGAGCATGGCGACGACGTTTGGCTGCTCACCGATCGAGAAGGCACAGAGGCCGAGGACCACTTCGAACTCCTCTATGTCGTGGTCTCAGCGACGCGAGTGGCAGAGGTTTGCGAGGTTAGACACACAGCGGCCGGAGCATCAGTAGAACTTGGGAAAGTTGGGGCGGGCCATTTCCCGTTTAACTGCTGGACGGCATTCCCCACTGATAAAAACCTTTCGGACCGTGGTGAATTGCTTTGGACCGGCAGCAGCTTAACAGATGGCTCCGTCAGCCTGACATTTCGGTTTTCCGGACCCGGTAAAAAACTTTGGTCTACCAAGCAAACTACGATCTCCGATAGTTCTTGGAGCGAGAAGAACGACGGAGAGCTAATCACTCCAAACGGGAAGACCTTCAAAAGTCCGAGCAAGGTAACGAAGGGACGAGTGTTTCGTCTCGCTAAGTAGGCAGTTTACCGGACTTTTGGCCTCGTCCCTTGTGCGCGTGTCCGAGTCTAGTTGGATTTCTCTTAAGCCTCCCGGTTGCGGAACGGCGAGCTCGCACCAGACGGGTCCCGTCGACCTGTCGGATAGGAAACCCGCGTTTCGCTTCCCATAGTTACCGGGGTACTACCCTCCGCCATTACACGAGGGGCTTCTCTGGCCCTTCGGAATACAAGCGGGAATACAAGAGCGGGCAGAACGGCGGCCCAGCGGGTTGTTTGTGTTTGCAGTCCGTTGGGCTTTTTTGCCTTCGTTCTTGTCCGTGTCGAAAATGAGCGGATGGGGAGGGATTCGAACCCCCGGTAGGCTTACGCCTACTGCAGTTTTCAAGACTGCCGCCTTAGACCACTCGGCCACCCATCCGGATTGTGTGATGCGGGTGTTCCACCCTTCGGCCACTTGCCGGTCTGGTGCTCGACGCCCTCGTTAGACACGCCCACTCGGCGCCAGCAGGCCCTGAATCCTGCCGCTTGTACTGTGGATTTCAGCCGCGCCGCGGTGTCGCCGTGTTCCAAGTCTAGCATTGCCCCCCACGACCGCAAAACGGCTAAAACCATATCGGGACTTTCCTCTGTTTCGCCCCTCGCAACCGGCCGCTCCGGCCAAAGGGCGTTTCTGCGATTTCGGCAAGGTTGCCGACGATCTTTAAACGTGACGCGATTCGCGAGCTTCGATCGGGCTCGGGCGGATTGATCCCCGCAGCGGTTCCGCCGAAAGACCACTTCTCAAGGCGCGGCAACGCAGTCCACGCCCGTGTCCGAGAAGCGCACCGCTTGTTTACCGGCGGCCGAGCGGATCAACAATCGCTGGGGATCGGCCGGGTCGAGCACAAGCCCGCTCACGCCGCCCGGCGCGGCGCCCAAATCGTAGACCGCCGCGAATCGGGCCAACCGACCGCTGACGCGCCGCAGCAGGCACGGGGCTTTGGCGTCGACGGAGTACCCGATGCCGGTGGCCACGATCACCTGCTCCGGCACATTGGCGGCCAACCAAACAGGCAACTTGCCGCCGCTGTCACCGGCCACAAAATTCCAGCAACTCCCTTGGCCTGGCGACCAGGCTAGCGCATCGCGGAGGTGCTCGTAGCCGTCACGATCTCCGACAGCGACCGGCTTGCCTGCACCCAGATCTACAGCGGGCTCAAGATGCTCGCACATGGCGTGCGCAAACCAATCGATCTGCACTTGATACGGACAGTCGACGGCGAACAGATCGACGAGCATCTCGTCGGTAAGGAGCAGAAACCGCGTGAGCACGACACCAGCATAGGCGTGGCCGCTCTGCACCGCGCAGGCGGCAAAGCCGTCTTGCACGTCGAACCAGAGCAACTTTCCGGTCGTCGCCGCCTGGCTGCGGCCATTGATGGTCACGGTGTTGTGGGCCGCGGTGTGTTTGACCCATGTTTTGTACTCCGGATGGCTATAGGACAGCCTTCCCGGATCGAGCAGCCACTCGCGGCCGCCTGCGAACAGCACCAGCCCGAGCTTGTCGAAGTGCCCGTGCCCTCCGCCGTGCGGACCGTAGTCCAGCATGGCACACAAAGCTTGTTGTTTTTGCCCGCGCCGCAAAACGGCCAGGCCGGCATCGGCCAGATTGCGTGAACGCGTTTCCGTCGCGGGGCGCGGCTCGCCGGGCCAATCGTCATAGGTTTGTGCCGCCCAGCGAAAACTCCAATCAAAGGCGTCGATGCCCATCGGATCGCTGTCGTTGATCGCCGGAAAGTGTCCGTCGGGATAGGCGTATTGCAGCGGGCCCTGCAGCAGCAACCGCAACTTGGGCTCGCGCTCGAGCGGTAATCCCAGCCGGCGGCCGGCATCGACGATTTCGATCATGGCGTGGAGCGCGTAATTCTGATAGGCCATCGCCCCTTCGTACCACAGGCCGTCGCGGTCGACCGAACGGTCGAGTTGATCGCGAAAACCGCCTGGCATCGACAGCACCTTCTGGACCAGATCGCGGTCGGCCAAGACCGAAGCAATCGCCATCAAGCCCGCGTTGAACCAGGTTTGATGATTGTTCACGCCGAGATTGCTCACCAGCAGGGTGGCGGCGGTGGCGCGGAACAGATCGGCTTCGACGTGGGCTCGCTGAGCATCGCTCCAGCATGCCGCGCCGCGGGTCAGGTCGTAGGCCTTGGCCAGTTCGATAATGCCGAATGCCTCGTCGAGGCTTTGGCTATATCGCCGGGCGCCGAGCGGAGCCAAAATTCCCGTGTGGCCCCAACGATCGCGGCGCTGCGGATAATGGCGGTAATCGTCGGCCAGCTTCAGCAGGATCCGCTGTACTTCCGCGGCATAGCGGTCGTCGCTGGTATGCAGCCAGGCCCAGCCGAGTTGGCAGGCGGCTCGATTGGCCTGGTCGTGCTGCCGAGTGCGATAGGCTGCCAACGTCCGCTCGTCCCGATACACACGCTTGCACTGGGGACACGCGTGCTCATCCTTGCCGAGGGCATGCAGCGTACTTCCGTCCGTTGGACAGGCGTAATAGAAAGTCCAATCGCCGGCGCCGTCGGGCACCACAACCGGCTCCTTAATCAACTCGTTGGCCGCCCGCACGGCCTCGGTTTCTGCGGCGGCGAAATCGGGCAATGCTTTTCGTTTGGCCCATTCGGCCGATGTGGTGGCCAATCGCGGAGGCGGCGAAAACGTGAGAGAATCGTCCGCCGTTGCGATGCCGGCCAACAGAACCCAAACGACTGCGAAACGCACGAGGATCCTCCGCGCCGGAGTCCCTATAGTCGAAGGGGCACCCGGAAGGCGGGTGTCACGGACACCCGGACCCTGCCATCATCGGGCATAAACAGCCGTTTGCAAAGGCGCGCGGCAAAAGTGGCCGTCAGTCGGGAAAAATGCTGTTGCATCAGGCTTGGGCTGGAACCCTCTTTCGCAATTCGGGCCGCTGGTGCATCATAGGGGTGTCAGGCATCGCTTCGCGCCAACGTCCGCCGCCCTAAAGCCCGCCATGAAATCAAAAAGTCGCGCGGTCTGGATCGTACTGCTGCTCGTGGGTGCGCGGCCGGCCCAAGCCAATGACGATTGGCCCCAATTTCGCGGCTCGACCGGACAGGGACACGCCGACTCGACCGGCCTGCCACTCACTTGGAGCGAAACCGAGAATGTTGTTTGGAAAACGCCGATCGACGGCCAAGGCTGGTCGTCGCCCGCGGTGCTGGGCAATCAAATCTGGCTCACCACGGCTACAGGCGATGGCCACTCGTTGCGCGCCGTGTGCGTCGATCGCAAGACCGGTCGGGTGCAGCACGATGTGGAAGTGTTCCAGGCCGCCCAGTTGCCCAAACTGCACGCAACGAATAGCTACGCCTCGCCCACGCCGGTGCTCGAGCCGGGAAACGTTTACGTCCACTTCGGCACGCTCGGCACGGCCTGCCTCAATTCGAGCACGGGCAAGATTCTCTGGAAGAATGAGGAGCTGAAACTCGACCACCAGGTCGGACCGGGAAGCTCGCCCGCCTTGTATCGCAACCTGCTGCTGCTCACCTGCGACGGCATCGACGTGCAGTATGCCGTGGCGCTCCACAAACAAAGCGGGCAGATCGCCTGGAAAACACCCCGCTCGGGCCTGATCACCAAAGCGGCGAGCGAGAAGAAGGCCTTTGTCACGCCGCTGGTAATCCATAGCAACAACCGCGACGAAGCGATCATGCCCGGTGCCGAATACTGCTACGCCTACGATCCGCTCACCGGTCGCGAGCTGTGGCAACTGCACTATCCGGGTTACTCGAACGTGCCGCGGCCGGTTTTTGCCCACGGGCTGCTGTATCTGGCCACCGGGTACGACGACCCCGAGTTTTGGGCCATTCGCCCGGGCGGCGAAGGGGATATCACGTCGACCGCAGTGGTCTGGAAGATGAACAAGCAAGCGCCGACCAAGCCGTCGGCGCTTGTCGTCGGCGATGAGATTTACCTGCTGTCCGACGCGGGCATTTTGAGCTGCCTGGATGCTCTGACCGGCGAGCAACATTGGCGACGGCGGCTGGAGGGGACATTTTCAGCCTCGCCCGTCTTTGCCGACGGCCGAATTTATCTGTGCGGCGAGAACGGCAAGACCACCGTGATCGCACCAGGAAAGGAGTACCGCGAGCTGGCCAAGAACACGCTCGACGGGCGATTCATGGCCTCGCCGGCCATTGCGGGCAAAGCCCTGTTTCTGCGAACCGACACGCATCTGTATCGGATCGACGCGAAGTAGGGTGCCGCCCACCGGACGCAGCCGGTGGGCTTAACGGAACGTAGCGGAACGCCGCCACGCGCCGCGGCTGCCGGCGTCTATTTGCGACGCACGTCGTAGGCCAGCAGCAGTTCCTGCTCGCGAATGTAGAGCTTGCCGCCGATCACGACCGGATGCGGCCAGCTGGGCTTGTTGCTGGTGGGCAGCTTGAACTGCCCCTTCTCTTCGTACTCTTTGGGCGTGGCCGCGACCAGGGCCATCAGGCCGTCCTGAAAGCGGAAATAGACGTCGCCGTCGGCATAGGTGATGGCGGCCGAACCGGAGCCGGGGCCGTGCTGGTGCCGCCAGACGGTTTTTCCGGTTTTCCACTCCACGCACGTCGGCGCACCGGCATTGTGGCCGTGTCCCAGGTAGACGTAGTCGCCCACCATGACCATTCCGCCATGATGGTTTTGCAGTTCCTTGCCTTCCAGAAAATAAACCTCTTCGGCTTCCACCCCACCGCCGGCGGCGTTGAGTTTGACCAGCGCGGATCCGGCGCCGTAGCCGGTGGAAGTAAAGACATAGTCGCCGCTGACCAAGGGGGTAGGAATGTTGGCGGTGCCGTTGGCGGCGCGATTGTAGCCCCAGAGAAATTTTCCGTTGTCGGCGCCGATGCCGACAATTCCGCGCCCCATCAGTTGCACATATTGTTTCACGCCGGCGCCATGGCTGACGACCATCGAAGCGTAAGCCGCCCCGTCGCCGCCCTTGTCGCCGATTTTTGGAATCGCAACCCGCCAGATTTCAGAGCCGGTGAGTTTGTCCAAGGCCACGATGCCGGCCTCGGGTCCGCCGGGGGTGCAGAGCACCTTATCGCCGTCCACCAGCGGAGACTCGCTGAATCCCCAACCCGAGTGCATGCGCCCCTGGAAGTCCTTGGGAAAGCTGCGGCGCCAAATTTCTTTGCCGTCGCTAGCTTCCAGGCACACCAGGTCGCCGTGGCTGCCGATTGCATAAACCAGGTTGCCGTCGACCGTGGGCGTGCAGCGCGGGCCGCTGTAACCGCCGGGGTCCCAGGGCTCGCCGACGACCGAGTTCCAAAGTTCGTCGCCGCCGTCGAGTGGAATGGCGATGACGCGCTGCTTGCCGTCGCGATCGCCCATCGTGAAAATCCGGCCTTCGACGATCGAGACGCCGGAAAAGCCGGCTCCCAGTCCCTCGTGCTTCCAGGCCAGCGGCGGGCCGTCTTGGGGCCACTGTTGCAAGAGCCCGACGTCGGGCGAGACGTTGTCTCGATGCGGACCGCGCCATTGGGGCCAATAGGGTCCGGCCGGAACTTTTGCGGCGCGATCGTCCTTGGCGGCGCTCGGGCCGCCGGCGGCAAACCAGATCAGCGATGCGGCAAACAGCAGACAGCCGGCAAGGGCCGATGGGCGGATCATGGCGAGTGCTCCTGTCCGGCGGGGGCGCAACTGAGGGGTCACGGATGCGAACGATTGGTTGCGTCGAAAAATCGTTCGCGCAATTGAGGGCTTTGCAAAAGTCTACCCCCCGTGGCGCCGAGCCGCAAGCTGATTGCAAAGGCAAGAATCGGCTCGGGATAAAACAGGTAAATTTACAACGCGGACGGTAACCCTCCAGGTTTTCGCTTCGCGGCAGCACCCTTTTCCGAGTTCCCAGGCGGGGGGAGTTTGTCCTTCCGCCTGCGCTTGTGCGGCGTATAATCCACCATCTTTCTTTCCATGGACAAAAATAAGGATGTTTAAGCCATGAAGCCGCTGCCAGCATGGTCTTGGGGCGTTGCGCTGCTCGCCGCTTTCCTCTTCAGCGCACCTGCGCATCGGGTCGACGCCGCCGGCGCCAAGAAGATCGACTCGGTCGAGGGCATCAGCGAGTATCGGCTCGACAACGGGCTGCAAGTGCTGCTCTATCCGGACAAATCCAAGCCCACGGTGACGGTCAACCTGACGGTGTTCGTCGGTTCGCGGCAGGAGGGCTACGGCGAGACCGGCATGGCCCACTTGTTGGAGCACATGCTTTTCAAAGGCACGCCCAGGCACCCGAAAATCCCCAAGGAACTCCAAGACCACGGCGCTCGATTACAACGGCACAACCTGGGTCGATCGCACGAACTATTACGAGACCATGCCGGCCAGCGAAGAGAACCTGAAATTCGCGTTGGAACTCGAAGCCGATCGCCTGATTCAACAGCAACGTGGATCGCGAGGACCTGTTGTCGGAAATGACGGTCGTCCGCAACGAGTTCGAGCAAGGCGAGAACTCGCCGGCGGCGATTTTGTATCAGCGGCTGCTGGCCACGGCCTACGAGTGGCACAACTACGGCAAGCCCACGATCGGCAACCGCAGCGACATCGAACGGGTGCCAATCCAGCGACTCAAGGACTTCTACCTTAAATATTATCAGCCCGACAACGCGATGCTGGTGGTCGCCGGGAAGTTCGACGAGGCCGAGGCGCTCCAATGGGTCGAAAAATATTTCGGCTCGATCCCCAAGCCCAGCCGCAAGCTCGATTTGACCTACACCGAAGAACCCGCGCAGGACGGCGAACGATCGGTTACGTTGCGGCGCGTGGGCGACGTCGGGCTGGTCGGGCGCCGTGTACCACGTGCCGGCCGGCGCACACGCGGACATCGCCGCGCTGGATATTCTCGGCGGCGTGCTGGGCAATGCTCCCAGCGGACGCATCTACAAGGCCCTGGTCGAGCCGCACAAAGCCACCAGCGTTGCCGCCGATGTCAGCAGTTGGCACGATCCGGGCGTGTTCGAGCTGTTTGCGGAAGTGCGCAAAGAAGATTCGCTCGATACGGCGCTCGACACCATGTTGGCGACCGCGGAAAACTTCGGCGAGTCGCCGGTCACGGCCGAAGAAGTCGATCGGGCCCGCACCAAAATCCTCAAGCAGCGCGAACTGCTGGCTGCCGACACCGGGCAACTGGCCGTGGAGTTGAGCAACTGGGCCGCCCAAGGAGACTGGCGGCTGTATTTCCTGTTCCGCGACCGGCTCAAGAAAGTCATGCCCGAGGACGTTAAAAACGTCGCGGCCAAGTACCTGATTCGCAGCAACCGCTCGAGCGGCCGCTTCGTGCCGACCGAGAAACCCGACCGGGTCACGGTACCGCCGACTCCGGACCTGGCCAAGCTGCTGAAGGACTATCAGGGACAGGCGGAGGTCGGCTCGGGCGAAGCCTTCGACACCTCGCCCGCCAATATCGAGGCCCGCAGCGAGCGGGCCAAAGTCGGCAAGGGAATCCAAGCGGTGCTGCTGCCGAAAAAAACTCGCGGCGAAACCGTGCACCTGCTGTTGAATTTGCGCTACGGCACCAAGGACAACCTCCAAGGAATGCGCACGGCCTGCGATCTGCTGCCGACGATGATGACCCGGGGTACCAAGAAACTCACGCGCGAGCAATTGCAAGACCAGCTCGACAAACTCGTCGCCACGCTAAGCGCGGACGGCGATGCGGGCCTGGCCCATTTCGTCGTCGAAACCAAGCGCGAAAACTTGCCCGCCGTGCTCGAACTGCTCAGGCAAATCTTGCGCGAACCGTCCTTTCCGCCGGAGGAGTTCGACGTTCTGAAGCAAGAGAGCCTGGCGGACCTGGAGCAGGAACTGGCCGATCCCAAGACGCTGGCCACCAATCGGCTGCGGCGAACGGTCAATCCCTATCCGCCGGACGACATCCGTTATACGCCCAGCCCGCAAGACCAGATCGAGGAGACCACCGAGCTTAAGCTGGACTACGTGAAGAAGTTGTATCGGGAGTATTTGAGTTCTCAGGCAGGCGAGCTGGCGATCGTCGGCGATTTCGAGCCGGCCGAAACGCTGGACCTGGTGCGCAAGGCGCTGGCCGATTGGAATGCCGAACAACCCTACGAGCGAATTCCCAAGCTCGTGTTCCCGGGCGTCAAAGGCCAGCGACAGGAGATCCTCACGCCCGACAAGGCGAACGCCGTCTACGCGGCCGCCGAAGTGTTCGCTCTCAAAGACACCGACCCGGATTATCCCTCGCTGGTCCTGGGCAACTACATTTTCGGCGGAGGCGCGCTCTCGTCGCGACTGGGAGACCGCGTGCGGCAGTCCGAAGGGCTCTCGTACGGCGTCGGATCGTTCTTCGGGGCCGAAGCGCTCGATCGCCGAGCCAGCATCACGCTATTCGCAATCTTCAATCCGGCGAACCTGGCGAAGGTCGAAACCGCGATCGACGAAGAATTGAAACGGTTGCTCAAAAATGGCGTCACCGCCGACGAATTGACTCGGGCCAAGAAGGGCTATCTGCAACAGCAAGAGGTCGGTCGATCCAGCGATAGTCACCTGGCCTTGATTCTGGCCGACACGCTCTACGCCGGACGCACGATGCAGTATTTCGTCGATCTGGAAAAGAAAATCAAAGCTCAAACTACGGAAACCGTGCTCAAAGCGCTCGATAAGTACATCGATCCCGAGCGGCTCGTCGTCGTGGCCGCCGGTGACTTTGCCGCCAAATCGGCTTCCGAATCGGCCCGTGCAGCGGGGCCTGAAGAATAGGCGATTTCCGGCGCCTGGCGCAATGAAATCGCTACCCGCGGCGGCCTTCCAAATGCGCCAGCACCAGCCGTGAGATTTTCTCGCCGGCACGCGCTACCACGTAGGTGCCGATAAAAAACATGCCGAAGACCGCGGCCGAAGCGGCTTCATCTTCCACGCTTTTGGCGCGCAGCCGGCTCCAGGTAAACACCAGGCCGCCCAGCAAGACCACCAGGATGCACGTGCCCCACAGCGCGGCTTGCGCAATGGCCAACATCCGGGCCAAACGCGAGTAGGAAATCCGCTGCCGCGACGGCGGCGGAGCGGCCGAAGCCGCGATCTGGCCTGAATCAGCCGCAGGGGGCGGCGGTGGCAGTTCGAGCGGAGGCACGCCCGGCGGCTGTTCGACCACCGTGAAGCCCGCAAAACTCGGATCCGACGGCGGCCGGTCCGACAGCTCGGCCGTCTCTTGGGTAGCGATTGCCGATCGCGGCTCGGCGGCCGCTTCAGCCGCGGCGGGATGTTCTGGCGAGGCGACCGGGCCAGGATTGGCGGCCGGTCCGCGCTGTGCCGCCGGAGCCTCCGGGAACAATCCCTTAAGTCGCGCGGCCGGAGCCCATTCGGGCAGCCCTTCTCGCCACACCAGGTCGCCGGCAGACAGTCCGCCGGTCAATGCCAAACGGCGAAGTTCGGCCGGCGACACCGGTCCGAACTGTTCCTCGCCGCGGGCATACCACCACTGCATTTCCGCCATCGACTCTCACTTAGCCCCTAGCCCTGGGCGGCTCGTTGGGGTTTTCCAGAACTTCGACAAACTGGGCGCCAAGAAACGTCAAGCTGCTGGCGTAATAGACCCAAACCATGATCGCGATGAAGGAACCGACCACGCCGTAAGGAGTGTAGTTTTTCCCCACAATAATATAGGACATTGCGAGCCTGCCGATTTCCCAGACCGTGGCCACCCAGAGCCCGCCGGCCAAGGCGTGTTTCCATTGCACTTTGGTCTTGGGCAGCACTTTGTAGAGGACGGTAAACACGATTGTATGGAACGCAACGCCTGCCAGAAATTCGAACGCTTCCCAGGCGGTGCCCAGGTGGCGCCAGCGATCGGCCCAGCGGTGCAAGGCCGACAGCGAAATGCCCAGCACCAGGGCGCTGATGATCAACACGCCCAGAGCGCAAAGAATCAGAAAGGCCGTCAGTCGCGAGCCGGCAACACGGCGCACGGTGTGCCAGATGCCGCCCGTCGGCGAGGGTATTCGCCACAAGCGATCGAAGGCGTAATCGAGCTGATTGAACATGGCGATCGCCGCCAGCACCAGCACCGCCAGGCCGATCGGACCGGAGAACGAGGCATTGATGCGCACCCCGGCCAGGATATTGCTGATCTGTTCGGCCAAGGCCGGGGCGACGTTCTGACTAAGCAGCTTGAGCAACTCGTCCTCGGCGTCTCGGGCCCCGGTCGAAAATTGCAGCGCGAATCCCAACCCGGAAATCAGCACCAAGAGCAAAGGAAAGAACGAAAAGGCGGCGTAGTAGGCCATCGAGGCCGCCAGCAAATTGCCGTCGTTCTCGTTCCAGCGGCGCGCCGTTTCACAGATCAGGCGCCAAACGACTGGAAGCGGCGAAAAACGCACCACCCACCCCACTTTGTTCGTGTACCCGAAATTGCCCAACACAAATCGGCGCCGGCTCGAACCGTATACGCGATCTCTCAGCGTTCGATGTGGAAGTTTGACAACCAGCGAAGTCACCCCTATGGTATATTATTGCACGGGGTCGAGCTGGCTCCGATATTCGGCTAGGGCTGCCCCCTCTCGCGCGAGTGCGAACGAGGGGGTTTTTTGTTGTTCCCAAACCGCCAAATCCCTTTCGTTTGGATGAAACAAAAAAATGTCCACCACTGAACTGTTCAAGGGCGGCGCGGTCACGGCCGGAGACGGGGCGGCCGAAGCCGGGGTCAAGAAGTCGGTGACTTCGTCTGGCCGCACGGAAAATAAAAATACGGGGATTCAGGGCTCGATCGAGCCGAGCCGCGCTTCGACTGCCCCGCCCACGGGTCCGGCCACGCTGTTGGTCATCGACGATGACGCTTCGGTGCTGAACTTGTTCAAAAAACTTTTCCGCGATTCCCCCGTGGACGTGCTTACGGCCAGTAGCGCGGAGGAGGGGATGAGTCTGGTTGCCCAACGACGGCCCGACGTGGTGATCCTGGACATCGTGCTCCCCGATCACTCCGGGCTCGAGCTGTTCCAGCGGATCGCCGCCATCGATGCCAAGCTGCCTGTGGTTTTCATCACCGCCAGCGGCACCAGCGACACCGCCATCGAAGCCATGCAATTGGGCGCCTACGATTATTTGGTCAAGCCGCTGAACGTCGCCAAGATCCGCGAGGTCGTGGGCCGGGCGGGTGAAATCCGCCGCATCATGCACGTGCCCGTGGGCGTTGCCGAGGCCCCGGCCAACACCTCGAACGACATCCTGGTCGGACGCTGCGCGGCGATGCAGGAAGTTTACAAAGCCATCGGCCGGGTCGCCTCGCAAAACGTCACCGTGCTGATTCGCGGCGAAAGCGGCACCGGCAAAGAACTGGTGGCCCGGGCCATCTATCACCACAGCGCACGCAAGACCAAGGCCGTTTCTGGCCGTCAATTGCGCGGCCATCCCCGAGCCGCTCTTGGAGAGCGAACTCTTCGGACACGAGAAGGGCTCTTTCACCGGCGCCGACAGCAAACGCATCGGCAAATTCGAACAATCTTCGGGCGGCACGTTGTTCCTCGACGAAATCGGCGACATGACGCCGCTGGTGCAAAGCAAGGTCCTGCGCCTGCTCCAGGAACAGCGCTTCGAGCGCGTCGGCGGCAACGAGACGATTCAAACCGACGTGCGTATCATCGCCGCGACGAACTGCAACTTGGAACAAATGGTGGCCGACGGCTTGTTCCGCGCCGACCTGTATTATCGACTCAACGGATTTACCATCGAGTTGCCGCCGATGCGCGAACGGCGCGACGACATCATGGTCCTGCTGGAACACTTCTTGCAGCGGTTCAGCCGCGAATTGGGCAAAGACGTGCATGTCATCAGCCCCGAAGCGCTCGAACTCCTGACCCGCTACGGTTGGCCGGGCAACGTCCGCGAGTTGCAAAGCGTGCTCAAGCAGGCGCTGCTCCACGCCACCGGTTCGGTGCTGGTGCCCGAATTCCTGCCCGAGCAGATCAAGGCCGCCAAATCCAGCAGCGCCTCCGACGATAAGTCCGACCCGCAGCATGCCGACGCTTGGGAAAAGTTCGTGGCGCACCGTTTGCAAATCGGCTCGGAAGACCTTTACGCCGAGTCGCTCAACCTGATGGAGAAGTACCTCATCGCCCGCGTGCTCCAGCACACGGCGGGCAACCAATCGCAGGCCGCCAAGATTTTGGGCATTACGCGCGGCTGCCTGCGCAACAAGATCCGGGCCCTGGGGATTTCGATCGGACAGGTCGTGAGCGTCGATCACGAACCGCTGGACGACGACGATTCGCATGCACCGGCCTATTCCGGCAGCGCTCGAGCGCGTCGCCAGCGCGCGTCAAGACCGCGATTTGCTGCTACCTCGTGCCGTCGATCGCCGATCAGCGGCGCTTTGTCTCGCTCAAAAACCGTCGTAGCAGAGCCGTCACCTCGGCCAGCTCCGACTCCAGCCGTTGAAACACTCCCCGCGCGCCGCCGATTCGTCCATCGAGCCCCATCTGCTCCAGCTCCGAAGCCGATTGGGTGGCCCGGTGCGCATCGAAATTGCTCACCAGCCCCTTGAGCCGGTGCGCCCAACGGCCAACGCCAACGGCATGGTCAGACGCAATCGCGGCCTCGAGCTCGCGCAGCAACTGCGGAACGTCGCGAAAGTAAAAATTCAGCAAATCGCGAAACAGTTCCAGATCGCCGTCCAGCCGATCCAGCGTCGCCCGGCAATTCACCACGCCGGAAGGTGCGTGTTGGTCGATCTCGGAGAGCACACGATCCATCGCGCCGGGCGATATCGGTTCAACCTTGCCGAACGCCGAACTCATTACGGCACGCGCTCCGATGGGGTTAAATTCGAACAACGGTTCATTCTAACTCTGGCCCACCGCTTTCATCAACGCGCCTGCAGCGGTAGATTGCAACGCCGCGAGTCCACCTCCGTCACGCGCAGGCCGGCCTGCAATCGCTGGCTGCCCGTGCGCTCGAAATAGACGGGCCTGCCTGGCCGGGGCAAAGCCAATTGTAGCCGCACGCGCAAATCGAGATCGAAAGCCGTCAAAAAATCGCCCCCTCGTTCGGCGGCAGACCGTGCCAGCGTGCGAATCAAGAGCACATCGCGGGACTTCGTGAGCCAGTCATAAGCTTCGCCGGCCGACGCGGCCAGCGGAGATAGATCGTAATCGGCCAGCAAAGAGTCGAGCGATTGCCGGGAAGTCCGCCGGACCACAAAGTCGCCGGCCGCCCGCTGGGCGTCTTCAAGCGTCACCACGCTCGTGCCCTGCCGGCCCGGCAAGCGATCGGCGGGCATTCCGCCGCCGGCGCCCGTTGGACGAGTTCGGCCAGGTGCTCACGGCGCGGCGCCGAGATTTCCGCAGCTTCGCAAAGTCGCTCGATTTGGGCAGCCGCAACGGTTCGGCTGAAAGCCTCGTAAGAAACAAGCGGCGTGCGGTCGACATAGCCGGCGTCGTGGAACAGCCCCAGCGGCCGATCGAGAAACAGGGCCGTGCCCGTTTCGACCAACTCGCGCGGGTCGTCCAGATCGGCAATGCTCTGCAAGAGGATCTGCTCTGCAGAATCGGGCAATGACGGCGGGCTGCCGTCGTCAAAAAGCCGCCGGCGGCGCGCCGCGGGCCGCAACAACTGCTCCTCGGGAACGCGGTGCGGCACGCCGGCCAGCACGCGCGCGTTCTCGCCGGGAGACGTTGGCAAGTCGGGCACCAAATGGCCGGCGTATCGCAGGCGGATCGCCCAGGCGCCGCGCACCGCCCGGCGCCGCACGCCCTTCACCCGCTGCTGATCCGCCGAATCGGCCGAACGATCTACAAACCAGGTCGGCCGGCGATCGATTTGCGAGACGTACTCGCGCAACAAAGATTCCAGAAGCAACGCATCGGGATAGTTTGCTCCCTGGTTATGAAACATCACCAGGTCGAACGCATTGAGATGCCGGACCAGTTGCCGCAGTAAAAAACCAACCAGGTCAACAAACTGCACTTCGGCGATCCCTCCATCGTCTACAAGCTGCCGCAAGAAATCGAGCACGTTATCGGCCAGCGACGTATAGGGCGTGAGAGCAATTTGATTGAACGCCGCTCGCACGGTGCGCAGCGTGTCATTCGGCCCCAGGCCCAGAGCGCGGATCTGCTGCTGCCAGGCCCGGCCGAGCGCCGGCACTTCGGCCGGCTGCACGGCGCGCAGCGCCAGTTCCAACACTCGAGCTTGCTGATCCACCGGGCCCGGCGAAAGGCCGCGCTCGATCCACTCGATCGGCTCGCCGCTGGGCACTTCATGCGGCCGCTCCAGCGGCGCGTATCCGAGTTGCCCGAGGGAAAATGCCGGCAGCGGCGACTCGACCGACGTGATCGGCAGGCGGCTGGTGCCGACCAGTGCCAGGAGCACGTAGTGCGAGATCTCGGCGGCCAGCGCCTGGGCATTGGGAAAAAACTGCCAGCCGATCTTTCCGACCAGTTCGCGCTGGGCTATCTGTGCGGGACGCGTGGCGATAACGTTCGGCGCCGGTTCGTAGGCTTCCTCGCCGTAAACGTGCAGCTCGCGCGTGACGTAGAGCGGGCCCGGCTCGCCGGCCAGCCTGAGCGAAACCACGTTCTGGGGCGGCGCATCGCCGAATTGTTGAAATTGCACGTTCCAAGTCTCGAAAACCGCCTCGCTACGGGTTTGCCGATGATCGAGCAGATGCCCATGAAAAATTTCCCAGCGGATTTGCTCTTGGGCCTGATGCGTCCAACTGAGCGTTCCGCCGTGGACGAAGAATCGGCCCGGTCTGAGGGCCAGTTCGATCGCTCGGCGAGCTACGTCGCTCATACACAGGGCCTTCGAAGACGATGTGTCGCATCAATCAGCAGGGTACGCCAGGAACCGCTAAGATGGCATACCGGCGGCTGGCGACGCAACGGCCACGGGCGGATCGGTCCGCCCGCCCGCCGTGTTTTATTGCGCGCCGGTTCGATCCGCCCAACTCGCATAATCCGCAGCACTCGAACCTCCGGCGCGCTCGCCGGTCGCTGGCGCCCGCCGAGACGTATGGTATTCTGGAGGAATGTCCGGGCCAATGTCGTCGGCCCGGCCCGACCATCTCAGCGACCGACCGGAAGTTCGATTTTATGCTGCTTCGTCCAAAATGGGTCTGTGCGGTACTGGCTGCGGCGTTGTGCTGCTGGTGTGGATGCGCGGGAACAAACCGACGAAGCATCCGCTGATTCGACTGCCGTAAAGATCGCGGCCACCGGTTCCGGCGCGCCGGCCGGGCTGCCGGCCGAGGGAAAAATCGACCGCACCGACAGTCGGGTCGAAGTGATCAGCAAGGTCTACCAGGTCGACCGGATCTACAAGTCGATGACCGGTCCTTGGAGCCGTCAAGAAGTCTCGTTCATCGACGCCGAGACGCCCGAACTGGTCTGGATCACCGGCGCGCACGTCGAGATGATCGATCGCGACGGGCGGGAGAAGATGCCCGAGTTGTTCATGTGCCATGCCAACCTCGACATCAATGTCGACAAGCACCATGCGCTCTTGGCTTGCAGCCCTTCGCACGATGGGCGGCTGTTCACGCTTTCGCAAGGTCAGCTGGATGTCCAGTTTCCGCCGGGCTTCGGCATTCCGGTGCTGTCGAACGAGGCGCTCGACCTGGTGACCCAGGTGCTGAACCTGAACTACAAGGACCAGCAATTCCAAGTCCGCCACCGCGTCACTTTGGATTTCGTGCGCGATCGCGACGCGCAGATGCCCATGAAGCCGCTTTATCAAGGGGGCGTGTTCGGACTCAAAGCACTCTCCGAGCACGAAATGGCCTACGACGCGGCCGAAAGCCTGCTGCTGGGCGACCAGAAGTGCACATCGTGCTGCCTGCCGGGCAAGAAAGCCGTGGAAGACGCCGAGGGCATCGATCGCTTCGGCCGCAAGTTCACCGGACACTGGATCGTCAAGCCGGGGCGTGAAGTCAATCACACCCGCGCGACCACCATGTTCAACCTGGCCGCGGACACGACGATCCATTACATCGCGGTCCACATGCATCCGTTTGCCGAATCGCTGGAGCTGCGCGACATGACCACCGGCGAAACGCTCTTCAAAAGCAACGTAAAAAACTTCGACGATCAAATCGGCCTGGCGCGCGTCGATTCGTTCTCCAGCGAAGAGGGTCTGCCGATTTATGCCGACCACGAATACGAAGTCGTGAGCACGTACAACAACACCAGCGACGAAGACCAGGACTCGATGGCCGTGATGTACATTTACCTGCTCGATCACGACTTCAAGCGGCCCGAGCTGGGACCGGTCGCCCAGCGGTAAGGGGCGAGCCTGGGCATTCCACCCGCCGTTCGCGAGCGTGTCAAAGAGGAATGGCGGCCCAAGCTACTCGGCCGGCCCTGCGCCGCCTTGCACTTCCTCCAGCGCGGCGGCAAAGGCGCCAAAAGGCCCGGCCGAGAACAGCACAAACCGCACCAACTCCGGCCGGTCGTGCTGGCTGAGAAATTCGCGTGCCGCCCTCAGGGCGATGCGGCTGGCTTGATCCAGCGGATAGCCGTAGGCCCCCGTGCTCAGGGCCGGCAGGGCAACGCTACGGCAGTCGTGCTCGATGGCTAATTCCAAGCAGCGGCGATAGGCACTGGCCAGCAGATCGGCTTCGCCCGCGTTGCCGCCACCCCACACCGGACCGACCGCATGGATCACATATTTCGACGCGAGCTCTCCGCCGGTCGAGATCACGGCCGAGCCTGTCGGGCAGCCCTGCGGATACCGCCGGTCGGTCTCTTGCATGATTGCCGCACCGCCGCGCTGGTGGATGGCGCCGTCGACTCCGCCGCCGCCCCGCAGTCCGCTGTTGGCCGCGTTGACGATCGCGTCGACCGTTTGGAGCGTGATGTCTCCCTGCGCAAGTTCCAGCGTGCAACTTCCGATCTTGATGCGCATGGCAATTTCCCCGCTGCCGAGCAAGCGTGAAGCGTGACCATTGCACAGATCATACCACTCGACCGCGAGCTGCGTGCTACACTGGAGAATAGAAGGCTTGGCCGGGGATTTTATCGAACGGGCTGACCGGGGAGTCGATCGCAATGGGTGCGCGTGCCGTTTGCTTGTGTCTGCTGCTGGCCTTTGGCGCGCCAGCGCTGGCCCGAGACATTTATGTCAACAATATGGCCGGCGACGATCGCTATAGCGGCGAGCGGCCCGACAACTCCGCCGGCACGGTCGGTCCGGTCCGGACCATCGCCAAAGCGACCCGCATGGCGGGTCCCGGCGACCGGATCGTGCTGGCCGCCAACGACGAACCGTATCGCGAAGCGGTCAGCCTGGTGGGTCTCAAGCATAGCGCAAACGTTTTGTCGCCGTTGGTCATCGAAGGGCAGGGGGCAATCCTCGACGGTTCGCTGCCGGTGCCCCCCTCGGCTTGGGAGCACTTTGCCTCCGATGTGTACCGTTGCAAACCGGATCGATTGGGACATCAAATGTTATTGGTCCGAGGGTTTCCCGCGGTGCGGCACCCGACGACGAGCTTCAGCGGTGTCGTCCCGCCGCTGGAGCGGCTGGAGTGGAATCTGACGGGCGGCTATCTCTACTTCCGCGTGGAGCCGGGCCAGATGCCCGACGCCTATCAGCCGGCGTGTGCGGCTTTGCAGACCGGCATCACGCTCTATCACGTGCAAGGCGTCGAGGTTCGCGACCTGATCGTGCAAGGCTTTCAGCTCGACGGCATCAATGCTTTCGACGCGGCCACCGACGTGCGGCTGATCGGCGTGACGGCTCGCGGCAACGGCCGCAGCGGGATCTCGGTCGGGGGCTCGTCGCGGGTGGAGATCCGCGAGGCGCTGGTGGGCGATAACGGCGTGGCCCAACTCCGCACCGAGGGATTCTCGAAAACGCAGGTCGTGGATTGTGACCTGATCGGCAACACGGCCCCCGCCGAAGTCGTGGCCGGGGGCCAGCTCTGGATCGACGGCAAGCCAGTGCTGTCCGGCGACCGCTAAGCGTCCGCCCCCGAAGACCGCTGGAGGTTCGCTTCGTATTGCAAAGCCGGTTTTGGGTCTGCGGATTTTTTCAGCGATCGTAATGGTTCGGTATCGCAGGCACGATCACCGCTGCGCCGCCATGCACTTCGTCCGCGGACGAAGGCACTTCGAGCACCGGCCCATCTTCGGGCAAAGGCGCCGCGGCATCTGTCGCGGCGGCCATGTCGCGACGCCGGACGGGAAATTGCACGCGATAGGCACTGGCCGGAGGGGTCGGCGGATCGGCCACTGGCGCCAGCGGCGCCGCCGGGGCGGCGTGCTGCGCTGGCGGCAGACTCGGCGGCGCGTCGGCGGCGGGCAAACTTGCAATTTCACGCTTGAATTTTGGCTCAGCTTTGACCGCTGACGAGCGCGATCGACGATTCGACGGCTCGGCGGGCCGCATCACAACCGTCGGCTGTGCGACGCGAGCCGCGGCCACCGGTTCACTGGGCACCGGTTCGCTGGACACCGCGGGCTCTGGCTCGGACGGCTCTTCGGCACGCAAGAACCGAGGTGATGCAGTCGATTCCGGCTCCGCGCGAAGGTTCAAAACGAAACTCTTCGGTTCGGCTTCAGCAACCGCGGGCGCGGCAATCGCGACCGCCGACTCGGGCGGCGCCGGGGGCAAGCTCTCGCCGGCCGCTAATCGCGCCGTGGGCGGTTGCGAAGCGGGCTGCTTGTCGGCGCTGGCAATCTTGGTGTTCGACTTTGCTGGCGAGCGACTCTTGGGGTTGCTCGGTCCTTGGGCGACCGCCTGGGGAGGCGGATTGCCGGCGGCAGGCGGCACAACCGCGGTCGACGCCGACTTGGTCCGCTCAGGTCGGACCGGCGGCAGCTTTTGCGTCGGCAGTTCGGCCGTGGCGGGCGCTCCGACTTCAGCGGCCGGTCGTTGTGGCCCTGATTTGGGCGTGGCTTGCCGATCGGATCGGCCGGCCAGACTTAGGTCGGCACGCGACTCCGAGGTCCGAGGCGCGAGCTTGGCAATCCACTTCTGGGCCGCACGCATCGAGGGATCCTCGGCCGCGGCCAGTTGGAAATGTTCCAGAGCCGCGGTTTCGTCTCCCTTGCGGTACAGCAAGCAAGCCAGATTGTAGTGCGCGGCGGCGCTGGGACCGGTGAGGAGCAACTGATCGAGTGCTTCGTCGTTGCTCTCCTGGTCGACCAGCACCATCGCCAGGTTGTTGTGATACAGTTTGCCGTCGGGCTGAAGTTCGACCGCCTTGCGCAACGTCTGGGCCGACTCGTTCAACATGCCTCGGCGATGAAAGCACAAACCCAAGTCGTTGTAGGGCGCGATTTCCGTGGGATGTTTGGCGATGGCCTTCTTGTACAGCTTGGTGGCCGCTTCGAGATTTCCGCGTCGGTCTTCGAGATGCGCATAGCCCATTAACGCGGCGAGAGATTTCGGGTCGGCTTTGATGGCTTTTTGATACAGCACCTCGGCTTCGGCTACTTCTCCCGACGACTCGCGCAGCTGGGCCATCGTGACGAACAGGTCCGCACCGGGCTTGGTTTGCTTGCCAATCATCGAAGTCGGGTCGTTGCGGTCGACTTTCGTGGCAGGTTTGGGCTTGGCCGGCTTGAAGAACGCCAAAAACTTGCTCGAGGTCGACGTCCCGTCGGAATTGACTGGCGAAACGCATCCCAAGCCCAGACAGGGCAGGGTTGCTCCCAGCGTCAGCCACATGAGCATCCGTGCTCGCACGCAGTGCCTCGCATCAACCAGAGATTGGCCGCCGGACCAGCTTCGCAACGGTGCGCACTGCTGCGCACGGATCGACCCTGGCAGAAATGTCCTTCCTATTGATCGACCCCCGCCGGAGTCATCCTGCAATCCAAATATTCGCATCGCGTGACTGGGGGGGGCTCGACAAATATTGCTGGCTTGTCACCGTACGGCGGTCCGCTAGCACCGGCCACGCGTGGCAAGCTCTTTCCGCCGGCAAGCCTGTGGCCCCCAAGCCTTGGGGGCCGGGCGGCAGCGTCAGTTGCTGATGGCTTGCGGCTTGGCGTCGGGAATCCGCGGATCGGGTCGGGTCTTGACGGATCCATTCAGCACGGCATCGGCTTCCTCGCCCGGGTAGCCTTCGGAATCCAAGCTCGACGTGACCACCTTCGGCAACGGACCGTTGGGCGTGAAGCGAGCCAGGGCCTGTTGCACCGCGTCGGCCCGGGCAGCGGTAATCTCGGGCGTCGCTCCACGTTGGACGAATACGACGCGCCGCGTCAGCGGAGCCTGCGTGGCGATCCAATTGAGCCGCCTGAAGCCAGCCGGGCTCAGCTCGTCGTTGCCGTCAGTGAAGTGATATTCGGCGAGCAAGTTCTGCCGCTCCCAACCCTTGTCGGCCATGATCATGAAGGGGGTCTTCACGGCCGCGCGATCGGCGGGGATGAACGGGTCGGGCCAGGCCGCATTACGACGATAGTCGAGCCAGATGCGAGTCCACCAGTTTCCGCCGGAATTCGTCGGACGCTGTTGCTGAGCGGCGCTCACCGAGGTGAGCGATGCCAACAATGTCGCCGCCAATAGAACTCGCTTGCAGCCAACCATGAATCGCCTCCGTGCTAGCGACGTGAATCGCGTCTCTGCATTGCCATACGACATTATTTATCGGCGGCGCGGCGGCGCAAAATGCGGAATGCTTCGCCAGACCAGCAGGCTCTGCCCAAAATGCCCGACTTCCGCGGGTATCGAGCTCGCGTGCCGCCTCGCGGCCAGGGGGTGCGCCCGGCGATTCAGTAGGCGCCAGCCACTTCGCCGCCGGCCCGGGAGCCAAAAGCCTGATACGTCGCCGGCGCGATGTCGTCGGCCAAGAAGGCCACCGACCCGTCGGCCCAAACAAAGTTGGCCCCGCCGGGATGCATGCTCCGCGCCGATTGCACGACGCCGGTCGGCGTCAGTTGGCAGGGAGCATTCGGATATTGATCGCAATAGGTAGAGACGTCGGCCAACGCCGTGTTCGGCGGATACAGCGTGCTGAACAGACAATTGCCTTCCCAATTGTTGAAATATCGCCCGCGCAAATCGCCCCCCGCACTGCCGGCAACGCCCGTGCCGGCCTCGTCGGGCACGACAATGATTTCGGCTCCCAACAAGGTCTTGGACATGCCGTCGGTAATTTCCGAGGGGCGCGTTTTGAAACCGGATAACCGATGCCGTTGAGATGGCTGCCGTTGGTCAGAGCATTCGTTGGATCGTAGGTGCCGCTGTTGGCCGAGTTGCCAAAGACGGTCGTGCCCGCGCAGAGCACGTAGTTGCCGTGGAAGCCTTGCGATTGCTGGACGCTGTTGATGCTGCCCCAGCCGCCGCCCGAGGCTAGATTCATCGTGGTGTTTTTTCCGGCGTTGGGATCGGACCCGCACATGAACAGCGGCAGCTGTGTCCACTCGTACTGGACATTGACTGCCTGCGTCAGTTGGCTGGCGTCGGAGAGCGTTTTCTCTTCGACATAGGCCAGAATGGCCTGAAACCAGCCATGCCGCTCGATGCCGCCGACCTGAGCCGAGAGCGGCAGGTCGGAGCCCAGATAGCTCATTTGCCCGGAGGGAAACACTCGCCGCGCCGCAACATAGTTTTGCAGGGCCAGGCCGATCTGCTTCAAGTTACTTTCGCAATTGGCCCGCCGACTGGCCTCGCGCACGGCTTGAATCGCCGGCAGCAGCAGGGCGATCAAAATACCGATGATCGCAATCACGACCAGCAACTCTACGAGCGAAAAGCCTGCGGGCTCGCGCGTGCGGGCCAACCGGCGCCGTTCACTGGACGTTTGAGACTTCTGCATCGGATCCAATCTCGACCGACGGGGGCTAAGGAATATCCGGAGCCTCCCCCTGGGGCATGCCCCATCTAAGCAGCGCGCTGGCCGGCGCGGCGGCGACGCGCGAAGGTCGCCAAGCCGACTGCTCCCAAGCCGAGCAGCACGAACGAACCAGGTTCGGGAATGGTGACACCGCTGAGCCGGACGTTGTCGAGGAGGGGCTGCACACCGGGCGAGCTGAATACGATCGTCAGGTCGCCCGATACGCTGCCGCCCGTTGTGTAACTTACCGAAAAATCCTGGAAGGTCCCCGCCGTCGGCAACGTTGCCACGAGCGCATTGAGCACGGTTCCGCTGGGGGTCGTACCGTTGACCAATTCAATGGTCGGAGTCGACGTGAAGGAGGGTTCATCCGCGGGTGCCGACCGCAACCGTCAGCGTATACAGCGTGTTCGCGAGTAGCGGATCGACATCCTGGTAGACGCTGCCACTGTTTATGAATAGCACCTGGTTACCAGCGGCGGGCGCCGGGAGCACGCCGCCACCGACATCACTATCGGTCGAATTGGGGATCTGGGCATCCTGCGTATTGAAGACGCCCGCTGTGCTGGTATGAAGCCAGTCCGTTATCGACGTAGTCGTGCCTCCGTCGACCTGCATCGGAAGCTCGAACGAGGGGTTTAAAACGGTGATCGGACTCGCCTTGGCGACCGCGGCGGCGCTCGCCAACCCGATGACGAACAAAGCCGAAAATGCGTGGCGCGAAACCCGGTTGATTAGTGAACGGCTCATGAGCGGTACCTCCAGAAAATGGGGAAAACAAACAAGGACTTCAACCATTTCGCTCGCGCGAAAACAAGTTCATTCTTTCGGCGCCGGCGTATCGCCTGATTCGCAGAGCGGCGCCGCCACAAGGCGGACATTGTCGACGACCATTTGCACAGCCGTGGAACCCATCACGATCGTCAAGTCGCCCGAGACGCTGGGACCTGTGATGAAGGTGATTGAGACATCTTTGAATATGCCTGGCTCCGGCGGATTCGGATCGATCGACGCCAGCACGACACCGGTCGCATCCGTGCCGTTGACGAGTTGGATCGTCGGTTGGCCGCCCGCGACACCATCCAATCGACGGCCGAGGGCCACGACCAGCGTGTACTGCGTGTTGGCCTCCAGACGACCGACATTCTGATAAATGCTGCCTGAGTTGATGAAGGCAACCTGCTTGCCGTCGGCGGGCTCGGCAAGCTGGTCGGAATCGGGACCACTGTCGACGGCGCCCGGAAACTGCAATTGGTTGGGGTTGTACGCACCCCAAACCCCGTCGGTGCCCTGCCAGGAATTGATAACGCGAAGGGTCGTCCCCAATTCGTCGAGCGAGTCCTCCTCGAAGGAAAAGTTCCGAACTTCAATCTCACGTGCCGGACCTGTCGGCACGGCTTGCGTTGTCCGCGAGCGGGGGATCGTGCGCACCAGCCGCGCTCCGCTGGCTTCGGCCGCTGCGATCGAAGTGATGCCGGCTCGGGTCACGCGCCGCGATTCGCCCGCCCGCAATCGAACCGATCCGCTCTTGGCAACGGTTGCCGGCTGGTAGGCTTTGGTGCTAGTCGCTCCTGTTTGCGGCTTGACCTCCACCTTGCCTCGAAAGACGATCACGTCGGTTTCGGCATTCTCGCCGACGGTCACCCCGAACTCGGTTCCCAGATCGATCACTTCGGCCGTGGGAGTGGTGACCGTGAAACCGATCGCCATCGACGGCACACTGGCCACCAGGCGGCCTTGTTTGAGCAACAGTGCATTGGCGCCCAGGACCTGAAATTGCGTGGGCCCTTCGATGACGACGTGTACCCCTTCGTCCAGCGTCAGTTCGACGAACCCCTCCTCCAGCACGACCTCGTCAAGGGGCAGCCGTTCGCCGAGTTGTTGCGGCGCCTTGTCACTCCAGCGCGAGTCGACCGCGTGCGACAGCGTGGCGTAGGACGTGCCGGCCTGCGGAGCCTGTCCGACGGGTGCTTCGGCATTCTGGTAGCGGCCCAGGATGACCGACAACGCCAAGGTGCAGAAGTAGCCGCCCAACAGCGTGGCGACCGACAACACAATGACCTTGGGAGTGAAGAACCCTGTCGACAATTTTCCGAGCGAGCCCAACAAGGGCGTCCAACCGGTCGGGCGATCGGCCGCATCGCCGCATGCTCGGCCTAAGAAGCCCAGCACGGGCGATTGTGCCGCGGCGGGCTGGAGATGAGGCGAGTCGCCCGTCGGAGCACCCGGCGGGGCGGGCGCACTGGCGTCCGCGGCGGCAGGATTCGCAGGCGGACCCAGGCGGTCCACAAGCTGCCGTACCGCCTCGCGCTCGCGATGGTCGCGAAAACGACCCGCCAGCGCTTGATCCAGCTGCGCACATTCGACAAAGGCCGTCAACACGTCCGGCGACGACCTTAGTAGCCCGTCAAGTTCGACGACGTCTTGCGTGGTCGCACGCCGATCGAGAAAACTGGCGATGAGTTCTTGGGGCCGCGGCGACATCATCCTCGCACCTCCTGCATGCCGGCCAGCCGGCGGCGAACACACTCCAAAAGTCGGGACCGCAAACGGGCCAACATCTTGTAGGCGGCCGCGGCGGTGCATCCCAATTGGCCGGCGATCCGCTCGATCGACCAGGCTTCGGCATACCACCCGTTGAGCACCTGTCGCGATTCGGGCGGCAATTGCTCCAGGCATTGGTCCAAGGCGTCGGCAGCTTCGGACGAGTTGAGCCGGTGCTGGTCAAAAGCCTCGACCACGGCTTGGATCGACTCCGGCGAAAAGGGAGTCGGCACGCGCCCCAACCGGTCGCGAAATTGCAGAATCTTGTTCGCCGCCACGCCCCGGGCCCAGGCGCCAAACGAGCGCTGGGGGTCGAATTCGTCGAACTTTTCCCACAGCGTGAGCACGGTTTCCTGCAGGATGTCGTCGAAATCCTGCGCGCACGCGGACCAGCGAACCGATGAACGCCCGCAGGTTCTCCTCGTGCTGCAATAACAACGTCAGAAACTGCGCCTGCGATCTCAGGGGCGCCACGTCCGATGCCGGGTTAATGCTGCGATCCTGCTCCATGACACCCTTTTCCGCCGAACTGCGCGGTTTTGGACAAAAATCTCAAAAAATCTCGCCGAGCCCTGTTGGGACAGGTGAATCATGTCCCCAGAGATGCGGTCGGGACCGGCCAAGACAGGGCGGGGTGGCTCGGGCTCGAGCGACCCGGGAAGGAAGTCGCGGCTCGGGCTTTAGGGTCGAGCGAAAAATAACTTCCGGTTTTTCCGGACCCTCACCCTACCCTCTCCCTGGAGGGAGAGGGGGTGCGAGCGGAAGTTATTTTTCGCTCGGGCCTTAGCTGCCGCTCATCACCGGGAACATCTCGTTGACCATCGTGATGGCCGCCGGCCCCACGAGGACTACGAAGATCGCCGGGAAAATGAAGATCACGAGCGGAAAGATCAGTTTGACGGCCGTCTTGGCCGCCTTCTCTTCGGCCAGTTGCCGCCGGCGCGTGCGCATCGAGTCGCTCTGCACGCGGAGGGCCTGAGCAATGCTGGAACCGAACTTGTCGGCCTGGATCAAGATCGCCGCCAAGGCCCGTAGGTCGTCGACTCCGGTGCGGCTGCCCAACTCGTGCAAGACTTCGGTGCGCGGTCGGCCCATCTGCAACTGGAAATTGCACAGTCCAAATTCTTCGGCCACGGTGGGAGCGCTTTTCTTCATCTCCTCGCTCACCTTGCGCATGGCCTGGTCGAGCCCGAGCCCGGCCTCGACGCAGACCACCATCAGGTCGAGCGCATCGGGCAGGCCGTAGAAAATGCTGTCTTTGCGCAGCTTGCCGAGATACCACAGCACCAGACTGGGGATGTAGAACATGATCCCGGCCACGGCGACGGTGTTGATGAGCGACTTTTGATTGACCCCTGAGATGAGCATGACGGTTCCGCCGCCGAGCACGACGCCGACCAGCAAGGCGGCGATCTTCAACCCCAAAAAGACGCTCACGGTCGACTCGTTGCGAAAGCCGGCCTGGCTGAGTTTGCTCTTGAGCTTGCCGACTTCGACCGCGTTCTTCGGTTGCAGCGGCCTGGCCAAGGTGGGCGACGCCGCGGCCAGGACCTTGGTCATGGCGGCGGACTTCTTGGTGGGAGAATTTTCTTCGTCGCGCCGCTTGCGAGGATTTTTGAATTCGTCCAAACGCTCTTCGGCGCGGGGCTTCGGCGTGGCCAGCACGTCTAACAGCCACCAGGTCGCCGCGGCGAACGCGCCGAAAACCGCAATCGGCATCAACTTGTCCCACGAGACAAGATCGGCCAGCAGAAATGGCAATGAATCGTGCATTTGCTGTCTCCAACCCTTTCGACGTTCGGGGGAGTAATCCCCGGCGGTTTCCGGTCAGGCGTTTAGACTCGGATATTGATGATTTGGCGAATGGCCAAGGCACCCAAAAGCTGCATCACCAGTCCGCCGGCCAGCATTTTCTTGCCCATCGGATCGGTAAACAAAACCATGATGTATTCCGGATTCAAGCGATAGACCGCCACGAACAAAACCGGCGGCAGCGCCAGCAGCACGATGCCCGACAGGCGTCCTTCACCGGTCAGCGCCTGGACCTGGCCCCAGATCTTGAAGCGTTCGCGGACCAGTTCGCCGATCTTGTCGAGGATTTCCGCCAAATCGCCGCCGGTCTGGCGCTGCAGGATGACGGCGGTGGCGAAAAATCGCAGGTCGAGATTGGGAATCCGCGTGCTCATGTTTTCCAGCGCGTCTTCCATCGGAATGCCGAGGTTGGTTTCCTCGAACACTCGGCCGAACTCCTTGGCGATCGGATCGGTCATCTCCGACGCCACCAGGTTCAGGCCCGCCGCCAAACTGTGACCGGCGCGCAGAGCACGGGCAACCAGTTCCAGCGCATCGGGCAATTGCTTGCCGAATTTCTTCAGCCGACTCTTCCGCCGAAACAAGATCCAAAACAGCGGCAGAAACCCGACACCGACGCCCACGAGCAGCGCCAGGCCGGGATGTATCCTCAAGACAACGCAAGCGGCTCCGCCGACGACGCCGAAAATGGCGGAGATCACCAGAAATCGTTGGACGGAGAGAGCCGTGTCGGCTTGCTCGAACAGCAAACCCAGGTTGAAGCCGCTGACCAGGCGCTCCAGATATCCCTGGCCGGCTTCCCAGGGCTGCGCGAGCACGCTGTCCCTGAGCAGGGCCTCTTTCGCCTGCTTGGCGGAATTCGCGCCGGTCAGCATCGCCAGGCGGTCTTCGACCGCGCTGGCGGAATTGCCGCTGAACAGAAACGCGACCCCGGCGACGAGCGCCGCGACCCCCACGAAAGCCGCAATGGAAATGATAAACGGTATCATCGCGAACTCAATCCTCCATCATCACACGTTGACGGAAGGCACTCGAGGGCAGCCGCACGCCGGCCGACTCCAGCCGATCCATGAAGGTCGGCCGAATGCCCGTCGCTTCGAACCTACCAAAGGCCCGGCCGTTCTCGTCGACCCCTTGCTGGGCGAAGTGATAGATGTCTTGCATCACGATCGTGTCTTGTTCCATGCCCAAGATCTCGGTGATGTGCGTGATTTTGCGCGGTCCGCCCTGCAGTCGGTTGGCCTGGATGACCAGATCGACGGCGCTGGCGATCTGCGGCCGCATGGCCTTGAGCGGCAGATCGAAACCGGCCATGGTGATCATCGTCTCGATACGGGCGATGGCGTCGCGCGGCGTATTGGCATGCACCGTGGTCAGCGAGCCTTCGTGGCCGGTATTCATGGCCTGCAACATATCGAGCGTTTCCGGTCCTCGGCACTCGCCGATGATGATGCGCTCGGGCCGCATGCGCAGGGCGTTTCGCACCAGGTCCGTAGCCGTGATCGCGCCCTTGCCTTCGATGTTCGCCGGCCGGGTCTCCAACCGCACCACGTGCTCCTGCTGCAACTGCAATTCGGCCGCGTCTTCGATCGTCACGACGCGGTCGGTGTGCGAAATGAAGCTCGACAGCGTGTTGAGCAAAGTCGTCTTTCCGGAGCCGGTACCGCCGGAGATGATGATGTTCAAGCGGGCCTTCATGGCGCCTTCCAGCAGCATGACCATCTCGGGCGTAAAGGCCTTGTAGTTGAGCAGGTCTTCGAGCTTGAGCGGATTGGAGCCGAACCGCCGAATGGAAACCGACGCGCCATCCAGTGCCAAGGGCGGGATGATCGCGTTGACGCGCGAACCGTCGGGCAACCGCGCATCGACCATTGGGCAGACTTCGTCCACACGACGGCCGACCTTCGATACGATGCGATCGATGATCTGCATCAAGTGGTTATTGTCGCGGAAGGTGACGCTGGTCTTTTCCATCTTGCCGCGGCGTTCGACATAAATCTGCTTCGGTCCGTTGATCAGAATGTCGCTGATCGACGGATCCTTCAGCAGCAATTCGAGCGGCCCCAGGCCGAAGGTCTCGTCGAGCACTTCGTCGACCAGCCGTTCGCGCTCGTTGCGATTGAGCAGCGTGTCTTCCGTGTCGCACAAATGTTCGACGACCAGCCGAATTTCGCGCCGCAGCACATCGCCGGCCAGGTCGCCCACCTTGGTCAGGTCGAGCTTGTCGACTAGCTTGCCATGGATCCGCCGTTTGAGGTTCTCGAATTCGACAACCTTCGCGTCTTCGGCCGTTCGCAGAGGAGCCATTTTGATGGCCATATCCGTTCACCTTCCAAGTTCGCCCGAGGAGGACCGCAGCGTCGCGGCCGACCCGAATGTCCGTTTATCTCAACCCGCCTGACCGGCCGCTCGTCGCGGGGCGCAGGCGCTGCCGTTGCTTAAATGCGACGCCCGCTCGAATCCCGAGAAGCCCGATCCTCATCAAAACATAGCTTGCGGTTGCTTCGCCGCAGCGGCACCCAGGCGAAACACTCAGCGCGGCGGGCGAGAATCGCTGCAATTGACGCAATCGGACCAGGCCACGAAATGGGCGGCAGGTTTGGCAGCTGCGGTACCGATTGGCCGCATGCCTATCGGCCATCGACGAGTCGAATCCCGTCGAGCAAGGCCGCGGCCGTGTAGGGCCCGCTGTGTGGACCAGTTGTGCCTAACCGCGCAGGCCTTCGGTCCGCAGAGCGGACCCTACAGGCTACCGAACGCAACAGGCAGACTTACGCCTACTTGGCGGCGGGAGTGCGCACCTTGCCGGGCCACAGATTCAACAAGCGGCCGAGCGTGGACTTGTCGGGCTCGACGGGCTCGTCGGCTTTCCGGTCGCCGCTGAGAGCGGCGGCCAAGGCGATTATCGATTGTGTGATCGCGGCCTTGGGGGCCTGTTCGATCAGTGGAACGCCGTTGTTGCGCACTTCAACCATGACGCGATAATCGTTGGGCAACTGCCAGAAGATCTCGCGGCCCATGGTTTCCTTGGCTTTTTTCAGGCTGATCTGGTTGTCCAGACCGACACGATTGACCACGATCTTGACTTTGTCTTTCACGGACTCCATGGCCCCGAACGACATCATCAGCCGCACCACGTTTCGCAGACAGGGCAAATCGAGCTGCGTCACCAGCAACACATGGTTCGCCGCTTCGATCGCAACCATGTCCACCGGACTGTAACTCTTCGACAGGTCGAGGATCACGTGGGTGAACGTGGCTTTGAGCAAACCGATCACGCGCCGCAGATCGTCGGGCGTCACCAGCGCTACGTCTTCGAGCTGCACCGGCCGCGGCAACAGGTACAAGCCGGACGAGTGCTTGGTGAGCGATCGTTTGAGCAGCGCAAAATCGAGCCGCGTGACGTTTTGCGCCACGTCGACCAGCGTGTAGTCCGGAATCGCGTCGAGAAATACGTCGGCGTCCCCCAGGCACAAATCGATGTCCACCAGCGCCACGCTGTTTTCCGGATCGGCGGCCAGGGCGCAGCCCAGATTCACCGCCACGCTGGTGGCCCCCACTCCGCCGGTGGCGCCGGCCACGGCGATCACGGTGCTCGAGCGCGAGCCTCGGTCGCCACGGCCGAAGCGGTGATCGCTGATCCGTTCCAGCGCCGCGGCCAGATCTTCGATCCGCAACGGTTGCGTGAGGAACTCTTTGACGCCGGCCCGCATGGCCTTCAGAATCAGATTGCCGTCGGTGGACGAACTGATGACGAGGATGCTGCACGTCGGCGCGCTCTCATGGAGCTGTGCGACCAGTTGCAGGGCTTTTTCGGGATTGTGATCGATCGCCACGATGCCGATGTCGGGATGCGTTTGCGCGACGACGTCGGCGAAAAATTCATAGCGCGAGCATTCCGCTTCGAGCCAGACCATGTCCATGCCCAGAAGCGTCGTTTTCAATCCGTCACGCGTCCGATCGCACGGATCGACGACGGCCAATCGCAGCACATTGCTCATAACATTCAGCGCACGGTCCACTCGATAAGCCAAAAAACACGCCGGCCAGTCATGTCAAGCATGCCTCGCGGCGAACGTCTACGATCCTGCCCCTTATTTACTTACGTCATAACCCGTGGGCCCGATGAACAGCGGCGGCTCGGATTCCGAGTTTGCCGCGGGCAGAATCTGCCGACCCTGCGGATTGGAGCGATTGTTCGGTCCGGCCGCGGCGCGACCGCTGGTCACGCGTCCCGCGTAGGCCGCGGAATCCTGCGGTCCGCCGATCGAGGGATCCGACGACGGACGCTGGTTAGGCCCCCCGTTCAGTCCGCGTGAGCGCCGGATCGTCCCGGGCAGGCGCTGGGCTGCAACAACAAGTCGGCCGGCTGGCCCGGGGGAATCGATTCGCCCTGCGAACCGGGCACAATCATTTCCGGCTGACCGAACGCTCGGCCTTGTCCGGGCCCACCTTGTTGGGGGCCCATGACGTCGCCGTTGAACGGCACTTCGGTATAGCCTCGGAAATACATTCCACAGTTATCGGGAACGGTGGTGGTGACCCCCGGACCGTTCGGCGAAACCTGTTCGCAATTGAGGGGCTCTGCCAGTTCGGGTCGAACCATGATCAACAGTTCCACCTCGTTGACCGTATCGGTCGTGTAGCGGAACGGCACGCCCAGATAAGGGACGTCCATGAGATACGGGATGCCTTGTACGGCCGTTTGGACTTCGGTTTGAATCAGCCCGGCCAGGGCCAGCGTCTGGCCGGCCATCAACTCGACCGCCGTGTCGACCTCGCGGGTGCGAAAGCCGGGGACCGTGGTGTTGTTCAGCGTTGTGCCGATCGTGGGATCGATCTCGCTGATTTTCGGACGGACTTCAAGTCGAATCCGTCCATTGCCGAGCACCACGGGAACGAAGTCGACCTGGGTGCCGAACTTGCGGAATTGGATCGAGATCGTGCCCAGGCTTTGAGGAATCGGGATCGGCAACTCGCCGCCCGACAGGAAGTATGCCGGCCGGCCGCTGACCGTGACCAGGGTGGGCTCGGCCAGAACTTTGAGCAGGGAGTTCTTTTGCAGGGCCGAAATGAACAGGAAGAAACCGCTCGAGGAATCGACAATGCCCAGGGCTACGGTCGGTGCGTTGCCGCCGGCGCCGACGGTGGTGGTGATGGCCTGTGTTCCGGCCCCCACGACCTGCGGAAAACCGGTCAACTTGCCGACGCCCGCCGCCGTGGAACTGAAGAAGCTATTGCCCTGGTTGAATATTTGCGAAAAGTCGACGCCCAGTTGTCGCAGCTTGGTGCGCGAAACTTCCATCACCTTGACGTGCAGGATCACCTGGGGGGTGCCCCCCACCCGCATGTTGTTGACCACCTTGGGATAATAATCCTGGGCCAACGAGACAATCTTGTTGACGTCTTCCGGATGATCGACATAGCCGCTGATAATCACACCGGCGGACGTCGGACGCACCGTGACCACGGCGCCCGGGAATTGCGACGTGAGCAATTCGGACAATTCCTTGCCGTCGGGTCGAATGCTGACTTCGACCGTGTAGATCCGATTTTGCTCGTCCCACAAGCTGACGTTGGTGACGCCGCTCTTCTTGGCGTGAAGTTGGACCTGATTGGCCGACAGGGGCGTGATCGCAACCAGCTCGGGGTTATCCACCTGCAAACGGGGAATGTTCTGATCCATCGCCAGGATCAAGCTCGAGTTGACCACCATTTCGACGCGGTCCTGCGTCCTTTGGACACGATGGATCAACTGCCGGCCCTGTTTGCTTTCGATCACCTGGGGCAGCGACGCCGACTGTTGGGGAGCTGGCGGCTGCGGCTCAAGAGCGCTTTGTCGCGCGAGCGGAGGCCCTTGTGGCACGCGGAGCGGCGGAGGCCCTTGCTGTGCGCGGAGCGCGGCGGGAGCGATCGACAACGCCGCCAGGCAGAGAATCAGGCGGGATGAACAGCGAAAGACGGCGAGTCGCGTGGTGGGCATCCGAGTACTTCCTTGCACTGCGTGGATGGTGGTTCGCTCGGGAATCCGAAGCGCCGCTGTCACCCTAAGATCATGGCCTGGTTCTTAGGGTCGCGCGGGAGGCTCCGATCCCCATCATGGTTTCACTTTCCCTGTGAATCTTCCGCTTCCGACTGCGGGGGCAGTTCGTCGTCCGGAGCGTTGGCATCGGGTGCCTTTGCATCCGGAGTGTCTGCGGCGGACTCGGCCGGAGGATCCTCTTCGGTCTTGGAGTCGCTGGCATCGTCATTCTGCGGCTCAACAACGCTCGGAAACTGTGCTTCGTTGTTGAGTTCCACCTGGCGTATCTCGCTCCCCTCGAGCAACGTCATCGTCCAGGTCTGGGGCCGCGGCGGAACCGCCGGCTGGGCGGCTGCGGCGCTGGCCGCCTGCTTTTGTTGCTCCAACCAGGAGAGCGCATCGGCTTTCGGTTGAACCGGCGGTGCCTGCAGTTCTTCGTTCGCCCGATCGGTCTTGTTGGTCTCGCTAAAGATATCGCGGATACTGGCGCCGCCGGCCATGGCGTCGGTGCTGTCGTCGGGACTGCGCATGATCAGCCGAATCGTGCCCATCTCGGTGGCCAGCGTGACTTTTTCAGCCTGTGCGGGCGTCACTAACAGGGAGATCGTCTTGGCGGCGATGGCTGGCTCGTCATGTCCTTGCTTTCGCTCGAACTGCGTATCCACCGCAAACACGCGGACATCTTGGAGGATCGTCTTGGTGCTCGTTTCGTTGATTCCGGTGGCCGGATTGCGGGCGAGGTAGACCAGCACGTCGACGCGGTCGTTGGGTAGGATCAAACCGCTGGCGCCGGTCACGGCATCGACCCGGACTGAAACCACGCGATAGCCGGGAGGAATTTTGTTCGTGCTGCTGGCATACCCGTCGCTGCCCATCAACTTATCGGCCCGGATTTGCTCGCCGGAAAAGATCTTATGGGCTGCGCGCTGGCCTTTGATCTGGTCCAGGGTGCGGAGTGCGTCGGGATGGATTTTGTCCTTGGGCCATTCCTCGACTTTGAGTTTTTCGGGGGTGATCTGGTCGTTGTAGTTGATGTCGACCGCCGCTACGTACACCGGCTCGACTTCCGCGGTCGGCGCATCGGACGCATGGCGCCGGTCCATGACCTGGCTGATGCCAATCGAGGCGACCAGGCCGCAGCCCAGCGCCAGTGCCAGCAGAACGACCGACTTGGAACGCATAGTTCACTCCAGCAACAACTTCGCTCGGGGGGGCGCCGCTCTCGGGCCATCCCGCAGCGCGACGCGTAATCTCTCGCAGCCCTCGACCGCCGCCTTACAGCCTATCCGAGAACCGTTGGGGACTGGCTCATTTTGCGGTGCCCTGGGAGCAAAATGTGCCTGTCCCCTTCTCCCGAACGGTTGTCGGATAGGCTCATAGTTTCTTAGATTGGCCCGGACAGATGCCCAACTTGAAGAACATTAGCGGCAGCCGGCCGCCTCAATCGACAGGAGCGCCACCAGCGGTCCTCCCTCGATTTTTCGACACCATCGGCTGAGTTTCTCCAATTTGAAATCTCGCCGTTCGACAAAACCTAGGGAACCCGAGTGTTGCCGGCGGGCGACCTTAGATCAACATTCCGGACCAGGCAAAATAGGCAATTGTGCCCAACGCGATGGGGATGCCGTAGGGGAGCAGCAGCATGGAGCTCTTGCGCTCGGCGGCGATCGCCGACAACCGGTCGGCATCTCGAATGGTGGTGACTTCGTTGACAATCGTCCAAAATTGATCGCTGTGATGCTGCCAGGCCCGGCGATACAGGACCATCGCCACCGCAATGATTCCGCCGAACACGGCGGAAACGCAGAACGCATAAAAGGTTGTCGTGCTGCCGACCCAGGCTCCGACGCCGGCGAGTAGTTTCACGTCGCCCGCACCCATACCGCCGATCGCATACGCCGGCAAGAGCAGGCCCAGGCCGACGATCGTGCCCACGACGCTCCACGCCAGACCCTGCCAACCGAAGGCCACGCCGCTATAGGCCCAGCCGCTGAGGATCATCGGAAAGGTGATCCAATTGGGGACCTTGAGCTTCAGCCCGTCGATGACCGCCGCAACGATCAGCGTTACGGTCACGAGCCAGATTTGCCAGTTTTCGGTCACGGATTCGCACAACTCGGCCGCACTCATTTCGATTTTCCTTGTAACTTATAAGTCGGTGCGCTGCAGTCGGTTGAAACGGCTGCCGCCCGGCCGGAAATCAAGCGCTGCGTGTCATCAGAAAACTAAGCATGGCCGCCAGCAGACTGGCAAAGGCAAGTCCAATCTGGACGGTACAGGTCAGCGACTCGGCCGGAATCAACGGGTACATGTCGGATCCTCGCTCTCGTTGCGGCGAACGATTGGGCGGCAGGTGCCGCCGGGGTCTTCGGCGCAAGCAACTCGAAGGCTGCCGCCGAAATTGACGCCGCCTTCATTGCAACCGTAGGTTTTTCGTGGGCCGTGTCAAACGACCGACTTGACTAATTCTCCGTTGATTCGCTCTGCGCTCGGATTACCGTCAGCAGCGGCCGTCCGGAATAATCGTATATGACGGTTTTGCGGCCTCGGCGGCGCAACTCGGCCAGTCGCTCGTCCTCGGTTTGTCCGGCGGCGGCGGCGTCGCAAAATTCGACCAGCCACACCGCGTTGGCAGGCACTGCGCACAGGTCGTCCGGCGAAATCTCGTCCCCGTGCAAAACGCGTGTGTCCCCGCGACCGGAGGACAGATACGACAGCGGCCAATAAAGCCACCATGAGTCGGCAATCACGATGACCGGACGCCCCCCGCTGGCGCTGGCAATGTGCTCCCAGGCGCTTTGCTTCGGCTCGACGGAGGCCGTGCGGAAGGCCAGATGCGAATCGCCTCCGGTCCGCTCGATCGAGACAAAATACCTCGACCAGAACGTGCCCAGGGCAAGCCAGGCAAACAGGCAAAGTGACACCAGGATCCCGCGGGCAACCGCGCACGGCGCCGTCAACCAACCGGCGAGCCCGACGGCAATTAGCATGCTCCCCGGCGCGATCAGACACACGCCGTACCGTTCCGCATGGGCGCAATGGCCGCGGGCCCGGCAATCAGGAAAAAGCTAATCGCCATGCCGAGCCAGCCCAGCGCTCAGGCAGCGCTGACCGAGGGCCGCTGGATCGCGCAGGACACGCAGCAATCCCAGACCAGCGGCCACGACAAGGCAGCAAAACATCCAATCCGCGCCGTTAAGCCCGTCGCCTTCCCGCGGCGGACCGGCAATGAATTCAAGCACGGTGCTGCCCGAGAACAACCGCACAAGCTGTCGCAAAAACAGCCCCCATTGTGCCGGACTGACGACTCTGGCGAAAACGGACGAGAGCAGGGGGCGAAATTGCCAACCGGCCACAAGCAGACTTAGGCTCACAAGTAGGCAAACCGCGCCCGCGGCACGGCTGGCTCGTAAGCGAGCCCAGCCGGATCGCAGGTCGGACTGATAGCAATGCACGCAGGTCGGCACGAGCAGGCAACCGGCGAAGGCATTGGTCGGGTGGATCCAAATCGTTGCACCGTAAGCCAACAGGGGCGGCAGCAGCCAGCGACTTGCCGCTCCGGGGGCGACCAGTCGCAATGAGAAAAACAGCAGCAGAGTCGTCGCCAGCACGGTCTGGCTGGCATCCCAGGCAAAGCGGCTATAGGCTATATTAAGCGGCAAGACGGCCAGCAGAAGCGTCGAGACCCAGGCCACGCAGCGGCCGAACACGCGTCGGCAAAGCAAAAAATTGACTGCCAGCGCGGCCAGTCCGCTCAGCAGCGCCGGCAATCGCAGCACGGTAACGCTGGGAGCCGCCAGCCAATGCAACACGGCCAACGGACCCAGAAAGAATGGATTCACCGGATTGCCAGTAGGCGTCCGCCAACAGATCGATTGACCCTCGACGAGGCGCACGGCTTGCACGCCCGACCAGGCTTCGTCACCATTTAACCCCGGTAGATTGCCGATCCGCCAGGCGCACAGCCCGATCGCAACCGCCAGGATAGCAAGCACATTGACCACCAGCAGCAACCTCAGCCAGTCGATAGGGAACCGGGCAGCGGTTTCGGACGGCTTCGGGCGAATTAAGAGTTCCACGCTCACAGCAAGCACTCCCGGATGAGATAAGCAAAGCTATCTTTAATGGTAGAGGCCGGCTGCACGACCGCAGCCAATTGCGCCCCATTGCGGCGGCGCCCCGCCCGATTAAACGGATTGATCTCAGAAAGACGGCGATATGGATTGGAGTGACCGCGTTGTCCAAGCACTAGCCGAACATCGCTCGTGGTCCTACCACGGCGATGCGCCGCGCGCCGCCGAACCGGCTGCCCTGTCGGCCCTGGCCCTGCTGGGTCACCAGCAGCCCGACGCCGCCCGTGCTCCACTCGATTGGCTGGCATCCATTCAGTCGGCCGACGGCAGCATCGGCGTGACCGAGTCGCAGAAAGCGCCCCACTGGCCGACGACTCAGGCAGTGCTGGCCTGGTGGCATGCCCGGCAGACGCCCGATTTTGCCGACCAGTACCAAACCGCGATCCGGCGCGGCGTGGGCTGGATATTGCAGGCTGCCGGCACGGCATTGCAGCCAACCCCCGAGTTGGGTCACGATCCCCGGCTGATCGGCTGGCCCTGGGTCGAAGGCACCCACTCGTGGATGGAGCCCAGCAGTTGGAGCGTGCTGGCCTTGCGCACCGCCGGCTACGCAACCCATGCCCGCACGCGCGAGGGCATCCGGCTGTTGGTCGACCGGCTGCTTCCCGATGGCGGCGCCAATTATGGCAACACCTACGTGTTGCGCCAGATGCTGCGTCCGCACGTGCAGCCGACGGGCATCTGCCTGCTGGCGCTGGCCGGCGAGCCGATCGGCGATCGGCGAATTCCGGCTTCGATCGATTACCTGCTGCGCGAGCTCAGCGACAAGACCACCACGATTTCACTCTGCTGCGGACTTCTGGGCCTGACCGCGCAGGGCCACGCGCCGAAAGCCGCCGATGCTTTTCTGGCGGCGGCCGCACGGCGCACCCTCGATCGCGACGCCGGCGCCTACAAGCTGGCGCTGTTGGCCCTGGCCGCACTGGGTGACCGCAATCCGCTGGTTGCCGCACACAGCCGGAGCACCGAATCATGAGCACCGAAGAATCGCTGATCAATTCGGCCGAACCCCAAGCGTTTGATCGGCGCAAGTTGATCGTGGCCGGCGGGTCGGCGGCGGTCGGCGCGATTGCCACCTATTCGCTGCTGCATCAGCGAGCGGTGCCCTGGTCGGGTGCGAACGACGCCGTATTCATCGCTCGAAATCAGCAGTACGACGGCGCGTTGCAGCGCACGATTCGCGATGGACTGCTGGCCACCGGCCTGAAACCGAACCAGTGGGCCGGCAAACGGGTGCTGCTCAAGCCGAATCTGGTCGAGCCCAACCGCCATATCCCGCACATGACGACCCACCCGGCCATGATCGTGGCCGCGGCCGAAGTGTTCCGCCAATGGGGCGCCGTGGTGAACGTCGGCGAGGGGCCGGGCCACGTCCGCGACACCGAAATGGCGCTGGTCGAATCCGGAGTGCAAGAACAACTCGACAGCAGCAAACTGTCGTTCGCCGATCTGAATTATGAAGAGGTCGGCTGGGTCAAGAACGCCGGCCGGGCAAGCACGCTCGAGGGCTTTTTCTTCCCGCGCTCGGTGGTCGAAGCCGATCTGATCGTCTCGATGCCGAAGCTCAAAACCCACCATTGGGTCGGATTTACCGCCGCCCTCAAAAACCTGTACGGCACCATCCCGGGCATCAAGTACGGCTGGCCCAAAAATGTGCTGCACCATGCCGGCATTCCGCAAACCGTGTTCGATATCAATGCGTCGTTGCCCAAGGCAATCGCCATCGTTGACGGCATCGTGTGCATGGAAGGGGACGGGCCGATCATGGGCAGCCCCAAGTCGATGGGTTTGGTCGTCGTGGGCACCAATCCCACGGCCGTCGATGCCACGATCGCGCGGATCATGGGGCTGAACCCCGAGGCCGTCAGCTACCTGCAACTGGCCGGCGGCGCCGAGGGTTTGAAACCCTTGGGTCCGCTCTCCGAGCGGGCCATCCGGCAATGCGGCGAGCGCTGGCAAGACGTCGCTCAGCCGTTCAAAATCCTCGACGTCCCGCATTTGCGATCGTTGGGCGCCAAACCGGGATCGTACATTTCGAAAAACGATTCCGGTGCGACACCGCGACAGGGCCTCGCCGGCGCTCGCGCCAGGGCGGCAGCTCGGCATCCGTATAATCGCTGCACAGTGAGCGGCCCGTTTGCGGCCGAGGTTCAGCCGGTCCCATGCAGCACGATGCCACGCCCGAAACAAACGACCGCCGGCTGCTATTCTGGACGCTGCTGGCCTGCCTGGGAATGTGCGCAGCCATGGCGGTTCCGCTGCTTCGAGGCCTGGTCTACGTGGCCGACGATCTGGGAGCGTATCATCTGCCGCTGCGCCTCGTTTTACGCCCAGCAGCTTGCCGCCGGCCAGTCGTTCGATTGGCTGCCCAGTCTTTATAACGGGTTCTACCTGACCGGCGAGGGACAGGTGGGCAGCTACCATCCGCTGCACCTGCTGCTGTATCGCTGGTTGCCGCTAACCGTCGCGTTCGACCTGGAGCTGCTGCTCAGCTATCCGCTGATGCTGATCGGCATGTACGGGCTCCTCGTGCGGCGTTTGGGCCAGCACGGCGCCGCGCTGTTCGGCGGTTTGGTCTTCACGTTTTCCGGATTCAACCTGCTGCACTTCGTGCATCCCAACGCGGTGGCGGTCGTCGCCCACATGCCCTGGCTGCTGTGGATGATCGACGTCCTGTTGACTACGCCCGACGTGCCGCCGCCGGGGCTGGGCCGCTGCCGCAATGGCACTGCTGAGCGGTTCGCAATTGCTGCTGGGCTATCCGCAATACGTCTGGTTTTCGCTGCTGATCGAAGCCGGCTATGTGCTCTCGCGACGCTCGGCAATCGCCGGCGGCCGCTGGCAAGCCATCGCTTTCTTGCTGTTTGCCGAACTGGCCGGGCTGCTGTTGGGGGCAGTCCAGCTCTTGCCCACGATTGACGCGCTCGGCACGTCGACCCGCAGTGCCACCGATGCGACCTTTACCAATTCCGGATCGCTCGATCCGCTCAACGCCATTCAACTGGTCGCCCCGTATCTGTTTGTCACGCGGGTCGTAGGCCAAAACACCCACGAGTTGGGGCTGTATGTCGGGGCCGTACCACTGTTGTTATGCGCCTGGCTGCTCGGCAATCGCCAGGCCTGGCAGGAGTATCGGCCGCTGATCGTATCGGCGCTGGTCATCGGCGTTATCGGCTTTATCCTGGCCTGCGGCGAGCACGGCTTTTTGTATCCGATCCAGAGTCATTTGCCGCTGATCGGCAGTTTTCGTTTTCCGTGCCGGGCAATCGTGCTGGTGCAATTCGCCGCCGCGGTTCTGGCAGCCATCGGCCTGCTGCTGCTGTTGCGGCAATCGAAGTCGCAGGGGGGCAGTTTTTGGCGATTTTCGCCGGAGTGGATGCTCTTGGTACTCAGCCTACTCGTGGCGGCCCTGGCCCCCGGTGCTTGGCCCGAATTCGTGAACTCCCCGCTGCTGGTGTGGGTTGGCCCGCTGGTGTTGCTACTGGGGGTGCTAGCAATCACGGCGGCGAAGCGCGGATACCGCGCGGGCCTGATTTCGATCGTGCTTTTCACGGCGCTCGATTTGGGCGCCTACGGGCTGAGCTATGCCGTTTGGCCGCACGCGACGCGGTTGGACGATTTTATTGCTAAGCAGGACGTGCCGCCCGACGCTCAGGGCTCGATTGTCGCCGAGTCGGACGCCGTCAGGGCACAAGGCTTGCACGTTGGCAATCGTTTGCTGCTGGCCGGTTATCGCCGCGCCGACGGTTACTCCGGGCTGGAACCCGCCGGCAGCTCGATTATTCGCAGCCGGCGGCCCAGCGCCTGGCCGGCGTGCATTGGCAAGCGGCCGACCAGCCCGAGGGCGCTGGCGCGAGGTTGCCGACCCACTGCCAAAGATCCGGCTGGTGACCCGGGCAATCGTGTCCGACGACGACTCGCTGCCGCCGGCGGCGCACGCTGCGGATGCCGCCCTGGTTGAGGCGCCGCTCGATCTCCCGTCGAGCGAACCGGGCAAAATCGAACTGCTGCGTGACGAGCCGGGATGGCTGGAAGTGGAAACCCGGACCCCGGCGCGGCAACTGCTGGTCGTGGCCGAGAGCTTTCATCCCGGCTGGCAGGCCACGCTCGACGGCCGGCCGGCGCCGGTACTGCGGATAAATCGTGATTTTCTGGGCTGCGCGGTTGAAGCGGGCCAGCACCGGGTCGAACTCCGTTTCCGACCACAGAGTTTGCGGCGGGGGGCGGCCCTTTCGAGTCTTGGGCTAGGTTTGATCGTAGGCTTGGTCGGCCTGACGCATTGGGCCGGCCGCCGCAGTCAAATCAAGGCCTTTCATTAGCCGCTCCGGCGGCGCGAGACTTCGATGCACCGACCCCCGCTCCGCGAAACGCTGATCAGCGTGGTTCTGCCCGTCTACAACGAAGCCCACGTGCTGGAAGAACTCCATCGGCGCGTGAGCGACGCCGTGGCCCAATGCGGCACGCGACAGGAGATCGTGTTCGTCAACGACGGCTCGACCGACGCCAGTCCAGAGATTCTCGACTCGATCGCCGCGCAGCATCGCCAGCGTCCGGGTGCATCCACCTATCGCGCAACTTCGGCCATCAGGCGGCCGTGCAGGCCGGTCTGGCCCATGCCCAGGGCGACGCGATCGTGCTGATGGACTCCGACCTGCAAGACTCGCCCGAGGCCGTGGGCCGGCTGATCGCCGAATGGGTCTGCGGATACGACGTCATTTATGCACTCCGCCGCGAGCGGCCGGAAGCCTGGTGGAAGCGCTGCCTGTTCGCCGGCTTTCATCGGCTGTTGGCCCGCGTGGCGTCGACTCCCATTCCGACCGACGCCGGCAACTTCAGCCTGATCGACCGCCGCGTGGCCCAAGAGATCGTGGCTCTCGGCGAACGGGACCGCTATTTGCCCGGCTTGCGGTCTTGGGTCGGATTCAAGCAGCGCGGCATCGAAGTGCGGCGCAATCCGCGCTACGACGGCAAGCCGCGGGTCACGATTCGCGGTTTGTGGCGGCTGGCCAAGACGGCCATCTTTTCGTTCTCGTCGTTTCCGCTGACGACGTTTTATTTGATCGGCTACACCGCACTGGGCGTGTTCTTGCGGCGCTGGGCGGATTCTCGTTGTATTGCAAATTCGTTTCCGCGGTCGCGATTCCGGGCTGGACGTCGAACGTGCTGGTGGCCAGTTTCTTCGGTGCGGTCAACGCGCTGGGGATCAGCATTCTGGGCGAGTACGTGATCCGCATTTACGACCAGGTGCGCGGCCGGCCGTTGTATCTGGTCGAGCCGGACCCGAAACTGTCGAATCCGGTCGAGCCGCTGCCGGCAGCAGCCTATAGCGCGAACTTGCAGCTTGGCGAACCGATCGCGGCCGACGTCGATTGCGAGCGAGCTTCTGGCCGAGGCCGAGTCGCTGGTGGCGCTGGCCAAGCCGCGTCGCCACTGTCGGCAGCCGAGCAACTAGAATGGCCGGCGGCCGAGCGGCGCAAGGCCGGCCGTGGCAGTCGAGCGGCCAAAGGCCGCGCGCCACAAGTCGCCGGCCGCCGCCGGAAAAGCACTGGCCGAGAGCGCAAACAGCGGCGCAGTGAGTGAACCCCAATATTGGTTGAACGGCTGGCCGACGATGGCAAACGCCATGACATAGCCCGCCACGCCCAAGCCGATCCGCTGCCCGGCCGCAGTCGACCAGCCGGCCGCTCCCACCAGCGCCGCGACCAAAAACAGGGCCGTAACCCACTGCGGCAAAAGCAGCAGCCAGGCGTTCACCTGGGCCACTCGAAATCACGAAACCGGCTCCGCCAAATCGAACCCAGCCGTGCTCGTGGGCCACATCGTGCTCTGAAATCAGCGGCAGTACCCGGACCACGTGCACGCCGAAGTAGACGCGCGTAAGCGGCCAAACCGGCCGCCCACATGCCCGACGCTGCTCCAGCGCCGCTCTCTGGCGTCGAGCACCAGGCAGACCAGGCACCACAAGCCCGACAGCTCGCGCACGAAAGAGAGCCGCCAGCGCTGCCGCAAAACCCAACTTGCGGCGCTCGGATCCATAGGCCACGGCCGATAGGCCGATGAGAATTCCGGCCCACATTTCGGGCATCACGAACAGGTCGCCCAGCACGAGAGAAACACGGTTCCGCTGATCGAAAGCAAGCCGGCCACGCTGGCCGTTCGGCCGAGCTGCGAGTCGAGCAGGCCGAAGGCCAAGAGCCACATGCCCAGCGCCAGCAGGGCCAGCACGGTCTGCCCGATTCGGGCGTCCGGCAACTTGGCCACCAGCCACATCGGGCAGATGGCGTGCGCCAGTTGAAGACGCTGCGGGTGGGATAGCCGCGCGTCCGCAGCTCGTCGCCGGCCACCGAGTAGTAGGACTCGCCGGCGTGAATGCGATCGATCTCGGCCCGGTACAGGGCGACGTCTCCCGGCCCCCGGTCGGGCGCATCGGCATAGCCGCTCTTGAGAGGAGAAAACGTGATTGCGACGAACAGCGACGCCGTGCCGATTATAACGGCGCACGACGGCCCGGGCCGACAGCGGCGACAGGCCGGGCGCAGTGCACGGGTGTGCGGCTGGGTGAGCATAGCAGTCCGGAGCCTCGAATTCGGGCGGCACGACGGCCGGTGTTGCTTCCAATCGTTATCGGCGCAAGTTAGAATCCCGGACCAGTCCCAACCACACCCCCAGAGAACCAATCGTGGATTTCAGCCCCTCTCTACTGGCCGTTACGGAAACGCCGCCGCTCGGCATCGACGCTGCGGATTCCCCTGTCGGTGCATGAATTTCCTGGAGTTCGCCATCTGGGGTGCCTGGTGGACGGTGCTGGGGCAATATCTCGACGGCTTGAACTTCACCCGCAAGCAGATCGGCCGGGTGTATGCCACGATGGCCGTCGGCGCGATCGTCGTGCCGATGTTCCTGGGCTATCTGGTGGACCGGTACCTTCCGGCCCAGATGGCTGCTCGGGGTTTTACACCTGTTGGGTGCTGCATTGCTCGTCAGCCTGGCGCTGACGCGGCGGGAAAAGCTCTTCTATTGGACCGCGTTACTCTATGCGTTTTGCTACCAGCCGACGATCGGGTTGGCCAACACCGTGGTCTTCGGCCATCTGCCCGATCCGGCCCGCGACTACCCGTCGATCCGCGTTCTGGGGACGCTGGGATGGATCATGGCCGGGTTGTCGCTGAAGCTGCTGTTGAAGAAGGGGCAGCCGGTCAACAATCGACCGATCCTGTTGGCCGCGGCGCTGTCGGTGGCGCTGGGGTTGTATGCCTTCGTGCTGCCCTCGACGCCCCCCAACGCCGATGCGCAGACGCTGCCGTTCAGGGATGCGCTCAGCCTGTTCGGCAACCCGTCGTTCGCCGTGTTCTTGATCTCGGCGCTGGTCGTCTCCGGAGCGTTCGCGTTTTATTTTGCCTTCGCTTCGATCTACCTGGAGCAGCGGATCGGCGTGCGCTCCGACAACGTCGGCCCGCTGATGACTCTCGGGCAGTGGGTCGAAATCGGTGGCATGTTCCTGCTCCCATACTTGTTGCTGGCCGGGCCGATCGCCAATCCCGACGGGCTCGACAAGCTGTCGCAATGGATTCCACCGATCGGCATGAAGGCGGTGCTGGCCAGCGGCATGATCGCGGTGGCGATCCGCTATGCCCTGTTCGCCGTCGGCCGGCCGTTTCCGCTAATCGTGCTGGCGATCGCCTTGCACGGGCTGTGTTTCGATTTTTTTCTCGCCGCGGGCTTCATCTACGTGGCCACCAACTCTCCCAAGACGATCAGCGGCAGCGCCCAGGCGCTGTTCATCGTGTTGACCTACGGACTGGGGATGTATTTCGGCACCGAAGGGGCCGGCTGGCTGAACCAGGCCTGCACGCGTGACCAGGTCGATCCAACCACCGGCCAGACTCACCGCGTCACCGATTGGCGCACCTTCTGGCTGGTCCCGCCATCGTCTCGGGTGTCGCAGCCGCGGCATTCGTGCTGCTGTTCTGATAGATCGAGGGACCAATCCGACCGGCCTCATCCGGTGGCCGACTGATCCGCCTTGCTTTGCACGAGCCGCCGCCGGGTCTAAGATTGACCAACGTGTGCGTTGTCCTTGAACCAACACAGAAAGGGACTTCCGATGCGATCCAATGCCTACTGGTTGCTGGCGCTGGTGGCGATTGCCCTGGTGGCGGCAAAACTCAACATCTCCGAACCGCAAGCGATCACCTCGGGCGTGCTCGATGATCTGAATTTCGAAAAATTGCCCAACGACTCGAAACGGTTCGGCGGACCGCCGAAATACACGATGACCAAAAAGACGCTCGAATTCCTCAAGCAGTTCGAAGGCAAGACCATCGAAGTCTCCAACGACGGCAGCATCGACATCGAGGAACATTAAGCCGCCGCGGCCGCCACGTGCCGCGGCGCTGGTAGCCAGACTTAACAATTTAGTCCAACTCTGTGGGAGGCGACTGCGGATCGCCAATTGCGCACCGTTGGACGCGACGTGTCGGCGAGCGGAATTGCCTCTACAGTTCACGGATTTCCGGCATGCAGTTCGAAAAACTGGGTCCCTATCGGCTGGGCAAAAAACTTGGCCAAGGCGGCATGGGATCGGTCTACCAAGGGGTCGACGAACGACCGGCCAGGTGGCCGCAATCAAGGTTCTGTCGCCCCATTTGGCGGGCGAAGAGGGGTTTCGCGTTCGATTCGAAGCCGAGATCGAGTCGCTCAAGAAACTGCGCCATCCCAACATCGTGCGCCTATATGGATACGGCGAAGAGGATGAGCTATCTCTTCTACGCCATGGAGCTGATCGAAGGCACCAGCCTGGAAGAAGAGCTGCGTGCCGGACGCCGCTTCGACTGGCGCGAAGTGACGCAACTGGCGATCAAGCTCTGCAAAGCGCTCAAACACGCCCACGATCACGGCATTATCCATCGCGATATCAAACCGGCGAATCTGCTGCTCTCCACCAGCGGCGAAATTCGACTCTCCGATTTCGGCATCGCCCGGCTGTTCGGCAACACGCGGATGACCAACGACGGCGGCGTGCTGGGCACGGCCGAATACATGGCCCCCGAGCAGGCCGACGGCCGGGTGGTCACCGATCGTTGCGACCAATACAGCCTGGGGGGCGTGATGTATGCCTTGCTCGCCGGCCGGCCTCCGTTCCGCGCCGCGAGCCTGGTGGAAATGCTCCAACTGCAGCGCTTTGCCGAACCCCAGCCGGTGCGCCGCTACGCGCCCGACACGCCGGCCGATCTGGATCGCATCATTCGCCAACTGTTGGAGAAAGACCCGCAGAAGCGATTCGTTAACGCACTGATCCTGGGCCGTGCGCTGGAGGCGATGGAGCGCGGACTGTCGCTTTCGTCGCAGCGACTCGATTTCGCGGTTCCTAGCGACGAACTGCAAGTCCCAGGACAATCGATCGACGCGCTCGGGCCGACGCTTGGTGCCCAGCGAAGCTCCGGCGCCGCTCCGCGCGCGATTCGACCGCGCCGGGCCGGGAGGTCGAGAACCAGGTCCTGCCGGAGTCCAAACCCCGCGCCGCCCGGCGTCGTCGAGCGTCCCGCTACGCTCAGTGCCAGCGCCCGGTTCACCAAAGTGGAGGACGCGCCGCCCGAGGGCTCCGCCTGGTACGAGGAGCTGTGGAGCGCGCTGGCCAGTTGGCAATCCATCGCGGCTTTGCTTGGGCTGTTGGCGATCGCCATGTTTGTCTGGCAGTCTCTCCAGGGCCCCTCGGCCGACAAATTGTTCGGACAAAATCGAGACGGCAGCGTTGAAAAACGATCCGCGTCGGCTTGACCGAATGCCAGCCGATGATGACCGACTTTCTCGGTCGCTTTCCCGACGATCATCGCAGCGACCAGGTGCAGCCTGGGCGGAACAGGCCCGCGAACTGAGGGCTCGGCAGCACGTGCAAGAACAAAAGCCGCAAATTGAAAACCGAGGGGGCCCGCTCGCCGGTCGAACGAGCCTACAGCCGATGCCATGTCGCTCAAGACCACCAATCCCGGACCTGGCGATCCGCAAGTTCCAGGCCGTGGTCGATCTGTATGGCAACGGCAGCGACGACGAAAATGAATGGGTCCGGCTGGCCCGCGAAGAACTCAAACGTCTCCAGCGGCAAGTTGCCGAAGACGTAGTCGCGGACCAGAAAGTCATCGAAGCGCCAACTGCCCAGGCCCAGCGACTGGACTTTGTCCGATCCCTGCGGCTGCGCGCAAAACTGCGGCAAGCGGTGGTCACGCTCTACGGCGACAAGCCCTGGGCCGCTCAGCTGGGTCGAGCGAGGCCCGACATGCACTCGACGCCGGATCCGGCGTGCGGCCGAGACCGGCCCCCTGAGCTGTCGCCTAAGCTGCAAGTCCCGTCCGACTTTGGCGGATTCGCCCTGAACGACATGCTCCAAGACAGCGCATAAGCGGTCGATGGATGCGCCGGCGCATTCTAATGCCGGTCGCGAGCCTGTGTGCCAAAATTTCATGTCCAATTCGCTCGCGCTCGGCCTAACATCGTGGGAAGGAACATTTTTTCCGGAAATACTTTTTTCCAACCGGTCGCTAGTGAGCCTATCCGCCTTCAGTTCCGAATCTCCCGAGCGCGAAGGCAACCAGCGTACCGCTGCGTTTGTGCGCTTGCTGACCCAGCACGAACGACGCGTGTACACGTACATCCTGTCGCTCGTTCCCCGCTGGACCGATGCCGACGAAATTCTGCAAGAGACCAACGTCCGGCTGTGGGAGCAATTCGACGAATTTCAGCCGGGCGCCGACTTCGGCGCCTGGGCCTGCACGGTCGCCTACTACCAGGTGCTGACCTTCCGCAAGCGGGCGCGCCGCGAGCGGGCCCACATGAGCGAAGAATTCGTCGAACTGGTGGCCGCCGAAAGCCGCCAACAGGCCGGCCGAGGCGGATGCCCGCCTGTCTGCCCTCGAAGAGTGCCTGGGCAAGCTGCTGCCGGCGCAGCGTCAACTTCTGCAGCATTGCTATGGCGGCCGGCTGATCGATCAAGCAGGCCTCCGAGCAACTCAATCGCTCGCTGGCGGCGACTTACAAATCGCTCGAGCGCATTCGACTCTTGTTGCACCAATGCATCGAGCGGCGCATGGGCGGTGAGGAGAACGCATGACCTACGAAAACGCATGCGCCGGTGGGCTTTTCGCCCAGATTCACAGCCTGGTAACGCTGGAGCTGAACGGTGAAATGTCGCCAGCCGAGCAGGCTCGGTTGGAGGAGTTGGTCTGCACCTCCGCGGCGGCGCGGCGGCTGTATGTGCGCTATATCGCCGAAACGGCCGCTCTTCAGCGGTGCGTTGGGCTGGCGGCCAGCGAGGTGGGCGAAGCGGTGAGCCTGGTTTTGCCCGTGCTGCCGGCGGAGAGCTTCGGCCAGCCGTCCGGCAACCAGCCCCAAAGCAAAGTGCTCGGATTTTTGTCGGCCGTGCTCGATTCGATTCAAGCCTCGCCACGATTGCTGGGCACGCTGGTGCTGGGCGGACTGGGCACGTACTTCGCCGTGGTGCTGACAACGCTCGTTTGGCATCGGGTATGGCACGACCCGCAGCCGGAAGTTGGCGCACCGGCCGTCGCCGTGCAGGCTGACGGTTTTCGGCCGGGTGAAATCGCGCGGCTGGTCGCGGCGCACGATTGCCGCTGGCAAACGTACGGCAGCGCAGCGGCGGCCGAGGGAGTTGGGCCGATCGCCGGCGCCGTGCTCGATTCTGAGCCGCTGCGGTTGACGGCCGGCATGGCCGTGATCGAATTCGCCACGGGCGCCCGCGTCGTGCTGGAGGCGCCGGCCGAATTCGTGCCGCAATCGGCCGGCCGCAGTTTGCTCACCCGGGGGCGGCTGGTGGCCCACGTACCGGCCAGGGCGACGGGTTTTACGGTCGCCACGCCAATGGTCGAAGTGATCGACCTGGGAACCGAGTTCGGCGTGCAAGTCGACGATGCCCGCAGCACCGACGTCCACGTGCTGCGGGGCGAAGTGGAAGTCAAGCGGGTCGGCGCGACGGCTGTAGAAGCGAGACCGGGGCTACGACTTACCGCGGGCAACGCGGTCCACCTGACCGCCGGCCTGGAGGCCACGTCTATCCCGGTCAATCAACGCCGCTTTTCCGACCTGGCCGCGACGGCAGCTTTGGCCTCCGCGACCGGGGCCGGCCAGCCCGAGCGGAAGAGCGGTCCGGTCGGCACCGTTTGGCTCGGCAATTTGTTCGACGACGCCAAGGGAACGCCGCTCGACGAGGCGTTGCGGACCGATCGCTTGCGTGCCACGCCGACGCTCGGCACGTTGGGCGTCTACGGTGTGACCTACGGCGGCAACACGGTGGTGGCGATCACTCCGGAGGTAACGCTCGACCTGGAAAACCTCGGCTGGGGCGGCAATATCGCGCCGCACCTGATCGCCAACGACGCCTGGAAGGATTCCGAAGCGTTCGGGCCGGCGGGGGGGCTGCGACTGGACGGTGAACCGATGGGTTTGAATGAACCGCGCATGCACGACGGCATCGGCATGCACGCCGATGCGCTGGTCACGTTCGATCTGGACGAGATTCGCGCCGCCGGGCATTTGGAGCACAGCAAGCTGGAGTTTCGCTGCGACCGCGGCGGCATCAACGACAGCGGGCTGGACGGCCAAGACCTGGGCACGATTCACCTGCTGGCCCTAGTCTCGACCAAGACCGGTCGCGTGCGGGGCTGGGTCGATGGCGAGGCCGCCGAAATGACCAAGCAAATCCACCAGTGGCGGATGACGTCGGCCATCGGCAAGCCGCTCCGCCCTGGCGGCCCGTATTTTTCGCTGCGAATTCCGCTCGAGCCGGAAGACAAATATTTGACGCTCATTTCGGCCTGCGCCGGCGACGGGATCCAACTGGATCACGGCGCTTGGCTCGGAGCCAGATTAGAGGTGCAACCGCTGTCAGCGGGCAAGTAGCGACCAGTCGCAAGCGTAAATTGTGAGTTTCGCGTAACGTTGTGAATTTTGTTCCACCTTTCTCATTTTTTTGCAGGAGTGTCTAATGACCTCGTCCAATCGTCAACTGGGAGTTTTGGCCGGTCTGTTGTTTGCAGTTTCGAGCGCTTCGGCCAGCGGCGCTGTCATCGATCCGACCAATGCGGTCGCCAGCAGCCAATTCAACACCTCCGGGCCGCCGTATTCCCGTTTGGCGGTGGACACGATCAACGGGACAGGTCTGAGTGCCGTGCCGACCGAAGCCAATATCGCCACGGTCAAGAATAACGAAGTGCCCGACGACGACGTGACCGGAGGTGGCATGTGGCTGACCGATAACGGAAATGGGTCGCATGGGGTCATCTCCTACGATTTGGGAGTCCCGACTAACGTCAGCGCGATTTACGTTTGGAACTATGCCGAAGTAAGCAACGCGAATGCGACACCGGTCGATCAGACCGGCCGCGGCGCCAAATTGGTCGACATCTACGCCTCGACGACGCTGAATTCCAGCGCTCCCGGCGGCGGCGACTCGCTGATCGAACATGCCACGTTCAACCAGGCTGCGACATCGCCGTTGGGGTCGGCAAATGTGGTGGGCTTCGGTAACTTTAATGCTGACTACAACACTCCGGTCGTCGAGTATACGTTCTCCTCTCCCGTTTTGACTCAGTTCGTCAAGCTCAATGTCCTGTCGAGTTGGGCCGACGCGGGCTACGTCGGCTTATCCGAAGTGCGCTTTGAAGGAGTGCCGGTGCCCGAGCCGGCTTCGATGGTTCTGTTGGGATTCGGCGCCACGGCCTTGATCTATTTCGGCCGCAAAGCTCGTCGCCGTTAGTCGCTTATCGCGTCGGGCGCGGCGTTCGTTGACGGAGGATCTGGTGGCTGCTTATTCGGACCCCAGCGGTCCCTATTGGCGTTTTGGGACTGATCGGAAACAAGATTACAGTCCGAGCGCGGGGCGGATATCATGCTAGGACGCTCCACAGTATCGCGCCGAAGAGGGAACGGTTTCACGTTGATTGAGCTGCTTGTCGTGATCGCCATCATCGGCCTTCTGGTCGCCCTGTTATTGCCGGCCGTGCAGTCGGCGCGCGAGGCGGCACGACGCGCCGAGTGTGCCAACCATCTGAAACAAATCGGACTGGCCTGCCAGAACCATCATCAGGCATACGGCGTGTTCCCAACCGGCGGCACGGCCTACGCATTCGAAATGGCCTACGGTCTTCCCCGCTCCCGGACTATGGTGGGCGGCAACCCGGCGACCTACGCCACGCAGAACTGGGGCTGGGGGTATCAACTCTTGCCGTTTCTGGAAGAGACGGCCCTGTTCTACAATCCAAATGACGCAGCCGTCTACGGCACCGCGCTGCCGGTCTATTTTTGTCCCTCGCGCCGCTCCCCCGTCGCGCTCTCGGGCGGGGGTTGGGCGGTCGTCCCTTCGCCCGTCGCCATGCTCGACTATGCCGGCAACGCCGGCAGTTCGCTCGAAGACAGCGACGGCGGAGGCATTTTTGGCGACGGCCGGGACGGCGTGATCATCGACAACGCAAATACGCCGCCCATCCCCTTCGTCAGCACCCGCGGCATTACCGACGGCACCAGCAAGACGCTGCTCGTCGGCGAAAAGAAAATGAACATCGCCTTTTGCACGGTCGAGCCACAAACCGACGACAACGAAGGTTACGTCGCCGGATTTCAAGATGACGTGGTGCGGTTCGGCGCGGCCACGAGTCCTTTTGGTCCGATCGCGCCGGCGCCCGACTTTGCCGGTCCCCAATACGGCACTATCGCGTGGATTCCGCACACGTTCCAGTTCGGCTCTTCCCATCCGGGCGCGTGCCAGTTCGTCTTGTGCGATGGCTCGGTGCAAACGATCGCCTTCACGATCGACCCGCAGGCGTTCCAATATTGGGCCTCGCGGAACGACGGCAACTCCGTGCAACTGCCCACCGAGTAGGGTATTTCGATCAGGGCGCCTGCAACGGCGGCGGCCCACCGCATTTGCCAGCCGTACCCGCGATCCGCCCCTGGTGCCGGTTTCGCGGGGGGAGCCGCCCGGTTATAAGAAAAGGATGAGCTTTTCTCAGCACCACGACCCGGCCCGCTTCCCCGCCACGCGCCTCCGCCGGCTGCGCTACCTGCCCGCCGTGCGGCGCCTGGTGCAGCAAACCACGCTCTCGCCCGCGAATCTGGTCCTGCCGCTGTTCGTCCGCGCCGGGCATAACCAGCGGGTGCCGATCGCGTCGATGCCCGGCCATTTCCAGATTTCGCCGGACCGGCTGGCCGACGAAGTGCGCGAGGCGGCCGACCTGGGACTGGGCGGCGTGATCCTGTTCGGAATTCCGGTGGCCAAAGACCCGCTGGGCAGCGACTCCTATAGCGACCAGGGGATTATCCAGCGGGCCGTCGCCATCGCCAAACATGCGGTGCCCGAATTGCTGGTCATGACCGACGTCTGTTTTTGCGAGTACACCGATCACGGGCATTGCGGCCTGCTGAAAGAATCGGCCGGGCACATGGACGTCGACAACGACGGCACGCTGGGCCTGCTGGCCAAACAAGCCATCAGCCACGCGCGGGCCGGGGCCGACATGGTGGCTCCCAGCGGAATGATGGACGGCATGGTGGGGGCCATTCGCGCCGCGCTGGACGGCGCCGAATTCAGCCACGTGCCGATCTTGAGCTATGCCGCCAAGTACGCCAGCGCCTTCTATGGGCCGTTTCGCGACGCCGCCGGCAGTACGCCGCAGTTCGGCGATCGGCGCAGCTATCAAATGGATCCGGCCGCCGATCCCGATCAGGCGATGCGCGAAATCGAACTCGACCTGGCGGAAGGCGCCGACCTGGTGATGGTCAAGCCGGCCATCGCCTATCTCGACATCATTCGCCGAGCGCACGACCGGTTTCCGGGCGTGCCTTTGGCCGCCTACAACGTTTCGGGCGAGTACAGCATGGTCAAGGCGGCCGCGGCTTACGGCTGGCTCGACGAGCGGGCCACGGCGCTGGAGATGTTGCTGGCCATCAAGCGGGCCGGCGCCGGGATCATCCTCACCTATTGGGCCAAAGAGGCGGCGAGGTGGCTCAACGTGTAATCGGATCCGCCTTAGCGCGGCATAGCCCGCAGTCACGAACATGTAACGTTTGTCAAGCAGTCGTCCTCGCTCAACATACTCGTTGCACTATGCACAGTGGTACCTCCTCCTGCGTTCGTTGTCGTATCTGCGTTCATTCTTTTCATCGGCGTTCATCTGCGGTTGATCATTGGATTTCGGCTCAAGCGAGAATGAGATGTTCCGTTCTTTGGCAGTCCTCTTTAGTTTGAGCCGGAGCCTACAGCGGAAACGCAGATGAACGCAGATTACGAGGACAGGATGAACGCAGATACAGCAAGAGATTCCATTAATTACCGGCGGCCCGCAGCTCAACGTGCCCACGCGGACCGTAGCACGAGCCATGCCGCTTTCGTCCGTGCCAAGCGACTCATGCCCGGCGGCGTCAACAGTCCGGCACGGGCGTTTGGCGGCGTGGGGGGCGAGCCGATCTTCTTCGAGCGCGGCCAAGGCGCTTATCTATACGATCTCGACGGCAATCGCTACATCGATTACATCGGCTCCTGGGGCCCGATGATCCTGGGACACGCGCATCCCGACGTGGTTCAAGCGGTGCACAGCGCCGCCGAGCGCGGCACCAGCTTCGGCGCGCCGACCGAAGCCGAAAGCGAATTGGCCGAACTGATCATCGCGGCGGTGCCCTCGATCGAGCGCGTGCGGCTGGTCAACTCGGGCACCGAAGCCACGATGAGCGCCATCCGCCTGGCACGCGGCTTTACCGGGCGCGACCTGATCGTGAAATTCGCCGGCAACTATCACGGCCACGTCGATAGTCTGCTGGTGGCGGCCGGCAGTTCGGCCGCCACGCTCGGCGTGCCCAACTCGCCCGGCGTGACGGCCGGCACGGCACGCGACACGCTGCTGCTGGCTTACAACGACCCGCCAGGGATTGGAGACCGCCTTTCGGCAGCACGGATCGAAGATCGCCGCGGTGATCGTCGAGCCGGTCGTCGGCAATATGGGCTGCGTCGTGCCGTCCGGCGAATTTTTGGCCGCCATGCGGAATCTGACTCACCAGGTCGGCGCGCTGTTGATTTTCGACGAGGTGATGACCGGCTTTCGCGTGGCCTATGGCGGGCGCCAGTCGATTTTCGGGATCGCGCCCGACTTGACCACGTTGGGCAAAATTGTCGGCGGCGGATTGCCGGTCGGCGCCTATGGCGGCCGGGCCGACATCATGGACCACGTTCTGCCGGCCGGCAAGGTGTTTCAGGCCGGCACGCTGAGCGGCAACCCGTTGGCCACGGCCGCCGGCATCGCCACACTCCGGCGACTCGCCGACCCGGCCGTCTATGAGCGGCTCGAAACGGCCAGTGCCCGGCTGGCTCAAGGTTTGGAGCAAGCGGCGCGGGCAGCCGACGTGCCCCATCAGATCACCCGTGTCGGCAGCATGTTGACTTTGTTCTTCAATGCCGATAAGGTAACTGACTGGACCAGCGCCAGTCGCTCGGACACGGCACGCTACGGGCGCTATTTCTGGGGGCTGATCGAGCGCGGCATCTATATGCCTTGCAGTCAGTACGAGGCGCTGTTTGTCTCCTCGGCGCACACCGATGCAGATATCGATGCCACGGTGCAAGCAGCGCGGGCCGTGCTGGACGAAATCGCAACCTGCAACTGATCGCGACCGCGTCGCCCAAGCCCACCGGGCTAAAGCGCTACGCGAACATTACATTTCGTTAAGGAGCGGCTGGCGGGAACTGAGTTTGCTCACCGGACGCCATCGACCTAAGTCCAATCGGGATGCGCCGCCGTTGCCAGAAAATTTGGCAATTGTGGCCCGTTGCGCAGGCACATGAGAGGTGAACCGAAGGATCCCGGAGCAGCCTAAAACCAGGAGCGAATCAACTCTCCCGCCGGCGACGCAGTCTTGGCTTTCTCCCAAGCGCCCGGTAATCGTAGATGCTCGCACAAGCGGTCGGGCGGACCGCAAGTTTCTCATTGTCCGCCGCCTGCGCGGTTCGTGGATGTTGCGGCGAAATGCCGCGGTTGTTGGTTTTCGCGCGGGATTTGAGGACCGTCCGAGCTAAAGCGATGTCGAACAACCGACGAATGATTTTCCAGTTACGACCCCAGGTCAGCCCACGAGGAAACGACACGCATGGACTTCGCCAAAATCCTTACTTCGCTCAGTGAGAACCTACTCACGCCAATTCCGCTGTGCTTTGCTTTGGGGATTTTCTGCAAGGTGATTCACGGCGGCATCAAGATCCCCAAGGAGTTGTACTACAGCATTTCGATCTTCCTGTTGATGTCGATCGGTTTCATCGGCGGCCATGAGTTGGCCAACGAGGTGAAGGCGCACGGCATCACCGACATCTGGCAACCGGCCCTGGTGACGCTGATTTTGGGATGCCTGACGCCGATCAGCGCCTTCATCGTGCTCCGCTACCTGGGCCGGATGTCGATTGCCGACTCGGCCGGCATCGCCGCCCATTACGGCTCGACTTCGGCGGTGACCTATGTGGTCGCCAATGCCTTCGTCCAGCAAGCCGGTGCGCCGCCGAACGGCTATTTGCCCACCCTGGTGACGATCCTGGAATGCCCGGGCATCGCCGTGGCGCTGGCCATTGGGGCCGTGTTGTCCAAGAAGTCCAACGAAGCACGATCCGGCGAGGGCGTGCTGGAAAGCGCGGATACGCCGGAGCAGGGCAACCTGTGGGAAGCCTTGTACGAAGTGGTCACCGGTCAGTCGATCATGCTAATGGGCGGGCTGCTGGTGATCGGCGCCATTTCCACGATTTTCATGGTCGATAAGGAAGGCCATTTGTCGAAAGGTTTTGAGCCGTTCCACGATTTCTTCTACAGCAAGGGCATGGTCTTCCGCGGGGCGCTGTGCATCTTTTTGCTGGAAATGGGGCTGGTTGCCGGCGAACGCCTGGGAGACTTGAAAAAGGTGGGGCCGTTCCTGATCGCCTTCGGCGTGCTGATGCCGATCATTCACGGGTTTTTTGCGGCGGCCTTGGGACACATGGCCGGTATGAATCTGGGAGGCTGTACCATTTTTGCGGCGATTGTTTCCAGCGCCTCGTACATCGCCGCCCCGCCGGCCGTCCGCTTGACGCTGCCCGAAGCCAACCCGACACTCTCCATTACCTCGGCGCTGGCCATTACGTTTCCGTTCAATATCGCCTTTGGCATTCCGCTGTATTATGAAATGGCCAAGATGCTCGGCGCAACTTAAAGCGCACTGAAGGGCGTCGGCCGATCCGCAAAACACCGCTGAACTTTCTTTTCCATCGGAGTCTGCCATGCAACTGGAGCGATTAAAGCTGATTACGATCGTCGCGGAGAAGATTCTCAAGGATCAGCTGGTGCCCAAGGTGCTGGAACTCGGCGCCACCGGCTGCAGTTATCATCCGACCGAAGGCAAAGGCCTGCGCAAAGCCCGGCACGACGACGCGTTCAGCGAAAATTTCCAGATGAAGGTCGTTTGTCCCAGCGACGTCGCGACGACCATTCTGACGTATATCTCGGAACATTATTTCGAGCACTACGCGATAGTCGCCTGGCTGTCCGACGTCGAGGTGCTGCGCGGCAAGCACTTCTACAAGCCGCCGGCTTGACGCGCTAAGGGTCGAACGAAAAATAACTTCCGGTTTTTCCAGACCCTCACCCTGCCCTCTCCCTGGAAGGAGAGCGGTTGCGAGCGGAAGTTATTTTTCGCTTGCGCCTAAGCCGGCGCGTTCGCCCCCGATCGGCCGGCGCATTCGCGCCCGATCGAATCGGCTAATAATCCCGCACCGAGCCGTCGGGGTTGTCGGCGATCGGCCACTTGTAGCGGCGGGCCGGGTCGGCATTGACCTTTTCGATGGCCGCCTCGTCGATCTCGACGCCCAGGCCCGGGCCCTGGGGCAACGAGGCGTTGCCGTCCTGCGTCGATCTCCCACTGCTTGCGGGCGACGCCCGGCGGCATGAGGTGCCCGTCGAGATAGCCCTCGTGAATCAAAAACAAGGGAATCGTGGCCGTGGCGTGCAAGCTGGCCGAAAGGCCCAGCTCCGACATCGTGCAATGCGGCGCCAGCGGCACAAAGTAGGTCTCGGCCAGCACGGCGATTTTCTTCATCTGCGTGATTCCGCCCGTGTGCCCGCAATCGGGCTGCAAAATGTCGATGCAACGTTCCTGCAAATAGGGCATCATGCCCCAGATCGTGCGGTCGCGCTCGCCGGTGGCCAAAGGCACACGGATGCTCTGCTTGAGCCGTTTGAAGACTTCGATGTTGCCGGGCACGGCCGGTTCTTCGATGAACAGCACGTCGTAGGGTTCGATCGCGGCCGCCAACTGGATGAGCATCGGCGGCGGCACGGCGCAGTGCGCGTCGAACATCACGGTGCCGCTGGGGCCCAGCCGCTCGCGCGTGTCCTTGACGGCTTGGACCAGATTTTGAATGTCGGCCGGATTTCCCGAGAACGGATGCGGGCCGCCGGTGCCGATCTTGTGAGCTTTCGCGTTCGGATACATGCGAATCTTGTCGCGCACGTTGCCGCCGAGCAAATGATAGACCGGCACGCCCCAGAATTTTCCGGTAATGTCCCACAAGGCCATGTCGATGGCCGAAATCGTGTGGGTCATGTACGGCCCGCCGCGCTGATCGCGATGCGAACGATACAGGCGCTGCCAAAGATGTTCGATGCGCGTGGGATTCTGGTCCTTGAGCAGTTCCGAACAGCGGATTCGGCCAGCGCGCAAGCCACGGTCGGATCGAGCCCCGACACTTCGCCCCAGCCGGTGATGCCCTGATTGGTTTCGAGCTTGACATAGGCTTTGGCGCCGGCGCGCATGGCCTTGAGATTCGTGATTTTCAAAGTTGTCAGACGATCGGCAACGCCGGCCGCCGGATTGTCGGCCTGCGCCGTGGCCTCATCGAGCAGCAAGGCACCGGCCGCCAGCGCGCCGGAGCTGAAGAACAAGTTGCGGCGGTCGATCCGCTGCGGCGTGCGTCGCATGGTGGGCCTATTTGGGAACGAGAGGGGATTGCCGGAAGGTCTTGTCAGGCGACTTTTCAGTGGGCCGCGCGCCGCGGTTCTTCGATGATCTCGTAGCGGCGGATCTTGCGATCCAGCGTCGAGCGCTCGATGCCCAACAGGCTGGCCGTCTGGCTCTTGTTCCAGCCTGTGGAAACGAGCGTCGCCAGGATGTGCTGCCGCTCCATGTCGGCCAGCGACATGGGCAAGAACGCCGCCGCGGCGCCCGCGGCCGGAATGTCGCCGGTGTCGCCGGCGGTGCCGATCTGCGAGAGCGTCAGGTCGTCGTGTTCGATGTATTCGCCGCGGGCCAGCACGACGGCCCGCTCGATCACGTTCTTCAGTTCGCGAACGTTGCCCGGCCAGCGATACTTGGCCAGCATCTCGATGGCTTGCGGGAGTAAAGCCGCGGATCTTGCGGCCGGTCTCGGCATTGAACCGCTGCAGAAAATACAGCGCCAGCTCCTGGGTGTCCTCGGGCCGTTTGCGCAAGCGGCGGAACGAGGATCTCGAGCACGCGCAGGCGGAAGTACAGATCGCGCCGGAAGCGGCCATCGACCACGTCGCGCTCCAGATCGCGATTCGTGGCGGCGATCACCCGCACGTCGACCTTGACCGTCTCGGTGCCGCCGACGCGCTCGAACGGATGGCCTTCCAGCACGCGCAGGAATTTGGCCTGGATGGCCGGGCTCATCTCGCCGATTTCGTCCAGCATCAGCGTGCCCTGATGGGAGGCCTCGAACTTGCCGATCTTGCGCTGCGTGGCGCCGGTGAAGGCCCCTTGCTCGTGGCCGAACAACTCGCTGGCCAGCAAGCTCCGCGACAGCGCGGCGCAGTTCAAGCAGACGAACGGCCCCTTGCGCCGCGGGCTGGAAAAATGGACTGCCCGCGCGACCAGTTCCTTGCCCACGCCGCTCTCGCCGCGGATCAGCACCGTGGCCCGGCTGGGGGCGGCGCGGGCAATTTCCTGCGTGACGCGGGCCATCGCCAGGCTGGAGCCGACGATTTCGCTCTGCACGCCCAGCCGTTCGCGCAGTTGCACGTTTTCGTCGCGGATGCGATTCAGATTTTCGGCCAATTCCTGGTGCCGATTGAGATTCTCGATGGCCACGGCCACCGTGTCGGCCACGGCCAGCGTGAATTCGAGATCGTCGGGATCGGGCACGCGGCTGGAGTCGGTCGAATAGAGATGCACCAGGCCGATCGAGCGCTTGCCGCGGCGGACCGGGGCGCAGATCACGCTCGTGGCATGCACCTCGCCCTTGCTGTCGCGGCTGCCCAGCGTGCTGTCGCCCATGACGTTGCGGGCCAGCACCGCTTCGCCTTCGCGGAGCACCGTCGCGGCCAGAAAATTCGAGACGCGATGGTAGGGCACCTCGGAGGCGGTGCGCGAGGCGACGATCTCGAGGTCGGCGCCGCTCGGCTCGCCCTGGAAATCGCGCGGCAAAAGCAACAGCGCCCCGGCATCGACTTGCGTTTCGCTGAACAGTCCGCTCAGCGCCGCGTCGGCCATGGAAATGATGTCGGGGGCCTTGGCCAGCCCGAATGCCAGCCGGCAGAGCGTGGCGGCCGCCCGGCCGATTTGCGGAATCTCCTTGCCGTCTGCGACTTGTTCGTGCGGTTCGAGAAACTTCGTCTGGCCGCGGCGATGGGTGATCGTGGCCGGCTCCTGCGATTCCAACACGTTGTCTTCTTCGCGAGATCACGCGGCGTGGTGATGGTGTCGTCATTGGCGACGGCTGCATGCCGCAGGAAGCCGCTCGAATCGGGAAACGCCTTGGACAGATCGTGGACGAAGACCAATTGCGACTGGCCGATGCGGATGATCTCGCCGGGGACCAGGGCATGGTCGCCGCGGACTTTGCCGGAGCCGACCGCCGTGCCGTTGCGGCTTTCCAAATCGCGCAGCGTCCATTCGCCCTGCGACAGAAAGATCTCGGCGTGGCAGCGGCTGCAGCGCTCGTCTTTGATGACGATTTGGTTCGTCGGAGCGCGGCCGATGGTCACCGCCTGACCGGGAATCAAACGGAACACATCGGTCCATTTGGATCCTTCGCGGATAACCAGATACGCTAACATTGCGCTGATCGCAGTATATCCATGGCAAAAGAACGAAAAACCGAACCGCCGCACGGAGATGCCGCGTGGCGCGGCCGGTTTGCACGGACGCAATCCCCAGGCAGACCACGGCGCAAACCGTTATCCTCACCTTATCGGCGCTCAACTGTTCGCCGCAAGAGCCGGTAGGATCGGCCCAAAAGCCGTCTTGCCACCCCCAAGCTACGAATATTAGCCGAGAAACGACTTTGATATCGGTTTATTGTACTTGAGCCCCGGGGCCGGTCCATGCAAGGCGATTCCTTTTTTTGGCCGGCGCTTTGCGGCTGTCCTCGGATTGGACTAGTCTAGAGGCTTCGCCTCGGCAGACTTTTCCGGAGATTCTCCTGGAAGTCGAGGCATTGTCGATTCTGGCGTCCATCGTTGGGCGGCGGTGACTCCAAAGCGTTTGTTGTCGTGCGTAACCCTCGTTCGGGAGAACTGCCATGCTCCGGCTTTGGATGCCGAGGCTGCCGCTACGTTTGCCATTGCCGCGGGCCACGATGGCCGTTTGCCTGGTACTTGCCTGCCCATCCCTTGGACAAGCGCAATACGGTGCCACCCGGCAAGTCGGAGGGGTATGGATCGACCCCCAGGGTCTGCTGCGCAACATTCAGGAAGACGAGACCGCCAATCTTCGCGCGCTGCGCGAGAAGGCGCTGCAGCCGCTCCCCGGCGCGCTCAAGGAGCCTTGCCAACTTCGCAAGATTTCCTTGCGCCGCTTGGAAGCCGAAATCTCGTCCCAATTAAAGACAGGCAACCCCCTAGCCGACGACGTCAAGTACCTCGCCGGTTTGCAGCAGATTCAATACGTCTTCGCCTATCCCGAGCAGCACGACATTGTCCTGGCCGGACCCGGCGACGGCTGGAAGGTCAGCCCGCAGGGAGAGGTCGTCGGAGCCGCCAGTGGCCGACCCGTGTTGCTGCTGGATGACTTGCTCGTCGCCTTGCGCGCGGCAGAGGGTTGTCGCGAGAGCGGCATTTCCTGTTCGATCGATCCGACCGACGAAGGGGTCGTGCGTCTACGAGCACTCGTTCCGCAATTGACCAAAGGCAACACGGACGACAGCAACATCGAGGCCACGACCGCGGCCATCGAAGAAACGCTCGGGCCCCAGATGATCACCGTGGGCGGAGTGCCGGTGGTCAGCCATTTTGCCCGCGTTTTGGTGGCGGCCGACTATCGCATGAAGCGATTGGCGATGGGATTCGAAGCGGCCCCGATCAAGGGCTTACCCAGCTTTCTGCAATTATCGAAAGCCGGCGCGCGCGGCATGCGCAGCATGCTGCCGCGCTGGTGGCTCGAGCCGAATTACGATAGCGTGTTGGCCGACGAAAACGGCTTGGCCTGGGAAATCCGCGGCGCGCACGTGCGGGCCGCCACGGAGGAGGACTTCGTGACGCAAGCCGGCGCCCGCGAACGTACGGGCAAGGCCAATCCGGTTGCCAAGAAATGGGCCGATAACATGACCCGGCGTTACGACGAGTTGGCGGTCAAAGAGCCGATCTTCGGACAACTGCGCAATTGCATCGATCTGGCGGTGGTGGCAGCCTTGATCTCCAAGGAAGGCCTCCTGGCGAAGGCCGATTGCCAACTGCCGCTGCTGTACGCTCCGGCCGAGCTTCCCAGCGAAGAGTTCCCCGCCCCGCGGCAGGTCAGCACCCAGGTGAGCCTGCTTCAGAAGGGGGCCAACTGGTTGATTAGTGCGTCGGGAGGCGTGAAGTTGAACGCCTGGAGCCTGCTGGAAGAATGCAAATCGACCACCGAGCTGGCGCCCCGCCAGGCGGAAGCCAAACCGGCCGGCGAAACCTGGTGGTGGAACTGATCCGCCGCGCCCGCCTTGCGGAGGGCCGCCCAGGGCAGCTTTGTCCTGGATTCATCGCCGGACGGCGCGGTACGGCTGGCCCCGAAAGACGCCCGCTATGCCAAAAAGCAGAGGCCATTTTGCCTTGCAATTCATTGAAACGGCTTCCCGCGGCAACTATTCTAAGATCAGCTTGACGCGCTTTGGCAGTAGCGTGTGCTAAAGTGAAACGCTGCGGGCAAGCCCGATACCCCCGCATGGACTCAGAGGAGAGGGATTATGTTTGTCGGTTCGCGCCTGCGCCGATGTTGTGCTTTGGAATCAGGATTGACTGTCGCCCTGGTTGCCAGCGTGTTGCTGACCGCCGGCACGCCTGCCCAGGCCCAGGTTGGCGGTTTCGTGCAGCAGGTGGCCGGCGTGTGGATCGGCGCCGACGGCATCTTGCGCAACCGCGACGTGGACGAGTCGAATAAGGTCCATGACGCCTGGGCGAAAGCCCTGCGCGCCGTGCCGGGCGAACTCAAGCCCCTGGGGCTGCGCAAGATTTCGCTGCGGCGACTGGAAGCCGCGATCCAGGAGCATCGCCAGACCGGCGCTCCCTTGGATGACGAAATGCGATTCCTGGCCGGCATCCAACGCATTCAATATGTGTTCGTCTATCCCCAAGAGCGGGACATCGTGCTGGCCGGACCGGGCGAGGGCTGGAAACTGAATCCCCAGGGTGAGGTCGTGGGAATTACCACCGACCGGCCCGTGATGTGGCTGGACGACCTGATCGTTTCGTTGCGAACCGCCCAAAATGCACGGCAGACCGGCATCAGTTGCTCGATCGATCCCAGCGACGAGGGGATCGTGCGGTTGCGTTCCCTCGTCCCACAACTGGCCCAGTCCACGTGGAACGACAAGGCCGAAGTCGAACAAGCGACGGCCTTGATCGAAGACACCCTCGGCATGCAAAAGATCAGCGTGACGGGCATTCCGGCCGACAGCCATTTCGCCCGCGTGATCGTCGCCGCCGACTACAAGATGAAACGGCTGGCCATGAATTTCGAGCCGGCCCCGATCAAAGGGCTGCCGAGCTTTTTGACGATGATGAAGGCCGGCGGCAGCGGCATGCAAAACATGCTTCCGCGCTGGTGGCTGGAGCCGAACTACGAAAGCTTGCTGGCTTCGCCCGACGGCCTGGCCTGGGAGTTCCGCGGCGCGAGCGTCAAGGCCGTGACGGAAGAAGACTTTGTCACCGAGTCGGGCGCTCGCAAGCCGAGCGGCAGAACCAATCCGGTGGCCAAGAAGTGGGCCGACAACATGACGGTCCATTACGACGAGTTATCGGCCAAGGACGTGGTGTTCGGCCAGTTGCGTAATTGCATCGACCTGGCGGTGGTCGGCGCGCTCGTCGTCAAGGACCATCTGTCCGAAAAGGCCGACTGCAGCTTATCGGTGCTGCTCACCGATGAGCAATTGCCGGCCGAGCAGTTCGGCGTGCCGCGGCAAGTCGCCTCGCGCTCCAGCGTAATGCAAAAAGGGGCCAAGTGGCTGATCAGCGCCTCGGGCGGCGTGCAGGTTTTAAGCTGGCATGTGGCCTCCAAAACCGAGGCCTCGGCCAATGTCGCGCCGGTTCGCGAGAAAGCGACGCCCACGGGTCAAAACTGGTGGTGGAACTAGCGCGGCGCCACGGCCGCAGACGCTTCTGCCGACCGCAGTTCGCACTCCGTCCCCTGCGGATCGCGCAGGTTCACGACCCGTACCCGAATTTTTCCGATCGCGGCAGGGAAGTACGCGTCCACCAGGCCAAGGTCGACGGCCTGCTGGGGGTTCATTGCGCTCGCCGGTAGCACGGATTTGAGCAGCACGAGTTCGTCGGCCCCGAGCCTGTGGGCGACCTGTGCCGCAATGGAATCGCTGGTCGCCTGCCAGCTGTGCGGCAGCGCTGGCAGGCCCTCCGACGGCGGCTCGTCGAGCAGGCTGCGCACATCCAAGATTTGCAGCGGCACGTTCGGGTCGCGCTCGATCTGCCAAGCTTGGGTGCGCAGTTGCGATCCTGTGAAAATCTCGCGGGCCAGTGCCGATGTGACGCCCATGCATTCCAGACACAGGGCATGCGCAGCGGCTTCTCCCAAACCATGGATGCGATCAGCCGCTCGAATGGCGTCGGCTAGCGCTCCGCCGCCGACCACCATTACGTCCACCCGCGGCTCCTGACGGACCAGCCAGCAGCCGAAGCGGTCGGCCAACTGGGGCAGATCGAGCAAGCTGCCGCCCAGCTTGAGCAGCCGCAATTTCATCTTGTCCCCTCACGAGCCAGCACGGCCACCGCGTGCGCTGCCGCAGCGCGCGACAACTCGGGACCTAATTCGGCGCTCAACGACACGATTTTGGCCGATACGTCCAGCCGCTCGAGCACCCGGCGAGCCAGAAATTCGCCGCGTCCCGAAATGATCACCGTCGTCGGCGGGGTGGGCATTCGCTGGAGCACGTGCTTGCCGAAAGCCGCGATCTTGGTGACTTGAGCCTTGGCCAGGGACTCGGCCATGATCTGCGCGTCGCTGTCGGTGAACATCGTGCGGTCCGCGCAGATTTGCCGCGCCAGGCGGTCGCGGGCGGCTTCTTTGGTCGCGCCGCGGCGATCGGCGGTGTGCAGACTGTTGGGCTCTTCGGGCAAATCGCCCAGCGTCAGATAGACGTCCCAAGTGGTGGCAAACACTTCTTGAGCCACGGGGCACCGGCGCCCGCCAGGGAACGAGATTGGCAATCGCACAGACCGGGCTCCGTTCGACGCCGCTATAAATCAGCTCGCCGTTGACCAACCGATTGGGATCGGTATGACCGATCGTAACCGGCTGGCCGTCGACCAGGGGAATGAAATCGGTGGTCGTCGAGCCGATGTCCATCAACAATCCGCAGCCCTTTTTGGCGAACCGGCCGGCAAATTGGGCCAGGGCATGCCAGTTCGAGGCCGCGGCCAGCAGCGGCTGCCGCAGTGCGATTTGCGGCGAAACGAGCGTTCCATTGGTCAGGTACACACGCGTGTGCCGCTTATCGGCCGCTTTGGAAAAGGCCTGGATGATGAATTCGACCCCCTCGGTCTTCGTGGCGAAACAATCGGCCAGCTCGCCGGTCATCGTGGCGGCCAGGTGATCGACCCTGGGCACCATGGCAATCATCGACCGCAGGGCATCGACAAGTTGGCGCGGCTTCTCCCAAAGTGGAAATGGCTCAACTTGCGCGAATCGGTCGCCATCGGCAATCTTCAGATTCGCTCCGCCGATGTCAAATGCCAGCCATTTCATGGATAAGCGTCTCGAAACGTCGGGGGGACCGGTTCTTGGAGCCGGCCGTCGGCCGCGAATTGCACCTTTTGCTGACCGAACGACAAAGTCGCCGCGCGGCCTTCGGCCACCGCCACCAGCGCGCCTGCCAGATTGTCGCCCGCCAGCACTCGCAAACCAATATACGAGGTCGTCAAGCGCGGATTGATCTCGATGACATAATCATCGTTGCCCGAAGGATCGCTGCCCAGTACCAAATCGATACCCAAATAGCCCAAGGCGTCGGGCAAGACCGGCAAGACGCGCGCAGCGAGCGAGCGAGCCCGGCGATCCAGGTCCGGCTCGAGCGGCAATCGCCCGCCGAGATAGCGAAACGAGCCGTCAGGGGTCAAAATCTGCTCGCAGGCCGGCAGAATAAGCTGCTGCCGTGGGCCGCACAGACAACTGACGCTGGCCGGCAAGCCGGGGCAGAACGTTTCCAGTCGCTGCCCGACGGGGACAGGGCCCGGATAGTCGCTCCGGGCGTGCAACAGTCGGACGCCCAGCGACCCGGCGCCGTCCAGCGGTTTGACGACGGCCGGAAACTTGCAAACCGCTGGCCAGCCGACAAGAGGCTCGAGCAACTGGCCTGGCGGGATGGGTATGCCGTTTTGGCCCAGAAATTGGGCCGTGCGATGCTTGTCGCTGGCCAGCTCCACGAGCCAGGGCGGAGCACCCAACAGGCGTCCGCCGGCCTCGGTCACCCAGCGGTTGCGAATCGCCAGCAAGCTCTGAAATTCCGGCGCGACGACGATGGTCCAATCGGCCCGAGCCGCCTGCACCAAAAAGGCCGCTCGCTCGTCGGCTACGCTGGCTACTGGGGTGATAACGCAGCCGTCGATCGCCAGGGCCGGCGCCGGGCGTCGAGCAAGGTCGAAACCGTGACGCCCGGCATGGCCGCCAGATCGGTCAAAAGAGCCTCCAGCATGGCCCGGCCCTCGATCGCCAGGCTCACCGAGGGGGGCTGGCCGGCGGCCGCGGAATACCATCCGCCACCGGTGACGAATTCATAGGCGAACAGACGCATGGAGGTCCCGCGGTCGACCGTGTCGTCGTGGAAAGTTATGATGAGCTAACCGAATGATGCGATTTCGCGCCCGCAACTGCCCGTCGACCCGACCGCACCGCCGGCCCGGCGCGTGCGCCCGGCGGCGAGCGTTGCCAGCGGATTTTGGCTGTTGGCCGCCATCGTTTCCATCGCAACCGCGGCCGACGACGGCCGACGCGCGGTCGACGTGCCCCAGCTTGGCATTTGCGTCCGCGCGCCGTTGGCCTGGTCGCTGGTCAAATGGGGCCAGGAAGATCAAGCTTTCGATCTGCGATTGCCGCAGGAACAGGGCTCGCCGCCAGGCAATGTTTCGTGCCAGTTGGAGGTGGCTCAAGGTAACCTCGCAGACTGGCGTCGGCAACACCTGCCACGATCGCCCGGGCCAAAGGAGCAAGCAGGAGCGTTCGGCGTGGTCGTGGACAAGCTGGAGCCGCTGGAGCCGCGGCGGTTTGCCTTGCTCGCCGAACAAGAGGTCCGCGAGCGCTGGGTTTATCTGCGTGAGACGGCACGCCGCGGGCGGTAAGAAATCGTTCGAGCTTGCCTATCACATGCTGTTCGGCGGGATCGTTTACTCGCTCACCTTGCGTACCGACGAGGAACACTACGACGCTTACCGGGCCGATTTCGAAGAGCTCTGCGCGGCCGCTCGTTTCTCGCAGCCTACCAAGGGCGTCGGGCCGCTGCCGGCCGGATTCTGGCTGCAACGGGAATATGGCTTTGCACTGTGGCTGCCGGCCGATTTCCAGCCGGCTTTCGCGGCCCGCGGCAAGATCCTGCTCTCGGCCACCCGAGCGGCCGTAAATCCGGCCGGCGCTGCCGCCGAAATGCTGGTGGTCGCCTCGGGCGGGGCGCCGCTGGGATCTGGATGCGCTTCACGATCGAATCCCGCAGGAGCTTGTCGCCGCGGACGCCAAGGCCCGCGTCGCACGCTGCCAGATCGTGCCCCAGGGCAAAGTGCGGGCCTTGGAAACGGTCGTCCACACCGAGCGCGGCGATCGGACGGTTGTGGTTTTCTGCGCCAGGTTTCGGGGCCAGGTTCGCAATTACGAGTTGCGGGCAACCTGCCCCAGCGACCAATTCGAGAAAAGTGTCGAGCTGTGGCGGCGCGCGGCCGACAGCTTTCGAGAAGTGGTGGCCAAAGAGCCGGGCGGTTTGTTGTAGCCGCACCGGAACACGCCAGCCGCTAGAGCGATCTCAATCAAGGCCCAGGCTCCGGCGATACGATTGCAACTGCCGATCGGCGCCCAGCCGGCTGCTGATTTCGCGCCAGGCATCGGCAGCCGCTCGCAGCGCGTCGGCTGCTTGCTGCTCGCCGCTGAGGGCTTGCTCGACAGACCTATCGAGCGCGCTTTGGTACTCTTGCCAGCCGGGAATTCGCAAAGCGTGCATCCAAACCGGCCGAGTGAGCGATTGACCCACGACGACCGCGTATTGCTTGGCGGCGGCCGATCCGAGGCCCGACTCGACCCATTTACGCGGCGCCGCGGCTTGAGAACGTCGGTAGAGCGTCGTGGCGCTGCTACTGGCCGCGACTTCGCTACCCCAGGTCGGGCCGCCAAGCCAACTCAACAATCGAAAAGCGGCGGCCGAATTGGCCCCGTCCTTACACGACCACACCCACCCGTCCCGCGACCGGCGCGAGCGGCAAGTGAATCGGCTCGTCGATGGTCCGTAGATCCCAGGCCGCAGAGCGCGAAATTGAACGATTGCTGCGAGCCGGGCAATTCCGCAAAGCCCAGGTCGGCGAGCACCGCCGCCGGCCGCCGCGTATCGCCGGCTGCCGTGGGCCAGGTGATGGCCATTGCGCATTGGCCGGCCACGAGCGCGCTGCGCACGCCGGCCGGATCGAGACGCAGGGGGTTCGCAGACTCGGCATCGCCCCCACTGGATTTCGCGGCTGCGACCATTTCTTCCAGCGCTCGCACGAACGGCGGCCCGTCAATCAGCGGCCTGAAATCGTCGATATTGAACAGCGTCGAGTAGTTGTCGCGATGCCGGGCATAGGCCGCGGCTCGGGCCAAGAGCATCTGGCCCGCCCAGCCGGGGGCCAGCGGTTCCACGGCGGCATGCCAGGGGGGCATGTCGGCACCAGGTTCGCCGAGCCGCGAGCGATCGGAAAAAAACGTGATTTCGTCTTGATAATCGCGCCAGGTTTGCGGCGGCTTGCGATTGAATTTTTCCAGCAGGTCGCGACGGTAGCAGAGCGTCAGCACGGGCGCTCCGAAGGGAACAGCGAAAATTTTTCCCCCGTAAGTGGCCTCGCCATCCTGGACCACTGGGTAAATGTCCGACCAGGCCAGATCCTCGCTGGAGCGGACTTCCTTGGGCAAGGGCAAAATCCGATCGGATTCGACCAGCTCGCCCAAGCGCTGGGCCCCGCAGACGACCGCATCGGGCTGGGAATCGGGCATTTCGCCGATCGGGCCGTCCGGAGCCTCGGTGACCACGAAGGTCGAGCCGGTTCGGGCGTGCCATTCCGCCTTCAACAAACCCATGGCATGGGCCAACTCCGAATCGCCCAACACGAGCAGGCGCACAGTGAGGGCCGCCGCGGTCTTGGCGGCGCGGTTCGAGCTTGCGCTCTTCGCGACAGCCGCAGTAGGTCAGCAGCCCAAGGAAGGTCACCAGGACTGCAAACCAGCAGAAAGTTTTCACTCGCGAAACCATCTGCATAATCTAGTCGGACGCGGGGCAGGGGTCCAAGCGGACTGACGAAGAACTAACGAACCTGGCCCGGCAGGACACCACGTCGAACCGCGCAGCGAACTGCGACCGGCAGGTTGCAGCCCGGCGGCCCGGCGGGGTACAATCCCGCCGCAACGCGCCAAATTTCCCCAGATTTTGCGAACTTTTGAGGTCCTTTGAGGCATGAGCATTTTTCTCGGGCATCGACATCGGCACCTCGGGCACCAAGACACTGGCCGTCAACGAGCAGGGAAAAATTCTCGCCCACGCCACGGCCGAATATCCGATCTATCACCCCAAGCCACTGTGGAGCGAACAAGATCCGGAAGACTGGTGGCAGGCCACCGTCAAGACAGTGCGGTCCGTGATGAAGCAGGCCAAGCTCAAGGCGGCCGACGTCAAAGCCATCGGCCTGTCGGGGCAGATGCACGGCTCGGTATTCCTCGACAAGCACAACCGCGTCATCCGCAAGGCCCTGCTGTGGAACGACCAGCGCACGGCCGCCGAATGCCAGGAGATCGAGCAGCGGGCCGGCGGCCGGGCAGAACTGATCCGCATGGTGGCCAATCCGGCGCTGACCGGTTTCACGGCTCCCAAAATCCTCTGGCTGCGCAACCACGAGCCCAAGAATTTCGCCAAAACCGCCAAGGTGCTGCTCCCCAAGGACGAAATCCGCCGCCGGCTGACCGGCAACTTCGCCTCGGAAGTCAGCGATGCCAGCGGCATGCTGCTGTTGGACGTGGCCGAGCGCCGCTGGTCGAACGAACTGCTGTCGAAGTTGGAACTCGACCGCAGTCTGCTGGGCGACTTGTACGAGTCGGAAGAGGTGACCGGCAATTTGACTCGCGAGGCGGCCGAGCCTGCTCGGCCTGTCGACCGATTGCGTCGTGGTCGGCGGGGCCGGAGACAACGCCGCCGGAGCCGTGGGCAACGGCATCGTCACGACCGGCACCCTCTGGACCTCGATCGGCACGTCGGGCGTGATGTTCGCCCACAGCGATCAGGTGCAGGTCGACCCGCTGGGCCGGCTGCACACCTTCTGCCATGCCGTACGCGGCAAGTGGCATTTGATGGGAGTCAATCTGTCGGCCGGCGGCTGCCTGCAATGGTTCCGCAACCAGCTTTGCCAGTCCGAAATTGCAGCCGCCAAACGATCGAAAAAAGAGCCCTACGCCCTGCTGACTGCCGAAGCCGAGGCGATCTCGCCAGGCAGCGAAGGATTGTTCTTTCTGCCCTATCTATCGGGCGAACGCACGCCGCATGCCGATCCGGTCGCCCGAGCATGCTTCATCGGACTGACACTGGCCCACAATCGCGGACATCTGGTACGCGCCGTGCTGGAAGGGGTGACCTACGCCCTGCGCGACAGCTTGGCGATCATCGACGAGTTGGGCGTGCCGGTGAAGCAAATCCGGGCCTCTGGCGGAGGTGCCCGCAGTCCGCTCTGGCGGCAGATCCAGGCCGACGTGCTGGGGCACAAGGTCGTGACCTTGAAAGCCGAGGAAGGGCCGGCCTATGGCGTGGCCTTGCTGGCCGCGGTCGGGGCCGGCGCCTACAAGAACGTCGAAGAGGCTTGTGCGGCGACGGTGCGCGTGGCTTCGCAAACGGGCCCCAAGCCGAAGGCCCGGGCGGTTTACGATGCGGCCTTCCCGATTTACCAGGATCTGTATCGCTCGCTGAAAAATGATTTTCAACGGATTGCCGCGCTGGCTGGCAAATGAACCGGCATTTCGATCCTAATGCAGACGTTAAACTTGGACTCCCCGCGGACAAACCCGTTTTAGATTCGAACGAGCCGCCCTTCGAGCGCGGCAAGGAAGCGCTTGCATGACCAAACCCTGTGATATCGGCTTGATCGGCCTGGCGGTAATGGGCGAAAACCTGGCGCTCAACATCGAGAGCCGGGGGTATCGCGTTGCCGTTTTCAATCGAACCACCAGCGTGGTCGACCATTTCATCGCCGGCCGCGCCGCCGGCAAGAACTTCGCCGGCTGCCACAGGGTCGAAGAACTGGTCAAGGCGCTGGCCAAGCCGCGCATGGTGCTGATGATGGTCAAGGCTGGCCCGGCCGGTCGACTCGTTGATCGAACAACTGATCCCGCTCATGTCGCCCGGCGACATCCTGATCGACGGTGGCAACACGCATTATCTCGACACGGAGCGGCGGACCAAATATGTCGAATCCAAAGGCCTGCTGTACGTCGGCAGCGGCGTATCGGGAGGCGAGGAGGGCGCGCTCAAAGGACCCAGCCTGATGCCGGGCGGTTCGGCCGCGGCCTGGCCGGCGATCAAGCCGATCTTCCAATCGATCGCCGCCAAGGTGGGCCCCCACGAAGATATTCCTTGTTGCGAATGGGTCGGCCCGCGCGGCGCCGGGCATTATGTCAAGATGGTGCATAACGGCATCGAGTACGGCGACATGCAGTTGATCTGCGAAGCCTACTTCGTGCTCAAGCAAGCGCTGAACCTGTCGAACGACGAGCTCTACAACGTTTTCGACAACTGGAATCGCGGCGAGTTGGACAGTTATCTGATCGAGATCACGCGCGACATCTTCAGCGCCCATGATCCGGAAACCGGCGAGTATCTGCTGGACTTGATCAAAGACACGGCCGGCGCCAAAGGCACCGGCAAGTGGATGAGCCAATTGGCGCTCGACCTGGGCGTGCCGAGCACGCTGGTCACCGAAGCGGTCTACGCCCGGTCGCTGTCGGCCATGAAGGATGCCCGGATGCGTGCCAGCGGTGTCTTGTCCGGTCCGACGAGCAGATTCCAAGGCGATCGGGTCGAGTTCATCGCCGCCGTGCGCGACGCGCTGTACGCGTCGAAGATTTGCAGCTATGCCCAAGGCTTCGTGCAAATGGAGGCCGCGGCCAAAGAAAACCAGTGGCCGCTCAACTATGGCGACATCGCGATGCTGTGGCGGGGCGGATGCATTATTCGAGCGCGGTTTCTAGATCGGATCAAGGAGGCGTTCGACACCGATCCCACGCTCGAAAATCTGCTGCTGGCGCCCTACTTTACGCAGGAGGTGCATCGGGCCCAAGCTGGCTGGCGGCGGGTGGTGGTGGCGGCGGTCGAGTTGGGCATCTGGGTGCCGGCGTTCACCACGCGCGCTGGCCTATTTCGACGGTTATCGCCAGGCCCGCTTGCCGGCCAACTTGTTGCAAGCGCAGCGCGATTACTTCGGCGCGCACACCTACGAGCGGCTTGATCGGCCCGGCGTTTTTCACAGCGAGTGGCTGGAGTTGCGGAAGGAAGTTAAGGGATGAGAGGGTAGATGGTAGGCGGTCGGGACGCAGAGAAAACCGAATACGGACGGTCAACGCCGGGCCATGGCAATCAAGAATTACCGCGATCTGCGCGTATGGCAGCTCGGCGTCGAAGTGACCGCTGACGTTTATCGATTGACAGCATCCTTTCCCAAGCACGAGATTTATGCGCTCACAAGTCAGACCTGCCGGGCTGCTGTTTCGATCGCGGCCAATGTCGCCGAAGGACATGAGCGCCGGTCGACCAAGGAGTTTCTGCATTTCCTCAGCATTGTTCAAGGATCGCGTGGCGAATTGGAAACTTTGCTTTATATTGCTTCACAGTGGAACTATTGCACGACTGCGCAAACGGAGCCGCTGCTGGCAAAACTGAACGAGCTTGGCAAAATGCTTCGCGGACTCCAAAAGGCCCTGAAGAGACGTCTCTGATTTCCAGCGATTCGTCTGTCTGTCCTCCCGACCCCCTACTCTCTACACTCGCTGCCCTCTATGTCCTCTCTCTTCACCATTTTCGGCGCGTCGGGCGATCTCACCAGCCGCAAACTCATTCCGGCGCTGTACGAACTTTTTCGCAAGCAGCGACTGCCGCAGGACACCAAGATCGTCGGCTCCTCGCGGACCCACTTCAGCGACGAAGAGTGGCGCACGGCGCTGGCCAAGACGACCGCCGAGTTCGTCGGCAAAAACTTCGACCCGGCCGTCTGGCAGCAATTTGCCCAGAATGTCCACTATCAAGCCGGCGACATCCAACAGGCGGAGGACTACACGGCACTTTCGCACCGGCTGGATCAGCTCGAAGGCGGCACCAAATCGACCCGTGTGTATTACCTGGCCACGGCGCCACAGTTCTACGGGCCGGCCGTGGCCCAGTTGGGAGCCGCGGGACTGGCCGACCAGGCGCGGGGCACGCGGCGGATCGTGATCGAAAAGCCGTTCGGCACCGATCTGGCCACGGCTCGCCAGTTGAACGTGGAGGTCCACAAGGTCTTCCAGGAGGAGCAGGTCTATCGCATCGATCATTACTTGGGCAAGGAAACCGTGCAGAACATCATGGTGCTGCGGTTTGCCAACGCCATTTTCGAGCCGATCTGGAACCGCAACTACGTCGACCACGTGCAAATCACCGTGGCCGAAGAGGTGCCGGTCGGCCGCCGCGGCGGCTACTACGATCCGGCCGGCGTACTGCGCGACATGTTCCAGAACCACTTGTTGCAACTGCTGATGGTCACCGCCATGGAGCCGCCGGTGCGCTACGAGGCCGAAGCGGTGCGCGACGAAAAGGTCAAGGTTCTGCAAGCCATTCAAGTGCCGACGGCCGAGATGGTGGCCCATGACTCGGTCCGCGGCCAGTACCGCGGCTATCGCCAGGAACCGGGCGTGGCCCCCGACAGCCAAACCGCCACCTTTGCCGCGCTGCGATTGGGAATCGATAATTGGCGCTGGCAGGGCGTGCCGTTTTACCTGCGCAGCGGCAAGGTGATGTCCTGCCGCACGACTCAGATCGTGATTCAGTTCCGCAGTCCGCCGCACATGGTGTTCGACTCAGGCTCCAGCCGCACTTGCGACGCCAACCGCCTGGTCATTCAAATCCAACCGGCCGAAGGCATTCAGTTGCTGCTGCAATCCAAGGTGCCCGACGCCGGAATGAAACTGCGGATGACCGATCTGGATTTCAGTTTCCGCAAGGAATTCCACCGCGAAATTCCCGACTCGTACCAGCGGCTGCTGTTGGACACGCTGCAAGGAGACGCGAGCCTGTTCGCTCGGGCCGACGAAGTGGAAGCGGCCTGGACGGTCATTGATCCGATTTTGGCTACCTGGCGCGAGAGCGGCAAACCGGAACTGGTCACCTACGAGCCCGGCGCTTGGGGGCCTGTGGAAGCAACGCAGTGGATGGAGGATCAGGGGCGCAACTGGTTCGACACCTGCCCCGTGCTGCCGCAATGATTGACAAGGGTGAGCCCGGCGGCGAAAATACGATAGAATTCGGCCGGATTCCAGTGGTCAAGATTCCGTTTTCGCCTTTGCGGCAGGCTGCCAGTAGTTGAGGTTTTGCCGTCGCAAATTCACCACGACGTGGTTGGCTGATGAGCAGCCGATCCAGCAAGTGGGGAGTCATTGTTTCACTACACGAATGCCAGCGGCTACAAGGCAATCAGCTCTCAGGTCGTGTGGCTGTTCAAAGCGTCAAAGCCGCCCGGCAACCACCCGAAAGCGGCGTACTTCTCGACGTTGCCTCCCGGAACGAAGAACCTCAACAAGCGGCTTTTCGTTCGCGGATGTGCCGAGAAGACCGAATTCGTCTTCAGCTTTTCAGGCGGAGAAGACCTTCTTCGATTGACCGGAGGTCGGGGCGAGCACATTTTTTACTCTGAGGAAGACTATCAAGTGGCTGAGGAACGACAGGGGCTCCACGGAAGAACCGACAAGGTAAGGGAGGATCTGGGATGATTGGTGGAAGCGACATCGTGATTCCGGCCGTCGGTGACTCGGCTGCACTGGATGGTTGCGCTCGAATCATCGCTCGCAAGTGGCCCAACGTGCGGTTCGAAGACGCCGTCACGGGGGATAAGTACCGACGGATTTGCGACATCCCATTTGGGAAGGTGCGGGAGCTCTTTGCATTTCCAAATGCCGAGACGGAGGCCGCATGGGACGCCGACAGCCCTGACTCGCCAGAGAACTCGATGCTCTATCTGATTGTCCGGCCTGAAGACATCACCATCGTTCTCGACGACCCAAATTCGGCGGAGATGCAAACCATACTGGCCGCGATTCGTTCGCTGCTGCTGTCGTTGGACGGCCACGCCAAATACGCGAGAGCGGCATGACTCCCGAAGCCATCCTGGAGCGACTCCTTCGCGAAAACGACCTGGGCTGGTTGATCGATATTCACACGTCTCCCGAGCGTGCAATTGCCATCCTGCTCGATCAGCTCGCCCAATTGTCGACCATGTTCCGCGGCCGATTCGATTGCGAAGTGTCATTCTTACCGGAAGCGCTTATGGCGGAGGCGGAGCACAACCCCCATAAGATCCGCGCATTCCTTCAAGCCTTCGCGGCCACCGGCAACCTCAACATGTTGCTGATGGTGTGGCGAATTCTCGAAGGGCGCAGCATCCGAGAAGTCGTAATGAACTACCACGAACTGGACAAGTTCAGCCTCAAGGTGACGTTAGGCAGCCTCGGGGAAGCTTGGGATGAGGATGAACCGGAGACATACGAAACTGACGCCATCACGGATATTGCCCTCGTTAGCCATTTTGGCGTCGCTTTCGTGAACAACCTGCCCTTGTTCGACGGGTTCTTTCCCTCGCGTAAAAAATAATGCCAGGATCCTTTAGGCCGGGCCCTTGGTGTTGTGGGCTGGTTTTTTCCGGTGGCCGGATGCGACGATCGCCGGCCCATGGAGCACATAGCGGATTCGAGAAACCCGGTCCGATGCGATCCCACTTTCTTTTCGTTCAAACGCTTTCTCGCCAGCTTGCGAGCCGCCGCGGCAGCGAATAAAACAACGGTTTCTCGGGGCGGCATTCAGACCCGCGCAACTTTCGCGCACCGCCCCCCTTTTCGGTTGTTTGGATAAAGGCCTTGAGCGCCCTTTTTGGCGGGAGACGCAAGACAGCTATGGTAACTTCGACCAGCGTGAAAAAAGACAACGTCGCCACGGCCCTCTCGCGGGCGCTCGACGCCGGCGGCGGGCTGTTGCGGCTGACGCCCACCTGGGTGCCGCGCAGCTTCCTGCACCCCGGCAAGCGGATCAAGCTGGCCCCGACCGACTGGTACGCCTACGGCGCCCATCGCGGCGGCATCGACGAGCGCTGGTTCGCCAGCACCACCGAAGCGGCCAACGAAAACCGCACGCCCGACGAAGGGCTGAGCTACGTCGTCGGTCGAAGGGGAGCGATTTCAGCTGCTCGACGCCGTGGCCGAAGCCGGGCCGCGCGCTGATCGGCAAGAAGATGTGGGACAAGTACAAGCGCTGGCCGGTCTACTCGAAGTTCTTCGACAACATGGGCCCGATCCCGCATCACATGCACCAGAGCATCAAGCACGCCGGCGCTGGTCGGCCAGCAGGGCAAGCCCGAGAGCTATTACTTTCCGCCGCAATACAACAACGTCGACAACAACTTCGCCTACACCTTCATGGGCCTGGAGCCGGGCACCACCAAGGCCCAGCTCCGCAAGTGCCTGGAAAACTGGCACAAGGGGGACAACGGCATTCTCGACCTGTCGCGGGCCTACCGGCTGAAGCGCGGCACCGGCTGGCTGATTCCGCCCGGCGTGCTGCACGCCCCGGGCTCGCTGTGCACCTACGAGCCGCAGTGGGGCTCCGACGTGTTCGGCATGTTCCAGTCGCTGGTCGAAGGGCGCGAAGTGCCCTGGTCGCTGCTGGTCAAGGACGTGCCCAAGGACAAGCACCAGGACCTCGACTTCATCATCGAGCAGCTCGACTGGGAAAAGAACGTCGACACGCACTTCAAGGAGCACAATTACCTGGAGCCGATCGTCGACACAGCCCGCAGCGGGCACGGCTACACCGATCGCTGGATCGTCTACGGCACGGTCGACGGCGAGCAACTGTTCAGCGCCAAGGAGCTGACGCTCGAACCGGGCGCCAAGTGCACGCTCAAGGATCCCGGCGCCAGCGGCTGGATCACCGTGCAAGGCCGCGGCCGGATGGGCAAGCTCAATCTGCAAACGCCGGCCATGATCCACTTCGGCGAGGAGACCGAGGACGAAGTCTTCATCAGCCACGAAGCGGCCACGGCCGGCGTGGAGATCGAAAACACCGGCAGCGAGCCGCTGGTCGGGCTGCGCTACTTCGGCCCCGACACGCACGACAAGCTGCCGAAGATGGGCGATTATAAAAAGGGCTGAGAGTGGGTAACACGAGTCGCTCGGAATGACCGCTCGTTAAGCCCACGGAGTGTTGTCCGTGGGTTCGCATCGCCAGCTCTGAGTTACATGAACATCAATTCAGATCATGCGCAAGGATCGACCGTGAACCACACCAACAACTTCCCCAAGCTTCACAATGCGGCCTGGCCGGGCGTGGTCGGCAAGGGGCCCGACTCCGAGCCGCCGATCGACCTGGACACGATGCTCGACCTGACGGCCGCGGCCGAAGTCGACGGCGTGAAGTTCGACGGCTTCGACCTGTTCCTGTTCGCGCCGCACGTCAACATCGACGCCTCGGACGACGAGCTGAAGCAGCTGGCCGACAAGGCCCGGCGGCGCAACCTGGTGATCGGCTCGGTCGTGGCGCCGGTCTGGCCGCCGACCGGCGGCGGCTCGGCGATGGGCAGCGACGAGGACCGCAAGCAATTTTCTCGAGCAGGTCCGCAAGGGCTGCCGCATCGCCAAGCGGCTGCGCGAGCTGGGCATTCGGCCCTACGGCGTGGTGCGGATCGACTCGGCCACCGGCGTGGCCGACTGGGCCAAGGGCGATCCGCAACGCCAACAGCAAGCGCATCGCCGAGACGTTTCGCCAGGCCTGCGACATCGCCGAGGATTTCGGCGAGCGGCTGGCCGCCGAAGGCGAAATCTGCTGGGGCGGCATGCACAGTTGGCGGCGGATGGTGCAGCTGCTGGAAATGGTCGACCGGCCCAAGACGCTCGGCTTTCAGGCCGACATGGCCCACACGCTGCTCTATACGCTGGGCTACAACGCTCCGGAAGACGCCATCCTGCCCGCCGGACTTCGACTGGAAAGACACGGCCAAGCTCGACGAGGCACTCAAGCAAGGTGACCGCCGCCCTGCGTCCCTGGACGATCGATTTCCACGTCGCCCAGAACGACGCCACGGTCCACGGCACCGGCTCGCACGACAAGACCGGCCGGCACTGCCTGCCCAACGATCCGAACGGCAAGCTCGACATCGTCAAGGTCGCCGGCTACTGGCTCCGCGACGACGAAGGCAATCTGACCAAGAAGCTGCCAGCACATCTGCTGGGACGGCTGCATGTTCCCCAACGCAGACGATGCTCGAAGCCGCAGACCTGGAACGAGCATTCTGGCCGCGATGATCGCCGTCCGCGACGCCCACGGCTGGACGGAGTAGTAACCGACGCCAACGCACTCAGCCATCGCACTTACAAGTCTCTTTACCACTCAAGGCCAGACCACCACCATGTCCAAACCCCTCAACATCGGCATGATCGGCTACGGCTTCATGGGCCGGGCCCACTCGAACGCCTATCGCCAGGTCAGCCAGTTCTTCCAGCGCGAGTATCGCCCGGTGCTCAAGGCCTGCTGTGCCCGCAACGAAGACAAGATCAAGGCCTTTGCCGAGAACTGGGGCTACGAGTCGTACGAGACCGACTGGCGAAAGCTGATCGCGCGCAAGGATATCGACGTGATCGACATCGGCTCGCCCAACAACACGCACAAAGAGATCGTGCTGGCAGCGGCCAAGGCCGGCAAGATGATCCTCTGCGAAAAGCCGCTGGCCATGAACGTGGCCGAAGGCGAAGAAATGGTCGCGGCGGTCGAGAAGGCCGGCGTGCCGAACATGGTCTGGTTCAACTATCGCCGCGTGCCGGCCATCTCGCTGGCCAAGCAACTGGTCGACGAAGGCCGCATCGGCCGGCCGTTCCATTATCGGGCCACCTACCTGCAGGACTGGACCATCGCCGCCGACGTGCCGCAAGGCGGGGCCGCCCTGTGGCGGCTCGACGTCGACGTGGCCGGCTCGGGCGTGACCGGCGACTTGCTGGCCCATTCGATCGACACGGCCGAATGGCTCAACGGTCCGATCGCCCGCGTGACGGCCGCCACCGAAACGTTCGTCAAGGAGCGCGTCCACGCCGAGACCGGCAAGGTCCAGCCGGTGGGCATCGACGACGCCTGCATGTTCCTGGCCGTGTTCGCGAACGGCTCGATGGGCACGTTCGAGAGCACGCGCTACGCCCGCGGCCGCAAGAACTACAACACGTTCGAGCTCAACGGCGAGGCCGGCAGCGTGTTCTTCGACCTGGAAGATCCGCAGTACCTGCAATACTTCAAATACACCGATCCCAAGACCGGCGCGAAGATCGACAGCCACCTGACCGGCTGGCAGAAGATCCACGTCACCAATCCCGAGCATCCCTACATGAAGAACTGGTGGGTGCCCGGCTGCACGATCGGCTACGAGCACACGTTCATCAACGCCCTGGCCGATTTTCTGCGAGTCGCTGGAGACCGGCAAGACCGTTCCAGCCCGACTTCCGCACCGGCTTGCGCACGCAAAAGGTTTGCGACGCCGTGCTGGCCAGCGCCAAGAGCGGCAAGTGGGTGGAGATCGCCTGAGCCGCGCGATAATACCCCCGGGCCCGCTCAGATCCCGCCATGAACTATTTTGCCCACGGCCGCGATTTGTCGACGATCCTTATCTGCTGGCCGGCACGGCGGTGCCCGACTGGCTGAACGTGGTCGACCGGCGGTGCCGCGTGCGGAGCCGCTACGCTCAGCCCTGCACGGCCGACGCCGATCCGCAAATCGCCGCCGTGGCGCAGGCATTGTGCGGCACCTGGCCGACGACGCCTGGTTTCACGCCAGCGCCGGCCTTCGCCGAATTGTCGTGGCAGTTCAGCCGGCAGGTCCGCGAGCGCTGCCGCCGGACGAGACGTTTCGCCCGCATTTCCTGGGGCATATCCTGGTCGAAATCCTGCTCGACGCCGAGCTGATCGCCGAAGAGCCCGGGCGGCTGCACGCCTACTATGCGGCGCTGGACGCGGTGGACGGCCAGGTGGTCGAGACGGCCGTCAACCGCATCGCCCGGGTGCCGGTCCGCGCAGTTGGCCGTGTTCGTCGGCCTGTTTTCGCGCGAGCGGTTCTTGTGGGACTACCCCGACGATGCCAAACTGTTGCGGCTCAACCAGGTCATGCGGCGGGTCAGACTGCCGACGCTGCCGGCCGATTTTCAGCGCTTTGCTGCCGCGAAGCCCGGCGGTTGGTCGCCGAGCGCCGAGCTGGAACTGCTGCAGCCCGCCGGTTGCAGTTGGCCGCCGCCGGATCCGACTAATCCCGTATCCAAATTGTATCCAGCGACACCCGGCCTCCCGCGGCCGAGCACGAGGAACCAAGCATGAAATTCGGCATGAACATGCTGTTGTGGACCGGCGACCTGAACGAAAGCCATGCTGCCGGTGCTGGAAAGCCTGAAGGAGATGGGCTACGACGGCGTCGAGATTCCGATGTTCGACTCGACGTGCCGAAGTACAAGCAGTGGGGCAAGCGGCTCGACGATCTGGGACTGGAGCGGACCGCGGTCACCATTCGCACCGGCGCCGACAATCCGATCAGCCCCGATCCCAAGATCCGCGCTCTGGGAGTCGAAAACACCAAGCGCATGCTCGACTGCTGCCAGGCCGCTGGGCATCGAAACGCTGTGCGGGCCGTACCATTCGGCCTTGGGCGAGTTCAGCGGCAGCGGGCCCACGCCCGACGAATGGAAATGGGGCGTCGACAGCATGCGGCAGGTGGCCGAGCATGCGGGCCAGGCCGGCGTCATGCTGGGCGTCGAATATCTCAACCGCTTCGAGACCTATCTCTCGACTCGGCCGCCGACACCGTGCGTTTCGTGCGCGAGGTGGAGCATCCGAATGCCGCATGATGTACGACACGTTCCACGCCAACATCGAGGAAAAGAAGCATGCCGGACGCGATCCGCTCTTGCAAGGACTACACGGTCCACGTGCATATCTCGGAAAACGATCGCAGCACGCCCGGCACGGGCCACGTCCACGTGGGCCGAGACGTTCGACACGCTCAAGGAGACCGGCTACTACGGCTGGATGGTGGTCGAGGCGTTTGGCCTGGCCTTGCCGGAGATTGCCGCCGCCACCAAGATCTGGCGCCGCATGTACACCAGCGAAGAGCAGTTGGCCCGCGACGCCCTGGCGTTCATGAAGCGCGAGACGTCGCGGCGGCTGATGAAGTAGGCGGCGGGGGAAAGGGGCTGGAGGTTAGAGGCTAGGGAAGAGCGCCGGCATTGCGGCGCTACGCTGAACGTAGAATCGCAAAGGTAATAGCCGGCGTTTAACAAACGCCGGTGAGCCGCTCGAAAAGGGCGCTTTGAACGCATTCGACGGATCTCATGGCGGCCAAATCGAACCACCCGACGCCAGACGATTCGTTCGGCCTGACGGCGTTCCGCAATCCGCCCGAGGATGCGGGCCTGTCGATCGATCAGCTCAGCGCGGCATTCGCCGAAATGCTCTCCGGCGGCGACGACCCGTACACACTGGGGCCGCCCGGCGACACGGCCGACGAACAGGCACGATCGGCATCCGCCGGAGATATCGGCGAATCGCCCGAGGGCGCGGCCGCCGCGCCGGAGGATGCGTGCGAGATTACCCCCCGCTCGATCCTGGAGGCGATGTTGTTTGTCGGGGGGGCGGGCAGCCAGCCGCTGGAAAGTCAGCAAGTGGCACGGCTGATGCGCGGCGTGCGGCCGGCCGAGATCGACGCCCTGGTGCGCCAACTCAATGCCGACTACGACGCTCGGCGCTGTCCGTACACCATTGCCGCCGAAGGAGCCGGTTACCGGCTGCGGCTGCGCGACGAGTTTGCGCGGCTGCGCGACAAGTTCTATGGCAAGGCCCGCCAAGCCCGGCTGTCGCAAGCCGCGATCGAAGTGCTCTCGCTGGTCGCCTACAACGAACCGCTCACGGCCGACGAGGTGAATCAGCTGCGCGGCACACCGAGCGGCGCCATCCTGGCGCAACTCGTCCGCAGGCAACTGCTGGCGATCGACCGGCCGCAGCAGCGGGCGCGCGCGGGCGATATCTGACGACGGCGCGCTTTCTGGAGTTATTCGGACTGGAAAGTCTGGGACGACCTGCCACGCAGCAACGACCTGGAGCGGCTTTGAGCGCGACGTTACGGATGAAAAATGGGTGCCGCTCTCAACTCCTCTCCCTCGAAGGGAGAGGTCGGGTGAGGGTCGGTGAAATGCGGAAGTCTTCTGCCCAGGCGATGTTGCGATAACAGCCGGCCAACTTGCGCAGGCGCTTTGGCAAGCGGCTGGTAGAATGTCTGGCGGCTGATGTGCCGCCCGAATCGATGCGGCACTTTGATCCGGCGGTTGCCGCCCTGAGTGCGAGGCGGCCCGCCAAAATCGAAACCGTTCACCGGCGGATCAGCAGGCCGGTTCAAAATAGCGGCGTACTGGCGCACGTGGTAGAAAAACAAGACAGTTCGCTGTCACCCTCCTTGGTAGCCGCCCGCTGGCGCATCTGCCTGCGCCCGTGATCGATCCCTCGCTGCTGTTCTGCGACTTCGGGCATTTGGCCGACGAGGTGCGGCGGCTCGAGGATGCCGGGGCCGGCTCGTTGCACCTGGACGTCATGGACGGCCATTTCGTGCCGAACCTGACTTATGGGCTGCCGTTGGTCGAGACGGTCCGCCGGTTGACGAAGCTGCCGATCGACGTGCATGCGATGATCTCCCAGCCCGAGCGACTTCGTCGAGCAATTCTGCCAGGCAGGCGCCAACCTGGTGTGGTTTCACGTCGAAGCGACGGACAATGCGCGTCCGCTGCTGGAGCGAATTCGCAAGGCGGGCAGTTTGGCGGGCCTGGCTTTCAATCCCGAGACCCCGCTTTCGGCGATCGAAGATTGCTTGGACGCCTGCGACGCGATTCTGACGATGAGCGTTCACCCGGGTTTTGGCGGTCAGAAGTTCGAGACGTCGGCGCTCGAAAAGATGCGGCAGTTGCGTGCGCGGGTGGCGCCCGATGTGTTGTTGGCGGTCGATGGCGGGGTGAATCCCGCGACGATCGAACAGTGTGCCCAGTCGGGCGCACAAATTTTCGTGGTGGGGTCGGCCATCTTTGGACACGGCGACTATAAAAGCCGCGTGGCGGAGCTGGCGGAGCTTGCCGGGTCTCATGTGAGGACACAACAGAAAACATGGTCCAAATCGTACTGATTCGTCCGGGTTCAACGAACTACGACGAACAAGGACGGATTCAAGGAACGCTCGATATTCCCCTGAGCCCTCAGGGGAGCGCCAACGTCCAACAACTGGGCGAAGAGCTCAGGCAGTTCGACATCGCGGTCGTCTACACCTCCCCCTGCGAGGCATCCTGGCAGACCGGTTCGATGATCGCCCAGGCGCTCTCGGCCAAAGTGAAGAAAATCGACGCCCTGCAAAATCTCGATCATGGGTTGTGGCAGGGTATGGAAATTGACGAAATCCGTCGCAAGCATCCGAAGGTTTTTCGCCAGTGGCAGGAGCAGCCCGAGATCATTTGCCCTCCCGAGGGAGAAATGCTTCGCGATGCCCAGGAGCGGGTCAAGGTTGCCCTGACCAAGTTGCTCCGCAAGCATAAAAGCGGGACGCTCGGGGTAGTGGTTCCCGAGCCGCTGGCGACCCTGGTGCATAGCTTCCTGACCCATAGCCAGCTTGGCGATTTATGGAAGCTGGGTGAAAGTTGCGGGCGCTGGGAGGCGATTAACGTCGAAAATCCAGGCTTAATCCACCGCAGTGCAGCGGTTAACGGGGAAAAAGGCCCGACCGATGACCCGGTCTTGCCGATTGGATTACACTAGATTCACGATCGAACGTCGCGAAAGAGTTAGCAGAGGAAACCGGTATTCGTTTGACTTGACGTGAGCGGCCCTCCCCGCATGGCAACCAGCGATTCCACCAGCAGCAGCACCTGGCAGGCCGGCATGAAGCGTCCCAAACGCGGCGTGCCCGAAGGCTTGTGGCAGCGCTGCCCCGGTTGCCAGCAAACCATTTTTCGTAAAGTGGCGGAGGAACGGCTGGGCACTTGCCCCGAGTGCGACTACCACTGGTACGTTCCGGCCCAGCAGCGCATCGGCCAGATGCTGGACGAGGGCACGTTCGAAGAGTTGTTCGCCGAGTTGGAGCCGACGGACCCCCTGGGTTTCGAAGACAAAAAGCCCTATCACGAGCGGCTGAAAGCAGAGCAAGCCCGGACCGGTCTGCGCGACGCGGCCATCGTGGGCATCGGCATGATCCGTGCCCGGCGCGTGGCGTTTGGGGTCACCGATTCCGCCTTCATCATGGGCAGCATGGGAGCGGTCGTCGGCGAAAAGCTGACCCGGCTGATCGAACGAGCCACCGCCGACAAGCTGCCGCTGATCATCATCAGCGCGTCGGGGGGCGGCGCCCGAATGCACGAAGGCATTCTATCCCTGATGCAAATGGCCAAGGTCTCGGCCGCGCTGGCCCGCTACGACCAAGCCGGCGGGCTGTTCATTTCGGTGCTGACCAATCCGACGATGGGCGGCGTGGCGGCCAGTTTCGCTTCGCTGGGGGACGTGATTTTTGCCGAGCCGAAGGCCCTGATCGGATTCGCCGGCCCGCGGACCATTCAGGCCACGATCCGCATCGAACTGCCCAAGGGCTTTCAGACCAGCGAATTCCTGCTGGAGCACGGCTACATCGATCGGATCGTGCGCCGCTCGGAACTCAAGAGCGAGATCGCCCGGACGATCGACTTCTGCGGCAAGTAGCCGTAAGCGATGGGCGCCATTTTTCGCAGATTTGACCGCGGGCTCGCCGAGGGCCTCGCGTTTGGAGAACTGCCGGGCATGGGTCTGCTGGGGAACATCAAAAACCTGCTGCGAAGCAAGGTCAACATTCGCGAACGCTTTGAGTTGCTGCGCGAAGCCATCTCCGGCACCATGTCGAGTTTCTACATGGCCCGCGATCGCCAGTCGGACCAGATCGTGGGCCTCAAAATCCTCGACCGCCACAAGACCGCCCAACTGGAGGCCCGTTTCAAGGGATTGAAAAAGCCGCCGGAGGGGGAGATCGCCATGCAGATGAAGCATCCGCACATCGTGCGGACGCTTGAATATGGCCTGACGACCAACTGGGAGCAGTTCGTCGTCATGGAGTTTCTCGACGGCCCCGGCTTGAACTCGCTGATCGTGGGACGCAGCCCGCTGCTTGACGGCCGGCGAATCTTGCTTTTGCGGCAGGCGGCCGAAGCCATCGCGGCCGTGCACGCCGCCGGCTACATCCATCGCGACATCTGCCCGCGGAACTTCGTCACGACCCGCGATGCCAATACCCTGAAGCTGATTGATTTCGGATTGACCGTTCCGGCCACGGCCGCGTTCATGGCGGCCGGCAACCGCACCGGAACCGCCAACTACATGGCTCCGGAGGTCGTCCGCCGCAGGGCCACGTCGCAGCAGCTCGACATTTTCTCCTTCGGCGTGACGGCCTACGAAATGTGTGCCTTCGCGCTGCCTTGGCTGCGGGGCACTGGCCGGGAAGCCATGACCCACAGCACCGAAGCGCCGACCGACATCCGCCAATATCGCCCCGGCATCCATCCCAAGTTGGCCAACGCGATCGGCGCTTGTCTGAACGTGGTTCCGGAAAAGCGTCCCTCGTCGATCGAGCATTTCCTGCGGATGATCCAAACTGTCGAGCACGAAGACGCGTAACGAACACCCCGATAGCCCAAGGTCATTCCGCCATGCTTCGTCATCGTCTCATTCACCCCCGGATCAATGAAGTGCTGGGCCGCGCCGGACACCATGCCAAGGTGCTGATCGCCGACGGCAATTATCCGGCCTCATCCAAGAAAGGGCCGCAGGCGGAAGTCGTTTGCCTGAACCTGATGCCCGGCGTGATCGACTGTACGCAAGCCCTTGAGGCGGTGCTCTCGGCCGTGCCGATCGAAGCGATCCACACGATGATGTACGAGACCTCGGGGCCCTATGCGCTCTCCGAAGATCCGCCGGTTTGGGCAAACTACCGGTCCGTGATTCGCCGCGCCGGCCTGGATCTGAAGTTGGAGCCGATCGAGAAGTGGGATTTTTACAAGGCGGTCGAGACGCCCGACCATGTGTTGACGATTCAAACTGCCGACGGTCAGCGCTACGCCAACGTGCTGCTGTCGATCGGCGTCCGGATGGATTGAACGCCCATGCCGCTGATGGTCGACGCACACCAGCATTTTTGGCAGCTTGCGCAGCCCTTCAACTACGCCTGGCTCGACGCGCCCGAACTGGCCCCGATCAAGCGGGATTTTCTGCCCCCGGATCTTCTGCCGCAGCTGCGGGCCGCGGGCGTGCACCGCTCGATCTTCGTGCAGACTCAGCACAACGTGCAGGAGAATCGCTGGGCGCTCGAACTGGCCGAGCACCACCCCTGGATCGCGGGCGTCGTGGGCTGGATCGATCTGACGGCCGATGACTGCGAACGGCAATTATTGGAGTTTCTATCGCATCCCAAGTTTGTCGGCATCCGGCACATCACGCAGGACGAAGCGGACGACGACTTCATCGTTCGCCCCCAAGTGTTGCGCGGTTTGAAAGTGCTCGAAAGGCACGGCGTGCCGTTCGATCTGTTGTTCTACGTCAAGCACCTGCGGCACGTGCCCGCATTGGCCCGGCTGCTGCCCGAGCTGCCGATGGTGATCGATCATTTGTCCAAACCTCGCATCAAACTTCGCCAGCTGGGCAATTGGCTGGCGGACCTGAAAGCCGCCGCGGCTTGGCCCCACGTGTACTGCAAGTTGTCCGGCATGGTCACCGAAGCCGATTGGCAACACTGGACCGCGGCAGATCTGAAGCCGTACGTCGAGGCCGCGGTGGAGTTGTTCGGGCCCCAGCGGTGCATGTTCGGCTCGGATTGGCCGGTCTGCGAGTTGGCCGGTACCTACGCACAGGTCTATCAGGCGCTCGTTGATTCGCTGGGTCCGCTGGGCGAGTCGGAGCGAGCGGCAATTTTTGGCGGCACCGCGGTCCGCTTTTACGGCCTGGCCGACTAATGCGGCCAGCGGATCGGCGGACAGTTGCAGGGCCCTTGGAATCGTGCATTCCGGCTAAAACATTGGCCCGAATTCGCTGCTTTCCTTGCGATCGACCGACAAAAACCTTGATGGCTGGCGGGCGAAAGCGCATAATGAGGGTCGCTCGCAAAAAGAGTCCCGCCTGGTCAAATTACTTGCCGCGTCGGGCCGTGGGTCTGGTCGCTGGGACCAGACAGGCCTTCCTGGCAAGTCAACGCCTCCAATGGGTTGCAGCTATTTTTGGCTGCCGTCGATCTCTAGGATCGAGCCGTTTCACTGCAATGGATGGACACGTTGTTATGCTGCGTTCGCTGCCTGGAAATGGGGTCGCGTGGGCGCTGTTTGCTGCGCTGGCAGGGCTGGCCGACGGCGCTTCGGCACGGGCCGACGACACGATCCGTTTCAACCGCGACATTCGTCCGATTCTTTCCGAGAACTGCTTCCGCTGCCATGGGCCGGACAGTGCCAGCCGCAAGGCCGATCTGCGGCTCGACAAGCGCGAAGTGGCGATCGAAATGGGCGCCATCGAGCCTGGCAAACCGGAAGACAGCGGGCTGGTGCAGCGGATCTTCTCGACCGACACCGAAGAGGTGATGCCTCCGCCGAGCGCGCACAAAGAATTGACGGCCGCCCAAAAGGACTTGCTCCAGCGGTGGGTGACCGCCGGCGCCGAGTACGAACCCCACTGGTCGTTCATCACGCCCCAGCGGCCGGCCGTGCCGGTCGTCAAGAACGAAGCCTGGCCCCGGACTCCCATCGATCGGTTCATCCTCGCCAGGCTCGAAGCGCAAGGCTTGCAGCCTGCCGCCGCAGGCCGACCGGCGCACGCTGGCCCGGCGGGCGAGCCTGGATCTGACCGGTTTGCCCCCCACGCCGGAACAAGTCGAGCAGTTCGTAGCCGACCCGGCCTCGGACGCCTATGAGCAGTATGTCGACCGGCTGTTGGCGCTGCCCCAGTGGGGCGAACATCGAGCCCGATACTGGTTGGACGTGGCCCGCTACGCCGACACGCATGGAATCCACATCGACAATTTCCGCGAGATGTGGGCGTATCGCGATTGGGTCATCAAGGCGTTCAATCGCAACATGCCGCTGGATGAGTTCACGATCGAGCAATTGGCCGGCGACCTGCTGCCGGGCAGCACGCTGGAGCAGCAGATCGGTTCGGGCTTCAACCGCTGCAACATCACGACGAGCGAAGGCGGCGCCATCGACGAAGAGTATTTGGTGCTCTACACACGCGACCGCGTCGAGACGACGTCGCAAGCCTGGCTCGGCTTGACCGCGGGTTGCGCGGTGTGCCACGACCACAAGTTCGACCCGCTTTCGCAGAAGGAGTTCTATCAACTCGCCGCGTTTTTCAACAACACTACGCAGCGCGCCATGGACGGCAACGTCAAAGACACGCCGCCGGTTGTCGTGCTCGCGGCCGAGGAAGACCGCCCGCGGTGGCAGGCGATCCAGGGCGAACTGGCCGAAGTGCGTGCGCCCCTGGATGCCCGCAGGCAAGGATCCCGCCCCGATTTCGACGCCTGGCTGGCCAAACCCGCGCACGATGAACTGACGGCTCCCACGCTCAATGCCGGACTGTTGCTGCAGGCGCCGCTGAACGAGGGAGTCGGCCACACGCTCGACTTTATCATCGACGGTCAGACGCGCCCGGTTCCCACCGGCGAAGTCGCCTGGGCAACCGGCCAGTTGGCGCCGCGGGCCCTCAAGACGGATGGCACCGCCGTGCTGCAAATTTCCGACGCCGGCGACTTCGAGCGCGATCAACCCCTGACCCTGGCCGTGTGGATCAAGTTTACTCAGCCCAGTCAAACCGGCGCGATCGTCGCCCGCATGGATCAAGGCGAAAACTATCGGGGTTGGGACTTCTACGTGCAGGAAAATCGCATCGGGATGCACCTGATCAATCGCTGGCCGGAAGATGCGCTCAAATCGATCTCCACGACGACCCTGAGACCCAATGATTGGCACCATGTCGTGGTGACCTATGACGGATCGAGCAAAGTCGAGGGCATCCAGGTGTACTACGACGGAGAGCAGCAACCCACTGCACCCGAGGCCAACACACTCTCCGGCACCACGCGCACCGCAACGCCCTTGCAGCTGGCCCAGCGCAGCGGCGGCAACTCCCGTTTGAACGAGGTCGTGTTGCAAGACCTGCGCATTTATAGCCGGGTGCTGGACTTGCCGGAAATCAAGAGTGCCGGCACCGGACAGCGCCTGGTGGCCCTGGCCCAGAAGCCGGCTGACAAGCGCACCGATCCCGAGAAGGAGGATCTCTTCAACCGCTGGCTGGAGTGGATCGACCCTGCGTTCAAGCAAAGCCGGGCCAAAGAACAGGAGCTGCTGCTTGAGGAGAACGCCATGAAAGCCCGGGGCACCGTGGCCCATGTGATGCACGAGCGGCCCGATCCGCCGACCGCCTTCATCTTGCACCGCGGCGAGTATGACAAGCGGCGCGACCAGGTTTCGCCCGGCACCCCCGCGTTTCTGCCCCCGCTGCCGGCCGACTTGCCCAAAAACCGGCTCGGACTGGCCCAATGGCTGCTGCGGCCCGAAAATCCGCTGACCAGCCGCGTCTACGCGAACCGCTTCTGGCAGGAAGTCTTTGGCACCGGGCATCGTGCGCACGCGCCGGCGACTTTGGCGTCAGCGGCGAGCTGCCTTCGCATCCCGAACTGCTCGATTGGCTGGCGGTCGAATTTCGCGAGTCGGGTTGGGACGTGAAGCGGTTCTACCGCCTGTTGGTCACCTCGAGCCACCTACCGCCAGGCCGGCATCGTGACCCCGGAAAAACTGGAGAAGGACGGGCAAAACCGGCTGCTGTCGCGCGGACCGCGGTTCCGCATGGATGCCGAGATGGTCCGCGACTCGGCGTTGGCCGCCAGCGGGCTGCTGGTGCCCAAGATCGGCGGCCCGAGCGTCAAGCCGTATCAGCCCGACGGCGTTTGGGAAGCCGTGGCGATGATCGGCAGCAACACTCGCGACTATGTCCGCGACCGGGGCGAGAGCCTCTATCGGCGCAGCCTGTACACATTCTGGAAGCGGAGCGCGCCGCCGGCCTCGATGGACGTTTTCAATGCCCCCAGCCGCGAAGTCTGCACCGTGCGCCGCGAGCGAACCAACACGCCGCTTCAGGCCCTGGTCACGCTGAACGATCCGCAGTTTGTCGAGGCGGCCCGGTTCCTGGCCCAGCGGTGCTCAAGGAAGGCGGCCGAACCGACCGCGGCTCGACTCGACTTCATCGCCCGGCGGCTGCTGGCCCGGCCGCTCTGCGACGAGGAACTGCAGCATCGTGCTGGCGAGTCTGAACGATCTGCTGGCCCATTATCAAGGCCACCCGGACGACGCGCGGCTGCTATTGGGTTGGCGAATCGCAGGCCGACGCGAGCATGGAGGCGCCGACCCTGGCCGCCTGGACCATGCTCACCAACGAATTGATGAACCTGGACGAATTCCTGAACAAGTAACCGCTCTTTTCTGCTGCCGCGGGGCGCGAGGTTTTGCCATGAGCCTGCTCGACCGATTAGGTGCGCTACGAGACGCGTCGTCAGTTCCTGGGCCGCGGCGCCAATGCCCTGGGCATGGCCGCGCTGGCCGCGCTGGGACTGGATGGCCTGGCAAGTGCCGTCCGGGCCGAAGCCACCGGGCTTCCGCCGGGCCTGCCGCATTTCGCCCCCAAGGCCAAGCACGTGATCTATCTGCACACGGTCGGCGGTCCGCCGCAAATGGATCTGTACGACTACAAGCCGCTGATGCAGGACTATTACGACAAGGACCTGCCGGACTCGGTGCGGATGGGCCAGCGGCTGACCACCATGACTTCCGGCCAGGCGCGGTTTCCGATCGCGCCGTCGAAGTTCAAGTTTGCCCAGTACGGCAAGAGCGGCATGTGGGTCAGCGAGCTGCTGCCCTACACCGCCAAGATGGTCGACGACATGTGCTTCATCCGCAGCATGCACACCGAGGCCATCAACCACGAGCCGGCCATCACCCTGATGCAGACCGGCAATCAGATCACCGGCCGGCCTTGCCTGGGCACCTGGGTTTCGTATGGCCTGGGCTCGTTGAACGAAAATCTGCCGACGTTCGTGGTGCTGGTGGCCAAGCCCACGAATACCGAACAGGTGCAAGCCATTTCGGCCCGGCTCTGGTCGTCGGGCTACTTGCCCAGCGAGCATGCCGGGCGTCTCGTTCCGCACCGGCGGCGACCCGATCCTGTATATCAACAATCCGCCGGGCGTTTCGCCCGAGGTCCGCCGCCGCACGCTCGACGGACTCAAGGCGCTCAACGAAATGACCTACCGCGCGTGGGCGATCCCGAAACGCACACCCGGATCCAGCAATACGAGCTGGCTTTCCGCATGCAGTCGAGCGTGCCGGAACTGACGAGCATCGAAAACGAGCCGGCTTCGACCTACGAGTTCTACGGCGAAGCGGCCAAGAAGCCCGGCAGTTTCGGCCACTCGGTGCTGCTGGCCCGGCGGATGGTCGAGCGCGGCGTGCGGTTCGTCCAGATTTATCACAACAACTGGGACACGCACGCCAACGTCGCCGGCCGATTGCCCGACCAGTGCAAGGACGTCGACCAGCCCTGCTACGGCTTGATTCAGGATCTCAAGCAGCGCGGCCTGCTGGACGAGACGCTGGTGATCTGGGGGGGCGAGTTCGGCCGCACGATCTACTCGCAGGGGGGACTGACCCAGGAAAACTACGGCCGCGACCATCATCCCCGCTGCTTCACGATGTGGATGGCCGGCGGCGGCTCGCGGCCGGGCACCGTCTACGGCGAGACCGACGATTTCTCCTACAACATCGTCAAGGACCCGGTCCACATCCACGACTTCCACGCCACCGTGCTCAAGCTGCTGGGCTTCGACCACGAGCGGTTCACCTACCGCTATCAGGGCCTCGACCAGCGGCTGACCGGCGTCGAGCCGGCCCGGGTCGTGGGCGAACTGCTGGCGTAGCGCTGCTAAGCGCGCCGGCAGTTTCCTACAGTCACGGTACCTTGAAGTGCGCTACCTGGCCGATTGTCGGCGCTGGCGGCGCACGATGCCGAACAGTCCAATCGTTGCCAATCCAAACAGGACGACGGTGGCCGGCTCGGGGGTATTGATCAGCAACTGGGCCCCGTTGAGCAGGGCGTCTGAAAGACCGCCGCCCGACTGGGTATTGTTGATGTCGAAGAGGACCTGGCCTCCGCTGATGTGACCAGTAAATTCTTCATAACCCTGGCTTTTGCCGAAGGCATCCAGGCCACCCGAGGTCACAAACGTACCCCCTGTGTTCGTGATGCTGGTTCCGAAGCCGTAGATGACAAGCGTATAACTAACGCCATTGTATGCACTCAGATTTCCGAAGGTGCCCAGGAAATCGGCAGAACTCGCGGTGCCGTCCGGGGGAGTGGCATTACCGAACACGTACCAGTAATCGCCTAGATTGCCAGATATAGCCGTCGAATTCTGTACCGTTTCATCAGTACCTGTGGTGGCGTCAGAGATTGAAAACGTGGCGGCCGACGGCCCCCCCGCCCCCGTCGAATCGACCAGGGCTACGTTGCTGAGGATAGCGTCTGGGTTAGGAGGGTAGACCGTACCCGCGATCGAGTTGTCGTGGTTCCAGACGTCGGCGGCCGTGCCCAGAATCGCCGCGCCGCTGTACTGTGTGCTGGCATACGTTTGGAAGTCGTAAAGCACACCCGCATTGGCACCGGCAGCCAATGTAGCGACGACCACAACCGCGACCCACAGACTCGCCTTGCTGGTGAAACAACCCATGATTCGAACCTCCAAAGAAAAAAGGGAACTTGAACGCATTAGCTTCTCTACTGCGACCACGAAATTCTGACGACACCACGCTGTACCGTACTAAAACTACTCACTCCCGCAGCCATTCCGGCCGGAACCCATCGCGGAGGTCGAACAACCGCACCTCGTCGATCTGGCCTTCGATGAGATTGCCTTGCCCGATGCTGAGCAATTTGTCGGGGGGCTTCGGCGACTCGAGCCACGGGCCGCCGACGACGCGACCATCGACGTAGAGTTGGGTCTGGCCATGCTCGCGCACCAGCACCAGATGCGTCCACTTGCCTGGCTCGAATTTCGCCTCGGTGTTCAGAATCGCGACGTGCTGAAACATGCCGCACCAGCGGCCATCGAGCAGCGCCAGCGTAATGCCGTTGGTGCCGCTGCCCCAGTGCACGATCCACGTATTCTGGGCCACGGTTTCGATCCGTACCCAAGCCGTGAGGGCAAAGTCGTCGGTGAGCGCCGGTTCCGGGCCGACGCCGGACACATTCGTCGTGGCGGCGGAACCAAACGAGAGCGCCCTACGACTGTGCGGCGCTTCGACCCGGTCGGTGTATTGAACGGTGCCCTCGATCTGCAGCGGCTCTGCCGACGCGCTCGCCTGGTTGGGTAGCGTCCGAGGCGCCGGCGGCTCGCCGGCGCCGCCACCGGATCGTCTTCGCCCAAGCGATACCAGGCCAGCAATTTCCCCGGGCTGGAATCCAGCTCGGGCACGGTATCGGCCACGCGGACCAGTTGCCGGGCTTTGCGCTGTGCCTCTGCCGGATCGAGCGACACCACGCCGCCGTGGGCGGATATCCGCACGGCCTGGCCCGCGTGCAACCGCTGCGACTGCTTGGGCTTGGCCCCTGTCGACGGCTTGGCCCCTGTCGACCGCTCGGCCCCTGTCGACCGCTCGGCGCCTGTCGACGGCTCGGCCCCGGCCGGCAGCGTGGCCTTGACGTCGACCGCGCCCTGCCGCACGACCACGTTGGTGGCCGACTGGTCGACCTCGACGCCAAATTCGGTACCCAAGTCGACGACCTCGGCGGTCGGCGTGGCCACGGTAAAACCCTTCGTTCGAGGCGCGACCCGGGCCACCAGCTGTCCGCGCTCCAGCCAGACGCGCTCGGCTGACTCGATGCGCAAAAGTGCCGGCGCCGCCACGACGACCCGCGTGCCGTTGGCCAGATCGAACCGCGCCGAACCGGCTTCCAGGTCCAGCAGTTGCGAGGCCCCAGACTGTGACCCGGCAGGCCGGCTGCGCAGCACGCGCGTCGGCCGACTCGATTAGCCGCTGCACGGCCGGACCCGCACCAGCCAGCGCGGTAACCGCACGCTGCATGGTCGACGCAGCGGCGACCGCGGCCGCCCGCCGGTGTTGCTGGATCAAGCTGATCAGCAAGGAGCCGAAATATGTCAACAACCCTACCAAGACACAAAGTGATATCGCACGCGGCGCTAGCGCGAGCTGCAGCCAGCTCAGATTTCCGATCGGCGCCGGCTGTGGTCGGCGCGGTTCCGCTGCGCTTGCCGGCTGCGTTGGCGCGCTGGGGGCGCCGACCCACGGGTCCCGGGCTGCGGTCTCACCGACCGCTGGGGCATCGGCCGCCGGCGCGTCGGCCGCCGACCACAGCGAGAGGGCGCGGTGCAAATGGATATAATCGACGTAAGCGCGTCGGGCGTCCGGATCGGCGGCCATGGCCGTCTGCAATCGGGCGAAGTCTTCGTCGCTGATCGTCTCATTGATCAAATCCGCGCACCAGGCGAACAGCAGTTGTCGATCAACCGGATTCATGGCATTCCTTCCCGAGCGATGGCCCGCTGGATGCAGAGCAACAAGGATTCACGAACGCGATTGAGGGCCTTGTAGACGGTGTTAAGGGGCCGGCCCAATCGCTCCGCGGCGGCTTTGATCGTGGACTGATTCAAGTAGCAGGTGAGGAGCAGATCGCGATCGTCCGGCCTGAGCTTGGCCAGGCAACTCGACAAAGCGTCGCGGCGGTCGTCCCACAGGCTGGGCCGCTCGAGCTGATCGCCGGCAATGCCGGTCATCAGGTCCTCGTCAAACAGCAATCGGCGGCTCGAGTGCTGCCGGCGAAACTTGAGGGCTTCCAGCCGGGCGATGCCGCACATCCAAGCCGAGAAATTGGTGCCCGGCTCAAAGTCGTTGAACTTGCGCCAAGCAACGACGCTGGTCTCCTGCAGGACCTCTTCGGCGTCGTCCGGATTTGGCAGCAATGTCGCCAGAAAGGTCCTGACCCGCTCGCGGTGCCGCATCAGCAGACGAACGCACTCTTCGGACCCGCTTTCCGACAGGACTGGTCCGTCGTCAGGCAGGGCAGACTGGCCTCCGCTGCCGGCGTCGTCAGAAGCGTGGTGGAGCATGGCATTTGCCGCCGGAAGGAGACAATCGGTCCCAACAATCATTAACGTGCGCCGGGAGCGGAAACTGGTATGGAAAATCAGGAATTGGCCCCACTTCAAGAGGTCGAGCCGGGTGGTAACTGCCGGTCCTGCGGTTTACCACAAGGACTGGCCTTGACAGCAGCCTTTAGTTCGCATACTAATAGAGAACCGGACTGACTGGTCAGTCCGCGCGTCGTTCGAGTGGCGGCAAGGAGTATTTTTTGTGGCCAGTGCTGCGGATGATCGGCCAAAACGGCCTTGTGGCGAGCTGCTGGTAGCCAGCCGCCGGGAAGAAATCCTGGAGCAGGCGGCCTTGCTGTTTGCCCAGCATGGTTACTCCGAGACCGACACCCAGTCGTTGGCCGAGACGCTGGGGGTGGGCAAGGGGACGGTCTACCGCTACTTCCCCAGCAAGCGGGAACTATTTCTGGCCACTGCGGATCGGGTCATGCGGCGACTGCGCGAGCGGGTCGACGCCTCGATTCAGGGCATCGATGAGCCGCTGTCGCAGATTCGCTCCGCGATCCGTGCTTTTTTGGGATTCTTTGCCGAGCACCCGGAGTTCGTCGAACTGTTGATTCAGGAACGGGCTCAATTCAAGGACCGCAAGAAACCCACCTTCATCGAGCATCGCGAAGCCAACGTGGCTCGCTGGCAAGTGCTGTATCGCACGCTGATGGCCCAGGGCCGAATCCGGCAGATGCCGGTCGAGCGGATCAGCGACGTGCTTAGCCATTTGCTCTACGGCACGATTTTCATGAATTATTTCAGCGGCCAGCCGACTTCGGTGGAGCGGCAGACCCAGGACATCATCGACATTATGTTCCACGGTCTGCTGACGCCCGCAGAGCGGGAGCGACACGCGACGGCCGAGGATCTTACCGATCAAGGAGAGGCGAAGTGAAACGCTGTTTTCGAGTGCTTGGCCTGTTGATGTCGGCGGCTGCCGGTCTGGCGATCGGTGGCTGCAAGAAGGCGGAGCCGGCGCCGGCTGCCGCGATGAAACCGCCGGAAGTCTTCGTGACAACGCCCACGATGGCCGAGATCACCGACTTCGAAGATTTTACCGGCCGCACCAAGGCCCGCCGCACGATCGAAATCCGCGCACGGGTGACCGGCTATATCGACAAAATTCAATTCAAGGACGGCGGCGAAGTGAAGCAGGGAGACGTGCTGTTCGAGATCGATCCGCGGCCGTACCAGCGCGATGTCGAACGCGCCGCGGCCACGCTGGAACAGGCCCAGGCGCATCTGAAGCGTTTGGAACGCGATTACGAACGGGCCAACAACCTGATCGCCAGCAAACAGATCAGCCGCGAACAATTCGATCTGGTCGTCGGCGATCGGGCCGAGTCGGACGCCGCGGTCCGCGTGGCCACGGCCAATCTGGGGACGGCCAACCTGCATCTGGGATATACGAAGGTCAAGTCGCCGCTGAGCCGGGCAAATCAGCCGCACCCAGCTCGATCCGGGCAATCTGGTCAAAGCGGACGACACGATCCTCACGACGCTGGTCACGCTGGACCCGATGTACGCCTACTTCGAGATCGACGAGCGGACGCTGTTGATGATGCGCCGCTACGTCGAACAAGGCAAAATCCACACCGGCCAGGAGCAGGAAGTGCCCGTCTTGATGGGACTGGCCGACGAAGACGGCTTTCCGCACCACGGCATCGATCAACTTCGTCGACAACCAGTTGGACGTCGCCACCGGCACCCTGCAGGTGCGCGGGACATTTGCAAATCCGAACCACATGCTTTCGCCGGGCTTGTTCGTCCGCGTGCGATTGCCGATCGGCGACCCCTACCAGGCGATTCTGATCGACGAGCAGGCCCTGGGCACCGATCAGGGCCAGAAGTTCGTCTACGTGGTCGACAAGGACAGCAAGGCCCAATATCGGCGGGTCCAAGTCGGCAAGCTGCAAAACGGCCGGCGCGTCGTGTTCAAAGGATTGGCCACCGGCGAACGGGTGGTGGTCAGCGGATTGCAGCGCGTGCGGCCGGGGGGCGAAGTCATCGCCAAGCCGGTCGAGGAGACGGCCCAGAGCGATTCCGACGTCCATCGACGGCGTGGCGCAGCTCCGGCCACTCGCTGGACAAGTTGAGCCATCCAATAGAAACCTGGCGGCTGGCTAATTGAAAATAAGGCGCAGGTGCGACCGTGATTTCGCGGTTCTTCATCGATCGACCGATCTTCGCCGCCGTGCTGTCCATCGTGATCACGTTGGCCGGCGGCGATCTCCGATCTTCGTGCTGCCGCTGGCGCAGTTTCCGCAGATCTCGCCGCCCACGGTCAACGTGACTTGCGTTTATCCGGGCGCGAGTGCCGCGGACGTCGCCGGCTCGGTGGCCGCTCCGATCGAGCAGCAGGTCAACGGCGTCGAGGGCATGCTCTACATGTCGTCGAGCTGCACGAACGACGGCTCTTACAACCTGACCGTCACGTTCCAGCACGGCATGGACCTGAACATGGCCCAGGTGCTGGTGCAAAACCGCGTCAGCCTGGCGGTGCCGCTGCTGCCCGACGTCATCAAGCAGACCGGCGTCACGGTCAAGAAGCAGCTCGCCCGACATCCTGGTGGGCTTTGCCATCAACTCGCACTCGCGGCCGCTACGACCAGCTCTACCTGAGCAATTTCGCCCTGATGCAGATCCGCGACGAGCTGTCGCGGCTGGAAGGCATCAGCGACGTGTTGCTGTTCGGCCAGCGCGATTACAGCATCCGCATCTGGGTCGACCCGGACAAGCTGGCCGCCCGCAACATGACCGCCGGCGACGTCGCCCGAGCGATCCGCGACCAGAACGCCCAAGTCGCAACGGGCATGATCGGCAACCCGCCGGTGACCGAGAGAGCAGAATTTCCAGATCACGCTCAGCACGCTGGGCCGGCTGTCGACGGTCGAACAGTTCGAGAACATCATCCTCAAGACCGGCAGCGACGGCCGCATCGTGCGGATGAAGGACATCGGCCGCGTCGAACTGGGGGCCAAGAACCAGGACGTCGACGTGCGGTTCGACGGCAAGGAGACGGTCTTCCTGGCGATCTTTCAGTTGCCCGACGCCAACGCGCTGGAGACCTACGACCGGGCGCTGGCCAAGATGCACGAGTTGGAAAAGGGCTTTCCCGAAGGGGTCGACTGGGAGGTCGCCTTCGACCAGACCCCCTACACGCGCGAATCGATCCACGAAGTGTTCAACGCCCTGCGCGACGCGGTCATTCTGGTCGCCGATCGTCGTGCTGGTGTTCTTGCAGAACTGGCGGTCGTCGATCATTCCGCTGGTGGCCGTGCCGGTGGCGATCGTCGGCACGTTCGCCGCGATGGCGGTGTTCGGCTTCAGCCTGAACAACTTGACGCTTGTTCGGGCTGGTGCTGGCCATCGGCATCGTCGTCGACGACGCGATCGTGGTGGTCGAAGCGGTCGAGCATCACATCGAGCATGGGCTGGCGCCGCGCGAAGCGACGATCCAGGCCATGGAGCAGGTCTCGGGGCCGGTGATCGCGGTGGGGCTGGTGCTGTCGGCCGTGTTCGTGCCGTGCGCGTTCATCAGCGGCATCACCGGGCAATTCTTTCGGCAATTCGCGCTGACGATTTCGGTTTCGACGATCATTTCGGCGTTCAATTCGCTGACGCTCAGCCCGGCCCTGACGGCGCTGCTTGCTGCGGCCGCAAGAATCGCGAGACGAATGCGCCGCCGCTGCCGTGGCCGGCATATTCGCTGTTCGGCGGCTGGCTGGCTTGGGAACTGTTGTTGCCGCGCCTCGAACATCTGGCCGGAGCAGGCAAGTGGCTGGGCCACCGCGCTGCCTTGGCTGGTCGCCGGCGGCGGGGCGATCGCGGGGACGCCTTGCCGCGATGCCGCTGAACCGGCTGCTGGCCTGGTGTTTTCGCCTGTTCAATGCCGCTTTCGAAGTCACGGCCAGCGGCTACACCTGGGTGGTCGGCAAGCTGCTGCATGTCAGCGTCATGGTGCTGGTGGTCTACGGCGGTCTGCTGGTGCTGACCTAGCCAACGAGTTCGCGACCACGCCCAAGGGCTTCATTCCCTCGCAGGACATGGGCTACCTGTTCGTCAACGTGCAGCTTCCCGACGCCGCTTCGACCGAACGCACCGCCGCGGTGCTGCGCAAATTGGAGAAGATCGCCGTCCAGCACGCCCGGCGTGCTGCACGCCTCGGGCATCGCGGGCAATCGTTCGCGCTGAACGCCATCGGCTCGAACTTCGGCACGATGTTCATCAATTTGAAGCCCTACCACGAGCGGCGCGACCCCGACCTGATCGAGCATGGCGATTCTGGGAAAACTGCGCGGGAGCCTTCTCCAGCATTCCGGATGCCCGGGTCCAGGTCTTTCCGCCGCCGCCGATGCGCGGCGTGGGCCGGGCGGGCGGCTTCGCCATGGTGATCGAAGATCGCGGCGATGCCGGGATGGTCGCGCTGCAAGAGCAGACCGAAAACCTGATGCGCGTGGCCGGCGAGCAGCCGCGAACTGGCCGGCGTGTTCACCGTCTTCGAGACGAAAGTGCCGATGCTCAAGGTCGAGCCCGACCTGCGCGCGTGCAATGGAAAAAGGGGTCAACCTGCGCGACTTCGCCGACACGCTGCAGATTTATCAGGGCTCGCTGCTACGTCAACGATTTCAATCTGTTCGGCCGCACCTGGCAGGTGATCGTTCAGGCCGAGCAACAGTTTCGCGACCAGGTCGAGGACCTCCACAAGCTCAAAGTGCGAAACGCCAGCGGAGCGATGGTGCCGCTGGGCTCGCTGGCCAGATTCGCGAGATCAACGGCCCGCTGGTGCTGACGCGCTACAACATGTATCCGGCGGCCACGATCCAGGGAGCGCGGCAAGCCGGGCGTCAGCTCGCGCGACGCGATCGACGTCATGGAGCGGCTGGCCCACCAGGAACTGCCCCCCTCGATGGCCTTCGAGTGGACCGAGATGGCCTATCTCGAATTGATGGCCGGCAACACGGCGATGATCATCTTCGTGCTTCGCCGTGGTCATGGTGTTTCTGGTGCTGGCGGCTCAGTACGAAAGCTGGTCGCTGCCGCTGGCCATCATTCTGGTGGTGCCGATGTGCCTGCTCAGCGCCATCATCGGGGTCAACATCGCCAAGCATGGACATCAACATCTTCACGCAGATCGGCTTCGTCGTGCTGGTGGGCCTGGCCAGCAAGAACGCGATCCTGATCGTCGAATTCGCCAAGCAGAAGCGCGAGTCGGGCGAATCGCGCCGCGCAAGCCACGCTGGAAGCCTGCCGGCTGCGGCTGCGGCCGATCGTGATGACCTCGTTCGCGTTTATCCTGGGCGTCGTGCCGCTGATGATGGCCCGCGGCGCCGGGGCCGAAATGCGGCAGACGCTGGGCACCGCCGTGTTCAGCGGCATGCTCGGCGTGACGCTGTTCGGCATCTTCCTGACGCCCGTGTTTTTCAACGTCATCGATTGGCTGGGCGGAACGCGATTGTTTGCCTCGCGGGCGATGCGCGCCGCCCGGGACTTCACGCTCGACGTACTGACGCTCAAACCGGTGCGGCGGCTGAGTCGCCGCTGGCGTCGCGAAGTGCCACCGCCCCGAGCGCCGCGGCCGGCACAAGCGGCCCCACCCGAACCCGCCTTGTACGAGTGAGGATGGCTTTTGTTCTCGACGTTTTTCATCGATCGGCCGATCTTCGCCTCGGTGCTGTCGATCTCATCACGCTGGGCGGCGGGATCGCGCTGTTCACCTTGCCGATCGCGCAGTATCCGGAGATCACGCCGCCCACGGTCGAGGTCTCGGCCACCTATCCCGGCGCCAATGCCCAGGTCGTGGCCGACACGGTGGCGGCGCCGATCGAGCAGCAGGTCAACGGCGTCGAGAGCATGCTGTACATGTCGTCGCAGTGCACCAACGACGGCACGTACATCCTGACGGTCACGTTCAAGAACGGCGTCGATCTGAACATGGCGCAGGTGCTGGTGCAGAACCGCGTGTCGCTGGCCGAGCCGATCCTGCCCGACCTGGTCAAGCGCCGCGGCGTGACGGTCAAGAAGAAGTCGCCCAGCATGCTGATGATGGTCAACCTGTTTTCGCCCGACGGCACGCGCGACAATCTGTACCTGAGCAATTACGCCACGATCCAGCTCAAGGACGAACTGTCGCGGCTCGCCGGGCGTCGGCGACATCACCTACCTCGGCCAGCGCGACTACAGCATGCGGCTCTGGCTCGACCCGGAGCAGATGGCCTCGCGCAATCTTTCGACGACCGACGTGCAGCGGTCGATCGAGCAGCAGAATACGCAGGTCGCGGCCGGCCAGATCGGCCAGCCGCCGGTCAGCAACGGGCAGGTGTTCCAGTTCACGATCAGCACCATGGGCCGGCTGGTCGATCCCGAGCAGTTCGCCGACATGATCATCAAGGCCGACACCGCAGGGCCGCATCGTGCGACTCAAGGACGTGGCCCGGGTCGAACTCGGCGCACGGGGCTACGACCAGACCTGCACCCTCGACGGCAAGCCTTCGGTGGCGCTGTCGATCTATCAGTTGCCGGGCTCGAACGCGCTGAAGATCGCCCAATCGGTGCGGACCAAGATGGAGGACCTCAAAGGCCGCTTCCCCGACGGAATCGACTACTCGATCGTCTACGACACCACGCCGTTCATCACCGAATCGATCAACGAGGTCTTCAAGGCTCTGCGCGACGCCGTCATTCTGGTGGCGATCGTCGTGCTGGTGTTCCTGCAGAACTGGCGATCGGCCATCATTCCGCTGATCGCCGTGCCGGTGGCCATCGTCGGCACGTTCGCCGTCATGGCGGCGATGGGCTTCAGCCTCAACAACCTGACGCTGTTCGGCCTGGTGCTGGCGATCGGCATCGTGGTCGACGACGCCATCGTGGTGGTCGAGGCGGTCGAGCATCACATCGAGCATGGGCTGTCGCCGCGCGACGCGACGATCCGGGCGATGGAGCAGGTCTCGGGCCCGGTCATCGCCGTCGGCCTGGTGCTGACGGCGGTGTTCGTGCCCTGCGCCTTCATCACCGGCATCACCGGGCAGTTCTTCCGCCAGTTCGCGCTGACGATCGCCGTTTCGACCGTGATCTCGGCGTTCAACTCGCTGACGCTCAGCCCGGCCCTGACGGCGCTGCTGCTTGCGGCCGCGCGACAAGCAGCGCGCGGCGCCGCTGCCCTGGCTGGCTTTTGTGGCCGCGGGGGCCTGGCTGGGCTGGGAGTTTTTGACGCCCTGGGTGGCCGGCTTGGGCCGTTTGTCAGGGTCTCTCGGCCGACACGCTACCCTGGATCGCCGCCGCGGCCGGAGCGACCGCAGGGGGCGTGGCCAGTTGGCCGCTCAATTTCGTTCTCGGCTGGTTTTTCCGGCTCTTCAACCTGGTCTTCGACTACAGCACGAGCGTCTACGTCTGGAGCGTCGGCCGGCTGGTCAAAGTCAGCTGCTGGTGCTGGTGGTCTACGGCGGACTGCTGGCGGCTGACGTATTACGGCTTTGCCCAGACGCCCAAAGGCTTCATTCCCACGCAGGACAAGGGCTACCTGCTCGTCAACGTGCAATTGCCCGACTCCGCTTCGCTCGGCCGCACGCGAGCGCGCCATGCGACAGATCGAGCAGATCGCGCACGAGATGCCGGGCGTCAAGCACACGGTGGCCATCGCCGGCCAGTCGATCCTGCTGGGCGCCAACGCGCCCAACTTCGGCGCCATGTACGTCATGCTCGACGAATTTCACGATCGGCTGTCGCCGGAGCTTGAGCGGCGACGCGATCGCCGGCCGACTGCAAGCGGAACTTGCAACAGCAGATCACCGACGGCACGATCAACGTGTTCGGCGCCCCGCCGTTGGACGGCCTGGGCACCGCCGGCGGATTCAAGATCATGATCGAAGACCGCGGCGATACGGGCCTGGAAAGCTTGCAGACCACGGCCGACCAGGTCGTCGCCGACGAGCGCCGAACAGCCGGGCTTGCGGGACATGTTCTCCAGCTTCCGCGCCAACACTCCCTGGCTGTATCTGGACATCGATCGCACGGCCGCCCGCACCAAGGGCGTGTCGATGGCCGAAGTGTTCAACACGTTGCAGGTCTATCTCGGCTCGCTGTACGTCAACGACTTCAACCGTTCGGCCGCACCTGGCAGGTCAACGTGCAGGCCGACCAGGACTTCCGCCAGCAGATCGAGGACCTCAAGCGGCTCAAGATCCGCAACGACGCAGGGCACGATGGTCCCGTTCGGCACGCTGGCCACGGTGCGCGAAGTGACCGGCCCGGTGATGATCGTGCGCTACAACATGTATCCGGCCGCGCCGATCAACGGCAGCCCGGCGCCGGGCGTCAGCTCCGGCCAGGCCATCGAGCTGATGGAGAAGCTGGTCGAAAAGGAACTGCCCTGGTCGATGCGCTACGAGTGGACCGAGCTGGCGCTGCTGCAATTGCAGACCGGCAACACGGCCATGCTGGTGTTCGTGCTGGCCGTGGTGCTGGTGTTTCTGGTGCTGGCCGCCCAGTACGAAAGCTGGTCGCTGCCGCTGGCGGTGATTCTGGTGGTGCCGATGTGCCTGCTGTGCTCGGTCGCGGCCGTGCAATGGGCCGACATGGACATCAACATCTTCACGCAGGTCGGCTTCGTGGTGCTGATCGGCCTGGCCTGCAAGAACGCGATTCTGATCGTCGAGTTCGCCAAGGCCCAGCGCGAGGAAGGCCGTGATCGCTACCAGGCGACGCTCGAAGCCTGCAAGCTGCGGCTGCGGCCGATCGTGATGACGTCGTTCGCGTTCATCCTGGGCGTGGTGCCGCTGGTGGTGTCGGTCGGCGCCGGCGCCGAAATGCGGCGCACGCTGGGCACCGCGGTCTTCGGCGGCATGCTGGGCGTGACGCTGTTCGGCATCTTTCTGACGCCCGTGTTCTACTACGTCATCCAATGGTTCACCGACATCCGCGCGGTGCTCAAGTTGAAACGCGGCAATCGGATTTCGAATCGAGCCCGTTCCGGCGGCGCATCGCCCGTCGAGACCGGCGCGGAGAATCAAGCCGCTGACGACGGGCGCGGGCGCGGCGACTGCGCACTCGCCGCGCGACCACGCGCTTCTGGAAAGCGTCATTGACATCGCCGGATTGGACGCGCAAGTCGCGCTGGCCGAAGACGAGGCCGCTGCCGCAAAGCCGCGTTGATCATTCAGGCAGCCACTGGTTGTTGTTCGGAATGGTCGAAGCCAGTCGATCAGTTCTACGAAGGCCATAAGACGGTGACCGTGCGATGAAGCCGCGCCGGTCTTCGGCCGACCAAAGCGGTCCGCCGGCGACCGTTCGATTGAGCCAGATGAAGAGACCGTGCAGAAATGCCGGTCTCTTGTCTTTTTGGATGCTGGCTGGTCGCCGTCAGGCAAGAAGTGTCCGCCAAACAAAAACGCCGCCGAAGAAACCCGCGGTGGGCTCTTCGGCAGCTTGAGCGATTGCTTTGAATAGTGCGCGCCGAGACGTCGGAATTTAGCGCGAAATTCTAGTAACGACGGCTGCCGCCGCGACCGCCGCCACCCCCACCGCCGCCGCGGCTTCCGCCGCCGCCGCGATCTTCGCGGGGCCTGGCCTCATTGACGATCAGGGGGCGTCCCTCGTTTTCCTTTTCGTGCAGGCCACGAATCGCTTCCTGGGCCGCGCTGTCGTCGGCCATTTCGACGAAACCGAATCCCTTGCTGCGACCGGTGTCGCGATCCTGAATGACTTCCGCACTGCGCACTGAACCAAACGGAGCGAACATTTGTTCCAACGTCGCACTGGTAACCGAATAGCTCAGGTTACCGACATAAAGCTTCTTACCCACCGTAAACTCCTCGAACTGAAAGACCGACCCGATCTTGCTTTCCGGGCCGCAAACGAAAGGGACCAATTTGGTGGTCCGCCAGGTAGAGAAGGCCAAGAGAAGCTTCCACGCCGGATCCCGCGGAACGGGCGCTGCAATTCAGGTCGACCAACCGACCGTCCCTACTATAGCAGGCCCCAGGTAACCCACGGAGGCCAAAAGGCAGGAGAACTGCAAAGTCGCTTCGGGGATGCGGGCCGTTGGACGAGGCGACTGGGGATCGCCGAAATTCAGCACCAAACGAGGGCCCTTCGGCGATCCCCAGTCGTCTCCTACATTCAACTTTGCAGTTCTCCTGGGCCAAATCGGCCGAAAAGCCACCCAGACCCGGCGGGAGCGGCGAACTTCGCGCCAATCGATCCGCCAGCACGGCAGACTGCGAGATTTCGGCCTGATTCGCAACGGCTTGAGGCAACCCGGGATCGTGCGGCGGCCTCTCCCAAACCGCACCAATGCGAGCCGCCTGCGGGCAAACCTGCTGAAAATGTGAAATCCGAGTCGCGGCATTTGCGTTTCTGCCTGCCGATTGCTCCAATGCAGTTCCTGGCTCGACTCTGACTTGGCACAATGCCGTTTCGTCGTGAAGCCGCGAAAGGAATCCAACAAGGGCCTCATGTCGCTCAAGCAACTCCCCTCGGCGGTGCGTGCATCGGGCGCCGCTGGCGAACTTCGCTCGATCTCGAACCAAACCAGCCCGCAGCGTGGGCTGCAGCGGCCCAAAGGCGTCACCAATCGTATCGTTTGGCGCTATCTCGCCCCCATCACCACGATGCATCTGCTCGCGCTAGCAGCCTGCGTGCCGTGGCTGTTCAGTTGGACCGGCGTTGTGTTGCTGGTGACCGGCATTTACTTCTACGGCGGGCTGGGCATCAACATCGCCTATCACCGCATGCTCACGCATCGCAGTTTTCGATGCCCGCTCTGGCTCGAGCGCTGTTTCGTGCTGGTGGCCCTCTGCTGCCTGGAGGACGCGCCGGGCAGTTGGGTGGCCACGCATCGCTTGCACCACAACGAATCGGACGATGAGCCCGATCCGCACAGTCCGCTGGTCAGTTTTTTTTGGAGCCACATGGGCTGGCTGATAGTCGAGAACCGCGACGTGCGGTGCTATTCGGCCTATGAGCGGTACGCTCGCGACGTGCTACGCAACCCGTTCTACATGCGTTTGCAGCGCAGCATGCTGCCGTTATGGATCTATGCCGCCCATGCCGCGGTGTATTATCTGATCGGCCTCGCCGTGGGCTGGGCCATGACAGGCAGTTGGCTGTCCGGCGTGCAGTTCGGCCTGAGCCTGCTGGTCTGGGGCGTGATCCTGCGCACGGTCTGCGTCTGGCACATTAGCTGGACCGTCAATTCGCTATCGCACCTGTTCGGCTACCGCAACTATCAAACCCCCGATCAGAGCCGCAATAATTGGTTCGTGGCCTTGCTGACCACCGGCGAAGGCTGGCACAACAACCACCACCAGGATCCGGCCAGCGCCTCGCAACGCCCACCGTTGGTGGGAACTGGACGGCATGTGGATCATCATCCGCGGTTTGGAAATGCTGGGGTTGGCCAGCGACGTGGTCCGTCCCCGGCACTTGCGGCAGCATCCCTGAGACGCTGCATCCCTGAGACGCTGCATCAGCCCGGCCTGGCACGAGTCAGAACTCGTCTTTCGGATCTCCCGGTGGAACCGCCGCGGCGCACGCGCCAGTCGACACCGAGCCAGATGATCGCGGTGCCGTCGCGGCTGGCGGTCAGCGCACTTCGCCCGTCGGACGAAAACTCCGCCGCGGTGACTTCCTGGCTGTGACCCCGCAAGGTGAGCAGTTCCTTGCCGGTTTGGGCATCCCACAACTTGGCGGTGTTGTCCTGGCTGGCGGTCAGGGCGCGGTGCCCGTCGGGCGACAGCGCCACCCAATTGACGGCCGCCGTATGCCCCTGCAATGCGAGCAATGTTTCGCCGGTCTGGGTGTCCCAAATGCGGGCCGTGTTGTCCTCGCTGCCGGTGATGATCTGCCGCCGTCGCTGGAAAAGCCGGCCGACAGCAGACCCCAGGCGTGACCCTCGAGAACCTTGAGCGTCTGCTGCGAGGCCACGTCCCAAATCCTTGCGGTTTTATCGGTGGAGGCCGTGACGGCCAGGTTTCCGTCGCCGGAAAATGCCGCCGTCCGCACCCGATCCGTGTGTCCGCTGAATTTGCCGACCGGCTTGGCGCTGGCGGCATCCCACAACACCGCCTGCTGGTCGTCGCCGGCGGTCAGCACGAGCCGGCCGTCCGGCGAAAAGACCGCGCAGTTCACGAAACTCTGGTGCGCACCTTCGAGTTTGGCGACGGCCTGACCGGAATCCGTATCCCAGATCTTCGCCGAGTTGTCCCAACTGGCGGTCACCAGGCGGCGTCCGTCGACCGAAAAATTGGCCGAGGCCACGGCGCCGTGCGGACTGAAGCTGACGCCGGGTCGTCCGGTGCCCAGTTCCCACAAGCGTGCACTGTTGCCGCCGACCGTCAGCACGAAATTTGCATCGGGCGAATAAATAGCCGTCCAGATTTGGCCCGCCTTCTGCTCCACCAGCGCGCCGGAGTGCGTGGGCCCCGGCACGGGACGCCCGGTGGCCAAATCCCATTGCCGGACGACGCGCTCGCGCGAGTTGACAATTAGTGCCTGGCGACCATCGGGCGCAAGGGCCAGCGAATCCGGCCGGCCGCCCGGCGGGCGAATGGTCTTGATGGTTTGAGCCCGATCGATATCCCATACCCGGACCAGACCGTCATCGCACAGGGTCACCGCATGATGGCCATCCGGGCTGAGCACCAGGGCCGTCACCGCATCGGGATGGCGCAGCACGAGAGCCGTTTCCTCGCGGCCGGTCTCGACGTTCCACTGCCCGACGCTCTTATCGCTGCTGGCGGTAAGCACGCGACGGCCTGTGGGCAGGAACGCGGCGGCGATGATCCGTCCCGAGTGTCCTTCGAGCGTGTGGACGATTTTTCCGTCGGCCCGATTCACCAATTCGCCATGTCCGGCGGCATCGCCCAAGAGCAGCAGTCGATCGTCGGGCGAAAAGGCGACGGCCGTCACGTCCGCCTCGTGCGGAGAAAGCGTTTTGGCCAGTTCGCCGGTCTTGGCGTCCCACAGCTTGGCGCGTTTGTCGTCGCTGCCGGTCAGCACGTACTTTCCGTCGTGGGAAATTGCCGCCGCGGCGCTGCGTCCGGTGTGGTTCAGCCGCAGCGCCTGGGTGCCGGTCGGCACGTCCCAGATTCGAGCCGTGTTATCGGCCGCGGCGGTCAGCACTTGCTTGCCGCCGGGAAAGAAAATCGCCGTCGATGCCAGAAAGTCGTGCCCCTCTTCGAAGCTTTGCAGTTCCCGGCCGCTTTCGACCGACCAGGTCTTGGCGGTACGATCGCGACTAGCCGTTGCCACCGACTGCCCGTCGGCCGAGAAATGAGCGGCCAGAATCGCGTCGGCGTGACCGTCGAGCAATCGGGCACGGAGGACTCGTTCTTCCTCGTAGCCCTCGATGTTCCAAATCTTGGCCAGATGGTCATGGCTTCCCGAAAGCACCCAGGCCCCGTCCGCCGTCAGTGCGCAACTGCGCACCCAGCCGGCATGGCCGCGCATGGTTTTGAGCAGTTTACCCCGCTGCACGTCCCAGACCCCGAGCGTGTTGTCGTGGCCGCCGCTGACCAACAACCGACCATCGGCGGAAAACCGCACCGAGCGCACCGCGGCCGAGTGGCCCGCCAGCTCGCGAAACTTCAGCGGCGGATTAGGCTCGGACGAGAAAACTTTGTCGAAGTCGAACGGGCGAACTTCGTCGGGATCCCACGTCAGCACGCGCTTGTCGTAGCCGGCGCTGGCCACGCTGTGGCCGTCCGGCGCGAAGCTGGCCGAGTAAACCGGACCGGTATGGCCAGTGAACGGAGGACCCGCCTCGCCCGTGGCCACGCGCCAAACAATGGCCTTGCCGTCCTGGCTGGCAGTGACAATGCGATGTTCGTCGGGCGAGAACGCGGCCGACCAGACCCACCAGGTGTGGCCCTGAAAGATCTGCAATTGCCGCCCGGTGTCGACATCCCAGAGTCGCGCCGTCTTATCATAGGAACTCGTCAACAGGTGCTTGCCATCTCGCGAGAAAACCGCAGACAACACCGAATCGGCGTGACCGATGAAGGACTGCTTGAGTTGGCCGGTTTGGGAGTCCCAGATTTTGACATACGCCGCCGGATCGTTGCCGACGGCGGCCAGCAGCGTGCCGTCCGGTGAAATCGCCACGCCATGCACGTACAAACCGCCGTACGGCAGCGTGCGCTCCAAACGGCCCGATTCCAAATCCCAGATCCGAACCTGACCATCCCAACTGCCGGTGGCGAATCGCCGATCTCCCGGAAACAAGGCGACCGCGTCGACCGGCGCCCGGGCGTCGAAATTGCGGACGCTTTGCTCGCAGAGATACTTGAGCCGGCCCCACTCCCAATTGCGAAACGCGGGCTTGCACTCGTCGAGCAACTCGAGCGCCTTGTCGAAGGCATTCTCATCGACCTTGGCGGCAATCAGACCGATGCGAGCCACATAGGACTCGTACTCCTCGCGATCTTTAGCCTGCTGCGCAAGATCCCGAGCCTGCTGTGCAACGTCCCGAGCCTGCTGCGCAAGATCGCGATCGCTCCGGGCTTGCGCTTCGGCCACCCGCGCCTGTTCGGCGGCGACTTTCTCGCGCTCGGCCGATTGCCTGGCCTCTTCGGCCGATTGCCGCGCCTCTTCGGCGGACCGCTGCGCCAATTCGGCCGATTGTTTGCGCTTCTTGCTCGGACTGGCGGGCCCGGCCTTCGGCCACCACGGCGATGTCGCGCTGCTCGGTGGCCACGCCTTCGGCCGTCAGCGCGCGGTCCTTCTCGCGATTGATGACCACTAAGGCCCCGGTCACGACGATCGCCATGGCCGCCGCCAACGAGGCGGCGATCCGCTTGGCGTTCTTCAAGCGTTGCTGACGTGCATCGCGCTCGCGCTGGCCCTCGGCCAGCTCGTGGTGCAGCGCAAGCGTGTTCCGGATTGTTCGCATCGAGCAGCGACAGCCCCAGGTCATAATCGGCCTTGGCCAGCGCCTGCCGGGCATAGGCCAGCGCGGACGGCCGAAAGGCCCTGCGCCGCGCCGCGCGTTGGCGGCCCACAGGCCGATCGACTCCTGAAAACCGAACATCGCGCGGGAAAAAGTCTGGTAGTCGCCCGTGCTTTCGGCCCGAACCAGGTCTTCCTCGGCCCGGACCGCCAACACGATGCTTTCCGAATGCGATTGGTACTCGCGAATCGCGATCTGAAAGTCGCGCACGCTGGCATAGCGATCGGCCGGGCTGGTGGCCATGGCCCGCCGCGCAATCGAAATCAACTCGCCCGGACTGCTCGACCGGCACAATTTCGTTATGCGCCGCGGCCAGCAGGCATTTCATCACGTTCTTCCCGGTGTGCGGCTGCCGTCCGGTGATGATCTCGAACAGTACCGCGCCCAGCAGATAAATGTCGCTGGCCGGCCCGATCCGCTCGAGCGGCCCCGCGGCCATTTCCGGCGCCATGTAGGCGGGCGTGCCCCCCATGCTGCTCGTTTGCGAAATGCTGCCGGCCTTGCGGAATGCGGCCGTCGAAAGCGCCAGACCCCAGTCCATGACCAGCACTTCGCCAAAGTCGCCCAGCATCGTGTTTTCGGGCTTGATGTCGCGGTGCATGACGCCCCGGGCGTGCGCAAAGGCGATGGCATCCGCGACTTTCATCAAGATTTCGAGGTTCTCGGCTAATGACTTGCTCGAGAGCACCTTGCTCCAGGGAGTCCCTTCGACGCGCTTCATCGAATAGAACAGGGCACCCGTCTCGTTGGCGCCCAGATCGTAGATCGGCACGATGTTCGGGTGGTCGAGATCGCCGGTGACGACCGCTTCGGACAGAAATTTTTCCCGCTGGTCCGCGTTGCGGGCGATGTCCGCCTTGAGCATTTTGACCGCGACCGTGCGATCGATCGAGCCTGGCGCGCCGGTATAGACGACGCCCATGCCGCCTTCGCCCAGCATCTCCAGCAGTTCGTAATCGCTTTCGCGCGAGGGCACGTCGCGCTGCTGCGCGCAGCGCGCGGGTTTTGATCACCAGCTTCGAATCGCGGTGCGTCTTCGGGCGCTCGGCCCCCTTGAGCGACGTGCCGACAGCGGCCCCCGGACCAATCTGGCTCGACCACATCCGCGTCAATCGATCCATCTCGTCGCGCGTTCGCGCCCCCGGCTCGACGACCCCCTCCTCCGGCAGCGGGGCGGAATCGATCGTCCGCTCGACTCCACCGGGCGGTAGCGGGGTGGAATCGATCGTGCGCTCGACACCGCCGGATGGGAGCGACTGGGAATCGATCGTGCGCGTCAAGGACTCCGGGCGGAAGGGGCGTGGAATCAAGCGTTTGATCGGTGGGGCGCGGCGCCGGCGTCGATCCGTGCGCCCGTGTCGGCTCCACAGTTGGTACAAAGCTCGAATCGAGCGTGGCGCGAATGTGCCGATTGTCGAACGTCGTCCCCCCCGGGCCCACAATCTTCGGCTCGCCAGAATCGGCCGGCCGGGTGTCGATGGGTTGCAAGTCCGCCAGAAATACGCTGCCGCAGATCGAACAACTTCCTGGTCGGGGCACGACCGGTTCCAACGGCGATTTGCAAATCGGACAGCTCAGCATGACGATGTTCCCGGCGACAGCCTTAGGGCTGAATAGCCATGTGATTAAGTTTCGGATTTACCGCGATCCGTCATCAAATTCCTTGCGCACACGCCGCATCAATCGTGCCGCCTTCGACAGCACGCTGCGGTCGAATATTAAGCCCCGCTCGCCGGCGGCAGGTTGCCGGGTTCGCCGGGCTCCGGCCCAAGCCAGCGCCGCCATGGCGATATGTCCGTTCATGGTCCCCCAGGCGTGCCCGTTCCAGTGCCGCTCGATGCTGCTGGAATCCGACTTCGTTCCGGCGGCCGGTTCGTCGTCCGCGGCCTGAGAGGCAGGCAAGCCCAGCGACTCGAGTGCCGTCGTCGTCTTCGCGCCCTCTGGATCCGTCGAAAGTATCGGCCGGCCCGCCAGCTGCGGATTTGCGGACGCTGCCGAAACCGCCGCAAGTCCCTCGGCGCCGCCACGACGTTCGATCACCGCGCTGGGCGGGCGGTCTTGCGTGCCTTCGGAATCGTCGCCGGCGTCGACCGGCCGGCCTTGCCGTACATTGACGTCGATAATCAACCGCTCGCGACGCGTGTCTCCCTGAACGAGATAGATGCGGAAATGTCCGTCGGGCAATCGCTTCAGGTAACCCGGCAGATTATCGAGCACGTTGGCCGGCAGAAGGATGTTATCTCCCTCCTTGCCGCTCGGAAACACCGAGCGCAACACGACCTGGTCCTCGACAGCGCCAAAAATCTCGCCACGCGCCGGCGTCGGTTCGCTCGCGGCGGCCACCGACTGCGGAGCTTCGACGTAAAAACTCTTTATTTCCGTCAACACGGCTTGAGGCGCCGGCAGCGGAGGCGCCGTGGGCTCGGGCAGGAAAGTGACAATGGCGACTCCCGTGCCAGGCACCTGCACCAAGAAATTTTCCGTGACGGAGGAGCCTACGCGTTCGCTGACCGTGACGCTGACCGGAATCGCAGCCGACGGATTCAGCGGATTCGGCGGCCCGAAATAAATATGCGACAGGTTGAAGTTGTCTAAAGCAGCGCCGCTGACCGCAAAGACTGTCGTCATATTGTCTCCCCAGGTCACCGTGATGGTCAGCGGATTGGTGCCTGGGTCGAATGTCTGTCCGGAGCTCATGGTCGTCGAAACGATGCTCAACTCGGAGAACTGGGCGACGTTGAGCGTCGGCGTCACATCCAGCACGTTCACGACAAAAGATTGTTTCACCGATCCCATGTGGGCGTCGGTAATCGTGATCGTGGCGGTATACACGCCCGTCACGCCGTACAAATGCGATAGCTGGATCGTGCCCTGCGTCAACACCGTGGCCGAACCTTGCTGAATCTCCGACGCCGGAATCGAAAGCGTCTGCGAGCTGCCGTCCCCCCAGTTGATCGTGTACGTGAAGCTGGGCGTGTAACTGGGCTTGGATTCCGCAAACGTCGGGTCCGTGAAACGGATGCTGCCTGTCGGCAAGACCGAGCCTTCGTTCAATGTGCCGGTCGCCTCCGTCGTGGTGAACGTCGGCGCCACGTCCGTCACCACCACTTGGAACGTCTGCGTCGTCTGGCTGCCGCCGCTATTGTCGGTCACCGTCAGGCTGGCCGTGTGCGTGATCGCATCGCCGTAAACGTGCGTGGCGCTCACGGTGAACGTGCCCGGCGTCGACGTGGGCGCGATCGTGGCCGCCGTCGGCGTCGTGCCGTCCCCCCAGTCGATCAGGGCCGTGTACGAACCGCTCGGATCGGGATCGGTAAACGTCGCGCCGCTCAGCGATAGCGTCGAGCCTTCGGCTACCGTCTGCGTCGGCACCGGCTGGATCACCGGCACCACCACCTGCACCGTGAACGTCTCGGTCGTGGTCTGGCCTTCGTGGTCGTCGATCTTGACCGTGACCGTGTACGTGCTGGCCGAGGTGTAGACGTGGCTGCCCGTAAAATCGCCCAGGGTCGGCGTGCCATTGGCGCCCACCTGGCTGATGTTGGCCGTGCCGGTCGAAGCCGGGCTGCTGTCCCCCCAGTCGATCGTGTACGTGAAGCTGGGCGTGTAGCTGGGGCTGGTCTCGGCGAACGTCGGATCGCTAAACCCGATCGACGGCAGGCTCAGCGTGGCCCCCTGGCCCACGATCACGTCCGGCAAGGTCGCGGTGAACGTCGGTGCCACGTCCGTTACTACCACCTGAAACGTCTGGGTCGTCTGGCTGCCGCCGCTATTGTCGGTCACCGTCAGGCTGGCCGTGTGCGTGATCGCATCGCCGTAAACGTGCGTGTCGCTTACGCTGAACGTGCCCGGCGTCGACGTGGGCGCGATCGTGGCCGCCGTCGGCGTCGTGCCGTCCCCCCAGTCGATCAGCGCCGTGTACGAACCGCTCGGGTCGGGATCGGTGAACGTCGCGCCCGAGAGCGTGAGTGTCGAGCCTTCGGCTACCGTCTGCGTCGGCACCGGCTGGATCACCGGCACCACCACCTGCACGGCGAACGTCTCGGTCGTGGTCTGGCCTTCGTGGTCGTCGATCTTAAGCGTGACCGTGTACGTGTTGGCCGAGGTGTAGACGTGGCTGCCCGTAAAATCGCCCAGGGTCGGCGTGCCATTGGCGCCCACCTGGCTGATGTTGGCCGTGCCGGTCGAAGCCGGGCTGCTGTCCCCCCAGTCGATCGTGTACGTGAAGCTGGGCGTGTAGCTGGGGCTGGTCTCGGCGAACGTCGGATCGCTAAACCCGATCGACGGCAGGCTCAGCGTGGCCCCCTGGCCCACGATCACGTCCGGCAGCGTCGCGGTGAACGCCGGCGCCACGTCGCTCACCACGACCTGGAAGGTTTTGGTCGTCTGGCTGCCGCCGCTGGCGTCGGTCACCGTCAGGCTGGCCGTGTGCGTGATCGCATCGCCGTAAACGTGCGTGGCGCTCACGCTGAACGTGCCCGGCGTCGACGTCGGCGTGATCGTGGCCGTGGTCGGCGTCGTGCCGTCCCCCCAGTCGATCGAGGCCGTGTACGAACCGCTCGGGTCGGGATCGGTGAACGTCGTGCCGAGAGCGTGAGTGTCGAGCCTTCGGCCACCGTCTGCGTCGGCACCGGCTGGATCACCGGCACCACCACCTGCACCGTGAACGTCTCGGTCGTGGTCTGGCCTTCGTGGTCGTCGATCTTGACCGTGACCGTGTACGTGTTGGCCGAGGTGTAGACGTGGCTGCCCGTGAAATCGCCCAGGGTCGGCGTGCCATTGGCGCCCACCTGGCTGATGTTGGCCGTGCCGGTCGAAGCCGGGCTGCTGTCCCCCCAGTCGATCGTGTACGTGAAGCTGGGCGTGTTGCTGGGGCTGGTCTCGGCGAACGTCGGATCGCTAAACCCGATCGACGGCAGGCTCAGCGTGGCCCCCTGGCCCACGATCACGTCCGGCAAGGTCGCGGTGAACGTCGGCGCCACGTCCGTTACTACCACCTGAAACGTCTGGGTCGTCTGGCTGCCGCCGCTATTGTCGGTCACCGTCAGGCTGGCCGTGTGCGTGATCGCATCGCCGTAAACGTGCGTGGCGCTTACGCTGAACGTGCCCGGCGTCGACGTGGGCGCGATCGTGGCCGCCGTCGGCGTCGTGCCGTCCCCCCAGTCGATCAGGGCCGTGTACGAACCGCTCGGGTCGGGATCGGTAAACGTCGCGCCGCTCAGCGATAGCGTCGAGCCTTCGGCTACCGTCTGCGTCGGCACCGGCTGGATCACCGGCACCACCACCTGCACCGTGAACGCCTCGGTCGTGGTCTGGCCTTCGTGGTCGTCGATCTTGACCGTGACCGTGTACGTGCTGGCCGAGGTGTAGACGTGGCTGCCCGTGAAGTCGCCCAGCGTCGGCGTGCCATTGGCGCCCACCTGGCTGATGTTGGCCGTGCCGGTCGAAGCCGTGCTGCCGTCCCCCCAGTCGATCGTGTACGTGAAGCTGGGAGTGTAGCTGGGGCTCGTCTCGGCGAACGTCGGATCGCTAAACCCGATCGACGGCAGGCTCAGCGTGGCCCCCTGGCCCACGATCACGTCCGGCAAGGTTGCGGTGAACGTCGGCGCCACGTCCGTTACTACCACCTGAAACGTCTGGGTCGTCTGGCTGCCGCCGCTATTGTCGGTCACCGTCAGGCTGGCCGTGTGCGTGATCGCGTCGCCGTAAACGTGCGTGGCGCTTACGCTGAACGTGCCCGGCGTCGACGTGGGCGCGATCGTGGCCGCCGTCGGCGTCGTGCCGTCCCCCCAGTCGATCAGGGCCGTGTACGAACCGCTCGGATCGGGATCGGTAAACGTCGCGCCGCTCAGCGATAGCGTCGAGCCTTCGGCTACCGTCTGCGTCGGCACCGGCTGGATCACCGGCACCACCACCTGCACCGTGAACGCCTCGGTCGTGGTCTGGCCTTCGTGGTCGTCGATCTTGACCGTGACCGTGTACGTGCTGGCCGACGTGTAGACGTGGCTGCCCGTGAAGTCGCCCAGCGTCGGCGTGCCATTGGCGCCCACCTGGCTGATGTTGGCCGTGCCGGTCGAAGCCGGGCTGCCGTCCCCCCAGTCGATCGTGTACGTGAAGCTGGGAGTGTAGCTGGGGCTCGTCTCGGCGAACGTCGGATCGCTAAACCCGATCGACGGCAGGCTCAGCGTGGCCCCCTGGCCCACGATCACGTCCGGCAGCGTCGCGGTGAACGCCGGCGCCACGTCGCTCACCACGACCTGGAAGGTCTGCGTCGTCTGGCTGCCGCCGCTATTGTCGGTCACCGTCAGGCTGGCCGTGTGCGTGATCGCGTCGCCGTAAACGTGCGTGTCGCTTACGCTGAACGTGCCCGGCGTCGACGTGGCGCGATCGTGGCCGCCGTCGGCGTCGTGCCGTCCCCCCAGTCGATCAGGGCCGTGTACGAACCGCTCGGGTCGGGATCGGTGAACGTCGCGCCCGAGAGCGAGAGCGTCGAGCCCTCGGCCACCGTCTGCGTCGGCACCGGCTGGATCACCGGCACCACCACCTGCACCGTGAACGCCTCGGTCGTGGTCTGGCCTTCGTGGTCGTCGATCTTGACCGTGACCGTGTACGTGCTGGCCGACGTGTAGACGTGGCTGCCCGTGAAGTCGCCCAGCGTCGGCGTGCCATTGGCGCCCACCTGGCTGATGTTGGCCGCGCCGGTCGAGGCCGTGCTGCCGTCCCCCCAGTCGATCGTGTACGTGAAGCTGGGCGTGTAGCTGGGGCTGGTCTCGGCGAACGTCGGATCGCTAAACCCGATCGACGGCAGGCTCAGCGTGGCCCCCTGGCCCACGATCACGTCCGGCAAGGTTGCGGTGAACGTCGGCGCCACGTCCGTTACTACCACCTGAAACGTCTGGGTCGTCTGGCTGCCGCCGCTATTGTCGGTCACCGTCAGGCTGGCCGTGTGCGTGATCGCATCGCCGTAAACGTGCGTGGCGCTTACGCTGAACGTGCCCGGCGTCGACGTGGGCGCGATCGTGGCCGTGGTCGGCGTCGTGCCGTCCCCCCAGTCGATCAGGGCCGTGTACGAACCGCTCGGGTCGGGATCGGTGAACGTGGCGCCCGAGAGCGAGAGCGTCGAGCCTTCGGCCACCGTCTGGGTCGGCACCGGCTGGATCACCGGCACCACCACCTGCACCGTGAACGTCTCGGTCGTGGTCTGGCCTTCGTGGTCGTCGATCTTGACCGTGACCGTGTACGTGTTGGCCGACGTATAGACGTGGCTGCCCGTGAAATCGCCCAGGGTCGGCGTGCCATTGGCGCCCACCTGGCTGATGTTGGCCGTGCCGGTCGAGACCGGGCTGCCGTCCCCCCAGTCGATCGTGTACGTGAAGCTGGGCGTGTAGCTGGGGCTGGTCTCGGCGAACGTCGGATCGCTAAACCCGATCGACGGCAGGCTCAGCGTGGCCCCCTGGCCCACGATCACGTCCGGCAAGGTCGCGGTGAACGTCGGCGCCACGTCCGTTACTACCACCTGAAACGTCTGGGTCGTCTGGCTGCCGCCGCTATTGTCGGTCACCGTCAGGCTGGCCGTGTGCGTGATCGCGTCGCCATAAACGTGCGTGGCGCTTGACTGTGAACATGCCCGGAGTGGACGTGGGCGCGATCGTGGCCGTGGTCGGCGTCGTGCCGTCCCCCCAGTCGATCGAGGCCGTGTACGAACCGCTCGGGTCGGGATCGGTGAACGTCGCGCCCGAGAGCGAGAGCGTCGAGCCTTCGGCCACGGTCTGCGTCGGCACCGGCTGGATCACCGGCGCAGGATTGATGACCATGACCGTGAATATTTCGGTTGCGGTGCCCCCCAAACCGTCACTAATGGTGACGCTGGCCGTGTACGTGTTGGCCGTGGTGTACTCGTGGCTGCCGCTGAAGTCGCCCGTGGTCTGAACGCCTGGCGAGCCGGCCTGGGTGATCGTCGCCGGACCGGTCGAGGGGGTCGAACTATCTCCCCAATTGATTGTGTAAGTGAGATTTGGCGTATAGCCCTGCGCCGGGCCGGCGAAGATCGCCTCGGTGAAGCCGACGTTCGTGAGACTGAGCGTGTCTCCGACGTTGAGCGTGACGTCATTCAGTGTCGTGGTAAGCGTCGGAGCAACGTTGCCGACGATCATCAAAAAGGGCTGGCTGCTGGCGGCACCATGATTATCTTTGACGGTGACGGTGCCCTCGTAGATTCCCGCCGTGGCGTAGACATGATTGCCCGTCACGCTGCCATCGATGCCCGTAGGCGTGTTGAATTCGCTGACGGGGCCGACCGTGCTTGGCGTGCCGTCGCCCCAGTTGATCGAGGCCGTGTGATTCTCGACGGTGCCGGGGTCGGAAAAAGTGACGCCGGTGAGCGCGAACGTGGTCCCCACGCCGGCCGTTTGATTTGCGATCGGATTGATCGTCGGCGGCACGTTGTTTACCTGTACGGTAAAGCTGCCGGACCCGGAGAGATTCTGACTATCGGTGACGGTGACGGTCACCGTAAAGTTGCCGACCACCGTGTAGTCGTGAGTGCCGGTCACCGAATCGGTTGTTGGATCCACGACTCCGGCGGTCGTTTGGCCGTCGCCCCAATTAATCATGGCCGTATAGGGGGCCGAGTTGTTAGGGTCGGTGAACGTGACCCCGGCCAGCGCGAGTGTAGTGCCTTCGTTGATCACCTGATTGGCTTCGGGGGTAACCACCGGATCGGAAGCATTAACAATGGCGGAAGCCACGGTCAGACTAGGACCAGCCAGGGCGCTGGCGGTCAGCGGCTGGACCGCGCTATCGGCGGATGCAATGCTGGCCGCGCCCCCGCCGACAGCGGGCTGCGCGCTGGACGGAGACATGAGTCCCGGGCTGGCGCTTTCGACGGCCGCGGTGCCGCCGCTGAACTCGAATACACCATTGCCCGCAATGCCTGGCACAATTCCGGCAGCCGCCATCCGTCCGCACTCCGGAGCGACCGGTGTGTCGCATTGGCGCGCAGGCCGATCGAAATCGTGCAAACCATTTCCCGCCATCGCCGGGCCGGCGGACGTCAGCGGGCCACAGTCGGGGCGGCCGGCCTGAGTTTGGACCGGAGGAGTACAACTCGGTTGGGCGATCCCGTGGCCGGCATGGGCGTGCGAACCCTCGGCTCCAAGGCTGCCGGTAGGGGCGTGTCCGCCAGTCGCTACAGGAGATACGGACCGCGAATCCCCGTGGGCAGGGCTACTGATCCAGGGTGCCGTAAAGTGACTTGCCGTGTCGAGGTTCAGCACGTTGACCGCAGTACTCGGCGGCCCCGGCAGATTTTGGTTGCCAGACTGACCGGAGTGCGCGGCGACGGGAGCCGCATTGAGCACGCGCCGCTCTTCGAGTTGACAAAGTTCGAACTCGACTAGCAGATTGTGGCCCGCAGAACGGATTGGCCTTGCGCGGCGCAAGCTGTTCCAAACCGCCGCGATTCGCCGGCTGCGCAACTTCTGAATCAGGGTCGCCAGCAACATGGGGGGTCGTTTCTTTCCTTTGGACGGCCCGCAGAGTTTCCCCGATCGTCAACAGCGGCGCGTTTCCGGGGCGCAAGCGGCCGCTGCCCAGCGCCGATCCGGTCCGCAGTGTTCGCAGCGCCCTACACAGCTCGCAAAGCCGGCCCGCGCCCACGAAGCCTGACGGGCGCCAGCGGGCGAGCCGTCGGCAAACACCGTGGCGACGACCCAACCGACCTCAGGGCTCCCCCTGTTAAACCACTACGAACCAAGGGCTTAGCAGGTCCGCTGATTATCACTTGCGGGGCTGGTGAGTGTCAAACGTTTCGGGCGGTAATCCACACTTCTGTTGACCGTGTTCTCGCAGTCAATCTGGTCAAGCTGTAACGATTGCGGGTCGTAGCGGGCATACTCCGGTCATGGCGATTGAAGCGCTTGGCATGCGTGTATTGAATGTTCCAGCGGTGCGCTGCCGAAAACAACTGCAATCCATTCCCGTTCCGGCAGGCACGTCGCAGCTTGCGTGATAAGAGAAAGGCGCCGCACTATGTCCGTCGCGGGCATTAAGATTTGGGCCAAGACACGATTCGGCCGGCACCCTTGGCACTGCCTGCTGGCCGCGCTGTTCGGCGCAGCTGCCGTCCAAACCTCGACTTGGGCCGAACCCTACAACGCCGCAGCCCCCTCTCGTCTGCCGGCTTGTGCGGCCAGCACCACGACCGACGTTGCCGAGCCGATCATTCCGCGGCAGCACGCTCAAACGGTCTCGCTGCAAACCAAAGCGGTGCCGGGCAGCCAGGCCGAAGCCGACCGGAAGTTTGCAGCCGACCTGGTCCAAACGGCGCCGGCCCTCACGTCGCTAGTGGGCGAAGGGCCGGAACAACAATCCGCGCTGCGCGTACGCCGTGTCGCAGCGTCTCCAACCTCCACCAGTTCCTTTGCCGGACCAGCCGGCGGCGCCGCGGCTCCCGACGGCCCAGCCGGGCCAATAAGACTATTTCCAAGTGACGAAGAGCCGACCGCCCCGGCGACATTGCCTATACCCGAAGATCCGAGGCAACGACGGCTGACGGCGGCAGCCCCGGTGCAGTCGACTCCCGGTCGCACGTTTCCGCCGGCGGAAGACATCCAGGGCCGACCGATGCCCGACAACGGCGGGCCGGCGCCGTTCGACGACGACATCAAGCCGCTGAGTGCCACACGAACGAATATCAAACCGCCGTCGGGCGAGATGCCGACCGATTATGCCCGAACGCAATTCGGCAGCGACGCGGTTGTGATCGGCGGCAGCCTGGCCGACCGGCGGCCGGTCGACATGGTTTATTTTTGGGACGCGACGGCGCTCTGTTATCAGCCGATCTATTTCGACGATGTTAATCTGGAGCGCTACGGTTATTCGCACGGCGTTCTGGAACCGTTTGCCGGGGCGATCCACTTTTTCGGCACGATACCGATTCTGCCTTATAAAATGGGCATGCATCCGCCCCGCGAATGCGTGTATGCGTTGGGCTTCTATCGTCCGGGCTCGCCGGCCCCTTATCAGACCAGCCGTCTCGGTTGGAGCTGGCGCGGAGCGGTATGCGAGGCCGCCGCGATCGGCGCGTTCATGGCCTGGATTCCCTCGGGCAAGTTCTATTGACCAGCGGTGCGCCCGCGTGAGTCGCGAGGTGCGGCGGATGGCCTTATTTCGCAAGGTCGGCGCGGGCATCGCTGGAATGGACGTCGTGTCACTGGCCTCAAAGCGCAAAACGGAACGTGCCGGCGAAGAGCCTCATCAAGCGGCGGCCAAGCGATTGGGGATCGACCAGGATTTTTGCCTCCCCCGTAGCCCCGGCCGTCAGCGGCGGATGAGCCCCGTCGAGCGAGACCCGAGCCTGATAACAAGTCCGCAGCGGAACCGGCGTCGCCCCCCGGGCCCTGGCGCGTCGGCAGTTGGCCGCGCTCGAAGAGTTCGGACGGCACTTCATGCAAATCGATTTCGGACAGATTCGCCACAACGCCCTGAAGTTGCCAATTCGGCAACTGATCGAGCAGCAAGAGAACGCTTTGTCCGACTCGCACCAGGGGCACCTGATCCTCGTCGACGAGCAAAACGGCCTCCAGCCGCCGCGGGTCGCCGACCAGGCACAAGAGCGTACCGGTTTGCAGATAACACCCGCGATTGTCGGGTTCCAAGGGATTTCCCGACCAGCCAGGCAGCTCGCCATGCGCGGTCTTTAGGGCTTTCCGTCGCACCGGCAAAACCGTTCCGCCGGCCGGTGCTCGAATCGTCAACCGCCGCTGTTCGGCCAGGCGCTGGTCGAGTCGCCGCTCGAGATCGGCCAGGGCCGCTTCGGCGGTCGGAATTTCAGACGCGGCCTGTGGCGCATCGATTTGCTGGCGGTTCAGGTTGGCCAGCCTGGTGCGCTGCTGATTTCGCTCGCCCCGCAGCCGGGCGATTTCCAAATCCATTTCCGGGTTCGTCAATTGCGCCACAGGCTCATCGGCACGGACTTCGGCGCCGCATTTGCACAGCGCGATCCAAAGTGCCGCTCATCGAGACATAAATCCGCCGTGCGTCTGCCGGCTCGATCAGCGCCGGCACGTGCAATCGGTGCGGCAGCGGGACGTTCCACAGGATTGTCCCGCCCACAATCAGCAGGATCCCTGCCAGGGCGATCCGCGGCCAATGGAACCTGCCCGCAGGCAGCGGGCCGCGCGCAAAATGCAGCACCTGTTGCCACGGCGGTGCCAACAAAGCCGCCAACATCAGGCCGGCCACGCCCCAAGCGAGCAACTCGATCCGGTAAGGCTTGAGCACCTGATAACAGAACCAGGCAATGGCCAGCGATGCGAACCAGCGATAGGCCAATGCTGAGAGCCCATAGACGGCGAGCCAACCAGTCGACCTATCACCGAGCAAATCGCCCGTGCGGGGTGGGTCGGTCAGAAAGCACCAGGCGAGCATGTGCCGCAGGGCGGCGGCCGATCGCTGTTGCAGGTTGGGCACTTCCAACAGATCGGACAGCAGGTAGTAGCCGTCATAGCGCAGCAGCGGATTGCCGTTCAGCAGCAGCGTATTGACCGAACAGACGACCATCAGATTGAAACAGATCGAATTCGTCCATCCCGGCACGGTAAACCACCACAGAAACGTGCAAACCGCGGCCAGCACGAGCTCGACGAACATTCCGGCCACATCGACCGCAACACGCCTCCAGCGGCTATGGAACATCCAGGCGTCGGACACATTGCAGTACAAGCAAGGCAAAAACACCAGCAGCAGCACGCCCAGTTCGTGGCACTCGCCGCCGAAATGCCGGCACGTCAGCGCGTGTCCCAACTCATGAAATGCCTTGGCCAAGACGACCGACAGCGCCAGCCAGCCGGCATTTCGCAGGCTGAAAAACGCCTGGAAATCCGGCAATCGCAGCCGTACCTGGTCTGCGTGGCTGGCCAAGAGCAGCAGCGCGGCAATCATCAGTGCCACGGAGCCGATCACGGCCACGCGCGAAAACATCCAGCGGCAGTACGGATAAATGGCGTCCAACAGCGGCTGCGGATCGACACCGCGCGTGCGGAGCGCGATCAGATTGGTCCAACCCCAGGCGAACCTGGCCCGCCGCCGCTGGTCGCTCCGTGCGAGCAAGCGTTCGGCCTGCCCCGCCGAGTCGCAAATCAACAATCCCGCGCCGTGCAGCCGGGCGAAGAACGACATCAGTTGGCGGCCGGTGACTCTGCGGGGGGTGAACTGCCGCTGGCACGCAGCTTGGATCGCTTCCAGGCTGGAATGTCCGTCGAGCTGCTCAAAGGCGAAGAATTCTTCTCGGGTAAGCTCGAAATGACGTTGCGTGAGCGGATCTTTGATCCGCCAATACCGGGACTCGCCGGCGCCGAACGACCGGCATTCCAGGTCGGGCCGCTTGCGCAGCAAGATCGGATACTCGCCGGGGGACAAGTGCAATGTGCCGGTAGCCATGCCGATGGGCCGTTCACTCAGAAGTTTGCTTGGGGGCCGGCTCGATCGTCATTTCGGCCGCGACGCCCGGCCGCAGCAGTAAGTCCTGATTCTCCAGTTCGGCCCACACGCGAATCTGGCCGTTCACCGGATTGACCTCGGGGCTGACGAACACCAGCTTGCCGACGAAGGCGGCCTTGGGCCGCTCGGGCAAATCGACTCGCACGGTGACGGGCCGACCCACCGCGGAAGCGCCGAGTTGTTTAGAGCTGACGAAGCCTTCGGCGCGCAGCCGGTCGAGCCGCAACACGCGAACGACGCTCTCGCCGGCCTGCACCCATTCGCCTTGGTGGCGCTTGACCTGCACGACCATGCCGTCCAACGGCGACACGATGCGGCGCCGCTCAACGTTCAGGCTGGCGGCGGCCAGTTCGCTGTCCTTGAGTTCGGTGTTCAACTCGGCGACGGCCAGATCGTGTTGGGCTTGCTCGACATCGTGAGTGGCTTGTTCGACCGCCAGCCGGAGTTGATCGATTTCCGATCCGGTGACGCTCTTGCGGTATTTTTCGATCGATGCGTTGCGCGCTGAAATTCCGCCTTGGCCGTGGCCAGCGTGTCCTTGGCATAACGGACCTTGATGTTGTTGCCGGCTTCCTTGGCGGCGATGTCCCGCTCGGTCTTGGCGCGGCGCCGGGCGATCTGCGCGGCCGCGTCGTCGACTTGCGCCAGCAATTCGCCTGCGGCCACCATTTGTCCCTCGCGGATCGCAATCTGAGCCAGCACGCCCGGCTCCTGCGCGGCGACTTCAGCCTGATCGATCAACGTGATCAGGACCGAGTCGGCTTTGAACGGCTGATCCTCCGGGGCCACGGCGCCCCAACTCCAAGTCGAAAGCAGGATCAGTGCCATCTGGGTTGCGTTCATCGGTTCGGTTCTCCGTGGCCCCCGCTGCTGCGGCAGATTCCAATATTCAGAATAGCAATCGTCGACGAACGAGCGAAATCAAGTCGTGAAACCAGACGAACCCCAGCGCACGGCGGCCGCAGTGAATCTTGCCGATCACGCTGGCGCCCGGCCGCAGCCCGCGGACGGCGTCGCGATCGATTGCCACGGTCACCAGCACGTGCGACCCGTAGACTTCGTCGGTTTGGGCGGACAGGGCGGTCTTCTCGATATGTCCTCGATAGGTCGTGCCGGGATCGGTCGCGAGCAGAAAATCGACCTGCGGCGGATGGCCGGCCGTTTGCTCGGCATCCAGCACATAGCCGGCATGATCGTCGGGCAGTCGCAATTCCAACTGCCAGGGACCGGCCAGGTCGCCGACCGTCAGCAGCACCTGCCCGCGTTGGACGGGCCGGCTTTCGAGCAGTTGCTCAACGTCCCAGGTCAGCACCTGGCCATCGATCGGGCTGGTCACGATCAGCTCTTGCTGCTGTACGCGCAGAATTTGCTCCTGCTCGGCCAGGCTTGCCAAAAGTTCCTTTAGTTCTTCCTCCTCGGCCGTGAGCTGGTTGAAGCGCTGGGCCGTATCGGTTTTGCCCCGTTCCGGTCCCAGGCGGGCCGCCTGGACTCCGGCCAACCGCTTGCGAGCCGTTTGGGTTTCGCCCAAAACCCGGTGCAGCTCGAAATCGAGCTGCGGCCTGCGCAGCAAGACCAGCTCGTCGCCCGCTTTCACATCACGCCGCTCGGCCACCCGAATGTCGTTGACGATCGCGTCGTTGGGGGCAAAGATGTCGCGGCGCGTTTGCGGCTGCAGTTCGCCCCGGGCTTCGATCTCGAAGTCGGCAGGCACCAGCGTCAGCAGCAGACCACCCGCCACGACCAGCAGTCCGACTGCCAGTGTCTTGGGAAGCTGTCGTGCCCGGGTCAGCCAGCGCAGGCCTTGCAGGCCGCGTTCCAACTTCAGCAGCGGCAGCGCATCGTACTGGACGGCGTTAGCCAGCGCCGCCGCGGCGTGCCGTGCAACCGCTTCGGCGCGGCCGACCAGGGCCGGCTCGACCGCCGCTGCCTGGAATTGCTCGACCAACAGCAATCCGACCGGCTCCGATCGTTGGCCAGGTCGATCATCCGAACGAGGTTTGCTCAGAGGAATCATGCCCAACACGCGGGCATGCGCCTGGTCGAGATAAGCATCCAACGCCTGCTCGACGTCCGGCGCCAACGTTTCGCGCTGCCGCCGGGTACCAGAGCGACTCGCCGTAGACGAGCGACCCGTGTGCCCAGTCGCTCCAACCGCTGGACGAGACTGCTGCGTCGCTCAACCTGCTCCGCGCCGCTGACGGCCGAGACCCGGCACTTGCCGGCCTTTGCGACCAACAGACTCAATCGGTCGCAGCCGATCAGCCGCCGCCCGTCGTTGACAATTGCCTGGGCCGTGGGCCGCAACTCGAGGCTGGCATGTGCGGCCTGGATGAAATGCTCCAGCCCGCGCCATTGCCCCTCGCGAACGGCAAACTCGCGCAGTCGCTCCTGCCGCTGAAAGTCGGCGGCCAATTCGCCGAGCGCCGCCAGCAGCGGCAAATCTTCGCGCTGCGCCGTCAGGCTTGACGCTCTCCGGATGAAACAACTCGATCACGCCGATCGATTCGCTGCCCAACTTGAGCGGCGAAAACACGAGCAGCAGGCGAGTCGGATTGGAGCAGCGGGCAGAATCGGCCCCCGCCGAACTTGTCGATGCTCGTGCGACCTGCCGGGAGGCCACAGGCAGGTCTCTCCGCGGCGCGCAAACGGCCTCGACGAGTTGCAAATGGACGGCGCCGCTTCCAGACGACTCGTCGAGCGCGGTGGCCTCGAAATTCCACTGGGCCTCGCGCTCAGCGTGCCGTCGGCAGAGCGCAGCCAGACCGCGCCGGCTAGCGCTCGAACCGCCGCGACCGCCTGCTGAATCAGCGCCGCATGAAAATCGTGGCTGGAAACGCTCGCGGTCGAAAGCGCGGCCACGCGCTCCAGCGCCGACTGAATTTCATGCCAGCGGGGTTCGGCCCGCGCCGTGTCGCCGGAGGCAATCTCTCGAACCATCACTGACTCTGCTGAAGCCGGTCGGCCAATCACCCAACGCTGCGCGAGTGACGAGAGCGGACCGGCCATGCAAGCACCAGCAGCTGCTGTCGTCAGCCCCTCAGTATAAGCTGCCGCACCGCCAGCGTGTCTTGGCATCCGCTCCCCCGGTCACACCACGCGTTTCCAGTGCATAGCGGCGAGAAGGCGAAAATGGCGAATCTGGGGGGGCATTCTTCGTCAACTTGCTTGGGCTGGCTGGGAAAAGATTGTCGGTCGCGCTGACTTTTACGCGCGTTTTCCCGCCGGCCTTGCCGATCTATAGCCGCACTAATGGGGTGTTTTGCCGGCATTCATGGGCCGGCATCGCGCCGCAGCTGCGCGCGGTCAGCGCAGGGAGAGTCTAGGAGACGACTCGGAAGATGTTTTGTCCGCCGGTCTGGATTGTCGCAGGAGTTGCCGCGGTGTTCGCGCTGGCCGGTTGCAGCTTCCATGCGCCCGGGCTGAAACTGCCGGATCCGGAACTCGATCGCTATAAGACCGCGGCCACGGCGATCGAGTATCCCGACGCCAGCGCCCCGCCTCCGCCGACGATTCTCGACACGCCCTCGCCGCTGGCCACCGGCCGCGATACGCCTCCGGAATACTGGGAAATGTCGCTGCTCGAGGCCATGCGAACGGCGCTGGCCAACTCGAAGGTGCTCAGCGAGATCGGCGGGCAGGTGCTGCAATCGCCGGCCAACGTGCGGACCACGCAAGGACCGGCGATCACCGAAACCGATCCGCGCTTCGGCACCGAAGCCACGCAAAGCGCGTTCGATCCGGTGGTGTCGGCCAAATCGTATTTCGAAAAGAACCACTACGCGGTCAACAACATTTTCTTCGGCGGCGGCACGCGCATCTGTCAACAGGATACGGCGGTTTTCCAGACCGATATCACCAAGCGCACCGCGACCGGCGCGCACGTACACGTTAAGCACCAACACCGATTACGACGCCAACAATGCGCCCGGCAACTTGTTTCCGCACGCCTGGAACAACAACGTGCAAGCCTCGTTCCGGCAGCCCTGGTTGCAAGGCGGCGGCGCGGAGTTCACTCGCATTTACGGGCCGCCCAACGTGCCCGGCGTGTTCAGCGGCGTGCCGGGCTTCGCCAACGGCGTGATGGTGGCGCGGATCAATACCGACATCAGCCTGACCGATTTCGAGGCCGGCCTGCGCGACCTGGTGAGCAACGTCGAAAACGCCTACTGGGATCTGTACTTCGCCTATCGCGATCTGGACGCCAAGATCGCCGCCCGCGATAGCGCCTGGAAACCTGGCGGCGGGTGCATGCCTTGTTCGTCAGCGGCCGCCGCGGCGGCGAAGCCGAAAAAGAAGCCGAGGCGCGCGAGCAATATTTTCGCTTCCAGGAAGAAGTCCAAATCGCCTGGTATGGCCGGCTGGTGCAGGGCACGTCGGTGTTCAACGGCAGCGGCGGCGGCAGCGCGCGCGGGCTGAGCGGCGTGCGCGTCGCCGAACGCCGCCTGCGGACGCTTGATGGCGCTGCCGATCAACGAATGCAAATTGATCCGTCCGTCGGACGAGCCGCGGCGGGCCAAAGTGATCTTCGATTGGCACGAAATCCTGCAAGAGGCCCTCACGCCGGCGCGTCGAACTGCGGCGCCAGAAGTGGGTCATCAAGCGCCGCGAGCTGGAGCTGATCGGCAGCAAGAACTTCCTGCTGCCGACCCTCGACACGGTCGGCTATTATCGTTTCCGCGGCTTCGGCGAAAACCTGGTCGACTTCAACAACGACATCAACGTCAACCGCTACGACAACGCGCTGCAAAACCTGTATCAGCGGCCAATTCCAGGAATGGCAGGCCGGCTTCGAGCTGTCGGCTCCGCTCGGATTTCGCCGCGGACATGCCGCCGTTCGCAACGCCGAGCTGCAATTGGCCCGCGAACGGGCCGTGCTGCAACAGCAGGAGCGCGAGATCGCGCTGGCGGTCAGCAACGCCCTGTGCGAGGTCGAACGGGCCTACGACTGCACCTGGACCAGCTACAACCGCCGCGTGGCCGCCCGGCAGCATCTGGCCGCGGTGACCGCCGCTTTCGACGCCGACAAAGCCCAGTCCGAACTGGTGCTCGACTCGCAGCGCCGGCTGGCCGAATCGGAAATCCGCTACTTCGGCTCGCTGATCGAGTACGCCCTGGCGATCAAGAACGTCCACTTCGAGAAGGGCTCGCTGCTCGACTACAACGACGTTTACCTGGCCGAAGGGCCCTGGCCTGGCAAGGCCTATGCCGACGCGGCCGAGCGGTCCGCCTTGCGCCGGCCGGAACGGGAAATGAACTACTCGTTCCTGCGGCCGCAACTGACGGTCAGTGCCGGACCGTATGGCCAGATGACGCCCCCCTCGGTCGAACCGCCGCGCGGGCACCGTGCCGAACCGGCCCAGCCGTCGGCGGTGCCGCCAGGACGGAATTGCCACTGCCCAATGGAGCACGCCGTCGACGTCCGGCCGCAGCAGCAGCCCGCTGTCCGCCGCCGGGCGGCAGCTTCCGGCAGCACAGCCCCTCGGTCGCCGGCCGTCGACGATTGCCCCGCCCACTCGCCAATCGCCGGACGGACCGCTTCGTAACGTCCGCCGTGCCAAAGCCAAGGCCCGGCGCGGCTCAGGCCTGCGATCCGACCGATCACTCCACGACTGGATCCGTCGCAGAAAACTTCGTCGAAAGCAAATCGCCGATCGCGTCGATCGTGAGATCCGCCGGCGGAAACTCGGCCACGGCTTTGGCATCCAAAGCATAATGCCCTTGCTTGGGAAACACCGTCGTCACGCGCTCGCCCCAGATCGCTTTGACGGCAGTCAGAATCCGCAGTTTGTCGTCGACCAACACGTAGTGCTTGGCCGGATAGCGCGCCTCGACGTCGGCCAGTTCCTGCTCTTTGTGAATGTAGATCAGCACCCGCCCGCCGACCTGCCTCCACAAGCCGCTGCGTTCGACCTTGCGGGGCTGAAACACGACGTCGCCGTCGGAGAGGATCGCCGTCGGTCCCCACCGTGCGCAATGGCCGAGCACGGCGAGCGCGTGCGGATAAAGCCGGTCGGCGAACGGATAGTCGACCAGGTAGGACGAAATCTGCAGCACCCGCGGATTGTGCATTTGCTGCAGGCGATAGCGCTGCAGCGCGCCCAGGTAGTCGGCATAGCCGACTTCGCTGCGAAGCTGCTCGAAAATCTGGCCGTACAGATCGCGGTCGGCGGCACCGAATTCCGATTCGATCCGATCGAACAGGTCCTGCTGGATCCCGGTCGTTGTCGAGCAGCGTGTTGTCGACGTCGAACAGAAAGACCACCTCGGGTATAGCCGTCACGACGGAGGCTCCTGAAATTCGGAACTGGGAACTGGGAACTGGGAACTCAGAACGACGAGAAGAGGAAATGAATACTCGTGATAGAGACACAGAGAGGAAAAACGAAAATAATTAGGTCCGCGAGCGACTCGACCGCGAATGAATGGGACAACAATGTTCGGCTGGGCACCTTGTTTATTCGTGTTTTTCGCGGCTATTTCATCTTCCTTCGTCGCTCCGCGTTCCGAGTTCCGAGATCTTTTCCCGCGCTACATCCGCTCGACCTCGAAGGGATGCTCCGCCAGGAACGCCTCGGCCTCGCTGCGGGTGAAAACGCTCTCGGTGGCGCTGATCGATCGCACGCAACTGGCCCCGACGGCGCTGCCCCAGCGCAGGCAGCCGGCCGCATCCTCGCCCCCCAGCAGCCCGACGATGTAGCCGGCATCGAACGCATCGCCGGAGCCGGTGCCGCCGTGATATTCCACCTCGAACACCGGCGCCCGCAGCCGCTCGTGCTCGCGACACCAGGACGCTGCCGGCCGGTCCGCAGGTGATGACCACAGTTCCGGCCCCGGCGGCGCGAAAGCGCTCGGCCTGGGCCACGGGATCCGCGAGCCGGTGATCGATCGCGGCCTCGTCGGTGTTCGGCAGGAAGACGTCGGTCTCGGCCAGCACCGGCTCCAGCTGCGGCCAATGGTTGCCCGGGCCGGGCAGCACGATGTCGAGCACGGTCTTTACGCCCGCCGCGCGGGCCTGGCGAAACAGCGCGGCCAGCTCGTGCGGATCGAGCGCGGCGAGCATCAGGTATCCGCCCACGTACAGCACCTTGGCCTCGCGCAGCCGATCGAGCGGGATGTGCTCGGCTCGCAGGTGGCCGCTTGGCGCCGCGGGTGTGGATGAAACGCCGATCCTCGCCCCGCACGTTGATGATCAGCGTGCCGGACGTTTCCACCCCGTCGAGCCGGCGGATGTCGCGCACGTCGACGCCGCTGGCGGCCAGCGCATCGCCGACGAAACGGCCGAAATAGTCGTTGCCCACGCAGCCCACCACGCCGACGCGCACTCCGAGCCGGGCCAGGTCGACTGCCGCGTTCGACGCGCAGCCGCCGATGCACAGCGGCAGCCGATCGCAGAGGATCAGCTCGCCCGCCTTGGGCAGATGAGAAATCGGATCGCACAGATGATCGGCGACCAGGATACCGACGCTAAGGCACTCGATGGACATGGAAACTTTTGCGGACCGGGGCCAAGGGGTTGGGGAAACGACACCAGAGTATAGAGCGCGGGGCGGCGGGGAGAGTAGAGGGGGAGGGCCGGGCCGAGCGGGAGTTGACAACGGGGCCGCAGGTTAATACATTAGTAGTACATTGTACTAACCACGGAGCCGCCCCATGATCAAGACCCTGACTAAACACGGCAACAGCTACGCGCTGGTGATCGAAAAGCCGATTTTGGAGCTGCTGCGTGTCACGCCGGAAACTCCCTTTGAAATCATGAGCGACGGGCAGTGCCTCTTCCTGACGCCCGTGCGCGCCGCCAAAGAAGAAAAGAAATTCCAGAAATCGCTGGAAACGATCCACGCGCGGTTCGGACGCGCGATGAAGCGCCTGGCGGAGTAGGCGCCCTTGGAACCAGCTCCAAGCAGTACCGCTAAATCCCGATGGCCATCACGAACGCGGTCAAGCACGGCCAGGCTCGCCAGACACATGAGGGCCGTGGCCAGAGAGAAAGAGGTGGTCTTGATCGTTCGTCAAGTCATTCGGCTTGGTATTCATCGGCGCTCCAAAGATTCGACTTCGTTTTGCCCCGACCGCCCAGTGGTGAAGGCACCGACACCCGGAGAATCATCGACGAGGCCAGCTCGCCGAGCCGGTGTTCCAGGCTCTTGCAATCCTCAAGAGCCTTTCACCAGAGGGCAGTCCTACATCCGCCGCGATTCGAGGTGCAAGCATGCCCTCGAACGTTGGCACAGGAAGGTATCGACCGCCGGATTGCGGTTCAATAGAAGTCCGTGCGACCTTGCCGAATTGTAATCGCGACGTGTTTCGGAAAACTGCGCAGGACGTGCGCGCCGCAGCCCGCGCGGGATTACAATTTCAGCAATCTTTCGCCAACTGGCGCAAATCCGCCAGCAAGGCCGCAACGTCGGCGGACGTGGTATCCCACGAGCACATAAACCGCGCCCCACCGGCGCCGATAAATTGATAGAACCGCCAGCCGCGCTGGCGCAATCCTGCTTCGACCGCGGGCGCAACCGCAGAAAAACCGAGTTGGCCTGGCGCGGAAAGAGCAACTCGACGCCCTGGATTTGCCGGCAGCCGGCCTCGAGCTCGGCCGCGGCCCGATTGGCGCGCTGGGCATTCGGAAAGCCAGGCGCCGCTCCGCAGCAGCCCCACCCAGGGGGCCGACGAGGAAGCGCATCTTCGAGGCCAACTGCCCGGCCTGCTTGCAGCGATAGGCGAACTCGGCGGCCAAATCGGGGCGGAAAAAAATCACCGCCTCGCCCAACGCCAGTCCGTTCTTGGTGCCGCCGAAACAAAGCACGTCGACCCCGGCCTGCCAGGTGATTTCCTTGGGCCGCACGTCAAGCGAAGCGACGGCATTGGCCAGCCGCGCGCCGTCCATGTGCACGTGCAAGCCCAGTTGCCGCGCGGTCTGCGCACAATGCGCGGATCTCGTCGGCCGAATAGACCGTGCCGACTTCGGTGGCCTGGGTCAGGCTCAGCACGCGCGGCTTGGGATAGTGAATGTCGCTCGCGGCGCTCGACCAGGTGCCTGACCGCGGCGGGGTCGATCTTGCCCGCGGCCCCCTTGGCCAACAGCAGCTTGGTGCCGTTGGAAAAGAACTCGGGGGCGCCGCATTCATCGGTTTCGACGTGGGCCAGTTCGTGACAGATGATGCTGTGATAGCTCTGGCAGAGCGAGGCCAGGGCCAGCGCGTTGGCCGACGTGCCGTTGAAGACGAAAAACACCTCGCAATCCGTCTCGAACAATTCGCGCAGCGCGTCGGCCGCGCGCTGCGGTCCAGGGATCGTCGCCGTAGGCCGGGGCATGGCCGGCGTTGGCTTCGGACATGGCCTGCCAGGCCTCGGGGCAGATGCCGGCATAGTTGTCGCTGGCGAATTGGCGGCGCGGATTATCGGGCGTCATGGCGATTTTCTGGCCCCTCTACGGTTATCGAACCACCCCTGTGCATCAGAAGGCATGGGCGCATATTCGTCAGAATCGGTCAAGCGGTCCTGTTCGTTGCACAGGATTGCCCGTTTGACCCGCCCCAAACGATACACTCACCATCCGTCGGTGTTTAGAATGCAAAGAGGGCTTGCGGGTTCGCCTTGCCAGGCGAAAACACAACACGAAACCGCGACTTATCCTTCGCGAGCGGAGAACATGCCATGCCATCAATGCGAACCATCCAGGTCGCCGGAAGGGACTGCCGGGTGGTACTCACCATGCCGCTGTACACCTGGCAAGCCAAAGGGGACGTGTGCGGGCAATCGGTCGAAGTCGCCGGATTCAAGACCGAAATCGAAGCGTTCCGGGCCTGGAAACTGGCGGCCCATGCATTGGCCAAAACCTTAGCTCCGCCGGCCGATTCGACCCGCAGCGCCTGATCGGGCTGGCGGAGTGTGGCACTACGGCCGCTTTTCGCCCGGCTGATACTTCTCGCCGGCTGCCTGCATGATCTGCTGCCAATCGAACAGTTCCGGTTTGAGCCTACACTGCGAAATCAACTCGGCCTGGTCCTGAAAGTGGGGCGACCGTGGATTGCCGCTGCTGCCAAAACAGACGACCGTCGCCCCGCGCACCTGCGGGCCGAACTCGTACACGGCCAGATAACTGGGACCGATCAGGGCATAGCGATCCTTGAGCGTGCGGAAGAACGGGATCCGCAGGCTGGGCGAGTAGTATTGCGTGAAGATCACGCCCATCGGCCCCGGCCCGGCCACGCAGGGCTGGCTGGGCTCGCGATCGTCGAACGGCAATTCGATCAGGTCGGCAACGTTGGCGGCGCGCTGCATGCGGAAAATTTCGCCCCACGGCACTCGCCATTTGCCGTGAATCGATTGCAGACGCGCGGGCCGCCTTGACCAAGGCCCTGAGCTGCCGCTCGGGATCCTTGACGTAGCGCCGCTTGAGCGTTTCGCCCGGATAATCGCGGCCGTAAAGTTCGGTGTACCAGGCGTCGCACAGCGTGGCGGCGGTCGAATCGGCCGTGATGCGGCCATCCCAGGCGAGCAGGTGCCGCAGATAGGGCTCGACTTCGGCGGCCAGTTGCGGATCGGTCGGTTTTCAATTTTTCCAGCAGGGCCGCGTACTTGGGCAGTTCCTCTTTGGCCCAATAGACAGTCGTGTCGAACGCGGCCTCGCGCAGTCCGTCCAGCGTCACGTCGTGCATCGAGTCGAGCATCTGGCGAGACCGCTGCGCCCGGCGTTTGTCGTCGTCGGCATCTTCGGCCAGATAACGCGGAAACTGCGCCCGGTCCGGATTGTCCTGCGAGCAGGTCGTAAACGGGCTGGAGTTGCAGTTCTGCACGTAACCGTCGGCCGGGTTGAAAAGCTGCGGCAACTCGGCCACCGTGTGCAGGCCGTTCCACTCGGTGCGCGGGTCGGCGCCGTCCAGCGGGCCGGTGCGGTCGAACGAGTCGTCCCGGCGCGGGACGAGCCCGTTGTAGAGGTAAAAGATATTCCCGCCACGGTCGGCGTAGACGATGTTCATCAGCGAAAACTGCTGCATGTCGAGCGCCTGGCGAAACTCGTCGAACGAGCGCGAACGCATCATTTTCAGCGACTGCCGCATCATCTGCGTGTTTTCCATGCCCGCGATCCGCGCCGCCAGGAACTGCTTGTCGTCGTCCTGCGCCACGATCGGTCCGTAGTGGGTCTTGCGGAGCGTATACGTCCGCTGATGGACACCGGCCGGGCCCTGCACGCCGATCGTTTCGTGCCACTCGACGGCCGTGCGATACCCGTCGCCGTAGCGATAGTTCAGCGGATGCTCCGGATCGTCGAACGTGACGCGCCACAGGTCGGCGATATCCGGTTCGTTGGTGGTCAGCGTCCAGCCCAGGTGTTCGTTGTGCCCCAGGATCAGCACCGGACTGCCATACGTGGTGGCGCCGGTAAAATTCCAACCGCCGCCGCTGCGGACGTGGGCTTCGAGCAGTTGCGAGAAACCGAACCAGGGCAGGTGCGGGTTGGCCAGCAGCAGCGCATGGCCCGACTTGGTTTTGCCTGGCGCGATGGCCCAGCCGTTGGAACCGCTGGCGGCCCAGATTCGGTCGTGGGCCCGGGGCAGATACGTGTTCGACAGGCCGGTGCGGCGAAAGCAAAGTTCGAGCGTGATATGCCGCCCGTAGGCCAGCACGTGCCAGGGCTCGAAATGGGTGATCAGCCGCGGTTTGGTTTCGGGATGCGTGGCCAGATAGTAATTCAGACCGCCCGCAAAAGCGGTGCACAGCGATTTCGATTCCGGGTCGAGCAGCGTCAGCGCAGCTTGCGCGCGAGGCACGATCTCGAAGGCCCGGTTCAGCAGGTCCGAGTTCAGGCCGCGCGAGCCGTGTGCTTCGGCATAGCGCCCCAGGGCCAAAATGTAGTTGTCCTCGATCTGCCAGAAATAGTCTTCCGCCTGGGCATAGGCAAAACCGAACAGCGCGGCTTCGTCCGTTCGGCCGTCGACGTGGGGCACGCCGTAGGCATCGCGGTAAATCGTGACCTGGGCCGCCAGTCGCTCCCACTCGGCACGCTCCGCCTCGCGCCGGTCGGCGTCGGGCTCCACGGGCGGGGCCAATGGCGGTGAAGCTACGACTGCCAAAGGCGGATCGGCGGTGGCCAGCGGCGGCGCAGCGGCTATCAAGGTCGCGGCCAATCCGGCCCAAAACGCAAGCAATACGTTCACTCGAATCACGCCATCTCTCCGCAAAATCCGCCCAGTCGCTCCATTATCGCTCGGCGGCATGGCTTGGACAGTGAAAATCCGGCCACGAATCCGCGCCCCCCCAGGCTCGCGGGCCGCGGCTGCGGTCCTGAAAATCGGCTCTCTGGCGCGGGCGAAACCAGGCCCAAGCGTTTGACTCGCTCTGCGCCAATTCCTTATAGTAGTTCAGCTTTTGGCGAAAGCGCGCAGGGTTGCGGACACAGGCTTCTTTACGAGTTGAATCCGATGAGCATCGGCGAGGGAACGGGCACAGGCTTTTCCACCATGCGGGGGAGAAACTATCCGTCCATCCGGCAGTTCACGGTTTTTCTCGAGAACAAAGTGGGCCAGCTCCTAGAGGTCATTCGGCGCTTCGAGGGCAGCCGGGTTAAAATTGTCGCCCTCTCGATCAACGATTCCTCCGAATGCGCCTTCGTGAGGTTTTTGCTTAGTCACCCCGAACAAGGACGCGAAATTCTCGAACGGGCCGGATTGGCGTTGATCGAGAGCGACTTGATCGGCGTCGAGTTGCCTCAGGGCAATCAGCCGCTGCTGCAAGTTTGCACCGCGCTGTTGCAGGCCGAAGTCAACATCGTGCAGGCTTATCCGCTGCTGGTTCGGCCCCGCGGCCAACCGGCGGTCGGCGCTGATGGTCGACAATATCGAGATGGGCATGGAAACCTTCGGCGCCAAGGGTTTCAACATGATCACCGAAGCCGATTTGGACCACGACGAGTGACCTGCGGCGCTGCGCCGTTGGATGGACCGAAATCGCCTGCGTCGGGCGCGGCGAGATGCGGGTTAAATCGCCGTGGCGGCTGCGGTTAGTCCTCTGGACATCGGCCATGCCAGTGGCCTCTGGCCCGCGGGCGCACAGACCCACCGGGCGGCGGCCGGCGGGCATAACAAGCTGGCGATATATACCCGTTGCCCGCCGGGGGCGCTGCAATGAGCTAGAATGGTGCATGGCTGCTACCGCTATGAAAACCGACCAGGCCCATCCGCCGCTGCCCCGACCCGCCGAGCGCCCGAAGGCGTCGATCGTAATCTATGACGGCCAATGCAATGTTTGCAGGGCTCAGATCGAGCGCATCGCGCGTTGGGATTCGCGCCCGAGCTGGCGTTCTTGTCGCTGCACGACGCGGAAGTCTACCAGCGCTATCCGGATCTGAAGCACGACGACCTGATGCAAAACATGGTCGTGGTCGATCCGCAGGGCCGCCGCCATGTGGGGGCCGCCGCGGTGCGGCAGTTGTCGCGGCGCATTCCCCGGCTTTGGCCTTTGGTGCCGCTGTTGCACTTGCCCGGGAGCTTGCCGCTTTGGCAATGGGCCTACACGCAAGTGGCCAAGCGCCGCTACCGCTTCAATCGCCAAGAGTGCGACGGTGGCACGTGCCACCTGCACGGGCGCTAATGCACGGTATGGCCGCCATTGACCGAAACGGTTTGGCCGGTCACGAACGAGGCCTCCTGGCTGGCAAAGTAGACGACCGCTCCAGCCACGTCCTGGGGCTGACCCCAGCGGCCGGCCGGAACGGTGCCCAGATAAGCATCCTTCGACTGCTGCGAATCGGCCGCGTGACGCTCAACCGGAATCCAGCCCGGCGCTACCGAGTTGACCGTAATGCCGAAGGGCGCCAACTCCCGCGCCAGGCTGCGTGTCAGACCGGTCTGGGCCCCCTTGGCGGCGACATAGGCCGAAAACGGCGCAACGCCCAGATCGAAAACCTCGCTCGTGATGTTGATGATCCGGCCAAACCGCTGCGACTTCATGTGCGCCAGACAGGCCCGCGTCAACAGGTAGGGACTCTTCACAAAAAAATCTAGCATCTGCTGGAAGAATTCCCACTCATACTCTTCGATCGGCTTTTGAGGCTGATCGGGCGTGGCATTGCATACCAGGATGTCGATCGGTCCCAAGCGGGCCGCGACTTCGGCATACAGTCGGCGGACGTCCGCCGGATGGCTGACGTCCGCCCGCACGAGCATTCCTTGATGGCCCTGGGCCGTGTAGGCATCGAACGTGGCCTGGGCCACTTTGGCATTGTGGCAATAATTGAACGCCACTTTGGCGCCGGCAGCGCCGAGCCCTTGGGCGATGCTGCGGCCCAGTCCGCGCGAGCTGCCGGTAACCAAAGCCACGCGACCATCCAAGCGGAACGGCGCGGCGTTCGCAGCAGCATTTTCGCGAACGGCCATAAGTTCTTTCCGGCGTAGTTTCACGAGGCGGCCTTGGATCAGCCTGAACCGAGGTGCGATTGTCGCGCCGGCTTCGATTGCCAATCAGGCGATGATTTGCCGGATCGGCTCTACAGGCTCCACGCCGACGAGTTTCTGGTCCAGACCGCCGTAAAAATACGAAAGCCGATTCGGATCGATCCCCATTTGGTGCAGCACCGTGGCGTGCAGGCGCTTGACGTGCATCGGCTCTTCGACCGCGGCCGAGCCCAACTCGTCGGTCGTTCCCAGGCAAGCGCCGCCTTTGATGCCGCCGCCGGCCAGCCACATAGTGAATCCATAGGAATTGTGGTCGCGGCCGGTCCCTTGGGCATATTCGGCGGTTGGCTGGCGTCCGAACTCGCCGCCCCAAATGATCAGCGTCTCGTCCAGTAGGCCGCGCTGGCGCAAATCCTGGAGCAAGCCGGCAATCGGCTTGTCGGTGCGGCCGGCGTGGTAGTTGTGGTTTTGCAGCAGGTCACCGTGGGCATCCCAGTTGTCGTCGTTGTGGTTGCCGCCGGCATAGAGCTGGACAAACCGCACGCCGCGCTCCACCAGGCGCCGCGCCAGCAAACAGCGGCGACCGAATTCGGCGGTTTGCTTCTGGTCGATGCCATACATCCGCTCCGTGGCTTCGGTCTCCTGGCTCAGGTCGACCGCCTCCGGCGCGTGCTGCTGCATCTTGTAGGCCAGCTCGTAGCTCGAAATGCGGGCCGCCAAATCCTGATTGTCGATCCGCTGGCCGTGGTGCGCCGCGTTGCCGGCGTGCAACTCGTCGAGCAGCTCGCGCTCTACGGGCGGCGTCATCCCCTCGGGCAGGTTCAAGTCCAGAATCGGAGTGCCCTGCGAGCGAAGCATCGTGCCCTGATAGGTTGCCGGCATGTAACCGCTGGACCAGTTCTTGGCGCCGCTGATCGGGCCGCCGGTGGGATCCAGCATAACCACGAAACCAGGCAGGTTTTCGCTCACGCTGCCCAGCCCGTAGTTCACCCACGACCCCAGGCAGGGACTGCCGCTTTGGAGCTTGCCCGAGTTCATTTGCAGCATGGCCGAGCCGTGGATCGGCGAATCGGCAGTCATCGACTTGACGAAAGCCAATTCATCGACGCGCGTCGCGAGGTTCGGAAACAGATCGGAAACCCAAGCGCCGGTTTGGCCGTATTGCTTGAATTGCCATTTGGGCCCGACCACCCGGCCTTCGTTCTTGCTGCCGCCGCGCCCCTTGGTTTTGACCGGCACGGTCTGGCCGTCCAGCTCGTACAGCTTGGGCTTGTAGTCGAACGTATCGACGTGGCTGGGGCCGCCGTACATGAACAGAAAGATTACGCTCTTGGCCTTGGGCGCGAAGTGCGGCTCCTTGGGCGCGAGCGGATTGGCATACAGGGTCAGGCCATCGGCAGCTCGGGTCTGCCGGCTGAAAAATCCGTCGCCGTCCATCAGGCCGGCCAGCGCCAGGCCGGTGAACGCGCCGCCCGTTTGCCACAAAAATTCGCGCCGCGTGCGGCCGCAAAACGTGCCTTTGGGCCGCGGAATGTGCTGGCAATCGCTCATGTCATACCTCGTCGTCTACTCTGTAGGCCTTCAGTCGAGATAAACGAATTCGTTCTGGTTGAGCAGGGTCAGGCAGTAGAATTTCCAGGCCTGCTCCGGCGTCAATCCATGCTTGTCTTGAAGTACCGAGATCAATTTCAGCCCACGCTCGATTTCCGCCTCCGCGGCCGTCCGGCAATACGCCAATTTGACCGCCCGCGCAATCCGCGCGCGGGAATCCTCGCCCGCCTCACGCCGCAGCCGGTCGGCAAAGACGGCCGCTTCCTCATGCAGGAACTTGCCATTGAGCAATGTCAGCGCCTGCGTCGGGGGCGCGGTCGCGAACCGGGCCTCGCAGCTCGAATCGGTGTCCGGAAAATCGAAGCTGCCCAACAGCGGCGTGATCAACGATCGTTTCACATGAATGTAAATGCTACGCCGGGCCTGCTCGTCCCTAGACGACTGGCCCCAGCCGCTGCCGGGCAGCGATTGACTCGGCAAAACCTCGGCCGAAATTTCCGGATAGAATCCCGGACCGTACATTTTCAAATTCAGCCGGCCGTCGATCGCCAGGATCGAGTCGCGCAGCTCCTCGGCGCTGATGCGGCGCATCTCGAAACGCGAAAACAGATCGTTGCCCGGGTCGGTCCGCAGCGCCAGCTCCGCCGGCTCGAGCCGACATTCGATACGCGCTGGAAAGCATGATCGCCCGATGCAACGGCTTGAGACGCCAGCCCCCGTCGACCAACTTCTGGGCCAGCCAATCGAGCAACTCGGGATGGGTCGGCGGGGTGCCCAAGGCACCGAAATTGTTCGACGAGCGGACGATCCCTCGGCCGAAGTGATGCTGCCAAACGCGGTTGGCCATCACCCGGGCCGAGAGCGGATTCTCGGCCGAAGCCAGCCAGTCGGCCAGGGCGATGCGGCGCCGGGTGGTTTTCGAGTCGGCCGGCGGCGCCGCAAGCGCCGGTTGCCGCTTCGCCAAAACGCCAGGAAACCCCGGCTCGACCTCGCTCGCCCGGGCTGTATACACTGCCCCGCTGCAAGACGAACGTGTCGGGCGGCTCGAGGCCCTTGCTCGGTGACGCTCAAGGCAAATTCCGTGCGGGCGGCTTCTGCTCCTTCAACTCGGCCAGCTTTTGCCGCAACTGGCGATACTCGGCCACCTGCTGCGAGCCGATCAGACGCTCGCCCTCGCTGGCGACTAACTCGTCCAGATCGATCGGCCGCGGCTCGAGGGGATCGCCGGTTTTGGACAGCAGCGCCGGCCGAAAATTCCACTCCAGTAAAGCTGCAGACCAAAGGCCTCCTGCTGTTGGAAATATTCCACCCGCAGGGGCAATCGCCCGGCAGGCAAATGGACCACGGTTTGCCGCGGATTGCCCAGCGTGTGAATGCCGTCGTGCTCCAGAATCACTCGGCCGTCGATGAGCAGCCGCGCACCGTCGTCCGAATCGAGGTCGAAGCCATAGTCCGCCTCCTGCGGAACGACCAGTGCGGCGGTAAAGACGAACCCAAACGCAGTGTTCGCGCGTGGCCGGGCTCAGATCGATCAGGCAGCCGGGCAGATTGCCGCTTGTTTCCGGCTTGAGCCGCTCGAAGTTGGGCAGACGGTCAAACGTCTCGCGATAGAATCGATACTCCAGACCCTCGAGATCGGCAACGTAAATTTCGCTGGGCGAATCAGGCGGCGCTGCCTCGCGAAAGCGCGCGAGCAACATCCGGCCGATTTCGTCGATCTGGCGTCGCGTGTCGTTGCGCTTCTGCTCGATTTCGGCCAGCTCGGCCGCATACTCGTCGCGACTACCAGGGGCGTCGAAGATTTGCGTTTCCACTTCGGGGCCCTTGGTCGCCATGCCGCGCAGGCCCTGAAAAAATGCGATCATACTGATAATAGTCGCGCTGCGTAAGCGGATCGATCTTGTGATCGTGGCAGCGGGCACAATTGAGCGTCAGCCCCATCACCGCCTGGCCGGTGGTGGTCACGATGTCGTCGAGCTCTTCGTAGCGCGCCTGCATGCGATCGGCCGGTTCGTCATCCCACACGCCCAGCCGATAAAAACCGGTGGCGATGATCGAGTCGGCCGTCGCCTCGCGGCAACTCGTCGCCGGCCAATTGTCTCGAGCAGGAACTGATCGTAAGGCTTGTCGGCGTTCAGCGAGCGGATGACGTAATCGCGATATCGCCAGGCATGCGGCTTCGCGCCGTCGCGCTCGAAGCTGTTGGTGTCGGCATATCGGACCACGTCCAGCCAGTGTCGCGCCCAACGTTCGCCGTAGCGCGGAGAGTCCAGCAACGAGTCGATCACCCGCGCGTAGGCGTCGGGCGAGGCATCGCTCAGAAACGCATCGAGTTGGGCCGGAGTCGGCGGCAGTCCGGTCAGGTCGAAATAGGCGCGGCGCAACAGCGCCGCTCTTTTCGGCCGGCGGTGCCGGCGCAAGGCCGCTTTGCTCCAGACGACTCAGGATAAAGCGGTCGATGTCTCCCTGAACCCAGGTCTCGAGCTTGACTGGCGGCGGCGGTACCGCGCGAACCGGCTGAAAGGCCCAATGCCCGCCCCACACGGCCCCCTCGGCAATCCATTGGCGCATCAATTCGATCTGTTCGGGCGCGAGCGGCTTGCCATCGGGCGGCATCCGCTGGTCGTCGTCCGACGCGGCGATGCGGCGCAGCAATTGGCTTTGATCAATGATGCTAGGCACGATCGCCTGCTGGCCCGAGTCGAGCCGTGCCATCGCGGCGTCGCGATCGTTCAGCCGCAGGCCGGCCTCGGCCTTATTCGGACCGTGACAGGCAAAGCAGCGACGCGCGAGGATGGGCTGGATATCGCGCCCGAAATCGATCTTTCGCGGCGGGGTGGCGGCAACCGTCGCGGGCACGCCGTCCGCAGACCAGGCTTCCGCTTCGGCCGCGATCAGTACCAAGCCGGCCAGCAAAACCAGGATGCCGCCGTGCCACATCAGAGGGATATTCGGCAGCCGATTGTCGAACCAGGCGAACCTCATGAAAATCTCGTCGGCCAACGGTTCTGGGCGGGGTATCTCTGGCGGATCGAGTTCATTGTGGGCCCTCGGCCCTCGGAACGCAATCAGCGAAGCTCTTGACCAGCGTCGGCTTGCAACGTCTCTTACGGCATCGTAACCTCCAGCCAGCCAGCGGTGTAAAAGTGGCGGTTTCCGATATTCGCTGTGGAATAAATGGGGGCTTTGATGCGAAGATTCGTTCAAAATTCGCTATTTTGGTTCTTGTTGTTCCTGCCGGCCTCGGCCCAGTGCCTTGTTCCGGCGGCAAACTGCCTGGGCCCAGGGCAGAGGCGGCGGTCGGTTCGGCGGGGGTTTTGGCGCGGATTTGCTGGGACTTTTGTCCCAGAAATCGGTCCAGGACGAGCTGAAGCTTTCCGACGAGCAGCAGAAGCAGGCCACGGAAGCCGACACCAAGCGTGGCGGTCTGGAGGGACTCCGCGATCTGAGCCAAGCGGAGCGGCAAGCGAAGTTCCAAGAACGCACCGCCGCCAGCGAGAAAACCGCGGCGGAAATCTTGCAGCCCGAGCAACTGAAGCGTTTGAAGCAAATCTCGCTGCAACAGCAGGGTGCGTTTGCTTATGAGCGGCCGGAAGTTTCCTCAGCGCTACAGTTGACCAACAGCCAGATGGATCAACTGAAGGCAATTCAAGCGGACGCCCGCGAAAAAATGCGAGGCGCCTTCCAAGGGGGCCAACCCGACCGCGAGAAAATCCAAGCTGCCCGCAAGGCGGTCGCTGAGCAAGCCGCCGGCGTGCTCACCGATGAACAGAAGACAAAGTGGAAGGAGTTGGTCGGCGAACCGTTTACCGGAGAGATTGTGCCTCCGGCAGGCGGCGGAAACGGCGGCCGCCGGCAGCGTAACAACTGATCGCCGAACAATCGCGAACTAGAACGAATCGCTGGAGATCAACCGATCCGCTGACGACCTTCGGCGGCGGCGCAAGACCGGCGCTTTTTTGAGCGGACTAGAAGACGACACACTAATCGTGAGGGCGGAGGACCACATGAGGAAGTTTCACATGACTTGGCCAGTCGCGGCAGCCGTAATACTGGGGTCGGCGATTGGGTCGACGGCACTGTGTAAGTTTGCGTCGGCCGCCGATTCCGATTCAGACGCCGAGCGCGGCCTGATAGCGGACGGTTCGGAGGCGCCCAAGGCCCAGCGCGATCGGGCACGCGGATTCTCGGGCTTCCCTAGCTGGGATGGCCGGTCCGGCGGACATGCTCGACACCATGGGCCCCCCGCAGACAAGGACTCCGCTGACGCCAAGAGTGACGATCGCGACTCTGGTCGGCGCTTCTCCCGGGGAGAGGGCGGCGAGTCCACGGGGCGCCCGGATGGCCGTCCTGGTGGCCCGCCCTGGGCGCGTGGCGGACGCGGGCCGGGCGGTAATGGCCCGGGTTCCGCTGGTCCGGTTGGCCGTGGGCCTGATGGCGGTGGGCCTGATGGCGGCCGGCATTGGCGCAGCGCCGATTGGAGAGGCGGACCCCAGGCCGGTGGACATCACGCCGGTGGACATCACGCCAGTGGCCAGGCCCGGCCAGACCAGCATGGCAGCGGCAATGAACATGCCGGTGGACATCACGGACATCACGGGGGTGCCCATCCCGACTGGAGAGCCAGTTTCGCTAGCCATCAGCACCAGAGCGAAGCCGAGCACGGCAAACATGGGCATCACGGTAAGCACGGCCATCACGGTGGCGGGCATTGCAAGTTTGCCGGTCATCATGGCGGGCATGGACATCACGGCCATCATGGTCACCACGGCGGTGGACACGGTCAGTTCGCCGGTCACCACGGTGGAAAGGGATATCACGGCCACCATGGCCATGGCGGGCATGGCCACCATGGCGGCGGGCATTTCATGTTCGCAGGTCATCGCCGTGGATACGGCCACCACGGTCATCACGGCCACCACGGTCATCATGGCCACCACGGTCATCACGGCCACCACGGTCATCATGGCCATTGCCACCACGGCCATCACGGTTTTGGTGGCGGACACGGCCATCATCGGCATGGACACGGTCATCATGGCCATTGCCACCACGGCCACGGCCATCACGGTTTTGGCGGCGGACGCGGCCATCATGGTCATCGACACGGTCATCATGGCCACGGTCATCATGGCCACGGTCATCACTGCCATCACGGTCACGGCCACCATCGGCAGCACGGCCATCATGGTCATCATGGTCACTTTGGAGATTACGGCGGCCACGGCGAATGGCGAGCTAGCTTTGGCGACCATTGGGGGCCGGACCGGCAGCGTGACGACGAATTCAGCCCGTGGGACCGTCACGACGACGAGTCGCCTCGATTCGCCGATTGGTACGGCTATGGCCGCCAGCGGGATTAACCCACTGCGGCGGAACTAGACTTCGGTGCCCGGCCTCATTATTTTCAATGGGGCCGGGCAGTTTTTTGGATGAGGTTGGAATGGCTTCGGAAGCAGTGGGCCGCCAAACGCAGGTTTTGATTGGCAGCGGGTGGAGTATCGCAGGTCTCGCGTGGCCGGGCGGCATCTCGCGGATGTTCGGGTTGGTGCTGTGCGCTCAACTCGCTGTGTCGCACGCGGTGGCTCAAGACGAGCAGCCGGCGCTGGCCGTCAAAGCCTTGATGGGCGCGCTCGACGATCCGGAAGTCGAAGTACGCCGCAGCGCGGTCTTGTCGTTGGGCCGATTCGGCACCGACGCGGCGGCCGCGGTGCCGGCGCTGACCACAGGCGCTCCAGGACTCGGATCTCGATGTGCGCGGAGCGGCGATCGTTGCGCTGGGGCGGGTTGGTGCGGCGGCCAAAACCGCGGTCGCTAGCCTTGTCGAGCTGCTCAGAGACAAGGATCCCGACATCCGCGGGGCGGCAGCCTTGCGCTTGGCAGGATCGGCGCGGATGCCGCGGCGGCCATGCCGGCGCTGGCCGAGTTGGCCAAACAAGACGACAAGCACGCCCAGGTGTACGCACACTGCGCGATCGTGCTGATCGACCCGAAGGCCGAATCGCACGTCGCGGCGCTGGCCGAGGCGCTGGGCGACAAGGATGTGATCGTGCGCGGCTCCGCCGCGTTCGCCCTGGGCGAGATCGGGCCGCCGGCCAAGGGCGCGGTCCGCAGGCTGGCCACCGCCCTGCGGGACGACGACAGCGACGTGCGGCGCGCCGCGGCCGATGCGCTGGCCGAAATCGGGTCCGAGGCCAAAGACGCGGTCGGGGCGCTGGCCGCTTCGCTGCGCGACCAGAACAGCGCGGTCCGAGCGGCGGCAGCCAGTGCCTTGGGAGAAATCGGCCCAGCGGCCGAAGAGGCCATCCCGGCCTTGGCCGACGCGGCCGGCGACAAGGATGTCGAAGTGCGCAGCGCGGCCGTCGAGGCGCTGGGCGAGATCGGCCCCGGAGTGCTGGCGGCCACCCAGGCGCTCAGCAAAGCCCTGAAAGACGAAAACGCCGACGTCCGCCGTGCCGCCGCCTTGGCGCTGGGCAAGCTGGACGGCGACGCGGAGTGAGCCGTTCGGCCGGATGACGTTTGGGCTGCAGCCGAGCGGATCGGTCGGCGGCTCTGTTGCCGCTCATTTCCCCGAGCGAGCATGCCGACGTTTGCTATCGCCGCCGCGCAGGCTCGTTTGGAAGCCGTGCGGCGGGTTTGGGGCCGCAAAAGTTGCCGTTCTATCGGCCGGCCGTTTTCGGTATAACCCCCCCCGCGAATTGTCCGAGGACAGTATTTCAGCCCCTTCATGCTTTCCGTCAGGAGACGCGCCCCATGCCCCACGCATCCGCTATCGCCGCTCGTCGCTCAAAACCCTGTTGGGCATTACCAGGGAAAAGAAGCTCATCAAGCGCGAGTTGGGCATCACGGCTTTCCTGAAACCGTTTCGCTGGTGGGGTAACGAAAAGCGCGACGTCAAACGCGAGCTCGGCTATTACACGCCCGAGGCCCAATTGGCCAGGCACGTTTTGCCGCACTCGCTATCGAAGATCGGGCTGGGCCTGGCGTTGATTCTCGGCATTCCGTTCGCGCTGGGCTGGCTGCTCAGTTCGACCAGACAGGCAGATCCACCGGCCACTCCGTCGGCCGCCGTGCCGGCCACGGCCGCGCCCCCCGCCACCGCCGAGCGGATGCACGACGACCTGCGCTAGGTCGAGTCGCGCCCGCCGTGCCCAGACTCCCCTTTCCGTAGCGCCTCGCCAGCGCCGCCCGCCGCATGGCTGGCTGCGCTCGACCACCGGTCCACGCACATGCTGTCGCCTGGCGTTTCATCTGGCGGCGGCGCCGGCCTTGAGCGATCGCCGCCAGAGCAGCCAGGCCCAATGCCAACAGGACGATCGTTGCCGGTTCGGGCACGGCTTGCGAAATCAACTGATTGGAAAAGCCGAACTGCAAAAACGAATCGTCGGTGGTCGTCGTGTTCGAATCACCTTCGTTGCTATCGGCCGTGTTGACGGTCGACGTAAACGTGATCGAACCGCCGGCCGCGACAAAGGTGTCGATCAGCAAGCTGCCGTTGCCATCGCCATTGACATTCTGGTCATACAGGATGTTTCCGCCTTGGTCATCGGAGACGTTCGAATATCCGGAGCCCGCATCGCCAAAGCCGACGCTGTAGAACGTGGTCACGTAGGTCGAGCCGTTTTGTAGTCCGGTCAGCGTCAGCGTTTCCGAACTGTCGCCGCCGAAAAAATAATTGCTGTCGAGCGACTTAATGTTGAGGCCCACGTTGTTCGAGATGCCCGAGTGGTCGTTCACCGCGCCTTCCAAGTCATATTTGAGCGTCGGCTGCGAACCGTTTCCGCCGACGGCGAAAACCACTCCGTTGATGGTGGTCGGACCGCCGTCGAGATCGACGGCGTGCGTGTAGGTGTTCGACGACGAAATGCCAGAGTCGGAGTCGCCCGTAAACGTGCCGGTCGTGAACGTTCCGGCTTGTGTCACCGCGGCATCCCCAGCCCCAATAGTAAGGCCAGCAGAACGGCAAACAAATTCTTCATGGTTGCGATTTCTGGTGCAGGTCTGCGTAAATGCAAATGCATGGGTAGGAGGAATAAAAAAACCCGGCCATCTCGGCTCCTTGAGGAGCAGAAAAGGTCGGGCATGGGGATGCTTACGAGATTAGCGGGCCGAGAAAATGGGTGCGTTGGGAAAAAGGGGAATAAAAAAACCCGGCCGTCTCCGCTCCTCAGGAGCAGAAAAGGTCGGGCACGTTTTTGTTCAGGTTATTAGCGGGTCGAAAAATAATCTCAGTCAAAAGTTCGCCGGCAAAGGGCCTAAGGCCGCTTCAACCACCGGCGCACAGGTACGCTCGGCTCCCGATTATTCACACTCACCGCCGAATGTCAATAACCCCCGACGAAAAAAGTTTTCAGCCCGCTATTTCGCTTCGACGAACCAGATATTGCGGTACCGGACCGGATTGCCGTGGTCCTGCAAGTAGAGGGGGCCCGGATCGGCGCCCTCGGCAACCGGCGCCCCGGGCGTGGCCGCCGTCAGCTTGACATCCTTCTGGATCAGCACGCCGTTGTGCCTGACGGTCACGGTTGCGTCTTCGACTTTTTTGCCGCCGTCGTACTTCGCGGCGGTGAACTCGATATCGTAGGTTTGCCAGGCCAGCGGCGGAAAGCACATGTTCACGTCCGGCGCCTTGATCGAGTAGATGCCGCCACACTCGTTGTCCTTGCCTTCCAGGCCGAACGAGTCGAGCACCTGCGTTTCGTAACGGCCCTGCAAGTAGCAGCCGCTATTGGCCCGGCCTTGCCCTCGCGCTTCGGGCAAGAACGGAGTGCGAAACTCGATGTGCCACGTGCCGCTCTGGAATTTCGACTTGCTGGTCGGGCCTTGCATCAACAGACCGTCTTCGGTCATGCGACCGCCGTCGAAGTTGTCCGGGCTCGTGCCGTCGAACAGCACCAGGGCTCCGGCGGGCGGCTTGGCGCCGAGCGTGGGACTGGTGCGTTGGATCTTCTTCAACTCGCCGAGCTTGATTCCGCCGACCATCGTAATCGTCAGAACGCCGTCCTTGAGCGTGCCGTTGTAATCCGACCCATTGAACTCGACGACGGCGTCCTTGGTTTCGCCGTCGGCGAATTTCTTGGCCGACTTGTCCCAGCCCTCGCCCGGCAGTCCGCCGATGTAGCCGACCGCTTGAAACTTGCCGTGGCCCAAGGCAACGACTTGCACGCCGACGTCCTTCTGGCCGCTTTGAGTCGTAATCTGGCCCGCGTATTCGCCTTGGACTTTGAAGTCGGGGTCCGTCGGCGGCGCATCGTTGGATTCCGCCGCCCGAAGCACGGCCGCTGCGCAGGCGCAAAAGGTTATCAAAACTGCCATCGTCAACAGCCGGCGGGACTGCAAAGCGCTTGAAGTCATGGCGTGGTCTCCAAAGGGGGGGCGGCCAAGGGCGGGAATGGGTCAGTCGGAGCTTTCGACACATTCTGGATACTCCCGGCGACGTCCGCAAGTTTCACTTTGCAGATTTCCACGCCGGGATTGCGCAAGTCCCGCTTTGGCTGCTCAAGCGCCACTTGCCCGCCAGCCATTCTTCGTCTCTCCGCCTCTTCGTTTTTCATCCCTCATCCTTCCGCCCTCATCCTTCCGCCTTCATCCTTCCGTCTTTCCTCTTCTGGCAGGCGGCGGTTCGAGCGAGTAACCTAATGCCACCGACAGTCCGCGGGTGCCTGGGCTGTTGTATTGCCGAGCAGAGCACCGGCGGATCGAAAGTTCACACCACCAGGAGTTGCGATGAGCCGACGACGAAACCTGATATGCTGCTGGGGAATATGGCTCTTGGCAGCGGCGCGAGTCGAGGCGGCCGTCAAGCCCCATGGCTTGTTCACCGACAACGCAGTGTTGCAACAACAGATGAAGCTGCCGGTCTGGGGCACGACCGACCAGGCCGAGATCGTCACGGTGCGTTTCGAGGGGCAAGAGGTTTCGGCTACGCCCAAGGATGGCCAATGGCGGGTCGAACTGGCGCCGCTTCAGGCCGGCGGCCCGTTCCAGATGAGCATCACCCAAGGCGATTCGAGGCTCGAACTCAACAATCTGCTCGTCGGCGAAGTTTGGGTCTGCGGCGGCCAGTCGAACATGGAAATGTCGATCCAACAGAGTGCCGGCGCAAAGAAGCGACGCAGGCCGCCCAGCCGGCAGACAAAATACGTCTGTTTACGGTTCCTCGGCGCGGCGCTGGCAGCGCCGAGACCGATGTCGCGGGCATCTGGTCGACGTGCAATCCGCAGAGCGTGGCTGCTTTTTCCGCGGTCGGATATCACTTCGGCCACGACCTGGAAAAAGCGTGCCCGGTGCCGATCGGCCTGATCAGTTCCAATGTCGGCGGCACGACCGCGGAGCGTTGGATGAGCAGCGCTGCGATCGAGGCCGATCCGGCACTCAAAGAGATGAAGCCCACGCAGGGAGTTAGCGACCTGTGGAACGCCATGATCGCCCCGCTGACCCAATTTCCGATCCGCGGCGCCATCTGGTATCAGGGAGAGTCAAACGCCGATCGGGCCTGGCAATACCGCACCCTGCTGCCGGCCATGATCCGCTGCTGGCGCGACGCCTGGGGCCAAGGCGACTTTCCGTTCTTGGTGGTGCAATTGGCCCCTTACATGCAAAGCAACAAAGAGCCCGGCGAAAGCGCGTGGGCCGAACTTCGCGACGCCCAGCTCTTTACCAGCAACACGGTGCCCGGCGTCGGACTGGCCGTGCTGACCGAACTGGGAGACGAAAGAGACATCCACCCGCATCACAAGAAAGAAGTGGGCCAGCGTTTGGCTTTGGCCGCCCGGGCGATTGCCTACGGCGAGAAAATCGCCTACAGCGGACCGATCTACGACAAATTGACCGTCAGCGGCGACAAGGTGATCCTGAGCTTCCAACACGCAGGCACCGGGCTGATGGCCAAGGAGGGAGAACTTGCGGACTTCACCATCGCCGGCGAAGACAAGAAGTTCTACAACGCAACAGCCAAGATCGAGGGGGAAACCGTCGTCGTGTCGAGCGACAAGGTGCCCAATCCCAAGGCGGTCCGCTATGGCTGGGCCAGCTTTCCCCTGGGCAATCTTTGGAACAAGGATGGACTGCCGGCATCCCCCTTCCGCACGGACGATTTCCCAATCACCACGCAAAATAACAAGTAATCCAACAAAGGTTTGAGACCATGTTCGCTCTATTGGCTCCGTCCGCCGATCGGTTTCGAATCGCGGCCTGCTTGGTGGGCGCCACGCTGTTGACCGGCTCGACGCGGGCCAGGGCGTCGGCATCGGAACTGGTGCCCGGGGTACGCGGGTTGGCCACGCGGGCACCCGCTGGCGTCCAGATCGATGGCGACCTGGCCGAATTCAAGGACGCCTTCTGCACGCCGGTCGGCTACTTCGAACAGGACCTGGAAAATCGGGCCGCGCAGTTCTTCTATATGTGGGACGACACAGCCTTCTACGCGGGCCTGCGCACGCTCGACAAGAAGCAAGCCAACCCGGCCCCCGACAACAAGCTGTGGGAGGGGGACGGCGTGGAGTGGTATTTCGACACCCGCCGCGGGGAAACCTTTCGCGACATGACGTGGGGACCGGGAGCCGTCCACATGTATTGGACCGGCTATCAGGATGCCCAACTCAAGCCGCGCTGGTGTCTGCGGCCCGACATGCTGAAGGCCATTGCAGGCACGGGCGTGGAGGTCGGCGCGCGGCAGACCAGCTATGGTGCCGAAATCGAGTTCAAGCTGCCTTGGGCCAACTTTCCCGATTTCAAGCCGGCGCTCAATGCGGTGATCGCCCTGGATGCCGAGCTCTGCTACAGCGACGGCGAAGGCCGCACGTACCGCACGTTCGCCTTCGGCAGCCCGCTGTCGGTGCAGCAGCCGGCATCGCAAGGCAAAATCCAGCTCGTGGAGAAAATCGACGCCGCCGACTGGAAGCAGTGCGGCGCGGTAATGATGCCGATCCGCTGTGACACCGCCTGGAACCAGCCCACCAAGGCCCTGGTGACCGGGCTGATGGCCGTGCCGCCCAACCAGGCCGACAGCGTGGCCAAGTACGCCTTCCGTCTTACCGATCTCGACGGCCAACAGATCGGCGAATTTGCAGCCCAGGTCGACGTGATCAATGCCGAGGGCAAGTTCCAGCGCGCCCGGGCCGAGTGGCCCAGCGACCTGGCGATTCCCGGCGAGCACCAACTGCTGGGCATCGCCTACGACACCAGCGGCAAGGAGTTGGCGCGCGTGGCCCCGCGCCTAGTGAGCGTCAACAACTCGCCGGGGTATTGAAGTGCGCCGAATCCGCAGCCGCGATCGGAGAATGTCTGCCACTTCCTCCGGAACACGGCGTCTCATTACCCGGTGGAGAAGCCCGGTGATAACGATAGCGAGCTTTGTCAGAGAGCTGGGTTGGCCTGCGCCGCGTCGCTTGTCGGTGACCGTGCCAAGTGATGTGAGTTCGACGGGCCGGAAACAAAAAATCTGCTGGTATGAAGCGGGCGATCGACAGTCGGCGATGTTTCACATCAACACCGCTTCCGTATTGCACGCCGCGGTGTTTGCAGTGCGGTTTCGGATCTTCACCGGTTGGCACCTCCTGCCGGCGTTTCCAGCTACAAGAATTTCGGAAAGTGATCTTCGCAGAGCGGTTGATTTATTTCATTTTTCGCACTTCGACTGCCGCGAAGCCCGTCGCCGTTACCGCTTATGCCACCCCGAAGCTAGTGGTTTCACTTGGGCGAAGATTCGCGATCAAGGCCCCGCTCGGTTGGCATTGTCAAGAGACGGATGACGCATTGAAACGCGAAATCTGCCCGCCGCCAGTCCTCATCTTCATCCCCCGTATCCCCAGTCATCCCCCTATCCCCTTTTTCCTCGTGTTGCACTTTCGTTTGCCAATTCACGCCATTCCGCTATAACCCAGCCGGTTGACCGCATCCACCTCGACGGAGTCGAACTGACGTGAACATCCTGCTGATCGCCCTGGGCAGCGCCGGCGACGTGCACCCCTTCCTGGGATTGGCCCTGGCGGCTCCAGGGGCGAGGCCACCAGGTGACCGTGGCCACCAGCCCTTACTTCGAGCCGCTGGTCCGCCGGGTGGGGGTCGAATTTGCGCCGGTCGGCACGGCCGATCAATTGCGGCACGCGATGGAGGATCCCAACCTTTGGCATCCGTGGCGCGGGCTGCCGTTCATCGTCAAAAAACTGGTGTTGCCGCAATTGCAACAACTCTACGACCTGACCCAGAATTTCGCGCGTCAAGGCGACGCGGTGGTAGTGGCCCCCTGCACGGCGCTGGGTGCCCGCGTGGCGCACGAAAAGTCGGGCGTGCCGCTGGTGACCGTGCATTTGCAGCCCGCGGTGCTGCGCAGTGTGTACCAGTCGGCCGTTTTGGTTCCGCTGCTGTTGGCCGATTGGGTCCCGCGCAGCCTGAAGCGATTGCAATTCCGCCTGGCCGACAAGCTGCTGATCGACCCGCTGATCAACCGCGGGTTGACGCCCTTTCGGGCACGCTGCGGTTTGCCGCCGGTGGAGCATGTGGCGGATGGCTGGCTCAACGCGCCCGGTCGCGTGATCGGACTGTTTCCGCCCTGGTTTGCCCCGCCGCAGCCCGACTGGCCGCCGCAGTTGGTGCTGACCGGCTTTCCGCTCTGGGACGAAGGCGGCTTTAGCCCTGTGCCGGCTGAGCTGGAGGCGTTTCTGGCGGCCGGCGAACCGCCGATCGTGTTCACGCCCGGCTCGGCCATGTTGCACGCTCACGAGTTCTTTTGCGTGGCCGTGGAGGCTTGCCAGCGGCTGGGGCGACGCGGCATATTGCTCACCCGCTACACGGAGCAACTGCCCGCGCGGTTGCCCGATTCGGTGCGGCATTTCGAGTTCGTGCCGATGGGCGCGCTATTACCTCGGGCGGCGGCCGTGGTGCATCACGCGGGCATCGGCACGCTGGCCCAAGGCCTGGCGGCCGGCATTCCGCATTTGTCGATGCCGATGAGCCACGATCAGCCCGACAATGCCGAGCGCTTGCGGCGGCTGGGCGTCGGCCTGACAATTCGGCCGAGGCAATTTCGAGCGGCGCGCGTGGCGGCGGCACTGGAGGAATTGCTGGGCGCCGCCGACGTGCACAAGCGTTGTCGCGAACTGGCCGCTCGATTCGACACGGCCGCCGCGCTTGCTCAAACCTGTCGCGAGATCGAAGCGGTCGGCGCATCGCGCCCGCGAGTCGCGTCCTAGCCGATCCTCCCGAGGAAATCCGCCCTACGCCACGGCGTCGAGGCTCGAGCCGAGCGGGAAATTGCTGAAGACCGCGCTCGGATCGACGTTGCCCTGCTGTGCGTCTTTGACGGCCGAGACCAGGTCTTCCTGGAATTTCTGCGGGTCGACACCCAACGAATTCAGGGCCGCCAGATAGGCCTGGGTCGACGCCGAACTGTTCGGGTCGTCCTGGCTATCGGCGCCGGGACTGTCGGCATTGGCGCTTGGGCCTGAGCCGGCGGCGCTGGCTGTGCTCGCGCCGGAGTTGGCACCCGCGGTCGGAAAGGCCTCGGCGACGGCCTGCCGGATGATGGAACTGGGCCGGCCGGTGGTGTTGGACTGGGCCAAGGTCAGGGCGCCGTGGATCGCCGCTTCGATCTGGCTGAACACGGCGTCGGAAGTGTGGCCGAAACTTTGCGCGTCCTGCGCGTCTGGCGACGGCTTCGGCGCACTCGGCGGCTCCGGCGGCAAGAGCGTTGTCAACGTCGACGGCTGCGTGCCGCCGGAAATGCTCTGATAGAACGAGCTCAGGCTGCTCCCCAAAGTTCCGATGCTGGCCAAAGACATGGCGGTTCCTTTCCGGGCCGCGATGCGCTTTGTTCGAACACCGCGAACGAGATGCGGCCCCAGTTTTGCATATCGGCGGATCGCGAGCGAAAACTCAACCCAATCGTTACAATCGCACCCGAACTGCGCTAGCAAGGCATTGCCAGCAGGCCAGGCCGCGTGGGCGAAGAGCGCCCGAGAATTGGCAGGCAACCGCGTCAGAAAATCGGGTTGACGTCGTACTTCGCCGGCGGCGGGCCAAATCGGTTGAACAGGGCAGGTTCGTTGTCCTGCTGCTCGGGCGAGGGAGTTCGGAATTGGGGCGGGCGAGCCCCTTCGACCGGCGTGCCGAGGTATGGAGTCGGATAGGGATCGAAGATTTCCGCGCGCCAGCGCTGATAGGCCAACGAGCCGGGATGCAGCAGGTCCGGCTTGGCGATCGAATTGCCGCAACCCGCGGCGGCAATCAATAGGCCGATCGACAGGGCGAACGATTTTCGCATGCGGTTCTCGCTCAGACGGAGGCATAGATCCGCCGGCGCGCATGCGCAGACGGTTGCCTGAAAAAGGTGGCGAATTCTAGCGACCTGGGCCAAGCAGCAAAAGGCGAAACCGCCAACCGAATTCCCGTGCATTTCGTCCAGCTAGCAGGCTTTTAGAGCCTATCCGAGAACCGTCCGGGAGAAGGGGACAGGCACATTTTGCTCCCGGGGCACCGCAAAATGAGCCAGTCCCCGACGGTTCTCGGATAGGCTCTTAGTCCGGTCGAGGAGACGAGTGCCAACGCAGCGAGGAAGGTTGTCCGCAGATTACACAGATTTCGGAGTGAAAGACTGCGAGCTGTGTGGGCCGCGTGAAACACCGATCGTCTTCGTAGTTGCTCGGTGCTTCTTCTCTGCGAAATCTGCGTAATCTGTGGATCGTTTCCTCTTTGTTTTTCTCAGTTGAGGGCTCGCACCGGGTTGGACTTATTCCAGCAGCCAGCGGACCACCTCGACCAGGCCGTGCGAGTTGTTGCAGGGAGCGATCCGATCGGCGGCTGCTTTGACCTCGTCAACCGCATTGCCCATGGCGACGCCCAGGCCGGCCCCTTGGATCATCGGCAAATCGTTGACGTCGTCGCCGACGGCGCAGATTTCGTCCGGCCCGATGCCCCACTGGTCGGCCAGATGCAGGATGCCGGACCATTTACTCACGCCGGCGGGCGCAATTTCGCACATGAAGCCTTGATAGCGCGGGCTGCGCAGCACATGGACCGACAGGTGCTCGCCGAGCCGCTGTTCGAGCTGGGCCTCGAGCGCCAGCATCTGCGCGGGTGCCCATGGCGAAACCGGCAAAGATGCCTTCCGGCGGCCGCAAGTGCAGGTCCGGCCAAAGCTGTTCCGATCCGACGTTGCGACGCAAAAATTCGGCCAGCTCCGGTTGGGCGACGTCGACGGCGGCACAATAGTAATCGAATCCTTCGGCAAACGAATCGCCGTAGAGCACCGGCGCATAACCGGCCGCGTGCGTGATCGATAGCCAGTCCCGGAGCACTTGTCTTTCGAAATTGGCGACCAGCAGCGTGCGATGATCGAACGGATCCTTGATCAGGGCCCCTGATGCCGTGATCAGCGGCACGTGCAGCCGCAAGGGCTCGACCAAGGGCAGCGTGCGGCTGTAGCGCCGGCCCGTGGCCAGCACGACTTCCAGCCCGGCTTCCTTGGCCCGCAGCACGGCCAACCGAGTCGGCTCGGGCAGTTCGTGGTCGCTATTGACCAGCGTGCCGTCGATATCCAGGGCCAGCAGGCGGTAGCGTGACATGAGGCGGGGGGCAGGGGTTTAAGGAGAACGGTTGCGCGGGCGTCACCCTCGCTCGCTCACGTCCGTTAAGGCCGCGGAATGCTTTGCGGTGGGTGCGTTCTTGCAGGTCGGCGCTCGTGAGCCGGCCCCCGCGGACAGCATTCCGCGGGCTTAACATATATTATTTTAGCGGCGTGCCGCTGCGCAAGGCGCGGCCGGCGCGGCATTCAATTTGTCGGCGCGCCTTTCACGTGGCGCCGGCCATCGAGGCCAATTGCAGCACCGCGCGGTTCTGTTCTTTCTCCAAATACGTCCGCCCCTTCTTGACGTTGATATGGTCCCAGGGCAGGCGATCGCCGATCTCGTACGGCTGGTGCAGGGCCTGCTCGACATCGATGCCCGCGTCGGCCAGGGCTTTCCACCACAGGTCGGGCTGCATCTGTTCTTGCCAACTTTCCAGCCGCGCCCCGCGACGGTAAGCCAGTTCGACGGCCGCGCTAATCCGCCGATCGCCGCGGCTGATCACGCCCTCGAGCAAGCTGGTCTCGACGTCGTGGCATTTGACGACCACGCTTGAATTGCGCCGCCGGCCGCGCAAATAGCGGTGGGCCCAGTGGAAATAGTCGCGCGTCTGCATGCCGTTCCATTGATAGGGCGTGTGCGCCTTGGGCACGAAATTCGAGACGCTGGCCGTGATCTTGGCCGGCCGGCCCCGCTCCTCGCGTCCGATCGCGGCCAGCGTCTCGGCCATGTCCACGATGCCGTCCAGGTCGACCGGCCGCTCGCCGGGCAGCCCGCACAGGAAATACAGCTTCACCTGCTGGAATCCGTTGCGGAAGGCTTGCCGGCAGCCTTCGTACAGATCTTCGTTCTTGATTTTTTTGCGGATTTGCTCGCGCATGTCGTCGCGGGCCACTTCGGGAGCCAGCGTCAAGCTATTGCGGTTGCGCGGGTCCATGAGCGCGGCCACGCTCTTGAGCGCTTCGTTCACGCGCAGGCTGGGCACCGAAATGTTGACCCCCAGCGGCCGGAACGTCTCCTGAAGCCGTTTGACCAGCCGCTCGAAGTGCGGATAGTCGCTGGTCGAAAGCGACAGGATCGAGATTTCGTGGTAGCCCGTGTTGCGATAGCTTTCCAACGCCGCCGCGACGATCGTTTCCACTTCGCGAATCCGCAGCGGCCGCTTGATGACCGTGCTCTGGCAGAAGCGGCACTGCCAGGGGCAGCCGCGCATGATCTCGATCGAAATCCGATCGTGAACGCACTCGACAAACGGCACGATCGGCCGCGTCGGCAGCGGCATCGCGTCCAGATCGCCGATCACGCAGGGCTCGATCGTCTCCGGCACGCCCGGCCGCGTGGGCTCAAGCCCCGTCAGGCGGCCGTCGGCGCCATAGTCGGGCTCATAAAATCGCGGCACATAGGCAAACGGCAATTCGGCGGCCAGTTGGGCCAGCATTGCCTCGCGCTCGCAGCCGGCCGGCTTCGCCGCGCAAATATCCGCCGCCGCGCCGGCAGCTTTCTTTGAGCTCCAGCCACTTGCTGCAGATCACCGGCAGGCTCGGCTCGCCGTCGCCGGTGACGAACAGGTCGATGAACGGGGCCAGCGGCTCGGGATTCTGAGCGCAGGGGCCGCCGGCAATGACCAGCGGATCGTTCATCGTGCGCTCGGCGGAGCGAAGCGGAATGCGGCCCAGGTCGAGCATCAGCAGCAAGTTGCTGGTGCAGATTTCGTATTGCAGCGTGAAGCCCAGCACGTCGAACTGGCACAGCGGCGTGAAGGTCTCCAGGCTGTAGAGCGGCACGTCGGCGCCGCGGAGTTGGGCCTCCATGTCCGGCCAGGGGGCGAATGCCCGCTCGCAGGCCCAATCGTCCAGGCCGTTCATCAGCGTGTACAGAACCTGCAAGCCGTGGTGGCTCATGCCGATCGTATAGGCGTCGGGAAAGGCCATGCACAGCTTGCCGCGCACCTGGCGGTGATCTTTGACCACGATGTTCAGCTCGCCCCCCAGATATTGGCCGGGCATCTGCACCCGGGGGAGCAAGTGGCTGACCACGTAATCTTTGAGCTGTCGGTTGAGCATGTAGCCAAGTATCGCAAACTTCAGCCCCTGGTGACAAGGCGGCTGCTGGCGCCCGGAGCGGCTCAAAGTGGGCCCGTGGCCTCTTAGAATCGCCTGCTTTCCGATGTCTGCAACGCAGATTAGAATCAGTTGCCCGGTAGGGGTGGGACTTACTCCCGATTCCCGCACTGCGGGCCCGTTGTCCCCAACCCTGCTGACCAATCCATGCCCGACTTCGTCACCGTTGCCCGAGTCGGTGCGATTGCCGAAGGCACGGGTTCGGCCGTCGCGGTGGGGGACCGGCTGGTGGCGATTTTCAATCTCGGCGGCGGCCAGTATTACGCCATCGACGATTTGTGTCCGCACATGGGGGCCTCGCTGGCCTCCGGCCATCTGGAGGGCCAAATCGTCACCTGTCCCTGGCACGCCTGGCGATTCCGCGTGACCGACGGCACCTGGTGCGACAATCCGCGGATCAAAACCCCGGCCTTCGAAGTCCGCGTCGTGGGCGACGAGATTCAAGTCCTCGTGCCCGAGTGAGGCGGACTTTTTGCGCTGCGATTCGACCGCTTCGCCGATCGCCTGCCATAATAACGGCCTATGACCGATAACCCGAATTGGATGCTCTACGGCGCAAGTGGCTACACGGGCCAACTGATCGCGCGGCACGCCGTGGCAGTGGGGCAGCGACCGCTGTTGGCCGGCCGCAACGCGGAGTCGCTCACGCCCTTGGCCCGGGAGCTGGGCTGCGAAACGCGAATCTTTCCGCTCGACGACCCGGCGGCGATTGCCGAACATCTGAGCGGCACGCGGACCGTACTGAACTGCGCGGGCCCTTTTTCGCGCACCGCGCAGCCGCTGATCGAAGCCTGCCTGGTCGCACGCGCCAACTACCTGGACATCACGGGCGAGATCGGCGCGATCGAAGCCGCCGCCGTGCGCGGCCCGCAGGCCGAGCAGGCCGGCGTCACGCTGATGCCGGCCGTTGGTTTCGACGTGGTGCCCACCGATTGCTTGGCCGCCATGCTCGCCCAGCGATTGCCTGGCGCCGAGAGTTTGCAGCTGGCCTTCGCGTTTACCGGCGGCCTGAGCCGTGGCACGGCCAAGACCGCGCTCGAAGCGCTGCCCGAAGGGGGCCGGGCGCGCATCAACGGGCGCATCGAGCGCGTTCCGGTCGGATGGAAATCAATGCAGGTTCCGTTCCGCGACGGCCCGCGCTGGGCCATGACCATTCCTTGGGGCGACGTGGCGAGCGCCTATTACACGACCGGCATTCCGAACATCGAAGTCTATCTGGCCACGCCGCGGATCCAGATCCGTATCGCGCGCCGCATCGGCTGGGTGTTCAAGGCGCTAAACTGGCCGCCGCTGGCACATTTTCTCCAGCGGCAGATCGACCGCCGACCGCCGGGCCCCGACGCCCAGCAGCGCGAGCGCGAACGTTCGAGCCTGTGGGGGCGCGTGACCACGGCCGAAGGCGCGTGCGTCTCAGCCACGCTCGAGACGCAGAGCGGATATCAGCTCACGATGTTCACCGCGGTTGAGGCGGTGGCTCGGGCGCAGGCCGGCCTGACGCCGGGCTTTATGACCCCGGCCCGCGCACTGGGGCCCGATTTTATTCTCCGATTCCCGCACACCGATCTGCGCTGGGAGGCCGAATCGCGCCTGGCGATGCGAGTCTGAACACGCTCGTTAAGCCCACCGGCTGCCGACCGATGGGTCTGTTGCCAGCGGTGTATCGCGTCCTGCCGGCCAAGGGGTTCGGCTGGCAATCGGCGCAAGTCCCGATATGATGGGGTCCAGCACTCGGAAATCCCAAAAACTCTCGGAGCGTTTCAAATGCCTGGTCTGACGGTGGAAGGGGTCGGCACTTTTGAGGTTCCCGCCGGCAAGCGGATGGTTTTGGCGCTGACCGACGAGGCCGGGATCGACCAGCTCCACGCCTGCGGCGGCAACGCCCGCTGCACAACCTGCCGGGTCGAGTTCGTATCGGGCGAACCGGCAAAAATGACCGAGGCCGAAAAAACCGTGCTCGCCGCCCGCGGCTTGGCCAGTGCCGGCATTCGACTGAGCTGTCAGATCGTTTGCGACCACGACATGAGCGTCCGCGCCAAGAGCCGTCTGGCGGGCAGTGGCCGGCCCGACGCCGGCAAGCGTCCGACCGATGAATTGGCCCCGCAGCCGGTCGTCTGGACGGACAAGCCCTCTCATTAGGAGCCGACGGCTCCCATTCAAAGGCATGGTGTCTATTGGCCGATATCGTGCTGGTCAATCCGCGGTTCGAGGTTTCGTACTGGGGATTGGAACATGCCCTGCCGCTGGTCAACAAGCGGGCCAACCTGCCCGTCGCCTGCCTGCCGCTGTTGGCCGCGCTGACGCCGCGCCGAGCATCAGATCACGCTGGTCGACGAGAATGTCGAGGCGATCGACTTCGACCGTCTGGCCCGGGCCGACATCGTCGGGCTGACCGGCATGAGCGTGCAGCGGACGCGGATGCGCGAGATTCTGGCCGAGCTCAAACGCCGCGGCGTGTTCACGGTCGTCGGCGGCCCCTGGGTCAGCGTGCAGGAAGACTATTTCGGCGACCTGGCCGACGTGATTTTCGTCGGCGAGGCCGAAGAGACCTGGCCGCGGTTCCTGGACGATTGGCAACGGGGCGAGCACCGGCCGCGCTACGAGCAGGCCGAGCGGACCGACATGACCCGGGTGCCGGCGCCGCGCTACGACCTGCTCAAGATGCAGCACTATCTGTTCGGCAGCCTGCAATTTTCGCGCGGCTGTCCGTTTCAGTGCGAGTTTTGCGACATCATCGTCACGTTCGGCCGCCGGCCGCGGCTGAAGACCAATACGCAGGTGATCCTGCCGAGCTGGAACTGCTGCGCGCCCAGGGCATGGAGATCGCGTTCATCGTCGACGACAACCTGATCGGCAACAAGAAGGCGATCAAGCTGCTGCTGGCCGACGTGGCCGCCTGGCAGCGCGGCCACGGCTATCCGTTCACGTTCTTCACCGAGGCCTCGCTCGACCTGGCCGACGATCCCGAGCTGCTGCAGCTGATGGTCGACGCCAATATCACGAGCGTCTTCATCGGCATCGAAAGCACCAGCGAGGAATCGCTCCGCGAGACCAAGAAATTTCAGAACGTGCGCAGCGGCGGCACGCTGCTGGGCCGGATCCACGCCATTCAAGCACGCCGGCATCGAAGTCTGGTGCGGCATGATCCTGGGTTTCGACCACGACGACGCCGACGGTGTTCGACGCGCAGCGCGAATATCTGCACGAGGCCCGCGTGCTGCACGCGATGGTGGGCATGCTGGCTGCCATTCCCAAGACGCCGCTGCACGCGCGGCTGGCGGCCGAAGGCCGGCTGGACGAGTGCGACGAGCCGCAGTTCGGCACCAACGTGATTCCGCTGCACATGACCCGCGCCGAGCTGCGCGACGGCTACGTGCAGTTGCTCCAGGATCTGTACGAGCCGGAGGCCTATTTCGAGCGGCTGGAAGCCCTCTATCTGCGCACGGACTTTCGGTTTGGCCAATCGCGCAATGCCTATTGGCGCCGGCATCCGCTGGAACTGGCTGAAGGCCGAGTCGATGAACCTGGCGCGGTCGGCCGGGCTGTACGTGCAACTGATGCGCGGCATTCCCGAGGCGGCGCTGCGGCGCGAATATCGGCGCCGCATCCTCCGTTTGCTGCGCACTCGGCCCGCGCCGTACGTGCTGTTCGTGTACCTGCTCAAGTGCGCGATCCACTATCACTACTACACGTTTGCCCGGCAAATGGCCGCCCAGCCGGACCGGGTCGTGAACTCGTTTTAAGGCCCTGAATTTCCGGGGGAACCTCCGGTCCGCAGCAGAGCTTTGCGGCTGCTCGGGGCGCCCGCGGGCGACTGGCTCGCCTTGACAGCTTTGGCGACGAGTGATAATTTGCGTTCGACCCTGGGGGCGAGCAACCTAAGTCGCTACGGGGCCAAAGTTAAGGAGATAAGACCATCGCCGGGCGTTTGTCCGGTGGTGGCCACGCGGGGGATTAGCTCAATTGGGAGAGCGTCTGGCTGGCAGCCAGAAGGTCAGGGGTTCAAATCCCCTATCCTCCACTTTTAGCCACTCTAGGAATCGTCCTAAAGTGGCTTTTTTCATGGACATGCGAAATTCACTCCGGATTTCAAGATCTTTCAATCCCGTTATGTGTCAGATACGGTGTCAGATATGAGCTTGTGAATGTCAGATAGAAGGGTTGGATGGTGGCTGTTGCAAACCTCCTATCCCACCCGAAGTGGCTCGGCATGCCAGTTCCCGACTCCGCAGGACGCTATCGCCCCTACGTTGGATGGAAGATTGGCGGCGACTTCCAAAGGCGTCAGCAGCGATTCAACTTCGGGACGGTTCGCAAGGAAGCTGAGCGGCGATATCATCTGCCGGTCATGTCGTTCGGCGCCGACCAGGCCGGCGAGGCCTATTTCACGCTCGACACCGGGCAGATTTATCGGTTTGCGGCGCAAAGCGAGTGAGAGACAGACCACGTTGTGGGGCGAAGTTTCTGCGCGAACTTGCTGGGCATTGTTTTGCGTGGCAGGGCCGAGTCAGAACAGCATCGTCGTGCGGTTGAGCGCTGAGACCGAGGCGCCATCCGCTGGCCGCCACCAGGGCGACTTACTTAGCCGACTTATTTCGGCGACGACCGGCGCCATACAAGCCAAGCGAGCCGAGGCCGAACAAAATCAGCGTGCTGGGCTCGGGCACGGGCGCTCCCACTTGGAAGTTATCGAGAAAGATATTGCCGCTGTTGGGATTATTGGCGCCGCCCGTGCCGACTGCTCCCTTGGAAAAGGTCGCATATGCGCCGCCATCAAACGTCAGCAAATTGACGTGAGCCTCCAATGTTTGGTCGACATATATGTTTAAGTAATCCGCCGTTTGATTGAACTCGACTGCAAAGTTGTGCCATGTGCCGACAGTCAAGCCAGGAATACCGTCCGCGGCGACCACTTGGGTTTCCGCGTTGGCGGGGTTAAAAATGCCAATTTGCCCATATGTGTCCTGTGAACTCCCCCGGAAAAAGACCGCCAGGGTACCCGTCGCAAAGATAGTATCTCCGGCCGCTGGCAGGCTAACGATATCCACCCGATCCGAGGGGACAATGCCGTCGGTCTGAACGACATAGTCGCTTCTCAATCCGTATGCGAAAGAGACGTCCGTAATACCTGAAGGCACCTGGGCAATGCCCGTCGTCTGGCCGCTGCCGCCGGAATTGCCGGGGCTTGCCGGGTAGCCGCTCGCGGCCGCGGACGTCGGGAAGGTGAGATTGCTTGTTGAAGCCCAGGTCGACGACGGGTTGCCGTAGTTGTTCTCGACGGTATAGGTCGTGCTCGTGCCGTGATAGGAATTGTTAAACGGGTCGCTGTAATCCAGCTTTCCAATCAGGCTCGAAGAGCCAATGGCGATGCCACCGGCCCACGCGGCGGTCGTCGCGGCGAAGAGAACGGCGCCTGCCAGGATAACGCGCGAGAGATGAATGCGGCGAGTCATTTGAAGAACCTTTCGAAAAAGAGTGTCCCGGAAACAGGAAATGATTGACTTAACGCCAGACGAGAAATGCCTCTGAGCTGCTAATCCGGCCGCGGGCGTGTGGTTTCGTCCACGCTTGAATCCAAGAGGACGTCAAAATTCCCTTGGCCTGGCTACAGCCCGGGGCGTGACTAATGGTCAACCCAACGGAAAGAGGGCACCAATCCCCTCTCGCAGGTCAGGTTAAAATATAGAAATGTCTTACGATTGCAGCCGTTTATTCGGCCGAGCGTGGCTGTCGTCTTTGAAATTCAGGAATTGGCTACCTACAGTTAATTTTAAGTCTGGGCGTTGGCGGTCCCGGCGTCAAGAAAATTTAACCCCCCGCCCGAGAATTCTTGAGATCTCCCGGCCAACCGGCCGTGGAGCGGCGGCAGTCCGGTTCGTGCGGCAGGATTAGAACGTGGTGCCGCAAAAGATTCGTTTGCCGAGACTTGTCGCGGCAAGTCGAGTAATCGGGGCAGTAGCGTCTGGGAACTCTTAGCAGCAATCAAGGTGGCACATATCGACTTCCTTGTCGGTCGCTTTCCGCAGCCCGTCTAACGCGACCCTGCGCAGTGCTTCGATCTGAACCTGAACACGCTGAGCGTAGTAACCACCTCCAGCCGCTTCAGAAGCATCTAACGAAAGGGAACAACAATGACGGACCGTGTCCGTAGCGCCAAGAGCACCACCAAGCGGGCCGCGAAGAAGGCGGCCGCGCGCCCCGGCCCGCGCGGACAAGGCGGACGGGGAAAGCGCCGTGCTCGCGAAGATCGCCGCGATGCCGGAACCGGATCGCGCCCTGGGCGAGCGGCTCCATGCGATCATCAAAGCCAGCGCGCCAGCCCTCTCGCCGAGGCTCTGGTACGGGATGCCCGCGTATGCCAAGGACGGCAAGGTCGTCTGCTTCTTCCAAAGCGCGCAGAAGTTCAAAACGCAGGTACGCGACGTTCGGCTTCATGCACGAGGCGAACCTCGACGAAGGCGCCATGTGGCCGACCGCCTTCGCGCTGAAGGAGTTGACCGCCGCCGAAGAGGCAAGGATCGGCGCGCTCGTGAAGAAAGCGGTGAGCTGACGACGGAGTCACCGGTTGCCCGCAGATTGCCGGCGGCGACCGTCACGCGCCGGATCCAAGCAATGCGGCTGCACGCTTCGTGCGTGCCGCTGGGATGCTTGGCCCCGAGCGCCGCGAAAGTCTCCTTAGGGTCGAGCGAAAAATAACTTCCGGCTTTTCCCGACCCTCACCCGACCCTCTCTCTGGAGGGAGAGTGGTTGCGAGCGGAAGATATTTTTTGCATGTGCCTTAGCGCGATCGCGCGGCGCCGGCCGATGCGTCGTCGGGCTTCGCCTCGGCCGCTGGTGGTTCGGCCGACGCGGCCAGCACATAGGCAATCAGGTCGGCCATTTGCTGCTGCGAAATGTCTTTCTCCAGGCCCTCGGGCATGAGCGACTTGCCGGTACTTCGCAGTTCTTCGAGTTCGCGGCGGAGGATGGTTTGCTGCTTGCCTGCGGGACCGGCGAGCGTGAGGGCCGTGGAGGTCTCGCTGGTGAGAATGCCGGATACGATCGTTCCAGCCGAGGTCACGGCGATATATTCGGTGTAGCGCGTGTCGGTGTTCTTGTTCGGGTCGAGGACCTCGATCAGAACGAATTGGGGCGGCTTGCCCCGGACCTGCGCTGCGAGATCGGGGCCGACGGCATGGCCGAGTTCCTCGAGTCGATGGCAATTGGCGCAGACGCGGCCGAAGACAAGCTTGCCGCGCTCGCGATCTGAGGCCAGCGACAGAGCCGGCCGATAGGCGTCCAGGACCTGCTGCCGATTCGGATCGCTGGCGCCTGCAAAAAGCTTGTCGGCCCGCTGGCGGACCAGTTCGTTCTGATGCGTCAGAAGCTGCTGGCGGCTGCGCGCGTCGAGCTGAGCCGGCGGCACGTGGTCGGCCTCCAAGGCGTCGAGCAGTTGAGACAGCCAGATTTCTCGACTGAGGAGCAAGGTCAGCACGTCGGCCCGCAGCGCCGGGGTGTACGTCTTCCAGCCCTCGAGCAAGTGACCGCCGACGCGGGGGTCCGAAATCCGACCCAGCGCGGCGATGGCTGCGGATTGCAAAGCCGCATTGTTCCGCGGAACCAGCAGCGACGTGAGCACAGTCATCTCCGATTCCAGATGCTCCGGATCGCGACCCAAGGCTCGGGTTGCGGCGAGCCGCTGCTCGTCGGCGATCTGCTCGTCGCTCGCGATGCGCCGCGCATCGGCCAGCATGCGTTGGATCGGCTCGGCAATGCCTGGTTCCTGCAACCGCTCGATCTTTTCACCGGAGCGCGCCAGCGCCGCAAGCACCTCGGTCAGGGCAGTCATTTGCCAATCGGCGTAGTGGCCGCCCTGCGGCGTGGTGGCGCGTGCCATGGCACCCGGCAGCGCGACGGTCTCGTTGAGCGCGATGGCCAAGGCCAGCAATTGCGAACCCAGCGGCATCGGCGGAGCGTTCTTTTCGTCGGCAAACGCGGTCTCTAGCGCCCCGGCCAGGTTCTCGCGGCCGAGACTGCTCAAGGCCGCGGCGGCCAGATACGCGTCGGCCGGGTCGTGCATCGCAATCCGTGCCACGGCCGACCCGCTGCGCGGGTCCAACCACTGACCGAGACTGCACGCCAATTGCAGCCGGACCTGCGGGTCGGAATCATCGATCATGGCCAGCAGCGCGGGCCCCATCTCGGACGAAGACGCCAGAAACGGCTCCGACAGCCGGATCGCGTGGCGGCGAACCCCGGCATGCGCATCGCGCAGCGCCACGAGGACGGCGCTGGGCGTCAGCCCGCCCAACCCTTCGAGAATGCACAGCGCATGCAGGCGCGTTTCGGGGCGAACGGCCGACACAGCCAGCTCTTCCAGCCGGGGCACGGCCGATCGCTCGCCGCGCCAGAGGAGCATTTGACCGGCCATGTCGCGTTGCCAGCCGTTGGGGCTGTGGAGCGCCGCCACCAATTGTGCCGCGTCAAAGCGGTCCAGCCGCGGCACCGCTGGCTGCGCAGTGCCGGCGGGCCGAACCCGATAGATGCGGCCCAGCGTGTCGCCGGCGCACGTATCCAGCCGGGCAAGATCTTCCGGCGGAATCCAACGCGGATGTTCAATGACGTAGCGGCACATGTCGACGATCCACAGCGCGCCATCGGGACCGGTGCGGGCCTCCACCGGTCGGAACCAGTTGTCGGTCGAAGCCAGAAATTCCGAGTCGGATTCGGCGGCAGCGCGCTGCCCGGAGAACGTGCTGCCGCGCGGCGAAAGCACCAGCCGGTGAACGACCAGGTGCACCGGTTCGCAGGTAAACGTGTTGCCGCGGAACCCGGGGCCCAGCCAGTCGTCGCGATATACGCCCAGCCCGCAGGCCGCCGTCGCGCGCTGCTCCGTGCCGGAAAGCTTGAAGAGCTGAACGTCGGGCCTGATCGGATGGAGTCCCTGCGGATCGGGATAATCGGGGACCGGTACCGCCGCGGCCGGCGGCTCGACGTGCGCATTGCGGCGCAGATACCGGTCCTCGAGCGGGTAGTGCAGGCACAGCGCGCCGTTCGTGCAGCCGAACCAATTGCCCCAGTCGTCGCGGACGCAGCCTTGCTGCGTGCGGCCGGTCGCCGGCTCGAGCACTCCCTGGTCAGGCCGAATGCAAAAATTGCGGTTTCCGAGTTCCACCAACTGCGACGGATTCCCTCCGGCGATCTTCCCCCCGAACAGGCCGCAAGAACCATGCACCCAATTGTCGAGACTGTACTCCAAGCTGTTGACCCGGCCCTGATAGTTGTCGGTGCCGAAACCGGTGAACAGCTTGCGGACGATTTCGGCGCGACCGTCGCCGTCGGCGTCTTCGGCATAGAGAATGTCCGGCGCGGCGCAGACCAGCACGCCGCCACGCCAAGGCGTGACGCCGGTCGGAAACGGAATGCCGTCCAGGAAAACCGTCGACTTGTCATAACGTCCGTCTTCGTCGGTGTCTTCCAAGACGCGGATTCGGCCGCCGGCCTTGAAATCGCGGTGGACTCCTTCCGGATAGTCGTGCATCTCGACGACCCACAGCCGGCCATCCGGGCCCCACTGGATCGCCACCGGATCGACCACCAGCGGCTCCGCGGCCACCAGCTCGACGACGAAACCGGGTTGGACGCGAATCGCGGCGACCGACTGCTGCGGCGAGAGCGGCAGCGACCCGTGCGTGCGTGTCGAGTCGAATGGAGCAACAAACGTCGGACCGACCACGGAGCTCACCGTGTCGACGATCCGCTGCTCCAAGCCGGCACCAGCGGACCGGGCAGGTTGTAGTAGATCATCGCCTGGCCGCCTTCGTAGCCGCCCGCTTTCAGTACCTGCTCCGACGGAATGTAGCACGGCACGTCGTTCGCATAGGCGTTCAACCAGAGCCGGCGGCAATCGAGCTGCTGCTTGAGCCGCAGGGAGTAATCGGCCACCACTTCGCCGGCCAGGAAGACCATCGCCAGCGAGTCGCCGAACTTCCAGGCCTCGATCGGATAGTCGATCTTGGTCTTGAGTGTTCCGCGCTCCAACTCGGCCAACTGCACGCGCACGTTGTAGCCGAACGGGTCGGTGAGCCGCGGTTTCTTCCAGCGCTTCTTTTGTCGCCGGCACCAGATCGAGCTCGATGTGCCGCAAGTCGGTCGTGATCGGGCCGATGACCGGCGCGAGATAACCCCCCAGAACGCGGTCGACCTCGCGCGCACAGTTCGGCCCCTTGCTCCGACGCGAGCGCCGTATTATCCAGCGTTACGCCGGAGCGCAGATTGCAGATCGGCACCACAACCGACCGAAACCAGGGCCGTCGCGCCCGGGTGCGATTTCTCGATCCACTCCTGAGCGTAACCGGCCCAGTCGCCGCTGATCTTGTTCTGACTGAGCGTCACACAGTGGCAGGCATAGTTCATATAGATGGCGCGGATCGCGCCGCTGGGGTCGCGGACCACCAGCACCGGCAGGTCGCGATCGACCGGACCTTTCGGATCGCGACGATTGATGCTCAAGTCCGAACTGCCGACCCCCCACGAGATGCGCGGGGCGACGGTCCGCCAAGGCGTCGAGCGAGACCTGTTCCAGTTTGTCGAGCAGTTGCTCGGTGTAGCGGTCGACGTGCGCCTGGTCCTCGGGCGGGATCGGCTCGCCGAACATGTTCGGCAGCACCCCGCGCAGCATCGGTGCCGAATGCGTGTGCGTTACCGTCAGCGCCACGCGCTCGCGGGGGAGGCCGGCCTTCTCCTCGAGCCGCCGGGCCAGTTCTCGCGTGTGTTCGGCGGTGATGCCGCAGTTGTCGAGCGCGACCAGGACCACGGGCTTGCCGTCGTCGATCACGAGCGCCTTGGCCCAGATGCGCTGCGAGACTTCCGTGGCTTCGCCGTCGGCGCGCCGGCTTCTGAAACCGTTGAGTCGCACCGGAAAGTCGGGCGTCACGTCGATGCGGCCCACGCCGACGCGATAATCGTCAGCGCGAATCGGACGGGGCGAGGCGAACGCCGCTGCGAGCAAAAGCCAGGCAACGGTGCGCCCATACTGAAGGGCATGCTGCAGACAGTTCTCGCATAAGCGATTGGGCATGGAGATCCAGTCTCATTGAGACGCGATCGAGCAGAGGAAGGCGGACATCTTGCGCACCGCTGCCGCCCGCGTGGAGGCCTTGAGGCACGCACGGTAGGATAAATCGGCGGCGCCAGGGAAACAAGCTTTCCAGCAGCTTCGGCAGCAGGCAGAGCTCGGTTACTTTCGTGACGCGAATCGGTGGTTCGCTGGGATTCTCAAGAACGAAGGCTGTTCCCACAAGTTCTCGGAACGAGCACGAATGTTGAGCCAGGCGGAATTCATTCGTCGTCACCCGGCTGCTAATAGCACCGGTCGATGTGGCGAAGCTTAGTAAGGGAGTGATCCATGACTAGCCGATGGCTCGTAAGTAATCGCCGACAGTCGTCGCATCGCTGGATGAGCAGGCTACATATCCGTCAGGCCTAACCAGCCAAATTCCTGGCTCGTGGAAGGAGGGCCGAATGTCGGGATCAAGAATGCTTCCAAAGCTCTTTACGAGGTTGAGCGTATCCGCTGTCTTGTCGGCGAACAACGCAAACAGGGGAGTTTTGCCCGAACCGATCGGCGTTTGCCCCTCCACCGGTACCACGCGCTCCCCAGGTTTAGGTCCCGCCTTTCAGCGCGGGGCCATTGAGCGGACTGCTGGGGTAATGGATTGCCGTTTCGGACATGGTATCGGCGAACGCGTGCTGAACTGCGCTAAAGCCTAGCATGACATGGCCGACCAGATTCCGCAGCGTTTGAGCCACGGGATTTCTTAGCGTTCCGATGGTTGTCAACCTGCCTGCCGCATGAAGAACCTCGTCACCGACCGCGCTCCGCTCGGGGCTGTAGCTGTCGAGCAAGTGTTCGCTACCGGCTTTGCGCACCACCATTGCCAACTTCCATGACAGGTTGAAAGCGTCCTGCATGCCGGTGTTCATGCCTTGGCCGCCGGCAGGGCTATGCACGTGTGCGGCGTCACCAGCCAAAAAGACCCGGCCCCAGCGGTAGCTCGCAACTTTGCGGCCATTGATTCGAAAGCCCGCCAACCAGATGGGATCGGACACTTTTGTTCCGCTCGGTCCGCGCCGGTCGATCATCGCTTGCACCTGTTCCAGGGTGGGCGTCGGTGGAAGCTGCGCGCCGGATGCAGGCAAGTCCGCGAGCAGGCGATAGCGGCCTGGAGAAATCGGGAAAATGACAAACACGCCATCGCGATGCCAATAGACAGTTGCCTCTGAATCCGGGCACGGGTATCCCTGCATATGCACGTCGGCCAACATCCAGTCGCAGTTCATCGTCTCACCCGTGAAAGGTGCGGCTAACCCATGGCGCACCGCACTATGAGCACCATCACATCCGAGCAGCCAATCGGAGGAGATGGGTTCTTCCTTTCCATCGGCATGCTTGAGCACCGCATCCACGCCGTCGCCGCGCGCCTTGAAGGTGGTTAGTTCCACCTGGCGTTCCACCACGACGCCCAGGCCGCGAAGCCTTTCCTCAAGCAATCGCTCGGTTTCGGACTGCGGCAACATCAAGGCGATAGGGATAAGGGCTATGGATGGTCTCCATGCTGACGCGGCCGACGATTTTATCGGCGGCGATGAAATTAACCGCAAGCGCCTTGTATCCGGCGTCGACAAAGGGAGCCGCGCCTCCGCCCCGATCGAGCAGTTCGAGAGTTCGGCTCCATAAAACGAGTGCCTTGGACTTGTCTGTACGGTGCGGAGCCTTGTCGATGATGCGAACGGGCACTCCGTAGCGCACAAGCTCCGAGGCCATCGTCATCCCGACGGGGCCGGCACCGGCGATGAGAACAGGCAGTGGCATGGGAAATCTCCTACGTCGAGAGGGAAATCTCAAAAACAAGACCGCAATTCTCGGCCAAAAGAGCTTGGCCATCCGAGACTTCCTGCGCTCGGAACATCCTAGCAGACCCGATTGTCGAGGGCCAACAAGAGTTGCCAGGAAGTCCGCTCAATGGAGGGGATATCTTCCTCGTTATGCGCCACTGCTTCAGACTGCCGACAGAAGCTTAAGATGGTCTTGAGCGGCATCCAGAGACTTTCTGGCCTCCTCGATGCTGCGGCGATTGCGCAGCGTGGCGCCTCGCTCAAAGACGCTGCTGGCGGCTCTTGAAATCGTGTGCCAGAGATCCGACTTCTGTTGCCGCACGGCGAGCGCTAGTTGATATTGGTCCTGAGCCTTTCGTAGCTGCTCCGCGCTCGTGCCACCTTCGGCGTCTCCTACCAGATACATTCCAACCGAAGTTTGCAGTCCTCCGCTCGACGATTCTGAACTACTCAGCATCGATTGTTTGGTTACTCTTGCGGTGCAAGAGATTTGGCAGACGTCCGCACGCCAACCGCGTGGGACGGCCAGGGTCAATACGAAGTCGTGCGATCCTTCGAACGCAGCCACGCGCAAAGCGCGAACGCGAAAGAACACGCCATGCCCCCGCTCAACCGTGCCGCTGGCCAAGACGACGTCCTGGGAAGCCATCTGCTTAAAGTGCTTGGCCTCGGATTTCTTGGCCGTCGTATTATGGGAGCCGCCAAAGATCAACGGCTTGTAGTTGACGTGGGCGTCCACCCCATCGGCCTGCGAGTCTTCGGCGGCCGCCGTAATCTCGATTTGGTCTTGCGCAATAGAACTCTCTAACAGGGTCTTCGGCTGATAATCTATCACTCTGATAGTGCTGCCGACACGGATTTCGTAATCAAATTGCACAATGGCAGCAATGGCGCCTTCGGTCTGCCTTGCCGAGATCCTCACCTTGGCCTCAATTTGCCGCAGGTTTGGATTTGCCGTCGCAAAGTCCTTCGTCGTGACGTCGCGACACTCGACCGAACTGGGAAGATCAAAAGTAATTCCGGCAGCTTGAACGCACTGCGTGCACGGCAACGGACAAGCTAGCAGGCTGACCGTCATCAACATCGGAGCTATCGACGAGTGGGTTTGCATGAGAGAACATCCTTGCTCTGTAAATCTACCCGAGATGAGAAGTCACATCCGTATGACTTCGTTCGCACCATGCGATGCAAACGTCGGGCCGCGTTGAAATAATCGCGCGATTTGCATCACTGCAGGCCTTGAATCGTGCTTGTCGCCGGGCCTGCGATCGCGCGAATGACCGCTGTTTGCAGATCTCTTGTCGAGCTTGCCAAAAGCTGGAGTTGAGCGCCGCGCGACCATGTTGATTGATGGAATGCTTGCTGGCGCCCATGCCGGCAAAAGAATGCTGCGGCTCAGGCCGATGTGAACGACGCGCTTAAGTGTCGCCGTAGTCCGCACCAGAAGCGTCCCAATAAACGGTCGATCTTAGAGCTCCGCTGGGCCTTTGAGGTTCGGCTCTGGCGTGGGCACCGTTTCTGGACCGCCCGGCACCAGCGGCAAACGAACGATGTTCGGCGCTAACCCGCCGCCGAGGGCTTGATAGGCGTTAACGGTGGCAGACAGTTGCTGCTGTTTGGTTTCGATGAAGATCATTCTCGCGTCCATCAGGTCACGCTGGGCGAATAGCACGTCCATGTACTGGACGCGGGCATTCTGAAAGAGTTTGCTGGCGACATCGACAGAGGCCTCGAGAGATACCAACTGCAGCTTCTTGATCTCGAGGCTCTGGCTGTAGTTCTGCACTTTGGCCAGGTAATTGATCACTTCGGTGAAGGCGTTGAGGACGACGCGCTGGTAGTTGTAGACGCTCTGCAATTGCCTGGCGTTCGCGTTGAAGTAATCGGCCTTGATCGCACTCTTATTGATCAACGGCCCGACCAGGTCGCCAGCGGCACTGTAAATCAAGGATTCCGGAGTCAAGAACAGATATTTTGTGTTAAAGGCCTCGTAGCCAACATTGGCCGTCATGAAAAGCTTAGGAAAGAAGTTGGCCCGGGCGACCCTTACGTCGAGCCCGGCGGCCGCCAGTTCGCGCTCGGCTTGGACGATGTCGCGTCGGTTCTGAAGTAGCTGGGTGGGCACTCCGACGCTCAAAATGGGCAGGGTCAGATCGAAGAATTGCGCAGACTCGCGTTCGACAGGCTGCGGAAAGCGACCGACGAGGAAGTTGATACGGTTCTCGGTCTCGATGATTCTCTGCCGGATGATCAGCTTTTCGCTCTGGTTCCTGCGAACCTCAGCCAGAAAACGCTGGACGCCCAGCTCGGTGCCTTGTGCTCCTAGCTTCAGGGCCCTGGCCCTCTCGAGGCTTGCCTCCTGAAGTACGATAATTCGATCCAGATTCTCAATCCGTTTGTCGAGCGCCATCAGCTCGTAATAATTCTCGGCAATATCGGCGACCAGACGGGTCACGACGTAGTTCCAACCCTCGGCAGTGCCGAAGTAGCGAAGCACGGCCGCGTCTCTGGCATTCCGCAACTGCCTCCAGATGTCCACCTGCCAGGAGACATTGCCGGCTGCCAGGAAATCTGGCAGCGGAGTGGGAAAGTTGCCGCCGCCGGGAAACGTGAGTTGGCTATCGACGGCCCCCTGAGGCGTGAAGAGGCTGGGTTTCTCCATCCCCGCGCCGGCCCCGTAAGTAACGAAGGGAAGGTACGCCCCTCGCCGCCTGAGAATCTCGTTGTTGGCGATCTGGATGTTCTCAGCCAGGATCTTCAGATTTTGGTTGCCGGCCAGTGCCTGGTTGATCAAGCTCGTGAGCTTCGGATCTTTGAAAAAGTCTATGGGCCCGATCTGAGCTGAGTTCTCCGGGCTGGTCGCTCCATTGAAGCTTTCCGGCAGGCATGGTCCCGGCTGCGCGGGACGGAGCTGCGGAATGAATTTACAGGGCTGCGGGATGGATTTACAGCCCGGCAGAACGAGCAGGATGCCGCAAACGATCGCTAGCGCGAAAACGATCATCCTATATTTCGTGTTGGAAGCTCTCACTAAGGGCCTCATCCGTTTCGTCCTTGATGAGCTTGCGCTGGTCGGCAATCTGCTTAGGCTGCGCGACCTGAGCCCAGGCGGGATTAGAAAGCGAGCTTGTCAGGGTTCCGAACGACTTAGGCGCAATGCCAGTCCGGTTCCGTCGCATCAAGACTTCCTTCGAATCACGGGCCGTCGCACGCAAGCGTCTTGTTCGCGCAGTTGTGCGTTGACGAAGAATTTCATCGTCGGTTGAGTGGGAAGACGGCGGTCAATTGCGAAGACTCGCTACAAGCTAACACTTGCGAGGTACACAATGCACGCAACGCCGCAGCTAGCAGGCGTGATTCAGGCAGATGGGATTTTAAGGCGCGGCATTGGACGGCCGTTGCCGCGCGGTCAGCCCGTGGGTTTTCCACACGCGCTGCACCATGGCGGGTGAAGTCCCCAAGGCTGCTGCTAGCGAACGTGTGCTCCAGCGGGAGCGGTGGGGGGGCGACTCATGAAGGGTTTTATGAATAATCTGCTGGACCAGAACCTCAGACTTTTTTGTGCGTTTGCCACCGCGTGGGGCATCCTTCTCGATCCCGGCAATGCCATGTTGCGCAAAACGGCGTCTCCACAGGCACACCGTCTTGGTGCCACAGCGAAGCTCTCGAGCGATTTCCTTGTTGAACAATCCGGACGCGGCTAAGAGCGCGATCTTGGACCGCAACACCAATCGCGCCGGCGTCGAACGTCCGCGTGCCCAGCGTTCTAGTATCATGCGGTCGCTGTCTGACAGCTTGATAGCAGGCGCGGTCCTCATCGCAATTGTGTATCGTGATCGTGTGAATCGGGAGTCATTTTCGAGTAGCTGTTTTTGAATCACGCGGCGCGGAGCTTAGCCGATCCGCCGGCTAGATGGTTTCTTCGTGACTACAAATCGTCCCGAAGGTTTTCTTGCTCCGCTGCACACGGTATCGACTGCGGTCAGTTTGACGGGACTGATCCCGCTAGCACCCCGGCGGCCCGCGGCGGCGAAGAACGAGCGGAGTCGGTGGGGTTCGTGACAGTAGGTGCCCACGGAGCACGCGGCAGGGCTGCGATCGCCGTGATACGTTCGTGTCGCTGCCGGATGTATTGCAGCGTCGTGTGGCCGCCAGGAGTTCGCGCCGCCGCCGCCGCGTCAATTTCGGCTTCGGCCCAGGATGACGCTGCGGACGAAACTGGCTGCTGTCGCAACAGAGTGCTTCTTACGCGTGGTGTTCAACGATCTCACTAAGAGGTTCTTTCGTATCGTCCTGAAGGAGTTTGCGGTCGCCGTCAAGCCGACCGAACAAGTAATAGAGGCCGGGAATGAGCAGGACCCCGATCACGGTGCCCAGGAGCATCCCGCCGACCGCGGTGGTGCCGATCGTGCGGTTTCCGATGGCCCCGGGGCCGGTGGCCCGGACCAACGGAATCAAACCGGCGATGAAGGCGAAGGAGGTCATCAGAATTGGCCGGAAGCGCAATTTTCCGCCTTCGATGGCGGCGTCCTTGAGGCTCACACCTTCTTGGTGCCGTTGCACCGCGAATTCGACGATGAGGATCGCGTTCTTTCCCAGCAGACCGACCAACATGACCAGACCAATCTGGCAGTAGACGTCGTTGGCTAGTCCCATGGCCTGCAGGAAGAAAAAGGATCCGAAGATGCCGACCGGCAGCGACATGATCACTGCCAACGGCAGGATGAAACTCTCGTACTGGGCAACCAGTACCAGATAGACGAAGACGACGACGATCAAAAAGATGTAAATCGCCTCGTTCCCTTTGCCCGCCTCGTCATACGCGAGTGCTTCCCAGCCCAGGCCGTAACCGCGCGGCAGCGTTTCGGCGGCGACCTCCTTAATCGCCTGGATGGCTTGACCGCTGCTGTAACCGGGAGCCGGTGAAAGTTGAATGGGGGCGGAAGGATACAGGTTGTAGCGGTTGATTTCGTTCAAGCCCTGTTGCTTCTTGAGCGTCATGAACGAGGAGTAGGGGACCATTTCCCCTTTATCGTTCTTGACGAAGATATTTTCGAAATCCTCGGGGTACCGCCGGAACTGGGGCAAGGCCTGGACAAAGACCTTGTAGAATTGATTGAAGCGGATGAAGCCTTGCTCCCAGGTGCTGCCGATGACGATGGACAGGTTGTCCATCGCATCTTTGATCGACACACCCTTCTGCATGGCCACGTCGTTGTTGATGACGAGCTCATACTGCGGATAGTTGCTGGCAAAGAAGGTGAAAATGCTCTTCACCTCCTTGCGTTTCGCCAATGCAGCCAGGAACTTTTCGGTCTCTTCTCCGAGCCGCTTGTAGTTCATCGTGTTCGTCTTGTCCAAAACACGCAGGGAGACACCCCCGGCCGCGCCGAAACCCGGAACCGCGGGGGGTTCGAAGAACTCGAGTTTGACATTGGACATCTGGCTGCATTCATGCTCCAGCTGCTCAATGATCTGTTTCGAGGTCATCTTGCGTTCGGACCAGGGCTTCAAATTGATCAGACAGGTCCCCGCGTTCGAGCCGCGGCCCTCTGTCAGCACCTCGTAACCGGCCAACGCGGACACCGAGTTGACCCCGTCGATGGTTTTAGCGATCTCCTGCAGCTCGTGGGATTTGGAGTTAGTGTATTCAAGCGTCGAGCCCGGAGGCGTCTGGAGGATCCCATAGATCATCCCCTGGTCCTCGAGCGGGATGAAGCCGGACGGAAGCTGCGTGTTCACAAGGAACACGCCGACGCAGAAGCCCATGATGCTCAACATGGTCAGGGCGCGGCGAGGGACTACCGGACCGAGGAACGAGGTAAAGCCGGCCGTGACCTTCTCAACCGCGCGGTCAAACGGTTTCCGCACGAAGGGCAAGACATTCAGCAGCAGGCCCAGCGGCCCCCACAGATGGTAAATGAGAAGATTGAGCAGTAGGGCCAGCACCCCTCCCGAAACCATCGTCAGCATCCGGCTCAGCCACCCGCGCTGCTGCGCTTGAGCGCCGTGGGGCTTGAGAATCATCGCACAGAGCACCGGTGTGAGGGTCAGGGCCACGACACCGGACAGAACAATGGACGTGGCCATCGTGATGCCGAACTGGCGATAGAACGTGCCCACCGGCCCGGGGATGAAGGTCACCGGAACGAACACTGCCGTCATCACGAGGGTGATGGCGATGATCGCGCCGCTGATCTCGTTAACAACCTCCTTGGTCGCCTGATACGGTGAGGAGTGTTTCTCGTGCATTTTGGCATGCACCGCTTCGACCACCACGATCGCGTCGTCCACCACGACGCCGATCGCCAGCACCAATGCGAAGAGCGTGATCAGGTTGATCGAGAGACCGAACAATTGCATAAAAAAGAAGGCCCCGATCAAAGAGACGGGCACCGCCAGGGTCGGTATCAGAGTGGAACGTACATCGCCGAGGAACATGAAGACCACGAGCGAGACCAGCAAGAAGGCCTCCAACAAGGTGTGAAGCACTTGCTCGATCGAGGCCTCCAGGAAAGTCGAGACGTCGTAACTGACCTGAAAATCCATGCCAGGCGGGAATGAGGACTCCTTGATCTCCTTGAGCTTCTCCTTGACCTGCTCAATGACGACGGCGGCGTTGGTGCCGGGAATTTGCTTGAGGACGATGGCTGCCGAGGGATGGCCGTCCATGTCTGAGTAAATGTTGTAGTACGAAGGGCCCAGCTCGACCTCGGCAACGTCCTTCAGCCGCAGGATCTCTCCATCAGGATTTGCTTTCAGAACGATGTTCTCGTACTGCTCCGGCTTGTTGTAGCGCCCCACCCAGGTCAGAACGTACTCGACGGTTTGCGAGGTTCTGCCGGTCGCCTGGCCGAGTCGTCCAGGCGAACCCAGCATGCTCTGTGCACTGACAGCCTTCATGACGTCATCGGCGGACACATTGTAGGCCCGCATGCGCTCGAGATTCAGCCAGACCCGCATCGCCATTGCGCGGCTGCCGAGAATATTGGCGCTGCCGATGCCCCGGACTCGCTTGATCTCCGGCACGACGTTGACAAAGGCGTAGTTGTAAAGGAAATCCTGATTGTGGCCCGGATCGGTGCTGTAGATGTTCACGTACATCAGCATGCTCGTCATCGACTGGAGGACGATGATCCCCTCCAGTTCCACGATGGGGGGCAGCCGCTGCTTGACGGTTTGGATCCGGTTTTGCACGTTCAAGACCGCCACGTTCGGGTCCGTGCCCGGGTGGAAGACGATCAGGATCGTCGCCTCGCCGGCGCTGGTGCCGGCCGAGACCATGTAGCGCATATCCTGGACGCCGTTGATGGCCTGCTCCAAAATGACCAGAACCGAGTCGACCAGAACGTTGGCACTGGCGCCGGGATAAGCAAGCGTGACAACCACGCTCGGGGGCGCGACGTTGGGGAACTGGGAGATCGGCAGGGTTTTGATCGACAACCCGCCCAGGAACAAAATGATGATCGAGATGACGATCGCCAGGGCAGGTCGACGGAGGAATTGGGAGAACATGGATCCGAGAGAGTCCGGTTGGTTTCCCTGTTTCAGTACCGGGAAGCGGCTGCTATTCCGCGTGGTATTTTAGGTTGGCGGCAACCTGCTCCGCAGGACGGTCCTCGTATTCCACCTTGTCGCCGTCGCGAACCTGTCGGATTCCCTCGAGAACGATCTTGTCGTCCACACCAAGCCCCTTCTTGATGACAAAGAGATCCTCCAATTCATTCTGAATGACGATCTCGCGCTGATGCGCCACATCCTCTTTGTCGACGACGTAAACGTACCGCTTCTGCAGAACCTCGAAAGTCGCCCGTTGAGGGATGACGATGGCGTCATTCTGCACTCGGCTGATCACCACGGTGCCGGTCTGACCGTGACGCAGCAGGCGGTCCGGGTTCGGAAAGTCCGCGCGGAAGGGGATGTTCCCGGTCTGGTTGTTGAAGTCGGCCTCGATCGCGCCGATCTTGCCGGGCTGCTCGAACTTGTTGCCGTTCGCCAGCACGAGTTCGATTTGCAGATCCTCCTTATTCTGATTCAGGTTGGCCATGTATTCGAGGTAACGGGCTTCGGGGACGTTGAAATAAACCCACATCAGGCTGTTATCGGACAAGGTCGTGAGGACCTCCCCCTCCTGGACCAGGCTGCCCTGCTGGTGGTGCAGGTGGTCGACGATGCCGTCAAAAGGCGCTTTGACGGTGGCAAAGTTCAATTCGGCCGCCGCCAACTGCGCGTTGGCCTGGGCCTTTGCCAGCTTGGCCTCGAGCAGTAACACCTCGTTCTGAGAGACCACTTTGTCCTCGTACAGCTTCTTGGTGTAATTGAACTCCAGCTGCGCGAGCTTTGCCTCGGCCAACTCGGCCTCCGCCTTTTTCTGGTAAAGAATTGGGATGACCTTGAACATCAGATCACCCTCCTTCACCTGCTGACCCTCCCTGATTGTGATCGCCTCGAGATACCCCTTCTCCAAAGCACAGACCTTGATGTGGCGCTGCGAGTGGATCTGGCAGACATATTGCTGGGTGAGCGTAACCGCCTTCGACACAGGGTTGGTGGCCACAATCTTATGGGCCTCGGTGTGCTGCTCCTCCGTGTGCATGCTGCATGCGGACAGGAAGAGGGAAATCAGTGCCAGGATGATGGTCGAAATGGGCGAGACTTTCATAGTGCTTTCGTTTGTTGATTGCATTTCAGGTCGCGAAGTGGATCACTCAACGTGGATCAAGCAAGGAAAGATGTCCACGCACATCTTCTCTAGCGCCGGCAATCCGCCAGGACCGGGGGCGACCACCAACATTTTCGTCGTCAGCGGCCGCCACATGACCAGCACAATCGGATTCATCGGCCAACTCCTTCTACGACCAGACAGCTTGCGAATCGCAATCGGCGATCCACGAATACTAAGACACGACACGAATGTCGTCAATTTGTCCTGAAGAGATGTTCGGTACAATCGGGGAAAACATTCATTTTACCCGGGAAAACCGCCGATCCTTACGAATTTGTCACGAAACATTCTTACGAAAATGTCAGGAATATTCGGCCTTGAAGCGTGGGCCTAAAAGGGGGGATGTCCACCCAAAAAACAAATTATTCGGTTCGCAAAGCGGCGCCCCGTTGGATGGGGACAGTCCAGAGCAGACCCAATAGGTCCGCTGCCGAAGGAGAAGTCCGTTGGCTTCGGTTCCGCACGATCGTCGGCTTGCGCTGTGGACCATGTGGAACCCGATTGAGCGGCGCGTTGTCGCGCGTTGGATGTAGGGGCTGCCGATGCGCCGTGACGAGTGCGAGTTCTTGATGAGCAACCGGGACCAGTCGGCCCTTTCGGTTGAGCGCGCTGTAGTTTCAGCGCATGACGATCGAATCGATTTGCCGCGATGGCAAGAATCTTCGTGATGGGTTTGCAGTGCGGAACACCCAAATCGATCACGCGGATCGCATCGACCGGCTGCTCTTGATCCTGATACAGATTTACCCGCTCTGGTGGGTCTGGGCCGAGTGGCTTGCGGGCGATTCTGCCCGAGCGCCGCGGGTTTCGCCGTCCGGCTGCAGGATCGTCGCGACTTTACAATCGGCCGGCGAATGCTCGAAAAGGCCGAGGGTCTGGCCACATCTGTCCCTTGCAGCTGCGGTCGTTCGCCTCCTCCACTGCTGGCCCAATTGAGGATGAGTCGGTCCCGCCGCGGCTTGATGCTAGGCAAAACGCAAGATAGAATCATGACTTGGCTTACGTGAATTCTCATACCTGACAAGACACGTTGCGGCCAAGGCGGGGGGCGGGCGGCCTCGGGGATCAGGAGAAGTAACCGACGTGACGAACAAACTACAGTCCCCTGACTGGACGTTCTTAAGCAACCATTCCCACGTCCTCTATTGCATTTCTTTCTCGCCCGGTATCCGCATTCGAGACATTGCGGTGAAGGTGCAGATTACAGAACGGGCCGTGCAGCGGATCGTGGTCGATCTCGAACGTGGAGGTTACCTCAAACGGGAGCGCGTGGGGCGCCAGAATCATTACCGGCTCGAACGGCGGCGCCATCTGCGACACCCGCTGGAACACCATGTGAAAGTCGGCCGGCTGCTTGCCGTTTTACACTCAGGAACTGCCGCTCGCCCGATGTCGCTCCTGCATTCTCAGGATTCTGCGGTTCTAACCGGGCGCAGGCTCAACGCCGAGCGTTCTCCCACCGATGCGAAGGCTATCTCACGATTGAAAAAGACGTCCGTGAAGCCGCGCAAGCCAGTTGCCAAGAAGTCTGTTTGACTCGCACGGTCATCCTAACGGCCCGCGCCAGACGGCGATTCAGCTCTGCTTAGGGTGAGTGACGTCGCCGAAGCCGGTGCTCGATCTTGGCCAACGACGATCCACCTTCGGCGTCCTCCGCCGGTCGGAGGACGCCGTAGCGGCCGGGTCTTACTGCTTGGTCACATGCTTGCCAAGAAACTCCCGAATCAGCTGGGCGATCTCGTCGCCGTTGGATTCCAGGGCGAAGTGGCCGGCGTCGAGCAGGTGAAATTCCAACGTCTTCAGATCGCGCTTGTACGGCTCGGCACCGGCTGCGGGGAAGATCTGGTCGTTCTTGCCCCAAACGATCAGCATCGGCGGCTGATGCTTGCGAAAATACTCCTGCCAGCTCGGATACAGCGGCGGGTTGCTGCCGTAGCTCAGGAACAGGTCGAGCTGGATCTCGTCGTTCCCCTTGCGGTCGAGCAGAAACTGGTCGTGGGCCGCTCCGTCCGGGCTGACCAGTTCCACGTTCTTCACGCCGGTTGTGTACTGCCACTGGGTTGCGTCGTAGGTCAGCAGATTGCGAATCGCGTCGCGCTTCTCGTTGGCTATTTGGCTCCTTCCAATACTCCTTGATCGGTTTCCAGAATTCGTTGTCCAGCCCCTCGTCATAGGCGTTGCCATTTTGCACCACGATGGCGGTGATCCGGTCCGGGTGCTTGGCCGCCAGACGGTAACCGACCGGAGCCCCATAGTCCTGCACGTAGATGGCGTACTTCGTCAGCCCGAGCTTCTCGGTGAACTCGTCGACCACCTTGGCCAGGTTATCGAAGGTGTATTCGAACTTGTCATGCGGTGGCATCGAACTGTGGCCATAGCCGGGATAGTCCGGCGCGACTACATGAAACTGGTCCCCAAGGGCAGGGATCAGGTTGCGGAACATCTGCGAACTGGTCGGAAAGCCGTGAAGCAGCAGGATTGCCGGGGCGTCTTTCGGCCCGGCCTCGCGGTAGAAGATGTCCAGGTCGCCGACTTTTACGGTCTTGTGGAGCACCGGGACTGGGTGTTGGGCCCAGGCCAGGTTCGTCAGACCAACCGTCGAGACGGCGGCCGCCAGCAGGGGCAGGGCGAAGTTGAAAAGCATCGTATGGGTCATGATCATCTCTCCGAGTAAAGGGCGCACCGGCTTTGAAGATGGGGAGTTACTGAACGTCGGGAATACCGCAGTGGTCCGCCGGTCGAGGACCGGGAGCGGGCCAGAAGAACTTGCGATCGGTTTCGAGGATCGGAACGTCGTTGATGCTGGCTTCGCGACGCCTCATCAAGCCGCGCTCGTCGAACTCCCACAGTTCGTTGCCGTAGCTGCGGTACCAATGGCCGACGGCGTCGTGCCATTCATACTGGAATCGCACGCCGATCCGGTCGTCGGTGAACGCCCAAAGGGCCTTCACGAGCCGATAATCGAGTTCGCGCTGCCACTTGCCGGCCAGGAACGCCCGAATCTGGTCGCGGCCGATGATGAACTCGCTCCGATTACGCCAGACCGAGTCCTCGGTATAGCCCAGGGCAACGCGGTCCGGATCGCGCGAGTTCCAGGCGTCCTCGGCTAGCCGCACCTTGTGCGTGGCAGTCTCGAATGTGAACGGTGGTGCAATCACGATGGATGGGCTCGGGGTCAGCAGATTCGAAGTCATCTTCAACTCCTGAAAATTATGGGGATACGTTCAGGTCTCTTTACCGAATAGTTTGTCCGCTGAAGAAGGCGAGCAGGTCGGCATTGATCTGCTCCGCGTGCGTCGTAAACATGCCGTGGGGATAGCCGGGATAAACCTTGAGCGTGGCGTGCTTCACGATCTTGGCGGACATCAGGGCCGCCGCACCGATCGGCACGATCTGGTCATCGTCGCCATGCAGGATCAAGGTCGGCACGTCGAACTTCTTGAGATCCTCGGTAAAGTCCGTCTCGGAAAAAGCCTGAATGCAGTCGTAGTGCGCTTTGACGCCCCCCATCATGCCCTGCAACCACCAGTGCTCACGAATACCCTCGGAAATCTTGGCGCCCGGGCGGTTGTAGCCGTAGAAGGGAAGTGTGAGGTCCTTGTAGAACTGCGAGCGGTCATGCGCGACGCCTGCGCGGATGCGATCGAACACCGACCGGGGCAGTCCGCCCGGATTGCGGTCGGTCTGCAGCATGAGGGGCGGCACCGCGCTGATGAGCACGGCTTTGGCTACGCGCTTGGTGCCGTGGCGACCGATGTAGCGAGCGACTTCTCCGCCGCCGGTCGAGTGGCCCACGTGGATTGCGTCCTTGAGATCGAGCTTTTCGGCCAGCGCCGCCAGATCGTCGGCGTAGGTATTCATCTCGTTGCCGTCCCAGGTTTGGGTGGAACGGCCATGGCCGCGTCGATCGTGCGCGACGACGCGATAGCCGTGTTGGCCGAAGAACAACATCTGTGCGTCCCAGTCGTCGGCGGTCAGCGGCCAACCGTGGCTGAACACAACCGGCTGTCCGCTGCCCCAGTCTTTGTAGTAAATCTGCGTACCGTCGTTGATCGTGATCGTGCTCATGGTTTTGGCTCCGTTTGCACTGGGAAATTGGTAACCAGGAGGCGTCCGCGGAACTGTCGGTCTACCGCATGGCCTGCACTGCGTCCTGCGTCGATATAACCGCACTGGCAAGAAAGCGGTAATTGACGATTGCGGACTGATAACCGTCGCCCAGCTCGGGGTGCCGGGGACCGGCCGTCGCGTCCTTCACCACGGCGACCTCGAAGCCCTGTTCGAGCAATTCGCGCAAGTGACTTTCGACGCAGAGATTTGCCAACATCCCCGCCAGGATGACTTTGTTGAACTTGCGCTTCCGCAGCTGCAAAACCAGGTCGTTGGTTTGCGGACCCCAAACTTTGTGCGGACTGACCACGACCGTCTTACCGTTTTCGATGAAGGGCTTGAAGCGGTCGAGCCAGTCTGCCCCCGATCCGGAGAACCGGTCGAGACTGAGCGGATCGACGCGAAAGAACTCTTTGGTCGAGAGCATCAATTTCTCGTTCGGTCCACCGAATTGCCACGCCTGATCGTGGGGATAAAGATAATGCGGAGAGACGAAGACTCCGAAGTCCTGCTGGGATGCTGTTTCGAAGAGTTGCGCCAGGTTCTCGATAGTGTGATTCTCCTTGACGCTGTCACCGACCATGTCCCAGGAGATGCCCTGCTCGCTCAAGACATCGTTTTGCGGGTCGATGATTACCAGTGCGGTATCGTTGCTTTGGAGTTTCATGGGACTGCTCCTTGATTTGAGTTGCAGATTCGTTCGTGGCTGTGGAGTATGGTTCAGGCCGCGTCCGCGACCGATTTTGTATTCGGCCGAATAACTCCCCTGGGCGTGATCTTACTGTTTAGGAATGCATTTGCCGAATCTGCAATCGTGATCAGCGCTGCTTCGGCCATGATGAGGTCCTTGACCAACAGTCGGCCGGCGCCCGACAACAGTGGGAAGCCGTGCTCCGAACTGCCCAGTGCCGGCACCCAGCACTCGGGCGTTGTGACCAGGAAGGACAGGCTCACCGGTGACATCCCAAACACCAGGAAACTGTCCAAAGCCGCGATCCGAGGCAGACGGGGGTTCACGGCGAGCAAAAAGGACTCAACCAGTCTAGAAGTCGAAACACTCCCTCGGCGCCAGCAAGACTTGGCTTACTCGCTCAGGTTGAAATCCAGATCCAGTTGATCACCGACGACTTCGAAATCGATTCCTTGTCGGTATCGGGCCGGCACGATCGAAACTTCTTCAGGAATCTCCGTTCCGAATCTGGTGACGGTCCGACCGGTCTCTTTCAGGGCGTGGATTGTCACCCGCACGGTCCCCAGCGGCACGTCCACCGCCACGTAGCGGCCGTTTACGAAAGGGGCCCAGACGGGAATGGCACTTCCTGAGCAGGTAAGTGGTTGCCGTGAGTTGATATAGGCGCAAAGGCCGTCCGTGCGTAGATGAGGGTTGTCGAAGCCATCTCATCAGGCACGGAGGCCTTTGCAATGTGGAAGTCTATCGCGGGTTGGGTTTCACACCAAGTCCGAACGGAGCGGAACAAGTTGTTGGCCGCTGGCGGGCTGCCGTTTTCGGAACTGCTGCCAGCATCGGACGTGGAGCGCGTCCTGCGCGAGGAGCAGGCGTGGCAGCGAGAGGCCTTGTATTCGCCGCTGGTGACATTGTGGACCTTTCTCTCGCAGACACTTTGCGCGGACCACTCCTGCCGCCAAGCAGTCGCCCGGTTGCGGGCGTTTCTGACGGCCGAGGGCAAAACCCCTTGCGCCGCAGAGACCGGCCCTTACTGCAAAGCCCGCCAGCGGTTGTCCGAAGCGGTGTGTGCGCGGTTGGCTCGCGACGTGGGCGAAGCACTCCACCAGCGGACGAGCGACCCAAGATTGTTCGGCGGTCGGCCGGTGAAGCTGGTCGACGGCACGACGGTGAGCATGCCCGACACGCCGGCCAATCAGGCCGAGTATCCCCAGTCGGGTTCGCAGAAACCAGGCTTGGGCTTTCCGATCGCCCGCCTGGTGGCGCTGCTGTCGCTGGCCAGCGGCGCGGTGGTCGATCTGGCGATCGGTCCCTATGCCGGCAAGAACACGGGCGAAACGGCCTTGTTCCGGCAACTCTGGCGCAGCCTGTTTCCGGGGGACGTGGTCGTCGGAGACCGCTACTTTGCCTCGTTTTGGGACCTGGCCCTCTTGGCCCTGGGCGGCGTGGACAGCGTGTATCGGCAGCATCAACTACGTCTGAGCAAACGCTTGCGCGTTCAACAACTAGGTCCGCACGACTGGCTCTTGCGGCTTCGCAAGCCAGCCTGTCCGGCCTGGCTGGACCGGGCCAGCTACGAGCGGATTCCCGATGAACTCTTGGTGCGGGAGGTGAGCTTCCCCGTGCGTGTGCGCGGCTGGCGGGTGCGCGAACTGACGATTGTCACGACCTGCTGCGATGCGGTGCAGTATCCTGTCCCCCAACTGGCGCGGGTGTATCATGCGCGGTGGCAAGCGGAGGTCGATCTGCGGACGATCAAGATCACGATGCAAATGGATGTGCTGCGTTGCAAGTCACCGGCGATGGTGCGAAAGGAAATCTGGATGCATTTATTGGCTTACAACCTGATTCGCACCGTGATGGCCGACGCGGCCGAGCGAGCCCAAATGCAACCGCGGACGATCAGTTTCAAAGGCGCGCTCCAGACGCTGACGGCGTATCGACCGCTGGTGGAGCAGGCCGCGCCGCAGGACTTGCCGGAGCTTTACGACGCATTGTTCGCGGCCATCGCGGCTCACGTGGTTGGAAACCGTCCCCATCGTTACGAACCCCGCGCCATCAAGCGTCGCCCCAAACCGCACGACCTCCTCACGATCCCTCGCCGCGAAGCGAAACGCCGCCTAGTTGCATAACTTACGACTTCAGGAAGTGCCATTCGGCCCAGACGGCTTTGCCCCCGGCGCGGACTGAAGCTGACGCCGCCGTTTTCGACCGGCTGACCTTGATAGGTTGCCGAGCCTGCGAGCCGGGCCACCGCCGGAGCCGACTTTTTGCCGGTACAACCGCAGACAATCGCCCCGCCGGCGCAAATCCATAAACAGAAGAAGCGTCGCCGGCGTGACATAAGGAATCGGCCCTCGGTTTGCACGCCGGGCCCCCGGCGGTCTAATCGGGATGCGAAAACGCCACGCCGCCAATCGAGTCGCTCGGACAGCGCAACGCGGCGATCGTTTGCGCGGTCGGTGCCAACAGCGTGCCACAATTGGCCGCGGCAGTCCAAACCGACCCGTCGACCGGTGGAGCGTTCACCTGGAACTGCCGCCAAAGCGCACTCTCTTCGAAATGCGTGAACAGCATCGGCGCCCAGGTCATGCGGCTGGACCCGTGAAGGACCACGGCGTTGAAAGCCGCGGGCGGAAAGCAGCGCACCGCACTCTCGTAATTCAGCAGTGCCAGTTTGACCTGCTTGAGGTTGTTGGTGCACTGCGAGCGGCGGGCCGCTTCGTGCGCCGCTTGGACGGCCGGCAAGAGCAGCGCTATCAGGATGCCAACAATAGCGATCGCGACCAGGAGTTCGACGAGCGTAAAACGCGGTTCGTCGCGACATAGGTATTTTTCCCACGGCAACGGGCATCAACAAAACTCTCCCGACGAATCTTCTCGGCCAGAACCAATTTGGCCGAGAACGGGGCCGCCGTCGGTCTTATCGTACGCTTGGGACGCGCTTCGGCCAAATCGGCCGCGAGGCACGCCGCCGGACCAGACCCTCCAAGCCGGCCACGCCTGCCGTGGCCAGCGCGGCCAGGACGAAGGACGACGGCTCGGGCAAAGGCACAAACAAGGCTTTATTGTCCGTCCAGCGGGCGACCGGGGGGCGGATCGAGGGGCTGCTGAAATTTCCAGGCCGTTTGGTACGCGATGTCCAAATGAGGCATCGCCTGCCACGCGCCCGACGAGCGGGCCGAGAACAACGCGTCGAGCACGCCGGTGGTCAGCAGCGTGCGCTCGACGGGCCAGGGCGGCTCGCCAGTATGCATCATCTGCTCAATTCCCCCCAACAGATAGGCAAAGTGCATCAACGGGCGTGCCTCCTGCGTCCAGAATACGGTCGACTCGATCTGCCGCGTGTCGGCATAGCGCCAGGCAACCGCCCAATCGGCGACGTGCCAATCGAGTGTCAGCAGGCTGGCTTTGAGACCGTCGCGAAATTCGAGCTGAAATAGCACCGGCGGATCTTTGACGATTTCCTCTGGCGTCTTGCCATCTGGCCAAGGCCGCGATCTCAGTTTGCCGAGCACGTGATCCAGTATTTCTCGATCGATCGCGCCTGGCTTGATGGCATCCCAGGCCGCCTGCCCTTCCAGGTAGCGCACGGCGCGGACCCCCGTTTCGCCGCCCCGCCGCTTCTCGATCAGGCATTGCATCGCTTCGAGCGCATGGAAGCCGTAAGTTTCGATCGGTCCGTAATTCAGTACGACGACCTCGGCAATCGGCCGATCGGGCTGAATCTCGATGGCCGGAAACCGCCACGTCACCGGCAGCGACGAGCCGGCCATTAGCGGAAACTTGAGCCGCCTGGAAGCGTCGTAAATCCAGATCGCATCCGCCCAGGTGTCGGCCAGATGTTTGTCGTTGAACACCGGTACGCCGCGGCCGTTCTCATCGAATACTTTGACTACTTCGGACCACAACCGCCGTTTGGGATATTGAATTTGCCCGTCCGGCGCCAGCGGATACACGCCGTGTTCGGCGATCAGCAGCACGCCGTCGACTGCCAGTCGGCCGGTGCCCAGCGTCAAGGCGTCGGTCACGGTCTTATAGAGAGGCACCTGGTGCTTTTCGGCCAAGGCCCGGCCAGCGTCGCGAAACGCGGCTTGCTGCTGTTCGATTTGGTCGATATAGAGCGAGGCCAACTTGAGCTTGGGAAAGCGGCCCTGACCGTCGAGCATATCGCCTTCCAACAGCCGGCTGACCAGAATGTCGGCGTGCGAATTGTGATAGTAGGCCGTGGTGATGGCCGCGATCAGCGGAATTTTTTCGCCCGCCGCCGGCAGTGGTTCCTCTGCGTGGGCACTGGCGAACAGCCACGTCGTTGCGAGAATGGCGGTCGCAAGAATTTTGGCCAGAACGAATCCGCGGGCCCCCCCAGCCAATTGCAAGTCGGCGAACTGGGCATTTACTTGCTCCGCGGGGAGGGAATCGCGTGCAGCGTGAACGGGTAGAGCGTGGTCAGATAGATCGTTCCGCTCTTCGACTGCGCAGATACCCATCACGCTGTACCGCGGCAGAAGTACGTCGCCGTCAGTGCGAACAACGCCGTGCCGATATGGCAGGTCTTTGCCGTCGGCATCTTTGAACTGGGCGAAGTCGGGATTGCGGATGGCGACCGGGCCGTGGTTGAGGGGCGCGGCCTCGCCCGGCCGGTAGCTGACCAGTTCCAGCCGTTGGCCTTTGCCCGTATAGGTTGCGGCGATACCGGCCCAAACAGTGCCATCGGGCCCGACGCACATCGCACGGCAATCGGTCGCCTCGGCCTCGGGGCATAATTTGCCTGGCGACGTACCGGCCAGCGTGTCTCCCTCGCTCGTCAGATCGTAACGAAACAAGGCGTTGCCGCTCATGGCCACGGAGTACAGCGTCTGATGGTCTGGCGAAACGTCCCAATTGATCGGATGACCTTCGGCGTGCGCGAGCAGTCCGATGGCGCCCGGCGACTGGGCTGTTACCGATTGTCCGTCGATCGTGTGTTTGAGGCGTTCGAGCTTGCCGCTCCGGGCATCGTAGCGTGCGATGTCGCCCCCGAGCAGCGGATGATAGGCCCGGCCGAGCGCGTCGACCACGATGAATGCATACATGTGCTGCGAGTCGACCAGATCGCGATACTTGCCGGTCTCGAGATCAAGAATCATGAAATGCGCACTCATCGGCTTTTCGTCGCTACACGTGGAGAGATAGGCCACGTGGCGCGACTCGTCGGGCGCGATGCTGATGATTCCCTGGTGCGGCACCGGGATTTCGTACACCCGCGTCTTGCCGGTTTGGGGGTCGAAAACCATCGGGTAGCCGCCCGGATAAGCCAGCCGCGGCTCGTTGTTGCGGGCGTAACCTTGCTTCGTGCCGAAATAGATCTTGCCGCTGGGGCCGACGTTATTCCGGGTGTGAATCTTGGATTGCGCGGCAAATCCGGTGGCCGTGGTGCCGATCTCCTTATGCGTGTCGACCGCCACCTGCATTTGTTTTGTCTGCGGATCGAAGGCAACCAGGTATGCGTTGACCTGGTACTTCGCCGCGCCGACGTAGATTTTGCCGTCCAAGCCCTCGATGATCGAGAAGTAGCCGCTCTCCTCACTCGTCGTTTCGGGGGGAATGTGATAGGCGGTCGACCAAATCCAGGTCGGCGCATCGGCGGCAGTCGCCTCGCCTGTCGCGCAGAGTGCTGAGAGCAACATCCCCGCGGCAACAGCGATTCGAGTCTGCATGATTAGGATTTCTCAGGGCAGGGGAGAATGGTTTGGCGGGGACCGACGCTTGCTTCGAGACACCTTGGGTATACGCCGTGAGCCGCGCCGCGGCAAGTCTTTTCGCGCGGCCGGCGGTCGTGCGCTGCGAAGGATCGTGCGGTGCGCGGATTCGCCTCGCCAGACGGCCTGGATTTCTTGGATCCTCGTTCTTGATTCTACCGGCAGCGCCGCCGATACTTGCAATCTCGCTCGGGCAGACTTGCAGCTCGGTTGCCGGAGCCGGCGATGCGGCATGGCCAACGGCTGGCCCGTCGATTTGGCCGCTTAACTTGCGGTTCGCGGAAGCACAATGACCTGGTCGCAAAACTACGACCCTTTGCACTCGTGGCCGCTGTCAACGCTGGTTTCGGCGTTGCCGGTGTTGACGCTGTTCTTCGTGCTTTTGGCCTGCCGGGCCCGCGTATGGGTGGCGGCGCTGTGCGGATTGCTGACGGCCGTCGCACTGGCGCTGTTCGTGTTTGGCATGCCCGCCGAAATGGTCGCCGGCGCCGCCGGTTTGGGAGCGGCGTTCGGGCTGACGCGCATCGCCTGGATCATCGTAGCTTCGATCTTTCTATATCACGTCGCGGTCGAGACGCGGCCAGTTTCAGGTGATGAAGCATTCGATCGCGGCGCTGTCGGCCGACAAGCGGCTGCAGCTCGTCCTGGTCGCGTTTTGCTTCGGAGCCTTTCTGGAGGGGACCGGCGGCGGCGGCGCGCCGGTGGCCATCACGGGCGCTTTTTTGATCGGGCTGGGCTTCGATCCGTTTCAGGCGGCCACGTTGTGCCTGATCGCCAACACGGCGCCGGTCGCCTGGGGTGCGGTCGGCACGCCGATTCGCACGTTGGCCGGCGTGAGCGGCCTGCCGGAACCGGCCCTGAGCGCCATGGCCGGCCGAATTCTGCCGCCGCTGTCGTGCATCCTGCCGTTTTGGCTGGTGCGCAGCATGGTCGGCTGGCGGCAAACATTCGAGGTTTGGCCCGCCTTGTTCGTCAGCGGCGTCTCGTTCGGAGCGATGCAATTTTACTGGTCGAACTATCAGGAGTCCGGATTGGTCGACGTCGTCGCCGCGCTGGTTTCGCTGCTGACCACGGCGCCTGTTTCTCAAGTTCTGGCAGCCGCGCACGATCCTGCCGATCGCCGACGTGGCCGCCGTCACGCATTCGCATCGGCCGCGTCGCCGGTGCTCCGCGGGTGGTCGCCGTTTCTGCTGGCCTCGGTCTTCATCTTTCTCATGCGGAATGCCGCAGATCGGCCGTCACTTGTCGTGGGACGAGTTGAAGGTGCCGATGCCGGGCCTGCATCGGGCCGTACTGCGGTCGCCGCCGGTCAGCAGCCAGCCAAGCCCGAGGACGCGATCGCCGATCTGAACCCGCTCACGCCGCCGGGAACCGCGGTGTTCCTGGCCGCGGTGGTGTCGGCGCTGATGCTGGGCATGAGTCCCGGCGGCGATCGGCCGGTTGCTTGTCGGCACCTGTCGGCAACTGGCGCCGGCGCTGCTGGCCATCATGTTCATGGTGGCGCTGGCCTTCGTGACCCGGTACTCAGGCATGGACACCGTGCTGGGCCTGAGCCTGACACGCACCGGGCGCGCGTACGCTTTCTTCGGCACGCTGCTGGGCTGGCTGGGCGTGGCGCTGACCGGCACCGACGCCGGCTCGAACGCGCTGTTCGGCAACTTACAGCGCGTCACGGCCGAGCGGCTGGGCCTCAGCCCGATCCTGATGGCGGCCGCCAATTCCAGCGGCGGCGTGATGGGCAAAATGATCGACGCCCAGTCGATCGTGATCGCCACCTCCGCTACCGGGCAGGTGGGGCGCGAAGCGGCGCTGTTCAAGGCCGTGCTCTGGCACAGCCTGGTGCTGGTCTGCCTGGTGGGCCTGATCGTGGTCGCTTATGCCTTCTTTTTGCCGGAGCTTGGTTCCCGGCTAAAATCGCCAGATGCTCCGATCCGGTGCTTCCGAAATCGTTCGACGTCGTGCCGTTCGATCCGCATCCGCTGGTCCGCGGCGGCCATGCTCAAACCTTGGCCAGCGTGTTTTTGCCGGGTCGCACGTATCCGTACCGGGCCCGGCAGCATCGCGTGCCGCTGGAGGACGGCGACCAACTCATTCTGCACGACGATTGTCCGCCGGATTGGCGGCCGGGCAGGCGCACGGTGATGCTGGTTCATGGCCTGGGGGGCAGCCATCGAAGTTCGTACATGCAACGGGCGGCGGGCCGGCTTTGCCAGCACGGCGTCCGCGTGTTTCCGTCTGGATTTGCGCGGGGCCGGCGCCGGTGTCTCGCTGGCCCGGCTGCCCTATCACAGCGGGCGGTCCGACGATGTCCGCGCGGCCTTGGAAGGGATCGCCCGGCTATGTCCCAGCTCGCCGACCACGCTCGTCGGCTTTTCACTGGGGGGCAACGTGATCGCTTAAGTTGCTCGGTGAGTCGGGCCAGGGCCCCTGCGGAAATCTGGTCGATGCGATTGCGGTGTCGCCGCCGGTCGAGCTGGACACGTGCTCGCGCCGGATCCGGCACGCGGAAAATCGCTTCTACGATCGGCATTTCGTCGACGTGCTGCTGCGGCAGATTCGACAGCGGGCGCGCCTGGTAGCCGGCGCTCCAGGCTATTGCTATGGATCGAGGCCGACTTCGCTGTACGAGCTCGACGATCGCTTCACCGCGCCGGTCAACGGTTTTGGCACGGCCGCCTGCTACTATCGCGAGTGCAGCAGTGCCCGTTTTGTGCCCGCCATCCGTCGGCCCACGCTGATCGTCAGCGCTGTCGACGATCCGCTGATCCCGATCGAAATGTTCGGGCGCTTGAAAGTGCCGCCGGGCGTATCATTGCATGTCACGCCGGGCGGCGGCCATCTGGGATTCATCGCCCGGCCGGGCCGCGACCCGGATCGCCGCTGGATCGATTGGCGAATTTTGGAGTGGGTGCTGCGCTAGCACGTGTCACGGGTATTCGTCGGGCTTTTTGACGCGTACGATGAACCAACCGCATAGCGACGGTGTCAGAGTCGTCGTCACGGATACCGAAAGCGCCCCTCGAGCGCTCGAAATGCCCGCCCGGGCCGACGATCGTTGGATTTACTCGCATGAATGCCCGACAATTGGAAAAACTCGGTGTGCCGGTCGAGTGCATGAAGAGCGCCATCTTGGCGATCCAGAGCGCCGCGCAAGCGGGCGTGCTGCGCACGCTGAACGTCAAGCAACTCATCGCCGAGATCCTGGCCTCTCCGAGCACGCACCTGGGCGATGCGCACTTCGGGTCGTTTGCCCAGGTGGTGGCCGATGCGGGTGCGGCGGCCCCGCCGCGCAAGCCGATCTCGTACCGCACATGGGGCGAAAGCGGAATCGACGTCGCCTCGCATATCCAGATGCGCCAGGCCTGCGCGTTGCCGATGGCCACGGGCGCCGCTTTGATGCCTGACGCCCACGTCGGCTACGGACTACCGATCGGTGGGGTGTTGGCGCTGGAGGGCGCCGTTTGTCCCTATGCCGTAGGCGTCGACATCGCCTGCCGCATGAAGTTGTCGGTCCTCGATCTACCGGCTTGGACGCTCGGTGATCGCGTGAAGTTCGATCTGTTTCAGCGGGCGCTGGAGAAAGGAACTCGCTTCGGTGTCGGTTCTACGCACGAGAAGTCTCAGGATCATCCGGTGATGGCCCAGCCGTGGTGGGTCACAAAAGTGACTCGCGAGAACAAAGACAAAGCCTGGAAGCAGCTCGGCACCAGCGGATCGGGGAATCACTTTGTCGAATTCGGGCTGCTGTCGCTCGCGCAGGCCGACGCCGGGCTCGGCCTGGACCGCGGCGAGTACGTGGCCTTGCTCAGTCACAGCGGCAGCCGCGGCGTCGGCGCGTCGGTCTGCTCGACGTACAGTGCGATCGCGCGTGCCCGACTGCCGAAAAAGCACGAGTCGCTCGGCCGCTTGGCCTGGCTGGACATGGACAGCGAGGCGGGGCAGGAATATTGGGCGGCCATGAACCTGATGGGCGATTATGCGGCCGCCAACCACGACGTGATCCACCGCCTGGTCTCGAAGTTGCTCGGCGCCACGATCATTGCCGGCGTGGAGAACCATCACAATTTCGCCTGGAAGGAAATGCACGGCGGCAAAGAGGTGCTGGTGCATCGCAAGGGGGCCACGCCGGCCGCGTTGGGTGAGTTGGGCGTGATCCCCGGCTCGATGGCCGATCCGGCATTCGTGGTCCGCGGCAAGGGCTGTGCGGAAAGTCTCAACTCGGCTTCACATGGCGCAGGGCGCAAAATGTCGCGGACGCAGGCCCGGCAGAAATTCACTTGGAACGCGGTCCGCAAAAATCTGAAACTGGCGGGCGTGCACGTGCTTTCGGCCGGCGCCGACGAGGTTCCGGGCGTCTACAAAAATATCGAGGATGTGATGCGCGAGCAACAAGACCTGGTCGAGACGATCGCCCGGTTCGATCCCAAGATTGTCAAAATGTGCGGCGACGGTAGCCGCGCCGAGGATTGATTTGCAGCCAGAAGAGCGAAAATTATTTGCAGATTACAGAGATTTCGCAGATCGGAAAAAGAGAGGTAATATCGTTCGACGAATGACGAGAACCGCGCGCCGTCACCCGGTTGGCCGTGTCCCTCAGTCTTTCCTTTCCTCAATCTGTGTGATCTGCGAAATCTGTGGACGATTCCCGTTTTTCGCCGTACCGTCAAAGCTTTTCATTCTGGGTTTTGGTCAAGGCTATGAAATCCACCGTTGACGAAATTCGGCAGCGTTTCGACGCCGAAGTGCAGCGGTTCTCGAATCTCGAAACCGGACACTCGGCCACGGTCGATGCGCCGCTGGCGATGGCCTTGATCGCCCAAGCCGCCACTGCCGTTACGCCGCACGCGCGGCACGTTCTCGACGTCGGCTGCGGGGCGGGCAATTACACGCTCAAGTTGCTCGAGTCGTTGCCGAACCTCGATGTCACGCTGATCGATCTGAGCCAGCCGATGCTCGATAAGGCCGTGGAGCGGGTCAGCTCTTCGACGAGCGGAAGAGTGACTGCCATTCAAGGCGACGTGCGCGAGGCTGTGTTGGCCGAACGCGGATTCGACATCGTCCTGGCTGCCGCGGTTTTGCATCATCTGCGGACCGACGACCAATGGCAAGCGGTTTTCGCCGCGCTGCATCGGGCATTGCGGCCCGGTGGATCGCTCTGGATCTTTGATCTGGTCGAAAGTTCGATGCCTGCGGTCGAAGGTCTGATGCGGCACCGGTATGGCCAGTACCTGACGGCCCTGAAAGACGACGCCTACCGCGAAGCGGTGTTCGCCTATGTCGAGCGCGAGGACACGCCGCGCGGATTGGTCTTTCAATTGGATCTATTGCGGCACGTGGGCTTCGAGCAGGTCGAGGTGTTGCATAAAAACTCGTGTTTTGCCGCCTTCGGTGGAGTAAAGTCGCGCGGGTAGAGTTTCCGGTTCCAGAAGCCGACCGGCGACAAGCGAGATAGCCAAGAGCGAACGAATGACGTCGCACGTGACTCGATGTGTAGCTCGATTTGCCAGGGCCGCCGACACCCGGGGCCCCTATCGCCGGGCTCTGGATCTGCTACGATGTGAGCCGTCGGCCCCGAGCCGTCCGACTTCGATTTGTGCCGCTTGTTTCTGTCGCGGCACAAGGCTGGCGAGCGAATTCTCTTTGCAAAAACGGACTGGCCATGGCGAGCGATCTGGAGTACGCCGCAACGGCCGTCCGACGGGCCATTGTGGAAAAGTTCTGGAAGACCCCGTTGGAAGAATTGCTGGTGGTCGCGGCCGATCGAACTCTCGAGATTCAACACGAGGGCCGTCTGGCCGAGGGAACGCGCGACGACCTGCTGGCCGCACTGCGCAAAGCGGCGACCTATCCCGATTTCTGGGAAGTGCTGAGCGCTGAGGGCCGATGCCGGGGTTAATCGCCCGGTGCCCGGCAGTTGGCGATATGCCGGCGCCACGCGATCAGGGGGACGGCGCCGGATTATTCTCCGGCAACGCCTGCTGGACGACCTTTGTCGCGCCGCGTAAGACGCGGACGGTTTTGTCCCGCGACTTGGTGGCGATCGAACGATCGTGGGCGCTGACCACCACGTTCAACACGTCGCGCTTGTGCGACTTGACCGCCAGCATCTCGGATCCGACCGAGCTATCCCATATTCGTAGCGATCCGTCGTCGCCGGCAGTTAAGATGCGACGTCCGGAGAAATCGAACGTGATCGGACTGCCACCCAGGGCAAACTGATCGTCGCTCGGTCGAGAACTCTGTAGCGCCAATGTCTCATTGCCCGTCGAAACGTCGTAGACCCAGACGTGGCCGAAGTCGGACTCGACCACGATCCGATTCGAATCGGGACTGAAGGCGACGCCCTTGGGCGTTTCGTCCCGGTAGCGCTTCATCCACAAGGACTTGCCGGATGCCACTTCACCCACCGCCAATGTGCCGGGGCCTTGCTCGCTGCCAAATACCGCGGCCACGAGCGTGCCGGGCGGATTGATGGCCACCTGATTCACGACGCCCGGGCCGATGTCCGCCGCCAACGGGATCGAGAAGATGCGTTCCGGGCCGCTGATCGCGATCCGCCGCACGTCCACGGTTCGCGCGTCGGGGGTGGGCGTATAGGTCAGTGCCACGAGCCATTCGCCGTCCGCGGTGAGCGCCACCGGGACCTGGCCGATGTCGCAGGCCCGGGACTCGGCCAGCGTCGGCGGGGTCTCGTAGAGATTCCACCAGTTGAGGGTGTTTGCATTTCCGAGCGTGGCGAGCCGCCGCCCATCATCGCTGAACGTGATGGCCAAAATGACGCCTTGGCGCGTGTCGATCTTGAGACGTTCCTTTCCGTCGATCAGGCCGAATACCCGAACCGAGTCGCCGGTGGAGCAAGTGGCCAGCGCCGTGCCATCGCGGTTGAACGCCATGGCACAGTCATTGTCTTTGTTGCCCCCCTTTTCGCCCGTCGCCAAGACAAGGTCCGCATCCGGGGCGCCCAGCAGGAACTCCCGCACCTCGCCGTTCAAGCTCCCACCCAGGATCCGCCCGCCGTCGGGGCTGAAGGCGACCGAATAGACCCGAACGCTCGAAGCCTTGAATTCCGTGATCAAATCGCCAGTGCGGAAATTCCAAATCCGGATCGAACCGTCGCCGCAACCGGCGGCCAGCCAGCGATTGTGCGAATCGAATGCCATGCCGTACATGGCCGCGGACGAAGTGATCGGCTTTTCGCGGCTTGTCAGTTCGAGGCCGCTCCCCATTTCGCGCACGTGGATGCTTTGATCGTCGGCCTGAAAGGCCAACAGGGATCCGTCGGGGCTGAACTGCGCCATGTAGGGCGCGTCTCCGCGGGCCGTTCCGGCTTCGGTCGATTTCTTCGTCTGCGGGGTTACGATGTCGACCACGTGGTCTTTTTTAAGTCGAGCAAGCTGCCGGCCGTCCGGGCTGATGATCAACGGATCCTGAATGGGTTCGGATTCGTCCAGGACGACGGGGGGATTGGTCGCAGAACCGTTCTCGACATGCCAAGTTGCCACGCCGTTGATCGTCTCGGCCATGATCGAATTTCCGCCGTCGATGAAGGCGATCGACGAGGGGTTCGGCTTATCCACCGGCCAGCTGCGAATCTGCTTGCCGGTCTTGGGGTCCCAGATCCGCAACGACTTGGCGTCAGTGACCCCGGCCACCACGCGGCCATCCGGGCTGAAAGCGGCCGCATTGACGATTTCGTCGGCAGAACATTCCAACGTGGAAACTAATTTTCCGGAGGTGATCGACCGCACCGAAACCATGCCGGCGCGCGATGCCACGGCCGCCAATTCGCCGTCCGGGCTGCATGTCAAACACTGGACTTCTCCGCTGTGGACCTGCAAGGTCGGAACCGGCATCCGCAATTGCAGCCAGCGATACGACCACTCGAACCCGCGCTGGGAATCGGGCCCCGTCTGCGGATGATAGCGCTCCAAGAGCGGAATGACCGAACTCCAATCACTCGAGTCCCAGAGCGACTGCACCAGCGCCATATCGGACTCGTAACGAGCCTGCCGTGCCAACTGGAATCGGCCGACCGTCGATTGCCACTGATAACCGGCGAACGCCGCAAGGCCGGCAAAGAGCACGACGAGCGCGAGCACGCACCGCATGCGCTTGGTCGACTGACGCGAAATGTCGAAAATCCGAATGAGCCGTTCCGTCGATCCCGGCGCTGGGCCAGCGGCCAGTTCGGCGGCGGTCGCATTGATGCGCACCAGCTTCGAGGGAATTGACTCAAGCAATCCCTTGCGCGGCAGAGATCGATCCAGCGTGCCTTCGAAACTAATCGGGATGATCTGCTTTTTGCGGCGGCGATGAAAACGCCGGGCCTCGCGCTGCACGATGATCGACGAGACCGCACCCTTAGTGCCCACCACGATCAGGACATTACTCTTGCGCAGCGTCCAGAGCCCGAGCAAGTCCCAGGCTTCGCTCTTCTCCCAGCGCTTAGGGGCCTTGATGCGGCACGAGTAACCGCGCCCCAGCAATTGCTTGTAAAGCGAGGCCGCGTAGGTCTTGCCGTCGAGCGGCGAATAGGAAATATAGAAGTCGTATCCGAAAATGAAATCGACGATTCGCCGCACCCACGAGACGCGCGGCATCTCTTCCGCCGGAGATGCACTCTTTTTCGCAGCCGAGGCTTCGTTGGTGGTCATCGCGCGCTTGCCAATTACTACGCCGCCGAATACGTTCGCGCAAGGCCAAACAACATCCGAGATGGCTTTAGCAACCAGCCGGCAAAATACGCCAGACGTGGAGCAGCGCGAACTGCTTTGCGGGCGGTCGTAACACCGATCCGTTCAGATCAAGTTAGGAACACTTTAATTTAGACGTCCGCAACGGACGAAGTCAAAGCAAAACCCCGACTCCAGGAGGTTTGCAAAGTCGCGTCGGGGATGTGGGCCGTTATAGGAGGCGACTCTGATCGTCGATATTCAGCACCAAACGAGGGCCCTTCGGCGATCCCCAGTCGCCTCCTACATTCGACTTTGTAAACCTCTTGCCCGCCTCCGGACGGCCGCACCAGCCGCTTCGTCCGCCGGTGGGCCTGCCGCGATGGGGGTAGCCCGACAACTCTTCTCTTCTAGCACCGCTCGAAAGCTAAGAACACTCGATCGGCCGTATTGCTGCGTGCGCTAAGCTTCGCCCGAATCGAGAGTTTTTTTTCCCCCGCCGCAATGGTCAGGGTCACCTGCTGATCGATCTTGAACGGAGGCTGTCCGATCGGCCAGATCGTCAGACTGAAACGAGAGCCGCTTGCTGTCTCAGTTTCTAGTACGTCCAAGGTCGGTTCGAACGCTGCTATGGGTGCTGTCCATCGACCCACGCTGACCGTCCCTGCCGCGCCTCGAGTCTTGCCCGTCGCCATTACGGGGCTCCTTCTGTTGGTCCAAAATAATGAGAAGCAGAGGCCGGGTCGGAACGAGGAAAAACGAGGCAGAATTGCAACTTCCGGACCCGGACACAATTATCAGACTAGCAAGCGGGCAAGACGGCTGCAAGCAGGCCGAGAGGCGGTTTGCGGCCCACCGCAACGGCTGCATGGCAGCCGATTCGGCGGCGCGAATTTCCGCGGTGCGCGGTGGCCCAAACCGGCCGCCGCGCCGCGGCCAGCCGATTCGATCCGGGGCGACCTTTGGCCTCTACCTGTTCGCTATGGCGAAGCCGCAGCGTCGGCGGTCTTCATCATCTGGCGCAATTCGCGCGGCAACGGGAAGTACACTTCCTCCTCGCGGATCGAGCGTGAATCGACGGTCGCTCCGAAGTGCGTCCGGAGGAATTGCAAGCAGTCCTCGACCACCGATTCCGGTGGCGCTGGCTCCGGCCGTGACCAGTACCCGGTCGTCGGGCTTGAACCACTCCTGGAGGATATCGGCCGCACCATCGATCAAGTAGGCCGGCACGCCGGATTCGCCGGCCAATTCGGCCAGGCGCTGACTGTTGGAGCTGTTTTGGCTCCCCAGCACGAGGACCACATCGGCCTCACGCGCCAGCAGTCGAACAGCCTCCTGCCGATTCTGCGTCGCATAGCAAATGTCTTCCTTGGGCGGCCCGACAATGTGCGGAAAACGCTGCTTCAATCGGGCGATGATCCGGTTAGCGTCATCAACCGACAGCGTGGTCTGGGTCAGATAGGCCAACTTGGGTGTCTCGACTTCAAGGCAATCGACGTCTTCGGCCGTTTCGACCAGCACGATCGCCGCGGGAGCTTCGCCCATGGTGCCGATGACTTCATCGTGCCCGTCGTGCCCAATCAGCACGATGGTATAACCTTCCTTGGCGTAGCGCACGGCTTCCAGATGCACCTTGGTGACCAAGGGGCACGTGGCGTCGATGGTTTTGAGTTGCCGTTCGGCGGCGATCCGGCGAATCTCGGGAGAAACGCCGTGGGCCGAGTACAGTAGATGTGAGCCGGGCGGGACTTCGGTCAAATGGTCGACGAACACGGCCCCCAGGTTGCGAAATCGATCGACAACGTACTTGTTATGTACGATTTCGTGGTAGACGTAGATCGGCGTCCCAAAGAGCTTGAGTGCCAGCTCCAGAGTGTCGATCGCCATGTTCACGCCGGCGCAAAACCCGCGCGGACTCGCCAAAATCACTTTCATCCGGAGAATCGCGGTTCTTCTGGGGGTTGAGAGTGCTTGCAAGTGGCTTTGAAACGCAGCGTCTCAAGCATCATAATGCACGACGCGCTGCTTGGACAGGCGACCGCACCCGCAGTGGCCCCTGCGCCGCTCGAACAAGAGGGGCGAATTGAAGCCTCGTTGCGAGGGGCTCGACGTTGCTTGTGGGAAGCACAGGGAAACTTTTTTTCGAGCCGGCGACCGTTTTTACTTTTAATCGCGGTGGATCGGCAAGCCACCTTCCCGCAGAAGTGCCAGCGTCCATGCTTCCACTCTCGTTCGCCGCGGAGCTTGCTCGTTTTGGACCCCGGCAGTCGGATGCGATGGCTCCGTCGCGGGCCGAGGCCCTGGCCTACTGTCGGCGGCTCGCACGCGCGCACTACGAGAATTTTCAGGTCGCCAGTTGGCTGCTGCCGCGCTCACTGCGGCCGCATTTCTACAACCTCTACGCCTACTGCCGTTGGTCGGACGATTTGGCCGACGAGATATCGAGCCCACAGGAAAGCCAGCGGCTGCTCGACTGGTGGGAGGGCCAGCTTCAGGACTGCTACCGGGGCCTGGCTCGCCACCCGGTCTTTGTGGCACTCAGCGTGACGATCGAGCAGTTCGCAATTCCCATCCGGCCGCTGGCAGACCTGCTCGTGGCCTTTCGCCAGGACCAGCGCGTGACGCGCTACGAGACCATCAACGAGTTGTTGGATTATTGCCGCAATTCGGCCAATCCGGTTGGCCGGCTGGTGCTTTACCTCGGCCGTTCGTGCGACGAGCAGCGCTCCGCTTTATCCGATTCGATTTGCACCGGCTTGCAACTGGCCAATTTTTGCCAGGACGTGGCGGGCGATTGGGACCGCGGGCGAATCTATTTGCCGCAAGAATCTTTACGCGCCGCCGGTTATACGACCGACATGTATGAGCGTCGCATGTGCAATTCGGCCTTTCGTAATCTGCTGGCGCAGGAAGTGGACCGTGCGGAACACTATCTGCGCGCCGGGCAGCCGCTCGTCGAGCAGGTGCCGCGTGCCTTGCAGGTCGACGTGGCCTTGTTCGTCGCCGGCGGATTGGCAATCCTGGACGCGATCCGCCGCAGCGACTACGACGTTTGGGCGCGGCGCCCGGTCGTTTCCAAGTTCGCGCAAATGCGGCTGCTGCTCGGTTGCCTGTGGAATCCGAGCCAGCCCCGCCCACGAGGCCGATAACGCCATGTCGCAATTGACCGCGAGCTACACCTATTGTCGGCGACTGGCGCGGCGTTCGGCGTCGAGCTTCTACTATTCGTTTTGGCTGCTGCCGCGCCCCCAGCGCTCGGCGATGCACGCGCTCTACGCCTATCTTCGGCAGACCGACGATTGGGGAGACAGCAGCGAGCCGCTCGAATTGCGGCGGGCGGCCCTGGTGCGCTGGCGGCGGTCGCTGGAGCGCTCGCTCGGCGGCCAGTTCGACGATCCGTTATGGCCCGCGCTGGTCGATGCCGTGCGCCGCTTCGAGGTCCCGCCGGAACTGCTGTTTGCCGTGATCGACGGCGTGGAAATGGATCTCGACCGTACGCGATACCAATCTTTCGAAGAGCTGGCCGAGTATTGTCACCGCGTGGCGTCCGTCGTGGGATTGGCCTGCATTCACATTTGGGGCTTTCGCGACGATGCGGCCCTGGAGCCGGCGCGGCGATGCGGGCTGGCATTTCAGCTTACGAATATCCTGCGCGATCTGAAGGAGGACGCCGACCGCGATCGGGTTTATCTGCCGCAAGAAGATCTCGATCGCTTCGGCTACACCGTGGCGGACCTGAAGCGCGGGGTGCGCGATGAGCGCTTTCGATCGTTGATGCAGTTCGAGATCCTGCGCACCGAGGAACTCTATCGCCAGGCCGCCGCAGTTGGAACATTGGCTGGAACCAGCCGGACGGCGCATCTTCGCCGCCATGCTGTCGACCTACGGCGGCCTGTTGGCCGAAATCAAACGCCGCGACGGCGACGTGCTTTCCGCCCGGGTGCACCTGAGTTGGTGGCGAAAATTGCAAATCACGGGCCGGGGTCTGATGCCCCCACGACGCGCCGCCGAGCCGTTCGAGGCCCGGCCGCAATGACGGACCCCGGCGGTGAAAATGCGACTCGGCGGCGCTCGGCCGGCGCAACGGCGCCCGGCAATACCGCCGCGGCGACGCGGGTGGCCGTGATCGGCGGCGGACTAGCGGGCATGGCCGCCGCCGTAGGGCTGCGATCGGCTGGATGCCGGGTGACGCTGCTCGAGGCGCGCCGCTACCTGGGCGGCCGCGCCAGCTCGTTCCGCGACGCAAAATCCGGCGAGTGGGTCGACCTTTGCCAGCATGTGAGCATGGGTTGCTGCACCAACCTGGCCGACTTCTGCCGGCGCACCGGCATTGCCCCCTTTTTTCGCCGTGAGCGAACATTGCACTTCTTCGGTCCCGACGGGCGGCGATTCGATCTGCGAGCTTCGCCTTTCTTGCCGGCGCCGCTGCATCTTGCGCCCTCCCTGTGGCGGCTCAAATACCTGTCGACCGGCGACCGAATTCGCATCGGCCGCGCGCTGTTGAGCCTGGCACGGATGCCCGCGTCCGGAACCGAGCCGGAGCCGACCATAGCGGCGTGGCTGGTGCGCGCTGGTCAATCGCCGGCCGCGATCGAGCGTTTCTGGGCGGTGGTGCTGGTCAGCGCTTTGGGCGAATCGCTCGAGCGGGCGAGCCTTTCAGCCGCACGCAAGGTATTTGTCGATGGCTTCATGGCTTCGCGCGGCGCGTACGTGATCGAGATCCCCAGCGTGCCGCTAAACGAAATCTACGATCTGCGCCTCCGCCGCTGGTTCGCGGACCAGCAGGTCGAGCTGCGAACCGAGACCGGGATTCGCGAGTTGGAAATCACGGCAACGGACGACCTTCAGATCACCACCGCGGGCGGCGAACTGCAAGTCTGGGATGCCGTGGTGATCGCGGTGCCTTGGCGGCAGATCGGCACGCTGATCGGTCCAAAACTGGCGGCCCGTCTGCCCTGGCTGGCCGAAGCGGCACGGTTGGAGGCCTCGCCGATCAGCGGCGTCCACTTGTGGTTTGACCGCCCGATTGCTGACGTCGAGCATGCCGTGCTCGTAGGCAGAACGAGTCAATGGGTCTTTCATCGCCAGCAACCGATCGAACAGGAAATCGACTCCGGAGCAGCGCCATCTCGCCCGGATATTATTATCAGGTCGTCATTCAGCGCCTCGGCCGAAGTCGCCGCTGCGGGCTCCGACGAGATCATCCGCATCGTGCTGGAAGACTCTGCGCGGTTTTTCCAGGAGCTTGCAATGCTCAATTGCTTCGGGCGCGCGTGGTCACCGACCCGCATGCCGTCTTCTCGGTTCCGCCCGGCTCCGATCGCTTAAGGCCCGGGCAAAGGACCGCAGTGAGGGGTCTGGCGGTGGCCGGTGATTGGACGCGCAGCGGCTGGCCGGCGACGATGGAAGGGGCTGTGCGCAGCGGCTATTTGGCGGCGGAAGCAATCCTGGCGGACCTCGACCGTCCGGCTCGCTTTCTATGTCCGGATTTGCGCGCGGACGGTTGGCGCGCTGGCTGCTGCGACCGACTTAGCCCACTACGCCGCGTTGCGCCGTTCGAGCTTGCGCTCGCGTCGCAAGCGTTTGCGTTCCGCTCGCGTCAGCCCCTGGCTGCCGTCTGAGTCGTCGTCCTGCTCGTCGCTCGAATCGAGCGTCGATTTGGAGAACAGTTTCGCTGGTGAAGCGGAATCCGGTGTTTCCGCGGTCGCCAGAGCGGCAGGTGGTTGAGCGCCGAGAGTGGGCGGATCCAAATCGGTGCGCGCGGCAATGGCCGCTTTGGCAGGGACGGTGGTATCGAGGGCTTTTTCCGCTGTCTTGCGGCGGCGTGCCTGGCTCGAATCGGTTTTGGCCCGGCCATTCAAAAGTCCGTGCGCATCGAGGAGCACGTAGCGGGCATAAGCGATATGGGCCGCGAGAATCGTCAATTGGCCAAGCAACCTCAGTCCAACGGCGAGCATTACCTGACGCGCCGGAAGTTCCGGCGTCAGACGTCCGACGCCCGTCGATGCGAGCAACCACTCGACGGCACCGAGCCAGCCCAAAGCCAGCGCCCCGCGCGAACGGCGCACTTCGAAACTGAAGCGCAACAAACAGGCCAGGCCCACGGTCAGGCACAAGGCGGGCCACATCCACGCCAGTGCCATTCCGACCCGGGCCGCCGCTTGCTCGACCATTTCGCAGAGCAGCGCATCGAGGTCGGCGGTCTGATTGACGGCCAGGGCCAAGTAACCCAAGGTGGCCCAAAGCCAAATTCGATAGCGGCCGCGGTAGTCGTCGATCCGATGGCGACGCAACGAGAACAGCAATGCCGCGGTGACGCCCATCACGGACAGTAACAGCGACGCGTACCAGGCGGCAAAGCTGCCGCGACTTGCCAGGTCGAACGCGCCCAAGGCCTCGCGCACCACATGCGCCGCGAGCGAATCGATGTGGAAGTAAAGCACTTCCAGACCGGCCACGATCAACAGGCCAATCGCGTAGATCAAGGTCAGCGTGCGGTATCGAATCGGAATCAGATCGGTCAGCCGCGGCTGCTCGTCGCGCCGCGCTTGCGACGTATACGTCTCGGCCGGACCGGTCGAACGCCGGCCCGCCGAAGGCACCGTGCGCACCGCGGCCTCCGGAGTGGAGCCCGAGCTGTCGTCAGACCAAAGGCGGCGACGGCGCTGCTGGCGAATGTGCATAGGTGGAGCGTAACGGGCGGAAGCGGGGGCGGGCGCAGCGCGCCGAGACTGCGAGCAAGAGAGCCGACAGGTCGGCGGGGGTAGGCAATGCTGCGTATAGTATCGACTTCGGCATTCTTGAGGCTTGCACTCGAATCGGAAAGGTCCGCGGACTCAGTCCGCCCAACCCTGAAGTGGAACTTTGCTGGCGCCCCCCCCGAGCTCAAAGCGCCTCGAGACTTTTGCCTTGGCCCATCCAGATGACCGGTACCGCTCCGAGCGATGCGTATCGAGTCGAGACCACCGGCGGGTTCGGCGGGCCCTTCGGGGCCTGGCATAAACGGAATAAATGTCACCATTTGCCCGAATGACGAGAATCGTGCAACCAGCACTTCTTGCCTAAGCGCTGCGTTTGACAATGGTTGGCTGTGACCTAACTTTTGCGTAGCTAAGCGAATTTTTGCCCTCCTTTCGGAGGGGCTGCAAGCACAGTGGATCCGCGGCCGAGCGCGAGAAGGCGCAGGCGCCCGGATGTCCCTTGAATGCTCGCCGGCGGTCTTCCGCCGCCGCCCTGGATAACGGACAGGTGGCCATGGACAACTTAAAATCCTCGGACGCAGACCGACTGGCGCAGGGGCAGACGTGCCCGGTCGCGCCGGCGGTCGATCACCAGGTTCGCGAGCTTGACTCGTTGTTGAGCCAAATCGACGACTTGGCGGCGCCGGCCGGAGCGCGGACCGACGAGGCGTTCGAGAACCAACTGGCCGGAGTGCGGTTGGGAATTGCCAGCAGCCTGTTCACGGCCTTGCGTTGCAAACATGCGCCTACGGCGGCGCATTCGCTCCGAGTGGCCTTGCAGTGCTCGTCGTGGGCCCTGGCATTGGAGCTCAGCGATACGGAATGCACCGAGCTGGAAGTGGCTGCGCTGCTGCACGACATCGGCAAGATCTCGGTGCCGGATGCGATCCTGCTCAAACCCGACGCACTGTTGGCCGACGAATTCGTGCTCATGAATCGTCAGCGACAGGCCGGACTGAATATTCTGCGCGGATGCTGTTCGTCGCTGGCCATCCTGGAAATCGTGCGTCATTTGCCGGCCTGGTACGACGGCAGCCGGCCAAACTATCCGATCGGCGGACGTGAGATTCCCCTGGGCGCGCGCCTGCTTTCGATCGTCGATGCGTTCGATTCGATGACCACGGATCAGGTCTACCGGCAGGCCATGTCGCGCGATCGGGCACTTGGCGAACTGTTCGCCGCGGCGGGGATGCAATTCGATCCCGACCTCGTCGATTTGTTCAGTGAACTGCATCAATCGGAGCACTCGAACAGCCAGGTCGCGACCCGCTGGCTCGACGAGCTCAAACCGTCGGACACCGAGCGCGCTTTGGCAATGGATGCGATCGGCCGACGAGCCGGGGCATCTCCTGCCGGAAACGCTGTTCCGCCAGAAGCTGCTCGACAACATGCACGACGCCGTGGTGTTCGTCGATCGAAATGCCCGCATCTTGACCTGGAATCGCGGAGCGGAGCGGTTGACTGGCATCGCCGCCGGGGCCGTCTGCCAGCAAGCCTGGCTGCCCGGGTTGATCGGCCTGCGCGACGAGCGCGGCAATCCGGTCGATGACGCCGAATGCCCGGTCCATTATGCCATTCAGACCAGCGTCCAGTCGCTGCGGCGGTTCATTATTCGCGGCCGGAACGACCGGCTGGTGGCGGTCGACATTCATGCCGTGCCGGTCTTGGGCGGCGACGGCGTGACGCACGGAGCGGCGGTGCTGCTGCACGACGCCTCGCCGGAGGCGTCGCTGGAAAAACGCTGCCAGAGTCTGCACGAGCGGGCCACCAAGGACCCATTGACGCACGTCGCCAACCGGGCCGAATTCGACAACACGCACAAGATGTTCGTCGAAGCACACATCGAGCGCCACCTGCCGTGCAGCCTGATTATTTGCGACATCGACCGCTTCAAACTGATCAACGACACCTATGGGCACCAGGCCGGAGACGAGGCCCTGCGGTGCTTTGCTCAATTGCTGAAAAGCTCGTGCCGGCCCGGGGACCTGGTGGCGCGATACGGCGGCGAAGAGTTCGTGATCCTTTGTACCGATTGCAACACGGCCGCAGCCGCTCAGCGGGCCGAAGAGATGCGGCACGCGATCAGCGTTCTGCCGATCTCGGTGCTCGACAGTAATACGATTACCGCCAGCTTCGGCGTGACCGAGATCCAACCCGGCGACACACCGGAAACCATGCTCCGCCGCGCCGACCGTGGCTTGCTCGAAGCCAAGCAACGCGGCCGTAACATGGTCGTCCAACTGGGAAGCGGCAGTGGCGACGCCGACGAGCCGCCCGCCAAGCGCGGCTGGTTTCAGCGTCGCGGGACTTCCTACCTGGTCCTGGAAAAATGGCTCGTCACGGCGGTGCCCCTGAAAATGGCCGTCGAGAAGATTCGCGGCTTCGTGATCGATCATCACGCCGAGATCGTATCCATCGAAGCGGAGAAAATCGTTCTCGACATCAATTCCGGACGCACCGGACTGCTCAAGCGAAGCGCCGACCGGGCCGTTCCGTTTCTGATTGAACTGCGGCTGGCCGAGGAGCACTACCAGGGTTCGGTGCGCTCAGCCCAGTGCGGCGGGCGCGTGTGCCGCACCAAGGTGTACGTGGCCGTCCGTCCGAAGCGCGAACGCGATCGACGCCGCAATAACATTGCCGACTGTGCGCGGCAGGTGGTAGCCAGCCTCAAGTCGTACCTGATGGCAAGCGAAGAGGATGCGGTCACGCAACCCAGCGACGGTTCGGTGCGCCGCGCAACGAACCTGTTGATCCCTTGGCTGCGAAAGCAATAGGGCAGGCCGGTCGGGGCGGGGCCGTCGGGGCGGGGGGGTTACTCTCGGGTACATTCGCGGGCCTCGCACTTTTCCGGCCCGCAGTTCCGCGGCTCAAAGTAAAACCGACGGTTTTCCGACCGGCAAATCCGCGGGCGGTTGAGCCTGGCGGCGCATCCGGCGCACTGCGCGGGCGCGGATTTGCCACTTCGCCGGGCATCGGGTATGCTGCCCTGGCACAAGGCATCCCACCCGCAGCGGGTAGCATTTGCCCGGGCCCCTTGGCCTTGAATTCTGCCGGTTTTCAGAATCCGTTTTGCTGGCCTTAGGAGATACTGAGCCATGGCTTTCGAAGTTCCGCCGCTTCCTTATCCGTTCGATGCGCTGGAACCGCACATCGACGCCCGCACGATGGAAATTCATCACGACAAACATCATGCGGCCTACGTTACCAATCTCAACAAGGCGATCGAAGGGACCGATCTGGGTAGCCAATCCGTCGAGGCACTGGTCGCCAAGAATCGACAGCGTGCCGGAGAACATTCGGACCGCGGTCCGCAACAACGGCGGCGGCCACGCCAATCATTCGCTCTTCTGGACGATCCTGGGCAAGGGCAAGGGGGGCGAGCCGAGCGGCAAATTGGCCGCACGCGATCAAGTCGGAATTGGGCGGCTTCGAAGCCTTCAAGACCGAGTTCGCCAAGGCTGCCACCACCCGGTTCGGCAGTGGCTGGGCCTGGCTGAGCGTCGGCAAGAACAAGAAGCTGCTTGATCGAAAGCACGCCCAACCAGGACAGCCCGTTGATGCACGGCAATACGCCGCTGGCAGGGCTCGACGTCTGGGAGCACGCCTACTATCTGAAGTATCAAAATCGGCGCCCCGACTACATCGCCGCCTGGTGGAGTGTCGTCGACTGGGAGGCCGTGGACCGGCGTTTCGAAGCGGCCATCAAATAACGCCGGCAAGTCGGCCGGCATCGCGCCGCCCGATCCTATTGGCCGTCTGATTTTTCAGGCCGGTGGCAGTCGCCGCCGGCTTTTTTTGTCGATTGCACGGCGGGATCCCGTCCGTGTGCGCGGCGACCATTTACAGGCTTTGCCGGCCCGGGCTTGAAGTTTTATGCCGCTCGCAGCGCGCTCCAAACCCCTCCCTAGTGGGACGGACGTCCTTCGCAAGTCCCAAACCGTTCGGCGCGAATCGCCGTAATTAAACGAGTTTTGCCGCGGGTTCCGCCTGCCAATCCGCCCAGGCGGCCCAATCGGCCGCAACCTGAAGGGAACGTAATGTGTACAAACTTTGACCTTTGATTAGAGTGAATTGAGGGCAGTTTTCACACCTTTCGGCATTTCGCCGACACTTCGTACCCGTTGATGCGCATCTTGGGAGATTCTCCATGGGGCTGTTTTCGTTGCGTGGCGGACGTGGCAACCGGCGTGATTCGGGCGTCCAACGAGCCCGATCGTTTGCGCACGCGGCGCGGGGCGTACACGCTTTGAACCGCTGGAAGATCGCAACATGCTGTCGATCACGCTGACTCCTTCGCCGAGCAGCGTCGTCAGCGGGGCCGCAACGGATCCGGCGGGCACGACGGTTTTGGTGCCGATCGACGGCGTCGACACGGCCACCGACGCGAGCAGCAACCCGCTCGCGATCCAATACGGAGTGCCCACGAGCTCCAATCCGAACGTCAGCGTGTCGCTGATGCCGGTCACGAACTATGTCGATCTCAATCTGACGTTTACCAACAGTTCCGGCACCAAGGTTACCGGCGACATCGTTCTGGCCTTGTTCGGCAATTCGGCGCCCAACACCGTGGCGCAAATTGTGAGCCTGGTCAATCAGGGCGCAGTACAACGGCGAGACGTTTGGATACGTGCAGGATGGTTTCGTGGCCTTCGCGGGCTACAACAGCGCCGGTACGCAGCAAGTCAGCCAGGGTAGCACACTCAACGATGAGTTCAACCAAAACCTGGAGTTCAATAGCCCGGGTATGCTGGCGATGGCCAATGCCGGTCCGGACACGGCATCCTCGTTGTTTTTCATTACGGCCATTGATAACCCGGGCGGCTCGGCGGCGGGAGGAACTCCGGTCTCTTTGGAGAACATGCCGCAGGCGCTCAACAATCGCTTCACGATCTTCGGCGATTTGGTGAGTGGCTTTAACGTGTTCGAAGAGCTCATGACCACCCCGGGCACCAGCGGCACGCCGACCAACCTGGTGACGATCAACTCGGCCACCACGATCACCGATAATCATGATGCCGTGTTGATGATTTCAACTCCGGCCGGCGACAGCGGCGAAACGTCCACCATCGGCCTCCCGGCGACCGATAGCGGGGGCGCCATCGGCAATACTTCCTTCACGGTGAACACGGTCTTCGACACCGCGGATGGCACGGCCTCGACGGCCGCGGTGAACAATCAGCCGTTTCTCGGTCCGGTGACTGCCACGGCCACGACGCAGAATACGCCCACGCAAATCACGTTGACCGCGGTCGATCAGCAGAGTTTGGGAGTCACCTTCGGACTGACCGAGACCGACTCCAACAACAGCGTCGTGATCACGCCGGTTGCGCCCAGCCTGATGGATTCCAACGGACAGGCCAGCGAAACATTCACGATCACTCCCACCAGCACGTTTACCGGATCGGTCCCGCTCAAAGCTTCGGTCGAGACGGTTTCCAGTGCCCAAAGCCAGTTGTACGTCAACAACGCACTTGGCGCCGGGAATCAATATGCCGCGAGCACGAATGACCCTACGCCAGACACTCAGGCGTTCAGCTTGTTGGTCAACCCGGCGATCCCGTCCGCACCGACCGATCTTATGGCGACCGCCATCGCCACGAACGAAGTTAACCTGATGTGGACCGATTCCAGCGGGACCGTCACCGGGTACAACGTGTTCCGGGGCACCACGGCCGGCGGTGAGTCGACCACTCCGATCAATAGCACTCCGCTGTCGGTTAGCGCCGCCAGTTACACCGACTCGACCGCGACGGCCGGTATCCAATATTTTTATACCGTCGAGGCGGTCAACGGGACCGGACCCAGTCAGGCTTCGAACGAGGCGAACGCCACCACGCCGTCCACCGGACTCACGGCCCCGTCGGCTCCGACCAGTCTCCTCGCGGCGCCCAACGGCAGCGGCGAGATCGATCTCTCTTGGGTCGGCGCGACGGGTACCGTCACCGGCTACAACGTATTCCGGGGCACTACAACCGGCGGCGAATCGACCATTCCCTTGAACAGCACGCCGCTGTCTTCCAGCGCCACCAGTTATCAAGATACGACCGTCACGGCAGGAACCTCGTTCTTCTATGTCGTGCAGGCCCTCAACAGCACGACGACGAGTCCCGATTCGAACGAGGCCACCGCCGAGATCGTAACGGCCCCGTCGGCTCCGACCGGTCTCACCGCGTCGGCCGTTTCGTCCACCGAGATCGATCTGGCTTGGACCGCCGCCAGCGGAACGGTCACCGGCTACAACGTGTTCCGCGGCACTACGGCCGGCGGTGAATCGGCCACTCCCTTGAACAGCACGCCATTATCCGCCGGCGCGATCAGTTATCAGGATACAACCGCAACGGCGGGAACCACCTATTTTTATGTGGTCGAGGCCATCAACACCACCGCGCCCAGCCCGAATTCCAACGAAGCAACCGCGACCGCCCAGCCCAGTACGGGTCTGTCGGCCCCCGCCAGCCTGACGCTCGACGCCTCGAGTGAGACCGGCCTGATCACGACCGACGATTACACTTCGCAATCGACGCCCCTCATCGATGCAACTGCCACGGCCGGCGATACGGTCACTTTCTCGGTGAACGGCCAAACCGTTACCGCGACCGCCAATTCCTCCGGAATGGCCCAGGCCACGTTGCCCGCGGGCACTTTGGCGGTCGGCGCCAACTCGATCACGGCCACCGAAACCGGTTCGTCGGGCACGTCGGCGGCTTCAGCTCCGCTGACCGTGACCTACGCTCCGAATTACTCGCAAGTGTACACGGTGCCCGGAACTCCCGGCGCCAGCGAGACGCTTACCGTTACCTGGACTTCACGGCAAGCAAACTACAACGACGAGATCGGCGTGTTCGAAGTCAGCAACACGACCGGCACGGTGGAAGGCATCGTCCCCGGGTCGGCCGGTTATGACAAGGCCGCGATCGGCGGTTCGGCCGACGGCGGCCAGTTCGCCCAGGTAGTTTTTCCCACTGGCGACACGGGCGGCGCCACAATGAACCTGACCGTCACGGGCGGAGAGTTGCTCGGTTTCTACATGATCCAGAACAACACGACCGCGAATTTCCTGGCCAAAAACCCGAGCGATGCCGGCAACCGAAACGCCAGCGCCAGCCAACCGACCGCGTTTTTCACCACGACGGCCGCCAATCCGGACGGTGCGGCGCATGTTCAAGTAACGTCGGATCCGACCGCCGGCACCGCCCAGTACGCCTGGGAAGATCAGGATATCGATGCCGGCAGCGACAAGGACTACAACGACGTCGTGATGACCGTCGCTTTGTCGGGCGGCCAATCCGGCGCTCCTAGCACGCTGCATGTGCCCGACACCGGCGGCGGCAATGTGTCGCTCAGCGCCACGCTCGCTTCGGGCACCAAAGACTCGACCGCTCCGGGCGACGTCGGCGTCTACTTTGTCGATAACCCGGCCGGCAGCATCGGAACGCTCACCCCCACCAGTAGCGGCTATCTTGCCGCAGCACTGGCCGCCGGCAATTTCAAGGTCTTGGTCCCGTCGGGCACCGCCGCGGGGGCCGCCGCGCAGAGCATTACGGTGCCGGCCGGAAAATACATCGCGTTCTATTCGATTTCCAGCGGCACGACCGCGAACTTCCTGTCGACCAATGCTAGCAACGGCACCGCCACTGCCGGGTTGCCGAACGCCTTCCTGTCGTTTGGGCCGGCCAACCCGAGCCAGATCAATCACTTCAGCTTCACCAGTCCTGAAAACGTCGCCACCAATCCCTCGACGACTCAACTTCACGTAATGGACGAGGTGCTGGGAAGCGCAGCCAATTTCGACGATCTGGATCTCGACCTGTCGTTCGCCGCTGGCAGTTAACGAAGGGCACGCCAGCAAGTCGCCCGGCCCCGCCGGCCCGCTTGTGCCCGCTTGCGGAGGGCATATTGGCGTTGACCGCTTGCGCTCGTCTTCTATAATCCGCCCCCTGCCGTCCGGCTCAGTCGGGAAAGTCCATGAGAACAAACTTTTCGCTTTAAGTAAGGCAACCGCCCGGTCTGATCCGATTAACCCTAACGGACGGCATTGGCCGAAGCGATTGAGCAGTTTGGCGCCAGGAGCGATCCTCGGCCCGAGGGCCAGGACGCCCGAAACCGATATGCTCGACCGACTCGGCGACACGCGCCTTCTGCGGCGAAAGCCCCAGGGCGGATCACGTCTGAAATAATTGATCAGGTCCTCCAGGAAGAGGACGCCATAGATGCCTGACACGGATGTCTTAGGCCGGGCGCTCTCCTTCCGACCCCAGTTAAAGGGTGCCTGCGAATGCGAGTCAAGCTTGCCCAGGGATTGGTTGTCGCCGCGACGGTCTGCGGTTTGGCCGGCTGCCAAAGTGGCCCCGGCGGATCAGGTCGAAGCTGGTCGGGCGCGAAGAACAAGCCTTCCTCAGCGCCAACTTACAGCAACGCGCCGGCTGGCCCGCAGTTGCCTTCGGCCGGCGCCACGCCGGCGGGCACCAGCGCCACGCAGGCCTATGCCAATGTTGCGCCGGGAAGCAACCCGGCCAGCAGCGGGGCCACCTATCCGGATCAGCAGGCGGCCGCACAGGGGAATTCCGCCGGAGCCTTTGCGGGAACAGGCGCATCCTACGGCGCGCCCGCTGGCGGCGTGCCGTCAACGCAATCGGCCGGCACTGTGCCGCAGAATGGCCCTTACAGTGCGGTTTACCCGAGCACGGGCGCCGCGCCGGTGACCACCGCGCAAGCAACCTATCCAACGACGAATTATCCGGCGACAACTGCTCCGACCAATGCGGATCCCTACGCCGCCGGAGCCGCGGCGGCCGGCAACACCTATCCGGGCGCTCCCGCGGGAATTCGCACGGCCGATGCAGCCGCCAATCCCGCCTTTGCCTCCGGGGCCTACAACGCGCCGCCGGCGGCGGCTCCCACGACTTCTACGGGCTACCAATATCCCGATCCGGGCCAGGCGGTCAATCCGCCAGGCGCCATGCCGTATGGTGCTGCCGGCGCGGCACCTCCTGCCACCACGGGTCCCGCTTACGGCGCGCCCCCACAGGGCAGTCCGGCTGGCGGTGCTCCCGGTGCGTATCCGACGCAGGGGGGTTATCCTGCCACAGGCTATCCGGCCGCAGGCGCCAGCACCACCGATTCGTATCCTCAGACCAACTATTCACAGTCTGACGCACCCTATACCCCCGGTAACACGGGTTATACTCCACCGGGATCGACGCCCTACCAGGGGACCACCGTACCGGCAACAGCTCCGGCCAGCTCCGAACGACGCGATCCGAATTGGCGACCGGGTAGCACGAGCGATTATTCCCCCGCGGCGCGGATCGGGAGTCATGAACGCCGGCTATCAGACTCCCGCGGCCGGCGGGGCGGGAGCAACCTATCGCGCGCCCCTCCGCGGGCGGAAATGCCGCCGGCGCTTACAAACCGGCAGCCGCCCCCGGCGCCTACAATGGCGCGAGCGGCACGAACCCGCCAAGCGGCTACTAAAGGCTTGAATCGGCCTATTTCCGCTCGCGCGCGTAGCGGATGCGGCATCCGCGAGCGACCGTTTCCGTGGTTGCGAGCAGGCGCCGTTCAGCGCGGCCTGAATGGCAGGCTCGAGATAGCTGGTCTTCACTTCGGCCGGATTGCTGTTGTCGTCCAGGCCGCCCATGTAGACGATCTTCCGTTGCGGCCCCAGCACGAAGAACTCGGGCGTGAACGTCGCACCATAGGCTTTGGCAATTTGCTGTGTCTCGTCGTAGAGATACGGATAGGGAAATTGTCGTGCCTTGGCTCGCTCCTGCATTTTCTCCAGGTTGTCCTCGGCAATGCGATTCACGTTGATCGCCACCACGGCCACGTCCTGCGCGTGGGCCTTGGCCAGAGCGATGATCCGGTCCTCGTAGTCGCGCGCGAACGGGCAACTGTTGCAGGTGAACACCACGACCACCGCCGGCTTGGCTTTCAGATCGGCCAGCGAGTGCTGCTTGCCGTCGGTGCCCGGCAGATCGCTCCAGACGGGAGCCGGATCGCCGATCTTCAATACCGTGTTATACTCTCCGGCCGACGCCAGCGCGGCGCAAGACACTGCCGCGCCAGAGGCACCCAGACAAAATACGACAACGAGCCCCAATGACCGGCGACGCATGCGAAACCTCATCAGGAAAAAAGATCCTTCCCGCGCGACACAGACAAAAAACACCCTGCTAGAATGATGACCGGCAGCGGAAAAAACGCAAGAGTCGAATCGGAAGGATCGAGAACGAAAAATGACGGATGCACAAGACAAGATCGCCGGCGAGTTCAAGACGGCCGCCGAAAAGCGCTATGACTTTCCGATCCGAATTAGCCAAGACGATATCGGACTCACCGTGCGGAAATCCAGAGACGACCACCAACAGCCGGAAGAGCTCTTGGAAGAATACATCTGGAATGGCGCCGGCAGCATGCTGATCCGGGTGTGTTACGCCGTGTGGGAACACATCGTCGGCGAAGATCACCAATGGGGCCGGTTCAGCACGCAGCGGCAAGCCGAGCAGCGGATCGCGGCCCTGTTTTCTTCCGGTTCCTTGGGCAAGGGCGAATATTACATTGCCCGGCTCTATACGAGCAGTCCGCTAGAGTGAGCGGCGGCTCGTGCAATCTGGCCCAGCACGCTTCGCGCTCGCGAAACCCCTTCACTTTCCGACCGCCGCAGGCCCCGATAGCCCGCACGATCCGCTTATCCGCTGCCAGCCGCATGCCCCGGCGCGGTCCGGCCGTGCGCAGATCCGCTTCCGGCTCGCAAGGATCCAACCGTCGCGCGCGAATATTCCGCCCGCACCGCCAAATTAAAGCCAGAATTGAGTTGAGGCTCGTCAAGACGACCTCGTGCCGCCGGGCGGACCGCCGCGGGACTCATCCCCAAGCGCGGGATTGCCGTTGCCGGTCGTGCTACCTAATTCTCTCGGAACCGTCTCATGCAGTTTGCTTCGCTATGGGTGCTGCTGGCCGCGCTCGGCTCCGCGGACTTCGAGCTGCCGGATTGCAACCAAACGACGCATCGCTTGAGCGACCTGGGCGACAAGAAACTGGTCGTGGTGGTCTTTTTGGGCACGCAATGCCCGCTGGCCCGGCTCTACACCGAGCGCCTCAACGAGATTGCCGCCCGCTACCAACCGAGCGGCGTGGCGCTCGTGGGCGTCAACCCGAATGCTCAGGACAGTTCGGCCGACGTTGCCCGCTTTGCCGAAGAGCAGCGCTGCCGGTTTCCCCTGCTGATGGATCCAGCGCAGCGCGCGGCCGACCGCTTTGGCGCCACGCGACAACTGGAAGTCTTCGTGCTTGACGGCGCCCGGCAAGTCCGCTACCACGGCCGGATCGACGACCAGTACCGGCCCGGCCAGCACCGGTCCCAGCCGCAGCGGCGCGATCTGGTCGAGGCGATCGAAGAACTCCTGGCGGACAAACCGGTCTCGGTCAGCGACACCGAGCTGGCCGGATGCCTCATCGATCGCTCGCGCCCCGCCGACAAAAGCGAGATCACGTACAACCGGCACATCGCTCCGATCTTTGCGCGGCAGTGCGTCGACTGTCATCGCCCGGGGCAGATCGGTCCGTTTTCGCTGGTCGACTATCAAGACGCCTTAGCCTGGGGCGACACGGTCCGCGAACGGGTGGCCGAAGGGGTCATGCCCCCCTGGCACGCAGATCCGGCCTTCGGTCACTTTGCCAACGAGCGGCGACTCTCCGACCGGGAGAAACAACAGATCTACGATTGGGTCGAGCAGGGCATGGCCGAAGGCGACCCGGCCGAGCGGCCGCCGGCGACCCGATTTGCCGATGGCTGGATCAACGGCAAGCCGGATCAGATCGTTCCCATGCCCGAACCCGTCGCGGTGCCGGCCACGGGCATCGTCGATTACATCACCGTGGAAATGGATCCCGGGTTCAAGGAAGACGTGTGGATTCGCAGCGCCGAAGTGATGCCCGGCAATCGCAAAGTGCTGCACCACGCGACAGTCGTGGTGGCCCCGCCCAGCCACGGCGACATGGTCAAGGCCTTTGAACATTCCTCCGTCATTTCAGGCTGGACTCCCGGCTATACGCCCAACCTTCCGCCGCCGGGTATGGCCCGTAAGATTCCGGCGGGCTGGCACATTTATATGCAATTGCACTACGTTACGACCGGCATTGCCACCAGCGATGCCACGAGCTTGGGCCTGCTGTTCGCGCACGATGTGCAACTGCCGGTTTGGACGCACTTCCTGCTGCGTGAAGATTTCGTCCTCAGGCCGTTCGAGGCAAACCAGCAACTGGAGCAAAGTTGGCGCGTGCCGCACGACATTCTGCTTCTGTCGCTATTTCCGCACATGCATTTGCGCGGAAAGTCGTTTCGCTACGAGGCGATCTATCCCAGCGGCCAGACCGAAGTGCTGTTGAACGTGCCGAAATACGACTTCATGTGGCAGCATCAATATATCTTGTCGCAGCCCAAGCGATTGCCGGCCGGCACGATGCTGCGCGGCGTGGCGATCTACGACAATTCGTCCGCCAATCCGAACAATCCGGATCCCAGTGCAACCGTAAAGTGTGGGCAACAAACGACGGACGAGATGTTCAACGGCTGGTTCGAGTTCGCGGATTTGCCCGCGGCGAACAATTTCAGGCTGCCCCTGGCCGCCGTAGGCCTGTCGACGGTGCTGCTGCTGCACCAGTCGCGTCGGCGCTGGAAAGCCCGAGCCGCAATGCCGGTCGATCGCCTTTAGAGCGGTTTCATTTTAGGTGTAGCGGTATCCGCAGTGTTGAAAATAGTTTCGGCACTCCGATTCCGTGAACTGGTCGAGGATATTGCCGCAGAGTTTCCAGAGCTTGTCGACGGTCCGTTCGGCTCCGTCGCGGAGTAACTTTTTGAGCTTGGAAAACGCCAACTCGATCGGATTCAGGTCGGGCGAGTACGGCGGCAGGTAGCGCAGCTCCGCGCCGACCGCTTCGATGGCTCTGCGAATTCCAGCGACCTTGTGGCTGGAGAGGTTGTCCATCACCACGATGTCGCCGGTCTTCAAGACCGGCGCTAGATGTTGCTCGACCCAGGCGCGGAACACCTCGCCGTTGATACCGCCTTCAATCGTGAGCGGAGCGATGAATCCCTCGGCCCGCAATGCGCCCAGAAAAGTGGTCGTCTGCCAACGTCCGCAAGGAGTTTTTTCCACCAACCGCGTGCCGAGTTCCGAGCGGCCATAGGTGCGCGTCATGTTGGTTTTTGCCCAAGTTTCGTCAATGAAAACGACTTTGGTAGGATCGATCCGTTCCTGCGAAGCGCGCCACGCCGCGCGCTGCTCTACCACATCGGGGCGATCTTGCTCGCTGGCAATCAGCGTCTTTTTTTTCGCGACTGCTCGAGTGCTCGACATGCGGCGCAGATCGTCCCCAGGCACACCTCTTCGCCGCGTTCCTGCTTCAGTTCGGCTTGCAGCTCACGCAGATAAATGTCGGGCCGGGCAGCAATCTTCGCGACAAGCCAGTCTGCCCAGGCATGCCACTTGGGCTCACGCGGAGCCGCCTTCTTTGGCGCGACCTGGCCGGCCTCGCGGCGTTGCTGTTGAATACGCCGTAACCAAGAATCCGAGACTTTGAAACGCAGCGCAATCGCGCGCCGTTCTTCGTTCGTATCGCACGCGGCAAGGACCTTGCCGCGAAATTCCGCGTCATACGGTTCCATCAGGATCACCTCCTTGAGATGAACCCAACTTACCGAGTCCGCCTAGATCGCGCTAGACCCTTTGTGAAACCGCTCTAGAACGCGCATCGGCTGCACGGCCAGCGGGGTTACTTCGGCGCAAACAGACCGGTCGACTTGGCCTGAGCCGAAGTCTTGGGCTTGTCCTTGGGCTGTTTCGGCTTCTTCTTTTCTTTTCGACGATCCTTGTTTCCCATGTTGCTTCCATTTCTATTTTGTTGTGGACCGGGGTGGCCTTGGCTTTGCCCATTATGACGAATGTCGGCCGAATGTACAGGCGTCCGCTGTGCGAAGCGAGCACCCGGCGCGCTTCACCCGAAGTCGCCTTCAGGAGCCTTCCAGCGTCACCGCCAGAAAAAATCCCTCGGCAGTCCACTCGCGAAACCAGCGCTGCAAGTCGACGGCAAATCGATCGACATCCGCGGGCGACGCCGTGCCGCGGATTGCGTCACCGACGGTCGCGCCTGCGAGGATCTTGGTCAGCAGCGCCGCCTCGAGGGCGCAAGCGGATAGTGCCGGACCACATAATTCCGGCGTGAAATGGCCAGCCAGGTCGGCGCGCGCTCGGGCGGGATCGCCTCGGCGCGATCGCGAATCGCACGGTAATAGGCCTGGACCGGAAAATCGAGCTTTAAGACGCGCAGGCAGGGCACGCTCACCAGTCGCGCCAAGGGCCAAACGTCCGGCGAGATCGCTTGCAGTTGATCCGGCCCGAGCAGCGGCTGGTGCTCCGCGCCCGGGCCATCGAAAACTTCGGCAAAGCACCATTCCAGCTTCGCCAGGTCGACCAGAAAATCGAGCCAGGAGTTATCCTCGTCGGCCGAAGTCGGACGGGTTTCCGAAAGGTACGTCGCGAAATGGGCGCCCAATTCGTTCAGCGTGTAACTGTGCGGCGGGTAGTGCTGCAGGTAGCCGACGGCAAACTCATCGAACAGTTCGCTTCCCATCGCCTGGGCCATGACAGGGTATTCCGCCTGCAGGCACTCCAGCAGGCGCGCATAGTACGCGCCGGCATAGATTTCGAGCCGCTCGACGCTGCTTTGGTGCGACGAGGGGCCGATCACGGATTCAATCTGCTCCGCGGAGACGTCGATGTGGGCCCGCGCGTCGGCCGAGGCGATGCCGTCCAGCACGCCGGAGGGGTTCATGATGACTGACTGCATCCAGGCTTGGATTTGGGCCAGGCCACGCTCAGGGAATGACATAGCGGATTAGCCTTTGGGGGGAGCAGGGCCGAACTGTTTGTCTTTGGCGGTCATCAACTGCTCGAACTTAGCGCGTGCTTTTTGCCAGGTCTTGTCCTTGAGCGTCACCGCACAAGCGCCCTGTCCTTTGCACTCATTTTGTCCGGGATGTTCGCCGCAGCCGCCTTGCCCCTTGCAAACGTTGAGTCCGTCGCAGGAATGTTTTTCAGCCGTGGCGCACGCGCCTTGGCCGGCGCATTCATTCATTTTGGTCTTGCCCTGGTCCTTGCACTGATTGAGCCCCCGGCAGACGTGCGGATCGCCGACCAACAGCAGATTCTCGTCATAGGTTTTGGCGGCGGCCGCGGGCTCCACGTCCGGCTCGCTGGTCTTCGTCGCGGCTGTTTTTTCCTGCGCTCCGCGCGAACAACCGAGGACTGAACCGGCCACGGTGCCGCTCAGGGCAGCCAATGTGAGTTGATTGAATTGGCGACGGGACGGTGAGGTCATGCGCGTATTCCTTTTCGAAAGCAGTGTGACGAAGGCCGGCGACCAAAAGTTGATCGCCGCGAAACTAACTTGAAGGGTCTTCCTTCAAGTCGGACTGCAAACCCAAGATGAATCTGCCGATCAAGTAGTCGGCCGAGAACTTTCCCGGCCCGAACAGAAGCACGAGCACGCAAGCGAACATATTCAGAAACGGCGGGGCCGTGACAAACGTGTACAGGTCTGTGACTTCGTCGGCGTGCGCCGTGAGATAGGCGACGATCATGGTCACGATCAAGGGAACCGCCACGATTCGCGATGCCGCGCCGAGCACCAACAGGCTGCCGCACACCAACTCCGTGGTGCCGGCCGCCAGGGCATTGGGGTACGGCGCTGGAATGTGCCAGTCGGCGAACTTCTCCGCGGTCAGGGACAGGTGGGTCAGCTTGTTGTAGCCCGTGAAGACAAACAACCCGCCCCAATAGAGCCGGCAAGCGAGCAGCAAGGGATGCTGCAGCAGCGACACGGTGCGAGCGTAGCGCTCATACCAATATTGCGCCGCTTGAAGCTTTGATTGCATCGAACAATCCTCATTCGAGTGTAGCAGCATGCCCAATTCCTAGGCGATGCACCGGCAATTCTCAACCGGCCACCTCGACCACGGAATGCGCCAAGGGATGAAAAACCGCGTGACCATCGCCCAGCGGAGCCTCGGTGCGCGTCAAGACAGGCCCCGTAGAGAGTTCGCTCCCCATGAAGCTCTTGGCCTTGAGCACTTCGGAATGCACGACCTCGAAGGGCGGAATCTTGGCGTCCCATTCGAGCAGCGTGGACATGCCGCCCGTCAGTTCGTGCGCCAGGCGGTACAGTTGCCAAACCGGATCGATCACTTCGCCGTCGTGCGTGTCGATGCGGTGCGTGCCGCAATCGGTATGGCCCGCCAAATGGCACTGCACGATGCGCCGGTGCGGAACCGATCGAACGTATTGGAACGGGTCGAAGTCGTGGTTGACGCTCGATACGAACACGTTGTTCACATCCAGCAGCAAGCCGCAATCGGCCTCGTCGGCCATGCGGCTGATAAATTCCCACTCGGGCATGGTCGAAGCGGCAAAGGTCACATAGCTGCTCGGATTCTCCAGTACGAACGGCCGCTCCAGAACGTCTTGCACGATCCGGATCCGCTCGACCACATGCTGCAAGGTTTGCTCGCTCAGGGGCACGGGCAGCAAGTCGTGCGTATTTCGCCCCAGCACGCCCGTCCAGCACAAATGGTCCGACACCCAGCGGGCGTTGACCTGGGCGGCCAACCGTTTGAGCTTGCGAAGGTAGTCGAAATTGAGCGGGTCCGTGCTGCCGATCGAGAGCGAAACGCCGTGCATGACGATCGGATAGCGCTCGGCGATCTGATCGAGCACATAGCGTGGCCTGCCGCCCGAGTCCATGTAGTTTTCGGAAATGATTTCGAACCAATCGACGGCCGGGTGATGCTCTAGAATGTGCGGATAATGCACACTTCGTAGTCCAACCCCCAAGCCGAGATTGGCGTGTCCCAGTCGCGGCTCTTTGGTAGCGGAGGAATTCATGGCAGTCTCATGGGGAAATCGTTGAGAGGATGCAGACACCAGCTGGATCCGGTTGAAACGCGCGGCGATACAGCGCGCCATCCCTGGCGCGCTTCGATTCGCCTCACGGCCGCGCTAGCTCTTGGAAGGAGCGGGGCCCACCTTCTTGCCGGCCTTTTTCATGGCCGCTTCAAAATTCGCCCGGGCCTTGGCCCAGGCCTTGTCGGACAGCGGCACCGCGCAGGCTCCCTTGCCTTTGCAAGCATTTTCGCCCGGGTGCTCCCCGCAGCCGCCTTGGCCTTTGCAAGCATTGTCTCCCTTGCAGTCGTGCTTTTCGGCGGTGGCGCAGCCGCCCTGGCCCGCGCAGGCGTTCTTGCCCTTCGTGGCTCCGCAGCCGCTCTTGTTCTTGCAAGTATTCAGTCCACGGCAGACGTGCGGTTCTTCCAGCAGCGACTTGGGCTCATCGTCCGCCGCGACGGCGCGCCGCAGCAGCAGACTGCCTCCGACCACGCCGCCGAATGCCGCTGCGGTCAGGCGTTGAAAATCCCGCCGGCTCATTTGTGAACCATCCATTGAAAATCTCCTTCAGTCAGAAAAGAGGAACCCAAAACCCACGCATCCGATTCCCTGGACCTTCGATCGTTGTCTCGCTCGGCGGATTTCACCGAGCATGCCAACCGATTCGCTCGCGCGTCGGCGGTCCGTCAGGGTTTGTCTTCGGTCAAAAGCTCTTTGATTTTGGCCCGCAAGGTCCGATCGCCGCCGGCGTTTTGATATTCCAATTCGCCTTCCCAGCGGAAGCGGACTCGTCCTTGCTTGTCAATCAGGTAGACGCTGGGCCAATACCGATTTTCATAGGCCTTCCACACAGCCCCGTCGTTGTCCACGGCGACGGGATACGTGATTTTCCGTTTCTTGACCTGGGCCGCAACTTTTTGCGCATCCGCCTCGGCGGCGGTTTCCGGCGTATGGATGCCGATGACGACGACTTCGTCTTTGGCAAAGTCCTTTCGCCATTGGTTGTAGGCCGGCAGATTGCGTTGACAGTTGCTGCAGGCGAAGGCCCAAAAGTGCAACACCACGACTTTGCCCTTTTGATCGGCCAGAGCGATCCCGTCGGAATTGATCCAGCGGCTGACGCCGGTCAGTTCCGGCGCCTTCACCGCCGCCGGCGGTTCGTCAGCAAATACATCGTCGACCCAGGCAGCAGAACCAGAAACTACGGCGGCCAACAGGGCCAGCGCGGTGGACCAATGTCGAGCGCCCAACCCGAGTCGGAAAACCGCAAGGCGTGAGCTCATGTCGAATCTTTCCTGGAGCAACGGCAGAACAGGGCCCTCAGCTACTTTGCGCCGGCAGTTTTCCGGCGCTGCCGAATTGGCCTGCTGGCGTCACCGTCGCCGATCCTTGGCAATCGCTTTGCCGGCGGTCGGTTTCGATGTTGTACAAAGTTGGATGCCGCTTGAGTGGGGCGGTTACACGGGCGAGCGAAAAAAACGCCTGCGCCCGGGGCAAACGAGGCAGTCGTCGGAAGTCCGTTGCCGGCCTTGGTCTGGGGCGGCCAGGGGCCCAGAATTGGAATTGCCGCCGCCGAAGCTGTAACTTTTGCCTGGACGCACGCATCCAACTCCTGGGGCGGGAGTTTTGGCTGCGCAGAGATCGACGCCGCCCCCAAACGGAACCGGCTAGAGAGACTGTCGATGACTTGCAAGGATGTCAATGAATTCCTGGCCGATTACCTGGCCGGCACACTGCCCTGGGGCCAGCGGCTGGCGTTTAACTTTCATTTACTGCTTTGCAGGGGATGCCGCCGGTATCTGGCATCTTATGCGACGACGGTTCGCGTCGCCCAATCGCTCGCTGCGCCGCTCGAACCGGCCGAAGAGCAAGTCCCCGACGAATTGCTCCGCGCAATTCTCGCTGCGCGCGGCGGCGAGCGGCGTACCAGAACCGATGGCCAGCTGCCCCCGTTGGGCGCGTAAGGCCAGCTCTCGCCGTTCATCCGTCGCGCTACATCGCACCGCCCGCCGCGCTGCGCAGCGCCAAAATCGCTTGAACCAGTTCTTCCGGGACATCGGCCGGCAACGGCCCCTTGGGATCGGCAAAGGCGCTCTTGCCCAAAGCGATCGTGGCCCGATAACTGGCCAAATAATTGACGCAGTCAGGGCAGATCGAAAGGTGTTCGTCGAATCGCGCCTGGACGTCCGGCGGCAATCGGCCTTCGTCGTAGTCCAATAGGAATTCGATGAATTCTTCGCAGGTCATAGACCGCCTCCCCGAAAATGGGGATCGAGCAGCGTGCGCAGGGCCTGCCGGGCGCGGTGCAACCGGGTCTTCACCGCTCCGACCTCGATCTCCAAATGCGCGGCCGCCTCGGCTGCGTCGAGTTGCTCGATGTCGCGCAGGATGAGCACCACCCGGTAGCTGTCGGGCAACTGGTCGATCGCCCAGCGCACCAATTCGCGCGTCTCGGCCTGCTCCAGCGCGCGATCCGCGGTCAGCCTCCAGGCCGGGCCGGGATTTTGGCGATGTCCGTCGGCGTAGAATGTCGGCAGGAATTGTTCGATCGATTGTTCCGGCTTCCGTGCCTGCGACCGCAATTTCATGAGCGCGGCGTTGACGGCGATACGATGCAGCCAGGTGCTGAGCTGACATTTGCCGTCGAAGGTCGCCAATCCGCGAAATGCCGACAGAAAAGTCTCTTGCAGGGCGTCTTGCGCGTCTTCGTTTCGCCGCAGCAAGCGGCGGATCACCGCCAGGAGTCGACCCGAATGCTGTCGAACCAGTTTCGCATAGGCGTCCTCTTGCCCGCGCCGCAGCGCGCGAGCAATTCGGCCTCATCCGGCTCAGACGACGTTGCAGACTGAACTTCCATGCCCGAAAGTTTAGTGGATCACGCGGTCAGCGGCAATTTATCCGTCCCGAGGATCGGGACCTTCCAGCCCGCTTCGGACGCACGGCCGAATTGTCTGTCCGATGGCGCCGTGAACCGTCCGCAACCATGGATTCGCCAGGCAGCCGAGCCATTAAACGGCGAGGCCTTCGTCCGGCGCGGGCACACCCTTTTCGTCGGCTCTATCGCGGGCCTGCTGCGCTCGTCGGCGGCGCAGCGCCCAGCCGTGATATCCGCCCACGAGCAGGCCCAAGATCGCCGCGCACCAGCAAAAGTTGTAACGGTTATGGAAGCTGCCGGCGTCGCCGGGTGTGCAGAAAATGCACTGTGCGGCAACATTGAATATTTCGTAGCTTGCCGCCTCCAAGCCGACGTCGACGATCACCAGGGCGTGCAAAACCAGGTCGCTGCGATCGACAAAATAGCCGCATCGCGCGGCCTGCCACAGTCCGGCAGACATCAGGGCCACGGCCAGAATGCCGAAGATCACAAATGCAGTGCGGTCAGGAAATTTCTGCCAAAGCTGGAACGTGATCACGTACGCCAGGAGCAGCGCAAAGCTAAACCACCAGCTTTTCACGGCCCGGCAGCCAAACTTCTCGTTGGGCCGGTCATTCGTGCGGTGAGTCGGTAGGGGCACGGTTTTGTCGCCCATCAATGCTGCCGCCGCAAGGGCTCGAAAGTTGGCTCGGTGCGGCGGCAGGGCTGAACGAGCGGAGGGCACGGGGCTCGAACCCGCAACCGGTTTCCCGGCACGACATTTCCAGTGTCGCCGCTAGCCATTCGCTTACCCTCCGGATGGCTTGAATGTTGCTATCTTAGCTTATTGCGAGCTACGGCGACTGACAAGCCGCGCCGCGATCACTGCGGTCAATCGCCGCGACACGCCCCGCGCCGTGCGGTTGGCTGGCGAAGCTACTCCGGCAAAAAACTGGCGCGGTGTGCGCAACAGGCTGCCTATCCGAGAGCCGTCTTGCCTCAGGTCCGTCTTTTTGCGATGCTCCGCCCCCGATTGCTACGCCTCCCCGGCCGAAACTGGCCCGACCGCCATGAATCTCGCTAGCTCGTCCTCCCCGCGTTCCGACAACCTGGACATTCCGGGCGGGCACTATTGTCCGTGGCGGGAATGGGAGCTTTGGACCGTCGCGCTGTTGGTCGGGCTGATCTATTGCGGCCGGCTGACGACCGTGCCGATTTGTGGCGAGGAATCGCGCTGGGCCAATGTCGCCCGCGAGATGATCGCCAGCGGCGACTGGATCGTGCCGCGGCAACAGGGGCAGGTTTTCGCCGAGCGTCCCCCGCTGGGAAGCTGGGCCATGGCGATGGTCGGACTGCTGCGCGGCCAGGTCGATGCGGTCGCCGTGCGGTTGCCCAGCGCGTTGGCGACCACTGCGCTGGCGATGGTGATTTATCTTTACGGGCGGATTTTTCTCGCTCGGCGCGGAGCGCTGGCGGCCGCGCTGGCTTATGGCACGTTCGGTCAGGTGCTGCAAATCGGCCGGCTGGGCGAATCGGAAGCGCTGTTTTCGTTTCTGCTGGCCTCGGCGTTGCTGGCCTGGCACGCCGGATACGTGCGCGGCTGGACCCCGGCGCTGATTTGGGGACTGGGCTACACGCTCACCGCATTGGCGGCGCTGGTCAAAGGCCCCCAGGCGCCGGTTTATTTTGTCGCGGTGACGGGCGCCTTTCTGGTCTGGCGGCGGCAATCGCGCTGGCTGTTGGCCTGGCAGCATGCCCTGGGCGTGGCGATCTTTGCCGGCCTGATTGCCGCCTGGCAGGTCCCGTTTTGGCTGGCCACGGATGGGAAAACGGTCGTCGACGTCTGGTCCGGGCTGGCGCGGGACCGATTCAGCTTCGGGGGCTTGTTCAAGCATCTGGTCAGCTATCCGCTGGAAACATTCGGCTGTCTGCTGCCATGGTCGGCACTGCTGGTGGCGCTGGCCGATCCCCGGTTTCGCCGAACGTTGGGCGCCTATCGAGAACTCTTGACATTTCTGCTGACGGCGCTGGTGGTGACGTATCCTACGGTTTGGCTGTCGGCCGGCGCCCGCGGACGCTACTACATGCCGTTGTATCCCTGTTTTGCCCTGCTGGTGGGCATGGTGATCGAGCGCTGCACCGCGGCCGACGCCGCGGCCCCGATGCGTCGCGGCTGGCAGTGGTACCTGGGCGTGATTGGCTCGGTGGCGGCTGCAATCGGAGTCGCGGTGGCCGTCGCCGCCGGCATCGAGCTGAAGCCGCTGGCCGTGATCCGCCTGCCGGCGCTGTTGGGCCGGCGGCTTCGTATTGCTGGCAGGCGTCGCCGCGGTAGTTATGCTGCGGGCCGCGTCGGCCCGTTACAGTCCGCGGCCGCGACTGAGTCTTTTGGCCATCGGCGTACTGCTGGGAGCATTGCAGACGGTGGTCATGATCAGCGTCAAGGCGCGGGCACTCAACGACTTGTCGCCGGACGTGGCGGCATTGCGGGCCCAGTTGCCCAATTGCGAAAACCTGGTCAGTTTCGGCCCGATCGCGCATCGATTTGCCTATTACTTCGGCCAGCCGATCCGCGAGCTGCCCTGGCCAACAGACCCCGAACAATTGCCGAAGGATTTGGGATTCTTTTGCTTCGAGCAGCACGCGGGCGACGGCCCCGAGCGACGCCATAACGGACGGGGCCGGACCTGGAACTACACTTCCGGCAGCCTGCCGTTCCGCTGGGAACAGGTAGCCTGGATTCCCTGCGATCCCAACCGGCGCGAGAACCCCACGATTGCGGTCGTGGTGGGTCGAGCGGTCGGCGAGCGGCCGGCCGAAGCAGGCGAAACCGCCCAAGCAGCTGAGGCCCGCGGCAAAGGTCGTTCTTCCGGCGTTCGTTGAACGCCGGCTATTTGAACGCGAAATCGCGGCGCGAGCAGGCTGGCTCCAAATTTGTCTTGCGGCCGGGAAGATTTTTTGCGACTCTCCCGCCCTCCGTGCCTTCAGGCAGTACCGGTTCAGCTAGCACGCAAAAGCCTGGCGATGGAAAACTCCACGGCGCAAACTCGATTCTCGACAGCCAGCCCCGATTCTGGCGCGAGCCGGAGCTTTGGTTGCTGGTTCTGCTGGTTACCGGCTCCTATCTGGCCCGCTTGGATGCGCTGCCGATTCGGGGCGAGGAGCCGCGGCGCGCACGGGTCGCTTTTGAAATGTTGCAGACCGGCGACTGGATCGTGCCCCGGCAGCAAGGCGAGATTTATTTGAGCCGGCCGCCGTTGGGCAACTGGCTGATCGCAGCGGCCGGCTATCTGCGCGGCGAGATCGATGCGGTTGCGGTTCGCTTGCCGAGCGTTCTGGCGACCGTGCTAACGGTATTACTGATCTACGCCTATTGCCGCTCGTGGCTCGGCCGATTGGGATCGTTTGCCGCCGGAGCGGCCTTCGCCACGACCGCCATGGTGCTGGAGCTGGGCCGGCTGGGCGAAACCGAAGCCGTGTTTACCTGCTGCGTGAGTGGTTCCTTGTTGCTTTGGCATTGGGGCTACCAGCAGGGGTGGCCGCCCGCGACAACCTGGTGTTTGGGCTACCTGCTGGCGGCGCTGGCCGGTTTGGCCAAAGGCCCGCAGGGCCCGGTTTATTTCGTGGCACCCACAATGGTTTATCTGGCACTGCGGGGCGACTGGCGCTTTCTGCTAAGCCGCTGGCATCTGTGCGGGATCTTGGCCTTCGCGGCCCTGCTCAGCACATGGCAGGTTCCGTTCGCGCTGGCGACCGATTGGCAGAGCGTCCGCGGCATTTGGCTGTCGAACGCGGCCGAGCGGTTTGGCGACGAGCGGCTCTCGAGCCTGGGCAAGCATTTGCTGGAATATCCGCTGGAACTGTTCTGCTGCCTGCTTCCCTGGTCGCTGCCGCTGTTGTATTTGGCCAATCGCCGCTTCTGGCGGAGCGTGTCGGACGTGCGCCTTGGATCCTGTTTTCGCTGGTGGCAATCGGCGTTTGCTTTCCCAGCGTGTGGCTGGCCACCGGCGCCAAGGGACGTTACTTCATGCCGCTGTTTCCCTGTTTCGCCATTCTGACCGGGTTGGTCATCGAGCGCTGCTGGCTCTTGGAGCCGCACGCGCGCCGCGCCGGGCTTGGAACCTGTTTCTGGCATCGATGGCGGTCGCTGGCGGCAGCCGCGGGCATCGCGACCGCGGCGTCCGCTGGATTCACGTCGGCGCGCTGGTTCGCCTGGCGCAAGCCGCCGCTGTTTGCGGCCGTATATGTCGTCTGTGGCACTCGCGACCGCCTGGTGCTTGTGGGTCTCGCGACGGGCCGGTGGGGCGCGGCTGGCCGTGGCGAGCCTGACCAGCCTGGTGCTGCTGCTGGCTTGCACCTCGGCCGGCGTGGCGACCAATATCCGATCCGCCCTGTGCGAAGACACGGCCGGCGCCATCGCCCGGCTCAAGCAGCAGCTTCCGACCGACGCGCGGCTGGTGAGCCTGGGCCAGATCAGCCACCTATTCGCTTACCACTACGGCGGATTGATTCCGGTGGCTCAGGGGACCGGGGGCGAATACTCGTTGGGGCCGGAGGACGAATTTTTTTGCTTCAATCGACTTCAGGGCCAATCGTTCGAGTTGCCGTTCGCTTGGGAGCCGATCGCGGTCGTTTCGCTCGACCGTACCCGTCGGCCGGTTCCCGAGCGGACCGTGGTCGTCGGCCGACGCGTGTTCGATTCAGACCTGGCCAGTGCCGAGGAGAGATAAAGTCATGGAAATATCGGTCGTGGTTCCGGTCTGCAACGAGCTGGACAACCTGGTGCCGCTGCACTACGCGCTTGACCGAGGTTTTGTCGGGGCTGGGGCGGCAATACGAAATTTTGTTTGTCGACGACGGGTCGAGCGACGGTTCGCGGGAGCTGCTGGCGCGGCTGGCCGAGCAGGATCCGGCGGTGAACGTGATCGAGCTGGCGCGGAATTTCGGTCAGACCGCGGCCCTCGACGCGGGACTGCACGCGGCCACGGGCCAGGCGATCGTCACGCTGGACGCCGATCTGCAAAACGATCCGGCCGACATTCCTCGGCTGCTTGGCCCGGCTGGAGGAGGGCTACGACCTGGTCTACGGCTGGCGAAAGCACCGCCACGATCGATTCGTGACGCGGCTGCTTGCCCAGCGCGATGGCCAATTGGTTGATTCAGCGCGTGACCGGTTTTCCGGCTCACGACATCGGCTGCACGTTCAAAGTCCTGCGCCGCGAAACGGCGCGGCAGCTGAAGCTGTACGGCGAGTTTCACCGCTTCATACCGATTCTGGCCCACGCTCAAGGGGCGCGCTGCGCGGAGCTGGTCGTGCGGCACCATCCGCGCCGCTTCGGGCAGACCAAGTACGGACTGGGCCGGACGCTGCGCGTGGCCGTCGACCTGCTGCTGGTGCAGTTCTTGACCCGCTATGCGGCTTGTCCGATGCGGCTATTCGGCCGCTTTGCCCTGGCAGCAGGCGGGACGGCCGTTGGCGCGATCGACCGCCGGCACTTGCCCTGAAGTGGTTGGCCGGCGTGCCACTGGGCGGCAACGTTTTGTGGTTGTTGGCGGCCGTGGCCGGATTGGCGGCGCATTCAAGCCCTGGGGCTGGGGCTGGTGGCCGAAGTGGTCGATGCGGACCTACTTCGAGAGCCGCGGGCAACGGCCTTACACCGTGCGAGCGAATCGCGACTGGCAGCTCGAAGCGAGAGCCGCACAGCCCGTCGGAGACCGAGCGACGCTGCGAAACACCGGATTGGCTCCAGGCCGGGCGACGGGCCGCGTAGCGCGACTCTCCAGCTTGTGCCGCGCCGATCAGCCGGCGGCTCAATCCACCGCCGCCTGGGCGCCGGCGATCAGCTTGATGAAGTCGCGGTTCGACTTGAACTTGCCGAGCTGCTTGGTCAATTGCTCCATCGCGTCGACGTGGTGCATCTGGGCCAGGGTGCGCCGCAGCATGGTCACCGCGTGCAGCGTATCGGGATTGAGCAGCTTTTCCTCGCGCCGGGTGCCCGACTGCGAGATGTCGATCGCCGGCCAGACGCGCCGATCGGACAGCTTCCGATCGAGCACCAGCTCCATGTTGCCGGTGCCTTTGAACTCCTGGAAGATCAGCTCGTCCATCCGGCTGCCGGTGTCGACCAGGGCCGTGCCGACGATCGTCAGCGAGCCCCCTTCTTCGAACACGCGGGCCGTGGCGAACAGCTTCTTGGGAATGTCCATGGCCTTGATGTCGACGCCGCCCGACATGGTGCGGCCGGTGTTGCCGACCCACTTGTTGAACGCGCGGGCCAGCCGCGTGATCGAGTCCATGAGCAGGAACACGTCCTTGCCCATCTCGGCCAGGCGCTTGCAGCGCTCGATGCACAGCTGCGACAGCCGGACGTGGCTTTCGACGTCGCGGTCGAGGCTGCTGGCGATCACGTCGCCCTTGACGCTGCGGCGCATGTCGGTGACTTCTTCCGGCCGCTCGTCGATCAGCAGCATGATCAGATTCAGGTCGGGATAGTTCGTCGAGATGGCCGTGCTGATGTCGCGCAGCAGAAACGTCTTGCCGGTCCGCGGCGGAGCGACGATCAGCGCCCGCTGGCCCTTGCCCAGCGGCGTGAGCAGATCCATCACGCGCGTGGTGATCGGCGTGGCGCCGGTCTCGAGCTGCAGCCAGCTCTCGGGATTGATGGGCGTCAGCTCGTCGAAGCTCTTGACGTTGACGTAATCCTCGGGCTTCATGCCGTCGACGTCGATGATTTCCTTGAGCCGGGGGCCTTGCTGCTTGCGGCTTTGCTGCACCATGCCGTTGAGCAGCACGCCTTCGCGGAGGCGGAATTTTTCGATCATCGTTCCGGGAACGAACGGATCGGTGCGCTCGCGGAGGAAATTGGTCTTGGGATTCCGCAGGAAGCCGTAGCCGTTGGGATGCAATTCCAGGACCCCGGAGCCCGGCTCGATGACGCCCGGTTCGCCGTTTTCGGCGGTGTCATTTTCCGGATAGGGAGGGCCGGTCGAGAGGGTCTTTGAATCGCCGCGGCTGCTGGTTGCGGCCGCGCGGCCGGCCGTTGCCTTGAGGTCCGCCGCCGCCACCTCCACCGCCACCTCCACCACCACCCGGGCCGCCGCGTCCACGCGGGCGACCTTTCTTCCGTTTTCCCATTTTTCACCTGAGAGAAGGGTTCTCGGGCCTTACCGAGCGCGCAACGCGGCGTGCGGAAGTAAGGAGAGAAACCGCGCCATAAGGACGGAGCACTCAGCATTGCTGCCGATGCGGTCCACTTAGAGTAATTCCCGTCTGCTGACGGAAAAAAAGAAAAACACCTTCCGTCCACCGGACGGAAAAAAAGCGACAACCTACAGCAGGCCGCTCACAAGCAGCACGCCCAGGATGCTCCTCAGTCCTCGCTCGCCTCCGACCAGAACCCGCTCTGACGCATTTGCAGATCAGTGGCCTGTGAGGCTAATTCCGTTGCGAGGCTTTTCGACCTGCAGCCGATTGGTTCAGACGTGGCCACTCTGCACGGCCCGTCACTCGTGCAAAACTGTTACCGGTGCAAAAACTGCCGCCATGCAGTCTGATGGGCGTCAACGGTAACAAATCCGCACGGACGCCGTTTGCACAGTCTTCCGCTGGAAAGTCGCAACGTCGCAAACTGTACAGCAGCCGCCTGGCGACACCTAGCAGCCTGGCAACATATAGCAGGAGGTCGAGAAGCGTCTGGCTTCCCCGCAGCTTACCCGCAGAAATCGGGCCGTCCAAAAGAATCCGACGGCTGGTTCCTGCGGCACTGGGAATCGCCCAAAAAGGTCCAGTCTTGGGCGATGGCGTCTGCCTGCTTGGCAGAACGTAACTACGGACATCTTAGTTATCTATCGACACCTGTCAAGCGTCGTCTTTAGAGATTCTACTCCCGGCAAACACCCTTTCGCAAGCCAATTTTCCGGCGGCGTCACTAAACACTCCGACTTCGCCTCCGCCCCCCGGGCACGCCGCTCGCCGCCCGCTAGCACCAAGGCCGGGAAATCGGCATTTCCACCCTAATCGTCATTTTTTACCACACTCCGGAGCGCTAGGCCGGCCGATTAAAAGGGACCATGGAATCCCTTTCGACCCCATGCCACTTGCCGGCAGGAAATCATGCGCAACGTTAGCGGTCTCGTCTGCCTTCTGGGAATGTTGGCCTCTTCCGCCAGCGCTCAAGACCAGATCCATTGGCAACCCAACTTGGAAGCGGCGCAGCAACTCGCCGCGAAAACCAATCGACTGGTCCTGATCCACTTCTGGGCACCTTGGTGCGGCCCCTGCATGACAATGGACAAGACCGTGTTTTCCCAACCGGAAACCGGGCCCGCGCTCGAGTCCGAGTTTCGTCATGGTCAAGCTGAACGCTGACGACTCGCGGGCGACCGCACGGATTTATCAGGTCACCACGCTGCCGACCGACGTCATCGTCACGCCCAGCGGACGATTGGTGGCGGCACTGCAAAGCCCTTCGACCCCACAGCAATACATCGCGCAGATGAACCAGGCGGCCGACGGCTACCGGCGCGCGGCCCAAGGCCCCTATGTCGGGGCTGCCCGCGACACCAATCCGCAAAACCCCTATGGCGGCGTTCAATCTAGCCTGGCGCAAAACCCCGAAGCCGCGCCGACTCAAACGGTAAACCCGCAGGCTGCGTACGGCGCGACACCACAGACTGCGGTGGCCGAACGCCCCATGGATAATGGTCAAGGCGCCTACCCGCCGCAAGCGCAGGCCGGCGCCGCTGCAGCTGTCGGAACCGCTGCCGTGGGCGGCTATGCGGCTGCGACAGGCCCTGGATATCCGGGCTCCTTACCAAGCGGGAACGTGCCAAACGGGGCCGTGGCAAACGGGGGCGTGCCAAATGGATCGCCGCCGGCAGCCGTGCCGGGCCAGGCCCAGGACTGCGCTCGATGGATATTGCGCCGTAACCCTGGTCGATCAGCGGCGCTGGGTGAAGGGAGACGTCCGCTTCGGCGCCGTCCATCGCGGCCGGGTGTACAAATTCGCCAGCCAGGAGGCCCAGCAGCGCTTCTTGGCCAATCCCGACGCCTTCAGCCCCGTGATCCAGGGGAACGATCCGGTGCTGGCGCTCGATTCTCACCAGGTCGTGCCGGGCAATCGCGAACACGGCCTGTTCTACGAGCATCGGATCTATCTGTTCTCGAGCGAAGAATCGCTCAAGCGTTTCCAGGCCACTCCCAACCGCTACGCGGCTGAAGTCATTCAAGCCATGCGTTGAGGGCCTGGTTGCACGTCGAGATTCAGACAGGTTAGGATTGCGGCCATGGTTTGCCAACCCATGATTGGCCGTTCTTCGCTGGCCTGGCTTCTCGCCTGTTCGTTGGCAATTGCGCAGCAGCCGAGTTCAAAAAAAACCGACTCGGCCGACGCGGAATTCCTGCTGCTGACGTTACCCGAGCAGCAGGCCGTGATCGCCATCCGAGAGCACCTGCGCACCAACGGCTTTGACGGCCTGTCGGTCGAGTCCATCCGATTCGCGTATTCCGGGAACGGCTCGCTGTTCCTACGGGATGACGTGCTCGCCGCGGTCAAGATTCCATGTACGCACCTGGGAACTCTGCCGCGACTGGTGCCGATGACGCCGAAGGAGCAGGTGGATGCGTATCTGCGGTACAAGCCCTCCCAGATGTCGGCCCAAATCCAGATGATAAACCGGATCTTTGATACCGCTCGCCCCCTTGACGATGAACTCAAGAACAGCGCCCGACAATTCCCCATGGCGATGCGCCGCCTGCGCATGCGGATCAAGGGGCAGGGCCCCTTCGATCCTGCTGCCGTTGATACGAACCCCGATTCGCCCAGCACCGGGCCGCCCAGCACCGGGCCGTCGCAAATCCAGTACCAGATCGATTCCTTGGCCGCCAGCAACAATTCGCTGCTTGAGGCCTTGGCGACGGCAGAGGCGAAGCTGAAGAAAATCGCCGCGGCACGCACGCCTGGAACTGCGGCTGGACGCGCCAAGCAAGCCGCCGCCAAGCAGGCGGCGTCCGCCGCGGTGCGCGACATCGAGCAGCGCATCGCGGCCAACGATAAAAACCGCGAGCGCCTGGAACGCGAACAATCACAGCAGTCTGCCACCGTTGATCATCACTGACCGCATTCGCATCGAGCCGCCGGCCTGCCGTGTCACACGCTACCCCCGAGGAGCTCGATCACTGGGATCGCGAAATCGTCTGGCACGCGTTTACCCAAATGGCCGAGTACGATCCGCTGATCATCGAGCGAGCCCACGGCTGCACGCTCGTCGACGTCGAGGGGCGGGAATATCTCGACGCCGTCAGCAGCCTGTGGTGCAACATCCACGGCCACCGGCATCCGCGGCTCGACGCCGCCCTGCGCGAGCAACTCGATCGGGTGGCTCACGTCACGCTGCTGGGCGCGTCGAACCCGACCACGATTCGACTGGCCAAGCGGCTGGTCGAGCTGACGCCGCCGGGACTGGCGCACGTGTTCTTCTCGGACGACGGGGCGACGGCCGTCGAGGTGGCCCTGAAGATGGCCTTTCAATACTGGCAGCAGCGTCCCCATCCGCGGCCGGAAAAAACGGCCTATGCGGCCCTGGCGCTGGCCTATCACGGCGACACGCTGGGCGCGGTGAGCGTCGGCGGCGTCGAGCGGTTTCATGCCATGTTCGAGCCGCTGCTGTTCGAAGTGCTCCGTATTCCGGCGCCGGACATGTACCGCTTGCCGGCCGGCATCACCGCCGACACGGCGCTGGGATACTACCTGGCCGCCCTGGAGCGCACGATTTCGCAGCATCACAGCCGGCTGGCGGCGCTGGTGATCGAGCCCTTGGTGCAATGCGCCGCGGGCATGCTGGTGCATCCGCCCGGCTATCTGCGGGGCGCAGCCGAAATCTGCCGCCGCTACGACGTGCTGCTGATCGCCGACGAGGTGGCCGTGGGATTCGGCCGCACCGGCACGCTGTTCGCCTGCCAGCAGGAGGGAGTCTCGCCGGACCTGCTCTGCCTGGCCAAAGGCTTGACGGGCGGCTACTTGCCGCTGGCCGCCACGCTCACGACCGACGAGGTCTGGAACGCTTTTCTGGGCAGTTACGCCGAGAGCAAGACCTTTTATCACGGGCACACCTATGGCGGCAATCCGTTGGGCGCGGCCGTGGCCTTGGCCTCGCTGGATGTTTTTGACGAAGAGCAAACGCTCGCGCGCCTGCCGCCCAAGATCGACCGCCTGGCGGAACATTTGCAACGCATCGCCCAGCGGCCGCACGTCGGCGACGTGCGGCAGTGCGGACTGATCGGGGCCATCGAACTGGTACGCGACCGCGCGACGCAGGAGCCTTATCCCTGGACCGAGCAGCGTGGCATCGAAGTCTGCCGGCACGCCCGGGCGCTGGGCGTGCTCGCCCGGCCGCTGGGCAACGTGCTGGTCATCATGCCCCCCTTGTCGATCACGCTGGACGAGCTCGACCGCATCGCCTTAGCGCTGGAAGCGGGAATCAGGGCGGTCACCGAGGGATGAAGGCGGAAGGATGAAGGATGAAAACGAGGAGGGAAGGTCCGGGGCCGCGGCGCACGGAGGACCAGGGGTGCGAAGGTAGAGAGTAGGGGCAAAAACCGAATTTCAGGTCACATGTCAAACTTCCTCGTTTTTCGGTTCGACTGAGCTCACCGAAGTCATCCTTCTGCCTTCTGCCTTCATCCTTTAGCGCCTCACTCCGCCGCCGACTTGCTGCCGTGCCGCGAGCCGCCGATGTTCATCCATTCCGAAAGCGGACGGGCCGCGACCGTGAAGCCCCGCTGATAGAGCTGCTTGCGGACGTGGCGAAACTCGCCAAAACTGTCGGGATAAATCCAGACCGTGATCGTCGTGTGCTTGGCGTTCAGGTCATCGAGCCGGCCATGAAACGCCGACTTGTTGGCCAGCGCTTCCTGGAGCGGTTCGCCCAGCGTGGTCGAGGCGGGTAGGAATTCGACGTGGTCCAAGGCGACCGTCGACCCGCCGTGCCCGGTGTGCACGGCGTCTTCCCAGGAGACGTCCTCGCGAACCACGGTATAGCGGACCGTGAAGCCTTCGATGGGGCCGTAGGTATCGGTGAACTCGGCCGAGTCTTTCAATTTCCAGGCTTTTTCGCGGACCAGCTCGCCGACCTGTGAGAGAAAATCGTTCATCGGCACGTAGGTCAAACGCCCCTGCTTGAGCTGGAAGTGCACCTCCTTGTTGTCGACCGGCTTGCTCAGCGGGGTCGGAAAGCTCTCGATCTTGACGGTCTTGTCCGGCGCTTCCAGGGCGGCCTTGCGCTGCGTGTCCAAGTGCTCCAGATCGGCCCGGGCCTGGGCCAGATCGCGCTGCAAGTCGAATTGTTTGCGCGCATCGGCGTCCAGCGCACCGCGCCGCTGGGCAAGTTCCTGCTCGGCCGCGGTCAGGATGGTGGCCAATTGGTCGCGCTCCGCCTTGCGCATCGCCCCCTCGGCCCGCACGGAATTGACTTCGGCGGCCATTCGGTTGACATCCCCTTCGAGCGATTGGGCGGCCTGCCGGGTCGCGGCCAGATCGGCATTCTCGCTTGCCAAAACCGATGCGCTGCGCCAGGCCCGATCGGCGACGACCGTCACCAGCACGAGCAAAATGCCGACAATGCTGGTCACCACGCCGACCAGCGAAAGGCTGCCGGTGGATTCCGATTCGGATACGTCGGGTCGTGCCATGCCTGGTTACCTCTGCCACCAGTGTTTCTTGGGCGCCGCCGGCGGCTTGGCCGGCGCCGTGGCGGTTCGCGTGCTTTCCTGCAAGTCCAGGCCGCTGTTGGCAAACAGCGTTTGCAATTCCTGGAACCGCGCACGGCCGTCGGGCGTCACGCGGACCGAGACACTCGGCTTCCAGTAAAATCCCTTGCCGGCGCCTCCCCAACCCTTCATGTGATCCCAGACCGCCGCGCGTAGATCGTCCACCGAGTCGCTGGTACGCGGACTGAGATTGATGACCTGTGCCGGGCTCTGGCCGTCGTCGGTCATGATGGTTAGTTGGTTGGAGCTGCACACAATGACCACCGGCCGGCTGACCGGGACGGCATTTTGCGAGGCGTCGGGCAGGGCCCAATCTTTTCCGCGCGCCTTGGCCACGCTATCGGGCTGTTTCTTTTGGAAATTGAGCGATGGCATCGGCAGGCCAACCTGTTGCGGTTGCCCCGACGGCGGCGGGATGTCGTTGCTCGATCCGCCCGAGCCCGATTGACCGCTTTGCGAACCGCTGCTTTGCGAAGCGCCCCCCTGCGAGCCGCTGCTTTGCGAGCCGCCGCTCGGGGAACCGCCGCCTTGGGAGCCGCCCCCTTGAGACCCGCTGCTGGGCGAACTGGCGCTTGCGGTCGACCCGCCTTGGCCTCCGCCCCCGGTGGGAATGCCCGCCAACTGCGGCACGGCTACCGACTGGCCTCCCTGCGTGCCTCGAAGCTGCGTGCCGGCATTGCCTTTGACCAAGCCAATGCCGTTGGCCGAGGGGCCCGTGTCGGCTCCGGATCCAGACGCATTGCCGCTGGATCCTCCGCTTCCGTTGCCTCCGCCCGCTGCGCCGTTCATGCCGCCACCCTTGCCGCCGGCGTTGCCGGAGAGGCTATTTCCGGAGCCGCCAGCCACGCCCTGGCCGCCGGCGCTGGGTCCGCTGCCAGACGGTGAGTTGGCGGTCGCGTTTGCGGCGGCCGCGGCTCCGGCCGGCGAGCCGTCCGGGCTGTTTGGATCGGCGGATGGGTCGTCGGAGTTCGTGCCATCGCCCGCCTGGCCGCCGGCGCTTCCTCCGCTGCCCTGGCCGCCCGTCTGACCGCCGGCACCCTGCCGGCCGTTGCCCTGTCCGCCGTTGCCTTGCCCGCCGCTGCCTTGCCCGCCGGCACCGCTGTTGGAGCCGCCGGGGCCTTGTTCCGCGCCGTTGCCACTTGTGCCCGCCGAGGTTCCGCCGGGGCCTTGTCCGGCGCCGTTTCCACTTGCGCCGGCCGAGGTTCCGCCGGGGCCATTGCCGGATCCCGCGGCGCCACCACCGGGGCCACCACCGCCTTGGCCGCCACCTGTTCCGTCTTGCGAGGGACCACCGCCTTGGCCGCCGCCCTGACCACCGACCAGCGAACCATTGGCTCCATAACTGCCCGATCCGCCGCCACTGGGTCCGCCGGCTAACCTATTGCCGCCCGGCCCGCCGGCCGCGGATCCGTTGCCGCCGCTGGCCAGATTGCCGCCGAGACCGTTGCCGGCGCCGGAAGGGCCGCCCGTCAAAGAATTGCCGGAGGGGCCGCCGGCGGATCCGAACCCACCGCCGCTCGTCCCACCAAATCCATTGCCGACGCCCGGCGACCCGCCGCCCGATGATCCGCCGGCCAAAGCATTGCTTCCCGCTCCCCCGCCGCCGGCGGCGCTCATTCCGTTCCCGGCTAAGGAGCCTCCCGCGTCGCTGCCGCCGATGCCGTTGCCGCCCGAGCCCGAGCCCAGGCCCTGCCCGCCGCCCGGACCGCCGGCCAGCGAATTTCCACCCGGCCCGGTGCCGCCGGAGCCGTTCCCACCGGGGCCATTGCCGACGCCCAACGATCCGCCACCACTTCCATAGCCGCCCGCGCCGGTCCCACCTGGACCGCCGCCCAGGCCCTGAGATTCCGCCGCCGCCGGGGCCGCCGCCGACGCCCAATGCTCCGCCCCCAGCGGGCCCGCCAGCCAAGGCATTTCCGCCCGGGCCAGTGCCGCCCGGCCCCCCGCCGCCGGCTCCCGGTCCGCCGCCTGAGTTTGGATTTCCGGCCGAGCCATTTCCACCCGCGCCTTGGCCCGTGCCGCCCGCGCCGGTGGACGAACCGGCGGCTCCACGACCGGCGGCGTTTCCGCCGGAGCGCGCCAATCCGCGATACGGATTGTTGTTGCCGCCACCGCCGGCGCCGCGCGCCCCTCGTGAGCCATGATCCATCTCGATGCCGCCGCCGCGCGGTTTGACGTGGAACGAGGGCTTGTCTTTTCGATATTCTTTCGGAGCGGCGGCAATCAACTGTTGCTGGCGAATACGTGCCTCGGCGATGGCGTTGTTCATTTGGGCGGCCATCTGCGGATCGGGCTCGGGAAAGTCGAGCTGCCAGTCGGCGCCGACCAGTTCGTAGCCGAAATTCGACCCCCACGACTGCAAGGCGGCCTGCGCCAAGTAATAGGCTTCGATCGCGTCGGGCCGCACGATCAAAAGCGGGTAGGGTTCCTGTTTGTCGAGCAGGTCGGGCTGCGCAGTCGGCCAGATACTCGCGCACGCGCGCAGCGCCGCGGCCAGCGGATTGCCGGGGCCCAATGGCCCTTGAAAGTCGGCTTCCGAAAACACGATGCCTTCCGGCTGCAGGACCACTGCGTCCTTGCGGCATTCCAGATAGATCGGCCGGCGGTTGGTGCGGAACGGACCTTCGTAGGGCACGACCGAGTACTTGACCGGTTTGCCGGACGCACTGCGCTCGGCGTCGGCGACCGCCTGTTCGGCGGCGCGCAATTGTCCGCGCAGCCGCTCGAGTTCGGCGGCGGCCGCAACCTGCTGGGCTTGTTGCTGCGGCCCCAAGCGCGCGAGTTCGGCCACCGCCCGACGCAATCGGTCGGCGCGGTCGCGCAAGCGCCGCAAGTGGTCTTCCATGTGGCTCAATTCGAGCCGCGCCGTGTTCAAGTCGGCTTGCGTCTTGTCGCGCGACTGCTGGAGCTGACCGATCCGCCAGTTCGAGCGCTTCGCGGTCGTTCTCGTCAGCGCCGATCTCCTCGGCGGCCTCGGCGCCGGCGATCTGCCCTTGCGCGCAAAAGCAACCAGCAGAGTCACCAGTGCTCCGGTCGTGCAAATGAAGACCGCCAGCAAAGGAAACAACCGGATGCCAGCGGCAGGTAATGAACCAGCGCAACGGCGCATGCCGCTTGACCTTTTGATAGGAAAAACGATTTCGCTGCGAAGCACGCGAAGGGGCCGCCGATGGCTCGGTTCGCAACGGTGATCGAAGTCGAAGCGGCAACCGCCCCCTAATCCTCAGAATCGACGGAATCGGCAGGGTTTATAAGCCAAACTGGCCTCCCGAGGGTAGGGCATACCTGGGGGCTAAAGAATTCGGAATTCGGAGATGCGAATTCGGAATTTAAGAGGGATGGGAAAGCAGGGATGTGACTGCCGAGCTTGTCGTGCTCGATCGACACCGGCCGCGGGCCAATAGCCGGCCGCGACCTGGACTCGGGGCGTCGGGCCCCCCCCAATCGGCAGCAGTTCGTTGATCGGCAAAGATTGCCAAAGTCAGGGTCGGGGCCCGGCCGATATTTTTATCTGCGACAGCTACTACCCAGGGGGGGAATTACGGTCCGGTGCAGGTCCGCCAGAGCGGGCCTCCCGGGCCGTTTTTTTATTCCGCCCGCCGATAGGTGGCGAAGCAGCGGGGCGTCTCCCAGAGGTGGGCTTCGACGATCGGGAAACCCTGCGAAGCCGTGTACTCGAAGATCAGCCGCGCGATGTTCTCGGCCGTCGGGTTTTCGTCGATCAGGTACATCGGCTCGCCGAGCTTTTCGAGCATTGCGCAAGCCGGATCCGCAGCGGTTGAGAATCATGCGATGATCGAGGTTGTCTTCGATCCACCGGCTGACCACCCGTTTGATGTCGGAAAAGTCGAGCACCATGCCTCGATCGTCGAGTTTCTCCGACTCGATGACAATCACGGCCCGGCCGTTGTGGCCGTGCAAGTAGCGGCACTTGCCGTCATAATTGAGCAGTCGATGCCCGTAGCAGAAATCGATCTCGCGCGTTACTCGAAACATGACGCTGTCCTCATCGTGGGCGCTGCCGCTGCGCATAGCGGGTGGGGTCGGCCAGGCCCATCTGAACGAACGCGGCGGCACGCTCCGCGCACTTGTTGCAATTGCCGCAGTGCAAGCCGTCGCGGGGGGCCAGGCACGAGAACGTGAGATCCAGCCGATAGGGACGCCCCAGGTCAAGCACGTCCGGCTTGCTCAGACGCGCCAGAGGCCGCTCCAACTCGACGTGACCGCACATCGCCCGATCGAGCGCTGCCTCGAACTGCCGGAAGAAATCCTCGGTCGCGTCGGCAAAGGGGTTGCCAGAAGAGCGATCCCAGGGCCAATTGATGCATGCCATGCAACTGGCACCAGAGACGGGCTTTGATGATCAAGAGCGGGTTCCGGCCCGGCAGGTAGACCGCTTCGATCGGGCTGGCGCCGTCAGGAATTCCGCGGCCGGTGACACTCCAATGGTCGACGTAGAGGTCCGCCAGCGGCAGATCGAGAACGACCAGCGGCTCGAGCCGCTCGAGCGGGAAGGCGGCCAAAAACGCCCTGGCAAAGGCCAATTCGGTCTCTTGCCAGAACAGCCCGCCGGCGACGTAAATCGGCTGTACCAGACGCCCCTCATCCAACAGGTGCCCGACCAGGATCGCGCTATCCAAGCCACCGCTAAACAGAACGCCAATCGGGATTTGGGAGCTATCGCGGATCACGGCAATTCAGGGGGTTCGCGGGGCGGCACAGGCGTAATCCTCCGGCACGGTCAGCCATTCTATGCTCGCGGGCCGAGTCTCGCGAGCATGGCGGCCGAGGTTTTCCGGTCCGGCTTGGAACCTCGGCCAGGATCGCCCCAGTTAGCCAGGTAGCTGCCTGCATATTCGTTGCTACCGCAACCGGTCGGTCACCCGTCGCGGGGCGTGCATGTCGGCACGTCCTGCGGGTGCATTCCCTGGTTTGTAGTGATTAGGCGGCGACGCGATAGCAGTTCGAACCGGTTTGCAGGGCTTGCCAGCGGCGCCAAAACGGACCCAACGGGTCCGAGTCGCTGAGGCAGTCGGCCCGCAGTTGCAGGACGGCGTCACCGCTGCTGCGGCACCAGAACTTCTCGCTGCCCTTGATGCGTCGGTTGACCAGCTTGATCGTGGATTCGATGTGGCTGCTGGTCAGCGGCAAGCCTTCTCGACGGTAGTCGGGGTACTGCATCCGCGTTTGGTTGTTCGTGTAGTAGGTCACGGCTCGCGCCACACGTTGGCGTGGATCGTTCGGTTCGGCGTCGTTGCTCGGCGGCCCGAGCTGTCGCTGAAGTTCCTCCAAGGCCTCGATGACCTGACCGACGTTCCCTTGCCAAATCTGCTTGGCCCAGGATCGATAGGACCGGCCTTGGTCTACGGCCATCGCGGCCGACCAAGCGTAGCTTAGCGCATGCATCAGATCGAGAATCCGAGTCGCGCGCGGAAAGTGCCGCCGGGCAATCTTCCAATTGACGGCGAGCCCGTCAGCGACGAAGGCCTGACGCGGCGCTATCGCGAATCCCAGTTGCCAAGCCCGGGCTTCGAGCTGCCAACCGAAAGTCTCCGCCTCGTCGCTGCTGGCGACGACCTCACGCGACAATAACTGCGGCGGCTCGTAATCGGGAGACGAATGCTCGGCCAGTTCCGTCTCCGCGGCGGAAGGCTCGGAATCGCTCGTTTTCTCGGCGATTTTAGCCAGTTCGGCCACCACCGCCGCAGTCGACAGCCACTCGGGGAATTCGGGATTCGGGTCGTGGTCGTGCGTGTCGCTGCGCATCGAGAGCAAGCAGCCGACCTTCGTTTCGCGCCAGTGCGTCTCGGCCCGTGCGGCGCCGACCGCGCGGCGAAAGTGATCACGCCTTTGGTAACGCCCGCCGTCCATCGAGATCACCGCTAACTCAGGACTCTGCGCGGCGCGACTGCCCGAGCGCCGCTCGGGCAGGCTCATCGTCTTGAGTTGCTCAACCGCGGCGGCGCGCTCAGCGAGCCGCGCCGCCCCACCTCGCCGACGAGCCTCCGCACTTGTTTGGTGCTGAGCCGAATCTCCGCCAGCCGTTCGAGCGCGGCCGCGGCCTGTGGGTAGCTGCCGTTGTTGGCTCCCGCCCAGACCGCTTTCTGTAACACCTTCGTCGTCACCGTGCTCCGCGCCGGCAGGCCCAATCGGGCAGCCATCGGGAAAAAAAGACCGCCGACAGCGGTCACAATAATGCCGTGGCTGAGAGTAAGCCAACGGACCGCGTAAGCCCGTCAGCACGACCGGCTCGTCGTCCGGCATGGGCACGCAGTACAGCCCGCAATCGGGACAGTCCGCCGGCTTGGCGCGGCATTCTTGACCCCGACGAACCAGCTCTTGTTCGGTCAGGCGTCGGGTGACTTCATCGCCAAGCTGGCAGGTCAATTCTTCGAGGTCGACGATCGTGCCCGCGGCCGCCAGTTCCGCCGCATGCTCCCGAGCCAGCTCCGCAACCATCGCTTTCATCCGTGCTTCCAAGCGGTAATCCATTACCGGATCCTCCCGAAATTCCCAAGGTCCGTTAGTACGAGGCCAATTCCCATCCCCAAGTCATAAATCTTCCGTGCCAAATCGCAAAGTGCGGAATGCACCCCGTCCTGCGGGATGTAAGGGCTGCCCTTGCCGGCAAATCCGGGGATCATTACACTCCGCGACCCGATATTGCACCGCCGGCAGTTCTTGCCGGGCGGTAGGGAAATCTCTTGTATTGGAAATCGCGGCTTTTAGAATGAATTTAGATGCCGCTCGATTTCCGCAGCTCCAAGTTAGGTGACTTATGAAGCTTGCGGCGGCCGGCATCTTGGTATCCGCGGGTTTAGTGATTGCAATTCTTGCCCTGACCGTTCATCCCGACGCTGTCTTCGCAGAGCGCGTCGGGCCGTCGGCGGTCAGTGGGTCGAACCATTTGGTGACCCTCGTTACGCCGTTGGGCGAAAATCGCCAGCAATTGCTGGTGATTGACCCCGAGCTACACGTGATGAGCGTCTACCACCTGGATGGCAGCGGCGAGATTACGCTCAAGAGCGTGCGCAACTTTCACTGGGACTTGCAGATGGAACAATTTAACGGCACGAATCCCTTGCCGCGGGAAATTCGCTCGCTGATGCAACAACGATGACGACAACCGTCCCAGGCCTCCGCTCGGCGCGGCGAAAAACTCGCCCGCCGGCGTGTCCTGGCCCGGACCCCATGGGCGTCCGGTTGAGGAGTCCCTGATGGCGCGTAAGTTTTACGATCTGGACGATGCAGCCAAGGCGCTCGGCATTTCGCCCGAGCAGCTCACGGCAATGCGCGATCGCCGCGACGTGTATGCGGTTCGCGACGGCGGGGCCTGGAAGTTCAAGGTCGAGGAGATCGAGCGCCTGATCGAGGAGCGCAAGGCTGGCGGCGCTGCCGAACAGGCGGCTCCCGAATTCGCGGAGCTCGACGAAAATCTCGATTCGATCCTGCTCAGCGAAGTCGAATTGGGCCCATCCGGTCCCAGCACGTCGAGCACCGTGATCGGCAAGTCGAACGCGCCCAGCTCGCCCGAGAGCGACATTCAAATCGCCCTGCCACCGACGACCAAGGAGCCCAGCGACCTGCATTTGGATCTGGGAACGCAAAGCGACGTGCGGTTGGCTTCGCCGTCGGAAATCGCCGAGCCGGGTTCGGGCCTGAGTACGAAATTCGACGAGCTGGATACCCTGGACCTGGATCTTCCCAGTCCGTCCGACAGCGGCGTTTCCAGTGGAGTGTCGTTGGGATCCGATGCGCTGCGGCTGAGCCGGAAAAGACGACCTGACGCTCGAGGATCAGCAACTGTCCCTGGGCGAAGAATCCCGCACTGCACTTCCCGGCAGCGACGGCGAGTCGGCCATCGACCTGTCTGGCGGCGAGGAGGACGATGGAGACCTCGTGCTGGGCGGCAGCGGGCCGGGCAGCGACGTGACCCGCTCGGCCAGCGACAGCGGAATTTCGCTCCTCGATCCGACCGATAGCGGTTTGTCGCTGGAGACTTCGGACTTGCAGCTGGGGGGATCGGCGGTCGAATCGCTCGAGCTGGGCGAAGATGACATGATCACGCTCGAGGAGCAGGCGGGCGACCCCGACTCCGCCACGCAACTCAAGGCCGACGACGATTTCTTGCTCACTCCGCTGGAAGAAGCCAGCGGCGAGGAATCGGACAGCGGCTCGCAGGTCATCGCGCTGGACGCCGACGTGGAATTCGACGAATCCGCGGCCACGATGCTCGGTTCGGCCAGCGGGCTCTCGGGCGTCACCGCGCTGGACGAGGATTTTGGCGAACCGCTGGGCGCCGGTGCCGGCGACCTGGGCGCGGCCCCGGGACTGGCTCCTTCGCCAGCCATGGCCGCCGTGGCCGCCGGCCCCGACATCACGTTTTCCGCCTGGAATATCGGTCTGCTGGCAATCTGCCTGCTGTTTCTGATTCTCTGGCGGCATGATGATGTACGACCTGATGCGGAACATGTGGAGCTGGGGCGGCACTTACTCGGTCAATAGCTCGCTGATGGATACGATTTTGAGCTGGTTCGAAAAGTAACGCCGCTTCAGCGATCGGCGGAGATGCGGATTCGAAAGGAGTCGAATCATGTTGGCGTTGTCTGTCGAACCCCCGTCGCTCGAGCGCCATTCAAGGGGATGCTCATCGTCGCCGGGACCGCTTTGGGCTCGCCGCCCGAGCGTTTCGCGCGGCTGGCGCAGTTCAGCGGTTTTGCTTGCCGGGACGTGCTTGCTCTCGGCGCCGGCGGGCTGCTCGTCCTCGTCCGGGACCGGATCGAGCTGGGCCTCGAACTGGGGAATCGTGCCCCGGACGCGCTACGATAGCCTGCAGACGCAAAATCGCACGCTGGCCGAGCGGGCCCGCGCCAGCAAGTCGAAATCGAGAATCTCAAGCTCCATTCCCGCAATGTCGAAGATCAGCTGATTCGCGCCGAGGAAGATCTGGCCAAGCTCGACGATCGCAACCATCGCCAGCAGCAAAAGCTGGCCAACTACAAGCACGAGCACGACGAATTGGACGACCGCTACGGGCGGAGCGGACAGGTTACCGCCAACTCGATTCCGCCGGGGCTCAGCGGACGGCTCTCCGACCTGGCCGAGCGCTACCCGAGCTTGCACTACGATCCCAAGAGCGGCATCAGCAAGTTCGACACCGACGTGCTGTTCGACAGCGGCGAAGCCGATCTGACGCCGTCGGCCCGCAGGATGCTCGGCGAGTTTGCCGACATCTTCCAGGCCCCCGAAGCCCGAGATCTGAAGATCATGGTCGTTGGCCACACCGACGGGCGCGGGCATCAAGGGACGCGAGGCGCGGCAAAAATATCCGAACAACTGGCATCTGAGCGCCGCCCGGGCTGTGGCGGTGGTCGAACGGCTGCGCGAGGCAGGATTGCCGGAAAATCGGATGGGCGTCGCCGGCTTTGCGCAGCACCAGCCGATCTCGCCCAACGACACCGCGACTTCGCGGAAGAAGAACCGCCGGGTCGAGATTTTCGTCGTCGGCCCCGAAACGCCGGTCGTCGGCTGGACCGAAACGCTGGGCAGCGTGTATCGGTAAAGAAAACTCGGAACCGCGAACGCGGAACTCGGAACGGGGAAAAAAGATCAGTCCGCGTGCCAAATTCCCCGTTCCGAGTTCCGCGTTCCGATTTCCGAGCTTGTGCCGCTTGCAGCCGCCGCTTTTCAAGCCGAGGCGGCCGGCCACCCGCCTCCCGCCTGTACTTTTTGCTTCCGGGGCCACTATAATCAGGTGTTGAGTTGCAGCGTGGGTTCTCGGTGGCGCCTTGTTTCCTGCCTGGGGTTCCACCGCCGATTTTCTCGCCCGAACTTCTGCCAGCGGCTCCGCACTGCGCACGCCGTGGACGTATCGTGCCAACAAGTGCCTCCGGCCGCGCAGTCAACTGGCCTCGATCGGTTACAACCCCCAGCTGCCCGAGTGAGTTTTAGCCTTGCGAACGTCACTCTCCATGTTGCTCCTGCTATCGGCACTTGCCTTCGGTTGTCGGCCGGAAGAGCAGATCGTGCATTATCGCGCGCCCAAGAGCATTCCGCCCGCCGCGCCGGCTCCGCCCGCGCAAGGCAAGCCCGAGGGCATGCTGGCCGCCATCGTGCCGCACGGCTCGCAGGCTTGGTTCTTCAAGCTCACCGGCCCGGTCGATGCCATCGTGGCCAAGGCCGAGCCGTTTCACAAATTCATGGAATCGGTCCGCTTCGCCGACGACGAGCCGCAATACGATCCGCCGGCCGACTGGCGCGCACAAGGGGCCTCGGGACTGCGGCACGAAACATTTTTGATCCCCTCGGCCGGCAAGCCTTTGGAACTGGCGATCAGCACCCTGCCCAAACCCCAGGCGGACGACGACGGGTATTTGCTCTCGAACTTGAACCGCTGGCGCGGGCAAATGGGGCTCGAGCCGGTTGACATCAGCCGACTCAAGGAATTCACCAGCCACTTGAAGCTGGCCGACGGCACCACCGCGACGCTGGTGGCAATGGCCGGCAGCGCGGCACCCAGCAGTGCAGTGGCCGCCGCATCGACCACGACGGCCGATGCCGGAAGCGAAAATGCCGGCAGCGGCGGCGCCGATGGCCAAACCGACGGCATACTGGCCGCCATCGTGCCGGAGGCGGAACAAGCCTGGTTCTTCAAGCTCAGCGGCCCGGCCGAAGCGGTCGCGCAGGAGCGCGAAGCGTTCGGCAAGTTCATTCAGTCGGTCCATTTCGAAGCGGGCGAGCCGCGCTATTCGCCCCCGGCCGATTGGCGCGCCCAGGGAGCCGCGGGAATGCGCTTCGAAACCTTTCGCATTCCGTCGGACGGCCGAACCTTGGAATTGGCCGTGAGCACGCTGGTCAAGCCGCCGGGCGATGCCCAGAAATATCTGCTGGACAACGTCAATCGTTGGCGCAACCAGCTGGGTTTGGCGCCGATCGGGCCAGACGAATTGACGGGCCAGACGAGCAGCGTCAAGCTGGCCGGCGGCCAGACCGCAACGTTGGTCGATCTGGTCGGAAAACTACAGTCGGGCGGCAACGCGCCCCCCTTTGCCCCGGGAAAATAACGATGGCCAGAGGCACGCTCCACGATTCTTCCGCCGACAGCCGAGGCCGTGCCCCGACGGGCGATGCGTCGGCGGGCGAGATGCTGCGGAAGATCCTGGCGCCGCTGGCGTCGCTGCGATTGACCGTGACGCTGTTTGGCCTGGCGATCCTGCTGATTTTTTTCGGCACGTTGGCGCAGGTCGAAAAAGAGAGCTGGGAAGTGATGGGGCTGTATTTCCGCTGCCTCGCGGCCTGGGTGCCGCTCGGGATTTTCTTTCCCAAGGTTTTCTTTCCCGGCATGGAGCCGATCGCCGAGCAATGGGGATTCTATTTCCCGGGCGGATTCTTGATCGGCGGAGCGATGGCTGCCAACTTGCTCGCAGCACACGGAGTGCGGTTTAAGCTCCAAGCCCAAGGTCGCCGGTTGGTGGCCGGGTTGGCGGTGCTGGTGATTGGCGTTGCGCTGGGCTGGCTGGTGGTGATGGGGGGCTCGGACAAGGACGTGGTGCGCGGCATTTCAGCCACCACGGCCGACTTGCTGTGGACCTCGATCAAGGGCGCTCTGGTCGCGCTGTGGCTTTCGATTCTGTACGGCGTCTGGCATGCCGATCCGGCCAATCGGGTCGAGCGCTTCGGCCTCGGTATTCTGGGCCTGGTGATCGGCGGCGTGCTGGGGCTATTGCTTTATTTCGGGCCGGCGGCCTCGCCCGATCCTTCCGGCATGCGCATTCTGTTGCAATTGGCCAAGGCCCTGGGAGTCAGCCTGGTGCTGCTGGCCGGTTGCGTTTTGGCGTTTCGCAAGCGGGCCGGCATCGTGCTCCTGCACGCGGGCGTGGGCCTGATGATCGCCAACGAGCTGGTCGTCTACTCGCTGCACTCTGAGGGAATCATGCGGATCGCCGAGGGCGAGACCGTGAATTTCGTCGAAGACACGCGCACCACTGAGCTGGCCGTGATCGAACCGGGGAGTAAGACCGAGGACGAAGTCACGGTCATCCCCAGGGGCTTGCTACTCGGCTCGGAATCGGGCGACGAGAAAATCGCGAGCAAGTTGCTGCCCTTCGACATCGAGGTGCTCGACTATTACCCCAACTCGAAACTTCGGCAGGCCGGTCCGCACGAACCGAATCTGGCCACCGCCGGCGACGGCCTGAAGGTCATCGCGGAGAACGCGCAGGGCGAACGGGGTGGAGAGCGGAAAGGAGGTCGACATCCCGTCGGCTTACGTCAGGTTGTTCGACAAGAAGTCGGGCAAACCGCTGGGAACCTATCTGGCCAGCATGGACCTGGGTCCCCAGGCGATTGGGCTGGACGGCAAGAAGTATGAGTTGGCCCTGCGTTTCAAGCGCGATTACAAACCCTACGCAATCCAGTTGATCGACGTCCGCAAAGACGACTATGTCGGCACGGACACGCCGCGAAACTATTCGTCCGAAATCCGGCTGACCGACGCCGAACACAAGGCCGGCCGCAAGATTCCGATTTGGATGAACAATCCGCTGCGGTACGCGGGCGAGACCTTCTATCAGAGCGGCTATCACAAGGTCGGCAACCGCGAGTGGACCACGCTGCAAGTCGTCAAGAATACCGGTTGGATGATTCCCTACCTGGGCTGCATGATCGTCGTCGTCGGCATGGCGGTGCAGTTCGGTTTGACGCTGCTGCGCTTCGTCCAGCGGCGCCAGTCCGAGCCGACGGCCCATTGGACGGCTTACGCCATTCCGGCCGCCACGGTGATCGTGCTGGGAGCCTGGCTGATCGGCCAGGCCCGCTTGCCCAAGCCGGTCGCCGGTCAGTTCGATTTCTACCAATTCGGCGAGCTGCCGGTGGTCTACGAAGGGCGCTCCAAGCCCTTTGACACGCTGGCCCGCAATACGCTGCGCATCCTATCGGGCAAGCAATACTACCTTGACGAGGACGGCAAGAAGCAACCGGCGGTGCGCTGGCTGCTGGACCTGATTGCCGAGCCCAAGGTCGCGTTTCGGCAGCGGGTGATCCGGATCGACAATCCCGAAGTGCTCAACCTGCTGCACCTCACCAAGCGCGACGATCCAAAGGATGGGCCGAAAGACGGGTCGAAATCCAGCCCGGAGGGCGAAAAAGGCAACGCCGAGGAAAAGGCCGGCAGCGGGGCGAAACGCACCGGTTCGCTCTACTCGCTGTCGGAACTGATGCCCGAGATCCGGGAACTGGAAACCCAGGCCGAGAAGGCCCGCGGGACCGACGTTCATCGAATGACGACCGAGCAGAAGAAGATGCTCGAGCTCGACAAAAAGACGCGGATTTGCACCAGTTGATGGCCTCGTTTCAAATCCCCGAGATTCGCCCCGACCACCGCCGCGAGGATATCCTGGCCCTGCGCGAACAACTGGAATCGCTCGAATCGCGCCCGCGCCGCGCGTGATTCCGCCGCAGTCCAAGGGGGATCAATGGCTGCCGTATACCACCGCGGTCGTGCGGGCCGAGTTTGGCGTCCAGCCGGGCCAGACGCCCAACCCGGCCACGGTGGCCTGGCAAACCATCCTCGGCGACTACGCCCGGCACGACGTGCCGGGCTTCAACCAGGCGCTGAGCGATTACCGGGCCAGCCTGGCCCAGGACTCGCCGCCGGACCTGAATATCGCCAAGACCGACTTCGAGGCCTACTTCAACCATTTCGAGCCGTTCTTCTGGGCCTGCGGCCTCGACCTGCTCGCGTTTGGGCTGACCTGCCTGGCCTGGTTCGGCTACAGCAAGGTTCTCAATCGGACGGCGCTCGGCTTGCTGATGCTGACCTTTGCGGTCCACACGCTGGGGCTCGTGGCCCGAATCTACATCTCCGGCCGGCCGCCGGTCACGAATCTGTATTCCTCCGCGCTGTTCATCGGCTGGGCCGCCATGATTTTCGGCATCGCGATGGAATGGATGTTCCGCCTGGGCATCGGCAATCTGATTGCCAGCGTGGCGGGATTCGCGACGCTGTTGATTGCCCATTTTCTATCCGGCGAGGGAGACACGTTGACCGTGCTGCAGGCCGTGCTCGACACCCAATTCTGGCTGGCGACGCACGTGGTTTGCGTGACGCTCGGCTACGCGTCCACGTTCGTCGCCGGGCTGTTGGGCATCGCGTATGTCGTCGCGGGCGTCGTCACCCGAATGAAGTCATCGCAGTCGAAAAGCGTGCGGACGCTGGGCTTCCTGTTCGTGCTGGCCGGGGCGCACATGCCGCCCTTGACGCGCGAGATGAGCAAGATCTTCGCCCGCATGATCTATGGCACGGTGTGCTTTGCAATGTTCTTCAGCTTTTTCGGCACCGTGCTGGGCGGCCTGTGGGCCGACGACTCCTGGGGCCGCTTCTGGGGCTGGGATCCGAAGGAAAACGGGGCCCTGATCATCGTGCTCTGGAACGCCCTGGTGCTGCACGCCCGCTGGGGAGGCCTGGTCAACGACCGCGGCCTGGCCGTGCTGGCCATGGCCGGCAACATCGTGACCGCCTGGTCCTGGTTCGGCGTGAACGAACTGGGGGCCGGCCTGCATTCCTACGGCTTTACCGAGGGCGTGGCCCACACGCTGGCGATCGCCATCCTGGTTCAGCTCGGGCTGATCGCTCTCGGCGCGACCCTCAAGAATCCCTGGCCTGCCGCCGGCAGCGCCGGAAGTCTGGCCGGCGAATAAGCGCGCCGCGCTGTTTCTGGAATAGCCGCGCTAGGCAGATTCTTACTTTCGCCCGGCCGCGTCGCTAGAATAGCGGCACCATGCCCCAGAAACCGCTTGTTCGACGAACAGGCCGACTCCAAAACGCGGCACGCGCTCCAAGACGGTCAGCCTGCTGTCCGAAATGCGGCACGGCCAAGAGGCCGATCTGTTCGTGCTGATGACCGCCAAGGAAGAGCTGACCACGCGCGACGGCAAGCCGTATTTCAAAGTCGGCTTTCGCGATCACGCCCGCGAGGTCAGCTTTCCGATCTGGAACGATTCGCCCTGGGGCGTCGATTGCCGCCAGCAGTGGCAGCCGGGCGACGTTCTACAAGATGCGGGCCTCGTATCGCGATACGAATTTCGGCCCGCAGCTCGAAATTCGCAAGATCCGCGGCGTGTGCGACGCCGATGCGGCCGACGGTTTTTCGCCGGCCATGTGCCAGCCGCAAACGCGGTTCGATCGCGAGCAGATGTTCGCCGAGCTGGTGGCGATTGCCCGCGAGCGAATCGACGATCCGCCGCTGCGCGACCTGACGCTCGATCTGCTCGAGGCGAATCGCGAGGCGCTGTTGACGCTGCCGGCCGCCACGCACAACCATCACGCCTTCGTCGGCGGCTGGCTGGAGCACGTGCTGAGCGTCACCCGCACCTGCGTCTATCTGGCCGACAAGTACGACGAATACTATCCCGACATGCAGCCGCGGTTGAACAAAGGGCTGGTCGTGGCCGGAGGCGATCCTGCACGACATCGGCAAGCTGCGCGAGATCGAAGAGCAGCCGCAAGGGGCCGAGTACACCGCGGCCGGCAACTTGATCGGCCACATCTTGCAAGGGCGCGACATCGTGCGCGAGGCGGCCGCCGGGCGAGCCGCTCGACGCGGAACTGCTGCTGCGGCTGGAGCACATCATCGTCTCGCATCAGCGGCTGCCCGAGTGGGGCTCGCCCAAGCCGCCGATGACGCCCGAGGCCTTGTTGGTCCATTACGCCGACGACATCGATGCCAAGTATCACATGATGTACGCCATCCTGCGGGACGACGGCAGCGAGGGGCCGGTCACGTCGCGAAAGAACGCGCTGTTTCAGAAGGTGTTCAAGGGGCTTTGATCGCCTCGGAGCACCGCCCATTCGTCGCGGATCGAAGAATCCCGGACGTCCCTGGTCCCCGGTATATTTCGATTCGGTTAGACGTTTTCTATCGGACGGCCGCGCCGGACCCTGGCGAAGCGACAGGCCCCATCTTATAGTGGAAAATTCGAGACATCGGCCAGCGGCTGGCGTTGGGCATGGCACACGATCATTCAGCAGGTTCGCAAGCGGCGGCAGCTTCGCAGTCGGCCGGCCCGCAGACGGACTCCTTAGGCACGGCCGAGCGGCGCGAAATCCGCTTTGCGGGCCGCGTGCAGGGGGTGGGTTTCCGTTATACGGCCCGCAACATGGCGGTTCGGCTGCCGGTGACCGGCTACGTGCGGAACCTGCCGGACGGGACGGTGGAATTGGTGGTCGAGGGGGCACAGCGCGAGCTGGAGCGGCTGCTGGCCGGTATCGAGGCGGAATTGGGGCGGTTCATCGAACATCGGGACGAGGCCCTGCAGCCGGCAACCGGGGAATTCCCGCGGTTTGAAATCAAGTTTTGACCGAGACCCGAATCGCCGAACCGAAACGCGGTCTGCTGCGTAATCAGACCCAAATGGACGGTCGTTCTTCTTCCTAAAGCGGGAGACTTCTAGCGTGATTTCCGGCCAACTACTGCTCTTGGGGGTGCTCTCCACCTGGCTGACCCCGCTTTGGTTATTGGGCCTCGGCATCGCCACGGGCTTGGTGGTTTTGCTGGTCTGCTACGGGCTGATTGCGCTGGTCTCGCGGAAGTTTGCGGAATTTGTCAGCATGACGGTCCGCGAGGGCATTCTGCTGCCGCTCTTGATCGCGATGATCTTTGCCAGCGGTTTTTCGTTGGTGGCCACGCCGTTGGTTCCTTATCGGTCGCTCCTGAGCGCAGTCAGCCGAATCCCGGCGGTCGGCGACAGCCTGGTGGAAGTGACCGTGCCTGCCACCACCAAGTATTTTGGCTTTCCGATTCCTTTCCGCCCGGCGGAATTGAAAGGATTTGAGCTGGAAAGCGATCAGCCGCTGACGGTGACGACCTATGTGGCCAAGGGGGCGGGGCAGAACGGCGCCGTTAGCCTCGAACCGGAGCAGTCATTCGAGTGGCGCAAGCCAGGTCCGACCGAGTCCGTGTTTCAGTCCAACACGGACGTCTCGAACTGGATCGCCGCAAACCTGGGGGCCACTCCGGCCACGCTGCGGATCCTGGTGCATACGGACATCGAATACCCGGAGGTCTGGGTCGTGCCGATGGTCGGGGGCTCGGTTCTGGCCCTGTTCCTGCTGTATCTGTCCATCGGCGTGGCGTTCCCCAAAATCGCCGCGATTGCCGCCGTGACTTCGAAAGAATCGATGTCGCAGCCGTTGTATTATGTGACGCTGGCGTTCGGCCTGTTCGGGCTGCTGCTGTTTGTGTTCATTCCCTACAATACGTTCGGCGAAGACGTCAAAGTCCTTAAGGATACGGGCCTGACGTCGATCATGATCCTGGCGATCATCGTGGCCGTGTGGTCGGCCAGCGTCTCGATCTCTGAAGAAATCGAAGGCCGCACGGCGCTCACGCTGCTCTCCAAGCCGGTCCGCCGACGGCAGTTCATCTTGGGTAAGTTCACGGGCATACTGTGGCCGGTGCTGCTGCTGTTCCTGCTGCTCGGGCTGTGGCTGTTGTTTGCCGTGTCGTACAAGGTGGTCTACGACGCGCGCGAGGTGGCCAAAGAGGAGCCCACCTGGCAGGTCTGTTACTGGGAGATGGTGCGCACGATTCCCGGCCTGGTGCTGGCATTCTTCGAAGCCGTGATCCTGACCGCGATCAGTGTCGCCATTTCGACCCGGCTTTCCATGTTGGCCAACCTGATCGTCTGCACGTCGGTTTACGTGCTCGGGCATTTGGTGCCGATGCTCGTCAATTCATCGGTCGGCAAATTCGAGATCGTGCGGTTTGTGGGCCAGTTGCTGGCCACGGTGCTGCCGGTGCTGGACCACTTGAATATTTCCGCGCCCATTGCGGCCGGCACGCCCGTCCCGATGCTATATCTGGGCTGGGCCATAGCCTATTGCCTGCTCTACACGGCGATTGCCATGCTGGTGGCGCTGGCGCTGTTCGAGGATCGCGATTTGGCGTAAGCGGCCTCGCGCTGCGGTGACGCACCGGTACATGCGCTCTGACGCTTTCGTCGGGATCACCTGTTGACGTACGCCCGACCGTTTGCATTTCACCCGCAATCGCAGGCACCGGCGTTCGTTGAACGCCGGCTATGTGGGCCCGTTTGGCGGGTCCGCGCTGTTCGGCCCGTCGTGCGGCGCGGGCTGCGGGTGCGAGCCGATCGGCACCGGCGGCTTGCCGAAGTGCTGAATCACGTCATAAAACACCGGCGTCAGGAAGATGCCGAACAGCGTCACGCCCAGCATGCCGCTGAACACGGCGATGCCCAGCGTCTGACGCATTTCGGCGCCGGCGCCGGTGGCCACCACTAGCGGCACTACACCCAAGATGAAGGCAAACGACGTCATCAGGATCGGCCGCAATCGCAGCCGGCTGGCTTCCAGCACGGCCTGGCGCCGCTCGACGCCCGACTCCTGCTGTTGCTTGGCGAACTCGACGATCAAAATCGCATTCTTGCTCGCCAGCCCGACCAGGACCACAAAACCGATCTGCGTGAAAATATTGACGTCCAGCCGTGCCCAGTCCACACCGACCACCGAGCAGAGCAGGCACATCGGCACCACCAGGATCACCGCCAGCGGCAGCTTCCAGCTCTCGTACTGCGCGGCCAGCACCAGAAAGACGAACACCACGGCCAGTGCGAACACGAACACCGCCGTGTTGCCGGCCTGGAGTTGCATGTACGTCAGCTCGGTCCAGTCGTAGGCCATCGACTGCGGCAACTCCTTTTTGGCAATCGCCTCCATCAATTCGATGGCTTGCCCGGAACTGGTCCCTTCGGCCAGGTTGCCGGTGACGGCTGTGGCGGAGTACATGTTGTAGCGCATCATGGCCACGGGCCCGCTGGAATCGTCGACCGTCAACACGGTGCCCAGCGGCACCATCTGACCCCACACGTTGCGCACTTTGAGCAGCAGGATCTGCGGTACGCGGTCGCGAAATCGCGCGTCGGCCATCACGTTGACCTGCCACGACCGCCCAAATTCGTTGAACAGGTTCACGTAGTACGAGCCGAAATAGATTTGCAGCGTGTCGAACACGTCTTTGACCGAAATGCCGACCGCCATGCACTTGGCGCGGTCGATGTTCAGGTATAGCCAGGGTGTGTTGGCCCGGGAGCTGTTAAACAGGCCTTGCAGGCCCGGCGCGTGATTGCCCCGCTCGACGATCTCGTCACTCACGTCCTGCAAGCGTTCGATTCCCAAATTGGCTCGATCCTCGACGATCATTTTGAATCCGCCGGTCGTGCCCAGCCCGTCGATCGGCGGAGCGCCAAAAATCGTGACCGCGGCGTCGCGCACTTTCTTCTGGCACGCCGAGCGGAGCACTGCCGCGATGCCGTCGGCCGAGTGGCCGCGCCGCTCGTGGAACTCGGCCAGCATGACATACATCGAACCCAGGTTCGGCGCGTTGGCCGCCAACAGCAACGATTGGCCCGAGATCCCGACGGTGTGGGCGACCCCGGGAGTCGCGAGCGCGATTTTTTCGATCCGCTCCATCGCGGCCTGCGTTCGCTCGACCGAAGCCGAGTCGGGCAGTTGCACGTTGACCAGCAAATAGCCCTTGTCCTGCTGCGGCACGAATCCGGTCGGCACCCGCTTGAACTCGACGTAGGTCAGCAGCAACAATCCGCCATAGACCGCCAGCACCACCAGGCTCACCCGCAGCAATCCGGCGACGATGCGCGTGTAGGCTGCCGTAGTGACGTTGAACGTCATGTTGAACAGCTTGAAGAACCAGCCCAGCGAGACGTCGAGCAGCCAGGTGAGCGGATCGCGGGCGTGGCCGTGCGGCCTGAGAATCAATGCCGCCAGCGCCGGGCTGAGCGTGAGTGAATTGAAGGCCGAGATCACGGTCGAGGTGGCAATCGTCACGGCGAACTGTCGAAAGAATTGGCCGGTGATCCCGCTGATGAACGCGCACGGCACGAACACCGCCACCAGCACCAGCGCCACGGCGATGACCGGGCTCGTGACTTCGTCCATGGCCTTGCGGGCCGCCTCGCGCGGCGGCAGCCCTTGCTCCAGCCAGCGCTCGACATTTTCGACCACCACGATGGCGTCGTCCACCACGATGCCGATCGCCAACACCAAACCGAACAGCGACAAATTGTTCAGTGAGAAGCCCAGCGCCGCCATGACGCCAAACGTGCCCACGATGGCCACCGGCACGGCGATCAACGGGATTAGCGTCGCCCGCCAATTCTGCAGGAACACCAACACCACGATCGCCACCAGGATGATCGCATCGCGGAGCGTTTTGAAGACTTCGGCGATGGATTCGCTGATGAACGGCGTCGTGTCGTACACGATCTTATAGTCCAGTCCGTCCGGGAAGCGCGATTTCAGCTCATCCATCTTGGCATAGACGCCCTTGGCGGTTTGCAGAGCATTCGACCCGGGCAACTGGTAGAGCGAGAGGGCCACCGACGGACGCCCCTCGAGCGTGCAGGACTGATCGTATTGCTGCGAGCCGAGCTCGATCCGGGCCACGTCCTTCAGCCGCACGATGCTGGCCGTGGTGCCGGCGCCGGGGCCCGACGTGCCTCCGCCACCGGTCTGAGGCGGAGTGCTGATCATGGCCGACAGGCCCGGCTTCATCGTAGTGCTGCTTTGTCCGGCGGCGCCCGACTGCGTCGCGCTGGCTCCCTGCATCGACGTTACGCTCTGGCTGGAGCCGGTTGAGCCGCTGGTCCCGCTCGACGAGCCGGCCGAGCCCGCGCCGGTCTGGCCCGACATGCGCTGGCTGGCCAGGGCGTTGGGAACCTGCAGCGAGCTTTGACCGAACATGCCGATGCCGCCGGACAGCGGCGAGCCACCGGCCACGCCGCCACCGCCGGACAGGCCGCTCATGCCGGGCGTGCTGCCCAAGCCCGACGCGGCGGGGCCCCCGGCCAGGCTTGGTCCGCCGATCAAGGTGCCGCTGGTCGAAAGGCCTTGCTGGCCTACCTTGAGGATGATGTTTCCAAACTGCTCGGGATCGGTCAGCCGGCCAAGTGTGTTGATGGTCAACTGGAACTGCTGGCCGGGGGGGACCGGCTGCTGGCCGATTTGTCCGGCCGCGACTTGCAGGTTCTGCTCGCTCACGGCGGCCACGACGTCGTCGGCGCCGAGGCTCGAGCGCGGCCAGCTTTTCCGGATCGAGCCAGGCCCGCATGCTGTAATCCCGCTCGCCCAGATATCCCACGTTGGCGACGCCCGGCAGCCGGCCCAACTCGTCTTTGATTTGAATGGTGGCGTAGTTGCTCAAAAAGATATTGTCGTAGCGGCCGTCGGGCGAATAGAGATTCACGATCATCATCGTGTTGGGGGACATTTTCTTGACGTTCACCCCTTCGCGCTGCACGAGCGGCGGCACGGCCGGCATGGCCAGCGAAACCCGGTTTTGCACCAGGACCTGGGCCATGTCCGAGTTGGTACCCAGCCGAAACGTAACCGTCAGCGTGTAGGTTCCGTCGTTGGTGCACAGCGACGACATGTAGAGCATGTTCTCGACGCCGCTGACTTGTTGTTCGATCGGAGCGGCCACGGTGTCCAGTACCGTCCGGGCGTTGGCGCCCGGGTAGACGGCCGTAACCAAGACGGTGGGGGGCGTGATGTCCGGATATTGGGCCACCGGAAGCGTGAACACCGCCACGCCGCCGGCCAGCGTGATCACGATCGACAACACGGCGGCGAAGATCGGACGGTCGATGAAAAAATGAGAGATCACGTCCGGCCTGCAAAGATTGATGCGCGATTTGTCACGATTTTCCTAATTCACGGTTCCTAAATCGCGGCGTTCCTAATCCGACTGCCGAGACCCTTGCCGTTGCTGGCGGCCCACCCGCAGAACCAGTGCGGTCACGGCCAGGGCCAGTACGGTGCCGATCAGGCTGGCCCCGCCCAGCCCCACGAGCCCCATGTTCCACAGCAACAGCGCGACCAGGCGCCGGCCAGACCACCCCACAGCACCGAGCCGACCCGCTTCACGGCCTCGCCCGCCAGCAGGCGGCTTTCGCCCAGCCACTCGATGACGTAGAAGAACACGGGGGTCAAGAACACCCCGAACAGCGTCACGCCGAGCATGCCGCTGAACACGGCGGTTCCCAGCGAACGCCGCATTTCGGCGCCGGCCCCCTGGGCGACCACCAGCGGCACCACGCCCAAGATGAAGGCCAGCGAGGTCATGATAATGGGACGCAGCCGCAGCCGCGAGGCTTCCCGAGTCGCTTCGCCCAGCGGCATGCCTTCGGTCCGCAGACGCTTGGCGAATTCGACGATCAGGATCGCGTTCTTACAGGCCAGCCCCACCAACACCACGAAGCCGATTTGCACGAAGATGTCGACCGACAAGTGGGACAGCGCCACGCCGGCAATGGAGGACAGCAAGCACATCGGCACGACCAGGATCACGGCCAGCGGCAGCGTCCAGCTTTCGTAGAGTGCGGCCAGGGCCAGGAACACGAAGATCACGGCCAGGGCGAACACGTACATTGCCGTGTTGCCGGCCCGAATCTGCATCAACGTCAACTCGGTCCACTCGGTCTTCATCGATCGCGGCAGCGAGTTGAGGGCCAACTCGTCCATGAATGCGATCGCCTGCCCGGAGCCCATGGTCGGGTAGATGCCTCCGTTGATAGGGGCCGCGGCGTACAGGTTGTAGCGATTGACCATCACCGGGCCCGTCGTGTCGCGGACATCGACCAGCGTCGAAAGCGGCGCCATCTGGCCGCGGTCGTTGCGGAGCTTGATTTGGCTGAGGTCGTCCACGCGGTTGCGAAATTCGCCATCCGCCTGGATGTTGACTTGCCAATAGCGGCCGAAGGCATTGAAATTATTGACATAACTGGAACCCAAATAAATCGTCAGCGTCTGGTTCAAGTCGTCCAGCGACACGCCCATCGAGCGGACCTTAGTACGGTCGACGTCCATGAATAGTTGCGGCGCGTTGGAACGAAACAATGTAAACACGCCGATCAGCCATTTCTGCCCGGCGAGCGCCGTGACCAGCGAATCGGTATGCTGCTGCAACTTGTCCAATCCCAGCGAGCCGCGATCCTCGACCATCAGCTTGAAACCGCTGGCCGTGCCGATGCCCGGCACGGGCGGTGCGCCGAACACGCTGACCACCGCTTCTCGGACCTCGCGGGCCAGGTCGGTGCGCAGCTTGGCCATGATGGCGTTTGCGCCCTGATCGGATGAGCGCCGTTCGGCGAACTCCTTCAACGTCACGTACATCGAGCCGAAATTCGAGCTGTTGACGCTGAGCAAGGTCGACGAGCCGGAAACGGAAACGGTCGCCGAAACGCCGTCGATCTTGCGGGCAATCGCCTCCACCTTTTTCATCACGGCCTGGGTTCGCTGTACCGACGCCGAATCGGGAAGTTGCACATTGACCAGCAGGTAACCCTGGTCCTGCTGCGGAATGAATCCGGTGGGCACATGCGTGAACATGAAGTAGGTCAGTCCCAGCAAGCCCCCGTAGACCAGCAGCACGATCAGGCACAACCGCAAGGCCCAACCGACGATGGCCGCGTAGATGCCCGTCGCGAACGAAAAAGCCCGATCGAACAAGCGGAACAGCCAGCCCAGCGTCCGATGCAATAGCTTCTCCAGCGGATCGGGCTGCGCTCCGTGGGGCTTGAGCAGGATCGCCGCCAAGGCGGGGCTGAGCGTCAGCGAATTGAACGCTGAAATGATGGTCGACGTGGCAATCGTGACCGCGAACTGGCGAAAAAACTGACCGGTGATCCCGCTGATGAAAGCGCACGGCACGAACACCGCGCAAAGCACCACGGCCACGGCAATCACCGGGCTGGTCACTTCTTCCATCGCCTTGCGGGCCGCCTCTTTGGGCGGCAGGCCCTGCTCCAGCCAGCGCTCGACGTTTTCGACCACCACGATGGCGTCATCGACCACGATGCCGATCGATAACACCAGCCCGAACAGCGAAATGTTGTTCAAGCTGAAACCGAAGACTTGCATCACGGAAAACGTGCCGACTACCGCCACCGGCACGGCCACCAGCGGGATCAGCGAAGCGCGCCAGTTTTGCAAGAACAGCAACACGACCAGCGCTACCAGGGCCACCGCTTCCAGCAGGGTCTTGACCACATCGTTCACCGACTCTTGGATGAACGGGGTGGTGTCGTGACGAATCGCATAGGCCAGCCCCTCGGGAAAGCGCGTTTCCACCTCGGTCATTTTGCTCTTGATGCGCTGGGCCACATCGAGCGCGTTGGTGTCGGGCAGCTGAAAAACCGCCAGGCCCACGGTCGGTTGTCCGTTGAGCATGGCGAACTGGTTGTAATTCGTGGCTCCCAGTTCCAGCCGGGCCACGTCCTTCAGCCGCACGATCTGCGGCGAGCCGCCGTTCTGGTCGCCGGGCGTAATCTTGACGATGATCTCGCCGAACTGTTCGGGGTTCTTCAGCCGGCCCAACGTGTCGAGCGGATCCTGGAACGACACCCTGGCCGGCGCCGGTTGCTGATTGAGCTGTCCCACGGGAGCGGCGAGACTCTGCGTTTGAATGGCCGTCGAGACTTCGCTGGCCGCGATGTTTCGCGAGGCCAGCAACTGCGGATCGAGCCAGGCCCGAATGCTGTAGTCGCGCTGGCCCATGTAGGTAATGTCGGAAACCCCCTCGATGCGCAGCAGTTCGTCGCGAACGTTGATCGTGGCATAGTTGCTCAGATAGATGTCGTCGTAGCGACCGTCGGGCGAATAGAAATTGACCACCATCAGGATGTTGGGAGTCTTCTTGCGGATCGTGATGCCTTGCTGCTGGACCGTGTCCGGCAGTTGGGGCATGGCCAGCGCGACGCGGTTTTGCACCATCACCAGGGCCGTGTTGAGGTCGAAACCCAAGTCGAACGTGACGGTCAGGGAATAGGATCCGTCGTTGGCCGAAAAGGAAGACATGTACAGCATGCCCTCGACGCCGTTGACCTGCTGCTCGACCGGCGCGCCGATCGTGTCGGCCACCACCTGGCTGCTGGCCCCGGGATAGTTGATCGAGACGATGACCGTGGGCGGAGCGATGGGCGGATACTGCGTGATCGGCAGCGAGACCATGGCGATGGCGCCGGCCAGCGTGATGACGATCGACAGCACCGACGCGAAGATCGGACGATCGATAAAGAAATGCGAAATCATCGCTTTTTCGCTGGCACAGTGGACTCGTTCTGCGGCGAGCTGACCGGCGCCGGCTGGCCCGACTCGGGCGCATCACCCTCCGACTGATTCGCCGCGGCGGCGGCTTGGGCCGCCGCCTGGACCGTGGGAATCGGCATTTCCATGCGTTCCGGCGAGACTTCCATCCGGGGCCGGATTTGCTGCAGACCGCTGACCACGACCCACTCGTCCGGCTTGAGCCCGTCGTCGATCACGCGCAGCCCATCGTCTTGCAGCGATCCCAGCGTCACGCGCCGATACACGACTTTGCCGTCCGCCCCCACGACGTACAGGAACTTCAACCCCTGATCGGTTCCGACTGCCCGATCGTTGACCAAGAGCGCCTTGCGCGGCTCGCCCAGCGGTATGCGGACCCGGACGAACATGCCCGGCGAGAGCAGGCGGACGCCGACTTTCGGTTTCGGATTGGCGTACACCGCCCGAAAGGTGATGGTGCCTGTGAAGGGGTCGACGGTATTGTTGATGAAGTTGACGTGTCCCTCGTGCGGAAATCCCTGTTCGCCCTGGAGGCCCATCAGGACCTGGATTTCCTCCGGACTGCTAATGGCCCTGAGCTTGCCTTGATTGATCATGGTGCGAACGCGGAGCACGGTACGTTCGTCGATGTCGAAATAGGCATAGATCGGATCGAGCGAAACGATCGTCGTCAGCAGCGTCGAATCCTGAGTCACCAGGTTGCCCAACGTGTAGTAGTAGCGGCTGACCTTGCCGTCGATCGGCGAGGTGACTTCGCAGAAGTTGCGATTCAACTGGTAGCTTTCCAGGGAAGCCTTCGAGGCCGTGACCTGCGCGTCGGCTTCTTCCTGAGCGGCCTGATATTGGTCCAGGTCCTGTTTGCTGATGGCGCCGGGCGTCCTGGCGATGACCTGCGCCCGGGCATTATTGGCCTTGGCCAGCTTGAGCTGCGCCTCGTTCAACAGGACGTTGGCGTCGGCCTGGTCGAGTTGCGCCTGGTAGGGACGCGGATCGATCTCGAACAGCAAATCTCCCTGCTTGAGTTCGTCCCCTTCCTTGAACGGCATTTTCATCAGGTAACCGGTCACCCGGGCCCGAACGTCGACCGCGTTGACCGCCTCGGTCCGCCCCGTGTAATCGATGTAGTCCGTGACGTCGCGCTGGATCGGCTGGCTGACCGTAACGATCGGCAACTGGCTGTCGGCGCTGGACGCGGGCTTCGATTTGCAGCCGGCGGCGGCCAGCAGCAGCAGGAGTGGGCAAAGGCGCGGATTCATCGACGTCTCGTAGGGGGCCAGAGAGGGCGCAGGGCGCGACGCAATTGGCTTCCGCCCCAGGTCGCTACCTTTCTAGAGTCTGGCGCCCAAACGTTCAAGCACGGATTGGCCAGCGAACAGGGGTTGTGACGACTTGCATCGGCTGCGCTGCGCAGGCATCATGGACGCTGAATTCCATGCAGCCGCCCGCGCCTGCGGCCCGAGCGCACCGCAAAACTTCCCCGGAAGACTTGAGCCAGCCCATGAAACGACGTTGGAACGCATGGTCGATCGCGACGGTCGGCGCCATGACGCTGTGGGTCGGAAGTTTGCCGGGGGACGAGACGCCCAAAGTCTCGCAGTTTGCGCCCTGGCGGATCTCACCGGCCAGGTCGACTACTACCTGGGGCGGCTGGGCGAGGCCCTGGCCGACGGCAAGGATTACGACGACGCGAAGCAGAGCCGGGTCAGCAAAGACGCCAATACCTTGGCGGTGCTGGCGCTGGCGCTGTCGATGCACGACACTGAAAACAAATTCCGCGGCGACGCCTTGATCAAAGCAGCACAGCAACTGGCCGAGTCGTCTTCCAGTTTTGAGCCGGCCGCTTTGGCGCTGGCCGAAGTCAAGCAGGCTGCCGCCGGCGGAGGCCAGCCACCGGCCGAGGCCAAATGGGGCAAGGTCGCTTCGCTCGATGCATTGATGAAACAAGTGCCGATCGTCAACAACGGCCTGAAGCGGGGACTCGAACCGGCCCGTTTTCAACGGCTCGCGGTCCAATCGGCCGGCCAGGCAGCCACATTGGCTGCCATTGCGCAGGCGGTCGCGTACGACGACGAGGTCGCCAAAGAGCCGGCGGACGCTGCGCTGTGGCGTACTTTGTGCGAGCAGATGCGCGATGCCGCGGCAGAGGTCAATGCGGCTATCCATGCCGGCAGCGCCGAGCGAGCGCAGGCCGGCATGCAGCGGCTGGCCCAAAACTGCGACGCCTGCCACGAGAAATTCCGCGATCATTAGTCTGCGGCCTAAAGCGAAACGTCGCCCCCGTCGATGGCCTCTGGTCCCCCAAAAAAACGGTTGGACGACTTTGCCGGCTGGCGAAAGGTTGCTGCCTGCTCGTCCGGAACTTTGATTAGTGTCGTGCGCTGGCGACATAGCTTCCAGCGCTGACCGGACCCTGCCAGGCAGCACGTTCGGTCCGGCAAGTGCGCTAAATTTTCGAATCCATGCTGCCGACAACCCACGTGGCGCTGGGGCGAGTGGTATGTTTGCTTCGACCCGTGTGAAGTAAACCGCCATGACCCCCGAGTGCCCCCTATGCTCATGTTGCATCGGCATCCCGCTCTGCAATTCAGCCATCCGCTGCCTTACGGCGCGATTCTGCACGACAACGGCGTGCAATTCGTCGTTTTCAGCCGGTCGGCGACTGCGATGCGGGTCTTGCTGTACGACAAAGTATCCGACCGCGAACCGTCCGAAATCATCGTCTTTAACCGCGAAACCGACCGCTGGGGCGATATCTGGAGCGTGTTCGTTCCTGGTTTGCAGTGCCGGCCAGCTTTATCATTTGCAGGCCGACGGCCCCTACGACCCCGCCCGGGGGCAGCGTTTCGACCGCACCGCGCGGCTGATCGACCCCTACGCGCGAGCGCTGGCCGGAACGTTCATGTCCTCGGACGACGGAATTATCCGGCCGCCTAAATGCGTCGTGGTGGACGAACAATTCGATTGGCAAGGCGACCGCCACCTGCGGCGCGAACTGTCGGAAACCGTGATCTACGAAATGCATGTGCGCGGCTTTACCCGTTCGCCGTCGAGCGAAGTGGCGCACCCCGGCACCTATCTGGGCGTGATCGAGAAGATTCCCTACCTGAAGAGCCTGGGGGTCACGGCGGTCGAGTTGATGCCGGTCCACGAGTTTCCCACCAACGGTTTTTGGGGCGAGAAAACCTGGCGCACCAACTACTGGGGTTACGATTCGCTGGGGTTCTTCTCGCCGCATCGCGGTTACGCCGCCGGCACCCAGCCGGGTTGCCAGGTCAACGAGTTCAAGGAGATGGTCCGCGCCCTGCACGCCGCCGACATCGAAGTGATCCTGGATGTCGTTTTCAATCACACCGCCGAGGGAAACGAGTACGGCCCCACGCTCAGCTTCAAGGGACTGGAAAACCAGGTGTACTACATGCTCGCCAACGGCGGCATGTCGTATCGCAACTATTCGGGCTGCGGCAATACCGTCAACGGCAATCACCCGATCGTCCGCGAGATGATCTTCCTCTGCTTGCGGCACTGGGTGCATAACTATCACATCGACGGTTTCCGCTTCGATCTGGCTTCGATTTTGAGCCGCGACCGCTCCGGCGAGTTGGTGCCGAATCCGCCACTCGTCGAAGCCATCGCCGAAGACCCGCTGTTGGCGGACAGCAAGATCATCGCCGAAGCCTGGGACGCCGCCGGCGCCTACCAGGTCGGCTCGTTCGGCCAGTTGCGCTGGGCCGAATGGAACGGTCGCTATCGCGACGATGCGCGGCGCTTCTGGCGCGGCGACGGCGGCATGACGGGGCCCATGGCCACGCGGCTGGCCGGATCGAGCGACCTCTACCAGGCCGGCGGCCGGCAGCCCTATCACAGCATCAATTTCATTACCTCGCACGACGGTTTTCCGCTCAACGATCTGGTGGCCTACAGCTCGAAACACAACGACGAAAACGGCGAAGACAACCGCGACGGCGACAACAACAGCTATAGCTCCAATTACGGCGTCGAAGGACCGACCCGGCGCCGCGAAATCGAGCAGTTGCGGCTGCGGCAAATCAAGAACATGCTGGCCACCTTGCTGCTCAGCCAGGGTGTCCCGATGCTGCTCGCCGGAGACGAATGCCGGCGAACGCAAAAAGGCAACAACAACGCCTATTGCCAGGACAACGCGGTCAGTTGGTTCGACTGGAAATTGGTGGAAAAGAACGCCGAACTCTTGCGGTTTACCCGGGCCCTGATCCAGTTCCGCCGACAGCAGCCGACCGTGCGGCGGACCGACTTCTTGCGGGGCGAGCCCGACTTGCCGGGGTCGCTGCCGGATGTGAGTTGGTTCGGTCCGGAAGGCGACCCGATGACCTGGAACGGCGAGGGGCCGGCCATGACCTGCTTGTTCGGGGCGCCGGCCGAAGCCGACGTCGAGCGCAGCAAGCGGCACGTCCTGATGATGTTCAACGCCGGACCGGAAGGCCGCACGTTCAACTTCCCCAAATTGCCGGGCACCATCCGCTGGCGGCTGTTCCTGGACACGCAACGCGAATCGCCGGACGACATATTTCCCGACTCGGACGGCCCCGCGCCCCCCGTCAAGGGCAAGCTGTGGCTCGAGCACCACTCGTTGGTGTGCTTTGTGTCGGCCGACGCTTCGACATAACAGTCGCAGTTTTCCAGGCGGCTACAACAAGTACCGCCGGGCTGTCTGACAAAATCGCTGCCACAAACGGCCGCCGGATGAAAACCCATCCGGCGGCCGTTTTCTTTTCGTTGTCGCGCACGGGTGCCGCCGATAGCTCTTGCTGGCGGCCTGCCGCCCGCGCAGGCGTGCCGCGCCTCCGGATACGCATCCGGACCTTGCGGGTTTTTCCAACGGTAGGAGGTGCGGCTTGACTGAAATCCGACGACAAGGTGCCTGGCGCATCGGGCCAGCCCTGTTTGCAGCGCTCGCGGCCTTGGCCCCCTGCCAAGCGCGGGCTGCCGAGCAGGCTCCAATCGCCTGGCATTCGGATGTGGCCACCGCCTGGAAGACTTCGCAAGAGCAAGGCCGCCCGCTCTTGGTTTTCGTTACCGCCAAGCAGTGTACGTATTGTGTCAAAATGAAACAGGCGACCTACGCTGATCCCAGCGTGGCGGCGGCCGTCAATCGTTCCTTCGTGCCGCTGGTGCTCGAAGGAAATAGCAAATCGGCACTGCTGCAGGATCTGGGCGTCACCGCTTACCCGGCGACCTTCATCATTTCCGGCGACGCCGTGGTGCTCGACCGCATGAACGGCTACCTGCCCCCGGAAACGCTGATCAAGCGGCTCTCGGCCATTCAATCGACCGCTCAAGTGAATTGGCATCCGGCCTCGCGCAGGCGCGACTATTAGTACAGACCGACAGGCGGGGGGGAAACCGACCGCAAAGTCGCAAAGACACGCAGCGGAACGAGGGCAAAGCAAACCACAGAGACACAAAGGCACGGAGAAGAACGGCACAGGTAGATTGATGGCAAGGCCGAAAGGCAGAATAGAAGCACGATTTCAGGATCGATCAAAGTCGTTGATCGATCCTTTTTTCTTTTTCTCTTTGTGCCTTTGTGTCTCTGTGATTTATTTTCCGCGGCGTCTTTGCGGTTAGACCTTTCCCTGCCCCCATCGCTCTACGATAATTTAGATTGAAGTTCGACCACTCCTCGTCCTTGCGGCCCGATCGACCATGAAAACGACAGATCAAGCGGTCTTGGCGGCCGATATCATGACCAGGTCGCTAATTTCGACCCGCCCCGACGACGACTTGAAAGCTGCGGAGCGATTGCTGATCGAACATCGAATCAGCGGCATGCCGGTGGTCGAAGAGACCATTTTGGTCGGCGTGCTCAGCCGTAGCGATATTGCCAGGGTCGAAGTCTTGATGCAGTCGTTGGACGAACTGGTGTCCGACCGCTTGAATTGGGATGAGCAGGCCGACGGTTTCAAGCACGCGCGCGGCCCCGAATTCAAAGGTTTTCGGCAGCGGCTCGATCAGCTCAAAGTCCGCGATGCCATGTCCGATCAGGTCGTGACCTGTGCGCCCACCACGCCGGTCGGCGAGGTGGCGGCGGAAATGGTCCGGCATCACATCCACCGCATAATCGTGGTCGACGGCAAGCATCCCGTGGGAATCGTCAGCACCCTGGATTTGGCCCGGCTGATCGTCGAGCGCGGCGTGGGCGCCGCTACCTAACGCCGCGGCTGTCCGACGCGCTGAGGCGCGATTCACTCCGCGGTACTGGACACCACGGCCCGGCCCTTGCGGTCGAAGTCGACGGTGATCACGTTCGGCGAGCAGCAAACCGGACAGTCTTCGACATACTGCTGATGCCGACCCGCCGAAGGATCGAGCGGGATCACAATCTCTTCGCCGCAAGAATCGCAGGTGTAGGATCCCTCGTCGCGCATTGCGCAGGCCTTCCTCATCATTCTCTTCAAGGCGCTTTCGGTTCCAGTTCAATCTCGCCGGACAGATGCTCTTGGAGCAGGGTGACTGCCTGGGCCGCCTGGGTTCCCGGTTTGACCGGCGTGCCTTCCGTTTGCCAGGCGACGATGAAATGGATCGATTCGTTGCGTCGTTCGGTCGCCTCGGCAGTGACGACTTTGTCGATCAGCGTCCAGCCCAGGTTCAGATATTCGTTGACACTTGGCGTGTCGCGCAGCGTCAGGACCTCCTTGGTCTCCTCAATCCGGCGGATCGAGGCCAGGACGTATTTGATCCGGGCCGGTGTGTCGACCGTCGCTTCGATCACATGCTGGTTGAGCAGCTTCCAGCCGAATCGAAGATATTGGTTGACCGTTTCGGCATCGGTCGTTTCGACCACGCGGCGGGCGCCCTCGATTCCTTGAGTCATGGTGGCGATATTCTCCCGGGCTGATAGTGGCGGCGGCGTGGCGATCGTACCCTGACCGGCGCGCCCCGCTGCGATCATTCTACGAATCGACTCGCAATCGGGCACCTTCTCCACGAGGTACAAGGGCACGTCGTGGCGAAGCCGTGAATCGGACCCGCGAAATCGCGTGGGACGAGTCGTCGGGGCCGTGCCAGCCGGAAGTCGCCGAGGACCGTGCCGGCCGAGGCGGAGTCCGAATTTCCATCAAATGATTGTGGCACGCCGGGTAAGGGATACAATATGGGTGTCGGGAAATGAAATGTGCGAAAGGGAGGCACCCTTTGCGCGTGCGCTGCGTTTTCGGCTCACTCTTTTCGGAAGGAGCCACGCATGAGTCGGTCCTTCTACGCGTTGCTGATCGCGGTCCCGGTGCCGCTGGCAGGTTGTGCCGATTCGCAGGCGCCGCCGATCATCGAGCGCGCGGCCATCAGCGCCGCGCAGCCGCCGGTTGCCGGCGCGACGTACGAGTTCTCGACCGGAACGGTCTACTATAGCGGCGACCCGGCGCGCGGTCACAAGCCCGATGGCACGTTCCGCCGCGGCACAAGAGTTTCTCTGTTGCATCGCGCCGGCACCTACTCGGTGGTCCGCAGCCCGGACGGGCTTGAAGCCTACGTAGCCACACACACACTGGCGCCGTTGGAAATGCCATAAGCCGGCCCAGCCGGCGGCCCGGGGGGGCCCATGACACAGACAATCGCAACCAGGCCAGGGCCAGGAGAAGAACCCATGGAACATAAAGCTATTTCGCAGCAGCTGTTGATCGAATACGAACTGCTGACGCACCTGGAAAGCGCTTTGCGTAACATCTTGCAATGGACCTCGAATCGGCAAGATCTGGACCGCAAGCTGTCCAGCCTGCGATTCATGACCCAGGCCTTCCAGCGCCACCTGGAGCGGCTGATGACGCTCGAAGAGCACGACGGCTACATGCAGGTCGTGACCGAGTCGCGGCCCACGCTCAGCGCAAGTCGACGCGTTGCGGGCCGACCACGATGCGTTCCGCCACGCGCTGCGCCGAATTACCGCCCGATTGGAGCGGCTCGCGACCGACGATCCGCTGCCGATCAGCCAGATTTCCGAAGAACTGGGGGTGCTGTTGCAGCGCGTCGACGCCCATAGTAAGAAGGAAGTCGACCTGCTCCAAGAATCGCTGTTGCAGGAGGACGGGGGCCACGACTGACTCGTCCGGCCTGGCATCGGCTTCAACCCTGGCGCCTCCTCAGAATCGCGATGCGCGTTATCATGGCGGCATGAACAACGCGCAAATCGCCGACGCCCTCGACCAGATCGCCGACCTGTTGGAGTTTCAGGCGGCTAATCCATTTCGTGTTCGCGCCTATCGCAACGGCGCCCGCGCAGTGCGCGATTGCCACGAGTCGATCGCGACGATGGCGACCGCCGACCCCCAGCAATTGCTGTCGGTCGCGGGTATCGGCAAAGATCTGGCCGATAAGATCGGCACCCTGGCCGCGACCGGCAGCCTGCCGATGCTCGAGCAGCTTCAAGCCGAGGTGCCCTCCAGCGTGCTCTTGATGGCCCGCATTCCGGGCGTGGGGCCTAAAAAAGCCGCCGCGCTGTTCAAGCAGTTGGGCATCAAGACGCTCGACGAGTTACGCGCGGCTTGTCAGTCGCAACAGGTGCGCACGCTAAAAGGCTTCGCCGCCAAGACCGAAGCCGCCATTTTGGCTGGCATCGATCTGGCGGCCGCGAGCAGCGCCCGCATGTACTGGGCCGACGCCGACCTATATGCGCAATCGCTCTTGGCCTATCTCTGCGACGTACCGGGCATCGAACAAATCGAAGCGGCCGGCAGCTACCGGCGGGGCCGCGAAACGGTCGGCGACCTGGACATTCTGGTCGTGTCCGAAAACGTGGCGGCGGTGATGGATCGTCTCGCGACGTACGATTCGGCCGAGGTGCTGGCCCGGGGCGATACGAAAATGTCGATCCGCATCGCGGCCGGCCTGCAGGTCGACCTGCGCGTCGTGCCGGCCGAATCGTTCGGCGCTGCGCTGCAATACTTCACCGGCTCGAAAGAGCACAACGTGATCCTGCGCGGGCTGGCCAAGAACCGCGGTTTGAAGATCAACGAGTACGGTGTGTTTCGGCTCACCGACGGCGGCGAAGAGTACATCGCCGGCCGAACCGAGGCCGACGTCTACGGCGCACTCGAGATGCCGGTGTTCCCGCCCGAGATTCGCGAAGCGCGGTTCGAGTTTTCCTGGGCGGCCGCCGGCCCGCTGCCGCGCCTGATCGAGCTTGGCGATCTGGTGGGGGATCTGCACATGCACACCACCGCGACCGACGGCAATGCCACGCTCGAAGAAATGGTCGCCGCCGCCCAAGCTCGCGGGTTGCAATACATCGCCATTACGGATCACTCGAAGCGCGTCAGCATGGCGCGGGGCCTCGACGAAGAGCGTTTGCGAGCACAATGGGTCCAAATCGATCGGCTCAATGCCAGCCTGCGGAACTTTCGCGTGCTCAAGGGGGTCGAGGTCGATATCCTCGAAAAAGGAGGGCTCGACCTCCGGGACGACTGCCTGCGCGAAGCCGACTGGGTGGTGGCCAGCATCCACTATGGCCAGAACCAACCGCGCGACGAGATCACCGCTCGCATGCTGGATGCCGTCAAAAATCCCTATGTGTCGGCAATCGCTCATCCCACCGGCCGACTGATCAATCGCCGCAAGCCGTACGAGATCGACCTGGAGACGGTCTTTCGCGCGGCAGTCGATTACGGCAAGATCATGGAACTGAACTCGAATCCGGCCCGGCTCGACCTGGACGACCTGGCCTGCGCGGCCGCCAAGGCCCAGGGCATTCCGATCGTCATTTCGAGCGACTCGCACAGCGTCGAAGGCTTCGACGTATTGCGCTACGGCATTCTTCAGGCCCGCCGGGCCGGCCTGACAGCCCAGGATGTGGTCAACACTCGGCCGTGGGCCGAGGTGGAAAAGATGCTGCCGCGCAATCGGGCGGCCCGGTAGCAATCGATGCTGACTTCGCTAGCAGGGCTGTCCGGAAAACGTAGCGGCCGCCGGCAAGGCCTGAGCCCGAAAAACGTGCCTGCGGTCCAGGGGCTTCGCCGAATATGGGCCGGCGGACCGCACTCCGGCTTGACAAACGAACTCTAAATGCCGATCATAAGTAACATCATAATCTTAGTAATGTATGTGGGTCGCGCATCCGCGCCTGGAACAAGCCAATTTAGTTCGCTGACTGGAACGACCAGAGGCGGCGCCGATCAGGAGTCGACGCTATGCCTCAAACGTCTCATCAATCGCCGCGGGCCCGATTTTCGACCTCTGAATTCCGAGTTTGCCCGGCCGGCCGGTCCGCCTTTTCCGTCATGGAACTGCTGGTCGTGGTTTCGGTGATCGGCATGCTCGTGGGCTTGCTATTGCCCGCCATCCAAGCCGCCCGCGAATCGGGCCGCAAAACGCAGTGCGCGAACAATCTGCGGCAGCTTGGGCTGGCCATTCAAAGCTTTCATACCAAGAGCGGGTATCTTCCTTCGAGCGTACGTCCGGCCGCGATTACCACCTTGCCGCGCATCTCATGGGAAACGTACGTCTTGCCCCATCTCGAACAGTCGACGATCTACAAGCGTTTGGACCTCGGCGAGAATTGGTCGAGTACGACGTTGGGGACGGGGCAAGTGGTGCCCAATGCAACGTTGGTGGCCACGCGGATGGCGGTTTTTGCTTGCCCGTCGAGCACCGATCCATCACGCCTGGACGGCGATCCACAGCAAACGCCCTGGGTCCCGTTGGCGGCGACCACGGATTACTCGACCATTACCCGTGTCGAACAGCGCACCGCCGACGCCGGGCTGGTGGACTGCGCGGGGGACGGCATCATGCCGCCCAACGTGCAATCGAGTTTCGACAATGTGAAGGACGGGCTGTCGAACACGATTTTGCTCGCCGAGTCGGCCGGGCGGCCGCAAGTTTACCGCAAGCGACTTCCGTTTGACGCTCCGCCGGGCCACCGCGTCAACGGCGGCGGCTGGTGCCGGCCGGGCAGCGATTATGGCCTGGACGGAGCGAGCGCCGACGGCACGCAATTTCCGGGTTCCTGCGCCATCAACTGCACCAACGGCGAGGACATCGGTGGACAGACCTTTCCGTATCCGGCGCCGTACGGCTATGAGGGAACTGGCGAGACATTCGCCTTTCATCCGCAGGGTGCGAATATCCTGTTTGCCGACGGCTCCGTGCATTTCGCTTACGAAAAGATCGACATCCGGTTGTTTGCCCGCATGGTGACGCGCGACAAAGGCGATATTACGTCGCTGAGCGATCTCGAGCCCTAATGCTCGGTCAAGGCGGGCACAGCGAGCGGCCACGCCGTAATGCTGTCAGGTCCCCGGCCGGCAGCGGTTTGGCATCGACAACGGCGAGATCCCACGCAGCGCCCGAACCGGTGTCGCAGTTGGCCGTCGATTTTGGCCGCAGCGCTTGTCGGCCGGTTGATCTACCCGCCCGGTTGGCCCTGAACCTATACTGCGGCCGCCGGCCGGAGTGATCGGGCATCGCCCTCCCTTGTCGGCTTCGATTCCTTTAGACAGGTGCACCGGCGCCCATGTTGGTTTTTCACCGCCTTTCGGCCGTCCTGCTGGTGATTGGCTCGGCGGCCATTTCGCTCGGCCCGGGCTCTCTTTGGTCGGCCGAGACAGAACCCGCAGCAAACGGCGCGACGTTCGACGTCGAGCCGTTCCAGGAGCTGGTTCGGCAGGTGATCCTGGACGAGCTCAAACCGCAGTACGAAGACCGCAAGCATTGGGGCCAACAGGGACGGGTGGTGACCGGCATCAAGGTGAAAGGTAAATGGTTCGAGCCTTACCTTGAAAAACGGACCAAAGAAGTCAATGACGGCCTTTGGCAGCGCTACGTGGTGACGCTGATCGAACCGGAAAAAAATCTGCACGTCCGGCTCGATCACGCCCACAGTCTGGATTCCAAGCGCATCGCCTTCTCGCTTCTGATGCGCTCGAAACTGAGCGGCGAGGCGCACATCGAGCGCTGGCGGAAGGGGGTCAAAATGCTCAACGTCAGCGCACTGGGGGACATGCTGGTCGAAGCCCGGCTCGATTGCGACGTGGCCATCCGGCTCGAGCCGGGAAAGCTGGTGAGCGACGTGGTTCTCGACCCGCGCGTCACCGCCGTCAACCTGCGGCTGGTGGATCTCGATTTGCGCAGGGTCGGCGTCTTAGGGCATGACATCGCGCACGAATTGGGCGATTCGCTCAAGCCGATCCTGGCGCACGAATTGGCCGAGCGCGAGCCGAAAATTGTGGCCAAGGCCAATGCTTCGATCAACAAGCGGCGCGATCGGCTGCGATTCTCGCTCGAGGACTTTCTCAAGTCGGGCTGGTCGAAGTTGCAGACCACCATCGCCAAAGCGCCGGCCGAGACGAAATCGCAGCCGAAATAGCGGGACACCCGGCCGGACTGCCGGCAGCGGCTACTTGCCTTCGGCCTTGCGGGCAAAGCCCGCGGCCTGACGGCGATAGGTGGCGGCCTGACGCTGATAGCGCCGGCGACGTGGCTTGCTGCTGATGGACTTGACGAGCCGCTCGTACTTCTCGGCCAGCATGGTCTTTTGCGCGGCAATATTGGCGGCGATCGTTAGTTTGCTCATCGGGGGAATCTCCAGCGGTTGCTCGCAAGTCACATTTTAGGGTTTGTATCGAGGCGATTTTAACCGCTCCCGGCTCCCCATGAAAGGCGGTCGAACCAAACCCGACAAAGCCGCTGCCATTTTCGACACCTCGCAAAATCGTTGCAAAGCGATCAAATCGACCTCCTATCCCGCAGAATAGTGGTGCCGCGGGGCAAGAATTGGCCGGCGACGTGCGGGAAACCGCAGGAAGTGCACTAAGATTGTGTATCGAGTTCGACGCAGGTATCGCCGAGGGTCTAGAAAAATGAGACAGTTGCTACGAAAAGTGGCCCGTTTTATCGGAGCTGAGGACGGCCCGACGGCAGTCGAATATGCAGTGATGCTAGCCTTGATCGTGGTGGTCTGCCTGGCTGCGGTGCATACGATTGGTGTGAACGCCAAGACAACGTTCACCAACGTCGGCAGTTCGCTCGCCGGCAGCTAGCAAGCTTCTCAGCATGCCCCCGGACGGGCAACGGGTGCGGCCACTGGCGGCTAAGATTTCAGGAATTCTCGGCCGGCCCGTACAGCTTGTCTAACCCGCACGCCCCCCCACGACCGATAACCCTCTGGCGCGGTTCTGCGATCATCGCTGCGCTCGTGACGGCCGGTGTCCGGCTGTCAGCAATTTCGACGGCACGGAAGTCCATCATGTCACAACGTCTCGTTCGGATTGGCCTGTTGGTCGCTTTGGGATGCCTGGGAGCCGGAGGTTGTGCGACGATCAAGGAGTCGGACACCACTCGTACCGGCGTCGAGCAGTTGCTGATCTCGAGCGCCGTGGATCGAGCGCTCGACAAGATCGACTTTCGCCCCATCGCCAACGGCAAGATCTATGTCGAAGAGAAATATCTCGACTGCACGGACAAGAATTACGTGCTGATTGCCTTGCACCAACGTCTGCTACAGCAAAACTGCACGCTAGCGGCCAAGGCTGAAGATTCCGACGTGACTCTCGAAATCGGCAGCGGCAGCGTGGGAACCGATCGCCACGACTTGTTCATGGGCGTGCCACAAATTCCGCTTCCGCCCCCATCGCCGATTTCGGTTCCCAAAATGACGCTCTACGAGCGCAACAAAGCGATGGGCACCGCCAAGCTGGCGGTCGTGGCCTACGACACCAAGAGCCGGCGGTCGGTCATCAATTCGGGCTTCTCGCTCGCCCGCACCGATTACAAGAACTACACGCTCGTCGGCACGCCGGGCCTCGAATCGGGCAGCGTGGAACGCGAACTCGTGGCTTCGACCGGCGAGCACGATTCGCCGCTAAGTGCCGTGCCGGATGTCGTTGCCCGCCGCACGACAACGACCGTGCGTTAGGCTTACCGGCCTGACCGGATTCGCTGCTCAAACGGTGCCGCAGCGGAACGGGCCACGGCGCTGCGATCGTGGCAGCCGCCGGGATCGACGACGGACATCGACTACGGGCCGTCTTCGGCCCCAGCTTGTCCTGGCGCGCGGAGGGCGCGTTGCAGCGAATCGAGGTCGGTCGGCTTGAGAAAATGCAGATCGATGCCGGCGGCGGACTGTTGCTCTGGGCTAAGTTGATAGCCGCTGTAGGCAACGATTCGACATTGGGCCATTCCCGGAAGCGCTCGAAGCAACTTGGCAAGCTCGAAACCGTCGAGCCCGGGCATTGCCAGATCGAGGCAGATCGAGTCCGGCATAAACTGGCGTGCTATCTCGATCGCCTCGGCGGCGGCATTGGTTTTTCGCACGTCGCAACCGCTGCGCTGAAGCAGGACCGCGAGCAAGGCCGTGACGGTCGGTTCGTCGTCGACGAGGAGAACTCTGGTTGCGGCCATGCAGGGTCGTTACCGTCGCACGCTGGAAAAAAGAAGGTCGACGGTCCGTCGAGTGCACACTCCCTGCGATGCGATGAGATCCATTTCACAATTGTGCACCGGGTGCGTGCACCGTGCAAGCGGCGAAACGCGAAGCTGGCGTGGGGCGCCCGGGACCAGGAAAGCTCTCACGTCCGCCCACGGGTCATGATTTCGTCCGGACCGTCGTTTGCGGACGACTTGCTCGCGGTTCCTCGGGTCGCATGTGCCGCGGCATGGCCGACACGCGCTTTGAAGCAGCCGAAGCATCTACTAAACTACCTCATACCCTCGGTAGGACGGTCGTGCGCGCGGCCGGCGGAGGTGCTGCGACATTTTGTTGGTTGGCCGCCTGTCGCGGCAGGGTGGGCCGCTTCGCGTCTTGCCCCCATTGGACCAAGAACGGTCGCGTAATCGGGGTGGAGAATAACAACGAATGCTCACGCATTCTTAACTCGGCCTCGCTACGCTGACGCACAGCCCACACCGGAGCGCGATCCATGACAAAAACCCTTTCGCATTTCGGTCTTGCCGCAGCCTGGACGCTGCTTGTGGTTGGCTGCGCTCCCCGACGCCCGAGCAGCGACTAGTGGGCCGCTGGATTGGCACGCCCCCGGTTAAAGAAGCCGTCGATGCGGCGCTGCAGTCGGCGGCGCCAGGGCAAGAGGTGAATCCACTGGCCCAAGGAGCGGCACGGTTTCTGGGCAACGCGCTGGCCAAGGCCACAATGTCGGTCGAAATCGACCTGCGCCCCAGCGGCGCCTGTTTTCTGCGCGGCAACACCGAAATGTTGGGAATGCCGCCCGACTCCGACGGATCATGGACCATTGTTTCGGCCAATGACGACGTCGCTCACGTCGAGTTCGAAATCGAAGGTAAGACGTTCCCGGCCAAGATCGTGCTGCGGGACGCCAATGAATTCACGCTGAAGATGGAAGTGCTCGCTGCACCGGCGACGGCCCCGGCGGCGGCGACGCCGGCGGAAAACCCCGTGGCCAAAAACCCAGTGGCAAGGCGCGCCGTTGCCGAGGCGGACCTCACCTACGAGGACGACGAACCGCCGGCCGCACCGGCCAAGGCGGCGCCGGTTCCGGCCAAAGCTGCACCCCATCCGGCGACAGCCGTGCCCGAGGTTCCGCCACAGAAGCCGCCCACTTCGATTGTCTTCAAGCGCGACTCGGGCTGAGCGCCCATCCGAATGCGGCCAGGGCGGATAGATGAGCTGACTTCGCTCCGCGAAGCCGATGCGCGGCGTCAGGCAATCACGTCCTTAGCCACATTTCCGGCCAGGTCCGTCAAGCGGATCTCGCGCCCGCTGTACTGATAGGTGAGCTTGGTGTGATCGAGCCCAAGCAGGTAGAGCATCGTGGCGTGCAGATCGTTGACGTGCATCGGGTTTTCGACCGCGGCCAGGCCGTGCTCGTCGGTCTTCCCGTGGCGGTAGCCGCCTTTCACGCCGCCGCCGGCCATCCACATCGAAAAGCCCTTGTTGTTGTGATCGCGGCCGTCCTGGTTCTGAGCCGAGGGCGTGCGTCCGAATTCGCCGCCCCAGACCACGAGCGTGTCCTTGAGCATATCGCGCTGTTTGAGATCGGCCAGCAGGGCCGCAATCGGCTTGTCGATGGCGTGGGCGTTGGACGTCAGTTTGGCGCGGAGATCGTTGTGCTGGTCCCAGCCGTTCATGCCCAGCTCGATGAAGCGCACACCGCGCTCGGCGAACCTGCGGGCGAGCAGGCATTGCCGGCCGAACTTGTTGGTGCCCTTTTTGGAGATGCCGTAGGCGTCGAGCGTGGCCTGCGGTTCGGTCGAAAGGTCCATGATCTCGGGAATCACGCCCTCCATGCGGAAAGCCAACTCGTAGGATTCGATCACGCCCTCCAGGCCCGGATTCACTTTGTCTTTTTCGAGCCGCTCCTGATTCAGGGCCGCCAGCAGATCGAGTTGTTTGCGTTGCAACTGGGCCGAGACCCGGGGATTGGCGATGTCGGCCACGGTGCTGCGGCGATTGTCTCCGGCGCCGACGCCGTCGATCTTGGTGGCCTGATACGAGGCCGGCAGGAACGAGCTGCCGTAGCTCTGGGCGCCGCCGGCCGGATTGATGGTGATGAAGCCCGGCAGCTCCGTGTTTTCGGTACCCAGGCCGTAGACCGTCCAGGCGCCCATCGAGGGCGCGGAAAGCGGAAGTTTCCGGTGTGCATCAGGATGGTCGCCTGCGGGTGGACGGCGGCGTCGGTGTACATGCTGTTGAGCAAGCACAAGTCGTCGGCGTGCTCGGCCAGGCTGGGAAAAATCTCCGGAAACCACAGCCCGCTTTTGCCGTGCCTGGCGAATTTGAAGGGCGAGCGGAGCAGTTTCCGGCCCTTGCCGTTGCCGTCGGCCGACTTGCCGTCGTCGGCTTGCAACCGGGGCTTGTAGTCGAACGTGTCGACGTGCGAAGGAGCGCCCGCCATGAACAGGAAGATCACGCGCTTGGCCCGCGGCTTGAAGTGCGACGGTCGCGCGCGCAAGCGAGTTGCCCGAAGTGGCGGCGGTCGCGGCGGCGCACAGGTCGGCCAGCGCCAGGTAACCGAAGCCGCAGGAGGCGGACTTGAGCAATTGTCGGCGCGAGATCAAGTGCGGAAAATTGTCAGGCGTCATGGTTCGTGCCCCTGGAAAAGCGAAGCCCCAAAATCGGGAGGTGTCTTAGGCAGAAAATGCGTCCACAACTTCAGTACACATATCGAAATTCGCCGACTCCGAACAACGTCTGACAGAAGCAGGTCCAAGCGGCAATCTGGGGATTGCCTTTTGCGTCGGCCGCGGAGAGCGACTTGCGGTAGTCGGCCAGAAACTGGCTGACTTTGGCCTGTTCGCTCTTGGTCGGCGGCCGGCCGATGGCCAGGCGATAGGCCCAGGCGATGCGGCCGGCCTGGTCGAGCTGCTGCTGATTCAAAACGCGGCGGGCCATCTGCTCGGCCTGCTTGAGCACGAACGGATTGTTCATCAGGTACAGGGCTTGGGTGGGCACCGTGGTGACGTCGCGCTTGCCGAAAATCAGGTTCGGGTCGGCCATGTCGAACACTTGCAGCGACTCGGGCACCGCGCCGCGCACGATCGGCAGGTAGACGCTGCGCACGTTGCCCGTTTGCAGTTTCTTAATGCCCCCGACCGCCTTGTTGCCCAGCTCCAACAGCGGCGAACCGGCAGGCGGCGCCAGATCGATCTGGCCGCTGGCCGAGAGCATCGCATCGCGGATCTCTTCAGCATCCAGGCGGCGCGGCTCCATGCGCCACAGCAGGCGGTTGGCGGGATCCCTCTCGAAGTCGGAATCGTTGTGCGCGCTGCTCAAGCCATAGGTCCGGCTGAGGACCAGCGAGCGAACCAGCTTCTTGACCGACCAATTCTCCTTGACGAACTGGACCGCCAGCAGGTTGAGCAAGTCGGGGTGGCTGGGCTCGTTTCCCAGCGCACCAAAATTGTCGACCGTATCGACCAGCCCTTGTCCGAACAGATGCTCCCAAACCCGGTTGACCATGACCCGCGCCGTCAGGGGATTGTCCGGGCTGGCAATCCAGCGGGCAAGTTCGAGCCGGCCGCTATGCCGGGGCGGGATTTGCGCGCTTTGCGAAGTTTTGAGCACGGTCAGCACGCCGCGCTGGACTTCCGGGCCGGGCTTGTCGAGTTCGCCGCGCTCCAGCAACTGGCAGTTCGAGGGCGAGTCGGCATCGCGAACGCCCATCGCCATTTCGCCGATCAGCGGAACGCTTTCCAGTTCGTCCAGACGCTCTTCGACCTGCTTGATTTCTTGGCGGAATTTTTTGGGATCGACCGGTGCCACGTAAGGATTGCGCTGCGGCCGGCCGCGCTGCTTGCCCCGCTGCTGGCGGTTCTGGGCCTGCCGGGCTTCCTTTTGAGCGGCGCGTAGGGAATCGATCTGGGCTTCCAGCCGGCTGATTTCCTCCTGCCGCGCCTTTTCAGCCTGGATCTGCTCGGGCGTGGCCCTGGATCCCTGGGCTGCCGACGCCAGAGTGAACAGGCGTTTGTCGCTGGCGGTCTTTTTGCCCGGCGCGATTCCCGAAAGCGTCTGCGTGCTGTGAAAAATTCCCGCCAGGGCGTAATAGTCGCTGGTCGGAATCGGGTCGAATTTATGATCGTGGCACCGCACAAGCCACGGTCAGTCCCAGGAAGGCACGCGTCGTGACGTCGACCTGGTCGTCGATCTGATCCATTCGAAACTGCTCGGGCTTTTTCACGTTGACGCCCTTGGGACCGATGGCCAGAAAACCGGTCGCCACCAGCAGCGTGTCGCGCTGGGCCGCATCTTTGGCCGGCAGCAGATCGCCCGCCAGTTGCTCGACGATAAATCGGTCGAACGGCTTGCCCTGGTTGAAGGCGTCGATCACGTAGTCGCGGTAGCGCCAGGCGTAGCGGTAGGGAAGATTGCGGTCCTTGCCCGTCGACTCGCCGTAGCGCACCACGTCCAGCCAGTGCCGGCCCCAGCGCTCGCCAAAATGGGGCGAGGCCAGCAGCCGATCGACGACGGTCTCCAGGGCGCCCGACGACTTGTCGGCGACAAACGCGTCGATCTCCTCCGGCGAAGGGGGCAGACCGGTCAAATCGAACGTGACGCGGCGGATCAGCGTCGTGCGGTCGGCATCGGCAACGGGATTCACTCCGGCCTGCTCCTGACGCGCGCGGACCAGGGCGTCGAGGGGGCCCAGCGGCCAGCTTGGGTCTTTCAGTTGCGGGACCGGCGGGGCCTTCGGCGGCTGGAAGGCCCAATAGCGCCGGGCCTCGGCCAGATCAACCTTGTCCTTGGGATGCGCGGCTTTGCCGCTGCGCGGGTCGGGTGCCCCCATTTCGACCCAGGTGACAAAATCGTCGATCGTCTCGTCGGACAGTTTGCCCTTGGGGGGCATCTCCAGCCCTTCGTAGCGGATGGCTTCGATCAGCAAGCTGTCGTTGGCGTGCCCTACGACTACCGGCGCTCCGGAATCGCCCCCCTTGCGCAGGCCGTCGTGCGTATCGAGAACCAGATGCGCTTTCGCCTTGGCCGGATCGCCGGAGTGGCACTCATAGCAGTTGTGCACCAGCACTGGGCGAATTCGGTTCTCGAAAAAGTCGGCGCCTTCTTTCGTGGGTCGCTGCTCGGCAGCCGGTGGCGCTGCCGGCGCGGCGCGCGGCGGCAAGCCGCCGGCGGCCAGCCAGGCCAATATGACCCATGCCGGCGCTTGCCAGGCCGCCGGGCGCGATGCTTGCCGAGTGCCCACGATGGCTCGATTCCGACGCGAATTGCCGAATTGCTTGCCGAACTGGCATTTTGCGGGCGTCATGGAGACTCCTTTTTCCACGCTCCCGCATTGTACACCGAGCGATTAATCCGGAGCACTCCACTACAAACCCCGGCCGCAGGGCGAAGTTCTGGGTCCGGCGGCCCCGGACCAGCGATTCGGCCGGCAAATCGCCGTCACGACCGGCTTTACCGACGCTTCCAGCCTGCCGCGGGCCAAAACTCATGCGGCGCGGCTTTTCAGGGAGGGACAATTCCCGCGAGCGACATCAGGCGGTACGATCTTGCGCTGAGCCCTGAGACGTCTCCGCTAGCAAAACCCGATTCGAGACGGTGACCGATGCCCGTTTTCCGCCCAGCGCCGCTCGCCGACTTTACGGCTAGCCTTTTCCGCGCCGCCGGCGTCGGCCCCCAAATCGCCGAAACCGTGGCCCGCTCGCTCGTCCTGGCAGATTTGAAGGGGCACGCGTCGCACGGCGTGATTCGCGTGATCGATTATATCGGCTGGCTGAACCGCGGTTGGATCAACCCGGCCGGCGAGGTGGAAGTGGTCCGCGATCAGGGGCCCATTCTGGCCGTCAACGGAAACTATCAGTTTGGCCAGGTCGTCGGGCGCGAAGCCGTGAACCTGTGCTCGACAAGGTGGCGCGCGACGGGGTCTGCATTCTCACCATCCGCCAGTCGGGCCATCTCGGGCGGATGGGGGAGTGGATGGAAATGGCGGCCGATCGCGGCTATGTCGGCTTCGGATTCACCAACACCCAAGGGGGCGGTGTGCTGGTCGCTCCGCATCAAGGGCGCGAGGCCCGGCTGGGGGCCAACCCGCTGGCTGCCGGAGCGCCCGTGCCGGCTGCCGCGGGCGAGGACATCATTGTCGACATCGCGACGTGCAGCATCGCGGAGGGCAAGATCAAAGTCGCGCGGGACAAGGGCGAATCGCTTCCGCCCGGCTGCGTGCTGAATAATCAAGGCGAGCCGACCGTCGATCCGGCCGATTACTACGGCGATCCACCCGGAGCGGTTTTACCGTTCGGCGGACACAAGGGGTCGGCCTTGGGACTATTGTGCGAAATTTTTGCCGGCATCCTGACCGGTGGAGATTGCTGTCAGGCGGGAGTGCAGCGCGTGGCCAATGGCTTTTTTGCGCTCTACGTGGATCCGGCGGCATTTTGCGATGCGCAGGCCTACGCGGATAAGGTCAGCGGTCTCGTCGATTGGGTCAAGTCCTCCAAGCCGATGAAAGGACAGGACGAAATCCTGCTGGCCGGCGAGCCCGAGAGCCGCCAGTATGCGCAACGGCGCCGTGACGGCATTCCGATCGCGGAGGCGACCTGGCAAAAGATTTTGGCCATTGCGACGGAATATCGGGTTACGCCGCCCGCGGTGTGAGCCCCCTAGGGAAGAACGAAAATCGGATGAGCGCCACACTCGAAGGACAAGTGACCTGGATCGGCGGAGCGGCCTCCGGAATGGGAGCCGCCACCGCACGACTTTTTGCCCAGCGCGGAGCCAAGGTTGCGCTCAGCGACGTTAATATCGAAGCCGGCCAGCGGCTGGCCGACGAGCTGTCCGCCGCGGGGCATGCGGCCCGGTTCTTTGCCTGCGACGTCGGCTGCGAAAACGACGTCCACGCCGCCATCGAGCAGGCCGCCCGCGCTTTTGGCCCGATTCAGGCAATCGTCAATTGCGCCGGCATCATCGATGTGAAGCTGCTCCACGAATCGAGCGAGCACGATTGGGACCGGTTGATGGCGATCAACCTCAAGTCCATTTTCTTTTCGCTCAAACACGGCCTGGAGCACTTCCAGCAGCATCCGCGCAGCTACATGGCCAACGTCGGCTCGATCATGTGCTTTACCGGGCAGGCCATGACGCCGGCCTACTCCACGTCCAAGGCGGCCGTGCTGCAACTCATGCGCTCCATCGCGCTCGACTATGCCGAATATGGGCTGCGCTGCAACTGCATCTGTCCGGGCATTACCGACACCCCCATGCTTCGATTCCACTTGAACACCAGCGGCGACCCCGAGGGCATGCTCCAGCGGCGATTGCAGCGCGTGCCAATGGGGGTCGCGATTCAGCCGGAACAGGTCGCCAAAGCGGTCGCTTACTTCTGCAGCGAGGAGTCTTCGGGCATTACCGGCACCTCGCTGGTCATCGACGGCGGCTATTCGGCCGTTTTGGAGTGGGACACGAAGAAAACGCGTTTCCAACAGGATCCGAACTGACCTGCGCGGTGGCGACGTCGGTTTTTGTTGGGAAACAGCCCGCGCTCGCACCAGCCTCCGGGCGGCGCGCACCTGGGCCGGTGCCCTGTTAGACCTCGATTAATTCAAACGAGCCTACTTGTTTTTTGAGTGAATTGCTTGTCTCTATGAGTTGGGTGGCGACGAGAACGCAACAGACGCTCGGCGCAAAGTGGACGATCGCCCACTGGTCCCTGTAGCCAGATCGCGCTCTGACCCAACTTCCGGGGCGTGCAACTTTTGTGCTTGGTTCGATTGTGTGTTCTCATCCTTTTGCTTTTCAGGAACTGACATGACTCGCCGTTTTCGTGGTCCCGCGATTGCATTGTTGCTGTGTCTTACGATGTCCGCAGCCCCGGGCGCCGCGAAAGAACGAGAGGGGGAACGACCCCCGGGCAAATCTTCGGCCGAGGGCAGGTCTGAAGGCAAAGAGGGTCGCCAGCAGCCGGGCCACGAATCGGGCGGCGCAACCAAGAGCGGAAATGCCAACAAGAAAGTGCCCGGCGGATCGTGGTCGGAGGACAGCCATGAAGGGCAGGCGGGCAATTCGCAGAATCATTCGGCGCCGAGGGCGCCGCCGCAGGCAAGAACAAACAATCGCAGCCGAGCGCTGCTGAGGGCGCTGCCGCCGGAGCGGCTGCCGCCAAGAACAATCAGCCACAATACTCCGGCGCTCAAGGTGCCGCCGCCGGGGCCGCCGCCGCCAAAAACAAACAGCCCCAAGCGAGCGGTGCCGAGGCGCTGCCGCAGGGGCCGCTGTCGTAAAAAATAGTCAGCCGCAATATTCCGGTGCCCAAGGCGCTGCCGCAGGGGCCGCCGCTGCCAAAAACAAACAACCGCAATATTCCGGTGCCCAAGGCGCCGCCGCCGGGGCCGCCGTCGCCAAGAATAATCAACCGCAACTGACGGGTGCGCAAGGCGCCGCCGGATATGCGGCCGTTAGAAATTCGTTCGACCATCCGGAAATCTATGGCCAGCAGTGGTACGGCGACCACCCCGGCATTTGGGCCCCGGCCGGCTTGGCCGCCGGCGCTGTCTGGGCTCCGGCCGCTTGGGGCACGATCGCCGGCGCCTGCCGATACGGCGGCACGCCCGTCTCGTATAACTACGGAACCAACGTCACCTGCCAGGATGGCAACGTGCTGCTCGATGGTCAGAACGTCGGCACGGCCGAAGAGTTCAGCCAGCAAGCTTCGGACCTGGCTGAAGCCGGCGCCGACGCAACCGTATCGGACTCCGACAAATGGATGCCCTTGGGCGTGTTTGCCATGGTCCGCAACGACAAGCAGCATCCGCAACTGATTCTGCAATTGGCCATCAACAAGCAAGGCGTCCTGCGCGGCAACTACACCGACGAAGTCACCGACCACACGCTGCCCATCCGGGGCGCCGTGGATCAGCAGACCCAGCGCGCGGCTTGGATCGTAGGGGACAACAGAAACTCCGTCATGGAAGCCGGCGTGAATAATCTGACCCAGGGCGAAACTCGGGCCTTGCTCCACAAAAACGGCAAGACCGAGCGTTGGCTGCTGGTGTCGCCTGAACCAGCCCGAGCAGGGGCAAAATTGAGGGCGGAACGCGGGAGCAGCCGTAGCGCCGCGTTAGACGTCACGGCGGACACCAACGTCTACGTTTCGGCGCTCGTGTTCGCCGGTGCCCCTCGCCAGCTCTTGCTCGACCTGGACGACAACCGAGTCGTCGAAAGCGCTGTCACCACCGGATCGCATTTTATCGTGACTGGTGACGGAGACTTATTGCGGCTTGGAAGTTATGGCAGCATCCAGATCGTAAAGGTGGGCGGGTTTCTTGAACATCATTGGCGGAACAGCACCCTAACGCTTGTCAGCACGCGTTCTGGAAGTCCGTTCGCCCAAGGCTTGGGTGATCCGCGAATGTTTTTGGCCGTGTTCGTCGGCCCCCTGACCGCCGTGGAAATATGCCCCAAGCCCGCGCCTTATCCGCCGCGCATTGCGCAGCCTAGGCCTTGCTACGCCGACGGGCCGACAGCAGCAGGCCGACAGCGCTCAGCCCCAGCAGCACCACCGAGGACGGTTCGGGGACCACGGTCAGCCGGACATCATCGACACCGGCTTGGGAGAAGGCGTTGTCGGTGTTGGTGTCAAAGAGGTTGATAGAGAGTTGCTCTCCCGCCAAAGATGCTGACTCTGCGGCGGTGAGCGTCGCGCTCAGGTCATTGAACGTGCCCCCCATTGTGCCGGTGAAGACGACGCTATTGCTGGCAACTGAAACACCGTTGGCCAGGAGTTGGATCGTGACGGTTCCGGCAGGGACCGTGTCCCGATGAGCGACTGCGACTGTCAAGGTATATGCGTCTCCGCCTACGACGGTCGGCAGGGTGTTTGTTCCCGGGGTCAGAGTCAGGCTCACGATATCGCCCGAAATGTTGGAATTGAAATAAGCCGTCTGTACTCCGTCGGGAATAACGGCGAAGGCGCCCGTCTGCACTCCAGCGCCGTCGTCAACACCTGCACCGGAAACGCCGATGGTCCAATCCGTGACCGCCGTGGTGTTGCCATTGACGCCACCGTTTGAACCGGAGACGCTCGGGTTCTCGAACGAGAAATTGGGCACGGGGATATTCGCCGCCGAAGCGGTGGTCAATTGCGTCAAGCAAGACGAAAATGCGATCAGCCAAGCAATGTTCTTCGTCATAATCTGATTCCTCAGAGTAAGGGGTGAACCGACATCTTCTATTTGAATTGAGTCTGGAACTGCTTCAGAGTGGAAAAGCAAATTCGCAGCGACAACAGCAGATCGCTGAGCGATGTCCGGGCGAAGGGATAACTAGCCCCCGGCAACGATCGTGAAGTGTCCGCCAAAAAAATGCGACCTCGCGCCGAATTTCCAGAGGGCTACGCGAGATCCATTTGCCTGTTACGCCCGATTAAGAGTCGACGCGACGGAATCACCACACCGAACGACCTTGATTTTAGTCGGCCACTTTTGGGCGGTCAACATAACGGCACCCCGTCGTGCCATTTCCCCGGCAAGCGCCTGCCGGCAGTCCGGTGTGGCCCTAATCAGGAGCGGAATCTGCCGCGCATTGCGCGGCCAAGATGCGCTCGCCGAAGGCGGTCGCCAGGGCTAGAAACTCGTCGTCCAGGGCCGCTGTTTGCTTGGCGATGGCGGCATTGGCGCAAATGTTCCGGTCGCTGTGCATGCCGCAGACCACGACCCCATCGCGATTTGCCGCCAAGGCAAAGCTCAATAGCAGTCGCTCGATTCCACTGGCGGTCGTGAGATCGTAATCGACTTTCTCGCAGAGCAGCCGGGCGTCGTCGGGGTTGGCACGCAGATGGTTGAATATCGCCGCGACCAGCTTGCCGCCGCCCAGCGGAGTAACGGTGAGCGCGGCCACCCGATCGCGCTGGCTGAAATGTCCCAAGTTGTTTTCGATCAGATTATTGACGAGCTGCACCACCATCGGCCGGGAAAATTGCCCGCAGATGCGCTCGCTGTTTTCCAAATCGGTCGCCAGGCCATAATGGCGGATCTTTCCGGCGGCCAGGCTGCGGTCGAGAAAATCAAAAATGTCGCCCCCGCTCACCGTGTCGAAGGTGCAGCTGTGCAGCAGCAGAATGTCGATGTAGTCGGTGCGCAGTGCTTTCAGGCTGCAATCCAAGCTTAGCGCGGCCATTCGGACGTCGAATTGGCCCGCCACGACTTTGCTGCTGGCGTGCCGCACCACCTGCGAGCCGACGAACGTCTTGACGCCGCCGAGCCGGTAGCGCGAGGCCAGCGACAACGCCGAGCGGGCAATCGGTCGGGCGAATTCCAGCAGCAGGTTCCTGGGAGGCGGCAGAATGCCCAGCTTGGTGGTCAGAATCACCTGCGCCCGGCGGCCCCGGGTGAACTGGCCGACGACCGACTCCGACTTGCCCCAACCGTACGAGCGGGCGGTATCGAAATAATTGACGCCCTGCTCGAAAGCCCGTGCCATCGCCCGCAGCGATTGGCGGCGATTGATGCGGCCCATCAGGTTGGCGCATCCAAAACCGAGCACCGACGCGTTCAAGGTCGTTCCACGTAGTTGAATCTGGTGCACGGCAAATCTCGAAAGGCCGGACGAGGATTTCTTACGGCTTGCGCCAAGGCCGGACAGGCGCTGCTCGCTCGATCGCAGACCAACGGGCCCCCATCCGGCAGCCCATCGCACGTAGGCACGATCGAGGTCAGTGGTAACGGATCTGCAGCAGCAGGCGGTCGCTGGCCGTGGGAGCAATCGCCTTGTGGTAGCACGATGTATCTTCCACAAATCCGTATCCGGCCGGCGCCTCGACAATCACAATATCCTGCGGGTCGTAGTAGGCCGCGATCTCCGCGTCGGATTTGCGCGGAGCCGAGCAGCCACGAGACGGGCTTTTTGCGGTGCGATCCGCGCACCAGGCAATGCGCCCCCGAATGCCGGTCGGTATCGGTAATGTAAAAGTGCGCATAACAGAAGTTGTAATCGTGCACGTCGAAATGGTAGTCGATGGTTTGAAACAGCCCGCGCCGGGTGTCGTCCGAATGGCTGGAGGCGAAACTCCAGTAGAGCCGCACGTCACGTTTTCGCGGCAGATAGCCCAAGTATCCACGGACTACGGCGTCCAACACGGCGTCGTTGCTCAGCCGGGCAATGGCCGGGCATTCCAACGGCGAGCGAATATGGGCGGTGGCGGTCGGCTTGCCTTCGGGCGACAAGCCACCCTGGATGTCCCCGTAGTGAAACAAGGTCGGAATGTGCCCTTCGGAACAATTCGCGGTCCGCGCAAACGCAGCGATTTCCTGCACCATGTCCGGCGGCAGCACAAAGCCGGGAGCAAAGGCGTCTTGCGAAAGCTCGACAACGGACTTGTTCACGTCCATGTCCCGAAACGGCGACTCCGGGCGTTGCGGGTCGAGAACCGGCTTTTTGCCGCTCAGTCGGTCGCGCGTCGCCGCCAGCAGAGAGACCGTGCGGCGCACCGCCTGGAACCGGCCGAGATAGTAGCTCGGCGAATGGGCCGTGGCCCTGCGAACGAACTCCTTAGGACCCATGAACATTTTCCTGTATTGCAATACTTCTCAACGGGCGATGCCCGAGCGCGGCGGGAGCCGCTTCTAGTGGGCAATGAGGGACTCGAACCCCCGACCCCCTCGGTGTAAACGAGGTGCTCTAACCAACTGAGCTAATTGCCCTATGGCCAAGATCGGCGACCGGGAAATGATCCTAACGTCGATCAATCGTATCTAGCCGCCGGAGCAACTGTCAAACGCGACGCGCCTTGCGGTCGCGGCCGGGCATTGTGCCGCTCTGCGACTGCGCTGGAGAATGTCGGACGCTTCATCAACCCGTCCCTGAAAAAGGTGCTTCGAAGATGATCACAGTCGGCATGAACTATCACGTGCTTCCGGGCAAGCAAAAAGAATTCGAAGACAAGTTTGCCGCGGTGCTCGACGCCTTGCGCGCCGCCCAGGGCCACAGCACGTCGACTCTTTGGAAAGACGTCAGCGACGGCGCTTCTTACCTCATCACCAGCGAATGGTCGGAGGAAAAGGCCTTCGTCGAATTCATCCACAGCCAGGCGTTCAAAGACGTCACCACCTGGGGCAAGGAGCAAATCCTGTCCGGCCGTCCGCAACACAAGATCTATAAGAATTGACTCAGCCGGATCGACGTGGCCGGTTCACTTGCTTCCCGACGGGTGTCGATACCCGGAATACAGGGGCAAGTGCCGGTAGTAAACCTCGAGCATGAAGATCGACAGGCAGGTTTCGTACAGCCGGCCGCCGGTGCTGCCCCACTTGTCGCCGCCGGGATCCCAGCTCCCGGCCTCCGGACCGTTCTTGACCTGGTGAGCGGGCACTTCCTGCTTCATAGCCGAGTTCCACTGGTTCCAAATCTCGCCCCCCAAGTGGTGGCAGGCTTGCGTGGCGTAGTACCAGTAGTAGACGTCGCGGTCCGGCGCGTTGTAGTTCACCCGATTGTTGTTCAGCGCGCTCACGCCGTCGATCAGTCGCTGGTCGGTTTGCTTCCAGCCCAGATATTCGCGGCATAGATAGGCTTCGGCGGTAACGGCTGGCGTGCTGAACGTGCCGAGGGTGTAGCTATATTTTCCGTCGGGCGTGGCGACGGAGTCGAGATATCGCGAGATTTTGTCGAGTGTGTCTTGGGGCACTTCGAGCTTGCCCATCTTGGCGCTTTGCAGGGCCATGACGAACCAGCCTGTCACCGAAGTGTCGGAGTCGTTGTTCGGCGTATAGCGCCAGCCACCCTGGCTGTCCTGGCTCTTGACGGCATATTGGATCGCCAGTTCGGCGGGCGGGCGCATCACGGAGTCGCTCGTCATGCCGTAGAGTTCGCACAGCGCGATGGTGCATTGCGCCTGGGCATACAGCTTCTGGTGCATCGAAGAGTTGCGCACGAAATCGCCGTCCCGGCTTTGCTCTCGGAGCAGTGCATCCCAGCCTTTTTTCACGACCTTCGTGAATTGTCCAGTCCGATGCGTATGACCTTGACCCTGGAGGGCCAACAGCGCCATGGCGGTCGCCGAGGCCACATTCTCTTCGGTGCCGCCGTCGTTATAAGGTCCCCTCAGGCTCCACAGGCCGTCGGATCGTTGTTGTTTCGCCAACCACTCGAGCCCCTTTTTGACCGCGTCCTCGGTGGTCGCGTTGCCGCCATATTTACCCAGCAAGGCGGTTCTGCTGCCGACTTGCCGTCCGGAAAGGGCCAAGCCGATCGCCGGAGCATCGACGTCGCTGGCCGCGTACCGGCCGTTCAGGGCGATGTCGGTCGAGGGCATCGGCGCCGCGAACGGATCGTCGACCGGCTGCATGTTCTGAGCGGTGATGATCTGCTTGTCGACGGTCGGGTCGAGCATGTCTTTGCGCCACCCGGAGTCAGTACGTCCGGGTCCGACATCTGATCGCCGAGTTGCTCGGCGTAGCGCATCGGCTCGGCGGAAATTTCAACGTCGCTGGCCATCTGGTTGTGCGCGGCTACGGCTGCCCAAACCCCCAGGATGATCAACACCAGGGTGTGAAACGAAGCGCTCACCAGCCAGGCGGGCGCCTCGCGGATCAGATCGCTCCACAGCCGATCCTGAAGATCGGAATCGTCGCCGGTCTGCGCAGGTCCCCAGCCCGACTGTTGAACCGGAATCGGCCGGGCCGGCACGGGGATCGGAGCATTGGGATTGCGCACCTGGCCTGCCGCAGTCGCAGTTCCCGCGCGAACACTGGCCGCGCCCGCGGGTACAGGGCGCGGAGCTCCGCCCGCCGGAACTGGGCCCCCCTGGTGGACTCCGTTCGCCGAATGATTGGCCGGCAGCTGGCTGGGGCGATAGTTCATGATCCGCACCCGATCATCGACTGTGCTTGGTATCCAAGGCAATTTTATGCAGGCCCAGCGAGCCGAGCATGTCCATGACTTTGATCACCTCACCGTACGGTATCCCGCGGTCGGCCGCCAGCGAAACTTCGGTCGTCTCGGGCGTAATGTCCTTGACCAGGGTTTTTAGACGTTCCAAATCGGTCGGTTGGTCTTCCAGGTATAACACGACCTGGCCCGAGCTTTCCCGCCGCAGGGCAAAGCGCAGCGGCAAGGCCTCGGCGGCGATCGCAGCGGCTTCGGTCTCGGGCAGGTCCACTTTGATCGGCGCGGAGCCGACAATCGTCGGCATGGTAATCATGAACACGATCAGCAGCACCAGGATCACGTCGACCAAGGGCACAATGTTGATATCGCTGACGACTTCGTCGTCGCCCGATTTTACGCTACCGGCCATAACACGACTCCTGGACTAAGAGGGGACCTTGACCGCGGGGGCCTGGGCCGCGCCCGCATGGGCGGCCGTGCGCGCGGCCTGCTGCTGTGCCGCCGAACGTCCGGCCGCCTGTTGGGCCGGCTTGTCGCCGTGCGGCTGATGGGCCAGGACCTCTTGGGCCAAAGCCTCGACCTGGTCCATCGTTCCCTTTACCCGACGCGAAAAATAATTGAAGCTGACGACGGCCGGAATCGCCACGCACAGACCGAAGGCCGTGGCGATAAGGGCCTCGAACACGCCGGCCATCACGGCGTTGGCGTCGTGCTCTCCTCCCGAGCCGCCGGCTGTCAAGTCGTGCGCGGCCTTGATGATGCCCAGCACCGTGCCCAGCAACCCGATGAACGGCGCGTTGCTGGCGATCGAGGCCAAGATCGGCAATCGGCAGTCGACCTCTTTCTTGGTGCGCGCCCGGGCGGCCGACATGGCCCCTTCGCAGGCGTGGGCGCCGCGGCTAAAAGCCATCAGTCCGGCGGCGACGACAACGTGTTCGATCGACTCGCCCCCCTGAACCGCGGCGTACGCCTGTTTCAAATCGCCGGCGCGCAGGCATTGGTCGAGCACGGCGGCCAGCTCGTCGCCATCGACGAAATGGCGGCGAAAATAGAGCAGCCGGTCCACGATCACGCCGACGTTCACGAAGCTCAACACCAACAAGACCCACAGCACCCATTCGCTGCCGGCGAAGGCCACCTTGAGAAACATCTGAGTCAGCATGAGATCTCCTGAAGCTGCTGTTTTAACTTCTGTTCCGACAACCTGTTTCGATCAGACCTACCGCCGCGTGCGAGTTCCATCTTGGGCCGAACATCGCGTGAGCCGCCAACGCAAGGGTCCGGCGGGGGCGCCGCTGCGGCGGCAATCGTCGGCCTGGCGAACCCTTTGCCCCTGGCACCCACCTAAGAAGAAATGCCACGCGGACAAACGTCTGCGTAACCCGAAGAACGCCGGCGGTCATAGATTATAACTGGCTGATGGATTCGCTTCCCCGGAGCGACTGTCCCCCAAACGTGCCAAGTAACAGGGCATGCCGAGAAACAGGGCGTGCCCGGAAAAAGGAACCTGCCGGCGCCGACCGCAGCTAACAGTATGTGCAAAGCCGGTGGCCGCGCCAATAAAGGAAGCCATTTTTAGCCGCGGATTGAGGCTCGGCTGGCGGCCCCAGGTCAACCGTTGTCGACTGTGCTACTTATTCTGGCCTACTTATTCCAGGCCGCGTACTGCGGGCCGCATATTCCGATCTCCTGGACCGCCTGACGGGACGCGCTTGTTTTTCATTGACGGCTGTGTTTCTATAGCGATGATGAAGGTATCGATCGGCCCGATGCCGGACCCCCCGTTTTCTCGCTCCCACCTCCGCCGTCCCGCTCAGGATTTCCCATGGATCGTCGGTTTCTGAATTATTTTTCAGGCTTTGCGTTTTTTCTCGCGACCGCGGTCTGCACCCAGCAGAGCTGGGCACAAATCTTTCGTCGGCCGGCGGCCCGGGCTGCCACCCAGCCGGTAGCCCCGGCACGCACCGCTCCGACGCCGGCCAAGGCCCCGGAACCGCCCGACAAACCGGTTGCAGAGAAGCCAGCCGCGGACACACCAGCCACTAGCGCACCGGCCTCCGACTACGAATGCCGCTTCACGGAGGATCCGATCCGTATCGACGGACGTGCCGACGAAGCCGCCTGGAAGCTTGCCCAGCCGCTCGACGATTTCGCCATGCCCTGGGTTGCTAGTGGCGACACCAAACCCAAAACCGCCACCCGGGCGCGACTGCTCTGGGACCGCGAGTATCTATATTTCTTTGCCGAGATGGACGACTCGGACGTTTTTGCCCAGGTCACCCAGCACGATGGCCAGACCTGGAACGACGACGTCTTCGAGCTGTTCTTCAAGCCGGCGCAGGACAAGCCGGGCTACTACGAGTTTCAGGTCAATGCGGCCGGCACCACGATGGACATGTTCCTGCCGCGGCGCGGCGCCGGCGGTTTCGACCGCTTCAAGTCGGACGGCGATTTCGATTTCCCCGCCGCCGTGCAAGTCAATGGCACTCTCAACCGCTGGAGCGACACCGATAAAGGCTGGTCGGTGGAGGGTCGGCTGGCGTGGAAAGATTTCGCCCGCACCGGTGGGCGACCGAATCCCGACGAGCGCTGGACCTTTGCCTTGTGCCGCTACGACTTTTCGATTGATTTCGAGGGCCCGGCTCTCTCGACCAGCGCACCGCTGAAGACCAATCCTTATCCGAACTTCCATTTCTTCGAAGACTATGCCCCGCTGAAGTTCGTTGGCCCTGACCGATCGCCGACGGCAAAGCCGGCGGGCATCGACCGGCTTGGACCGCTGACCAGCTCGCGCGTCGTGGGCTCGCCCGATCCGCCGCATCCTTACACCACCGAGCGGATTTTCGAGAAGCTGCCGATCGAGCTACCGATCACGATCGCGGCGCAACCGGGCAGCGATTGGCTGTGGATCGTGACGCAGCCCTGGCCCTACGCCCCGTCCACCCTGCTGCGGTTTCACAACACACCCGAGGCAGACGAGCTGGAAACCCTGATTCCGCCCGACGGCAGCCGCGTGATGTATGACATTCGCTTTCATCCCAAGTTCGCCGAGAACGGTTACGTCTACATCGGCAGCAACGGATCGTTCGGCGGGCCGAAGCGTTCGCGCATCACGCGCTACCACGTCGACCCCTCGCCGCCCTTTCAATTGGACGCCGAATCGGCCACCACGATCATCGAGTGGGAGGCCGACGGCCACAACGGAGCCGCCCTGGCCTTTGGCCCGGATGGGATGCTGTATGTCACCTCGCGGCGACGGCACGAGCGACAGCGACCTGAACCTGCGCGGGCAGGACCTCACGCAACTGACGGCCAAGCTGCTGCGAATCGATGTCGACCATCCCGACGAAGGCAGCCGTATCGCGTTCCGGCCGACAACCCATTTGTGGGCCAGGCCAACGTGCGGCCCGAAACCTGGGCCTATGGCTTCCGCAATCCGTGGCGCACTTGCGATCGACGCTGAGACCAGCGATATCTGGGTGGGCAACAACGGCCAGGACCTCTGGGAGCAGGTGTACCTGGTCGAGCGCGGCGCCAACTACGGCTGGAGCGTCGTCGAGGGCTCACACGATTTTTATCCCGACCGCGAGCGTGGTCCGCAGCCGATCAGTAAGCCGATCGCGGAGCATCCGCACAGCGAGGCGCGTTCGCTGACCGGCGGGCTGGTCTATCGCGGCGAGAAGTTCCCGGACTTGAAGGGGGCTTATCTGTACGCCGATTACTCGACCGGCAAGATCTGGGCCATCAAGCATGACGGCCCTCAGGTCACGTGGCATTCTGAAATCGCCGATACGACTTTGCAAGTCACCGCCTTCGCACCGGGCAACGACCAGGACATCTGGCTGCTCGATCACGGCGGCAAGGCGATCCATCGCCTGACGCCGCTGACCGCCCCCGCGGCGCCGGTTGCATTTCCCACCCGGCTCAGCGAATCGGGCTTGTTTGCCAGTGTGCCCGAGCACGCGATGGCCGAGGGAATTCTTCCCTATTCGGTCAATGCGGCGCTCTGGTCGGACGGCGCGTACAAAGAGCGTTATTTGGCGATCGGCCATGAGCCGGGCGAGGAGCGGCGGATCGGCTATACCGGTTCCGGAGGTTGGAATTTTCCCAACGATACGGTGCTCGTCAAGAGTTTCGCGCTCGATCTTGCGGGCAGTAGCAGTGCGGCTGGAGGTCGCGCGCCGGGCGACGCGCGACGCTGGATCGAAACACGTTTCCTGGTGCGGCAACAAAACGAATGGGTCGGCTACTCGTACCAATGGAACGAGGAGGGCACCGATGCAACGCTGGTCGACGCCGGCGGCGCGGATCGCCAGTTCGACGTGCGAGACTCGTCCGCTCCAGGCGGAGTGCGCATGCAAACCTGGCATTTCCCGAGTCGAACCGAGTGCATGGTCTGTCACAGCCGCGCGGCCAATTACGTGCTGGGACTGCAAACCAACCAGATGAATCGCGATCACGATTACGGCGGCCGGGTCGATAATCAGCTGCGCGTGTTGGAGCGTCTGGGCCTGATGCGCGTCAACTGGGGGGGCGAAGCTTGGGGGTCGGAGCGGAATACCCTTTACGAAACCGCACGCGCTGAAGCGGGCGAAAAAGCTGACAATCCCGACGTCGAAATCGAAATCAGCCGCCGCGCCGACGAAGCCGTCGGCCGCCGATTCCAATCGCGCGACCAGCGCCTGGCGCCGAAGGAATCGCCCCTGTTGCCCAAGGCGCCCGAAAATTTGCCCCGCCTGACCGACCCGCTCGATCGAACCGCCCCGCTGGCGGCGCGGGCCCGCGCGTACTTGCACTCCAACTGTGCCCAGTGCCACGTCGAAGCCGGCGGCGGCAATTCCAAAATGGTGCTGCGGAGCGAGATTCCGCTATTCAAGATGCACCTGATCGACGAAAAACCGACACACCACAGCTTTGGCCTGGCGGACGCTCGACTCATCGCACCCGGCGAGCCGGAGCGTTCCGTGCTGCTGCATCGAGTCGGCCTGCGCGGAGCGGGGCAAATGCCGCAACTGGCCACCACACTGGTAGACCAGGACGCCGTCGAACTGTTCCACGCTTGGATTGCCGCGATGCCCCAGCCGAAGCCCCAGCCACTGCCACTGCCGAAGCCGCCGGCTAAGGCGGCCTCTGCTAAGCCGGCAGCGTCTTCTAAGCCGGCAGCGTCTTCTAAGCCAGCAGTGCGTTGATCGGCCGTCCCAGTCCGTCCTTGGTCACGTAGAAGGGGCGCTGTTCGCTTTCGACGCCGTACTTGGGCGAGATGCCCAGCGTGTGATAGATCGTGGCATGCAAATCGGTCACGCTGACCGGGTTTTCAATGGTCGTGAACGGCGATTCCTCCGCGGTCTGGCCGTAGTGGAAGCCTTGCTTCACGCCGCCCCCGAACAGCAACACGGAACCGGCCCCCGTGAAGTGGCGGTGCATTCCGTAGTACTTCAGTTCGGCCAGCACGTCGGGCTGTGTTACCGAATCGGGAACGCGCTGGTCGACCTTGCCCTCGATCAGCACGCTGCGGCTGAATTCGCTGGCCAGCACGATCAAGGTGCGGCTGAGCAAACCGCGTTCTTCCAGGTCCAGCACCAATTGCGCGATCGGCGCGTCGATCTGCTTTTTGAGGTCGACCAGCCGCGTGTGTCCGTTGTCGTGCGTATCCCAATACAGAAACGGCACGTACTCGGTCGTGACCTCGATGAAGCGCGCACCCGCTTCGATTAGCCGCCGGGCCAGCAAGCAGCCTTGACCAAAGCGGCCGGTATTGTAAACGTCGAACGAAGCCTTCGGCTCCAGGGAAAGATCAAAAGCCTTGGCTGCCGGCGAATTCAGCAGCCGATCGGCATTCTCCAGCGCCGAAGTAGCGACTCTTGTTGATAGTCGCTGCCGAACTGCCCCACGGGACTGGCCTGGACCAACTGCCGATAGGCCCGATAACGGCTCTGGAATCGGCCCACGGTCATGCCGGCCGGCGGACGCACGCTGGCCACGGCATCGCTGGGGTCGGGGACGCGGAACGGACCGAATTCGCTGCCCAACACGCCGCCGGTTTGAAAGGCCTTGAGCTCTTCGGTTTCGCCCAGGTCGTAGCGCTGGCCGATGTCGATGTAGGCCGGCACAGCCGGATCGCGTGGCCCCAGCGCCCGGGCGATCCAGGCCCCCAGGTGCGGCGCCGCAACCGTTTGCGGCGGCTCGTAACCGGTATGCCAGTGATATTGATGCCGCGAATGCAGGATGGCCCCCAGATCCGCGGCGACGGCCGTGCGAATCAGCGTGCCACGATCGATCACCGAGCCCATCCGCTCCAAATGCTCGGAAAACTGAATGCCGTCGACCTTGGTAGGCTTCGCCGGAAAGGTGCTGGCAACGTCGCTCGATTTCATGCCGGCCTCGAACGGCGTGTGCCGCTTGGGATCGAACGTCTCGCTCGACGCCATGCCGCCCCCCATCCAGAGCACGATCACGTTGTCGGCCGTCGCGGCCGACCGGCCCAGCTCCAGATCCGCGCCGGCCAGACTGCGCGGAGCGCCGGCGGCGAGCGCCGAGAGCGTGGCGGCGCCGGCGGTCTTCAGGAAATCGCGACGGTTCCCAGCGGGGTTCGATTTGTAAACGGCCATCGACGACCTCAATTTCCAAGATCAATAGATCAACTGGAACTCGGGCAACATCAGCACCGCCCACAGCAGATCGGCCAGGCCGTCGCGGTTCGGCGGCGAACCGATTACGCCGTGCGCCACTTCGCGTTCGGCGTTGACCGGCCGCCGGGCCAGCGCGGCCAGATAAACGGCATCGATCAATTTGTCGGTGTCGGCGGCATGAACGGCCAGCCAGGCATCGGCTCCTTGCTTGAGCAGTTTATCCAGAACTTCACCGTTAGTCAGCTCCAAGGCCTGTAAGGTGGTGCCGATCGATTCGCGCCGCGTGACGACCTGTTCCCGATTGGTCCGGCCCAAGGGCCCGAAGCAGAGCGTCGTCGTTGGCCAGAGAGATCTCACCGGAGATGATGCCGCCGAAGCCAATGCCGCCGGCGCGGCTGGCACGAGTTGTTTCAGACGGTCGTCAAGGTTCAGCCCGGCGTACGCGGCGCCGGACTGGGCCAACTCGACCGCGTGTTGCCAACCGGTCGTGTCGAAAGGCTGGTTGGTCCAGGCCGACTCGGCCCGTTTGGCCCAGAGCCAGGTGGAATCGGTGCCCACGGTCCAGAGCACGGCATTGTCTCGCAGACCGACGGCGTAGAAAATCGCGGCGGCCGGATTGGCACCCGAAAATTGAGTGCCGCGATTGTTCTCGACGTCCGGCCAATTGGTGGCTTCGATCGCCAACACGTTTTCTCCCACGACCAGCCACGGCGCCAAATCGACCGCGACGGGCTGTTGCCAATCCTCGCTCTGCGCGGCCAGGTGGCCGTTGACGTACAGCTTCAGTTCATTGTCGCAAGCCGCGACGGCCGGCGCGCGGGCCGGTTTTTCTCCCAGGTTGAGCACCTTGCGCAGCAGGATCCGGCCCCCCGGATCGCCGGCCAACGCCTGCGCATGACTCCAAATCCAGTGTGCCGCCAGAGGCGCGCCGGACTGCGCCGCTTCGACCGGCAACAGAGGCCGCACGGGCGGCTTGACCGCGGCCGGCCGGCCTTGGTCCGATACGCCGCATAGCTCGCTAACTGCGTCCACGAATTGCTCGGCCGACATGCGCTTGACCAACGGGCCCGCGAAGGAACCGGGGTTCTCGCCGGGCTTGGGCAAGCCGGCCGCCGCTCGACCGTAGGCCTCGCTGGTGCAGATCAGGGCCAAGGTGTGCTTCAGGTCATAATCATGCTCGACCAGATCGCTGGCCAGCCAGTCCAGCAGATCGGCATTCCAGGGGGGCTGATCCATATCGTCGAGGGGCTCGACGATGCCGCGCCCATCAGCTGGGCCCAAAGCCGGTTGACGATGGTCCGCGCCAGGCGTCCGTTCTCCGGCTTGACCAACAGGTCTGCCAGTTGCGCCATCCGGGCGGCCTGCGGAGCAGCGGCATCGATCGCCCCCAGTTGCGGATAGATGAAACCGGCCTGGGCCATTTTGCCAGTGGGTTTGTCGCAGCGATGGATCTCCAGCGGCTTATCGGAAAACACGGCGGCCAGAGCGTAAGCGTCGGTCAATTTCCAATGATTGACAAAGCTGTCGTGACAGCTTGCGCACTTCAGGTTCGTGCCCAGAAAGACCTGCGAAACATTTTGCGCGGCCTGCACCGGCGGAGTCTGGCTGGCATTGACCACGCCGCGCCACACGATCCCTTTGATAAAGCCTCCGGAACCCGGAATCGGGGTGACCAATTCACGCACGAACCGATCGTAGCGCTGGTTGTCGTAGAGCGACTGATACAACCAATCCGTGATCTGCTCGCGCCCGCCGTCGATGAAGCCTGTTCCCCGGTAGGCGTTGCGCAACAAGTCGTTCCAGAATGTCAGCCAGTGATCCGCGTAAGCCCGGCGATCGTCGAGCAGTCTGGTTACCAACTGCCGGCGCTTGTCTGGCCGCCCGTCGCGCTCCAACGCGCCCAGTTGTGCCGAGTTGGGCAGCACGCCGGTCAGATCGAGAAACACGCGCCTGGCAAAAACGCGGTCCGACAACGGCGGGGCGGGGTCGACCTGCTGAGAGCGAAAATAGGGCTGCAGAATCAAGTCGATCGGATTGGAAAGCACCGAGCCCGGTTCGGCGGGGGGCACCTGCGGCCGTCGGGGGGCGAGCGCAGCCTGCTGAAAGCCAAAACTGATCTCCGCCGGCCAAACGAGGCCCTGCTCGATCCAGGCGCGCACCAGCGCTACTTGGTCCGCGGAAAGCGGCGGCCCTTTTTCGGGCATCATGCGGTCGGGGTCTTGGGCGGAAATCAACTCGACCAGCAGGCTTTCGTTCGGTTTGCCGACGAGCACCGCCGGCCCGCTTTCGCCGCCGGCCAGCAAGCTCTGGCGGCTTTCCAGCGAGAGGCCGCCCCGGTATTTGCCCCGCGAATGGCACTTCAGGCAGCTTTGCTCGAGAATCGGTTCGATCTGTCGCGCGAAATCGACTTTGGCCGGCTCGTCGCCCGCGGCGCCGGATGCAAAGCCACCGCCGATCAGAACACAGCCCGCAAGGGCACCAACTACGAACAGCGTGATGCGGAAGACAGGCATGGAACAACGCGCGGCGGGGCAGGGGGGGAGGAGGCACCTTCAATCAGCCAATATATGCTAAAGGATGAAGGCGGAAGGATGAAGGATGAAAAACGAGATACAAAGGAGGAAATTCTCGGCAAATGCACAATGCCGTCTGTCCGGAGCGGCCACAAAATGTGGGGCTTAATGCGCGCCCTTCATCCTTCATCCTTCATCCTTTCTGTGAAGAAGCGAGCGATCTCGGTGAAGGTTTCGCGCGATTCCGGGGCGTCGGGAACGGCCAGATAGAACCCGTGCGACATGCCCTCGAAGACGTGCAATTCGGCCTCGACGCCCGCGTGCGCGCAGCTTGCGATGCACCCGAACCGTTACGCTGAGCAGCATGTCGCGCGTGCCGGCAATCAAGATGGTCGGCGGAAAGCCGGCGAAGTCGCCGTTGACCGGCGACAGGAGCGGATCGTCCAGGTTCCGCCCGGCGGCGTAGAGCCGTGCGGCACCCGCCAGAACGCCGTCGTAATGGATCAACACCTGGTCGATGTCCTCAAGCGTATTGAGCGTATCGCCGGTCTTGGTCAAATCGGCCCAAGGCGTGCCCAGCCCCAACACGGCCGGCATCGGAGAGCCTGCAGCGCGCAGCCGGTGCAACATCGCGGCGGCCAGTCCGCCGCCGGCGGACGTTCCAAAGACGCCCAACTCGGCCGGCTGGTGCGTTTTGAGCAGAGCTTGATAGACGGCCACCGCGTCGTCGAGCGCCGCGGGAAATGGATGGTCCGGCGGCATTCGATAGTCGACCGAAAGCACCTTCGTCCGGCCATAGTGCGCTAGCAGCACCGCCTCGGTCGCGCCAAGCAGGCCCGGACCGAACACATACGCCCCGCCGTGCAGGTGCAGCACCAATTGCCCCGCGTTACGCTCGGGCAGCCCCTCGGGCGTGACCAGAAAACAGTTCACCCCACCGATCACTTGCGGATCGAGCGTGACGGGGCAGTGCGCGCGGACTTCGGCGAGCCGCCCACTCCGCGCGGCCACATGCTGTTTGACCAGCTCGCGCCACTGGTCATCGGTGGCCGGCACAGTTTCGGTCAGGGGCGCGTAGCGGATTGGCAATCCACTCATACATCTCCGGACTGACCGTGCCGGGCACGGGAATCGTGCGCGCCGGAATCTGGCGGCCAGCGGTCGAGGGCGCTGGCGGTTTGCCATTTTGAGCAAGGGTTATCGACGCTGCCGCTCCCATCAGCAAGGCTCCTGTCAGCACTCCCCGGGTTCGGGTTTTGTTCATCTTCATCTTCGCAACAATCGATGTGCCGCCCGTAGTTCTGGATACCGGTTTCGGCCACGCGCAACCACGGCTGCCGACCGCTCGGGTATGGTAGTATAACAAGAACCTGAGCCGTCGCCCCCCGGCGAGCCCTATTCCGCTTCCGGCCGCATGATCTTTCCCTGGAACACCGACGCGCCGATCTATCATTTTCCCTGGGCCTCGATCGGCCTGATCGCGGTCAACACGGCGGTTTTTCTGGCGGTGCTTTCAGGCCAGATTCCCGATCCCGAGCCGTGGACGCTGGTCTACGGACACGGATTGCATCCGCTGCAGTGGATCAGTTCGAACTTTCTGCACGCGGGCTGGATCCACCTGATCTGCAACATGATTTTCTTGTGGGGCTTTGGCCTGGTGGTCGAAGGCAAGATCGGCTGGTGGCGTTTTCTGGTGGTCTTTCTGGGCATCGGCATCATTGAGTGCGCGCTGGAGCAAACGCTGACCTTGCACAGTAAGGGGGCATCGCTCGGCGCCAGCGCCATTCTTTACGGCCTGCTGGCGATCGCCCTGGTTTGGGCCCCGCGCAACGAAATGAGTTGCGTGGCGCTGATCGACCGCGTCCGAGTTTTCGACATGCCGATCCTGGCCTTCGCCGGCCTCTACCTGGCGCTGGAAATTTGCAGCCTGCTGTGGGCCGACTTTGGAATCGGGCCGTCGATGCTGCACCTGTTCGGCGCCGCGATCGGTTTTGTGGTCGGCGTGGCGATGCTCAAGCTCGGCTGGGTCGATTGCGAAAATTGGGACCTGTTTGCCGTAATGGCCGGCCGCGAGGGAAAAGAGCCCCCGCCCAAAAAGTCGGTCCAGGCGGCCGCGCCCCCCACCTCGCCCGCGCGCCTGGCCGAGGCCAAAGCCCGCCTGCACGAGCTCGTCGAGGCCGGGCAGTTCGACGGCGCCTTGGCCTTGCACCTGGCGCTCACGCGCTCGATGAACGGTTGGCAATTGAGCGAAGCGGAAATGCTGGGCCTGATCCAGGGTCTGCACACTGCGGGAAAGTGGAACGAGTCGATCCCCTTGATGGTCGAATCTCTGGGCCGCTGGCCCGAGCGGAGCCTGAAAATGCGGCTCAAGCTGGCGCAGATCCTGATCGGCCAGCAGCGCCCGGGACAAGCGCTTGAGGTGCTGGCCAAAATCCCGTCCGGCACGCTGGACGGCAAATTGGAAGCGGCCCGCAAATCGCTCCAGCAGCAAGCCGAAGAGCTGCGCAGCACCGGCGTGATGGAACTGGATTCGCACGATTGGTGAGCCGTTACGCAGCGGCGGATTTGCATTCCACCGTTGAAATACCCGCTTCGCCTGCGCAAGATCCGCGTGCGGAAGCTGTGGAAACGGCACTGCGGCAACTCAATACACCGCCGTTAGCCTCTCTCTCAGGTCCACTTCACTTCCCAGCCTTGGCGATAGGGCTTCGTGAGCATCGCATCGGCCGCGGGCGAGTTTTTGATTTTCAGAGCCGCCGGATCCCACTCCAGCGTTTCGCCCGGCGTGCGAATGGCAATGGTCCCCAACAGCACGGCCTCGGTCAGCGGACCGGCATAGTCGAAGTGCGACGTTGTTTTAACCTCTCCCCGGCAAGCATCGGCCCAGGCGACATAATGGTCGCCGGAAGCGATTTCGGGCAGCTTGAAATCTTGGAATTTTTCCGCAGGCAGCAGCCGCGGAATGTCGTAGTGCGGTATCAGCAGCGAACCCAGCTCTCCTTGGAGCAACGATCCGGCGAGCGGCAGCGGAAGGCTGGGATCCAGGCCCAACACACTGTGCGAGGGTAGCGCGCCCTGGCCGTCAGACCAGGTCAGGCGCAGCGACTCGCCGGCGGTTCGCGACGTGCCCGGAAACTCGTAATACACGGTTGCTTTGTCGGTCCAGACTTCGCGGTTGCAAGGCGGCGCCTCGGCCCGCACGGTCGAGGGCGCGGTGAGGTCCAGGGCCATGAAAATCGGGTCGAGAATATGACAGCCGAAGTCGCCCAGCTGGCCGCTGCCGAAGTCCTGCCAGGACCGCCAATTGAACGGATGGTAAATCTTGGTCTTATACGGGCGCTCGGCGCCGCGCCCAGCCACTCGTCCCAATGCAAACCCGCCGGCAGGGGGTCGCTGCCCGCAGGCCGATCGGTTTCCAGCAACCAGGACGGCGGGCCGCCGCTTTTCCAGGCGTATACTTCCTTCACTTTTCCAATCACTCCGTCGCGCACCAGGGCCACGGCCGTGCGATAAGCGACGTGCGACTGAATTTGATTGCCCATTTGGGTAACGACATTGGCGCGACGGGCCGCCAGGCGTAGTTGTCGCGCCTCGAACACCGTGTGCGTGAGCGGCTTCTGGCAGTAAACATGCTTGCCGAGTTGCATCGCCGCCATCGCGATCGGGGCATGCATGTGGTCAGGCGTGGACACAATGACGCCGTCGAACGTCCCAGGGGCATCGAACAAACGTCGCCAGTCGGTAAAGCGGCCCGCATGGGCGTAAGCCTCCGCCGCTCTGCCGAGGAAATCCGGGCCCTCATCGACATCGCACAGGGCCGCCACATCGACGCTCGGGCTGGCCGCGACCGAGGTCAAGTCAGACCAGCCTTTACCGCCGGTGCCGATACTGGCCACGCGAAGCCGGCTGTTGGCGCCGGCAGCCCGCGCCAGGATCTGCCCAGCAGCGATACGTGTGCGCCAGCCAAGGCGACCGATTTTACGAACGTGCGACGCGAAGTCCGACTCGCCATGGGCTTTTTCTCCACGAGCAGCAAACGGGACGATGAGGCTATGAACCGGCGGGCAATACGGGCGGGAGCAGTCGCCAACGGGTTTGGGGGAGCTTGATCGCAGACCTTAAGATCGCGGGCGGCTGCGCCCATCGCTCACCGGATGCAAAGCCTAGATTTACCATTAGTCCGGACCATTTGCGACACCTTTTTTTGCTTCGGAGAAAAAGACGGGGCAAGGTCGCGGTCATGAACTCGCGTCCCCTTTTTTGGCAAACAGCACCAGCACGCCGCCCAACGTCAACACGACCGCGATCAGCAGCATGCCGGCGGCGTAGCTGTCGAAATGGGTTTTCACCGCGCCCATGATCGCGGGAGATAGAATGCCGCCGATGTTCGCCATCGAGTTGATGAGCGCAATGCCGCCCGCGGCCGCGGTGCCGGTCAGAAACGAAGTCGGAATCGCCCAGAACGTCGGCAGCATGCCCTTCATGCCGCACAAGGTCACCGTCAGCGCCAGGACATAGAGCCAGGGCGACGGCGCCAGGGCAACCGCAACCCAGCCAATGGCCGCCGTAAATGCCGAGCAGGCCACGTGCCAGCGGCGTTCGCCGGTGCGGTCGGAATGCATGCCGACCGCGAGCATGGCCACGATTGCGAATACGCTGGGGATCGCGGCCAGAAAACCGATCCAAGATTCACTCGCCCCCTCCCATTGCGATCGGAGCAGCGTGGGCAGAAAGAAGCCAAACGCGTTGTCCCCCATCGCAACGCTGAAATACACACCGATCAGCAGCCATACGCGCCGATCGGCCAGGGCCGCCATCAGCGTGTGCTTGTCGCGCGATCCCAACTGCTCGCGCTCCAGCTTCAAACGCTCGATCAGCAACGCGCGTTCGCCGTCGGTCAGCCAACCGGCCTGCTCGGGACTGTCGGTAAGATATCGAAAGGTCACGAAACCCATCACGACCGAGGGAATGCCTTCCAGCAGAAACAACCATTGCCAGCCTTTCAGGCCGCCGACGCCCGGCAGGTGATCCAGGATGATTCCCGAGATCGGATTGCCGACGATCGAGGCAATCAGACCGGCGGTCATGAACTTGGCCACCGCCCGGGCCCGCGCCGGGCCGGGAACCACTGGCTCAGATACAGAATGATTCCGGGGAAAAAGCCGGCTTCGGCCACGCCCAATAGCACCCGCAAGGCGTAGAAGCTCCACTGGCCGGTGACGAACATCATGCAGGAAGAAACGATGCCCCAGCTTACCAGGATACGAGCGATCCAGGACCGCGCGCCGACCCGGGCCAGCATCAGGTTGCTGGGCACTTCGAACAGGATATAGCCGGCATAAAACAGTCCGGCGCCCAGGCCATAGGCCGCGTCGCTCAGTCCCAGGTCGTTCATCATGACCTTTTTGGCCATGCCGACGTTCGACCGGTCCAGAATGTTGAGCACGTAGAGCAAAAATAGGAAGGGAATCAGCCGCAGCGTCACTTTGCGCAGGACGGCCGATTCCGATGGCTCGCCCCCCATCGGCGCAGGGTCCGGGCCGCTCGCAGCACTCGACATCCGCATTCTCCCGCCCGTAGAAAAGGAAATCGCCCGGCCGCCACTGATTGTCGACATCCCGCCGGCGCGTTACAAGTCATTAGACTGGAAGCGGACGACGTCCCGGCGAGGCGGATGGCCGGTTGTGTACCCATGAATCCCTGTCGGGCGCGACACTATACATGGCCCAATTAGTCGAACCGGGGGCTGCCCGCTCCCGGACTCCGGGAGCGATCCAAGAAAGGTGCCTGATGAAAACTCTTTCGGCCGACGAAATCCGCGGTAATTGGGCCACGCTGCTATTGCCGATTGGCGAGGACGACGCCATCGACTACGAAGTCCTGGCCGAGGAGATCGACATCCTGATTTCCTCCGGCGTGGACGGCATTTATTCCAATGGCACGGCCGGCGAGTTTTACAATCAGACCGAAGAGGACTTCGACCGGGTCAGTTCGCTTTTGGCCCAGCGCCACGGCCGGGCGAACATGCCGTTCCAAATCGGGGTCAGCCACATGAGTCCGGTCATTTCGAGACTGCGTTTGCGACGCGTGGTCGAGCTGCACCCCGGCGCGGTGCAAGTGATTTTGCCGGACTGGTTTCCGGTCACCCTGGACGAAGCCGCCTGTTACCTGCGCGGCATGGCCGACGAGGCGCACGGCATCGGGCTGGTGCTTTACAATCCGCCGCACGCCAAGCGGCGGCTCGCGCCGGCCGACTTCGCCGAGCTGAAGCGCGCCGTGCCGTCGCTGGTCGGCGTGAAAGTGGCCGGCGGCGACGCCGCCTGGTTCGCCGCTATGCGGCAGGTTGCCGACTTGTCGCTGTTCGTTCCGGGCCACACCTTGGCCAGCGGCATTCCGCAGGGCGCGCACGGAGCGTACTCGAACGTCGCCTGCCTGCAGCCTGCCGCGGCTCAGGCCTGGTACCGGCAAATCCTCAGCGACCCGGCGGGCGCATTGGCGCTGGAGCGGCGGATTGTCGGCTTTCTCGAGACTTGCGTCGTTCCGTTGATCACCGAGCAGGGCTTTTCGAATCAGGCAGCCGATAAACTGCTGGCGGCCATCGGCGGCTGGTCGCGGATTTCGACCCGGCTGCGCTGGCCCTACCGCTCGATCCCGGCCGCGGAAGTGGCGCGTCTCCGCCCGCTGGCTCAGCAGCAGTTGCCAGAATTCTTCCCGGGGTAACGATCGATCGCGCCGGTTTTGTTTCCAACGGGGCCGGACTACGAGCCGCTTGCCGAGGGAGGCGACGCCGGGGCAGGGGGCGGCCTGACACCCATGCGGCGCAAAACGTTTTCGGCCTGGGCAATCGTCATCGAAGCCGCGGCATAAACCTGCTGGGCATCGTGCAGACGATATTTGGCCCGCATCTTGGCCGATCCGCCGTTGGTGGCTTCGATCTCCGCATGGGTCTGGGCTTTGAGCGCCTCGCGAACCTCTTCGGACATGGCCATCCACTGCGGGCTGCCTCGGACCATTTCGGTGCGCAGTTGCCCGAACTTGAATTTTTCCAGCTTCACCCGCGCGAGCTTGTTCTGATAGTCATCGTCCGCTTGAAAGGCCGCTTCGCGAATCTCGGGCAGCCGCTTGAGGCGTTCGCTGTGATCGGTAATGGCGGCCGCCTGGGCCTTGTAGTCCTCGGACCTCAAGACGCGCTTTGCGGCGTCCTCGTAGTCTTCAATCGCTTCGACCAGGGCCGCGTGGGCTTTGCTGATCTCGGAGTCGGAGCCGGTCTCTTCGATCAGCTTGGCTTGGATTTCCTGGAGCGAAAGGTGGGAAGTGTGTTCGTCGGATTTGGCCTCATCCATCGAGGTTTTGGCGGCCCGAATCCGTGCATTGCTGGCGTCGACCTTGCCCTGGGCCTCCTTCATTTGCACCTGCGCCAGGGCCTGTGCTTGCCGGGCAGCCCCGATTTGGGCCTGGGCCGACTGAATCATCCGCTGCCGGGCCGCCGCGTAGTAGTTGCCCCGCCCATAGTTGCGCACTGCGCCGCGGCAGGCGAAGCGGTCAGCAGCATCGCGAGCCCCACAATCGGAGCGGTGATTCGGCGCCGCAACATGCCCCTGCCCTCGAAACAATTCACCAAGCAAACTGCGGCCAAGCTCGATTTGCGCCAGGTTTGCACGGTTTGCTTACACGGTTTGTTTATACGGTGGGAACCCGCGAGTGGCCTCAACCGTTGAATATCGTTGCCCGGCGCGGGGCGTGTCAATTTCGCGCCTTCCAGCTTTGAGTTACTTTTCCGAAAGGTAAGACTGCGAACAGTTTAACGGGCAGAACAATTCCGCCTCGGACGATTGGGGCCGGGCCAGTGTAGTGACGCCGGGCCCGTGCAGCGACGGCCGGGCAATATCGAATCGGGGCCCCGGTCAGTCCAGTTCGGTTTCCGCCCCGAAGCCGTTGCCGGAGTACAATGGGAAGGTCGAACCCCTGTTTCGAGCAATCTCAGCTCCGCAACTCGCCATGGGAAACTCGCCATGAGCAACCCCCCAATTCAAGAACGCGGCCGCCTGTGGCGCTTCAGCTTGCGGTCGCTGTTGGTCCTGATCGCTGTAATCGCGGCCGGGGTCGGCGTCGCCGGGCGGCGCGTGGCCGAAGTGCGCACCGAGCGCAGCGTGGCCGCCGAGATCCAGCGCCTGGGAGGATATTTGCGATTCCAGGAGCGCGCGCCGGTGCCCGAGTGGCTCACTCGCTGGTTGGGAGAAGATTTTTTTGCCGATCTCTATCTGGCCGAAATCGACAGCCCGCTGCTCAGCGACGACACGCTCGTGCAATTGGCCAAACTCCGCCACCTGGAGTGGCTGTTGCTCGATTCGGATCGGATCACCGATCGGGGCCTGCGTCGGATTGCCAAACTGTCCGAGCTCTGCCGGCTCGACCTGGCCAGCCGGCACATCACCGACGACGGCCTCGCCGCGCTTGAGACTCTGCGCAATCTCCGCTGGCTGGCGCTACGCCGCACCCAAGTGACAAGCCAGGGCGTGGAGCGATTGCGCAGCGTGCTTCCCGACTGCGAAGTCCACTGGGATCCGCCGGTCGTTCCCACCGCGCCCTCGCCACCAGCCGACGAAAGCCAGTCGACTTCCAACCGCCTGGCGCAAAATTAGGAGCGTCAGACGATTTGGAAAAGCGAGCAAGAGGAATACGGTCCGCAGATTTCGCGGATTTCCCAGATTAAGCAGACCAAGACCGAAAGATTTCCGGGATCGTGACATAAAACGAGATTTATACCCGTCGGCTGCATTTCTAATCTGCGGAATCTGTTAAATCTGCGGACCATTTCTTCCGGCGTTCTCTTGGTTTACGATTCACACGGATCGCCCGTTTGACGTCGCAGGCTCAGCATGAAAATCGAAATTCTTAGCGACGAAGACACCGTTGCACGCCGGGCTGCGGCACTGGTGGCCGAAGCGGCGCGCGCCGCCGTGGCCCAGCGGGGCCGCTTCTCCATCGCGGTCAGCGGCGGGCACACGCCCTGGCAAATGCTCCGGGCCTTGGCCGGTGAAACCGTTCCCTGGGACAATGTCCACATCGTGCAGGTCGACGAACGCGTGGCACCATCTGGCAACGAGGATCGCAACCTGACCCACCTGCGCGAAAGCCTGCTCAGCCACGCCCCGCTGCGGCCCGAGCAGATTCACGCCATGCCGGTCGAAGCGGCCGATCTGGAAGCCGCCGCCCGCGATTATGCGCGCACGCTGGAGTCGATCTGCGGCTCGCCGCCGATGCTCGACCTGGCGCATCTGGGCCTGGGCCCCGACGGCCACACCGCGTCGCTGGTGCCGGGCGACCCGGTGCTCGACATGACTGACGCCGACGTGGCGATCACGGGCGTCTATCAGGGCCGCCGGCGTATGACGCTGACCTATCCGGTTTTGAATCGCGCCCGGGCAATTTTGTGGCTGGTGACCGGCGCATCGAAGGTCGAAATGTTGTCGCGCCTGCAGGCTGGCGACACCACCATCCCGGCCGGCCGCATCCGCCGCGACGGCGCCACCATCTTGGCCGATCGCGCCGCAGCCGGCTTGGCCTGAAAGAGCTCCGTCACGTTTCGGGGCTGTTCTTCAGGTTGAGTCTGTCCATGAAACCTTGGCCCACGGGCCGCCGCCGGCTTTGCACAATAACCCCTGCCTGCACAAAAACTAGGGCGGCTGCACAAAAAGCCAACGCCTTCAGCCCTCGCTAATCACCTTCCGCTTGTCCGCTCGGGCCTGTCCGACCATTCCGTCCAGATAGCCGACCAAGGCATTGACCCCGACGAAGAAAAGGTCTCTCTGCGAGACCCCCGGGGGCGGCGTCATATAGGCCGTGCGGTGCAATTGCAGGGCCGTTGACCAGTCTCCGATGTCTTGGTTGTCGAATGAAGCACCCAATTCATGGGCGAACTTGTTCCTGATTTTTCCGACCAATCGCAAATCGTTGTGGACGGTCTTGGGGATCAACCCCAGGCAGTATGCCATTCGCGCACGGTTTCCGTAGGTTCCAAGCGGCCCGTCTGCTCGCAGCAACGCACCGGCCTCTGTTTCGTCGTCAACGAGAAAGCTAATGAGTAGATGCCATAATAACGTATCGAGGAACGCGGCGCCGACGATCACTGCGCTTCGGTCGCTTTCGCCTTCGTGCTTGAAGAGTCGCGCGAATTCAAACAGCATCTCCTGCTGTTCAAAATGTCGCTCAAGCGCCTTTCCGGTGACCCAGAACGGGTTTTCGTTTTCGTCCGCTTTGGCCTTGTTCTCATTCATCGGCGGTGCTGCTGCGGTAGGCGATGGCAATCCATTCGTCTAGCCCATCTGGTATTCTATCGCCGATCCCCAGGCGGACGAATTCAGTCAGTCCTTTGTATCGCGGGCGTGCCACGGGGGCCAATTCCGGAGGAACTGAAATCCCTGGCGGCAAAGAAAGGCCAAGGACGATCTCCGCTGCCATTTTTACCCACAGCACGGCAAAGGGGTGGACACCCGTCTCGCCGCTCGTATATTTGATATAGATCGTTGTCAACTCGCCGCGGACTGTTGGCGACACGCCAATGATCGCGCCGTGAATGGATTGTATGGTGGGCAGAATCGGGACCCACCCCGGCCCACTGAGTCGCTCAATCGCCCTTTGGTCCAGACGGTCGAGCATTGTACTCATACGAGAGCTGTTGCTCGCGAAAGCAAGCCCTCGGCGGATTCTTTCGCACCAGATTTAACGCGCTCGTACGCCTTGCTGAATAGCTCTCTGGGTAGCCGGTCGTCAATGACAAGTCGCTTCCCCTTCTTGACCGGCATGACGAGCGGAACGTCCTGAAGCTTTTCCTTGAAGCATTTTCGACCGTAGGAGTACCGCCAAATCAGCCGATTGAGAAGCGCCGCCACGTAGAGCAGCACGCACTGCTCCATGTCCTCTTTGGGGACCAGTACCGCAACGTCATCCTTCGCACCGAAGGCATATGGGTGGTACTTGGTAGTCAGCGGCCAAGAACCGTTATACGCAACGGTGATCGCGCGGCTGTATTGGTGATCGTCCGGAATGTCGAAGTACCCGACGAGTCCGTTGCCTAAGTCGCCGCATGAGATTAGCGCAATATTTCCGGCGTCGAGGTCGCCGATCGAATGGAAGTCTCCAGAATGAACGTCGAACAGGTCCTTGACTTTGAGTGTGGCGTATATCGTCATTGGTCAATTCCCTCTCTAATCAGGAATGCCATCGCGTCCCGCAGTACCTTCTCCATTCCTTTTCCAACCTGAGCCGGGGTCGGCTTCGTCTCATCAAGATAGTTTTCGGGTACCAACTCCAAGAGCGGATCGCCCATCTCGATTGGGCAAGCCTTCTGGAATTTAGGAATGTTGGGAACCGGGTGCCGCGGGTTTGCCAAGAACGCCTTAACCAAGTCCCTTGTGGCCGCATAATCGTCGGTGGCACGCGGGCTTGGCAATCGCCTGCCCTTTCTCTTGAGCAACCCATCATTTAGCGCCCGCACCCAAAGCACCTTCTGCTCCGGGGGGTGCGGAACGCCTTTCTTGACAAAAATTCCGATGCTGTGGACGCTCACGGGATAGAACAAGTCACCGGGAAACGTGATCGCACAAAGCAACGTGTTGCTTGGCAACAGACCGTGGCGTCGCCAGTGTCGATAGCCGCCGGGCTTTACCATTGCCGGGTAGGGCAGCACTGAAAATAGAATCCCCCCGTCCTGCATTTGAAGCAGAGCGCGCTCAATGAATTTATATTCCTTCTCGCTGCCTGTCTTGAGCGCGAATGGCGGATTCATTAAGACGCGCGTTATGAGCAATTGATCCGGCTTTGGCAACTCTGGTGAATACTCACCGCGATTTGGTGCCGCGCGGATAATGTTCTTATTGAAGCAACTGCCCTCCATGATGTTGTTCTTGCCGTCGCCGCGAAAGATCATGTTCACGATTGCCAACGCGACAACTTCGGCTTCTTGCTCGACTCCGAACAGATTGTGCTGCTTGAAGCGGTTCACTTGGGCCGCTGAGCAGGTTTGCTTGACGTGATCGAAGGCAGCGACTAAGAAGCCGCCGGTTCCGCAGGTTGGGTCGTAAATGAAGTCGCGATCGGTGACACCAATCACGTCAACGGCAAACCGCGTGATATGACGCGGCGTCAGGACAATTCCGATTTCCTTTGCCCCATTCCCGTACTTCAAAAACACTTCATAGAACTGCCCAAGCACGTCCGTGCCGGAATTCATCGCTGAGCGGATATTTAGCGTGTTGAGTTCCTGAATGGTGCGAACTAACGCAGCCTTGAACTTGACGTGATTGTCTTCGGTTGGAGGCAGCGCTATTTTGATGTATGGAAAGAATTCGCTCTTGTTGTGGGTCTTGAGAACCCGCTCGGCCCTCGCGTTGATTTCTTGGATCAAAATACTCGGCGGTGCATCCACGTTCGGCGGAGTTTCCTCGATCAGCGACAGCAGCAGGGCAGCCATGACCCGCGCCCGGTAATTCAGATTGATGGCCCCAAGGTGAAGGTGTGAATTGATCTTCTCTGCCTTGGAAAGAAATAGGGCCTCGTCGACCGGTACGTCGGCAATCGCCGGACCCGATTCAAGAATCGTCTGAGCGACATCGGGTGAAATGAGCGACGAGATTTCCTTGCCGTTGAACGTAACTGGCTTGAACTGGCGACCCACACGAAAACGGGTGCGCATCAGGTAGCCGCTTGATTCATTCCCAGCCACGCCGGAAATAAATAGCGCCTTGATGTTCGTGTTCGCGTTGATGCGATTGGCGTATTCCTCCGCCTCCGCAACCGCGAGCCCGATTTGGCTCTGCTTCTGCTTGCCTTCGATGACCCAATAAATTGAGTCTGTAATCTTCACTACGTTCTCGGGTCGATCCTGCCCAAGCTGAGCTTGAATTTCCGGATGTTCTAGGCATTCGTTTTGTGTGAAGACTCGACCGGTCGCGCATCGCGACGGATTTCGGACATCCCATCCGAGTTCCTTCAGGCTGTCTTTGATAAAAATGTAAGCGTCGACTTCCGTTGCGCGTTCTCGGGCACGTGCCATCATGCGCCCCCTGCCGATGGCTTCTTTGCGTCCTTGCGAGGAGTTGCCCAATAGGGGCTCTTGCATTTCGGGCACACTTTCGGGGCATCTTCATTGCGTGGCACCCATTCGTGCCCGCATCGCTCGCACCGGAAGCCCGTAAAGGTCATCTTTATTTTTGCCATAGCTAGTAAGATACCAGATGCTAATATATTTGCCAATATCTTATCGGCGGGGTATTGACGCTATGTACCTTTATAGTATATTACTATGTAGGCAATAAATTAACACTGGATCAAGGCGTGAGCCATGAACGAACGACAACAACGCGGATTGCAAATTGCAGCCATTTCCAAAATCCAGCGCAAGGGCGGTGTGTGGATCGTCCCGTCGCAGTCCGGTCACGGCAAATACACGGTTTGCCCGGACCACGACAACCCGCATTGCACCTGCCCGGACCACGAAACCCGGGGCGTCAAATGCAAGCACATTTTCGCGGTAGAGTATGCCCTACAGCGCGAAGAAAATGAAGACGGCACCACGACCGTCACGGAAACAATCACAGTTCAGCAGACCGTCCGCAAGACGTATCCACAAAACTGGCCGCTGTACAATGCCGCCCAGACGCACGAGAAAGAGCAGTTCCTGAGGCTGCTCCACGACCTGTGCCAAGGCATCGCGGAACCGGAGCAGGCCCGCACTGGTCGTCCACGGCTTTCCCTGAGGGATGGCGTCTTTGCCGCCTGCTACAAAATCTACAGCACCGTATCCTGTCGGCGGTTTATGAGCGATTTGCGGTACGCCCAAGAGGACGGCCTTATCGAGAAAACGCCCCACTTTAACTCAATCTTCAACCTCCTGGAGAATCCGGACCTGACGCCAGTTCTAACGGCGTTGATCGTTCGGAGCAGCCTTCCGCTCAAGTCGGTTGAGGTGGATTTCGCTGTCGATTCGTCCGGCTTTACCTCTTCGCGGTTTGATCGCTGGTTCGACAAAAAATGGGGCAAGCTGCATCAGACAAAGCACTGGGTCAAGGTGCAGGTTATGTGCGGCGTGAAAACAAACGTCGTGACCGCTGTGGAAGTCTGCGACGGCGACGGCTCTGACGCGAAGTATCTGCCGCCGCTGGTTCGGCAGACCGCTAGGAACTTTCGGCTTGGCGAGGTCTCGGCCGACAAGGGCTACGCCAGCGTGGAAAACTATGAGACAATCGAGGCAGAGGGCGGCTCCGGCTACATCCCCTTCAAGTCGACTGCCACGGGCGCGAGCGGTGGCCTGTGGCGGAAGATGTTCCATTACTTCCAATTTCGCCGTGAGGAATTCTTGGGCCATTACCACAAGCGGAGCAACCTGGAATCGACTTTCAGCATGATTAAGGCCAAGTTCCGCGATCACGTTTCGAGCAAGTCGGACGTAGCCATGAAGAACGAGATTCTGTGCAAGATCCTGGCGCACAACATTTGCCGTCTCGTGCATGCCATCTACGAACTTGGCATCGAACCGACTTTTTGTGCAGAGTTGGCCCCTGCACAAAAAGCGACTATAAATGGGTAGTTATTGTGCAAAGCCGGCCGCCGCCCGTGGGCTTAACGTCGTCCGCTTTGTTCTGCTGCTTTCCCGAGCCCCTAACTTCGAATATCTAATCCCTTTTCCTCGTCATCCCCCGTATCCCCAGTCATCCCCCTATCTCCTTTCTCTTCCGTCTGATAGAGCGAACTGAGCATCGATCGAGCGCAGCGCCTGCCAGAGCCGGCGAACCGGATCCAAGCTTTCCGAAGGTAGTTCGCCGGCGGAGTACACGGCGCGGCAGTACAGATCGGCCAGCAGTCGCGAGCCGGCAGCCAGCGATTGAAACTGGCCGCCGATCTGCAGAGCGAATTCGTGCGGCGTCAGGTCGAGCGGACGCTCGCAGCCGTGGTCGCGGCCCCAGGCCTCGAGCGCGGCGAAGCTGTATTTGACTAGCTCGCGCGCCGAATATTGACCGGCCGAGCCCGAGTCGAACGGATCGACGAAGTCGCCGAATCGCAAGTGTCGTTGTTCCGGCAATGCGATTGTCGGCTGCGTAGCGCCAGCCGCTTTCTTGGACGTGCCGAATAGCGAGTTCCAAAATTCTCGCAGCTGGACGATCCAATCCCGCATGATCGCCAGCAATTGCTCCCGCGATTGCCAGCCAAAATAGCCGATCGCGCCGAGCGCCACCGCATACACGATCCATTTAAATAGCGCGCCAAAAATCCGCCCACGGCCAGGGCCACGCTCGGCGATGGAGTCGGCGGACTCTGGCTCGACCGGTTTTTGTCCGGCACGCTCGGCGGCGGTTTTAGGGCGTCTCGATCGGAAGTTTGCCTGGCCGCCTGGTCATTCCGCTTCGACTGCTCTGTTGGCGATTTGCCGGGCGGCCCTGAACCCTTGCCGCCCTTTTCTTGCCCTTTGCCCGATGAACCTTGTTTCTCGCCCTTGCCCGCAGCCGTCGAAGAACCCTGCCCGCCGGGCGCGGGTTGTTTACCGGCCCCTTCCGTGGGATTGTCCCGCTCGGCCGGATCGCGCGCATGATCGACGCCCGATCCTGTCTGGGCTTGCGGATCCTTGGATCCTTCCTGGCCGGGGGCCAATTTCGACGAACTAAGCTCTTGCGACGAGAACCGCAGCGGCAGCTCGGAAATGGCGTATTCCGGATTCGGCCGGGGCAACAGCGCGACCAGCAGCAACAGGCCGACGATCAACGTGGCCCCGGTCACCAGCCAGGTGCCGGCCATGATCGGCGGCATTTCCAGCCGGCGCCGCGCAGATAGCGGCGCAGCGCCAGAAAGCTGGTGGTCAACAGCAGGCCCAGTCCGCAGGCGACATACACGCACAGCAGTCCGAACACATACGCGCCGGCTGGGCTTGTTGGCGGCCGGAATAAGAAGCTGGCCGATCCCGAAAATCGGCAATGACGCCAGCGAAAAATACACCACCCACACGCCGGGCGCGTGCGGCCGGCCCTTGCGATTGAGAATCTGCTCCCAGCCGGCCAGCACACGGCCGCGCCGCCCGCCGCTGACGGCCGCCGCGTCGGCCGTGTTGTCCGCCGCCGAGAGTTCTTCCGGCACGGGCTGGCCGGTGGCTTTGTCGATGCCGACGGTTTCCAGCAGGCCCTGGCTTTCGACCTCCTCGCTGTCGTCGATGATGGTCGAGTCCCAGGTCAACTGATGGGCGCACCACCAGGTGAGCGCCATCAGGCCCCAATTGATCAGCCAGCCGAAATGGCGCAGCGCTCCCTGCCCATAGTCCACAAAACGGTTCAGCGCCAGCGCCACCACCACGGCCAACGCCAGGCCGAACGGCGCGGCATGCTCGAAACCCTCTTCCATCGCGATCCGCGAGATCAGCACGATGGCAAAGATGAACATCGTCAGGCAGAATTGCAGCCGGTCGGGATACGCGCCCTGATAGAGCACTTCCAGCAGAAAATAAATCAGGCTGCCGACCAGGCCCATGACCAGCACGGGATTGATGGCGATCGCCACATAATCGGCCAGCGTGGGATGGAGTCGGCGGCTGGCTCATGGCGAGTCAGTACAGATACTCGCGGCAGATCGCCGGCGATGGTCGATTCGTCCTTCAGGTGATGGGCCGAAATGCCCTGGGCGGCCAGCGCGCCGGCCGCATCGCCGAACTGCCATCCATCATACAGGTTCAGAATCACCGAGACCGCCAGGCCGCGGCGCCGCAGGTTGCCCAGCGTGATCGCCGTTTCCTCCGTGATCTGCGTCAAGATGGCCACCACCGTGGCGTCGCTCTTCAGCCGGCAGGAAGGGTCCGCCACGAGCTGGGCAAACGAAAGGCCGTCGGTCAGTTCGGCCCGGGCCAGCGACTCCAGAATGCGCAGCAATTGCTCGCTGCCGCGGCGCGTTTCGACCACCACCGGCCGCAGCCGATCGCTCTCGTCGAGCATGCCGGCCAACCGCCGGGCCGCCGAGCGGCTGCGCTGATTGTAGTCCCAGCCTTCGGTGCGAATGCGGTCGGCCGCGTCGCGGCAGTTGCTCACCAGGCCGACTTGCTGTCCCATCTCGTACACGGCATTGGCCAGCGAAGCGGCGGCCGTGATCGCCAGCTCCGAACGGTACGGCTCGTGCTTGGGGTCGTGCGGCCGACGATGAAAGTCCAGCACGATCGTCACGCCGGCAACGGTCGACGGCTCGTAGACCTTGCTGTGCAACTGGCCGGTGCGGGCGGTCGCCCGCCAGTGGACCCGATTCAGCGGGTCGCCGGCTTCGTAGCGCCGCACGCCGGCGATGCGGGTTGGATCTTCGAACAAGCCGGTGCGTCATGCGGATCTCGCCCAGCGGCCGGCGCGAGGCGATCTCGAATCCGTCCAGCTGCACCACCTGGGGATAGACCATCAGGAAATGCGGCTGGCTGGCCAGTCGAAACCGGCGGTGCAGGCCGAACAGGTCGCCCGTCTCCATCACCAGCGGACCGATCTGATAGAAGCCGCGCCGATTGCACTCCAACTGATAGAGCATGCTGCCGCGGCCGTGGCTGCCCAGGCTGATCAGCTGCTCGCGCCGCCCTCGGATCCGCAGGTTGGGCGGCTCGAACATCAACGCCCGGCGGGGCAGCACGTCTTCGATCAGCACCCAGGCGACCGGCAGCCAGCCGGAATTTTTGAGCGTGATCACCACGGCCACCGTTTCGCCGACGTTGGCGGTCGTGCGGTTGCACTCGCGCACGGCCGATAAGATTTTCGGTCCAGCTCCGCGCGAGCAGGCGGCTGACGAGCATCGCGGCCAGCAGGGCGTACATCGCGTAGGCAAACAGCCCCAAGCCCAGCAGCAGCGAAATGGCCAGCAGCACGCCGGCCCCGAGAAACCATTTCATGGCCAGGCCGGTTCGGAAGCAGGAGTCGGCACGCGCACGTCGCCGACGACTTCCTCGACCACCGCGGCCGCCGTCACTTTCCGCAGCCGGCTCTCGGGCCGGACGATCAACCGATGGTTGAGCACGTTGGCGGCCACGCGTTTCACGTCGTCGGGCTGCACGAAATCGCGCCCCAAAATCGCGGCCATGGCCTGCGAGGTGCGGAACAGGGCGATCGACGCCCGGGGGCTGGCGCCCAATGCCAGATCATCGTGCTCGCGCGTCTTGGTGATGATTTCCATCAGGTAGCGGCGGATTTTTTCGTCGACGTGGACTCCGCGCACGGCACGCTGGCAGGCCACCAGGTCGGCGGCGGTGACCACCGCGGTCAGTTTGTTCGAGCGGATGCTCCTGTTCGAGCATTTCGAGCATCTTCAGTTCTTGCTCCAGGCTCGGATAGCCCAGGCTGAAGCGCATCAGGAAACGGTCGAGCTGCGCCTCGGGCAGCGGGAACGTGCCCTCGTGGTCGATCGGGTTCTGCGTGCCCACGACCAGAAACGGCGGCTTGAGGGTGTAGGTGGCGCCGTCGACCGTGACGCGCGACTCGGCCATCGCCTCCAGCAGCGCGGACTGCGTGCGCGGCGTGGCCCGATTGATCTCGTCGGCCAGCACGATCTGGGCGAAGATCGGCCCGGGGCGGAATTCGAACTCGGTCGTCTTGGGATTGAAGATCGACGCGCCGGTCACGTCGGTCGGCAGCAGGTCGGGCGTGCACTGGATGCGCTTGAAGCCGCAACCGACGCTGGCGGCCAGCGCCCGGGCGAGCACCGTTTTGGCCACGCCGGGCACGTCTTCCAGCAGGATATGCCCCTCGCAAAACCAGGCCACCAGCGAGAGCACGATTTGCTGCCGCTTGCCGACGACCACCGTTTCGACGTTGGCGATGATCTTTTTTGCCATTGCGGTGACGTCGGCCATGCACGCAATCTCGAAGTAAAAGCATGCGCCGCCCGCGCCTCGGCCGCGCACAGGGGCGCTGCCAATACGACGGCAAGGGGCTACAACCTTTGATCTTAGTTCACTGGGCGGGCCAGTAACAGGCGGCCGATCCCGAGCCGCCGGCCCAAACCGGCCGCCTAACAAACCGCGCTAACAATGCGCCAAAGTTCACGGCACGCTCGCTGTCGTGGCGTGCTCTCCGACCCACGAGTCGCTAAACTAATTCGACCCCCAGAGATGCTTTCGGGGGCATCAACGCTTTTTCAGCACCCACTGCAACGATCGAACATGAACATCCTGGTGATCGACATCGGCGGCACGAGTGTCAAAATCCTGGCGAGCGGCCAGACGGAGCGGCGCAAATTTCCCTCGGGCCCCGCGATGACGCCAACGCTGATGGTCGAGGGCGTGAAGTCGGCCGCCCAGGGCTGGACATACGACCGGATCTCGATCGGCTATCCCGGCCCCGTCGTGCAGGGCAAACCTGTGGCCGAGCCCAAGAACCTGGCCCCGGGCTGGGTGGGATTCGATTTCGAGGCCGCCTTCGGCCATCCGGTCAAATTGATCAACGACGCGGCCATGCAGGCCATCGGCAGCTACGAGGGTGGGCGAATGCTGTTCCTGGGCCTAGGAACCGGCCTGGGGACCACCATGATCGTCGATGGGCACGTCGAGCCCATGGAGCTGGGGCACTTGCCTTATCGCAAACGGACCTACGAGGACTACGTCGGCGAACGCGGCCTGTTGCGGTTGGGCCAAAAAAAATGGGAACAAAGGGTCGCCGACGTCGTCGCACTGTTGAGCACCGCGCTGGCAGCCGGACTATATCGTCCTGGGGGGCGGCAACGTCAAGCTGCTCGAGCAGCTTCCGCCCAAGTGCCGCGCCGGAGACAATGCCAACGCATTCCAAGGGCGGCTTTCGGCTGTGGGAAAAACCGGGCGAACAATGCGGCAATTTTGCGGGACCACAAAAGGGATCGACGGGCTCCCAATAGCGAGGGCGGCCAGAATCGCCCGGTTCGTTACGACTGGAAAGGAAACATCATGCCCCAGAAACAAGGCGTCCTGCCGCTCACCCAGCGGCCCGCCTGGCAAGCGCTCGACGCGCATTACCAACAGGTCCGCAATCTGCATCTGCGGCAGCTTTTTGCCGACGATCCCGAGCGCGGCCAGCGTTATACGCTCGAAGCGCTGGGCATCTATCTGGATTATTCCAAGAATCGCTTCACGCGGCGAGACGCTCGAATTGCTGATCCAGCTTGCCGAGCAGTCGGGCCTGCGCCGAGCGCATCGGCGCCATGTTCCGCGGCGAGAAGATCAACGTCACCGAGCGCCGGGCCGTGCTGCACGTGGCGCTGCGGGCGCCGCGGGGCGAGTCGATCATGGTCGACGGCGTGAACGTCGTGCCCGAGGTGCATGCCGTGCTCGACAAGATGGCCGCCTTCTGCCAGCGGGTGCGCAGCGGCGCAGTGGCTGGGGCACACCGGCAAGCGGATCCGCAACGTGATCAACATCGGCATCGGCGGCTCGGACCTGGGGCCGGTCATGGCTTACGAGGCGCTGCAAGCATTACAGCACCCGGGACATTCACTTTCGCTTCGTCTCGAACATCGACGGCACCGATCTGGCCGAAGCCGTACACGGGCTCGACCCGGCCGAAACGCTGTTCATCATTTCCTCCAAGACGTTCACCACGCTGGAAACGCTGACCAACGCCCACTCGGCCCGGTCGTGGTGCTTGAAGGCGCTGGGCGACGAGAAAGCCGTGGCCAAGCATTTCGTGGCCGTCTCGACCAACGCGGCCGAAGTCAGCCAAGTTCGGCATCGACACGGCCAACATGTTCGAATTCTGGGATTGGGTCGGCGGCCGCTACTCGTTCGACTCGGCCATCGGCCTGTCGCTGATGATCGCCATCGGGCCCGATCATTTCCGCGAAATGCTGGCCGGCTTTCACGAAATGGACGAGCATTTCCGCACGGCGCCGCCGGAGCGCAATCTGCCGGTGCTGCTGGCGCCTGTTGGGCATTTGGTACGACAACTTCTTCGGCGCCCAGACGCTGGCCGTGTTGCCCTACGATCATTACCTGGGCCGCTTCAGCGCCTACTTGCAACAGCTCGACATGGAGAGCAACGGCAAGCACGTCGACCTGGAAGGCAACCGCGTCGACTATCAGACCGGCCCGATCGTGTGGGGCACGCCCGGCACCAACGGCCAGCACGCCTACTATCAACTGATCCACCAGGGGACGAAGCTCATTCCCTGCGACTTCATCGGCTTTTGCCAGATCGCTCAATCCGCTGCCGCCGCATCACGATCTGCTGATGGCCAACTTTTTCGCCCAGACCGAGGCCCTGGCCTTCGGCAAGACGGCCGCAGAGGTCGAGGCCGACAGCGTGCCCGACTTCCAGGTGCCGCACCGCACGTTCGAGGGCAACCATCCGACCAACACGATGCTGCTCGAACGGCTCACGCCCGCCGCGCTGGGCAAGCTGGTCGCGCTGTACGAGCACAAGGTGTTCGTGCAGGGGACGATCTGGCACATCAACTCGTTCGATCAATGGGGCGTCGAGCTGGGCAAGGTGCTGGCCCAGCGGATCGTGCCCGAGCTGGAGAGCAAGACCGTGCCGCAGCTGACGCACGACAGCTCCACCAACACGCTCATTCGCCGCTACCGCCAACTCAAGGAGCCGAACCTATGACCACCGGCCCAAAAATCGCCGGTTACGACAAGCCGCTGTACATCCTGCCGTTCGATCATCGCCATTCCTATGGCGAGGACGTGTTCGGCTTCACGAGCCGATGACCCCGAGCAGATCGCCGTCGTCGCGGCCAGCAAGCAGGTGATTTACGACGGCTACAGCGGCCGTGGCCGCCGGCGTGCCGCCAGAGACCGGACCGGCATCCTGGTGGACGAGGAATTCGGCGCCGAAATTCTGCGCGACGCCGAGCGCAGCGGCTATCACGTTTTGCATGCCGGTCGAAAAGAGCGGCCAGCACGAGTTCGACTTCGAATTCGGCGACGAGTTCGCCAGTCACATCGAACAGTTCGATCCCACGTTCACCAAAGTGCTGGTGCGCTACAATCCCGAGGGCGACGCCGCGTTCAACCAGCCGCCAGGCGGCCCGGCTGAAGCGGCTCTCCGAATATCTGAACACCCACAATCGGCTGTTCATGTTCGAACTGCTGGTGCCGGCCGAGCCGGCCCAGCTGGCCAAGGTGAAGGGGCGACAAGCACGCCTACGACCTGCAACTGCGGCCGGGGCTGATGGTCGGGGCGATCGAGCAGCTGCAGGACGCCGGCGTCGAGCCCGACGTCTGGAAGATCGAAGGGCTCGACCGCCGCAAGCCGACTGCGCAGCGACGTGGTCGCCGCCGCCCGGCGCGGCGGCCGCGAGCCGCGTCGGCTGCATCGTGCTGGGGCGCGGCGAGGACGAGCAGCGCGTCGTCGAGTGGCTGCGCATGGCGGCCGCCGTGCCCGGCTTCATCGGTTTTGCGGTGGGCCGCTCGACGTTCCTCAAATCGATCGTCGATCTGCGGGCCAAACGCATCACGCGCGAGACTGCAGTCGCTCAAACCGCGGCCAAGTTCCGCGAGTGGATCGACGAATTCGAAGGGGCCCGGGCGAAGTAGCGCGGCGACAACCTGCGCATCGCAATCAATTTTCGGATTGCGGCTTATGCGTGATCGAGCGATCGGCGATTCTGGCAATGGCCAGCAGCACGAAGATCACGAGAATACGATTGGCCACCAGGAACCGCTGGTACTCGCTGGCGTCCGGACTGGGAGGGGCGACGCAATAGCCCGCCAGCGTCAGCGACGCTCAGCACGAATGCGGAAATCCACAGCAGCTTTCGGTTGCGCAGCAAGGCGCACGTCACGATCAGCGCCGCATAAAGAATGGGCCAATTGAATTCTGCGGGCGTCAAGAAATCGAGCATTACCAGGACACCCAGCACGGGCAGTCCAAGCCACACCAGCATCCACAGGATGCTTTTCTGTTCTTCGCAGATAAACTCGTCCGGCCAGGGCAGATCGCGGAGACCGCCCTCAACATCGACGACCATCCTGATCATCGCGGCCGTGGCCAGCAGCATGCTCGCCGCCAGAGTACGGTTGAGCAAGCGATAATCGAAGAACTCCGGGCCGTTTGCCGGCGAATAGAGCAGGGACTTCAACAAAAAGTCGCCGAACGTCAGGGCGATGGCACACAGGGTCAACGTCCACAAGCCGGGAAATTCCCGCCTCCGCGCCACGATCACCAACGGTATCGCAAAGAAAATCGCGACGGTCACGCGCGGAATCAGCACGTCCGCGACAGCAATCGCCAGCATCAAAAGCAGCGCGCTGCGAAACGTCGGCGTCGCCGGCGAGGGCGAAGCCGGCTCCGGTCGATCCGCCGAGTGGCCACGTCCCAAGCTGGAACTGAACGAAATCTGCCTGTTCAAAGTCCGTGTTCCCGATAACGGATGGCGGCCGCTCGCGATTTCAAAATGCCCGAGGGGGCAAATCACGCACGCCACAAACAACATCCTTAGCTTGCCACCCGGTATGGGCGACTGTCAATTGGGGGCGAGGAAAAGGTGCCAGGAGGTCAGGAACCGATTCAAAAACGGTTATCGCGGTAGGGATGGCCCATTCGGGCCACCCCCCCGCACAGATCCGTACGTGCGGAACTACCGCCTACGGCTCCTGCCTTGGATATAGACGACCAAACCGCACTTCGGGATGCCGAAACGGCCACTTGACACGCGAGATTGGTTGACGTGGACGCGACCAGATCATGGCCCGGCACAAGAGCAACCACCTGCAAGTCGCCTATGCCACCAGTGCGGCCGACGCCGACAAGGCACTTTTGGCGAAAGCGGCCATGGCCGAGGCCTTGGGCATCGAGGTGGCGCTCTGTGGAACCCGCAAAGACGGGGCAGCCTGGACCTGAGGTGCCGCAAGCCGGCACTTCGCGCCCGCCCCGTCGGCTGGAGCGCGTCGATCCACCGCTAGTCGAAATGATAGCGACCAGCGGAAGCTGGAACCGCTTCGACCTGCAAGGTCGATTCTGGTCTGGGGTGAGCAGCGGCGGGTCGGCTAGAATCCCCGGCCGTCGTTCGACGCCCTGAAACACTTCGGAATGCCGTATGCGCAGATTCCTGCCGCTCTCGACCGCCCTGTTTTGTTTTGCGCTCGCCGAAAAGTCCGTTGGCCAGCCGAAGCCGTTCAATGCCACGCCGAACGATTATGTGCCGCCGTCCGCGCAAGAAATTCCTCAGCCCGAGATCTTGCCGGGCCCACCTGCGAACTTGCCTGCCGCGGGGCCGGCTTGGATACCAGCCAATATTTGGCCGGACATGCCGCCCGAGATTTCGCCCAGTGCCGAGAAGTGGCGCTATGTTTATTACGGCGGCCGCTGGTGGTATCGCCAGCCGACCAATCGCTGGTCCTATTGGACCGAAGGGCATTGGGTGGATTACGTCGTGCCGGGGCGCAGCAACGCGCCGCCCTACGTGCAGCCGCCGCCGGCGCCGCGGCGCTGGCGGCTCGGCGCCCGGCCGCCGTACCGCTACCCCGGCGGGCCGGGACCCACTTACCCCGGCGGGGCAGGGACTTATCCGCCCGGAGCCTACTAGCGTGGCTCAGTCGGCCGCGTGAGCGGCGAAGTGCGCATTGATTTCCTGCGGGTCGAGAATGCTGTGATAGCCGCAATTGGCCTGCCGCGAAGTTGGGCCAACGCAGAGAATTGGCCAGTGCGGAATCACGCCGGCAAGCAAGCAAACAAGCCGCAAAATTTGGCGGCCATCGTCCGGCGCCGCCCGCGGCGACTACCAGTGCTTGGCTCGGCTCGGCTGCCGGGGTTGGGTCGCCTGCTGGAGCTGAAGCTCGGCCCGCTCGCGCCGGTCGGCCTCGCCGGCCGCCGACCAGCGTTCGATGGCCGCATCGTAGAGCCGCATCGTCTTCGCGCGCCGTGGACGGCAAGGCTCGCTTAGGCGGGCACATTTTGATCCACAACAGCGTCACCACCAGAACGGACGTGGGAATGAGCAGCCTTTGGGTGTCAGTGAGCAGTTGGCACCAGTGGAAAACAGCTCCCCACGCGTCGGCGCAAGCCCGCAGGGCCCAATCGAAAGTCGTCGTTGCAACAAGCGCGGTCATACTCAAGTATAGGTCAGAATCGGCAGGTAAATTTGGCCCGAAAAGCGGGCAATTTCCAGGGATTTTATGGGGTTTCGGCCGGCTTGGCCGTTGCGATCCGTACCACGAGCTGTCCTGGAGAGTTGGGGCTCAACGCGCCCGCCGGTCGCCCAAAAATCGAGCTTTCACCACTTGCTCATCGTCTGCCAAAAGATTGGCGTCAATCTCGTCCAGGTGGTCGTAGGCGTACGCCAGGGCGTCGTGGACGTCGGCCGGTTTGAGCGGCGGATATTGCTGGACGATTTCCTCGATGCTCATCCCGTGACGGTAAGAGGTCAAAACGACGCCCAACCGAATGCGTGTTCCGGCCACCACCGGCTGACCACCGCACCGGGCGGGGTCACTTTCAATATTGCGAAAATCGAGTTTCGGCATAAAGAAGCCATGCAGATGGCGGTGGCAGTCGGAACTTGTTTATCCTACCGCGCGGGCCACGGCTTGGCACTCGATTAGTGGACGGGGGCGGGGTTGAACCGCCGACACACGGATTTTCAGTCCGTTGCTCTACCAACTGAGCTACCCGTCCAAAACCCGTCATTTTCCCCGGTGTTTTCGCACGATTTGCAACCGCTGGCCGATCTGGTATCATGCTGCCTGACACCTGTTTGACACCCATCGGACCCCCCTGACACCCAATCGACCACCCGCAAAGCAACGGAGAAAACGCGAATGGCTACTTTACGCAAGTCCAAGCCGGCTCGCAAGTCGCGGACCAAGGCCGACACCTTCCCGTTGTTCCAGCGGGCCGATGGGCGCTGGTGCAAAAAAATCCGGGGGAAGCATCACTACTTCGGCCGGGACCGGGACACTGCGCTTGAGCAGTACAAGCGCGAAGCCGGCTTGCTCAGCATCGGGCTGACACCCGGAGTTGACACCCTTGGCATCCGTGAGCTGTTCAACCGCTATCTGGCCGCCCAAGAGCGGAAGCGGGACGCCGGCAAGATCGGCTCCCGGGCCCTGGCGGACTCGGCTGGCACCCTCAAGCGCGTCATCGCCATCCTGCACGATCGCCTGGCGTCGACCCTGGGGCCCGAGGATTTTGATAGGCTCAATCAGCGGCTCGCCAAGGGCCGCAGTGCCGTGACCGTGGCGGGCGACGTCCGGCGCACGAAGGCGGCCTTCCATTGGGCGCACAAGGCCGGCTTGCTGCCCAAGCTGCCCAACTTCGGCGGGGAATTCGAGGCTCCCCCGGTTCGCGTCATCCGGCTGGCCAAATCGCAGCGGGGCGCGATGATGTTTTCGGCCGCGGAGATTCGCGCCCTTGTGGCCAAGGCCCCGGTCCAACTGAAGGCCATGATCTATCTGGGCGCGAACTGCGCCCTGCTGCCGATCGACGTGGCCCGGCTGACGTTCGAGGAAATCGACACGGACTTCACCTGGCTGCGGCAGGCCCGCTACAAAACCGGCGTGGATCGGCTGGCGGCCCTATGGCCCGAAACCGCCGAGGCGCTCCGCAAGGCGATTGCCGAGCGAATCAAGCCGGACGGCAGGGAATATGCCGATCTGGTTTTCCTGACCGAAACCGGCCTACCCGTGGTCCGTAGCCAGACGCCGGCCAAAGCGGCAAAGGATCCCAGGCTCGCCCTGAATCAGACGGTCATCAACCGCGTGACCAGCGATTTTCGGGATCTGCAAAAAGAGTGCGGAGTCTACCGGCACGGTCGCGGGTTCAACTCGCTGCGGCACGGATTCTTGACCATCGCCGAGAGCGGCCGGGACTTCCCCGCCGTGGCTCGCGTCATGGGCCATTCAGTCCCCGGTGTCACGAGCCATTATCGAGAGCACATTGGCGACGATCGCATTAAGGCGGCCTGCGAAGTGGTCAGGACGTGGCTGTTGACGGAAACCGCTGTTCGATAAAATGTACTTGTTGCGCCGCGGGATTGATCCCCCGTTGGGCTCGGGCGTCGTGCTGGCCTTCCATCCTTGGCCGGTCGGCGCTCGGGCCAAAGCGCTGGAAAGGATGGATTCTATGGGCAAAACAAAGCCCGCGCTGGTACTCGAATTCGAGCGGCGCGCAATTCCCCTTAATGACGGGACGCTGTTCATCGCGGCCGAACAGACCGCATATCGGTGGATTGTAGGCGACCCCGACGCGCTGGATTACCAGGGACTCGACTTACTCTATTCGCTCAAAGCGGGTGGGTTCATTGAGATCGTGGCAATGTGCCCCGCCGGCAGGCCAAAAGACCTGTCCGTCCGCAACGCCGATCGGTGCGACGACCAGGACGCGGCCCGCTGGTTCCGCATACACGAAATCCCCGTCGATAATATACCCACCGAACTGCGACCCTTATTGTCCCACGTGTTCAACGCGGACGATGACGAGCCCGAAGCCGCAATCGACACAACGAATCACGGCGGCAACGCAAATGGTGGCGGGAAAGAGAAGTTCCCCGGTTTGTGGAAACTGTATCAGGAAATGAAGGCGGAAATCCCCGCCGTCTCTTTAGATACGGTCTGCAAAAGGTGGCGGAAAAACAATGGGACGAAGCTGAGGGCCCTGCGGGTTAAGTACAACGAGCCCACCGAGCAGCAGTTAAAGAACCTGCGGAAGTGCAGGAACCGTAGTCAACACGCCTGACAGTTTCGTTTTTTCGTGGTGCGCAACCCAGTGCGCAACCCCAGCCAAATCGCGCTGATCTTCCATTTCTCTTGGAATTTTTCCCCTGCGTTTTGCTCGGGAAACCCGCTGATTCTAAGCCGCCTCGAAGGTGCGCAACCCGGTGCGCAACCGGATCGAATCTCGGAACTATCTGCGCTCGCGCAGTTCTAGTCAGTTGCAGGTCACGAACCTGACAACCGAAGTAGACCGCCATGCAAGAAAATTACACAACCGCCGAAATGGCCAAGCTGCTGGGCGTCGAGACCTGGCAGATTCAACGGCTATTTTCTTTGCGAGCAGTTCCGGACGTTCCACGGTTCGCTGGCAAGCGCTGCATTCCGCGCAGGATGCTGCCTACCCTCGTCGATGCACTCCGCCCGCGGCTGGCTCCCGACCGAGGAGACCGCGCAATGACCGGCCAAGCGCTCACGGTTCCTGAAGTGGCCAAGCAAATCAGAGTCGCGCCCGGCAAGGTCCGCACGTGGATCGACTCCGGCGAGCTGGTGGCCGCCAACGTGGCCAGCGCTGGCAGCAGCCGGCCGATTTGGCGCATCGCAGCGGATGACCTGGCGGCGTTTCTCCAAAGTCGCTCGGCAGTCCGGCAATCGGCGCCGACCGTCACGCGGCGCAAACGATCCAAAGCCTACCGGGAGTTTGTGTAGTGGCCACCTTGCATTTGCCGGCCGACCCTGCGCCGCGCAATTCACAATCCTGATTGACCAAGCCGAACAGTTGCCTTTCGACTTCGCGCCGTTCGGCATGCGCAGCGAGACGTGCCACCTCACGACGGGCGATTACTCGATTCGCGGCTGCGAGGGCTCGATTGCAGTTGAGCGCAAGTCTCTCAGCGATCTTGTCGGCTGCTGTGGTGGCGAGCGCGAACGATTTCAGCGCGAATTAGACCGGCTGGCGCATTTCAGACGCGCGCTGTTGTCGTCGAAGCCTGTTGGTCCGACCTGGAGCGCGGAGAGTGGCGCAGCAAGATCAAACCGGCGAGCGTCGTGGCCAGTGTGTTGGGATGGATCGCAGAGGGCGTGCCGTTCGTGCTGGCCGACAACCGATCGAAGGCCGCAGAGTACACCGCCAAAATTCTTTTCCTGTCGGCGCGGCGGCGCTATCGTGAATGCCGAGCGCTGGCGCTTTCGAGCAATGCAATCGAGGGCGCGGCATGAGCAAGTCCAAGCCCAAGCCCACGGCCGAACTGCTCGACAAAACCCCGCCGAGCAATCTGCCGCCTAGAGCGCGAAGCTCTCTGCTGCTTGATGACCGGCGACGAACGCGGCTGCGGAATCCTGTTCGCTGGTTTGCGGCCGGCAGATTTTCACGATGCTTTTCACCGCGCGTTGTTCGACGGGCTGCGCGATGCGTGGGAGCGGTCGATTCCGGTCAACACGGCAGGGGGCCTAACCTTCGCGCTGTCCGACACGGGCCTGATCGGCCGAATGCGTGAGCACATCGGGGCAAGCCAGAGTGATGCCGAAGCGGTTGCAATTGTCATGGCATCCAACGGCTTGCCGGGAAATGCGCTCTTCTACGTCAAAAGTCTGCGGCAACTCGGCATGCGCCGGGAGGCTGTCCTGCTCGCCATGTCGCTCATTCGGGACGCGCACGACCTGGCAAAGCCAATCGAGGAAACATTAGACGAAGCGGCCGCCACACTGGAGCGAGTGAATGTCGCCACACCGTAGTAAGAGCATCGAACCGCCCAGCTTTGAACAAGTAAACGCCATCCTTGACGGGCGCGGCCGAAGTAAATGGCCATTCGGATGGGGAGATTATTCGGTCCGCGGCCGAAGCGGTCGCACAATTCGCGCCTCTCGACGCCGTGACCAACGCGGTGCGGACAAAAGCCGAAGGCGATGCGCCGGCAGAAACGTTCGCTCTGTCGATGCGGCAGATCCTTGACCGGCTGAAAAAGCAGACCGGCGGCTGGCCGCGGCGCGTCAATTCCATGCTCTTTATCGATGACCCGGACCACGGCCTATGCGTATTGGAAAAGCAAGCGGCGCTCTTCGGCTGGCTGCATAGCGCTGTAGGTGCGGTTCAATGGTCGCGCGGGAGTGATTGCGTTACGCGGGATGATTTTTTCGCCGAGCTGCGCCGAGTTGCGCAGCCTTACAGGGCGATTGAGCAATTCCCGCACTTCCCACCCCTCGACCAGCACTATTACGGCTGTGGGGAAATCAGGCCCGGTGACGGCAACGCGCTGCGCGAGCTAATCGGCCGGTTCACACCCGCAACCGATGTAGATGCTGACCTGATCGAAGCAGCCTTCGTTACCCCTGGCTGGGGCGGACCGCCGGGAGCAAGACCTGGCTTTGCGATCACTTCCGACCACGGGCGCGGGTCCGGTAAGACCGCCCTGCTCAAGTCGATCGGCCGACTATGGGGCGGCTGTTTCGACCTTTCTTTGGCCGATGATGAAAACAAGGTCAAAAGCCGGCTGTTGACCCCCGCGGCGGCGACAACACGAATCATCGGGCTCGACAACATCAAGAGCAATCACGCTTCGTGCGCCAGCGCTGAGGCACTTATCACGTGCAGCGAAATCAGCGGCCATCGGCTCTTCCACGGTGAAGGCAAGCGGCCGAATACCTTGACCTGGCTGCTGACCGTCAACGGGCCAAGCATGGGCAGAGACCTGGCCCAGCGATGCGTATTCATCAAGCTGGGCAAGCCGGCGCATTGCCCGACGTGGGAAGAGGAAACGATCGGCTATATCAATGAGAACCGCGACCGACTCTTTTCAGATGTAGCAGCCTTCTACGTTCGGCCGGCCGTCGTCTTGGAAACGTGCTCCCGCTGGGGCGCGTGGGAGCGGTCCGTTCTCGCCCGTCTGGCCGAGCCAAGTGAGGCCGCAGCGTTGATCCTGGCGCGCGCAAGGCGAAGCTGACGCCGATGAGAGCGAGGGCGCCGATGTCGAGGATTATTTCGGGCGGCAGCTCGACCTGCTGGGCTACGAATCAGACCGCGAGAACGTACATATCCCCAACGACGTGGCCCGTGGCTGGTATTGCAAGGCGACCGGCACCGCGGCCACAACCACGGCCGTCACCCGCGCCGTCAAGCAGGGCTCGACCGAGGGCCTATTGAAACGGCTGCGAATCAATCCGACGCGCGCCAATGGCCGTGGCCTTCTCTGGTTTGCCGAAGGGGGCCGGGCAATCGCCTACGACTTGGACCGGCGGATTATCGAACAGCGCGACCAGCAGCGCTATTCGCTAGGACACTTCTAGGCCACATAGGACGCTTTTAGGACACTTCACCGAAAGTCGGATATGCGAACGATGAAACGAGTTAAACACTGCCTAGGACACTTAGGACACTTCTACCTCTACCCAATACATACCGCGTGCGCACGCGCGCACACGAGAGGCTTAATAGGGCGAGTGTCAGGAGTGTCCCGAGTGTCCTACAGATCAGCCTGACACCGGAGGATAGGTAGGGGTGGGGGGCTGCGAAGGTTCTTCTCGGACGTCTGGAAATCAAACAAGGTCCATTAAGCCCCGCTTTTCACACAATTAGTCCGTCTGTCCCAACAAATAAACGAGGCCCAGCATGGGACGTCCCAAGACCGTAAACCTCGACCCCGATTCGCTTTTGGCCGCAGTTGTGAACCAATACGACGCCGCACTAGCCGCATTGGACGAACAAATCGCCGAGCTGGTGGCCCGCCACACCGCCGCCACCGGCCATGAACGCTATCAAGTCTGGAGCCGCCTCTGTTCTGCCAGGGCCACACGTGAGGATGACGCCGCCGAAGGCGTTTTGTACCGCGTGCCGGAATTTTTGGGCCACGATCCAACCGACACGGAGCGATTGCGCGTGCAGCAGGCTATCCGCCGGCTCGAAGCCGATGGCCTGGTCGCAATCAAGGGAGCAATCCGGGCACAAGCGGTTCGGCCCACCGAGGCTGGCCGGCAGCGACTCCGCAACCTGGCTGTTGAGCGGAAGCGAGCCGAGCGGGCCGCCAGTCGCCAAGTCGTCGTGCCGCCTGCGCTGCCCGGCCGGGGGGAGGCCGCCGCATCGTGAGCACTGCGCGTAAGCCACGAACGCCACGGCACGAGCTGCCGATCGTCGAATGGCGCCGCCCGCGGTGCCCGAAGTGCGGACAGCCCGACCTGACCACCAAACGGTCAATCGTGGATGACCAATTCGCAGAGCGCGATACCCATTGCGACAACTGCGGCCATCGGTTTCTGCTTCTGGTGTTCTGACCGAATGACATTTTTTGGCCAAGCGATTTTCGAGGCGGTCTAGGATACGTGAGAGGGAAACGCCAAATGACAACGCCAACCCAATACAGCTTTGGTCGCGTGTGCTCGCTGACTCAGCGATTGCCCGGCGCCGTGCGCGACGCGGTAAAGGAACTCGGGATTGAACCCGTGGTAATCATCGACGACATGCCGCATTTCTCTGCCGAGCAAGTCGAGCGCATTGCCGTACAGCTAGGATCCGACCGACGAACCCGAAACATTCTCCCCGCCCGCGGCCCGCTCCGGTCAGGACTCGGCAGCGGGGGAGTCAGCGAGCCACTTTGTTGATGCCGGCACTCCGGCGATGAGAACCAAATCCAAGACAGGAATCCAACGAGTGAACGATAGCCCACTATCCGCGCTGGTGGATGAACTGACCAAGATCAGCAGCCCGAGCAAGGCCCAAGTGAAGGACCGCACCGACCTGGCAGCGGCCATCGACGGCGCGCAGACAGCCTTGCGTCCGCTCGTTGCCGTTCTCGATCGCATCCACCTCGACCCGGGTGCCTACGGACAAGAAATCTGCCAGGACGCCGGGGCTGCATATCGCACAGTCGAGCCATTCACCGGCTCGCTTGAGCACCTGTCCGCCAGGCTGGCCGCGAAACCGAGCGCCACGAAGTAACCATACCATGCGAACCGACCCGAGCGCGTTCACCGACGAAGTAAGTCGCCTGATTGAGTTGGGCCGCAACCGCCCCGCAGCGACCATCGCAGCGGCCAAGCGGTTCCCCGAAGCACATGCGGCCTGGCTGCTGGCCACCAACGAAGATGCGGAAGACTACGTTCGCGCCGGTCGAAGCGCCGGGCAACGAAAGGGATTCGCAAAAATGGCTCAACTTGATAATTTTTTCATCGTCGGCTGCACGAAATGTTCGGGCGAGAAAGTCGCCAAAAACGAAGCCTATGAGGCATTCGAGCGACGATTGACCACCACCGAAAAACTCGCTGGCGCCACGCCGCCGGCCGACGTGCCGCAGTGGATTGCCTGTCCCGAATGCAACGGCTTAGGCGTTAAGCTCTCCCCCGACATCGCCCGGATGCGGCAAGCCTTCGCCATGCTCGATGAATATGAGAAGCGGACCGGCGTCCCGTTGTTCCCGCAATACCCACTGCCGAAAAGCAATCCGACTCTTCGGCGCATCGTGCCCGGCAACAAGCCCTAACCATTCGCAGCAACCGAGGAAACCGAAACCATGAAGAAAAGCCCGCTCGTTTTGTGGAACAGCTTGATCCTCAAGGAAATGGCCAAAGGCTACTCCAAGCCCCAGGCCGTCCGGCGCGTGACCGCGAGCCACCCCGCGCTCTGGCAGCGATGCACCGCCATTGCGAACCGCGACGGCAACGCCGATGCAACCCTTGCGACCATCGCAAGCCACGACGACGACACCGAGCCTGGCGACCCGAGCACCGCGCCGACCCGAAAGGCAAAGCCGAAGAAGAAGCGCGGTGGCAACGGCGACGACGTGGACGACGGCAGCGCGGACTACGAAGAGGATGACGACGAAGAAGAGGACGACGAGCCCGCGCCGGCGAAAAAGAAACCCAAGGCGCCGCCGGTCAGCAACATCATGATCGGGCGCCGCGGCTACGACGTGCGGACCGGCGAGCACGTTTGGATGTAGAAACGGCCCACCAACCCCCGAAAGGAAACCTAATCATGCACCGAGACCAGAACCCACCCCGCGCATTTCCAATTTCGGAATTCAGCGACGGGCCGCTGCCATCGATCGACGTGTCCGCCGTGGCGGTAGTCGATGACCCGGCGCCCGCCGAAGCTACCGAGGCCCGTACAGCAACCGTCGCGGAGCCGGAACCGCCGCCACGGCCGACCGACGCTGTATCGCTCGCAATCGCACAGCGGGCCGAACAGGCAGCGCTGGCCCGAGCCGAGAACGAAGAGGCGCGCCGACTGGTGATGGCCCGGTACATCGGCCTGCTGGAGCGGTCGGACAATCCCCAGCCCGACGATGCAACGTGCCTGGTCGAAACCATGAACGATCAGAGCATCAGCGCGGAACAGCTCGCAGCCGATGCGGACCTGATTCGGAAGGTTCACGAGTTGGAAGGCTACATCGCCGACCGTGAAGCGGCCATCGCCGAATGGGTGCGCGTGAGCGTCGAGTACAGCAAACGTGCCATCGAAAGGCGACACGAGGCGGAGCTGGCGGCTGCCGAACAAATCCGCAGAGTCGCAATGGACCGTCAGTCGGACTCACTTGCCGCGCCCAGGAAACTGCGCGAATTGGCGCGGCAGCGGCCCGAATTGTTCGACAACTCAGGCCAGGAGCCGAGTCTTTTATCTCAGGAGTAGTTTCGAGTTGATTGACCGTGCCAATTCCGCGCGGAGGATCGTCGCGGGCCAAAGGGGCTCTAACCACGGCATAAGAACGAAAGCGATTGTGCCGGCGGCCTTTGGCTTTTCCTTTCACCCGTCCTGAGAACCGAACGACCAACCCGGCTGCAAAGTCGGCGGGACGGATTTAAAACCAAGACACCCGCTCGTTGCGGGGAATCCGGCCGGGCACGTTCTCGTGCGGGCGTGCCCGGCTTTTCAAACAACGTGAGGTAACAATGAGCACAACGTCTGTAGAACAAGACCAGCCCGCGGCCGATTCTTGGATGACCGATCCCATCGCCCTGGATTTTAACAGCCGGGTGAAAGAGCTGGTTGAACAATGGGAAGCGGAGGGCGGCGATCCTACGCATCGCGCCGTGATTGCGATCAAGCTGCTGCGGCCGCGCCTGTTCGCCGAAATGTCAGCCCTGCTTGAAGGCGTCGAGGACTAACGATGGCCAAGCATTTTCTCGTTGGCGAATCGGATGCCCGCAGACTCAATCGAGCGGTCCGCCAGACCGAGCAAGTCCCCACCAACCGCGCTCGCTATCGGCGGCGGAACCTCACGCCGCAAATCCCGGATCAATCGCGCATCGTCGAAGTGAATGATGGCTCCAGTGCGGACGGGGCGCCAGTTTCTTCACCGGGGAGTTGCGTGTTCCCCGGATTTGTCGTTGGATTCTCGGATGGGACCGACACGTTTTGCACCGATCCTTGGACACCAACTCCCACCATTGGCGGATCGGCCATCACCGAGATAGACGTGTGGCTCGTTGTCGTCGACAAGCCAGGCGGCTCGGGAACAACCGGCCTCACGCTGCCCCAGGGTAGCCGCTACTGGGCGCGGCGGCTGCTCGGCAAATTCTCGGTCGATGGCGTCACGAAGCCGCTGTATGCGATTGCCAAGGGCGTTGGGCCGCTGGTTCGCTTTGAGTTGTACACCGACTTGGTTTTCGGAACCGGGTATGCCGACGCGCTGCCCTGTCTTTGGAACGGTTCAACCTGGCTGGTCGATTCCAGCGCCGCGACGTTCACCGTTTACGACAGCTTCATTGCCGGCGGTTCGGACTTCACCGGAAAGGCTCCCGTCGGCGCGGCCAAGGGCTACCAAGGCTGGTGCCAACTTCAGCCGGACTCGGGCTACTACGAAATCGTCTACATGGAGCATAAGAGCCTGTTCATCAAGGGCACGCTCTACGAACAACTCAAGAGCAGCGACACGTCGCAAGCCTCTTGCACGATGACGGACTACTGGCAGGGGCGCAACCCGGACCCGAGCGCGGCGGGAATCACCGTCCAAAACGAAGGCGGATTCTGGGGACCGACGAACGCCTTGTTCTATGCGGTCTGGGACGATAACGATTCGCAGTGGGACTTGATTTGGGTCCAGCACCAGGCACGGTTCGCCTATGTAACCCTGACTGCGAACATGGCCAGCGGCTCAAGCGCGGGCGCCACGGTCAACAGCTATTGGGACGGGATCAACCCGGGCTCGACGGTCACGGTTTACGATCCCAACAATCTTTTCAGGCGGGCACTGACTGGCGCCGTGCTGCTGGTCACATTCAACGAATCGGCAAACTCGGGCGTAGGTCAGTACGAGTGCGTCGAGGGGCAGTCCAAGGCCGGTCACGTCATGTTCACGCTGACCGCCAACATGAGTAGCGGCTCGGCGGCCTGCACGTTCGCCAGCGGCGATCAATGGGGCTCGCAACAGGACACGCAGCAGTATCCCACCACGGGCACGGTCTACGACAAGACCGGGCACTTTGCCCGGGCCTTGAGCGGAGCCAAGGGCATCGCGGCCTACGATATGGTCAACGATAAACCGTGGATCATCGAGTGCGACCAGGAGACGCTGAGCTATACCGGCACGCTCAACGCGCAGATGCTTTCCGGCACGACGTCGATGCAGATCAACAACCTGAAGGGCATGGACGAAAGCACGTTTGGCCAAGTGACGACGACGAGCTACTACACCGCGCAAAACGTCAACGGCCTCTATGGCGCCAGCGGCGCCAAGTGCGTCATCAAGTGGAACAAGGCCAACACGCAATGGGAAATTCAGTCCGTCGTGCCGATTGCTCGTTGGATTCGATTCACGCTCACCGGAACGCTCACGACGTCCAACGCTTCGCAGTCCAGTGTCACGGTCAGCGCTTACTATCAGGGCTCGAATCCGGGCTCGACAATCACGCTGTACAACTTGCCCGCGGCCAGCGGCTACGTGTTCAGCGGCACGTCCGGCAAGACGGGCATTGCACTGTATGACGACGTGAACGGCCAATACTGGATTGCGCAGTTGGGGTGCTAAAAAATGACCGGCGGATACCCCTGCTCCTGCTGCTCTGGTTGCACGAGCTGTAGCAATAGCGCTTCGGCCGCGAAGGTGGCCAAGATCGTCATATCGGGCGTCGTCAACGGAAGCGCCTGCCCGGACTGCGCGACGATTTGGAACAATACCTTTGTGACGTCGGGCACCGTGACGGCGACGGGGAATCATTGCCAGTGGATATACATGAACTCGACAACTTGGTGCAGCAGGCTTTTTTTCCAGGGATATTGGGCCGGCTTTGATGTCAGTTACGATTCCACGGCCAACCAAACCACGCTCACGGTCTTTTTGGAAGGCGTTGCCTTTTTCGGCGCGTTTCTAATGACGTTTCAGAACGTCGTGACCGGCCGCATCGATTGCAACAGCTTCACGAATGTTTCGCTTCCCTACGCTTCGTCCCCGACCGGCGGCTTTTCATCGGGCACCGGCGATTGCGACGGCACCGGGGCGTCCTGCACGGTCAGCTTGATGTGATGGACTGCGATTTTGACAACGCCGCGCTGAGCTGTCCGCGCTGCGGATTCGACGTGGGAGCGATCGACGGCGACAAGACCTGGCGGCGCAACTGCCCGGGGCGGCGACTGCTGGGGGACTGGATTGCGAGCGCGCTGGCCTGGCTGGGAATCCACAAGCGGCCGGGCTGTGGTTGTGAGAAGCGGCAAAGCTGGCTCAACCGCTGGCACGCGCGGCTGCGGTCGGCAGTGACTCCGCAAACGAATTGATCTTTGACATCCTGGCGCGGCTGGCAGAGCGGAGCCGGATGGCTTACCTCAGTCGCGACAGACTACGGCCTCGGCGCCTTCGCCGACTCGACTCCAAGCATTGACCGGAATTCCGACTCAAGTTCTGTAAACACGGGCGTGACGTTCTGCTGGAAGGTGTTAAATGCAGCGAGCCAAGCTTTCACGCGCTCATCGTGACTCTCGTTCTCTTCAACGTTGACCGCAAAGTCGAACCCGACATCGAGAATCAGCTTGTCGACGAGGTGCGTGACCTTCTCCGCAGTTGCGGCCGGGAGGCAAATCTTGCGGGGCCGAAAATAGTCTCGAAGGGCCACGAGCGCCTTGTTTGCGATGTCGCGCCTTACTGATTGTGGGGGATCGGCCGACGAACCTCCCAATTTGATGTATTGCTCCATCGCTTCCAACAGCACACGCAACCGCCTATAGGTGCCGATAATTGTCTTGGCGACCCGCTCGTGCAGGGCAGAGAAAACGATCTGCCGTTCATGGGCCGTGATTGCTAATTCCGATCGCAGCCGTTCGACTTCCACGGCGTTCTGCGACTGAAGCTGGGCCTTGTGGGACTCAAGCTTCTCGTCGTATTCGTGCTTAATCGCGCTCCTGACCCGTTCGGTTATAACCTGCTTGGCCAGAAAAATCATTGCCGCCGCAAGCGCCGCGCTCACGGCCGACGACGCCAAGACCGAAACGGCCAATTCCATTCGATGCCCGCTTTCCTAGACCGTCTCAAATGGGATCATCGCTTCCGAGCGGAGCAATTTTTCCTGAGGCCGTGGCGGCGGACCGGGGGAGAAGGCCTTTACGTGCAATTTGAACGGGCCAGGGCCAAGTGGCTCAATAATTAGATCAGTAACGTCGCCCGTCGCGAACGGTAGCCGATCATCGTGAGCAAGCGTTAAATGGAACATGAATCCGGCGGCGGTGGGGCTAGGCCGGTCTCGAAGTTTCGCAAGCGATGGGCTAGCCCCGACGATAAAACCCTGCCAGTCTCCAATCGTTGCCCGGCCGTGCAGTTCATATTTCTCTTCAATGATTTCCTTGCACTTAGGGCACTCATGGCGTATCCAGACTGGATATGCCGCCCTTTCGGCCGGGAGCTCTCCGGGGCCAACGCATCCAAGGCAGATTAGTCGCACCTTTGAGCACGAAGGACAGAAAGGCGGCGGAACGTCACAAGGATCAAACGACATTTTTTCACTCCCGAACGGGGGACCGGACCGGCACCAGCCTACCGCGCCCGGCGCCGATTGCCAGCCCGGCAGAGCGCTCTTCTGGCGAGGGACCCCAGCGTAATGGGCAGTCAATTGGCTGGCATTGTATCCGACGGCGCAGCCAAAAGGATTCCGCAGCGTGCTCGATGATCTGAATGGCGCGTTGCATGCCCGATAACGAAACACGCCGGAGCCGAGCGCACCAAGGAGCAAGATGGCGGCGGCCACCTCATCCACCGCGAGATAATGGGAAGTGCAGCCACGGGGCAACGGAATTGTACAGCAACCCTTTAATATCATCTGGAATGATCCCAAGGACTCCCAAGAAAAGCGCGAGTAATGCGACCCCAATCCCCAACCAAGCAAGGCGAAGGCTCAAACGCGACAACCTGTCCGCGTTCGCTACCTCCGCATACCTTCGGATGACTGACAATTGTGTGGCCGCCATTGTGGAAAGATACTTAATGCGGTCCAAGAGGTAGTTCGATAATGACAATTGGCCATCCCAAAGGAGCTCAAAGTCATTCATGCCGGAGAAGTCGCGCTGCAGCTCGCTATGGTCAACTTCCTCCAGCAATCGCGCGTGCTGAAAGTCGGCGCCTATGAGCCGCGGTATCCAGCCACCCGGGAGGCCGCGCTTACGCTTGAGTATTGCCCCGGCTTCCCTCCTAAGATCGCCAGACGTAGCAAAGGTGCGAGAGCAATGTTCAAGTAAGGCAATCGCCCGTGCATACATGAGGATGAAGGGCTCGACGACGCACCAAAGGGATACCCACCGGACCGCGCAGCCTGATTCAAGGCCCGGGATTTGCGCTCGAGACGAATCGACTAGCACCCTGAAAGGCTCGAATAGTTCGTTGGGTTGGTAAATATCTACTCCGCCCTTTGAATGGCCAAAGTCCCCGATCCCCATGCCGAGGCTATTCCAGAATTGTCGCGCATTGGAGTCTTCGCCCCGAGCCGCGCCATGGGCCAAATCGAAAATCTGAATGCAAGGCAACGGAGATACCGAGGCCCAATCCCCGATATTGAAGTCGACGAGGAATGCTGAGACCTCACGGTTCATGGCCAAGCTCAATTCTGTTAGTCGATCACGCTTCGCGATCCAGGCGGCTGCACCGGTACTAACCAAACCGCGCCGCCGAAAGAATCTCAAGTACAGCTCGCGTTCGTCGTGCGTCTCCTCTGCAATAATGGCCCCAAATTTCTCGTCGAAGGCAGCGCTCGGCAATGCCCTGACTATCAACACGACCGCCGAGGGAGAGATGTCGACGATAAAGAAATCGCAGCCCCGCAGTAGTTTAAAATCCTTTTGAACATCCAGGCGCGCGTCCCTGAAGCAGTGCCACGAATTCGCGTGCGTTGCGCAACTCCGAGAATTCAACCACTGGTCGACGTCAAGCGCTGCACCCGGATCGCTAAAACGAGTTAGAAATGCTCGCAATCCTGCTGCGAGTCGGGCGAAGTCTTCAATGAAGATGACGTCGAGGAAAAGGCACTGGGAGATTGAGATGGTGACATCTGTGGGGACCCGGACTCCCGGCCTATACCGTTCGGCCAGGAGTTGGAGCATTTGAATTTCGCCACCGTCCCTCCGCCGAAGTCTGCCGACAAATGACAGGACACGTGCGCTGATCCACCTGCGCAACCTGACGCGCCACGGATGCACCCTTACCGGAGATCTTGGCCACATTTTGATTTCCGACGACAGACGACAAACAATCTGCCGAAAGGCACCATTATTCGCTCATAACTTGCCCGACGCCAGCAGGCTTGTAGTTTTCCGCCCGCGGGGCCGCGGCTGGACGATTGACTAGGGGCTGCCAATCGCCGATACTGCCGGCGTAGTACGGTAGATCCAGCTTCCAACTTGTCAATCGCGCAAACCCCTGCGCCTGCGGGGCATTTCTTCGGATTTGCCGTACTACACCGCGGCGTGCAGGGGCTTTTTCGTGGAGGTAGTACCCATGAAAGTGCGGAAGTTGTCCCATTCGGCGTTGATTCTCCGGTCTCGCTTTTTTTGCGAGTATTGCGGAGTGGACCTCTTGAGCCATCCGCGGCTATTCGAGAGTTTCGTTCTCGATCATCTTCGGCCGCGAAGCCAAGGGGGCGGAAACAGCAATGAAAATCTGCGAGTGGTCTGCGCGGCTTGCGATCGCATTAAGCGCGACCAGCCAACACGGACCGACGAAGAGGCCCGGGAGTTCCTGGCGTCATTTCGTGTCGGCATGGACCGTTGGTTCCGTCGATACCGCGACGCGTTTCGTGGCGCCACATCGGAAGGCGGTGGCCGATGACCGCCAAACCAAGAGAAACGGCAGGCTCGCGTCCAACTCTTCGCGACCTGTTTCTAGTCTACGTCGCAAGCCGCAGTTGCTCGGATCAGTACCGGACGCTGCTGCGGATCGTCATTCGCCGAGTCGAGAAGTGGCACGGCGAGACGGTTTACGTCGACATGCTGAAGGACGATTTCCTGTTGGCGTGGCTCAAGCATGAAAACGAGTCGCTCTTATCAGCGGGGACACAGCAGAGATATCGCGAAAAGCTGGTCGTTTTGTGGGCGCACGCCTTCTATCTGGGGTGGGTCGACGTTCACCCGCTGGACAACCGCGTGTGGCGCCAGTGTCGGCGGTTGCCTCGATCAAAGCTGTTGCCGGTCGTGCAAACAGAGCCAGGACAGTTGCGGTATTTGTTCCGCGAGACATTCGCACCGCTCAAGCTTCGCGGCAAAGCGGCCGACACGATCCGGCTCTACGAAACGACGCTCAACAACCTGCGCCGCTTCTTAGGCCGCGAGGCGTTGCTCACTGACCTGAACGACGAAATGGGCGCCAAGTTTCTGTGGTGGTTCAGGCAACAGGACGGTGGGCGCTCTCCATATTCAGCAAACAAGGAGCGGTCCAATCTCATCGCCTTGTGGAACTTCGCAGCTCGAAAGCGGCTGGTCGACACTTGGCCGGACATCGAAGCGGAGCGCCTGCCGAAGAGGATACCGCGCGGCTGGAGGGCGGAAGAGATCCAGCGACTATTCATCGCCTGCCGCGACACTCCGGGCAGAATTGCCGGCGTTCCGGCCGGGCTCTGGTGGTTTTGCTTGCATTACATCATCTGGGACACCGGGGAGCGAATCGGCGCGGTCTTGGACGCCCGCTGGAATTGGATCGATCTTGATGCTGGCGTAATCCTTGTCCCGGCGGAAGCGCGCAAGGGTGGCCGCGAGGATCGCCGCTACCCGCTGCACTCAGCGACGGTCGACTTGCTCCGCTTAATGCGGCAGCCGGCGCGGGATCTTGTTTTTGCGTGGCCGCTCAGCCGGACCTACCTGTGGATCCATTACGAGCAGATCCTCAAGCGAGCCGGGTTGCCCTGCGGTCGGAAGATGAAATTTCACTGTTTGCGAAAATCGGTGGCATCCCACGGCATGGTCGCCGGCCTGAATCCGCAGCAGCTTATGGGCCACGCTGACAGCAGGGTAACCGAGAAGTATCTTGACCCGGCGATAATTGGCCAAAGCGCCGGCGCGTCGACACTTTTCCGGCCGGTCGACGCTACAGGGCACCAATGGACGCCCATCGCGGCGCCGGACATGAAGTGAGTTTTCCAGCCCCTGGCCCGTCGCGCGACGGGCCAGGGCCGTTTCCTGTTAGTTCCTTGGAGGGCCTAAACGTGATCGATTTCGAGAACGGCGCGGGCTTCGATTTTGAGCCAAGTCCAGACGCCAAAATAGTCGATGCTGAATGCTTCAATCTGACCGACAAGGAGGGTAATGTCCGGGGTCGCTTCGGGCTGATGAATAACGACCGACCATCGCTGGCCATATTCTCAAAGGACCGGAAATCGATCGCCGCAATGTCCATCGAAGCCGAAGGGCCGACTTTTATCCTTCGCGATGTGTCCGGGGCGCAGGTTGGCATCGTCGTGAAACCGGACAATACTGCGATAATCGTTCACTGCGGTGACACTGCAACCAAAATTCTGATCGGGGCATCCGGTGATCGCGCGATGATCGTAGTTGAGACGAATGGCGAGAGGAAGATCATCGCAGCGGGCCTGGAAACGCCGTAGCCGTAGAGCGGCGCGCAGTGCCCCACAACCCATCGAAGCCTGTCCGAACGCGGCAGGCGCAATCCTGGCGAAGAATTCCTTCCGGTCGGCTGGTGACGCGAGTTGCCGCCGGCCGTTCTCGTTTCAGGCTCGCCCGTTAGCCGTTTTAGAGCGGGTGTCACTGACACCCATTTCGCGCTTTTGTGTACCTTTGTGCGCCTATGTGCGCTCTTGTCTGGAATCACGAAAAACCCGGTTTCGCTCGGGAAAAACGCGGTTTTCTGCGGGGCAGACAGGGCAAGGTCCGATTGGCTCTTTTCGTATTTTCAGTCCGTTGCTCTACCAACTGAGCTACCCGTCCAGGTTTTCCCCCTTCGCCAAAGCGACGAAAGAGATTGCACTTTCGGCCTGCGAGGCACGGCTGGCAATTCTTGCCAAAACGAATATCCAGTCTCGTTTCGAGCCAAGCAAGAACCCCCATCGAGTCGTCGCCCGACGGGGGCCATGAACCGAGCCAAAGCGGCCTTGCAAACCGAACCGCAAGGGTAACTCAAATGCCCGCCAAATCCAAGCCCCGCACCGCAAAGGACCACGATCACCGTCGGTGATTTCGTCCCTGTTCGACCTGAGATGCTACTTCGGACATTTCCGACCAGCCTACCGCGGCCGCCGGCCGATGCCGGCAGGGCTTCGAATTTCGCGACCGGCGCATGAAAAAGCCCCCGGTTTGACGCGAGGGCTTCAGGGTCGCAGCGGCCGAACGCTCAGGCTTTGCGACGACGACGGGCGGCGACGAACAAGCCAAGGGCACCGAGGCCGCAGAGGATGAAGGAGGAGGGCTCGGGGACGGCGGTGCCGACAAAATTGACCTCATTGATGCCGACCAAATCCGCATAACCCCAATTAGAATTGATGGTAAGTTCAATGTATTGAGCGCCAAGAATGTCGACGTTCAGGATCTGAGCCGGGACATTCGCAACGCCTGCTGCGACAAACGGTAGCGTTCCTGCTTGTCCGGGAGCTCCGGCGACATAGCGCGGGCTACCGTAGCCAGGATTCTGAGTTACCTCATTGAAGGTGTAGGTACCCACGGTAGTGAAAGAGCCGGGGGCGCCAGTCGCGCTCGAAGAAATCAAAACGCTCTGGGCTCCAGCAGACGCATCCCCCGTTTGCGAAAAATTCCAAATCAGCAAATTGCTGACGTTATAGGGGGCGTCCAGGTTATAGGTGACATTTGCACCCGCGAGGAGCGTCACGAAGTTGCCAAAATCGCTGTTGTCCGGGTTAAAGCCCGAGTCCCCCAAGGAATCGCTCGCGCCCAAAACCGTGGATCCGCCGGCCACGACCGAATTGTTGCTCACTGTGTAACCCGGGTTTCCTTCAGCGTTCACAGACGTTGATGATGCAGTCACTCCCGAAATCGGTAAGAGCACTGTCGCCGATGCGTGCCGGGTTGCTATGCATGATACGAGGAGCGCGGCAACGAAACAAAGACCGTTCAATTGCTGCCGGCGGTAATTGGGACGAGCGTTCATGAGCGGAGTCTCCTGCTCTAAAGAATTTGAAGCGGAAATGGCTTACTCAGTCTACCCCCACCGAGCCCGGCACTGAACAGGCTCCGTGCGGTATTTCTGCCGATTCGCCCCTGCCACCAGCAGGCTTGTACTTTCCCGCCCGGCTGGTAGATCGACGGCACTGAAACCGTCGTGACCGGCCGGCCTCATCGGTGCCTGCTGGTGGATTGCTGGGATTCCTTTCCTCTTCGGGATTACTGAACCCGTTTACTAGAAAACGAGAGCCTGCGCGGCTGGTAGACCGGCCCGAGCCAGCGGTAACGCTGCCTCAGGTGGCCTAGTAACCGCCTCAGTAGGGCCAAAGCTGCTGGCCGCGCAGGCTTCCACTTTGCGCTTGCACTCCGCGAGCGCGGGAAAGGACACATATGTGCAACCGTAACGCCGTCTTCCTAGCGATCGTGCCGACTGGCTGGCGACCTACCGGCGTATTCCCTGTTTGAGCTGAGATGCTACTTCGGACATTTCCGAAAGCCTACCGCGGCCGCCGGCCGATGCCAGCAGGCTTCGAATTTCGCGACCAGCGCATGAAAAAGCCCCCGGTTTGACGCGAGGGCTTCAGGGTCGCAGCGGCCGAACGCTCAGGCTTTGCGACGACGACGCGCGGCGACGAACAGGCCAAGGGCACCAAGGCCGCAGAGGATCATGGACGCCGGCTCGGGTACGGTCGACACATCCAAAGTGATATTAGCCGATGCTCCAAAAAGAATGCTCTGGAGGTTTACTTCCATGAATTGGCCGCCAGCTCCATCCGTGGTCAGCGTGACCAGCGAAGCGTCGAAGCCACCAACCGTAGTACTTCCATCGACGGTCACGCCGCTGATGAGGTTGCCGGAGCCGATGAAGTCGAAAACCGGTCCGTTGAACGTGCCGAATCCAAAAGGGGAGGTGCCGACGACGATAGTGAGCACGATTTGAGTATCGGAGACGACCTCTTGCAGAACACCGAAGGCGGTAAACGTCGCGGTGGGCGCAACGACTAGCGTTCCATCGGGCTCGTTCACCGTCGCCAAGTCAGGATAATAGTAAGTCGAATTGACGGTCGCCCCCAGAAGACCTGCCCGCGCCTGCCCCGCGTCACCGACCAGCGCAGCCAGAGCCGCGACAATCAAAATCGCATACTTCATTTTGTTGGTTGTCATAATTTGCATCTTGAGTGAATTGTGAATTGAGCCAATGTTGCCGATTGCCCGAGCGTGCCCAGGCCGAGTGTGCCCAGGCCGAGTGTGCCCAGGCCGAGTGCGCAGGTCGTCCAGCGCAAGAGCGCTTGGCAACGCCGACCAAGGCTCACCTGAGAGCCGTTGGGTCGTCCGCCGAAAGAATTGCAACCCCGTTGAAAGCCGATCGAGCTACGAATGTTGCATTAGCGGGCGAACAGCGTGAGGTAAATGGGCGTGGCAGTCACGCCGACAGGGTGAATTTAACCACCGAAAAACCGGCTTGCAAGCAAAATTCTGGCGGCCTTGCAGCCCCACAACGCACAGGACGGCCTCGCTGCCATTAGCGCGAAAGCGGCGATTCCCGTCACGAGCCGGCCAATTCAGAGCGGCTTCGCCCCCAGCCTGACAGCGGCCCGTCTGGACTCGGCCAGTCTGGCATCCGCTTGGAATATGTATAAGATCGGTGTTCTGGCCGAAAAAGCGAGCGTGCGGGAAGCTTGCGGGTCACGTCGGCTGCGGCCCGCAGCCGATACTAGAAACGAAGAACCACCCAGCGCCGAGATCCTCAAGGAAAGAGCCGATGAACCTGAAGAATTGGGAAAGCACGATTCAACAGATCGCTGATGAGTCTAATCAAGAGCCGAAAGAAGCCGGCCGACATCGGCTGCTGAGCGCCTGGCGTGCCAAATTGGAACAAGAGCCAGCTCTCTTGAAGCCGTTCCAAATCGACGACATCGTGCGCGAGGTCCGCAACCGGCTCACGCCCGTGCGGCGCTAGCGTCCCTCGGGATTGCCAGCACCTTCCTCAGCGACAAACCGTGGCCAGCAGGCCGCGGGTTTGCCCAAAATCGGCAACCGGCGCTGCCGAGTGGCACTCGCTCAGAACCAAGTATGTGCCTCCGGACTTCGGCGAGCTCGATTCGACTGAGCTCACCGAAGTCAGTCGAGCCGCGGCGAGCAAGCTGCGCGTTCGGTGCTCGTTCCGGTTCCGGTTCCTGCTCCGGCCCCGGCTGCTAGCCGATCGCCGAAGGCTCTTGCTTTCTCAGAAGTGCCCTTCCCGGCAATGCCTCGAGCCTGGCAGGCCTGACGCCGGCTCCCTTGCAGAGCATCCGACAGCGCCCGACTCCCTTCCGCATTCCGCGTTCCGACTTCATCCCTCATCCTTGCTCCCCTTCCGCCTTCATCCTTCCGCCTTCATCCTTCCGCCTTCATCCTTCATCCTTTCTTCCCCCCTCCCGCCTGCCCAACCGCTACGATCATGCTCCCGCAATGACCCCCGTGGCCTATAATAGTAGAAGTGCTCCTTGTTTGTTTCGGGACGTATACCCTAATTTGAAATCTGGTTGCTTCGGACAATTGCCCGAGGCTGGCTGTTCAGAGCTTTTTTCAGCTTCGCCGGCTGATCCAGCCCAGCGCTTTAGGTGCCGCGTGTCGAAACTTCGTCTGTCGATCCTGGGCTTCGGACCGCCGCTGATCGTGGTGTGCTGCATGGCGCTGTGCGATTGGTTGCGCAGCGAGTTCAGTGGTCCACCGTCGGCGAACCACGTGCTGGTGAGCCAGGCGATGGCCGACGAGCCGCCGCCGAGCACTACCGACAAAAAGCTCCAGCGGGCCTGCGATCAAGCGGCCGAAAAGCTGCGGCCGCGACTGGGCGCCGAGTGCCACACGATCGTCCGGCCGCCGTTGGTCATCGCCGGCGACATGGACGAGGCGGATCTGGAATTGTGGTACAAGGACACCATTGGCCCGGCTGCCGCGGCGATGGCCCAGCGCTATTTCAGGCACGCACCCAGCGAACCGATCACCGTGCTGCTCTGGTCGAACCAGTCCAGCTACAACCACTATGCCGAGAAGTTGTTCGGCGATCGCAACGTCTCGATCTACGGCTATTACAAGCCGCACGACCGGGTGTTGGTGATGAACATCGATACCGGCGGCGGCACGCTGGTTCACGAGCTGACGCACGCGCTGGCCGATTTCGACTTTCCAAGAATCCCCGATTGGTTCAACGAGGGCCTGGCTTCGCTGCACGAGCAATGCCGATTTCGCGAGGACCAGGACGGGCCGTGGATCGAGGGGCTCGAAAACTGGCGTCTGCCGGGCTTGCAGAAGGCGATCCGCGGCGCGCGGCTGCGCACGCTGCAATCGCTGGTCGAAAGCCAGGACTTTCGCGGCAAGCAGGAAGGTTTGAATTACGCGCACGCCCGGTACTTCTGCCTCTTCATGCAGCGCCGCGAAGTGCTGGAGGATTTCTATCGCACGTTTCGCGACCACCACGCCGACGACCCGCAGGGCTCGGCCACGGTTCGGAAGATGTTTCCGACGCTCTCGTGGGATGAGCTGGACGCGGACTTCCGCGAGTGGGCGCTGACGCTGGAGCGATAAGGCTCTGATTGCTCACGCCTGCTCAACCGTGATCGTCGCGGCCAGCTGTAGCACGTCCCCCGGATCGAGCCGGCCGGGCAGCAGCGTCGTGGCACCCAGCGAGGCCGCGGCAATGTCAACGCGAATCGCCGCCAGCGATTCGCGCCCTTGGGCCACCTGCCAGGCGATGCCGGCCGCCAGGCAATCGCCCGAGCCGATCGCGTTGACCACGCGAACCGCAGGGGGCCGAAAGCGATAAAGCCGGCCGGCCGAAATGGCCCAAACGGCATGCCGCCCCTGCGATACTACCACCCACTGGGGGCCGCGCTCGTTCAACGGGTTTATCACCACATGCCCTCCAGAATCGCGTGGAGCTCGGCGTCGGAGACGTCGCGCGGATTGGCCGACATGCTGTTGCCGCGCGAGTCGCGCACCAATTCTGAAATTTGCTCGCGGCGCACACCCAGCTCCGAGAGCCGCTGCGGCACGCCCAACTCGCGGCATAGCCGGCCAATCTGGCCGGCCAAGAAATCGGCCGCTTCCGCGTCATCCGCGGCCCGAGAGCCCAAGGCCCGGCCAAGCTGGGCCAGCGGCCTTTCCGCCACGCTGCGGTTTGCCGCGATCGCGGCGGGCAGCATCACGGCGCAGGCCAGGCCGTGCGCTAACCGGCTGTGGACGCCCAGCGCCGCCGCCACACCATGAGCCAGACCCAAGCCCGAGTTGGCCAGGCACATGCCCGAGATGAGTGCCGCGTGCGCCAGCGCCTCGCGGGCTTGCCGATTGCTGCCGTCCTGCACGGCAGCCGGCAGCGCGGCCACCGCGGCCGGCAGCGCGGCCAGGGCCAGCGCCTGCGGTATCGGCCGGGCGCGGCGCGAGATGTAACTTTCCACAAGCTGCGTGATCGCGTCGAGTCCGGTGTGCGTGGTGGTAGAGGGGGGCAGGCTGGTGGTCAACTCGGGATCGACCAGCACCAGGCGCGGAATCATCAGGTCGGAGCGGAGGCTTTTTTTGAACGGCGGATCGTACGACGAAATGACCGCGTTCTTGGTAGCCTCACTGCCAGTGCCGGCAGTGGTGGGCACGGCCGCCAAGGGCAGGGGGGGATGATCGATTTGCAGCCCGCGGCCGACCCCTTCCAAAAAATCGCGAACTGTTTCGCTCCGCGGGTTGGTGGCCAGTGCCGCCACGGCCTTGGCCAGATCGATGGCCGATCCGCCGCCGATGGCCAGCACAAAGTCCGTTGGCTTCAGGCCGATCTGCCGCAAACGGGCAGTGGCCAAGTCGACGTCCTCGACGAGCGGCTCACGGCTTATCGAGGCCAGTTCGACCGCTTCGACACCGGCGTCCGCCAGGTTCTTGTCGAGCCATTGGCCGAGCCCGGCCGCGCGCAGTTTTGTCGACCCCCAAACCACGATCGCCCGATTGCCTAATGGGGCCGCGAGTTGGCCGAGCTGAGCACGGCGTCCCCAGCCGAACACGATTTTCGCCGGCGCCAGGAAATCGTAGTCGATCAAGGTGACGAAGTCCGGCATGTTACGATGTTAAACAGATTTACTCGCGGCGCGGCGGTGGACGCTATTCTATGCGGGTCCCGTACCGGCCTGCCACTGCTGAGCGCGCCGGAACTAAGTCGATGGCCCAATGCCACCCGCCAGGGTCAGACGCATGCGACCTTCTATCCTGTTCGACGTTCCGGTCGATCCGCGGCGCGCGGCGTGGCTGCGGCGCGCTGGCCCTGTTTGCGATTGTGTTGCTGTCCGCGACCTGGGGGCTCTGGACTCCGCAGACCGTTTTTCCACGCGTGCCGTTGATGTACGGGGCGCGATGGATTCCCTCCGGCGTCGAGTGGCTGCTGGCCGGAATGGTTGTCGGCTCGCTGACGGTGGCCGCGGCGGTGTCCAAGCCCGATTGGGCCTGGCGCGCGGCGCTGCGCGTGTTTGTCGGCGCGATGGCGAGCCTGATGCTCATCGATCAGCACCGCCTGCAGCCTTGGGCCTATCAAGCCGTGCTGGTGGCCTTGGCATTGGCCAATTGCCCTCCGCCGCGTGGTTTCGCCCTGATGCGGCTGCTGACGGTGAGCATCTATTTCTACTCGGGCATCTCGAAGCTGGACTACGAATTCTTGCACACGCTGGGTCAGCAGTTTTTGGCGGCGCTGCTAGGCGTTGTCGGATTCAGTTTAGACAGTTGGTCGCAAGCGGGGCGACTGATCGCGGCAGCGGCCTTGCCGCTGGCGGAAATTGCCGTCGCCGGCGGATTTTGCTTCCGCCGCTCGTGGCGCGCTGCTCTTGTCGGTTCCCTGTTCTTGCACGGCGGGCTGTTGGTGGTGCTCGGGCCCTGGGGGCTGCACCACAGTCTGGCCGTGCTCATTTGGAACGCTTACTTCATGGCGCAAAATGTTTTGCTCTTCGCCGAAGCTGCGCCCAGCCACTCGCCGCAGCCGGCCGCCACACCCCAGCGTCGGGACTTTCCGATAGCTCCGCAATTCGATTGGGCCAGAACATCACAACTGGCCACGCAGGCGGTGTTAATCGCGGCCGTGCTATTGCCGCTAGGGGAACCTTGGGGCTGGTATGACGCCTGGCCATCCTGGTCGCTCTATGCGCCGAGCAGCGAGCGCGTCACACTGCTGGTTCACCGCGGCGCGCTGGGCCAACTGGGCGAGCTTGCCCGGTTCGCCGCACCGGCAGCGCCGGACGAGGAGTGGATCCGGCTGCGGACCGATCGCTGGTCGCTCGAGCGGCTTTCGGCGCCGATCTATCCGCAAAACCGCTTTCAGCTCGGCCTGGCCGAAGCCGTGGGCACGGCCCTGCACTTGGACCATCGGATCCGGGCGGTTGAAATAAGTCGCTCCGATCGGCTCACCGGGAAGCGCCAGCACCGGATCCTCTCGGGCATCACGGAAATTTCGGCCGCGGCAGACCGGTTTCCGCTCAATGGACGACCGGATGGGCGGTTTTTGCCGGCAACCGGCCCAGAGGCTGCCCCGGCCCCGGAATAGAGCCGGGCGCCGGCGGTCTTGCCGACGCAGATTTTGCCCGCATTTGCGGCGCCCAACGCCCCCATTCAGGTTCGATCTGTGTAAGCTCACTTTTCACTATCGGGCCGCTGTTCTATAGTCAACGCGGTTGTTCGAAGATGGTGGAGAACCTCCCCCGTGCAGTTGGCCCCTGCGACCGTGATCGCCGCACCCAATCGAGTCATCATCGCCGCCAACCCGCGCCGGTGCCGGCTCGCCCACGTCGATTGTCGGGCGATTGGCCGAAGCCCTGCGCGCAAGAACCTGCACGTCGACGTCCTGACCGATCTGGCCGTCGTCGTCCAGGCCGCTCAGCAAGCGCATCGGGCCGGAACCCTTAGGGCTTTGGTCGCCGCCGGCGGAGACGGCACCGTGGCCGAACTGGTGAACCGCACCGACCCGGGATTGCCGATCAGCGTTTTTCCGCTGGGCACGGCCAACCTGCTGGCCGGCTACCTGGGCATTCGGCCCGACATTCCGACGTTCTGCCACACGATCGCCGGCGGGCGCACGATCCAGCTCGATGCCGGCCAGGCCAACGGCCGGATTTTTTTGCTCATGGTCGGCTGCGGTTTCGACGGCGAAGTCGTGGATCGCCTGCACCGAGTCCGCACCGGCCACATCAGCATGTGGAGTTACTTGAAACCAACCCTGGCTTCGATCCGTAGTTATGAATACCCGGAGCTGCGGGTCTATTGCGATACAGCGCACGATGATTCTGCGCACGGTGATTCTGCGCACGGTGATTCTGCGCACGGTGATTCCGGGCATTGTGAAACCTGCGCACGGCGATAATGCACATGATGCGTTGCCGCTGGCCAGCCTGACGCCTTCGATGGTCCGCTGGGCCTTTATCGTCAATTTGCCTCGCTACGCCGGCGGACTGCGGTTTTCGCCCGATGCGGTGGGGACCGACGAATTGTTCAACGTTTGCACCTTCCGCCGCGGCTCGCTGTGGCAGGGTTTGCGATATTTGGCCTACCTGTGGCTGGGCCGTCAAAACAAGCTCGATGATTTTGCGCGCACGCTCGCCCGGCGGGTGAGAATCGAATCGGACCGGCCGGTGCGTTACCAGCTCGACGGCGATCCGGGCGGAATGCTGCCGCTGGAAATCCGGATCTTGCCGCGCCGTCTGACGCTACTCGTCCCGCTCAAGCGGGCCGCGACCTTGGGAATTCTCGAACCGGCTGTTCACGGGGTGACGGATCGTGCCTGACGTCGCCGCGATCAACGATCCCGCCAGCGTCGGCCCGTATCGCGTCGGAGCAGGACAGCCGCTGTTGGTCATTGCCGGCCCGTGCGTGATCGAGTCGGCCGAACTGACGCTGCAAATTGCCGCGCGGCTCAGGCAGATCGCGGCCGAGCTGCCGATTCAGCTGGTGTTCAAAGCCTCGTTCGACAAAGCCAACCGCACCAGCCTGTCGTCCTACCGCGGGCCGGGCATGGACGCCGGGCTGGCGATCCTGGCGCGCGTGAAGCGCGAAACCGGACTTCCGATCACCACCGATATTCACGAACCGCGGCAAGCGACCCCGGCCGCCGAAGTCTGCGACTTGCTGCAAATTCCGGCCTTTCTTTGCCGACAGACCGACTTGCTGGTGGCAGCCGCGCGCACCGGGCGAGCGGTGCACGTAAAAAAAGCGCAGTTTCTCGCGCCGCAGGCCATGCGGCATGTCGTCGGCAAATTGGCCGCTGCGGGGTGCCGCAACATCTTGCTCTGCGAGCGCGGAACTTTTTTCGGCTTTGGGCGGCTGGTCAACGACATGCGCTCGCTCGTGGAAATGCGAGCCCTGGGCACCCCCGTCGTGTTCGACGCCACGCACAGCGTGCAGGAACCGGGGGGAGCGGACAGCGCCACCGGCGGAAATCGCGCCATGATCGAACCGCTGGCCCGATCGGCCGTAGCCATTGGTATCGATGGGCTGTTTCTCGAGACGCATCCCACGCCCGAAACGTCGCCCAGCGACGGCCCTAACATGGTGCCGCTGGACGATTTAGCGGGCTTGCTCGGCCGGCTGTTGAAAATCCGTCAAACGGTGGAGAGCTTTGTCTGATGGTCCCTTGTTCCGGTTTTCGTCCCTGCCCGGCCAATTCGGTGCCGATCCGAACGATGCCTGAAGAAACCAAACCCCGCCGGCCGGTTGGTCCCTGGCAAAGGCCACGTGCGCGTTCGGCGCCAGGATGTTTGGCAATTGCGTGCCTGATGTTGGGCCTGTCGTCCAGCGGATGCGGGCGCGGCTCGTCGGCCGGCTCGCAGCCGCGGCGCGGTCCCACGCTCAACCTCAGCGCTCAACAGGACGAGTTGATTCAATCCTTGGCCGACAATCTGAATCATCTGGAGGAATTCGAACCCGATCAGATCCTGCCGCAAATTCGACACCGGTTGGATCAGTGGGTCGAGCAGAAAAAGCCGTCGGTCGAATGGCACGCCGATTCGCTCCGCGAGACGCTGCCCGAGAAGTATCGCAGCCTGCGCGGGATCGCGGAGCCCGATGCCGAAAAATATGCCGAGATCGACATGCTCAACCTGCGCGAGGCGATCTGGCTGCGCGACATTCGCGCACGGCCCGCGGCAATCAGCTCGACGATCTGTCGGTGGCCCAGCAATTGTTCGACTGGACCGTGCGCAACCTGCAGCTCGAAGACGAACCCGCCGCCGCAGACGGCACGCCGCGCCGGTTCGCCTTCGAGGTTCTGGAGCTGGGCCGCGCAACGGCCCGCGAGCGCGCCTGGATCTTTCTGCTGCTGCTGCGGCAACAAGGCCTGGACGGGGCGGTGCTGGGCATTCCCGACGAAACGTCGGGCGAAGTCCGGCAATGGGTGCCGGCGCTGGTGACGGACAAGGATTTGTACTTGTTCGATCCGGAGCTGGGCCTGCCGATACCGGGCCCCGAGGGGCGGCCCGTGGCCACGCTGGCCGAAGTGGCGGCCGACGACGGATTGCTGCGCAAGCTCGATCTGAGTTCGCAGCGCAAGTATCCGGTGCAATCCGGCGAGTTGAAAGACCTGATCGCCTTTGTCGAAGCCTCGCCCGCCTATCTCGCCCGGCGGATGAGGCTAATCGAAACAAAATTGACCGGCCAGAACAAGATCGTACTCACGGCCAGCCCCGAGCAAATCGCCAAGCGGCTCTCGGACCAGCCGCTCATCAAGCAGGCCCGCTGCTGGACCTACCCTTACGAAGTGCTTCAGTCGCGGGCGCAGCCGATTCGCCGCGAGATGGCGCCCGCCTGGGCCCAAGACCTGGCCGTGTTCCAGGTCGTGTCGCCGCTGCTGCGAGCCCGGTGTTTGCAGTTCAAGGGAGTTTTCGAGGGAGAGAAAGGGGCCAAGGCATACTATCTGCGAGCACGCCGCTCCGACGCAAATCTGGCCAGTGCCAATCTGCAGCCGGCGGAAAAAACGCTCTGGTCCCTAGCCAAGCAAGACGCCAGCTATTGGCTCGGATTGATTGCGCTGGAGGAGAAAAAGTATCCCGTGGCGGCCGATTACTTCGCCCGCCGCACGCTGGAAAATTTTCCGGGCGGTCCCTGGACCGGTGGCGCGAGCTACAACCTGGGCCGCACCTATGAACTGTCGGATCAGCTCGACCGCGCAATCGAGATCTACCAAGCCGATTCGTCGCCCCAAAAACACGGCAACCGGTTGCGAGCCGCCGGCTCAAGGCCCAACTGGCCCAAGCCGGCAAGTCCGATGCGGGCGTCAAGGTTACCGATGCGACCGACAAGCCTGCTGCCGAGCAGGAAGCCGGAGAATAGTTCGGCCCAACGGCGCAGCAGAGCCGGCGCTGTTCCTTAACGTCCGGCTCGAGCGTCGCCCGCAAACGGCTAGCTCGTTTCGCAGCTGTTCGCCTTTCACGTAGTTTCCGCGCCCGAGCGCCATCCCATGTCGGACAACAAGCCGGCCGATAAAAGACGGTAATTTACCGTTCTACTTTGACATACGATGTCTTTTGTAAGATAATCATGTCTTCTGCGGCAACGGTCCCGTTGCACCTATAGGTGGATTCTTCGTATTTCGCAATGGTGAGCCTCCGGGCTCGATCAACCCCTTTTCTCAGGCAAGAAAGTGAAGGCGACTCATGAAGTGCTCAATGTTCGTTCTGGCAACTGGCGTGGCAGCGGTGCTCAGTGGCGTGACAGCGCATGCGGGCGTGCTGTCCTTTACGCTCGCGGCCGACAATCTGAACGGGGCGGCATTGTCTTCCGGCTACCAGCCCTTGGCGGGTATTACCGTCACCTACTCCAATATCAGCACCTACAACGGCAGCCCAGACAGCACCTCCGGTTTAACCGGCACGGACAACTACTTCGTGTATCCGTCGAACGGAGATTATGGCACGATGACATTCACATTCGACACGACCGTCATGGTACCGTCATTCTACTACGACAATTTCCATGGATCGGGTGCTGTTGTGGCGAACGCTTGGAGTGGCCCAAATGGCACGGGCACCGACCTGGCGACTCTCAATCTTGCCTCACCGCCGGCGGCTACCTGGGCGCAATCGACCGGCCTGGCGGCCTATGACACGGTTCGCTCGTTGACGTTTACGAACTCCGTAATAACCGAGGATGCCGTGAATATCGATGACATTACCGTCATCGCGACGCCGGAGCCCGCTTCGTTGCTGCTGGCCGCAACGGCGGTTTTCCCCGCGATTGCTCTGCACGCACGTCGCCGCCGGAAGATCAAGTGATGTGACTCGGCCGACCGATGGCGCGATTCACTGATCTTTCGTTTGTTGCGGGGTGCCGAATGAAATCTGTCGTTTTGATATCGTTGGTTGCCGGCATCTGCTGGTCACCGATGTTGGCCGGGGCCTCGCGGATCCGATCGTGATCATGCCGCTGGGCGACTCGATCACCGATGGCTACATCCCCGATCCGGGCAGCTATCGCACGCAACTGTACACCGACCTGACCAACGCCGGCGTCCAAGTCAACTTTGTTGGTAGTCAAACCGACAACCCGTCGACAACACTTTCCAATGCCGCCGTCTCGAATCCAACCTTGATCGAGCACGAGGGACACAGCGGCTACCGCGTTGATCAGATTGCCAGCAATCTGGACGGCGTCGACAGCAGCGGCAGCGCCAACAGCAGCAACGGCGGCTACTGGCTGGCCGGCGGCAACGGCACCGGGCGCGCCGCGGCCGAACCCAACGTCATTACGCTGCTGATCGGCACGAACGACATCACTCAGGGTTATCTGCTGCCGGGCACGTACACCACTTTGAACGGCGGCACGGCAACGAGCCCCGTCGAAGCGCTGGAAACCCGCCTGGCCGCTCTGGTCGCCCAGATCGTCGCCGATCGGCCGAATGCCGAGTTGCTGGTCGGCAGCTTGCCGGCAATCAACGACCATTTCAACCCGGGCAGCCCCACGTCATTCAATCCGCTGGTGCAGGATTACAATTCGCTGATCCAAAACGTGCTGGTGCCCCGGGCCGAAGCCTTGGGAGAAAAGGTGGGGTTTGTCAATCAGTACGCCAACTTCGTCAATCCTGACGGTTCGGTGAATACCAGCCTGTACGGCGACAGCGAGCATCCAAACACCGCGGGCGGAGTGCTGATGGGAAACTCCTGGTTCCAGGCGATTGAAGGCGTGCCAGAGCCGAGCTCCGTGGTCCTGGCAACGATCGGCGCCGTGCTGGCGCTTGGATCCCGCCACGTCCAGCGGCGGGTTCGCGGCACGCCCTGATCGCGACGGTTGGCATTTCGCGATGTAAAGGCCCCTTGGTACTCAAAAACTATCTCTCGATGCCGCAGGGCCTAACCCTTCCGCGTGCACTGACTTCGGCACCGTTTGGCTTGTGAGCCGAGCCAAAAAACGGTAAGTTGATGGTTTACGGCAAAGTGAATTCGGCTGCCAGGGGGATAGGCTGTCGCCGGACTTGGCACATGACCCCCGAGTTTTGGCCGCCGCAGTGATGTGAAAGGATGTCGAGCCATGCAAAAAGAAATTCACCCCCAATACTTCGAAACCACGGTCAAGTGCGGCTGCGGCAATACGTTTGTCACCCGCAGCACCCGGCCCGAACTCAAGGTCGATATCTGCAACGTTTGCCACCCGTTTTATACCGGCAAACTGAAATTCGTCGACACGGCCGGCCGCATCGAGAAGTTCAAGAACAAGTTCGCCAGCGCCGGTTACGCCAGCCTGGGTCGCGGCAAAAAGCAGCCGGCGGAAACCAAGACCGAATCTTAGCCCCGCGCCTCGCGCGAGCAATCGCGCAATTGGCGTGGCTTATTTTCGGTCCTGGACTGCGACCCCCTCCCTCTCCACCGCGCGGGCACGCCGCCAGGGCCCTTCATGAAGATGGTGCCCAAACATGTCCTTGCGCGAATTGCTGGAAACCAAACTGAGCCGCTTCGAGGAACTCGAAGGGCAGATGCTCGACCCGGCGGTGCAGGCCAACTCGGGCTTGATGGCCGCGGCTGCGCGCGAGCACGGTTCGCTGGCCAAGCTGGCCAACAAGTATCGCCGCTTCAAGCTGCTCAACCAGCAGATTGCCGAAACCAACGAGATGATCCAGGGCAAAGACTCGGAACTGCGCGAACTGGCCGAGGCCGAATTGCCCGAGCTTGCGCGAACGAGCGCGAGGCGCTGTGGAACGAACTGCTGGACATGACCGTCGGCGGCGAAGACGCCAACCGCACCCGCTCGGTGATGGAAATCCGCGCCGGCACCGGCGGCGACGAGGCCGCGCTGTTCGCCCGCGACTTGTACGAAATGTACAAGCACCATGCCGAGTCGCGGGGCTGGAAGGTCGAAATGCTCGACATGAACGCCACCGAGCTGGGCGGCTTCAAGGAAGTGATTCTGGGCGTCGAAGGGGAGGGGGCCTACCGCGAGCTGCAATACGAGAGCGGCGGCCATCGCGTGCAGCGCGTGCCCGAGACCGAAACCAAGGGCCGGCTCCAAACTTCGGTGGCCACCGTGGCCGTGCTGCCCGAGCCGGAAGACGTCGAAATCGACCTCAAGCCCGACGAATATCGCAAAGATGTGTTCTGCGCCAGCGGGCCGGGCGGGCAGCACGTCAACAAGACCGCCAGCGCCATTCGGCTGACGCACTACGAAACCGGGATCGTCGTCTCCTGCCAGGACGAAAAGAGCCAGCACAAGAATTTCGCCAAGGCGCTGCGCGTGCTCAAGACCCGGCTTTACGAACACAAACGGCAAAATCGAGCACGACAAGCGGGCCAACGAACGCAAAACGCTCGTCGGCTCGGGCGATCGCAGCGAACGCATTCGCACCTACAACTTCCCCGAAAATCGGGTCACCGATCACCGCATCAGCCTGACGCTCTACAAGCTCGACTCGATCCTGGCCGGCAACCTGCAACCGGTGACCGAAGCCCTGATGGACTACGACCGCCAACAGCAGCGCGACGATATGGGCACGGTCGAGTAAGCCTCCGTTTTGTGGGTGCCGCATGTCGCAAGCCGAAACCTGGACCATCGGCCGACTGCTGGCCTGGACCGCCGACTATCTCAAGCAGCACGGATCGCGAAAGTCCGCGGCTGGACGCCGAAGTGCTGCTGGCCAGCGCCGCCGGCTGCCAGCGGATCGAACTTTACACCCGTTTCGATGAGCCGGCAGCCGACGAATCTGCGGCACGCGGTTCCGCGACCTGGTGCGCCGCCGGGCCGAGGGAATGCCCGTCGCCTATCTGGTCGGCCGACGGGAGTTCTATTCGCTCCCGTTTCGCGTCACGCCCGACGTGTTGATTCCGCGCCCCGAGACCGAGTTTTTGGTCATCGCGCTGCTGGACCGGATTCGACAACAGGCATCCGGCGGCCCGATCGACATCGCCGACGTCGGCACTGGCAGCGGAATCATCGGAATTTGTGCGGCAAAATATGCTCCGCAGGCCAGTATCACGGCCATCGACATCAGCCCCGCCGCGCTCGAAGTGGCACGCGGCAACGCCCGCGATCTGGGGGTGGCCGAGCGCATCGAGTTCATCGAGGGCGATCTTTTGACCTCGCTGCCGGCCGACCGGCGGTTCCATTTTATCGCTAGCAACCCGCCGTATGTGAGCGACAGCGAGTACCAGGCCCTGGACCGGGACGTCAAGAATTTCGAGCCGCAAATGGCGCTCGTCGCCGGTCCGCAGGGCACCAGCGTGATCGAGCGACTGGTTCCTCAGGCGGCCTGCCACCTGCAAGTGGGCGGATCGCTCTTGCTCGAGATCAGCCCGATGTTAGAAGATACGGTCCGGGGGCTGATTGTCGCCGACGGCCGTTTCGCGCTGGCCCCCACGGTCAAGGACCTGGCAGGCCATGCCAGGGTCATCGCGGCCCGCCGCAACGAATCGGCTGTTGAAAAGAAGAACTGAATCCCGAGCGAACGATTGTTGATTGCGAATCGCCGCGCAGCGCGGGCAACAAGGGTAGGCAATGGATTGCTTGAGCATCGAGGGCGGACGACCGCTACGCGGCAGCGTGGCCGCCAGCGGCGCTAAGAACGCCGCCCTGCCGATCATGGCCGCCGCGCTGCTGGCTCGCGGTGCGGTACACCTTTCGCGAATTCCGCAACTGACCGACGTAGCCGTCCTGGCTCGCGTGCTGAGGGGGCTGGGCACGACGGTCGAGCACGATGGTCGCGGTAATTTGATTTTGGAGACGTCCGACCGCGGACCGGTTGAGGCCGACGCCCGACTGACGCAAAAGATGCGGGCCAGCTTTTGCGTATTGGGTCCGCTTTTGGCGCGGCGCGGGCGGGCCGTTGCGGCGTTTCCGGGGGGCTGCCGCATCGGCCAGCGGCCCATCGATCTGCACCTGGCCGGACTCGCGGCATTGGGCGCCGAGATTCGCATCGAGCGCGGATGCGTCGTGGCCCAGGCAAAGCGGCTGCGCGGGGCGACGATCTCGATGACGGGTCCGCGCGGCACAACCGTCACCGGCACTGCCAACGTCCTCTGCGCGGCGACCACGGCACACGGCACCACCACGCTCGTCGGCGCCGCGCGCGAGCCGGAGATCGTGGATCTCGGCCGATTTCTGATCGCGCTGGGCGCACGGATCGACGGATTGGGCAGCGACGTCCTCCAAATCCGCGGCGTCGACCATCTGGGCGGTGCGCAGGCACGAAGTGATTCCCGACCGCATCGAGGCCGCGACGTTACTATTGGCAGGGGCCATCACCGGCGGTGACGTGCGCATCACGCGGGTTTGTCCCGCGCATCTGACGAACGTTGTCGACAGCCTCAGGCTGATGGGTTTTCAGATCGAATCGGGCTCCGACTGGATTCGTTTGTGTGCCAGCGATCGACCGCGTCCGATCGAGCTTAGGGCGCTGCCTTATCCCGGCCTGCCGACCGATTTGCAGGCCCAGTTCACGGCGGTGCTCGCGCTGGCCAAGGGCCAGAGTCTGGTCCGCGACTGCGTCTTTCCGCATCGCTTTCAACACGTGCCTGAACTTGTGCGACTGGGGGCAAATCTGACGCGGCGCCGCGGCGCGGTTTCGATCGACGGAGTGAGCGCGTTGGGTGGTTCGCAACTGCGGGCGTGCGACTTGCGGGCCAGTGCCGCGCTGGCGCTGGCGGCGCTGGCCGCGCAAGGCCGAACGGTGGTGCGTGGCCTGCGCCATCTCGATCGCGGTTACGAAGCGCTCGATCGCAAATTGTCGAAACTCGGCGCGCTGGTCGAGCGAGTCGATTCGGTGTCGCGCGCGGCAGCCGGTTGCGGTCGGCGGTTGATGGGCCGATGGCAGCGTGATTTCCGGTGGAGTTCTGCCGGCTTGAGCGCGGGCCGGCGCTGGCGTCGCTTCGTCTTGACGTCACTCGGCCGGAGCCCTAGGCTAAAGTCGTCTCGGCTGGGGAAACTGCTTGATTTTCCTGGCCCTGTTGGGGAATAGTGTAACGGTAGCACGACTGACTCTGAATCAGTTAGTCTAGGTTCAAATCCTAGTTCCCCAGCTTGTTTTCTGCCTTGTTTCCCGTATAATTCAATCAGGCACCGAACGAAAGGTAACGCCCAGGTAACGGGTGTCGGTTTGGTGTCGGATTGGTACGGGGAACCTTCTCATGGCCTCGCTTCAACTCCGCGACGGCGACTCCTACCGGGTCGCATTCCGCTACGGCGGCCAGCAGCACGTCCTGATTGTCGGCAAGGTTTCCGAGCGGGAGGCCAAGCAATGGCACTCCAAGACCGAGGACTACCTGATGCGGATCAAGCAGCGATATACGGAAGTGCCGCCCGGCTGCTCCATCGAAGACTTCATCCGCTTTGACGGGAAGCCGCCCATCGAGCCGGAATTTCAGGTGCGAAAGGAAACGACCCTCAAGCAGCTTCGCGACCAGTACATCACCACGATGTCGAACGGAGCGATCGAGCCGAACACGCTGGCGACGATCAAGATTCACCTGGCACACATCGAGGAATCCCTCGGCAAAAACTTCCTGCTTTCCGGCCTGACGCTTCGCCGCCTTCAGGCTCACGTCGACCGCCGGTCGGCAGACGTGACCCCCACGACGATCAAGAAGGAGATCGACAGTTTTCGCTGTGCATGGAATTGGGGAGCGAGGTCGAACTTGCTTCGCGGCAACTTCCCCTCGGCCGGCCTTGTCTACGCGAAGACCGCTGAGAAGCTTCCCTTCATGAGCATGAAGGAGATCGAGCGACGGATCAAAGCCGGCGGCGATCCCGACACGCTTTGGGAATGCCTCTACCTTGACGCAAGCCAGGTTGCGGACTTGTTGGTGTACGTGAAGACCAAGAGCGGTCCGGCATGGGTTCACCCGATGCTGTCGACTGCCGCCCACACCGGCATGCGGCGAAGCGAGCTGATGCGTGCCCGGGTCGAAGATGTCGACCTCGCCGACGGCACGATCACCGTTCGCGAAAAGAAGCGAGCCAAAGGCATCGCGACCACCCGCCGAGTTCCGATCAGCGATCACCTCGCCGGGATTTTGAAGGCATATCTCAAAACCCGCCATGATAGTCCCTACGTGTTCGGCTATGGCCAGGAGATGCTGAGCGTGCAGACAACGCAGAAGGCCTTTGCCCGCGTGCTGGCCGGCTCTAAATGGTCAGTGCTGAAAGGCTGGCATACCCTTCGGCACTCATGGGTCAGCATCATGGCCAGTAAAGGCGTCGACCAGCGAAATATCGACGATTGCGTCGGACACAGCACCGAGCAGCAACGCCGTCGCTACCGCCATTTGTTCCCGGCGGTCAAAGACGCGGCAATCAAGCTGGCGTTTGGTTAGCTCGTCAATCCTTGACGGCGACGTTTGAAATCATCAATATCCGCGCGCCAGATCAACCATTCGCCCCTCCATCGGGTTGAGCGAGACCCGATGCACGTCGAGCGAATTTTGGATGATGCGGAGTTGAGCCTTGGTCGGACGCTCGGGCAGAACGATCGCCGGCAAGTCCGGCACCTTCGCTGGCCGGATCGACCTTCGGCGCTTCGGCCGAGTGCGCCGGCAAAGTGATCTGCCAAACTAACACAGCCATCAGCTCGCTTGCAAGCTGTGACACTTTCATGAAACACCCTGAGCAAAAAATCGCTGTGATTGAACCGCTTGCTGTACAACAAGAAAGGCCCTAGTCGGGCAACTCAACTCAGGTATCGAAGCTTCCTCTACACAAGAAATACCAGATATTGCCGTCTGGAACTCTGTCGCCGACGACACGGCTTGCCGAGCCGGAGGTCTCTGGCAGGCGAGGTTGGCAGCATCGAAAAAAATTCTTGGAACTTTTCCCAGAATCGACCCAAGAACTCGGCCCCGCGGTAGTCTAATTGATACGAAGTCGCCCCACCCGCTGACCGGTTTCGGATGGATAGCACGATTCTGACCTCCGACGACGATTTGATCGCCGCCATCCGATTGGGCCGGGACCGCGAGGCGTTGGAGCAGCTTGTCCGCAAGTACCTGCCGCAGGTGCGGAGCATTGTGCTGCAAATGACACTGAGCGATGCAACCGCCGACGACGTAACGCAAGAGGTTTTCTTGCGAGCCATTCGTGGACTCTCGGGTTTCAACGGCAGGGCAAAATTCTCGACCTGGCTTTATCGGATTGCCAAGAATACGGCACAAACGCATTTGCAGCAGCAATCGCGAAGTCGCACGCGGCAGGAGCCGGAGAAGACCGATGGCCTGGCAGCCATGTCATCGCCCGATCGTCAACTCCTCGACGAGGAGCTGAGCGGCCAGATCGAGCAAGCCTTGCGGCAATTGACGCCGGCGCTGCGTGCGGCGATCGTGCTGACGGCGCTTCAGGGCTTGAGTCCGGCCGAGGCCGCAGATGTCGAGCAGTGCTCGGCAGCGACGATGTACTGGCGGATTCACGAGGCGCGAAAACAGCTTCGCCGCCGTTTGAAAGAGCATCTATCATGAACGATCCGGCAGATCCCATCCAACCCGACGATCTCGACCAGTTGCTCCAGGCTTGGGCCTCCTGCGCCAGCCCGCGCCAGAGCACTTATCGGCATTGCAGCAAAACATCGTCGGGCGATTGTCTGCGGAACCAATTGTGCCGCTTCGTGAACCCGCGGAAGCTCCGCTACGGCACTCAACCGGCGCGCGCAGATTGCCCGCGGCTTCTGGCCCCGTAGTGGGCTGGGCTGGTTTCTGGCCGGCGCTACGTCGATGCTGCTGGTCGTGACGTCAGCCATCTGGCTGACCCGCGATCGCTCGTCCGCCAAGTCCAGCACCAGCCCCTTGCCGCTCGAGCAACTGACCGGACTAAGTGCGTTGCCACGGGAACAGTTGGTGGCCAAGGCGCGGTTGTTTGCAGAGATGCGGGCTGTTTTCGGCAATCAGTTGGATTGGATCGCGGAGACGACCGATCGGGTGGAAATCGGCCTGATCAAGGACCCCGCCGCTGCGCGGCAGCCGGGCCTGCTGGTCGTGCGGATGGTGGTGGAGCGGCGCAGCACCGCCACGTCCGATTGGAAAACGGTATGGTCAGCCGACGTGGTGGCGCCGAACGAAGAATCTGTGACGTTGCGCCCCGTGCCAGGTGCGTCGCCGGCCACCCTGTCGTTGTGGGCCTACCGCTTGCCCGACGGCATGGTGTTTGTCGAAAGCAAATTGACGTTGTCCGACCGGCAGGCGGCAATTCTTTCGTCCAGCGAGAGCATCCTGGAAAATAATCGCCCCACCGAAGTCAGCGCCATGGATGCCGACGGCGCACAATATCGCGTGCTGCACACTGCGGCCACTCTGGATGACATGGGATAAGTGATGAACTGCACCCGGGTTTTACGCATGCTGGCGATTGGACTGGCCTGTGCGGCTTTGGCTGTGGGCGAGCGGCAGTCGTGGTCCGCCGAAGAACACAGCGTATCGCTGACATTGCGCGAAGGCTCGACGGCCGCGCTGGCCGATTCGAGCGTCGATCTGCACGTCGGACTGGAGTGCGATGTCGCCATCGCAGGACGATTGATTTGGCGGCATTCGGTCGACAACCGCACGCTCTCGGCGGGGGAATTGGAGACCTCCACTGACAAGCCGGCTGCCTTCCCTTTGCAGACTCCGGAAGTGGCCGACGGCATCGCGCTGCAAACGCTGTTGACGTTCGAATTCATTGACGAGCGGCCGAAAGCTGGCAAAGACCGGCCGCGGGTAGTGCTCGAGCATTCTCTATGGATCGTCGATCCCGATCCGTTCGTGCGCCGCAAGACGTGGCTCAAGGAACTGGATTTATCGCTCTACGATCCAGTGGGCGACACTGCCAAGGCGTTTGAGAAACTGAAAATCCCGTTCAAGAAGGTGGGCAGCCTGGGGGCGCTCGATCGGGTGGATACCGGCATGGTCGTGATCGGCGAAGCGATCGACCTGGCAAAGCTGGCCGCACTCGGCGAATCGATCGATCAAACTGCGCGGCGCGGCATTCCGCTCGTTTGCTTGTCGCCGGCCAAGGGAGAGATTCCGTTTCCTGCCCTCGACGGAGTTGAAGCGCTGGAACTGCAATTCGAGCACGACGCGATTGTAAAGCGACTCGACAAGCGTTTGTCGGCCGCCGCCTGGCCATGTGCCGACGATGTGCCGCTGCGGCACTTTTGGCCCGCCATCCGGCGGGGCAAGATGGTGCTGGAAGTCTCGGACCGATCGACCGGCTGGCCGTGGATCGAGGTGTCGTATCCACACAAGACACGGTTGATCTTGTGCGGCTACCCGATCGTGGCCACCTGGCAGCAGGAGGCAACGGCCCGGTATCTGTTTGCGAGCATTCTGGAGAGGCTAAAGTACGAGTGCCCCGAGAACGCGGAATCCAAGTAAATCGAAAACTGGCCGGGCCGACACGCCTGCGCCGACAAGCAAGTTGCCATCCCGTTTTGAATTGAGGATCTCAGCATGAACCGCCGAACCGTTTCGCGCCTTTTGACATTGATGTTTATCGTGGCACCGATCTTTGGCTTAGCCATGCCAAGCTGGGCCGCGGATGACGTCCCTCCGCCCGTCGTTTTGCCGCTGGCCATCTTTCCGTTTCAAGAGCGGGGCAAGGAGGTTGCCGACCAGGGACACAAAGTCACGGACGTTCTCTTCGCAGAACTGGTCACTAACCCCGATATTTATCTCGTCGAGCGCGAGGAACTGAAGAAGATTCTGCAAGAATTGGAACTCAGCGCGGCCGGATTGACCGATCCCAAACAGGCGACGCAGGTGGGCCAGTTGACCGGGGCCAAGATTCTGGTCACTGGGTCAGTGTTTCAAGTGAGCGATAAGACGTACGTCGTCGCCAAGCTGATTGGCACCGAGACCAGCCGCGTCATTGGTGCTTCGGCCAAGGGCAAGACGAGCGACGATCTCGACGAGATCGTCGGACAACTGGCCAAGAATATCGGTGAGGAGCTGCAAAAGCAGGGTCAGCAACTGGTGCCCAAGCCGGTGCCGGCCGAAGATCGCATCGCGGCGCTGGCGAAGCAACTCGGAAATGACACGCCGCGCCCGGCCATCTACATCGATGTGGCCGAGCGTCATGTCGGCCGCGCGACCATCGACCCGGCCGTCGAAACGGAACTGGCCCACATCTGCAACGAGTTGGGCTTCAAAGTGATCGATCACACGACCGGCGACAAAGCCGATGCGGATATCCTGCTGGTCGGCGAGGGCTTCAGCCAATTCGCCACCCGTCAAGGCAATTTCAACTCCGTGAAGGCCCGCGTCGAGTTGAAAGCCATCGACCGCAAGTCTGGCCGTGTATTGGCGGTCGATCGCCAGACTGCCATTGCAGTCGATCTGGCCGAGTTGATCGCTTCGAAGTCGGCGCTGCAGGAAGCCACGATCCGGCTGGCCACCCGGCTTCTGCCCGAGATGCTCAAGCCGAAGGCCAGCGAAGCCAAAGCGAAGGAGGAGAAGAAACCCAACGAGGAGAAAAAACCCAACGAGGAGAAAAAACCAGACGTGGAGAAGACAGACGCGAAGCAGGACCAATAGTCGGCCAAGCCGTCGACATACGATCTGCACGCTGCCAGACGGAAGGATCATCGGATGCCGATGCGAATTGTTCTGCCGATCGTCGTAACACTGTTCGCGTTGCTCGGCTCGCTGCCCGCACTCGGCGCCGAGCCGACAACCGTTGCGTTGACGGCGACGCTGCGCCCAGACGAGCCACAGGCGAAAAAGCAACTGACCGAAAGCTTGCTCGCGCTGGTCGAGTTGGCCGTTCAGGCCGACACCGGTCTGGCGATTGTCGAACGGCGCCAGATCGATTTGGTTTTGCAGGAGCAAGTCCTGAATCAGGCCCGGCCAAGTGAAGCGACGTTGCAATTGGGCAAGCTCGTCACAGCCGACTTGCTGGTGATGCTCGAACGGGCCGAACCCGAGCGCGACAGGAAGAATCCGTTCGTACGTTTGCGCATCGTCGATCCTCAAACGGCCTCGATCCGCGGCGTCAACGTCGCCGAATTGGACGAGGAAACGCTCGAAGAAACCGCAGAGCAATTTGCGCAGTATGCCTCGTCGGTCGTGCGCGCCCGCAGCGACCCGCGCTGACTGTCGCGGTCGTGCCGCTGGAGAGCAAGAGCCGTTTCGATCGCCTGCGTCCGCTGGAATTGGGCATCCGCGATTTGATCATCGCCCGGCTGATGGCGATCGGCGGCATCTCGTCGGGCGAGGGTCCTGCCGCACCGGCAGAGGCGGCGCCCCAGCTTCCCGCAAAGTTTCAGGTGCTGCAGCGCCTCGAATTTGGAGCAATTGCTGCGTGAACTCGACCTGATCCAGTCCGGCCTGTCGGACAAAACCCGTCTGCCGCAAACGCTTCCTTCGCGCAAGGCGTCCTTTCTGCTGCGAGGCGAGGTCGACGAACGCCAAACGGACGACCTTTACACGGTGATCGTCCGTGCAGAACTGGTTTCTGCCGAGACCGCCCAAGCAGTCGACACATTCGAGTTTGAATGCGTGCCGAAAGAGCTGGAAGCAAAATTGGCCGTTGCGGTCGACCGGTTGAGCGAGCGTTTGGCGCTGCCAGGAGAGAATGCCCAGCCAGCGCCGCCTACAGGCAACTTGGAAGCACAGTCGCTCGAGGACCTTGCCACGCGCGATTTGCGTTGCTTCCGCCGCAAATCGCCCATCGATTTCTCAGACCGCGAATTTCATTTGCCGGGCGAACTTGCCAACCGGGGCGTTCCACGGCTGATTAATCCCGATACACCGCTGGGCCGGCATGTGCTCCACAAGTCGATCGACCGTCTGGAGTCGATCTTGCTGCTTAACCCCGACGATGCCACAGCCGCCTACGCGTTGGGCTTCTGCTACTCGCTGCACGAGAAAGAAACGTACCGGCCCGACCGGGCCGACGAGCTATTGCGCAAAGCGTACTCGCTCGGTCCCAGCTCGGAACTGGCAGCCTTGGCCTTAAGCTTCTTGGCGGAGATCGCTTTCCATGATCGGACGGGGCAGTTGGATTCTGCGCCCGAAGAAGATGCGGCCAAGCGCATCTGGTTTGCCTTCGAGCAAATGCCGGCAGCGCATCGCGATTACCGTTGGCCGCGACTGCTGAAGCTCCTGGGACCGCTCTGCCGACAACCTGGCGCAATCAGGAACTGGCTGACCTGGTTGTGAAAGCGGCCCCATTCGCCGAAACCGTAGCAGAAACCCTGCGATACCAAGTTGGAAGCACGATCCAGCAGTTGATCGTGCAGTTGGCCCGGCAGGCCGCCACTGAGCCAGCGATCAAAGCACAAGTGACCGAAGTGCTCAGCCGCTGGGCCGACGGAAACGACCGTGTGCTGGCCGATCTTGGCCGACAGGGATTAGCGTCGATCGCTGCCGCTCAGCGAGACTACCTGGCTGCTGCCATTGCCTACGAAGAGTCGGCTGCCAAGCTGGCCGACGCGAAGACCGTGCAGGACCGCCAAAAGCACGACATGCAACTGATTCACGCCGCCCGCAATTATCAGTTGGCAAGGCAACCCGAGCGGGCCTTGAAGTTGCTGCTGTCATTTCAGCCCGAGCTGCCGTCGAACTCGCTGCTGCCGGGTTACCATGCCGTCGAGATTGGCGCCTGTTACGAGGCGCTCGGTCAACCCGAGCAGGCGCTCGCTTCCTACCTGCGGGCGGCCGAAATCGATCCGGGTTCCGTCGACAACACGCCGGTCGTGGCCTGCATCGTCAAGCTAGGCGGAGTACCGCTGCGAGCGGATCGCCAGGTCGACGTGCGATACTTATCGCCAGCCGGCAATCGATCTTTTGACAACCAACGCTTGGCCAGCATCGGATCAACCATCTACCTGGGCGGCCTGCAAGGAATCTATGTCGTCAATGCCGCCGATGAAACTTGGAAAAAGTTGGACTCCGGGCCCAAGGAGATCACTTGTCTCGAGGCCGGCGCTGGTCAGATTTGGGCCGGTACGAAATCCGATGGCTTGTGGCGCGTATGATCCCGCGGCAAACACCTGGACACAGGTGTCAACCGCTCCACAATTGCCCGACGCCCATGTAGAGTCGCTGGCCGTGGCCGGGCACGACGTTTATCTGGGCGTCGGCTCCAGAGCGTCGGGGGGATTGGTGCGCATCGATCGCGACGGCCACCTGCACATCTTCAGCGAAGAACTCGCTCCGGCGGTTGCACCGACGCACATCGTCGTTACCGAAGAGGTCCTGCTTGCCCGTTCGACCGAGGCGGTGTACGAGTGGTCATTCGTCCAGCAGAAGTGGACGCGGCCCACAATAGGCCCGACCAAGCTTGGAGTCGCGCCCTTGCTGTTCGCGGGAAAGGAATCGGTCTGGGCCTCGAGCATGGGCTATGAACTTCTGCCGTGGCAAGGCACGAAGCAACAAAACGAGCTATTCAAGCCCACCTGGTTCTCGGGCCGATTCAAGGCCGGCTACACGGTCCGATTCGTGAGCCAGCGCGGAGATGAGGTTTGGTTTGGCGGTGCCCCTTGGGAACGATTCGTCAGTTCCGGCTTGTATCGGTTCAATTTGGAAACCGGCGCTTTCGACAAGTTTGCTCCGGCCGACGGTTTCCGCGCTTCTCGCAGCCACGATGTGTACGATGGTCTCTGGCTCGACGACCGTCTCTGGCTGGCAACCAGCGAGGGGCTGTGCAATTTGACTCCGCGCAAGGAATGAACGCGGAGCCGGCGATTCCCCAAGCCTGCAATGGGAGCGGAGTGTACTCGGCTATCAGTTTTCAGCCTTCGAGCGCAGCAGATCGTAGGAACCAGCTCAAGCGATAAGGCGGCGGAACTGCATGAAACAAACCCATCGCGGTGTGGCGGACTTGCTGTTGGGCCTGTTGCTGGCCAGCTGCGCGGCCGCCGAAACCCTGGCTGTCGAACCGACATTGCATTCAGACCTTGCCGCGCAAACGGAGGCCGGGGAGCCGACGGTCGTAGTGTTCAAGTTCGCCAATCTTGGCCCGGCCGATCCGGCTTGGGATTGGCTGGCCGAGGGACTGGCTGACCTGACCAGCGGCGACATCGCGGGACAACAACTCAAGGTCATTGGCCGCGAGCGGAAGCTTGCAGTTGTAGACGATCCGCAAAACACGGCGGCCAGTTCCGATCCGCAAGCCGTCGCCAGACTGCTGAAGGCCGCGCATTATGTCGCTGGCTCGTACCAGGTCGCCGAAGGCAGATTGATGCTGCAGGTTGTTCTGCAGGAAGTGTCGTCTGGCAAGACATTATCCGCCGTGGAGCTGCAAGGCCCGACCGAGGAAGTGCTCCGACTCCAAAAGCAGATAGCCAGACAGATTCTCGAGTCGCTGGAAGGACAACGCCTGAGCCCGAGCGAGGCCGACCTGCTGACACAGTGGACGGAAAACCTGACTGCGAGTCGCGAACTGTATGAGGGAATTGACCGCTACGATCAGGCCGACTACCTCGACGCCTGGCTGCATTTTCGCCGGGCACTGGCGGCCGATCCCAACTATGCCGATGCTCGTTTTTGGTCCAGCCGCGCCCTGTATCAGCTGCAAGAGTATCGCCAGGCGCATGTCGACCTCGCGCGATTCGGCCAGAACTTTCCGGAGCATCCCCGTTTGGGAGATGCGGCGGCGGAAATCATTCATGCAGCGCAACAATCTTCCCAAAGCCCCGACGAACTTTTGCAAGCAGTCGATCTGGCCGTCCGGCTGGCGCCGCAAGCCGAAGTGCCCAACCAGTTCGGTCCGGGACTGGATTCGAATGTGGGCGTTCTGGCGCCTCGATCGCCGGTCCGCTGCTGTGCGCACGCGGGCAACTGCGCGAGGCCTATCTGCGTTATGCGAGCGCGATTGAGGATTTGCCGCTCGACAGTCCTCAATACTGGTTTGCCTGGAACGACCTCATGGCGATTGCGGTCGACCACTTGCGTGCCACCGGTCAGCTGCTGCCGGTGCCGGAGCGACCAAACCCGCCCACCCAAGTCAAGGAAGGAGTGTCGCTGCTCAGCCCTGGCAGTCTGCATCCCAGCGGCACGCGCAGTTTTGGCAAGTTCGTGCGCGGAGGGGACGAAATGTTGGGGCGCGACTTCGTCCGCATCAGCCCGACCGAGCCGACGGCCACGATCGACTTCGGCAGCGATCCGCTGTTGCAGCAGCAGACGTTTACCCGCTACGTGCACAGCAATCCCCGGCAACTGTTGACCGCACTGGAACTGGAAATTTCTTACCGTCCTGACCCGCAGTTTCCAACCAGCCTGCGTATCGAAGGGGATTGCGTGACGGAGTTCGTCGCGCTTTCCCCTAAGCAGCAAAGCTGCAAAGTATCGCTCAAGTTGACGGTGCCCGCATATTGCGTGGCAGTGCGGCTGCATCGCCGTGCCTCGGTCGAAGGCCTCAAGAGCCTGCGGTCGGGGACGACTAGCGTTGGCGCGGCGATTACCTCTTGGACGGTGACGGGAAAGTTTCAACCGCTCGACGCGCCGGCCGGCACGCTTGTATTTCGCAATACCGGCAATTTGCCGATCAAGCTCAGGTTAGATCAGGTCGACCTGCCGCTTTTGGAATCCGAACTCCGATTGGAACACATTGCGGCCGGCAAGCATCTTCTCGACACACGGCCAGAGTGTTGGGGAGCCAATGCTTTGCGGCGACAATGGATTGTTTTGAATGACGGAGCAACTGTTGAATTTAAATATTCCTTCCAGGCAGAACCGCAGCGCGTCACCACGGCGATTTATGGATCGTGGGATAAGCGCCGCATCAGTACCACGTACGATCCGGTGCACTTGGGTTCGTACCTGGCTGCCGTGCCCAAGTTGGGTGACGTGCGCGTGTTCGACGATGGCCCGCAGCGGCTGATCGCGCTCTGGACGCTGCGGCATGACTTGTATCTGACCCGCAGCAGCGATGAGGGAAAAACCTGGTCCGATACGGTTCGCCTGCCGAGCCCGGTCAACAGTTCGGTCGAAGAGCGCATGCCGGTGCTCCTGCGCGCCGCGGACGGACGATATGTATTGGCATTCGTTTCGGATCGCAACCCGGCGCAAGTGCCAGCCACCTATGTGTGCTCCAGCGACGACCTGGTCAGCTTCTCGGCGCCGGTTCTCGTCACCGGCCATGCGTCGGAGCCGGTCAGCTTGCTGCAGTGCGCCGACGGCCAGTTCCTTTGCTACGCGCTGCTGCCGGCCAGCAATCGCACGCTCGCTTTCGATGCGAAGCCGGGAGACCGCTGGTGCGTGATGACCAGCGACAACCTGCTGCGTTGGACGCAACCGGCCGAATGCCTGCCGACGCAAACGATCGCGGATTGGAGCCCGCCGGTTCAACCTGCCGGGGTAGCAGCGTTTTGTCGAGAGGGAGATAGCATCTGGTATCTGGCGTGCTATGGCGTCGACACTCTCTATGCCGCGCGGAGTGCTGACGGCGTCAAGTTCGAAAAGGCCGAAGTCGTCCCATTCTCGCTTCGTCGGCAGCAAGCGGCCGGACTGGTGGACGCGAAGTTGAGAATCCAGCAGATCTTTTTCAAACGCGTCCAGGGCCAAACCAAGGCGTTGCTGCACGGCGCTCAGGCACAACTCGTCTTTTTGGATTACGAGCCGGACGCGCTCCGCTGGAAATCGTCGGGCATGCTCTGCCACGACACGCAATTGCTGGGTGGGTTTGCGCCGGCCGACTTTATCCTGCGCGAACGAGGAGTTGAGTTACTCTCTCTGGCGGAAGGCCGGGCGATCAACGAGAACACCCGGGGCACTGTTCTGGGCACGTGGATGCCTTCGGCGTGGTATGCCGCCGCTGAGCCGCTAATGAGCGACTTCGTGCCGTACGATGAATTCACGATCACGCGCGAGCGCATCCGCGAACCTGGCAGCGAGCAGATCGAAGCCTCTCCGCAGGTAACTGTGCAACCCGAGGGGGCGGCCACCGTATCGACGCGCGACCCCGATCCTCCGGCGAAAGGAAGCAAAAAAGTAGTGCGCCCACCACGCACTGTCCCAGCGCGTGCGCCAAATCGGCAACCTGGCAGCGCGGCACCACCCGCCGCCCCGGCCAATCCGGAGGCGAATTAGATGATGCGTGTTCGGCGTCAAGACTATTTCTGCTTAGCACTCCTGTGCGCGACCGCGTGCCTGACCGGGACGACGCGCGGCGCAGATGCGACGAGCATGCCGCCGCCCGCAGTCGTGATGACGCCGCTCGACAGCCAAAGCACAACTGCCGTCGAACCTGCCTTAAGCGATGCGATCCGCGAGATATTGGCGATGGCTCTGAAGGGCTCGGCCCGCCTTTTGAACATCGACCGAGGACCGCTGAACGAGAAGCTAACCGAGTTGAAGCTGACGCCGGCAGAACTCGATGTGCCCGACAAGGCCGTGCGCCTGGGCCGGAGTCTGTCGGCCGATTTTCTCATCGGCGGCGATCTTCACTCGGACAAGTCAGAGCAGATCAGCCTGAAGATCCACGTTTTGGACGTCGCAAAACAAAAGGTTCTCGCGACCATCCAGCGGCAGTGCAACCGAGCGCAGTTCGACGCCGCATTGCTTGATTTGGCAGCCAAAGTGGCGGCAGCCGTCGGCGCGCCGCTTGCCGATCTGAAAACAGAGGGGAAAGATTCGCTCGTCACGGGTCGAGTCCACCTGCTGCGCGGCATCGGCCATTACTACGCCAACCGTCCAACGGAGGCGATCGTCTCGTTTCTGCGAGCTGTCCAGCTTGATCCGAGGCTTGTTGAAGCGCGAATGTGGATTGCCCGCGCCTATTTGCAAGCTGACGAGCCGCAACATGCTCAGGCGGAAATCGACCAACTCGACGTTGAGCCCTCGGCCGCCCCATTGCGCGGTCAGCTTGCGGAACTTCGGGCGGCTTGCCAGCAGCACCAACCTGCCGAGCGTCAGCCAGACGCTACGGCCAAGTCAGTCGCTCAGAATCATTATCGTAGCTGGGCGATCTTGGCGACGCGGTCGGTTGAGGAAACCGGGCTGCCGGACTTGTTGATGCTTGATCTGGGCGGCGCTACGGACATCGAGCTTCTGGAGCGGAGCCAGTTGGCACTGGTCACCAAAGAACTTGAACTAAGCAATCTGTCGGCTCCCGTCCAAGCTGCTCAGCGTCTGAAACTGGGGCAGCTCTTGCATGCCGATGCGCTGTTGTTGCTTTCGGCAGCCACCATCAGCAAGCAGCAGGCACTGCAAGTCGTCGTCGTCGACTGCCTGTCTGGGGCCCGGCTGTCGGTCGACACCGTGCCGATGCAACAGGAACTGCTCGAGCCGACGCGCCGGGCGGTTTTGCGCAACGTGGAGCAGGCGCGCAGCGGTTTGCTGGTGGCATTCGCTGGATGGTCGGCGTGCCGAGGTTTGTCTCGCGCGATCTGATCCACGACTTCGATGAGCTGCAAACGGGCTACGCGCAGCTTCTTGCCGAGCGTCTGACGGAAATCCCCGGCGTGGCGGTGATCGAGAACAGCGAGGCCCAAGCCATCCGCACCGAAGTCGAACTGGCTGGCGGAGCACTGCAAGATCGATTGGTGCCGGTGATGATTGACGGAGAATATCGTACAGCAGTCGTCGAGGGACGGGCGCAGGCGCACGGTCCAGTTCTCGGTGACAATCAACTCTGCCGGCCGCTTACTGCGAAAAGTCACCAGCCCGTCCTTAGCGCTGGGCGATGCCGGCGAGTATTTGCGCACCGAGTTGTGCGGGCAAATCCTGCAAGACGTGGACGTCGAAGCGCCCCGGGCCATGACTCGCAAAGCGCAAATTGCGGCGCTGACCAAACGCGCCGCGGCGGTTGCCCGGCTGCAGGTGTGGGATCAGGCAGTTGCGTTGCGCGAAAGCAGTCTGCTGCTGGATCCCAACAATGCCGAACAGCGTAAGGCACTGATTAACGAATACGGGCACTTGTTGAGCCAAAATGTGCCGAAGGACCTTGAGGACGAGCGGCGCCGGGTTATTCCCTCCAAAGACGATCTGGATAGACAGTTGGCAGAAGGCCAGCGCGAAGAAGTCATCGCCCGGTTAAAACGCGAACAGGCGGAATACAGAGCCAGATATGTCGACTGGAATGCACAGCGCGTCAGGTACTGGCGGGCTTCACTCACGCAGCTCGATTTCTTGACAAGCCGTGGCCTGGTGAAACGCGAGCAATCGCTCGAGTTGTGCAGCATCGTTGTGAACGGCATGCGGGATTTACCGTCTGCCAATCTCACACCTTTAGCTGGGGAGCTGCGCGAACTGGAGGAAGAAAAGCAGAAGTTTATTCATGGCGTGTTTCGCAAAATCTTGGACCTGCAGCCGGTCTACGACACGGCACAGGGCAACCACAACGCCTATGTCCGCTGGCAAAACCTGTTGTTCTCCTTTGTTTTTGCGCACTTGGAAGATCCCGGCCGCTTCGATCGCAAGCCTCACACTCGGCCCGAGGATCTGGACGGCCTGCGAGAGATTCTGGAGAGCATCGTTCCCGAACCGGCGTGGCCATCCGACGAAGTCGTGCAGCGGCTCTACGGCAGTTGTCAGTCGGCCGGCCGGCCGGACTACGTGCTGACGCGCAAGCAGTTGTCGACGTTTCTGGAAGAGCTTGCCAAATCGCGGCATGTCAGCAACCAGCTTTATGCGCAATTCGGTCAGCTTTGCTCCGAGTGGTTCCTGACGCCCGCAGCCCAGCGCGACGAAGGCAAGTTGCGCGCCGAGTTGACTTCGTTACAAACGGATTTCGCGCGACGTTTTCCTAACCACGCCAAAGAGCACAACCTGTTCGACAGCTATTGCGCCTCGATGGCCCGCGATCTGGATCAGCTCGTCGCGGCACGTAAAGGGGAAACGCCCCAGCCCAATCCGCCGCAGCCCGAAGAGGTCTATGCCGGCGTCGTTCGTTTCGAGCCGGTCGATAGCAAGGTGCTCCGGCTGACGAGGGAAACGCTGCCCTGGGACAAGGTGGAATGGCGCGACCATGACTTGCGTCCAAGTCCCGTCTATTGGTTTGTCCCTTGTGGCAAGTCGTGCGACGTGCTGGGTGGATCCGCTCAAGTGTTGATCCAGCGGGAGCCCGGCACGTTCGAAGAGTTGTTTGCCAATCCCGGCGCAGGTTTCTATCCCCCGATCTGGGATGGCAAATTCATTTGGCTCGGCTCTAAGTTCGACGGCCTGCGCGTCCTCGATCCGCAGGGCAAGCTCATCGCGCACGCGTCCGTGGCGGAGGGATTCCCAGGGGCCGACGGCGCCTTGCAAATGTGTCCGCTCGAGCCGGGTAAAATCTGCGCCGTCGGATTCATGGGCCGCACCTGGTGTGCGCTGTTGGAACTGGCGGATGAGAAGATTAAGATCAACCTCTTCCATGAAGCCGCCAAAATCGGGAATGCCGCGGACACGCAGTCTCGATTCGTTCCCACTTTCGTCGCACCCTGGCAAATCGGGTTGGAACGTCACCGTGGCCTGTTGGTCGGGCGAGTGGGCGGGCCGGCTGAATCCCTTCAGCAGTATCCGCTGCAAATTGATCTGGAAACGATGGCCGTTCGCTGTTCGCAATCGCCATCGATGCACGGCGTCGCAAACGGATTTCACGTGCTGGAAAGCGGCGATTTGCTGAATTCCACCGCCGGCGTCCTATACCATTGTGCTGCACCAGGAAAGCTTTTGCCCAGCGGAAAGCCTTACGAGGTGCTGCGCGATCAGACACCGCACTTCTTCAGCCAGCGCGATTTACTGCTGGAAAATGCGATCTTTTTGGCCAGCCAAAAGGATTGGTGTCGCGTCGATCCTCAGACACTGGAGGTCGCATCTTGGAAGCGCGAGCCGAAAGACTACCCGGTGTTTGACCAGTTGCACGGCGTCTCGGCACACTTTGGCATCATTGGCTGGAATTACAAAAGCCGCAAGCTTTACCGCGCCAAGTTGGAAAAGCTCGATCCGGTGCCGGCCGCAACTGATTGATCTCGAGACACGTTGTTGCTCGCTTAACTTGCTGAGTCAAGATTAGGGAAACGGCGACCGGCTTCGGTCACATCGACGAATGGCACGTAGTTTTCGGGCAAGTCTTTGGTTCAGAATGGGATAGGTAAAAAGGGCCTCACCTGCGCGATGGTGTTTGTCACGACATCCATCACCGGCAAGGAGGCCCCAGAGATGCGATATTCTAACCAGGGACGGTTTCGGCAACAGGTGAGTTTTCTGAGGCGTCAGTTTCTCCAGGACGGAAGCCTGCCGTTTAGCACGGTGCTGTCGTGTCCTGCCTCAGATGGAACTGGAATTTTCGGGTGACGGGGTTAGCATAACCCTGAAGCCTGGAGGATTCCATGAGTCAGCAGCGTAAGAGCATCGCCGGCCCCGAGAAGCTGGCCATCCTGAAGCAGTACCTTGTCGAGAAGGTGCCGATCTCCGACCTCTGCGATCGGCACGGCCTGCAGCCCAGCCAAATCTATTACTGGCAAGCGCAGCTGTTCGAGCACGGCGCCGCCATCTTCGAGCGCAAGCCGGGCCGCCAAGCCGGCACTGACGCCGTCAAGGACCGCAAGATTGCCCACCTGGAAGCCAAGTTGGCCCAGAAGAACGAAGTCATCTCCGAGCTGATGGAGGCCAACGTCCGCGAAAAAAAACTCAATGGGGAACTCTGAAGGGAAGCTGGGTTCCCCACGACACGCGCGACGCCGTGGTCGACTACGTGCGCCACTGGACGGGGCGGGCCGAGGTGCCCGCCAAAAAGCTGCTCGCCTGGCTGGAGCTTGGCGCGAGCAAGTTCTACCAGTGGCAACAGCGCTACGGCCGTCCTAACGGACACAACGGGCAGGTGCCGCGCGATGGCTGGCTGGCCGAGTGGGAGCAGCGGGCGATCTGCGATTATCAGGCCCGCTTTCCGCTGGAAGGTTATCGCCGGCTGGCGTTCATGATGCTCGACGACGACGTGGTGGCGGTCAGCCCGGCGAGCGTCTATCGGGTGCTCAAACAGGCCGGGCGATTGGACCGCAAATGGCAAAAACCCTCGAAAAAAGGGACCGGTTTCGTGCAACCGCTCGCGGCCCACGAGCACTGGCACGTCGATATCTCGTATCTCAATCTGGGCGGCACGTTTTACTATCTGTGTTCGCTGCTCGACGGCTACAGCCGGCTGATCGTGCATTGGGAGATCCGCGAAAACATGACCGAACGCGACGTGGAGACGATCGTGCAGCGGGCGTTGGAAAGCTTCCCCAGCGCCCGGCCGCGGATCATCAGTGACAACGGGCCGCAGTTCATCGCCAAGGACTTCAAGCAGTTCGTGCGTCTGACGGGCATCACGCACGTGCGCACCAGCCCTTACTACCCGCAGAGCAACGGCAAGCTCGAGCGTTGGCATGGCAGCCTGAAACAGGAGCGATTCCGGCTCGCCGCGCCGAGCAATCTGGCGGCGGCGCAGCGCGTGGTGGCGTCGTTCGTCGAGCATTACAATGGCGTGCGGTTGCACAGTGCGCTGGGCTACATCACGCCGGCCGACAAGCTGGCGGGCCTGGAGAGCGTGATCTTCGCCGAACGTGATCGCAAGTTGGAAGCCGCCCGCACGCTGCGTCGTGTGGCGAATACCGAGTCGCCCAATGCAACCAGAACAGGAGAAGAGGCTAGCCGGGGAGTGCAGAGGGGCGGCAATGAGCGCCCTCTGCAAGGCCCCGCCGCAGCGGCCGAACTCGTCGCGTAGTCAACCCACGATTCGCTAACACCCACCGCTCGAAATTCCAATTCCCGCTGAACCAGGACACATCGAGCGTTTGGCAATTCGGAACCATGCGGCTGGGAGCCAGCCTATTCGGGCGAGCCTTCAAAGGGCTGCGGCGCCCGAAGGCGAAGCCGATGCGATTATGACTAGCACACCCAGCGGTGCTGGGCGATACTCGCATTTACCCGACTCGAAAAGTATTGGGCCTGGAAAAAAATTCACGGCTAGTCAGAAAACCGCAATCTATCGAGAAAATATGGCGAGGAATGGAGGCAGGATAAAATCAGACCTCGACGGCGAGGAGTTAATCATGCCGACAAAGAGCGCCAGTGGTGTTTCGCCGCCGCGGAATGAATCGCAAATCGATCACGTTGTCCCCAGTAAACCTGCCAACGCGGACGTTTCTCCGGGAAGCAACAGCCACAGCAACGCGCAGGTTCTTTCGAGACAACAAAACCGGTCCAAGTCAAACAATTAGAGGTCGCCATGTCGAAATGGCTATTTGCCGACCCACCCAACCTAGCAGTGATAGTCGACAAGAGAATCATTGCTAATAACGCCTGGATTGCGTATGTCTCGCACGACCTAGATGATGGTGCATGGCAATTTCATGCAGCTGACTCACCTGAATCGAGTCAGTCAGAATCGGTTGTGATTAGCCTCAGAAACGTACTTGAACGTGACCCGACAGTTGCCGAATTGGCAGATTTACCGCTCGGATGGCATGCGTGGCGGAGCTCGCACGGCTCTGAATGGCAACGCGCTTCTGAAGTCTGACCGCTTGATACAACACTTGGTCAGCAACGTATGCGCTTATCGCGATGATTGCAGGTCCGGGTGTCGCACCCGGCGGGCCGGGCTTATGAGGCCCAGCTGAGCACTGGCTCACCTGCGTCATGTCGATCCGGCGGGCGCCGTCGATGATCAGTGACCAAGGGGAGAGTCGAACTCCCATGCCTTGCGGCACGAAGTTCTGAGCGTCGTTCGACCAACCTTCGGTCGGTGCCCGCCCAGTTCCACCACTTGGTCAAAGTGATTGAGTGACCCGTGCGGGAATTGAACCCGCCCTTCCAGCGTGAGAGGCTGGCGTCCTGAACCGATAGACGAACGGGCCTTTTGTTTTCAATCGCTACCGCCTTCGCCCTGCATCCTCGCTAATCGCTCGGCGGGCTCAGTTGCTAGTGCGTCGGGCAGGAATTGAACCTGCAATGCCCGAAGGCGGGTGGGTTACAGCCACTTGGGCACGCCAATGCCCAGCCGACGCGTTTCGAGTGGCACGGGTCGGAGTCGAACCGACAGACAGCTTGCTCAGGTTGCTACCGCCCTCCGCTCGCCACATGCCCATGTGCCGTGCTCGGTTGCTGGTTTGAGCTTGGCCGCTTTACCGGCTTGCGTACCGTGCCGTTTTCCGTACGCGTCCCCGGCGGGATTTGAACCGGCGATCTCCTGCTTGACAGACAGGCGAGCACTCCAGGCTGCTCCACGAGGACAGAAGATTTGTAGTGCTACCTCTTTTGCTTTTGTAGAAACAGTCTGATATTGTGCAGTGTCGTGGACGTTTCGTTGCGACCACCCCAATGCGTGCGTGAAAGAATGACATTCCGAACCGCATTCGTGTTCATATCGCTTGGCGTCATTTCACCGGCTGTCGCGGGCGACCAAGCCAATTCTGACATCGAAGAACTCATTGCCCAATTGGCGTCGCCCAACGAAGCTCCTAAGGTGATCGGAAACGGGGGGCACGGACCCCATGCAAAATATCCGGCCGATTGGGACAAGAAGGCACAAGAGCGTGTGTCCATTGCTCGGTCTAAATTGAGCGAGTTGGGCGTAGAAGCGTTTCCTTATCTGTTTGAACACTTCGACGACGATCGTTATTGCATGACGGTTGACGGACCCGCAGCACAGTCAAATCATTCTGTCGGGCGAGCTTGCAAGTACATCGTCCTGTGCTGGCTAGAGCCTTATACCGACATGTGGAAGCCGAAGAATGGTCAGCAACGTGTTGTGCCTCTCTCCACCGATGTCCTGGAAATGTTCGGGCGTGCTTCAAAGGATTGCAATTGGGTCTTTAGTCGACCATCGAAAGGCGGGCGCAAGACCAGAAATCTTCAATTCAACGAGCGCGACGTGCTGACGCAGCTCAAGTCGATCTTGAAGCGGCTCGGGCTAGAAGGTCATACGATAGCCCGTTCGGCGGGCATTCTTCTGCGCACGTGACCGCCGCATTGAGGAGGGTCTCCTTGGCATCCCCGAAGAATCAAGCGTCCAGTCCCGTACGGGCCTGGGTTCCGCAGCGACGAGCCAATAGCGGCGTTCTCGACAATGCCGCCGCTCCATTACGAGGCCGGCATCAGGCAGCCTGCGGAGATGCTGGGAGACGGCTGGGCGGCTCGGTCAAGGTTCTTCGCTGCTCGTCGCGTCGAATCGACCGGTGCGTTAGCGAGGCACGTCGACGTTGTGATAGACGTCCTGCACATCATCGCAATCGTTCAACATACCGATGAACTTTTGGAACATGGCCAAGTCTTCCGCACCCAGTGCCTTGCTGCTCTGAGGGAGGAAGGTAATCTCTTGGACTTCCAACTCGGTTCCAGGAAACGCTTGCAACAAAGCGGTTTTGGCTTTGTAAAACTCGCCGGGTGGGGTAAAGATCGTCAGGCGGTTATCCTTGCATTCAATCTCTTCGACATTGATGTCGGCGTCCAACATCGATTCGAGCACTTGCTCTTCGTTGCCTCCCTTGAAAGGAGAGAATCGCCAATTGGTCAAACCAATGGGCGACGGAACCCGTTGCTCCTAATTTGGAACCGGTCTTCGTGAAGCAATTGCGGACATCTGTAATCGTGCGTTGATTGTTATCCGTCAAACAATCGACGATGACCAAGGAGCCGCCAGGACCAAATCCTTCGTAGCGGGCGGACACGAAGTCCTCCCCGCCAGCGCCGCGGGCTTTCTCAATCGCTTTTTCGATTACGTGGGCAGGAACCTGATCACGTTTGGCCTTTTCGATTAAGCTTCGTAAAACCGGATTGGCGTCAGGGTCCGCAACGCCATTCTTGGCCGCAACGTACAATCGCGTGCCATACTTGGAGTAGAGCTTCGATTTCTGAGCTGCCGTCTTGAATATCGCATTCTTGCGATTTTCGAAATTTCTTCCCATAACCATTCTTCTTCGTCTTGGGACCGAATGCGCGGAATCTTCCGACGGTAGCACGTCTTGGGACATTTATCCAGGTGGTGCAGGGACGCGTGCTTCGGCGAACTCTGTATCGCCAGTCCCTGAAAGAGCGGGCGACTTTCGGGAGACTCGGGGACAGATTCTGTTCCCCCCGAGTTCTCGACCAATTAGCAGGCACCCGTGCGAACGAACGGCAAAGTACGAGTGCAGATTCGCGGGCGAAATCGGTGACGAGCGCCTAGCGGTCCTTCTTACCGCTCAGCGGTTGATCATCCGCTGCGCGGCTTTAGAATACCGAGCCCCTTGCACTTTGATCTGGCTGGCAGCACTCTCCATGTCGCAGAGATCGCGCTCGGTGAGTTCGACGGCCGCCGCCGCCGCTGCGCCAGACGACCTTGGCATTATGGGGGGGGGTCCTGCGCCGAGCTAGGGCTTTAGGTTTCCGGAGCGCCGCCTCGCGACCGACGCCGGGACTCTTGGCGTATCGCAAAGTTCTCGAAACGCTCCGTCTGTCGGCCAACACGTTCGTTGGCGATGCTCGAACGAAGACAGCAGCGGTCAAATCGACGCCGAAATCGCGGTGCGCTGAAGACATCTGGGAAATCTTTACGGCCAGAACCATCGAGCGAACACCTATCGATATGAGCGGCGCAGCTGCTTGCAGAGCCAGCCGTTCGCGCCTGGGGGTTGCTCATCCGGGCAAACGTTGGATCAAGGCGAACTCAACCGCTACAATCAGCGCTTTCTCATTGAAAGGGAATGCCATGACAACCTGCACGATGGATGTGGCGGCCGAACCCCTTGCAGCGGACTTGTTGCACAAGATGGACGCCTACTGGCGCGCCGCCAACTATCTTTCGGTCGGGCAGATTTATCTCTACGACAATCCACTCTTGAAGCGACCGCTGACTCTGGCCGATGTGAAGCACATGCTGCTGGGGCACTGGGGCACTACGCCCGGGCAGAACTTCATCTACGTCCACCTGAACCGGGTGATCCAGAAGTACGACCTCGATATGATCTACGTTTCCGGCCCCGGGCATGGCGGTCCGGCCGTGGTGGGCAACACTTATCTCGAAGGAACCTACAGCGAGGTTTATCCCAACATCAGCCAGGATGAGGAAGGGCTGCGGAAGCTGTTTGTTCAGTTTTCGTTTCCCGGCGGAATTCCCAGCCACGCGTCGCCGGAGTGTCCGGGCTCGATCCACGAAGGGGGCGAGCTGGGCTACTCGCTGAGCCATTCGTTCGGGGCCGTGTTCGACAATCCCGATCTGATCGTCGCCTGCGTCGTCGGCGACGGAGAGGCGGAAACCGGACCGCTGGCCACGGCATGGCATTCCAACAAGTTTCTCAATCCAGCCAGCGACGGCGCGGTGCTGCCGATCCTGCACCTGAACGGCTACAAAATCGCCAACCCGACCCTTCTGGCCCGCATCGAACACGAGGAGTTGGAACAATTGCTCCGCGGTTACGGCTGGACCCCCTACTTTGTCGAGGGGCACGAGCCCGGGCCGATGCATCAGGCCATGGCCGCCACGCTCGACACGGCAATCGAGCAAATCAAAAGCATCCAGCACGAGGCCCGCATGAGCGGCAACCTGACGCGTCCACGCTGGCCGATGATCGTCCTCAATTCGCCCAAGGGCTGGACCGGGCCAAAGGTGGTCGATGGGCTGCAAGTCGAAGGCACCTTCCGTTCGCACCAAGTGCCGCTCTCCGACCCGGCCACCCATCCGGAACATCTCAAGTTGCTCGAGGACTGGCTGAGAAGCTACCGGCCGGAAGAGCTTTTCGATGAGCAGGGCCGGCTGCACGCGGACCTGGCCGAACTGGCTCCTCAAGGCCAGCGACGCATGGGCGCCAACCCCCACGCCAATGGCGGCATTCTGCTGCGCGACCTGCGGATGCCGGATTTCCGCGACTATGCGGTCGACGTGCCCACGCCCGGCGTGCGCGGGATCGGCGATACGCATGTGCTGGGGCGTCTCCTGCGCGACGTGGCCAAGCTGAACAGCCCGCAGCGGAATTTTCGCGTGTTCGGCCCCGACGAGACCATCTCCAACGGACTGGAGGCCCTGTTCGAGGTCACCCAGCGGCAATGGGAAGCGCGGACCGTGCCGACCGATGAATTTTTGGCGCCGGTTGGGCAAGTCATGGAAATGCTCAGCGAGCACCAATGCGAGGGCTGGCTCGAAGGCTACCTGCTCACCGGACGGCACGGACTGTTCAATTGTTACGAGGCGTTCATCCACATCGTCGACTCGATGTTCAACCAGCACGCCAAGTGGCTCAAGGTCACGTCGCAATTGCCGTGGCGGCGGAAGATCGCCTCGCTGAACTACCTGCTGGCCTCGCACGTCTGGCGCCAGGATCACAACGGTTTCACGCACCAGGATCCCGGGTTCATCGACCACGTCGTGAACAAGAAGGCCGAAATCGTGCGCGTTTACCTGCCGCCCGATGCCAACTGCTTGCTATCGGTGATGGACCACTGCCTGCGCAGCCGGCACTACGTCAACGTGGTGGTCGCGGGCAAACACCCTGCGCCGCAGTGGCTGACGATGGACGCCGCGGTAAAGCACTGCACCGCGGGCATCGGCATCTGGCCCTGGGCCAGCAACGACCAGGACGCCGCGCCCGACGTGGTCATGGCCTGCTGTGGCGACGTGCCCACGCTGGAGACGCTGGCCGCCGTCTCGATCCTGCGGAAGCATCTGCCGGATTTGAGGATCCGGGTGGTCAACGTCGTCGATCTGATGAAGCTCCAGCCGCAGACCGAGCACCCGCACGGACTGAGCGACCTGGAGTTCGACGAACTGTTTACCAAGGACAAGCCCGTCATCTTCGCTTTCCATGCCTATCCTTGGTTGATCCACCGGCTGACCTACCGTCGCACCAACCACGACAACATCCATGTCCGCGGCTACAAGGAGGAGGGCACGATCACCACACCGTTCGACATGACGGTGCTGAACGATCTGGACCGCTTCCACCTGGTGATGGACGCCATCGACCGCCTGCCGCAAACCGGCGATCGCGGCGTCTATCTGAAGCAGCAGTTCCGGGACAAGCTGGTCGAGCACAAGCAATATGTCGACCGTAACGGCCAAGACTTGCCGGAAGTGCGGAACTGGACGTGGGACAACGCGAAGTAACCGTACAGCAACGCATCGACAAAGGAGAGACGCGCCGCGGCAAGTCCCGCGTGTTGGCGGAACGGCCAGATCTCTCTCCTTAAGCCATCCGGAATCGGCCCGGCAAATCGTCAGCCCAGCGCTGGCAGGAGCTTGCAGGGAAGTATCGTGCTGGTGCGGATCGTCCGCGCCGACAAGGCATACTCGGGAGAAGCCGCGATGAGCGGGTCGAACAAGGATGGGCACGCCCACGGGCAGGAGAAAAACCTGGCCCGGATGCCCCTGGCCGATTTGTATCAGCAATTGGCCGCGTCGGGCGAAGGGCTTGCTGCCGACGAGGTGCAGCGTCGCCTGGCCCAATATGGCTACAACGAACTGCCGGAAGAAAAGACCAATCCGCTCCTCAAGTTCCTGTCCTATTTCTGGGGGCCCATTCCCTGGATGATCGAGGCCGCGATCATCCTCTCGGCGCTGGTCCGGCACTGGGCCGATTTCGGCATCATCCTCACGCTATTGGTCACCAACGCCGTCGTCGGCTTTTGGGAGGAGTTTCAAGCCGCGGGAGCTATTGCTGCGCTCAAGGCCCAGCTGGCGCTGCGTGCCCGCGTCAAGCGCGCGAACGCCTGGACCGCGGTAGCTGCCCGCGAGCTCGTGCCCGGCGACATCGTCCGCGTGCGTCTGGGGGACATCGTGCCCGCCGACGCGCGGCTGCTGGACGGCGACCCGATCGAGGTGGACCAATCGGCCCTGACCGGCGAATCGCTGCCGGTGACTCACAAGTCAGGTGACGTGGTCTACTCCGGCTCGATCGTGAAGCAGGGCGAAATCGATGCGCTGGTCTATGGCACCGGGCGTAATACCTATTTCGGCAAAACGGCGGGATTGGTGGCGTCGGCACACACGGTCAGCCATTTCCAGCGCGCCGTGTTGAAGATCGGCAACTACCTGATCATGGTGGCCCTGGTCTTAGTGATCATGATCCTGACGGTGGCATTCTTCCGGGGCGATCCGATGCTGGAGACCCTGGAATTCGCTTTGGTCCTGACCGTGGCGGCCATTCCGGTGGCCATGCCGACAGTGCTTTCGGTCACGATGGCGGTGGGGGCCCGGATTCTGGCGCGCAGGCAGGCCATCGTCAGCAAATTGGTTGCCATCGAAGAACTGGCCGGGATGGATCTGCTTTGTTCCGACAAAACCGGCACGTTGACTCAGAATCACCTGACTCTGGGAAAGCCGTTCGCAATGGAGGGCGTTTCTGCCGAGGAAGTAATCTTCGATGCGTCGTTGGCCTCGCGGGCCGAGGACCAAGACCCGATCGACCTGGCCGTCCTGGGCGGCGCTGCCAAGCCGCCGCAAGAGAGCGGCTACCGCGTGACCCACTTCCAGCCGTTCGATCCCGTTCACAAGCGGACCGAGGCCACGGTGGTCGGGCCGGACGCAGCAAACTTCAAAGTAACTAAGGGCGCCCCGCAGGTCATATTGGCCCTGGCGCCGGATGCCGCGCTGATTCAGATTCAGATCGATGGCGCCGTGAACGAATTTGCCGCCCGCGGCTTCCGCTCGCTGGGGGTGGCACGCACCGATGCCACGGGCCGGTGGCAATTTCTGGGCGTCTTGCCGCTGTTCGATCCGCCGCGCGAGGATTCCAAGTCCACGATCGCAACGGCCAGAAAGATGGGCATCGCGGTCAAGATGGTCACCGGCGACCAGGTGGCCATTGGCAAGGAGATCTCCAGCCAGGTGGGCCTGGGCACCAACATCCTCGATGCCAGCCTGTTCGACGAGACTGGCCCGAAACAGGCGGCGCGACTTGCCGACGCTATCGAACGGGCGGATGGCTTTGCCCAAGTCTTTCCCGAGCACAAGTATCACATCGTCGAAGTCTTGCAGCAGCGTGGCCACATCGTGGGCATGACCGGCGACGGGGTGAACGACGCACCGGCGCTGAAAAAGGCCGATTGCGGCATCGCGGTGTCCGGCGCCACCGATGCCGCCCGGGCCGCGGCCGACATCGTGCTGTTGACCCCTGGCCTGGCGGTGATCATCGACGGCATCAAAGAAGCCCGCAAGATCTTCCAGCGCATGAACAGCTATGCCATTTATCGCATCGCGGAAACCATCCGCGTGCTATTGTTCATGACGCTCTCGATCCTGGTGTTCAATTTCTACCCGGTGACAGCGGTGATGATCGTGCTGTTGGCGCTGCTCAACGACGGGGCCATCCTGTCGATTGCCTACGACCGCGTCCGCTACTCTGACCAGCCCGAAGCATGGAACATGCGCCAGGTTCTGGGGCTGGCGACCGTGTTGGGAATCGCGGGAGTTTTTTCCTCCTTCGGACTTTTCTACCTGGGCGAGCGCGTTTTTCACCTGAATCGGGAGGCGATCCAATCCTTCATGTATTTGAAATTGTCCGTCGCCGGGCATTTGACGATCTTCGTCACCCGGACTCGCGGCCCATTCTGGTCCATTCGACCGGCACGGATTCTGTGGGGGGCGGTGCTCGGCACGCAGTTGTTGGCCACGCTGATCGCGGTCTATGGCCTGTTCATGCCTGCGATCGGCTGGAAATGGGCGCTGCTGGTGTGGGGCTACGCCTTGGCCTGGTTCCTCGTCAACGACCGGATCAAGCTGGTCACCTATCGGTTTTTCGATTCGCATCCCAGCGGCTGGCTGACCAAATCCAAGGTATCCCAATGAGCACAGACATCTCGCTGTCGTACGAACCCGGAGTCCTGCGTGTCCTGCAGACCAAGGACGCGACCCGGCGGCGAAATGCGTGCATGCCTCGCGGCCGGCTAAACTGCCAGGGCCAACTGGCGACGGTCGGACGATCGTCGATCGTGGGGAGCGTAGCCCGTTTCCGCGGTCTTGTTATGCGTAGCGACGAACTCGCCGAACGAGCGTTGAAAGGCGGCAACAATAACCGCATCGAACTGGGTGCCCGCACCGAGCTGAATGGTCCTGCGAGCGTGGGCGGGCGTCCAGGCTTGCTTATAGCAGCGCTGGCTGGTTAGTGCGTCGAACACGTCCGCAACGGCCACGATACGCGCACTCAGCGGGATTTGATCGCCGGCCAGACCTGACGGATAGCCTTTGCCGTCCCAGCGTTCGTGATGAAACCGGGCAATATCCGTGGCCATTACCAGAAAGCCGCGGCCGTTCATCTGGCTGACGGCGTGTTCCAGGATGTTGGCGCCGATCGAGGTATGCTCCTTCACCATTTCGAACTCTTCCGGCGTCAGGCGACCGGGCTTCCGCAGCAATTCGTCCGGAATGCCGACTTTTCCAATGTCGTGGAGCGGACAGGCGCGATACAGGTCGGCGATGAAGGCTGCGTCGATTTGGTCGGCGTATTCCGAGCCGCGCTGCAGCTGCTTGGCCAGCAGCACCGCGTAATCGCGCATGCGTACCAGGTGTTGGCCGGTTTCGTTATCGCGATTCTCAACCAGCCTGAGCAGCGTGCCGGCCAGGATTTCCTGCGAGCGCTCGAGCGCCGCTTGCGCCAGGACATCGCCGTGCCACTGCTGTAATTGCAGGTTCGTAGCTGCTTGCAAAGATTGCCGCAGGCGCACATGCAACTGCACGCGTGACAGCAATTCGCATGGGTCCACCGGCTTGACCAAGAAGTCATCGGCGCCGGCATCGAACGCCATCTGCAAGCTGTCGGCGTTCGAGTGCACCGAGAAAACAATCACACGGATCGACCGCAGTTCGGGCCGGCGCTTCAGACGGCGGCATGTATCGTAGCCGTCGAGCCCCGGCATCTCCAGGCCCAACAGGATGACGTCGGGCACGACTCGCCAGGCGACGTCCAGGGCCCGTTCGCCGCTGGCGGCCTCGTGGATCGTATAATGCGGGTTGAGTACGCCCCGAAACAATCTCCGGATTTCGGGCGCGTCGTCGACGATCAACACTTGTGGTTTCATCGCCGATCACCTGGCGCTCCCAGCGCCGGACGCGAATGCGCCGGACGACCGACGTCGCCCATTTCGCTCATGCAGGCCAGGGCCGCGTCTGCCAGCGACAGGTCACCGAATCGCTTCTGAGATCCGCCAGCCGCAGGCCTGATTCGTGCGCCGCCGCCGCGGCCACCGGCAGCCTTGCGCTGATGAGCCAGCCGCGGCAGCGGCCTGAAGTCCTCGCGGGCCGCCTCGTTTTCCCTGTCCGTGATGCGCCGAGTAAGTTCGACCATGAGCTGGCCCAAAGTCGGATCCAACGCCGCGTCAGCGGCAGGTGTCGGACACAGTGGCGGGTACATTGCCTTAGAATTCCAAGCCATGAATTGAACCTTTTCCAGAAGTGACATCGTCGAAATCAACGTTACGAATCAGGATGCGCTTGTCGACCGAACGCCAAACAAAGCTAGTTCAATTCGAAGGGCTTAGCCTTGCAAGCCGTGGCATTGCGTCGCACAGACGTGGAACTCCACGACGGCTACTGGCCGTCCGGAGGACTTGGCGAGCGATAGAGGCCGGCGTCGATCCCAAAGCGGACCAGGTCCGGCAGGGTCGAAATGCCCAATTTGCGCATCAGGCGCGCCCGGCGGCTTTCGACGGCACGGCGTTTTTCGCCTAGCGCGTTGGCAATGCGCTGGTTGCTGTTGCCGGCCAAAAGCAGGTCAAGAACCTGCCGCTCGGAATCACTGAGGGTTGCCAGGTCGGCGTGGAGCGATTTTTGCCGCTCGTAGACCTTTCGGTTGTCCCGATCGCGGCGAGCGCCTTGTGAATCGATTCCCAGAGCTCGTTTTCGCTGTAGGTTTGCTTTTGCAGAAAATCGACCGCCCCCTGCCGCTTGGCCCGCACGACCGACGGCAAGTCGGCATGCGAAGTGACAAAGATCAGCGGCGGGGCGATCGGTTCACGGACAAGCCGCTCCTGGATTTCCAGGCCGGAAATGTCCGGCACTGCGCAGCTCCAAGACCAGGCAACCGGGCTGCGCCGGATCGAACTGGCGAAAGAACTCTTCGCCCGTGCTGAACAACTGGGCGCTCAGTCCCATCGACCCGGCAAGGGCCGACAACGACAGCACGAACGGCTGATCGCTATCAATTACAAAAAGCTTCGGTTCCACACGCCACGACTCTGCACCGGTGAACTCGGTAAGCTCCAGGACCGAAAAATCCGTCCGAACCGCGCGGGGCAAATCCCCGCCACGGACATGCCTTTCAACTGCCAGAGTATCTTATTTCCGGGCGCAGGGCAGGGCGAGAGTGCAAGACCACGCGGCGCCGACGATTGTCCACATCCGCCGGCGGATCCAACTGCGCTATTCGCTCGGGCGAACTCCGGCGTCGGTGGCCAGCCGCACGAGTTCCGGAAGAGAATCGACCGCGAGCTTTTGCATCAATCGCGCGCGGCGGTCTTCCACGGCGCGGCGACTGACCCCCAGCTTCGAAGCGATCGTCTTGTTGGGCAATCCCGCCAGGACCAGGTCCAGCACTTGCCGCTCTGGTGGCGTGAGCAGCGCCAGCAGTGCCAGAACCTCCGACTTTTTGGCGTACTGGCGGCGATTTTCCGCATCGCGCGCGATCGCCTTCTGAATGGCCTCGCGAAGCTCCGATTCACTCAGCGTCTTTTGCAAAAACTCGACCGCGCCTTGTCGCAAGGCGCGAATCGCGGTCGCGACGTCGGCATGGCCGGTCAAGACAATGATCGGGGGGCAGAGCGGCTCTTTCGACAATCTCTCCTGCATGGCCAAGCCGCTGGCGTTCGGCATCCGCACATCCAGAATCAAGACTCCGGCGCTTGGGAATCGAATTGATCCAAATACTCGATTCCGGACGAGAACGTCCGCGTCTTCAAACCCATCGAAAGCACCAATACCGCGAGCGATTCCAAGAACGCCGGATCGTCGTCGACGATAAAGACGGTTGGTTCGCAGTTCATTGCACGTCTCGCTCTTGAGAAACCGGCAAAGTGAAACTGAAAGTCGTACCTTGTCCCAGGTTCGACACGACGGACATTTGGCCCCGATGGTTTTCGACAATCGAACGGCTGATCGAAAGACCCAGGCCCATTCCATTCGGCTTGGTCGTGAAGAACGGCCCGAAGAGCCGGGACATTTGCTCGGGCGGAATGCCTTGGCCGCTGTCCGACACGTCGATGCGCAGAAACTCTCCGTCGGCTGAAGTACGAATTACCAGCTGCGCATCGCCGGCGGAAACGTCCTGCATCGCCTCGACGCCATTGCGAATCAAATTGAGCAACACTTGCTCGATTTGAATGCGGTCGGCCAGGGCGGAAGGCAGCGACTCGTCGAGCTTCAGCAGCGGACAAATTTTGGGGCCGCTGCGGGAGCTGTTCGACACGCCCAGAACCGACAATGCCACGATGTTTTCGATCACCCGGTTGACGTTGACGAGCGTGCGCGTGGCGGGCTCGTTTTTGACAAACGCGGCCATTCGATTGACGATTCCCAGCGTACGTTCGATCTGCGCCGCTGCCTTGTCCATCCAACCGACCAACTGCTCGAGCGTGGCCCCTTTTTCCGTCCGTGCAAAGCTGACACAAGCCCGCGCATAATTGGCCGCCGCGGCCAGCGGCTGATTCATTTCGTGAGCCAGCTCCGAGACCATCTGCCCGATGGTGCTTAATCGCGCAACGTGAGCCAGCTCGGTCAGATACTTGTGCGCCTGTTCCTCGGCGCGCTTGCGTTCCGTGATGTCGACGATCGAGCCCAGCACCTTCAGGCCGCTCTCGGTCTCGATCGGGTGCAGGCCGATTTCGACGGGGAACTCGCTGCCGTCGCTGCGCCGTCCGTATAAATCGCGCCCTGCGCCCATCGGGCGTACGATCGGGTTCAGAAAGTACCGGCCGCGATTGGCCGGATGCTCGACTTTGAATCGATCGGGAACCAGCAACTCGACCGGCTGACCGACGAGTTGTTCACTGGTGTAGTTGAACAAGGTTTCGGCCTGGGGATTGACGAGCAGGATATTGCCCCGCTCGTCGACCAGCACCATGGCGTTCAGGGCCAGACGGACCATGAGCCGAGATTTTTCCTCGGCTTGCTTTGACGACGTGATGTCTCGCGTGACCTTGGCATAGCCGCGCAATTGCCGGCGCTGGTCATAGAGAGCGGTAATGACCACCGAGGCCCAAAAACTCGAGCCATCTTTACGCAGCCGACGGCCTTCTTCGGTGTAGCGCCCGTTGACCGCGGCAAATTCCAACTCGCGCTGTGGCTTGCCTGTCGCAATGTCTTCGGGCGCATAAAAGCAGGAGAAATGCCGGCCAATGATCTCGTGGCTTTCATAGCCCTTGATTTGCCGGGCCCCTTCGTTCCAGCTCACCACCTGGCCCTGCGAATCGAGCATGAAAATTGCATAATCTTGCACGGACTCGACCAACAGCCGGTACAAGTCCGCGGGGTTTTGCGCGTCGGAAAGCGCCGGCCGCGATGCATCGCCGGCTGGCTCAGACGAGTCAGCGTCGCCGTATTTTGGGTTGGCAGGGGGGCGGGGTGCAATGGTCGAGGCGGAAATTTTCGATCGCGATTGTTGGCGAGCGTTCTCGTGCTCGTCGACTGGTTTGACACCCATGGTTCCACAACCCCAGCCAGCAGCCGTCTTTTAAGCCATGAGCAAAATCGGAATCGCTGTTTCGATTGCGTGCAACGAAGCGATTGTATCCTAAACTAATCGCCTGGATTTGCTTGCGCAAAGAGAGCGACATCAAAGTGCATCGAACTGTGACAATTTGGCACAGTAAGTCGTTTCGAATGCACGCAGCGCCCAAAAAACTCATCGACATGTAGCAGGCGGGAAGCCACGCATTTTAAGATTATTTCTGTGGACCAACGCATGCGTACAACCCACACGAATTGGGCAGCCGCCTTTTCGCCCCGTGCGCTGAGAATGCCGCGGCCCGACGATCCGACGACCGAACTGTTTGTATGATTATTTCCAAAACAGTAAGAATGCGCGCCGACACCAACTGATCACATCCATACGCTTGCTATGGAATTCGCAACCCGACTTGGCGCCGAACTACAGCCGCTTCAATTCTCTTGAGCCTGACAGCGGAGCTTCAAGCATTTCGCCAGGCGATCGAGTTCACGCTCCACGTCGGCCACCGCGCAATCGCAAGACGATCGATCGCCCTGGCGCGCCAACGATTCGAGCTCGGCGGTCGCCACGTACGCCGGTTGAGCCGCCAGACTGCCCACTGCGGACTTGAGCGAGTGGGCCACCTTGGCCAGTTCCGCCGGGTCGCCGGCGCGCTTAGCCCGATCGAGAGCATCGAGCCGATCAGGCAAGTTCTCGAGAAACACGCCGATCAGTTCCGTCAGGAACTCCTCATCCCCTTCCATCCTTTCCAGAGCATGCTCAAGATCAAACACCAAGGTCGGCGGCTCGGGTATTGGTAAAGGGCTTCCCGGAGAAACCGCGCCGCCTGCGATCGCTTGCAATACGCGCCGCAACTCATTGATCTCCAGGGGCTTGCTGATGTAGTCGTCCATGCCGGCTGCCAGGCAACGCTCGCGGTCCTCTTTCATCGCGTGTGCCGTCATGGCCACCACCGGCTGGTGGCCGCCACGTGCGGTTTCCGCCTGGCGAATAGCCTGCGTGGCTTCCAGTCCATCCATCTCGGGCATTTGCACGTCCATCAGAACCACGTCGTACTGGCTGCGGCGCAATTGGTCCAGCGCATCTCTGCCGTTGGAAACTATGTCCAGGCTGTGCCCCAGCTTGTCGACCATGTACTTGACGACCCGTTGATTCACCGGATTGTCTTCGGCTACCAGGACACGCAGCGACCTGGTCGGCGGCTGGGCCGCCGGGGAAGCGCCGCTGGCGGACCTGTTAGTCGAGGGAAGCGGCGCTCGCTTCCAGGCCGCCCAAAGTGCTGCCTCAAGTTCGGAATACTTGAGCGGCTTTGCCACATAGCCCGCTATGGCCGGACTCTGGCATCGGGCCGCCAGGCAACGGAAGTCGGTGGTTGTGAGCATCATCACGGCCGGCCCACAATCGGGGAAGGCAGCCTGTGCTCGTTCGACGAGCGCAAAACCGTCCATGCCGGTCAACGGCGCGTCAATCAGCAATAATCCGAACGGGCGATGCGCTGTCGCCGCCTGCTCCAGTGCCCTGAAAGCCGCGATTCCGCTGGCCTGAAGCTCGACCGTTGCGCCGGCGGCCCGTAATTGAGATTCCAAGACTTGTCGCTGCGTTGCGTTATCGTCGACCACCAAGACCGAGAGTCCGGTCAAGTCGGCGGCGGGCGGCACGGTCCATTGCGAATCGTCCGGGCCGGCCGCGGGCAGTGGGATATCGAATCGGAAAGTGCTGCCCGCCCCGGGCTGGCTCTCGACAGTCAACTGTCCCCCCATGAGAGCGACCAGTCGGGCCGAAATGGTCAGACCGAGGCCGGTTCCACCGTAGCGGCGCGTGGTTGAATTGTCGGCCTGCGAGAAGGGGTCGAAGATGCCGCGCAGTTTATCGGCCGGAATACCGATGCCGGAGTCGCGGACCGATAGTTCAATCCGGTCGGAATCGCCGGCGGCGGGCGGCAGGCTCGCGCGCACCAGGATTTCTCCCTGCTCGGTGAACTTGATCGCATTTCCGACCAGGTTGGTGATAATTTGTCTCAGCCGCGTGGGATCGCCTTCGACACACTGCGGCACGCGGGGATCGACGTCGCACACGAGATCAAGACCTCTCAGATGGGCGCGCGGGGCGAATGTTTTGATCGTGTCGGACAACAGATCGCGCACTGCGAAGGGAATCGATTCGAGATCCAGCCGTCGAGCCTCGATCTTCGAGAAGTCGAGAATATCGTTGACAATGGTCATCAACGATTCGGCCGAACCCTTGACGATTTCCAGAGATTCGCGTTGATTGCGGGGCAACTCCAGATCGAGAAGCATGCTCGTCATTCCCAGCACGCCGTTCATCGGGGTGCGGATTTCGTGGCTCATGTTCGCCAGGAATTCACTCTTGGCCTGGTTGGCCAGTTCGGCGGCCCGTTTTGCGGTTTGCAGGTCGCGCTGCGCCTGATCGCGCTCGATTCCCAGCGCGATCGAGTCGGCAACCGACAAAATGGCTTTTTCCGCCGCGGGCGTCAGCGGCCCGCGCGTGAGCAGTTGAATCGCGCCCAACACTCGGTCGGCAACCACCAGCGGAATACCGATGAACCGCGGCGCCAAACCGGTTTCGGCTTGGGCGCGGCCTTGAGCGTTGCCGTCGGCCGTCCACGGCCAGGTGATCGTGCGGCGATCTCGCGCGACTTGACTGAGGGCGAAAGAACTGTCGTCGACAGAAACCTCACGGACTACCGCTTGCGGGCTGCCGGCGGTCGCACCCAGCGTGAGGCGCTGTTGGTTGTCATCGAGCATCCAGATGGCGGCCGATTTTACCTGGACGCGCTGATGGATCGCGTCGATGCACCGCTGGTGCATCGTTTCCAGCTGATCCGGCGCATGAGCGCCACGCCAACTTCGGCCATGAGTGCGGCCAGTTCCGAGCGCTCGTAGAGCGATCGATCCGCTTCTTTGCGTTGCGTGATGTCGTGACCGGCCGCGAATAGTTGGCGAGTCTCTTTGCAAACCGTCGTATTCCATAAAGTCCAGTGCAATTTGCCCGCTTTGTCGCGAAGGCGGGCCTCAAATCCCGTGCTGACGCCGCGTCTGAACAAGCGCACCATTTCGGCCCGAAGGGGAGCCGTGTCGTCGGGGTGGACGATATCGCTGATGAATTTGTCATGCAACTCGTCATTGGTGAATCCGGACAAAACCTCATAGGCCGGATTGACTCGTTTGAATCGACCCTTGGCGTCTCCCACGACCAACAACGAAAACGGCTGCAGAAAGAAATGATCGCGCTCCGCCTCGGCCTGTTTGCGGCTGGAGATGTCCTGAATCTGGGCAATGAAATAAAGCGGCCCGCCCTCGACATCGCGCACCAGCGAAAAGTGGGAGATCGTCCACACGTAATGCCCGGCGCGGTGTCGATAGCGGCGTTCCATCTGCACGCCGCTTTGGGCCTGGGAACACATGTGTTGCAAACTCTCGCGAATGGCTTTCACGTCGTCAGGGTGGGCAAGGTCGAGCAAGGTACGGGCCGACAACTGTTCCCACTCGTAACCCAGGATCGAACACAGCGCACGATTGACTTCGGTCCAGGCGCCGTCGGTGGTCAGCAGGGCCATGCCGATCGGCGCGTCGTGGAAGGCGCTGTGCAGCCGCGCCTGCAAGGCCTGAGTCGCTTCTTCGCGCACTTTGCGCAGGGTGATATCGGTCACGCTGCCCAAATAGCAATCGGCCGAAAGGAATTCTTCCGCCAGAGTTTCGGCGGTGATCAGCACCCAAGACATCTGGCCCGTCACCGATCGCATTCGGCATTCACAATCGAAGGCACGGTTGGCGCTTTTGGCTGCCTGCCAGGCCTCGACGACAGTTGGGCGATCGGCCTCGTACAGCAACTCGGTCCACGGCCTGCTGATTATTTGGTCCGCCGTCCGCCCGGCTAAAGCGCCGAGCCGATCGTTGACATAGACGCATCGGTCGTGCTTGTCGGTCTGAAAAATGCCGACGGTCGAACATTTCGCCAGCGTGCGGAAGCGCAGCTCGCTGTCGCGAAGCTGTTGGGTCCGGGTGACAACGCGCTGTTCGAAATTGCACTTGAGTTCTTCGATCGCGGCTTGCTTGGTGGCGCTCACCCACATCTCCTGTTGTTGCCGCCAACAGGCATAGACCAAGAAGCAGTCGAAGACTCCGACCCAGCCGGAATGTTCCAGCCAACGCCAACTCGCGCCGGAGTCGACCCCATAGATGGACTGCGGCCAGAACATGCCCCGAGCGAAGTGATCCACTGCCATGACCACCGACGCCGTGATCAAGACGCGCCAGTCGCGATAGATGCTCAGGATGGCCAGCGAGCCAAAGACCGAAAAATGCGAGTCCAATCGGCCGCCCGTCAAATGAATCAGCAGGGCGGACGAAAGCATCTGCGCGATGGCCAGGATATGCCGCGTCGGGACGGCGGCCGGATGCTGGCACACCCACCACAGCGGAAAGGCTACGAGCAACCCTCCCAGGCCAAAGGCGTACCAGACGTGGATGTGAACACGGCTGGTCGTGCCGGCCCAGGTATAGGGAGAGAGGTGGCAGGCCAGGAAAATCTGGGCGATCCATCCGACCAGCAACACGACGACCAACAGCCGGTCCGTCCGACGGCAGACGTCGGCGTTGGCCTGGTCGAACAAGTTTTGCGCACGCGATTCAGAAACTGTCATGGCGGGGATCCATGCTTCATTCCTCGGAGTCGGTCGCCTGCCGGCTGCCGGCTGCCGCGGGGTCCAGCAAAGAACAGCCATACACCAGTGTCTGAGTGACTTCCGGCCGTCGTCCAGCGAGCAAGTCCGCTACGGCGCGGCCCCCCGTACTGCCGCCCTCATGTCCGCGGGAGCGCGTGATTCCGCCGCAAAACAGTTCCCGACCCCGGTCGCCCATAACCACAACGTAACCGGAGGTCAGCGCTCCGTATCGCTGCAACTCGTTGCTGTTTTCCGGTGACCGAACGATCGTGCCGGGCATGCTTTCAGCCTCGCTGATCAGCGCGCTCTGGTGTGAGTTGTCGAGATGCGGAACGACCACGATCTCGACTTGTGGTTTGGTGCGTGCCGCATCCAGCAACTTCCGCAGTTCGTGCAGACTGGATCGCGTGCAAGGACATTCAGGGTGGACGAACATCAGGATCCGCAGACCGCTGCCTTGGTCGGCGGCCGCGGCGGAAGCGGCATGGGGGGCCACAAGCTGCTGGCCGGGGCGGGCTTTGTAGACCTCGAGCGCCAGCAGCGACCCGACACACACGGCGAGCCAGCACGCCGACAGGAGCAGTGTTTTGCGCTGCATGACACCGGCGATTACGGTGGATAAACTGATGTTCATTTGCATTTTGTGAACGCTTTGTTTGGTACTGCCGGCAATCATGTTCTTCAATCCGCCGATGGTATCGATGACATCCGAGTCGACGTTCAACGGACGTTACCGGTTCCGTGCGGAGGCCGTGGCGATTTCGGAAATCGTCTTGGAGCCACTACGGCGCCGGCTTGCCGGCCAAAGCCGGGCTCGAGCGCTGGCGGTCAAGTTCAATCGTGCCGGCCAGCGCAGCCACCCAGCGGTGAAGTCGCTGATCGGCCTGGAGCACCAGCTCCACGAGGACCGCCGGGTCAACCGGTTTCAGCAAAAAGTCGGCGGCTCCCAAGTTGAGCGCGGCCCCAAGGTCCTCAGACGTCGAACTGGCCGAGAGCACCAGCGCCTGCACGGCGGCATTCCACTGCTTGGCGCTCCGCAGCAAAGCGAGACCGCCAATCGAGGGCATATCCAGGTCCGTGACCAGCACGTCGACCCGGTTGGATTTTATGTGTTCGAGCGCCTTGTGAGGGTCGGTCATCGCGAGAACCTCGATGCGCGCCGGCAGCCCATTGCGCAATATGTTCGACAGGACGCGAGTCTGGAGCGAATCGTCGTCAACCAGTAGAAGGTTTACACGTCTGTTGACGGACATTGGTATTCGACTCCTAGGGATGACGCAGCAGGCACCGCCGCGCAACGCTAACTTCGCTCGGTCGACGTTGACCTTGCGCCGTAAACGTTCGGCACGCTAGACAGCGTCTATCCAGCTAAACCATACCGCCCAAATCGCCTAACACGGCGGCTGCGTGGTAAATCGCGGTGCTGCTGTGGTGAACCACACCAAGCGGCCGACAAAGCGCGCCGGCGCAGCGGAGTACAAGCCACAAAGTCGGCGATCGTAAGCGATCGAGAGATGGCCAATGCCGGCCCGTGTGACGAAACGACTCATTTCGGGGCGCAGGCCGGCGGCAATTTCGAAGCTGCGGCTTCTGCGCCGACCTACGATTGCCGAGAAGTCTTAAGGGACGCTCGGGGCGATCGGCTTGCCTCGCCTCTTGCGGAACCCGTCGCGCGGAACACCACTGTCGACGCCCGAGTGGGTCTTAGACTGGTACGGCCACGTACTTGGAATCGCCTACGATGTCCGACCGATATAGTGCCTCAGAACCGCCGATCCCTCGGGATTCGCTGCACTGCCGGATCTTGCTGGCTGAAGATGGTCCGGAAGTCAGCCGCTTTGTCGCCTGGATTCTGCGGCGCACCGGCGCGCACGTCGATTTGGCGGCGAACGGGCGAGAAGCGATTGAAATGTTCACGGTCCGTGCCGAAGCCGGCGAAGGCTATCAGCTGCTGCTTACGGACATCGAAATGCCCGAGATGAACGGCTTCGAGCTGGTCCGCACGTTGCGGGAGCGGGGCCAACATTGCCGATCATCGCGCTCACTGCCCGCGACCGGGTGGAAGACCGGCAGGCCGTCCTTGCGGCCGGCTGTAATGACTGTGTGATCAAGCCGGTGGACAAGGAACAACTCGTGACCACATGTCGACAATGGCTGCCCAGACCCGTCTCTTTGACCGCATTCAAAGAGTCCACCCTGGCCGGCGCCTCACAGGAGACCGTCGAGTGAGTGAACATTCCACGGTCTTCATCGTCGACAACGACCGGGCCTACGCGGAATCGCTTGCAGTCCTGATCGACTCCATGGGCTATCTGACGAAGGTCTTTGCTTCGGCGGACGATTTTCTGCGGGAGCTCGACCCCGGCGCGCCAGGCTGTTTGATGTTGGATGTGCGGATGCCTTGGACAAGCGGCCTGGCGCTGCAGGAACATTTGGCCGAGTTGCCCCTTGCACCCCGGTTTTGATCATGACCGGCCAAGCGGAAGTCGCGACCGCGGTGCGGGCGATGCGGCAAGGAGCGGTCGACTATCTGCAAAAGCCGATTGGCGCGGCGGATCTGTACGAGGCCGTCGAGCGAGCCCTGGCCGAAGACTCCAACAACCGCCGGGCTTATGACCAGCGCGAATCCCTTGTAGCCAGATTTGCGCAAGTCAAAACTCCCGAGCTTCAGGTTCTTGAACTGCTGCTACAAGGCCATGCGAACAAAAGCATTGCAGCCGCCCTGGGCGTGAGCCGCCGCACGGTCGAAGACCGTCGGGCAAAACTGATGCAAAAGTTACAGGCCGAGACGCTTGCCGAATTGATTCGAGTGGCCATCGAAGCCGAAGGGCAATCGATCCATGCCCAGCGATCTCTCGAGAGCAGTCCGCGGCATGCCTCTTGCGGACCGCATAGCGAGGGGCGAATCGTGGCAGCCAAGCGCGGCAGCACGGTTTAACGCGCCGGACGCGCGGATTGCAACTGCCGCTGGCTGGCACTGGCTACCGCAAAACTCGGTTTATGGGCCGACGAATCTGCTTGCCCGCGCACCGAAGTGAGCCCACCACACGTGTTACGTGAATTTCCACGCGGCATTTGGCTGTCTGTCCAGGGGAGGTAGACTTTGGTTGCCGGACGAGACTTCGTCCAGCGTAACCGGAAATTACTTCGAGGGAATCTATGTCTCGCACGTATGAAACCAACCACGGCTTGATCTATTCGACGCTGCCGATGGAACCGGATTTCGACTCGCTGCTCGAGTGGTTCGCGGCCGAAATGCCGGAGCGGGCCGACGCGCTGGATTCCGCGGTGGCTCGTCAGGACTGGGAAGCACTGCGGCGCTGCGCCACCAGCTCAAAGGAGCGGCGAGCAGCTATGGATTTCCGCAAATCACGCAAGTCGCCGGCGTATTGGAGTCTGCCATTCGTCGACAAGAAATGTCTGGCAAGATCACCGAGTTGGCGACCCAATTGGCCGCCTTGTGTCGCCACGTTCGCTTTGGATGACCGACGGCGGCACGCTGGGTTGCCAGAGTTCCCCCCCAAGGGTCGGTCAAGCCACAAACGCCAGCCAGTAAAAAGTCCAACCCGTTACGGCGGTCAGCACCATGTCGTACGTCGCCAGCCAACCGAACAATCGATGGCTGGCACTGTGTTCGCCCGGCGCCGGCGGATGAGAAAATCTCCGCAGCGCGCGCACGGTCACGAAGATCCACAGCAGCGTGGTGCTGATCGCAAACAGAAGGTGGATGGCAAGCGATCGAAAAACCCAGCCGGGCACCCGCTGCAGCCCCAAAAGATTGCGGCAGATCGCCTGCGAAACAGGGTCGGCAGCGTCGACCGATTCGTAGTACGGAGACGGTTTGGCCCGCTCTCGCCAGCCGCTTACGAATCGCATGTCCGTTTCGAACAGACTCACGGCGACCAGCAAGATCGCTGCCAACGTCAGCTGCACGCGCTTATGCAGGCCGAACCGCCGATAAACCCGGACTTGCCTGACGCTCCATCCCAAGACCGGCAGGATGGCAATCATGGCCAGAAACACGACGTCGAGCATGATCGATGCCCGCGTGTTCAAGATTCCGTCGATTCCGGGATACGGCACGGCACGCCTCCTGCGCCTATCGTAGGCGTTGCTCCCGGATCGGCACAAGATGAGTCCAATACGCTGCGCGAATGCGTCAGATCCCGAGTGGACCCGGCCGTCCAAACCATCGGCTTTCACCTCTGGGAGTTCCTTCTCTCCCGGCATGTTACTCCCGGCTCAGGGCTTGGGCGGCCAGTGCGATCCTTCGAAGGAACCCGATTCGCGGCGCCCCGAAATGAAAGCCTTTACCAGAACCCGTCGGGGGGCTGCGGCACAGGCGGCATGCAACTGGCGGGCTATGGCAGCGTGACGATCTCGCCGTGGGCGATCGTACCCAGCGCCTGCCAGACGGTCAGCCCGACGTCGTCGGCGATGAACTGCACCGAACCGTCGCACATCACCACCTGTACTCCGCCGGGATGGTCGCTGCGCGAGGCCGCGGCCTGACTATAGACGGCGCCGAGGTCGGTGCAGGGCAGGTTCAACGCCGGCTGATTCATGAAGGCGGGGCAATAACCCGGATACATCAGATCGCCGTTGGGCGAGTTTGGCGGATAGAGTGTAAACAGCAGCGCTCCGGGCGAATTATCGCACCAGTAGCAGCCGCGGTAGTCTTCGGGATTGTCCACGCCCTTGAGCATCTCGCCCAAAGCCAACGTATGGCTCGTGCCGTCCGTGATCGCCTTGAGGCGCACCGGCACGTTATAGGCGAAGGCGGCCGCCAGGTGTCCGTTGTTATTCAACCACATCGATCCCTGGTTCACGTTGCCGGCAAAGGCCGCGTAATTTCCGCGGGCGAGGAGGCACTGCAAATCGGCAAAGAATTGCCAAATCTGAACAGCCGGGTCGCTCGGGCATTGCAAGCTCGAAATGACCGTCGAGGTGGGTGCATTGGGCCCGTGACAATTTTGCGGTTCGGCTGCGGTCCAACTCGAGTAGTTAAAGACGAAGTTGGCGTACGCGTTCGTCTCTTCCAGAAATGGATAGAGATGGATCGTCCACGTAACGCGGCCGGGTCCGGCATCGGGCCCATTGCCGATGACCCCCGGCGGGAAACAGCGCTTCGCACTTTCGTAATTCAACAGCGCCAGGCCGAGCTGTTTCAGGTTATTGGCGCATTGATTTCGCCGGGCCGATTCGCGGGCTGCCTGCACCGCCGGCAGGAGTAGCGCGATCAGGATGCCGATGATGGCGATCACCACCAGTAACTCGATCAACGTAAATCCGGCAGCTGGCTTGGATTTCATACGCGTGGGTCCAATGCATGCCAATCGTGACTCGCGGTCGACAGGCCCTTTACAGGCCCAATCTCCGCGCACGATGCCTGCTATTTCGAGTCGAGATTGAAATCCTTCGTCGATTCGCCGGTTTGTACTTCGATGTCGAGACCTCCGACGTATTTCGGCGGCACGATCTCGATGGTCTCGGGCGACTTGTTTGCCCCAACTATCCACGATCCGGCCAGTTTCCTGGACGAGCACGAACGTGACTCGCGTCGGGCCCACGGCGACTTGCTTGGCCTCGTACGCTCCCTCCTCAACCGGCGCCGAGACGCCCCGCCCATGTTTTGCCTCCAGCGGGCTGAACGTAATCGCTCCTTTCGTGGTGCGGATGCCGTCCACCCAGATTTGCCCTCTCAGGTCGGTGGCTTCATAGCCGGAACGATTGCAGCCGGCCAGCACGAGGGTGCTGCCGGCGACACTCAGAGCCACCAAGCCGCTGGACAGGCTACGCAATAAATCCATGTGAACTTCCCACGCGCACTGAAGCCCGGCGATACCCCTTCCACGCGAGCAGCGCCGCACCCAGGCCCAGCAACGCCACGCTGGACGGTTCCGGCACTGCAGTGAGCGCAAAGCCCGCGAGGGTCGGGGTGACGCTGTCCGTGACGCCGAGAGTGATTGTCCCGCCCGTGATGCTAACGGTGTTCTGAATGAGATTCGACACCCCCACAGTCCCCTGGGGGCTAACCAATGTATCCGTCGTCACGCCGTTGATGGCGAAGGTAGTGCCGGAGCGGTCGGCGTCCCCCGAGTAGAAGAATTCATCCACGCGGTAGGTGCCATTAGCCAGGCCGCTAATGGTATACAGCACGGAGGAAGCATAAAAGCCGGTCGTGATCATTGCCGACATCGCGGCACCGTTGGCATCGACGCCGGCGTACGACGCCGGGGAGTAACCATACGGGGATCCGCCGCTGGTCAACGCAACCGTGACGCCCGCGGGCGGTGATGGGGCATCCGAGGTCGGTACGCCCCAACCCGTAAATGTGACGCCCTGAATGGACTCGGTGACGGAACCCATACTATAGGCCAGCACCGGCGTTCCGTCCGGCGTCCAACCACCGCTGGCATCGCCGCCGGTAAGTGTGATTACGTTCGCGTGAGACGCCGTGGCAACTGCAACGACCACCGCGACGAACAAACCGACACCGCGCAGATCCAAAAACCGCTTCATGACATTTCTCCTTGTGTTACATGGAAAACAAAATGCGAAAGTCTATTAATTCGCTGCCGGCGCGGTAGATGGCGCTGGTTCGTCCATCACTGTGACGCGAATATCGTCGAACTGCAGGCCGTTGCCGCCGCCACAAATCAGCCGCGAATCCCATCGCTCGAAGAAATTGCCCGATCCGTCGACGGTCAGGTTGTACGCTGGCTGGAACCGACCGTCGGCATAATCGCCGTCGATCTCGAACAGGGCCATTTTGGTCTTCGCCGTCCAAGTCATGCGTAGCCGCACGGTCTTTCCAGAGAGTTTCGGAGACGACGCATCGCCCGAGGCTATCGTGGTCGAGCTGACGCGTGCGCCGCCGCGGGTCTCGACGCTGTTCGGGGACAGGTCGATGCGAACGACCGCCAGGACACTGGGCGCGGCCGGTTCGAAGAGAAAACCGGGCGTGCTGGTACCCATCCCAAAGAAGGCGTCGCCCCATGCATTGCTTGCGGCCGGCATGATTGCGGTGGCTTCGAAGACGAAGTTTACGAGTGCATAGCTCGTCCCGCGGGTGCCTAAATAAATTCGGCTTTCGATCCCGGAAGTGATCGCGAAGGTTTTGTGCGAAAAGTCGACGGTGGGTGAACCCCCCTTTTCGCCGAGGACCAGATGAGGGCCCGGCGTGCCGGAGTGAAAATCTTCGACGAAGCTGAGACTTGGCGGGCCGACCTGATTCGGTGGCTCCTCCGGAGAATTGGCGGCCTCGGCCTTGGGCGAAATGGGTCGCAGCACGCGGCTGAACCGCGCCGCATCGGCCGGAATCCGGGCCGCCGGAAGTCCTTTGCTCACTCGGACCGCTTCGCCGGCCGAGAGACGTACTCCTTTGTTGGATTCGGGGACAGCCGTCGCGTCCGACTTGGCCCTTACTTCTACTTCGCCTTTGAGCACCTGGACGTCCGTCTGATCGGCACCATTCACTTCCACGCCGAACTCGGTGCCCAGGTCGATCACTTCGGCCGTGGGAGTTACCACGGTGAATCCGATTCCCCGGGGCGGAACCGTCGCGGCGAGCTTGCCCCGGTCCAGGCGGAATCGATCGGCCGACACGACTTCGAACGTCGCGGGCCCTTCGACCACGACGCGAACTGCCTTGGCGAGGGTGAACTCGGCAATGCCTGCACCCACCCGCAATAATTTGCCTTCGACAGGGGTTCCCAGCCGAGGCGCAGTCGAATCCCACTGGCAGTGCTCCGTTGCGGTGAGTCGCGCCGCGGCCGGGGCCTGCCCGCGATCGAGTGCGAGCCTTTGCCCGTCGTCGTGGGTTCGCAAAACAAACGTCGCCAGGCCGACAAACGCGCTGACCACGGCGGCGATTAGCAAGAATCCGACTGTGAACTCGCCACCCGGCACAAGTCGAATCGCAGCCCCCAGGAACCCGAATAACGGCGATTGCACGGCCTGCGCGTTTTCACTGAGCTTGAGGGGCGGTCCCGTGGAAGCTGCGGCAACGGTATCCGTTATCCGCGGTTCGACCAGCGGTTCGGAGGGCGCCGCCGGAAGATCGGCTAGCGGGTGGCCTCGGTGTCGCCAGAGCAACGCCGCGTGCACGTTCAGATAAGCCAAATATGCCTGGCGAGCGCCTTCGCTCGCTTGCAACATTTGGTCCAAACGATCTCGGTCCAGAGTCGTTGCGAAGCCGTCGCACATGCGATGCGCTAAATGCAACAACTCTTTCGAATTATCGTGTGGCGGACGAAACGATTGATTCATGGCGCACCCTCGCCCGCCAGTCGACGCTCGATGCATCGCATGAGCAGCCGCCGAACGCGGTGCAGTCTCATATAGAAACTGGCGGCATTGATACCAAGCCGCTCGGCGACCACTCGATGCTTGGCATCTTGCCCGTAACACTGCTCGATCAGCTCGCGCTGTTTGGGAGCAAGCTCGGCCAGGCATTTGCGCAACGCGTGGTCGCGTGCCGCCGTCGGGGTCTGCCGCGCTAAGCTGACTGTCGGCAAGCATTTCGAGCGTATCGTTCGACAACGAGACGCCTTTGCGGTCAGAGCACCGCGAGAAACTCAGGGCTTCAAGCCGGGCGATTCCACAAGCCCAGGCCACGAAATCGCGCTCGCCGTCGTACTGGTCCCATTTCCGCCATAAGATCAGGCTGGTTTGCTGAAACACTTCTTCCGCGTCATCATGGTTCGCCAAGAGCGAGACAATGTAGCCAAATATCCGGTGCTGAAAACGCACAAAGCATTCGGCGAACGCATCTTGCGGCGTAAGGGGCATTGGCGTTCCGGCTGGCTGACGGGATCGCAGTTCGGAGCCAATTGGGCCACCGAAAACGGGATTTTCATTAGGTATCGTCGCGTAGCGGCAAAACCTAACATTCCCGCCAACGGTTTATTTACAGCGCGGGGACAAAATGCGCGGGGAGTGTCCCGATTCTGCGCCGAATTCGCGCCGATCCAAAACAGATCGCACGGCGACCGCGGGGCCGTGGCGGGGGCCGGTTCACGGCCTCGTCGGCAGCGCCGCGACCTGCGTGGTAGCCACCAGCGGACGAGGATTGTTCAGGCCGCCGCACGTCACAACCAGCCGGCCGTCGAAGATCGCCGCCGAGGGCGCAACAGCGGCTGGGGCATCGATCCAATGGCGCTCCAGCTATCGGTCGCCGGATCGTACTGGATCAAATCGTTCACCACATCGCGGGGCGGCGACGAACTGTTGCATCGACCCCCGACCATCAGAATGCGACCGCCGCGCTCGATCGTGCTCGATTCGGTATGGCTGCGTCCGTCGGGCAGACTGGCAATCGCCGACCAATTGCCCGTCGCCGAATCGAACACGTGGGCGGATTTAGAATCCACTTGCTTGATATCATGCCCATATTCGCCCCCCAGGGCGTAAATTTTCCCGCCCAGGACCGCCGAACTCAGATGTCCGCGCGGGTCGGGCAGATCCGCTCGCGCTGCCACTGCGTGCCGCCATCGAGCGGCAACATCCAGTGATCGGCCGAGTCGGTATTGCGATCGGGCAAATAGCCGCCGAAGTAGTGCAACTGGCGGCCGACGACCACCAGCGCCCGGCGCGCGCGGCTCCGGCAGGGGCGGCCCTGGACTCCACGTGTCCGCTGCGACGTCATACTTCCAGACTTCGGCCGTCACCGGTCCGGGGTGCTTGCCCTTGAAGCCGCCGGCAAACCAAATCGTGCCCTTGTCGACGGCCGGATTGAGATGCGTGACCCCGGTGGGCATGTCTTTGCGCCGGGTCCAAGCGTCGCTTGCCGGATCGTAAACGTCGATCTCGGCCGAGGCGCCGAAGTCGTCGGTGAATCCGCCGAACAGGTAGAGTTTGCCGTCCAGGGCGGCGGTCGGTGCTTCGACGCGTGCAAAAGGCGACGGCGCGGCCGTTTTCCACACCAATCGATCGGCCGGTGCATTCAGTTCGGCCTTCGCGGCGGGATCTTGTGCCGCGCCGACGAGCGGTAGGGACGTTATGAGCGCGGCGGCAAGGATCAAACGGTCGCAACGCATGAGACAGCTCCCAGGGACAGCAAGGCTTGACGTTTTCACTGCAATCCGTCGCCCACCAATTATCACCGACAATCCGCCGTAGCTCCACCCTGAGCCGGCCGCTCGGAATCCAAATGCTGCATGTTTCGCCGGCGGCTTTTCGTTAGAATATTGCCAAAACGATACCCATCCAACCGCGCCTGAGTCGCCGCCATGCAAGATTTCGAAAAGCTCGGGGTGTTCTATCTCGGAAAGCATTATGACCTGGCCACACACAAAGTGCAGGACGACCTGCTGCTCTACGAATCGAAGGACTTGACCACCCACGCCGTTTGCGTAGGCATGACCGGCAGCGGAAAAACCGGCCTCTGTCTCGACCTGCTCGAAGAGGCCGCGATCGACGGCATCCCGGCCATCGCCATCGATCCCAAGGGAGACCTGGGCAATCTGCTGCTGACCTTTCCGGAACTCAAAAGCGCCGATTTTCAGCCCTGGCTCGATCCGGCCGACGCCCAGCGCAAGGGCATCTCGCTCGACGAATTGGCCGAGCGCACCGCCAAACAATGGCGCGAAGGGCTGGCCCAATGGGGGCAAGAGCCGGCGCGAATCAGCGCGTTTCGCGACGCGGTCGACATGGCCATTTACACGCCCGGCAGCAATGCCGGCCTGCCGCTGACCGTGCTCCGCTCCTTCGCTGCGCCGCCGGCGGCACTGCTGGCCGACGGCGACGCGCTGCGCGAACGCATCACTTCGGCCGTCTCGGGCTTGCTCGCGCTGTTGGGGATCGACGCCGATCCCTTGCGCAGCCGCGAACATATCTTGGTATCGAACCTGTTGGAGCGGGCATGGAAGGACGGACACGACGTCGAGCTGGCCGCGCTGGTCCACGACATCCAATCCCCGCCATTCCAAAATGTCGGCGCCGTCGGCATGGACAGTTTTTATCCCCGCCAAGGAGCGTTTTGCGCTGGCCATGCAATTGAACAACTTGCTGGCCTCGCCCGGCTTCTGCCGCCTGGATGACCGGCGAACCGCTGGACATCCAGCGGCTGCTCTATACAACCGCCGGAAAGCCGCGGCTGTCGATCATCTCGATCGCCCATCTCAGCGATGCCGAGCGGATGTTCTTTCTCACTATATTACTCAACGAGTTGATCGCCTGGATGCGCACCCAGTCGGGCACGTCCAGCCTGCGGGCACTGCTCTATATGGACGAGGTGTTCGGCTATTTTCCGCCGATCGCCAACCCGCCGACCAAGCTGCCCATGCTGACCTTGCTCAAGCAAGCCCGGGCGTTTGGACTGGGCGTGGTGCTGGCCACGCAAAACCCGATGGATCTCGACTACAAGGGTCTCTCGAACGCGGGCACGTGGTTTCTGGGCCGCTTGCAGACCGAGCGCGACAAAGCCCGGGTGCTCGACGGGCTGGAGGGCGCATCGGCGGCCGCCGGCGCCGCGTTCGACCGCAAGCGGATGGAGCAGATCATCTCCGGCCTCGGCAGCCGGGTGTTTTTGATGAACAACGTCCACGAAGATCAGCCGGTTGTTTTTCAAAGCCGTTGGGCGCTTTCGTTTTTGAGCGGCCCGCTGGCACGCGACAAAATTCAGCAACTGATGAAGGACCGCAAAGCCGCCGCGGCAGCGACAATCGCAACCGCTGGCGCTCCCGCCGCCGCCCAACCGGCGTCATCCTCCGTGGCCACCTCAACCGCCGCGCAGCGGCCGATCTTGCCGCCGGGGATTGCCCAGTGCTTTCTGCCGCGCCGCGCCAGCTAGCGCCCGGCAGCCGGCTGGTGTATCGGCCGGCACTGTTGGGATCGGCGCGCGTCCACTTTGCGCAAGGCAACTGTAACCGCGACGTATGGCAATTGCTCTGGGAGATTGACCAGCACAGCGATCGATTCGAGTGGGACAGCGCGCCCTTGCTCGCGTCGGCGCCGGAAACCGACGCGGAACCCGATCCCGGTGCCGCGTTCGACCCGCTCCCGCGGCCGCTCTCCCAACCCAAGACATATAGCGGTCTGGAATCCGCGCTAAAGGACTCGCTGTACCGCAACAATTCATTAACACTTTGGAGAAGCAGGACGCTAAAGGACGTGTCGGCGCCCGGCGAGAGCAAGGAGGATTTCTTATGCCGGCTGGAGCCACGCTTGAAGGAAATACGCCAGCGAGATCGGCTAAAATTTTGGAAACAGGTCCTACAGACGATCGAGCGTGTTTTCAAAACCGCACTTCCCGTCATTCTGCTGATTTTAAGGAGTAAGGATGGCGGCTCGTCCAGGACGAAAGGACATCTTTCCGGAGCCGACACGGGGCGCAGGTCGAAAGGGTCCGGTCGCGTCGCTGGCACCGACGACATGGCGGCGATCGCAAGCACACCGGCCGCGAACGAGATAAGCCAAATTGTGGGAGCCGCGGCAGAGGCGCTGAATAAGGGGGGCGGTGCTCACCATCGTACGCGTGATGATGGATCGATGTCCAAAGCATTAGCGACCGGAGAGCTGCCGCCGCGCCAGAATTCGACGGAATCGCAGCCGGCCGACGAATTTGGAGAACTTGAGGCAATCAACGTGCGCCCGAAGAAGTCTGACATAACTGTGAGCAGTGTGGTGCTCGTCTGGGCCCCCTATGCGGCGGCCAAAAGCGGAGAAGGCGAGCGTCTATTTGACATCGAACTCAAGGCCGAGGGTGCGTGAACTCTGAAATCGACGCGCGGCTGTACCGCGATTGCCGCGCATTCATAATCACATTACCGACGATGGTAGAAACCTCAACGAACGTCGTTATGCACGTCGCGTGCCCGCATTGCCACGCGAAACTGCGCGGCACCGACCACTCTTCCTTCAAGGCGGTCGCCTGCCCGAGCTGCCACCATCAGTTCGTATGGCCGGGGATTCGGCCGCGCAAGGGGCTGCCGGCGCCGAAAATGGAGCCGATGACGGCTGTCGAGCCGACCACCGAAGATCGCATCAATTCGATGATTGATCACCTTGCGGAACCGGTGCACGCCAGAAATCGATCGCGCAACGCTGCCGGAGTCACCGGTTCAACCGGTGATTCCCGAGCAGCCGACCGCAGAAGTTGTTGAGCCGGCGCCTGCCGTCCGGCCGAGCCTGCCACCCGGGGCAACATTCGGGAACGGGGTAACTTGCTATCGATGCGGCAATCAAATTGCACGGGGAGAACCGCGCTATCGGGCAAGCGTCCCAACCGGAACTAGCCGCAGTGCTTATCTGTCGGTTGCTTCGCTCGGGCTGAGTCACCGCGAATATCGCGGCGTCCGGACAATCTGTGCCCGCTGTCAGCGCGCGGTTAGTACCGAATCCGCGACAACGGACGTGATCGGAGGAGCGGCGGCATTGCTGTTGCTCGGGACTCGGATTTACAAGGCCTTCAATCGCAAGTAGACGAAAAACACGCAAGGAGCCGGCAGCTGATCTCGCGCAGAGAACGCTTTTCATCCTTCATCCTTCCGCCTTCCTCCTTCCGCCTCCCAGCCGTCCGGCAGCACGGCCCCTTTTTGCACCACGATGATGCCGTCGGCGATCATGGCCTGCCGGGTTTCTTCGGTCGTTTCCAGCCCGCGGTCGTTGGCCACGCGCACGCCCGAGCCGATGCGGCAATTCTTGTCGATGATGGCCCCTTCGATCACCGAGTTGTCGCCGATGCCCAGCGGCGGCTCGCCCCCCGGGTGGCAGTCCGGCATTTCCTGGCGGCGAATTGTAAGCAGTCGGAACCCATCAGCACGCTGTTGCGAATCGTCACGTTCTTGCCGATCCGGCAGCGGACGCCGATCACGCTGTTTTCGATCGTGGCGCCGTCTTCGATCGTGCAGCCGTCGCTGATCAGGCTGTGGCGCACCGTGGCTCCGTCGATCCGCGAGGGGGGCAAAAACCGGGCCCGGGTGTAGATCGGGTTCTGCTGGTCGGCCAGATCGAACGGCCGATCGGCGGCCGCCATGCGCCAGGTTGGCGTCGTAGAACGAGCGGATCGTGCCGATGTCTTCCCAATAGCCGTCGAACAGGTGGACTTGCACCTGGTGGGTGCGGACGGCGGCCGGAAAAATCTCGCGGCCGAAATCGTGATAGTCGGTCTTGGTCAGCAGATCGACAAGCGTCTGCCGGTTGAACAGGTAAATGCCCATGCTGGCCAGCAGGTCGCGCCCGCGGCTGGGGATGCCGCGGGCGTCGATCCAGGCCGGGTCCATCTTGACCATGTCCATTTCCTGGTGCGTCTGCGGCTTTTCCAGAAAGCCGGCCACGCGTCCCGCATCGTCGAGCCGCATGATGCCCATCGCTTTGGCCGTGTCGCGGTCGACCGGCATTCCGGCGATCGTCACGTGGGCTTTGCTCGCCCGATGGGTTGCGACCATGTCGGCGAAATTCATGCGGTACAGTTGATCGCCGGAGAGGATCAGCACCAGGTCGACGTCAGGGCCTTCGAGATGCCGCAGATTTTGCCGCACCGCGTCGGCCGTACCCTGATACCACTCGGCGTTCTCGATGCGTTTGCTGGGCAGCCAGAATCTCGACAAAGCCGCCGCTGAACTGATCGAAGCTGTACGTGCGGCGGATGTGCTGGTGCAGGCTGGCCGAGTTGAACTGCGTGAGCACGTAGATCCGGTTCAGCCCGCTGTTGATGCAGTTCGACAGCGGGATATCGATCAAGCGGTACTTGCCGGCCAGCGGCACGGCCGGCTTGGAGCGGTACTTGGTCAGCGGATAGAGCCGCGTGCCTCGGCCGCCGCCGAGGACCAGTGCGAGAATTCGTTGCATGAGAAGAGAGGGGTTAGAGATTAGGGGGTAGGGGCTAGGGGTTGGAACTTAGGGGCTGGGGTTTATGAGAATTGAAATCGGTCTCTGGCGTTTTTCGTGGCTATCGGTCTTCGTTTCTTCTCCGTGTCTTTGTGTCTCCGTGGTTCCATTTCCTCCTCGTCTCCTCTTAGCGCCTCTGCGCCTTTGCGGTTTCATTTCTCCCTTTTTTACCTACTGCACGACAAAATTGACCATCCGGCCCGGGACGATGACCATTTTGACGATCGTCTTGCCGGCCAGCAGCTCGGCGATTGCGGATCGGCCAAGGCCGCCGCTTCCAGATTCGCGGCCGGCGTGTCGACCGGCACGACGATCCGGCTGCGCAGCTTGCCGTTGATCTGCACCGGAATTTCGACCGATGCTCTTCGCGCATCTTGGCCTGGTCGAACGTCGGGCCAAGGCTCATAGGCCAGAGTCTTGTCGTGCCCGAGCAGCTGCCACAGCTCTTCGGCCAGATGCGGCGCAAACGGCGAAAGCAGCAGCACCAGCTGCTCCATCGCCACGCGCGGACGCGGTCTCGCACTTGATGAAAGAAGTTGGTGAACTCCATCATCTTGGCGATCGCCGTGTTGAACGACATCCGCTCGATGTCCTGCGTCACGGCCTGAATCGTGCGATGCAGCACGCGGTCTTGCTCGACCGTCGGCTCGACGTCCTGCACGGCCGGGTTGAGCTCGAGCGTCTTCGGTCCGCTCGTTCGACGATCATCCGCCACACGCGGTCCAGAAAGCCGCGCACGCCGTTGACGCCTTCCATGCTCCAGGGCTTGGTCGCTTCGAGCGGGCCCATGAACATCTCGAACAGCCGCAGCGCATCGGCGCCGTATTCGCTTGACCACGTCGTCCGGATTGACGACATTGCCGCGGCTTTTCGACATCTTGTGGGCCCGGCTCTCCAGCCGGATCGTGCGGATCGGCGGCCAGCACCAGGCGTTCGCCCTGCTTTTGCGTCTGCTCGGCCGCCACGCGCACCGGCGTGAGCGGCTCGCCGGTCGCCTTGAGCGATCGGCTTGCTCGTCGGCGCCGGTCGACGACCTGACTCGGCGCTGACCCAACTGCCGTCGGCCCGCTGATAGCCGGTGATCTCCATTTCGCCCAGGATCATTCCCTGGTTGACCAGCTTCTGGAACGGCTCGGGCGTGCTGACGTGGCCGCGATCGAACAGCACCTTGTGCCAGAAGCGGGCGTAGAGCAGGTGCAGCACCGCATGCTCGGCTCCGCCGATATACAGATCGACCGGCATCCAGGCCCGTTCGATCTCGCGGATCGACGAACGCCTGATCGTTCTTCGGGATCGAGAAACCGCAGGTAGTACCAGCACGAGCCGGCCCATTGCGGCATGGTGTTGGTTTCGCGCTTGTAGCGGCGGCCGTCGATCGTCGGATAGAGCCAATCCGGCGGCGCTTGCTCCAGCGGCGGATCGGGGCTGCCGTGCGATTTGAAGTTCGTCAGCTCCGGCAGATCGACCGGCAACTGCTCGGGCGGAACGGTGCGGACCAGGCCGGTCGGCTGGCCGGCGGCGTCGAGCTCGTGCAGGATCGGAAACGGCTCGCCCCAAAAATGCTGCCGGCTGAACAGCCAATCGCGCAGCTTGTAGTTGACCGCCTCGCGGCCTTGCCCTCGGCCGGCCAGATCGGCGACGATGTTCTTCTGCATCTCGGCGGTCGGCTGGCCGTCGTAGGGCCCGGAATTGATCGCCGTGCCGGCGCCGGTGAAGACCGCTGTTGCCGGCCAGGATCGCCTCGCGCTCGGCTCGCGATCGACCGCTCGGCCCGGATCGACCACCGGCACGATGCCCAGAGCCGAACTGCTGGGCGAACTCGAAATCGCGCGTGTCGTGGGCCGGCACGGCCATGATCGCGCCGGTGCCGTAGCTGGCCAGCACATAGTCGGCCACCCAGATCGGCATCGGGCCGGTTGTTGACCGGGTTGGCGGCCAACGAGCCGGTGAAGACGCCGGTCTTTTCCTTGGCCAGGTCGGTCCGGTCCAGATCGCTCTTGCGCGCCGCCTGCTCGCAATAGGCTCGCACCGCCTCGGCCTGGCCGGGCGTGCGTCAGCCGCTCGACCAGCGGATGCTCCGGCGCGACGACCATGTACGTGGCGCCGTAGAGCGTGTCGGGCCGCGTGGTAAAGATCCGCAGCACGTCGTCGCCGGGCACCGGCGGAAAGCCGCGCGGCCGCGCGGTCGTTGCGCCAGGCTTTGAACTCCTGTGGATTCGGCTTGCCGCCGGGCCCGACGTGCCGGCCGATGAAAAAATCGACCTCGGCCCCGGTGCTGCGGCCGATCCAGTTGCGCTGCAGGGCCTTGATGCTGTCGGACCAATCGAGCCCGGCCAGATCGTTTTCCAGCCGGTCGGCATAGGCCGTGATCCGCAGCATCCACTGCCGCAGCGGAATGCGCACGACCGGATGCCCGCCGCGCTCGCTCAGGCCGCCGATCACTTCTTCGTTGGCCAGCACGGTGCCCAGCGCGGGACACCAATTGACCGGCGCTTCGGATTGATAGGCCAGCCGGTGCCGATCCTGATAGCGGCGGACCGCCTCGTCGCCCGCGGCGGCCACGTCGGGCGGAATCGGCAGCTCGGCGATCGGCCGGCCGCGGCCGGCCTGGGCGTCGAACCAGGTGTCGAACAGCTCCAGAAAAATCCACTGCGTCCAGCGGAAGTAGTCGACGTCGGTCGTGGCCAGCTCGCGGTCCCAGTCGTAGCTGAAGCCGAGCATCTTCTCCTGCCGGCGGAACGTGTCGATGTTCTTCTCGGTCGTGATGCGCGGCGGCGTGCCGGTCTTCTTGGCGTGCTGCTCGGCCGGCAGGCCAAAGGCGTCCCAGCCCATCGGGTGCAGCACGCACTTGCCGCGCATCCGGTGCGTAGCGGCAGACGATGTCGGTGGCCGTTTGCCCTTCGGGATGGCCGACGTGCAGGCCGTCGCCGCTGGGATAGGGAAACATGTCGAGCACGTACAGCTTTTCGCCCTGCGGCAGGCGCGGCGCGGCGAACGTGCGGTGCTCTTCCCAATACTGCTGCCACTTGGGCTCGACGACGGCCGGATTGTAACGGGGCATGGTGGGACCGGATGATTACGCCAGGAATTTGCCGGATTCTACTGGCTCGCGGCAGCGGCGGCAAACGGGCCCGGCGCGCCCGGTGCGCTAAGCTGCAATGGGTTGTCGCGAGCGGCGCCGGGCGATCCGCCCCGCAGGGGCAAAAGCCAATAGCCGGCGGCAGCGCCGCCGGTAAATTGCCGCTACGAGTTTATCGACCCCGCAGGGGTCGTACCGGGACCGCGTCAGAAGCGCATGGCTATCACGTCACGTTCTTGCGCGGTTTGACCCCGGCGGGGTCTGTTGGACTGCGTTGCCTCGACTTCCTGTGGGCGCTGCCCACGGCTATTGACTTGAACCCCTGTCGGGGTTCGGTGCGCTTCTATCCAATTCCCAACAGCGCCCAAATGACCGCCGCTGCGCCCAACAGCGCCAGCGCAATCCACCACCAGGGCTTGCCGGACCAAACCCGGGTGTCGGCTGTGATGTAATGGCCGCAGTGCGGACACTGTTCGGCCTCTTCATAGATGTGCCGCTGGCACTGGGGGCACTGGATGATGTCCAGTTGATCGTCGTCGCCGTCGTCTTCGTCGGGATATTCGCGGTCGTGCAGATCGTCGGCGGAGTGGTCGGTGTAATCGGACATGGGAAGTTCTGTCGTCAAGATTGATGGCGTCGCGACCCGAACCGGCCCGTCGCTGGCCCATCCTACCACTAATCCCGAACACGCGCTACAATGCGGCATTACTTGGTTCCCCCGACGGGTGCCACTGCTGGCTTGTCCCACTACTGCCCGGGACCTCGCGCACGATTGAACTCCGCCCTGCATCGTGGTCTACTCTGAGTTTCAACCGCATGAAACTTGGAAAGAACCAGCACTAAAATATGTTCGAGTCGGTGGAAGGATCGGTCCGCTTTCCGGCACTGGAGGCCGAAATCGGACAGTTTTGGCGCGACGCGGCAATCTACGAGCAGTCGCTGGCGCGGCGGGCCGGCTGCCCACGCTTCGTGTTCTACGAAGGCCCCCCCACGGCCAACGGCCTGCCGCACCCGGGCCACTGCTTGACCCGGGCCATCAAGGACCTGTTCCCCCGCTACCGCACCATGCGCGGCTATCTGTGCGAGCGCAAGGCGGGCTGGGACACCCACGGCCTGCCGGTCGAAGTCGAGGTCTGCAAAGAACTGGGCATCCACTCCAAGGAAGAAATCGAAGCCTACGGCATCGAGCCGTTCATCCATAAGTGCATCGAAAGCGTGTTCCGCTACACCCGCCAATGGGAGCAACTGACCGAGCGGCTCGGCTTTTGGGTCAACCTGGACGAAGCCTACGTCACGTTCCACCAGCGCTACATCGAAAGCGTGTGGTGGGCGCTCAAGAATCTGTTCGATCGCAAACTGCTCTACCAGGGGCACAAGATCGTCTGGTGGTGGGCCCAAGGCGGAACGGCCCTGAGCGCCGGCGAAGTGGGGCAGGGCTATCGCGAAGTGGCCGATCCGAGCGTCTATGTCCGATTTCCGCTGGTCGAAGATGCTGCGTTGCCGGCCGATCTGCGGGGCACGTCGCTGCTGGTCTGGACCACCACGCCTTGGACGCTGCCCAGCAACCAGTTTGCCGCCGTGCATCCCGATCTTGAATATGCTCTGGTCGAAGATGCCAACGGCCTGCGGTTGATCGTGGCCGCGGCCCTGGTCGAGACGATCGCGGCCAAGGCGGCCCTGCCGCTGACAGTCCATCGGACAATGCCCGGCCACCAACTGGTCGGCCTGCGCTATGTGCCGCCGTTCGACTATTACTACCGGACTTTGGCCGACCTGGTGGGCAAGCTGAAATCGGGGGGCGAAGAGCCTGTCGCCTGGCGCGTGGTGGCGGCCGATTTCGTCACGATCGACAGCGGCAGCGGTGTGGTTCACCAGGCGCCGGCCTTCGGCGAAGTGGACTACGACGTGCTGATTGCCGAGCGGGCGCGGTTCGTACAGGGCGAAGGGCCCGACATGATCTGCGCCGTCGCGCCCGACGGCAAGTTCACGGCCGACGCGTCCGACTATCAAGGCCGCTGGGTCAAGGAGTGCGACAAAGAGATCGTTCGTGAGCTCAAACACCGCGGGCTGCTCTACCACCAGGAGCAGTACCTGCACGAGTATCCGTTCTGCTGGCGGGCCGAAGAGGATCCGCTGATCCAGTATCCGCGCCGCAGTTGGTTCATCCGCACCACGGCCTTCAAAGATCAGATGCTGGCCAACAACGCCCTGATCAACTGGCTGCCCGAGCACATCAAGGAGGGCCGGTTCGGCAACTTTTTGGAATCGAACGTCGATTGGGCCCTCTCGCGCGAGCGCTACTGGGGCACCCCGCTGCCCATTTGGGTCTCGGAGCAAGACCCCGAGCACATGGAAGCCATCGGCAGCTATGCGGAGCTGCTGGCCAAGCCGGGCCTTGCGGGGACCGAGGTTTGGGAAGCGGCCAAGCGGGCCAACCCCGGCCTGTCCGAGCATCTCAAAGTTCACAAGCCCTACATCGACGCCGTCACCTACGCCGGACCGCACGGCGAGCGGATGCGGCGCGTGCCGGACGTGATCGATTGCTGGTTCGATTCCGGCGCCATGCCGTTCGCCCAGTGGGGCTATCCGCATCACAACCGGGAAAAATTCCGCGAGCAGTTCCCGGCCGACTTCATCAGCGAAGCCATCGATCAGACGCGGGGGTGGTTCTATAGCCTGTTGGCGAACAGCACGATGTTGTTTGGGGAACGCAGGGCGGGGCAAATTCGGAATTGGCCAGCCCTGAGCGCAGTCGAAGGGGAACTCGGAACTCGGAACAGAAGACGGCAGAGACAGAACATACGCCCCACGTGCCGTTTCCGCACCCGTTTCGCAATTGCATCGTGCTGGGATTGATGCTCGGCGACGACGGGCAAAAGATGTCCAAGAGCAAGCGGAACTACCGCGAGCCGAACGAGATTTTCGATCGCTACGGGGCCGACGCCCTGCGCTGGTACTTTTTTGCCAACCAACCCCCCTGGTCTTCGATCCGTTACTCGGAACAGTCGATCAAGGACAGCATTCCGGAATTCCTGCTGCGGCTGTGGAACGTCTACAGCTTCTTCACCATCTATGCCAACATCGACGGCTTCGATCCGGCCGCGCTGCTAGGCGGCTCCTCGGAGAACAGGGTCGAACAATTGACCGCCGCGGAAATGAAACACGGCAAACATTTTCGGCCCGTCGGCCAGCGGAGCGAGTTGGACCGCTGGATCCTCAGCGAGCTGGCCGCACGTGGTGAGCGGCGTCGATCGAGCGGATGGACGCCTACGACAACTACGCGGCCTGCGGCCAGATCACCGAGTTTGTCGACGCCCTGAGCAATTGGTACGTCCGCCGCAGCCGCGATCGCTTCTGGCGGGCCGACAAGCAGGACGCCGACAAGCTTGACGCCTACTGGACGCTCTACGAGTGCCTGACCACGACCTGCAAACTGATCGCGCCGTTCGTGCCGTTCGTGGCCGAGGCCCTGTGGCAAAATCTGGCCTGCGCGGCGCTGGGCGAACAAGTCGTGGAAAGCGTGCACCTGTGCGATTTTCCCCAGCCGCAAACCGCGGCGATCGATCGCCAGCTCTCGAACCGCATGCGGCTGGTGCGCGAGATCGTGTCGCTCGGGCTGGCCGCCCGCATGGGGGCCAAGCTCAAGGTTCGCCAGCCACTGGCCAAAGTGGAAGTCATTCTGGCCGACACAACGCACCAGGCCTGGCTCGAAGCAGCATAGCGATCTGGTGGCCAAAGAGCTGAACGTCAAGTTGGTCGAGTACGCGGCCCAGGCCGACCAATACATCACCTATACCGTGCTGCCCGATCTGAAACGGCTCGGCCCCAAGCTCGGCAAGCGCCTGCCGGCCGTGAAAGCGGCGCTGGGCAAAGTCGACGCGGCGGCGCTGCTTGGCCCAATTGAACCGGGACAAGCAAGCCACGATCGAGCTGCCCGACGGGCCGGTCACGCTCGACTCGCAAGACATTCAAGTGCGATTGCAGGCCAAGCCGGGCTGGGCCGCCGCGCAGGGCCCCTCCTGCGTGGTCGTGCTGTCGACGGAGTTGACCGCCGATCTGCTGGCCGAAGGAATGGCGCGCGAGTTGATCCACGCCATCCAGAACCGCCGCCGCGATCTCGCCTGCAATTACACCGACCGGATCGTGATCGGAATCGTCGCCGACGATGCGGACATTCTGGCTGCGGCCAGGCAATTCGCCGAATACATTCAAGCCGAGACACTCGGCATCCGGATTGAGTTCGGCCCGCTGGACGGCGTGGAGCCGCAGGACGTCAAGCTCGGATCGGCGACGGTGCAGCTTTACGTGAAGGTAGTTAATACGTGAGCAAACATGGGCCAGGCCCGAGCCCCAAGGCGCCGCTGCGCGTGGCGGTGCTGATTTCCGGCGGCGGCACCACGCTGCGAAATCTGCTGGACAAGATCGCCGCCGGCGCGCTCGACGTGCAGGTGGCGCTGGTCGTGTCCAGCAATCCCAAAGCGGCGGGCCTGAAATTCGCCGCCCAGGCCGATGTTCCGGCCGAGACGATTCCGCCGGGCCGATTTGCCGACGAAACGGCATTCAGCCAGGCCGTGTTCGATGCCTGTCGCGCCGCGGCGGTGGACCTGGTGGTGATGGGGGGATTTCTCAAGCACGTCGTTATTCCCGCCGATTTCGAGAATCGCGTGGTCAACATCCATCCCGCCTTGATTCCGGCATTCTGCGGCCACGGGTTTTACGGCCATCGGGTTCACGAGGCGGTGCTCGCCGCCGGCGTCCAGGAGAGCGGCTGCACGGTCCATTTCGTGGACAACCTTTACGATCACGGCCCGATCATCCTGCAGCGCCGCGTGCCGGTGTTGGCAGGAGACACGCCCGACACATTGGCCGCGCGCGTCTTCGCGGCCGAGTGTGAAGCCTATCCCGAGGCGCTGCGGCTGATTGCCGCAGGCCGGGTGCGCGTCGAGGGGAACGCGGTGCGGATTCTCTAGCGCCCCACGACAGGCGTCCGTGGAATGGACGCCGGCAAAGTCGACAAGCAACCGATTCATCGCTTCTGGGTTGGAAAGGATGGCAAATATTGCCATAAATACCACTGTCGCGTAGCCTGCATGAAGTGGTGAAAACTCCTGCGGGACGGACGTTATGAGCACCAGCCTGAACCTATCCCTGACCGAAGCTTTGCGGGCTTTTATCGATCAAAACTGCGGCGAAGGCACGCTTTACGCCACGCCCAGCGAGTTCGTGCGCAACGTGCTGCGCGAAAAGAAGGATCGGCTCGAAGCGGCGCAGTTCCGGGACGCCATCTTAGATGGTTTTCAGGATGCGATCCAAGGCCGTACGGTGCCCTATCGCGGTGACTTGCGAAAGCTGCTGAAGAAGGTAATGGATTGAGTCGCCGTTGAGTCGCCGAAAGAAATCACGTTCGAAAACCGCTGTCGAATTAACGCAGCGGGCGCTCGCCGATCTCCGCGAGATCCAGCAATACTCCCTGAAATAATGGGGCCGCCAGGCTGCTGACAAATACCTGCACGACATCTCCGCGGCGCTGGACCGACTGAGCGAAAGCCCTGAGATTCTGCGCCTCGAGCCCGACGTTGCTCCCGGCCTGTTCTTCTACCGGGTCAAAAAACACCTTTTGGTTTGCGACCATCGGCAGGAGACCATCGTGGGCCTGACTGTCATCCACACGAGCATGGATCTTCCCGCGAGACTGCTGGAGCTCGAGCCGCGTCTCATCGCGGAAGTGCAATTTCTACAGAGCAAACTGCGCAGGAGCGCCGCGAGAAGTGATGCCTCGCGAACAACCCCCCCGAGCCGCGACCTCCGCCCCTTTCAATGCCTGTCGCCCCCGGCGCAACGGTCAAGCGTCGCGGTAGCCGAGCGCCCGATAAAGCGCCAGCGCTTCGGTCCAGCCGGCGTGCGTTTCAAGAAAGATCTCGCGGCGGCCAGCGTCCCAGACGATCTGCTCCAAGTGTTGCACCAAGAGCCGGCCGATGCCTTGCCGCCGATAACGGGGCAGGACGGCCAACCAATGAATGACCGGCGTGCCCGACTCGGCCGCCCCGCGCCAGCCCAGCGTGGCCGTGCCGACGGCGTTTGCCGCAATAATTCCCCCCCTCTGCTCCGCGTCTCCGCGTCTCCGTGTGAGATTCCCACCAGCTTGAGCGGCGTCCGCTGACGGCTCCACGGACTCGGCAAACCACAGCAGCTCGCTCTTCCACCACGGTTTGTCCAGAAACTCTTCGGCGAACTCCTGCCGGGTCCAGTCACGAATGCCCACCTTCTGACGGGCAAAGGCTTTGCGGCGAATTTCCAGCCACAAATCGATGTCCGCTGGCCCGCCAAAATGGCGCAGTTCGACCCCGTCCACCGGCGCGGCCAGCGGCCGGCAATCGAGCTGGCGAACGAGCTGCAAGACATTTCCCATGCGGGGTATTGTCCGCGGAAGAGCCCAGGTTGCAAATGGTGATTCGATTAGGCGTTAATTCTTCCCCAGTCGCCCTACACGCCCATTGAAAATGGCCTATTGAGAGAAACCGTCCGGAACAGGCGTCCAGTATGGAAGATATCGCTCACATGGATGCTTGTATTCTTCCATGCTTGCGGCCATAATGGCACCTGGCTGTGAAACTATCTGGTCATCCTTATGCACGGACCTACCCATCTTGTTGGTCGAACATCGGCGCCACCAACTGTTGGAACTGGTGCGGAATCGGGGCTTTGCCTCGCTGCCGGAGCTGGCCGAGCAGATGAAGGTCTCGGAGTCGACGATCCGGCGGGATCTGGATCATTTGGAGGAGACCGGCACGGCCAAGCGGACCCACGGCGGGGTGTTTTATGCCGGACCGTCGCCGCGGTTGCCGCACTTCGACGAACGGGAACCGGCACAGTGGGAAAAGAAACGCCTGATCGCCCGACGGGCGGTGGAGCTGATTGAAGACGGCGACACGCTGCTGCTCGACGGCGGCAGCACGACCTATGAAGTAGCGCGATTGCTGGTGGGGCGGCCGCTGCAAATTGTGACCAACTCGCTGCCGGTGGCGAACCTGTTTGCCTCGAACACGAAAAGCGACCTGGTGCTGTTGGGCGGATACGTTTACCCCCGGACCGGCGTGGCGATTGGACCCTATGCGAATCAAATGCTGGCCCAGCTCAACGTGCGGCGCACCGTGCTGAGCGTGGCCGGCCTGAACGAACGGGGCTTTTACAATAGCAACCTGCTGCTGGTGGAAACCGAGCGGGCCATGATGCACGCCGCCGAGGAAGTGATCGTGGTGGCCGACAGCACGAAGTTCGGACACCAGAGCCTGGCCCACCTGGCAGCCCTGGGGGACGCGCATCACCTGGTAGTGGATCACGAAATCACGGAGGACTGGCGCGAGCAAAGTCGTCGCCACCGGGCTTGCACTGCACGTGGCCAGCCCGACGCAAGGCGGATAGCGAACGACTACGAAACGATTTAACCTCCCGTACGACACTATGATGTACGACAGTTCGAGCACATCGGCCCCGGTCATCGATCGCGCGACCATCGAGCGGATCGTGCGCGAGATCGTGACCGGTCGGGCTGCCGAGGCGGCCGCGGCTCCCAAGCTGGTGGTCAGCATTTCGGCCCGGCACGTACATCTGACCGACGAGCACGTCGAGACTCTGTTCGGCGCCGGGCGCCAAGCTGACGCCGATGAAGCCGCTCTATCAGGACGGCTTTTACGCCGCCGAAGAAACGGTGGCGGTGGTCGGCCCGCGGCGGCGGATGCTCCCCTCGGTGCGGATTCTCGGGCCCGACGCGCGACTACAGCCAGGTCGAACTGGCATTCACCGACGGCATTTCGCTGGGCATCGACTTGCCCGTCCGGGCCAGCGGCAAGATCGACGACACGCCGGGCTGCGTGCTGGTGGGGCCCAAGGGGGTGGTCGAACTGAAGCAGGGGGTGATCCGCGCCGAGCGGCACGTCCACATGAACCAGCAGCACGCCAAATACTACGGCGTGAAGAACGGCGACCGCATGAGCTTGCGGATCCAGTCGTCCTGCACGGCGGTGTTCGAGGATTTGCTCGTGCGGGCCGACGAAGTCAGCAAACTGGAAGTCCATCTCGACACCGACGAGGGGAACGCGGCCGATCTGGATCACGCGACGAAAGTGGAACTGCTCGAAGCAGGGGGGATAAAGGGGAAGAGGATCGAGAGTAGAGGGTAGGGGACAAAAATAGCCGGGGTTTAACAAACCCCGGTGAAGGCCACCCGGGAAAGCGACCTTCAAGACCCATGCAAAACGCACCGCGACAAACGGGACACGAAGCTTGCTTCATCCCACGGCAATATAAATCCATCCGCCACCGGCGGAACGAAATCAGGCGTCCGTTTTCTTTCTTGTTTTCACTTTGGAGTACGCACTATGGCAAAGGCTATGGAAGCGCTGGGCATGATCGAAACCAAGGGCTTTATCGCCCTGGTCGAAGCCAGCGACGCAATGATGAAGGCCGCCAACGTCCAGTTCATGGGCTGGGACAAGGTCGGCAGCGGATTGGTCACGGCATTCGTCACCGGTGACGTCGCCGCCGTCAAGGCCGCCACCGATGCCGGCGCCGCCGCCGCAGGCCGCATGGGCGAAGTCGTCGCGGTGCAGGTCATTCCGCGTCCGCACGACGATCTGAACATCGTCCTGCCCGAAAAGCGGGCCGGCAAAGCCCAGAGCGCGATTTCGTAGTCGAATCCTTTCGCAGCACGTCCGCTGATGCGACACTCCCGACTTTGAACCCCAGAAACTCCTTTTCACTCAGATCGAGGAATACATGAATATGGACGCAATCGGACTTATTGAAACCAAAGGCTTGATCGCGCTGGTCGAAGCCACCGACGCCATGGCCAAAGCGGCCAACGTCGAAATCGTCAAACGCATCTCCATCGGCGGAGCCTACGTCACGACCGTCGTCCGCGGCGACGTCGGCAGCGTGCGGGCGGCCGTCGAAGCCGGCGCCGCAGCCGCCACGCAAGTCGGCGACCTGGTGGCCAGCCACGTCATTCCGCGTCCGGCCGAAGGTCTGATCGCGGCTTACCTGTCGTAAAGTTCGGCACGTCGGGCGTTTTCGTCAGGCCTCGGTGGTTTACCATTCGGTCGGGAGAAAGGATTCGAGTCGGTTCGCGACATGAAGATCCTGGTTGCCAATCTGGGTTCCACGAGCTTTAAGTATCGGCTATTCGACATGGCCGACGAGCGCCAGCTTGCGCGCGGCGGCATCGAACGGATCGGCGCCGCCGAGAGCAGCTGCTTCGCCGAAATCGGCGGAGTCCGGCGAGAGCTGACGGCCAACGTGCCCGACCATGCGGAGGCGGTGCGGCAGGCGCTGGCCCAATTGACCGATCCGGCGTCCGGTTGCCTGAAAGATGCGGCGGAAGTCTCGGCGATCGGCTTCAAGGCGGTGCTGGCCGGGCGGATCAGCGGCGTGCAACGCGTGAACGCCGAACTGCTGGCGGCCATGGAGGAAATGAGCCCGATCGCACCGGCCCACAATCCGGCCTACATCGCGGCCATGCGGCAGCTTGGGCGAGAAGCTGCCGCAGATTCCGCTGGTGGCGGCTTTCGAAACCGGCTTTCACCAGACGATTCCAGACCGCAACCGGTATTACGCCGTGCCCTACGAGTGGGCCGAGGAGCACCACATCAAGCGCTGGGGCTACCACGGGGCGAGCCATCGTTACATCGCCACGCGGACAGCCGAGCTGCTGGGCCGCAACGATTTGCGGATCATCTCCTGCTCATCTGGGCGGATCGAACTCGCTGTGCGCGCATTCGCAGCGGGCAAAGCATGATGACCAGCATGGGCATGAGCCCGCAAAGCGGCTGTCTTGCACAACAACCGCGTGGGCGATTTCGATCCCTATGCCCTGCTCGTGCTGCGGCAAAGGACCGGCAAGTCGTTCGAGGAGCTGCTGGACAGATCTGGCCCAGCGGGGCGGGCTGTTGGGTCTAAGCGGCGTCAGCGGCGACGTGCGCGACTTGGAGCAGGCGGCCGCGGCCGGCAACGCGCGAGCGCGGCTGGCACTGGACGTGTTCGTGGCCGGCATCCGGAATTATCTGGGAGCGATGCTGGTCGAGTTGGGCGGGGCGGACGCGATCGTGTTCACCGGCGGCATCGGCGAGAACGGCGTGAACATTCGCACCGGCGTTTGTGGCGGGCTTGCAGCAGTTGGGCATCGAACTCGATCCGGCCCTCAATGCCGGCACTCGAACGCGAAGCCCGAATCAGCGCGGCCGGAAGCCGCACGCAAATTTGGGTCATTCCGACGAACGAGGAATTGATCGTCGCCCGGCAAACCAAGCAACTATTGGAAGGATGAAAACATGTTCGTGGCCAAAGTCACTGGCTCGGTCGTCGCGACCCAAAAGGTCGAATCGATGGTCGGCCGCAAGCTGCTGGTGGTCGAGCCCTACCGGCTCGATCCCCAAGACCGCAATCGGCTGGTCACCACCGGTCGGACGTTCGTGGCGGTCGACACGGTCGGCGCCGGCGAAGGCGAGTACGTGCTGATTACGCAGGGATCGAGCGCCCGGCTGACGCCGGAAACCAAGAACCTGCCGATCGACACCGTGATTATCGGCATCGTCGACACGGTCAACGTCGACCAGCAATGCGTGTTCAGTCGCGAGACGGTGATGAGTTGATCGGATGAATCTTATCGGTAGGTGGCGGTCGGCGCCGTTGGGCCGCCGGCCGCGGGCATAACCAGTAATCCCCTAGAAACCCGAACGATCTCCCCTTATGCAAGCCTCAGAAGAACTCATTCGTAGCGTCGTCGAGCAGGTGCTGGCCAATTTGGGTCCGGCACGGCACGGCCACGTGTCGCCTGGCCGCAGCTACAACGGCCGGTTCGGCATCTTCACTTGCGTCGATGAGGCGGTGGCGGCCGCCACCGAAGCCTTCGAGCAGCTCAGCGAGCGCACGATCGAAGATCGCAAACGCATCATCGACCACATCCGCCGCATCTCGATCGAGCAATGCGTCGAGTTGGGAACGATGGAAATGGAAGAGACCAAGATCGGCCGGCTCAGCCACAAGATCGAAAAACTCAAGACGCTCGGACGTGCGATCGCCCGGCGTCGAGTTCATGCGGAGCGAGGTTTTCAGCGGCGACCATGGCCTGGCGGTCATCGAGCATGCCCCCTTCGGCGTGATCGGCGCCATCACGCCCGTCACACACTCGCTGCCCACGATCACCGGCAATGCGGTGAGCATGATCGCCGGCGGCAATACGCTGGTGGTCAATCCGCATCCCAGCGGCAAGCGGGTGGCGGCCGAGGGCGTGCGGCGATTCAATCAGGCGATCTATCGAGGATTTGGGCATCGACAACCTGATCTAGCCTGATCGCCGAGCCGACCATCGAGTCGGCCGACGCGATCTTCAATCATCGGGGCGTCAAATTGATCTGCGTGACCGGCGGACCGGCCGTGGCCAGGGCCGCCATGCAATCGAGCAAGCGGGCCATCGTGGCCGGGCCGGGCAATCCGCCGGTCGTGGTCGACGAGACCGCCGATCTGGATCGGGCTGCCCGGGCGATGATTCTGGGCTCCGCCTACGACAACAACCTGCTGTGCATCGCCGAGAAGGAAGTCTTCGTCGTCGAGGACGTGGCCGATGCGCTGCTGGCCGCCATGGACCGGGCCGGCGCGGTGCGGCTCAACGGTCGCGAAATCGACGCGCTCACCAAGGTGGCCATCGCCACGGTCGGCGAGGGTGAGCACAAACACGACGTGGCCGCCAAGGACTTCATCGGCCAGGATGCCGCCAAGCTGGCCAAGGCGGTCGGCAAATCGGTGGCGGCGGAAACCGAGCTGCTGTTCGGCGAAGTCGACGAGAACAACCCCTTCGTGCCCGTCGAACAAATGATGCCGTTCTTGCCGTTCATCCGAGTGCGCAACGTGGACGAAGCCATCGCCAAGGCTAAGCACTTCGAGCACGGCTTTCGCCACACCAGCATCATCCACTCGAACAACGTGCGAAACATGACCCGCATGGGCCGGGCACTCGACACCACGCTGTTCGTCAAGAACGGCCCCTGCACGGCCGCGGTCGGCCTGGGGGGCGAGGGCTACTTGTCGTTTTCGATCGCCACGCCCACGGGCGAAGGCGTGACTACGCCGCTCACCTTTACCCGCGAGCGCCGCTGCACGCTGGTCGACGATCTGCGGATTTTGGGAAAGTAGTCGTGGGCCGGTAAACGAAACTATCAAAACACCAGGCGGTAGGAACGAGGACGAATGCAAGTGGGACTGGTGGTCGGAACGGCAACGTCGACCGTGAAGCACGCCTCCATGCAGGGCTTTAAGCTGTTGATCGTGCAGCCCTACGGCATCGACGGCCAAACGCCCGACGGCGGGCCCATCGTGGCGGTCGATGCCTTGGGGGCCGGCCGCGGCGAACGGGTGCTGCTGTCCAGCGACGGACTCACCACCCGCGGCATGCTCAAGAGCGACACTACGCCGGTCCAGTGGAGCGTGATCGGAATCGAAGACGAGTGACGCACCAGAATGCGGCAGCAAGAGTTTTTTCCGCGGGGCGAATTCCCGCGCAACTCGAAACAAAGGTGTAAACAGTGCGAATCGGCAAGGTAATCGGCAACCTGACGTTGAGCCGCTGGAATCCGACCATGACCGGCGCTTCCTACCGGCTGGTCGTCCCCTTGTCGCTCGACAATTTGACCGGCCAGACCGCGGCCGACGCGGAGCCGATCGTGGTCTACGACGAACGCGGAGCGGGCGTGGGCACGCTGATCGCCTATAGCGAAGGGGGCGAGGCCGCCCAGCCGTTCTATCCGGCTCAAAAACCGGTCGACGCTTACAACGCCGCCCTGCTTGACGAGATTCAAATTCATTTGCCACCCGCCGGCGGCTAACTCGCTTTGAAAGCGCGCCCGCAGGAATGGGCGCCGCACGCAACGACCCCTCTGAGGATGCAAGTGATCAACAACCTTTATAAGATCAAAGAAGAGATCTGCGACATCGGCCGCCGGATCTACGCCAAGGGGTTTGCCGCCGGCAACGACGGCAACATCTCCTATCGGCTCGGCCCGAACGAGGTGCTCTGCACGCCGACCCTGATCTGCAAGGGCTTCATGAAGCCCGACGATCTGTGCACCGTCGACATGGAAGGCAAGCAGTTGTCCGGCCGCCGCAAGCGCACCAGCGAGGTGCTCTTGCATCTGGCGATCATGAAGGAGCGGCCCGAGCTGAAAGCGGTCGTCCACTGCCATCCGCCCCACGCCACGGCCTTTGCGGTCGCGCGCGAGCCGATTCCACAGTGCGTGCTGCCGGAAGTCGAGGTGTTTTTGGGCGACGTCCCGACCACGCGCTACGAAACGCCCGGCGGCCAAAAATTCGCCGAAACGGTTTTGCCGTTCGTCAAGAAGGCTAATGTGATCATCCTGGCCAATCACGGCACGGTGAGCTATGGCGACACGGTGGAAAAAGCCTACTGGTGGACCGAGATCCTCGATGCCTATTGCCGGATCTTGATGCTCTCCAAGGATCTGGGCCGCGTAACGTTCTTCGACGAGCAAAAGACCCGCGAGCTATTAGACCTCAAGGGCCAATGGGGCTTCACCGACCCGCGGACGGCGCCGGGCATGGAGAACTGCGACATCTGCGCCAACGACGTGTTCCGCGACAGTTGGCAGTCCTCGGGCATTCAGCGCAAAGCGTTCGAGCGCCGCCGGCAATGGGACCCAAGGCAAAGGCCAGCCCGGCCGCGGCTGGCCCCGCCCCGGCTGGCACCTCGAGCGGCGGAAATGTGGCGAGCGACCAGGAGGCGTTGATTCGGACCATCACCGAGCGCGTCATGGCGGCGATTGGCGCGAAGTGAAGTCGGCCGGCGACGCAGCCGGCGGAGAAATTCGGCAGACTGCTTCAGATAACCAGCGAGTTAGAAATCTCATGAAAGTCAGCATCATCGGCGGCGGCGGACTGGTCGGCTCCTGCACGGGGTTTGCCTTGCAGACCGGCAAGGTCGTCCGCGAGATTGCACTGCTCGACGTCAATGCCGACCTGGTGGCCGGGCAGGCGCTCGACCTGCTGCACGGCGGCAGCCTGACGGCCGATCAGGTGATCACCTCCGGCAGCTACGAGCACGTGCCCTCCAGCGACGTGATCTGCATCACGGCCGGCCTGCGGCGCAAGCCCGACGAAAGCCGCTTGGACCTGGTCAACCGCAACGTCGATCTGTTCACGGGTATTCTGAGCGAAGTCGCCCGGGCCGGGGTCAAGAGCGAGGCGATCGTAGTCGTGGTGTCGAACCCGGTCGACGTGCTGACCTATCTGGCCGCGACGCGGCTCGATCTGCCCACGAGCCAGGTCATCGGTTTGGGAACGCAGCTCGACACGGTTCGCTTTCGCAGTCTGATCGCGGCCGCGCTCGGCGCGCCGCCGACGCAGGTCAAAGCCCTGATCTTGGGCGAGCACGGCGATAGCATGGTGCCGATCTGGTCCAGCGCCACGCTGGCCGGCCTGAGCCTGGAGAAATTCCCCGGTTGGAACGCCAATCGGGCCAACGAGTTGTTCACCCGCACCAAGGGTTCCGGCGCCGAAGTGATCTCCAAAAAGGGAGGCGCCGGATTCGCCGTGGGATTGGCGATCCAGGAAGTGATCGAAGCCATTGCGCTCGACCGTCAGGCGATCCTGCCGGTCTCGAGCGTGCAGAGCGGAACCTACGGCATCCGCGACGTGGCTTTGTCGGTGCCGACTGTGGTGGGCCGCAAAGGCGTGCATGCCACGCACGAGATCGAGCTCTGGCCGAAAGAGGTTCAGGCCCTGCGCAAAAGCGCCCAGGTGCTGCGGCAATCGCTCGACGGCGTTCTGGCCCGACTGAAAACGAGTAAGTAAATCAGCCTCCTTCGAAAAGAACCGTCTTTTAGAAGGAGATAGGGGGATAAGACGAGATACGGGGGGTGACGAGGAAATACGGAAACGTACAGATTGAAAACACAGAGGCACATAGACACCGAGAGAAACGAAAGCACGGAACAGTGAGAAGCGTTTAGAAAAAAGGCCTCGCTCGGGTTTCGCCACTCCGATGCCCCTCGTTCCGAGTTCCCAGTTCCCAGTTCCGAGTTTTTCTTCGTCATCCCCCGTATCCCCAGTCATCCCCTTATCCCTTTCCTTTGTCATCGTCGACTCGAACCGACCCACGCGAAAAAACAGCCATGCAAAAATCGCTCGATCGAAAACTGGCCGCAATCCACGCCGACCCGTCCGGCTCGAAGGAATTCATCCTGGCCGACGCCAAGGATGCGGACATGGCGTTCGGCATCGGTGCGCCCGGCAAGTCGCCGGAGATGCACGCCGGCGAGGTGCGGATGCGCACCCTGGCCGAGTATCGAGACCAGATCCGCCAGATCACCCGGCAGGGACTGGTCGACATCATGCTCATGTCGGCCAGCAGCAATCAGGCGCTGACGATCGACGAGGGCCTGTTTGAAGGCAGCCACGTCACTCCGGCCGCCCGGGCCAACGACGCCAGCGATATTTTCGCCGTCCGCCACGGCCGCTACGTGGGCGAGTCGGCGCAGCCTTTCCGCACGGCTTTGCTCGACCACATTCAATGCGGACACGTCGACTGCGAACCGGCCGAGCGGGCCCGCGGCGCCAACCTGGGCTTGTATAGCGCCACGTTCAACAATCGGTTGGACGAAGATCTGCTGACGCTCGAGCAGTATCGCCTGTTTCGCGAAGAGGCCGAGCGCAAGGGCTTTCGGCACTTTTTCGAGGTGTTCGACCCCAACAACCCCGTCGGGCTCGACGCCAACCAGATTCCGCAGTTCGTCAACGACTCGATCGCGCGCACGCTGGCGGGCGTGGCCACGGCCGGGCGACCCGTCTTCTTGAAGGTCGCCTATCACGGTCCCAAGGCGATGGAAGAACTGGTGGCCTACGACCCGCACCTGATCGTGGGAATCCTGGGCGGCGGCGCCGGCACCACGTATGACGCCTTCAAGCTGATCTCCGAGGCGCAGAAATACGGCGCCCGGGCAGCCCTGTTCGGACGCAAGATCAACTACGCCGAATGCCAACTGGCGTTCGTCGAATTTCTGCGGCGGATCGTCAATGGCGAAATCACGCCGGAGGAAGCGGTTAAGGCATATCATGCCGTTCTCAAGCAGCTCAAGATCGCGCCGCAGCGCAGTCTGGAAGACGACATGCGTCTGCAAACGGCCGTAATGAGCTACGGTGGATCGAGCGCCAGTGTGCCCGTGAGTTTGCCCGCTGCCAAGCCGGTGAGCGGGGGGGTACCGCAGGCGTCGGCGGCATCCAACGGCGCCGCGCATTCCGGCTGCGGCTGCAACAATTCCGCGGCGACAACCAAGTCGGACGCCTGCGACTGTAAGACGCATTCGGCCCCTGCGACGTCCGCGTCTGCCAAAGCGGCCTATCCGTTCAACGGCCAGGGCTTGCCGGACTTTGCCCGCATGACCCGCGCCGAGAAGCTGGCCTACAACCGAGAAAAACGCGATCGGATCTTCGATTGAGTTGCCGCTGCGGGAGTGTGAGCTCGTCTTGGCGGGGCACCGGCGATCGTTGATCGCCGGCTATGCGCACACAAACGAGATCTTGAAAGCGTCCAACGGCTCAGTTGAAGATGTAGCCTTCCTCGCCGTGCTGGCTGACGTCCAAGCCTTCCATCTCGTCGCTCAGGCTGACGCGCAGTCCCATCGTGGCGTCCAGGATTTTCAAGAGCACGAACGTCACGACGGCGGCGAAGGCCCAGGTGGCTGCGGTGGCGATGAGTTGAGCGGAGAGCACGGATCCTCCTTCCAGCAGGCCCAGCCTGGCCCCCTGGCCGCCGATATCCCACACGGCGCGCGTGGCAAAGATGCCGGTCAATAAGGCCCCCACGGTGCCCCCCAGACCATGTACACCGAAGGCATCGAGCGAATCGTCGTAGCCCAGTTTGGGTTTGAACACCGAGCAGGCGTAGCTGCAAACCACGCCCGCTATGGCGCCCATGAAGAGCGCCGACATCGGCTGCACGAATCCGGCCGCGGGGGTGATGCACACCAGGCCCGCGACGGCGCCCGACGACGTGCCCAAAAGAGTCGGCTTGCCGCGCGTGATCCATTCGACCAGGGCCCAAGCCATGGCGCCGGCCGCGGCCGAAAAATGCGTGGCCGCGAAGGCGCTGGCGGCGATCCCGTCGGCGGCACAGGCGCTACCGGCGTTGAAGCCGAACCAGCCCACCCAGAGCATGCCGGCTCCCAAGGCGGTGTACGTCAGGTTGTGCGGCGGCATCGGTTCCTTGGGATAGCCCAACCGCCGGCCAAGCACCAGGGCGCACGATCAAGGCGGAAACCCCGGAGCTGATATGCACGACCGTGCCGCCGGCAAAATCCAAGGCGCCGCCGGCGCACCACCGCAGGGCGTGCGGACTGCCGTACTGAAAGATGCCTCCGCCCCAGACCCAATGGCACAACGGGCAATAGACAAACAGCCCCCACAAGATCGAAAACGCCACCATCGTGCTGAATTTCATCCGTTCGGCAAACGCGCCGCAGATCAAGGCGGGAGTGATGATGAAGAACATGTCCTGAAACAGCATGTGCGTCAGCCGGGGAATGTTCAGCGTGGCATGCAGCGGAATTTCGGCGCCGGCGCCGGTCCATTGGGCCTGCACTCCGTCCATGAACAAATAATCCAGGTTGCCGATCCAGGCACCCGGCTTCGCGCCATGCCGGTCGCCGCCAAACGCCAGGGAATAGCCGACCAGGGCCCACAGCACGGTCATCAGCCCCATCAGGAAGATGCACTGCATGAGCACGCTGACCACATTTTTCTTGCGTACCAGGCCACCGTAGAACATGGAGAGACCGGGCGTGGTCATCAGCAACACCAGCGCCGAAGAGGTCAGCACCCAGGCGTTGTCGCCCCGGTCGAGCTGGTGCGGCGCCGCGGGTGGTTCGGCCGCGGCCTGGGCGGCGCTTTCTGGCGCCACGACTCTCGGTTTTCCGCCCACCTCTTCGTTGGTCTCTTGAGCAAACAGAGAGGATTCAAGAAAAACTGCCGCGACGAGCACCGCAATCAAGGCCAGCGCCGAGCACCACCGCAACCCCATGGGAACCTCACCTGCCAAAGAAGGACGTGGAATTGAAATACGCGAAGCTCGATTTGCCTGGATGGCGGTTCGAGAAATGCCCTTCGCTGCGCCCCATGAACGGCGCCGCGACAAACTCCTGCGGCCGCTGGGTCATTTCACCGAAAACTTATGAACCGTCCGCTGCCGATATGTCTCGCCCGGCTTGAGAACCGCGGTCGGAAAGTTCGCATGATGGGGCGAGTCCGGGTAATGTTGCGCTTCCAGACACAGCGCATCGTGCTGATGGAAACCGCCGCTGGCCGCATCGCCTTCCAAAAAATTGCCGCAATACAACTGGATTGCCGGCTCGGTGGTCAGGACTTCCATGATCCGCCCGGTTTTGGGATCGCTCACGCGGGCTGCCAGGGCCAGTTTGCCGCTGCTGTTGTCGAGCACATAGCAAAGATCGTAGCCCTTGGTCGTGGAGGGCGGTTTTTTGAGCGCCTCGATCCGCTCGCCAATGCGGTGCGGCTTCGTGAAATCCAACGGAGTCCCCTCGACCGAAGCCACTTCTCCGGTGGGAATGCTGGCGGCATCCGTGGGCAGATAGCGGCTGGCGGCGAGCGTCAGCTCTTCGTCCAGGATCGTGCCCTGCAGCGGCTTGCCGCCGGCCACGCCCCCCAGATTCCAGTAAGCGTGATTCGTCAGGTTGAGGATCGTCGGCTTGTCGGTGGTCGCCGTGTAGTCGATCGAAAGCTCGTTGGCGTCCGACCAGAGATAGGTCACCTTCACGTCCAGGTTGCCCGGATAACCCTCTTCTCCGTCCGGGCTGCGATAGGTGAACTCGACCCCGACACCGCCAGAGCCTTCGATTGGTTTGGCGTTCCAATGCCTGCGATCAAATCCCACCAGGCCGCCATGCAGGCTCACCTGGCCATTGTTGGCGGCCAGTTTGTACTGCTGGCCGTCGAGTTCGAAACTCGCCTGGGCAATGCGGTTGGCAAAGCGCCCCGTCGTGCAGCCGAAATAGGCTTTGTGGGCGAGGTACGGCTCGAGCGTGTCGAAACCCAGCGCGACGTTCGCCAGCTTGCCGTCCCGATCGGGGACCGTGAGTGAGACCAGCCGGGCCCCATAGGTCGTGAGCCCCAGTTCGCAGCCCTGGGCATTCCGACAGGAAAAAAGCGCCTCTTCGATCCCCTCCGGTGTCTTGCCCAGCGACTGTTGACGCACGGTGTTACCTTCTTGAGTTAAGTTTCCGGCAACCTTGGCATTGCCAGGCTCGTCAGCGCTGCTCACTCGAAAAGCAATTGCGGCGGCGGCGGCGAGGGCCGTCAGGGACAAAACCCCGGGTCGCTCGGACCAAACGCCAGTCACCCATCCATAGCCGCTCATGAAACACGCCTTTTGCCGCGCGATAGTTTTACCGAGTTGAGCCCCAGGTTTTCCGCCAACATTATGCACCCCGGGTGTATCTTCGGACAATTGGCGGCTGGCTGCAAGATTCCGAAAATACGTTGCTTGCCGATTGTGCCGGCATCCCTTACATTGGTGCGGTTGCCCCCATTTCAGGAACGCATCGTTCCGGTTTCGGGGGGGTGCATGCCGGTTTGCCGAAGTTCCAGTGGTCGCCGCAGGTTCGGCCTGTTCTTGGAAGCCGGCGCGCTTGATTCGAGCGGTGCCCTGGATCACCATGGAATCTGACACGCAGGATGTGACTGGGCAGTCCCCAGCGGCAACTAACTGGCCGAACGGATTGGGCCCGCTTGTCTGGTGACAGGCCGCCCTTGGAACGAGAAGAATTTTTCGAAGTGACGGATGCTATGATCTTCGTTTTGGCAGGCTTCACTGCTTTCGGTGCTCTTCTGGCCCTCGACCTGTTGACCGCTCCTCGGCAGCCTGAAGGTCGAAACTAATCGGGCCGAAGGTCGAAACCGATTGGGCGATCAACGCCTGCGGCGGGTCGATCAACCGACCGCGGTTCGCCGGATTCGCGCTCAAGCACTCGGGCAGCGTTGATTTGATGGCCGCAGCAAGACTCGGCTTTCGATTCAATGTTCGCCGGCTGCTCATCTTTTCTTTTTGCTGGCGTCCTTCCTCGTATCTGCGTCCATCCGCGTTCATCTGCGGCTACTTTTTGGAGCACGAATTCACGACGCTGGTTCGAACGTCCGATTGGAGGACGATTCAATCGGTGTGAGGTAGAAACAGAAGGGAACCGCAGATAAACGCGGATGAACGCAGATCAGGCGGCGCTGCCTGCCTTTACGATGTCCAATCGTTTCAGTTATGACGGAGCATTAGCATGGCCCGAAGAGGCGCCCTTTACCGCCCTTTGAGCCGCAGTTGCGGTCGAGCAGGCAACTCGGTCACGCGAACTTTCTTGGGTTTCGCGCTGGCCGTCGCGGAGAATGACGCAATCGACCTCGGAGCCGACCTCCGTTCGGGCAATCATGAGTTTGAGCGTCGTATCCGAGTCGACCGGATGGCCGTTCCATTCCACGATCACATCGCCCGGCTCGATGCCCGCCTTGTCGGCGGGGCCCCCCGCGACGACCTGCTTCACCAGCGCGCCGTGCGTGTCCTTCAGCCCTAGCTTTTGGGCCAGTTGCGGCGTGATCTCTCCCTCTTGCGCCAGTTGCACGCCCAGATAGCCCCGCACGACGTGATGGTTGGCGCGGAGCTGATCGTAAATGTGGTGGGCCGTTTCGCTGGGAATGGCAAAGCTGATTCCCTGGTACGACTTGCCGACGATCGCGGTGTTGATGCCCACCACCTCACCCTGCACATTCACCAAGGGCCCGCCGCTGTTGCCCGGATTCACGGCGGCATCGGTCTGCAAGAATTCCTGGTAAGGATTGGCGCTGAAACCGCGACGGCTCTTGGCGCTGATGATCCCGAACGTGACGCTACGATCGAGCCCGTAGGGGTTACCCACCGCCCAAACCGGGGCGCCGACCGGCAGTGCATCACTATCTCCCCAGGGGGCGGGAATCAAGCCGTCGGCGTCGATTTTGATCACGGCCAGATCGGTTGCCGGATCGACGCCGACGATATCGGCCTCGACACTCGACCGTCGCTCAGGCTGACGCTCAGTTCGTCGGCGCCGGCCACGACATGGTTATTGGTGATGATGTGCCCATCGTAGATCGATGATGACTCCCGAGCCCTGTTCCTCGAGTTGCTGGCGCCCGAAATAGAAAGAGCTCCATTCATCCTGCCCGTTGTCCAGGGTCTTGATCGTGTTGATATGCACCACGCTGGGGCCGATGCTCTTGGCCACGGCCTCGAAAACCTGCACGAACGGCTCGGCGCCGTTCTTGGCCAACTGCTCACGGGCCACCTCGACTTCGGCCCGCTGACGGCCGCGCGTGCTGGCAAATTGAAGATTTTCGACAAAACGGGGCAACAGCCAGACAATGGCCAGCACCACCAGGACGGACAACAGCGTGGGCATCGATCCCGATCGGTGCGGCTGGCTGGGCTGCAGATAGCGGTCCGGAGACGGGGGTACGAAGTCGGCCATCGATTGCTCGCCTGCTCGTGGACTGCGGGAAACGTCGGTGCGATGTTGGAGGCCCTGTTCTTTGCAGACGCTCCACCGCGCTGCAACGGCATGCAGATTATAGCACTCGGCGCGCCCGTCCTAGTTTTGACGGCCGCGCGGATAAAATGACTCTGCCGGCAGTTGATCGAGCCGGTCTGAAGTGCAACACTCGGGGCAGAAACACTCCGGCCCAAGTGCCCGGACAGAAAACGCTCGGGACGGCAACGCTGGGAATCGCGACGCAACAGACTCATGAGCAAACTGGGCAGATCAAGGTTTTTTCCGCCGGCCGAATTGGCCGAACCGGAAGGGGTCGTGCTGTTCGGCGGACGGCTCACGCCGGAATTTTTGCTCGACGCCTATGCACACGGAATTTTTCCCTGGCCCATCTTTTCCGGCACTGACGTCATCGTCTGGTGGTCTCCCGATCCCCGTGCGGTCTTCGAGCTGCGCGGCTTGCGCATTACGCGGCGGCTGTGGCGCACCTGCCACAGCGATCGCTTTCAGGCGACCTGCAACCGCGATTTCGCCGGCGTCATCCAGGGCTGCGCGACCGCCAGCGGCCGCCTGCGAAATACCTGGCTCACGCCCGACATGATCGCCGCCTACTGTCGACTGCACGAATTGGGGCATGCCCACAGCGTCGAGGTCTGGCAAGACGGGCAGTTGGCCGGCGGCACGTATGGAGTCGCGATCGGCGGGTTGTACTGCGGCGAATCGATGTTCCACTACCAGCGCGACGCCTCGAAGGTGGCGCTGGTGCATCTGGTGCATCATTTGCAGCAGCGCGGGTATCGGCTGTTCGACATCCAGCAGCTTACGCCGCACACCGCCAGCCTGGGCGCCAGCGAAATCTCGCGCGCAGGAGTATCTCGATCGGGTGGCGCAGGCCCTGGATGCGCCGGCCACGTTCGGCAGCCAACTAGAACCGCTGCCCAAGGATCGTGAGCTGATATCGGACGTGCATGCGGACTGAAGGGGCCGACCAGCCGTTCGGGCATCTAGTCGGCGGCGGGCCGCGTGCGATACCATTGAGGCTGACGATCCAGCAACGTTGCGAGCAGAACTCCGATGAAGACTCGTTCGACCACGATCTTGAGCGTCCGGCACAAAGGCATGGTGGCCATCGGCGGCGACGGCCAGGTGACGTTGGGCAACTCGATCATGAAAGCCGACGCGATGAAAATCCGCCGGCTGATGGAGGGCAAAGTCATCACCGGCTTTGCCGGCAGCAGCGCCGACGCCTTTGCCCTGCTCGAACGGTTCGAGGCCAAGCTCAAGGACTTTCCGTCCAACGTTCCCCGGGCCGCCACCGAGCTGGCCAAAGACTGGCGCACCGACCGCGTCTTGCGGCGGCTGGAAGCCCTGCTGGCCGTGGTCGACGCCCGGCACACGCTGCTGGTCACCGGCAACGGCGATGTGATCCAACCGACCGACGGCGTGCTGGGTATCGGCTCCGGCGGAAATTATGCCGTGGCGGCGGCCCGGGCACTGATCGGCCCACTGCGATCTGGCGGCGGCCGACATCGTGCGCCGCTCGCTGGAAATCGCCGCCGGAATCGACATCTACACGAACAGCAACATCGTCGGTCGAGGAAATGCCATGCGTGACCTGACCCCGCGCCAGATCGTGGCCGAACTCGACCAGCACATCATCGCCCAGCAGGACGCCAAGCGCGCGGTGGCGGTGGCGGTGCGCAATCGCTGGCGCCGCCAGCGTCTGGCTCCCGAAGATGCGCGGCGAGATCGCGCCGAAGAACATCCTGATGATCGGGCCGACCGGCGTCGGCAAGACCGAGATCGCCCGCCGGCTGGCCAAGCTGACCGGTGCGCCGTTCATCAAGGTCGAGGCCACGAAGTACACCGAAGTCGGCTATTACGGCCGCGACGTGGAAAGCATGATCCGCGAACTGGTCGAAAACGCGATCGGACTGGTCAAGGAGACCGAGCGACAAGAAAATCGAGACCGAGGCCCAGCGCCGCGCCGACGATCGCCTGCTCGACCTGCTGGCCCCGGCCCCGGTGCGCTACGACACCACGCCCGATGGCCCCGAATCGGCCGAGCGGCACCAGCGCACCCGCGAGAAGCTGCGGGCCAGGCTCGAAGCCGGCGACATGGAGGACCGCAAGGTCGAAATCACCATCGAGCAAAAGCACGCCCCCGATGATGCTGACCGGCATGGGACTGGAGCAGGTCGACCTCGACCTGCAGGGCATGTTCGAAAAGATCCTGCCCAAGTCCAGCATGCGCCGCGAAATGAGCGTCGGCGAAGCCCGCAAGGTGCTGTTCGAGCAGGAGTGCGAGGCACTCATCAACCACGAAAAAGTCAACCAGCAAGCGATTCAACTGGCCGAAGACCTGGGCATCATTTTCCTGGACGAGATCGACAAGGTCGTGGCCAGCGACGGCTCGCGCGGGCCGGACGTTTCGCGGCAGGGCGTGCAGCGCGACCTGCTGCCGATCGTCGAGGGCACGACCGTCCAGACGAAGTACGGCTACGTCAAAACCGACCACATCCTGTTCATCGCCGCCGGCGCGTTCCACCGCACCCGGCCCAACGACCTGATGCCCGAGTTGCAGGGCCGCTTTCCGCTGCGGGTCGAACTGCAAGATCTGACCAAGGACGACTTCGTGCGGATCCTGACCGAGCCGAACAGTGCCCTGACCAGGCAGTACACCGCGCTGTTGGCCACCGAGGACATCGACTTGCAATTCAAGCCCGACGCCATCGATGCCCTGGCGCAGTTCGCCTTTCAGGTCAACCAGACGAACCAGAACATCGGCGCCCGGCGGCTGTACACGATCATGGAGCGGCTGGTCGAAGAATTGAGCTTCGAGGCTCCCGAGATGAAGGGCACCCGGGTCGTAGTCGACGCGGCCTACGTGGCCCAGCGGCTGGAAAAGCTGTGCCAGGACGAAGACCTAAGCAAGTTCATTCTGTAGCGCCGCGATCACCCCTCGAAGTGCCGCGGAAGTGGCCCGCACCTCGAACCGCCGCGACTGGTCGCCGGTCACCTCGATGCGTATCTCGATCCGCTCGCGGGGCAAGCAGTCCGCCATGCGCTCGGCCCATTCGATGAACACCAGCACGTCCTGGTCAAAATGCTCATCGATTCCCAGGGCCAGAAACTCGTCCGCGTCCCGCAGCCGGTAGGCGTCCACGTGGTAGATCGTTCGCTGGCCGTGATACTCTTGCATCAAAACGAAGGTCGGGCTGATCACGTCGCGCCGATCGATGCCGCAGGCTTCGGCCACGGCCTGCACCAACCGCGTCTTGCCCGCCCCCAGCGTGCCGTCGAGCCCGACCACGCACCGCGCCGGCAGGGCCCGGGCCATTGCGTGGCCCAGCGCCGCGGTGGCGGCTTCTCCGGCGGCATCGAATCGAAACATTTCGTCAGACATGGGTGAATTTTGCCGCACGCTTCAGCTGTCGGACAGGGGGTAGCGGCCGTTTTTGCCCGACCGGGCTCGTTCCGCGACCGTGCGGCTCACTGCGGCGCTTTGAACATAGGCGTGATTTCCCCAGGATAGAAATCGTACGCGTATGACTCCGCGGGCAAAAAAACGGCATTGCGGATGCCGTTGAGTTCGCACGCATCTTTGAACCGCGGAGAGACGATGATTTGGCCGCTGGCTCCGCGCGGTCGAAACGCGTCCTCGCCATGCCAGGTATCTTTTCTCACGACGAGGCCCCTCCAACGAACGATGTGCGCCGAAAAGCAGACCGGGCACGTCGGTTGATCGAGCCACTCCAATCCGGACGCCGCAAGGTCGAGTGCCGGCCCGCCATACTCGGGGGATACCCGAAAGTACGTCGGCGGCTTTGGGATTTTTTTCCGCCGCGATTTAACCCTAACAACATCCACCGGATCAAAACCGCACAGTCCCGTAAATCCATGTCCAAAATAGACATCCCGGAATTTCTGCGACACCAGAAAATCGTCACTGCCGGGCATGAATACAAAGTTGCCGAATGCGGTGCCATAGAGCCGGAGTTCGACGCGGAAGGGGGGCAGCCAAGCAAGCATGCTTACCGTAGCGCCACATCGCGGGCAGCTTGACGCATCTCCCACGGTCCAGTCCGCAGGGGTAGTGTATTCCGTGTCGAAGTCTCCCTTCGGATAGGTGTACAGCACGTAAAATCTCATGAAGCTTCCTCCACGTCAAAAACCGCCTGGAAACCGTTTCTTGAGTTCTTTTTCGTCGTACCGCTCTCGCAGGAAGGCTTCGAACTCGGCCGCATCGGCATTTTTGTGCTCGTGGATCCACGCCGCAACTTCCTTGTCAAGCTCTCGGTGCCAACCCTCGTAGCCCCGGTGGGATGCTGCATCTTTCGCGAGCGCCTCGAACCGCGGGTCGCGAAGTTGGTACTTGCCTCGCAGATTCTTATGTTTCTCCAAGGCATCATACACCGCTTGGGAAATGGGATGGTGGATTTGCCCGTCGCCGACAAGTTCAAGCACTTCGCGCTTGATGATCGCCGCCGCTTCATCATCGCTGTTCGCGCGGACAGCCAAAACAAGGATTTTCTGTCGCGCCGCCTCGGTTAGCTTTCCCAATTTTGCGCGATCAGCCCGGGAATCTTGGCCGTCCGATTGCCCAGCTTGAGAATCACCGACCCGATCGGCAGGTGGCCGACCAACGGCAGGACCGAGATCAACTGATTCCAGCGCGGGCCGTTATCGGCAAGATCGCCAAGCGATACGACCAGGTCGCCGGCCGGAGTCAGCGTGGCGATCGGGCAAAAGCCACCTGCCCCGCCGTCCGTCCGTTGCTACACCATGCGGTGTTCCCAGCCGCGCGGAGCCAGTTCGCGCCGACCGCCGTCGGGCAGTTGTTCCCACAGGCCGGGCGATGCGACGAACTCGCCGATGCACGTGATCGGCACGCCGAGCGGCTGCTCGCGCAAGATGCGGTCGGCTTCCGCGGCCGGGACCGCCAAGATGAGCTCGAAGTCCTCGCCGTCGCCCAGCGCATGCTCCAGCGGAGTAAGATCGTCGCCCGGCCGAGTGGATAACTCGCGGGCCGCTTCGGCGATCGGCACCTGGTCCAACCGCACCAGCGCCGCCCAAGCCACTGGCCGCCGATAATCGGCTCAGATCGAGCGACAAACCATCGCTCACATCGATGCCGGCGTGGAGCTCATAATCTCGGGCCAGCCGCAGCGCCTCGTTGACCCGGGGCTCGAAGTCGAAATGCCGGCCCAGAATGCTGCCGCCGAAGGCGCCGGTCACCAAGATGCGGTCGCCGGCCTTGGCTCCGCTGCGGACCAGCGGCGGTTTCGCGTCGGGCACGCCCAGCAGCGTGACGGCGATTGCCAGCGGAGCGTCCCAACTGTTCGTGTCGCCGCCGGCAATCGCCACGCCGTATTGCTCGGCCAGCGGCAGCAGCCCTGCGTACAGTTCCTGAGCGATCCGCAGTCCATCCTGCCGGGGCAGGGCCAGCGCGATCACCGCCGCCACGGGCCGGGCGGCCATCGCCGCCAGATCGCTCAAGTTGACCGCCAGCGCCTTGCGCCCTATGCGGCCCGCTGAAGTTCCGGCGAGGTCGAAATCGACACCGTCGGTGAGCAGGTCGGTGGTGACGACGCACTCGCATCGGTCTCCCAGCCGTACCACTGCGGCATCGTCTCCGGGCCCCAGCCGCAGCGCGGCATGCTCTCCCAACCGGCTGCGAAGCCAGGCGATGAATTGCGATTCCATGTGTTAGCCGGGACGAAGGAGAAGCCGGAGTTCATCATCGATCGTGTCGCGGGCCTTGCGCGCCGCGATTCCCAGAGGGTTATTATGGATCGAAACAGTCGGTCGAGACAATTGGGCGCCGCGAGTGGGCGGGGTGTGAATTACTTGCGAATGGTGACGCTCAGGTGTCCAAAGAGCGGCTCGTTGTTGCGCAGGATGTAGAATTTCAGCGGCTCCAGATCGGCAAAGTCGGGCCGGTTGAGCACGTAGGCCACGTTGTCCAGCGAGACGGTTTCCCAGATGTGCATGCCCACCAGGACATCGCCGCGGCGAATCCCCTGCTTGGCGGCGGGACTGTCGGGCCGCACGGCTTGAACGTTCAGGCCGCCCTGATAGCGCGATTGCATCTGGCGAAATTTGGCGCTGGGCACCGGCTCGAGCTTCAGGCCCGAGCAAGTCCCAAGCCTGGTCTACGGCGCCTGCCCGCCGCTTGGCGGCCAGCACCAGGTTCAGCGTGACGCTCTGGTGGTTGCGATCCACGGTCAGGGCGATCTCGTCGCCCGCCTTGTGTTCCAAAAGTGCCCGCTCGAAGTCCAAGGCGCGGGCCACGGGCATGTTGCCCACCCGCGTGACGACGTCGCCGGTCTGCAGGCCGCCTTTAGAGGCCGGGCTGTCCTCGTCGACTTCGCCGACGACGAACTGGTTATATGCGGCCTCGCGGCTCGGCGCGTGGACTCCGTGGTAGGTGTTTTCGATCCGTTCGACGCTCATCAGGTTGGCCGCGATCGACATGGCCATGTCGACCGGAATGGCAAAGCCGATGCCCTGGGCCCCGGCCCGCACCGCCACGTTGATGCCGATCATTTCGCCGTCGATGTTCAACAGCGGTCCGCCCGAGTTGCCGGGGTTGATGCTGGCGTCGGTCTGAATCAAGTCGCGATACTGCTGGGCATCGCTGACCTGCACGGTGCGGTGCAGGGCGCTGATGATGCCCCGAGTCACGGTGTGTTCGTAGCCGTAGGCGTTGCCCACGGCGATCACCGGTTCGCCCACCATCAGGTCGCTGGACGTGCCGATCGTGATGCACGGCAGCGGCTCTTTGGGCGGTGATCTTGATGACGGCCAGATCGGTCCGCGGATCGTGCGATACCAGGGTCGCGGTATGCGCCTGTCCGCCGGCCAGCGTGACTTGGATTTTCTTGACTCCTTCGACCACGTGATGATTGGTGATGATGTAGCCCCGCTCGTCGATCACGATGCCCGTGCCCATGCCGTTGACGTGCTGCGGAGCGTCGCCGCGGCGGGCGCCGTCGTCGCGTGGGGCTGACGGTCTTCTGGCCGTGGATGTTGACGATCGACGCCCGCGCCTGCTCCACCGCGCGCACGGTGGCGGTGCGCCGCAGTTCGGATCCGGCAAGCGGACCGTTGACGGTCGCGAGCGCAAGCAAACAGGACAAAGACAGACCACAACACACGGGCGCAGCAAAAAGGCGAGATCGAGGGCGCATGGTGGGCGGGGGGCGTGGTGTGCGGTTGAATCGCGGTTGGAGACTTGACTTGCTAGCTAGACTGCGCACGGCGAATCGGTCGTGCGGCGTACGCAGCGCTTAGCGGCACGAAAGCTAGATCGGTCCGCCGTTAGAATCGCTTCAACTGCGCTACCTGCGCCGGCAGAGCCGCCCCAGGTTGACACGCTGCCGACGGAAAAGTTTGCCGCAGCGGAAAGGGTGCGCTGCGATCGCCCAACTGCGAACCTCGGAAGCGGCGCGGCGGACATATCCGTCCGTTGAAAAATGCCCTCGTGGCATTTTTCACCCTCGCCAAGCTCAGGGCGAAGCCCCTCGCGGCTCGCAAAATAACGACTTGCGTCGCTATTTTGGCATCGCATCCCTGCGATGACGCAGCCTGTTGAATATTTCAACAGGCTGCTGTGCCCGCTCGGCTAGGGACTGCGTCTTAGTCGAAGCGATTGCAGGACTTTGTCGAGCCAGGCATCGAAAAACTGCTGGCAATCGCCTGCGCCGAGCGACGGGTCGAACGCTCGCGCACTGTCGGGCTCGTCCGGCACCGGCAGAGCCTCGGAATCGGGCATGATGCCGCGGTGAAAGTTCCCCAGGCCCGCTAGCCGGCACGGCCATCTCGTTGGGCCGCGGTCCGAAGACCGGCCGGGTGGGCACGGGGTGAAAATGACCCGGACCCTGGACGAGGGGTCCCGCTTCGGCGACGGCCCCCTTGTCAGCCCGTCGGGTCGATGCGATCGATGCCTGGTTCTCACAGTTGCAACCGCCGGCCGTGCAACCCGGGGTGCAAGGCTGGCGATGCACTGCCAGCGTCCAATCGCTGTGAATGACGTAGCCCTGTTTGCCGCAGCAACCCAGGCTGCTTCCGCCAATTGCGACCAACGGCGCCATCAAGGCGCAGCATCGAATAAATTGTCGCATGGTTCCCCCCAACACGACGTAGCGAGGCACCGACATTGCCGCAAGATTGCGACCGCCCGGCTGCCTTCTATCGTTTGATCGGCTGCCCGGCTGCCGGAAAAACAGAAATAATCGACAGCCTTCACCCATTCGGCCGCGTCGCCGCCGCCGTCAGGGTTCGCTGCCATCAGGCGGCAGGTCCGCGGGGGGCTTGTCGCCCGGCGCCGGTTCGCGCTGGAGTGCCAGCAGCAGTAACTGCAGCAGCAGAAAGAATCCGAGCAGGCCCAGCAGCAGATAGGGCCAGCGGGGAACCAGCGGCACGTGGCGGCGCAGAAAATCTTCCAGCACGCCCACCACCACGACCAGAATCAATCCCACGATCAACAGGCAGCAGCCGACGGCGGACATCATGCTCTTGAACGTGCTTGCTTCGCTGTATTCCTCGTAGTGCAGCTCGATCGTGCGGCCGCGCTTCAAGCTGCGGTCGATCGTTTCGGTCAGCTCGGCGCTGTGCGCGGCGTCGACCCAGTCCGGCTTGACCGCCGCGCCGCCAATCGCCTGGGCCAAAGCATCCAGAGCCGTGTCGGCCGGGCTCCAATCGCGATCGAGCTGGCGATCGAGCCGGCTGCCGGCCACCGACAGCTCGAAGCCCCATTGCGGGGCATCGCTTGGCGCCGGTTCTCCTGGCATCGTCACCACGGCGCAGCCCGCGGAGCCAATCAGCGTGAGCCGGCCCCAGGGATGCTCCTCGGCCGGCGCCACCGACCAGCGCGTCAGCAAGCTGGACGCGCCGGACATTTGCACGCTCAAGTTGGCAAACGAGGTGCTTTCGAAGCTGGGGCCCATGGCATGAATCCGGGCCACCTCGCCGCCGATGGCCCGCAGCAGATCGACGTCGCGGGCAAACTGGCTGCTAGCCGCCGCCTTGCTGCGGTCGAGCAAATGACGCTCCAAGACAAGCTGCTCGATTTGGCCGATCGCCCCCGCGGCGGGGGCTTGGCACAAGCGGGCCAATTCGATGATCGCCGGATGCGAGCGCAGCGGCAGATAGGGGAGCAGGACTGTCTGCGTATCACGGCGAATCATGTCCAGCTCGTAAAAGACGAGCATCGAGGAAAACAAGGGATGCGTGGCCAGCACCGGCACCGTGGTTTGGGCGAACCTGCGCAGCTGCTCGGCCCGGCGATCTTCGTCGGGACTATGCGCGTACGACGACGGCATCGACCTGGTCTCGGTCGAGCAGTGCCTCCCAATGGTCGAGCGGCGGAGCCAGAATTCCCAACCGGGCCAGGCTAGCGACGAAGTCGGCCGGGCACTCGCAAACGCCGACCAGTTTGTCCTGCCGCTGCGCGGCGATGGCCGCGGCAATGGCCAGGGTGTCGGCATCGGCGCCCAGCAACGCGAGCTTCATGCAATCCTCAGGGGGAGCCGCAGGCGCGGCGAATCGCAGCGGCCGGTCAGCGATTCCGTGTAAATACAGACGTTGATATCCCTCGTTAAGCCCACGGGATGCTTCCCGTGGGCCGGGCCTACCCCTCTGGTATACCCATGAACCTCATCAGGTTGATACTGCCTGCCGCAGGCGATTGTCAACTCGCGCGGCCGCTACCTCTGGCTATAATGCCCGGCTGGAAGTGCCACCGCGACCACCGCTTACCGGGCGCTGCACTGTTTGAACTGGTTATCCGCTTGCAAAGGCCGACTCTTTGTCCGCAGCGAACCAATACGATCCGGCGTTGCACGTGGTGTTGTTTCAGCCCGAGATTCCGCACAACACCGGTAGCGTGGGCCGGACCTGCGTGGCCACTGGCGCCAAATTGTGGCTGGTGCGTCCGCTGGGATTTCGCTTGGACGATTACTATCTGCGCCGCGCCGGCCTCGACTATTGGCCCCACTTGGAATGGGAGGTCGTCGACGATTGGCCTTCGCTCGAGGGCCGGCTGGCAGGCAGTCGCTTCTGGTTTTTCAGCAAAGCGGCCGAGCGAAACTATGCGCACGTCGCATATCGACGCGGCGACGTGTTGGTCTTCGGCAACGAATCGCAAGGCCTGCCCTTGGACCTGCGCAGCCGGCATCAGGACCAACTGCTCCAAATTCCGATCCGGCCGCAAGTTCGCAGCTTGAATCTGTCGAACGCGGTCGCCATCGTGCTATACGAGGGGCTGAGGCAGGGCATTGGGCCCGCCGACTAGCATGGGCTGACCGACTCCGGCCTTTTTTCGCGATGCCAACAGCATCTGGACGCGGACGAGGGAATCTGAGAATTTAAACCGCGTCAGCCTGACCTCTCCCGGCGGGAAGATGTTTTCCACGGCCCCATCTATTTAGAGCACGGAAATGCCCAACTTCTCGGCCGAATCTTTGCGTACCTTCGCCACCCGACTGCTTGAAACCGCCGGCGTGGTGCCGGCCGAGGCTCGCATCATTGCCGATAGCCTGGTCGACGCCAATTTGCGCGGACACGATTCGCACGGCGTGATGCGGCTTCCGTATCTATCTCGAGTCGATGAGAAATGGGGACGTCGTACCCGGCGTGCCGCTGTCGGTGATCCAGCAGTCGCCCAGCTCGTTGGCGGCCGATGGGCATTGGGGCTTCGGCCAGGTCCAGGCGCGGCGGCTCACGCAGCTTTTGATCGCCAAAGCGCATACCAGCCCGGTCGTCATGGGAACGATGATTCATTGCGGCCACATCGGACGACTGGGCGAATATTGCGAACTGGCCGCCGCCGACAACATGGTCTCGATCCTGATGGTCAACACGCACGGTAGTGCGCGGCGGGTGGCTCCGCCCGGCGGGAAAGCTCCCCGCTTGGGAACCAATCCCCTGGCTTTCGGATCGCCGGCACCGGGTCGGACCGTTGGTACTCGATTTCGGCACCAGCGCCACGGCCGAGGGCAAAGTACGCGTCAAGCGGATTGCCGGCGACCAGTGCCCCGACGGTTGGCTGCTCGACAGCGATGGCCAACCCACCCGCGATCCCAACGCGCTCTATGCCAGCCCGCCGGGCACGATCCTGCCAATGGGCGGCAACCAGGCCTACAAGGGGTTCGGTCTGGCGTTGATGGTCGAGATTCTGGCCGGCGCCGTGTCGGGCGGGGTTTGCATTCGCGAGACGCCCGTCAACCCGAACGGCAATTGCGTGTTCATGCTGATCATCGATCCCACGGCGGTCGGCGGGGCCGAACATTTTACGCGGGAGGTGGGGGACCTGGTGCGAGTTCGTCCGCGGCTGTCCGCGGATCGTTCCGGAGCAAGAAATCCAACTGCCCGGCGATCCCGAGCGGCGAGCGCTGAAGGATCGGCTGGAACTGGGCGTCCCGCTCGATCCGGGCAACTGGCATCAGCTGGTCACTTTGGCCGAGCGCATGGCCGTGCGCATTCCGGCACAGATCGGTTGAAGGGCGCATGCTTGCCCTGGGCCAGCCGGGCGGCGCCAGGGCCTATCGCGGCAATCTTCCCCCTGTAATGATTTTGCGACCTGGCCCGCAGATCGAGCCATTTTGGCACGCCCTCCGCACCGCACCGCCGCAAGCTAGACTTTCGGGTCGAATCAACGTTGGGTTGTCTGGGAGGCATGTCGCATGTTGGCGTCTCAAGCCGAAGTTGAACTTGGGTCGAGGATTTGGCGCCAGTTCCTTCCCGACGCCGACCGCGACAATCGGGCCTCGTTGCGGCAAGCCCGACGGCTCGTCCTGTTCAGCCTGACGATCCAGTTTTGGGTCTTTTTGTTTTTCTTCTTTTTCCTCTGGGCGGGCGCTCGTGGTTGCCAGATGACCGCGGCATTGTTGATCGTGGCGATGCTGGCCAACCTGGTGGCCGTGCGAGGGGGGATGCCTCCGGCGCGCGGGGCTCTGATGCTGTGCTTTTTGGGTTGGTTTTGCAGCACGGTGTTTGCCGGTCTGACCGGCGGAGCGGGCTCACCGCCGACGGCATGGTTGATCGTCGACGCGCTGTTCGCCGTCTTGATGCTCGATTTGACGTGGGGCGCGTTCTGGACGCTGGCCGGGGCGGCTTCGATTGTCGGCTTCTTCGTTGCCGCTCAGTTGGGATTTCAATGTCCTAACGAACTGACAGCCGGACAGACGGCGATCCTGCATTTCGTCGGACTGCAAGGCGTGCTGTTGACCTCGTACGGCTTTGTCTATTTACTGCTGCGGCCGTACCGGGACGCGATCCGAAATATCGAATCGCTGAGCGAGCAGCTCGACGGCGTCGAGCAGGACCTGACCAGCGCCGAGCAGGGGGGCGAATTTTCGCTCAGCGAGTGGATCAAACTCGACCAGCGGCGACGTCAGCTCCAACAACTGCTCGCCAGCGCGAAGCTGGCCCGGCGCCACTCTCGGCCGCTGTAGAAGCCCCCGACCGTTTCGGCAAGAAGAGCCCCCAATGGTGCTCGGACGCGGTCGACGTTTGCTAGGCGCAAAAAGTGACGCTGATTCGCCCCGACGAGCAACCCGCGGCCGCGGCCGCCTATGCACACGCCCGCCAGGCCTGTCGCCGCATTTTGAGCGAAACGCCCGCCGAATAGTAAAATGCGCCAAAGCTCTCTTTTTCGATAGCTGCCGTGGGAAACCGGCAGCGGGGCGCGTACAATGGGGGGTAGGCAATATCGGTTCGGTCCCGCGCGGTCGCTCAACTCAACAGGTGTGCCATGAAATGGATCTGTCGGCGCTCGATCATGGTTTTGATCGCGGTCGCAATTTGGCAGACAGAGCGGCCGGCCGCGGCACAGAACTACCCACAGAGCGGCTTCAGGCTATCCGCAAGGCACGGCACCCTACCCGCAAACCACGCTGCGCAGCCCGCAAGCGGCTATGCCCGGTTATCCGTACCGGGGGCCGACGCGCAATTTCAGCGGATTGGTCGCCGGATTATGACGCCTGGTACCTGAACGACATTCGGCGGCGTGCCGAAATCGGTCGCCAGATCGACTTGGAGTCCGACATGTACTGGCGCTGGAGCGGCGTAAGCAGCTATTATCCGGGCGTGTTCGAGGCCTGGCCGATGGTGCCCGGCGGCATTTGGGGCTGGCCGTCGGCCATCTCGCCGCCGACGGTCTCCGGCACGCGGATGGCGCCGCAATTCGACCCGGAGTTCCAGACTCCTCCGCCGGTGCCACAGCGGCCCGCAGTATCGCCATCGTCGGAAGAGCTGCCGGCCCCGTCGCCCGACAGTAGCCCCACGTCTCAGGGCGCGAGCGCGCGGCACGCGCGGCAAGTCGCCGGTCCGCGTGGATTCTGAGGATCCAGGTGGCCGGGAACCGAGGCTTGAAAATTTCCGCCGCGAGACGCATAGCGGTTGGGCCGCGACGGTTGTGCGCACAACGTGCCAAGTTGCTTGAGATTGGCTCTTCACCTGACGGCCTGCTGCCGATAAGATAGAGTTGGTGCGGGAACACGTGAAAGCTGTGGTCTTGGCCGCAAAAAACCAAAACATGACGCGGGGTGGAGCAGCCCGGTAGCTCGCGAGGCTCATAACCTCGAGGTCGCAGGTTCGAATCCTGTCCCCGCCATTTGCTGAAAGCCCCCGGGTCGCGATCTCGCGCTCCGGGGGTTTTTAGTTGGCACGTTCGCCGAAATCAATTGCACAGGTGATGCGATGGGCGCAACGCACGTGACCGTCGCAGTGGCCAATCCGACCGACCCCGAACGGCGCTGGGAAGGCTTGTTCCTGGTGGACACCCGGGCCACGGACTGCTATGTCCCGGCCAGCCGATTACGCGAAGTCGGCATCCAGCCGAGAGGAAAGCGCACATACGAACTTGCCGACGGGTCGGAATTGTCACTTGAGGTCGGGGTCGCGAGATCGAGTTCATGGGCGACACGGTCGGAGGAACGGTGATCTTCGGCAAAGAGGATTGTGAACCAATTCTTGGCGTCACGGCCCTGGAGTCAGCCGGAATCGAAGTCGATCCTGTGAATCAGCGGCTGAAACGGCTGCCGGCCGTGCGACTCAAGAGATTGCGCGGCGGTTGAGGAGACAAGAAGCATGCAATTGCATTTCTCATTGGAGTATTGGTGGGACGGTGACTGGTACGTAGGGCGGCTCAAAGGCGTCCCTGGTGTGTTCAGCCAAGGCAAGACTGTGGCCGAACTGGAAGAGAATATCCGGGACGCGTACCGGCTGATGATGCAGGACGAGGACGACGCTCCGGAAGGAACTCAAGTCATCGAGCTGATGGTCGATGATGAAGGCGCCGGCAATTCGTCGCTCAATTGGAACGCGCCGGCTGCGTTCTTCACCGGCACGGTACCCGACACGATATCTACCGGAATCCCGCCAACGGACAGCGGGCTCCTGTGCCACGGAATTCCGAAATCAGCGACACGCTTTGCCGGCTTGTTTGAAAGCAACTCGGTTTACCGCGAAACGATTGAACGTCGCTTCAGGCTTTGTAGTTCCAGCGCGGTCAATCGGGTAGGGGGCAACGAATTGAGGAAATAAGTGGGGCGTTGAGCCATTAACCCGATTCCTCGTACCTCGTTTTTCATCCTTCATCCTTCCGCCTTCCTCCTTTCCTTCATCCCCCGTATCTCCTTCGTATCCCCTTATCTCCTCCCTCTTCAAGTTCGTTTCCAGTCGAGTCGCTACGGCTGCTCGCCCAGCACGTCGTTGAGCACTTCTTCGGAGACGTAGATCGGCAATTGCGGATCGCAGGTCACGGCCACGGCGATCGCGTCGCTGGGCCGGGCGTCGATCTCGATCAGCTCGCCCTCGTGCCGCACGCGCAGCTTGGCGTAATAGGTGTGGTCCTTCAGCTCGCTGATCACCACGTCCTGCAGTTCGCCCCCCATGCTCTCGACCACGCTGACCAACAAGTCGTGCGTCAACGGGCGCGGCGAATGATATTGCTTGACGCGGCGATCGATGCTGGTCGCTTCGAAGAATCCGATCAAAATCGGAAACGTGCGGTCGCCGTCGACTTCTTTCAGATAAATGACCTGCTGATCGTTGATCTCGCTGATGATGATCCGCGACAACTCCATGTGGACCGGCATACAAGGCCCTTGACTGGACAATCTTTTGGCGGTGGCGAAGGTGACGGACCGAAGCCGTCGATACGCGTGGTCCGACGAGTCGATTATAAGTGCCGGACAACTGTCGGGGCTAGTGTCGATGGAAAGCCAGTCCACGGTCGAGAGCTCAGCCTGGACGGCAGCGGTCCAAAACTTGCAATTCGAGCACGTCGGACATCGGGTCGCGCACCGGCATGTCGCGGCTGAGTTTACCGCCGCGAATTCAGGCCTTTGCGCAATCGACGGCAGGGGAGTTGTACGAATTGGCTTTCGGTGTGCTACAATGTCGGGCACCCCCCTCAGGATTCCATTTTTATGCCTCCGATTCTCACCGACGAACAGCGCCGCGCCCTCCGAGCCACTGACGGCGCCGGGCCGATCGAAGTGGTCGATCCGGCCACGAACGTCACCTACGTGCTACTCAGAGCGGACGTGTTTGCGCGCTTGGCCGCGCAAGCCGACCCGTCGCTGACCGATGATGGCGACGAACGCTACCTGCTGCGGCGCGGGCTGGCGAGTCAGCCGCGGCCCGAGTCAGGCCTGCTTCTTGAGCGCGGCCAGTTCTGCTTGCAGCACGCTTTGCTGCTCCAGAGCGAAGCCAAAGCCGCGCGTTCCTTCTCGACGACTTCCGCGGGTGCCCGCGCCACGAAGGCCGCGTTGTCGAGCTGCCGCCGCTTGCCCTCGATCGCCGCCGTGATGCCGGCCAGCTCCTTCTCCTTGCGCGCTATTCTCCGCCCCCATGTCGATGTGGCCGGACAGGTCGATCAAGACCTCGGCCCCAGGGATACCGAACCACGTGCGGACCGCGGGCAGCTCGACGGCCGGCCCCCAGCCACCGGATTGGGCATTGGCCATCGAGGCGAAGTACGGATCCATCGGGTGCTAGCACGCGTGCGGTCGCGTCGTCGCAGCGGCCGACAAAGCGGATCGGCGTCTTGGGCGCAATGTTCTGCCGGCTGCGAATCTCGCGCAGTCCGGCGAGCACCTGCTGAAACAGGGCGAACCGCTCTTCGATCTTCGCATCCTGCCGCGCATCGTCGGCCTCCGGCCAGGGAGCAATCATCAGCTCTCGGCGGCCGGCTGCGGATCGAGTCCTCGGGCCGGCGCGGCGTGGCCCAAAAGCTGCCAGATTTCCTCGGTGATGAACGGCACCAGCGGATGCAGCAAGCGCAACAGCACGTCGAGCGTGTGGGCCAGCACTCGCTGGGCCACCGGCCGGGCCGCCGGGTCTTGCAAGCGGCCTTTGACCATCTCGACATAAAAGCTGCAGAACTCGTTCCAGGCAAAATCGTACAGCACCCGGGCCGCGTCGCCAAAATGATAGCCGTCGAGCGCCGTGGTGACTTGCGCCGGTCACCGTGGCCAGCCGGCTGAGCATCCAGCGATCTTCGACCGCCAACTGATTCGGCAGCGGACCGGCCGCGGGCTGTAGCCTTCGAGATTCAGCAGCGCGAAACGCGGCGGCGTTCCACAGCTTGTTGCAGAAATTGCGGGCCAGCTCGAAACGCTCGCTGACCACCGCCCCGCGCGGCAAGGCCAGGTCGTCCGGCTTGCTGGCCCATTGGGTGGAGAACGGCTGGCCGCACTTCTTGCATTCGACCCGCGGCAGCACGCGATTCTTTTTCGTCTGCTCGATCAAGCGTCTGGCAATGCGGGCATTCGAAATCGACCGGCATCCGCACGTCTTGCGTTTCGGTGGTCATGAAGCAGCAGCGCGAACCGCAGCGCATCGGCGCCGAATTTTTCGATCACGTCCAGCGGATCGACGCCGTTCCCCTTGGACTTCGACATCCCCTCGCCGAAGCCGTCCAGGATCTTGGGATGGATGAAGACTTCGCGAAACGGCACTTCGCCCACGTTGTACAGACCGGTCAGCACCATCCGGGCGACCCACAGCGTGATGATGTCGCGGCTGGTGACCAGCGTGCTGGTCGGATAGTAATATGCCAGCTCGGGCGTTTGCTCAGGCCAGCCGAGCGTCGAGTGGGGCCACAGGGCCGAACTGAACCAGGTGTCGAGCACGTCGGGGTCCTGGGTCAACCTATGGCCGGGCACCGCATCGGCCGCGAGATCCTCGTCGCGCGACGCAAATCAACCAGACCCCCTTGTTCGGCCCGCTGCCAGGCGACGTCGTTCCGGCCGGCAAATGCGGCAGCCAGTTCCTGCTCGCTCGCGTCGAGGGCATACCAGATCGGAATCCGGTGTCCCCACCAAAGCTGCCGGCTGACCGGCCAGTCGCGTTTTTCGCTCAGCCAGTCCAGATAGCCCTTGCGCGTAGCGCGTCGGAAAAATCTTCACCCGCTCGTCGCTCACGGCGTCCATCGCCGATTGGGCCAGATCCTGCATCTTGACGAACCACTGATCGGCCAGGTACGGCTCGATCGGCGTCTTCGAGCGGTCGGAATGGGCCAGCTCGATTTCGCGGTCTTCGACCTTCTCGAGCAGCCCCAGTTGCTCCAAATCGGCGACCACTTTCTCGCGGGCCGCCAGGATCTTCAGTCCCTGGTAGGGGCCGGCATTGGCGTTGAGCGTGCCGTCGGGATTGAGAATGTTGATCATCGGCAAGATCCTGCCGCGTGCCGACTTCGTAGTCGTTGGGATCGTGGGCGGGCGTGATCTTGACGCAGCCCGAGCCCAGATCCGGCTTGGCCCACTCGTCGGCCACCAGCGGAATTTCGCGATTCACCAGCGGCAGCAGCAGCTTGCGGCCCGCGCGGGCCATGTCGCGCAGTTTTTCCAGCTCGGGCAACAGCTCGCGCCGCCGGCAGGCGATTTCGTCGAGCTGGCCCTGAATCGATTCGGCGTCTTTTTCCGAAGCTTCGCCCAGCTTGGCGCGGAGCTGCTGTTCGGCGCTGATCGCAGCGCGGCCGCCGGATCGGGATGCACGGCCACGGCCGTGTCGCCGAGCATCGTTTCGGGACGCGTGGTGGCGATCGTCACGTGCCTGGGCTCGCCCGGCCGGGGATCGATGACCGGATAGCGAAAATGCCAGAAGTGGCCGGCGACGGTTTCGTGGAACACTTCGTCGTCGCTGACGGCCGTTTGCAGAAACGAATCCCAATTGACCAGCCGTTGCCCGCGATAGATCAACTGGTCCTGGAACATGTGAAAGAACGTATCGCGCACCGCCTTGGCACAAATGGGGTCGAGCGTGAACCGCGTCCGCTGCCAATCGCAGCTACAGCCCATCTGCTGCAGTTGGCCCAGGATGCGCCGCTCGTAATCGTTCTTCCAGGCCCAAATCCGCTCGACCAGCGCTCGCGGCCCAGATCGTGCCGGGTCTTCTTTTCTTCCAGCAGCAGCCGCCGCTCGACGACCGCCTGGGTGGCGATGCCGGCATGATCGGTGCCGGGCATCCACAGGGCGTTGAAGCCCTGCATCCGCTTCCAGCGGATCAGCATGTCCTGCAGCGTGTTGTTGAGCGCATGCCCCAGGTGCAGCGCGCCGGTCACGTTCGGCGGCGGAATGACGATGGTGTAGGGCCGGCGATTCTGGTCCGGCTCGCTATGAAAATATCCGCGCTCGAGCCAGAACGGATACCAGCGGCGCTGCGCCTCGGCGTGGTCGTACTGTTTGGGCAGCTCGGGCTTGGACGTCGCGCCGGCTTGAACATCCGTGGTCATGCTGCTTATTCCCAGACGATCCTTGATCACTTGGCCCGCGCCAGTCGCCGGATTCTGTCGCCGCGGCGCGGGCTTCATCCTGGCACAGTTTGTATTCGAAGCTGTCGACCAGCGCGATCCAACTGGCTTCGATCACATTCTCGCTCACGCCCACGGTGCCCCAAACTTCGTGCTCGTCGCGGCTTTCGATCACCACCCGCACCACGGCCGCCGTGCCGGCTTCGGTGTTGATGACGCGGACTTTATAGTCGACAAGCTGCAATGTTGCCAGGTTCGGGAACGCATCGGCCAGGGCCTTTCGCAGGGCGGCATCCAGGGCATTGACCGGGCCCATCCCCCTCGGCCACTTCGTGTCGCATGCTCATTGCCGATACGGAGCTTGACCGTGGCTTCGGTGACCACTTTGCCCGTGCGGGTCGGTCTCGACGTTGACGCGGAAATTGATCCGCTCGAAATGCGGCCGGAACGTGCCGGCACAGCGCTTGATCAGCAGATCGAACGAACCTTGGGCCGCCTCGAACTGATAGCCGCGGCTCTCCAGCTCGACCACCTGGGCCAGGATCTTGTCCATCAGCTCGCGGTCGTGCTGGATGTCGTGGCCGGCAGTCATGGCCATGATGTTCGAGCGGCCCGATAGCTCGCTGACCAGAATGCGCCGCTCGTTGCCGACCCGCTCCGGGGCGATGTGCTCGTAGCTGGCGGCCACGCGCGACACGGCATGGACGTGCATGCCGCCCTTGTGGGCGAAGGCGCTGCGCCGACAAACGGCTGGTTCGGTCCGGAAGCGCAGGTTGGCCGTCTCGTACATGAAGCGCGACAGCTCGGTCAGGTGCTCCAGGCCGCGAGTTGTCGAGCACTTCGTAGCCTGGCTTCTTCGAGCGCCAGGTTGGCGATGATCGAGATCAGATCGGCATTGCCGCAGCGCTCGCCGAATCCGTTGATCGTGCCTTGCACCTGCACGGCGCCGGCATCGACCGCGGCCAGCGAATTGGCCACGGCCAGTTCGCAATCGTTGTGGCAATGGATGCCGACCGGCACACCGAGCAGGCCGATCGCCTCGGCGCGTCAGAGCGCGCGATTTCCTCGGGCATGCTGCCGCCGTTGGTATCGCACAGCACGATGGTTTCGGCCCCGGCCTCGGCGGCGGCGCGAATCGTCTGGGCGGCGTACTGGGCATTCGCCTTCCAGCCGTCGAAGAAGTGCTCGGCGTCGTAGATCACGCGACGGCCCGCGGCACGCAGGTAGGCGCACGCTGTCGGCGATCATGGCCAGGTTCTCTTCGGAGCGAAACGCGGAGCACCTCGCGGACGTGAAAATCGGAGGTCTTGCCGACGAGCGTAATCACCTTGGCCTGCGAGTCGAGCAGGGCTTGCATGCCCGGATCCTCGTCGGCCCGGACTCCACGCCGCCGCGTCATGCCGAACGCACACACCTGGGCGTGCTTCAGGTCGAGCTCCCACACGCGCTGGAAGTATTGGGCGTCCTTGTCGTTCGAGAGCGGATAGCCCCCTTCGATGAAGTCGAAGCCCAGGCTGTCGAGCCGCTGGGTGATCAGCAGCTTGTCCTGAAGCGAAAAGCTGATGCCTTCGCCTTGGCTGCCGTCGCGGAGGGTGGTGTCGTAGACTTGGATCCGTGGCATGCTGGAGGTTAGGGGCTGGGGCTAGAGACTAGGGATTAGAGGTTCAGGATTAGGGATTCGAGATCAGGACGCGCTTGGCAAAACGAGTGTAAACGAAAGCAGCCCTGCGACCGCTGGGGCCTCAGGGCTGACAGAGTCCGCTGGGACGACTCATGCCCTACGGCCGCACCTCCGTAATAATCACCGCCGCCAGCACCGCAGCTTGATGAGTTGCGGCCGCACGCGGGCGACAAGAGTGGGCATGGTAGTCGGACATGGTCTGAGCGATTCGGCAATCCGATTTCGTATGTTCAGGGAACACTAAAAGAATAAGATTCGCCCGAGTGGGTGTCAACTCGGATAAATCGGGGCCGGATCGTAGAAGAATTCGACCGCTGGCCGAATTCCAGCCATCTGTTAAAGACCGCGCACCGCACCGGCAAACGGGGCGAATCCTTTTGGGCAACGTTTCTCCAGCGTCTCCAGGTTGATCTGCGTTGCGAGGGCCGCGAAGAAGTGGGCGAGGCTTGGGTACTGTTCCGATTTCGCCAACAGCTCCTCACATGCCGCCTTGGGCTGTGCAATCTCCTCGGGGGATGGCTGACAATCCACCAGCAAACCAAGCGCTGCTGTCAGTGCCGTTTCGTCGGCGAGCATCCACGCATCGAAGCTCCGCACGGCAACGCCGAGCGCCCGGGGGATTGCCGTCACGTCCAGATGCCGCTGCGCATTATTCAGCTCACTGATTCGCTCGGCAGCATCATCTTGGTCGATGACCAGGATCAGTGCGTCGTACCCACGCTTCTCGGCTTCGAGCATCCAACGGATTGCTCGCTTGAGATAACCTTGCCCTTTTCCGTGGTGGACGGGCAAGGCCGGCGAACTGACGCGATCCTGCTCGATTTCGGAAAATTTGGGCGTGAGTTGTTGCACGATGCTACAAAGAGCGCCGCCGAGCTCGTGCTGTCCTTCGGAGACAAGCAGCGCCCTCATTGTTTAACATCCGCAGGCGGGGCGGCCTGACGTGCCAGGTCTTCGTCGCCTTCGGCCGTCCAGATTTCTCCGAGCGAGAAGATTGCGCTCTGGCGACCAACCGCCGAACTTGTAGACAAAGAATGCACGCGCACCGCGCCGTCGTCTCCCTTCATGCAGAGCGACACTTCATCTGGCCTGAATTGGTCAACGACATAGGGCGAGTGTGTTGTCATGACGACTTGCGTGTGCGATTGCTCCTCCACGAGCTCTCGCAAGATGCCGAGCACATCGTTGAGGCGCTTGTGGTGAATTCCATTTTCCGGCTCTTCGATCAAAAGAACGCGAGGGGGCTTCGGCGAGTAAAGAATCGCAAGGTACGCGAGTACCAGCAATATGCCGTCGGATGCCTGAGCGGCCGCGACGAGCTCGCCGCTATTTACAAACTCGAAATAGATGCCCTTTCCTTCTGCCGCCTGAAGCATCGGCACCGGCCGAGCGGTATCAAGAGCTGCCCGATACGCAGATTGTGCGACGAGCTTTATCGATCGAATATGCGGAAAGATCTTTCGAAAGCGATCCTCAAGCGTGCTGAAGCGCTCGCGGTCAAATCCAAGAATGTCGTCCAAACATACGCCAGACCGAAACCGGAGGGGTCCATCCGGAATTGGCGATTGGAATCTGGCGCCGCAGGCAGCGAAAGCAGCCGCGGGTCCCACCTGTAGTACTGAACGCCCGATAGTGCGTTCCAAACTCGCATTAAGTCCGACCGCGCCTCACCCGCGGGCCCTGAATTTTTATGCGCTACCTGATAGGCAATGGTAGACCATGACTTTTGCCCGGCGCAATCAACGTGCCTTCGCCGCTACTCGCGACCGTTTCATTTGTTACAAATACTTCGCGGCCCGACGGCGAAAACTCACATTCAACTCCATACGCAAGCGCTGACTCGGCGGTCCGGAGGCTGACATCGAGACCGACGCGATCGGACAGCCGCTGCCATACCAGCCCGCGACCTTCCCACGGACCGACGAAGGTTTCGCTTATCGGAAAATCGACCGAGCGGCAGATCGCTAACAACGACTCCAGAATGCTCGTCTTTCCTGAGTCGTTCGGGCCGATCAGTACATGGATGGGCGTGAGGTCAATCGCCACATCGCGCAGCGATTTATAATTCCGGATGTGAATGCGCCAGATCATAAACCGTCCCGATCCGCCCAGCGATTGACTTATTGGCAGTGTAACCGGGCGCACGAGCCCGAGAAAGCTCGGGAAAGGCCATCCGGGAGAAAACAAGTCACGCGCTCTCGGCCCGGTAGTGCTTGGTCGGGTACTTATTGGGGCCGGGATCGTCGTCCTCGGCTTCGTCGTCCTCCCCGTCATCGTCCGAGTCCTGATCGTCGTCCTCGTCGTCTTCCCCGGCGTCGTCAAGCTCGTCGTCGGCATCGGCCGGCTCGTCGTCGTCAGTGCCAAACGGCGCTTCGTCTTCTACTTCGCCGTCCGCCTCATGATCGAGTTCGCCATCGATTGTCTCATCGTCTTCGCCTATCTCGCCCTCATCCACTTCGTCTTCATCGACTTCGGCTCGTCTGGCCGCCGGGCTGCCCGGCTCGGTCGGAGACGATAGCAACACCCGATTCGAGCGAGCCGGCGGCGAACTGGGCGTCGCGGCTGCCTTTGCCGGGCCCTCGGAACTGCTACCGCCGCTCATGGCTTCCCACTGTTCGATGGTCAGCAGCACTTCGCGGGCTTGCGATCCGTTGTAGTGCCCGACGATTCCGTCTTCGGCCATGTAGTCGACCAGCCGGGCCGCGCGGCCGTAGCCGATGCCCAGGGCCCGTTGCAGCAGCGACACGCTTCCGCGGCCTTCGCGAATGACGATGTCGACCGCGGCCTCGTACATTTCATCGCGATTGGGCAGCTTGCCTTTTTCGCCTTCCAGTTCGGGCGGTTTGAGCTGCACCAATTCGTTGACGAACTGCGGCTCGCTGGTGCCCACGAAATCGATGATCCGGTTGATCTCGTCGTCGCTGACGTAAGTGCCTTGCCCGCGCAGTAGGGTGCTGGTGCCCGGCCACAGAAACAACATATCGCCGTTGCCCAACAGCTTGTCGGCCCCCATTTCATCGAGCACCACGCGGCTATCGGTGCGGCTTGCCACCTGGAAGGCGATTCGCGCGGGCAGGTTGGACTTGATCAGGCCCGTGATCACGTCGACCGTGGGTTTCTGGGTGGCAAGCACCAGGTGGATACCGACCGCCCGGCTCTTTTGCGCCAGACGGATGATGTGCTGCTCGACCTCTTTGGCGGCCGTCATCATCAAGTCAGCCATTTCGTCGGCCACGATCACGATGTAGGGTAGATTGGTGGGGATGTTCTTGCGTTCTTCGTCGTTCTCGGGCTGCAAGCGGTCCATCAGCTCTTCTTCGCCAAGCTGGTTGTAGCCGCTGATATGCCGCACGCCGGCCCGAGCCAAAAGGGCGTAGCGTTCCTCCATTTTTTCGACCGCCCAGGCCAGAATCGCCTCGGCCTTGCGCATGTCGGTGACCACGGGGTGCATCAGGTGCGGCAACGTCTTGTAAGGGCTGAGCTCGACCATCTTGGGATCGATCATCAGCATCCGCACCTCGTCCGGGCGGCGGGTCATCAGGATCGAGACGATGATCGAATTCAGGCACACGCTCTTGCCGGTTCCGGTGCGGCCGGCGATCAACAAGTGCGGCAGCGAGGCCAGGTCGGCGACCAGCGGTTTGCCTGAGACATCCTTGCCCAAATAGAGCGGGATGTGCATCTTTTGGGCTTTGCCGTTGGCCTCTTCGATCACCTCGCGGATGCGAACCAGTTGCCGCTCGGCGTTGGGCACTTCGATGCCGACGGTGTTTTTGCCGGGGATCGGGGCCACGATTCGCACGCTGGGCACACGCAAGGCGATCGCCAGGTCGTCGGCCAGGCTGGTGATCTTCGACAATCGCAGGCCGGCTTCCAGTTCAACCTCGAACTGGGCAATCACGGGGCCCGTCTCGATCTCGACCACCTTGACCCGAAAGCCGAAGTCGAGAAACGTCTTCTCCAGGATCTTGGCTTTGCGGCGGACGTCTTTTTCATGCTCGTCGAAGCAGATCTCTTCGCTCTCCAGCAGCATGTCGAGCCCGGGCAATTGATAGTCGCGCGTCTCTTCGGTGCGGCTGGCGGCGTCGAGTTCTTGCATCACCTCTTCGCGCTCGTTCTTGCGCGGCGGCTTGATGCGCAGGGCGCCGGCCAAGCGCTGGCCCACGCTGCGCTTGGCGGGCGCGGCCGAACCGGCGGAGTCTTGCCCGTCGGCCGGCTCGGGCTCGGCGAACGCCTCTTCGTCCTCGTCCTTTTCGTCCTCCTCTTCGTCATCGTCCTCATCGTCGTCGTCCTGTTCATCGACGATCTTCTTGCCGCTGATCTTGATGGCCAAATCCTCCACAACTGGCGGCGAACCGTCGAGATCGTTCCGCGCTTTGCGGACTGGCCTGGCCGCTACGGCGGTCGAGATCTTGCGGAGTCCGCGGGCCCGCAAGGGCAAAGCGAATAGTCGGCCAACCGCCCGCACCAGCACGTAGTCCGTACACAGCAAGATCCCGGCCACGATGGCGGACACCGTCAGGATGTACGATCCGGCCTGGGCAAAATGCATTTCCAGAAAGGCGCGGCCGGCCGCTCCCAGATATCCGCCCGGCCCAATGGTCGGACCGGGCGAGAGCCGGGGCAGCAGCAGGGCCGAGAGCGTCGTGACGCCCAGCAGCGACAGCAACCAGCCCACGCCGCGCGGCAGCGGATCGCGAACCGCTCGCCGCGCGAGCAGCCGCACGTCGAGCGCGGCCAACGATATCAGCAGATAGAACGCGCTCCAGCCCAGAGCTTCCAACAGCCAGTGGGCCGCCCAGGCCCCGGCTCGGCCGCAAGCGTTGACCGCGTGGGCGTGCGGAGGATAGACGAGCGTGCCGGGCGGATCGGCCGGTTCGTAGGTCAGCAGGGCCAACCCCAAAAACAGCACGATGGCCAACAGCCCGAGCGCAAACAGATCCAGTTTGAGACTGCGTTGTTCGAACATGGCGCTTGGTTAAGGGCGAATACTCGCCGGCCGAAAGTCCCGGCCAGATCAACCGTGGGCGCGTCCATGCCCGAGTGCGGTCCTGTCGTCAACAGTAGGCATCGGTTGCGGAATCGACCGGCCGCCAATTTCCGACCGCACCCCCTACATGGCTTACCCGGCCAAACTATGGGGAACGATTGCTTTACCAGGCACAGTTGCTAGGCACCGTCCGCCCCGGGCGGCAAAATCCTCGGAACCCAACGATCCAATCCGCACAGTAGTTACGATTGGTCCCATTGGCCCCTTTGCACTTCAACCGGACGGCTCGCGCATCCGGCGCAACGGCGCGGAGTTTACTCATCCAGGTCCGGCGCGGAGAATAGATGGCAGGGCAGGTCGAACGGCGGGGATCGGGCAAATGAAAGGTGACTTTCGGTGAATGGTTTTTTGCAACGCACGCGCTGCATGCTCGGTCGAGCGACCGCGGCGCTGGCGGTATTTGCCGGGCTGGCGTTGGCGGGGAACATGGATCGGCCCACACAGGCGCAAACGACCGCCGCTGGCCCGGTGCTCTCGCCCGAGCTGCGCCGATTTGCCGAAGATTGCGAGTTGCTCGGACATGGCACGGTGATCAAGCTCGAAGAGTCGCTGCGCGGCTTGCGAAGCGGCCAGTTGCGAACCAAAAACAATGCCGCGACCATTCGCCAGGCCGAGGCCGACATCGCGGCCATCAAGTCGCGCCAGCGCGTGATCGTGCCCTCGCTGCACTTTCCGGTTTCGGCCGGAGAAATCGGGCGTTTGCCCGGCACGGGCGGCCACATCGAACAAATCCTGGGCCCGGACGAGATGCTGCTGAAATGCTTGTTTCGCGTGCAAGTCGTCGTCACGCGGCATTACAACCGGGTGAGCGAAACAGTGACGCGGCCAGTCTTGTTTAAAGTTCGCGGAGTGTCGACCAAGGATTACAGCGAAGGGAGCGACGCCGAAATGCTGCAAACGTTCCGCATCACGACAGCGGAGACGTATCGCACGGTCGACGGCAAATCGGCCGCCGCGCTGATCGCGGAGCCCGTGGACATGCAGCCGATCGAGAACTACCTGCGGAGCAAACCCGCGTTTTAAAAGACAAAGAAAGAGGGGAAGGGGATGGGGGGACGAAGAAAAGGATGAAGGCGGAAGGATGAAGGATGAAAGACTAGGTATGAGGAATCGGGTTTAGGGGGCAACAACCCCGTTAAGCCCACGGAATGCTGTCCGTGGGTGGGCACGCCCACCGGCCGGACACTGAATATCAACGGGTGAACAAATGAAAATTCCAACCACCGGACTTGCGCTGGCGCTGGGGCTGCTGGCCACGGTCGCCGTTTGGGCAGACGACGCGGCGGAGCGGGCCACGCTCAAGGGGCTGCGCGATCTGCGATTTGCTATCGCAAATCTGAGCCCGAGCGTCGAGGCCCAGGGGCTGAAAAGGCGGGATTTGCAGGCCCTGTTGGAAAAACGGCTGCGGGCCGCCGGAATCAACGTGCTCGCCGAGGGAGAACGAGCCCGGGGCACTCCCACTTTGTTCCTGAACTTGATTCTGGCCGACGCCGACGACGCCCAAACGGCGCTGGTCTATTCGCTCGATCTGACGCTCAGTCAGGAAGTCCGGTTGGTGCGGGCGCAGAACATTCGCTTGTCCACGCCAACCTGGAGAACGGCCGGGGCGGTGGGCATTGTCGAGAACGAAAAGCTCGGCACGCTGCGCGACGCCAGCAGCCAGGCGATCGACACCTTCGTTGCCGCCTATCGCGCCGCCAACGCGGTGAAGTGAGCAGCCCCGTCCGCCGGGTGGCTTAGTCCGAATTCGCCGCCGCCCAGACCGTAAGCGGTGTTGGAGTTTGGGAAAAACGTCGGGGACTGTCTCGATTTTTCGGTGTCCTTTGAGCAAAATGGTATTGTTGGACTGTGCCGGACCTAAATCTGCTGCACGTGAACGTGCTCGACGTTTTGTCCCCAGGCCCTTGATGTCCGAATTGAGGGATCCAAAACCATGCTGATTCGATGCACCCACTGCCTGAAGATTAGTTGGATCGCCGGAAAGTTCTGTCCGTGCTGTGGTGCGGACATAACCAGCGACAAAGAACGGGCGCGGACGGCTCTGGTGCGGTGCCTGACCATGATCGTTGCGCCGGTCCTGGTCCTGATCGCGATTTTGGCCATTTGGCTGCGCGACGACGGATCGATGTCCGATCCATCGTATATCGGCACGGATGATCTGAGTCGCGCCGAACAGAGCGCGAACGAGTCGGAGGTGGGTCGCATTTACCGCGAGTTCACGACCCAAAGCGAGAACGAGCGGCTGGAACGGCTGAAGCACGATCTGGAGCGCGACGACCCGCTTTCGACTCATTAAGCGGGGGCGGAGCTGGGCGGTTTCTATACCTGGCGCACAGGCATCGCTATAATGCCGGCCGCCACGTATACCGGGCAGGGATAAGTTCCCTGGCCGCCGGGCGAACGTCGCAGATCGATCTTTTTCAAACTGCCACCGGGAGTATTTCCATGGACAAGCATGAGTTGACAAGGCGAGATTTTCAGCGCCTCTCGGCCGCCGCACTGGGCGGACTGATGGCCGGCGCTGCGGCCCGGCCGCGCTGGCCGCCGACAAGGAGGAAAAGAACCCGCTGCTGAGCGATCCGCACGTTTGCCGCGGACTGAACACCTGCAAAGCCAAGGGGGGCGACAGCAAGAACACCTGCGCCGGCAAGGGCGTCTGCGCCACGGCCGAGGCTCACACCTGCCACGCGGCCAATCAATGCAAGGGCCAAGGGGGCTGCGGCGAACATCCGGGCGAAAACGCCTGCAAAGCCAAAGGCGCCTGCAACGTGCCGCTCAAGCCGGCCGCCTGGAAGAAAGCCCGGGCGAAGTTCGAAGAACTGATGAAAAAAGACGGCAAGGAATTCGGACCCGCTCCGGAGCCCAAAAAGAAATAGCCCTTGCGGTTCTCGTGCTCGGCGGAGAGGCCCTTGCGGCTGCTCCGCCGAGCCTTTTTTGGAAGGATTTTCGGCCGGCTCCGATCGGCAACTTGGACTTCGTGCGGATGCAGCAGGTGCTGCTTGGCGCGATTCTGTCAGGCGCGACGGTCGGACAGGCAATCGAGCGGGCCGCAGGGCTGAGCCAGGCGAAACCCGCAGCGGCTGGCCGGCCAGCAGTGCAAGCGGTTCTGGCTTTGGGCGGCCCAAGGGATCTTTCTGGCGGTCGAGTGCGCCGATTTCAACGGCGATTCCGGTTCTTCCGGGGCATGCTTTGTCAACTAAGCAATGCGCCGAGGCGTAATTTCAGCGGGACTCGGCTGCTCCCACCTTCTGGAAGTTGCGACCTAAGATTGTTTTGACTCCGGCATGCGTCTTGTAGTGCCGCGGTTTGAAGTCGTCGCGCTGTTACCACATCGAGGCAGGCGTCGTCCAGTCACCATCTGCTTGCAATCCCGAAAAAAATCATGCAAGTCCAAGATCCCTATTTGCAAGAGTTGCTGACGCGGCTGGATTCGCTTTCCAATGCCGCACCGCCGAGCGACACAAAAACATCGAAATGCGAGCCCAGCGCACCGGACAGTGAAGACGCACCGCCGCTTGCCGAAGCGCTCCTTCAAGCTGCGGCCGTGCGGAAGGACGAGCCGTCGCTCAAAAAGCCGACGGCCGACGGAGAGTCGAAGGACGTCGACTTTTTTCCGCCCGCGCCGCAGTCGCTCGACGAGGCCGGGATCTGCGAGACGCTCGTCGAGTCGCTGATTCTCAAGCTGCTGCTGCACCGATCCGCCGCGGCGGGCCGGGCGATCAGCGACCAGGTCGGACTGCCGTTCGGACTCGTCGAGCCGGTCTTGGGACGACTGAAGGCCGAGCACCTGGTGGTCTACCGCAGCGCCGCGGCCTTCGGAGACTACCATTATCAGCTGACCGAAAAGGGACTTGCCGCGGGGCACCGGGCGCTGACTCAAGGTCGTTACTTCGGGACCGCGCCGGTACCCTTCGAAGACTACCTGGTCGCGGTCTGCGCCGCAGAGCATCAGCCGGCGGCGCCCCAAGATGGCCGACATTCTGGCCGTGTTCGGGGACATGGAACTCGATCCGACGCTGCTTAATCAGATCGGCCAGGCGATGGACGCCGGCAAGGGATTCTTTCTCTATGGCGCTCCGGGCAACGGCAAGACCAGCATTGCCGAGCGGGTGTCGCAAGTGTTCGGCGAATTTGTTTGGATTCCGCGCACCTTGGTCGTCGATGGGCAGCTCATTCGGCTGTTCGATTCGTGCGCTCACCACGAAGTTCCGCTGGAGCAACCGCCCGCGCAGCCGGTCGATCGACGCTGGGTGCGCATCCGGCGTCCGGCGATTGTGGTCGGCGGCGAATTGGTGTTCGAGTCGTTGGATTTGGCGCCCAGCGCCGACAACGGCGTCTGCGAAGCCCCGCTGCAACTCAAGAGCAACTGCGGCACGCTGGTGATCGACGACTTCGGACGCCAGCGGGTCAGCACGGCCGAGCTTTTGAATCGCTGGATCATTCCGCTCGACCGCGGGCACGATTTCCTGAATTTGCCGGGCGGGAAATCGCTGCGAGTGCCGTTCGACCAGTTGCTCGTCTTTTCGACCAACCTGGAGCCGCGCGATTTGGTCGACGAGGCTTTCCTGCGGCGTATTCCCTACAAGATCGAGGTTCGCGATCCTTCGGAAGACGAATTCCACCGCTTGCTGGTCAAATATGCGGCGCAGTTCGCGATCGCCTACGACCGGGCCGCCTGCGAGTATTTGATTCAGCGGCACTTTCGCGAGGCGGGGCGCGTGCTCCGACGCTGCCACGCGCGCGATCTGATGGCCCAGATCCACCACTTCTGCCGGTTCAATGAAATGCCGCCGGCCATGCTGACCAAGAACTTCGACCTGGCCGCGATGAACTACTTCGTGCTCCGCGAAGGCTAACAGCCCTTTTCGCAGACGGCGCCAAACTACTTCGTCCCCTGCCGGGTGAACTCGGGCAGAGGTACGATCTGCGCCTCCGTTGAGCGCCGACTGGTGGGCGCAGATGCCCACGCAGGTCCAATTGGCCGATTGCACGGCGTTGGGGTAGGGATCGCGATCTTCGGCCAGGGCCGTAATAAACTCGTGTGCCAGGTGCGGATGCGAGCCGCCGTGGCCGGCCCCTTGCTTGAACGACAGGTGCTGAGTTTTCGTCCAGGTCGTACACGCCGCGCGTGGTGAACGACTGGATCTCCTTGGGCAGCCGGTGGGCATAGTCGGGCACTTTCACCCGCCGCGGCTCTTCGCCCGTGTGGATCACCGGCTCTTCCCCTTCGATCAGCGGCCACTCGAACGACTGCTTCGAGCCATAGACGTCGAAACTTTCGCGATATTGCCGGGCCGTGTTGAACAGCGAGCGGTAGATCCGGGCCGCAATGTCGCGAGTTGGCGTACTTGATCTGCGTGCTCTCGACCGCGAACGGCGAGTTGTATTTCGAGATCAGCTTTTCGTCGATCCGGCCCGAGCCGAAGCACGAGACGTATTCCGCCTCGCCTTTGACCAAGCGCCAGGCACGGACCCACGCAATGCGTGGCATAGTGCATCGGCGGCAGCCCTTCCCAGTAGCCGGGCCAGCCGCCCATTTCCTGCTGATGGCTGGCCTGCAGAAATTGCACGCGGCCGAGTTCTCCTTTGTCGTACAGTTCTTTGACGAACAGGAATTCGCGGGCGTAAACGACCGTCTCCATCATCATGTATTTGCGGCCGGTTTGGCGCACCAGCTCGACGATCTGCCGGCACTCTTCCACGGTGGTCGCCATGGGCACCGTGCAGGCCACGTGCTTGCCCGCCTGGAGGGCCGCGATCGATTGCGGGGCGTGATCGGGAATCGGCGTATTGATATGCACCGCGTCGACGTAGGGATCTTTGAGCAGTTCTTCGTAGCTGGTATAGCGCTTTTCGACGCCCAGCGCATCGCCCAGTTCGTTCAGCTTTTGTGTGTTCCGCTGGCAGATCGCGTACAGGTTGGCCTGCGGATGGCGCTGATAGATGGGAATGAACTCGGCGCCAAAACCCAGGCCCACGATCGCCACGTTGATCTTCTTCGCGCTCACGGACAAGGCCTCCTCACGGATCGATGGAACACCGGCCGCACGCCGGCGCACCATTTGTTTTACCGTATTCCGGGCCGCCGCACACTAACCCCGCATGCGGGCTCAAGACCTGTATCGAGCCGGATGACCAAAGCGACTCCTTCTCCGAGTGCCAACCTGACAAGCCCAAATTCGGCGAAACATTTGCCTGCGGCACGGGCGGAATGATTTTGGCCAGCCGCCAATCAGGCCGCGAGCAGACGCTATGGGCAGGGGGGACCGATCCGCGCGGGGCGGCTATGGCAAATCGGACGAGCCGGGCGCAGGCGATTCGCTCTCGGCGCTCGGTGACGAGCCGTTGCCGGCATGGCCGTTTGGCTCCCGGTCGCCAATGTCAACAGCCGGCCCCGAGCCAACGGTCTCGCCCGCCGGCTGTGCGCCGCCAGGATTGCCTGCCGGTTCGGCCGAGGGCTGCCCAGCGCCCAAGCGCTGGCGGACCCAGCAGAGCCACTGTGCGGAGGGCCAGCGATAGGGGCGGAACTTTTCCAGAATGCCCTGCTCCTCGCTGTGGAACAAACCGCGATTCTTGCCCAGGCGGCCCGCCAGCGGCGTGTCGATCAGCGTGCTCGAGTCGTTGCTGCTCATCTGGAAGACCACGCGCATTTCCAGTTCGCGCAGCGACTGCCGGTCCCAGGTGCGATTGAGATTGTTGACGCCGTCGCACCATACGATCGTATGGATCCCCCAGGCCGGGCCGTCGCGCAGGATGGCCGCGAACTGCTTGCCGGGGTTGGGCGGCTGGTTCTCGCCGCCGCGCAAAATCCAAAGTCGTCCTCCGGCTTGCGCAGGTCTCGCAGCTTTTGCACGCCGTAGACGAACACGAAAATCGGCGCAAGATCGGCGCCGGGCGTCTTTTGTCGCCGTTCGACCTCCAGGGCCACTTCGTTGATCGAGGCCGGCAGTTCGCGGGCCGGGACCAGGCGCACCACGTCGGACGTCAGGCTGGGCAACGTCTCCAGCGCGGCGGCCTCCGGCGAGCCGGGAGCGCTGCCGTCGAAAATGTAGAACCGCGGCGTGCCTGCCGCCGAAACCGGCTGCTGAGCGGACAGGCTGATCAAGGCCGTGGCGATGATGCCCAGCGCCGCCTCTTCGTTCTGGCCCACGATCAACAGATTGCTGCCGCTTTGGGGGCGGAAGCTGATCGAGGTCGGATCTTTGATCGCCACCGCGTCTCCCAGCCACACGTCGACCACCGTCGGAGTGCTGGTGGGCCGATCCGCGGCCAGCAGCCGGGCCAGGGCCCCGTTGTCCGCCGGGTCGGCCGGCACATTGCCCTCAAACACCACCTGCGGCCGCGACGGATAGCCGCGCAGCTTGACCATGTCCAGGACCTGGTCGAGAAATATCTCCCGGCGCTCGTCAGGCAGAAACACAACCTGAAACGGATGATTGCCGGCCAGCAGGCCGTTGGAGTCGTTGTAAATGGCTTCGCCGGGACGGGTCAGCAAACGGGCGGCCGAGTTCTCGTCGCTGAGAATCAAGTGCGCGTCCCCCTCGCTGCACTGCAAGGCGATCCGCACACCCATCTGGCTGATCGTGCTGCGGGGCAGCGACGTGCCGGCCAGCGTTTGCGAGCCCAACAGGACGTGGATGCCGAAGGCACGGCCTTGTCGCACCAGACGGTCGAGCAGCAGCGACGCATCCTGCGAGATTTTGTCGTCCTCGGTGAAAAATTCCTGAAACTCGTCGACGATCATCAGGATGCGCGGCAAGGGATTCACCGGATCCGCCTGGCGATAGCCGTTCAGATCCTGGACACCCAGATCGCGAAACCGATCGGCGCGCTTCTTGATTTCCGCGTCCAGGCGGCCCAGCACGCTCACCCCGAACTCGCGATCGCTCTCGATCGCCACGATCCGCGCATGCGGCAGATGGTGCGTGACATAGGTCTTGAACTCCACACCTTGCTTGAAGTCGATCAGGTATAGTTCGACTTCGTCCGGACTGTAGCGCAGCGCGGCATTCGTGATCAGGGCGTGTAACAAGGTGGACTTGCCGGAGCCCGTTTTGCCACCGATCAGCACGTGCTGCGAAGTGCCCTTGCCGAGTTTCATGCTTTGCAATCGCGTGGCGCCGGCGCGGCCCAGCGGCACGTCGATGCCCTTGGCCGCTGAACTAGTCCAGCGCTCCGCGGCTGCCGGCGCGATGGCCTCGAACGGCACTTCGACCTTGCCGGCCTCGAGGGCGTAGCGCCCCGCGGCCTGGAGCATTTCGGTGACTTGGGCCGGCGGCGGCGGGGTGTCGAGCAGCAGCTCGAATTTCGAAAAGGCGGGATCCTTCCACAGGAACCGCGCCGTGATTCCAAACCAGCGTCGTGGCGTATTTCTCGAACTCGCGGAGGCCAAAACCGGCCGGCAGCGGCACCTGGGTGTCGGCCATGATCAGCGTGTAAACGCCGCAGCGGGCCCCGCTGGCCGCGATCGACTCCAGCCGCCGCTGCGCGGCTTCGCTAAAGCCGGTCGGATAGTTGGCCACCACCAGAAACTTGAACGGCTCGGCGATCTCGCCGGCGTCGCGGTTGTACTCTTCGATGCTTTGGAATTCGTTGCGGAGGTATTTCTGGATCACATTTTCCATGTGTTCCGAAATGTCGGCCAGACGTTCTTCGATATGCTTCGGCTCGGTCCAGATGCGATTGGTGACCATCGCTTCGTTGAAGTCGGCCAGATGCATGAACGCGGCGAAGTTCTCCCCCAGCCCGACCGAATCGAAAATCGTGAACCGCAGCTTGCTGGGCGGAATTGTGACCAATAGTCGCAGCATCAGCGCCTGCATGGTTTCGACCGCCAGCGACCGCCCGGCGCCACGGGCCTTGAGCAGAATCGAGGGCCGATCCGGAAACGGCATCACGGCCGGTAGCCAGAATGCTGCGGGGGTCAGTTCTGCCAGCGGGCCGCTGGGCGGCACGCCGCCCGGGACTTGATCCATGCGAACGCGAAACTGGCCGAAGCGGATCGCCGCGGGAATGGCCTTGGCCGGGGTCCAGGCGCCATCGGCCCAGTGCCCCCAATCGGCCAGCGCATGGTCGCCGGCCGGCTCATCGCCGCCGGAGCGGATCCGATCGGCATGGGCCTGCGCTTCGGCCAGGCCCGACTGCCACTGCTGGGCCAGCAATTGCCACTCGGCCGCGCGCTGCGCCTTGATCTGGTCGAGTTGTTGCTGATAGCGAGCCTGGATTTCAAGGGCGTCGGAATCCTTGCGGCGGAGCCGTTCTTTTTCGCCGGCTGCGGGTTGCTTCGGCTTCTTTCATGTCACGGTCGTATCGCGTCGAGATTTGCGCGAGCCGCTCTTCGTACTTCTTCGTGGGCGACTTGAGCGATTGCTCGCTTTTGGCGTCGATCTGGGCGATGCGGGCCTGGTGCTTTTCGTCCGCTTTGCTTTGCACCTGCTCGCGCCACTCGATGAGCTTGGTCTGGGCGTCTGCCGTTTGGGTTTTGGCCTTTTCCGAGGCGCCCTGCACCATTTCCTCCACTTCGCGCGCGGCGGCGATCAGCGGGGGATACAGCTCCCTGATTCCCGACCGCGCCGTGCTGCGCAGCATCAGACGTCCCAGGATGCCCAGCACGAAACCACTTCCCAGCACGATGCCGCCGACGATCGGGCCGGGATCCATAAAGGTCGCCGCGGCGGCGCCCCCCAGGACCAGAAGCACCCAAAACAGGGCCAGCACCCAGCTGATGGCCATTTTGGGCGAACTGAGCTGGCCCAACTGGGCCAACTGCTGCGCCACGAAGTCGACGCGCTGCTGCATGCGCGTGGCCAAATCGCCGGTGGTGGCCAGTCCGGAAGCCGTTTCGCTTTTGGCCACCGGCGGCGTTTGCCGCCAGCGCTTCAAAAGCTTCATGGCCTGTTCGCGGTCTTGCCCGATGCGGACCTTCCAGGCGTCGAGCTGCTTTTGAAATTCCTCCAGCTTGCGGGGCGCAATGTGCTTGCGGCTGTCGAATTGCTTGTCCGCTTCGCGGCCGGTTTCGGCCAGCAGCCGCGCGGCCTCTTGCCGGGCGGGCTCCAGTTCGTCGGCCACGCGCTGTCTGAACTCGGCAAAGCCGCGCTCCGTGGCCGCGGTATCGCGCGTCGTGGCGCGTTTCGGCGGCTTGGCGCAAGTTGGCGTTTTCGCTGACCGTCTCTCGGGCTTCGGTTTCCAGCCAGGCCTGGAACTCCTGCTGGGCTTTTTCGAGCCCCTCGGCGGCGGCCTGGTTGCGGGCCTGGAAATCGGCTTCGATCTGCAATTCGGCGGCGGCCCGATCGGCGGCTCAATTGCGCCAGATCGGCCAGGAACTGTATTTCGTGCGCGCGGGGCCCCGTGGCCGCAGGGGGTGCCAGCCCGTTTTCGGAATCCTCGCCGTCGAGGCCCAGCCCCCCGTCGATCGAATCGGAGTCGCCGAATTCTCCGCCCGACGTCTCGGCGGTCCCCATGTCGGCCGCCCAAGCGTCGAAGGAAGGTTCGCTGCCGCCGTCGGGGTGCGTGGGGCTCGTCATGGCGCGCTTGTTCGGGTTGGCGTCGGGGTCAGCGTTCGCATTCATGTTGGGCCGCGGTCAACACTCCGGTGAGCGTTTTCATCCGTTCCAGAGTGGCGATGATTTGCGGTTCCAGCGCTTCGATATAGTTGTCGTTGAACTCGCGGCTCACCGAATCCTGCCAGGTAAGCTGCGTGGCGTCCCAATGGGCCCGCAGTTTCTTCCAAGCTTCGTGCAATCGGGCCGATCCGCTGGTCAGGTCGCCTGCTCTCATGGACGTGAACTCCCCGCGGCGGTTGTCGAGTCGCCGCTTTCACCAGGAACTTCTTTAGTATGCTCGGAATTGGTCGCCGTTGCTTGCTGGGGCGGGGCAGATTCGCCGCCGGCTGCGGGCTTTGGCTCGCCCGCGGCCGCCACCCCGGCGCCGGTTGTAGCGGCCGGAGCCGGTCGTGACGCGCTGGCGGCACTGGAGCCCAGGCTGGCTCCGGCTGGCCCCAAGTCCGCGCTGGGAGCCCGCAGGGACTGGTAGGCCTCGAGGGATTTCAGAACCCGGTCGAGCAGCAGGATGGCTTCCGGCAGTTCGGCGTCGAACAGGCTGCCCAGTTGATTCGACCGGCCCGAGTATTCCGACGCTTCGCGCTCGGCAATCTTACCCCACTTGCGCGTCGCATCGGATTTTTCTTCGGCATATTGGCGCCGGGCTTTGGCCCGATCCAAGGCCTTCTTTTGCTCCATGCAGGACGGCGTGCCGCCGCCCGGGAGCGGCGTGTTGCGGCAGCGCTCCAGATCGATTCGGGCTTCCTGGAGCGCCTCGTCGCAGCGGCGAATCTCGTTTTTCCAGAACTGGGGCATCTCTTCCAGCAGCCAGGCGAGCGTGCGCGCCGACCTCCGTGTCGTAGGTGATCAAGGCCTCGCGGGCTTCTTGCGAAAACGTATGCAGCACGGCGCGAAAATAGCGCACCGCGTCAAACGAGCCGACATGTGCTCCACCGCCACTCATGGCATGGTTTCCCGGGTTCGCGGTTTGGGGATTCGCGGTTGTTGGATTTGCGGAATGGAGAACGGAGCAGTCGCCGCCTGGGGTCCTGGGCGCGAACGCTTACCGCTGGCGCAAGTAATCTTCCACGCGCTCGGCCTTGCGCATCAGAAACGGAACATGCTGCCGGGCCGCTTCCAGAAAACGGTTGGTGGCCAGCAGCGCCTGCTCGAACTCGGCCGTGAATTTTTCCTGCTCCTGATCGCGCCAGGTTTCGCCCAAGCTGTTGAGCTGGCCGCGGAGCGTCAGCATCTGGCTTTCGAGTTCGTTCGTAAAGCGATCCAGGTTCTGGGCGAACCGCCGGATTTCGATCGGGTCGACAACTGCTTGCGCCATGAGAAATGCCTGTCTCTGAAAAAGCGGAGTGCGGCGTAAAATTGCCCGAGAGAGCTGTCGACGTGCCGCGCACTCGCGTTGGGAAAGCCGCCGACCGCCCAAACCTCGATTATAGAAGTCCACGTGCCGTTTGTCGCGGGAGTAGCGGCTGCGGTAGTGGGTGATTTGTGTGGTGGTCGGGCGGAAGGCCCTAGAAGTGCTTATGGGGGCGGAAATAAAAAGGCCCCGCCATGAGCAGGGCCTTTTCGCGTCTGTTGCGTAGTTGTCGCTATTCCTCGCGGGTCCGCAGCGTCAAGAATACCCCAGCGTCAACGCTGAAATAACGAGACAGCTTGCGAATCTGCGGGCGAGTCAAATCACGCTTCCCCGAGAGCACTTCAGAAACGGTGGACCGTGCAATCCCGGTCTGTTCCGCCAGGTCCGCCTGTGACACCCCTTTCGCCTCGATAAGATGCGCGAGCATCGCCGCATCGTCCGGGGCCTCAATATGGAAGGTATCGTCCTCGTACACAGCCACGAGATCACTGAGCGCGCTTAGGTATTGTTCCTCGCCCTCGTCGAGCGGTTCGCGGCCTAGCAGTGCGTCGATCATCTTCTGGGCATCCGAAGCTCCCGCTTGGTGCGGATCGACTTAAGCGGAAACTCCATTACCAGCTCAAGGTAGGTGTCCTTTGGATTGCCGTCATGCTTAGTTTTGTGTGTCATCGCCCACCTCCCTTCTTCTTACGCACGGGAGCCGGTTCCCGTTCTGAGTGCCCGGCTTTTGGTTGCTTGGCGACGGCTTCCGCCTCTGCGGAATAGCAGCCACAGTCAGTCTTCCATTTCTGACCGTCATATTCCTCATGCGTCATTATCCTGAGGGTAAATACCTTGTGTGCCAAAAAGCGGATGCGCGTAACTAATCGATATTTGTTGCCGGCGATGTTGAATACGACACAATCGCCGACTAGGCTCGCATTGCCATAGGTGTCGCGAAGCTCGGCCCATGTCTGCCAACGTGCTTTTGAAACGACCGTAAACCACGCCTTTAGCGGAAGTTCAGCGTCTCCCATGCCGGGAGACTCCCAGAATTCCCGGAGCCGGGTCTTTGAGATGATCCACATCTTGAGATCCCCTGTACTTATCGGCAGCGACGATAAGTATACGTTCGCAAATCTCGAACGGCAAGGGCATAAATTCGATAATTGCGAACTATTTCCGCCGCCCAGTGTCTAGGGATGGCATGAAACTCGACGAACTCCGCGAGATATTGAGGCCGTTTGATCCAGGCACATAGCCTGGAGAGCGGCCCGCGTCTTGGTTGGCGCAGCAGCCTTATAAGCTGCCGGAGGGGTCTGCTGCGCAGAACGGGATCGTAACCCCCTCTCTCCGCTAGTCCCGCTTGGACTTGTGTCTGGCTGCCTTGTTCAGCAGCCCCTTAATCCACGCCGACAAGGTTTGATCCGCGCGCTCTGCGGCTTGCTCGTACAGGAGCCGCTCTGCCGTCGTTACCCGTAGGTCAATGCGTCCGGAGGCTACTTCAGCGGGTGGTTTTTTTGGCCTGACCATGCCCAAAGTGTACACACGGAAATCTTTTTTGCAAGGCTTGACGCACAGGTTACAGTGTGTACAATAACGGTATGAGAAAAACCCCGGCTCAGCCTTGCAGGGCCAAGTCGGGGCAAAGAACAACCAGGCTTTCGCTAGGCTGCCCGTACAAAAGCCATTCTAGCGAGGGCCGCAGAAAAAAGCGACTCTCAAATGATGATAGCTTGTGCCCATGCCCAAAAGGCCCGCGATGGAAAAGACCGACACGGCAACCAGCGGTTCAAGTGCTGCCTCTGCGGCAAGCGGCTGGCCGACTCGCAACCCAAGCCGCTCGGCGCGATGTATACCGATACCGCCGACGCCAAGCTGGCCTTGCGGCTGCTCGTGGAGGGCAACAGCGTTCGGGCCACGGCTCGAATCACCGGGCTCGACAAGGCGACGATCCTGAAACTGATCGTGACGTTTGGCAACGCCTGCCAGCGGTTCATGGATCGACGGATGCGCGGCCTTACGCTGACCCATCTGCAATTCGACGAACAATGGACCTATGTGGCCAAAAAGCAATCGCGGCTCACGTTGACCGAGCGCGAGTATTCGAGCGAGATCGGCGACGTTTACTTGTGGACGTGCATCGACCAGAAAACCAAGTTGATGCCCGGTTTCCTTATCGGCAAGCGAAGCGCGGACAACGCCCGACGCTTTATGTCGGACATTGCGGGCCGATTGGTTTTTCCGAACGCCAACGCCAGCGATGCCCGCGACTACCAGCCGGGCGGCTACAAGCCGATCACTCAAATCTCGACAGACTGCTTTGCGGCCTACCCGGAAGCCGTTGACTTGGCCTTTGGCCCCTACGTCAAGTTCGGAACGATTCGGAAGGAATACCGCAACGCCACGATGATCTATACTCCGGGCGAAATGGTCGGCACGGTCCGCAAGGGCATTCGAGGGATAGACAGCCAGAATACCCGCACGATATGCACGTCGCACGTAGAGCGGTTGAACGGCACCCAGCGATTGTTCCTCAAGAGACTGAACCGGCTGACCTACTGTTTCAGCAAGAAACTCGAAAACTTGGAGGCGGCTTTCGCCATGTTCGCGGCTTACTATAATTTCTGCTGGCAAACTCGCCTACCCGGCAACAGCGGGAAGCTTCGCTCGACCGCTGCTATGATGGCGAAGATCGCGGGCCACGTTTGGAGCTTCGATGAGCTTTTCGAGGCGGTTCTGAGCCAAGCATGAATACCCTCTACTACGGCGACAATCTCGACATTCTACGGCGCTACGTCGATGACGAGTCGGTCGATCTGGTCTATCTCGATCCGCCCTTCAACAGGCGCAGAACTACAACGTGCTTTTCGCCGAGCAAGACGGGAGCCGATCCGCCGCACAGATTCAGGCGTTTGAGGATACGTGGCGATGGGACCAGTCGGCCGCGCATGCTTATCAGGAGATTGTAGAAACGGGGGGGGGTGGGCAAGTCTCTCTTGTGATGCAGGCGTTTCGTCAAGCCATTGGCGAAAACGACATGCTGGCCTATCTGTCGATGATGGCGCCGCGATTGGCGGAGCTGCGCCGTGCCCTGAAGCCTACGGGATCGATTTACCTGCACTGCGATCCGACGGCGAGCCATTATCTGAAAATTCTAATGGATGCGGTGTTTGGGCCGGCGAACTATCGAAACGACATTATTTGGAGACGATCAATCAACCCCAAGGGGTCTCAGCATAAGTCGCGAAAATTCGGCATTTACACAGACAACATTCTGTTTTACTCGGCTTCGGACGAATTCTTTTTTGATTTGGATTGCATCCGAGTTCCGCTTACCCAAGAAGAGCTAACGGAAAAATATGATCGGAAGGATGACATTGGGCCATTCTACGATGGCCCCGTTGTACGCGCGCCATCAATGGGCCTGCGCCCGAATCTCGTATACGAATACAAAGGCTTCACCCCTGGGCCTGAAGGGTGGCGCATGACCCTCCCGGAACTAATCGCCCTTGATGAACGGGGCGATGTCGGCTGGCCAAAGGGCGGCAAGCCGTATCGTAAACTTCGCCCGGCCGATGACAGGGGCAAGCCAATTGGCAGCCTTTGGGACGATATTTCTGTTCTCAATTCGCAAGCCGATGAGCGGCTTGGATACCCGACCCAAAAGCCCGTTGCGCTGCTCGAGCGCATCATAAAAGCCAGCAGCAAACCCGGAGACACGATCCTCGATCCGTTCTGTGGTTGCGGAACCACGATTGACGCGGCGCAAAAGCTCGAACGAAATTGGATCGGCATTGATATAACCAGCTTGGCCATCACGCTCATCAAAAGCAGGCTCCGCGACACCTACGGCGATACAGCGCAGTTTGAAGTGATCGGCGAGCCGACTGACATCCACGACGCCGAGCGGCTGGCCGCTGATGATCCGTACCAGTTCCAATGGTGGGCGCTCGGCTTGGTCGGCGCGCGTCCGACCGAACAAAAGAAAGGCGCCGACAAGGGAATCGACGGCCGGCTTTTCTTCCACGATGAACAAGAGGGCGGCGCGACCAAGCAGGTCATCTTTTCGGTAAAGGCAGGTCACGTCACGGTCAACCAGCTACGTGACCTGCGCGGGGTCATGGACCGCGAGAAGGCAGCAATCGGAGTTCTGCTATCTCTGGAGCCGCCAACGAAGCCCATGCGAACCGAGGCTGCGTCGGCAGGGTTCTACCGCTCGCCCTGGACCGGCAAGGATTACGCCAAACTGCAATTGCTGACCGTGGGCGAGCTACTGGAGGGCAAACAAGTCGACATGCCCGCCGTGCGGCAGACCGGGCAGACGTTCAAGAAAGCGCCGAAGGCCAAGCCCAAGAAAACCCATCGGCAGAAGATGCTGGGCGAGGACGACGGCTAGGCCCCGTTTTTCCGACCACCACACAAATCACCCACTACCGCGGCTGCCCGCGGCAGATCGACGCCGTGGAGCGCCGCGGGTCCAGACCGCCACGACCAGCGGCGCGGCGGCGGCCGAGAGATTCGCGGGGTGCGTAGGCGCGAAACCCCCATTTTCTCGCGAAATTGCCCAGTTTGAGGTTGCATCCGACTCGGCCGATTTGTACAGTCCGCCGTTTGGTCGCGCCACGCCAAATTATCCGCCCAGAGCGAAACTTCGGCGACAACACGGATGCAGCCTCTATGCGGTTCCCGTCCGGTCGAGTCGGACTTCGAGCAGCCAGCCTGCTTGTGATCTGCCTGGGGGCCGGTTGCCTGGCCACGCCCAGGCCGGCCTCGAGCGTCGTGCCGGTGGTCTACCGCACGTCGCGTTTTGCGGCCGACGAAGCGGCCGACAAATTGCCTGCAAACTACTGGAAGCATACCGGCCCCGCCGGCGCCACGACCATTTTGAGCCCGGGCCGACGCGTTGTGGTCACCGAGTTCGACGTCGAATTCGTCGACTTGCAACTCCAGTCGGGCTTTGGGCCGCAGGCCGCCTTCAAGTTGCCGCCCCTGGTCCTCGGCCCGTTCACGCCGTTGATGGGCCTGGGCTTCGGCTTGCAACTCAGCGGCCTGGGGCGCAAAAACGCCCGGCTGAGTGCCGAGCAGCAGGAGGGACTGACAGCCGCGCTCTTGACCCGTTTCGAAAAGCAACTTGCCTCTCGGGGGCTGGTCGTCGTTTCGCAGGCCGCGCTCGCCGGCAGCGAAAGTTTTGCCGCACTGAAAACCAAGCCGGTGGTCAAATCGTCGCCGCTGCTGCTGCTGAACATGGCCGGCAGCGACACCGGGTTTGTGTTGCACTCGCGAACCATCGCGGCGCCGGGATTGGGCGTCGTCACTTGTCGCACTGCGCAGCGACGCGAGGCCGAAACCCAAATCCTGCGCAACACCGACGCCGACATCGCCCTGGCCGCGCGGCTGCGCGTGGGCGTCTTTCGAGGCAAGGCGGCCCTCGAAGCGGGCAGCACGATTCGCGTGGCCACCGCCGGCGGCCAAACCACGTTTACGGCCCAGCGTTCTATTCTCTCGGACCTCGACGTCATTGCCGGCTCGAAATTCCGGCCCATCGTGGGCCGGATCGAACCGGTCGTGGCCGACGATTTCGCCCACGAGTTGGGGGCGATGCTGCCGACGTTTCTCGATCTGGCATTTGGCGATCCGCCGCGGCTATCCGGCAACGAAGCGGAAATGTGCCGCTTGCCGGCAGTGGATGGGGATGCGAGCGAGAGCGTGCCGCTTGGTCAAACTATGGCCACGAAATAGCTCCGATTGAGGTGTTGGTAAATTTGACGGACCCGCCTATCGGTCCATTCCTCTTAAACGCGGCGTAAGAAGTGGCCGAATGCGCTGCCCCACTCCAGGTCTTCATCCCACCGTTCCATCGTCGACCATCTTCTTATTCGTGCTTTCATCCTTCCTCGTATCTGCGTTCATCTGCGGTTACTTCCGGTTTCCATCCCAAACCGATTGAAGCGTCAAGCAACCGGACGGCTGTCCCACGTCTTGAGCCTGCACTCCAGCAGGTAACCGCAGATGAACTCCGATGAACGCAGATAAGAATTCGGCGTTACTCGTCCAAGGCTCACGGTGCTTCGCGCTGTAACGATTGTGCTGCGCCGATCAGCAGGATCAACTCAGAGCGATAGCCGTCCAGGTCGCTGCCGCGTCCCTCTTGGGCCAGTTCGGCGGCTGCGTCGAAGGATGCGGTTCCCTTATAGGGCGAATCCCGCAGCAACATGCCGAACAGAGCCACCGACGCGGCGAATTTGAAATCGCCCGTCGCCTGGCCATAAGCCTGGCCCAAGTCCTTCACCGGATACTCCAAAAGTTGACTCTTGTCGCCGTCGGGCTGCTTGTACCGCAGCTTCAGCGTCAGCAATTCGGCCGTGTGCGCGGCGTCGGTCAGGGCCGTTTTTTGCTGATACTTGAGGGCATCGACGCCGGAGGTCGCCTCGGTCGCGCTCGCCGCGGGCTGCTTGCCGGCCGGCACCAGCTCGTACAGGGCCGTCACGGTGTGCCCGGCGCCGATCTCGCCGGCGTCCTTCTTGTCGTTGTTGAAGTCCTCGTGCCGCAGGATCCGGTTCTCGTAGCCGATCAGCCGGTACGAGGCGACCTGCGCCGGGTTGAACTCGACCTGGATCTTCACGTCCTTGGCGATCGTGACCAGCGTGCCGGACATCTGCTCGACGAGCACCTTGTGGGCCTCGCGCGAGGGTGTCGATGTAGGCGTAGTTGCCGTTCCCCTTGTCGGCCAGTTGCTCGAGCGTGGCGTCCTTGAGGTTGCCCATGCCGAAGCCGAGCACGGTCAGGAACACGCCGCTCTTGGCCTTTTGCTTCGATCAGCCTGATCAGCTCGCCGCGGTCGGTGACGCCGACGTTGAAATCGCCGTCGGTGGCCAGGATCACGCGGTTGACGCCCCCCTTGATGAAGTTGGCGACGGCGATGTCGTAGGCGAGCTGGATGCCCTGGCGCGCCGTTGGTCGAGCCGCCGGCCTCGCAGCGCGTCGAGCGCCGCACGATGGTCGGCCTTGTCGCGTGCCGCAGGTGCTCGGCAAGCACCAGGCCCGAGCTGCCGGCATAGACCACGATCGCCACGCGGTCGTTCTCGCCCAGTTGCTCGACCAGCAGCCGCAGCGACTCTTTGACCAGCGGCAGCTTGTCGGGCGACTGCATCGAGCCGGACACGTCGACCAGAAACACCAGGTTGCGTCGGCGGCCGACGGTCGCGGGCCACCTCGCGTCCCTTGATGCCGATGCGGACCAGCCGATGTTCGGCGTTCCAGGGGCAACCGGCGACTTCGACATTGACCGCGAACGGCGTGTCTCCCGCGGGCTGCGGATAGTCGTAGTGAAAATAGTTGACCAGTTCTTCGATCCGCACGGCCGACGGCGGCGGCAGTGGCGGTTCTGCTGCAAGTAGCGGCGGACGTTCGAGTACGAGGCCGTATCGACATCGATCGAGAACGTCGAGAGCGGATTGTCGCTGACGGCCAGGAACGGGTTGTCAGTGGTTTCGTCGTAAGCGTCTTGACTTGCCGCATCAGCTGGCCGGACGCCGGGCGTCTCGACGCTACGAATTCCACTCGAGTCTCGCATTGCCAATCGGCCAGCCGCGGAGCGCGTCGCAGCGGATTGCGTTGGGTCCGCCCCGAATTTGCCGCCACGTGCAGGCGCGTGTTCACCCGCCCGAGGGGCGACAAAAGCCCTCCGCACTCCGTTGCCACGTTCGCTAAACCGATTGCCACGACTCGAAAGGGCCCCCATGGACCGCGATGCCGGACCGGCCCCGAGCCCCTTGATCTCGAAGCCAGCGCCGCCGCCGATGGACGCATCAGCGTTGCCCTGGCCAAGTCGTGATTCCTCAACTGCGTCGTAACCTTTCGGGTCGAGCGGATGTGTATCAATTGGCGGATCGATCATCGGCACGTCTGTATTTAAGTCCGTCACCAGGTCAGGCGAAGCTTCCATCGCAAAGCGTTCAATTTCCGATTCTGCACTGAGCGACCCGCCCTCGGGCAAAGCAACTTGGGCGGACAGCAGGGCCGCCTCCGCACTTGGATCGTCGAGCGACTGGTCCTCAACCGACTTCACCTGGGCGGTATTCTCGATCGGCGCAGGACCGTGCTCAGCGCCACGATGGCCTGACGAACCTGTCCGCCGCCGGAGAGCAAGAAACCGCCGATGCCGACCGCGGCCAAGAGCGATGCCGCCAGCGATGCGATCAGCGCAACGCGGCCCCTCGTGCGCGAGTGCCCCTCGGGCCGAATCGAACGAAACAGCTTCGCACGCGGCTCGGGCGCATCGTCTTGTGCGAAAGTCAGCGCGGGCTCGGCATCGGCCAGGGCAGGGAAGGGCTCGGCCTGCAACTCGGCCGAAACAAGGTCGATCGTGCGGCGAATCTCGTCGACGTGGCGCTGCGCGTCGGGCGAGGCGGCCAGCTCGGCTTCGATTTCATGGCGGGCGTCGTCGTCCAGTTCGCCCAGCACGTAGGCGGTCCATTTGGAATCTTGCGGATCGAATGCCATGGCAATTATCTCCCTAACGCCGGACTCGGTCCGACTGAAAACATCTAAAAAACAGCTCGCTCGTCTGTTCCAAATTCAGCGAGCCTGGCGCCTCAAACCTATCTTTCGTCGATCCTGTTCCTATCTGCGTTCATCCGCGTTCATCTGCGGTTACGCTTCGTTTTTCGTTTCAAATGGATTGAGATGTCGTAAAACGGGACTGCTGACCTGCTTCTTGAATCACAGCGATTTGGGAAACCGCAGATGAACGCGGATGAACGCAGATAAATTTCATGATTCATGACCGATCGCGTTCATCAAAAACATCGTTGAAATTGCTTACGTTTGTCCACTCGGCACCAATTGATTGCGGAGTGTTTGAATCGCCGTGTGGATCAGATAACCAACGTTGGTCAACGACAAGCCGGTGACGTTGCTGATCTCACGATAACTCAGCCCGCCCTGGAACTTCAGCCGCACCACTTCCTGCTGGTTGGCCGGCAATCGATCCAGCAGTTCGAGGACGCGGGCCGTCGTTTCGCGCCGCTGGGCGGCCTGGCTTGGCGTGTCGCACGTCGCTCGGTCCAACACCGTGTCCTGGGGCGAAGCTTTCATCCGCGACTCCTTTTTGAGGACATCGAGCGCTCGGCGGCGGCAGACCGTAAACAACCACTGGGCCAGATGCCCGTCGACCGTGGCAGGCTCCTCGCGGCACAGCCGCAAAAACGCCTCCTGAACCACGTCGCGGGCCGTCTCCACGTCGCCCGTAATGCGCCGCGTGTAACGCAGTAGCGGGCCTTCGTAGCGATCGACCGCCGCAGTAAGCCAGTCGGGATTGGGCGAGGATCCGTTGTCGAACATGCTAGCGGCGAGCCTCGTGCATCAGGGGCCTCATCCTTATTGACGCTCGAAACGGCAAATCATTAGGGCCTGGGCGGAAAGATTTTGCGAAATTCGTGCGGCCGGCGGTTCGGCGGTTCCTGGCGCGGCCCTGGTTTTGCCTCTGAACGGTCGTGGCCGGCGCGTCTATAATTATTTTGCGCCCTTCAATTTAGCGAGCCTTGTTCGAAAGCACGACCGACCGGCACGCCCCCGCCGGCCGCCGCGGGTGGGCTTAACTGGAACGTATTCCGCAGCGCTCTGCCATGCCGATCTATCTCGACAATCACGCCACGACACGCGTCGATCCGCGCGTGCTGGAGGCGATGCTGCCGTATTTCAGCCAGATCTACGGCAACCCGGCCAGCACCAGCCACGCCTTCGGCTGGGAGGCCAAGGACGCGGTCGAGCTGGCCCGCGAGCAGATTGCCGCTTCGATCGGCGCCAGCCCACGCGAGATCGTGTTCACCAGCGGGGCCACCGAGAGCAACAACCTGGCGATCCGCGGCGCTGGCCGAGCGCAGCCGGCGGCGCGGCAATCACCTGATTACCGTCGCGACCGAACACAAAGCCGTGCTCGACCCGATCGGCGCGGCTCGGCCGGCATGGTTTCGAGGTGACGCGTGCTCGGCGTCGAGCAGGCGCCCAGCCCCCGGGCCGGCAGCCTGAACCTGGAAGAGTTGGCGGCGGCGATCCGCGACGACACGCTGCTGGTTTCGGTGATGCTGGCCAACAACGAGATCGGCATCGTGCATCCGCTGGCCGAAATCGGCAAGATCTGCCGCGCACAAAGGCGTGCTGCTGCACTGCGATGCGACGCAAGCGCTGGGCAAATTGCCGATCGACGTCGAGCAGTTGGGCGTCGACCTGGCCAGTTTTAGCGGGCACAAGCTCTATGGCCCCAAGGGCATCGGTGCGCTTTACGTGCGGCGCACGCAGCCGCACGTGCGGCTGGAGGCCCAGATCGCCGGCGGCGGCCACGAGCACGGCCTGCGCAGCGGCACGCTCAACGTGCCGGGCATCGTGGGCTTTGCCGCGGCCATTCAGCTGTGCTTGAGCGAAATGCCGCAAGAGCAGCAGCGGCTGGCCGGATTGCGCAATCGACTCTTTGCCGGCCTGACGGCGGCCCTGGACGACGTGACGCTCAACGGGCCCGCGCTCGACGTGTCTACGGTCCAGGGGCCGGCCTTGCGGCTGGCGGGCAACCTGAACGTCAGTTTTGCCTATGTCGACGGCGAGGCGCTGATCATGAACATCAAGGATCTGGCCGTCAGTTCGGGCAGCGCCTGCACGTCGGCCAATCCCGAGCCGAGCCACGTGCTGCGGGCATTGGGCCTGAGCGACGACGCCACGCGCAGCAGCCTGCGGTTCGGATTGGGCCGGTTCAACACGCCCGAAGAGATCGAACTGGCGATTTCCTCGGTGGCCGCGGCGGTCAGCCGGCTGCGCAAGCTGAGCAGCATGGCCTAAGCGGATGGCTTCGGGGGCGTTCGACCGGCCCCGCGGAAAGCGCTAACCGGCTTTGGGCCCCCACGGGAAGCCTCCCGTGGGCATAACAATCTGTGCACTCGAATGCACGCTGTTCGCCCCCAATTCGCTGGGCCGGCCGCCCGGGGGCCCGAAATCGCCTTTCCTTTCGTCCGAGCATGGTATAATTTGGACATCAGTGGTCCTGCGAAAAAAAACCGTTCCAATGGGGAAATTGCACATGGGCATCAAACTGAGCGAAAAAGCTGCCGGCGAAGTCAAGCGAATCATGCAGGAGCAAAGCTACGGGCCGGAAACGCTGCTGCGCGTGGGCGTCAACGGCGGCGGCTGCAGCGGCTTTTCTTATGCCCTGGGTTTTGACAAAACCTTCGACGAAAAGGCCGACTCCAAGAGCGACCAGCACGGCATTACCGTGGTGGTCGACAAGAAGAGCGCGCTTTATCTGGACGGCACGACCGTCGATTTCTACGACGGTTTGGAAAAGCGCGGCTTTACGTTCGAGAATCCCAACGCGGTCAAGACATGCGGTTGCGGCAGCTCGTTCCAGGCTTGATCTGGCTGGACCACGCCGAGCGATTCGATGACCAACCAGCCCATGTCCTGCTCGCGCGGGATATGGGTTTTTTATCGTCCGATGACTACTGAGTGAAGTCGCGCGTACTTGTCCGTTGAATCCGTGAGGACGCGGACGCACGGGCTTTTCGACCATATTTGGGAGGCAGGCTTTCTATGAATCGTGTCATGCTACAAAACACGGCCCTAGCAGTCCTGACGTTGATGCTGTCCGCCGGATCGACGAGCACCGCCCAGGCCGCGCGCTGGCTGGCCAACCATCGCGCACGGCACAGACGAGCCCGAATCGAAGCTACAGCCCAGCCCCTACAGGCATCGCAAACGGCTACAACGCGGGCAATTCCGCCAGCGGCTGGAACCGAAGCAACACGTGGTATAACATTCCCCAATATGGCAATTACGCGCCGCCGCCGTATGCCACATCGCGCCAAGCCTTCATCCAGGTTGGGCCGCTGCCTGCGTTCGGCGGTGTCCGTTCGTTGCAAGGTTGGGGCGGTGCGCGGTAAAAAGCCAGAAATAATTACCACAGGTCGGCGGCGCGAATTCGTGTGGTGCTCCGGTGAGCCATACATTCGAATAAAGTCACGATTAAGGGCCGCCGATTATAATGTGGGCTACGCTGAAATATTGTGGGCCGCGCTGGCTCACTTGAGACGCGTCAAAATAATAATGACGGCTCTCCTCAATTCCAAGGGATTACCTGCCCCATTCCCTTTCCGAGGAGAGCCGTTTTTTTTGTGGCCAAGATGAGTCAAGCCTAAAAATTGCAGCTCCAAAATACCGCCTGATCGGGGCGGGCTGCCGGCAGGGGACGGGTGGCCAGTGTGACAAATTGACCGCGATCTTCGCCACCGGATTGCCGTGATTTGCCTGCGCGGCCACGCTACACGTCTCTGTCAGCCTCCGCGGTTCCAGCGCTGAAGCGCTTCGGACGCCTGCTTCTTTTTTTCGATCTCACGGTCCGCTGGCAACGCGTCGCCGGGCGACCGGAGCATCGGCGGCCGCTGTGCGATCCGATTGCGCCGAAGAAACCCGATATGACGCGCAACCGGTCGGGCAGGCTCCTCGACCGGGCCGCACCGCCAGGAGGCACCGGGACCGATCGGCGCCAATCCAAAGGCGAATGCCAGGAAAGCCTTACCTACCAATTACTTGGACGGCGGAATGCAGGACCGGAACAGGGTCCAGGGACAGTGCGATCTCAACTCAGCACTGTCAAACGGCTTGGATGCCAAAAATCCACGCTGGGTTGTTTTGACACCTGCCGGGCATGACCTAACTTTTCTGGGGCGATGGTCTACACCTGTGCCGAGTCGATGGAGTCGCAATGTTTGCTGCCGTGCCCTTTTCCTTCACGATATTGCTTATTGATCTGACATTCGCTGGCATCATGCTGGCCGTCGGTTATTGCGCCGCGCGGTGGCTCGAGCGCAAGCTTCCGCAAAGCTCCGCCGACGCCGAGCGCGCCTTGCAGGCCGTAAAGCGGCTGCAGGATTTGGCCAGCAGCGTCGCTCAGGATGTCGACGAGCACAGTTCTCGAGTTCGCGAAATCAGTTCGGGCCTCTCGTCCGTGCCGCCAGGGCAGACCGCCAATTGGGACGAGGCCGTCGTCGGATCCGTGGCCGACATCATCAAGGCCAACGAGCGATTGCAGGAGCAGTTGGCGACCGCCGAAGTGCGACTGCAACGGCAGTCGGAAGAACTGGAAACCCAGGTTGCAGTCGCCCGCACCGACGCCTTGACCAGCCTGCACAACCGCCGTGCGTTCGATCATGAACTCAATCGACGCTTCGCCGAGTGGCAACGGCGCAAAACGGCATTTTCGCTGCTCATGGTTGACGTCGACCACTTCAAGAAATTCAACGACCTGCACGGCCACCAAGCCGGCGATCAGGTGCTGCGCGACGTGGCCAAAGCACTGTCGCAGACCATGCGCGAAATGGATCTGGTGGCTCGCTATGGCGGCGAGGAATTCGCGATCATCCTGCCGGTGACGTCGCTGGCCGACGCAGCCATTGCCGCCGAGCGCGCCCGGGCGGCCGTCGAGGCCAGTATCACGCGATTCGCCGGCAACGAGTTGCGGGTGACCACGAGCCTCGGCGTGAGCCAGATTGCGGCGGGCGAAACCACCGAGCGGCTTGTCCAGCGGGCCGACGAAGGCTTGTACGCCGCCAAAAAAGCCGGCCGCAATCGCGCCTGGTACCACGACACCCAACAGTGCCTGCCGGTCGAGCCAATGGCAGTCGAGTCCGGCTTGGTTAAAATTTCCCGGCCCGACGCTCCGCAGCAGGGCGCGGCCCAGCCGGCCGCCGATGCGCGGACCCTCACGGCCTTCTGTACCGATCTGCGGCGACGCGTGTTGGAATGTCAGAAGTTCAACGTGCCGCTCTCACTCGTCCTTTTGGATATCGACGAGTTCAAGGCGATCACCGGCGGCTTGGGAGCCTCGGCCCAGGAAATGATGCTCGATACCTTGGAGGAATTCCTGGGCGATTCGCTTCAGGAAATGGACGTGCTCTCGCGGTACGGCGAAGGACATTTTGCCATTATGATGCCGGGCACCGAGCTGGCGGGCGCCGCCAAGATGGGCACTCGGGCGCGCACGGCAATCGCCGCTTGTGGAATGCATATCGGCGGAAACGAAGTCCATTTCACGATCAGTCTGGGTCTCGCCCAGGCTGGCCCGGCGGACGACCCGGCCTCACTCATCAAGCGGGCCGATGCTGCGCTGTTCGCCTCCAAAGCGGCTGGCGGCAATTGTGCTCACCTGCATAACGGTACGACGTTCGAACCCGTGGCAGAGAACCCGATCGACTCATTCGTGGAGTGCTGATCGATCCGCTGCGCGAACCGACTTTGTCGCTTTCGCGAGCTGGATTCAGCGGCCGCCAAAAGGCAACAGGAATGCGGCACACGACGCACGCCAACCCCGACGAGAACACCGCCTTCGCCGCGGACGCAATCTCGTTGGCAGACCAAACCGATTTGCGGCAACGCCAGCGTGCGGTCATTCTCGCCTACAGCCGTCGCTCGGTCGGCCGTGGAGAACCGACCCGGCTGCTGCTGGACGCCGCGTCGCTGATCGGCGAAACGCTGCAAGTGCCGCTGCGCGGAATGGTGAATCGCGTGGACGCCATCGACCAATGGCACCTGCTAATCCGCATCCCCGGCGGTGGTGAGCCGCTGGAACATCGCTACCCGGCCGATGCCCGGCATTCGTTGGCCGCCTACGCCATCGACGAGGGCCGCCCGGTCGCTTGTCCGAATATCGCTACCGAAACGCGGTTCAAAGACCTTTTTCTCCGCCAAAGCGGCATCGGCGGCGCGCTGGTCTTGCCGCTTCGGCTCGATGAGAGAGTCTTCGGTGCGATCGGCGTCTTCGACAGGCAGCCCCGCCAGTTCAGCGTCGACGACATCGAGTTCGCCGATACGATCGCGCATTTACTGCTGTCGACGATCGCTCGGCTCGACGTGGCGCAAGCCTTCGCCGCCGAGCGGCAGACGCTTTCAACCTTGCTGGACGCCGCCGAGTCGATCGTGTTTCTGACGGATCTTTCCGGATGCGTCACACGCGCCAATAAGGCGGCCGAACGCATTAGCGGGTACTCGTCGGAAGAGCTGCTGCGCAGGCCCCTGTGGGATGCCATCGCCACACCGGCCGAATTGCAACTCCTGCGGGAGAACTTTTGCCAACGCTTGCAAGGCGGGCCGGCGGCCGGCTTTGAGAGCTCGTTGCTGACCAAAAAAGGCGAACAGCGGCGGATTCGTTGGTCGCAATGCGCGATGCTCGACGAGTTCGGCGCCGCGCGGGCCGTGGTCTTGACCGGCATCGATATCAGCGATCTCGATCGACTGGAGCGCGAACTGCAAGACGCCCGGCGGCGCAAGGGCCAGGTTCAACCGCAGTCGGCACCGAAACGACACGCTTGAAAACGGGCCCGACCACGACCGATCACAATCCGGAACACGCCGATCCATTCCAAATGCTGAGCGACGCACCGCAAACCCAACTGCGGAGCAGTCCGCGGCGGGCCTATCCGTACCGGCAGTCGGTCGCGCCGCTGTTGGGCGGGAAGTTGCCGACCAAGAGTCAGTTCAAGCAGGTGCAGTTTCGCGATATCTCGGCCGGCGGGGTATCGTTTCTGATGAGCGAACGGCCCAACTTCGACTTTCTCGTGCTGCAGTTGGGCATCGATGCGAATGTTCATTACATGAGCGCGCGCGTTGTGAACGCGTCCGAAACCGTGACGGACGCCGGCACCATGTATCTCGTCGGGTGCCGTTTTTTGGAACGCGTACACCTGAAATAAGCGCGTCCTTCGCGACGCGTTTTGGCCACAGCCCCGCGGCTTGAGGCTGCTTGCCGCTTGAACGATTTCGAAAGTCGCGATCTCGCTTGTGCCAATTTTGCGGGGGAAAGAATTGCCCCCTTGCAAATTGTGACAGCAGCATTAGAATCCCAGCCTGACGAAGGGATTCCCAGCAGCTTTGAATCGCCGCTGTCTCAGCCTTACGCTGTTTCAGCCTTACGCTGTTTCAGCCTTACGCTGTTTCAGCCTTACGCTGTTTCAGCCTTACGCTGTCGCTGCCCTAGAAGGCGGCGGGCAATTCGGGCCCCGGACGGGTGACACGTAGCCAGCGGCAGATGACACGTAGCCAGCGGCAGGCTTGGATTTGAGGGGCTCGGCCGTAATTTCCCAGCACAGGAAGGTGCCAGCCGCATCGGTGGCACGGGGCTTCGGCGAGCTGCGGTATTGCCTCAAAAGCGGGTCGGGTGGGGCAATGTTTCGGTCCCCTTGACGAGATTTGGCAAATCAGTAGGATTGGTTGTTTGCCACTTCAAGCGGCCAGAGGCCGGATTCATCGGTGCGATGGATTCAGCCTCTGTCTGTTTTGGCAGCGGGGCCAAGCCACGTTTTCGGATGCGGCGCAGGCCACGTCGATCTTTGACAATTTGGTTGTTGCAAGAGTGGCATCTTGTATTTGAACAAGACGGCATGCCGCGGTGTTTTTCTGGTTTGCGGTGTTTTTCTGGGTTTTGGTCTTTCCGGACTTGGTTTTTCCAGGACTGGTTTTCCAGAAACTGGCAGGCACAGAAACTGGCAGGCACTTGGGCGTGCTCAATTGTTCTCCAAGGCTCTTAGACGCGGACGGCGGATTTCCCAAGGCATTCTCGCAAGAGGGTGGTGGAAGAGATTTGGCTGGTCCGCATGATCGATAGCGTTTCATCGATCCATGCCCGCCGGTAATCGTCCGGCGTGCGTGGATGATAGTAAGACCGTTCAGGTCTCTCTTGGTTCCGGGCGTGTCGCAAGACACGTGCGGCGGGAGAGGGTTGGATTTATGTGGTCAAGCTATTAAGGGCACATGGGGGATGTCTTGGCGTCAGGAGGCTTTGAAGGGCGTGGAAGACTGCGAAAAGCTTGGGGAAGCTGTCAAACGAGCGTTGATCCCAAGATTCCCGAACTGGTGCATACTGAATCCATAGGTATGTACAGCGAACGCGGTCAACTGAAACATCTCAGTAGCCGCAGGAAAATAAAGAAAACTCGATTTCCTCAGTAGCGGCGAGCGAACGGGAAATAGCCCAAACCGTTAAGGTTTTCCTTGGCGGGGTTGTAGGGCCCTTCACATGGGAGTTACAAAGTGATTTGCTAATCGAACCGTCTGGAAAGTCGGACCACAGAGGGTGACAGTCCCGTACGTGAAAGCGAATCACCTCCCGAGGGGTACCTGAGTAGGTCGGGTCACGTGGAACCCCGACTGAATCGACGGGGACCATCCCGTAAGGCTAAATACTACCTGACGACCGATAGCGAACTCAGTAGGGCGACTGAAAGATGGGAAGAACCCCTGCTAGGGGAGGATACTGAACCTGAAACCATGTGCCTACAAGCGGTCGGAGCACTATGGCTCTCACGAGCAATGTGTGACGGCGTGCCTTTTGCATAATGATCCGGCGAGTTAGCGTCAACGGCTTGGTTAAGGCCTTCAGGGCCGAAGCCTTAGGGAAACCGAGTCTGAATAGGGCGACAATTGGTCGTTGGTGCTAGACGCGAAACTGCACGATCTACCCATGAGCAGGTTGAATCGCGGGTTATACCGCGTGGAGGACCGAACCCATCTGGGTTGAAAACCGGTGGGATGACTTGTGGGGAGGAGTGAAAGTCTAATCAAGCGCAGAGATAGCTCGTTCTCTCCGAAATAGCTTTAGGGCTAGCCTCGAGCAACTACACACCGGGGGTAGAGATACTGAATCGGTTTGGGGCTCTTCCCAGAGTACCCTGCTGAACCAAACTCCGAATACCGGTGTGACTATCTCGGGAGTCAGTCCGCGAGGGATAAGCTTCGCGGTCGAGAGGGAAACAACCCAGACCATCTGCTAAGGTCCCGAAGATGTACTTAGTCACTAAGGAAGTTGAGTTTCTGTGACAGCCAGGATGTTGGCTTAGAAGCAGCCACCATTTAAAAAGTGCGTAACAGCTTACTGGCCGAGAAATTCTGCGCCGATAATGAACGGGAGTAAGTACGTCACCGAAGCAATGGATGTACGCCGCAAGGCGATCATGGTAGGAGAGCGCTGTACGTCAGACACAAGCTGTACCGTAAGGAACAGTATCGGGGCGTACAGGTGATTATGCCGGAATGAGTAACGATAAAGCAGGTGAGAATCCTGCTCGCCGAAAGCCTAAGGTTTCCTGGGGAAGGTAATTCCGCCCAGGGTTAGCCGGTGCCTTAGTCGAGGCCGAAAGGCGTAGACGATGGACAGCAGGTCAACATTCCTGCGCCATGAAGGTGGACCGATGGAGGGACGGCGTC